>NZ_CM170126.1:5265000-6041679 GCF_057220305.1 Paenibacillus sp. LRG-1 | reverse complement strand
AGACGTCACTCCTTTTAAATCCTGACATTTTACCGAATTAAGCTGCAGAGAGCTGCTCTCGGCGCTTCGGCAAAACGCCTAAATCCCAAAAATGTTGTTGAAGGCCATAAAAAGACATACCGCCGCCTAAATCATGCGGCAGTGTGGTGAGAGAACGCAGCACAAAATGACCCTGAAAAATAGCTAATGGAAATTCCGCTGCTGATCAGCAGAAGAAAGGCGATATTTCTCAGGAGGGAATGTGCGGCACGATCCGTTCTCTTGATCCCGCAGGCCAAAACGGGACTGCAATATGTCGAAATCAAATGAAAAATGTAGAATATATCCCCAGAATCCCGAATCCGCACAAAAATAAAAAGATGGATAAATTGAACTTGTTCACAACTTTATCCACAGGGTGTTGATAATATGGAGGGTAAAACAACATATTCACATTCAAAAGTAATATCATCATAGCAAAAGAAGCCTTGTATTTCAATGACTGGTGGTTATTTATCCACAAATTCAATCTGTTGTGTACAATTTTTATTCACAACACAAGATATTGTTTATAATTTGTTCAGTTTTCGACAATAACTCTTTTTTACTCTAAAATGTTATGCACAGGTTATGACCATTTAAATCACAATTCAGTTCTTTTTGTGGATCTGTGTATAACAGCCGTTGCCTTTTGGTCACAGAGGCTTATTTTTCTGTTGAAAATTTCCGGTAACGTTTCCGACATTATTTTTGAACGAACCTGATAACGTCGATCTGAAAATAGGATGGATTCAAGTTACAGAATGAATAAATGTAAAAAACCGTTTTTGGAGGAGCGAAAACTACAAATAGAATGCTGATGATGGAGGGAGAGGTGAAAGAAGTTTTATGAAGTAAGGGGATAAAAGAGTGAAGTGAGTGAGCGGGAGGAAGGGGAGGAGGCTTCCTGAATGCGAAAAAGAGGGAGAGGATTCACAAGTACATTGACTTTGGCCGCTATTTGTGGTTAAATGTACAAAGGTGTTTTTTGTGGAGATTGCTACGTTAGGTATATTCCATATAAAACGTATTCCTTGTAAGGAGGTGCAGCACAATGAGACCGACTTTCAGACCGAATGTCAGCAAACGTAAAAAAGTTCACGGCTTCCGTAAAAGAATGAGCACGAAGAATGGCCGTAAAGTTTTGGCAGCTCGTCGCCAAAAAGGTAGAAAAGTATTGAGTGCGTAATGCGTGCATAAAGACCACTACGGTGGTCTTTTTTTTCATAATTGAGGTATTCAGGGATCGGATTCCTTCTTTTATTGTTGTAAAAAATGTAGTGAAAGAAGAGGGAGAAGTCCAGCATCCTGTCCTATATTAGATGAAGCTTTTGAAAACGGATATAAAATAAGCGAGATTACCATGTTGGAATGTTGTCCATACTTCTTACTATATAAAAGGTAAAGGTTAGCTTACCGACATGTGTAAAAGAGATGAGCAAGGAGAAGCGCCGTGCAAAAAAAATTGCGTCTACGAAACCGGGCGGACTTTGGGCGCGTATACCGCCATGGCAAATCTTTTGCCAACCATCAGTTTGTGGTGTACTGGTTCCGCCGCAGAGAGGTAGAGCAGTTCCGCGTCGGAATTTCGGCCAGCAAGAAGATCGGCAACGCAGTAGTTCGCAACCGGATGCGCAGAATCGTTAAGGAAATTGTGCGCCATCATGAGCATGAATTGGTGGAGCAGATTGACCTGATTTTTATCGTTCGTAAGGGTGCGGTTACAATGTCGTATCAAGAGCTGGAGAAAAGCGTGCTGCACGTTCTACGCAAAGCCTCGCTGCTCAAGTCTTCACGCCGATAGTCAGTATCTTTGTCCTACAGGATATGGTATGATTTACGTTGGAATGGATTGGTTAAGAAAGGGGTTATGAAGTGTCGCGTTTGAAGACTCAACGAGGAAAATGGTTCCTCCTGATTGCCTTATTGGCACTTGTTGCTGTGCTGTCCGGATGTGCTCAGACGGCCCACAATTCTTACACGACGGCAGACTTGGCCAATGGATCGTTTTGGCAAAGATATGTCGTTTACTGGTTTTCGTATGCGTTAGATACATTTGCCCAATGGTTCTCTGGAGAGTATGGCCTGGCCGTACTGATTCTGGTGATTATCGTGCGAACCATTATTTTGCCGCTTACACTCAAGCAAGTACGTAGTTCCAAAGCTATGCAGGCCATTCAGCCGCAATTAAAAGAAATTCAAGCGAAGTACAAGGATACGCCTGAAAAAGTCCAGCAAGAGACGATGAAGTTGTTCCAGGAAAATAAGGTCAACCCGATGGCTGGCTGTCTTCCTTTGGTAGTACAGATGCCAATTTTCATCGCGCTTTATAATGCCATTTATTATAACTCGGCATTGCGGGATCATGACTTCTTGTGGCTCCAGTTAGGTAAACCGGATCACTTGTTTATCCTGCCGATTTTGGCAGCGATTACGACTTTTGTCCAAACCTGGATGATGATGAAAATGAATCCGACGCCGCAGCAGGGACCAATGCAATTTTTGCTGTACGTCTATCCGGTGCTGATTCTGTTCATGTCGTACAACTTCCCATCCGCTTTGCCGTTGTACTGGTTCTACAGTAATATTTACACGATCATTCAAAACTATTTCCTTTATCGGAATAAGGATAAAGAAGCAGCACTGGCGAATGTGA
The DNA here is from genome assembly GCF_057220305.1 of Paenibacillus sp. LRG-1. Lineage (NCBI taxonomy): Bacteria > Bacillati > Bacillota > Bacilli > Caryophanales > Paenibacillaceae > Paenibacillus > Paenibacillus sp. LRG-1. The sequence continues at coordinate 6,039,005 of NZ_CM170126.1, read as the reverse complement.
AAACAGCCAGTCTCGCGAAAACAGGTTCCTCCAATAGTAAGAAAAAAAGTGGCAAAAACACGAAGGGGGCTAAAAAGTCGAGATGACCAAAGTCGTGACATCAGGAAAAACCGTTGAAGATGCTGTAAGACAAGGACTCTCCCAGCTGGGAGTAAGCCGTGAACGGGTAACCGTAAGCGTGTTGGAACAGCCGTCAAAAGGATTCCTGGGGTGGCTCGGGGTCAAGAAGGCGAAGGTGGAGCTTACGCTGCTCTCTGAGCCGTCTCCTGAAACCACACACGCGGCTGAACCTCATGTATCGGCTCAAGCACCTTCTAGCGTGGGACAGGCTTTATCAGAAGAAACTGGGCCTGTTGCACAGGAAGCACAGATGAACATGGAAGCACCCTCGGGACATATAGACCCTTATGAAGAGGCGGTGCGTTTCATCCGTGAAACAGCAGCAGGAATGGGACTGGACGTTAAAGTTGATGTCCGCCACCGCAAGGATGAAAGTACACTGGATATCTCCGGTCCGTCGCTCGGTATGTTGATCGGCCGCAGAGGACAGACATTGGATGCATTACAGTACCTGACGAATATCGTTGCCAACCGTCATTCTGACAAATTCATCCGAATTGTGCTGGATGCCGAGCAATTTCGTGCACGTCGGCAAAAAACGCTGGAGGATTTGGCAGATCGGTTGGCGAACCAGGCTATTCGTTATGGCAAGGAAGTGGTACTGGAGCCAATGCCGTCACAGGAGCGGAAGCTGATTCACGCCAAGCTCCAACAGCATGCGCTGGTTAGAACATACAGCAAGGGGGACGAGCCCAATCGGCGCGTCGTCATTGCTAAAAAATAATCCGACGCAATGGCTCTCTGCAAGATGCAGAAGCCATTGCTTTTTTTCTTATATTTCTCGCTGAAACGGCTGCCGTCCTTGATGAAGGACGGCAATGTCGTTTCTACTTGATAGGAGGTAGAAACTTTATGCTGAGCGATACTATAGCTGCCATTGCAACGGCTGTCGGCGAGGGCGGCATTGCGGTTGTACGGATCAGCGGTCCAGAAGCGGTCATGGAAGTGGAGGCATTGTTCCGTAGTAAAACGCCTCTAAGCAAGGCTCCAACTCACACGGTACATTATGGACATATAATAGATCCTCAAAGCCAGGAAAAGGTGGAGGAAGTTTTAGTTACAGTGATGCGGGCCCCACGCTCTTTTACGACAGAAGATGTCGTAGAAATCAGCACTCATGGCGGGGTCGTAGCCGTCAAACGGGTGATGGATTTACTATTGCTGCAAAATATACGTCTGGCTGAGCCAGGTGAATTTACGAAACGTGCTTTTTTGAATGGTCGTATTGACCTGAGTCAGGCGGAGGGTGTCATTGACTTGATTCGTTCCAAATCAGATAAAGCTTTTTCGGTGGCTTTGAAGCAGGTGGATGGACAACTGTCCCAGAATATTCGCCGCTTGCGTCATGTTTTGGTGGAGACACTTGCTCATATTGAAGTGAACATTGATTATCCTGAGCATGATGTTGAATCTTTTACATCTGACTTAATCAAGGATAAAAGCAGTCAGGTCATGACGGAAATTGATCGGCTGCTGCATACGGCGGAGCAGGGAAAGATCTTGCGTGAAGGGCTGACCACAGCGATTGTTGGAAGACCAAATGTGGGAAAATCATCACTGCTGAACACATTGGCTCAGGGCGAGCGGGCAATTGTGACCGATATTCCGGGCACAACCCGTGACGTTATTGAGGAATATGTGACGATTAATAGTATTCCGCTCAAGCTGCTGGATACAGCTGGGATTCGTGAAACGATGGACGTAGTGGAGCGGATCGGAGTAGAACGTTCGAGAACGGCGGTTAGTGAAGCGGATCTGCTGCTCATCGTCATTAACGCCAACGAACCACTGCATGAGGATGAAATGGCATTAATGGAACAAATCCGCGGTAGACAAGCGATTGTCATTATGAATAAAATGGACTTACCGGCCCAAGTAGACCGGGATTTGTTGCTGCGTTATGTTCCCGAAGAGCTTATCGTACCGATGTCTGTGAAGGAAAATGAGGGAGCGGACCGACTGGAGCAGGCTATATCGAATTTATTCTTTAGCGGCAAGCTGGAATCAGCGGATATGACATATGTCAGCAACGTACGGCATATTGCTTTGTTGAAGAAGGCGCGGCAATCGCTGGTAGATGCCTATGAAGCCGCTGATCAATTTGTTCCGATCGACATGATCCAGATTGATGTAAGGCTGGCATGGGAGCATTTGGGTGAGATTGTAGGCGATACTGCGCATGATGCGCTAATAGATCAAATATTTTCACAATTTTGTCTGGGCAAATAGAACTTTCAAGCATGGCTGATATAAGCCTACTATCGTTATATATACAAGAGCATATTCGGCGTGAAGACCGGAATGTATAAGGAGGTAAGAAAGGTATGGGTTACCAAGGAGGCGACTATGACGTAATTGTCGTAGGCGCGGGCCATGCGGGCGTAGAATCAGCCTTGGCAGCAGCACGGATGGGCTGTCGCACGTTGATGATCACAATTAACCTGGATATGGTCGCTTTCATGCCCTGCAACCCGTCTATTGGCGGTCCTGCAAAAGGGCATGTGGTGCGAGAAATTGATGCACTGGGCGGCGAAATGGGTCGGAATATCGATAAGACGTTTATCCAAATGAGAATGTTGAATACTGGTAAAGGTCCCGCGGTTCATGCATTGCGTGCACAAGCAGACAAGTTCTCTTATCAGCATACGATGAAGGAAACGATGGAAAAGGAACCGAATCTGACCTTACGCCAAGGTATGGTTGAAGAGCTGATTATGGAAGACGGTCATTGCGTAGGTGTAATTACGAAGACGGGCACAGAGTATCGAAGTAAAGCAGTTGTCCTGACCACAGGCACTTATCTGCGCGGAAAAATCATTATGGGCGAGCTGATGTATGAGAGTGGTCCGAACAATCAACAGCCTTCGTTGAGATTGTCTGAGCATTTGAGAGAGCTGGGTTTTGATCTGGTTCGATTTAAGACAGGAACGCCGCCACGTGTGCATAAGGACACGATTGATTTTAGCAAAACGGAAATACAACCGGGTGATGATCAACCGAAGTTCTTTTCCTATGAAACGAAGTCATCGGATAATGAACAGCTTCCTTGCTGGCTGACATATACTTCAATAGAAACGCATCAGATTATTAATGATAATTTGCACCGTGCACCCATGTTCTCTGGTCTGATTGAAGGAACGGGACCACGTTATTGCCCATCTATTGAAGATAAGGTGGTACGTTTCAGTGATAAGCCTAAGCACCAAATCTTTTTGGAGCCTGAAGGTAAAAACACATCTGAATACTATGTTCAGGGCTTGTCCACCAGCTTGCCAGAGGATGTGCAATTAGCTGTGCTGCGTTCGATTCCGGGGATGGAAAAGGTAGAGATGATGCGCAATGGCTATGCTATTGAGTATGATGCAATGGTACCTACGCAGTTATGGCCTACTTTGGAAACGAAGAAAGTCCCGGGCTTGTTCACAGCAGGTCAGATTAACGGTACCTCCGGTTACGAAGAAGCTGCAGGTCAAGGGATTATGGCAGGTATTAACGCAGCTCGCAAGGTGCAGGGCAAAGAGCCTGTCGTATTGGACCGTTCGCAAGGCTATATTGGGGTTCTGATTGACGATCTCGTGACGAAGGGTACGAATGAGCCGTATCGCTTGCTGACGTCACGTGCAGAATATCGTCTGTTGTTGCGTCATGATAACGCCGACCTGCGATTGACTCCGATCGGGCATGATATTGGCCTAATTACGGATGAACGATACGAGCGCTTTTTGGATAAAAAGCAAAAGGTAGAGCAAGAGATTGAACGTTTACGCTTGGCGAAGGTTCGTCCGGTTGATATAAATGAGATGCTGGAGCAAGGCGGATCTGCACCAATACAGGATGGCAGTAATTTGTTAACGGTGCTGCGTCGACCAGAGATCAGTTATGCGCAAGTAGCACAAATCTCACCTTCACCTATAGCTCTAACTGAGGAAGAACAGGAGCAGGTGGAAATCCAAATTAAGTATGCGGGCTACATTGAAAAGCAATTGATGCATGTTGAGCGTCTGCAAAAGATGGAGAAGAAGAAGCTCCCAGAGGATATTGTATACAGTGAAGTTCAAGGACTGGCCATTGAAGCCAAGCAGAAACTTGAAAAGATCCGTCCGATGTCAATTGGCCAAGCATCCCGTATTTCGGGTGTAACTCCTGCGGATATTTCCATTTTGCTGGTTTATCTGGAGCATTATAACCGCGTAACGGCAGCAAGGGGATCATAATGGACGCGATACAACAGCAATTTAAGCAGCGGCTGGCAGAGCATAGTATTGTGATTAATGACAGTCAGTTAGAGCAGTTTGAAACATATTACCGTGTGCTGGTTGAGTGGAATGAAAAAATGAACCTGACGGGTATTACTGAGCGTGATGCAGTGTACACCAAGCATTTTTATGATTCTCTTTCCCTGGCCTTTTATGTACCGTTAAAAGATGTGGAAAGCCTAGCTGATATTGGATCAGGTGCAGGTTTTCCGGGCATTCCTTTGAAAATATGCTTTCCGCAGATTCAGTTGACTATTGTAGACTCGTTGAATAAACGTATACAATTCTTGGCACATGTGGTAGAACAGTTGGGTCTGGAAAATGTTGAACTGATTCATAGCAGGGCAGAGGAATTGGGGCGTAAACCAGGATACCGCGATAGCTATGATCTAGTGACAGCCAGAGCTGTTGCTCGTCTCGCAGTATTGAATGAATTTTGTTTGCCGTTTGTCCGTGAAGGAGGACACTTTGCCGCGATGAAGGGCAGTGATCCTACAGAGGAAATCAAGGAAGCTTCCTACAGCTTGAAAGAGCTAAAGGGAAAAATCAAACATGTTCAGGCCTTCCAGCTACCTGTTGAAGATGCAGCTAGACATATGATTATTATTGAAAAAAGAGCGGCGACACCACGAAAATATCCACGTAAGCCGGGTACTCCTTTGAAGACGCCGTTAGTGTAAATGTTTGAAAGAAAGTGAATGTTTCACGTGAAACATTCACTTTTTTTATGGCTGATAGACTCTTTACATAAAAGACTCTTTGCTAACATACGTTCTTGTTTACATTTGGGGAGGAAGATGGCTGATAGTTATCAAAGAGGATGCATAATTTATTCTCTTATCCTTCCGAAAAGCTGGTAGAGACGATAGGATTATGGCTGGAAAAGTGATAGAATAGAGATAATCGTTTTAATGTAAGTTGACTGCTCCTGTACCCATGAATTCAGATATACATATAGGGGAGTGGGACAACAAATGTCAGGGGAGTACGTGGAGTGTACCCGCTTACGGCGCTGTTTCATATAAAAGGGTCTACGATCCGCGTAAGGAACTGTTTTTCACGAAGCGCTGTTAGTATGGTGCTATTATGAAATTAGGTGGTATTATACGGAATGAAAGAACAATTTTCCAAGCTATTTGGTTTGACGGAGCGATCTACTGGGGACGAAATAAAACAAATTCCAGTTCGGGATATTGTCAGCAGTCCTTATCAGCCCCGTACCATATTTGACGACGAGAAGATTGATGAGCTATGCCAGACCATTAAGACGCATGGTGTAATTCAACCGATTGTCGTTCGTTTCCGTAATGGACAATATGAGATTATAGCAGGGGAACGTCGTTGGAGAGCTGTCACCAAGCTGGGTATGGAAACTATTCCAGCCATTGTTCGTGAGTTTAATGATTCACAAGCTGCATCCATCGCGTTGATTGAGAATCTTCAACGGGAAGGGTTAACTGCGATTGAAGAGGCTGTAGCTTACCAAAAGCTGATTGATCTACATCAGCTCACCCAGGAAAGCCTCGCTCAACGACTTGGTAAAAGCCAATCCACTATTGCTAACAAGATACGGCTGCTTCATCTGCCGGAGAGAGTGAAAGAGGCTCTAATGGAACGGAAGGTGTCCGAGCGTCATGCTCGTGCATTATTGTCATTAGAGACCGAAGAACTACAGTACAAGGTTTTAGATGAAGTCATTGCCAAAGAACTCAATGTGAAGCAGACAGAGGCACGAGTTGCCTTTTATAAACAAGTATCCACCAATAAGAAATCGAAGCGGATTTCCTTTACCAAGGATGTCCGGCTTGCGCTGAATACGATACGTCAATCCATTGATATGGTGTCTGGCTCAGGCTTGGATATCAAAACCAAGGAATCTGATCATGAGGATCACTATGAGATTGTCATTCAAATTCCCAAACGTAAGTAAGGGATGAAGCGTACAGGCGGCAGCAATTGCCGCTTTTTCTGTCTAACGCCGAATAAAACCGCAGCATACTCAATTCTATTCTGAAATTGCCGTTATCCGTAAGTTAAGGACTAAGTAACGTCTCCATAGAGCATTTTGCAATCATGGAGTGTAGCAGGATTCCGATTAAATTATGAGGTGAATGAAGTGTCAAAAATAATAGCCGTAGCCAATCAAAAGGGCGGAGTAGGCAAAACAACTACTTCCGTTAATTTGGGCGCCGGACTTGCTTCCCTCGGCAAAAGGGTATTGCTCGTGGATATCGACCCGCAAGGTAATACAACCAGCGGTGTGGGTATCAATAAGGCGGATGTGGCAAATTGCATTTATGATGTACTCATTAACGAGGTTGATCCTAGCGAAGCTATTGTCAGTACACAGGTTGAAGGACTAGATATTATTCCGGCAACCATTCAGTTAGCAGGCGCGGAAATTGAACTGGTGCCGACCATTTCTCGTGAATTGAGATTAAAAAGATCGCTTCAACTCGTTAAGCATAATTATGATTATATATTAATTGATTGCCCGCCATCGCTGGGTATTTTGACGCTCAATTCATTGACGGCTTCCGATTCAGTCATTATTCCAATCCAGTGTGAATATTACGCATTGGAAGGATTAAGTCAATTGTTGAATACCGTGCGATTAGTGCAAAAACATCTGAACACCTCATTGCAAATTGAAGGTGTGTTGTTAACCATGTTTGATGCCCGCACGAACTTGGGTATTCAGGTGATTGAAGAAGTGAAAAAGTATTTTCAAAGCAAGGTTTATCAGACGATTATTCCACGCAATGTGAGACTCAGCGAAGCACCATCACATGGCCAGTCCATTATTACGTATGATCCCCGTTCCCGTGGGGCAGAGGTATATATTGAGTTGGCAAAGGAAGTGGTATCTTATGAGTAAACGGTTGGGAAAAGGACTTGATGCACTCATTCCCTCCCTTACAGTCAATGAAGAGGATAAGGTTGTTGACATTCCGCTCAGCCAGTTGCGTGCGAATCCGTACCAGCCTCGAAAAACGTTTGATGAAGAGTCCATTAAGGAATTAGCCGAATCCATTCGTCAGCACGGTGTTATCCAACCTATTATTGCACGTAGTGTATTGCGAGGATATGAAATCATAGCCGGGGAAAGACGTTTTCGGGCTTCTCAATTTTGTGGGAATCCGACTATACCTGTAGTTGTTCGCAATTTTACGGATCAGCAGGTGATGGAGATTGCCCTGATTGAGAATTTACAGCGTGAGAATTTGAATGCAATGGAAGTGGCAGTAGCTTATCAGGGATTAATGGATCAGTTTTCTTTAACTCAGGAAGAGTTGTCCATGAAAGTGGGAAAATCACGTTCTCATATTGCCAATTTCCTTCGCTTGCTCGCATTGCCTGAAGAAGTTAAAGATCATGTTTCACGTGGAACATTGTCTATGGGACATGCTAGAGCTATTGTTGGGCTCAAAGATCCAGACATGGTGAAACAGTTAGCACAGCAATGTATTGAACAGCAGTGGAGTGTTCGTGAACTGGAGGAAGCTGTACAGCAGTTGGATCATAAGCCTGGTGAGGCGAAAGCCAAAACAAAGGTACGAAAAAAGGACCCCTATATTGACCATATGGAAGAGTCCCTGCGTGAACGCTTTAAAACAACTGTAAAGATCAAGCACAATAAGGATAAAGGCAAAATTGAATTGAATTATTACAGCCAGCAGGATTTGGAAAGATTACTGGAGCTATTACAGTAGTTTGTTGAAATATGGACATGTCTCCTTGAGCAAAATGGAAAGTGAGATATGTCTTTGCTTTGTCTGGAATTGCAGGAATTAGAATGGTTATGATGGATAAACTAATAGCCTTGTGTTATTTGTTTCGCTGTTCTCAAACGTATAAAATATAAGTATGCAGTAACATGATTTTTGAGGTAGAGGAGTAGAAGCAAGCATATGGCTGAATTGAATGGACTAATCATGGAACAGCTTGCCGGAATCGTTGCAGGGATCGTGCTTATTTTGCTCATCCTGTTGATTGTTATTATCGTGCAGGGTGCAAAGCTGAAGAAGATGCGGCGAAAGTATGAAACCATGATGGCAGGCAGCGGTGTCGAGAATTTGGAAACGCTGCTGATTGATTTGAAGGTACAGATGGATACGATTGAGGATGAGCAGGAAACCCATCGTGCAAGTATGAAATCATTACGTAGTAAACTGGCTGGCTTGAAGGGACATATAGGTATCAAACGCTATAATGCCTTTGGTGAGAGAGGAAGCGATTTAAGCTTTTCCCTGGCTATTGTAGACGACAATCAGGATGGTATGGTATTAACCGGCATTTATAACCGAGATGGCTCATATGTGTATGCCAAGCCTCTAGAAGCGGGACAATCCACCTATTCCTTATCACCTGAAGAAAAAGAAGCCGTTACTCTTGCGCAGCAAGCAGGACAGAACGGTAATGCCACTCCTTAATTGCGGAGTATAGGCTGCCAGCAATGATATCTGATAATTTCATTACCAAATTTAGTCTCGTATTTTGCAGCACGAAGTATTCCATGAAGCCGCCGACGTTAACGATACCAGTTAAATGGATATCGCCGACCGGCGGTAATTCTTTATTTACACCTGCTCCAGGCTTGAGAGGACCATCTGAAACCTGAATGCATCCAACGCTGGAGGTTTGTCCAAGACATGCATCTATACCAATGATATAAGGCTGTTCATATCGGGCTTGTATGCCATTCAGCGTCGTTTGCAGGTTCATAGCATGTACAGGCTCCTCTAATGTACCGTATAGGTTAAACAGAGGGCTTTTGTAGCGTGATAAATGCGTACCTACGAGCGGACCCAGGCAATCTCCAGTAGAACGGTCGGTGCCGATGCAAATAATGACGATATTTTGCAGACTCGGCGCCTGATGCAGATGGAACAGCAGACGATGGATGATGGCTGATTGGATCCCGGGGTCTGTGTGTGATATTTTTAAGCTTAGGGGTTCTTGCTCCGGAATGAAGTCAGATGGATGAGTCATGGAATCTTCCTTTCGCTCTGTAATGGAGTGTGAAGGTTGCGCTCGCTGTACCTTGGAGAATAACAATTAGCCTGCGGGTAACATTTATTCTCAAGATAGTAGCTAGTATATGGATAAACTTGTGCTTTTATACTCGAAGGAAGTAGATTATTCATAGCCATATGTTTGAAGTCAGTTGATAAGCTTATATAGTAGGAAATAGAATTCGGGAAGCAGGAAGAGTAGTTCCCTTATTTAAGGAGGAATACAGCATGACCTTTATACATTGGTTGGCCGGTAATTTAGAAACCGATGACGTAGTGAAAGGTGCGATTCACTGGAAGGATGTTGTATGGAAATGGCTTACCGATAGTGCGATGTGGTCGACCTTTTTGTTTGTAATTTTAAAAATCGCGATTATTTTTATCATCACGCGTATCTTTATTCGAGTTATTAATAAAATTATAGATAAGTCGATGCAACAAAAAGGAGATAACGGCAGATTCCGATTGAATACAAGGCGTTTAACGACTGTTGGGGAACTACTGAAAAATGTAACCAATATTGTATTTAATTTCATCTTAATTATGCTGGTGCTTTCGCAAATGGGTATTAATCTCGGCCCTCTGATTGCTGGAGCTGGAGTGCTTGGATTGGCCGTTGGTTTTGGGGCACAGAGTTTGGTTAAGGATGTAATTACCGGATTCTTTATTATTTTTGAGGATCAATTTGCCGTAGGAGACGTCATTCAGACAGGTACTTTCAAGGGTACAGTGGAAATGATCGGGCTGCGTACAACCAGACTGGTGAGCTGGAAAGGTGAGGTGTACATTTTACCAAACGGCTCCATTACAACGGTAACGAACTTCTCCATGTCTAACGCATTGGCGGTAGTGGATGTGCCAATGAAGGCCGAGCGAACCCTGGAGGAAGCAGTCGGTTTGGTAAAACAGGCAATCCAAGGCATTGAAGAGTCCAATGTACAGATACTTAATATACCAGATGTGTTAGGGGTTCAGTCCATGACTACCTCAGAGTATATTGTGCGTGTTGTGGCAGAATGTATGCCAAATACAGGGGCCGTGGTAGAGCGTGATATTCAGAATAACATCAAGAAGGCCCTAGAGGATGAGGAACATCGTCAGGCCGCCTTGGAGACGGCGATAACCCTAGAAAAAGAAGATGAGCAAGGAATAAAAGGGGGAGAGAAGGGTGGAGCGTAAGTCATTTGAACTAGGGGACATTGTACAGATGAAGAAGCCTCATCCGTGTGGAACGAATGAAATGGAAATTATCCGCATGGGGATGGATATTCGAATCAAATGTGTCGGTTGCCAGCATAGTGTGCTGATTCCGCGTGCCAAGTTCGAAAAGAATATGAAGAAAGTGCTGCGATCAAAGGCCAACGCCGACGAGCAAAACACGGAAGCGAATTGAGCCAAGAAGGATGAATGGCGATGAACCAGAATCAGCTTGCGTCACAGTTGCAATGATGATATAATTATCCTTGCTGCGGAAAGGTACCCAAGAGGTCTAAGGGGGCTGACTCGAAATCAGTTAGGCGTCGCAAGGCGTGCGTGGGTTCGACTCCCACTCTTTCCGCCACTAACTTCATTTAATAAACCAATCTCTTACGTCTGTGACGTAGGGGATTTTTTGTTTGTGGGAGATATTTTGAAGGTATATATGCGGCTAACGTGTCCACGAAGTAAAGAACTTAGAAGGGATTTATGCCTTTTGGAAGGTAAGAATCATATTATTAGAAAAAGTACGCGCTATCCCAAAGTGGATTAGCGCGTATTTTCTGTGCTTTGAGGGACGTACTGAATGATATCTTCAATACCAAATGTTTGTTCCAAGCCGTGGCTACGGGCGATTTCGTTTATCGCATTTAAGATATTAACCAAGGTTTCCAGCTTAATGGTTTTTGTATCGCCACTTGCTAAATCAAGAATTGTAGCAGGTCTTGTTTTCGATTCCACCGCGATCTTGTTACGTGTAGCTCCAATCATTTCTAGTGTTTCACTCAATTTAAAATGAATTTGACTCACGTTAATGAGCCTCCTTAAGAAAATATTGTGGGTTACAAAATTACTAAATTAGTTATTTGTATTATATCCTACACTACCTATATCGTAAAACTTTTTTCGTATATCCTATTGACATACTACTCACCGAGTAGTACTATTTTCTTAACATTATATTACTAATAAAGTAGTACTTATTAAGTTTTATTGGTTTTAGGTTTACATACTTTTGCTCCATATTACTTGGAAAGAAGGATAACTTTATTTTCATTAGGAAAGGGGAAACGATGTATGAGTAAATCGTTGGGATTGGAATGGGCTTCGATGGTATACGGGCCGTATGATTTGCCGCATATGTATGAGATATTCGAAGGGGTCTATATAAAGGATGCTACTTCTTCTATCTGGACAATGGTGTGCTATGTCTGCGTCAGGTACGCAAGTTGGAGCAGCTGGCACACACACATTTGTTCATTGATGGTGACAGTGCAGGATTACAACTGGCAGAGGGGATTCGGCGTGATTTGATGGAGGTAGTATCGGACATCATCAGAAACTGGAGAGACAAAAGCGGTCTAACTTTCCTGTTCGATGAATTGCTGTGTCTGCGAGAAAGGGGAGATATACAGCTCGACCTTGTAAAAGACAAGGGTTAGGTTGTTCCTTCTGAATGTTGTCTTTCAAGAAAAAATGCTCCTGACAGCAGAGAAACATTGCCGGTAGGAGCACTCTTTTGTTATAGCTGGTTAGGCGGGTAATGATAGCGTTTTGTTTTTTTTGAGCCAGAGATCATCAGAAGGATCGCTGCAATCAAATGGAGAGCCCAGCCTACAAAGGGTATCCAGGCCAGCAAAGAAGTGAGTACTCCCCATACAGAGCCGTAGATCGCCTCCTGATTGCGTAACGACAGGATAAGTGTTACTGCATGCAGGACAAGCATAAATCCCAGAGCCGAGTAGCCGCTCCCCATGACAATAGCTCCCCCCACAATCGGTACGGCAAGCACCAATTCGAATATACCTGATATCCACTTTAATATTCGAGAATAGCTCATCTTTAAACCTCCGTAGATAGTAGGTCTTTGTACTTGGATATATTCTAGCAGAAGGAGCTGAATTAATCTGCATTTTACCAGGATATGCAAAAAGTCCGATAATGCAACAAAGGAGGACCACAAAGGTCCTCCATCGTAGGCGATACATTTTTAACAGGATACGATCTGTCCAATCACATCATGAAACTCGGTGTACTGACCAGCAATACCGTGTTGAAAAGACAGTGTCCTTTTACACAAACCTAACGCTTCTAATGCCCGGAATGGATCTCCTAACAGTTTGTCCGGCTACGTCGTCCAACGGAACCACACCTCTCTGTTGTATCGCCTAATCATAATATGGCCAGGATTCCGAGGAAATATACATTAGTGGACACGAGCTTTCGTTTTTTTCTTCCATTTGCGATTATGGTTGGCGGTTTTGGGAAAAGAATCGCCTCTTTCCAGCGTTACTTGCTGCGGGTTTTGGATTTCAGTATGGAAGCTCTTTTCTCCGACCTCCATGTATACGCCGTCGTTTGGGACCTTATCTCCTGGTTCGAACTCAGTCTTTTCACCCATGCGATTGTGCCTCCTTAGATAAATGAATTTGGACTGCAACGGTTATTGTGCGCTGTCTTGAACAGAAACATGCGAAACCGGGTATACAGATACTGAGTGAATCAAATGATTTCCTTTATATATGCGAAATTTTTGATATGCTATAAAATTGTATAAAGCTTATGATATGCAAGTGTTTTTAGCCGTTTTAGGCTTGTTTATTGAATTTGTAGGTTGCATTCAGTTGTTGGATTTGGTAAACTGTTTTAGTGCGAGCTTAGGCTCGTTCCTTGCTCTCAACTGAGATTGAGGGCCTTATGTCCATAAGGAGGTGTAAAGAATGCGCAAATATGAAGCGATGTATATTATTCGTCCTGACATTGAACAAGAAGCTGTTCAAGCGACAGTCGATAAATTCCAAGGTATCATCTCTAACGGCGGTGGCGAAATTACGAGTCACGATGTAACTAAACGCCGTCTTGCGTATGAGATCAAGAAATTCCGTGATGGTTCTTTCGTTCTGGTAAACTTCACAGCAGAACCTGCTGTTGTTACTGAGCTTGAGCGTATCATGAAAATTTCTGACGAAGTAATTCGTTATCTCATTACGAACGACGTAGCTTAATTATTGTACGTGATTATGTAATGAACAACGCTCAAAGGAGGGGATTGGATTGTTGAACCGTGTCATTCTGATCGGTCGTTTGACCAAAGATCCAGAGCTGCGCTATACACCGTCTGGTGTAGCAGTAACCCAGTTCACCCTGGCTGTAGACCGTCCGTTTACGAGTCAAGGCGGCGAACGGGAAGCGGATTTCTTGCCGATCGTAACCTGGCGTCAGCTTGCTGAAACATGCGCTAACTATCTTCGCAAAGGTCGTTTAACGGCTGTTGAAGGCCGTGTTCAGGTGCGTAATTATGAGAACAATGAAGGAAAACGTGTATACGTGACTGAAATTGTAGCTGATAATGTGCGTTTCTTGGAATCTAACCGCGATGGCGGTAACGGTGGCGGCAATAGCGGTGGAGCTGCGCGTGAGGAGTCTCCTTTCGGAGGCGGTAACAGCAGTAGTGGACGCGGGAATAATAACTCGCGAAACAATCAGGATCCTTTTTCCGATGACGGAAAACCGATCGATATTTCGGATGATGATTTACCATTTTAATTGGGAAAGGACTGACAAAGAATGGGCTTCAGACAAAGAGAAGGCGGAGACGATAACAAAAGACCAGCTCGTCGTGGTGGTCGCAACAAACGTCGTAAAGTATGTTTCTTCACTGTGAACAAAATTACTCACATTGACTATAAAGATACAGACCTGCTTAAAAAATTCATCAGCGAACGTGGAAAAATTCTTCCTCGTCGTGTGACTGGAACAAGTGCGAAATATCAACGTATGTTGACAATCGCTGTTAAACGTTCCCGTCAAATCGCATTGCTTCCTTACACTACTGAATAGTAGTAGGTGGAAAAAAGAGACGTTCCCGATCCCGGGAGCGTCTTTTTTCGTGATTTTTTATATTGACAACAAGTGCCATCTATTGTAACTTACTAATAATACAATCCATGTTTACCCATAAACCATAGTATACCTTTTAATGGCTTGTGAAATTGCAAGCTCCCCAACTCGCCAGAGTAAACATTTCGGCCTTCTGAAATGTTATTTTATATTACATGAAATCCTGTTTTTTTGTCATTTTCCACAATTAAAATTCATAAACTTTACATAAATAGATATTTTGCATTTTTATATTACATAAAAAAAGATATTGACGTGATATTATTTTACACTTAAGATAAACCTTAATAAAAATGTAATGGTTGTTAGCGCACGAAATTGACCAGAGGTCTAAAACACGTGTTTACGCTATTAAGACAGTAAGGAGGATGTGCAACTTCATTTTCAAACCTCAAGCTTTAATGAATCACCGCAGGAATGAGACAGGCTGTTAAATAAAGAACCGACTAAGGGGGATTAACAGGATGATGCAGACGAAGAAATGGGTTTCTTTGCTTATGATGCTTACGATCGTTGGTGTTCTGTTTGCAGGATGTAGCGGAGGTGCTAATGAGGCACAGCCACAGCAAGGCAATGCGGACAAAAAAACAGAGGGAAATGAAGGAAGTGCACCTGTTACGGAGGGCGTTATTAAAGCAACTGATCTGTCGCAAAATCCTCCGGGAGCGACTAATCGGAAAGATAACATTGTAGTAGGTATGACATCACCTAAAGGGGTATTTAACCCGCTATTCTGGCAAACGACTTACGATTTATATGTAGTCAGAACAGTATTTGATTCCTTCTTACAGGTGAAGGCGGATGGTACATATGAAAATAGCTTGGCTGACAAGGTTGATGTATCGCCAGATGGTTTAAAATATACATTCCATCTGAAACCAGGCGTGAAGTATAGTGACGGTACCCCAGTAACAGTGAAGGATTATGCTTTTGTCCTCAAGGTATTGCATGATCCGAATTATGATGGAGAAACAGATGTATTATCTTTTAAGATTAAAGGCGGTAAAGAGTATCACGATGGCAAGGCGAATGATATCTCTGGTATCAAAGTCATTGATGATAACACAGTAGAGGTAACCGTTACAGAAGCAACAGCGTATACAAAGGATTTTCTGGGTGAGCAATACTTCATGCCAGAAGCTTATTATGGAAAAGGATTCAAAAAGGGTAACCTGGACAGCATCAAGGCGCTTAATAATAAGCCAATCGGCTCTGGTCAGTATGTACTGAAGAGCTTCTCCCCGGGTCAACAAGTCGTATTTGATGCGAATCCAAACTACTTCAAAGGCGCACCAAAAGTGAAGTCAGTTATTTTCAAAACAACAACAGAAGAAACAAACCTGTCTATGCTGCAAACAGGTGAAACGGACATGGACAACATCACAGTTACTGAAGACAATGTAGAGGAATTAAAGGCGTTGGGCTTCTTGGACGTGAATATTATGCCGACAAACGGCTATGGATATATTGCGTTTAATCATAAGGAAAAGAAATTTAAGGACCCTAAAGTACGTCAGGCTCTAACGATTGGCTTAAACCGTAAGGAGATTGTGCAGGGCGTGTATGGTCCATATGCGAATGTTATTAACATTCCACAATCTACAGAATCTTGGTCTTATACGGATGAAGGTATCAACAAATATGAATTTGATACAGCTAAGGCGAAGGCTTTGCTGGATGAGGCAGGCTGGAAGGTTGGTGCTGACGGAATTCGCGAAAAGGACGGAGAAAAGCTGACCATTAACTTCTCTGCGACTGCTGATAATCCAGTAGTAGAGGCCTTGCTACCGATCATGTCCAATAACTATAAGGAGCTAGGCATCAAGCTGACTTCCGAAACTTTAGATTTTAACGCCATTATGGATAAAAAGGACACAGGCAAGTTTGATATGTTCTTCGCGGCTTGGGGCTTAACACCAGACCCGGATACAACGACTTTTATTTCGAATGGTGCACAAAATGATATCGGCTATTCCAATAAGAAGGTCGATGAACTAACGCTTGCTGGTAAGCATGAGCTGGATCAAGAGAAACGCAAACAGATTTACAAACAACTCTATCAAGAGTTGAACAAAGATCTGCCAACTATTTTTATGTACCAACGCAGAGATATGTGGCCAGTTAATGGACGTGTATCCGGCTTGGAAATTACACCATACAAAGATTTTGAGTTCACTCTGCATAACGCTCAGATCGCTCAATAAGGGTTGCCAAACGTATGCTCAGCTCTCACGAGCTGGGCATATCACTTTATTCGTCTGGAGGAATGAATATGAAGCAGTACATTATTCGAAGACTGCTGCAACTCATCCCCACACTTATTGGCATATCCATTATCGTATTTGCGATTTCAGCCATGGTGCCGGGTGATTATATTACAGCCAAGCAGAACCCAAATATGACGGCCGAAAAGGCGCAGCAGCTACGACATATCTACGGGCTGGATAAACCGGAATACCAACGCTATTTTATATGGGCCGGTAATATGTTAAAGGGGAATATGGGGGATTCATTACAGCATAAGCAGCCAGTAACGAAGGTCATTGGCAATTATGTATGGAACTCATTTATTATCGCTTTTTTTAGTCTTATATTTAGCTGGTTGATTGCGGTTATTGCAGGAGTATTTTCAGCCAAGTTTCAATATTCGTTATTCGATAAGTTTGTCACATTATTCATTTTCTTATGTATGTCGCTGCCTTCATTTTTTATTGGTCTATTGGTCATCAAAATATTTGCCCTGGAGTGGGGAATTCTCCCGGTTGGGGGCATGACCACAGCAGGGATGGAGCCAGGCTCGTGGGCTTATATGGTGGATGTTCTCAAGCATATGTTCCTGCCGACACTCGTACTTACGATGCTGAGCACAGGAAGTCTGACCCGGTATTTCCGTACAGGCATGTTGGAGGTCATTCGTCAGGATTATATTCGTACCGCACGCGCCAAAGGCTTGAAGGAACGTACGGTTATCTTCAAGCACGCACTGCGCAATGCACTGATTCCAGCCATCACACTACTCGGCTTCGAGCTTCCGGCCTTATTTGGTGGGGCGATGATTCTGGAGAAGGTATTTGTGTGGCCGGGTGTGGGTCAGGTCTATCTGGAGTCGATTAGTATGCGAGATTATCCGTTTATGTTGGGCTTCACGATTTTCTTAGCGTTGCTTACGCTTATCGGTAATTTGCTCTCTGATGTATTGTATGGCATGGCAGATCCAAGAATTCGCTTGAAGTAGGAGGGATACTATTGTCCGCAGAAACAGTCACGATTGAAACGAATCAAAAGGCGGCGATCCGTCCTGAAGCGTCTCCATGGAGAATCGCCGTTCGCCGTTTTAACCAAAACCGTCTGGCTTTGGCTGGTCTCGTTATATTAATTCTGATGGTTGTCATTTGTAGTTTTGGACCGATGATTTCACCTTATCATTTAGATGATTACAAGCTAGCTGACAAAAATTTATCGCCTAATGCTAAGTACTGGCTTGGTACAGATAAGTTTGGTAGAGATATTTTGCTGCGTACAATGCTGGCCGGCCGTATTTCCTTGACGGTAGGGCTGGTCGCCACGTTTATTTCGGTCATGATCGGAGCGACGTTGGGTGCGCTAGCAGGGTTTTATCGTAAAGGCGTGGATACGGTTATTATGCGGATTGCCGATATTTTCATGGCACTCCCTACATTACCGCTGCTTATTATTTTAGGTGCTGTTCTGTCGGATTTGAAGGTCGATCCGTCGAATCGCATTTATTTTCTGATGCTCATTATCGGGGTCTTGAGCTGGACTAGCTTGTCCCGTCTGGTCAGGGGGCAGATTCTTACCCTGCGTGAACAGGAGTTCATGCAGGCGACGGAAGCGCTAGGCTTGAGAGACCGCCGAAAAATATTCCGACATTTGCTGCCGAACACGATTCCAACCATTATTGTTACGGCTACGCTTGGAGTAGCGGGTGCGATTATTACAGAATCTGCGCTCAGTTACTTGGGAATCGGCGTTGTGCCGCCCACACCTTCGTGGGGGAACATGATATCGGCTGCGAATAACCTAATTGACTTCCGCAAACGGCCTTGGATATGGGTGCCGCCGGGAATGTGTATTCTAATTACAGTTGTAGCGATTAACCTGATTGGCGACGGTTTGCGTGATGCGCTGGACCCTAAAATGAAGAAGTAGGAGACGAACGTTTATGGAAAATGCTTTGATTGAATTTCGTAACCTGAAAACCCACTTCCATACCTCTAACGGAACTGTCAAAGCGGTCAATGACGTCAGTTTTAAAATTCGTGAGGGTGAAACGCTCTGTGTGGTAGGAGAATCTGGTTGCGGTAAGAGTGTAACAGCGATGACGATGATGCGGTTAATTGATTCTCCCCACACCTCAGACGGACAAATCTGGTTTGAGGGCAAGGACCTTCTAAAACTCAATAAAGGTCAAATGCAGCAAATTCGCGGCAATGACATCTCGATTATTTTTCAGGAGCCCATGTCTTCTCTGAATCCAGTGCTTACGATTGGGGAACAGATCACGGAGCCGTTGCTAATGCACACATTAATGAGTAAAAAAGAAGCACGTACTCGGGCAATTGAGCTGATTAATTTGGTGGGGATTTCACGATCGGAAGAAATATTCCATTCCTATCCTCATGAATTGAGTGGCGGTATGCGCCAGCGGATCATGATTGCCATCGCATTAAGCTGTAATCCGAAGCTATTGATTGCGGATGAACCAACAACGGCACTGGATGTTACGATTCAGGCACAGATTCTGGATTTAATGCGGGACTTGAAGGATAAGCTTAAAACGTCCATTATGCTGATTACGCACGACTTGGGTGTCGTGGCAGAAATGGCTGATTATGTGGTCGTTATGTATGCTGGAAACGTCATTGAAGAGGCTCCTGTCATTGAGCTGTTTAAAAATCCGCAGCATCCATATACTCAAGGCTTATTAAAGGCGAAGCCCGTCATTAATCAGAAAATGGATCGACTGTATTCCATCCCAGGACAGGTTCCAAATCCAATTGAGTTGGGGGAAAATTGTCATTTCCATGATCGGTGCTCCCACTGTATGCAAATTTGCAAGGATCAGGCTCCTCCTTTGAATGAAAAGGAGAATGGTCATAAGGTTGCCTGCTGGCTATATGAGAAAGAAGGAGGGCAACGGATATGAGCGAGCCTTTGATTCAAGTGGAAGGGCTGAAAAAGTATTTCCCGATCACAGGCGGGATTTTTCAGCGTACTGTCGGACATGTGAAAGCAGTCGATGATGTATCCTTTAACATTCATAAGGGTGAATCCTTCGGTCTGGTAGGAGAATCGGGTTGTGGTAAAAGTACGATTGGACGTACGATTCTCAGATTGATGGATAAGACAGAGGGATCGGTACGATACAAAGGCGAAGACTTGCACGCGTTAAACAAAGAGCAGATTCGTGCGCTTCGTCCGAAGTTGCAAATCGTCTTTCAGGACCCTTTTAGCTCACTGAATCCGAGAATTAAGGTCGGTGAAGCCATTGGAGAGGCGTTGCTGGATCACGGGTTGATTGATCGTAGTGAGCTGCGGAAGAAGGTCAATGAAACGCTGAATATTTGTGGGCTGTCCTCGTATCATTATGATCGGTATCCGCATGAATTCTCTGGCGGCCAGCGTCAGCGGATCGGGATTGCAAGGGCTTTGATTTTGAATCCTGATTTTATTGTGGCTGATGAGCCGGTATCTGCTCTAGATGTGTCTATTCAGGCCCAGATTATTAACTTGTTAAGTGATTTGCAGCAGGAACGCCAATTGACCTATCTGTTCATCTCGCATGATCTAAGTGTAGTCGAGCATCTGTGTAGCCGGATTGGTGTGATGTATCTGGGTTCAATGGTAGAGCTTTCCTCCAAGGAGGAACTGTTCAGTAATCCGCTTCATCCGTACACAAAGGCGCTGCTATCGGCAGTACCGATTCCCGATCCCACGATCAAGAGACAACGGATTGTGTTGAAAGGAGACATCCCATCTCCGGCCAATCCGCCTTCAGGATGCAAGTTTCATACACGTTGTCCTATGGCAGAAGCACGTTGTAAAACAGAGATTCCGGTATACCGCGATGCGGGCGATCAGCATTTTGTAGCCTGTCACTTTGCCTAAAATATATAATTAGGAAGCAAAATATCCGTCATCCTGAAAGCAGAATTGACGGATATTTTGGCGTGGAATACAAAAGGTAAAAAAATTGTATCTTTTTTTCGAAAAATTGCAGACAAAATGGATTTTTCATCGTCTAATAAAGTATGGAGGTTATTACGATGATGAAAAAACATTGGTTACGTTGGGCTATTGTCGTCCCGGTACTTATTATATTGATTTTTATTACGCTTGGACCCCGCCTGTTGATCGGAAAGCCGAATGTGGATGCAGAGGCTGCGGTGCTGATGGACATGCATACTGGGGAATTACTGATGGATGTGAATGGCGATACGCCTATGCCTTCCGCAAATATGTCCAAGCTCATGACTGAGCTATTGGTGCTGGAGGATATTCGGGCCGGACGGTTAGGCTGGAATGATGAAGTGCGAATTAGCCGTTACGCGAGTACGGTGGGCGGTGTGAATTTGTCCCTCCGGTATGGTGAAAGGATGACCGTATCCGAATTGTTCCAGAGTATGGTTGTGTATTCAGCGAATGATGCCGCTGTCGCGTTAGCGGAGCGTTCAGCAGGGAATGAATCAGCTTTTGTGAAGCGTATGAATGGAAAAGCTGCCCAAATCGGGTTGTCATCCGATAGTCGCTTCAGCAATGCCTCTGGAGCAGGGCAGAGTGAATTGGGGCCGAATCACCCTGAGGATATTCGGGGAGAAACGAAAATGACAGCAAGCGACACGGCGAAGTTGGCCTCCTATTTGATTACGTCACACCCGGAGATTTTGAGAACGTCCAGCCGTACGCAGATGGAGTTGAAGGATAAAGGCATCTACATTAGTAATACGAACTGGATGCTGCCTTCCTTGGCTGGACCGTACTCTTACGCGGGAACGGACGGACTGAAAGCAGGATACACAAGCGATGCTGGATACTGCTTCACGGGTACAGCTGAGCAGCATGGAAGACGGCTAGTTGCTGTGGTGTTGGGTGCACCGAGCAAGGAGGAGCGTTTTGAGCAGACACGGAGGTTGTTCGATTATGGTTTTGCCCTGTCGACTTCTTTCCCCGTGCGACTGCAAAATTTGGTGAAACTGGCCCCGCATTAAGGGGGAAAATGATTTTGAAAGCTACATAGGATACGAATATAAACATGAATTGGGGCTTTGACCGTGAGGTCGAAGCCTTTTTTGGCATGAATTTGAGAAGCTGACCACGCCATGATACTTTTGACAACAGGGTAGCAGACCTTTTATGCTTTGAGGGGAAGTTTTCGCTTCATGTGGGACCAATTCGGTTTAATGAAGAGATGGGATTTGTGACGGAAAGAAGGAAGGTACCTGTTATGGAGAGAAGACATAAGAGAAGGACCAGTGGAAAGCCCAAAAAGAAAAAGAGGTTTACCGCTCTATATATTTCATGTATTGTTTTATTTTTGATTGCAGTGGGAGGCTACCTATTCCGCAAACAGCTGACACTGGTGGCTTTTGATTGGTTTGTATCACCGACGTTGGAGAGCAAGCTGGAGAAATCCTATCAGCCGCGACAATCCGGTGAACAGCAGCAGCAAGAGACAGTAGCTTACCGTAAGGAGCCCTTTTCGGTGCTGTTACTGGGTACAGATGAAAGGCCAAATGAAAAGGCGCGTGGTCGTTCGGATACGGTTATGTATGCAGTAGTACGGCCCGCAGAATCGCGTCTGCTTTTGATTTCCATTCCAAGGGATACGTACGTACAGATTGTCGGACATGATCCGAATCGCGATGGCGAGGATGATTTTGATAAGTTGGGGCATGCTTATGCGTTCGGAGGCGCAGATATGTCCATGGCTACAGTAGAGAAGTTGATGGAGCATAAGGCCGATTATTATGCTACGATTAATTTCCAGGGTATTCAGGAGGCGGTGAACGCAGTGGGTGGAGTTGTGCTTCCCATCGACAAGCCCATTGAGAATAAGAATCCGCTGCATATCAAGTTCCGTATTGAGGCGGGCAAGCCGCTTTATAATGGTGAGGAAGCCATGTATTATGTTAGATATCGGGAAGATAGCGACTTCAACCGTACAAAACGGCAGCAAATTTTCTTGAACGCTATGGCCGATAAGCTGCTGAATATCAACGGAATTACCAAAATCCCGGAGCTGCTCGATATTATGGGAGCCAATTTCAAAACCGATATGGAACCTACTTTTATTACTGGGCTTGGCAAGCAGGCTATTTCGCAGGGGAATCCACAAATTTCAAGTTTTACGATTACGGGGGAAGGGTTCAAGAAGAAGGGCCTGTATTATGACCGGGCTAATGAACAGGAACTTGAATATGCCAGACTTATGATTGCGAACTGGCTAGATTCCGATACAACCCCGCAGACGCTGAGGCTTCCCGACAAGCAGGACATTCAGTGAATAATCAATTGATTTATATTTGATTTTGAGGGGGATTCGTTTCTCATGAACATCGCTTTTTTCTTGCTTCCCAAACAGGAAGTTGCTTGTGTAACGGCGGATGCTACTTTACGGCAAACGTTGGAACGGATGGAATATCACCGTTTTACAGCGGTTCCTATTTTGGATAAAGAAGGTAGATATACAGGTACAGTTACAGAAGGTGATCTGTTGTGGCATATGAAAGAGTCCGAGGGGAAAATCACCTTTGAAAACGCTTCTAAGTTTATGCTTAAGGACGTTCCGTTGCGGGTTACGATGAAGCCCGTATCCATTGACGCGAACATGGAGGATTTAATTAATTTGGCGAAGGTACAGAATTTTGTGCCCGTCGTAGATGATATGGAACGGTTTATTGGCATTGTACGTCGCAGCCAGATTATTGAGTATTGTGAAAAATTTGTGTCCAGGGAATCGCTTAATACTTCAAGCTAAAATAAGCAGCAAAGCTGGTCCGAAAATAACGATTTACCTTATGGGGTAACAGTTATTTTCAGAATAGGATATGCTATAATGGAGAATAAAGCTTTTTCAGAGGGGTGTGACTCTTCATCATATGCCTAAAGAAATGGATGTAGTTAAACGAGCCAAGGTTATTGAATGGCTTAAAACAGAGGTGCTTGACCAAGTCTCCCGTCTGTTTAAGGCGATGTGGGAAGGCAGTACAGCCCGCATTGGTGATTGTTTGGCGAGTTTGGTGATGAGCAGTTATATTTTGGGGAGGCGCCTTGGAGTGTCTTACCGTGAATTGGATGATCTACTCATCGACAAGCTAAGAAAGCACAGAAAAGAAGGACACCAGCTGGAGGATTGGTATCAGGACATTTCCGGACTGGAAGAACATATGCGTAAGAGGTGAAAACGTTGAAATTCCGCTTGGCAACTGTAGCATGGAGCGTCATTTATTTGCTTCTGCTGCTGACTCTATTGACACCATTAAGAATCATTACCGTATTTTTGCTGATTGTGCCTGGCGCTGTATTGTTTTCATCGCTGCCTTTCAAAGGATTTCTGGTCCACGTCATACCGGTGCTGTTAATTATAGCGCTACTCGATGTGTATTCGCTGCTCCCTGCGATTTATTTTCTGATTCCTTCAATAATGATGGGACGGATTTATAAAAAGGGAGGACCTGCTTTTCAGGCGTTGATGACCGGAATGGGCATTATTTTAGCCGAGTTGTTGGTTGTTCTGTTTATCGCTACGTATTCTTTTGGGTTTGATCTTTCGCAGTACCTTCGTGATCAGGCCGCGATATCGGCAAGTATAGTACAGCAGGTTTTGAGTGCTAATCCGATGTTTTCGAACATGAATTGGACAGCGGAGGATACGCAGAAACTCGGTACAATGCTGATTGGAAAAATTCCGTATGTGCTGATCATGACCTCGTTCATATTGGCGGTGATTACGCATGCTTTGGCACGTCCGGCATTGAGCAGTCTCGATGTACCGGTACGCAAAATGAAGCCTGCTCGCGAGTGGAGGCTACCGCGCGCGCTGATCTGGTATTATCTGCTGGCAATTGTAATTGAATGGATAGCAGGGTCTTCCGATAGCAGCTGGATTCAAATGGTTTCCATTAGTATGCTACCGCTGATTCATGCATGTTTTATTATCCAGACGATTGGTTTTGTATACTTCTGGACGCATAGCCGTAAAATGAGCCCGGTGATTGCGTTGCTGCTGTCGCTCGTCGTTCTGGTGTTCCAGCCGCTCCGCATTATAGGTATTATTGATTTGGCCTTTCCGCTGCGTGAAGCTATTACAAGATCAAAGAAATAGGGTGAACAGTCATGCCTAAATTTCTACAAAAACGCTGGCACGGCTATCAGACGGTCTGGGCGTTTTTACTGCTGCTGGTGCTTGTCATATGTATTTCCATGTACAACTGGGAACTGGGTGTGATAGGACTGCTGCTGTCATTCTTGCTCGGCGGACTGATGCTGAAGACGGAATTGGATTTTCGTCGGGAACTGAATCAATATATCAGCGGTCTTTCCTTCCGGATCAAGCGGGTGGAAGGGGAAGCGATTAGTACATTGCCGTTCGGCATCATTTTATACAGTGAAAATCGAACGGTAGAATGGCACAATCGGTTTGCCGGGGAGATGTTCGAGGAGCAATCGCTGATTGGTGAGTCTCTTCAAGATTTGTTTCCTCAACTCGCAGGTGCTCTAAGCACCAAGAAGGAAACAAAGGAGCCTGCTCGTGAGCTGAAGGTGGAGCTACAGCATGATGAGCGTCATTATCAGTTTCTGATCGTGCCCGATGAGCGTCTGATATATTTGTATGAAGTAACGGAGTTGGCGGTGCTACGCAAGCAGTATGAAAACGAGCGGTTGGCGCTCGGTATCGTCATGCTCGATAATATGGACGAGGCTGCTCAGGGAATGGACGATCAGCAACGCACCGCGCTTATTGCAAAGGTGTCAAGCGAGATTACATCTTGGGCTAATCAGTACAATATTTATTTGCGTCGATTATCTTCTGAGCGTTATCTCATTATGCTAAATCATAAAGCGCTTCAGGAGCTGGAGCAAAGTCGATTCGTCATTCTGGATACCGTAAGGGAAATGACGGCGGATTTAAAAGTACCAATGACACTGAGTATTGGCTTGTCCTTCGGTGCAGAGAGCATCAAGGAGCTAGGCGAGCTGGCCCAATCCAGTCTAGATATGGCGCTTGGACGTGGGGGCGATCAGGCAGCAGTGAAGGCGGGACAGCGCCTGTCCTTTTATGGAGGCAAGTCCAATGCTGTCGAGAAGCGTACCAGGGTGCGTGCCCGAGTCATTGCACATGCGCTGCGTGACCTGATGCAGGAGAGCGACCGCGTCCTGATCATGGGACACAAAATACCGGACATGGATGCATTGGGAGCGGCCATCGGTGTGTGGAAGGCTGCGGCACTTTACAATGTAGAGGCACATATCGTACTGGATAAATCCAATCCGTCTATCGACCGAATGATGGAGCAGGTAAACAAGGATGAGAAGTTATCGCAAGCGCTCATGACGCCAGAGCAGTCGCTCCAGCTGATGACTGAGCACAGTCTGCTGGTCGTGGTGGACACGCATAAGGCCTCAATGACGATTGAGCCGCGTCTGGTGCAAACGGCCAGCCGGGTGGTGGTTGTCGACCATCATCGTCGGGGCGAGGAATTTATTAACGATTCGGTTCTGATCTACTTGGAGCCCTATGCGTCATCGGCCTGTGAGCTGGTGACCGAGCTGCTGCAATATATCCATGAGAAGGTCCAACTGACACCGCTGGAGGCAACATCACTGCTGGCGGGGATTACGGTGGATACCAAGCATTTTTCCCTGCATACAGGCTCGCGTACATTCGAGGCAGCCGGCTTTTTACGGCGTAGTGGGGCAGATACAGTAATGATCCAGCGCATGTTAAAAGAGGACCTGGATGAATATATTGCTAAGGCGGAAATTATTAAGCATGCTAAAATGATATATGGGCATATCGCAATTGCGGTAACTGAGCCCGGACAGAAAATACCGCAGCTCCTGATTGCTCAGGTGGCGGATTCATTACTCAATATGACGGATGTACTGGCCTCCTTTGTGGTCAGTGAACGTCCTGACGGCCTGGTGGGGATCAGCGCCCGTTCACTCGGACGCATGAACGTACAGGTCGTCATGGAACGGCTAGGCGGCGGAGGACATCTGACGAATGCGGCGGTTCAGCTGGATTGCCCGCTGGAGGAAGCTAAGCGCAGAGTGGTCGACGTGCTGGCCGAAATTGATGGGGAAGAGGGGTTATTTGAATGAAAGTGATATTCATTAAAGATATGAAGGGCCAAGGCAAGAAGGGGCAAATTAAGGAAGTGTCGGACGGTTATGCAGCGAATTTCCTGTTGCCGCGTGGTGTTGCCCGTCCAGCGACAGAAGGAAATATGAAGACGCTGGAAAATCAGAATGCTGCTGAGGAAAAGCGCAAGCAAGAGGAAAAGGAAGAGGCTCAAGCGCTCGGCAAAAAGCTGGAAGAGACAACGATTCAGCTCAAGGCGAAGGCTGGTGAAGGTGGACGGCTGTTCGGCGCGATTACAAGCAAGCAAATCGCGGAGGCAGTAGCTAAAACTGGCATCAAGCTGGACAAACGCAAAATTGAGCTGGAAGAACCGATTCGTACGTTGGGCGTGACTCAAATGACCGTTAAGCTTCATCCTGAGGTCAAAGCTACGCTGAAAGTACAGGTGACTGAAGAATAATTATGGGCGGCGAATTTTTTGATCGGATTCCTCCGCAAAATCTGGAGGCTGAACAGGCGGTTATCGGGTCTATTTTGCTCCAGTCTGAAGCACTGATTACCGCAATGGAGCGGGTGCAAACCGAGGACTTTTATGATAAGGCTCATCAGATGATTTACGAAGCAATGATTGAGCTGGGTGAATCCGGACAGCCGATTGACTTGGTTACGCTGACCTCGAAAATTCAGGACAAGGGACAGCTAGAGGATATCGGCGGTGTCAGTTATCTGGCGAAGCTGGCTCACGGGGTGCCAACAGCGGCTAACGTGGATTACTATGCCCAGATCATTGAAGAAAAAGCGATGCTTCGTCGCTTGATTCGTGCAGCTACACAGATTGTGAGCGAAGGCTATAGCAGTGGCGAGGATGTCGCTGGTATGCTGAGCGATGCTGAGCGCAAGATTATGGAGATATCCAACGGGCGCTCAGGTAGTGGCTTTATTGCCATCCGCGATGTCGTGATGGAAGTGTTTGACCGCGTTGAATTGCTGCATCAGAACAAGGGCAATACGACCGGGATTCCGTCTGGGTTTGTTGATTTGGACAAGATGACGGCGGGTTTCCAGCGCAATGACTTGATCATTGTGGCCGCCCGTCCATCCGTAGGTAAAACAGCGTTCGCTCTGAATATTGCGCAAAACGTTGCAGTTCGGGCAAAAGAGACAGTAGCCATCTTCAGTCTGGAGATGTCGGCCGCTCAGCTCGTGCAGCGGATGATTTGCGCCGAGGCCAATCTGGACGCGAACGTCATGCGGACAGGTGAATTTAAAGGCGACGACGATTGGGCGAAGCTGACGATGGGCATTGCAGCCTTGTCAGAGGCGGAAATCTATATCGATGATACGCCCGGCATCACTGTGGCTGATATCCGTGCCAAATGCCGCCGTCTCAAGACGGAAAAGGGACTGGGTATGATCGTAATCGACTACTTGCAGCTTATTCACGGACGAGGCAAAGCAGGCGAGAACCGGCAACAGGAGGTATCCGAAATTTCACGGACATTGAAGCAAATCGCCCGTGAGCTTGAAGTGCCTGTAATTGCCCTCTCCCAGCTGAGTCGGGGTGTGGAGCAGCGTCAAGACAAGCGGCCGATGATGAGTGACTTGCGGGAATCGGGTTCTATCGAGCAGGATGCTGATATCGTGGCGTTTCTGTACCGGGATGATTACTATAATCAGGAAACAGAAAAGAAGAATATTATTGAGATTATCATTGCCAAGCAGCGTAACGGCCCGGTCGGTACGGTAGAATTGGTCTTTCTCAAAAATTATAATAAATTCGCTAATTACGAGCGTGCCCATTCGGATGCGTTCGCCGGATAACATATTAGTATCATTAGAAAAGGCTCTTTCGACGCGGATTTCGCGATCTCGAAAGGGTCCTTTTTTATAGGGTTCACGTATTTTCATATAAGGAATGAAACTCTCAATTACGAACAATACTATTTTCATGTAATATAATGTTCGCTTTTTATTTGACTTTAAAAAATGGTGCTGTTACACTTATAGTGCTGCTTCAACGCAGTGGGGAGAACATTACGCCCGGGGCTTTCCGAACCTACGGAATGTCTGCGACGGACGTTTTTTCCTGCTGTCCGAGAACGCTCCATATCTGCTCGCTCAGGCGGTTGAAGTTGGATATGCGTAGTGTGTCAGCTCAAAATCAGAGTGTCTGTGGGCACTCCACGGAGGAATGAAACATGTCAACTGTAGTCGTTGTGGGAACACAATGGGGAGACGAAGGCAAAGGTAAAATCACGGACTATCTGGCGGAAAGCGCTGAAGTGGTAGCCCGTTACCAAGGCGGAAACAATGCTGGTCATACGATTCTCATTGACGGTAAAAAGTACAAGCTGAGCCTGATTCCATCCGGCGTTTTTTATGAAGATAAAAAGTGTGTTATTGGCAACGGCATGGTAGTAAATCCAGCCGCTCTTATTGAAGAAATTACTTACATTCATGATAATGGCTTTTCCACAAAAAATCTGGTCATTAGTGACCGTGCACATGTGATTATGCCGTACCATATGACGCTGGATGTGCTGGAAGAAGACCGCAAAGGTCCTAACAAAATTGGTACTACCCGTAAAGGGATCGGCCCTGCTTATATGGATAAAGCTGCACGTAACGGTATTCGTATTGCTGATTTGCTGGATGCAGAGGAATTCGAAAAGAAGCTACGCCACCAAACGAAAGAAAAAAATCAAGTGATTGAACAAGTATACGGCGGCGAGCCATTGGACGTAGAAGAAATACTGAAACAGTATCTGGAGTATGCTGAATTTATCCGTCCTTATGTAGGAGATACGTCTGTCGTGTTGAATGATGCGATTGACGCAAATCAAAAGGTACTGTTCGAGGGTGCGCAAGGCGTTATGCTCGATATCGACCAAGGTACGTATCCGTACGTTACGTCCTCCAACCCGTCGGCTGGCGGCGTATGTATTGGTTCCGGTGTGGGACCGTCCAAGATTCAACAAGTCATCGGTGTAGCTAAATCGTACACAACTCGTGTAGGTGATGGACCCTTCCCAACTGAGCTGAACGATGAAGTCGGCGATTACATTCGTGAAACAGGTCATGAGTACGGTACGGTTACAGGTCGTGCTCGTCGTGTTGGCTGGTTTGACAGCGTCGTTGTGCGTCATGCCCGTCGTGTCAGTGGGTTAACGGGTCTTTCCCTGAACTCGCTGGACGTATTGACTGGCCTGAAAACGGTGAAAATTTGCACAGGTTACAAGTACCGCGGCGAGGTGATTACGCATTATCCGGCTAGCCTGAAAATGCTAGCGGAATGCGAAGCGGTATATGAAGAAATGCCAGGTTGGAGCGAAGACATCACTGGCGTGAAAACGCTGGAGGAACTGCCTGAGACTACACGCAATTACGTACAACGCGTGTCTGATCTGACAGGTATCCCAATTGCTATTTTCTCGGTTGGGCGTAATCGCGATCAAACAAATCAGGTGCTTCCGATTTATTTGTAGGACAAGAATGATATAGCTATTGATACATGTTCAAGGAGAGAGGCTGTTAGCAGCCTCTCTCTTTTTTTTATTCTGTGAAGTGTTAAATGGTTCCTCCCCCTTTACATAATCTTATCTTCCTTGTCGATTTGTGATAACAAACCCTCTCTATAATCCAAATAGAAAAGAGATTCGGACGTCTAGACGTCTTGAGAGGGATGAATTATGAACTGGTATCTTCGCTCACTCGGCACACGCAAAATTGTGGAATTCATCGTGCTTGTCATTTTCGTCATTTTTTTCCTGGGACCTCTGACCAACCTTCTCCTTTTGGCGGTTTCGGGAAAATGGCAATATCCTGCACCGCTCCCGCAGAGCTTGTCACTGGAATGGTGGAAGTTTGTACTTACCCAGGATGATGTACTCAGCTCGATTTCCCTATCCTTCTTGATTGCGATTACCGTTACGGTCTGCTCCATTATCGTATGTATTCCTGCTGCTTATGCCTTTGCACGAATTTCTTTCCCGCTCAGTAAGTGGTTTCTTTTCTCATTCCTGCTTACGCATGCTTTTCCGAAAATGGGTTTGTATGTGTCCATTGCCGTACTATTCTACCAATTCGGGTTGATGAACACCTTTGCAGGCATTGTGCTTATCCATATGGTAAACACGCTCATGTATATGACCTGGATTCCTTCCTCGGCCTTCCGCAGCGTACATCGTGCACAGGAGGAGTCAGCGCGGGATGCCGGAGCCGGACCATTTCGGGTGTTTTGGAAAATCACCTTTCCTATGGCGTTGCCCGGCATTGTGGTCGCCTCCATCTTTACCTTTCTTGCTTCACTAGATGAAGCACAGGGGACACTCCTTGTCGGAACACCGGACTATAAAACAATGCCAGTCATCATGTATTCCATCATTGCTGATTATCCGAGCACAACGGGCGCTGTTTTCTCTGTCATTCTTACTCTGCCAACGATCATTCTGCTATTGGCAGCCAAGCGTTTTGTAAGTGCGGATGTACTGGCAGGCGGATTTCAGGTGAAATAACGTAATTGGTCAAAAGAGGAGTTTGCAAAATCCTGAAAAAGGAGCCTAAGCTAATGCCCATTCAATTATCCATTCAAGAGTTAACCAAACGCTTCAAGACAGGAGACGGAGTCAAAGGCATTTCACTTGACGTGATGAAGGGAGAGCTGGTGACACTGCTGGGACCTTCCGGCTGTGGTAAAACAACCGTGCTTCGCTCCATTGGCGGCTTTTTGGACCCGGACAGTGGCGACATTCAGATTCAGGGTAAAAGCGTACTCAAGCTGCCGCCCGAAAAGCGTCCGACGGCTATGGTGTTCCAAAGTTATAATTTGTGGCCGCATATGACCGTGTATGACAACCTGGCTTTCGGGTTGAAGATTCGAAAGGTGAAGAAGACAGAAATTGACCGTCAGGTGAAGGAAGCGCTAGCGCTGGTTCGGCTAGAGAGGGCAGAGCGTAAAACGCCGGGACAGCTCTCGGGCGGTCAGCAGCAGCGGGTAGCACTCGCTCGGGCTTTGCTGCTAAAGCCTGATGTATTGCTGCTGGACGAGCCTTTTTCCGCGCTTGATGCCAAATTGCGCATGGAGATGAGAGAGGAGCTGCGCGATATCCAGACCCAGACAGGGATGACGATGGTGTTCGTCACCCATGATCAGGAGGAGGCGCTGTACATTTCCGACCGAATCGTCGTTATGAATGCGGGCCGAATTGAGCAGCTCTCTTCACCGCAGGAGATTTATGACAAGCCACAGTCACTTTTTGTAGCGGGTTTTATTGGCCGTATTAATTTATTAAAGGGGGTGAGCACAGGTCGCAGTGTCTCTGTGAGCGGAATACCGTTTGCACAAGAGCATGAATACACAGGTGAATCCATGGTTGGTGTAAGACCAGAGGATATTGTTCTGACGACGGAAGAAAATGGTTCTCTAGCCGGAACGATCAGACAAGTGATGATTCTCGGGCATTATGCGGAAGTTTCGCTGGATAGCGGTACCCATCATCTGAAAATGTTTGTGCCGCGTGAACGAGCGGCCGAGCTGCGCAGTGGAGAGCACATCAGCTTCAGCTTCAGTAAAATTGTTACTTTTCCATCAGCACAGTGAAGATTCACGATCAACCTCTATATCGCATCAATGTCCATCACGAACGCATCATCTGGTGATGCTGCGAACTTGTGCAACTATCTAAAGGAGGCAACAACGTGTTTGGGAAAAAGAATATGGGTCTGGTTTTGGCAGGGGTACTTAGTTTATCGTTGTTGGCTGGCTGTGGAAACGGCGGTAATGCCGCCACGGCTACAGGGGAAGCCAAGTCTACAAAAGCGGGAGCGGCTACGGGAACGACGGAAATTTCCTTGTACACTGGAGGGTCCCTGAACGTCAAAGAGCTGTGGGAAACGTTAATCAAGGACTTTGAAGCTAAAAATGATCACGTTAAGGTCAAACTGGTGTATTTGCCAGCAGGGACCGGAGGCGCATCTACACTGGATCGTCTGATCGCAGCCAAGAAAAGCGGACAAACCGATACAGATATCGACCTGTACGAAGGCAGTCTGGATGACATCACCAAAGGGGTAGGCGAGAAACTGTGGGAAACGGTGGATGCTGCCAAGGTTCCAAATTTGAAGAATGTTGATGAAACGTATCTCAAGCAAGTCAACAATCAGGCCATTCCATACCGTGCCTCTTCGGTTGTCCTTGCCTATAACAGTGCAAAAGTAGCAACACCTCCGAAAACAGCCGACGAGCTGTACACGTGGATTCGTCAGCATCCGGGTAAGTTTGCCTATAATGATCCGTCCACTGGTGGGTCAGGCAGCTCGTTTGTGAACACGGTTATCTATAATTTCCTTCCACCAGAGGCGATGAACAGTGATGATCCGGCAAATATGAAGAAATGGGATCAAGGCTTCTCACTGCTCAAGGAACTGGGCCCTTCAATGTACCAAAAAGGAGTCTATCCTAAGAAGAACCAAGGCACGCTTGATATTTTAGCAAGTGGAGAGGTTGACATGGTTCCAGCCTGGTCTGATATGGCGCTCGAGCAACTGGCTAAAGGGCTGCTTCCAGACACGGTGAAGCTGACACAGATCGACCCTGCCTTTACAGGTGGACCCTCTTATCTGATGGTTCCTTCGCTTTCCTCCAAAAAAGAAGCAACTCAGGAATTCTTGAATTATATACTGACGCCCGAAGCGCAAACGGTGGTTATTAATAAAATGTACGGCTATCCGGGGATTAAGTGGAATCTGATGCCAACGGAGCTGCAAGAGAAATTTAACAGTGTATCTTCTGGATACCGCAGCTTTAACAGCGGAGAGCTTCAGCAGGAAATCTACAAACGCTGGCAAAGTGAAGTAGCGGGCGGTTGATCATGAGTTCATTGTCCAAAAGGGGGATGCTGGGGCTTGCCCTGGTCATCCCGTCTTTTCTCATTTTGCTGGTCGTCGTTATTATTCCGATTCTCTATGCCGTAAAGGAAAGCTTGATTGATCAATATGGAACGGGCTACGGTCTGGCCAACTATATTCGGCTGTTCACGGAACCTGCCATGCGTAGAAATATCATGTATACCATTAATGTCACGTTAGTCTCGACGGCCCTTACTCTGGTCATCAGCTATGCTTTGGCGGTTTATCTGAGATTCGGTAAAGGGGTTGTCGTGAAGTGGATAGGTCGGTTGTATTTTATTCCGATGTTTGTTCCCGGTGTAATTGCAACGTATGCGATCATTACCATGTATGGTAATCACGGTTGGGCTGCACGTCTTTTGCTGCCGCTTGGCATTGAGACGATTCCGAGGATTATTTATGACTACAAAGGGCTGGTGCTGGCTAATTTGTGGTTCAACATTCCGTTCGCAACCATGCTGCTCAGCTCGGCACTTGCCAGCATTCCAAACGCTGTCGTCGAAAGTGCCAGAGATGCCGGAGCCAGCACGATGCAGCTGTTTGGGCGCTTTATTTTACCCCTTTCCTACAAAACGATGTGGGTTGCGGTGACCTTCATTTTCATGGGAATCATGGGAAGCTTTACGGCTCCCTTCCTGATCGGTGCCAACTCACCACAAGTGCTGGGTGTTGCGATGCAGCAGGTGTTTTCCAGCTATCAGGAGACGCATACGGCCAGCGCAATGGCAGTGTTTATGTTTCTACTGTGTTCTTTTATGGGCTACTTTTATATTCGGACAATGGTGAAGGATGCGGATGCCAGCTAGACCGCCGTTATACACTAAGGAGGTTACAGGGATGAACAGCCAAGCAGAGGTGCAAATTACCGGGTTTAGTGGGCGAGCGTGGGAAAAGGATCTGCTGGATTGCGGTTATCGGATTGCCTTACACAAGGCGGAGGTTGAGCTCAGTCCGGGAAACGGATTCCGGTTTACATTTTCCATGCCAGAAGACGGATACGCGGAGCTTGATCTGTTCGCCAGATCAGACAGTGACTGGGCTGCGACAGATCGAGAATCTGCCTTCGTACGTCTCTACCTGAATGAAGCCTATAATCAAGATGTCATTTTGTACTATGGTAGCAGTCAGGGAGTGTACACCCGTTTGTTGGGATATCTAAAAGAAGGCGATTATGAGGTCTATGCCGAATTCCGCGAACTGGAATCGGCTCCGCTTGTATCTCGAGCATGGATCGACGGGGTTGAACTGCGCTGCGTGGCTGATTCCTCTCCAAGATCGCTGATTTATCGCCATACCCCGCTTTTATATGGCCGTAATCTGTCACATCCTTATGAGAATCGCTTTACGGATACACCGCTTGTTTTGTTCTATTCCGTGGAAGGGAATGAGGAGAAGACAGTCATTGAATACCAGATGATGTTCAGCCATGAAGATGAGGGAACGCCCGCGCCGCTACTTATGAGCAAATGGGGAAGAACCACCGATATCGAATGGATGTACCGCGTAGAGCTAGATGCAGAGGACAATGTTCTGGAAGCTGTTTTCCAGGGGGCACATCATATTACGACTGCGTTTAATGGGAATTATGATCTGGGTGGGCATCCTGTTCTCCAATCCGCAACAACCAACGGAAACTTTAAGGATGACATTTCATCGGACTATCGTTTTATGCTGCCGCCTGCTTTCCATTGGAAACCAGAGGAAGAGCCACGTGAGGCGGTCATGAGTCGTTTTCCTTTTGCCTATCAGGTCACTGGGTGGGAGATGGAACGTCAGCAGGAGCTGGAAATGCCATCACAAGCGTCTTCCATTACACTTGCACACCAGCGTAGCTATGTGTTTATCCAGACTTCCAAACGCCCCTTGCGGGATTCAGGCAGAGAATTGTCTCCAGGGTTCAAGCCTGGCTTCAATCGGCGTGAGGAGGATGCCTGTGTCGATGTTCAGCTTCGTCTTCACGGCTCGGAGCAGTGGTATTCGTCGTGCCATCATGATCTGAGACTCGGGGAATTTAGAGCCGCTTATGAGGGGGCAGAGTCACATTTTTCTACCACGGTCAAGCTGTCTGGAGAGGCTGTGCTTGAGGATATAGCTGAAATCAGAGCCGTATTGCTGGAAGGCGGTGCGGACAGCATGGAAGTGGTCGGACTGTGTGCTTTTACGTTAAACGAAGATAATCTCCCGCAGTTTCCAGGTATTCGTACAGACCGGGTGATTGAGCTGACGCGGCTTCAACCCGTGGGTGTTTTGTGGGCGGCAGACAAAGACATGTCGGGTGATGAAGTACATACTGTGAATGATATGGTGAGACATGTTGTGGATGAACCGTCTAGCCAGGATGGGGAGTCATGAGCAGACTACTGTATGTGGAAGGAACGGTCGACAGAACCTGCACCCAGAGCCATATTACGTACTCTTTTCATATTCCACAGCCGACTGAAACGATCCGTATTCACTTCTCTTACACGCCCAAGTTATTGGAGGATCAAGAGCAAGCACGAGAAATCATTGAGGAAAGCATGAGCAAATACGGATACGACGAGCCGGGGCATTCATCCGATCTATGGAAGAAGTATATACCGCTGCAAAATTTATTAACGCTGTCTGTCGATGATCCTCTCCGTCACCGCGGAAATGCGCACCGTCCCGAGATGCAGCAGGAGCATTGGCTCGGTTCGTCTGCGGCTTCCCCGGGATTCCTTGCAGGAGATCATCCGCCAGGCATGTGGCGGATTACGGTCAGTCTGCATGCCGTTGTGACCGAGACGCTTGCCTACCAAATTCATGTATTGGGGGAGGAAGCAGCATATGCTTAAATGGATTCCAGCTGAGCTTCACACCCATACGCTTCACAGCGACGGCAAGCAAACACTGGAGGAGCTGGCCCAAAGTGCAGCCAATCTCGGGCTTGAATGTATCGCTATGACGGATCACAACACGCAATCGGCACTTGCGGATCAGGAACGGGTTCAGCGGCAGTTCGGTCTCCCCATCATTTCAGGGATGGAGTGGACGACCTTTTACGGGCACATGCTGACGCTTGGGGTTGACCGCTTTATCGACTGGCGTGTGCTGGGACCAGATGACATCCATGAGGGGATTCGGCAGGTGCATGAGCAGGGAGGCATTGCAGGGATTGCCCATCCGTTCAGGATTGGAAGTCCGATCTGTACGGGGTGCTTTTGGGAGTACACTATTCAGGATTGGCATGAGGTGGATTATATAGAGGTCTGGTCAACGCTTATGCCATCTATTAAGCGGGATAGCCAGCGGGCGTTTGCCATGTGGACCGATTTGTTGAATCAGGGGTATCGCATCACTGCGGTAAGCGGTCGGGACTGGCATGTATCTAAACCAGATGATGCGCTTCCGGCTGTTACGTATTTGGGTGTTCATGATGAAGCAGAAGAGCGAGAAGGTTTAGCAGGCCGGGCAGTTGATGCGATTCGCCACGGTTCAGTGTCAGTTACGATGGGACCGTTACTGACGATGTGGGCACAGATTAAGGGCAAAGAAAATCGTTATCACATCGGCGAATGTATAGAGCTGACTGTAGAGGATTCACTATCGGTGACGGTTCAATTGGATGTGGAAGCAAGAGCATCCCATTATAACCTCAAGCCTCAGAATCTTCGTCTTCTGCTGACAAGTAGTCATGGAATATGCTCCGAGATCCAGGTCCCTGCTCACACAGGAGAATATACGCTGTCATTGCAAGATCCGCTAGGAAAGGGCTGGATAAGAGCCGAGCTTTACGGCTGCATGGAAGACTGCGTGATGATGATTGCTTTTACGAATCCGATTTATATGGCTTAACACAATAGAAAGGCTGGGCTTCGGACGGTGTCAACAAAACAAGAGAACATAAAGCAGCTTATAGAAGAATATATGAAGGTTAATCA
Source organism: Paenibacillus sp. LRG-1 (assembly GCF_057220305.1). Taxonomy (NCBI): domain Bacteria; kingdom Bacillati; phylum Bacillota; class Bacilli; order Caryophanales; family Paenibacillaceae; genus Paenibacillus; species Paenibacillus sp. LRG-1. Next base: position 6,001,384 of record NZ_CM170126.1, on the reverse strand, counting down.
AATGGGTCCGGGGGATCGGCTGCCGTCGGAAACTGCACTTTCCCAATCGTTTCGTGTCTCGCGTACGACGCTAAGGGGAGCTATTCGCCAACTGGAATCGGAAGGTAAGCTACTAGTAAAACACGGGAGTGGCACGTTTGCTACTTGTCCGCTGCCGAGTATTCCAAGCTCGCTGGACCGCCTGTACAGCATCGGGGACATGATTCGTTCGGCAGGGTTACGGGAAGACGAGCAGCTGGAATCCATTCAGAGAATTTCGGTTTGTCCTCCTGATATTGCCGAACAGATGAGATTTTCCGAAAATGAGCCCATGATTGCCCTAGAGCGTACACGCACTGCCAACGGAGAGGCTGTAGCTCACTCTATAAACTGGATGCCAGAGAAATTAGCCGGTCCCATTCTGGAAGGTGACTCTTTTTCAGGCTCACTTTTTCAGAGTCTTGAGTTCAAAGCGGGGGTGCGAATCGTCGGAGCGTATTCCGAGCTTACCGTTCCCAACTATGACGACGCACATATGACACGTCTGCTGAAGCATCCGCAGGCTACGGTATTACTATTGAAGCAGCTTCACTATGATGAAATGAACAGGAAGGTGCTGTATTCTCTGGATTATGTCCGCAGTGACATTTTCCGTTTCTGGGTGCGTCGTACGCGCTGATTCAATCAGAATGTGGCATCTTCTATTGAATTGTGCTAGTTTTACATATTCCATGGGTTAAAAATCGTCATATCTCGTCAATACTGATCTATATGCACTTCATGATGATACACACATGGCAGGATGCGTATAAGGAGGTAACGGGATATGAGGTGGCTTGGATGGCTGCTCAAAAAAGGAATGACGGTGGTGTTGGTTAGCGCACTAACGCTGGCAGTGACAGGTGTAGTCGTTAATGCTTATGTTCAATCGCTGCTGCGGCAGTTTAACATTCAGCTCGATCATCAGCCCATATGGGGATTGGGTTGGCTAAAAGGCAGTGCGGGTACGGACCAAAGCACAAACACGGGGAAGAACAAGACGACGGGAAGTGGCTCGGGAAGTGTAACACCGCCTGATGATGCGTTGCCTGTCATGGGACAGGGCGTAGAAGAAAGCGGAAGTGAGGCTGGTGGCGCAGCCAACAATGGCAAGGTATCTCAGGAGGGAGCCACGTCGGCTGGAACAACTGGCAACGAGTCACGGAAGCAGGCAGGAGGTACAGCTACACCCGAAACGAGTATTGAAGGCCATGATTTAGTGATTACGCCCGACCATTTGACGGAAAAGAAGAACAACTTACCAGCAGCACAGAAGCAGGAAATTTTTGCGATTCTGATGAATAAGCTACCGCCGGAGGAGATGCAGAAAATATCAGCTGCGATGGAAGGCGGTCTCACCGAGCAGGAGCTTCAGGATATTCAGCAGGTGCTTGCGAAGTATTTGACCAAAGAGGAATATAACAAGCTGATGGATTTGCTTAAATGAGTATTTTGCAAAATCTTGAATAATAAACGATGAATTCATGGGAAATGTTTATGCTCAAAATAGGACTGTAGAATCCGCGCCATGCGCGGATTTTTTTGCGTGTCAGGAAGGAATTGGAGTGTAGTTGAATTCTTTGTAAAGGCTATGTTAAAGTAAACAGTGTTGTGAAAAGGTTAAATTTTTGAAACCTTTTACGCAACTATGCAATGGTAGATAGCGACTAATATCATAGATGCTTGTGAATACAGGCTAGGTTCATAATGTGAAAGACCAATAACGAACGCATTTATATAGAGATAAGATATGCTGAAAAGGAGAGAGTCATGAAGGTTTTGAGGGAGCAGGATTCACCAGACAGCAGGAATGCAGACTCAAACGTTGCAGACAAGCCTGCTGTGGAAGCGGGGAAAATAGCAAAGTGGTGGAGCGGTCGGAGAAAATGGTTGAGCTGGACGGCAGGCGGTGTGGTGATTGCAGGCAGTCTTATTTTTGCGAGTAATCAGTATGTCGGGGCTAACACAGTTCCTTATTATAAAGTGTATGTAAAAGGCGTCGAGGTCGGGAATATCTTGAATGAGCAACAACTTAAACAGCTGTACGCAACGAAGAGCAAACAATATAAGGACAAGTATCCCGGCGTCGATATGGTGCTCAATACGAGCGCGGTAACGACAGGCATTGAGAAGGCATATAAAGCGGATATCGACAGCGCGGCCACGCTGAAGAAGCTGGACGGTATGCTGACAGCGTATGCCAAAGGGGTAGAAGTGAAGGTCAACGGTCAGACGGTTGGCATTGTAAAGGACAAAGCGACTGCACAAGCGGCTTTAAAACAAGTACAGAAGAAGTACACACCTGTGGGTGAGGGTACATCTACAGGCATCAAGGGGCTGGTTCGCAAAACATCCGTGGGCAGCAGCCATGCGAGTGCTAGTACTAAAACCCCTAAAGCATGGCTGGAGTCTGCCGGTATCCGTGAGAAAATCGCGTACGAGCCTGTGAAAGCAGACCCGAACAAGGTGCTGACGGAGGCAGAAGCAGTCAAAGTGTTGACTGAGGGGCGTGAGGCTCCTATCACGTATACAGTGCAAGAAGGCGATTCTTTGTCGTCGATTGCAACTAAATTTAATATGACCGCTTGGGAGATTAAGCAGAACAACCCTGGCTCGCGTGAGCTGTATTTGCAAATTGGGGACGAATTGAAGCTTACTGCTCCGAAGGCTCCGGTTACGGTGCGAACAGTAGAGAAGGTCGTCGAACAGATTGCCATCGAGCCTGAGGTTGAGATTCGCCAGAGCGATGAACTGAAGGCAGGAGTTACCAAAGTAGTCAGACCGGGACAAGCAGGTCTTAAAGAGATGGACTATCGTTTGACCAAGGAGAACGGCGAGGTCGTGCAAGAGGAATGGCTCGGTCAAAAGGTGCTGCAGCCGTCTGTTACTGAGGTGGTTCTTAGAGGGACGAAGGTCGTGGGAGAAGGCTCAGGACAGTTCGCTTGGCCGGTGTCCGGCGCATCGATGTCGAGTAGCTTTGGCGCACGTTGGGGACGTATGCATGAGGGTGTGGACTTGGTCGGTAGTGCTGATATTCACGCATCAGATGAAGGCGTGGTATCATTTGCAGGTCAGCAGAATGGATACGGCAATGTCATTATGATTGATCATGGCAACGGCTACCAAACCGTGTACGGGCATTTGAGCAGCATTGGCGTTCATGTAGGACAGGTGGTTCAGCAAGGCGAATCGATTGGGGTCATGGGGAACACAGGACGCTCAACCGGAACGCATCTGCATTTTGAAATTCGTAAAGATAATACGCCACGCAATCCAATGACGTATTTAAGATAGGTTGGATATTTATATCGAGAGTTACATGATTTATGAGAATCAAAGGGAAAGGCCATGTTTTTCTGCATGCTTAACATTAGGTGCAGGCATGGTTTTTTTCTGCTTAAAGAAAAGGGTCTAGAGAAGTAATGGAATGGCTCACGGGTATGATAGAATAGAATAAACATCTTATAGGTACTGACAAACGTAAGTTAATTATAAATTATGATCCGTGAAGAGAGGTGAACGCTATATGCAGGGAACGATTCTGGTAGTGGATGATGAACAGCCAATCGCTGATATTTTAAAATTTAATTTGGAAAAAGAGGGCTACCAGGTGATTTGCGCCTTCGATGGAATCAGCGCGGTGGATATCGCGGTCAAGCAGCAGCCTGACCTGATTCTGCTGGATCTGATGCTGCCGGGCATGGACGGCATGGATGTATGCCGCGAGGTACGTGGGCATCAGCTCCAGACGCCGATTATTATGTTGACCGCCAAGGACGGCGAAATCGACAAAGTGCTGGGGCTGGAGCTGGGCGCGGACGATTATGTGACAAAGCCGTTCAGCACACGGGAATTGCTGGCACGGGTGAAGGCACAGATGCGCAGACAGCAACGCGGCGGGGCAGGCGCGTCGGAAAGCCGACCGCAGGAGGATAAGCAGGGGCTGCGCGTGGGCGACCTCTTTTTTGATACGGATATGTATACAGCTTACAAAAACGGAACACCGCTTGACCTGACGCACCGTGAGTATGAGCTATTGCACTACATGGCGAAGAATGCCGGAAAAGTCATGACGCGGGAGCATTTACTCCAGGCGGTGTGGGGCTTCGAATACTACGGGGATGTGCGGACAGTGGATGTGACCATTCGGAGGTTGCGCGAGAAGATTGAGGAGAACCCGAGCAAGCCGGAGACCATCCTGACACGCCGTGGCCTTGGATATATTGTGAGCGGGGGCAAAGGTGGCCTACGGGCATGAGATGGCTGTCTTTCTTTCGTACCATTCATGCAAAGCTGATTATTATCTATGTGCTGCTTATCTTGGTGGCTATGCAGCTGATTGGGGTCTACTTTGTCAGCTCGATGAAAAACTCTCTCACGAGTAATTTTACGCAGGATTTGCAAGCACGGGCGGAGATGCTGTCCGTGCTGGCGGAGCAGGATCTGAGTGGCAGTGACGGCAAAATGGAAGAAGACAGCGTGGAAAGCCTGCGTGCACGCGTGAATAATTTGTTTGATTTCAGCGGCGCGGAAATTCAGGTGCTGGATGCCAGCGGTAAAGTGTTAATTACTTCTCAGGGTTCACACGCCGATTATGTCGGACGCAAAAACACGCAGACAGTGGTCAGCCGCGCACTCCAAGGTATCCGTGATAACGAGGAATACATGGTGGACGAGGATAATGTCCGCAAGAAGGTCGTCGCCAAGCCTGTTATCAGCCAAGGCAAGATTGTCGGCGCGGTGTACATCGCCGCTTCGATGAGCGAGCTCTACGATACGATGAAACGCATTAACAATGTGTTTCTCTCAGGTATGCTCATTGCGCTCGCGTTGACGGCTGTGCTGGGCGTGGTATTGGCCCACACGATTACGCACCCGATTAAGGTGATGACACGTCATGCAACGGAGGTTGCCGAGGGCAAATTCGACCAGCAGATGCCTGTATTTGGTGATGACGAGATCGGCAGGCTCAGTGTGGCCTTTAACTATATGACAGGCCGTCTGCGTGAGGCGCTGTCCCAAAATGAAGAGGAGAAGGAGAAGCTCTCCTCCATCTTGACCAATATGAGCGACGGTGTGGTCGCTACTGATGACAATGGCCGGGTCATTCTGGTCAACCGTCGGGCCAGCGCCATGCTGGGCGTAAACGAGAACGAAATGACCGGCAGGCATATCGCGGTACTGCTGGGGATCGACCCGGAGGAAACCGAGGCCCTGTATAGCGGCTCTTCGGCCTCCACGCTCTTGCAGCTGGAGCCAGCCGGTCAGGATGAACCCATCGTCATCCGTGTGACATTCACGCCGATTCATCGGCGGGAATTTGGCATTACGGGAACGATTGCCGTGCTCCAGGACGTGACGGAGCAGGAGGAGATGGAGACGACACGGCGGGAATTCGTAGCGAATGTATCACATGAGCTGCGCACTCCGTTGACGACCATCCGCAGCTATGCTGAGGCGCTGGATGACGGCGCGATGGCTGAACCGCAGCTCGCGGAGCGTTTCGTGGGCGTGATCCGCAACGAGACAGAGCGTATGATCCGGTTGGTTACGGATTTGCTGCATCTGTCACGGCTCGATTCCAATGAGGCACCTTTGCGGATGCAGCCTGCAGATGTGATGGAGATGCTGGACGAGGTCGCAGATCGGTTTTCTTTTCAAATGAAGCAAAAGCACATTCGCTCAGGGATGTTCGTAGAGCAGGGAATCGGTAAAGTCGTGATCGACCGGGACCAAATTGAGCAGGTGTTGGACAACCTGATGTCCAATGCGCTGAAATATACGCCAGATGGCGGGAGTATTCGGATCGAAGCTCGCCGCAATAGTGAGGGGATGCTATCCATTTCGGTACAGGACACCGGGATTGGTATTCCCAAAAAAGATCTGGACCGGATTTTTGAACGGTTTTATCGTGTAGACAAGGCGAGATCGCGCAATATGGGCGGTACGGGGTTGGGACTTTCGATTGCCCGGGAAATTGTAAAGGCGCATGGGGGCCAGATTTTTCTGGAGTCGGAATATGGTCAGGGAACCTGTACGACCTTTACGCTACCCATGTCGAGTGAAGGGAGGGAAGCACAGTGAAGGAACGTTTGAAGTCCTGGACGCTTATTTTGCTGGTTGCTTCCAGCCTGATACAGACTTATTTTTTGATTTACCGCCTTCCGGGCAGTGATTCTGTACTCACTTCAGAAACGAACTATGTCAAAACCGAAAGCATGGGACAGGAGAAAAAGATTGAGAACCTCGTGTTTCCTGATAAAATGCTCATTCACCAAGGTGAGAAGAAGCATACCGTTTTTTATCCGGGTGTTACTTTTTACGATTTAATTTATACACGGCTGGAAAGCCGAAGCTTTAACAACTTTCAACGTCGAAGTATTCAATCGGCAGACTGGGCGCGGATTCGCAGCGAAAATGAAGGCATCGAATTATCTTTTTCAGGCGGAGTCCCGGTTTCATTACTGGAGCGGGTCATGCGTCTGACGCCGGATTCGGTGTTTCAGGGAGAGACGATTAACCGCATCTGGATCTATATAGATGAAAAGAATGCCAAGCCGCACGCGCTCTTTTTCAGTGCCAGAGGCGATGTGGTGTATGAGGCGAACCAGTTCGATATGACGGTAGAGGACATCCGACAGCATGTGAATTTCGGTAAAAATGCCCCGTTGTACGAGCTGGTGGATAATCAGTACTACATTCCCGTGAATGACCTGGAAACTACACAGCCTGTGGTATATGCCGGGTTGTTTACGACGGAGCAAATGCAGCGGAATTTGTTTTTCGATCCGGGGATTACGCGCAATATTCAGGAAAAGGACGGCTCCCAAATTTATACGGACAGCAAGCGTAGTCTGCAAATCAAGCAGGAGCAACGATGGATGAGCTATACCGATCCCAGTGCGCCGGGGGCGGGTGGAAGCAGTCCGATTAGGGATGTGCTGGCCGCGGTTGACTTTGTGAATCAGCATGGTGGTTGGGATGCTTCGTATCAGCTGAAATTGAAGAGCAGTGATGAAAATCGTACAACTGTGATGTTTCAGCAGTATTATGGTGCTTATCCAGTGCTGGACACACCATCGTTCCGCTTTGGTACGATTTCGCTGCAAATCCAGCAGGAAACGGCTTCTGTCTATGATCGTTCGTTGCTGTATCTCAAGGGAGGAGAACAATCCTCAAAGAAGGTTATGCTGCCGGGCGGCGAGCCCTTGAAAAAGCAACTGGAGACTGTAGGCAAAGGGAAGACGATTAGAGAACTGACTCCTGTATATCAGCCGGAGCTGATTAATGATGGATTGAAGCTTTCTCCTGAGTGGCGCGTTACGCTCAGTGACGGTTCTGTTGCTGAGATTCATGCTGTCCCTGTAACGACAGCATCGAATACAACACAAACGCAGCCAGACCAGGAGACAAAGAGGTGACAGGAAGGGGGAACGGGAATGGATTGGAGCCGCGCCAAAAACGTATTGATCTGTACATTTTTGCTGCTCAATGTGGTATTAGGTTACCAATTGTGGCATGATGCGCAGGAAACGGCAGGGCCGAATCTGGATTTTACTTCATTGGATGAAAATACGCAGCGTTTAATGGAAGAGAAAAGCATTCAGGTGTTGGCTCCGATTCCCGGGGATACCCCACAGCTGCCTAAACTTTCTTACACATATGTTCATAGTGGAGAAAAGGATGATCGTGTGCAGCTGGTGAAGCCGGTGGACAGCAAACTGGTATTCACCCATGACGCGCTAGTTGAGGCATTGGAGCCACAAATCAAGGATATCGATAACTTTCAGTACGATCCGCTGGATGTTCAGGAGGAGTTGGCATCCGGACAAGCAGATGCTTTTGTACTTCATCCGCTTGTTCAGGGCAAATGGCCGCTATTTAATGTGAAGCTGGCTCTGTTTTACAGCAATCAGAAGATTACAGGGTATCGCAAAATTAAGGTCGATCTCCAGCCTTCGGATGAGGCAAAGAAAATGCTGCCTGCGTCCAAAGCACTGGCAAGGCTGATTGACGGTTATTTGCCGCGCGACTCGATTGTGAAGGATATCCGGCTCGGTTATTACGGACAGACCTTTAACTCCGATAGCCAGGTGGCTGCCCCCGTGTGGCGGTTTATGATGGACAACGGGAAAGGTGTGTACTATGTGCAGATGAACGGAGATGTCATTAGTCCAAAGACAGAACATACAGAAGGGTCTTGAACAGATATGGGGATTTCATTTACCGTGCTGTCGAGCGGTTCGACCGGCAACGCTACCGTTGTGCGGAACGAAGACACGACATTGCTCATCGACGCAGGTCTCAGCGCGAAGCGTATTGACGAATTGCTGAAAGAACGCGATCTGAGCGGAGAAGAGTTGGATGGTATTTTGGTCACGCATGAGCATTCCGATCATGTTAAAGGACTAGGCGCCATGGCGCGTAAATATAATTTACCTATATATGCTAACGAGAAGACATGGTTTGCCATCAGCAATGCTGTTGGGCAAATTGCAGACGATAACCGCAGAATATTGGAGACAGGCGCAACGCGGGAATTTGAGTCATTACGCGTGGAGTCTTTTGGCATATCCCATGATGCGGCTGAGCCTGTAGGATATAGCTTTTATGATGGGGCAGAGAAGCTCAGTGTAGCGACCGATCTTGGCTATGTCAGCGACAAAGTGAAACAGGCGATATCAGACGCGGATGTATTGGTGCTGGAGTCTAATCATGATGTGGAAATGCTGCGTATGGGTCGTTATCCGTGGAACATCAAGCGCCGTATTCTCAGTGATATCGGTCATTTATCCAATGAGATGGCGGGCGCGATTCTTAGCGAGCTATTGACAGGACGTACGAAGCGAACGTATTTGGCACATTTGAGCCGCGACCACAATATGATGGAACTTGCGAAGTTGACTGTACGTGGGGCGATGGAAGACCGCGGCTGTTTTTACAAGGACAGTGAATTTCGATTGTGCGATACGTACTATGATCGTCCTACACCTTGGGATAAGGTAAGTGAGTCATAAAGCTGTCCAGCTCGGCGGCTTTGCGTTCTACCTCTTCACGGGTCACTACGCCTTTGTCCACCAGTAGTTCAATCAATGTACTTAGCGCCGCCAGTGTATTGCGGTAATGCTCGTCTTTCAAATCCGCAAGCTTGGCAGCCATGCGAACTTCATCCATAGCCGAACGATGTGAATTCATCATATATTCCTCCTGTAAAAATATTTTAGAAATGGCGTGCAATGAGCTTGGTTCTGCCTGTGGTTTTGTTGGGTGCTGTGATACAATAAAGCTAACAACGGAAAGCTTTCTGAAGGAAGGCTCTCATCGAAAGTATAGGCAGCTTTAAACGGACGGGAATAGGCCAGAACGTCTCTATGAGACGATCATTTTGTAATAGAATAGAAGACTTGTTACTATTGTAGTCCATTGGTTTGGAAATCATTCCTCTTTTTTCCTCTATTCGGGGTCAGATTCGGCGTGTATGCTAATTTATGAGATTCGGTTGCTTAGGAAGGCATCATTTGTGGTGATTAATAAGTAGGCCGGAACGATTGGTTGCTGGATTCCGATGATAAGGGATATTCAATCCATTTGAGATGTTCAACGGAGCAGGTTCTCTGTAGCATAGGTTGGCGCAAGCCCGAATAGCCCTAATTTTTTAGTGAGTGTCGGTGCATGACAACGAAGGGGAGAGGATTAGCATGGGCTTGTTTGAGGACGATTTTTATTCAACAAAGGTATCCACACGTGCGGCTAAAAAAATGGCATTTAAGGCGCGCCGTGGAGGACGTGGACGTTGGCCACACAGGAAGCGTGGAGTAAGTCCGGTGCAAGCTGCTGTCATTAGCGGTGCAGTCAGTGCAGTGGTTGCTGTGCTTCTGTTCAGCTTTATTACAGGCCTGCCCTCTACTACGGCGGTAACGGGAGCCAGTCACTATCCCTTGCGGCAAGCAGCGGGTGATCCGTATGATCGGATTGTGCAGGCGGCAGCCAAGGTGCGCCCAGCCGTCGTCAGCATCGTGAATCTGAAAGAGGAAGATGGTAAAAGCACGGAACAATCCGCGCTTGGATCGGGTGTCATTTTCCGAGTGAGTTCAGGCAAAGCCTTCATTATGACAAATAACCATGTGGTCGAAGGATCAGATGATCTGGATATTGTAACGGTAGACGGCGTCAGAAAAGAGGCAAAGCTGATCGGAAAGGATCGCATTAGTGATATCGCTGTACTCGCAGTTGACGATAAAGGCATTAGCACGGTAGCGGATATCGGCGACTCCAGTAAACTTCGTCTGGGTGAGACGGTCATTGCTATTGGCAATCCGCTTGGCCTGGGAGACACGCTTACCTCCGGTATTGTGAGTTATACGAATCGCATCATTCCGATTTCCATTAACCAGGATGGCGTATATGACTGGGAGCAGCATGTGATCCAGACCGATGCGGCGATTAATGAGGGAAACAGCGGCGGAGCGCTGGTCGATCTGGACGGACGTGTGATTGGCATCAATACGATGAAAATCGCTGATACTGGTGTTGAGGGACTTGGTTTCGCCATTCCCGCCAATGAGGTAATGAAGACGGTGAATGAACTGGTTGAGGACGGCAAGATCACCCGCCCTTATCTGGGGGTATACACGGTGGACCTCAACAATGAATATGCACCGCTGGATGAAACTCAGCGCAAGGAGCTCAAGTTGCCGGACAGCGTGAAAAATGGGGCAGTCGTTCTGGAGGCCCATGGTCCTGCCAAGGAGGGTGGCTTGAAGTTGAACGATGTCATTACAGCGTTTGATAGCGAACCGATTAACTCTACCCTTGATTTACGTCGCTACTTGTACGATAACAAGAAGATTGGCGATGAGCTGAAAGTTACTTTTTACCGGGCAGGCAAGGAAGAAACGGTGATGTTAAAATTAACAGATAAGCCGGAAGGCTAAGGTAACTTATAGGCTTAACTATAAAAAAAGGCGTTCACCGGCTCATTTCCGGGAACGCCTTTTTCGATCTTCTGCTGAGCCTTAGATTAGGATGTCGTTCCCGTTACACGGGTTCCGCTCTTGGTGATTTTGTATGTCACCACATCGCCGCTCCAAAAATGGAACTTCAGCGTGACTTCACCATCTTTTACACTATTAAAAAATTCAGGTAGCAGCTTGATGCCATTGGCATCATAGGCAGGGGCAAAAGTATTGCCAAACTCTTTATAAGGCGTCCAATCCTGTGGACCGGCATTGCCACCATTGGTATAAACGGCTTCCATCGTGGCGAGCTGGCTACCGTGGAATTCTGTTGGAATGGTAAAGGCTTGTGTAGTCCCTTCGACAGCGCTTAATTTTGGGGTATCATACACGACTACTTTGAAGTTCCAGTCTGCCCCCTTGTTAAACTTAGCGGTAATGACGGCATTCTCCCCATATTTACCGGAAGTGGTCAGGCTGGTGAGCAAGCTGGCTTTTAAGGTTAATGTATCTCCGCTCAGCGTATAGTCGGTGCCCTGTGTCAGTTGCCTGTTGTTGACACTGAGTGTTTTCAGCTGATTGCCATTCAGGTTTAAGGTGACCTTGGCATCCTGAGCAGGAGTGCCCTTCTTCAAGTGAATGAGGTCACTGGCTGCATTGGAGGAACGCCCTTTTAGACTGGCTTTAATAACATTAAAGAGCTCAGGATCAGACCATTTGTACGTTGTGCGGTTAAAATGCTGGCCGTTATCCCAGAGTATGCCTGTTATTTTCTTCTCTTTCATGTAATAGGTTAAATACTCGAAGAATTTCAGCTTTTCGCCTTGTTCAATAACGCCTGTATTTTTATCGAAGCCGAGTAGACCGAATTCACCTACAATAACCGGAATACCTTTGGCTACAAAGGTGTTATAGACGTTATCAAAGGTTTGGATGATATCGTTTTTAGTATCTTTATCAAAAGTAGTATGGCCCGCAATATTTACACTGAAAGGCCAATAACCATAATAGTGGACGGTGGCAATCAGATTGGGATCATTCAGCTTGGTTATCGTGTTGTACAGCTCGTTGATTTTGGCCTGAGCAGGTGAGGTGTCCAAGCCAGGCAGAACAAGGGGACGAGTGGCATTCTTACCGCCAGAGGCGCGGACAATTTTGTGGAAGGATACATTCAGTTCTTGGAGCATCTGATTCATTTTCGCTTCATCCGTAGTCCCTCCTTCGGAGAAACGGGGTTCGTTAATACTTTCGAACATCAGCTTGTTAGGCTGGTCTTTAAAGCGCGGGGCAATTTGTGTCCATAATGCGTTATAGCGAGCCAGCACCTCATCATGTTTGGGCTCCATATTGCTTACCCACGTCCATGAATCATGATGGACATTAATCATGACGTACAGATTGGCATCCAGTGCCCAGCGAACAACCTCTTCCACACGGTTCATGTAGGCAGCCTCTACGGTATAGTTCGGTGCTGCTCCAATGTGCTTATCCCAGGTGACGGGGATGCGTATGCTTTTGTACCCTTGGGCGGCAATTTGCTGGATCAACGCCTGGGTAATGCGCGGATTGCCCCAGGCTGTTTCATCCGCGCCGACAGCATCCAGAGAATTTCCTAAATTCCATCCGGGCTGCATGGCTTCTACATACAATTGCATGCTGCTCACAGCCGCAGCTTGTGGTGCTTGTCCGTCAGATTCGGCAGCAGCGGCAACGGATGCGAACGTAGATAACAACAGGGTAATGGCAAGCGTCAACGACAGCAATGAAACGGGTCTTCGTTTTAACATAACAGGCCCCTTTACAAAGTTATTTTTGAAAGCGCTTTCTAATAAAACACTACCACACTATTTGAATATGGAATACCTGTATAATTCATGTAAAAATCATGTGTTAATTAGATATTTTAATTTTGTAAGCGTTATTATTGAAAAAATACAGAAATGAGTGTAGAATCTATGGCCCTACGTGGATTGTAGTATAGCATCGGATTTGTAAATACAAAAGAAAGAAGGAGATGAATATGAATAAGTGGGACACGGAAGAGGCCATTCGACGCTGGGATATGCATGCAGAAAACTTTACTGCCAAGTACACGGAGGAAGGAGATCGATCTCGCGAAGTACTGCTAAACCCGGCATTGCAAGCCTGTATGGGACCTCTCGGGGGCAAAAAAGTGCTGGATGCCGGCTGTGGCGAAGGCTATCTAAGCCGTAAAATGGCCAGAGCGGGTGCGTTGGTAGAGGCTGTCGATTACTCGACAGAGATGCTGAAGCTTGCAAGAGAGCGAACACCACCATCAATGGGAATTACATATCACCATGGCAATCTGGAGAGGCTTGAGATGTTTGGAGACCAGAGCTTTGATCTGATTGTGTCCAATATGGTCATACAGGACTTGGCCCATTATGAGCAGGCGATTGCCGAAATGCAACGATTATTAGTTCCAGGGGGCCGCTTTATTTTTTCTATTCTGCATCCGTGCTTTCAGACACCGCAGAGTGGTTGGGTGAAGGATGAGACAGGGAAAAAACTGTATTGGAAAGTGGACCAATATTTCAACGAAGGCCCATTGGAGCAAGCGATCCCTTATGATCAGGAAGAAAAAATTTTGTACTTTCACCGTACGCTGAGCAGCTATGTACAGACCATTATTGAGGCGGGTTTGCTGTTGGAAGGGATGATCGAACCCAAGCCTTCTGCCGAAATGTTGGAGAAATATCCCCATTTTCACGAGGACCTTAATGTCACTAATTTTCTTATTTTTACAACCAGACGTTTGGGGTAAAAAGCAAGCCCTTTCCTTTCCGCGTCAAGTGTGGTAGAACAAAAGAAGGCAGTTTTGGCACACTTACAACAGGAAGAGCTTCAAACGGAAAGGGATGCAATTGGAATGTACGTGGTATGTAAAGAGCATGTGGAACTAGCAATTGATATGTTCGTCGATGAATACGAGGATGCACCGGATGTCGTCGATCTTAAGGAAACGAAATTTTCGGATTGGGACCCTCCAGTGAAGTGCAAGGAATGTGAGAAGAAAGCAGAGTTTTTGGTCGTCTAAAAAACAAGCACGGGCGTTTCGGGCAGAAACGTCCTTTTTGTATACCAGGATTTATTGCAAAAATACCCCATACATAGAGCTATATTTATTCCCACCACGTACTGAGACAGGAGTGAACGATGGATGGACCCTTTGCTGCATTCACTATTTCGTCCGCTTCAAGTCAATGGAAGTGATCTCTCCACGTATTATATCGAACAAAAGCCGTCTGCTGCGCTGAAAGCTTACGTGGCCTGTTATTGGGAGTCCGGTCCGGCTAATAGGGTGGTAGAAGAGAATCTAGCAGCTTCGTGCGAAGACACCGCTTTGTTAAGCTTGCCGCATGAAGAAACCATGGAGCGGGTATTACCTGACGGCTGTACGGATATTCTATTTGAATACGACCCGGTGAGTAAGCGTCAGGAACTCTCGTACTGTGGGACATTTACGCAACCGTTTGTGTCTGCCAGACAAGCAGGGTCCGAGACACGCATTTTTGCGGTGCGATTTTTTCCCGGTGGGGCACATTATTTTCACGGTATGCCGACTCATTTGTTTACAGGTGGTAATTATCGCTTGGAAGATCTCTGGCCCGAAAGCATCGCCGTCATAGGTGAGCGCATTATGGAAGCGCAGAATTTCAATGAACGGGTGCGCATAATGGATGAGTATCTTAACCAGCTTCTGCTGCGCCAACGCACGAACGATTGTGACCTGATGAAAAACTTGCTGCATCGCATCTTTGTGAGCGCTGGGAGTGTGGGGGTTAAGGAGCTTGCGGAGCGTGAGGCGATCAGTGAAAGACAGCTTAACCGCAAGTTTGGGCAATGGATCGGAATCAGCCCCAAAAAGTTCAGTGAGGTCGTCCGCTTCCAGAGCGTTCTACACAGTATTCAAAGCGGCGGGGATCTGGATTGGACGGAGTTGGCATTGAAGCATAGCTTTTTCGATCAAGCGCATCTAATCCGTGACTTTCGCAGGTTTTATGGAGATTCCCCACTTACTGCGGTTAAGGATTTACGGAAGTTGTCCGATTTTTACAATACACGTCCAGAGGCTTCGGCTATACTCAAAATATGAATAAGAATGGCAAAGGAGAGATGTGAATATGAGTGGAACGCTGCAAGTTCGAGATCATTTGCTGAATGAGCTGGAGACCGGGGTACGGACGGGGGAAGCATTGATCCGTAAAATACGTCCAGAGGATTGGGGCTTTCGCCCGCAGGACAATTTTCGCTCGCTGCTGGAGTTAGTACATCACTTTGTGCTTATTCCGGCTTCGGACCTTGCGATAATGCAGGAGAAGTCTGAGGGTGAAGTGGGAAGCATTGAAAACAGCCTGTCCGGGGTGGAAGATCCCGAGCGCCTGGCTACGACTTTCAGGCAGAATTTTGAGGCTTATAAGGCTTACATTCTTTCGCTTAGCGAAGAAGATTATCTGAACCGTTCGACGAAGGCCTTTTATATGGAGCATGGACATTTGCAGGTTCAATGGCAGATTGAGACCGTGACCCATGTGTTCCATCACCGTTCGCAGATTTATAATTATCTAAAGCAACTGGGACATGAAGTGAGCTTTTTTATGTTGTACGCTTGAGTATCTTTTATAAAAGGTTTGGAGGGCACCTGTGAGGTGCTCTTTTTTTGTTTTATTCAAGGCTTTTTAGGGTGGAATGGCTTTGTCGAACGCACGTGAAACTTCTTTACTAACGCGTCTGAGAATGCCGATTTGCTCCTCATTCAATCTGCTGGTCAACGCAACAAACTCATCTACTGCCTCTTGCCGAATAGTTTCGTCTTCAGTCATATGTTCTTTGGAAAACATCAATTCACTGATAGACACGTTTAAGGCGGTTAACACTTTCTCCAAGGTATCAATAGAAAAGTTTCTTTCGCCACGCTCTACCGATCCAATATATGCATCATCTAATCCTGAAAGTTCCGCAAGTTGTTGCTGTGTTAGTCCCTTAGCCTTCCGAATCGTTCTAATTCTTTCTCCAACCGAATTCCGTAATTTTGTCATATTAACCACCTCATAACAAGCTTATGGAAGATGAAGTGTAAAAGTCAGGTAGAAAAGAATTATTCAATTCTTTTTTGTTGTAACTCAACTAAAGCAACAATATTTTTTGTTATAGTAGTAAGAATTTCGAGCTCTGTTGTTTCTCTTGAATTTATGAGTAACATAAGTTCATTTATGATCTGTTTTCGATCCGTATTTTCATCGAATTGAAAAAGTTCAAAGGCTGGAACGTTTAATGCTAGAATTATTTTTTCCAACGTCTCCAATGAAATATTTCGATCTCCACGTTCTACTCCACCCATATAACTGTAATGAAGTCCTGCTGCTTCTGCCAATTGTTCCTGTGTCCATCCTTTAGCTTTTCTTAGTTCTCGTATTCGGTTTCCGACACTTTCTGGTAAACTCATGTAATCACCTCCACTTAAGGTTAGAAGAGGAGAGAATATCGTTACAGACCATCTTATACAAAATAAATACATATAAAACTGTACTTTTAAGTACTATTTATATTGACCTCCTTTTTCACTTTCTATACAATTGGTTATGAATGGAAATATAAGGAGGGGCTACTCTTGAGAACTTCTATCCTGAAATCACTCAAACCGGACATCATTGTTGAAATGTTAGAGATGGCTGTGGTTTTTGAAAATTGGAAAAAGGTGATGGAGACGGCAGATATTTTGTACCAATGTGTACAGCGTATCTATGAAGAACGGCAATATCATAAAGCAATGAAGTTATCCATCCCGCATGTCAATTTAGAACGTCCGTTGGTATACTATTTTGGTTTCAGTCACCTGATGTGTGGAATGGCTCACCAGAACCAGGGTGCATATGAGCAGGCAAGGGAGTGCATCTATAAGTATGCTGAGCTGGGGTGGATGGAGGATTTAGAGGAAGAAGACATTCAGGTTGTCGAGGAATTCAGGTTTTTAGCCAAAACTAATTTATATGCAGTAGATATTTTGTCTGGAAATATAGAGCTTGTCGAGGAATACGTAGCCTTTTTGCAGGATAATCTAGAGGAAATATTACCGGGGCTGAATACCATATTACAGACAGCGCTTATGTATCATTTGGATGTGACAGATATTTTACATACGTTTGCAGAGCAGATTGATGAATTTGAGAGTTATGAAGACGCAGAGAACATATCTTACTATTATAGCTACTGCTATCACTTGGCTTTGTACTATCGGAAGTACAATAGATTACAGGATGCAGTGGGACTTACTGTGCGGGCGATGCAACTAGCCGATCAGTCGGGTAATGATGGTCAATTTAAGAGATGTACAGCATTGTTTGAATCATTACGGGAGTCAGCGACAGCGGAGCAAATCAGCGGATATCGACAGCTGCTAATGCAATGTCTTGATGAATACGAAACGGAGAGGAAATAGATAGGTAAGAGACGTTTCAGGTGCTAAAATAACTATGTTAAAGGTATCTTTTCATGTTAGGGATCGTAAATACGATTTTACATTATCATTCGACATAGATAGGGGTATGGAATTTGTTTATTCAGCTTATAGGTGTGGGCAAGTTAAAAGAGAAGTATTTGGTCATGGGAATTCAGGAATACGTTAAACGGCTGGGCCCGTACATTAAGTTTCAAATGATCGAAGTAGCCGATGAAAAGGCTCCCGATACACTGAGCGAGGCGGAGGTTCGACAGGTCAAGGAGCGAGAGGGAGAGCGCATCCTTGCTCATGTGAAAAGCGAAGCACACATCATTGTACTCGCCATCGACGGCAAACTGTGGAGCTCGGAAGAACTCGCAGAGGAATTGGACAAGCTCGGCACTTACGGCACAAGCCATGTTGTCTTCGTCATTGGCGGCAGTCATGGTCTCTCTGACGAAGTCCTTCGTCGCGCCCAGCAGAAGCTGAGCTTCGGAAGGATGACCTTGCCGCATCAACTGATGCGATTGGTTCTGGTAGAGCAGATTTACCGGGCGGTGAAGATTAATCGGGGTGAACCTTATCACAAGTAGGGCGAACTATATTATTGCGATTTCACTACTAGGTTTGGCTCTGCCAAACCTAAAATATCCACAACAGTAGCTCCATCTCTTCTGTACAATGAGGAAGTTAATCTGAAAGAAAAATGCTCAGTACCTTTTTTGGCTACAGGGATAATGGTCACAGACGTACAACCTTCGTCATGGACATACGAATATAGCACTGCTATAATGGACGTATGAACACATATGACAAAATATTGGCAGCTGCTCTTAAGGTACTCGAAGAGGAGGGTGGAGCCCAATTTTCGACGCGAGCCGTAACTGCGATCGCGCAGGTTACGGCTCCTACACTCTACCACCATTTTGGAAATGCCGATGGACTTCTAAGTGCAGCTATAGTGGAAGCATTCAAACAGTTATTTGAAAGCAAGATTGCCGCAGTGGAGTCCACCATTCCAGAGATGGCTCTTCGTCAAGGATGGGATGACTATGTCCGCTTCGCGGCAGCCCGTCCTCGGATTTATGCGGCGATGATGGGGCGGTTGCTCGAGGGCGCCCATATCGAGGCGGCAGATCATTCGTACCAAGCACTAGTGCAAAATATTCAGGGAGTCGCCGCCGAAGGCAAACTGGCTGTGTCAGCCAAGGCTGCGGCAGATCTGGTCTGGGCTTCCGCCAATACGGCCTCTTGGCTCTATGTGACGGCCCAGATTCGTAAGGCACCCCCACCCCAACCCGACGTCGTTGACCTCATTCGGGAAAGCGTAATGCAGATCATTTTGATCCAAAGGCCGAACGCCGATTCAAAATGAGGGATTCGATGACAGAGCCTGGAGACTCCAGGCAAAGCCCCAATTTAGAAGACGCATAAGAAAGATCGCCTATCCAACCTGGACCTCCAGAGGATGGCGATCTTTTTATGTTTGGAGGATGCGAGCATTAGTTCTCTTGGATTTGTGTTGTGTGATAAGTGAAATGTGGTACGCCGAGTGCATCACGCAACACCCACTAAAACGATGTTCAGACCGCAGGGCAACACTTTAGAAAATATATAGCACCGCTATATACAACTTTGTATAGCGGTGCTATAATACCAGTATAGCGGTGCTATATCGTGATCCATATCTTATCAAACCTAGGAGGGTTACTATGTCATTCAAAACTCAAGAACTGGTCGTCGTCACAGGTACGTCCAGCGGTATCGGTAGGGCTACCGCGGAGCAGCTCGCCGCTGAAGGATTTCACGTTTTGGCGGGGGTTCGTCGTCAGGAAGACGCCGACAAAATCAAATGCAAAAATATCGAGCCGGTGATCGTCGATGTTACCAATATCGACACACTAAAGACGCTGGCCGAACGGGTGGAGAAAGATCCGCTTGGTCGCCCTTTGCGGGCAGTGGTTAACAATGCCGGCATCGCCGTTAATGCGCCTCTCGAGATGGTTCCGCTTGATGAATTGCGCCGCCAGATCGAAGTCAGCGTGATCGGACAGGTCGCGGTTATTCAGGCACTCACCCCGGCGTTATTGAACAGCGGCGGACGCGTGGTCAATATCGGCTCCGTTGGCGGCAAGGTCTCCATGCCCGGATTCGGAATTTACTCGGCTGCGAAGTATGCGATGGAAGCGATCAATGACAGCCTTCGCAGGGAGATGTCCTCGTTTGGATTCAAGGTTATCATGATCACTCCGGGTGGTGTCAGCACTGGCCTGTCGGAGCAAGGGATTACAACAGCGGAGCGGCTGGCCAAGTTGATGACGCCGGACCAGCACCGACGCCATGATCGTCTTTTTGACGCCGTGAAGGCTCAGGCTGAAACGTGGGCAAAGGACGGTATCCGCCCTGAGAAAGTGGCAGCAGTGATATCACGCGCAATCCACGAAAGAAAGCCACGCACCCGCTATACGGTCGGTCGCGATTCGGCACTGCTGACCCGACTGGTCCGTATTCTCCCAGACAAACTCCTCGACCGGATGCTCCGCAGCCAGATGAAACTGCAGTAACGGGCATTTTAACGAATCCTCTTGCACAGAAAGCTAAAATGGGGGAATGAAATATGCCACAAAACAAGTTTGAACATGCCATTATTGTAGGTGGATCTTTAGGTGGTCTAATGATGGGGCTTGCGTTATCTCGTTCTGGTTATACAGTTACCATTCTTGAACGTGCAGATTCTTCATTAAGAAATGGTGCTTTTATTCGTTTACACACAAAGCCTTATAGTAATAGTGAAATTGAACGAGAATTAAGACACTTGGCATCCAATGGTAACAACAATGTTGAAGCTTGGTCAGCCATTCAAGAACGTTTGCGCAATGCGGTTGCTAAAGAACGTGGTATTACCCTTCAGCACAATACACGAATTGTTAGTGTTGGGCAAAATGAATCATCTGCTTGGGCTACCAGTGAAGAGGAGAAGACGTTTAAAGGTGATTTTTTAATTGGCGCAGATGGATATCGCAGTATTGTCCGCCGCTATTTAGACCCTGATAAACCATTTGCAGATTATGCTGGCTATCTGGTTTGGGTAGGGAAGGTGGGCGAAGAGCTGCTGCCAAAGAAAGACTGGAAAAAACGGCAACTTTCGAGCGCTTATTTCAACAATAGTGCTGCCGGTACACTGACAACTGCGGTGATGCCAGGTATAGAGGGGGGGACCAATCCTGGCCAGCGATGGATAGGTTTTTGCTGGTTTGATCATTCGCATAATCAATTGCTGTCTGAGTTAGGGGTGTTAAAGGATGGGGTTGCCCAGCATTCCTTATACGGTGGAGATATTCCGGATTCGCTACTGGGAGAACTATCACAAACCAGCCAAGCAAATTGGAATAAAGAAGATGATGCAATTTTGCAAATCGCGATTAAGGACCGCAGTTTAATCGGGGCACCTGTTAATGAATACATCCCTAATATATTGTCAAAAGGAAGAATAGCCATCATCGGCGATGCAGCTCATACCATGTCACCAATGACTGGCGCAGGCTTTAATGACTCACTTGATGATACGGTTGCCATTATGGACTCCATTAAACAGTATCCGAATTCGATAACAAAAGCTTTGGGTGAATACCAAACACGTCGTTTAGATGTGGTTCGTCAAGATGTTCTTGGGGGCCAAGGCTTTAATCGTTCTTATGGACGATTATAACAGCATTAAACTAAGCCATTGATACACTGGAATTTCAAGCATAAACGGGGAATTCCCCCATTTGAGAAAACGGTAAAGCAAAAAATACGAAGTATTTATAAATTAGGAGGAATTAGTATGAACGATACAAAGAACCCTTACGTTACTGTACTCTGGGAGGCGAGAGCTAAGGCAGGGAGAGAAGCCGAGATGAAGGCATTCATGACTGCTGCTGTCACCCCGTCGCGCAACGACCTGGGCAACATTGACTACGAGGCTCACGAGGTAGAAGGCCAGCCTGGCACATTCATCATCTACGAGCGCTGGGAAAACCGGGATGCCCTCGATCGGCACCTGAGCGCCCCCCGGATGCAGGAACTGGTGCCCCAGCTCTTAGAACTGATGGAGGGATCCATTGAGGAAGGGATTCGACTCCTGCAGCCGTTCCGCCCAGCGCAGTAAAACGCAACACCGAGCGGAACTCATTAAGTTCTGCCGGAAAGCGTGAGAGATATTTTCGTGAGCGGTTAAAGACTTTAGTGGAGGAGGCAAAACGTTGGCAACGATCGATGATTTTGCAGCACTAGATATTCGTGTCGGAACGATTAAGGAAGCGGAGTTTTTTGAAGAAGCAAAGATTCCTGCGATAAAGCTTAAGATTGATTTTGGACCGGAGATCGGGATGAAATCCTCAAGCGCACAAATAACTAAGCGGTATAAGGCTGAAGAATTGGTAGGGAAGCAAATTATAGCGATCGTTAATTTTCCTCCTCGGCGTATTGCAGGATTCAAATCGGAGGTATTAGTTTTGGGAGGCGTTCCGGAAAAAGGAGATGTCATTCTATTAAAGCCGGATATTGAAATACCTAATGGTACTCCTATTGCGTAAGCTGTTGCAGTAAGCTTGAACAGAAAAGAGGATGTACGCTTACGAATTCTCGGATTGGGGCCTCCGACCAAGTGCGCTGAATGCGACGAGAATGCGAAAAGAATGCGGAGTACCTGATGGTCTGACCATCACCGCATAGGGGTATGAATAAGATAAAATGAGACGAGTCCTGCGGATGCGGGGCTTTTTGGTGTGAGTGAAGAAGAAGATTGGTCAGCGCCTTATCATATATTAGGGAATAAGTGGGCGTGTTATACTTGACATTAACTTTGCTTAACATAGTACCGGAAGAGGTGGAAACATGTAAGTCTTAGCCGCAGAATACAATATTCGAATTATCCCAATAAAATATAACGCAGCCTGCTATACGTTCGATATGGCCGGTTGCCGGGATACGTATAGCATCGCTTGTGTTTACGATAAGGAGATTAACGGCGATGAACTTAGCATGGGACTTGGAGAGTCTGTATTCCTCATTCCAGTCGGAGAAATATCAAAAGGATTATAAACATGCAGCAGAGCTTGCAGATGAACTTGGTACGAGGGCAAAGCTTCATTTACACACTCAAGAGAAGGCTGCGATTCTAACGGAAGATTTTCTTAGGCAATATAATGCATTCAGGAGCGTGTATCTGTGCTTATTCAGCTATGCAGAACTGGTATTCAGCATTGACAACGGGAATATAGAAGCAGCAAATCAGATGGATGTATTGGAAGAAATGGCCGCGGGTTCCGAAGAAGCTCTAGCAAGTTTCAGCAAATGGCTGGCAAGCATGAGTGGGGAAGAGCTTGATACTACTATTGGCTCGGGTGAGTATGTGGGTCAGCATGCTTTTTATTTGCGTCAGCTGCAGCAGCAGTCAAGGTATTTGCTCAGTGAAGAAGCTGAGGCAGTCATTGCCCGGATGCAGCTTACCGGTGCCAAAGCGTGGGAGAGGCTGTTTCGGTGTTAAAGCGGCTCTATTTACTGGTATTGGTGGTGGTATGCTTGGGGTTGTAGTTTCTGATTCATTTGGTATTGCTATGCTTTATATTGGTGCATTACTACTTGGTATTGGATTCTCAGGCTCTACTTTACTTCCGCCAGTGGCCGATACGATAAATTTTTCTCGGTATTCGTACCGAAGTTTAAACATCCAAGACATAGAGCGCTTACCTGCGGTCCCGATTTTCCTAATGAAAGTCGTCGCATTTTATTTCATCTCCCATTCATGTAGAGTTTCTTTCCTTACTAACTCTAGTAATTCGTTATTAACCTTATAATAACACTATAGTTAATAATTGTAACTTTTAGCATAGGCAGTATTCGTTATGTGTTAATAAAGCAGTGCAGTAATCCGATAAAGTAATTACAACAAGTTTCCTTGTATATTCGACATCATTAGACAAACTGGGGGCAGTGGTTTTTATGAGGAATAGTAAAGTATCGGGATTATCCGGGAAGTGGGCACAAATGCGGAGCAGGTTGCCGCATCATCGGAAGAGCTGGCAGCCAGCGCGGAACAAACGGGACAAGCTATGGAGCATGTTGCGTCCATTACAGAAAAATTAGCCGAAGGAGCGCAGACGCAGGTGAACAGCATCGAAGCCAGCGTTACGCTTGTTCAGAAGATGGATGGGGAGGCTACGCAAAATTGCTGATCGTTCCATTCATGTCAAGGGATCTGTGGATGTAGCATCGGAACTGGCCTCCAAAGGGAGTCAGGCGATTGAATCTGCAATTCATCAAATGTCCGCTGTTTCAAATAATGTAAGTGAGATTTTAATGGAGGGCGTAATAGATATTTATGCTCTTAACTTGGTTTCTAGCAATTATACGATTTCCGCATAACTTTGATGTTTAGAAAGTGGCAAACGATGACGAATAAGTACATCGTGTTACCTCAAGAGGGACTAGATGGGAGTGAGGCATAATGAGAGGTAAGAAGTTCATGATGACGATTAGGAACAAGGTAATTCTAACGATCGTCGTTACTGTAATCACCAGCCTTGTGATCGGAGGCGTTGGGATTTACAATTTGAAGCGGGTACAATCCTCGCTTGAGGAGAGCCTTAGTATTAGGGCGGAAGTCATTGATCTCATTCGTACAGCAGATGTCGACCTATATCAGATGCTGTTGGCAGAACGATCGCTGTACAGTTATGAACCAGGGTCGGAACAATTTTTGAAACAACTAGAAGATTACGGAAAACAAAAGGAGTCGGCAAAGAAGAAACTTAATAAGTATAAGTCAATTGGAACTATTTTTGATAATGAGGAAAAGTTGATTCAAGACTACGAAGCAACGGTTGCAGCGTATGAATTGGTCTCCAAGAAAGTGATTGACGGATTATCGTCAAAGGATTCAACTGTCCGTGAAAGGGCGAATCTTCTTTCTTATCAGGAGGGCAACGAAAAGTTTGACCAGATGGAAGACGCTTTGGATCACATAGGCGATCTGTACTACGATGATAATCAAATCATGTTGGACAGCACACAAAAACAATACAGCTTCCTGCGATTGATCAGTATCCTCTTAACATTGGCAGGCTTGATCGCTTCATCGTTGCTTGGTTATTTGATCATCCGATCCATCCATCATCCGATTCGTTATTTGCGCGGACGTGTCCGAGAGATTGCGGAGGGCAATCTGGCCGTCGATATACGTACCTTCTCCCAGGATGAGCTTGGGGAATTAACCGCTGATTTTAATATAATGGTATCTCGTATGAAAGAACTCATTTCGACAGTAAGCCAATCGATTGGCCATGTAAATACTTCGGCTCATGAACTTACCTTTATTGCGGAACAAACAACGGCAACCGGCGAGGAAATGACGTCGGGCATTAATGAAATTGCAGTTGGTGCTTCCGAGCAAGCGTCCTTGACAGAGGCAACGAGCCGTGAAACGATGGCGCTATCGGACACGATTGAAAAGGTAAATGTAAGGAACAAAAAAATGACCAGCTTGTCTTCGGAGGCGGAAATCGTTTTAAGAGGCGGCATGGATAAAGTAAAGAAATTACAGGATCACAATCTCCAAACGACAGAAGCAAACCAACTGGTCGTACAACATATTGAAGGCCTGGCAGAACAGATGCTTACGATTTCCACAATCGTACAAACGATTAATGAAGTATCCGAGCAAACGAAGCTCCTCGCATTAAATGCGAGCATAGAAGCGGCGCGTGCCGGCGATTCTGGAAAAGGATTTGCAGTCGTCGCTACAGAGATTCGCAAGCTGTCGACCATGACTTATGAATCAACAGAGAGAATTAACACAACTATTGCACGCCTCAAGGCAGAAGTTTCTCAAACGTTGCAGGTCATGAATCAGACAGAGGTGGTTATCTCCGAACAATCTCTTATTGTTCAGGAGTCGGGAACGGTATTTGAATCGATTATGGATATGCTAAAGGAAATCATCAGCTCAATTCAAGAGATGGATGGGGATATAGGGCAGATGAATGTTAGTAGGGAACAGGTCATCTCATCCATTATTAAGATATCCGATGTAGCTCGAGACGCAGCTTCTGCCACAGAAGAGATAAGTTCGGCTTCTAACGATCAGAGTCAAGCGTATTCCCATCTGCATAGTGCAGCTGAACAATTGAAACAATCAAGCCAACAAGTGAGCGAAATGATCAGCAGGTTTCGAATTGTACAAGAATAATTAGTATTAAGAATAAGAAAAGGAGCTATCTGACTACGGATGGCTCCTTTTCTGCTCTCGTTGATGAAATGCGTGCGTACCGTCTCACCTCTAGGGGGGGAATGGTGAATTATTCGGAAGTGTTGATGCGTATCTCCATTCAATGCGATCATCACAACCGTTAGATTTTATATGGCTTCTGTCTAAAAAGCCATCACCACAAGGGATAGCCAAAACTTGCCTTTGTAGATAGCACGGTGACTGTATCATAAGCAGGGCGAAACTTGCAGATTAAAATGGTGTAGATTCGAAGGAAAGTTTTTTCTTTATCTTCTATTTATGAAAAAAGACCCCCTCTCAAAAACCAACTCCTACCCACTCTCCCGATTTCTATGCTTTAATAAAATGAGCAGTATTAACAAGAAGCGTTGAAAGTGGGATTCTATGAAGCGACTAACGATTGGCCTGTTCGCCCATGTGGATGCAGGTAAGACAACTTTTGCGGAACAGCTGCTGTACCATACGAACAGTATCCGGTCGCGGGGGCGGGTGGATCATCAGGATGCGTTTCTGGACAGCCACGACATCGAGCGGGCAAGGGGTATTACGGTGTTCGCAGATCAGGCGGTAATAGAATATAAAGGAGACAGCTATTATTTAATAGACACGCCCGGACACGTCGATTTCTCCCCGGAGATGGAGCGGGCGATTCAAGTCATTGATTATGCCATCCTGATTGTAAGCGCAGTTGAAGGTGTCCAGGGTCATACGGAGACGGTCTGGCAGCTGCTGCGCAAGCATCGGATTCCGACGTTCTTCTTTATCAACAAGACGGATCGGATCGGCGCGGATGTAGGCAGAACCGAGGCGGATATCCGTCAGCAGTTGACGGGGGAAGTATGCTGCATTACACAGAGCTTCGCTGACGGCATAGTCGGCGAGCCGCTGCGGGAGGCCATGGCGGAGCGGGACGAAGCTTTGCTGGAAGCATTCCTAGAGGGGAGAGAGGATTGCGGCTTCTGGCTGGAGGCTTTGCAGAGGATGATAGCGGCGGGTCTCCTCTTCCCCTGTGCTTACGGCTCTGCGCTTCAGGATACAGGCGTCATTGAATTTCTGGATCAGCTGCATCTGCTGACAACAACCACTTATGACGAGAATGCTTCGTTCCAGGGGCGGGTTTATAAAATTCGGCACGATGCAGGCGGAGCGAGACTCACGTTCATTAAGGCGCTGGGTGGTCGGCTGAAGGTGAGGGAACAGCTTAGTTACGATAGTGGCGGGGTTCAATATGACGAAAAAATTACGCGGATCTTCTTGTTTAACGGCCTTAAATCGCAGCCGGTGGAACAAGTGGAAGCTGGAGATTTGTTTGCGGTTGCCGGCTTGTCCGCCGTCGGGGTCGGACAAGGCCTGGGGTCGATATCAGACAAGTTAGCTTACGATTCGGAGCCGACGTTACAATCGAAGGTAGTATTCGACAATTCGATACATGTACAGAAGGTGCTCGGTGCTTTTCGCATGCTGGAGGCGGAGGAGCCGTCACTGAACGTCGTTTGGGATGAGAAATTGCAGGAGATTTCTATCCGCGTCATGGGATTGATTCAACTGGAAGTGCTGGAGCAGCTTGTTAGAGAGCGGTTTGGCTTTACTATCTCTTTTGGACAACCGGAAATCTTGTATAAGGAAACGATTCAATCGGCTGTGAAAGGGTACGGCCACTTCGAACCGCTCAGGCATTATGCGGAAGTGCATTTGCTGATTGAACCGGGAGCAAGGGGCAACGGCATCCTGTTCGATAGCAGATGTCATGCCGATGATCTGAATGTCAGCTATCAGAATCTGATTCGGAATCATCTCTATGAACGGGAGCATCACGGACTGCTGACCGGCATGCCAGTCACCGATGTGAACATTACGCTGCTGAGGGGCCGCGCGCATAAAGAACATACCCATGGCGGCGATTTTCGTGAGGCTGCCTTTCGAGCACTACGGCAGGGACTGGAGAAGGCGGACAACGTGCTGCTGGAGCCCTATTACGATTTCAAAATCAAGGTCGCTATCGATGAAATGGGCAGGGTGCTGTCCGATATTCAGCGTGCTTCAGGTATTTTTAATCCACCGCAGACAACCGGAACGCAAGCGGTGGTCACGGGCAGGGTGCCTGTGTCGACTTTCATGAACTACAGTGCCGAATTTGCATCCTTTACGCATGGACGAGGCAGTATCCGCTGCGTGTTCAGCGGCTACGACCGCTGCCATAATTCGGAGGAAGTCATAGAGCGGATGGGCTACCGCAAAGGGGCGGACCCGCTGTATACATCCTCCTCCATCTTTTGCGCCAAGGGGGCGGGTTACTCGGTGCCATGGGATGAGGCGGAAGCCAAGATGCACCTTGAATTAGAACCTTAATCGCCCATATTTCCAGGATTCAGGTAGAAAGTAGGTAGATTTAGGACAAACAATTTTTATAATGGAAATAAGATGTATATTTTATAGGGCTAAGGGGCGAATGTCATGAAACCCATGCAAGGAATAGAGGCGCTGGCGGCAGAGATTGCCGATGTGGCTAGGACGTCCTTTCGCACTCTTTTTGAAAATGGCGAACGTTACTATTACTGCACGCTATTTACTACTGGAGAGGGACATGCGCCAAGCATCTCCGCCTGGTCATGGGAGGCCTTGGAGAGGGAAGCGGCCAGGCAAGGAGAAGAAAGTGACATGCCGGGGTCAACGATTGCGGAACTCATCAAATGGTCCTATGCCGATTCACCCTATTGTTGTTTCAGGGATGAGGACTTCGATGATGTTAAACAATTGTTTATGAGGCGTCCTTCTATTGCGGAGCTTGAAGCTGACGAATGGAATCGTGAATTTGATTCGAGGCTGAAGGCCATGGAGCTGGCGATGCAAATGCTCGATGATGAAGGCGTGTTTGCCTTGAATCAACCGCGAGAGTCTGTATGCGTCCTTGTCGAGGTCATGCCGCCGGATGAGATCAATACCGAAATCGCCCTACGTTTGAATCGGGCGGAGTCTCCGGCTATGCAAGCATGGCTGGTGGAAGCAGCGGAGTAAGGGCATTCGCGTTTCTTGAGGGAGAGTTGTAAAATGCCTAATGAAAATCAAACGAATATCTTAGTTGAGAGAACAGATTGTATTCTTTATTATGCGGGATCGGCCCTATCGAACGAACATAGTGCAGGCTGGATCGGCGGGAATGCACCCGACTTCTTTGATGATCAATCAGATCTCATCCACGAAGGTAACCAAAAATATGTTTTTTACTTGAGCCTCGTCCATCCCTTTAAACCGGAGAGCATTATTTCGATTTTCATCCCTGAAGACTATGAGGAGTATTTAGAAAACAACATTTATCCTAATTGCTCGGTCAAGGTGATTGAGCATCCCACTTCAACTGAAAGCGCCAAAGATATGTTTACTAACCCAGGGCTTGTAAAGCATGCAATTTCAGAAGGGAAACCAAGCCATGACGAAAAATCGATGGATCAGCCTTTTTTGATCAAAGTGGGCGGAAACCCGAGACTTATTCAAAATGAAGACTATTATTTTATGAAGCTGAAGGATGAGTCATTCTCTTTTTTATTTCAGGTAGATGAAGATGGTTATCCCGAAACGTTGCTTCAAGAGGATTACAACTATCCTTTTGGTTTTGGGTCACTATATATTTTCGCCAAAATGGGGACGACTGAGATACAACATCCAGTAGCAGGTTTTTGGCAATTCTCTTGATTTAGCATGGGAACCCTTGGGATGTTGTCGCGAAGCCGAATGACAAAGGATTGCTTCTGGATTTTGAAGTCGTCCAGACGCTCCAGTTTCCCATAAGCACGCTCCATCACCAAAATGTAGTCCGGTTGAGCCAGCGCTTCACATGTAGGACTGTCATGCTTAGAGCCCAATATTTTGATCACTTAAACGGGGTATCCATTTTCGGCATGTTTCTCGGCTACACTTATGAATGACGCAATGAAAAGGTTCTTTAAATATAGCAAAGGGGATTTCCGCTGCTTTGGTAGAAAGCCGTGAATAATGAACGACAGGCAAGCCATTAGAAACTGCGAAATCTAGGCCGGGGCGTATAACTGTTCCGTTCTCCAAAACGGAAACACACCAATATCGAAGTAGCGGGTCATGGTTAATTTGCGAGTTTTGTCTTCATACTCTACCTCTTCAGTCATCATTTATACTTCTTCGTAAGTCAAGGTAGATTGAGGGATAGATGTAAAAAATGTTAGGGCTCTTCATGAGATCGCCCTCTTTCTGAATCGCTTTGTGGTACAACCGATTCTATAGAAAAGGCGGTCTTTTTCCTATGTTATTCAACAGACGTGATATAATATGCTTCATTGAAGTTCTTTGATATTAATCGTATATCTAACTCTAATTCTAATTTCAACCTGCTAGATATAAGAGTTATAACTATTTTACTGGCGCTGAACTAGTTTCAAAATATTCTGAGATCTTTATATAAAGCAGATTGAATATAGTGTGCAACGGATAGTTAAAGCTAGATGAAATACCTATATTGGGAGTATTGTTAAATAAAAAGTTGTAAAATCAAACTTAGGTATATAGGAGGTATTGGATATATGATAAGCACTCGTAAACCAATTAAAAACGAAGAAACCAAACTTTTAAACCTTGAAGAAGGCCATTTTTGTGATGTAAAAAGCTGTAGAATAAAGCCCAATAAATTACATATACACTTTGTAGCATTTGCTAATACAGATGGTGGTGAAATTTATATTGGAATAGAGGATGAAAGAAGTATTGGGGAAAGATTAGTCGGTTTTCGAACAAAAGAGGAAGCTAATGAAATAATAAATACATTTGCAGAAAAAACAGACCCTCCACTAATTGATTATTCTGTTGAATTTATTGACTTTTGTGAAAAGGGATATGTACTGCATGTAACAATTCCTAAAAGCCCACGGGTTCATTATTCTTCTGATTATAGATGCTACATAAGAAGAAACGCTAGTACTAAAGAAATAAAAGGAGCGAAAATAACTGAACTTGCTTTTTCAAAAGGGGTATATTCATATGAGACTGTGATAAAAAAGCATGTTACTGTAGATGAGATTATAAACGGAGTTTATTTAAATGATTACTTAAATAGAATAAAAAGTTCCCAAAAACCGCTCAGTTTTCTTGAAAAATTAAAGCTTATACAACGAGATGGGGAAAAATTTGCCCCAACGGTTAGTTGCCTACTTTTTTTTAGTGATGATCCTCAATTTGGCCTTAACACTAAATGTGGGATTAAAGTATATAGACTAAAGACTTCACAAGTTGAATATGATAGAGATTTTTTAGAAGAACAACCTAGAAGTATTCGAGGACCAATAGAACTTCAAATTATTGATTCAAAGGAGGTTATAGCAGGATATCTTCAAAAGAGTATGATTGAGATAGGAAACAAATATGTGAATTATAGTTATCCATGGGTAGCGCTCCATGAAATTATTGTAAATGCGATAATCCACAGGGACTACAGTATTAATGATGATATACATATTAGAATTTTTAATGATAGGTTAGAGTTTGAAAGCCCAGGAAGATTGCATGGGAATATGACAACAGGTAACCTATTAGTTGGACGTTCATCGAGAAATCCCATAATTGAAAGATTACTTGATCAATTACCCGAAATGTACAACCATGATATTGGTGATGGGTTTAACACTATATATAAAGAATTGAAGAAATCTGGTTTTGTTGAACCCAAAATTCAGGAGTTAGAGAACTCGGTTTTAGTTACGGTATATCATCGTTTTGCTAATAACTTTGAGGACATAATTACACAGTTAACTTCAACTCAGGTAAATATAGAACAAAAGAATTTTAAGACGGAAAAAAAGGAGACGGAGGGTACATACCTTTTTACAAAAGAAAAAGTAAGTTTGCAGGCTTTTTTACCCACATATCCTGACACTATGGGGAGTTGCCTAATAACATTTAACCGTTTTCCGGATATAATGATCACTTTTAATTATAAAGACATATTGCGCGATTTATTTCAAGGGTTATACACTGAGGCAGTCTATGAATTACGACAGTTTATTGTAGCCATTAACAAAGAAAAACATATATATTATGTGCAATTAGGAAATAATCGGTTCCCCTTAAATGAAATGGAAGTTTCACAATTATGTGAAATAATAGATGATTTTTCAGAAGTATATTTAGATGCTTTAAGAAACATAGAAGATTGTTTTGGTACTTTTTCCTTTGAAAAGTCTTTAGATATCGAAGAAGGAATTCCAATTTTAAAGATTAAGCGTGGACTATATAATAAAATAATGGAGTTTGTACAAGAGCATGATTATGAAAAAGGCGACACAAGTTGGCATATTTTTGATTCAAATTCCACGATGATTAAATTATATAGCAAAAAATCAGATGAAAGATATGATGCAGGGCATCATGTAATTCTTTATCCAAAACAAGTACCAAATGAATCTTATTCTTCATTTAAGCTTTCAGATGACGAGGTTTCAATTGTATGGAAGCCTCTAAATGATTTTGGGAACGAAAAGTCACTAACAAATTTTAATGATCGGTATCTATGGAATGCTGAGAAATCATATAGTTGGTTTACTAATGAATTAATTCCGTATGTCATATATTACAATAAGTTAAAAAAAAGAAACCCATTGTCTACTGCATTTAAAAGAAACGATTTTGAGGATTTTAAACAAACTTTTAAAATTAAAGATTATTTCATTGACTATAAGGTTAGAAAGAAAGTTAACCTTTCAGATGTTTTATCCATTAAGGGTTTATTAGAATTAGTAAACAATATGCAGTATTTTTATCATACTAGGGGATCTCAAAGCGGCTGGTTGACAGCAAAAGAGTTAGTATCTTTATACCAATCAATTGTTATTTGCTTGAAACATACACCTATAGATGAATATTACTATATAAGAGGGAATTTGAGATTTGCAACTGGAACAACATTAGATGGGATACTGTTGGATATAGCCTCACATATTCCTACTATTAAAGATGGTGTATACTCGTTTTTTATTGTAGATACTGCCCTTAGATGTTTAGTTGTATCTTTAAGAGATAACAAGAGTTATCTAAATATAACCCAAATTCGTGAAATTGTTGGTCATTTAACTCCACTGTTTAATAAACAACTAAAAATTGATGAAATAAATAGATTTTTGTAGAATCATTTACAACTCAAATTAACGATTTAAATAATGATATGCATTTTGTGTTTAAAAAGCATGAAGATAAGGAGTGTATTGTATTGCACGTCTGGATAAGGTGCTGTCAGAAGCGTTGAAAGAATTTGTTACTGACAGTCTCGTTGAACGAACGGTATATTCAGAAATACCGCCTAAAGTCTGTTATAAAATACGGAATATAGAATGACACTGAGTTCGATATTTGAAGTGTTGCATGAATGGGGAGAAGAACACAATAAGCAGTCGAACTACCTGTAACGGCTAGTGTTGCTTCCAACGTTTTTGAGCAGGCTAAACCCCCGATGGCGGCGAGATCATCAGGCGATTTTTGGCGTGCATATGTCCTATTAGCACAAGCAGGCAGCCCGCCCCTGGCGTAAACTGAATTATAATCAGTGAGCGAGGTGAACTTCCATGGCACAATCGAAAGAGATGCGTGCACGGGCTAAGAAGTTTCAGGGCCGTCCGGTCTGTGTCACCCTGCACAGCGGAGAGACTTACGTCGGCTACATCACCGACGTTAATCGCGGTGGGTTGATACTTGCCAGTGCTGGAGCTCCTCCACGCGCTTCTTCCGGGAAGCAAGATTCCCGATCTCTCAAACGCAGAGCCAGTTCGCATGCCCCGGGCGTCCGTCTCGGCAACCGGAAAAGCGGTGCACGTAAACCGTCTGGCCGTTCGCGCTCTCGCAAGCCGGACGCCAAGGTGTCGGCATTCCTGCCGATGATGGGCTCGCTGTTAGGCGGCCTTGGCGGCTCCACTGCGGGCGCAGGAGGGCTTGGCGGTATGCTCGGCGGCGGCTTGCGGCTGTTCGGCATGATCCAGAAATTTGTTCCGGTCGTGAAGATGGGCTACGGTATGATCAAGTCTATTCGCCCGTTTCTCGGCGCCGTTAAAGGCTTGATGCCTTCGGCCAGTCCGGCCACGCCAGATAACGAATAATCGTATATCTGTGAACTTTAGGCCTCCTTTGAGTGGTCAAAGGGGGCTAGTCCACAAACCATTACGACTACCACTGTCTAATCCAAATCGGTTTGAACTCGGAATAGCCCATTTCCTTTAGTAAATCCCAGGCATTATCCAGAACGTGAGGCTTCCCCAGGACCCAAAGTTCTTGTCGTTTTGCCA
The DNA here is from genome assembly GCF_057220305.1 of Paenibacillus sp. LRG-1. Lineage (NCBI taxonomy): Bacteria > Bacillati > Bacillota > Bacilli > Caryophanales > Paenibacillaceae > Paenibacillus > Paenibacillus sp. LRG-1. Next base: position 5,967,391 of record NZ_CM170126.1, on the reverse strand, counting down.
TCAAGTAAGAGATGATTTCAGCAATATGTTTGGGTTTACCTAGATGGATGACAGTTTCTATTTCATTATTTTGGGCTGAAATGTCATAAAAGGACCAAAAAGTATGAGGCTCTTCTTCAGGAGGAATGGCCTGAAAGATGAGCGTGATTTTGATGTTTTTATTCTCTTTGGGAGATAGGTTTAGGATGAAGCGAGACCCGCCTGAGTACCAATAAACGAAGGCATAACCGTCGACCGTAATATTTCTTAATTGGCTTTTCATTATTTTCTCCCTCAATCTATGTTGTTTAAAATGAACTGCGTTTAATGAGTTTAATTAAATAATATGTCGTTAATTTCCGAGAAATGAGGAGTGGCTTACATGAATAACAAGGTGATTATAGTCTAATCCACATATAGGTTCCAATCATATGGATTTTTCCTGTGGTGCTCTAGATACATATCATTTTAAAGAGGTACGACCCATAGAAAAAACAATAAAATTGCTGGATAAGCAAACAAGGAAACCTGGCTATGGTCAACAGGAGGGTTCAAATATGTGGTTTAGGAAGAAAGAAACGCAATTGGATCGAATAAATAACAAATTGAGTCAAGCTATGCGCAAAGATGCGGACTTCTCGGTGTTTGGAGCATCCTCACATCAATATAGGGTTAAAGAGAAGCTTACAGCAAAAGAGCTGGCGGACTGGCAAGTCCACAATCATGTCACACTTCCTGAGCCTTACGCGCAATTTTTAACGAAAATCGGCAACGGTGGCGCTGGCCCCTACTATGGAATTTATTCAATTGAAAAGGCAACTTCCTACACCGAGCGCCAGGCACTCCTTGCCAAATCCGTTCTGCATCCCGGGATGACCAAAGAGGAATGGAACCATCTAATTGAGCCCCTGACCAAGGATGAGGACATTCCCGATGAGGAATACGACGACACCTGTAATAAGGTGTTGGGCGGCATGTTGTGCATAGGCACACAAGGTTGCGAATACGACATGTATCTTGTACTTGAAGGGAAATACAGGGGGAGAATTGTGTACACCTCCGATTTTCATCCCGATCATCCTTTTTTCTTTGTCTATGAAGACAGCTTTCTGGACTGGTACGAGCGCTGGCTGGATGAAATTATTCTGGATTATGATATCGGGTGGTTTGGTAGTCGAATGCCTGGTGATGAGAATGCGCTGATCCAGATTTATCAGAGCGCTCCAAACGAAGAAATCCAAGCCAAAGCGCTTGATGGAATGTTCAAGTTTAAGAAAGTCTCTCAGCCAACCCTTGCTTTTTTGAAAAATATTGCGGAGCAAAGCCCAAAAAATCGGACCACAGCCATTTGGCTGATCTGCAAAACTTCTTTTGACACGGGTAGGAAATATCTTCTGGAGCTGTTGCAATCGGATGGGCATGAGGATTTTCTGCAAGCTTTACAGATTCTGCATGCTTCCGGTAAAACTGTGAATTTAACAGAATTTATTCCAGTGATCTTGCAAAGGCTTGACAGGATTCACGACCCGGAAACGTTGCGTTATGCAGGGTATATCTTGGAAGATTACGGTGCGATTACTCTCCAGAACTTTGCGCCTTTCTTGTGTCACGCCGACCCGAAAATGCAGACCACTGCCATCTATGCCGCGCGCAGTTGCGAAAACAAGCTGGGAAGCTGGCAGATTATTGAACAGATGTTGATGGGGGGCGGCCCGCAGGTTCTGAATAACTTAATTTTATACTGGGGCATTATCCCACATGAGAAGTTGCTGCCTTCCTATAAGGCGGTATGGCCGGAATACAAAAGCAATCCGAATTTCAGAGAAAAATTTATCGGTTGTTTGCGAGAACTGCATTTGCCAGATGATTATTTCGACAAAGACGAATCGTGAAGAAGGTGTACATGAACTACCCCAAGGTTGTCTCCTCCATTCATACAGAGGTTTTGTTTTTCCATAAGCATGAATAAGAAAGTGGACTAAATGCTAATGCTTGATAGAATATCATTCTATATGGTTGTATTCAGGATTTTATTAAGGCAGATTGGAGAGGTAAAATGGGAAATACGGATAAGTTTGAAATGATAGCTAATGTATATGACACTTCTGAAAGAATTCAGATTGCAAAGGCATCATCTGATGCCATTCGTGAGTATGTAGTTGATGCTAATAGTAAGAATGCTATTGATTTTGGGTGTGGAACGGGTCTTGTCGGAATGAACTTGTTAAACGATTTTAATTCTATGCTTTTTCTGGATACTTCACAAAACATGATTAATCAAATAAAGCAAAAAATTACTGATCTTCATATTCATAATGCAGATACAATATGCTTTGATTTTGAAAAGGAAGGTCTATCGGATCTTCATGCGGACTATATTTTTATGGCTCAGGTTCTGCTCCATATTCATGATGTTGAATTCGTTTTATCCAGATTATTGGATGTTCTAAATGAAGGAGGACATTTACTAATTGTAGATTTTAATAAAAATGAAAAAGTAGTTTCAGATATAGTTCATAACGGATTTAATCAAGAAGAGTTGGCTGACATTATGACTAAAATAGGTTATAGAGATATTCAATCCAAAACTTTTTATAATGGAAGTAAAATATTCATGGGACAAGATGCATCTATGTTTATTCTTGATTCTCGAAAATAAACTTTTAGGCAGAAATCAGCTCTCGTTATAGTCGGGATTCTAAAATACAACGAAATAAAAGGCCGCCCCTTATGAGACAGCCCCATGCTTCTTGTACAGTCCGAAATCGGATTTATGAGGAGGCCGAAAAAATGCTAAAACGCTACTGACATCCCGTTGTCAGTAGCGTTTTTGTATATTAGGAGCATGCGAATAGCGCAGTGTTTTGGAGATAGGGTGACCTTTCTCAAATCTTACCATAGAGGTGGAATTTATTATGAGCAATATCAATTGGGAAGTGGATCGGGACCACAGCTCCGTCGAGTTTTCGGTGACGCATTTAATGATTAATAGAATCAAAGGAGTATTCGAGCATTTCCAAGCGATCTTGAGTTTTGACCCCAATGATTTAACAACCATGGGTATTCAGGCTTCCATAGACGCAAATAGTATCACAACTCGCCAATCGCAACGAGATGAGCACCTGAAGAGCGACGACTTCCTTCATGCAGCCAAGTATCCAACCATTACGTTTCAAAGCACCAGCTGCGTCCTTGCTGGCGAAAGGCAATATGAACTTACGGGCAATCTAACTTTGCATGGAGTAACAAAACCAATCACTTTTCATACCGTTTTTGAAGGACTAAATAAAGACCCTCGTGGCCGGGAACGTGTAGGATTTCATTCAACAGCCAGTATTGAACGCAATGAATTTGGCTTGACATTCAACTCGCATCTGGAAAAAGGCGGGATTGTTGTCGGGAATGAAGTGAGAATCGAACTTTATATCGAGGCAATTAAAATAGTAGATTAGCGGTCCTAAAGGCCATCCTTTTATCGGGATGGTCCTTATTCAAAAACTTGCCGCTACAAAAAGATGCCTTGGCGGCCTCATGTTGAGCCTTCCAAGCCTCCATCCGATTGATCTGGCTTGTAGCATAGCTTGGGGGGGATAGTTTTATCAACCTGCGTTATCCGACAATACATGGCCATTCCTTCTTTGGTTAGATGAGGCAGTATAAGGCTCCATAGGATGGACAAGATGTTTTTGGGATTTGGAAGAAACTTTTGGAGAAGAATTATTTCCTGTGTGCCATACATATTTATCGATAGTAAAGAAATAGCCAAATCTTCATATTGCCCGGCATATAATTCTTCTTTCATAATTCCTTTATTAACAAACCCCTTAAATATGTTGGTAAAAAGTGTATAGAAATCATTAACAACCTTAATTTGCATTTTAGCTATCTCCGGATATAACTTAGGCAATTCTGTAAAACTGGAGAAATAAAAGAAATATTTTTTACGGAATGCATTAAGAATTAAAAACTGCTGATTCAGCCCTTCGATAGAAACCTCCGCTGAGAAATTTAAGTTTTGGTATTCTTCATACTGCATTGCCATAACACCAATCATAAGATCATGTTTTTTTTTGAAATAGTATGTCAAATTACCAGGACTTATATTTAACGCATCGGAAATATTCCTCAATGTTACATATGCATATCCTTTTTTATTAAATAATTCAATTGCAGTCTCAAGGATCTTATCCCTTAAATTAATATCCATTTCTATCTCCTTTAGAGCGTTTGTGCTATGCACTTGAAATCAAAAGCATTATATCATAAATTGTTCCTTCAAGCCGAAATAAGTAGCTTGATTAAGAATACGGAAGAATTCGAGAGATAATTTGCGAAAATCCTCAGCCAAGAGTGCCATTCCCAATAAAGACCAGAGTTGAGTTGCTGTATTTGCAGGAATATACTGATTTTAGTACACGTGTACTAAAACTTTTCTGAATAATTATTGAAGAGAGTGAACCCACTTGCAAGAAATCAGAAAGAGACCTAAAGTTCACAATGCGATTGAACAGGATACAGAAGCACGCTGCTTATTGATTGACTGGTTTGAAGAAAAACTATCAAATGGAGGCAAGCTATGAATCCATTACCTATCGACATTAACGAAAGAAGTAATCACTTTTATGAACTTACTTGGAAAGAAGTACAGATTCCTATGAGAGACGGGAATTATCTCGCCGCAAATCTTTATCAGCCTAATGTGGATGGGAGTTTTCCAGTAATCATGACGATGTGTCCGTATGGAAAGGATCTTCATTTCTCTCAATTTGCTCCTGCTAATCCAACAATCGCAATAGAATATACACACTCGCAGGATAAAGGGCCCTTAATTAGTTGGGAAACACCAAATCCTGAATTTTGGGTGCCGCAAGGCTATACTGTCTTGCGAGTAGATGAACGTGGTATCGGTAATTCTCCAGGAAGGCTGGATATATTATCAAATTCTTTGAAGAAGGATTATTATGATGCAATCGAATGGGCTGGAACGCAACCATGGAGCAATGGAAAGATAGGACTGCTGGGCATCTCCTATTTGGCTATGAGTCAATGGGCCGTGGCATCCGAACAACCTCCTCATTTAGCTTGTATCATACCTTGGGAAGGTACAGTAGATTATTATGCAGAATTCTGTTATCCGGGCGGAATCCAGGCGAACGGTTTTCTTTCATTCTGGTGGAAGAACGGAGTTTTGGCGCATCAATACAATCCCGATGGAAAATTCTCGGAAGAACAATTGCAAGCCAATCGCACTGATTTCCCGGAGATGGTAAAAAACAATCCATTACGTGATCAATCGTGGACGAATCGATTTTCTGATTTGAGTAAAGTAGAGGTGCCTTTATTATCCGCAAGCAACTGGTTTAGCGCCGGAATGCATACCCGTGGAAATTTCTTGGGTTTTCAGAATGCGGTATCAGAGCACAAGTGGCTTGAAGTACATATCGGGAGCCATGTTGGTGCATTTTACACCGCTCAGGGTCGGGAACTGCAGAAAAAATTTCTGGATTATTGGCTTAAAGGAATCGATACTGGCATAATGAGAGAACCGAAAGTAAAGCTTGCCATTCCTCGCGGAGGCAATAACTACACATGGCGCTACGAGAACGAGTATCCGCTTAAGCGCACCCAATGGACCCGCTTTTACCTTGATGCAAGCTCGAATTTGCTTTCGCAAGAGCCTCCGCAAGCCAAGGCCCAGCTTTGCTATGAAGGCGATAAGGAGTGCGAGTCAAAGCACTGGGCGAAGCCTTTTATGGTGAAAGAATTCTCGAGAGAGGAAAACAATTCAAAGCGTGTTCTGTTTGAAACCGATCCGTTTGATAACGAAACAGAAATTCTCGGGCCTATCAAACTCCGTTTGTGGGCATCGTCAACTACAGATGATATGGACATTTTCGTATCTTTGCGAAATATTGACTCACTAGGCAATGAGGTCGTTAACTCAGGAGCACTAACAGAGAAATTTCCAATTAGCCAGGGGTGGTTGCGCGCTTCCTTACGTAAAACTGATGATGAATTATCCACGGAGTGTAAGCCTTATTACACCTTCGATGAGGTTCAAAAGCTGGTTCCAGGAGAAGTCTATTGCTTGGATATTGAGATATGGGATAGCGCAATTGTTGTAGCTAAAGGAAACCGATTGCTCCTGGAAATTGGAAGCCAGAATCAAAGTGGCTGCGCACTGCTGACTCAGACGGGGGATGACAGGGTTTGGGATGCAGACATTACTCTATATACAGGGGATGAATTTGATTCTTATTTGTTGCTGCCGATCATACCCTAACTGAGTTCAAGTTGACATGCTTCCCAACGCCCATGTTCCCTCAGACAGAAGGAAGTTGGAAAGAATATTCCTTTGGATCGGTGACGATTTATGTGTACAGTAAGTTGTGAGCGCCAGAACCGTAACATAAATAGCAGCAAGTTTTTTGGGGAATAATGAGATAAAAGGAGATGTGGAAATGTCCTATATCGTTGATTTTAATAATGTGTCTACGGTTGGTTTAGAGTCTTCACCTGTAGTAGAAGCGCTTGCTGGTTTGCGTGCTAATGAAGCCCGTTACTTTATGAACAAATACAAGCATGAATTTACGGTTGTGTCAGCTAGTGAAAGTCAGGAGACCCTTGATTATGTGAACCGAATTCTGAAAGAGCGTGATATTGAGTTTGCGGCCAAACCTTTAGAAACGTCACGTTTTCAAGTGGAAAATATTAAATTTGCTTATGTCTTTTATGAGGATGGTCTTGAGGTCAACGTCATGTATACGGTTGATGACACTAAGAAGCGGGCCGTTGGGTTTAAGCTTTCTGAGGGGATGAAGGTACCAAAGGAGCTAGAAGGGAAGTTTAAGTTTGCTAGGCAGAAGTCAAAACTAGCTGGAACAATTCGGGGTTCGTTTTTTGTAATTAAAGGAGAATACTAAAGTAGGCAAAAGCGCAATTGGAGAAATCGGATGTAAATCAGCTTCCGATCTCTCCGTAACATGATTATGACTTGGATTAATTATCTTTGGAGTGTCGTTCACCCACTTGGTACTCATTCGCATGTACAAACATATATTTCACTGTTACGGGATCTTGGCCCGTCAGCTTCTTAAAGTCGTCCGTAAATATATCCATTTTTCCTAAGCGAATAGCTTGTCCAAAGGTAACCATACCTTCAGAAGAGAAGGGGGCTTCGGAGTCCTCTGCAAATTTGCCATCCGTTGTTCTGGGAACACCCATGGCATCAAATATGGCGTAGTTTTCTTCATCCGTGATCTGCTTGTAGGTAATATGATGACCCGTTACTTTATTTCCAATCTCGATAAAGTCGGACATTGTTATTAATTCAGGACCATTTATATTTAATATCGCCTCATGATAATTGCTTGCTGCTAATGCATAAGCGACAGCTTTTGCACAATCCTTCCGTGAGATATAGGCCATCTTGCCGTCACCCTGGTTATTTTTCAACACGCCGTCAGACTTCACATAGGTGAAGTAATTGGTAACCATAGCTTCCGCATATTGCGAATTACGCAGGAAAATATAATCTAACCCGACACTTTTGATATAATCTTCCGTATAGACATGGTCCAGTTTTTCAACACTTGGATTGGATTCATCCGCCGCGTTAACCAATGAAGTATAGATGATTTGTTTTACTCCAGCTTCTTTCGCCGCATCGACCACGTTTTTGTGTGCATTTTGGCGTTTTACCCCCACAAAAGGCATGGAGATTAAAGCAATTTTATCTGCATTAGCAAAAGCTTCTGCAAGACCGTCTATTGTATTGAAATTGGTCACATGCGTTTCAATACCTTGTTCTGCATACCCTTGTAAAGATGCTGGATCATATGCACAAAAAATAATTTGGTCTTTTTCTACTAATTTCAATAAAAATTCAGCCGCTTGTCTGCCCAGATTGCCATCCACACCCGTTAATAATAACTTACCCATGTTTGTCGTCACTCCTTGCTGAAATGAACTATACTTATATATTATGTGAAAAAAATAACAAAGTATAATACAAAAAACTTATGGGCTATTGCTAAAACGAATTTTGTATTTGTTGTAGGAATGAGTATAATACCGGATTTGAATTATCTTTTAAGTAGCCTATTTCGATTTTAAAAGTATGGTGTGAACCTTGTATGGGAATGAGTCGGACCTCTTCTTTCAGGTCAGCAAGATCATAGTTATCTGGGAAAAAGCCAATTAAATTCTCTGTGATGATATAAAACAGCTTTGTTTCGACATCGTCTGCGGTTCTAAGGATGTTGGGCTGGTAACCATCTTCCATGGCATGTTGAATCATTAAATAATAGGAGTCTCCAATAACCATTGGATTCAGCATGACAAGCGGATACTTATATAATTCTTCCTTTGAGATGGACTCAAAACTGAAGAGGGGATGTTGTTTACTTACGGCCGCGCAGTATCGTCCGCTATATAATGTATGGGTTAGGATTTCCTCTTTCCCTTTAAACTCTGAGTCAAAGGCAATGGCTATGTCATGTATTCCTTTTTGCAGATACTCAGCGATATCCTTTAGCAATACTTTATTTAATTCAAGTTTAATCTTTGGATGATTTTCTTTAAATGAAGGGATAAATTTTAACAAGCTTTGGATATCTGTGATTGTAGCATATTCGATACTCAATAGCTGGGTATTATATTTTTGAAAATTTTCCATGCTTGTTTTCATATGATTATATTGCTTCCAGAGCACGACGGCCTCTGCATAAAACAGCCATCCCGCTTTGGTGGGCTCAATCGGAATTTGTTTTCTATCAATTAACTGAATGTTGAACTCATTCTCAAGTGAGGCAATTTGTTGGCTAATCGTAGTTTGCGATACAAAATTCTTCTTTGCTGTTTCTGTGAAGTTTCTACATTCAACGAGATCTATAAAATATTTTATCCTTTTTAGATTCATGTTTACCTCCAATTGTATGAAATTTATTAAAACTTACGTTCCCGCCATAAATTCAAGCCAGCATACCCTAATGTTAATGGCAAACTGGCGGTTCATAATTTGGAGGTAATGTGAGCACCATCTACTTCAGTTTCTTCTTTACCGTCTCCCCTTCAATTAACACGGGCTGATAATAGGTGTGGTTGCGTAGATCCTTCTTTCCTTGCAGTTTCTTAATAACCCAATCGGCGGCATCACGTCCCATTTGTTCCTGTGGGTGTGTTAATGTCGTTAGCTTGATGTTTGCATTTTTGGAAATATAGGAATTATCTTGACCAATAATGGATATGTCTTCGGGAACAGATATCCCAAGTTGTCTGCATACATGTACAACTTCTAATCCTACCTCGTCGTTATAGCAGACAATTGCGGTTAACCCGTCTCTTTGTTCGGTAAGGAATTTTTTTAAGTTGGCGGACAGGTCCTGCTTCGTCTCTGTATAGAATGAGAGCACTTGCTCTGGGTGAAACCGTAATTTGGCTTCTCCAAGCGCTTTGATATAGCCCTTCATTCGATGCTTTCCTTGTAAATCATCCATTTTGGCAATGATACCAATGTGTGTGTGTCCGTTAGCAATCAATTCTTTTGTTGCCAGATAGCTGGATTGTACGTCATCGAGACAAAAGAAGGGAACTTCCAACTCTTCATAATAAGCATTAATCATGATGAACGGAACATCCTGCTCCTTGAACGTCAAATAGTAAGAGATATTGGGATTATATAGATTGCTCTTCGTAGGCTCAATGATCAAGCCATCCACACCAAAGGACAACATCATCTCCAAAGCTTTCTTTTCCTGTGCGACATCATTATTTGTACTAGCTAATAGCAATGAATAATTATCTTCATTCAATCTAGCTTCAATCCCGCGAATAATAGAAGGGAAGATGTAATCAGAAATATAGGTCGTGATGACTCCGATGGTTTTATTACTGGAATTCCCGCCGGTTTTTGATCGGAATTGGTTGCTGACGTAAGTGCCCGATCCTTTTTCACTTCTTAAAAAACCCTCGTTGGATAGTTCTAAAATAGCCTTTCGTACCGTCTGGCGACTAACTTTATACATATCCTGCAAAGCCGATTCCGTTGGAATTTGTTCTCCTACGCTGTATGCTCCTGATAGAATGTTGCTTTTTATATCCTCAAGGATGACCTGATACTTTGGTTTCACTTTATTCCTTCTTTCCTGGTTGTACTAATACCAATTTACCCACCCATAATATTTGTATGTACATATTTTAGCATAATTATGAACTTATTATAATCCATTGCCCAACATGCAGTAATACTAAAGGAAAAATAGAGAAACATTCAATTCGTAAGAATATTTGTAGGTATAACTACGTATTCGTGTTGACAAATGTACGAACAAAAAATATACTAAGGTTGTAAATTAAAGAAAGCGCCTTCTTTCAATTATTGCGATTATAACAGTTGTTCAGAGAGAGGAGTCACGTGAGCATGGATCAAGACATTAAACAAGCGATTACTAAGGGAGAAACCTCACTTGGTATCGAATTTGGATCCACACGTATCAAGGCAGTGCTGATTGATCATCATTTTGAAACAATCGCATCTGGAAGCTATGAGTGGGAAAATCTCTTGGTAGACGGATATTGGACGTACAACTTAGAGAGTATTATTACGGGTCTACAAGAGGCTTATAGTGAAATGAAGCAAGAAGTTGAGCGAAAATATGGAATCACTCTTCGTACCGTTGGTTCTATAGGATTCTCTGCAATGATGCACGGATATATGGCTTTTGACAGCAAAGGTGAGTTGCTTGTTCCGTTCCGAACTTGGCGGAATGCGACAACCGGTGTTGCGGCAAAAGTGTTAACTGATAAATTCCAATTCAACATCCCTGAGCGATGGAGTATTGCTCACCTGTATCAAGCTATATTGAACGAAGAGCAACATGTCCCTCAGATTGATTTTATGACGACGTTAGCTGGATATATTCACTGGCTGCTGACTGGCAATAAGTCCATTGGCATCGGAGATGCTTCGGGCATATTCCCAATTGATGAGACTACACATGATTATAACGAATCGATGGTTAAGCAGTTCGATGAACTCATTGCAGCCAAAGGTTACGATTGGAAGTTAGAAGGAATTCTCCCTAAAGTTTATATTTCAGGCGAGCAGGCAGGTGTACTAACCGCCGCGGGAGCCAAAATCTTAGATAAATCCGAAGATTTACAACCAGGTATTCCGCTTTGTCCTCCAGAAGGTGATGCGGGAACAGGGATGGTCGCTACGAATAGTGTGAGGAAACGGACTGGCAACGTCTCTGTGGGAACCTCGGTTTTTGCTATGCTTGTATTAGAGAAGGATCTTTCAGCGGTATATCCGGAAATTGATCTGGTGACTACACCGAATGGTAATCCGGTCGGAATGGTTCATGCCAACAACTGTTCAAGTGATCTCAATGCTTGGCTGGGATTGTTCCGTGAGTTCTATGAGGCAATGGGGCAAAAGGCCGATCCAAACCAATTATTCAGTGTGTTGCTGAACAAGGCTTTGGAAGCAGATCCAGATGGCGGCGGCTTACTTAGCTACGGATATTTGTCAGGAGAGAATATCACCGGAATAGAGAAAGGCCGGCCATTGTTTGTCCGCTCCCCTGAGAGCCGTTTCAATTTGCCCAATTTCATGCGGACTCATCTTTTCACTGCGTTTGCTGCTTTGAAAATCGGAATGGATATTTTGACAAAGAAAGAAAATGTCGCAATTGATAGCATACTGGCTCACGGTGGTTTATTTAAAACCCCTATCGTCGGACAAAAAATTGTTGCGGCTGCCATGAATGTCCCAGTATCAGTGATGTCAACAGCTGGAGAAGGCGGGGCGTGGGGTATTGCTATTCTGGCTTCTTACATGATGAACAAGGCTCAACAAGAAAGTCTGGAAGACTTCCTCGACCAAAAAGTATTTAGAGATGCTGAGGGGCAAGAAATTTCTCCTGACAGTTCCGACGTTAAGGGATTCGAAGCATTCATGGAACGCTATACACAAGGTCTAGCGATTGAACAGGCTGCTGTAGATAATCTAGTGGAAAACTGGAGGGATTGATGTGTTAGAGCAACTGAAAGAAGAAGTATATCAAGCCAATCTGGATTTGCCTAAACATGGACTCGTGAAATACACCTGGGGTAACGTAAGCGCTGTTGATCGTGAGAGCGGCTTATTCGTTATCAAACCTAGTGGTGTTAGTTATGACACGATGAAACCTAGCGATATGGTGGTTGTTGATTTTGATGGCAATGTTGTTGAAGGAGAAATGAGACCTTCATCAGATACACCGACTCACGCTGTGCTTTATAAGCATTATTCAGAGATCGGCGGTATTGTACACACGCATTCAACTTGGGCGACCATTTGGGCTCAAGCAGGCCTGGATGTACCTGTAATGGGGACTACTCACGCAGACACCTTCTATGGTTCTGTTCCTTGCGCCCGTTTCTTGACACAAGAGGAGATTGATCGTGGTTACGAAGCGGAAACCGGCCGTGTCATTATCGAAACTTTTGAGCAGCGCGGACTGGATATTTTAGCAGTGCCGGGTGTTCTTCTTAAGGGGCATGCTCCTTTTACTTGGGGCAAAGATGCGAAATCGGCAGTCATGAATAGCGTCGTGTTGGAAGAAGTTTCGAAAATGAATTTATTCGCACGAGAATTGAATCATTTTGCTGAAGAATTGCCGCAACGCATTCTAGATAAACACTATTTACGCAAACATGGGAAAGACGCGTACTACGGGCAAAAGTAATATAAACTAAAAAATTATGAAAAGAGGATGAATGATGTCAACAGTAGGTACAAAACAGTTCTGGTTTGTCGTAGGTTCACAACATCTGTATGGCGAAGAAGCATTAGCAGAAGTTAAAGCACACGCACAAGAAATGACCGATGCCTTAAATAAGAGTGGCGTTCTGCCTTATCCGCTTGTATTGCAGGATCTGGCGGTTAGTGCAGACAAAATTACTAGCCTTATGAAAGAAGTCAACTATCGCGACGAGGTTGCCGGTGTCATCACGTGGATGCATACCTTCTCACCTGCAAAAATGTGGATTCGTGGTACTAAATTGCTGCAAAAGCCGCTGCTTCATCTTGCTACACAGTTCAATGAAAGTATTCCTTGGGCTACGATTGACATGGACTTCATGAACCTCAATCAGGCAGCTCACGGTGACCGTGAATATGGATTTATCAATGCCCGCTTGAAGAAACAGAATAAAGTGGTTGTAGGTTACTGGGAACGCGCAGAAGTGCAGAAGCAAATCGCAGAGTGGATGGATGTAGCGGTTGCTTATAACGAAAGCTTCAATATCAAAGTTGCCCGTTTTGGCGACAACATGCGTAACGTTGGTGTTACGGAAGGCGATAAGGTCGAAGCTCAAATTCAATTTGGATGGACCGTTGACTACTTCGGAATTGGCGACCTTGTTCAGTACGTCAATGCTGTGAAAGAAGAAGAGATTGATGCTTTGTTTGCAGAATACTCCGAACTCTATGAATTTGATTATGGTACTTACAGCAAGGAAGCTTGGGAAGCCAGCGTAAGAGTGCAAGCAAGCTATGAAATTGCCCTTAAACGGTTCCTGGATCATGGCGGCTATACTGCCTTCACTACGAACTTCGAAGACCTCTATGGTATGAAACAGCTTCCTGGTCTTGCCGTTCAACGTTTGATGGCACAAGGATACGGCTTCGCCGGTGAAGGGGACTGGAAGACGGCAGCGCTCGATCGCCTGCTTAAAGTAATGAGCCATAACCAATCCACTGGCTTTATGGAAGACTACACCTATGAATTGGCGGCTGGTCAGGAATCGATCCTTCAATCCCATATGCTTGAAGTTGACCCAACGTTGGCAAGCAACAAGCCTAAAATCATCGTTTCACCGTTAGGTATCGGCGATCGTGAAGATCCAGCCCGTCTGGTGTTTGACGGCAAGGCAGGAGACGGTGTAGTTGTTTCCATGGCTGACTTTGGCACGCATTATAAACTGCTGATCAATGAGGTTACTGCATTTGAACCGACAGTTCCTGCTCCAAATCTTCCAGTGGCCCGTGTACTGTGGAACGTGAAGCCAAACTTCCAAGATGGGGTTAAAGCATGGATTGAGAACGGCGGTGGTCACCATACCGTGGTTTCCTTGAATCTAACCACAGACCAAATTGTTACTTATGCAAAACTGGTTAACCTGGAATACGTAATTATTAAGTAACTAGAAGATAGTCATCTACTAAAAGCATTGGGTCAGTCCTCAGGACCCAGTGCTTTTTATTAGTTTTCTAAGGATGTCGGGATAAGGGAAGTTGAAGTGGGCAGGGTAGGGAGGCGAAAGTTTGATTCATGAGAGTAAGTTTAAGCGGCTTGAAAGTGTTCGTAGTCTTGTTCATGAAATGCTTGTTACTACAGAGAATACTTCCATGAAACAGGAAGCTTGGGTTCATCTTTCTGGGGTATCCAATTTTGCTTCAATGCTTGCTATGAGAAGGGAACAAGATGTGGAGATCGCTGCAATCGCGGGGGTGCTGCACGGTTTCTATTTTTATAAAACCGGAATTAAGGACTTCCCTGGTCCCAACAGTGCAGATGCTGTAAGACCTATTATACGTAGCACCCAACTCTTTACCGACGAAGAGCAGCTTGTCATTCTAAGGTCGATCTTTTATCAAGAAGATAGGCATCAAGTCCATGGACCATGCGAAGAAATTATTAAAGATGCTATTTTATTGCAGATGTACTTACAGAATACTGGTGACAATTTATCTAAGGCGGCTATACATAGACTACAAAATGTGTTTGTTGAATTAGGGATTTCGGTCGAACATGTGGAAGCGGGATTCAACGTTGATACGGAAACGATAAACAGTAACGCTGAAGACAGTCGTCTTATGCTGGCTGATTTTGCAGAAATGTTTGCAGGACAAAACATTATTGGCGTCCCGGAAGATGAACGTTATCGGGAAATTTGCAAGTATTGGCCGGATTCTGATATTTATAAAGTACTGGAAGGCAATTGGTGCGCTGCATTTGTATACTACTGTTGTATGCAGGTTGGAATTCTACTGCCCATTCGATATCCGAACTGTATGTATCGATTAGCTGGGGTTGGTGCGTGGTTGGATTGGGCCCAGCTGCCTGAAACAGAATTTTTTTATCACGATAAGCAAGATGGATTTGAGCCAGCACGTGGTGATATTGTCGTTTATGAGAAGCTTCTATCGGATGATTCCCACGATCATATCGGAATTGTTCTAGGTTGTGATGACAACAAAATTTTGGTCGCAGAAGGTAACAAAGACAATAAGAACTACTCCAGTGTTTTATACAGGGATAGAGGTCATTGTATTCTCGGATATATCCGCATAGACAACGGCTATCATTTTCATTTCAGTGGGGAATATACACCGATCCGTTAAATATAATGTGGGCCGATATAACGAGACAATAGGATTCTCCTTAAGGTAATCATTTAATTTATAAGGATGTGATACTATGGCCAATTTACCAGCTACGAAAACGAAATTGGTTATCGTTGAAGGTATACCTGGCTCTGGCAAATCTACATTATCTAGATACATACATGACATGTTGAACACACATCAAATAGAATCGGAGCTATTTTTAGAAGGGGGCTTACGACATCCCGCTGATTATGAATCGGTTGCATGTATGCCAAACGAAGAACTTGATCGGCTCCGATCTATCTATTCCGAGGTGTTTCATTACATTGATCCGTTTGTATCTTTGAATGGCAACGACGCTTTAATCGCCTATGCGCTTACGCAGCAATCAGCCCAAAATGAAATTCCCTCTAGTTTGTATGAGGAAATCCGGCGTTATGAAATCTACGATGGAGTACCCGTAGAAAAGTATTGCGAGTTGATGATTCAACGTTGGAAGTCTTTTGTTAAAGATCAGCGAGAAAAAGAAAAGTTGATGATACTCGAATGCTGTTTTTTACAGAATCCAGGGTGTGCATTACTCGCCCGGCATGATGCTGGAGAAGACCGTTTTATTCAGCATGTATTACAGATTGCGGAGCAAATTCAGGAGTTAAATCCAATTTTGTTCTATTTGAAGCAACCAAATGTGCGTGAGACGATTGAGCGAGTTAAAACAACGAGATCTCAAGAATGGTTAGATTTCGCGATTTGGTACCATACGGAGCAAGATTATGGAAAGAGGAAGGGTTTGCACGGGTACGAAGGATATATTCAGTTCCTTGAACATCGACGTGAGCTAGAATTGCAAATCATTGAGCAACTCCCTTTTCAATCATTTATTATGGATAACTCCGATTATGCTTGGGAGAATCAACAACAGACCGTTTTGAATATTATGATGAAGCATTTATAAACCGTGAAGCTCATTCCAGAAAACGTTAGTGCAATTAGAAAGGGCCTATCCCGTAAAGACATATTTTACCGAATTATTCATATACATGGACTGTTGATTCGATCATTGGAAATCTGTACTCTACATCATTTGCTTCTAAACGCTTTTTTGGTGTCTGTTATTACTGCTAGTAAGTGAAGCTCAAATAATACAGCGTGATCAATTCTTATTATTTCTGCAAAGAAAATTCTCACTTTTTAGCAGAAATGATTTATAATTATCAGATAATAGACAATATAATTTTTAAAAGATTATATTTTAGTTATAATAGAGACAGAAAAGATATGTTCCTGAGTGGAGCCTTGCTTCTTGTATCATCTAAGCAGGAGGGCCTGCTCTTTTTTGCAAATATAAGAGATAAGGAAGGTTTTTATGAATAGCATTCAGAAAAAAACAGACATTATCTTAATTGGTGCCGGAGTCATGAGCGCGACTCTGGGATCATTGCTGAAAGAGTTAGCACCGGAGTGGGAAATTCAAGTGTTTGAGAAACTCGCAAACGCGGGAGAAGAAAGCTCTAACGAATGGAATAATGCAGGTACAGGCCATGCTGCACTGTGCGAACTGAACTATACATCCGAGAAAGCTGATGGATCTATAGATATTCGTAAAGCTGTAGACATTAATGAGCAGTTTCAGCTTTCAAGACAGTTTTGGTCTTTTCTTGTAAACAGCAATTTGATTCGTAATCCACAGGACTTTATCAAACCAATACCTCATATGAGTTTGGTAACAGGAGAGAAAAATGTATCTTTTTTGAAAAAAAGGTTTAAAGCGCTTTCAACTATTTCTCTGTTTCAAGGCATGGAATTTTCCGACGACCCTGAAAAGCTGAAGGAATGGATTCCGTTGATTATGGAAGGCCGTACATTGAATGAACCAATCGCGGCAACCAAAATCGACTCTGGAACAGATGTCAACTTTGGTGCTTTAACACGCATGTTGTTTGAGCATTTAAAAAGTAAAAACGTCGAGATCAATTACAAACATAGTGTTAAGGATATTAAACGTGCGAGCGACGGCTCGTGGAAAGTCAAAGTCCATAATCTGGACAACGGTAAAATCGAATACCATAATGCCAAATTTGTCTTTATCGGTGGTGGGGGTGGAAGTCTACCTTTGCTACAACGAACTGGTATTCCTGAGTCCAAATATATCGGGGGATTCCCGGTAAGTGGACTATTTATGGTATGTAACAATCCTAAGATTGTCGCCCAGCATCATGCAAAAGTATACGGTAAAGCTAAGGTTGGTGCTCCTCCCATGTCTGTTCCGCATCTGGATACAAGATACATCGGTAACCAAAAAGCACTGCTATTTGGGCCGTTTGCTGGCTTCTCACCGAAGTTCTTGAAAACGGGCTCAAATTTGGATTTGATCGGTTCTGTAAAACCCAATAATCTCATCACGATGTTGGCCGCAGGCGCAAAAGAGATGGCATTGACCAAATATCTGATCCAGCAAGTAATGTTATCGAATGAAAAGCGTCTGGAAGAATTACGCGAGTTTATTCCGAACGCCAAAATCGAGGACTGGGGGATTGTGGTAGCGGGTCAACGTGTGCAGGTGATCAAAGATACGGAGGGCGGTAAAGGAACACTTCAATTTGGTACGGAGGTGGTTAGTGCCGCTGATGGTTCGGTAGCTGCACTGCTCGGCGCTTCTCCGGGTGCTTCTACTGCTGTTCACGTTATGCTGGAAGTATTGGAAAAATGCTTCCCACAACATATGGAAGAGTGGGAACCAAAAATAAAAGAGATGATTCCTTCTTATGGGGTGTCACTAGCGGAAAACCCAGAGCTTTACCAAGAAATTTACGATTCCACAACGGAGGTGCTGGGACTGGGCGAAAAAGAACCGCTTCATCGTTAATTTTTGCATGGCTGGTAACTGGATCATCCCACTACTCTTTAATAAAATGTGCAGTAATCTTACGATATATTTTAAAGTTGAATAAATAACAACACCAAGCGGTGGGAAGGAATTCCCACCGCTAAAATGCTTGCTTAACAATACAAAATTTTGCAATCCTTCTGCATTTTCGGTGTCTGCTACAGTGATCACAGTAATTATGTAGAGCGCTATAGGCTCTATTCAGTTCCAGTTGTCCAATAAACTGGTGCAGCGGATTGCTACCCCGGCTTGGTTAAAACGGATGGGCGGAGAAAAGACAGAGCTGTCGGTGGAGGATGTAGCGAAAATGGCGGTCCGACTGGCGACCCTGCCGGAGGGTGGTCCAACAGGCGGATTTAATTACATGGATGATCAGCTTCCAGGGTAAAGCACTTATGTTACATTTGTGCGGTTGGGCGGATCACGATTTCGTTCACATCAATATCATCCGGTTGTTCAATTGCGAATCCAATTGCGCGGGCTACCGCGTCCGGTGTCATGGCTAGTTTATCCCGGATGGCAGCGAGTTGATCTCTCAATGCGGGATTGGTCATACCCTCCGTGAAATTCGTCTGCACAATACCAGGCGAAATGATGGTCACGCGCAGCTTGTCACCAGCCTCCTGGCGCAACCCCTCTGAGATGGCGCGCACAGCGAACTTCGTACCGGAGTAGACCGACTGGTTCGGCACAGTCTTATGTCCTGCTACAGAAGCGATGTTCACGAAGTGTCCGGAACCCTGCTTATGAAAGATAGGCAACGCTGCGGCTATACCGTACAAAACGCCTTTAATGTTGACGTCAATCATGTCCTCCCAGTCCTCGACACACAGATCTTCGAGAGGGGAAATGGGCATAACGCCAGCGTTGCTGACGAGAACATCCAGCTTCCCGTACCGTTCGCAAGCCAAATTAACGAGGTTGCACAGATCCTCGCGCCGTCTCACGTCAGTGCGTGCATAAACAGCTTCGCCACCTCCATTTGAAATGCGTGTCGCCAGCGCTTCAAGGCGATCCGCTCCGCGCGCTCCAAGCACGACTTTTGCCCCACGCTCGGCAAGCAACAGTGCTGTTGCTTCTCCAATTCCGCTGCTTGCACCTGTAATCACGACGACTTTGTTCTCTATTCTTCCTTCCAAATGCATAGCCCAATCCCTCTTCCTCTAATCTATTTGCCTTAGGCCCTTTGTTGGCCTTGCAAGTAAATTTTAAGTAGAATTCGATTGAGACAGGTAGACCGATCAAGTCCAATTCTTGCCTAATCCTATTCGGCGTGCATATAATTAGCACATCAATATTAGCGTTCAACGGAAAGGACGGTGAAGCATGAATGATTTCGTCTCCTCCCCCCTCTGATATTTCTACGAATCTACAAGAACTGATTCATTTAATTCATCAACATGCGTCTTCGGATGGTACGTTTGTCTCGTCTGTGCCAGGACTTTATTTCAGACGTGCAAGCGATGTGTCCGAGCTGAATCATACGGTCCATATGCCCTCCCTGTACGTGGTTGCACAAGGCTCAAAGACAGCAATGCTGGCTGGAGAAAACTATGTGTACGATCCAACAACTTACATGGTCACATCAGTTCAGCTTCCCGTAACTGGTAAAATAACTCAGGCCTCGTCGGAGCTCCCTTATCTAAGTCTTCAATTATCCATTAGTCCAGACGTCATTTTGGATATTATCAAGAAGAGTCCTCCTCAATGTAACGTAAAGACTGGACGCGGCATACTGGTGAGCCAATTTGATCCTCTGCTGCTTGATGCGCTGCTTCGGCTTGTCAGACTTTCGGATACGCCTGCGGATATTCAGTTTCTTGCGCCGCTTATCACGCACGAGATCCTTTATCGTGTATTACAAGGTGAGCAGGGGGCTTTAATCAGGCAATTTGCCGTAGTTGGTAGCTATGCACATAGCATCTCCAAAGCGATCCATCTGATAACCCGCGATTACTCTAAGCCTCTTGTGATTGAAGAATTGGCGAAGGAAGTAAATATGAGCCCTTCTTCCTTACACAAGCATTTTAAAAAGGTAACGGCTATAAGTCCTCTGCAGTATCAGAAGGCCATTCGACTGCAGACTGCACGCCGCTTGCTGCTCTCGGAGGGAGTGGAAGCCGCCAATGCAGGCTTTCGCGTTGGCTATGAGAGCCCTTCGCAGTTCAGCCGGGAATATGGACGCATGTTTGGGCGTCCACCGATGAGTGATGTTAAACATTTGCGCAATTCCCTTAGTGTCTCAGTTGATTGAGAGATTCTTCGGGTGATCCGTGGAGGAGGCCCAGAGCAAGTTGTCTTTGGTCTGGTCAAAGAGGATATATCACACCAACGGAAGTTCGTCGAGCCGTTCGTAAATCAACAATCCTTTCTCTTTCGCCACCCTTACCATTTCATCGGCACCCTGAGAAGGTCCTCCAACTCGAAGCACGGCGTTACAGCAATCAAGCAGGCGAATGGAAGACGGATGAAAGATTCTGTTAAAAGTCTCGTCTCCCAAAGCAGTGGAACCAGCTGTCGCGATAAGGGGCAAAGCATACCACTCCCCCAGCACCGGCATATGACCAGCCTCGTAAACTTGAAGAGCAATTTCATTCATGTAGTTGACGTTCTTCTCAATTAATACATGATCATCATTCGTTCCAGATCGATACGGGCCTGCGATAAGGATATGAAGCGGTTTCGATTTCACTTTTAAGAGACCCTTGATCTGAGCGTATTGGAGCAGCATTATTGTCTTGGCGTCACGAATCTCGCCGCTTTCGACCATGTTTAGCACTTGAGCAAACGGAAGTTCCATTACTTCAATGTTTTCCTGCTCCTCCTCAAGGCCACCACCGTCCCCCGTTGTCATATCTTCACTATACTCGGCTACATAGAAGTGCAGGATTTCGGTTACGGAGCCCGGTGACATATAGGCCTCGCCAACTTTCTGCACACGGTCGATACGGTATCCCGTCTCCTCCTCCGTCTCCCGAAGAATACCTTCTTCCGGTGTTTCTTTATCGAGTAGTCCTGCACAGGTTTCGATAAGCATCCCAGTTTCATTGCCGTTCCGATAAGTAGGCATCCGGAACTGTCTGGTCAGTACAACGGTTTGTTTGTGCTGATTATAGAGCAGGATCGTTGCGCCGTTGCCGCGATCGTACACTTCACGGGATTGTGTCTCCCATTGTCCATTATTTTTTTCAAACTCGAATGTGACCTTATTTAAGATGTACCAGTTATCCGATAGAAGCTCCTCTTTTACAATCCGTACTCTTGGGTGATACTGTTGTGACTTCATCTCATTTCCTCCCTAGAAAGATTCCGTTCTCTTTAGTCATTTCGAGAGTTCCGTTCTGCTGCAGAAGCCGATTGACGTGGTCTCGAAACTTGTCAATAGCCGCTCCGACAAGTCGCTCTCTTGCGTTCATCGGAGTCGAGATTATATATTCGATCAGGGGTTCCGCTTCGTCGACCAACAAACAGTCCTCGTATCGAAGCAACCGAAGATCGGAAAAGCAAGAAGACAGCAAGTCCCCTCCGTTATCCAGGTGGAACCGTTTAATAGCATGATCCAACACATGAAGCTCAGGATCGAACGAAACCGCCAAGTGTTCGACCTCTTGTAGGTGTTGAGTGCTCATTGTAGAGGTGCATACTATACCTCCTTGCTTTAAGATACGGTGCATCTCGCGGATTGCTCTAGGGATGTCCGGCACGTGGTACAGCATGTTGTTAGCGATAACCATATCGAATTGCTCTTCATGGAATGGGATCTGTTGCGCGTCAACAGATAAAAACTTAAACTGCGGATTGTTGCTTCCCAAGCGACAACGTGCTTCTTCCACCATCCCGCTTGACATATCGGTAAGCGTGATACGCCAGCTGCTTGGAATTCGTTCGGCGTTTCTTATCCAAAAGGTCCCGTCGCCGCAGCCCAACTCGAGAATGTGGGCTCCCGGTTGGACCTCCAGTTGTTCAAAGATCCAACGATGCCAGCCTTGGGGATTTGTACTGTACTTGTCGTAAAGATGTATCCGCGTTTGCAGGCGGTTCGCCGTCCGATATTGCTCCCCCCAATTTTGCTCACTCTGCACGGTTTGAATAACATCCGCCAAATGGTTCCAATCGGAGCCATAAGCCGACATTTCCATAGCATCTCGTATTGCATGTACTACGTGCTCTGTATGAGCAATTTTCTTTTGTAAAACATCGAGTTGTGCTTGCAACGAGTGTCTGATCTCTCCGTTGGATGGCGACTCTGCATCTAAAATGTCCATTATTGTTTGAAGCGATAACCCTAGATACTTCAACATCTGAATTCGCTGTAGTCTTTCCATATCTTTCATGTTGTACAGTCTTATGGATCCAGTGCGATGACCTCCTGGACTCAGAAGTCCAATTTGGTCGTAATATCGCAATGTCCTGACCGTTATCCCTGTACGTTTGGCAAGCTGTCCTGTCGTCAGATAGTTCTCTTTGTCCATCCATTGCTCACATCCAATTGATTGCTCTAGCATGTCGTTCTCAGTCAGTATAGCAAATGACGTAACGTCACCTTCAAGAAAAATTTATGCAATAAGAAACAAGAGAAAACCACCCTAGCAAAAGGTAAAGAAAGAATTTTTTCTAGTGAAGATAACCGAATCCCCGATGATGAATTATTCCCTTTGTTAGATAAGTCATTTTCTGATCCCAACTTTGCTTTAACGGGAGGAGAGTCTAATGCAGTTTGTCAGAACCGAAGTATAACAGTCTTAAAGGAATTGCTAAAAATCTACCGAGGACAGAAAGTCGCATTAGGCACTCATGGAGCTGTAATGACTTTAATGATGGAGTATTATGACAAGCAGTATGATTTGAATTTTTTACTACACATCATCCAAACCAGACGTATACAGAATGGAATTCAATGATCAGGAATTAGTTGAGGTAAAAAGATTGTGGAACATGCCGTAATAGTTTGTGAGGAAAAGGTATAAGGACTATTCTTCAAAGAGAGACCACCCTTAAAAAAGGGATGGTCTCTCTTTGAAATTTTTCTTTTATAGCTATTGCGGTGAACCGTTAAGCAAATCTTCAGCTATTTTTACCAGGTCTTCTTTGCTCAGCGGGCTGTCCTGGTTATCAGATATGTTGTAGTGTAACCGTCTTTTTTCATCGAGCCATCCCAGTCGATTTTTTCCTACCTCCAAGGGCTTGCTTGTTTCGCTTGCTCTGATGTAATAGGCCTTGGTTCCTTTAATCATCAGTTCCTCAGCCGAATCCTGTTCATTTTGCATCACGGTCGTCTTTGTGACTTCGGGAGCGTATTTGGTGACGGTGATGTTTACATAGTCATTTCCTCTCGCATACCGGGCGAGGGTGAAGTCTGACTTGTCCCAGATCAGCTTTTGAATAAACAGATTTTCACCTTTCGGTGCAGCTTTAGCCTGTTGCGTCAGTTTATCCGTTAAAGCCCGATATTCCTCTTTGTTCATCATCCCAGGATATGCAGCGACTGGGTAGACGTATCCGAAATCAAACCGGTAGCCATTCGGCAGATGAGTGGGACTATGCAACAGCGGAGCTTCTGTCCGCTTGATTTCATCCTGCAGACTGCTGAAGCTAGAAAGTTCAGTCGGCTTGTAGGCAAACAGGACGGGATTAGACGAATTTTGTTGATTCATAGAATCGTCCTTAACGTAATAGGCGGCATACTCTCCAGGCTGTAGACGGTCTGTCACCTCTTCGTTCCACTGTGTGTAGGTGGTTGTATACGTTTTGGAAGCGTCCGTTTCGGCAGGTGTTTTGGCGGTATTTAATACGACATCGCCTTTACTGTTACGGAATTCCAGATATTGCGAAGCGGCGTATCCAGTCACAGAGGCGCCCAATACAAAAAGCAAGATCATGATAGGAGCGGTGATGCGCGGCTGAAGACGCATTTTTACAATGAATCCCTTTTTGGGTTTCGCCTTTTGGTAGACCTGTTCCATCACTTTGTCAGAGACGTCAAAAGCTTGGATTTTTAGGACACTCTCTGGTTCTGTCAGCATGTCCATGTTTTTTAAGCCTCTATCTTTTAGATCGGTGTATTTCAGGCCTTGTTCCTGAGTTCTGTCTTGTAATTCACGCATTTTGGGTCCTCCTTTATGGGCTCCATCATTTTTTTGAGCTTTGTTTTTGTTCTGCCGTATTTTTTCTTGATCGCTTCCTCGCTTTTGTTCATAATTTCCCCGATTTCTCCAAACGATTTTTCTTCAAAAATGCGCAGCACCAACAGGTTTCGCTCCTCTGCATTCAGTTGGTCCAATGCCCGGCTCAGCGGTTCACTGAAAAGCTGACGTTCCATAACCTGCGCAGCACTGTCTGAAGTCATGTTAGTTGAGGTGAACAGGGTCATTTTAAATTTGCGCTGTAGTTTCTTCCTGCGAATCAGGTTTAGGCAGTGATGATAAGCCATTTTATACAGCCAGGAGGAGAAACCCACTGTGGGCCTGTACATACTAATTTTCTCGAAAGCACTAACGAAAATATCCTGTACAGCCTCTTCCGCTTCCTGCTCACTGCCTAATATCCGCCAGCAGTACACAAAAATCTGACGCTGATACTCCTTTACAATGTAGGCGTAATCCTGGATCTCGCCAGCTTGGACCCGTTTAATTCTATATTCGATTTCCTCATTCAAAGATTTAGGCACCCCCTCTGATTAAAAAGAAAACTATGTCTGTATAACAAATGAAGAGGACCGAAAGGGACACCTTTTCTAAAATTTTTTAAGTATTAATCAACTCTCTAAGAGAATACGATAAAGCAGAACAATTATCACCAACGTTGTTGATTTCATAGAGCTTGAATTTTTATTGTGGAAATAAATAGAATGATGAAATATACCTATCAAAAAAGTGGAAATAGATTGTAAAGAAAAAAGGAGATGGAAAATGGGGTTTTATGATAATAGAGAAAATGCTTTATTCCGCACTCTTCAAGAGCAAGTCATAACATTCAAACAATGGGGAGCTAGCATAGCTGAAAAACATGGAGAATGGGAAACGAATTATCTTTATTGGGATAAGCTTTATAATGCTGTTGAGGAAGTGTTAGAACATACTTCATTAGCTGAATGGCAGACAGAAGTTTATGAACTGATCTTATATACACTGGCAAGGGATAATGAAGTTGAGAATGTATTGCAGTTGTTAATTGTACAACCCAAAATATTTTTGTCTTTAGCCTACAGTGCAATTACATACTCTGATTACGAAGCCAGATGGCAAATAGCCTATGGATTAGGTGAAGTAAAAGGAATGAGGGATGAAGTAAATAGTCTTTTGTCTAAGCTCTCGAATGATGAGCACGAATATGTCAGAAGAAGGGCATTAATTGCATTGCAGAAAAAATGGAAAGATGAATTAAATGATCAAGAGATAAACTCGGCAATCCCGCCCGTATAGCTAACGAAAACCATCGGCTATGCTGGGCGGGATTGCCTCACCCTCTTTAATGCAGCGTATCTTCTACTTATTCCCTTTGCGTACCTTTAACAGCTTACCCTTTACGGTCGTATTCTTCATAATTTCAAGCACCAGTGGACCTTTACCATTCAGAATCTCAACATCTGTCGCATAATCCAGAATCGTAATGATTCCGATATCATCTGCGGTGACTCCGTCAAGCTTAGCGATGGTCCCCACGAAGTCGACAGCTCTGAGTTTTTTCTTCTTACCGCCGTTAAAGTTCAGCTTCATAATCTGTTGGTTTAATTGCTCGCGCTTATCTTTTTTGAGTGCGGTTTTTACATGCAGTTTCTGCTCAAAATCTTCTCTACGGAGATCAACAGCCTCTTCTGAGGGGGCCTTTACCTGCGGAATCGCGAATCCAATATATGCTTCAATATCAGCTAATCTTCTGCCATCCTTAGGAGTGATGAGGGAAATGGCTTTCCCCGTTTTGCCAGCACGTCCCGTACGTCCTGTGCGGTGAACATAGCTTTCCTTCTCAAGGGGAATATCGTAGTTAATGACATGGGTGATATTCGTGATATCAATCCCTCTGGCGGCGACATCTGTCGCAATCAAGTAACGGAATTGACCCCTTCTGAATGCATTCATTACCTCAAATCGCTCGTCTTGCTCCATGCCACCATGAATGCGATCACATGGATATTCGAGATCAGCCAATGCTCTGAATAATGTATCTACATTCTCCTGCGTACGACAGAAAATAATGCAGCTGTCAGGATTCTCAACAATGAGCAGATCTTGCAGTAGTGCCAGCTTGTCTGACTCCTTCACCTGAATAAGAGAGTGATCAATTGTGGCGGTCGTTATACCAGTCGCTTTAATCTCAATTCTAACAGGATCTTTCATATATTTACGTGACAGTGTGGCTACATCCTCAGGGAAGGTAGCGGAGAATAGCATTGTAACCCGGTCACTAGGCAGCGCTTGAATAATCGACTGGACTTGCTCGATAAAGCCCATATTCAGCATCTCGTCAGCTTCATCAATCACGAGGTAGGCAATCCGATCTAACGATAGCGTGCCTCGTTCGATATGGTCCAGTACACGTCCTGGCGTACCTACAGCCACATGCGTTCTTTGTTTTAACTCAGCTTTTTGGATATGAAAAGGATGTTTTCCATAAAGGGGTGTTGCTTTTATCCGCTTAAAGCGTCCAATATTCGTGATGTCTTCGGTGACCTGTAACGCGAGTTCACGGGTTGGCGTCAGGATTAAAGCTTGGGGCTTATTCTCATTCCAATCTACTAGCTCACAAATTGGAATACCATATGCTGCTGTTTTGCCGCTACCTGTTTGCGATTTGGCGACAAGATCCTTCTTCTCAAGCGCAACAGGAATAACTTCCGTTTGAATCTCTGTTGGCGTCTCATAGCCCAAGCTATTGAGCGCTCTTACAATTTCTTCACTTAATGCGTAATCTGTAAAATGCTTCTGACTCATTTTCAACCTCTTCTGCGCTGTATTTGAATACCAATACATATATAATGTCATCGTGTATCGAACTTATACTCATCTAGTATACTCTATATCCAGGCTTACTCTAATACATATCCATGTTACTGTTTGTCTAATCGTATCCTTGGAGCGTTTAACGAAGGGCTCGTCCATTTTCTTGTGTATGGCATCTGATGTGTTGGTCGACTGAGCTATTTCGCAATTTAACGACCAACAAACTTTACCCCATATGGATCTACGTTGAACAATTTCATGGAGAATTACTTATCTTCAATTGTATCGGCATTTCCATATCCGCATGCGTGAAAACATGTGTTACGAACAAAGGGCACCCAATCGGGTGCCCTTTGAACTGCCGTTAGCGCGGAAAACCGTATCAAAAGTATTGTTACGATGAAAAGTGAACCCAATTTCTCCCTTGGACAGCATCCATCTTTTTAAAGAAAATTTGAGCGCGTTTATTCTCAGTAGAAGTTATCCAGGTCATATGAGCATACCCATGATTTTGTGAGTACTTTTGACATTCTAAAAAAAGCTGTGATTCTACTTCTGTATCTCTAAATGGTTCCAATACAAATAGGTCGTTCATAACTGTGATTTTGTCTGCTTTCATCGTGCTAAAGGTAAAGAATAATGTAGCAAAGCCGATTAATTCTCCATTTTGTTCCGCCACAAATTGTATACCGTTTTGCTGCTCAAAAAGGGTTTGAATCAAATTATGAATTTTTTCGATAGGTGGCCTAGGGTTTTGATAAAAACCAACGATGTATTCATACATTAACTCGGTCAAACTGCTTAAATCATCAGGCTTAGCGTTTCTTATTAAAAATGACATTAGATGTACTCCCTTTTCATTAGTTTTGAATTAATATACATTATAAAGTATATATATGCAAAATTAAGATCAGTGAAAGAATCTTTTGAACTCATGCAAATGCGAAGAAGTATGTAATATGGGCGCGACAAAGGCTGCCGAGAAAATGTATCCAGCAGCCTTTGTTGCGCTGAGGGACATGTGCGTCGAGAATACACCCATTCGTTAAAATTGAATTCACTCCGAATTACTTAAGAAGTGTAAGTGTCACCTCTATCGTGTTATCAATAAATGATCGTTCTGGACGAGACTTTATCATTACGGTCAGTCCAATTAACGATACGACTAGCGCCTGTGATACAGCCTTCGCATCGACGATCTCAAGCTCACCTGATTGTATTCCTCGTTCAATGGTTTCTTGAAATATAACCGATAGGTACATTTGATGTTCCCTTGTAAGAATTTCGAACTTCTCATCATGAGGTGCAAGTTCAACCATTGTATTGATGCAAAAGCATCCTTTTCTAGGGTTTTCTGTATATTCCTCATCGACCACACCTTCAAAAAAAGCTCGAAATGCTTCTTTTACAGATGGTTTGCTTTGAAGCTTGGCTCGGATCAGAGAAGCACGGGACATCATGTATTTGCGCAGCGCAGCTTCGAACAATTCTTTTTTGCCTCCAAAAGTGGAGTATATACTAGGTCGTTGAATTTCCATTCTGGAAGTTAAATCACTCAGCGAGGTAGCTTCATATCCCTTCTCCCAAAATATTTGCATTGCTGCATCTAATACTTTATCTTCGTCAAATTCGCGGATTCGTCCCATAATCAATACCTCTCATTGCTCGTAATTTTATTCTTAACTCAATAACTCTGATTATAATTGTCAGGGTTTTTTTATTTGCGTACCAATTAGTATGTTATTATCTTATAATTAGCCCGTTATATTGTCAAATGCAGATTGGTTTATCGCACCAAGGAGATATCAGTATGAGGATAAAACAAAGTATTTTTACTATATTTATTGACAGTATTCTTTTTAATGAGTTATATTTACTGGGAAAAATATATTACCGATCGGTATGATATTTTATCGGTATTTAATTGCATACAAAGAAAGCTATTAGAATAGGAGAGATGGACCATGGAGATAGGTATTACTTCGTTTGTAGAAACAAAGCCTGACGTCCAGACAGGTGAAGTGATAAGTCACGCACAGAGATTGCGCGAAGTTGTTGAGGAAATTATCCTTGCTGATCAAGTGGGACTTGATGTGTTTGGGGTAGGTGAGCATCATCGGCAGGATTATTCGGCATCTTCACCAGCAATTGTGCTGTCAGCGGCTGCAGCGCAGACGAAACGGATTCGGCTGACCAGTGCAGTCACAGTGCTTTCTTCAGCTGATCCCGTTCGCGTTTTTCAGGATTTTGCTACGCTGGATGGTATTTCGAATGGACGTGCGGAGATTATGGCGGGCCGAGGTTCCTTTATTGAATCTTTTCCACTGTTTGGCTATGACTTGGAAGACTATGATGAGCTGTTTGAACAACATCTGGAATTGCTCCTTAAAATACGGGAGTCCGAAAAAGTAACCTGGAAGGGCGGACATCGGCCAGCGATTCACAATTTGGGTGTGTATCCACGGCCGGTTCAGAATCCTTTACCGATATGGGTTGGCAGCGGGGGCAGGCAGGATTCTGCTATCCGTGCAGGTCTGTTAGGACTGCCCTTGATGCTGGCGATCATTGGTGGAAATCCGATGAATTTTGCACCGCTTGTACAGCTTTATAAGAAGGCAGCAGCGCACGCTGGTCATGGCGAATCGCAGCTTAAGGTTGGATCGCACTCGATAGGATTTGTTGGAGAGAATAATGAACGAGCTGCAGATACATATTTCCCTTCTACGATGGCAGGTATGAATAGATTAGGCAGGGAGCGGGGCTGGGCGCATTATGATCGTTCCAGCTACGATGCCGCGCGCAGCTTTGAAGGTGCGCTGTATGTTGGCGATCCTGAGACTGTTGCCCAGAAGATCATTCACCTTCGCAAACATGTAGGTGTTACACGCTTTATGCTGTATGTTCCGTTAAGTACAATGCCGCATGCCGAGGTGATGAGAGCCATTGAGCTGCTGGGAACAGAGGTAGCACCCCGAGTTCGGAAGGAAATAGCCCAGTGGGAAGCGGAGACGGAAAAAAGATTATAAAAACCAACATAGGAGTGATATGCATGGATTTTGAAAATCGTTTGTACCCAGAATTTAGGTCGGTAATTGCACAATTTCCTGGATTTCAACTGGAAGAAAATTTAGAACTGAGCAGAAGCTATTTGTCGAGTTCTCCCATTGAGCAGTCGGAGCACGTACGCACGACAAGCCGGATGATTCCGAGCGTAGCAGGCGAGATATTAGTCAAAATCTACGAACCTGCCCAGCGAACTGACGTTAGGCTTCCGGCCATGCTGTGGATTCACGGGGGAGGCTATGTGATGGGGCATCCTGATATGGACGATGCTTTGTGCGAACGCTTCGTGCAGGCGGCCAAATGCGTCGTCGTATCGGTCGATTACCGACTTGCTCCCGAGCATCCCTACCCAGCTGCCATCGATGACTGTTATGCCGCTTTGATGTGGATGACCGACGAAGCTGAGCTGCTGGGCATCGACTTAGATCGAGTCGCAATTGCCGGAGCAAGTGGGGGCGGCGGTCTGACCGCAGCACTTGCTTTAATGGCCCGTGACAAAGGCGGGCCAGCCCTCATTTTCCAAATGCCGCTGTATCCGATGATCGATGACCGTAGTATTACGGCGTCAAGTCATGAGATTACGGCCGATAACGCACCATGGAACCGGAAGAACAACTTGGCGGCCTGGAACATGTACTTGGGGGATCGTACTGAAGACACCGAGGTGTCCCTATACGCTGTGCCGTCGAGAGCGGAATGCTTGGCTGGGCTACCGCCGACCTATACGTGCATTGGCCAGCTCGATCTGTTCCGAGATGAGACGATTGAATATGTGACACGCCTTGCCCAAGCTGGGGTAGACGTTGAATTCCATCTGTATCCCGGCACATTCCACAACTTTGAGGGGATGGTTCCGCAAGCAGAAGTGAGCCAACGTGCTAGCCAAAGTTATGTAGATGCAATTGCACGAGCCCTTAATTCTTAAACTATTAAATGGGCAGTCTCCAAAGTGATATGCTTCCAAAAAAGTAGACAGGTTAAATAATAAAACTTGCTACTGTAAGGGGAGCATATCACTTTTTGCAGTAATCTTTTTTGTCGTTTGATACGAGGCTAGATTTTAACCGAAACGATGTGTTAAAGGAGCATCAGGTGTTCAGTCGCCCCGCAATGATGTAAAGTTTTTCGGGTAAAATCTTTACTTTTACATGTAGCGGATAATAACCTTTCATTCTTATAATTGGAAATGTAAGCGATTTATTTAGAGGCGAGGATATTAAAAAACTATACGTATGAGGAGGAGATTGTATGTCGAAATTTAAAGTGGGCAAGTTGGTAAGCAGCTTGGCGTTGGCGGGTGTGTTGTTATCATCAGTTCTGATAAACCCGGCTAGTGCCAGTATGGCGAACGGTGGCAAATTCCTCGGGAATATCATTGCTGGAAGTGTCCCTGCAAGTTTCGGAACATACTGGAACCAGGTGACGCCAGAGAATTCGACCAAATGGGGGTCGGTTGAAGGCAGTCGTAACAACATGAACTGGTCGCAGGCGGATACCGCCTACAATTATGCCCGTAACAATGGCTTCCCGTTCAAGTTCCATACATTGGTATGGGGTGCTCAGGAGCCAGGTTGGATTAGCGGACTGTCGGCTGCTGATCAGAAGGCGGAAGTGACCCAGTGGATTAAAGCAGCAGGCCAACGCTATCCGAATGCGGAGTTTATAGATGTGGTGAATGAGCCCCTGCATCAGAAGCCATCCTTCCGCAATGCCATAGGAGGTGACGGATCGACCGGATGGGATTGGGTCATATGGTCATTCCAACAGGCAAGACAAGCCTTTCCAAATGCCAAGCTGATGATTAATGAATATGGAATTATCAACGATCCCTCGTTAACCGACCAATATGTCAATATTATTAATCAGCTCAAGAGCAGAGGCCTGATTGACGGTATTGGTATTCAATGCCACCAGTTTAGCATGGACACTGTCTCAGTTAACACGATGAACACTGTACTGAACAAGCTAGCGGCAACAGGATTGCCAATCTATGTGTCGGAACTGGATATAACTGGCGACGACAACACCCAGCTTGCCAGATACAAGGAGAAATTTCCGGTATTATGGAAGCATTCCGCGGTGAAGG
This sequence comes from Paenibacillus sp. LRG-1, assembly GCF_057220305.1. Taxonomy (NCBI): domain Bacteria; kingdom Bacillati; phylum Bacillota; class Bacilli; order Caryophanales; family Paenibacillaceae; genus Paenibacillus; species Paenibacillus sp. LRG-1. The sequence goes on along the minus strand of NZ_CM170126.1, from coordinate 5,935,061 downwards.
GAGTTACGCTCTGGGGATACATCCAGGGGCAAACCTGGATATCGAATACACATCTGCTGAACTCAAATGGCACGGAACGTCCCGCACTCCAATGGCTGAGACAATATGTGCAGAGTTAAGCTATAGGTGGCACTTAAAACCCAACAGATGCGAAATTTTTCCGAATGTCTGGGCTGGGTAGATATTTATTTGACGAAGTCTTGGCTGAAATGTTATACGCCCAAGGCTTCTTTTTATTTAGCTTAAACCTAACGTATCAAAACCTAATCCAACTCAATTAGGCTTACATACCCAATCTATAACTTTAACCCACTTGAAATAAAACCGTCTGGACGGTATAGTAAAGAGGGGTGATCAATATGAATACAACTAAAAAAACATTAAAAAGAGAATTAATTCTTAAAGCGGCCTCCATGATTGTGCACGAAGAAGGAGTAGAGAAGTTAACGTTAGAAGCGGTGGCTAAGAAAGCGGGAATAAGTAAAGGAGGATTGCTTTACCATTTTCCGAATAAGGATGAATTGGTTTTGGGAATGGTTGAGCAACTATCGACCAGCTTTGTCTCCGAATTTAATGAGAGAGCAGAAAACGATATGCATTCCAAAGGAAGATGGACTCGCGCTTATATGAATACATCATTTTCTGGCGATCGGAATGCAAGTGACCTGTATACCGCTCTTTCAGCAGCACAGTTTACGAACCCTCAAATGCTAAAGTTACTTCAGGACGAGTATGAGAATATCCAAAACAAAATTGAAAACGACGAATTGGATCCCGTTCGTTCCACGATAGTCCGATTAGCTATAGACGGCTTGTGGTTTGCCGAAATGTTTGGGCTTGCTCCTCCTAATGAGGAAATGAGGCAAAAAATGATGGAAGAATTGAAGACATATATAAAGGAGAATGAATAATGGCTTATCTTTTCTTGGCAATCTCTATTGTTGGTGAACTTATTGGAACTTCAATGCTTAAAGCTTCAGAAGGTTTTACCAGATTGTATCCGACTCTATTCACAATTGTTGCGTTTGTGATCTCTTTCTTCTTTATCTCTCTATCCCTTAAGACGCTTCCTTTAAATATGACTTATGCCATCTGGTCAGGTGTAGGGGCAGTTGCTACAACGCTTATTTCAGTATTGATTTGGAAAGAAAAAATCAATACAGGAAGTATCGCAGGTATTGCTTTAATTGTTATTGGCGTGGTGGTACTGAACCTATTTGGTGCAGGACATGGTGAGGCAAAAGCTACAACAGAAGCAACGAGTTCAATCGTTCAAAAATGAGATAAAGATTTTCGGGCCGAGGATACAAGCACGCTTGAAGGCATAAGGGCATTCGTCGAGAAAGTTCTTGTGCCGCACGGCGTGAGGGTATGAATTTTTAGTCATGTAAATTTTTTTGATTGAATTACGGATATAATAAGTCTATAATATCTATTGTAGAGTGTTTCATATTTACCACCATACGGAAGCAAGGTGTAGATATTAGTAGACTTTAAAATCTAATTAGTAGAAGGGAAGTCTAATTAATGACCCAGTCTTTATTTGATCCCGAAGTATGGAAGGCTGCTTGGATAAACGATCCGGAAGCCGGTGTAAATCGAATGCTTAGAGCGGGAACGGTACCGGCTCATTCGTTTGATGATATGGCAAGGGCAAGAAGCTTCCACAAGCAGGCATTTAATGAAGAGGGAATAAAGAGAACAGCCAGAATTATGGGATGGCTAAGGACACAGGGAGTTACCATTAAAGACTCCTCTATCCTAGATATTGGTGCTGCCTCGGGTGTCTTCAGTATTCCTTTTGCAGAGGAAGGGGCAAATGTTACTGCCGTTGAGCCCTCAGGACCGTTGACAGCCTTAATGGAAGAGAGTATTAAGCCATCGATAAAGGAAAACATTAAAATCGTACGGGAACAATTTGAGGAGTTATCTATTGAGACGAACGGATGGCAAAACAAATTTGATCTGGTGTTTGCATCCATGTGTCCAGCCATTTTCGGTTGGGAAATGGTAGAGAAGGCGCTCGCCTGTGCCAGCCAGTTTTGTTACATCAGTACGAGTGCTGGGCCTAAGGAGCATAGTCTGATTCAGGAATTGCGCCCTGTAGTCGGAATAAAAGAGGACCTAGTACAAACTTCAGATATGGCATATATCATCCAACTATTAAATATATATGGCTACTCTTTTCAAACCCTGATTACTCGTGAAACCCAAACGGTAATGATGTCGGTGGACGAGGCGGTAAAACATACATTAGGCTGGTTCTCATTCTTCGGGATGCCAACAGATGAACAGTCGCTACAGAAAGCAGAAGCCTATTTAAGAGAGACGTACGTAGGGAAGAGAATCCCTGTTCAGTAAGGAGGACGCTTTGGTAAAGTTCTGGTCCGTATAAAGAATCAGCACATGTATTAATCGTTTTGTCATGTAGCTTCTATTTATTCCCCTTGCCCTTCAGAATCTCAACGTCTGTTACATAATATAGACACAAGAGCATTGTGGGGAAAATGTATTCAAAATAAGAGCCCTAATGAAGGGAAGAACCACTTCATTAGGGCTCTGGAGATTTACTACGGCTATGGATCACTGCCAGTTTGTGTGAAAGAATCCTGCTACATCACTTCGTTCATAAGTATGGGCACCAAAATAATCCCTTTGTGCTTGCAAAAGGTTAGCATTCGAAATGCCTGTCCGGTAACTATCGTAATAAGTAAGTGAAGCACTTAAACATGGAAACGAAGTACCAGAATTAATACCCTCACAGACAACTTTTCGTAATCCTTTTTGATACTCTTTAACCTTTTCAGCAAAATACGGGGCGATTAATAGATTAGCCAAATTCGGCTGTTCTTGATATGTTTCGCTTATTACGTTTAAGAATTCGGCACGAATGATGCAACCACCACGGAAAATAAGGGCAATATCCTTTAAAGGTAAATTCCATCCGTAAAGTTCAGAAGTCATTTTATATTGTATAAATCCTTGCGCGTAGGCACAAATTTTACCCATATAAAAAGCTTGTCTAATGTACTCAATCCACACATCTTTATCTAAACTTCGCTGATCAATCCCTGGTCCTGTTAGAATATTTTCTGCATAAACTCGTTCTTCTTTTAAAGAGGAGATGTAACGGGCAAACAATGACTCTGTAATAATGGATGATGGGATCCCATTGTCAATTGCTTGAATGCTTGTCCATTTACCAGTGCCCTTTTGCCCTGTTTTATCAAGAATCACATCAATTAGTGGTAAGCCTGTTACATCATCCTTTTTCCGTAAAATCTCTGCTGTGATTTGGATTAAATAACTTTTTAGCTCCCCTTGATTCCATATTTCAAAGATATCAGCAATTTCATTCACAGATAAACGTAACCTTTTTCTTAAAAATGTATAGGTTTCTGCGATTAATTGCATATCTGCATACTCGATTCCGTTATGTACCATTTTTACAAAGTGACCGGACCCTTTTGGACCCATATAAACACAGCAAGGGTCTGCGTCCACTTGGGCTGCTATTTTTGTTAGAATAGGAGCTGCTTTTTCATATACGTTTTTATCTCCACCAGGCATGATCGAAGGTCCATTTAAAGCCCCGACTTCGCCGCCGGAAATACCGATTCCTAAATAACCGATTCCTTTTGACTTCAATTCATCATATCTACGTTCCGTATCTTTGTAATGGGAGTTACCACCGTCCATAATCACATCGCCTGCTTCAAGGAAGGGTACTAATGTACCTATTACCGAATCGACCGGTTTGCCCGCTGTTACCATAAGGAAGATTTTTCTTGGAGTTTTTAAGGAGTAAACAAAATCTTGAATTTCGTAGTAGGGATGGATAGAGTGACCTTCACTTTTTTTAACAAGATCATCCGTTAAATCCCTCGTATAGTTATAGACAGCGACTTGCTCACCCTTACCAGCCATGTTCAAGGCGATATTACGGCCCATTACCCCTAAACCAATGACACCAATTGTGTTGGACATTTTTCTGCTCCTTTTATTTGAAATGAATAGGCCGTAGATCCTCACTTATAGGCTTAGAAAATTCTAAGAAAAATAAGTGGGGGATCTACCGCCCGGGAATCATGGTTTATACGAATAAACTTAGTACTAAAATAAATCCTAATCCAGCTACAGAAATGATGGTCTCAAGCAATGTCCATGTTGCAAATGTTTCTTTCATACTTAAACCAAAATATTCTTTAAACATCCAGAAACCAGCATCGTTAACATGTGAAGCTATTAAACTACCCGCTCCCGTTGCAAGCACAACTAAAGCAAGATTAACGTCGGATTGTCCTAACATCGGAATAACTAAACCAGCGGTTGTTAAAGCTGCAACAGTTGCAGAACCTAAGGAAATTCGTAATATTGCAGCGATAATCCAGGCAAGTAAGATGGGTGATAATGTAGTTCCATTGAATAATTCAGCTACATAGTCACCTACGCCGCCATTAATCAGTACTTGTTTGAAGGCTCCGCCACCCCCAATGATTAAGAGCATCATCCCAATATGAGTAATAGCCGTTGTACAAGATGCCATTACATTTTTGATTGGAATTTTCCGTGCTATTCCCATGGTGTAGACAGCTACCAGTAAGGAAATTAACATGGAAGTTGATGCATCACCAATAAAACGGATCGCTGCTAGTAAACTGCTATCTTCAAATCCCATTGTTTTTTGAAGCAAAGTAATAACCGTAGCAATAGACATTAAAATAACAGGAAGCATTGCAGTAAATACACTGATACCAAATCCCGGAGTTTCCTCGGATTTAAATACTTTTTGTTCACCTAAAGAGGCAATATTACCGGTTTTCGTAAATGATGCAGGTACGAGTTTTTTGGCAAGCTTAGTAAATACAGGTCCAGCTAAAATAACGGTTGGAATGGCAATAATGAAACCGTAAAGTAAAACCTCACCAAGGTTCGCGCCATATTCACCAGCAATAACTGTTGGTCCTGGATGTGGAGGTAAGAAACCATGTGTTACGGATAAAGCTGCAACCATCGGAATCCCGAGATATAAAATAGAAACCTTTAATTCTTTTGAAATGGCAAATATGATTGGAATTAACAATACTAATCCTACTTCAAAAAATAACGCCACACCGATAATGAATGAAGCAGCTACGACTGCCCATTGGATATTTTTTTCACCAAATTTGTCTACGAGGGTCATGGCAATTCGTTGAGCACCACCAGAATCAGCGATCAACTTACCTAACATCGCTCCAAGTCCAAAGATTAACGCTAAGTGACCAAGGGTTCCGCCTAATCCGGCTTCGATGGTTTTGACAATTTCCTCTAATGGCATTCCAAGTGCTAAAGCGACGCCGAACGATACAATGATTAATGAAATAAAGGTATTCAATTTGAAGCCCATGATTAAAACTAATAATGCTAAAATTCCAATCGCTACGATAACTAATGGCATTGTAATTACCCCCCTGCTTTTTATCTTTTTAGTGTTTAATTAAGCTTCTTTGATAATTGGAAATCCGTGTATAATCATCTTCTAATACTCTGGATAGGTTAATGAAAATCGGCAGCAATTTCCTATATTCCTTGGTCGCTTCTTCTTTTGGTGTATGTTTGTTGGTACTGCCAATCATTTCAGAAACGACTTCAAAGGACTGGATTTGTCCGGTGGTATACAAGCCTAAAATACAAGCTCCTAGACAAGAACTTTCGTAGCTTTCTGGAACGACGACTTCAGATGAGAATATGTCAGACATCATTTGCCGCCAAACATCTGACCTTGCGAAGCCTCCAGTAGCTTGGATTCGGGTCACAGGACCGTCCATACATTCGGTTAATGCTAAAAATACGGTGTACAAATTGTAAATGACTCCTTCTAGGGCTGCGCGAATCATATGTTCTTTCTTATGTGACATCGTTAAACCGAAGAATGAGCCACGTACGTCTGGGTTCCATAATGGCGCACGTTCACCAGCCAGGTATGGATGGAATAACAATCCGTCAGATCCTGGTCTTACACGTTCAGCAATCTTGGTTAGTACATCATATGGATCAATTCCTAGTCTTTTCGCTGTTTCCACTTCTGATGAGGCAAGTTCATCACGGATCCAGCGAAGGACCATCCCGCCATTGTTCACCGGCCCCCCAATAACCCAGTGCTTTTCTGTTAAGGCATAACAAAATATTCTTCCCTTTTCGTCTGTCTGAGGCTTGTCTATAATGGTTCGAATGGCACCGCTTGTCCCGATTGTGACGGCAACTTCGCCTTTTCGTATCGCATTTACACCTAGATTAGAAAGGACTCCATCGCTAGCTCCAATGACAAACGATGTTTGTGGATCGATCCCCATCTTTTTTGCTAAATCTGAATCACAGTTGGTAAATATTCTGGTTGTTGGCACGAGCTCAGATAATTGAGAAGGGGTTATACCAGCAATTTTTAATGCTTCTTCATCCCAATCTAATTTTTCTAGATTCATCATGCCCATGGCAGAAGCTAGGGAATAATCCACTACATATTGATCAAAGAACTTTTTAAAAATATATTCTTTAATTCCGATATACTTTTTAACCTTGACAGCGGTTTCAGGAAGGTCATTCACAATCCAAGCTATTTTTGTTAATGGTGACATGGGGTGAATGGGTGTTCCTGTTCGTTTATAGACTTCATGGCCATTCAGCTCATCTTTTATTTTATGTGCCCACGCTTCACTGCGATTATCTGCCCATGTAATACAAGGCGTCAGTGGGCGGTCATTTTCATCCATCGCAATGACACTATGCATGGCACTGCTAAATGAAACAAACGATAGCTTTTTTTGTGAGTGATGTTTCATTATATTTGAAGTGGCTTGCAGAACAGCCTGAAAAATCTCTTCTGGGTTTTGTTCAGCTGTCGCTATATCCGGGGTATAAAGCGGGTATCCAATATTCTCTTGTTGGATGACTTCGCCTTTTTCGCTAAATAGAACGGCTTTCGTACTTGTGGTTCCGATATCTACACCTAACATATAGTTAGTCATTTTGTTGCACGACTCCTTTAGATAGCATTTGTTGTGACATCCACAGGTCTTCTACTTTACCTTGAACATCATCAAAGTTTTCATGTAAAGACTTGATCATGAGGTCTCTATCTTTTACTTTGATTGCTTCAATATAAAGTTCGTGATTGTTTATAATCCGTGTAAAATCTTCATACTTTTCAGTGAAACGCATACGCATCGACAAAAGAATGAGACTTTCCATAACAGGCTTTAAATTATTCCAGATCATCAGAATATGCGAATGATTGACTGCACGAATAATCGTTTCATGGAACAAGACATCTTGATATGAAAACTCATCAGCATCACTATATTTAACGGCGACTTTCATCATTTCGAGTATTTTACTAAGTTCCTTCGCCAAATCATTAGTATCCATCTTTACAAGACGTTCAAATACGAAGGATTCTATGAGCAGACGGACATCATAAATTTCTTCTATTTCTTTTTCTGATAGGCCAATAACAACGGCTCCCATTCTTTCTAATCGAATGATATTTTCGGATGCCAGTATTTTTAACGCTTCACGAATGGGTGAGCGACTTACAGTGAAATCAGCAGCTAGTTTATTTTCGGATAATATGGTACCGCTTTCAATCCCGCCAGAAATAATGCGCATTCTAAGCTCGGATGTTACGCGATCACCAGTAGAGGCTTTTAAAAGCCATTTGGAGGGATATAGGAATTCTGATTCGACCATCATTTCACCTTCTCAATTAATCAAGTATACTTGTATACAGGTATTATAATCTGAAATTTTAAATTTGCAAGCGTATACATTAAATTTGTTTTGTAACGCCTCGATACATAAAATGAAAATTGCATATTAAGACATAGATCCTGTTTGGATCTTCTCATATATAATGCTAGACTCAATACTGATTTCATCTATAGGTTCCAATTGAAGTTCGGATTTTTTGTTCAAATGCACAATCAATTTCGTCTGTTCTTCAATATTTTTAACGTGCGGCAATCGATATAATGAAAGCGTAATCAAAAATTACCCGGGGGGTTAGACAGATGGAAGGATTGACGATCAGTTGGATAGGAGCTCTGGCAGGGCTGGCTATTGCAATTATTCTGATATTAAGAAAGCTGAATCCGGTTTACGCTTTATTTTTGGGAGCTATTGTAGGCGCTTTATTGGGCGGAGCCAATCTGGAGCAGACGATCAGCGTGTTAATAAGCGGTACGCAAAGTGTGATGGGGACGGTCATTCGTGTGCTTGCCGCAGGTGTATTGGCAGGTGTAATGATGGAATCCGGGGCAGCGGAGACGATTGCGCAGGCTATTGTAAAGAAGTTCGGCGGCAGTAAAGCGATACTCGCACTAGCCTTGGCGACGATGATTATTACGGCGGTAGGTGTATTTATTCCCGTTGCCGTGCTGATTGTGGCACCTATTGCATTGTCGGTCGGTAACAAAATGGGGATTTCCAAGCTGGCGCTCCTGTTGGCTTTGTCTGGAGGCGGAAAAGCGGGGAACATCATCTCTCCAAATCCTAATACGATTGCAGCGGCGCGCGGATTTAATCTGGATTTAAGCCACGTGATGTTGGCAGGAGTGGTTCCTGCGATATGCGGTTTAATCATGACTGTTTTGGTGGCATCTATGTTGAAAACCAAAGGTGTGAAGGTGTCCGACCAGGATATCATGGACAGTGATGTCGATACATCGAAATATCCAGCGTTGGGACGGGCAATTGTAGCCCCGCTGGTAGCTGTTATTTTGCTGATGATTAACCCGATTGGTTCTATTTCCGGTATTGAAGCACTTTCGAGTTTCAAGGTAGATGCGATGTACATTTTGCCGATCGCTGGGATTGTGGGTATGCTGGCCATGGGGCAAGGGCGTAATATCTTAAAGTACTCGGCCTCCGGTTTAAATAAAATGACGGCGACTGTGCTGATTTTGATCGGTGCAGGCGGGATTGCGGGTCTGATCTCTGCTTCCAACTTGTCTGCTCAGGTGGTTGGCCTGATTGAAGCTTCGGGAGTTTCCGGTACATTTTTGGCACCGCTTGCAGGTATTCTGATGGCAGCTGCTACGGCGTCCACCTCGACGGGCGTTATTTTGGCAACAGGCTCGTTTGGGGAAGCCATTCTGAACATGGGAACGGCCCCACTCGCTGCAGCTGTGATGGTGCATACAGGAGCTACAGTCATTGATTCCTTGCCGCAGGGCAACTATTTTCACGTCACGGCAGACAGCATGAAAATGAGCATTAAACAACGGATGGGCTTGATTCCTTACGAAGCTATTGTGGGTGGAACGATGGCAATTGTAGCGACAATCATGTATGGATTTTTACTTTAATATTCACGATGGGGTGAGAAGATGAGAGAGAAAACGTTTGTGCTGGCACCAGATTCTTTTAAAGAAAGCATGACGGCTAAAGAAGTATGTATCGCGATGGAGAAAGGACTGCGTAAGGTCTATCCGGCGGCGAATTATGTCCACGTACCGATGGCGGACGGCGGTGAAGGAACGGTGCAGTCACTGGTGGATGCGACAGGCGGACAGATTCGTTATATCGAGGTGACAGGACCGCTTGGAGAACCTGTAACTGCTGCATACGGCCTGCTGGGAGACGGCACCACAGCGGCAATCGAGATGGCATCCGCCAGTGGAATCCATTTGGTGAACAAGGATAACAAAAACCCGTTAAAGACAACAACCTACGGAACAGGGGAGTTAATCCGTGAATGTCTGAACCAGGGAATTCGAAAAATTATCATCGGCATTGGTGGAAGCGCGACGAATGATGGCGGTACAGGAATGGCGGAAGCGCTGGGCGCCAGATTTCTGGATACAAAAGGCAATACTCTTCCGCGCGGCGGCGGTAGTCTGGGCGAGCTGGCCAGTGTTGATATTTCATCACTGGATGACCGCTTGCCGCAGGTACAATTAATTGTAGCCTGTGATGTGACAAATCCGCTGTGCGGAGAGCATGGGGCATCTCAAGTATTCGGGCCACAAAAAGGGGCGACTCCGGAAATGGTGCAGCAATTGGATGCCAATCTTGCTCATTACGCCGATGTGGTGAAGCAGCAGCTGGGCAAGGATGTGCGCGATCTCCCAGGCGCAGGCGCAGCAGGTGGATTGGGTGCGGGCTTATTAATTTTCACTCAGGCGGCGCTGCAAAAAGGCATTGAAATTGTGATTGAATACACCGGTTTAAAACAAAAGCTCGCCACTGCCGATATCGTTTTGACGGGGGAAGGCGGTATTGATTTTCAGACCAAATTCGGTAAAACTCCTTATGGAGTAGCCCAGGCGGCAAAACAGTCTGGTAAAAAGGTCATTGCGGTCGCAGGTTATATCGGGGAAGGGATCGACACGTTGTACAAGGAAGGAATAGATGCGGTGTTCGGCATCGTACCGGGAGCCTCGGAGCTCGGTAAGCTGCTGGCCGAAGGGCCGCAAAACGTAGAGCGTACGTGCGAGAATATCGCAAGAGTACTTCAATTCAGCGAGAAATGAACAGATGGAGAAGCGGGCTATAAATATAAAACGGCATCATACAAATACGATATAATACGAGCACTCGCCTGTAATCCCGAACTTAGCCAAAGCAGGATTGACTAAGAAATTTGGGAGTGATGGCGAGCGGAAATATGGTATTACTGGCGCATGGCCTGGCGTGATACAGCAGTTCATTGATACAGTGCCAATAAGCCGTGCGTAAGCTCAAAAAGCTGAAGGAGATTCCGGGGATCTTTACCGGTTAAGGTATGGATGCGCTTCAGGCGGTATTGCAGCGTATTTCGGTGAATATTTAATTCATCTGCGGTAAAGGAGACACTGCCGTTATGGTTAATAAAGCTTCGCAGCGTATCCAGCAAATCCACAGTATCTTCCAACTTGCTAACCAGATAGATCGTGTTCGTCAGGTTCGTTTGACTCAATTTGACCAGAAATTCGACTTCCGCAAAAGAAATTTTTTGCACAGGCGGGCGCAAAGCCAGTAAAACATTCATAGCTGACTTGGCTTGCATATAAACATCCGCAATGTTGTGCTCTTGTCTGCTGACCGTAACCAGCACATCGGGATGGCTGCGCACAAGTGGCTCTAGCAGTTTGTCTGTCGGTTCCTGATTTTGTATTAGGATGAGATAACAGTCTTCCTCCATACGAAAGGATGGATGCTGCATGAATATATTGGACAACTCGGCTAAACGAGCTGGATCAGCAGGCAGATATTTTACATATACAGCCGAAGTTTTTAGAAGCAAATCTATGTGATATTGAGCTGCTTCTTTTTTTATTTTTTGCGTGTAGGCTCCCTGATGATTTAACAGCATTTCCAGCACAGACTTTTTGCGGTTGGCTTCGTGGGCCAGATGCTCCAAGGAGATGCGCTGTTCAATCAGGAGAGACACCGTAGTTTTAACAATATTGCAGAAAGGACGCACTTCATCAGGATTGCCTGAAATACCAATGACACCAACTAACTCATGATGAATGACAATCGGTTCATTGGTTCCCTTTTTCTCATAGTGGCCGTCCTGCCACACTTCAACCATTTTCCCAGTTTCGAGCGCCTGAACAGCGCCTTGGTGAATGGTTCCGATTCGTTCACTCTCGCCGCTGCCAATGATGATGCCGCGTTCATTCATAATATTGATATTGTATGGAATATCCTTCATCATTTTGTCTACGATGTCTTGAGCTTGTTTTTCGGAGAGCTGAAACAAATCAGGATTCCTCCCTTATCTATAGTGATATAGTGTGTTTTAATGTACTACCTTTATGAAAGGGTTTTCAATCCATTGTGCATCTGAACAATATGATAAGGCAGGTTGTCGAACATGTCAGTCAATTTTATCATAGGTGTGAAATTGCAGCGTATTATGATAATCCATTAGACGATGGTTATATATTCTAGTATTGAGTTGTAAACTACGGAGGGGAGTGTAGTTGTACCGAGAAAGTAGAATGTGACCCACAAAAAGGACATTTTGAAAAAAAGATGACCCTCCTGTGGGTCTTTTGTGTTTTAATCAGAATATTAGAAGAATACGATATGGGGATTTAATCAGAAAATCTTGTCTTGATATGCTGATGTACCTATTGATCGAAATTATTTTTATGAAATGGGACTTTAATATTTAAATGGGGGAATAAATGAGTATGTCTGAACAACATAGTATTAATATTCCAGCACATCATAATATATATACAGGTAAGTCTAATCGAGAACTACGAATTGACTTTTCTATCCCACAAAATGGAGTTAATGAAAACACAGGATTGATTATTTTCGTCCCTGGGTTCGGCGGTAATATTGATTCTAAAGTTTACATAAAAATGAGGGAACTATTTGCTGACAAATACAATATGGTAACGATTCAGTGTAATTATTTTGGTAGTTCATATATGCAATCATCAGCTAATCATTTCAAGTTTAAAGATCCTCAAATTTTACAAACTATTCTTACGGTAGATGAATTGGAGAGAATAAATAGAGACTCTTCTATTTTACTAAATATATTGTCTGAAAAAAACATCCTGATCCCTGTGATTGCTAATATAGATGAAAGTATAGAAGAGTTTAATGATATGAGTTATATGCAGGCAATAGATATTATCAGCGCTGTAGAGTCGGTTAAAATCATACTGAGTGGAAATGATTTAGTATTTAATTCTAATAGAATTATTGGATACGGACACTCACATGGAGCGTATCTATTACACTTAAGCAATAGGTTAGCACCTACTTTATTTTCATATTTAATAGATAACTCAGCCTGGATAGAACCGGTATATTTATCCAGCAGTAGATTTCTATATCAGAGTATAGGAAATTCAATGCTTGCATTTGAATTTGACTATTTTGCGAAGAAAATAGTGAAAAATAGGCAGGATTTAAACTTAGAGACATTGTATAAAGATTTTCATGGAAATACACAGGTTTTATCTTTCCAAGGAGATGAGGATAATTTAGTTAACCATGTAGAAAAAAAACGTATTGTTGAGACTATCAATAACTCAGATTTTATACTTGTTAAAAAGGAAGATGTAGATCATATAAAATATAAATCGAATAGTCATGGTTTAGATGCAGATTTTTTAGAGCTTTTTTCCTATGCATTAGAATTAGAACGCCCAACAAAAGAAATTTTAAAAAAAGATTCAAAATATATAGTCGATTTTGAAAGTGTATCTATAGAAGTTGATTATACGCAGGGATTACCAATATTTAATTTTAATTTTAAGTAAAACGGTAACCTCATTCAGTACTTATCCCACCTGCTCAGTTCCCCATGTGATTTTTAAAGTTTAGTTTATATATCAGGTAACAAGTGTCAAAAACAGGGCTCTAAGGAGCACCTGCTTTTTGTGTCTTATCCTTTTTATTGCCAGCCACGCTGTCTAATGACGAACCTCGCGGAAGCTATAGGTAATGTCGTGCAGTTCTTTCTTTAAACGGCCGTCTTTAGACGCTGGTGCATATCCAAGCACTTGGTAGTACTTCTTTTCGGTCTCAATAATCGCTACATGGGTAACATATTTGTCCACATCTTTTTTACCTTTAATCACGAACTCAAGGGCAGGATATCCTTGAATGGTTGTGTTAGAGACAGGTCCTACACTGGACAGGTTCCACTCTTTGATTAAGTTATTTTCAGCTTTCTTACCATACTGTTGAAGAGTTATATTGCCCAATTGCTTTTTCGAATTGGATACTACCGCAACGGACTTTTGAATGTACGGATTAAATATCGCAATCTCTGCTTTTCCTTCACGGTCTGGGTCTGTTGACCAGTCCAATGGGGCCGTGATTTGAAATCGTCCATCTTTACTTACATAGCTTTGTTCTTTCTTGTTCACCGGAGCTTCAGGAGGCACGTAATTGTTTGCCAGTATAAAAATAGCATTTACAAACGAGGCTCCCAAGATCACCATTGCGGTAAAAAATATAAAGAGCGAACGTTTCATTGTCTTTTTGTTAATCGGCTCTAAATCCCGTACCTTTACAACATATGTACCTGCAGCTAAATCACCAATTCGTTGTCTTGATGCAGTTACTAACACACTGATACCAGCAGGTATCCCACCCATTAGCAACGGATTGGTGTCTATGAGTCTGAGCAGCGTACGAATGAGTGATTTAAGAAAACCAGGAGGCTTTCCTTCCCCGTTAACCACCTTAATACGAAAAACGAACTTACCCAGCGTATAGCCTGTGTAACCTTCCAAAAGCAAATAATAGCTGAAGAAAGCAATAAGCAGAATACAACGGGTTGCAATCGCTAAAGGCAAAAACCATCTGTCCGTTATTTGAATGACAGAAATAAAAAAACAAATATACCCGATTACAAAAAACATGCAATCAAAAACTGTTGCTCCCCACCGTCTAAACAGAGTAGAATTCCCGTATGTTTTTGATAACGCCGCCATCCTGTTTGGATCTACCCCATAATTTTGACCATGCTGAATGTACGTCTGTCTTGAAGTTTCCTGCGGATTGTGTGATATGTGCTGTTCGTCCAAAAAATACACCTCTTCTTAATAATTGAAAACACACTCCTTATATTAACGGTCATTTTACAATCCATGTTTAGGAAAACATTCTATAAACAAAGAAATTATTATAAATATCCCTTCCTCTCATTGAACCGCATTCAGGCGCTAGTAGAGCCAGAGAAGGCACAATCCTTGCGGTTGCTTGAAAAAGCAGGCTTTCGGCAAGAAGGGCTCCTCTCCCAATATGAATTTACGTTAGGGAAATATGATGATCTTTACATGTGCGCATTGGTCAAATCAGAGTATATCAATCGTTCTCAGAAATGATAGATGTAGGTGAATCAAGCGGGAGAGCTTGGATTCAGCGGCATACCCATTTCATATTGCTCAATGGGGTCTTTCGAGAGACCTATTTTTTGGATAAAGCCTTCAAGAGAGTCATTGTCAGACAGACAGATGTACACCTTCTCACTCTTTTGGATCTCTGCTGCTCTATGAAGGAGGGCGCATCCTAATCCTTGGTTGCGATGCTTAGGATCGACCCAAAGAAAGTTGATTTTACCCTTAGCACTCATGCTCACCATGCCGAGGCACGTTTGATTTACTTCGTAGATGCCGAGAAAAGCTTCCTGTGTACTAGTGGCGTAATAAGGTGTGTCACTTTGCCAATGGATGTGGCAGTCGATAAGGGTCTTTCGAAAAGCTGCGATGTCATCAAATGTAACTTCCTTAAGAATATACGAAGATGAGAGGGCAGCGGGTGGGGTGGAGGGCAGAGTGCCGTTGTAGTATTTCAGCGTATAGCGTGGCTGATAGCCTTGCTTTTCATATAATTTGACGGCCCGATGATTATCCTTGATGACTTCGAGCCATAGCTGCTGGCAACCCGCGGAGATGGCTGTTTGTTTATGTAATTCCAGCAACTTGTTGCTAATCCCCTGACCACGGTAAGCCGGGGCGATGCATAGCGTGCCGCAACGCATGGTCTTGTACCCGTCGAACTGCCGGACACCGCCAAGAATTAAGCCGATCGGTTGATCCTCATCCATGGCAAGGAAAGAGTGATTCCGTGTATTACCCTCTGGACCAAAAAAACGTGCTGCGAAATCGTCCTGATCCGTGGTCAGACGAATGGAATAATCCGAGAACCCAAGCGAAAATGCTTGGAAAATGTGTTCCATACTGACGTCATTGCATCTCACATAGGTGATCACCGTTATTCCCCCTAGAAATTCATACTATATTTGGATTATAGGGAATTAAGGGAGCTCCATCAATCTCCCGCTGAAAATAAAAAAACCCCTTAAAAAAGGGGATTGGTGCTGGGTGTTGTAGGGTTGCAATTCGTGTCGCTAAGATCAGGATTGGTAGAGAGGTCACGATAATGGTTGAGCTTATATTCAATAATTTTTTGGGTTTCCATCAGTCTGGAAATTTCTTGTTGAATCTTCTGATTATGTTTCTCAAGTAAGGAGTGTCTGATCGGAATGGTGCTGTTGCCTTGCATCGAAAGTTCTCGATAATGCTTCATTTCCTCTATAGTCATTCCAGTAGCTTTTAATCGGGTTAAAAAGATAATCCCCAGAATCTGATCTCTACTGTAGAACCTGTGTCCGTTAGCCTTTCGTTCTGCATAAGGCAGCAAGCCAATTCGCTCATAATAGCGTATAGTATCTTCTGTTAAACCTGTTAGTTCTGCAGCTTGACTAATAGAGGTTATGGTCTCCGGAATTTCCTGCAAAGTATCCCACTCCTTAATTGTAACGATTACCAAGGCACTTCTCCATTCGAGTCGAAAAACCCTCCTGACGGCCCGTCATTATTTAAAGTGGCTAAACGAACAACGACAGCAGCAGCTTGTTGTACCGAACCCGGTCCTGTAAAGCCATTTAAGTCAGTGGCGGTAAAGCCAGGGTCAGCCGAATTAATTTTGAGAGGTGAGTCTTTGAATTCTTTGGCAAGGGTGACGGTGAACATATTAACCGCTGCCTTGCTGCTATTGTAGGCAAGCAAATTAAATTGTGCATGCTCATGCTCAGGATCGCCATTATAGGTTAACGAACCAAGGCCACTCGACAAGTTAACGATTCTACCACAAGGAGATTCTTGCAATAAAGGTAGCATGGCTTGCGTCACGGCGACCAAACCGAAAAAGTTCGTTTCATACGTTTCTCTTAAATCGTTCAAAGAGAACTGACTTGGAGGAGTGGCTCCTCCTAAAGATATGCCGGCATTGTTGATTAGTACATCAAGGGAACCGAATTCTTGTTTGATCTGTTGGACTGCGGAATCAATCGTACTTTGATTCGTCACGTCTAACAAAATCAATCGGGCTTCTACTCCCTCATTAGCCAACTTAGCCACCGCTTCCCGGCCGCTCTGCTCATTCCGTGAGCCAATCAGGATTGTAATACCCATCCCCCCCAATTGTCTGGCTGTTTCATACCCGATGCCTTTGTTGGCCCCAGTAATAAGAGCTGTTTTCCCAATAGTCATGAGCGATTCCTCTTTTCATTATTCTTGAATTTGGCGGCCACCATGCTTTAAATGTACTACTTGGAGTATACTTAAAGTCAACACAAAACCAGCAAAAATATAGCTCGAAATGCCCTGGACATTCTTTATTTTGGAAGATGGGAGAATGGAATGAATAAAAGGCAAATGGAAATTTTACGCATGTTGTTAACTGAACCGGACCGGTTGTGGTTAGCGCAGGATCTGGCGGATCTGACCGACTGCTCTGAAAAGACGATCCGCAACGATCTGAAAGTAATTGAAGATTATATCGTCAAGCATTCTGATGCCAATCTGGTGAGAAGGCCGGGACGCGGCATTTATCTGGAGATGGGTGAAGCGGATCAGAATGAATTGTTCCATCGACTGTATGCGGACGAGAGTACAGCCCAACATGAGTCGGATGAGGAAAGGGTACTGCATCTCGCCTATCGGCTCTTGATGAATGCCAAGCCTGTGACCATCCAGGATCTAGCTTCACAGTATTATGTGAACAAGACGGTGATTCGTAGAGATATGGAGAAGATCGATGGCTGGCTGCACAGCTTTGATCTGGCCTTGATTACCAAGCAGCGCGTTGGATTGACCATTCAAGGCTCTGAGAAAAATAAGCGCATCGCTTTGGCGCGGATGAACCAGCTGATTGACAGTCCTGAGTTAACAGGACAGATGATGCGCAAACAGTTTGAATCGCACGAGATTACAACCATAAATCATGAATTAAAAGCATTTCAAAAACGCCATGAGCTCAGCTTTACTGACGAAGCTTTCGAAGCTCTAATGCTGCATATTCTCTTAATGGTCAAACGAACTAAGATGGGACAACCCATTTCGCTCTCCAAGCAGGACATTGCCTTTTTGCAGGAGAGACGCGAATTTACATGGGCTACGTCTTTTTTGCAGCAGTTGCAAAAGTTGTTTGCTGTGCCTTTTTCCAAGGAAGAGACGGCGTATTTAACTCTGCACCTGCTTAGTGGGAAGTTCCGTTACCAGCAGGAGGGAAGAACAGGAAAACAAGGTGAGCTGGCAGATAGTCACCCGCTTTTGCCTGAGTTGATTGAGCAGTTAGTTCGGCGGATGTCCGAGCTGAATATGATTGCCTTTTCCAAGGACAAGATGTTACTGAAAGGGTTGAATGTCCATTTATATACGACCCTGAACCGTCTTCAATATGGGTTGACCGTGTCCAATCCTATGCTGGCCGAGATCAAGAAGATGTACCCCTACATGTTCGACCGAGTTATTATTACACTGGAAGAGGTGGGGAAATGGATCCGGCTATCCTTCCCCGAGGAGGAAGCGGCGTATTTAACGCTGCATTTTCAGGCTTCTGTGGAGCGATTGCACCAGAAAGAGAGTCATCCCCAGAGAGCCATCATCGTGTGTCACATGGGCATCGGTATGTCCCAACTGCTACGCACCAAGGTGGAACGTAAATTTCCGGCTGTACATGTGGAGACAACCCTTTCCAAAGCAGAAGTCCAGGACTATCTGGCAGCCCAGGAGGTGGATCTCGTCATTACCACTGTAGATCTCCCAGAGATGAACATTCCGCACATTCTCGTCTCTCCCTTGCTGGATGTCAAGGACGAACGTCGACTGGAGCAAGTGATCCGACGACTGGATGAGCCGGAACATAGGGCAGCAGAAGAATCGGTATTTTTTAAATATACAACACCTTTTTTGGTCTTTCCCCAGCAGGAAGTGCAGCATCCGGAACAATTGATCTCCAAGCTGGCGCAAATACTGGAGGACAAAGGATATGTGGAGCCTGGTTATGTGGACAGCGTACTGGCGCGAGAAAAAATGTCGGCCACGACGATTGGGGGAGGCATAGCCATCCCGCATGGCGGTTCTGAGTGGATAAGGCAGTCCTCCATTGTAATCGCTACCTTGAAGCAGCCGCTTACCTGGGGAACCGAGAAAGTAGAGCTTGTGTTCTTGCTTGCGGTCAAACAGGATGGGCGGGAAGAAATGCGCCAGTTATTTAAGGAATTGTCCCTGATCAGTGAGCAGCCTGCTTTGGTTCATGCCTTATCTAAGGAGACCGATGCGATGAGATTATTAGGGAGAATGAAGGGATAAACTAAAAAAGCTGTGCTCTGGAACAGGACTTATAGATAAGTCCTGTTTTTTGCCGGTATAATTCCGTTTTTCCGAAAGTTCCGGTAAAAAGTTCGTCCGATAACAGCAAGATAGGCGTTTATACTATCAATGTAAGCGGAAACAACAGAGAGAAGGGGAATGACTATGAAGATATTGGCGATTACCTCATGTCCTAACGGAATTGCACATACGTATATGGCAGCTGAGAATCTGCAAAAGGCAGCAGCAAAACTGGGCGTCGAGATGAAGGTCGAGACACAAGGCTCCATTGGAGTCGAAAATCAACTGACCGAGCAGGAGATCCGTGAGGCAGATGGCATTATTATTGCAGCGGATAAAACGGTGGTTAAAGACCGCTTCGTCGGTAAGAAACTGCTGGTCGTTGGCGTACAGGATGGCATTCGCCGTCCAGAAGAATTGATCCAGCGGGTGATGAAGGGTAATGTACCAGTGTACCAAGCAGAGTCACGTTCTGCCGAAAGTAGCTCACAGGAGAACAAACCGAAACAAAATCCCATCTACCGCCACTTGATGAACGGTGTATCCTATATGGTACCCTTCATCGTCATTGGGGGATTGCTCATTGCCATTGCGTTGACGATTGGCGGTGAGAAGACACCAGGCGGTCTGGTTATACCGGACGGTTCATTCTGGAAGACGGTTCAGGATATCGGTTCGGCTTCGTTTACCTTTATGATACCGATCCTCGCCGGATTTATCGCGATGAGTATTGCAGATAGACCGGGGCTTGCACCGGGTATGATTGGCGGATTCATTGCTGCGAACGGCAGCTTTTATGGAAGTGAGGCGGGGGCTGGATTTATCGGCGGTATTATCGCCGGGTTCCTGGCGGGTTATGTTGCACTTGGGATTCGGAAAATTAAAGTTGGCCGAGCATTACAGCCGATCATGCCTATTATTATTATCCCTGTATTGGCATCTTTAATTGTAGGATTAATCTTTGTCTTTGTGATTGGTGCTCCAGTCGCACAATTGTTTGAAGCTTTAACAGGTTGGCTTGCAGGTATGCAAGGTACAAGTTCAATTCTATTGGCATTGATTCTAGGTGCGATGATCTCCTTCGATATGGGTGGACCTGTGAACAAAGTCGCTTTCTTATTCGGTTCGGCTATGATCGGCGAAGGGAATTATGAAATTATGGGCCCGATCGCCGTTGCGATTTGTATCCCGCCAATTGGGATGGGACTTGCAGCGATGATCAACAAACGTAAATTTGCACCTGAAGAACGCGAGGCTGGGAAGGCAACATTCACGATGGGTTTGTTCGGTATTACCGAAGGTGCGATTCCATTCGCGGCGCAAGATCCACTGCGTGTTATTCCCAGTATCATGGTAGGGTCCATGGTCGGCTCTGTCATCGCCATGTTGGGAAATGTAGGTGATAAGGTAGCTCACGGTGGACCGATTGTAGCTGTACTTGGTGCAGTGGACCATGTGCTTATGTTCTTCATCGCCGTTATTGTCGGCGTAGCCGTATCGGTTGTCCTGGTAAGCTTGCTGAAAAAGGATATTGCAGCAACTGTAACTTCGGATGCTGCTGGGGAAGCGATGCCTGGACATTCCACCGCAGGGGCTGGACAATCTGCGATTACTACAAAGGCCGCTGCGGAGTCATCTGCATCAACAACTGTCACAAATAACGGGCCGGCCGTGTCTTCGCAAACCATTCACATTGAGAAACTGACGGATATTGTAACAATGGATCTGATTAATTTGGATCTGGAAGGAACGACACGAGATGCTGTGGTTGATGAAATGATCAGAGCACTTGAGAGAACTGGAGCCGTAAGCTCTGCCAGTGATTTCAAACAGGCGATATTAGCCAGAGAGGAAGAAGGCTCCACAGGCATTGGAATGAATATTGCCATTCCTCATGGCAAATCGGAAGCTGTCCTGAAGCCAAGCGTGGTCTTCGGCATCAAGCAGGGCGGTGTTGACTGGAATAGTGCAGACGGAAGTGAAGCAAAACTGATTTTCATGATTGCCGTACCGCGCAACAGTAAGGAAAATGCGCATCTGAAAGTGCTGCAAATGTTATCACGTAAGCTGATGGACGATCATTTCCGAGAAACGCTCTTGGCGGTTGCTTCGAAGGAAGAAGCATATCAATTGCTGGATCAGGTGCATTAATTCA
The DNA here is from genome assembly GCF_057220305.1 of Paenibacillus sp. LRG-1. NCBI lineage: Bacteria > Bacillati > Bacillota > Bacilli > Caryophanales > Paenibacillaceae > Paenibacillus > Paenibacillus sp. LRG-1. The sequence continues at coordinate 5,913,788 of NZ_CM170126.1, read as the reverse complement.
ATGCGCCAAGAACTTGAATCAAAAAAAAGAGGCTCCCGAAGTTTCAGCCGGGAGCCTCTTTTCTTGAGAAGGTCTTTGCGTAAGTCAGCGGCGTTCACCGCGTGATATAAGTATGATGCCGAGAAATACAAAGCCTGCACCAGCCAGATGAGCCAATGAGAAGGATTCACGGAGGATGATATAGGACAGCAACAGTGTACTGACGGGAATACAACCCGTGTATACAGCTGCTGTACTAGCCGATACCCTTGACACGCCCCGAAACCATAATACGTAGGCTAATGCGGTGACAAAGATACCATAATATAAGACAAGCCCAATATCCCCTGCCCCAACGTGGTTAAAGTTGAACTGTTGGGCCTCCCCGAAGGAACAACCCAGAAACATAAGGAATGAAAAGAGTGTTATATACATAGTCCCAAGCAGGGAAGAGACATCGCTGGATAGCATCTTGCGTAATACCGTTAGTGCCGCTTCTCCGAACACAGCAGACAGAACAAGCAGCATGCCAATGAACGAGGTTGCGTTGGGAGCATTGAACCAGAGCGCCGATATGTGAGGCACTTGCAACGCCAAAACACCGAGCAGAGAACAGGCAATCCCGAGACCGGGGCGTAGCGTAATCTTTTCTCTCAGCAGTATATACGAAAGAAGTGCAACGATAGCTGGGGTCAAGCTTGTTAAAATTCCGCTTTCGGAAGCAGAGGCGTAGGCCAGCCCGTACAGCATTAGGACGCGGAAGAGAAACATGCCGATCAGGGCCTGAATGAACAGGATTAAGGCATCCCGTTTGCTGATCCTTAGTGAATATTTCTTGATGAATACAATGGGTACCAAGAACAGAAGGGCAACGGCCAGACTGGCAGATTGCGATAAAAAAACAGGCAGCCGCATCACGACCAGTTTACCGACTACTACAGAACTGCCGACAATGGAGGTTGCGATCACTAATTCCATGTAAGTCGAAAAGGTTGGTTTGTTCATTTCATCTCACCTCTTGTACAGATATTGATATATACTGTAGCAATAGAAACTGGGCACTTGTAGATCCAGTTGAAGAGGTTTTTGACAGTACCGCTTGAGGGGGCAACCTATGTGGTTATCTATCGATAAGAATGTGACAGTTCCGATGCTGCGTCAGGTGTATCAAGCGATACGGGACCGTATTTTAGCCGGAGAACTGCATGCAGGATATAAACTTCCTTCGACCCGGGTGCTGGCCTTACAGTTGAATGTTTCCCGGAATGTTATCCTCGAAGCTTATGAAATGCTGCTAGCCGAAGGCTTAGCCATTGCGCGCTCGGGTTCAGGTACCTATGTAGCCGAGGGGGCCGTTCTTCCAGGTTATGTATCCGCACCGCCTATCGAGGCGTCTGCGTCTGCAATGAATACTTCATATTCAAATGAGGAGTCGGTAATATCCTTCCGGACAGGCCTCCCCGCATTGGAATTGTTCCCGCGCAAATCATGGGCCGACTTGCTTCAGAGCGTATGCAAAGAGGCTCCTGATCTGGCACTGGGTTATGGCGACCCTGCTGGAGAGCCTGAGTTACGAAGGGAGCTGGCCGACTATTTGGTTCACACCAGAGGAGTGAAAGCCAGACCGGAACATATTGTAATCACTAGCGGAGCAGTACAAGCGATTCAGCTTGTCACCCGTCTGTTACTGTCAGCTGGAGACGAAGTTCTGGTAGAGGAACCGACAAATGAAGATTTAAAAAGCATTCTGTCGGCTACAGGGGCCACACTGCGGAGCATGCCTGTTGATGATTCGGGAGTTATAACAGCCGATCTGCCGCAAAAGAGACACCCCAAACTGGCATATCTGACACCCTCGCACCAGTTCCCGCTGGGGGGTATCTTGCCGATCCAAAGGCGGATCGAGCTTATTCAGTATGCAGCCCGGACAGGATGTCTTCTGCTCGAAGATGATTATGACAGTGAGTTCCGGTATGACGGGGCGCCCGTCCACTCTTTGCAGAGTCTGGACCCAGAACGGGTGCTATATGTCGGGACGTTTAGCAAAATTTTGTTCCCCGCACTGCGGATCGGCTATATTGTTCTTCCCCCGTCACGAGTCGCTGATTTTATCCGTTTAAAGCAACTGGCGGATTACCAGACAGCGAGCCTGGAGCAAATTGTGTTGAGTCGGTATATAAGGAAGCGACTCCTTCATAAGCATGTACATAAGATGAAAAAAGTGTACGCCAAGCGTCGTCAGGTCCTGCTTGATAGCCTGGAACAGCATTTTACAGGGCAATACCGGATATGTGGCCGATCGGCTGGTTTACATTTGGTAGCAGAGTTTCAGTTCCCACTCCGAGAGAATCTGCTAGAACATCTCCGTAGCGAAAATGTATTTGCGGCACAGCTCGAAGGGAATCGACTGCTAATGGGCTACGGGCATCTAAGGGAAAACGAAATTCGTGAAGGGGTTAGCAGGATTAGGAATGCCCTGCAACGGTAGTACACGCAAAAGCAGCCTATCCTTAAGTGAGGATAGGCTGCCCTTTTCATAGCAAGATATCGTGTTCCATGATCATCTAGGTTTGAGCCATGTAATCGCTACATAAAGTCAAAAAAATAACGGATTACGTGAAAAAAGACGGGCGAGGTGTAGGTCAAGCTATCCACCCGACTTAAATAGCTTTTTTTCAAAGCATCGAACTTGTCATCATCGCCGATTAATAAATCCCGCTTCAGCACGGAAACCGTTAAGCTACCGAAGAAACCGCTCAAGCTGATCAGCATGCCGAAAATAATTCCAAATTTCAGGTCAAACGGCGTCAGATAGGGATAGATAAGATAGGAAGCCGCTATGGTTACGGGAAAAGCGAATGCAAAGCCTTCCCAAGTTATATTGGGATTGGATGTCGGGACGATTTTCCGCTTTCCGAAATAGAGTGATGCTAGATAGTGTACGACATCATTGAGCTGCGTCAGTACCACTAGAAAAAGTACAAGTTTTGCTCCGTATTGCGGCGTAGCAAACTGAAAATAGGCCAGATGACTCAACCCGAAAACCATCAGCATGAGCCCCCATTGGGTCGAACTGACACTGCGCAAAAAACCAACCGTTCCTTTGTTGATCAATCGCGGGAGCGGTAGCAGTAAGAATACATAGATAGGGATAAAGACAATAAACATTCCGTACCACCCGATATAAATCCAATAAAATTGTACGGGAATCGTTAAGTACGCCCATAGAAACAATCTGCGATCAGCTTTTCTGGATCTAATCATGGAAAAGTATTCTTTTAGCGCAAAAAAGGTGAGTGCCATCAAGGAAAGCAGTGAAACGATCGGATTGAAAAGAGTTGCCAAGCAAAAGATAAAGAACATACCCCACCATGTCTTGATGCGAAGCCCAATAGCTGCATAGTCTTTGTCTGGCTGTGTTTTGACTACCACTATATAAATCAGATGGATGACCAATAAGGCTGCGAAAATAAGGATTAACGTTAATAGCGAACTGTCCATTACCACTCACCAACTTATCGCGAAATAGGATTCCATTAAGGTTCCTATGTTATTATGAAGGAATAATTCAAACTTGATAAGGGGAAATTTCGTAAATGGTAGCAGATCAATCCGTCTTTATCTTGCTTACGAATACGGGAACGTTTCTTACGAGAGTCATTAAAAGCTATACGAGAGCGCCATACAATCACGCCTCCATTTCCTTCAACCGGGAACTTTCGGAGTTATACAGCTTCGGGAGAAAGACCCCTAATAACCCTCTGGATGGTGGTTTCGTGAAAGAGGATATTAAGACAGGTACATACAGCAGATTTCCGAATACAACATGTGTTATCTACGAGCTTCAAGTAACCGACCGTGAAGTTGAAAAAATGAAGCGAGTTTTACATGTATTTATCCGAAGTCGTCAAAAATATATGTATAACTTACTGGGTTTGATTGGTATTGCACTCAAAGAACCAGTCGAGTTCAGCAATTCTTATTTTTGTTCGCAATTCGTCGCAGAAATTTTACAGCGATCCGGCATAAAAATATGGAACAAGCTGCCCGCTCTTGTTACGCCAGACGATTTTCGGCAAAGTGATCGATTCCATTTGATCTACGAGGGGAAATTGAGCGAGTATGATCCTCAAGCTTGAGGATCAGCACCGCATTACTTAAACCTCTTCCGGCACAATTACCTCAATATGACGCGGTAAAATACCAAGCTCGATAGGCAAAGACGGCCCTTCCTCACCATCTACATTCGTACTGACCGGTTCTGCAGAGCTGACACTTACATGCTTTGCGGTAAAGTAAACGATATCACTATGATCCTTCAGGTTGCCTAAAAATAAGGATATGCTGGCCGTCACGGTGTTCAATATATTGAGGTTTTTGAAAATAAAGCAGTGAAGCAGACCATCGTCAACAGCCGCATCGGGCGCCAGTTTCTCGAATCCGCCAACTGAATTGGTCAAAGTAGCCAAAAAGAGTGGGGATTTTCCTTCCCAGATATTGTCATCGTAGCGGACGATAAGTGAGTGGGCAGGATGGCTGATAAGCTCTTTCATGCCTTCTTTGAAGTAGGCAAACGTGCCAAACATGGATTTATCGTCTGATGATACAGCTGATAGCGATTCAGCAAGCGAACCTGTGGCAACAACATTGGCAAACATTCGGCCGTTTAAGAGACCCATATCTACGTTTTTCACGCGGGTAGAAGTCAGTGTACGGATCGCCAGCTCGGGACTTAGCGGAATTTGCAAGGCACGGGCAAAATCATTGACTGTCCCCAGGGGAATGACACCCAGTCTTGGACGATGGTCTTGATCAATGAAACCGTTGATTGTTTCGTGAAGTGTGCCATCCCCGCCGATGGAAACGACTAGGTCACAAGCTTCCTCACACGCATTGACGCAAAAACGAGTGGCGTCCAGTTCCTTTGCCGTCTCTTTAACCGTAACAACGTATCCTTGATCACGTAGAATTTCTTCTACGCTTCTGACATGTTGGAGGGATTCCTCTTTGCCGGAAGAGGGATTTACAATAATCATAGCTTTCTTCATATACATGTTCCTTTCTCTGGGGAAAGTCTGGGTTACCAACTCTTACCCGAAAAGCAGACCTTTAGACTCTAGATTAGACATGTGTTATATTTTTAGTTACTATATAAAAGTGAATACAATTTGAATGGAGGATTTCATATGAAAATTGCATTAACAGGAGCAACGGGGCAACTGGGTTCCATCGTGGTAGATACGTTGCTTACATCTGTCTCCGCAAACGATCTTATTGTTAGCGTAAGAAATCCAGAAAAAGCAGAGAACTTACGGTCTCGTGGTGTTGACGTTCGTCATGGCGATTTTGATAAACCGGAGACGCTGGATCAGGCGTTTGCTGGAGTAGATCGACTGCTGATTATATCCGCAGACGGGGATAATGATACTAGAATCCGTCAGCATAAAGCGGCTGTTGATGCTGCTGTACGTGCTGGAGTAGGCTTCATCGCCTATACTAGCGCTGCCAATGCAGCTGACAGCACTCTATTCCTTGCGCCCGTACATCGCATCACGGAGGAGTTCATTCGTGAGTCAGGCATTCCTTACTCCTTCCTGCGTAATAATTGGTATCTGGAGAATGAGTTAGGCACGATCCAATCCGTACTCGCGGGAGCTCCTTGGCTAACCTCGGCAGGGTCCGGTAAAGTAGGTTGGGCTACCCGCGCAGATTATGCGCAAGCAGCTGCAACCGTTTTGTCTGGCGAAGGGCATGAGAATACAATATATGAGCTCTCCGGTAAGCCGATTACCCAAGAAGAGTTTGCAGCGGTACTTGCTGAGGTTCTGGGCAAAGACGTACCTGTACAGCAGGTGGATGATGCTACGTATGCCGAGGTTATGCTCGGTGCGGGAGTCCCGGAAGGTGCCATCCCTATTGTGGTCGGTATTCAACAAGCGATTCGTGAAGGAGCCTTGGATGTCGTAAGCAACGATTTCGAGAAGCTGTTGAAACGCCCCCTTACACCGCTTAGTCAAGGAATTAGTGAACTGATCAAGCAAACCCAAGCATAATAAACGTGCCGTAAAAAAGGATGCTGCCTAGGAAGACAGCGTCCTTTTTAGTTACATGTTTACCTCTCGGCATTTTCAGTAGACAGAACGCTTACATATAAGGTACAACAATACTCAGATTAGTTTCATCAATGAGTGGAATCGTGACGGATTATCCAATATACTTGTAGGGAACTCCAAGGAAGACTTGGAGCAGGCTTGGTCTATCAAGGAAGCTTAGCATAGCAGTAGAATTTGAAAATGAATGGAGTACATAATACCATGTCTAATTTACCAAATTGTCCTGAATGTAATTCAGAGTACACTTATGAGGATCGCAGTCTTTTCATTTGCCCGGAATGCGCTCATGAGTGGTCTACCGAGTCAGAAGCAAGCAGTGAAGACGTAAAGGTTGTTAAAGATGCGAATGGTAACATCCTGCAGGATGGTGACTCTGTAACTGTCATTAAAGACCTTAAAGTGAAGGGAAGCTCATCCGTCTTGAAAATCGGCACCAAAGTAAAAAACATCCGTCTGGTGGATGGCGATCACGATATTGACTGCAAAATTGATGGTTTTGGAGCAATGAAGCTAAAATCGGAGTTTGTAAAAAAGAATTAAGATGTAAGAAAGGAGAAGCCGAGGGCTTCTCCTTTTTTATTTACAATGGTGCTAACCATACGGTTCCCGTTCCCCTGTACACATTTACCAGCCCTTCGCCGGAAGCAGCCGAGCCCATTTTGGTTTTCCCGGATTTTTCGACGGTGAACTGTAAGGTATTGGACCACATGAGGGCAAAGTTACCATCCACCTTCAGCACATCATTTTGCAATTCTATAACGACCGCTTCCTCAGAAGGGATTGGAGCTTGAAGTGCCAGAACTCCTTTTCCGCGGGCGCTTAAATTAAATAACCCTTCTCCACCCAGTGCAGCAGAGGAAAGATTACTACGTGCAACGACGGAAATGTCCAGCGTCGTGTCACAAGCCAAAAACAAGCCGTCTTCGATGGCAATATCATCATTGTCGACATCAATAAGCCAAATATATTGGTAAGTAGGCTCCAGCATAATGGTACCCGTGCCTCTATAGTGTGGTTTAATGGCACCTGTTCCCGTTACAGCACCGGACACCAAGTTTCGCATTAAGCCTCCAACGCCTTTTACACCAGTAGTCATTTCCATGCTACCCACAGTATATTGCATGGCTCCCGCTTTCATCATAATCTCGCTATTGTTGATTTCGATCATGAGCTGTTTGCGGCGCATATTACTTTTGCTCATATAGTAATTGTTTTTCGCAGCCTCCACCGAGGTGGAACTCAAATCTGTTATGTATTCTAGTACCGTAAATCCACCTAATTGGTCAGTGATGGCAACATTGCTGTTATCCTTTAAATTGTTAATGACAAAAGCCATAAATGTATGTGCCTCCTTGTTGTATTCATGTTGTGGGGATGGGAATCTTCTTTATTCCATAAAATATTCGACAAAGAGACTTCTTTTCCTGCGGCGAATCTGGACACTTCCCTTGGCTGGTTTTCAGACTCAAAAAAGGAGAGCTTGAAAAAGATGTGAAAAAGGTTCAATATAAAGATATCGGTTTTTAAAATGATTGGCTTCGAAAGCAGTCGTATGAGAATAGGGCATGAAAATAGGGGGTAGAACAAGTGGAGATAGGTATAAGCACGTTTGTAGAAACAACGCCGGATACCCAAACGGGTGAGGTTATCAGTCACGCACAACGTATACGTGAAGTGGTCGAGGAGATTGTGCTTGCAGATCAGGTAGGGCTGGATGTGTACGGCGTGGGGGAGCATCATCGTAAAGATTATGCGGCATCTGCTCCGGCTGTTATCCTCGCTGCTGCAGCAGCACAGACCCAACGAATTCGGTTAACCAGTGCAGTTACGGTGCTTTCATCGGATGATCCCGTACGTGTGTTTCAAGATTTTGCTACACTGGACGGTATTTCGAATGGACGAGCCGAGATTATGGCAGGCCGGGGCTCTTTTATCGAATCGTTTCCGTTATTTGGGTATGATTTGGATAACTACGATGAATTATTCGATGAAAAGCTGGAGCTGTTATTGAACATACGAGAATCCGAGAAAGTTACCTGGAAAGGCGGACATCGGCCTGCAATTCACAATTTGGGCGTGTATCCACGTCCAGTTCAAAATCCGTTGCCTGTATGGATTGGGAGTGGGGGCAATCAGGAATCTGTGGTTCGTGCAGGCTTGCTCGGTTTGCCGTTGGTTCTGGCGATTATTGGGGGTAGTCCTGTACAGTTTGCCCCGTTGGTGGAACTGTATAAAAAAGCCGCTAGGCATGCCGGTCATGATGCATCGCTGCTTCCGGTTGCATCACACTCGCATGGTTTTATCGCAGAGACGACTGAGCTGGCAGCGGATAAGTTCTTCCCTTCCACTCAGCAGAGCATGAATGTGCTTGGGCGTGAACGTGGTTGGGGCCCTTACACTCGTTCCAGCTTCGATGCCGCACGCAGCTTTGAAGGAGCGTTGTATGTAGGCGATCCCGATACGGTTGCCAAGAAAATCATTCATCTGCGTAAACAGGTAGGCATTACACGTTTTTTGTTGCACGTGCCCGTCGGTACGATGCCGCATGATGATGTCATGAGAGCTATTGAGCTATTGGGAACAGAGGTAGCACCACGGGTTCGTAAAGAGATATCCAAGTGGGAATCCGAGAGTAAATAAGCGGTTACCTCATAGATAAAAGAGAAAGGAGCAGGCCATGGGGGTGAGGTCGCTCCTTTTTTGGGTTCTAAAAAAACTATATGCGAGCTGATCAGATCATTTTTTATTTGGTCCGTTTTTTATGCGCAATACGTTTTTGCAATAAAGTTTTGCCTTGTTTTAGTCTCTTAGGTGTTGCAGGAACTCTGCGCAAAATAGGTTTCTCTTGGGTTGCTTTGGAAGGCAATGTCATGCGGAGTGTGGATGATGCAGGTTTTCTTTGACTGCTGCTCGTTACAAAGTTGATGGTGTAGTCCAAGACGAACGGACTAACTGCGATTCTCCGCAGTCCCACGCTTCTACAAGTGGTACAGCCTGTATCCCAGCACCAATTGAAGGCATTTTCAGGAACTTGAGTGAAATATGAACCCCGCCATTCGCGTCCAAAATCATCTTCAGCGTAATAGAAGAACGTATTACCTCCTGCGAAGCCGCTCCAAACCTGAATAGTCTGTCCGGGGTTAACACGGTACCAGCCTGCTTTAGAGTAGTTAACAGGAGTACAGCTGAAGTCCGGGTAGGCAAAGACTACAAAGATAGCTGCACTAGTACTGTTGCGAAAATTGAGACCCATTGTCGTCACTTCTTTCCTCATATAGTAATTTACAGTGTATCCTATGAGAATTTTGAAAGAAGGGAACGGACAGGAGTCTCTTAATCGCTGAAATTGAACCATTTGCTGATGTCTATTTTGTGATGTTCATGCATAGATCGCCATTCGTTTGATTCTGGTTGATAGGTATAATCTTTTTGCCAGGTCATGATGTTTTCCACGATTGCCCGTATGGAAGAGGCGATATAGGAGACTTCCTGATTCGTCATCATGGGATGGAGCGACAGACGCACCCAGCCCGGTTTTCGAGATAAGTCTCCCGCATGGATCAGGTCTGTCATTTGTTTAGATGTTTGCTGGTCGATGCCCAGCAAATAATGTCCGTAGGGGCCTGCACAAGAGCAGCCGCCCCGGACCTGAATGCCAAACCGATCATTCAATAGTTTCACAATCAGGTTATAGTGAATATGGCCGACAACGAAAGAAACGATTCCCATTCGTTCTTGGCTACTTCCTCCTAAAATGTGTAGGTCTGGTAGGGTACTCAAGCTCTTTAGTAATAGAGATGTCAGTTCCTTTTTGCGCTCCAACAGGCGCTTCTGTCCCATTTGTTCCTTCAGCCGAATGCAGAGCGCCGTTCGAACGGCCTGTAGAAAGGCAGGCGTCCCTCCATCCTCACGGGCTTCAGTATTCTCTTTATACTCGTATCCACCCCAAGGATTGGTCCAGCTAACTGTGCCCCCTCCTGGCTGATCTGGAGCACAATTGAGGCACAGCCTCGAATCCATAATTAAAACGCCGCTTGTACCGGGACCCCCAAGAAATTTGTGGGGTGAAAATACAATCCCGTCCAGTTTCTCAAGGGGATCTGTGCGGTGCATGTTGATCTCGGTATAAGGTGCGCTTGCCGAAAAATCAACGAAACAAACGCCGCCATGTTCGTGCATTTTGCGGGCTAGCTGGTAAATCGGCACTTCGAACCCTGTAACATTGGAGCAGGCGGTAAAGGCGCCGATTTTGATAGGGCGATGCCGGAATTGAAGCAGCAGTCGTTCGAGATGAGTTGGATCGACCATCCCGCCGGGACCCGGAGGAAGACACACAACGTCTCCAATGGTTTCTGCCCAGGAAATATGATTGGAATGATGCTCCATGTGTGTAACGAAAATAATGGGACGTTCTTTTTCGGCGATGGGGTAGAGGGGCTTTAATTTTTCATGTATTTTCAATCCTAACAGTCGCTGAAGCTTATTTACTGCACCTGTCATACCGGACCCGGCGAACAGGATGATATCATGTTCATTGGCATGAACGTGGCTTTTAATGATTTGTTTCGCTTCTTCATAGGCTTGGGTCATCAGAGTACCTGTCAAATTAGACTCCGTATGCGTGTTCGCCACAAAAGGGCCTAATTCATTAGCTATTTTCGACTCGATGGGTCCATACAGGCGGCCGCTGGCTGCCCAATCCGCATAAATCAGCTTTTTTTGCCCATATGGAGATTCAAAGGTCTGGTGATATCCGATTGTACTTTCACGATACCTTTGGAAATAAGCCTCGTTAGAAGGCTGATACCTACAATTACTGCTTCCAATTCGAGCCATGAGCATACGGCGCCTCCCAAGTCGTTCTGTCTTCTTAGGGTACGTAGGTAGGCCCGAATAGGTTAAAAAAAATAGGCGAGTGTCATCATTTAGTCACAATAAAAGCCTCATCCAACAGCCGGATAAGGCGCAAGTCTATCTTATATAAACAACTGCATATCGGATTCGAGCGCATCTTTTAAATACGTTTTGGCCTCGATAATTTCCAGTTCAGGTATAAATTCTTCCGGTTTAAAGCCCATAATATCGACCGATAGCTTACAGGCATAAAATTTCACATTTTTCTTCCGTGCTCCTTTTAAGAAATGAATGAGCTTCGGGGCTTCGTTATCTTCGATCATTTCCGTCAGCATCAGCTTGCCAAGGCCGCTAAAATTCATTTTGGATAATGGCAACTCTTCGGGTCCTTTTGGAGTCATCCAGCCCATGATTTTTTCATAAATCGTCTTGTCCTCAAACGTCATCTTGTCAGGGTCACGAACCAGAAATAGTCCCCAGAACGCAAAAAACATCGTCACGTCCACGTCCAATTCCCGTGCCGTATTTGCCAGAATCAGTCCAGCCATTGCCTTATCATAATCGCCGCTGAACATAAGCAGATTCATCCTTTTATCCATAATTCCCGCCTCCATTACCAACAGATATATTCAGTATGGATTTGGGAATGAGAAGTATGCCCAGTTCACATATTGCTCACAATTTATGGAGTGGGTGTTGCCAAGAAATTTTTAGCGTTGCTTTTCATATGGAGATAAAGGGCCGGATGCTTTCTTTCAGTGAAGTGAGCGGACCACCGATCAACTGTTCCAAATCATCCGACGTGGAGCGCGTATCTATTTTGCTCAAGAACCCAAATATCCAATTTTTGATTTGGGGGTCATGACGGAGGGAGACGGATCTGCCTGTAAGCTCGGTCAAAGCTGCTGTCAAATCTGAAAAGGTCCAGGGACTGGAGGAGACAAATTCATATTTCTTGTTCTTATGGCGGTCTGGATCGGATAGCACTGCTGCGATCCCTCTGGCAAGATCCCAACGCGTGACGGTGTTAAATTTCCACTCTCCAGGGTAAATATCGAGTGCGCCCTTCGCTATGGCGGCGTTCAGGTCAAGAGTTTTGACAAAATCAGTATATAATGCATTCCGTAGAAAAGTGTAAGGAATTCCGGTGGTACAAATGGCGTGTTCTGTAGCCAAATGCAGATTGGAGAGGGGGATAGAGCTGGCTTCAGAAAAGGCAAAGCTGGTGTATAAAATGTGTTCTACTTTACATTTTTTAGCTACTTCTATGATATGAGTATGTTGACGAATACGAATCGTATCGTCGGGATGTGAACTTGAAATCAACAACAGTTGGGAAGCACCCGCGAATGCTTGCTCAAGCGAATTGGGTTGATCGTAGTCACCTAATCGTACTGTAATTCCCTGTGCCTCATAGTGTTTTCCGGTTTCAAGGTGGCGAACACAAGCGGTAATTTCATGAGGTGAGACTTTTTGAAGGAGCTGTTGTATGATTAGGCTCCCCAATTGACCATTGGCTCCAGTAATAACGATCGACATGGAATATCATCCTTTTTATACAAATGGGATTTTAGTTTAGGGCTTAACCAATTGAGTAGAAAAGCCGTTACGTCCTCTTTAATTTGTTGAGCAGGGAAAGGAGCTGCTTCAATTCCTGATCATTCAACACCTGCATTTTTTCCGCAATCCTCTGCCGGTTTTCGGGTAAATTACGCAGCAGAAGGCTTTGCCCTTCGCTTGTTATAGAAATTACCGATTTTCTACCGTCCATGGGATGGCCTTCCCGGCGAATGAATCCTTCGTTTTCGAGCGGGGTGAGCAGCAGGCTAATATTTGATTTGGTGACACCGATCCTTTGGGCGAGCACAGATGGGAGAATTGTACCTCCTTCCTTCATGATTTCAACTAGAATTCGAATTCTGGCTCCATTGGTTCCCTTCGAATGCCAGTATTTTTCTGAGACATCAACTAATCCGGCTGTCGTTTCCACCAGTGAAAAGAAAACCAGAGAATGCAGCGGCAAATCAAGTACGTAATCTTGTAGGTCTTTCAAACGATCACCACCATAAATGTAGTTAAGGGCTTAACTAATATGAATTTACTAAAGTTAGGTAGTACTTGTCAAATTAATTTTTCAGCGCTGATAAGCGAATTTCAAGGTCGCTACCGCTGTTGTATCTGTTTGCACCCACCGTTACCAATGTCATATCTACAAACCGCTCCTATTCTGTATAATCTCAAGGGAATTCAAGACATAAGCCTGAGATCGGGAGGATCATGAGAAAGTGAGTATAGACAACAAATATAAAGCACTTGAACTGGAAAAGCCGGGCATCTACGAGCTGGAGGGACTGGAAGTCGGGGTCACCTCTAATTGCAACTTCAAGTGTGATTACTGCTGCGCGTATCAGCGGAACGATGGGCAATGCATTAGCAGCAAAGAGGTCATTGATATTATTGATGACATTCCAACGTTAAAACGTGTGCGACTGTCCGGGGGAGAAGTGACCTTGAAGTATGAGGATTGTCTGGACATTGTGGCTCACTGTTCAAGCAAGGGCATCGCTACCCAGCTCAATACCAATGCCAGCTTGCTCAGCCCTGAACGAATTGAGAAACTACGTGATGCAGGACTTTCCAACATTCATATCTCTTTCAACTTCACGGATGCCGATAAATATGCAACCTATTATCATGTTCATCCTCGCATGTATGAGAAAATCGTTCAAAATATCCGGTTATGTACCGAAGCCAAGCTGGAAACGGTGCTGGAGACGTTGCTGTTTGCGGAGACGCAGAACAACATGCCAGCGATTAGCGAAAAGGTATATGAACTCGGTGTGCGCATCCATGAAATCCAAAACAGCATTGTGATGGATCATACGAACTGGAATGCTATTTCCACCAAGGAAGCGCTCGTCCGTTCCGTTCATGACCTGATTGCACATAAAAAAGATGATACTGTGTTGTATTTCACCTGTATGGACCGTTTTGCAGAAGCGCTGGGCTTCAAGGAACAGCCTGGTGTTTATTTTTCCAACTGTGTTGATGGTAAAAAACAGCTCCATCTTCACGGGAACGGGGACATCCTGATCTGTGAGCTATGCCATCCTGTGGTCATCGGCAATACTTATAATGGAACATCCCTAAAGGATATTTACAAAAATAAACCGAAGCAGCTTCAGGAGTTTCTCGACAAACTGCCTTGTCCCGCATATGATGCGCTTTTCCCTGTAGGAAGCAAGTAAATATGATTTGAGATTGTGAGGCTATAAGCATCTACCACCCTAACAGTCAGGGTGGTAGATATCCTTCATATAACTCCATGAGTCCTTTATCAATGATTTTAATGAAAGGGTTTACATGTTAAAATACAAAAATATGATCTTCTTATGAAAGAAGGAGTAGATATGAAATATAGAAATGTAGGCAACAGTGGTCTTAAAATTAGTGAAATCGGTCTGGGTAGCTGGTTAACGTACGGTACAGCTGCCGAGCAGGAAGCAGCTCATACCTGTATTGCCAAAGCCTTTGAACTCGGGATTAATTTCTTTGATACCGCGAACGCGTATAACCGGGGAGAAGGCGAGAAGGCTATGGGAGCTGCCTTGAAGCCTTATCGAAGAGAGAGCTATGTGTTATCTACCAAGGTGTACTTCCCTATGGATTCTGGTCCCAATGACAGGGGACTGTCACGCAAGCACATTATGGAGCAATGTGAAGCGAGTCTGAAGCGTCTTGGCACGGATTATATCGACATGTACTTCTGTCATCGTTATGATTCGGGTACTCCTTTGGAAGAGACGCTGCGAGCGCTTGATGACCTTCAGGCTCAGGGTAAGATTCTGTACGCTGCTGTCAGTGAATGGAGTGCTGCCCAGCTCACGGATGCCTATGGGATTGGAAAAAGGCTGAATTTGCGGCCACTGATTGCCAATCAGCCAATCTATAATATGTTCGAACGTTATATCGAACATGAGGTACTTCCCGTATCCGGGCAGGTAGGTATCGGCCAAATTGTATTTTCGCCTCTGGCCCAAGGTATCCTCACGGGTAAATACAAGCCTGGACAACCTTTACCGACGGGCAGCCGCGGGGCTGATGCCTCTGTCAATAATGTCATCAGCAGTTACATGAACGATACCGTTCTAAACTGTGTCCAGGAGCTGGATAAGCTGGCGAAGGATTTGGGTATTACCCTGTCACAGCTCGCGCTTGCCTGGATTCTGAGAGAACCGGGTATCAGCGCTGCACTCATTGGGGCCACTAAACCGGCACAAATCGAAGAAAATGTAAAAGCAGTCGAAGTGACGCTGCAACCGGAGACATGCGCGGAAATTGAGCGGATTCTCAAGCAAGCAGAGGGGTTTGAACCCTTGCGTTAAGCATTCTAGCCTCTGTAGAGGGGAACCATTAATAAAAAAGTCTCGCTCTTCCTGTCCTTAACAGAGAAGAGCGAGACTTTTTAACTTGCTTCAAGCAGGGCATAAATACCTGAAACCACACTAAATACAATCCCGCTTACTAAAACAAGGATTTGCTTCTTACTGAGATCCAGCGGATCAAAAAAGATAGGCAACAGCCATTTTAGGCTGATGACAGCCCATAAGCCCTCCAGTAACCCTAGCAGCAACACCTTTTGTCCCCAGTGAAACTTCATTTGCGGTGTTAGCGGATCTTCAAGAAACAGGTCACCTGAAGTATGGAGATTCCAAGAAACAATAACTACGAATATAAGGAGAGTTAATAGGGTTGACATAATATAGGTGATATCTTTTTTAGCCTTTTTCGTGAGTTTCGGCGATCTTTTAAACTCAGGCAAGCCAATCAGGAAAAAGACGATTCCTACGATAATAGCCACGCCTACAGAGGAACCGAGTATGATATTGGCTACGATGCCGATGCCATTGATGATTAATAATAAAATAAGCTCTCCCCCTTTGGGGTTACGATGATAGTTATTTTATTGTACACATAGGAACGAAAATGCTCAAATATTTGGAAAAGCCCCAGCGCTTTCGCCTGGGGCTTTTTTTTGCTTTTTGCCGATTACAATGCTGATTTAATGACCTTTTTATAATACAGGATGGATAGTATCCCGAAAATGGAATATAAGGCGGTGTACAGCACCATAACGATGATCATAGGCATCCAAATTTCAGTTCCAAACAAGAACCAGCCGGATTGAACGGCAAAATAGCTATGTGAAAGGCCAATTACTAGTGGAATGCCGAAGTTAAAGAGTTGTTTTATTTTAATGCCTCTAAGCAGGTCACTTTGAGTGAACCCTAACTTTCTTAACACGGTGTAATTGGCTTTTTCGTCTTCACTCTCATCCATTTGCTTAAAATAAAGGATGCAGCCTGATGTAATGAGAAAGGTCAGTCCTAAAAAGCCAACTACAAACATGATCACTCCCATGTTCCGCTTCTGATTGCTGCTCATTTCAAGGCGTGATGTTTGTTGATCATTAAAATTCGCAGCTGCAAAGAGACGATCGGCTTCTTTGATCTGTTCTGCATTTATCATATCAATTCCAATATATAAGGATGACTTCTTTTGAATCTCAGGATTTGCATCTTTCTTTAGCCGCTCAAAGATAGTTTCGTCTACAATGACAGTGGGTAATCCACCGGCTGTAAAATAGTAGGGAATCACGTACTCCTTTTTTAGACCCACATATTGTTGGTGTATGACTTCCTTATTTCCCTTCAAATCCAATGGACCTGAGTTTTTCAAGGACATGAATTTCTGTAACAAATCATTATAGCCCGTTAAAATCGTTTGGCCTGGAGATACATCCGTACCCTTCACAGATTGATCGCTTATGACAGGCAACGTCATGGAATTCGCACCGATATTTAATCCTTCCAGAGGAGTGTCCATAATTTGCGCTGTGTTCACGCTGACTTGAATAACTTCAATTTTCTTTTCTAGATACTTTATGTCATGCTCCTGAAGTAACGTTTTGAATTTCTCAGCATCCGGTACATTCGTCATTGCAAAATGGGAAGGCACATTGTCCTCAGCTGCTTGATCCGCAGAATAATAGGCGATATAGCTTAAGGAAAGTAAACCGATGGCAAGTGCTGATACTGTTGTAATAATGGTCAACAACAAAGCATTGGATTTCATGCGGAACATAATGGATGAGAGAGATAGCACCTCATTAATGTTCAAATAGCCGCCTTTACTTTTTCTGATGATATTGGAAATAAAGCGGATAGATCCTTTATAAAAAAGGAGTGTTCCGATGATGACAGAGCCCAAAATAAACACCATAGCCATAAATAACTCATTCATGGATGTAAAGTCTCCACCAAACAATTTGGAAGAAACATAGTATCCTAGAGCGATGAATGAAACTCCAATGATCCCGATGATCATCTCATAGATAGATATTTTCTTGATTTTCCCTTCGGTGGTTGAGGATACTCTGAACAAAGACAAAATACTCTGTCTTTTGATAAAAGAATAATTCATGAGCATGATCAATAGGTAGATGATACCAAAAACGATGAGTGTTTGAGTCAGTGCTTGGTTAGAGAAATATAAAGTGGCAATGGCTTCGACGCCCGTCGTCTTAAATAAAATCATGATCACTAATTTGGAAAAGGAAAATCCAACCCCAATTCCGATGAATAGTGAACTGAAGTATAGAATTAAGTTTTCAGCACTCAGGATGCGAAAAATTTTATTTTTAGTCATTCCGATCAATTGAAATAGGCCAATTTCTTTGCTGCGTCTTTTTATAAAGATATTATTAGCATACAAAAGGAAGATGCAGACAATGGCGACCAGTAAAACGGATGCTGCCCGTATGGAAGCTGCACCTTTAACAGAACCCTTCACTTCGTCCATGGAGGGATCGTATTGTAATGTGACAAAAGCGAAATAGAGCGCAACACTGAAAATGAGAGCAAAAACATAAAGGTAATAATTTTTCAGGTTTTTCTTCAAATTTTTTAGAATGAGCAGATTAATGTTCATATTGGACCCCGCCTAAGACCCCTTGGGTTTTCATGATATCCTGGAAAAAGCTTTGTCTTTCCTGCTCGCCTTTGTGAAGCTGGGTATACATTTGCCCATCTTTAATAAAAATGACTCGACTGCAATGACTGGCTGCGACAGGATCATGCGTGACCATAATAATGGTGGCCTTGCGTTTTTGATTTAACTGGCCCAGCTTATTTAGTAAATCGGAAGCCGATTTGGAATCTAGCGCACCCGTTGGTTCATCGGCAAAAATAATACTGGGCTCATGAATAAACGCTCTGGCCGCAGATGTACGCTGCTTCTGTCCACCCGAGATTTCATTGGGGTATTTGTCCTTGAGCTCATAAATTCCCAGTTCTGTAGCTACTTCCTGAAATTTTTGGTTGGCTTCTTTTTTAGGCGTTTTGGTGATGGATAAGGGTAAGAGAATATTCTCCTTCACGGTTAGCGTATCCAGCAGATTATACTCTTGAAAAATAAAGCCTAAATGCTTTTTGCGAAATTCAGCCAGTTGCTTTTCTTTCATTTTCGTCATTTCGATATCATTGATTTTAATGGAGCCTTGGCTCACTTTATCAATAGAGGAAAGAACATTCAGCAGTGTGGTTTTACCTGAGCCGGAGGCTCCCATAATACTGACAAATTCTCCTTCTTCAATGACGATATCTATTCCCTTCAAAACCTCCTGCATATTTAACTTATTACCGTAGCTTTTATGAATTTTATGGGCTTCTAAAATACTCACTTCGATGCACTCCTTATTGTTCTTGTAGCCTTATTATAAAAATAGAGCCGATGTTTTTCCTTTGATTGGGCGAACAATACATAAAAGCATGTGACATCTCTGTCACATGCTCACCATGCTCACGAAATCATTTCGTTTGGGGAAAATTAAAGTGAAGGTTGTACCCACGTTCGGTTTGGAGTGCACATCTATATGTATGAGCAAGGACTGTGCTGCCTTTTTCGTTAAATATAACCCCATACCCGTTGAAGTATGATCAGAATGTTGGGTTGTGGAGGTAAAACCTTTCTCGAAAATACGGGGTATATCCTTCGGATCAATACCGCGCCCAAAGTCTTGGACCTCAAGCTGTATTCGATCCCTTTGTACATAGCTGTGAATGATAATATCACTGGCATCGCTATATTTGATGGCATTGGTTAAGAGCTGTCTGATGATAAAAGCCAGCCATTTGGCATCACTCAGCACTTCCATGTGCTCCAATTGGATGTCAAAACCGATCCCTTTTTGGATGCACCATGACTGTAGTGCTTTGATCTCTTTAAAAACAAGAGATTTTAAATTCACTTGCTCGACATACAGATCATTTTCAATAAAGGATATGCGTTTGTGATGGAGCTGTTGATCCAGCAGTAAGTGAATTCGTAGCCATTCATAGGTTAGCTGAGCTTTTAGGGGCTTATCGTCCAACCGCTCAATCATCAAATGCATGGTGGTCAAAGGTGTTTTTACCTCATGAATCCAGGATAATAATTCATCTTTTTCATGTTCAAGTGTCAATTGATTTTGCGAGATGATCTGTTGTAACCGTACGGTCTGGTCAGTGATTTTTTGTTCAATGATTTGCTCAAACGGACTCTCCGGTTCGCCTATACCCGTTAGTTCAAGAGGGCTCTCCCATTCTTCTAGTGTGGTATAGAATTTGGTTTCCTTGGGATAGCGAATGATTAAAAAAACCAAGAAAATCATCATAGATAAGAAGACGATATAAAGAATCGGCATTAACGGAATTGCTGCATCCACATAAGCAATGAACAGGATCAGGAATTGCTGACACACAAACAGTAGAATCCAGCTCCGCCTCTCTATAAGGTATTTTTTAATCATAGGCAGGTGCCTCTTCTGTAGCCATGTAGCCTTGCCCGACTTTCGTTTCAATGAAACGGCCCAAATCCAGCTCGTCCAATTTTTTGCGCAGGCGGTTCAAGTTGACGGTCAAAGTATTGTCGCTGACAAAACGTTCATCATCCCAAAGGCTTTTAATTAATTCCTCTCGTGCGACAATTTTATTTTTTTGTTCAATCAGCAGCTTCAAAATAAAAATCTCGTTCTTGGTTAATTCGATGGAGCCAGTCTCATTGGCTACTACATTTTTTTCATAATCGACCGTCGCTCCACGCCATGTTTTCAGGGAGACAGGTTCTGTATTGTAATTATATACGCGGCGAAGTGTCGCCTGTAATTTTGCGATGAGTACATCAAAATGAAACGGTTTTTGGATAAAATCATCCGCTCCAAGCTGCATCGACATCACCATATCCGTAGGATGATCCCGTGATGATAAGAAAAGGATGGGGACGTTAGAGTGGGATCGAATCATTCGACACCAATGAAACCCATCAAATTTCGGCAATTGAATATCTATCACGACCAGATCAGGCTTTATCGTTGTGAATTCCTGAATGACTTTATTAAAGTCCTGGATGCCATACACATCATAGTTCCATTGAGTTAACCGATCCTTCATTTCATGGAACAAAGTTTCATCATCTTCAATTAGTAAGATTTTGAACAACGATTTCACCACTTTATACTTTTATTGGATTTTTGCAGACTCTTCTTATATAAAGTGTATAGCAAAAATTGTATATGTGCTACATGTGTGGATTCAACTTGATATTGCGATAATCTGCTGTTAATAGTTGAGGTTTATAGTGGGGTTTATATTGACTATTTCATATATGTTAAAGGATGGATGCAATGATGGGGATTCACACGTATTTTCGGTCGCTAAATGAGCTGGAGAGAATCATCCGTTGTCCGGGTAAGTTTAAATTCGAGGAACACAGCGTATCGGCACATTCTTGGAAAGTAGTACAATACGCTAAAACGCTGGCTGATATTGAAGAGAGAAATGGTGTCAGTATTGACTGGAAAAAGCTATACGAGATTACGAGCAGTCACGATTACGGGGAAATTTTTATTGGAGACATCAAAACGCCTGTTAAGCATTCCTCTAAGGAACTACGATTATTAATCCAGCAGGTCGAAGAAGGTATGATTGAGTATTTTATTGAAGAGAATATTCCCGAGGATTTAAAAGCTATTTTTAGCAAACAGTTACGGGAAGGCAAAGATAATTCAGTAGAAGGTTTGATCCTTGAAGTTGCTGACAAGATGGATCAGGTGTACGAAGCATTTGCCGAACTACAGCGGGGAAATACTGAAAAAGAGTTTATAGTCATGTATCGTAATGCGCTTGTGAAAATCAAGAATATTCAATTACACTGCGTGGATTATTTTTTGGAAAATATCCTGCCCGATATGGTCAAGGAAGAAACGCCTTCATCCATTGATATCAAAAAGATTACGGAAGAAGCCTTAGCTCTGTAAATGAATTTCCCTACCGTCCAGAAGCTACTGAAGCGCTTCTGTTCATACATAATCATAGTTTTATTTGTAATAAAGCAGCTCTAAATGAAAATAAAAAGCAATGAGGGCAGTTGATTGGACTGCCCTTATTGCTTTTTTGGGGTTGGAAAAAACGGAGGGCTAAGCGTATTCCTTAAACAATTTATTAAGGATAAGAATATTGGTTATTCCGAAAAAGGATTTGGGAAATTCGTTTTCGTGGCAGCATATTGTTCCTTGGTGCTACCGATTCCCAGTTCGCCGTTTTTGTTATATCCCCAGGACCAAACCGTCCCATCGGCTGTCAAAGCATGGGAGTGGGTTCCTGCTGCACTGAATGCTACTACATCGGTTAGTGGCGTGTTTGTGTCATCTACAACTTGGGATGGGACTTTAACAGAAAATACATCGGTCCCGTCACCTACCTGTCCCTCATTATTGGTTCCCCAGCCCCAAAGAGTTCCATCATTTTTAAGTGCAAAAGTTTGAGTTTTGCCTGCTTTCAGTCTACTTACATTGGAAACATTGATCAATACGGGTGATCTTCTAAAAGTAGAGGTTCCATCCCCAAGCTTTCCAGAAGTGTTACTCCCGGAAGCATATACTTCTCCGCTGTTCGTTAGTACATAAATGCGGTCAGCTCCGGCAGTAAAAGTTTTGATATCATCAATTCGATATTGAACAGGGGTAAGCTGGTTTTCTTTGTCATCCTGCCCCAGTGCGCCGTCATAACCACGTCCCCATACCCATAGCTGATTATTTTTGTCCAGGGCTGCGCCAAAACTGTCACCAGCATCAATGGATACAATATCTTCTAAACCTTGTACCTGAACAGGCTTAACGGAAAAGGCGGAAACTCCTTTTGTGCCAATCCCCAGCTGTCCAAAGTTGTTTTCTCCATAAGCCCACACTGTGCCGTCATTTTTGAGCGCAAGCGTAAATTGACCTCCTGCTCTCACTTCCTTAACATTATCAATATATTTGTTTTTAACAGGTACTCTTGCCGTGTCCCTCTTATTACCTGTCCCTAGTTCGCCGTAACTTGCAAACCCCCAAGACCAGATGGTTCCGTCTTTTTTGAGCAAAGTTGAATGCAAATCACCAGCATCAATCATTGCGATGTCGGATACATCTGCTTGCATTGGGCTTGTTTTATTATTCCCTCCGCCAGCGCCTACGCCGAGCTTGCCATCACTGTTACTTCCCGTTGCATAAAATGAAGATCCATCTTCCATGGCCAGGAAAGCGTTAGTGGTCCCTGCCGAGAGCAAATGATCGTAATTTACAGTAGAATCAGCGCTTGCCGTAATAGAGCTTCCTACTAAAAGTGTTGATGCAGCGAGAGCTACCAAACTGAGTTTTTTTAACATATAATTGCACACCTTTCAAAATGTAATGGATAAATACAGACTAAAGCAACCAAATTGTTCCTGTCCGCGTCTTAATAGTGAACATATTCTATAAACCAGATTAGGGAGGATCACTTATGAAAAATAGAGTTTCTGCCCTTGTCCTTGTCTTGCTTGCGGCAGCATTACTGCCTGCATGTTCTACAACAGAATCGGCTACGCCGGTTAACGAATCTAATGGAGCGGTGGCTCAATCTATTTTTGACTTAGACCGTCTGGAAAGCACAACGGTATACACAGGGCGTGCCAAAATCGAAAGTATTGAAAGAATTGAAAAAGAAGTAGAACAACCCTTAGCAGCCCCTACCATGAACTATTTGATCCGATTTGAACAGCCTGTTCAATTTGCTAAAGAACTACCCCAAAGTGATGATCCAACGGAAAAACCTATCCAAGCGGTCTATATATCTGTCCCAGATACACATATTTATAAGCAGATGGATGGTCAGCGGAGGCAAATAATCAATCCAGCACAATTACAAGCGGGGCAACCGATTGAAGTTTCTTATCTGTACCCTGTAACACCTGTTTTCCTGGCATTGGAAATCGTTGTGCTGGATGATTTATAGAGGAGGCCGGTAAGGCCTCCTTACTCCTATACAAGCACGTTATATCATAGGGCTTAGGTGATATTAATGAGTTTTACCATGTTGTAGATATAACGTGTTTGCTCATACTTAACCATAGTGCCTGCAGAGTTCTTAACTTGAATACCGGACGAGCCTCCACCATCAAGAAGAATGGCTTCAAAGCAATCCTGTTTAATAAAATAATTGCGAAGTTGTTTCAGTGTCGCATTTTCATGAACAACCAGGTAGACCTGCCAAACATTATTTACGACCTTGAAGCCCAGGCCAGTTCGCCCGGTGGAATCGGTGTATCGCAACGTTCCGTTCAAATCAAATTTTTCAATATCTTTTAAATCCTCAAGCCATGCTTCTTCCTCTTTCTTCAGCGACAGGCTACCGCCGCTAATAATAGACTTATACGTAATCGAAGTCCCCATTTGTTTTTTGAGATCCGTCACACTTGAAGCACGGGTAATCCCTATTTTCGTTTTGTTGCTCTCCGTGTATACAAATGCTGTACCACGGCTATTCCCTTTGGCATTCGCCTTAGTATCATGGGTATTATTAGGTGTGACCGCGATAGACAAACACTCGGTCGGCGCCTTTGTTGTGCTGATTGGGTTAAAGAAGCCCCCATTAATCCCGTAATCGGTTTGCTGTGTGATCCGGCTTCGAATATTTTTATTTTGAATATTCGAAGCTGGCGTGATGATAACATGGAAACCATCGGACGTTTTGGTGTAAGAGTAGTTTGCTGGCATGTTAAACCTCCAATTGGATTATTTTGAAACCGAATCTCGCGCGATAATTCGTTTCTCATATATATAGGAAATTTACAGCTGCCTCTTACAACCCGGAAATCAAATTTTTCTAAAAAATTTTGAAATAGCATATACAAGACAATGCTTGACTTCAAGTTAACTTTAAGTAGTAACATACGGAATGTGACGTAGTGATTAGGAAATGCGATGACTATTCTGATAATTTAGGAGTGATAAAAATTGAAAAAGAAACAACTGGGTAACAGCGACCTTCAAGTATCTGCACTGGGTCTGGGCTGCATGGGTATGTCCGAATATTACGGTGAGTTGAATGATCAGGAGTCGATCAAAACGCTTCATCGTGCGCTGGAGCTAGGGATAAACTTCTGGGATACTGCCGATGTCTACGGTGTGGGGAAAAATGAAAAACTGATTAGCCAAGTCCTGCGGAGCCACCGTGACGAAGTCGTATTGGCCACTAAATTTTCCATTATGCGCGGGGAAGATGGCGCATTTATGGGTGTAAGTGGCCGTCCTGAATATGTAAAAGAGGCATGTGACCGCAGCCTGCAAAGACTGGGTGTAGATGTGATTGATTTGTACTACCAGCACCGTGTCGATCCGAATGTACCTATCGAGGAAACGATTGGCGCGATGAGTGACTTGGTTCAGGCGGGAAAAGTCCGCTATTTGGGGCTGTCCGAAGCTTCTCCTGGGCTCATTCGACGCGCTCACAAGGTACATCCGATTACAGCGCTGCAAACGGAATACTCCTTATGGAGCCGGGAAGCGGAAGATGAAGTTATACCGACGTGTAAGGAGTTGGGTATCGAATTTGTGGCCTACAGTCCACTTGGACGCGGATTTTTGAGCGGGCAAATTCAGAAGTTTGATGATTTTGCAGAAGATGATTTCCGTCGCTCGGTGCCACGTTTCCAACCTGAGAATTTCCAGAAAAATCTGGACCTCGTGCAGCATGTTAAGGACCTTGCTGCCCAAAAAGGGGTCAAACCTTCTCAACTGGCGTTGGCATGGCTGCTTGCGCAGGAGGGAATTGTACCGATTCCAGGAACCAAGCGGGTTACGTATTTAGAGGAAAATGCAGGAGCAGTTGATGTGGTTTTGTCCGCAGAAGAAATGGAGACTATTAACGCAATTATCCCCAAAGGAATGGCAGCAGGCCTTCGTTATCCGGCAGAGCGGATGCCGAATTGGCAAGCTGAATAATTAAGATAGCATATTAATCCCAAAACAAAAGCCGTCCTTTACGCGGATCGGCGCGAAAGGCGGCTTTGTGGGTTTACATATACAGTTAAGGACGTGGCTTGAAAATGCCGAAAGGACGTCCAACGGGCAGGAATGTACGGCCAAAATGAGCATTCAGAACGGCAGCTCCTGTACCGTACAGTGAGAGTAGACCAATGCCCATTTCAGCATAAGCGGCGATGGTATGGAATATCTCTGGTGCAACGCCGAATGCATCGAAGCTAAGACCGAGGAACAGAAAATCAATCAACACAAAAATAAAGAATAGAACCTTATGCGTCTCCATCGCTCCAATGGTCATAAAGAGCGTAAAGATGAGATAGCCCGCAAAGGCAAAGCCGAGCTGCTTGCCGTCTACAGCAGACGCCAGCTCAGGGCCGAATACGCCCATTTTAATCATCCAGCTACTAGCTACGGCTAACCAGAAGAAGGCGTAAGCACCAAATGCCGTCATGCCGAAGGTATTGTTATGTTTTGCATCCTGAATGGAGGCAAACAGCTGCGCAAAAGCACCGAGAAATATAGCCCAAGGGATGATGAAGCTTAAGCCTTCGGTGAGACCAAGCTTTTGGGATGAAGCCACAAGCGTTACGATAGCCAAGCCAAACAGGCCGATCGCACTCGGATCGGCCGTTATGATTTTTACGTTAGAATGAGATTCGTTTTGCATGAAAAAATAGAAGCCTCCAATAATGTTCAAGTACGCGTCAATCTGCCGATGCCAGAATCACACTGACATATTGTAACGGAAACCGACGTACTCGCATAGTAGGTAATTCATAAAATTTCTACCGATTGCGGTTGCCTGTATTGACGTTATTACGCCCGCCTTCAATACTGACTGATTTACCTCTAGTATCTGTGATGTTGTCCTTAATTTCATTGGAGTTGGAATCGGTGACCCGTATTCCTATATTGGAGAACCCGGAGTATGTGGTCATCTCGTTACCAATAACTTTGTTGTTGTTTGCGTCAGCAAGGCGAATGACTGCCTCTGGAGTAAGTGAGGAATTGGTTTGAATAAATTCGTTGTCGGTAAACGTATTGCCATCCGATTGGACCAAAAGACCTTGCAGGGATGCATTTTTTACAGTATTTCCGTATACATTGTTACCTGTTGCTCCAGTCAAGACAAAGATCCCGCGCGGGTAATTTTCAATCACATTATTGTTTACAGTATTGTTGGCGCCATTATTAGGGATGCGAATGCCTGCGTATCCATCAGATTGATGGGTCTTGTTAATAATTTGGTTCCCAGTTACTGTCGTGTAGGTTGCGCGTGATAAATTGATTCCACTGCCGCCGCCCGAATTGGTAATCTGGTTATTCGTAATTTTGACGTTGCGGAACTCGCCTGCCGGAAAGCTCTCGTGTCCAGTGGCAATAGCATGTCCATTATTTCGGTCAAAGCGGCTGTTGGTAATCTCTGAATCTCTCGTTCTGCGAAGAAGGGCTCCGATCGTTGTATCGCAAATCTCCACGTGATCCAGCGTGAAGTGAGAGACGGCCATTTCCATAATAATACCGCCTACCTGACTTTCGCCACGGGCTTCACGGTTGGCACGGTCTGCATCAATGGTGAGATTAGATAACTTCACGTCTAGTCGGTCAGAATTGTTTCGTAGAATCGGATCGCCAACGACGTATTGGCTTTTAGACCCTGTCTTTTTGAAAATCGTTTTTCCCATTCCGTCACCGTTCAGGCTAACCCCGGCATATAAACGAATAGATTCGTCAACCAAGTATGTTCCTTTTGGAAAATAGACGGTTCCCTCCATTCCTCGGTCGTAGAAATACTTTAATGCATTCTGAATTTCCTTTGACTGTGAGGAATTCGAGTTGGCTTTAACACCAAAATCCTTGGCATTAATTACATTGTCCGCAGCTCGGGCTACATGAATGTCTCCTGTAGAATTTTGAATAACGAACGCAATGATGGCTACGAGTAAGAAGCTAAACCTGACCTTCCGATTAAAGATATTTGACATGATACATATTCCTCCTAACAAAATAGTTGAATTAATTACATAATTACCCTTTATATTTTCGGTCAAAATGGGTTTTATTTCAAGTACAGTGTGTGACAGCCTATTTTCTGTGGTCCGAACCCCGAGTCTGTCCGAAAGGGTGTCTCCAAGGGGGGCGTATTTATAACAGCTGGGACATGCCTTTTTGTGACATAAATCTTGGTTTCTAGCAGAGGTAGCGGCCCACGCAGAAGGGGATCTGGATGCATATGCATACTGTATGCGCAAAAACCCAAAAAGATAAGAGGGATGACTAGTGCCTATTGGAAAAATGAAAAAGC
Source organism: Paenibacillus sp. LRG-1 (assembly GCF_057220305.1). Taxonomy (NCBI): domain Bacteria; kingdom Bacillati; phylum Bacillota; class Bacilli; order Caryophanales; family Paenibacillaceae; genus Paenibacillus; species Paenibacillus sp. LRG-1. The sequence goes on along the minus strand of NZ_CM170126.1, from coordinate 5,886,157 downwards.
ATAAAGAAATGTTGCAACATCCCGTTTTGCGTTCGCATTTACCTGAAACCCACTGGTATACGGATTCAAGGACCTCGCGGATGCTGAATACTTATTCATCGGTCTTCATAAAACCCAATCACGGGAGTGGTGGCAGCGGGATCATCCGGGTCAAGAGATTGAAAAAAGGATATGAGGTTCGTAGCGGTTCAAGTCGAAAGTTTGTTGGATCTCGTTTTGTCTTAAAAGCAATTAAGTCATACCGGAAATCCAGACATCGGTATTTGGTACAGAAAGGACTTCGGTTGGCTAAGTACCACGGGTCGATTTTTGACACCAGGATATATTTACAGAAGCCAAGGGGGAAATGGGTTATTTCCGGGGTGGCTGCCCGTGTCGCGGCACCTCATAAGTATGTTACCAATTATCTTAAAGGAGGGCATGCAGTATCCTTGCATCGAGTGCTATTCAGCCTTTTTAAGCACAACCGCGCGAAAGCAGATGCCTATTTTCGTAGAATCTCCAAACTATCCGTCATTATTGCCAAAAAGATCAATGAACGGCATCCGGTTCGCGAATTGGGGGTTGATATTGCCATAGATAAAAAAGGTCATATTTGGATTATCGAGGCCAATTCACACCCAGGACATATGCTATTTACTCAATTTCCCGATCCTACTATGATCAACACCATCATGAGAAACAAGAGTCTTATTCGAAAGTAGATTCCATGCACGTTATTTTTAGGGGAGAAGGAGAAAGTTTCAATGAAAAAAACAAAGCAACTTAGAGACTTGGTCAATTCACAAAAACCAGAGTTTATCATGGAGGCTCATAATGGTCTGTCAGCCAAAATTGTGGAGGAGGCAGGATTTAAAGGAATTTGGGCCAGCGGGTTATCCATCTCTGCAGCGATGGGAGTAAGGGACAACAATGAGGCCTCCTGGACGCAGGTTTTGGATGTTTTGGAATTCATGAGTGACGCTACCTCCATCCCGATTTTGTTGGACGGAGATACGGGGTACGGCAACTTCAACAATGCAAGGCGCTTGGTGAAGAAACTGGAGCAGCGCCATATTGCGGGGGTATGTATCGAAGATAAGCGGTTCCCCAAAACGAATTCTTTCATTAACGGTCAAGAGCAGACTTTGGCTGATATCGAAGAGTTTTCCGGGAAAATTAAAGCGATGAAAGATACGCAGACGGACACGGATTTTACGGTGGTGGCCAGAGTAGAGGCATTTATTACCGGGAGTGGGCTTAAAGTGGCGCTGCAGCGGGCGGAGGCATATCGGAAGGCAGGAGCCGATGCCGTATTTATACACAGCAAAAGATCGGATGCCGCAGAGATTGAAGCGTTCATGAAAGAATGGGCTGGAAGATTGCCAGTAGTGATCGTGCCTACCAAATACTATACGACTCCAACCATCAGGTTTCAGGAGATGGGGATTAGCCTTGTGATTTGGGCAAACCATAATTTGAGAGCATCCATTCAAGCCATGAAACAATTATCTGGCCGAATTTATCGGGATGAGAGCCTTGTTCATGTCGAAAAGGAAGTAGCAACCCTCGAAGAAGTATTCCGGCTTCAAGGGGTCGAAGAGCTGCAAGCTGCGGAAAAGGAATATCTTCCATCGTCAGAACCGGATTCGGGTGAGCGCGTATAATGGACACGAAATTGTTAGGAGAAGAGCTGAAAAAATTAGGATTTACCTTTTTCAGCGGTGTTCCATGCTCCTTCTTGAAAAGCTTGATCAATTATGCCATAAACGAATGCGATTATGTTGCAGCGGCTAACGAAGGGGATGCGGTCGCCATTGCATCCGGAGCTTATATAGGGGGGAAGAAATCGGTAGTCCTTATGCAAAATTCGGGGCTGACCAACGCTGTTTCGCCATTGACCTCCCTTACTTACCCTTTTCGTATTCCTCTGCTTGGATTTGTCAGTCTGCGCGGAGAACCGGGGATACCTGACGAGCCTCAGCATGAACTGATGGGCCAGATTACAACGCAAATGCTGGATTTGATGGATGTGGAATGGCAGTATCTCTCCAAGGATTTAGAGGAGGTAAAAAATCAATTGATCCAGGCTAATGAGCAAATTGCTCGGAATCGCCCGTTCTTTTTTGTCGTTAAAAAAGGCACGTTCGACAAAGAGCCATTGAAAAAACAGCAAACCTCCATCCATTTAAATCAGATCCGGCAGCATGGTCGTGCGAATCATCAAATGCCTACGCGCTATGATGCATTATGTGCGATTAACTCCATGAAAGACAGCCATACCGTCCAGCTCGCAACAACTGGTAAAACTGGGCGCGAACTATATGAAATTGAAGATGCAGATAACAACCTGTACATGGTAGGTTCTATGGGGTGCATCGGTTCTTTTGGACTGGGGTTAGCTCTGAGCCAACCAAGCAAAAATATTGTCGTGATTGACGGAGATGGATCTCTGTTGATGCGTATGGGGAGCCTGGCAACCAACGGGTACTACCATACGGCCAATATGATTCATATCATGCTAGATAATAATGCCCATGAATCAACAGGCGGGCAAAGTACGGTATCGCATAATATTGATTTTATAGATATTGCTGCTTCCTGTGGGTATACAAAGTCGATTCTTGTTCACAGTCTCGAGGAACTAAAAGTCTTTTTACAAGAATGGAAAATGAATAGAGAACTTACGTTTTTGTGTCTGAAAATATCCAAAGATTCTAAGGATCAGCTTGCTCGTCCGCATATGAAGCCTCACGAAGTAAAAGAACGTCTGCAGCGTTTTATTCATAACGATCCTTTGAAGGGCAAGGAAGTGGGCGGTTCATGAGTTCTGTCGTCAAGAAAAACATTTTGCTAACACCTGGGCCGGCAACGACTACAGAAAGTGTGAAATGTTCACAGGTGGTTCCGGATATTTGTCCTCGTGAAGCCGAGTTTGGGCAAATCATGGAGTACATTTCTACAGAACTGACCCGGTTGGTTGCTGACCCGGATGATTATGCGACCGTATTGTTTGGCGGATCAGGTACTGCAGCGGTGGAATCCATCATCAGTTCGGTCCCGAATCACGATGCAGTAATCATTGTCAGCAATGGGGCCTATGGAAAACGGATGTGCGAGATAGCGAAGGTTTATGGAGTGGATTATTTTGAGTTCAAAAGTTCTCCCGATGATGCGATTGATTTGGCCGAATTAGAAAGGTGTATCCAATCTTCCGAACGCACTGTCTCCCATCTGGCCGTCGTACATCATGAGACGACAACTGGCCTGCTTAACAAGGTGAAGGATATCGGAGAATTGTGCAAAAGCTATCAAATCGACATGATCGTGGATGCCATGAGCTCATTTGCGGCCGTTCCAATTCAATTGAAGGAAATGAACATTGCCTACCTGGCGGCAAGCTCCAACAAAAACTTACAGGGAATGGCCGGGGTTTCGTTTGTGATCGCCGAAAAAAGCAAATTGGAGAATTTGAAAGGCCAGAAACCAAGAAGCTATTATTTGAATTTGTATGCTCAATATAACTATTTTGTGGAACATGGGCAGATGCGGTTTACTCCCCCAGTCCAAACCTTATATGCGCTTAGACAAGCGATTGAGGAATTAAAGCAAGAAGGGGTGGATAAAAGGTACGAAAGGTACGCGACATCCTGGAAAACCTTAATTAACGGGTTAGCCCGGTTAGGCCTAACCTATATCATTCCCGAAGAGCATCATTCCAAGATCATTACTTCCATTCTTGAACCTCATTGTGCAGGTTATGATTTTCAATCTATGCATGATTATTTTTATAGCAAAGGCATGATGATTTATCCCGGCAAGCTAGAGAAGCTAAATACGTTCCGGATTGCCAATATAGGTGATATTACGTATAAGGAAATGGAGTTATTTTTGGAATTGCTTGAAGGCTATCTCAGTAGCATAAAATGCGGATGAGAAAGGTGGAGTTCCCATGGCATCAGGAGCAAAAGATAAGTGGTACAAATATTTGTTATTGAGAAGGTATGCGTCTCTGAGGTCTTATGTCCCCGAGACGAGGCTCCTGGATAGGCATAATTTCTCGAAACTTCTCTCCAAGTACGTGCATGTTATTGTGAAACCGGTGTGGGGGAGTCGTGGACGGGGGATCTTCCAGGTCTCCTGGTTAGGAAACCATAAGTACATCGTACATTACGAGAATAAAAGAGTTTTAGTAAGGGGTAGAACCAATACGTATCATTATATTAGAAGAAAAATCGGGAACGCCAGTTATATGGTTCAACGCAGAATTACCCGTCCGACCATCAACAAACGCCCTTTTGATATGAGAGTCATCATTCAACGGAGAACCGGCTCACCTGTATGGGTAGTCACAGGGAAGGTTATCAAAGTTGCAGGCAAAGGTTATATTGTTTCCAACAATACACGGAGTAAGGGAACTTTACTCAGTTTTAAATCCGGCATAAAACAATCTTCTGTTCGGCACCTGTCTGCCAGTGCCCTAGAGTCCCGTATTAATCGTGTTTCCATCCGTTCCGCGAAGAGATTAAGTAATTTTTTTCCGGGACATCGTATGTATGGACTGGACATTGGAATAGACCGGAAAGGACGTATCGGGATTATTGAGGCTAATCTTTATCCGGCAAGGTCCCATTTCCGTAAGTTGAAGGATAAAACGATGTATTACCGCATTACGGATTACAAAAATGGATAACATAAATGAAAAGGTGGCTCTGTATTCATCAGAGTCATCTTTTTCTCATACAGTTTCTAAGTCGGGAGTTTTAGTCATGGGACAAAGGATTATTAAATGGTGTTACCACGGGATTTGTGATAATATTTACACCTATATAGAATGAGGAAGTGACATAGTGATTAATATAACAATTCCAACTCCGGATATCACAATTACCAAACAGGTTAACCCTGAGCTCAGCCATATTTACGGATTTACCGACTTTCACCTGATCCCTAGAGATAAGGCTGGTATCTTTATGTTCTACAACACACAGGAGGAATTGCTGTTCGTTGGTAAAGCAAGAAAGCTGAGACAAAGAATCAAAAAGCATTTTGAAGATACCGTATCGCCGATCAAGGACAAGCGGAACGAAGTAGCGATTATTGAGGTTTGTATTGTGGAAGATGCTGTAGAGCGAGAAATCTATGAAACCTACATCATCAATTCACAAAAGGCTAAATATAACGTCGAAAAAGTGTTTTTTAAATAATGAAGTAACTTCCGTATGAAAAAAAAGAGCAATAAGTCGCAGTGACTGTACTGCCCTTATTGCTTTTTTGTATTTCTGCATTTTAGATCCTTCCAGAGAGGGGCCGTGGTATGAACAAAACAGATCGTTTGCTAGCGATCTTGCTAGAGTTGCAGCGTAAGGATATTTTACGAGCCGAGGATTTGGCAGCCATATTCGAAACGAGTGTGAGGACCATCTATCGGGATATTCAGGCTCTAAGTGAATCGGGTGTACCGATTGTAGGAGCACCGGGCATTGGATATTCCTTGATGGAGGGGTACTTCCTGCCCCCCCTGAGCTTTACCGCAGAAGAGGCTGTGGCGTTGCTAATCGGAACGGATTTTGTCGAACAAAAATTTGATACAGATTACGGTATCAAGGCGCAAACCTCCCGCAGGAAGATTGAAGCCATATTACCGGAGAGCGTTCGCAGGGAAGTTTCCCGGGTGCGTACGACCATCAGACTGCTCGCGGTGGGTGAAGGGGTAAACCATAGCGAGAAAACCTGTTTGGAAACGTTGCGTCTCGCAGTATTGGAAAAACGGAAAGTACAGTTTGGCTACTCCAAGAGAATGCCAGAGGCTGACGGGAATCGTCAAAGTGTGCGTGTGGTCGCTCCTTATGGTCTTGTACTGCTCCGTGGTTCTTGGATGTTAATTGGGCAATGCGAATTGCGACAGCAGCTTCGCCATTTCCGTCTGTCACGTATGGACAAGCTTATCGTGCTGGAGGACAGGTTTCAGTTGCCTGTCGATTTTCATTTGCAGGATTACAAGCAAACCGATGACCGTCATGTAACTGTTCGCATATTAGCACGTTCAGATATCGCAGATAAGGTGAAGGAAGCGAACAACTTTTATATGGAGGCCATAGAGGAGCGTGCAGATGGACTGCATGTACTCTTCCGCGTCAGACAGCCAGAGGAACTACTGCAATGGATACTTGGATGGGGCGCGGATATGGTTGTGCTGGAGCCTGAGTCGCTCAGGGAGCGGATACGTGTGGAAGTGGAAAAAATGTTGAAATGCTACTGACATAATGCTGTCAGTAGCATTTTTGTATAGTAAAGCTACTTTGATAGAGAGGAGCAATTATTAATATATGAATACAACTGAAACATTGCAGCGTTTCGAAGAAACGGCACAACACTATCTTCTTGAATTGGACAGCTTTAGCTTGGAGGAACTGCAATACACACCTCAGGAGGGTCAATGGTCGCTTGGACAAATGTATCTTCATTTGGTGAACTCTGCACTGTATATGCATCTTAAGAACATTGATCTTTGTCTACAGCCTAATGGGGAGACAGGAGTTAAAACGGAGGCAGGCACGGCCATTTTTAATCTGGGGAGCTTTCCGCCAATGCGTATCCAAGTTCCACCATCCCCTCAGTACACTCCCCAACAACCCACTAGCAAAGAAGAAATTGTGGAGGGATTAAACGTCGTGATCCGCAAGATGAGAGAGATTGAGCCGACCGTTGGGAAATCAACAACGCTGTTCACCGTCTCTCATCCCAGTTTTGGTGCGTTGAATGCTGGAGAGTGGTTTGAGCTCATTGAGATGCATTATCGTCATCATCTTTTGCAGAAGGAGCGCTTGAAGCACGCAATAGCCGATTAATCGTCTCCCGACGCAGCCCAATAAACTGGCCGATTTCCTCCTGCGTCAGCACGTCCGTTAACGTGGCGGGTGCGATGTAGGAGTGGAACCAGCGTTGGAGCTTCCGAAGCTTCTCGGCAGGTGACACCTCGGTGAGCTGGTCAATTCGTTGCTGCATCATGCGTAACTTGTCCTGTAGCTGCAAAGCGATAGCCCGACATTGAGCCGGATCTTGCTCCAGCGCCTGATACCATTCTTTTTGCGACAGAACCTCGACCTCAGAGGTTACCAACGCCACCGCTGTACCATAATAAGGATTGGGGCTGATCAGGGAGTGGTGCGGGATGATTTCATCGGGCACAATCACATTAACTAAAATTTGCGAGCCGTCTTCATGGACTCGGACAATTTTTAACAAGCCGCTCTTTAAGTGATATAAAGGGCCGGATTCTCCTTGTCGAAATAAGGTCTCGCCTTTGTTTAATATCATGAACGTAAACAGCCTCCATTCCATGTATTCCAGCTTTTAGATGAACCCGCCATTGACGCGGATCGTTTGCCCGGTAACCCACTGTGATTTGGCGCTGACCAGGAACTCAATCACATCAGCGATATCTTCCGGTTCGCCGAGCCGACCCATAGCATTCATTTTTTTCATGCCTTCGATTTGCTGCTCGGTTTTTCCTGCTTGGAAAAGCTCGGTGTTCACAGGACCGGGAGCCACAGCGTTGATCGTAATTTGCTTGCTTCCGAACTCTTTGGCTAGCTGACGGGTAAATTGCTCCACTGCGCCCTTGGTACCTGCATATACGCTATAGGCTGGGAACATTTGTCCGATCACGGATGTAGACAGGTTCACGATTCTTCCGTAGTTCTCCATATATTTCATGGCTTGCTGACATGCAAAGAAAGTGCCCTTTACATTGAGTGCGAATTGTTTGTCAAAATCTGCTTCGTTTACCTCAGCCAGAGGTTGGGTAATCATCAGCCCAGCGTTGTTAACCAGAATATCCACTTTACCGAATTCAGCAATCGTATTTGTAAATAATGCTTCAATATCACTCATTTTGCCCAGATCAGCGTGAAGTGCTATGGCTTTGCCGCCTTTTTGAAGAATGCTCTTCACGACTTCTTGGGCTTTGTCCGGACTGCTGGCATAATTGATGACTACATTAGCGCCTAGATCAGCCAGTTGCTCGGCAATGGCACGTCCAATCCCTCTGGAGGACCCGGTGATAATTGCTGTTTTTCCGTCCAAATGCTTCATATGTGTTTTGTCCTTCTTTCCTTTATCTATTTTAAGTGATTCCTTTTTCTAAAAGCATCCACACATCCGAAAACTCCTGATTAATCACGGGACTCTTCCATTCGTAAGCATGAGCGGGATGATGAAAACGGGCTGTGGCATAGAAAAGGGTACGCGCCAGTTGGGCTGGCTGATCCGATGTGATGTCCCCGCGTGCAATGATATCAGCGAGCTGATCCACAATGTGTGTGATATGCAGGTCGATTAAATCAGCGGCTTGCTCGGTGACCCTCGTATACATCTCAAACATTTCCTCGTCATCGCGGGCATAATGCTGCTTAAGTTCGACCAAGGTCTGTATATATCGTTTTAAATGTGGCGTTCCCAGTATAAATGAATTCTGACAGACCTCCGTTAACGGGCCAATAATCTTTTCATTCAGCCATTTTTCGGTCACGCCTTCAAGAAGCTCGGCCTTACTTTTAAAGTGTCGGTAAATGGTGCCATGACTTACTCCCAGTACTTTGGCAACATCGGTCACGGAAGTTTTGGCTACACCAAAACGTCTAAGGGTGTCTTCTGTAGCGATGAGAATCTGTTCCTTGGTTAGCACATCTGAGGATTTTTCCATAGGGACACGGTCAAGTGCCGTGTGAGTCACCTCCTTGAAGTCAGGATAACACAAAGAGTATCAAATGACAAATATTCATTTTTGTCATTTGATACTCTTTTTTTAAAGAATCCAAAGAAGTGAACGGAAAAATTACAATAGCGATTCGATGACAGGATCAATGGCACAGGGCTCGGTTGTTACTTCAAACCTTCCTTTTACATGGCCATCGCGATCGACCAAGAATTTAGAAAAGTTCCACTTGATACCGTCGCCAGCGTATATTTCTGGATACTTATCCCGCAGGAAATCCTCCATCCATTGACCGTCTTTGGTCTGGGTATCGAAGCCTTGAAACGGTGCCTGTTGGGTCAGATATTGAAATAAAGGATGAGGAGATGAGCCTCTTACATCCGTCTTCTCAAATAGCGGGAAGGTTACTCCATGGTTCATTTGACAGATTCCCTGAACCTCCGAATGGCTACCCGGCTCTTTTTCATTGAATTGGTTACAAGGAAACGCAAGGATTTCAAAACCTTGTTCCCTCCGTCTTTCGTAGAGCCTCTGCAGATCAGCGAATTGACTGGAGAAGCTACACTTGCTGGCTGTGTTTACAATGAGGAGAACCTTTCCTCTGTAGTCTGAGAATTCAATCGGTTTCCCGTTAATTGAGGTTGCCTGAAAATCATAAATAGACATATTAACGTTCCTCCTCACGTTATTTTTTAATACATCATATATCCAGAATTATTATTGGTCTAATATATTATTGGAATCAACTTTATAGGTATTTGCAATAACTTCGTCATGCAAAGAACACTTTGTTCATTTCTCTCTTGAAATCAAAGAAGACTCGCCTTAAAGAAAGTAGGAGATTTGCCTCTTTCATAGCAAACTGTGGCATTCGCCGTTACCAAGATAGAATATAGATGCATATTCATGTAATGTGTGCAAAAACCCAACAGAATCGAGGGATATTCGTGCCCATTGGAAAGATGATTCAATACAAGGAAATGCGACAACATCCCATTTTACGTTCTCACTTGCCCGAAACCCGCTGGATCAGTAATGCAAGGACTTTACGGATGCTGGATACCTATCGCACAGTCTTCATCAAGCCTAATTATGGGAGTGGAGGAACTGGCATCATACGTGCGAAAAAGCTGGGGAGGAAATATGAGATTCGTTGTGGCTCCAGTCGCAGAGTCGTTAGATCCCACGCCGTAAGAAGAGCAGTTAGAACCTATCGGAGACCTCATCGCCGTTATTTGGTACAGCAAGGACTTAAGTTAGCCAAGTACAAAGGTTCCATTTTTGATGCCAGAGTGTATATGCAGAAGCCGGAATCGGAATGGGTCATTTCAGGAATAACCGGCCGTGTCGCTGCACCTCGAAAAGTCGTTACCAACTATCGGAAGGGAGGACATGCGGCGCCGTTGTCCAAAGTGCTTTTAAGGGTCTTTAAAAATGACAGAACAAAAATGAAAGAGATTCTGGACCAGATCACCGAGCTTTCTAGAATCATTGCCGACACGATAGATACAAATCATCCGGTTCGCGAGCTGGGCATCGATCTTGCTATTGAAAAGAGCGGTCAAATCTGGATTATCGAGGCCAATCCGCATCCCGGACATATGTTGTTCAGGCAGCTCCCCAATCACAAGATGATTCGCAACATTTTGAGAAACAAACGTCGTATTCATCACTAGGATAAAGTTTGTGAAATCATTCATTGATAAGAAAAGAGGAGAACGCCCAAGCAAAGATGCGGGAGCGTTCTTCGTTTTTTTGTTAAATGACTGACGGATTTAAGACGAAGCTTTTATGTTAAAATGTGTCCGCCATCCACATGAAGGACTGTTCCGGTCACAAACTGATTTTGAATCAAATAAATTACACCTCGTGCAACATCCTCGGCAAGTCCAACTCGCTTCACAGGAAGCTTATGCGCGATCGTATCATAGAATTGATTGCGCGTATTTTCAGGCATTTTGCTGCGTGAAGGTGTATCAATAATGCCGGGTGAGACGACATTCACGCGGATGGGAGCAAGCTCTAACGCCAAGGTTTGACCAAGATTCGAAACCGCTGCATTCACAGCACCGAGCGCAGAGGAGCCAATCATCGGCTTGTATGCCACCACTCCTGAAAATAAGGTAATGGAACCCTCGGTTGAAAGTTGAGAAGCTCCGTATTTAGCTGCATAATACTGGCCCCAAAATTTGTTTTCGAATAGCTTGCGGGCTTGATCCGTCTCCAACTGAAGGAATGACCCACCTGAGGTTTCTGCCGCGCTAACGATAAGATGGTCATAGGGGCCGACTTTTTCAAAGAAAGATTTTACCTGCTGCTCATCTGACGTGTCTAGCACATATATTGCAGCACGAGAGCCCAGCATTTCTTTGGCCTTGTGCAATTTATCCTCCGAGCGGCTGGCGATTACCACTTCCGCTCCAAGCGAAATGACTTGCTTAGCTGTTTCTAAACCAATACCTGAGCTTCCACCAATAATGACAATCTTTTGGTTTTGCAAATGGATTCCCTCCTAGTGTTCATCTGGATTTGTTAATCATGTAATACGGCTTGTAGATGTATATCGAGATCAGCAATAAATTTAGGTATATTTGGATTTTTAATAACATCGTAGCATGCAAAGCTTTTCAAAGGCTCCATACCGAGAAATGCATGTGCAGAATGCAAATGCCTGAGTGCGGCTTCTAGACTAGCGCCATTAAAAAATTGAGTTGGATCATTAAAAGCTTTTTCTGGAGCGTTCCAAGTCGTGGAGAACATATATTTCTTGTCGGTTAATAAACCTCCGCTACCATATTCATGAGCACCCGTGAAGAATACACCGTAAGCATAGACTTCATCCATATAAGTCTTTAATAATCCAGGAACGCTGAACCAATAGATAGGGGTTTGGTAAATGACTACATCCGCCCATAAAAATTTTTCTTGTTCTTCGCTGAGGGTATAGCCATTTTGAACAGACGTTGTTTTGATTTTGTTCTCTTCACTTAAGAGACGCACCATATTGTCCATCAATGTTCGGTTCAATTTCCCTTCAGACGAATCATATTTTTGATGACCGTTAATGATTAGTATATTTTTCATCTCTTCACCTCCTCGTATTAGAGAAAACATGACTTGCTACACCGATATTGTATATGTAGTAAGTTTATTTAGGGAAGTAGTGATATTTAATTCATATAGTTTCCTAAATGGAACTATTGTGATACCATTGGGTTTAACAGATATTTTTGGAGGAGTTCCTATGCACGCCCAAGAACCTATTGAATTGACCAAAGGAATACCAGGTAAGCCGTGTCCTATTGCCCAAACACTTTATTTGATCGGAACGAAATGGACTTTTTTAATCATCCGCGACCTTCTTATCGAAGGAACACTGAGATTCAGCCAACTTCAAAAATCCATGAAGGGGATTAGCCCCAAAACGCTTTCCCTACGCCTGAAGGAACTTGAAGATAACGGTCTGTTAGAAAGAAAGGTATATGCCGAGGTTCCCCCGCGTGTTGAATATTCGTTAACGGAAAAAGGGAAGCGACTGGAAGGTGTTTTTATTGAGCTGAAGAGATTTGGCTTAGATTTAAAAGCAGATCATTGAGGGACATGACGCAGTATTCCAAGGTATCGTTGAGCTGAACGATGCCTATTTCTTATATACAAAAAAGGAAGCGCTTACTATAAAGTTCACAGAAAGTTCACTTATGTGGAGGTTTTGACTATTTATATAATTACCAAGGTACACGGAAGGGATGATGGAATTGCCAACAACGAAGAAAGAAGATTTTTATTTTGGTTTAATGATGTGCTTGGGGATGGTCGTATTCATGACATTTTATAATCTATATACAAATGACTTGATTGGCACAATATCTCTAAAAGTAATGTTTCTGCAATTTATTTTATGTTTTATCATTGCTTTCGTATTGGAATTATTTATTGTCGGTCCACTAGCAAAGAAAATAGCCTTCTCATTACCATACGACAAAACTAAAAAGGTATTTGTGATTCTATCCCTCTCATGCTGTATGGTCATTGGAATGGTTCTCTGTATGTCACTTTATGGATTGGGGACAGCTTACTTTTTTAATGGTCTTTCGGGAGACTCATTATTTAAAAATTACTTGTCTTTAGTTTGCAAGAATTTTATTTTTGCTTTCCCTCTGCAGCTCTTAATTGTAGGGCCGCTTGTTCGGTACTTATTTGTTAAATTCGTGAAAGGTACACGAATTGCGGTATCTCTAAGCTAAAAAACGTAGTCAACGACGGTATACGATAGCTCAAAAGCCGCCTTCTGTCTGAGAAGGCGGCTTGTTTTTACGCAGAAATCCCAGTATTTTTACAGCGTTTGTCCGCTGTCCACCGTAATAGTCTGGCCTGTCATGGCTTCCTGTTCCAAAGCAGAGCAGATCATGCTAGCAATATCCTCGGGCGTGGAAATGTGCTGTAGGAGCAAATGAGGAAACAGTTGCTTCATTTGTTCTTCCCTGCCTGCCCACCATCTTGTCGCTACGGCTCCCGGCACGATGCAATTGACTCGAATATCCGGTGCCAGTGCTCGTGCTAAAGATTTGGTCAGCCCGTGGACGGCCGCTTTGGATACCGCATAGGGAAGAGAGGAACCTAGCCCTGTTTGTCCTGCTATACTTCCCAGATTGACGATAGCTCCTTGTTTACTACGCTTCATAAAAGGAGCTACGGCTCTGGCGCAGTAAAACATGCCTTTTACATTTACATCAAATAGATCATCCCATACCTCTTCCGTGGCTGCCTCCAGATCATCCATAGGAATGTGATGTGTAATGCTAGCGTTATTCACAAGTATATCAATCGTACCGAATTGATGGACAATCTGGTCAACCATAATTCGAACTTCCTGATCTCGGGAAACATCTGCCTGTAATGCGATAGCACGTCCGCCTTTTTCAAGGATCATACGTACAGTTTCCTCAGCATCGTTTTTAGAGCGGGAATAGTTTACGACTACCGTAGCTTTTCGATCTGCCAAGGCCATACATACGGCTCTCCCAATTCCTGTACCTCCACCTGTAACCAGTGCTACTTTTTGATGTAAATCCATATATATTCGCTCCTTCCCATCCAGTTCATTTTGCGTCTGAAAAATAATATGATCTGATATGTATCATTGTAGAAGATGTATTGTGTTCTGTATAATTGAATTAACTGAATTTACAATTCAATAAAATTGAATTAATTGTGCATATAGGAGTTTGAGAATGGACATTAAAACACTCAAAACATTTCAAATGATTGTGAATTACGGGAGTTTTATTCGTGCAGCGGAAGAGTTGAATTATGCACAATCTACTGTGACGATGCAAATACAGAAGCTGGAGTCCGATATGGGAATTCAACTGATCGAACGGGGCAAGAAAATAAAGTTAACTGAAGCGGGCAGGATGTTTTACGAGCAAAGTCTACATATTGTAAAGGATATGGAGCAATTGCAGGAAAATATGGACAATCTGCAAAGAGGAACCGCAGGCGACCTTCGTATAGGAGTGACCGAACCGACTGCCAGTTACCGACTACCAGAAATTTTAAAACGATTCTTAACCCATTATCCGAACATTCGGGTTTCTGTTGAGTTTGGGAATACCCCTACTCTAAGCGAGCGTGTTCTCAAGGGGGATATTGATTTAGCGCTGTGCTCCGCACCGGATTTGGGCACAGAGCTATATTTTGAACCTTTATTTAGGGAGAGATTTGTAGTATTGATGCCTGAAAATCACCCGCTTGCGCAAAAAGAAAAGATTGGGCCGGAGGATTTACAGGGGCAGCGGTTGCTTATTACGTCGGCCACCTGTCCATATCGTCGCAAACTTGAAATGGTCATGAAGGAATATGGAATAACCATATTAAACACGATGGAAATTGGCAGCATGACGGCTCTGAAATTTTATGTGGAGAGCGATTTAGGTATTGCACTTGTGCCACAAATTCTGGTCAGTTCTGTCCCAGCAGGAACAGCGGTGAGGGAATTAAGCGGCAGCCTGATCGATATGACCTTCGGCCTTCTTTGCAAAGCAACAGACTATCCGCTAAAGCCGGCAGGTTCAAGCCTATACTCTGTGTTGAAGCAGGAGCTTGGGGAGTTGCCTGGGAGCATTAAGCTAGAGTAGCGAGTATGCAGGGAATTGTGTTTTCTGTCACCTTCTGATGTAAATACAGTACGGTATAAAACCGACTGCAATAGGCAGTCGGTTCGTTGTTTACTTTTTCTTAATCGGAATCCAAACTTCACTTCGGTAGTCTTCAGCATGTGAATCGCCCATAGTATACACTTCCAGTTCCGGGCCGCCTGAATGCTCATAATTACTGGCAGGGAACCATTCCTGAAAAATTCTTTGCCATACCTTTTGGATCGAGTGAGGCATAGGGCCGATGGATGTAAATACTGCCCAGGTTGAAGCCGGAATGGTTCTGGATTCCAGCCCATTCGCGGTCGCTACGTCTTCGCTGCCTTCTGCGGCAATCAGGTACGTGAATTTCTCTTCTCCATGTTTGAAATCCAAACAAATACCGAGGATGTCGTCGCCTGTTCCCAAGGCATGAATCTGATCCGATGTACCATCCGCATTCAGTTCGTTCCAGAATTTTGGGATTTCTCGAAGATTATCGCCGTTCTTAGTGGTGACTTGAATGGACTTGCCAATGACCGTAAAGGCCGCCTTCTCTATAATTTTGTAATCCATTTCCTGATCTCCCTTCAACGATAAATGGAAGGTGATACGTGGAAAGGCTTTCAGGTTTACCCCAGGGCTTCTGGCCTCAGAGGGCGAAATACCGTGTACCCTTCGGAACGCTTTAGAAAAAGATTCGGGGGAATCATATCCGTATTTGAACGCTACATCCAGCACCTTGGCGGAAGAAAGACTCAATTCCTGAGCAGCCAAGGTCAATCGACGTTTGCGCACATATTCTGCAACCGTAACGCCGGTTAGCATATGAAACATACGCTGAAAATGGAAAGGAGACGAGTAGGCTGCCTTTGCAATTTCATCGATATCGAGTGACTGCTGCATTCTCTCTTCCATCAGATCCAGTGCGTTCTTGATCCGAAGCAACCATTCCAACCGCATCACCTTCCTTAGTTGTAATCATATCATTAGGAGTATCTGTAATCCTGTCTTTGCGTGCTCTTATCGAACAGGTTCTGTCGCCTAGTTTAATGTGGCTTGTACTTTGTTTCAAGATATAATTTCACGCTAAAATTTTGGAGAAACCATGTGCCTGCCCCCTTGTGTTCATAATTAAAATTTGGGACAATGGAAGAGGCGTTTAAATAGCGCAGATTGCTTAAACATGCTATGATGCAATGATGGTTGAGACGAATGGTGCGTGCTTAGTTTCATATAGAGGAAGACGAATTTGAATGTTTTGAAAAGAGGATCGAACATGAAAAAAGAATCCATTTATGGATTAACGCTAGATCAATTGACAGCATGGCTCATCGAGCATGGACATAAGAAATCCCGGGCATTGCAGGTATGGGACGCATTGTACCGGAAGCGGGTTACTGATTTTGCAGCGATGGCAGAGGTTCATGAGGATTGTACTCGCCTGTTGGCCGAGCATTTTTCCATTGAAACACTTGAAGAACACGTGAAGCAACAGTCAGCAGACGGGACGGTCAAGTTCTTGTTCCGGCTTCAGGATGGTAATTTGATTGAGACAGTATTGATGCGGCATAAGTTTGGTTTATCTGTATGTGTGACTACGCAGGTAGGATGTAACATTGGGTGCAGCTTCTGTGCGAGCGGATTGTTGAAGAAGAGCCGTGACCTGTCCAGCGGTGAAATTGTAGAGCAAATTATGAAGGTCCAGCTGTATCTGGATCAGGAACGACCGGGCGACCAGGTCAGTCACGTTGTTGTGATGGGAATTGGCGAACCGTTTGATAACTTCGTGAACCTGTCCGATTTCATTCGGGTCATTAAGGATCACAAAGGGCTAGCGATTGGGCCACGGCATATTACCGTTTCCACAAGTGGACTGGCTGATAAAATCATTGAATTTGCAGATTCCGACCTGCATGTCAATTTGGCGATCTCCCTCCACGCTCCGAATAATGAGATTCGTACTCGCATTATGAAGATCAACCGGGCGATTCCGATTGAGAAACTCATGCAGGCGATTGATTATTATTTGGACAAAACAAATCGTCGGATTACGCTGGAGTACATCTTGCTGAAGGATGTTAATGACGGTAAGGAGCACGCGCTCGAACTGGCTGAGCTGGTGGGCCATCGCCGTAATCTGGCCAATGTAAACCTGATTCCGTACAATCCGGTGGATGAGCATAGCCAATACCAGCGGAGTGAGTCGGAGTCGATTACTGGCTTCTATGATGTTCTGAAAAAACAAGGCATTAGCTGTAGTGTTCGGCTGGAGCATGGAGTCGATATTGACGCGGCCTGCGGGCAGCTACGCAGCAAGCAAATCCGCAAGGATGCCAAGGGTAGCCGCAATGCGGAGCGCGAAGCCATTAGTTAAATACACAAGCGTACTCTCTAACAGGAGTACGCTTTTTTATATCACGAGCCGCAGGGCGAAACGTTACCCGAAAATGTGAAAATAGTCACGTAATAGTTGCTGCTTTTACGTTATAGTGAGTGGTTAGTGGAGGGGTTATATGGCTAACGTAATTTCGAATGTGGCGCTCGTTCCGGGCATTTATGTGATGAAAATAGAGGGAAAGTTTAAAGGGAACATGGGGCAGTTTTACATGCTGCGCAGCGGGACAGGTTACCCACTGCTGCCCAGACCCATCAGCATTTATGATATCGGGGAAGAGAGTATTTCCTTTTTGTACCGGGTTGTTGGAGAGGGGACAAATTTGTTTTCCCAATTACAGCCTGGTCAGGAGATTCATTTAGAAGGACCTTTCGGAAACGGATTTCCGCAGGTAGAGGGTAGTTTGGCTTTGATCGGCGGTGGCATGGGTACAGCTCCGTTGCTGTTGGCTGCAAAGTATTACCCGCATGCGCACGTTTATTTGGGGTTTGCACAGCAAGCCTTTGGGGTTGAAGCGTTCGAAGCTGTGGCGGCATCTGTGCAGGTCAAGGTAGGGGGAAGCATCGTCGAACAGGTCGATCCGACGCTTTATGCAAATATGTTCTCCTGCGGGCCAACTCCGATGTTGCAAGCACTCGCCATGAAAACGGTGGATACGTCATCCCGTTTATATATTTCAACTGAAAGACACATGGCCTGTGGTATTGGCGCATGTTTGGGCTGTACGATGCGTACCCGTGGAGGCAATCGAAGGGTATGTAAAGAAGGGCCTGTATTCCCGGTGGAGGAGGTGGAGTTTGATGATCTCCATGGTGTGTAATATTGCGGGTGTACCATTCAAGAACCCGATCATCATGGCTTCCGGTACGTTTGGATTCGGACGTGAGTATGCGGAATTTTATTCTCCTGAATTATTGGGTGGTATCGTCGGCAAGGGACTGACCCTGCATCCGAAGGCTGGTAATACGGGATCACGAATACATGAGACAGCATCGGGCATGCTCAATAGTGTGGGGCTGGAGAATCCGGGTGTTGCCGCCTTTTTGAAGGATGAGCTGGATGACATGACACGCTGGAACACGGCTGTTATTGCCAATGTGGGCGGCTCCAATCTGGAGGAATACGTTCAGGCCGTAGCGATGATTACGGAAAACGCGCAAAAGCGTCGCACAATGAACCGCAGAGGCGTTGATATGCTGGAATTGAACATTTCATGTCCCAATGTGAAGCAGGGTGGAATGCAATTTGGTATCCAGACGGAGGTAGCGCGGGAGGTTGTGCGCCAGGTGCGCAATGTGACGGCGCTTCCGTTGGTCGTCAAATTGTCTCCAAACGCAGAGAACATCACACAGATGGCGGTTATGTGCGAGGAAGAAGGCGCAGACGGAGTTTCGCTGATCAATACATTTTCTGCAATGAAAATAGATATACGCCGGCGTCGCAGTGTCTTCGCCAACACGTATGCTGGTCTTTCCGGCCCGGCAATTAAACCGATTGCCTTGCGCATGGTTCACCAGGTGGCACAGGCGGTGTCGATTCCGGTGATCGGGATGGGCGGGATTAGCTCGGTGGAGGATATTATTGAATTCACCATGGCAGGGGCCGCTGCCATTCAGGTGGGAACGTACAATTTTGTTCATTTACATGCAGGGGCTGAGCTGGTACATGGCCTTGAACAATGGATGCAGCGGGAAAAGGTGCAGTCATTGGATGAGATACGGGGAATTTTGTGAATTTGGAACCTTTTTGCATACACTAATTCATATAGAACCGGCTTGTCTTTAAAAGACAAGTCGGTTTTATTTATTTTACTGAAATAGCCAAGCATCAACTAGTGGTTAATATCGCACTTGTTCAAGATGAACGAAATTTGATTTTCCAGCCGATGAATGGCTTCCTCGGACGCCTGGTCGTTCGCACCTTGTTTCTGAAGCGCGCAGAGCTTGCAGAATAAGAAGGAAATTGTCAAACGATGTCGAATATCAAGGGAATATAGGGTCAGAGAGATAGGCTCTTATTCCTAATGGAGAGCTTAACAAAAAAGCTAGGTGATGGGGTTGCGATTAAAAAGTAAGTCGAAACCGAGACGACAATTCAAGGTTTCGCTACAATTCATGATTATTATTTTGGTTGTTTTAGTTATCATTATTTCTTTAATTATATCCTTGCTTCTCATTCGTAATTTCGTGATTAACAAGCATTTTGATAATACGAAGGAAAAACTTTCGGGTATTGCCAAGATGGTTGCCAGTGACAACGATGTTATTCGTAATGTTGAGCAGGGAGTTCCTGTGAAGCAGATCCAAGACTACTCGCTTGGAGTCATGCACAACGTTAATGTGGATTTCGTTGTCATTTTGAATCACGATTTAATTCGGCTATCTCATCCGGATGCAACGATGGTTGGCAAACCGTTCTCTGATTTGAATGATGCCAGAAGAGCGCTATCCGGTCAGGGACATTTTTCTGAGAATATAGGTATTTTGGGCAAAGGTTACCGATATTTTACGCCGATATTTAATCAACAGCATGAGGTCATTGGCATTGTATGTGTAGGGCTGACCATGAGAACCCTAAATCATGATTTGATGCAGGCGCAGTATACCATTTTTGGGGGGCTGATGCTGGGGCTCTTTAGTGGAGTTCTGGGCGCGATCATTCTGGCTCAGAAAATCAAAACGATTTTATTTGGGCTTGAGCCGCAAGAGATAGCGACACGATTGCGTGAAAAAGAAATTATTGAAAATGAGGTCGCTGAAGGAATTATAGCCATTTCGGCTGACAAGAAAATTATGCTCATGAACAAAGAAGCTCAGGCCAAGTATCAACTGGCAAACCAAGAGATGAAAGCCCCGATTGGCGAGCAGCTAGATACCAACTTTTATAACGTGCTCTTCAAGAGAGTGTTTGATGATAAAAAGAAAATCAAGGATCGCTCATTTTATGTGAATGGTATAGAAGTCATTGCGACAGTAACCCCTATATATATTGAAAATGAGTTTTTTGGGGCAGTTGCAACGCTGCGCGACCAATCCGAGATGATCCATCTCAGCAACCAGTTAAGTGGTACAAAATATTATATTAACTCCCTTCGCGGACAGACCCATGAATTTATGAACAAAATGCACGTAATATCCGGCCTGATTGAAATGAGGAAATATGCGGAGGTCAGTCAATATATTCAGCAGCTAAATCACCGGTATCAAGATGAGGTAGGCTTTTTGACTGAGAGAATTAAAGTTCCGGCATTAGCAGGTTTTATTATGGGTAAAATCAATGAAGCACGCGAACAGAATATTTCGGTTCTTCTTGCAGAAAGCTCGGATGTCTCTAATGTGGAGATGCAGGATATCGTTCATGATGTCATACACATCCTGGGTAATTTTTTTGACAACGCCATAGATTCCATCTTACAAAAAAAAGAACCCGGCAAAATTGAGCTGAAATTGAATTATGAGTATGAGGGAAATGTATTCATTTTGAAAGTGAAAGATAATGGTATGGGGATTGATTTTGAGATGCAAAAAAGGATATTCGAGCATGGCTTTTCAACCAAAGGAGAAGACAGAGGCTACGGCTTGAATCTGGTTAAAACCATGGTGGAAAATCATCAAGGAATCATTGAGCTTGATAGCCAACCGGGTCTCGGAACAAGTATATATGTAGAGTTGCCCTGTACATTGGAGGTGACAAATGAATGAAAGTTCTAATTGTTGAGGATGATCCGATGGTTGCTGAGCTCAATCAACAGTTTATCGAGCGCATGGACAATTTGGATGTTGTATGTAAGGCAGATACCGTCAAGAAAGCACAGGACTGCCTTCAAAAATGGTCACCGGATCTGGTATTACTGGACGTTTATTTACCTGGAAAAAGCGGATTAACTTTATTATCACATATGCAGGAGCATCAGTATCATGCTTCAGTTATTTTAATTACGGCTGCAAAAGATATTCAGACGGTGAAGGAAGCTGTTTTTTATGGTGTTGCAGACTATTTAATTAAGCCCTTTACATTCGAACGCTTTAGACTGGCTGTTGAGAAAATCCAGCGTCTGGCCACGGTGATGGAGGAAGGGAACGGAATTAATCAAGCTGTTATTGACCATTATTTTAATAAAGAAGAGCATGCGGGTGTGGAAAAGAAAAAACCTGTTGAACATCCATCGCATAATCTACCGAAAAACCTATCTAAAAATTTGTCCAAACTGACCATGACCACGATACTGAAGAATATTCAAGAGCTGGACGGACCATTCTCGGTTGAAACATTAGCCAGAGAAGTGGACTTGTCCCGTATCACGGTAAAAAAATATATTCAGTTCCTGGTGGACGATGGCTTTCTAGTTGAATCGATAGAATACCACAAGGTTGGCAGGCCGCTAATGCTCTATCAGTTGAATCCTGATATAAAAGAACCGCCATTTCCGATGTAATCTGGAAATAGCGGTTCTTTTTTGTTCAACAAGAGTACCGAGCTTCCTAATTATTTCATAGAGAGAACAGGAAGTGGGACTAGGTTATCCGAAGAATGAGTTGTAACGATATCATGGAAGTTGTCGTAGCTAGTTTCAATCATGTTGGATAACGCCGTAACGGTATTCGAGCCAGCATGAGGCGTTACCAAAACTCTTGGATACAGCTCCACAAGCTTCTGGATCGTTGGGTCCGGGAGCATTTGCCATGGTTCAAATGCTCTAAAGAATAATTCATCTTCTTTAGGGAAGACATCCGTAGCGAAGCCCTCCAGATGGTTACTGAGCAAAGCGTCCAAAATGGCTTGGTTATCTTGTAATTCTCCACGTGATGTATTGATAAGAATAGATCCCTTTTTCATTTTTGCCAAAAAGCTGGCGTTAATCATTTTGTCGTTCTGTCCCGGCAGATAAGGAACGTGCACACTAACGACATCACTCTCTGCCAGTAATTCATCCAAGGTTGTGAATGGAATGACTTCCTTGGCCGCATCTGATTGGTACACATCATAACCAATAACAGAGGCTCCCAATCCTTTAAACAATTTGGCCTCCGTCAGACCAATGCGACCAACCCCGATAATCCCAACTTTACAGTTATGGATCTCTTTGCTGAATGTATGCTCATCCACAATAAAATTTTTGAACGAGCTTTTGGTAGTCATATAAGCGGTGTGTCGGAACAGCATCATTGCTAAAGTTAGGGAGAGCTCGGCGATGGCATTCGGAGAGTAGGATGGCACGCGTGCCACCTTCATTCCGAATTCGCTGCAGGCATCCAAATCAATGTGGTTGATTCCGACTGTTCTGGTGAAAACATATTGAATGCCGTATTCATTGAATTTTGTGATATTTTCCCGATTGGCAGCACAGTTTCCTCTTAGCAAAACGGCATCGTGATGCTGTGCCAATTCTGCATTGCTGGTGGTTAACAACTCTTCTACTAGCGTTAGTTGGAAGTTATATTTATTGAGATCCTGGAAATAGGGTTTCTCATAAGAACGGACACCATAGCAAATGATTTTTAACATGTTGTTTTCCCCCTGATTTAGAAAATTCCAATTTTATCAATGACATTGAGCGTAATGATCCACACTGGAATCATGACGACAGAAGTGATAGTAGATAGAAGCGATGCATTAGAAGTTAATATGGCTTCCTTATCAAAACTGATGGCATAGGCTGCGGCTACGGTAGCTGTAGGAGTAGCCATCATGATGACAATAGTAGCTAAAGCGACAGAATCGACTGACAGAATATGGGATACAGTCAACAAAGCCAGCAAGACGATGTTAACAATAGGAACAAGCCAAACCTTAACTATGCTGTAATACCAAGAGGTCTTATCAGTAGCTGCCGACTTGAAGCTGATCTCCCCCAATGTCGAGCCAATCGATAACCAGGCTAATGGAGAAGCTAGTCCAGCTAGGTAGGTCATGGGCTTGAACAGCCAGACAGCGGTTTGATCAATTCTTAGAAAGGCGAACTGCTGAATGGCCCCATCCTCTGTAGCTACACTCATCTGTGGCAAATAACCTTGAAACAACCAAACAAACAAGCCTAGAAACGTGGCGATAACGATGGGATTCAAAAACATGGTTTTGAGATTTTTAAGCTCCATTTTCAAGCCGCTCATTTTGATATAGCCATAGGAGTATAAGAAAATGCGGTACCCTATGTTAAAAATGGAACTGTACATCACTCCGGTAGGACCGTAAATGGCTCCGACAATTGGAATTCCGAAAAAAGTAGTAGAACCGAAAATGGTTAACACCCGCAAAACATCCTGTTTATCCTTGTTGTAGCTCAGGAAGAACGGTTTAGAAATAAAGATGAGAATAATATAAATTAGAACTCCCCATATTAAAACATTCATGCCTTGTTTTAACATTGTAGGATTAATATCCTGCATGAAAGAATTAAAGGCTAGTGCTGGTAGAGCCACGGTTAGAACAACCTTGGATAACATCTTTCCTACTGCTGCGTTAAAAATCCCCTTCTTCCGGCAAAAGAAACCAAGAAGGATAATAAAAACGGTGGAAGCGATAGAACTGAGAATTTTGTTATCTGTTAAGGTCGCTGTAATCATTTCTAGTAAAGACATAGATAAAACCCTCTCTTGTACCTTTTTTCACATAAATGACGATGCAGAATGTGACGATGCAATTCCCTGATCTTTTGGCCAAAGTGTTGGTTTGCACTTTTATAGTAAAATGACTTTGTGAAAAAAAGAACAATATCTAATTAATTTAACTTATGAAACTAATTTAAAAAATTTATACGTTACATCAGATGGTAAATGAAACGAGAGGGCACGTCTTCACGGAATGATTATTTATTGGCTTTGTGAGTGCTCATCAACATCCGTGCTATAATGTAAATCATTAAACCCTACTTGATTAGTGGGTTAAATAGAAAAGACGAGCAGGAGGGGTCACATGAACCCGATACAATATATACTGGACGAATTTCAGCTGATCGTGCTGGACGGCGCCATGGCGACCGAACTGGAGCGTCATGGACATGATCTGAACGATAGCTTATGGTCAGCTAAAATCCTCCATGAGCATCCGGAGTCGATCAAGCGTGTACATAGGGATTATTTTGAAGCTGGGGCAGACTGTGCGATTACTGCGAGCTATCAGGCTACCGTTGAAGGCTATGTTAAACGGGGCCTAAGCGAAAATGAGGCGCTGGAACTGATTCAATCATCGGTGCGGATTGCTGTGCAGGCACGCGATGAGTTTTGGGCTGACGTGACGGCTACTGCTAGTCAGCGGCATCGTCCCAAGCCGCTAGTCGCGGCCTCTGTTGGCCCTTACGGGGCGTTTTTGGCAGATGGGTCAGAGTATCGCGGCGATTACAAGCTGAGCGAGGAACAGCTAGTGGAGTTCCACAGGCCGCGTATGAAAGCTCTGATTGAGGCGGGTGCAGATATTTTAGCTTGTGAAACGATACCCTGTCTGGTTGAAGCCAAGGCCATCGCCCGATTGCTGAAGGAATTCCCAGGCACGTATGCCTGGATCAGCTTTAGCGCAAAGGATGGGCAGCATATCAGCAATGGTGAGTCTGCCGCTGCATGTGCTGAGTGGCTGAATGGGCATGAGCAAGTGGCCGCTGTAGGAATCAATTGCACTTTGCCCAATTTCGTTCCATCGCTTATTCACGAAATACGCAGTCACACGGATAAGCCTGTGGTGGTATATCCCAATCTGGGGGAGGAATATGACCCGGTCAGCAAGACATGGCACGGCAGCACTTGTACAGAGACATTTGGACAAAGTGCCCGCCAATGGTATGAAGCGGGAGCTCGTCTGATTGGCGGCTGTTGCCGGACTCAGCCGCTGGATATTGAGGAAATAGCATCATGGACGAGAGATGTATAAACGAGGATAAGCGTAGCGTAGGGATAAAGGTTATCTATAAGAGGTAACTCGATGGCCCGAAAAAGAACAAGCAGGCTGAACCAAGTTGTGCTCCAGCAATGGAGCAGCTTGGTTCAGCCTGCTTTGTTGACTACCTACGCCGATCCGGTCAGCTTTCTGCCAAACGTTCCAGCAGCGCGTCCCCATTGCGGCTCACCCGAATATGGGCAAAATGTGCGTTCTGTTCTACAGTACGTCCGGTTCCCTCAGGGATGAAATAATTCTCAATACCGTACAGAATACGAGAACCATACCATTGTCCATTTAGAACGACCTCATGACTGGTAAGTTTTTCACCATCTTGATATAGGCGATCCGCGACGTATACTCCTTGGCTATCTGGTGTGAGAACGACTTTGACCTTGCCTCGGCTCCATTCCTCCTCCTGAAGAGGGGTCTTGGAAGGCGGGGTAGATATGTCGTAATTCAGTGCCACATAATCGCCTTGCAGCAGGGAGCGCGGGTCTATAGGAGCCAGTTTGAGCTTAATTGAAGCCCCTGTGGCGAGCAGGGTTTCACTTCTCGCCGTCTGATAGCCGATGATCCCCAGCTGTAGCACGATGACAATAGCGATGAGTAACGGGCTTAAGCGCATGAAGCTAAAGCTGCGGTGGTCGGCATCAAATGCTGCTTTGCCGCTATGGTCCATTCGCCGATCCGCCCACCAGGTCAAGCCGAGTGCAATGACCCCTAGAAGCGCCAACGTAAAAGACTTATACAGTAGCGTCCACAATAAATCATAGTATTTGAAGCCGATAAAAATAAACCAGAAGACAACGCTCATGAGGGTCTCCGATTTTTGTTTCAGACGGGCAAAGGCAAAGATCATCCCGGTAACGATAACAAAATAAAAAATGTTAATGAACATATAAGAGTATGGAATGACATCCTCGAAAAACGTCGCCCAAAAAAGGAACAACAAGCTGAAAAATAATGAACTATTCCGCAGATGTTCTTTTAACTCCGTCTTGAATTTAAAGTAACTTACCCCATATAACACGGCATTGACGATGAAAAGAGAGAAAATGATGAACTTATAGGTCCAGTTCCAACCATCCCACTCCTGATACTGCTGAAATAAAATGGTCGCCAGATTCAGGTTTACAAAGGTGTAGGCAAAAAACAACTGCCTTTTCCCCTTGGAGCGAAACCATCCAGCGATGGAAACGATCAGAAATAATACCGAAAGCAACGACTGATCTGACCATAGAATGGCCGCCAAGCCTGTAATATAGCTGATGGTCAGCAGTGTATAACGTATTACCGAATCCAGCTTGGATTCCGGTATGACAATCATCGAAATCATAAGCAGCAACGACACAACCAACAGTACATATTCGGTGTGGTTTACATTCGTGCTAATCATAATCAATCCGATGAGAGATATACTACCGATCAGCACTCCAACCACTTTGATTACACGGGATACGGTTTTGCTGATCCATTCACTGCCATGTTCCTCGGGAACGGTCGTCTCAGTCTTTGATGTACTAATGTCCGTTATCCCTGCTTCCGGCGGTGTTTTTCCCAAACGATTCAAATAACGGAAAAACCACACGTTACCCGTCAGCAGCAGCGCCACAAAAATCAAACCAAACACAAAAAACAGAGATGAGGAGTACGCCTCTGCCAGCTCTATAAATTTAAAGACAGCAAACGCTGAGAGCGCCAATGCATTCAAGGTCAGTAGCGTTTTATTCAGTCGCACCTTGATAAATATATAAAATCCTAAAGCAATCACAGCGATATACGGTATATTCATGACCAGCCCATACCCATCAAATGCAAAAGAGTTGGTCATCGCTAACATGGCTATATGAAAAACAGTAAAGCTCATATATTGTAGTGGAGCAGAGCGTATACGATGAAGGAACGCCAATAGAAACAACACCAGATTGACCAGTGCGAACACTCCGGCAATCGACAATGATCGAAGTTCGCTATAAGGCACACTTTGCATCGTAGGGTAAAAATAAAGCCACAAACCAAGTTGAATCAGTACATAAGACAGCATATAAAAGGGATTGTAGCGAGTAATCCAGCTAAGTAGCAGAGCCGGCACCGACCAAATGAAAAACAATCCGTAGCTGTCCGCATGGGAATTGTAAATTTGACCGAGCAATGCCACGGAAACGCCAAAGGCTATACAGCCAGCCACCAAAAACATATTAGACAGAAAAGCTTGTTGGCCGGGAACAGCACGTATCCGTGCAAATACAAAAGACAAGCCATAGAACAGAACAATAAGCGCAGCAGCAAGTACAATCTTGGATGTCCGATCCAGTCCGCCCCAATTGGAGGCGAAAAAATAAATAATTGCGGCCAGTATCAGTGAGATGCCCAGCAGATAGCCCGTACGTATCGCATTGAATCGCAGCATGGATTTCACGTACCTTTCCTGTTGGTTTGAAGCCTATTATAGCGTTGAAAGGGCTCAGAACCAAGTGGAAATTAGGATCAGGTCATAAAAAGAGAGCCACCGTATACTGTGGCTCTCTTTAACGTTACTGGATTCCGACTAAGCGTTGACGGTACGAATCTCTTGCCGGGACTGATGTCGGAAGCGATACTCACGCGGTGGAATCCCTGCTGTTTTCTTAAATGCCTTGGAAAAGGTGGACATATCGGTATAGCCGATGGACTGGGCTATGATCGACAAATTGTAAGTTGTCTGCTCCAGTAATCTTTTGGCTTCGTTAATCTTGAGGTTTTGCAAATACTTGGCGGGAGAGATGAGGAAGGTGGAATGGAACTTACGTGAAAAATGCGCACGATCCACACCTACATGCTCGGCAATTTGCTCAATCGTAACACGGTCACAATAATGCATTTCAATGTAATCTTTCCCCTGCTGGAGCCAATAATCAGAGCATACAAAGTTGCGCAGTACGTCAGATGTGTTGCGGGATAACTCCTCGAAGATCTGATGCAGTGTAATCAAGCGGGCCAGATCGCTACCCTGTCTGTTGTCGTTTACGATGGAAAACAGGTTGGAGATAAGCTCAAGGATTTCCTCGCTCACTGCGTTAGCCATAAATGGCGTAGAGGGATTAATTCCGATCCGCTCCAGTAGCGCGAGGGATTTAGGTCCCTCAAAGGCAATCCATACCTTTTGCAACGGGTGCTCCTGATCGGTGTAATATTCATGGGCAAGATGCGGAAAAAAACAGAATAAATCAGACTTTTGGACACGGTAATTCTGCTGCTTATAAATAAACTCAGCCTGACCTTCAAGTACAAAAATCAAATAAAAATAAGGAACAGCCTTGGGACCGACATGGCAGCTTGTTTTCGAAATATCCATACCCAGTCTGACAGGCCAAATGGCGCTGGACTTTTCCAATTCGGTAGCTGTGAAATAATGGTCTTCCACGATGTCGAAGTGATCTTCATTTTTTGCTCTTTTCATAACTTGTCACCTCTCCTTTGGTGGAGATAAGGGAATTTTGATTTTATTGTATATAAAGGAAAGCATAATTACAAGTTAATTCATTGGAATTAAGGGTTATATAATTAAAACTAGGTATGCCAAAGGCTCCATGGCCGGTTTGAGAGGAGCCGTGGAGCCTTTTAAGTTCTGTAGTTTGAGATGGAGATTAACCTACATTTATACGTTCAGTATTCCTTCTTTTGGAGTAACGTTAAAGGCTTTCGCCAGATCGGCCAATTCCTGATCCGTAATTCGTTGCTGAATATCATGGTGAGCAATGAGCATATAAATTTGCGCCGCTTTTTCAATCGTTTCAATCAGGCCAAACGCTTCATCAATGGAGCTGCCCGTTCCGAAAATGCCATGATGAGGCCATAATACAGCGTGATGATCCTTCATTTTTTTAGCCGTTTCGCGGCCGATTTCGCTGGAGCCCGGTACCATCCAAGGGATTACACCGATACCGTCTGGAAAGACGACAATACATTCGGTACACATTTCCCACAGCGTTTTGGTGAATTGGTTTTCGTCCAGACTATGAATGAAGGTCATGGCAATAACATGGGTGGCATGATTATGAATCACAACACGATGGTTAGGATCGACCTTCAAGCGCTCAATGTGGCCCATAAAATGGGATGGTAACTCACTGGTAGGCGCCGCCCCGTGTTTGAGGCCCCACAAGACTTCCAATTGCTCGCCATCCTGCGAGACACGAAGAACTCCTAAATTGGCTTCCGGATCGGCAATTACGTTTTTGAAATATTTTCCCGATCCGGTGACGATAAAATATTTACCAGCCAGTTCATTCACTGGGAAAGCAGGTTTAATCGTCCGAATGACCTGATGAATATCTATATATTTTGCAACCTCAGCTTCATCCAGAATATAGCTTACATTACCTCCATTGCGTTCATCCCAACCGAATTTCCACATGTTTTGTGTAATTTCCGCCATCTCGCGAACAAATGGGATATCCAGTCCCGATTTGCGTTCTTTTTGATTCTCCAGCACAGTAGTCATGGATAATCTCTCCCTTTGTATGATATGAATATAAGCATTATCAGTGCAGTAGTTACCGTTTCAGCAGTACCTGTTGTTCATAGTTTTTTACTTCGGCCAGCCATTCCTCACGAACAGGAACGCCGTTTTGAGCGCAATAGTAATCCCATATGGCACCAAACGGATACGATTTAAACTCTTCGACCAGAGCAAGACGAGTGGTGAAATCCCGTTCCTCTTCCGCCTGCTTTAATGCTTCAATCGGTTCGAGCATAGCGCGAAGCAGCGCTTTGATCGTGTTGCGTGTTCCGATGACCCATGCTGCTACATGATTGATACTGCCATCAAAGAAATCAAGACCGATATGGGTTCGGGAAAGCAATTCACCGCGAACCAGCTCACGGGCAATGTCCAGCAATTCGTCGTCCATCGTCACGACATGATCACTGTCCCAACGAACCGGTCTGCTGACATGGAGCAATAATTGATCGGTGAACATCAGCACAGAGGACAGTTTGTTCGAAATGACTTCGGTTGGATGGAAGTGACCAGCGTCGAGACAGATAGATTTACCGCGTGTCAGGGCGTAACCCATATAGAATTCATGTGAGCCCACGACATAGCTTTCTGAGCCGATGCCGAACAGCTTGCTTTCAACCGCATCGATGTTGTATTCCTCACTGATTTCCTCGCTGAAAATTTCGTCCAGCGCATCACGCAGACGTTCTCTTGGAGCCAACCGATCAACCGGAGTATCTTTATAGCCATCCGGCATCCAGTGGTTTGTGACACAGGGCTGACCGAGTTCTTTGCCAAAATGCTCTGCAATCCTGCGTGATTTTTTGCAGTGTGTGATCCAGAAATCGCGGATTTCCGAATCCTTGTGACTCAGTGTGAAGCCGTCTTCCGCTTTGGGATGGGAGAACAAAGTTGGATTAAAATCAAGCCCGAGCCCTTGCTGTTTGGCCCAGTCTACCCAGTTCTGAAAATGGCGTGGCTCCAGTTGATCCAGATCCACTTGTTCTGTGGTGTCCGCATAGATTGCGTGCAGATTGACCTTGTGTTTACCCGGAATAAGCGATAGAGCTTTTTCTAAATCCTGACGCAACTCATGCGGCGTGCCTGCTCTGCCCGGGTAGCTGCCCGTTACGGCAATCCCCCCGCTAAGCTGTTTGTCTTTGAACAGAAATCCCTGAACATCATCTCCCTGCCAGCAGTGCAGTGATATTTTGATTTGTGAAAGCTTCCGTAAAATGTCGTCAACTTGAATACCGTGGCGGGCATACAGCTTTTTCGCTTCGTTATAACTGGCTTCAATAGCTTCATTCATGGCTTTACTCCTTTATTGAGATATCTGAATAGAGGATGTTGCTTGTATCTTGAGGCGCTCCCAGCGATCCAGGAGTTCTTGCAAGCCTTCCACCGATTTCGGCTCATATAGCCGAGTCGGAAAGGAGCGGGCGATGGTTCGGCCAGCAGCTTTGAGATCCTCAAGAACACCAGAGCTGATTAATTGCACGACAATATTGCCGATGGCCGTAGATTCGGAAGGACCTGCCTGAACCTCAATTCCCAAGAGATCGGCTGTTAGCTGACATAGTAACTCGTTGTTAGCGCCTCCGCCGACAATGTACAATCTGGTAATCGTTTCGTCTGTTAAACGTTGCAGTTCGTGTAAGGCATCGCGGTAGCTTAAGGCCAGACTGTCAAAAATACAGCGGGCGAGTGAACCCGGCGTCTTGGGGATGGGCTGGCCTGTTTCTTCACAGAATCGCTGGATTTCAAGGGTCATACTATCCGGGTTTAAGAAGGATGACTGGTTACAGAGGACGAGACTGACAAACGGTGTCTCTGCTGAAGCCAGTTCGGCCAATTCAGCAAAGCTATGTGCGGAACCGCCCTCTCTTCTAACCTCTTGAATCATCCATAACCCCATAATATTTTTCAGAAAACGGTACGTACCGTAAGCGCCCCACTCATTGGTGTAGTTCGCCTGCATGGCTGCCTTGGTATTCAAGGCTTGGGATCGTTCCATTCCCAGTAGTGACCACGTTCCGCTGCTAATATAAGCCCAAGATTCTTCCCGCTGTGACGGAACACCTGCAACAGCCGATGCAGTATCGTGAGTAGGAGCAAGAATGATCTGACAGTCCGGAAGATCGTATTTTTGAACAAGCTCCGGCAAAAGAGAACCCAGAACCCGTCCAGACTCGGCAAGCTCTGAAAACTGATTGCGTCGCAGTTGGAGCAGGGACAGCAGGTCTTCATCAAACTCTCGTGTGTTCACGTTGAGAAGCTGCATCGTGGACGCATTCGTCATTTCATTGATCATGATGCCTGTCAGGCGATAGTACAGATAATCGGGGACCATCAATATTTTATCCGCCTGGGCAAGCTGTTCCCGATCATGGACAAACAGTTGATACAGGGTATTAAAGTTTAGTTCCTGAATGCCTGTTTTCTCATACACAGCCTCTCGACTGATGAGCTGGTGCAGCCTGTCGGGCGCATGGAGGGTACGTGCATCCCGGTAAGCGTATACCTCATGAATGCGGTTTCCTTTCTGATCAAGCAGCACGTAATCTACAGCCCATGTATCAATGCCGAGCGTACAGGAGTGAATCCCCGTCTGTTTAGCTTTTTGCAAGCCCTGAATAATCTCATTCAATAGTTCGTCGATATTCCAGTAATCGTGTCCGTTTTTTTCGGTAAAGGAGTTGTTGAAACGGTGAAGCTCTTGCAAGTGTAGCTGGTCACCTTGCAGAGTTGCACTTACGAGCCTTCCGCTTGAAGCTCCAATATCAACAGCAAGATAATTATTCATACCCAATCTCCTTGCATGGATAAAATACTGGCAGCCTGAAAGTCTGCCTTTTGCTTTCTTAACTAACTCCATACTACTTCCGTTTTTCTTTGTAGTCAACATAAACGGAAGTATAATTTGTGGTTTTATTTTTGTTTTCTAAAATTATAATTAAAATTAAATGTTGTTTTGCATGTATTTTTGTTTTTTATCTGTTTTCTACAATCAGGATTATGCAAAGTCCTTACAATATATATACCTTGAACAAAGGTCGGCTTGATTTACGATATTCCAATTGTGGAAGGTTCTCCAAATGCCGCTGTCTGTATGAAAAATAGTCTTGAAACCGCCCGCCAGAGGGTGTAGTATACAAGATATCAATTTCATATGACTCGTATAATATTGGGGATATGGCCCAGAAGTTTCTACCGGATGACCACTGTAATCGTCCGACTATGAGTGATAGCGCATCGGCTTTGGATGAATGCGGGCATTTATTTGTGCGCCAATCCGTCAGGGATTACAACCCCAAGGACAGGCTTCACTTGAGAAACAACTCAAGGGAGCCTGTCCTTTTTTTGGTTTTGGCAGGTTTTATACTATTTTAAAGTACAGAAGGAGCGATACTCGCATAATGAAAGCTTTGGAGGAACGTATTCGTCAAGAGGGACAAATTTTATCTGATACCGTACTAAAGGTAGATTCATTTTTGAATCATCAGGTAGATACAGCATTAGCATTGGAGATTGGTAAGGAGTTTGCACGCCTTTTCGGCAGTGCTCCGATCACCAAGGTGCTTACAATTGAAGCTAGTGGTATTCAATTTGCTATGGCTACTGCTATTGCCTTGGGGGTCCCGTTCATTTATGCGAAGAAAAAGAAGGCAATCACGCTGAATGAGCAGGTATACTTCGCAGAGGTTCATTCGTTCACTCGGCAGGAAACCTATCAGGTGAGTATTTCCCAAAAATATCTCCATGCCAGCGACCATGTGCTGATCGTAGATGATTTTTTGGCTACTGGCGCAGCATTGGTCGGACTTACGGATATTGTGAAGGAAGCAGGAGCGGAGCTGGCCGGGGTTGGCTGTGTGATTGAGAAGAGCTTCCAGGAAGGCCGTGGACTGTTGGAGCAAAGAGGCATTGCCGTACGTTCTCTTGCGCGTATCGCTTCCATGGCACCAGGCGAGGTTCATTTTATAGAGGAAGCTGGCGTGGTGATTCCTCCCGTTAAGGAGAATGTGGGATGTTAAGTAAACAAAAGTTATTCGCGCTGGGCTTCCAGCATGTCATGGCGATGTACGCTGGAGCAATTGCTGTACCTCTAATTGTAGGGGGAGCATTGCACCTGACGCCAGCCCAGATGGCTTATTTGGTGGCTGCCGATCTGTTCACTTGCGGGATTGCTACGTTATTACAGATTATGGGCACACGCTTTTTCGGTAGTAGACTGCCTGTCATTTTAGGCTGTACGTTTACGGCAGTAGGGCCCATCATCGCGATTGCTTCGACCTCAAATTTAGCGACAGCGTATGGTGCCATTATTTTGTCTGGTATATTTGTGGTGTTAGCAGCACCGTTGTATGGCAAGCTGCTACGCTTTTTCCCGACGGTGGTTACAGGTTCGGTCGTTACGATTATCGGTCTATCCCTTATTCCGGTGGCGATGAACAATGTAGCAGGGGGCCAGGGCAGTTCGGACTTTGGACAGCCACGTAATTTACTGTTGGCGTTAGTCACACTACTGGTTATTCTGCTTGTGAATCGGTTGGCAAAAGGCTTTTTGCGCTCGATTTCCGTGCTTATTGGTTTGTTCGCGGGCACAGTGGTTGCTTATGGAATGGGAATGGTGCATTTTGCTCCCGTGGCGGAGGCCTCATGGGTGAGTGTTGCACAGCCGTTTTATTTTGGTAAGCCAGAGTTTAGCATTATGGCAGTTTGTACGATGATTATCGTCAATATTGTCAGTATGGTTGAGTCTACGGGCGTTTATCTGGCAGTAGGCAAAGCGATTGATCAGAAGGTGGAGCAGAAGCAGATCGTCAATGGTCTGCGTTCCGAGGGACTTGCGATCATGCTTGGGGGTATTTTTAACGCGTTTCCTTATACAGCTTTCTCGCAAAATGTGGGTCTGATCTCACTCACACGCGTCAAATCGCGGAACGTTATTTTTGCTGCGGGCGGTATCATGGTTGTTCTCGGTTTGCTGCCTAAGCTGGCTGCTTTAACGACAGTGATTCCTAACGCTGTGCTGGGCGGGGCGATGATCGTCATGTTCGGCTCGGTCGCTGCATCAGGCATGTCTATTCTGTCAGAAGTGGATCTGCGGAAGGAAAGCAATCTGCTGATCGCAGCATGCAGTATTGCCGTGGGCCTAGGCTCTGCCGTTCTGCCACAAATGTTCGACCAGCTGCCGAGCTTTGCCAAAATGCTGTTGCAAAATGGTATCGTTTCAGGCTCGATTACAGCGATTGTCTTGAACATCGTTTTGACGAGAAAACAAGGGGACTCGGTCAAAAGCGTGACGGTTCAGGAGGTTCCACAGAAGGTTTGATGATTAGGAATAAATAAGATAGCCGGAGAGAGAACGTATGCCTCTTTTCCGGCTGTTTGGCATGGAGTTACCCAGAATGGGTTATTTATTAAGCAGCATGAAGTTATTGATGAAACCCTCTTCCTGAATGAAGATTGGGGTTTGGATTTTCGAAGTGAAGTCATAATAGTACATGCCGCGTCCTTCCTCCTGATTTTTCTGAGAGGCGCTGCCTAAATAGTAGATCCCCTTGCCGTCTGGGGACATATAGATAAAGCTGCGGGATGAAATGGGTAGCTCTAATTTGGTGCGTTTTCCAGTCGCAATATCAACAAGGCTATACTCGGGGTTGCCGTGATTAATGAAACGGGCAGTTACTAGGAGCAACTGATCATTACTGCTGGACATTGATAAGATTTGTTCGTTCTTTAGTGTAATGACAGACCGCTCTTGTTTAGTGGCGTTGTTGATCTCTGTAACCTTGTAGTCCGGGGGGAGCATAGTGGACTGTTTCTTGGTTGCGATGTCTCTTTGTTTATCTCGGCCATTTTCGGAAAATTGGGAAATGTACGTTGCGTTTTTACTGGAGTTGTAAGATACAGACCAAGTATTCATATCCTGATTTTCATCATGCAAGAACTGCATTGTATGAGTCGATTTATTGTAGAAAATTGTTTTAAGTGTACGCTCTCCTTTTTTGACTGCAGCTAGTATAAGTGGACCTTCTGGAGTAGTTGGCACTATACGATTAATGGCAAATAAATTATCGGATAATTGTTCAGTTTTTTTTGAATTTAAGTCGTACGAAAATAGTTGGTCTCCCTTATCATCCACATCGGCAGAGTAATAAATTTTGTGATCAGGTAAGGACACCAGGGAAAGTGGGTATTGAGAGGTATAAGGAACATCGGCCAGTTTGGTCATTTTTTTACTGCTTAAGTCATACGTCATGACCCGCATAACCATACCTTTATCTGTATTTTTCCCATTCACATATTCTGTATAGGTCATGGATAGATATTGGCCCTGTCCGGCTAGAGCTGTCTTTTCCCCTGATTGGACTTGTTTGGATGGGACTGATTCTGCTGATGGAGTAGAGGATGGAGAGCAGGATGATAACAGAGCTGGAGCGAGCAAGGAAACTATAAAGAAGCGATAGCTGCTTGTTTTCAAAAGGATACATCCTTTCTAAGATGAGAAATTTAGTTATATCCGACTGTGCAGTGGCGCTAAAGTTAACTCTTAAGTTGATTTATTTACTAGAGGAATTTGCTAGAGTAGTGGGCGAGGTCGTGGTATAATTTACCTTATGGATTTTGAATAGTGGTGGATGTTTTCGGACCACGGTGCAGCTTCCCGAAAGGGGGTGAAGCCGATGGTCAACCTTGTGTCGTGCTACGATGTGTTGCGTTGGATGGTTACGTTACTAAGCCTGGTGTTTAGTATTCGTAAACTTTATCGCTGGCTACGTCGAAAATTTCGGAACAAGCGAAAACCCACCGCGTAATTAGGTTGGCCCCTAACGGTGGGTTTCGTTTGCATTAACATTTAGTTATGCAGCGCGCCGTGGTGGTGATCCACAGCCTTTCAAGTCCTAGAGTCTTTGCCGTTGGCGCGGCGAAGACTCTTTTTAGTATACGGACACGATGATTATCTATATACCTAATTTTAGCACGTTCATTTCGTGCACGCAATGAATAGACATCACCTTCATTCTCGCCACATCGTTCAAATTTAAAATATTGTGCAGCATTTATTGACAAGCCTGTGACAACAAAATAAGATCGTAATGGAAAGAAATAAAGGAAGAAAACAGGTGTGAGCCGGACGACTCTATGTACGAGGTTTTGTTGAGACCATGTAGATGGTTGTTGAGCGTGTTCACTTAAAAGGGAAGTTCGGTAGATTCCGACACGGACCCGCCACTGTATACAGGCATCAGCAGGATACTGCTGGAGCTTTCAGAACAGCCACTGGAACTGTGAAGAACCGGGAAGGCCTGAAAGATGCGCCTGGAGTCAGGAGACCTGCCTGTTTTGACATCACTGTCAGACCCACGGGATGCTGGGGAGGTGGTTAGGCGTGCTGCATACGGAATGTCTGAAACCGATCCGATCCCTTCTATGTTTTTGGAGTTGGCTTCGAGGTGAGTTTTGACATTTTATAATGAAAGCATTTCTGACTGCTGATCAAGTGGTCCGGAATGCTTTTTTCGCGTTTTGCGTTAGGTTTATATGATTTTACAAGATAGAGGGGGATTCATTGAATGATTAGCAATCGTAGCAGGCGTTCATGGTTGATATGTACAGGGGTGATGCTGTTGCTGGCAGTTATGGCTCTTTCGGGATGTGCCAGCAATAAGACGTCGGATAGCTCCGGCAAGGGTGAAAACGCGTCAGCACAACAAACAGCGACAGATAAAAAGCTGGTAATGGCGTATACATGGAAACCGTCAGGCGTTGACCCGCACGGAGATAATAGCTGGGATGTGATGCGATCCGGTGCAGGTGAGACACTGGTACGTTTGAATGAAAAGCTGGAGCCTGTGGCTTGGCTGGCAAAGGAGTGGAAGCAGGATAGTCCTACAGTTTGGACGTTCAGCTTGCAGGATAAAGTCACTTTTCATGATGGAAAGAGTATGGATGCAGCAGGTGTAAAAGCGTCTTTGCTGCGCTCTATCGAGAAAAGCCATCTGGCGAAGGATTTACTGAATGTGAAGTCCATTGATGTAAGCGGCCCGCTGGCTTTGAAAATCACGACAAACCAGCCGAACGCGGCGCTGGTGTCCAATCTAGCTGATCCATCGACGATTGTACTGGATGTGGCATCGATGAAAGATGAGCAGAGTTACCCAGCGATGACAGGCGCCTTTAAAATCAAAGCATTCAACAAGGACCAATCCTTGGTCGTAGAGCGTTATGACGGATATTGGGGCGAGAAGGCACGACTGGCTGAAGCGACGATGAAGTTCATTACGGATGGGAATTCGCGCCTGATGGCGCTGCAATCCGGCGAGGTGGACGTGGCGACGGATATTCCAGTTGATAACGCAGAGGTACTGAAAAAGAACGACAAGCTACAAGTGCTGTCGGCTCCCTCCTTGCGCACCCATATGATCGTGTACAATATGGAATCGCCAGTATTCAAGGATGCGGCGAACCGTAAGGTGGTGGACAGCCTGATTCCACGCACATCGATTGTGAGCGCCGTCATGAGGGGCTTCGGTACGGAAGCAAGCAGTCCGTTCCCGAGCATTCTTCCCTTCGGTAAAGTTGAGCGTAAAGCGCTGAACGGAACGGCAGAGCAGCTGTTGACGAAGGATGGCTGGCAGAAAGACGCCCAAGGGACATGGACTAAGCAAGGCAAGCCGTTCGAGGTTACACTGCTGACTTTCCCTCAGCGTCCGGAGCTCTCCGTTATGGCTGAGGTCATCCAAAGCCAATTGTTGAAAGAGGGAATCCAGGTCAAGATTCGCAAGGTGGAAAATATCGACGAGGCGTTGACCAAAAACGATTGGGATTTTGCTATGTACAGTATGCTTACTGCTCATACAGGAGAGCCGCAATATTTTATGGACATGTTTTATTCTTCGAAAAGCGAAGCCAATGTAAGCCAGTATAGTTCCAAACCGCTAGAGAGTATTCTTAACAGCTTGAAGCTGGCGAAGGATACAGCGCAGCGTAATGCTGTGACACTACAAGCGCTGGATATCATCAATGCGGATTTGCCACAGTCGTTCATTGTGCATCCTGATAATGTGTTTGGTGTGAAAAAAGGGGTGGAGGGTTTTACACCCCATCCGATCGAGTATTACTACATTACAGCGCAATCTGATATTACGGAATAACGAGCTGCGTATCCTATGATTCGTTTTATACTGGAACGTGTGGCGCAGCTGCTCATCATTGTATTCGTTGTATCCACGCTGACTTTTGTACTGATGCGACTCGCTCCTGGTGACCCTGCTACTATTTTGCTCACCGCGCATAATGTCCCTGCCTCTGAGGAGGCGTTGACGACGCTACGGCAGGAACTGGGCTTAAACGAGCCGCTTCATATTCAATATGTGAACTGGCTGCGAGATGTGTTCACGGGGCATTGGGGCACCTCGTATGTATCCAAGGAATCCGTGCTAGCCGAACTATGGAACAGACTGCCTGCTACTGTGGAGCTAGCTGCTGCGGGCTTTGCCGTCATGACGGTGCTTACGCTGGGGCTGGGACTGGCTGCCTCGCTAAAAATCAGCGGCCCACTGGATCGTCTGGGCAGGCTGTTTGCCCTGCTGGGATCGTCGATTCCCTCTTTTTGGCTTGGTTTTCTGTTGATCTATCTATTCTCCGTTCGCTTGGGCTGGCTCCCATCCATGGGAAGGGAGGACTGGACACATCTAGTGCTCCCAGCGCTGACTCTTGGCGCAGGTTTGGGAGCGGTGCAAGCCCGTGTACTGCGCGCTCAAATGCTGGAGCTGGGTGACCGGAATTTTGTGAAAGCAGCGGAGGCTCGAGGCTTTTCACGTATGCATATCCTGTTTTTTGAGATATTTAAGCATGCGGTTCTGCCTATGATTACACTGCTAGGTACAAATCTATCATTTATGCTGGCAGGTAATGTCATCGTCGAGACCATTTTTTCATGGCCGGGGTTAGGTAAGTATTTTATAGATGCGATTACCCAGCGAGATTATCCGGTGATTCAGGGATATGTTATTTTTGCCGTATTTTTAATAGTAGGTGTTCAGTGTTTGGTGGATTTGGTCCAGACGGCGATAGATCCGAGGCTACGTTTGCGTTAAGGGGGAAGCTGAAAATGAAAAAGATACGGCTTTCCTTTCAAGGGAGCTTGCTGGCAGGAGGCGTACTTTTTGGTCTGATCGTGCT
Source organism: Paenibacillus sp. LRG-1 (assembly GCF_057220305.1). NCBI lineage: Bacteria > Bacillati > Bacillota > Bacilli > Caryophanales > Paenibacillaceae > Paenibacillus > Paenibacillus sp. LRG-1. The sequence continues at coordinate 5,846,384 of NZ_CM170126.1, read as the reverse complement.
GCTTGGGTTATTGGCTCCATGGGTCGCTCCTCATGATCCTCTTCAAGTGGATCTTTTGAACCGTCTGGCACCACCCAGTCGGAAATATCCTTTCGGTACGGATCATCTGGGTCGGGATGTGCTGTCACGGCTAATTTACGGGATTCGGACGAGCGTGCTAATCGCATGTGCAATTACCGTAGCTACGCTGTGCTTCAGTCTGCCTATAGGGTTGCTCATTGGTTATGTGCGCGGACGCGTGGATCAGCTGATCATGCGGGGAATCGATGGCGTATTGGCTTTTCCTGATATTATTTTAACGGTGGCAATTGTGGGCATTTTGGGCCCGGGTTTTGTTAACATGACCCTTGCGATTATTGCGGTACGGTGGGCGGGCTATGTCCGGTATATCCGTAGTCTGGTTCAAAAAGCCTGTCAGGAGGACTACGTTCGGTATGCCCGTTTATCCGGCAATTCACACGTACGTATACTGAGACGTTATGTATTGCCACAAGCGTTGCCGCAGTTGTTGGTTTATGCGGTATGGGATATCGGACGCGTGGTGCTGATGATCGCTGGGCTATCCTTTCTTGGACTGGGTGTACAGCCGCCCAAGCCAGAGTGGGGCGTGATGCTGCATGATGCAACCTCATATTTTCAGGTGGCTCCGCATGTCATGATTTTCCCGGGCTTGGCGATTATGCTATTCGTACTTGCCTGCCAGCTTTTGGGCGACCGCTTTTCGGAAAAGGGGGCGGCCAAATAGTGGGAGATCAAATAGCCCTTGGGGGCAAGGATACGATAGAACAAGTGGCAGGGCGAAAACCGTTGTTACACGTGGAACATTTGGAAATCTGCCGCACAGGCGTAGGAGCAAGCGGAAGTGGGAGCAAACCACTGCTGCGGGATGTGAGCTTTTCCATATATTCAGGGGAGATTGTGGCCCTGACCGGACCGAGCGGATGCGGCAAGAGTCTGACCGCACACGCAATCGCAGGCATGCTGGAGCCAGGTATCGGTGTTACGCAAGGGCGTATCTACTATAACGGGGAAGACATTCTCCCGTTCCAGGAACGGCGCTGGCAAAGGCTGCGCCGAGAGGATATTGCCCTGCTCATTCAACAATCGCTGAGCGGGTTGAATCCGATCCGGACTGTCCGCGCCCAGCTGATGGATACGCTTAGACTGCACGGGCGGCGTCGGATGCCGCACGACCAGATGGAGTCGGGGCACGCTGGTGCTGCCCCATCCCACACTGCACCGCAGCAAGTCCACCCGCTGAGCGTGCTGCCACGGATGCGGCAGATGCTGATCCGTGCCATGGAGATAGCCAGAGGAGGCGCTACTCCAGTGCGGGAGGCCTATTTGCGCTCTCTGCTCCGCAAGGTTGGGTTTACAGATCCTGAGCATATTTTGTCGTCATATCCTTTTGAACTAAGCGGAGGCATGTGTCAAAGGGTGCTGCTGGCTGCAATGTTAAGCTCAGGTCCAAGCCTTTTTATTGCCGATGAGCCTACTACGGCGTTGGATGTTATCAACCGCGACAAGGTTTTGGCATTGCTGCAACAATTGAGAGAAGACTTTGATCTCACCATATTGTTGATTTCACATGATCGCCAAGGTATGAGCCGCATAGCAGATCGAGTGTTGGAGATGAGCCCGGAAGGAAGGATGCACCAGTGATGCTGGAATTGAAGAATGTGACCAAAGCATACCCTGTCCGCAAACGGAGAAAAGGCTGGTTCAGCACGCAAGATAGCGAGCAGGCCGTGAAGAAGGTGAGTCTGGAGTTACGGCAGGGGGAGTGTCTTGGATTGGTTGGAGAAAGTGGAAGTGGCAAAAGCACGCTGGCACAATGTATTCTAGGGCTGGAGTCGTTGACCTCAGGGGAGATTTGGCTGGATCATCAGCCTATACATTTCGAAAAGACGAAGGACGTTCAGCTGTACAAGCGAATCCAGTTGGTTGCACAGGATTCGTCCTCCTCATTGCATCCTCGTATGACCATTCGAGATATTTTAATGGAGCCGATCCACAACTATTTTCCTGAGCGAAAAGCGCAGGCGCTGGATATTTGTCTGTCCCTATTGGAATCGGTAGGATTGGAGGCTGACAGTCTGGAAAAATACCCAGCACAGCTGAGTGGCGGGCAAAAACAGCGGGTATGTATTGCCCGAGCGTTGGCGGTGGAGCCGGATATTATCTTGTTCGATGAATCGATCGCCAATCTGGATACGACAACGCAATCTTCTGTACTGGACATGCTCAAGAGAATGCAGATGGAACGTCAGTTGTCCTACCTATTCATTACTCACGATCTCCAATCTACTCGCCAGTTTTGTGACCGAGTTGCCGTCATGGTTCAGGGGGAGATCGTGGAAATATTTAAGGAATGGGATGAAGACTTGTTACAGCATGAGTACACGCGTACTCTGTTTCAAGCGTTGGAGAATTAAGCCATAAATTTAATATTATACAAATTTAAAATAAATAAGAGGATTGCTTGTCGAATATTGTTGACAAAATAGAACGTGGTACCTATTCTAAATATGATTATGATAATCATTATCACATATATAGAAAAGGGGAAATACATTGATGTCCGTTCGACACCGCAAGACTGCCACCCTTATGTTGGTGGCGCTCCTCTTATTATCCGTTGTTTTGGGTTGCGCGAAGCAGGAGAACACACCTGCATCCACCTCAACTGACGGAGCTGCCAATGAAAAGTCGATCACACTATCGTGGCCGCGTGACATTGGTACGATGAATCCTCACGTATACAATCCTTCCCAACTTTTTGCACAATCTATGATTTATGAGCCGTTAGTCAGCTACAAGCAAGGAGGTAAGCTGGAGCCTGCTTTGGCTGAATCCTGGACTATTTCCAAGGACGGCAAAATATATACGTTTAAGCTGCGCACAGGTGTGAAATTTTCGGATGGAACGCTATTTAATGCGGCCATTGTCAAAAAGAACTTTGACGCTATTATGAAAAATGAGAAAACGCACAGCTGGCTTGGTATAGTAGGCGTTCTCGACAAAACTGAAGCTGTAGATGACAGCACCTTCCGAATGACGCTCAAAGAGCCATACTACCCAGTGCTTCAGGATTTGTCTGTCGTTCGCCCGTTCCGTTTTCTGGGTGAAGCTGGGTTCCCGGATGATGGAGATACGTCCAAAGGAATCAAGAACCCTGTAGGTACAGGACCTTGGATGCTAGATGAATACAAGCAAGATGAATATGCAACCTTTAAGCGTAATCCGAACTATTGGGGTACTGCACCGAAGGTGGATAAAATTACGGTAAAAATCATTCCCGATGGCGAAACCCGTGTAATGGCCTTTGAAAAAGGCGACTTGGATCTGATTTATGGAGAGGGTGTCATTAGTCTGGATGCTTTCAAACAGCTTCGCGACACGAATCAGTATGTTACCACGCTGTCCGAGCCTGTCGGTACAAGAAGCCTGCTACTCAACTCATCCAATCCCAAGCTGGCAGACCTTCGGGTACGTCTGGCACTCCAGCATGGCTTTAACAAGCAGGCAATGGTGGAAGGTGTGACTTCAGGGCTGGAGGAAACAGCGGATACGGTTTTATCTAAAAACTATCCGTATACGAATGTAAACTTACAGCCTGTTGGCTATGATGTGGAAAAATCCAAAGCGTTACTGGATGAGGCTGGCTGGAAGCTGCCCGCAGGCGGTACAGTACGGGAAAAAGACGGACAACAGCTGGATTTTGAGCTGATTTTTGATAAGACTGATCCGATCCAAAAGGCGATGGCTGAAACCATTCAGGCTGAATGGGGAGAACTGGGTGTCAAAGTGAACCTGACCGGACTGGAGCTGACGGTTCAAATTAAGCGCCTTAGATCCAACCAGTTTGATCTGTACTTCTGGTACAACTATGGTGCGCCTTATGATCCGCATTCCTTTATTAATGTCATTGCCAAGAAGAGCTTCGGAATTTCCGAGGTGCTGAGTGCCCTTCCGATGAAGAAAGACCTGGATCAGCAAGTACACGAAGCGCTCTCATCGACAGATGAAACCAAGCGTCAAGAGCTGTATGCTTCGATTCTGAAGACGCTTCAGGAGCAATCTGCCATTGTGCCTATTTCGTATATTAAGAAAACGGCAGTGTACCAGAAAAAGATTACAAACTTTGTATTCCCGGCTAATCGGGATGAAAATCCGTTTGAGGGAATTGAAATCGGAAAGTAGCTGAAGCCGATAGGTAACGGTAGTTTACAGGATAGGAGGACAACTCATGATCAGCTATATCGGGAAGCGAATGGTAGCGGTCATTCCTATTGTTCTCTTTGCCACCCTCGTTACCTTTGCACTGATTCATATTTCACCAGTTGATCCGGCCGAGGCCTATTTGACGGCTGCTCATATTTATCCTACTCCAGAGATTCTGGAGCAGAAAAGACATGAGTTCGGACTGGATCAGCCTTTGCTGACGCAGTATATGCATACACTTCAAAGAATCAGTCAATTGGACTTTGGTACTTCGTATCTGACCAACAAGCCAGTGTGGGATGAGGTCAAGGTTCGGCTGCCCGCCACTTTTGAATTGGCTGTGAGCAGTATGGTGCTATCTATTGTGGTGAGTATTCCGCTGGGCGTGCTGGCGGCGATGCGTAAAAATGGCTGGATTGACATGCTTAGTCGAGGAATTTCATATTTTGGCGCATCTATACCCCAGTTCTGGCTGGGATATTTGTTAATCTTCTTTTTCTCTGTCCGATTGGATTGGCTCCCTGTAGAGGGGCGAGGAACGTGGCAGCATCTGGTGTTGCCCACGTTGACCCTGTCGCTGGTTCTGATTGCTTTATATACGCGCCTGCTGCGTTCCAGTGTGTTGGAGCAGCTTCAGGAAACGTATGTGCAGTATGCCAGAACTAGAGGAATTCGTGAGCGGGTGATCATGCTCAAGCATGTACTGAAAATTGCCATCGCCCCACTGATTACAAGTATGGGTATGAATCTGGGCAAGCTTCTGACCGGAACAATTATTGTGGAGCAAGTGTTTTCATGGCCCGGGTTTGGCCGTTATTTTGTGGAAGCGATTTTTAACCGGGATATTCCCGTCATACAATGCTATGTGTTTTTGGCGGCATGCCTGTTCATCGTATGCAATTTGCTCGTTGATCTGGTGCATTTGTATATGGACCCCCGAATTTCATCGAAGGGACGAGCAGAGCAGTGATGATAAGGTTGCGTACAATGTTCAAAGGTCAAAAGGTAATCGTGGTCTGCTCTGTCGTACTGGCTGCTCTTTTTATCATTATGGCGCTAGCTCCTTGGCTGGCTCCCCATGATCCGGTTAAAGTCAATTTACTGCACAAGCTGGAGGGACCTTCGAAAGAATACTGGCTGGGGACCGATCATTTGGGTCGGTGCAATTTATCCCGGTTGCTGTATGGAGCGCGGATTTCTCTCGGCTTTGCGACATTAATTTTCCTGTCCTCGCTTAGCATCGGCGTTGTGGTCGGGTCGCTAGCAGGTTATGTGGGCGGCTGGGTCGATAGTGTGCTGATGCGGTTTTGCGAGGGCATTATGGCGTTTCCGAATTTGGTGCTTGTGCTGGGCATTGTCGGTATTTTTGGACCGGGCCTCATGCAGGTGCTGCTTGCCTTGATGATGGTGCAGTGGGTGTATTATGCCAGAATGTGCCGCAATATGGTCGTCAGTCTGAAAGAACGGAATTTTATAGCTGCTGCAAGGATTAGCGGGTCCTCCTCAGGGGCCATTATCCGGCGGCATATTATTCCGAATGTGCTGCGGCCGATTGTGGTCATTGGTACGCTGGAAATGGGCTGGGCGATCATGGATATTTCCGCGTTGTCGTTCCTCGGTCTAGGCATTCAGCCGCCGACCCCCGAATGGGGAGCCATGATTCATGAGGGAACGGGATACATTCGCAGTTATCCGGAATTAATGATCTATCCGGGGGTTATGATTCTGGTGGTGGTGATGGCCTTCAATATATTGGGGGAGGCGCTGTCCGACCGATACGGAATTGCCAAACGTCAGTAAAACGGGAGTGAGTTACAACGATGGACGACAGGGAGAAGGTGCTGGAGGTCAGCGGCTTACAGGTGAAGCTCAAAACCGGTGCCGGGGCGGTATCTCTGCTGGAGCCAACTCATTTTGAGCTGAAAAAGGGACAGGTACTGGGTCTTGTCGGCGAGAGTGGAAGCGGCAAAACGGTAACCTGTAAAGCGTTGCTCCAACTGCTGGATCGCCAGACGATGGACGTGGAAGGTAGTGTCCGTCTGAACGGGCGTGAGCTGAACGGAATGGTGGCCGAGGAGATGCGCCGTATTCGGGGCAAGGAAATCGCGTTTATTATGCAAAACCCGATGAGCGCTTTTACGCCAGTGTATACGATCGGAGCTCAGTTTATGGAAACGGTCCGCACGCACACCGGATTAACCAAACGACAGGCCCGTGAACTTGCCATAACGGCTCTGGAAAATATGAATCTGCCCGATCCAGCCAAGCTGATGAAGCGGTATTCGTTTCAGTTGAGCGGCGGGATGCTGCAACGAGTCATGATCGCCATTTCCATGTGCCTGCGGCCAGCAGTGGTTATTGCCGATGAACCAACGACGGCGCTCGATGTGGTCAATCAGCTACAGGTGCTAAGAGAGCTGGATCGCTTGCGTACGGAATACAATACGTCCATTTTGCTGATCTCGCATGATCTGGGCGTCATTTCCCAATTGGCGGATGAAGTGGCTGTCATGCAGCAGGGTCGTATTGTTGAGCAGGCTGAGGTCCATCAGTTATTCGATCACCCGCAGGATGAATATACGAAAATGCTGCTGCATGTCAGACCCAAGTTGTCCATTCGGGGCATAAATCAGGTAGGTGGTTAGTCGCCTGTTCGACGGTTACACTTTCAAAAGGGGAGCGAATGCGCATGCTACAAGTGAAGAAAGTAACTCATAGCTATGGAAGGCGCAAATGGCTGGGCCGCTCTGAACCACGTCCTCCTGTGTTGGCTAACGTTTCGCTTACTATAGAAAGTGGGTTTTGCCTAGGCTTACTTGGTACCAGCGGAGCCGGTAAAAGCACGCTGGGCAAGGTTATTCTGGGGCTGGAGAAGCCGCAGGAGGGTCAGGTGCTGTTCCAGGGACAGGACATTTATAATGCGAGCCCCCAAGTCCGCAGGGGACTGCGACGGGATATGCAGGTCGTATTTCAGGACTGCTACTCTGCTGTAAATCCCCGAATGACCGCCGGGCAGATTATTGGTGAGCCATTGGACAATTACGAACGGTTATCGGTGCAGGAACAAAAAAGAACGGTCGAAAGCCTGCTGGAACGGGTCGGCCTCAAGCCGGAAGATCAGATTAAATATCCGCATCAATTCAGCGGCGGACAATTACAGCGGATCAACATTGCACGGGCGATTGCGCTCAAACCAAAGCTGATCGTGCTGGATGAGTCCGTCAGCAGCCTCGATATGGTTCACCAGATGCATATTTTATCCCTGCTGGGAGAACTGAAATCTTCGTTTGGATTGTCATATCTGTTCATCACGCATGATATTCGGGCGGCATATGCCGTCTGTGATGGCATTGCTGTGATGGAGCAGGGAAGATTGATTGAGCGCTGTGATGAGAAGGATCAGATTTTTGAATCTGCTCATCCGGCTGTACGACGGTTGATCTCGTCCATTTTGCCGGAACATCCAGCAGAGCGTTTTCCGCTTCATGGATAACAGTGGACCCGCAAGGGTCCTTTTTTTGTGCAACATATGGATAAATAATCGAAATGAACTTTACTTGTTGTATTATTTGAATAACCCGTTATAATATAAAATCATAGTAAATTGCTTGGATATTAAAAAGGGGATGTCATATATGAAGAAATCTGCTTTGGTAGCAGCGATTGGCCTATCTCTTGTGTTATTAACGGGTGCCTTGAGTGGATGTTCCTCGAAGGATGCGGCATCGGGGGATAAGGTAATCTATGTCGGCACACAAAATGACTACCCTCCGTTTGCTTTTACGAATGAAAAAAACGAGCTGACCGGGTACGATGTGGAAGTAGTCAAGGAGATCGACAAGAAGCTGGACGGCTACAAGTTTGAGTTTGTACCTTCTGGCTGGGACGGAATTTTCATGGCGCTGGAATCGAACAAGATTCAGGTCGTAGCAGATGAAATCGCCAAAAATCCTGAGCGCGAGCAAAAATATTTGTTCTCGGATGAATCCTACTTTCAGGCACAATCCGTCATTGTTGTGAAAAAAGGCAGAACGGATATACACTCTCTCAAGGATTTGGAAGGCAAGAAGGTAGCCGCATCAGTAGGCGATTCCTACACACAATTGCTGGAACAATATAATGCGAAGAATGGGAATAAAATTATTTTGAAATACAATGATACAGGCACTTCGTCCGATAACCTTCAAGACGTACAAAATGGCCGGGTGGACGCTTATGTGAATGATCCAGTCATGACGGCTGCTACGATCAAGAAGGAAGGTTTGCAGGTCGAAGCGATAGGTGATCCTGTGCAAACGGATGATATCAATATGGTGTTCAAAAAGGATAAGCAGGGCGAAGAGCTGAAAGCTAAAATCGACCCGATTATTAAAGAGTTGAAAACGGACGGAACACTGGAAAAATTGTCTGAACAATGGACAGGTGGGGAATATATCCCGCAGTAACAACAATGTAAAGGGTAAAGTGAGGTTCCTATGGAAAAGCTGTTTGACCTTGATTATATGCTGAAAAGCCTTCCCCGGATCGTTGAGTATCTACCCGTTACGCTATGGATTGCATTTTTGTCCATGCTGCTGGGTACGATTATCGGGTTGGCAACGGCGTTAATTCGGATATACAAGGTGCCTGTCTTGGCGCAACTGTCTACGCTGTATGTCTCCTACATCCGGGGAACACCGCTCATTGTGCAGCTGTTTCTCGTATATTATGGAATACCCAAGTTTTTATATTATTTTCAGAGCGAATACGGTTTCTTACAGCAATTAAATATCTACGTGATTCCACCCGAGGTTTTCGCATTGTTGTCATTTTCACTAAATCTCGGGGGTTATCTGTCGGAGACGTTCCGGGCGGCGATTCATTCAGTCGACCGGGGACAATTTGAGGCAGCTAATTCCATCGGCATGAGCCAAACACAAATTATGCTCAAAATTGTATTGCCGCAGGCGTTGACGGTGGCTTTGCCCAATTTGGGAAACACGCTGATCAGTACGGTGAAGGATACGTCTTTTATTTTTATGATCGGTGTCGTCGATATGATGGGACAGGCTAAAATTATGGGCGCGCGGGCGTTGGCTTTTTTTGAGGTATATGTTGCGGTGTCCCTGATTTACTGGTTGGTGTGCATTATTATTGAGCGCGGGCTTGTCGTGCTGGAGAAGCGTATTCGAATTTACGAAAGAAGTGAGTAAGAGCATGATCAAGCTTCATCAAATTCATAAGCATTTTGGACAGCATCATGTGTTGAAGGGCATAGACCTGACGGTAGGCAAGGGAGAAGTTGTGGTGATCTTGGGCCCAAGCGGATCGGGGAAGTCCACGCTGCTGCGCAGCATTAATTTTTTGGAACAGCCGAACAGTGGTGTCATTGAAATTGACGGTGTAAAGGTCGATGCCGCCAAGGCAGGAAAAAAGGACATTCTCGGACTACGGATGGCAACGGCAATGGTATTTCAGCAATATCAGTTGTTTAAAAATTTGAATGCACTCCACAATGTGATGATTGGTCTGACCAGTGTGAAAAAGCTGGATCGTAAGCAGGCGAGGGAGATCAGTGAAGGCATTTTGGAAAAGGTCGGGTTAAAGGATCGTATGACCTATTATCCTGCCCAGCTTTCGGGTGGACAGCAGCAGCGAGTTGCGATTGCCCGTGCTTTGGCACTAAATCCGCAGGTGTTGTTGTTCGATGAACCGACATCCTCACTTGATCCTGAACTGGTGGATGAAGTGCTGTCCGTGATTCAAAAGGTGGCGAGTGAAGGCAATACGATGATTATTGTCACGCATGAGCTTGGTTTTGCGAGAGATGTAGCGGATCGGGTTGTGCTGATGGAGCATGGTGTGATCGTGGAGCAGGGACCCGTGGAGCAGTTTTTCACCAATCCGAAGGAAGAACGGACACGGCAGTTTCTGGGCAAAGCGTTGGTACAGAGAGCGCCACAGGATCAGCCTGTATCCCCATAAAAAGTACGTGGATGGGTTATAGGTATGTACAACGCTGTAGACTTATTGCACCTATAGTAAAAAGCACGTTAGACAAGTCGCAGGAGGAAGGAAGGCCCGCGCTTGTTTGTCGTGCTTTTTTGGCGCCTCTTATCCCAAATTCTTTTCCATTGCAAAGTAGCTTATCACACTTATTCATGATAAATTCTAAGAACAATACAGTGAAGATGTAATCGGGAAGGAACATTGGCATATGAAAAAGGTTTTGTTCATTAATACCGGAGGGACCATTTCTTCCTCTTATCAGGAAAACGGCCTGACACCGACCCAATCGGCTGAAAATATTTTGGCGGAAATTCCGGAGCTGAAGGAGATTTGCGAGATTGATGCCCATAATCTGATGAGCATTGATAGCACAAATACACAACCAGAGGATTGGGCTTCCATCGCCCGGATGGTACATCGTTCGCTCGATCAGTACGACGGCATTGTCATTGCACACGGTACGGATACGATGGCTTATACGGCTTCAGCCTTGAGTTTCATGCTGGGAACCGTAGACAAACCCGTCGTTGTGACAGGTTCACAAGTTTCCATTTTGGCGGAGCACAGCGATTCCAAAAAAAATGTAATTGACTCATTCCTGACCGCATGTGGCGAGGTGGCCGGGGTTTTTGTCGTGTTTAACGGCAAAATTATCAATGGTAGCCGTAGCTCGAAAATCAGAACACGCAGCTATAACGCCTTTGAGAGTATTAACTATCCGTACATTGGCCTCGTGGAGAACGGTAAGGTGGTCTATACGGAGGGCGTATTTGCAAATCGTAGTACCGTTCGTTATCCATACAACGACGGGTATGCTTCGGAGGTATTTCTGCTCAGGCTGATTCCGGGTACGAATCCGGCGATTTTCGATGCCATTCAGGGCTTGGGCTATAAAGGTATTGTCATTGAGGGCTTTGGTATGGGCGGCGTCCCTTTTAAAGAAAGAAGCCTGATCAGTAAAATCGAGGAACTGATGAAGGACGGTATGAGTATTGTCGTGACTACTCAATGTCCTTATGAGGGCGGGGATTTAACGATTTACGAAGTGGGGCAAAAAGTACTGGAGAAGGGTGTTATTCCGGGGTATGACATGACAACGGAAGCGCTGGTGACGAAAATGATGTGGGCGTTGGGGCAGACGACCGATCCGGCCGGGGTAGCCAAGATTATGGCAACGAACTACGCGGACGAAGTTTCCCTGCCTGCGGATACAGCTTCCTTATAGGAAGCTGATTTCCGTAGATAAGAACAGGCATAAGAAAAAATACGGGTTAACGCTGGCCTTGCCCCAGTCTGCTTTTAATCTCAATAGCCACTTTCAGCGCTTGTACAGCCGATTCCAGTGGAATCAGGCTTTCCGAATGTCCACCAAAGCATTCAAGTGCATGATCCAAACTTTTTTCGTATGGATTGGCAGATTCGAGGTTGATTTTTTGCTGTCCTGATGCGGTATACTCATATAATGCGGTAGGTATAAGATCGTTTTCGTCGCTTTCATGAAATACCAGCTTGGCCTTTTCGAAATAAGCTTCATAGGCCACTGTGAAGGGGTAGCTTCCCGGCATATGGGATGAAGCGATGACTTCTGTGAATGTATCCCGATGCTGAAAGTAAGCACGAACCTGTGCTTGTTCAGGATGGGCAACTTCTGTACCCCAGACTGTACATGGGTCACAGGGGCCCAATAGCCAAGTCAATAAATCCAGTTCATGAATCATGAACTGAGTGGGGATGGAGCTTAGTCCAAGATCTCCCCACAGAGGAGGCGTTTCTCTTTTCAAAGATAAGGAAATGAGCTTTCCGTACTTCTGTTGGCGGTATGCCTCATACAGATAGGTATAGGCGGGATCAAACTTAATGAACTGGTTGACCAGAATCTTTTTGCCATATTGCTCCGCAGCTTGTTGCATAAGAAGAGCGTCTTCGAGATTAAAGCAAACGGGTGTTTCACAAAATACATGCTTACCGTGCTTTAGCGCATCCACAGCATATGACCTATGCAGGTGGGAGGGCAGGCATAGATCGACGATATCCACGTCTGGATCCAGCAGAATATCCTCTATATTTTGTGTGACTTCTACGTTTAGCTCCTCTTTCAGCTTTTGCAGCTTGGTTTCGTTCCTTCCAAATACCATGATTCTGTTTACCTTGGGATGGTTGTTTAACAATGAGGCATGATATGCGCCGAATCCCGTCCCCAATATTCCAATATTCATCATCCATTACACCCCTTTACTTCTATGATACACACCTATTGCTGCCAACAGGGTGTCAACAATCTTTGCATCATCTTTTCAATTCGGGTTAACCATCTATTGTGGAGGTATGATTGTGAGACTGCATCGTTTAATCGCGATTTTATTATGTATCGAATCTAGAGGGAGAATGAAGGCCAAGGAATTGGCGTTGGCACTGGAAACCTCTGTACGCTCCATTTACAGGGATATCGACCTCCTGGCTGAAGCCGGCGTTCCGATTGTTACCGCATCCGGCCCGAAGGGCGGAATTTATTTAATGGAGGGTTATACGGCGAACCTGAAACAGTTGAATGGCGGGGATGTCATTCAGTTGTATTTAACAGGGATGGGCATTTATACAGGCGGGCCCACCGAATCGGGTTTGAAGTTAAAGAATACTCTGCTCAAACTGGAACAGACGATGCCAGACCCGTATCAGTCCGATATTAAGAAAGCCAAAGCGCGGTTTTATTTTGATGATACGCCGTGGTGGACGGAACGTATAGCAATTCCTTGTCTTGAATCCGTAAGAGCTGCAGTGTGGGGGTCCCATAAAATAACCATTCAATATGAGAAAGCTGACGGAATCTGTTCTTCCCGTCATGTGCATCCCTATGGACTTGTGGTGAAAAAAGGAGATTGGTATCTCATTGCCTTCTGTGAAGTTGGGCAGGAGATTCGGACCTTTAAGTGTGAGCGAATCAGGGAGGTTCAGCCGTCTACGGAAGTCTTTGAGGTTCCGGTCGATTTTTCGCTGGAACATCATTGGATGAGGCAAGAAACCGCGTTTAAGCAGCTTTGTACAGAGAAAGAATACTATCCCGTTCTGATCCGAACGAATAAGAAGCAAGCGGGAATTATAGCAAAAAGAATGGAAATCATCCAGTCTGTACAGGAAGGCAGTCATTTCATTCTAACGGTCAACATGTATAGTTATGAAGCGGCTTGTCGCGATGCTATGGATTGGATCGGTAGGGTTGAAGTTTTGGAGCCTGCAGTACTCCGACAGTTTGTGAAGGAAGAAATTAACCGACTCCAGAGGATATATGGATAAATGATTAAAAAAACACCTGCCTAGGGCAGATGCTTTTGCTTGTTAAGTCCAGGCCCAGAGAAATCCGTCACGATCCCAGGCAATTCTACCACCATGAAGCTTGCGGAATGCTTTTTTGATTTCTTTTTCCAGAGATACATGACCATGCTCGCTTATAAACACATACTGCTCTCCATACTCAGAGCGTACATATGCAATTGCATCTTCTTGTTTCAGGGTGCCCACTTCACGGATCTGCGCGACCATCCATTGTGCAATCTCTTGTTCTGTTGTAGGGGTGTTGTCCATTTGTCGTATCCTTTCCTGCGTACCGATTGGGTGTAGCTGTTCGGCTCACCTCCCCGTAGTATACGGCAATTCGGAGAATTATTGAATTTTTTGATATAAATTTACTTGAGCGGTTGGCTAAGTGGGCTTTCTTTTGTATAATTAAGGGAATATTCACGGGAATTTTCTTTTTTTGTATTGTAATCATGCAAGTAATCCCTGGGGGTGCCTGATTTGAAGGAAACAACCACAATTCGCGCAGAGCTGGAGCAGTACATCAGACGAGAAGGAATTACGATTAGTAAGTTTGGAGAGAACACAGGTATTAATGCAGGAACGATCAGTGCCATTATTAACGGTAATCGTCCGATTGCGATGCTGCTGTTGGATCGGATTGGTGCAGGCATGGGGCTTGAAGAAGGGAGCCTCTATGAGTTATACATTGATGAATTTATACGGAATACGGCACCGAATTGGCGACGGGTTCGCCCCTTTTTGCATCGCTGTGCAGAGCTGAACAAACTGGATTGTATTAAGCAAGTCGTGGAGTTTATGATGGACTATCTCATATACGCCCCAGCTTTGTTTGAGACAGCAGAAGAATTATTCAGTGAAGGTAAGTTCGAGGCTGCGGCAATTATTTATAAAAATGTTTCGGAAAGTGAAAAGTACCAACATTCAGAGCGTCTGGCGCTCTGCCAATACCGTTTATTTACGATTGCCGTTGGCGATGACCAGGACGAAAACTTATGGGCAGCCACACATTTCGAAAGCTTTGTGGACCGACTGGGTGAAGCAGACCAACTGGATGCCTTAAGAGACTTGGCCAATACCTATGCCTCCTTGCGGCGTTGGGATAAAGTAGAATGGTTTGCTGAAAAAATGGCTCAAAAAGCCAAGGTACAATACGAGCAAAAATACGGAAATACCAGAAGATCGGAGCGTGGCAAGGAACCTAAGGGTCCTTTGTTTATGTATATTGTATACTCTTATGTGCTGCGCGCCGGGGTGTGGGATGAGCGCGGGGATTACCAAAAAGCGCTGGAATTTGTATCCCTATACTCTGATTTGAGCTGGGTGCAAGAGGATACGGAAGAAGCTCAGCGTTTGAAGGCCCTTTGTAGCAACTGGGCTGAGGCCAACGGGTATTTATATCAATTGATGTCCGGCAGCCTGGATGTGATTCCACAGTATGTAGATTATTTGGAAAAAAACGAAGGTGAAATTCTGGTGGGGCTACATAAAATTATGGTAGCGGCCAACCGTTATGATTTTAATGTAGATCATGTACTGCAGCGCTTTGAAAAACAAATTGAGGCATTTGCAGATCAGCATGTCAAGGTAGGGACCTATACGGAGCAAATGTCAGCAGATCTCTATGCACGATTTTTGGCAGAGATGGCTTGTTATGATCTCAACAAACATCGTTATTCCAAAGGTATGAAATTCCTGCTCGAGAGCCTTTCCTATTCCGTCGTGCTGAATGGTAATCCTGTCACAATCAAATGTGTAGGATTATTTGAAAAGTTTCGGCATACTGCCACTTCTGAGGACAAAGAGGAATATAAAAACTTACTTGGAGAGGTAGAGTACATCCATGATAAAAAAGATCGTTTTTTCTCTGCTCGCATTTAATGTTTTTGTCCTATTGAATTTTTCACCCGTTCCCCCCCCTATGGAAGATCCTAGCGACGTCCACAGTCATGGGCTGGGGGGATGGGCTTTTTCATCCCTTGATACATCTACCTGAAAAGGTCTAGATTGTCGTAACCCAAAAGGTATCCTCTTATGAAGAAGAGGATACCTTTTTTTGATGTGGAAGTGCATTTGAAGGAGCACTTTTGCCGTCAAGAGTGGGTAGTTGGAAGTTGAGCAGGCGGAAACCAGACATGACGCAGATCCACCCAGCCCTGACTGTTAAAAGATACACCGCGCACAGAAGGAAGATAGGCCGTCTGAACGGGCTTTTCATATAAAATATGCAGCTGGTGCTCATCCATGAGCCGAGTTTCGATATGTTCAAATTGCTGCGCCCTAACAGTATGATCGGCCTCCCGTGCAATTTCACGCAGCAGTCTTTCGATATCCACACGGCTATGAGGCTCCACATGCCCAGATACATTGAGATACAAGTCAAACAGGCGTAATTGCTCATCACGGTCACGAAAGAGAGAAAAGATGATTAAGTCTGACTCCATACGGATAGATGAGCTTTTGAATTCATTCATAGATGCGGCCACGATGTTACAGGTATACCCACAGGATTCGAGCTGAGCCGCAACCCGGTCTGCGTCCGCTTTATACTCGGGAATGGTAGCAATTTGTAGTGCCGCCAGTGGTTCATAAGAATCGTTAGATGAATCCACTGCTGGAGGAAGGGAGCGATGATCCAGACATGCTACAATGCGGGCACGTATTTCTGGGTTGCGCAACGGTCCATCCTTGTGTGTATTACATGTGATAAATTTGCGTACCGAAGCCGCCGAGTGAATCTGGCTCCATGCGGTATCCGTATCTCCCGCTGATACGGGATTATGGATAATGTGAAAAGAAGAAGCGGTGTCTTCCGTATCCGACGATTCCAGCTTAGTCGCCCACGGGAGTTGGACAATTTCCACTCGGTCCAGATGAGCCCGGCCTTGAAAATAAGGTGCGAAAGCCTCCAGTGTACACAGGCTTTCGTTCATTTCCGTGACTTTGAATGCCCCTGTACCGATAGGGCGGATGCCAAAGGCGGCCTCACCCACCTGATTAAGCTCACGCGGCACAATCGCAGCCCGGCTGGTACACAGGAAGGATAGAAATAGCTCGTTCGGCTCTTTTAGTACGAAGCGTACCATCGTCGGGCTCAACGCCTGGACGTGCTGAATTTGCCGGACGATAAAATGATAAAGTCGCCTTCCCGGCGCCCGACTCAGTCGCTCAAAGGTATAGACGACGTCTTCAGCGGTCAGTATTTTTCCGTTATGAAACAGCACTTCTTTACGCAGGAAAAAGGTCCACTGTGTACGAGTGGCGTCCACCTCCCAAGCGTGCGCCAATCCCGGCAAAATCTCGCCGCTTTCGTTCGCCCGGCGGGCCAGGCCATCAAAGACGTGACTGGATACGAAGGACTCGGCGAGCCAGTTCAAGTACAACGGGTCCAGCGTATAGAGCTGCTGGCGAATAGGCAGACGCAGCGTGTCGATCTGCTGCTGATCACTGCGCACCTCCGCGTGATGCCCAAAATAATTTAGCAGCCAGCCTTGCAAATGCTCCTGCATGGTGGAGGAGCGTGAATGAACTCGGATCTCATCCAGCGCGCGTTTGATATCATGGCGGTCTATGGCTTGCATCATGGATTGCACGGCAATGTCTTCCGGCTGAATGAGGAAGCGCAGACTGGAGCGGCGGCCTCTGCCTCGGCGAGGAGTCCATTGTATCCAGTCGTGCTGCTCCATTTTCTGAATGATCATCAAGGCGTTGCGGTGAGTACAGTCAAAAATAGCCGCCAGCTCATCCAGCGTCGTCTCTATGGCATGGTTTTCGTCCTTGTCGTCAGCTGCGTGTGAGTGAAGCCGTAAAAATTGGGCATGGAGTTTCATTCAAGGTTGCTCCGTTTCCCCTATATTTGATAAAAAGCGTAGCCACTTTTATAAAATAGGAAATTTTGTTTGAATTAATTTCTCTTTATCTTCTTATTTTATCATCTACAATAAGGGTTATAAAGCATATTTGTGGAGGTATTTACCATGCATGACAAGATGAATGGAACGTCTTTGCCGAAAACGTCGTTTCTGTCCGCCTTTGCTGGCGCAATTGTGTTGGCGCTGGTTCATCAATATCTGTTTTACGGACATGGGCTGGGCGTGTCTATGCCAATTTTTGTTATTGTGTTTTACGCCTATATGTATGCCTTTAATCGAGATCGTTTCCAGTTAGGATCATGGATAGGGCGTTTACTGTTTGTGATCATTTTCATGCTGGCATTGACATATGCGCTGTTCAATAATCCGGTCCTATATGTGTTAAATGCGCTGGCGATACCTGCTCTGATTAGCGTACACATGGTGCTGCTGTTTGGGGAGAAAAGGCATGGCTGGTCGGAACCCGGTATTATTGGTCAGGCGTTAAGCCATTGGTTTTATCAAAACTTTCGTCATATCGTGACCCCGTTTCGGATGGTTAAGACAGTAGCCCTTCGGAATGTGAAGGATGAGCGTAAGCGTGTATTGGGCAAAGTGATAATCGGTTTGCTTATTGCCTTGCCGCTACTGTTCATCATCATATCTTTGCTGGCTTCGGCAGATGGGATGTTCGAAAAGCTGTTATCTGGCATACCCGATTGGATCGGCACACTGTCCTTTGGGAGTGGCATGCTGCGGCTGATCTGGACCTGCTTTTTCACCTTCTGTTTCTTCTGCTACTTGTGGGGATTTGTACAGCCTGCTCCGCGTAATACGCAAAGAGAGACTCAATCATGGCACGGGTTAAATGAGCGCACGAATGGTCCAACCACCGAGTATGATGGTCATTCTTCAGTGATAATTGACCGACCAACGGTGCCTTACCACGAGCCGGTCGCGATCAAGTTTGATCCTGTAATTACCGCTACGGTGCTGATTGTCATGAATTTGGTGTATGTTGTGTTCGTTGTGTTGCAGTTCGGATATCTGTTTGGTGCATGGGAAGGTGCTCTGCCCGAAGGAACCTCGTATGCTGAATATGCGAGAAGAGGATTCGGGGAGCTGGTTATGGTAACAGGTATCAACTTTGTGCTGATGATCAGTGTATTGAAGTGGACTGAATTTGGCTCAGGTATAGTGCAAAAAATGAACAGCGGCCTGCTGTACATACTCGTGGGTTGTTCGGGTGTGATGCTGTACTCGGGATATACCCGGCTGGTTATGTACGAAGAAGCATACGGCTATACGTACACCCGCTATTTGGTACACGCGTTTATGATTTTTCTGGGCTTGCTACTGCTTATTGCAGCAGTGCGCATTCATTTCCGTCAACTGCCGTTGGCGAAATATTATATTGTACTCGCTCTGGTCGCCTATGTCGTCGTGAACTATGTGGGCATTGATATACGGATTGCTGAAAATAATCTCGAACGATATCGTACGACATCGGTGATAGATAAGGAATATTTGAGTGAGCTATCGGCAGACGCGATTCCGCTGCTGATTGACTTTAGCCGTAAGGAACATGGAGCGCTGGATGAGTTTTTACAAGCCCGTTTGACAAGCATGACGAGAGAAGAATCGGCTTGGCCTGAATTCAATTGGGCAAAGTATCGAGCGCAACGGGAATTGCACGACTATATTTTGGAATGAGAGGTGTTTGGGAATGATCGGAACAGAAACGGTACAGGGTATGGTATTGGAGCTACAGGATGAAATGTCACAGTATCAGCATCAGTTTGGGGTAAGACGGAACGATTTTCTCGTGGAGGCTATGTCTTACGGAATGAGTGAGGAGGAAGCTCGGTCTTATGCTATCCAGAGTATCGGTCCGGTCGTTCCCGTCGCCTATATGCCTACGTTGGCTCCCGGTAAAATCCGACCACTCAGTCCAATGCTGGCAGCGCGGTACCGATATGCGGGGGATTGGAAGGATATCGACGAGCATCTGCTCCTACCTGATGAAGTCCTGCGGATCGCAGGTACAGAGCAGTTCCGCAGCTGGATCAGCGATATGCGGAATTACTGGGTGGAATCGGCTCCATACCGATTCGGGGATGATCGTCTTTCGCTGCTGTCGGTTGCGAGCGAGGAAGAGGGTCACTTTTCCATGCTCGTCTGGAAGGAGCCTGGTGAAGAGCCTGAAGTATGGACGTATGCTTTGCAGCATGAATATCGATTCAGTCATCTGCTCCATTGGTTCAAGTGGCTGAACGGGCGCAGTGAAGAATGAGAGGTACAGATGATGAAAAAGAATCGTAATTGGGTCGTGCTATTTATCGGCATCGCTCTGATGGTGGGGGCAGCAGACTATTTAACACAAGCTAAGCCTACGACTCCTCCTGAGCTTATCGTTCCAACCGTAATCAGTGAAGAAAGCCTTCAGTTGTGAGAATGAAGTTAATTTTTTGTAGTATTACGTTGTTAAAGTAAGCCGGAATTCACCCTAATAGTTGAGAGGGAATTGAGGCCAACATCAATGAATGTGGAGCCATTCAGATGTTCAAGCGACTCCGTCATTTCCTCTACAGCTTATATTCAGGGGGAATTTCAATGGCTAGAAGTGCAAGTACTTACGCGTCTGTAATTGACGGTTTTAAGGTAGAAACGAACAAAAAGTATTCGCCAGTAGGTGGAACGAAGTGTAATATTTTTGCACAAGATGTGATGTCTGCGATGTCGGCTTCCCTGCCAAGTGGCTTAGCCAATCAAATGGCTGATGCTTTACTGGGTAACAATGCTCCGGGATGGTACACTGTAACCTTTCAGGATGCTCAAAAAAGAGCAAATCTCGGGTATCCTACCATCGGGATCAAAAAAGCGGATGGGCATGGTCATGTAGTCGTTGTCAGACCGAAGGGTTCATCGATTACGATTTTGAAAGAGGTACAGGTTGCTCAGGCGGGAACCAAAAATTACAACAGTAATACCATCAACTACTCGTGGGTGGCAGCAGATCTGCCTGGAGTGAAATTCTACACACACGACTAATTATATTCAAGATATTGAAAATCTAATGACCCTGGAAGCAGATCCATTCGATCTGCCTCCAGGGTCGTTTTTTTATTTCGAAACAGAATGTTTAGATACAATGAACGCTTTGCCTGGCTTGATAAAAGCAACAGCATAGCCATTGGAGAAGGAGGAGGATTCCACTCTGTACTCAAGTTTAGTCAGCAGTTGCCCCTGACGATTGATGTAGCCAAATTTGCCGTCTGAGACGGATGATTGTGTTTGTTTACCGACTAAAGCAAGGCCTTCTTTGAACGGAGTAGTAACATCATATTTTTGTTGATATTTAATGACCAGTGCTCCACTTTTATTAATAAATCCGACTTCGTTTTTTGCATTTTTCACACTCGCCAGGCCTTCACTAAAATCCTGGGCATCTGTAAATTTAAAGGGAATCACGACTTTTCCCTGTTTATTGATGAATCCCCATTTCCCCTTGGTATTTTGCACCGGGGCCAATCCTTCCGAAAAGTCTCCGCCAGATTTATATTGAGGAGGAATGACTTCTTTCCCTACTGTATTGATATATCCGTATAACCCTTTGCTATTCTGAACAATAGCCAAGCCATTCGAGAAACCACGACTGTATTTGTATTTATAAGGAATCGTTAGTTGACCAGAGGCATTCACAAAACCGATCTTACCAGTGTTAGGGGCGTAGGCAAGGGCCAGACCGTCTGTAAATACATATTCTGACTCCACATTTTCTTTAAAATGAGAAAGGATTTTTCCCGTTCGATCTATAATTGCATTTTCTTTGGTGTCTGCTATGGTTACCTTTGCTTTTCCTTCAGAAAAGAAATTGGCTTCGGTATATTGGCAAGGGATGACCAGTGCCCCTTTGGTGTTAATGTATCCATAGAGATTGGTTTTTGTATTTTTGACTACGGCTCGCTGCTCATGAAAATCACCAATGGGTTTAAGCTCGGCGGGAAGTGAGAAAGCTTTCTCTCCTTTGGTATTGTAATACACGAGGTTTCCAGCGGATGTTTCAGCGGCTAATAAGCCATCATGAAAAGCACCATCGCTCAGCGGGCGAGCAACGTTGTAATCCAGAGCAGTTTTAGAAACTTCAATGGTTGTTGTGCTGGATGCGGCCCAGCCTGTTCCAATAACAGAGAGGCTAGTAACCAGAATCAATGCAGCTAATCCTAACTTTTTTAACATGTATAAGCTCCTTTGTGAGTTGACTTTTTAACTTCAGGCTTCGAAAAATCTTACCCTCATACGTAAGGTCTTCCATAATATAGACGATAAAAATGTGGGAATGTTTCTTGATATTCTAAATTTTTCTAATTTTCAGCACATGAGAAAGCCCTGCTTCCAAGTATGACACTTGCTATTCTCATCTCTACTCATCTCTTCTCACCTCAGCTATTCTTTGGCTACGGAGGGGCTATCAAGTTACTCCGTAAGCTCATGTTAGCATTTTATAGAATCGAATAACATATCATTTGGCAGAACCTCTTATAGTGAAAATCGATTACTATTGAGAGATTAAAGATAAGAGATCACGTTCATTTTCAAGAAAAAAAGTGAAGAAACAGTGTCATTTTAAAAAAAGTCTATACATATAAATTAAATGTATAGACAAATCAAAAGACTGGATTTATAATTACGCTGTAAACGTTTTCTAGTACTTAACATCCAATCAGACCTTGAAGGGAAGGAATAATCATGAAGAAAATTTTACTGGCTTGCAGCTCAGGTATGTCTACAAGTTTGCTGGTTACTAAGATGCAGGAATATGCTAAGTCCATTGGGGACGAGGCTGAAATTTGGGCAGTAGGTCAAGATCAGGCGGCAGAAGACATGGCTAAGGCTGACGCGGTATTGATTGGCCCACAAATGAGCTTTCTGAAAGGACAACTGGAAAAGGAAGCAGCTCCATATGGTATTCATGTAGAAGTGATTGACATGATGGCATACGGGATGGTTGACGGTAAGAAAGCCTATGAACAGGCCGTGAAACTGGTGGAACGCAAAAATGGATAAAGTTAATATAGCTGAACTGACGGAAGAGCAAATTAGTTTCCAACTTATTCTTCATAGTGGAAGCGCTCGCAGTAAAGTAATTCAGGCGCTGACCGAATATCGAAATGAGAATGTAGAAGGTGCGGACGAACTGCTCAAACAAGCCAAGCAGGATTTACGTGCTGCGCATGATATCCATTTTCAAATGGTTAAGAAGGAAGCGGGAGGTACCCAAACTCCTTTCTCGCTCCTTCTAATGCATGCCGAGGATCATCTGATGTCCACGGTTACCATGAAGGATCTGGTTCTAGAATTGCTGGAACTGTTCAAATCCAGAAATTTATAACGGAACATGTAAGTTTGAGAAATTTGGGACATGAAAAGCTTGCAACCCTATTGATGCAAGTCACTTCGCGGGGAGGAATAGGCTTTGTTTGAAAAATTAAGCCGGATACTGATACCTATTGCCGGTAAACTGAACAACAACCGCTATCTTACTGTACTGCGTGATGCATTTATGCTGTCATTTCCATTAACGGTTTTTGGCTCCATTATCGTCGTTATTATCAATCTGCCGTTTCTAAAAGGGTGGATGGGCGACGGCAATTATGCGACTTTTAGCAGTCTGCTGAACATTGCGCCTAATGCCACACTGAATATCATGACCTTATTTGTAATCGTCGGGATTGGGTATTACCTATCTCGAAGTTATAAGGTCGAGCCCATATTTGGCGGCATGATTGCGTTGGCTAGTTTCTTGATGCTCACCCCGTTTGTGTTGACACAAGAAAGCGGTGCCACGATTGCTGGTGTCATTCCGGTTGATCGGATTGGTGCCAAAGGCATGTTCCTTGGTATGATCGTCGCTTTTATTGCGGCAGAGATATACCGAAAGGTGACGCAACGGAATTTTGTCATTAAAATGCCTCCAGGCGTTCCGCCGGCAGTTGCCAAATCATTTGCCGCTTTGCTTCCGGCATGTATTACATTGGGCATATTTTTGATCATTAATGTTGTAGTTACACTGACCCTTCATAATAACCTGCATGATCTGATTTATCATGCTGTACAGGCACCTCTGGTGCATTTGGGCAGTGGCATTATACCTACATTGATTGCTATTTTCTTTGTTCAGCTTTTATGGTTCTTTGGGCTTCATGGTCAAATTATTATTAACTCGGTTATGGACCCAATCTGGAATACGCTGGCACTTGAAAACTATGAAGCGTACTCCAAAGGAGCAGAACTGCCGCATATCATCACCAAGCAGTTTGTGGATATTTACACCGTAGGTATCGGTGGTACAGGTATGACACTGGCTGTCGTGCTTTCGATTCTGATCTTCCTGAAGAGTAAGCAATTGAAGCAGGTCAGTAAGCTGGCCCTTGGACCGGGTCTGTTTAATGTCAACGAACCCGTCATATTCGGTCTGCCGATTGTGATGAATCCGCTTATTTTTGTTCCATGGGTTATTTCTCCAATGATCGTTACGCTGATTACTTACTTTGCCATGACCACCGGGATTGTGCCGCCGCCAAACGGAATACAGGTTCCTTGGACGATGCCGTTGTTCTTTAGTGGAATGATGGCTACGGGCTCCCTGATGGGTGGCGTGCTGCAGTTGTTTAATATGGCTGTCGTCTTTGTCATCTGGTTCCCGTTCCTGAAAATTATTGACCGGATGAACGTTCGTAAAGAGCAGGAAGAGGAGCTTAGCCAAGCAGCCATTGCTGGTAAGGATCAAACTGTTGGAATGTAATGTGGATAAGCTGCTAGATTAGCAGCTTATTCATTGCAAAAGAGAGAGGAGTAGAGCTGTGAATCATACCGAAATGAAAGATACAGAGCAGCAAACCATTCAATACCGTTTTCCATCCGACTTCTGGTGGGGCTCATCGGCTTCGGCTACCCAAACAGAAGGAACCGTGGAGGGAGACGGCAAAGGACCGAACATTTGGGATTATTGGTTTGAGCAGGAGCCGAACCGTTTTTATGACGGGGTTGGACCTGGCGAAACGTCCCGTTTCTATACCCGTTACAAAGAAGATATTGCACTCATGAAAGAGCTTGGTCACAACTCTTTCCGGTTCTCTATTTCCTGGTCGCGTCTGTTTCCGGCAGGGAAAGGTGCAATAAACCAGCAGGCGGTTCAATTCTATAATGCCGTCATTGAAGAGTTGCATCAGGCGGGTATTGAGCCGTTTGTGAACTTGTATCATTTTGATTTGCCGATGGCTTTACAGGAAAGTGGAGGCTGGGTGAACCGGGAGACGGTCGAAGCTTACGTGGATTACGCTAACACTTGCTTTGAGTTATTCGGGGATCGTGTAGCCAAATGGTTTACACATAACGAGCCGATTGTCCCGGTGGAAGGCGGCTATCTATACGATTTCCACTATCCGAATGAAGTGGATTTCGGTAAAGCCGTACAGGTGGGATATCATACCCTGTTATCGAGCGCCAGTGCCATTAAGGCTTACAGAGAAGGCGGTTATAAGGGCAAAATCGGAATTATTTTGAACCTGACGCCAACTTATCCGCGTAGTCAGCACCCGGCAGACGTGCAGGCTGCTGAAATATGCGATGCGTTCTTTAACCGTTCCTTTTTAGACCCATCTGTGACGGGAGAATTCAATCCTTTGCTCGTGGAGCTGTTACGCCAAGAGGGTTTTGTACCAAGCATGGAAGACGGAGATCGGGAGATTATACGTCAAGGCACTGTGGACCTGCTAGGGATTAACTATTACCAGCCACGCAGAGTCAAGGCCCGCGAAAGTCTGCCGAACCCGGATGCGCCTTTTGTGCCGGAACGTTTCTTCGATTATTACGTCATGCCTGGTCGCAAGATGAATGAGATGCGGGGCTGGGAGATTTATGAGAAAGGCATTTACGACATTCTGACCAATGTCAGAGAAAATTATGGCAACATTGAATGCTTCATTTCGGAAAACGGAATGGGCGTTCAAGGTGAAGAAAAGTTCAGAGATGAACAGGGCATGATCCGCGATGACTATCGCATTGATTTTATCCGTGAGCATCTCAAATGGGTCCAACGAGCGATCTCAGAAGGCTCCAATGTGAAGGGCTATCACCTATGGACGTTTATGGACAATTGGTCCTGGACGAATGCTTATAAGAATCGCTATGGTTTTGTGTCTGTCGATCTTCAGGACGGTGGCAAGAGATCCGTTAAACAGAGTGGGCACTGGTTCAAACAGGTGATCGAGAATAACGGATTCTAAGGTGGTCCTCTGGACCGCCTTTTTTTCTTCATCATCGTCAAAGAACTGTGCTGTACGCCGCTGGTGAGAAAGTATAATGTTCGGTATACTTACTTATACCGTAATACCTTAACGTCCCGCCTGCAGAACAAAAAGAACCAGCGCTACCGATGTTTTGGTAAAATGCTGACATAAAACAATTTTTAGTACAGGTGGTAGACAGATGAACAAATACGAGCGGATTGCACAAGAGGTCAAAGAGCGGATTATGAATAAGACCTATAGCAGTGATGATCCGATTCCCGATGAGATCTCACTGGCAAAGGAGTTTCGTGTAAGTCGGATGACGATTAAGCGGGCATTGGACACATTGGTGATGGATGGGTTGCTGAATCGTAAAAGAGGACACGGAACCTTTATCGTCAAATCAGTTCACAATGGCCCTGTTAACGTTGTCGTAAATGAAATGCTGGGGTTAACCAACGTATTGCGCGGGAAAGAGATCAAAAATAAAATCGTCGCCTTTGACGTTCAATTTCCATCCGAAGAGGTAGCGACCCATTTATTTATTGATGCCAATTCTCCTGTATATCATGTGATCCGTCTGCGTGTCGTGGAGGGTGAGCCCTACGTTATCGAGCGCACATACATGCCCACGAAGCTGATCAGCGGTATTACAGAGGAGGTGCTGTACGGCTCGGTGTACAAACATATTAAGGAGGAGCTGGGACTTAATATTGTCGGTTCACACCGTACCATCCGGGCATCCAAGTCAACGGAACTGGATCGTGAGCATTTGGACTGCGCAGCGGATGATCCAATCTTGGAAATTGAGCAGGTGGGTTATCTGGATACAGGTATACCATTTGAATACTCGTTCTCGCGGCATCGGTACGATAAATTTGTGTTTACCACAGTGAATCGAATGCGTTGATTAGTAAAAAAATAAGCATAAGGGTTCGAGCTACATATTCTCGAATCCTTGTGCTTTTTTGTGTTTACAATAAGTTTAAGGGAAAATGAGATGCTTTATTTTTTACAATAAGCAATAAAACTTTCTATCCATTGTATGGTTATAGTTTCGCGTAAAATAGCACCATCTAATACAAGATAATCGCCAAAATTATCACTATCAAGAGGAGGAATAGTTTCATAACGTTCTTTATTTTTGCGTAAATGTTCCAGCCTATCTTGATGTTGAAGCAGCTGATGTTCCAACAAATATAATCGGGTTGTTATATCCAGATGATTAGAAAAATACATTCTCAGCTTAAACACATCTTTGGGAGTGGGTTCAATAGGCTCTGCTTTTTTTAGCCATTGTAAAAAATCTTCTTTGCCTTTCTCCGTAATCGAATACAATTTTTTTTCTAAAATTTCTCCGCTAATTTGGATCTCGTAGACGATAAGTCCCTCATTAAGCAGTTTTTTTAATTCTGGATAGATCTGACTATGCTTTGCAGTCCAAAATTCGCCTAAATCTTTACTGAATTCTTTACCTATATCATAACCAGTCATAGGTTCTTTATTTAACAAGCCCAGAATGGCATATTTTAAAGTTCTCATAAGGCAATCTTCCTAACATTTTCGTCGTTTATTGGTTAAGTATAACATATTTAGCGAGTCCACAATAAGATTGATATATTATTGAAAACATATTTAATAAAACATATAACTACATACATGTTCCTGTTGATATATTGCAAAGCACGTGTTAATATTATTTCGAAATATGTGAATGATTTCACAATACAACGACGAGGGAGAAGAAGATCTCAGTGGAACTTACAAAAAAGAGATGGATTATTCTGATTGCAAGCTGTTTTATTAATCTGTGTATTGGATCAATTTACGCGTGGAGTGTATTTTCTGCCCCAATGGCAGAATATTTGAGCAGCGTCACAGGACTTAGTTTAACACCGGGGAATTTGGCTATTGCATTTACGATTACAAATTCGGTAGGTCCTATCACGATGATTTCAGGTGGCTGGATTAATGATCGATTCGGGCCCAAAAAAGTGATCTTTGTAGGGGGCTTGCTATTTGGAGGCGGTATGATTTTATCAGGATTTGCAACATCTGTAGGTTACCTGGTATTGGCGTACGGTATCGTACTTGGCCTAGGAACGGGAATGGTTTACGGATGCACAATTAGCAACTCTATTAAGTTTTTCCCTGACAAAAGAGGATTAGTTGGCGGTATAACAACGGCTGCTTATGGAATAAGCTCAGTTATTATACCTCCTATTGCCAATAGTTTAATCAGTAGGTCTGGTGTGACATCAGCATTCATTATCATCGGTATAGCATTTCTTATTATTGTATGTGCTGCTTCTTTCTTCATTGAGAAATGTCCATCTGATTTTGTTCCTGCAGGATGGACACCCAAGACTGTAAATGTTGGCCGTTCTATTCAGAACGACAAAGACTGGAAAGGCATGCTCTCAAGCCCTCTGTTTTATATCATGATCTTGTTATTAATGTGTGGTGCTTTTGCCGGACTCATGTGTACATCACAAGCTTCTCCTATAGCTCAGAAAATGATTGGTATGTCTGCGGCAGCCGCTACGACAGTTGTTTCCGTATTGGCATTGTTTAACACGGGCGGACGAATCGTTGCAGGCTATATTTCGGACAAAATCGGTCGAATCAATACCCTGGCTTTTTCTTCTGTCTTTTCGGTCATAGGACTCACATTGCTTTATTTTTCAGGCGAAGGTAGTGTGTTGACATTCTATATTGGTATTTCAGTTATTGGTTTATGTTTTGGTGCACTGATGGGGGTATTTCCTGGATTTACTGCCGATCAGTTTGGTGTGAGAAATAATAGTGTGAATTATGGAATTATGTTTATTGGATTTGCAACAGCAGGATACTTTGGCCCATCGATTATGAGTCATGTTTACAGCACAGACAGTAGCTATCAGAGAGCCTTTGTCATTGCGGCCGTACTTGGCATAACCGGACTTGTTCTAACATTTGTATATAAGTTCACTACCCGAAAAAATCAGAAGATGGCTGTGGATATGAATCAGAAAGCTATCAATTAACCCATAGCAATAAATACAGATAAGGAGCATGAGATCATGCAAAGAAAATATCCCAATCTATGTAAACCAATTACAATTGGAAATGTGACTTTCAGAAATAGAATGTTTGGCTCTCCTATGGGAGGTACAGATATTACAGCTGACTGCACTATTGGACCGAAATCTACAGCTTTTTATGAATTAAGAGCAAAAGGCGGTGCTGCGTCAGTTACGGTCAGCGAAGTCGTGGTTCATCCTGAGACGGAAGCTTCCCATATGTACCATCTGGATCTGGGGACAGTAGATTCTCTTGCTAGTTTTACCTATACTGCAGACGCTATTCGCCGTCACGGGGCAATTGCCAGTGTGGAATTGTCTCATTCTGGACAGTATGCAGGAACTTATCTGACTGACAAAAATAAGAAACAAGGACTTGCTCAGTGGGGACCCAGTCCAGGAGTACGTCCAGACGGCAGAGAAGTAAAGGAACTTACGCAAGAACTAATTGCTGACATTGTAGCAGCTTATGGTAGATGTGCTGGACTGGCCAAGAGAGCAGGTTACGAAATGATTATGGTTCATGGCGGACATGGATGGTTAATTAATCAGTTTTTTTCTCCTTATTTCAACCGCAGAACAGACAAGTATGGCGGATCTTTGGAAAACAGGGTGCGTTTTGCACAGGAGGTTCTTGACTGTGTTCGTAAAGCTGTGGGTTCTGGCTTCCCAATCGAGTTTAGAATGAGTGGCTCAGAGTTATTTGAAGGCGGCTATGGTCTGACAGAAGGTATAGAAATTGCTAAATTAATCGAATCAAGAGTCGACTTGCTTCATGTATCTGCAGGAACCTATCAGACAGGATTTGGTATCACACACCCTTCGATGTTCTTGCCTCATGGAAGTAATGTTTATCTTGCAGCAGAGATTAAGAAGCATGTAAGTGTTCCGGTTGCAACGGTCGGCGGATTAAATGACCCGGCACAAATGGAAGAAATCATTGCCAGCGGTCAGGCGGATGTTGTTGAAATGGCTCGCGCACTGCTTGCTGATCCAGAGCTTCCAAGAAAGGTGATGAGCAACCGCGACGAGGACATTATTAAATGTCTGAGATGCTTCACCTGTATGGCAGAACGTGCAGAAACATCCACAAGACGCTGTACAGTTAACCCATTAATTGGTCGTGAGATGGATGGAACAGAAATTTACCCTTCCCCTAATCCACGCAAGGTTTTAGTAGCCGGTGGAGGCCCAGGCGGGCTTTATGCAGCTCTTACTGCAGCCAAACGCGGACATAAAGTTATTCTATGTGAGAAGGCTGACGAGATAGGCGGTATTTTGAGGGGAGAGCAAGCGATTCCTTTTAAATATGAGATGTATGAATTAGGTGTTACTCTCGGAAAGCTGGCTAAAGACGCTGGCGTTGAGATCCGTTTGAATACACCTGTTACTAAAGAGTATGCAGAGAAAGAAAATGCTGATGCGTTAATTATCGCAGCTGGTTCCGCAGCAATTGTTCCTCCAATTCCTGGATTGAATGGTGATAACGTAGTCATTGTTAATAACTACTATCTGGAGAAGGATAGGGTCAGCGATAGCGTAGTCGTATTGGGAGGCGGTCTGGCAGGCTGTGAAGCAGCAATTCACCTTGCCCAGGAAGGTAAGACGGTTCATCTGGTAGAGATGAGAACGGAGCTGGCTCCGGATGCTAATATTAGACATCGTCCGATTATGCTAAAAGAAATCGAAAAGAATAACATTCAGGTTCATTTAGGATTTAAAGGGCTGAGTGTTACACAAGAAGGTGTTGCTTGCGCTGATCAAAATGGTGAGGAACATTTTGTTCCAGGTACTTCAGTCATTTGTGCGCTTGGACAACGTCCAAGAAGAAACGTAGTAGATGAGTTAATTGATTGTGCACCTTATGTTGCACAAATCGGAGATTGCGTTAAGGCATCTACTATCACGACTGCAATATATCAAGGATATCATGCAGCGCTTGATATCTGATTATCTGCGACTCACCATCATTGCCCGGCATGGGACACTTCAGGAGTCTAAGAGAGGTACTCGAACATAGCGGTTCAACACAAATTGCACAGCTCCTGCAAATGGGTACAACATTGCGCAAGAGCTGTGCGATATTTTTTTAAGGATTAAGGCAATATTCCAAGTGTGAAAGTTAATTGCCAAGCAATCTTACTTCATGCACCGTCGGGGTATACCAGTTGTTCGGGTTATTGAATAGCACTGCATTTACAAGGTTGATTCGCACGTAGCGAGCTTGAAAATTGACTTTGTCACTGGTAAAACCATACGTGGTATTACCTGTACGATCAATCGTGGAGTAGTTAACTCCATCCATGCTGTATTCAATTTTATATTTGTAATACGCTTCAGATCCTTTGTACATAAACCATGAAATATCCACTTCGCTGATGGTCTTGGTACTGCCTAAATCGACCTGCCACCAAGCGGGCCAGGATGCGGAGGCAGCCTTCCACGAGGTTTGGGCGTTGCCGTCGTTCGCCAGTGAAGCTGGAGAACTGGATGCGGCTGAGCTAGCAGTCGCTGTTTTGCCCTGTGCGTGATTCACAAGGGACGGCAGGATTACTGTGCCTGTCGCAGCATCCAGATCCCAGCTACTGTACCAGTTCAGGGTTGCTGTTTTGTTGGAGTCATTCAGAGTTAGTGGCAACCAGATGAATTTGTGGTCGCTCAGATTGAGCGGATTCCAGCGATCGCCCATATAGATGTAGCTGGTTCCTGCGCTACCTGTAATCGTGGCGATGGAATGGATTTGCGAGCCGTAAGCCGCTGGATCACCGAAGGGTGACAGAGCAGACCAGCTTCCAGTCATGGAACTGGCGGTTGCGTAAGCGCCCTGATTCGGATACCAGCCAGATGCCTGCGAGGTGAACAGGTAGTAGATATTGTTCTTTTTCACAACAGCAGGAGCTTCGCGATAGCCATTTTCAAAAATCCAGCCAACGAACGCCTGCACACCTGTATAATCGGCTGTCAGCTTGAAGATCGCCATCGTATCATTGGCGCCGCCATTTTTACGGGAAGCTGTAATAAGGTAGCCGCTACCGTCCGTATCCGTGAACACCGTCATATCACGAGACTCGTAATTCAGTGGGCGGAAGCTGCCTTGGTAGGCAAAATTTCCGTCGGGTGTATCGCTGGTAGCGACGGCTACACGACCTAGTGAGTAGTCCGTGCCATTTTCATAGTGCGCCCATAGTACATATTTTCCGGTGGTTTTGTTGTAGATAACTTTGGGACGCTCGATTTTGCTCGAATTCAGCTCAGGGGCGGAATCTTTGGTGAGAATACTGCTGCGGAAGGACCAATTTTTCAAATCGGTTGAGGTATATACGTTCACTTTTTCAAATTTCCAGTTTTCGGCGTGCTCGCCGTACCAATAATAAGTAGAACCTACTTTTAGAATACTACCGCTGTTCGCCTGAATCGGGTTACCTGCGGTGTCTTTCCAATCCGCTCCGTTCGTAATGGCTGTGCTTGCTGTTGCGCTCAGGGATAGTTCAGCATTGGCGACGTCCAAACCATTCAGCGCTTGGTTCACCTCGGTCCCGTAGGTTGCTTGCGTAACGCCTGTTGTATTGGCGTGTGCTGTATCGGGTTGAAGACCCGCACTGGCCACTGCGAATAGGATACAAATCCATGCGGCTAACCATTTGCTGCTGTTGATCCACTTCACGATATCATCTGCCTCCTTTAACACGGATAGGATGGGTCGGAATGGCTTGTCCGGCACCTCATTTTCGATTTTACCCTAATTGGAAGCGTTTACAAGTGGAATAAATTGAAGTCTTTAGCATGGTGAAACTGTTGTTAGGAGAAAGGGCAAATCTGATCACTACATACAAAATAAGTATATAGATATTTGAAACTTTGAGGAAAGCTCGTCAGTTATGTGGGAAGCGTTTGTAATTGTGCGTTTTGTCATTGACACGTTCACATTATTTCAAATTTAAAGTGACTGGAATCACATAAACGGTTACTTTATGTGGGTATACTTGCTTTAAATTGAGGGTTACAAATGGAACATATGTTGAAATACCCTTTGTTATCTTATTTTGGAGAGAAGAGGGATACAAAGATGCTAAGTGAGCAAACCATTGCAACGATCAAATCGACTGTACCTGTTTTGGAGGTACACGGAACTACAATCACCAAGCGTTTTTACCAGATGTTGTTTGAGGCCCATCCCGAGCTTCTCAATATATTCAATCACGCGAATCAGAAACAAGGACGTCAACAGGGAGCGCTGGCCAATGCTGTATACGCGGCTGCACAGCACATTGACCGTCTGGAGGAAATTCTTCCGGTGGTACGTCAGATTGCACATAAGCATCGCAGTTTGGGAATTAAGCCCGAGCATTACCCTATCGTCGGAAAATATCTGCTCGCTGCGATCAAGGACGTACTGGGAGATGCGGCTACAGACGAGATCATTGCCGCATGGGCCGAGGCCTATGGTGTGATCGCTAATGTATTTATAGACATGGAAGCTGAAATGTACAAGGAGGCTGGACAGCAGCAGGGAGGCTGGTCAGATTTTAAGAGCTTTGTTGTGCAGAAAAAGGTTAAAGAAAGCGACCAGATTATGTCCTTTTATCTGGTGCCGCAGGATGGACAGGTGTTGCCTGAATTCGAGCCCGGACAATATATCAGCTTAAAGATGGAAATCCCGGGAGAACATAATACCCACATTCGTCAATACAGTCTTTCGGATGCACCGGGCCAACCTCACTACCGAATATCTGTAAAGCGAGAGGATGCTGTAGAGTCCCGTCCGGCAGGTAAAGTATCCGTGTATCTGCATGAGCAGGTGCAAGAGGGCGATGTGCTTCAGGTATCTGCACCGGCGGGTGATTTTACGCTGGATCGGACAGATCGCAGACCTGTCGTGCTGATCAGCGGAGGGGTCGGACTAACCCCGATGGTCAGTATGCTGGCTTCCTTGGTGAAATCTGCTCCGCATCGGCCTATCACCTTTGTCCACGCAGCAGTCAACGGGGATAACCATGCTCTGCGCAATGAGGTAGAAAAGCTGGTCGCCACACATGATGCACAGGCTGCAGTTCGTTGGTGTTACAGCAGACCAACGGAGCAGGATCGGCTGGCACAGGCTTTTCACAAGGAAGGTCGTTTGGATCTGGACTGGTTGCAATCCGTGATACCGGAGCGTAACGCACAATATTACTTTTGCGGCCCTGAGGGATTCATGCAATCGGTATACGGCCTGTTGAAGGAGTGGAATATCCCTGCTTCGGATATCCACTATGAATTCTTTGGCCCTGCCAGCGCTTGGGAAGCAGAAGCACAATGACACAATGAAACATCAAAAAGACGAAGGATATTTGTCCTTCGTCTTTTTTGCGATGATTACAATGGGAAATCCTGCTCATGGGTACTACTTTTCAAAGTGCACTCCTGTTTTCATAACAAGGGAGTACGCAAAAATTCCATACCTCGCGGCATATATGGGCGTAAAGCCTCCGGAATACAGATCGAACCGTCCTCTTGCTGGTGATGCTCCAGCAATGGAATCAGAATCCGGGGCGAAGCAACCGCTGTGTTGTTTAGCGTGTAACAATATCGCAGCTTCCCGTCCGCATTGCGGTATCGGATGTTGGAACGACGCGCCTGAAAATCAAGCAGCTGGGACGACGAATGTGTCTCGCCGTAAGCTTGACGGCTGGGCATCCATGTCTCAATGTCCACCTGCTTGTAGGTTTTTTGCGCCATGTCGCCTGTACAGACAGCCATCTTACGATAGGGCAGTTCCAGCAGTTGAAGCAGGTCCTCCGCATTGCGCGTAATCTCCTGAAACATCTGCTCTGAAGCGTCCAGGCTGGCTTCACAGATGATGACCTGCTCGACCTTGGCAAACTGGTGCACACGATACAGTCCGTGCACATCCCTTCCGGCCGAGCCGACCTCATTGCGGAAGCATACGGACACGGCTGCCAGCCGAATCGGGTCCGTAACATCCACGATCTCACCGCTGTAATACGAGACCAGCGGCACTTCCGAAGTGCCTACAAGCCACTGATCCTCACCTGTGATGCGGTACGTCTGATCCAGTCCGAGCGGGAAGAAACCAGTGCTGCGCATGGCCTCTGCACGTACCATCAGCGGAACATCCAGCAACTGGAATCCGCGTCCAGTCAGCAGATCCACCGCAAGCTGCTGCACAGCTCGATGCAATGCAACCCCTGCTCCCGTCAGATAGTAGTTACGGGTACCGGCTGTTTTGACACCCCGAGGGACGTCGATTAGCTTATGAAGCTCACCGAGCGTCATATGATCCTTTGGTTCAAATCCGAAGTTCGGAACCGGCCCGACCTGCTCCAGTTCAACATTATCCTCATCCGATCTCCCCCATGGCGTATCTGGCGATACGATATTAGGCATCAGAAGCAAGAGTTGTTGAAACTGTTCCTCTACTTCCTGTTGCGGGGCTTCCAGAAGATCTAGTCGTCCGTTAATTTCTTTGACCTGCCGCTTTGCCACTTCTGCCTGTTCACTCTGGCCGGCATGGATTAGCGCGCCAATATCCTGACTACATTGATTACGCTTCTGCCGAAGCTGTTCCACTTCCTGAAGTAGCTGTTTTCTCCGATCATCCAGGGTCAACAGCTCTGCGACCGATACCTGTATTCCTTTGCCGTCTGCTGCTGTCTGAACCTGTTCTTGATGCTCTCTGATCCATTTGATATCCAACATGACACCGCACTCCTTTTCGGATAAAAATACAAAAAGCGCCCTCATCCACATGGGACGAGGAGCGCTTTGATCTCGCGGTGCCACCCAAATTGACCAGACAGCATGACAGATGTCATAACTCTCCAATCCACTTTGCTCCGCTGTAACGGGCGGGTCCGGTTTACTTAGGTACATATCGCCATATCCTACGCTAACGTATGGTCCTTGGCGTAAACGCCTCCGAGTTGGATGCTCTTCATAGGCATAATATCGTTTGCTTTTTTGTAAGTATACGGATTTTTGGCAGGGTAATCAAGGGCATGAGTCTGCACATTGAATTAATTCCTTTTTTCATCGTGATCTTTCCAATAAAAATAAATACACAGCGTAATTAAAATAAGTGGAAATAAGTAAAAAGCATCATTAAACCCTGAGGAATGGGTGACTCTTAAATAGTATAAAAGCCAAAACATAGACATGCTTGCTATCAAAGCTATAGTGCCACTTATTGAATACATGTATATCTCCTTTCAATTTGGATTTCATGTTTGCGAAGGGGAAAGGTAGGCTTTATTTCATATGTATATCCATTCTACTTCATCTGCGATCATGAAACTGGAAGAATATATAAGTAAAAGCCCCAATTTAACGCCCAAAATGGGCTATAGTCTCTATAATGCCTTTTTAATTTCATGTAAAATGTAATGATTACCAAAATGGACAGCGATGGAGGAGAACATGGAGGATTTTAAAGATCGTTTACATACGATCCGCCAAGAACAGAACAAGCTGCTCAAAGAGTATCAAACATTAATCGCGGACTATGAAGCCTCAGATATCATACTGGAGAATGAGGTTCTGCGAAAAAAGTTCGAGGATTATCAGGCTCGCTGCATTCACTTGGAAGAGCGAGTACGACATATTGAGCAGGAAAATGGAAAGCTGCGCACTGCGCTGACGGAGCAAATGTTGAGTGAAAAGGCGAATATGATCCGCATTTCGCGTGAAAAGCTGGAGACCTATTTTGCCTCCAGAACCACAGAAGGGGAAAATCGGCTGACATCCTTTGAATATGGGGCTAAAAACCGGGTGGACCAGCTTATTCAGCAAACTACGCATGAGCTTAAAGAAGATCAGGACGAGATCGTCGCCAGATTACGACTGTTCTCAGAGGAGATTCGTGACCGAATCATGGAGCAACGCGGGCGGTTTCAGGAGGCCGAGCGCAAATTGCTTCATCAGACGGCAAGCGAGCTCCAGCAGCTCGGAGAAGAAGAGATCAGCGAAGAAACGCTGCAGAAGCGCATGAAGCAAAACCAGTTTGAAATGAAGCTAGGCTTGAACTGGATCAACAAGCTGGGGATTTTGCTCATTATATTGGGTGTGGGAGCCGCTTTTAAATACTCATACTCGAACTGGTTTACAGGAAATATGAAGGGCGTGGCCTTCTTTCTGCTAGGAGCGTTGATGCTGGGCGGCGGGGAATGGCTGTATCGCAAGCAGAAGCAGATCTTTGCGCTCGGTATTTTGGGCGGCGGTATTTCTGTACTGTACGGATCGATTTTTTATAGCTACTTTTTGTTAGAAATCATAGGAATGTATACAGGCATAGGCTTATCCGTACTCGTTACGGTGACCGCTGTGCTCCTGTCATTAAGGTATGAATCCCGAACGATATGCTCTTTTGGTTTAGTAGGGGGATATCTCCCGCTCTTTTCCTATATGGCAGCGAACGGACTGGAAGGGAACGCCGTGTATATCGCCATGGGCTATTTGTTCCTGTTAAACTTGCTGATTCTTCTTGTATCCTTCCGCAAACGGTGGGTCGTCGTGCAATATATCAGCTTTTTACTTAATACGCCCTTGATGATTGTGCTGGCGTGGTTATCGGAAAGTGCCGTAGCGAGCATGCTGTATGCAGTCATTACATTTGCGATGTACCTCGGGATGACGCTGTGGGTGCCGTTCCGTTTAAAATCAAAACTGTCATGGCTGGATTTCTCCCTTTTGGCTCTGAATACAGTCGTGAGCTGTTCCGTTCTGTATTCTCTGTTCGGCGACGCAGGCCTGGATGATTATAAAGGCTTGCTGGCTCTCGTCTTTTGCTTGGTGTACGGGGGTCTGGGACAATGGGTCCGTCGATATATTCCAGAGGAGAAACAAACCAAAATATTATTTTATGCGACTTCGTTGACCTTTGCCATCCTTATGGTGCCGTTCCAGTTTGGAGTTAGATGGTTATCCATGGGCTGGTTGATCGAAGCGGTTCTTCTTACATTATATGGGCACCGTTACCGGTTGAAGGAATTGGAACGAGCTGGCTGGGGCATTTTATTACTGTGTCTGGGCGCATTCTTTTTCGTCGATTTCCCTATATATCTGTTGTCAGGATTTGAAACAGACTATTTTGGACTCAAATATACGCTCATTACACTGGGAATGTTAATCGTTACCGTCTTCTATGCGAGTGAATTTAGCCGTCCGAATGCTTTCAAAAACAATCGTTTGTACGAAATGCATATCATGCAAGGATTTAAATATGTAGCTTTGGTGAACGTGTATTTCTACCTTTTGTATGAAGCCGGGCATTGGTATAACATCGTTGTATCCGACGGGTTTGTCCATTACACCTTGTACAAAGTGTTGTTGTACACCTGCGTATCGCTGGTGTTGGCTTATTTCCTGCCTAAGGTGAGGTTGCTGTATGATCGGGTGATTAAATACTACAGCTTGGCGTTGTACGTCATAGGCTACGCGCTGGCACTGGTGATCACCGTAACGGTTCCAACCTTGCATGAAAATTATGCACAAAATACGGCTGCTGATTATGTGGCGTTAGTGGTACTCGCAGCCTTTAATGTGCTGGTATTCTTCAGCAGCAGGGATTTTCTGAACGCACTGATGACCCGACATTATAGAAGCAATGAGTTGTATCCGGTCATTATGGGTGTATATTTGCTGGGTATCATAACCGCCTTTCTCGGAGTTCAGTTCCGCCTGGGGGATGCTGGTCTTGTGTTCAGTCTGGTGTATTTACTGCTGGCCATTTTGTATATTGTATACGGCTTCCTCAAGCGAGTGGTCTACATTCGCAGATTTGGATTGGGCTTGACCTTGCTGTCGACAGGTAAGCTGCTGTTGTATGATCTGCACCTGTTAACGACGGGGAGCACGATTGTAGCCTACTTCTCTTTTGGTGTTGTACTGTTGGCGATTTCGTATATTTATCAAAAAGTATCTAATCGCATGGGAGAGACCATAATAAAGAAGGATGTTGAAGAAAATATGTAGTTTTCTGTTGTATTTTGTAGATACGGAACATTATGAAAATAAATCCGGTAATAGTGAAAAATTATGCATGACCTTACATCCTACTTACGCTATAATGAGTAAAAATTATTTATGTACGCATGCTCATGTTTATGCGTAAGTAGAGAGAATGAGGGGGATATAATGAATTTGAGCAAGGGGCAGAATAGCCTGTCTGATAAAAATGAACGCTTCTCGTCTGCTGGATTCATATTGGCGGCGATCGGGAGTGCGGCAGGACTAGGTAACATATGGAAATTTCCGTATATTACAGGACAATATGGCGGAGCTGCATTTTTCTTATTGTTTATTGTCTGCCTGTTGCTTGTTGGTTTGCCTGTACTTTTAGCAGAGCTTGCGCTTGGTCGTGCAGGTCGAGGAAGTGCTGCTTCTGCAATGGTAAAAGTAGGCGGTCACCCGATTTGGGGCAAGATGAGCATTATGTTTGTTATCGTGCCTTTTGTTATCTTATCGTTCTATGCCATTGTAGGAGGCTGGACACTGCATTATGCCGTAGAGGCATTTAGCGGAAATCTGTTTTCAAATAATGATTTTGCTGGACAGTTCGCTTCTTTTTCCTCCGGGTATGCGCCGTTGGTTTGGCTGTTAGTTGTTTTTGCATTTACAGCAGTCGTGGTTACTCTGGGGGTATCAAACGGGATTGAAAAGTTCAATAAAATTTTGATTCCTGCCAAGGTCATCCTGTTGCTCGTTTTGATGATTAACGCTCTTATGCTGCCAGGCTCTGGTGCGGGCGTATCCTTCTTTCTGAATCCCGACTTCTCTAAGCTAAGTATAGAGTCTGCATTGGTTGCTTTGGGACATGCCTTCTTCTCACTCTCACTGGGGATGGGAATTATGATTACGTACGGTGCGTACGTGGATCGCCGTCAATCGCTGGGTGGAGCCATGCTGGCAGTTGGTGGCGGAGATTTAATCTATGCGTTTATCGCAGGTATGATTATTTTCCCTACAACCTTCTCCTTCGGAATTAACCCAGCTCAAGGACCATCTCTGGTTTTCATTGCTTTACCGGCTGCTTTCTCGGCAATGCCTTTTGGTGCATTCTTCGGCGGTTTGTTCTTTGTACTGCTGGCGGTTGCTGCATTAGGTTCTATGGTATCCTTGCTGGAAGTTCCAGTAGCCTATGTCATGGAGCGTATGCGTTGGAGCCGGGTTCGCTCTGTTATCGTCGTATCGGTCCTGTGCTTGATGCTGGGCGTCCCTTCTGCATTGTCCATGGGCCTGGTGCCGGAATTAAAAGTGGGGGATAAATCATTCTTTGATTTCGTAGACTTCACCGCTTCCAACATCTTCTTACCGTTAGGCGGTTTGTTGATTGTTATATTCACAGGTTATTACTGGAAGACTGCGGCTGAGCATGCGAACATCAAACCCTTCTGGTTCAACGTATGGTTATTCGGTCTTCGGTATGTTGCACCGATCCTGATGTTGTTGGTCTTCCTTCATACCTCAGGTATCATCAAATTTTAAGAGCATAGAATACTAATAAAAAGGCATTTTCTTCCTAAGGGAAGAGATGCCTTTTTTTGTATATCTATCAGTGGTTACCTAACTGTGGAAAGGAATGATATAATAAAAACATTGTCATTAATTTTAACTTCATTGAAATCATTACGATTATGAAGTTTTATATAATGAATGAAAAGGCTACAGGGCATCGCACAGACGATGTGCAGGAGAGGGAAAGGGCAGAAGAGCATTGAAACAGACAGGGAGCTTGAATTTGCAAGAAGGACGGCGGCTGAAATGAAGTCTAAACAATTGCCGTCACAACGTCGTTATATGCCAGGTTTGGATGGATTAAGAGCGCTGGCGGTCATCGCAGTCATTGTGTATCATCTGAATCCGGATTGGTTGCCGGGTGGTTTGTTGGGTGTAGGCGTGTTTTTTACTTTGTCGGGGTATCTGATTACAGATATTTTGGTGAGTCAGTGGGATACATATCATAGTTTTAAAATGAAAGATTTCTGGTTGCGTCGTGCCAGAAGGTTGCTGCCTGCCATGTTGACGGTTGTGGCTGTCATTGTCCTGTGCTCGTTGCTTTTCGATCCGTCACGGCTAACGGCCTTGCGCGGAGATGTACCTGCCGCATTGGTGTATATGAGCAATTGGTGGTTTATCTTCCATCAGGTTTCGTATTTTGAAAGTTTCGGCCCACCTTCTCCGCTCGGGCATCTGTGGTCGCTGGCGGTGGAGGAGCAGTTTTATATCTTATGGCCTTTACTGCTGGCGCTTGGGCTAAAATTCATGCCCAAGCGTATTGTGCTCGCAGGCTGGGTGACTTGTCTGGCGTTAATATCTGCACTCCTGATGGCAGTGATTTACGTACCAGGAAGCGACCCGAGCCGGGTGTATTATGGCACGGATACGCGCGGATTTGCTCTGCTGATCGGTGCGGCGCTGGCCTTGGTATGGCCAAGCGGCAAACTGAAAGAGCAAGCTTCTCCTAAGGCGCGTATGCTTCTGGACAGCATCGGTGCAATAAGCTTGCTGCTGCTTTGTCACTGGGCGTGGGCCTCGAATGAATATGACCCATCTCTGTACCGGGGCGGCCTGCTGGGCATAGCTTTGGTCACTGCTATTGTGGTCGCAGCGTTGGCACATCCGGTAAGCCACCTTGGTCGTCTCCTTGGAATCAAGCCGCTACGCTGGATTGGAGCCCGTTCCTATGGACTGTATCTGTGGCATGTTCCGGTTATTACGCTAACGACGCCTCAAGTAGATACCGATGGCGTGCATGTGATGCGTATCATTTTACAATTGCTAGCTACCGTATTGCTGGCGTCTCTCTCATTTAAATATATCGAGGAGCCGATTCGCCGTGGAGGATTCCGCCACTGGATCACAGAAATCCGTTCAGCGGTTCGTAGACAGGCGCGGTGGAGATGGATGCCTACAACTACAGCGGCTGTGCTTTTTGCAGGTATTCTCGTGGGTACCGTCCACCTGTACGTGGCGTCTCCTGACGCAACGATTCAGGCGGCATCAAGTGATGAGAAGCCAGTCGCAAAGGCAAAAGCGATGCCGCCGCTTCACGGAACGGT
The DNA here is from genome assembly GCF_057220305.1 of Paenibacillus sp. LRG-1. NCBI lineage: Bacteria > Bacillati > Bacillota > Bacilli > Caryophanales > Paenibacillaceae > Paenibacillus > Paenibacillus sp. LRG-1. The sequence continues at coordinate 5,804,601 of NZ_CM170126.1, read as the reverse complement.
ATCCGTGGCTTCCAAGGAGCCCAAAGCCATCAAGCTGCAAGGGTCCGAGGGCAGCAAGGTGCAGATCCCAGTCCCGTCTCAAGCCCAGACGCCTAAAAACACGGCGGTCCAGGCTGGTACTACGGACGATGTTACGAAACCGTCGGAACCTTCGGACAAACCCAAAAAAGCTACGCCTATTACAGGTGATGGGTCGAGTGTGACCGCCATTGGAGACTCTGTCATGTTGGATGTACAGTCGTACATTCAGGATTCCTTCCCGGGAGCTGTTGTAGATGGACGGATCGGCCGTCAGATGGCGGAGGCGCCTGCCGTACTGGAGCAGCTAAGACAGAACGGACAGCTGGGTAAGACAGTTATTATTGAGCTGGGCACGAACGGCGCTTTCACCAAGGATCAGTTAGCGAATTTGCTGGCCAGTCTGAAGGATACGAAGCATATTATACTCGTGAATACCCGTGTGCCTCGGCCGTGGGAGAGTATTGTGAACAAGCATCTTGCCGAAGCAGCGTTGCAGGACCCGCGAATTACAATGATTGACTGGTATGCAGCTAGCTCTGGTAAAAATTCATATTTCGAGCATGACGGAGTACATTTAAAACCTAGTGGTGCTAAAGCTTATGCGTCCTTGTTGGCTCAGGCCTTAACGAAGCAATCGTAATAAACTGCAATGATACTCATAAATTATGCAAATGCAAGACAAGAAAGCCACCAGGAGTAGGTTGTCCTCTGGTTGAAGTGCATCCCTAAATTTTCATCGGCTAAACCTAAGGGTTTTTCCCATGTCCATTCTAAGGTGTGTACATCAACCCTGATCCGGTGGTTTTTCTTATTTTAGTGGGAGGTACATAAGCTAATGGAAAAGGGCTATTCACATAGTAGGACAAGAGAACACCGCTTGAAGAGGAACAGAAAAAGACTAATTTTACTTGCTATTATATTATTTGTGGCAGGCTGTATTACTTTCATTGCGATAAAGGTCTCAGATAACAAAACGCATGCGCCAACACAGGAGCTTGCTAAAAAAACAGATTCCGTATCCAAGGACTCATCAAAAGGTAAAGTAAATGGGGGAGCAAATGGTAAAGCAGTCTCTCCAAAAAGCGACCCCGAAGTAGAAGATGGTGCCTTTGTCGAAAAATATTTAAAACAGCAAATGCTAGGGCAGATGCCCGATGGAGCCGATGGTAAAAAAGTGGCCTACTTATCCTTTGATGATGGTCCATCCGTGACGGTAACACCTAAAATATTAGACATTCTGAAAAAACAGAAGGTCAAGGCAACCTTTTTTATCGTAGGAAAAGAAGCCGATGAAAATGAACATACCAGGAACATTATCAAAAGAATTGTTAAAGAAGGTCATGCGATAGGAAACCACACGTACTCTCATAATTATAAGTATTTATATCCTAACAAGCGGGTAAGCACGGACCATGTTATGCAGGATATTGAGAGGAACAATAAGGTGTTAAAAAGTATTCTGGGGCCAGAGTTCACCACAAGAATGATCCGGTTTCCGGGGGGCCACATGACATGGAATAGCAGAGATCCACAGGGGATGGCTGCTTTGGATAAAGTTTTACATCAAAAGGACTATCATCAGGTAGATTGGAATGTATTAACGAAGGATGCAGAGGGGAAATCCAAGAAGGCACCGGCACTAATCAACCAGTTTATAAGGTCAGTCAAAGGTCGTGAAAAAGCAATCATACTCATGCATGACACCTATGGTAAAGAAGAAACCGCAAAAGCGTTGCCTCAAATTATAGAATTCCTAAAGAAACAGGGATATGAGTTTAAGGTTATGAAGTAGGATATGTTTATATGTAAGAAAAGGACGGGGCTGATGGCCACCGTCCTTTTTGCAATTAAGGTTTATACTTCGCGTGTTTAGATGCGTTCTGCTTCACCCATCGCCTGAATGAAAGCTCCGATACCTTTGGGATCGTTGGTTATAATCGGCTCGCTGATATAGTAAGCGAAGGTGCCATCCCGACGATCTTTACCACCCAAACCGCTTACTTGCACCGTTTTGTTCAGATTCACGAGTCCTTCTTCAGTAATCGTGATAAATTCATCGATAATTCCCTTACGGATAATTTCTGCCTCTTGACGATATTGCTCTGGCAGATAGCCTTTGCGAACGCCCTTGGCAATAGCATAGAGAATCATGCAGGAAGCAGAGGCTTCCAGATAGTTGCCTTTCACATGGCCCAGGTTGAGCACTTGATAAAAGACACCACTTTCTTTATCACGCACTTTCAGCAGGGCTTCCAGTGTTTCCGTCAGCATATCAATCAGGACGGGACGGTCTGCATGATCCTCTGGAATATAGTCCAGCACGTCAACGAGTGCCATAACGAACCAACCCATCGAGCGTCCCCAGAAATTTTTGGAGCAGCCTGTTTCCGGGTTGCACCAATGCTGCTCACCTTTCTCATCCCAGGCATGGTAGAGCAGGCCTGTTTTAGGATCACGTGTATGTTCATAGCAGAGCTTGAATTGCAGGGTCACATCGTCAAACTCTGACGGATCTCCGAATTCACGGATAAATTCAGCGTAGAACGGGGCACCCATGTACAAGCCGTCGAGCCAAATTTGATACGGATAAATTTGCTTATGCCAGAATGCGCCTTCGCTTGTGCGCGGGTGTTTTTCCAGCTGACTGCGTAATTGGTAGGCAGCCTTCTTATATCGTTCATCTCCTGTAGCACGATACAGAGAGAAGAGCAGTTTGCCGTTATTCACATGGTCAATATTGTACTCATCTACTTTATAGCGCTGAATAACGCCATTTTCGTCAACAAAATGATCCATATGTTTCTTTATATATTCCATATACTTGGGATCGCCTGTCAGTTCGCCAACCCATTCCAGACCTCTGTAAATGACGCCGTGGTCATATTCCCATTTTTCGTAAAATTCTGGACTCCGTTGTAGAACGGAATCGCTCATACGTACTGCCCAAGAATCTGTTTTTGTAGGACTGGTTGTTGGTTGTGATGTTGGATTTGCCATGATACAGTCACCTCTTTAGTAAATGTTTAATCTGTATTTGTTATTGTTATTACATAGACGGAGTGTGTGTTTTAGGGTCAACAGGTTTGTTCTTAAAGCCCACATTATTGTTGCCCCAGCACCGATCGTAATGGAAACCTGTCAGTTCCTCGAATACCTTTCGTGCTTCCGGTTTGGCTGATTTCATGGAGCCACCGTTTTTGAGGCGGTCAATTTCGGCGATCAGCTTCTTGTGGCTGTCAATATCCAGCTTCATCACGACAGAAGCAATCATACCGATGATCGCGAGAACGATGGTACCGACCACGAGTACATAAAAGATGGCGTGCTGAGCAGCGACTGGCTGACTATCAGCCCCGGATACAAAGCCAAAATGCTGTAACACCCAGCCGAGAATGAAGACGACAACGGCCCGCACCATTTTTCCGGCAAAAGTCATCATACCTGCATAAATACCTTCCCGGCGACGGCCAGTCAACGCTTCATCCACATCGGCAAGGAACGTGTATTGATTCCAAGGGATGTAGTAGACGCCCCCTGTACCAAGTCCCATGAACAGTGTGATGACATATAGCCATACCATCGTATTAGAGGCTCCCGTTATATAGAGCAGGCCATAACCAGCTACGCTAAAGCAAACGACAACGAGTGCGGCGATGAAAGGCATACGGAACCCTTTACGCACGCAGAATTGGATGAAGAAATAGGTAGAAATCAATTGAATGACAGAGTTAAAGCTGTTCAAATTGGATACCATCTCCGAGCTTTGGAACAAGGAGAAGACAATAAAGTACGTAAAAGCAGAAGTAAACAGCCACTCAGCTGAAAAGCCGCCCAGGTACATCCCGAGATGATGACGGAACGTCTTGACTCGGAAGGTAGAGGAAATGTCGACAAACAACTTTTTCATCGAATCTATAAAGGAAAGCGGAGCTTCACCTTCCAGTTCCTTTTGCAGTTCCTCACTTGGACGTTCCCAGGAGTTTTTGTATAAGAATGCCATCGCAATCAGCAGAATAGCTGCAAAAACGAGACCGGTATAAAAGAAAGGCAATGGAGAGTCTTTGCCATACTCGGCAATAAAGCGACCAGGGATAAAAGCGGCAGCGAAATTGGCAATTTTGCCAAACATGGCCTTCCATCCAGTCAATCTGGAGCGTGCGCCGAAGTCCCGGGTCATCTCCGACGCTAGTGCTTCATACGGCACCATGACAGAGGTATACACCAGTTCAAACAGCACATACGTACTCAGGTAATACCAGAAGCCCAACCCATCTACCCAAAGCATCGGATACACGAGCATCAGCGGGATACCCATCATGATGAAAAAGCGACGTCTGCCGAATTTACGGCCCAAGCGGGTCCGGTGAAAGTTATCGCTGATAAAGCCCATGACCGGATTGCTGATCGCATCTATGATGCTGGCAACAGAGAAAATGGCCGCGGCCTGAACGGGAGACAGTCCGCAAAAGGTTGTATAAAAGTACATTAACCACGCACCGCTAATAGCAAGTGCGCCACTTCCCAGCATGTTACCGCTTCCATAGGCGAGTGTATGTTTCAGTGTGATTCTTCGTTCCATGATCTGTTCACCTCATATTTTGTCTGGTTATGAGGACAATCACCGGTCGCTATATTATGCAGAATTGTCTAAGTTGGTAGATGGGCCAGGGCGTCCTGATTAGGCGGGGCTTTTAACGTGCCCCTATATTTTTTCCGCTCGGAGTACCCGAGCCGATCAGATCGCTTCCTTTGGCCAGCTTAAGGAAATCACCTAGCTGGATGGAACCGTCTGCACTTCGAGTGATAGAAGGCGTGAGACTAACAAAGTCGTCTGCACTGACTACCAGACCTTTGGCATTTGTCGATTTTTTGTTTTTCCACCAAACGCTAGAGTTGTCTTGATCTGTACCGCTTGTTTTGTCACTAGCGCTTCCCTCAAAGGAAAGATTGTTTATGAACACGTGATCACCCTTGTCAAAAGCAAAATTACTTTGTCCATTGTCCCACGAAGTATTATTGGTCAACGTAATGCTGCCGGGGTTGCTATTGTAGGTGAAGCCGTGTTTTTTGTTCTGGAAAGCAATGCTGTTTTTCACAATATGGTTGACTTTGATTTTGTCTCCACCCAGCTTAAATCCGTTGCCGTCGCTGTTCGCGGTAGACGTTCCATCTGAGGTCTGCCCGTTGTGGTGGGCCACACTGTTCAAAATGGTTACTTCGCCGATGGGACCCGTTTCGGTTTTGCTATACAAATCCCAGCCATCGTCTACGTTGTACGCAGCCAAGCAGTTATCAAACACATTGCCTGATCCTACAGTTAATTTAGCCGCGAAGCCATCGGCATCCTCACCATTATCGGGATCAGCGTTATCGTGAGAGTAAGAATTCAAAATCAAATTGTTCGAAGGCCACTCACTAGTGGAAGCGTTAGGCGAGTAACGTCCAAGCTGGAGTCCAGTATCCCGGTTGTGGTGGGTTTCCACGTTTTCGATTCGGTTATTGCTGCCGCCGATATAGATACCATTATCTCCGGCACCCTTTACTTCAAGGCCCTTTACTAGCCAAAAGTCTCCGTTAAGCTGAAGTCCACGATTGGCTGAACCAAAGGCTTGAGCAGAGAAATCAAGTACCGGCTTTTCACTACCGTAAGCGACCAACCCTTTGAGTGAGCCGTTATTGCCGCTGTTTTCACGCTGAATTGTAATCGTTGAGGAGTAAGTGTAGTTACCACCGCGCAGATAAATAGTTTTACCAGGAGCAATTTGTGTAAGTGCTGCTTCGAGCGTGGTAGGACTGGATATTGTACCCGGATTGGACACGTTACCATTTGGCGACACATACAAATCTCCTGCCGCTAACGTTGTGGAGACAGCTGTTGCGTCGGTTGTACTAACTGCCTCTTCTGTGAGTGCAGAAGAAGGGATGTCGTTGGATGACGTATCTGCGTAAGCGGTTCCAATAAGACAAGAAGAAGCGAAAACAAAAGAAACACCGAGCCTTAGAGCGTTAAATCCGTTTTTTGGACGATCATTTCGTTTAAACATGTAATTTCCTCCTTATTTGAGCTCATATTTTAAAAGAAGATAGCATCTATAAAAGTGACTCATGCTGTCTTTCCACTAAAAACAGGACACCTCCTGGGGGGACAGATTGATCTACCATTAGTCCAAAACGCTCTAAGAAGTATATGCACAGTGTAATATATGTTAACGTTTGCATCAACAGTTTTTTACTGTTTTTTTGATATTGTGAAAAAAAGTTCACACTTTTGTTTCAACTAAAAATGCAATTTTGCCAGACTGGGAAAATTTGATTATACTTAAACATTATACATATAATAGGAATGAAAACTGTGAGAAAGGGTGGGTTTAGTGCATGGAGAGTGGAAATCATTTGACGGATTCAACTGTCGAACAATTGCAGGAAAAGCAGCCACGAGTGAAAAATGAGATGATCGATTGGCTTAAAGCCATTATTGTAGCCATTGTGCTCGTGTTCATTATACGTTGGCTATTATTTGCGCCATTTATTGTTGAGGGAGCGTCCATGGAACCGAATTTCAAGACAGATGAACGAGTGGTCGTGAACAAGATGATTTATGATTTTCGTGATCCCAAGCCGAGTGAGGTTGTTGTATTCCATGTGAAAAAGGAACAAAAAGACTTTATTAAGCGTGTTATCGGAGTGGCTGGGGATACGATTCAGTATCAAGGCGATCATCTTTATGTGAACGGTAAGAAAGTAGAGGAGCTATACATTCAGGGAGCTATTCAGAATGCGCACGCCAAGGGAGAACTATATAACAATGTTGATTTTCCAAATGGAACCATAACCGATTCCAAGGTACCTGAGGGTTATATTTTTGTGATGGGCGACCACCGCAATAATAGTAGGGATAGTCGTGCTATTGGCTTTGTTTCTATTAAAGATATCGTTGGCCGTGCGGATGTGATTTTTTGGCCGGTGGATAGCGCGCAATGGGTTAAGCATAAATAATATAAGAGCGCCTAAGAGGGGGGGATTCCTCACTTAAGGCGCTTTTTACTTTATAATCTCATTATATTTTTTTCGTAAACGGGTCAGGAAGCTTGCGCCAATCCTGCTCCATTTCTTCAGGGGTCAGCAGTGTCTCATCCAGGGTGCGCTCGATTTCTTCCCGGTTCATATCGATACCAATAAATACGAGCTTGGTCACCCGGTCACCATACTTTTCGTCCCAGTCAGGTGTCTTTTCGAAATCTTCACCGAGATAGTATTGGCGTTCTTCTTCAGTCAAGGCAGATACCCATAGTCCTGCGCGTGCGAATTGTTTGGAGCCACCCGCCTGACTGAATGTAAAAGCAGTGCGGTTCTGCGTGGCGAGCCACACCAATCCCTTGGAACGTACAACCTCAGCAGGCCATTGAGCCAGCCATTTCAACAAACGTTCGGGATGAAATGGGATTTTGCGCTTGTACACAAACGAAGCAATTCCATATTCTTCTGTCTCCGGTACGTGCTCTTCTTTGTTCATTTCCTGTATCCAGCCTGCCGCCTGACTAGCTGTTTCAAAATTGAAGCGATGCGTGTTAAAAATCTCCTTTGGGTCCACCTTGCCGTACTCGGAACGGATGATTTGGCGTTTGGTTGAATGCCGCGTAACGCTTTTTCCAGTCGTTCCAGCTCCTCAGGGGGTACCAGATCGCATTTGTTAATGATCAGCACATCACAAAATTCCACCTGTTCTATGAGCAGATCAACGATGCCGCGTGCATCCTCTTCTGCCACTTCCTGTCCGCGATCCCTGAGGGAGTCCCTGGAGTAGAAGTCCTTCCAAAATTCCGGTGCATTCACGACGGTGACCATAGTATCCAGTCGGGTCAGCTTGGTCAAATCAATTCCATTTTCCTCATCTACATAACTGAAGGTCTGTGCTACCGGAATGGGCTCACCTATACCCGTGGACTCGATAAGGATATAGTCAAACCTTTTGTCGAGTGCCAGTCGTTCTACCTCTTTTAATAAATCTTCCCGCAAGGTGCAGCAGATGCAACCGTTGGACATTTCCACCAGCTTCTCATCCACACGAGATAATCCTCCACCGTCACGAACGAGATCAGCATCAATGTTTACCTCACTCATATCATTGACAATGACGGCTACCCGCAAGCCTTCCCGGTTGTTCAGCACATAGTTCAGCAGGGTAGTTTTGCCGGAGCCGAGGTACCCGCTTAGTACCGTGACCGGTATTTTCTTTTCCAATTCCATAGCGTTTGCCAACGTAATCACTCTTCCCTTCGAAAGTATCATGAAATGTCGAATGTGCTGTAGTGGTATCATGCGAGATAGGAAAGCAGACGTGCTTTCTTTGTCTTTCTTTAATCGTAATAATTACGAATAGTAAAATTAGTAAATCATTATTAAGAGGAATTGTCAAGGAAGGTAAGGTCACCTGATAAGAACTGTATTAATTTTCAAATCGATAAATAATTAAAATTTTAGGTAATTTGTACGATAAAATAAGTATCCATGATGGAACAGATTCAGCCTAAGTTGTATAGAGTTGTGACGGCATGGCGTCAGATTAGAGAGGACGTATCCAATACATGCGGACAATAGGAATAGGCACAAAAATTAGTGGTATGGTGATCGGCATTTTGATAGTGTTGTCTGTCGTGATCGCTTATGTGGCTACTAGCCGAATGCAGGAGGGTATTGAGGCTTTTGCTACCGAAAAGGCTAAAAATGACTTGAATATGGCAACCCGCCTGGTGGACTACAAATATAGCGGGGCATGGAAGATCAAGGACGGGCAATTATATAAGGGGAGCCAACGGATTAACAATAATGAGGAAATCGTCGATGAAATTGGCGAGGCAACAGGCGATACAGTGACTTTCTTTCAAGGGGAGCAACGGGTAGCGACGAATGTCATGCTGGAGGGCGAACGCGCTGTAGGCACGAAAGTATCGGAGAAGGTGGCTACCGTTGTCTTAAAGCAGGGTCAGCCCTATTATGGTCAAGCGGTAGTAGTTGGCAAAACGTATCAAGCTGCGTACACACCCATCCGCAGTGCGGACGGTGCTGTGATTGGCATTCTGTATGTAGGTGCATCGCAATCGATCATTGACGGGATCATTAGCGGGTTTATCCGCCAGTTTATGATTGTGATTGTGATTGCTATTGCGATATCGCTAACCGTGATTCTCTGGTACATGAGCAGGGTAAACCGCAGACTGAGCCGTGTAGGCCAAGCGCTCGCCAAGGCAGGTCAGGGAGATTTTACTTCTGTCCTGCTTGACCGGAGTGGAGATGAGCTTGGGCGGCTGAGTGTCAACTATAATGAAATGCGAGAAAATTTGAGCATTTTGATTTCCGAGGGCATGCATGCTTGTGGAGCGGTAGCCGATTCAACGGGGCGGCTTGCTGTCATTGCTGAAGCATCGACCAGGCAGGCCAATAGGATTGCAGACACCATCCGGCAGGTTGCAGACGGAGCCGGAGCGCAGACCCGAAGCGTGTTGGAAAATCAGACGGCGATGGAAGAGATGGCTCAGGGCATTCAGAATGTCGCGGAAAATGCTTCTGAGATTGCGGAAGCTGCTATCTACTCCAAGCAGCAGGCGGAGGCAGGAGCGGAAACGGCGCGCCTCACGGTGGAACAGATGGGGGAGCTGCATTCGTCCATCCAGCATACGGAGGCTCTGATTCAAGCGCTTCACCGTCAATCAGGTGAAATCACCGGAATCATGCGGGTTATTCAGGAAATATCTGAACAGACGGGACTGCTGGCGCTGAATGCCTCTATTGAAGCTGCTCGCGCAGGTGAGCAGGGACGATGATTCGAGGTTGTAGCATCCGAGGTGCGGAAGCTAGCAGATCAATCGGGAATAGCCTCCCGCCAAGTGGCGCAGCTTATCCAAAACATTGATGGAGATGTACAGCGCTCGGCAGAAGCGATTGGACATGTGGTAACGCATGTGGACAGCGGGCTGCGGATGATGAACAAGACACATGACAGCTTCGAACATATCGTAGAAAGAAGCACTCACATTGCGGAACGGATCGAAAGCATGGCAGCAACCGCAGAACAAATGTCAGCAGGTGTGCAGGAAGTTACCGCTTCTGCTACTGAAATTATTGTCATCGCCCGCAGGACGAGCGGCGGCTCACAGGAAGTATCGGTTGCAGCCTCTGACCAGATGGAAGAGATTAACCGTCTAAATACCTGCTCTGCTGACCTACAGCTTGCTATGGAAGAGATGCTAAAAGCGCTAGGCCAGTTTAAGGCTTAATGAATACTGTACAGAAGCCTATGATGGATATCACGAAGACAAGAGGACTTGCGCGAACAACACGCAAGTCCTCTTTTTTGCATCTGGCTTCGAATCCTCGACTCAGCCTTTGACGGCTCCAGCGACGACGCCTTTAACAATGTATTTTTGCAGAAAAATAAATACGATAATGGAAGGAAGCACAGCCATTACCATCGCGGTCATGGCATATTGCCAGTCTGACGTATACTGTCCGACGAAGGTGTAGGCGGCCAGCGTCAGCGTTTTGGTGCTGGGTGAGCCATTAACCATGAGAAGCGGAAGCAGAAAATCGTTCCAAATCCACATCACGTCGATAATGACAATGGTGGCGGTGACTGATTTCAGCAAGGGGAAAATCACGGAAAAGAAAAGCCGGAAGCCCGAGGCTCCATCGATTTTGGCGCTTTCGTCAATCTCAGCCGGAATACCTTTCACGAAGCCGTGATAGATAAACACTGCCAGCGGTGCGCCGAAGCCCCAATACAGCAAGCCAAGTCCCCAAGTGCTGTCTGCCAGATTTAAGTCTTTCGCCAGTCGCAAGACAGTGAGCATGATGGACTGAAACGGGATCAGCATCGGCATAATGCACAGCATGTAAATCACGGAGCTCCATTTGCTTTTGGTTCTTGCCAGCTTGTAGGCCGCGATGGAAGATATCAGCACGATACCTGCCAGGCCAACCACAGTAATAATGGTGTTATTGAGAAATAGGCGTGGATAGTCAATGAATTTCCATACATATACGTAATTATCCAGCGAAAGCTGCTTGGGCAGCGCAATGACGTCGGTCATGACCTCAGCGAAGCTTTTGAACGAATTGTTAATGGCGAGAAACAGCGGGTACAAAAATAACAGTGATAATACAATCATGCCCGCTTCTAGCAAAATACGTCCCGTACGGCTGCGTTGCATCAGGCTTCAACCTCCCTGCGTTTAAAAATAGACAATTGAATAATCGTAATGATCAGGACTGCAACGAATAAAATCAATGCTTTGGCTGTTCCGTAGCCATACAGATTGTTCTGGAACGTGTCCCGGTAGATATCATACGCAATGCTGTATGTTGTACCTCCCGGCCCACCGCCGGTCAGAGATAAAATGACGTCAAACACTTTGATCGAGTTGGTCAGTGCCATGAAGACTGAGATCGTAATGGAAGGTGCGAGCATCGGTAGAATAATACTGAAAAATCTCCGAATCGGCCCCGCGCCATCAACAATGGCAGCTTCTTTTAGATCCTCTGGCACAGATTGTAAGCCTGCAATATAAATGACCATGTAAAAGCCAATGGATTGCCAGATTGATACCGCCAAAATGGAAACAAACGCGAGCCCTTCCTCACCCAGCCAGCTCAGCTGGAAGATACCCCAGCCTGTACTGTGTCCCAGTGACTCAAAGCCTTGCATGAAGATGAATTTCCATATAAAGCCGACAATCACGAGACTGAGGATATACGGGATAAAGAAGGCCGCCCGCAGCCAAGCCGAGCTTTTCAGCTTCATATCGAGAACGAGCGCCAGCAAAATGGCCAGCACATTCACCAATACAATGTACAGGATGGCATACTTGACGGTAAACCAGGCTGCATGTGCAAAATTGGCGTCCCCAAGCAGGATTTGCTTGAAGTTATCCAAACCTACAAATTTCGGATGTTTGGATATGCCGTTCCACTTGGTCAGGGAATAGCGTATCGTCATCAAAAACGGAATATAAAATGCAATCGTAATGCACAAGATTACGGGCAGTGTGAATAAACCGAATTCCAGTTTACTACCCTTGTCGCCCCAGGTTCCCCTTTTTTTCAGCATAACGCACCTCTTTTTCTCAACATTTTCCGCTCTTTCGCTCCAAGCTGTTTAAGATATAATGAAAGTATAGGATAGCCCCTAGGGCCGGACCAATGGATTTAAGAAAACAGTTGAGGGTAAAAATGTGTACGCTTTCAAAAGGGGCGGTTATCATGATGTCAGAGCGCGTAGGAACGATTCTTCGCTCCATGTGGAGGAGGATCACGCAAAAATTAGTGAACAAACTCATTCTTCTTTTTACCTCGGTGATTATTCTGGTGGTGGGCTCACTTACAATTATTTCCTATCAGATGATTGAAAAGGAGTCGGTTAACCATAGCATCGCCAGCACGACCAATAATCTGCTGCTGGTCAATCAGAATTTGGAGGATTACTTGGAGGGAATGCAGCAGTTGGCTCTTCCACAGCTACGTTATAACGATATCATGAACGCGATTGCCAATGAGAACCGGGACTATGCTTCGCGAATGGTCATTGAAGATTACTTGCGCAGCATGTTTTATTCACGTAATGATCTGGAAGCGATCTATCTGTACGTGGCGGACCGACATCAATACTATGTGGTTACCAGGGAGACGTACAACATTACGGTGCGCAAAGGAATAAACACGGATATTCCCAAGCTTCCTTGGTATAAAGAGGCGATGGCTAGTACCACGAACGAATCATTTCAATCCTTTGTAGGGTCCCGTTCTGATATGGGCTATGTGGCGCCACAAGCCAGCTTTATGGCATACCATCGAGTGCTGAGGTCGATTGCATCCCGTCACCCGCAGGCGGTGCTGTCCTTTTATTACAATACGAGCGCCGTGGATGAAATCATGCAGAACATCCCACTGGGCAAAGGGGACCAATTGATGCTAATGAGCCCTAAAGGGGTTCCCTTTTATGTGAATAGCTTTCCGCTATATGAGCGGATGCGTGATTCCGGAGTGTTGGCACAGATCGGCAAGGGAGGAAGCGGGCGAGTAACGTGGTCAGATAGCAGTGGCAATCAGGAGTATTTGGTCGTCTATGATGCTGGTGAAAAAGATGGGTGGCAGCTCATCAAGCCCATCCCATACCGCCAGATTTATGAAGCAGCTACGACAACACGGAATTGGAGCTATGCCATCGGGGCTTTATTTTTAGGTGTGTCTATTATATTAGTGACACTGACCTCGAACGCCATTACCCGACCTTTACATAAGCTGTCCACCCAGATGAAGCGGTTTAGCACCGGAGATTTTGGAGCAACAGCTCCTGTGAAGGGACATGACGAGATTGCATATTTGTCGCTGCATTTTAACGAAATGGTCCAAAGAACCGAGGAACTTATTAATGAGCGCTATCGCATGAAGCTGGTCGAAAAGAATGCCATACTCAAGGCGTTGGAGGCTGAAATTAATCCTCATTTTCTGTACAATGCCCTGCAAGCCATATCCACACAGGCATTAAAGCGGGAGATGTTCGACATGGCGGATATGGTGGATGCATTGGCCCAAACGTTGCGGTATTCCATCAACGGCAAGGATATCGTAGTTGCCCGCGAAGAGCTCAAGCACATTGAACGGTATATAGGTCTGCAAAAAGCAAGGTTCGGGGCGAGACTGCGGGTCGAAGTGGTATGGGAGGAAACGCTGATGGAGTTGCCGATCCCGAGATTATCTGTGCAGACGTTGGTGGAAAACGCTATCAAGCATGCGTTGGAAAAAGTATCAAGCGATATTCTGATCGTCATTTCAGCCGAATCGAGTTCTACAAATGCCACAATTGCAGTCAGGGACAACGGACCTGGAATTTCAGAGGACAAGCTGGGAATGGTGCTGGATTCATTCCATGAAAAATGGGAAGAACGGGAGAGCGAGCATATTGGTTTGAAAAATCTGAACACACGGCTGAAGCTTTTGTACGGAGATCAGGCAGGATTATTCATACTTACGGATGAAACGGGAACGGAAATGAGAATGCAAATTCCCCGGGGAGGAAGTAGTCATGTATAACGTATTGATTATTGACGATGAAGAGCCGTTGCGCGAAGCCATTCGTATTATCGGGGACTGGGACCGTCTGGGCATCGAACATATTTATGAGGCGACGAATGGAAGGTTGGGACTGGAGCTGTTGGGTCAGCACCATATAGATGTGGTGATGGTCGATATGAAAATGCCTGAGCTGAACGGTATCGAATTTCTTCGCGCGATCGAAAAGGCATATCCCCATCTGCTGACGATTGTCATTAGCGGCTACAACGACTTTGAATTTACACGGCAGGCGATACAATCCCGGGTGGTGGACTATCTGCTCAAACCTATCAATCGTCAGGATCTGAACCAGGCACTGCGCAAAGCAGTGGACATTCTGGAAAGTCGAGAGCAAAGCAAAAACAAGTTCATTAGCCAGAACATTACGCTGAATATGTCACTGCCGAAGCTGAAAGAGAAGCTATATTTGTCCATTTTGGACGGTAGCTTTAAAAGGCAGGCCAATACGGCGTTGCTCCCATTGATCGGAGCGGATCAGAAGGGGAATCGCTTTGGGGTGATCGTGCTGCGGCTGCTGAACAGGGATGAGATTCGCAGGACGCGTTTTCATGGCGATGCCGATCTGATGGATTTTGCCGTGACCAATGTGTTAGCTCAGACGTCAGATGAACGGTTGAGTTGTTTTAGCTTCTCCCATCCGCGACGGGAGCGTGAGGTCGTTTCGATCTGTACCCTGGCCCCAGGACAAGAAGAACATATGGCCTTACTATTGGCACAAGTGACACAGAAGGCGGTGGCCAACCTGCATGGGCTGTTCAGCATGGTGGTAGTTGCCGGATTGGGTAAGCTCTGCACAGATGTATTGGAGCTAGCGTCTGCTTATATGGATGCCAAGACGCTCATTCACAGCACGGATGTGTTAAAGCTGGAAGGGGAATCCATTCTTCATACAGTGCCACGGCAAATGGGTACGTTAGAGGAAATGTCATGGACGGAGCGACTGTTGTCGATCCAAAAGGATGCTCAGACAGGTCAGGCAAACCGGGCAAAGGTACTGCTGGGCGATCTGCTGAAACAATTGGCATCAGGCCCTATTTTCCGTTTACAGGATGCGGATCGAATGATGAAGGAGTTCCATTTTTTACTGAGAGAAGCTGCGATTGAGTTGGGTGCGTCTACGTCAGCGTTGAATCAAGATGGAGCTTTGGAAGATCTGGAGCAAGTGGGGGAAAGCGATTTGTCTGCTGATTTTACGAGCTTTGTCCACTACGGTCAGAGATTGAATCGAATGCTGGAGCTTTACATTGCTGGGGTCCAACATGCTCAAGCGGGGAACCAGCCCTTTGACATAACGGACATCAAAAGGCACATCGATCGTTATTATTTTGAGGATATCAAAATTTCGTTTTTTGCCGAAACCTATTTTTTGAGTCGGGAATACCTGATGAAGCTGTTCAAGCAGCAGTTTGGTTACGGTATTCACGAATATGTGCAGAAGGTTAGAATGGACAAGGCGAAGGAGCTACTGGGTGATTCTAGCCTGAAAATACAGGAAATCTCGGATATGCTTGGCTACAAAGATAAAAATTATTTCAGTAAGGCTTTTCGTAATTATTATCAGGTGTCACCGTCTGAGTATCGCGTAAGCCTGCAATAAACCACTTTTTTACCCTTAACGCTTCACTAATCTGCCTTTTTAAATTGGAGTATATTTTTTAGAATGAGCGCATGGACGTTGATCACAAACAAATGGGGGAGTATCCATGTTAAAGAAGATGATGGCGTTATCCGGCAGTTTGCTTTTGACGGTCGGTTTGTTGAGCGGATGTGGAAGCAGCGGCGGTACGGATGCGTCGAAAGAAAGTGCTGGCGGCAAAGAAGATTTGAAAACGGTTACAATAAATATGTTCACAGCCTCACCGGAGTATACCGATGCTTTTAACGCGTATATCGAGGAGTATAAGAAGGTCAAACCTAACGTGAAGATTAATCTGGAGATCATGCAGGCAGACTACAACACGATTCTGAAGTCGAAAATTGCCTCAGGTAGTACACCGGATGTATTCCAAACGACGGCAGGAGGCGACATCGACACGTATGCGGATTATAGCGCCGATCTGACCAATGAGCCACTGGCAGCAGCCATGACGGATGCTGTTCGAGCGAATATGAGTTCCAGTGACGGTAAAGTGCTAGGATTCCCGGTGAAGGGGAACCTGTTTACGCTGATTTACAATAAGGATTTGCTTACCAAGGCTGGGGTAACCTCCCCGCCGAAGACGATTGCAGAAATGCAGGATGCGGTCACCAAGCTAGAGGCGAAGGGCATTACTCCATTTGCCAATGCATATAAAGAGTGGTGGGTATGGAAGCATATCTTCCAACACTATGTAGATGCTGCTGCGCAGGATGCGGGCGTGGAACCGAAGCAACTCGTTAGCGATTTTATCGCAGGCAAAGCAAAAATCAAGGACTACCCAGTGCTGTACAACAACTTCTTTAACTTCATTGATTTGACGGTGAAACATGGCACAGATAAGCCGCTGGAACGGGACAGCAATGCGGAAGTAAGTGATTTTGCATCCGGAAAAGCTGCGTTTATGACGGGTAAAGGTGCATGGGATGAGGAAGCAATCAAGAAAATTAATCCTGATCTTAAGATTGGCATCATGGGATATCCGGTGAGTGACAAAGCTGATCAATCGGTCATCATTACCGGTGCAGATCAGGCGCTGCGTATCAACAAGGATTCCGAAGTATCGAAGGAAACGATAGAATTTTTCAACTGGCTGTACACTTCGGAATACGGCAAGAACTGGTTCTCCCAGGTAGCGAAGGTGATTCCTCCAATTAAGGATGCACCGCTTCCTGATCTGGAAATGCCTAAGGAAATGGAAAGCATCTTGAAAACGTCGAAGTCCGGTGATCTGTCTGTTAACTACTCGCTGGATACGTTCCACCAAAAATTTGGCGAGCTGATGCAAGCATATATCAGCGGTAACATGAACAAGGATCAGGCGGTTGCAGAGATCGAGAAGGCATGGGTGCAATTAGGTTCAGCACAATAAGATTGGTTCCGCAGAGGCGTCCGTAAGGGCGTCTTTTTGTGTTATAGCTAGGAGGCCGAGAGTGCGTAGACAAAAAAATATTTAATAATATTTAAATATTTACTTGCAAAAAGTTATTGAGTTGTGGATAATAGGTTGTGTGCAATATATCTACAACATACGACATACATAATGACTGCAAGTTGCAAATGTGAGAGATCCCCCGTTGGAGGGAATCTCTTTATTCCGTTTGGACTATGCCGATCATGTTTATAATAGACCGTGTAATTTGGAACGCATTTTCATTGATGTGGTAAAGGTAAAAAGGAGATGAACGTTTTGACGAATTCGTTGTTTACACCGTATACACTGAAAGATTTGGAATTAAAGAATCGTGTGGTGATGCCCCCGATGTGCCAATACTCGGTGACAGCCAAGGACGGGATTCCGAATGATTGGCATCATGTTCATTACCTGAGTCGGGCTATTGGAGGTACGGGCCTGATTATTATAGAAATGACAGACGTGGAACCAGATGGACGGATTACAGATTATGATCTGGGTCTTTGGTCAGACGAGCATGTCCCAGCTTATAAGAAGCTGGTTGATGGCATTCATGCGCACGGGTCCAAGGTAGGCATCCAGATTGCTCACGCGGGCCGTAAAGCTGAGGATGCAGCTGAGCCAGTTGCTCCTTCGGCCATTGCATACCCGGATGCGAATTATAAACAGCCACGCGCGCTTACGACGGAGGAAGTCCGTGGCATGGTGCAGAAATTCGCAGACGCTACCCGGCGTGCAGTTCAAGCGGGCGTGGATACGATTGAACTGCACGGGGCACATGGTTACTTGATTCACCAATTCCATTCGCCAGTTACGAACAAGCGAGACGACGTGTATGGTCAGGAGCTATCCCGTTTCGGCGTTGAAGTCATTCAGGCTGTACGCAAGGGAATGCCTGCGGGTATGCCGTTAATCTTACGCATCAGCGCAGTGGAATACGTAGACGGTGGGTACGATGTGGATCATGCCATTGAGCTGAGCCGTGCATATCAGGCTGCAGGCGTAGACGTGATCCATGTTAGCACGGGCGGGGAAGGACCTGCAGGCACCAGGAAGCCGGGCAACTATCCGGGCTATCAAGTGCCGTTCGCACGCCAAATCCGCGAGGCACTGAACATCCCGGTGATCGCTGTCGGCGCACTGGATGACCCAGCCTTGGCGCAGTCCGTTATCGGCAACGAGGATGCCGATCTGGTCGCTGTGGGACGCGGATTGCTACGCGATCCATATTGGGCGATTCATGCAGCAGTGACGCTGCACGGCGAGAAGCCTTCCATACCTGAACAATATCAACGTGGCTACTGAGGCCTAAGTAATCCCCACGTTGTTTATATATAAACAAGGCACCTGCAACGAAGTGTACGCTTCGTCAGGTGCCTGTTTTGTTTTATGGACAGATGGTACAGTGTAAGCAATCTTACACGTGGTAGTGGTTATATTTTGTATACTTGTATTATTTAGTGATTAGGAGGTTTGAAAGTGGAATATATTATCGAAACGAAAAAGCTCCGCAAACAGTTTGGGGGGGCTGTAGCCGTAGACGACATATCCTTACATGTGGAGCGTGGCAGTATCTACGGTTTCCTCGGTGAAAATGGAGCTGGTAAGACAACCACTATCCGCATGCTAATGAGGCTAATTGAGCCTACAAGTGGGGAGGTTTTTTTATTTGGCGAGCGGCTGGAGAAAAACTATCCTTCTATTTTCTCGAAAATAGGTACAATTATCGAAACGCCTGGTTTATACGAAAATTTGAGCGCACGCGACAATCTAAGAATTTGCTGTATGTATATGGGGGTACAGGACAACGGAAGGATAGAACGTACCCTAACCACGGTAGGATTAGAGCATACCGGGAAAAAAAAGTTTAAGGATTTTTCCCTAGGAATGAAGCAAAGATTAGGGATTGCGAGGGCGCTTGTTCATGACCCTGAGTTGCTCATATTGGATGAGCCGACGAACGGACTGGACCCATCTGGAATTAAGGAAATTCGTCAGCTATTGAAGCGGTTGTGTGAGGAGAATGGGAAAACCATTCTTATTTCCAGTCATATCTTGAGCGAAATTCAGCAGTTAGCTACACACATCGGGATTATACATAATGGAAAGCTGTTAACAGAAGATCGTTTGAGTCAGTTGGAGGAAGAATTTGAACAATACACAGACATAAAAGTACACGATGCAAAAGCAGTACAAACGTTTCTGCAAGAGCACATGGGACAGCAGCTTCAATCTAATGTGATATCCCCACAAGAACTAAGAATTCATAGTCCGATCGAAAATACAGCCACGTTAAATAAACAGTTAATAGATCATCAGTTTTCAGTCTATGAGATACACACCTCAAAACAGACGCTAGAGGAGTACTTTCTGACTCTCATTTCAGGAGAGGATGGGCAACGTGATTAGAGCAGAACTTATCAAACTTAAAGGCTCTAAAGCCTTCTTGTTGAGTTATATTATATTGCTGGCTGTTGTGCTGTTGGAATTTGCGACGAGCGCTATTTTTTACAGATATTCAATTGATAAACGGGGTTGGACTTACTATTTCGAGGGCATAGTTCTCTTCGTCAATGTTGCAGCCGGATTTATCAGTTACTACATATTAACCGGTCATATTTTTGCAAGAGAGTATCAGGAAAACACGCATCTATTTATGTTTACCACGCCTGTCACCAGGGTTAAATTTTATTTTAGTAAATTGATCATTATTTATGGATTTATTATTGTATCCTTATTTCTCGTTCTGTTTTTGTCTGCCTTATTAGGCATGTCTATTACAGATCGACCTTTAACGATGGCTATCTGGGTATACCAAATCCAAGTGTTTGCTAAAATGTGTGTGATGCATGCGATGTTAATCCCAATCGCCTCTTTTTTTGCTATACGCTGGAAGAGCATCATGGTGGTTGTACTCGTAGTTTGTACTGCTATATTTTTGAATTTTATATATAAAAGTGAATGGTACCCTTGGATTGTACCCTATCTCTTATCTCCTAATGAAAGAAATGCGACTATACCTACCAATGTTTCAATAGCATGGCTCAGCTTATCCGTGATCTTTCTTCTTGGATTGTCTTTATCCATATGGACATATCAAAGAAAAGACTAAATGGAGAGTTTTTGAGAGGAGGGTTACTATGCTTGACCTGTTTAAAGCAGAGTGCTTGAAGCTGAAAGGAACTAAAATTCTTTGGTTGAGTGTAATGATTTTAGTATTAACCATTGTTTTAGAATTTTATAGTTACGCGGGTAGTTCCAAGTATTCCATAGATCGTGATGGTTGGAATGACTACTTTATGAGTGTTGTTATTCTTATTAATTTTCTGACCGGTTATATGAGCTACTATATTTTGACCTGCTATATCTATGCAAGAGAGTATCAGGAGAAGACCCATATTGCACTGTTTACAAACCCGATTCGCCGGACTCGTATTTACTTCAGCAAACTACTCGTTATTTATATGTACATCGCTGTTAGCCTACTGATGGCATTTGTGCTATCTACAGTATTGGGTACGTTTATTACAATCAGACCGCTAACCTTTGAAATCGTTATGTATCAGCTTGGGGTATTTGCTAAAATGATTCTTATGCACGCTATGCTCATCCCGATCATCACGTTCTTCGCTATTCGTTGGAAAAAATTTGTACCCGCCATTATTGGGATGTGTACGGTTATGTGCTTAAATTTTGTTTTGGTTAATACACCGGGGAATACCTTTTATCCATGGACAGTGCCGTTATTGTTTTCTCCCCATGGACAAATGGGCAGAACATTCACGTATGTTCCTGGAGGGGTCATCAGTATTTGCTTCATTTTTGTGCTGGGTCTTTTTTTGGCGTTGAGAAGTTATACTCATATAGAGAAAAAGTAGAATGTGCAAGCAGAAAAACAAGGATGGTAGTCCGCATAAGGTTGGTTGAATGAAGCTGTAAAATGTTGTCGCTAAAGGACGGATTTACGTGCTATAATTCCAGTAACAACAGAATGGCTTAGGTGGGCGGTCGGCTAAGTCTCCCGGAAGGGAGGTGATGCCTGTGGAGGTTAAGGATGCTCTGACATTAATGATGATGTTCGGCACGCTATTAGTAGCGTTGATCGGATTAATCGTTACGATTGTTATTGCGTTGAACCAAAACAAAAAGAAATAGACCGCCCTGCTCAAGGGGGAAACGGTCTATTTCTGTAGATCGCCTTTGAACAGCCGACCGCTCTTCAAAGCGGCTGTTGCCAAGAGTAGGGATGTTACCAGCATCCCTACTCTTTTTTAGTATATCCTTCTATAACTCATTTTAGCACATCTGAATAATCAATGTAACTGAATGCGGCTGTTACTTGGTGAAAACTTTAACTTCCTTTGGAGCGAGGGTCACGGTGATCGAACCGTTGTTGATCTGAATGGAGTCGTTGCTTAATTGGTTGGTCAGGCGAGTGCCGTTGGACAGATTGTCGAAGTTGCCAATCGTGCGGGTTTGACTGCTCCAGGAGTTGTTGATAAGTACGATGGCCTCGTCTCCATTTTTTGAGCGCTGGAAGCTATAAAAGGAGTCGTCTACCCACTTTTCCTTTTGGCTCCCGTTTTGCAGGGCAGGGTGGCTGTTGCGCACACGGTTCAGCTTAGCGATGTACTGATACAGATCATGATTGGCGTTAAACACAACGTTTTCCCGGTTGGCAGGATCATCTCCGCCACTAAAGCCTTGCTCGGTGCCTTGATAGATGATAGGAATCCCGCGTGAGGTCAAAGTAAAGCCCAAGGCGGCCTTGAGCTGAGGCCATTTGTCATAGTTAGCACCCGGCTTGCCAGAGGCGTCATTCAGGAAACGTTTTACATCATGATTGTCGATAAATACGCCGTTGGTCTGGGCATCGCGATAGTGACGATCATCTGAGTAGCGTTCCTTGATTTTCCTCATAGATTGATCGTGTCCAAACACATCCTTGATTGTATAATACATCGGAAAATCCAGTGCGGCATCGAGATACCGGGTGTAATCACCCACATAAGCAGGATCGCCACTGTAAATTTCACCGAGAGTGAAGGTATTGGCGGCCTGGTCAAAATCCTTCAAAAACCCTTTGGGTACATGCTTCACAGTGTCCACCCGCAGTCCGTCGACCCCCGACTCGTTCAGCAGCCATTTGATCCAGTTTTTGAGTTCATTCGCTGTATCTGGGTTGTCCTGATTCAGGTCGTCCAATCCGGCAACGTCACCGTTTTCGATTTTCCACTGATTGTTTGAGTTGTAGTCTGCTCCTGTGATGTCGCCATTGTGATGATACCAGTCCGCTTTGTCAAAAGGAGCCTTGGCGATGCCGTTCCCAGGTTGAAAATCGCCAGTGTGATTGGGAACTACGTCCAGCATCACAGCGATATTTTTGTCGTGTGCCTTACCAACCAGCTCTTTGAACTTGTCCATGGTACCAAGATGCCCGTCTACCGCATAAAAATCATACGTATGATAGCCGTGGTAAGCGTATTCGCTCTTTTGCATCGTTACCGGAGTAATCCAGATGGCGGTAAACCCCATATTTTTAATGTAGTCGAGTTGGTTAATAATACCTTGAAAATCGCCACCATGCCACTTGCGCTGATCGTTGTTGTGGGAATTGAAGCCACCGTAATTATCGTTGGATGGATCTCCGTTGCTAAATCGGTCTGTCATGATAAAATAAATGCTCTGTTTGCTCCAGTCTGTGTTGAGGGGAGTGGGCTTGGAGAGGGTACCTAGATCTATAGGAGTGAAGGCGCCCGAAGGCGCCCCCGTTTGAATAGTTACTTCAACTCCGTTAGGGTTGGGTACGTACGTAGAAGTGCCTACGTTTAAGGATGCACCCGAAAGTTCCACTGTTTGGATAGGTCCTGCAACTTCGTTAAGGTTGGTTGTGTAGGTGGAAGTCCCTACGCTGAGGATGCTCCCCGAAGGTGCCCCCGTTCGGATAGTTCCTGCGGCTCCGTTAGAGCCGGGCGTGTAGGTAGAAGTTCCCGCGCTGAAAAGGTAGTTCTTCGTGTTATTGCTGTCCCAGCTGTTATTGCCGTCATTAAAAGCGGCTTCCAGTTGGGAGGCAGACCCGATATCGACGGTAATTTTAGCATAGCCGCTAATCTCGGCATCCTGCATTTTCACACCGGGTACGGCAGTCCAGTTTCCGCCAGCCGGGCGGTAGTGAATGTAAGGCGAGTTAAAGCCTTTTTTGTAGTATACCGTTACCTTATTAGTTGTACCGCCGCCATCCCCGGGAACCGTGCCCGATGGAGCGCCTGATGTGATCGTTCCCGCATTGCCGCTGTTACCGGGCGTGTAAGTAGAAGTGCCCGTGCTGAAGGAGTAGTTTTTGGTGTTGTTGCTGTCCCAGCTGTTATTGCCGTCATTAAAAGCGGCTTCCAATTGGGAGGCAGACCCGATATCGACGGTAATTTTGGCATAGCCGCTAATCTCGGCATCCTGCATTTTCACACCAGGCGCAGCAGTCCAGCTTCCCCCAGCCGGACGGTAGTGAATGTAAGGTGAGTTGAAGCCTTTTTTGTAGTATATAGTTACTTTGTTGCCTGTACCGCCACCGTTATCGCCGGGCTTGGCCTTGTTTACGATATACTGTTTGAATCCACTCATTTCACCGGTTGGTGAGCCGTCGTTGTTGACGAGATTGTTGAGGCGTAAAAGTGTAAAGCCGTGATAACCGAACTTTGTGATTTTTTCTTCGATTTTTTGAAAGCCGCTACCGCCTGTTGGGAGTGCATTTTCACCATTTAGGCGAACACCCTTGGCATTAGCGATCGAGGAGACAGTATCTACTAATGTGGACGGCAAGGAATAATTCGGTGCTGTACCACTGTCGTTCATCTCCAGAGCAGTAAAGGTCAAATCCAGATCCGCATCTTTGAACTTCTCGATGAGACGGTTGTAATCATAATATCCACCTGCTTGCTCTGTGCTGTGAGGCATGGCAGGATTGTTCATCTGCCAGTGCAGACCGGAAATCTTGGCTCCGATACGGACACCGAACACGGAATCGAAGTTTTTGTGTGCAGCAGCTCCGATGACGCCCAGATGCTTCTCAAGCACGCTTTGGTACCACGACAGAAAATCCTTCCCATACGTGGAAGTATACCCGCCGTTCGTGTAAAATCCGTCCCCGTCGGTCGGTGGATTGATTTGGCCAAGGCTGCTCAGCTTGGTACCCCAGGCTGCATTAATCTTGTCCATTGATCCATACTTTTCATTCATGGCCGTGCGGAACGCATTTTTGGCTGTTTCAGTGTAGGCTTGGAATTTGCCCCGTGCAGGATAACTCCATCCCGCTGCCGGATAGTATGAAGGATATCGCAATTCTCCAGAGGGCCCACCGCTTAAATAAATTTTGGGAATGATGCTTTTGTAGCTAGCAAAGGTTTGAGCAAATGAGGCATACAGCTCATCATATTGTTTACCAGTCCCGCTCCATAATGGAGAGAGGGCTTCGTTATTGGCAAAACCGCTTTCGTCCTTGAACTGCATTTCATCTGCACTGCCCTTGCTAGACAGCCAGCTTGGTAGCGGGATGTTGCAATCATCCCCCACATTTCCCCCACACTTATGCGTAGAGATAATAGGAACCCACTTCAATCCCACTTCTTTTACGGCATCTGCATAGGTCTTGTAGTAGCTCCAATCGAACTGGTTATCTCCTGCGCTCTCCACATGGCCCCACCAGACGTCGGTGGTAATAGCATACACACCGTTACTTTTCAGCGTTTGCAGTTGCTTTTTGAAGGCACCCCAGTCATTAATTTTCGCCAGCGGCCCCATGACAGAAGCCTGAAAATCATCAGCAACCGCTGCGCTTGCCGTATTGGAGGGTGAGCCAATAAAGGCGGTCAGAGATAGCACAATGCTTAATAGCATCAGGCACCCTTTTTTCCATAGACTTCGATACAAGGTCAAACCGATCATCCTCCCCAAAGCATAGTCTAATTCGACAACATTTTGTAAACGTCTACAAAAATAGTATAAAGCAAGCGGTTGCATAAAAAGAAGAATTTATTGCACACTCAGGGTGGACAAATATGACATTTTACGTAAGCAACCGTGTGCTTAAAAGTATTCAGACAAAAAAATAAGGCATAGGTCTGAGTAAGACGCATGCCTTTTAGTGATGTGCGAGCCAATGCCAGTATAGGAGAAAGTGAACCTAAGCGTATAAAAGCCTTGTTCCAGTCTGTATGAAAGTATTGCCGAGGCAGCTTGTTTAATAGTTGCTTACTTAATAAATAGGGCGATCCTTCTGGTCGGAAATGCCGCTTTTACGGTAGAAATACGTATTGATCCGATCCCGCCATTCTTTGGCATGCTCTGCCTGATGCTCCAGCCGCTCCAGCACCTGTTCATACATGGCAGCATTCAGTTGCCCTCGTAGACTAACCCATGTGTCTCGGAGATGGGCCGCACGTTCTGCACCTTCAAAATGGGTATCATAAATGTGCTGTATGACAGTTTGGCCGGAGTGGAGCAAGTGTGTATAAGGAACATGGTGAAAGAATAAGAGCAGCTCATCCGGGCAGGTGTCCGTAGATTCGTAGATATCAGTATTGGGAGAAAAATATTGTCCTGCATAGCCCGTTCCGGTTGCGGTCGTGCGATCTACCCCGATCCCCCTGCAATCAGCAAAATGGTAGGTGCCCCACATGGAATATTCGTACCCGTCTACATCCGGCCCATAGTGGTGATCGGGACTGACCATCCAGCCGACCCCGAGAGGGGCGGTGTAGGATTCGTAGACATTCCATGAATCGAGCAGCATCTGCTTAAGGGTAGAAATTAAATCTGTGCCGCCGTCGCTATTCCCTTGTCTGCCAAACGTCAGCCGAACCCACTCATCAGCGATTTCGTCTGCGGACAGATCCGGGTCCCATGCCAGCCGACCATAGCCATAAAGATTGGACTGGGCGAGCAAATGTCCGGTCCAATTGGTGTCTGCACCAATATTGGATACAGCGGCTATTCCATAGTTGGTATGCTTGGGAGAATGCAGAGCGCCACTCACGATACGCTTGATGGTGGAGCCTTTTCCTTGGGCGTAGGTGTCAAAATCCAATACTTCCTTCCATTGGGGAACAAGGTAACATAGATGTTTCTGTTGCCCGGTGTACTCTTGCGCAATTTGAAATTCCAGCAGTATCTGAGTGGATTCCAGCGCACCGAACAGGGGGGAGACAGGCTCCCGCACCTGAAAATCCATGGGACCATTTTTGATCTGTAAAATGACATTTTCCCGAAATAATCCATCCAGCGGTTTAAAATGGTCAAAGGCTGCGCAGGCCCGATCCGTCTTGCGATCGCGCCAGTCCTGCTTGCAGTTGTAGACAAAGCAGCGCCAAATCACACGTCCGCCATAGGGCTGCAACGCATCTGCCAGCATATTGGCTCCATCGGCGTGATGGCGCCCGTAGCTGAACGGTCCAGGCCGATTTTCGGAATCGGCTTTGACCACAAAACCACCCAGATCAGGAACGGCGGCGTAAACTTCCTGGGCTTTGGTCTGCCACCATTCAGCTACAGCTGGTTCCAGGGGATCGGCGGTGGTTAACCCACCGAGCTGAATAGGACTGGCATAGTTAATGCTCAAGTAGATCTGTATGCCATAGGCGCGAAATACCGCAGCTACTTTAGCCACATCCGGTAGGAATTTATCTGTAATCAGCTCGGTCTCTACCTGATGGACATTCACGTTGTTAATGGATAGTGCTTGAATGCCTACAGAAGCGAGTAGACGGGCATAGTCTCGCAGGCGCTCCATATTTGTAGTAAAGGCATTATTATCGTAGAAAATAGAGCCACCCGCATACCCGCGTTCAATACTACCATCCATGTTATCCCAGTGATTGATCATGCGGATGGGATTAGCAGGGTTGGATAATTGGTCTAGAATGGGGACGTGCAATGATTCGATGGTGGGCTTCAACTTCCCGTCTAGTCCCCCCTGCAGGTAGCGCAGCAGATGAAAGACTCCGTACAATACGCCTTTGGAGGTCTGCCCCGCGATTGTAACGTACTGTCCCTTGATATCATCGTTACCGTGCGAAGCTGAATATGCCGGATCTGGCATCTCTATCCCGCGAATTCGGTAGCCTTCTGCGCTCACTTCTGCCTGTTCTTTTGCGCTGAATCGTTCTGCGACCAAAGGATGCGCTGGGAACGTACCCAGCGCAATGAATGGCGTATTCACAGGAACGGCGCTGATCTTCGGCTGCTGTCCAAACATAGAGGTCAATCCGTGCTGAAGCTCACTCGCAGCCGATTGAAGCACTTCATCTGTCCCATGGACCACGATGACCCTGCACCAAGCGGGCAGCTTTTCTACCTTACTATTGCGGCGGTAATGCAGCCAAGCCGCATAGCCGCTCTCTTTTGGCATATCCATAAGCTTGCTCATATTGGAGCCTCCTTTTGGGCAGGTGAAGATGATCCTCAGACATGCTGTTCCTGATCCTGACTCATATGCTCAGGGAGAGTCAGACGGTTGCCCTTGCCTTCATACAGCCACAAAATAGCGGTAACTCCGCGCGGATAATATTTACTGCCGTGAGCAATACCGGAGAGTATCTGATCGCTCCAGCACCAATAGGATTCTTCAGGGTGAAGGAGCCATGAGGCATGGGCAGCGTCTGCGGCCTGCCCAGCTTCTTCCCAAGGCAGCTCCAGCAGCTCGCGGGCAATAAACTGTGACAGATAGATTTTGCTCAGCCAGGAGTTGTTACTGGTCGAGGACAGCTTCCAGCCTCCGTCTTCAAACAGACAAACTCCTGGTACCAGTACAGTTTCCAAATGACGCCACAGTGCTTGGATATATCCACCGAACCGTCCATCAGGCTTAAGCGCAGCCTCACATCCTGTAAAGTAAGGGAAGATCAGCCCCTCAATGGCAGGAATAATCTGCGAATCATTACCTTCCTTGATAACTGCAGGAATATAGCCTTTGTCTGTCATATGTGCTGTGATCGCTGCTGCGCATTTGTCCGCCTGTAAGCCAGCCTCCTGTGAGAGGGAGTTAAGCCCTTTTGAGGCAAATATCTTTTCCAGTGCAACATATACTGCCCAGCATTTGCTGCCTAGATAAATGTTGTTGCGAGACTGACCCAGAGATACGTCCAGACTGTCGTAGGTCGTAATTTCCGCGCCTCCCCGGGTTCTAGAGCTGTCCAAGCCCATCAAGCCGTTTCGTTGTGCCGGGTCGGGGTGATCCCGCCGCAGCATGCTTTCGAAGCAGTCACACAAGACAGGCAGCATACGTGTCGTAAATGACTGATCCTGTGTCTGCTCGATATATACCGTGGCGCAGCAAAGCCAGTTCACCAGTTCCTCATGGCTCATGTAAGAGAAGCAGTCGTCAATCCCAGCCAGCTCATAACAGGAGTACCCCTGCCGGGAGAACACGTTTGCCACGCCCATATCATGCGTAAACGTGATACCACCGGTATAGGTATGTTCCTCTCCCGGAAAGCGTACCTCATCCCGATAGCTGTACCTTTGGACAAACCACTCCAGCTCGTTGCGTACCGTCCATGGATTTAAAATCAATTCATAGTAGAGCTGATCTGCCGTCAAATCGAGTGTATTCATCATCCGATACTCGCCTTCGTTCACAACCCAGATCGGTTCTCCATCCGCTTGGTGACTAAGCAGTTGGGTGCTGCCATAGTAGCTGTGGATCGCCTGAGCGAGCATAAATTCCTGGTCCGGGCTCAAGTCGGCCGACTCCATCCAGCGATTAGCCTGAACACAGGCTGCGGTCAGGTTTGAAAAATGCTTCAACGCATAGCTTCCCACGTCTTCAATATCCTTGAACAGCTGGGTATAGTAATACGACGCTTCGATGCCTGTTGTCACAATGCCGCCGCGATAGAAGCATATGGCGAAAGCATATGTGCGCTTCTCACCTGCGGGAACGTCCATCAGAAGCGCACCCGTCGCGCCCAGGCCAAAGGATAAATTCTCGGCCATGGTCTCCCCAAGCAGCTTCTCCATTGCAAATCCGCTGGCAGGTACCGCTTCACTGCTGTTGGTCACAATGGCTGTGCTGCGTCCTTGGCCGATGCCTGTGAGTCTTTCCTCTAATTGGGTAGAATCCGTAACGTCCCTACGCGGATCTTCTCCTATAATGCGTATGCCGCTATACGGATCACTGCCCTGATATCCGAAAAAAGCTCTTCGCGCTGCAGTCCCCAGTGTGTTATCGACGGTTAGCTCGGCGAATACCGCCGGGACCAACGCTGCCCGCAGCTCATCCATACCCGCGGTTCCCGGCTCGGGCACTGGGCGAACAGGAGAGTACAGCCGGAACGTCAAATCGCCAGCCTGCCATGTATCCGTTCCTGCTTTTAGCTCACGGGTAATGTCTGAATCGGCAAAGGCCATAAGCTGCGGTTCCGTTCGTTTACCCTTTTTCTCCACGTCGTAGCGGGCACTTTCATCCTGTGTGGATGCAAAAAAGGGAAGCGCCTCGTATACTCCGCCATCTCTGGATTGCAGCCCGATATATACATTTTCATCGGCAGGCTTGCCCAGCTCCAAACCAAGTCCGCCGCGATTACCCTTAAACCCAAGTGTAAAGCTGGAAAAAGAACCGATAGGTGCATGCTGTGTGTTATAAAATATATTTTTCGACATATAATGAAACCCCTTTCATGATAAAGTTTAACTTTGAGTAACTTCACTTAGAGCCTAGCATGTCATGTGGTGGGGAACCATTGTCAAATCGCTCAACTATTTATCCAAATCGCGCTGAAAGCGATATACTGGAGTATATCCATGCAAGTAAGCCAGGAGGGAAAACATGTCGACATCACGTTTACCGAAGCGCCCCCATCATCCAGACCTTACAGTTGCCAGAGAGGAATTCTTTTTTCCCGATGTGCGAACCACAGTCAATTTGTTTGCTATTCATACACGAAGTGTCGGAAGAGAGTGGAGCTATCCGCTACACGAGCATCCTCAATATGAGATTAACATCGTGCTTGCAGGAGAACAGATCATGGTTGTGGATGGTCGCAGCTATACCCAGCGACAGGGTGATCTGGTGCTGCTGCGACCGGGGATTGTCCACTCCAGCCATAGTAACGGAGAGGGATTTACGTATTTTTGTATGCATTTCGATATTGATGATAAGCTGTTTCTCTCGCTTCTGAGTCGTCTGGAGCAGGTGCTGTTTCCAGCTGAAGGAACAGTGGCAGGGCAGATGGGACCAGCGCTGGGCAAGTTGCTCGATCTTTCAGCGCCGGAAGATATAGGAGTAGGTAGTGATTCGGTGGCAAAGCGAATGCGGATTCAATCTGCTGTGTTTGAACTGTTCGCAACGTTATGGGAGGCTGTATCCAGTGAAGCGGCCCATCTGCCGGGGCGTGGATATGTGCAGGCAGAGCTTGCCCATCAGATTGCCAGTCGTCTTCAGGGCAGAGTGAATCAGCCTTATGGACAGGCCGGCTCGGTGGAAAAGCAGGATGGGATCGAGGGGATTTCATCCGAGCTAGGTATTAGTGTGTCCCATTGTAATCGTGTATTCCGTAGCGTTTTTGGCGTATCTCCCCGTGTATATCTATCCGGGCTTGTGCTGCATGAGGCCAAGTTGCTGTTGGCTGATCCGCAATGGTCGGTGCAACAAATTGCCGATATGCTCGGCTATGGGGATATTGCGCATTTTAGCAGACAGTTCAAGCGCTGGTCGGGCCAATCGCCGACATCCTATCGCAAAAGCACGGTGCAGGAAAGCCCATTCGAATAAAAATAAGTATGCCTTTAAAATAGTTATGATATAATCCTCATAAAGGAGCTGAGAATAATATGAATTTACATAATCAACGTGTCGTCGTGATTGGCGGCAGTGCAGGTATAGGGCTGGCAACAGCCATAGAAGCAGCAAAGCAAGGGGCAAGCATTGTGATCGCTGGGCGTTCCGCAGAAAAGCTGGAGCAGGCGAAGAAGGTCATCCCTGCCGAATCGGTGGAAACCTTCCAACTGAATAATCAGATAGAGGAAGAGGTTCAGGCGTTTTTTGAAAAAGTCGGAGCATTCGACCATCTGTTTACACCGGGTGCCAGCTACACGCGTGGTCCGATCACGATAGACACGGAAAAGGCAAGAACCCCGTTCGAAGGGAAATTCTGGCCGCAATATTTTGCTGCCAAGCATGCGGTACCACATATCTCCAAGGACGGCTCGATCGTCCTCATGTCCGGGGCCTTCAGTCAACGACCGATGGGATTTGGTGCTACATATGGAGCGGCTAACGGCGCGATCGAAAGTTTGGGCAAGGCGTTGGCAGTAGAATTGGCCCCCGTACGGGTTAATGTCGTATCCCCCGGCACGATTTGGAGAGACGGCCCTGAGGGTGAGCAGCGGGCGCAGGCTTTTGAGGAATACAAGGAAGTAACCTTGCTCCGTCGAGTGGGGTATAATGAGGAAATCGCACATACTGTGTTGTATCTGATGACGAACAAGTTTACCACCGGAAGCGTGCTGTTCCCAGATGGCGGTTATACGCTGATCTAATCCGACAGGCAGGAATCAATTTTTAAACAAAAACCGGTTCAACACCATACAAAGTGTTGAACCGGTTTTTTATGATAACAGGTTTGCCTCTTGCAACTCTTTAGCTTTGCACATCTAACCCTTTATATTTTCGCAAAATACGTGGATAGATCACTTTAGACCCGATGCATACCATCGCCAGCATGGCGAACAGCAAACCGCTCCACAGCGTCCCATGAATCCCCGCTCTGACCATAAACCACCCCCCTACCAGCGAGCCCAGTGAGACCCCTAGGTTAATAAACGAGATATAAAGACTGTTGGCAAACGCGGGAGCTTCTTTGGCCTCATCAATCACCCAAATCTGGGCGACAATCAGTCCGCTGGTATGAACGGCCCCCCACACGATAATGATGAAGAGCGTAGGGATAAATGAGGAACTGATCCCGTACAACAGCAAATAGGTGCCCCCCAAGGCTACTGGATGATAAAGAGCGGTGCGTACCTTATGCAAGCCCATGAGCTTGCCAGCCAACAGATTGCCGAGCATTCCGCCGATGCCGAAAATAATAAGCAGAAAGCTGATAACATTGCTGCTCATCCCTGTATTTTGCCCCAAATATTCGGCAGAATAGCTATACACCGAGAACATGGCTGCAAAAATAAAAGTAGCCGCCCCGATATTGAGCCACAGCGATACCTTACGCAAAATGCCAAGCTGCTTCCGATAGGAGAACATTTCGGCTTGTGGTGTATCCGGCAGCATAAATAAAATACCGATCCCTGCAATCCCATTCGCTACCGCAGTAAACCAGAAGGAGGCCTCATATGAAAATTGATTGGCGATATAAGCCGTAATTGGAATACCGAGTACCATTCCCATGCTCGTGCCGAGAAAGGCTTTGGCGGAAGCTTGCGTTGCTTTTTCCGGGGGATACAACGCAGTGGCGGCGACAAAGGCAAGCGAGAAATACACTGGGTGAAACAGAGCCGGAATGATACGTAAAATCACTAGTAGATAAAAGTTGGATGTATAGGCTGACAGCAAGCTTGTTACGGCAAAAACAAACAACGACATTGTCATGATTCGCTTGCGGTTAAACCTGGACATCCATAGCACCATGAAGGGACCGAACAGCGCGATGATCAATGCAAATGAACTGACAAGAAACCCGGCCTGGGCTGCCGTAATATGAAAACGTTCAATGATGACCGGCAAAATGCCAACCACACCGAACTCGATCGTGTATACACCAAATAGGCCAAGCGCAATGAAAAGCAGGGGCTTACTATATTTCATTAGTTTCATTCCTTCTCCACTTCTTCCTGCTTTACGTCCTTGATTTTGCGTGCTAATATTTCATTAAATCATAAAATAATAAGGAAATATTCGGAATAATACATAATAATAATTGTGTTTTTGTAATATTACCTTGGACTTAAGGAGATGGATTTGATGGATCAAGTGGATCATAAAATTTTGTTGTGTCTACAAAACCAGGCGCGTATCTCCATGACCGAGCTGGGTAAGGAGGTTGGGCTTTCCCAGCCTGCCGTAACGGAAAGAGTGCGGCGCATGGAGGATAAAGGTATCATCACCGGGTATCGTGCCATAGTTTCACATGAGAAAGTCGGAAAGCCGATCATGGCTCACGTGCTCGTGCACACGAATCAATGCAATTCATTTGTTGAGTTTTGCCAATCTGCACCTGAAGTCATTGAATGCCATAGAATCAGCGGCGAGCAAAATTACTTACTGAAAGTCATGGTTGAGTCTATGCTCAAGCTGGAGCAGTTCGGGGATGAGTGTGGAAAGCACGGGCACTCTACCACGTTAATTGTCCTGTCCTCGCCTGTAGACCATAAACATGTAACCCCCACTTTATTAGACCCTATTTGAGCTACCGTAAATGGCTTGGCAAAGCTCGGTTGTAAACGGACCTGACATCCCTTCGAATGCTGTATTGGTAAAGGCGACCACACTGAGTCTTAGTGCGGGATCAACGAACCACGAATGACCGTAAGCTCCTCCGAGACGCCACGTTCCGGGTGATTCTGCTGTTCCGCTTTCGTTGGGATTTTGGAGTACGGTGAATCCCAGTCCAAAGCCCCGCCCCGGCCAACCTGCCAAGGGGAGGTTCCCGGTCTGGATGGTGCCCATTTCACGGACCCATTCCTCTGAAAGTAACGGATTGCCGCCGTTTCGCAGTGTTTCCAGCAGCCGCATGAAATCTTTTGCGCTGCCAATCATACCCGAGCCACCAGAGTGGAAAGCCGTGGAATCAAAGGCTCGTGCAGGCTGAAAACGAAGTCCTGCGGTGCCTTCAAAAACCTGCGCAACCTCAAGCTCACGCATCCGCCGGGGCTCTGATATATCGTTGACATAAGGAGCCGCAAGCCGTCCAGCATCCGCGACCGCGAAACTGGTGTCGTGCATATCGAGAGGTTCTGTAACGAGCTTTTTAACAGCTGCATCAAGGGTTGTGCCACATACACGGCTAATGATAGCGCCGAGCACATCAGTAGCAATCGAATATCCCCATGCTTTACCCGGTGTATATAACAGAGGCACAGAAGCCAAACGTTGCAAGTTCTCTTCCAGCGTAAGATTTGAAAAATCCATGCCATCTGATACGCCTGCACGATGATAGGAACCGCCGCCTTCTTCCTCTAAAAAGCCATAGGTCAACCCGGCAGTATGTGTCAGCAATTGGCGTACTGTAATGGAGGGCTGCTCACCACTGATTAATCGGGGGCGAAAATCGGGCAACCAGCGTTCAATAGATTCATCGAGCTTAATCAATCCTTGGGCTGCCAAAACCAAAGCCGCAGTCGATACAATCGGTTTGGATACAGAAGAAAGCCGAAATAAAGCCTCCTCATGCATAGGACGTTGTTCTTCTCGATCAGCCAGCCCCGCCGCTCGGACATACACGGGTGAACCATCCATATATATCATGACGACTGCGCCGACCAGGCGCTTCTCGTTAAGGGTTTGATCTATAACTGCATTTACACGTCCGTCCAGATCAGCTTGTATCGCAAAAACTCTATTATCCAAACTCATAAATATCTCATCCTCTCTATGATCCAGCGGTTATCGCTTGATGGAACTTAGTTTACAGGATGGGAAGGCGACATTACATAAGGTAACAAAGGTGTTCAGTGAGTATTAACGTTAAAATAAAATTATATTAAAAGAATGGCTTTGGATTTAAATGAATGGGGTTTTACAAAAAGTTATACCGCGTTTTACAGTGGCTTTTTAAGTTGAGATACGTTGAAAATAGGTGGTAAAATTTACAACAAAGGGGGTTTTATTTATTGAGGCTTGTATCGCGTAATAAGTTGGCTTGCTTGGTTGTCCTCGGAGGGATTTTGACTGTAATTGCTACAGGTTTTGGAGGGGATAAGGAACCTTATAAACTTCCCGATAAGCCCAAAGAGGCTGCTGTCTCGACATTTTCAGAATATATGAACGCTTCTATGAGTCGGGATTACGATAAGATGCTTTCACTGTCTGATGATTATCGCTTTAAAACAGAACAGGCACGGCTTAACTTTCTAAAAGCTCAGGGAACACCGATTGATTATCGTATCGTGTCTGTGGATGATTCTAACCCTTCCAAGATTGTTGTTTCGTCGATAACGAAGTATGAGGATATGGAGTTACCTTCCATTAAGCATGTTCTTGCTTTTGAGGAAGGAAAGTACAAGCTACAAATGAGAAATGTTGTGATCAATATGATTCCTTCATCTCCTGACTACAGAACGGTCGAGTACGAGCCTGAGAAGGTAGATAATATTTTGGAAGATAATTTCAAGTGATTTTAATTTTTCAATTTTCTAATCAAACGGTCCAAGGCGTATCCAATAAGATACCAGAAAACTAGGGTAGTGAAGTAAACAATGGCTATGGGGATGTCTGCCTCTCGCACAAATCGAAATGATTCATACATCCAAACCAACGGACTAATAATAGCTAATAGTATATTGTAGTCGTCATACCCCGTAATATTTACAGTAATAACTAGACATGAGAGTAGGACCAGCCAAAAACGAAAAGATTTCATTGCCTATACCTCCGCAAGTGTATTTGTTGTTATAGACGAATCAAAAAGCTGGAAGTAGCATTTATTCCAAATTTATTTATTAAAATGTATTAAAAAGAACGATATTTCGATCCTATTTACTTGTCACGATTTTTAGACGTACGGTATTCGTGTGGTTTTGAGTGACGCTGGATTCTTTCAGACTTTTCGATTTGTGATATACTCTCGATATATGAATTGTATGGGATGGTGATGACTGAATGAATCGTACACACGACCTAGGCAAGCTAATCAAACTAACTGGAGATAGAGCAAAACTGGACGCTAAAGCAAATGGCACATATATTGTCTACAAAACGCCGGATGGTCAATTTGTTAAAGAGTACAGTAATGGTCAAGTCGAACGCATTAAAGAACAGGATATTTTATCATGAGTGAGCCGTTTGCTACTATGTTTGTATTCGCAGGAAACAACGGAAGTGGTAAGAGTACAATTCGTAATCTAATCGTTGATAAACTTGGTGTAAGTGTTAATATCGATCCAGATGCGTTAGCGCGAGGGATTGATCGTGAAAACCCTGATCGACACAAAGTATCGGCAGGAAAGGAAGCGATTAAGCTAGCGCGGGATTGTATAAGAAATAAACGAGATTTTACCGTAGAGACGACACTTGCTGGTGGCAATGTGATTCGACAAATGCGAGTGGCAAAAGAAAAGGGCTTTGAAGTTATTATGTTTTATGTGGGCCTTGGTGATTATCGTCTTAATATCGAGCGAGTTGCTGCACGAGTTCGAAATGGGGGTCACCACATTGATACCGCTGATATTATAAGACGGCATCAGACCTCACTGGACAATCTTCTCTTACATCTTAAACTTATCGATCATTTAATTGTCATTGACAACAGCAGCTCAGATGGCGTGATTGTATTGGAATCCGATAGTGAAACGATAAAACACCATGTGGCGTTGTTACCGGATTGGGTTAAAATCATTGATAGTTACTTGCAAAATAAAAATGCTGATCAAGAATAAACCGATAACTGTATGATTCAGTGATCGGTTTATTCTATATTTACATCGTATTGTGTCCACAATGTCAATTCGATGTGTATTGCACTTCAAAATGGGACCCGTTAGTAATAGACTGTTATTATTTTTCAACAGACTTTAGCAAGACGATGAACAGCACCCTGATCGTAGCGGCTTCTTCGGATTCTTTTTCTCTACACTTTTTTCACTGGACGTAACACTGCGTAGCCATATCCTTCTGGGAAATGCCGCTGATAATCCTGCTTCGTTTCCTCATCCCATTCATACCCCAGGCTGCTAGGGTCAAAGTTCCAAGCCTTCTCCTCCACCATTCTCATAACGTCTCCATTGTTTTTTAAATAATTAAAGGGCGGGTGAAAAAACACCAGGTAATCTGATTCGGGGATGTCCCGGCACTTCATTCCTGCGGGAATCTCTCCGGCATAGTCAGCGGCAACCGGTATTCCATAGAGATAGCCCTTCTGACCATCCTGATAAAACCAGCCCGCAGTTTGACCCAATTGTTCGGGAAGCTTGAGATGAGACATGCTTTCCAATGTTCCGCAAATTTCATCACAATTGTGACCGTTTCTCCAGAAATCGCCATAGTTTCGAGAAGAAGTATCCCAGATTCCAATAAATTTGTGTGCTGGTATACGCTCGATTTTGACTTCAGCTTCTTGCAAATGATCCTTAACCATCTTATCCCGCTCCTTCAAATGGTAATGATAAGGAGAGAATACCTCAACACGAATGGCTAACGGAATAGGTCGGGGCTCCTTCTGGTATACAGCCGGAGTTACCTCAAACGCTTTTACAAATGCCCGTGTAAAAGCCTCCTGTGAAGAAAACCCATACTTTACTGCAACATCGAGGATGCGGACATTGCTATCCCGGAGTTCCAGTGCAGCACGGCTAATCCGGCGCATCCACACATAATCCCTTAACGTCATTCCTGTAAGAGAATGAAACTGTTTTGTACAGTAGTAAGGGGAGTAGCCTAACTGATCGGACATTCTCAACAACGAAGGTGCTGAAGTAAGATTATTATCAATCCAATCGATCATGAGCTGGACCATTTCGTTCCATTCGTACACGAGGGTTCCCTCCTTTCGACTCCATCTTAACAGCCGGAATACAGGAATATTTGACTTGAGTTGCATGCACTCTTTTGTATTATTCATGAAGCTTTAGTCAAGGGCTATGTTAGTCCTTGTTGTCTTGTTCTATTTTACTCCTCTACATAACGGATATATGGGCGTTGAAAGTACCTTTGATCAGACACGAAATAATATTGTTTGCCTATAACCAGAGGAGGGATCACAGACTTTGAGGAAATATATAATTCTTTATATTCACCTCCGTTAGCAGCATCTCTCTGTATGACCAAGTAATCATCTGTAGTTTTAACTAATTTAGCGGTTTCTGCTGAGTGATGACCTGAATAATAATAAATCCAGCTGAAAATCAGTGAAAAAAATATAATTCTTAGAATAGTTGCAGCCGTTTTATTCTTTGTAATCAACATTCGCGCAAACCTCCCATAATCCATTCTTTCATTTGTAATAAAATATGTATGATTGGTTATTTAACCTGTTTATGTATATTGTAATGCGTATGATCCGATGATGAAAGTAACTTTCACACAAAAAGCCTATCTGCCGTTGTTCCGGCAGATAGGCTTTTATAACATAAACGTCCACTATACTTCGTGTTTATTCGCAGTCTATGCCTCTACATTGTAATTGCACCAACCACATACTCCCTATTGTCAGTTATTTCTACGCTGACGGGCGCGGGCCTCGCCGCCTTTGCGGCCTGCTTCTTCCCTACTCATTTTCCCGTCGCTATCACTTTGGTCTGAATTGCCACGGGCTTCGCCGCCCTTGCGTCCGATTTCTTGATAGAATTCCTTGTCATGGTTTTTGGAAGTGGCTTCGCCGCCTTTTTCACCAATTTCCTGGTAGAATTCCTTGCCATGATTTTTGGAAGTGGCTTCGCCACCTTTTTCGCCAATCTCCTGATAAAATTCTTTGTCGTGATTTTTAGCAGTAGCTTCTCCACCTAAACGTCCTGCCTCTTCGCGACTCAGTTTGCCATTTTGGTTGTTGTTAGCCATGTTCAATCACTCCTCATCGAATTTTAGTAAAGCGGGTACGTGTATCTATTAACCGTCATGTCAGGAATTAAACATTCTATTTTTTTTATAGAAAATGGTAAATAACTGGATATATCCGCCTCGATTAGCGTTCCCATGCTTCTGTGTTCAATTGTTGCTGGCGGGTAAATAATGCCGGATAAATGAACAGGCTGAGCAGCACGCTGGTCAAAATAGCAGAGGTCATGGTAGTGAATACGATTAGCAATTGCAAACGCACGGCGGCAATCGGATTGGCACCTGCGATGATTTGTCCGGTCATCATGCCGGGAAGCTGGACAAGCCCCAGCGTTTTCTGCCCCTCAATGGTTGGAATCATACTGGAACGTATGCAATCCTTGAGTATAGGGAAGATGGCTTGTCTAGGCGTGCCGCCTAGCGCCAGAATGAGCATGATTTCAGGCTTGCGCAGCAGAACTTCCGACTTGAGCCGGGACACCAGCAGGCTGGACAAAATCATGGAGCTGCCAATGATCATGCCGCTAATCGGAATCATATATCGGGCTGTCGCCGGAATAATATGCAGGCCAATCAGGAACGCCTGCGTAACGATTTCCACACACAGCAGCGTCAGGAATGACTTCCACATGAGACCGGGGATAAATCGTCCTTTGCGCGCAACATTTTGTGAGGCTACGGTAATCATGAGCAGAATGAATAATACGATAAATCCGTAGCTTTGCATCCCAAAAATTAAATGTAATACATATCCAATCGCCAGCAGTTGAATCGACGCTCTGATTGTGGCGATGATAATGTCTCGGTCCAGACCGAGTTTGAAGGATTTGGACATGACGATGGCGATAAATACAAAACCGAGAGAGAGAACCAAGGCAACAATCGTCATACCCATTCTCCTGCTACAAACCTGCGGGTCTCACTATGCTGCGGAGCATTAAAAAACGTCTCCGTATCCGCTTGTTCTACCAGTCTTCCGTCGATCATCAGCCATGTCTCGTGGCCTACCCTGCGGGCTTGTTCCATATGATGCGTAATCCAGATCATCGTTGTTCCCTCTTCTTTGTTCATTTGCAGCAGCAGTTCCTCAACCTCTTTGACCGAGGCGGGGTCCAGTGCAGAAGTAATCTCATCCAGCAGTAAAATATCCGGGCGGTTCGCGAGCGTCCGCGCCAAGGCCAAGCGCTGTCTTTGTCCACCGGACAGTTCCTGCGCCTTTTGTTCCAACAGATCGTGGGTGAGTCCTACGCGTTCCAACAGGCCGGCAGGATCATCCAGCACTGTACCGTGCAGCCGTTCTACGGTTTGGAGATTGTACAGGACAGTTCCCTGAAGCATGGGGGCATCCTGAAAAACCAATGCTACTCTCCGTCTTAGTTCAGGGATCTCCCACTCCGATATCGGTTTGCCGAGGACACGGATGTCCCCTTCATCTGGTGTCATTAGGAGGTTGCACAGTGAAAGAAACGTGCTTTTACCAGACCCCGATGGACCGACCAACGTGGTGATTTTGCCGGGGGAAACTTTTGCCGTAATCCCGTTCAGAACAGCACGTTGCTGTCCAGACCCGGCGAAATATTTGATAATGTGATTGAATTCAATAGCTGGAAGTGGCTTGGATTCCATAGATATAGCTAGCTCCTTTGTAGGGGATCGAG
Source organism: Paenibacillus sp. LRG-1 (assembly GCF_057220305.1). NCBI lineage: Bacteria > Bacillati > Bacillota > Bacilli > Caryophanales > Paenibacillaceae > Paenibacillus > Paenibacillus sp. LRG-1. The sequence continues at coordinate 5,764,036 of NZ_CM170126.1, read as the reverse complement.
AAAGGGATCAGATCCGTTCTATGATCTTATTTTTTTATTATATCAGTAATGACTGCTATGCTCTTCTATAAAGGTTCAATGCAGGTCGGCTGTTGTAAACGGCATCTTCTTTGTATAAACTAACAGGATTAGTTAAAATAGAATCTGGATCAATTCTGTATAGGTATAAGGAACCGGATTACATAGAAATTCGATGAAAGGAGACAGGATGATGTCGCCTAGAAACGGAGTAAAGTTGCAAGATATCCTGCGGGCTGCCGAGGACATTGCCAATGAACAAGGGATGGGGGATGTCACGCTCACCACGCTGGCTCAAAAACTCCACATTCGCCCTCCGTCCTTGTATAACCACGTGCACGGATTGAACGGACTGCGCCAAGTACTGGCATTGCACAGCCTCGAACAGTTGGAGGAAGCTTTGATGAGCGCAGCGGTTGGTAGAGCGGGCGAAGATGCGCTGACCGCTATGGGGAAGGCGTATATGCGGTATGCTCGGGAGCGACCCGGTTTGTATGAAGCGATGCTGTATGCAACAGATCGAAATGATACCGAAATGAGGCAGGCTGCGGATCGCGTGGCCGAGCTGGTCATTACCGTCCTGTCCAGTGGTTATGGCTTCAAGGAAGAAGATTGCATTCATGCAGCGAGGGGATTCCGTAGTCTGCTTCATGGATTCGCCTCGCTTGAACAAAAGGGCGGCTTTGGTTTACCTGTGGAGGTGGACCGGAGTATTGAGGTGATGATGGCTACCTTTTTGGCAGGTCTGCGTGTGCGGCAAAAGCGAGATGTCGAGCTTACCAAAGAAGTCTGATTTCAACCTGATGCAGCTAACATGATTGCGTCGCAGACCCGAAGGGTAAAATACATCTGTATAATGTAGATGAGAGACTGCGAATACAGGAGGGGTATGAGTGAACGTACTGGTGATTGGTGCAAATGGAAAAGTAGGCAGACATCTTGTCCGTCTATTGGGGCAAAATGAATCGCATCGCGTAAAGGCGTTGATCCGAAATTCGGATCAGGCCGAAGCGCTTGAACGTTTGGGAGCAGAAACGGTGGTAGCTGACCTCGAAGGGACGGTTGGTGAAATTGCCGCAGCTATAAAAGGCAGCGATGCTGTCGTATTCACAGCAGGCTCCGGCGGGAAAACAGGAGCTGATAAAACGCTGCTTATCGACTTGGATGGAGCGGTCAAGGCGATGGAAGCCGCCGAACAAGCAGGTATCCAACGCTTCGTTATGGTCAGCGCCCTACATGCAGAGAATCGAAAGAAGTGGCCCGAATCCATTAAACCGTATTATGTGGCGAAGCATTACGCTGACCGCCTGTTGGAAGCGAGCAACCTAAACTACACGATTCTTCGCCCGGGTGGCCTGACGGATGATGTTGGCGCCGGCAAAGTTGCTACCGGTGAGGAGCTCACCAGCCAGACCATTTCCCGTGAAGATGTGGCGGCAGCGGTGGTAGCAGCGCTGGAGGAACAGCAGACGTATCATCGTGCAATTAATCTGGTGTCTGGCAGTACGCCTATTGCTGAGGCAATCAGGCTGTAATTACGGATGAAGTTGTTGCACAGAGGACGCTTATAAATGACAAAAAAGCGAGAAGACGGCCATCCATGGTCATCTTCTCGCTTTAATAATTTTACAGCTTGGTTGGATCAATTCCTTTTGGGAATGTTTCTTCAAAGCTATGCTTTTTCTCGTATAAGTTGTACCAAGCTTCTGCGATGATATCTGGATCTCCTGCCGTACCAGCTTGTATGAAAGTGCCGATTGAAAGGTGTCCTACAAAAACTCCTTTTTCTTTCAGTTCATTATGCAGGTTAGTCGCATAGTTTCGAAGGCCGGACATCACGATACCACCATTCCCAAGACTGGGCAAAGGGAACATGGCAGATATGCCCGTTGTAAATAGAATCGCGCCTGAACCATTGCTGATCATGTCAGGCAATACTTCATTGACGGATAGAACTGCAGGAAGCACAATGCTGTTGACTTGTTCCAAGACGCTTGCGGGCGTTGTTTCTAAAATATCTGTGAAATTACTCCATCCTGCATAAGGACTGAATTCGAGTACATCAATACTGCCTAAGTCTTTTTTAGCAGCCAGTAAGGCTTGTTTTAAAGCGTTCAAATCCGTAATATCCGCGACATAAGAGCGCGCTACAATATTCAGGCTTTTTAGTTCATTTGTGATGATTTCCAATTTTTCTGTATTACGAGAAACTAAAGCTACCTTAAACCCTTGCGCCCCGAATTTTTTCGCGATAGATAAACCTAACCCGAGTCCTGCACCAATTATTGCAATAGTTTTCATCTTATATGAACTCCTTATTTGTGGTATATTTTAAAGCAACATATGTTGTTTTAGTAAGTATAAGCCCGCTTAATATATGGAACAACCAACAATTAAATGAGAATGTTGTTATAGAAACAAAAATTGAAATGTGCCAAATAAGGAGGGCAGAACGTGGGGACAAAAGTAAAAAATATGCGAATGACACATACAAAGAGATCGTTGATTAACGCTTTTGTTAATTTAGTGAATGAAAAGGATTTTGAAAAGATAACAATAGCAGATCTAACAAAAGGGGCCCAAGTGAATCGTGCTACATTTTATGCACATTTTAATGATAAGTACGAAATGTTGGATTACATGATTGACGACTCTGCTTCGAACGTCATTGAAAAACGAACATTAGGAGTAGTAGAGTTCGATCAGGACACCATAAATCAACTCGTTCTAGCAGTATGTGACTTTCATCAACAACCGAAAATTCAATGTCGCCGTAGCTATTTAAGTCTTGCGCCTCTGTTGAAAGAAAAAATGTTAATTGAGCTGAAAAAATATTTAGTGAAAAGTTTAGATAACATATGTACAGACTCAGAGAAGAGTTTTTATGTACCTATTTATGCCAATATCATACATGAGGCTGGTTATTTATGGGCATCTGGAAATACTCCGTTTGATAAAGAGGAAATAGCCAAGAAGGCTTCGTTATTAATAACAGGAGGAAAAGGTTAATTCTTGTTGTGAGAGGCATCCCCGGGGGCAGAGTCCTGGGGATGCTTTTTGCTGTTTTCTCAGTATGATCGTCCCCGTAGCAGTTCCAAGCTCCAACTCCAACTGAATAGGAGCAAAAATATTTGCTTAAAACTAATTATATTAGTCATAATACTAATATAATTAGTTTATAATTAAGACAAGGAGATGAGCTAAAATGCGTATTGTTCAGGTGCAGCATGTGTATCAATTGACGTTTATGCCCCGGCTGTTCCCAGTGAACTGTTATTTGGTGGAGGAGAAAGAGGGGCTCACCTTGGTAGATGCCGGATTGCCATACAGTACCCGTGGTATAGAGCAGGCTGCGGCGCGGATCGGGCAGCCGATTATTCGAATTGTACTTACCCATGCCCATGGGGATCATGTGGGTGCGTTGGATACGCTCAAGGCAAGGTATCCTGATGCGCAAGTATTTATTTCAAGGCGGGACGCACCGCTGCTACAGGGCGATGTATCGTTGGAGGCAGGAGAACCGGATACTCCTATTCGAGGCGATGTACCGAAGCATATCCTTACCCAGCCTGACGTTTTACTGGAGGATGGGGATCATGTAGGTTCGCTGTTGGCGATTAGCGCACCAGGACATACGCCGGGCTCGATGGCATTTTTGGATACTCGTACCCGTGCGTTGATTGCAGGCGACGCCTTCCAGACCCGAGGTGGTATAGCGGTATCGGGAAGGCTTAAGCCGCTGTTTCCTTTTCCGGCACTGGCTACCTGGAACAAGGGAATTTCGCTGAAAAGCGCCAAAAAGCTGGTGAGTTTCAATCCATCTTTATTAGCTGTCGGTCACGGTAACATGCTGAAGCATCCACAATCTCAGCTGGAAAGGGCGATTATGGAGCTGGAACGACAAACTTCAGTGTGATGATTCGGTATTCAGCCAACATTCAGCCAGAACTCACAAAGTCCTAAGCTAAGGCAGATACAATATGGGAAAATAGAAACAGAGAGAGGTGCATCGGATTTGAACGTTTGGAAAGCGAACGGTCTGAAATATATACTTCTATTTAGTCTCATATTGTTTGCTGTCGCTAGTGTCGTTTCGTTATGGAGTTATTCAGGTAGTTCTGCGTCCCCGTCTGCGGCTGTTAGACAGGGCCCATCCGGCGGGTTCGGAGGAGGAAGCGGACCTGGTGGAGGTATGGGAGGACCGGGGCAACGTCCTTCTGACGGTCAGACCGCGGGGAACCGTGGAGCAGGAAATGTAGGACAGTATCAGGGGACGACAGAGCAAACTACCAACTCCTCCACTGAGGGAACATCGACATCGGGTGACAAAGGTACAACGGCCGGGAATGATACGTCTTCGGGCGGCAGTGGTGTTGCCAGAGACGGACAGCACAGAGGGCCCGGTGGCATGTCTGGTAACGGATCTGGCATGGGCGGTCCTGGCGGTGGTATGGGTGGTGGAAGAAGTGGCAACTCCTCATCTGCTTATGCTACTCCGCTGGCGATTTTCGCCGCTTTGTTCTTCGGTGCATTCGTGTTTATTGCATACCGTTTTCGGGCTCGTGAATGGAAGCTCGGGGAACGTAATCGGGGACTGATGCTGTGGACAGTGCTGGGTGTGGGGTTCTTTTTAAGAATGGCGATCGCCCCATGGATCTCGGGTCATATGGATTTAATGCTATTCCGGAACTGGGCTACGACAGCAGCGGATAGCTTATCGGGCTTTTACACGAACGGATCAAGTGATTATCCGCCGTTCTATATTTATATTTTATATGTGATCGGTCAAATCGGCTCTACGGATGCTTTCAGTCCCTACATGTCCGTACTGCTGCGGCTTCCCAATATATTAGCCGATATCGTGACAGCGTACATGCTGTACCGGTTGGCAAGCAAACGGGTCGGCTATGGAATAAGCCTTGGATTGGCTATATTCTACGTGTTTAACCCAGCTGTATTTATCAATTCGACCTTCTGGGGGCAGGTGGATTCTTTCTTTACTATGCTGATTGTGGGCATGATTGTGCTGCTTGTGGAAAACCGGGTCGGCTGGTCAGCCGTATTGTTTACGGTAGCCGTATTGATGAAGCCGCAGGGAATTATTTATGGGCCTGTTTTGTTCTTTGAGCTGCTGAGACAACGTAAAATACAGCCTTGGCTGTTGTCCATTGGCGGTGCCGTTGTGACGACCATTCTGGTCATATTACCATTTTCGTGGGGGCAGGAGCCGTTATTGCTACTTGACCTATACAAGGGAACGGTCGGCGAGTATCCGTATGCTTCGGTGAACGCATATAATTTCTTTGCACTGATCGGTGGCAATTATACGCAGGACACTACAACGTTGTTCCTGTTCAGTTACCATACATGGGGTATGATCTGCATTGTGCTGGTGACTCTGTTTACGTGGTGGATGTATATCCGTAGTCGCAAACCACAATTTGCAGCGGCAGCTGCACTGGTGCTCATTGCAGGTGTATTTACCTTCGCTTCCAGCATGCATGAACGGTACTTGTTCCCTGCGGCCGCGTTAGCTGTACTGGCGTATCTGTATTTACGAGACCGCAGATTTTTGTGGCTTGCGGGTGGATTCAGTCTTACGATTTTCCTAAACACCTTTGATATCTTCTATAGCTCCAACTCTCGGGATCAATACGGTATTATTTTGTGTGTGACATCATTGTTGAATGTGTTGTTGTTTGGGTATTTGGTCAAAGTAGTGTGGGATTGCTCCAAATCGACCACGATTGAGACTGCTCCTTCCACAGACAGAGTTTCGCCAGAACTTCCTTCAGCGCGGCCTGCATGGGGAGCGTCTTCCCAAAGTGTGAACACAACAATTGATAGTTAGTGGAGTATAAAATACGGTGAAAAAACCGCCCTTTAACGAAATGGAAGTGGTTGATAGATCAACTGCAATCCATAAGTTAAAGAAGCGGTTTTTTGTTGTCCTCATGTTAGAGTAACATTGTATCTATGTGTCTCAATCCATATATTCGTTCAGTTTCTGTACATCGCAGATGGTAATCTCTCTTGTACCCTTGCTATGAATAATCCCCAGCTGTTCAAATTTTCCGAATTTGCGACTGATGGTTTCGCGGGTAACACCCACATAATTAGCCATTTCCTCGCGTGAAAGGGGGAGGTTTATTTTAATGTAGGAACCATCCGGCTTTCCATATTTATGTCCAAGCTCAAGAATCATATAGGCGATGCGGATTTCCGGGTCTTTGGTAGCTAGGCTTTGAGCCAGGTTTTCGGTATGTGCCAAGCGTTTAGTAATGGTTTTGAGCAGCTTCAAAGAGATATCGGGATTGTTGCGGATCAACTGCTCCATATCATCCTTGGTGAGCATACAAATATCAGTATCTTTTAAGGCATACGCACTAAAGTTACTCAGCTCATCGCTGTTAAATATGTTCAACTCGCCAAAAAAATCGCCAGTTGTCAGAATGTGCAGAATTTGCTCCTTGCCCTGAGGCGTCATCTTCAGCAGCTTGACATGCCCGCTTTTAATAATGTACAGCGTATCGGAAGCCTGCTCCTCCACAATCAAGGCCTCGCCTTTCTGATATTTTCGGTGTCGGATCATGGAGCTGACCTTACACAAATCTTCGCAGGACAAAGAGGAAAAGATAGGCACTTTGCGGGCACAGGGCTCCTTTTCGCACTGGCAGGGGCAGGACATCTCATTCACATTCATTCACTCCATTCATAAACCGGAAACTACAGGTTATAGCGCATGGTTGTTATTCTGTATCATCTATTGGGGCAAAATGACTTTGATCCTCACCACAGACTGGACAAACCCAGTCTTCTGGAAGATCCTCAAACGCTGTACCGGGCATAACGTCTTCATCGGGGTCACCGATAGCAGGATCATAAATGTATCCACAGGGCTGACATACATATTTTTTCATCTCTAGTTCTCCTTGTCATTCAAAATTTTTGTAAGCTCTGGTGCGTCCGGTTTGAGTCCCTGCATGATGGCTGTTTTGTATGGTAGTGAAGCAAGGGCATCTCCAAAGCCAATCACGCCGCAGATAGAGCCGTTTTGTATGAACATACGTGTATAAGAAGCTTGATTTTTAGTAATCAGGCTGGTGTCGCAGACTTGTTCATCTACTAGACCGATGGAAAAGAGAGGAGATTCATAGCAGTTCGAAAGGGTTACAGGGAGGGGACGCTGATAGCTGACGGATGCGCCCGCCATATTAGCGCCTGCTATTTTTCCCTGCTCCATTGCGCTTTCCCATAGCCCATCTACTCTACTCTGAAATTCGGCTGCATCACCTGCTGCATAGATATTGGCGGAGCTGGTCTCCATCTGCGCATTCACCAGAATGCCTTGTCCAATATCAAGGCCGATTTGGCGAGCAAGCTCCGTATTCGGTACAATTCCGATAGAGTACACGACATGCTCGCAGGGGATAACAGAGCCGTCCTGTAGTTCCACACCTTCTACGTGATCTGTGCCTTTAATACGTTTTACGCCTTGCCCAAGGAGTACCTGAGTACCCTGTTCGGTCATCCGATCGGTCAAAATAGCGGAGGCCTTTTCATCTAGCTGACGGGGGATAAGCCGATGCGAAGCTTCCAGTATAGTTACAGCATATCCTGCTTGCTGGAAGGACCAGGCGGTTTCCACGCCTTGAATACCGCCGCCGATGATACATATCCGGTCTCCCTGTCGCAATTCCGCTTTAAGGCGATCCGCATCTTGTCGAAAACGAATATTGTGAACGTTCCTTAGAGAAGCCCCATCTAGCACAAGCTTACGGTTGTGAGCTCCTGTACACAGCAGTAGCTTGTCATAAGCAACGGTTTGTCCATCTATTGTTTTGATAGTATAATCCTCTGGATGTATCTCGGTTATCTTGATGCCGGAATACACATGAATTCGTTGATTGGCAAACCATTTTTCCTTTTTGATCAGGATTTTGTCGCTGTGCAAATCAGTGAATAGTCCCTTGGAAAGTTTGACTCTGTTATACGGAAAGGATGCTTCCTCCCCGTAAATAGAAATTTCGGCCAGATCATCATGATCTCTAATCGCTTTTGCCGCGTTGACGGCGGCGACACTGCCTCCGATAATAACGTAATGTTGGTTACCCATTCAGTATCTCTCCTATTCGCTATACGCTACTGTGTTTTAAATAACACTAAGCAGTAGATCTGAGACAAATTCAGCGGCATTTTTAATTTTCTTCACTTTTTCAACTTCTGTAGGAGAGAAACGAATACGTACCGGGAATTCCACATGGGTCATACCCGTTGATTTGATTACCTCTGAAGTGCTTTGGACCTTCATATTAGTACCATTCAAGTAATCCTGTACAACTTCAATGGCTTCTCCGCTCCAGCCGTAGGAACCAAAGGCAGCAGCCAGCTTGCCTTCCAGATTCATCTTTTGCATTTGTTGCAATAGGTCTTCCAATTTGCCTGTCATGTCGGCATATTTGGTAGAGCTACCGACGAAAACAGCATCTGCTGAGGCAATACTATTCAATATTTCCGTTCCATCCGCTTTATCCACGTCCCATAGCTCCACCTTGATTTGGTTCTCCAAAAAGCAGTCCTTCAGGATGTTTGCCATTTTTTTAGTGTTATTTTTGAGGGTGGCATAGACAATCGCTACTTTTTTATCCTCCTTGGTTTCGGTACTCATAGAGGCGTACAAATCAATAAACTTGGCAATATCATGTCGGATCGCGAAGCCGTGGGAAGGTGCAATCATCTCAATTTCCAGATCAGCAACAGCTTCGATTAATGTGCGGACATATCTGCGATGTGGATGAATAATAGCCTGGTAGTATCCGATAAAGTCCTCGGTGATATCAAAACCAGCCTCATCAGCAAATAGATGCTCTACAGCCACGTGTGTACTGAAAATATCGCAAGGGAACAAGATTTTATCTTCTATACAATACGTAATCATGGTTTCTTCTGTATGCAGATAAGGAGTTTCTTTGAATAGCAGCGTTTTGCCTCCAATGTCCAGTTGATCCCCATCCTTGATTACGAGGAAGTTGCGATGCTGAAGCTTGTACATTTGTTGAATTTCCGGAACGGCAATCTCAGTGCAGACAATCGTAGCGTTCGTTGCCTTGGAAGCAAGTGCTGCCAATCCGCCCGAGTGATCTGGTTCCGTGTGATTGACGATGATATATTGAATATCCAATGGATCGATCAATTCGGTTACAGCTTCGGCAAATTCTCTACCGAACGTCATATCTACGGTATCCACAATGGTTGGTTTTCCGGTTTTTAATAGATATGCATTATAGGTTGTACCCTTTGATAATGTAAGACGATGAAAGGGTACCTCACGGTCATCAATTTTTCCTACCCAATAAATATCCTTTGCCAGCTTGAATCCAGGCTTCATATGGAATAACCTCCTGCTTGTTTTGTTTATCTAACACAATTTGATTCTAGTTGGATGTGTCGATGAAAAAGATGATTGAAATCAAATTTTTAAATATTTTAAAAGTATTTTTACTTAAATTTAGTTTTGTGATTGCAATCACAAGGCGAGCGAAATAATCCAATACAATAAAGGTATTAATCCATCTTAAGCAAATTTAATTTCAAACAGGAGCGTGAACTAATATGAAAAAATCAAACCTCATTCAATTTCAGGAATATAAAGAAGCTGCGTTTACAAAACGAATTGTGCATAAGGAAGCCGACAATGTAATTTTTATTCTCAACTTTACTCCTAATGCCGAGCTACCAACACATAATCACCCAGGAGCGAATGTATATTTGCTTGTTCTTGAAGGCAGCGGGACTGTAACTGTGAACGGCGAAGCAACGGAAGTTGTCCAAGGGGATATCATTCATGTTACGGGAGATGAGCACTTTTCCTATCGTGGCGGTGCAGAGGCGAATTCCAGTCTGCATGTAGTGTTGACCCAAACGCCAAGTGAAAGCTATGCGCAGAACATATAAAAGAGGACACAGCAGCAACATGCTCATATAAAAAAAAGAAAATGGTTATTTTTTTTCACTCGTATTGATAATGAATATCATTATCAAATTTTAAGAAGAGGTGTTAATAGCCAATGCAGACAGTAGATTACAAACAGGTGCCAGGGCACTGGATATTAGCAAGTCTCGGTAAGCGCGTGCTTAGGCCCGGAGGGTTAAAAACAACACGTTGGATGATAGAGGGACTTAACGTAACCGGGCAGGATGAGGTTATTGAGTTTGCCCCCGGATTGGGTATAACTGCCCAAATCACACTGCGGCTTAATCCCCGTCGTTATATTGCGATTGAACAGAATGAGAAGGCGGCTTCTATTGTAAAAACGTATGCAAGCGGAGCAAACCGGGAAGTTATTATTGCCGATGCTGAACAGGTTCCGTTGCCGGATGCCTCTGCGACGGTGGTATATGGGGAAGCCATGCTGACGATGCACACAAGAGCCAAGAAAGCGCAGATTATTTCGGAAGCCAGGCGGCTTTTGAAAACGGGCGGGAAGTATGCTATTCATGAGATGTGCCTTGCTTCTAACCATATTGAGCCTGCGCTCAGAAAACAAATTTACAAGGATTTGGCTACAGCCATGAGAGTTAATGCGACACCGTTGACGGTGTCAGAGTGGGAACAGCTGCTGAAAGAGGAAGGCTTTAAGGTCGTTAAAATCTATACGGTTCCCATGCACTTATTGCATCTGCCACGTATCATTCAGGACGAGGGCTGGTTGAGATTTGGAAAAATCGCCTTTAACCTTATGCGTAACCATGCTGCCCGGACAAGGGTTATGGGTATGCGCAAGCAGTTTGTAAAGTACGCCGACCATCTGCAAGCGGTCAGTATCATCGCTGAGCGATAGCCTGAATTCACGAATAAGAGAATAATAAAAGCTTTTTACGCAATAGCAAAAAAGGAGACGAACCCACATTCAGGGATTCGTCTCCTTTTTGTATATATTTGCTGCTTTGGCTTGGCTGCTGGAGTGCACATGCTTTGCACCCCTCTATTCGTCATATAATAGGTGTAACGAAAATTTCCAATTTCTGATGTTTTACATTACCATATTGACTGAGATCATTGGAATAGTTAACTAAAATAATAAAATAGGCATACTTCAAAAGGAGGAAGCGTGTTATGAAGCTGCATCGAGCCATTGTGGTGGATGATGAAACCTTTACTCGCAAAGGGCTGCTTCAACTCATGGATTGGCAAGCCTGTGGTTTTGAAATCGTAGGAGAAGCTGATAACGGTGAGGATGCGCTGGAGCTAATCAGCCGTATTCACCCGGACCTGGTCATTACCGATATTCGTATGCCTGTGCTGGACGGATTAGAGCTGATCCGGTCTGTGCTCGAACAGAGTACAGAACATCCCGCGTTTATTATCTTAAGCGGTTATAGTGATTTTGCTTATGCGCAGCAGGCAATCCGCTATGGGGTTCATGATTTTATGCTTAAGCCGATTGATGAGGGTGACTTTTCGGCTACACTGCGCAAGCTGAGTGAAAGACTGCATCGTGAACAACAGAATGCACAACGATATCAGAATCACCATGCAGGTGGGCTGTTAGAGACTGTGATGATGAACCCAGTGGATGATGTAGTGGTGAAACAGTGGGAGCAGCAGCTACGGCTTGGGGAAGCCACGTATATGTACTATGTACTCGTCGAGCTGAATGACCAACATCCCTGGCGCTCCGGTGACGATGGTGTCATGCTATCACTTTTCCAGTTCAGGGAGCTTATAGAGCAAGCGCTTCATCGTTTAATGGATGGCAAGTACCCTCTCTATGTTCATGAGCATCGTAACCGGATTGGTCTTATCGTACCGGACTTCTTTTTGGGGTGTTTTGAAGGCAAGGTCGAAGTTTTTATGAAAGCGCTACAACGAGAGATAGAGGGGATGAAAACACTAAAAGTTCAGCTGGGAAGTCGGGTTTTCGTTTATGCAGGAAAGCCTGTGAATCGGTTGCAGGATATCCAGCAGTCCTACGCCTGTGCGAAGGAAGCAGTGCTCCATAAATACATTTATGACAATAGCGGTATTGTTGTATATCTACAGGAGGGAATGCCACCACTTCACTATAAGACCATCCCTCAGGACGTACTGGATCGCTTGACGGAACAAGTCGAGGAACTGCGGTTGGATGAGCTGCGTGTGGTCGTGGATTATTTATTTAGCAGCTTTCGGGAGGAGTGTTATGCACCTGAGGCTATGAAAATGAGTCTGCATCAATGCTTACTTAGTATCGTTCGGGTCATTCAAAACATGCAGGGAGATGAGCGCTCACTTCAGTCACTAGAACCGATGATGAACTGGCAGGACATGAACCTGTCCCTGGGTGAACTACAGCGATTGTTTACAGCTTTTGCAGAGGAAAGTGGAAGGTATATTGGGGTTCTGCGCAAGGATTGTCAGCAAGGAGGCATTCAGCACATCCGTGCTTACATTGAGCAGCATGCCGCCGAGAATATAAGCCTGAAAAGTATTGCGGCTCGCTTTTACATGAACCCGGTATACCTCGGTCAATTGTTCAGAAAAACGTATGGTGTGTACTTTAACGAATTTCTGCTGAAATTGCGCGTTCAGGAGGCGAAACGCTTGTTGCGGCAGACGGATCTGCGGATTTATGAAATTGCTGAGCGCGTGGGCTTCGGCAGTTCAGACTATTTTGTTACCCAGTTTGAAAAGATGGCGCATGCCACACCAAGCGAATACCGCAACAGCCTGATTGTTGGCAACGAGTCAGAGAGGGCCGGCGAATGAAGATGCTGAGAATGACTCTTGATCATGTACGACTGCGAGATAAAATGCTGCTGCTTTATTTTCTCTGTGTTTTTACGCCTGTAGTGCTGACCAATCTTATTTTTTACCATGTCACCTCGCAAAACGTGAAGGAACAGCGTATGCAGGATATTTCGCGCGCACTGGAACAGATTAAAATTGAATTTTACCGTGAATTTGAAGATGCGATGGAAATCTCGTCTATCTTTTATACTGATCATCAGCTCAATGAGGTATTGGAAGAAACATATCCCCACCCTGCTGACTATATCGCCGCTTATGACTCTTATTTACGTCATATCTTGAACAATACTTACAGTCCTGCATACCATTCCGTAGGTGGAATTACGATCTACACAAATAATTCAACGCTGCTGAATTCCGGGGGAATCAGCTTTATAGATGAGGGAGTCAGAAGTTTGCCCTGGTATACCAAAATCTCGCCTGGACGCCAGTCCAAGCCTATATTTGTACGTACCGATGACAGCACAGGTGAACAGATGTACCCTTTTAGCCTGATTCGGCGGATGAACTACTTTTATTCCCAAAATGGTCGTGAAAAAATACTGAAAATAGAACTGCGAATGTCGTCCATTCGGGAGATTTTCAATAACCTGAATTTGCAGGGAAGTCTCTTTCTGCTGAACGAACGAGGGGGAATCGAATATACAACGGACCCCAAAGTGGATATAAACCACAAACATGTAGCCTATAACACTCTCAAGCTGCCCGAGGACACGATGGAGTTCAAGACGAATTATGTGCTTACGAGCAATCTGAATGGCTGGAGCATTGTGGCTGCGGTATCGAGAGATGCAGTGCTGTATGAAATGCAGGAATCTCGCAATTTTGTGCTCTTGTTAACCTGTGTCAATATGCTGCTGCCTACATTAATCATTATTTGGATTACACGTTCGTTGAACGTGAGGATTCATCGTATTTTAAAGCACATGAAGAAGGTGAAAAACCAGCATTTTGAGCTGATTCGCGGTACAGAGTCGAGAGATGAAATCGGGCAATTAACAGGTGAGTTTAACCGAATGACGTTGAAAATAAAGCGACTGATTAACGATGTTTATATGGCCGATATTCAGCGAAAAAATCTGGAAATTCAGCGCAGACATGCCCAGTTGAATGCACTTCACAGCCAGATCAACCCGCATTTCCTGTTCAATGCGCTGGAGACGATTCGCATGCGGAGCTTGATGAAGCATGAGGATGAGACAGCGCGCATTATTCATAACATGGCACGGATTTTCCGCAATTCGCTGGTGTGGAACAAGGATCGGGTTACTTTGCGGGAGGAGCTGGAGCTGATCCGTTGTTTTCTGGAAATCCAGCAATATCGCTTTGGTGAGCGAATACAGTACGAAGTGCAAGCGCGCTCTGAGGACCTGGACAATCTGCTTCCCAAAATGGTCGCGCTGACACTGGTTGAAAATGCAAGCATCCACGGCATTGAGCCGCTAAAGCATGGGGGACGCATTGAGATACATTTTGAGCATGAGGAAGGACAACTGATTCTAACGGTTCGGGATGACGGGGTGGGCATGTCTGCGGAACAGGTACAACGCTTATATGGTTACATGCAAAGGCAGGAGGAAATGGGTGAGCGTATAGGTCTGCAAAATGTCATCTATCGTCTTAAGCTTTACTACGGGAGCCGCTTTGAGCTTGCCATTCGCAGCGCACCCGGCGAAGGTACGGAGATTCGAATTAGGATTCCTGCGGATCGAGTATGGAACCCTCAAAAGTGTAAAAAAGCTAAATAAATCATTTATCGACAGAATATTTCATTTTTCGCTATATACTTCCTTTCTATTATATGGTAAATATGAATATATACTAAATTAATTATAAGAAATAGTCTTTGGATATCTTAACACCAATGAAGTTTTGAATAGCTGGCCAGCTTTCAAATATAACTAATTTTTTATTGGAGGAAGAGATGAAGTTTACTAAAAAGTTAATTAAGTCCCTAGCGGTTGTTGCTATTATTGGTTCAATTTCCGCCTCTGCTTATGCTTCTAGCACCATTGAAGGAGGTTGGATTGAAGGGGAGGGTAATTTTTCTAATAATATTTCTCATCAAGAGCTTTCCTTACGTGCTGCGAAAAGTGTTCCAGATCACCAAGGTTATACGGAAGCTAAGCCAGGAAATTCAGATTTAGAAAGAGCAGTTGCTATAACAAAGTGGGAGGGTGAATATCACTATTCCAGAGCACAATTAACTTGGGCAGGAAGTGTACGTCTTGATAGCGACAGACAATGGGGGTGGGATCGTACCAGGGCTGTCACTGGTTATGGTGAAGCTATTCTTGTAGCGAGAACTTTTTACGGCGGTAGCCAAGAATAATTAAAAACTAAAGAAGGTGAGATTGTTAGTTTCTTTAACAATTTCACCTTTTATTACGAGAGGTATTTGAAATGAAAAGTAAGCTGAAGGAAATTTCCGGAAATGGACTAATACCAATATTCGTACTGTATTTTTTATTGAGTATGATTATGATCTCTGTGAGTTATTACATGGTACAACAAAAAGAATTAGACTCCTTATCCAGAGGTCTTTACCAAGAAAATAGTTTATTCTTTATGGTAAATCAAAATACTGCTCACGAATGGGACTGGCGTAAGCTCCGAACAACGTACCCATTTACCATATTCAAGGAGCTTGAAACTGGGGAAATGAATGTGCGAGCTCTTTATTATAAAGAGGATACATATAAGCCACCAATGGTTGCAGGGAGATTTTTTAATGAGGACGATTTTTATAGTGATCATAAGTATGCTGTAATTGGACAACGTATTGCTGAATCAGCACTTACGTCTCTTGACGGCAGACGGTATTATCTGTTCCAAGGAAAAAAATTTGAAGTCATAGGTTCTATGGGGGCGGCCTATCCATCAACTCTGGATACAACGGTGCTACTAAACTTGGATGCCCTTGGTCAACAAACTCACCTAAATAATATCTATGTACTAAATTCTCCCGCAGTGTCCTCTGTTCTCAAAAATGGCTATTTAATTTTTGAAAACTTAAGCGTTAAGGTGAATGTATTTGACCGCGGTGATGCTGGAGCA
Organism: Paenibacillus sp. LRG-1; assembly: GCF_057220305.1. Lineage (NCBI taxonomy): Bacteria > Bacillati > Bacillota > Bacilli > Caryophanales > Paenibacillaceae > Paenibacillus > Paenibacillus sp. LRG-1. The sequence goes on along the minus strand of NZ_CM170126.1, from coordinate 5,748,171 downwards.
CAGAGATATGTGGGCATAGATATATATCGTAATACGATCATAATTACCGTATTTCTGTTGTTAGTTTGCTCCAGTGTTATATTTACTATGAATTGGTACGATAAAAAGAAAACTGAAATAAATTGGTTATGGATTATGGGAATTAAGTCAGAGAAAGTGATAGCGAAATTCTCCAAACGATATTATGTAGCCGTCTCCCTGTCTTATTTGCTTATGTGTACAATAAGCCTTTTCTTATTTTTGATCGCTCGGGCTTCAACAGAAAATATTGAACTGTACGTACAATATTTGCTTATAGGCTACGTATTAATTCTCTTATCTTCTTATCTTTCCATATCCGTTACTGTCAAAAGGATAGGTAGATCAGGAAAGGACTTAAGTTTAAATGAGAATGGTATACAGTGAAGTTTTAGAAAGCGTACAAAAGAACAAAAGCACAACGATATTTATTCTCCTTCAAATTACTATTTTGTTTTTTTTAGTTACTGTTTTATTTTTGAATTTTAATCATTTAGTTACGAAATCAAGTAAAACAGCCGCCTTAGGGGCACAAGACAGTTTCCAGTTATCAGACACTCTAACGAATAGTGATGAATTAAAAAAACTTATGAATCAACCGATGTTCTTAACCAAAATTAAAAATTTTTATAATTATGTAGAGAAACATATAGGTGAGAAGTATATCTACATTTTTACGCAGCCTGTTGACCTCATTCATTTTGAAGGAGCGGACAAGGCGAAATTTTCACAGGATTATGAACAAGGATTTGAACCGAATGTCTTTACTATCAATAACAAAGGCCCTTATGTTTCTATAAAAGCTTTACAAATTAATAAACAAGGACTAGATCAGTTTTCCATTGAAACAGATGAGGGGGAGAACTTGACCGCACATGATTTTAATCATGTGGGTCATACAAGCATTCCTGTACTCCTAGGAGCAGAATATAAGCAACTATATAAAGCAGGAGATATTTTAAAAGGAAAATATTTGTTTAAAGATTTTGAGTTTTATGTAAAAGGGTTTGTTAAAAAGGATTCACTTGTTTTTAATGCTAATAACCCGGAAATATATCTTGATCGGTATATTATTATGCCCGCACAACAGTTTACAAGTGTCCCAGATACTAAGGAAGACTTTAACTTTCAACAGAAACACTATCTCCAATTGATTAATGGGGACATTTGGAGTTCAGAAACCGAGTACTTTGTAAGGAGCAAGGTAGAAGAAGCCCAAAAAAAGACTGGTTTTTATGATACCCAAGTTCTTGGAGCAAACAGCCCACCATTAAATTTTATTTTTTCAGCGCTACACGAAAACATCATGGTACTCAGTGTTATAGCTATAACTATATTTGTAGTGTGTATTCTTAGCATTTCGATTTTAATGGTAACTAAATTAGAGAAAAATATGAAAAACTTATCTATTCACTTGATCTCTGGAGCAACGATAATGAATATACTTTTCTATTTTATTGCAGAGATAGCATTTTTGGTGATAGTGCCAGGTTTAATTAGTCTATTTCTGTATACTTATTTTATTAACTTTAAAATGGGGAGTTACTTCATTACGATATTGCTGAGCATGCTAATTATATTTGCGTTGTCTACACTTCTACTTTACTACAAGATCAGGAAGTTGCAGGTTAGTATGTTTTTAAAACGAATGGAGTGATTGGTTTTAATGATTACAATAAATAATCTTCACAAAGCTTTTAAGGTGGGAGAGAGGGTTTTGGAAGTATTAAAGGGTGTAGATTTGAGTATTAAAAGGGGCTCTATGACAGCAATTATGGGTAGGAGCGGTTCAGGGAAATCCACTTTGCTAAATATAATTGCTGGATTAGACAAACCGGACAGTGGAACTTACATGTATGAGCAAGAAGATCTGACAACTAAAACTCTAAATCAATTAGCAGATTTCAGAAGAGAAAAAATAGGATTTATTTTACAAAATTATGCTCTGATTGATACCAAAAATGTGTTCGATAATGTGGCTTTACCCCTAAAATATAGTAAATACCCTAAAGCAAAGATAAGTCATATGGTGGAAGATGTTTTAGAAGCATTAGAGTTAGAAAAATTAGGTTTTCATTCTGTTGATATGTTGTCTGGTGGTGAAATGCAGCGGGTGGCGATAGCAAGAGCTCTTGTTCAAGAACCAGAAATTATACTAGCTGACGAACCGACAGGTTCCCTTGACGAACACTCTGAACAGAATATTTTGGGTATTTTCAAGGATTTAAATATACGGGGGAAAACTATTGTAGTCGTAACGCATGACCAGCAAGTCGCCGATGCATGTGATGAAACGATTTATATCAAAGAAGGTAAAATACGTTATTACTAATTTGTTTTTTCATGGACGCCGATGCTGGATTGGCGTCCATTTGCTTTGAAGGACCTTTACCTATAGTTTTCTAAGTAACACCTTTAGATTGACAGGTGAACGAAATGAACGGCATTTTATAAAATGAAAGTGCTTACAATTTAGGGCGTACGGGATTCTCAGTGCTTGAGGTACGTGCGCACGATATTCACACACAATCGACAAAAGAGGACGAAAGGGGAGGGTCTGGCATGACAAGCAAAAGGTTCGGAATCATCACTCTGGTAATGGTTATGATGGCGTCTATGATCGCTGCTTGCTCAGGGAGCTCGGGCAAGGAGCCGGCGTCAGGAGATAGCAAGGAGAAGGTCACATTCACGTATTTTAATGCCACTGCGGGGAGGGACATTAATACCAAAGAAACGCGGATCGGCAAAATCCTGGAGGATCAGACGGGGGTAAACTGGAAGCTGGAGCATTTGGTGGGTGATTCCAATACGAAGATCGGTACATTTATTGCCAGTAACGATTACCCGGATGTGATAGTACCGGATGGCACGATCGATAAGCTGCTTGATGCCGGGGCTTTTATTCCCCTGAATGATTTGATCGACAAATATGGACCCAATATTAAGCGTGTATATGGACCGTACTACAACTTGATGAAGGCGGAGGATGGGAACATTTACTTTCTGCCGCTCAGTGCGGTTGTAGGCGATTATTTACCTGCACCTAACTTAGAGCAAGGAGCCTTTTGGGTGCAACGCAGGGTATTAAAAGAAGCGGGATATCCAAAAATCAAAACACTTGACGAGTATTTAGCCCTGATTCGTAACTATGCGAAAAAGCATGCAGATGAGGGATTGACTGGGTACCTGGCGTTAACCACGCAGGATAGGTTTTATGCTCTTACGAACGCACCGATGCATCTGGCAGGCTATCCGAATGATGGCGGCACGATTATTGATATGAAAACACACCGGGCCACGGATTATGGAGATATGGAAATCACAAAGCGGTATCTGAAAGAGCTAAATCAGCTCAATGTAGAAGGCCTATTTGATAAATCGTCCTTTGTGGACAATTACGATCAATATCTGGCGAAGCTGACTTCGGGTAAGGTGCTGGGCTTTTTCGACTACCGCTGGCAGGCGGGGCAGGCCCTGAATAATCTGCAGGAGGCTTCCAAGCAATCGGGCAATGATGATATGGAGTATATAGGGCTGCCTGTTGTATACGACCAGAATATAAAGGATCAGTACATTGATCCGTCGTCATTCGTTAATAACCGAGGCATAGGAATTACGGTCAGTGCCAAGGACCCGGTACGTATCATCAAATTTTTTGACAACCTGCTGACCGACGAAAACCAGGTGTTATCCAACTGGGGAATCAAGGGAGAAACCTATGATGTAGATAAAAAAGGACGCTTTTACCGGACTGAGGAGCAAATTAAGCAGACTGGTCAGGACGCGTTCCGCGAATCATTCGGGTTCAAATATTTTGAATACAGTTGGCCGCGATACGGTAGCGGTTCTACCCTGCCTGACGGCAACTCCGTTGGTGCCGGACGGCAGCCGGAGGTTGCGCGTATGTCCTACACCGAGGGAGATAAAAAGCTACTAAAAGTCTATGGTGTAGAGTCCTTCTCGCAAATGTTTTCCGCACCAGACGAGCGCCCATGGTATCCGGCCTGGAGTATCCCAATTGCTCAAGGTTCACCTGCGCAGCTCTTCCAGCAAAAGAAGGGGGACCTGCAGCGCAAATATTTCCCGCGTTTGGTGCTGTCTGCACCGGAGCAGTTTGATGCGATATGGAGTGAATACACTACTGAATTCAACAAGCTGGATGTAAAGGCGTATGAGGAGCTGATCACGAAGGAGGTTGCCAAAAAAATCGAGAATCCCGGTAAAAAATAAAGGAGGAAGCAGCTATGGGCCACTCGTCACCACCAGCAGTCACGATCTTCCCGGATCAGTTGCCGCCCTCGCGGCGAACCGGCTTTAGGGGATTTATGCACAAGCTGAATCAGCAACGGGCACTGGTATGGATGTCCGTCCCTTTTTTAATCTGGCTGTTTATCTTCAAGTATTTGCCCATCTGGGGCTGGACAATTGCCTTTCAGGATTTTAAGCCTGCCCGCAAGTTGCTCGATCAGCAATGGGTCGGATTAAAACATTTCCATTTTCTATTTCAGGATGAACACTTTCTGCGGGTCATGCGCAATACGCTGGCGATGAGCTTTATTAATCTGGTGCTGGGCTTTGTCACCGCTATAACATTAGCGATTTTGCTGAATGAGCTTCGCCAGCTCGTATTTAAGCGGGTGGTACAGACGATCAGCTATCTACCGCATTTTATTTCGTGGGTGGTCGCGGCTAGCATCATCAGTACGGCGCTGTCTGCGGATGGCGGCATCATCAATGAGGTGCTGATGTGGCTGGGGTTGATTAAGGAGCCTATTCTGTGGCTGGGCGAGGGAAGCTATTTTTGGGGCATTCTCGGTGCATCGGAGGTATGGAAAAATGTCGGCTGGAACACCATCATTTATTTGGCTGCGATGACGATGATTGATCCCTCGCAGTATGAAGCGGCCGAGATGGATGGAGCAGGGCGTTTTCAGCGGATTTGGCATGTGACATTACCCGGATTGAAGCCTGTATTTATCATCCTGCTCATTATGAACATCGGCAATCTGCTGGAATCCGGCTTTGAGCCGCAATACTTACTGGGCAATGGCATGAACGTGGATTATTCGGAGAATCTGGATATTTTCGTACTGAAATATGGTATCCAGATGGGTAATTTCTCGCTTTCCATTGCTGCTGGGATGTTCAAAACGGTAGTCAGCTTCATCTTACTGTTTAGTGCCAATCATATTGCGAAGCGGTTAGGGGAGGAGAGATTGTTCTGAGAAAAGAGTGAGTTATGGTGGGGGGACGGCCGCTTCGCGTGCGGATTGTTCTTCCGATCGCTGTTATCCCCGTATTCCTTTTTATCATAAAACATTAGAGGTTGGAATCCGGGGCTAGCTTATGCTTACGATGCGAGCTTTCCTCTGGAAAGCTTTTAGCCGAACGCTCCGCTTCTTCAGAACAATTCCGCCCGCTCCGCTGTTGCCCGCCATAAAGTCACTTTTTTAAGAACTGAGGGTAGTGGCAAGGGGAGAGCTTAAGGAAGACGCGTGACTCGCGCTTCCTTGGGCGTCATGATAGCTGGCTCAGCTTCGCTATCGCCATTAGAGGCTGTTTTTTAGGACTGTGCTATTCGAAGGAGATAGCAGAGGGTGCGCGATCCAAATGCCTAAACTATTTTTTAGAAAGGAGCGGAAGTCATGGGCAAAGGGAAGGCCGTACACGGGCGATTTCGGGCCCCCTCGGATCGAATTTTTGATGCGTGCAATATCGTGTTTATGCTCTGCCTGATGGTGTTCACGCTGTATCCGTTTTTAAATACGCTGGCGGTTTCGTTGAATGAAGCGAATGATTCGATTCGGGGCGGGATCTATTTGTGGCCGCGTGAATTCACGTGGAGTAATTATGAATATGTGTTCAAGGAAGCGACGATTTTCCATGCTACGCTGATTTCTGTATTACGTACGGTTGCGGGTACGGTGACCTCTGTGTTTTGCTGCGCGATGGTGGCGTATACGATCAGCCGGCCGGAATATGTGCTGCGCAAATTTGTTTCGATTGCTTTTATTTTAACGATGTATTTTAGCGGTGGATTGATTCCAAACTTTCTCCTGATTCGTGAGCTTGGGATGCTGGGGACTTTCTGGGTGTATGTCGTGCCGGGATTGATCGGGGTGTTTAATGTGATTGTCATTCGCTCCTTTATTGAGGGATTGCCGGAAGGGATTTTAGAGTCGGCGCGTATTGACGGGGCTGGGGAGTTTGCCACTTTTATGCGCATCGTTTTGCCGCTGTGTGTTCCCGTACTGGCGACGGTGTCGCTGTTTACAGCGGTCGCGCAATGGAATTCCTGGTTCGATGTGTTTTTGTACAATTCGTCATATGAGCAATGGAGCACTCTTCAATATGAGCTGATGAAAATACTGCAAAATTCCAACACGTCTGTTAACACTCAGGACTATGCGAGCCAATTCGCTGGTTCGGAAAATCTGGCGAAGTCGGTCACGCCTACCTCAATTCGGGCCACGATGACGATTGTCGCTTCAGTGCCTATTATTTTAGTTTATCCTTTTTTGCAAAAATACTTTGTGAAGGGTATGACCTTGGGAGGTGTCAAAGGATAGTAACTGAAATCCAATGGTGCCCAATACGAATTCAAAAAATTTGAGTGCGGGAGGGATTGCTTTGCGGCCATGTTGGGTTAAGCCTTTTTGTCTGGTGCTGGCTGGAGCGCTGTTGTTATCGCCTGTTGGTTGGTGGGGAGCGTCTGTAGCGAAGGCAGCTACGTCTATAGAACATTCCCCGCCCGTTGCGGATACGGTGCTGTCAGCGGGTAATATCCATAAAACCATTGGAACGTATGGATTTGAGCAAGGAAACAGCGATGGCTGGAAGCCTCGGGGAACTTATACCCAAATTGCATCCGTCACGGAAGCAGCATATGGCGGCACGCACAGTCTGAAGGCAACCGCCCGCACAGCGGCTTGGAACGGGGCGGAGCTGGATGTGAAGTCGCTGTTGCAGCCGGATGTAGAGTATGAAATTAGTGGCTATGTGAAGCTAGATGGTCATTCTGCGGTTCCGAGCATGGTTAAACTTACAGTGGAGCAGCAGCCGACAGGTGGGACTACGACATGGAAGACGGTAGCGCAGACGGAGACGGCGGATACATCGTGGATCAAACTTCAGGGGAAATATACTTTTACCGGGGGGATGGATGCATTGAAGCTGTATGTGGAAAGCTCGAATCCCGCGCAGGCCTATTATGTGGATGAGGTAGAAATAACACAGGTATCGAAGACGCCAACGGAGCCAACCAATGGTATCGTATCCGGGTTTGAAGATGGTACGGCTCAAGGATGGGTGTCCCGTATGGGAGCCGAAACCGTACAGGTTTCGAATGCCGATGCACGAACCGGCTCATACAGTCTGCTGACAACAGGCAGACAAAAGACATATGCCGGCCCCAAGCTGGATGTGACTGCTACGATGCAAAAGGGCAGCCGATATACGGTCAGTGCCTGGGTGAAGCTGGCGCCGGGTGAGCAGCCTGCCAAGGTGAGGCTCAGCATACAGCGTGATCACCAAGGGGATAGTGCGTATGAAACTGTTGTAGGCGACACGGCTACTACGACAGGGGGATGGATGCATTTGTCTGGTACGTATACGCTTGCGCATGATGCAGACACCGTTTCGATGTATTTGGAAACGGCAGAAGGAACGCCTTCCTTTTATATGGATGATTTCGAGCTGTCACTTGTACCACCACTAGCTATTGAAAAGGACATTCCTTCTTTGCATGGATTATATGGGGGACAGTTTAGCATTGGCACGGCGATTGAAGCTTTCCAGACCGAAGGGGCTTACGGAGAGTTGGTACAGAAGCATTTTAACAGCGTCGTTGCAGGGAATGCGATGAAGCCAATCTCCTTACAACCGTCCGAGGGACAGTTCCATTGGGAGGAAGCAGACCAAATTGTGCAGTTTGCTAGACAGCATGGATTGGAGATTCGCTTCCATACTTTGGTGTGGCATAACCAAACTGGGGATTGGATGTTCAAGGATAAGAATGGACAGCCGATGACGCCGACTGCTGAGAATAAAAAGCTTTTGCTGGATCGGCTGGAGACGCATATTCGCGCTGTTGCAGTCCGATATAAAAATGTCATCACCGATTGGGATGTGGTGAATGAGGTCATTGATCCTGATCAGCCGGATGGCATGCGCCGCAGCAAGTGGTATCAGATTACTGGTACTGATTATATTGAAAAAGCATTCCGTGTCACGAGGGAAGCGGCGGGCCCGAACGCACGACTATTCATTAACGATTACAACACACATGAGCCGAAGAAACGGGATTTTCTGTACAATTTGGTACGTGATCTGCTCGCTAAAGGCGTACCGATTGACGGGGTAGGCCACCAATCGCATATCCGCCTGGAGTTTCCCGCTATTAGCGAGATTGAGCAGTCCATAGAAAAGTTTGCTTCGCTTGGTCTGGACAATCAGATTACCGAGCTGGATATGGGTCTTTATTCCAATGACACAGATCGCTATGAAACGATTCCAGAATCTATGCTGGTCCGGCAGGCTCACCGCTATCGGGCGCTGTTCGATATGTTTTCAAGGCAGCAGAATCATATCAGAAATGTGACGATTTGGGGTACGGATGATGGAAATACGTGGCTCAGCACGTTTCCGATAGCCCGGCTGGATAAGCCGCTACTATTCGACGAACGGTTAAAGGCCAAATATGCCTATTGGGCACTTGCTGATCCGTCCAAAGTCCCGCCGTTGCCAGCGGGGAATAACCAATGAATAGTTTGAATGAAACAGAGGAATAGAGCTGTTCAAAAGGAGAGCTGGAGCTATGGCTACCTTACGCTATACGAATCCGGTTGTCCCCGGATTTTATCCTGATCCGAGTGTGATACGTGTCGGAGAAGATTATTACATGGCGGCAAGCTCGTTTGAATACATGCCGGGCTTGCCCATTTTTCATAGCCGAAACCTGACCGATTGGCGGCAGATCGGGCATGCGTTGAACCGGCGCAGTCAGATTGATTTGTCCACTCGCAAAAGCTCGGAAGGCATATATGCGCCCACACTGCGCTATCATCAAGGTGTTTTTTATCTGATTACGACAGATGTGATGGGGATAGGTAATTTTTATATCACATCTGTGAACCCCGCTGGGCCTTGGTCAGACCCGATCTGTATTCGTTACGGGAATATAGATCCGTCTCTGCTATTGGATGACGATGGGAAAGTGTATGTGACCGTACAATCCGGGGCAGATGCCGAGTCGCATATTATCCAGTATGAGATTGATATCACTACAGGTCAGGCATTGACAGAGCCTATAGCGATTGCTCACGGGGATGGCGGCGTATGGACCGAAGGGCCGCATCTGTATCACATCGGCAGCCACTATTATTTGCTCTGCGCATGTGGCGGAACGGGGCGTGATCATCGAACACTCGTGTATCGTGCGGAGGGCCCTTACGGTCCGTTCGAGCGTATGACAGAGCCGATGCTCACGCATAACGCTCTCCCTGCACATCCGATTCAGAACACAGGTCATGCCGAATTGGTTGAGGACACTCGCGGGGACTGGTGGGCTTTTTTTCTCGGTGTCCGTCCGGTGGTGGACATCGAGCCTGTGGCTGACCGCTTGGAGGCTGTCGAGCCTCAGGCTGAGGTACCACCTTCGTATAGCGTGCTCGGACGCGAAACCTTTCTGGCCCCCGTCCGCTGGACAACGGACGGATGGCCTACGGCTGACAACAACGCAGGCACGGTGCAATTGCACATGTCTGTAGACCGTCAGCCATTCAGTCTGGCGGAGCAGGCTCGCCCGCCTGCTTCTGCGCCGCTCGCGCCTGCAAAGCGTCATAGCTGGCGCGATGACTTTGGTGGTCAGCGGCTGGACTTCCGTTGGGCTGCTCTGCGCAGGCTGTGTGAAGCCTGCATCAGCCTGGAAGCGCGCCCCGGATGGCTAACGCTCATCGGCAATCGCCACACGCTGCTGGACGAAGCGCCGAGCGTATTCCTCGGCACCCGTCTGCGGCATCATCAGATCGCCGTCCGTAGCCGGCTTTATTTTCAACCACAGCATGAGGGCGAGGAAGCCGGCCTTGCGGTACGACTTAATGAGCACGGTCACTTTACGCTGGGTATTCGTCGGAATGGAGAAGGCAACATGCTTACTGTAGTGGTCTCGGTCGCAGATCAGGGAAAACGAACCGAATGGGTCTCTGTACCGCTGGCGGCTCCTGATATACCAAGCGGTGAAGGTATGGAGCTTCGCATCCTATCCGATGCGTATCATTTCGCCTTATCTTATGCTGTGCGTCCAGGCAACTGGGTACTGCTCGCTACGGTTCCGGCTTTTGTAGTCTCATCTGAAAGCAATGGCGGTTTCACGGGAGCGCTGATTGGCATGTATGCTGTATCGACCGTCGCTGTAGATGAACCGGTATCTGTCGCCGCGACTCCCGCATACTTTCAATATTTCTCCTACGATGGCTTGGACTATATAAGCCTTATAAGCCAAACCTGAAGAATAAACGTCCAAACGGTGTAGATAGGAAAGTCGCCTTATACAAGCATAAAAGCAGGCTGTCCTTCACATGTGACATGTAAAGGACAGCCTGCTTTGTTATCGTAAAGGAATTACATTTTTATTCCAAATTGGCGTGTTGGCCAAACATAGATTTGGAGGTCAGCTTGCGCAGCTCCATCGTTCTGAGTACCAATGCGTCACCGTATAACAGCAGGGTTTGTTCAAACAATGAGCCCATAGGCTGAATCGTTTGGTAGTCCTTGTTGGACGGGTCCTTGGCCGCACCAGGCAGCTTGACGATGATATCGGCCAGTTTGCCAATGGTGGAACCCGGGGAAGTGGTTAGAAGCGCCAGAGAGGCCCCAAGTTTCTTTGCTTTTTCTGCCATGGAGGTCAGGCTTTTGGTTTCACCAGAGCCTGAACCAATAATGAGCAGGTCGCCCTCGCTCAAACCAGGAGTTACGGTTTCCCCGACTACGTAAGCTTGAACCCCCATATGCATCAGCCGCATCGCCAGCGAGCGAATCATGAACCCTGAGCGGCCCGCACCTGCCACGAATACCTTATTCGCAGCGGCGATGGAGTGGATCAGCTGCTCCGATTCTGTATCACTGATCAATTGTGGAACCAATTGCAGCTCCTTGAGTACCTCGGATAAATATTGAGAGGTTTCCATTGGGATTAACCTTGTTTGATGAGCTGTTGCATTTGGGAAGCTACAGCCTTTTTGTCGTCCTCGCCAGTGATACCACCGCCGACGATAACCAGATCCGGTTGAGCCTTCACGACCTCAGCCAAGGTGCTCAGTTTAATACCGCCAGCCACGGCAGTTTTGGAGTTTTTCACGACTTTTTTGACGGTTTGCAGTGCTTCGAACGGGCTCTGTCCTTCAGCTTGCAGATCGTAGCCTGTATGCACACAAATGTAGTCAACGCCCAGAGCGTCGATTTCTTTCGCACGTTGCTCCAGGTTTTTAACACCGATCATGTCCACCAGGATTTTTTTGCCGCCTTGTTTTTTCGCTTCTTCTACTGCACCTTTAATTGTCGCATCTTCAGCTACAGCCAAAATCGTAACGATATCTGCACCAGCCTCGGAAGCTTTTAGCACTTCATAGCCCCCTGCATCCATAACCTTCAGGTCAGCCAGCACTTTCAGATTCGGGAATGCTTCTTTCATTGCTTTTACTGCATGAAGTCCTTCATTGATGACAATCGGCGTACCGATTTCTACGATATCAATATACGACTCTACTTCTTTTACCAATGCAATACCTTGCGGGATATCTACTAAGTCTAAAGCCAATTGAAGTTCCATGTTATTAACTTCACTCCTTAAGTGAATTTATATTTTGATGAACAGGTACATGCTCTGTTGAGTATTACTCTATACTTTGGTTTCATGCACAGGTTTGATTGTAAGGCCCCGATATCCGATTGAAAAGTACGCACTAATTCGTAACGTAGTTACCCCGACGATACTATAGCATCATAAAAACCATTCATGAGAGAGCCTGCATTTTGTCTTCTTTAGCATTATTTCTATAAGGGGAGTCGATTATTCGTAACCAAGGATTTTGCAAAAATCCCATAAGCGACTTCCAATGAACAAGATATAGATCGAAATGGTTTAGTTCGTCTATATCTTGCACTTCGGAGCGACTGGAATCGAATTTTGCAAAATCCATAACCATACACAGCAATGTAAGGTTGCAAAAAAAGAAGGTAGCGATGATTAAATTGACTTCAAGTTAGGTTTTGACTATATTTGTAATATACTGGTATGCAAAAAATGGAGGCTAAGAGCATAACTACCCTGAAGAGTAGCCGCTGTGCTAAGGGGTAATCGCAATTTTCAGGATAGGGAGGCGGGTTTTAGTGGAAGAGGTCCTGAACCAAAGGGAAGCCATTTATTTGTTGTCGGACAGCCACGAACTCGATAAAGCTTGTGAGTTGTTTAGAATCAGCTACACACATAATGATTGGGATGAAGCGAACAAAGTAGCAGATTATCTGCATACGTTGGCTGAAAGCCTGTATCACACCCAACTGAGAAATGCTGCAGACGGCAAGTATGAGACATTGGACACCAAACACCCGCTAGTGTTTTATTATGCTTACAGTTATCTGGCGAAGTCTATTTACTATCAGAATATGGGAAAGTATGAGGAAGCCAGAAACTATATTATGAAGTATAGCGAAATGGGCTGGTTTATGGGGCTGGATCAGAGCGGTCACGAAGAAGTAGAGAGATTCCGTTTCCTCGCCAAGGCCAATTTATTTACGATTGAATTACTTTCGGGGAGAAGGGAACTTTTGCCTGAGTACGTTCAATTTCTTCACGACAATGAAGAGGAGCTACTTCCAGGATTGGTTGGTATTGCCGAAGCGGCTAACTTGAATAATTGGAATATAGACGACCTGCTGAACGATTTTGCTGATGATATTAAGATATTTGAAGGTTATGAAGATAGAGCAAACCGCGTATATTATTTAAAACTGGTCAACCAGTTGGCCATTTACCATTTCAAGAAGAAGCAATACTCTGTTGCCTTAAATTATGTCCTTGATTCTCTGCAATTCTCTGCCAGTGTAGAAGCGGATGCCGATTTCAGGACATTGGTTGCTCTGTTTGAAACTTATCGAGATTTGGCAACACCATCACAGCAAGAGCAATACCAAACCATTTTATTAAGGGGGCTTCATAATGAAAAAGGCATTAATCTCGGTAACTATGGTCTTGGCGTTTCTTAGTATTGCTCTTCCGGTGGGAAATATTTTGGGAGGGTTAGACCCAGTGTTTCCTTCAAATCATGGTGTTTTTTCTTATACTGCTTGAGTTTCAGATTTAGACCATCAAGCCAGATAGGGCTTTTGTACATAAAGGGAGCACACTTTTACGCATTTTGCGATCAGTGTGCTCCCCTTTTTTATCCCAAGATTTATTTTATGGCATACGAAGTCAGGTCATTGGCCAGATGTTGCATCGTTTCACTCGCCTTTTGCATACGCTCCATCACTTCAGTGAAGGAGCCTACCAGAGTCGCCTGCTCCTGAGAAGAAGAAACAATTTGCTCAATTTCCTGCTCCATTTGACGAATGGAGTTTTGTACATCCTTAAGGGCTCCTTCAATATCGACCGTCGCCTTTTTGGATTCTACGGATAGCTTGCGCACCTCTTGAGCGACGATACCAAAGCCTGCTCCTGCTTCTCCTACACGTGCGGCTTCGATCGCTGCATTCAATCCAAGCAGGTTGGTCTGATCGGAAATTTCCTTGATGAACACAGCTACCTGATTGATTTTACCCGAGTTTTGTACGGCGATTTGAGTGTTTTTCAAAATCTGTTCACTGGTTGCCTGAAGCTCCTCGGAATGAGCCGCTACATGCTGTACCATATCAATGAGCTGCTCGGTGATGGAGCGATTCTCGGATACGATTTGATCCAGTTGATTTTTGTTAGTCAAATTATAAGAGGCCGCAAATGCTGCGATGACTTCACCTTTCTCGTCAAATACAGGGATACTGATCATATCAAGAGGAAACCCTAGAATTTCAGCAGGAATGTGGGTCAGGCTGGCCTCACGTCCATTTTTAAGCATGGCAAAATCTTTATAGTCCTCGAGCAGCTCCGAGCCTGTTTCAAAGCCGAGATCCATACCCTCCGATTGGGTATACATAAGGACATGAGTGCGGTCGAAGAGAGCAAGGGTCACTTTCTCACGCATAATCTGTTGTATGTAGGGAATGGCTGCAATTAATGCATCTATTGTATTCAAATAGATAACCTACCTTTCTTTACTAGATATATTTTTTATAGTCTCGTATATAGTTGTCGGTCTAAAGACGGATAAAAGTTATAAAGATATTGAAAATTTAAAGGGAAATGAAAGCTTCAGAAAAAAAGGCATACCGTTTCCATTAGGGAACGATATGCCTTCTATTTAATCTTAACGTGTCAGTGCTGTGTATAGGTAGTTCACTTGCCGCGTTGCTCGAACAGTTGTGCGATTTCCACAATAACCTTGGTAGCAAGTACCATGTTGTCCACCGACACATATTCAAACTTACCGTGGTAGTTCTCCCCACCTGTGAAAATATTCGGGGTAGGCAGTCCCATGTAGGATAGCTGTGAACCGTCTGTACCGCCACGAATCGGCTTGATAATAGGTTCGATATTCAGCTTCGTCATTGCTTCATAAGCGACATCGACGATATGCTTGACTGGCTCTATTTTCTCTTTCATGTTGTAATACTGATCTCTCAGCTCCAGTGCAATACGGTTTTCTCCATATGCGGCCTGCAGCTCTTTGACTACATTTGTTAAATAAGCTTTCCGGTTTTCAAAGTTCTCGCGGTCAAAATCACGGATAATATAGTACAGTTTAGCTTGTTCTGCCGTACCTGTAGACTCCAAGAGATGATAGAAGCCATCATATCCGTCTGTATATTCCGGGGCTTCGTTTGCAGGTAACCGACTATGCAGCTCCATAGCGATTTTGGCAGCGTGGATCATTTTGTTTTTAGCCGTACCGGGATGCACATTCACACCGTGAATGGTAATATGGGCGGCTGCGGCGTTAAAGCTCTCATACTCCAGTTCTCCGAGCGGTCCGCCGTCTACCGTATAGGCATATTCAGCGCCAAAAGCGGCTACATCAAAGCGTTCCGGTCCTCTTCCAATCTCTTCGTCCGGTGTAAAAGCAACGCGAATTTTGCCATGTTGAATTTCTGGATGGTCAATCAGGTAGTGGATAGCTGTCATGATTTCTGCGATCCCGGCTTTGTTGTCTGCACCGAGCAGGGTGGTACCATCTGTTGTGATCAGGGTGTGGCCTTTATATTGAGTCAGTTCGGGAAACTCACGTGGAGAAAGAACCACACCAAGCGAAGCATTCAGCGTGATATCGCCCCCATCATAGTTTTCCGTCAATTGCGGCTTTACCCCTGCGCCAGTCAGCTCGGTAGCCGTATCGAGGTGAGCGAGAAAACCGATGACGGGAACCTCTTTATCCGTATTGGAGGGAAGGGTTGCCATCACATAACCATGATCATCAATGGTTACGTCTGTCATACCAATGGCTTTCAATTCGCCCACCAAAAGGTTGCCCAATGTGAGCTGTCCGGGTGTAGTGGGGCAAGTGTGGCTGCTTTCATCAGATTGGGTATCTACCTGAACATATGTAGTCAGGCGGTCAATCAGTTCCTGTTTCAAAGTGTGTATCCTCCTTGGTGTCATTTCTATTATGGTACGTATTTTATCATGATTAGGCTTATAATATGAAAAAAATGGTTGACCCTTTTCGGAATGACGGGTTGTGTTGCACAGGGGAGACGAGTAAGATAATAGTAAAATAAAAGTAAAAATAGAGTAAAACCATTAAAGGAGTCTGCAATGCCTACGTTAAAAGATATCGCCCAGGAGGCAGAGGTTTCGATATCCACGGTCTCCCGAGTGCTGAATTATGATGAAACACTGTCTGTATCAGAGGAAACGCGACGTAAAATTTTTGAGGTTGCCGAGCGCATGAAATATACGACTGCTAAACGTAAAAATGGCGGTATTGGTCGTCAGCCCCGCAAGAAGGCAGAGGGACCCATCCGGTTGGGTATGGTGCACTGGTTTAGCGCGTACGAGGAACTGGAAGACCCTTATTATCTGTCTATCCGGTTTGGCGTGGAAAAAGAGTGCCGCCAAAGCGGGGCGCAGCTTGAGCGTATTTTCAGGAGAGAGGACCTGACTGCGCTGAAGACATCATCCGAAGGGCTACATGGACTGATCGTGCTGGGGCATTTTAGCAGCGAAGAGGTAGAACGTATGCTGGAACTGCCCATTCCTTGCGTCTTTCTGGATCATCCGGTAGAGCGTACAGGGGCAGACTATGTGGTCATTGACCTTGCTCACGCTGCGGCTGATGCACTGGATTATTTGATGGGCGCAGGCCATCGTCACATCGGATATGTAGGTATGGGCAAGGATGAGCAGCCCCATGATTCCGAACGAGTCGAGCTAGATGCCCGCTATGAAACGTTTTTGCGGTATCAGGAACAGCACAGGCTGTGCACGTCGGATGATATTCATGTGTGTGGCGGAACGGCGGCAGATGGCTTCCGTGCGATGGAAGCGGCTATTCTGGCGGCACCAGAAAACCTGCCTACAGCCTTCTTTGTCGCGAGCGATTCGGTGGCTATTGGGGTGTTGAAGGCGCTGGAGCAGCATCACCTTGCGGTGCCGGAACGTATCTCAATTGTTGGCTTCAATGATATTCCGACAGCGGAATATTTGACCCCCTCTCTGTCAACGGTCAAAACGCATACCGAACTGATGGGAGAGACGGGCGTTCAGCTCTTGCTGCATACGGTACGCAACGGTGCAAACGAGGTGGGGCGCAAGGTCATCATTCCGACCGAGCTAATGATTCGCAACAGCAGTGCGCCGCTACATACCGATACCCAATAAAATCGACGTTATTGATTTGGACAGCCCCGGCTTACCGGGGTTGTTTTTTTGATATAAAAAGATACAAAAATGGATTGACAATTGCCTTGTAAATGCTTACATTGAACATATATTTATTTTACTAAGTTTTACTCGTTATTTTTACTCAAATATTTTACTATGGTATAAGAGTGAAAAATAAAAGGTTGAGGTGACTGCCCATGCGTACCATTTTGCCGTTGAATGACCAATGGTTTTATCTTCCTGAATATGTCGAGAGCGAAGTAAGCGCAGGCATTGATGCAAGTCGGTATGAGCCAATTCAGCTGCCGCACACCAATGTAGAGCTTCCGTATAATTATTTTGACGACAAGGCATTTCAGTTTATTTCTACGTATAAAAGAGAGTTGAACATTCCGGCAGATGCCAAAGGTAAGCGAGTGTATGTTGATTTTGAAGGAGTCATGACCTATGCCCAGGTATTTCTAAACGGGGTAAAAGCGGGGGAGCATAAAGGTGGATATACACCGTTCAGCGTTGAATTGACCGAACTTGCCGAATATGGCGGCCCCAATGTGCTCACGGTCATTGTCGATTCCACGGAACGGGACGACATCCCTCCCTTTGGGGCAGTCATTGACTATCTGACCTATGGCGGTATTTACCGCGAAGTACAGCTGCGAATAGTGGAGCCTGTACATCTCGGAACGGTATTCGTCCAAACACCGGAGCCGCTTGCGGCAAATAAGGCGGTGCGCGTGGTCGTGGAGCTGGAGGGCATCAGCGATCAGCAGGACGACTTGACGGTCGCGCTGCAATTGCTGGACGGAGCGAGCGTGAAGGCGGAGACTGAGCTGGCAGCGGTGACGGCGGCGGAAGTAACGCTGGAGCTGAAAGAGCTGGGCGGCCTGCAACTTTGGGATATAGATGATCCCAAGCTATATGAAGCGAAGCTGACGCTGCTACGAAGCGGAGAAGAGTTGGATCAGGTGACCGTGCGCTTTGGCTTCCGCGAGGCCGAATTTCAGCCGGACGGTTTTTACTTGAACGGGCGGAAGATCAAGCTACTCGGCTTGAACCGTCACCAGTCCTATCCGTACGTTGGCTATGCTATGCCTAAAAGAGCGCAGCGTCGTGATGCAGATGTGCTCAAGGAGGAGCTGGGGCTGAATATGGTACGGACATCCCACTACCCTCAGTCCCGTCATTTTCTAGACCGTTGTGATGAGATCGGATTGCTCGTTTTCGAAGAGATTCCGGGTTGGCAGCACATTGGCGGTGAAGCGTGGAAGGAGCAGGCGGTGAGGGACGTAGAGGACATGATTGTCCGTGATCGTAATCATCCCTCCATTGTAATCTGGGGGGTACGAATTAATGAGTCGCAGGATGACCATGATCTGTACACGCGTACCAATGAGCTAGCACGAAAGCTAGATCCGACCCGTGCTACGGGTGGTGTGCGTTATATTGTAGGCAGTGAGCTATTGGAAGATGTATATACGATAAATGATTTTGTTCATGATGGTGGGCACAAAAAATATTTGGCGAAGGAAATTCGCAATTTTGATACGTATGACGATACAGAAGGCGTAGATGGCGAAACGACAGGCTTGCGCCAGCCGTCTCTCGTTACAAAGCTGGATCATCCGGTCCCTTATCTGGTAACGGAATATAACGGGCATATGTACCCGACCAAGCGTTTTGACCAGGAGGAACGGGTAATGGAGCATGCACTGCGCCATACGCGGGTCCAAAATGCTTCTTATGCCGATGAGGGCATTGCCGGGGCGATTGGTTGGTGTGCTTTTGACTATAACACGCATGCTGATTTTGGTTCCGGTGATAAAATCTGCTACCACGGTGTCATGGATATGTTCCGCCTGCCTAAATTTGCAGCAAGTGTGTACCGGAGCCAGAAGAACGTCGAACAGGAAATCGTTATGGAGCCGGTCACTTACTGGTCGCGTGGCGAGCGGAATATCGGGGGCATCGTGCCGCTGGTCGTGTTCACCAATTGTGATGAGGTGGAGTTCATATACGCTCATGAGCGCAAAGGTGTTTATCGTCCGAACCGAGAGAAGTACCCGGCGCTTCCTCATCCCCCTGTCGTGATCGACGAGCTGACAGGCCACTGGGGCATGAAGTGGGAAGACGCTGTATTCATTGGATACGTAGATGGGCAAGAAGTGACCCGCAAATACTATTCACGTAATCCGGTGCCGACAGAGCTGCGGGTAGCTGCAGATGATATGGTGCTGGAAGTTGGCGATTGGGACGTAACCCGAGTAGTAGTGGATGCGCTGGACGAATACGGCAACGTCTTGCCGTTCTATGCAGATCCAGTTTCGGTGGAGGTCGAAGGGGTGGGTGAATTGATCGGTCCTTCAAGCTTATCCCTAATTGGTGGACGCATTGCATTCTGGATTCGTACGAAGGGGGAGGCTGGACAAATTCGTGTGAAGGTTTCTGCGCCTTCCCGTTTCGGTCCGCAGGAATTGAGCATTCACGTGCAATAAGGGAGCAAAGGCAACATACAATCCTACTAGCCGCTTGTATACCGTTTGAGACTTCCATTATTTAAAAAAAGGAGTTGTCCGCAGATTCTGAAAGGGATCTGAGAGGGCAACTCCTCTTTGGCATAGCTTAGGGTATGTTAATCTATGAGTCTTTTAAATTGTGTCTTATTACTGAGTCACTTAACGTTACGCTCATAGATTGGAAGCATAGAATACACTATCAAACGCAAGGGAGGTGAGTTTTATGGCGATCCTTTTACCTTCGCAAATCTACAATCTCGCTGCGGGTGTGGGTAAATCCTTTTTTGAAAATTTGAAAGGCGGTAATAATGCTACAATTACCGTGAATAACACGGGTGCCAATCCGGTGGATCTGGTTGTTACACGTGTCAATGCTCCCGTGATCACGTATGTTATCCCGGCAGCCAATAGTCTGACGTTAGAAGTGGCTTTGTTGCTGGTAGCTGCTCTCCAAGCTACTCCAGCTGGAGCTGTGACAGGCACCATCCAAATTGCTACGGCTGATTTTTAACCTGTAACGACCTGACCCTCTAACTCTAGCTTTGCCGTATGGCAAGGTTAGAGTTTTTTTTGTTTGAAATTTTCTGAAACTTTTTTCATATTGTGCCGATATATACATATAGCATAGCAAACAACAACATCGAAAAGGAGTACCCTGTATGAGCTTTAGCAATCCAGTTTTACGTGATGACATCTTTTTGCGCGAAGATGAAAGAGAAGCTAGTGAACAACGCATGACCATCGGAGGAACGGTGAACAAAACGTTGCTTCTGCTGGTTCTGCTCATCGTCTCTGGCAGCATTACCTGGTACATGACCTACGAGGGAACCGTAGAGGTGCTATCCTTGCTGACGGCAGGCTTTATTGGTATGGCAGGCGTAGCACTTGCGATATCCTTTTTTCCAAAAACCGCTCCGTTACTCTCTCCTGTATATGCGATTCTGAGTGGTTTTGCTTTGGGTGGCGTTTCAGCCTTTATGGAGTATGAGTACCCTGGAATTGTAGCCAATGCCATTTTGCTGACCGTGGGTATTTTGTTCTTAATGCTCTTTATGTACACACAGCGAATCATCAAGGTGACACGCGGCTTTATCTCATTCGTTGTCCTGTGTACGATGGCGATTTTTCTGGTGACGCTAGTTGATTTTATTTTGAACTTTTTCGGTATGAATGTTCCGTATATCCATGAAACGGGTTGGCTGGGTATTGGTATTAGTTTATTTATCGTGATCATTGCGGCTTTGAATCTGCTGGTTGATTTCAATTTTATTGAAGAGCAAGCAGATCAAGGTGCACCCAAATATATGGAATGGTATGGTGCTTTTGCATTGCTGGTGACTCTAGTATGGCTGTATGTACGGATTTTGGATCTGTTGGCCAAGTTCAGTAAGAGGGACTAAGTGCAGGGTGAGAAGAAAAGGATGGCTGAATGCCGTCCTTTTTTGTATTAAATAGACGGTTTAAAAATTGCATTTTACGTTAAATACATAGAAGTTGGGTAAAACATAAAGACAGACAGGAGAGGAGTGAGTGTATGTATCAAGTGGTGCTGGTTAGGCATGGAGAAAGCGTGTATAACCGACAAAACCTGTTTACGGGCTGGACGGACGTGGACCTGACTGAACAAGGGACTCATGAGGCCATTGAGGCGGGACGTATTCTCAAGGAGGCTGGATATACGTTTGATTTGGCATTTGCCTCTGTGCTAAAACGATCTATCCGCACGCTGTATCACATCTTGGATGAGCTGGATCATCTGTGGATACCTGTGCAGAAGTCATGGAAGCTGAATGAACGCCATTACGGTGCTCTTCAAGGGCTTAGCAAGCTGGATTCCGCCGTGCAATACGGCGAGGAGCAGGTTCATATCTGGCGGCGTAGCCTAACAGTGCGGCCACCCATGCTGGATGAGAAGGACGAGCGGAGTCCGCATCGGGAAGAGCGTTATCGCAATATTAAGCCAGAAGAGCTGCCGCTTGGGGAAAGTCTGGAGGACACAGTGCATCGGGTCGGTGAGTTTTGGAAGCAGCGGATTGTACCTTTGATTCTCAAAAAGGATCGAGTTATCATTTCTGCACATGGTAACACTTTGCGGGCCTTAATCAAGTATATGGAGAATCTGGACGAAACCGCATTGCTGGATTTGAATATTCCCACAGGCATTCCCCTGGTGTACGAGCTGGATGAGCATATAGATCCCATACGGCGCTTTTATCTCGGTGATCCGAGTCATGTAGAGGCTAAGAAGCAGGCTGTGGCCAACCAAAGTAAGGTAACGGAGTGACTTTCCATACACAAAGAGGACAGGGCGCTTCCTCGCATCCTGTCCTCTTTGTGTTGGGTATAGATTAAGCGTTCGCTTCTTCTTCTGTTTCCTGGCTGTCTTCCTCTGCGGGAAGTGCCCACACCGATACACTGCCGGCACGAACGGGAAATATGCCGTAGCCATCCTGCTCAATCTTTACGGTATGATCGTGACGCCCGGTCAAATCTATCCATTCTTCCGCTGCATGTTGTTTGCCTACGAACATGCGCTTTTCTCCGTCATTTGCGTTGGTGATCACCACAGCACATCCGGAGCCTTCCAGCTCAGGCACGCCTTGACGAACCCATCCAATCGTATGGGGATCATCGAAATAATCTTTTTGCTCACCATAAGCTTTATGGTATCGGGCATATAGAAGCGGGTCTAGCTCAGCCTGCTTGCCTTTGACGGGCGTTTGTCCCTGGATGCCGTAGTAATCGCCATAGAATACGCAGGGATAACCGTCCTTGCGCAGCAAGATAAGTGCATAGGCGCTGGGCTTGAACCAGTCCTCCACCCAGGATTCAAGCGCTTCATGCGGCTGGGAATCATGATTATCGACAAAAGTAACCGAGTTCAGGGGATGGGTATGAACAAGCGTATCCTCGAAAATGGTGCTTAAATCGAAATCCTTGCCACCCAAGGAAGCGCTATGTAGTTTGTAGTGGAGGGATACGTCAAATAGGTCGATTTTATAATCAATGGTATCCAGGAACTTTTGACACGATTCCAGATCCGGTTTCCAAAACTCGCCTACCATATAAAAATCCTGTCCGCGTTTTTTAATCATTTCTGTAGCAAACTCTCGTACAAATTCATGATTAATATGCTTGATTGCATCCAGACGGAATCCGTTGCATTGCAGAGTATCTACCAGCCATTTGCCCCAGCGGATCATCTCTTTGCGCACATCCTGATGATTATAATCAATATTGGCGAACATTAAATAATCATAATTGCCGAATTCATCATCTACATTTTCGCTCCAGCTTTTATTTTTACCTAAAATACGATAGATTCCTGTCCGGTCCTGGCTTGCATCGTAATCGGTTCCGTTAAAATGTTCAAAGTTCCATTGAAATGTGGAATACTGACCTTGACGGCCGGGGAACGTAAATTTAGTCCAGCCCTCGATATCAAAGGGCTCGGAAATGACCTCATTGCGGTTATCCGGATTGACCTCGACGACCTTGAACACTTCGGTTTCATCCGCGCCAGCCTTATGGTTCATAACCAGATCGACATAGACGGCCACACCGTGGCGAACGCAGGCGGCAACAGCCTCCAGCAGGTCTTCCCTGGTTCCGTATTTGGTGCGCACCGCACCTTTTTGGTCAAATTCGCCCAGATCATAAAGGTCATAGACGCCGTATCCCGTATCCTCGGGCGATTGGCCTTTGGTGACAGGTGGAATCCATATCGCGTCAATTCCTTTGGCCTTCAGTTCCGGTGCCAGGCGGGTAAGCTTCTTCCAGTGAGAACCGTCAGCTTCGACATTCCACTCGAAAAATTGCATCATCGTATGGTTCCTTTTCATGTGCGTCCCTCCTTCATATATAACAAGTTACCCACCAAGTGAGGGGGGCTAAACGTCAGACGGTCAATATGATGCTGAATGAAGAACAAGGATCGCTGTATAACGTATGCTAAATCATTAAAATTTGTTATACCTAAGTGTTCCCAACGACTCGGTAGCTAGAAAAGGGAACGTGAAAACGGTAAAATGAATCTAACTTAACAATAGTTCGGGTTTTGGTGAAAACCGTAAAGCACAAGCAACAGAGGAAAGGAGGGGTGGACGTGACAGAACCGCAGCAGAACAAGGATGAAGCGAGCAAACCGCTGATTAAAAAATGTACGTATTGTCAGGAAATGAAACCTTTAACGGACTTTCAGCGCAGAACGGGTCGCCGGGCTGGTCCTTATTCACGGCGTGGTCCTTGCCGTTCCTGCCGAGGGTTGGCCCCGGCCCCGCAAGAACGTGCGGCTACGTCCGCTCCTTCCGGCGAGGAAACGAACCCCTCGGCTGCTCCCGTGACGCAGCATAGCCTTGAAGCAAATACGGCTGCGCACAGCCTGGAGGCGCCACTACCTATGGAGGCACAACGCCCCCGCAGGAAGCTGGTCACGGATAAAGCGCGTGAGCGCCACCGGCAACGGGTTCGGCATCTGCTTAGCAGGCTGAAGCCTGCGGATACCCGGGCATTGCGGCTCAATCGCAATGGCATGATTCGGCTAAGAGGCAAAACCGACCAGGGGAGACGCTGGCATCAAGAGATTGAGCTTGATCTGGCCATGACCCTGGTCAGAGAGCGTATGGCGGTGATTGTTAATCCATACACCGTGCGCAGACTGTATAGCAACAAGGAATTTCGTCAATATGTGCTTAAGCGTGACCGCTATACTTGCTTTTTTTGCGGAGACTACGGTGACACGATTGATCATTTACTGCCTCGGGCAAAAGGGGGGCACACGACGCCGGTCAATTGTGTATGTGCTTGCAATGAATGCAATCAAGTTAAGGCTGCCCGCGATGTAGATGAGTTCATTGAATCTGGTGTGCCGCAGCCGTCTCCTGATGATTTCGAAGCACCTGATAATCCTGATACTTCTGAAGACACCCTACGTACGTAGGGCGATTCTTGGAGCGTAGGTCCCTTAGTACAGTTCTACTTCAAAGCCGGATTCCTTCCAGGCTGTTGTTCCGCCTTCGATAAAAGCTACATTGGTAAAGCCCATCTGCTGGAGTGTATAAGCTGCCAATGCAGCTTGTCCGCCTGCCCCACAAGTGGTGATAATCGGGCGGTTGCGGTCACGTAGACGTTCGTCACGCAAATCCTGTGGAACCTCCAAGTCAGCGCGGATGGGCAGCATGCCCAATGAAATATTGGCGCTTCCGCGAATCAGACCGCAAGCGCCTGCATCATGGGAGTCCTGTACATCGATAACGAATGTATCAGGATTTGCCTCCATTCGCTGACGTGCCTCCTGTGAATCAATGCCTTGAACGTGCTGTCTCGCCTCTTGAACCATATCTCCAAATGTTTTAGCCATCGTTTTAAACCTCCGTATGAATATATTTTGTGTTATTTTCATATTATCGAACTGAAACGTACGCTCTCTATTACCCTCCTCTAGCATAAAATGACCCTTTTTTTAAGGGAAACTTGGACAAAAATCGAGCTTATTCTAATTTTTATCTAAAATAACAATAAAAATTTTGCAGAAATTTGTGCAAATTTAAAATTTCTTCGACGATTGTGTTGTGAAAGGTGTAATATAGAGGTATAGGGTTCCGTTTCGGCCTGTTGTAGTCACGAAGGAGCGCTTCGTGGGATATTCCGCAGCAGTAACAACAGAATACCGTCTGAGCAATATACAATTGGCATCTGCGATAAATCAGTCTTGCCCTTTAGGGTATAGGCCGGTTTTAGCTGTGCTTCTTGCATGTTTAAGGGCGTGAATTCAATGCACGTTTTATTGCTAGAGTTTATGGATACAGGTTACGAGAAAGGAATGGACTTCTATTTTCACAGTAAAGGAGGACGTTCACGCATGTCTGAAAACCAACAAGAGGTGGCAGTAACACAAGAAGCTACCAAAGAGTCTCGGGATGTATTGGACCAATTGATGAAACCGGAGGTTCAGCAATCGCTGACCGTGCTGGTAGAAAATCTGCCCAAGTTGACTGAGATGGTTACTTTGATGACCGATGCTTATGATGTAGCTCGCAGTCTGGCGACTGACCCTGTCTTTATCGGAGATATGAAAAGCTCCATGGGAGAGTTTGTGAAGCCTGTTACAGATTCGGCTAAAGGATTGGCTTCTGCTGCAATTGAAGCAAATGACCGTGTACAAACTACGGACGGCAGCGTAGGTCTGTTTGGCCTGCTCAAAATGCTTAAAGATCCGAATGTACAAAAAACGCTGCGTTTCAGCCAGGCTTTCCTGGATATTCTGAATGAGCGCCAACGCGAAAGCAAATAATTACCTGATCAAGAACGGAGGATGGACATGTCGAAGCAAATTTTGATCTTGGGCGGCGGATACGGCGGATTGCTGGCCGCTCTTACAGCACGCCAGCATATGGACGCTAGCCAAGCAACCATTACAGTGGTTAACCGCTTTGCGTCGCACCAAATTATTACGGAACTGCACCGTTTGGCGGCAGGTACAATTGCTGAAAAAGCTGTTGCGCTTCCTTTGGAAAAACTGCTGCGTAACAAGGAAATTATCCTGAAAGTGGATACTGTTTCCGAAATCAAGCCTGACGATAAAAAAGTAACCTTGGCCAGTGGCGCTACGTTGAGCTATGACGCTCTCGTTATTTCCCTGGGCAGTGAAACGGCTTACTTCGGTATTCCAGGACTGCAAGAGCATAGCTTCACGCTGAAATCAGTGGCAGAAGCCAATCGCATTCGCGCACATGTGGAAGCTCGTCTGGATGCTTACAAGCAATCCGGTAACCAAGCGGACGCTACAATCGTTATCGGTGGTGGCGGTCTGACTGGCGTTGAGCTGGTGGGCGAATATGCTGACAAATTGCCTGCAATTTGTCGCGAAAAAGGTATTAACTACGAAGATATCAACTTGTATTGCGTAGAAGCTGGACCATCTATTTTGGCAGGCTTCCCTCAACCACTGGTTGATCGTGCAGTAACAAGCCTTGAAAAACGTGGCGTTCAAATCGTAGCGGGTGTTCCGATTACAGAAATGAAAGCTGACGAAGTTCTCTTGAAAGACGGACGTTCGATCAAAACGAACACACTGATCTGGACAGGCGGCGTACAAGGTAATGCACTGGTTGGCGCATCTGGTATCGAAGTAAACCGTGGTCGCGCAACTGTGAATGGTGCGCTGCAATCGACTTCTCACGAAGACATCTTCCTCGCTGGCGACAGTGCAGTGGTGTTCCCGAGTGAAGGCGAGCGTCCATACCCACCAACTGCACAGTTGGCTTGGCAAATGGGCGAATTAGTTGGTTACAACATCTTCGCTTATTTCAACGGAGCGAAAATGGAACGCTTTACACCAGTATTCTCCGGTACACTGGGCAGCTTGGGCAGAACAGACGCGATTGGTACTGTAGGCGCGAATGGCACCCAACTGAAAGGCGCTGTAGCCACTTTGATGAAGGAAGGCAGTAACATCCGTTACTTGTCCCACATCAAAGGACTTTTTGCATTGGCCTATTAATATTTCTTACATTTTATATGGTTCATTGGAAGAGAGCGCTATTCAGCGCTCTCTTTTTTGTAGCTTTTCTTTTCGACACTAGCGATACTCACGATTCATTAGTCTTAATTCACTTTCATCTTCGCTAACTCTGCCACCTGTGCAGGAGGGAGCTCACCTTCAAATATATTCAGCTCATCAATAGATCCTTTGAACGCAGGGTCCCACCAGTTGACACCTAAGCTGAATGTTCCAGATTTAGAGGTAAAGACATCTGGAAATCCTGAGCCGGTAAATTGAATCTTTCCATTCACATACAAGGCTAACATTCCACGATCTACAGTGAAGGCGAGATGTGTCCATTCATTTGTTTTGATCTTTAGGCCGGTACTGCCAGTATACCAAGGTGAGCTGCCGGACCAGACCATTGTGTTATCCTTCTCAGGTCCTCTGGGCAAAAGGCTAATCCAGTGATTACTATCCATAGCTCCAAAGAAAGTTGGTGTATGAACAGTCAATTCGCTTGGTTTTACCCACAGTGACACGGAATATGCTGAGCTGGATATGAGTCCTTCAGGCAGAGCAATGCCCGACTTTCCATCAAGGACTACAGCTTGGCCTCTTACGCCTTCAGCGTAGGACACACTCCCTCCCTGGCGATCGATTCGGTCACCGATAACTTCGCCATTAGCAAAAGCATCTTGCTGATCCTCCAGATTATTTTCAAACGTGTATGACGCAGTCAATGTTGCCTTCTCATAAGGGGATACCGTGATGTTAAAAATTTTGTCCCGACTACGTTCTCCCTTGGTAATGGTAGCTGTCAAAGTGGCAGATGCAGCCTTTTCTCCGATTCCTGGACGCTTGATTTCACCTGTATCCGTAATGACGCTTTGGTCTGAAGTTTTCCAGGTAATCCGGGATTGCCGACTGCCTTCCTTCGGAAGATTCAGGCTAGCCGTCACCCGACTTGTATCGCCAAGATCTAATTCACGATACACACTGTCCACTACTGTCGTATCGGTCATATCAGGGAGCTTACTGCCCCAAGCCATCTCACCTTTATTCGATAAAACTGTAAACGCCAGGATGTATTGATTCGTAACCTGATCCCATTGTCTTAAGAACACCCCATCCAATACAGCACCATCCAGTGTTAATTGGATATTCGAATCCCCCGACTTGCGCCATGTTCCTTGCACATCGCCTTCAATGGTATGATCTGCTTTAAGCTGAATGAATTGCGTATTCTTGATCGTAGCCGAAGAATCACTGCCATGATTAATATATTGATAATCGCCAATGAATTGTTTCTCATCTAGCTTTGTAAGCGTCTCGCCACCGTAACGATAAGGAGCTACGACTGGCCAGTCCTCCTGATTCATGAACATTTGGTGTACACGCAGCTCATGTGTCTCCCCCTGATGAGGGAATCGGGTATGAAAGACGACAAACATTTGTCCAGTAGCAGGATCGGTGTATACAGAATTGTGTCCAGGGGAAACATAGCCGTAGCCAGTGCCTGTACCGGGGTCACCTATTTTACTATCGAACAAGAAATTACCTATTAACTTGTTGCCATAAGTTATATTTTTGGTATTTGCTGGCAAAACAGCATTCTGTCCTTTGGCATCTTTATAAGGTCCTGTCGGACTCTTGGAACGGAATAACCTCATGTTATACCCCCCGTCCGCTGCAAGACCGCCGTAGGTTACATACAAATAGTAATAACCCGTCTCCTGGTTGTATTCAATATACGGACCTTCCCCTGACTCACCGTATCCACCTGCGATCTTGGTGCCAAAATAACGATCAATGAGCCGACCGTCTTCTGTAGTTCCATCTTGACCTGGGTACATGGGTTTGCCAGTTGCTTTATCCAGCTCCAGTAAAAATATTCCCCCGGACCATGATCCATACGTCATCCACAAGCGACCGTTTGCATCGTAAAAAACGCTTGCATCGATTGCATTTGGGAACATCCGATTCGCATAAGAACCATCGGTATTAAACCATCCCGGTCTGGGCCCCTCAAGCTTGCCTTCCTTAATAAGTTGTTGAATCGGCGTATTTGTCCATTTTTTATCTACCTTGCTATCTTTATCGAAAGCAGTATCCTTCGTAAAACCAGTGTGTATAATGGTATCCACATATTGATATGGACCCTCGATTTTGGGTGCAACTGCAATGCCGATCGCGGAACGAATGTAGGTGGAAGATACACTATAATAAATCATATATGCCCCTTTTGTCCCATCCTCATTGACATAATGCTCATTCCAAAATACATCGGGCGCCCATACTGAGAATCCTCCCTTACTATCCGCATCATTCTCACCCGCCCAAGCGAAAGATCCGGCCAGATTCTTCGATAAATCCCCGTAAAGTGTGTTCCCAGGCGTAGTGTAACCGTTTGCAAAAGAAGTCCAGTTTGTAAGATCTTTTGACTTCGCCGCAGAGATATGTGACCCAAATACATAATAAGTGTCCCCGTCTTTGACAATGGAAGGGTCATGAACCGATACATTAGAGAAGGTTGGCGCATCCTGCTTATTGTTCTGATCTGGCACCGTTACCGCCGCGTCTATTGCACCTAATGGTGCGCTTGCGATTGCTAATAATAATGTTAGTGTTATTGCAATACTTTTCCTGACTTTACGTTTAACAAAACTTCTCATCATACACATTTGCCCCTTTCTAAATTGGAATACAGTGATATATTCTGCTTTCATTGCTAAATACCTTTCTATTTATAAATATTATTAATGTATTTATGAATTATATGGCTATAAGGAGGGTCTCGGCATCCAAGCGACTTTGACGGCACTGCTCCATACTCTCTTTTTGATACGTAGTTGATCCTTCTATACACTATGATATGTAAAATACTATGCTCTCTTTTTAGGTAAAATTTATAAATTATGGTTGACGTTATATATTTGTGGAGGTATGCTAGTTTCGAAAAATAACTAGGAGGTTTGTGTATGTTTAGGAAAAATAAGTTTATTGGCATGGGATTAGCAACTATCCTCATGTGTTCCGCATTCTCGGGAAGCTTCGCTTATGCGGAAGCTAAGTCCACTACGTACGATGCTGCATTTTTTCAAAATCTCAAACAGCGGGCCATTGTCCATGAACTTCAAGAACACCAGATTGTCGTTAATCCGAAAGCATCTATTACTGAACTACTGAACACGGCCGATAGTACATCACTAAAGAGTAAAAATAATAGTGATCTACAACAAAATCTGGAGAAGCTTAACAAGTCGGAATACATATATCTTACGCTCGATGGAGAAGTATACAGCTCAGAAAAAGGATATGTAGGCATGGCAGATAAAGTTGAATCAAAAGAGGATAATGTAACGGATGCTACTTATTCAGAGACAACCTCTTTGAGTGAATCAGGCAATAAACATGATTTTTCCATATCAAGTAAAAATAATCCCACTCCATGGCAAGTGAGCGGAGGGACGACTGGGGCCTTTTCAAGAGTTCAATTGGATTATGATGGCTTTGATGGGGTCAATGCACGTGTGATTTTGCCAACCGTTAGGGATCTAGGAGCAAACGAACAGCCATGGGTGTATTACGGTTTTGATGCGAAGAATGGGAAGAAAGTTGAGGGGGGATTTTCCTTCCAAACGGGCCAAAAAAGATACTTGGGATACATTAAAAATGGAGTTTATAAATATTCTACAGATTCGTGGGTAAATGGGGAGGGATATAATTCAGTTAAATTTTATATTGATAATAGTACCTATAACGCTTATTTGTTAGCCTACTACAATCAAATCGTCGTTATGCAAACCTCTTTTAATTCCTCGGACCTATCGTCTATGTCTGTTAAGAGAGTGACGGCAATAGCGAAAGAAAACTTTGATGGCAGTAATATTTATGGAAATGCTATCGGTGGAGACTTTTCAGATTTGGTAGTCTCAAAGTTCAATTCGGATTATTATTATCCATGGGATAACTATCGGGATTACTCTTTTTGGGATGGAAGTCAGTGGTTCGGTACGATTGATTGGCCCACCGATTATATTACTCATTTTGACACAAGTGTGTGGATCAGAAATCCAAACCGATAAGAACAATTAGTTAAACAATGGCTCAAGCTAAAATATACTGAATAGCATCTGTCATTTCCTTTGTTGTTGGGTGGGACTTACAACAATGTGGCTTGGCAGATGTTTTTCCATGTTAAGCTTACTCAACTGGACTCCTCCACCATAATTTTGGTTTTGAGCCTAAACAAAATGATTAGGAGGGCATTATGAAAATCAGGTTATTAATCGGTATTATGATTGTACTAAGTTTTGCTACTACAAACTCGAATTTGGCATCGGCTCAAGATCATACCCCCATACACTTGAAGGTCAATGATCATTACGTTTTATACACCTTCCCTGCATCCCCCTTTGTGGATAAGAAGGGAAGACTGCTTATACCGCTCCAAGTGGCTGAGGATATACTGGGCGGTAAAGTAACTTATAATGCAGCGAACAAAACCGCTTCTGTTGATCTGTTAGACCGTAATGTAACGGCAACGATTGGATCACCCGATATATCGGTTAACGGCGAACCCATGACAATGGATACAGTCCCTATCATGCTAAGTAATGCAATGTTTTTACCGGTATCCATTTTGTTGAAAGATACAGATGCGAAGATGGAGTGGGATTCCAAGCGTGGCTTATTGAAGCTAAGGCATGATAGCTTTACGGAAAGTCCAGTTCTTATGAGGTTTAAGGGACAAGACTTGGCCCAAGTCATTGATGCGAATGCATTTGATCTTATTTCCTTTGACTGGGATCAAAGGCAAGGTGTATTGAATATTCATGCTACGTATAAGAGTGACTTATCGCCCGCCTTCAAGCAAATTGACTTTAATCCTATGATTGTATATAGCAAAGGGACCTATACTGTAGATCCTTATTCTAAACCCGGTTCATTTCACAAAGTGAAAATAACCAGCCACGGTCATTTGGTTTATACAATGAATATCGATACAATTGACGCAGATAATGATTATATAAAATATATCACTTCCGTAGGCAGGCTGATTCAATAATTGAATGCAGGTTGCTTGTACATCAAAAAAAAGCGACAAAGGCTTTGTAGCCTTTGTCGCTTTTTTTGAAAAAAGTGCGATTTAGAACGAAGTTATCGTGTTGCTGTTTTCGCTAGACTTAATTTTACCCACTACTCGAGATACCGAGTTTCTGTTTTTAAGCTCATAAAGAACATTCTCTATAAGAGAGTTTCTTTGCGCATTAGTAAGTGTATTGTTCCAAGCGTCAGTCTTTACATATACATCCACGCTAGCTTCACTGCTGTCGCCTCTTACTGTGAAATCAAAGCCAACGCCAGCGTAATTGCCATATCTATTAACCAAATCGCGTTGAATCGTACTTGCATCCAAGGAAGAAGCTACATCCTTCAAAGTAACATCGCCTCTGCTGTTGGTTGTGAAGGTCGCCATTTTATCTCTATTACTGGAGTTTTTAACCGTACCCTCTACATCGGCATCTTTATACTCTTTCAAAATATCTTCCACGATGTCCTCCAGGAAGCTTTCCTTTCTGCTGTCAGATAGCTCAGTCCATCTGGATTTTGTCATTTCGATGGTCACCGTAATATCGTTTTTGTTACCATCCAGAGTGATATCCGAGTTGGTATTGTAGTCATCCCTGTGATCATCGTTCAGCTTCTTTTGAAGATCCTTCAAGGAGCTAGAGCTATTTTTGCTTGCTTCATCTTTTAGCGTCTGGTTGTCTTTTTGCAATTGAGCAATGGTAGCGTCCTTCGTCGTGTTCGCTGCTTTCGCTGTGTTGAGCTCTTGAGTCAGCGTCGTAATCTGGTTGTTCAACGCCGTAACTGTAGACTGATCAATCGGAACGCCGTTGTCGGCAATGACTACGCGTTTGTTTGTACCATCCCATGTTACCTTTTTATCCAAAGCTGTACCTGCCAGCTTCAGTGGGATATACGTTACGCCATCCAGCAGGAACGGTTCTGTTTTGGCATCATAAGGAACCTCGGTTCCGTTGTAGATGATTTTGATATTGTTATATACTGCTTGGATCGGCTTAGTCACTTGTGCGGCATATGTGGATTGGCTGAAAAGAGCCCCGGATATGGCCAAGGCGGATACGGCAGTGATGATGACAGGTTTTTTGATAGATTTCAGTGATTTCATTCGTTGGTCTACCCCTTTATTTAAGAATTATAGCCTGGTTCATAGACTAGAGTAACATTAATGCCTACAAAATCCAACAGGTTGGAGAGTCATTATGGGTTGTGCTTATATTGGTTAGACGCAACAGCAACCGTAAAAGTTGCCCTGTTTGCGCAAAAGTTTTTCCAAAAGTATCCGAACAACACAAAACAAGCCCGCTGCACAAGACAGCGAGACTTGTTGGTAAAACAGTGCGTCGAGGTTATCCATTCAGGATTATTTGCCGTCCTTCAGTTTGCCTGCTGTTTCCTGAAGATGGCCTTTGGCCTTATCCAGTTTACCTTCGGCTTGAAGGGACTTATTATTGGTAGCGTTCCCGATTTGGTCCTTGATTTCACCTTTGGCTTTGTTCACATTACCTTTGATTTTATCGCTAGTTCCGTTATCCTTCATGTTGGAGCCCTCCTTATGTGATCGAACTTTCATTCAGCATGCTGTAGTTAGTCATTACCCGAGCGAGGGTAATACGAAACCAGAGGCTGTATATCACAGACGGGGGTATAATGTTGGATACGGGTTAAATCAGAACGTGAAGTGGGGAGTGAGCGCATGCTCAAAATTTTATTGTTTATTCTTGTTATTCAAATTATTTACGTATCGGCGTATACACTGCGCATGATTCTGACGCTGAAAGGACAGAAGTACATTGCTGCGCTCATTAGCACCGTGGAAGTTACGGTCTATGTGTTGGGCTTGAATGTTGTGCTTAAGTACCTGGATCAAGTGGCAAGTCTTGCAGTATATGCCATTGGCTATGCATTGGGCATTCTTATTGGAGCATGGATTGAGGAAAAAATAGCGCTTGGTTATGTCACCGTTAAGGTGATCAGTAATGAGATCAATGGAGGAATTGCCAATGCGCTGCGGGACAAAGGATACGGTGTTACAGCCTGGCTGGGCAGTGGACGTGATGGAGAGCGCCTGGTGATGGAAATTTTGGCTAAACGTAAAAACCAGAATAAGCTGTATCAGTCCATTCTGGAGCTGGATCCTAAGGCTTTTGTCATTACGGTAGAGCCGAAGCAATTTCATGGCGGCTTCTGGACCAAGGCTATCCGTAAATAAACATTTTGGTAAATTGCGCATATTTTTTGGACGTTAGAGCATATTAATACCCGGACAGGTGGAAATTAACAGTAAGCCGACAGGGGATATTACCCTATAAAAACCGAGGGGGGATATAGATGTACAGACGCCAGGCCCCGGAAATCATTCCAGAGGAAAATACGGCTATTTGGTCGTGTACAAACGAGGGTTGCAACGGTTGGATGCGAACGGATTTCACCTTTTTAAACGAGCCAGCTTGTCCACTTTGCCAAGCCTCGATGGGGCAAGAAATGCGGATGCTGCCGATTCTCAATCGGGCGGGCAATTCCTTTGTCGCCCAGCGCTCCTAGTCCAGGATTTTGCAAAATCTACAATTGAATGTGAGTACGATGATCACACTGCAGAATTTATGAACGTCAAAAGCCGCTCCAGCGACATGCTGAGCGGCTTTTGGTTGTGGAAATTAGAGTAGGGGTGACCTGTCCCCAAGTAAGGTATGCATTGATCATGGTCTCTGGATGGGCTGCACGGAATCACGATATACAATATGTCCCTGCACCAGGACTCGACCAAAGCGGCTACCGGGATGGCTTATTTTTTTCATCATCGAATCAATCGCGGTACGTGCCATCTGCTCGATGTCTACTCCGACCGTGGTCAGTTGCGGAACAATAAGAGTGGCGTATACATCGTTGTCAAAGCCGACCACAGAGCAGTCTTCAGGTACGCGGTATCCCAGACCAATGAGCTTATGCACCAGATTGTGAGCGACCTGATCGCAGTTACATACAAAGGCAGTTGGTAGCGGCTGAGGAAGCTCCATTTCAACATAAGTACCTTCGTCGTCCCGGTCACTGAGCACCCACTCGTTACGGAGGGGCAACCTGTGCTCCAGCAAGGATTTATAGTAGCCGAGGAAACGATCCTGAATACTACTGGTGGAATAGATATTACCCACATATGCAATATCCCGGTGTCCCTGGGCGATCAAATAGTTGGTCAGCTCGTAGGCTCCGTAAAAATTATCCGTCACCACGGAGTCGATATCGGCATGCTCATCATAAAAATCGAGAAACATTTTGGGCAGGTCCATGGTTTGTACAAGCTCAATATATGGCTTGCTCACTTGGCCCAGGAGAATGAAGCCGTCCACCTTGCGGTCGTAATAGATACGTGGCAGATTAAGCTGTTCTTCGTCTTCGCGATGGAGGATGTGAAGGATGCCGTAGTAGCCGTATGGCTCCAGTGCCCGTGAAATTTGCTGGTAGATGTGCAGATAAAACGATTGGCCGGGGCCGGTAAAACGTTCAGGGATGACAACACCAATGTTATAGGTGAGGCCCTCCTTCATGGACTTGGCAACGGTATTGAAACGATAACCCATTTCTCCTGCGAGCGTCTTAATACGCTCTTTTAGCTCCTCGCTAACCCCATCCTTGTCATTGAGCGCCTTCGACACGGTCACGCTGCTTACTCCCAGCTTATCTGCAATATCCCGCATCGTTACGTTGCTCTTCATTCCTGTTCCGCCTTCCAATTTTAAAAAGATAAGCATTTTGCCTAATCCAGAGAATGGATGCAAAATGCTGGGGAATATATCAGTAGCTTAGCCGCCTGTAAAAATCCAAAAGACTTAGCAGGGTTGCTGTCCTGTAAAGATACAAAGACTGGCAGCATGGCTGCCCATAGAACAACTATTAGCCTGCGGGTAACAGTTGTTCTATGGATAGTATACATGGTTCCGCAAGCAGGATAAAGCCTGCGGCTTATGTCCGCTGGGAAGGACGGGAGTGTGCTTGCAATAGCGCTTCATTGTGATGAATTAGCTCACGACGAACAGCGGCGCTGCTGAGAGAGCGCAACGGGTCGGATGGTGTATTGAAGGTGTAGTCCTCCAGTCGAGCGATGGTGGTCGTCGCTACGTGGATACGGGTATCACTGGATGCGTAGTAAATAAAGACTTCATCTTGTTCGTTAACGACTGCCCCATTGCAAAAAATAACATTCGAAACGTCGCCCACGCGTTCCTCATCATAAGGAGCCAGAAAGTGCCCGCCGGGCTTGGCGATGACGCGCGTAGGGTCTTCCAGACTGGTGGCAAAGGTATACAGCACATACCGCAACCCAGCGGCCGTATTGCGTACCCCGTGAGCGATATGAATCCAGCCGCGACTGGTTTTGATCGGGGCAGGGCCCTGACCATTCTTGGCTTCGTACACCGTATGATAACAACGCTCATCAATGACGGTTTCGTGTTCAATCACGGGTTGTGTAATATCTTTGCACAGGCCGAAGGCGATGCCTCCGCCTGAACCGGTGGAAATAAACCCGTCCTGGGGACGAGTATAGAAGGCATATTGACCGTCCACAAATTCAGGGTGCAGGACAACGTTGCGCTGCTGTGGGGATTGGGTAGTGATGTTGGGAAGCCGGGTCCATGTACGAAGATCACGAGTACGGACCAGTCCGGCCTGAGCGACAGCACTGGAGGTATCGTGAGGTGGTGCGTCAGGGTCTTTTTTCTCTGAGCAATAAATACCGTAAATCCAGCCGTCCTCATGCTTCACCAGCCGCATATCGTACATATTTGTTTCTTCTGGGTCGATATCCTCCCATACTAGGGGGGCGTCAATGAATCGAAATTGATCAATGCCGTTATCGCTCTCTGCTAAAGCGAAAAATGATTTTCGATCCAGTCCCTCGGTACGCGAAACAAGAATGTATTTTCCTTCATGATAGATTGCCCCTGGATTCAATGCCGCATTTACACCCAGCCGCTCCATGAAAAAGGGATTAGTTTGCGCATCCAGATCAAACCGCCAGTGAAGTGGAACATGATGGCGTGTGAGCACTGGATAGAGGTAGCGTTCGTAGATACCATTATAAAAGGTAGCTTTAACCTCATTGGGGCGTGTAATCAGTTCCTCTTGCTGCAACCGCAGCTCATTGTATTTGCTATGGATCATTGGTTTTCCATCCTTTCTAGCATTTCTATGCAAAATCGGCTGTTGTGATAAGGGCACTTCCAGGGTCCTGCAATCTCTCTCGCATCAGGCTTACCATCCGCTTGAACTGACCAGAACCATTCGCCTCCGGGGCGCGGATCGATGATATATTGCCGGGTATAGGACCATAGATTTTTCACAATTTGCAAAAAACGTTCGTCTTTTGTACGTTGAAACGCATTGTAAAAACCAACCATCCCCTCGGCCTGTACCCACCAGATACGTGAGGTGTCTACTCGCTCTCCTTCCCGCTCATTGATGAGCGATCCGTCTGGCTGAACAGCGCGCTCTGCTACCGCATTGGCAATATCCATCACCATATCCACGTATTCTGACGGGTAATAACCCAGCACACTCATAGCGTCCTCAATCAACCAGCTGGCTTCGATGTCGTGACCATATGAGGTCAGGTCAAGCAGAGAGCGCCATTCACGGTCGAAGAATACCCCCAATCGTCGGGCAGAAGCATCGTAAACACGATGATATAAAATATCCAGTACGTTCGTCAGCGCATTTCGAACCTCTTCATTTGGCCAGACGCGCAGCAATTGGGTATACGCCTCCAAAACATGAATATGCGTATTCATGGTGATATGCGCGGTAACCCCATTTTCGCTGA
Organism: Paenibacillus sp. LRG-1; assembly: GCF_057220305.1. NCBI lineage: Bacteria > Bacillati > Bacillota > Bacilli > Caryophanales > Paenibacillaceae > Paenibacillus > Paenibacillus sp. LRG-1. The sequence continues at coordinate 5,710,276 of NZ_CM170126.1, read as the reverse complement.
GTAGCTCATTAGGCTGCGTGTTCCACAAGCGGTCATATTGTTCGCCGTATGCCTGTCGGGTGCGATCATATCCTTTTTGCTCCAGCAGATGGAACAGCTCCATAGCTAGTGGTAATGCATTCGGGTCGTCTGTGGCACGTGCATACTCTGCTATCGCATAGATCGCAAATGCCTGCGCGTATACATGCTTGCACGTGTCCACGGGTTGCCCGGTGTAGTCCACCATCCAGTACATTCCTCCATGTAATGGATCAAGCAGGTGATTCCGCAGGAATGTGAATGCATGTCGTGCGGCTTCTGCATAGGTATTTTCCCCTGTTACACGGGCAGCCGCCGAGAATGACCAGAGTAGCCGTGCAGTGGCAATCCCGCCTTTGTCGGCTTGGTTATGAGTGTGCAGATCCACGTCCACCTCGCCGTAAAACCCACCGTGTGTCTCATCCTTCAGTCCAAGCCAGAATGGGAGTATGTGCTCCTTCCATTCCTGTCTAATTTCGTCCAGTAATGTTTCCAAGAGACAAAGCCTCCTTCGGAAAATGAATTATTAGGTTATCGTTAACTTTACAGGATTATCATATCTAGCCGTTTGTAAACTGTCAACCATGCTAAATTGGTGTTTTTTTATAAGATGTGACCCATTCCACTTTACAAAAAGAATATTACAATTGACATAGTAAGCGCTAACATAATAAAATGATTTTGTTACTTTAACGATAACCTTATTCGAAAACAACAGGAGGAGTCGTCTCATGAAGTTGTCCAAGGTTTTGATGTCATTACTATCCGTGGTTTTGTTAGCGGGGCTGTTTACTGGCTGTACCTCAAAGAAGGATGAGCCAGCTGCCAGCTCTGATCCGAAGGGTGTGGAAGGTGAAATTACGGTTATCACACAGCGGACTGATATTGTGGATACCGTATTTCAGGATTACGCCAAGGAATTTAACAAACTTTATCCGAACGTGAAGGTCAATTTTCAGGCATTGGCCGATTATGAGGGTCAAATTAAAATCCGTATGGGGACCAGGGATTATGGAGATGTTTTGCTGATTCCTGGCAGTATTCCAGTTGAAGAGCTGCCCAATTTTTTCGAGCCACTGGGTACTTATGAGGAGATGAAAAACAAGTATACCGGCCTTGAAGAACGTACGGTGGATCATAACAGTTACGGTATTCCGATTGCGATGGTTTACTCTGGTGTGATTTATAACAAAAAGGTGTTCAAGGACGCAGGAATCACGCAGCTTCCCAAAACACCGGACCAATTCCTGACAGCGTTACAGCAGATTAAGGACAAAACCAAGGCAGTGCCGCTGTTTACGAACTATGCCTCTGGTTGGGCACTGACCCAGTGGGAGTCTAGTCTGGCAACATTGGCGGGTACGAAGGAATATGTGAATGTCACACAACCGAATACAGATGACAATTTCACGAAGGGCCAGCCCCACTATGAACTGTATAAGGTCCTGTACGATGCGGCTAAAAAAGGCCTGATTGAAAAAGATCCAACGACTACAGATTGGGAAACCTCCAAGGCGGATCTCGCTCAAGGCAAAATCGGTACGATGGTGCTTGGCTCTTGGGCGATTGACCAGATCAAAAGCACAGCTTCTAACAAGGATGATATCGGTTTTATGCCTTTCCCGACGAATGCCTCCAAGGTACTTGTGCCTCTGGCTGGTGATTTTAACCTCGGTATTAACGTAAACAGTGAAAATAAACCGGCGGCCCGTGCCTGGGTGGATTGGTTTACCGAAAAGTCCAACTATGCCGTAGAGCAGGCAGGTAGCATTAGTCCGCTGAAGGGTGCCCCAATGCCTAGCATTTTGAAGCAATACGAAGATCAGGGAGTCGTTTTTGAAACGCTTACTCCGTCTCCAAAAGGACAGGAAGGGATTGTCGATAAAATCGACAAAAAGGGAGAAATCGGCTTGTGGCAGCCTGACTTCAAAAAACGCATTATTGAGGCAGCAGTCGGTAACCGCCCGGAATCGTATGACACCATTATGAAGGATCTGAACGACGCATGGGTGAAGGCGCGTGCTGAAGTGGCTGCAAAGGAAGCAAAATAACCATCTGAACTGACGAAAAGAAAGGATCGACGTAGCAGTCGATGGACGGATAGCCAGGAGGTGCAGCATGTTAAAATTTTCGAATCTCAGCTACTCCAAACAAAGATTGGCGATTATTGTTGCCTTTTCAATTATTCCGCTAGCGCTGCTGATCACTTTTGCGTACTTGCCAGTGATCAATATGTTTAAGTACAGCTTTTCGGACTGGAACGGCTATAGTAAGCGTCTGGAATATGTGGGCTTTGAAAACTATATCAAAATCTTTACCGACCCCGAGTATTTCTCGGTGTTTAAAGTCAGTCTGTATTACTTTGTAGCCACGTTTGTACAGATGGGGCTGGCCCTTTATTTTGCAACCATTCTCAGCTTTCAAACCTGGTTTAAAAATTTCTTTAAAGGCGTTTTGTTTTTTCCTTCCCTGATGAACGGGGTAGCTATTGGTTTTATTTTTCTATTTTTTTTTAAGCCAGACGGTACCCTTGATACACTGCTTCAGGCGATGGGGCTGGGTTCGTATATCAAGCTGTGGCTGGGCAACCCGGAGATTATCAATATTTCGCTGGCTGGCACGTCGATCTGGAGATACATGGGCTTTAACTTTATCGTGTTTCTCGGTGCGATTTCCTCCATATCCAGTGATCTGTATGAGGCGTCTGATATAGACGGGGCTAACCGTTGGCATCAATTCCGCTCTATTATTTTGCCGAGTATCAAGCGGATTTTGCAATTGAATCTCATCTTGGCGATTAGCGGGGCGATCAGTGCGTTCGACATCCCGTATATTATGACCGGTGGCTCCAACGGCAGTGAAACATTCGTCATTCAGACGCTTGATGTGGCATTCAAATACAGCAAGGTCGGTTTGGCCTCAGCGATGGCGGTCGTTCTGCTGCTGATCGTGATTGCTGTTACGCTGCTTCAACGGTTGCTAATTCGGGGAGAGGAGGACTAATCATGTATAAGCTGAAAAGAATACTGGGTAGCAGCATCAAGTATGCCGCGCTTCTACTAGGTGCGTTCATTGCACTGCTGCCGATTGTCGTAATTTTGTTTGCATCTTTGAAGACGAAGGCTGAATATGCGGCAACCAGTCCTCTGACTCCCCCCGTAAACTGGCTGAATTGGGCTAACTATACCAAAGCCTTTATTAACGGAAATATGCTGACCGGATTTGTGAACACAGCTTTTATCCTGTTGATTTCGATCATCGGAGCCACGTTAACGGGTTCCATGATCGCGTATATTTTGAACCGTTTTAAATTTAAAGGCAAAAGTCTTATGCTCGGAGCGTTCCTGCTCGCGACGCTCATTCCGGGGGTAACGACACAGGTATCGACATTTCAAATTATCAATAAGCTGGAGCTGTTTAACACGCCTTGGGCAGCGATCTTGCTGTATTTGGGAACGGATATTATTGCGGTGTATATTTTCCTGCAATTTCTGGATTCCATTGCGGTGGCGCTAGATGAATCAGCCATGCTGGATGGGGCCTCCTATCTGACGATTTACTGGCGCATTATCTTGCCCCTGCTGAAGCCTGCCATTGTGACGGTGATCATTATCAAAGGCGTTAATATTTACAACGACTTTTACACCCCGTTCCTGTATATGCCCAAAACAAGCCTTCAGGTTATATCGACGGCGCTGTTCAAGTTTAAAGGGCCATATGGCTCGCAATGGGAAGTTATTAGCGCGGGCATTATCATTGCCATTATTCCGACGCTGATTGCGTTTTTATCATTACAAAAATATATCTATAACGGATTCGCGCAGGGTTCAGTGAAATAGAATAACGGCGAAATAGAAAAATGATGAGATCAAGTATCTCGGTGAGAGGAGAATATACGTATGAGTAAATTGAATGTGGATTTGGATGTAGGTAACGTACGAATTGTGGGAGAAAGTCTGTCGAAAATGCCGTGGCAGGATAAGCCGGAAGGTAGTCAGGCTCCGGTGTGGAGGCATACTGAAAACCCAGTCATTGGACGCAATCCGGTGCCGGGTATTGCCCGTATTTTCAACAGTGCAGTAGCCCCGTATGAGGGACGGTTTGTAGGGGTATTCCGGGCTGAAACGATTAATGGACGTCCGCATTTGCATCTAGGCTGGAGTGACGACGGGTTGGCTTGGGACATTGAGACAGAACGTCTGCATTTGGTCGATGAGGAAGGAAGCGATTACCAGCCTAATTATGCTTACGATCCGCGTCTGGTCCGCGTGGAGGATACGTATTATATCATCTGGTGCACAGATTTTTACGGTGCAGCGTTGGGAATAGCACAAACAAAGGATTTTAAAAGCTTTGTACGATTGGAAAATCCGTTCCTGCCGTTTAATCGCAATGGTGTGCTGTTGCCCCGCAAGCTAAACGGAAACTTTATGTTGCTATCCCGTCCGAGCGACAGTGGACATACACCGTTTGGCGACATTTTTCTAAGTGAAAGTCCTGACTTGGTCTATTGGGGCAAGCACCGTCATGTCATGAGCAAGGGCGGACAGGGCTGGTGGCAATCGGTAAAGATTGGCGGCGGACCGGCCCCGATTGAGACGACCGAGGGTTGGCTGATGTTCTACCACGGGGTGACGGGCACGTGCAATGGGCTGGTATACAGTATGGGCGTAGCCGTTCTTGACCTGGATGATCCGTCTAAAGTTAAATATCGTTCCTCCAATTTCGTGCTGACCCCAGAGGAATGGTACGAAGAACGGGGCTTTGTGCCGAATGTGGTTTTCCCGTGTGCTACGCTGCATGATGCGGACACTGGGCGGATTGCGATTTATTATGGAGCCGCTGACACGTATGTAGGTATCGCATACACGACAGTAACTGACATTATGAAGTATGTTATCGCAACGGATGAAGTGGTCGCAGACGACCGCGAGTCGGGCCGGATGTAGGAGGAACTTGAATGCCAGAGGATATGTCTTTACAGCAATTGCAGTCATATATGGGGAGTAACCCGAAGCCGTCGGACTTTGACGCATACTGGGAACGGGCATTACAGGAGCTGGAGCGGCAGCCGCTTGATTATACACTGGAGCCTGCTGATTTTGTCTCTCCGATGGTGGAGTGTTACCATCTATATTTTACTGGAGTGGGCGGAGCGAAGGTTCATGGGAAGCTGGCTCGTCCTAAGCACCTTACGGAACAAGGTCCAGCGTTGGCCATGTTTCATGGATATTCCTGCGACAGTGGTGACTGGTTCGACAAGGTGAGCTATGCGGCACACGGATTCACCGTGCTGGCTATGGATTGCCGGGGGCAAGGAGGGCTATCAGAGGACAATTTGCAGGTTCAAGGAACGACGGTTCGCGGCCATATCATCCGGGGGATTGACGACCCGGCCCCGGATCGGATGTATTACCGCAATGTATTTTTGGATACCGTGCAGACGGTACGCATTCTGATGTCTATGGAGCAGGTCGACCCTGAACGGATCGGCGCATTTGGCTGCTCCCAGGGAGGGGCCTTAACGGTTGCCTGCGCTGCATTGGAGCCACGTGTCCGTATGGCAGTTCCGGTATATCCATTTCTGTCGGACTATAAAAGAGCTTGGGCGCTGGATGCCACTACATCTGCATATGAAGAACTGGTTTATTATTTTCGTTGGTTTGATCCGAATCATATGCGCGAGGAGGAGCTCTTTCACCGACTAGGCTACATCGATATTCAACATTTGGCAGATCGTATTCGTGGTCGTGTGTTGTTTGTGACAGGGCTGTCGGACACCATCTGTCCACCCTCCACGCAGTTTGCGGTGTACAATAAAATCGTATCAGACAAGGAAATACTCCTGTATCACGAATACGGTCATGAGTATCTACCCTATCTGTCGGATCGTGCCATGAGCGAATTTTTGCGGCTGTAGGGGGTTGAACTTAGCCACAGGCTCCTTTATAGTAATAGCTATAACCTTCGTGAATGCGTAATAAATGAATGCCCCATTTGTATAACCTCAATAATATGGTTTGAGGGTCTCTACCAGGAACCGATAAATCCTGATTACAAAAAGTGTACGTCTTGTACATTTCTTGTGGTCAGGATTTTTTTGCGTAATACGAGGGAATTTACATGACAGCAAAGGAGCTAATGTAATGAACTTCAAAGTAGTTATTTTAACGATTGCGACCTTTACGGTGGGTTTAGTAGAGCTGATTATCGGTGGCGTGCTACCCCAAATTGCGCAGGATTTGAATGTCTCCGTAAGCACGGCAGGACAGCTTATCATGATCTATGCGCTCGTGTATGCTATTGCTGGGCCAACTTTGTTGGCGTTGACCGCCAAAATTGAACGAAAACGACTGTACCTGTGGTCGATGTTTATCTTTATTCTGGGAAGTCTGCTGGCCTTCTGGAGTCCGAATTATGCTGTCTTGTTTGTATCCCGTATCGTTACCGCTGCAAGCGGGTCGCTGATCGTGACATTGTCGTTGACCATTGCAGTCAAAGTGGTGTCCAAGGCTTATCAGGCCCGTGTCCTTGGCGTCATCTCCATGGGGGTTAGCTCCTCCATCGTTCTAGGTATTCCAGCCGGGGTGCTGATTGGAAATGCGTTTGGCTGGCGGGTGCTTTTCCTGATCATTGCCTTGTTGACGGTCGTTGCTATGATCGTTATCAACTTGTTTATGGAGCGGATTCCGACCGAACATGTTGTGCCTATGCGCGATCAGCTGAAATCCTTAAAAAATGTTAAAGTCATCAGTGCTCATCTGGTGACCACGCTGACACTGGCGGGCCATTACACGTTATATGCGTATTTCACTCCATTTTTAGAAAATATGATGGGCTTAAACGCTTCGTGGATTAGTGTGGCCTATTTTGTCTTTGGGCTGGCGGCAGTGAGCGGCGGATTTATTGGCGGCTCTTTGGCAGATCGGTTCGGCACAGCGAAAAGTATTCTAGTCGTCGTAGGCGTGTTTATCGCCGTGATGTTCTTGCTGCCATTCTCAATCCACTCGATTTATGTATTTGCACCACTACTGATCATCTGGGGCATACTGAGTTGGGCCTTGTCGCCCCCGATGCAAAGTTATCTTATTGAAAATGCACCCGAATCGGGTAGTATTCAGCAAAGCTTTAATTTCTCCGCACTCCAGGTCGGGATCGCTCTCGGTTCTGCCCTGGGAGGAGTAGTGATTGAGAATAGTGAATCTGTTGCCACGAACGCTTGGGTGGGTGGGGCATTTGTGATTGTTGCTTTTGTCTGCGGCGTATTTTCGATTACCAGAGCGGGGACATCGCAGGCTGTCAGAGGGCACCACTCTGTTTCATAATTTGCTGGACCATCGCCCTCTTTTATAATGCGAGCAAACATGTTATACTACACACAATTATGAAGAAGGAGGTGAGGTAGGTGAATCACGAGATGCTGAACAACCGTATTAGCCAGCTGCCGATTGCTATGGCTGGCATTGTTCATGCTTTTCCATACAACGGGAGAAGTCTGTCCAATTTTAATCATACGGTTGTAAACATCGCGAGAAGACGCCTACCTTAACTCGAACGGATTGCTGTATATTCCGAAGAGTCGCGGGGTTGCTCCTGCGGCTCTTTTTGTGTTACCCAGGTAAGGGTCTTCCTAAATAAAGGAGAGCCTGAACATGTATATAGTAAACGGTCAACAATTGAAAAAATACCACGCTGCCAATCTGATTTTGGATGGTGCATCGTTTGATATCCATACAGGAGAAAAGGTGGGACTCATCGGCCGCAACGGAAGCGGTAAAACCACCCTATTACGCCTAATCGCACGTTTGTCCCGCCCGGATGAAGGGCAGCTCGTCATCGCCAAGGATACGAAAATCGGTTATTTACCGCAAATTCCGGCGGAGTTTGAGAGTTTTACTGTGTACGAAACGCTGGCTTACGCCTATCGTGAGCTGAAGGATTGCCGCAATCAGATGAGCACACTGGAACGGGAAATGTCAGATCCGGTTGTGGCAGCAGACGTAGGCCTTCTGGAGAAGCTGCTGCAATCATATGCTGCCTTGCAGGAACGGTTTGAGCGCAACGGCGGCTATGAAATGGATGCAAATATTGATCAGGTAGCGGATGGTCTGCGTATTCCCAAAGGAATGTATACGCGCAGCTTCGGCTCGCTGTCAGGTGGAGAGAAAACAAAAATAGCGCTGGCATCACAGCTCATCGGACGACCAGATTTGTTGCTGCTGGATGAGCCGACCAACCATCTGGATTTAAAAGGGTTGGAATGGCTGGAGCAATTTTTGCAGGGCTACACAGGTGCGTGTGTGGTTGTATCTCATGATCGTTATTTTCTGGATCGGGTCGCCGTTAAAATGATTGAGCTTGAGGATGGCGAGGCGTTTACGTATTATACGAACTACAGCGGCTATGTTAAGGAAAAGGAAGAACGATTGCTACTGCAATTTGAAGATTATAAGGAACAGCAAAAGCGGATTAAAAAGATGAAAGAGGCCATTCGGCGTTTTGAAGAGTGGGGGCGCAATGGCGACAACGAAAAGTTTTTCAAAAAAGCAGCCTCCATTCGTAAGGCGTTGGAGCGTATGGAGCTGGTGAAGCGGCCTGTATTGGACCCGCAGGGGGCGGAATTTCACTTAAAGCTGGAGGATCGTTCCGGTCGCCGGGTGCTACAGTTTGAAGAAATCGTTAAAGCCTATGGAGAGCATCAGATATTAAACGGGGCAACGGGCAGCCTGGAATTCGGTGAAAAGGTGGCCTTGCTGGGCGATAACGGTTCAGGCAAAACGACGCTGCTCAAGCTGCTGCTTGGTCAGGAAAGCGCGGATGCAGGCACGGTCCAGTGGGGTGCGCGCGTGGAGTATGGATATTTGGCGCAGCAAGAGAGAGAACGGAATAGCCGGGCGACTGTGCTTGCTTACTTCAAGGAGGAAGCAGGGGTGGAAGAAGGTGAGGCACGCGGGTTGCTAGCGAAGTATTTGTTTTACGGTACCGATGTGTTTAAGCCCGTGAGCATGCTGTCCGGTGGCGAATGGTCCCGCTTGCGGCTGGCGTTGCTGGTCATGAAAAAGCCAAATTTGTTGGTGCTGGATGAGCCGACGAACCATCTGGACATTGACTCACGCGAGGCGCTGGAGGAAGCGTTAGACACCTACACGGGAACGGTACTGGCGATTTCACATGACCGCTATTTTGTGAATAAGCTAGCAGGACGCGTGTGGGAGCTGGAGGCTGGAAAGCTGACCTTTTATCTGGGCAGCTTTGATGAGTACCGAGCGAAGAAGCGGGAGCTGGAAAACGCTCGTCTACAGAGCGAGGGGGGTACCGGGACGCGCCCGACATCTGCAAGCAGAGCCGCATCCGGTGGCGGCTCAGGCTCGGGCACAGCTGCACATTCCAGTGCAGCGAGCAATGGCACGGGGCCGGCTGCGCATACGGGAGCGACTGCGGGAGCCGATGCGAGCCGTGCACGCTCAAATCGCTTGGGCTCGCCCGCTGCCGGGTCTGGGGCCCGCGAAGCGAAGGCCGCGAAGCCATCACGCACGCCCGCTGCATCCAGCGAGCGGTTGGAGCGGGCCATCGCCGCCAAAGAAGCAGAATTGGCGACAGCGGATGCCGAGCTGGAGCTGCTCGGCACAAGCGGCGACACGATCCACATGGCGGAGCTGTGGGATGCGCGTGAGCGGTTGCAAGCCGAGCTGGACACGTTGATCGGCGAGTGGGTTGAGTTGGAGTAGGTGACAGGCTAGTAGTTACTGGATAGAAAACAGTTTATTTTATATAGAAGGTAGCCCTGAGGTAGAACGTTTACTGAAGGGCTACCTTTTTTGCAGTGAAAAGACAAAGATATCATCACAAAAATTAATGACCATTAATTAAGATAAATGGTATTGATGTATTATTGTTATTATATTTTACATATAAAGAAAGTTGTTTGCATTTCGCAACATATGATAATTTTTAAATTGAATAAATAATATGAGTCATTGTTAAATGAAGTTTGTTTTATCCATCATGATCTTACATATCAAATGCACGCGTTGGAACTATGTTGTGATTTGTTATGGATGGAGGGAATAGTATGTTGGACTCCTTAGTGGAGGTCAGTCAGGTAACGAAAAAAATGGGAAAAAGGCATTTGTTAGATCGTGTTTCTTTTAAGCTTCAGAAAGGGAAGATATATGGATTCATCGGACCTAATGGGGCTGGTAAAACCACAATGATGCGAATCATGACCGGATTAATGCAGCCAACCAGCGGTTCTGTAAAGATAGCCTCATATGATGTACAGACGGATCGGGAAAAGGCGCTGTCCAAGGTGGGGGCTATTATTGAATCTCCGGTTTTTTTTGATTATATGACAGGCAAGCAGGTTTTGCGCAATTTGTCACGGTTACACTCTGAGATTGCGCCCTCAGATCGGGAGACACATATTGAAGAGTTGCTTACAAAGGTGAGGCTGGAAACACGGGGAGATGACAAGGTGAAAACCTATTCGCTGGGAATGAAGCAAAGGCTAGGTATTGCGCAGTCCATGCTGGGGACTCCTGAGCTTTTATTGCTGGATGAACCGTCCAATGGGCTGGATCCTATGGGAATGCAGGAGCTGAAAGATATTGTGCTTCAGCTACGTGATTCAGCGAATTATGCTTTTTTTATCTCCAGTCATCTGTTGGATGAACTGCAACAGTTGTGTGACGAACTCGTTGTTATCAAAGAGGGCAGGCTAGTTTGGCAGGGACCTACTGATCAATTAGTAGAGGACGGTCAACGGCTAGAGGATGCTTTTATGGGATTGATGGGACTATGAAATCATTAATATACAGCGAGTTCGAGCGATTGTGGAGACGAAAGTGGTTCTGGCTCATGGTATTATGTATACCGATTCTAGCCTGTTCGACAGGAGTATATTTTTTGCGCACGATGAAGGTTCCTGTAGAGGTATTATCCTTAAACTTTGTCGTTACTGGTCTGCGTGAGAATTTGTTTTTAGTATGCAACATAGCTGTGGCTGCTTTAGCTGCTGTTGTATACACAGAGGAATTTCGAAGCGGGCAACTGCGTTTGTTATTTATGCGCCGATTTACCCGCGGACAGATTTTCTGGAGTAAGCTGCTGGTTTTAAATGTTACTATTTTGTTTCTTCTCATTGTATTTGCAGTATCCTCGCAGGTGATCGTTGAAGTATGGACTCTTTCCTATGATGTAAGTGATGCGGGGCTGTCCGGATCTCAAGGACTGCGGATGCTTAAATACTATGGTTGGGCGCTTGCCTCATTATTAGCAATAAGCTCTTTTTATTGTTTTATCGCTATGTATAGCAAAAGTGTGACGTATGCCATCGGTGTTTGTATGGTTTACAATCTGGGCTCTTTGTTGTTTGATTCATTGTATTTAAAATTGGTCTCTTTTGTTTCTCATATCCCATACCTATACAATGTGATCGCATTTATAATTATTCCATATATGCAGCATACAGGATTAGATAGGTCCTTAATCGGGAATTCGTCTGTGGATAGGGCGATTATCACCGTGGTTAGTCTATATCTTATCTTTTTTACTTGGGGCGCATACCGCCGTTTTGTGACTGATGATTATCTGTATTAGGGGCATCCGTAGCCTGAACATCATAAAAGTAAAAGAAAGATCCAATTGACCGCTTGAGGGTCAGTTGGATCTTTTATCGTTTCTTTTCCATAAGGGACGGGTATTAATTGTCTAGTCCCGCATAGATTGACATAGGGGAAAAGGAGGTATGAGCATGTGGAGTTGGGTCAAAAAGCTGTCTACACTGGCGGCGATCCTTTTGTTGGCTGTTTTTGTAAGCGCATGCAACAAGGGCGATGCTTCGGGTAAGGTGAAAATTGAGTTTTTTCAAAACAAGCCGGAGGCCAAGGGTTCATTCGATAAGCTAATCTCTCAATTCAATCAGGAACATCCCAGTATTGAAGTGACACAGGTCAACCCGCCAGAGGCAGAGACCGTGTTATTGACCCGGGTTGTCAAAAACGATGTACCTGACATTGTGGGGCTTGGGGCCACAGATACCTACTCCATTTTGGCACAAAGCGGTATTTTTACGGATCTGGCGAATACAGAATTGCCACGTACGATTGACCCGATTTACCTCAAAATGCTTAAGGATGTGACCGGGGTCGATCCCGTGTATGGAATTCCTTATGCTGCGAATGCGAATGGTGTGATGTATAACAAAACGCTTTTTAAGGAAATGGGATTACAGGTGCCTAAAACGTGGGATGAGCTGATTGCAACGGCGCAAAAGATCAAGGCTGCTGGGAAAATCCCGTTCTATTTTACATATAAAGATGATTGGCAAACGAACCTCCCCTTTAATGCCCTGGGCCCGAATCTGGTGGGCATTGATTTTTTCCTGCAACGGCGTGAAAATCAGGTCACCTTTCAGGACAAGTACCGCGAGGTTGCTGAAAAGCAGCTGGAGCTATTGAAATACGGGCATGGTGATAATTTTGGCAAAAACTATGCCGACGGTAATCGTGCCTTCGCTAACGGGCAGGGATTGATGTACATTCAGGGCTCGTGGGCCATATCTGAAATTCGCAAAGCCAACCCGAAAGTGGAGCTTGGTTTTTTCCCATTACCGACAGGGAATGACGAAAAGGCGGTCAAACTGGTGTCTGGTATAGATACGCTCTTGGCCGTATCGGAGAGCACTCCGCATAAAAAGGAAGCCGAGGAGTTCATTGCCTTCTTGTTGAAGCCGGAGAACAGCAAGCAATACATTACAGAGCAAACGCTGTTTTCGGCGGTGAAGGGAGTTACGCAGGATGATCCGAGTGTGGCGGAGCTGTTGCCTTATTTTAAATCGGGCCGCGTCATTGATTTTGCCGATCACTATATTCCCAAAGCGGTCCAATTGAATTCTATTGTGCAGGCCTTCCTGCAAAACAGAGACATCGACGCTTATCTGGCCAAGCTAGACAGTGAGTGGAATAAGGTAGCTAACCGCCGATAGGAGAGGAGGAGGAGACATGAATAAGCGACTAACGACTTTTTACTGGATGACGGTGCCAGCGGTGCTATTGTTTTTTGTATTTTTGACCTTGCCTGCCTTGCAGGGCTTTTATTATTCGCTTACGAACTGGAACGGCTTTGGTCATCAGTATCACTTTGTCGGGTTTAAGAACTATATTAATTTGTTTCAGGACGACAATGTGGGGAACGCTTACTGGTTTACTTTTAAATTTGCGATTGTGGTTACCATTGCGACTAATATCCTTAGTTTGCTGATTGCGCTAGGGCTGAATGCTAAAATACGGTTTCGTAACTTTTTCCGCGGTATTTATTTTCTGCCTAATATTTTGAGCGTGCTAATCGTGGGTTACATATTCAATTACTTGTTCTCGAACGTGTTTACGATTTGGGGGCAAAATTTAGGTATTACCTCATTGTCGACGAACATTTTGGGCAGCGAACAACTGGCTTGGGTGGGGGTTGTCATCGTAGCTGTATGGCAGGGGATTGCCTTTAATACGATTCTCTATCTGGCCGGGCTGCAAACCATTCCGACAAGTCTGTATGAGGCGTCCAATTTGGACGGTGCGGGTAAATGGCGCGAATTCTGGAGCATTACCTTTCCGTTAATTGCTCCATTTTTTACGATCAATATGGTATTGGCGATGAAAAATTCCCTGATGGTGTTCGATCAGATCGTGGCTTTGACGAATGGCGGGCCGGGTCGGGCCACCCAGTCGATTTCCCACCTGATATACACCGGGGGATTTAAAGGCGGAGAATTTGCTTATCAGTCGGCTAACTCTGTTATTTACTTTATTGTGATCGCGATCATTTCCATCTTACAGCTGCGATTCCTCCAGAGAAGGGAGATGGATAACTGATGAAAACAAGCAGACGTACCAACTGGCCTGTGCTGTTTCTGGTAGCGTTGGGGACAATATTTATCCTGTTTCCCCTCTATATGACGGTAACGATAGCCCTTAAAAATCCCGAACAGATGGCGCACTCCGCCTTTGCCTTTCCGACCGAGCTGCATTGGGAAAATTTTAGTCGTGCAGTAGAAATGACCAACTTCTTCAGCGCTTTTCAGAACAGTGTGATGGTCACGACATCGACGGTCATACTCACTTTGCTAACCAATTCGATGGTCGCTTATGCGATTGCCCGTAATATGCAGCGACGCTTTTTTAAGGGATTATATTTTTACTTTGTGAGCGCCATGTTTATACCGTTCCCGATCATCATGCTGCCGATTGTAAAACTGGCCTCGGGCCTTCATATGACTAATCTGTTGGGTCTTATTATGCTGCATACGGTGTATGGTTTGGCGTTTAATGTCTTCGTGTATGTCGGTTATATTCGCTCCATTCCGGTGGCATTGGAAGAGGCAGCCACGGTAGATGGTGCGACGACATGGGGTACTTTTTGGCGCATTATATTCCCGCTGATGGCGCCGATTAGTGCTACGGTGGGAATTCTCACTTGTCTGTCCACATATAACGACTTCCTGCTGCCGCTCATTATTATCAGCGATGCAGAGCAGTATACACTGCCGCTCGTTCAGTATGTGTTCCAGGGGCAGTTCAATACTGACTTTAATCTGGCTTTTGCTTCGTACCTGATGGCCTTGCTGCCGATGATTATTGTCTATCTGATTGCACAAAAATGGATTATCAATGGCGTTACGCAAGGTTCTGTGAAGTAGGGCGTGAGTCAATCGTTTCAGGCAGACTGTGCCTTACTAGGAAAATAAAAAGGGGTTCCCTATACCACGGTTCACACAGGCATAGAGGACCCTCTTTTTATAGCATTGCTATTTAGCTGCTTCGCTGTTGCTTGTCAGAGGCTGCAAGGGTACAGTTGTCTCTGCTTCTGGGTCGTCCGTTGTATAGTAGAACATATAGATAGAAGCTTCCTTCCCTATGAAGTTCTTGTAGACATCCACTGCCTTGTTATTGCCGTCTCCGGCGAAATTGGCTGTGATTTGCTTGCCGATAATCCGTTCTTTACTCAGGCCAATATGCGTCTGGTTAATCCCTCCAAAGTGAGCATCCTCGCTTTCGGTTTCTACGAATAAGTCTGATCCTTGTTTGTAGTAAGTCCACTTCACAGGATAGCCACCGATTTGTGTCGTTAGCGTCTGCTTTGACTCAGAAATATCAGTTAAACGCTGTGACGTTTTGTCATCCGAATGGGTCGTAACCTTGTATTTGCCTGTAAAAGTAATGGGAGTGTCCTTGGTAATCACAAGATTGGACGGTCGTTCAAAACGAATCGTGTTCAGATCGTGTTCCTGATCAGGTGAAGACCAACGACTACCCTCCAGCGTTGTGCCGTTCACAGAAAGAAAGTATTTTTGATAAGGTAACATGGCGAATTTCTTTTCGCTTCTGATCGTGACACGGATTTGTGTAGGTGTGACAATCATTTGTTCTAGCGTAAAATTCGGATTGCCGTTCTCCAATGGGGTGTTCAGCACGCTTTTAATCGTTCCGCTTTCCATTTTCTTCTTGCTTAGCTGCAGATCAAGGTTTATGGGTTCATTTATACTTTTCTCAGTTTGCGCATATTGCAGTTTGAAAGTAGTCTGTCCTTCCGGTATATCTGCTTTAGTAAAATACTGCTGGGCTGTGTATTCCCCATTCTCTCCGGGTGTACCAAAAGCTCCTCCAGGCTGAGGCCGCACAGGTTCTCCACCTTTGTAGGCAATGATTTGTGGATTGTCCCATTCCTTCGGCTTGGACGAATCGAAGGTAATTGCCGAGGACAGCATTAGCTTATCCTTCCCTTGTTCGAATACCTGTACCTTCAAATCTTGTAAGCCGTTACGATCCAGCTTGAACGTCTGCATCTGAGGCGATTTGATATCGAGCGGCAATTCCAGTTCCTGAACGCTGGTGAGCTCAATATGATCTACGGTCAGTCGCACGTTCTCTGTTTCTTGCTGCGGTGTCCAATCGCTTTCAAAGTAGCCGTTATAACGTTGGTTTTTCTCGTCCCATTGTTGAAAGCTATACTCGCCCGCACTGCTTTTCCCCGCAGCACTTTTAAGTGATACGCCTTTGACATTCCAAAACTCGTTGTCTGCGCGTTTTCCGACCTCCAAGCTGTACAGAATCACGGTCCGGTTCTCATCGACAATAGCGGTATGCAGCGTCAGCTTCACTCCGTCTCTGGTTACGGATTGCTCCAGCGGCTGTCCAAGGTCTTGATTTAGTGCCGTCTGTATGCCGCTTCTTCCGTGCAGCAGATCGCCCCAATTATAATGGATGGCGGCATAGACGGGAACGGCAACGAGAAGTGCACTCAGAGAGGCGGCGATAGCTATTTTGCGCCAATTTCTGTGTCGGTGCGGAGGGAATGAATCGGAAGTGTCGGTTAGCGTAGGGGCAGTATGCCCTGTCTGTTCCATCCGGTTCCACATCTCATCGAAGTCAGGATAGGCCATTTCCGAATCATCATTTAACTTGCGCTTCAATGCCTTTTCTATGTTGTTCATAGTTCTCTCCTTCCATCTCGGGAATTTGTACACCTGCATCCCGCAGTATTTTCTCCATTAACTTTAGCCCTTTGTGATTCCTCGATTTGACGGTTCCCAGCGGAATTTCCAGCAGTTTTGATATTTCCGCCAGCGTGAAATCATGCATATAGCGGAGTGTCAGCACAGCGCGGATTTTGGCTGGAAGACGATTCATATAAACGGCCCATTCTTCTGCCGATTCGCGTTCTTCCACCAGCCTGTCTACAGGCTTACCTTCCGCCCCGCTAAATCGATAGGGATTAGCCGATACCTTCAAATGCAGGCTTTTCTGGCGTTTAAGGAAATTCAGACAATGATTGACCGTAATTTTCATAATCCAGGCTTTTAGTTGTTCGATCTGTTCACGATTGCTGCGAAACAGGATGATAAACACTTCCTGTGTTAAATCCTCTGCATCCGATGCATTATGTACCATGTAGTAGCAGGTTCGGTATACATCTCGTTGATACAAATCAAACAACTCTCGATTACTCTCCAATGAATGTGCTCTCCTTTCTCGTGCAGTTTATCTATATAACAACTGAGGTCCTCAAAAGGTTCATTTGGTTGCGAAAAGTAAACCGTCTGCTTCAAATGTACCATGATGTATCTATGTTGTTTGCTCATCTATGGATAAGGAAGTAGCAATAAACGAAAAGAAGCCTGTAAATCTCAAAAAATGCAGATTTACAGGCTTCTTACATTTTCCGAAGCTAGAGCTTACGGAATGAACATTCCTTCACGCGAAACCGCGTCAACGGATTAGCTTGCGGACCTACTCGCTTAGTCAACCAGTCGTACTAGCGTTCTTCCTTGCGAGCGGGCTGCAAGGATGTCTTCGAGCGCGCTTGGCAGGTCAGCCAATCCGACTTCGCGCTCAACGAGCTGCTCCAGCCGCTCCGGCTTCCATTCGCTGCCGAGTCGCTTCCAGATCGCTACGCGGGTGTCGTATGGGCAGAAGACAGAGTCTATGCCCAGCAGACTTACGCCCCGCAAAATAAACGGCAGCACCGTCGTAGGCAGCTTGGTGCCTGCCGTCAGGCCACTCACGGCTACAGAGCCATTGTAGGCGATTTGGCTGAGCAGCGAAGCGAGCGGCTTTCCGCCTACAGGATCAACAGCCGCTTGCCAAAGCTGCTTGCTCAGCGGGCGGATGCTCTCCGCACCGTCGTAGACCTCCTCGCGGGAAATGACCTCGGCTGCTCCGAGCGCCTTGAGGTAATCGTGAGCATCAGCCTTGCCACTGCTGGCTACGACATGATAGCCTCTCTTGTTCAGCAGGGCAATGGCTGCCCCGCCTACGCCGCCCGTCGCTCCGGTGACGAGTACCTTGCCCTGCTCCGGAGTAACGCCGTTTTGCTCCAGCCGATATAACGACAGGGCTGCGGTGAATCCAGCTGTCCCGAATATCATCGCCTCTCTCGGCGTGAGTCCGTCTGGAAGTGGAACCACCCAGTCCGCAGGCACACGTGCATATTGGCTGAATCCCCCGAATTGAGACACACCCAGCCCGTATCCGGTAACGAGCACCGCTTGTCCTTCGCTAAAGCGGCTATCCTCCGAAGAGACGACGGTTCCCGAGCAATCTATGCCTGGTACGAACGGATAGGATTTGACAATATTTCCATCCTTGTGGGCAGCAAGCCCATCTTTATAATTGATGCTGGAATAAGCGACACGAATCAATACTTCTCCAGCAGGTAAACTGCTAGCTTCCAGAGAACGTACCTCTGCTTGAACTTCACCGTCCTGCGTCTGATCGACGACAAGAGCTTGAAATGATTGAGTCATCTGTAAAAGCCTCCTTTATTACCTTTTAACCCTATGAATGTCCTATATATTCCATCTTTAATTCACAAATTATGCTTAGGAAGCATACAACAATCTTCACAACCTGTCAGCGGCAATGCTCACAGGCTCGTATTCTATTATACTCTTTAGCTCATAATTACGTCGAAAAGACCAGATTCCTGGTATATTCTTTCAATATTCTGTTTCAATAAAGTTCGATAATCAATTATAAAGAGAGTGATAAATGAATTCTTACGCATTTTGCAAATCATTTTACGTAAACGGGATGTATTTTCAGAATGACTGTGCTAACATACCTTTTGATCGTTAAATAAATCTATGAAGAAAGGTGAATGAATGACAACCAGAGCACTAAAAAAAGGTTCGGTATTGTCCGAAGCTAAGGAACTGAATTTGTTCCGTTTAACATGGCCTATTTTCCTTGAATTGTTTCTGTTTATGCTAATGGGGAGCGTCGACACGTTCATGATCAGTTCTGTATCTGATAATGCAGTGTCGGGTGTGGGCGCGTCCAATCAAATTATTTCAATTGCCATCCTTGTACTGGAGGTTATCGGCAACGGCGCTGCTATCGTCGTAGCTCAATATATCGGTTCTAAGAAACTAGTTGAAGCGGCCCAGGTTACAGGTACGGCCATTACGTTGAATTTGATGGTAGGTCTTTTACTTAGCGTAATTTTTCTTGTATTTGGTACGCACATGTTGCAATGGCTGAATGTCCAGGGTGAGATTCTGGCTTACGCGGAGTCGTATATGAGCATCGTCGGGGGTGCCATTTTTCTTCAAGCATTGATTAATGCGCTGGCGGCGACCATTCGTACACATGGTTTTACCAAAGAAACGATGTATGTATCGGTTTTTATGAACGTGATCCACGTGGTCGGCAACTATGTTTTGATTTTTGGGCATTGGGGAATGCCTGCACTTGGAGTAGAGGGTGCTGCTATTTCTACAGTAGGTAGCCGCTTTATTTGTCTCTTGATCTTCTTCTGGCTGATGTACCGGGTCACTGAGGTTCGTGTCGAGTGGAAATATTACGTCCAACTGTCCAAAAAGTTCATCTCTAAAATATTGCGCATTGGTGTACCATCCGCGCTGGAGTCCATTATGTATCAGTCGTGTCAGCTCATCTTCACACTGTACGTGACTTATCTGGGCGCAGAAGCAATGGCGACACGTCAATATGCGAATAATATTTCAAGCTATATTTACTTGTTCAGTATGGCAGTCGGTATGGGTACGGCTATTGTGGTAGGAAGGCTCGTGGGAGCCAGACAGAAGGATACTGCCTATAAACGTGTACTGACCAGTGTGAAATGGGCGTTGCTCGTGACCGTGATTATTGATGCGGTGGTCATCTTTTTCCGTGTTCCCTTGCTTGGTTTGTTCACGGAAAACCCTGAAATTATTCGTTTGGGAGCACAGGTCATTTTACTTAGCATTCTGCTAGAAACTGGCCGGACAACGAATATCGTCATTATTAACTCGTTGCGTGCTGCTGGAGATGCGAAGTTCCCGGTCTTTATGGGCCTGATCTCCATGGTCTGCATGAGCTTGCCGCTTGGTTATCTGCTTGTTTTCAAGCTGGACATGGGGCTCGCCGGCGTGTGGCTGGCGATTGCTGCTGATGAATGGACTCGTGCTGTCATCATGTATGCCCGCTGGAAAAGCCGATTATGGGAAAAGCATGCGTTGGTCGAGCACGATACACCAGATCAGTCTGCAACGCCCGTTCCGGCACACTGATCCGAGCAGTATTTATGGTTACGTGGAGGCAGTTCAAGAGAACATCTTGAGCTGCCTCTTTTTGCTGCTGGAGAACCATACTTCTACACGGTGGCAGATAGGCAACTTTGAAGTTCGACTTATATCATAATGGCATTCATAAATAGAAGTATGGTAAATTTACTAAAAAAAAGATATACTTTTGTTGCACTAACGCAGTACATGAAAGACAAGGAGTGTACCGATGAAGAAGCCGACGATTGAAGATGTTGCCCAGAAGGCAGGAGTGTCTAAAAGCACTGTCTCGCAATTTCTGAACAAACGATATAAATATATGAGCGACCAGACCAGAGACCGCATTGCCGAGGTTATTCAAGAGCTGAACTATCAGCCTAACGGGCTGGCTCGCAGCTTGAAGCAAAACCGGACGTTTATGGTCGGGGTCATTGTAGCCAACATTGACTATACCCTTTCGATCCAGTCTATCCGTGCGATTGAGGAGGAATTGCAGCGTTTTGGCATTCAGGTGATCATTTGCAACGCCGATGAAAACCCGGACAAGGAGGGCCAATATATTGAGATGCTCAAGGCTCGGCAGGTGGACGGCCTGATCATCTTCCCGACAGGCAAGCATGCAGATATTTACAACCAGCTCATTCGTGAAAAGTATCCGTTAGTGTTTTTGGACCGTTTGGTAGACGGGGTGAATACGCGCAGCCTGCTGCTGGATAACGAAATGGCGATTAAGCTGGCGATTCAGGAACTTGTGGCTCACAAACATGAGCGAATTGCGCTGATTACTTTGCCGCTTGGCTTGAATCGGATTACTCCACGGGTGGAGCGGCTCAGCGGATACAAAAAGGCGCTGGAGGAGCATGGCTTGCCATTTCGAGAAGAGTATATGCGCAGTGTGCCGAGAGAAGAAATCCAGCAGACACTGAAGGAGTTGTTCCAGCTGCCAGAGCCACCGACTGCGCTGTTGGCCGGGAATGATATTGTGCTAGCAGAGGCGCTGAAATATGTGAATGCCCGCCGTATACGCATTCCGGTGGAGTTGTCTATTATCGGGATTGACGATGCGGAGTTTGCCCATATTTACAATCCGCCGATTACGACTATTACGCAACCGATTGCGGATATGGGGAAGCAGGCGGCAAAAACACTGCTGTCCAGCATTGAGGAAGGCGGCGAATCGGTTCCGATTATTTACCGATTTGTGCCGGATATCAATCGGGGAGAATCCGTCAAAATGCTGTAACGAGCAATGTGTCATATATTAGAAAAATAGCCCGTATTCCTTTGTACGATCTGAGTATGCGTATGCTGCTCAGATCGTACAAACGCGAATACGGGCTATTGGAAGTTAAGGCTGACTTTGGATTCGGCCTTGTTGAGCTTGCGCTTATAGCGGTGAAGGTTATGCGGGGAATAAACCCGGACTAATTCGTGCTGGCACTGAGCAAAAAGGATTCCAGCTCGGCTCGTGTCGGATAGCCGTCCATATCTCCGGCTGACATGACGGCCAGTGCGCCGAGGGCATTTCCGCGTTTGACTGCTTCTGCCAGGGGCAAGCCCTCCAGCAGCGCGCTGATAACGCCTGCGGCAAATCCGTCACCGGCACCGACGGTATCCACGACATGCTCTACACGGAAGCGTTTGACGTATCCCTCAGCATCTGCGGATTTGTAATATGCGCCTTCGGTTCCCAGCTTGATGATGACCAGCGAGGTGCCGCGATCGAGGTAGAACGAAGCGATATCCTCCGGTGAGGTGTAGCCTGTCAATATTTTACCTTCATGAATGCCGGGTAGAAGCCAGTCGCACCCCTCAGATGCTTCGTTAATCGCCTCCACCATCGTTTGCGTGTCAGGCCATAATTTGGGTCTGAGGTTCGGATCAAAGGATACGGTTTTGCCAGCCTTTTTCATAAATTGCCGCGCATGTCGTGCGAAATCACGGCACTCAGGGGAGAGGGCGACAGAAATACCTGTAAAATGCAGATGGCGAGCTCCGGAAAAGTAAGCCTCGTTAAAATCAGCGATGCTTAGTGTGGAGGCGGCGGAATGTTTGCGAAAGTATTCCACCTCTGGGTCCCCACTTGTAACTTTGGATTTAATCAGCATGCCGGTAGAGTGGTCTTTGGTAAACATGACGTTCTGGGTGTCGATCCCTTCTTGACGTAGCGCACTAGCAATGAACTTGCCGAACGTATCCTCGCCGAGTTTGGTCACGAGTCCCGCCCGTAGACCCAAACGCGCCAAACCGGCTGAAACATTCGTCTCTGCCCCGGCCAACGCTTTGGTGAATGAACGCACCTCATCCAGAGAGCCTGCTTCATTGGCATAAAACATGGCCATCGGTTCTCCGAAGGTAACAGCATCCAATGTTGCGGTCATTTGTATTCCTCCTTATGTTTAGTAAACTTAATCTGTAAGCGCATGCACCAACTGAATAAATTGAAATTATCACATAAATCGGTTTTTCACAATGATGAAGTTGATATATTTGCTAAAAACTTTTTGGGTAATATAGATAAAACAATTCGATTCTGTTTATCAAAAGGTGAAAATCGTGTAAAACTTCGTGTGTATTAAGGGTTTTTCTAGGAATAGTGAAGTTTTGGGTTGACACCCTCTTAGATAATTATTACAATTCTAGCTAAGAAGTAGAGTTAGAAACCGCTTTTATAACAATTCCGTTGATAAAAAAGTTTATCTAAACAGGAGGAATGTTTTTATGGAAATGCGTTATTCAACTCATCCCGAACATGCCAAGCATTTTACGACTGAAGAGTTGCGTCAGCACTATCTGATCCAGGAACTGTTTGTACCTGAGGAGGTAAAGCTGGTCTATACGCATGAAGATCGTGTCATTATCGGGGGCATTTATCCCGTGAATAAATCTGTTGCACTGGAAGGTAACGATCAAATCAAAGCGGAAACTTTCCTGGAGCGCCGCGAACTGGGTATTTTTAATGTCGGGGGCAGCGGTACGGTCAAGGTGGACGGTGAAACTTACGAGCTGGCCACAAAAGACTGTCTCTACGTAGGTAAAGGTGGTAAGGAGTTGATCTTTGAAAGCGATTCCAGTGAAAAGCCTGCAAAATTTTATATCGTTTCGGCCCTGGCTCATACCACATATCCGACGACAAAGCAGTCTTTTGCCGATGTACCGTCTGAAAGTCTGGGTTCGCAGGAAACAGCCAACAACCGTACGTTGCGTCGCTTTATCCATGATGAAGGCATTCAAAGTTGCCAATTGGTTATGGGGATGACGACGTTGGAGAACGGCAGTGTGTGGAACTCCATGCCGACACATGTTCATGACCGTCGTATGGAAGTGTATTTCTACTTTGAACTGGATGAGAATGCGAGAATGTTCCACCTGATGGGTGAACCGAACGAAACGCGCCATCTGGTGATGAAGAATGATGAAGCCGTTATTTCTCCACCTTGGTCTATCCACTGCGGTGCGGCTACGGGCAGCTATACCTTCATTTGGGGCATGGCCGGTGAAAATAAAACATACAAAGACATGGATCAGGTTGCCATGAGCGAGTTGCGTTAATCCGATCAGTGTATTGGAGCGTAGACCTGCAAGCGGCTGAGGTACATGGTCATCCCATTCGTGGAAAGGATCAGGAACATGACGAAAAAGAAAGTTTTGGAACATATCACTTCAGTAGGTGTCGTCGCAGTCATTCGGGGAAACACGGCGGAGGAAGCATATCTCATGTCTAAAGCCTGCATTGAAGGCGGCTTGGATAATATTGAGCTTACATTTACGACGCCGGATGCGGATCAGGTCATTCGAAGATTGAGAGACGAATTTAAAGATCGGGCAGTGATTGGTGCAGGAACAGTATTGGAGTCACTGACGGCGAGAATTGCTATTCTGGCCGGAGCAGAGTTTGTTGTGAGTCCTTCTTTTGAAGAAGAAACAGCGAAGCTATGCAATTTGTACGCGATTCCTTATATGCCCGGCTGTATGACGCTGAATGAGATTAAGGAAGCCATGAAATTGGGTAGCGATGTCGTGAAGTTGTTCCCAGGAAGTGCAATGGGAGCGGACTTTGTTAAGGCCGTCAGAGGTCCAATGCCTCATGTACAGATTATGCCAACCGGTGGCGTTGATCTGGACAATATGGAAACCTGGCTGCGTAATGGATGTGTAGCCGTGGGAATTGGGGGTAATTTGACGGCTCCAGCCAAGGAAGGTCGCTACGACTTGATCACAGAAAATGCAGCACGTTATGTAGCTAAATATAAGGAAGTACGCGCAGCGCTGTAGGCTTCAGGAAATATAGGTTTTTATACTAATTTGTGATGGAGGCGTAGACATGGGTCTGGACAATTTTTCATTGGATTTTTTCAGTCTAAAAGGTAAAACGGCGATTGTAACAGGAGGCAACAGTGGTTTGGGTCAAGGGTATTCCGTAGCTTTGGCCAAAGCGGGTGCAGACCTGTTCATTGTAGCTAACAATGATGATTATGAAGAAACAAGACGTCTGCTCGAACCTACAGGTGTGAAGGTTGTCTTTCATGAGGCGGATCTGACGCAAAAAGAATCCATTAAAAAAATTGTAGAAGAATGCGTCAATGAATTCGGTAAAATTGATATCCTTGTAAACAATGCAGGTACGATTCGTCGCGCCCCTCTGCTGGAGTATAAAGATGAGGATTGGGACGCTGTCATGGAGATCAACCTCAATGCCGTATATCATCTGAGCCAGGAAGTGGCAAAGGTAATGGTAGAGCAAAAAAGCGGGAAGATTATCAATGTCGCTTCTATGCTTGCTTTTCAGGGGGGCAAATTCGTTCCGCCGTATACAGCGAGCAAGCATGCGGTAGCTGGTTTGACCAAGGCATTTGCGAACGAGCTGGCAGTTCATAACGTTCAGATTAATGCGATTGCGCCGGGGTATATTGCTACGGCAAATACAGCTCCAATCCGTGCGGATGAAAGTCGCAATCAAGAAATCTTGTCGCGTATTCCTGCGGGTCGTTGGGGCGATCCGTCTGATTTGATGGGAGTTGTGGTTTTCCTCGCCAGTCAGGGTTCCGACTACATGAACGGTCATATCTTGGCGGTGGACGGCGGCTGGTTGGTACGTTAAGCAGCGCTGGTCGCATCGAAGTTTATGAACTGAAAGCTGCCTCCAAAGGAAACTATCCTTTCAGGCAGCTTTTATTTTTTCAATGAAGCTATATGGTGAACTTGAAGACTTGGGGCGCTGTGTCGATCCGTCCTATGCATATGGCACGAATGCCTTTATAATTTAATGAGATAAAAATTGCTAGGCTCCAGCCGTACACTTGGTTGGAGCCTTTGAGCATAATACAGATGGATTGGAGAATGGAGAGATGAGTTCACAGCAACACCAACGAGCTTTGGTATACAAATCTTTGTGGCATGCCGGTCCTTGGGTGCTTGCCGTAGGGATCATTCTGGTAGGTGCCAATCTGCGCGCCTCGATTACCTCGGTAGGACCTCTTATCGGTTTGATTAAGGATTCTTTGCATATTTCGAATACACTGAGTGGCCTATTAACGACATTGCCGCTGCTGGCTTTTGCCCTGTTGTCGCCTTTTGTAGCCAAACTGTCGCGCCGCTTCGGGTCGTCTCTTGTTATTTTTGCAGCCTTGCTGTTGTTGACCGCAGGTATTGTGGTGCGCTCAACGCTGGGGGTGACCGCATTATTTGTCGGGACCGCCATGTTGGGACTGGCTATTGCCGTGTGTAATGTGTTACTGCCCAGTCTGATCAAAGAGGAGTTTCCTCGCAACAGCGGACTAATGACCGGCGTATACTCAGTATCCATGAATGTGGTCGCAGCAACCGCATCTGGCCTGAGTATACCGCTGGCTATAAATGGAGGTATGGGCTGGCGAGGTGCTTTGGGAATATGGGCGATTGTGGGTGTCGTAGGTATTTTACTCTGGGTGCCCCAGCTCCTTAAGGCACGCAAAACAGCCAATAAAGCTGCAGTGTCTGCCCGAACCGTGAATGTATATACATCGTCTTTGGCTTGGAAGGTGACGCTGTTTATGGGGCTGCAATCTGCTCTGTTCTATGTTCCTGCCGCCTGGTTTCCAGAAATGATGAGCGGACAGGGAATGGATTCAGAGACTGCGGGATGGATGCTATCTGTGCTGCAGTTTTCGCAAATGCCATTTACCTTTATTGTGCCTATTTGGGCGGCACGGGTGAAGGATCAGCGGGTATTGGTTCTGATTATGGCTGCGCTGTATTTTATCGGTCTGGGTGGATTTCTGCTTGGAGCTACACAGTGGAGTGTGATTTGGGTCATTTGTATCGGTATAGCGGGTGGTTTTGCTTTCCCGTTAGTGATGATGTTCTTTAATTTGCGGACGCGGACACCGCAGCAGGCAGCAGAGCTGTCTGGTATGGCGCAATCCTTTGGTTATTTGCTAGCAGCGACCGGGCCGACACTGTTCGGTTATTTGCATGATGCGACACAAGGCTGGACAATTCCGCTGCTGCTGCTCTTGTGCCTGAGTGTTCTGCTTATGTTTATAGGGCTAGGTGCAGCCAAGAAACGATATGTCGGAGGCGAGGTGGATGATCAGACTGCAATTTGATGCAGACGGTTACAGTGTGATCTGTAATGCAGATCGTGTTATGTTGTTGGCTAAAGAGTTTGCGCTGTTGCGCTTTCTGTACGATAACCGGAATCAGGTGTTCACCCGGGAACAACTGCTGGATCGTGTGTGGCCGCTGGAGTATCCGGTGGAGCGTACGGTGGATGATCATATCTACAGATTGCGCAAAAAACTTAAGTCATGGGATGTGCTCCGTATTCATACGGTCAGAGGGTATGGCTACAGCTTGACCTTGACTGACGTGCAGCCACAGAATCATCCGTCCTTGCACGATCAGGAGGTGCAGGACGCCGTACATGGACTATTCCGGAAATACCAGCTGTTGGGGCAGGGGAATTCCATCGTAGCGCTGGCTGCCCAGCAGGAGCAGATGGGTTTTGAATTGTCTGTCTTTTATCAAATGTATACCCGTTTTGTACAGGCGGATGTGTCCTGGTTCTTGGAGCGGGAGGACTTTACACGCGCAGACCGATTGTATTGGATGCTGCTGCTATATATGTGCACAGCAGGGGTGACGGATGAGGGGCTTGCTCTATGTGAGTGTGCGCTTTCCAGCAGGCTACTGTCCAGTGATCAGGAACGGGAATTACGCATTCTCAACATCCTGGAGGCTTATGTGGAAAATGGAAAACCTGAACGCGCACAGGAAGGTCTACCACTGACCTTGAGGGTCATGGAGCGGGATGATCTCGATAAATTTGTGATGCCTGTTGCACTGATGGAGATGTACATGCATCTGGCTTCCAATCATATGGAAAAGGCTGCGAAACTGTCTGATCGTCTGGAAGGCATGCTGTCGGAGGCTCCGTATTTACGCGAACTGGGCCGTTATCGCATGATGCGCGGACTTATGCTTTTACGTACTGGAGATGTGGGCAACGCCGAGCGGCTCATGGATGAAGGGCTGGACACCCTTGATATGGCTAAACAGGAATTGCTAAAAATCAAGGCGATCTGCCAAATCCGCAGTTTTTTGAAGCTTTGCGGCTCCTATCCCATGCTGGAAGAGAAATATGCGGCTCAATATGATCGGCTTGACCGGGATAACAGTTTAACACTGCATCGTCCAGCGCTAAGGCGCTGGTTGGAACAAACACTTTCTGTCGTCTGATGTTTTTAGCTGTCTGATTTTCCTCTGATATAGACCCGCTAGAATGTTCTTATTGCTAAAGAAGCTGAAAATGAGAGCAGGGTGAGTAGATAATGAAGGAAAAGAAAGAACTGCAATCCACGCCTAGCATTTGGCGCAATGGCCGTTTTCGGCGGATGTTTGCGGCGCACACGGCTGCTTCCTTTGGCGATTGGTTTGATGCTATCGCCATTCAGGTGCTTGTTGCCTATCGCTGGGAAGCCGACCCTATGATGATTGCACTGATTCCGGTAGTGATGGCCCTACCGGGTCTGCTGCTGGGTTCCATCGCGGGCACGTTAGCCGACCGGGTACACAAGGCCAGGCTGATGATCGTCTGCGATGCAGCTATTGCCTTATTGACGCTGGCCATCCTCGCCGTCCCGGGCCCGGCGTGGCTGCTGCCTTTGCTTGGTCTGCGCGCGGCGGCTGGCGTATTCCAAATGCCTTCACAGCAAGGCTTGACCCGCACGGTAGTCACCAGCGACGACCTATTTCGGGCAACCTCGCTGAATGGGTTGGTCAATCAGGCCTCCAAAGTGGCAGGGCCATTACTGGGCGCTATGACCTTGACTGTGTTGTCCCCCCAGGCATGCATTATTCTCAATGCATTGCTGCGTCTCTGTTCCGGCCTGCTGCTGTGGCCGCTGCGCGGAATCGGTCCGGCGCTGGTCAGCGCAGACCAACAAGCTGTTGCAGCCGAGAAGCAAGGAAAGTCGGCTGCGCATACAGCGCCTGAGGCTGATGAAGCTAAAATGCGGGAGGAGCATGTCCGCGCATCTCGTTTTTTCAACCAATGGCGTGAGGGCTGGGCGTTCTTATGGCGCAGTCGAATGCTTTTGCATACGCTCATATTCGGACTTTTCGGCTTAATCGCCATTCTCATGATCGACTACCAGTTCCCTACATTGCTGCGAGTGCTCGCTCCAGGTAATGAATCGCTGCTTGGCTGGCTGGTTTCAGCCATTGGGGCTGGCGCCGTCGGCTGCATGCTTGTGCTTAATCGCTTGAATCGCATAAGCGCAGGCTGGGGGCTCGGTGGTGGATATGTGCTGGTTGGCGGAGCTATTGCTGCTTTAGGCTGGGCGCAACCTGGAACTGGATTGCCTGTACTGCTTATGATCGGGGCTGTGCTGGGCGTGGGCAACGGCCTGTACATTATCACCCAGAACTATATATTACAAGCCAAAACCCCTGCTGATATGGTAGGACGCGTCTTTGGTATCCAAAGTACCGTGATTGGAGCAATCATGGTCGTTTCACCGCTTGCCGGAGGAGTATTGATCCGAATAGCAGGGGCGGGCACGGCTTTTGTCTGGATCGGAATGACTGTTGGAATCCTGGGTTTGACGGGACTGTTGCTTCAATCTGTAATTTGGCGCGAGTCCCTCGCCGATTCTAGCCTGACTACGGAGCAAAATGCAGACCTTGCGTAGTCGATCTTGCGCAATAATTTGCTTTGATTTTCGTCATTTATATTTTTAGCATGGGAGAGATCATGATGACTCAACAAACTTCATCCTCAGAGCCTGTGGCACGGTTACTTGAAGGATCACGGGTATACTTGCGTCCCGTTAACGTAGAGGACACCGAGCTATACTATAATACATTGTTCGATCAGGATGTGCGGCGGCTGACAGGCACACAACGCAGCTTTACCAAGGATCAAATTGCCCGTTATATTGAAGCTAAAGGACAGGAAGCCTCAAGCCTGCTTCTGTTGATTGCGCTTCGCGAAGATGATCGTGTAATTGGGGATATAGCCCTGCAGGATATGGACAGCTTGAACCGCAGCGCCAACATCCGTATTGCAATCAATGAGCAGGGAAATCAGGGGAAAGGCTACGGCACCGAAGCGCTTGTACTCATGCTGGGTTACGGATTTGGTATCTGTAATCTGCATCGGATTGAGCTGAATGTATTTGATTTTAATGAACGTGCCATTCGTTGCTATGAAAAAGTAGGCTTTCAGCGTGAAGGTGTACAACGGGATGCTTTATTCTACAATCATGAATACCATGATTCGATTCTGATGAGTATGCTGGACCACGAATACCGCGACCGCTATGTGAAAAAAGCAGAAAGTTAATTCAACACGTTTACACGGGTTTACAGAAGAGATATAATTAAAGGATAAAGTTGCTTGTTTGCGCAAGTATGACCGACAACATCAAATGAATATATGAATTACCGGAGGAGCCTGTCACCAAGGCTCCTTTATGTCTTTTTTAGGGGAACCTGTGCTGTATCTCGGGTTCCCCTTTTTATTTTGCGAGTTGTCCGTTAAAGTCAGACACATATTTTGCACGTTTGTTTTACACTTTATGATTATTAGTTTTCTTCAATATTGTGGGTTATGCGCAAATGAGTTCAAGGATTAAATAAAAGGAGGTTATCAGCCTATGCAATTTATACTATATCTTCTGCTGATTCTGTTGTTCACAAAAGTCGCGGGTCATTTGTCTGTCAAGCTCGGTCAACCAGCGGTGTTGGGAAAGCTGATCGCAGGAATTGTCCTGGGTCCAGCCGTATTGGGATGGGTTCAGAATGATTCGCTGATTCATAATATGTCTGAAATCGGCGTGCTGCTGCTGATGTTCATTGCTGGACTGGAGACGGACCTGGATCAACTTCGACGTAACTGGAAGCCTGCGGTAGCTGTGGCGGTTGGAGGTATTATTTTACCGCTAATTTGCGGTTTTGGTGTAGGGGAAGCCTTTGGATTCTCGGTGCATGAAGGCTGGTTTCTAGGAATTATTCTGAGTGCTACCTCTGTAAGCATTACGGTACAGGTACTTAAGGATATGAATAAGCTGAATACCCGGGAAGGCTCGACCATTTTGGGTGCGGCAGTGCTGGATGATGTGCTTGTCGTGGTGCTACTAGCGGTAGTAATGAGTATATTCGGTATGGGTGGAGAAACTTCGCTGGGACTTCTTGTTGGCAAAAAGCTAGTTTTCTTCGTAGTAGCTATTCTGGGTGGCTGGTTCGTTGTTCCGTGGATTATGAAAATACTTGCTCCACTCAAGGTGACTGAAGCAGTCATCACGACTGCGTTGATTATTTGCTTTGGGTTTGCGTATTTTGCGGATATGTTGGGGATGGCAGGTATTATCGGGGCTTTTGCGGCCGGGATTGCCATTGCACAAACCAGCTTTAAGCACGTCGTAGAAGAAAAGGTGGAGCCCATCGCTTATTCCATCTTTGTTCCTGTATTTTTTGTCAGCATCGGATTAAATGTTTCCTTTGAGGGAGTAGGGCAGCAGCTCGGATTTGTTGTTGTTTTGACACTGATTGCGCTGGTGACAAAGCTAATCGGGGGAGGTCTCGGGGCGCGGCTGACGGGCTTCGATAACCGTTCTGCCCTTGCGATCGGCTCCGGGATGATATCTCGCGGCGAGGTCGCACTTATTATTGCAGCTACCGGTCTACAGACGGGTCTGTTGGCACAGCAATATTTTACATCGGTGATCATTGCCATCATTCTGACGACCTTGGCTTCGCCTCCGATTCTCAAGCTGTGTTTTAGCGATAAGAGGGAGAGTTCCGCTCACGATATAGAAAAGAAGGTCAGCACTGACAAGTCATAACGAGAGTATCAACAGGTCATAACAAAAAGACCCTTCGGGTTCAGCTTCTCATAGCGTGCATGGAAAGTCTGATTTAGAGTAAAGCGGACTTTCCATGCAGCATGAGAAAATGGGCGAAGGGTCTCTTTTATGCTATAAACGCTGCAAGAATAGAAAAATTAAGACTCGGACACCACTGTGAAACGTTGGTTCAGATGTTGCGGTTTTTCGATTTCGTCCACTACGGCAACTGCATAATCTTCATAGCTGACATAGCTTGCACCTTTGGAATTAACCAACAGAGTGTCTTTTCCCACTTGGTAAGAGCCTGTACGTTTGCCCAGTGCAAATTCAGCGGAAGGACTAATGAAAGTCCAGTTCAGGTCGCGGGTACCACGCAGAATTTCCAGGTTTTTTCCTTGGTTATTTGCTGTAGGGTATACGAAATCCGGGAAGCCAGGAGTATCTTTTACCAAAAGTGTTTGGGATTCGTCAGTGAACAAGCTGCCTGCACCACCTACGACAATTAGGCGAGTACCGGATACATTACGCAGGGCTTCAATCAGTACGTTACCTGCATCGACATGCAGATGCTCTTGTCCGAGTGGAGCGGCAAAAGCATTAACGACTACGTCAAAACTTTTCAGATCATCTGTTTTTAGATCAAAAACGTCTTTTTGTACTACAGTAGCACGGCTTTCCGTTACTTTAGCCAAGTCACGGACGATTGCGGTTACTTCATGTCCTCTGTCTAATGCTTCTTTTACGATATTACTTCCTGCTTTACCGGTTGCACCAATAACTGCAATTTTCATAATAGATAGCCTCCTATAAATATGATGTGGATGATTCATTAGTTTGATCGTAAGTGTACCTGGTACATTTACGAACTTTAACATGTAACTATTATAGTTACAATATAAAATAAAAGTCAAGCTCTTCTGTTGGGCAAACTAAAGTCCTCCGATTGGAAAGAGAGGAACTCGTTTAAATATATAAGGTGAAACTGAATGAGCAAACTTAAGCCATATTGGATATATGTAGAGCACAGATAAGAAAGGAAGAGTGAACTGATATGATTAAAAAAGTACAGCTTGAACCCGCAGCACAGAAATTTGCAGATGATAATGCCAAGCCTCCGTTTCTATATGATTTGGGTCCTGAAAAAGGACGTGAAACGGTCAATGAGGTCCAATCCGGTCCAGCAGACAAACCTGCCGCAGATTTAGAGGATCTAACTATTCCAGGTGGGCCTGGCGGCGAGGTGAAGGTCAGAATTGTTCGCCCACAACAAGTGACAAGCGATCTCCCGGTCATTGTATATATTCATGGAGCAGGCTGGGTATTCGGTAATGCCCATACGCATGATCGTCTGATTCGTGAATTGGCAGTCGGCTCACAGGCAGCAGTTGTATTCCCGGAATACAGCTTGTCACCTGAAGCTAAATATCCGACGGCAATTGAGGAAATTTACGCGGTCGTTCAATGGGTGGCGCAGCATGGGCGCGAGCATGGATTGAAGCCCGATACGCTGACGATAGCCGGAGACAGTGTCGGCGGTAACATGACCGCGGCCGTAACGCTGCTGGCCAAAGAACGCAGTGGTCCTTCCATCCGGCAGCAGTTGTTATTTTATCCGGTGACGGACGCTTCCTTTGACACGGAATCATACCAGGAGTTCGCCACAGGATATTTCCTGAGCCGCGAAGGAATGCAATGGTTTTGGGATCAATATACGACGGATCCCAACGAACGAGCGCAGATCACGGCGTCCCCGTTACGTGCCACCACAGAACAGCTCAAAGGGCTACCGCGTGCGCTGGTCATTACAGGCGAGGCCGATGTGCTGCGCGATGAAGGTGAGGCCTATGCGAACAAGCTGCGTGAAGCGGGGATAGATGTGACCGCTGCACGCTTTCAAGGCATCATCCACGACTTTGTGATGCTGAACCCATTGTCGGAAACAGCGGCCAAGCGCGGTGCGATCACGCTCGCTACCTCATGGCTGCGCCAAGGGTTTGAAGGCTAGTACACTATAGAGCATTTTAAGGGTGCCGTCGTGTGATTTGATCCAGTTTTTTGAACGATTAGGCTGTCTTCTTCCTGCTGACATCTATTGCAGGGAAGGCAGCCTTTATACATATCTGCAATGAAACCGCTTCACCTTCGTCGAACAGAGTGATAATATAAAATTTGAACGAGTTTGACCGACATTCAGCTTTAAGGGGGATATCCATGCCATTTCAGGGACAACGCATTTTACCTGCAGCTAAGCATATGAAGCAGCTGGAGGGTATTTTGGACAGCTCTTATGAGTATGCGGTTTTTCTGGATACGCATGTAGCGCAGCTGCGCAACCTGTACCAGATGGCTAGGAGTCGCAACAAGCAAATGCTTCTGCATGCCGACCTGGTGCAAGGCTTGAAGAATGACGAGTATGCGGCTGAATATTTGTGTCAGGAAATTAAGCCGTTTGGGATTATTTCGACCCGATCCGGGGTGATTGCAACCGCTAAAAAGAAGGGGATTCTTGCTGTGCAGCGGGTGTTTCTGCTTGATACGATTGCGCTGGAAAAAAGCTACGCGCTGGTGGAAAAAACACGACCTGATTATATTGAGGTGCTGCCCGGTGTTGTTCCACCGATGATTAGGGAAGTCAGCGAACGCACGGGCATTCCTATTTTGGCGGGCGGACTTATTCGCACCCCAGAGGATGTGGAAGCGGCGTTGGCTGCGGGAGCTACAGCAGTTACGACCTCCAATAAACAACTGTTCGAGCATTATAAGCAATAGCTTTTATTTGAATCAAGTGGATAACAATACATAAATATGCAAGGAGGCTGGGAAACGATGGAGCAATACATTCTTGCCTTGGATCAGGGTACAACCAGTTCGCGGGCCATCTTGTTTGATCGGCAGGGAAAAGTGGTATACAAGGCACAACGGGAGTTCCCACAGTATTTTCCCCAGCCGGGGTGGGTAGAGCAAAACGCAAATGAAATATGGAGCTCTATTTTGGCCGTCATCGCCTCCTGCTTGTCGGAATCAGGTGTGAAAGCCAGCCAAATTGCCGGGATTGGTATTACAAACCAACGGGAAACCGTAGTGGTGTGGGATAAACATACGGGTCTGCCTGTATATCATGCGCTGGTCTGGCAGTCACGGCAAACAACCGGGATCTGCGAGGAATTAAAAAGTCGTGGATTTGATCATATTTTTCATAGCAAAACGGGACTACTCATTGATCCCTACTTTTCTGGCACCAAGGTCAAATGGATACTCGACAACGTCGAAGGAGCACGAGCTCAAGCGGAGCGCGGGGATTTGCTGTTTGGTACGATTGATACCTGGCTAATCTGGAGATTGTCCGGTGGTAAAGCACATGTAACGGACTACTCCAATGCGGCCCGCACACTCATGTACAACATTTATGAGCTAAAATGGGATGAGGAGCTGCTGGATATTCTCGGCGTTCCTGCGTCTATGCTACCAGAGGTGAAATCATCTTCCGAGATATATGCGCATACGGTGGATTATCACTTTTTTGGGCAGGAAATTCCTATTGCCGGAGCGGCGGGCGATCAGCAAGCAGCTCTGTTCGGTCAGGGATGCTTTGACAAGGGCATGATTAAAAATACATACGGTACGGGATGCTTTATGCTGATGAATACCGGAGATGAACCCTGTGACTCGGAACATGGACTGATTACGACCATTGCATGGGGGCTGAATGGTCAGGTAAAGTATGCGCTGGAGGGCAGCATTTTTGTAGCTGGGTCTGCTATTCAGTGGTTGCGTGATGGGCTGCGCATGTTCCGCGAGGCCACAGATAGTGAAGCGTATGCGGCGCGTGTGACCTCGACGGAAGGGGTATATTTTGTCCCGGCCTTTGTAGGTCTAGGCAGCCCGTATTGGGACAGTGACGTGCGCGGCGCGACATTTGGTTTGACGCGGGGAACGACCAAGGAGCACTTTATACGAGCGGTACTGGAATCGCTGGCCTACCAGACTAAAGATGTCCTAACTGCCATGGCGAGCGATTCGGGTGTACCTGTGTGCTCATTGCGTGTAGATGGAGGTGCAGTGATGAACGAGTTCCTGATGCAGTTCCAGAGCGATATTCTCGATCTGCCTGTAGAACGACCTGCTGTGAACGAGACAACTGCACTCGGTGCGGCGTATTTAGCAGGGCTGGCAGTTGGGTTTTGGAGCAGTCTGGATGAAGTCCGGGGATATGCGCAGAGTGATCATACCTTTACTCCGTCCATGAGTGAGGACATGCGGACTGAGCTTTATGGTGGCTGGAAAAAGGCAGTTCATGCCGCAATGGCGTTCAAGTAGAGACGGTTATGCGATAGAAGGGAGCCATCTGGCAACAGGCAGATTTCCCTTTTCATAGCGTACCGTGTGTGCTACGATATAGATAAGTTAATACTCGTCAGGAGACTTGGAGAGACCATGAACCGCTCGGCATCCGCCGCAGCGATGTTCGTGGTCTTTTTTTGTACCTTATGATGATTCGGTTGGCAGATTGCATCGTGAATATATACAAAGCTGGAGGGATAAATGATGGGAGAACAGGGATTTGCTGCGCAGGAGAGAACCGCTGTTTTGGAACGTATGGGACATGAGCATTTGGATATTTTAATCATTGGCGGCGGCATTACAGGGGCGGGTATTGCGCTGGATGCGGCGGATCGTGGTTTGAAGACAGCATTGGTGGAGATGCAGGATTTCGCAGCGGGTACGTCCAGTCGCTCGACCAAGCTAGTGCATGGTGGTCTTCGTTATTTGAAGCAGTTTGAAGTTAAGATGGTAGCCGAGGTCGGGAAGGAGCGGGCAATCGTATTCGAAAATGGTCCACATGTGACCATACCCGAGCGTATGCTACTTCCTTTTCACAAGGGCGGCACGTTTAACGCATTCACCACCTCTGTCGGGCTGCTGGTATATGATTTCCTTGCTGGTGTTAAGCGTAGTGAGCGCCGCCGCATGCTGGACATCCAAGCTACACTAGAGCGCGAGCCTTTGCTGAAGCGTGATGGACTGAAGGGAAGCGGCAGCTATGTAGAGTACCGCACAGATGACGCTCGCCTGACGATTGAGGTCATGAAGGAAGCTGTTACACGAGGGGCGCTGGCGGTGAACTATGCCAAGGCTGACAAGCTGCTGTATGACGAAGGACGAATAAGCGGTGCAAGCGTAACGGACCGGGTAACGGGAAAACCATACGAAATTCGAGCTTCGCTGGTTATTAATGCAGCCGGACCATGGGTAGACACGTTACGGGAAATGGATCGCTCCAAAGAGGGCAAGGTGCTTCGCCTGACGAAAGGTATTCACCTGGTGTTCGATGCTGAGCGCTTTCCGCTCAAACAGGCAGTGTACTTCGATACACCGGATGGACGCATGGTATTTGCCATCCCACGTGATGGAAAAACCTATGCAGGTACGACCGACACGGTGTATGAGGGGGATACGGCGCATCCCCGGATGACCGCCGAAG
The DNA here is from genome assembly GCF_057220305.1 of Paenibacillus sp. LRG-1. Taxonomy (NCBI): domain Bacteria; kingdom Bacillati; phylum Bacillota; class Bacilli; order Caryophanales; family Paenibacillaceae; genus Paenibacillus; species Paenibacillus sp. LRG-1. The sequence continues at coordinate 5,673,387 of NZ_CM170126.1, read as the reverse complement.
ATCGGGCCTATGTGCTTCAAGCGATCAACGGAATGTTTCCGGATGTAAAGCTGACTGTTACGGATGTAGAATCCAGTTGGGCAGGGGTACGGCCGCTCATTTATGAAGACGGTAAAAGCCCTTCGGAAATTTCACGCAAGGACGAAATTTGGGAATCCCGTTCAGGTCTGATCACGATTGCAGGCGGCAAGCTGACGGGCTACCGGAAAATGTCCGAACTCGTCGTGGATCGTGCGGTACAGGAGCTGGGGCGCTTGCATGGGCAGAGCTTCCGGGCATGCCGCACCAGACATATCCCGATTTCGGGTGGCAGCGTAGGAGGCTCAGCGGGCTGGGACGCGTACGTAGGTAAGCAAACCGCAGCAGGTGTTGCGCTCGGCCTGTCGCCGGATATAGCTAGAGCATGGGCTACCCGCTATGGCTCCAACACAGAGCGATTGTTTGCCATAGCGGCACAGAGCATGAAGGAGGCTACCGAGAAGGAAGCGGCGCTGCCTGTGGAAGTGCGTGCCCCGCTCCTGTATGCGATGGAACAGGAAATGACAGTGACACCGTCTGACTTTTTTATACGCCGAACTGGGGCTCTGTTCTTCCAGATTGACGAGGTGAAGCGCTGGAAACAGCCCGCCATTGCATTGATGTCCGAACATGCAGGCTGGAGCGCCGCGCAAGAACGACAATATACGGCTGAGCTGGATGCTTACCTGTATGAAGCTGTAACGCCTGTAGAGGTAGAGGTGAAACCCGGTGACGTTAAAGCTATTTGAGGCCGCGAGGGATATATATCCTTGAGCCATCCATTGCTTTGAGACATGGACTGAAAGCAAAGAAGCAGCGATTCTTCATAACAAGAGAATCGCTGCTTCTTTGTATACAGATGGCTTACAGCATCAAGTGGAACAGGAACGGGGCAGCCGCCAAGGTAAAGAGAGCGGCGAGCACCATCGAGATGCTGGATATCGTCCCCGTCAGCGAACTGAACTCGAATGCTTTGGAAGTGCCTGTACCATGAGCACCGGTACCGAGCAGCACCCCACGTGAGACTTCATTTTCGATACGGAACAGTTTTACAATCATCGGACCGATAATAAGACCGCTCAATCCGGTCAGAATAACGAATACAGCCGTGACCGTCGGATTGCCGCCAATCGTTTGCGATACATTCATCGCAATGGGCGTCGTAATGGAGCGAGGAATCAGGCTGCTCAGCAGCGAAGAATTCAGGTGCATCCACTTAGCAAGCGCCATGGAGGACAACACGGCTACAACAGACCCAGACAGCACGCTAAGCACGATTTGGGTCGCGTGTTTTTTTAACACAGGGAAATATCGGTACAAAGGGACAGCAAATGCAATCGTAGCTGGCTGTAGCAGCATGGACAGCAAGTGAGCGCCCGAATTATAAGAACGGTAGTTCACACCCGTCAGCGTCAAAATCAAAATGATAACAATAGGTGTAATGAGCAATGGAGACAAATACACCTTGGGTAGTGTGCGGTACATGCGTTTGGCCATCCAGTAAATAGCGAGTGTCAATACAATACATAGAAGACCGGTCATGATGATTTATGCTCCTTTCGTTTACCAAGCAGACTAGCGACCATACCTGTGCAGGCCATCACCAGAAAGGTGCCGAGCAACACGACCAGCATAATGCTCATACCATCGTGTTCCAGCATCGGCCAATAATTCATAACGCCGACAGCGGAGGGGATAAAGAATAATAGCAGCTCGGCCAGCAACCAATTTGCACCAACTTCAATCCAGCTTAGCCGGACCAAGCCGGTTTGCAGCAGAATAAAAAGGATCAGCATACCAATGATACTACCGGGTACAGGCAGGTGGAGCCAAGAGACTACCGCGTTCAGGATGAGCGAAAAGGCCATCAGGACGGCGATCTGGAGGACACCGCGTATGAAGCTTTTCATATATAATGGCTCCTATCTTTGAGATCGGTTATTTTCAAACTGTAATGAAATTTTACATCACAAGCTTTCATGAGTAAAATGCATATAAAGAATGTAATCTATTCCGTTTGTCTATGGGAGAAGGTGTAGCTTTGGATATCCGACATTTACAATACTTTTTGGAAGTCGCGCGGTTGCGTAGCTTTACAAAGGCAGCCCAGAGCATGTTTATTACCCAGCCGACGATCAGTAAGACGATTAAAAGTCTGGAAGATGAATTGGGGGTCGCTTTGTTCGACCGAATTGGCAAAAGAATCGAACTGACGGACGCGGGAAAGGTAATTGAGCTTCAAGCACAAGCGATTGTAAAGTCCTTTCAAAGCCTGTCCTCGGAGCTGAGTGATTTGATGAACCTGAAAAAGGGACATATCCGTATTGGCCTGCCCCCTATGGTCGGATCAAGCTTTTTTCCGCGTGTCATTGGAGAATTCCATAAGGCATATCCTGATGTGACCATTCAATTATTTGAGGACGGGGCGAAGAAAGTGGAACAGGACGTAGAAGCCGGGGCATTGGATATCGGGGTGATTGTGCTGCCTGCGGTTGGAGATATGTTTGAGACATTTCTGTTTGTGGAGGAAAAGCTGAATTTGCTCGTTCATCCTACGCATGCATTGGCAGAGTGCAAGGAGGTACCGTTATCTGCGTTGGCGGAGGAGGCGTTTGTACTGTTCCGTGAGGATTTTACGCTGCATGACCGTATCATTGCGGAATGTGTTCGTGCTGGCTTTCAGCCGCGTGTAGTCTACGAAAGCTCACAATGGGATCTGATTAGCGAAATGGTTGCTGCAAACCTGGGAGTAGCGCTGTTGCCGGAGGCCATTTGCCGAGATCTGGATTCCGAGCGCTTGCGTGTTCTTCCATTGGTGGACCCCGTCATACCTTGGCATTTGGGGATGATCTGGCGGAACGATCGTTATCTGTCCTTTGCCGCCAGAGAATGGATATCGTTCACACAACAATTGTTGCGGACGGAATATGGCGGAAAATAGTCAGTCAACAAGAAGGTGAGTACGATGCAGATGTGCACCGAAGAAGGACGAATACTGCTTACATCATAAAAAAGCTGCCCTGAGGGGCAGCGATGTAGCTTGCTTCTATGAGTGTGTTTGGTTTATTGCACGCTTGGTGTGAAGGTACTTGTCCATAATACGGTCAAGTCTGGAGGATTTGTCCAATACACGTTCATCTTTTAATCCGTGTAAGTCAGCCATGCGATTCAGTTCACGGCGTTCTTTTTCCATGAGTTTTTCCAATTGTTCGAGGTTCACAAAGCCCACCCCCCATGTCGATTGTAAGGCATGTCTCCACTAGCGGCAGAAGTTTTTTTGATAACGATGTTATTTCCATTTTACCACTTTTTATTAACAATAATCCAGCTTTCCTGACATTTAGCGACTAATATTTATGGTTTTGCCAGTTTCACCTGATTGCGTCCTGAACGCTTAGCTTCATATAATGCCTCATCTGACTTTTCCAGTAAGTGCCTCGATGCAATGACAGGTGAACTGCCTGCTCCGATGGATACGGTTAGAGAGATCGAGGTTCCGTCATTCAAAAGAAAACGTTCATTTTCCACAGCTTTCCGAATCTTTTCGGCAAAGCTTGCTGCTTTCTGACTATCGCAATTTCCAATCAGAATGGCAAATTCCTCTCCGCCTTTACGGGAGGGGTACGCCCTCGTTGTAGATTCCCGGATTAACAGCATTCCTAATTGGCTTAAGACGGTATCTCCGTTCAAATGACCATACGTATCATTAATATTTTTAAAGTGGTCAATATCCAGCATCACGAGTCCAAAGGGCTGTTTTGTAGTCTTGGAAGTATGAAAGACCTCTTCGAATAGCGCATCGAAAGCACGCGGACTGTAGAGTCCGGTTAAATGATCCCGATTTGCAGCTTCTTCCAGCAGATGAACAGCCCGTTCTGTTTTTTTGATATGGGACATCATAAAATAAGTGAACAGGCCGCCAAGTAACTTAACGGTTGTGATTATTATCATAGATTCATTATCAGGAGGATTAACCACATAGAAAGTAGATAACAGTGACACTACAGCAGCTCCAAGCACAGCCGACATCCACATGCGGAGTGTTAGGCTTTTTTCTCGAATAAAAATAAGTGAAATGCCCAGTGTCATGAAGCAATTGACGGTAGCAGTCAGAGAAACATCTGTCCAACCACCTGTGATGTAAATACGGTACAGGCTTATGATCAAGGTAGTCAGCAGACCGGATACCGATCCTCCCATATAAACAGAAATGATAATCGCCAATTGGCGCAGATCGACCACAAAGTGCCCACGGATCCATAAACCGGTCATCATTAACAGAATGCCAAACAGACCCAGCATTAAACCGTTCATTACCCGATAAATGAATACATGTTTTTTTAGGTAACGCTCATATTTCCGGAAAAATAAATTTCCAAAGAATAAGAAGCTTGTTAATAACGCAAAATTGTTAATTAATTCTTTTAACATATCCCTATCCTTTATGCTGAAATGAGAGTTGTAGTATCGTGGGGAATAAAGCAAAAGGCCTCGTTTCTATATTTCGGTAAAAAGTAGGCATGAGTGAATACCAATCGACCACAAACGATTCTTATGTCCCTTACGTTTCGTTTATCTACGTGGTACAGTGAAAGGACTATGACCGGAACGGGTGATCGTATGAAGGAACCAATTCACATATCGGTGCGTCCACTTGTGGAATATGTGCATCGGAGCGGCAGCATTCATAGCGGCTTTCGCTCGAATAGCAGTATGCTCGAAGGAACTCGCGTGCATCAGGTTATCCAGAAAGGTTACAAGGAGCATGACCGCAAAGAGGTACATTTACGTACAGAAATTTTATATAAGGACGAATTGTTTATCATTGAAGGCCGCTGTGACGGACTGATTGAGCTGGATGGCGTATGGACAGTTGATGAAATTAAATCGATCTCTTTGCCCCTCGAAGATATTCAGGGTGACGGTCAACCCGTACACTGGGCACAAGCATTTCTGTATGCCTATATGATTGCTCGTGAGGAACAACATCATTCCATGCAGGTCCAGCTTACTTATGTACAGGCACACAGTGAAGACATTCGCCGATTTAGGCGCGAGCTATCCTTTGCTGAGCTAGAAGTTTTCGCACAAGAGATGATTGCTGGTTATGCACCGTATGCATTCCTGCTGAGAGCACATGCGGAAAAGCGGGATGCCAGCATTGCTATGTTGAACTTTCCCTTTGACACATATCGTTCGGGTCAGCGAACTCTCGCGGGTTCGGTGTACAAGACGATTGCCGAAGGGGTTAACCTGTTTGCCAAAGCGCCTACAGGTATTGGTAAAACGGTATCCACCTTGTTTCCTGCGATCAAGGCTATCGGTGAGGGGCAGGTTAGGCGAGTATATTATGTGACGGCTCGTACCACGACTCGGGCAGCAGCCGAAGAAGCTTACGCCAGAATGCAGGCCCAAGGGCTGCACATGCATGTGGTGACTTTGACTGCGAAGGATAAAATTTGCTTTAAGGATGAAAATGATTGTGATGCTGGATCATGCAGCATGTGCGAGGGCTATTACGACCGGATCAACGGTGCGGTATCCGATATTTTGGCGAATGAGACGTTAATGACCCGGGCGGTGATTGAGCATTATGCGCGCAAGCATAAGGTATGTCCCTTTGAATTTTCGCTGGATGTGGCGTATGCCTCGGATGGTATAATCAGTGATTATAATTATGTTTTCGATCCACGGATTTCTTTGAAAAGATTGCTGGAGGAGCACAAGCGAAAAGGTGTCGTACTGGTGGATGAGGCGCATAATCTGGTAGAACGCGGCCGGGACATGTTTTCGGCGGAAATTTTGAAATCTTCTTTTTTGGAACTGAAACGAGAATTTAAGTTGCTAAGCCCAGAGATTGCTGCGGCTGCGAGTGCAGTGAACGCACATATGATTATGCTGCGCAAGCAATATGCAGATACAGGAAAAGCAGTGGAGACAGCAGCACCGCAAGAGGTGCTGGAGCTGTTGGCGCCTTTTGTGGAAGCAGCTGAACGTGAACTGGTGACGGGGGGCAGTACAAGCCACGCAAGCGGTGAGGGTACGGCTTATGCATTGCTTCTAGATACGTATTTTACCGCTCAGAATATGCTGCGCATTGCTGCTTTATACGATGAACGATACGTTACTTATGTGGAAGCGGGGCGCAGTGAAGTGAGGGTCAAGCTGTTCTGCCTCGATCCTTCTCACTTGCTGGGACAAGCTATTAAGGGCTACCGCTCAGCCATTTATTTTTCCGCAACGTTGACACCGCTTGCTTATTACCGGGACATGCTCGGAGCAAACGAGGAAGATTATACGTTACAGGTTCCTTCCCCCTTCCATCAGGAGCAATGGGATGTACGTCTGCTGCCGCTCTCCATCCGTTATCGGGATCGTGAGCGTTCCAAAGGGGCGATTGCGGATATGCTGGCTGCATTGGTTGTAGAACGGAAAGGAAATATCCTTGTGTTTTTCCCGTCCTATCCATATCTGCGTGAGGTATATGAGGAGTTCATGCTTCGGGACGTGTCCGCAAATACGTTGGTACAAAGTCCGGGGATGACCGAACCAGAGCGGGATCGATTTCTAGAGGCTTTCCAGCCTGGGCAAGAGCACACCTTGCTTGGCTTTGCCGTACTGGGTGGTGTGTTTGCTGAAGGTGTCGATTTACCTGGGGATCGCTTAAATGGGGTAGTGGTCGTCGGCGTCGGCTTGCCGCAAATTGGAGCAGAGCGGGATGTGCTGCGGGATTATTTTTCCGAACAGGGACGGAATGGTTTCAACTATGCGTATGTATATCCAGGGATGAACAAGGTTCTTCAGGCAGGTGGCAGACTTATTCGCACAGAGCACGACGAAGGATTGTTGGTCCTGGTAGATGATCGTTTTGCCAAGGAACCGTATGCTTCTTTGCTGCCAGACGAATGGAAAAGCTACCGTCTGACGGAACAAGCGGGATTAAGGAAGGAATGGATAGACTATGAACTTTAATTTTCATAATGACTCCATACGCGGGGTGCTGCGTAGCTTTGGACATGAAGATGCCGAAGTGGATAATATAGAGACTTTTGTGACATTTGCGCGCTTGGCTAACGGTATTTTCAGAGAAATGGATACCGATTTTAGCAAGTTGGGGGCTTCTCAGGGCAGGATTATTGTTCTTAGCCTGTTGCATTGCCATTCGCCACATCGCATGACACCATCAGAGTTGGCGGAAAAAGCTGATGTGACGCGTGGAACCATGACGGGGCTGATCGACGGATTAGAGCGAGATGGCATGATTGAACGTGTGGCTCATGAGAGTGACGGGCGGATGGTGACTGTCGGATTAAAGGAGGCAGGACGAGAGCTGTTAAGTAAGATAGTCCCTTATTATACGAAGTTGATTCGGTCGTGTATGTCTGAGTTTACGCCGCAGGATCATAAGATGATGAAGGGTTTACTGGGAAAAATGAAAGGCGGTTTTGAGCGGTCCTTGCCGAAATGCTGAATTCCTAATATAAGGAATAAGGAATAGGAGAGAGAACATGTTCTTTTATACAGATGAGGTCTATGAAGCCCGTGATTTTGGATCAATGGATGCCAGAGAAGGCGAGTGGAGAAATTGCGAGTTTACCCGATGTCGCTTTCGGGGTGTGGAGATGAATGAGTCCCTCGTGGAGGGCTGTACTTTTGTGGACTGTGATTTTACCGGAGCCATTCTGAATGCATCTCACTACAAGGAGTCGGCTTTTACCAATTGTTTGTTCACCAGCGCCAATCTGTTTGTAGTCCGGTTTGATAACTGCAAGCTAGTAGGTTCAGATTTTGCGGGGGCGAATATGGATGGTATCACAATTACGGGCGGAGACTGGTCTTATACGAATTTGCGTCATGCAGATTTAAGAAAACAAGATTTGCGAAAAATACGATTCAAGGAAGCTGACTTATCCGAATGCAATTTGGAAAAAGCAGATTTGCGGGAGGCGGATCTTACCCGAGTAAGACTGCACAAAGCCCATCTTCAAGGAACAGACCTGCGCGGTGCGAAAATGGATGGTGTGAATTTTAAAGATCTGGACATCACTGGAGCCAAGCTGGATATCGAGCAGGCAGTAGCGGTAGCTCGCTCCTATGGAGCCAAGGTGGAAGGCTAAAAAGCACGGGATACAGGAGCTGTCTCGATCTGCAGTACCCCGTGTGGGTGAAATGGATGGTTGACTTGAATTTGAAGGACTTAATCTTTAGTGGATGCTGGCAGTAGTGGAATTGCTGCTTCCGGGTCCCGGTTTGGCAAATGATCAACTCCCACAGGCTCTAGCGGCTGCTGTGGAACCGTCCAGTTGCGCGCGATATCTGCCGCAGTTCGCTGCTCCAGCAAGCGCTTGGCCACTTCATAACATTGATCGACATGCCGATTACCAATGGTTCGCATAGCAGTAAAGCCAATTGCCGCGGCTAGCCCTTGCCCCAGAAGGGGGACAAACTTGCTAACCTGCTTGGTAGCGATGCGAATGCCCATTTTTTGCAAAATCTGCACGATGGCTTCACGAGTAATGAGTCGCCCGATCAGCTTGCTGCCAATTGAGGTGATGAAACCATACACCATGGATTTTGTTTCTGCGTCCAGACCTTCCAGCTGCTTCTCAGATAATCCGAATTTTCCATTAATGGCTGGAAGCAGCTGCATCAAAATGCCAACATCAGCAAGAACGTCAGCCCCAGGAACTGGAACTAATACCGCTCCACCTGAAGCCGCAGCCCTTTTCGTCACCATGGATTTACATTCTTTACGGATCTGCTCCAACTCTTCTATTGTTCGGGCTGTCATATGCATCTCTCCTTCATACGCTTCCGATTAGGACCCACGATTCTACCCTGTTATTACACACATTTCTACCTTTCTTAAGCATGGAGTAAGCAAAAAATCGCTGATTCACGCACTATCCCACATTTACTCCTGTGAAGCGATCAGGCATAATGAAGGATGGTTGCCGATAAGAACAAGCCTGTTTTACGGGGATAAAGGAAGGAAGAGACAGATGAGTCAGACAAACGTTTATTTTAATCATGATGGTGGAGTGGATGATCTAGTATCCCTTTTTATGCTGCTTCAGATGGAGCAGGTTCATTTGACCGGAGTATCGGTGATTCCAGCAGATGGTTACCTGGAGCCTGCGACGGATGCCAGTCGTAAAATTATTGATCGTTTTGGACAAAATAAAGGGCCTGTGGAAGTCGCAAAGTCTAATTCACGCGGTAAAAATCCGTTTCCTGCCGCTTGGCGTTTACATTCCTTCTATGTGGATGCATTACCCGTACTGAATGAATCGGGGCGTATGGAAGCACCGCTTTCATCCCTGCCAGCTCATCAGCATCTGATCGAAAAGGTACGCGGAGCTGAAGGTAAGACGCTGTTACTATTCACTGGACCGCTAACCGATCTGGCGCGAGCGCTGGATGAAGCACCGGATATTGAAGCAAAGATTGAAAAGCTGGTATGGATGGGTGGCACCTTTGAAAAAGGGAATGTAGAAGAGCCGGAGCATGACGGCACAGCAGAGTGGAATGTGTTCTGGGACCCAGAAGCGGCATATCGGGTGTGGCAAAGCGGCATTACGATTGATCTGGTAGCGCTGGAAAGCACAAGCAAAGTGCCATTAACTCCAGCAGTACGCAATCGTTGGGCTGCGGAGCGCCGATATGAAGGCGTGGATTTCTTGGGCAATTGCTATGCAGGATGTCCTCCGCTTGTTTATAGCGAAACGAACTCAACCTATTACTTGTGGGATGTACTGACCACTGCATCCGTAGGACGCCCGGACATTGTCAAGAAAAAGACGGTGCATTGCAGCGTTATCGCAGAAGGACCAAGTCAGGGCAGAACGGTGGAACAGGCAGATGGACGTCCTGTGAACCTGGTATATGATACAGATCCAGAGGCCTTTTTTACGTATATGGCGGATTTGGCTAAGCTGGCTGCTCCCAAACGTTACTAAGTCTGGCTATGCACAAACGTGCGGCATAGGGTGATAATACTGCCTAGTGACACGTACCGATAACATAAAGCCCGTGACGTTATGCGTCACGGGCTTCTATTATAGGATATGCCATATCATCACAAGCTAATCTCTGTTTTAGGCAGACTCCTGGTATATTTTCAGGGTGAACTGGAGCGTTATCTCCGTCCCGCTACCAGGTTCACTGCTCCCTGTCATCTTACCGTTCATTCGTTTTAATAGATGTTTGGTAATCTGCCAACCCAAGCCTGGATTTCCATATGAGAGAGAGTACCCACGGTCATGTTCAAGCAACAAATTCAATTTATTCGGAGATATACCGATTCCGGTATCCTTCACCTTTAATTCCAGTTCAATCTCAGGTGCATCGGTCACGGATTGGGTGGTTGCAGATAAAGTGACAGCTCCTGTGCTTGTAAACTTCACTGCATTATCTACCAAATTAATCAGCATACGGCGAATTTTAGCTTCATCCCCGATAAAAATAGGCGAGCTGGTGAGATTCCAGTCGAGCTTCAACTCGAGATTCCGCTGCGCGGCTACCTCTGTATACAGGCTCAATACATTTTCCATCATCGTTCTCAGATCAAACGGATCTTCAATATCATCAATCTGCCTGGATTCCATAGTGCTGTAATCCAAAATATTACTCAATAACGTCATGAGCGAGCGACTGCTCGACTCCATGATGCTCATATATTGCTGTTGTTCCTCTGTTAACTCCGTCGTCAGCATGAGATCGGTGGCTCCCCATATTTCGGTTAGCGAAAACCGAATTTTATTACTCAGGGAAGATATCAAATCCAGCTTACTCATAGAAGAGATTTCAGCATCTATCTTGTCTTTCTCCAGTTCTACCACATAGCCCAGAAATACAGCCATAGCCTGAAGGGCCTTCAGTTCGGATTCTGTCAAATGTACAGATGGCGCGTCCAAGATACAAATGGTTCCGTAAGCCAGACCATTTTTCATGCGAATAGGGATTCCTGTAAATGAGTGGTTTCCAATGGTTTTAGTCACATCTAAATCACATGTGTGCGGGTGAATAGTTGTTTCTGAAATCGTGAGGTGATCGGCAGGATGGTCCAACACCAGACTACAATAGCTAAGCTCAAAAGGGAGCACATCCCCTTCCTTAACGAGCACCTCTTCCCGGTTAAATGAATCTACAATCACATTCGTAATGCCGTCATTAGCGGCAATAAAAATGGTGTTTACATATAAAATACCACTTAGCACATCAATGACATGCGCGGTAGCCTCTTGAATACTATTATAAAAACCTGTAGGTGAAGTAATCATGTATCTCCAATCCTGATGCAAAGTGGTGGTTATCCAAAACTCTAGCAGTTTGTGTATCCCATTCCCGATCCTCTGAATGTGTTTTTGGAGCGTATCATTAATTATACATGATTATTTCATTATAAACCGATCTTTCTACTTCCATTTACCTATTCACTTGCGCAAACCTTCATTTCTTAGGTCTAATGCTAGCCTTTCTTGGAGAGTTTTTGTTTATATCATTACATATTCACGAAAAAATGTGATTATTTTCATTCTATTTTCATAAATTCATATGTAATCTCATGATATGAAAATTGTGTAATAAAATAGGAGGATAGGACCAGTAATATCATGTAAATATTCTATATAATAGGTTCAGAGGTGGAATTATGAATAGACTGGAAGCCCTAGAACACTTCCATAAGACCTATGCGGAAGATGTATTGAACCAGAAATTACATCAAGCAGCGTATTTGTATGAACAAAGAAAAGATGAGCTCATTTTTTCTTTTATTCAATCCTTTCAATCGATCTGTCTGCAAGCCCATTCCGGAGAAGTGGCCAAGACAAGGATCGGATACATTACTTATTCTATGAGGCGCACGTATCTGATGGATCGCAACTATAACTATGTCGTCGAAGCCTATGATAAAAATTGGTTCTTTGATCCTCAACCTTGTTATGGAATCTATGATGCAGGCTGGGCATTCAGCTTTTTAGCAGAAGTGGAGCCCCGTATATAAGAATATGCCTGCAGCTGCTTGCCCTGAACCTACACGGGCTTCATCAAGGTAATCAAGTTATTATAAAATAGGGATTTTGAAAGAAGGGAAAGTGTGAGTAATAAGAAGTTGTTTGTACTTGTGTTAGTTATTTTAATTCTTAGTGGTTGTGGTGTGAACAAAGAGGCCGAGGTAAAAAGTATCGCTCCTAAATCATCTACACCAACTGTTGATAGTCCTGACATAACGGAAGGTTCTAGTGAAGTTACTGTGGATGATACTGGAAAAAATACTGTGCAAGATTCTGACACATTAGATCAGTTTATAAAGAAAATTCAACCCAAGGATGAGCATCTTCAAAAAATAATAAAAGAAGATTTAGACCGTGATGGAAAGCCGGAATATGTGCTTGCTTTTGGATTAGAAAAAGAGGAGATTTACAACATATTTGTAGTCCGGGAGGATGATGATGGGTATCACATCATTGATAAACTAGAGGACCCGGTTATAGTTGTGCATATAAATACAGATGTGAAAATCATGAAGCTGGACCAAACAGATCAAAAATTTATCGTTGTATACTCTATAGGCGACGGAGGGGCTTATTCAGAGGGATTCTCCATATACACCTTGGAAAATAATCATATCAAGAGTATAAATTCTGATTTTCCTAATGCTACTGGACAAGGAATTCGAACGTTAAAAGATACCGACCATGATGGTGTATTTGAAAGTGTCGATTATTACGAGTTTAGCGACACTCAGGAGCATACCATCTTGGTCTATCAAAAATATGATGGAACAGGACCTGAAAAAAAGGAGATTTTGTATAAAAATAAAAGTAAAAAGTTTGTATATCCAAGCGATCCTAAGGCTGTGATATTGAACTACTTGGAAGTTGATTATCTTATGAAGTGGTTTGATTTACCTTTTCCTGAAATGGACCAGCTTACCGATCCGGCAGCAAGGCAAACGTATGATTTTGAGGATGCTGTCGATCTTTCCGGTTTAGCATATTTATCTTACCCGGTGTTGGAACTGAGTATTAATGAGGTTAGTAGCAATGATAACCGAAAAATATTTTTGGTAAAAGATAATTCATTAGAAGAAAGAGCGAAAAAGGAAATTACATTTACGTTAGAAAAACAGTCAGATAAATGGAAGATTATGAGTATAGAGATAAATGATAAATTGTAGAGAGCGTGATATCCAGCATGAATCATTTAAAGGGCGGTTGTATATGTTGCGTCCTGTTACTACTAATTTCCTGTGTAGTAATGAACGGATGTACGAAAGAGAATGATTCTTCAAAAGCAGAAACTAATCATACGCTTTCTCTCCAAAATGACGTTAAAACGATTTCTTATTCGGAAATGTTGGATGCATTAGTTCAAAAACTTCGTATAGTCAACGATGAGAATATGGATTCTGATACCAGACAAAATAAGCTTGAGGAGTTCATACAGGAACTTAATTCGTTGTTAAACGAGCCTGAAAGTGTAGAGATGAAGGATGAAGAATTAGTAGAAAAGTTCGAGAATAATCTCACTATCTTAACAAAATCGTTTCCGTTAAAAAGCGGGCAGCTAAACGTTAGGGTTATGAATTATAGAGCACCTAAAACGGTGACAGGTACGATCGGAGATAAATACACATTTATTCAGTGGTGGAGTACGAAACGACTTGTACATGCCCAGATGATTGAGGATGGCGGGCCAGAATTGACTACAGACTTCGTGGTTCGGGATTCAGACAAGGGAATACAGCTGTTGTTAGGGGGATATGTTTCAATATATCATCCAGATCCCGTATTTGTTGCGTTGTGGGGATTCTCCGGGGAAAAATGGACACAGAAAGAAATAGTAACAGATAAGATAAAGCTTCCGGATGCGTGGGAATTGAACGAGGATATAGATGAGTTTATTTTAGAGAATCGACAACATGATAGCATGAGTATTGGAGTTTTAGACCACGGTGATGGTTTCTTAATAAACAGTGATGATTCTGAACAAAACCTTATCATTGAGTTTTCCACAAGGGGAGAAGTCCGTATTGATTCCGAATATAGCAGCGCCTTGAATACTTATAGTGAACGGCAAAGCTATGAACTTATTCAACAGGAATATTCAAAAAATGGGATCGTGATTAAATACCCTCAAATTACAAAACTCAAGGATACTGCAAAGCAAAAATCTTTAAACCAAATTCTTAAGACCGAAGCTTTAGAAGGATTACACGACTATGCGGATTCCAATTCTGGAGTCCATGTCGAAATTGACTATGAGATCAAACGACAAAGTGAACGATTCTTGAGCGTTCAATATACGGGTGTTCGTTATGTGAAGGACGCAGCCTATCCTAGTCATATGTTTTATACGACGAACCTGGATATGAAGCAGGCTTCAAGAATAAAATTGAGGGATCTGGTAAAGGTCGAGAAATCTTTTATTGAGCTTATAAAAAGCGGGAAGATTACAGCTGTTCAGCCGGAGCAACAAGGATTAATCAGTGATTTCACAAAAGATGATTTGATTCAATTGTTAGCAAACGCGGATGTAACCAAAGGTTCGCCTGCGGAAGCAGAAATGGAATCGTTTAGTTACCTCACAAGTGATTCATTAGGTATTAGTATCCCTGTGGCTCATGCAGTAGGGGACCATGCGGAATATGAAATTCGTCTTGCACAGATTCCTGATAATATTAAGCAAAATAAAGAACTATGGACTGAGCTAAGTTCTGTCGTTGATCAGCCAGCTACCGTTGTAAATGAAGAGAGATTGGATACCAACCAGTATGAAGTTGAAGAGTCACAGTCTTTTCAAACTACTCTTGAAGGCTTTGGGAAAGTAAGGTTTGTATCGACTCAAGCAAAGAAAGATGAAATTCCCAAAAACTACTTTTTTCTATTAGATGATCGAGAGCGAGTTATATATTCATTTCCAGATTTATATGGGAATGAATGGTGGTATGCTGATGAAGGCGTAGAAGCAGTGGCCTTCAAGGATGTAAATAAGGATGGATTAAAAGTATTGCTTATTATGAAACGGGCTCTGGACCAGATGGTGCAAAGCCATTCCCTATAGCGGACATATATTTTCAGAAGAAAAATAAAACCTTTATCACGCTCCCTGAATTAGATGAGGCTCTCAACGATCAAGGACATAATCAAACCATTAAAGATGTCATTCAATACGTAAGCAAACAACGGATAAACGTAAACTAACCGACATAGAGGAGCGGTAACATGGGATATCCAATCATCAAGTATAATGGAACAGTTTTATCTCTTAAAAATCCAAAAGTTAAAGTTGTACAGAAAATGAATGAGCATGTGAAAGTCTTTTTGACAGGTGTGTTAACGGGTGCTCAAATGGAAGAGTATACAGATCATATGGAAGCAGGGGCGAAGTTAGTTGTTTCTTATATGAATGACGATCATAAACAGATTGTGCTATTTCGAGGGCTAGTCACGCAGTTCAGAATCAAGATGGTATCCAATGTAGCTCATTTGGTCGTCGAAACCCTATCCTATACAAGCCAGTTGGATGAAGTGCTTCATAGACAATCTTTTCAAAATGTGAAGATGAAGGTGCAGGCATTACTTGAACATGTAATCAAATCATATCCCAAAGCCAATTGTACGAGTCTCTTAAAAAATCAGCTTTTACAGGAATTTACGATGCAATTCGACGAAACGGACTGGTCGTTTCTGAAACGTATAGCGTCTCGGCTTGGTTGGGGACTAATACCTGATCCGATTGGAGAAAAACCTCAGTTTTATTTTGGATTACCGGATGGTGTCAATCAAGGGGAGCTAAAGCAATATAACTACTCGATGACCAGAAAAACCAAACCAGGAGCCAGCAAGGATGACAATCTTTTATATTATAAAGTGCAAACGACAGGGGCTAGAGATGTCCTGCTGCAAATTGGGGCGGGGGTTAAATTTAAAGGGAAAGCTTTATACGTCCTGCAGTCTGTTGCGTTTATACGACATAGTGCTTTGTGGCATGAATATGTGCTGACTACAGCGGATGGAATGAAACAGGATTTGATTGTAAATGAAAGCATTCGTGGTATCTCGTTAAAATCGAAGGTTATTGGAATCGAGCAGGATCATGTGAAGGTTTTCTTTTATGAAATGGATAAGGTCAAGCCGAATGTCAAGGAAACCTACGCTTTCCCAACGGCTACATTTTATACATCGGAAGGGAATACAGGATGGTACTGCATGCCGGAGCTATTTGATTTTGTAGACATTTACTTTCCGACCGCTAAAGAAAAGGACGCCATTGTAACTCACTCGATCCGCAAGAGATCCAAAGGGGGCGACTTTATTCAGGACCCGTCCACGAAGATCTTTATGACCAAGTACCGCAAAGCTATTATTTTTGAGAAAAATGAAATTTTAATCACGGGGAACGACGATGAAGTGGTGATTCGACTGTTGGATGACCACGGCATCGAATTGCGGAGTAAAAAGGACATCCGTGTTAAGGCTGATGGAAATTTGGTATTCAATGCGGGGAACACAATTCAGGTCACCGCGAAGGATGCTATCGGCTTAAAATGTAAAACGAGTTTGGTAGAAATGGATGGTAACATCAAAATGACTGGAGAAAAGATAAAGACGCAATAACTAAATCCACCGTGAGAGGATAAAGAGTATGGCTAAAGAAACCACAGGAGCAATCGTAGACGAGAAACCGCCTACCCAAGAAGATATGATTCAAGAATGGAAACGTAAAATAAATAAAGGCGAATATCCTTTTATTCATGTAACTAAGCATAGCACCAAAGGTGAAGAGCGTTAAAGATGGTTAGCAACAAGTAAATAAGGCTCCTAAGGAGCCTTATTTGAATTTGATGATCTATACCCTTTTAGCACTATTATGTAGCCGTAAAGGTGAAGTTTATTAACTACATTTGTCATTGCATACTCTTTAGTAGTACAAATTAAAAATGGTGTTCATCTATGCAATTTTCACCTAACATACAGTTACAAAGACCTATTCTACATAAACTATGTACTGTGACCAGATATACTGTATCCAATGACTTTATACTTATTTTTCCTCTCGGCTATATCGCTCGCAAAAAGGATGCACTATAATTATACTACTTCTTAATTTGGGAAAAATTAGACTTTAACATTTATAATAGTCCTTCTCAGGAAGAAGGGGTCTTGTATTTGGGGACTTCACTGTCGATAAACCAATCTGGCCCGGAGACGTCGATCACTTCTTTGGTTTTATAATTATAGTAGATGGTAATTTTGTTGTCTTCGTGGCCTTTAATGTGCCCATACAAATAAAGCCTGGAGTGGACAGCAGGATCATCCACAGCATAATCCTTTAATATGAAATCGGCATTATAGTGTTCTTTAATAAACTCCACACCGATGGGAGTGGCGACGTCTACTAATTCTTTTTTCTCTTTGTCGGACAAGCTGGAACAACCTCCTAAATACATAATAATTAAAATAAGTGCCAGAATCAGTGGGATTTTTCTGTTCAAGTTACAATTCTCCTTTTCTGGTAATCACCTTTTTTCATAACTCTATAATATATTTACACAATAGACAAGGTGGGAATAACTTGACCTTCACTAACGATAAAACATACTGGACCATTGCGGACAGAGTTTATGACCGAGAGTTGACTGCCAAAGATTCTAAAAGCAGAATTCTTCCTGACTGGAAGATTGTTGAGCCTGAAGGAGCTATGCTACATGATACGAACGGTTCTGGATTCGATGCGACTGTATTCCTTAACGAGAAGACCAATCAGGTGATCATCGGTTATAGGGGTACAGAACCTCCAGATCGCCCCAAATGGAGCGTGGCAATGGACTGGGGAACGGATATCAGCGATGTCGTCGGAGGACGCGCAAAAACGTTGGAAGAAGTCCATCAATATTATGAAAATAATAAGGCAGAGGTGGCTAAACTCCCACCACAAGTGCAAAGTGCATTTCTTCAATATGAGGAAAAGTATCAGAATAATCAATTTACACAAGCTGAGAATCTGTATGATGTCGTAAAAAAACAGTATCCCTCTGCTGAAATAACGACCACAGGCCATTCTCTAGGAGGAGCGGAGGCAGAATATGTGGCGGTGCGGAATGGACTGACATCAGTCGCTTATAATCCACCAAGTATTGTACATCTGTTACCGGATGATCTTCAAAAGAAGGTGGAAAATGGCGATTTTCAAAAGACGAATGTCGCTTATGTCAATCCGAAAGATACTATCGGTTCGGGAGCTAATGATGCACAGCCACATGTGGGTACAACCTACTTTATAGACAATGATTATAAAACGGCTAATAAAGCCAAAATCACTATTCCTGTTTCATTACCAGTCGAAAGAGAAAATAAGTGGGCTAACTTTTTTTTGGGGCCCAAATGGTCTCCCATTGTGTATGTCCCGATTACGTTACCTATGATGCAGCAAGATCCTATTACAAAGTTCTATAATTCGGTAATGGGAGAAGCAACACATAGCATGGATCATTTCACATTTGATGAAAATGGCAATATCAGCAATCCGCTGTACACCATGGACGGTCAATTGGTGGAAGGCAATCCACGGGTGCAGGCGTACGAGCAAATGCTGGCCGCGCGAGCAGAACTCAAGGAAGTCATGGGCGACCTGGTTGAACGCTACGGTGGACAAATGGGTGCTTTCGGGCAGTTTGCTGCTACTACACTGGGAGTGAATCTGATGGGAGAAGGACAGCAAAATGGTCGCACCCATGGTGGGGCATATTTTGTGGGCAACAAAAATGGGGGCACAATTCAATTAACACCTGAGGAGCTAAAGCATGCGGCTAACCAGATGCGTTCCAGCCTGCATGGGTTCTCTAGCGATACCCGAGCATCCATCCAGTTATTTCAGGCTCATATCGGGACAAGTGAAAGTCAGTCTTTGACCCCAATTGCGCATAGTGCAACGGCAACGCTAGATCGGATTAATCGCTGGTATCAGGAATCAATTACGGAGATAGCAGAATATATAGATCGCAAGGGTCAGGAATTCACGATGGTGGATCAGTAAAAGATCAGCTGTAAGAACACAACAGGGGGCAAAAGAGATGGGCAGAATATCTTTGAGTCTGGGGGATTTGCGAAGGGCTGTACAGCAATGCGAACAGCTAAAGCAAAGACTTCAGCATCAGGAGCAGCAGATGAGAAATATATATGGTCGTCTGCAAGACTGGAGGGGCGAATCGGCTGCTGAATTAACACGTAAAATGGAGACGTTTCTCCAAGGTACAACTGTACGAATACAGGAATTGGACGATCATAAAGAGCAGTTGAAACATTATATTCGCAAAATGGAAGAAGCTGATCGGCGCGAAGAGAAACGCAAACGGGCTGCACAATGGTGATACAGGCGGACTGCAATAGTTAGGAGAACATCATGAAAGATCAAAATGCATTTGTCATTTTACTTATATTGAATATCGTTTATGGCTTAACGCTATTTGCCTATCCGGCCATGCTGATGGTGGTCGCATTTTCTTTCGATGCACCAACAGCTGGAGATTATCTCATCAGTTATATTTTTGCCTATGTCATAATGAGCTACCCGATAGGAGTATTTATTTCATGGAGCAGTTGGTATTTTTATCATCGTTATGCTTTTAAGAAGGCGTATATCATAGCTAACTTTATGCTGCTGTGGCCAGCTACTCTTGTCGTGTCCTCGTGGATTCAATCGGCTTTTTCTTGAAGGGTTCCCATCTGGCCAGTCAGCTATATAACATAAAAAAACCGTACAATCGCTAGGGGACTCCCGCGGGGTACGGTTAAATGCGCTTAAATAAAACTACATATATAGTAGAAGAAAAAAATATTCTCCCAGAGTGATGACGATAACGACTTTGTAGTCTACTTTAATTTTCCTGCGGAGAATATAGCAGTGTTCGGAAACTTAAGGGTTAGACGAAAAAGTGTAAAAATGTTGAAAAGCTACAAAGTTCGACATATTGTTCGCTTTTTCGCATCATATGTTATTAGATTAGGGATTTTTGTTTGCTATTTATCGTATATTTATGTATAATCTATCGTGTTGAAAGATTGATTGTACGTAATATGCTGATGAGGGTGGGTTCATTGACGCTGCTCGACAGTAACGAAAGCAAGAAGCGGATGTGCCAGATTTACAATGAAGTTTCAAAGGAACTGTTCGGCTTCGGGACCACGCTGCTGCGGGCCACCGTTGAGAACAACATTGTTACCTTTGTGGCGAAGCACCGGCGTTCTCCACGCTCGGCGGCATTGGAAGTGGAAGCCCCCGGCTTGAAGCTGGAAGTGGATTTCCGAATGTCCATGCTGTACAAGAAGAGACTTCGCGAGAAGCTGATTGAGGATATGGAGCTCGATATAGAAGCTTTACTGCGCGATTATGATGCAGCAACGCAGTGGGCAATTACGAACATCATACTGAAAGAATCCTAATAAAATTGGATATTCGGCTTTTCGCTTCGGATCTATCTGAGGGGAGAACCTGTTATAACGCGCAGCGGGATCAACTTATTCTTTGTTTACGAAGAAAAGTATTCTTGTTTTACAAGAGTACTTTTCTTTTTTGTGTCATAAGGTGTGCAGAATAAAAAAACAGGGGGAGTTTCATATGAAAAAATGGTTTAAAGGATTTATGGCTGTGACCTTGGCATCTGTGGTACTGGCAGGTTGCGGCAGCAATGCTACTGGCGGTCAGACAGATGGAAAAGATGGCTCAGCTGATGGGAAAAAGAAACTAGTTATTTCAACATGGGGCTTTTCCGAGGACTTTTTTAACAAAGAAGTGTACGAGCCTTTTGAAAAGGAACATAACGTTGACATCGTAGTCGAAATTGGAAATAACGCAGAACGGCTGAACAAAATCAGTCAAGGCAGCACAGACGTCGATCTGATTTATCTGTCTGATTATTATGCTCAACAGGGAATTCAACAGGGATTGTTTGAGAAGCTGGATCGCAGCAAGGTGCCAAACCTGAACCAAATTTATGACATTGCCAAAGCACCGCTGGGTGAGGAGTATGGTCCTGCTTATACAGTTGGGCGTCTCGGTATTGCCTATAATCCGGAGCTGGTGAAAAAAAATGTGACCTCTTGGGCTGACCTGTGGGGCAATGAGTTCAAAGGAAACGTGACTCTGCCGAACATTACGGCGACTGCCGGACCAATGATGGTAGATGCAGCCTCCAAAGTAGCGGGTAGTAACGAGTTTAATGAAGACCAAGCCTTCGGAAAACTGAAAGAGCTGAGTCCGAATATCGTTAAGTTTTATAGTAAAACGTCCGAGTTCGTGAACATGTTTAGTCAACAAGAAATTGCGGGCGGTCCGATCATGGAAATGTACTTCAAAGATTTGCAGGCGGCTGTGCCAGGAGCGAAATTTGTAGCTCCTAGTGAAGGTGCTTACGCAGTAATGAACACGATTAATGTAGTGAAAGGCTCCGACCAGAAGGAGCTGGCTGAGGAATTTATCAACTGGCAGCTGAGCAAGGAAGTTCAAGAAAAATCTGCCAAGGCAAAGGTTGATTCCCCGGTGAATACGCAGGTGGTACTATCCGGTGCGGATACAGAGGGAATTACGTACGGTGCGGATGTAGTGAACAAGCTGACCAAGCTGGATATGAAGTTCGTTAACGATCATATCAAGGCATGGACAGATCGCTGGAACCGGGAAGTTGCACAATAATGAAAAAGGTCATACTAGATGTAGATACGGGCATTGATGATGCGTTGGGTATTTTACTAGCGGCCAAAAGTGGTCAGCTGGATATTCAAGCGATTACTACGGTATGCGGTAATGTTTCACTTAAACAAGCAACATTGAACACATGCAAAATCCTCGACCTTTTGGATAGACCGGATATTCCGGTTTATCGGGGGGCAGAGGCTCCCTTAATACGTAAAGGTCTGCACGAGCACCGTGTCCATGGAGAAGACGGCATTGGAGGTGCATTGAGTGGAGTAGTACCAGCCATGTCTGCGTCCGAAGGTTTTGCACCGGATATCATCATTGATACCGTGATGGCTCACCCGGGGGAAGTGACGCTCATTTGCACCGGCCCACTCACCAATCTGGCACTGGCGCTGCTCAAGTGTCCCGAGCTGACGGATCACGTCAATGAGGTCATTTTTATGGGCGGTGTTATTCACGGATGCGGCAATATTACACCTGTAGCGGAGTACAACATGTATGCTGACCCTGAAGCCGCACGAATCGTATTTCATGCAGGATTTGGTCGATTGATACAGGTGGGACTGGATGTAACACGGAAGGCTCTGCTGACTGCGGATCATATTGCTCGTCTGACCCGCCCAGCAATTCGTAATTATGTAGCTGAAAGCACGGCCGTTTATACCAAGCGTTATGAAGAACGCAACGGGGTAAAAGCGTGTGCGCTTCATGACCCGCTTGCCGTGGGTGTCGCGTTGAATTCGAGGTTAGTAGATACCTCGCTGTTGTATGTCGACGTGGAAACCTCGAGTCGCATATGTGATGGACAAACAGTGGGCGATGTACAGAACCGCCTCAATCATAGCCCCAATATGAATGTGTGCGAACAGGTGGACAGCGAAGCTTTTCTGGAGCTGTTTATCCAGGTGCTGAATAAGGAATAACATTTTGATAACCGCAAGGAGCTACCCATGAAGAAAACATACTTGTATTGGCTGCTGCTGCCAGGTCTGCTCTTTCTGGCGGTGTTCATGGTCATTCCGATTGTGTTGACGATCGGTTCGACCTTCGTACAGAACAGCTCATTCACCCTAGAAGGCTATCTCCATTTCTTCAAGGACCCTTATTTTCTGAAAATATTGCTGACTACGCTGGAAGTCAGTGTCGTAACGACACTTGTGTGCGTGTTACTCGGCTTCCCGACGGCTTATTATATTTCGCAAAAGGCCCCGCGTCGTAAAGGGATTTTGCTAGCGCTGGCTATCTTCCCCTTGTTGACGAGTCCGGTGGTGCGGTCATTCAGCTGGATGGTCATTTTGGGTCGCAAGGGGCTGTTAAATAACGTGCTCATCGGTTTAGGACTCGTGGATGAGCCGCTGAATATTTTGTATACTCCGGCAGCGATGATTATTGGTCTGGTTCATTTGTTTTTACCGCTGATGATTATTTCACTGATTGGTGTACTCGAAAATATCGACGGTGATCTTGTTCATGCTGCTCAGAGCCTCGGGGCCTCCAGATTCAGCGCATTTCGTAAAATCGTATTTCCGCTGTCTGTGCCGGGCCTGATCATTGGAAGCATTCTCGTTTTCGTAGGCAGTCTGACTGCATATACGACACCAGCACTACTTGGAGGAAAACAGCGGGTTATCGCTACATTTTTGTATCAGAACGCGATGACGCTAAACGACTGGTTTTTAGCTTCTGTTATTGCAACAATT
Organism: Paenibacillus sp. LRG-1; assembly: GCF_057220305.1. Classification (NCBI taxonomy): domain Bacteria; kingdom Bacillati; phylum Bacillota; class Bacilli; order Caryophanales; family Paenibacillaceae; genus Paenibacillus; species Paenibacillus sp. LRG-1. Next base: position 5,649,964 of record NZ_CM170126.1, on the reverse strand, counting down.
ATGATTGTTATTACATTTATCGTGGTCGGTCTCTTAAATAAGGCGGCCCATAAACTCAATCCGAAGGGGTAGGTGGATATGCGGGAGAAACATTACGGACTAGGCTTCTTTAGCCTGCTGGTCTTCATCTTTCTGCTCGGTCCGCTGTTGATCATATCGGTCACTTCTTTCGAGCCGGGCACGGTGTTAAAATTTCCTCCGCAGGGCTTTTCTTTGCGCTGGTATGAAAATATTTTTGAAGTGGATTTGTTTATGTCCACGTTCAAAACGTCCATTGTCGTTTCTCTGCTAGGCAACATCTTGGCACTGCTGATCGGTATGCCTGCCGCCTATGCACTTAGTCGTTTTTCGTTTCGCGGGAAGGATGCGCTGAATGCTTTGTTCCTTTCCCCGTTGCTTATACCAGGTATTGTTCTTGGTTTTACACTGCTGCGCTATCTGATCATTGTTTACCATTTACCAGTATATGCTGGACTATTGATCGGACATACGGTGATTATGCTGCCGTTCATTATTAGAGTCATTGCATCCAGTTTGTCTAACTTTGATTTCGCGATTGAGGAAGCAGCGCTTAGTTTGGGGGCTGGACGGCTGGAAACCTTTTTCAAGGTGGTTCTGCCCAACATCCGCTCAGGTATTATTGCGGCTATCCTGATTGCCTTTCTGGAATCATTCAACAATGTCGACATTTCCGTCTTTATGACAGGACCGGGCTTCAGCACCCTGCCCATTCAAATGCTGACTTACGTCGAAAATTATTTTGACCCGACGATTGCGGCGATTTCGGTTATGCTGATGATTTTGACCGGTATCCTGATGTTCTTGATTGAACGACTGATGGGATTGTCTTACTTCACTAAAAGGTAATGGAGGCTTCAACCTTATGGCACTGCTTACTCTGGATCGCGTATCGGTCGCTTATGACAACCAACTGATCTTGCAGGATTTCGATTTGCAGCTCGAACGGGGGCAATTGCTCTCGCTGCTCGGACCGAGTGGTTGTGGCAAAACGACCACACTTCGTCTCATTGCAGGATTTCTCGAAGCTAAACAAGGAACATTTTTGTTTGGCGATAAGGATTATACTCGGATTCCGGTAAATAAACGGAACTTCGGCTTTGTATTCCAAAGTTATGCACTCTTCCCGCATTTGTCCGTTTTTGATAATATTGCCTTTGGTCTGCGGTTACGCAAGGTAAAGGAAGATGATGTAAAGCGCCGCGTTATGACCATGCTGGATACGGTTAGCCTGGGGGGATTTGAAAAACGTTTCCCCGGTGAATTGTCAGGCGGACAGCGTCAACGTGTTGCGATTGCGCGAGCGCTTGTGATTGAACCCGATCTGCTGTTGTTTGATGAACCTCTGAGTAACTTGGATGCTAACCTGCGTGTAAATATGCGTGTGGAAATCCGCCGTATTCAACAGGAACTGGGCATCACTACCGTATATGTATCGCATGATCAGGAGGAATGTTTTTCGATTTCTGACCAGGTTGCGATTATGAATAAGGGGAACATCGAACAATTAGATGCTCCATCGACCATTTTTAAATATCCGACGACCGAATTTGTCGCCCGTTTTATTGGGTTTAATAATTTTCTGAGTTTTGACGAGCGTACTGAAGAAGGGGATCGTATTCGACTAAATACAGGCGATCTTTCGTTCGGTGTAGCGCGTAATCAGGGTACTGCCCAGCCAGGTGCTCGTCAGGGCGCTATTCGCCCGGATGATTTGGTCATTCGAACAGAAGGCAACGAGACAGGGGAAAATGAGCTTCCCGGTATTATTAAGGTAAGTACTTACCTGGGGCGTAGCTATCAGTATGTGGTAGAAACGGCGAAGGGCAACTTTACGGCTAATCAGGAAATGGATACGCCTTACCTGAGTGGTCAGCGGGTTACCCTGCATTTTCCGGCAGATAAAATGGTGCTGGTCCAATAATCAGCGGGTTCGATGAAGGAGATACATCATGCGTGCAGACAAAATGATTTTACAAGTTAAGGTGTATAACAGTTACTATAAGACGTTCGAAGAAGGTAATGTAGCTATACTTGACGGTAAGTTTATGTATATCGGTCAGCGTGGTCTGGAGTCTTTTGAGGTGGCTGAGATTGTAGAGGGGCATGGGAAATATATGATTCCCGGCCTGATTGACATCCATCTGCATATCGAAAGCACAATGGTGACACCGGCAACCTTTTCCTATGGGCTGATTCGCAATGGGGTAACGACGATTGTACCGGAACCGCACGAAATGGCGAATGTTTTCGGATTGGAAGGCATTCAGGAAATGATGGAAGCCAGCAAAGATTGCGTGGCTGATATGTTCTATGGTATTCCAAGCTCTGTCCCGGCAACGCCGCTCGAAACCTCAGGAGGCGAGATCGGTATTCCCGAGATAGATGCCTTGCTGCAAACCGGTGAAATGATCTGCCTGGGTGAAATTATGAACTATGTGGATGTCATTCGTGATCCGGAAAGCAAGACGAATCGCATCTTACGCCATGTTCGTGAGCATTACCCGGAGCTGATCATTGAAGGCCATACGCCGCAGCTGCTTGATCTGGACCTGCATCAGTTGATCTATGCGGGGATAGGCTCGGACCATACTCACCAAAGTATTGAAGGTATGAAGGCGCGGATGGCCGCCGGGATGTTTATTGAAATTCAAGAAAAATCGATGACCCCTGAAGTGATGGACTATCTTATTCAGGAAGATGTGGCACAACATTTTTGCTTCGTAACGGATGATGTGATGCCAGACTCTTTCGTAGAACGAGGGCATCTGAACCATATCGTAAGTAAAGCTATCGGAATGGGCATGAAGCCTGAGGATGCCATTTATGCAGCTACGTTTACTCCTGCTGCACGGATGCGTATGCATGACCGCGGAACAATTGCACCGGGAAAAATAGCTGACTTTGTACTGCTGTCCGATCTTGGTCAATTTGATGTGGAGCAAGTCTATAAGGACGGACTCAAGGTATTCGATAAGTTCGAGGAATACCATCAAGCACCGATAAAAAGCCGCTTCCCCGCCCATTTTTATCAAAGTGTGAAGCTCAATCCGCTCACGGAGCAGGATTTTACGGTAAAGATGGATGTAGCTGATGGCACACATCAATGTCGTATTATGATGGTCAAGGATGGCTCAACTTTTACGAGCGAACGGATTGCACCTGCACATGTGGAGCAGGGTGAACTGGTATGGGAACATGGTGAACATGGACTCATCGCTACGTTTGAGCGATATGGAAAGAATGGCAACCGTGCTTATGGTTTGATCGGGGGAGATACGATTAAACGTGGGGCAGTGGCAACCACCTATTCGCACGATAACCATAACTTGCTGGTCGTAGGGCATAACAAGCAAGATATGATATTGGCTGCGAATACGGTTTTATCCAGCCAAGGTGGCTTTTGCGTAGTTGAAAATGGCAAGGTGCTGTCCCATTTGCCGTTAACCGTAGGCGGGATTTTAACAGAAGGACCGCTGGAAATGGTTGCAGCCCATGTGAAGGAGCTTCGTTCAGCCTTGTTGTCGCTGGGCTACCGCCATTACAATCCAATCATGTCGCTGAGTACGCATTCTTTGCCGGTCAGCCCGGCCCTGAAAATTACCGATCACGGCCTGATTGATGTAAATGCTGGCAAGGTTGTATCCTTAATCGTGGAACCTTCAGAGATGCAAGAATAATAAAAGAGCTGACCCTCTTACGGGCCGGCTCTTTTTTGTCGTGGCTAGGTATGAGGTAGTAGGTTATGGACTTTGCCTACAATACAGATACTTTAGCAGACAAAATTAACATCTTCTTTACTCCTATTGATGTAACCTATGTATAAAAGATAAATAAGTCTTGATTGTGGATGTCCTATTGCATATAGAGTTTGATTTACAATCAATTCACGTAATCTTCATGATTAAAACCGAATAAAGACTTGAAAAACATCGACACAGTGTTATAATTAAAACAGGATTTAGATTAAGTCTAAATTAATTAATAAACATTTATTGGATTCATGCATGGGATTTTGAAGAAAATCAGACACTACTGTTAACGAGTATCCAAGCTTTACACCAACTATATTTTGAATGAAAACGGGAGGGGATTTTAACATGAGTACATTAAATCATACGAACGCACCTACACAAGAGGCCATTCAAGAATTGCACAAGGCATTGAATCGTCAGGTAGCTACCTGGTCTGTATTGTACACGAAATTGCATTATTTTCACTGGTATGTGAAAGGACCTAAATTCTTCACACTGCATGCTAAATTTGAAGAACTTTACAATGAAGCAACAGCTAATCTAGATACAATTGCTGAACGTTTGTTGGCTATTGGCGGCCGTCCGGCTGCGACCTTGAAGGAGCATTTGCAACTTTCAGCTATTCAGGAGTCCGCAGGTGAGCAGACAGCTGACGATATGGTGAAGTCCGTTGTTGCTGATTTTAAAACCATCACTGTTGAACTGGCTAATGGGATGGAAGCAGCGGAAGCAGCACAGGATAAAGCGACAGAGGATCTTCTTAACGGCTTGAGAGAAGCAATGGATAAACATATCTGGATGCTGAGTGCGTATTTGGGATAAAATATTGGGATATATTTCCACGTATATGGAGATCAGGTGAACAAGATACACATCCCGTTGGTTCCACTCTGCCACTGGAGTATAATAACGTGAAGGCGTGGAAGACCACAGGCTCTTGAGTCATAGAGCTGCCGGGATGGGGTGTGTGTTATGGAAGTGAAACAACAGCTTTTGCATGAAGCGGAGCAGTTTATATATACATGTTATGAGGAGCTGGGCCGAAGCCGCGATGAAGCGGAAGCCCGGCTTCTTCATATTCGTCACGACATAGAGACAACTGGAACGTATGATCATACGTACGAAGAGCTGGAGCACGGAGCACTCATGGCTTGGCGCAATAGCAATCGTTGCATAGGGCGCTTATTTTGGGACAAGCTTTTGGTCAGAGATGCGCGGGCCGCGTCAGATGCGGCGGAGGTGGTCAGCGAGCTCCTGGAGCATATGCGCATAGGAACGAATGGCGGTAAAATTAAGCCAACGCTTACTGTATTTCGCGCCTCCAAGCCGAGGCAGCCGAATATCCGCATCTGGAACCATCAACTCATTCGTTACGCTGGATATGAAACCGATCAAGGGATCATCGGGGACCCGATCTCGGTGGATTTTACCAATGTTTGTAAAGATATGGGCTGGCAAGGAGCGATGACTCCTTTTGATATTTTGCCACTGGTTGTGGAAGCAGGCGGGCGGCCTCCCGAGCTATTTGATATTCCTGAGCATTTGGTGATGGAGGTAGCCATTGAGCATCCAGAACTTTCGGGTTTCGCTTCCTTGGGATTACGTTGGTATGCCGTGCCTATGATTTCGGACATGACGCTGGCAATTGGCGGTATCATCTATACGGCGGCTCCCTTTAACGGCTGGTATATGGGAACAGAAATCGGCGCCCGTAATTTTGCGGATACCTTCCGCTATAATATGTTGCCACAGGTGGCTAAGCTGATGGGGCTGGATACGACGAGTGAAACAACGCTTTGGCGTGATCGGGCGCTGGTGGAATTGAATATTGCTGTGCTGCATTCTTTTAAAAAAGCGGGAGTCAGCATTGTCGACCACCATACCGCAGCGGCACAATTCAAGCTGTTTGAGGAACGGGAGGCCAAGGCTGGGCGCGCACTGACAGGCAATTGGACATGGCTGATCCCTCCGCTATCCCCGGCGACAACGCATATTTTTAATAGTTCCTACGATAATCGGCTTGTGAAGCCGAATTTCGGAGTTCAAGAGAAGCCGTATATGTCGAGACAGGCTAATACAGCATCAGATGCAGTGCTTCAGCAGAAGCGCCAAGGTTGCCCTTTTCATTCCGGATAATGATGGGAATGACCTAATGGCTGGATTAGGATTCCAGCTTATCCCATGCAACGATAAAAAGGGTAGCCAGTGGCCCTATTAATAGGGAGAGCAGAAACCAATTTAGCCCGCTCCGATTTTTGGATTGTGCCAAACCGGCATTAATAAGGGCAAGCGTTCCCCAGCCTATATAATAATCTTCTGACATGGTATTCTCCTTTGTAAAAAGGTATAATATCGTACTGTGTATGGTATGAACACATCCATGATTTCATAAGTTTAAAGTAAATATAACTTTATATATCCTGGTTTGAGGAGCGAAGCTAAGTTGGAAAGATATCAGGCAGAGCGCGTTGTCGCTGAGCTTTTGGAACGGGCTGCTATAGGTGTGACAGTTAAGCTGGAGAAACGTTTTCCTGGTGGAAGGCTGATTGGGGGCAAATATGCCATGAATGCTCACGCCATTACCATGTATACGGACGTTATTGAAACACAGTGTTTACAAATGTTCGGCAGCGTTGATCGAGTTGAGGAGTATTTTACGGTTGTGCTTGCACATGAGATCGGGCACGCCGCCGATACGGAATTAGTGGACCTCTCCGATGCTTTGGAGCAAGAGAGCGGGATAGGGACCCGGCAACGACTTGCGCTGCAAATTGAAGAAAACGCATGGAATTATGCGCTTAGATTGGTGCCTGAAATAGAAGCAACGTTTATTTCTGCCGTAATAGACGAGTCCTTGCTGGCCTATCGAGTCCCGGTTATGGAGCATTCTGACATTGCGTAACGATGATGATCCGAGAGCCGTCAGGCTCTTTTTTTGTTGATAATAACAGACGGATCGGCAGGATCATTTAAAGGAGTAGCTTTTTAAGCTGTGACACGCGTCCCTGGGATAGTTCGAGCATTTCGGCTAATTCTTTTTGAGATACATTAGGATGCTCCTGCATGAGCTGTTTTAGTTTATTCAGGAGATCATTCTGATTTCTGTAACTCCTTCTTTTCTTGGGCTGGACAGGACGGGATTCACTCAAATGACTGGAAGGATTATCGCTCTTCAGATTTTCAATACAACTTTTACATATCAGATGATCCCTAAAATAGCTCAAATGATCTACGGCACCACAAAAATAGCAAGAAACCCCCGTATACTTGCGAATCATCAGTCCCTCTGGGGTAATAAAAAAATCGAGGGCATCTCCAATATTAATATTCATAGAATTGCGCAGCTCCTTGGGCAGCACAATGCGGCCCAAATGGTCTAATGGCCGTGTCATTCCTGTGTTCTTCATCATTTTTCCCCTTTCCTGAAATGCGCTTATAGTTGTAGGAATTGTATGTATATATGCTGGAAGTACAAAGCGCTTATATTACAGTTTGTTTTGGTATAGCTATGCTGAAAAAAAGCTCCGGCATGACGAACAATTACGTCTGCCGGAGCATTGTACAGCCAATGAATCTAAGATGTCATGTCGAATTACTGTGGGTTGGTTGTCCAAATACCGGCTACTTTTAATTGAACCCGTGGAGGCAGTTTCAATGCGGCTAATGTCAGATCGGCCAAATCCTGCGGTTGAAGCATGCGATCCTCATCACCAATAGGCAATCCTGCGTTTGCCGCCAGTTCTGTATTGACAGTACTTGGAGTCAGCGCGGTGACGCGAATGTTAGATTTGCGAACTTCCTGCATCAGTGCTTCCGTGAAGCCCATCAAAGCAAACTTGGATGCGCAATATGCCGAGCCTGTTGCAAAACCTCGTTCTCCTGCCGTCGAGGAAATATTAATAATGTTCCCGCTCTTTTGTGCCAGCATGCTTGGAAGAACAGCATGTGTGACATAATAGGTTCCCATCAGGTTTACGCGAATAATACGTTCCCACTCTTCGGGGGCCATATCTGCGACTGTGCCAAAGGTAGCAATGCCTGCATTATTGATCAAAATATCGACAGCGCCCAGCTCATGTTCCAGTGAAGCTACAGCGGCAGCGGCCTGTGCGCGATCCGATATATCTGCAACGGCACTCACCACTTTCACACCGTATGTACTCCCCAGCGAATCCTGCAGCTTTTGCAGGTCAGTCAATGTTCGTGAGATTAATCCCAGGTTAACGCCTTCCTTAGCTAAAGTTTCGGCAATTGCTTTACCGATTCCTTTGCTGGCTCCTGTAATAATGGCTGTTTTATTCTTAAGTTCCATCCAGTCTCCTCCTTTTCACTCCATAACGTGGTTGTGCATGTGAGCACATGGTTACATTATACAAGGTTAAACTCATTGAACCAAACTTCGCCTCTGATGAGGTATTCATCTAGAGGTCTCCTATTTGGAAATATTAATATCCCCTGAGGTGGTTTCTGCCTTTATCACGTTCACACTACCGGGAACAGATTCGGGAGTATCTATACTCCCAGAGTCAGAGTGGACATTATAAACACCTTTAAAATCGGGAGCTTGCTTAATCTTCACGTCACCAGAATCAGCATTCACTTCCAAGTTGGCTACGGCACGTTGTGTAATATTTGTCTCCCCTGAGGTTAGGGAAATAAGGCCATTACCGCTATAATCGTGGATGGTAACATCGCCAGAAGTAAGCTTCAACTCCATATCTGCTGCAAGCTGACTGGCTGTAAAATTGCCGGATGTTAAATTTGCGATCAGGTGGGTACTTTGGAGGTTTGTAATCTCGGCAGTGCCTGAAGTAGCGGTGATGGAAGTATTCTGCACGGAGGCATCTTGAAGTTTTACATTCCCTGAATGTGCATCTACCTGTAGGTCAGTTAGTGTTTCGCCGGAGGGCATCTCTACGGTAATCGTTTGATCCACATCAGGGGTGATCGAAAGAAATGACAAGGAAGCGGCCGGCTCCGATTGAATCGTAAGCTTACCGTTCTCAATTCGGGCATTATGAATTTGGTCGGCTACCTTTGTCTGAACTTCTCCACTAATGCGTATCGTACCTTGGTCGCCAGAGCCGGGAGTAAACAAAATAGAGACATCATCAGAACTGTCCACTTTCAGCTTCTGTAGCTGACCACGTGTGAACGTCCATTTTTTGTTAATCGCAGTTGTTTCCTTCATGACTTGTTGACTCCATGGGGCACCGTAAGCCACCATTCCGGCTACACCGATCACAATGCACAGACCTGCTGCAATAAACCACTTTTTATTCATGTTGTTAGTAAGCTCCCCTCAGGGTAGTCTGATTCCATTTCCAGTATCGTACTGTGCCTTTGACCATAAGGAGTAAGAGATAACGTACTCCAGGCAGCAGCAATAGACCTATACCCGTCATCGTGATAGAGAAAAAGAATTTGGCCGGGTAAAAGGTGCTGTTTAGTGCATAATCAGTAACGGCGAGAAGGGGGGCTGCAATGAAGCTGACCGATACCACGGTCAATGAAGCCCATACTGCCCATAGGGTAGCCATAATAGGGATGGAGATTAGCAAATTGAGAAACAGCAGCCCTAAGAAAGTAAAAAGATTGCGTGCGAAGCTTCCCTGACGAAGCGGAGGAGAAGCGTTCCAGGCTGCATTGGGATCATCCAACGCTTCTCGGGCAATATCCTCCGGGTTACCCAGCTCATTGGCAATCTCACTTTCGCTTTTGCCATTGACCAACCCGTAGTCAAAATGCTGGCTCAAATCACTAAGCAGCTCATTGCGTACCTCTGCAGGGAGAGGAGAAAGACGCTGCTCTACCTCTGTAAGAAACTGTTTTCTATTCATCGGAATTCCCTTCCTCCAGTAGGCTTGCGACATGATGGACAAAATCATTCCATTCCCGCGTAAGTATTCTTGTATAATGGCTTCCAGTATCAGTCAGCCGATAATATTTGCGGGGAGGTCCCTCGGTCGATTCCTGTAAATACGTTGTGCAGTATCCTTCTGATACCAGACGGCGGAGCAATGGATATAGGGCTCCCTCAGCTACTTCAATATGACGGGAGACGGCTTGAGCCAACTCGTAGCCATAACGGTCTCTGCGTCCAATTAGAACTAGAACGCACAGTTCCAGTACCCCTTTTTTGAATTGGATGTTCACATTCACGAGCGGTGCTCCCTTCCTGGATGTTATCAATAATTCATAGGTGTCGTTCGGAATAAGGGGAAGAAACGTGTGTTTGTGCATAATTTGTCACGGGTACTAATTATAGAACAGTAGTCAGGTATAATTTAACATCATGTACTGATTAATGCAAGGTACTAAATTTTTAATAATAAAATATTTGTGCCAAAATGGGCAGATTTTCTTTCTTGAAGGCTTTATTGAATAGCGAATGTTGTAGAAAAAAGTATTTTTATTTGGAAATTACTCGAAATATGGCTGGAAGCACAAATAGGATGCTACTTTAATTTCATTCATTAAAATGATAGATTGTAAAGTATTCAATAGGGTTAAAGATTACTTTTTATGAAGAGGTGGGTAAAGGGTGGATTGGAAACATTGGTATATGGAACTGGAACAGGATGATGAGTCTTGGGATGTATCTGAGGAGATTGTTCTGCGTGGTGTAGTACATCTTAATTTTTGCGGGCAGCCCTCGGAAGTAGAAGTCGAATTTATCGTGGGGGCTGACTCCGAAGAACAGGCACAGATTATAGAAGAACCTACACAGTTGCAAAAAAACACATGGGAGCAGTATATGGAATATTCGTCAGCTATTCATCCTCAAGTGTTGGAGTCCATACACCATCATTATGCTGGCATAGTGGAAAAGTACCGGAATGCTTACAGTATATGGGGAGAGGACCCAGATGAATATGCGCCTTATGTGGAGCGGCCGGAACAATTGCTGGATCGAATACAGCTTGTGTCTATACTGATTTCCGACTCATCGGCAAAGGATGAACTGTATTTGAATTTTAGTTGCTCCTGGGATCAAGAACATGGCTTAGGCGTACATATGAAGCAGATGAAAATGGAGCATATTCAAGGCGTTTATACATTATATGACCTAGAATAAATCCCCCTTCCCGGCTTTTACCAAAAAGGGCCGGGAAGGGGAATAGGATATGGTGAAAATGATGGCGCGATTTGATACGATAAAAAAATTAGTTGGATACAGCCAATGCAGCCCGGGCTGCTTGAGCCGCTTGTACCATTAGTCGCAAGGCGGCGACAGATTCCTCCTTGGTGCGGGTTTTCAGACCACAGTCCGGATTAACCCAGAACAAATCTGATGGCAATACGCGCAGGGCACGCTGGATCATGCTTAGCATTTCAGATACATCGGGGATGCGCGGACTGTGGATATCGTACACGCCCAGACCGATGCCCTTGTCGTATACCTGATCTTCAAAGCTGACAATCAGTTCTCCGTGACTTCGCGAAGTTTCAATAGATATAACGTCGGCATCCATATCGGAGATGGACTGAATCATATGCTGAAATTCGGAATAGCACATGTGCGTATGGATTTGGGTCACAGGTTCAACGGTGGCCGTGGTCACAAGGAAGGCTTGAACCGCCCAGTCCAGATAGGCTTGCTGTTGTTCTTTTTTCAGTGGAAGCCCTTCACGAATTGCAGGCTCATCGACCTGAATCATGCCGATGCCCGCTTGTTCCAGTGCCTCTACCTCTGCCCGTAATGCCAGAGCCAACTGTAAAGCAACTTGACTACGAGGAATATCGTTACGTTCAAAAGACCAGTTCAAAATGGTCACAGGGCCTGTAAGCATTCCCTTAACAGGCTTGGAAGTTAACGATTGGGCGAATGCCGTTTCTTCCACGGTCATGGGCTGATCAAAGGAAACGTCTCCGTATATAATCGGCGGTTTGACACAGCGGGAGCCGTAGGACTGCACCCATCCGTTTTGCGTAAAAGCAAAGCCGTTCAGCTTTTCGCCAAAAAATTCAACCATATCGGTCCGCTCAAATTCCCCATGAACAAGCACGTCAATGCCAATGTCCTCTTGAATATCAATCCATTCCTTAATTTGCTGTTGGATGAACGCCCGGTATTGCTCGGCTGACCATTCTCCTTTGCGATAGTGCAGGCGGGCCTTGCGGATCTCGGCGGTTTGCGGGAAGCTACCAATGGTCGTCGTAGGCAGTGGAGGCAACTTCAGCTTATTTTGCTGAATCTCACGACGCTCGGCGAAAGGAACGCTGCGTGACAGAGGCTCTTTTGCCAACAGGTCGGCCAGATCGGCAGCTGTCTGTACGCGTGCCGCTGAACTGTTGAAACGGGCTACCGCATCCGCACTTTGCTCAAGCTTGGCGAGTGCGGAAGGATCGTGTTTGCCAAGTGCAGCCGTCAGGACGGCGATTTCCTCCAGCTTTTCATCGGCAAAGGCCAGCGCTTGCACCAGCTCCTTGTCCAGCTTGTGCTCTGCCTCCAGACTGACTGGCACATGCAGCAGACTGCATGATGGCTGTACGATAAGCTGTGCGGCAGTGGTTTGTTCTGCTAACTGACCCAGCAGGGCAGCCACAGCGTTCAGGTCGCTTCGCCATATATTGCGCCCGTCAATAACCCCAGCGCCCAGCGTTTTTCCTTTAGGGAAGCCATGCTGCAATATATGCTGAAGATTTTCGCCATCATCATACACAAAATCAAGACCCAATCCCTGTACCGGAAGTGCGGACAGACGCTCATAATGGTCCAGGCTGCCAAAGTAGGTTTGCAGCATTATATTCAAGGAGGGCGCAGCTTGAGTCAAAGCTTCATAGACTTCCTGAATAATGTCCAAATCCTCTGCCGGGAATGAGGTGGTTAGGACAGGTTCATCGATTTGGACCCACTGAACGCCTTCTGCCGCTAGTTCAGACAGGATACGGGTGTACAGTGGCAGGAAGCTTCGTACGATGGTGGCCAAATCCTTACGATCATAGCCTTTGGATAAGGTAACGAATGAATAGGGGCCGATGAGGACCGGTTTCCCATCAATGCCTAGTTCTCGTTTTGCTTCACGATAAGCCTGTAAGGGTTTATTTTCAGTGAACACCGGGACTGCGTTTGCCAATTCAGGAACGATGTAGTGATAATTGGTATTCATCCATTTGGTCATTTCACTGGCGGTTGCTCCCTTCTGTCCACGAGCGATCCCAAAATACACGGACAGAGGAACCGGACCTGCGGGACGATGGTTGAACCGTTCGGGTACCAGACCGAACATTACAGATGTATCCAGCATGTGATCGTAATAGGAGAAGTCTCCGACAGGAATGCGATCAATCCCCTTGTCACGCTGCTTGCTCAGATGCTCCAACCGTAATCTTTTCATCTCCGTCTGCAGTTCGCTTTCGTTAATGCTGCCGTTCCAGAAGCGTTCCAGTGCTTTCTTCCATTCCCGGTTTTCGCCGATACGCGGATATCCCAGATTACTGCTAATCAAGCCGGACAATTCAGGCCATTCAATAATGGACATGTACTTTTCCTCCTAGTGGGTAGCTGTTTTATTTTTACGTACCAAAAAAGGCATTCTTCCCCCAGAGTTAAAAATAAGTAGGGGAAAGAATGCCTCCGTGATTAAAAAATCAAAAATACGGCGACTGCTCTTAACACCTCCCTATCTTCCGTAGGTACTTGCGATGTTGTTAAAATAGGCAGGTCTCCTGACTTACGGATCATGACTCTCAGCATTCCTTCCCGGTCTGTGGACCAGTGGATATATGAACAGCTGAAAGTTCCCCGTTTACAGTGGCGGGACCGTGCCGGATTTGCACCGGCTTCCCTTTTAAGCCTGATCTGAATAGAACAGACACCTATCTCCAAGCTATGCGGTTAAGGTATGACGAATAATTATGCACTCGTATACTTGTTCACCATCATAAGTGAAACTTACAGGATGCGCAATAGAAACTCCAATGGAAACAGTTAGCTATATGAAAAAAAGACAAGCCTTACCCATGATGGGGACTTGTCTTAGATATATAGCATCTTGCCGGGTAAACTTCGCGTTAAGCCAATGAAACGGTATAGCCTGCCTGAATACTGGCTTTTACATCTACCAGACGCTGGTTGCGACTGCCCCGGAAGGGAAGGGTCAGGTCCTTTTGCTGTTCTACAAAACGACCATCCACAATCACATCGCACAAAAGCGCTAGCTCCTGTCGCTCCTGATCTGTGAGTAAATCTTCATAGACAAAGCCAGTATAAGCCCACACGGTTCGGTCGGGACAGGCCTCGCGGAAGTCACGCACAAATTGCGAGCATTCTGCTGCTGAGAAAAACGGATCTCCCCCGCAGAGAGTCAGTCCGTCCAACAACGGATTATCCATGATGTCACGAATGACTTCCTGTTGTCGTTGGGGTGTAAATGGCTCACCTGCACGGAAGCTCCACGACGCTGGATTAAAGCATCCGGGACAGGCATGACGGCAACCGCTAATAAACACGACAGTGCGCAGGCCGTATCCTTCGTTCAGAGATTCCGGAATGTAGCCACACAAATTCACTTATGTTTCACCCGGTCTCGAACTTCTGCCTGTTTTGCAGCATTAAAGCGAACGGTATAATCTCCTGTCAGATATCCGGTTACCCGACGTAAGCGCTGAAAGTGTGTATGCTCCTCATCTGTGCCGCATTGGGGGCAGCTTGTCCCGATAATCCCTTCATAACCACATTCCGTACAACGATCCACCGGGTGGTTGATAGAGAAATAGCCGATGTTCTGATGCAGTGCGTACTGAACAATTTTAAGAAACGCATCCGGGTTATTCCGCGCGTTACCATCCAGCTCGATGTATGAAATCGCACCAGCGTTGCAGAGGTTATGGAACGGAGCTTCCAAGCTGATTTTACGAGCAGCCGGGAGCGTATAATACACGGGAATATGAAAAGAATTCGTGTAATATTCTCGATCATTTACCTCAGGGATAATCCCGAAATCACGTTGATCCAGCAATGTGAACTTGCCCGACAGACCTTCGGCAGGCGTAGCGAACAATGTAATATTTAAATTGTGATATTCACTCATTCGATCGCAATACACGCGCATGGAAGTGATGATTCGCTGTGCCTCGCGGTATACGAAATCATCCTCCCCGTGGTGTTTCCCGTATAGTGCCTTCATGCACTCAGCCAGCCCGATGAACCCGATCGAAAGCGTACCGTGCTTTAGTACGCTTCCCACCTTATCATCTGGCGCCAGTTGTTCTCCACCTTCCCATACCCCTTCGCGCATCATAAAGTCCGAGGCTTTGGCCGGTTGGCTGGTCTGGATTTGATAGCGATGGATTAGGCCATCCACCGCAATGCGCATAACTTCTTCCAGTCTCGCATCAAAGCGATCACGGTCAGGTGTCAGGCGTTTGCCTGTGCAAATACCATACTCAATGCCAAGCCGCACCAGATTAATGGTATTGAAGGAGAGATTTCCCTTGCCACTCTGCCGGTTTCTACCGAAACGGTCAGAAATGGTGCGGGTACGGCAACCCATTGTCGCTATAATGGTATCCGGGTCATCAGCACGGTAAAAAGGCAAGTTGAAGGTGGCATCCACATTCACAAAATTGGGATACATCCGTCTGCTAGAGCATTCTACTGCCCGTAAGAACAAATCATAATTGATGTCGCCTTCTGCCTGGTTGATTCCCTCTTTGCATTGGAAAATATGCTGCGGAAAAATAGGAGTTTCCCCGCTGCCCAAGCCGCGAATAGTGGCCTCCAGCAGCGATTGAGTAACAAGCCGTCCTTCAGCAGACGTGCACATTCCGTAATTCAGTGAAGTGAATGGAATCTGTCCACCCGCCCGACTGCTCATGGTGTTCAGGTTATGAATGAGCGATTCAGCAGCCTGCCGGGTTTCCGTTTCCGTTTCTTCGCGTGCGAATGCGTATGAACGAGGGCAGACTTCTTGCAAATGGGGATTGGCCATATGTAGTTCGTCGTCAGACAGATGGGATTCTATCTCTTCCTCGAACAACCGAAGTCCCTTGCGCAGATGCTTGCGGAAGGACCGGGCAACGTATGGGGCAAGGTCCCAATCTATTTTATTGGCGGAGACACCTCCGAATTGGCTATTTTGCTGAGATTGGAAAATAATGGCGACCAGTGCCATAGCGGACATAATCGTTTGCGGTGTGCGCACAGAGCCGTTGCCTGTATTGAAGCCGTCTCGCAGTAAACGACCAAACGGGATAAAGATACAATTTGTAGTTCCGAGCGCATATTGGTCCAAATCGTGAACATATACATATCCGTGGTCAATCGCGTTCGTCAGTTCAGGCGGAAGTACCCGCAGGCGCGCATACCATTTGGCATACTCGGACCCAAGCTTGCTCATTTTGCCGCTGAACGATTCTCCATTCAAATTCGCATTCTCCCGCAGCATGTCCAGATCTTGTGCCCCAATGACCCGCTCGCCGATGTCGTATAATTGATGTTCCTCCAGCACCTTCATCGTAAAACCCTCCATATAGTAAAATATATATATTTTTCACAAAAACAACATATTGATGATATCTTGTGTTAACCAATTGTTTCGATCTATATATTGTATATACGTAAACATTGAGAGTATGTGACTATTGTCACATTGATAGGAGTGGGCGGTATAAAAAAGCCAGATACAGAGTAAGGGACACATCCACGGATATGTATCTTACTCTATATCTGGCCATCGTAGTTGCGATGAAAATGATAGGCTTGCGAGTACATAGTATATGATCTTGGGATATTGTTTTGGGAAGGTTTAGAGTAGCTTTTTCAACTGGGACACCCGGCCTTGGGAAATATCTAGCATTTCGGCATATACTTTTTGTGGCAGATTCGGGTGTTCCTGAATCAGCTTGCGTAGCTTTTTTACCATTTCACCTTGCTGCACTCTAGATTGCTTGGGTTGCCAGGTTGTATTGGTTCGGGTCGGCTTAGAATCTTCTTGAGCCTGGATAGCATCGGTGCTTGTGGCATGCACATTTTCATCGGTCTTTAATACCTGGATGCACTCTGCGCAAATAAAGCTGTCGCGAAAATAAGTTAAATGATCCACTGCGCCGCAAAATTTGCAGGAGACACCGGTGTATTTTCTTAGTACAAACCCTTCTTCATCTACGAAAAATTCAAGTGAATCACCGATATTGATATCCATTGTAGTGCGCATTTCCTTAGGGAGTACAATCCGCCCCAATTGATCCAGAGGCCTTGTCATTCCGGTATTTTTCATTAGCGCTTCCTCCTTCAGTGATATATCCTGATTATACCAAAAAATATTATTTTTAGCTTTGTATATTGAAGGTAAAATACAACTTTTTTTGTCTTTATGCTGCGGTCTCTCTTTCAAACAGTATAGGATGTTTTCGGTATTGTTGCCGGGGTACCCCTTTTTAGCTATGATATATTAAAACGCTTTCATAAAAGTACTTTTTATCATCTTAATTAAGCTAAGGAGATGACGGATATGAGTCATGAAACAACGGGTATCGAATATTTATTTCAAGATCCGAAGATTCATCTGGATGAGCGTGTACGGGATCTCGTTTCGCGACTAACCTTGGAGGAAAAGGTTGAATCCATGTTGCAATACCAGCCGGCCATTGACCGATTGGGAGTCGCAGCTTATAAGCACGGTACGGAAGCGGCACACGGGATAGCGTGGTTAGGTGAGGCGACTTCATTTCCTCAGCCTGTAGGATTGGCATGTACTTGGGATACGGAATTAATGCGCCTCATCGGCTCTGTTATCGCAGATGAGGCACGTGTTTACTATCGTCGTGATCCAAAATTAAACGGTCTGACCCTGTGGGCACCTACGGTGGATATGGAGCGTGACCCGAGATGGGGACGCAATGAGGAAGCTTACGGCGAAGATCCGTATTTGACGGGAGAGTTGTCAAAGGAGTTAGTCAAGGGGATACAGGGGGATCATCCGGTATATTTGAAAGCGGTTGCCACTTTAAAACATTTTCTGGGTAACAACAATGAAGTGGACCGGGGAATCGGCTCCTCCAGTATAGACCCACGAAATCTGCGAGAATATTACTTAAGAGCCTTTGAGAAGCCTTTTACAGAAGGCGGCGCCCAGTCGATGATGACTTCTTACAACCTGATTAATGGAACGCCTGCTACGTTATATCATGGGGTTAACGATATTGTCAGGGGCGAATGGGGGATGGACGGCTTTGTCGTAAGTGATGCGGGTGATGTCATGGGGATTGTCAACGATCATCAGTATTACGATTCCCATACGCCTGGCGTGGCCGAATCTATTCGGGCGGGAATTGACAGCATTACAGATGATGCAGAGCTCTCCAAGCAGGCGATTCGAGAAGCTTTGGCGCAAGGAACGCTACAAGAAGAAGACCTGGATCGGGCATTGTTCCATACGTTCCGTGTCCGTTTTCGTTTGGGGGAATTTGATCCGGCGGCAGACAATCCTTATGCCTCAATCGGAGAGGAAGCTCTCCTGACAGAGCAAGCCCGTGAATTGTCGTTGCGTGCGGCGAGGGAGCAGATCGTATTGCTTAAAAATGAGCATGAACTCTTGCCTTTGAACCCTGCCCGGTGCGGCAAAGTAGCGGTCATTGGTACGCATGGCAATGAGGTGTACCGCGACTGGTATTCCGGTACGCTGCCCTACCGGGTTACACCGCTGGAGGCGATTCGTGCCAAGCTGGAAGGCAAGGACGCAAAGGAACGCGTCGTGTACCGTGACGGTAAGAAACGCGTGATCTTGACGGCGGTGAATGACGGAGCGAAGCTCACAGTCGATTCTTCCGGTGAGATGCGCCTGTCCCAGGATGGAGAGCCCACAGTATTGACCATGACGGATTGGGGCTATGGCAGTGTGACGTTACATGATGAGCATCTGGGTACTTACGTGACGAGTGATGAGGAAACGCTCCGTGTTACAGCTGATGAAGCGTATGGCTGGTATGTCAAAGAGGTCTTTGGGCTGACTCCTGTTGGACAAGGAGAGCATCTGTGGACAACATGGAATGGCAAACCAGTGATTGCCGGAACGGAGGGCTCATTAAAGGTAGTGGAGGCTGAAAAATTTGCACTTAACGCTGTAGAGAGTAACGCCTCGACAGTTTTAGGACAGAGCCAAACATTCCAGGTAGAGACGGTGTCAGATGGTTTAGCGGAAGCGATAGCCGCTGCGCAAGCGGCAGATACAGCAATTGTATTTGTTGGAAATCACCCGCTCATCAATGGAAAGGAAGAGAATGACCGTCCAGGCTTGGAACTGGCAGCTTCCCAGCAACGGCTTATCGAGGAAGTGTATCGCGTCAATCCGAATACGATTGTGGTTCTGACGGGCAGCTATTCATTTGCCATCCCTTGGGTTCAGGAGCATATTCCAGCGATCGTATACACGTCTCATGCGGGACAAGAGCAGGGTACAGCAATAGCGGATGTGTTATTTGGAGACTACGCGCCAGCGGGGCGTTTGAACATGACCTGGGTTCAGAGCGAGGATCAATTGGGCGACATCAAAGATTACGATATTATTCGCGGCGGTCGTACCTATCAATATTTTGAAGGTGAATCCTTGTATCCGTTTGGCCATGGATTGACGTATTCGCCTTTTGAATATAATGACCTGCGTACGGATGTCCCAAAGGATAGCGTAAAATCTATTGCTGCACTGGATGCTGTGGATACGCTCCAGGTGTGGGTAGAGGTGACGAATAGGGGCGTAGCTGCTGGTGAAGAGGTTGTACAACTCTATGTACGGCCTGGTGCCTCACGAGTAAAGCGACCATTGAAGACATTGTGCGGTTTTCAACGTATTCGCTTAGAGGCAGGTGAGACGCGAACGGTTTCCTTTACGATTCGGATGAAGGATTGGGCGATTTGGGATGTTACACGGGATTGCTATTGCGTTGAATCGGGTGAATATACACTGCTGGCAGGCGCTTCCTCAGCGGATATCCGGTTGGAGCACCCTGTGTACGTTCGTGGCGAAGTTATTCCACCACGCCAAGCTGGACGAAGTATCCGCGCTGAAAACTTTGATAATTGCTCCGACATCGTACTGGATGAAAGCAAGGAGCAAAGGGAGGCCTGTGTACGTCCGCGCACACCTCAACGTTCCGGTTGGATTGCCTTTCATGGCGTAGACATGGATACGGTGAGTGTGGTCGAGCTTCAGTGTCGCGTGTCATGCAACAGTAGCGATGCCACAATTGAGTTGCGTTTGGATGCACCGGACAGCGAAGCTGTGGCACGTGTGAACGTGGGCAATACAGGAGGGGCGCAAGCATGGGTTACGCTTTCGGAAGCGGTACATTCAGTCTCTGGCACACGTGATGTATACCTGTTGTTGAGCGGGGAAGTGCGGCTAGCTCATTTTACTTTGGGCGCTAATGCTACAGAGGATTCCGGCTTTCAGGCTTGAACTTACTTCTGACATCACGTACAATGCATTCAACGAAGTTTCTACAGCTTAGGGGTGTCATCTCATTTGAATAGTGAAAAACGACTACGCACCGCAACGCCCAAATGGCTTGGGGTGGCGGTAAAGGCGCTTGTCTATTTGGAAAAGCACGGAGAACTCTGTGCCAGCGGTTCTATTGCCCGTTCCATTGACTGCGAAGTCACTTTGGTGCGCAGGGTGCTGACGCGACTTGTACAGGCAGATTTGATTGCAGCACGCGAAGGTCGTGAGGGAGGCTATGTGCTTACCCGTTCGGCCGACCATATTACACTTGCTGATATATACCACGCCATTGAAATATGTGATCCGATTTTCCCGGGTATGATGCATGAACCGGAAACCAATCCTTTTTGTGAGGAGTTGGCGATAGCCGTATCCGAAATTTTAGCCGAGAGCGAACGATGTATGCTGGAAGTATGGGGGTCCCATACGCTGGCTTCGCTTGCCAATCGTACATCACTCGTGGTGGGAAAATGCAATCATAATGAAGATTCAAAATGATAATAGCCGATACGACTCTCAAAAGAGGGTTGTATCGGCTATTTCTATGAAATGGTCATGCCTCAAATTATGTTTCATATGAGCAAACCCGGTTACGTCCTGCATTTTTAGCTTCGTATAGTGCTTTATCTGCCTGCTCCAACAGGGCTGCCCCGGACATATCTTCCCCGGTACCAGGAAATGTCGTCACACCGATGGACACCGTGACCTTAAGAACAAGACCATCCGCTAAAATAAACTCGTGCTGATTTACTCCACTAAGAATCTGATTAGCTATTCGCAACGCTTGCCGAAAAGCACAATTTGGCAAAAGCACGGTGAATTCTTCCCCCCCGCTGCGGGTGACTACATCATTAGGACGACATTTTTCCATTAGAATCTGCCCAAGCTGGCGCAGCACTGCATCTCCTGCCGCATGCCCATAGGTGTCGTTGACTTCCTTGAAGTGATCAATATCCAACACCAGTACAGATAAGTGCTCATGACGTTGACGAGCTTGAGGGAGCTTCTCTTCCAATGAAAACTCAAGCTGTCTTCTGTTGCTTAAATTAGTGAGATGGTCTGTGTAGGAGGTATGCTCCAGTCGAAGTAATAGCTCATTGGATGTGTTGATAGATTCAGCAATGAGGTACAGAAGACATCCGCCGATCATGGATATGAATAATTGGAGCGGATAAACGTGCAGAACATCATCAAGATTCTTCAAATTAATCATAAGGGAACAGAATATAATGCCCATAGCAAAAACGTTCATAATCATCAGCTTGGGTAAACGTGACCAGGACAGATGTGACAATAAAGCGCACCCCAGCCCAACGAGCATCATAAAAATAGCGCCTACGATGGCTTGAGTGTTGATACCAAACAGCAATAATCTACCTACACATATAAATAGGGTAGCCATGAGCGTTGCTGGGGCGCCGATGTACGTTGCGGTAGCTACGATGGCCAAATGACGAAGATCGGCAATCGTATTAAATCCTACTGGAATTGAATAGTACATCATAACAATTCCATAGCACCCAAAAAGGCCGCCTCCGATCCAATGTATCTTACGCTTCAAGGTGTGCAGACGGATTTTATATCTTTGTGATATGAGGCCAGTTATGTACAAAAAGGTGACAAGGATACAGGTATTTACAAAAAACGTACTGAACAAGATGCTAACCCTCCCGAGAGGCATATTTCTTCATTTTATCAAAAAAACTGACATTAAGCTTGAAAATGAAGAATTTATTGAAATTTATTACGCTGATGCGCTTATAACGTTTCGTTCATGTGTTTGGTGCATAACTGGGAATAGATTGAGCATACTCCAAAGATACAAGAATAAGGAAAAATGGGCGGTATCTATTGCTGCCTTACTGGAGATGAGGTTTGCTCATGATTCGCTATCCCTATCGCAAACATAATAAAAAGTCGGGTGCGGACAAGAATAATGAAAATTCTTCACGTTCTTTAAAGATCGAGGCTCATGTGGATACCAACTTGCAGCAAATTAAGGAGTCGACGTCAAACAGCCCAGACTTCTTGATTCGTCGTTTTAATGTCGGACTAAAGGCGGATGTGCCCGCCGCTATTGTATTTCTAGATAGTATGGTCAAGACGGATACGGTGAATGAACTCGTCATGAAATCATTGCTTAGCCGCCCATCTGCCGAGGTGGCTGCTGAGGTGGAAAGTGCAGAAGAGCTTTACAATCAAATACAGGCTCACGCGCTGGAACTGGGTGAAGTGAAGGAGTGCGATGATTGGAATTCCATGATGGAACAACTCTTGATGGGAGATACGATCATTTTACTGGAAGGCTGTATAAAAACCATCGCATGCGGCACACGTGGAGGAGAGACGCGGGCGGTTAACGAGCCCTCCACACAGTCTGTCGTCCAGGGGCCGAAGGACGGATTTGTGGAATCCCTGTTCACGAACATCTCTCTTGTACGTCGGCGGATTAAAAGCTCCGATCTTACGATGGAGATGTTCAAAGTGGGAAGTACGTCCCTCACGAATGTGGCCATACTATATATGAAGAATATTGCAGATTCAAGTGTTGTAGATGAAGTTCGCGAACGGATAAAAGCCATCAATATTGACGCCATATTTGAGTCAGGCATGGTAGAAGAGATGATACAGGATCAAAATCTCACACCATTTCCGACAATTTACAACTCAGAAAGACCAGATACAATTAGCAGCAACATTATGGAGGGTCGGGTGGCACTCATTGTGGATGGAAATCCATTTGTACTGGTGATGCCTACTGTATTTGCTCAATTTTTTCAAAGTTCTTCCGATTATTCGGAACGTTACGACATGGCGACTGTCGTCCGACTCATCCGATATATCAGCTTTATTATTCTGATTTTGGGGCCTTCTCTCTACATCGCTTTAACCACTTATCATTATGAAATGATACCAACCCCACTGCTCATCAGCATACTAGCGCAGCGGGAATCCGTTCCTTTTCCGGCATTTCTGGAGGCGTTTATTCTGGAAATCACCTTTGAAATCTTGCGAGAAGCAGGTATTCGAATGCCCCGTGTGGGCGGACAAACGGTATCCGTTATCGGTGCGCTTGTATTGGGACAAGCGGCTGTGGAGGCTGGAATTGTCACTCCGCTGCTCACGATTGTAGTAGCGCTGACGGGGATTGCCAGCTACGCGATTCCGACATATAACATGGCGGTAGCCGGGAGACTGTTCCGGTTTGTTTTTATGGTGCTGGCTGCATTTATGGGACTGTATGGCATTACATTGGGGCTCATTGCGCTGATCGCTCATATGAACAGCCTTCGCTCCTTTGGGGTGCCCTACATGGCCCCTTTCAGTCCTTTTGTGCTGGAGAGTCAAAAGGATGCCGTATTGCGAATGCCGTTTTGGATGATGCGGAAACGTCCTAAAAGTATTACATCAACGAATCAGACACGAATGAAGGATGGAAGCGGGATTTCCCCTTCCGATAAAACTTCACCGATGCGGGAGGGGGGCGCTCAGGGTGTATCTGGAGAAGGGGAGTGAACGAAGCGCAGTAACCTTTAAATGGAGAATATGGGTGCTGAGTTTGGTGGGGCTACTAGTCATGCCGCTTCTCTCTGGCTGCTGGGATTCAGTGGAGTTGAACCAGCGGGCAGTAGTCGCGGCTATAGGCATTGATGCGGATGGGGAATCGGATTATGAGGTTTCCCTACAGATTATCGTAGCGGATGAAATTGCCGGGGCTAAGGCCCGAGGAAATACCCCAGTCGTGCTGTATCAGCAAAAGGGAAGCAACCTTTTTCAAGTAATTCGCAAAGCTTCACAGAAGATTCCGCGGGTAGTTTCTCTGGCCCATGCGAGGATTGTCGTTTTTGGAGAAAAGCTGGCTCGACGTGGTATCGGGGATACGTTGGATTATTTGGAAAGGGCTGCGGAGCCCCGACTAACGATGAAAATGCTGGTAGCACGCGGTGAAACGGCCAAGAACGTACTGGCATCCATGACCGCCATCGGTCGTATTCCTGCTAATGATATCTCGGGTAAGCTGGAAGCGTCCCAGCGTATGTACGCCGGGGATTACGCAGTGAGTCTAGACGATGTTATCCGGAGTATGTCCAATAAAGGTAGTGGCCCTGTCCTTACTGGTGTAGAAGTAGAAGGTAATTTGGAGCAGGCCCACCTTAAGGCTAACGTGGATAGTATTTTGCCCGAAGCGATTGTTAGCATCAAGGGTATGGGAGTGTTCCAGAAGGATCGTCTCATCCAATGGCTGGACGATGACCAAGCGTTGGGACTATCTATGGTGAATAACAAGGTGAAAAGTGCTGAAACCGCGTTGAGCTGCGGCAAAAAAGGTGAAATCATTGGAATCGAAACCTTGTATTCTAAAACCCATGTACACAGTCTGATCGAGCAAGGGAAGCCGGTTTTTGTTATTAATTTGGAGCAGACCGGGACGATTCAGGAAGCCGAGTGCTCGATTGACTTAAAAAGTCCAGAGGTTATGTATAGCTTGCAGAAACAGTGGGGAGAGGAAACAAAAAAAGTGATTACTTCAACGGTTAAGGAGGTTCAGCGTAGCCGTAGTGATGTACTCGGCCTAGGCCATGCACTGGAGAAAAGCCATCCTGAACAGTGGAAAAAACTCTCACCTGAATGGAACCGCTATTTTGCAGAAAGCACCGTTCGTGTTCAGGTGACTTCGGTACTGAAGCATACACAGTCACGGACTAACCCTTATTCGAAGGGAGAGTCCAATTAGTGAAATCGGGAAAGGAGGGAAGGCATTGAAAAAGATACAAATCGACGCAAAAGAGATGATTTCCCTGATGATGCTGTTTGAGTTGGGGACGTCCATGATGTCTATTCCCGGAAGAGATGCGGGCAAGGATGCGTGGATTGCTATTCTTATCGCCACAGGTTTGGGAGCCCTACTTTTTCTATGCTACGGCAGCCTTCACCGCCACTTTCCCGACCTGCTCATGACACAGTACTGCAAGGTGCTCCTAGGCAAAACTGCTGGGAGCGTGCTTGCCTTTTTATATATTGTGTTTTTTCTTTACGGCGGAGCACGCGATCTTCGAGATACTGGAATACTGATTGCCGATCGGACATTACAGCATACGCCGTTAACTATCGTCTGTGTCCTGATGATTGGTCTTGTCATGTATGTGATGCATTTGGGAATTGAGGTCGCAGGCCGGACGGGACTTATGCTGTTATTCTTGCTGCTGCTGTTGGGCTGCGCTACGAATATCATGATTTTATTGTCAGGTATTGTTCATATGAGCAATATATTTCCTATTGCCCAGCATGGCTGGCAGCCGATATGGGAGGTTGTTTATTCACAAGCCTTGATGTTGCCATACGGTGAGATGGTCACGTTTGCGATGATCCTTCCCACATTAAAGAAAAGCTACCGTGCCAACGGGGTTGGGGTCACCGCTGTATTGTTGGGAGGCGCAATCCTGTCTTTTGTTACACTGTCAAATGTGGTTGTGCTTGGGGAGGACGTATTCAAACGGGCCACTTACCCGCTGCTTTCTATGATCAGCAAGGTCGAAATATCAGATTTCGTCGATAGAGTGGATGTAATTGGGGTCATGACTGTCATTATTTTTGATTTTTTTAAAATTTTTATTTTCTATTATGCAGCGGTTAAGGCTGCTGAAGATGTATTGCGTGTTTCGTACCATAAACTGATCCTGCCGTTTGGGCTTATCATGCTTGTTTCTTGCGTGTTGATGACCCAAGGTTATCAAGAACATCTTGCAACAGGCGAGTTTGTACTGAAATGGATGTTTCCGGTATTTGCTGTGTTTTTTCCTTTCTTGTTGCTTATGGTGTCATGGCTGAAAAAGATCCGCAACAAAAAAAGAAAGGGGTATGCCTCGTGAGTCATCGTCTTGAAAACAAAACATACATCAGCACCGGACAACTGCTCATTCTTATGTTTCATTTTCTGATTGGGAACGCAGTCACCATTAATATGGATAGTTATATGCAGCGGGACACATGGATTATTCAACTCGTTGCTATGATTCTGGGTATGGTATTGTTCCGAATGTACTGCTACACAGCTGAAACGTTCCCTGGTAAGCCTCTCACAACCTATGCTAGAGAATTGGTCGGTCATACATGTGGAACAGTCATGGGAGTATTATATATTTTGTTTTTTTTATTTCTAACAGGTGGGAATTTGCGCGATGAGACAGAGCTGATTCGTATTTCCGTACTGGAGCAAACGCCCAACCTGGTCGTTGCCTTCCTTATGGTTTTGTGCGTAATGTATGTCCTTTGGTTAGGATTTGAAGTATTAGCTCGAACAGGACAAATAATGCTTATTGCAGTGGTGACCGTCATTTTTGTGGGGAATGTACTGTTGATTTTATCGGACAGCATTCATTTGCATGAGCTGACGCCGGTGATGGAGCATGGCTTTAAATCTGTGCTTCATTCAGCCATTAGGGAACATTTGGCATTTCCATACGCAGAAATGATTTGTTTTATGATGTTCGTGCCCCATTTGGAAAAAACGTCGCAGATGGCCAGAACAGGCTATGCGGGCATTATCGTAGGTGGTCTCGTTTTAGCTGAAGCCGCAATACTAAATGTGGCTGTTATGGGCACTGACATTGCACAGCGCTCCATCTTTCCTTTACTCAGCACATTTGGGAATGTACAGTTTTCAGAATATTTACAGCGTCTGGATGTGATTGTTCTGATGACGATGATTATCGGCGATTTTTTTAAAATTGCCCTGTTCTTCTATGCTGCGGTGCTCGGGATCTCCGATATTTTTAACCTCCCCTACCGGAAAACACTACTTTTTGTCGGGATCATTGTCTTACTGTGGTCACAGGTACAAACACCCAGCATGATTGAGCACCTTGCTTTTGGCCGATTATCGTTTATTTATATTCATCCGTTATTTGTTTACATCTTTCCCTTGCTGCTCTTTTTGGCGGCTCTTTTGCATCGAAGCAGAGTTAGAACCCGAGGAAGAAGCGGAAACTTTCAGAAAACGGGACCATCGTGAAAAAAGGAAGCGAAATCCGTACTCAATTTGTTTTTTTGCCACGGTTACAAAGAATACGAGCAGCATTCCTGCCAAGACGATATATTCGGATGGCCGCATAGAACTAAAAGCCAATGCCATGGGCTCCCACGGGGTATGAGTACCGAATAGCCAGTTCACTAGCAGATTGGTGCCGAGCATAAGCATCATAAAGAGAATGAATATCCACAGTATTTTCATAAAATATTCCTCCAATGTGTATGGGCTGAGATGTACCATGTATACATTGTGTTGCAAAGCCGTTCAATTTATCCGATCCCATTGACTTGAAATAAATTAAGATTTATACTTATTCTAAGTTGATCTTTATTGTGATTGTAATTTTGTAATTAATATAATCTGCGTTGGTTAAGGGAGATGCGGTATGAGAACTTTAAATTTAACTTCGCAGCGCCAAGCGGTATATGATGTGGTTCGTGAAG
The DNA here is from genome assembly GCF_057220305.1 of Paenibacillus sp. LRG-1. Lineage (NCBI taxonomy): Bacteria > Bacillati > Bacillota > Bacilli > Caryophanales > Paenibacillaceae > Paenibacillus > Paenibacillus sp. LRG-1. The sequence goes on along the minus strand of NZ_CM170126.1, from coordinate 5,622,276 downwards.
CCCACGATCATCCTACTGCGGCTGATGTTATGAATCGGTTGATGGAGCGCGGATATAATCTGGCCTATGGAACAGTATATAATTCCCTACGTTATTTGACGGATAAGGAATTAATCCGTGAATTGAAGCTGGGGGAAGCTGCTAGTCGTTATGATGGACGGATGGACGATCATCAGCATATTATTTGTCAGGTATGCGGCCGAGTAGATGAAGTAATGAGTGAAGTCCCACATGATTGGATTGACACGGTTGCGCATGAAACGGGGTATAATATTGCCCATGCCCATGTCGTATTCGGAGGAGTGTGTAAGGAATGTCAAAGCAAGCGAATCAGATAACGAATCGTTTCAAAGTGGCTGACATGCCTAGACGGGTGAAGGGCAGTTGGACATCGATGTTAGCAGCTCCCTCTACACCTACGTTGCAGACCGTTCCCTCCAATGAGCCTTTGTATTGTCCGACTACACGTCGTATCATTCTGATCAGTTCGGTACCGGGTGTAGTTCATGGGTTGGTGCGTACGTTGTCAGATGCGTGTTTTGATGTGATGGTTTTTCATCGCTGGGAGCCTGAAGTGCAGCGTCATCTGGGAAGCGATCTGTTGATTTACGATTTGACCGCCACCGAACCACAGAGTGAATTACTGGATATCCGCAATCGTCTCGAGGTAGAACACATGAAAGACACACCGGTTATGTATGTGGTTCAGGATCGGGTGTCTGTACATGCGCATGAGCTGCTTCCTTCAGAAGAGGTGCTGGTGTGGCCGCTGGCTTCCAATCATATGGTGCATGACATTGAACGGATGATTGTACGCCATCCTGCCGCTTCCCGTCAGGCCGCGCAAGCCAGCCGTCGTACGGTATTCAAGGACATCTGGATTGATCGAGATAAAATGCTGGTATATAAAGAAGAGAGTCAATTGAATCTGACTAAAACAGAATACGATTTGCTGCTGAAGCTGATTGATGCTCAAGGCAAAGTGATCTCCCGCGAGCAAATGATGCACGATATCTGGGAGACGGATTTTGTAGGCGGCAGCAACGTTGTAGATGTGCATGTCAAAAGTTTGCGCAAGAAGCTGGATGATCGACCTGCAGAACCTGAATATATTGCAACCGTAAGAGGTGTAGGATACAGATTGGCAGATTGAACTAAAAGCTATGAATACCGATGAATTTCCGCCGGATGGAGACATTCGGCGGTTTGTATATGATTCCATGAAGAAACTGACATTAGGTGTGACGGTTGACTTTATCCGGATATATACACTACAATCGGTAGTGTGAGGTGCTTCTTATGAAACGACTGAATTTTAAAGCTGGCGAAACCGGGCTTAACCGATTTTTCGGACCTCTGGAAGCCAAAATTATGGATATTTTATGGTCCACTTCGGATCGGAGTATCAAAGAAGTGCAGACCGCGTTGGAGGGGGATCGGGACTTTAACTTCAATACGGTAATGACCGTGATGAACCGTTTAGTGGAAAAGGGAATACTGAGTAAGAGTATACGTGGGAGAACGTCTTTATATCGTCCAGTATTAAGCAGGGATGAGTTCATGGATGAGCAATCCAAGGGACTGAGTCACGAATTGGTTGATGAATTTGGTCCGCTTGCTGTCAATCATATGATTGATGCTCTGGAGGTGGCCGATCCGAAGTTGATCGAACGTCTGGAACAAAAAATTAAACAATGGAAAAAGGATATGTAGACGATGTGGAAAACACGTTCTAAATTACTGTTTACAGCAGGCGCCTTGATTTCGGGTTTCGCCCTTATACAGATGGGTATGTACGCCGGGCAGCATGTTTTCGGCTGGAAATTGAATTATAACGTGTTTCAAATATGCAGAAGCTTGTTGCAGCACTACGGAATCGGCTACATGGTGGATGCGCTCAGCGGGCTGGTTCTCGTTACCTTCACTATCGCCGGAGGAGAAGCAGTCAGACAGTGTATGGCTACCAGGGCAGCTTTTCGCAGACTGCACCGAATGCGTGACCTGCCGCTGACCGAAGCACTGGGTGAGCGATATCGTGAACTCGGGACCGATCGGATATGGGTCATTGATTATCCTAAGCCAGCCGCCTTCACCATGGGATTATGGAAGCCACGTATTGTATTGTCCTCTGCACTATTGTCCGTACTGGACAAGCACGAGGAAGAAGCGGTCATATACCATGAAGCCTATCATATGAAACATTATGATCCGTTGAAGACCTGGTTGCTGCAAGTGTGTGCTAAACAGCTATTTTACTTGCCGGTTCTGCGTCACATTACCAATCATTATAAGACGGCCCGTGAAATTTTGGCTGATAACGAAGCGATTCATCGAGCCGGTTCACCAGTTGGGATTGGGAGCGCATTGCTCAAGCTTCTGAGTATGACGCCTGCCAATACTCGCCTGGTAAACTCCGCCGCTTGTTCCTCGTTTGCAGAAACGTCCATTAATTATCGTATCTCTCGTATTTTAGACCCTCAGCAAGAACCTGTCATTCAAATGCCTTGGCGTTCGATTATGTTTTCCAGCTATGTGCTAGTGATGCTGACACTTATGTTCGCACTGGCGCTAATCTAGTTGGGTAAGATGTTTCCTACGGGTGGCGCTTTTCGCGCTCCCGATACTTGATGTGCAATACACTACACTATGTAGTTTGTTACAGGATTTTTATACAACTTAAAAGGAGATGAGCAAATGAATCAAACGCTTATGAATATTGGATTGTTGTTGGTACGAATCTTTACAGGGGTTATTTTTATCGTTCACGGTGCACAAAAGTTTCAGGGATTAGACGGAACCTCTGGCTTCTTCCAAAGCATCGGACTCCCTGGTTGGATGGCTCCTGTGGTCGCCACGGTTGAGCTGGTTGGGGGTATTGCACTGGTTCTGGGTATCGGAACACGACTGGCTGGAGCGGCATTGACCATCGTTATGATCGGTGTATTGCTAACCGCTAAAAAAGGACAGCCTTTTGGCTCGATTGAATTTGATCTGCTGATTCTGTTCACCAGCCTTCAGCAAGCGCTCGTCGGTGGACGTTTTCTGGCAGTGGATCAGTTATTTGGCCGTAAAAAGGCTGAAAACAGTAACGTACAGGTCTAAATGTTCATATAACCGCGTCCTTAGTCTCATAGGGCGCGGTTTTTGTTTTTCTCCTTTGTGAAATTTTATTGTAAATCATTTGTTACTTTCAACCGATATAACTAACACTGAATGTAATTCAAATATATCGTTTTATGAGCAAAGGGGAAAAAACATGGGAACAACGCGAAAGAGAAAAACTATATGGACACTCAGGAACAAGCTAAGTTTAGGCTTTTTGCTTGTTTTGCTGATTCCGAGCTTAAGTATTTCCATTGCGACCTATAAATCATCATATAATGCTATGGAAAAACAGCTCTACAGCAGTGCAAATCAGGGTGTAGCGACGGCTAACTCGATTATTGAATATGCAATCGCCAGTAAAATTAAAGATGCGAAGTATTTGGCGGAGCGTCTGGACGCCTCAATGATAGATGGTCGAAACAGCCCATTGATTCAGCCCAAACTGATTCAATACAAGGGCTTGCACGAAGATGCGACGGATATTTTTGTTGGAACACCGGACGGGCTGATGATTCGGGGGGTGCCCAAGGAGGACGAAGGGACATTTGATCCTCGCACACGGCCATGGTACATCGAAGCGATGAAGCAACCCGGTAAGGTAGCGATCACCCCTGTTATCATCAATTCATCGGGTATTCCTGTTGTGGTGGTATCTCAGACGCTTTCCGACCAGTCCGGGGTTATCGGGATTTCCCTAAATCTGGAAAGTGTACGCAAATTGGCCTCCATCAAAGTCGGCCAGGAGGGGTATATCATCATTTTGGATCATACGAAAAAATTTGTAGTCCACCCTACGGCTAAGCCGGGTACATCTCTTGATGCAAGCTTTATAAATGATATGTATGCTGCGCAGAGCGGGCAGTATACATATGTGTATGAAGGCCAAGAGAAGTACCTGAACTATGTAACGAATAAAGATACCGGCTGGAAAATAGCAGGTACCTTCTATCAATCCGAGATTAGCGATGCCACCGCTGCCATACGTTATGTAACCATTTTTGTGTTGGCTGCCTCATTGGTGATTGCGCTTATCGCGATTTTCCTGATCACCCGTTCTGTTCTGGTACCGATTCGTAAGCTGCAAAAATCAGCAGAACGAATCAGTGAAGGAGATTTGACGGGCGATTTGGAAACTGGAAAAACGGATGAGGTAGGCGAATTGTCTTCTCACTTCCAAACTATGGTCGATAGTTTGCGCACGATGATTCGAAGCGTACACGAAACGACAGATCGGGTAAGTTCTTCAGCGGAGGAGCTGGCTGCGGGTGCAGATCAGACGACCCAAGCGATTGAGCATGTCACCATTGCTATCCAGGAAGTAGCTGTGGGCAGCGAACGTCAGGTGCAGAGCGTCAAGCACGGCTCTGTACATATGGAGGAGCTTGCTCAGCAAGCAGCGAACGTATCCGAGCGTATGCTGGGCGTATCTGAACATGTGAAGATGAACGCCGAGTCGGCTCAGGAGGGTAGCAAGGCTGCTACGCAGGCTGTACAGAAGATGCATGACATCGACGAGACCGTTAACGATCTCGGACAAGCCATGGACTCCCTGAATGAGCGCTCCGGTGAAATCGTGAATATTATCAGCGTTATATCCGGTATCGCTAAACAGACCAATCTGTTAGCTCTGAATGCGTCCATTGAGGCCGCACGCGCTGGGGATCATGGTAAGGGATTTGCAGTGGTCGCTACGGAGGTGCGTAAGCTAGCTGAGGAATCAGCGAAATCGGCTACTTTGATCTCGGAGCGCATTGAAGCGATGCAGGTGGATATGAATCATGCTCTGGGTGCTATGCATCAAGCGCGGACACGGGTGACGGAAGGCATTGATTCGGTAACCACGTCTGAGCAATCCTTTGCGGAAATCAGCCAGGCCGTGGAACGAGCTATGGAGCATATCAATGACATTACCGGAGTGACTCAGGAAATGGCACGGGGGACTGTAGGTGTCGTAGATATTATGAGCGATATTTCCCACATTTCGGACGAGGCAGCGAGCAACACCGAGTCGATCTCAGCGGCAGCTGAGCAACAGCTCGCTTCTATTGAGGAAATTGCTTCATCTACAGCGGACCTGAGCCAAATGGCAGAGGAATTGCGCGAACTGGTTGGACGTTTTCAGGTTGAAGGAAAATCTTAAAATGAGGATTTCGCAAAATCCTGAAATGATAAAAAGCGCCCGGATACAGGAGATTGTACTCTGTATCCAGGCGCTTTTTTAATGTTTTTAGCAAATTTTTGGTTTGCAGGGTTAGAAGTTAACGTTGGAAGGACTTGCGGCGATCCAGACGGAAACGGACATCCCGTGAGCTGTCGGAAGGACGCAGCGAACTTCTCTGAAACATATTGTTCAGAATCAGTGCGAAAATGACTAACACTGTACCATATAGTTCAAAACGGCTAATAGCATAACCTTGGAAGTACATGAGTACCAGCGTGGTAATCGGTACAAAGTTAATAAAAAGAATTCCGTTCAGTGGAGACAGCTTTCGGATTCCGGCATTCCAGCTAAGCAGGGCGGCTAGCCCTGGAAGCAGGATCATAAAGCTCATTTCGTATTTAACTGACCACACAGCCTGCCAGTCCGGTACCACAATCCAGTTGAACGCAGAGGCAAATGTGACGACTACGAAGGAGACGAGAGTTCCGAGCAGGCAGGTTAGAGTTGAATACCGAAGAGTAGACCATCCTGCAAAATGGCTGCCTCCCATGGAATATACGACCCATCCGACGACGCCTACGAAAATAAGCAGCAGCGGCAGTAAATGTTGTCCGGCAAGCGTGAAAAAGGTCCATTTTCCGTTCGTGATCACTAGTAAAGCCCCAGCCAGCGCAATCACCATGCTGATTAGTGTATATTTCGGAGGCATTTTACGGGTCATGATCCACACCATCGCAATGGAAATCATCGGCATTAGAACTTCCATTATAGAGGCTACGAGAGTACCTGCTGCCCCCATCGCGTGCTGCCCCTGGAAAACGGCCATATTATAAATGGTGAATCCCATGGTCCCGAAGAATAACAACGTCTTACCCTTGCCCTCAAAGCGAAATGCAGTCCGTCCCTCTTTGAGCCACAATAGCACGACTAAAATGAGTGTAACCGATAAATAGCGCAAAAATGAAAAGTACAGTGGATTGATATGTTGTAATGCAATGTGCGAAACCGGAAACATCGCCCCCCAGGACATACTGGCGATTAGGCATAATAAAGATCCGGTCATGATTTGTCTGTTCATGGTGTACAAAAGCTCCTCCTTGCCGGTCTCAGCGGACATATCTTATGGACACATCATAAAGGATAGGAAGCTGTTGGTAAAATGATTGAAAATAAACATTATGATCATTTAAAATGATAATAAGTGACAAGGCGCGTCAATTTTGATGGCCCATTGTCCTTCACAATAAGGGGGAGCAGTAGTGGATCTGAACGATTTAAACATTTTCCAGACGGTGGCTGCGCATGGCAGTGTCAGCAAGGCTGCAGCCGAGCTTAGCTATGTCCAGTCCAATGTAACGGCCAGAATCAAGCTGCTCGAAAAGGAACTGCAAACGCCTTTATTTAATAGACATAAGCGGGGAATGATCCTCAATGCCGAGGGCAAGCGTCTGCTGCAATATACGAAAAGCATTTTATCGCAATTCGAGGAAATGAAACATGCGTTTCAGAATACCTCTGCACCTTCGGGGGTGCTGGAGATTGGCATTGTGGAGACTGTCATTGCCCTCCCGGCCATTTTACATGCTTACTATAGCAAGTACCCGGATGTCGAGTTGTCCCTCAAGGCCGGGGTTACAGAGTCTCTGGTGCAGGAGGTTGCAGAAATGCGGCTGGATGGAGCTTTTGTGACCGGGCCGGTGAAGCATCCGCTGATTGAACAGTTTGATGTATTTCAGGAAAAGCTGGTCCTCGTATCCCAAGGAGATGACTTTTCTGTTGAGGATCTTACAACCCGTCCACTCCTGCTGTATAAAAAAGGTTGCGGCTACCGGGGACGGCTGGAAACCTGGCTCAAGATGGAGGGGATTATTCCCAAGCAGATTATGGAGTTTGGGACATTTGAGACAATTATCGGCAGTGTGGCGGCTGGTATTGGAATGACCGTTTTTCCCGAATCTTCGATCAGCGGGCTGGTGGCTCAAGGCCTTGTCTGCGGTCATGCGATGCCTGAGCCGTACAATGAAGTAACAACGGTGTTTATCCGGCGTAAGGAAGCCTTTGTTACCAGTACTTTGCAGTCTTTTATAGACGAGATTATCACTCAGACAGAGGCGTAGCTTTATTGCTTGGGCTCGGGTACAATGAGAGGGATTTGATCTCATTTTTCTTCCTGAAGGAGGGCTATTATGTTTACAATATATCCGGCGGCTTCCCGATTCAGCTTCGATAAGGGCTGGCTGCGGGGGAGTCACAGCTTTTCATTCGCGGAGTATCAGGATGAGAACAATACAGAGTTTGGTCCTATGCGTGTCTGTAATGACGATGTCATCACACCGGGACGGGGCTTTGGGGCGCATCCGCACAGTGATATGGAGATTGTTTCGATTGTGCTGTATGGGGAATTGCGTCATGAAGACAACCGTGGACATGTAGCGGTGACCCGTTTTGGAGGCATTCAGCGAATGTCAGCTGGCCACGGCATCATTCATACGGAGCACAACGCTTCACAAATGGAGGATGTCAGTCTACTGCAATTGTGGTTTAGCCCGCATACGAAAGGCCTGAAACCGTCATATGAGGCTACAGCGTTCAATCCTGAGCGTCTTCACGGTCAGCTTCTGCCTGTCGTTGCCGGAAAGCGCGTACCAGGCACAGAGGGTGAAATAGCTGCAATCAATCAGGATTTAACGATTTATTTAAGCAAGCTTCAGCCTGGAGAGCAAGTAGAATTCACACAGGCCGAGGGTCGGCGCGTGTTCCTATTCGTCATCGAAGGCTCGCTGCGTGTGAACGGTGAACATATTCTGCAAGGACGCGATTCCGCTCGTATTGAGCAGGAGCCGAAGCTCTCACTGAAAGCAGAAGATTCTGTTTTTTATATGTTGATTGATTTGCCCTAAAAGGAGGTGCGCACAATGGCGCAGCAGGAAACATGGCTGATCAAGCATGCCGTCACGGGACGTAGCTTTGCTGACAGCCGCAAGCAGGTTTTCGATTGCCATTTGGAATCGGCGGACGGCGTGTTTCGCTTTACGCTTCAAGGACTGCCGCATGAGACGGCGGAGGCGATTGTGCGTTATAGCGGGGAGTTGAACGTATTTCGTTTTGTAACGCCGGTAGACGATGGACCCGTGGTGAAGCATTGGTATTACGTCACCCCGGAAAGCGTGGAATATCATGATCAGACAGATGAGCTTACGTTCAAAGCTAGTTCTGAGATTGAATACCATCCCGAGGAGTATTGGGGAGATTAATCATTCCTTTATCATAAATTTTCAGATTTATAATGGATTTTCGAAGGCCCTGCATCATTGCAGGGCCTTTTTGTTATCTGTTCAACATGTTGAGTTCATTGGATACATAATCCTTTGCAGGCTGGTACATCCTATATGTCATATTATCTGTTCGGCTCATTCGTAAAGGGGGAATAACGATGAAGAAAGGGCGCTTTCCCAAGTTGCCGAAGCCACCGTGGAGCCGGCGAGCGATTCCAGCCGCAGACCGCAAGACACGAAATTTCAATGTGCCTAAAGGACTGCCTGAGTCTTCATGGCTAGAACAGCCGCTGCGTAGCAGTGTGGAAGACAATTTGATTGCTTTGCGTGATATTTTCAAGGATTGCTCTGATATCGTCTATCGAGAGCTCATGATTTCCCCTGAACGCAAAGGGTTATTGGCTTATTTTGAAGGTACGGTAAAATCGGAGGATTTGCAGGACCATATTCTGCGGCCTGTCATTCTGGGCATGATGCTCAAGGACCCTGAAGTGAACGGCAAATTGGAGCCGCTGGATGAAACTCGTATCTCCATGTCCCAGACCAAAACGATGGACGAATGGAAGATGGTATCGGCAGCGATACTGGACGGCAATGCCGCCTTGTTTGTAGATGGCACGCCTCGTGCGTATATTTTTAGCGCCAAGGGGGGTGTCCGCCGTGGAGTGGAGGAACCGCAGACCGAATCGGTTATTCGTGGACCGCGTGAAGGATTCACAGAGACACTTCGCGTCAATACGGCACTGTTACGTTTCAAATTGAAAACCTCCAAGCTCAAGATGTACAGCATGACCATCGGAACAGAAACTCAAACGAGCGTCGTCCTTACTTATATTGAAGGGATCATAGATCCAAAACTGGTGGAGGATGTTAAAAAAAGGCTTAGCGATATTAAAATTGATGGTGTTCTGGAGACTGGATATATTGAGGAACTGATTGAGGATCACCCGTTTTCGCCGTTTCCGCAAATGGAATACACCGAACGCCCGGATACCGTCACTGCGCAATTATTGGAAGGACGTTTTGCTATTTTTGTAGACGGAACGCCCTTTGCCCTGATTGGGCCAGTCACGATGTGGCAGATGATGCAAGCGAGCGAAGACTATTACGAGCGCTTTTTTATCAGTAATATGGTGCGCTGGATTCGTTTTCTTTTTCTCATATTGGCTCTCTTTCTGCCTGCATTATATGTAGCGGTGACGACCTATCATCATGATATGCTGCCGACGACGCTTATTTTGAGTATTGCGGCAGCGCGTGAGTCTATCCCTTTCCCCGCTTTGGTGGAAGCACTAATGATGGAAATTTCCTTTGAAGCGTTACGAGAAGCGGGGATTCGTCTCCCCAAAACGGTCGGTCAGGCTGTCAGTATCCTTGGAGCGCTCGTCATCGGTCAGGCCTCTGTACAAGCAGGGATTGTATCGGCCCCGATGGTCATTATTGTGTCGCTCACAGGTATTGCGTCGTTTACCATCCCGCGTTTTAACTTTGCCATCACGGTTCGTCTGCTACGATTTCCAATTATGCTGATGGCGGGATTATTCGGATTGTTTGGGATCATTATTGCGACAACGCTGATTGCTACGCATCTAACCAAGCTAACATCGTTTGGTGTTCCTTATATGAGCGGATATAGTCCATACAAACATATGGATCAAAAGGATATCGTCGTTCGTGCGCCTTGGTGGAAAATGACTAAACGTCCTTCCTGGATTGGTAAAGACAACAACAAACGAGCGAAGGAAAAGATGAATGGATCGCCTACAACCGAGGAGGGATGGTGATGAAGCCCAAATCCGATGCACAACAAATACGTAAAGCGGCTGTGCTCTGTTGTCTGCTGCTTTGTTCTGTTCTTTTGGGAGGATGCTGGGATCGCCGTGAAGTGAACGATGTGGCCTTTGTGATGGGCACGGGTCTGGATAAAGAAGGCGATCAATACCGGGTAACGATGCAAATCGCTTTACCCGGACAACTTGGATCTTCGGGCAGTACAGGAGGAGGGGGAGGTACAAGTGGTACGAAATCCTACTACCTGGAGTCCAAAACAGGCCCAAGCTTCCGGGGAGCAAGCACCGAGGAACAGCGTGCGGTTTCGCGAACGCTGAATTACTCCCATCGACGGGTGCTGCTGTTCGGTGAGACGCTGGCGCGGGAAGGGATTAACAAAATGATGGATGTACTGGCGCGTATTCCGCAAAACCGTCTGTCTTCCCTGGTTGTTATTACGAAGGGATCAGCGATGGAAGTGCTTCAGGCAGATGCCCCGATTGAGCAATATCCGGCAGAAATGGTGCGTGAGCTCAACTATTCCTATATGAAAAAACCTCGTTCTGTTAAGCTGCTGATAAATTCCGTCCTGCTGGATGGTATTGACCCGGTGGTGCCGGTGATGTCTCTGGTGAAGAATGGCCCCTCTAATCTTAAAGACAAGAAGACAAATATTCAGGTCGATGGGCTAGCTGTATTTCGGAAAGACAGGTTAACAGGGATTATAGATAACCACCTCAGTCGATTCCTGCTTTTGGGTATGGAGCAAGCCAAGGAGACAGAAATATTTATCCACCCTCCCAAAGGTAGAGGCTACATATCTGTACACCTCATCGAAAATAATGTCCATATCAAGCCATATATTCGTGGGAACGATATTCGCATGACCGTTCATATGAACTGTAACGGGAATGTGAAGGAAAATGAGACGGATTTCGATATTTCCAACGAGGAAAATTTGAAGTGGCTGGAACAGCAGACAGCCGAGGAAATTAAGAGGGAGCTGGGAGAGGGTGTCAAGGTGATCCAGCAAAAATATCACTCAGACGTACTTGGTTTGGGCCGGGCTATTATTACGAGTCATCCGGATGAATGGGAACGGATTAAACCTCAATGGGATCAACTGTATCCCAAGGTGGAGGTCACTATAGATCCGGTCGTGCATATTGAAAATATCGGTGCGGTCACCAAACCATTCGGGGTCAAAAAGGAGCAAATCCAGAATGAATAAAGTATTTCTATTACCTTTATTGCTGGCTATGCTCTTCATGTATCTGATTGACCGCAAAAGTATTAGGGATGCGCCTGCCGTCAATCGCTGGATCTCACGCGTATTGTATGTCATTAGCATTGGTGTCTGGATTTACGGAACATCAACGAAGAGCACTGTTTATGTGGCTACATGGCTGGCCCGTTTTATTGACATGTGGCTCCCCCCTACGTTGTAAATCGTGTAATGGATGCCTGCGGGCAAAAGGAGGATGTACCTGCATGAGACAGTTCACAACCAGACAAATCGTGCTGCTTGGTGTATTGATGGAGGTCGCTATTACCCTTATACATGCTCCGGCGCAGGCAGCAGATTACGCGAATCAACATGCCTACTGGACATGTGTAATTGCAGCTATCGTGCTATGCTTGCCGATTTGGGCCATGTTGAGACTCAAGCGGCGTTTTCCTGATCAGGACCTGATGCAGGCCATGGTGAGCTCTCACCCTGTGCTAGGACGTATGCTGCTTGCAGTCTACCTTATTTTATTTCTGATCATTTTTGCACGGGATTTGAGAGTTATCACGGATTTGGTGGAGGTTGTACTTTTGCCGCTGACTCCGATTGTTGTCGTATCTCTTATTTTGCTTTTGACTCTGGCGTTTATGGCCAAAGGCGGAATAAGCACCATCGTGAATATGACCGAGATTTTTGTACCTTTGTTGATTCTGACGCTGCTGACCATGCCGCTTTTTTTCGGGCGTAATATGGATTTTTCGGTACTGAGACCCTATTTACATCCGGAAGTAGATGGAGTGATCAAGGGCAGCTGGCGCATGCTGGGATATATGGCCGATATCATGATGGTTCCCTTTGTGATTTCTGGGAAGAGCTATAATGGGCGTAGTGCGTGGTATGGGCATTTGCTCGGAACCGCATTTCTGACTATGCTGATGTTGCTGTCGGAGTTGGTTATTGGTGTTCCTATCTTGTCCCGGCTATTTTATCCATCCTATGAACTAGTGCGTCAATTGCAGCTAACGGACTTTCTGGATCGGTTCGACTTGTTCGTGGCCGCACTGACTGTACCGACCTTTCTTACGAAGATTGGGGTTGACCTGTACGTTACCAGTTTGGCAGTAAAGCGTATGTTTGCCCATGCATGGGGAAGTCTGATGGTTTGGCCCGTAGGTTTGTTGGGTTACGTCTGTTCGTTTATGCTGTTCTCCAACATCGTGCAAATTTATGATTTCAGCCGGGAGTGGACCGCGGTGATGATCATTTTTTTTGTTATCATGCCCTTGTTGCTATGGATGTTGCTCCGACCCAAATCTAAAGGGAGAGGCGGAGATGATAAGGCATCTAACGGAGAGCGGGATAGCAGTAGTCAGAAAGAAAGCCAGCATGGAGGCAGAACAGGACACGACCACTTATAAGATTACTGTATTTATCGGAAAAGTAATTCTTATTTGTCTTTTACCCCTCTGATTGTATACTTGGTAGAAAGAAATACGACTTCTACAAGGGAGGCAACAGAATGGCACAACGCATGGCAGGTAAGAGAGTCGCTCTTGCTGGTCCCCGTAAAGCAGAAGAAATGGCGCTGCTAGTTGTGAAGATGGGGGGTGAGCCAGTACAGCGCCCGGCCCAGGGCACCGTTTTTTTGGATGATATCGAGCTGCGCAACGCTGTTGTATCGTGGGTGAAGCACCCTCCGGACTGGTACATCTTCACGACAGGTATGGGGCTGGATGCCCTGTTTGATATGGCAGAGGATATGGGCGTGGCCGAACAGATCATGGAGTTGCTGCAATCTTCCAACATTGCAGCGCGGGGCTACAAGACGGTCAATGGACTCAAAAAGCGTGGCTTTACGCCAGCAGTACGAGACGAGGACGGAAGTTTGATCGGATTGACAGGAGCTTTCGCCCCATACGATCTGAAGGGGAAGGAAGTACTGTTGCAACTGCATGGCGATCCAGCTCCACGGTTGGTAAAGTGGCTGGACGAGCAGGGGGCAGTGACCCGCCAGGTACTTCCTTATAAGCATATCCCACCTGAGGAAGCAAAATTGCAGGCGTTACTGGAGGATGTTATCCATCGTAATGTTGATGCTGTTACGTTTACAAGTGGTCCGCAAATCCGATTTTTGGCCCAATATGCCAGAGAGCAAAATCGAATCGAGGAGTTACTGGAAGCTTTTCGTGAGGATGTGATTGCTGTATCCGTAGGGAAGGTGACTGCACAGTCCATTGTGGAAGAAGGGATTGATCGAGTCGTGTTTCCAACCGAAGAGCGCATGGGCGCGATGATGGTGGAGCTGGGCAAATATTTTGAACATAACGATTCGGTGCATGGCTGTGGTCTGAAGATCGTGAATGGTCATTGAAATGAGATAGAAATTATAAATGCAGTATGCTAAAAAATGAACTTATATTTTGGGATACAGAGTAAAATAAAGATAAGGGCCTACGAGGTCTTTATCTTTTTTTGTTGGACATGCATCGACAAAGATTTTTGTTATAGCGAAAATGTTTATCTAATATAATGAATAAGTTTCGATGCATGATACTTAGGACAGGAGCTGAGACGTTAATGAATTCTATTTGCGTATTTGCCGGGTCCAGACCTGGACATTCATCGGTATATGTTGAGGCTGCAGGCAAGCTGGGGGAAGCCATGGCTCGCCATCATATCCGTCTGATCTATGGTGGCTCTAGCAGGGGGCTGATGGGAGAGGTGGCGGATGGAATGCTGGCGGGTGACGGTCAGGTCACTGGCATTATGCCCACCCTGTTATTTGATGCAGAGATCATTCATCGGGGAGTTACCGAATTTATTGAGGTAGCAAGCATGCATGAGCGTAAAGCGGCAATGAGCGAGATGGCCGATGCGTTTATCGCCCTTCCGGGTGGCTTGGGAACCTTCGAGGAGCTATTCGAGGTATTGTGCTGGGCGCAAATCGGGATTCATCGCAAGCCGATTGGGCTGCTGAATGTGAATGGATATTTTGACCCGTTAGTAGAAATGGTGCGTCATAGCGTGCAAGAAGGGTTTACCGGGGCTGAGCATCCAGCGTTATTAAGTATCTCTGCGGACCCGGACGAATTGCTACATATGTTAAAAAATAAAGCAGAGAACTTGAAATAAAGCGTTTTTCATGCTTGCACAACTGATTGAGGCAAGGTTATGATAAGACCCATAATCAAATAGCGGACAGACAAGGTGCCTTTGCGGTTGAGCAAAGGGTAACAGGGAATCGGGTGCAAATCCCGAGCGGTCCCGCCACTGTAAGGAAGAGGATTTTTTAAAATGGTCACTCGTGAAAAACGGGGAAGACGAAAGAATCCGTTGATGCCAAGCCAGGAGACCTACCTTGATCTGTATGCACCGTTAACCTTCGCGGAGAGGATGGGTGTACGAAATCAGGAAATCAGGCACACGTTGCTTTTTCCATGTTGGCTAGAGGTTTGCGTGGATATGAACGTGCAGCAGCGTTTGAAGCGTAAACAGTCAGATGGAAAACAACGGCAGGCTGGAGGAAGACAAATAGTGTCTTCTTACGCTGTTTGTTCGTCTGATGAGAGATGCGTACATAGAAACCCCATCCGGGCAGGATGGGGTTTTTTCGAGTTACACGATGTACATAAATCATTGAAATAGATAGCATAGCTGCCCTGAAAAGGATGAATAGGAGGAGCACGATGAGCCCATTAGGAAAATTGCTGGTGATTGGATTTGGACCAGGAGATATGGAACATATCACAAAACGGGCGCTGGATGCGCTGGCCGAAAGTGAGGTCATTATCGGCTACAATACCTACGTTGATTTGATCCGTCCGTTGTTGAACGGACAGGAGATTGTACGCACAGGAATGACAGAGGAAGTGAGCCGTGCACAGGAGGCGGTTCGCCAAGCAGAGATGGGCAAGAAGGTAGCTGTCATTTCCAGTGGAGATGCGGGAGTCTATGGTATGGCAGGGCTGGTGTATGAGGTGCTGATGCAAAAAGGCTGGCGACGCGAGGACGGAGTTGAGGTAGAAGTCGTACCGGGGATTTCGGCTATTCAGTCCTGTGCTTCACTGTTGGGGGCGCCAGTTATGCATGATGCGTGCACGATCAGTCTGAGTGATCATCTGACCCCATGGGAAACGATTGTGAAGCGCGTAGAAGCAGCGGCTTCGGCCGATTTTGTGATTGCATTATACAACCCGCGCAGTGGTCGGCGTACCCGCCAGATTGTGGAGACGCAGTCCATTTTGCTGCGTTACCGCGATCCGCAAACTCCAGTCGGGTTGGTGAAAAGTGCTTATCGTGAACGTCAGCAAGTTATTGTAACGACGCTGGAAGATATGCTGAACCATGACATTGGGATGCTGACGACTGTAATCATCGGCAATTCCTCGACGACGGTGTATGACGGCTTGATCGTGACTCCGCGCGGATATCAGCGCAAATACACATTAGATGCGACCGAGCAGGCACTCAAGCCGCACCAGCGTCTCCGCACGGAAGCGGAGCCGTGGTCGCTGGGCGCACAAGAAGATACACCGCAGGCAAGCGCAGCCCCGACTACGCCCGCTGGACCCTCCGCGAGCGGCGCTGCGGTTGCGACGCAGGCACGCCCGCAAGCGATGGCTGCCGTGCAGGCAACGACTGCTGTGCAAACCGGCGCAGCCCCGGCATCGCTGGCGGCAGAGGCACTAAGCCGCCTCGCTGTAGGCGGCAAGCTGCCTGGCGTAGCCAACGCTCGCTGGAGCGGGCAAGCGCCTACCGCCGAGAGCACCGCCGGAACGTCAGCGGTGGCCGGAGCGGGGGCCGCGTCCGGGATGGCGACAGGCGGCTTTGGCAAGCCTGCGCTATTTGAGGTGGGTGTTTCCCCGGGTGTGGGAAACAAGAAGTTCACCGCTCGCCAGATGGCGCTGCTCGCCGAGGTAGCGGGTGATGACGGCGAGCTGGAATACTCGCCAGATCATCAGATCGTGCTGCGCGTGCCGTGTGCAGACCCCGAGGAACTGGTCGGACGGCTGCGGGATGAACGATTCATTGTCATGCCGATTGGCGATGTGTTTAAGGTGAAGGCGTGCGACTTCTGCAATATGGAGAAGGATGACGCTGTGCCTGTGGCTGAGCATCTACAGGTTGTACTTGGCGGATTACAGGCACCCAAGGAAACGAGTATTGCTTTGAACGGATGCGGTATGGCCTGCTATGGAGCGGTGCTGGAGGATATCGGAATCGTCTATCGCAAGGGAGGATACGACCTCTTCCTCGGTGGCAAAAAATTCGGTCGCAATGCTCATGCCGCTCAGCCCGTAGCGGAAGGAATTCCGGGTGATCAGATTACTGATATCGTGGAGAACGTCATTGCTGAATATAAGGAAAAAGGGCATCCGAATGAGCGTTTTCATAAATTTTTTAAACGTGTAGGCGTCGTTGCGGGTTTCCGGCATGAAGATGCACCAGCAACGGTAGAAGTGAATGCGGTTTGTGGTGATTAATGGAATGAAGGCCTGATGAACTGGATACAAGCATATATATAAAATAGGGCGTCATGCAGGTTATCCCTATTAAAGAGGAGGAAAAAACAGCAGTGGATGCAATATTGTTGGTTGGACATGGAAGTCGGGACCCGGAGGGGAACCAGGAGCTGCTGGAATTTGCACAGGCAGTGGCAGACCGGGTACCGGATATGTGCGTGGAAACCTGTTTCTTGGAGTTGGCACGTCCCAGCATTGCTGAAGGGATGCAAACATGTGTGGAGAAAGGGGCGACGCGTGTCGTTCTTATTCCGATTATCTTGTTCGCAGCGGTACATGCCAAAATTGATATTCCGATGGCTATTGATCGGGCAAAAGCAAAATATCCGCAGGTGGAATTTGTATACGGACGCCCGATTGGTGTTCACGAGAAAATCGTCAGCATTCTGCAAAGCCGCTTGAAAGAGGCCCGTCCGGTTGCGATTCCAGCGGGAATGAATAGCGCTGTAGAGGCATTTCCCGAGGTATCCGACGAAGAAACGGCGGTACTTGTGTTAGGACGCGGAAGTAGCGATCCAGATGCGAACAGTGACTTTTTCAAAATCACCCGTATGCTGTGGGAGCAGCTTTCTTATACGTGGGTAGAGAGCAGCTTTATCGGTGTGACGCAGCCTTCTTTTCCCGATGGATTGGAGCGTTGTGTACGATTGGGGGCCAAAAAGATTATCGTGCTTCCCTATTTTCTGTTCACGGGTGTGCTGATTAAGCGCATCGGAGAAATGACCCAGGAATTTGCCGAGGCTCACCCTACATTACAAGTGGAGATGGGCGGATATTTTGGTTTCCATCCCCAATTGATTGAACTGGTGCTGGAGCGAGCTAAGGAAGGCTTGTTTGGCAAGGTTACGGCAAATTGTGATAACTGCCAGTTCCGTCTGGAGGCGCAGGAGCACCACCATCATCACCACGATCATGACCACGATCACCATCACGATCATGAGCACCATCATGAGCATGAGCACGACCATGAACATCATCATGCACATGAGCACGATCATCATGATCACCATACACACAGCGACGATCACACTCATGAGCATGTCCATGCTCACAGCCATGATGACCATGATCACCATCACGAGCATTCACATACGCCATCTGTAGTGAACGGAAGCGGGCAGGTGAAGGGCTCATGATATTCATGCTATGCGGAACGAGCGACGCTCGGGAATTGGCGCTGCAAATCCGTGACAATGGCTTCAACGTATTGACCTCGGTCGTAACCGAAAGCGCGGCAGCCAGCTTGTCCGAAGTGGGACTAGACGTACGTACAGGCCGAATGACAGCCGATGAAATGAGTGCAATGATTCGGGAGCAGGGAATACTGGCCGTCGTTGATGCCAGTCATCCTTTTGCAGAAGAAGCACATGCGAATGCGATGACAGCCGCTCGCGTATCTGGAGTTCCTTATATTCGCTACGAGCGGGCGGGACTGGTGTATGACAATCATCCGTTGCTCCACATCGTGTCTTCCTATGAAGAGGCCGCATTAGAAGCGAAGCAACTCAAAGGCTCTGTAATGCTTACGACAGGCAGTAAGACGCTCGGCACGTTCACCAAGCATTTACTCGGAGACCCGGAGATTCGTCTGGTTGCACGCATGCTGCCGCGCTTGGACAATATGGAGAAATGCAGCGAACTGGGCATGGAGCAAAAGAATATTATTGCCATGCAGGGACCCTTTTCCCGCGAGATGAATGAAGCATTGTACAAGCACTATGGCACGACCGTGATGGTCACCAAGGAAAGCGGACGCACGGGAGCAGTGGATGAAAAGGTTCAATCTGCATTGGAGCTGGGGATTCACGTACTTTTGATTTCCAGGCCGGAAGTGGAATTTGGCACAGTATTTGATCATTTCGACGGAGTCATCGACGCACTGCGTATAGACAAAGAGGAGTCTGTGCTTTAAGACATAAGCCTATGAAGTTGGTCGGTCCAGTCAATCCGATGAATTCAGAACGATTTCTGGCGTGTATTTAAAATATAGTCATCTTAAAATGTGCAGTTTTTGTGTAGAGGTGTTTGTAACTCCTTAACATGAATGTCATTTTCCCTATATAAGACGAACTTGAAAAATGAACATAAAACGGAGTAGTCGGAATGGTGCTGTACAAGCGTAGCGGTCGCTTTTGTCCCCGGATTTCTACGCTGATCATAGGTTTTATTCAAGGAATCCGGGGGCGGTGGCGATGGGAAGCACCATCCGACTGCGTAGTGGAACAATAGGTAACTTTAATGTTCTAAGCTAATTTAATTTTCTGATTTTCCATAAGGGAGTGGTCGATACGATGGATTTTAAAACAGATTTCAAACCGCTAACGGTACAGCCGCAGGAGATTGAAGGCAAAAGCTTCGAGATGATCACAGAAGAACTGGGAGAGCATCCTTTTACAGCAGAGCAATATCCCGTTGTACAGCGTGTCATTCATGCATCTGCTGATTTTGAGCTGGGCCGCAGTATGGTGTTTCATCCAAAAGCGATTGAAGCCGGGGTTGCAGCGATTCGTGCAGGACAGCAGGTAGTGGCGGATGTGCAAATGATTCAAGCGGGGCTGAGCAAGGATCGTATCCGTCAATTTGGTGGGGATGTGCATGTGTACATATCTGACCCTGACGTCATGGAAGAAGCGAAAAGGCTGAATACGACACGCGCCATTATTTCCATGCGCAAAGCGATTCAGGCGGGCGAAGGCGGTATCTATGCCATTGGCAATGCACCGACAGCGTTGCTGGAGTTAATTCGTCTGGTGAAAGAAGGAGCGGCTAAGCCCGGACTGGTAATTGGCATGCCCGTAGGCTTCGTCTCGGCGGCAGAATCCAAGGACGAGCTGCGCAAGCTGGATATTCCGTTCATTACGAATATTGGACGCAAGGGCGGCAGTACAATTGTCGTAGCAGCATTGAATGCGATCTCCTTAATGGCTGTCCGCTAGATGCGGTTGTCCGTTTGCTGTATCATGAAATGAATTAGAACATGATCAGCAGAAGAGGTTAAGGAGGAATTGGCATGGAAAAGGAAGCGGCGTCCGTCGACAGGCCCAAACGGATGAAAAGCGGTGAAGCTCCCGCACCTGACAAGCCGATGCGGTCAGGCTTTACGACTGGAGCTTGTGCGGCTGCAGTGGCCAAAGGAGCGGTACAACTGCTCATCACGGGCATTCCGCCGAAGGAAGCAGTGATATCGCTGCCCGCGGGCTTTGATCATGCGTTTGAGCTGATTGAGCCTGTGTTGGACGCGGACGAAGCTTCCTGCACGACGATCAAGGACGGTGGCGATGACCCAGATGCCACGCATCAGGCGAGAATTAGCGCCTCTGTTAGCTGGCGGGAGGAGCCGGGCATTGAGCTGGACGGTGGCATCGGCGTGGGGCGGGTAACGAAGCCCGGTCTGCCTGTGCCTGTCGGGGAAGCAGCGATTAATCCGGTGCCGCGCCGGATGATTACGGAGGCTGTGACAGGCGTGCTTGAAGAGCACGGATCGGCCAAAGGTGTCCGTGTCGTCATCAGCGTACCGGACGGTGAAGAAATTGCCAAGAAAACGTTGAATGGGCGACTTGGCATTCTTGGCGGTATTTCCATACTAGGCACGCGTGGAGTGGTCGTTCCGTTTTCCACGTCAGCTTATAAAGCCAGTGTCGTGCAGGCCATATCGGTTGCGCAAGCGATGAACTGCCAGGAAATAGTCCTGACCACAGGTGGCAGCAGTGAAAAATATGCCATGCAAATGTACGATCAGCTGACGGAAGAGGCCTTTATTCAGATGGGGGATTTTGTCGGCTTTGCCATTAAGCACGGGAAACGGCTGGGAATGAAAAAGATTATTCTCGTCGGTATGCCCGGCAAGCTGTCGAAGGTAGCTCAAGGTGTCATGATGGTTCACTCCAAGAGCGCACCGGTGGACTTTGGCTTTTTGGCTGAGGTCGCGCGTGAAGCAGGTGTGGACGAGTCGCTTGCAGCGGCAGTGGCAGAGGCGAATACAGCTACGCAGGTGGCAGATATGATGACCGAAGCGAATGCGCTGAGCTTTTTTGAAAAGCTGTGTACCTATGGATGTCAGCATTGTCTGGACCATGCAGGTGGTGGAATTGTCGTGGAAATGGTACTGGTAACGATGAAAGGGAACGTGCTGGGGAGGGCGAGAGTCGGTGAGTAGAGTGATTCGTGTCATTGGTATCGGTGAAAATGGAGCGGCAGGTCTGTCGCAGGAGACGCTGGAGCACATTGAGCGTGCCGACCTGCTGGTTGGTGGAGAACGCCAGCTAGCCTTTTTCAAGGCATTCGCAGGGGAAAAACGAACATTAAAGAGCGGCTTATCTGCCGTGGTAGAAGAATTGGGACGGTTGCGCAAGGACAAGGATATTGTCGTGCTTGCGTCAGGCGATCCGCTTTTTTTTGGAATTGCAGGTTATTTGTCTGCCAAGCTGGGGGCTGAACATCTGGATATTTTGCCGCATCTCAGCTCGGTTCAGCTGGCGTTTGCGCGTCTCGGTGAAAGCTGGCAGGATGCGGTGCTGGAAAGCGTACACGGCCGTCCGATGACCGGATTGGCGCAGCGGATCGACGGACAGAACAAGGTCGCGCTGCTAACGGATGACCGAAATCATCCCGCCACAGTCGCTGCCTATTTGCTGCATTATGGCATGACGGAATATGATGCCTTTGTCGGCGAGCATTTGGGCGGACCGGATGAGGCGTATCAGCATTATACGCTGGAAGAGATGGCGCAGAGAACGTTCCAACCATTGAATGTGGTTATTTTACGCCGCCGTAAGGGAGAAGACGTGCCTGCAATTCGTCGGGGATTTGGCTTCGAGGATGCAGAATTTCACCAGCGCAAGCCGGAAAAAGGGCTGATCACGAAGCGTGAAGTACGCGTATTCAGCTTGTCCGAGCTGCGTCTGACCGAACGAAGCATCGTATGGGATATCGGCGCAGGCTCCGGCTCTGTAGCGGTGGAATGTGCGCGGCTGGCCAGGTATGGGCAAGTATTTGCCATTGAGAAGAATGAAGGCGATCTGGCTAATGTCGAAGCAAACAAAATCAAATTCCGTACCGATTTCCCGGTCATTCATGCCAAAGCGCCTGCCGGATTGGAAGATCTGCCAGACCCGGATGCGGTGTTTATCGGTGGGAGCGGGGGAGAATTGGCTGAGCTGATTCGTCTGTGTGCTTCCCGTCTACGTAAGGATGGACGAATTGTAGTGAATGCTGCAACGATTGAGACGTTGCATGACGGTATGAAGGCGATGCAAGCAGCAGGACTCGATACTTCGGTGACGTTACTGCAAACAGCGCGTAGCAAGCCGATTTTGAATATGACTCGTTTTGATGGACTCAATCCGATATATGTTATTACAGGACAGCCGGTGGTGGACGTGGCTGATGAAGTAGCAGGGGAGTAAGCTGGTAATTCAAGAGGGGGAGAGAGACAGCATGAATACAGCGGCAACAGGAACACTTTACGGCGTAGGCGTGGGGCCGGGTGATCCCGAGCTGATTACAGTCAAGGCGTATCGCATGATTCAGGAATGTGCAGTTGTGGCTTATCCGAAGAAACGCCGGGGAGGTAAGTCGTATGCTCACGAGATCGTGGAGTTGTACGTCAACCCGGAGGAAAAGGAGATGCTGGGACTCATTTTTCCAATGACCAAGGACCCGGTTGTACTGGAGCGTGAATGGAACAAAACGGTGGTTGCTTGCTGGGAGGCACTGAGTCAAGGCAAGGATGTAGCCTTTGTCACAGAGGGAGACCCTAATCTGTACAGTACCTTTATTCATTTGGCACGGCTCATGAAGGATCTCCATCCTGAGGTGCCGATTGTATCTATTCCGGGCATTTCGTCTGTGTTGGGGGCGGCGGCAGCGCTGGAATTGCCTTTGGCAGACGGAGATCAGCAGGTCGGTATTATTCCGGCTACGGATGATCGGGAAGCGATGAAGCGGGCGATTGAGAATCACGATACGGTCGTGTTTATCAAGGTTGCCAAGGTGCTGGATTTGATTTTGGATGTGCTGGATGAACTCCATCTTGGGGACCGTGCTTCTGTCATTACCAAGGTCACTTCTCCTTATGAAATGGTATGGCGCAACGCACGTGAGCTGCGCGGACAGGAACTTGAATATTTGAGTTTAATGGTGGTGAGCAAATGACGTTGGAGCCCAAAGTATATATTGTAGGAGCAGGTCCCGGCGACCCGGAGTTGATTACTGTCAAAGGCTCCCGGATTCTACGCACGGCCGATGTGGTATTGTACACGGATTCACTCGTGAACGACGAGTTGATTGCCACGGCCAAACCAGAGGCGCAGGTACTGCAAAGCTCAGGCATGGACCTGGAGCGGCAGGTCGAGATCATGAGCGAGGCTGTGCAGGCTGGACGCAGTGTAGCTCGCGTACATACAGGCGATCCGGCAGTGTACGGTGCCATTTTGGAGCAAATGGTGTTGCTGAAGCAGCGCGGAGTAGCATACGAAATCGTGCCGGGCGTCAGCTCGGTCTTTGCTTCTGCGGCCGTGTTGGGTGCAGAGCTAACTGTGCCTGACCTGACGCAGACCGTCATTCTGACGCGTGCCGAAGGACGTACACCTGTACCAGATCGGGAAAAGCTGCGTGATTTGGCTTCCCATCACTGCACAGTGGCCTTATTCCTCAGCGCAACGCTGGCGAAGAAGGTAGTTGTTGAGTTTCTGGCGGCAGGCTGGAGCGAGGACACGCCTGTAGCGGTTGTACAGCGGGCGACCTGGCCGGATCAAAAGATCGTACGCACGACGCTTGCCCAATTGCCAGCTGATCTGCGTGCAGCAGGCATTACGATGCATGCCATGATTCTGGCAGGCTGGGCGCTGGACCCGGGACTGGTGGACAAGGATGCGCATCGTTCCAAGCTGTACGACAAGTCGTTCACCCATGGCTACCGGAAGGGAGTGAAGTCCGGTGAGTAATCCATTTGCCGCTGTGGCGATCACGAAGCATGGAGTGGAAATGGTTCGCAATTTGGGAGCCAGCTTTCCGGGCACGGATGTGTATTACATGTCCAAGTTTGAGCGTGGCGACGAGCAGGAGCGTGGCATTCAGTTGTTCGAAGGCTCAGTCAAGCTGATTTTGCCGGATTTATTTAAACAATATAACGGTATTATTTTGTTTATTTCTCTCGGTGCAGTAGTTCGTATGATTGCACCAATTTTGGTGGATAAAAAGGTAGACCCAGCGGTAGTTGTCATTGATGATCGCGGCGAGCATGTCATTAGCGTATTGTCTGGCCATTTGGGTGGCGCCAATGAATTGACCCGCCATGTAGCGGCTGTACTAGGCGCACGTGCTGTAATCACGACTGCATCAGACGTGCAGGGCACGATTCCGGTGGACATGTTTGGTCGGGAATTGGGTTGGGTGGTCGATAGCTTCGACAAGGCCACTCCTGTGAGCGCCGCTGTTGTGAACGAGGAGCCTGTTGCGCTCATACAAGAGACAGGCGAACGGAACTGGTGGCGTTATGACAAGCCTGTACCTGTACATATCAAGGTATATGCTTCGACGGCAGAAGCATTACAAGAACCATTTAACGCCGCGTTGGTCGTGAGTGACCGTTTATTGGAGCCGGAGGAAGAGGAGCAGCTTCTTTCTAATGGCGTGCTGTACCGTCCGAAAAGCTTGGTGCTTGGCATCGGCTGCAACCGTGGGACTGCATTAGAGGAGCTGGAGGCGGGTGTGCTGGACACCTTGAAGGAGCTGCGTTTGTCCGTGAAAAGCGTACGGAATATTGCCACTATTGATCTGAAAAAGGACGAAGAGGGCTTACTTGCTCTTTGCGCCAAATACGGTTGGGAACTGGTGACGTATACTCCGTCAGAGCTGAATACGGTGCAGCTTCCCAATCCATCGGAAACCGTCTTCAAATACACTGGCGCATATGGGGTCAGCGAACCTTCAGCCTTGTTGTCTTCTGGTGCAGACCATTGGCTGCTGGAGAAGAAAAAAAGCGGCAATATGACGTTGTCTGTAGCGCGGGTTTCCTATGACTGACGTCATGAAGCAGGCTGCTGTACAGTCTGATCCATCTGCCGCTACGCGCAGAAGCCGTATTGTTGTTGCTGGCACAGGCAGCGGTGCAGGCAAAACGACGGTTACCCTCGGGCTGATGAAGGCGTTCGCCGCCAGCGGCCTGCGAGTGCAGGGGTTTAAGTGCGGACCGGATTATATTGATCCGACCTATCATACTGCCGCGACCGGTACTTCTTCCCGTAATCTGGATTCATGGATGACCTCACCAGATACGGTGCGTGAAATCTTTATCCGTGCTTCTGAAGGCGCGGATATTTCCGTGATTGAAGGCGTCATGGGGCTGTATGACGGCAAGGACCCGCTCAGCAACACCGGCTCGACCGCTGAGATCGCCATGCTGACGGACAGCCCTGTATTGCTGGTGGTCGACGTGCGCAGTATGGCACGAAGCGCCGCCGCTATTGTGCTCGGCTTTCAGCGCTTGGAGCCCAAGCTGCGCATTGTGGGCGTAATTGTGAATCGCTGCGGTAGCCAAGGGCACTATGGCATCGTCAAAAAGGCGATTGAGCAGGAGTGCGGCATCCCCGTGCTCGGCTGGTTAAAGCGTGATGACGGGCTGGATATTCCCGAGCGTCATCTGGGATTAGTACCTGCTGTGGAACGCGGCGAGCTGGAGCCGCTTTTCCAACGGGCGGCAGAGCTGATCCGCGTGGGTACGGATCTGGATGCACTGCGGGCATTGGCAGATTCGGCTCCGCCGTTGTCTCTGCCCGCACAACCGTTGTTTTCCCCGGATTGGCTTCCATCAGCAGGGCATGAAGCTGATACCGAGGAACGTCCCGTCATCGCCGTCGCCAGAGACGCGGCTTTCAATTTTTACTACCCGGAAAATATGGATTTGCTACGTCAGGCGGGAGCGGAGATTGTCTATTTCAGTCCTCTGGCGGAAGAACGCGTACCTGAGCAGGCAAGCGGCCTATATCTGGGCGGCGGTTTCCCCGAAGAGTTTGCCGCAGATATCGCTGCAAATACAGGCTTTTTGGAAGATATCCGCAACGCGGTGAGCCGGGATATGCCAGTATTCGCCGAATGCGGCGGTTATATGGTACTGGCACGGACACTTACGGATCGTATGGGTAATGCCCATCACATGGCCGGGGTTATTCCGTCGGACGTCCGCATGCAGGAGAAACGGGCCGCACTGGGATACCGGGAAGCAACCGCTTTGCAGGATTGCTTGCTGCTGGAGGCTGGAGAGACAATTCGGGGACATGAATTTCATTATTCTGTCATGCACTATGATGAATCATCCGCCCCCTACTTCTATGCCTATCAAACCAAGGGGATGCGTGGTCTCCAGAGCGAGGGCTATGCGAAAGGGAACCTTTTGGCAGCCTACACGCATGTTCATCTCGCTTCTCTTCCCAAAGCGGCAGCACGCTGGGTTGAACAATGCCGGGCTTACGGTCAATAGTTTTGCAAACGAGTCCACTACTTCATAAAAACGAAAAAAAGCCGATTCCCCTAAAGGGTCCGGCTTTTCTAAATATCAATAGACTTAAACCTTACATAGTTTGGAAGCGTATACATTACTTTTTTGGTGATTCGCTTACATGAGCTTTTTCAGTTGGGAAATCCTTCCCTGACTCACACCAAGCATGGAGGCGAGTTGTTTTTGTGAAGATGCTGGATGTTCTTCCATAAGCTCTCTCATTTTCTCCAAAATAACGTCCGTGCGCTGATAAATTTTTTTCATATGCATATTTTGCTTAAGTGGGGGTGAATGGGTTTCAGTCGCTGTGACCGGAAGTAAATCTTCCGTTTTCATCGAGGCTGCACATTCATCGCAGATAAACTGATCTTTAAAGTAGGTGTTGGTATCAACCGCACCGCAAAAAATACAGTTGGTTGATTTGTACTTACGGAGCATGAGTGTCTGGTCTTCAATAAAAAACTCTAATGGATCGCCGATGTCAATCTCCATCGTCATGCGCAACTCTTTAGGTAGCACAATTCGCCCCAAGCTGTCCAAGGGCCGGGTCATTCCAGTCCTTTTCATTCATGCAACCTCCCCGGTTTTTTAAGATTTATAGAATGTATAAGGTTTGAGGCAATTCTTATCAATTCTATAACCGCAAGCATAAATTCTTACAAAAAGCGGCCCTTTATTGTTAATCAAGCATGGACGCACTTTTTTTCTTACGAGTATACCATAAACAGGCCGAATCGCCATCGTTCAGATTTATAAATTTTGAATAAGTTTTAAATAAGTTTATCCCGAGCGAACATATATGCTATAATCTTCTGCTAAAGGATTTAATAGGCCGTCTGTAGAATTATTTATATATGCCGTAGCTCGGACAATGATGGCGGTGTTATGGGAAATGGATGAGGGCCAAACGGAATTTTCTGAGCGTTTTGACCCCACAAACAAGAATAAATGACACGGGTCCCGCCTTTAAAGTCCTTATATACAAGTCAGGCAAGGAGGATTTATCATGGAAAAAAGAAAAGCATTGTTGTTAGGAGATTATTCGTATCCGGAGTTTCACCCGCTGCAAGGGGTGGACGAAGAGATTAGCCATATTTTACAGGATTGGATGACCGTACAATGCAGTGAGAATCGTAAAATGCTGCTCAAGGAAAATCTAACCCCATTCGATCTATGTATCTCGTACTGTGATAGCCGCAAGGAGGTCCTGTCTCCTCAACAAACAGCAGGATTGCTGTCCTATGTTAGCGGCGGGGGTGGATTGCTTGTGCTGCATAACGGAATCACATTGCAAGGACGGTATGAAATTGCACAATTAATGGGGGCGCGTTTTTTGCGGCATCCGGCTGCCGGACCGCTTTCCTTCAAAGTAACGGCGCCGGATCATCCGATTATGGAAGGAATCGAGCCGTTTGAGATCCAAGAGGAACCGTATCGTTTTGACTTTGATCCATTCACTGAAAAAACACTACTGATGGAATATGAACACGAGGGCGAGTGGTGGCCGGCGGCATGGTCACTGTCCTATGGCTTGGGTCGGGTCGTTTATTTGATGCCTGGACATAATCAGCCAAGCTTCCAGCACGAGGGATACCGCAAGCTGCTGCTTCAGGCTGCCAAGTGGGCTGGACGCTTTCCAGGTTAAACATAGATCATTCCATTCATTGAGGAAGGGGAGCTGCGAGCTTTATGCGGCTCCCCTTTTCAGGTTATACTATAGGTAATCACAGGTAGGGGAGGATATATTATGAGCGATTTGTTCAAAAAAGCCATCTCATTGGGGTGGGGCCTCACCGTTGTCAGCAAAGAAAAGGTGGAGAAAGCCGTCGAGGATCTCGTAAACCGGGGAGAACTTGCGCCCTCGGAATCCAAAGCGCTGGTCGATCGTCTGATCGAACGAGGGGCAGAGGAACAGGGACAATTCAAAACAGTGATCCGCGAACAGGTTAGCCGCATTTTGCAGGAGCTGGAAGTACCTACCGAAAATGATGTTACAAGTTTGGAGCAGCGTGTGGCATTGTTGGAAAAACAGGTAGCGGAGCTGGAAAAAGAAAAGGCGGCGCTTACGGGTTCGAGCGACGCTGAAGAAGCGAACCGGCTGGATTAAAATGGCGGTTCGTATGAAGCACGCCGGTCGTTACCGGGAAATTGCCATGGCGCTGGCGCGTCATGGCTTTGGCTATATGGTGGAAGAAATGGGACTGTTCCAGCTGCTGTCATTGCCTCGCAAGTGGCTGACGAGAGAAACTCCCGAGTCCAAAACGCTAGGTGAACGGATTCGACTTGTGCTGGAGGATCTGGGGCCTGCATTCATCAAGCTTGGACAGTTGGCAAGCACACGTGCTGACCTGCTGCCGGAGCCTATTATCCGTGAGCTGGTTAAGCTTCAGGATCAGGTACCGCCGTTTTCATCTGAAACGGCGCGTGGCATTCTAGAGCAGGAGCTGGACACGTCATTAGAGGACATACTGGTTCGTTTTGACGATGTTCCGCTGGCCGCTGCTTCGATCGGGCAAGTGCATTTGGGCAAGCTGCACAGCGGCGAAATGGTCGCCATTAAAATCCAGCGTCCTGGCGTTAATCGCATTATTCGGCGAGATTTGGACATTTTGCGGGAACTGACCGCTATGGCAGCCAAGCGCTGGGAATGGGTAGAGCGGTATCAGCTTCGCCAGATGGTAGAGGAGCTGGGGAGATCGCTCATTCAGGAGCTGGATTACAACCATGAAGCCCGTAACACAGAGAAGATTGCGCTCCAATTTGAGCAGGACCCACATATCTATATTCCGAAAATATACTGGGATCATACCTCTTCCCGTATACTGACCATGGAGTTTCTAGACGGAACTCACTTGGGTAGTCGTGAAGAGCTATTACGCCGTGGATATAACTTGAAAGAACTGGCGCAGCGGCTGGTGAACAGCATGCTGCATCAAATTTTTATGGAGGGTTTTTTTCATGCCGATCCCCATCCGGGGAATTTACTCGTTCTGAAAAATGGCAGTCTCGCTTATTTGGACTTTGGTATGACGGGAAGGCTGAGCGAAGAGATGAAGAATCATCTCGCTTCCCTCATTATTGCCCTGATGCGCAAAAATACCGATGCCATGGTTCGGTCTATCGAACGGTTAGGTCTGGTCGAACCAGACACTGACCTGAATGCGTTGCGTGCCGATCTGGACAAGATACGCGAAGATTACTCAGACGTTCCTTTCTCACAGGTCAGTATTGGTGACGCTTTGAACGACCTGTTTGGCGCAGCACAGCGCCATCGGATTGGTTTGCCGTCGGACGTCCTGTTGCTAGGCAAGGCGTTGCTGACACTGGAGGGGGTCGTGGAGCATCTGGACCCTGATCTCAGTATTATTGCTTTGGCTGAGCCCTTTGGTAACAAGCTGTTGAAGGAACGCTTCAGTGGTCGTCGTATCCGTGGCAAGCTGCTGGGTGGTGCAACCGAGCTGGTGGAGACGCTGATGGAACTGCCAGGACAGGCGAGACATTTGGCCTCGATTATCAGCAAGGGCAAGCTTAAGCTGGAGGTTACTGTGCCGGAGCTGGAAATGCTTCTGCGCAGGCTGGATCAGATCAGCAACCGCCTGTCATTCAGTATCGTGTTGTTAGCGTTCAGCATTATTATGGTCGGACTGATTATCGGTTCATCGCTGAATCATCAGGCGACCATGCTGTGGAATGTACCTGCCATTGAAATCGGCTTTGTTGTAGCTCTCTTAATGGTTGCCTTTTTACTGTATTCCATTTTTAAATCGGGAAGGTTTTAGATACCGACCAGGAAGGAGGGGTTATGGATACACATAAGATGAATAATCTCCTAATTGCAGATGTGCCATGGCACCGCCTGACTACTCCTTATGGTAGGGGCACGGAGTTGCCACAATTGATATCCAACGGGGAGTACGCAGCAATTGCTGATCTGATAGAGCATCAAGGCACACTGTGGCAGGTTACGCCATGGGTGTTACTTTTCTTATTGCGTAATATGCATACGAGAAATTCGGATGATATCACGCTGAGTGAGTTGGAACTGTACCATGCGGTTGTTGGAGCATTGGACATGGAAAATGCACAGGAGGATTCACAGAAGTCTGTGGAATCTCTAACCATGCTGCTGGACGAAAAATATCTATGGCCGGCAGACAGCGATCCAGAAGAAGATGAACTGGAGTGGGAAGAGGAAGAAGCACGCGGTTATGATCCGGTAGCTTTTTGGAGTTATTATGACTATAGCTATCGATTATTGAAGAAAGCACTGCCTGACTTTGAAAGCCTACTTCAGCACCATGCGGACTCGGAGATTGCTGAAGCTCTATCGGAGCTTGTACAGGAATTGCGAAAATTTCAAATATAAGAAAACGAATCAATCGAGCTATGACTGGAAACTAATCTTTTGCTAAGGAGTGATTTTAGTGGCAAAAAAATTAACTGATATACATCGAATACGTCTCCTAAGTCTCCTTCGTGATATTGGGTTTGAACCATCAAAAGTTACTATAGAAAATAAACAGGGGGAAACTGAGGTTATTGATTTAGAGTCCCCGTTACCGAAAGGGTTGCAAGCTGTTTTAAATTCCCGAGGCAGCCTAAGTAAGGAGCAATTACTTGAGATCGAAGAGAGTGTTAAACAATCCAGAGAGGATTGGGATTAGAGGGGGTATTTATTTGATACGAATGCAGCTATTGCCCTTCATAGGCTTGACTCATCTTTGGATAGAGTGATACGACAAGCTGAGGAAGATAAAGAAAATATTTTCTTTTCTGTTATAACTCAGTCCGAGTTTATAGCCGGGTTGCCCACTGATACTGACTTAGATTCGATACCTTTTCTTGGCGGGGAATTTATTGCAGTTAATTCAGAGATCGCAGTTAAAGCGGGGCGTATCAGAAGAGAACAAAAAGATAAGTTTGCAAGAAAGCTCAAGACCCCAGATGCATTGATTCTTGCGACAGCTATTATAAACCAATTGGTACTGGTTACGGCGGATCAAGATTTACAGTTCGCGGAGTCTGAGTATGAAGTTAAGGTGATAAACTTTAGCAGGTTAGAATCTTAGTAATTGCGAAAATTTTAATTATAAGAAAACGAATAAGATGAAGATAATGATCGATATTTCAAGGAAATAGATGATTTCTTTCTGTAAACAGCCTTTTAACTCATTCGTCTCTGCGAATTCCTTACGTTATAATGATGGACTGAATGTAACGGACCGGGTTCGTTTGAGAGAGACGAGCTGAATGATAGGAGAGCCTTGGCGATTGGCAGCTGGACGGATGCCCGAAACACACGGGTTGCGAGTCAACACGCTACTCTCTGTAAATATAGGAGGCTGGAACGAGACAGTATGAATCTTAGACAACAATGGTTCGGTAATATCCGGGCCGATATACTTGCGGGCATGACTGTGGCGCTAGCACTAATTCCCGAGGCGATTGCCTTCTCGATCATTGCAGGGGTCAATCCCATGGTCGGACTGTACGCCTCCATCTCGATGGCAATTGTCATCTCTTTTGCAGGTGGACGTCCGGCGATGATCTCGGCAGCGACCGGGGCCGTAGCTGTACTGGTCGTTGGCCTGGTGAAGGATCATGGCGTGGAATATCTGTTTGCAGCTACCATTTTGGCAGGAATCATTCAAGTGCTGCTGGGTGTTTTGAAAATAGGTCGCTTTATCAGCTTTATTTCGCAGCCAGTCATGACCGGATTTGTGAATGCGCTGGCCATCCTCGTCTTTATGGCGCAACTCACCCACTTTCATGGAGCTAATTGGATCATGTACGCGATGGTAGCGGGGACGCTACTTATTGTGTATATTTTACCGAGATTTGTGAAAAGCATTCCTGCCCCATTGACGGCAATCATCATCATGACGATCATTACGTATGTATTTGGATTGAATGTGAAAACAGTAGGAGATATCGGTACACTAACCAGCTCGCTGCCTTCATTCCATTTGCCGCAAATTGAGTGGTCGTGGCACACTTTGCGGATTTTGCTGCCGTATTCCTTTACGATGGCACTGGTTGGACTGCTGGAATCGCTGCTGACAGCCAGTATTTTGGATGAAATGACCGAAACGAAAAGCAATAAAAACCGGGAAGCCCGCGGACAAGGGATTGCCAACTTTGTAAATGGCTTTTTTGGTGGTATGGGTGGCTGTGCCATGATCGGACAATCCGTCATTAATGTCAGCTCAGGCGGAAGAGGGCGTTTGTCCACTTTTACGGCTGGGGTATTCTTGGCCTTTCTGCTGCTCGTGCTTGGCGGGGTTGTAAAGGAAGTGCCAATGGGCGCATTGGTGGGAGTCATGTTCATGGTGTGTATCGGAACCGTGGATTGGAAATCGCTGCGAAACATTGCCAAGGTTCCGAAAGCAGATACGTTAATTATGGTAGTCACGGTGATCATCGTGGTGGCTACGCATGATTTGTCCAAGGGCGTGATCGTGGGCGTACTGCTGAGTGCCCTGCATTTTGGCTGGAAAATGGCTAAAATCCGCATCAGCGCAACGGAGAACAACGATGAAAAGGTGTACCATGTCAGGGGGCCGATGTTTTTTGCTTCAACGACTCATTTTGTCGATCATTTCGAACCTTCGGATGATCCAGAACGTGTCGTTGTGGACTTTAGCCATTCTCATATTTGGGATCACTCCGCGGTTACTGCCATCGGCAAGGTGCTGCAAAAGTATACGAAATCCGGCAAATCTATTACCCTGCAAGGGTTAAATGAGGAAAGCCGTTTAATTATAGAGAAGCTCGGCGGTCCTGTAGTTACAGAGCCGCTCGTATGATGAATCGTATAGCATAAATCAAAGCTTGAAATGAAATTTATTCATTTCAAGCTTTTTTTATTTATTTCTGAAAGAAAACAACACTTTTCTTCCTAAATCATAGATAATTATGACAAATTTTCGTCAAAGTATTGACGTAATAATTGGGCAGGAATACAATCATTGTTATTAAGCAGAGCAAATACATAGGAATAATTGAAAATCGAAAGGTATGCACATATGAACTTAGACTGGGAGTTTATTGTAGAGAGCTTGCCGTTATATGGAGAAGCTATGTGGCTGACGTTGAAGATCGCCTTTTTTGCTATTCTATTTTCACTAGTCGTCGGTTTGCTGTGCAGCACAGTACTGTATTACAAGGTAAGGGGAATTAGCGGCATCATTGTTGCCTATATTGAGCTTTCCCGAAATACGCCGCTGCTTGTACAGTTATATTTTCTGTATTATGGGTTTACGAAAATAGGTCTGCATATGAGCGAAATGACGTGTGCCATTGTGGGCATGACCTTTTTGGGCGGGGGGTATATGGCTGAGGCGTTCCGTGGGGGAATGGAAGCAGTGAGTAAAACCCAGACGGAATCCGGGCTGAGTCTCGGGCTGTCCAAGATACAACTGGCGAGATATGTTATTTTGCCACAGGCTTTTGCCATCAGTGTTCCGTCTCTGGGAGCGAATGCGATTTTTTTGCTCAAGGAGACTTCCATTGTTGGCGCCATTGCTTTATTAGATCTGATGAATGTGGCAAAAGACCTGATCGGCATGTACTACAAAACAACAGAATCACTAATTCTGCTGGTATTGGCATATCTCGTCCTGCTTTTACCTTTGTCGATACTGCTGACGTGGGTGGAAAGGAAGGTGCGATATGCTGAATTCGGGGATTAATGTGCTCTTTGAAGGTTCCAATTTCGAGCGTCTATTAGGGGGATTACTCGTTACGCTGGAGATTGCGCTACTTTCCATTATTATCGGTACTCTATTAGGCATTTTGATGGGGTTGCTGTGCACCTTAAAATCAAGACCGATTCGGTTTGTGCTGAAATTATATTTGGAGACATTCCGCATTATTCCAATTCTGGTGTGGTTGTATGTCGTATATTTTGGATTTACTCCTTTGTTGAATGTGAATATCAGCGGGGAATTGACGGCAATTATCGTATTCAGCCTGTGGGGAGCGGCCGAGATTGGTGACATCGTTCGTGGTGCATTGGAATCACTGCCCAAGCATCAGGTGGAATCCGGGCAGGCACTGGGACTGACATATAGACAGTTATACCGCCATGTGCTCATTCCCCAGGCGGTGCGCCGAATGCTTCCCGGTTCTATTAATCTGGCGACACGGATGATCAAAACCACTTCATTAGTGGTGCTGATCGGTGTAGTGGAAGTGGTCAAGGTCGGACAGCAGATTATTGAGCTCGGTGTAATCAAAGCGCCCTCGGCATCCTTCTGGGTGTACGGCTTTATTTTCATATTGTATTTTCTCGTATGCTATCCGTTATCCAGACTTTCCAAAAGATTTGAACGCAGATGGCAAAATTAGCAGGATGGGGTGGGTGTCATGGGAGAGGCTGTGGAGGTTTTACTCGAAATTCGAGGGCTGCACAAAAGCTTCGAAGACCGAAAAGTACTGCAACAGATTAATCTGGATGTAACGAAGGGGGAAGTCGTGGTCGTTCTCGGTCCTTCGGGATGTGGAAAAAGCACACTCCTCCGATGTCTCAATGGTCTGGAACCAGTCCAGAGCGGAGCTATCCGTTATAGAGGGCAGGACCTGACGGATAAGAAAGTGAATTGGCGCGAGGTGCGGCAGCATATCGGAATGGTGTTCCAGAACTACGAATTGTTTCCGCATATGACGGTCTTAGAAAATATATTGCTCGGCCCGCTTAAAGTTCAGCGGAGAAACAAGCAGGAGGCACTTGAGCAAGCGGAGCAGCTATTGGAGCGAGTGGGTCTGCTGGATCGCAAAGATGCGTATCCGAGACAATTATCAGGCGGGCAAAAGCAACGGATTGCGATTGTGCGCGCCCTGTGTATGAACCCAGAAATTATGCTCTTTGATGAAGTCACCGCATCCTTGGACCCGGAAATGGTCAGAGAGGTGCTGGATGTCATGCGAGAGCTGGCACAACAGGGCATGACCATGATTATCGTGACGCATGAAATGGGATTTGCCAAGTCGGTAGGAGATCGTATCGTTTTTATGGATCAAGGACAGATATGTGAAATGACTACACCGCAGCAATTTTTTACCCAACCGGAAACAGAGCGTGCCCAGCACTTTCTGGATATATTTCAGTACGAAACGATATAAACAGGGGGATGAATACAGATGAGAAAAGGAATGAAGTTCACGACGTTATTACTGGCTTTGAGCTTGCTGCTTGTTGGTTTGACGGGATGTGCAGGAGGAGGAAATACCAACGGTAGTTCAGGCTCGGCTAAATTTGCTTCGATTGAGGACATTAAAAAGAATGGCAAGATTCGAATTGGTGTATTTGCAGATAAGCCGCCTTTTGGCTACGTGGATTCGGAAGGGAAGAATCAAGGCTTTGACGTTTACATTGCGAAGCGGTTTGCCAAAGATCTCTTGGGTGACGAGTCCAAGGTGGAATTTGTCCTGGTGGATGCTGCCAGCCGGGTCGCCTATTTGGAATCCAACAAGGTAGATATCATCATGGCTAACTTTACGGTGACGGATGAGCGTAAAGAAAAAGTCGATTTTGCCAATCCATATATGAAATTATCCTTTGGCATTGTGTCACCTGACAGCGCTCCAATCACCACGATTGACCAATTAAAGAATTCGGACCAGAAGCTGATTGTCGCAAAGGGAACGACGGCTGAAACCTATTTCACGAAAAATTATCCTGACATCAAGCTGCTTAAATTCGATCAATACACAGAAATCTTCTCAGCCCTCAAAGACA
The DNA here is from genome assembly GCF_057220305.1 of Paenibacillus sp. LRG-1. Taxonomy (NCBI): domain Bacteria; kingdom Bacillati; phylum Bacillota; class Bacilli; order Caryophanales; family Paenibacillaceae; genus Paenibacillus; species Paenibacillus sp. LRG-1. Next base: position 5,585,980 of record NZ_CM170126.1, on the reverse strand, counting down.
AACGCGGTGCCGCCATTGCCAACGATAATACAGAGCTGATCGCCTGGGCCAAGGCCAACCCCGGCTTTACCGTAACCATCCCGGCCTTTGGTGGTCAAGATACAATTGCACCCGCAGTAGCAAAGGGAAATAAGGAGTTGTTAGACTGGATCAACAATGAGCTGGCTACATTAGGCAAGGAAAACTTTGTGCATCAAGCCTACAAGGACACATTGACCTCTGTTTATGGAGAAGGCTTTACAGATCAATTGGTTGTAGAGGGCGGCAAAGTGGATTAATCATAGTATAAGTTGTTGTTTTACCATAAAGAAGCGTTGGGACAACAAGCCCAACGCTTCTTTAATATGGGGAAAAGAGGGCCTTAGCAACCTCTTATTTTGTCATGGAAATGCCCACTGGGCTAATAGTAATCCTCATTCTCATGTTACAGTCTCACTGTCTCTCAATTCCATCTTCAGGAATGTATTCTATAATATCAGCGAGAGTAATAGCCCTTGTAAATCTTCGTTGGCGGGCAAATCTATTCAAAGCATCAAGTATATGGACTAGTGTTTCCAGTTCAAGTCTTTTGGTTTTGCCATTTACCATATCTATTACGGTAGCCGGACGTATTTTTGCTTCTGAAAAATACTCCTTTATCAGTATAGATTCTAGTTACACGTACTCTGAAATAATGATAACAATTATGCTAAATAACAAGGGAAAAAATATCCCTGCCAGGGGCAGAGATATAAGGTGCAGCGGACTATTCTGTGAATGAATTAGTGTTTCTCTAGTTCATTTTCAGGTATATATTCGAGAACATCATGTAGAGTTAATGGACGACCAGAGAGCCGAATCAGTGTTTCCATCACGGTATTAAATGTTTTAAATTCGATTCGCTTGGATGTATTGTTACACATCTCATAGATGGTATTAGGCCTGATTTTTGCCTCACGAGCGAGAGCGTTTTTAGTAATCCCGATTTCTCGAAGTAATTCTTCAAGTTTAAAAACAATTCCCATACATACACCTCATTATAGAAATTTAAATAGAAATAACATTAACTATTGAAGTTTATCTTTAAAGGATATAAAATAACTACAAAGGTTAATCTTTAAAAGTTATAAAATTTACAAATCTAATCTTTAGTAAAGACCGTTTTAATAGATGTGAAGGGAGCTAAATCTAAATGAACAAAAGTAATTTTGAAAAAGTAAGTGTCATTCTTGGTCCCTGTGATCTTCCGCATATGTATGAGCTTTTTGAAGGCTATCTGATCAAGGACCGTTACGTCATGATGATCGACAATAGCGTGCTTACTCTTCGACATGTAAAAAAGGAAAGAAATCATTCGCATCTATATGTTGATGGTGACACGGGAGGAGTTCACTCTTGCAAGGCATGTACAACGTGAAGACATAGATGTGATTACTGAGTTGGTCGAACGATTGCGCAACATGGATGCATTAAGTTTTCTTACAGATGAATTGTTATGGAACACATGTCGGGAAGATATAGACTTTGATTTAGTTCGGAATAAAGGACTATGAAAATGGCGAACGTAAATCTGATTCGAATTTTTGTTCTCGTTTTACTTATATAATGTAACACAGAAGCGTAAAAGGGTGAAATGAACACCGTCCTAATAAAGATACATACTCTACCCAAAAGCTCTTGCATGCTAGTAGATTTCATTATATAATCTTAAATGATAATGAGAATCATAATCATTACTAACAGTCTTTAGGTGCATGCTCCCAATATGAGCCTAAGTGAATAGGATGGTGATGTGCACATGGCTAAAGCAGATGTGGCAACTGCCAGAAGACAGCTTCGGAGTCCGAACAAGGTAACTCGCAGACGAGCTTTGAGAACGATCAAAGCTGCGAAACGGGCAAAGTAGCAGGTTCCAAGTTAACTGCAAATGGCAATACCAGTGTCAAATTTTTCAGTCTCCTCGTTTTGATATTGCACCTGCTTTCCTGATGGTGGTACACAGGAAGGCAGGTGCCTTTTTTTGAATGATATGAAAAAGCGCCAGACGGGTATCGAACCGTTCTGGCGCATTATTTTTTATAGATATGAAAAACAATTTTATTTCTTTTGTGCAAACAGCCATTCAATCATATCCTGATTTTGCAGAGCCGGAACCCAGGAGAAGTGTCCTGTAGGTTTGATAATCCCTGCTTCGTATTCAGTGAAGTGAATGAGGTTTCCGTTTTGTGCTTTAATGGCAGCGACCATTTCTTGCGAGTTTTTAGGACTTACTGTGGTGTCGTCTGCAGCATGGAAGGCCCAAATAGGAACGTTTTTCAATACTTCGACGTGTGTAGGTTCAACAGGCGCATACATGTTAACGGCTTTTTCATAGTTGGTCAAACCGGCAATCGGTACACCTGCGGCGAACAAGTCAAGATTTTTTTCCAACAATCTCCACGTCCCCATAGCTCCTTGAGAAATACCAACAATATAGATTCGGTTGGTATCGATCGGGTATTTTAACGCCGTTTCACGTACCAAATCGGCTACAGCACTGTTGCGTGGCTCATCCGCCCAAATGAATTTATGCTCCAGGTCAATCGGGCTTTGTGGAGCGATTACGAAGGATGGGTGTTTGGCTTGCTGCTCAGGAGAAGCCCAAGTAACAGCTCCGGCATTTGCCAGCAGGTTTACTCCGTTTCCGTCGCCACGTTCGCCGTTTCCGTGCAGAAACACAACCAGAGGGTAGGTTTTGCCGGGCTCTACTTTAGGCTCAAACGTAAAGTAGTTCAGCTTGAAGCCTTCTTTATTTTCAAAGGTGTTTTTTTGGAAATCGTCCACGATCGGTGTAATTTTATCCGTTGCTTTTACAGTCTGTGCAGAGGCTGGAATGACTGTTTTCTTTGAAGTTGCAATATCTTTCTTTTGACTAATATTATAATTCAACGTGTTGATGCGGTTAACTGCGCTTGTTGCATCATAAGTAAGGGTACTTGCATTTTTATCTTGCTTATCCAGCTCAATCACGACATATTTACCATGAGTACTGCGGTTGGTGATAGCTCCAGTATCATTGGTATATACACCGGTCACGGTTCTGTCTGTATATACATCATTGAGTACAGATTGAACCTGAAAGCTGGAAGTGGATAAGGATGCCCCGTCAATATTGGTGCTGTATTTCAGTACAACAGCAGATACGACTTCACCCAAAGGCTGTACCTGCGTAAGCAGGGTAGCCTGTGGCGCTGGGACATCGGCTGCTGCGGCAGAGCTGGAGGATGGGAAAAAGATCGTAAGCAGGAACACGAAAGATAATAAAACAAGGGCAAAACGTCTTCTTTGCATGAGATTAATCTCCTTTGGTGTCATTTTTTAAAGCGCTTACTACATGTTCGGGATGGTTGACTGTTTGCTGTGGAATTCATACAAATCAAAAAAAAGGCAAACTCCGGGTACACAAGTGTACTCGGGTTTTGCCTTTTCAGTAACAATCCCACTTGAAGGATAGCACCTTCATTGGAATCTGACAAGTGAAAGCGCTACATTTTTGGATCTTTTTTATAAAAAAAGTTTTACCTTCGCAACGGGAGGATTCTACAAAAATCCTTAAAGCGGCTTGCAATTAGAAATAGATAGATCGAAAAGATTGTATTCGTCTATGACAGGAAGATAAGAAACCGAGGCTTTCCAACGGGAATGTTGTGGTATATAATCTTCTTAACTTAACACCGTTAACTTATATAACAATGTTAATAAAGGAGATGAAATCATGAACCAATATGATGCTATTGTCATCGGTGCAGGACTGGGTGGCTTGTCCTGTGCAGCAAGACTCTCCGCGCTCGGTTACCGAACAGCTGTTTTTGAGAGCCACACTCTGCCTGGCGGTTTCGCAACTGAATTTACAAGAAAGGGCTACACTTTTGATGTCTCCTTGCATGGTGTCGGTGGACTCGGGGAAGGCAGCTTCGGTCGGATGTTAAAGGACTGTAATGCGGACCAGCGAATTGTTCCTCTCCGCAAAAAGCACCCTTACTCCATTCGTTGGGAAGGGCAGACCATTGATATTCCGTCCGATGTTCAGGAGTATGTGCAGCTCCTCAAAAACATGTTTCCTGCTGAGGTGGCAGCCATCGATAGTCTATTCGCGGGCATTCGCCGTTTTGAAACAGGCTTCTCTGCTTTTTCTTCCCTCACTTCCTGGCGCAGGGCGGCTGGCCTGCTCAAAGCAGGAACCTTCTTCCGCTGGACGCAGATGACTACCTGGGAAGCTGTAAGCCAGTTCGGGTTGTCTGACCGATTCACGGAATTCTTCACCGCGCTGTGGGCCTATTATGGATTGCCTCCAAAACGGCTTGCGGCCTTGTATTTTTTCATTCCCTGGATCGGCTATCATTTGGAGGGGACGTATTACATTGAGGGAGGCGCACAGGCTTTATCCAATGCACTGGTTGACGCTATTAAGTCAGCGGGAGGAGAAGTTCACCTGCGCAGTCAGGTGTCTGAGATTATGCTCGAACGCGGTAAAGCAGCTGGTGTCCGTCTGAAAAAAGGGGATGTATATAAAGCCAACTGGATTGTGTCTGGTATCAGTCCCCATCATACGTATGGCCGCCTACTGGAAAACTATGATGCTGCCCGTCGTGAGCTGGAAGCTGTCAGCAGTTTGGAGACTGGCATATCTCTCACCCAGCTATATCTGGGATTATCATGTGAACCCCATGAGCTTGGTATCACCGAAGAAGACTTAATCCTACGTAATGAGCCGGATTCGGAAACAGATTATGAAGTTATGATGAGCGGCCAGTATACCAAAGGCAACTGGATGCTCACCAATTATAACGCTATGGACCCTAAGCTCAATGAACCGGGGAAGGGTGTCATTGCAATTACATTTTTGGACAGATTGGAGAACTGGCCTGCCGCACGTCCCGAATATAAAGCCAAAAAAGAAGCCGTGACAGAGCAGATACTGGGATGCCTAGAACAGCTGTATCCTGGTTTTCGCAGCAAGGTAGTGGTGGCCGAGTTGGGCACACCGCGCACGATGCAGCGTTATACCGCTAATCCCGACGGGGCCGTTTATGGCTACGCACAAACGGTCCGCCAGTCCGGCATAAAAAGACTGAAGCACAAATCAGCAGTAGACCGTCTGTCATTGGTAGGGGCGTGGACACAGCCTGGGGGCGGGTTTCAAGGGGCTATGAACTCGGGTATAATGGAAGCTGATCGTATCGCCGCCAAATTGGGGTAGGCAGAAGGGGCAAGTACATCTACTCATGAAACATATCAAACGCCGAGAACGTGAAAGCAGTGAGATCCGCCGGAAAATCATTGAGGCCGCCCGGTCGCTTTTCCTGAATCAGGGGTATGCCGAAGTCTCCATGCGCAAAATTGCGGATCAGATCGAATATTCACCAACGACTATTTATCATTATTTTGCCAATAAGGAAGCCGTTGTCCGTGAACTGCTGCTAGAAGGAAATACCTTGTTCCTGCAGGCTCTTCTGCAGCGTGTGGATGAAGCACAGGCAGCGGGATTGAATACGCTGGACACATTGAAAACGGTATCTGATGCGTATGTTCGTTTTGGAACGACTAACCCGGAATATTACAACATCCTGTTTATCAGCAACCTGGAATCTGTAAGCTTGGTCAGTCTTATAGACAGTGGGAGTTTTAAAGGCTTTGAGCTGCTTGAAGCGGGGCTCAAAGCTGCTATGGAGGAGGGCTGCATCATTCAAGGAGATGAGCACCTGATCGCCAGATCCGTATGGAGCATGCTGCACGGATTGACTTCTTTGCTCCTGAATTTTGAACTTCCTATGGCAAAATCCAATGATGAATTGATCGCATTCACTATAGATACTTTCCTCAAGGGGTTAAGCCGCTGACGCAGCGGCTAACTTTCTTTACCTCACACCACTGTACATGCGAATCCGCATACAACCATTCCGAAAGATTAACGAAGTTCCAAATCTGAAAGCTGCTTAAGCACGGCTTCAATACGACGTTTATCTTTTTTGAGCATAACGAGCTGCAAAGAAGCAAGAAGCAGATCTGAGATATTGGCCCAAGCGTCTGCTTCCAGAGCGGGAAGAGGATCCCGATGAATCATAATATCCAGCGCCTCGGTTGCAATTTTTTGATGAAGCTCGCTATCGGATAGCCATTCAATCAACTGCTCAGCTGTAGGACGGGAGTGAGCGAAAAGTATTGCCCAGCCATCCACCGGATGATTGACCTTATCCCGCATCCAGTTAATGATCCGTGGTGAACGAAAATGTTGTAGCTGCCCATTAGCGGTGTATCCTTCTAATTTGTCTTCTGCGACCAAATGCTGTAGCAGGTGATTGCAAACACATACCAAGCCTTCCTGCTCGGGTAGGCAGCGGGCGCTTAGATAAGCACGTGTGGACGCAAATGCACCCTTAGCATGTAGGGTATTGTTTTGAGCTAAAGATGTCCATGCTTGCGCGGTTTCCGGTTCCCACAAGGAGCGGACCCATTCAGCAGCCCCAATCCCCGCAGTCTCCCCTACCAAAACGGCCCAAGTAGAGAATGGAACCTGGCTATGCTGAATGTTCTGCCAGTGCTGCTCCCAGGCAAGAAAAATATCCTTTGGATCATAGGCTTGAAAAGCCTGCAACACAGCAGGATAATCTACGCCATGCATGGTGGTGTAATGGATTAGCGTCTCCAACGACTGTGCATCCTCCAGCTTCATCGTGCAAAACATGTTCAACCAGCGTTGCCACAGTTGCAGTGGTGGGCTGTTTAGCTGAATGCCATGCTCATCGGTCACTTTAAACCAATCCCATAGCCATAGCCCGTGCAAGGTGAGCATGGTGTCTATATAGGCGGGTAGATTTTCCGCGAGCAGCGTGAACTGATCCAGCTCGTGATGATAGCAGAAAACCGCTGGCTCTGTTGCGGATGTTGCCATATCAAGCAGTATCGGATCACCCGCACCATTATAATTAAGGATCAGATATCGTTGCTCGTCCGCTGCTGAGTCGGTATCTTCCCCATAGGATGTAAAATAGCCAATATACTCATGATTCCATCCAAACTCTCCTGTGATATCGTCTAGGATACACTGCTCTTGTTCAAGATCCTTGCTGTTTTTATATGAACACTCTGGTCCATCAGCTACAATACAGTGTTGGGGGAGACACCATAGCAAATTTAAGCTGCCACACCGCTTTATCAATTCAGACAGGGAGGCAGGCAAATGCATCTGCAGCCGTTCCTCCAGCTCAGTTAGTTCACCTGTAGAAATCCCTTCCGTCCATTGGTATACCACATCAGGCATCCCACTTTGTCTCAGACGATCAACGACTTGTTCCAGTTTTTCTAAGGTTTGTGTAAAATGTACTGTCATTCGTATTCTCCCTCCTCTTACTCTACAACCCGGCAATGCTCTTTTTGCAAGAATGATAAAATTTCATCACGAAGTGCTATCGCTTTGGATTCATAAATGATCGCCACTTCGCGTCCATATGCATAGTTAAAACGCACGTATCCGCCAAGAGTCTGAAGAAAAGCCATGCAGATATGCTCATTTTCAATCCATAGATTTGAGTTAAAATGCTGTTTAAATCGCTGAGCCAATGCTTGTAAGGATGCCGGAGCAAAATTCAGCGCCTGATCGCTCGGATTGGCTGGATTGTAGGCCTCGGCCGTATCCAGGGGACTAAACAGTAGGAATGTAGCGGTTTTGTCTTGGCTGACAGGTTCGAAATAACGGGGGAATGGCTCCATTCTTCCAAATTCATCCTGTAGTATATGTCCTAATGTCTCTGTGAATGGAACTTGAACATCTAAAGTCTTCGTAGTAATGATCTCCGAGTGTCGTGGCAGCCACATTAAGCCTTCAACCTGAGGGTGAATCGCTAGGAAGTCACCATCTATGGAGCTGCCAATGACCACGCACTCACCCAGCTGCCGCGCTGTAATTGGGCAGTTATCATCATGCGTCCACAGTTCGTAATCCGTATAGGATTGCAATAGTTGAGGATCAGGCATTTCGATTATCAGCAGGCCACAATAGGTGCCCGGCCCGTAGCGGGTGAGGAATGCTACATAGGGAGGTGGTAAAGTTATTCCATAGGTATGCTCAATATTTGTCAGTTCATCGGTAGCCATCGGTGTGTGCTGTGTGGAAACCCAATACATGTAGAATACACCTGCTTTCCGGCACTCTATCTATAGGGATAGAGCCCAAAAGTAAATGAGAGATATGCTATAATCAGGAAATAAAATAGTTATAGATTAGTCTATCTTAATTTCATAGGAACTACAATTTGTGAGGGGACGAAGGAGGAACACATCTTATGACATCAGGGGTACAAGCCTACATAGATCCAATTTTTGAGGCGATTGATGAGGCGTACGCTTCTGAGCAAAAGCGCATCGCCGAATTCCAAATCAAAAGTGTCCTTCACGAAGGGATTCATGAATACTTAAAAGTTACCTGTAAGAAGGATGGGCTGTGGGTGGATACCTACGAACCGTTTGATTGGGATCATCGTAGACCGGATACGAAAATTTCTGGGTTTACAGATGGGGTAACATTGCAGCAGGTACAGGACGAATGGATGCCTGTGTTTAGGGAACGGATAGAGGCTCTGTTTAAGTCGAAAGAATTTAGTTCCATGTTCTTTCGTTATCGGCTGGAATTTCATCTGGAAGTAGTCTTGGAGAATAAGGCTAGTCATTTTACATTCTCACTCCTGAACGAAGATAAGCGGCAGCAACTGTTAGCCACTATCCAACAGTTTGTAGAGCAGAAACTCAACCCCTCTAGTAAAGCTGTGCCGAAGGAAGAGGACGATTTTTTCTTAGTAAGGCACTTGCTTGATCCTCATTTGTACCCTGTAAACGCCCAGTGGATGAATGAGCTGCTGAATCGAATGGATGCCAAAGTGAAGGTCAGCCGCAAGCGTGAGGAAGTATGGAGGTATCAGCTCAGCAGTGGCTTGAAGCATTGGGCAGAGGATGAATTTTTGGCCAATTATACAGATCGGGAAAAAAGCTATGGGCTGGATTATAAAGTGAAGCCTGATATTCTCCCTTCGGAAATTCCTGCGCCAGCCATGGAGATGCTCCTGCTTACCGCGATGCGGGTGGGCTCGACCGATGCCGATGCACGGCAGAAGTATTTGGAGATTGCTGCACAGCTAGGCTCGGAGCAGGCTTCCGTGTGGCTTGAGAGCGGATCAGGAAGCATCCCAGCGTTATATACAAGTGAGCGAGTCATCTGCCAAGCCAATGATATTTTGCAAACGCTGGAGGTTCAGATTCGTTCAGAGGAAGAAGAGAGCTATAGAGAAGCACTCGTATATTTATGCGATATTTTAAAGAAGGGCTTTACCAAGGAATATCGGATGAAGTTCAAAAGCAAGGTGAAAAACTACCTGCCTGTACCCAAGTTGGCTAAATCTACGCTACATCGTTTCTTCGCCAATGCACTTGAGTATCCGTCGCTGCATCCGTTGCTGGCTGAATATGCCGAAACCGTGATGGAAGAATTCAAATGGTATAACGATGTAGAGCCCGGTGAAAAGTCGGCGATGCCAGGAACCTATGCGGTAATGGGATTAGGACTGAAAGGAACGAACTATTTCCCATTAGTGAATCATTATATGAAGCTGGTGGACAGTGAACATCAGTCCGTACAGGACGGTTACGCGGCTGCTTTTGCCGAAGCGCATGGGCTAACACCTGACACGATCCCCGTTTGGACGAGGATTCTACTGGCAAGCAACGAGTCTGCCAAACCCCTGAAGTCATCCGGAATCGAAACTGTAGAGCAGGCACAGGTACTGGTGGAGGAGCTTGAGAAGCTGGAGGACTACGAACAAGAGGTGCTTGTTTATCGTATATGGGGTGGCGCGAAGAGACTAAAAAACAGCCTGAAGCAGGCTGTCCCTGAGGTAAAAGAGTTGCTGGAGACGCTTATTCCATAAAAGCATCATATTCATGATAATATCGCAGTCCCTGCGCAATGCGTTCAATATCCGGCTCGCTTCCGCTGTGGCGTAACACTTCAATGACATCCTGTACAGTCGCCACCTCCAACCAAGATTGCACGTGATGGTCTGGTAGAGATGCAGGTATACTTTCATCACGATGATTGGTGACGGTGAGACCGGCATCCTCCAGTTCCCACAATTCTTCCTCGGGGATGATGTAATAGGTAGAATTGAGCGGATTACTTTGAACACGTTCCAGATTGGCAAATACCCATTCATTGATCTCTGTTTGGCCAACGGCACGAATCAATGCTTCAAGGCTGTCAAAAGTTTGTATGCTCATGTATGGAGGCCCCTCCCTTAGTCGCTGGCTTATGCTGTAGCTTTTGTAATATTCTCAAGATGGCCTGTCGATTCTTCGCATCCTTAATGTACTTGGGAATGGAATGGGAAGCCGTACGCATCATACCGGATGTAGGCTTTTCTCGCAACTCGGCAGAGATATAGGAGAGCAGGTAATTCAGGTGTATCCGGTTAAGAGCCCAGACAGGTTTCCCCCGGTAGTAATCAAGGAAGTACAGCTGAAGCTGGAAAATAGGGTCTTTTCCGTTTTGGACCACGTCTGTATGCCATTCGTGTGATTGAACACGATGCACCGGAACCTGATTGCGTGTCTCACAGTGCGGACAGTTTATATTCGTATTTTTATGGAGTTTCGTTCGGTCATCATGGATTTCGATATTAAAATACCGCTCGCAATGGTTGCATACGCCGCGTGCATAGAATGTATAAGATTCTGGCTGCTGATACGTGTAGTAACAATGAGAACATCGAACGACGTAATGACAGTCTTCCTTTGAGTTGGAAATGAAAGCTTGGGCCTGACAACGAGGGCAATGAACAGCTACCTGTTCTCCTCTCCTGATCACGGCGCTAAAGTCATATTTATATCCATGTTCATCTTTGAAGCGCTTTTGCTCCATATTCGTTCCTCCTTTTTCGAAAAGAGCGTAAAAACGTACGTTTTACGAGTCTTATGTTATAATATTCCTCAACAACAGAATGGCTTAGATGGGCGGTCGGCTAGTCTCCTGTAAAGGAGGTGAGGCCTGTGGAGGTTAAAGACACCCTAATGTTGATGATTCAATTCGCAACGTTGGTGATCCTAATTCTTTCCTTCCATAAAAAGAAATAGACCGCCCTCGACAAAGGCAAACGGTCTATTTCAATGATCATCCTTTGACACGGCTACCGCCCTTAAAAGCGGCTGTTGCCAAAGAGTGAGGATGTTGACGCATCTTCACTCTTTTTTTAGAATATACATCTTATTCCCATTTTAACACTTGAAAATGGCCTTTTCAATGCGCCGAAGGGTGAAAAGGTGAATAGGACGTGCAAAAGGAGAGGGCGAACATGAGCATTTTTACAGGGCTGCAACGTCCGCAGTTTCAGGCTTATTATGATGAGGTTTTTCTAATAGAGCATCGTTTTAAAAATGGTATGGGCTTTCCGCCTTCTTATATAGATTATGTCAAAACTCTTGGTTACGGGCGACTATGTGGCTTATGGAACATTCATATTCCTCTTGGCGATCACCCGGATTCATGGCTTCATCGTTATCATAACTGGCGGGCCTGGTTTGATGATTTACTGGGATCGGAAGAGGTTCTACAAGAAGCGGCGCTGGAGCCAGATGGTTTTCCGGAGCTTTTGGAGCATGCGGTTCCCTTCGCTTCCAGTGAAGGGAATGACCTGCTGATTTGGGATATTCAATCGCCTGATGAACGGGGAGAATTCCCAATCTATGCTTTGAATCTATGCACATGGGGCAATTTTCGGTATGCAGCCTCGGATTTATATAGCCTCGTCGAAGCGTTGGTGGATGAAGAGCGCGTGAAGTCAGTATTAGGGACAGAGCGTACACCATTCTCTTATACGTTCGAGCCCTTTTAGCAGCGTAAATAACCACCTTGGTATCAAACTTCAAGGTGGTTATTTGTGCTGCTATTCTTCTGCTAGTGGTCTTCGTATTGGGCTAAATATCGCTGTACCAACTCATATCCAGCCACGCCCATTACAGTATATTGATTATATTCTTCCAGTTCCAGATTGCGTATATATTCATCCCCGCAATACAGATGGCCCGCACAATTAAAATATTTTAGCTGCTGTTGTTCCTCGGATAGAGGGCGCTGATCGATAATAGGCCATACTCCCTTCGTCATGTTTTGGGTGGCGGTGAATATAACTTCAAATCGGCCGCGATAATTTGTGAACGGAAGATATGTCTTTTCACCCTTGTACGCTTGATTCTGGCCTATGGATAGAACCCCGAAGGAGAACGCTTTTTTGAATCTACCATACAGTGCGCAGATCACCTGACATACCGCAAATCGGCCGTCATGCATGGGGATAACAAAAATATCGCCTTCCCGATGTTTGATTCTTTTGAACACCATCGTCAGGCCAGCTCTTCCTGAATGATCTCTGTTTTTAGACCTTTAGCGTTGGTAATCGTAATGCTGATCGCATCATAGCCGTTCCGCTTCGCATCTTCAAAATCGCATCGTTCGCCGTTGATCAGCTCTAACTGTCCATTCTCATCCACATCGTCTGCAAACTCGTCATCCCAATCAACATTATAAAAAGCGGTCAAGCTTACCTCGAAAGTATCTTCACCATCTTCGTCCAGATAGGGCAGCAGGGGAGTACGATTGTTCTGCTGTTCCTTGGTATAAACTTCGCATAGCAGAGCATCGTAACCATGGCGGGTTCCGTCAAAAATCACGATCTGTTCACCTGTGACTGCCTCTTCTGCAATAATGAGTTGGGGGGCAAATTCAGTTCCAGTGATCAGCTCGTCCATAAGTTCTCCATAATAAAAAATGTGGAATTTCGTATGTCCTGCCTGTGAACGAAGCGTACCTGTCCACTCCTGCTCGACCCATGCCTCTGGGTTTTCGGGTACAACCCAACCTTCTAAATAAGCCGGTCCCCAATTAGGGTTATGTATTTCTGTCATCAGTAGGCCTCCCTTTCTGCTCGTTGAGTCGTTCAATTACCTGATTAAAAAACGTTGTAAAGTCTGTTGCCACCAGATACAAATGTCCACATTCGTCCTGCTCTGCAATATCATAGTTCAGTTTGTCATCATAAGCATGAAGATGTGTGCGGTCCCAGTAGTACACATACGGGGTGTATTCATTACATATTAGAACGTAAAAATTGTCGCCCGCATCTGCACCAATCAACAAAGCGTTCTGGACATGATTGATTTCATCCAGAAATTCATCATTAATCGCTAGAAGGTCATGATTTTTGTTGGATACCTCATATCCGAAAAAACAAGTCAAATCAATGTCTCCGTTATCCACGCGATCGAAGGGCACATTGCAATAAAAAGGGGCGGCTACATAAAAACCGTTATATTGTGAAAGAAAACGTGTATAGCCAGCGGGCAATATATGCTGTATCTGTTCCTCCAATGCCGCGATCTGGGCAGGCGAAAGCCCTGATTCAATTGCGAATGACATCAACAACCAGCCTCCTTGATCCTAGTAAACCATAGACCTCTTTTTGGAAATGAGAAGACGCAGCGGTGCATCGTTTGTGAGATCATGTCATGGATAGGGTGACGATTTTGTTGTCCTCATCCACATCTACCTTCACATTCACTCCCAGCTTGTCCTTAAACAGCTTACTGATATTGATATAGTCATCCTTTACCGCACGGCTTGATCTACCGGTCGTGCGAGTCATCCCAGCGGTGATGATGGAACGGACGTATGTTTTATCGAGCTTGGCTTTGGGATTATAGGTATAAATAATCTGTTCCTGCTGATTGTAATAATGGGTTAATTCCGTGTAGTCGTTAGCATTCTCATACTGCTTTTCCTCACGCACATACTCAGGATGGTCCATGGTGTAGTGGACTCCCCCGTCCAGAAAAGGATTTTCCTTGGAGGGTCGGAGTTCATATTGTCCATACGCCAGTTGAAACAGATACTCTATGCCTGAGCCCTCCGCCTGATAGTAGAGCTGACGATTGTCCCCTTTTTTATCTATAGCGGTATAGCTGCTGATTAAAGGCCAGGCATCATACTTTTTATCCTTTACCTCAATGGCAAGCTTGTAATGTAAAAGCACCTTTTCATTTTGAAATAATCCAAAGCTGCTCATGATGAAATAGGCAGGCACACATATAATCCCGATAATCAATATGAATATAAATATTCTTACACGCATAAGTAGAGTGATTCTCCTTTGGTTGTCGATTATGTGGACAGCTCCCGTTTGGCAGATGCACCGAATTCTCATGCTGCGATAATTGCTTCAGAGCATGTTGTGCGAAAGGCATGCTTTTATGTGCGCGAAGCAGTGCACAAGCGGCCTCCTTGACTAAGATATATGTATCACTGCGGATCAACTCTCATGTCTGTAGTTCGATAAAGCTTCTTCCCGTCCGCCACCCTCCAGCAGCACCATAACCGCATAGGAGATCGTATCAATCCAATCGTCGAGGGTGTTGATCTGCTCTACGGTCAGCAGGTTGTTTCGCTGCAGCATACTATCAGGATACAATGCCCATGCCCGTGTATATTGACATATCCCCCACAGAGCGGCAATCAGCTCCCGTTCTACGGATGGTTTCTCCAACTCATCTGCGAGAACTTCAATGATGGTCATCAGTTCATGGAAGTTGTCCTCGATCAGTTCTCCCTGAAAGGGGCGGAGCATCCCTAGAAATCCGTTTTGCATTTTGGGATGCTCCAGATCATCGTGAATAAAAGAATGACAACGTAACAGCTCGCGAGCCTCCTGTTTATTCATTCAGCTCCTTAATCTCTGCGCGGATACCTCTGCACAGAAAGCTACCTGACAGTCCCGACAAGGCATCGATATCAACGACCATGTCTGCTTCTTCATAGCGGAAATCAAGCTGCAAGATGATGTTTTCTGTTTCTACAGGAGTTAATACATGCTCTTTGGTTTCCAGAAATGTAAAAGTCACTGCATAGCGTGGGACGTCTTTTACTGGAGCTTCAGGGATTACAGGTGCCTCAGCCGAAGGCTCCAGATCCGGTGATTTAGGGACAAGCACGCTAGCGTAGGATAGCTCAATCGTCAGCGTAATCTGGTCTTTCGTCATATTAGCAGCTGTAATTCGGTCATAATGAAAGGGAGGGAAATAGCCGAGCTTCTCGACAATGCTGTCTGCTCCTTGAATAGAAACGGTTGGAGAGAAAGCCAGTTCCAGTCCGATGGACCCTGCCAGTTGGTCTTCATATTCTGGATTGATACGTACAAGGGCTTGTTCCGGCTCTACTTTCAAAATCGTCCCTATAAAATACTGTTTGCCATGGATCAGAACAATATCATGCGGAACGAACGGCAACGCTCCCCCGGCTTGATAATGAATGAGATATTCGTTCTCTTTTTTTTCAACCTTTTGAACTTGAATTTGCATAAATTGCAGCCTCCTGGGGTTAATGGTATGACGGATTGTTTAAGTGTGTGGTAAAGGGAACGGAGTCCACGTTTGAAAAACATACTTCATATCCGGGGTATCCTGTTCGAGCATAAATGGAAGAATATCCATAATAGCGCGTGCTTTACTGCCAGCATAAAAGTTACGCGAGCTGTGTAGCAGCTTGTTTGCCTTTAACCACTGGCTCAGCTTCATCATAACGTCTTCGACGATTGCTTGGTCGATACTTTCATAAACGTCCTGACGGATTGAAACGAGCATGCCGCAATGATTAGAAGATTGGCACATGGGGTCATTGGACAAAAGAATGTACACTTCCGGCGTTGTCCCTTTGTTATAGGATGATTTGATACTGGGAGCCTCGATAGCTAGCATAAGCGGAATCAATTCATCATCGGTTACAATACGAAGCAACTCCTGCTTGTCCCAGCGAATCTTACCGTGTTTGGCCTTTTTAGCCCCGGCTTGATAGACTGACACACGGGTATTGCGGATTCCTGATATATTCAGGAGCGTTTCAAAACAATCGAACAGGTTAGTAAAGCACTCTTCGGCAAACAAAGTGTGCTTCTCCGACAAGGAACCGGTCATTATGAAATTATAATGCAGGTTGTTAACCACAAGCATCCATCCTTTATTCATGAATTACCAATTCATATACCATAATATATGACATGAAGATCGAATTCACCTTTTACATTGACTGTGGTACTGTTCATTAAAATCGTTTGGAAACCAGTTCAACTTCGCGTATACTAGGAAAGTCATAGATGGAACGGGCCTGAGCCGCATTGCGGCCGTATGTTGGTTACATGAACAGATTCAACGATAACGGATAAGCTCCCTTCCTGAAAAGGGTAGAATGAGAACCGATACAAAAATGGGAATTCTGAACTATGGAACGATAGATGTCATATGGCACATGAACCTATTTTACGTGACACATATTGAATACAGATAAGGGAAGTGAATACCACTTGAAGAATTTTGCAGCATTAGGCGTAGAGCAGCATTGGGTAGAAGCCTTGAAAGAACAGGGAATTTCATCCCCAACTCCTGTACAGCAGGAGTCGATTCCACTGTTGATGGAAGGTCAGGATGTTATCGCCGAGGCACATACGGGAACCGGGAAGACGATTGCGTTCTTACTACCCATTTTGCAAAAAATGAATTTGGACAAGCGTCATCCACAAGCGCTCGTGATTGCACCGACGCGTGAGCTGGCGCTCCAGATTACAGAGGCAGCGAACACGTTGGCCGCTACAGAGCCAAGCTTGTCATTACTGGCTGTTTATGGAGGACAGGACGTAGAGCGTCAGCTTCGTAAACTGAAAGGCGGCGCACAACTGATTATTGGTACACCTGGGCGACTGCTGGATCACCTGAGACGTGGCACGCTGGATCTGGGTGGCATTAAAATGCTGGTCCTGGACGAAGCCGACCAAATGTTACACATGGGCTTTTTGAACGATGTGGAGACGATTCTTCAGGAGGTTCCTTACCGGAGACAGACGATGCTGTTTTCCGCTACGATGCCAGCCGGTATTCGCAAGCTGGCTCGTGTATATATGAACGAACCCGTAGATGTCAAAGTGAAATCCGCTTCTTCCGTTCCGGTGAGCCAAATCCGTCAGGTCGTTGTGCAAACAACAGACCGTGGTAAGCAACAGGCATTGGTGGATATGCTGAATACGGATCGCCCGTACTTGGCTGTTATTTTCTGCCGTACGAAGCGCCGGGCTGCCAAACTGAACGAAGAGCTGCAAGAGATGGGCTTTGAGAGCGGTGAGCTTCACGGAGATTTGTCCCAGAACAAGCGGGAGCAAGTGATGAAGGCGTTCCGGGAAGCGAAACTCCAATTGCTCGTAGCGACTGATGTAGCTGCGCGCGGCCTGGATGTAGAAGGCGTCACGCATGTCTTTAACTATGACATGCCACAGGATGCCGAAAGCTACATCCACCGCATCGGGCGTACCGGCCGTGCCGGAGGCAAAGGCGTGGCAGTGACGCTCGCTACGCCAAGAGATGTTCCAGAGCTTCGGAACATCCAGAAAGTTGCTGGTGTCACATTTACCAGCAGTGAGGGCGGCGGACAGCGTAGACCTGCTTCCGATACGGCTGATCGACAGGGTCGAGAACGCCGTTCGGGCAGAAACGACCGCCGTTCCTACGGCGGCAACGACTCCGGCGGCGGACGCCGGGGCAGCGGCCGCGAACAGGCGGGCCGTCGTGATGCCACAGGCGGCGAACGTCGCTCTAGCAGCGGCAGCAGCGAGCGTGGCGGGTATGACCGCAGTAGCGGCGGTTCCGCACGCGGAGGCCAAGGCCGCTCGGCAGGACAAAGCAGCGAGCGCGGCGGATATGACCGCAGCGGCGGCGGTTCCGCACGCGGAGGCCAAGGCCGCTCGGCAGGACAAAGCAGCGAGCGTGGCGGATATGACCGCAGCAGCAGCGGCGGTTCTGCACGCGGAGGCCAAGGTCGCTCGGCAGGACAAAGCAGCGAGCGTGGTGGACAAGCCAAAGGCGGCCCGCGTGGTGGTCAAGGACAAGGCGGCCGTCGCGGACGGTCCAGATAGATAAAACAGGAGTATTCTCATAGAATACTCCACTATGGTTATCATAATAGCCCCGGGGAGGCTCATCTTCCGGGGCTATTGTAATCTTCACCCATACCGCTTGAAGGAGCAGCACCATAAGATGACATGAGCAGCGGAGCTACCTTGAAATAAATGATCAGCGTTCAGGATACATTTTTCAAAAGATAAATTTGGAGGGGTTATACATCATGCAGGAACAGGATATGGGCAAGCGCGCCATGGTCTCAGCATGGATCAGCCTGATTAGCAACATCCTATTAACCGGCATTAAAATTATTACAGGACTTATGTTCAACAGCAAGGTGCTGGTGGCCGATGGTGTGCATAATGCAGGGGACGTGATTGCCTCTGCAACGGCACTGGGAGCGATGCGCATATCCAGCCAGCCGCCGGATGAGGATCATCCTTATGGTCACGGCAAAGCAGAAGTGATCGGTGCAAGCGTGGTGGCGGTCATATTGTTTGGAGCGGGCATATTTATCGGCTATCATTCGATTGCCGCACTGTTCGAACCGATGCCACAGGAGCATATACTGGCATTGGTGGCCGCCATTATTTCCTTGCTCTGGAAACAGTGGTTGTATATCTACACGATTCGTATCGGGAGAGCGGCCAATAGTCAGGGTCTTATCGCAACGGCAAAAGATCATCTCGCTGATGTGTACGCCTCTGGGGCTGCTGTACTGGGTATCGGTTTGGGGCTGATTGGGGAGCACTGGAGCATTTCAATCTTATCCTACGGCGACCCTATTGCGGGATTCGTAGTGGCATTGCTAGTTCTGAAATTAGCGTGGGAAATGGGCCGTGAATCCATAGATGTGCTTATGGAAAAAGCGATTGCCACGGAGGAAATTGAAAGCTACGCCGCAGCCGCACTGAGTGTAGCCGAGGTTCAACGTATTGACCGTATCCGTGCCCGTGAGCACGGCCATTATATTATCGTGGATATCCGCGCTTCAGTGGATGCCTCTTTGACGATTCAGCAGGGACACGATATTATCCGACTGATTAAGGGGGCTGTCATGAAGCAGGAACCGCGGGTTTATGAGGTGCTTGTCCATTTGAATCCATGGTATCCAGACGACCACTAGAACAGACGACGCGAATTGACAGATAACTTGCAGGGAGGGTATGCTTTTAAAAGCCGAACGATGATGAATAAAAGCGAGGTTACCCGAAAATATGCGAAAATTTTTAAAATGGTTAGGCATTTCTGTGACTGCGGCGGTTCTTTTAGTGGGCGGATATTATACGTATTCTATATATCATTTTACGAACCAAATTTCGGTTGCTTCGGGACAGGATTCGAAATTCAAACCGCAGGCACAAACTCAAACCAATGTACAACCTGTAGAGGTATCGCTCCCACCAGAATGGGATGGGACAGAAAGAGTAAATATTCTGCTGCTAGGCGGCGACTCCCGTGGAGAGGATTCAGGGCGTTCTGACTCCGTTATGGTTGCTTCTATTGATCCGGTTACGAAAAAGGCTACACTTATGTCGATTCTTCGTGATACGTACGTCAATATCCCAGGTCATGGGCAAAGTCGATTGAATGCTGCTTTTTCCTATGGTGGACCGGATTTGACCAGACAGACCGTGAGCGACCTGTTGGGCATACCGATTCAATATTATGTATATACTGATTTTAATGGCTTTATTGCGTTGGTTGATTCTGTGGGTGGTATTGACCTGGATGTCGAAAAAGATATGCACTATACCTCCAAGGCAGATAAACACCAGTTTGATATTGATTTGAAAAAGGGAATGCAGCACATGGACGGTAAAACAGCCTTGCAATATGTGCGCTTTCGTCATGATGCGACTTCCGATTTTACGCGTACGGAGCGGCAACGCAAATTCATTACCGAGCTTGGCGGTAAAATTCAGTCAACCTCATCTCTAATTAAACTGCCAAGTATTTTAAATAGCATTTCTCCTTATATTGAAACGAATCTCAGTACTACGGAAATGCTGCAATTGGCTTCATTGGGCTTTAATATCGATGCAACAACAGTAGCGAAGCAGCAAATCCCACCAAATGAATTGGTACGCGGGGAAACCATTAAGGGTGCGCAGGTGTTGGGTGTGGACGAAAGAAAGCTCAAGCGCTTCATACAGAATCTTTTTGAACAGGAGAACAAACCTGTGACCACGACGGTGGATGCTGCAACCACGATAAATGATACTCCATAACCCTCGAAAGCAAGCGAAGTTCGTACGATGACGTACAACTTTGTTTGCTTTTGTGTTTATTTGGGTATAACCTTGTATATTTTGTTCCAAAAATATATCGTATCTATGAAGAACGTATACTCAATTGTGTAAAGAGAAGGGGAATGTGGTGTGGAAATAACTCCGGCATGGAAAGACCGATTCAAGAAGTTTTTTCTGAACAACAAGTTTGTGTTATTCCTGCTGGTACTGCTGCTGATCGGCTTGAATATCTTGGTGCTTACCAAAATTTCATACATATTCACACCTGTCATGGTGCTGCTGAAAACGATAATTCTCCCTGTCATTTTATCCGGCGTGTTGTACTATCTGTTCAATCCGTTGGTTGATGTACTGGAGCGTAACAAGGTAAAACGAATATACTCCATTGTTGTACTGTTTTTGCTCATTATAGGGGTTATTGCGATTGTGGTTACATCGGTGGTACCTGTAATCCGCGATCAAATACAGGGGCTTATCCAAAATTTCCCTGCCTATAGCGAGCAAGTACAACGACAATTCGAGAAACTGATCGGCAGCGATTTTGTAAACCAGTTCCAGAACACCATTCAAATTAATCCATCTGAGCTGGCCTCCAAAGCTTCTGAAAAGTTATCTAGCTTTATTAATAATGCATGGACGGGCGTGGGCAGCTTCTTGGGCGTGGTTACAGAAACGGTACTTGCGATTGCCACGGTTCCATTTATTCTGTTCTACTTGCTAAAAGATGGACACAAGCTGCCACAGTTTATCCTGAAAATGCTCCCGCCTATGTTTCGTAAAGAAACAGATCGCATTATGACTGAAATGAACCATCAGGTCAGTTCCTATATTCGTGGGCAGATTATTGTCAGCTTCTGTATTGGGGCGCTGTTGTATATTGGTTATCTAATCATTGGATTAGACTACTCTCTGACGCTTGCAGTCATTGCATCCTTTACGAGCGTTGTCCCCTACTTAGGTCCCGTTATTGCCATTACACCTGCGTTAATTGTAGCCTTGGTCACCTCACCGATTATGCTGCTCAAGATGGTTATCGTATGGACAGTCGTACAGCTCATTGAGGGTAAATTTATTTCTCCACAAATTATGGGCAAATCTCTTCGAGTACATCCGATCACGATTATCTTCGTTATTCTGACGGCAGGCAATTTGTTTGGTGTGGTGGGAATTGTACTGGCGGTTCCGGGATATGCTGTCTTGAAAGTAATCGTTACACATCTGTACAGTTTCTTTAAAAAGCGTTCGCATCTCTATGAGGCGGATAAAGAGAACGCAAGTCTTTACGAGAAATAAAATTTTCCACTATAAAATTGATATGGGCCCCTCTTGGGTAACTGTGGCTACGCGTGCTATAATTAATGCCTATCCTTATTCCAAAATAGAAAGGTCAGACTTTTATGATAAAACTCAGCATTCTTGACCAATCTCCGGTATCGGAAGGCATGACGCATGCGCAGGCATTACAAAAGACCGCTGAGCTTGCTATAGAGGCGGAACGCTTGGGTTATCATCGCTTTTGGGTATCAGAGCATCATTCTGCCGCAAATCTTGCAGGGTCCAGTCCGGAGGTACTGATTTCACATCTGGCCGCCCGGACTTCAACCATTCGAGTGGGGTCGGGTGGTGTGATGCTGCCTCATTACAGCGCTTATAAAGTAGCGGAAAACTTTCGTGTTCTGGAGGGGTTGTATCCGGGACGCATTGATCTGGGTCTGGGACGAGCGCCTGGAGGAATGCCCATTGCTACCAGAGCTCTGCAAGAAGGCAAAATGCGAGGTGGCGTAGATCTATACCCTGAGCAGTTGGATGACCTGTTAGCTTATTTACATGACAGCACAGGCAATGATCACCGTTTCGGTTCGCTACAGGCGATGCCGCTCATAGAAACTGTACCGGAAATGTGGTTGCTCGGCTCCAGCGGTGATAGCGCAGGTCTGGCAGCCGAGCGTGGCGTGGGCTTTGCGTTTGCGCAGTTCATTAACGGTGAAGGTGGCACAGGGGCTATGAAGGAATACCAGGAAAGCTTCCAGCCTTCCCAGCATAGTGACCAACCGCGTTCGCTTGTTGCCGTATTTGCGATCTGTGCGGACACCGAAGAGGAGGCGAATCGGTTGGCTTCCAGTATGGACTTGTCTCTTGTACTATTAGAGCAGGGAATGCGCTCCGCTGGAACACCTTCCGTCGAAAAGGCACTGGCGTATCCGTATACGCCGTTTGACCGGATGCGTATTCGTGAGAATCGCAAACGTATGGTGGTCGGTTCGCCCGAACAGGTGAAGCGTCAGATTGAGCAATTAAGTAAGGACTATAATGCACAGGAGATCATGGTTGCGAGCATTATTCACGACTTTGATGCCAAAATGAAATCTATACGTCTCATGGCTGAAGCATTTGGACTGTCTTCTGTATAGTCATAATGCGATTCGCCGGATTTAAAAGATCACAGCTTCGAGGAGCTGTGATCTTTTTTTGAATTTTTTGAGGGAATATTGGATGATATGCACTGTATGATATAGGAAATAAACCAGTTAACACTTGATAATGATTATCAATATCTTTATTATATAAAGATAGAATGAAGTTTTGATGAAAGTCGTGCGTTAAGCCCGTGACTATATATATTGGATAAGGGAAAGGGATGATTCCAAATGTTTCGTCTGAAAACGGCAAATCTGGATATTGCTTATGAAGATCGATTGATTGTAGAAGATCTGAACGTAGAAATACCGCAAGGGAAAATCACAGCCTTGGTGGGCGCAAATGGTTCTGGCAAGTCCACCATTCTGAAGACGATGGCTCGCATCATGAATCCTAAGGGCGGCAGTGTTCTGCTTGACGGTAAATCCATTCATAAGCAATCCACCCGGGAAGTAGCTAAACAGCTGGCTATTTTGCCACAAAATCCGACTGCACCGGAAGGATTAACCGTGACGGAACTGGTATCTTACGGACGTTTTCCCTATCAAAAAGGCTTTGGTTCCATGAAAGCGGAAGATCGCAAAATGGTAGAGTGGGCCATTCAAGTAACGGGAATGAGTGAGTTCCACGATCGTCCGATTGATCAGCTTTCTGGCGGTCAGCGTCAGCGTGCTTGGATTGCTATGGCGCTTGCGCAGGATACGGATATTTTGTTTCTGGATGAGCCGACGACATTTTTAGATATGGCGCATCAACTGGAAGTGCTGCATTTGCTAGAGTATCTGAATACTTCGGCGGAGCGCACCATTGTTATGGTCGTACATGATTTGAACCATGCGGCCCGGTATGCTCAGCATATGATTGCGATCAAAAAAGGGAAGGCCGAGGCGGTAGGAACTCCAACTGAGGTTATGTCTCCTGATGTGCTGCGCGAGGTGTTCGGGATTGAGGCGGATATTGTAACAGATCCTCGTACGGGTGTACCGCTCTGTCTTCCATATGCTTTGGCTGGACAGCCAGCGGTAAGCCAAGCAGTAAAGGAAATGAATGTGGAAGAGAAGCAACCCGTGGGTTCTGTTGCCGAGCGACGTGATGCCAGACCACAAGTAGCGGCAAGAGGTTAAAGGGGACATACCATGAGACCACTGGATTACAATCAGCTTGAGCAATTAGCGAAAATAGTGAGAGTCACGCCGGAGGATGCAGTATATTCCGGCCCAGTGGCCGAATGGCTTGAACCAGAGAAGCTCCGCTCTGTAATGGAGTACTATAGCGATCTTCTGCGTGCTGAAGACGATTTGACCGCAGCTGTTTATTTTGTGAACCAGTTGCGTGGTCTCGTGTTTGCACAGCATTTTATGGTGTCACTGTGTGAACGCCGTTTGGATCTGTCCGTTTCTAATCTCAGATTTCATATTTGTTATGAAGGTCAATATCCCTCTATTAGCCTCCAGGTCATCGACCTAACAGAGCTGGACAATACGCGGAACAATGGGGATGACCATTCTTCCGAACAGGCTCAGCAAGTGTTACGTGACTTTTACAGTTTGCAGATGCGGCCCATATTGGAGGCAATAGCTGCAGTGGGGAGCGCATCTATTGGGCAAATGTGGGGACAGTTTCCGTTGACATTGCTGTATTTTAAGGATAGAGTACAGCCATCGTTGACTGATCCTCAGGATGTGGAGCACTTTGAACAAGATTATATGTATGTGACACGTGAGCTGGAGGGAGAGGTATTCGGGCGTAAAAGAAATCCGTTTACGGTTCGTCTCATTGAATTGGACAATCCTTACCGCCCCGGTGAAAATACCTACATGAAACCGTCCTGTTGCCAATATTACAAGACAGGTGGAGGCCAGCGGTATTGTTATGCTTGCCCAAAAATGTCCGCTTCCGAACGCGAAGAACGCAGACTCGAAGTGATGGCATCACGGTAAAGTCACTGTGGATGTTGGCATGTCCGTCACGTTTTGGTTAAAATAGGTTATGTAACCTAAACCAAGCGACACGAAGGAGGATGCTGTATGTCTGTCTATTCACATAATGCCGTAACACCAGCGAATCAGGAGGTTTCTCTGGATACTTACACCGGTAAGGTGCTGGTTATTGCGAATACCGCCAGTAAATGTGGACTTACCCCGCAATATGGGGATTTGCAAAAGCTTTATGACGAATATAAGGATCGGGGATTAGTTGTATTAGGATTTCCTTGCAACCAATTTGGCGGTCAGGAGCCGGGCAGCAGCGAGGAAGCGGCTGAATTTTGCCAATTGAATTATGGGGTTAGTTTCCCGATATTCGCCAAAGTGGACGTCAACGGACCGGATACAGCGCCTCTGTTTGAATATTTAAAACAGCAACAGCCTGGAGAACAGGAAGATGGGACAATTCAGTGGAATTTCACGAAATTCATTGTGAATCGTGAAGGTGTACCTGTGGGTCGTTTTGAACCGAAGGAGTCACCAGAAGCGATGAAAGCAGCTATTGAGCAATTGCTATAGTAGCTTCGCTTTAATTCCAACGTATATGTTTAAAAAGGGTCTGATTTCCGGAATGTCTCCGGGAAACGGACCTTTTTTGTTCTCTACATATGCATTTGTTTAAGGTGTGTTGCATCATGTGAAGGTCGATTCCAAGGGCATAATCAGGAGGCTTACAGGGAAAACTGGATGGAGCAAAGAAACATTTCAGCAAACGACTGAACTCGTATATCCTTTCTTTTTTAAATGTGGACAAATTGTGAATATCTTAAAAAGCTATTGTAATGTGAAAAATATCACACTATAATAAGTGCATGAAGTGAAATAAATCACAAACGCAAACGAGCTGTTTACGTGAAACTATTCACAATTATTATACATTTTATGCCCACACACCAAGGAGGAATTTAACATGAAAGTAGCAGTTATCGGATGTACACACGCAGGCACGGCAGCTATCGTCAACACAGCTAAATGTTATCCAGATGCCGAAATTACCGTTTATGAGCGTAATGATAATATTTCATTCTTATCTTGTGGTATTGCGCTGTACGTAGGTGGTGTCGTCAAAGATCCGCACGGACTGTTTTATTCGTCTCCAGATAAACTGGCTGACTTGGGTGTAGAGACCAAGATGCTTCATGAGGTAACGAGTGTGGATACGGCAGGCAAGACGCTGCATGCACGTAATCTCCAAACAGGTGAAGAATTTACAGACACATTTGATAAATTAATTGTGACCACAGGATCATGGCCTATTATTCCGAAGCTGGAAGGCATTGAACTTGATCATATTTTGCTCTGTAAAAACTATAATCATTCGAATGATATCATTGAGAAAGCCCAGCATGTACAGAACATTACAGTCGTCGGAGCTGGATACATTGGTGTTGAACTGGTAGAAGCTTTCCAAATGAACGGTAAAAATGTAACACTGATCGACAGTGCTGATCGTATATTGAATAAGTATTTGGACCATGAGTATACAGACCGGATTGAAAGTTCCCTGAAGGAACATGGCATTAAGCTGGTACTTGGCGAGACGGTGAGTCGTTTTGAGGGTACGAACGGTAAGGTAAGTAAAGTCGTGACCTCTAAAGGAGAATATGAAACAGAGCTTGTTATTCTCTGCATCGGTTTCCGACCTCAAACGGATCTGCTCAAAGGTCAGGTAGATATGTTGCCTAACGGTGCGATCATTGTGGATAACTATATGCAAAGTAGCTGCCCGGACGTGTTTGCAGCAGGTG
This sequence comes from Paenibacillus sp. LRG-1, assembly GCF_057220305.1. NCBI lineage: Bacteria > Bacillati > Bacillota > Bacilli > Caryophanales > Paenibacillaceae > Paenibacillus > Paenibacillus sp. LRG-1. The sequence continues at coordinate 5,559,586 of NZ_CM170126.1, read as the reverse complement.
ACAGCTGTGCAATCCGCTATAATCCGACAGGCAAAACGGCTTATATCCCTTTGGCAACCAACGCAGTTCGTATGGGTACGCTGGTAGCACGTAATCTGGTACAACCAACCATTGCCTACATGGGAACCCAAGGAACTTCGGGTATCAAAATTTACGAAGACAATATTGCAGGAACAGGCATGACGGAAGCGGCGGCAACGGACGAAGGCATGACTGTAGAAGCTGTAACCATTGAAGACAGCTACCGGCCTGAATTTATGCCAACCTCCGAAAAGGTATTACTGAAAGTGGTATATGAGCAGGAGACACGGAGAATTTTGGGGGCACAAATTATGTCGAAGGTGGATTTGACGCAATCCATTAACACGCTATCCGTAGCCATTCAAAATCATATGACCATTGACCAGTTGGCCTTTGTCGATTTCTTCTTCCAGCCACATTATAACAAGCCTTGGAATTTCCTGAACGCAGCAGGTTTACAAGCATTGCCTACAATATCCGAACGGAACCCAGTTACTGTATAATTCGGTTTGTCTGTGACATTGTTCATAAGTTTGTCAACAATCTGAGACGTATGGACGAATCCTTATAGTACAATATAGAGTAGCATAAGGATTAGGGGGTAAGTAGCTTATGGATTTGTTTTATATCCTTTTTCTTGTAGTCGTAGCGCTGGTAGGCCTCGGTGGAGTTATTTGGTTCTTGAGAGCAGTTGAAAAGGAAGAATACAACTAAATGCAAAGCGCGTAGTAGCGCAGTAGATGTAATAATACAGAAAAGACAGTCCTTTTTCCAAGGGCTGTTTTTTTAATGCTTGATAAAGTGATTTTTTTCACAAACATAATCACTGATTTTAAATAAAATATGAAAGAAGAACATTTTAGTGAAAAGATATTAAAGGAGCGGGGACATATGGCGAGCTATAAACCGGGGCAAATTGCCGAAAAGACGGTGGAAACAGGAGTGGCCAAGGCGAACAACCCGTGGACTGTGGCGGTGGTACTGGGATTTTTGGCAGGTGCATTTATTGCACTCGGGTTTTTGCTGGATATACGTGTTATTGCAAGTGCGCCTAAAGAATGGGGAAGCATTGCCACCTTTATTGGAGCTGCGGTGTTCCCTGTAGGTCTGGTATTAGTTTTGATCGCCGGCGGAGAATTGCTGACCGGCAATATGATGGCGGTTCCTTTGGCGAGATGGGCAGGACGGATTAAGACAGGGGCCATGCTTCGTAATTTGGCGATTATTACGCTCAGTAATTTTGCGGGTGCGTTATTCGTTGCATTTTTCTTTGGCCATGTGCTGGGTTTGACAGAAACGGGCCCTTACCTGGACAAAGTGGTGGATATGGCAGGACATAAGCTACATGAAAGCTTTTTGCAGTCTTTTATATCGGGTATAGGATGTAACTGGCTCGTAGCACTGGCTGTATGGCTGGCTTATAGCACAGACTCAATTGGCGGCAAAATTATGGGGATTTGGTTCCCGACCATGGCCTTTGTCGCTATTGGATTTCAGCACGTTGTTGCCAATATGTTTCTCATTCCGGCGGCTATTTTTGCAGGCCACTTTTCATGGGCAGATTATGTTATGAACTTCATTCCGGTCTGGCTGGGAAATTTGGTAGGAGGTAGCCTGTTTGTGGCTGGAGCCTACTGGTTGGCCTATTTGAAAAAGCCTCAAGCCAACGCACATCCAGTGAATGAATCTCCAACCACTTCTTCGGTTGCACATCAAATCCGTTGAGTGACCCTGCTTAATTACGGCACTTTAAACAGCAATAAACAAAGCAAATCCGCCATGACAGGCCCGGGGGAACGAAACCTGTCATGGCGGATTTTTTTGGGAGTGGTCCATGATTTGGCATGGAGGATGAGTGTGCTCTCGTCCCATAATGCCTTGATCTCTTTTACCCTCGGTAAGATATGATGAAACAGGATGTCGAAAAAAATTATGATTCTTAAAAAAATCCGTTTTGCTCTATGCAGCAGACGGATTTTTTTAATATTTTGGAGAGCGGCTGTGTGGGAAAATCCTTCTCTTGCCATAGGCCAAAGCTGTGGATATGATAAGATCAGTGTAATTTTTGGAAACGGTAACGGAAAGGAGCATCAACACTATGGATCATCGCAATAGCGCGCCTCCTGAGGCCACGCTTCAACAAGACTTACAGAGGGGACAGCGGATGACGGAGCAGCAGGACGGTATTTTTCCGGCTGTATGCCCGTTAGATTGCCCGGATACGTGTGGGCTCCTGCTTCACAAGGAAAATGGAAAGATAGTCAAGGTCACTGGGAACCCGGATCATCCTATTACCAAAGGCGCTATTTGTAACAAAGTTCGCAATATGACGGAGCGGGTATATGATCCTGATCGGGTGCTCTATCCGTTGAAACGTATAGGCCCCAAAGGAGAAGGGAAGTTTGAACGAATTAGCTGGGAGGAAGCGGTCGATACCATTACAGGTCGATTCAAGGAGCTGATACGTACGGACGGATCGGAATCTATTCTCCCCTACAGCTTTTATGGCAATATGGGCGTATTGAGTGTGGATGGAATGGATCGCCGATTTTTTAATGCGCTGGGTTCAAGCCAACTGGATCAGACGATTTGCAGCGTGGCTGGGAATGAAGGCTGGGCATCCGTTATGGGCTTTAAGGGCGGCACCAGCCCGGAGGACACGGAGGATGCAGACCTCATTATTGTGTGGGGTGGAAATGTCATTAGCACCAACATGCATCAGGTCGTTTTGGCTGAGAAGGCACGTAAAAAGGGTGCTAAGGTGGTCGTTATTGACGTTCATCGCAACCGGACGGCGCAATGGGCGGATTGGTTCATTCCGTTATATCCGGGGACGGATACGGCGCTCGCGCTGGGTGTTATGAATGTGCTGTTCGCTCAGGGACTGACGGACGACGAATTTTTACATCGCTACACGGTAGGCCATGAGGAACTGCGCGAGCATGTTAAGACATATACACCAGAGCGAGTTTCGCGGATTACCGGCGTGCCGGAAGCAGATATTATCCGTTTAGCGGAAATGTACGGAACTGCGCGAGCAGCGTATATCAATATAGGTAATGGGCTTCAGCATCATGATAATGGCGGTATGAACGTACGTGCGGTTACATGCTTGCCTGCGCTCACTGGACAATGGCTGAAGCACGGCGGGGGAGCATCACGCTCTAATGGCGCTTATGGCAAGTTTAACGGCGCCAATCTGGCGCGTCCTGATCTGCGACAGAACCCGGATGCCCGGGTGATCAACATGAACCGGATCGGAGAAGCGCTGCTACAGAAGGAACAGCCGATTAAGGCGTTATTTGTATACTGCAGTAACCCGGTAGTTGTAGCTCCCGATTCGGAACGGGTGACTGAAGGATTTGAACGAGAGGATTTGTTCACAGTCGTACATGACCTGTTTCTTACGGATACGGCCCGTTATGCCGATATTGTGCTGCCTGCAGCGTCTTCCTTTGAGGGTACAGACCTATATAAATCCTACTGGCATCACTATGTCCAGATGCAGGAACCCGTCATTGCTCCACTCGGGGAAAGCAAAAGCAATTATGAGCTGTTTAGCCTGCTCGGACGGGCTATGGGCTTTGACGAAGCTGCCTTTACGGAAAGTGAAGCGGACATGATCGCAGGCGCGCTGGATAATCCAACGAACCCTTATCTCAACGGTGTAACCTTGGAAGCCTTAAAGAAGTCACCTTTTGTAAAGCTTGATATGTCGCCAAAGGCCACTTATTTGGATCGTCTAACCACGCCTTCAGGCAAGATTGAGCTATATTCGGAAAAAATGAAACAAGCAGGTCTGCCCGCGATGCCTTCATATGTGCCGCTGATTGAGGGGTATGATGGAGAGCATCGACCGCAAGCGGACGAGCGGTTTCCATTAATGTTTATTTCACCGCCAAACCATAATTTTCTGAATTCTACTTTCGCTAACTTACCCAAGCATCAGCGGCTGGAGCGGGAGCCCTTGCTACAAATTCACCCGGAGGATGCTCAGACAAGAGGCATCGCGGATGGGGAACCGGTTACCGTATGGAATGATCGGGGGACGTATGAGCTGAAAGCCAAAGTCACCGATCTGATGCTGCCAGGTACAGTGATTAGCCAGGGATTATGGTGGGAAGGCAAAGGACGCAGACAGCGTGCCAATGTGTTAACCTCTGATCGGCTGTCGGATATGGGACAGGGGGCTACTTTCTTCTCAACGGTGGTGAATGTGAAGCCCCAATGAGATAATGCCATTTATGGCGTCAGATGCAAAAGGAGAAACAAAAGATATGAAATGGTTGGAGTCTTATCCGAAAGAAGTGAAAGTGTTTCTCGTTGCTAGCCTGATTAATTCTGCTGGAAGTTCCCTGATGTGGCCGTTGGTTAGCATGTATGTGTTTGACGAACTGAACCGTAGTATGGGAGATGCAGGGATTGCGATTTTAGTGCAGTCTCTGGGCGGAATTTTTGGTCAAGTGCTGGGCGGAGCCCTCTATCATCGTATTGGAGCCAAAAAATTGATTGTTGGCTCACTGGCGATGAACGCGCTGGGACTTCTCACGCTTCCATTTACCAGTGGTCATTGGGTAGCGTTTGTCATCATGATGGGCTTTATCGGCTTTTTTAATGTCGTATCTGTGCCTGCGATTCAGGCCTTTGTAGGTTTTCGTTTCGCTGACCGTCGTGGAGAGCTGTTTAATATTATTTATGTCGCTAACAATATTGGGGTTGCAGTGGGTACGGGATTGAGTGGCGTTCTGGCTGACCTTTCCTATCAGCTCAGCTTTGTGATGAACGGGGTGACTTCTGCGGTATTTGCCGGGTTCTTCTGGTCTTATCTAAGCAGGGTAGATCGAGAAGAGGGAGAAGTACAGCTCAGCAAGTCCGTGAAGAAAAGAGAGGAAATACCAGCTCGTTTGCTGTTTCGTGATACCAGATTGTATCTCTTTGTGGGGGTAGGCTCGCTTTTTTTATGGTTCGGCAATTCGATCTGGAATACAGGAGTGTCTCCCCATATTATTGAGCAGGGCTTGCCTAAAACGATGTATGGGTTACTATGGACACTGAATGGTATCCTTATTTTTGCCGCACAACCCATTATTTTTTGGATAAAACGACTGTACGCTCATCACGCTTCAGCGCAAATGACATGGGCCGGAGGATTTTATTTGGCGGCTTATATTGTCATGCTGGGCACACAGAACTATACTGGGATGATATTCGCTATGGTTCTGGCGACCCTGGGAGAAATGCTGATTGCACCTGCGGTTCCAGCATTCCTGTCTGATCATGGAGGTCGGGGTGCACCCTTTTACATTGGGCTTGTGGGGGGTATTGGCGCAGCCGGACGGGTAATGGGGCCTTATATTATGGGGAAGTTGTATGATGGCGGTGGGTTACCGCCTACACTTTGGCTGGCATCAGGCGTAGCGGTGTTGTCGATCCTGTTTTTCGTCCTGCATAGCTGGTTGAACCGTTTCCGGCATCATTCGGATACTTTGGATCCTACGACGTCCAAGGTGGATGCTCCCAGTTCTTAAGTCCTAATAAAAGTGCAGTAATATGCTGTAATTATGGTACAATAAGTGACGAATGGTTGTAGTTATTGCTTCAGGAAAGCCTTCACAGGAAGGATTGAAAGGAATTGTTTACAAGTCAACCCTTGACAATACGTCATTCGGAGATGAAGGATGCTTCTGATCTGATTGCGCTGGATGAATTGGTATGGAATGAACGCACGGCTCCCGCTTCGCTGTCCTGGAAGTCGCGCGGAGAGTTTCTGCGCAATACGCCTCCAGGCTCTCAACTGGTCGCCATCGAACAGGAAGTACTCTGCGGGTATATTGGATTTCGTTCTCCAACGCTGTTGGCTAGTAATTGTCATGTACTCGAAATAAATATAGCTGTACATCCAGCTTATCATCGTAAAGGTATTGGGACGGCGCTCATGAACTCCATGAAGGACATTGCAGCTGCCGAGGGCATACGCAAGTTGAGTTTGCGTGTACTCTCATGCAACACGGAAGCCCTTATGTTTTATGAAAAAAGCGGTTTCGCGATTGAAGGACGTTTGCATGAGGAGTTTTACATAGCAGGCCAATTCGTGGATGATGTGTTAATGGCCTATTTCTTAAAATAGGCGGGAGGCTACAGACAGTAATATTCGGTTTTATGCCCGGCCTAAACAAACAACGCCGCAGACCTGATCAGGTCTGCGGCGTTGTTGTACATCAATATTACCGAAGTTGCTTCCATTCATTTTGGAGCATACCATACACTGCGTGGTTCATGTAGCCGTCGGGCAGCAATTCCGCTTCGCGCACAATGCCTTCGAGCACAAAGCCCAAACGTTCTGGAATACCGCGGCTGCGGCGGTTCGTAGTTGCGCAACGGATTTCGACCCGATGCAAGTCCAGCTCCATCAAAGCATATTCAACGAATACGCGGCAGGCGCTGGTCATAAGACCTTGTCCTTCGTACCCGTGTCCAAGCCAGTATCCGATGCTAACGGAGCGGTGAGTCCAATTGATCTCATGGTAGCTGATGATGCCAGCAAGCTCGTTGTCTATCCAAATTCCGGCGGTCAGACTACCGTTCTCTGCGGCTTGTTTCAAGGCGCCCTGCACGAACTGCTCTGTGTGGCTGATTTCCGTGGTAGAGTCTACCCATGGAAGCCATTGACGCAGGCGGTCACGGGACATTTCGATCAGCTCAAACAGAGGCTGCACATGCTCCTTGGTGAGCGGCCGAAGGACTGTGCGTTCGTCCAACGCATATGTAAACATGATTGATCCCCTCTTTCACTCGGAAAATCGCTAAACCAGCCAGTCTAGCATTTAATCCCATGCTACCTTATTCTGCGAGAGTCGTCAAAAGGGAGAGGAAGCTTCAAATTCTATAGGTCCCACCCGGAACCGTTCATGCTCGTATACATATTTCAGATCCAAATCCCCTACAAATTCGCTTGGGGATACACTGCCAGATACAGTGGCTTGCAGAGGAAGTTGTTCGGCATCATACATTACGACAGAGCTAAAATCGAGATGCTTTGTAAATTGGGCTGGATCATCGTAAAATACTGATGCTTTAGGGTCCATCGTATGTGTAGCACCGTCAATCGTAACAGCAATATGGACCTGGCGGTCGTGATCACGTAGCTCCACTGAGCTGTGTACGCGCTGGGACACAGCATCTGCTGCCGATTCGACCGCATATTCTTCCATCGTGCGTGCGTTAACAATATGCAACTCCTGCAATTCGACACCCGTTCCCGAGGCACGCGTGAGGATCACGACGGCTTCACGGACACCATCCCCGTTCACATCCCTGTAATATAATTGTGGTGCGGTGGAGATATCTGCCGAGCCCGACCATCGGAATGTGCGGCGTTGCTGACCGATTTTCAGTACAGCCGAATGGAATAGTCCCTGTGACGGATTCACGGCATATAAATGGACGGAGGGGTCTTCTGGAGCGCTGGCTAGCGGACGAGATTGTACGGTTTCGTTCACCGGGTCCGATGAAGGATGACCGGAAGTCATGACGGAAGAGGACAAAAGCATAGACAGCAGGATCACAATGAGCAGCTTAAACACGGGTGGGTCTCCTTTTCCGGACAAAATAAAAGATATATACACTATAACGAATTTATTTGCCGAAAATGTTAACTCTTTTTCATAACTTGTCACTTTTTTTGCTGAAGAGAGCATAAGGATTTTCATTTTATTGAGTTATGCGGTGTGAAAGGGTATATTTAAGGGAACAGGTTTTACACAGATTATACGGAAGAAAGGTTGATTAGCGTGGAGAAGCCGATCACTCCCCCCAATTTTATTAAAAATGTTATTGAAGAGGATCTACGTACGGGTAAGGTAAAGGAGGTTGTTACACGATTTCCGCCTGAACCAAACGGATATTTGCATATTGGACATGCCAAAGCTATCTGGATCAACTTCTCGTTAGGAGATGAATTCGGAGGACGCACAAATCTGCGTTTTGACGACACCAATCCGGCGAAGGAAGACACGGAATACGTGAACTCCATTCAAGAGGACGTGAAGTGGCTCGGTTATGAATGGGAGGAAAAACATTTTGCCTCCAATTATTTTGAAGAAATGTACAAGCGTGCCATCCTGCTGATCCAAAAGGGTAAAGCCTACGTGGATGACCAAAGCGCGGACCAAATCCGCGAAACTCGTGGCACACTGACCGAACCGGGGCAAAATAGCCCTTATCGGGATCGAAGTGTTGAAGACAATCTGAAGCTGTTTGAAGAGATGCGTGCAGGCAAATACCAAAATGGTGAAAAGGTGCTGCGTGCCAAAATTGATATGGCTTCAGGAAACATTAATTTACGTGATCCGGTTATTTACCGCATTTCACACACAGCACATCACAATACAGGCGACACATGGTGCATCTATCCAATGTACTCCTATGCTCATCCGCTGGAAGATGCGATTGAGGGAGTAACGCACTCGCTCTGTTCGCTGGAGTTCGAAGATCAGCGCCCGCTGTACGATTGGGTTGTAGCTGAATGCGAGATGGAAAAGGTACCGCATCAATACGAATTTGGACGGCTGAACCTGGCTCAAACCGTAACCAGCAAACGTAAGCTCAAGCTTCTGGTGGATGAAAAGCATGTAGATGGTTGGGATGATCCGCGTATGCCGACGATATCCGGTTTACGTCGTCGCGGCTATACGCCTGAGGCCATCCGCAGCTTCGTATATGAGACAGGCATTTCCAAAGCCTACGGAGTCATTGATTTGCAGGTGCTGGAGCATTTTGTACGTGAGGATTTGAAGCTTAAGGCACCCCGCACCATGGCAGTCATAGATCCGTTGAAGGTGGTTATCACAAACTATCCTGAAGGACAAGTTGAAATGCTGGAGGCGGAAAACAATACTGAAAACCCTGAACTTGGTACACGCCAAATTCCATTTTCCCGTGAAATTTATATCGAGCGTGAGGACTTCATGGAAAATCCGCCGAGCAAATACTTCCGTTTGTTCCCTGGTAATGAAGTGCGTCTCAAACATGCTTACTTCATTAAATGCAACGATGTGATTAAGGATGCGGACGGAAATGTAACGGAGATTCACTGTACCTATGATGTAGAAACCAAGAGCGGATCAGGCTTTACAGGACGTAAAGTGAAAGGCACGATCCACTGGGTGGAGGCTACTCAGGCTGTACCTGCCGAATTCCGTTTGTATGAGCCTTTGATTAACGCAGAGGTCACGGAAGAGATTGAAGAGGATGCATCGGAAAAAACATTCCTTGACCAATTGAATCCGAACTCTTTGGAAATTGCTCATGGCTATGTCGAGCCGAACATGAAAGAAGCTCAATCGCAGGACAAGTTCCAATTTTTCCGTCATGGTTATTTCAGTGTCGATCCGAAGCTTTCCAAACCGGGTGAGCCTGTATTTAACCGTGTTGTATCGTTGAAAAGCTCTTTCCAATTGCCTAAGCAATAGGTTGTTGGAAAGTGTGGGAGAGATGGTAGCTTCGTGCGACCAAGTTGAAAAGGAGTCTGCCGTCGGCAGACTCCTTTATTTTACGCATGCACGCTCTTTATACATGATCATTGACTTGACGATACTCTATTGCCTTTGCTAACAAGCCAGAAGGGAAGGGGATACCTCATTCCTCTAGTGTTGTTAAGGGGCTTCTTCTATTCGTTTGTGCCCGCTGGCAGTCCTGGCTGATAACCGTTCTTGTACAGCATATACCACATGATAGCGAAGCCCGCAGAGCCAAGTAGGGCAAAGAAGACCCCTGCATGGTACATCATTTCTCCGCCAAAGTTCTGGAATAGCCAACCTCCCGCAAAACCTGCTACGATACCGGATATACCACTCCAGGTCAAAGTATATACGGCCTGTCCGGATGATCGGTAAGCTGCAGGGGTGAACAGGACGGTCAATTGGGTGCCTACATAGAAGTATCCACCGAAGGTGACGCAATGAAGAGCCTGAATGAACACAATCTGAATCGGGTCTGTGGCCAGAGCCATCAGTTCCCAACGTAAGGCAAACAGCAAACTGACGAGTGCCAAACAGCCGACCATCACAGTCATTTTTTTCTTCAAGAAGCGATCAAACAGCAAAAAGACAATAATTTCGAATACCGATGACATAAAAACGGCAAAACCAAGCATCTGTTTGGACCCGCCCAGCTCGGTGATGTACAGGGACATAAAGGCGCTGTTGATCGAATTCGGGATGGATACAAGGATGCCCAATAAAATAAAGGATATAAAGTATCCGTTCATTAAAACGCTGCCAAAGCCACGCAAATGAATAGTTGCTGTCTCCACAGTGCTTTTCAGTGGTGGAATCGACAAGGTGCAGATCAATGCAGCCAGAAGAAGTACCGTAAAGATGGTGGATATGCTGGATATCCCCGTTTGGTCAATAACTATGCCGGCAACTGCTGCTGTCACAGCCCAACCGAAGGAACCCCATATACGGAATGAACCAAATTTCCGGTCTGTGCCCTCAATATAGCTGAGAATTAGGCTGTTGCTTTGCGCAAATAAAGGGCTTTGGAAAAAATAAAAACCAATCATCGACACATAAATCATGATATACGTATGGACATGAAATAAAGCTTGCAGCAATAACAAGGTACCTATAATCATAAATAGCAGAATACGTCGGAGGTTACGGCTCCGGTCGCTTGTATAGCCCCAAAAAGGGTTCGCGAATACGGATACAAAAGGTCCGATGGCCATCAGACTCCCGATCTCCAGCTTGTCCATGCCGATATCTTGCAGGTACAGCGGGAAGAAGCTGGAGAAAATGACCATAGCTCCATATAGAAAAAAATTATACAGTTTTAAGGAATATAGAGGAGTCTCTTGAATTTCTCTCTTTTGCAAGACAAGCCATTCCTTTCTTAGCCCGATAGAGAACTACGCATCGATGCCGATCTGTGGGAAGGTTCTTATTCCAATGTATCATGTGTTGAAAGGGTTAACAAACCAATAAATTAACAATTATGTAATAAATATTTGAAGATACTAATTTGATATTGGTTTAAGCAAACTTAATGATTATTTCGCTATTTTACTAGTTATTGTTTTTGTTGCTCCAAGGGGCGACATGTAGACGAACTACAGGGTTTAAGACTATATATGGTTAGTTCAAGTAAATGTTTGGTTAGTTACAAAATCTTTATTTATAAATAGGTTCTTAAGACCTAAAGTTTATACATAGAATAGCCGATACTTAATCCATAATCAGGAGAATTTAGGATTATTTTTTCTGAATAAAAATACATTGTCGCAGATATTACATAAAATCAGAATACTATGCTTCATAAGAAATGATATAGGTTTAATCGACTGGCCTGTATAGTTGGTTTTATGAAATATCGGGTGGAAAGGGATGGAAAATGGCATTACAGCATCATAGAGACAATTCCTTGTACCGCCGATTTCCTCGGCTTCTTTTGCTTCAGGCAGGAGAAGGAGGTGAGTTGGTGACTTCTGAAACCAACGAGCCCAATGTAATACTGACTCGTGAGGGACAATCATATTATTTGCATGATCCTGAGCAGCCTGGGCGGGAAGCAGAATTATTTGTTTTGGGTTTTAACAAGGTTAAACCTCAAGCGCACGTGATCTTTTTTGGTGTAGGACTTGGGTATCATATTCGTGAATTTCTACGCAAGTACCCGAATACCAGCTTCTCCATTGTCGAGCCCGACACTGGTTTGATGAATATTTTTTTGCAGCATCTGAATGAAAACGATTGGCTGGCTGATGAGATGATCGAAGAGGTTATGGTAGGAGGAATGACAGGAGAGACAATCGGTACACTGCATAGGTTGATCGACCGTGTATCTGGAGTGCTAGTTGTTCCATGGCTCCCGTATCGCTCCTTATTTGCTGCGGAACTGAAGAAGTTTAATGAAATATTGTATAAAATGGTCTCTAACAAGAAGGACAAAATGGCTATCAATAACGTGTACGAAAAAAAATGGGCATTAAACAGTATTCATAATTTACCTTATATTTTACATAGTTCGGATTTTCTGCAGGCGGGCTCAGAGCATATTAGGGGTAAGCCAGCCTTAGTAATATCCGCTGGCCCTTCGCTTAACGACGAAATTGAGCACCTGCGACATATTCGTGAGAATAATCTTGCTTATCTGTTTACAGTAGGATCGGCAGTGAACACGCTGGTGGAGCATGGCATTTATCCGCACGGCACGTTCAGTTATGACCCGAACGAACACAACGTAAATGTAATTCAAAAGGTGATCGACAAACGAATTGATTCAATTCCACTTATTTTCGGCAGTACGGTCGGTAAACACACACTCGATCATTATCCAGGTCGTCTTATGCATATCATCATTTCTCAGGATGAACTCTCCAAACACGTATTGCGTACACCGGAGGGAAATAAACCAACGATTATTAACGATGCTCCTTCAGTAGCGGTCATTGCACTCCAATGTCTGATCCATATGAAAGCAGACCCTGTTGTGTTGGTAGGGCAAAATTTAGCTTATCGGGATGAACAATATTATGCTGAGGGGATTACTCATGCCCAAGGTGTTCCAGCTAGTGCCGATTTGCCGCGTGTACAGGGCGTTCATGGCGAACAGGTAGTTACACGACATTCTTTTATCAAAATGAAAACAGAGATGGAGTTTTACATTAGTACAGTGAAGGGAACTGAATTTATAAACACAACGCGTGAAGGCGCTGTTATTAAAGGAACATCTTTTCAGAACTTGAAAGAGGTAATCCAGACGCGGTTAAAAGGTGCTATTGACGATTCATGGCTGCAAACCAGCAGCAATTCGGAATACGATCTCTCGTTTCTGAGGTCACGGATTGAAGAGCTTCAGCGGGATGAAGAGGTTTTTCAAGCCATTATGGAACAGATTCATCATGCTTTGCTCGGCATCAAACATAAGCTCAGTCTGAAGCAGGCCAATATGCTGAACGTGTCCTTTGGACAGTTTGATGACTTATTTGCCTCATTATTAGGTAATTGTTTTTTCAAAATATATGTTCTGCCTCGCCATCGTATGCGGTATGAGTTTTTGTACAGTAAAATGGGCGCCATTCAGAGCAGTAGGAATCCTCTGATCAGAGGGGAGCAAATTCTGCTGTACTTCGGTGATTTCATATGGAAATGCCAGCAGGAATATATGGAAATCAAGAATGAGATCCATGAATTTCACCGTTCCATTCACATCTAGATAAAAAGGAGCACGTATATGAGCAAGAAGAATAGAAATAAGAATCATGTAAATCGAATGATTAAGGCAAGTGTACTGACAACACAGGTACTCAACCTGGCGAACCCATATATTTCAGCGGCGTTTGCATCGGAGAGCGTAAGCAATACGACGGAGAATGTGTCGGTGTCGGACGGGTTCATACAAGACGCTTCCTCATCCCCCGTGGCTTTATCAGTCTATATGCAGGCGCAAATGGACGAGCCTCCATACTATACATGGCTTTCACCTCAGGAAAGCGGTGTTTCTTTTTATGAAAATCTGTATATGGCATTCAGTGAGGAGGTGCAACTGGGAGCAGGCCACCTGGTGGTGCATCAGGAAGATGGAAGTGAAGTGGGAAGAATAAACATAAGCGGAGGAACGGTCACAGGGGGAGATATCCATTTTAGTGGTCATAATGTGGTGATGAAACTGGATCACCCGCTGACGGATAGTACGGGGTACTATGTAGAGGTCAGCTCGGGAATGTTTGTAGATAGCGCGGGCCAGGGAACAAACGCCATTTGGGATAAGAACACGTGGAGCTTCCGGACAGCAGACACCACAGCACCGAAGCTGGTAAGGGAAATATTGCCGGAAGGTACAGAGCTAAGCGGAGCGGGTCCAGATGCGAACTTTATGCTGGAGTTCAATGAGCCGATGAAGTGGAACCGTGGTTACGTAAGACTCCATGAAGCTTCGGGTGGGGCCGTGGTGCGAGAGCTGCGGGTATCCGGAGCCGGGAATGCGAATTATACGATCAACGACGAAGAGAATGTAGTGTACTTTAGGCTATCGGGTGGACTGGAGGAAGGGAAGTCGTATTATCTGGAAATTACCTCGGGAGCACTGACGGATATGGCGATGAACCCGTATGCGGGGATGCATACGCCTGAGGATTGGACGTTCCGCGTACGAGATGAGCGCCCATATTCTATCTATACATACCCCCGTGAATATGCACATACGCTCACACCGAACCTGTATATGAGCTTCAGCGAAGAGGTGCAACTGGGAGCAGGCCATCTGGTGGTGCATCAGGAAGATGGAAGTGAAGTGGGAAGAATAAACATAAGCGGAGGAACAGTCACAGGGGGAGATATCCATTTTAGTGGTCATAATGTGGTGATGAAACTGGATCACCCGCTGACGGATAGTACGGGGTACTATGTAGAGGTCAGCTCGGGAATGTTTGTAGATAGCGCGGGCCAGGGAACAAATGCCATTTGGGATAAGAACACGTGGAGCTTCCGGACAGCAGACACCACTGCACCGAAGCTGGTAAGGGAAATATTGCCGGAAGGTACAGAGCTAAGCGGAGCGGGTCCAGATGCGAACTTTATGCTGGAGTTCAATGAGCCGATGAAGTGGAACCGTGGTTATGTAAGACTCCATGAAGCTTCGGGTGGAGCCGTGGTGCGAGAGCTGCGGGTATCCGGAGCCGGGAATGCGAATTATACGATCAACGACGAAGAGAATGTAGTGTACTTTAGGCTATCGGGTGGACTGGAGGAAGGGAAGTCGTATTATCTGGAAATTACCTCGGGAGCACTGACGGATATGGCGATGAACCCGTATGCGGGGATGCATACGCCTGAGGATTGGACGTTCCGCGTACGAGATGAGCGCCCATATTCTATCTATACATACCCCCGTGAATATGCACATACGCTCACACCGAACCTGTACATGAACTTCAGCGAAGAGGTGCAACTGGGAGCAGGCCACCTGGTGGTGCATCAGGAAGATGGAAGTGAAGTGGGAAGAATAAACATAAGCGGAGGAACGGTCACAGGGGGAGATATCCATTTTAGTGGTCATAATGTGGTGATGAAACTGGATCACCCGCTGACGGATAGTACGGGGTACTATGTAGAGGTCAGCTCGGGAATGTTTGTAGATAGCGCGGGCCAGGGAACAAACGCCATTTGGGATAAGAACACGTGGAGCTTCCGGACAGCAGACACCACAGCACCGAAGCTGGTAAGGGAAATATTGCCGGAAGGTACAGAGCTAAGCGGAGCGGGTCCAGATGCGAACTTTATGCTGGAGTTCAATGAGCCGATGAAGTGGAACCACGGTTACGTAAGACTCCATGAAGCTTCGGGTGGGGCCGTGGTGCGAGAGCTGCGGGTATCCGGAGCCGGGAATGCGAATTATACGATCAACGACGAAGAGAATGTAGTGTACTTTAGGCTATCGGGTGGACTGGAGGAAGGGAAGTCGTATTATCTGGAAATTACCTCGGGAGCACTGACGGATATGGCGATGAACCCGTATGCGGGGATGCATACGCCTGAGGATTGGACGTTCCGCGTACGAGATGAGCGCCCATATTCTATCTATACATACCCCCGTGAATATGCACATACGCTCACACCGAACCTGTATATGAGCTTCAGCGAAGAGGTGCAACTGGGAGCAGGCCATCTGGTGGTGCATCAGGAAGATGGAAGTGAAGTGGGAAGAATAAACATAAGCGGAGGAACGGTCACAGGGGGAGATATCCATTTTAGTGGTCATAATGTGGTGATGAAACTGGATCACCCGCTGACGGATAGTACGGGGTACTATGTAGAGGTCAGCTCGGGAATGTTTGTAGATAGTGCAGGCCAGGGAACAAACGCCATTTGGGATAAGAACACGTGGAGCTTTCGGACAGCAGACACCACCGCGCCGAAGCTGGTAAGGAAGGTATCACCGGAAGGTTCAGAGCTTAGTGGTGCAGGCCAGTATGCAGGCTTTATGCTGGAGTTTAATGAGCCGATGAAGTGGAACCACGGTTACGTAAGACTCCGTGAAGTCTCGGGTGGGGCTGTAGTGCGAGAGCTGCGGGTATCCGGAGCTGGGAATTCGAATTTTACGTTAAAAGGCCAGGAAAATATAGCGTACATTGGGTTATCGGGTGGACTGGAGGAAGGGAAGTCGTATTATCTGGAAATTACCTCGGGAGCACTGACGGATATGGCGATGAACCCGTATGCGGGGATGCATACGCCTGAGGATTGGACGTTCCGTACGCTAGATGAACACTCACATCGTTCTAAGGATAAAAAAACGTCTGATCAGGATACTTCGTCAGCGGCTTCCCAAACAGAGACTAAGACGGGAGCCGTATTAACAGACGCTAAGACAGTAGCCGATAAGAGCCGCACTATTCAACTTATTGGTTTGAACGATGGAGACGTCAGCCAAGCCCTGAATGTTACAATCGGTGAGCAGAAAGAGTTGGTCGTGAACGCCTCGGGGTACAATAAAGCAGCAAAAGTGAGTATACCTTCTACCTTTTTAAAGGAATATGAGAAAGAAAATACAAAGGTGCCGATTAGCATTCACACAGCAGTAGCCCAGTTTACTCTTTCTGCTGAATTGGTTGGCAAATTGGTCTCATTATATCCTGAAGACAACCTGATCGTCGAAATTTCAGCGCTGTCAGGCGAAAACGGTGCACAAGTGCGACAAGCTATTGCAGACACGGGTTTAGCGAATGTTGTCGTAAACCCGGTTGATTTCAAGCTTATGGCTGGAGATCAAGAGATCACTGAATTTTTCGGGCATTACGTGGAACGGAAATTGATTCTCGATCATGAAGTTGATCCTAAGCATATAGCGGCCGTTTGGTTCGATCCTAAGACAGGTGTGTTGTCGTCTGTTCCCGTGTTGATACAGAATGTGGATGGGCAATTAGAGGCAATTATTAAGTCAAACCATAACAGCATTTATGCTGTAGTCTCAGCAGACAAAAAGTTTAAGGATCTAGAAAATCATTGGGCGCAGAAAGATGTAGAGATGCTGGCAAACAAGTTGATTGTCCAAGGTGTTCAGTCTGATATTTTTGAACCAAATCGGGCTGTAACAAGAGCTGAATTTGTGTCAATGCTTGTTCGCGGACTTGGTATGCAGGAAAAGCCGTTAACGGAACATTTTACAGATGTGAAAGAAAATGCCTGGTATGCTGGTAGTGTTGGAGCTGCGGTGGAAGCTGGTTTGATTCGTGGTTATGGGGATCAGTCATTTGGACCAGAAAGGTTAATTACGCGTGAGGAAATCGTGGTTATTACAGAAAAGGCTGTACATTATGCTCAAACACTGAATGCTGGTCCTGCTAATGAGAAATATAAAGAGATTTACAGTGACGCATCTACTGTTTCTCCTTGGGCTCAAGATGCTATGGCGCAGGCTACAGAGCAAGGCTTAATTAAGGGTGTCTCTCCCGACTTGCTTGCGCCCAAACAGCAGGCGGCCCGGGCGGAGGCTACTTCCATAATAAAACGATTTTTGCAACTTATTAAGTTCACGAATTAAAAGTAATGAACTAGACGAATAGGCACCCTCTTTTTTTGGCGATCCAGGTGGATCGCCATTTTTTATACTTTATATAGATGATATTATTAGATTTATCCGTGTTTAATGATAGAATTTGTCTAGCAAAAAGGAGGTGCGATGGTGATGGTGGAGGTGACTGGAATTATCGTGGCAGGCGGACGCTCCAGCAGAATGGGACAGGACAAGGCGCTGCTTCAGCTGGGAGGGATTACGGTACTGGAGAGAATAGCTGCTGTGCTAGGGCAGGTAGCAAAACGGGTTATTGTAGTGACCCGGGATGCACAACAGTATAGAGAGTTTGATCTGGAAACGACAAAAGACCTGTATCCCAGCTTAGGGCCTTTGAGCGGCATTCATGCGGGGCTTTCTGCTTCCAGAACGGAGTGGGGCATTGTCGTTGCCTGCGATATGCCCTTCGTGCAGCCAGAGATATTGTGTGCTTTGCTTACTCACGCAACGAACTGGACAGCGGCGCAAGAGACAAGCAGTGAACAAGGAAAGCAACAAGTACAAGGAGATCATATAACCTTGACAGGAAATGGCTCATTGCCCCAGCCAGCACAACCTGCGTTACAGGCAGTGATCGCCTCGGTGGATGGACGTATACATCCGCTACTAGGCATATACCATCAAAGTGTGTTGCCGTCTGCCGAGCAATGTCTGCGTAGTGACCGTCTTCGTCTGATCGACTGGCTAGATTCATTGAACGTTCGTTATGAGACAGCGGGCGATTGGCCAGGTGCGAGCTTAGAGATGTGGCGGCAAGCTGTGTTTAATATGAACTACCCGCAAGATTATCAGACTACAGTGGAGCAATTGGAGCATATACAAAAACGTACCAAACGTGCACAGAACCTGGAAAAACCAGAACGATAACCACGTCAAGAACGGAAGGAAATAACAGGACATGAGAGAGAAGAAGTGTAATGATTTTGAGGGGAGTACATAACATGTTGGAAGCTATTATCCATGCCGTTTTATTGGCGCTGGGTTTGATTTTGCCTTTAGGGGTACAAAATGTATTTGTGTTTAATCAAGGGGCGTCCCAGTCGCGGTTTCGCAATGCACTGCCTGCTGTCATTACAGCGGGTATCTGTGATACAATCCTGATCACGCTTGCGGTTGGGGGCGTGTCTCTTATTTTGCAGCAATTTCTATGGCTCACGAACGTACTCTATGCAGCGGGCTGTTTGTTTCTGCTATATATGGCCTGGACTCTATGGAGGTCGAAGGCAGCTTCCTCAGGAGAAAGTCAGGCGATGCGCCCGAAACGACAGATGATTTTTGCTGCTTCGGTTTCGCTATTGAATCCACATGCCATACTCGACACTGTTGGGGTAATTGGAACCAGCTCCCTTCAATATGACGGCGGGGAACGCTGGGCCTTTGGTCTGGCTGCCGTGTCCGTATCTTGGATATGGTTTATCGGTCTGGCAACGGCGGGGCGTCTCGTGGGACGTATGGATTCAGAAGGGAAGTTTGGGACTGTGCTCAACAAAATATCGGCACTGATTATTTTAGGCCTGGCGATGTATATGGCGATAAATTTTATTACCAGTATGTGATCCAAGCCTGGTTAGAGGAAAAACTTCAAAACAGCGAATACCCCGCTCAAAGCAAAGGGAACACCGATCAAAAACAGCATAAAGGCCAGACAGCCAGCACCATTTATACCGCCTGCAATTCGGGCGTCCCGAGGGTTGGATGGATTGTATAATACCTTAATTTTGCTGCCAACCCGGTTGAGGCTTAGGTTGGCGCTATAAGGATTCCAGAATTCTACGGCTTCACCTGAAGCTGTATAGAAGCGTACCTTTAATCGGCGGGTGTAGCTAGTATCTACCGGATCATCTCGGTCAAAGGGAACGACATCAATATCTACTTCGATATGCGCATCAACGATTTGCCCCTTGGTACGGACCCAGTGGCGTTTACGATAACGATGACGACGGATCGTTCTGGATCCCAAATAGATGAGTAGCAGTCCAATCAAGCTGAACAATGGCATCAGCAGATCGGAGCTAAAATGAAACCAATACACATTGAAATCAATTGAGATGATAATCTACTCCTTTAAACAAAGCGATAATCAATATATCGGACTTTTTTTAGAAACAGTTTAATTCTTCCATAGAGATAACGGCAGAGCTGTATGGAATATAAAAAGATCCTACTTCACCGGGAAGTGGATCTTTTTAATAGCTGCGAGGATTACTTTTTGCTCGATAGGGACATATCAAAATCAACATCCTTGATAAATTCGATAACCTCACCATTAGGGCTGTGGACTAATGCATTTGTTACAATCAGAGGAGGTTCCCCAAGTGTAAGTTGATTGGGTTCCACAAAGGTTCTTGCTCCGTGGGCAAGGGCTTTTTGATATATTTCATCTACATTGTCTACGTAAAATGCCAAGTGTAATAAAGCCCCGTGAGCAATCTCTTGCTCGGATGAAGCTTTTTTTCCTTGGGCAGGAATGACAGCATCATTATCAAAAATTTCGAGACAGGTTCTCTGATCGGGTGAGATCAGCATGGAAGCCTCTTGAATTCGAAAAGACGGAAGACTCCAGTGATGTCCTCTTTTAAATCCCAATACCTTGGTATAAAATGCAATGGTCGCTTGATAGTCACGGGCTTGTATGGCAACATGCGCTAGTCCCTTTACGCTCATTTCAGATCCTCCTTTTGATTCAGGATTTTGCAAAATTCGATTCCAGTCCTCCGAAGTGCAATATATAGACGAACTAAACCATTTCGATCTATATATTGTTCATTGGAAGTCGCTTATGAGATTTTTGCAAAATCCTCATGTAAGTGAACCTTATTATATGAATAATTATGTGGTGCTTATATAATTAAAGTAAGGTTTTTATACTATATTAATTATTGAAAAAAAGTTAATTTGGGTGAAAAATATTATTTTTTAAATTCAGGTTAGGAGGGACTCGATATGCAGCATCACATTGACGATATAGATCACAAAATCATGAAATTGCTTCAGCATGACGCTCGGATAACTATTTCCCAAATCAGTAAAGAAATCTCGATGTCACAGCCGTCTGTTAAAGAAAGGATAACCAAGCTTGAAGAACGAGGGATTATTTCCGGATATAGTACCGTATTTAATTTACGGGAAATGAATCGAGGGACGACTACATTTATTCTAATAAAGACAGAACATTGCCAAGAGCTGGTTGAATTTTGTAGAGAGGCGAAGGAAGTCACCGATTTATTTCGCATTAGTGGGGAATTTAATTATCTCATTAAGGTACAAACCGCGTCGGTAGAGGAAATTGCAGAGCTTCAGGATTCACTAGTCAAGCTGGGTCCTTCGAAGTCGCATATTTGTATGAAAAATATACTGGAGAACAGGGTTTTGCTGTAAGCCAATCGGAGAACCGAACATTTGGAATATAGAGCATTCGGAATAACTGTATTTGTGAAATGAAGACAAGCGAATGCTTGGATGAAATAAAAAAAGTGACGCTGAATTACAACAGCGTCACCGTAATGCCTTGCTCCAGACGTTTCACGTCCTGGAGCTCGATCTTCCCGGCCATGGCGTGCAGAGCTGCCGCTGTGCCGCAGGCCGCTCCCTGCCGTAGCATGGCAGGGAGATCCAGCCCCGTCGCCGCGCCGGTGACCAGCCCGGCGACCATGGCGTCACCGCTGCCGAGCGCGCTGACAATGTCCGCCTCTGGCAGGCTCACGCGGTAGCGCGCATCGCTCGTTACCGCCAGCGCCCCGCGCGCGCCGAGCGAGATGACGGCCAGCTGCGCTCCGGCTTCCAGCAGCTTTGCTGCCGCCGCTTCAGCGGCATCCGGGCGCGTTGCGTCGATTCCCGCGAAGTGGGCGGCCTCGTCCTCGTTAGGCTTCACGAGGTCGGGCTTTCCGCGCAGCCCCAAGCGCAGCGCCTCCCCGCTCGCGTCCAGCGCCACCCGCGCGCCGCGTGCCTTCGCCAGCGTGCACAGCTCGGCGTACAGATCGGGCGGGCAGCCGGGTGGCAGGCTGCCGGAGAATACGACCCAAGCCGAATCCTCGGCAAGGGTCTCGATTTTGCGCCGCAGTGCGGCTAATTCAAGCGGCCCAATGGTCGGTCCGCTCTCGATCAGCTCGGTCTGCGTGCGCGCGGACGGGTCGAGCACGGTAATGGCGAGACGGGTTTCCCCATGTGCCGTTTCAATGAAATCGGCGCTTACGCCTTCTGCGCTCAACCCGTCAATGAGCAGCCGTCCGGTGTGTCCGGCAGCAAACCCGGTCGCTCGTACAGGCTCGCCTAGCGTGCGAATGACGCGAGCGGCATTCACGCCCTTGCCGCCCGGCACCGTGAGGCCGCCTTCAATGCGGTGGACGGCATTCAAACCGAAGCCTGCAACCGTGTAGATTTTATCCACAGCCGCGTTAAGCGTTACGGTGGTAATCACAAGGCATCACTCCTTTAAGATCAGCAATTTGCAACATTTGATGCCATTCGCTCATGCTAAGATATCAGCTTTAATCCCAATGCTGCGGCAAGAATCATGGCGATGAATAAAACACGCAGTACGCTTTTTTGTTCACCGTACAAGAACATGCCTGTAATCGTGCTGCCAACCGTTCCGATGCCTGTCCATACCGCATAGGAAGTTCCCATAGGCAAACTTTTCATGGCATAGCTGAGTAGAGAGAAGCTAAGAACAAAGGATAAGACCATAAGCACTAAGGACTTCCAGCCTTTGCCCACCGTAACGCCCTTCATACCGATGACTCCTAACACTTCCGAGCATCCCGCGATAACCAATGCAATCCAAGCCATTATGCACCACTCCCTTCCTGAACATCACGGTCGGTAACTAACTTCAAGCCGACCACACCTGCCAGCAAAAGGGCAATTAACAGCGTTTTGGACCATTGAAACGGTTCCCCAAATAGCAGCATTTCGCCTACGACCGTTCCCCCTGTCCCCAGTCCGGTGAATACAGCATATACCGTGCCTACAGGCAAACGCTTCGCAGCCTTCATGATCAAATAAAAGCTGGCTACCACAGCCAGCACGGTTACAGCCCAGGCGAGTGCAGAATCCGCATGCTTCAAACCCGATACCCATACGACCTCAATCAGGCCGCCAACAAAAACGTAAATCCAACTGCGATTCATGATGAATGTTCTCCTCAAAAATAGATTTTATAAGTTCGACGGCTTCACGCTTCATGAGGTGAGGTTAACGTAATCCCACGCCAAAAAATAGGCCATGCAGCGTTCAGTCTTCGGTGGTAGTTGATGCTTCCACTGTACAGTAGCTCCACCATAATTCCGTCCACCAGTGTCATGAAGGCTAAAGCCACATCCACTGGCTCCATATGCCCAAAGGGTTCCCGATCCCGTGTATTCCGGAGGCGGCGAGTTAATTTTCGCTCCATTTTGTCCAGAAAAGGATTAACAATATCCAGCACCTCGTGATACAACGATACAGGCGGAAAGAAGGAAAAGCGAAGCATAAACTTGGCTGAGTCGTTGCTCTCATATTCCTGTCCCATCCAAAACAAGAAGTCATGCAGGGTATGCTTAAGCGGCTGATCTTTACGTTCCGTAAAGTATTCGAAAATACGTAAATTCTGCTCTTGAAAAGCGTACCTCGCCACCTGTAGAAACAGATCCTCCTTGCCTTGGAAATGCGCGTATATAGACGGTTTTCGGATACCGACCTCAGCGGCAATACTACTCAAGGAGGCTCCCTCATACCCATTGGTGGCAAACTGAAAAAGAGCGGCCTTTCGAATCTCTTCCATCCCCATTATTTTCACCTACCTAACGTTCGTTAGTTTATTTTTACACGAAAAAAAGTAAGTGTCAACCCAGCATCATTGCGTTTTGTATAAAGCTTTTCTTTGGATTTTTTTTATCAACATTTTAATAAAAAAGTGGGAAGAAATAAGGGGCTCATGTACAATATAATGAAGAATACCTGTCAAATGCAGTCCACTGGAAGTGAGGTTAGTTATGAGGCGAAGCTTACTGGCCGTATTGATCGCGGCTATGGTGTTTATTATTTATTATTTTGGCTTGTTTAATTACATCGGCAAAAATGAAGGAACTGTCATCAGTATTTTTTCCACCCTGACAGTGATCTCCATCAGTCTGATTATTTTTACGGAGAATCGTAATCCCTCCACCACGATGTCCTGGATTTTGCTGCTGGCATTGCTGCCAGTCGTTGGACTTCCTCTTTATTTTTTGTTTGGGCAAAATGTATTCAAGCGTCGCAAGTATGACAAAAAGGCATTGCGTGACCAACAGGCTTACGACCGCATTGAAAAGGATGCTTTGCGAGTCAAACGGGATCTGACCTGCTTTACAGATGAGCAGCAGCAGTTGATGCGTTTGGCCCGCAGACTGGCCCGCTCCCCGATTTATTTTGCGACAGAAACTCAAATTCTGAACAATGGAGATGAAACCTTCTCCACTTTGCTGGAAGAACTGCGCAAGGCGCAGCATCATATCCATATGGAATATTACATTTTCCGGTCGGATGATATCGGTACCAGCATTCAGAAGATTTTGATCGAAAAGGCCAAAGCGGGTGTTAAGGTTCGGTTTATGTACGATGCGGTGGGCAGTATTCAGTTGTCGAAGTCATTTTTGAAGGAAATGAGAGATGCAGGAGTAGAGGTTGTTGCGTACGGCGGCGCTCGGATCTTGTTCTTCTCCAGTCGGGTAAACTATCGTAATCACCGTAAAATTGTAGTCATCGACGGTAATATCGGATTAATTGGTGGACTAAATGTAGGGGATGAGTATCTCAGCCGCAACAAAGCCTACGGCTTTTGGCGTGATACGCATATGATTGTGAAGGGCGAAGCTGTGCGGACGTTGCAGCTTATATTTTTACAGGATTGGCTTCACATGACGGGCGAGTCGGTGCTCGATAGCGAATATCTGTCTCCCAATATTGAACCCATTACGGATGGAGGCGTGCAGATTATTGCCAGCGGCCCGGATAATGAGCGGAGAGTACTTAAAAATCTCTTTTTCTCCATGATCACATCTGCCCGAAAATCAGTCTGGATTGCCACTCCTTATTTTATCCCGGATGAAGATATCCTGACTGCCTTACGGATGGCTGCCCTGTCCGGGTTGGACGTGCGTATTCTGTTTCCCGCAAAACCGGATAAATGGCTACCGTTCCTCGCGTCCCATTCGTACTTCCAGTCGTTGCTGGAGGTTGGAGTCAAGGTATATGAATATGAAAAAGGGTTCCTCCACTCCAAGCTCCTCATCATTGACGGGGAAGTTGCGACCATCGGGACAGCCAATATGGATATGCGTAGCTTTCATTTGAATTTTGAAGTTAACGCTCTGTTAATTCAAACGCACAGTGTGCAGCAGATGGTAACAGACTACGAACGAGATTTGCACTCTGCCAGTCTGATCGTACGCGAAGAATTCATGAAAAAACGTCTGTTCAAACGTTTGATGGAATCACTCGCGCGGCTGCTTTCACCGCTGCTGTAACATAAACGAATTCGCTACAGCAGTATCCCGTAGTTAAAATGTAGTAAAGCCTAAAATATCCTGTAGACGGTATATAATATCTTTCCAAAATGTTGAATGATCCTCGTAAGCTGCTAGATCCAAACTGTATTCAGCCCCCTGATTATTCCATAGCTTATCAAAATAGGCCGCAACCTGTCGGGTCAGCTTGCTGTCCGCCGGAGCGGCCACCCACAATTCATTTTCCAGATTCAAATCATCCAGATTACGGGGGGTCAGATTGGTAGAGCCACCCCAAATGATATGCTCTCCTTGTGCCTTGGCGATATAAATCAGTTTGGTATGGAACTGCTCATGGGTGGTATGATACCAGCGAATTTGAATGTTCCCGCCCGATTTATCGGACAACTCCTGGGCAACCGGACGATTGGGGATGCCGATTTTTTCCTGACCAAACGCGTTTTCATTGGGGTCCAGCAGCAATTGGATGTTTACACCGCGCGCAGAGGCATCCAGCAGGCTGTTCAATACTTTCCGGTCAGCCAAATAAAACATGCCCATATGAATGCTGTCACCTTTTTTCGTCTGCGCAATGCCATCCAGAACCGAGGTGTACACCTTGCCCTCAGTTAGATATTTGATCCGATAGCTGTCCTTATTCGATGGAACTTTGGGTTCGGCCTGTGGTGTATAGGCAGGAAGCTGACCACCACCCGAGAAGTCCAACACCGCTTGCTCCGTTTGTAAAATGTCTCCGATGATAGGCCCCTTCACCTCCAGCGCTACATTGGAGTGATAGGCGCTCGCGTCGTGCACGTTGCCTGTAGAAATGAGCGCTGTCTGTTCGTTGGCAACCAATTTTCGGTGATTGGCCTTGACGTTTAACAGCTTAAGATAGGAGCGAGCCGTTACATCAGGTCCGTCACTGGCCATCAGGTTGGGAATCCAGCCTGTGCCCTGCTGCCCGAACCATTGGAAAAAGGTACGCCACACTGCCGAATATATGGGGGTGGAGTCCCGCAACGGGTCTACATCGGTCTGCACGACTTGAATCCCTGCTCGCTTCATATTCTCCAACAAAGGATTGGGGGCAGAATTGTAGTTGGTATTGACTTCATCTGTAATGAAAAAGATAGGCATATCCGGATGAGCTTTCTTTTTGGCAATAAGATGATCGGTCATTTGTGCGCTGACTTGGGGGAAGCGTTGACCTTTATGCTTATAGTCATTGAACAGAAACAGGTCGATGACAATAAATTGTTGGGCTTCATCAATGATCCCGAGCATACGATTCAAAATTTGTCCTTCATGCTGTGCAGTGCTTCCATCCCCGGTGGGATAGGTCAAATCCGTCCAGAAGTTTACCTCATGGGTTGAATATTCCTGACTTTCATAGGAGACGAACGGAGGCAATGGTTTATGGGTCTGATACAGCATGACGGCAATCAGCCAGAGGATAAGTACCAGAATGGCGATTTTAAGAGTACGGCCCTTTTTCCCGGTTTTTCTTTGATATTCCGGCACAGAATGCAGCGGATCACGTGTAGTCATATGACGATCAACTCCTCAATTGAATGCTGCATTCCATTTTATCGTGCCGGAACATGCAGTTTTATGATGGGATACTGTCAAGTTATTAACGCAAGTGTGCAGGATTGACGCGGATACTGAATGGAATGAAATGGAGTATGTTTTACTATTCATTGAGGACATATGTCCTTTATAGAGAGTCTGCCCTATACTTTAATATATAGAAAAGTCATTTACATGGGGAGAATAACGATTTATGAGAGGAATCTTGTTTGCTTTTCTGGGAGGAGCGTGTATTACGCTACAGGGGGTAGCGAATACACGGATTAGTCAGGATATCGGTACATGGCCGGCGGCCACTGTTACTCAGCTAATAGGCTTTATTTTGGCAGCATTAGTCTGGATGTTTACAAGGGATGGCAATGTAGCTGAAATGAAACAGGTAAAGCCGATGTATCTTTGGGGCGGTGCCTTTGCAGCTATTATTATATTTAGTGAAGTCACGGCAATCCAACATATTGGGGTTACGTTCACGATCTCGGCGTTGTTGATTGCGCAGTTGTGTTTAACCTTCCTGGTAGATATTAAGGGATGGTTCGGTATAGTGAAGCAAAAGATGAAGCTGCCACAATTTATAGGTATTGGTATGATGATCGCAGGTGTAATTATTCTGAAGCTCTAAAATAGAATTTTATTTGTAAAGAAAGCTTAGTATGTAGAAATTGAAGGTGAGCTTAGGAATGAGAGAAATTCAGGATCAAGAGCAGCTAAAATATTTTTTGCAGCTGCATGAGTTGGAATCCATACTCTACGAGCCACTACATCCTTATTTGTCGTTGCATCGTTTGGAGCAAGGGGAAAGGCTCTGTTCACAGGGGGACTCCATCGAACATCTATATATACTGGTGCAGGGCAAGGTCAAGATTTATACCAGTTCTACAGAAGGGAAAACCCTGATCCTTTGCTTCAAAACACCGATCGAGGTCATAGGAGATGTTGAATATATTCGGAGTAGTCACGTTATCAACACAGTAGAGGCAGTGTCTCCGATCTATGTGATCGGTATTCACCACCAATGGATGAACAAATACGGCAGAGACTATGCTCCTTTGCTGCAATTTCTATTGGATATTGTCACGCGAAAGTTTTGCCTGGACTCCGACTTTTCCAGTTTCAATCTCATGTATCCGGTGGAAGTCAGGCTGGCGAGCTACCTGCTATCGGTTTCTTTTGACGAATCGAATACGGCTTTTCATGAGGAATTACGTGCATCTAGTCTGGTAGATGTGGCGAATTTGATCGGAACCAGCTATAGACATCTCAACCGTGTCATTCGCAAAATGATTGAAGATGGATGGGTTGAACGGACCAAAGGCTACATTGTCATTCGGGACAGAAAAGGTTTGAGTGAACTGGCAGGACATAACATTTATGAATCATTGTAATAGGAGCATTTAGGATAAAGGCAGAAGAATATCAGGATCATCAAGGGAGAGTTAACATATGTTATTAGGAATTGTATTGGCGATTATCGCAGGTGCCTTGGTCAGTCTGCAAACGATATTCAATAATAAGGTGAATGAACGGACAGGATCGTGGGCCACGACAACATTGGTGCTGGGTACAGGGTTCTTGGCTTCCTTACTCGGGAGTCTTATTTTTGAAGGGAAAAATACATTTGCTTTACAGCATATGCAGCCGTGGTACTGGTTCAGTGGCATGATTGGTGTCGGTGTTGTGTTCTGTCTGGTACAAGGAATGAAGCGACTTGGCCCGACCTATGCAATCTCCATTGTATTGACGGCACAATTAGGTACCGCCCTGTTGTGGGATTCGTTAGGATGGCTGGGATTAGAAAAGATTCCGTTTACCTTTAACAAGTTGATCGGTGTATTGGTCATTATCGGTGGTATTCTCGTATTCAAATTTGGACATGGGCGTACGAAGGAGCAAGCAGAAAGCATTTCATCTGTACCTGATTCGATGAAGGGATAAAGGAGATTGTAATGACCTTTATCTTGCTGGGATAGGGATTGTCCTTTCGAATAGGCATTTTGCAGAAAAGCGGCAGCTCAATTAGGAGCGGCTTTTCTGTAGAGTTTCCGAAAGAAAAAATGTTCACGATCGTGTATATATTTTTCCATCCATGATACAATGAAAGTATCTTAAAATAGCCACTTTAAGGGCTACGATATTTGATATAAGAGACGATAAATAGATCGGTTACCGTGTTCGGGAACGGTCTTATTTGTGCTTCTTGAACTTGATACAATAAACAGAGTGACTTTGGATGAGGTGGAACATAGATGAGTAGTACAGAAAATGAAAAAGGAGCACCTGACGGTTTTAATAGATCCGGCTCTTTGTTACCTGCCGCACGGACAGGCGAACGGAAGATTGAGCACGTCCGCCTTTGTTTGCAAGAAGATGTGGCCGGACAAGGCATCACCAGCGGGCTAGAGCGATATGCCTTTAAGCACTGCGCTCTGCCGGAGTTGCATTTTGACGAGGTTCGTCTGGATACTACCTTTTTAGGACAGGCTGTACGAACACCGCTGCTTATTAGCTCCATGACAGGCGGCAGCGCCGAGACAGGAGCGATTAATGAGCGATTAGCAGAGACAGCGGAGAGACGCGGCTGGGCGCTGGGCGTCGGTTCGGTACGGGCTGCGGTGGAAAGGGAAGAATTAGCTTCAACCTTTGCGGTTCGCCGTCTAGCACCCAGCATCCCGATCCTTGCCAATCTGGGCGCGGTGCAGCTGAACTACGGATTTGGCGTGGACGATTGTCGCCGTGCAGTGGAAATTGCCGGAGCAGATATGTTGGTGCTGCATTTGAACGGATTGCAGGAGATTTTCCAGCCCGAAGGGAATTTGGATTTTAGCGGCCTGCTTCAGCGCATCGAGGAGTTGTGTCGTCAGCTTTCAGTGCCTGTAGGAGTGAAGGAAGTAGGCTGGGGCATAGATGGCGAGACGGCATCGAGACTGTATGATGCGGGTGCTGCCTTTATTGATGTCGCTGGCGCAGGTGGGACAAGCTGGAGCCAAGTGGAGAAATTTCGTAATCCTGATCCTGTGCGTCGTGCCGCAGCGGAGGCGTTTGCGGATTGGGGAAATTCAACCGCTGATTGTATCGTGGAAGTTAGAGCTGCTCAGCCACATGGTGCTCTGATCGGTAGCGGTGGACTGAGAGACGGTGTCGATGCAGCGAAGGCGCTCGCTCTGGGGGCTGACATGGCAGGCTTCGGGCGTTCTTTGCTCGGTTCGGCGGTTGACTCCAGCGAAGCGCTGGAAACACGCCTGGAGCAGGTGGAGCTGGAACTCCGAACGGTCATGTTTGGGATTGGGGTAGATGGAATAGAAGGGCTTAAAGACACGACTCGACTAAGAAAGAAGGTAAATGGATGAGCGGACTTATTACATTGGTTCAGATGAATGCGGAGCAATATGATCGATTTGAACAACGCTCGCTTGCCGACTATGCGGATGAGAAAATCCAAGCAGGTACATGGACGGTAGAAGAAGCACCAGAACGTGCGGCAGAAAGTTTTGCTCGATACCTGCCACAGAGGCTAGACACACCTCATGCTCACCTGTATATGTTGATGTTTTCCGATGCCGGGGGGCAGAGTCAGGAGGAAGCTGGCTATATCTGGTTCAATATTACGGACGGCGCGCAAGGAAAAGAAGCTTTTCTACTGGATATTCTTGTATACGATTCATACCAGGGGAGAGGTCTAGGTACGCTGGCGATGGAGGCTTTGGAAAAGGAGGCTCGCAGACTGGGAGCTGTCCGCATCGGTTTGCATGTATTTGGGCATAATGAGCGAGCTTTGCATGTATATCGCAAATCGGGTTATCGGGTTACGGATATCCAGATGAGCAAAGAAATCTAAATAGGGATATAGCAAAATCCTGAATTTCATAACCGTATGCTTGCCGCGTGTATAGGTTCTCATATATAATGTGGGTTGGTAAACTAACGGATGGCATAACGCATATTTTATATAAACGGGAGTTGTTCTGATTATGGCTTTAAAAGCGGGGATTGTGGGTCTGCCGAACGTGGGCAAATCAACACTGTTTAACGCAATAACGCAGGCGGGTGCGGAATCCGCAAACTATCCATTTTGTACGATTGACCCGAATGTGGGTGTCGTTGAAGTACCGGATGAGCGGCTGGATAAGCTGACTGAACTGGTTGTACCGAATAAAACGGTGCCAACGGCATTTGAATTTGTTGATATTGCAGGACTTGTGCGCGGTGCGAGCAAGGGCGAGGGTCTGGGTAACAAGTTTCTGGCTCATATTCGTGAAGTGGATGCGATTGTACATGTGGTACGTTGCTTTGAAGATGAGAACATTACCCATGTGGACGGCAAAATTGACCCGATCAGCGACATTCAGACCATTAATCTGGAACTGATTCTGGCGGATATCGAAAGCGTAGACAAGCGTATTGAACGTTCCCGCAAAAACATGAAGGGTGGCAACAAGCAGTACACCCAAGAGGTTGAAGTGTTGGAGCGGATCAAGGAATCGCTGTATGCTGATAAACCGGCGCGTAGCTTAGAATTGTCGGATGAAGAACGGTTGATTGTACGCGATCTTCATTTGCTTACGATGAAGCCTGTACTCTACGCAGCTAATGTTAGCGAAGATGGCGTAACGGAAGCTGACAGCAATCCATATGTGCAAAAGGTACGCGATTTTGCCATAGATGAAAATGCAGAAGTGGTGCCGATCAGCGCCAAGGTAGAATCTGAAATTGCTGAGCTGGAAGGCGAAGACAAGGCGATGTTCCTTGAGGAGCTTGGATTAGCTGAATCCGGATTGAATCGTCTGATTAAAGCAGCTTATCGCTTGCTGGGCCTGTATACGTATTTCACAGCAGGTGTGCAGGAAGTACGCGCTTGGACTATTCACAAAGGAACGAAAGCACCGGGTGCTGCGGGCGTAATTCATACGGATTTTGAACGCGGATTTATCCGTGCCGAGGTTGTATCCTACAACGATTTGGTCGCTGCTGGTTCGATGAACGGGGCTAAGGAACGTGGTCAGCTTCGTCTGGAAGGTAAGGAATATGTAGTGCAGGACGGAGACGTTATGCATTTCCGTTTTAATGTTTAATATATAATTTCCAGAGTACAATACTCGATTCGGATATATAAAAGACGATGATTCAATGTATGTGTGTTCTGAAATGTGCTAGATTATGTGGTCGCTGCCTATATTAGGGCGGCGACTTTTTATTGTATTGAATGTTGTGTGGATTTTTGCAAAATCCTAAATTAGTCAGTATTTCTTGTAGCTAATTCATGAATTAGTTGGTATAATAAAGAGCTGTAGCCAGTGAAATTGAAGCTGGTTTCATATTAATTTAACTGAAGAGGTGAATCGCTTGTTGGACCGATTGCAATCATTGGCGGACCGCTACGATAAACTGAGCGAACTGCTCTGCGATCCGGATGTAGCGAACGATAGCAAAAAACTTAGAGATTATTCCAAAGAACAGTCTGATTTACAGCCTGCTTATGAAGCATATACCGAATATAAAAATGTCGTTGAAGAGCTGGAAGCTGCAAAAACCATGCAGGGTGAAAAGCTGGACGACGAGATGCGTGAAATGGTCAAAATGGAGATTGATGAACTTAGTGTTCGCAAGCGGGAGCTGGATGAAAAAATTCGTATTTTGCTGCTGCCGAAGGACCCGAATGATGATAAAAACGTTATTATCGAGATTCGTGGTGCAGCGGGTGGTGACGAAGCGGCACTGTTCGCAGCTGACTTGTATCGGATGTATACTCGTTATGCCGATACCCAAGGCTGGCGTGTAGAGCTGATGGACGCGAACATGAATGATCTCGGGGGCTTTAAAGAGGTTATTTTCATGATTAACGGCCGTGGTGCATACAGCAAAATGAAATTCGAAAGCGGCGCACACCGCGTACAGCGGATTCCGACAACAGAATCAGGTGGACGTATTCATACGTCGACATCTACAGTATCCGTTATGCCTGAGGCAGAAGAAGTGGATATTGAAATTTCCGACAAGGATATTCGCGTGGATACGTTCTGCTCCAGCGGTGCAGGCGGGCAGTCCGTTAATACGACCAAGTCGGCGGTGCGTGTGACACATATGCCTACAGGTATTATGGCAACCTGTCAGGACGGCAAATCCCAGAACTCCAATAAGGAGAAGGCGCTGCAAGTTTTGCGTGCCCGTATTTCGGATATGTTGCGTCAGGAAGAGGAAGCCAAATATGCAGGCGAGCGTAAGAGCAAAGTAGGTACTGGAGACCGCAGTGAGCGTATACGTACCTACAACTTCCCGCAAAGCCGTGTAACGGATCATCGTATTGGCCTAACTATGCATAAGCTGGATCAGGTGATGAACGGGGAGATCGAAGAAATCGTATCGGCGCTCACGATTGCAGAGCAGGCTGATTTGATGGAACAAGAGGTTTAAGTTTTGGGGAACGAACGCGATTGTGTGTATCGGATGTCGCCGGAACGGAACATGAGTGTCAGAGAAGCCTTAGTTGAGGCTTCTTCTTTTTTAGGAAGCTGTGGTGTTCTGGAGCCGCAGCACAATGCCCGCTTACTGCTGGAGCATGTGCTCGGGTTGGAAGGCACGGCGTTTTACGCTGCTCTGGGTGATTCGTTCCCTTCCTCCGTCAGGGAAGAGTGGGAACGGATTATAGCCCGCAAAGCTGCGGGTGAACCGGCGCAGTATATTATCGGACGGCAGGAATTTTATGGCCGCCCGTTCGCGGTTTCGCCGTCGGTGCTGATTCCGCGCCCCGAGACAGAACTGCTCGTCGAGGCGATACTCCAGCACGGCGATCGGCTGTGGCCAAGCGGCGCTCCGCAGGCGCTCGACATCGGCGCAGGCAGCGGTGCGATTGCCGTGACGCTGGCGGCTGAGCGACCGAGCTGGCGCGTGGCGGCAGGGGATATTTCGGCTGCCGCGTTAAAAGTAGCGACTCATAATGCTGCTGCGAACGGCGCAGCCGTAGAATTCCGCGAGGGCGATCTGCTGGCGCCGTTCGCGGGAACGGCGGTGGACATTCTCGTGTCCAACCCGCCGTACATCCCGGCTGCTGACATCGCTGGCTTACAGCCAGAGGTACGCGACCATGAGCCGCGGATGGCGTTGGATGGTGGTCCTGACGGGCTCGGCCCGTATCGGGCAATGCTGGAACAGCTCGGACTCCTTCAGGCTCCGCCGCGGCTAATCGGGTTTGAGCTGGGGATGGGACAGGCCAGAGACGTGGCTGGTCTGCTGGCACAGGCAGGTCATTGGAAGAACATTATAATCGTTCCTGACCTTGCAGGGATCGAGCGACATGTCCTAGGTGTCTCGGAGTAGTGCTGCATTTTCTTTTTGCGAGTCTTTCCTTTAGAATAAGAGGAGTATGACCGAGAAACGGCTCAGGGGGAAATCATGCTTCAGAAATTGAAAAAAATTGACGGTCCGGTTATCTTTATTCTGGTTTTGCTCATGGCGATTAGTATCATAACGGTATACAGCGCAGGTAGGGGCCCTACGAACTTGGCAGAGCACGGCAATGACTACCAGAAGATGATCGGGTATTATATATTGGGTTTTGTGGCGATCTTGGGTTTAGCGATGGTCGATTTTCGGATATTCATTAAAAAAGCCCTGTACGTATATGGAGGCGGAATATTCTTGTTGGGTCTCGGATTTTTTGGCGGGACGGTTAACAACTCTCAGGGCTTTTTGAAAATTGGTGGCTTGAACCTTCAGCCTGCTGAGGTATTCAAGCTGGTCCTTATCGTTTTTCTGACTTATATGCTGATCAAGAAGCGCAAGAGCAAGCTGTA
The DNA here is from genome assembly GCF_057220305.1 of Paenibacillus sp. LRG-1. Classification (NCBI taxonomy): domain Bacteria; kingdom Bacillati; phylum Bacillota; class Bacilli; order Caryophanales; family Paenibacillaceae; genus Paenibacillus; species Paenibacillus sp. LRG-1. Next base: position 5,525,154 of record NZ_CM170126.1, on the reverse strand, counting down.
TTTTATTCAGGATGTTCTTCCAGTCGCTCTGGTGAGCTTTGTCCCGTTTGCCATGGTTATGGCACAAAATGACTTGGGTAATGCGCTCGGTTATATTGTCATCGTCATCGGTATGCTATGGATTGGTAATGTGAAGGCATCCCATGCGTTAATCGGATTTATCGTATTTGCAGTCGCTGTTGGCGGCGGGATTAAAGCTTATATTTCGTTTCACGATGAGATTGATTCCTTTATGAAGGGGATTGGCCGTAGTCACTGGGTTGAGCGTTTGGACCCTTGGTTGGTACCGGAAGAGGCAACCGCGAAGGCGTCTTATCATACCAAAAATGCCAAGCTGGCGATAGCCTCTGGCGGGATGATGGGCAAGGGCTTTTTGCAAGGAACCTCGGTACAGTCCGGGCGTGTTCCTTATACGTACGCGGATTCTATTTTTGTGGTCGTAGCGGAGGAATTTGGCTTTGTAGGCTCTTCAGTGCTGCTATTGTTATATTTTATTTTGATTCACCGCATGATCCTGATTTCGCTGGAATGCCGGGATCGCGCCGGACCGTATATTATTGTCGGGATTGTGTCCATGTTGCTGTACCAGATTTTTGAGAATATTGGTGCGTTTCTGGGCATTATGCCGCTTACGGGGATTACGCTCCCGTTCATAAGTTATGGTGGTACCTCGTTGCTTATTAACATGGCTAGTATCGGCTTGGTTATGAGTATTAAGGTGCACGGCCAAGAGCTGGAGGATGATCTGCCACAGCCTTCCAGACTAAGCTTGACGAAGGCGAAAAAAGCCTAGCACAGGTGGAATGTGGCTAGATAATGATTGGTATTTGTGTGAGTTGAAACGGTGCAACGAGAGAGTCCAGATTGTGAAATCTGGGCTTTTTCATATTCCTCGGTGAGGGTCAGAAGCTTGGTGTAGCATGATTTGAGGGCATTATTGAAAAAAATCTGTAAAGTGGTCCTGAATCTTTTACAAGAATCATAGGTTTAGACTCTCCCAAACCGGACAGACTGATAGACATGATAGAGTTTGGGTTTGGGGGAGACGAAGATGAGAAATTGGATCAAGCAAGCTGCAATGATACTATTTTGTATTTCGATATTAATGATGTCTTGGGAAGGTCAAAAGACGGATGCTGCTATGACCACTGGAACAAGAGGAACCTTAGCATCAGGAGTAGCTACAACAGGGCTGAATGTGATTCCACATGACTCCATTCGACTGCGTATTTTGGCCAACTCGGATCGTCCGGAGGATCAGCTGGTTAAACGCGAAATACGGGACGCTATTGTACAGCAGATGAATGCCTGGGTGGGTGAGCTGGAAAACCCGCAAAGCTTAGATCAAGCTAGATCATTGATTGGTGCTCATTTACCTGAAATTGACCGTTTGGTAGGTACGGAACTGGCTCGTCGCGGCATTGCATATGATCATCAGGTGGAACTGGCGAGCGTACCTTTCCCAACGAAAATGTACGGTGGTCTGGTCTACCCAGCAGGGAATTATGAAGCGCTTCGGGTTACGCTGGGGCAAGGAAAAGGGCAAAATTGGTGGTGCGTGCTGTTTCCTCCGCTGTGCTTTATTGATGCAGGCAGTGGGGAAGCAGCGGCACAAACGGTATCAGCAAAAACGGATCACGGAGAAAGTCGGACGAATGCCGCTGACAAGGAGCCGGAAGTACGTTTTTTTCTGTGGGATGCACTTGCGGGACTGTGTAGCTGGGTGAGTGGCTTGTTTGCCTAAACGTTGAGGAGTGTAAGTTTCCCCATATGCTATAATGGAACTTACGATAGATATACACATGGCAGAGCCAAATGAACTGATCTTTCAAAGTAGCTTTATGGGGATCAAACGAAATAACTGGCTTGTATGACAATAAGATATGGGATGATCTGATATGAGCGATAAATCGAATCAAATGCAAGACTTGCGCGGAGAATTTGTGCAAAAGGAAAAACCTGAGCAAAAGCTAGATGAACAGGGAATTCGCGAGCTGAAGCAGGCATTGAAGTCTTCCCATACACAATGGTGGGATGTAAGATGTTTGGTTCCTTTGAGCAACACTGACGGGGATGTTTCTGACGAAATTTGGGATGAACAGACTCGGATCACGGCGGAAAAGGGCATACGCGAGGCCGCCTTACTCCTCCAAGCTGGAGAGACGGTAGCCTTTCCTACGGAGACCGTGTACGGCCTGGGGGCCGATGCGCGTAGTACAAAAGCGGTGGAGGCGGTATTTGCTGCCAAAGGACGCCCTTCCGATAACCCGCTCATTGTACATATTTCTGATGCTGATCAATTAGAGGGTATGGTAGCAGAAATAAACGATACAGCCCGAGCGCTGATGAATATGTTCTGGCCGGGACCGCTGACTCTCGTATTGCCGGTAGTGCCGCAGGCACTGTCATCGCGTGTGACAGCCGGGCTGAACACGGTTGGTGTGCGCATGCCGGATCATCCGATAGCGCTTCGTTTGATCGCTGAAGCGGGTTGTCCGCTTGCTGCGCCAAGCGCCAACCGGTCGGGAAGACCCAGTCCCACCCTTGCACAGCATGTGCGGGAGGATCTGGAGGGCCGCATCGGCGGCATTTTGGACGGAGGTCCCACGGGGGTGGGGCTGGAGTCCACGGTGGTGCAGGCGGGTGACGACGGAACCGTCACCATCCTGCGCCCCGGCGGCGTGACGGCCGAGCAGCTCGCTGCGGTTGCTCGCGCCGTCGTGCTGGACCCGGCGTTGGCCGCTACGCCTGGGGAAGACGCGGACAGCCCGGCGCCGCGCTCGCCAGGCATGAAGTACACGCACTACGCGCCGCGAGGCCGCTTGAGCGTGGTACAAGGCCCGTCGTCCGTTGAGGTGACGGGCTGGATTCGCGCCGCGCTGGCGGAGGCTTCCGCGCGCGGGGAGCGCACGGCAGTGCTCGCGTTTGACGAGCATGCCGCCGGCTACGCCGGAGAGCGCGTCTACACGCTAGGCAAGCTGGACGCGCTCCATGAGGCAGCGCAGCGCCTGTACGGCGTGCTGCGCCGCTGCGACGAGGACGGCGTCACCTACATTTTGGCGGAATCCTGTCCGCCGAAAGGATTGGGAGACGCCGTCATGAACCGCCTGCTTAAAGCGGCAGGTCACCGAATCGTCCGCTTGTAGCTTCTGTCGAATCAGAGCCTCTTATATTAAATTTTCCTCCCTCCTCATCTCGGTATTGGGTACTTTCAGTGTATGCTTGTACTGATTTCCCCCTTGTCCGCATAACGTGTACAAGAACAGACGGATAATGGAGGGATGGAGTATGCTGGCAGCCTCTGCCCATGCCGGGCAGGTTGTAACGATTCTGATCATGGCGGTAGCGCTAGGAATGGATGCGTTATCGCTGGGCGTAGGGATCGGCATGAAGGGGATACGCCTGCGAGACGTGCTGCGCATCAGTACTGTTATTGGTTTTTTTCACATTCTGATGCCATTGCTGGGAATGTTCACAGGCCATTATATGAGTTCTTTATTAGGTCATGTGACGGCCTACTTCGCAGGGGGGTTACTCATCCTTTTGGGCGGGCATATGGTGTATAATTCCTTTAAAGGGGACGGCGTACAGGTATTGGATCATCGTTCGCCTTTAGGCCTTTTGCTGTTTGCACTTGGGGTGAGCGTTGACTCATTTTCTGTAGGAGTGTCACTAGGTATGTTCCAAAGTGATCTGGTGCTGTCCGTTTTGGCGTTTGGTTTTTGCGGGGGAGCAATGGCGATGTTGGGTCTGCTGCTGGGTCGCAAGGTCAGCCGCAATCTAGGAGATTATGGAGAAGCAGTGGGCGGTGCCATTTTGCTGGCATTCGGCTTTATGTTTATGTTTTGATTTTAGCGTAGACAGTGTAAAATAAATGCAGGATTATAGTAAGGGATTAGAACTATAGTAATCCTCTGTTTATATATTTTTTTAACATACGGGGGGTGAAAACGTTGAAGAATATCTTATTCGTATGCACAGGGAATACCTGTCGCAGTCCAATGGCTGAAGGGATGCTGCGTAAGTTGGCTGCTGAGCATGGGCTAGAACTGGAAGTACGTTCTGCGGGAGTAGCCGCGATGGAAGGCACGCCAATATCCCGACATGCAGAGGCGGTTCTACGTGATCATGATATATCCGATCAGATCACTTCAACCTCTTTGAGCGACGGGCTTGCCGGGTGGGCGCATCTGATCTTAACCTTGACGCAAGGACATAAACAGCACGTAATTCAGCGCTTTCCCCAAACGGCGGGCAAAGTATTTACGCTTAAGGAATATGTGGAGAACCGGGATGCGGTGTTGAATGATGTACAGGAGTTGGATAGTTTATATGCTTCACAGCAGTTGATGGCTTCACTCGGACAAGAGCTATCGGCGCAGGAGCGTGAACGAATGATTGAATTACACCAACGGATTCCGGGCTTTGATATTTCTGATCCGTTTGGCGGTTCGCGAGAAGATTACGATGTCACAGCTGCGGAAATCCGTACGGCACTGCATAAGCTGCTGGACAAGCTAAAGGCATCTTCCGAATAAAATTGGTATTACTCATCTGTTTTGTACGGAATCTGTTGATTTTCGGCGGTTAATCCGTTAAGATAAGGTGGAAAAATGAGAATCCGATGTAACTGGCGACAAAAGTGGGATTAACCACGATGGAGCATCGGATATACGGCCGGTCGCCTGGGCAAAAGAGCAATTCCACATAGGTGTGGACTGCTCTTTTTTTCATATACAAGTTATGCCAGATTTTTAGCTGAGAGTTGATTCCATTAAAGATTCTTCCATTTTTTCTGCTCGAAATCTGAAACATCGGCTATAATATAGTCAGATTGTGATCAGGAGAGAGTGTGTTGAACTTGGGGCATGAGACCGTGCCTAGTCTCTGAGAGGCTGTTCAACCAAAGGAGGTTCCAATGGTGGAACAATTAGATCATGAGATTCCGCTGGAAGCACAGACCACTTCTGTCGTGCGGGAAATCGCAGAAGCAGCCAGTCTCAAGGCTGGTCGCCTGCTGGTTATCGGCGTTAGCACAAGTGAAGTGGCTGGAAGTCGGATTGGTACGGCGGGAGCGCTCGATGTGGCTCAGCAACTGTTGTCTGGAGTAGAGTCTGTTCGCAGGGAGTATGGCTTTGATGTGGCGTTTCAATGCTGTGAGCATTTGAACCGAGCGCTGGTCGTTGAACGGGCTGTGCTGGAGCGATTGGGACTGATGGAGGTTGCAGCTGTTCCTGTTCGTACAGCAGGAGGCTCTATGGCTACCGTCGCCTATCGTTCTATGAGCGACGCGTGTTTGGCGGCGAACGTGCAGGCTCATGCCGGGATAGACATCGGCGAAACGCTGATTGGCATGCATCTGCGACCCATTGCTGTTCCGTTTCGCCCAAGCCTTCGCTGGATTGGCGAAGCACGTGTGACAGCAGCGTTCACCCGTCCTCCACTTATTGGCGGACAACGGGCGGTGTACAGTCTGGAGCAAGAAGTCGGCGGAAACTGCGATTAGCATTTGGCATGGCGGCATGTTTGTACTAATCTTTTTTGCATTGATGATGAGGTACCCAACAGAGGAGCAGGCGTTTGCTTGTATACCCAACAATTGACTATGGAGAGGGAGTAATCAATCATGATGGAACACCTGCGTAAAAGTGACCCGGCAGTGATGGAAGCAATGGGACTTGAACTGAAACGACAACGCCACAATATCGAGCTAATCGCATCCGAGAACATTGTCAGTGAAGCAGTAATGGAAGCCATGGGCTCCGTGCTGACGAATAAATATGCTGAAGGTTATCCGAACAAACGCTACTATGGTGGCTGTGAGCATGTAGATATCGTTGAAGACATCGCACGTGACCGCGCGAAAGAACTGTTCGGCGCCGAGCATGCTAACGTGCAGCCTCACTCTGGAGCACAAGCCAACATGGCGGTGTATCTGGCAGCTCTCCAACCTGGAGATACTGTACTGGGTATGAATCTGGCGCATGGTGGCCACTTAACACACGGAAGTCCGGTTAACGCTTCCGGCTTGTTGTATAACTTTGCTGCCTATGGTGTACGCGAAGACAACTTCCGCATCGACTACGATGAAGTGCGTAAGGCAGCCTTCAAGCACCGTCCTCGTCTGATTGTAGCTGGCGCGAGTGCATATCCGCGTACTATTGATTTTGAAGCTTTTGCTTCCATTGCCAATGATGTAGGTGCTTTGTTCATGGTGGATATGGCACATATCGCAGGTCTTGTGGCAGCGGGAATTCACCCAAGTCCAGTTCCGCATGCCCAATTTGTAACAACAACGACACACAAAACGCTGCGTGGTCCGCGTGGGGGTCTGATTCTGACTCGCAAAGCATGGGCGCAAGCGATTGATAAAGCTATTTTCCCTGGTACTCAAGGGGGGCCACTGATGCATGTGATTGCGTCCAAAGCGGTTGCTTTGGGTGAAGCGCTCCAGCCATCGTTCAAAACCTATGCGCAAAACGTAGTCCGCAACGCACAGGTGCTGGCTGAAACACTGCTGGCTGAGGGGATTAACATTGTATCCGGTGGTACGGATAACCATCTGATGCTGTTGGATACGCGCAATTTGAATATCACAGGTAAAGAAGCGGAGCATGTATTGGATTCCGTGGGCATCACAGTGAATAAAAATGCGATTCCTTTTGACCCGACCAGTCCATTCGTAACAAGCGGGATTCGTATTGGTACACCTGCTGCAACATCTCGTGGTATGGATGAAGAGGCTATGGTCAAGATCGGTAAAATCATTGCCGAAACCCTTAAAAATCCGAAAGATGATACTGTATTGTCCAAAGCGAGCCAAGCGGTTGGCGAATTGACAGACAAGTTCCCGATCTATCCAGGAACTCAATACTAATTCATCAACATTCATAATCTTTATGTTAAAGGCTGTTTTCCTTCCGTAAGCCGGAGGTGAACAGCCTTTTTTTGCTTCCGAACGACTCGAAACTTACATTTTTGGGTAATAAGCGATTACAGTAAGGGTTTACGCGCGCTATCCTTCATGATCTACGACAAAGGAGTGATTGCATTGAGTCAAAGAAAATCCGCGCAATTATTGCAGCAACTCGTATTTGTGGGACCGATGGCGTTGTTTTTCGTCTTGATTATGGTCATTCCGTTCCTGCTGGGGCTGTATTATTCCATGACGAACTGGGATGGAGTATCTGAAAATATCCGATGGCTCGGACTAGGGAATTACGTTCATATTTTTAGGGATGATCCAGATTTCCGTAATGCGTTCTGGTTTACGGTCCGGTTTACCGTATGTGGTGTCATTCTGACAAACCTGATTGGCTTTTTCCTAGCCTATGCACTTACCAAACCGCTGCGTACCCGTAATGCACTGCGAACTGTATTTTTTATGCCCAATATGATTGGCGGCTTGCTGCTCGGCTTTATCTGGCAATTTATATTTGTACGCGGCTTTTCTGCGGTAGGGGAGGCGACAGGGCTTTCCTTTTTTAAACTGCCGTGGTTGGGTGATGGGCCAACTGCTTTTTGGGGAACTGTCATTGTGTTTGTATGGCAATATGCAGGTTATCTCATGGTTATTTACATATCCTCGTTAAATAATGTCCCGCATGCCCTTATTGAATCGGCCCAAATCGACGGTGCAAGCCGAAGACAGATTTTGCGTCATATCGTAGTGCCACTTATTATGCCAGCGGTGACCGTCTGCTTGTTCCTGGCGATATCCTGGTCCTTTAAAGTATTTGAGTTGAATTTGGCTCTCACGAAGGGGGGACCTTTCAAGTCGACAGAGTCTGTAGCGTTGGACATATATAATGAAGCGTTTACAAATAATCGACTTGGATTAGGGACTGCCAAAGCTATGATTTTCTTTGTGGTCGTTGCGATCATTACCAGTATTCAGGTGCGTCTCACGAAGAAAAAGGAGGTCGAAATGTAATGGGAAAAACGTCAAACTATCGTTTGGGCACATGGGCTGTTGAATTATTGCTTATTGTGATCGGGTTAATCTTTCTGGTTCCGTTCTATTTTTTGCTCGTAAACTCCGTTAAATCCTTTGGCGACATTTTGGCCCATTCCGCTTCGTGGCCGACAACCTTCCGTTTTGAAAACTATGCTAACGCCTGGAATAAAATAAACTTTCCCACAGCACTGGGGAATTCACTGATTGTCACGATCGTCAGTAATGCGCTTTTGCTGCTAATCAGCTCAATGGCCGCTTACCAGATGGTTCGGCATGATACTCTTTTTAATCGTTTCCTATTCGGTTTGCTTGTGGCTGCGATGGTAGTCCCTTTTCAATCAATTATGTTGCCGCTTATGGAAGTGTCCAACGTATTGAGCTTGAACAACAGTATACCGGGACTGATCTTATGTTATCTGGGTTTTGGAGCGCCTTTGTCCGTTTTTCTTTTTCATGGCTTTATTAAAACGGTACCTATTGAGATCGAGCAGGCGGCAAGGGTGGACGGTTCATCCCGGTACGGGGTGTTCTTTCGCATCGTTTGTCCACTGCTGCTGCCTATGTTCGTAACCGTACTTATTTTGAACACCTTATGGATCTGGAATGACTATCTGTTGCCTTCACTCATTTTGAATGATCCTGAGTTGCGCACCATTCCGATTGCAACCTATATGTTGTTTGGTCAGTACACCAAGCAATGGGACTTGGCGCTGCCAGCACTGGTATTGGGGATCGCGCCAGTTGTTGTGTTTTTTCTGGTGATGCAAAAATACATCGTTTCTGGCATTGCAGCCGGTGCGGTCAAAGGCTGATGGGAGGGATAACCGATGAAAAAAACAGCGTTACTTGTCATCTCCTTGATGGTGCTGCTCGCATGTACACTTGCAGGTTGTGGAAATACGAAGGCTCAACAGAGTGAGACGAAAACGATACACATTTATCAATTCAAAGTAGAAATTTCGGAACCGTTAAACAAGCTGAAGGCTGAATATGAAAAGACCCACCCTGGCATCAAGCTGGATATCCAATCTGTCGGTGGTGGTACGGACTATGGTGCTTCGTTGAAGGCTAAATTCGCATCAGGCGATCAGCCGGACATTTTTACAAATGAGGGCTACCAGGACCGCGATACGTGGCTGGAGTACTTGGAGGATTTGTCGGATCAGCCATGGGTGAAGGATCTGGACGATTTCGCTCGTAAGCCGATGACGGTTAACGGTAAGATTTATGGACAGCCTATGAACCTAGAAGGATTTGGTTTTGTTTATAACAAGGATTTGTTCAAAAAAGCGGGCATAACCAAACTGCCTCAGACGATAGATGAACTGGAAGAAGCAGCCAAGCGACTGAAAGCGGCAGGGATTATACCTTTTGCTAACGGGTATGCGGAATGGTGGGTTCTGGGGAACCATTTTATCAATATCCCGTTTGCCAGACAGCCGAACCCGGAAAGTTATGTTGCGGATTTAAACAAAGGAACGGCTCGCATCCCTGGTAACCCGGTGTTCGATCAGTGGGTGAAGTTGCTTGACCTAACTATAAAATATGGAAACCGCAATCCGCTCACTACGGATTACAATACACAAGTGACACTGTTTTCGACAGGTAAGGCTGCTATGATGCACCAGGGGAATTGGACGCAACCGCAAATGGATGGAATTAATCCTAACTTGAATTTGGGTATTCTGCCTGCGCCTATAGACAATGATCCCTCCACAGGAGGTAGACTGGCTGTCGGAGTGGCTTCGAACTGGGTGGTCAACAAAAATTCGCCTGTGAAGCAGGAGGCAAAAGAATTCCTCAATTGGTTGGTCACATCAGAAACAGGCAAGCACTATATCACCAAGGAGTTTAAGTTTGTTCCCGCCTTCAAAAGTATCACGTCCAGTGACGAGATGACAGGTGATCTAGGTGCAGAAATATCTCGGCATGTGAGGGAAGGCAAGATATGGAGCTGGAACTTCCAACGCTTCCCGAAGGGGCTGAATCAGGATTTAAGCAGTAGTATGCAAGCCTATATTGCAGGGGTTATCACGAAGGATGAAATGCTTCAGCAATTTCAGGGAGCATGGGACAATTTGAAGTATAGATAAAAGAATAGCGCTGCATGAGGATGCAAAGGGGATAGGTCGGGCAGGAAGCTTAAAGTCCACAGGCTTTGACGGTCAAGTGCCGTCAGGGCCTTTTTGATGTGTTTTTATGTGACGAAAGTCACACGTGAAGTGGTCTTAATAAGTATTTTACATGTCATATCTTTCCCTTGACAAAAGGTTGCGGTGGCAGGTGTTAAATCAATCAAGGGAATGTTATAATAAACAGGATTTACAGGCACGCATTGCATCTGTGCTTATTTGGTTTGTACAAATAGGTTACATAGATCCTTTCGACTCAGGATAGTTCGATATGCTGGCGCGAAAGAACGTGACGATAATACCGGAGGGAATATATTATGGCGAAACTGGTGGTTTGCGATCACCCTTTGATCCAACACAAACTTACATTTATCCGCGATGTGCGGACCAACACCAAGGATTTCCGCGAGCTGGTGGATGAAGTAGCAACATTGATGGCTTATGAAATTACACGGGATATCCCGCTGGAAAGCATTACGGTGCAGACACCGGTTGCTGAGACAGAAGGTAAAGTGATTTCAGGACGTATGCTGGGTCTTATTCCGATTCTGCGTGCAGGCTTGGGTATGCTGGATGGCGTAGTAAAGCTGCTGCCTGCAGCAAAGGTAGGCCATGTGGGACTGTTCCGCGATCCTGAGACGCTGCAACCCGTAGAATACTATACGAAGCTGCCTACAGATGTAACTGAGCGCGAGTTGATCGTGATTGATCCGATGCTTGCAACGGGTGGCTCGGCAATTGCGGCGATTGATGTGTTGAAAAAGAGAGGTTGCACTCAAATTAAAATGATGAATCTGATTGCTGCTCCTGAAGGAGTCAAAGCTGTGCAGGATGCGCATCCTGATGTAGACATCTACGTCGCTGCATTGGACGAGCGTCTGGATGATCATGGATACATCATTCCAGGTCTTGGTGACGCGGGAGACCGCTTGTACGGAACCAAGTAGATTGCCTTTGGCGTTTCGGCAAAATCTATGGACGTTATGACAGGTCATTTTTCTGAATAATGGAAGATCTGTGAAGCGGACATTTATTATGAAAAGGGGTTCAACAGAAAATGTCCAAAATCAAAGTGATGACAATTTTTGGTGTGCGTCCGGAAGCGATTAAGATGGCTCCTCTTATTTTGGAGCTTCAGCGTCACCCGGAGCATATCGAGTCCGTGGTATGCGTTACGGCTCAACATCGCCAGATGCTTGATCAGGTTCTGGAAGTTTTCAATATTCACCCTGACTATGATCTGGACGTAATGAAGGATCGCCAGACACTTAATGAAATCTCCATGCGGGTACTTCAAGGTCTGGAACCTGTATTGCGTGAGGCCAAGCCCGATATCGTGTTGGTTCACGGCGATACGCTGACCACTTTCCTCGCCAGCTATGCAGCCTTTATGCAGCAGATTGAAGTAGGGCATGTGGAAGCAGGCTTGCGGACGTGGAACAAGCTTTCTCCATATCCTGAAGAAATGAACCGTCAGCTCACAGGCGTGCTGTCTGATCTGCATTTCTCGCCTACTTCTTTATCTGCTGGAAATTTGCGGAAGGAAAATAAGCCTGAATCGCGAATATATGTTACAGGCAATACAGTAACTGACGTATTTCAGTATACGGTTCGCCAGGATTACGAGCACCCCGTACTGGACTGGGCTCAGGGCAAACGCCTGATTCTTATGACAGCACATCGCCGGGAATCCCAAGGGGAACCGCATCGTCAGATTTTTAATGCGGTTAAGCGAATTGCGGATGAGTTTGAGGATATCGCTATTGTTTACCCGGTTCATCCGAGTCCGGCTGTGAAGGAACCTGCATTTGAGATTTTAGGCAACCATCCGCGTATTAAGCTGATTGATCCGCTGGATGTTGTGGATCTGCACAATTTTTACCCACATACACATCTGATCCTTACGGATTCCGGTGGGCTTCAGGAAGAAGCGCCTTCGTTCGGAGTACCTGTTCTGGTGCTGCGTGATACGACTGAAAGACCGGAAGGAATTGAAGCGGGCACCTTGGAACTGGTGGGTACGAGTGAAGAGAACGTGTACAATCGGACCAAGGCACTTTTGACAGATTCCGCGTTGTACGAATCTATGAGCCAAGCAGCGAATCCTTACGGCGATGGACAAGCATCAGTAAGAATTGTCAATGCGATTTTGCACCATTATGGTGTTCAATCCGAACGCCCTGAAGAATTTCACACAATGTTCACAAAAGGTGTTCGTCCGATATAATTATTCTTTACAAGGCAAGCATACAGTTAAACTGTACGGTTACCAAGGGATACAGCAATTTAAGATGCTTTGTCGTTTGATTTTATACTTTAGGGCACTAAAATATCTCAATTGACAAAGTATCTTATATTTAAGTAAAATGGACTGGAATTGCAGGGGTGACATGGAAAAGTGGTCAAACCTTCCAAGCAAAACAACAACCGAAATAACACCGGAAATGCCTTTAAGGCTATAGGACTGGTGAGCGCGATCGGCATTGATTTGGCGATATGCACACTGGGTGGTTTCTATGCAGGAAAATGGCTTGATGCCAAACTTGGTGGCTCCGGAATTTGGATTGGCGTAAGCGTTCTCGCAGGCTTGGTTGTAGGCGCATTAAGTATTGCCCTTGTGATCGGAAAGGTACTGAGGGATAACCATGAATGAGATGACCCGTATGCAAAAAATGTTATGGATCGTAGCGCTTGGTATTATGGCTCTGTGTTTCCTGGTCTCCGCCTTCATGCCCCAACATCGTGACATTGCTCACGGAATCATTCTGGGAACGGGAGTAAGCTGTCTAAATGTGCTGTATATGGCCTACAAAATTCGACAGGTTGCGAGTGCGGCCGCCGGTGAAAGAAAGAAGAGAGTGTTTGGTATTGGCTTTGGCGTTCGATTAGGGACCTCAATTTTGGCAGTGGTGCTGGCGATAGAATTTCCGGCCTATTTCCATGAGATCGCTGTAATGGCAAGCCTGGTGACTGGGCAATTTCTTCTGTTAATTATAGGCATCATATTCGCGCTTCAGGAAAAATGATGGCTCAACTGAGAAAGGGGTGAGAAAACATGTTGCATGAATCACCGATTATCCAATTGGGCGGGTTTAACATTGACTTGTCCGTCATTATTATGCTTATTGTGACTTGTGCGATTGTATTTGGACTGGCATTTGCTGCAACGCGCAATTTGTCTGTGGACAATCCAAGCAAGTTGCAAAATTTTATGGAATGGGTCGTAGAATTCGTTCAAGGACTGATTACCAGCACGATGGATTTGAAAAAAGGGAAGCCATTCCTCTCCTTGGGGATGACGCTGATCATGTTCATTTTCGTGGGGAATATGCTGGGCTTACCGTTCGGGATTGTGACCGAATTCGATAATGCGCAAAGTGCCCAAGTATTTGGACATGAAATCATTCCAGTCAAAGAAGCATTAGAACAAGCACAGGCGTCTCACCCAGGCGAAGCTGCCCATGTAGGCATCAGCTGGTGGAAATCACCTACTGCAGATGCAGGGGTATCCATTGGACTCGCTTTAATGATCTTTGTCCTGGTTCATTTCCTGGGAATCTTCCGCAATACCAAAGCTTACTTCAAGCATTACGTTCAGCCATTTCCATTCTTTTTGCCAATTAACTTGATTGAGCAGTTCTCAAAACTATTGACACATGGTATGCGTCTGTTCGGTAATATTTTTGCCGGCGAAGTTTTGATCAGTGTTCTGCTGAAATTGACAGCACTTGGTGTAGGAGGCTGGATTGCTTCCGTATTGGGACTCGTTGTTTGGCAAGGATTTAGTATCTTTGTCGGCAGTATTCAAGCGTTCGTCTTCACGATTCTGACGTTTGTATACATTTCGCAGTCCATTGACACGCATGAAGAAGAGCATTAGACAAGCTCGTTTTCCGGTTTTTAGTTAAGTTCAGGAGTACGCTTCGCTCTTAACTGCAAATACATGTACAATATAAATACACATCACTAAGGAGGATTTTTAAAATGGGAGTTTGGGCATATATCGCAGCTGCAATCGCAGTAGGTTTGGGCGCTTTGGGCGCAGGTATTGGTAACGGTCTGATCGTAAGTAAAACAGTTGAAGGTATCGCTCGTCAGCCTGAAGCAAAAGCAACGTTGCAAACGGTAATGTTTATCGGTGTAGGTCTGGTCGAAGCCCTGCCAATCATCGGGGTCGTTCTGGCATTCATCTTCTACGCAGGTGCTTAATTGAATGGAAGCAAGGTTTGGCGGGGAAGGCACAGCCATCCGCGCCTTCTTTGTTCGTTTGAACATGAAAGATCCAGAACCGACGTTCACCGGAAAGGAGTGACTTCAATTGAGTTTAAATTGGACAAGTATCGTTTTCACAATCATTGCATTTTTGATCTTGTACTGGTTACTGACGCGTTATGCATTCGGCCCTCTCTTTTCCGTTATGGAGAAGCGGCGTCAGCTTGTATTACAGCAAATGAATGAAGCGGCACAGACGCGTGAACAGGCTGCTGCTTATGTTGAGGAGCAAAAGCAGGCTCTCCAGCAGGCACGTAAGGAAGCGTACGACATTATCGAGCAGTCAAAACAAACAGGTAACAAACAAGCGGAGCAAATTATTGTTCAGGCTAAAGACGAAGCTGTCCGCCTGAAAGACGAAGCTGTTCGTGAAATCACAAGCGAGCGTAATAAGGCGGTTGCCGAACTGCGCAGCGAAGTGGGTAAAGCTTCGGTACAAATTGCTTCCAAACTGATTCAAAAGGAAATCAAGGAAGACCAAGTCCAGGGAGAGCTTGTCGACCAATACCTTAAAGAGGTAGGAGGCAAAGCATGAGCCGGGATACGGTAGTAGCCAAACGGTATGCGAAAGCTTTGTTTGAAGTGGCAGAGCAGGAACAGACCATTATGGAAACCGAGCAGGAGCTACGTGCTTTTGTAGAGGCTGTATCGGGGGATGCTGAAATCCGTAAATTCATTAATTCTCCTAACATTACGGAAGCGGTCAAGCTTCAAGTTCTGGCTAACAGTTTTGAAGGCAAGCTTTCTGCCTCGCTAATTAACACGATCAAGCTGTTGATTCAGCGTAGTAGAGCAGATTTGTTCGAATCTCTCCTTGCCGGATACCTCGATATTCAGGAATACAAGCTGGGAATTGCTCATGCAAAGGTGTATTCGACTTATGCTTTAAGTGATCAGGAAAAAACAGCGGTAGCCGAGGAATTCGGAGCCCGTGAACATAAAACAATCCGTGTGGAAAATATAGTGGACCCGAGTCTACTGGGCGGATTGAAAGTGGTTATCGGCGATACACTGTACGACGGCAGTCTGGCCGGCAAGCTGGATCGTCTCGAGAAATCCTTTAACAGACGAGTATAGAAGATAGGGGTGAACACACTTGAGTATCAAACCTGAGGAAATCAGTTCATTGATTAAAAGTCAGATTGAACAATATAAAAATGATATCGAGGTCGTTGAAGTCGGCACTGTTGTTGAAGTCGGCGACGGTATTGCCCGCGTCTACGGACTGGAAAAAGTTATGGCCGGTGAATTGGTTGAATTCGACACTGGCGTATTGGGCTTGGCGCTCAACGTGGAAGAAAGCAATGTCGGTGTTGTTATTTTGGGTCAATTCTCCGACATTCGTGAAGGCGGTCAAGTAAAACGTACAGGTCAAATCATGCAGGTCCCTGTAGGGGAAGCATTGATCGGACGTGTAGTTAACCCACTGGGACAACCAGTAGACGGTAAAGGACCGATTGCTACAACAGAATTCCGTCCGGTTGAAAGTCAGGCTCCAGGCGTTATGGCCCGTAAATCGGTACATGAGCCTATGCAGACGGGGATTAAAGCTATTGATGCGATGGTTCCGATTGGTCGTGGTCAACGTGAGTTGATCATCGGTGACCGTCAAACAGGTAAAACTTCTATCGCAATTGATGCAATTTTGAACCAAAAAGGTAACGGCATGAAATGTATTTATGTCGCTATTGGTCAAAAACAATCCACGGTAGCTCAAGTTGTTGAAACATTGCGTCGTCACGGTGCGCTGGAATACACGATTGTCGTTACGGCATCTGCTTCCGAACCATCACCATTGCTGTACATTGCTCCTTACTCTGGCTGCGCCATGGGTGAGTATTTCATGTACAAAGGCGAGCATGTCCTTGTAGTTTATGATGACTTGACTAAACAAGCATCAGCTTACCGGGAACTGTCCCTGTTGCTGCGTCGTCCACCGGGTCGTGAAGCATATCCGGGTGACGTTTTCTATCTTCACTCTCGCTTGCTGGAACGTGCAGCGAAGCTAAATGATGAGTTGGGCGGCGGATCACTTACCGCATTGCCGTTCATCGAGACACAGGCTTCCGACGTTTCTGCATATATTCCAACCAACGTTATTTCCATCACGGATGGACAGATCTTCTTGGAAGCTGACTTGTTCTATGCAGGGCAACGTCCGGCGATCAACGTAGGTATTTCTGTATCTCGTGTAGGTGGTTCAGCTCAGATTAAAGCGATGAAAAAGGTAGCAGGTTCCCTGCGTCTGGATCTTGCTCAATATCGAGAGCTTCAAGCGTTCTCCCAATTCGGGTCCGACTTGGATAAATCCACAAAAGCCCGTCTGGATCGCGGCGCACGCATGATGGAAATTTTGAAACAAGGTGTTAACCAACCGCTTGCTGTAGAGCAACAAGTAGTGAGCTTGTATACTGCTGTAAAAGGCTTCCTTGATGATATCCCTGTAGCGGATGTAAAACGTTTTGAAAAAGACTTCCTGTCTTTCATGGTGTCTGACCATCAAGACGTGCTTCAATCTATCCGCGACACGAAAGACCTGGTTGCTGATAACGAAGCGGCTTTGAAGGCGGCTATCGAGAAATTCAAAAAATCATTCGCCACGTCGGTTTAATACATTGGAATTTGCCTGTTTATGATGAAAGATGTACTAAGGAAGCGTGCCCTCCGGGTTTTGGCTTCCTTGGCATGTTTTACCCTCAATAACAGGCCCTTTAACATATGTCCGGCTGGATTTGAATCTTACGAAGTGCTTGGACTTGGCCCAAGCTAAGGGATTGCTTACGAAGTTAGCTTTGGCTTTGCTGGAGCTTAAAGGTGGTGAAATCATGGCAAAAGGTATGCGCGAGATTAAACGTCAGATTAAAAGTGTGCAGAGTACGAAGCAGATCACGAAAGCGATGGAAATGGTCGCTGCATCCAAGCTGAGAAAAGCTCAGGAGAAAGCGGAGTCGGCTCGTCCTTACTCGGAAAAGCTTAAGGAAGTTGTGAGTAGCATTGCTTCTGGAGCGAATAACATCAAGCATCCAATGCTGGAAACGCGTCCGGTTAAAAAGACTGCTTATCTCATCATTACATCTGATCGTGGTCTGGCTGGTGGTTATAACGCCAATATTTTACGACAGGTTACGCAGACGATTTCTGAACGTCACCGTTCACAGGATGAATTTGTGATTTTCATCATTGGACGAAAAGGAAGGGATTATTTCAGACGTCGTGAATTTCCTATCGCTGAATCGGTAACAGATCTGTCGGATACACCTGCTTTTGCAGATATCAAAACAATTGCAAGCAAGGCTGTACAAGGCTTTGAACTTAAAGAATTTGATGAGCTTTATCTATGCTATAACCGCTTTGTCAACGCATTGACTCAAATTCCAACAGTTGACCGTCTGTTACCAATGGCAACACCGGATTCAGCTACAGCTTCATCCTCAATTAACTATGAGTATGAGCCTTCACCAGAAGGAGTGCTGGAAGTATTGCTGCCGCGTTACGCGGAAACGCTCATTTACGGCGCTTTGCTGGATGGTAAAGCTAGTGAACTGGGAGCGAAGATGACGGCGATGGGATCTGCTACGAAGAATGCTTCCAAGTTAATTGGTGAGCTTTCCTTGACCTATAACCGTGCTCGTCAAGCGGCTATTACCCAGGAAATTACGGAAATCGTTGCAGGGGCAAGCGCTCAGTCTTAATCAGGCTTGTTGCGACTGTTTTATAGCAGGGTCTACACTATTATGATAAATTGCGGGCGCAAAACAAATCAGAGTGGTTCGGATTTGCGGCTGTGCAAGCTTGTAGGAGGGAAACCAAAAGATGAACAAAGGACGCGTAGTGAGCATCATGGGTCCGGTTGTCGACGTTGAGTTCGAACGTGGACAACTTCCGGAAATCCTGAATGCCATTCATATTGGGACTGTGCTGGAGAGCGGAGTCAAAATTGATCTGACGCTCGAAGCTTCAAAACATCTAGGTGACAACCGTGTGCGTTGTATTGCCATGTCTTCCACAGATGGTTTGGTTCGTGGGGCTGAAGCCATAGATCTGGGAGCACCTATTTCAGTACCTGTCGGCGAAGCTACTCTTGGACGCGTATTTAACGTGCTTGGAACGCCAATTGATAATGGTGCTGATATGAGTGAAACGGCTAGAAATCCGATTCACCGTCAAGCTCCTTCTTTCGATGAGCTGACAACTCAAGCAGAGATGCTCGAAACCGGTATTAAAGTTATCGACTTGCTGGCTCCTTATGCTAAGGGTGGTAAAGTCGGATTGTTTGGTGGTGCTGGTGTAGGTAAAACCGTAACCATTCAAGAATTGATTAACAATATCGCTCAGGAGCATGGTGGTATTTCTGTATTTGCGGGTGTAGGTGAACGCACACGTGAAGGAAATGACTTGTACCATGAAATGAGAGATTCCGGCGTTATCAACAAAACAGCGATGGTGTTCGGACAAATGAACGAGCCTCCGGGTGCACGTTTGCGTGTAGCTCTCACAGGTCTGACGATGGCGGAATACTTCCGTGACCAAGAAGGCCGTGACGTGTTGCTCTTTATTGATAACATTTTCCGCTTTACTCAAGCAGGTTCTGAGGTTTCGGCCCTGTTGGGACGTATGCCTTCAGCAGTAGGTTACCAGCCTACGCTGGCTACTGAGATGGGTCAATTGCAAGAACGGATTACTTCTACTAAAAAAGGTTCTGTTACTTCCATTCAGGCGATCTATGTGCCTGCGGATGACTACACTGACCCGGCTCCTGCTACAACGTTTGCCCATTTGGATGCTACAACGAATCTGGAACGTAAAATTTCCGAAATGGGTATTTACCCGGCGGTTGATCCACTCGCATCAAGCTCCCGTATTTTGGCTCCAGACGTTGTGGGTGAAGAGCATTACAATGTAGCACAAGGGGTAAAACAAATTTTGGCCCGCTACAATGAGCTTCAGGATATCATTGCCATCCTGGGTATGGACGAGCTGAGTGAAGAAGATAAAATGTTGGTGGCACGTGCACGTAAAATCCAGCGTTTCCTTTCTCAACCTTTCCACGTTGCCGAAGCATTTAACGGCTTCCCAGGTAAATATGTGCCGGTTAAAGAAACTGTACGAAGCTTCAAAGAAATTTTGGAAGGCAAGTATGACCATCTTCCAGAAGCGGCTTTCCTTTTTGTAGGAGCCATCGAAGAAGCAGTTGAAAAAGCTAAAACGTTGTAAACAACAGGCAAAGAATAGCCGAGCCTTACGAAGTGAGCTGTCTGCGGACAGCTTCCAGGAGGGATTCAAGTGAGCACGTATTTACTAGAGATTGTGACGCCGGAGCGCCTGGTTTATACAGAACAGGTAAACAGCATCAGTGTTCGCGGCTCGGAAGGCGATCTTGGGATTTTACCTGGACACCTTCCCTTGGTCACTCCCTTGAAGATTGCACCGATACGCATTAAAATCGGTGGTCAAACCGAAGTGATCGCGGTCAATGGGGGCTTTCTTGAAGTCCGCAAGGATAAAGTGGTCATTTTGGCTGAGAGTGCGGAACGTTCCGAAGAAATTGATGTGGAGCGTGCCCGTGCGGCAAGGGAGCGGGCAGAACTGCGGCTCCAGAGCAAGCAGGAACAGATAGATCATCATCGGGCGGAAGTAGCTCTGCAACGGGCGCTTAACCGTTTAAATGCTACAAGCATCAGAACCAATAAGAATTAATATTGGATTTTAAGTGGAATTTTAAAAGGGTTCGGCATAGTATACGGATGGAACGACAAGGAGACCACTTCATAATTTCTGCCAAAGAATGTCCGGTAGAAGGTGAGGGAGAACCTTGCTTCCTTCGATCACTGTGATCGGGCCCTTTTTTAGCTGTTATTACCAAATGTACAGTCCTATTTCTTGCCCGGCTGCTAGGTATTTAGTACCTTTTAAATTCACGAAACAGAAGTGATTAATCACATTTTGTCGAAATAAATGTCCTGAAAACAGAAATAGCACTGGCATATTAGGCGTTCGCCGAGTATTATAAAGAAGTCTGTGACGCAGATGGGAGGAATTATGGTTGAACGGGAAACAGCAATTGGCTGAACAGCTAAGTCAATCGGCGAGTATGACCGCGCTGATCTCCATGATCGTGTCGCTCATCTGTATAGCGTTAGCTTGGTGGGCTTTACAGAGTTTTAAGCTGGATTTGTTAATCCGGCAACCCAAAGGACCGCAAGGCAGATTGCTACACTTGTTTCTTGCTATAATTTTGGGACAGTTGGTTTCTGGGTTCCTGTTGAGCTACATTTCTTGGAGTCAGATGCTCTAGAATTTGTTTTAACATGAAGTGGGCGGGTTATATGACCTTATGACTGTGTCTCTGCGGGAATTGTCGAATAACATCGCGTCATATTGTTAACAATGGTAAACAAAAGAACCATACATGTATAGCTGGCTGAATCAGTTAGAGTACAATGGTCGTCAAGTACAAAAAACGCTTGTATACTTGTTTTAATCAGTGGTATGATGGCAGTTAGGGTATTAGTAAAATCTTGTTTTTTTATGTAATGAAAAAGCAAGGCATGAAAATAGCGGAATATGTTCTTTTTTTCCAGAATGGAAAAGGGAAATGACGCGCGGAGGGAACCATAGATGAGCAAATTTATCGTCCGCGGTGGCAACAGATTGACCGGGAGTGTCAAAGTCAGCGGAGCCAAAAACTCAGTTCTGCCGATCATCGCCGCTTCTCTGCTAGGAGAAGAAGGAGAAAGTGTTATTATTGATGCACCTCCTCTAGACGATGTGATGACCATTAACAAAGTGCTGGAGTCCTTAGGAGCAGGCGTTACATACCAAGATGAGGTCATTCGTGTTGACGCGCGGAAGATAATTTCCTGTGAAGCCCCTTACGAGTGGGTTAGGAAAATGCGCGCATCATTCTTGGTTATGGGGCCGCTGCTTACACGTTTGGGACGTACAAGGATCTCGCTTCCAGGCGGATGCGCAATCGGAACGCGACCAATTGATCAGCATTTGAAGGGTTTTGAGGCATTGGGCGCGGAGATTAGCCTGGGCCAAGGTTTTATTGAAGCTAAAAGTAACGGGCGTCTGCGTGGAGCTAAAGTTTATTTGGATGTAGCCAGCGTAGGAGCAACCGAGAATATTATGATGGCCGCTACTCTTGCTGAGGGCGTAACTACCATCGAGAATGCTGCTAAGGAACCTGAGATTGTTGATCTCGCAAATTTCCTGAATGGAATGGGTGCCAAAGTACGCGGTGCGGGCACGGGCGTTATTCGTATTGAAGGCGTTGAGAAGCTGCATGGTGTAAAACATACGGTCATTCCCGACCGGGTAGAAGCAGGTACTTATATGGTTGCTGCTGCGATCACAGGCGGGAACGTATATGTAGAAGGCGCAATATCCGATCATTTAGGACCGGTTATTTCCAAGATGGAAGAAATGGGTGTAACCATTCAACCTGATGAGAACGGAATTCGTGTCATTGCAGATAAGCCGTTAAAGGCCGTTGATGTTAAAACATTGCCTTATCCTGGTTTTCCTACCGATATGCAGTCTCAGATGATGGCACTTCAACTTGCCGCTGAAGGAACGAGCATTATTACGGAAACCGTGTTTGAAAATCGTTTCATGCATGTGGATGAATTTCATCTCATGAATGCGGAAATTAAGGTTGAAGGTCGTTCCGCCATTGTAACTGGTAATGCTAAGCTGACAGGTGCGAAAGTAACCTCTACAGATTTGCGTGCAGGTGCTGCGTTAATTCTGACCGGACTCATTGCGGAAGGTACAACGGAGGTATCCGGCGTACATCACATCGATCGCGGTTACGTTCATTTGGCTGAGAAGCTGACTGGATTGGGAGCGGACATTTACAGAGTGACCGTGGAAGAGTCCAAACTGAATCATTCGCCCAGTACAGAGCGCGTAATGCCGGAAGAGACGTCGGGAAATCTGTTTAAGAAGATCCAGCCTTCCCTCGCCTAAGCTTTAACGTATGTCGCTTCATGTTGCATAAGTATATTCTTGAACAATAAGGAACCAAGTCCGAAAGGGCTTGGTTTTTTTGTTGTTTGCAACCAGTTTTTTTCATTCTTTCAGTTCTCTTAAAACGGTTCTATCAAAGTGGACGACTTCATATGATTGAAAATATCTGCTGGAGTATATCAGTACTTCCAGCCGGACACTTAGCCCTTTGATGGAGGTTTCAGCCTATGAAAGATTCACAGGTTCGCATCCGTATACCCATTCATCATCCTAAGGAACATCGCCAGGCTTCACTTGCGGAGGAACGCTCTGGCTCTATAGCTACTTCGTTACAGAAAAATAAGCTTATGCAACAGCAGCCGGACACAAGAGGTACATTGCCGATTGGCGTCAAGCCCAATCGGCGTACAACAGTCGTGCCTTCCGCTGTGAACTCTGTTGATACGGCTTTGCCTATTGCTGGAGCAGCGGTCCATGACACACGCGCTGCAAGCCCGCTGCAGGTGCCGCTACCGCACCTGCGTCCTTCCGCCGGGCGTGCCCCGCGCTGGGGCAGCCGCCGCCCATGGCTGCCATTCGCCGCCATGGCAGGGGTGCTGGTGCTTGCCATGGCTGTGCCCGCGCTAATGGCGTGGCCTCGCCAGACGGCGCAGCCGGTGCCACCGAGCAGTCGCACGGCAGCACCGGCTGCACCTAGCGTAACGGCAAAGGGCGGGACGCCCGTCACGCGCCTGCCGGGTGTCCCGCCGATACCGGCGGTGCCCGCTGCTCCAACGCGCAGCGTGCCGGTGGTGGCAGAGCCGGACGTGCGTGTGTACGTCACGTCTACCGGTCGCACGGAGACGTTACCGCTGGAGCAATACATTGTCGGCGTAGTAGCCGCCGAAATGCCGCCCAGCTTCGAGGGCGAGGCACTGAAAGCGCAGGCCATTGCCGCGCGTACCTTCATTGCCCGGCGTTTGCTGGCTGATGACACCAGCGGTGCCCCGGCGGGAGCAGATGTGACGGATACTGTTAAACATCAGGCTTATATCTCTAAAGCTAAACTTACTAGAGAATGGGGGCACTCTGGTAAATCCGCAGAGCTGGCTAAAATTCAGCAGGCCGTACGAGACACCAAGGATACGATCATGGTATATGAAGGCAAGCCCATTACGGCCTCTTTTTTTTCTACTAGCAATGGCTACACCGAAAATTCAGAGGATGTATGGGCGAAGGCAGTGCCCTATTTACGAAGTGTGTCAAGTCCATGGGACAAGCAGTTGGCCCCACGTTATACAGAAACCGTCACACTGAGTCGTCAGAGTGTGTTCGATAGATTGGGGTTGAGTCGTACTGCGATAGCTGCTTCTACTGGAGGAGGGAGAATGCCAGAGATTCGTATACTCTCTAAGACAGAAGGACATCGCATCAAGAAGATTGAGGTTGGTGGTTCAATCTTTACAGGGCCGGAAATCCGTAACAAACTGGGGCTGCGTTCGGCTGAGTTTACGTGGAAGGCTGAAGGGGATCGGATTGCTATAACAACCTATGGTTATGGTCATGGTGTTGGTATGAGTCAGTGGGGAGCCAATGGAATGGCCAAGGAAGGTCATACTGCCACTCAAATTCTCCTTCACTATTATACTGGCATTTCTTTTGCGCAAGCCTCTCGCATTCTAAGTTAGTAAATATTTCGAAACTTTGAAGTATAAAAGAGTTGCACCCGGTAACACTGGTTACTGAGGTGATGAGCAAATGAATGAACAAAATAAAAACCAGAACCAAAATCATGAAGAAACACCCAAAACCTTTCAGGGTGGAAGAGCTTCACGGCCGTCTTCGTGGAAAAAGCTGTTGTCCAAAAGGTGGGCATACCCGGCAGCCTACATTGCCGCAGCAGCCATTATACTAACCTTAGTATGGGTCTATCAGGATGCCAGCCAGAAGTCTTTCAAACCTGACCCAGCTAGTCCATCGGTACAAAGCACAAGTGCAGTGAACACTGATGTTAACGGACAACAGCCAGAAAGCGTGGAAGTAGTTGCCCAGTCGGAAAATATCGCATGGCCAGTAGCAGATGCTGGCGCAGTACAGGTCGTAAAGCCGTTCTTTGATGAGAACGCGACCGCTGATGAGCAGGCGGCAGCTATGGTAGAGTACGATAAAACATTTACCGCTAACACTGGGATTGATCTTTCCCGGGCCGACGATCAGGCGTTTGAAGTGAGAGCCGCCCTGAGTGGCAAAGTATCTCGTGTGGAACAACATCCGCTGGTAGGTAGTGTCGTAGAAATCACGCATGATAATAATCTCAAAACGGTGTATCAAAGCTTGAGTGATCTGAAAGTAAAAGAAGGCGATCAAGTGAAACAAAACGATGTGATTGCTTCAGCGGGTCGTAACGAGCTTGAAAAGGATTTGAAAACACATCTGCATTTTGAAGTGTATCAGGATGACAAGCCGGTGAATCCAGCAGGTCTGCTTCCTAAAAAATAAATTTGGTCATGGCTTTGAATGCAAAGCGGGGAATCCACATTCCCTGCTTTTTTCTTGTGTAGATTTTGTGCATAAGGTAAACATAAGCTGCTTTTGCCAAATAAATAGGCCTTCGGAAGCATGTCTTCCCGCCAAACCGCGAATATATAGGCACGCTCCTCATATAATGTACCAAACTATCCACAGTAGGGAGGCGGGAGCGTGCACGATTACATCAAGGAACGGACCATCAAAATCGGTCGCTGTATCGTGGAAACAAGGAATACGGTCCGTACGATTGCCAAGGAATTTGGTGTCTCCAAGAGCACGGTGCATAAAGATCTGACCGAACGGCTGCCTGAAATCAACCCGGATCTTGCCGATCAGGTGAAGCACATTCTCGAATACCATAAATCCATCCGCCATCTGCGGGGAGGAGAAGCGACGAAAATTAAGTACAAAAAAACGAGTGGCAAACGAAGGGAGATTCTCGTTTCTGGCAAGTCCTAAAAATATATAGTGAATTGGCTGGCAAAGCCATTGAATCAACCCCCTGAAGTATGATATGTTAAAAGATGGTACAAGACGAAAAATGACATGTAACCGTAGGTTTATACATATATTTGCCGCTTCTTGTCGAATCTTAGCTTTTTAAAATATCACTTTGGGGGCCTTTTTAATATGTTCAGTAATGATATCGGTATCGACCTCGGTACGGCCAACGTGCTTATCCACGTCAAAGGGAAGGGGGTTGTTCTTGACGAACCTTCCGTTGTCGCGATAGAAAGCGATTCAAAAAGAGTTCTGGCTGTCGGAGAGGAAGCGCGCCGTATGGTGGGACGTACTCCTGGTAATATCATAGCCATCCGTCCATTACGTGATGGTGTCATCGCCGATTTTGAAGTAACAGAAGCGATGTTAAAATATTTTATCAATCGGGTAGGGGGAAAAAGCTGGTACAGCCACCCTCGTATTCTAATTTGTGCGCCGACGAACATTACCTCAGTGGAGCAAAAAGCGATTCGTGAAGCGGCGGAGCGTAGCGGGGCCAAGGAAGTATTTTTGGAGGAAGAGCCAAAAGCGGCTGCCATCGGGGCAGGAATGGATATTTTTGAGCCTAGCGGCAACATGGTAGTGGATATTGGTGGCGGAACGACTGACGTTGCAGTCCTCTCTATGGGGGATGTCGTAACAGCTTCTTCCATTAAAATGGCAGGGGACAAATTTGATACAGCCATCATGAAATATGTAAAAACGAAGTACAAGCTTCTGATCGGCGAACGTACGGCTGAGGATATCAAGATTGCTATTGGAACCGTGCATCCGAGCGGACGTCGTGCAGAGATGGACATCCGTGGACGGGATATGGTATCCGGATTGCCTAAAACATTAAGTATTTCTGCGGATGAAGTGCAGGATGCGCTTAGAGATCCTGTATCGGCGATTGTTGCTGCGGCCAAGTTTGTATTGGAGCAGACCCCACCGGAACTGTCAGCTGATATTATTGACCGTGGTGTTATTTTGACTGGTGGCGGCGCCTTGCTTAGCGGATTGGACGAGCTGCTTGCTGAAGAACTGCGTGTTCCGGTACTGGTTGCCGAAGATCCGATGCATTGTGTTGTTAAAGGTACAGGAATTATGCTGGATAATTTGGATCATGTGGTTAAGAAAAAGTTCTAATCTGCCGATAGTGACTATAAGAGACTCGTGTGCGGTCAGACAGGTTGCCTAGCATTTTGGCTTTCGTGCCTCCGCGCGAGCATATGATTTTAGCAGAGTATAGGATTGGGGTGCACGATACATGTTGAGAGGTTTATATACTGCGGCCGCCGGATTGATGACACAACAACGACGCCATGACACCGTGACGCAAAATATTGCTAATATGAATACGACGGGATACAAACAGGAGAACAGTGTTCAGCGTTCTTTCCCCGAAATGCTTATTTCCATGACGGGTGGTAACCCTGATAACCCGGACCGTACGGTCGGCAAGCTCAATACTGGCGTTTTTGCTGAGGAAAGCCTCTCCCCTTACATTCAGGGAGCATTAAAGGACAGTGGACAAGCGACGGATTTTGCGATACAGTCCAATATTAATGTGAACGACCCAGCTACTGGTCAACCTATGGCATTTGATCAGGCAGGGAAATTCATCAATGCTAACGGTGAAGTCACCTACCGTCCAGAAGCGTTTTTTACGGTGCGGGACAGTAATGGTAACGTTCGTTATACACGTGATGGACATTTTCAAGTAAATGGAGCGGGAGCATTGCTTTCATCGACTGGCTCAGCGGTGCTGGATACGAATGGAAACCCGATTCAATTGACGGGGGCTGTCTCAGAGCTTAAAGTAAATGAGCGGGGCGAATTGGTAGATAGCCAGTCCAACCAGACATTGGGAACGACGCTCGGTATTAGTGTCATTGATCGTCCGTACCAGCTCGTTCGTGAGGGCAATGGGAATTTTCGCCTGAATGATACTGACGGTGCTACAGCTAGAATGATGACTGCTAACGATGCTGTATCCGTTCGTCAAGGTTATCTGGAGGTATCTAATGTAGATGCTTCACAGTCCATGGTGGATATGATGGCTGCGTTAAGAGCGTATGAGGCGAATCAGAAGGTAATTCAATTTTATGATAAAAGCTTGGACAAGGCCGTTAATGAAGTAGGCCGTGTATAACAGGGGGTAAGTGATGAACAACTCCATGATTGGCGCAATGGTATCTATGGCCAGTGTGCAGCAGCGTTTGGATTTAATTGCCGATAATATTGCTAATATCAATACAGTTGGTTATAAGAGTAAACAGGGTTCCTTTGAAGATGTATTGGCCAATGTGCAGCAACAGCCTTCAACGTATCTCCAAAATGGACGGGCCATGCCGCTCGGCTATAATTTGGGCTACGGAGTTAAAACGGCCGCAATCATGAAAAATATGGAGCAAGGTCCGCTCAAGGAGACGGGACTTCCTACCGATCTGGCGATTCAAGGTAATGCCATGTTTGAAGTTCAGGGAAATGGGCAAAAAGCTTGGACCCGTGACGGTAGCTTTCATTTTGTTCCTGATCCGAATGATAGTGCGACGATGATGTTGACCACTGCTGAAGGTTATTCCGTGCTGGATAACAATGATGTTCCTGTGACTGCTCCAGCGGGTTCCAAGGTGGCTATTAACTCGGATGGCGAATTGCTGATTCGTGCTAATGGAACTGGGGCTCCGACAGTTGGTCAGAGAATCAAGCTAATGGATGTACAGCGTCCAGAAGGACTGGAACAGCGGGATGATAACCTGTTCGTGTTGTTGAATGGTGTAACAGAGGCAAATGTATTCGGAGCTGCAGGTGTGGCAGGTGCTGTTCCAGCGGACGTATCTTTGCGTTCCGGTTATCTTGAGGAATCTAATGTGGATTTAGCGGGCGAAATGACGGATATGATGCAAGTTCAGCGGATGTATCAAATGGCGGCACGGGCATTAACTTCTAGTGATACGATGATGAACCTGGCCAACAATCTGAGGGCTTAAGGATTTGGTGATGAAAGAAGAACAATCTGATTCCCGTCCGGTGCCTGAAAAGACGAAGTCCCGCTGGCGTACTACTCGTTATTTCGTAGTTCCGTTGCTGCTCCTGTTCTCGCTGTTAGGCGGCTTAATTGCAGGATATGTAATTGTAGGTAAGCAAGGGTTGTCAGGCGTATTCGAATGGAAAACCTGGCAGCATGTGATTGATCTTATATTTGCGCCTTAGTTTACTTTAAATGAGTGGGGGCGGGAAAAGGTCGCTCCGCGAATGATTTGATCTTACGATCGCTGTTGCAGCGGGATTTTCTTATTTGATAAATTATCCAGATGTAAAAATCCCGTTGCAAAGGCGAACGCTCGCGCTTCTCCAGATTCAAATCCTTCGCTCCGCTGCTACCCGCCATCAGGGCCACTTTTATTAAAATAACCCCCCCCCCGCAATTTGTGTGGGGAGTATAGAATAACAAAACCCTGTGCCAGTGGCGCAGGGTTTTGTTATGCCTTCAGGCAGGAGCCTTCAAACGCAGTGACGGGCAGCTTGCAGCCATTGGACACAATCGCAGAGGCCTTCGGTTGTTTCACTGCCCTTCACGGCAAGCGAGTATTATTGAAGCGAGGCTTTCCTTTTGAGCCAAAAGTAACTCGGCGGAGGGGATGGAATCGTTCTGAAGAAGCGATAGCGTTCGCCTTTAACCTCGGATTTTACCTTTGAATTCTTATACAATGAAAAAATCCGAGGTTAACAGCGATCGGAAGAATGATCCATCCCCGTAGCCCTTTCCCCCCTTGACTCAAATGAAACTTCGCTTCACCCCCATAATAGGAGCACCCAATATGGTACTTCCGCGTAATTTTCTTTTTGTATCTGATAACTGTATAATGATGGGGAAGTTTATAACACTGCGGGGTAAAACCAAGCACGGGCAAAAGGGCTTCTTCGCGCCTCAGGTTGCATAACCGGCGGAAAAAGCCCCTTATCTCAACCTCCACTTCTGCAGTAGGTGAAGGATATCTAACATTGTTGCCGCCAAGAGCTGTTTTTATGCAGCGCAGGCGGGGTAATATTATGCTTGCAGTAACTCATGACTGATACAGAGTCAAACCTGCAAGCGGGAGGAGTTATTAAGGTAAATGGACAAATTGCAATTGGATGTTAATCAAATTCAGGAGATTATCCCACATCGAGCGCCATTTTTATTGGTAGATCGTATTATTGAGTTGGAGGAAGGGAAAAGAGCAGTGGGCATTAAAAATGTAACGATGAATGAGCCTCATTTCATTGGACATTTTCCGGGGTATCCCGTTATGCCTGGTGTGTTGATCACCGAAGCACTGGCTCAAGTTGGGGCTGTCGCATTACTGCATCTAGAGAGCAATCGTGGCAAAATCGGGTTCTTGGCAGGGTTGGATGGTTTCCGTTTCCGTGGACAGGTGGTTCCTGGGGATACGCTTACGCTTGAAGTGGAAATCACTCGTTCCAAAGGCGCATTTGGCAAAGGGAAAGCTACGGCTAAAGTAGGCGATACGGTAGTAGCTGAGGGCGAAATTATGTTTGCTTTATCTGACCCTCCCCAATAAATAAAGCTCTGCCGACATAAGCACGACGTCTGAACTGAGTGCATGTGTACATAGAAATCCTGTTTTGACAACCCAAAAATGGAGAGGGGAAATTCCGTATGACGCAGTTGAGTAAAAAAGCATTAGAAGGCATTGAGAGCTGGCTGCAAGACCCTTATATTGATGAAGAGACCAAACAGGAGTTGCGCGCATTGGAAGGCAACGAGCAGGAACTGGAGGATCGCTTTTACAAAGAGCTGGAATTTGGTACAGGCGGTCTGCGTGGAGTGATCGGGGCAGGAAGTAACCGGATGAACCGTTACGTCATTGGACGTGCGACTCAAGGGCTGGCTCGCTATATTTTAGAACAGCATGCTGGTAAAGAAGGCAAACCTTCGGTTGTCATTGCACATGATTCGCGTCATTTTTCACCGGAATTTGCTCTGGATGCAGCTTTGGTGCTGGCAGGCAATGGTATCGTGGCTAAGTTGTTCCCTTCCTTGCGTCCAACGCCACAGCTTTCGTTTAGTGTACGTCATTTGGGAGCCAGTGGAGGGATCGTTGTGACAGCGAGTCACAATCCTCCTGAGTATAATGGATACAAGGTATACAACGATGAAGGGGGTCAGCTTGTTCCAGATCAGGCTGAACAGGTAATTAGTTATATCCGTGAGGTTCCTTCTTTTGCCGACATTCGCAGTTTGACACGTGAGGAAGCAGAGGCACAGGGATTGTTGGTTTGGCTTGGAGAAGAGGAAGATGAAGCGTTTGTAGATACGGTAGCCAGTGTGAGTGTGAACCATGAGCTGATTGCAGCCGGACCAGGCAAAAACTTCAAAGTTGTGTTTACACCTCTCCATGGTACTGGAAATGAACCGGTTCGTCGTGTGCTGAAGAAGATCGGTTTTGAACAGGTGCATATAGTGCCTGAGCAAGAGCTGCCAGATGCTGAATTTTCGACTGTCAAGTCGCCAAACCCGGAAGAACGTGATGCGTTTAAACTGGCAATCGCGCTGGGTGAGAAAATTGGTGCGGATCTGTTGATCGGAACTGACCCTGATGCTGACCGTATGGGTGCAGTTGTGAAAAACCGTGATGGCGAATATGTGGTATTGTCCGGTAATCAGTCTGGCGCGATCATGGTTTACTACTTGTTGAATCAGCTGAAAGAAACAGGCAAGCTTCCGAATAATGGGGCGGTTATCAAAACCATCGTAACCAGCGAAATGGGCGCAGTCATTGCCGAACATTTTGGAGCAACTGTGTTTAACACGCTAACTGGCTTCAAGTATATTGGCGAGAAAATGAACCAGTTTGACGAAACTGGCGAGTACACCTACCTGTTTGGCTATGAAGAGAGCTATGGTTATTTGGCAGGGAATTATGCTCGCGATAAGGATGCTGTCTTGGCGGCTATGCTGATCGCTGAAGCTGCTGCTTATTACAGCACACAAGGTAAGACGCTCTATGATGTTTTACAAGAGCTGTATGAGCAGTTTGGCTACTTCCTTGAGAAGCTGGAGTCTCGTACCCTTAAGGGTAAGGATGGAGTGGCACAAATTCAGGGCAAAATGACCGATTGGCGTAGCAACGCGCCTCAAGAGATTGCAGGCGTGAAGGTAGACAAGGTACTGGACTACTCACAAGGTCTGGACGGACTTCCACAGGAAAATGTACTCAAATTTTTACTGGAGGACGGTTCGTGGTTTTGCCTGCGCCCTTCGGGAACGGAGCCAAAAATCAAAGTATACTTCGCGGTACGCGGTTCCTCGCTGTCAGACGCGGAGCAAAGAATCAGCCACCTGGTCGATGCTGTTATGGCTCGCGTAGACGCTTGAGAAAAATCCCTTTATAATAGAATAGGTTAAGGTAATTGGATAAGATATAGTAATCGGTGACCTCTCACGGCAAAGGGCAGTACGCCGTGGAGGTCATTTCTGTATTGCAGAATAACCTGGAAGAGGCTTTGGGAAAATAGGCTTATTCCGGCAACGGAGGATTTTGCAAAATTCAATGAGTGACCTACCAAAAGGCTGAGTACGGCAAGGTGGGCAGCATTGAATTTTGCAAAATCCCGAATATTAAGGAGGTTCTTTGGTGTATCAGAAATGGCAGTATTGGAATACGGCTTCTCGAAAATGGTTATGGATTTTGGTGGCTGTCGGCTTGCTGGCTTCCATTCCGGTCATCGCCGATCGTGTGAAGACAGAATCCTCGAGTAAAAAAGTAGAGATTGTATTCGATTATCGGGATTTGACGGAGGCAGCCTCGTATCAGGCTCACCCGCAGGACTATCTGAATGAGCAACTTGACCGCTTACAGCAAGCGGGTGTGAACAGCATGGCTATGTATGAAAGTACGTTGGATGATTTCCGTAAAGCGGGTCGCGTCGTAACCTATACGACTCAGAACGTTGCCGATATGGAAAAACGGCTTTCACCTGCAAATGAGAATTTTACGTATATTGTTTTCGCTGATAAAGAAAATGCCGAGGCATTAAAGCCGTTAATTTTACGTACGTTTACAAGCCTGGACATCAATGTAAAACCTTGGACTTATCAGGGACAGGAAGGGTTAGTTGTGGAAACATCTCCAGAGGATGCGTATCTCAAGCCCATGCAGCCTGACCCGATTGCGATGAAGCAGCTTCGGAGCAAAGGATTTTTTATTGTTCCACGGATGAGCGACAGTCTTCCTTACAACCAGGAGTTGACGGAAGAGATGCTTGCTTCCTTTCAGCAGAATGGTGTAAAACGCATTTTGTTTGAAGGTGATTCAGTCAAAGGCTTCACTGATAACGAGAAAGAGCATAGCTTGGCGGCATTTGCTAAATTGCTGAACAAATACGATATTGGCCTAGCTGCTATCGAAAACTTAAAAAAACCGCAAGCAGGCTTCAATAAGCTCGCTTACGATATCCACTATAACGTTGTGCGTTTATACTCATTGAGCGATAAAGATTCAACGCTCGATGTGGAAACGTTGGCCGATCGTTTTGCATTGGCTACCAAGGATCGTAATATTCGCATGTTGTATCTGAATACCGCGCCTAGCCGTAGTATTGCTGAAGCCAAGGTGAAGGATTCGGTAGATAACCTAATCCACAGCTTGGACAAGCCGGGTAACGCTGTACAACGGATGGAGAAAAAGGGGTTTGAACTTGGACAGGCTGAACCGTTCCAAGTCGTCGATTCGTCCATTCAGCGCTATCTGAAAATGATTGTCGTACTGGGTGCACTGGCATTCTTCTCCATTATGGTGTCCTATTTCGTCCCGGCATTGACTTTGCTGGCATTTTCACTCGGTTTGGTAGGTTCAGCAGGACTTTATGTTTTGAACTCCAGCTTGATGGAGCAAGGTCTAGCCCTACTCGCGGCGATTAGCGGACCTACGGTTGCAATGATTATCGCCGTGCGTACGATTAGAATTAAACGTGAACAGGGGTCCGAACTTTCTGTAGGTCAGCGTTTGATTCAAACGCTTATACTGTACGTACAGACAGCGATTTTGTCGCTGGCTGCAGTGCCTTTTGTTATTGCTCTGTTGAATAGTATTGCTTACAGCCTTGTGCTGAACCAATTTAGAGGTGTAAGCTTGCTTCACATTCT
This sequence comes from Paenibacillus sp. LRG-1, assembly GCF_057220305.1. Classification (NCBI taxonomy): domain Bacteria; kingdom Bacillati; phylum Bacillota; class Bacilli; order Caryophanales; family Paenibacillaceae; genus Paenibacillus; species Paenibacillus sp. LRG-1. The sequence goes on along the minus strand of NZ_CM170126.1, from coordinate 5,491,673 downwards.
GCCGATCTTCTTAGCAGCGATATATATTTTCTTTTATCGTGGTGTTTCTATACGGGAGGAAATTTCCAAGCTGCTACGTACGCCGATTACTGTATTGTGGGTGATCGCACTGGCTGTTATCGCAGCCGCAGGCTATTACTATTTGACTCGTACCGGAAATGCGGGTACGGTGTCGAACACGGAGCTGGTTTTCCGGAACTTCCTTGAAAATGCGTTTGGTGTACGTCCGCGCAATAAGGAATTTTTGATGGCTCACCCACTGTTTATTGCAGGGGCGTTCCTGGCTTTGAAATATCGCAAAGCAATCTATTTACTGATTATAGCTGCTATTGGCCAAGCCTCTATGGTGGATACCTTTGCTCACATTCACTCTCCAGCGGCACTGTCGCTTAGTCGCGGGCTGTTAGGATTGGGCTTCGGTCTGGTGCTGGGAATCATCGCAATTGTCGTGTGGCAAGTGCTGGAAGGGTGTTGGAAGAAATGGTCACCACAGCTCAAACGATAATCATCTCGGGTTATTACGGCTTTCGCAATAGTGGAGATGAGGCGGTGCTCAAGTCGATTTTGACAGCTTTAGAGGAGGAGAGTCGTCAGGCGGGGATTACAATCAAGCCTGTTGTTCTGTCTTCTGACCCCGCCTGGACACAGAAAATGTACGGGGTAGAAGCTGTAGAGCGGATGAGTCTGGGGGAAGTTCGTAGAGCGATTAAAAACAGCGATGGGCTAATAAGTGGCGGCGGGAGTTTGCTCCAGGATGCAACAAGCCCTAAAAGCATTCCGTATTATCTGGCGATTCTGAAACTGGCCCAATGGGCTGGAAAGCCGACGTTTGTATATGCTCAGGGCATTGGTCCGGTACAACGGAAGATATTTTATCCTATGATCCGTTCTGTGTTTCAGCGCTGTGAATATGTTTCTGTAAGAGATGAGCAGTCTGCCGCACTGCTGGGTACTATGAAACTGAAGCGCCCGGTTGTCGAAGTTGTTCCTGATCCGGTAATGGGGCTTCCATTGCCCCCGGGTTCCGAGCTGCATAAAGCAGCATTTGAGACTGATATGGATAAACTTCCGATCGTTGGCGTATCTGTACGTTATTGGGATAAGGAACGTCGCGATTTAACGGCTATTGCGGACGGCTTAAAAAGATTAGCTGCTGAGCGCCGTGTACACTTACGCTTTTTACCTTTCCATCTGCCTGATGACGAGCAGGCTTCAAGGATGGTAATGGATTTGTTGGGGGATATTAGGGGGACGGGGAGCCTTGTCAGCATGTGTGATCAAGTCACCGATCCTCAACAGATGCTTTTGGAAGTCAGCCGTTGCAGTTTGATGATCGGGATGCGATTACACAGCTTGATCTATGCAGCATCCCACCAGGTGCCTCCGTTGGGGATATCCTACGATCCTAAAATTGACCATTTCCTCAGCCGTGTCGGTAGCCAGCCTGTAGGCACTACAGAGGCACTGGATGGACAAAAACTGGCTAATGAGTCTATGCGGTTGCTAGATCAGCGAAGTCAATGGATCGAGAGCCAGGGAGCGGCCATTGCTTTGTTAAAAAGTGAGGCTCGCTTACCGGCACAGCATATCGTTAATTACTTGTGTCGCAAAGGATGATGGATACAGTGACAGTTGATAAGGTTACGAATGTGCCTACCGTCCCGATTTTCGGTGTTCCGGTATCAAGGCTTAATATGAAAGATACATTAAATATATTAATTCAAGCAGTGGAGTCTCGCCAGCCCCATCAAGTGATCACTGCCAATCCGATTATGGTAATGGCTGCATTGGAAGATCCAGTGTACATGAACGTGATGAAACAGGCAGAGTTGATTGTTCCGGATGGGACTGGCGTGGTCTGGGCTGCAAACTATGTAGGACATCCTGTACCTGAGCGGGTAGCGGGCTTTGACTTGTTACATGAATTACTTGCAGCTGGAGAAAACTATCATTGGAAGGTTTATTTACTGGGATCAACATCTGAGGTGATTCAAGCGACCGCAAAGCGGGTACATGAGCTTTATCCCGCAATTACGGTTTGTGGCAAGCGTGATGGTTTTTTTGGACCTAAAGAGGATGAAGCCGTGATTGCAGCCATTCGTGAAGCAAATCCTGATTTGTTGTTTGTAGCACGTGGAGCGGACACGCAGGAACCCTGGATTGGTAAATATAAGGAACAGCTGGGTGTACCGGTGATGATGGGGGTTGGCGGTAGCTTCGATGTTATATCAGGCAGAACCAAACGCGCACCTAAATTGTTTCAAAAGCTACGGGCTGAATGGTTATATAGACTCCTCAAAGAGCCAAGCCGTTACAAAAGAATGCTTGCGCTGCCGAAATTCGCCGCGAAAGTGATGCGCGAAAAAGAAAACGTCACAAAAGTGTGATAAATAGCTTGAATCTGCCTACAAAACCCGCTAATTTGCCAGAATATGAAGCTTGGTATTTATTTTTGATCAGAGTATAATTCAATGCGGTTACATCTGAAAAGGGATTGCTTTAAAATTGGGGGTCGAATGATCAAATGTTATTGATCTATATTATTGGGTTCATCATGGCACTGGGACTTGCGCTGTTACTGACACCGCTCGTCAAGAAATTCGCTGTGAAGGTTGGAGCCGTCGATGTACCGAATGCCCGAAAAGTACATACCCGAATTATGCCGCGTCTTGGCGGACTGGGGATTTTCTTGGCATTTCTGTTGTCCTTATTGGCGGTGTTACCTTTTGTGCCTGACGGAATGCTGTCCTCTCGGGATATTAACTTTATTGCAGCCTTTCTGATTGGCGGTACGCTGATTACACTGATTGGTGCTCTCGATGATCGTTTTGATCTCAATGCAAAATTGAAATTTTTGGCTCAAATTGCCGTTGCGTGTATGGTCGTGTTTGCTTTTGATATTCGTGTAGATTTTGTAAATGTACCTTTTCAGGATGCATACTCATCTTTGGAAAGCTGGATTTCCATTCCGCTTACGATTTTCTGGATCGTAGGTGTAACGAATGCCATCAATTTGATTGACGGTCTGGATGGACTGGCTGCAGGTGTCTCAGGAATTGCGATTGGAACTATCTTTGTGATGTCGGTATTGATGGGCAATTACATGGTAGCTATGCTTTGTCTTGTGCTGCTGGGCAGCATTATCGGATTTTTATTTTTCAACTTTCATCCTGCGAAAATATTCATGGGTGATACAGGGTCATTATTTTTAGGTTTCTGTCTGGCCATGCTATCCATGCTTGGTTTCAAGCAAATTGCTATCGTATCTTTTATTACGCCATTGATTATTATCGGTGTACCTTTGTCAGATACATTCTTTGCTATCATTCGTCGCAAGTTGCAGAAAAAACCGATTTTCTCTCCGGATAAAGGTCATTTGCATCACTGCTTACGCGAACTAGGTTTCAGTCACAGACAGACGGTGTTGATTATCTACGGTATTGCTGCATTTTTCGGTGTATTGGCCGTGATTCAATCGTCTGCTGCGCTTAATGAAGCGAACTGGGTCACCTTTGTCGTGATTTGTATTATGATGTTCTTCCTACAGATCGGTGCAGAGGTTATTGGTCTTGTTGGCAAGACCAAACGCCCAGTTATTAACACACTGATTCGGTTGCTGGCTAAGCCAGATTCCCAAACACGTTCGAAATTATAATTTTAATTTAAAAGTAAGCCTTCAAGCTTGGCGGTATACCGCGGGTTTGAAGGCTTTTTTGATGTTTGCTGTAAAAAAACTCCCTCCTTTTTTGAGAATTTACTAATTTTTTGTATGTTTACTACCGATAAAAAAAGTATTGAATGATTACGTACCCCAAGGTGCGACAGAATCAAAGGAGGACAATGATTTGAAACGATTGCTATCCATGTTGCTGACGGTTGGTCTCATCATTGGCTTGGTGCCGGCGGCCCTGGTAGGTACGGCTCATGCTGCGACGGGAACTTATTTTATTTTTCCAAGTGAAAAATATGATGTGGATTCGGCTAGAATGGTAAACACTGACCGAGTTACAGTTAACGGTACGATTAACGGAGTGAACGGAAGTACTATATCTTATAGTGTATTCCAACTCTCTAAAAATGGAACAAACCTTAACGTAGTTAATAAGAACGAGAGTCAAAAAGGCGGAATTACGGTCAGTGGCTCTACGCTTAAAGTTACAGACATTAAACTGTTTCCTGGTTTGAACCGGATTACATTTCAAAGTAGCCAAAATTCGGCTGATATGAAGGACTCCATTTACATTGAGTATCAGGATGGACCTAAGCTTTATGATCTATCTGCTACGCTGAATGGTGCAACCGAGCAGTTGCTAGAGAATCAGACAGCGGTGCTGACAGACGCACGCAATAGCGGTACGGATGATGTAAAAGTAGTCATTCAAGGTACGGCTCCTAATGCTGACAGTGTAACGCTCACGTCTGCAAAAAGCAGTAATACGTACACAGTTAACTCTTATACCGCATATAAATTAACAGGTAGTGTGGTACTCAGTCCAGGTAAAAATATAGTGACTATTAAAGTGGGCAACGGAACTCAGGCCCTCACAGTTACACGTGAAATTACGATTTATACGGGTAAACCGGAATTCTCTGATTTGACCTTGAACAAGGATGGGAATGTTTCTGCCGATCTGACCACTTCGCCTGACTTTACTGTATCGTCTACAAGTGGTGTGGTTTTAAAAGGTAACGTTTTGGTACCAGCTGGTGCGACCGATCCAGGAGTGGCCACAATCAATGCACGTTTTACCGATGTGAGTAACAATGGTAGTGCTGTGGGTAGTGCAACTGGGGTTGATGCCACAATTGATACTGCAAATATAGTTACATCAAATGGCTATAAAGTATATCCATTTCAGGTGACTGTACCTTCGGAAGCTGTACTTGATCATTTGACCAGGGCATCCCTGGGCATAACTTATACGGATAGCAGTACACCTCCAGCTCCATCGGCTGTCCAATTTACATTGCGCAGTAGCACTCAGCCGTATATTGATGATGTTAACTATCTTCCTGATTTTAATACTCAATTGTTGAACAGAATTAATGGAAGCGGGTCTGATCAGGCAGCTGCTCTAGATGAAGCTATGAAATTAACAGGTAGCTCTATGAAGAACAAGACTACAGATGCTGCATCTGTACCTGTAGGTATGGAGTTTATCGTTGTTAATGGCGCACCTTCTTCAATTAATGAGCTTTCCGGAGTATCGGTTCATACTGTAGGGTCTCCTCAAGATGTAATTCGTACAATCAATGGTAAGTCAACGCAAGTGAAGAAAATTGTTGCTTATGTAGACACTTTGCCTAAAGAAGGACAAAATGTACTGAATTTTTATCTGAATGGTGACTCGACCAAGTTAATTAAAGCAACGGTGAATCTGTTGCAGGGTCCGTTCATGAAATACGATACGATTTATGATGGGCAACAAATTCCGTTGAATACATCCAGCTCAAACTTGAACACCTATAAATTGACTCAACTGGGCTACTTTAAAGGTAAATTGCTTGATGTGAGCAACGCAGCAGATATTCATTACACTGGGAGTAACCGAAATGTATTCCTGTATGTTAATAATGTATTGGTTGATCTGGATGGTTCAGGAGCGGACTTCAAGCTTGCTGCTTCCTCAGAGACAGCCGCAGCCAATGCCTTGGCGAACGGGAATAATGAAATCAAGTTTGTATACAAGCCAGGTATTGAGTATAGCAATACGGTAAAAGTAAACTTTACACAGACGAATATTCCAGTAATTCCTGTTCCAAACACACAAGGAATCATCCCTTTTACGCCAGTTAGCGGCTTGAGCAATACGCCGAAATATAGCGAAATTGCTCCGAAATCAAAAGATGCTAATTTCACCAAAGTGGATGACACCAACTACAATACATCCCTGAAAAATATCAATGTATTTGGTACTTTCAGTATTGCTGATTTGGGTAAAGCAGATCAGGTAAATGGTTCGTTAAGTGATATTGCTAATAAAGATCAATATATTTTGGAGATTAAGGGATCGGATGACAGTGAAGTCAACTGGACGCTGAGTAACGAGTTTTTCTCAGCAGAAGATGCTAAGACAACATACAATTCCGGTTCTACTACAGATAAATTTACAAATAAAGATTTAAAAGACCTGCTTGTGTACTACCATCCGGACAAAAAGTATTTCAGCTTTGTGTTGAAAAACCAAACTATTTCGCAAGATGGAACACCAGTAGCTTATAACATTACCTTGTACAATAGCGGCAAGAGCGGACCATTTGCTACTTTCCGACTGCAAGTATCCGGTCAATCCACATCTTTTGATATTTTGCGTCCGCTCCCTGAAAAGAGAATCGTGAATCAAAACTTTGTGCAAGTTGTTGTAAACGCAGGTAATGCAGATAGTGTTATGGTAGGTAAAGAAACAGCAGTTCAAGAGGGATTCGACTCTGATTATGATGGTACCATTGATTATCCATCTACTTACAAAGCTATCGTTACAGGTCTAAAAGCCAACAAAGATAATAAAATTGACGTAGTGGTTACTGTTGGTAAAGAAAAATTGAAACAGACCATTACTGTTAAATATGTGCCTACTAATATTCCTGGTGAGCAGTACATGGAAGCGATGAAAACATCGCACAAAGTGTTCGATGGCAATCTTACACTTGCTTTTGCAAAGGGAACGAGTCTGATTCGTCGGGATTACGATCAACCGCAACAGTTCAAAAACCAGGTTTTCTCTGGTCACACTTTGTACTTTGCGATAGCAAATAGCGAAGATGGTGTAGTCGATCGTCATGAATTTGAAACCGAAAAAGCATTGTCGGATATGCAGAGCTTGATTGCAGATGGAAGTAGATACTTTAACAGAGAATTCCCAAATCGTTTTACCAAGTCAAGTCCAGTATTCTGGATTGATCCAGGTACAGCAGATGATATTAAAACAGATGATTACGATCCGGTAACTTATGGTGCCGATCCTTATCAATTGGCTAACAAGTCGCAAAATGACAGTAGCAAGATTAAAAACTTCTACTGGCGTGATCCTTCTAATGAATTAGTACCATCCAAGCGTGCAACATTAACTTTGACGTATGATAACAGTATCGCTCAGGATGCAGGGAAACAAATGACGGTGTTCTATTTTGATTCTGATCTTAAAGATTGGCAGAACATTGGTGGTGTGGTGGATCCGAAAAAACATACCATTAAGGTACCGTTTGATCGTTTCGGTTACTATGTAGTTGCTAAAGTTGGAGAAACGTATAGTGATGTCATTAAGCATAAATACGCCAGAGATTACATCGAAGCCATCTTGGCTAAAGGTGTTATGAACCCAATGGATCCAATTAATAGCTTTGGACCAGACAGCTACATTAAAAGAGGCGAATTTACGTCTATGATCGTCAAAGGTCTGCAAATTCCGCTTAATTTCAGCGGAGCGAAGCATTTCGACGACGTGTCTATTCCAAATACGATATCAGCAGATGCGCTCTATGATTATCGTTATATTGAAACAGCTGCACGCGCCGGTATTGTCAAAGGTTCGCAACCAAGAATCTTTATGCCGGAAGATGTAATCACACGCCAAGATGCAGCAGTCATTATTGCCAAGGCATTGAATTTGAAGCTGGAAACAGATCATGACAAGATCATGAAGAACCTGTCTAAGACCTTTAAAGATGCGGACAAGATTGATTACTATGCGCAAGCATCTATATTGGCTATTGCCAAAAAAGGCTTTATCACAGGGTCACCTGTGGATGCAAGCGATCTGAAAAAGGGATATATGTTTAATCCTACTTCCTTGACCTTGCGCGGAGATGCAGCGATTATTGTAGCTAAAGTTATGGCTGATAAAAAGCTGCTTCCTAAAATCTAATCAACAAAACACCTGAAATTATTAAACATCCCTCCATGCGAAATGGTAATTCCCTTTCATATACATGAGAGGGATGTTTTTTATAAATCAGCTATTTGACTGGGATTAAGGGCCTATGCCATAATATCAATGAGGTAAAAATTGTGGATTAGCCTTACAATGGTTTTGGTTTTGGATTTGGCTTAAACGTCTGTAATTAATTGCTTTTTTTTAAGTATTTATCTCAAAATGTGTTTATTATTTTTCTATATGTTTTTTTTGCACATTTATCTGAAACTTTACGCCTATTTCATCGTAGTAGAGGATGTGTGTGCTTAAATATTACATAGAGAAGTGAGTGGGGAGTGATGAGATGTCTCAGTTTTCAATACGCCGTCCTGTAACAGTATTTATGTTAATTCTTGTTTTGTTAATCGGGGGCGGTATTTTTGCGTTAAGGCTTCCTGTCGAGCAGATGCCGGATATGAAGTTGCCTATCGCTGTGGTAGCGACCAGTATTCCGAACTCGACACCGACAGAAGTTGAGGAATTGGTGACCAAACCTATTGAAAAGAGTCTGGCTTCTATTGAGAATGTGGATACGATCCAGTCTGAGTCTTCAGAAGGATCATCTATGGTCATAATTCAATTTAATTGGGGAGTAGATATAAATCAAGCAACCCTCGACATGCGAGATAAAATTGATGGAGTTCGAGGGTCTCTTCCAAAGGCGGCAAATTCACCGCGCGTACTTAAATTGGATCTTAACGCAACGCCGGTTATTACACTCTCTTTTACAGGGGACCAGGATGTTAACAAGCTGAAGCCTATTGCTGAGGATATTATTCAGCCGCGGCTTGAAAGAATTGCGGGAGTAGCTTCAGTCAGCATGTCAGGCGGGCAAGAACGGCTTGTGAAGATTACTGTAGATCAAGCCAAGCTTCAAAGCTATGGTATTACGCTGGATCAAATCAGCCAAGCGCTATCGTCTAATAACGTAGCTGGTTCTGCTGGTTCAGTGTACCGAGGCAATACAGAAATCCAACTTCGGGTTCAGGGTGAATATAAAGCTGTTTCAGAAATGGGTGAAACGCCAATTCCAGTAGGGAAGGGGAGCGTTAAGCTAAAGGACATTGCGACAGTTGAAGATTCCTTGGATGATATTACAACCATTTCTACCTTTAATGGAAAGCCAAGTGTCAATATTTCTGTTACTAAAGCTACAGGGGGGAATACCCTTTCAATCGCCAATTCTGTGAAGGATAGTTTAGATTCGATACGGAAGGAATTGCCTCAAGGAACTCAATTGGAGATGGTAACAGATGCTTCCAAACCGATTAGCGACTCCGTACACTCACTAGTAGAGCATGCTATATTGGGGCTTATTATCGCAGCCATTGTATTGCTTTTATTTTTGAATAGTATACGTTCTACCATTATTGCTGCTATCGTTATTCCAATTTCTTTCGTAGCTACGTTTATGATGATGTATTTCACCGGACAAACCATTAATGTTATTTCATTGAGCGGTTTGCTTCTGGGGTTAGGATCCTTTGTCGACTTTGCCGTTGTTATTATTGAGAATATTTTTAGGCAGCGACATGAAGGGAAAAGCATGCTACAAGGGGCTATTGATGGCTCCAAGCAGGTGGGGAATGCCGTTATGGCGTCTGCACTTGCACAGATCGTAGTATTTTTGCCAGTTGTTTTTGTTGATGGAATTGCGGGAGTTCTATTTAAACCGCTGGCGTTAACTGTTATTTTTTCCCATATTGCAGCCTTGTTTGTATCGCTTCTAATTGTACCAATGCTCGGCTCACGTTGGTTACCTACCATACCGGATGAATCCATATACTCTTCAGGTACTTATAAAGGTATTAACCCTATTGTATGGTTTAATATCGGCTTCGAGAAATTTAAGGGTGGGTATCGACGTATACTGAAGTGGGGAATTAACCATAGAAAATCTGTTTTAATCATTACTTTATTAATGTTTGTAGCAGCAGGGGCTCTGATTCCTTTGGTCAAGGCTGAATTTATCCCGGAATCCGATACTGGTGAATTCACAGTTAACGTGAAACTTCCTAATGGAACGGTCTTGGAAGAAACGGAAAAGGTTGTTCAAGATATAGAAAAAGAAATTTTGAAAGTTCCTGATCTGGATAAAATGACAGTAACGGTTGGTTCTGGTGGAAATTCGGCCTTTTCAGGTGCAGCTCCAACCAATTCGGCGGATCTAAGCGTAACGCTGAAGGATGGACATCAGCCAACAGATGGTGTAGTTGAGGGCCTTCGTAAGAAATTTGATAGTATTCCGGATGCAGAGATTACACTGGCGTCTGCAACGGGCCTTTCGAGTGGAGCGGCTGTTAACATTAATCTAAAAGGTGACGATATTGACGTCCTGAGAGAACTCTCGGACAATCTCGTTGCGGACGTGAAAAAGATACCAGGTACAGTCAATGTGAAAAGTAGCTTGAGTGCCGTTCGCGAAGAATATGAGATTACCGTTAATCGTGAGCTTGCGAGTCGATATGGCTTATCAGCAACTCAAATCTTATCTGCAGTGAATACTTCTTTTAATGGATCAGTCGCCACAAGCTATCGTACAGGCGAAGATCAGATTGATGTGAAGATATCGTTACCAGAGCAAAATCGCCATGATTTGTCAAATCTTCAGGCCTTACGGATCACTACTTCACAAGGTATTGATGTGCCTTTGTCTTCCGTAGTAAGTATTGATAAACGGACTGTACCGGATACTGTTACTCGTGAAGACCAAACGCGTCAAGTGCAAATTACTGCTGACGTAGATGGAACAGGAGACATTCTTACCATTAACCAAAAAATAGATGCCCTCTTGAAAAACACTCATTTCCCTGAAGGTTATAGTGCAGATACAGGAGGCGGACAAAATGAGCAAATGATGGAGTCCTTTACAAATCTGGCAATAGCTATACTGCTATCTGTTGTGCTCATTTATATGGTTATGGCAGGTCAGTTTGAATCTTTGCTTACGCCTTTTGTTATTATGTTTTCGGTTCCGCCTACATTAATAGGTGTGCTTATTGGCTTGGTTGTTACAGGAGCGAGTCTTAGCGTATCAGCTTTGACCGGTTATATCATGCTCGTTGGTTTGGTCGTCAACAATGCCATTGTTATGATTGACTTTATAATTCAGCTCCGAAAAGACGGCCAAGATCGGGATGAAGCTATTATTCATGGAGCGTCTGAGCGGTTGCGTCCGATTTTGATGACCACGCTGGCTACTGTACTAGCTTTGCTCCCAATGGCATTTGCTACAGGCAGTGGTAACGAGACACAAGCACCGATGGCAGTTGTTGTTGTGTTCGGGTTATCCTTCGCAGCTGTTATAACATTGATTCTTATTCCGGTAGTCTACGTCATCATGGATAATATGATAGAAAAACGTAAGAATCGGAAATTAAAAAGACAAGCGAAGAGAGAATTAAAAAAAGAAGCGAAACTACAAAAAAGTGTTCATATATAAGGTGAGGTGGAGAAACATAATGAATAAAAAAAGTGCTCTGATTGCTACAACTTTGCTTTTATCAGTTGCATTAGCGGGTTGCGGTGGGGGGGAGGCCCCTGCCGCACCGACTACGGCGCAGCAAGCCACTCCGGTCCAAGTGGCAAAAGTGACCAAAGGTAGTATTAACGATTCAACAGGTATTATTGGAAGCTTTGCTCCTAAAGAGACGGCTCAGGTGTCTCCGAAAATTAGTGGCAAAATTCAAAGCATTAACCTTACAGTGGGGCAAAAAGTAAATAAGGGCGACACATTGTTTACTATAGACCAAAAGGACTTGCGGGACTCGATTAAGCAATCCCAGGAATCGTACCAGGTTGCCCTGGCCAATTTAAAGCAGGCTGAGTCAGGCGCAGCGCAATCGGTGCAACAGGCAGAGTCCAGCGTGGATCAAGCGAAAAGTGCGCTTGTACAGCAAGACAACACTATCACCCAAGCTCAGACCAGTCTGGTCGATGCTCAGAGTTCCGTGCGTGATGCTCAAAATACGCTCAATCGCAACCAACAGTTGTTTAGTGCGGGCGCTCTATCTCAATCCGAGTTAGAGCAGTCTCAAATAGCGCATAGAAGAGCTTTGACTGCGGTGGAGAATGCACAGATCACACTTCACAATGCGCAAACGTCCAAGGAAAGTGCACAAACAACATATAGCAATGCTCAAAAATCATTACGTCTTGCACAACAGAAAACCGGCATTGACGTAGCTCGTGCTTCTGTCAATCAAGCTAAGTCCAGTTTAGACACAGCACGTAGTCAACTGGTGGATGCTGTAGTCAAAGCTCCGATTTCCGGCACGATATCGGTAGTAACAGGAACCCAGGGGCAAATGGTTAGTGCACAATCCGCGGTTGCTACAATAGCGAATACCAATCCTATTATTGCTAAAGTTAACGTTTCTGAATCTGAGCTTCTTAAGTTGCAGGTGGGTTCATCTGTGACTGTAGGTGTGGACTCCTTAGATAAGCGAATTGAGGCCAGAGTATCGGCCGTCAATCCGGTAATGGATAATGATCTCAAGGCATATCCTGTCGAGATTTCAGTTCCTAATGGTTCTGGTGAATTAAAATCAGGGATGGTTGTAACTGTATACATGAAATCAGAAGCTCCTAAAAACATTTTGGTATCGCAGGATGCCATTACGGAGCAGGCAGGGAAAAAGTATGCTTATGTAGTGGAAGGAACAGTGGCTAAGCGGGTAGAGGTGCAGACAGGCCAGGAAAGTGCCAAACAGATTGAAGTAACCAAGGGGCTTGCTGAAGGACAAAATGTTGTCGTTAAGGGCGTTAGTCTGCTTACGGATGGCGCGAAGATTAATGTAGTGAAGTAATTTGTCTCGGTTATATTTACCGTAAATCACTGTTACTCCGTCATTCCTACTACTTAAAGTGTATTAGAGTATTAGATTTCAAGGGAATCTATAGACTTTATGTGCTTTATATATTCTATGGATAATTCTTAACGAATATACTCCATTAAAGACCGACTTAAATGTACGAAAATAATCCTTGTACATTTAAGGTTGATAAGGTAAAAGTTGTAGGATGACGGAGGAACAGGTTCAATAGTATAATTATTACTGTGGGAAGCGGAATACATAATCAAAAAAAATAAAAAATTTTTTTTGAAACAGACGCAACTTTTTGAACCCATGCTACGTCTAATTGGGTGAGTATGAAACAAAGGGGTACAAAAGCGTAAAGACAAAATTCGCTAAAAAAAATCTTTACTGCATTGTTATCACATTGTATAATACTGGAGTACGTCATAAATGGACGCTTTCTTTCAACTAGATTCCAAGCTTCTGTGATATTGTCACAGATATCATTTTATAAGGGTTCTCATAAAGCTCGGAAAGGAGGTGTAACGACTGATGAGTGACAAGATCCGACAAAAAGACAAAAATAATATTTCTGGTTATATTCAAGGAGGAGAAAAAAAGGTTATGACAAAGTTTAACAAAAAAATGATCAACGTGCTGGCAACAGCAACATTGGTTGCTGGTGTTGCAGCTCCAATCGCAGCATTGACTGCACCAACTGCAATTCATGCAGCTTCTAGCTATTCTGCTGTTAATACTCCTAGCATTGGTTCAAGCCAAACTACTAACACTACTTTGGGTAGAGTAAAAGTTAACGTAAGCCAAGCTTCTGTTGGCAAGGGTGAATCTTTCACTGTTACATTGCCTAAAGGTTTTGAATTCGCTACTGATCCTGGTATTGTCCCTACTGCTATTGATTCTACTTATGGTTTGGGTGTTTACATTGATCCAGGCGATAACAATGATGATGCTGCAGCTCGTGCAGAAACTGGATACGTTCCGGGTGAAGGTTTGACTGTAGAGAAGCTTACTAATAACTCTGCAAGAGTGACTTTCAACTTTACTAACTCTAAAGATAGCGTTGACCTTTACATGAACTTTGGTAAAATTAACGTTAACGGACCTAGCAATGGACCTGTAAAAGCTACTTTTGATGCAGCTTCTGCAAGTGGTTTCACTAGCGGTGAAGCAACAATTGCAAACGTAGTTTCTTCCGGTCAAGTATCTTTGTCTGCTGCTGATACAGTTTCCAGTGAAGAGAACTTTACTGCAACTTTGAAAGTTAAAGAAGAAACAGCTGGTTCTTTGGGCAATAGCAACATTAAGTTGAAATTGCCTAGTGGTTTCAAATGGGATTCCGCTCCTAAAAGCCCAGCCACTATTTTGTTTACTTCTAAGACAGACAAAGCAATTAAACCTTCAGATGTGAACTACTCTACTGATGGCGATACGCTTACTTTGTCTTTGAAAACAGTAAGTGACGCTCAAACATCTTTCCAATTGCCTGTAGGATTCTATGTTGATGATGAAAACAGTGCAAAAGAAGGCGACGTTACAGTTAGTATCTCTGGTAATGCAACAACTGATGTTAGCTCCCTCGTAGTTGGTAGCTATGGTCAAATCGGTGGTGGCGTTTCCGTTGCTACTCCATCAACAATTCTTGCTGGTCATGATGAGCAAAAAATTGGTGATGTTACAATTAAAGAAACTGTTGCTGGTTCTTTCGTAAAAGGACGTACTGTAACTTTGCGTCTGCCTGAAGGTGCTCGTTGGCAGTCAACTTTTGAAAGCAATAACCCAGGAAGCAACTTCTCCGGTTCTATGGAGAACACTAACGGTTTGGGTGGAGCAGAGGTTTCCTATACTGACTCTGACAAACGTACTTTGAAATTGACTTTCAACAACGCTAACAGCACAACTGATGCTGGTAGTCTGAAATTGAAAAACGTTGAAGTTGCTACGCAACCAGGTTTCTCTGGCGATCTGAACGTTGATGTTGCTGGTAGCCAAGGTCTGAGCGGTACTGTTAAGGTTGCAACTGTGAAACAAGCAGTTACTCTGGCTGCTGCTTCCAAACCAACCCTGACAATCGGTCTGGGCGACCAACAAGTTGGCGATATCACAATCACTGAAGCTGCTAAAGAAGCTTTCGTTAAGAAAGACGGTAGCCGTGAAGTAATCTTGGAATTGCCAACAGGCGTACGTTTTGCTTCTACTCCAGAAGTAAAAGTTACAGCTGGTGACGTTAAAGTGAAGAGCGTATCTACTGATACTTACGGCGAAAGCAACAAAGGCCGTCTGAGCTTCTACATCGATAGCGAAAGTGCTACTCCAAGTACAATCACAATCTCGGCTCCTAAGCTGACTGTTGACCGTACTGTAGCTCAAGGCGACATCGTTGCTAAGCTGAAAGGTAGCGCAGTTTCTTACACTGCTTACAAAGGCGCAACTGACAACACTCAAAACTGGAAAGACAACAACACTGCAGCTGCTGAAGTAGCAATCGCAACTGTTGGAACTCCAGCTCCAGGTGCTACTAAAACTAAAGCTGTCTTCACACTGGGAAGCACTTCCTACACTGTGAACGGCGAAAGTAAAACTTCTGATGTAGCTGCTTATGCTGAAAACGGACGCACTTACTTGCCAGTACGTTATGCAGCTGAAGCTTTGGGTGTATCCCCACAAAACATCCTGTTTGACAAAGCAACTTCCACAGTTACCCTGATTAAAGGTGACCGCGTTGCTCAAATCAAACTGAACACTAACCTGTTGACTGTTAACGGTTCTGTGATTCGTATGGACGTTAAAGCTGTAACTAACAAAAACCGTACTGTACTGCCTATCTTCTGGGTGAGCAGAGCGTTGGATGCATCCATCAACTATGATGCAACTGCTAAAACAGTAACTGTTGAAAACAACAACTAATTTAAGAGCAACTCTTTTGAGTTAACTGAATTAGATGAGAAGAGGGTTCCTTTTGGAGCCCTTTTCTTTTATTAGTCATATTGACAAAGGAGAGAAATTATGAAACGTTTTGGAGTGGCAGCACTTTCTACATTAGTTCTTTCTTCTGCATTTGCCAATTTTGCAGGAGCTCAAGCAGGTGATATAAAGGTTATTATTAACGGTGTAACTCAGCAATATACCCAGTCCCCAGTTGTTAGCCAAAATACAACCTTGGTGCCTCTCCGTGGTGTTTTTGAAAGCTTGGGTGCGAAAGTCGATTGGGACAGCAAAGCTAAAAAAGTAACTGCTTCTAAAAATGAAGATACATTGGCTTTGAATGTTGGTTCCAAGCTTGCTTATAAGAATAGTGCTCCTGTACAACTCGATGCGGCAACTCAAATTCAAAAGGGTCAAGTACTTGTTCCTCTACGTTTTGTGAGCCAATCATTAGGCGCCAAAGTAAATTGGGATCAAAGTACACGTACAATTACTATTTCAAACCAAGCAGATGGAAGTACAACTGGCGAAGCCAATAGCTTGTCTAGTAAGCCTCTCGCAGCTCCTGTGACTCAAGTTACTTATGATACCTACTATAATGATTCTTTGACCTATAAGGATGCAGTTAAACTGGCCGTAGCTGATAGTACTTCAGTTAAAACAGCAGCAACGAATATCGATCAGGCTGGAAAAATCATGAAAGAAGCGGGCAAGGATATTAACTTTGTTCCAGCAGAAGCAGGTGATGAGGCTTCTGATAAAGCTTTCAAAGGTTATGCTCAAACGAACCTTAACTACGAGGCTGCTAAAAAGAACTTGGATATGACCAAAGAAGGTATTGAATATAACGTAAAGGATCTTTATAACAAGCTCCTTCAAAAGCAGAATGCCGTCAAGCTAGCTGCATTGAATATCGAAGATGCGGAGCGCAAGCTAAAAGTCGCACAAATTAAAAGAGATAATCAAATGTCGAGTGATTATGAGGTTACACAAGCAACCAATCAGTTGACTCAAAATCAAGCTGCTTTAGAAAAAGCAAAAAAAGATCTAGATAGTGCTTATGTGTCGTTGAACCAAGTGATTGGCTACAAACCGGAGCAACGTTATGAATTGAAGGATAAGCCTGTCTATTCTGAATTTAAAGATAATGTAGAGACAAAAGTAAGCCAAGTACTTACTAGCAGCACGGCCATTTGGCTGAGCGAGCAAAAAGTGGATTTAGCTGAATTGAGCCTGAAGCTCTACAATTTTAGTACGCCAGGAAACACACCTTACGAAGCTGAGCAACTTAATGTTGAAAAAGCTCAGTATGCAACAGAAGGCACAAAGAGACAACTCGAAGAAGCAGTAAGAACAATCTATAACAACATCAAAGCATTAGAAAGCCAGTACTCACAGATTCAAGCTGGTTTGGTGAGTGCAAGAAGTGCAGCTGATATGGCTAAGAAGCAGTTTGATGTTGGGTTGGCTACAGAGCTTCAGGTTTATGAAGCTAATTTGAAAGTGACTACTGCTGAGCAACAGGCTGAAGATATAGTTACAAATATTGATACTTTGAAGTTGGCTTTTGATAAGCCTTGGGCTATGCAGGGTTCTTCTGGAGCTAGCGCACAATAATTAAAGCTTAACCTATACTTGCTATAACCTGCTGTAGGAGGACTTCATGAAATCACGCTATAAAGTATCGTTGGCTGCTGTTTTACTTGGAGGAGGAATTGTTGCTGGCTCCTTAATGAACAATTCAGTTAATGGTGCCTCCAGTTCTGGACAACCTGGTACAGCTGATGATCCAGTCGTAACCAAAAGCTATGTCGACCAAAAAATTGCTCAGGCAATTAAAGGTGGAGTACCAGCAAGTAACACGAGTAGTAAAACGACTAGTTCGAATGCTCCAGCAACAAATACTACTTCTAACACAACGGCGTCAGGAACTTCTAGTGCAGGAAAAGCTTCCACACCAGAGCAGACAGAGGTTTTAAAGGTTGTTGATGTAAAGCCTGGTCAAAAACTGATTGCCAAAGCAGGCTCGGAATTTATTTTACGTAATGGTTATGCCGTTGTGTATAGTATGGATGCCAGTGGTGCTATTGATATTACTTCTGGAACGGAAATTGTTCATAATCAGGCTGTCGAGAAAAATCATTTATTATCGTTTCCTAGAGAAGGAAGAGGTATTCAAGTAAAAGAAGGTCAGAAGTTTGGTCTGGTCGTTATGGTACGAGGCGGTTATACTATTCAGTAAACTGTTTTGTAT
Organism: Paenibacillus sp. LRG-1; assembly: GCF_057220305.1. Classification (NCBI taxonomy): domain Bacteria; kingdom Bacillati; phylum Bacillota; class Bacilli; order Caryophanales; family Paenibacillaceae; genus Paenibacillus; species Paenibacillus sp. LRG-1. The sequence goes on along the minus strand of NZ_CM170126.1, from coordinate 5,473,764 downwards.
ATAAGTTGCTTTCGGTGGCTCTTTTTCTTAAATACTGCTTGGGATAGCAAATTGTTCTTGGCTAAGTTGAACCTAATCGCTGCACACTACCCCCATGAAAGACAATACGTTTAGTGGAGGGTGTATACGATGGCATCAAGAGGTCAAAGACGATTAATTCCTGAAAGCCGTGCCAGGTTAGATGATTTGAAGTATGAGATCGCTGCTGAATTTGGGCTGCCTGTTTATAATCCCCAATATGCACATATACAACCTAAGGCTGACAGTGAATTTGCTGCAGAATTGGGGGAGTTTGCGGGGAGCGAAAATGTAGCATGGCGTGATTTAACTTCAAGACAGAACGGTTCAGTTGGTGGTGAAATTACTAAGCGATTGATACAATCTGCTGAACGTAGCTTATCTGAATATGGTACATTGTAAATTGCAATAATTTTTACAGTTTTTGATTATATAGTAGCGTATAAACTGGGGTTATTTACATGTGAATCGAAAATGGTTTGCATGTAAACTTACCTCAATTTCGAAAGTTGTAATTGGGCTGTATGAATTGACACCTTGTTTTAAATAGGATATCATGGCATTTGAGGCTTGTACGCAACCTTTTCCTACCGGAAAAGGTTCATTTTTTATTAATCAGGTGTAACAAGATATCTCCCGCCATTTGTTGGCTTGAAGGTATCTGAATAATACCATTGCCATGTCAGGATTTTTTTATAAATCCTCATGTATTTTAATTGTGGGAGGTTGAAATTCATGTCTGTAAAAGGCCGTCATTTGTTCACGTCCGAGTCTGTAACAGAAGGCCATCCGGATAAAATCTGTGATCAGATATCCGATGCTGTATTGGACGCCTTTCTGGCTAATGACCCTAATGCACGGGTAGCATGTGAAGTATCGGTAGCTACTGGTCTCGTTCTTGTCATTGGTGAAATCAGCTCCAAATCGGAATACGTGGATATTCCATCCATTGTACGTAATACGATTAAGGAAATTGGCTATACACGTGCGAAATACGGTTTCGACTATAATACTTGCGCTGTATTGACTTCTTTGAATGAACAGTCGCCGGACATTGCTCAAGGGGTTAATGCTGCCTTGGAAAGCCGTGATCCTGCTGAAGTAGATAAAGAAACGGAAAACATTGGGGCTGGGGATCAAGGCTTGATGTTTGGTTTTGCTACGAACGAGACACCTGAGTTGATGCCTTTGCCTATCGCTATGTCTCACCGTATTGCACGACGCTTGTCTGAAGTACGTAAGGATGGAACACTGAATTACCTTCGTCCAGACGGTAAAACCCAAGTAACGGTAGAGTATGAAAATGGTAAACCTGTTCGTATTGATGCTATTGTGGTTTCTACGCAGCATGCAGAGGATACTACTTTGGAGCAAATTCAAGCAGACATCAAAGAAAAGGTTATTTTGCCAATTGTCCCTGCCGAATTATTGGATGAGCAAACCAAGTATTACATTAATCCGACAGGACGCTTTGTTATCGGTGGCCCTCAAGGAGATGCAGGTCTGACAGGCCGTAAAATTATTGTGGATACGTATGGTGGTTATGCACGTCATGGCGGGGGAGCATTCTCCGGTAAAGATCCGACCAAAGTGGACCGTTCCGCTGCTTACGCTGCTCGTTATGTAGCGAAAAACCTCGTAGCAGCAGGATTGGCAGACAAAGTGGAAATTCAGCTTGCTTATGCCATCGGTGTCGCTACGCCTGTTTCGATTAACGTCGATACATACGGTACGGGTAAAGTAAGCGATGAGAAGCTAGTTGAATTGATCCGAAATAACTTTGATCTGCGCCCAACAGGCATCATTCGCATGTTGGATCTGCGTCGTCCAATTTATAAGCAAACTGCTGCCTACGGTCACTTTGGCCGTACAGATTTGGATGTACCATGGGAGAGCGTAGATAAAGCTGAAATTCTAAAAGAGCAAGCGGGGCTGTAATTCCTCGTATATTATCAAAATAAAAGCAATAACCCAAAAAGACTGTTTCATGCTTTGCATGAACAGTCTTTTTTTGATGTATTTCGCTGTTAAGTACGAATTTGCTCTGATGTACCGAATACTGAGTGACTACTCGGATATCGGTGCATGGTCCAATAAATTTTTAAGTAAACGACAAACCTTTTGCAGTTCCTTGTACTGCTCCAAATACGCAAAAAAGGCTTTCAGGAGGCCTTTCTGAGGGTTCGATTTCAGAGCCTCTTCCTTTAAATAAGCGTAGATTTGCTGACACTCCTGTTTCTCCTCTGAACTCCACGAAGAGAGCAGTATACTGTCTTCCAAGGAGTGGAGAAGGCTGTTAATTTGACGGCCTTGGTCAAAGGGATTACTTAGAGCACTTTCAGGTAACCAGCCTTGCTTGCTCCAGAACAAATGTGGAGCTGAATCAGCATTGTTCAGGCTGGTTGCCAAGGAACTGGATAAGAAGATAATAAACTGTGTTAGATGTTCAATCGTTTCATCATTCATCCGATCGGCAAAGAAGCGAATATATTCAAACACAATGCTTTTAAGTACAAAGGTCATATCCCATGCATGATCTTTAATGCTCGGTCCAAAAATATCAATCAGGCAGTCGCGAACCCATTTGTACAATTTGTATTCATGATTCTCGAATGCGTAATTGAGTTGTTCATTCTGAAAAATAAGCATGGAAGGCTCAGGAAGATCCATCATGAGATACACTTTGTTTTCAACGAGATTTTTCAAGTAAAGTACAATAAAACCATGTAGTTTATCATGCTTAGAAAGATCAGGTTTACTGTAGAGAGCCCGGATGTCTTGTTCAATGTTATTTTCCAGAATGATACACATTTCTAGAGGAAGTTCTTCTTTTCCTTGAAAATATTTATAGAAGGATGCTTTCGCCATCCCACTTTCTTTGGCTATTTCTTCAACAGATGTTGAATAATAGCCTTTTCTGGAGAACAGCCGAATGGCCGCCTGTAAAATATCATTTTTTTTACTTTCCATACATACTTCCCCCTAGGGACCGACCAACTCGACAGCATAAGAATTCACTTCATACATCACAAAGGTTGGTCACGTGTGATAACTGTGTGCTGCTGTTTTTTGAGTTGACGGCGCATCTTGTGCTTGGCCATGATCATATACAAGGACGGCACGACAAACAAGGTTAACAAGGTTGAGAATAACAAACCGAAAATGACGGTAAACGCCAGTGGCTTAAAGAGCAGGCTTCCCAATAGTGCTAATGGAATCATACCTACAATAGCTGCCAAAGATGTCAATAAAATCGGTCTGAAGCGAGCAGCGGCCGCCTGTATTACGGCTTCCTTTAATTCCATTCCTTCATGTCGTGCATCCTCGATAAATTCAATTAACACAATCCCATTCCGCACAACAATGCCCGCGAGTGCAATAATTCCCATGATGCTCATAAAACCGATAGGCATACCGGTCAAGAAAATACCAATAATCCCGCCGGCTGCTGCCAGGTACACGGTCGTCATAATAATAATAGGAATGGAGAGAGAATAAAATTGCATAGTAATCAAGAGTAAAATGAGCAAGACTACAACGATCGCCAGCTGTCCTAAGTCCTTGAATATGGTCGATTGGTCAGAGGTTTCCCCACCAACCTCCCATTTGTAGCCTTCTGGGAACTTCATTTGCGCCAGCTTACTTTCAACATCAACCATCGCTTCGCTTGCAGTTCGTCCGTTCAAATCGGCTTCCACCGTAATCGTCCGCTCCATATTGTAATGCTTGATTTGCTGAATAGCAAATGACGGCTTAATCTGGACGAGCTGGTTTAATGGAATTTGCTTACCAGCTGCATTAACTACACTTAATTGTTGGAAAAGCTTACTTGGCTCCTCGTCACTGTGATTCAAATACATTTTAATATCTACCAGACTGTTTCCAGTATCAAATTGGCTGACTTGGGCTCCTTCTTTTAATAGAAGCAGGGTGCGAGTCAAATCTGTGTAGCTTACCAGGTACTGATCCATCGTTTGTTTGTTGACCTCAAGCTCCAGTGCATATCGTTCAATTCCTATATCATCCACGATGCCTGTTGTGCCCTCTACTGTCGCGATCTGCTCCTTTGCTTTTTGGGCAAGGATTTGCAGTTCATTCAGGTTCTGACCTGAGATACGAATGGAAACGGGCTTGCCCACTGGAATCCCGAGACGAGGAACATACATCGTAACTGTAACTCCAGGGTAGGATTTCTTAACATGTTGTTCCCAAGCATCAACTGTCGTATTGAGATCGAATACGTTTTCTTTGCCGACGACAGCAATCTGCCCCACCGTTTCGTTATAACTAATATTTCCACCCATACTATTAATGTCACTAAACAGTTGTGGGGCAGTCCCTCCAGCGCTGTAGACGACCTTGGAAGTTTCAGGTTGCTTTTTCACCCAGCCTGCAAGGTCTTTAACGACCTGGTCGGTTTCCGCAATTGAAGTGCCTACAGGCATTTTTACATTTAGTGCAACATGAGGATCTTCCGACTCAGGAAAAAGTTCAACTGAGGTAAAGGGAACTAATCCATAGGCGGCTGTTCCAAGCATGAGTCCGACCATGGCTGTCAACAAGGGACGCTGAATGACCTTAGGCATCAGTTTTTGTGAATAGAGCTTATTTAAAGAATGAATCTGCTGGCCGAGCAAGCCTGCTGGTTTAGACTTACCCTGAGGGTGACGAGCCTGTCTGCGCTTCTCATACCATTCTCGAAAAATAGGGATGATGGTGAGCGACATAATCATAGAGGCAAGCATGGTCAGGGAGACAATAGCAGGAATGGGTTTAATAAAGGCACCTACATTTCCAGGAAGAAACAACAATGGCGCGAAAGCTGAGATGGTGGCCAGAGTTGCAACCAAAATAGAAAGCATGACCTCTTTGGTACCTTTTACAGCTGCGACTGAGGGCGATTCTCCTAATTCCGTAAGTCTACGCTCAATATTATCATTTACAACCACGGCATCATCCACGAGTATGCCCAGTACGATGATCAGACCGACAACGGATATCTGATTTAGAGTAATGCCGAACATAGGCAAAAAGATAATGGCAATCGAAACCGAAATAGGAATGGCCAGTGCGACAAATGCAGAGGTGAGCAAATTCAGCCCCAACATACAAACGAGAATAACGGCCGCAATCGCAAGAATCGTTTCACGCTTTAAGTCGTCAAAGATATGGCTTACCTGATCCTTTTGTGCAAAAAGAGTTTGAAAGTGAACACCTGCGGGGAGTGTTTTCTCCAGCTCTTTGAGCTTGGTATTGACCTTTTCACTCATAGAAGGGATGTCTGTGCCTGTTTCTGCTCCAATACTTAGCGTAATGGCCGGTTTACCCTCTACATAGGCAAAGTATTCTGTATTAGGATGTGCCAGCTCCGTTGTGCCGACATCTCTCAAATATACAGGATTACCTTCTTTGGTGCGTGTCAAAAGGACCTGATTCAATTCATCAGCTTTTTCGGACTCGCGAACAATAAGTTGATAGGTACGTCCGTTGTATTCAATATTACCGGTAGGAACCCGATCAATTTGAGACTGGATCGCTTGAGCTACTTGACCCCATGACAGCTGATATTGCTGAAGCTTCTGATTGTCAATATGGACACGTACTTCTTGATCAGGGAGACCATTGAATTTGACGCTAGATACGCCAGAAATGGTATTAAGCTGGTCTTTCCAAGTTGTTGTTAAATCATTTAGTTTATAGAGTGGTGCGGAAGAGTCAGCTGTTAGGGCATAGGAGCCAATAAAAGAGCTGGTTAGTTTGTCATTTACAACAGGCACTTCAGCGCCTTGAGGAAGATCAGCTTGTGCATCTTGCACTTTTTTACGCATATCATCCCAAACCGTTTGAGGATCAACTCCGTTTTTGGATTCGATTAAAATTGAGGAGAATCCGTTACCAGAAGTCGAACTAATCGTTTTAACACCTTCAACTTCCTTAATGCGTTTCTCCAGCTCTTTAGTTACGGTTTGTTCTACTTTTTGTGGTGAAGCACCAGGGTAGACTGTTGTTACCATAGCATTCTGTATGGTGACATCCGGCATTTCCTGCTGTGGTAACTGGAAAAAGCCGAAGATTCCGACCAAAATCAGCATGACAAAAAACAGCAATGTAATTTTTCGTTTTTTTACGATGTACTCAATCATGGGCGCCCGCCTTCTTCCGACTGAATCGCATTTCCATCAAATAGGTTTTCTGCCCCTTTAACGATAATACGTTCGCCTTCACGAAGTCCCGATACGATTTGCAACTGATTATCTACAACCTGATTACCAAGCTCCACAGGGGTTTTAACAGCTTTTCCTTGAATGTCTTTGAAAATAAAAGGCTTGCTTCCCGTGTTAATGACTGCTTCGGCAGGAACGAGAATCCCATTCTTGTCGGTCACCTGTTGAGCAGCTTTAATGACCTGACCGGGTAACCAGTCTCGCTGTGGATTGTTTATAACAATCTCTACGTTAACCCTTCCCGTGTCGGTGCTGGTTGAAGGATAGACGTTAGACACCGTACCTTGACGAGTCTCTTCATAGAGCGCCAATTCTACTTGTTGACCCTTTTTCCAATCCTTAATTTCACTGTCTGGTACAGGAAGCATTACTTTGAGGCGGTCGATGGAGCCTATGCGATAGACGGCTTGCCCTGACGCGACCAAATCACCTGTATTCACGATTTTGTCTAAGATTACGCCGTTCACGGGAGAGGTTAAACGGGTGCGTGATAGTGCTAGCTCTGCCTGACCCTTGGCGACAAGGGCTTTTTCGTAGTTGGCATGGGCTTGTTTTTGGGAAGCCGCAGCCTGTTCACTGGCCGCAAGGGCTTTGCTTTTACCTGCAAGCGCATCTTGAAAGGAAGCTTGGGCGGATTGATGATCTTCGGCTGTGGCCCCTTCCAGCAAAAGGGACAGGGATTCCTTGGCTTGTTCCAGGTCTTTCAGGGCTGCGGTAGCATTCAGGCGAGCATTTTCATTATCTGATGCGGTAGCAGCGCCTGCCTCAAACAGCTTCTGTGTACGCTCGCTATCCGTCTTGGCCTTGTTATAAGCGCTTTGTGCCTTATCTACAGTAGCTTGCGCTTGTTGTTTCTCTTGAGCACGTGCGCCTTTATTGACCTTGTTAACATTCGCGCGAGCTCCTGTAATGCCGGCATCGGCGGATTGAATCGCGGAGGTAGCAGCCTGTAAATTAGCCTGTGCGTTATCAATACCAGCCTGTGCCTCCAAGATGGAGGCTGTCGCCTGTGCCACCTGAAGCTTGTAGTCAGCGTCATCCAGACTAGCAATAACGGCGCCCTTCTGTACAGCAGTACCGACAGTGAGATATGCACTGGCTACAGTGCCTCCATTTTGGAAAGCCAGTGTGTTCTCCTCATAAGCCTGAAGAGTGCCTGACAAGTTATAGGCCGTATGAAGTGGCGTGGATTTGACGATTGCGGTGCGCACAACGGTTGGCTGTGCAGATGAACCTAGAGCGGCATCTTTTTTTTCTGTAGAACATCCGGTCATTGCGATGCTCAGGGATAAAGTGAATATGATGATGGCCCGTTGTTTATTCATGATTATCAATCCTTCCGATAGAGTCATAATTGGAGTTGTGAACTAACCAGTATTATTTGAACTAATAAGTTCAAATGTATTATAGTGCGCCGATATTGCATTCGTCAATTCATCGTTTTAGATTTTATGAATTAGTTGACGGGATTTTCGTAACTTTTGCCTATATAATAAGTCTATTAACATAAGAGGATTTTTTTGTTTATTGATAGAGTACACGCGCGGAACAAAACCGTTTGAATACATTGAAGATGGGAGCTATTATCCAAATGTTTTTAAGTAATAAGAAACAGAGTGAAGTGAAAGTTAATGGCAGAGGAATGGCTAGAAGATGGGCCGTGTTAACACTGGCAGGGGTATTATGGGTCGGTCCGGTTGCTGGAACTGGGGCTCTAATCCCCTTGAATGGTTGGATGTCTGCTCCAATCGCAAGTGCAGCCTCTGGTTCAACTGTAAAATTGGGCGAAGAGATCATTACTTCGGGTGCAACATTATTGAAATATCGTTTTAAAGGTTCCAAAGGAACAGCGCTGGCTGATATCATTCGAGTGGACTTGCAAAATCCGTACGTTAAGCTGGATGTCATGACGGGGAAGAATGGACAGTTTACGACCCGTCAGAGCACAGGTGGCATGGCAAAAGAGACCGGGGCGGTTGCTGGTGTAAACGGGGATTATTTTAATACTTCCAGCGAGGGAGCGCCGATCGGTGGACAAGTATCCAAGGGTGTGTTGATGTCTACTCCGTCTGATTTAACGGGTATGTATGCCTTTGCTGTAACCAAGGATGGTTCTCCGATGGTGGAGCAGTTTACTTTTGAAGGTACAGTGAAAGCTGGAGATGGGTCGTCCTTCTCTTTGGCGGGGATGAACAAGGCTTCGTATTCCCCTGAGACGAGTGGGGGCAACTATAGTCACTCTAATGCTATGTATATTTATACATCTGCTTGGAAAGCAATTGAGCGCCCCAAAAACAGTTCGACAACGCCCACCGAGATCTTGGTACAAAATGGTGTAGTTACACAAGTCTCCGACAATGCTACGTTGAATATGACCGTTCCGCAGGATGGCTATATTTTACGTACTCATGGTAAAGCCGCTGATTATGCCAAAGCGCATCTGACCGTGGGACAAACCGTAGAAACGAGTTATCATCTTCGTGTTAAATCGACAGGGAGTGAAGTAGATCCTTCTAACCTTCAGATGATGATTGGTGGACATACCATATTAGTAAATGACGGCCAGAAAACCTCTTTTTCCCGGAGCACAACAAGCATAGGCGGGACGCGTGCGCGTACAGCTCTGGGATATTCTCGTGACAAGCGTTACGCTTATGTCATTGCTGTTGAGAAGAATGGGAACAGCGTTGGTGTATCCCTGAGCGAGCTGCAAACGCTGATGAAGGATATTGGCGTCTGGAAGGGGATGAACCTTGACGGGGGCGGCTCTACCACTATGGTGACACGTGATTTGGGAGATACGACAGCGGGGCTTACGTTCAATACAGAATATGGTACAGAGCAACGTAGTATTGTAAATGGAGTAGGGGTATATACCAATGCTCCTAAAGGAACGCTCAAAGGCTTCACCATCAAGGGCAATAAAACGCTGCTGATTGGACAGACCGGAAGCTATTCCTTCAAAGGCTATGACAACTACTACAATCCATTTGATACCTCGAAAGTACAAGTGACGTGGAAATCCAGCAATCCGGCTGTTGTATCAGTGAGCGGCGGCGTTGTAAAGGGAGCCAAACCAGGAACGGCTACTTTAACGGCATCCAGTGGCTCAGCCAGCGCTACAACCAAGGTCACGGTGCTTGGAGCAGATGAAATTTCATCACTTACCGCAGGCACTGGAACTGGCTCGCTTACCGCTGGAGCTAAAATCGCTGTACCGGTAACGGCAAAGACAAAAGATGGACAGAGTGTCAGCATTACGTCCGATGCGCTCAAATGGGAGTTCATCGGCTTTAAGGGAAGTGTCAAGGACAATCAGCTTACAGTAAATACGGTGGATGCAGGCGTAAAAACGGGCTATGCCATCGGTCGCTATGATGGTTTCAGCGCTGTCGTCTTCCTGTCTGCTGGTGGAGCAAGTACAAACAACTGGGAGAACTTCGAAAATGTTTCGTATCCGGTTGATTTTACTTCGAATGTGGAAGGTGTTACTGGCACAGCGGCTGTTGTACAAGGAGATGGTGACCATGCCAATTCCAAAGTGCTAGAGCTGAACTACGATATGACGAACGGCAGTGGTAAAATGTATGCTTACGCTCAATTGAACGGCACATCCGGGAAAACGCTTGAACAGGCGGCTACTTCCATCTCGATTGATGTCAGAGGAGATAAGAGTCTGAACTGGCTGCGTGCAGAGCTAGAGGATGCTCAAGGCAAAACAGCATATATTGATCTCGCTAAAGTGATCGACTGGAACGGCTGGAAAACCATTAATGCAGATATGAGCGGTTTGAATATTTCGTATCCGGCGAAGCTGAAGCGTCTTTATGTGGTCAATGTGGCAGAGGGTCAGGACGAGCGCGCTAAAACAGGCAAAATTGCTTTTGATAATATTTCTTTTAATACACCGGGAACGGTCGGCACAGAAGGACTCAAAAAGGGAACAGCTCAGATGACGATCGGACAAAAATCAATGACGGTGAACGGAACGCCGACCACGATTGATGCCGCTCCGATGACTCGCGATGGTTCAACGTATGTTCCGATCAAGTATGTGCTGGACGCATTTGGCGGACAAGCCAAATGGAATGCGGGCGATCAGCGGATCACCATTATGCGCGGCGGTGTACTGATGGATTTGACCGTAGGGAAAAAAGAAGTTGTTCTGAACGGGAAGCGGCAAAGCACTGATGTTGCACCCGTTGTGCTAGGAGGTAGGACTTTAGTCCCATTGAGACTCGTGTCTGAGCAGTTAGGAATGACTGTAAAATGGGAACAAGAAACGAAGACCATCACCCTTCAGTCATGATATGGTATGATATATACTTGAAATGCTAGGATTGGAGTAGAACATTTGTGGACTTTCAAGCCGATATCATAGACCGAGTCATTAAAAATGCCATCCAGGTGATGGAGAACAGCAAATATCAGATGTTCGAAATATTGGACACGGCCCGGACCGAGCTGGTCACGTTAAATCAGGAGCTCCAGAGCGTCTTGAAGGAAACGGCAGAAACGATCGAAAAGGTGGACCAGCTGGAAATGAACTATCGGCGGTCCCGCATTCGGTTGACTGAGGTCAGCCGTGACTTCGTTCGCTATTCGGAAGAGGATATCAAGCAGGCTTATGAGAAGGCAACACAGCTTCAACTCGATGTGATGATTTTCCGTGAGAAGGAAATGTATCTCAAAGCCAGAAGAGATGATCTTCAAAAGCGGGCCAAAAGTGTCGAGGCTTCTGTCGAGCGTGCCGAAACCATCGGTTCGCAGATGGGGGTCGTGCTGGAATATTTGTCAGGCGAATTGGGACAAGTGACGCGGATCATCGAATCGGCCAAAAACCGGCAGTTTATTGGTCTGAAAATTATTTTAGCTCAGGAAGAGGAGCGCAAACGCATATCCCGTGAAATTCACGATGGACCTGCGCAGCTCCTTGCGCATCTAGTGCTTAGGACGGAAATTGTGGAAAGAATGATCGCCAAGCAGGAATTTAAGATGGTTCAGGACGAAATAGTAGACTTGAAGAAACAGGTTCGCTCCAGTCTTGAGGAAATGCGAAAGGTCATTTTCAATTTGCGTCCTATGGCCCTGGATGACCTGGGACTTATTCCGACGCTCCGGAAATATGTGCAGGATTTTGAAGAAAAAACGAAGATTAGATCGCTTTTTGAAACAAGGGGCAAGGAACACCGTCTCTCTTCCGCGATGGAAGCAGCCATTTACCGTCTGATCCAGGAAGCTTTGACCAACGCTGCCAAGCATGCTTATCCTACCTATGTGCTTGTTGAGATTACCTATCAGGCGCAGCTTGTAAAAATCGTGGTGCAGGATAATGGTTTGGGCTTCAAGCCAGAGCTTTTTCAGCAAAAAAGCAAAGATCATGGGCATTTTGGTCTGATTGGTATGCGGGAAAGGGTTGAACTGCTCGAGGGGAGAATGGAGATCGAATCAGCTGAGAATCAAGGCACCAAGATAGTGATTCATATCCCAACCAACGTGGAAAAGGGAAAGGAGTAACAACATGGAAAATCAGGAAATTAGCAATGCACCCATTAAAGTTCTCTTAGCGGACGATCATCAGTTGTTCCGTGAAGGACTTAAACGTATTTTGAATATGGAGGACGACATTGAGGTCATCGGAGAATGTGGCGACGGTATTCAAGTGTTGGAATTCTGTAACGTAGAGAAACCGGATATTGTTCTTATGGACATTAATATGCCAATTGAAAATGGTGTAGAGGCAACCGAAAAACTGCGTGAGATGTTCCCGGATGTCAAAGTTATCATTTTATCCATTCATGATGATGAAAGCTATGTATTCGAGACGTTGCGCAAGGGAGCCAATGGTTATTTGTTAAAAGATATGGAGGCCGAGTCCCTCATTAATGCAATTCGTTCGGTTCATGAAGGATATGCGTTTATCCATCCGAAGGTAACGGGTAAACTCATTCAGCAGCTTCGCCGGATGACCTACTTGAACGAAACAGGGGCTATGGCTGAAGGTCATACCAAGGAAGCCGGCGTGAAGTTTGTCGCAGGTGAAAATAATCCATTGACCCGTCGTGAAGCTGAAGTGCTGCGTCTGATGGCTGAAGGTAAGAGCAACAAGATGATCGGTGAATATTTATTCATTAGTGAGAAAACGGTCAAAAACCATGTCAGCAGCATTCTGCAAAAAATGGAGGTTGATGACCGTACACAAGCAGTTATTAACTCAATCAAATATGGATGGGTTACGCTGTAAAGTGTAGTTTTTCCATGCATTAGACGATGTAGCTGCTAATAGATATGAATGCTGTACCGCCTTTCTTTTGGAGCGATATGTCCGCTCATACGGAAACCCAGTACATAACCGTGACACCTCTTCCTGTTATACGGCATATATTGTCGCTATAGGAGGAGGTGGAACCCTCGTGACGGCTCACTTGGTTTGGATATTGCTTATATACGGTGTGGGAGCCGCAGTCGTTCATCTTATGTATATACGACAGGCGGTTCAGGCTTATCACAATGGTGAAGATTCACGCGCAATATCTCCGGGTCATCGTGCGACTCGCTATATTGTGATTACGTCCAATGACGGAGATCGTGTGGAATGGGTGATGCGTTCGCTGAACATACTTGCCTGGCTACACCGGAGGCCGCTACATGTGACAGTACTGGATGATGAATCTATGGACGATACGCTACCGATTCTGACACGGTTAGTGCGCTATAGTCATATGGATGTTTCAGTCATTTCAAGTCGTTTTTCACCGGGGAACCCGGTCTTACCGAAGTCAGGCGGTGAAAAGCAGGTTGTTATTGATCTTAGAACGGTCAAGTCGTTGGCGGACGCCCCACTTGTTCCTTAGCGACAGGGGATTGTGGACATCGTGGTCAAAATCGGATATAAATGTTTATAAACAGTTGCATAGGCAAGACGACAGGGATCTCATTGAGATCTACTTGATGTGAAGCACACTTCAGGCTATTAGCCATAGGAGTGTGCTTTTTTGCTGTTCTCTGGGGTGACAAGAACCGCAAAAATCATGAATGGGAGGAGAAGGGGAAGGTGAAAATTGCAGTATATGCAGTGAAGTATAAAGGGAATTGGACTCTCCGATTATCTGTGGATATTCGAGTAGATATGACATGGTGGATGAATCAAGATGAGGGACAAGAGAATGTTGTCGAAAGATGGGTGTTATTAGGAGATGAGCTTCCCTTGTCCTGGGGGACAAAGCTGTGCGAAACATTTAAGGAATTAGCAGATATGGAGCGATGGGGAAAACGGCAGTGGTGGGCTTATATTCTCGCACAGCTAAAAAGTGAACTGGCTCCTGAGCCTTTTGACGGAGAACGGATTTTATCTGGAGGAGTAGAAAATATATGCATTTGGGATGGTGGACAAGGGCGGACTTCTCGCACAGAAAGTAGGAATGAGGGACGAGAAACAAACGGAGGTTTACGTTCTATTCAAAAAAGGAGCCTCGTCACGGGAATTGATGGATTGGATAGGGAGTGTTTAACACGACAAGCGAATGAGCTGGTTAATTTGTTGTCAGGACGCCAGTTACTCGTTCCGGAAGCCGAAGCGCTACTGGCAGAGGCAGCGCCAGGTTTGGAGCGTACTTGGCGATCCGCTGCACAGCTTGCATATCTGCAAGGCCGACTCAGCTTTGCTGCTGGCCTCGCTCCAGCACCACGTACGCGATGGTCTGCCGCGCGTACGCATGAACTCCGCTGCAACCGTTGTGGCAGCGGGATAGTGTACCGCACGAGCTGTGCGTCGTGCGGACGTAAGGCGTGCGCTTACTGCGAGACATGTCTCGCGCTGGGGCGCAGCCGTGAATGCTCGCTGCTGCTGCGCGGTGCAGCGAAACCCGCCCTGCCACACACAGCAGGCACAGCCCCGGCGACGGAACTCGACCGCTGGAGGCTGAGCCCTGCACAGCGTGCCGCCGCCGAAGCGGCGCTGCGCTTTTTGGCCGCACCGCACGGCGAAGTGCAGGGACGTTTTCGCCCGGAAGGCCGTGGGCTCCGGGCGTTGTTCCGGCGCGACATGGTTGCGTGCCGGGGATCAGGTGCTGCCGCTTCGCAGGGCAGCCCCCTTGCCCGCAGCAGGCAGTCTTCGCAGAAACCTGGCGAAGGTGCAAGGTATAGCGCTGATCGGCAAGGGCACGTTATTACGGTAGAACGTTTTCTGCTCTGGGCTGTAACAGGCGCAGGCAAGACGGAAATGATGTTTCCGCTCTTGCAATATGTGTTGGACCACGGAGGGACGGCACTTGTGGCAACACCACGCCGCGATGTGGTACTTGAGTTAGCGCCTCGTTTGGCCATTGCTTTTCCCAATGTGAGCATGGTGACGCTCTATGGGGGGAGCGTAGAACGCTGGCAAAGGGGACAGCTGACACTGGCAACGACACACCAGCTATTGCGTTATCGTCAAGCCTTTGACTTGGTTGTGATTGACGAGATTGACGCGTTCCCTTATCACAATGATCCTATGCTTGCCTTTGCTGCACGAGCAGTATGTAAGCCGAAGGGAAAGTTTATCTATTTGTCTGCTACACCACCCCATGCTTTGCAGAAAGAGGCTGCACGCGGTCTACTGCCACACGCCAAGGTTCCCGTTCGTTTTCATCGTCATCCCCTACCTGTCCCATTTCGCCTGGGGACTGCTTCAGTGCAACATTGGCTGCAAAAAGGTCGGCTTCCCGCATCCTTTATTCAACGCCTACGCGTATCCATACAACGTGGAGCACAGGTTTTCCTGTTTGTGACACGAATCTCACATATTCAGGGACTTGTGGAGCTGCTGATTAAACAATTGCCTGATGTACCTATTGCTGGAACCTCCTCACAGGATGAAGAAAGAACCGCTAAAGTGCGCTTATTTCGAGCTACTGAAATACGAGTTCTGGTCACAACGACTATTTTGGAGCGAGGGGTGACTGTTCCACGGAGTGATGTGTATGTGTTAGACGCAGACAGCAGTCTTTTTGATGAAGCCTCTCTTGTCCAAATGGCTGGTCGCGCGGGAAGGTCCAAGGATGATCCATGCGGAGGTGTTATTTTTACATCGCCCCAATGGACTCGAGGCCAAAAGAGAGCGATTAGACAAATTAAACGAATGAATGCACTGGCTCGGAAAAAAGGGTACCTGAAGGAGGTGAAGCACTAAATGTATTAAATAAAAAAAGTTTTTTTGGAAATGTGAAACCTGAAACAATGTCAGTACGTAAACTACCAAGAAAGGTGCATTCTGGTATGGGGATGATTCCAAGAACCCGTCTATTTTTGAATTGGTTATTCCAACGTCAGTCCCAAACATGTATCGCTTGCGGCACTTTCACAGGACGTTTTTCTGAATTCTCTGGGATATGTACTTCTTGTTCGCTTCAAATTCCTTGGGTTTACAACATTCGTTGTGTTCATTGCGGACGTCCGACGTTTTGCCCGGATTGCGTAAAATTTGACCGATTAGTACGTTACTTTGTATGCAATCGGAGTGCAACCAGCTATACGCCGATGATGAGAGAATGGATTGGACAGTTCAAATATCGCGGGAATGAAAAGTATGGTTCCCTGCTGGGTGAGATCATGAATCGAGCCTATCAGGCGATGAGGTATGAGTTTGCAAGTCTTAAACATTCTCGTTTCAAGCGTTCTTTGTGGAGTGTGGATATAGTGACCTGTGTCCCGGTAAGTAAGAAGAGGCTGACAGAGCGAGGCTTCAATCAGGCTCGGATCTTGGCAGAAGAGATCGCTAGGCGGAATAATCTCCCCTTCCTATCATTACTTGCTCGTCCACAAGATACAGGCAAACAAAGCTTTAAATCAAAAAAGGAACGCATGAACACAATGAATAATGCGTTTTCTGTCCACCCCAATATGACAAATTTGCTGAAGTCTTTTATTTTAAAAGCTGAATCTCAATGTGTTACGAAGGATAAGCTTTCCGTTACCGTTTTGCTTGTAGATGATATTTATACAACGGGGAGCACATTGCAGGCGTGTGCACGTGTATTGAGAGAAAAGGCATTAGAGCAAGGAATACATTTGACTATTTTTTGCCTGACTTTAGCCAGATCATAAGTCCAAATCTCCAGTATTTCTCATGATTATTTTGCTTGAAACTATGAAAAAAGGGTATAATTCCCTTAATGGAAGAATTAGATGATAGAGCAGAAGCCATTTAAACCATACAATCAGCAGGATTTGACAACGAGCTAGAGAGAGGTATATAATAAAAGTATAGAGACAAACAAAAAGTAAGGAAGTGAGGGATGAAAACAGAATATTTCAATTTAGAGGTTGATTTTTTTGGAAAAGAGGAGTACAATTTCTATCTGTTGATAGCTAACATGATTGGTAATAAGTGATTAGCTAATGACTAAAGAGCGGACATTGGGAGTGTCTCGCTCAGTAGTAAAGCAGTTAATTAAAATTTAAAGCTAAAAAGAGGAGAGAAAAAATCATGAAAAACGTAATGAAAAAAGTAGCAGTATCTAGCATGTTGGCAGTTAGTTTAGGTGCAGTATCTTTGTTGAGTCCACTTGCAACAGGTCAAGTAATGGCAAAATCGAACTCTGACCAAATTAAGGATCAAGCTGAAGAACAACTGATCATCAAACAACAAGAAGAAGCCCAAAAAGCATTTGAAGCAAAACTTTTTGGAACTGAAACTACTGAAAATGCAGCAACTACAACACCAGCTCAACCAGCTACTGAGAACAATAATCAAGCAACAACCACAAAACCAACAACGACTACAACTGAAACACCAGCAGCTGTAAATACAATCACAGTAAATGTTCAAGAAGGCGACACACTGGCTTCTATTGCTGAAAAATACGGTGTAACTGTTGAAGAACTGGTTAAAATCAACAACCTGGTTAAAGTAGGGCAAGAACTGCAAGTACCGCAAACAAACACAAATAAATAATTATCATTATAACTGTACAATAAAATGTGTTTTTTAAACCAAGCGTTTGACTATAGTATACGGGAAGGCCTCTATTAAAACAATGCTTTTTTGAATAATTATTTGTGAAATAGCTTGTTTTTTTGGGCTGCAAATTTCCACTGGTGCATCTAGCTTGATTTAAGATAGGTTATAAGTTGAGATGATGTTAGGTCCATGAGATTTATGAATACCCACACTCCATGTGCGGAGCATTCGTATGGGCGCCGTTCCCCCGGATTTACAGGGCTTTCTTGATGTCATTCGGGGCACAGGTGAACATGAATTCTTCTGAGGATTGTTTCGCCCGGTTTTTCCCTCATCTTGATATTTAATTTCTACATTTACTCATATTCATATATAGCTATTTTAATTGTATAATGAAGCGCTATTCCCGAAAATAACTGGAATGGCGCTTATTTTATTTCTATCTAAAGTATGGAGCAATGTTTGACGATAAATAAACACATGCAATAGGCTGAACTATTAGCTTCCATGAGCTTTCTTTATTTTATGTCATTGCATATTGATGCATATAGATGTAGACAAACTTTTACTGATGGATCATTCTCTCTTATACTTTTTATATGATAGCTTATAAGATGTGCAATTGTGTAAAATCTGAAAATCTTTTTTGAAATATTTGCTAGACGAGGCTCTTCATTATAAGTTAATGTAAGGATAAAAGTAATTAAAGATCGGAAATTGGAAAGGGGCGCTACAGAGGATGAATTTGGATAACTGTCCTCGCTGTGGAAAGCTGTTTATTAAGAACGTCAGGGGAATCTGTCAGAACTGTATTAAGGAAATTGAATTTGAATACGAACGCTGTGTCAAACATATACGTGAAAATAAGGGCATTCATATGCATGAGCTTTCAGAGGCTACTGAGGTATCCGTAAAACAAATCACGACATTTATACGTGAGGGACGTATTTCCATTGCTAATGCGCCCAATATGACGTATCCTTGCGAGGTATGCGGGATACCGATTCGTGAAGGGCATATGTGCGATTCTTGTCGAACACGTCTGACTAAAGACCTGCATCAGGCTGTACGCGAAAGTAGTAATCAGGATCAAAGTAATAATATGGGCTCAGGTACCTACAGCGCGATTGATAAACTTCGTGGAAAGTAGTACAGGGGAATTAAAAACGCATTCAGCTATTCAAAAAGTTTCAAATACCGCCGATAATCTTTATAGAGCTTATCGGTTTTTTTATTTTTAGCAACCATGCACAAAATAAAGAAGTGAGGCATAATACGAACCATGTTCGACGCTATGTCGTCTGATACATTCTGACCATATCAAATAACTAAGGAAGGTGGAAGTTATGAAAATTAACGAGACCAACCGCATCGGAGCTATTAATCCATATCAGCGCAATATTGAAACAGGACGTCAAGAGGAACAAAAGAAATCCCGCCGCAAGGACGAGGTTTCCATTTCTCCGGAAGCAATGGAAATGCTGAACCGCAGCAGTGATGCAGACCGTGTTAAGAAAATTCAGGAGCTTAAGCAGCAAGTAGCTTCTGGTACTTATCGTGTGGATGCCGATAAAATTGCAGAGAAGCTGTTACCTTACTTCAAGCAGTCTTCTGAAAGCTAGGTGAAGGAATATGCCTTTAGATCGATTGATTGATGTGCTGGAGCAGCTTAGAGAGGCTCACGAGCAGTTGATTGCATTAGGAAATCAAAAAAAAGAAGCACTGATATCAAATAAGGTAGATCAGCTCATTCTAGTCATGAACCAGGAATCGAAGATGTCCAGACACATTGAACAGCTGGATGAGCGACGCCTGCAGGCAGCATATGAATTTTTGCAGGAACGTGGTATTAAGTCCAAGCTGAATCTTAATATTACGGAGTTGTCTCGTCTTGTGTTTGATGTAGAAGACAAGCAGCGCCTCCTTCACATTCAAAAAAATCTAGCGGATACGCTTGTAGAATTGAAAAAATTAAATGAGTTGAATCAACAGCTTATACAACAGGCGCTTTCCTATATTGATTTTTCTATTGAGAGTATGTCATATTATGCGGAATCTGAAGCGGTTTATCAGCGTCCAGCTGACAAAAGTACCTCTACTGTACGAGCGGGACTATTTGATACACGCGCCTAATTGAAGGAGGAAAATATGGTCTCAACATTTCATGGTATAGAAACAGCGAAAAGAAGCTTAAACACACAAACGGCAGCACTTAATACAACCGGACACAATATCTCAAATGCCAACACAGCTGGTTACTCAAGACAAGTGGTCAGTATGAAGGCCTCAGATTCTATGGAAGCCTACGGTTTGAATCGTTCCGTTGTAAGAGGTCAAATGGGTACAGGGGTTGAATTCACTGCTATTGAACGCGTCCGTCAGACGTTTTTGGACGATCAGTATCGTAATGAAAGTTCTTCTCAAGGTGGATGGGACATTCGCTATGACACACTGAACAAGCTGGAGACCATTATGAATGAGCCTTCGGATACAGGTATCCGTAAGGTCATGGATAATTTCTGGGATGCATGGTCCGATCTGAGCCAAGACCCTCAGGATGTCACGAATCGCAAAATTGTAAAAGAGACTACACTTGCTCTGACAGATGCGATGAACCAGGCTAGCAAGCAACTGGATGCACTCAGTTCTGATTTGACTACTAACGTTACATTAAAAACAAGCGAGATGAATTCGTTATTGCAGTCTGTAGCGGACTTGAATGGTAATATTTACAAGTTAGAACAACTTGGGGATAATCCGAATGACTTGCGTGATCAGCGGGATTATGCAGTTGATAAGTTGTCCAAGCTTGCGAATGTGCAGGTAACTCAGCTGGATAACGGTTATCAGGTAACGGTGGCAGGACAGATAGCTGTAGCAGGCACAGAGGTAACTGCTATTACGGCGGCTGGCCTTGAGGCTGCATATCAAGGTGGAGCGTTAACTGGTGGCGAAGTGTACGGTATGATTTTATCTAGAGATAAATATGTAGCAGATTACAAAACCCAAATGGACCAGTTAGCTAATACTTTGGCAAATGGTGATATTGAAATTACTTTACCCGCAGGTACAGTTCTACCTGAGGGAACGGTACTGAATTCAGGTGTCAACAATGCAGCAGTGACTTACTCGAATGCGAATAACAACAGAACCTTGACCGCGGATTTGAAAGTAACCGTACAAGGAATTAATGGACTCCATCAATTGGGATACACACTCAGTGGCACAACTCCAGAAAAGGGAGGAGTGTTTTTCACCTCGAAAGATGGAGCTGCTATTACAGCCGGTAACATTACGCTGAATAAGGATATTCAAGATGATCCCAATAAAATTGCCAGTTCTTTGCGTGTAGATGGAACGGGAACAGCTAATGAAAAGGTAACTGTAGGTAACAATGCTTTGGCATTGTCTATGGCGAGCCTGAAAAATGTGAAGTTTGGTTTTAATACAACTCAAGCGCAAACTACCACTGTAGATGACTTCTTCAGTGCAATTGTTGGGCAATTAGGTGTCCAAACTCAGGAAGCAGAGCGACAATCGCAGAATGCGCAGCTGTTGACTGAGCAAGTGGACTTGAACCGCCAATCCGTCAGCGGGGTGTCACTGGATGAAGAAATGTCGAACATGATCAAGTTTCAACATGCTTACAGTGCAGCTTCCCGGTTCATGACAACTTTTGATCAACTGTTGGACAAACTGATTAATGGTACAGGCCGCGTAGGTCTCTAGTATAATGAGAAGGTGGAGTAAGCCATGCCAATTCGAGTGACTTCAGGGATGACCAGTATGCAACTGCTCAGTAACCTGAATCGAAATAATAATAATATGGGTAAAATGGAGAATCAGATTTCGACTGGTCGTAAGCTGAATAAGCCTTCAGATGATCCGGTAGGGGTAACTTATGCGCTACGTTACAGAGCCGAGTTAGCTTCTAATGAACAATACAAGACAAACTCAGATGCTGCTGTTAGCTGGTTGGATTTCACTGATACAACCATGCAACAAGCCAGTGATGTAATGAAGCGTCTTAAAGAGTTGACAGTACAGGCTTCAAGTGAAACACTACCTCAATCCGGCTTGGATTCGATTAAGCTAGAAGTTGATCAGTTAAAAGAACAAATGATGAATATTGGTAACAGCCAGCTTCGTGGGAAGTATGTTTTTAATGGACAAAATTATGATCAGATGCCGTATCAGCTATCTGCTACGGTAACAAGTTATGATCAGATCAATCCAGATCAAGCCGCTGTCAGCTATGCAGTTGGAGACCAAGATGCATTTCGGGTAAATACGTCCGGTAGCGATTTTTTTGGGAAATCGACAGATGCTGATAATGTTTTTAAGGTCATGGATGCTATATCTTCTGCACTAAGCAGCGGAAATAGTACAGCAATATCGAGTCAGCTTTCAGGTATTGAGTCCCGCTTTACTAAAATGCAAACAAGTTTGTCTGAAGTGGGTGCACGTACGAATCGAGTTGAACTGATACAATCCCGTTTGGAAGAGCGGAATTTAAATTTGACGACACTTCAAGCTAAAACGGAAGATGCGGATGTTGCTAGTCTGATGATTCAAGCTACATCTGCCCAAACCATTTACGAAGCCGCCCTGAAATCATCAGCTAAAATCATGCAGCCATCCCTGATGGACTTTATGAGCTGATTTTTATCTTTGACATTTATAATTTGAAGCTATGGACGAGTGGTCCGTAGCTTTTTTGTTACTATATATAGGAGGAGTTACTTATGACCCCAGAACAGAAATTAGATGAAGAGAACCAAGATAAAAATACTAGTCTTTATGTGTTTCCGAAAGGAATACCAGGATTTGAACAACTTCGGGAATTTCAACTACAGGAGCATAATGAATTATTTAGTCTTTTCAGTGCAGTAGAGCAGCCAGCTACTATTTTTATTACCGTAAATCCATTTGATTTCTTTGAAGATTATGAATTTGAGTTATCCGATGATGCTCTAGAGGACATTGGGATTATAAGTCAGGAACAGATATCAGTACGATGTATTTGTACATGGAACAGTGATCAATCCAAAACAACAGTTAATTTGCTTGCGCCTTTAATTTTTAACATTGAACAGCAGACGGGAAAGCAAGTTGTTTTGCAAAATACGAACTATACAATTAAGCATCCCTTGTGGAATAAAATAGAGTCCAGCAAAGGCGGTGAATCCTAATGCTGGTATTAACACGTAAAAAGGGTGAATCCATTGTAATTCAGAATGATATCGTTATTACAGTTCTTTCTGTTGAAGGAGATACTGTGAAAATCGGTATTTCTGCCCCTAAGGATATCGATATTTATCGAAAAGAAGTCTTTGATGCTATTCAGCAAAATAACCAATTCGCTGTTATGGATTCCAATGCCATTCAAAGTGCTATGTTGGAGATGGAGAAGAGAAAGTCCTGATCCACCAATGATAGTAGTGCACATTCATTGAGAAAGGCCGACACGAGTAAAGTGTCGGCCTTTGTTTGGCTAGATTTTATGCTTATTTATCTGGAACAGTAATTGATATAATCATGTATTACCGCGTTTATCGGTAATACCGAAAATCTCCATCTGGTTATTGTTTGATGGCTTAAGTTAGGTAGGACAGGTTGGATTTGGGCAAGGTCATCACTATATAAAATGGTGATTTTAAATCGAAATAACCGAGTCGTAAACTTCTAAGAAAATATTTCAAAAAAAAGCTTGAATGCTATAAACAATTCTAGCTTAAGGGTCGATATATAGTTTAGAGCGGTAATTCTTCAGGGCGGCCGACCTGTGAAGACGCTTATACCACAAGGACGTGGGAATCAAACCATTTCAGGGAGGAAATTTAAAATGATTATCAATCACAACTTACCTGCAGTAAATACACACCGTAACATGCAATTGAACAACACGGCAGCAAGCAAAAATATGGAGAAATTGTCTTCAGGTCTGCGTATCAACCGTGCAGCTGACGATGCTGCTGGTCTCTCTATTTCCGAAAAAATGCGCGGTCAAATCCGTGGTCTGGAACAAGCACAACGTAACGTTCAAGACGGTATCTCTTTCGCACAAACAGCTGAAGGTGCAATGAACGAAGTATCCTCCATGCTGACTCGTATGAAAGAACTGAGCGTTCAACAATCCAATGATACTTACAGTGCTGGCGATAAATCCAACATCAAAGCAGAGCTTGGTCAATTGGGTGGTCAAATTGACGCAATCCTGTCCAACACTAAATTCAACGGTATTGCAATTTCCGGCGGAACAGGTGTTAAAATCCAAGCTGATGACGACAAGTTCGTAATTACTATCAAAGGTATCGATTCCACTGGATTCCGTGGTCTTACTTCTGGTGTAAGTTTGTCTCAAACAACAAATGCAATTGAAAAAGTTGCTAAGCAACGTGCTAACTTGGGTGCTATGCAAAACCGTCTGGAATATACTTCCAACAACTTGGGCACAACTGTAGAAAACCTGACAGCTTCCGAATCCCGTATTCGTGACACTGACATGGCAAAAGAAATGGTTGCTCTGTCCAAAAACAACATCTTGCTGCAAGCTTCCCAATCCATGCTGTCACAAGCAAACTCTGCGCCACAAGGCGTATTGTCGTTGCTTCGTTAATTTTAAACGACAGCCGTTACAAAAAAAGATCCTGCTTCTTGCAGGATCTTTTTTTGTTTTATTTTAGTTTTTTCGTAAATAATTGCACTCATTTACCGATATATAATGTATTAGCTTTTCAAATATAGAACGGTTTTATTGTGTCTAAAACTATGAATGGAGGTTATTCTATGGATTCGATGATCCCCCCTAGCACTGGGAATCTGTTGCCGGTTCAGCCATCAACAGGAATAAAACGTGAAGCCTTTTCAGATGCCGAAACAAATTATGTTGCTACACAAGATGCTGTCCGAACAACCAATAGAGGTGATACCGGTCAGAAGCAACCGACACATGAGGAAGCAGTTTTGGAGCTACAGAAAGTAATTGATGCTATACAAGGTCCACAGAAGACGTTTGAAATATCTGTGCATGAGAAGACGCATGCAATCATGATAAAAGTGATGAACAAGGAAACGGGTGATTTGATTCGTGAAGTACCTCCAGAAAAAATTTTGGATATAGCGGCTAGAATGATGGAGATTGCAGGAATCATTATCGATAAAAAAGTATAGGGGGATATACAATTATGGTAACTAGAATAAGCGGTCTTGCCTCTGGCATGGATATTGATGCAGTAGTAAAAAAGCTGATGACTGCTGAGCGTGTACCGCTCGATAAGCTGACTCAACAAAAGCAGCTAATGGAATGGAAACGAGAAAACTATCGTGAGTCCAGTACTAAAATTGTTTCATTTCTACAAGATAAACTGACGACATTAAGCCGTACTGCTTCAATGAATCCGCAGAAAGTAACAGTATCGGGAAATAGTGACGCGTTGACTGCATCGGCTTCATCGTCTGCCAGTGGAGTATTGGATATCTCGGTAACCAATCTCGCTACTGCCGCAAGATCTGTCTCAGACAGCTCATGGTCTGAAAAGGCAAGCACAGAGCTTGCCTTTGCCGATGGGGCAGCTCGTACGGTTCAGGTTGGTGGGGACACCATTGATGTGGATGCAAACGAAACCATTGAATCGTTTGTTAAAAAAATTAATGATAACAGTAAGACAGGAGTAACTGCCCTGTACGATCCCAAATCTGGTTTGTCATTAACTAGTAAGACTACGGGGTCGCAAACATTCAATATTGATTCTCAAATTAGTAGTGAATTTAAATTGTCTTCAACAAACGGAACGGATGCTGTGCTAAAGGTAAATGGACTTGAAGTCAAAAAGTCATCAAATAATTTTACCATTAATGGCATTGATATTACACTGAAGACAGCCGGTGGTGCTGCGACAAGAATCGAAGCTACCAAAGATACCGATAAGATTGTCGAAAATATTCAAAGCTTTGTCGATGCATATAATGATGTTCTCGCTACACTCAATGGCAAGGTTGGTGAGGAGAGATATAAAAAATACGCCCCGCTTACGACGGAACAAAGAGCCGCTATGAGTGATGATGAAGCCAAGCTCTGGACAACCAAGGCCAAGAGTGGCATGCTTAGAAACGATCCTATCCTGCAGGATACATTATCTGAAATGCGTAGTGCTATGATTCAAGGTGTAGACATCGGCAGAGTTGATGCAAATGGTAAGAATATGCCCTTAATGATGTCTGAACTTGGAATTACTACAGGCACTTATGATACGAAAGGTAAGCTTATTCTAGATGCAGACAAATTGCGCGCAGCGGTAGAAAAAGATCCAGATGTTATCTCGAATTTTTTTGGGAAACAGGATCCAAGCACGGCGCTAACTAATAAATATACACAGCAAGACGGTATTCTTGCTAAACTTAAAAAGATTTCGAATACCTCACTTCAAAGAATGGCCGATACAGCTGGTACTTCAAAAGTGAGTAAGGATCTAACAGCTTCATTTATTACTACGAGCACAATGGGAGAGCAATTGTCGAGCCTGGACCGTCGAATTAGTGACATGACTAGTCGACTAACGATGATTGAAACTAACTATTACAAAAAATTCACTGCGATGGAGACGGCAATCAGCAAGTATAATAGTACATCTTCGAGTCTTACAGGCATGTCGTCATAAAGGAGGTTTTACAATTGATCAATACACCCTATCAGAAATACCGGCAGACTCAAGCGCAAACTGCTTCCAAGCCTAAACTGCTAATTATGTTGTACGATGGGGCTATTCGTTTCCTTCGTGCGGGAATTGAGGGGATAGAGAATAAGGATAATGAGAAGGCAAATAATAATTTGTGTAAAGCGCAAGCGATTGTACACGAGTTGATATCTGCGTTGAATTTTGAGTATCCAATATCCCATGATTTATTGCGATTGTATGAATATATGCTGCATGAGCTGATTGAGGCGAATGTTCACAAAATAGCCGCTCCGGCACAAGAGGTGCTGGAACATTTGACTGACCTACGGGAAGCTTGGTTGGAAGCCGCGAAAATGCCTGGTGTAGTTGGTAGTGTGTGATGGAAGATCCTAATATGCAAGTACTCCTTGAAGAGCTGCAACATAGGACAGAAGCAGTGTTATCTAACCTTCTGAATATAAGTGAGGAAGAGTTTGAACACTTTGCAGATCAAAGGCAGCGCATTGTAGAACAGATGCAGTCCTATCAATTATCGTTAACGGAACATGATAAGCAGAAAATTCGTGACATACTAAGTAACGATTCTGTAATTTTGCAGCGTATGCATGTACTAAAGGATGAGGCTGGTCACTGGATGGAGAAACGCGGAGCCATTCGTATGCAGCAGCATGCATACCAGCAAGCTTATTCTGTAGACAGTTTGTTTATTGATCATCGCAAATAAAAAATGCTTTATGGAGCGTACCCCCTATTCGATTTAGAATGGGGGGATTTTTGTGAAAAGGTTCATTCCATTAAGAGTAAATCCGATATACTAATTAACAAATATTAATGCGAAACGGTGGTATTACCTTGTCTCAACTACAAATAAACCATACAATTCTAAAGCAGAGGTTTCCTCATGTTGCAACCAAAATCAATAGCTTGCCGAATGATGACTTATCTATACCTTTGTTTACTGAGTCCTTTGAAAGGGATATCGCTTGGCTAAATGCTGTTGAAGGGGCTATTGGAAACGGGAAAGTTATTTTTGTATATGGTTTTGAAAGAGGTCTTAGCATTGTTGATCTCCTCGAATTGTACCCAAATCACTGGTTGTTTGTATACGAGCCGGATGAGCAGCTCTTTCGGAAGGCAGTAACGGACTATGACCTTAGGCTTTTACTGGGGCATCCTAATTTGTACTGGCTATCTGTTGGTGAGTCTCAGCTCAATATGATGTTTCACATGTTAAGTAGTTATATGCTGGAAGATTTGGGGTTTATCGCACTGCGCAAGTATCTATCAGATGATATGAATTTATTGCGTGAAGTAAAGGAACAATTTCAGGAATATCGTCAGAGCTTCCTGGTAGATAAACATACAGAGAATCGTTTTCGAGAAGAATGGACTCGGAATTATCTATATCACCTTTCTGATGTGTTATACACTCCTTCCATTGAGCGACTTTTTTATGCTTTTGAGGGTGCAACAGTAGTTGTTGTATCATCAGGTCCATCTTTACAAGAAGATATCGAATGGCTGAAAAAATTACGTCCTCATGTACTGATTATTTCAGCAGGCTCCAGCATTCAGGCTTTAGTAAAGCATGGAATACAGCCTCACCTTGCTGTCATTATGGATGGGCATCCTGTCAATAAGAAAATCTTCGCTTCTTCTGTAACAAGGGAGCAGCCTTTATTGTTTACCTCCTCATCTTATTATGAAATCTCTGATCAGAACTGCGCAGAGAAAATTCATAGTATTATGAAAAGTGATGCTGTATCTCAGTATTTCTTTGGGCTCAGTAAAGAGGAACTATTTATATCCCCCACAGAAACGGTTGCAGGAACGGCTATTCAAGCAGCAGCATGTTTAGGGGCTAAACGGATCATACTTGCAGGTCAGGATTTGTCGTTCCCTGATAACAAATTTTACGCAGATGGAATTGAACATTTTGCAGCCGAAGCTACTGATAAGACAGTGCAAGAAGCGCCTAAGAAAGTACTGAATGTAAAGGGAACATACAACACTACAGACGAGAGTTTCTCTTTGATGAAGAATGGACTCGAAAATCTCATTATGGCACTTCCAAGAATCGAATTCGTCAATTCAAGCCGCAATGGTGCAGTGATTGAGGGGGCTCCTTTCAAGCCCATGGAAGAGATGTATAAATTGTTAGCACCAGAATCTGTTGATCATGATGCAATTGCCGATTTGATAAACAAAATAAATATTGCTGTTGATATGAATAAGGTGCTGGATGTCAGAGATAAGCTGATAGCGACACTCGGAGATCTTTCCAATGTACGTTCTGAGATTGCAGCCATTCAGAAGCTTATGAATAAGCTACGCGAGTTTAGCAGGACTAAACCAGCAAAGGCTCAAAATATGGTGGAATCCATAGAGCAAATGTGGGGATTGATTGCCAACAGGGAATGGTTCTCGCCAATTTTCGAGTCCATTATGCCTATCGAAATTGCGCGCTTTGATCAGGTGCTCCCTGTGATTGTGACAGAACATCAGTTGACTCGTAAGTCTGATCTAATCTATGAGCATCTAGGTAAGCTGCTACAGGATATCACAGCACAAATCCCAATACTCCAAGAAATGTTTTCGGAATCGATTCACCGTTTAGATAAAAAAACAGATAGCGATGCAGTGATCCGTAAAGATATATAAATTATTCGTTTTACACTCCGGAGGTCATTATGTTTACCAACAAGATCGTACTGGTTACAGGCGGCACAGGTTCAATTGGAAGCGAGATTGTACGTAATATTTTATCGTATAACCCTAAAGCCTTACGGATTTTTAGTAGGGATGAGAGCAAGCAGTTTGATCTACAGCAGGAATTAAAAGAATATACGAATATCCGTTATCTGATCGGTGATATCAGGGACAAGCAAAGACTGAGTTATGCTATGGAGGATGTGGATTATATCTTTCATGCTGCTGCTCTCAAACATGTGCCAGCATGCGAGTATAACCCTATGGAAGCAGTGAAAACGAATGTTATTGGCGTACAAAATCTGATAGAGACGGCTATTGAGCATAATGTAGAAAAAGTAGTAGCCATCAGCACAGATAAAGTGGTAAACCCAACGAATACGATGGGGGCCACGAAGCTGCTATCAGAACGTTTAATTTCTGCCGCCAACTTGTATAAAGGGAGCAAACGTACCATTTTCTCTTGTGTCCGCTTTGGAAATGTTATGGGATCCAGGGGCTCTGTTATTCCATTATTCCGTGATCAGATTGCTAAAGGGAAACCAGTGACGGTCACACATGCAGAGATGACTCGGTTTATGATGTCTATTCCTCAAGCCGCTCAATTGGTCATAGATGCGGCGCATTATTCGCAAGGTGGAGAAGTATTTGTACTGAAAATGCCGATTCTCAAAATTACGGATTTGGCCCAATGCTTGGTTGATTCATATGAAGAGGCGGTTGGTAAACCCTATCGTGGAGAAATCATTGAGACTGGAATCCGGCCGGGTGAGAAGCTATATGAGGAACTCATGACGCTTGAGGAATCTGAAAGAGCGTTGGAGAATGGACAGATGTATATCATTCCTTCGTTATTTCATACCGCAGAGCAAGAATATGAAGGTTTTCAAAGGGCAATTCGTCAAGAATATTCTTCGATGACTGCACCACAGATTTTCCCGAAAGCCATTCGGGAGCTTATTGAACTGAACGGATTGGGATTCACAAAAGGTATTGTATGATGAGCAATCACAAATGTTTGGCGATTATTCCTGCGCGGGGTGGATCAAAAGGTTTACCCGGTAAAAACATAAGATTGTTACATGATAAACCGCTCATTCAATATAGCATTGAAGCTGCCCTAAATAGTGGTTGTGTGGACGAAGTTATAGTTTCAACGGATTGTAAAGAGATTGCTCGTGTGTCGGGCCAAGCCGGAGCGGCTGTTCCGTTTATAAGGCCCGATGAACTGGCTACCGATGAGGCCAAAAGCATTGATGTATTGAAGCATGCAGTTGAATTTTATGAGCAGACGCAAAATCAATTTTTTGATGTTATTATGCTGCTGCAGCCCACATCTCCACTGCGAAATGCTATGGACATTAAAGAAGCATATAAAATATTTTTAGATCATCAGGCTGATTCACTTCAAAGTGTCACTTTGTCTGGAGTGCAACCCTATTTACTAAGGGAAATGGATAACGGGCGGCTTACGCCCTACCTGAAAGGTGAAAGGGAGCATTTGAGGAGACAAGATCTGAAAGAACTACATGCTCTAAACGGAGCCATCTATATCGTAAAAAGAGATCTGTTGATGAATAGTGACACTCTGGTTGGGCCTAATAATTGTGGCTATATTATGCCTAAAGAACGATCTGTTGACATAGATGACGAATTTGATTTAAAAATGGCAGAGCTTTTTTGGAGACAATCCAATCACAAGGAATCCTTGCAGTAGGAGGGAGGAATATAACATGAAAAACCTCTTATCAAATAATGAAAACCACCCTATCTATATTATCGCGGAGGTAGGAGTCAATCATAATGGATCATTGGAGCTGGCATTCGAGTGTATTGACCAAGCGATTTTATGTGGTGCAGATGCGGTGAAATTCCAAACCTTTAAAAGCGAAAAGCTGGTAACCAAGTATGCCCAGAAGGCTAATTACCAGACGGAAAATACCAATTCAGCTGAAAGCCAACTAGATATGTTAAAACAGCTGGAATTGAGCTTTGAGGATTTTGTTCTATTGAAAAAGTACTGTGAGGATAAAGGGATAGATTTCCTTTCCACACCCTTTGATGAAGAAAGTGCTGAGTTTCTGAATTCAATTCATATTGACGCATTCAAGGTTGGATCAGGAGATATGAACAATATCCCCTTTCTTCAGAAGCTTGATAGCTATGGGCGTCCGATTATTCTATCGACCGGGATGTCTAATTTAGATGAAATTGGAGAATCGTTACAAGCATTTAAAAAAAGTGAAGTACTATTGCTACACTGTACTTCCGACTATCCGGCACCTTTGGAAGATGTAAATCTGCTGGCCATGAAGACAATATCTACAGCTTTTAATAAGGTCACAGGTTACTCAGATCATACGGCTGGGATTGAGATCGCTATAGCGGCTTCAGCACTGGGAGCTAGAATTATTGAAAAGCATTTTACATTGGATCGAAATCTTCCAGGTCCTGACCATAAGGCTTCACTGGAGCCTGCTGATTTCTCAAAAATGGTTCTCGCGATTCGTAATGTGGAGCAGGCCCTAGGGGATGGTGTTAAAAGGTGTATGCCTTCTGAGGAAAGCACAAGAGCTGTTGCAAGAAAAAGTATTGTGGTGGCAACATCTAAAAAAACAGGCCAGTTGCTAACACTAGAAGATCTAGTTATCAAGCGTCCGGGCACTGGAATAGAGCCTAAATATTTTGATGACTTGGTTGGTAAGCAGCTTTTAAAGGATGTACATGAAGACTATTTGTTATCATGGGATGATGTGCAATGAAAAAAGTATTGGTGATTACCGGAACACGAGCTGATTATGGGATATATTACCCGGTTTTGCGGGCTCTTGAGGAAGAACATGCTCTGGAGCTCCACCTGTTGGTTACAGGCATGCATTTATCTCCACAGCATGGGTATACATTGGACGCTATCCAAAAGGACGGATTTCGTGTATCTGCTAAGGTAGACTGTCTGCTGCAAGGATCTACTCATGCTAATATGTCTCGCTCTATTGGAATAGCAATCATGGGCATGACACAAGCCGTAGAGGCTTTGGAACCAGATTTCGTTGTTGTATTAGGAGATCGGGGAGAAATGCTTGCAGCTGCGATTGTGTCCTCTCACATGAACATTCCGCTTGTTCATTTGCATGGTGGAGAAGTCTCCGGCACGATTGATGAGTCTGTACGGCATGCGATTAGTAAGTTGGCCCACATTCACTTTGTGGCTACAAATGGAAGCAGAGAGCGCCTAATTAGGCTTGGCGAAGAACCTTGGAGAATTCATGTAGTCGGTGCTCCGAGAATTGAAACGATGATGAACACTTCCCTGCCTGAGCTAGAGAGGACGAAACGTAAATACGATCTGAATATAGATAAAGATTATGTGCTGTTTGCTTATCATCCTGTCACCACGGAAGAAGCGGATATGCACATCCTTGGTAAGATGATGGAAGTTCTCTTGGCTGGGGAGAATGAGGTAATTTGTGTGATGCCCAATTCGGATGCTGGAGCTGATGCGATCGTTGATGTATATAATCGTTTTTCTACAAGAAAAGGGATGCATCTTGTAACCAGTTTTGAGCAACTTGATTATCTGACGATGTTGAAAAATGCAAAAATTTTAATTGGAAATTCTTCATCGGGGATTATTGAGGCAGCCTCCTTTCATGTTCCAGTCATTAATATCGGAACTCGTCAGACAGGCAGAGAGCGTTCTGTGAACACAATAGATATTGCAGATGACGAGCTCGAATTGACTTCTGCAATAGAGTACGCAATGTCTGAGCCTTTCCAACAAATTGTTAAAGCAGCCGACAATATTTACAGTAGAGATAACACAAGCTCTCGCATCGTAGATATATTGAACCGAACATCCAAGTCAGAGCAGCTTATACAAAAGACAATTACCTATTAAGGAGGATCGGCCTTGAGCTATATTGTTTTTGGAGCAGGAGGACATGCCAAGGTTATTGTGGATATTTTACGGTCCTGTGGTGAAAAAATCATTGGTATTCTGGATGACCATTGTAAAGAAGAAGCATGGAACGGATTGCCGATCTTGGGGGGCCGTAATCAGATTGCTCAACTATTATCTCTGTATCCAGAGGCGCTGTTCGTTGTGGCAATCGGAGATAATACAACCAGAAGGAAGATTGTAAGTCAATTAAAAGTTGCTTCAGTCAAATTTGGTACTGCTGTTCACCCAAGCGCTGTAGTCGCACCCAGCGCATTCATTAGCGAGGGGACGGTTGTCATGCCTAATGCTGTAATTAACGCTGATGCGTATGTTGGAGAGCATGTCATTGTTAATACGGCGGCTACTATAGATCATGATTGCCGAATAGAAGACTTCGTGCATATTTCCCCAGGTGTACATATGGCAGGTGGAGTTCAGATCGGATACTGTGCTCATATCGGAATAGGTGCAAGTCTTATACCTGGTGTTCGTGTAGGGTGCGATACCATCGTTGGTGCTGCTTCTTGTGTCATCCGCGATTTGCCAGAAAACGTTATAGCTGTGGGTTGTCCGGCCAAAGTAATAAAAAACCTATAAGGATAAGGGATGAAACAAAATGTCCAATCGAGATAGAATTTATTTATCTTCACCGCATATGGGCGGGCTTGAACAGCAATATATCGCAGAGGCCTTTGAAACGAATTGGATTGCTCCACTAGGTAAAAATGTAGACGCTTTTGAATCAGAGGTGGCAAATTACTTAGGATGTGGAGGCGCAGTTGCCCTAAGTTCTGGAACAGCAGCAATTCACTTGTCTTTGATATTGCTTGGTGTGGAGAAGGATGATATTGTTTTTTGTTCTTCTCTTACCTTTGTTGCCAGTGCTAATCCGATCTTATATCAAGGTGCAATTCCTGTCTTTATCGATTCGGAACCAGACAGCTGGAATATGTCCCCTGAGGCACTAGAGCGAGCATTCAAGACTTATGCAGATAAGGGAAAGAAACCTAAAGCTGTAGTTATAGTCAATTTGTATGGGCAGAGTGCAGACTACGATCGGTTGAAAAAAATATGTGATTATTACGAGGTGCCAATTGTAGAAGATGCTGCGGAATCACTCGGAGCAACTTACGGCAAGCAAATGAGTGGAACGCTTGGGAAATTCGGCATTCTTTCATTTAACGGAAATAAAATTATTACTACTTCTGGCGGAGGTATGCTGGTTTCAGAAGATCTAATTCTGTTAGAGAAAGCAAGGTTTTATGCCACACAAGCCAGAGACCGTGCCAAGCATTATCAGCATAGTCAGATCGGATATAACTATCGTTTGAGTAACGTCTTAGCAGGAATTGGGCGTGGGCAACTACAGGTTTTGGATAAAAGGATTTCTCAAAAGAGAGAAATATTTAAAAACTACTATGATGCTTTATCTGTTGTGGATGGTATAGAGTTTATGCCAGAAGCAACATTTGGAGAATCAACTCGATGGTTAACTACAATGTTGATCGATTCAAAAAAAATTAAGACAACCATTACTGAGATTATTGATGAACTGGAAAAGTTCAACATTGAATCGCGTCCGGTTTGGAAACCACTGCATATACAGCCTTTGTTTACAGAGGCAAATTACTTTAAACATCATGTAGAAAAAGACGTGAGTAAAGAATTGTTTTTGAATGGAATTTGTTTACCGTCGGATACGAATATGACTGTCGAAGGTCAAAAGTTTGTCATTGAACAGATACTAAAAATAATCAGTAGCAGAGCTTAAAGATACTTATTGGATAATATTATCCAGTTGATACAGATGGGAGATAGAAGGCATGAAAATTGTACTTTTCAGGAGAAACGGTGTTATTGCTCCTCATGTCACCGACGATTATGCTGTTGCATTTGAACAATTGGGGCATGAAATACTGTATGTTAGATTAGAAGAGGGATTCGGGCTTTCAGAAATTCAAAATATAAAGGATTTTAAGCCTGATATAGCTGTTGCATATGGAAGTGTTGGGATCTTTCAAGATGGAAAACAATTTCTTTTGCGCCAAATGGGTATTCCCCTTGTTTCTTTGCATTATGATAATCCTTTTTTTTCAATAGATGAAGGGTTAGAAGCAGAATTTCAAGAGCATACTTCGTATTATTACCATTTTGTATGGGATAAATATTGCTTGCAGTTGCTCATTGAACGAAATATTAAGAATGTACATCCAATAATGCTTGCTACTAACCCGCTAAAGTTTTATCCTAATCCTCAAATTAAGGCTAAAGAAGGCGAAATCGCGTTCGTTGGTAATATAGCCAAAGTTGACCATAAGATTTTAGAAGAAAATCTGGAACAAAGATTCGTTAATTTTATTATTAATGAAAAAGTAAAACATATAAATATCCCTACTTATGATCTATGCAGGGAAGCCTTTTTATTAAAAGAATTTGAAACGATTCGATATCTATATGAAAAACATCCATATGCATTTTGGAGAAATATTTATATGCCGATTCATGCCCGTGGAAGTGCTGTTTTGCGTCAGCATGTTTTGAATAGTATTAGTGGAATTGACATTCATGTGTATGGTTCTAAGGAAATAGCAAGTGACCATCTTATTCTTCATCCGTCAGTACCTTATAGTGAGCTTAGTTCCTTATATCAAAGTTATGCGGTAAATCTTAATATCTCTTCTATACAGCTAGAGACTTCAGTTAATAACAGAATTTTTGATGTTTTTGCTTCTAAATCCTTTGTTCTAAGTGACTATAAAGATGATATGAAACTCATATTTCCTAATGTATGGAGCGAAATCTCGTTTGGTAGTCTTGAAGAGCTTGTTATTAAAGGTGATTACTTCTTAACCCATCCCAAGGAAAGGATAGAGCTTGTGGAAGAACTTTATGAGCATGTTATTACAAAACATACCTATAAGGAAAGAGCTATGGAAGTAATCGAGATCGTAACTGCTTCAAAACTAAATTATGCGAGAGAAAAAGAACTCAATTCCTACAAAGCAGATAAAAGTAAGGAATTAATGAAACAATGTCCTGTTTGTAGTGGATCTAATTTCTCTCAGTTATATTCTATTCAAGGTCATGATGGGTTTGAGACAAATCTGCACCGCTGTGCTGAATGCTGCACAGTGTTTATGAATCCTCAACCGACAGAGGGCTATTTAGACTGGTTTTATAACAATGTCTACTATTCTAACGAGCATCGAACTAAAATGGGTTGGTCTACAGATTTGGAACAAATTACTCCAGGCCTATTAGCGGTATTAGAAGCTAGAATGGATTTGGTTGAGACATATGTAGATCAGACTAAGTATCCTAGAGGTAAGCTACTTGATTTGGGGTGTTCAACAGGTAATTTTGTATTAGAGGCTCAACTTCGTTATTGGGATGTAAAAGGAGTGGAGATATCAGAAAAAGCAGCCCAAATAGGGAGACAAAAGCATGGATTGAACGTTATAACGGGTTCATTGGACGAGCATTTATTTGATAATGAGTCGTTCGATGTTGTAACAGCTTTTGATGTATTGGAACATATCCCTAATCCGCATCATTTTATGGAGAATATAAATCGTATACTAAAAACGGGAGGACTATTTATTGCCAATACACCTAATGTTAGTTCGACAGCGAGCTATCATTCTGGAAGCAACTGGCGACATCTGGATCCGCCATTACATGTTATTTTATATGATCATATCTCCTTAAGAATACTTATGAGAATGCATAAATTTAAAATTCTAAAAATTTCTGGAGGATCGGAATATTTAGGTCAAATGCAGATCGTTGCTATGAAAGAAGATTAAATCTTATCTACTTTCAGCTCGTCTAGGCATCGACTTACTAAAGAATCTCCTTGAAATTAACTTTTGTGAGAGAAAGTAAAAATAAGTATAAAAAGACGACCCCTAAATAGAATAAGGGGTCGTCTTTTCTGTTAGTAATTTGGTTCGCAGAGAGTCTTTACAAACGGTTTAAATATATTTTTCTATATGTTTTTTTGGTGCGTCTATTTTTTGTTTGTTTAAAGGATAATTAAGTATGTTATAGAATTAGTACATCATCCATAGGAATTATTTTCAATCTATTAATAATTTTAAATATTCTGAGAAGGGATGATGTTTATGAAGTGGGGAAAATACCTTTCTGGAATTTTATTAGCCATTTTAGTTTTAAGCAGTATGTCAATAGCTCCAGCCTCAGTTGAGGCCAGCTCATCAAGTTCAACGGCGAAGGATACTGATACGTCACTTTCGCTTAATACGACTCAAGCGCTGGAACCTACTAGCACGACTGAGGCTGTATATGGCGAGACTCTTAAAGTGAACAATCATCGGGTTACATTAATGTCTAATTTCAATGTGAACGGTGACCTCATGAGTTTCACTGATTCTTTAACGACAGCTGATCCAACAGATTTTTGGTTCTTTAACGTACCTACGGATAGAAGCATTCTGGCTCAGATCAAATCCAGTAATCCCAATTATAGATTTGACTTGTACTCGATTGATTGGAGCACGGGGACAGCAAGTTTGACGGGTTTTGGAGGAAAGGCCTCTGAATTGAAGTTTGCTACAGACTTAAAAGCAGGGGACTGGGGACTTCGTGTTACCTCCACAGGAACGGTAGGTGAAAGCTATAGTATCCACATGAATGCGGCCTCGCCAGCGGATACACCGATTAATGGTAAGGCGGCCAAGCTAACATCCTACTCTAACAATTTGTTATATACGGTCATTGAGTATCCAAACGGAGATATTAAGGTGAATGGGACCCAAATTGCCAATACAACGGTGACAAACCCGAATTTGGAATGGTCAAGAGAATTCAACTTTTCAAATTATGCAAGCTCTGATAATGCTGTTTTGATTGTTCTAAATGCAGATACGCTTTTTACCTATTTTGAATCTGCATATAGTTCTGGCAATCCACCGTATCACAGTTCCTCTTTTGTTGACACCAGTGGCAGAACTACGCCGAGACGCCTGGATTTTATTGATATGGCTGGAGATCCAGACATTCTTGTGTATGATCTGGATACAAAGAAAGTAATTGATTTTGTAAGTAACTTGAATTACTACTATGCAAAAGGAATTGAGCCCCAGCCAACGGTAGTTTACTATAATTAAGTAAAAAAGAAACAACAAAAATTTTCAATGTTTTTTCCCTAGGAGTTTCAAACATTCACAAAGAGTTTACTATACTTGTATAGTAAACTCTTTGCTTAATATACCATTTCAATCTATAGAAATAGATTGCTTTGTAAAATTGGAATAACTATGAATGAAAACATTATCAATTCCAATTGACAATGGATAACTTTGGGTGGTATAGTCGGAAATGTGGGCGAGAGCTTCACTTCATTTGATGACGAAGGGAATGTTAGTGCATGCAAGGTAAAGTAAAATGGTTTAACGCAGAAAAAGGTTATGGTTTCATTGAAACGTCTGACGGCGGCGACGTATTTGTACATTTTTCCGCAATTCAAACAGAAGGCTTCAAAACACTTGAAGAAGGACAAGACGTGGAGTTCGACATTGTCGAAGGCGCACGTGGACCACAAGCCGCTAACGTAACCAAATTATAATCATCCCCGGCATAGCCGACCTACATAATTGGTAAGATGGTTAGCAATGGATAACGCGCTAGCAACTGCCCTGGAAAATATTCCAGGGCTTTTTTATGTTTTCTAATTACATAAAAAAGCCCCTTACCCAGTGGTAAGGAGCTCGACACAATAGAACATTTACTCTAGAGAACCATCAAAGTCAGCCATCTCCACAAAAATGGTATTGGAGGAGGCAGATTGTTTCTCTACGCTTCCGTCTGGATAGCGGAATTGATAGCGCAGGATGACTTGGGCGATCAGATACGCGCGGAGCGCAGATTCGATGTCGAAAGAAAAGACGATAACGGCTTTGTGGTCTGGGTCAAGCCGACCTAACGGAATACCTTGGAGCAGGTTAGGATGCGGAAGCGGCACAGAATTCACGGTGACAGTTCGCAACAAAATGAAATCTTCGGCTGCAAATGGTGCAGTGAGCAAGAGTTCTTCCAGCGGAGTATTGCCGATGTTTTCCACATGGACGGTGAAGGACAGGGTATCTTCTTGCCCGACACGCAAAGCGCTGGAGCTAAGTGTAAGTTTAGGGATGGCTGCAATAACGGTCACGCCGACGGTGTTGGTTTGGGTTGTTTCCTGGATGGTCTCTCCTCCACTACGACGTGAGGTATATTCGATGGTGGCTTGGTTGCTGAATGTTCCCTCTGTTGGTGCTTCGCGAATTTGTGCCTGGAGCGTAAGGGTGAGCGTCTCCCCTGGTGCAATATCCGGAAGCGTGATACCTGCGGCGGGATTAGCGCCTGGCTGTGCTTTTTCTTGGATAGTTAGGCTGTTGGGTACATAAATGAGTCCATGCGGCAACGGGTCTGTGAACAGCGGATACTGTGCTGGAATTCCTCCTTTGTTTGTAATCTGAATGGTGAAGGTGAGTATGTCTCCTACAGAGGCATCCGTGGTATTCACTTTTTTAACTAATTCGAGCAGTGGGAATACAACTGGGATGGTAACGGTATTCGTAGTCAATGTCCCTGATACGACTCTTCCTCCAGGTAACGTAAACGAGTAGGCAAAGGCAGCTTGATTTACGATGTAGCCAGATGGAGGCGTCTCCGATACGGTCACTTGATAAGTCAGTGTCAATGACTGTCCAGGTTCCACAGACCCCAGACTAACACCGACAGCAGGATCGGTTCCCAACAGTGATTGACCGTTCAACTGTATGCTGGCAGGAATCAATAGAGTCCCGGCAGGAATGAAATTTTGCAGTGTAACTTCGGATGTTACGTTGCCAAAGTTGTTGAGCAGTACCGTATAAGTAAGGCTTTCTCCTGCGATGCCCTCCGTATTTTCCGTAGAGATACTTGCGGCAAGCTGTGGATCAAAAACAGTTATAGTCACGGTGTTGCTGGTAACCTCGCTCGCACCCTCATTGCCAGCATATTGGAGCCGTACGCTATTGTTTAGACGTCCTCCGAGAGGCAGAGACTGAACGTTCACGCTGTAGGATACATCCATTGTCTGTCCCGCCTGTAAGCTGCCGATAAATAATGGTTCACCCGGCTTGCTAGAAGCAGGTGGAGAACCGTTAATTTTCAAGCTGTCCGGGTTTATGATGGTTCCAATCGGTACGTAATCGGCTAACACTACATCGGTAATGACTGAGCCTCCATCGTTAACAAGAGTCAGCTGATAAGGCACAGCATCGCTTAATGCGACAGTAGATACTGTTGTGCGTAGCACAGCTGACAAGGCTCCTTTAGCAGTAGGGGCTACTTTAACCGAGATAGAAGGTGAAGCAGTTACCAGATTCGTGCTTCGTCCGTCCGGCAGCTGGTAGGAGTAAGCCAGTGAAGCTTGATTCACCAGTGTGCCAGACTCGGAGGCACGAACGACAAGCGCGGAGAAGACGGAAGTCGTTTTTTCTCCTGGTGCGATGGTACCTAGGGCAATGCCTTGCCTTGGACTGACCCCATATTGAGGGATTCCATTAACCGAAACAGAGCCGGGAACAAAAGAAAGCTCCGATGGCAATGAGTCCGTTAACAAGCCAAACGCACCGATATTTCCCGTATTTTCTGCGACGATGGAATAGGTGATGCTTTGGCCTGGCTGTACGCTCTCCGTGCTGGCTATTTTCGTCAGTTTCACCACAGGCTGAAGTAAGGCAATGGTGACAGCATTGGACAAAACGGCACTCGCTTCTTCACTATTCGTGAGTAACAAGCGCGCCTGATTCGTACGCGGTCCTGGCTGTTCTGTCGCTGTGATACGGACATCAAAGGATATGACAGTCTTGGTATTCGCTTCTAACGGTGGCAAAGATATGCCAGTGCCGGGATCGCTTTCTGTCACCGTAGATCCATTAATCTGAACTGAACCTGTAATAAACTCGATGTCCTCTGGCAAAGTATCCAGCAAACGGGCATCTTGCACGGTATTCGTATCCTCGTTGAGGATCACGAGTTCATACGTCAAGGTATCGCCAGTAGTGGCGAAAGGTGAGCTTACGCTTTTACTTAATGTGATGTCTAGCGGTGACACGGCAACCTCAACAATGTTGGATAAATGGAAACCGCCTGCCTCTCGCCCATCTGGTGCATTAAAGCGATAGTCTACCTCAGCCTGATCGACCAGTAATACGGTTGCAGGGATGGAAGATACCAGCACTTGGAAAGTGACGGTTGCCGATTGTCCTGGTGGTATGGCTGGAGTCGGGATGCCGGAAACTGGGCTTGCACCGGGAGCTGCAATGCCGTTAATCGAGACTGTGTTCGGAAGGAATACAGAGCCGTCCGGAATATTGTCACTTACAGTAGTTGAGGCTGCAATGTTACCCGTGTTGGATACGACAATCGTGTAAGTGATGATGTCTCCGACTGTGGCATTATTGGTATTGCTTGTTTTGACTGCTGTCAGGATCGGCTGGAAGACCGGAATGGTTATTACATTAGATGTTGAGCTACCAGTAAATGCCCCGCTAGTAAAGCTAACGGATGCCTGATTGTTTAATTGTGCCGGTGTGGGCAAGAAATCGACTCGAACCTGGAACGTAACAGTAGTAACAGCTCCTGGAGCGAGCGTACCGATGGCAATACCAAATCCAGGA
Source organism: Paenibacillus sp. LRG-1 (assembly GCF_057220305.1). Lineage (NCBI taxonomy): Bacteria > Bacillati > Bacillota > Bacilli > Caryophanales > Paenibacillaceae > Paenibacillus > Paenibacillus sp. LRG-1. The sequence continues at coordinate 5,432,587 of NZ_CM170126.1, read as the reverse complement.
TTTCCATCAGGGAAGGAAGTTCCGTTTATGGTAACACTGCCATTTACAAAGGAGCTTCCCGCCGCAATCATATCTGAAACCACTATATTATTGGCTGTACTGATCCCATTGTTGGAGACAGCCAGTGTGTAGGTGATGATATCGCCAATAATGGCGTCGGTAGCCGCCGTTCCTTTGACAATGCTAACGTCTGGTGAGGATACAGAGATACTAACTGAATTGGATACCGCAGATCCGGATACAGTTCTGCCATCTGGTGGTTGGAAAGTGAATGAGCCTGATGCCTGATCGACCAGTACCTGTGGATTAGGCAGTGTATTGATAATGGTTTGGAACGTTACGGATACCGTTCCGCCTGGCAACACGGATCCAACTGGAACGCCAGTTTCGATGGACAATCCAGGTTGCGGACTGCCAGCAATGCTGACACTGTTGGCAAGGAAAGTCGATCCGGCCGGGATGTTATCACTGATGGTAAGCGCTGCTGTAATATTGCCGCTATTCACGGCTGTAATCGTGTAGGTCAGTGTATCGCCGACGGAGGCGTTAAGAGTGCTGGATGCTTTAGTAATTGCAATTAACGGTTGGAACACAGGTACGATGAGTGGATCGGAAAAGGCAGTGCCAGTGAACGTTCCGCTAGTAAACGTGACGGCTGCAATATCTGTGAGCAGTGGTGGCTGCGGCAAAGACTGGACAGTTGTCTGGAAACTGACAACGAATGTATTTCCAGGTGCGACGTTTCCGATGGCAATTCCAGCAACCGGAGAGGCATTAGGGAAGGCTACTCCGTCGATTAGGACACTGCCCGGAACGAAGGAGGTACCTGCAGGAATTGTATCGGTTACAACAGTATCTGTGACTGAATCCACGCCACTATTCGTGATGCTCAGTGTATATCTGATCGTATCTCCGACTACAGCGGCTGCCAGGCTGGATGTTTTAATCACCTGAATATTAGGTGCAGACACAGCAACGTTGACTGTATTCGATGTGACAGAACCGCTCAGTACTCTACCGTCAGGTGGTGAGTAGGTAAAGTCCGCTTGCCCTTGGTCGGTCAATATAGGCGGAGTTGGCAGAGACGAGACGATGGTTTGGAAACTCACCGCGATACTGCCTGAAGGAGCCAGAGATGCGAGTGCTATGCCTGTAACTGGCGAAGCTCCCGGGACAAGGATGCCGTTAACGACTACGCTGTTAGGCAGTAGTTCAGAACCTGCGGGGATGTTATCCGACAGCACAGGTATAACGGCAATATTTCCGGTATTAGTTAGCGTCAGGGTATAGACCAATGTTGATCCGATCTGTGTGTTGACGGTATTGACGGTTTTGGTCAGTCCGATGATCGGCTGATAAACGGGCAAGGTAACCGGATCGGATTGCGAAGACGAGGTCAACGCGCCTGAAGTAAAGCTGACGGTCGCTTGATTGGTTATTTGCGGCGGTTGCGGCAGACTAACGACGGAGACCTGGAATGTAACTGCTGCCGAACCACCTACTGCAATGGTGCCCACAGGGATACCGGAGCTTGGTGACGCAGCAGGTACAGAAGTTCCATTTACGGTTACGCTACCTGGAACAAAGCTGGTGCCGGGCGGCAGTTGATCAGATACAACGGCATTGACGACTTGACTGATTCCGTTATTCGTAGCAATCACAGTATACGTAATGGTATCTCCGACTACGGCATCTGTAGCGGATGCTGTTTTGATAACGTCCACATCTGGCGAAGAGACCGAGACGGTCACGGACGGAGATACTGCACTTCCAGTCAGGACACGACCATCTGGAGGTTGATAGCTGTAAGCTGCGGTCGCCTGATTGACCAATGTACCTGATGCGGGCAGTGAGGTAATGACTGCCTGAAAGGTCAGAGTGACGGTCGTAGCTGCACCTATGATACCTAATGGAATCCCAACACTTGGATCTGAGCCAGGTGCGGCGGTGCCATTGATCACTACACTATTAGGGATAAAGGCAGCCCCTGCCGGGATGGGATCACTAAGGACGGTATCTGCGCCGATGTTTCCAGAGTTTGTAACGGAGAATGTATAGGTTACCGTATCTCCAACCGTAGCTCTTCCCGTTCCCGCGCTTTTAGTTACAGTGACGATCGGTTGATACACAGGGATGGTAACGGGATTGGATACCGAAAATCCATTAAATGCACCTGAAGTAAAGCTTACGGTCGCCTCATTGGTAATGGACGCTGGCGACGGCAGAGATTGTACGTTAAGCAAAAAGCGAATGGTAGCTCCGCCACCAGCTCCAAGCGTTCCGACAGGAATACCGTTTTGTGGGTTGGCTGTAACAACAGGCGTACCATTAATTGTAACGCTGCCCGGGACAAAGGCGGTTCCAAAAGGAATGGTATCCGTGACGATTACGCTAGTAACAGGATCGAGTCCGTTATTGAACGCAGTTATGACATAGGGGACAGAATCACCCACGACAGCGACAGCCACATCAGCTGCCTTCGTGACTGTTACATTCGGTGACGAGATCGGAATGGATACAGGCAGGGCCGCTCCGCTTCCGCTCAGCGTTCGTCCATCGGGCAATTGGAACGTATAGCTCACAGTTGCCTGGTTGGTTAGTATGGAGCCAGGTGGTACTGATATGACCACGGCGCTAAACGAGACGGTTACCGTCGCACCTGGGGCGACCGAACCGATATTAATGCCTGTAATCGGGTCTGCTCCGGGAATGGGCGAACCGTTGACCAGTACGCTATTTTGATTCAGACTAAGCGAGCTGGACAACAGATCAAGCACGACCGTTTCTGCGGGCGCGTTGCCGGTATTGGTTACAGTGATGAAAAAGCCAAGTGTATTCCCTACGGTTGCACGATCTGCACTGAGGGTATTGGTCACATTCAAGATTGGCTGAAATACAGGCAGGCTGACCTGATTCGAGGCGGATTGACCTGCGAAAGCCCCGGAATTAAAGGAGACCGTTGCCTGATCCGTTGACAAACCTGACGCTGGCAAGGATGTTACCGTTGCCTGGAAGGTGACCGTTACTGAGCTGGCAGTAGGGATAGTGCCTACGGATACGCCTGTGGCGATGTTGGCTCCCGGTATAGTGACACCATTGACTTGTACGGAGTTAGGTATAAAAGTAGTGCCATCAGCAATCGGGTCGATAAAGACAGTTCCCGTTACGGGTGTAATACCGCTATTTACTGCGTTAATGGTATACGTAATGGTATCGCCGAAGGCTACAGAGGTCTGATTGACCGTTTTGGTCACGGTGACATTCGGATTGGATACGGGAATGAACACCGGATTCGATTGTGCGCTTCCATTTAATGTGCGACCGTCAGGTGGCTGGAAGGTGAATGTGGCCGAACCTTGATTTAACAGACCCAGGCCAGCAGGGACAGCGTTAATGACCACTTGAAAGGTAAGGGCGACAGAAGCCCCCGCTGCAATGTTTCCGACCAATACCCCTGATTGGGGATTGGCTCCAGCAACAGGCAGACCGTTCACGGTGACGCTATTCGGTATAAAGGAGGAACCAGATGGAATAGCATCGGTGAATGTGGCGGTCGCTGCTAGATTACCTGTATTTTGAGCAGTGAGTGTATAGACTACGGTGTCGCCTACCGTTGCTTGACTCGTATTTGCAGTTTTAACAAGACTGACAATAGGCTGGTAAACAGGGATGACAACAGTGTTGGAGAGTGATGTGAAATTCAGTGTACCGCTGGTAAAAGAAACTGTAGCCTGATCACTCAGCTGAGGTGGGTCAGGCAGGCTGTTGACAGATACGGAAAAGGTGACGGTTGTTGACGCACCAGCAGCGATGGAACCGATTGGAATCCCCGTTAAGGGGCTGGCTGACGGCAATGTCGTTCCATTTACAATAACCGAGCCAGGAATAAAAGTGGAGCCCGACGGGATCGTATCGTTTACCCGAACATCCGTCACGGTTTGGACTCCGCTATTGGTAGCTGTAATGGTATAGGTTATCGTATCCCCAGGAACGGCATCAGCTACCGAGGCGCTTTTGCTTACCTGTACATTGGGTGACGATACAGGAATTGTGACAATATTGGACGAAACATTGCCGTTAACAATCCGGCCATCCGGCGGTTGAAAGGAAAAGCTGATATTCGCCTGGTCGGTGAGTTGGGGAGGTAAAGGCACGGAAGTAATCACCACCTGAAAAGTTGTTTGAGTCACGGCTCCAGGTGCAATGGAGCCAATAGACAGACCTGCTTCGGGACTGGCACCGGGAACAGGAACACCGTTGACGACCACACTGTTCGGTACCAGTGCTGAGCCTGCGGGGATATTGTCTGTCAATGTGGCAGCAGCTGCAATATTACCGCTGTTGGTTACTGTCACAGAGTACGTTACGATGTTCCCGACTGTGGCTGATATAGGTTCTGCGGTTTTGCTTACGCTTAATACCGGAGCGTTCAAAGCCACTGTCACTGGGTTAGATACTGATACGCCTGAAAAAGCACCGCTGGTGTAGCTGGCACGCGATTGATTGGTGAGCTGCGGCGGACTTGGTAATGGAGAGGATACCGTTACCCTGAAAGTGATTGTAGCTCCCCCTCCAGCGGCAATGCTCCCAATTACGATACCTAAAGACGGATCTCCACTGGCTATTGTGGAGCCATTCAGCGTTACGCTACCGGCAGTGAATTGAGAGCCGGCCGGGATAGGATCGGAAACGACCACATTGCCCACGGTCTGGATTCCGTTGTTGAGTACGGTCAGGGTGTATAACACCGAATCACCCGGAATGGCGGTGAAACGGTCTGCAGTCTTCAAAATGGACACATTCGGCGCAGACACGGGAATGGATAACACGTTGGACGATGTGCTATCTGTTCGCACTCGCCCATCGGGCAAGGTAAAGGAAATGGCGGCGGTGGCCTGGTCTGTCAGTTGGGATGGTGTTGGAAGGGTAGCCACTACAGTTTGGAATGTCAGTGTGATAGGGCTTTGCGGCGACACGGTTCCGATGAAAATACCTGCTGCTGGACTGGCTCCGGGCTGACTAACGCCATTGATTACCACGCTGTTCTCCATAAATGTGGACCCGGCAGGAATAGCATCTGTCAGCGTTACAGAAGCATTATAGTTGCCGCTGTTCGTGACTAACAATGTGTACAGAATCGTGTCGCCTATCGTAGCTGCTGTTGTATTTGCAGATTTGACCACACTGATACGAGGCTGATAAACCGGCACAGAGACGGTATTTGTCTGGGATGTTCCGGTAAAAGCACCACTGGTGAAGCTGACACTGGCTGTGTTTTGCAGCGGCTGCACGGATGGAACGGCATTGACTAGCACGGCATAGGACACCTGCACGGATGCGCCTGCGCCAATGGTGCCGACTGGAATGCCACTTCTTGGGTCGGCTGTGCTCACAGGTGAACCACCGACGGTTACGCTTCCGGGCACAAATGACACGCTGCCGGGGAGTGGATCGGTAATCACGGTGTTTGTGATGGGGTCAATTCCGTTATTAACGGCGTTCACGCTGTAGGTCAGCGTTTCGCCAACACTAACGGATGTGAATCCCGCAGACTTGGTTACTGCTACGTTGGGAAGAGAAATCGATACGGAAACAATATTGGAGAGAAGCGAGCCCGACAGGGTTCTTCCGTCTTGCAACTGATATGAATATTGGAGCAGGCCCTGATCGTTTAATCCACCCCCGGGTGGTAGCGAATCCACTGTCGTCCGGAATGAGACTGTAATTTGTGCACCAGGGTTTACGGTGCCTACTGAAATTCCCGTATTAGGATTGGCGCCTGGCACTGAGGACCCGCCAACAATGACGCTTCCGGGAATAAAGGTGGAGCCTGTCGGTACAGTTTCCGTCAAGGTCGTGTTTAATACGGCTGTTCCGGTATTAGCGATGAGAAATGAATAAGTAATCGTCCCGCCAACGCTGGCACGGTTGGAGCTGGCGCTTTTGGTAATCGTCGGCGCTGCAATAACGACAGGTATGGTTACAAGATTGGACAAAGATGATCCGGTAAAGGCCCCGGAAGTGAAGCTGACAGTTGCACGATTGTTGATTTGTGCAGGAGAAGGTAGAGAATTAATGGCTGCCCGAAATACAACCGTAACCGATGCGCCTGGAGCTAAAGTGCCGATCGGAATACCGTTCACAGGTGTAGCAGTCGCAGAAGCAGTTCCGTTCACGGTGACGCTACCAGGTACAAAGGCAACTCCGCTTGGCAGCGGATCGGTAACGACTACATTGGTCACATTGGCGATTCCGTTGTTTGTGGCGGTTATGGTAAATTGAACAGTCTCTCCGACTGCGGCTGCCGCCAGGGAAGAGGCTTTTGTCACGGTCACATTTGGTGAGGATACGGGAATGGTGAGCGTGTTGGACGTCCCGCTTCCGTTCAATATACGTCCGTCAGGCGGTGTGAAGGTATACGTGTAAGCCGCCTGATCGGTCAAATTACCAGAGGCGGGAACCGCGTTGACGAGGGCCTGGAAGGTCACGGGTACAGTAGCACCTGTATTAATCGTTCCTACTGAAAAACCAGTAGCGGGATTGGCAGCAGGCACGGAAGAACCACCAATGGTCACACTGCCCGGTATGAAGGATGATCCGGCGGGAATGCTCTCCGAAAAGCTGAGATTTGCAGCAATGCTGCCCGTGTTGGATATCTGAAACGTGTACGTAATCGTATCTCCAACTGTAGCAGCCGTTGTATTGGCACTTTTAACAATTCCAATAACAGGTTGGTAGATTGGTGTACTGGCAGTGTTGGACGGAACGTTGCCAGAAATGACAGGTCCTCCAGGCACGGTTTGGAAGGAAAAGGATGCCGATGCTTGATTGCCCAGCTGGGTGTTTGCTGGCAATGAAGTGACGGTTGCACGGAATGTAATGGTCACCGTGGAAGCAGGAGCTACACTGCTCACTGTGATACCTGTAGCGGGATTGGCTGTTGGCTGGGCTGTGCCCGCGACAACAACACTGCCGGGTACGAAGGTAGCCCCAGCTGGTATGGTATCGGTAAGTACTGTGTTGGAAGCACTGACGAGCCCCGTATTCGAAATGTTAACCGTATAGGTCACAGTATCGCCAATAACCAAGCCTGTAGAGCTGGCAGTTTTGGTCAGGGTCACCAGTGGAGCATTGATATCAATTTGAATGGCATTGGCATTTACAGTGTAAATGTCACCATTTGTTGTCAGCTGGAGGACACCTGTGGTTTGGCTATTGAGCAGCGTGGAGGAAATATCGACATTGGTAATGTCCCAACCTTGCCGTCCACCCGTGACCTGCGTTCCAGGTGCTCCATTCACGGCATTAGTTGTACCGAAGGTCCCCGTCGTGACCAATGTACCGTCGTCTCCGTTAATTTGGGAAGCGAAAAAATTAGTCGAAAAATTATTAGGCCCAGACAGCGCAGTCAAACTCGATGTGGTAGGTCCAAACAACGCACGGTCACCCGTAATGTCCACGTCACCCTCTTGGGCGCTAATCAGCGCCCTACCACGCAAAGTCCCCTGCACAGGTGTGGCAAAGCCGCTCACCACTACATTGACCGAGCCTGTAGCGGTACTGACCCCTTCACCACCAACACGTAGCGACAGGTTGCGGAAGGGCAGAGACGGGTTATTGTACACCACAGCCAGCGTCCAGCCGGCATGGTTGGTGTTGGTGGAATCGGGAACCGTGATGGTGCCCGTCACATTTCCGACCGTATACGCACCAGCGCCACCTTGAATGACCAGATTTGTGACATTCGCTGTTCTCACATAGGTACTGAGACTAGTGACGTTGACCGATGTTGCAGATTCAGGACTGACCGTAGTAGATAAAGCAGGTGTCTGAAATGTGACAGGGTTGCTGGTGCTGGACAATACATTGGTACTGCCGTTGGCATAACTTCCTCCCCAAATAAGCTCAGCATACAGCACCGTACTGCCCGCAGGGAGCACAAGGAATGCTGTCGATGAGTTACTGGTAAAGGTAGAAGTCGTGCCAAATGGATACGTACCGAAGCGAGAGGCTGTATTAGTTGTGATGAACGCGCCAATGCTGGTCGCTGTTCCCGGCACTCCTACCGAATTAGAGCGTGCCAGCCCAAGTGTATTCCCTATAAAGGTGACAGCCCCCGTCTGGTTCGTTACGTAACGCTGAATAAAAGCCATGGATTAGCTTCCTACTTTCCATCTCTTCCAAATCCGTTATCTTAGGATTTCCGTATAGGAAGAGCCAGCTAGGCTGGGTGTAATAATCCTTTCGTATAAATTGCCTGCGTTATAACCAGGCCTTGCATATCGCACAAGCCCATGTACCTAATCCAGAGGGAAAAGGTCACCCCCTTTTCGATAAAATAGCTTAGCATGAAGCCCAAAATAGTTGTTTGTCGTGACGTCAGCGGGGCAATATTTATATATGCACTCATTATTCACATATGTATGCAAGTCAATTTTAAACATACCTGTTTTCAAAGAATGACGTTATCGGAAGCGTTTTAGCGAAAAAAGAAGAATTTTGTAAAATAGCTTCGAAATGTTGGTCTCTTTTTTTACTTGGCGTTAACATATGTGCTATACTGAAGGAGCAAAGGAGGCGTGCCCTATGAACTTAACAGTACGAGGTCAACAGATCGAGGTTACCGACGCTTTGAAGGACTACGTTGATAAGAAATTCAGCAGACTTGAAAAGTATTTCGATGCACCCCCGACGTCTGATGGAAGTGTAACGTTAAGCACAACCAGAGATTTGCACACTGTAGAAGTAACCATTCCTTTGCCGGGGCTTGTACTCCGTGCCGAAGACGAGAGCGATGACATGTATTCATCCATTGATGCCGTGGTAGACAAGCTTGAACGGCAAATTCGCAAGCACAAAACCAAGCTAAACCGTAAATTCCGTCAGGAAGGCAGTTTGAAAACCCTTTTTGTGGAAGATCCGGCAGGTGGCGTGGCTGTTGCTGAAGATGAGGATGTAGAACTGGATGAGCTGGAAGTCGTCCGCACCAAGCGTTTCTTATTGAAACCTATGGATGTGGAAGAAGCTATTCTTCAAATGAACATGGTTGGACATAATTTCTTTGTGTTTTCCAATATTGACAACGAAGAAGTTAACGTAGTTTACAAGCGCAATGATGGTAAATACGGTCTGATCGAACGAGAATAGCCTGTGAAGTAGGAACTTTTCACATTTTAAAATGAATAGAACGATTTCGATTGAAGCATGCTTCATGGATATTAGGAAAATGAAAACAACACGAGCCTTATCCTTGCGAACCTGGCGGGATAGGGCTCTTTTATATGTTTTTTTTGTAAATGTAAGGAAATTTTAACTTGGATAAGCGTAACGAAGTTGTGTATTTCGTGCGTCAATTGTTTTGGTATCTTTAACCGGATGCAAATCTGGAGGCTGCTTGTGTTGCGGCATGTCCTACAAACTGTTACAATTTATGCAAAGAACATCGCACGATGGGCTGGTACAGCCGGGCCTGTCAAACATATCGGGAATCAATTTCATCATGGACCCTTTCTTATTGTGAAATTGATTCTATTAATTGTTTTGCGCGAAAGGGGTAAACCATGCTAGGAATTGTTAAGAAAATCTTCGGAGATACCAATGAACGTGACGTCAAGCGTTTAATGAAGACGGTTGAACTGATCAATAAGATAGAGCCGGATTTCGAAAAGCTCTCGGATGAGGAGTTGCAAGCGAAAACGGCAGAATTTAAAGCTCGGGTCGAACAAGGGACTACGGCTGAAGAAATTTTGCCGGAAGCTTTTGCAACGGTTCGCGAAGCGTCCAAGCGGGTGCTGGGTAAACGTCATTATGACGTACAGATGCTCGGTGGTATTGCGCTGCATGAAGGTAAAATTGCCGAGATGAAAACCGGTGAAGGTAAAACACTGGTAGGAACACTGCCGGTTTATTTGAATGCTCTGTTGGGCAAAGGCGTGCACGTGGTTACGGTCAATGACTATTTGGCGCAACGTGACAGCGGAGAAATGGGACAGATATATAACTTCCTGGGAATGTCCGTAGGGCTGAATTTGGCCAATATGGATCATGCCGCCAAGCAGGCAGCCTATGCTTGTGACATCACGTACGGTACAAACAACGAGTTCGGGTTCGATTATCTGCGTGATAATATGGTGCTTTACAAAGAGCAGATGGTACAACGTCCGTTGTACTTCTGTATCATTGATGAAGTCGATTCTATTCTCGTCGATGAAGCCCGCACGCCATTGATTATTTCAGGACAAGCTCAGAAATCGACAGAGCTGTATTTCGCGGCTGACCGTTTTGTGAAGAGCCTGAGTGTTGAAGAAGATTACACTCTGGATATTAAGGTGAAGTCGGTTGCTTTGACCGAAAACGGCGTATCCAAAGCTGAAAATTTCTTTGGTCTCGACAACTTGTACGATCAGGAAAGTGTTACAATCAATCACCACATTGTACAGGCATTGAAGGCTAATGCTATTATGCGTTTGGATGTGGACTATGTCGTAGCTGACGGTGAGGTCCTGATTGTCGATGAGTTTACAGGTCGTCTGATGGCTGGACGCCGTTACAGTGATGGTCTGCATCAAGCCATTGAAGCGAAGGAAAACATCATTGTACAAAATGAAAGCATGACGCTAGCGACGATTACATTCCAAAACTATTTCCGTATGTACCGCAAATTGGCGGGGATGACGGGTACAGCGAAAACAGAAGAAGAAGAATTCAAAAAAATATATGGTCTGGAAGTACTCCAAATTCCAACGAATCGGCCTAACCAGCGTGTAGATATGCCTGACGTTGTATACAAGAGCGTAAAAGGCAAATTCCATGCAGTGGTGGATGAAATCCTGGAGCGCAACAAAAAGAACCAACCGATATTGGTAGGTACGGTTTCTATTGAAAACTCGGAGCTTCTTTCTGAAATGCTGAAACGCAAAGGCGTTCGTCACAAAGTGCTTAACGCCAAGTATCATGCTGAGGAAGCTGAGATTATTTCCCGTGCAGGTGAAGCTGGCGCAGTTACCATCGCTACCAACATGGCTGGACGCGGTACTGACATCGTACTGGGCGAAGGCGTATCAGAACTCGGTGGTTTGCACATCATCGGTACAGAACGTCATGAATCCCGTCGTATTGATAATCAGCTTCGCGGACGTGCAGGACGTCAGGGTGATCCGGGCTCCACACAGTTTTACTTATCGCTGGGCGATGAGTTAATGAAGCGTTTTGGTGCGGACAACGTGCTGAGTATGATGGAGCGTTTGGGCTTCGAGGAAGACCAACCTATCGAGAGCCGTATGATTACACGTGCTATCGAATCAGCTCAAAAACGTGTCGAAGGCAACAACTTTGATCAGCGTAAAGTTGTTCTCCAGTATGATGATGTAATGAACCAGCAGCGTGCTATTATTTACAAGCAACGCCGTGAGGTGCTGGAATCAGAGAACATCAAGGAAATTGTGTTCGACATGATCAAGCCTGTCATTGAGCGCGTAGTGGAAGCTCATTGCGGCGATGACATTCCTGAAAACTGGGAGCTTGAAGAAGTAGCAGAGTATGTGAACAACAACCTGCTTGAGGAAAATACACTTACGCGTGATGACCTGTGGGGCAAGGAAAAAGAGGAGATCGTGGATATGATCTTCGAGAAAGTTACCAACAGATACCACAGCCGTGAAGAAATGATTGGCGAAGATATGGTACGCGAGTTCGAGAAGGTTATCGTATTGCGTGCAGTCGATAGCAAATGGATGGACCATATTGATGCTATGGATCAATTGCGTCAAGGTATTCACTTGCGTGCTTACGGCGGTACCGATCCGCTGCGCGAATATCAATTTGAAGGTTTCGAAATGTTCCATGCTATGATTGCTAGCATCCAAGAGGAAGTAGCCACATACATCATGAAAGCACAAATCGAATCCAATCAAGAGCGTCAGGCTGTCATCGACGAAGACAAAATCTCGACGAGTGGTGAACCTGCGGCTCCTAAAAAGAAATCCGCTCCTTCGCGTCCGCGTAGAAAATAACGGATTGAAATTAAGGGAGAGATCTTGAGATACACTATTCCCTGCAGTGCATATAATGGCAGGCGGCAGTTCAACCACTGACCGTCGGCCATTTTGTGCCATACAGGGGTGAGACTGATGTTTTCAACTTATAGGTCTCTGTTGGAGGATCAGTTTGAACATTGATGAATGGCTAGCTTGATCTCAATTCTTTTTAAACAATTATGACAAGCAAGCTGGTCTCTGCTTGTTTGTCAGTTAATTCAGTTCTTGACTCGGCTCACATACCAGAGCCGATAATTTAAAAGTCGTTTGACTCTACGGCGGTCGGCAGCGAAGCGGAGGATTTGAATCTGGAGAAGCGCCAGCGATCGTAAGATCAAATCATTCGCGCAGCGCCTACCCATCAGCCGTAACTCACAACGCTTTTACTCCCCTAACCCTATATTAAAAGGAGAATGTCATCATGATTGATCCAAATGTAAAACATGATTTAAGAGAAATAGGCAAGAAACTAACAAACCTTAGGGGGTCTCTTTGACTTAGATCTCAAACAGGAAATGATCTCAAACTTTGAGGAAAAGATGGCTGCGCCTGATTTTTGGGATGATAACGATAAAGCTCAAGCCGTGATCGCGGAAATGAACGCGGTTAAGTCTTCTGTAGACAGCTATGAACAGCTCCGTCAGGAATATGAGGATGCGGGGATGATGGCTGAGCTAGCTGATGAGGAAGGCGACGAAACACTGGCTGGAGAAATTGAAAATAGTATCAGATCTTTGCTGAGCAAGCTTCAAGAGTTTGAACTCCAATTGCTTTTGAATCAGCCATATGACAAGCTTAATGCCATTTTGGAGTTGCATCCGGGGGCGGGTGGAACCGAGTCGCAGGACTGGGGTCAAATGCTGCTACGGATGTATACACGCTGGGCAGAAAAACGCGGTTTTAAGGTAGAAACGCTGGATTACCTTGCGGGTGATGAAGCAGGGATCAAAAGTGTAACGCTGCTGATCAAGGGCTATAATGCTTATGGCTACCTCAAAGCAGAAAAAGGCGTGCATCGTCTCGTTCGCATTTCTCCATTTGATTCCTCGGGTCGTCGGCATACGTCGTTCGTATCCTGCGATGTCGTACCGGAAATTGCGGATGATGTGGACGTTGAGATCCGGACAGAGGATCTTAAAATTGATACGTACCGGGCCAGCGGTGCAGGTGGTCAGCATATTAATACGACCGACTCAGCCGTTCGAATTACGCATCTTCCTTCCGGCATTGTTGTAACTTGTCAAAATGAGCGCTCCCAGATCAAGAACCGTGAGCAGGCAATGACGATGCTCCGTTCCAAGCTCTACGAGCGTAAGATCGAAGAGCAGCGTCAGCAATTGGACGAAATCCGCGGAGAACAGTCCGATATTGCATGGGGAAGTCAAATTCGCTCCTACGTGTTCCATCCATACAGCATGGTTAAGGATCATCGTACTAGCGTGGAAACTGGCAACGTAGGAGCTGTCATGGATGGCGATCTCGATCCGTTCATCGATGGTTACCTGCGCAGCCAAATTAAGCTGGACGCAGAATAATAGCCTGTACGTTTTCCTACAGTCTGCAGACCATGTGCCTGCGGACTGTAGGAATTTTTGTGTAACGGTATTTTTAACTAAAGGAGAACACGAATGATGTCTCAATTGAATCCCCCCGCTGCCCGCCGAAGACGCCGCAAGCCTCTGATTGCCGCCAGCGGACCCGCACGCAACGTGACCGACATTTTGCTGATTATACTCGGCTCTTTCATTACAGCGCTGACCTTTAACATGTTCTTGCTTCCAAACCGGATTGCATCCGGGGGTGTATCGGGCTTGTCTATCTTGGGTGAGGACCTGTTTGGCCTGGAACCAGCCTATACGCAGTGGGGAATGAATATTCCGTTATTTATAGCAGGGGTACTGCTGTTAGGGAAAAAATACGGGTTGCGTTCCCTGCTGGGAAGTATTATGCTGCCGCTATTCGTTTATGTGACGAAGGACTGGGCAGTTCCGACAACAAATCCGTTGCTGGCTTCGCTATATGGTGGAATCGGAGTAGGATTGGGTTTGGGCACTGTATTTCGGGGCAGGGGCTCGACGGGTGGACTGGCTATTTTGGCGCAGATTATTCAAAAGTATACGGGCTTTAGTCTTTCTCTCTGTGTCATGTTGATGGATGGCACGGTGATTACACTGGCTGGTTTCGCCCTCTCGCCGGAACGTGCGCTGTATGCGTTGATTGGCTTGTTTGTAACTGGTAAGGTCATTGATGCTGTGGAAATGGGACTGAGCTACTCCAAAGTAGCTTACATCATATCCAATCAGAAAGAAACGATCACGCAGGCTATTTTGCAGGATTTGGACCGAGGATTGACAGAGCTGGCAGGGCGGGGCGGTTACACGAACGAAGAACGTCCTGTTCTTATGGTTGTAGTCGGACAAAACGAGGTAACTCGCCTCAAGACGCTCGTCCGCTTGGTAGACCCGGAAGCTTTTGTGATTATTAGTAATACTCGTGAGGTATTGGGTGAAGGGTTTAAGAAGGAAAGCTAAAACAAAGGGGCCTGTCTGAGACTTGCTCTTAACTGAATCAATGCAGGAGAGCCCACTAATGTAGTAGGCTCCTCTCTCTTTTAGAATAGCTTTACTAGATTCTTTTTACTAATCGTTCAAGCCAATTTGCCGGTTGTCCTTGATTGAAATACGAGGTTAGCGTTCCTCTTACCCCTGTTTTGACCATAAATAGACCGCCTGCTAATGATTGATCGGCACTATCATTATCTTGAGCAGTCGTAATATATAACTCATCCAGATGTTCACCGCCAAAAGCACACGAAGTCACACAATTGACGGGGAGTGACACCTCAGCAATCACTTCTCCATGAGCAGGATGGATACGGGAGACACGTTTACCACCCCATCGCGCGACCCACAACATGCCCTCTGCATCGATTGTCATGCCATCTGGATACCCTTCACTTTCATCCAATCTAGCCACCAGTTGCTTATTCCTAATCGTGCCTTGTGCCACATCGTAATCGAAGGAGACGACCTCCAATGTTGGAGTATCAATGTAATACATTGTACGATGATCTGCGCTCCAGGCTAATCCATTAGATATGGAAGCTTTATCAACCAGTAAGGAGACATTGCCTTTTGTGCTCAGACTATACAATGCTCCTTGCGCGTGTTCGCCATTTAGGCTCATTGTTCCTGCTAAAAAACGTCCTGTAGGATCGCATTTTCCGTCATTAAAACGATTACCTAGTTTACCTTCCTCAGGATCATGGATCAATACTTTGGCCCCTGTCTCAATATCCAAACAATATAGACCGCTAATCAGCGCTACGATCACTTTATTTTTGAGATAAGGTACAACTGCACCAATATGTTCACCAACCTCTATTGTACGATCTGTGCACGTAGAAGGATCATAGATATGCAATTGAAAACCTTCAATATCGACCCAAAATAAACGCTGAAACCGCTGATCCCAGCTGGGACCCTCGCCTAACTTTGCCTTTGCATCTATAACGATATTCGCTGTATATGTTTCGATGTGTAGCACCCCTAACGTTTAAGTTTATTTTCGACCCCAATTATCCGCTTCAGCGGCTCCTCTGCGCAGATTCACTAGATGCAGCCCATGTGACTCCCTTCATGTTCAACAAGTTCATAAAGTGCAGCAAACGGCCAATCGAGATGAATACCAATATATGAGATAATTTAAAGGGAATATCCCCCCCTTTTCTTTATGCAAAACGGCAGACTGTATTCAAGAGACTCTCTGTCTATTTTTTATTTCCTTTATTATAGCTCGTACAGCTTGTCCGTCAAAAGAATAGACAAGAGCGCATATTTTAAATTTGGAGGAATAACATGACATGAGGTGTTGTATTTATATGAATAGAGTCGTATAATAATACATATTTCATAAGAACGGAATGGAGGAAGGTCTGTGAGCAGCAAGTTAAAAGTGGCAATTGTCGGTTCCACCGGGTATGGCGGGGTGGAGCTGATTCGTTTTTTGGTTCATCATCCGCAAGTAGAGATTGTATCTGTTATTTCTTCGTCCAGCGCGGGTGTCCCAATCAGTGACGGGTTTCCACATCTAACGGACATTGTGGTGCAGGATTTGGACGGTGTCGAAGTCCACGAAATTGCTGCCAAGGCCGATCTGGTTTTCACTGCTACGCCATCGGGCGTTAGTACCAAGTTAGTGCCGCAGCTTCTTGATGCCGGACTGAAAGTCATTGACCTTTCCGGGGACTTCAGGCTTCGAAGCGGGGAAACGTATGAAGCATGGTATAAAAAGCCTGCGGCTTCACCCGAGTATCTCAAGCAAGCGGTATACGGACTCAGTGAGGTGTATGCAGAAAAGCTGGCGGGCGTTTCTTTTATTTCAAATCCAGGCTGTTATCCGACCGCAACATTGCTGGGGATTATTCCTGCGCTGAAAGCGGATTGGATTGACCATCGGTCGCTGATTGTGGATGCCAAATCCGGTGTATCCGGCTCGGGTAGGGGAACAAGTCTTGTTTCGCATTATGCGGAAATGAACGAGAATTTCAAGGCTTATAAGGTGAATAAGCACCAGCACATCCCTGAGATCGAACAGGTACTAGGTGATATTGCGGGCGAGGACGTTACGATTACGTTTACGACACAACTTGTTCCAATGACCCGAGGAATTATGAGTACAATTTATGTCACGCTGAAGGGTGACCATACAGATCAGGATCTTATCGGGTTATACCGGGATTATTATAAAGGGCATCCTTTTGTCCGTGTACGTGGCGAAGGTATATGGCCAGCAACGAAGGAAGTATTGGGTTCGAATTACTGCGACATCGGTTTTGCAGCAGATGCCCGAACCGGGCGTCTTACGATTATTTCTGTCATTGATAATGTTGTGAAGGGTGCAGCTGGACAGGCGATTCAGAATTTAAATTTGATGATGGGATGGGAGGAGAACCTCGGGCTGGGCTTCATACCGGTATATCCGTAAGTAGCAAGTAACCGCAACAAGATGCAGGAAACGTCAGCGAGCGGAATTTCGAATACAGGCAGCTGCCATTCATCGAATATGTTGCGAACGAGGGCACATAATTATGGGCAAAGTAGAGTTTACAGTAGTAAACGGGGGGAACATTGTAACTCCGCGTGGCTTTACAGCCGGGGGATTACACTGCGGACTAAAAAATTCGAACCGCAACGATATGGGCGCGATTCGTTGTGAGGTAGAGGCGACAGCTGCTGCGGTGTACACCACCAATGTGTTTCAAGCTGCACCGCTGAAGGTGACCCGCGAGAGCTTGGCAGATGGTCGATTGCAGGCAGTAGTGGTGAACAGCGGGAACGCCAATGCCTGCACAGGACAGCAAGGAGAGCAGGATGCCTACGCTATGCGTTCGGCTGCGGCTCGTGAACTGGGTGTTGCTGAGAGCAATGTAGCCGTCGCCTCGACGGGCGTGATCGGCGAGCATTTGAAAATGGATCGTGTGCTTGGCGGAATATCCTCCTTACCTGACCGTATGAACGGGGCAAACGATGGAGCGGAGCAATTTACCCAAGCCATTCTGACAACGGATTTGGTTAAAAAGGAAGCGTGTGTGGCGGTTGAGGTGGACGGTGTGACCGTACACATCGCCGGGGCGGCCAAGGGATCGGGCATGATACATCCGAATATGGCAACGATGCTCGCTTTTATGACCTGTGATGCAGTGATCGGACAGACGGCGCTTCATCAACTATTAAAGCAGGCAACGGATACCAGCTTTAATATGATTACGGTGGATGGGGATACGAGCACGAACGATATGCTAATCGCCATGGCGAGCGGACTGGCTGGCAACCGTGAGCTGCACGTAGGGCATCCCGATTGGGACGCTTTTGCCGAGGCGTTCACCTATATCTGCCGAGAGCTGGCGAAGGCAATTGCTCGCGATGGAGAGGGTGCTACGAAGCTGGTAGAGGTGTCTGTAAGCGGAGCGGTAAGCGATGCGTCCGCCCAAGCAATAGCCAAGACAGTGGTTGGGTCCAGTCTGGTCAAGTCGGCCGTTTTCGGAGCAGATGCGAATTGGGGACGGATTATTGCGGCCGTAGGGCGTGCCGGAGAACCTGTTAATCCAGATACGGTAGATATTCGCTTGGGTGATATTGTTGTGCTAAGCCAATCGAGTCCGGTCGCTTTTGACGAAGAAGAGGCGCTAGCCTATTTGCGGGGAGATACGGTGCAAATTATTGTTGATTTGCAACACGGGAACGGAATCGCTACAGCGTGGGGCTGTGACCTAACCTATGATTATGTGCGGATTAACGCTGCTTATCGGACATAGGTACCAGAATAAAATACGGATTGAATAAGGATAGTAGTTGTTAGAAGCAACGAGCGGATGTAAGCCCAGCATCATTTAAAAATGGCACGGATATGCAGAGAAGAAAAGGAGAGATGATATGCAATCGGCAGTGGAACACGCGGATCAAGCGAATCATGCGGGAGTGGCACGTCGTAATTTTGTGATGAAATGCGGAGGAAGTACGCTGGCTGCGTTACCTGATTCCTTTTTTGAAGATTTGGCGCGTTTGCAGTCGGAAGGTCTTCAACCTGTCATTGTACATGGCGGTGGCCCTGCGATTTCCGACAACTTGGCGAAGCTGGGGATCGAAACGGAGTTTATTCATGGATTACGCAAAACGACCGAACCTGTGTTGGATGTCGTGGAAATGGTACTGGCAGGCAGCATTAACAAGCAGATTGTACGTAGAATAGGGATGCATGGGGGCCGAGCGTTGGGGTTGTCAGGCAGTGATGGCTATTTAATCGAAGCCAAGCCTGTGTCGAATGCCGCTGAGGTCGGTTGGGTCGGAGAGGTAACATCCGTTCAAGCCTCGATTATTACAGGTGTACTGGATATGGACTATATGCCTGTTATTGCACCCATCGGGATTGATCGATCGGGTCAGCGTTACAACATTAATGCGGATACAGCGGCGGGTGCGGTAGCCTCTCATCTGGGGGTCAGTCGGATGATCGTCGTTACAGATGTACCAGGCATATTGAAGAAGTATGGCGGAGAAAAGAGAGTGCTGGACTCTATCACTGTACAGGAGATTGAGGATATGATCAGCACAGGTGAAATATACGGTGGTATGATCCCGAAAGTGAGAGCGGCTATTGCCTGTATCCACGGCAAAGTGAAGGAAGTCGTCATTGTGAACGGTAGCGAACCGCAGGTACTAAGCCGTGTGCTGGGCGGAGAATCGATTGGAACACGCATCGTGCGTATGCAGTAATTACAATATATAGCTTGACCTATATAACCAAACGATAAAGGAGCGTGAACATAATGAGTAAGGAACCGAATACGCTGGTGAGCGAGGAAATGCCAAGTACGGATGGAAGCGGAGTGCAAACGGAAAAGGTGTCGGCAAAAGCGCAGACAGAAAGCTCTCTTTTTCCAACCTACGCAAGATACCCGCTTACACTGGTAAAAGGACAAGGAAGCTGGCTGTGGGATGATCAGGGCAAGCGTTATCTGGATTTCATGTCAGGCATTGCCGTTACCAATCTCGGCCATGCGCCTCAAGCAGTAGCTGAGCGATTGAAAAAACAGATCGATGAACTGTGGCATGTATCCAATCTGTTTCATATTCCGGGGCAAGAACGAGCCGCTGCCTTGCTGACAGCAAATAGCAGCGCGGATGCTGTGTTTTTCTGCAACAGCGGGGCCGAAGCGAACGAAGCTGCAATTAAGCTGGCGCGTCGTTACCACCAGAAGGTAAAGCAGACTGGTCGCTACGAAATCATTACGTTCACGCAATCCTTTCACGGACGGACGCTGGCAACCTTGACTGCTACGGGTCAGGACAAAGTTAAAGAGGGTTTTTTACCGCTTCCTGCTGGGTTCAAAAGTGTTCCGCTTCATGATCAGACGGCGCTTGAAGCAGCCATCAGTGAGCATACGGCGGCAATTATGCTGGAAATGGTGCAGGCCGAAGGTGGCATGTATCCGGTAGACCCTGCTTTCGTAGATGTGATCACAAAGCTGTGCCGCGAGCATGGTTTGCTGCTGATCATTGACGAGGTACAAACAGGTATGGGACGGACGGGCAAACTGTTTTCCTTTGAGCATTATGGTATAGAGCCGGATATCTTTACATTGGCGAAAGGACTGGGCAGTGGTTTCTCTGTGGGTGCGATGCTAGGCAAAGGATATTTGCGTGAAGCGTTCACAGCGGGCAGTCATGGTTCTACCTTTGGAGGTACGCCACTTGCTATGGCAGCGGTTCAAGCTACTATTGAAACGATTATTGATGACAAGCTACCAGAACGTGCAGCTGAGATGGGAGATTACCTTTTCCATAGTCTGCAAAAGCAGCTTGGAGATAGTCCTTTTGTAAAGGATATCCGTGGAAAAGGTCTGATGGTCGGTATTGAGTGTGCAGAACCGGTAGCGGAGCTTGTTTTGGCAGGACAGAAGAAGGGGATTCTGTTCATTACAGCAGGACCGAACGTGATTCGTCTGTTGCCTAACTTGTATGTAACGAAAGACGAAATAGATCAGGCTGTAACATTGATTGCTGAATTGATTCGGGAGCATGTGGCTTAGTGTAAAGGCCAAATCATCCTAGACTAGAGTACAAAAGGAGACGATAGCATGAGCCAGGGCGGCGCACTGCAGCAGATGAATTTGAAGGGGCGGGACTTCCTGGAACTGGACGATTACTCTTCAGAGGAAATCCAGTATTTAATTGATCTCGCCATTGAAATTAAGCGTAAGCACAAAAACGGAGAAACCTATCAGCCGCTAAAAGGGAAAACGCTCGGACTGATTTTCGAAAAATCCTCTACACGTACACGGGTATCTTTCGAAGTCGGTATGTATCAATTGGGTGGGCATGCTCTTTTCCTCAGCAAAAATGACATTCAACTGGGACGCGGCGAACCGATTAGCGACATGGCTCAAGTCATGTCACGTTATCTAGATGGCATTATGATTCGTACCTTTGGGCACGATAATGTTGTAGAGTTGGCACGTTATGCGTCCGTTCCTGTGATCAATGGATTGAGTGATTTAGCTCATCCGTGCCAAGTGCTAGCTGATTATCAAACCTTGTATGAGCAAAAGGGTAAGCTAAAAGGGCTCAAATTGGCTTACATCGGAGACGGTAACAATATGGCTCATTCCCTCTTGATTGGGGGAGCGAAGCTTGGAGTGCATGTGTCCATCGCAAGTCCAGCTGGATACGAGCCTGACCCGAGTGTGGTCGCAGCTTCCCGTGAAATTGCCAAACAGACAGGTAGTGAGATCGTTATAACCCAAAGTCCGCAGGAAGCAGTACAAAATGCGGATGCGATCTACACAGATGTGTGGGCGAGCATGGGCTTTGAGGAAGAGCAGAAGGAGCGGGAGCTTGCTTTTGCCGACTTCCAGGTGAATGAGGAGCTGGTCAAGCTGGCGAAGCCGGATTATTTATTCCTGCACTGTCTCCCTGCGCATCGTGGGGAAGAAGTGAGCGCAGGCGTAATCGATGGTCCGAATTCGGTCATTTTTGATGAAGCGGAGAATCGTCTGCATGCGCAAAAAGCGCTGTTAGTTGCTTTAATGGCTTAAGATTGATAGGTATTGATAGGTAAAGAAGATAAAGGTAAGCAATCGGGGAGGACTTCAACAATGGCAAAAGAAAAAATCGTACTCGCATATTCCGGCGGTCTGGATACGTCGGTCATTCTGAAATGGCTCAAAGAAACTTATGATGCTGAAATCATCGCATTCACCGCAGATATCGGTCAAAAGGAAGAACTGGACGGTTTGGAGGAAAAAGCACTCGCTACGGGGGCCTCCAAAGTGTACATTGATGATCTGCGTGATGAATTCGCCAAGGATTTTATCTATCCGATGTTCCAGGCGGGTGCTTTATATGAAGGACAATATTTGCTCGGAACGAGTATTGCACGTCCATTGATCGCTAAGCGGATGGTCGATATTGCGATTGCCGAGGGAGCAACAGCCATTGCTCACGGGGCAACAGGCAAAGGTAACGATCAGGTGCGCTTCGAGCTGAACGCGGCGGCGTTGACGCCGGATATCAAGGTGATCGCACCTTGGCGGCTGGAAGAGTTCCGCAATCAGTTCCCGGGCCGTGCAGAAATGATTGCCTATGCGGAAAAACACGACATTCCGGTAACTGCTTCTGCAGCCAAGCCATACTCCATGGACCGTAATCTGCTGCATATCAGCTATGAAAGCGGCGTGCTGGAGGACCCTTGGTTTGATCCAAGTGCTCCTGAAAATAAAGAAATGTTCTTGCTCAGCAACGCGCCTGAGGACGCTCCTGATGAAGCAGAATATTTGGAGTTGGAATTTGAAGCAGGTAACTGCGTCGCTTTGAACGGAGAACAGCTAAATCCACTGCAAGTGATGGAAAAACTGAATGAACTGGGCGGCAAACATGGTATCGGACGTGTGGATATGGTGGAGAACCGTTTTGTTGGTATGAAGAGTCGGGGAGTCTATGAGACGCCGGGCGGTACGATCCTGTTCACAGCTCACCGTAAAATGGAATCTATCACGATGGATCGCGAGGTTATGAATCTGCGTGATAGTCTGATTACCCGTTATGCTACCTTGGTTTACAACGGTTTCTGGTTCGCACCGGAACGTGTCGCTTTGCAGGCTCTGGTTCATGAGAGTCAGAAAAATGTCAGTGGTACCGTGCGCGTGAAGCTGTACAAAGGCAACGTTATCGGTGCAGGCGTTAAAAGTCCAGTTAGCTTGTACAACCCGGACATTGCGACCATGGAAGCCGATCCGACACAAGCCTACGATCAAGGCGATGCAACAGGCTTTATCCGCTTGAATGCTCTGCGTTTGAAGGTCAACGCGGGCGTAACACAAAATCATAAATAATGATGTAACCTAAAAAATGTACGGGATGCGGGCCGTTCTTGTCCAAACGACGAGGGCGGCTTGTATTGCAGAGAGGGGATCATGCAATGAGTAAGCTATGGGGCGGACGGTTTACGAAGCAAACGAACAAGCTGGTAGAGGAATATACGGCTTCTATCGGGTTTGATCAGACGTTGGCGGAAGAAGATATTCAAGGCAGTTTGGCTCATGTGGCCATGCTGGGGAAATGTGGAATTATTCCGCAGGAGGATGCAGACACGATCAAGGGAGGACTACACACGGTCCTAGAGCGTATCCGCCGTGGGGAAATTGAATTTTCTGTTTCGGATGAGGATATTCACATGAATATCGAAAAAAATCTAATCGAGGCCATTGGTCCGGTCGGGGGTAAGCTGCACACTGGGCGTAGTCGTAACGATCAGGTAGCAACGGATATGCACTTGTATTTGCGCGGACGTGTGGTATCGCTGGTGGGTATGCTGCATGATGTACAAGCTGCATTAATCGGGCAGGCAAAGGATAATCTGGACACGATTGTACCTGGATACACACACTTGCAGCGTGCGCAGCCTATTTTATTTGCACATCATCTGCTGGCGTATGTGTCTATGCTGGAGCGTGATATTGACCGACTCAAAGACAGCTACAAGCGGATTAACGTGTTGCCGCTCGGTGCTGGCGCTTTGGCCGGGACCACTTTTCCGATCGACCGTCATTTTGTAGCCGAGCAACTGGGATTTGATGGCGTATATGAAAATAGCCTCGATGCCGTCAGCGACCGGGATTTTATCGTAGAGTTCCTGGCTGGCGCCTCGCTGATTATGACGCATTTGTCTCGTCTGAGCGAAGAATTGGTGCTATGGAGCAGCACGGAGTTTGGTTTTATCGAGCTGGATGATGCTTTTTGCACAGGCAGCAGCATTATGCCGCAGAAGAAAAACCCGGACGTGCCCGAGCTGGTACGTGGTAAAACCGGACGTGTCTATGGAAACCTCATGGGCTTGTTGACTGTACTGAAATCCTTGCCGCTGGCATACAACAAGGACATGCAGGAGGACAAGGAAGGGATGTTCGATACCGTTGCCACGCTGGAAGGAGCCTTGCAACTGTTCGCACCGATGATCGCCACGATGAAGGTGAACAAGGATCGCATGCGTCAAGCGGTCAACCAGGATTTCTCCAATGCAACTGATATTGCGGACTTTTTGGTCGGCAAAGGGCTTCCGTTCCGTCAGGCGCATGAGGTCATTGGCAAAACCGTGCTGTATTGCATCCAGCATGGAAAATATTTGCTTGATCTGACACTGGACGAATTTCAGCAGTTTTCGGATCTGTTCGACGATCGTATTTATGAGGTGCTTCAACCAGAAGCGGTAGTTAATGCACGGAATGTATATGGCGGAACCGCTACTGGGCAGGTACAGGCAGCCATTGGGCGCAGTGAACAGCTCCTGGCGAATACATCAACATGGTTTGAAGGTCACAAGCCGAAAAATTAATCAGTAAAGAAAGATATTATTGTCTTGCACAGTAGCGGGATGCTGTGTAAAATCAGATTTTAAGGAATTAGCAATCTAGGTTTCAAAGGCACCGTTCGCGGTGTCTTTTGTGCTTTTTGAGGTATTTGTTTTATTCATGATCCCAATGATCATGAAATGCATAGATTTCCTGGAAGGTATTTTTCATAGCATTTAATTTATAGTTCTAAATACCTACTAATACGCTAGTGTGAAAGTTTCTAGAATTTACATTTTTGTATACTACGCCTACGATGATTATGGTAGAATAGCACTAAGTTTTTCATTGAATTACCAATTCAATAGGACAAGAACTATATTCAATAAATAAATGTCAAGTTACTAGAGGCACTTTTGATTAGGACAATTTCATAAATGTGTAAATGAAGGGCTTGAATGAGAACATAGGTATGTCCTGGTTTCGGGAGAACGGCAAGTAAAAGCTCTAAAGTCGATGTAGCTGAAGGCAGAGTCGGGATGATCTAGGGAGGTATTATGAGAACTAAAAGGACGGCGCGTCAGTTAAAGAGCGCTTGGTTCGGTTATCGCGCTTCTGAAGCCGATCAACTGATATCTTCATTGCATGAGGAACGGGTGCAAGCGGAGGAGTTACTGCGTGAGGAGCGGGAACTTTTCCACGCGGCGCTGGAACGGAAAAAGCAGCGGGATGCGGAGTTAAAGCAGCTGCTTGCGGATGCGCTTGCGGAAGAGCGGCGCTGGATTGAAAGGGCGGGAATTCATGGGTGACAAGCTTAGGTGGCAGGTTGGAGGAGTTTCAATTCGCCAAACCAAGAGAAGAATAAAAGAAGAGCGTCAGCGAATCGAACAACTGCAACAACAGCTAGAGGCTCAGCGGTTAGAGCAGGCCCCGGTGCTGTACAAGCTTGATTTTCATATTGAAGAGTTAGAACGGCGACTTCAGGATACAGAACTTCGTATCCAGGCGATACAGAACGCCAATGATACAGCAGCAGCTGTGGAACAATTGCTGGATGAAGGGATACAGGATGGACAGGTGCAGGAGGCTCAAGTCCAATATGCCTCTGGGCAGGAACAGACAGCAGCAGGAGCTGCTATGGGCGCTGGTTCCAGTATCCCTGGTACGGAAGGCGAAGAGGCGGCAACAGGAACGCAGAGTGGACGAAACGGCAAGGCCCGTCTGGGGGATCAACTGGTGGAGAACGGGATGATCACCCGCGATCAGCTGACAGATGCCATCCGTAACCAGAAGCGTTACGGTGGCAGGTTGGGTGATATTCTTGTAGAGATGGGCTTCATTACAGCCGAGCAGCTCCAAGAGCAGGTTGACGGCGACGAGTCCAAGGAGCGCCTAGGCGATATGCTGGTTCGTTCCAGCTATATATTACCGGAACAACTGGAGCGCGCACTGGAGTTCCAGGCGAAGAGCGGCGGGCTGCTCGGCGACATCTTGCTGTCATTGCAAATGCTGGAACCTGCGGATTTGTACCGCGCGATTGCTACACAGAACCGAATCGGGCGCATTGGTGAGGAGCTGGCGCTGGATGCGGCGTACAAACTACCCGAGCAAGTGGCAATGGCTTATGGCGTGGTCGTCATCCATCAGTATATGAACCGATATATTGTGGCGGTTAGCGATCCGTTGCCAGAAGAGCGACGCTTGAAGCTGGAGGAAATCCTGGGTATGCCGGTAGAGCAGGTGCTTGCTACGAAGGAAGAGATGGAGCAGCTCTGGGGTAAAATCTACGGTGAAGAAATGATGCAGGAGAGCACGACTGGGCTATTGGAAAAAGAACCGCACAATTCGGCGCGGACGACTTTTACAAAGGGACAACTTTGGGTGTTCGCAGCTATGGGTATGATTACACTGCTCGGTCTCCTCTGGAACAGTTGGAAAACGGTGTTGATCATCAATATGATGATTCAGCTGTTTTATTTTGCGATGACGCTATTTAAATTTGGCATTATTTATCTCGGTTCCCGGCGTGGGGCGCAGCTTCGTTTTACGAAGGAAGAGGTTGACGCCATGGATGAAAAGAAACTGCCGATCTATACCATTCTTGTACCTATGTATAAGGAGGCGGGCGTGCTTCCGATGTTGTTGCGGAATTTGGAGCAGCTGGATTATCCAAAGTCCAAGCTGGATGTGCGGCTGCTGATTGAAGAGGATGACATTGAGACGATCGAGCTACTTCGTGAAATGAAGCTGCCGGCCTATTACACGACACTGGTCGTTCCAGACGGTTTGCCGAAAACCAAGCCGAAGGCATGTAATTATGGACTTATTCGGGCACGTGGCGAGTTTGTCGTGATTTACGATGCTGAGGATCGTCCCGACGCTGATCAGCTTAAAAAGGTCATTGCAGCGTTCGATTCACTCCCTGAGCATTATGCATGTATTCAAGCGAAGCTCAACTACTTTAATAGTACACAAAATTTGCTGACCCGCTGGTTCACTCAAGAATACAGTATGTGGTTCGAGTTACTGCTGCCGGGTATTATGCAGTTAGATACCCCAATTCCTTTAGGCGGCACATCCAATCATTTTCGGGTATCTGTATTGAAAGATATTAATGCGTGGGACCCCTACAATGTAACCGAGGATGCCGATCTGGGCATACGTCTGTATAAAGGCGGCTACAAAACTGCTATTGTCGATTCCCGCACATGGGAGGAAGCTAACAGCCGCGTGGGCAACTGGATTCGTCAGCGGTCACGCTGGATCAAGGGGTATATGCAGACATGGCTGGTTCATATGCGCAATCCGGTTAAGCTGGTGCGCGAAGTGGGCTGGAAGGGCTTTTTCGGCTTTCAGGTGATGATTTTGGCAACTCCGATGTTGCCGTTGCTGAATCCGATTTTTTGGGGCTTGCTTATTTTATGGTTTGGCTGGGAATTATCCTTTATTCCCAAGCTGTTCCCGGGGTATGTGTATTACCTGGCCAGCGCGGAATTTTATATCGGTAACTTTCTGTTCGTATTCAGTAACGTGGCCGGAATGTATTGGGTCATCGGGGAACTGGAAGAGCGCGGTGAACGAACATTTTCATACGCGATGGTCAAATATGGGCTACTCTCGCCGTTATATTGGGTACTTATGAGTATAGCTGCGGTGAAAGCCGCTTGGCAGCTCATTACCAAGCCGTTCTATTGGGAGAAGACGACACATGGTCTGACCGATATGCACGACTTGGATGATACCCCGGCACAGTCCTCCTGAATATGAAGAAAGAAGGAGCAAGAATGGAGACAAAAACACCTTTTTTATCCGTCGTCATTCCCATGTATAATGAAAGCTCGCATCTCGAGCGTTCACTTAAGGTAATTGATGGGGTATTGTCTGTTGTCACCTCACGCTATGAGCTCATCATAGTAGATGATGGTTCCAAAGACGATACGTGGCTCAAGCTGTCCGAATTGTCCCGTCGTATGCCCTCTTTGCTCGCGCTCCGACTGAGTCGGAACTTCGGTAAGGAACTGGCGTTGTGTGCAGGTTTGGAAAATGCCTCTGGCGATGCAATCATTGTCATGGACGGTGATTTGCAGCATCCTCCTGAAATGATTGGTGAAATGGTACGTTTATGGCAAAATGAAGGTTATGATTTGGTCGAATGTGTGAAAGAATTTCGGGGAGAAGAGTCGGTGGGCAAAAAGCTTGGAGCTTCTTTGTTCTACGCGACCCTGAACCGCTTGACGGGCTTTAATCTCAAGGATGCCTCCGATTATAAGCTACTGGATCGACGAGTGGTGGATGCCTGGATGGCGATGCCAGAGCGTATGCCGTTTTTCCGCGGAATGACGGCCTGGCTAGGTTTCCGCAAAACCCAGATTTCATTCCGGGTGGCTCCACGCGAAGAGGGGCCAAGCCGCTGGAGTCCGTTAGGGCTGACTCGACTGGCAGCAGAAGCGATCGTTTCGTTTTCGACAGTACCGTTGCGGGTAGTAAGTCTGATGGGCCTCATTTTCATGCTGATTTCAGTCGTATTGGGGATTCAGACCTTAATGCGCAAATTAACGGGTGATGCTGTGACCGGTTTTACCACTGTCATTTTGCTGCTCTTGATTATTGGCAGTGTACTCATGCTGTCAATTGGTGTGGTAGGAGAATATATTGCCGCCATATATCACGAAGTCAAAGCTAGGCCTCGCTATCTGATAGCAGATAAACGGGCGAATGCTGACCGATTGTGGGTGGACAGGGAGTTTAATCAACATGATCAGACGTTCATATCTAAAGTATCCAATCATTAAATACGGTATTGTGGGGCTGCTGGGTACAGGTATCCATGTTGGTATGCTTGTGTTGCTGGTGGAGTTGTTTACGGTACCAGCAGTAACGGCTACTACAATCGGATTCGTGGTTACATTGCTCGTTTCGTATGTGCTGAACCGAAACTGGACGTTCGAGCCTACCGGCGAGGGAAGCCGCACCCAGTTTCTTAAATATTTATTGGTCTGTACCTGTGGCTTGCTCTTAAATGCCGCTCTGATGTACGTGACCATTCACTGGATCGGTTGGTCGTATCTGATCGGTGAAGTACTAACTACCATCATCGTGCCTGTTCATAATTATATCTGGAACCGTTACTGGATCTTCTCCGTTCCGCAACAGCGTCAGAAAGAGGTTTCATGATTTTAAGAAAACACGGAAAATTGCTATCATTGTTTGCTTGTATTACTACTCTTGAACTGGCCGTGGGTGTGTATTTTGCATGGCATCTTGGCTATATGCATACCGATGCGCTCAGTCGAGTGGCTAATGCATTTTATGTGCTGTACAGTCGTGACCCACACTTGGGTGCTATCGGGTTTGTATGGAATCCGCTGCCCAGTTTGATGGAACTGATTGTGCTGTTGTTTTATCCTTTATTTCCAGTACTCGCTTCCCACGGGCTGGCGGCAGTGATTGTGAGCAGCCTATTTGCAGGGGCGAGCGCGGCATTATTGTATGCGACGGGCAAACAGTTGGGGCTTCACGGTGCAACCAGCTTGCTGATTGCGCTATTATTTTCACTGAATCCATTTATGTTTCTGTTTGGCTTCAACGGCTTAAGTGACTCGCCATATATCTTTTTCATCCTGTTGACAGTGAGTCGATTTTGTATGTGGTTGAAGGATCGCAAGGCGGCGAATTTGATCGTATCCGGTTTTGCGCTTGCACTGGCATTTTGGGTTCGCTATGAAGCAGTTCCGCTGGGTATTGCGATGGCTTTGGGTGTATTGCTGACGATCTTTTTTCTGCACCGGTGGCGTACAAACAGAGAGAGGGTTAGAACGGAATTGTCTTTAAAAGAGCGCCTGTACAAGGTGGAGGCGACATGGCTTCTATTATTGTTGCCACTTGTCTTTTCCGGCCTGCTTTGGCTCTTTTTTAACTGGATTATCATGGGCGACCCACTTTACTTTTTACGCTCGCAGTATTCCAATTCCACACAATCAGCGGCTTTGTTGGAGGATCAACGCTTTGTGGCCATGTTTGCCCATCCTGTGCTGATGCTAAAGTTTATCGGGCAACGAACCTTATGGTATGCTGCTCCGTTGATTGCCATTTTGCTCATACGACTATTGGACAAACGTCTGTTGAGTTGGAGCACGCTTACGCTATTAGCAATCTTTTTATCGGTGCCTGGACTTCAGCTTTTGCTGATGCTCAAGCAGTCTTCTTTTGGCTGGTTCCGATATTTTATGTATGTATTCCCGATTACAGTTGCCTGGTTGCCGTATGAGCTAAGTTTATTAAAGGGAAAAATGAGGGGAATTGGAATCTCTCTGGTAACAGTTGGGATGTTGGTAACAGCAGGTTTGTTATCCTACGCACTGACGAACCCCGCGATTGCAGCGGATGAACACAGCTATTTGACGCATAGTGGCAATGAAAGCTACGAACGGCAAATTATTGAGCGGAAAATAGCGCCGTGGCTGGATGAGCATTATGGTTCATCCCTCATTTTGACAGATTCCTATGCGGCCTATCCGATTATTTTGAGTAGTAAAATTCCAAAGAAATTTATGATTACGAGTGATTTTGACTTTGGGGAATCTTTAATGGATCTGCCTGCTTCCAAGGTGGATTATGTCTTGGTCACGCGCTTGGTGGATGGGGTACCGCTGGATCAGGTGAACCGGAACTATCCTGATTTGTTCGAAAAGGGAGCGCCGTGGGCCTCGTTGGTACATGACTTTGACGGGCAGTGGCGACTGTACAAAATAGAGCATGAAGAATCGAAATAATTATGATATTTTAGTGCATCGTAGCGGAGGGAAGCATACAGCTGTAGGGTGTGATTAGGCTACAGCTGTATCACCGCAAGAAGTTTGAGGGGGAACGAGAGGAATGTCCTTTCGCAAATGGTCTGCAAGCAGATGGATGGCTATAGGTCTGTTTGTATTTATACTTGCATTGGAACTGTCTGCGGGCATCTATTTCAGCTATGTTCTGGGATATATGCACACAGACGCGCTCAGTCGCGTAGCTAATGCATTTTATGTGCTGTACAGCCGTGACCCGCATCTGGGCGCAATCGGATTTATCTGGAATCCACTACCCAGTCTTCTGGAAATGGTGATTCTACTACTGTATCCAATCTTTCCGGCATTAGCCACCTATGGATTGGCTGCTGTCATTCTTAGTGCTACCTTTGCCGCTTTGACCGCTATGTTGCTGTATCGGGCGGGGGTCAGAACAGGGCTTAGCTCAGGGATGAGCATCATGCTGGCACTGTTGTATGCACTGAATCCGTTTATTTTACTGTTTGGTGCCAATGGGCTGAGCGATTCGCTATACATATACTTCATTATGATGACGGTGATTGAGTTTGCATTGTGGCTCAAGGATCGCATGACGGCAAGTCTGATTGTTTCTGGATTAGCGCTTGCCATGGCGTTCTGGACTCGCTATGAAGCGGTTCCTCTGGGCGTGGCAATGGCGGGTGGCGTGGTATTGGCGATCCTGTTTCTTCATCGAAACATGGGCAGACGTGAACTGGCCTTGCGAGAAAAACTGCACAAGGTCGAGGCAACCTGGTTACTGCTTCTGCTCCCTGTGGTCTTTTCCGGGCTGTTGTGGATTTTCTTCAACTATCTCATTATGGGGAATGCTTTTTACTTCCTGAATTCGGAGTATTCGAACACAGCCCAATCGGCAGAACTGCTGAATGATGATAAGTTTGTAGAGATTTTCTCCAATCCGCTGGTGGCCTTGAAATTTATTGCTTCCAAAACACTCTGGTATTCGGTACCGTTGTTTGCTATTCTGTTCATTCGTCTGTTGAGTGGACGCTTGTTCCGATGGGGAACATTGATTATTTTGCTGCTGTTCCTGTCAGTGCCAGGGTTGCAATTTTTACTCATGATGAAGCAATCTTCGTACGGATGGTTTCGTTATTTTATGTACGTGTTCCCAATTACCGTAGCCTGGTTGCCCTATGAGCTGAGCCAGCTTCAGGGACGATGGCGGAGGGCAGCCTTTGGCCTGGTGTCCGTCAGTCTGCTGCTTACCGCTGGATTACTTTCCTATGCATTGACTCGCCCGGATATTGCACCGGATGAGAACAGCTTTCTCACACGAACGGGGAATGTGAACTATGTGAGACAGGAGTCAGATCGTAAGATTGCCGTCTGGTTGGATGAGCATCTGCCGAAGTCTACCATTATGACCGATTCGGCTTCAGCCTACACCATGATTGTCTACAGCCAGTATCCAAAACGCTTCCTGATTACCAGTGATTATTTGTTCAATAAGGCATTAAGTTATCCGCAGGATAACCATGTGGATTATATCCTTGTACCTAAGATCATGTCAGGCATGCCACTGAGTAAAATCAATATGGTATATCCGAATTTATATGAAAAAGGCGCTCCTTGGGTCCAGCTTGAACGTGAGTTTAACGGTGAGTGGCGCTTGTACAAGGTGCTACCCAAGTCACTAACTAAAGGATCTCCATCGACGGAGACCACAACAAATCCCTAATGTGCATAAAAATCCCCGAGCCTATCCCTTCGCCATGGTGCGATGAGGGAAGCTGCGGGGATTTTTTTAACCTGTTTAGTGCTCTTTGAGCGGTAGCCACGCCAGTACATCCTGAATTTTCGCGTCCCAGTATCCCCATTCATGAGCTCCAGGACCTTCTTCGTAGGTCAGCGGAACTCCGATAGTATTACATGTTTCACGAAAAGCCTGATTTGCCTTATATAGGAAATCCTCCGTGCCGCAGCATTGGTAGAGCCGGGGAAGTGAGGTCCCCAAAGCAGCATGACGTTGTAACAGTTCCAGCAAATCGTGATCCGTTCCACGTATTTCATCTGGACCAAAAATGTTAAGCCATTCCGCTGGACTCATCGCATTTTGCATAGGATCGGTGCGTGATGCGTGTAAATCCATGACTCCCGAAAGGCTGGCAGCGGCTGCAAAACGCTCTGGATGCTGGAGCGCCAGTTTGAAAGCACCATATCCACCCATAGAAAGCCCGGCTACAAAATTATCTTCACGCTTGTCGGACAGAGGAAAGAATGAACGTGCCAAAGCCGGCAATTCTTCGCTGATAAAGGTCCAATAAGCCGCGCCTTGCTCCATATTCGTATAGAAACTCCGATGTACCTGGGGCATGACGACAGCTAGGCCCAATGAGGCGACATAGCGTTCAATGGAGGTTCGACGTAACCAGGTTGAATCATCGTCCGATAGGCCATGCAGCAAATACAGCGCCGGATGTGGCCCGGTTCCTTGCTTGCCTTCCAGTCCAATCTGCGAACGGGTTGCCTGAGGAAGAATAACATTCATGGATGTGCTCAGACCAAGAACTTCAGAATAAAACTGACATTGAATAAGAGCCATAAGAAGACCTCTTTTCTTAGGGTTTTGTGACCTCATTGCGGTGTTCCAGCATATGACCGAGTATTCATTCAGTATACCTTAGCCTGTCTAAATATACATATCCAAGTGAATGACTAGGTATTAAGTCCCGTTTCTTATTTATCCTACATTAGGAGGGGGTATGGTTATATGGGACGATTTTTTTAATTTGGGGGTTATTTGGGTTTGATTTCTGGTAAAGTGTTTAAAAAAGAATGATGAATCCAATCAGAGGAGGAATTTATAGCATGGGAAAAAAGTTAAGAAACACAGTTACAGGTGTATTGAGTACAGGTCTTATTCTTAGCGCATTCAGCGCAGCGGCAGCTGCTCCTCAAACTACAAGTGGACATTGGGCAGGAGATCAGGTGCAACGCTGGTCAGCCACAGGACAATTGGACGGCGCGGTGAAACCAGATGCGGCAATCACACGTGCAGAATTTATTGTTCTTCTGAATCGCAGCTTGGGTACGTTCACGCAGGATACTCCAGCAGTGACTGACGTAACGTATGCGGACAGTGTAAAAGTAAACGGTAATGGAAGCAGAACGTTCACAGATGTACCAGCCTCTCACTGGGCATACAACGAGCTTACAAGTGCCGTGAATGCAGGTTACATAAGCGGCTATGCAGATAACAAGCTCAAACCAAATGGTAAGGTAACACGTCAAGAAGCTGCGGCTATCGTAGGCAAAGCTATTGGACTCACTGCCGGTAACGCAGCAGATGTTACTAAATTCATTGACTCCGACAAAATTGGAGCTTGGGCGAAGAAAAGTGTAGCGGCAGCTGCGGAGCAAAAAATCATCAACGGTTATCCGGATGGTAAATTCCAGCCACTGAAGTCGCTGACTCGTGCAGAGGCGATTGCTATTCTGGACGCTGCTTCCGGTTACAACCTGAGCCCTGTTGATAATCTGACGACGACTCCTGGTGGAACGGTGACGGATTCCACATACGGCAATGTGACAGATTCCACTTATGGTAACACGTCGACTACTTCTGGCAGTGAAACAGAAGATAGCAGCACAAGTACCAGCACAGATAGCACGACTACGGACAACTCTACAACCATAGATACCAACACAGATACTGACACAACTACGGATACGACTACAGATAGCACTACAGACACAGCTGCTGACGCGGTTGCAACTACGAAAGCACTGAAAGTCAACGATGTGTATGACGGAGAAGGTACAATTACGGGGACAGCTAAAGCAGGTTCCACAGTAACCGCCTATTCCAACGAACTGCCTATCGGTAGTGCAGTAGCCAAAGATGATGGCACATTTAGTATCAGTGTGCTTGCTCAAAAAGCAACGGTTAGGCTGGTAATCAAAGCTGAAGATGCAGACGGTAACGAAAGTGAGCCTGTAGAAACTTCTGTTTTGGGTAAACGCAGCGAGTAATTTATAGCTAAAATCCCCCTTTCACTCTGTCTGGAACAAGTCCAGCCGACAGTGGAAGGGGGATTTTTCGTTTATTCGCTTATACCGTCCTCGACAATAGACTTCTCGGGTTCACGTGTTTGTGGCTCAGACGATGTGCCACCGCCATAACTAGCTATAATGCGCTGCTGCGCTCGATACGTATCGCGGCTGATTCGGGTGCGATCTACGGTTTTTCCGTCTACCTTTTTTACCCGGAATGTTTCTACCACATACCCTTCTTTGCCCTGCCGAAGTACTTGATAGAAGCCGGGGGAAAGGGAGTCATTACGGAGTCTCTTCTCCGGTATGGGAAGTATGCGAACCGTATGGGATTCCAGTTCATACGAAACATTGGACGGAAATGTACCAAAAAATTTAACAGCAAGCGTTCGGTTTTGGACAGCCGCACGAAGTAGTAAATGCTTGCCTGTATTGTTTCTAAAACGAAAATTAATGGACCCTGTAGCAAAAGTCGCATCCTGACCTTTGGGCAGGTAGCTGACCGGCAAGGAATGGTTGCGGCGCTCAACAATGTCCAAACCGACTCGCAGTGCTGCATTATACACCGTGCTGGATACCTGACAAATCCCGCCGCCTATGCCGGACTCCAACTGACCGTTCACGATCACTGGAGCTTCACGAAAGCCATGAGTGCGCTCAGCCTTGGCAATCAATTGACCGTAGTCGAATATGTCGCCTGGCTTGAGAATTAAACCATCAACGGTGCTTGCCGCTGAATTGACGTTATACACACGTCCTTCCGAGCTGCTGCCGAGACTGGTGGAGAACTGGACGATTTTACGCTCAATCCCTTCGTTACGCAGGCTGTCCACCGAAATTTTCGGCTCCAGCTGAAGGAACGGTAATTCCACTCGTATCGGCTCCTCAGAAGCGGTAAAATCCTTGGGCAGCGCCTTATCCAGTGCGGAGTCCAGTTTGGGCCAATCCAGACGTCGCGCAGAGCGCCCCGGAATATAACGAACCTGATCATTCCCGTCAATCTGACGCACAGCATTGATAGGCATGCCATATCGTTGCTCCTCCCAATCGGCTCCGAATTGGGCTTTCAATATCTCCTTCTGTCGGAAAGATGCGATAGACCATTCCTTTTCGAAGCTAAAACGTGTCTGCACACGAGTCCATAGATGCTCCGAGCTGAGCGCCTTCACGGCATTCCGAAATGCCTCCGCTTTATAACGAATCCCTGCTTCCCCGAGTGTAAGTTTTATATCCTGTGCACTGCTGTCACTGTCCGTCAGAAGCAGTGGGCGTTGCTTTAATGCATCCAGCTTTTTATCCACCAGCCGGAGAGCGGCTGTGTAATCCATGCTTCCTACGTTGACTCCTCCGACCCTCACTCCCTCCGGCAGCGTTTGTCTGTCGGCGTACAGATGAAGTCCCCCCCACAACATGGCCAGCGCCAGAACACCAGCCCATATCCAAATGACAGATAAATGAATTTTTTTCATAATGCAGATGTCTCCTGTCTGATAAGCTTGATAGCGTACTCGTGTGCCATATTATTCATATATATGTGCCAAAAGCAGAAAACTTTCGGTACTATTTAGGTAACAAATTTGTTACAATGATAAACGGTATGATGAAATAGAGAAGTTTTTAAAGGAAATGCATGGAATATGTCGAATGGATATTAGGTTATGCGTAATATGATTAAGCAGCGGGAAGTGATCGAGTGATTGAAATGCAGGATGTGTGGAAGACCTATACTAACGGAACCCACGCACTTCAAGGAGTATCGGTCAGAATTGACCGTAATGAATTTGTATACGTAGTCGGCCCGTCTGGAGCGGGGAAATCGACTTTTATGAAGCTTATTTATAGAGAAGAAGTACCTACCAAGGGGCAAATTTCAGTCAATGGTTTTAATATCGGGAAGCTCAAGCAGCGTAAAATTCCCTACGTTCGTCGTAACATCGGAGTCATTTTTCAGGATTTCCGCCTTTTGCCGCGTTTGACGGCTTATGAGAATGTGGCTTTTGCTATGGAAGTTATTGAAGCTCCCAAGAAGCTGATTCGCAAACGGGTACCAGAAGTGCTTGAACTGGTTGGCTTGAAAACAAAAATGAATCGTGAGCCTGCCCAGCTTTCCGGTGGGGAGCAACAGCGTGTAGCGATTGCACGGGCCATCGTAAACAATCCTTCCGTGATCATTGCCGATGAACCTACGGGAAATCTGGACCCCGAGACATCGTGGGAGATCATGCAGTTGCTGGACGAAATTAATTTTAGGGGTACGACCATTGTGATGGCGACCCACAATAAGGACATCGTGAACTCCATGCGTAAACGCGTAATTGCTATTGAGAATGGCAACATCGTAAGGGATCAGGTAAGAGGGGAGTACGGATATGACTTTTAATACCTTCTTACGTCATGTGCGGGAAGGTTTCAAAAACATATTCCGCAATGGCTGGATGTCCGTGGCATCCGTCACCTCGATTATTGTGTCATTACTTATATTGGGCGTATTTATCATGCTGGTGCTCAACGTCAATTCCCTGGCTGATCAGGCAGATAGTCAGGTAGAGGTTAACGTATTTCTGGAGCTAAATGTAGAGCAGAACATGCGCGAAACACTGCAAAAGGAAATCGCGGCGATGCCGGAAATCAGCAAAACGACCTTTGTGACTAAAGCTCAGGGTTTGGAGGAGCTGCGCAAAGATTTGGGAGACAGCGGCAAGGAGCTGCTGGAGGGTTTTGACAAGGACAGCAATCCACTCCCGGACAAAATTGTGGTAGAGGTTATTGAACCAACAACGGTTCCATTTGTGGCTGAAAAGATTGAGAAGCTGAATACGTTGCATCCAGAGAAACCGATTTTAAAGGTTCGTTATGGAAAAGGCACCGTAGAGACGCTCTTTACGATTACGAAGCTCATACGTAATGTAGGCTTTATATTCGTCGCCGGACTGGCGATCATGTCCATGTTCCTTATCTCGAATACGATTCGCGTGACCATATTGGCACGACGCAGAGAGATTGGCATTATGAAGCTGGTCGGTGCGACCAACTTTTTTATACGCTGGCCGTTTTTTATTGAAGGCGCGCTTATTGGTCTTATTGGTTCCCTTATTACTGTAGGTATTTTATTTACTGGCTATCAGCGTTTGCTGACCGCCGTTCAGGGCGATATAGCTCTGAATATGTTGAAGCTTATGCCACTTGAAGGCATTTGGATTCAGTTGAGTGCATTGCTGATTATTTTGGGTATGCTGGTCGGAATTGTTGGCAGTACCCTGTCCATGCGCAAGTTCTTAAAAGTATAAAGAAGCGTTGGCTGGACGTCGTGGTCGGTATCAATTAGAACGGGGAAGCCCGGTGTTATTTTGCGATAAAGGATGGGGAGTGCAAGTTGAAAAAAACAGGATCTGTGTTGGCCGCTACCTTGGTAGCCGCATTGCTAATCCAGCCTTCTGACGGATATGCCAAAAGCATGAGTGAAATCAATTCGCAGCTGAACCAATTGGAAAAGCAGGCCCAATCTGCCAAGCAACAACAGGAAAAGGCTGCTCAAGATAAACAGTATGCTCAACATTACAAAAATAAAACCGTGCAAAACCTGAAAATTGTGCTTGCTCAGATTAACAGCGTCAGTGATCAGCTGACTCGTGTTGCGGTTCAGATTGATCAAACGGAAGATAATCTACGTGCGACTAAAAAAGATTTAGCTGAGGCCATTGATCGTATCCAGTCACGGGAAAAAATGCTGGAAACTCGTGTGCGTTTGATGTATACGGATGGAACCGTCTCATATATGGACGTGCTTATGTCTTCGTCCAGTTTTAGTGACTTTCTCAGCCGGGTAGATTCCTTGAAAACGATCGTGGAGCAGGATCAAATCCTGTTGGACGAGCATAAAAAGGACAAGGCATTGGTCGTAAGCAAGAAGAAACAGCTGGACACGGAATATAAAAATGCCAAGAAGCTCTATGCGCTCAAGCAGGACGCCAAAGCAGAACTGAATTCGAAGGAAAAAGAGAAACAAAGACTGATTTCCAATTACGATCATGATATTGCTGAGTCAGATGAAATCAGCGAAGAGCAAAATGACATGCTGGTAGCACTCGCTAACAAACGTGTGGGTCTGGTGCAGGAGAAGAACAAGCTTAGAGCGGAGCAGGCTGCCAAAGCAGCACGCGCTAGAGCGGCTGCACGTGCGGCTGAAGCCAAACGATATGCATCTTCATCCTCAGGTGCCGCCTCGAATTCCAGCCATGCGGCAGCCAGTACGTATACAGGCGGAACGGGCACATTGGCTTCGCCTGTATCCCATTACCGACTTTCATCTACTTTTGGCATGCGGGTACATCCGATTACCGGCAAGCTTAAAGGCCACACAGGTGTTGATATGGCGGCTCCTCAGGGAACCGATATTCATGCAGCCGAAGATGGTGTTGTCATTGTTGCCGAATGGTGGAGTGGCTATGGAAATACGGTTGTGATTGACCATGGAGACGGGCTATGGACCCTATACGGACACATTCGCAATGGCGGTACGGTGGTTCATACCGGGCAGACTGTGAAACGTGGTCAAAAAATTGCAGAAGTTGGTTCGACGGGCAATTCCACAGGACCTCACTGTCATTTTGAGGTGCGCGAAAATAACAAACCTGTAAATCCGATGAACTATTTATAGTAGATAAGGTAAGCCCTATTTATAGCCATTACGGTTGTAGATAGGGCTTTGCTGTAATGGTTAATATCCGATGAAGAACATGTGCATTGAGACACGGAGTAGGATACAATTAACATATTCCGTACAAGCTAGACGTATACTTCGTGGATGGATATGCGTTGTAAGGCAATAGGATACAAGATAATGAGAAGGCGGTGGACGATTAGATGTTGAAAAAAAGTACAGCGATACTCTTGATGGTGATCGGGCTGCTTGGCGGCAGTCTGCTCACTTTTGCCTATACTGGAACGACTACAGTAGGGAACAGCGCTCTGGGCGAAGGACTGCTGGCGAGTGTGACAGGTAGCAGTTCTACCTCCAGAAGTGATATCCGCAAAATTGAGACGGCGATGGACCTGATTCAGGGACAATATTATCAGGATGTGGATCGTACCAAGCTGGTGGATGGCGCCATCAATGGTATGATGGAGTCGCTCGGCGACCCGTATTCCTCTTATATGGGTAAAGAAACTGCCCAACAATTCGAGCAATCCATTGAAGGTTCTTTTACTGGGATCGGAGCCGAAGTAGCTGCCGAAAACGGGAAAGTAGTTGTAGTCACGCCAATTAAAGGCTCCCCGGCAGAGAAGGCAGGGTTACGCTCTAAGGATATTATTTTGTCTGTTAATGGTGAAACACTGGACGGATTGGATCTAAACAAGGCCGTTTCCAAAATCCGTGGGCCTAAAGGCAGTCAGGCAAAAGTCAAAATTCAGCGCAGTGGCTCTCCTGATCCGCTCGAATACACGATTACCCGTGACAACATTGATATGGAAACTGTAACGGCTCATATGGAAAGCGACGGTGTAGGCGTCATCACGATCACCCAGTTCTCCTTGAATACAGCAGAACGTTTCAAGGAAGAGTTAGCGAAGCTCGAAAAACAAGGGCTTAAAGGGCTCGTCATTGACGTGCGTAATAACCCGGGCGGCGTGCTTTCCGTGGTCATTGATATTGCACAGCAATTTGTACCTTCTGGCAAAACGATTGTACAAGTGGAAGACAAGAATCAGAAGCGTGAAGAAGAGAAATCCAAAGGATCACGTAAGAACTATCCAGTGACTTTGCTAATGAATAAAGGCAGCGCAAGTGCGTCCGAAATTCTGGCAGGTGCTCTCCAGCAATCAGCAGGTGCTGTGTTGATCGGGGAAAATTCCTTTGGTAAAGGTACTGTACAAACCAGCTATGACAAGCAAATGGGTGACGGTAGCCTGCTCAAAATCACGATTGCCAAATGGTTAACGCCAAATGGAACGTGGATTCATAAAAAAGGGATTAAGCCGAATATTGCGGTGGAACAGCCTGAATACTTCACAGCAGCACCGTTGAACAAGGAAAAGTCCTTGAAATACAATATGAATAGCAGTGATGTGAAAAATGCACAAATCATTCTGCAAGGCTTGGGATACAAACCAGGTCGCGAGGATGGCTATTTTGACAAAGTAACTGAAAGCTCTGTTATTGCTTTCCAAAAACAAGCGAAGCTGACGGCTAGCGGCATCATTGATGCGAAGACAGCAGCAGCGATGGAAGCCAAGCTGATTGAGAAAATTCGTGATCCGAAAAATGATAATCAACTCAAGCAGGGGATTGAAGAGATTCGGAAGGAAATGAAGACAAGCGCAGCGAAATAATAGTGAGGCTACAACAAGGGGGCTGGAAACAGCCTCCTTTTATATTGGGATTTATTTGCAGTCTGTCGGTTTGTCTTCCCTACGTTGGCAATTTCATATAGAATAAATGGATATGAAATGTACGTGATCCGCTATACAGCGGGCCAGGGGCATAAGGAGTGTGAATGGACTTGGAATGGGCATTACAATGGGGATGGAGCGTCTTGAATGCTTGCTTGTACCTGCTTTTGCAGCCGTTTTATTATATCTCAATACTCATTGTAGCACTTGGTTATCGTCGGCAAATGCTGCTGGAGCGCAAGCTATTTCATACCAAAATGCATAGCTGGACTGCAGAGACCTGGCGTGTCGTATGGAGTGGTTTGCTTGCTGGAATGGCGCTATCTGCTCTGGGAATGTTCGTCAGTGTGCATCTGAACTCGGCTTCCATCGTGTGCCTGTGGGTAGCGACATTACTGCTCATGCTGGTACGCGTCCGTTACCTGTGTCTCGCTTATTCGGTAGGTCTGCTAGGTGTGGTTCAGTTTTTCTTAAACGTGGCCAGTGGCTGGCAACCTGGAGGAGCGCTTGGAACATCAGTCGCAGCCATCCGCGGATTGGATATTCCAGCACTGTTGGTGTTGGTCGCCGTGCTGCATGTGGCTGAGGCGCTG
Source organism: Paenibacillus sp. LRG-1 (assembly GCF_057220305.1). Classification (NCBI taxonomy): domain Bacteria; kingdom Bacillati; phylum Bacillota; class Bacilli; order Caryophanales; family Paenibacillaceae; genus Paenibacillus; species Paenibacillus sp. LRG-1. The sequence goes on along the minus strand of NZ_CM170126.1, from coordinate 5,390,898 downwards.
TTGGTTCGCTGGCAAGGGGGGAAGGCGGCCACTCCGCTGTTTGTCGAGGGCAAACGGGGAAGATTGGTTGGCGGTTATCGTATGGAAGACCTCTGGCCCATTCCGTTGTTGTTGTTGGTACCGACTCAGGGAGGATTCACGCTTCCCTGGACACCTTTGTTCGGCGGCGATGCCGGAACCGGGTATATGCTGGCAGCCTTGCCAGTCCTGATGGGCTTCAGCAGCGTGACGCTAGGCCAGCTACCACGACAGAAGGCGGTACTTACTTCGAACCGTTTGCTCCTGTATAGTGTGGCTTTACTTCTGCTGAGCTTGCTGGCTGCATGGTGGAGTCCGCTGATATTGCTCGCAGCATTATTCTCCTTTCTGGCTCATGAGGCGCTGATCTGGTATGGTAATATAGAGGAAAGTCGTCTTAGCCCGATGTTTGTCCATCCGGAGCAAGGGATGCGTGTTCTCGCTGTGCTGCCAGACAGTCCAGCGACAGCCATGGGTATACTGCCGGGCGAGGCCATTTACCGCGTGAATGGGGTTGTTGTGAATACCCGTGCCGAGTTACACCAGGCCTTGCGAATCAACTCTGCTTTTTGTAAGCTGGAGGTACGCAATCTGCGAGGCGAGAGCAAGTTTGTGCAGCGAGGCATGTACGATGGCGATCATCACCAGCTAGGGGTCGTGCTTGCACCGGATGCAGACGCGAGCTGGGCCGTATCCATACAGCCAGCCTCCATCTATCGGATTGTTGCCATGCACATAGGTGCACGACGACGTAAAGCTGGACAGGCATCGCAGGCAGAGGGTGCACATTTGGATACCATGGACAAATAGATGTTACAACAAGAGGGTAGTCATTATTTGATTAGAGTCGAATAAGGCTACGCTCTTTTTATATGCCGACAGTAGCCTGCTTGAAATCAATATTCTGATCGGTATACAATGAATATGTAATAAGAAGCGTTGATGAACCGAATGCCTATCATGTGTGACAAGCAGGGAGAGGAAAAGATGAACGCGATCCACTTTATTCGAGAGTACATCAGGCATCCACGCAGCGTAGGCGCTGTTATACCCAGCTCAAGGCAGTTGGCCAAACAAATTGCCACACCGATTTACTTTGACAAAGCATCGTGCATTATTGAATATGGTGCAGGGACCGGTGTGTTTACGCAAGAGCTTATTTTGAACAAGCGTCCAGAAACGCTACTTTTAGTGATTGAAGCTAATGAATCGTTTTACAAAACGCTACAAAGCAAGTACGGACACTTGGAGAGGGTACACATTATTCATGGATCGGCTGAGCATGTAGCGCAGTATATACGACAGTATGAGGTCCCAAAAGTGGATTATGTCGTGTCAGGGCTGCCTTTCACCAGCTTGCCCGCTGCATTATCCAGCCTCATTTTGGGACAAACGGCTGAGGTTTTGGGCCAGGAAGGCAAATTTATTACGTTCCAGTACAGCAAGGTCAAACACAATTTTTTTCGCACCTTTTTTGCTGACATTCAGATTAAAAAGGTAAACTGCAATGTCCCGCCTGCTTATGTGTTCACTTGCAGCTTGTAACCTTGCAGCTATGTAGAGGATTAGAATAAATACGATTGTGAATATACGGATGATTATGAGAAGACTTGGTCAGCGTCATTGAGATGCTGAAACGGTCTTTTTTTGTTGTGCACTTTTATGGATATATAAGAAGGGGATATGTTAAAAAGCAAAATTCATTTAAGGAATCATATTTTAAAATGGGGCTTAACCTATATATTACATAAGATGGAACCCACTAGATTTTTGTAAGATTCATGATAAATCTGAACTTTTGTTAAAGGAGATTTATATATGGTAAAACCGCTGATATTCATGCGTTGGTGTGAGTACTATGAGTTAAGTGACCGTGAGACGGATTTTGTATCTTTTTTTATGATGAATTTCTCGGCTGCCCGTTCAGGCAATCAACCGAAGCTTAGGGAGCAGTTTGTTGAAATTCAGAAAAAAACCTTTCCTGAGTACCCGTTTGATATTACCCCGGAAGAACTGGATTACTCCAAATTCGAAGGCTTGATGAAGCAAGTGTTGAAAATTCATTTTGACACGGCCGAGCTGCTATACTCCTTCTATCTCCAAAAGCTGTGCGCACCTTTGGCAGAATACATTTTATCCACTGGAGAATCAGAGCCTGCACGCATCTATTATAAGCTTATTCAAAAGGATAAAGTGCGCTAGGGAAGACGAGTGTGGATGAGCAAGAGCTATTGGGATACCTCAAGTTATATGGTTATTTAAGAAATTAATACTAGCTAATTAAAACAATAGTTAAAAATGTCAATATACCTTTGTGTTAAGGTAATATTATAAATCCAGTTTCAAAGAAAGAGGGTGTTGTTTTCGGCTGGAACATTTCAAGCACGGATATGACGCTGCAACGGAACGATAAGCTCGTTTGGGGACAGGGAAGGGGCCTTAAAGCCTCAAGGAGGGGCATTCGTATGGGTGCCGCTCCTTTTAAATTGAAGGGAGGAAAACGGCATGAAGGCGAAAAATAGTAGTAGTATTTGGTCCAAACGTTCCAAATGGCTGCCTGTCGTCATGGCATGCACGATTATAGTAGGGGGTGCTCTACCGACTCCAACTGTAGTTCACGGTCAAACGGCAAAGACCGTTACCATTAAAGTCGATACATCCAAGGATCGTAAGCCTATTAGCCCTTATATTTACGGTACGAATCAGGAGTTGGCAGGCGATGAAAATCTGACTGCCAGACGACTTGGTGGCAATCGAATGACCGGATACAACTGGGAAAACAATATGTCCAATGCAGGAAGCGACTGGATGCAGTCCAGCGATAGCTATTTATGCGACAACGCCGGATTGACAAAAGCCGAATGTGAAAAGCCAGGTGCGGTAGCAACCTCGTTTCACGATCAATCGCTGAAGCAGGGCACATATTCTTTAGTCACACTGCCGATGGCCGGTTATGTGGCCAAGGATGGAAACGGAAGTGTGCAGGAAAGCGAAAAGGCTCCTTCCGCTCGGTGGAATGAGGTCGTAAACGCTAAAAATGCGCCGTTTCAATTGCAGCCTGATCTGAAAGACAATCAGGTTTATGCGGATGAATTCGTCAACTTTTTAGTGAAAAAGTACGGCGTTGCTTCAACAAAAACGGGCGTGAAAGGATACTCGCTCGACAATGAACCCGCTCTCTGGTCGCATACGCATCCGCGCATTCATGGTGAAAAGGTCGGAGCGAAAGAGTTGGTAGACCGGTCGGTAAGTTTATCCAAAGCCGTTAAGGCGGTTGACGCGGGTGCGGAAATTTTTGGGCCCGTTCTTTACGGTTTTGGCGCCTATAAAGATCTTCAAACTGCACCTGATTGGAACTCTGTAAAAGGCAACTACAGCTGGTTCGTGGACTATTACCTCGATCAAATGCGCCTCAGCTCGCAAGCCGAAGGCAAGAGATTGCTGGATGTCTTCGATGTACACTGGTATCCTGAAGCGATGGGCGGAGGCATACGAATTACAAATGAGGTAGGCAACGACGAAACGAAGAAAGCCAGAATGCAAGCGCCTCGTACTTTGTGGGATCCGACCTACAAGGAAGATAGCTGGATTGCTCAATGGAACAGTGAATTCTTGCCTTTACTGCCTCGATTAAAGCAGTCGGTGGATAAGTATTACCCGGGAACCAAGCTGGCTTTGACTGAGTATAGCTATGGCGGCGAAAATGATATTTCTGGTGGTATCGCTATGGCCGATGTGCTGGGCATCTTGGGCAAAAACGACGTCTATATGGCAAACTACTGGAAGTTAAAGGATGGTGCCAACAACTACGTTAGTGCCGCTTACAAACTTTACCGCAATTATGACGGAAAAAGCTCTACTTTCGGTGATATCAGCGTTCATGCACAAACGTCGGATATTGTTAATAGCTCGGTGCATGCTTCCGTAATGGATGCATCCTACAAAGAACTGCACCTCGTTGTCATGAATAAAAGCATGGACAGTGCATTCGACGCCCAATTTGATCTTTCCGGCGAGACGACTTACGGTTCCGCTAAAGTTTGGGGTTTCGACAAAAATAGCTCGCAAATTAAGGAAGCAGCGCCAATCACGCAAATTTCAGGCAACCGCTTTACCTATACAGTACCGCCTTTGACGGCTTATCACATCGTGTTGACTGCTGGCAATGATACGCCTGTAGAAAATCCTGAAAGCTTTGCGCTGAGGGCTGAGGCTGGCGATGGGAAAGTCGATTTATCCTGGGACGCTTCCAGCGGAGTTGTAGGTTACAGCGTACAGCGGGCAACGTATGAAAACGGTCCTTTTGCTGCTGTAGCATCCAACTTGGTCGAAACGTCTTATACGGATACGAACGTAACGAACGGCACTTCTTATTATTATAAAATAACCGCAAAAACAAAGACGGGAACGAGCGAATCTAATGTTTTGAAAGCGGTTCCGCGAACGCCTGTAGACGAACAGGATCGCTATGAAGCCGAAGATGGCACGCTGAAGGGAACCATTGTGGAATCCAGCGGGACCGGCTTCTCCGGTACTGGTTATGTAACTAATTTCCACAATGCAGGGGATTCCCTGACGATGACGATCCAGGCAGAGGCGGCAGGCTTGTACAATCTTACAATCGGCTACCGTTCGCCTCATGATGACAAACGCACCAACTTCTCTTTAAACGGCAAAGCGTCTGGCGAGCTGGTACTTTGGAAATCGGCTGATTTTAAAGAAACCTCCGGTGGTAAGGTTCTGTTGAATGCAGGGGCGAATACGATCGGTTTTGAAACAGGCTGGGGCTGGTATGATATCGACTACGTCAAGCTGGAACCAGCTGCTGACCGTCCACCACATGCAGTAACCAAAACGCTCACCAATCCGAATGCGACGGTAGAAGCAAGAGCATTGATGAACTATCTGGTTGATCAATACGGGAAGAATATGCTTTCCGGTCAAGAGGATATGCCCGAAATTGATTGGCTTCAAGCGAATGTAGGTAAAAAGCCGGCTATTGCGGCACTTGACCTGATTGACTATTCCCCAAGCAGAGCGGAACACGGTCTTAGTTCCACAGAGACGGAAAAGGCGATTGAATGGGATAAGCAAGGGGGCATCGTTACCTTTGCATGGCACTGGAACGCGCCGAAAGGTCTGATCGATACGCAGGGAAAAGAATGGTGGAGAGGCTTCTATGCCGATTCGACTACATTCGATATAGAATATGCGATGAATCATCCAGAGTCCGAAGATTATAAATTGCTTATTCGCGACATCGATGTGATTGCAGGGCAATTGAAGAAGTTGCAGGATGCGAAAGTTCCTGTCCTGTTCCGTCCTTTGCACGAAGCGGAAGGCAAATGGTTCTGGTGGGGCGCTAAAGGTCCTGAGCCTGTTAAAAAATTGTATATTTTGATGCATGATCGTTTGACTAATGTGCACAAATTGAACAATCTGATCTGGGTCTGGAACTCTGTTGCTCCCGACTGGTATCCGGGACATGAGTATGTGGATATTTTGAGCTTCGACTCTTATCCGCAAGCAGGCGACTACAGCCCGCAAATTGCAAAATATGAAGACCTTGTTACATTGGGCAAGGACAAAAAGCTAGTTGCCATGAGCGAAAACGGACCTATCCCGGACCCTGATCTGATGAAGGCGTATCAAGCCCATTGGAGCTGGTTCGCTACATGGTATGGGGATTTCTTGAGAGACGGCAAACAAAACAGTCTTGAGCATCTGAAAAAAGTGTATAATCATCCGAACGTCATTACGCTTGAAAAGCTCCCGACTAACTTGAAAACGTATGGGATTACCGAGCAACCGTCAGTACCGGGCAGCTTCACGCTGAACGCAGCGGGCGAAACGGCGAAAGTAAAGCTGAGCTGGACAGCATCAGCGAATGCAGCAAGCTATGAAGTGAAGCGTTCGACGGTTGAAAACGGCGCGTTCGCCACAGTAGCGAGCGATGTATACGGAAGCAGCTACACCGACACAGCCGTAACAGCAGACACGACGTACTATTACCAAGTCGTAGCGAAGAACGATGCAGGTCAAACGGTTTCGAACACGGCTAGCGCAGCGCCGAAAGCGGATACTCAGCAGCCGACAACGGGATTGGTGCTCCAGTATCGCACAGCGGATACAAATGTGAACGACAATCACTTGAACCCGCATTTCCAAATTTTAAACAAAGGTACAATCTCCGTACCGATCAACGAGTTGAAAATTCGCTACTACTACACGATCGACGGTGACCGTGACCAGACATTTAACTGCGACTATGCGGTGCTGAGCTGCTCGAAGCTGAATGGTAAACTGGTTAAAATGGATAAAGCCGTAACTGGCGCTGATTATTATTTGGAAGTCAGCTTCCAATCGGGTGCAGGCGTGTTAGCACCTGGAGAAAGCACGGGCGAAATCCAAACTCGAATTCATAAAACAGACTGGTCGAACTATAACGAAAGTGACGATTACTCGTATAAAGGCACGCAAACTTCATATGCCGATCATACGAAGGCTACGTTGTATCATAATGGTGTACTTGTTTGGGGAACCGAACCGACAGCTAATTAAGACAGGCGTCCATCGTTGAAATGAGCAGGGGATTTAGTATCCCACCTGCTCATTTTTTTGTACAAAAATACTCCAAGAGATATGTTTGATTATTATATTCAGGTTTAAGAAATCACGAACTAAAATTACCTTATAATGTTAGTGGAGACGAAAAATATAATTCTTCAAGCTAAAGAGGGGGATTAGCATGGAACATACACCTACGATCCGCTCGAAGATAGAGACAGAACTAAAGCAAAGGGGGCATACATTTAGCAGCTTCAGTAAAGTATCTGGAATTAACCGTGGTATATTTAGCACCATGCTTAACAGCAACCCACCTAAGCCGATCTCGGTTCGGCAGATGGACTTGATTACCAAGGCATTGGGATATCCCGAAGGCTGGCTGTATGAGTTATACATAGATGAATGCTTTTATGAGGGAAAAGGACACTGGAAACGGATTAAGCCTTTTTTATTACGTTGTGTAGAGTTAGGGAGGGAAGACTGTATTCAAAAGGTACTGTCAAGACTAACCGAGGACTTGTCCTATGTACCGACGATATTTGAGCTTGCAGAAGAACTACACGAAGCAGGAAAGAAAAAGGAGTCTACTCCCTTTTATGAGTGTGTAATTGAAAATGAAAAATATTACCACTCGGAGCGGTTGGCAATCTGCCAGTATCGTTTGTTTTGTTATTCTCTGAATACTGACTTGGATAATAATCGTCAAGCAACTATAAAGTTTGCACCGTTTCGGAGGAATCTTCCCGAGAATTACCAATTAGACGCGTTGTTAAAATTGACTAATGCATATTTCCAATTTTATGATTATGAGGCGGCTATACACTATGCGAAGGAACTTGAGGTACTAGTCACAAGCATTTATTGGCATCAAGCTCAAGCGAGGGCGAAGAATCGCGAAGTTATACGTTTAAATACAGAAAGACATCTAATCGTTTATTATGGTCAAGCCTATTTAATGCAGGGAAACTCCTTCGAAAAACAAGGGCTATATGAAGCAGCTATGAAGTTCATACCTTACTATGAAAATCTAACTGGATTTGAAGGTCTGGATGGGATTGGAATGATAGAGGCACAGAAATTCGAAATATGGGGAATAGCAAACCGTTTGAATTTAGAAATTCTGATGGGGGATACGGCTAGTTTGCCTGCCTATGTTGAACTTATTAGAAATAATCCTCAGGAAATATTACTTGGGCTATTGACTATTATAGAATCGGCCAATCATTACCGTTACTCAGTAGACGAAACTCTGGTTCTTTTTGCTGAGAATATTAATGAATTTAGGGAGCTACGTACAAATATTTCGTATTATCATACAAATAATGATCTGCTGACATATTCTCGTTTTTTTCTTGAGCTTAGTCGATACTATTTCAGTAAAGGAAGCTATACCGAGGCAATAGACAGTATGCTGATTAGTTTAAAAGCCTCCTCAGAGTTAAACGATAAGAATTACTATATCAAGTCCATCACGCTATTATTTGAGAAATATAAGGATCACTCGACCGAAGAACAACGAACAGAATATAAAAAAGTGATACAAGCAGTGGAAATTAGTATGAGGCAAATGACCTCTTAGAGCAAAAAAAGGGCTATGTTTCTCTACCTAGAGTAGAAGATCACATAGCTCTTTTAATTTTTCGTGCATGTTAATTGAGTGAAATTTACTATTCCTCATGTGTATCAGGGGTGTCGGAGCTACTCTCCAAAAGCTCGCTTTGTGAAGAAGAGAACAGTTCCTTCAATATGCGATAAGCTTTATTTTGCCCTGCTTCATTCTGCTGGGAAAGTATATGAATGCATTCCCAAATCCAGGGCTGGCTTTTGAGTTCTTCATATGGATTATAGTCAAAAAATGCAAATACGTTCGTGTTCAGCGCCTCTGCTATTTTCTCCAGTGTTTTGATCTGCACATTGACCTCACCGCGCTCCAACTTGCCGATATAGGAACCTGTTGAATCGGATGCTTCTGCTAACTGTTCTTGTGTAATACCACGCAATTTTCGAAATTGGCGAATTTTCGTTCCTATAAGTTTCGTCGTTTCCATAGACCTCCACACTCCTATAGTATGAGTGTAGACAAAGCCAGATCAGGCGTGGAGGTAATTGAATTGCCTAAATTGTTATATATTTAGTTCTTGTGAGAACTATTTAATAAACATCAAATTCCATAATATAATAAAACAGTGTAGAAAAGGGGTTGACCACCATCCAATTTATTCATATAATTTCTAGTATATTGTAATTGATTGTCGAGGAGGGTGATTTTTAAAATCATCTGAATACGCCGGGGGTGTTTTTATTGGAAAATGCAACCACGATCCGTTCGGAAATTGAGAAAGAACTAAAACTTGGTGGCTACACTTTTAATAGTTTTGGACAAGCTACGGGGCTTAACCGGGGCATATTTAGTGCTATGCTTAATGGCAATCCGCCTAAACCTATCTCGGTAAGACAAATGGACTTGATTACCAAAGCATTTAATTATCCAGAAGGCTGGTTGTATGACCTGTATGTGGATGAATGTTTTTATGATGGAAGACCTCATTGGAAAAGGGTCAAGCCGTTCCTGATTCGTTGTGTTGAAGTAGGGAATCTGAGGTGTGTGGAGAAAGTACTATCTCGATTAATGGAGGATCTTAATCATATTCCTACAATTTTCACTTTAGCAGAAGAGTTGTATGAGGAAGGAAAGCTAAAGGAAGCTATTCCTTTCTATGAATGTGTTATTGAAAATGAAAAGTACCAACATTCTGAGAGATTGGCAATCAGTCATTATAGAATTTTTTCAATCTCTGTTAGTGAAAGTATGGAAAGAAATTTGGAGGCCGCACTAAGATTTGTACCCTTTAGAAATCGGGTACCCTTAGAATATCATTTAGATGGTCTGCTTAAACTGTCAAATCTTTATTTCAACTTGCATCAATGGAAAGAAACAGAGCGTTATGCAGATGAATTAAGAGCGCTTGCAACTATTGTTTGTAAGAGCAGAGAAACTAATAAAAAGAATGTTACATTGAAAACTGAGAGACATTTAGTGGTCTACTATGGTCAAGGTTACTTAATAAAGGGTAATGCTCTGGAAAAACAAGAGAAGTATGAGGAAGCAATGAAGTATATTTCTGGCTATGCCGATTTGAGTTGGTTTGAGAATTTAGGAGAGATTGGACAAAAAGAAGTACAAAAGTTCACCCTTTGGGCAAATGCTAATCAACTTAACTTGAAAATTCTTATGGGCGATACAGGTAGTTTGCCAATATATATTCAATTTTTAAAAAATAACCCACCAGAAATTTTATTAGGGTTATTAACGATAGTAGAGTCGGCTAACAAGCATGGTTTTTTAATTGAAAATATCCTCCAACAGTTTTCCCGCGAATTAAACTCATTTAATGATGAATTATCTATGGAAACCAGTTATTATGAACCATCATTTAGTTATCATACGTATGCTGATTTTTGTTATCAACTAACAATATATATGTTTAATAGCCATTCCTATGAAAATGGTATTTATTATGTTTTAAAATGCTTGAGAAAATGTCTTCAAATCAATAACAAAGAAAAGTTTATGATCTGCACAGCAATATTTGGGAAATTTAGAGCGCAGGCAACAAAAGACCAAATATCAGAATATGAAAGTATCATGGAGGAGGTCTTGATAAGTGCGAATAAAATACCTGAGGTTCATTCTAATTATAGGGCTTTTTAGCTTTTTAGAATACTCTCATAACATTGTTTTGTTTGGCCATGGGATGGGCGGTTAATAGTTATCAAAAAACAGCCTCGGTAAGGCTGTTTTTTTGATTCATCCCGTTAAAGGGATGAATTGGGTTTTATTATATTTTTAACCTGTAGGGAAGGTATCAGCTTGTAAACTAATGTAAATACCACACCGAACAGGAGGTTTATTGATGTGAAATGGAAACAATTGGAGGAATGCATCGAAGAAAAGCGGAAGGAACTAAATGATTTGGCGAATGAGGTGGGATTGAAGGATCGGCGGGTGTTAATCAAGTCCATGGAGTTGGATCGACTCCTTAATAAATACAGTGACTGGAAATATAGCTATCGCAGACAACAGAGCATACCCCAAAGTTCACAAATACAAGAGAAGCAACACGAGCTTGTCCTATCTTATTAATCTTCAAGTATCATGACAAGATAAAACCTAACTTCACCAGGGCTTCTAATACATAGTGGGATATAGAATAAACAAAATAATCTCTATTGCATCTCGTACGCCGCTCTTATACATGTTGTTCGTACGGTTTATTGTTCTGCGTCTACATCAGAGCGGAAGCCATGTATTAATGATGAATGATGAATATGGTATAAAAAACCTCCCGATTCACGTTATTGCGTGACTCAGGAGGTTTTTGGGTTTTACTGTTGAAGCTGGCGTAGTACGGTGATTTCGACACGGCGGTTTTTTTGTCGTCCAGCTTCGGTGCTATTGTCACCAACCGGCCGGGTATCTGCATAACCCGCATACTGAAATCCTGAGGGTGAAAGTTGCTCTCTGTCGAGAAAGAATCGGAGTACAGATAGTGCCCGTGCGCCGGAAAGCTCCCAGTTGTCCTTATACGTCGATGAGTTTGAGGAGCGCGTAAACGGAATGTTGTCCGTATGGCCCTCAATGCTAATTGGTGTTTTCAAATCTCGAAACAGACTGGCCAACTTGGATAGCGTGTTGGCAGAGCCTTGTTTGAGTGCAGCTCTACCTTGATCGAATAAAAAGCGGTCATTCAGCGTAATGACAATACCACGCGGCTGATCTGACACAAAAATCTGGTTTTCCAGTTTGTTGTCCGTAATATATTCTTGAATGACACCCATTAAATTTTGCAGCTCTTTTTCCTGCGTGCGAAATGCTTGTTCACGTTCGGTGAGCTTAGTCGATCCAGCCTCCTTTTTATCGGCTGCCGATTGCTTGGTCGTGGGTGGATTCTTGCTGGTGTAACGATCGGCAGTACCTGTAATGCCCGAGCCTTGCTCCAAAATAGAATCTCCTTTGTGGAACGTATCCTGGAGGGATTGAACAACGACATCGTATTTTTTAGCATCCAGACTACTCATGGCATACATCACAACGAAAAATATGAGCAGCAGGGTGATCAGATCGGCATAGGTAATCATCCAGCGGTCACGATGGTCTCCGCCGCCTCCTTGACCCCCACGGCGCTTACCGCGCGCTCTCATGGAAGTCCTCCTTTGGAGAAGCGTCCTCTGTGAGCGAGCGACGAGGCGGTTTGCGATCTATATTTTGCTCTGAGCGGATAAAGAACTCCAACTTTTTGCGTACAAGCTTTGGATTCTCTCCGTTTTGAATAGCCAGAATACCTTGCAGCAGCAAATCCATAGTGATAATTTCACTCTCACTGGCTGCTCTTATTTTGGATGCGATGGGCAGGAAGATCAGGTTGGCGCTAGCAACGCCGTATAGTGTTGCGATAAAAGCAACAGCAATAGACGGACCAAGCGCAGTAGGCTCGGTCAGGCTGCCCAGTACATGGATCAGGCCCATGACAGTACCGATAATCCCCATCGTAGGGGCATAACCGCCTGCGGATTCAAATATTTTGGCGTACCCTTCATGTTTGTGTTCAATGGCATCTAACTCAAGCTCTAAAATCTGTTTGATCTGCTCCTGCTCGGTGCCGTCGATGACCAACTGAAGACCTTCACGCAAAAATGCATTCGGATGCTCTGATGAAGTACGCTCTAGCGCAAGCACACCGGATCGGCGTGAGGTGGCCGCCATGGAAACCAAATCTTCTATATATTGCTTCGTAGGATTGTCCTCACGGCTAAATGCCATCCGTAGAGCGGTGGGGATCGTCTTCAGCTTGGAAGCTGGGTAGCTGATCACAACTGCGGCGAAAGTTCCCCCAAATACAATTAGAGCCGATGTACCTTGAAGCAGCCCTGTAAATTCGCCGCCTTCCCATAAGAAGCCACCGATTAATGCTATGATTCCGGCGATGATGCCCAATACGATGGTGATATCCAAAATTTAATTCACTCCTATTCAAGACTTATCGTTTGCATCCACGGTAAGAAAGAGGTATAATACGGGAACAAACATTCTTATCCAACCATATTTCCCAAGTATCATTGCTCGGGAAATATCGACATAGAGTTACAGGTAAAGACGTTAAAGCTCGACTGGTGTAAAATCATGATGTTTCCATTTTAGACGATAAGGGTGATGCAGGGCAATGAGTGATATCGTTGTTAGCGATAAGACTTTTGAAATTCAGTCGGAATTCCAACCTCAAGGCGATCAACCTCAGGCCATTTTTGAATTGGTAGAGGGAATTGCAGAAGGAAAGAAGCATCAAACGCTATTGGGTGCTACGGGAACAGGTAAGACGTTTACCATCGCACAGACCATTGCCAAGTTGAATCGGCCTACGCTGGTTATTGCACATAATAAGACTTTGGCTGCTCAACTGGCGAGTGAGTTTAAAGAGTTCTTTCCGAATAACTCAGTCGATTATTTTGTCAGCTACTATGATTACTATCAACCGGAAGCATACATTCCGTCTTCCGATACGTATATTGAGAAGGATTCCAGCATCAATGAGGAGATTGATAAACTTCGCCACTCAGCGACAAGCTCTCTGTTTGAGCGTCGTGACGTTATTATTGTAGCGAGTGTCTCCTGCATTTATGGTTTGGGTTCCCCGAAAGAATATTCAAGCTTGCTGCTTTCGCTTAGAGTCGGCATGGAGAAACCCCGCAATCAGATTTTGTCCCGCTTGGTCGATATTCAATATCAGCGGAACGATATCAACTTCGTGCGGGGTACTTTCCGTGTACGGGGGGATGTTGTCGAGATATTCCCGGCTTCCCAAGGGGAACACGCTATACGTGTAGAACTGTTCGGGGATGAAATTGAACGAATTACCGAGATTAATGTGCTTACGGGTGAATTGATCGGTGAACGTGATCATATTGCCATTTTCCCGGCATCTCACTTCGTTACTCATGAGGATACGATGAAGGTAGCATTGGTCAACATTGAACGTGAGCTTGAAGAGCGGTTAGCGGAGTTGAAGGAGCAAGGGAAGCTGTTAGAGGCGCAACGTTTGGAACAACGTACCCGCTATGATATCGAGATGATGAAAGAGGTTGGCTTTTGTTCCGGTGTCGAGAATTATTCAGGTCCACTGACATTCCGCGAGCGAGGAGCGACACCATATACGCTGATGGATTATTTCCCGGATGATATGCTGATCGTCATTGACGAGTCCCATGTTACGTTGCCGCAGATTCGTGCCATGTATAACGGTGACCAAGCACGTAAGAATGTACTGGTAGAACATGGTTTTCGTTTGCCATCTGCATTGGATAATCGTCCGTTGAAGTTTGAAGAGTTCGAGGACAAGGTAAGTCAAATCGTCTATGTATCGGCTACTCCAGGACCCTATGAGATGGAGAAATGCGAAACGATGGTACAGCAGATTATTCGTCCTACCGGGCTTCTTGATCCGATTATTGAGGTGCGTCCGAGCAAGGGGCAGATTGACGATCTCATTAATGAGATACGGCTTCGCATGGAACGTGAGGAACGGGTACTGGTGACCACACTTACGAAGAAGATGTCTGAAGATTTGACTGACTATTTAAAAGAAGTGGGCATCAAGGTTCGGTATATGCACTCCGAGATTAAGACGTTGGAGCGGATGGCTATTTTGCGGGATCTTCGTCTAGGGACCTTCGACGTGCTAATTGGGATCAACCTGTTGCGGGAAGGTCTTGATTTGCCGGAAGTATCGCTGGTTGCAATTTTGGATGCGGACAAAGAAGGCTTTCTGCGTTCTGAGCGCTCTCTGATTCAGACGATCGGACGGGCAGCACGGAACAGTGACGGTCGTGTTATCATGTACGGCGATAAGATTACCGATTCTATGGATAAAGCGCTAAAGGAAACGGAACGTCGTCGTGCGATTCAAATTCAGTATAATGAAGAACATGGGATTACCCCGCAAACCATTCGTAAAAAGATTCGTGATGTTATTGAAGCAACTAAGGTGGCAGAGTCAAAGAATGATTACCTTCCTAATGAGACGGGTAAACTTTCCAAGAAGGAGCGTCAATCACTCATTCAGCGTCTGGAAGCAGAGATGAAAGACGCCGCCAAGAACCTACAGTTCGAGCGGGCAGCCGAGCTGCGTGATGCTTTGCTGGAGTTGCGAGCTGATTAAACATTGAGAATAAGCTAGAAGCAAAACATATGAAAATAAAATGTTTGATTGCTTTGCTTTTAAAAATAGTGAGAGCGGCCTATGTGGTCGTTCTCTTTGCGATATATCACTTCCATGGGATAATCCAATGCGATATAGCATGACGTGAACTACGGCTAAGGAGATGAAACATTTGGCGAATGAAAGCATCATCATCAAAGGCGCACGCGCGCATAATCTCAAAAATATTGACGTGACGATTCCACGGGACAAGTTCGTCGTCCTGACAGGGCTTAGCGGCTCAGGTAAATCGTCACTGGCTTTCGATACGATATATGCGGAAGGGCAACGGCGGTATGTGGAATCTTTATCTGCGTATGCCCGTCAATTCCTCGGGCAAATGGAGAAACCAGACGTTGATTCGATTGACGGTCTGTCTCCTGCCATTTCCATTGACCAAAAAACGACAAGTCGGAATCCGCGTTCTACCGTCGGAACGGTTACCGAAATCTATGACTACCTGCGGTTGTTGTTTGCCCGGGTGGGTCATCCTCATTGTCCTGAACATGGCATTGAAATCACTTCACAGACCGTTGAACAGATGGTGGACCGCATTTTGCAGTATCCTGAAAAGACAAGACTGCAGATTCTGGCTCCATTGGTATCCGGCCGCAAAGGTGAGCATAAAACACTGTTCACTGATATAGCCAAGCAGGGCTTTGTACGGGTACGTGTGAATGGAGAACTACGTGAATTGTCTGAGAAGATTGAGCTGGAAAAGAATAAGAAGCACTCGATTGAAGTGGTCGTAGACCGCATCGTAGTCAAGGAAGATGTGCGTGCGCGTCTATCCGACTCTATTGAGACGGCACTAAATCTTTCAGGTGGGCAGTTGCTTGTAGACATTATGGGGCAAGAGGAGTTGCGGTTCAGCTCCAACTTTGCATGCCCTATTTGTGGATTCAGCATAGATGAACTGTCTCCAAGAATGTTTTCCTTTAATAGTCCGTTCGGCGCTTGTCCGGATTGTGATGGGTTAGGAGTTAAAATGGTGGTTGACCCTGATTTGCTCATTCCCGATCCTGAAAAAAGTGTCGAGGATGGGGCTTTTCAGGCTTGGAGTGGTGGAACTTCCACTTATTATCCTCAATTTTTACAGTCAGTATGCGAGCACTACGGTATTCCACAGGACATTCCTGTTAGTCAATTGACGACAGAACAAATGAACCTCATTTTACATGGAACGGGTGAGCAGAAGATCCGTTTCCGCTATGAGAATGATTTTGGTCAACGTAAGGAAGCCTATGTGACCTTTGAGGGGATTATCCCCAATCTGGAGCGTCGTTATCGTGATACGGCTTCTGAGGGTATACGTGAATTTATTGAAGGCTTTATGAGTGCAAAGCCATGTAACACTTGTAAGGGACACCGACTGAAAAAAGAAAGCCTGTCGGTAACCATTCAAGAGCGTAATATAGCTTTTGTGACAGCTTTGTCTATCGGTGAAGCCTCAAACTTTTTCCATACACTGGAGCTGAGTGAGAAGGAGAAGTCGATTGCCAATCTCATTTTAAAAGAAATTAACAGCCGCCTGGGATTCCTCGTTAACGTTGGTCTGGAATACCTGACTTTAAGCCGTGCGGCAGGCACGTTGTCAGGCGGTGAGGCACAGCGTATCCGACTGGCGACACAGATCGGGTCCAGTCTGATGGGTGTGCTTTATATTTTGGACGAGCCTAGTATCGGACTGCATCAGCGAGATAATGACCGTCTGATTAGTGCTTTGGAGCATATGCGGAATCTCGGTAATACGTTGATTGTGGTGGAACATGACGAAGATACGATGATGGCGGCGGACTATATCATTGATATCGGGCCAGGAGCTGGAATCCATGGTGGGATGATCATGTCGCAGGGGACTCCGCAGGAAGTCATGGAAGACCCGAATTCCTTAACCGGGCAGTATTTGAGTGGACGCAAGTTCATTCCGGTCAATACCGAGCGGCGCAAGCCTGCTGATAAATGGTTGGAGATTCGCGGAGCCAAGGAGAACAATCTCAAAAATGTGAATGTCAAAATTCCATTGGGTGTTTTCTCAGCTGTTACTGGTGTATCTGGTTCTGGAAAATCGACGCTGGTCAATGAAATTTTGTACAAAACGTTGGCGCGTGATCTGAACCGTGCGAGAGTACGTCCAGGGCAGCATAAAGAAATTCGCGGACTAGAACATATCGAAAAGGTTGTTGAGATCGATCAATCGCCAATTGGTCGTACACCGCGTTCCAATCCTGCAACGTATACTGGTGTATTTGATGATATCCGTGACTTATTCTCGCAGACGAACGAGGCCAAAGTACGAGGCTACAAGAAAGGCCGCTTTAGCTTTAACGTTAAGGGAGGTCGTTGTGAAGCTTGTAGAGGCGATGGCATCATCAAGATTGAGATGCATTTTCTGCCGGATGTGTATGTTCCATGCGAAGTGTGTAAAGGCAAGCGTTATAACCGGGAGACCCTAGAGGTTAAATACAAAGGGAAAAGTATTGCCGATGTGCTGGAGATGACGGTAGAGGATGCAACGGAGTTTTTTGTAAATATTCCGAAGATTCATCGCAAGATCCAGACACTGATGGATGTAGGTTTGGGGTATATCAAGCTGGGTCAGCCTGCGACTACCTTGTCTGGCGGTGAAGCACAGCGTGTGAAGCTAGCCTCCGAATTGTATCGTCGCAGTACGGGCAAAACCATTTATATTTTGGACGAGCCGACAACCGGCCTGCATGTTCACGATATTGACCGATTATTGACGGTGCTGCATCGTTTGGTTGATTCAGGAGAGACGGTGCTGGTCATTGAGCATAATCTGGATGTGATTAAAACAGCCGATTATCTGATTGATTTGGGACCGGAAGGCGGAAGTGGCGGTGGAACGATCTTGGCTACCGGGACACCGGAGCAGCTCGTGAAAGTCGAAGAATCCTATACAGGTCGATACTTAAAGCCGATCCTTGAACGGGATACAGAGCGTAGTCAAGCGCTTCAGACAGTCGATCTATAGATACCGTTTAGCATAGTTTTAAAAGCCCTGCACAGGCAGGAAGGCAGAATACGAACTAGTGTATTGATGCCTTCGTCTTGGCAGGGTTTTATTTTTTTTGTAAAAAAAGAAAACTTTTATCAAATTCCTGCGTTAAAGCATGTGACACATAGTTTACCAAGCGCTGGAATAATAAGTATATACGTATATTCATCGACAGAAAGTCTCTGAGTGGTCTCTAAATTTTGGAGTTTTGGATGTTTAGGCTCGGGCTTGAAGAGGTAAATATATAACTCATGATTATATAGCATCATACGAAGTTCCGTGCCCGCGTGACAACCATTACAAGTTGAAGCGAAACCGTCTGTAGTTTTATCACATCTAAGAGGTTCATACAACATCTCTGAGGAAGTCATGAAGGGAGCTGGAACGCTTGAAGGTTAAGCAAAGTAGAGTTTTACGTACACGTGTGTATACATGGGCAGCAGGAGCTGCTTTGGCGGCATGTTTGATGGGATATAGTGCTGCACCGTCCTATGCCTCCGAGGTGTCCGAGGCGTTTGCGCCCAAACAAGCCGAAATCGAAACAAGTGCGGCAATTGGTAGTATTAAGGATTTAGGAAACGCTCACAATTACATTCAACCCGCAGCGAATGGTGGGTTCTTTATGCTGAACGTCGAGGACGATACAGAAGCAAGTGTAGTACACGTCACATATGGCAAGCTGGACAGTTCTGTGGAGGCTGTATGGAAACATCAACAGGATCTGAACGTACAACCCGGAACAAGCAGCAGTGGAGTCCAGCGGGAGACGTCGGATGGGGGCTTGCTGTTTCTGATTGATTATACAAAACCGAACGGAATACGAGATGTGCAGGCTTCACGATTGGACGAGGATGGAAACACCTTGTGGTCCAAAACATTACCCACAGATGGCTTGATATCTCATGGACAGGATTCTCAGGTTGGTTTGGAGCCACTGGAGGATGGCAGTTTCCTGGTCTCCTATCTAAACCTTGCGGAACAGTCCTTCACTGTACTCAAATACACTGAGGCTGGCGATATACAATGGAATCGAACGACGGCCGGAGTGACCTCGGGTTGGCTGGTCGGCAGTCACAATGGATATTATGCGCTTTTGAACAGTTCAGATGGTCCCGTTGGGGTACAAGCAGATGTATATGGTCGCGATATCCGTGACATCCATCTGGACTTAGGATCAGGTAGAGAAATTGCCGCAGTACGTGAGTTGCCGAGTGGTCATATTGCTGTAACAGGGCTTAAAGGCAACAGCAAGCGTACACAGGTGCTAAGTAATGGTCTGCAATTATTTAGCAATACAGAGGACTATGCGGCTGATCGGGTGTATCTGCCTGAGGAGCAGTTGTATGTCCAGTTCAGTGATCAATATGATCCACTGGGTAAAACCACGAAGATGCATGGCATCACCATTACAGGCTTGAAAGGAAACGGTACGAAGGTGTGGGAAACGAGGACTCATTATAAGGAGGATAATTCCTTCGGCATCCGGTATGATACGGGATTGATATATAAGATACCTTCAGGCTACGCGGTGGTGACATCTACAACAGGCGCTCATAAGCCAACAGTACTCGATTTTGCGAAAATATTGATACCGGAGTAATCCGGTGTCTTTTTTTATGAAAGTGAGGGAAACAATATTGCGGGGCTCCATGAGGATAAGAAATAGCCTGCTTGTATATGTCATACAAGCAGGCTGTTAATAGACTCTATATTTAGGATGCAACGTGGCTGGACTGTAAAATAGCAGACAGCTTTTCCTGAAAAGTCGGAATCCCTACACGCTGTACATATGCGTAAAAGCTTTCGCCAGCGCTCCTGTTTTCTTTGTAGAACAGAATGAGCTCTGCCAGTACAGGTCCAACCTGATCCCCGCGTACGCGACCTTTGAGCGCTTTGTTAAACTGGGCGCCTGCTCCAAGCGCTCCGCCGACAGCGATGTCGAACGCGTCGACCAAGCCTTCCGGTGTCTTTATGAGCGAGCCTTGCAGACCAATGTCCGCAATATGCTTTTGACCGCAGGAATTCGGGCAACCGATAAAATGAATGCGCACCTTTTCATCCAATTGCACGTGCTGATCCAAATACTCGGCAACGTCAACCGCCCGTTTTTTGGTTTCCACAATCGCCAGATTGCAAAACTCATTTCCTGTGCACGATACCGTACGGCTCATAAAATGCTTGGGCTGTGGTGTCAGGCGTTGCAGCACGGGGGCTTCCAGTAGTTCATCCACTTGCTCATTCGGCACGCCGCTCAGCAAAATATTTTGCGACATCGTGGTACGAATCTGACCATCGCCATAGCGGTCAGCCAGTTCGGCCAGTTCATGCAACTCGTCAGCACTAAGGCGACCGACAGGCACGTTCAGACCGACATAGTTCAGGCCTTTTTGGGCTTGAGGATGCACACCGTCAAAATAGGCGGCTTGCCAGCCAATTGTTTTGTCCTCGCCTCGTCCGGGCATTTCACCGATGTACTCGGTGAGCTTAGCCAGAAATTTGTCCGGGCCCCAATCGGCAACGAGGAATTTTAGGCGGGCATGGTGCCGCTTTTCCCGATAGCCGTAATCACGGAAAATGGTGGTGACAGCAATAGCAACCTTCAGTACTTCCTCAGGACGAACAAACAAATCCAGAGACTGTGCCATATGTGGCTTGGCGGACAAACCTCCACCAACCATCACATGGAAGCCGATCACTTCTTTTCCGTTGAGGATCTTGGTGGCCGGAGTGAAGGACAGGTCGTTAATTTCAGCCTGTGCATTGTTGTACGTATTACCGGAGATAGACATTTTGTACTTACGCGGCAGATTGGAGAAGTCTCGATTTAATAAGAAAAAACGATTTACTTCATCTACAATCTCCTGAGTATCCACCAATTCATTGGGATCGATGCCAGCCAGCGGATTACCGACAATGGTACGCGGGCAGTCTCCACAGGCTTCAAAGGAATACAAATTGACTTTTTCCAGCCTTTCGAAAATATCGGGCAAGCTTTCGACCGTCAACCAGTGAAATTGAATCGCTTGGCGAGTGGTGACATCCACAAGACCGCGTCCGTATAGCGCGGATATGTCCGCCAATGCATGTGCCTGTGCTGAAGTCATGATCCCTGTGTTGATGCGGACCCGCATCATGAAATGACCATCCTTGGGCTTTTGCTGATATACCCCAGCCCATTTGAAACGGTCCATATCGTCCGCAGAGATCGAGTCATAGCCATCGTTGGCATAGTTTTCGATAATGGTACGGATAACGTCGAGACCGTCCTTTTCCAGTTTGACCAACTCGAATTTGTTAAGCTTATCGGGATGAGCGTTCCAGATTGGTTCGTAGGCCATTCTTTTAACCTCCTTCAAGTGTTTATTTATACTTTAGTGTTTTGGATAGAGGACTCATGATTTTATTCTTTATTTCCGACAATAAAACTAAGATATAATGTGATGGTATCATAGTTGGTTATGCCCGTAAACGAAGGAATGACCTAATTGGTATAACGATTATTTATCGTTTTTGCTTATTTTTTTGATATAAGGATTTGGAAAATTTATAATATAAATAGCATGAGAGGACAGGGATGTAGCAAACGGAGCCTTTTAGAAAAAGATAGGGCTTAAAGCGATTGTATACGTGTCCCCTCTATGGTAGATTTGGACTAACTGATAGAACAGGGTCATGTAAGAGAGGAAATGGTGAGTATATGCGTAAGATGGGGAAAAGGGCAGTTGTTCTGGCTTTGGGCAGCGCTCTATGTGTTTCTGGAACGGCAGGTGCAGCTAGCAGTGGAACTGCGTTAAAGGCCAAAGTCATTAATGGTGGGGTCTATGTGAACGTAAGCGATATGAATAAAGCATTAGGAACCAGCGGCGCATATAACAGCGCAAATGGTACATATACGTTATCGGCCGATCGTGTGCCGCAGGTGGTTAAAAATGTATCTCCTTCTGTGGTCGGTATCATAGGCCGTTCAGCTACGGGAGAGACCGTAGCGGGAGGAGATCGATACAATCTGGCTCACGGCACGGGTGTCATCATTCGTACCGATGGATGGATTGTGACGAATGCGCATGTTATCGAAGGATTAGGTGATGCCGTGGTCGTAACCTCGGACGGAAAATCTTACGGAATCACCGACAGCTACAGCGATCCGATCAGTGACTTGGCATTAGTCAAAATCAAGGCAAGCGGTCTCAAACCCGCTACCTTGGCAGCTTCAACGAACAGTCTACAGGTAGGTGAGCAGGTAGTGGCTATTGGTACGCCTATATCCTTTTCACTTCGCAATTCGGCAACCTCAGGTGTTGTTAGCGGGCTGAACCGTGGTGTCAACGCTGCTTATCGTTTGATCCAAAGTGATACCGCGATCAATCCTGGTAACAGCGGCGGTCCGCTGGTCAATCTCAAGGGTGAGGTCATTGGGATCAATACGATGAAATTCTCGGCGGTCGGCATTGAAAATATGGGCTTTTCGATTCCGTCGGATACGGTGAAATATGTCATCGGCCAATTTTTCAAATACGGAGAGGTTCGGCGCGCCAGTCTTGGTCTGGGTCTGGAAGAGAGCTGGTCAGCTATCGTTGGATTACCTACCGAGGATCCTTTGAAAGTTACGAAAATTACTTCAGCCAATGCCGTTCAGGCCAAAATCAAGGAAGGCGATGAACTATACAGTATTAACGGGAAGCGTGTAGCTTCCGCTATTGACGTCAATGAGCTGCTTAAAAACTATCAACCGGGTCAAACGGTGAGTGTACTTATGCAGTCGGACGGTGATATTGTGAAGCGCAAGCTAGTACTGACACAGGATAATGGTGAAATCTATGAGTCCATTCAGTCTGGAGAAGATGGTGAAGATTCGAACGGTTCGGAAGCCGCTGAAGATGGTGGTGTAGCGCCTTCTAAGGAAGCATCGGAGCCAGCTCAAGGGGCAACTACTGGAAAGTGACAATAACGGCTCTTGAATCTATAAAATAAAGCTAAAGGGAGATTTACTGTGAAGCATATTCAAAGAAAAATGATGCGTAAGCTGGGGGTCGGCGCTGTCGCATTGTCCCTTCTGCTTTCTGCTTTGCCAGCAGTTGCAGCAGATCAAGATAAAAACATGCTGGAATTGCGTCTGCAAAGCGGCAGCAATACAGCCGTCGTAAACGGCCAAAATGCAAATATCACGAAGCCCTATTCCAAAAGTGGTGCACTGATGGTTCCGGCTGGTGTGTTTAAAAAGGCATTTAACAGCAAAATCCGATTGGCTGAAGATAATGTGGTTAAAATCACCAGCGGAACTCATGTTGTTTCGCTAACCATTGGTAGCCGTACAGCATGGGTGAGAGGTCACAAGGTAACACTTCCAGCTCCACCGGAAATGTCATCAGGTATCCTCATGGTGCCTCTGCGTCAAGTAGCAGAAGGGCTTGGCGGTAAGTTGGAGAAGAATGGTGCCGGAATCATTATTCGGATGGAAGCACAAGAAGAGGCGGGCACGGTAGCTGAAGAGACACCGAACATTGATAATGATGAGGGCAAGACGCAGATCGGGAACAGTTACTATGACTGGTCTATGAACTATCCAACAGGGCTCGTCATCGGTCAGGGAGGTGGAGATGAGAGTATCTCCACTTTTATGGATGAGAACAGTGCCTACTATATGGAGGTGCACACAGCGTCACAGCCGGTTCCACTGAATGCGGACGATCTGTTGCAACAATTAGTGCAGGCAGCCAAGGAAACGGGAGAAACTGTGATCGATCGAAAATCCTTCCCGAAAGCGAAGGTACCTTATGCTCGTGTCATTACGAAGGATGGGGACGGCGTATTGTGGGAAAATCGTCAGTACTATGACAACGGACGATTGTATGTAGTTTATTTTTCCGATGCTAAAGCAACGAATTATAAAGATCTGGCCCAGTATGCAGGACTTTTAAATTCCTTCAAGACCTCTTTTAATGCGCAGGATAAAAGTATTAAAGACTTGTCCACTGTCGTAGGAGGCACACGCGAGGCCGGAAATCCAGACTACGGTGTGTCACTCAGCATACCCGCAGGCTGGAAAATGGACGATCAACGGATGCAATATGAAAGTAATGATGGATCGAGCTTCCGCGTGAAAATAACCTCAGCTCCAGCGGATGGAAAGTTGGAGAACTGGGGCCAGCAGCTGCAAAAATGGCTGAGCGATTCCTTTGTGTCCACGGCTTATGAGGCACAGAAGACGTATCCGCTGGAGGTTGCAGGCGTTCAAGGGTTAGTACAGGAGTACCGTTATAATTTTGGCGATGGATGGGTCAAGGAGTACAACGTGCTGATTCAGCAAAATGGATACCGCTATTTGGCTGAATACGCAGTGCCTGAAAAAGTAAGCAAAGGAAATGATCAGTTCAACGCGCTCATTTCCTCGCTTCAAATCGATTTTCAAACCGTAGCGAGTAACTTTGGACAGTTGGAAGAAGACGACTATTTGACGGATAAAACGAAAACGGTCAAAAAGACGTCAAAAGCCTATGAATATACGGTGAATATCCCACGATATTGGACCGCGATTAGCGATCAATTTGAATTGGGCGATGTAGAGTACCAGTTTACTGGAGGACGTTTTTCCGTCAAAATCGACAACGACCAATCATTTGAACTAACGGTATCCCAGCTCAAGGACTTCTACGATAAGCAAGCAAAGAACTACAAAAACCTCAAAGTCGAGGAGGTTAAGGACGTAACGTTTGCTGGTGTTCCGGCAGTTTCCTTTACATTCCATCGTATAGAGGAAGGCATTGGCTACACAGGCCACCAATTGGTTTTGGAACGTGACGGAAAAACGTATACTGTGACAACGACATTGAATGATGCGAACAACACGGCTGTACAGTCTAATGCACTGGATTCGACGTTAAATTCGTTTAATTTTGTGAAGTAGAAGGTGTAAGTAAAAGATTGGCGAGGTATGGTGGGAAGAGGCTACGCGTGCCATTTGATCCTACGATCGCTGTTGACCCGGGATTCTTGGATTGTATAAGTGATTTAATATGTAAGAATCCCAGGTCAAAGGCGAACGCTGACGCTTCTTCGGATTCAAATGGCCCGCTTCGCTGGCGCCCGCCATAAGATTTCCAATCTTTTTAAAGATTGAGGTAAGCAGGGGGGAGCGAAGGCAGCTATTTACGGTACTTAGACCTGCGAACGCGAACGCCTTTTTTCGGATTCATTGTCGAGTACGCTGGTACCGCACAAGGATGCCTTTTTCTAAAAGGCTTAGGCCTACTAGCACGTCTAAGTTGCCTAGTCTTCATCTCCATTTGGCTTCCTGCTGGATAGCACTGTTTACTACGTTGTTCCTCTTGTTTTATATGATTCCTCACCTCCAAAGTACCGTTTGACGGGAATGGGGGTGTTTTTTATGTTTTAGTAAGAGATTTTTACGAGGAATCGCTTGGAAAGTGTAGAAGCTTGGGGCGCAGTCTGGTACACTAGATTAGTTACAAGATAAGAATGATTATGCCGCAAATGTTCGTGATGCGGATTTTTTGAGTTGGATGCCATTTATCCCTCGAGCTAGTGGTTCAGAGTGGGGATGATCGGATAGGATGATAATTCATAGGGCTATAAAATAAGCAGCATCGCTGCTCTGGAAAATAACGTTTAGCTCAAGGTTAATCAGTTATTTCTCCATATAGGGAGGACAAAGATGAAATCAGTAGTACGAAGAGAAGATGTTGAGCTTCTGGCACCAGCCGGTGACTGGGATTGTATGCGTGCGGCGGTGGCAAACGGGGCTGATGCGATCTTTTTCGGGGTGGAAAAGTTCAACGCACGGGCACGGGCAAATAATTTCCGCATGAAGGAACTGCCTGAAATTATGGCGTTTTTGCATAGCTATGGGGTTAAAGGTTTTTTAACATTCAATATATTGGTATTTGAAAACGAGTTGGAGGACGCTAAGGAGCTGGTCGATGCCTGTATTGATGCTGGAGTCGATGCCTTAATTGTCCAGGATATGGGCTTGGTGAAAATGATCCGCGACATTTCACCGGATTTTCCGATCCATGGTTCTACCCAAATGACGATTACCTCGCCGGAAGCGGTAGAGTTTACAAAGCCGTACAATATGGAACGGGTCGTGCTTGGACGCGAAAACAACCTGAAACAGATCCAAAAAATAGGCGATCAGGCGAGACTTCCAATGGAGGTATTCGTACATGGAGCGTTATGCGTATCTTATTCTGGCCAATGCCTGACTTCAGAAATGTGGGGCGGCCGCTCTGCTAACCGCGGTGAATGTGCACAGGCATGTCGTTTGCCTTACGATCTGATGGTGGATGGAGAGCAGAAACCAATGGCAGATGTGACGTATCTGCTTTCACCTAAGGATCTAGCAGCGATCGATTTGATGCCTGAACTGATCGACGCGGGTGTTGTTTCTTTTAAAATTGAAGGGCGACTGAAAACACCTGAATATGTGGCGAATGTGGTCAGCAAGTACCGCAAGGCCATTGATAAGTATTTTGATGGCGATACGTCCAAGACCAGCAAAGAAGATATCCGCGAGCTGCAGCAGAGCTTTTCACGCGGCTTTACGCACGGTTTTCTCGAAGGAACCAATAACAAGAAGCTGGTTGACGGTACGTTCCCGAAAAGCCGGGGTGTGTATCTGGGGCGAGTGGAACAAATCCTTCGTGATGGCGTAGTTTGCCGTATTGATGCACCGCTCAAGCGTGGCGATGGTATTGTATTCGATGCGGGAGATCCCACGCAAAAAGAAGAAGGCGGACGCGTATACGATATCCGTCGCAAGGGCGTGAAGATTGAAGGCGAAGCCGGAGAAGGCTGGATCATTGACATCGTAGCGGGACGCAACGATGTGGATCTGCGCCGTGTACACGTGGGCGACCGCATTTGGAAGACCAACGACCCGGCGCTGGACAAGCGTCTGCGCCAGTCATATGACACGGACAAGCCGTACCGTGTCTTCCCGGTACATGTGCGGGTCAGCGGCTCCCCGGGGCAACCGCTGTCGACGTGGTGGACCGACGTGCAGAAGGGCACAACGGTCCGCGTGGACTCTGAGCTGGAACTCGAAATTGCCCAGAAGCGTCCGATGACGCACAAACTGCTCGAAGAGCAGTTTGGACGACTGGGCGGAACGGTGTTCCAGCTGGAAGAGCTGGACGTCCATCTGCATGGGGACGTCATCGTGCCGATGCGCGAGCTGAACGGTATCCGCCGTCAGGCGGTGGAACTGCTCGCGGGCGAACGCCCCAAACCGCCCGTGTACACGAAGCGGACGGTCGAGGTGTATGACGATGCATCGACTCCGGCATCGTCTGTGGCACGCGGTCAGGCAGAGCTGACCGCGCTGTGCCGCAGCCTCCCTCAGGTGGAGGCTGCGCTTGAGGCCGGCGTGGAATTCATTTACGCCGATTTCGAGTTCATCAAGCAATTCCCGGCAGCCGTAGAGGCTGTGCATGCTGTAGGCCGCCGAATTGCACTAGCGACCCCGCGTATCCACATGCCGGGTGAAAATGGCTACCACAACAACATCCTGCGCCTGAAGCCGGATGCTGTGTTGGTACGCAATCCAGGGGCACTCTATTTCTACTTGCGACATCGGTTGGAGAACCCGGACGCACATCACCCGCAATTGATTGGTGACTTCTCGCTGAACATAGCCAACCATAAAGCGGCTGATCTGTTCCTGGATTCCGGCTGCGACTTGGTTACGCCTTCGTACGATCTGAACATTCAGCAAATGGTCGATATGCTCAGACGTACGCGTACCGATAAGCTGGAGATTGTGATCCAGCAGCATATGCCAATGTTCCATACTGAACATTGCGTATACTGTACCTTTATGAGTGAAGGCACCGACTACACTAACTGTGGACGTCCGTGTGAGGACCATCGCGCATCCCTGCGTGATCGAATTGGTATGTCTCATCCGGTCCGTGTGGACGAAGGCTGCCGCAACACGGTATACAACGCGATTGAGCAATCCGGCGCGGAATACCTGTCCAACTTCCTGGAGCTGGGCGTGTCCCGTTACCGCGTGGAATTTTTGGAGGAGACACCGGAGCAAGTGCATGAAGTTATTGATCTCTATAACCGTGCCCTGCGCGGAGAAATCAGCGGAACACAAGTATGGAAGACGCTTAAAGCAACGAATCAGTTGGGTGTTACACGTGGGCAGCTGGTGAAGTAAAAGGATGCTATAGGTTATCACAGTTATTTATTTTGATATTTGAACGTAGAAAAAGAAAAAATAGGGTATGTGCGTTGAGAGCACATACCCTATTTTTATCAATAAGTTCATCTGAACTACCATGAATCTCGTATCGTTATACTTTTTGGGCTTTTGTTTTTTTTGAAAAAACAATGAACTTTTGCCCGACATAATTAATTAAAGTATAAAAAATATTCCCGATTAAGATGGACAGATTGCCTAAAATTGCATTGTTTTTAATACTCAGACTTGAGATCAGGAAGTGGCTGATTAGATAGCTGAGACAATACGATAGCAAATAGCATATCAATATGATAAAGACAAACTTCCAAATGGTCTGTCCATGGCTTGCATTGTTTTTGAAAGTAAATCTTTTGTTTAAGAAATAGCTTACAGTAGCACCTACAGAATTACCAATAAAGGTCGATAACCAGTAGTTAGTCCCTAAAGTATTAAAGAGCAAGAACATGACGGACATGCCGCATATTGTATTTAGGACACCTACGACAAGAAAACGGAAAAAGCTATTCTGAAATAAAGTCAAATTAGTCACCTGTTCGCATCTGTTTATTGGACAGCCACAGCTTCCCTTTCACTATTTTTCACTTTTTTTGTGTTTTCAGTATCTGTATCTAAGGTGCTCTGGGAATCTAATAGAGTCTCAATAATATATTTGGGTCTTTGTTTTACCTCTTTATATATTTTACCGATATATTCGCCAATGAGCCCCAGTGCTACAAGTTGTAGACCACCTATAAACCAGATGGACAACATTAAAGAAGACCAGCCCCAGACAGTGGTTCCAAGGAGCTTACTAATAATGGTATACACAGCTATTAATAAGCTTATCCCAAACATTGCAAAACCTACAGCTGAGATAAGCCGGATTGGGGTTATACTAAATGAAGTGATTCCGTCAAAAGCAAAAGCGAGCATTTTCTTTAAAGGATATTTGGATTCTCCTGCAAAGCGTTCATGTCGATCGTAATAAACTTCAGTAGACTTATAACCTATTAACGGAACTAGACCACGTAAAAAGAGATTGACCTCTTTAAAGTTGCTTAATTCCTGGAGAACTCTTTTGCTCATTAAACGGTAATCCGCATGATTGTATACAATATTGACTCCCATTTTACTCATAACACGATAAAAGCCTTGGGCTGTTGAACGCTTGAAGAATGTGTCGGTGGTTCTACTTTTTCGAACCCCATATACGATGTCATAACCTTCTTTGAATTTTATTATAAATTCTCGGATGGCATTGAGATCATCCTGCAGGTCGGCGTCAACGGATATTACACAATCAGATGTCTCTTTAGCTTCCATTAACCCAGATAATAGAGCGTTTTGATGGCCAGCATTTTTCGCCAATTTGAGACCACTGACAAAAGGATTTTTTAGATTATATGATGCTATGATGTCCCATGTTTTATCACGGCTACCATCATCAACAAACAACATTTTACTATGTTTAGAAATGAGCTGACTCTCTGCCAACTCCTCAAGAATGACCGTAAGTCTGCTTATAGTTTCAGGCAGTACTTCTTCTTCGTTATAACAGGGAATAACTAACGTTAAAACAGGGTTACTGATTATTGAATCCAAAGAACTCTCTCCTCAAATTTTGGCATATCTGGTACTCAAATTTCTATCTTTTTTAGTTTATAATATGGTTTACTTAAAGTATATAACATTGCAATGACTAAGTGCTATAATAAACTATTAGCAATTTACAAACGTTAATCGAATTATTGAATAATTTAGTGAGTTTTGTTGAAAAGGAGTTTTAACCTATGAAAATCCGTAAAGCGATTATTCCTGCTGCGGGATTAGGAACCCGGTTCCTTCCTGCTACGAAAGCGATGCCTAAAGAGATGCTTCCCATTGTAGACAAACCAACAATTCAATATATTATTGAAGAGGCTGTTGCATCTGGTATAGAGGATATCATTATCGTTACTGGTAAAGGCAAAAGGGCGATTGAGGATCATTTTGACTACTCCTTTGAGCTGGAGCATAATTTGACTGCGAAGGAAAAATGGGATCTGCTCAATGAAGTGCGTAAACCATCGGAGATGGCAGATATCCACTATATTCGTCAAAAGGAACCCAAAGGGTTGGGGCACGCTATCTGGTGTGCACGTAAGTTTATCGGTGACGAACCTTTTGCCGTCCTTTTAGGGGATGACATCGTTGAGTCTGAGAATCCGTGCCTCAAACAGATGATAGACGTGTTCGATGAGTATCAGCGTTCTGTTGTAGGTGTAAAACAAGTGGATTGGAACGAGGTACATCGTTACGGCATAGTTGAAGGTCATGCACTTACTTCCAAAATCTCTGAGGCGGAACGATTGGTAGAAAAGCCAAAGAAGGAAGAAGCAACCTCCAACTTGGCGATTATGGGACGTTATATCTTGACGCCTGATATTTTTGATATCCTGGGCCAGCAATCTGCGGGAGTAGGCGGGGAGATTCAATTGACGGACGCATTGTCCAAGCTGGGAGAAAAGAATCCGATCCTGGCCTACGAGTTTGACGGGAATCGCCATGATGTTGGCGAGAAATTGGGATTCATTGAAACTACTATTCATTATGCTCTGCAGCATAACGAAATCAAGGATGAAGTACTGGCTTATATGAGACAGGTTATTGAAAAGATTGACCAACAAAAATAGACAGCTCACCTAACCTCACCTTATCAAAATAAAAAAGAGACTACCGGATGATATAACATCATCTGATAGTCTCTTTTTTTCTGCTATTTCTCCGATTTTAACTGAGCAATTTGCTCTTTTTCCTTCGGATCAGCTTTTATTAGTTTATCGTACAATGCTTTGTCATCCTGCCCTTGCTTTTGCAGAGCGACGATATAATATCGAGCAATCTCACGATTTGTAGCGTCGCTCAGGTCGTCTTTCAAGCCGTTTTTGAGGATGCTTGCAGCCTCAGCAGGCTTACCTGACATGAACTCAATTTTTCCAGTACTGAGCGCAATACCCGGAGTTACTTCAAAAGTACGTGTCAACTCAATTTCAGGTGGAACCGTCTTAATATGAGCTACCCCATCCAGAACCTTCTGATAAGCAGCGAGACCTGCTTGGAAATATTTCTGTTCCTTGGCTGTGTCTTTCTGCTCATGTGCCTTATTACCAATAGTGTAAGCTTGGGTAATCAACATATTGTACCAGTCATTGTCCCAGACAAAGTTGGAAATGTTATTTTCCAAAATACTGAAGGCTTGCTCATGCTCACCTTTTGCTTTTAAAAGGTTAACTTTGGAGTTATACATGATTTTATTATACGGTTCTGCCTTCAGGCCCGTATTAAGTACCTCTATTGCAGCGTTATAAAATTCCTCTTTTTTCGTTTGATCATACACATTCTTATACAGTGCAGCCAATCTTATAACCGAATCTGGGTGCGTAGGACGAAGTTCAAGATCCTTATTAATGGCACTTTGGATTTCCTCAAAAGATGTGCTGACCGCCATGATCTGTTTGGCAGATGTGGCAGCATTGGCCGATTGCACGAAGCGGAGACCTGCAAAAAGCACCACAATGCTTAGAATGCCGATGACTGCACTATACATGATTCGGAATCCGGAAGCACTCATGGACAGGCGTTTAAGCGGCTTGCTGTCCATAGCAGCGGCCATACCACCGAGACTCACAAATACCAGTATGCCCATGAACACGTAACTCAGATTAAAGTCTAGCAAGCTATGAAGTAAGATTGAGAGTGCCAAAATGAGATACAGGAAGTGAGAATCCCGTTCTTCATCATCTTGTCTCATATAGCTACGGATATATTTATAGAAAATATATAAGATAAATGACATGAAAATTACAAAACCGAGAATACCAACTTCAACCAGATACTGCATGAAGAAGTTATGGGCCTGACGGCTTGTGTAAGGATAATCTTGGTATTTCTCGTATAAAGTAGCCCAACCGCCGCCGCCGGTGCCAATAACAGGATGATCTTTAATCAATTTGGCAGCATCCTGATAGAATACAAGACGTTCCAGTACACTATGCTGCCGGAAATTGATATTTTCAAACCGGACCTGGACGTTTTCTGGTAGTACGCTGCGCAGGCCAGTTCCAATAAACAGAAAAGCCAGCAAGCCAATCACCACAACTGATCCAACAGGTAGCCACAGGTTGGATAACTTGCGGGAGGCCCATCCTTTGAGGGCATTTTCCAACTTCGGTGCCAGATAACGTTCAACAAGCCACAGTACGACAGCTACAGCCAGGGAGACACCAATAAGTAACCCCCAAGCCTTCGCAGCCTCTCCGCCGTTGTAGGTCTTGTTGAGTTGTAAACCCATATTTGTAATTGGCGCCAAGATAGATATTGACGCTACACCAGCAATGGCGCAATGTAAAATCCATATAATTTGGCGTGCTGGTTTAAAGAAAAGCAAAAGCAGCACGAAAACGACTGGCAACATAACCAGACCGCCCCGTGACAAGGTCAGGAACAGCGAGACCAGGATGGGCACCAACATGAAACCATGAGTAGCCTTGCCATACCATGATTTTGATTTCATTAAACAAAAAACGGCAGCGAATAGGAAAGCCATTAGAAAGGCGGCATATGTATTCGCATATTGAAACACTGATGTCAGCCGGAGACCATTTGTATCTGTCATAACTGCATTGGTATAACGATATTGATACACATATTGGGTAAACCAGCCTACCATCTTGCCGGCAAGTACCCACTGTCCAAACCAGTTAATAAAGCCAAAGCCTACAATGACATAAGCAACAGTCATAATCAGGTTGTGAATAATCTTATTGCCTAAGCGATCTTGTAGTAGATAGATTGAGATGATAAACAGAGCGGCATATATGCACTGTACCACCACCATATTCATGGCCAGGTAATGCGAAGCTGCTGAAGTCAGTGAAAGCACATAAGACAGGGGAAGCAGCAGTACTAATACAGCCAGCCAATCCCTTTGCTCTTCCAGCTTGAATTTCTTATAATAAGATACGATTGCCAGGATCAACAGAATCGAGGCGATGATAACAGCCCAATAGAGAGGCTTTTCAAAATCGAGCATTTGCCCATTAAAAAGTGCAGCCTGGAAGGGAGCCCAAGCTAAAAACAGAATCATGCCAACAATTAACACCCAAAACATAGCCGGCCTTTTATCGTCACGGGTCGACGTTTTGGCCTGTTTCCCGTATACTGGATTCGACAAGGTTTACAATCTCCTTTTCTTGTAGATACGTCAACATTTTAGCATATCGTAGCTGTTAGAGCCATATCGCAAGAATAATCCTGTCAAATTTTAACATTATTGTATTGTAAGAGACTTACCAAACCATGTTTAAGGTCGTGACACACTCGTATGAATTTAACTCAAAACTTTTCGAAAAATTTAAAGTTACTCTGGGAATTGTCTAAAAAAGATATTAAATCTAGATACCTTGGTTCATTCATGGGGGTACTCTGGGCTTTTATACATCCTATGGTATCTATACTTGTTTATTGGGTCGTATTTCAGGTTGGTTTTAAAAATGTACCTATTGGAGATACTCCCTTTATACTTTGGTTATTAACAGGAATGGTGCCTTGGTTATTCTTTTCTGAAAGCTTAGCAACTGCAACCAATAGTATTATAGAAAACAATTATTTGGTAAAGAAGATTGTTTTCCGAGTTGGTTTGCTGCCGATGGTGAAAATTTTGTCTGCTCTTTTTGTACATGTATTTTTTATTATTGTTCTTTTCATTATGTTTAAAATATACAATGTAGAATTTACGATTTATAACATTCAAATCCTTTATTATTTATTAGCCACGATCTTTCTTTCCTTGTCCATTTCTTACATAACAGCGACATTAGTTGTTTTTGTAAAGGATGTTGGTCAAGTTGTTGCGGTATTTATTCAGCTAT
Organism: Paenibacillus sp. LRG-1; assembly: GCF_057220305.1. Lineage (NCBI taxonomy): Bacteria > Bacillati > Bacillota > Bacilli > Caryophanales > Paenibacillaceae > Paenibacillus > Paenibacillus sp. LRG-1. Next base: position 5,356,926 of record NZ_CM170126.1, on the reverse strand, counting down.
TCTTTTGGCTTACGCCGATCTTCTGGAATTTAAATATTGTTGAAGATAAGTATCAGTTTTTCTTTAAACTAAATCCTGTTTTTTATATCGTCGAGGGATATCGGGATACTTTTATTGATCACAAATGGTTCTGGGAGCATCCATCAATGACGATCTACTTTTGGGCTATTGTGATTATCGCAGGTACTATAGGAATCAAAATTTTCAAGAAAATGAAATCTCATTTTGCAGATGTATTGTGAGGAGAAAATGATGAATCAAACAGAATCAGTTGCTGTGGAAGTTAATAACGTCACTAAAATATATAAAATATATGATAATCCCAATGAGCGATTAAAAGAGGCTGTTCATCCCTTTAAAAAAAAGTATCATTCTGAATTTAAGGCCATCAGTGACCTGTCCTTTTCCATAAATAAAGGACAAGCGATTGGTATTATTGGTAAAAATGGTTCTGGAAAATCGACTCTTTTAAAGATGATCACAGGCGTGATTACTCCCACCAACGGAAGCATTAAAGTGAATGGGAAAGTTGCTGCTCTTTTGGAATTGGGCGCGGGTTTTAATCCGGATTTAACAGGAATGGAAAACATATATTTGAACGGAACCCTTATGGGGTACAGCAAAATAGAGATGGATGGTAAACTTGAATCTATTGTATCCTTTGCGGATATCGGGGACTTCATTAATCAACCAGTCAAAATGTACTCCAGTGGTATGTTTGCCCGTTTAGCCTTTGCAGTAGCTATCAATGTTGATCCAGATATTTTGATTGTGGATGAGGCCTTGTCTGTTGGAGATATTTACTTTCAGGCAAAATGTATTACCAAAATGAAAGAGCTCTCCAAAAAAAGTACGGTTTTATTTGTCTCACATTCCATGGATACCATTAAAAGTTTTTGTGATACAGCGCTGCTGATTGATAAAGGACACATGGTCGAAATTGGTCCAGTGAAACGTGTAGCACAAATTTATGAAAACATTGTTAACCAGGAAATTGCAGATATGAAACGTGTTCAATCTTTGGATGTATTTGTTAATTCTGAAACAGATAAGAAAAGTTCGCTGTTGCTATTAGAAGAGGACCCTGCTTTTGCAAAACGTGCTAATGAGTTTCGTTCTGGAACGGGAGATGCGCGCTTTATAAGAGCAGACTTGTTAGTCAATGGAGAAGTTGTTAACCAGGTCCCTTTTGGAGAAATGGTTACTTTGCGTTTATTGGCACAATATTATAAAGATATAGATTCTGAGGGAACCATTGGCTACATGGTTAGAAACCATACTGGTGTCGATGTGTTTGGCATGAATATCTATAATAAAGCAAAATTAGTTCCGAAAATGCAAGCGGGGGGCATTCTGGAGGTTAACTTTAATTTCCGTAATCTATTATCTGAAAGTGGTAAATACACCATTTCTATTGGTTTGAAGCCTAAGCCTTTTGAGCCTCTTTATCTGGATAGCGTAAGTATAGCAGCTGTTTTTGAGGTTCCTAAGCCAGAGAATAATTACGTACCAGGATTAATATTTGTAGATAACACAATAGATTTGCAAGTCATTAATTAAGGCTGGTGATAAAATGTGTGGGATTTTGTTTTCTAATGTAGCCATAAATAAAGAAGTATTTCTTAATTCATTAAATATAATGAAACACCGGGGGCCTACGGCCCCACTTTGTGTATATCAGAGTGAAAACTTTATGCTGGGGCATAACAGATTAAGTATCTTAGATTTGGATCGGAGAAGTGATCAGCCTTTTTTCTCTGATGACGGAAGATATGTGATTATATTTAACGGAGAGATTTATAATTATAAAGAATTAGCCTCCAATTATTCAATTCAAATGAGAACAAACTCAGATACTGAACTTTTATTGAAGCTTTATATTCAATATGGTCCCCAAATGTTGAATTGGCTTAATGGAATGTTCAGTTTTATTGTTTTAGACGTCCAGCAGAAATCATTTTTTGTAGCACGAGATCGTATGGGAGTAAAACCGCTTTATTACAACAGATATGGGGAAGAGTTCATTTTCAGTTCTGAAATTGCTCCATTGCTCCCATTAGTCCACAACATTTCTATAGATCAAGAAGCCGTAAGACAATATAAAAAGATGAGATGCTTTTTTAATGATCGTACTATCTATAATGAAATAAAAGAGTTTCCACCAGGATATTATTACGAGAATGGCGAATTTGTTAAATATTGGGAAATTGATTACTCTGAAAAAGAACCTCCTTCCGATGAGGAACTTGAGTTTCTAATTCGCTCTGCAGTAGAGTACCGTAAGATCGCAGATGTTGAAATTGGAAGTTACCTAAGCGGGGGATTGGACAGCACGATTATTACTGCACTTGCCAAAGTAGAGCATACTTGGACTGTTGGTTTTGAAGATTATAATGAGTTTCAGTGGTCTGAAATCGCAGCAACAAGATACAATACCATTCATCATCCGATATTGTTTGAACCTGATCACTTTTTATCATTAGCTCGAGAGCTTATAACTGTAAAAAAAGAGCCTCTGTCTGTGCCCAACGAAGTGTTACTGTATCATATGACTCAGCAAGCATCTGCTAAAAATACAGTCATATTAAGCGGAGAAGGCGCTGATGAGCTTTTTTTTGGGTATGACCGTATTTTCAGATGGGCTAGTAGCGCTACAGACTTTGATATCCGAGCCTTTAGTGAACTCTACACCTACGGATCTGAAGATGATATAGAGATTGTAGAAGACGCTTTGACACCTTTCATGAAGTTAAAGTCACCTCAAAAAATCGTAGCTGCATTCTTCCAGCAAGCCCATTTGAGAGGGTTACTTAAAAGGCTGGATAGTGCCTCAATGTTAAATTCCGTAGAAGCAAGATCTCCTTTCTTGGACTATAGATTAATTGAAAGGCTTGCAGGTGTAGACTCTCTGTACAAAATGAAGGATGGGGTTGTTAAGGCTCCTCTCAAGAGAATTTTTAAAGATATTGTCCCTGCAGAGATTGTAAACAGAAAAAAGGTGGGTTTTCCTGTTCAACTTGAAAGAGTCCTATCTTCTGAGAAAATTGAAGGGAAGACGACATTCGACAAATGGTTTAACTTCAATTTAACTACGTTAGGAGAAATCTTATGATTATCGGCTATACTTCCGGAGTCTTCGATTTATTTCATATTGGGCATTTGAATTTGTTGAGAAATGCTAAATCACTCTGTGATAAACTCATTGTTGGTGTGACAACAGATGAGTTAGTTTCATATAAGTACAAAAAAGCAGTAATTCCTTTTGAGGAAAGAATTGAGATTGTCAGAAACATCAGCTTTGTTGATACTGTAATTCCTCAGGACTCCATGGATAAATTTGAGGTTTGGCAAAAATTAAAATATGACGTAATGTTCGTTGGTGATGATTGGTTTCAAAATGAACGTTGGGACCAGTATGAGTTGCAGTTTAAGGAAGTTGGAGTGAAAATTATATATTTTCCCTATACGAAGAGTACATCATCGACTTTACTGAATGAGACATTACTGAAATTAAGAAAATAAGTATAAGATTTTTGCCTGAAAGGAAGAGGTTTTGCAGTGAATATGAACAGATCTATAGCTTTTGTCATTCACAATCTAGTTTTATATGAAACGATTAAGCCTTTAATTGAGGAGTGTGAAAGAAAGCAGATCGTTTGTGATATTTATGTCCCTCACATTGAAGAAGAAGATTGGGGCGACATGTCCTTAGATACCTATCATTATTTGAAGAACAACGGTATAAAAGTGACTCTAACAAGCTCTGTACCTGACAAGGCATATAAAATAGCTTTCTATCCTTATCTCCCTTATTATTTGGAAGTTAAGTCCGATTATAAGTTTAGATACCAGTATGGAATGGCTAAACCAAACTGGAATTTAGATACATGGAGTCGGAATTTCGATTTTATCTTTTGTAATGGGCTGTATGATTCCTCGGTTCTGGCAGCGTACACTCAGACAGAAATCGTAGGAATGATTAAATACGCCAAATTTCAAAGGAAGAAGCGCGAAACGGATAAATATAATTTGCTTTATTTGCCTACGTATGGGAATGAGTCGTCTATTGAGCTTGTTATGAACCATATTGAAGAAATGTCAGATACCTTTAATATGAAGGTGAAATTGCATCATGGCACTTCTTTTTTGGAGCATGAACGGGTTAGTCTAGTTAAGTCGCATATCCCTGATGTGCTTGATCACAAGGCTTCTCTTGTTCATTTAATAGAGGAAGCTGATGTGATATTGTCTGACGGCTCTGGAGCTATATTTGATGCGCTGTTTACGGACACTCCAATTGTAATATTCCAACATCCCCAAACAGAATCTTTCGAGGGGATTTTACCTTTGGAAGAGCAAATAGTTCAGCAAAACATTGTTCCTTTTGTGAGCGATAACGGCAATATTAAACAAACTTTACTTAATGCAATCTTAGATGAACAACTAATACAACAAAGAAGGAAATTTACTCTAGAGATGTTTCCGGTTAAAGGAAGAGAGACGATAGATAAGTGTATGGATGTAATTAACAGATTTCTAAAAGATGACGTGGACCATGCTTATAGAGCAGGGCATACACGCCTGAAAAATGAATTTAATGAATTACAAACTCATAATCAAACTCAAAGCCAAGAAATAGAGCAGCAAAAACAACACATTGTTGAGCATATGGATCAGATTAACACATTGATTCAAACACGAGATCATCAGGAAAATGTAATAAGCAGCATGTCAGCAGATTTTAAATCTCTGTCTGAAAAGAAAGATGAATTAGAACAGCAATATGTTCAACTTACACAGGATTATAATAATGAAAAAAACAACTTGGATATATTAAATCATCAATATAGACAACTATTTGGTCAATATAATGAACTGAACACCCAGTTCAGTGAGTTGGAAGAATATAATGGAAGACTGTCTACAGAGATTCATAATATTTATAACTCTAAAAGGTGGAAAATGGCGAATAAACTTAAACATATCTTACACAAGTCCAAAATGATATATGTTCTTAAGGGATATAGAGTATGGAAAAGTTATGGCACCACTATTTTACTGAAAAAGATAAAATCTAAAGTGTCGCATAAGCTTAAAAGAACTAACGCGGGGGATCAGCCGATTGATCTACGCAAAGATGAAGGGAATTACAATCAGTTATTAACCTGGTATGAGTATAAATTTTACAATTATAAAGTATCTAAAGACAACTCATTTTCTCTGGCTCTTGATAAGTTCGAGATTGAGTTTGAGAAGGATCTTATATCGGTTGTCCTTCCTGTATATAACGGTGAGGATTATGTATCAAAAGCTATTGATAGTATTCTGCAGCAATCTTACAAGTATTTTGAACTCATTATTATTAACGATGGTTCAAAAGACTCAACGGCAGAAATTATTGATAAGTATGCTAAAGCAGATCATCGTATCAGAGTAGTTCATCAGGAAAATCGTAAGATACCAAGAACATTATCTAGAGGTTTTAAGCTAGCCAAGGGTGAATATCATACGTGGACAAGTGCAGATAATATCCTCCCTGAAAATTTCCTGGAGAAGATGGTAGCTGATCTTAAACGTGATGAAAATATTGGTATGGTGTATGCGAACATGAGGTTAATCGACTCTGCCGGTCAAGTGATTTCCAACCATGGCTGGTATGAAGAACCACAGTTCAGTGGCAATGTTATGCTGCCTAAGTCTGCATTGGAGTTAAACGTATATCCTAACAATACAATTGGTGCAGCTTTTATGTATAGGGCCAAGGTAACCCAGTTATTGGGTGACTATTCTAGTTATAAGCATACCCTTGAAGATTATGATTACTGGATGAGAGTGAACTCTCTATTTGAGCTCAAACATGTGACGTTCGATGAGCCTATATATGATTATCGCTGGCACGATAAGTCACTGACCGCTTTAGATCAAGAACTGGGCATCACCTCTAACAGATATAAACTCATGGTACTTGATGATTTTAGAAGAGATTTTTATCTGACCCCATTAGTGTGGATCATTGAGGGAGATGCTACTGAAGCTGGTGAGTTTAAGAACTATGTTCTGACTAAAGGACATACTGTGGTTGGAAGAGATGAAGTGAATACGATTGTTGGTCTTAATTTGGCAACGCCTATTTGCTATTTGTATATAAAAACAGGTGAAGTCCATGATTTTGAATTTATTGATTTTAATGCTTCAACGTCTACGTATGCACTGCTTATAGATAAATCAGAGCATACAACAGATACATTTGTAGCTGACTATCCTTGGGATCTGAAAATAAAAGATAAAATGAATGGTGAAACAGATAGCAACTATGACTTTTTTGCGCAGGATACGGAAGTTCTGTTCTCTCTTATAAATACGAAGGTTAAGAACGATCACTTGTACCGTATTGAGGCGGTAATTGAAAGTGAACCCGTTTATAATAAGGGATTATCAGTTATTATTTGTACTTACCAGCGGAGTGAAAAGCTATCGAATGCGATTAAATCTGTCATAGAACAGTCGTTGGATAAAGCAGACTATGAAATTATCGTTGTAAATAATGATTATTTGAATGATGAGATTCATCATTTGGTTCGTGATTTCAGAGCAACCTATAATATTGACGAATCCTTCCTGCGATATATGGAGGCTCCATTAAAAGGTCTTTCCTTTGCACGTAATGTTGGTTTATTTGGGGCAGAGGGGGAGGTCATACTCTATATTGATGATGACGCTATCGCAAACTCCAACTTGCTTGAGGAAACCATCAGAGGATTCTCAGATCGTCCCGATATCGGGGTCATGGGTGGGAATATCATACTCAATTTACACGAGGAACGGCCTGAAGTGGTTAAACCAGGTACTGAAGCATACTGGAGTCAGCTTATTGTGGAAGGCGACGAAATTATCGATTCTAATTTTCAGTGGGAGTTCCCTTATGGAGCCAACTTTGCGGTTAGACATGCTGCGCTAATGCGAATTGGGGGCTTTAGAAGCGCCTATGGGCGTAAAGGAAACAATTACGCTGGAGGAGAAGAAATTGTTGTATCTTTTGCTATGAGAGAAATCGGCTATAAGGTTGGTCTTAATCCTAAGATGAAGGTCATTCATGATGTGGACACCTCCCGATATACTGTTGAGCATGTTAGAAAGACAATGCGAAACAGTATTTTAACCAATTACCAATTGCAAAAGGATCTGTATGCGCCGATGGAATCGGATATTGAGGCAGATAAGAATCACCTCGAAATTGTTAAAGCTGAATTAGATCATTTGCAGAAGATTCCGACTAAAAATCGAGACGTTGAAATTGATATTCTGTATAAACAATACACAGTTGAAGCGTATGAAGAGTTAATACAAATGAAGGAAAACGATATGAATTCGCGAAAACAGTTGGCAGGATCGTATAGATAATTAATAAAACTTTAAAGGCGCCTCTTTTATAAAAATTAAGGGGCGCCTTTATTAGTATGGAGCGGTTAAATTGAAAATTTTATATTTCTCCCCGATCTATTGGGATGATTTAAAACAACGTCCGCAACATTTGGCCGAAGAGCTTGCTAAAATGCCGGGGGTTCACATCACCTTTGTAGAACCATCCATTAGTATACTTAATAGTATTGTAAGGCAGAACTCAGATTATAAAAAAAGAAATCAAACCATAAATGATAGCCTTCAAATATTCAGGCCTTCGGGCAGCCTGAGATTACCCCGAAGCTTTGAAAGCTTAGACGTATTTCATATGAATCAATGGTTTGAAAAGAGACAGTTGGAAGATTTAGTTTCCAGTGCAGATATCATTTGGTTAGGAAGTCCAGTCTTTTATCCTCTTATTAAATCAAATAATAATAAGAAGATTGTGTTTGATCGAATGGACGACTATGTATTTCTAACTAACAATGCATTGATGAAGAAATTACTCGAAAAGTGGGAACTTGAATTACTTGCCAAGGCGGATCTTGTTATTTCTACAAGTAACCATTTGCATAAGCATTCTCAAACATTGTGTAGACAATCTTATTTGGTGAAAAATGCTGTTGATACAGCTATACTAAATATAAATGTAGCTAGCTTGGTTGTTAGCGAGTTAGAATGGTTAAAGCACGAAGGCTACTACATTTTTGGATATGTAGGGGCGATTGACCACTGGTTTGATGTGGAAGCGGTTAGGGCTATTACTGAATTTGATGAGAAATTTGTTGTATGTTTGGTTGGGAGAAATAACCTGAATTATAATTTTGAACAGCATAATAGGATTAAATATTATGAGACTGTCCCTAAATCAGAAATTGGTGCGATTATTGATGCTTTTGATATTTGTTTATACCCCTTTTTGAGGAATTCGGATAGAATTGATACGATCAATCCAGTAAAAGTTTATGAGTATTTGAGTTTTAATAAAGTGATATTAGCGGTGGATAGCGAAGAAACAAGGCTTTTAAATCAGGAAGGAATTTATCTATATAATAGTTTAGAGGAAATAAGAAAATATCTAAAGGATATAGATACCCTGCAACGCCCTTTTTATGATCAAGAGCAACTGGAGGACTTCGTAGTTCATAATAATTGGGAAGCTCGTGCAAAAACCATTATGGAGCTGCTTATAAAAGAGCTTCAATAGGAGGAACTTAGATATGAAAGGGATTATACTAGCAGGAGGGACTGGATCTAGATTATACCCCCTTACTAAAGTTACAAACAAACATTTATTGCCAATTGGTAAATATCCGATGATATATTACTCTATTGATAAGCTCAAAAAGGCGAATATAAATGATATTTTAATCGTTACCGGAAAAGAACATATGGGAGATGTAGTTAATCTCTTAGGAAGTGGTGTCGACCTTGGAGTTACTCTGACTTACAAAGTGCAAGATGAAGCCGGGGGGATTGCCCAGGCTTTGCTTTTAGCTGAGCACTTTGTTGGCAATGACAAGATGGTTGTTATTTTGGGGGACAATGTTTTTAAAGATGATATATCATCGTTTGTTGAAAAATTCAAACTTCAAGAATCAGGAGCGAAATTACTACTTCATAAAGTGCCTGATGCTAACCGCTATGGGGTACCAGAATTACAAGGCGATAACATTGTAAATATTGAAGAAAAGCCGGAGATTCCTAAGAGTGATTATGCAGTTACGGGCATTTATATGTTCAACCACTCGGTATTCAATATCATCAAGACCTTGACTCCTTCAGCAAGAGGAGAATATGAAATAACAGATGTTAATAACGCTTATATTCAACGAAACCAACTTACATTTGATATTTTAGAGAATTGGTGGACTGATGCGGGAACACATAGTTCATTGATGCTTGCTAACAAATTAGTAAGTGAAATGAATTATGAGCTTTTTTCTTAGTATTATCATAGAACTAGCGACATCTTATGGTGATACTAAATAATTAAGAAAGCGAGACTGTTTAAATGCAAATTGTGAATGCTCTTCCAACTAGAATAAAGTGGGTGGATGTACTAAAGGGATTGGCAATTATTTTTTTAGTTTTCTCACATTTGGTGCCTCATGGTTTTAAAGGGAATGAGATGATGGATAAGAGCTTTATTATAGGTTATTTTTATTCCTTCCATATGCCTCTTTTCTTTTTTGCTTCTGGGTTTACTTCTAATTTTCATAAGTATAAGTTTAGTAGTTTTTTGTGGTCTAAAATCAAAACAATTCTTTTACCATATACGACTCTTTATATATGCTCATTATTGTATTTTGGTTGGATGCATTGGATGGGGATTGTCGGAACGCTTGATCCAATGGTTGTTATTGAAACTTTTTTATATGCAGATGGAAATCACTTGGGTATTCTAAATATGTCTCTTTGGTTCCTACCTTGTCTCTTCTTAGCCCAGATCATTTCGTACTTAGTCTTGAAAATTTCGTCTAAAAGAAGTTATATGTATGTATTTTGGATATTGCTAACCATACTTGGTGCATTCTTAAGTAAGCTTGACACACATGCACTTCCTTGGTCATTTGGCACGTCAATTAATGCAGCTTCTTTAATTATTTGTGGTTATATATTCAAGTTGAATGAGCAATATTTTATTGAAAAAATCAGAATTAACAAACCATATTTTGCTTACGCGGCGGGTTTCCTGGGTCTTTTATTATTTTTAATAAATGATAAACCAGGCATGTCAGGAAATTACTATGGACATAATTATGTATTATTTTATCTGTCAGTGTTGGCTAGTTTAATATTTTATATATACGTATCCAAAAAAATAGAGTCGTCTAGCTTACTGTCCTATTTTGGCAAAAATTCTTTAATTATATTTGGTCTGCATGGTTTAATACTTAGCTTCTGGGAGAATGTGAATTTTTACGAGAAGTTTTCTGTTAAAACAAATATGTATTTAGACGGTATTTCATTTGTTGTTATTTCTACCTTACTTGTCTTCTTAAGTTGTATTCTTTTTATTGAACTATTTAATAGATTCTTACCTTTCCTGATTGGCAAAAAATTTAGTTTTGGCAGCTCTAAAACAACAACTATTCCTTATAAGAATGCCTGATAATTAACTTACACAAAAGCCCCCGATTTTTTTCGAGGGCTTTTTGTGTATGCATCGATATCTGTATTGAATTAGAATAGATCTGGATTATCAGGGTATATTTTTTTGAATTGTGAACGTATAAGTTCAATTTTTTCTTTCGTGATGGATGATGTCTTTTTCAAGACTATGGTTTTTACGTTATTATCAAGAGTATAGCTCTTTAAAGGTATATAATTATTTTTAAGAGATCCGTTCATTACCTCTTCTGCGAGAATACCTACAACTTTTTGACCACTTTCACCTAAATGGTATTGTGTAGGTGATGCGATCACGACATAATCGGACTCAAAAAACGACACTGGAAAGCCATCTCTTAAATCAACGTGATGGGTCAGATTCATAAATGGAAGAGCGTTGCTATTGTCAGGCATTTCAATCTGTCTGAGTATGTCATCATTAAGAATTCCAGAGCTAGACAGAACATATACTTTATGCTGCTCTGATGAGATTTCCTTAAGATAAGCAGTTAATTGTTTTAGAACAGGTATATCTGTTCTTACTCTAGGTGTTTGTTTAAAGTCACTGAATAAAGAAGAAAAATAGGTAACAGGTCGTGCATTTACATTAGTGAACGTTACCAAAAAATTACAAGCGACTAAATAAACTAGAATAACTAAGAAAACATTTTTTGCATACTTTATCTTGGACAAATAGTTTAGAATAAGAATAACGCCACAAATAAATAGAATTAATACGTTCACTGTAAGAAGATAATAATGCTGAGAAGCTAAGCTTTGAATTCTTGTAAAAAGAAAGTACGTAATAAATAAGTTCGTAACTAGAAAGATTGATATATACCTAGTTGTACTAATAAATAACAAGCCTATGCAACCAACAAGAGCTATCAGAAAAATGAAGGCACCATAATGATAAAATAAATTCTGTAAGTTACTTAAGACGTCACCAAAATAATAAGCTGAGTAGGCGTTTTTAAAGTTATTGGTTAGGGCTCTTTGAATAAATTCATTGAAGAATATAATAAGAAATAACGCGCTTGAAGATCCTATAATGAAAAAATTTAAAATAATCTGCAAGAGCTGTTTGAAGCGAAACTCTTTTTCTAGAATCCATTTGAACAAAAAAGCGATACTGATCGAGCCAAAAAGAGATACGATCCAAAACCCATACCATCTTCTTGTGAATGTTAGTAATACCAAGCAAGCTGCTAAGAGTAAAACTGCTTTTAAATTTAAGCGTTCAAAATCATTATTAAATAAGATAACAAGGGACAAGCAAATAAAAATGAGTCCTATAGAATCCAGATATCCACCTAACATAGGAGCTATCATAATTGGAAAGGTAAATGTAAGTACAAAGATCATAAAAACGTTCAACTTTGTGTTTAACTGGATTTGATCAGCAATCTTGATACATAATAAGAAAAGTATCAAACAAGAAGGATACAAGAAGCAGGTATAGATTGCCAAGACATAGCTCATGTAGCTTGTACCTAAGAACTTTAATGGTAAAGAGAGAAAGACTGTTGGGAAAACGGAATAATCGTCTCTTAAAATGCTTGCATAGATTTGTTTAGATGCTGCTATAAAATCTGTACTTAAAAGGTTGTTAAATTGTATGGACGTATTCCAATAGGCTGAAAAGTCCCAATAATAAATGAAATGCTCCCTTTGAAGGAATGCGTAAATGAATATTATCCCAACTAGATAACCGCCAAAAGCTAGGTATTGCACCATTATTTCTTTCTTGGCATATGTTAAGATACCACTAATGTGTAAAATGTATGTAGCACCTATGACAAACGACTGCGCAATATTTAGACCGAATAATATGGAAATATAGTAAGAATCGACTTTAAACAGTATTAGAATCGGGATAAGTAGCCACATCAGAACCAAATAGGACCAAACAAAATTTTTATTAACTCTCGATAAATTCAAAAGCATATTCCCTCCCAATATAGTGTGCTTATTAATCTTATAGTAATCATAAATGAAAGTATATACTCAAGATGTTGGAGGTTTCGTGAATGATAATAAAGGAAGTACTTTCAGGTGCAAAAATCATTGAACCCGTGGTTCATGGTGATCACCGTGGTTTTTTTATGGAAAGTTACAATGAACAGATCATGAAAGAAAACGGAATAGACCATGCTTTTATTCAAGATAACCAATCCTTGTCTGCAGAAGCCGGTGTGATTCGTGGATTGCATTACCAACTTAATCCTAAAGCACAGACCAAACTCATTCGTGTGCTTTTTGGAGCTATCTACGATGTGATTTTGGATATTCGTAAAAGTTCTCCGACGTTCGGTCAATGGGTCGGAGTCATCTTAAGCGAGCATAATAGACGTCAGCTACTGGTGCCTAAGGGTTTTGCTCATGGGTTCTGTACGCTTGTTCCTAACACTCAAGTGCTGTATAAGGTAGACGAGTATTATTCACCTGAAAATGATTGTGGAATTCTGTGGAATGATCCTGCACTAGGGATTGATTGGCCAACTTCTCATGCTATTCTTTCGGAGAAGGATCAGAAGCATCCAGCACTGGCTGACGCAAACATTAATTTTGATTAGAGGAATAATAAGATTTAGGAGGTCTGTATGAAACTTCTTGTCACCGGCGGGGCCGGATTTATAGGCAGTAACTTTGTATTGTATATGCTAAAACACCATCCAGATTACGAAATTGTAAATATAGATGCTCTTACCTATGCAGGTAACTTGGAAAATTTGAAATCCATTGAAAATAATCCCAAACATAGCTTCATCAAAATAGATATTACCGACGCACAAGCGATTGACCAGCTGATGCAGCAGGGAATCGATGTGGTAGTTAATTTTGCAGCGGAGTCACATGTGGATCGGAGTATTTTGGAACCGGAAGTGTTTGTGAAAACAAACGTATTGGGTACGCAAGTGCTACTGGACGCAGCCAAGAAATATAACGTGACCAAGTTTGTACAGGTATCAACAGATGAGGTGTACGGTTCTCTGGGAGAAACAGGATTGTTTACGGAGGAAACTCCGTTGCAGCCTAATAGTCCTTATTCTGCATCCAAGGCAGGTGGCGATCTGCTAGTTCGTGCATATCATGAAACCTTCGGTTTACCAGTGAATATCACGCGTTGTTCTAACAACTATGGTCCATACCAGTTTCCTGAAAAATTGATCCCGCTAATGATCTCACGTGCACTGAGCGATCAACAGCTACCTGTATACGGGGATGGCTTGAACATTCGCGACTGGTTGTATGTAGAGGATCATTGCAGTGCAATTGATCTGGTCATTCATCAGGGTAAACTGGGTGAAGTATACAATATCGGGGGAAATAACGAGCGGACAAATGTGCATATCGTCAAAACGGTATTGGAGGAGCTGGGCAAGCCAGAATCTCTGATTTCGTATGTGCAGGATCGTCCAGGTCATGACCGCCGTTATGGTATTGATCCAACGAAGACGATGAATGAGTTGGGCTGGAAGCCAAAGCACTCTTTTGAAACCGGCATTAAAGAAACGATTCGCTGGTATCTGGACAACGAAGAATGGTGGACTCGCATTCAATCTGGCGAATATCAACAATACTATGCAAAGCAGTACGGTTCCCGCTTGGGGGATGCGTAGAATGAAGGTATTGGTTACTGGAGCATCCGGCCAACTTGGTAAAGACGTAGTAAAGGTTTTTCAGGAGCAAGGACATGATGTCCTTGGTTACGATCGCGAACAATTGGATATCACGGATTTGCAGCAGACTGTGAAGATTGTAGGACAATATCAACCTGATGTCGTAATCCACTGTGCAGCGTATACGGCTGTGGATGCAGCGGAGACCGATGTAGACGGGGCTTATCAAGTCAACGCGGCAGGTACACGTAATATGGCGCTGGCTGCGGAAAAGGTTGGAGCCAAGCTGGTTTATATCAGTACAGATTATGTGTTCGATGGAACGGCAAAGCAGCCATATCATGAGTACGATAATACCAATCCGCAGAGTATCTACGGAAAGTCCAAACGGGCGGGAGAGGTATTGGCCCAAACACTTTCCTCTAGGTATTTTATTGTTCGTACATCTTGGGTTTATGGATTGCACGGGAACAATTTTGTCAAAACGATGCTGAAGCTTGGTCAGGAGAAGCCGCTCCTGCAGGTGGTGAATGATCAGAAGGGTTCACCTACCTATACAGTGGATTTGGCACGTTTTTTGGCGGAATTGATTCAAACGGAGAAGTATGGCGTATACCATGCATCCAATAGTGGCTCCTGTACCTGGTATGAATTTACGCAAGCTATTTTACAGGATGCGGCGGAAATATTAGATGCCAAGATCACAGCGAAATTGGAGCCGTGCAGCACAGAGCAATTCCCCAGACCGGCAGCGCGGCCACGCAACTCTGTTATGGAGCATATAGCGATCCGAACCAACGGGTTAAATGATTTGCGCGACTGGCGTGAGGGATTGCGTGATTTTTTGCAGGAGTGTCTTAGTAAATCCGAGTAATTAAAACCTTATTATAAATATCAACAATCTCCCATCAGTTCATGATTGGGAGATTTTATTGTATTAAAGACTATGTTGATTAAGGACAATGAGCATTATAATGTATAAGCAGATGGAACCTATTGTCCCTCTATTACACATTTTAAAAGAAGGTGGTCATTACTCTGAACAGACCTAACATACAAATTTTATTGTCTACATATAATGGAGCAGCTTATTTAGATGAGCAAATAGAAAGTCTCATCAATCAAAAAGACGTAGAAGTTCAGATTCTAATTCGTGATGATGGCTCGACAGATGATACGGTTGCCAAGTTGAGAGTGCTGAAGCAACGTTATCCTCAACAGATTATTTTATGCCTCGAAAGCAATGTAGGGGTTATCAAAAGCTTTTTTGATTTGATTCAAAGATCGTCTGAGACATTCGACTATTACGCTTTTTGTGATCAGGATGATGTGTGGATGCCGAACAAACTTGCTCAGGCTGCGGCTCATCTGAGGGATCAGGATGGAAGCCGGCCGCTGATGTACTGTTCTGCTACACAAATGGTCTCTCAATCATTGGAACCACTTAAAGTATGGCCAGCTGACATCCCCCGACCTGTATCCGTCTATAATGCTCTCATTGAGAATGTGTGTGTAGGTTGTACCATGGTGATCAATACAGAAACACTCGAGCTCGTGAAAAAGAGAATTCCGACTTCTTTGGATAACATTATTATGCATGACTGGTGGATTTACTTATGCACCTCCTCTTTTGGTGAGGTTGTTTTTGACCCCGAGCCGTCCATTTGGTATCGGCAGCATCAAAACAATGTGCTGGGAGGTTCTACCGATGGCTGGGTTAGCAAGTGGAGGAAAAGACTAAGTAGATTTGTAAAAGGGAAAAATCGCTATATTTTAAGCAAACAAGCTCAGCAATTTATTCAACTTTATGGACAAGACATGTCTCCTCAAATGTATAAAGATATGGATCAATTCCTGGACAGCTACCAAAAGGGCGTATTTTCTCGTATGAAATATATTTGGCAGTCTCCATTTTATAGGCAGTCACGGTTGGACAACTGGATTTATAAGTTGGTTTTCATAATGAGGAAGTTATAGAGGTATGGAAAGAAAAATATTGAAACTTTTTTCCATATATGAGCGTCAAATAGTCAAAGGTGCAAATGAATACTAGATAAAATACCATCGAATGCGTGTTCCTTTATGGAAAAATATAGTATAATTGAAACGTGCAACCGATAGAGCTGGCAAGGGCGGTCGGCTAACTCTCCCGAGGAGGGGGGTGAAGCCTGTGACAGTGTTTGAGGCGCTCAGTTTAATGCTGACGTTCGGGGCGTTAATCGTCACACTGTTAGAGTTTAACAAACGAAAATAGACCGCCCCCGCAAGGAAGGGTCTATTTTCGGCCTGATTGTTCCAAAACCGTCCGCTCTTGGAGCGTTGGTTGCGCAGGGGCTGGCTGGCACCAGCCCTTTTTCCATGTATATCTTACCACGATGAATTTTAGACCTCAACCGAGGATTTTACAAAAATCTAATAAACGACTCCCAATGAACAATATATAGATCGAAATGGTTTCGTTTGTCTATATTTGCACTTTGGAGAGACAGGAATCGAATTTTGTGAAATTCTACTAACTATGTAAGGTTACAAGTTATGTGCTTTTTTGCGCCCCGTGGTCTGCGCGGTATGCTATAATAGGCGATAGTAGAATAGATTACTGAATTTGTCAGGAGCGTTTTAAATATGGATGTAAGCATACTGGTCGTCAACTATAATACGTGTCAATTGACGCTGGATTGTTTGCAATCGGTGTATGCGTCAAAGCCGCAGTACCGATATGAAGTGATTGTTATTGATAATCACTCCAGTGACGGATCTGTTGAGGCTATTCGTGCTGCATACCCGGAGATTACGTTGATAGCCAATAAGAATAATACAGGTTTTGCCAAGGCGAACAACCAGGGGATGGAAGTAGCCAGCGGGCGTTATATATTGTTATTGAACTCCGATACGTTGGTGCAACCGGACACGCTGGATACAATGATTCAGTTTATGGATACGCATCCGGAGATGGGGGCATCGGGTTGCAAGGTCATCTTGCCGGATGGATCATTAGACAAGGCTTGTAAGCGAGGATTTCCAACGCCGTCAGCTTCTTTTTACTACGCTTTCGGCTGGTCGAAGCGTTACCCGGATAACCCGAAGTACAATCAATATCAGCTTGGGCATCTAAGCCCGGACGATGAGTATCCTGTAGATGTACTGGTAGGTGCTTTTATGCTGGTGCGCCGGGAGACGATTGACCAGGTCGGGGGGTTGGACGAAACCTTTTTTATGTATGGTGAGGATATTGACTGGTGTTACCGGATTAAGCAAGCGGGGTGGGGCATTTACTACTACCCGCGCACATATATTATTCATATCAAAGGGGGCAGCGCTCGCCGTCGTCCTTTGAAAATTATTTATGAGTTTCATAGAGCAATGTGGGTATTTCATCGTAAGCATTATAAACAGCAATACAGTTGGATCACCAATATGGCTGTATATGCGGGAATTACCGTGAAATTTGGAATGGCCTTTCTAAAAAATAAGTTGTCCGCACCGGTCAAGCCAGACGGCGGGGAACAATCTCGTACTGAGGTGAAAGCATGATACGCAGAAATCAGCGTTTTTTAACCCAATTATATATTGTGGCGGATTTCGCGGTCATTCAGTTGTCCTTTCTGATCGCTTGGTTTTTCAAATTTGAAAGTGAATGGATCACCTATAAAGAACCGCTTCCTATTCAAGTATATGGAGGCTGGAGCTTAATCTACGGCCTGATTGCTGTAGTGTTGGGGATGTTATTCTCGCTCTATTCGCCCAAACGCAAAAAACGGTTTGCAGACGACGTATTCCGCGTCACCCAGATTCATATCGTTGGCCTGTTCGTGCTGTTGAGTGTAATGTTCTTCGTGAAGCAAATCGACATTTCGCGGTCCTATTTGGCAATCTATATGATTGGAAACGTTCTGCTTATTTTGTTTTACCGATTTTTTTTGAAGCAAGTTCTTAAAGCTCTCCGTCAAAAAGGATACAACAAGCAATTCATGCTTATTCTCGGGGCGGGTACTCTAGGCCAACGATTTTATCATAACCTTGGACAGTATCCTGATCTGGGATACGAGGTAGTGGGTTTTCTGGATGATAAGCGGCATTGGAGTGAAGAGGAAGAGGCGCATTTTCGCCCGATTCTTGGAGGCTTAGATCAATTGGAGGCTACGCTGTCGCGTCTGATGATTGACGAGGTCATTCTGGCGCTGCCGCTGGATGCTCATGATAAGTACCCCAAGATTATCAACATGTGTGAAAAAGCTGGAGTGCGCACGCTTATAATCCCCGACTTTTTCGATTATTTGCCGGCTCGCCCGTACTTTGACAACTTTGCAGGTATGCCGATGATCAATGTACGGGATATTCCACTGGATGTGGCGGGGAATCGATTGTTTAAGCGTCTGTTCGATATTTTATTCTCTTTATTCGCGATTCTCCTGACCTCTCCGATCATGCTAGGGGTGGCGATTGGTGTGATGATTACATCCAGAGGGCCAATCATTTTTAAGCAGGAGCGGGTAGGCTTGAACCGTCGCACCTTCCGAATGTACAAATTTCGTTCGATGAAGGTGCTGCCCCCTGGAACTGAAGATACGGGCTGGACGACTGCTAATGACCCAAGACGCACACGTTTTGGTACTTTTATTCGTAAAACGAGTCTCGACGAGTTGCCGCAATTTTTCAACGTTCTGCTGGGTGATATGAGTGTCGTTGGTCCACGCCCAGAACGACCCTATTATGTGGATCAGTTCCGTGAGGAAATTCCAAAATACATGGTGAAGCATCATGTTCGTCCTGGAATCACAGGCTGGGCACAGAGCAACGGGTTGCGTGGAGATACATCTATTGAGGAACGGATTAAGCATGACATTTTCTATATTGAGAACTGGTCGCTCTTATTCGATATTAAAATTATTTTCCGTACGATTCGCAATGGTTTCAAGAACGCGTATTAATCCAGAGTCACCCTTCGGTTTAGCCGGAGGGTGTTTTTGCGTCTGGCAGTTGTTTTGAGTATGCGTATGTGGGGTATTGACCTGTACGAAAAGGATGTGACACCCTATGAAACGACTAATTGCTGCGGTCATTCTTTTAATATTAACCGGCACATTTTTACTGGGTTACAAAGGGCAATCTACAGAAGAACATACTGGCTTTACCACGCACCGTGTGATTTCGCATGCCATGGGAGCCGTTGATGGTTTGGCCTATACTAATGCGCGTGAAGCGTTTGTGGAAAATTATAAAAAAGGCAGCCGCGTATTCGAGGTCGACCTGATGTTTACTTCGGACGGACATTTGGTGGCGCGCCATGAATGGACAGAATCCTTTACAGAGCAAATGCAACAGGAACACGCAGTTGCTACAGAACAGGGCGGAAAACCTTGGAGCTATCATCAATTTAAAAACACACCCATACACGGTTCCTATACTCCAGTAGATTGGAAGGATGTATTGGATCTATTGGAAACATACCCGGATGCTTATATTGTGACCGATACGAAAGAACAGGACCCTGCCCAAATCAAACAGTTGTTTGCACAACTGACCCGTCAGGCACAGGAGAAAAACCCCGAGCTTTTGTCCCGTATTGTTCCTCAAATTTACAATGAAGAAATGCTGCAAACGTTGCGGAGTATTTATCCCTATTCATCCGTTATTTATACGCTCTACGCCACAGAGGATAAAGATGATCAGATCCTTCGATTTGTACAGCAAAATGATATAACGGCAGTAACTTTACCAGAGAATCGGGTGAGTGGTGCTTTAGTGGAAAGTTTGCGTCAGGCAGGGGCAGTGTGCTACGTAAATACTATTAATGAGTTGAAGGATGCGGCTGAGTATGAGCAGATGGGTGTGCGAGGTTTCTATACAGATATTTTAACGGAAAAAGAACTTAGTAAACGCAGTTGGTTGTATGCGCTACGACCATGAGCTGTCTGAACGGGGTGTTCCCATTTGATACGAACATTGACACCTTTTAAGCACTGTCATAGACTTAGCATAGAACGCTTTTGGATATTGGAATTCGGCTCGACTGGATCATAACAAAAGCAATGGATGCTGGAGGAATGTGTGTTGGCAGATTCAATTCAATCATGGAAGCATGTGTTTAAGCTTGATCCTGACAAGGAACTGGATGATGAGGCACTTGACGCCGTGTGTATGTCTGGTACGGACGCCATTATGGTAGGAGGTTCATCGGGCGTAACCTATGAAAATACGGTGGATTTGCTGTCACGGGTTCGGCGTTATGAGGTGCCGTGTGTGCTTGAGGTGTCCGATCTGGAGGCTGTAGTGCCAGGGTTTGATCTATATATGATTCCCATGGTACTGAATACCACTGACAGTAATTGGATTCTAGGGCAGCATCAACGTGCGATTGAACAGCTTGGTTATGTGATCCCGTGGGATTTGCTTGTGGCGGAAGGATATATTGTTTTGAACGGTGATTCCACGGTCGCTAAGCTTACCGGAGCAGATGCTTCACTGGGTGCTTCATCTGCCGCCTCATATGCACAGATTGCTGACAAGCTCATGCATCTGCCGATTGTATATGTGGAATATAGCGGTGCTTTTGGGGATATGGAGCTGGTGCAAAAAATACATCGCAGTACGGAGCGCTCTCGTGTCCTATACGGGGGAGGAATCGTGGATAAATCTACCGCGTTACAAGCGGCTGCGGTTTGTGACACCATTGTAGTAGGTAACATCATTTATCGTGACTTGGCGAAGGCGCTGGAGACGATAGCTGTGAAATTGGAAGTATAGAACGTGAATTTATGGAAGCTCAGGGAAAGGAGCATGCACGCATGCAATCAATAGATATACACGAGGCGGTAGCTCGCCTTAATCCGCCTCAGCGTCAGGCTGTGGAGGCGGTAGATGGTCCGCTGCTGATTATGGCTGGCGCAGGCAGTGGTAAAACACGGGTGCTCACGCACCGAATAGCTTACCTCATCGCGACCCGCAAGACGGCTCCATGGGGCATTTTGGCGATTACCTTTACGAACAAGGCTGCGCGTGAAATGCAGGATCGCGTATCCAAGCTGATTGGCCCGCAGGGGAGAGATGTATGGGTATCCACCTTCCACTCGATGTGTGTGCGTATTTTACGTCGGGATATCGAGCGGATTGGCTTCACCTCCAATTTCAGCATTTTGGATTCTACGGATCAATTGTCTGTCATTCGGAGCTGCATGAAGGATCTGAATATAGACACCAAAAAGTTTGAACCCAAAGCGGTTCAGTCTATGATGAGTACGGCTAAAAATGAACTGGTCACTCCCGAAATGTATGAGCGCAAGATTGGCGACTATTTTGAGGGGATTGTGGCGAAGGTATATACCAAGTACCAACAACGGCTCAAAAACAACAACTCTCTTGATTTTGATGATTTGATCATGGCAACGATTCAGCTATTTAAAGAAGTACCTGAGGTACTGGATTTCTACCAGAAGAAATTTCAATACATTCATGTTGATGAATATCAGGATACGAACCGTGCGCAGTACATGCTGTGCAAAATGCTGGCCGACAAGCATCACCGGATTTGCGTAGTAGGTGACAGTGACCAATCCATCTATCGGTGGCGGGGGGCGGATATTAGCAACATTTTGAATTTTGAAGAGGACTACCCGGAAGCGCGCACCATTTTGCTGGAGCAGAACTACCGGTCCACCTCAAATATTCTCAATGCTGCCAACGAAGTTATTGGTCAAAATACAGGCCGCAAGCCGAAGAAACTATGGACTGACAAAGAAGGCGGAGCCAAGATTAAAGTTTACCGTGCTGACTCCGAGCATGATGAGGGCTACTTTATCGCCTCAGAAATTCATAAGAATATTAATGCGGGCAAAACCTATAGCCATCATGCCATTTTGTACCGTACGAATGCTCAGTCTCGGGTTGTCGAGGAAATTTTGATTAAATCGGATATTCCTTACCAGATCGTGGGCGGTATCAAGTTCTATGATCGTAAAGAAATTAAGGATTTGCTGGCGTATCTTCGCCTACTCTCCAATCCTGACGACGACATCAGCTTGATCCGAATCATTAATGTGCCAAAACGAAGCATCGGAGACACGACCGTCGGTAAATTGCAGGCAGCTGCAGCGGAACGTGGAGTTTCGATTTTCCGTGTCCTTCAAGTTGTAGACGATTTGGGCTTTGCAGGACGTACGCGCAATGCGTTGGTAGAGTTTTACGATATGATCGAAGGTTTAAGTCGGATGGTAGACTACCTGTCGGTTACCGAGTTAACAGAAAAAATGTTGGAAACCACCCAATATCGATTGGAACTGCAAAACGAGAATACACTTGAGTCACGCTCGCGTTTGGAGAATATTGATGAGTTCCTGTCGGTAACCATGGAATTTGAAAAAGGAGCGGAAGACAAGTCACTCGTCTCCTTCCTGACCGACCTTGCTCTGATTGCCGATATTGATTCCATGAATGACGATGAAGAAGAGCAAAGCGATGCGGTTGTATTGATGACCATGCATAGCGCCAAAGGACTGGAGTTTCCTATCGTATTTATTGTCGGTATGGAGGAGGGAGTATTCCCTCATAGTCGTGCTTTTCTGGATAACGAAGAGCTGGAGGAAGAGCGCAGATTGGCGTATGTCGGGATTACCCGTGCAGAGGAGCAACTGTTCCTTACATGCGCACAGATGCGCACTCTGTTTGGCCGCACCACAGCTAACCCGCCTTCCCGCTTTCTCGAAGAGATTCCGGACGAGTTAAAAGAGGATACGATCATTAAACGTGACCGCTACCGCCGTTCAGGCAATGTAGGCGGATCTTATGGTGGGCGCGGACTGAATAAAGGTAGTGGCAGCAACTTTGGTGGAGAACGCTCGTTTGATACGATGAGCCGCAGTGGTTCGTCCGCTTCCGCGTCACCCCGCGTAACAGTAACGACATCTTCATCTGCGAAAGCAACTCCGGCTGCTTCGGCAGGAGGCCCCTCCATTTTTGCGGCTGGAGACAAGGTACAGCATGGCAAATGGGGGATTGGAACCATTGTCGCTGTAAAAGGGACGGGTAATGATATGGAGCTTCAAATTGCTTTCCCGGCTCCAGTAGGGGTTAAACGACTGCTGGCTGGCTTTGCACCAATTACAAAAGTAGAATAAATCTCAAACATCATTAAATCTCGAACCTCATGAGTGGCAGCTTGGCTTAGGCCTCTGCCCTGATGAAGTTCCCGGAGGGATACGCCTGCATGAACCCAATGCACAGGATGGAGCAGCTTGTTGCTGAACTGAACACATATAACTATCATTACTACACACTGGATGAACCCAAGATCAGCGACAAAGAATATGATGTGCTTTATGACGAGCTGGTAGCGCTTGAACAGACGAGCGGTCTTGTGCTGCCGGATTCGCCGACACAGCGTGTGGGTGGGGAGTTACTCAAAGGTTTCACACCGCATCGCCACCTTGCCCCATTATGGAGCCTTGATAAAGCTCAGAATATGGAACAGCTGCGTGCATGGAACGCGCGTGTTGTTAAACTGGTCAATGATTACAATACCAAGAACCCGGAGCAACCTTTGCCATCTCCAGGCTATGCAATAGAACTTAAATTTGATGGACTGACGCTGAACCTGACGTATACAGATGGACAGCTGGTACAGGCTTCCACCCGCGGTAATGGCGTTGTGGGTGAGGGAATACTGGCACAGGTGAAGACGATTAAATCCGTACCACTTACAATTCCTTTTCGAAATGGAACAATTGAAGTACAGGGAGAAGGGATAATGAATCTCTCTGTATTGTCCAAATATAATGAGACTGCCGTGGACCCTCTTAAAAATGCACGCAACGCCGCAGCTGGCGCTTTGCGTAACTTGAATCCCAAAGTGACAGCTGAACGACGATTGAATGCATTTTTCTACAATGTGGGATATGCAGACCGTATCCAATTTGACAGCCACCAGGAAATGATGACTTTCCTGCGTGAAAATCATTTTAAGGTAAACCCTTACCTGACTTACTTTGATAATTTTGAAGATGTAATGGAGCAACTGATTGAGATTGAAGAATCTCGTGCCGGATTGGATTATCTCATTGATGGGGCAGTATTGAAAATTACAGATATGCGCACACGTGAGGCTCTCGGGTATACCGATAAATTCCCACGCTGGGCGGTGGCATATAAGTTCGAAGCTGAGGAAACGACAACGGTGCTTAACTCGGTTGAGTGGAATGTAGGACGAACCGGTAAAATCACCCCACTTGCAAGGGTAGAGCCGGTAGAGCTGGCGGGAGTCACTGTACAAAATTGTACACTGAACAATGCTGGTGACATTGAGCGCAAAAACCTGAAGTTTGCTTTGGGGGCACGTGTGTTTATCCGTCGCTCAAACGATGTCATTCCGGAGATATTAGGAAAGGTAACGTCTGAGAACGACGGTGAGGAAATTGTCGTACCAGATCATTGTCCAGCCTGCGGGTTTCCGTTGCAGCAGCGAGGTGCCCATTTGTTTTGCGACAATAAGCTGGGGTGTAAACCACAAATTGTGGCTCGTATTTCCCATTTTGCTTCACGTGATGCTATGGATATTGAGACATTCAGTGACAAAACGGCCATACAGCTACATGACGAACTGGAAGTGCGCGAGCCTGCGGATCTGTATACACTCCAATATGATGATCTTGTGAAGCTGGAGCGGTTTGGTGAGAAAAAGGCCAGTAACCTCTTGGCGGCACTAGAAAAGAGTAAAGAGAGAGATTTGGCTTCTTTCCTTTATGCTCTGGGTATACCGAATACCGGTAAAGCGACAACACGTATGTTGGCTGAACATTACCGTGATTTGCACAAGACGATGTCCGCTACGGTGGAAGAACTGATAGAACTACCGGATGTAGGCGGGATTGTAGCCGAAAGCATTGTGGCTTTCTTTGCCGATCCATTTACTCAGGCGGGAATTGAAAAGATGCTGTCTCTAGGGGTGAAAGCTCAAGCCCCTGAAGCTCCACAGGAGAAGAAGACAGACAGCTTTTTCAGTAGCAAAACGGTCGTGCTTACAGGTACCTTGCATCAGCTTACGCGTGAAGAAGCTGTATCCAAGCTGGAGGCGCTTGGAGCCAAAGTTGCGGGGTCTGTATCGAAAAAGACGGATCTAGTCATAGCTGGTGAAAAGGCTGGGAGTAAGCTGGCTAAGGCCCAACAGCTCGGAATTGACACCATAGAAGATGAGGATGAATTTATCAGACTGCTGGAACAAGAATAAATAGTTTTGCAATGAGTGCAGTCATTCCGCTCTGGGGCGGGGTGGCTGCCTTATTATCTGTTGTATCGTAGGAAATAAAATAGATATAAATAAATGCTTGCTAAATAACTTTAGGCATGATATATTATTAGACGTTGCTTTGAGAATAACATTTCTTGAAGCGAGGTTGCTGAAAAGATAATCAAAAAAAGATTTGACAAGAAAGCAACTCACATGGTATGATCTAATTCCTGACTCGTTGAACGAACGAGAACAGACAAGTTCTTTGAAAACTGAACAAATGGATGATGAAATAAAGATTTCTTCTTTTATAAAGAAGGATCGCTAGCATTAAAAATGAGCTTATCGCTCTTTCTATAAACCAACTTCGGTTGGTCTTTAATGGAGAGTTTGATCCTGGCTCAGGACGAACGCTGGCGGCGTGCCTAATACATGCAAGTCGAGCGGGGTTGATTAGAAGCTTGCTTCTAATCAACCTAGCGGCGGACGGGTGAGTAACACGTAGGCAACCTGCCCACAAGACAGGGATAACTACCGGAAACGGTAGCTAATACCCGATACATCCTTTTCCTGCATGGGAGAAGGAGGAAAGACGGAGCAATCTGTCACTTGTGGATGGGCCTGCGGCGCATTAGCTAGTTGGTGGGGTAAAGGCCTACCAAGGCGACGATGCGTAGCCGACCTGAGAGGGTGATCGGCCACACTGGGACTGAGACACGGCCCAGACTCCTACGGGAGGCAGCAGTAGGGAATCTTCCGCAATGGGCGAAAGCCTGACGGAGCAACGCCGCGTGAGTGATGAAGGTTTTCGGATCGTAAAGCTCTGTTGCCAGGGAAGAACGTCTTGTAGAGTAACTGCTACAAGAGTGACGGTACCTGAGAAGAAAGCCCCGGCTAACTACGTGCCAGCAGCCGCGGTAATACGTAGGGGGCAAGCGTTGTCCGGAATTATTGGGCGTAAAGCGCGCGCAGGCGGCTCTTTAAGTCTGGTGTTTAATCCCGAGGCTCAACTTCGGGTCGCACTGGAAACTGGGGAGCTTGAGTGCAGAAGAGGAGAGTGGAATTCCACGTGTAGCGGTGAAATGCGTAGATATGTGGAGGAACACCAGTGGCGAAGGCGACTCTCTGGGCTGTAACTGACGCTGAGGCGCGAAAGCGTGGGGAGCAAACAGGATTAGATACCCTGGTAGTCCACGCCGTAAACGATGAATGCTAGGTGTTAGGGGTTTCGATACCCTTGGTGCCGAAGTTAACACATTAAGCATTCCGCCTGGGGAGTACGGTCGCAAGACTGAAACTCAAAGGAATTGACGGGGACCCGCACAAGCAGTGGAGTATGTGGTTTAATTCGAAGCAACGCGAAGAACCTTACCAGGTCTTGACATCCCTCTGACCGGTCTAGAGATAGACCTTTCCTTCGGGACAGAGGAGACAGGTGGTGCATGGTTGTCGTCAGCTCGTGTCGTGAGATGTTGGGTTAAGTCCCGCAACGAGCGCAACCCTTATGCTTAGTTGCCAGCAGGTCAAGCTGGGCACTCTAAGCAGACTGCCGGTGACAAACCGGAGGAAGGTGGGGATGACGTCAAATCATCATGCCCCTTATGACCTGGGCTACACACGTACTACAATGGCCGGTACAACGGGAAGCGAAATCGCGAGGTGGAGCCAATCCTAGAAAAGCCGGTCTCAGTTCGGATTGTAGGCTGCAACTCGCCTACATGAAGTCGGAATTGCTAGTAATCGCGGATCAGCATGCCGCGGTGAATACGTTCCCGGGTCTTGTACACACCGCCCGTCACACCACGAGAGTTTACAACACCCGAAGTCGGTGGGGTAACCCGCAAGGGAGCCAGCCGCCGAAGGTGGGGTAGATGATTGGGGTGAAGTCGTAACAAGGTAGCCGTATCGGAAGGTGCGGCTGGATCACCTCCTTTCTATGGAGAATCGTTTCCTGCAACGGAAACATTCAAATATGAAGCGTAAGCTTCAAAAAATCATCATTCCATTTGTTCAGTTTTGATGGAACTTGTGAGGGGCCATAGCTCAGCTGGGAGAGCGCCTGCCTTGCACGCAGGAGGTCAGCGGTTCGATCCCGCTTGGCTCCACCAATTACAATTTCATCTTAAACTGTATGAGAATCGTTAACTCTTTGGAGATTGACTGATAATCAAACAGCTTTGCACCTTGAAAACTGGATACCGAAACGAAATTGCGTTTTAGAATATTCCTTTAAGCTGATCTTGTGTAAACAAGTGAAATAAAGGTAGCAGGTAAGGAAAAATCTTTTGCCTTTGGCAAAAATCATTCTTTATCGAACATCGACATTTTCTTTCTTTGAAAGAAAAGTCTAGGTTAAGCTACAAAGAGCACACGGAGGATGCCTAGGCGCCAGGAGCCGACGAAGGACGTGGCGAACAACGATAAGGCCTCGGGGAGCTGTAAGCAAGCCTTGATCCGGGGATGTCCGAATGGGGAAACCCGGCTGTCTTCATCGACAGTCACTTTCTGCTGAATACATAGGCAGAATAGAGGCAGACCAGGGGAACTGAAACATCTAAGTACCCTGAGGAAGAGAAAACAATAGTGATTCCGTCAGTAGCGGCGAGCGAACGCGGATTAGCCCAAACCAAGGAGCTTGCTCCTTGGGGTTGTGGGACGTCTCACATGGAGTTACAAAGGAACCGGTTAGATGAAGAGGTCTGGAAAGGCCCGCCAGAGAAGGTAAAAGCCCTGTAGTTCAAAACTTGTTCTCTCCGAGACGGATCCCGAGTAGTGCGGGGCACGTGAAACCCCGTATGAATCCGGCAGGACCATCTGCCAAGGCTAAATACTCCCTGGCGACCGATAGTGAAGCAGTACCGTGAGGGAAAGGTGAAAAGCACCCCGGAAGGGGAGTGAAATAGATCCTGAAACCGTGTGCTTACAAGAAGTCAGAGCCCGATCTATGGGTGATGGCGTGCCTTTTGTAGAATGAACCGGCGAGTTACGTTCCCGTGCAAGGTTAAGGTGAAGAGCTGAAGCCGCAGCGAAAGCGAGTCTGAATAGGGCGAATGAGTACGTGGACGTAGACCCGAAACCGGGTGATCTACCCCTGTCCAGGGTGAAGGTGCGGTAACACGCACTGGAGGCCCGAACCCACGCATGTTGAAAAATGCGGGGATGAGGTGGGGGTAGCGGAGAAATTCCAATCGAACCCGGAGATAGCTGGTTCTCCCCGAAATAGCTTTAGGGCTAGCCTCGGAAAAAAGAATCGTGGAGGTAGAGCACTGATTGGGTGCGGGGCCCGCAAGGGTTACCAAGCTCAGTCAAACTCCGAATGCCATAGATTTAGTTCCGGGAGTCAGACAGTGAGTGCTAAGATCCATTGTCGAAAGGGAAACAGCCCAGACCATCAGCTAAGGTCCCCAAGTGTGTGTTAAGTGGGAAAGGATGTGGAGTTGCACAGACAACCAGGATGTTGGCTTAGAAGCAGCCACCATTGAAAGAGTGCGTAATAGCTCACTGGTCGAGTGACTCTGCGCCGAAAATGTAACGGGGCTAAACACACCACCGAAGCTATGGCTTGATGCTTGCATCAGGGGTAGGGGAGCGTTGAATGCGGGTTGAAGGTGTACCGTAAGGAGCGCTGGACTGCATTCAAGTGAGAATGCCGGTATGAGTAACGAAAAGATCTGTGAGAATCAGATCCGCCGAAAGCCTAAGGGTTCCTGAGGAAGGTTCGTCCGCTCAGGGTAAGTCGGGACCTAAGGCGAGGCCGATAGGCGTAGTCGAAGGACAACAGGTCGAAATTCCTGTACCACCGTAATCCGTTATGAGCGATGGGGTGACGCAGTAGGGTAGTGACGCGGACTGATGGATGTCCGTCTAAGCAGTGAGGCTGGTGTGTAGGCAAATCCGCACATCGTAAGGCTGGGCTGTGATGGGGAGCGAAAATTGTAGTAGCGAAGGTCATGATCTCAGACTGCCAAGAAAAGCCTCTAGCCAGGAGAAGGTGCCCGTACCGCAAACCGACACAGGTAGGCGAGAAGAGAATTCTAAGGCGCGCGGAAGAACTCTCGTTAAGGAACTCGGCAAAATGACCCCGTAACTTCGGGAGAAGGGGTGCCTCGGTAGGGTGAATAGCCCGAGGGGGCCGCAGTGAAAAGGCCCAAGCGACTGTTTAGCAAAAACACAGGTCTGTGCGAAGCCGCAAGGCGAAGTATACGGGCTGACGCCTGCCCGGTGCTGGAAGGTTAAGGGGAGTGGTAAGCCTTCGGGCGAAGCTATGAACCGAAGCCCCAGTAAACGGCGGCCGTAACTATAACGGTCCTAAGGTAGCGAAATTCCTTGTCAGGTAAATTCTGACCCGCACGAATGGCGTAACGACTTGGGCGCTGTCTCAACGAGAGATCCGGTGAAATTTTAATACCTGTGAAGATGCAGGTTACCCGCGACAAGACGGAAAGACCCCATGGAGCTTTACTGCAGCTTGATATTGAATTTGGGTACGATCTGTACAGGATAGGTGGGAGCCGTAGAACTTTGAGCGCCAGCTTGAAGGGAGGCATCCTTGGGATACCACCCTGATCGTATCTAGGTTCTAACTTGGTACCGTAATCCGGTGCGAGGACAGTGTCAGGTGGGCAGTTTGACTGGGGCGGTCGCCTCCTAAAGAGTAACGGAGGCGCCCCAAGGTTCCCTCAGAATGGTTGGAAATCATTCGAAGAGTGCAAAGGCAGAAGGGAGCTTGACTGCGAGACCTACAAGTCGAGCAGGGACGAAAGTCGGGCTTAGTGATCCGGTGGTACCGCATGGAAGGGCCATCGCTCAACGGATAAAAGCTACCCTGGGGATAACAGGCTTATCTCCCCCAAGAGTCCACATCGACGGGGAGGTTTGGCACCTCGATGTCGGCTCATCGCATCCTGGGGCTGAAGTAGGTCCCAAGGGTTGGGCTGTTCGCCCATTAAAGCGGTACGCGAGCTGGGTTCAGAACGTCGTGAGACAGTTCGGTCCCTATCTGTCGTGGGCGTAGGAAATTTGAGAGGAGCTGTCCTTAGTACGAGAGGACCGGGATGGACGTACCGCTGGTGTACCAGTTGTTCCGCCAGGAGCACCGCTGGGTAGCTATGTACGGAAGGGATAAGCGCTGAAAGCATCTAAGCGTGAAGCCCCCCTCAAGATGAGATTTCCCAATTAGTAAGACCCCTTGAAGACGACGAGGTAGATAGGTTGGGGGTGGAAGTGCAGTAATGCATGGAGCTGACCAATACTAATCGGTCGAGGGCTTATCCTAAAAATAAAACGCAAATGAGTTTCGGATCCAGTTTTCAGGGTGTAACCTTGAAAGTATGTACAAGTGACATACAATAAGCGCATGGCTATTCATTCACACGATAAGTGATGAACCGAATAACCGTACGGGAGAATTTACGATGTAAATTCATGTTTGGTGGCGATAGCGGAGGGGTTCCACACGTACCCATCCCGAACACGACCGTTAAGCCCTCCAGCGCCGATGGTACTTGGACCGCAGGGTCCTGGGAGAGTAGGACGTCGCCAAGCAAAAGTGAAAAGGATGATAATCTCAATGAGATTATCATCCTTTTTTTATGTGTTTTTAGATGGCCACCTGCTTCTAAGGTTGACAGAGGGAAGAGGCTTTGCCACACTCTAAGTGTATAATCTTTTTATGGATGCCCAAGTATACAAGCGAGGTGACGAAGTTATGGAGATCAGGCAATTACAACGTGAGGAATTTGAAGCGGCTATTGAATTATCTCAATATGCTTTTCAGTTTACAATGTCCCAGGAAGATTTGGAAAAATCCAAGAAGAAATTCAAACCGGAGCAAACATGGGGAATATTCGACGGACATGACTTGAATGCTAAACTGACTTTGTTACCGCTACAGGTATACATAAACGGTCAGGTTTTTGATATGGGAGGCATTGCTGGTGTGGCAACTTGGCCAGAAAAGCGTCGCGGAGGCATGGTGTCACGTTTGTTGACGCATGCGCTTGAAGAAATGAAGTCTGCGGGACAAAGCCTTTCTTTTCTGCATCCATTCTCCTTTGCCTTCTATCGTAAATTTGGATGGGAAACGTATATTGAATATAAAAAGTACGTCATTCCCATTGATAAATTCCCTACAAAACTTAAAACAGAAGGTACAGTCAAACGCGATGTCAAAGATATTTCAGAACTGGACCAAGTGTATCAAGCGTATGCATCTCGTTATAATGGCACGCTGGTACGAGATAAGGAATGGTGGCAAGAGCGGATTTTAAATGAGAACTATCGAACTGCGGTATATTACTCTGAAACAGGCGATCCTCAGGGATATGCACTATACAAAATTGAAGATAAACAGTTGAATTGTGATGAGTTGGTATATGAAAATGAGACGGCTCGTCGGGCTTTATGGACTTATTTTGCAAATCATGACTCAATGATAGCCCAAGGTAAATTTAATTACGTTCCAGCAGATGACAATCTGCCATTTTTACTCGATGATCCACGAATTCAACAGGAAACGGTGCCTTATTTTATGGGTCGTATTGTGGATGCAGCTGCTTTTGTAAAGAGATACCCTTTTGAGCAGATTGGAGAGGAAACAAGTTTAACCTTAAGTCTGACAGATCGGTATGCTCCATGGAATGATGGATTATGGAGATTAACGATTACGACGAAAGGACAAGGCCATTTGGAGAGAGTGGATATAAGCTATTCATCTGAAAACGCCATAGTAGCTGACTTGAAACTTGGGATTCAGTCACTGACGACTCTGATGCTTGGCTACCAGCAGGCTGATGATCTGTATAAATGGGGTCGTATTGAAGGCAGCAATGAGTCTGTGTCTGCCCTTAAACGTGTAATACCAGTAAAACAAACGTTCTTATTGGATTTTTTCTGATAAAGGCCCATTTAGTTCTTCTTAGGCTCCATCTTTCAGAGAACATGACTTGCGTGGTTATCGTAATTTTCAAAACTCTTTCTGTAATGGGAAGAGTTTTTTTATGGTATTGTATAAAACATAATTAGATTGCGAAAAATGGTATTGACCCCTTGGCAAAAATGAATAATGTGCTATAATATGAATATAGTCAAAGAAAGTCAAAGTCAATCAAACCTCGTGTGATTCTATAGAAGTACTATGCTGATGGATTGGCTGTATAAGGTAATTTTGATAGCAAAGAAGTAAATGAGGATCGAAATGATTTGCGTATAGTTAGGAGCTGACTCTTATGAACATAAGAGAAGTGTATGATTAATCGCAAATAAAGGCCACACTAGAGACAAAACGGTACAATTCCAATGGATGTAGATCAGGCAATAGCCTGAATACAGCTTAGATTCGTGACTTTACCGTTTGGTTAAGTTCAATATACGGCGGACTCTGTGGAGCGTGAAATGTACTTGAATACTTGCGTTTCCGTTAGTGGAGGATGATGAAATGCGCAATGTTTCCGATATTATTGAACAATATTTGAAGAGTATATTGCTGGAAAGTCCCCAAGGTTTAGTGGAGATTCAGCGCAACGATCTGGCTGACCGCTTTTCCTGCGTGCCGTCGCAAATTAATTATGTAATTAGCACCCGGTTTACGCTGGAAAAAGGCTATGTGGTGGAAAGTAAACGCGGTGGCGGGGGCTACATTCGTATTCAGCGAATTCAGCTGCCTGCACAGCATGCCATCCATACACATCTTCATCAGAGCATCGGGGAGGAAATAAGCCAATCGGCAGCCGAAGGACTGATTTATCAGTTAGAGGAAGCCCATTTTTTAAGC
This sequence comes from Paenibacillus sp. LRG-1, assembly GCF_057220305.1. Classification (NCBI taxonomy): domain Bacteria; kingdom Bacillati; phylum Bacillota; class Bacilli; order Caryophanales; family Paenibacillaceae; genus Paenibacillus; species Paenibacillus sp. LRG-1. The sequence continues at coordinate 5,323,799 of NZ_CM170126.1, read as the reverse complement.
AAAAGGGAAGCTAATTTAATGAAGGCTGCTTTATCAAGGGATACATTATTACTGAAGCTTCCCTATCGTGATCAACTGCGAGCAAGATTGCTTAAGGCTATGCTGATTTCGTTGCTGGCGACCAAATAGTGTGTGGAAAGAGACTAACGTTTGGATGTAGGGATTGGTATAAATCCTGACATTGAAGGAGGTGCTTTTATGCTGTGCCAAGAATGTAATATGCGGCCGGCAACTTTGCATTTCACCAAAATTGTGAATGGCGAAAAGACAGAGTTTCATATTTGTGAGACGTGTGCCAAGGAAAAAGGGGAGATGATCCCTGGAACACCTAACGGCTTTTCGATTCATAGCTTGTTGTCGGGGATGCTGGATTTTGACTCCAGTACAAAGAGCCAGTCTCCAGGCCACAGTGGTCCGCAGAACCTGCAATGCAAGGATTGTGGCATGACCTATGCACAGTTTAGTAAGCTGGGACGTTTCGGATGCCCGTCGTGCTATCAATATTTTGATAGTCGTCTGGACCCTCTGTTCAAGCGTGTGCATGGCAGTACGAATCATGTTGGTAAAGTTCCGGTTCGCACTGGAGGCCGACTGAAGGTTAAACGGCAAATTGACGATTTGAAAAAAGAGATGCAACAGCATATTGTACAGGAAGAATTTGAATCAGCTGCTGAGCTTAGGGATCAAATCAGAGAGCTTGAAAAAGAAATGACTGAAGAGTAAAGTTTGTGAAGAGTAGGAGGGATGCGTAATGCCCAATATTCGGTTTACGGAGAAGCCGCTAAGTGACTGGATGCGTGGTGATGCTGCGGATTCGGAGATTGTCATTAGCAGCCGGGTGAGAATTGCGCGTAACTTGCAGCATCTGCCTTTTCCCATGCTTGCTACCAATCAGCAGTCGGAAGAAGCACTTCAACGCTTGACGGATATCCTTCAGTATGATGATTTAGGCGGTTTTGGTACTTTCCATACGCTGAAAATATCCGAGTTGGATGAGATCGACAAGCAGGTGCTGGTTGAGAAGCATTTGATTAGTCCAAATTTGGCGAACGAATCTCGTAACGGTGCTGTTTTAATTAGCGATGATGAATCGGTTAGTGTTATGATAAACGAAGAGGATCATCTGCGTATCCAGTGCTTATATCCGGGATGTCAGGTTAGGGAAGCTTGGGAACGCGCTATGGTTATTGATGATGCATTTGAAGCGCATGTTGATTATGCATTTGATGATCGGAGAGGTTTTCTGACCAGTTGTCCGACGAATGTCGGCACAGGTATGAGAGCTTCGGTGATGATGCATTTGCCTGCATTAGTTATGACTCATCAAATCAATCGTATATTGTCTGCTGTTTCACAGGTAGGTCTTACAGTTCGTGGCATTTACGGTGAAGGCAGCGAAGCGGTCGGAAATTTGTTTCAGGTATCTAATCAGATTACACTGGGACAAACCGAAGCGGAGATTATTGAGAATCTACATGGCGTGGTGCTACAAATTATTGAGCACGAGCGTTCTGCCAGAGAAAGGCTAATGAATGAATCTATGCTGCGAATTACAGATCGGGTGATGCGTTCATTCGGTATTTTGTCATATGCAGCAGTATTGGATTCCAAGGAGGCTGCACAGCGGCTATCCGATGTACGTCTTGGCGTAGATTTAGGAATTTTGGAGCGTCCTTCCACCGCAGCGATGAATGAGCTGAATGTGATGACACAACCCGGGTTCCTGCAAAAAAGCTTTGGGGATAAAATGAATACCGAAGAGCGCGATATGTACCGGGCGAAGCTGATCCGGCAAAAATTAGGCACAACCCTTTAATATATAGAATGATCTGAAATACACACTGTGGAGGTGCAGGATATATGATGTTTGGAAGATTTACGGAACGTGCACAGAAAGTGCTTGCTTTGGCTCAGGAAGAAGCTGTTCGATTGGGACACAACAACATTGGCACAGAGCACATTTTGCTAGGCCTCATTCGTGAAGGTGAAGGAATAGCCGCGAAAGCCTTAATCGGTTTAGGGCTGGGACTGGAAAAAATCCAGGATGAAGTGGAAACGCTGATTGGACGCGGTCAAGAGCAACCGACGAACATTGCCTATACTCCACGCGCCAAAAAAGTCATTGAACTGTCTATGGATGAAGCCCGCAAACTGGGTCATACCTATGTAGGTACAGAACATATTTTGCTTGGTCTTATTCGTGAAGGCGAAGGCGTAGCAGCACGTGTACTGAACAACTTGGGCATCAGTCTGAACAAAGCGCGTCAGCAAGTGCTTCAATTGCTCGGCAGCAGCGAGGCTGTTTCCAGTCATCACGGTGCTCCAGCTAATGTCAGCACGCCAACTCTGGACAGTCTGGCACGCGATCTGACGGCATCTGCGAAGGAAAACAACCTGGACCCTGTTATTGGGCGTAGCAAGGAAATTGAACGCGTAATTCAGGTGCTCAGCCGCCGTACAAAGAACAATCCGGTTCTGATTGGTGAGCCTGGGGTAGGTAAAACGGCGATTGCCGAAGGATTGGCCCAAAAAATCATAGCAAATGAGATTCCCGAAACGTTGCGTGACAAGCGCGTAATGACACTGGATATGGGGTCTGTGGTAGCAGGCACCAAGTATCGTGGTGAATTCGAGGATCGTTTGAAAAAAATTATGGACGAGATTCGTCAAGCGGGTAATATCGTGTTGTTCATTGATGAGCTGCATACGCTGATTGGTGCTGGTGGAGCGGAAGGCGCAATTGATGCGTCCAACATCCTGAAGCCTGCTCTGGCACGTGGCGAGCTGCAATGCATCGGTGCGACCACGCTCGATGAATACCGCAAATATATTGAGAAAGATGCTGCCTTGGAACGTCGTTTTCAACCAATTACAGTGGATCAACCTTCTCCAGAAGAGGCGATTCAAATCTTGTATGGTCTGCGTGACCGTTACGAAGCGCATCACCGTGTAAAGATCACAGATGAGGCTATTGAAGCGGCCGTAAAATTGTCAGATCGTTATATCACCGACCGCTTCCTGCCAGATAAGGCTATTGACCTTATTGATGAAGCGGGCTCCAAAGTAAGGCTGAATTCTTACACTGTACCGCCAAACCTGAAACAGCTGGAAAACCGTCTGGAAGATATCCGTAAGGAAAAGGATTCAGCGGTACAAAGTCAGGAGTTTGAAAAAGCGGCAGCGCTGCGTGATACAGAGCAAAAAATCCGTGAAGAGCTAGACGTGACGAAAAACCAATGGAAAGAACAACAGGGTCGTACAGATTCTGAAGTTACACCAGAGGATATCGCTCAGGTCGTTGCAATCTGGACAGGTGTTCCAGTCAGCAAGCTGAAAGAGGAAGAAACACACCGCTTGTTGAATATGGAAGAGTTGCTGCATGAGCGGGTAATTGGACAGGATGAAGCAGTTAAGGCAGTAAGCCGGGCGATTCGCCGGGCACGTGCCGGACTGAAAGATCCGAAGCGTCCAATCGGTTCCTTTATTTTCCTCGGCCCAACTGGGGTTGGTAAAACAGAGTTGGCACGCGCCTTGGCTGAATCCATGTTTGGAGATGAAAATGCGGTTATCCGTATTGATATGTCCGAATATATGGAGAAGCACTCCACGTCCCGTCTGGTAGGAGCACCTCCAGGGTATGTTGGATATGAAGAAGGCGGTCAACTGACTGAGAAGGTACGTCGTAAGCCATACTCTGTTGTGTTGCTGGATGAAATTGAAAAAGCACACCCAGAAGTATTCAATATTCTTCTGCAAGTGCTGGAAGATGGTCGTCTAACAGATTCCAAAGGTCGTGTCGTCGATTTCCGTAACACACTCATCATCCTAACATCTAATGTTGGTGCACAGGCGATTAAACGTAACTCCACGCTTGGTTTTACAGCTGTAGTGGACGCTGGGGCGGATTACGATAATATGAAGGGCAAAGTGATGGATGAACTGAAGAAAAGCTTCCGTCCTGAGTTCTTGAACCGGATTGATGAAATTATCGTTTTCCATTCTCTCGAAGAAAAACATATTGCCGAAATTGTATCACTCATGTCTGAGGAGCTGCGTAAGCGCCTGAATGAGTATGAGGTGGACTTCGAGTTGACAGATAACGCTAAAAAATTCCTTGCCAAGGAAGGCTTTGATCCAGCGTATGGTGCGCGTCCATTGCGTCGTGCAATCCAGAAGCATATTGAAGATCGCCTGTCCGAGGAACTGTTGACTGGCAACATTACTAAAGGTGACTCTCTCTTCATTGATGAGGAGAATGGCGCATTGACTGTAACGAAAAAGGATAATGTATCTGCCAAGTCCTAAAGCAGTTTACTAAATAAATAGTAGAAAAGGGTGTCTCGCAGGCTGGAAAGCTATTGCGAAGACACCCTTTTTGTGTATAAAACACGGTAAAATGGTTGGGTAAATGCTTTGGGAAAGTTTGTGATATTGCTTTACGTCCGCCAAGCTTCAATGGTAAACTTTTATTGTTACAGCTCTTTCTGGGCTGTATGAACATAAATTTGACATTATCGTCGTCAATAAGGAGCCCAGGAATAAAGTATGGCTAAAGTGAAAACTAAATTTTCCTGTACGGAATGTGGTTATGAATCGCCCAAATGGTACGGAAAATGTCCTGGATGCCAGGCATGGAATTCCATGGTCGAAGAAACGGAAAGCGTTGTAAAAACTCAAGGAATGGGGTCTTCCCTTCTTACTCATAGCACAAAAGACAAGCCACTCCCTATTATAGAGGTGGAGAGTGGCAAAGAAACACGAATTTTGACGGGAATTGGCGAATTGAATCGAGTACTCGGTGGAGGTGTGGTGCCGGGTTCACTCGTTTTGGTGGGCGGTGATCCGGGAATCGGTAAATCTACGCTTATGCTGCAAACATCTAATGAGCTGGCTTTAACTGGTTTAAAGGTGCTGTACGTGTCTGGTGAGGAATCTGTCCGTCAAACGAAACTACGTGCAGATCGGCTTGGTGCCTTGTCCCCCAGCCTATACGTATTATGTGAGACGAATTTGGAGACGATTGAAGAAGCGGTGGACAGCTTGAAGCCGGAATTTTTGGTCATCGACTCGATACAGACCGTATATTTGCCTGAGGTGACGAGTGCACCAGGTAGTGTGGCTCAGGTGCGGGAGTGTACTTCACGCTTTATGCGAATTGCCAAGGGGCTAGGTATTGCTACGGTATTGGTGGGACATGTGACCAAGGAAGGGGCCATTGCAGGTCCACGTTTGTTGGAACATATGGTTGATTGTGTGCTTTATTTTGAAGGAGAGCGTCATCATACGTATCGGCTTTTGCGTGCAGTTAAAAACCGTTTCGGTTCTACAAATGAAATTGGTATTTTTGAAATGGCTGAAAGCGGTTTGCGTGAGGTGTCAAATCCTTCTGAACTATTCCTGTCTGAACGACCACTGGGGGTAGCGGGTTCTACTGTTGTAGCCAGTATGGAAGGAACCCGACCTGTATTGGTTGAACTGCAAGCATTGATTGCAGCTACGCATTTTCCATCTCCGCGCCGAATGGGCACAGGAGTCGATCATCATCGAATGGGATTAATCATAGCCGTGCTAGAAAAGCGGATGGGCATGTTTTTGCAAAACCAGGACGCCTATCTCAACGTAGCTGGAGGCGTGAAGTTGGATGAACCGGCGGTGGATTTGGCTATAGCTGTGAGCATTGCTTCCAGCTTTAGGGATGCTCCTACCAAGCCGTACGACGTGATTTTTGGCGAGGTGGGACTGACAGGTGAGGTGCGTGCGGTATCCCGAGCAGAACAGCGAGTACGGGAAGCGGAGAAACTAGGTTTCAAACGGGTGATCATGCCGGAGAAAAGCTTGAAGGGCTGGACACATCCGAAAGGGATTCAAATTATAGGAGTAGGAACGGTGGCAGATGCACTGGCAGCCGCATTAGATTAGGGGGCATTGAGAATGAAAGAAGCGAGCCAACTGGATAAAATGAACGATTTGCTGCGGCTTGTGGCACCGGGAACTCCCTTTCGCGACGGGTTGGAAAACGTTTTGCGTGCCAAAACGGGTGCTCTTCTGGTCGTTGGCTATAGCCCAGAAGTTATGGAAGTCGTGGATGGCGGTTTCTCCATTAATTGTGATTTTTCGCCGAACTATTTGTATGAGTTGGCTAAAATGGACGGCGCAATCATATTGAGCGAGGATTTAAAACGAATTTTATATGCCAATACGCAACTGATTCCGGACTCCTCCATTTCTTCAATTGAAACAGGAATTCGGCACCGGACAGCAGAACGAGTTGCAAAGCAGACTGGCAAACTAGTGGTTTCTATTTCCCAGCGGCGTAATATTATTACCTTGTATCAGGGGACATTACGGTATGCCCTCAAGGAAATCGGGGTTATTTTGACGAAAGCCAATCAGGCTATTCAGACGTTAGAGAAATATAGATCCGTGTTGGGGCAAGCCTCTACGAATTTGACAGCGTCTGAATTTGAAGAGCTGGTTACCATGCCGGAGGTCGTTAATGTCATCCAGCGGATCGAAATGGTACTGCGCATCAAAATGGAGATCAAACGATTTATTAACGAGCTCGGAAATGAGGGCCGTCTGATTAGTATGCAGATGGAAGAGCTTGTCAGCAACATTGAGGAAGAAGCATGGTTGCTGTATAAGGATTATGCCAAAGACGATAGCGACGAGAAAATTCGTGAAATTATATTGGGACTCAAACGTTCTACGGACGACGAATTGTTGGATGTGAATCATATTGTACGTTTACTAGGCTACCCTTCTTCAGCTGCGACATCAGAAGAGTATATTGCTGCACGCGGCTATCGGGTACTGAACAAGATACCGCGTTTGCCGAATGTGATTATTCATAATCTGGTGGAGCGGTTTGGACGTTTTCCGCATGTCATGACAGCAACGATAGAAGAACTGGATGAAGTGGATGGTATTGGAGAGGTTCGTGCGCGTACGATTAAAGAAGGTCTTAAACGTTTGCAGGAACAAGTTTTCATTGACAGGCAAATGTAAATGTAATACAGTGAAAGGATTATAATGGAACAATTCATACATTGAGGTGAAGAGATGATTACCAAATCAATTCCGAACATGTGTACCTTAGGTAACTTGTTTCTCGGAATGATCGCCATTTTATTGGCTGTAGACGGAAAATACAGTCTTGCCGCTATTATGGTTATTGTCGCCATGTTGTTGGACGGACTGGATGGAAGGATGGCCCGGGTCCTGAATGCCCAAAGCGAATTCGGTAAAGAACTGGACTCCTTATCAGATATGATATCTTTTGGTGTTGCTCCCGCAGTTATTATGTACATGGTTGCTTTTCATGATGCGAATTCGGCTCTCGCTTGGACGGTTACTGCCATTTTCCCGATGTGCGGAGCGTTGCGTTTGGCTCGATTTAACGTACGTCCTGGTGTACCAGGTTATTTTACGGGTTTGCCAATTCCGGCAGCAGGTGGCGTATTAGCCACTTTGTCCTTATTCCATAACGATATTTCATTGTTATACATGTCGATTGCCATGTTGCTGGTTTCTTATTTGATGGTCAGCTCCATGAGATATCCTAATTTTAAAAAGGTCGGCCTCCCCAAAAAAGCGATCTGGGTTGCTCCATGGGTCGTAATTGCAGCGGTGGTGTTGGCTGTTAAATTCCCTGACCAGCTGTCGAAGCTGATTTTTGTACCGCTGGTGCTGTATGCATTGTATGGCATGAAGCTGAACATTCGTAAGCTGTCACGCAGACGTGGACGTGGACGTGGTCGGGAGCGTTCCAGTCAGGAAGAACAGGACGATCAATATCGTCATTCACAGCGTTAGTATCAAGCAAGAATAAGAATAAGCATTTATTTCCTTGAAGCATTTCAGGGAGATAAATGCTTTTTTTTTATGCATAAAAAGTGAAAACACAGGGTTAGTTATGATGAAAATGGATCATACTGGTAAGAGAAATGCTATGTATCCAATAAATAGCAGACTATATGAAAAGAAAATAAAGGAGGTATAGAGACTCAATGTGGAGAAAGGCTATTTTAACTTTTACAGGATTGTGCGGAGCATGGTTTGGCTATACGTTATACCAGCGGGTAGGAGGCATTGTAACGTGGATGCCGCAATGGTTGAGTGATGGGTCTTTACCAGGAATGATTGTTTGGATGATGGCGGGAGCAGTGCTATTTATGGCTGGGTGTTCATTCGCAGGGGCATCCGTGGCGAATCGGTTGCAGCAGGGCATTGAAGGCTTGGTACGAATTCCGATGAACGAGATGATGGCAGGTGTGATTGGTTTAGCGGTGGGATTGATACTTTCCTTAGCAGTTTACCCGCTTTTTTCATGGTTGGGGGCCCCGGGTCAACTTATCCAGACGGCTGTTACCGTGATATGCGGATATGTAGGATTGATGGTTGGGCTAGAAAAGCGGGACGAGCTGTCATCCTTTTGGAGTTCTGGTTTTTTTGGTCGGGGAACGGGTGTAGAAGAACGCAAGCTGGAGGAACATAAAATATTGGACACCAGCGTCATTATAGATGGGCGTATTGCGGATATTTGCAAGACAGGTTTTATTGAAGGAACAATTGTAATTCCTGAATTTGTGCTGGAGGAGCTTCAGCATATTGCAGATTCATCAGATTTACTTAAGCGTAATCGTGGACGGCGAGGTCTGGATATTTTGAATAAAATCCAAAAAGAACTGGATGTAAATGTACTCATTTACGAAGGTGATTTTGAGGAAATTTCAGAGGTCGACAGTAAGTTGGTTAAGCTGGCAAAGGTGTTACAGGGTAAAGTTGTAACTAATGATTTTAACCTGAATAAAGTATGCGAACTTCAAGGTGTATCAGTGCTGAATATTAACGATTTGGCGAATGCAGTGAAGCCTGTCGTACTGCCCGGTGAGGAAATTATGGTGCAGATTATTAAAGACGGCAAGGAGCATGGGCAGGGTGTAGCCTATCTGGATGATGGCACGATGATTGTTGTAGAAGGCGGACGTGACTATATTGGCTCTCTGATGGAGGTGCTGGTCACGAGTGTACTTCAGACCTCAGCCGGCCGTATGATCTTTGCCAAACCGAAATTATTGGAAAAAGCTCAATAAACGCGGTATGATGAAGTAGATGTGTTATCATACGGATCGTCCAAGTGCGATCAGGGCAGGAGTTATTTGAATGAACAATCGGGTAGGAGTTGTCATTGTGGCAGCAGGGCGCGGCTCCCGTATGGGGACGCAGGAGAGCAAGCAATTTCTGCTTTTGCGGGACAAGCCCATCTTCATACATACACTTGAAATATTCGCAGCTATGCCCGAAGTGGATGAAATGGTGATGGTGACTGGGACAGGAGATGTGGAACGCTGCCGAGATTGGATTCATCAATACAAAATCGGTAAAAATGTACGGGTGGTGGCTGGTGGCAGTGAACGCCAGCATTCGGTTTATCGCGGTCTGCGCCACTTACAAGCAGATTGGGTGATGGTGCATGATGGTGTGCGTCCACTAATTCAACCTGAGCTTGTACGTTCATGCCTTGAGGCAGCCCAGCGTACTGGTGCTTCTGTAGCAGCAGTACCTGTAAAGGATACAGTCAAGCAAGTGAACGGGGATGGTATCATTACAGCAACGCCGGATCGCCGAAGTCTGTGGAGTATTCAAACGCCACAGACTTTTCGTCTTTCCGATCTGCTGCGAGCCTATGAGGAAGCGGAGCAGTCGGGATTCTTGGGAACAGATGATTCTATGCTGATAGAGCGGCTTGGAATTCCGGTTACTGTCGTTCAAGGCAGCTACAAGAACATCAAAATTACTACGCCTGAGGATTTGGATATGGCGGCGTTATGGGTAAAAACAGAGGGAGAGGATATCAAGTGATCAGAGTGGGACAAGGATTTGACGTCCACCAGCTGGTGGAAGGAAGGCCATGCATCATCGGAGGTATAAACATTCCGTATGAAAAAGGTTTGTTGGGCCATTCCGATGCAGACGTGCTGCTACATGCCATTAGCGATGCCATCTTGGGCGCGCTTGGCTTGGGAGACATCGGGAAGCATTTTCCGGATAACGACCCAGAATTTAAGGATGCTGACAGTCTTAAGCTACTGGAGCATGTGTGGGGACTAGCTAAAGAGCGAGGATATCGCTTGGGGAATATTGATTCTACGATTATCGCACAAAAGCCCAAAATGGCATCGTATATTCCGCAGATGAATGAAGTCATCGCTCGGGCGCTGGAAGCAGAGGAGCTATCCCAGGTGAACGTCAAGGCGACCACGACAGAGCAACTCGGGTTTCCCGGACGGGGTGAAGGAATCGCGGCTCAATCGGTTGTCTGTCTTATCAAGTAAATGCTATCATCTTGAGTAATTCAATTTGGAGGAGATTATATGAGCACGGAAGTTCGTGTACGTTATGCACCAAGCCCTACAGGGCATCTGCACATTGGAAATGCCAGAACGGCATTATTTAATTATTTGTTTGCCCGCAATCAAGGTGGGAAATTTATTATTCGTATCGAAGACACAGATGTGAAGCGCAATATTGAGGGCGGAGAAGAAAGCCAACTTAAATATTTGAAATGGTTGGGTATGGACTGGGATGAGAGCGTAGACGTGGGAGGCGAGTTTGGACCTTATCGTCAGACTGAACGCTTGGACATATATAAAACGTACTGGCAGGATTTGCTGGACCGTGGTTTGGCTTACCGTTGTTACTGCACTGAAGAAGAGCTGGAGCGCGAGCGTGAAGAGCAGACGGCACGTGGGGAGACACCACGATATTCTGGAAAACATCGTGATCTAACAGAAGAACAGTGCCAGGCATTTGAAGCAGAGGGCCGTGTACCAAGTATTCGTTTTCGCGTACCGGAAGATCGTGAATATACGTTTGACGATATCGTAAAAGGTCAAATTACATTCAATTCCAAGGAAAGCGGCGATTTTGTTATCGTCAAAAAGGATGGTATTCCGACATATAACTTCGCAGTAGCAGTTGACGATTATTTGATGAAAATATCGCATGTACTACGGGGCGAAGACCATGTTTCCAATACACCGCGGCAGTTGATGATCTTTGAAGCTCTTGGCTGGGAGCCGCCACGCTTCGGTCATATGACGCTGATTGTAGGCGAGGATCACAAAAAGCTCAGTAAGCGTAACGAATCCATTATTCAGTTCATGGAGCAGTATGACAAGTTGGGCTATCTGCCAGAAGCTATATTCAACTTTATTGCACTGCTGGGCTGGTCCCCGGAAGGCGAAGAAGAGATCTATGATCGGGAACAACTGATTTCGATTTTCGATCCTAATCGTTTGTCCAAAAGTCCGGCTGTGTTTGATACAAATAAGCTTGCTTACCTGAACAATCACTATATTAAAAAGGCTGATCCTGAGCGAATTGCCAGCATGGCGATTCCACATCTCCAGGCAGCGGGGCTGTTGCCGACTGAACTGTCTGCGGAACAACTGGATTGGGCTAAGGCCCTGGTTCGCTTATACCAGGAACAGATGACTTCTGCATCGGATATTGTAGCGTTGTCTGAGTTGTTTTTCCGTTCACATCTGGAACTGGATGCTGAAGCAGCAGCTGTATTGGCCGAAGAGCAGGTTCCGGAGGTACTTAGAGCTTTTGCAGGTAAAGTTGAAACGAGCGAGGAATTTACAGCTCCACAAATGGCTAAGCTGATCAAGGAAGTTCAAAAGGAAACCGGTTTTAAGGGAAAACAACTATTCATGCCGATTCGTGTGGCTCTTACAGGCCAAACTCATGGACGGGATCTGAATGAAACTATCTTTTTGCTCGGACGTGACAAGGTACTGGATCGTCTTAAGGCACAAATTAAAGGCTGATGTTTCTTGTCAATTTGTTGTCTTTTCGCTATAATGACTCCATTGATACGGATTGATATTTACGTGTAAAGGCTGCGAACAGGAGAAGTACACTGCATAAGGGCATCTGCCAGAGAGGACGGTCGAGGGGAAACCCCAGGCTGAGAGCCGTCCAGATGACCTGCGGAGGAAATGCGCCTGGGAGCCGTGCGCCCGAACTCTCATTAGCGTCAAATGCTGATGTGACAAGGGCGTGCCGAATCGTTCCCGTTACAGGACGCTAAAGACGAACTGCTCTGCTTTTTTATGCAGCAGGTATGTTCGAAGCAGAGTGGGACCACGTTCATGCGTCTCTGCAGCTTAGGCTGCGGAGGCGCTTTTTCTTTTTTATCAGACTCAGACTCATTATAGATAGAAAAATGTCGAAGAGTGCTGGTGGATGCGAAAATTGGCGGAACGTGAAGTGTTGTGATGATGCGGCAAGGATATGAAGGGAATAGGAGGGCGACATGTTCAGACATTTCAAATCCGACATTCAGACTGTTTTGGATAATGATCCGGCCGCCCGGAGTAAGCTTGAGGTCATTTTTACGTATTCCGGCGTTCATGCCCTTTGGGCACACCGAATCGCACATTGGTTTTATTTGCGAAACTGGTGTACTCTAGCCCGTGTTATATCCCAGGTATCGAGGTTTATGACAGGCATTGAAATTCATCCTGGCGCTCGTATCGGAGATCGGCTGTTCATTGACCATGGCATGGGAGTTGTCATCGGTGAAACCTGTGAGATTGGCGACGATGTCGTATTGTATCAGGGGGTCACACTCGGCGGGACTGGGAAAGAGAAAGGGAAGCGCCATCCGACCATTGGGAATAATGTTGTTATCGGCTCTGGTGCGAAGATATTGGGCTCTTTTACGATTGGGGCACAGTCCAACATTGGCTCCAACTCGGTTGTGCTCAAAGAAGTCCCACCAAACAGTACGGTGGTGGGCATCCCGGGGCGAGTTGTCAGACAGGATGGTAGGCGGCCAGACCGACTTAGTCATCAATTGCCTGATCCGGTTGTGGACTCTATGAGAGAACTTCAACGGGAAATTGAACGTTTGCGTGCAGAAATATCTGATTTGAAGGATGGGCCATCCGCTCAGAAACATCAGGTGACCCAAGAGAATAAATTAGAAAAATGATTTTCATGAGGGAGGAACATAACAATGCCGCTTCAAATTTATAATACAATGACGAGGAGTCGGGAGCCTTTTGTGCCACTGGAGCCTGGAAAGGTTAAAATGTATGTATGCGGACCTACCGTGTATGATTACATTCATATTGGCAATGCACGACCTGTAATTGTATTTGACGTGGTGCGGAGCTACCTGGAGTACTTGGGCTATGATGTAAACTATGTGGTGAATTTTACGGATGTCGATGATAAACTAATCCGCAAAGCTCGGGAACTTGATATGGATGTTTCGGCAGTTGCTGAGAAATTTATTGCTGCCTACCATGAGGATCTGGCAGGATTGAATGTTCCTGCTGCCAGCATGAACCCTCGTGTAACAGAGAGTATGGACCTGATTATTGATTTTATTAAGGAATTGGTAGACAAAGGCTATGCTTATGAAAATGATGGCGATGTATTCTATCGGACCAAAAAGTTCAAAGATTACGGACAACTATCAGGTCAAAATCTGGAAGAGCTTCAGTTCGGAATTCGCATCAATGTGGATGAACGCAAGGAAAATGCCGAGGATTTTGTACTCTGGAAGGCAGCGAAGCCGGGTGAAATTCATTGGTCGAGCCCTTGGGGAGATGGACGACCAGGCTGGCATATCGAATGCTCTGCTATGGCTCGCCACTATTTAGGGGATACACTGGATATTCATGGGGGCGGACAGGATCTGCAATTTCCGCATCATGAATGTGAATGCGCACAATCTGAAGTGATTACGGGTAAGCCTTTATCTCGCTACTGGATGCATAACGGATATATTCGCATTGATAATGAAAAAATGTCGAAATCACTCGGTAATGGTATTTTGGTTAAAGATTTGCGCGCTCACCACAAGCCGGAGGCTTTACGTTATTTTATGTTGTCGACACATTACCGGAATCCGTTGAACTATAACCAAGAGACTATGAGTCAGGCGGAGAACAGTGTCGAGCGGATCGCCAATGCAGTTGCCAATGTGAAGCATCGTTTAGCTAATGCGCTGGAAGGTAATGGGGGAGTATCGACGGAACTGCAAACGAAGCTCGATGGAATTTTGCAGCAGTTTGGCGAAAAAATGAATGATGATTTCAATACACCTGATGCGATTACTGCTGTATTTGATTGGGTTAGCGAAGCAAACCATTTGTTGCAGCGAGATGTCGTACATCAGGCGGAACTACAAGCTGTATTGCATACCTTTCATTCGATGAATAGCGTACTTCGCATTTATTCGGAACCGAGTGAAGAGTTGCTGGATGACGAAATCGAGCAGTTAATTGCAGAACGTGTCGAAGCTCGTAAGACCAAAAACTGGGGTAGAGCTGACGAAATTCGCGATCTGTTGGCTGCAAAAGGCATTGTGCTTGAAGATACGGCGCAGGGTATGCGGTGGCGGCGAAAATGAGTGATAAGCCAATGAACTCAGAAGCATCGGAAGGTACGGGGAACTGGTTCCCGTACCCTGCATCCAAGCCAGCCCGTTTGATGCCCCCCATTGCACTAGCTTACATTGGTGATGCAGTGTACGAGGTAGCTGTCCGGCAATATTTGTTGGCTCAGCCTAACCTGCGTCCAAACTATCTGCATCGGCGAGCCACAGGGCTAGTCTCCGCCAAGGCGCAGAGTCGCATGTTGGGGCTATTGGAAAAGGTACTAACGGAAGAAGAACGCGATATTGTCCGACAAGGAAGAAATGCTAAATCAGGAAGTTTGCCCAAAAATGCTGATGTGCTTGAGTATCGGCATGCCACTGCACTGGAAGGGTTGGTTGGATCTCTTTATTGTGATGGACATTTGGACAGATTAAGAGAGTTGATTACGTTCGGAATTGCACAAATGGAAAATACAGAAAAATCATAAATGGGAACGGACTGGATGGAACAAGCATCGTCCGTTTCCCGGGAGGAAGCTAGAGATGGAAGAAGAATGGATTGCCGGTAAGCATTCGGTAACGGAGGCATTGCGTTCAGGCAGAACGATAAATAAAATATGGATTGCGGATAATGCACAAAAACATTTGACGCTGCCGATTACAGCTGAGGCGAAAAAAGCAGGAATCATTGTTTTGCAGGTGGACAAGCGTAAGCTGGATCAAATGGTTCCGGGCATTCAGCATCAGGGAGTGGTCGCGCAAGCTGCGCCTTTTGCCTATGTTGAAGTGGAAGAATTGCTCGCCACTGCTCGTGATAAGGGAGAAGAGCCGTTTTTAATTTTGCTGGATGAGATTGAAGACCCTCATAATTTGGGCTCCATCCTTCGTACAGCGGACTGTACTGGAGCGCATGGTGTTATTGTGCCGAAAAGGCGTTCTGCAGCTGTAACTGTAACGGTGTCCAAAACATCGGCAGGTGCTGTGGAGTACGTCCCGGTGGCGCGTGTAAACAATCTGGGACAAACCATTGACCGTCTTAAAGAAGAGGGTGTATGGGTAGTTGGTACGGATGTTACAGCGAAAGACCCTGTCTTTGGGAATGGAGTATTCACGGGACCGGTAGCCATTGTCATTGGTAACGAAAATAAAGGGATGGGCCGTTTGATCCGTGAGAAATGCGATGTACTCGTCAAGCTGCCAATGGCGGGGCAAATTAATTCCCTTAATGCTTCTGTAGCTGCAGGTGTTGTCATGTACGAAGTATTGCGCGGACGACAGGCACGGGGCTAACGATATGGCTGACATGCGGGATGTTCTGCTTGTGGACGGTTACAATATGATTGGAGCCTGGCCCGAACTTTCCGCACTGGTACAATCTGGTATGCAGGAAGCGAGGGACAGACTTCTTGAACGGCTGGCGGATCATCAGGCGTATTCCGGCAGAAGAGTCATCGTCGTATTTGATGCTTACAGGGTGCCAGGATTAGGTAAAACTTTTGCCCAGAGCAAAGTCCAGATTTATTTTACCAGAGAAAAAGAAACTGCTGATGAGTGCATCGAGCGATTGGTTCGAGAGCTGAGCAGTAAAAGAAGAAGTATTTACGTAGCCACAAGCGATCAGGTAGAGCAACATGTCGCATTTGGACAAGGTGCACTCAGGGTGTCGGCGCGGGAATTACTGATCGAGATTGAGGAATCCGAAAGGGAAGTGCAGAAGCGAATCCAGCAGGATAGTGCCAAATTGTCCCGTAACTCGCTAGATGCCAAACTGAGTCCGGAGCTTCGAAAGTTGTTTGAACGATGGAGAAGAGAATAAACCAATAATTGGACCCTTCTCCATTTTGAAACCATTGACAATTTTGTTAGCGCTCTTCTTTTTTAGGTTGTTGTGGTTGACGGTATCAGGTTACATCGCGTATACTTGTCGTATATTTGAGAGAGTAACGGGTACCTTGCGTTGCAGCCGGAGGGATTGTTAGTGAGTGTGGACCTCAAGGATATCATGTTGTCAAAGTTTGATTACAAAAATGATGAAGACATTGTCGGAGCAGTCCATGAAGGTGATGGGGAAGCGCTGGAGTTTCTGATTAACAAATACCGAAACTTTGTGCGGGCCAAGGCCAGATCCTACTTCCTGATTGGTGCTGATCGCGAGGATATTATTCAGGAGGGCATGATTGGTCTCTACAAATCCATTCGTGATTTTAAGGGAGACAAGCTTGCTTCGTTCAAGGCTTTCGCCGAGTTGTGCATTACACGACAGATTATTACGGCAATTAAGACGGCTACACGACAAAAGCACATTCCTCTGAACTCTTACGTATCTCTGGACAAGCCCATCTATGATGAAGAGTCAGACCGGACGTTGCTCGATGTGATTTGCGGAACACAAGTAAGTGACCCTGAAGAGCTGATAATCAATCAGGAAGAGTTTGTGGGCCTTGAGGACAAGATGTCCGAGATTCTGAGCGAGCTGGAACGCAAGGTACTTATGTTGTATCTAGACGGACGTTCGTATCAGGAGATTGCAGAGGATCTTGACCGCCATGTGAAATCCATTGATAACGCGCTGCAACGGGTCAAGCGTAAACTTGAAAAGTATCTGGAAGTAAGAGATAGTTGAAAGTAGAGGCTGACAGGGAAAAGGCTCGAGTCCGAGTCTTTTTTTATTCGTTATAGGTAGATTATGCAGGTTTATAAGTGTTACAAATGATTTATACTAAAAAAGATGAATAATAGATATCGCCTTGATTTTTGAAGCAGCTTTTCAGAGAACAGTTTTAAAGGATGCACAGATGTTAAAATGCACCACAGCCGGGACTGCGAATTGTATGCAAACATTCGTTGACATGGAAAACCCCGTGTGATAAAGTGTTTTAGGTAGGCCTAAATTCGCGGTTTTTTTTAGGATCAATTATGAGACTTCCGGTGTTGGATGTCTTCGGGAGGTGCACATCATGCGGGTAATTATTACTTTGGCTTGTACAACATGCAAACAAAGAAATTACACAACGACGAAAAACAAGCGTAATCACCCCGACCGCATGGAGATGAAGAAATTCTGTAAGTCCTGTAACGAACAGACTTCTCATCGGGAAACCAGATAGTTTTTGGAGGTGTAGTCGGCGTGAAACGCAGTTTCAAGTCTCTGTTTTCCTTTTTCTCTGAAAGCTGGGCTGAACTCAAGAAGGTTCGCTGGCCCAATCGTAAAGAACTGACCAACTATACGCTGATTGTCATAGGGACAATTGCGTTCGTCACGATTTATTTTTGGGTTCTCGATATCGGCATTTCCGCTGTGATCGAAGCGATTATCTAGGAAGGGTTCCAGGTGGCTTGATATGGAAAAAAGATGGTACGTCGTTCATACCTATTCAGGGTATGAGAACAAAGTCAAAGCCAATTTGGAAAAACGCGTTGAGTCCATGGGCATGGAAGACAAGATATTCCGTGTTCTTGTTCCTATGGAAGAAGAACTGGTAACCAAGGACGGTAAGAAAAAAACCGTTATGCGTAAAGTCTACCCTGGTTATGTCTTAGTCGAAATGGTCCAAACCGACGACTCATGGTATGTTGTACGCAACACACCAGGTGTTACGGGATTTGTAGGGTCGACAGGCTCGGGTTCCAAACCGACGCCATTGCTTCCAGAAGAAGTTGAACAGATTCTGAAGCATATGGGCATGGTAGAGCCGAAACCGAAGATTGAATTCGATGTTAAGGAATCCGTGCGAATTAAAGTTGGTCCTTTTGCGAATTTTGTGGGCTCCGTGGAAGAAATTTTGGTTGAGAAGAGCAAGCTTAAGGTTCACGTCAACATGTTTGGACGGGAAACCCCGCTTGAGTTGGATTATACTCAAGTGGAGAAAATATAGATTTTTCTTACAGGTTTCTTGTGGGAGGATCGATAGGTCCGTCTACCACTATTGAGTCAAGGAGGTGTCATCCATGGCAAAAAAGGTAATTAAAATGGTAAAACTGCAGATTCCTGCAGGGAAAGCTAATCCAGCGCCTCCAGTAGGTCCAGCTTTGGGTCAAGCAGGTGTCAACATCATGGCATTCTGTAAAGAGTTCAATGCTCGTACTGCTGATCAAGCAGGCCTGATTATTCCGGTTGAAATTTCGGTATTTGAGGATCGTTCTTTTACGTTCATCACGAAAACTCCACCGGCTGCTGTTCTGTTGAAAGTTGCTGCTAAAATCGAAAAAGGTTCCGGTGAACCGAATAAAACGAAAGTTGCAACTGTAAATCGCGCTGCTGTTCGTCAAATTGCAGAGCAAAAAATGCCTGACCTTAACGCAGCTTCCGTAGAATCGGCAATGCGTATGGTTGAAGGTACTGCTCGCAGCATGGGTATCACCATCGTAGATTAATTTTATTAATCTACGTGTGCCGGCAGTTTGACTGTCCGGCAAGTGTGGGAGGAATATCCGCTAATACCACATAAGGAGGAAAACATTATGGCTAAACATGGTAAGAAGTACCTGGAAGCTGCTAAGCTGATTGACAGCGAAGCAACTTACGAGCCTTTAGAAGCCGTTGAACTGGTGAAAAAGGCTGCGACTGCTAAATTCGACGAAACCGTTGAAGCAGCAGTTCGTCTGGGCGTAGATTCCCGTAAACAAGACCAGGCTGTTCGTGGTGTTGTTGTCCTGCCGCATGGTACGGGTAAAACACAACGTGTTCTGGTATTTGCAAAAGGTGACAAAGTGAAAGAAGCGGAAGCGGCTGGCGCTGATTTTGTTGGTGATCAAGATATGATCAACAAAATCCAACAAGGCTGGTTCGAATTCGACGTCTGCGTTGCGACACCTGATATGATGAGTGAGGTTGGTAAACTGGGTCGTTTGCTCGGTGGTAAAGGTTTGATGCCTAACCCTAAAGCAGGCACAGTTACTTTCGACGTTGCCAAGGCTGTTCAAGAAATTAAAGCGGGTAAAATCGAATACCGTCTCGACAAAGCCGGTCAAATTCATGCGCCAATCGGCAAAGCTTCCTTCAGTGCTGAACAGCTGAACGAGAACCTTAAAGCCTTGGTTGAAGCCTTGAACCGTGCGAAGCCAGCGGCTGCTAAAGGTGTATACCTGAAAAACATCGCTATTTCTTCGACTATGGGACCAAGTGCACGTGTGAACGCATCTGTTTACAGATAATATTTTGATTGACACACTCAATCAAATTTGTTATTCTATAAAAGTTGTGAGTCCTTGTGACTGACCATTAAAGTTGAATATGCTTACCGTAGACAGTAGGTGCCTTCGGGCTTAATTTCCTACCGAGGTGTTATGATAGAACGTTTCATGTGACGGGCTTGTCCCGTCCATGTAGATTTATCAAGCCTTCGTACTCTACGGAGGCTTTTTTCATGCTTATGAAAGCAAGCTTTGTAAGATCACCAGATCGGGTGCTTCGAACAAAGCGGATAAATTGATCAGGAGGTGTACAGTTTGGCAAATGCAAAGGTGATTCAAGCAAAACAAGAAGCTGTTGAAGTTGTAGCTGCAAAATTGCGCGAGAGCGTAACAACTGTGGTTGCAGACTATCGCGGTCTGAATGTTGCCCAAGTAACTGAGCTGCGTAAGCAGCTTCGCGAAGCCGGAATCGAATTTCAAGTGCTGAAAAACACACTGCTCCGCCGTGCAACTGCGGCAGCAGAATTGACTGAACTGGACGCAGTATTGACAGGTCCTACTGCAATCGCGTTCGGCAAAGATGATGCAGTGTCTGCAGCTAAAATCTTGAACGATTTCGCTAAGAAGAACAATGCACTGGAACTGAAAGGTGCAGTTGTAGAAGGTCGCGTTATCGGTGTTGAGGAAATCAAAGCACTGGCAGAACTGCCATCCCGCGAAGGTCTCCTTTCCATGCTCCTCAGCGTGCTTCAAGCTCCTGTGCGCAACTTCGCGCTTGCAGTTAAAGCTGTTGCAGAAAAAGAAGAGCAAAGCGCATAAGTTAGGGATTAAACCTGCTGTATAGCAGTTGAAAACAAAAAAATACGAATTTAAATGGAGGTTCAACCATGAGTAAAGAGCAAATCTTGGAAGCAATTAAAGGTATGTCCGTATTGGAACTGAACGATCTCGTGAAAGCAATCGAAGAAGAATTCGGCGTAACTGCAGCAGCTCCAGTAGCTGTAGCAGGTGGCGTAGCAGGTGGCGCAGCAGAAGCTGAGCAATCCGAGTTCGACGTAATCTTGACAAGCGCTGGCGCTTCCAAAATCAACGTTATCAAAGCAGTTCGCGAAATCACAGGTCTTGGCCTGAAAGAAGCAAAAGAACTGGTTGACAACGCTCCAAAACCACTGAAAGAAAAAATCGCTAAAGAAGAAGCTGAATCCATTAAAGCAAAATTGGAAGAAGCAGGCGCTTCTGTAGAAGTAAAATAATTGACTGCTTTCTAGCAGACAATGAACTAAAACAAACCCCTTGAGGTGATCTTCAAGGGGTTTGTTGCTGTAAAACGGTAGTACCAGCATGTCTGAAAGGTTATTGTAAAGGCTATGATGGTAGTACAACCGAAAGAGGTGGGCATGAATGGCTGATCATTATTACTCCAAGCGGCCAGAGACGGCGCATGAACGACGGAGCCTGGAAACAGTGCTTCGGGGGCGGCCATACCGTTTTGCCAGCGATTCAGGCGTTTTTTCGAAGCAGGGAATTGATTACGGGAGTCGTGTGCTGATTGAAGCGATGCAGCTTCCTGCACAAGCTTCGGTATTGGATGTAGGATGCGGTTATGGGCCGATCGGTTTGGCGGCAGCCGCGCTTGTCCCCGAGGGACACGTCACAATGGTTGATATTAATGAGCGAGCCGTTCAACTAGCGATAGAGAATGCGGAACGTAATGGGGTTAAGAATGTCACCATTAAGCAAAGCGATTTGTTTGCGGAAGTGAAGAATGAACGTTTTGACGTGATCTTGACGAATCCTCCTATACGTGCAGGAAAAGAAACAGTGCATACCATTTTTGAGCTTGCTTATGAACATTTAAAAGAGGGTGGAGCTTTGTGGGTAGTCATTCAGAAAAAGCAGGGGGCCCCTTCGGCGAGTGCTAAGATAGAGACCCTTTTCGGTTATGTAGAGGAAGTTACAAAGGATAAAGGTTATCGAATTTTGAAGGCTGAAAAAAGTTTTTGAGAAAATGCAATAGGACCATTGACTTGAATCCTGGTCTGTGATATTATTATAAAATGTCAGTATTAGGATGCCCTCCATGGCTTTAGTTTGTTGAAATGTCAATAGATTTATGCGTAGTAGGTATAGTATTTATCTCTATTACGTATAATACAACCATTTTGGGCAAATCTACAAGTGATGAAGATCTTCCGGTAAGAGGATTCTGCAGATACGTTGCTCTTTTTTCGAATGCATTCGAGTAAGGGCTTTTCTGTATTTGTAAGATTGAATCTTCTGTATGTGTCTTATTATAAGGTCACAAACAGAGGTTCGCAATGTATTTTTAAAGTGAGTAGACATGAGGGGTGAGTTTAAGTTGGCAGGACATCTTGTTCAATATGGTCGACGCACTCGGCGCAGTTATGCACGTATTAATGAGGTACTCGAGGTTCCGAACCTGATTGAGATCCAACAAAAATCCTATGATTGGTTTTTGGAGGAAGGATTACGGGAAATGTTTCGGGATATTTCGCCAATTCAGGATTTCACTGGAAACCTGATTCTGGAGTTTATCGACTATTCTCTCGGAGAACCCAAATATACCGTTGACGACGCAAAGGAACGCGACGTTACGTATGCAGCACCGCTTCGGGTAAAAGTCCGGCTTATTAATAAAGAAACCGGGGAAGTGAAAGAGCAGGAAGTATTCATGGGAGACTTCCCGCTGATGACTGAAACGGGTACGTTTATTATTAACGGTGCGGAACGGGTTATTGTCAGCCAGTTGGTTCGCTCTCCCAGCGTCTATTTCAGCACAAAAGTCGACAAGAATGCGAAAACAACATACACCGCAACGGTAATTCCTAACCGGGGGGCTTGGCTCGAACTGGAGATGGATGCGAAGGATATTATCTATGTCCGGATTGACCGTACCCGTAAAATTCCGGTTACGGTGTTGCTGCGTGCGCTGGGCTTTGGCACTGATGCTGAGATTCTGGATTTGCTCGGCAATGACGAATATATCCGCAACACACTTGATAAAGACAACACGGATTCCACCGAGAAAGCGCTGATTGAAATTTATGAGCGTCTCCGTCCGGGTGAGCCGCCTACACTGGATAACGCAAAGAGCTTGCTGGTTGCGCGCTTCTTTGATCCAAAACGTTATGATCTGGCCAACGTAGGCCGTTACAAAATCAATAAAAAGCTTCACATCAAAAATCGTCTGTTCAATCAACGACTTGCTGAGACTTTGATTGATACAACAACTGGTGAAATCATCGCTGAAGCCGGACAAATGGTAGATCGCCGCCTGTTGGACGAGATTTTGGCCCAACTGGAGGAATCAGTAGGACATCGTACGTATCATGTTGCGAGTGGTGTGCTAGAAAGCAATGATATTCCACTTCAAACGATCGATGTATTCTCACCAATTGAGGATGGTAAAGTAGTAAAACTGATTGCTAACGGAAATATTGATAAATCGGTTAAGAATATTACGCCTGCCGATATTATTTCCTCCATCAGTTATTTTATTAACTTGCTTCACGGAATCGGAAGTACGGACGATATTGACCATTTGGGTAACCGTCGTTTGCGTTCTGTAGGTGAGTTGCTCCAAAACCAGTTCCGTATCGGTTTGTCCCGTATGGAACGCGTGGTGCGTGAAAGAATGTCGATTCAGGATGCTAATGTAATTACGCCACAAGCGCTGATTAACATACGTCCGGTAATTGCTTCGATTAAAGAGTTCTTTGGTAGCTCGCAGCTGTCTCAGTTTATGGATCAGACGAACCCGCTTGCTGAATTAACGCACAAACGTCGTCTGTCCGCACTCGGACCCGGCGGTTTGACGCGCGAACGCGCGGGCATGGAAGTGCGTGACGTCCATCCGAGTCACTATGGCCGCATGTGTCCTATCGAGACACCAGAGGGACCAAACATTGGTTTGATCAACTCTTTGTCCACTTTTGCACGCATCAACGAGTACGGATTTATCGAAGCTCCTTATCGTTGGGTAGATCCAAAAACCGGAAAAGTTACAGAGCAGATTGATTACCTGACTGCTGATGAAGAAGATAACTACATCGTAGCTCAGGCGAATGCGGAATTGACGGAGGAAAACACCTTTAAGGATGAGGTCGTCATTGTCCGTTATAACAAACAGTCTGATAACATTATTCCGATGGCTAGTAGCCGTGTCGATTACATGGACGTATCGCCTAAACAGGTCGTATCGGTCGCGACTGCATTGATTCCGTTTCTGGAGAATGATGACTCTAACCGCGCATTGATGGGTTCCAACATGCAGCGTCAGGCTGTCCCACTTCTGATTCCGAAGTCTCCATTGGTCGGAACAGGAATGGAGCACAAGTCTGCGAAAGATTCTGGTGTTTGCGTTGTATCCAAATACAACGGAGTTATCGAACGTTCTTCGGCCAACGAAATTTGGTTGCGTCGTATCGAAACTGTAGATGGCGCTGAAGTGAAGGGCGACATTGTTAAGTATAAATTACACAAATTTATGCGATCTAACCAAGGAACTTGCATCAACCAACGTCCGATTGTGAACAGAGGAGATATTGTCAAAGTTGGCGATATTCTTGCGGATGGTCCATCTACAGAGATGGGTGAGTTGGCGTTGGGACGTAACGTTGTCGTTGCCTTCATGACTTGGGAAGGTTACAACTACGAGGATGCGATCCTGCTGAGTGAGAAACTGGTTAAGGAAGATGTATACACCTCGATCCATATTGAGGAATACGAATCCGAGGCTCGTGACACGAAGCTTGGACCTGAAGAAATCACTCGCGACATTCCAAATGTCGGTGAAGAAGCGCTTCGCAACTTGGATGAGCGTGGAATCATTCGTATTGGTGCCGAAATCGGCGCAGGTGACATTCTCGTTGGTAAAGTTACACCTAAAGGTGTGACTGAATTGACAGCTGAAGAACGTCTCTTACACGCAATCTTTGGTGAGAAGGCACGCGAGGTTCGCGATACTTCTTTGAGAGTTCCTCACGGAACAGACGGGATTGTTGTAGATGTAAAGGTGTTTACACGTGAAAATGGTGATGAATTGCCACCAGGTGTAAATCAGTTGGTTCGTGTATATATTGCTCAAAAACGTAAAATCTCCGAAGGCGATAAAATGGCTGGACGTCACGGTAACAAGGGTGTCGTTGCCCGTATTTTGCCTGAAGAAGATATGCCGTTCCTGCCGGATGGCACACCAGTACAGGTCGTTCTGAACCCGCTGGGCGTACCTTCACGGATGAACATCGGACAGGTGCTTGAAGTCCATCTGGGTATGGCTGCAATGCGTCTTGGTATTCATGTGGCAACTCCAGTATTCGATGGTGCCAAGGAGTATGACGTATTCGATACAATGGAAGAGGCAGGCATGCAACGTAATGGTAAGACTGTGTTGTATGACGGACGTACGGGTGATCGTTTTGAACGTGAAGTTACTGTCGGTGTCATGCACATGATCAAACTGGCGCACATGGTCGATGATAAAATCCATGCTCGTTCTACAGGTCCTTACTCTCTCGTTACGCAACAACCATTGGGTGGTAAAGCTCAATTCGGTGGACAGCGCTTCGGGGAGATGGAAGTATGGGCATTGGAAGCCTACGGCGCAGCGTACACGCTTCAGGAAATTTTGACTGTGAAATCCGATGATGTGGTTGGACGTGTTAAAACTTACGAATCCATTGTCAAAGGTGAAAATGTACCTGAACCGGGTGTTCCAGAATCATTTAAGGTCTTGATCAAAGAGCTGCAAAGCTTGGGTATGGACGTGAAGATTCTGTCTGAAGACGAACAAGAGATCGAAATGAGAGAGCTTGATGATGAGGATGACACAACCAGCGATAAGCTGAGTTTGAATCTGGAAGGCTCTGAGGTTGGCGTAGAGTAGTTTGACTGCTGACTGACTCATATCAGCTTTGTTATATACCTTGATCCATTCTAGAATGGATCAGGTTTCTTGATACCGCCCGGTGCTGCTGGGCGGTATCAAACCTAAAAACTCAGGATTTGGTTAAGGAGGGTTGCTCCTTGTTGGACGTTAACAATTTCGAATATATGAAAATCGGGCTTGCTTCCCCCGAAAAGATTCGTTCTTGGTCCCGCGGAGAAGTCAAAAAACCGGAGACGATTAACTATCGTACGCTTAAACCGGAAAAAGAAGGACTATTTTGCGAGAAAATTTTCGGACCTACGAAAGACTGGGAATGTCATTGCGGTAAGTACAAACGTGTACGCTATAAAGGTGTTGTCTGTGACCGTTGTGGAGTAGAAGTTACTCGCGCTAAGGTTCGCCGTGAGCGTATGGGCCATATTGAGTTGGCTGCTCCTGTATCGCACATTTGGTACTTTAAAGGCATTCCAAGTCGTATGGGTCTTGCTCTTGATATGTCTCCAAGATCTCTGGAAGAGATCATTTACTTCGCATCTTATGTTGTAACCGATCCAGGAGATACGCCTTTGGAGAAAAAGCAACTCCTGTCCGAGAAAGAATACCGTAGCTATCGTGAGAAATATGGCTATGGATTCCAGGCAGGTATGGGTGCTGAAGCGGTTAAAAAGCTTCTTCAAGATTTGGATATAGACAAAGAGTTGGAATTCTTGAAAGAAGAGCTGCGTACAGCTCAAGGACAACGTCGTAACCGTGCAATCAAACGCCTTGAAGTTATTGAGGCATTCCGTAACTCCGGCAACCAACCGGATTGGATGATCATGGACGTACTTCCTGTTATTCCTCCTGAGCTTCGTCCAATGGTACAGTTGGATGGTGGTCGTTTCGCTACTTCTGACCTTAACGACTTGTATCGTCGTGTTATTAACCGTAATAACCGTCTGAAACGTCTGTTAGATCTAGGTGCGCCAGATATTATCGTACAAAATGAAAAACGGATGTTGCAGGAAGCTGTTGACGCCTTGATTGATAATGGTCGTCGTGGTCGTCCTGTTACAGGTCCAGGTAACCGTCCTTTGAAATCCCTCAGCCACATGCTGAAAGGTAAACAAGGACGTTTCCGTCAGAACTTGCTCGGAAAACGTGTTGACTACTCTGGTCGTTCCGTTATCGTTGTAGGTCCGTACTTGAAAATGTATCAATGCGGTTTGCCGAAAGAAATGGCATTGGAACTGTTCAAACCTTTTGTTATGAAAGAACTAGTGAACAAAGGTTTGGCGCACAATATCAAGAGCGCGAAGCGTAAAGTAGAACGTGTGAGTGCAGAAGTATGGGATGTGCTGGAAGAAGTAATCAAGGAGCATCCAGTTCTTCTGAACCGTGCCCCTACGTTGCATAGACTCGGTATCCAGGCGTTCGAACCGATTTTGGTTGAGGGTCGTGCGATTCGTCTGCATCCGCTCGTATGTACTGCATATAATGCCGACTTTGACGGTGACCAAATGGCTGTTCACGTTCCGTTGTCTGCGGAAGCTCAAGCTGAAGCTCGTTTGCTTATGCTAGCATCCGGCAACATTTTGAATCCGAAAGACGGCAAGCCAGTTGTTACACCTTCCCAGGATATGGTTCTTGGTTCTTTCTATCTGACTATGGATAACAAAGAAGAAGAAGGAAGCAATATGATCCTTCGCAACATGAATGAAGCTATATCGGCTTATCAACGCGGTACAGCTGGTCTTCATGCTCGTGTAGCTATTCCGGTTAAAGCTTTGAATAAAACGAGCTTTACGGAAAAACAACAGGAAGCGATGTTGATCACAACGGTTGGTAAAATTATCTTTAATGAAATTTTCCCGGCAAGCTTCCCGTACATCAATGATGCGACCCGTGCGAACCTGCTTTATGGTACTGCGGAGGAGTTCTTTGTTTACGAGAAGGGTGTAAATCTTACAGAAGCCATTCAAAACGCTCCGCAAGCTAACGGAGTAGGCAAGGATTACCTTGGTAATATCATTGCCCGTTGTTTTGAGACTTACCATACAACAGAAACAGCTGTAATTCTGGATAAAATCAAGCAGCTTGGCTTTACGTATTCCACTCGTGCAGGGGTAACCGTTGCTGTATCGGACGTAATCGTGCCGGTGGAAAAACAAGAGATTCTTAAGGGATCTGAGGACAAAGCGCAAGTTGTGACGAATCAGTATCGTCGTGGTCTGATTACGAATGAAGAACGCTATGACCGGATTATCGACATTTGGTCCAAAGCGAAAGATGATATTACCGAAGTATTGATGAAGTCCATGGATCGCTACAACTCTATCATGATGATGGTGGACTCCAAAGCGCGGGGTAACAAGTCACAGATTACTCAGCTCGGTGGTATGCGTGGTCTGATGGCCAATCCATCCGGACGTATTATCGAACTCCCAATCAAATCAAATTTCCGTGAAGGTCTGACAGTACTCGAGTACTTCATCTCCACTCACGGAGCGCGTAAAGGTTTGGCGGATACAGCCCTCCGTACGGCTGACTCCGGTTACCTGACTCGTCGTCTCGTAGATGTGGCACAGGATGTTATCGTGCGCGAAGAAGACTGCGGAACGGATAAAGGCTTCACAGTAAGTCGTATTCAGGACGGTAAAGAAGTGATTGAGGATCTCTATGACCGTCTGGAAGGTCGCTATTGCTTTGAAACGGTACGTCATCCTGAGACTGGCGAGATTTTGGCTAGACGTAACGAACTGATTGACTCCGACAAAGCTGAAGCGATTGTTAAAGCCGGTGTACACAAAGTTCAGATTCGTTCTGTACTAAGTTGCCGTGCTAAACATGGCGTCTGCAAGAAATGCTACGGTCGCAATCTGGCTACTGGTAAACACGTTGAGATTGGTGAAGCAGTTGGTATTATCGCTGCACAATCCATTGGTGAGCCAGGAACACAGCTTACTATGCGTACGTTCCACACAGGCGGCGTAGCGGGTGACGATATTACACAAGGTTTGCCTCGTATCCAGGAGCTTTTTGAAGCACGTAATCCTAAAGGTCAGGCAACTATTAGTGAAATTGACGGTACAGTTAAAGAAGTTCGTGAAGGTAAAGACCGCCGTGAGATTGACATTCAGGGTGAAGCCGAAACGAAAACATATTCAGTAACGTATGGTTCCCGCCTGCGCGTAAGCGAAGGTATGACTGTTGAAGCTGGGGACGAACTGACGGATGGTTCGATTGATCCTAAAGAAATGCTGCGTATTAAAGGTATTCGCGGGGTGCAGAACTATATCCTTCAGGAAGTTCAACGCGTATACCGGAACCAGGGCGTGGAAATCAACGACAAGCACGTAGAAGTTATGATTCGTCAAATGTTGCGTAAAATCCGTATCATTGATGCGGGCGACACGATCTTACTTCCAGGCTCCTTTGTTGATGTCCATGAGTATGAAAATGCAAACAAGATAGCGATTCTCAGCGGTCAAGAACCAGCGGTAGCTAAGCCGGTACTGCTCGGTATTACCAAGGCCTCTCTGGAAACTGACTCCTTCTTGTCAGCAGCATCCTTCCAGGAAACTACTCGTGTCTTGACTGATGCAGCTATTAAAGGCAAGGTCGATCAGTTGCTTGGGCTGAAAGAGAACGTAATTATTGGTAAGTTGATTCCTGCGGGAACAGGTATGAACCGTTACCGTAGCGTGAAATTTGCCCAACCGGAAGAGGGGCAGTCTCCATCTGAGGAGCTCGAACCAATTTCGGCCGAGTAATATAAAAATAGTATGATTGCCGGAACACCGTAGACATAAGCTTTGCATAAAAGCTATAGCAGACGGTGCTCCGGTGTTTTTCAAAAATGAATCGTACTATTCTGTTTAAATGAATTATAGTTTATAATTGTCTTGACATTACTTATAGTCAATGCTAATATAGCAAAGGTGCGTGAGCAGCCTATATGCTATTGGGTCTTTTCGGAGGAATGAGATATGTCTAAAGAACAGGGACTGCAAGATGCTCATGTCAAAATCGGTACCAAACAAACCATTCGTATGGTAGAATTGGGCTTTGCCTCAGAAGTATATGTGGCAGAAGACGCAGATCAGCGTCTCACTTCCAACATCATTGCTTTGTGCAACAAGCAAGGAGTCAAAGTGACTCTCGTAGACACAATGAAAAATCTCGGAGCTGCATGTGGGATTGAAGTGGGAGCCGCAATGGCTGCTATCGTAAAACAATAGGGTAAGGAACGTTTTTGTCTAAGGAATTGTTATTCTTGGCGGCAAAGACTTTTCATTTGTTCTTTTATGAACCGCCTGGGTCTGTGGGCTTAGATAAGGTTTGTAAAGTAACAGCAAAAATTGAGGAAGGGGGTGGCAACCAACATGCCAACTATTAACCAACTGGTTCGTAAAGGACGTCAAGCCAAAATCGAGAAATCGAAATCACCGGCTTTGCAAAAAGGTTTTAATGCCTTGAAACGTGAAGCTACCGACATCAGTGCCCCGCAAAAACGCGGAGTGTGCACTCGTGTAGGTACTATGACTCCGAAAAAACCAAACTCCGCACTTCGTAAATATGCTCGTGTTCGCTTGACGAACCGTGTAGAGGTGACTGCTTACATTCCAGGTATTGGACATAACCTTCAAGAACACAGCGTAGTGCTGATTCGCGGCGGTCGTGTAAAAGACCTTCCGGGTGTGCGTTACCATATCGTTCGCGGTGCTTTGGATACTGCAGGCGTAAACAACCGCATGCAAGCTCGTTCCAAATACGGCGCAAAACGCCCTAAAGCTAAAAAATCCTAATGAGATATAAACCGCATATGTCGGTTTAACATGTAAGAAAGGGGGATATCCATGCCACGCAAAGGTCCAGTTACCAAAAGAGACGTGTTGCCAGATCCGGTATACAACAGCAAGTTGGTTACCCGCTTGATCAACCGCATCATGCTCGACGGAAAACGAGGCGTTGCTCAAAGCATTCTGTACAATGCGTTCAAGCTTATCCAAGAACGTACGGGGAATGACCCGATGGAAGTTTTTGAAGCAGCTATCAAGAATATCATGCCAGTCCTGGAAGTTAAAGCACGCCGTGTCGGCGGTGCCAACTACCAAGTACCAATCGAGGTAAAACCAGAAAGACGTACGTCCCTGGGATTACGTTGGCTCGTAAACTACTCCCGCAACCGCGGTGAGAAAACCATGGAAGAGCGTTTGGCGGCTGAAATTATCGATGCTTCCAACAACACAGGCGCTTCCGTGAAAAAACGTGAAGACACGCACAAAATGGCTGAAGCAAACAAAGCGTTTGCTCACTATCGTTGGTAGGATTCAGCTCAAAAAAATAACTTCAATTTTGAAGGGAGACCCATTTCATGGCAAGAGAGTTCTCCTTGAAAAATACACGTAATATCGGGATCATGGCTCATATTGACGCGGGTAAAACCACAACAACAGAGCGGATCTTGTTCTACACAGGCCGTACGCACAAAATCGGTGAAGTTCACGAAGGCGCTGCGACAATGGACTGGATGGAACAAGAACAAGAGCGCGGAATCACGATTACTTCCGCTGCGACGACCGCTGCCTGGAAAGGTCACCGCGTCAATATCATCGACACCCCGGGGCACGTTGACTTCACTGTTGAAGTTGAACGTTCCCTTCGTGTATTGGACGGAGCAGTTGGTGTTTTCAGTGCGAAAGAAGGCGTTGAGCCTCAGTCCGAAACCGTATGGAGACAGGCTGATCGCTACGGCGTTCCACGGATCGCATATGTAAACAAAATGGATATCATTGGTGCCGACTTCTTGAATGTTGTCTCCGACATGCGTGATCGCCTTCAAGCGAACGCAGTTGCGATTCAATTGCCAATCGGCGCAGAAAATGATTTTACTGGTATTATCGATATCGTTGAACAAAAAGCTCATATGTACAAAGATGATCTTGGTCAAGATATCGAAGAAGTAGAAATTCCTGCGGAATTCAAAGATCAGGTTGAGGAACTCCGTAATGAATTGATCGAGAAGGTTGCTGAACTGGACGAAGAATTGACAATGAAATACCTGGAAGGCGAAGAAATTTCGGTTGCCGAAATTAAAGCCGCTCTCCGTAAAGGTGTTGTAGAAGTTAAAATCTTCCCAGTTATCTGTGGATCTTCTTACCGCAATAAAGGTGTTCAACTGATGTTGGATGCTGTTCTCGACTATTTGCCGGCTCCTACTGACGTGCCAAGTATTCAAGGGCATTTGGAAGACGGTACGGAAGTTGAACGTCACTCTTCCGATGAAGAGCCATTCTCCGCATTGGCCTTCAAAATCATGACGGATCCTTACGTTGGTAAGTTGACATTCTTCCGCGTATACTCCGGTGTTCTTCAATCCGGTTCTTACGTATTGAATGCAACAAAAGGTAAACGCGAACGTATCGGACGTATTCTTCAAATGCATGCGAACAGTCGTCAAGAAATCACTGTAGTTTACTCTGGTGATATTGCGGCTGCCGTAGGTTTGAAAGATACAGGTACAGGTGATACACTGTGTGATGAGAAGAGTCCTGTTATTCTCGAGTCCATGAATTTCCCTGATCCGGTTATCGAAATCGCGGTTGAGCCTAAAACCAAAGCTGACCAAGATAAAATGTCTGTAGCTCTCGGTAAGTTGACTGAAGAGGATCCAACTCTTCGCGCTCATACTAACGAAGAAACAGGTCAAACCATCTTGGCAGGTATGGGTGAGCTTCACTTGGACATCATCATTGACCGTATGCGTCGTGAGTTCAAGGTAGAAACGAATGTGGGTAAACCACAGGTTGCTTACCGTGAAACGTTCCGTGCTCCAGCACGTGTCGAAGGTAAATTCGTTCGTCAGTCCGGTGGTCGTGGTCAATATGGTCACGTATGGGTTGAGTTCGAACCACTCGAACCAGGTACTGGTAGTCAATTCGAAAGTAAGGTAGTCGGCGGCTCTGTTCCTAGAGAGTACATCGCACCTGCTCTTGCTGGTATTGAGGAACAAATGAAAAACGGCGTTATCGCAGGCTTCCCGCTTGTGGACGTTAAAGCTACAATCGTGGACGGATCATACCATGATGTCGATTCCAATGAAATGGCATTTAAAATTGCCGGATCAATGGCGCTGAAAGCAGCGAAAGACAAATGTAAACCAGTATTGCTTGAGCCGATTATGAAAGTTGAAGTAACGGTTCCTGAGGAATACATGGGTGACGTAATGGGTATGTTGAACTCCCGTCGTGGTCGGATTGAAGGTATGGATTCCCGTAGTGGAGCTCAAATCATTCGTGCGAAGGTGCCTTTGTCCGAAATGTTCGGATACTCGACTACACTTCGCTCCGGTACACAAGGACGCGGCGTGTTCTCTATGGAACTTTCTCATTATGAAGAAGTGCCGAAGAGCATTGCTGAAGAGATCGTTGCCAAAACCAAAGGCGGCGAGTAATACAATGTATCAGCTGACCGGTATACTTAAGGTTTTACCAAAAGGGCATCCGGCAGCCTAAAATAAAACAAGTTATTGAGGAGGAATTGTTCAAATGGCAAAGGCTAAGTTTGAACGTAACAAACCGCACGTTAATATCGGTACTATTGGTCACGTCGATCATGGTAAAACTACTTTGACTGCTGCAATCACAACTGTATTGTCCAAAACTTACGGTGGTGCTGCTGTAGCATTCGATCAAATCGATAAAGCTCCAGAAGAGCGCGAACGCGGTATCACAATCTCCACTGCACACGTGGAATATGAAACACCTAACCGTCACTATGCACACGTTGACTGCCCAGGTCACGCCGACTATGTTAAAAACATGATCACTGGCGCTGCACAAATGGACGGAGCGATTCTGGTTGTATCCGCAGCTGACGGCCCAATGCCGCAAACTCGCGAGCACATCCTGTTGTCCCGCCAAGTTGGTGTTCCTTACATCGTTGTATTCCTGAACAAATGCGACATGGTTGAAGACGAAGAGTTGCTGGAATTGGTTGAAATGGAAGTTCGCGACTTGCTGAGCGAGTATGACTTCCCAGGCGACGACACTCCAATCACTCGCGGTTCCGCTCGTGAAGCACTGCAAAATCCAGATGGCGACTGGGCTAAGAAAATCGTTGAAATGTTCGAAACAATCGACACTTATATCCCAACTCCAGAACGCGACACTGACAAGCCTTTCCTTATGCCTGTCGAGGACGTATTCTCCATCACTGGTCGTGGTACAGTTGCTACAGGCCGTGTAGAGCGTGGTACAGTTAAAGTGGGCGACGAAATCGAAATCATCGGTATTCAAGAAGAATCCCGTAAATCCGTAGTAACAGGCGTAGAAATGTTCCGTAAATTGCTTGATTCCGCTCAAGCTGGTGACAACATCGGCGCACTGCTTCGCGGTGTAGATCGTGCACAAATCGAGCGTGGCCAAGTATTGGCTAAACCAGGTTCTGTTAACCCACATACAGAATTTTCTGCTCAAATCTACGTTTTGACTAAAGAAGAAGGCGGACGTCACAAACCTTTCTTCACTGGTTACCGTCCACAGTTCTACTTCCGTACAACTGACGTAACTGGTATCATTACTTTGCCAGAAGGTTCCGAAATGGTAATGCCTGGTGATAACATCACGGTTACTGTTCAACTGATCAACCCGATCGCTATCGAAGAAGGAACTAAGTTCTCTATTCGTGAAGGTGGACGTACAGTTGGCGCTGGTGCCGTAGCAACAATCTCCAAATAAGAAGGCTTTAGCCTTTAAATAGAGCAACAGTGTACTGGAACGAGTAACATTGTATTGGAACGAAGCTAAACGAGCCCCTGCCCTGGTGCGGGGGCTTTTCTCTTGGGAAAATCGCAAGCTGCGAACACAATTGTATCTTTTGAAAATAAGATGCATTGTTTTTTCGTTTTTGCTTGCAATAGGCAGAACTATTCGATATAATAACTAATGTTGTTTGTGACTGTGCGATGATGTGAGAGGTTACTGACACACCCGGCCCCTTTGCCATGGGAGGGCTGTCGGAAAATTTTCACGGAGTATGTCCGATACCAAATTGGGCGATAGAAGGAGGGACTAAAATGGCAAAGCAAAAAATTCGTATTCGTTTGAAAGCTTACGATCATAGAATTCTTGATCAATCCGCTGAGAAAATTGTTGAAACAGCTAAACGTTCGGGCGCAGGTGTATCCGGGCCAATTCCGCTGCCAACTGAAAAACAAATCATTACTATTCTCCGTGCGGTACACAAGTACAAGGATTCCCGGGAGCAGTTCGAAATGCGCACACACAAGCGTTTGATCGACATTGTTAACCCGACTCCACAAACTGTGGATGCCTTGATGCGCTTGGACCTGCCGTCCGGTGTAGATATCGAAATTAAATTGTAATATGTAATTAGGAAAAGAAATGAGGTGTCAACATGAAAGGTATCTTAGGAAAAAAACTCGGAATGACTCAAGTGTTTACCCCTGAAGGTAACGTACTTGCTGTTACGGTTATCGAAGCAGGTCCTTGTGTTGTTCTGCAAAAGAAAGATCTGGAAAACGATGGATACGAAGCTATCCAACTCGGTTTCTCTGATAAGAAAGAAAAAAGATCCAACAAACCTGAAGCAGGACATGCGAAAAAAGCAAATACTGCACCTAAGCGCTACGTTCGTGAACTTCGTGGCATCGACCTTGCTGCGTACGAGGTTGGCCAAGAACTGAAGGCTGATGTCTTCACAGAAGGCGAGTTCGTTGACGTAACAGGTATTTCTAAAGGTAAAGGTTTTGCCGGCGTTATCAAACGTTGGGGACAAAGTCGCGGACCAATGGCACACGGCTCGCGTTACCACAGAGGTCCAGGTTCTATGGGTTCCATTCAAGCTAACCGCGTTCCTAAAGGTAAACACCTTCCAGGACACATGGGGCATGAAACGGTTACGATCCAACGTCTTGAAGTTGTTAAGATCGATACAGAACGTAATGTATTGCTCGTGAAAGGTTCCATTCCAGGACCTAAAAATAGCTTCGTTAAAGTATTAGAAACGGTGAAAAAATAAACAACTGAAGAAAGGAGGAACACGAAATGCCAAAAGTAGCACTATTTAATATTAGCGGCAGCCAAGTTGGTGAAATTGAATTGAACGACGCAGTGTTCGGTATCGAGCCGAATAAGCACGTTCTTCATGACGCTGTTGTTATGCAATTGGCTTCCCTGCGTCAAGGTACTCACAAAGTAAAAGGACGTTCTGAAGTACGTGGTGGCGGACGTAAACCTTGGAAACAAAAAGGTACTGGCCGCGCTCGTCAAGGTTCGATCCGTGCACCGCAATGGGTTGGTGGCGGTACTGTATTTGGCCCGACTCCACGCAGC
Organism: Paenibacillus sp. LRG-1; assembly: GCF_057220305.1. Taxonomy (NCBI): domain Bacteria; kingdom Bacillati; phylum Bacillota; class Bacilli; order Caryophanales; family Paenibacillaceae; genus Paenibacillus; species Paenibacillus sp. LRG-1. The sequence goes on along the minus strand of NZ_CM170126.1, from coordinate 5,288,020 downwards.
TATGCTTACAAATTGCCTAAAAAAGTTCGTCGTCTGGCGATCAAATCGGCGTTGTCATCCAAAGTGATTGAGAATGAAATTATCGTATTGGACGCTCTTACACTGAACGGACCTAAAACGAAAGAATTCGCAGCCATTTTGAATAACCTTAAAGCTGATCGTAAAGCATTGATCGTAGCTCCTAGCTATGATGATAATGTAGCACTTTCCGCTCGTAATATTCCTGGTGTGAAGTTTGTAGCCGCAGACGGCATTAATGTTCTTGATGTGCTCGGACACGACAAACTGATCATTACGAAGGAAGCAGTTCAGAAGGTAGAGGAGGTGCTCGCGTAATGAAGGATCCTCGTGATATTATCAAACGTCCGGTTATCACCGAACGTACGGCTGGTATGATGAATGACTTGAAATACGTTTTCGAGGTTGACATTCGTTCTAACAAAGTCGAAGTTAAAAAAGCAATCGAAGCCATTTTTAACGTGAAAGTAAGTAACGTAAATACGCTTCGTGTTCCTGCAAAACCAAAACGCTACGGACGTCATTCCGGCTATACGAGCGAGTGGAAGAAAGCGTTCGTAACGCTGAGCAAAGACAGTAAGCCGCTTGAGTTTTTTGAAACGGTATAATTGAAACTGTAAAGTAAGGAGGGAAACTCAGTGCCAATTAAAAAGTATAAACCAACGTCCCCGGCCAGACGTGCTATGTCTGTATCTACTTTCGAGGAGATTACAACTAATCAGCCCGAGAAATCGTTGCTGGCACCTCTGAGCAAGCAAGCTGGACGCAATAACCAAGGTAAAATTACAGTTCGTCATCAAGGCGGCGGACACAAACGTAAATACCGTATTATTGACTTCAAACGTAACAAAGATGGAATACCGGGCCGCGTTGCTACGATCGAATATGATCCAAACCGTACGTCCAACATCGCACTTATCCACTATGTGGATGGTGAAAAACGTTACATCATCGCTCCTAAAGGTCTGAAAGTAGGAGACGAAGTGGTATCCGGTGCAGGTTCGGATATCAAAATCGGTAACTCCTTGCCATTGGAAAACATTCCAGTAGGTACGGTTATCCACAACATCGAATTGAAACCGGGTAAAGGTGGCCAACTCGTTCGCGCTGCTGGTACGGAAGCCCAACTTCTTGGTAAAGAAGAAAAGTATGTTACAATTCGTTTGTCTTCTGGTGAAGTTCGCCGCATTCTGAAAGTTTGCCGCGCTACAATCGGTTCTGTAGGTAACGAAGACCACGAACTGGTGAAAATCGGTAAAGCCGGTCGTAGTCGCTGGTTGGGACAACGTCCTGAAGTTCGCGGTGTTGTAATGAACCCTAACGATCACCCACACGGTGGTGGTGAAGGTCGCGCTCCAATCGGACGTAAATCTCCAATGTCTCCATGGGGTAAACCAACCCTTGGTTACAAGACACGTAAAAAAGGTAAAGCATCTGATAAGTACATCGTTCGTCGTCGTACTAAGTAATAAAACGTGCGCTTAAGTCGCACGTTAACATATTAAGGAACGACTACGTTTTAACGAAGGGAGGATTCATAAATGGGTCGCAGTCTCAAAAAAGGACCATTCATTGATGGTTACCTGTTGAAAAAAGTAGAGGTTTTGAACGAGTCGGACAAAAAAGTGGTAATCAAAACTTGGTCCCGTCGCTCTACGATTTTCCCGCAATTTATCGGACATACGTTTGGTGTATACGATGGTCGTAAACACGTGCCAGTATACGTAACGGAAGATATGGTCGGACACAAATTGGGCGAATTTGCTCCAACACGTACGTACAAAGGCCATACGGATGACGATAAGAAAACAAGAAGATAATCAACACAGCGTAGTGTTTGAGAGGAGGTAAACTCAATGGAAGCAAAAGCACATGCTAAGTCCGTACGGATTTCTGCTCGCAAAGTGAAACTTGTTATCGATTTGATTCGCGGTAAGCAGGTTGGTGAGGCGATCGCAATTCTTCGTCACACTCCAAAGTCCGCTTCTCCAGTCGTTGAGAAATTGTTGAATTCTGCGATTGCAAATGCAGATCACAACTACTCTTTGGACGTAAATAAATTGGTAGTATCTCAGGTTTTTGTAAACCAAGGTCCTACAATGAAACGATTCCGCCCGCGTGCAATGGGTCGTGCAAGTCGCATCAACAAACGCACCAGTCATATTACTCTGGTGGTATCTGAAAAATAAGGAGGGAAAACGTGTGGGCCAAAAGGTAAATCCCGTCGGACTCCGAATCGGTATTATCCGTGATTGGGAATCCAAATGGTATGCAGGCAAAGATTTCGGTGATCTTTTGCTGGAAGACGTTAGAATTCGTGAACATCTGAAAAAAAGATTGAAAGACTCCGCTGTATCCCGTGTTGAAATCGAGAGAGCAGCTAACCGTGTCAACGTAACGATTCACACTGCGAAACCAGGTATGGTTATCGGTAAGGGTGGTTCCGAAGTTGAAAATCTGCGTAATGAAATTACTAAAATCGCAGGCGGTAAAAAGGTACACATCAATATTTCTGAAATTAAAAATCCTGAACTGGACGCAATTCTGGTTGCTGAAAGCATTGCACAACAATTGGAACGTCGTGTTTCTTTCCGTCGTGCTTTGAAACAAGCGATTCAAAGAACTATGCGCTCCGGAGCAAAAGGAATTAAAACTCAAGTAGGCGGACGTCTTGGCGGTGCCGAAATCGCTCGTTCCGAAGGGTACAGCGAAGGAACTGTTCCACTGCATACGCTTCGTGCCGACATTGACTATGGTACAGCGGAAGCTCATACTACTTACGGTCGTCTTGGCGTAAAAGTATGGATCTATCGTGGAGAGGTTCTTCCTCCAGCTAAGAAACAAGCTCCTCAGGAAGGAGGCAACTAATCATGTTGGTACCAAAACGCGTAAAACATCGTAAACAACAACGTGGTCATATGAAGGGTCGTGCAAAAGGCGGTACTACACTGAACTTTGGTGAGTACGGTTTGCAAGCTACTGAACCTGCATGGATTACTAACCGTCAAATCGAAGCTGCTCGTATTGCGATGACTCGTTACATCAAACGTGGTGGTAAGGTTTGGATTAAAATTTTCCCTGACAAACCAATTACTCAGAAGCCTCTTGAGGTTCGTATGGGTAGTGGTAAAGGTAACGTAGAAAAATGGGTTGCAGTAGTGAAACCAGGCAAGATTATGTTCGAACTTGCTGGTGTTCCGGAAGAGATTGCTCGTGAAGCAATGCGTCTTGCCGCTCACAAACTGCCAATCAAAACTAAGTTTGTGAAACGTGAAGAATTGGGTGGTGAAGCAAATGAAGGCTAGTGAATTCCGCAACCTAACCACTGCTGAAATCGAACAAAAGATCTCCGGTTTTAAAGAAGAACTTTTCAACCTTCGTTTTCAACTCGCTACCGGTCAGCTTGATAACCCGACTCGGATCGGCGCTGTGCGTAAGGAAATTGCTCGTGCTAAAACTGTGATCCGTGAAAGAGAACTTGGGATTAGCTAAGATATCAGACCGGGTGGAAAATCCGCCTGTAATTAGGAAGGAGGCCAACAATGAGCGAACGTAATGCCCGTAAAGTATTAGTCGGTAAAGTAGTCAGCGACAAAATGGATAAAACGATTGTGATTGCTGTAGAAACTTACAAAAAACATGATCTCTACCATAAACGTATTAAAGTAACTAAGAAATTCAAAGCTCATGATGAAAACAACACTGCACAAATTGGTGATACTGTTAAAATCATGGAAACTCGCCCTTTGTCCAAAGACAAAAACTGGAGACTGGTCGAAATCGTTGAAAAAGCTGTTATAATCTAATGTAGTGTAGTTTTTCCGAAAGGAGGATAAATAAATGATTCAACCATTTACACGTTTGACTGTAGCTGACAATTCCGGCGCGAAGGAACTGATGTGTATCCGTGTGCTCGGTGGTACGGGACGTCGTACAGCTCAAATTGGTGACCTGATCGTTTGTTCCGTAAAACAAGCAACACCAGGCGGCGTTGTCAAAAAGGGTGATGTAGTAAGAGCGGTTGTTGTTCGTACTAAACGTTCTATCCGCCGTAAAGACGGTTCCTACATCGGATTTGACGAGAACGCAGCAGTGGTCGTTAAAGAAGACAAGAGCCCACGTGGTACTCGTATTTTCGGACCAGTTGCTCGCGAACTTCGTGACAAGGACTTCATGAAAATCGTTTCCTTGGCTCCGGAAGTGATCTAAACTCACCTTAAAATGTGCCCGTAGGAGGTGTACGAAATGCCAAAAGTGAAAAAAGTTCTGGAATCCCATAACAACAAGCTTCACGTCAAAAAAGACGACACTGTTCTGGTGATTACAGGTAAAGATAAAGGTAAAAAAGGTCGCGTTATCGCTGCTTACCCTCGTCAAAACCGTGTGCTTGTGGAAGGTGTTAACATGATTAAAAAACACCAAAAGCCTAATCAGCTGAATCCACAAGGCGGCATCATCGAGAAAGAAGCTCCGATTCACGTTTCCAACGTTATGCACATTGATCCGAAGAGCGGAAAAGTAACCCGTGTTGGTTACAAAGTTTTGGACAACGGAAAAAAAGTGCGCATTGCAAAACGTTCTGGCGAAGTGATCGACTAATTATTTTTTGAAGAAAGGAGGTATATGATTCATGGCTACAACAAGAATGAAAGAACGTTTCTTGAAAGAAATCACTCCTGCTTTGATGCAGAAGTTCAACTATACAACAGTGATGCAAGTGCCTAAAATCGAGAAAGTTGTAATCAACATGGGTGTTGGCGACGCAGTCCAAAACTCCAAAGTACTTGATTCAGCTCTCAACGACATGCAGCTGATTGCTGGTCAAAAACCAGTAATCACTCGCGCAAAAAAATCTATTGCAGGTTTTAAATTGCGTGAAAACATGCCGATCGGTGTAAAGGTAACACTTCGTGGCGAGCGTATGTATTATTTCTTGGACAAATTGTTCAACATTACTCTTCCTCGCGTACGTGACTTCCATGGTGTATCGACAAAAGCTTTCGACGGACGTGGTAACTACACGCTTGGTCTGAAAGAACAGTTGATCTTCCCGGAAATCGAGTATGATCAAGTTGATAAAGTTCGTGGTATGGACATCGTTATCGTAACGACTGCCAAAACTGACGAAGAGTCCCGTGAGCTTCTGACTCAGCTGGGCATGCCTTTCGCAAAATAATGTTGGCATAACGTTTCGGGCGTCTGATTTTAAAGACACCCTGTTCTCCGAAACTATTTAGGAGGTGTCAGGCTAAGTGGCAAAAACTTCAATGAAAGTCAAACAACAACGCACACCAAAGTTTAAAGTTCGTGCTTACACTCGTTGCGAGCGTTGTGGTCGTCCACATTCGGTACTGCAAAAGTTTAAGATCTGCAGAATTTGCTTCCGTGAATTAGCTTATAAAGGCCAGATTCCTGGCGTGAAAAAAGCAAGCTGGTAAAAAGTCCTGTTTGGGAAGGAGGTTTATACACAATGACTATGTCTGATCCAATTGCAGATATGCTTACTCGTATTCGTAACGCGAACACAGTTCGTCACGAAACAGTAGAAATGCCTGCATCTACAATGAAAAAACAAATCGCCGACATCCTGAAACGTGAAGGATTCATTCGTGATGCGGAATTTGTTGAAGATAGCAAACAAGGGATTATCCGTATTTTCTTGAAATACGGTGCGAACAACGAGCGTGTTATTACAGGTTTGAAAAGAATCAGTAAACCAGGTCTTCGCGTTTACACGAAGAGCAATGAGATTCCACGCGTATTGGGTGGACTCGGGATCGCAATCATTTCAACATCCAAAGGTATCATGACCGACAAAGAAGCACGTCAGTCCAAAGCCGGCGGAGAAGTTGTTTGCTACGTTTGGTAAGATAACGTTTAAAAGATAGGAGGTGCAACAGATATGTCCCGTATTGGTCGTAAACCAATCACAGTACCAAGTGGTGTTGACGTGACTTTGAACAACACAGCGATCACAGTTAAAGGTCCTAAAGGAACATTGACTCGTGAGCTTCATAAAGACATGTCCGTTACTGTGGAAAACAATGAAATTAATGTAGTTCGTCCTTCGGACAACAAACTTCACCGCTCTTTGCATGGAACAACCCGCAGCGTTGTCAACAACATGGTAAGTGGTGTAACTGAAGGGTTTTCAAAATCTCTGGAGCTGGTTGGGGTCGGATATCGTGCAAGCAAATCCGGAGATAAAATTGTTCTGAACGTTGGATACTCTCACCCGGTTGAAATCACACCGGAAGCGGGCATCGAATTCGAAGTTCCTTCGAACACTAAAATCATCGTTCGCGGAATTGATAAAGAGCGTGTAGGTGCCTACGCTGCTAAAATTCGTTCCGTTCGTGAACCTGAACCGTACAAAGGTAAAGGGATTAAATACGAAGGCGAGCGCATCATTCGTAAAGAAGGTAAAGCCGGTAAGAAGAAATAAGTTTCTTACCGACTTTGTGCGGTCTTTCTGCAGGAAAGACTTCGTACTTCTTTTTTACCCAGTGCGTCTTAGTATAAAGTTTTAAAAGGCAAACTGAAGGGAGTGAAAACTTGAGATGATTACAAAACAAGATAAAAATAAAGCACGTGTCAGAAGACATCTGCGTGTACGTAAGAAAATCGAAGGTACGGCTGTACGTCCTCGTTTGAACGTATTCCGCTCTTCCAAGCATATCTACGCACAACTGATTGATGATGTAGCTGGTGTAACATTGGTATCTGCATCCACTATGGATAAAGAACTGAGCAGCGAAATCAAAAACGGCGGTAGTGTAGAAGCAGCTCGTAAAGTTGGCGAACTCGTTGCTAAACGTGCGAAAGAAAAAGGCCATGCTAACATCGTATTTGACCGTGGTGGATACTTGTATCATGGACGGATTCAAGCTTTGGCTGATGCAGCTCGCGAAGCAGGCCTTGAATTCTAAGACATTTCTCAAAAGGAGGTTAACGACTTGCGTGTAGATCCGAATACTTTGGAACTGACTGAAAGAGTAGTAAATATTAATCGTGTAGCTAAAGTTGTCAAAGGCGGACGCCGTTTCAGCTTCAGTGCTCTGGTAGTAGTGGGCGACGGCAACGGCTGGGTAGGCGCTGGAATCGGTAAAGCTGGCGAAGTACCTGATGCAATTCGCAAAGGTATTGAAGATGCTAAGAAAAACCTGGTTCACGTTCCACTCGTAGGAACAACAATTCCTCACCTTGTTACAGGTAAGTTCGGTGCTGGCCGGGTTCTGTTGAAACCGGCATCGGAAGGTACTGGAGTTATCGCTGGTGGTCCGGTTCGTGCTGTACTGGAACTTGCTGGTGTAGGTGATATCTTGACAAAATCTTTGGGTTCTTCGAATTCCATGAATATGGTCAATGCGACTTTGGAAGGTTTGTCCCGCTTGAAACGCGCTGAAGAAGTTGCAAAATTGCGCGGCAAATCCATCGAAGAGCTGCTGGGCTAAGGAGGGAATATCATGGCGAAATTAGAAATTACCCTCGTTCGTTCGTTGATCGGCCGTCCTGGTAATCAGAGAACGACTGTTAAAACGCTCGGCTTGCGTAAAATCAACCATAAAGTAGTTCAACCCGACAATGCAGCTATTCGCGGGATGATTAATCAAGTTAGCCATTTGGTTTCTGTTAAAGAAATTGAGGCTTAAGAAATAAAGTATTTTAACAATAATCAAGGAGGTGCAACGAACGATGAAGTTACATGAGCTTTCCCCAGCTCCAGGCTCCCGCAAAGAACGTAAACGTTTGGGTCGTGGTCCTAGTAGCGGTACGGGTAAAACTTCTGGTCGTGGTCATAAAGGTCAAAACGCTCGTTCCGGCGGTGGTGTACGTCCGGGCTTCGAGGGTGGTCAAAATCCACTGTATCGTCGCTTGCCTAAACGCGGTTTCGTAAATCCTACTCGTAAAGAGTATGCGGTTTTGAATATCGAAGATTTGAACAGTTTTGCAGCGGGTACAGAAGTAAGCCCTGAGTTTTTACTGAATAATGGCATTGTGAAAAACGCTAAATCCGGAATCAAAATTCTGGGTAACGGTGAAATCACTGTGAAATTGACAGTTAAAGCGAACAAGTTCTCTCAATCTGCGGTAGAGAAAATTGAAGCTGCCGGCGGTAAAACCGAGGTGATCTAATGTTCAAGACCCTGAAAAATATATGGCGGGTTGAGGATCTTAGAACCCGAATCCTGTTCACCCTGTTTATACTCTTTGTATATCGTATTGGCTCCTTTGTGCCGGTTCCCGGCGTGAACAAGCAAGTCTTTACTTCTCAGGATCAGGCAGGAAGCGAGTTGTTTGGACTCCTTAACACCTTCTCAGGGGGCGCATTGTATCAGTTTTCGATCTTCGCCCTCGGGATTATGCCATATATTACAGCGTCCATCATTGTACAGTTGCTGTCAATGGACGTGATTCCGAAACTTGCGGAATGGGCTAAACAAGGAGAGCATGGTAAAAAGAAGTTGGCTCAAATTACGCGTTATGGTACGGTAATACTTGGCCTGATTCAAGCATTCGGAACGTCGATTGGCTTTAATCGACTGTACGGTGCAGCGATGATTCCAGGAGCCACTTTTGCAGATTATCTGGTCATTGCCATTGTGCTTACAGCAGGAACTACGTTCCTTATGTGGCTCGGTGAGCAAATTACCGAAAAGGGAATCGGCAATGGTATCTCTATTGTTATCTTCGCAGGGATTGCAGCGGGTATTCCAAGACATATTCGGACGGTTGTAGAATCTCAGTTTATTCAGGCAGATCAGCTGTTTATGAATATTCTGAAGGCAATTATAATTGCCCTGGTGATTGTTCTGATTATTGTTGGTGTTATCTACATCCAGCAAGGTATTCGGAAAATCCCGGTACAATACGCGAAACGTGTAGTTGGCAACAAAATGTACGGTGGCCAGAATACGCATATTCCGATGAAAATTAATGCGGCAGGCGTTATTCCGGTAATCTTTGCGGTATCATTGCTGCAATTCCCGACAATTATTGCGAGTTTCTGGGCAGATCATGTTTGGGCTAAGTGGGTTACCACTTACTTGTATTATGACAAGCCGCTGGGCATGGTTTTGTATGTCGTAATGATTATCGGTTTCACATTCTTCTATACCTTTGTACAGATGAATCCGCAGCAAATGGCCGACAATATGAAGAAAAACGGCGGTTATATTCCGGGAATTCGCCCGGGTAAAGCCACGGAGAAATACTTGACACGAGTAATGTCACGTTTGACAATGACAGGAGCCTTGTTTCTGGCAGTCATATCCGTTTTGCCGGTATTCTTCGGTTCGCTTTCGGGCTTGCCTCGTTCCGTGCAAATTGGCGGTACTTCATTGCTCATCATCATTGGTGTAGCATTGGATACAATGAAGCAAATCGAAAGCCAACTGATCAAACGCCATTACAAAGGCTTCATCAACAAATAGGCAATAGGTACCGGCTTAGGATGTTCGCATGCTTACCGGCACCTTTTGTGCTGTTTCTTGTGTAGGGGTCGTCTTGAGGAGTGACAGATTGTGAATATTTTGATCATGGGCCCTCCGGGGGCTGGTAAAGGTACACAAGCAGATGTCATTGTGAAGGAATTCGGCATTCCTCATATCTCGACAGGTGATGCTTTTCGCCTAGCGATGAAACAGGGAACACCTATTGGCATTAAAGCTAAAGAATATATCGACAAGGGTGAACTTGTTCCGGATGACGTAACAATCGGTATCGTTGAAGAACGGCTACAACAGCCAGATTGCAAGAAAGGGTTCTTGCTGGACGGTTTTCCAAGAACTTTGGCTCAAGCTGAAGCCTTGGATCAAATTTTGGGTCGTTTGAATACGAAGCTAGATGACGTCATCAACCTGAAAGTGGATAGTGACAACTTGTTGGCACGAATCACAGGACGGCGGGTTTGTAAAAGCTGCGGAACTAGCTATCATATTGTCTTTAATCCTCCTAAGGTTGAAGGCATTTGCGATAAAGACGGTGGGGAACTCTATCAGCGTCCTGACGATAATGAAGATAGCGTAAGAACACGACTTGACGAATATAGTAATAAAACAGCACCACTCCTCACGTTTTATGAGAACCAGAATCTTCTGCGTCATATTGACGGAGAACAGGATATTGATGTGGTTTCCCAAAATATCGTGTCCTTGTTGCGGGGTTAGCTGTAATGATCATTTGCAAGTCGGGGACGGAATCAAGCTTTATGAGGAAAGCTAAGAGAATAGATACGGAAACGGATCATCTCTTGGCAGGACACATCGAGCCCGGTATTACGACCGGTGAACTTGATCATTTAGCTGATCGGTATATTCGCAGTCAGGGAGCTGTGCCGTCTTTTAAAGGTTATAACGGTTTTCCTGCTAGCATTTGCGCTTCAGTCAACGAACAACTGGTGCACGGATTTCCCGGCAAACGCAAGTTAAACAAAGGCGATATCATCGCGAAAACTCGCCAGTTTACAATGTCGCATGCCATTCGGCAATATATTGAGAATCCAAACCGTGGTATTCCTGAGCAGGGGCCGAGGCTGAAAACCGGCATTGGGCTGGCTATTGAATCAATGATTTAGATAGGTTCTCACCATGTAGGGACGCTGGAAGACAACTGGACGGTCGTTACGATGAACGTAACCTCATGTGCTCATAACGAGCAAGCGGTGACGTGCGAAACGGGCGGCATGGACATTTTCACGAAACTGAGTGCGTAGGTGATTGTAATGATTCAGCAAGGAAACCTGCAAATCGGTCAGCTGGTGAAGATTCTGAAAGGCAGAGGTGCCGGACAGATTGCGGTTGTCGTTTCAGTAGCAGATAGCAGGTTTGTATATATTGCGGATGGGGATAAACGAAAGTTTGATCAAGCGAAGAAGAAAAATGTTCTTCATTTGGTGCCTCAGCCAAAGATTAGTAGCGAGATTGTAAACAGTTTAAACGAAAGCGGTCGGGTGACGAATGGAAAGCTGCGCCATGCAGTGAAAACTTTCCTGGACTCGTCCGAATACCAAGCTGAAGAGAAAGGAGACTGACTTTGGCCAAAGAAGATGTCATTGAGGTTGAAGGTACGGTAATCGAGCCACTGCCGAACGCTACGTTCAAGGTAGAGCTGGAGAACGGTCATCAAATTCTTGCTCATGTTTCCGGAAAGCTGCGGATGCACTTTATCCGTATTTTGACAGGCGACAAGGTGGTTGTACAGTTATCGCCTTACGATTTAACCAAAGGCCGTATAACGTACCGCAAGTAATTCATGCAGGTTTTTATTAAACGTATGTCATTTAAAAAACTTGTTTTGCTCGGCAAAACGATGTGAATGTTCACGAAGCGAGTTTTACCAGGGTAAAGCTTGGAGGAGGTAATCAACATGAAGGTAAGACCTTCTGTAAAACCTATTTGCGAAAAATGCAAAGTCATTCGCCGCAAAGGGAACGTAATGGTTATTTGCGAAAATCCGAAACACAAACAAAAACAAGGTTAATAGAAGGGGGTGTAGCGTAAAATGGCTCGTATAGCTGGTGTGGATTTGCCACGTGACAAACGCGTTGAGATCGCCTTGACTTACATTTTCGGAATCGGTAAAACGACTTCTCAGAAAATCTTGAAGGAAACAGGCATCAGTGCAAACACGCGTGTTCGTGATTTGACTGAAGATGAAGTGAGCAAATTACGTGAAACGATCGACAAAGAAGTTAAAGTAGAAGGCGATCTGCGTCGTGAAATTTCCTTGAATATTAAACGTCTGACTGAGATTGGCTGCTACCGTGGTGTTCGTCACCGTCGTGGGTTGCCTGTTCGCGGACAACGTACTAAAACTAATGCTCGTACCCGTAAAGGTCCTCGTCGGACTGTAGCGAACAAAAAGAAATAAGAAGGGAGGATAACATTCAATGGCTAAACCGAAAAAAGTTGTACGTACAAAACGCCGTGACCGTAAAAATATCGAGACTGGCGTGGCACACATCCGTTCCACGTTCAACAACACGATCGTTACGATCACAGATCCACACGGTAACGCAATCTCTTGGGCCAGCTCAGGTGGCATGGGATTCCGTGGTTCCCGTAAATCTACTCCATTCGCAGCGCAAATGGCCGCAGAAACTGCTGCTAAAGCTGCTATGGAACACGGCATGAAAACTGTCGAAGTCATGGTTAAAGGACCTGGTGCAGGTCGCGAAGCAGCAATCCGCTCTTTGCAAGCTGCTGGTTTGGAAGTTAACCTGATCAAAGACGTAACTCCGGTACCTCATAACGGATGCCGTCCTCCAAAACGTCGTCGCGTCTAATGAGATTTCTCCTCTGCGTGTAGTATAGATCCGGCACAAACTGCCAAGAATGGATGTTTAGGTATACTGCATGATAGACTATGGATAAGGTGAATGTTTCATATAGGAGCGACGTTTTGAAGGAGGGATATTGCAGTGATAGAAATCGAAAAGCCGAAAATTGAGACGGTTGACGTCAATGATGATGGCACCTATGGAAAATTCGTAGTAGAACCGCTGGAACGCGGATACGGTACGACGCTGGGAAACTCGCTTCGCCGTATTCTGTTATCCTCGTTACCGGGGGCAGCAGTCACATCGGTTCAGATCGATGGGGTTCTGCACGAGTTTGCAACGGTTCCCGGTGTGAAGGAAGACGTAACGGAGATCATTCTGAACTTGAAAGCTTTATCGCTTAAAATCCACTCGGATGAAGAGAAAGTACTCGAAATCGATGCGGAAGGCGAAGGAGTTGTAACGGCAGGAGATATCCGTGCGGATAGTGATGTGGAAATTCTTAATCCGGATCTTCACATTGCTACGCTCGGACCGGGTTCGAGACTTCACATGCGTATTTTTGCCAATCGCGGTCGCGGTTACGTTAAGCAGGATCGGAACAAACGTGATGACCAGCCGATCGGCGTCATTCCCGTCGACTCCATCTACACTCCGATTGCACGCGTGAACTACGGCGTAGAAAATACGCGTGTCGGCCAGGTTACGAATTATGACAAGCTGACACTTGAGGTTTGGACTGACGGAAGTATTCGTCCCGAGGAAGCAGTGAGCCTTGGAGCCAAAATTTTGACCGAGCATGTGATGTTGTTCGTGGGTCTCACGGACGAGGCAAAAGATGCTGAAATTATGGTTGAAAAAGAAGAAGACAAGAAAGAAAAAGTTCTTGAAATGACGATCGAAGAGCTGGATCTCTCCGTCCGTTCCTATAACTGCCTTAAGCGCGCTGGTATCAATACGGTACAAGAACTCACGACTAAATCTGAAGAAGATATGATGAAGGTCCGTAACTTGGGTCGCAAATCTTTGGAAGAAGTACAAGAGAAGCTCGAGGAACTTGGTTTAGGACTTCGTACGGAAGAATAGTACAGCAACGTTTTTGTGAAGGAGGGGAAATTACATGGCATACCAAAAATTGGGCCGTAACTCCAGTGCCCGTAAAGCTTTGTTTCGTGATTTGGTAACCGATCTGTTCTTGTATGAGCGTATCCAAACTACTGAGGCTAAAGCGAAAGAAGTTCGTTCTATTGCTGAAAAACTGATCACCAAAGCAAAAAAAGGAGATCTGCACGCACGTCGTCAAGTGGCTGCGTTCGTTCGCCGTGAAACTTTGGATGGTGAGCAGGATGCAATCCAAAAGCTGTTTAGCGAATTGGCTACACGTTACACTGAGCGTCCAGGTGGATACACTCGTATCCTGAAATTGGGACCTCGTCGTGGCGACGCCGCTCCAATGGTATATCTGGAATTGGTTGACCGCGCGTAAACAGGCGAAGATGAGGGAAGGGTGGACAGAATCGGCTTGATTCTGAACAACCCTTTTTTTCTCTTGGAGGAGTCCTTGAGGGGCTTCTCCTTTGTTATGTTCGGTTATTCCTTGCAAGGCCAGAGACTACCCCTACAAAGGTGTGAGAAGCATGCGGAACTTGTGCATGAAGGTGAACTATGACGGAACCCACTATGATGGCTTTCAGACGCAGCCTAACGGTAACACCATTCAGGACTGCCTTGAACATGCTATTTACTCATTGACGGGCGAGCGTCTTAAAATTACAGGCTCAGGCCGTACAGATGCAGGTGTACATGCATACGGGCAGGTATTCAATTTTCACACTGAATCGCCGATTCCGTTGCAGCGCTGGTGTCTGGCACTTAATGCCTGGTTGCCTCGTGATATCATCGTTACGGATGCGAGAGAGGTGCCACTGTCCTTTCATGCACGCCGCATGGCGAAGCGGAAGACATATCGGTACAGTATTAATGCGAACCGGTTTCCGGACATCTTTCACCGTCGTACACAGGCCCATCATCCAACGAGTCTGGATGTAAGAGCGATGGAGGAAGGGTTAGCTCATTTAGTTGGCACCTTTGACTATACTTCGTTCGCATCTCGACGTTCCCAAAAGACGAATCATGTTCGCACTATTTACGAAGCCTATATGACAGTAGACCATTCCTTTTCACGTCCGGACTCGGATGATCAGGGAATTATCCATACTTATATTACAGGTAGCGGATTTTTGCAGCACATGGTTCGGATTATTATGGGTACTTTGCTGGAAGTGGGAGAAGGCAAAAAATCGTCGGATGATATTCCTTCCATTTTAGAGGCGAAAAATCGTTCAAAGGCCGGACCTACGGCCGTTGGACACGCTTTAACGCTCTGGAATGTAGAGTACGACGAAAACATCAAAAAACATTGATTTTACCCTTGCGGAATTGATGGTTATCCTGTAATATAAAAGTTGTGTTTTCTTAATGGCTTTCCCACAGCCCCAATTAAGATAATCACTTTAAATTAACATCTAATCCATCAATAATGCAGCAACTTAACGAACGAAGATAAATGATGATTTCTGTTAACGAACTTAAGGAGGATACTTTTCATGCGTACTACGTATATGGCGAAGCCAAATGAAGTTGAGCGCAACTGGCACATCATTGATGCCGAAGGCAAAACGCTCGGCCGTCTGGCAAGCGAAGCGGCTGCGTTGATTCGCGGCAAACACAAGCCACAATTTACACCACATGTGGACACAGGTGATTTTGTTGTTGTAATCAATGCGGAAAAAATCGTATTGACCGGTAAAAAAATGGAGAACAAGAAATACTACCGTCACTCCCTGCATCCGGGTGGTCTGAAAGTAACGGTTGCACAAGAAATGGTTAAGAACAAGCCTGAGCGTATGTTGGAATTGGCTGTTCACGGTATGCTTCCTAAAACTCGTCAAGGCGAGAAAATGAAGCTGAGACTTAAAGCTTACAGAGGCACTGAGCATCCACATGCAGCACAAAAACCTGAAGTTTACGAACTTCGCGGATAATTAAAAGGGAGGACAGTTTCATGGCACAAGTACAATACTATGGGACAGGTCGTCGTAAACATTCGGTAGCTCGTGTTCGTCTCGTACCGGGTGAAGGACGCATTGTCATCAATAAGCGTGATATTAATGAATATTTCGGTTTGGAAACTCTCAAACTGATCGTAAAACAACCACTGAACCTGACAGAAACAGTTGGCAGCTATGACGTACTCGTTATCGCTCATGGTGGTGGTATCTCTGGTCAAGCCGGCGCAATTCGCCACGGTATTTCCCGTGCTCTGTTGAAAGCAGATCCGGAATTCCGTCCAGCTTTGAAAAAAGCAGGCTTCTTGACTCGTGACCCACGTATGAAAGAACGTAAAAAATACGGTCTCAAAGCCGCTCGTCGTGCACCACAGTTCTCGAAACGTTAATATTTCGAATACAGAAGAACCTTTTCCTTATGGAAAGGGTTCTTTTTTATTTAGTCATTTCCTGATTATTATCCACATGTGGATAAGTAGACCTACTCTAAAATTCATAGGCTTCAGCATGTTTCTGCGAATACATAAATAACCGCATGCAAATGCATGGAACACGAAAAGTTATCCACGATGTAATTGAAGACGATATTGTTATACACAAATACAGTTGGCTATTTCCACGGAGTTTATTCTGTAATGTTTATAACCTGTGACTAAAATATAATGTTCGACTATCAAATTAGCCTCATCTTAATATTCTCTGCTAAGTGCTGTTTCACGAGACACTTTGCTTTCAGTTGTTTATGTAAAGTCCCTTGATATGTTCTGGCTGGTACTGTCTATGCCTCTTGTGCAGTTGTTTTGGGCGTAGCTAGGGATACGGCAAGGAATACCTCTTTTTATTTGTGTGCACTGAGAGAAGGACGCTCGTTAGCCTAGCACTGTCCGCTTTCTATGCTACTGCAATGGCAACGGCGATTTACATGTTACTGGTAATGGAAATAGTCTACACAGCAATCGCTCCAAACTATAACCGGGAGCACCCTGTATTGTCCGACTGTGTCTACCCTCATAAAATTGACCCTCCTTGATGACAGGCTTTAAATAGGCTTCCAGTAGCGATAAGAGTCTTGCTTGTGTCCAGTGGATCAATTCCTCGGGAATTGCCTCTACAAGCGCTTTAGGATTGGATAGAGGCATAATAAGAGTTCAGCGCGCAGTCATTTCTTTTATAATTTCCACAATGAAAGCATCGCTGACGCCAGAGCTCCAGAATAGTGTAGTCGATTTCATCTGGCTAAAAATTCGAGTAAAGGCTAGTTTGCCTTCATCTGAACTCGTCCACATACGGACTTCATCTTTGGAATGCAAAATAAGAGCTTTGAAACCTAAAGTTATTTTCAATTCCCTCGGTTAGCACCCTTCGATAATCTTAGATTCAGAAACGATGTTGCTTTCTTCTACAGATGATTCTTGCTTGATCAAGCAACCCAAAGCTGTTCAGCATTATCGATGGCTGCCGCGCACTAGGCCAAGATTAGGATACGCTGCTCCTAGATGCCTCTAAAGCATTTCACTCAGAAGATCCACAAGCATATGTATAGTACAATAATACATTTTGGCTATAGAAATCATTCAACTAAGTAATTTTGCGTAGCAAGGTAGGTTGTCAAAAAAATGCTTATCCGCACGTTCGGCTTGCTCTTCCAAAGTCAAAACTATAGGATGTATTCCTTCAAGGACCAAACTATTCCCATATAATGTTATATAAGAAAGCCCTTTGTTTAAAAGCGTACTGGTGGTACGCCTTTGTCTTCGGCAGAGTAGAGAACAAGCCGTCTTTGTTGACGTAAAAAGCCTCCATTCAAGCATACCTTCAGCTACACTAGTTATTTTTAGTAACCAAAGAGCCTATGGACCATTTTCAAGTGTTTGGTATAAGAATATTTTATATAAAGCCAATGAACTTGGTTGGATACGCAAGAAAGCATTAAAGAATGCTGACAGAGCAACATTCCTGCAAATGTGGGTGGATAAATGCTTGCATCAGGACATTTTGCCGTGGATTGACAATGATTGTGAAAGTTTTATACTGTATTTAATCTTATTAGTTTAGTCGGTATTGGAGTGACACTTATTTATGAATCTTCATATGGAGGCGCATTGATAATGAATTTATTGGAGAAAGAAGCGTTGATTAGAGTCAAGGCAATTGAACTGGAAGAGGCTACGCCAGAGGAAATTATCCAGTATGCTGTTCTTACATTTCCCAATCTTACCTTTGCTTGTAGCTTCGGAGCAGAAGATGTAGTACTAGTAGATATGCTTCAAAAAATTAGCCCTTCCACCGACATTTTTTACTTGGACACCGACTTTCATTTTCAAGAAACTTATGATACGCGAGATCAGATGAAAGCCAGATATAACTTGGATTTTGTTAGGGTCTCTCCCTTAATTACTCCTGAAGAGCAAGCGGCTGAACATGGAGAGGAACTGTGGAAAACAGATCCAAACACATGTTGTGGTATACGCAAAGTTGAGCCGCTGACACGTATTTTGTCACAATACGATGCGTGGATTACCGGTATTCGCCGGGATCAGGCCCCTACCCGTGCGAATTCAAAAAAGGTAGAGTATGACGAAAAGTTTGGACTCGTTAAATTTAACCCCTTGGCAAGCTGGACATCCGAGGATGTATGGAACTATATCCGTACTCATGAAGTGCTGTATAATCCATTGCATGATCGCAATTATCCCAGTATCGGTTGTGAGCAATGTACCCGTGAGGTCCTACCAGGTGAAGATCCTCGTGCAGGTCGCTGGTCAGGCAATGAGAAAACGGAGTGTGGGCTCCATCAATAAAATGGTATTTAGGTAGCTATGAGTCATATTTATGAAGAGAAGGGAAGTGCATTATGACTGCAATTCTTCCGCATGGCGGAACACTTGTTGATAAAATCATTACAGGACCGAAGCAAAAAGCACTTTTGCAGGCCGCAGAGGAATTGTTCCCAATCCGTGTAAACTCATGGACCATTTCTGATCTGGATTTAATTGGAGTGGGGGCATTTTCTCCTTTGACGGGGTTTATGAATGAATCTGATTATCGGTCAGTGGTAACAGATATGCGTCTTGCCGATGGTACAGTCTGGAGTATTCCCATTACTCTTGCAGTTGCAGAAAGTGTAGCCAGTGAATTGAAATTAGGTCAGCAGGTGGCTTTGGTGGGTGAAACAGACGGTACTATTTATGCTGTACTTGATATTGAAAGTATTTATCAGGTAGATCAGGCTGAGGAAGCCAGACGAGTATTCAAGACCGATGACCCTGCTCATCCTGGCGTAAACAAACTGTTAGATCGACCTGCTACGTATGTTGGTGGATCTGTGCAAGTGCTGAATCGGCCGGAGCCCACACAATTTAGTGAGTTTTACTATACACCATCACAGACACGCGACTATTTTGTAGAAAAAGGCTGGAAAACAGTGGTCGGTTTTCAAACACGAAATCCGGTACACCGGGCGCATGAGTACATCCAGAAAAGCGCGATGGAGATTGTGGATGCTTTGTTTCTAAACCCACTCGTTGGTGAAACCAAGTCAGATGACGTTCCGGCAGATGTGCGTATGAAGAGCTATCTGGTGCTGCTGGACAATTATTATCCGGCTGATCGGACTTTTCTGGGGGTATTTCCTGCTGCCATGCGATACGCGGGTCCTAGAGAGGCCATTTTCCATGCTATTGTGCGAAAAAACTATGGCTGCACCCATTTTATTGTTGGAAGGGATCATGCCGGGGTAGGAGACTATTATGGTACCTACGAAGCACAGGAAATTTTCAGGCACTTTACACCTGAAGAGCTGGGGATTACTCCATTGTTCTTTGAACACAGCTTTTATTGCACTCGATGTGGAAATATGGCCTCAAGTAAAACATGCCCACATCCCAAGGAGCATCATTTGACGCTCTCGGGCACCAAGGTACGGGAATTGTTGCGCTCTGGGGTTTGCCCGCCACCTGAATTTACACGATCGGAAGTTGCTCAAGTGCTGATTGAAGGTATGAAAGAATTTGTTCATGCCTGAGTTGTACTATCTACACGCCTCGTCCCATATAGATTATTAGTATCTGTATAGGACGGAGGCGTTTTGTTATGCAAAAAAATAATCGTAAACACGAGGTTACACTGTGGATTCGCTATCGGACGTTGCAAAAAATGCTGTTGGGCTGTTGTCTCGCCGTTCTGTTTATTACACTGGTATTGTATGAGATACCTGCTTCGAGAGCTTGGACCCATTGGAGTTTACCCCTTACTGGTAAAGTAATTGCTATAGATGCTGGACACGGAGGGCCTGATGGAGGGGCGGTTAGCAAAGAAGGAATTATTGAAAAGGATATTAATCTGGCAATCGCTTTTTATTTGCGGGATTATTTGCAGCAAGCAGGTGCTGTTGTTGTCATGACACGTGAGGATGACCGCGACCTGGCGCAGCAAGAAACGAAAGGTTACGCCAGAAGGAAAACGGAGGATTTGAAGCAGCGTGTGCGTATAATTGAGGAGCAGAAAGCAGACCTCTTTCTAAGTATTCATATGAACAGTATTCCGTCGAGCCGTTGGAGTGGAGCCCAGACCTTTTACGTTCCTAACCATGCAGATAACGAGAATTTGGCGTCTTTAATTCAGGAAGAAATCAAACGCAACTTGGAAAATACGGACAGAGTGGCTAAGACCGTGAACGCAGTTTATTTATTGAAAGCTCTCAAAATGCCATCAGCCCTTGTAGAAGTCGGATTTTTGTCCCATCCAGAGGAAGCTAGACGACTAAGTGACGTGAACTATCAAAGGCAGGTGGCGGCGTCCATATATAAGGGGATTTTGCGTTACAGTGCCGGGGAAAAGGGGATCTCACCAGCACCTGAGGCCAGATAGTGGTATACTGTAAGTGTTTACCACTCCGTAATTCATTAAAGCAGAGGTGCTGATAATTCATGCAATCAAGAGAGCAAGTTATAGAGCTACTTCAACAAGTGCGGGAGCCTCAAACAGGACGCCGTCTAGTCGATCTCCATTTTATTCGGGATGTGGTTGTTAAAGAGGATCGGGTATCCCTGACCGCTATTAGTTTGAATAGCCAGGAAGAGACGTGTGCAGAACTGGAGCGGGAAATCCGGCAGACGTTAGAAGAGGCGGGATTAAGCCACGTCCATAT
The DNA here is from genome assembly GCF_057220305.1 of Paenibacillus sp. LRG-1. Lineage (NCBI taxonomy): Bacteria > Bacillati > Bacillota > Bacilli > Caryophanales > Paenibacillaceae > Paenibacillus > Paenibacillus sp. LRG-1. Next base: position 5,267,505 of record NZ_CM170126.1, on the reverse strand, counting down.
TCGTATTCGTGAGGCATCTGAGCATGAAAAGTCCGCAATTCAAGCTGTGGAGAATACCGAGGGAGCCGCTGACCCGGTTTTGACCAAAGGACATGCTGTCGGTATGGAAGAACATGAGCTGCTTAGTCCAGCATCTGGCGTCCGGTTTATTGCCATTGCAAGCGGAAAAGGTGGTGTCGGAAAATCGACAGTAGCTGTAAATTTGGCTGCTGCTTTAGCTAGACAGGGGAAGCGTGTGGGTTTAATTGATGCGGATATCTATGGATTTAGCGTGCCGGATATGATCGGGGTGGAGGAGGTTCCTTCTGTCGAAGATGGTATCATTCAGCCGGTGGAGCGATTCGGTATCAAAATCATGTCTATGGGCTTCTTTGTCAGAGAGAACAATCCGGTGATTTGGAGAGGTCCCATGCTGGGGAGAATGCTCAGACAGTTTTTTAGTGATGTTGAATGGGGACAACTGGATTATATGATACTCGATTTACCACCAGGGACTGGCGATGTAGCGCTTGACGTACATCAAATGATTCCGCAGAGTGAAGAAATCATTGTCACTACCCCACATGCAACTGCAGCTTTTGTAGCTGCACGTGCAGGGGCTATGGCGCTCCAAACAGATCATAAGGTCATTGGTGTTGTGGAGAACATGTCCTATTATGTATCCTCCACCGGAGAAAAGGACTATGTTTTTGGACGCGGTGGCGGGGCTATGCTGGCAGATACCCTTCATACGAAGCTGCTGGCGCAAATTCCGCTGGGTATCCCAGACAATCACCCTTCAGAAGCCGACTTTTCTCCATCCGTATATAAATCCGAGTCGGCGACAGGGGCAATTTACAATGATATTGCTGCTCAAATTACGACGTTGCACGCGGAATTTGAATAAGAAAAAAAGGCTGGTTGTTGAACCAGCCTTTTTATTATTGGCCTCCACCTTGTTCTCCTTCGCCTCCACCACCACCATCTTGCTTCTGATCAGCAGAGCCACCTTGCTCACCGCTTTTTTTCTCAACCTTAGGTTGGAGTTCCTCTTGTACGACAGTTTTAAGTAAATTCATGACTTCAAGCCGAAAAATCGGATTCTGCATGGCATCATGCATGACTGTCATAGATTGTTTGCGATATTCAGGAGTTTTAGTTAAGTCCATATACATCTTGGTCAGTTCTGGCGACTTAAGCATCGCTTCAATTGATTTTTGATAAGAAGGGTCTTTTATAAGTTGCATATGAAGCTGTTTGCTTTGGCTGTTGATGGCTTTGGCAAATTCTCCGGCAAAACGCGGATCAGTCATAATTTTTTCGATTTCTTTTTTATATTCAGGTGATACCAAAGTATCTTTGACTGCGATCTTCATCTGTTCAGCCGATTGCATGGGCATAAGCATTTTCATTCCCATGCTGCCACCAGATCCACCACCAGCCCCACCCTCTTCACTGCTTTGACCGGATTGTCCTTCTTTTGAAGTGCTTTCCCCGGTTAAAGCCTCTTCTACAGCTTTTTTTCCGTCATCGCTTTTCAAGATATCGACAACCATCGTTTTCATCTCTTTATAACTGTTCTGGGGGGGCGCAGAACCCTGATCCGAGCCGCAGCCACTCAGTGCAACGCCCAGTACGCATACCGTGCTAACAAATCGCAAACGAGTCCAATTCATGGCCGTATTCCTCCTTCATCATGAATGTGGATAGTATGCGGATGAATGCGGAGAAATATGTCGATTTGCTTTTGGTTTTTAGCTGAGAACGATGTAAAATAACTCCTTAAAGACCCAGTGCCTGATCGCGTACCTCTTTGCCTTTTACTGTACCCTGTTGAAGCAGTTCAGATACAGTCACGAATTCATAGCCTTGTGCGCGCAACTTGTCGATAATGACGGGCAAGGCTTCATGTGTTTGTTTACAGGAATCACTGGCATGCAGAAGGACGATATCGCCAGGATGCGCTTTATTTACAACACGGTCGATTATGACCTGAGTACCAGGGTTTTTCCAGTCCAGGGAATCTGTATCCCACTGAATGGTTTTGTAGCCTAAAGTGCCGGCAACCTGAAGGACCCTTTTATCAAAGTCGCCATTAGGCATACGGATCAACTTCGGGGACTGTCCCGTCAGTTCGGTTAATGTGGTATGAGCAATGGAAATCTGCTTACGAATATCTTCATCGCTTAAGCTACTGTAATTTTCGTGTTTATGGCCATGACTGCCGATCTCAAATCCACTTTCTTTAATCTGATTCACAAGCTCTGGATGTGTTTTACTCCAAGGGGCAGAAAGAAAAAAGGTGGACTTAGTCACTTTTTTATCCTCAAGGACTTTTAAGATGGGGGCAGTACGCTTATCACCCCAACTAATATCAAAGGTGAGAGCGATCAGCTTTTTGTCCGTGGGTACACTATAAATAGCGGTTGGTGCTTCCTCGGAAAAAACCGTAACATTATCGGTTTCTACATAAATGACTCCAACAGTAAAGACGGCTGCAGCCATTACGATTAAGAATCGTTTGAT
>NZ_CM170126.1:4940000-5260000 GCF_057220305.1 Paenibacillus sp. LRG-1 | reverse complement strand
ATGCTTGCATCAGGGGTAGGGGAGCGTTGAATGCGGGTTGAAGGTGTACCGTAAGGAGCGCTGGACTGCATTCAAGTGAGAATGCCGGTATGAGTAACGAAAAGATCTGTGAGAATCAGATCCGCCGAAAGCCTAAGGGTTCCTGAGGAAGGTTCGTCCGCTCAGGGTAAGTCGGGACCTAAGGCGAGGCCGATAGGCGTAGTCGAAGGACAACAGGTCGAAATTCCTGTACCACCGTAATCCGTTATGAGCGATGGGGTGACGCAGTAGGGTAGTGACGCGGACTGATGGATGTCCGTCTAAGCAGTGAGGCTGGTGTGTAGGCAAATCCGCACATCGTAAGGCTGGGCTGTGATGGGGAGCGAAAATTGTAGTAGCGAAGGTCATGATCTCAGACTGCCAAGAAAAGCCTCTAGCCAGGAGAAGGTGCCCGTACCGCAAACCGACACAGGTAGGCGAGAAGAGAATTCTAAGGCGCGCGGAAGAACTCTCGTTAAGGAACTCGGCAAAATGACCCCGTAACTTCGGGAGAAGGGGTGCCTCGGTAGGGTGAATAGCCCGAGGGGGCCGCAGTGAAAAGGCCCAAGCGACTGTTTAGCAAAAACACAGGTCTGTGCGAAGCCGCAAGGCGAAGTATACGGGCTGACGCCTGCCCGGTGCTGGAAGGTTAAGGGGAGTGGTAAGCCTTCGGGCGAAGCTATGAACCGAAGCCCCAGTAAACGGCGGCCGTAACTATAACGGTCCTAAGGTAGCGAAATTCCTTGTCAGGTAAATTCTGACCCGCACGAATGGCGTAACGACTTGGGCGCTGTCTCAACGAGAGATCCGGTGAAATTTTAATACCTGTGAAGATGCAGGTTACCCGCGACAAGACGGAAAGACCCCATGGAGCTTTACTGCAGCTTGATATTGAATTTGGGTACGATCTGTACAGGATAGGTGGGAGCCGTAGAACTTTGAGCGCCAGCTTGAAGGGAGGCATCCTTGGGATACCACCCTGATCGTATCTAGGTTCTAACTTGGTACCGTAATCCGGTGCGAGGACAGTGTCAGGTGGGCAGTTTGACTGGGGCGGTCGCCTCCTAAAGAGTAACGGAGGCGCCCCAAGGTTCCCTCAGAATGGTTGGAAATCATTCGAAGAGTGCAAAGGCAGAAGGGAGCTTGACTGCGAGACCTACAAGTCGAGCAGGGACGAAAGTCGGGCTTAGTGATCCGGTGGTACCGCATGGAAGGGCCATCGCTCAACGGATAAAAGCTACCCTGGGGATAACAGGCTTATCTCCCCCAAGAGTCCACATCGACGGGGAGGTTTGGCACCTCGATGTCGGCTCATCGCATCCTGGGGCTGAAGTAGGTCCCAAGGGTTGGGCTGTTCGCCCATTAAAGCGGTACGCGAGCTGGGTTCAGAACGTCGTGAGACAGTTCGGTCCCTATCTGTCGTGGGCGTAGGAAATTTGAGAGGAGCTGTCCTTAGTACGAGAGGACCGGGATGGACGTACCGCTGGTGTACCAGTTGTTCCGCCAGGAGCACCGCTGGGTAGCTATGTACGGAAGGGATAAGCGCTGAAAGCATCTAAGCGTGAAGCCCCCCTCAAGATGAGATTTCCCAGTATGTAAGACCCCTTGAAGACGACGAGGTAGATAGGTTGGGGGTGGAAGTGCAGTAATGCATGGAGCTGACCAATACTAATCGGTCGAGGGCTTATCCTAAGAATAAAACGCAATGAGTTTCGGATCCAGTTTTCAGGGTGTAACCTTGAAGGTATGTACAAGTGACATACGACAAGCGCATGGCTATTCATTCACACGATAAGTGATGAACCGAATAACCGTACGGTAGAATTTACAGTGTAAATTCATGTTTGGTGGCGATAGCGGAGGGGTTCCACACGTACCCATCCCGAACACGACCGTTAAGCCCTCCAGCGCCGATGGTACTTGGACCGCAGGGTCCTGGGAGAGTAGGACGTCGCCAAGCAGAGCTTTATGATTAATATTCCCTGATAGCTCAGTTGGTAGAGCACTCGACTGTTAATCGAGTTGTCACAGGTTCGAGTCCTGTTCGGGGAGCCATTTGCTCTCATAGCTCAGCAGGTAGAGTGCATCCATGGTAAGGATGAGGTCACCGGTTCGAACCCGGTTGAGAGCTTGTTATAGGATGGCCCGTTGGTCAAGGGGTTAAGACACCTCCCTTTCACGGAGGTAACAGGGGTTCGAATCCCCTACGGGTCATAGGATATTATGGAGGCTTAGCTCAGCTGGGAGAGCATCTGCCTTACAAGCAGAGGGTCGGGGGTTCGAGCCCCTCAGCCTCCACCATTTTTCATCCTCTTACCTGGATGAAATCTTGGGGAATTGTGAATCATATGCATATTGGGGATTAGCCAAGCGGTAAGGCAACGGACTTTGACTCCGTCATGCATAGGTTCAAATCCTATATCCCCAGCCATTAAGAGCCATTAGCTCAGTTGGTAGAGCACCTGACTTTTAATCAGGGTGTCGAAGGTTCGAGTCCTTCATGGCTCACCATTGTATTACATGCGCGTGTGGCGGAATTGGCAGACGCACTAGACTTAGGATCTAGCGTCTTTGACGTGGGGGTTCAAGTCCCTCCACGCGCATCTTGTTTTTGCGGACGTGGCTCAGCGGTAGAGCATCGCCTTGCCAAGGCGAGGGTCGCGGGTTCGATTCCCGTCGTCCGCTCCATATTTGCGCCCTTAGCTCAGCTGGATAGAGCGTTTGACTACGAATCAAAAGGCCGGGAGTTCGAATCTCTCAGGGCGCGCCATTTCTTAAAAAAAGTATAATGTCGGGATGTAGCTCAGCTTGGTAGAGCACCTGGTTTGGGACCAGGGGGTCGCATGTTCAAATCGTGTCATCCCGATACTATTTTGCGGGTGTAGTTCAATGGTAGAACTTCAGCCTTCCAAGCTGATAGCGTGGGTTCGATTCCCATCACCCGCTTACCGATTACCTAGAAGCCGAAAGGCTTCTTTTTATTTTGTCCACATTACATTTACTTCTATGTATATAAGCTAGTGCAATTATGTCTCCTGTCATGCACAGTTGGGGATGACTTGTGCATATTGTACATAGGCTCTTGTTACTTTTGACACCTAGATCCCGAATTTCCCCTCTAACGTACCCCTTTCTCCTGCAGTAAGGCTAATTTCGTGATCAAATCCTTTAAATATAGGAATCCTATAGCTATTATGGTACGAATTCATGGTGATAACTCAACAGTTGCCCTTGGGTTGTGCACATTTCCCTTTATTTATGTGGGTAAAAAGCGAAGTGTTAAAGAGGAAATACCTTAGAAACACTGAGAAAATGGCTAATTTGTGTATATCTTTGTGGATAGAAGGCTAATGGAGTTGACTTTGTCAACAAATAATAAACATATACACACTATGTTGCATGAATTTGCACCTTTAAAAACACACTCTTTATAAGAGACTGTGCATAATGTTTCACGCATCACTAGTGTATACATTCATTTCTATTTATTAATTTCATATTTATTCATAAAAATCCAATATTTTCTCGAAAGAAGTAATTCAAAAAGATGATTTTTTACTGTAAATTTTGCAGCTTTTCATGCGTTTTTATTGTATGATGTTAAGAAAGTGTCAAATTTCGTGTGTATACGTACCTTTGCTACAACTGTATATGGTGTGGAACAGATCAGATGGGGGGAAAAGCATGACTGAGCTTACGTTAACCGCTAACAAAAACCAATCCAACAATCTGCTACGGCGGGACGTTCGTTTTCTAGGGAATATTCTTGGTGAGGTTTTGGTTCATCAGGGTGGCAACGAACTTTTGGATATCGTGGAGAAAATACGTGAGACAAGTAAATCGTTACGTGCCGGGTATCAGCCGGAGTTGTATGAGAATTTCAAACAAATGGTCAGCGGACTGGATACGGATATTCGTCACCAGGTTATTCGCGCGTTTGCGATTTATTTTCAGTTGGTGAATATCGCTGAGCAAAACCATCGTATTCGTCGTAAGCGGGATTATGAGCATTCCGCTGGTGAAGATGTTCAGCCCGGTTCCATTGAAAGTTCCGTTCAGGAGCTTAAACAAGGGGGCTTCTCCGCTGAGGACGTTAGCAACTTGCTGAAAGAGCTCTCTTTGGAGCTGGTCATGACCGCACATCCTACAGAAGCGACACGACGAGTAATTCTGGATATCCACAAGCGCATTTCCGAGGACGTCATGCTGCTGGATAATCCGATGCTTACCTTGCGTGAGCGGGAACAGGTACGGGAGAATCTGCTAAACGAAGTAATTACGCTGTGGCAGACAGATGAGCTGCGTGATCGCAAGCCAACTGTATTAGATGAAGTGAGAAATGGAATGTATTATTTTCACGAGACCTTGTTTCATGTACTGCCAGATGTATACCAAGAATTGGAACGATGTTTGGACAAATATTATCCCGAACAAAAATGGCACATACCCACTTATCTGAGATTTGGTTCCTGGATCGGTGGAGACCGGGATGGCAATCCGTCTGTGACAGCTCATGTGACTTGGGAAACGTTACGTATGCAGCGCAAGTTGGCTTTGAGAGAATATCAGCACACGTTAAAGGAACTCATGGGTTACTTGAGTTTCAGCACCAGCATTGTGCGAGTTTCCGATGATCTGCTGGCTTCTATTGAAGAAGACCGTACTCACATTACACTTAAAAAGATGGAAGTATGGCATAACGAAAAAGAGCCTTATCGCATTAAACTAGCATTTATGATTGCTAAAGTGAACAACATCCTGGATGAAAGCAAACAGGGCACCAATGAGCGTTATAATTCTGCGGAAGAGCTCATTGCAGACCTAAATGTTATTGACAACAGCCTGCGTCATCATTTTGCCGATTATGTAGCAAACACATATATTCAAAAGATGATTCGCCAGGTAGAGTTGTTTGGATTCCACACAGCTACGCTGGATGTGCGTCAGCATAGTCAAGAACATGAAAATGCGATGACTGAAATTCTTTCTAAAATGAATATTGTGTCGGATTACAGTAAGCTGTCAGAAGAAGAAAAAATAAATCTGCTGGAAAAGCTGCTGAATGAACCTCGTCCGATTACTTCACCGTATTTAAAATATAGCGATAGCACACAGGAATGTCTTGACGTATATCGTACGATTTATTTGGCTCAGGAGGAATTCGGCAAGCAGTCCATTACAAGCTACTTGATCAGTATGACACAGGGAGCCAGTGACTTACTGGAGGTTATGGTCTTATCCAAAGAGGTGGGCCTGTTCCGCATCGAGAAGGATGGCACTGTTATCTGTACGCTGCAATCTGTTCCTTTGTTCGAAACGATAGATGATCTGCACGCTGCACCCGATATTATGAGAAGATTGATGAACTTGCCTGTATATCGACAATCTGTGGCTGCGATGGACCAGCTTCAGGAGATTATGCTGGGATACTCGGACAGTAATAAAGATGGCGGTGTGGTTACAGCGAACTGGGAACTTCGGGTCGCTATGAATAGCATTACGGAAGTAGTTAATGAGTTTGGCGTAAAAGTGAAGTTTTTCCATGGTCGTGGAGGTGCGCTGGGTCGTGGTGGAATGCCACTTAATCGCAGTATTTTGGCTCAGCCTCCTCATACGATTGGAGGCGGAATCAAGATTACGGAGCAAGGCGAAGTACTATCATCCCGATACTCGCTTAGAGGCATCGCGTACCGGAGCTTGGAGCAGGCAACATCGGCGCTGATTACGGCTGTGGCATATCATCGTTCCGGGAAGAAGGAAGTGTTTGAGGAGAGCTGGGAGGAGATTATCGCCCGCATTTCCCAAGTATCACTGGATAAGTATCAGGATTTGATTTTCCGAGATCCAGATTTCTTCAACTTCTTCAAAGAATCTACACCGTTGCCTGAGGTGGGCGAGCTGAATATTGGATCTCGTCCGTCCAAGCGTAAGAACAGCGAACGTTTTGAGGACTTGCGCGCCATTCCATGGGTTTTTGCATGGACACAAAGCCGTTACTTATTACCTGCGTGGTATGCGGCTGGAACAGGTTTGCAAAGCTTCTATCAAAACAATGAGGATAACCTTAAAGTGCTGCAAACGATGTTTAGGGACTCTGCTTTCTTCCGGTCACTTATTGATACACTGCAAATGGCAATCGCTAAAGCGGATTTACTGATTGCAGAAGAGTACGCTGGGATGTCGGATAACGAAGAGGCCCGGCAGCGCATTTTCGGGCAGATTTCAGCGGAGTTCAAGCTGACATCTGAGTTGATTTTGAAAATAACCGGACAATCCGAGATTTTGGACGACGTGCCGGTTATTCAGGAATCTATCCGGTTGCGTAATCCTTATGTTGATCCGTTAAGTTACTTGCAGGTTCAATTGCTAAGTGAGCTACGGGAGCTGCGGGATCAGAACGGTGATGACACTGAAATGCTGCGTGAGGTATTGTTGACGATTAACGGAATTGCCGCAGGCTTAAGAAATACGGGCTGATATAGTGTGGTTGTACGAATACAGGCAATCGGGTACTCATGGGGTGCCCGATTGTGCTGTTTGTATATTGATGGCAGGTGTGCTTGCAGTTAGTAACAATACTACAGTTGATTTCCGGATAAAATTAAACTACGATGAATAATCATAAACATGTAGTAAGTAACCCATCAGCAAGTCTGGGGGAGTATAGAGTGGATAATATGGAAAGCCGCTTGGTGAGGCTGGTACAGAAAGGCGATCAGCGAGCTTTTGCGGAGTTAGTCGAGTTATATAAAGATCGGATTTTTCATCTTTCCTACCGGATGCTAGGTAATCGCCATGAGGCGGAGGATCTGGTGCAGGAAACTTTTTTGCGTGTGTATCGTAATTTAGAAAAATACGATCATGGACAGAAGTTCTCAACCTGGATTTATCGAATTGCTACAAATCTGTGCATTGATCGTCTGCGAAGGAGAAAACCTACATACTCACTTGATGCTGAAATGAATGATCAGGAAGGTGTCGATGGGTACGCCATGCTCGCCAGTGAAGAGCTTACCCCTGAGGGGAGTACGCTTCTGTCCGAAACGCAGGCTTTAATTCATGACGCCATTGACAGCCTTCCGGATAAATATAGGACGATTATGGTTTTACGGTACTTGCAGGACCTTTCCTTACAGGAAATCAGCGATGTGCTCAATCTCCCAGTCACCACGATTAAGACAAGAGTACACAGGGGCCGGGATTTTCTGCGCAAAAAACTGGAGCACAAGCTATAGATCATGCGCATAGATTCTAGGAAAAGAGTCTGCGTAGATGTTTTTATGAAACATAATGCTCGTTGTAACGTATGTAAGATGAGCAAAGTTTCTAAGCCGGAGCATGTTATGTTGAGAAACACGGAAGAATATTAGAAAGGATTGGCTCATATGGATTGCAAACAAGCCGTCTCTTTTATGCATGACTATCTAGATGGCGACCTGTCTGAGCAGGACAAACATGAGTTGGAACAGCACTTGTTAGACTGCCCGGAATGCCGCATGCGTTTTAAAGAGCTGGAGCGGACGGATGCGATGCTTTACGGTACACGCTATCATCAAGTGCCGTGTGTATCGGATGAGCTGACATTTCGCATTATGAATGCTTTGCCACCGCATAAAAGACAGACTGCGGTGCCAATGCTGACGTGGGTGAAAAGGCATCCCGCTGTAACAGCCGCTGCCTTCTTCCTTATTGTTATATGCTCAAGCATGGCCAGCTTTTCTAGCACGGACCATCAATTGGTAGTCAAAGGAAGCCAACTGGATCAAGTCGTTATTCAGGGTGATACTGTGATTGTGCCTGAAGGGAAATCCATTGCCGGAGATCTAACAGTGCAAAATGGTGAAGCCCGTGTATACGGCGATGTGGAAGGAAATGTAACTGTAATTGATGGTTCTTATTATCAAGCGTCCACCGCTCATATTGCAGGACAGGTTAAAAGTATTGATCAAACCTTGGATTGGATTTGGTACAAGGTTACTGATTTATTCGGGGGACCTTCTTCTCCATAAAAGAAGCTTGAAATGGCAAGGACGATATCGAGCGCCTCTTTCCGCTGGAAAAGGCGTTTTTTTGTATATGAAGCTGGCGAATTGTACTGTATTTTACTGATTTTAGCGGTTCTTTTGTCACACAGCTTGCAACGTGAGCCTGATCGTTATAACCTAGATAGAGAGAGCATACTGTGTACATATTACACCCACTCACTACAGAAAATTGCGGGGGCATGCGCATGTTGGATTATTTTGCGGACCTGACTTGGAAAGAGTCCATTAAAGATATTATCGACATTTTGATCGTAACCTATATTATGTATCAGCTTATTTTACTTGTTCGCGGAACGCGTGCAGTTCAATTGTTGAAGGGGATTCTGTTTCTGGTTGTCATTTGGGCGGTTAGCACCTGGTTTGATTTGTATACGCTCAAGTGGTTGATGAACCAGATGTTCACCTTTGGTGTGGTGGCTATCTTTATTATTTTTCAGCCTGAGTTGCGTCGTGCACTAGAACAGTTGGGGCGTGGCAAACTATTTGGGCGTTCGTCTGCGGATGATGAAGAAATTAACAAGTTAATCGGAGAAATGATTAAGGCGCTGAATTATTTATCACGTAGGAAAATAGGAGCTTTGGTCGTATTTGAGCGTGAGACAGGGCTAAACGAATATACAGAGTCTGGTATCAAGACACAGGCTGTAGTCAGTTCTGAACTGCTAATTAACATCTTCATTCCTAATACCCCTCTGCATGATGGTGCGGTGATTATTCAAAATAAACAGATTGCTTCTGCGGCCTGTTATTTGCCATTATCGGAAAATCCGTTCATCAGCAAGGAGTTGGGAACCCGTCACCGGGCTGCGATTGGGGTGAGTGAGGTAACGGATGCCGTAACTGTCGTGGTTTCAGAGGAAACAGGGCAAATTTCTTTGGCCATTAATGGACAGGTCGTGCGCGACATTAAGGAAGAATCCCTAATCTCCAAGCTGTATGAGGAGTTGCGGCCAACACCGTCTTTGAAGGAAAAACGCGGCTCATTCTGGAATCGGAGGGGAGGCCGTGGAAATTCATGATGGACAAATGGATTAACAATAATACGATTTCCAAGATATTGGCGCTTGCGGTTGCTGTTCTGCTGTGGGGAATGGTCCATCTAGATACAGGTACACCTTCATCTACGCTGACCGTTTCTTATAATAATAAAGTGATTGATAATGTGGCCATTCAGGCCAGTGGTCTGGATGATTCAAAATATGTATTGTCTACCATGGATACTGACCATGTAAAGATGGAAGTTAGAGGACAGCGCTCTGTGCTGACTTCCTTTTTCGCGGATAATTATCAGGCAAAGCTAAACTTAAACGGCTTAGGAGCAGGCACTAAAACATTATCACTCGAACCGGATTTACCGGACGGGGTGGAATTGGTATCTATGACTCCTAACCGTGTTACAGTGACGATTGAGGAAAAACAAACGAAATTATTTAATGTATCTATAGTTCCTAAGGGAAATCCAGATGCGGGATTGCAGCTTGGTAAGCCTGTGATTGCTCCTCAAACCGTGAAGGTTACCTTGCCCAAAAGCCAGTTGAGTACCGTCACTGCCGTTCAGGGGGCTGTTAATACGGATGGCATCTCAGAAAAGTTTGAACAGAAGCGTGTAAAACTGAAGGCTTATAACAAAAAGGGACAGGAACTTACAAGTGCGGTCATTGAGCCATCCACTGTATCCGTTGAAATTCCGGTAACTCAGCAGGCGAAATCTGTGCCTGTTAAGATTGTATATTCCGGAGAGTTGCCAGACGGATTGGCGCTTTCTAAAGTCAATGCAAACGTGAAAGAAGCGGCGGTGTATGCATCGCAGGATGTATTGGGCAGCCTTAGTTCTTATGTCACGGCTACATTGGATTTAAGTCAATTTACGGAAGCGGGGACCCGTGCAGTTCAAGCTAATTTGGCAGCCCCCTCAGGTTCTGATAAAATCGAGCCAGGGTCAATACAAATTCAGGTGACCGTCGTTCCTTCCAATGAAGTCACAGATACGGAACGGACGCTGTCAGGCATCCCAATCGTTTTACAAGGTGCAGGAGATGGAGCGACTGCGACTGTTACAGCGCCCGCAGGCAAGACGATGGATGTTACTGTGAAGGGCCCGCAGGATATGGTAAACAATTTAACCAATGATGATATTAGTTTGGTGGCAGATGTAAGTGGCCTCGCGGCTGGTCAACACGAGGTTACTCTGAAAGTAGGCTTGCCTAAATATATTACGCAAGCCGGGAATGCTGGCCAACTAAAGGCAACGGTCAACATTGAGAGCCCTTCTACGCCTGCTGTAACGAATCCGAATAGTGAGAATGAATCAAACCCCTCTGGTAGTGGCGAAAAGGGGCAGGAGAGGCCACAGGAGGGGCAAGGCAGTCAAGGTGGGGACTCTGACGCTAAGACCGGGGACAACGCAGCTGCGGAGGATAAAACAAATCCTCATAACGGCGCAGATTCTTCTGCGAATGGAACCTCGGAGAACAGTCAGCCATAACATGTTTTATCTGTAGTAAATAATCAAGATTTATTAGACAAAAAAAGGGAGTCATTTTACATGGGGAAATATTTTGGTACAGATGGTGTACGAGGCGTTGCTAATCAGGAACTTACAGCCGAACTGGCATATAGCATTGGCCGCTGCGGCGGATATGTTTTAGCAGGTAATGTAGAGAAACCGACAGTTGTTATTGGTATGGATACACGGATATCCGGACTGATGCTGGAATCGGCTCTTGTAGCCGGTTTGCTGTCCATTGGGGCTAATGTGGTTCGTCTAGGTATTGTTTCGACACCTGGGGTGGCATATCTCACACGTCAATTGAAAGCTGACGCTGGTGTAATGATCTCAGCATCACACAATCCAGTTGAAGACAACGGCATTAAGTTTTTTGGCGGCGACGGTTTTAAATTGACAGACGAAACGGAATTGAAAATTGAAGAGCTGATGGATGCAAAAGAAGACCAACTGCCTCGTCCGATTGGCGGCGGATTGGGAACGGTTGTTGTAGACGAGCATTCCCGCTACGATTATCTGGAGTTCTTGAAAACAACAATTAGCCATTCTTTTGAAGGGTTAAAAATTGTACTGGATTGTGCAAACGGAGCAGCTTATGAGCTGGCGCCGAAGCTTTTTGCAGAACTGGGAGCTGAGGTACATACCATCGGTGCCGAGCCAAACGGTTTGAATATCAATGATCATTGCGGATCGACTCATCCTGAGAAGTTGAAAGAGGAAGTGCGCCGCTTGAAAGCGGATATTGGTCTGGCCTTTGACGGCGATGCCGACCGTCTGATCGCGATTGATGAGAACGGGGAAGAGGTAGACGGCGACTATATTCTCTGCATTTGCGGAGATGCAATGAACCGCGCGGGAAAACTTAAGGATAGCACCATTGTATCGACAGTGATGAGTAATATCGGTTTTTATAAAGCTACTGAAAAGCTGGCACTCAAGACTGCAAAAACTGCGGTCGGGGACCGTTATGTGATGGAAGAAATGCGTCGGGGTGGATTTAATCTGGGCGGTGAGCAGTCTGGTCATGTTATTTTCCTGGATCACAATACGACAGGCGATGGCATGCTGACCGGGATTCAGCTGGTAGATACCTTGAAAGCTTCTGGCAAGAAAATGAGTGAGCTAAAATCGCTCATGAAACAGTATCCGCAAGTGCTCGTAAATGTGCGTGTGCAGGACAAACGCAATTACGAGGGGAATCCTGCTATTGCAGAAGCAATTGAGCAGGTGGAACAACAATTGGGTGATAATGGGCGTGTATTGGTCCGTGCTTCAGGCACAGAATCACTTATTCGTGTGATGGCCGAAGGCCCGGATAAGGACGAACTGGAGCAATTTGTCGGTCAGATCGTAGATGTCGTGAAGAAAGAATTAGTTTAAAATTTTGTAAACGTCGGTTGCCTGTGAAAAAGAAGCAGGCAACGGCGTTTGCGGTTATTTACTAACGATTTATGACCTTCATGGTGTAATTATGAATAAAGTGTCATTGCCAAATGATACTTAGCTGAATATAATATAGGGATGCTGTGACTCAGATAGAGAAAGTGAGGGTTGTAAGGTAACGTAATACAAGCGCCAGAGCTTGATTTTGTGCGGGGGAACTTGGTGGAGAAGCAACGGATTCAGTTGAGATAAAGTTGCTCGCAAATCGGTTCACGACAAAACAAGCTGACGAGGTGAAGGTGTTCGAAACATTCGGCGGGGACCTTCCGGTGAAGCATCAAGCCGTAAACCGGCAGCGGAAAATGAACAGGCAACTGTTTACACAACGCACCGGTAGATGCCTTTATTATATAACCTAAATTATAAGATTCATTTCATGAATGTGCGGCCATCATCATTGGCGTGCGCGGTTTGGGAATTTCGTTACATTCGTGAAGAGATGCCTGTAAATTCTATAGTTATCATTGACAACTTCATAGATGAATGAACTTTATTCCGCAATCTACCGCACACGTTAGTCCTGTGATGAGTCGTCTTGTGAAATGATGATCGGGAGGATAACGAATATGTGTGGCATTGTAGGATATATTGGTAATCAGAATACACAAGAGGTATTGATTGACGGATTGAAGAAGCTGGAGTATCGCGGTTATGACTCTGCGGGTATTGCCGTGTTTACAGATTCAGGATTGCAAGTAGCTAAGGCTAAAGGTCGTCTGGCGAATCTGGAAGCTAAACTGGATGGTACGCCATTGGTAGGCCATGCAGGTATCGGACATACACGTTGGGCAACGCACGGTAAGCCTTCTGATGAAAACTCCCATCCACATTTGGATGAGAGCCAAAAGTTCTCTGTAGTTCACAACGGAATTATTGAGAACTATCTGGAGCTGAAGGAGCAGCTGATCAGCGAAGGTCATACCTTTATTTCCGAAACGGACACGGAAGTTATTTCCCATCTGGTTGCGCGTGAATATAAAGGGGATATCGTCAAAGCAGTACAAAAAGCTATTACCTTTATGCGCGGTGCTTTTGCACTGGGTGTGCTGACAGAGCATGAGCCTAATAAGCTGGTTGCTGTTCGTCAAGCTAGCCCGCTGGTTATTGGTGTGGGAGAAGGCGAGAACTTTATCGGTTCCGACATTCCGGCTATTCTGAAATATACACGCAATGTATTTATTTTGAACGATGGCGAAATGGCTGTTTTGACCAGTGATGCTGTCGAATTAATGACAATCGAAGGCCAATTTATTTCTCGGGAAATGATTCATGTCGAATGGGATGCTGTAACAGCAGAAAAAGGCGGCTATGAGCATTTCATGCTGAAAGAAATTCACGAGCAGCCTAAGGCTTATCGTGACACAATGTTGGGCCGTATCGATAAAGATACTAAAAAAGTTGTTCTTCCTGAGCTGAAGCTGACAGAAGAACAAATTAAAAATATCCGCAACATTCAAATTGTTGCGTGTGGTACAGCTTACAATGCTGGTTTGATTGGTCGTACAGTTATTGAAAGTCTGGCTCGTATACCGGTAGAAAACGATGTGGCTTCCGAATATCGTTATCGTTCACCTATCGTAACACCAGAGACATTGGTGATCGTAGTGAGCCAATCCGGTGAAACTGCTGACACGTTGGCAGCACTGCGTGAAGCACAAGCAAATGGCGCTCATGTACTGGCGATTACCAACGTAGTCGGCAGCTCCATTGCCCGTGATGCAGATGATGTGTTGGTTACACTGGCAGGACCGGAAATTGCCGTAGCCTCCACTAAAGCATATTCTTCACAGTTGATTGCGTTCTATCTGTTTGGTTTGTATCTCGCTCAAGTGCGTGGCACACAAACGGGTGAGCAAGTAGCTCATGTGCTGGCTGCTATGGAATCTCTGCCAGAGCAAGTGGAAGAGATGCTGGGTAAAGCAGATGCGATCAAAGCCTATGCTGAGCAAATTGCGAGCCACAAGCACCTGTTCTTTATTGGTCGCGGTCAGGACTATGCTGTAGTACAGGAAGGCTCCCTGAAGCTCAAGGAAATCTCCTACATTCATTCCGAGGCTTATGCTGCGGGTGAATTGAAGCATGGTACACTGGCATTGATTGAAGACGGCATTCCGGTTATCGCTTTGGTAACACAGGAATCCGTGTTGGAGAAAACCGTGAGCAACATTAAGGAAGTTAAGGCTCGTGGTGCAGATGTTCTTGCGATTACGTACGAAGAGCACGCAGTTGAGTTGCTGAAGTCCGTGGATCAGGTATTTGCCATTCCAAAGACACTTCCAATCCTGTCTGCTGCAATTTCGGTTGTATCTCTCCAACTGTTGGCTTACTACGCTTCTCTTGCACTGGGTCATGATGTTGACAAACCACGTAACCTGGCGAAAAGTGTTACCGTAGAATAAGCTTTAGTAAAATGCTAAACTAATTGTCTGGTGATAAAAAAGTGCGGAACCAGTAAAAGAATGTATGGAACCAATAAAAAAACTGTGGAACCAGTAAAAAAAGTATGGAACTAGTTATTTTACAAACATCAAGAAAGATCCCGATGATATTATATCGGGATCTTTTTAGCTTAGGAGGGCAATTAGGTCTACAATAGGCCAACGAATTCGAACTATTAGAAAAACAAACAACTTAAATCAAATAAAGTTTGCAAATACAATTGGAATTTCTCAAGGAACGTTGAGTGAACTAGAGCAAGATAAATATAGACCCTCTCTTGATATAATTATAGCAATTAAAGAAAACTTCAATTCCCATATAGAGTGGTTAATCTTTGGAGATACGCCTGTATCAAAGAACCCTATTTTTAATTTAGCTATTGAAGCCTAGGAACTAGAACTTATTTCTTTGTTTCGAGAACTTACTAAAGAAGATAGAGATGAAATTATTGATTTTATAAAGCTGAAGATTGTTCGGTACTAATCTTTCCCGGAAGCTTCTTATTAAGATGCCTTAAAAATGTTAAAAGAAAATAAAGTATTAGACCGTAAAACAAAGTTCTAGACTAAGAAAATAAAGATATAGATTGAGAAAATAAAGTCTTAGACTGACGATTCGTCATTAAGCTAACGGGCAGGTTAGTGATGGTGGCTACCGCCAAAAGTCTTGGAATCCCTTTAAAGAAGAGAAATACACTTAACATCAAATTTTGGTTATATCGTTTTAGAAGAGTTCTACTAGTAAGTCATAAGTCCATCTCCATTTTTTTCATAATCGGTTCTAAGCGCCGATTTTATTTCCGTGGAACAATTCAAAAGAACGGCCGCTGTTCGCATCGTTTGCGACAGGGCCGTTTTTTGTTTTTCGTAGGCTAGCTTCAAATTGCTATTCTTGCCAAACACTCATAGGGTCCCATGGCTTGATTTGATTACCATATTTTCCGGCCAAAAAAGCTTTCATGTCTTCCAGCTTAGCAGGCACCTCGTTCCAAATTGGAAGGGGTGGTAACCCTCGTTTGCTTTTCAATAGGATATCCACTGTAACATACAAGCGTTCTGGCTGAATCCAATGAAGAAAGCGGGAAATATCAATTTGCTTGGTCAGGGACAAGGAATCAATTTCGCCATTGTAATGCTTGTTGAACTCGCTGATCAGATTCAGGAGGTAGTCTCTCTGCTCCTTCACGAAGTCCAGGCCACAGATGGCGCCATGTCCTGGAACAACGATTTCGGGTTTAATTTCATCAATAATGCGATCAAGCACTTTAACCCAATTGAGGGTTCCCTCTTCGCTGTATGCCGTACAACCGTTAAACACGACATCGCCGGCGAACAGCACTTTTTCTTTTGGCATCCACAGCAGTAAGTCACTGTCAGAGTGGGCCGGAGCTACGTTGTAAATCATAACTTCCGTATCTCCAAGACGGATGTTGATATCGTCCTTTATCTCAATATTCGGGAGCACCCAATCTACGCCTTCCAGGTCGAATCCTTCAAATTCCGCTGCAAAAAACCGCTCGCCCGAAGTCGATTCCGGAGAATCCTTTCCTCTTCTAATGACGCTGTCCATCCAGGCGATATTTTCGGTGAGACGCTCTCTGGACGCTTCCTTGTGCATAATAATGCAAGCATCTTCAAACACTTTGTTTCCCCAGGCATGGTCGCTGTTATAGTGCGAGTTCACCACATATGCGGGAGAGCCGCCGTTGCTTACTTCCATAAAAGCCTCCCGCATTTCCCGCGCATGGAACAAATCGAAGAACGTGTCATACACCAGCCCTTCACCCTTGTTGATGAACCCGGCATTGGCCCAACTGATGCCGCGATACGGCGAAATACCGGCAAAGACGCCATCTGCAACTTCAAAAAATTTAACACGAGGTTTTTGGATAATATGTCCATACTTCATGAAAATTCTCCTTTGCGTATATGTTTTTGGGGTAAGGCATACTGACTATGTCTTTATTATAGAGAATGGAAAACAGAAATGCAAGCATGTACTTGCATGCATTTTCTCTGTGCTATATGATAGTAACAGAACAACATCACACTACATAGATGGAGGCGCTGCAACATGAAGCTAGTAACCTTTCAAACCAAGACATCCCAGGAACCTTTGTTTGGGCTTGTAATTAACGAGAAATTTGTCGTGTCTTTTGCCGCAATCATGAAAAAGCAGGGAACATTCGTTGACAGTCTTGAATGTATGGACAGCTATCTTCATTATTTGCCGGCAAGTTATGATGCCGCTAAGGAATTGATGCAATATGCTGTCGAACAGTCGCATCAATTCAATGAACATGAAATCTGCCCGATTGCAGCGGTAAAACTGCTGCCGCCGGTTCCGAATCCGGCTGCGCTTATCGATTTTGGGCTGACGCCAAGACATCTGAGAAATGCTGGCGCAAATCTGCTGCAAAGAGAATATACAGGGTCGGAAAGAGAAGAGCTTAAACGAAATATTACCGAAAAATTCCAGAAAGATCCGAATAAAGTAACTTTCAGTTATTACAAGTGTAACCATAATGCATTAATTGGCGATGGGGATACGATTCATTGGCCTTCGTACACTTCCTACCTGGATATCGAGCCGGAGCTGGCCTTTGTTACAGGGAAGGGGAACTGCATTGCAGGTTATGTTATTTTTAACGACAGTACTGTCCGCGATGTGCAGTGGCCGGATTTCCAGGCGCTGACCGGACCGACGCGCTGCAAAGATTTTGATCGCAGCAAAGGAATAGGACCATTTCTGGTTACGCCGGATGAAATCGACAACCCGCTGGTACTGGATGTGGATGTACGCATCGGGGAGAGACTGCACTGGAAGGGAAGCACATCCGAGTATTCTGCACACCCTGCAAAAGTGATGGAGGAGGTTCTCAAAGTTTTCACGCCGCTCCCGGGCACGATTATAGGAATGGGGACGATACCGGATTGCTGCGCAATCGAGACCGAACAATGGCTGTTGCCCTCTGACCGAATCCAGATTACATTTGATAAATTAGGCACGCTCACGCAATTGGTGCCTGATCATGTCAAGATTACGGAACCAAGCCGCTGGGAAAAAAGAAGCGATTTGCCTTAAATAAACGTTTATGAAAATGATGAACCCCGACCCTGCTGCACATGCAAAACTTGTAGTAGAATAGGTTTAACATATGCAAAAGGAGAAATACAATGCAAACTTCAGACAGAATCATTGAAGCCGCGACACGGCTCATCAAAAAGAAGGGCTATCGGGGAGTAAGCACCAAAGCCATTGCAACGGAAGCTAAAGTCAATGAATCTACGATTTTCCGGCAATTTGGAAGCAAGAAAGGCATATTGGAAGCCATCATTGAAAGACATTCGGATATCCCGCAATTTGAGAAGCTGTTAAAAGAGGACGCGACCGATAATCCGGAAGTCGATCTGCTGAATGTAAGCCAGCAGTACCGTTTGTTTTTCCATAAAAATGCGGACATCATTTTGATTGGCATCCGCGACAAAGGAATGCTTCCCGAATTGGACAGAGTGCTGGCCGATCCGCCGGTGAAGCTGCACTCCTTGCTGGTTGAATATTTTGAACGCTTGCAGAAGAAAAAAGTTATAGCCAGACAGGATGAGCGTCTTGCCGCCATGTCTTTTCTCTCGATGTGCTACGGATTTCAGATGAGCGAGCTGATTCACCGGCAATATCAGTCCCAACTCGTCACCGAGGAAGAGTTCTACAAGCACAGTGTCTCATTGTTTGTAAAAGGAATTTTGTCTCAGTCATAAGCTTTGTTGATTTATTTAAATATGCCGAAGACTGCTTGCGCAGCTTTAACTCTAGAACAATTGAAAGAAGATGCACCAAGATGCTCGAAAGCTCGTTATACTGCAACCGGGACATTATTTCTGACAAGGCTCCGTCATCAATGACATTCTAAAAAAAATCCAAAAATATGGATATCTTTATCGTTGCTGATCGGGCGGAGCACCATGGAGAGCGGATTCTGCCAGCCAAAATGACCAATCGGAAGAAAAAACCGTTATATCACCGCTTAAATTCACGGGAAGTGGATGAGAAAATTGGACGAATCAAAAGGGGAAGATTCAAGGTCTTTATTGGTGCGGCTCCTGGAGTTGGCAAAACCTACACTATGCTGCAAGAGGGCAATCATCTTCTTAAAAAGGGCATTGATGTTGTAATTGGTTTGCTGGAAACGCATGGGCGAAAAGAAACCATCCAGCAGGTTGCAGAACTGCCATTAATCGAGCGCACAAAAATCAAATATTCAGGCACAGAACTTGTAGAAATGGATACTGGGGCAATCATCCGGCGGAATCCTGAACTGGTACTTGTCGACGAGTTGGCTCACACCAACGTTCCCAGTAGCAAAAACAAAAAGCGATATGAAGATGTATTGGAAATTTTGAATGCTGGGATTTCTGTCATTTCTACCGTTAACGTTCAGCATTTAGAGAGCTTAAATGATGCAGTGGAGCAAATTACAGGGGTGCGTGTCAGGGAAACCGTCCCGGGTTCCATTCTTCGCCTTGCTGACGAGGTCGAGCTGATCGATGTGGCACGCAGGCTCTACAAGCCCGTATGAAGGAAGGAAAGATATATGCCCGGGAGAAGATAGATCAGACTCTGGGGAACTTTTTTTAAATTGGAAAATTAATTGCTTTAAGGGAGCTGGCGCTTCGGGAAATTGCGGACGATGTGGATGAACGTCTGGAAGCATGGGAGCGCAAAAGTTCCTTACGTGGACCCTGGAATAAGCGGGAGGTCATTTTCGTATGCGTCAAGCTGAGTTCCAATGCAGAAAGGTTAATCCGGCGGGGATTTAGAATTGCATTCCGACTAAAGGCACAATGGATTGTCACATATGTACACCCAACGGATACGATGAATGAAGAGGAATTGATGAAAAAAGAGAAACTCGAAAGCCTGGTAGTGCGTCTAGGCGGGCATTTTGAAGTTGTGCCACTTGGGCATTCTGATAAGCTTGCAGATGTTCTTCTTGCCAGAGCTAATGAATATCATACTACCCAACTCATTATTGGTCAGAGTGACAGCCCCATATGGAAACGTTTACGAGAAGGAACAATTATCCAAAAGTTACTGAGCACTGCGCGGCATATGGATATTCTTGTGGTCGCCAATTACGATCCTCATATCAAGCGAGATACTCTTCCTGATAGTATTATGCAAGGTTAAGTATAAGAGAAGAGTATCATTGAATGCCTGCATTCAAATAAATGGAACCTCGTTATACTATGGTTAAAAACCATTTGAAAATTATATTGCAAAAGTTGCATCTTCAAAATCGTGTCCAGCTTACAAGATATGCGCTTGAACAAGGCACCTGAAAAGTGGGGAGAAGGTTGTTTTTATGCGCGCAATCAAGCTATATGTGGGGGCTGGTAAATCACAAATTGTCTCCAAGCTATGTCATCCCTCTTGCTACGTTTAACGTACCAGGATTGAACATTTGCGCGAGTTTTTTCAATTCCTTCATTGTACTCATTCAAATATTAATAACGACTTGTTTACCATTGCCCACAATAACTGGCTCCTGCTTCACATGCAAAGAGCCATTCGCTTTACTAAAATCCGAAAGAACATGTTTTATTTTTTAAATAGAGATAAAGTTGAACAAACCCATTCTTTTTATACAGCAACAATGTATTCAAAATTTCTCAGTCGCTTTGGCGAAGAAATGTTGTCGCAAATTGGGCTGTCAGATCAGGATATTGTGCTTCCTTCGCTCTGGGGAAAAGAGGCGTTGATTAATCCCCTTATCTACATTATTTATATGATTTATTTCTCTGATTCAGTGGCCAACTTTTTGAAATTAAAATCCGATGAGGGGCTAAGTAATAACGGATAATTATAAAATGACTTTTTTAATTGAAGGAGAAGCTTTAAATATGATTTGAGAACTCAACTTTATTGTATTTATTATTATTATGAAATAACGAAAAACGTTGATTTATCAACACTATTCAGAACTCAACTTTATTGTATATAGACACTAATTTGTCTTCGGACAATAAAGTTGTGTACTAAATATTAATGAAAAATAACAATAATATCTCTTCTTAGTAAGTATTTAACAAAAGTCCGATGAGCAAGTATCATCGGGCTTTTTTTATTAAATTCAGGAGGCGACTGCTTTGGCTCAATCAGAGCGAGTATAGTTGCATGACAAATCAAAGGGCTTTGAACCCTTTCCTGTAATTGGTATCTTAAGTAATTGAAGCAGGAGAAATCCAAGTTTCTGTTGAAAACAGTATGAGAAATCAAGAGCTTATTGTCGCGATGAAAAAAATGTTTTTTTATCTAAAATACAAATGAATATATAATATATATAACTATTATAAATTAAGTATGTATTTCATTTTTATGGATGGTAGGTGGAGCAATGAAGACTTTGGGTGAAAAGATAAAGAGTATAAGAAAATTAAATAAGCTTAATCAAACTGACTTTTCATCTACTATTGGTATTTCTCAGGGTACATTAAGTGAATTGGAAAAAGATAAGTACAAACCATCCTTAGAAACCGTAATTGCCCTTAAACTAAATTTCGATATTGATTTAGATTGGTTATTACTTGATGAGGCGGCAACTTTTTATAGTGGATTATTTCAAGTTAAGTTAGATGATCTTGAATCAAAATTAATCTCAGGATTTCGAAAGTTAGACCTGGGCGATAAACAGGAAATAGAGGGAATTGTTGATTTGAAGTTAAAGCGGTATAGAGATAAATGAACTTTCGCGGAGCCGTGAAGGGGACTCATTATTGCAAAGCCTTCAGTAGTTATGTTTTAAGTTCACATTAGACATATGATCCATCCAATTGAGATGGACACACGGCTATCCATATAAATCTGGAAGAAGAAAGTCCTAATTTTTTACTATAGGGTCTCCGAAACAAAAAGTGATTGATGTTATGGGAACTTCGACATCGATCATCGGAAACTCATGGACTTATGGGAATCAAATGTGGAATTGGACTCTAATGATCATATCATTGGGTGGAGTAATATCAACCATAATTTGAAAGTATCTATTGGCTTAAAGAAGAAGGGGGCCGCTCCATTTACGATAGGATCTTCCATCCAAGATGTAATTGATGCCATGGGCACACCGACGTCTATAAGATGTTCGTTACGAGTCCTGGTTTGAATATTAGTGCTCCTTGGAGTATATGCGTACACTCGTATATCCTTCTACAGCTCATGCGAAGCCATGAGTCGGGGTAGTCAAAGAGGAAATTCAAAGAATAGAGCTTCCTTTTGGAAGCTTGAATGTAGTGATCCCAAGTCCGCAGCTTAATGTCAAAGATGCACTTGATCAATTAAGTGAGGATTCTTTAGTTTGTGCTGGGCGTATTAATTACGAGTTATTGATGGAGTATGCTGCAAAAGGTTTCTTTAAAAAATCTGAGATTAATCGGTTTCGTCAGTTAAAAAATATAACGACTAAATATATACTGACCAAGCTGGAGAAAGACGAATGGATGCATAAATTTTTTCATAAAAAGCAACCCAATTTAAGATTCCTCTAAGACGACACTATCTGTAGCAGTGTTATTTTTCAAAGGGATTGGAGAATAAAAGAAAGCAACCTAAGATAATCCGACGGAGACCAAAGATGTGAAAATTACGTGCTGAGCGATTGTATATCAACCTCGATAACCAAGATATTTATGATGGTAAGACCTATTTTTTTATTCCTTAAAGCACAATTCATGGTATAATCTCACTAAATATACATCCTTTATAATTTACGCTTTTTTGTCGAAAGTTAGTTTATTAAGAAGCTAGCCTAGTACTGAAATCTCTCTTGAAAAATTATATATCACACATCTTAAAGTCAGGCACCTTGTTTTTACAATGGGGCTTTTTTTGCATTAAGAAACTACGAGGTGAATGGAGGGGCATTATGGCTCAAGCATATCCGATTCCCACCACGATAGAAAAATGGATAAAACAAGGTAAAGGCCAGGGTATGGGAAACCCGTAAAGCGCCAATATATCCCCAAGAAGGATGCGGATCGGGCATACGAGATCATTCGAACGATAATGGAACGTCTGGAGTTAACGTTACACCCGACAAAAACGCGAATCGTCGGACTATGGACAGGAGAAGAAGGCTTCGACTTCCTAGGCATGCTTCACCGAAAGACGAAGGCCGAAACTTCCGAAAGCCAAGTATATTATACGACCCAACAATGGCTGTGCCGTAAGGCAAAGGAGCGAATTAGGGAAGTCGTGAAGGAACGACTAGCCCCTGCGAATATGCGTCACAAATCATTCCAAGAACATTTGGAATACTTAAACCCGAAAATACAGGGTTGGCGTAACTACTACGTTACGACCTACAGCCAAAGGAAGATGGCTAAACGTGACTGGTACATCCTTCAGCGACTCACAAAATGGTATGCCAAGAAGCGTATGAGGGAAAACCTCACGTACGGTTTGATGAGGAGGGGCAGAATTTATCTGCCCTTTACTCTAGCAGAGGCGCAGTGAAGACGGCGGGATACAAAACTATGCCGGCTGCCATCCGGGCGGACGCTACGGCCAGCTTCCAGCCGGGCAGTTCCAACCGAGTATCCAACGGATTTTCCAGCAGAATATCCAGCTGACATCCAGTCACGTTTCCAGCCAGGCTTCCAGAAATTCGTCAGGTAATCATGTTAAGTTATCGCAAAGCGCAAGGATTCGGAGCACCGGCAGAGAATGTATACAGGGAAGATCTCCCAAATCGGCCGGCACCCCGCCTGAATGTCGACACACGTCGAATTCCTCGATTGATGGAAAACCATTCCCAGCGTTTCTTCTCCATTCGCTATTTTTAGGCAAAATATTAACACCTTGACCAAATTTAACTAAAGTTTTACTATACATTCTTCGGAATTTTGATATAATTTTACCTAGGTTACCTTTCCAATTATGATAGAAAATAGAATTGGATGGTTTTTATACCTATCCAAGCTGTGTGCGAGAGACCAGTCCACTGGCTACCCAGCAAGCTGGCATGCGGGGACCGACAATTGTGGAAAATGACTGCCGAGAATATGTTGCTCCATGACTTCAGAAGGTTCAGAAAGGATGAAGCCGAGGCGAAGCGGATGACGGAGATCAGCTTCGAGAACGGGCTCATCATTGAAAGAGCCGGCAGAGGAGACTGCGTGCTGAAGATCATGCCTCCGCTGACCGTCTCGATGGAGCATCTGGTCGCCGGCTGCGACATTATCAAGTCCAGTATGCAGCAGGTGATCTCTCAGGAGACCCAGGATTTGCTGGTAACGAAAGCAGGTGGACGCCCCGGCAAGAGGCACGGAAGTGCCTTCTGGGGGTCGTGCGGCCCTGATGTTAAGATAACGTTTTCATCCCATTGGAAGATTTTCTCCCCATGCTGCCTGCGGTACCGTCAGGCAGCATGGAATTCACCGCCGATCCAAGGGCTGTCCCGTTTATGCCATACGGAGCATTCTTTGAGCCTCATGCAGCACCATTGTCACATCTAATCGTCAGGAAAAGCTCACTACCCCGCAGCCAGATCTTTACTTATTCACACCAGGCGGGGGAATACTAAAATCGTACATAGAGTGTATCAATATCCCTTAAACATAGGCTTCGACAAAGGCAGCTCCGGTGCCGAATCCGGAGGTACGGTCGACTTCCTGCTGGCCGGCCGGAACCCTACAGCAAGCCTAACATCGATGGGTGGAACATCCCTTGTCCACCCCCAAATCTAATTCCGAACCCAATGTTAAACCAAAGCCCGTCTTCGGGCGGCTCGTCCGCAGCAAGCATATTGAAGCAGAGGAGCCGGAAGCAGCTGCATCTCTTGCGTAGAACGATGCTCTTTGTTGTCTTTCACGCATGGGAGCCGAGCGGGACAGCTGCTAGGCAGAGGATTGCCGCATGCGATCAAACGGGCAAGCGAAGCGGTGACCTGGCGAAAGCCATTGACATTGTTGTCACATGTTTGAAAAGGCGGGGAGCGAGGCTGAAGCGTTGCTGCGGCATATGCTCCGCCGGATTGCTTTTACCGATGAAGAGAGGGGAACGATCCAGATGGCTTTTGAAAAAGAAACGTTGTTTTGGAACGAAAAATTCGGTAGCGACGATTATACCTTGACGCCGCTGCCTTACAGCAAAGCTCCAAGCTCCCTGGCGCCCATTATGAAAACCGTGGGCGGTTCGCTTTCGGAAAAAGCGGCGCAGCGCGTCCTTCAAATGAGCAAGGGCGCTCCGCTGGCCGCTTTTATGATTTTGCTCGCCGGTGTTCAGTCACTCTTGCATAAATACACAGGCGCTTCTGACATTCTGGTCGGCATGCCGGTTGTACGGAAACCGACGGAGACGCGTCGATCCGTTAATCATACGGTCATTTTGAAAAACTCGCTTTCGGCGGGTGCGACTTTTAAAACGCTTCTGAGCGAGCTGAGGACTTCCTTGCCGGAAGCGATTCAGCATCAACATATTCCGTTCTTGAAAATGACGGAGAAGCTGGACCTGCAATATGCAGACGGTATACCCGTCATCCATACGCTAGTATCCCTTAAGGAGCTGCATCTGGACGAAATCGGGCAAAATGTGGTCACGGATTGTTCCTTTGAATTCAGCTTAACCGATGGGACGATACAGCTAGCGCTGTCATATAACGAGCACTTATATGACTCCGAGTTTATGACTCGGGTCGTCGGCCATCTGAATCGCCTGCTGGCCGTGGGGCTTCACGAGTTGGAGCTGGACATCGTGCGGGCGGACATGCTGTCGGAAGACGAGAAATTTCAATTGCTGCAAAGCTTTAACGATACCGAGAAGGACTATCCCCGTGATCGGACGATTCATCAGCTCGTGGAGGAGCAGGCGAAGCGGGTGCCCGAAGCGACGGCGGTTGTCTTTGAGGGGCGGCGGCTTTCGTACGCGGAGCTGAACGAACGGGCGAACCGGCTGGCGCGGACGTTGCGATCGGTCGGCGTGCTGCCCAATCAGCTGGTAGGCTTGATGGTCAGGAGATCGCTGGAGACGGTCGTTGGCATTCTGGCGGTTCTGAAAGCTGGCGGTGCCTACGTGCCGATCGACCCGGAATACCCGGAAGAACGCATCCGCTACATTCTGGAGAACTCGAATGCGCAGCTGCTGCTGACTCAACGGCACCTGCTGCAGCAGGTGCCGTTCGAAGGGACCGTGGTGGCGCTGGATGACGAGCAGGCCTACAGCGACGATGGCTCGAACCTGGAGCCGGCCAGCGGTCCGAACGATCTGGCTTATGTCATCTATACGTCAGGTACGACGGGCAATCCCAAAGGGGTCATGCTGGAGCATCGCGGTTTGGTCAGCTTGAAGCTGATGTTCGCGGACAGGCTGGGCATCACGGAGCATGACCGGATCGTTCAATTCGCCAGCCTGTCGTTCGACGCGTCCTGCTGGGAAGTGTTCAAAGCGCTCTATTTTGGCGCGGCTTTGTACATCCCGACGGCCGAGACGATTCTCGACAACCGCCTGTTCGAGAGTTATATGAACGAGCATGCGATTACGGCGGCGATTTTGCCTCCGACGTACAGTGCTTATTTGAACCCGGACCGCCTTCCCAGCTTAACGAAGCTCGTAACGGGAGGCTCGGCGGTATCGGCCGAATTCGTGCAGCAGTGGAAACGCAAGGTCCACTATTTCAATGCTTACGGCCCTACCGAAGCTTCGATTGTTACGACGCTTTGGGATGCGGATGAGGAGCAGCCGGAGGGCAGAGTCATTCCGATCGGGCGCCCGCTGGCCAATCACCGGATTTTTATTTTGGATGCCCACCTGCAGCTTGTGCCTCCGGGAGTGGACGGCGAGCTGTGCGTGGCAGGCGTGGGGCTTGCGAGAGGTTACCTGAACCATCCGGAGCTGACGGCAGAGAAGTTCGTGGAACATCCGTTTGCGCCGGGAGAACGCCTTTACCGGACGGGAGATCTCGCCCGCTGGCTGCCAGACGGAAATATTGAGTACTTGGGCCGGATCGACCATCAGGTGAAAATCCGTGGATTCCGGATCGAGATCGGCGAGATTGAAGAGCAGCTTCTGAAGATCGACTCCGTGCAGGAGACGATCGTAATCGCGCGGGAAGGCAAAAGCGGGCAAGAACTGTGCGCTTACCTGGTCGCGGGGCGCCCGCTTACGCTCGGCGAGCTAAGAAGCGCGCTGGCGCAAAAATTGCCGAATTACATGATTCCGGCGCATTTTGTTCAGCTTCCGCAGATGCCGCTCACGCCGAACGACAAAATCGACCGGAAGGCTTTGCCCGCTCCGGAAGGAAACGCGCTGACCGGCGGCGCGTACGTAGCTCCCCGCAATGAAGCCGAGCGGACGCTTGCCGATGTGTGGCAGGCGGTATTGAACGCCGATCGCGTTGGGGTAACGGATCATTTCTTCGAGCTGGGCGGAGACTCGATCAAGTCCATTCAAGTATCTTCGCGGCTTCATCAAGCCGGGTACAAGCTGGAAATCCGGGATTTGTTCAAATATCCGACTATTTCACAGCTCAGCCTGCATGTGAAACCGATCGGACGTACCATTGATCAGGGCGAAATAACGGGTGAAACGGCGCTGACGCCGATTCAGCATTGGTTTTTCGAGAGCTCCTTTGCGGACCCGCATCATTTCAACCAGTCGGTGATGCTGTACCGGAAGGAACGCTTCGACGAAGAGACGGTGCGTCAGGTGCTGCAAAAGCTGGCCGAGCATCATGACGCCTTGCGGATGGTGTTCCGCAAGACGGAACAAGGGTTTAGCGCGCGGAACCGCGCGATTCAGGACGGCGGGCTGTTCACGCTGTACGTGTTCGACTTCAAGGATGCGGAGAATACCGCGCAGGCTGTGGAAGCGAAGGCAACGGACATTCAAGCGGGCATCGATCTGGAGAACGGGCCCCTCGTGAAGGCGGGACTGTTCCGGTGCGCGGACGGCGATCATTTGCTGCTCGCGGTTCATCATGCCGTGGTGGACGGCGTGTCTTGGCGCATTTTGATGGAGGATTTCGCTCTGGGTTACGAGCAGGCCGGCAAAAGCGAGGAAATTCGTTTCTCGGCGAAAACGGATGCGTACCGCACTTGGTCCGAGCAGTTAGCCGCTTACGCGCAAAGCCCGGAGATGGCGAAGGAACGGGCCTATTGGCAGGCCGTGGAACAAATTGCGGTTCCGGCCGTGCCGAAGGATCTGGAGGCGGACGTTACGACGCAGCAGGACAGCGAATCGCTGTTCGTCCGTTTGACTCCCGAAGAAACGGAGCTGCTGCTGAAGCGGGTTCACCGGGCCTACAACACCGAAATGAACGATATTTTGGTAACGGCGCTCGGCATAGCCGTTCGCAAGTGGACGGGACACGAACGGGTGCGGATCAATCTCGAAGGACACGGACGCGAATCGATCGGAACGGATATCGACATCACGCGCACAGTCGGCTGGTTTACGACCAAGTTTCCGGTCGTCCTGGAGCCAGAAACCGACCGGGATTTGGCCTATCAGATTAAACAGGTCAAGGAAAGCTTGCGCCGCATTCCGAACAAGGGGCTTGGGTACGGCGTATGCCGCTATCTCTCCAAATCGGAGGATGGCTTTGTTTGGGGCGCAGAGCCGGAAATTAATTTTAACTACCTCGGCCAGTTCGACGATGATGTCAATCAGGACGAGATCGGCATATCTTCTTATTCCAGCGGCAGCCCGGCCAGCGACCGGCAGGCCCGCAGCTTTGTGCTGGATATCAACGGCATGGTGCTGGACGGCACTTTATCGCTCGATCTCAGCTACAGCCGGAAGCAGTATCGCAAGGAAACGATGGAAGCCTTCGCTCAGCGGCTTGAGCAAAGTCTCCGAGAGCTCATTACCCACTGCGCAGGCAAAGAAAACACCGAATTGACGCCGAGCGACGTGCAATTTAAAGGCTTGACCATCGCGGAATTGGAGCAAATCGCCCAGCGCTCGGGCCATCTCGGGGAAATCGAAAATATTTACTCGCTTACGCCGATGCAGAAGGGCATGTGGTTCCACAGCGCGCTTGACCGGCAAACTGCCGCTTACTTCGAGCAGACGCGGTTTACGATGCGGGGAGCGCTCGACGTCCAGCTTTTCGAGAGGAGCTGGATGGAGCTTGCGAAACGTCATCTGGTGCTGCGGGCGAATTTTGTGAAAGGACCGGCGGGCGAGCCGCTGCAAATCATATACCGCGACAAGCCGGTCGGCTTTGAATATGAAGAGCTGCTTCATTTGCAGGTGGACGAGAAACAAGCGTATTTGGATAAAAAGGCCGAGGATGACAAGCTTCGCGGCTTCGACCTGGAACATGACGCGCTCGTTCGGGTTACGATCCTGCGCACCGAAGAGCAAAGCTATCATGTGCTGTGGAGTTTCCAGCATATTTTGATGGACGGCTGGTGCCTGGCGCAGCTGACGCAGGAGCTGTTTGAGACATACTCGACCTTGGCATCCGGCAAGCAGCCAGCGGGAGATAAGGGATCGGATTATGGCGCCTATATCGAATGGTTGGAGAAACAGGACGATCAGGTGGCATCCGGCTATTGGACGGCATTCCTGTCAGGTTATGAAGGGCAAACTGTACTCCCGGGACAAAAGGAACCGGCGCTGAACGGCAGATTTACGGCTGATCACGTCACCGCCGAGCTGGGCAAGGAGTTGAGCGAGCGGATGGATCGGGTGGCGAAAGAGCGCCTGGTTACGGTCAATACGCTGTTGCAAGCCGCTTGGGGCGTGATGCTGCAAAAATATAACGGAACAAACGATGCCGTATTCGGCAGCGTCGTGGCCGGAAGACCGGTGGAAATCCCGGGCATCGAGTCCATGATCGGGCTGTTCATCAATACGGTGCCGGTCCGCGTCACGAGCGAAGCCGACACCGTGTTCGCCGATATGATGGCGAAGCTCCAAGAGCGTGCGCTGGAGTCCGGGCGATATGATTACTATCCGCTGTATGAAATTCAAGCCCGCAGCGTGCAAAAGCAGAACCTGATCAACCATATCATCGCTTTCGAGAACTATCCGGTGGACGAGCAGATGGAGCAGGCGGGCGACCAGCAGCACGGCGACCTGACGATCGCTGACGTTCAGATGGAGGAGCAGACGAACTATAACTTCAACGTGACCGTGGTGCCGGGAGCCGAGATCGAAATTCGGTTCGACTTTAACGCCGAAGTGTTCGATAAAGACAGCATCGAGCGGCTCAAGGGGCATCTCGTCCATCTGCTGGAGCAAGTGACGGATAACCCGGAAATTACCGTGGGCGAGCTGGAACTAGTGACGGAGGCGGAAAAGGCCGACCTTCTCGGACGTTTTAACGACACCACCACGGAATTTCCGCGCGGGAAGACGCTCGTTCAATTGTTCGAAGAGCAGGCGGAGCTTTACCCGGACAACGTGGCCGCCGTCATGAACGAGCGGCAGCTGACTTACCGCGAGTTGAACGAGCGATCCAACCGCCTTGCGCGGAAGCTGCGGGAGACGGGAGTCGAAGCGGACCAACTGGTAGCGATTCTGGCCGAACGCTCGCTCGATATGGTTGTGGGCATTCTGGCGATTCTCAAAGCGGGCGGAGCCTACGTGCCTGTCGATCCCGACTACCCGGAGGAGCGCATCCGCTTCATGATCGAGGATTCGGGCGCGCCGTTATTGCTGATTCAAAAGCATCTGCACGAGAAGACCGACTTCGCAGGAACGCGCCTCGAATTGGACGATTTCGTTTGGGGCGACAGAGGGGCGGACTCCGAAGGTGCGCTGGACGCTTCGAACCTGGAGCCGATTTCCGGGCCGGGCAACCTGGCATATGTCATCTACACGTCGGGAACGACCGGCAGACCGAAAGGAACGCTGATCGAGCATAAGAACGTCGTGCGGCTCCTGTTCAACGACAAGAACCTGTTCGACTTCGGGCCGTCCGACACGTGGACGCTGTTCCACTCGTTCTGCTTCGATTTCTCCGTCTGGGAAATGTACGGAGCGCTGCTGTACGGAGGCAAGCTGGTCATCGTACCGCCGCTGACGGCGAAAAATCCGGCCGATTTCCTGGCGCTGCTGGGCCGCGAACAGGTCACGATTTTGAACCAGACGCCAACGTACTTCTACCAGCTGCTGCGTAAGGTCTTGGCGGACCATCCGTACGATCTGCGGATTCGCAACGTCATCTTCGGGGGCGAAGCGCTGAGTCCGCTGCTGCTCAAGGGCTTCAAGACGAAGTACCCGGAGACGAAGCTGATCAATATGTACGGCATTACCGAGACGACGGTTCACGTGACGTATAAGGAAATCACGTGGGTCGAAATGGAGGCGGCGAAGAGCAATATCGGCAAGCCGATCCCGACGCTGAGGGTGTACATCCTGGATGAAAACCGCCGCCCTGTGCCGATCGGCGTAGTGGGCGAAATGTACGTGGCCGGGGAAGGCCTTGCGAGAGGATACCTGAACCGTCCGGATCTGACGGCGGAGAAGTTCGTCGATTCCCCGTTTGCGGAGGGGGAGAAACTGTACCGCTCGGGCGACTTGGCGGCTTGGCTGCCGGACGGCAACATCGAATACCTGGGCCGGATCGACCACCAGGTCAAAATCCGCGGTTACCGGATCGAGCTGGACGAAATCGAGACGCAGCTGCTGAACGTCGAGGGCGTGGAAGAAGCGGTGGTGCTCGCCCGTCAGGACGGGGGGGGCGAGAAGGCGCTTGTCGCCTACTTTGTGGCGGACCGAACGCTGACGGTCAGCGAAATGAGAACCTCGCTGGCCCAGGGAATGCCGGGGTACATGATCCCGTCGTACTTCGTGCAGTTGGAGCGTATGCCGCTGACGACCAACGGCAAAGTGGACCGCAAAGCGCTGCCGGAGCCGCAAGGCGGCATACAAACGGGCGTCGAATACGTAGCGCCGCGTAACCGGACGGAGTCCCAGCTTGTGAAGATCTGGGAGGAAGTGCTGGGCTACTCTGGCATTGGAGTCCTGGACAATTTCTTCGAGCTCGGAGGCCACTCCTTGCGGGCGACGAACCTTGTCAGCAAGATTCAGAAGGAAATGAACGTCGAGCTGCCTCTGCGCGACGTATTCCGCTACTCGACGATCGAAGAGATGGCTCTTGCCATCTCCCGGATCGGAGAGCAGTCGTTCTCGTCGATTCCGCTGGCAGGCGCAAGAGCATATTATCCGCTTTCCTCAGCTCAGAAGCGGCTGTTTATCCTGAATCAGCTGGAAGGGGCCGATCAGAGCTACAACATGCCGGGCGTGCTGCTCCTGGAAGGATCGATTGACCGGAGCCTGCTGGAGAAGGCTTTCCGCGGACTGATCGCACGGCACGAAACACTGCGAACCGGCCTTGAGATCGTACAAGGCGAAGCAATACAGCGCATTTACGAGAGCGTCGACTTTGCCGTCGAGTACCGTCATACGAGCGAGGAAGAAGCGCCTGAAGTCGTGCAGGACTTCATCCGACCTTTCGACTTGGCGAAGCCTCCGCTGCTGCGGGCGGAGCTCGTAGAGCTGGCAGCCGAACGTTATTTGCTGATGTTCGACATGCACCATATCGTCTCCGACGGGGTTTCGATGGACGTGTTAGTCGAGGAACTCGTTCGTCTGTACGGCGGCGAGTCATTAGAGCCTTTGCACATTCAATACAAGGACTATGCGGTATGGCAGCAGTCGGACGAGCAAAAAGTGCAGTTGAAACGCGAGGAAGCTTACTGGCTGGACCGTTACCGGGGCGAGCTGCCGGTTCTGGAAATGCCGACGGACTATCCGCGTCCTGCCGTGCAGAGCTTTGAGGGACAAACGCTGACGTCCTTCGTGGACGAGGCAACGAACGAAGGCTTGAAGCAGCTGGCCGCTCAAAGAGGAACGACGCTGTATATGGTGCTGCTTGCGGCATATACCGTGCTTTTGCATAAATACACAGGTCAGGACGATTTGATCGTCGGAACGTCGATTGCGGGCAGAACGCACGGAGACACGCAGCCTTTGATCGGAATGTTCGTCAATACGCTGGCGCTCCGCAATTATCCGGCTTCGGAGAAGAGCTTCCTGTCGTATCTGGAAGAAGTGAAAGAAACGACCTTAGGCGCTTACGAGCATCAGAATTATCCGTTCGAAGAGCTCGTCGATAAAGTGCAGGTTAGCCGGGATTTGAGCCACAACCCGCTGTTTGACACGATGTTCTCCCTGCAAAACTTGGAGGATAAAGAGTTTGAGCTGGAAGGGCTGAAATTGTCCCCGTACCCTAGCGAATACGGCACGGCCAAGTTCGACCTGAGTGTGGATGTTACGGAAGAAAACGGCGGCCTGGAGTGCAGCTTTGAATTCGCAACGGCTCTTTATAAAGAAAGCACGATCCGGCGGCTGTCGACTCATTTCGGACATTTGCTTGCGGCGATCGTAAGCCGTCCGGATGCGAAGATTGCCGAGCTGAACTTGTTGACGGCAGAGGAAAAAGAGCAAATTCTCGGCGCGTTTAACCCGGCGCAGCCGGAAGCGGCTTCTGTGGCAGCGTTCCACCGGCTGTTCGAGGAACAGGCGGAGCGCACGCCGGAAGAGGCGGCCGTCGTGTACGAGAACGAGCGGCTGACCTATGCGGAGCTGAACGAGCGGGCGAACCGCTTGGCGGCCACGCTGCGCGCAAGCGGCATCGGCCGGGAGACGATCGTCGGCATTCTCGCCGAGCGTTCGGTGAACTTGCTGGTGGCCGTGCTGGCCGTCTGGAAAGCGGGCGGGGCGTATGTGCCGCTCGATCCGGATTATCCGGCTGACCGCGTGCGGTTCATGCTTGAAGACAGCGGAGCGAAGGTACTGCTGACGCAAACGCTGCTGCGAGAGCGTGCCGAAGCCTGGCTCGGCGAAGAGGAGCTGGCGCTGGCGGCGGTGCTGTACCTGGACGACGAAGCGTCGTACAGCGAGGAGCGGGCGAATGCGCCGATTGGCTCCGGCATGGTCTCCGGCAAGCTGACGGATGCTGTGGACGACGGCGGTGAGAGCCATCAGAATGTTGGCACCGACAGCTTCCATGAAGCCCGTCCGGAGGATCTGGCGTACGTGATCTACACGTCGGGAACGACGGGCAAGCCGAAGGGCGTGATGATCGAGCACCGCAGCCTGGTGAACACGGCGGCGGGCTACCGGCGGGAATACCGGTTGGATCAGTTCCCGGTGCGGCTGCTGCAGCTCGCAAGCTTCTCGTTCGACGTGTTCGTGGGAGATATCGCGCGGACGCTGTACAACGGAGGCACGATGGTGATTGTGCCGAAGGACGACCGGATCGATCCGTCTCGTCTGCACTACTGGATTGAGCGGGAGCGGGTCACCATCTTCGAATCGACACCGGCGCTGATCGTGCCGTTCCTGGAGTACGTGCACGAGCAGCGGCTGGATATGAGCCGATTGGAGCTGTTGATCACGAGCTCGGACAGCTGCAGCGTGGCGGATTACCGGACCTTGCAGGAACGCTTCGGCTCGTTGTTCCGGATCATCAACGCCTACGGCGTGACGGAAGCGGCGATCGACTCAAGCTTCTACGACGAGCCGCTGACGAAGCTGCCGCAGACAGGCCATGTGCCGATCGGCAAAGCGTGGCTGAATGCGAAATTCTACATCGTGGACGCGCATCTGAACCCGGTGCCGGTCGGGGTGCTGGGCGAGCTGGTTATCGGCGGAGTCGGGGTAGCGCGCGGGTACTTGAACCGTCCGGAGCTGACAGAAGAGAAGTTCGTAGACAGCCCGTTCGCCGCGGGCGAGCGGCTGTACCGCACGGGAGACTTGGCGCGGTGGATGGAGGACGGAAACGTGGACTTCATCGGCCGGATCGACAACCAGGCGAAAATCCGGGGCTACCGGATCGAGACGGGCGAGATCGAGTCGCAGCTGCTGCGGGTGGAAGGTGTGCGCGAAGCGGTGGTGCTGGTTCGAAGTGACGCGAACGGGCAGAAGGCGCTATGCGCGTATTACACGCCGGATACCGGAGCGGAGCTGGCGGTGAACGATTTGCGCAGCGCGCTGGCGCAGGAGCTGCCGGGCTACATGATCCCGTCGTACTTCGTGGAGCTGGAGCGCCTGCCTCTGACGCCGAACGGAAAGATTGACCGGAAGGCGCTGCCGGCGCCGGAAGGGGAAGCGGGAAGCGGAACGGAGTACGTCGCACCGCGCAATGAGCTGGAAACGAAGCTGGCGGCGATTTGGCAGGAGGTGCTGGGGCTTGCGAAGGAGATTGGCATTCACGACAACTTCTTCGACATCGGCGGCCACTCCCTGCGGGCGACGACGCTGGTCAGCAAGATTCATAAAGAGTTGAACGTGGATCTGCCGCTGCGTGACGTGTTCCGCCATTCCATGATCGAGAGCATGGCATCCGCCATTTCCCGGCTGGATGAGCAGACATTCGTTGCCATTCCGGTGGCGGATGACCGGGAGGTGTACCCGCAATCTTTTGCTCAAAAACGTCTCTTTATCCTGAATCAACTGGAAGGCGCGGAGCTTAGCTACAACATGCCGGAAGCGATGCTGCTGGAGGGTGCTTTGGATCGGACAAGGTTCGAAGAAGCGTTCCGTAAGCTCGTGGCGCGGCATGAAATGCTGCGCACCGGGTTCGAAATGGTGGATGGCGAAGCATCGCAGCGGTTATACCATGACGTGAATTTTGCTGTGGAGTTCTATCGAGTGGATGAGCAAGAGGCCGAAGAGACGGTTCGCCGTTTCGTCCGTTCGTTTGACTTGGCGAAGCCTCCGCTGCTGAGGGTAGGCCTTATCGAGCTGGCTCCGGAACGCCATATTCTAATGTACGACATGCATCATATTATTTCCGACGGCGTCTCGATGGAAATCTTTGTTGAAGAATTCGTCCGCTTGTACGGCGGCGAGCAATTGGAGCCTCTGCGCGTTCAGTACAAAGACTACACCGTTTGGCAGCATTCGCAGGAGCAGAAGGAACGGCTTCAGCGTCAGGAGGCGTACTGGCTGGACATGTTCCAAGGCGAGCTTCCGGTGCTGGAAATGCCGACGGACTATCCGCGTCCGGCCGTGCAGAGCTACGAAGGCCAAACGCTGGAGTTTTTCTTCGACGCTTCGAAAACCGACGGCCTGAAGCAGCTGGCCTCGGAAACGGGCACAACGCTGTTTATGGTGCTGCTTGCGGCGTATAACGTCCTTCTGCATAAATATTCAGGTCAGGAAGACGTGATCGTCGGTACGCCGATTGCCG
Organism: Paenibacillus sp. LRG-1; assembly: GCF_057220305.1. NCBI lineage: Bacteria > Bacillati > Bacillota > Bacilli > Caryophanales > Paenibacillaceae > Paenibacillus > Paenibacillus sp. LRG-1. Next base: position 5,224,347 of record NZ_CM170126.1, on the reverse strand, counting down.
GAAGGAATCATGGGGATGTGCAGCCGTTGATCGGGATTTTCTTAAACACGCTGGCTATCCGCAGTTATCCGGCTTCGGAGAAGACATTCCTGTCATACCTGAACGAAGTCAAAGAAACGACCCTCCACGCCTTCGAGCATCAAAACTATCCGTTCGAAGAATTGGTGGACAAGGTGCAAGTCACCCGTGATTTAAGCCGCAATCCGCTCTTCGACACGCTGTTTACAATGCAGAATACGGAGAACGAGGAATTTGAGCTGGAAGGGCTTCGCCTGATTCCTTATCCGAGCGCACTGGATACCGCGAAGTTTGATATCAGCTTGGATGTGGGCGAGGAGAACGGCGGCTTGGATTACAGCTTCGAATATGCGACGGCTCTCTACAAAAGGGAGACGATCGAACGGCTGGCGAAACATTACGAGCAGCTGCTCGTAACGATCGTAAGCCGTCCGGATGCGAAGATCGCCGAGCTGAACTTGCTGACGGCAGAGGAAAAAGAACAAATTCTCGGCGCGTTTAACCCGGCGCAGCCGGAAGCGGCTCCTGCGGCCGCGTTCCACTGGCTGTTCGAGGAACAGGCGGAGCGCACGCCGGAAGCGGAGGCCGTCGTGTACGAGAACGACCGGCTTACGTATGCGGAGCTGAACGAGCGGGCGAACCGCTTGGCGGGCACGCTGCGCGCAAGCGGCATCGGCCGGGAGACGATCGTCGGCATTCTCGCCGAGCGTTCGGTGGACTTGCTGGTGGCCGTGCTGGCCGTCTGGAAAGCGGGCGGTGCGTATGTGCCGCTCGACCCGGATTATCCGGCGGACCGCGTGCGGTTCATGCTTGAAGACAGCGGAGCGAAGGTGCTGCTGACGCAAACGCCGCTGCGAGAGCGTGCCGAAGCCTGGCTCGGCGAAGAGGAGCTGGCGCTGGCGGCGGTGCTGTACCTCGACGACGAAGCGTCGTACAGCGACGAGCGGGCGAATGCGCCGCTGGAAGCGGATGATCACTTGCACGAATGTCGTCCGGAGGACCTGGCGTACGTGATCTACACGTCGGGAACGACGGGCAAGCCGAAGGGCGTGATGATCGAGCACCGCAGCCTGGTGAACACGGCGGCGGGCTACCGGCGGGAATACCGGTTGGACCAGTTCCCGGTGCGGCTGCTGCAGCTCGCAAGCTTCTCGTTTGACGTGTTCGTGGGAGATATCGCGCGGACGCTGTACAACGGAGGCACGATGGTGATTGTGCCGAAGGACGATCGGATCGATCCGTCTCGTCTGCACTACTGGATTGAGCGGGAGCGGGTCACCATCTTCGAATCGACGCCGGCGCTGATCGTGCCGTTCCTGGAGTACGTGCACGAGCAGCAACTGGACATGAGCCGGGTGGAGCTGTTGATCACGAGCTCGGACAGCTGCAGCGTGGCGGATTACCGGACCTTGCAGGAACGCTTCGGCTCGTTGTTCCGGATCATCAACGCATACGGCGTGACGGAAGCGGCGATCGACTCAAGCTTCTACGACGAGCCGCTGACGAAGCTGCCGCAGACAGGCCATGTGCCGATCGGCAAAGCGTGGCTGAATGCGAAATTCTACATCGTGGACGCGTATCTGAACCCGGTGCCGGTCGGGGTGCTGGGCGAGCTGGTCATCGGCGGAGTCGGGGTGGCGCGCGGGTACTTGAACCGTCCGGAGCTGACGGAAGAGAAGTTCGTAGACAGCCCGTTCGCCGCGGGCGAGCGGCTGTACCGCACAGGAGACTTGGCGCGGTGGATGGAGGACGGCAACGTGGACTTCATCGGCCGGATCGACAACCAGGCGAAAATCCGGGGCTACCGGATTGAGACGGGCGAGATCGAGTCGCAGCTGCTGCGGGTGGAAGGCGTGCGCGAAGCGGTGGTGCTGGTTCGAAGTGACGCGAACGGGCAGAAGGCGCTATGCGCGTATTACACGCCGGATACCGGAGCGGAGCTGGCGGTGAACGATTTGCGCAGCGCGCTGGCGCAGGAGCTGCCGGGCTACATGATCCCGTCGTACTTCGTGGAGATGGAGCGCCTGCCTCTGACGCCGAACGGAAAGATTAACCGGAAGGCGCTGCCGGCGCCGGAAGGGGAAGCGGGAAGCGGAACGGAGTACGTCGCACCGCGCAATGAGCTGGAAACGAAGCTGGCGGCGATTTGGCAGGAGGTGCTGGGGCTTGCGAAGGAGATTGGCGTTCACGACAACTTCTTCGACATCGGCGGCCACTCCCTGCGAGCGACAACGCTGGCGGGCAAGGTATTTAAGGAATTAAACGTCAACCTGCCGCTGCGCGACGTATTCCGTCACTCGACGATTGCGGCGATGGCCGAGGCGATCGCACGGATGGAACGGCGGGAGCATGAGGCCATTCCTCAAGCTGAGGAGAGAGAGTACTACCCTCTGTCCTCCGCCCAGAAACGGCTGTTCATTCAGCACACGCTGGATGGAGCGGATCAGCTTTACAACATGCCGGAGCTGGTGCAGGTGGAAGGCGAGTTTGATTTAGACCGCTTGGAAGCCGCCTTGCGGAAATTGATAACACGGCATGAATCGCTGCGCACCGGTTTTGAAATCGTGAAGGGCGAAGCGGTTCAGCGGATTTACCCGCAGGTCGATTTTACTATCGAGCATCATCAAGCGGATAAAGAGGATGCGGCTCAAATCGAGCAGATCGTCCGTAGCTTCGTTCGTCCGTTTGATCTCGGCAAGCCGCCGCTGCTGCGCGCCGGGGCCATCGAGCTAGAGCCGAACCTGCATATTCTCCTTTTCGACATGCACCATATGGTGTCCGACGGCGTATCGATGGCGATTGTGATCGATGAGTTCTCGAGTTTCTACGCCGGGGGAGAATTGCCGCCACTGCGCATTCAATACAAGGATTATGTCGTTTGGCAGCAGTCAAAGGCCCACCGAGAGCGGATCGGGCGGCAGGAAGCGTACTGGCTGCAAACCTTCGAAGGCGAGCTGCCGACGGCGGACCTGCCGATGGACTACGAACGGTCTGCGGCTCGCAGCTACGAAGGCGCGCATCTGGAGTTCGACGTCGAAGCTTCTCTCTCTGCGCGGCTGCGCGAATTGGCAGCCGAGCGTGAAAGCACGCTGTTCATGGTGCTGCTTGCGGCTTATACCGTGCTGCTGTCCAAGTACAGCGGGCAGGAGGACTTAATCGTGGGCACCCCGGTGGCGGGAAGAACGAACGCCGATTTGGAAGCGGTCATCGGGATGTTTGTCAATACGCTGGCGATCCGCAATCGTCCGTCGGGCGACAAAACGTTCTTGTCCTACCTGGAAGAAGTGAAGGAAACGGCTTTGGGTGCTTTTGAGAACCAGGATTATCCATTCGACGAGCTTGTGGAGCGCTTGAATGTGAAGCGGGAGCCGGGCCGCTTCCCGCTGTTCGATGCCGTTTTCGACTTGCAAAATATCGAAGAACGAGACGCCGAGCTGGAAGGGGTCAGCCTGAAGACTTACGAGCTTGACCATTTGGAAGAAGCGAAGTTCGATCTGACGCTGTTTATGTATGAAAACAACGGGGCGCTGAGCGGGGGCTTCTTCTACGCCACCAAGCTGTTCAAAGAGGCGATGATCCGCACCTTGACCGAGGATTACCTGCGGGTACTGTCTCAAATTGCGGAAAATCCACAACTTGAGCTAAGCAGGATTGAATGTCATAAACCGGCGGCAGGCGCAAAGAGTGCCGTCGATACGATCGAATTCGCGTTCTAATCCTACAAGCGCGCCTCCGCCGTCAAGCGAAAGCGGCGCGCATCCCAAGGAAGACGGCGAACAACGTCCAAGCCCGTAAACGCGCAGGCCGAAAGCAAGCTTTTTCGGACCTGCGCCAGGGCATGCGGTCACTTCATTTTTAGGGGAGGTACAAATGAAATCTTTGTTTGAAAAGGAAGAACGGTACTGGAGCGGCAAGTTTGATGCCGATGACAGCCTGAGCTTCCTTCCCTACAGTCAATCCTCCAAATTATCCGCCGACGGGGAAGCTGCGGCCGAGCCGGGCTTGCTTCACCGTACTCTGCCGAGCGAACTCTCAGAGAGAATCATTTGCCTCGCCAACGGTTCGGATTTGGCTTTGTACATGATTGTTTTGGCAGGAGTAAAAAGCCTGCTGTTCAGATATACCGGGCGGGACCAAGTGCTGGTGGGCATGCCTTCTTATAGCGCAGACCCTGACGGGACTCCGCCGCCGCAGGACATTTTGGTAATCAAGACGTCCGTAAGCCACCAGACTACGCTGAAAACGCTGCTCGGGGGCATCAAAGCCTCCATCGGCGAGGCGCTGGAGCATCAGCACCTGCCTTTTCGGAAAATGGTGGAGCCGCTCCATCTGGACTATACGGGGGACGGCCTACCAATCATCAACACCGTCGCATCCTTTGCACCGATTCATCCGGAACCGCTGGGCAACCGGGTGGCGGCCGATACGGTTTTTCGCTTCGACCGCCAAAACCATTCCATCGAGCTGGAAATAAGCTTTGACGGGCAGTGGTACGAGCGGGCATTTGTGGAACAGGCGGCCGACCATCTTGTTCGGCTGCTGTCCGTGCTTTTATTTCAGCCGGATCTGGAGCTCGGACAAGCCGATGTGCTGTCCCCAGACGAGAGGGAGACGCTGCTGAAGCGATTTAATGACACCGAAACCGGGTTCGAGCGGGGGAAAACGATTTACGGCTTGTTCGAAGAACAGGCGGAGCTTTACCCGGACAACGTGGCCGCCGTCATGAACGAGGGGCAGTTGACCTACCGCGAGCTGAACGAGCGATCCAACCGCCTTGCGCGGAAGCTGCGGGAGACGGGAGTAGAAGCGGACCAGCTGGTAGCGATTCTGGCCGAACGCTCGCTCGATATGGTTGTGGGCATTCTGGCGATTCTCAAAGCGGGCGGAGCCTACGTGCCTGTCGATCCCGACTACCCGGAGGAGCGCATCCGCTTCATGATCGAGGATTCGGGCGCGCCGTTATTGCTGATTCAAAAGCATCTGCACGAGAAGACCGACTTCGCAGGAACGCGCCTCGAATTGGACGATTTCGTTTGGGGCGACAGAGGGGCGGACGCCGCCGATGCGCTGGACGCTTCGAACCTGGAGCCGATTTCCGGGCCGGGCAACCTGGCTTATGTCATCTACACGTCGGGAACGACCGGCAGACCGAAAGGAACGCTGATCGAGCATAAGAACGTCGTGCGCCTCCTGTTCAACGACAAGAACCTGTTCGACTTCGGGCCGTCCGACACGTGGACGCTTTTCCACTCGTTCTGCTTCGATTTCTCCGTCTGGGAAATGTACGGAGCGCTGCTGAACGGAGGCAAGCTGGTCATCGTACCGCCGCTCACGGCGAAAAATCCGGTCGATTTCCTGGCGCTGCTGGGCCGCGAACAGGTCACGATTTTGAACCAGACGCCAACGTACTTCTACCAGCTGCTGCGTAAGGTCTTGGCGGACCATCCGTACGATCTGCGGATTCGCAACGTCATCTTCGGGGGCGAAGCGCTCAGTCCGCTGCTGCTCAAGGGCTTCAAAACGAAGTACCCGGAGACGAAGCTGATCAATATGTACGGCATTACCGAGACGACGGTTCACGTGACGTATAAGGAAATAACGTGGGTCGAAATGGAGGCGGCGAAGAGCAATATCGGCAAGCCGATCCCGACGCTGAGGGTGTACGTCCTGGATGAAAACCGCCGCCCTGTGCCGATCGGCGTAGCGGGCGAAATGTACGTGGCCGGGGAAGGCCTTGCGAGAGGATACCTGAACCGCCCGGATCTGACGGCGGAGAAGTTCGTCGATTCCCCGTTTGCGGAGGGGGAGAAACTGTACCGCTCGGGCGACTTGGCGGCTTGGCTGCCGGACGGCAACATCGAATACCTGGGCCGGATCGATCATCAGGTGAAAATCCGCGGGTACCGGATCGAGCTGGACGAAATCGAGACGCAGCTGCTGAAGATCGCCGCCGTGCAAGAAGCCAAGGTGCTCGACCGCGACGACGCGAACGGCCAAAAGCAGCTTGTCGCTTACTACGTCGCGGAAACGAGGCTGGCGGCGCATGAACTCAAGGAGGAGCTCGCCAAGCAGCTTCCGGGGTATATGATTCCTTCGCACCTCGTGCAGCTTTCGCGGATGCCGCTGACCCCGAACGGGAAAATCGACCGCAAAGCGCTGCCCGCGCCGGAGGAAGCCGCGGTCGGAGGAGCGGAATATGTCGCGCCGAGAACGCTGCTTGAAATGAAGATCGCCCGCGTCTGGCAGGATACGCTTGGCGTTCCGCAGGTCGGCGTAAAGGATAACTTTTTTGAGTTGGGTGGCAATTCGTTAAGTCTGATGAGGCTCGTTCAAGCCGTTTATGATGAAACGGGATTTGAGATACCGCTGAACCGCCAATTCCATAATGTAACAGTTGAAGCCATGGCTTTCGGAGAGGGGGATCTCGGCCTGGATAAAGGAGGAGACTCCTTCATTAAACTGAATAAAGCAGGAGATCTGAACGTGTTCTGCTTCCCTCCGGGCAGCGGCTTCGGCATCGGTTATCGAGAGCTCGCAAGCAGGCTCGACGGCCGGTTCGTGCTCTACGGCATTGATTTTATCGACGATGCCGTCGATTACAAGGCCATGCTGAACCGTTATGTGGACGAGATCGTCCGCATCCAGCCGGAAGGACCTTACGTGCTGCTCGGCTACTGCTTCGGAGGCAACCTGACGTTCGAGGTAGCCAAAACGATGGAGAAAAGAGGGTATTCCGTAACGGACGTGCTCATGGTGGACTCGTGGATTAAGGACGCGCTGACGCCTTCCGAAACGTCGGAGAAAGAGCTTGAAGAAATGCTTGCTGATTTCGACGAAGAAGAGAAGGAATTAATGAGCAACCCGCTCGTGCGGGAGCGGGTTCATCGGAAGGTCAAAGCGACCTTGGCGTACGAAGCGCAGCTTATTAATTCCGGCACGATCCCGGCCCGGATTTACGAACTGATTGCGAAGGACAGCGAAGCGTTCCGCCTGGAGCACCAATTGCCGTCCTGGCGGGGGGCAACGACGCAAGCTTACGCCGATTACCGGCTGGAGGGCGCGCACGAGGAATTGCTGGAACTCGCGCGCGTGGACGAAACGGCCGTTGTCATCCGGGACATCTTAGAGCAAGTCAAGCGGCAGATCGAAGCGGAGGCCGGGGTACTGCATGGAAGCTGACCGGCAGCCGTCTGTTCAAGAACAAGGCACAGCGGCGCCTTCCAAGCGCCAAACCGCTTACGCCGCCTGGAAAGCGTTCCGCTGGCTGATGTCCTATGTAAGCCGTCACAAAGGCTGGATGATCGTCGGTACCTTGTCCGCGATTGCCGCCGCCGTTATTGAGATATGGACGGGAAGTTTGATCGAGCAGCTGACTACCCAGGCCGAGAAGGGGGCGGGGCCAATCGTTCTGCAAATCGTGTACACGGTCTTTGTGGTCATCTTGATCGGTGTGCCGGCGAAGTTTTTCATGAGCTTCGGCGTGGAGCGAAGCAGCGCCTCTGCGGTGCAGGATATCCGCAACCATGTCATGCGTCATATCGGCAAACTCCCGATCTCCTATTTGGAAAAGCAGCACTCCGGCGACGTGTTGTCGCGGATCAACAACGACCTGCAGCTCATCCAGCAGTTTATGATTCGGGACCTCGCCCAGTGGTTTTATCATCCGCTATTGTTCATCGGCTGTTTCGCTTATTTGATCTACCTCCAATGGGAGCTGATGCTGTACAGCCTGCTGTTATTTCCCGTAGCGCTGCTGGTTTCCCAATGGATCGGCAAGCAGTTGGAGCGGTTGACGGAGGAAGTCCAGGCGAACATGGGCCGAATGAACGTCAACCTCCAGGATACGCTTGGGGGTATGCCTATTGTAAAAAGCTACCTGCTATCCGGCATGCTATCTCGCTCCTACCAAGTGCTGCTGCAATTGACGGCTCAAAAAAAGCTGGCCGTGAAAAAACGGGAAGCCTGGGTCAACCCGCTGCTTTCCACGCTGATGATCAGCCCGATCATTTTCGCCGTCAGTTACGGAAGCTATTTGATCTACAAAGGGCAGCTAGGCGCGGGAGAGCTGATCGCCTTCCTGTACTTGCTGAATCTGTGTCTGGAGCCGCTGGAGCATATTCCCGAGCTCGTCACACGGACGTTCGAAATGACCGGTGCCCTGAGAAGGGTCTCCGAAATCGTCGAGCAGCCGACCGAAACGGAAAATGGCCGTTCGCTTCCGAAAGCGAGCGCCGCCCCCATCGAGTTTCAGAACGTAACCTTCGGGTATGAGGAGAGCTCCCCGATCCTGCGGAATGTTAGCTTCTCGGTGCCGGAAGGGAAGACGATCGCGCTTGTCGGAGCGAGCGGCGGAGGGAAGAGTACGGTGTTTAAGCTTGTATGCGGCTTTTATCCGCTTCCGGAAGATCAGGGCGAGATCCGCGTGTTCGGCAGCCTGATCCACGGCGCCGATCCGGAGCAGCTTCGGTCACATTTTTCCGTGGTAACCCAGGATTCATATTTGTTTAGCGGCACGATCGCCGAAAATATCGGTTACGGGCGGGAAGTAGCGTCGATGGAAGAGATTATCGAAGCCGCTAAAGCTGCTCAGGCGCATTCCTTCATTATGCAGCTTGAGGGCGGCTACCAGACGTATGTCGGAGAGCGCGGAGGCTTCTTGTCCGGTGGGCAGCGCCAGCGCATTGCAATGGCCCGGGCTTTTCTGAAGGATGCTCCCGTTCTGCTGCTGGACGAGCCAACGTCGGCTCTTGATCCGGAGTCGGAAAGCGCGGTTCAGGAAGCGCTGGGCGTATTGATGAAGCAGAGAACGACCATGGTTATTGCCCACCGGCTTTCTACAGTACAAAACGCCGACGAAATTTGGGTCATGGAACAAGGGAATATTGTTGAAAAGGGCACTCATGAACAATTGCTGGAGATGAAGGGACTGTACGCCCAGTCGTACTACCAGGAATTTACCGAGTCTGCCGAACGCAGGGAGGTGGCGTACACATGAAAAAGGGCGGATGGCTCTCGCAAGTGAAAGAACTCGGCTACTTGCTGATGTTTATGAACCGCAAGCGCAAAACCCAGTACGCCATTGGCCTGGCCGTGACGGCGCTCACCCAGACATTGTTCCTGATCGCCTTCAGTTTGGTCGTACATAACTTGGTTGATTTCGCCGTGTCCCGAGATACGTCCCTGATGGTCGAAGCCTTTATTATTTTGGGCGCGGCCCTGTTCCTGGAAAATATAATTTCTCCCTGGTTCATTTACTTATACCAGCGCAGTGTCGAGCTGACTGTGCTGAATATCCGCGAACGTCTTTATGACAAGCTGTGCCGGGTGCGGCCGAGATTCCTGGAGCAGACCCACCATGGGGACTTGCTGTCACGGGTGAACAACGACGTAACGACCGTTGAGTTTACATTCTCGCAGGTTTACTTCGTTTTGCTGCTTCAGGTTGTCTTTTGCATCGGCTCCATTGTCTCTATGGTGTTGATCGATTGGCGGTTTGCCGGCGTATCCTTCGTCATTCTGCTGCTGTCCTCCGTGGTCAGCCTGAAATTTGCGCGGGATATTCGCGCCTTGTCCGAACAAGGCTTGCAAACGCTTGGTAAAATGACCGAAAAATTCAAAGATTTTATGGGCGGCATTCAATTGGTGAAGCTGTTCCGCATCCGCACGATTTACGGCCAGTATGAGGCGTTGAACGAACAAATGACGCAGACGCTTCGGCAAACCGCGCAGAAGAATGGCATGCAGGCTGCGGTGAACCATTTTATCAGTTACGTCACGTTCTGCGGCATTATCGTCATCGGCAGTCTTCTTTATGCCTACGGACTGATGGGAATGGGAAGCGTTGCCGCCCTGGCGGTTCTGCAAGTGAATCTGACGCACGCCTTGTTGAACTTGGGGATGGTTCTGTCGATGACCCAAAATTCGCTCGCAGGCGCTCACCGGATTCAAGAGGTACTAAGAGAGGAAGAGGAACCGGAGAGTTTGGGATCTCCTCACAGCGAGCTCGTGTCGGAGGCTGCGGTGGAGTTTCGCGATGTGGAATTTTCCTATCAGGCGGATAAAAAGGTGCTTGTCGACATGTCCATGCAGGTGTTTCCCGGCCAGGTCGCCGCTATCGTGGGGGCCAGCGGCAGCGGCAAAAGTACGCTGATCAAGCTGCTGCTCGGCTTTTATCCTGTGGACAGCGGAGAAATCCTGCTCCAAGGCAAACCGTTCGGCCATTACACGCTGGACGAAATCCGCAGGCAGATTGCATACGTTCCGCAGGAGCCGTTCTTGTTTACCGGCACGATTGAGGAAAACATCCGCTACGGCAACCCGGATGCAACGGATGAAGAAGTGATCGAAGCGGCCAAAGCGGCGTACGCTCACCATTTCATTCAGGAACTTCCTGAACAGTATAAAACGCCGGTGGGAGAGAGAGGAGCGTCGTTGTCGGGCGGACAAAGGCAGCGAATTGCGATCGCCCGGGCGATTCTCAAAAACGCCCCGATTCTGCTGCTGGACGAAGCGACTTCCGCGCTGGATAATGAATCCCAGCATTGGGTACAGCAGGCCCTGAACGTATTGATGAAGGGGCGCACCACCATTCTGATCGCCCACCGTCTCAGCACCGTGGAACATGCGGATTTGATTACCGTCATGAACCAAGGGACGGTCGTCGAGCGGGGCCGCCATCAGGACCTGCTGGCGCTCGGGGGTTATTACGCCCGGCTGTACGGCTAGACCCGCTTTACGGCGGGCGGCTTCCTGCTTGCGAATGCGACAGAGTCTTTTAGTAATCCAAGGTATGACTTTATAACCGGTAGTTACCAGAAAACGTAGACACGAAAAAGGAGGAAAAGTCCGAAGGAGCCGTTCCGGGAATGGCCTGCGCGGTTCTTCTAAGAGTGACTAAGTGACATCTAGGTACAAAGCCTATCTATAAAGAATCTCTAAACCGGGAGTGTGTCGATGTGAGAGAGAATACCAACGAGCAATATGGATTAACGCAAGCCCAGCGCCGAATATGGTTCATGGAAATTATGAATCCGGGAACGTCCATCACGATGCTTTCCGCGACCTACCAGATTACGGGCGAGATCAACACACAGCTTCTGGAGCAAGCGGCGGCAGAGATCGTCAAAACCTATGACGTTTTCCGAATCCGCATTAGCGGGGATTTGCAAAATCCAACGCAGTGGTTCGAAGAGCCGGAGAATGTCCAAGCTAGGATAAGCCGCCTCGAAATAGGCACAACCGAACAATTCTATGCTTGGGTGAAAGAAGTAAGCGAAAAACCGGCCAGCGTGTTCGACGAACACCTCTACCAATTTACGATGATCCATTTTGCGAACGGCCAAGTATGGCTCAATTTGACGGTAAATCATATTATCGCCGACGGCTTGTCCGTCAATGCTTTGCTGCATGCGGTGATGGAAAAATACCTGGAACTGCGCAAAGGCATCTCCAGCAGTTACCAGGCCCCTTCCTATCTGGATTATATTTCCGCGGAGCGTGAATATGAGCAATCGCAGCGTTATCAAAAAGGCAAGGAATACTGGCTGACGAAGTACAACACTTTGCCTGAAACGACCGGCATTAAATCGTATCCGCCATTCTCGATCGGCAGCGAATCCAATAAACTGGCCATCACTTTGGACGGTTCCCGGTATGAACGCATTCTGGCCTTTAGCGAACAATATCAGGTCAGCTTATATACGTTATTTCTGTCCGCCATGTACGCCTTATTGTACAAGCTGACCGACAGCACCGATGTTCCGGTCGGCACGGTTTTCGCCAATCGCACCAGCAAGAAGGAAAAAGAAACGATCGGCATGTTCGTCAGCACCGTGGCTACGCGGATTCGTCTGAATCCAGACAGGCACGTGCTTTCCTTGATCCAAACGGTTTCCAAGGAAAATACGGCGGATCTGAGGTATCAGAAATACCCTTATAACCAATTGATCCAGGATTTACGCGAACAACACGGCCGCAACGATCTTTCGGGGCTGTTCCGCACGTCTCTGGAATATCTGCCTTTGAAAATCGTGGAGTACGAAGAAATCAAGGTACGCCTGGAGGCTCACTTCGCTAGGCACGAGATGGACGATTTGCTGCTGCGCTTCGACCATATGCTGAATGAAGGCCATGTAATTCTCCATGCTTCCTATCGTACCGGCCTGTTCGAGACGGCCGAGATTGATCGGATTATGGAACAGTATGTAACCGTTCTGGACCAGTTTCTTCAGACTCCCGAACTGCCGGTACGCGAGATTTCTCTGCTGAGCGATGAGGAGAGACACCGCATTCTCAACGTTTTTAACCCGCCGGTGGCAGGGCTGAGCGAGGGAGAAGCGTTTCATCGGTATGTTGAAAAGTTTGCCCGGGAAATTCCGGAGCATCCGGCAGTCGTCTACATGGACAAACAGCTGACCTACGGCGAATTGAACGAACGCGCCGAGCGGCTGGCTTCTCTCCTTCGCGAACAGGGCGTGGGAAGGGAGACGATTACGGGGATCTGGGCGGAGCGTTCGGTGGAACTGCTGGTCGGGGTGCTCGCCGTTTGGAAAGCCGGCGGAGCCTATGTACCGCTGGACCCCGATTATCCGGCGGAGCGGATTGAGTACATGCTCAGCGATAGCGATGCATCGGTGCTGCTTACGCAGCGTCATCTGTTGGAGCGGGCCGGAGGTTGGTTGGCCGATGACCGGCTGAAGCTTCAAGCTGTCTATGCCATGGACGATGAACAGATTTATAACGGGGATGCCTTAGCCGTGGAATTTGAATCTGCCGGCAGCGCCCTGCAAGACTTGGCTTATGTGATTTACACCTCGGGTACGACGGGACGCCCGAAAGGCGTCATGATCGAGCACGGTAGTCTCGTGAATACGGCGGATGCGTACCGTCGCGAGTACCGGTTGGATCAGTTTCCGGTGCGGCTGCTGCAGTTGGCCAGCTTCTCGTTTGACGTGTTCGTCGGAGACATCGCGCGGACGCTGTATAACGGAGGCACGATGGTGATTGTGCCGAAGGATGACCGGATTGATCCGAACCTCTTGTACGGCTGGATTCGGGACCAAAACATTACGGTATTCGAATCGACGCCTGCGCTCATCCTGCCGTTCATGCAGCATATTTATGAAGAAGGGCTGGACGTTAGCTCCATGCAGTTGCTGATTACCAGCTCGGATGCTTGCAGTGTCACCGATTACCGATTGCTGCAGGAAAGATTCGGCGGACAATTCCGCATCATCAACAGCTATGGCGTTACCGAAGCGGCCATTGACAGCAGCTTTTACGGTGAGCCGCTGGATAAGCTGCCGCCGTCGGGTCATGTGCCGATCGGCAAAGCTTGGCTGAACGCCCGGTTTTACATTGTCGATGCCGCGTTAAAGCCGGTTCCTGTAGGGGTTCCGGGCGAGCTTGTCATCGGCGGCGCCGGGGTGGCGCGCGGGTACTGGAACCGTCCGGACCTAACCGCCGAGAAGTTTGCGGACAGCCCATTTGTGCCGGGCGAACGTCTGTACCGGACAGGCGATTTGGCCCGCTGGCTGAAAGACGGCAACGTCGACTTCATCGGCCGGATCGACTATCAGGTGAAAATTCGCGGGTTCCGGATCGAACTCGGCGAAATTGAAACGACCCTGCTGCGTTTCCCGGGCGTCAAGCAGGCTGTGGTGACCGACTGTACGGATGAGCAGGGGCAAAAGTATTTGTGCGGCTACGTGGCGGCGGATGCTTCCTTGCAGCTGAGCGATCTGCTGTCCCAATTGAAGCAAGAGCTGCCGGCCCATATGGTCCCGGCCCGGCTGGTGTCTCTTGATAAGCTTCCGCTCACGCCGAACGGTAAAATTGACCGTAAAGCGCTGCCTGAACCGACCGGAGAGGTAGAAGCAGGCCGTGAGTATGTGGCTCCTCGCACAACGCTGGAAACAAGACTTGCCCTCATTTGGCAGCAGGTGCTGGGTATTGCGCGAGTTGGAGTCCAAGACGATTTCTTTGACTTGGGTGGTCATTCCTTGCGGGCCTCCACGCTTGTTTCCAAGATTCGGAAAGAGCTGCAAGTCGAGGTTCCGTTGCGGGAAGTTTTCCGCTACACCACGATCGAACAGCTGGCCCAAAGAATCAGCGGTTTAAGGCAGCAGGAGACGTATGAGATCACAAAGGCGGCTGAGGCCGAGTACTATCCGGTTTCATCCGAGCAAAAGCGTCTGTACGTCCTGCGCCAGCTTGACGGGGCCGAGCGCAGCTACAATATGTCGGCGGCGCTTCTTCTCGAAGGCAAGCTGGACCGCACGCGCGTCGAGCACGCGTTCCGGGCGCTGATTCAGCGCCATGAGACGCTGCGTACCGGGATCGAGCAGGTTCAAGGCGAGCTTGTCCAGCGCATCTATGACGAGGTGGAGTTTGCTGTCGATTATTTCCAGGGGAGCGAGCGGGAAGTGGACCAAGTGGTGGAAGCTTACTATCATCCGTTTGATGTGACCAAGCCCCCACTTCTCCGCATCGGCCTGATCGAAGTCGCCGAGGATCGCCACATTCTGCTGTTCGATATGCACCATATCGTCTCGGACGGCATTTCGACAGCGCTGCTCTTCGACGAGTTCAGCCGCCTGTATCGGGGCGAGGAGCTGACCCCGCTGCGCATTCAATACAAAGATTATGCCGTTTGGCAGCATTCCGAAGCTTACGGGCAGATGCTTCAGCCGCAGAAGGAGTATTGGCTGGAACAGCTGTCGGGCGAGTTGCCGGTCTTGGAGCTACCGACGGACTTCCCGCGGCCTGCGGTGCAAAGCTTTGACGGCCGAACCGTGAAGTTTTATATCGAGAAAGATCGGACGGAGAAGCTGAAAGAACTGGCGGCACGGACGGGGACGACCCTGTACATGGTGCTGCTGTCGGCTTACACCATCCTTATGCATAAATATTCGGGTCAGGAAGATCTGATCGTAGGAACGCCGATTGCCGGAAGAACGCAGGAAGAAGTGCAGCCGATCGTAGGGATGTTTATCAACACGCTGGCCATTCGCAGCCGTCCGGGGCGTTCCAAGCCGTACCTTTCGTACCTGGAAGAAATCAAGGACATCACGCTCGGGGCTTTCGAACACCAAAATTATTTGTTCGAAGACTTGGTAGTAAGTCTTCACATTCCGCGCGCGACCGGCCGGAATCCGCTCTTTGACACGTTCTTCTCCCTACAAAATACGGAGAACGAGCAAATTGTCATCGAGGGGCTGGAGCAATCGTTTTATCCACTGGAAAACCAAACATCCAAGTTCGAGCTGCTCCTGGATATTTCGGAGCTGGACGGTCAGCTCGAATGCCGGTTGGAGTACGCTACGGCTTTGTATAAACAAGAGACCGCGGAGCGGTTCGCCAGACATTATGACAAGCTGCTCGAAACCATCGCAGCAGCGCCGGACGGGGATATTGCCTCGTTGGAAATGCTCACGGAGGAGGAAATCCGCGAGCTGGTGCGCGGTTTCAACGATTCGGAGGCGGACTACCCGCGGCAGCAGACGATTCACGGCTTGTTCGAAGAGCAGGCGGAGCTTTACCCGGACAACGTGGCCGCCGTCATGAACGAGCGGCAGCTGACCTACCGCGAGCTGAACGAGCGATCCAACCGCCTTGCGCGGAAGCTGCGGGAGACGGGAGTAGAAGCGGACCAGCTGGTAGCGATTCTGGCCGAACGCTCGCTCGATATGGTTGTCGGCATTCTGGCGATTCTCAAAGCGGGCGGAGCCTACGTGCCTGTCGATCCCGACTACCCGGAGGAGCGCATCCGCTTCATGATCGAGGATTCGGGCGCGCCGTTATTGCTGATTCAAAAGCATCTGCACGAGAAGACTGACTTCGCAGGAACGCGCCTCGAATTGGATGATTTCGTTTGGAGGGACAGAGGGGCGGGCTCCGAAGGTGCGCTGGACGCTTCGAACCTGGAGCCGATTTCCGGGCCGGATAACCTGGCATATGTCATCTACACGTCGGGAACGACCGGCAGACCGAAAGGAACGCTGATCGAGCATAAGAACGTCGTGCGGCTCCTGTTCAACGACAAGAACCTGTTCGACTTCGGGCCGTCCGACACGTGGACGCTGTTCCACTCGTTCTGCTTCGATTTCTCCGTCTGGGAAATGTACGGAGCGCTGCTGAACGGAGGCAAGCTGGTCATCGTACCGCCGCTCACGGCGAAAAATCCGGCCGATTTCCTGGCGCTGCTGGGCCGCGAACAGGTTACCATTTTGAACCAGACACCAACGTACTTCTACCAGCTGCTGCGTGAGGTCTTGACGGATCATCCATACGATTTGCGGATTCGCAATGTGATCTTTGGGGGCGAAGCGCTGAGTCCGCTGCTGCTCAAGGGCTTCAAGACGAAGTACCCGGAGACGAAGCTAATCAATATGTACGGCATTACCGAGACGACGGTCCACGTGACATATAAGGAAATCACATGGGTCGAAATAGAGGCGGCGAAGAGCAATATCGGTAAGCCGATCCCGACGCTGAGCGTGTATGTCCTTGATGAAAGCTGCCGCCCTGTGCCGATCGGCGTAGCGGGCGAAATGTACGTGGCCGGGGAAGGCCTTGCGAGAGGATACCTGAACCGTCCGGATCTGACGGCGGAGAAGTTCGTCGATTCCCCGTTTGCGGAGGGGGAGAAACTGTACCGCTCGGGCGACTTGGCGGCTTGGCTGCCGGACGGCAATATCGAATACCTGGGCCGAATCGATCACCAGGTCAAAATCCGCGGTTACCGGATCGAGCTGGACGAAATCGAGACGCAGCTGCTGAACGTCGAGGGCGTGGAAGAAGCGGTGGTGCTTGCCCGTCAGGACGGGGGGGGCGAGAAGGCGCTTGTCGCCTACTTTGTGGCGGACCGGACACTGACGGTCAGCGAAATGAGAACCTCGCTGGCCCAGGGAATGCCGGGGTACATGATCCCGTCGTACTTCGTACAGTTGGAGCGCATGCCGCTGACGACCAACGGCAAAGTGGACCGCAAAGCGCTGCCGGAGCCGCAAGGCGGCATACAAACGGGCGTCGAATACGTAGCGCCGCGTAACCGGACGGAGTCCGAGCTTGTGAAGATCTGGGAGGAAGTGCTGGGTTACTCCGGTATTGGAGTCCTGGACAATTTCTTCGAGCTCGGAGGCCACTCCTTGCGGGCGACGAACCTTGTCAGCAAGATTCGGAAGGAAATGAACGTCGAACTTCCGCTGCGCGATGTGTTCCGCTATATGACGGTAGAATCGATGGCCGGGGCTATTGCCAGCTTGGAAGAATCGCAGCACAGCTCGATTCCGAAAGCGGAAGAGAAAGCGTACTATCCGGTTTCCTCCGCGCAAAAAAGGCTGTACGTCCTGCACCAGCTGGATAGCTTGGAGCTGAATTATAATCTCCCAAGCGCCTTGCAATTGAGAGGGGCTTTGAACGAGGCCAAAGTGGAAAAGGCGCTGACTACTTTGGTGGCCCGGCACGATATGCTGCGCACCGGATTTGAAATCGTGAATGGGGAGCCGGTTCAGCGTATTCACCCGCTCGTAGCTTTCAAGGTCGAGAAGCTTCAAGCAAGCGAAGATCAGGTTGCAGCCATTCTTGAAGGCTTCATTCAGCCTTTTGACTTGACCCAGCCGCCTTTGCTGCGCGCCCTGCTGATCGAACTGGAGAAAGAGAAATTCCTGCTCGCGCTGGATATTCATCATATTGGTTCCGACGGCCTTTCCATGGACGTGCTGCTGCGTGAATTCGTGCGGCTTTACAATGGGGAAGAATTGCCGGAGCTGCGGATTCAATACAAGGATTACGCCGTTTGGCAGCAATCCGAGGAGCAGCGGCAGCGCATCAAACGGCAGGAGGAATACTGGCGCGGGGTATTCAACTCCGAGCTTCCGGTTCTTGAGCTGCCTCTCGACTTCTCCCGCCCGGCTGTCCAGCAGTTTGACGGTCAAACGCTCACGTTTACGCTGGATGCGGAGAAAAGCGAAGCTCTCAAACGGCTTGCCGGCGATTCGGGAGCGACGCTGTACATGCTTCTGCTGGCTGCGTACTCCGTATTGCTTCATAAATACGCGGGACAGGAAGATATAGTGGTCGGCACTCCGATTGCCGCCCGTTCTCACGCCGACCTGCAGCCGATTATCGGCATGTTCGTCAATACGCTGGCCCTTCGCTTGGGTCCGGCGGCGGAGCGGACGTTCCTGGATTACTTGCAGGAAGTGAAGGAAACGACGCTTGGAGCCTACGAGCACCAGGACTATCCGTTCGAGGAGCTGGTGGAAGCTCTTCAGGTGAGCCGGGATTTAAGCCGGAATCCTCTGTTTGACACCATGTTTTCTTTGCAAAAGCACGAAAGCTTGGATTTAACCCTGGAAGGCTTGCAATGGTCGCTGTTCGACATTGAGGAAAAGACGGCAAAGTTTGATCTTAGCTTTGATATCGTGGAAGCCGATAACGAGCTGGTTTGCAAGATCGAGTACGCTACCTCGTTGTTTAGACAGGAAACGATGGTCCGGCTGGCGGGTCATTACGAGCAGCTTTTGGCGTCGATCCTGGCTCAGCCGGGTGCACGGATTTCGGATTTGGATATCTTGACGGACAGCGAAAAGCATGATTTGCTGGTCGGGTTTGACGTGTCGTCTTCGGCTCTTGCGAAGCAACCCGCCGCAGAGGGTACAGGTTTGGAAGCGGATGAGTCGTGGAGAGAGAGAACGTTCCACGAGCTGTTCGAGGAGCAGGCGGAGCGCACTCCGGGAGCGCTGGCGGTTGTCTACGAAGACAGCAAGCTGACGTATGCGGAGCTGAACGCCAAAGCGAATCGTCTGGCGTATGCACTGCGGGCGCGCGGGGTGAAGCCGGAGCAGGTGGTCGGCATTCTGGCCGGCCGTTCGGCGGAGCTGTTGATCGGGGTGCTCGCCGTATGGAAAGCGGGCGGCGCTTATGTGCCGCTCGACCCGGACTATCCGGCGGAGCGGATCGAGTATATGCTCGCGGACAGCGGGGCGTCGGTGCTGCTCACGCAGACCCGCCTGCTGGAGCAGGCGGAAGCTTGGCGCAGCGACGGAGCTCTAGTGCTGCAAACGGTGCTTGCGCTTGACGACGCCGCGACGTACAGCCTCGGAGCGGCGGAAGCGGCTGTGGGCGAAGCAGGCGCAGAGGCGGAGGCTTTGGCGCAAGCGGAAACGGCTGCCGCCGAAACGTCCGCCACGGCAGAAGCCGAGAAGAACGTACTAGCGGCGGATCTCGCATCGAATCCAGCGAATGTGAACAAGCCGCGCGATTTGGCTTACGTCATCTACACCTCCGGTACGACGGGCCGTCCGAAGGGCGTGGCGGTGGAAAACCGCAGCCTGGTGAACACGGCGGCGGGCTACCGGCGGGACTACCGCCTGGATCAGTTCCCGATCCGGCTGCTGCAGCTCGCCAGCTTCTCGTTCGACGTGTTCGTCGGCGACATTGCGCGGACGCTGTACAACGGCGGCACCATGGTCATCGTGCCGAAGGACGACCGGATTGATCCAACCCGCCTCTACGGCTGGATTCGCGACTACGCCGTGACGGTGTTCGAATCGACTCCGGCGCTGATCGTGCCGTTCATGGAGCATGTGCATGCCGAGGGTCTGGACCTCAGCTCGATGCAGCTGCTGATCACAAGCTCGGATGCGTGCAGCGTAGCGGATTACCGCACCTTGCAGGAGCGCTTCGGCTCGCAGTTCCGTATTATTAACAGCTACGGCGTAACGGAAGCGGCGATTGACTCCAGCTTCTATGACGAGCCGCTGGAGAAGCTGCCGAAGACGGGCAGCGTGCCGATCGGGAAAGCGTGGCTGAACGCCAAGTTCTACATCGTGGATGCGAATCTGAAGCCGGTGCCGATCGGGGTGTTGGGCGAGCTGGTTATCGGCGGAGCGGGTGTGGCCCGCGGTTACTTGAACCGCCCGGATTTGACGGCGGAGAAATTCGTAGACAGCCCGTTCGCCGCTGGGGAGCGTCTGTACCGGACGGGCGACCTGGCGCGCTGGATGCCGGACGGCAACGTGGACTTCATCGGCCGGATCGACAACCAGGTGAAAATTCGCGGCTATCGGATCGAGCTTGGTGAAATTGAAGCGGCCATGAAAAATGTTGCTGGCGTGCGTCAAGCGCTTGTCATCGACCGGACGGACGAGCGGGGGCAGAAATATTTGTGTGGGTATGTCGTAGCGGATTCCAGCTTCGATCTGGAAGGGCTTGTGGCCCATCTGGACGCCGCGCTGCCTTCCCATATGGTGCCTTCGCGCATCATGCGCCTGGATCAAATGCCGCTTACGCCGAACGGGAAGATCGACCGTAAAGCGCTGCCTGTGCCGGAAGGAAGCATTCGTGCCGAGGCTGCATACACGGCGCCTCGTACTCCTGCCGAGCAAGCACTTGCATCGGTCTGGCAGTCGGTGCTGGGCGTGGATCAGGTCGGCACGATGGACAATTTCTTTGCGCTCGGCGGCGATTCGATCAAGGCCTTGCAGGTATCGTCCCGTCTTTTGCAAACGGGGTACAAGCTGGTCATGAAAGATTTGTTCCATTACCCGACGATTTCCGCCCTTAGTTTGCAGCTGCAAACGGCGGAGAGAACGGCAAGCCAGGCCGAAGTGACGGGAGAGGTCATCTTGACCCCGATTCAGCGCTGGTTCTTTGAACAAAATCCGGCCGACGTGCATCACAGCAACCAGGCGTTCATGCAGTTCTCCAAGCAAGGCTTTGACGAAGAAGCTTTACGCCAAGCGGTGCGTCAGCTTGTCGTGCATCACGATGCTCTCCGTACGGTTTACCGCCAAACCGAGAACGGCTATACCGCCTGGAACCGCGGCGCCGGAGAGAACGAAGCGCTGTTCGATCTGGAAGTTGTCGATTTCAAGGGAGTCGGCGACGTGAAAGAAGCGGTAGAGGCTAAGGCGAATGACATTCAAGCGAGCATCGATCTGGAAAACGGTCCGCTGGTGAAGCTCGGCTTGTTCCGCTGCGACGACGGCGACCACCTGCTCATCGCGATCCATCACTTGGTCGTAGACGGCGTATCCTGGCGGATTCTGCTTGAGGATTTTGCTGCCGGCTATGAGCAGGCGCTGCAAGGGCAGCCGATCCGTCTGCCGCTCAAAACGGATTCATTCCAAACGTGGGCGAAACAGCTCGCTGATTATGCGAACGGTCCGGCGATGGAAAGCGAGAGAGAGTATTGGCAGCATATCGAGCAATTGACCTATGAGCCGCTTCCGAAAGATTTTGAACAAGGCAGATCCAAGCTGAAGGACAGCGGGCTCGTGACCGTTCGCTGGACGGCGGAGGAAACCGAACAGCTGCTGAAGCAGGCACACCGTGCTTACCATACGGAAATGAACGATTTGCTGCTTGCCGCGCTTGGCCTCGCGGTACAAGCTTGGAGCGGCCGGGAACGCGTGCTGGTGAATCTCGAAGGCCACGGTCGGGAAGATATTTTGCCGGATGTGGACATTACGCGCACGGTAGGCTGGTTTACAAGCCAATTCCCTGTCGTTCTGGAGCCGGGTCACGCCCAGGCGCTCGGTCATCAGGTGAAACAGGTTAAAGAAAGCTTGCGCCGCATTCCGAACAAAGGAATCGGCTACGGCATCCTGCGTTATTTGTCGGCGCCGCGTGACGGCGAGCGCTTCGCTTTGGAGCCGGAGATCAGCTTTAACTATTTGGGTCAGTTCGACCAGGATTACGAAAGCAGCGGCTCAAGGCCGTCTCCGTTCAGCCCGGGCTCCGATTCAAGTCCGAATGCAGTGATGGATTATGTCCTCGATATCAACGGTATGGTGTCGGAAGGAGTGCAGGAACTCACGATCCGTTATGGGGAAACCCAGTATAAACGGGAAACGGTAGAGCGCCTGGGCACCCTGCTTCATTCGAGCTTGCGTGAAGTCATCAGCCATTGCGTATCGAAAGAGCGGCCGGAGCTTACGCCTAGCGACGTACTGCTTCAAGATGTGACGTTGGAGGAACTGGAGCGGCTGGCCGAACATACGGCGGCGCTTGGCGAACTGGAGAATGTATACACCCTGACTCCGCTGCAAAAAGGGATGTTGTTCCACAGCCTGCTAGATGCCGATTCGGAAGCTTACTTCGAACAGGTGACCTTCGATCTGTACGGAAGCCTGAATGTCGAAGCCTTCACCCAAGGATTGGATACGCTGGTGCAGCGGAATGAGGCGCTGCGGACCAACTTTATTACCGGCTGGAGAGACGAGCCGATTCAAGTGGTATTCCGCGAGCGGAAGTGTGAAGTGTACTTCGAAGATATTCGCTCGGTAAGCGATGAAGACCCGGAGAAGACGATAGCCGATTTCGTCAGCGCGGATAAAGCGAACAAGTTCGATTTGGCCCGAGGCTCTCTTATGCGCGTGACAGTTTTGCGCACGGGCGACGAGTCCTACCATGTGATCTGGAGTCACCATCACATTTTGATGGACGGCTGGTGCATGTCCTTCATGATCAAGGAAGTGTTCGACACCTACTTCGCGTTCCAGGAGAAGCGGACGCTGGAGCTTCCTCCGGTTACCTCGTACTCCCGGTATATCGAATGGCTGGAAGCTCAAGATGCCGCGAAAGCTTCGCGTTACTGGTCCGAGTATTTGGCGGGTTACGATCAGCAGACCAAGCTGCCCCAGGAGAAAACGCAGCTGAAGCAGGGCGCTTTTGAAGCGGCTGAAATCGATGTGGAACTCAGCAAGGAACTGACCGGGCAAATCGAGCGGGTGGCGCGCCAGCAGCAGGTGACGCTCAATACGTTCATGCAGACCGTATGGGGACTGGTTCTGCAGGTATACAACAACAGCGAGGATGTCGTATTCGGCTCCGTCGTATCCGGGCGTCCGGCGGAAATTCCGGGCATCGAAAGCATGATCGGCCTGTTTATTAATACGATCCCGGTCCGTATTCAAGGCAAAGCCGAGGAGACGGTAGCCGATATCTTGAGAAAAACCCAGGATCAAGCGCTGGCATCGGGAGCTTACGAAACGTTCCCGCTGTTCGAAATTCAGTCGCTGAGCGAGCAAAAGCGCGATTTGATCAACCATATCATGGTCTTCGAAAATTATCCGATGGAAGAACAGATTGAGCAGGTCGTCGGCGGAGACAAAGAAGCGCTGAAAATCGCTAATATCCAGTCGCCGGAGCAAACGAACTACGACCTGGACATTACCGTCATTCCGGAAGAGCATATTTTGCTGCGGTTTACGTACAATGCGCTGACGTTCAGAGAGGAAGACATCAGGCTGATCCACGGTCATTTTGCCCGGGCACTGGAGAAGGTTGCGGCTAACCCAAACATCCGCGTGAATCAGTTGGAGCTTTTGACGGCGGCGGAAAAAGAGCAAATTCTTGGCGCGTTTAACCCGGCGCAGCCGGAAGCGGCTCCTGCGTCGGCGTTCCACCGGCTGTTCGAGGAACAGGCGGAACGCACGCCGGAAGCGGCAGCTGTCGTGTACGAGAACGACCGGCTGACGTATGCGGAGCTGAACGAGCGGGCGAATCGCTTGGCGGCTACGCTGCGCGCAAGCGGCATCGGCCGGGAGACGATCGTCGGCATTCTCGCCGAGCGTTCGGTGGACTTGCTGGTGGCCGTGCTGGCCGTCTGGAAAGCGGGCGGGGCGTATGTGCCGCTCGACCCGGATTATCCGGCAGACCGCGTGCGGTTCATGCTTGAAGACAGCGGAGCGAAGGTGCTGCTGGCGCAAACGGCGCTGCGAGAGCGCGCCGAAGCCTGGCTCGGCGAAGAGGAGCTGGCGCTGGCGGCGGTGCTGTACCTCGACGACGAAACTTCGTACAGCGAGGAGGGGACGAATGCCGACAGCTTCCATGAAGCCCGTCCAGAGGACCTGGCGTACGTGATCTATACGTCGGGAACGACGGGCAAGCCGAAGGGCGTGATGATCGAGCACCGCAGCCTGGTGAACACGGCGGCGGGCTACCGGCGGGAATACCGGTTGGATCAGTTCCCGGTGCGGCTGCTGCAGCTGGCAAGCTTCTCGTTCGACGTGTTCGTGGGAGATATCGCGCGGACGCTGTACAACGGAGGCACGATGGTGATTGTGCCGAAGGACGATCGGATCGATCCGTCTCGTCTGCACTACTGGATTGAGCGGGAGCGGGTCACCATCTTCGAATCGACGCCGGCGCTGATCGTGCCGTTCCTGGAGTACGTGCACGAGCAGCGGCTGGATATGAGCTGGATGGAGCTGTTGATCACGAGCTCGGACAGCTGCAGCGTGGCGGATTACCGGACCTTGCAGGAACGCTTCGGCTCGTTGTTCCGGATCATCAACGCCTACGGCGTGACGGAAGCGGCGATCGACTCAAGTTTCTACGACGAGCCGCTGACGAAGCTGCCGCAGACAGGCCATGTGCCGATCGGCAAAGCGTGGCTGAATGCGAAATTCTACATCGTGGACGCGCATCTGAATCCGGTGCCGGTCGGGGTGCTGGGCGAGCTGGTCATCGGCGGAGTCGGAGTGGCGCGCGGGTACTTGAACCGTCCGGAGCTGACGGAAGAGAAGTTCGTAGACAGCCCGTTCGCCGCGGGCGAGCGGCTGTACCGCACAGGAGACTTGGCGCGGTGGATGGAAGACGGCAACGTGGACTTCATCGGCCGGATCGACAACCAGGCGAAAATCCGGGGGTACCGGATTGAGACGGGCGAAGTCGAAGCGAAGCTGCTGAGTGTAGGTGGCGTGAAGGAAGCGGTCGTCGTCGTCAGGGAAGATCAAGAAGGTCAGAAAGCTTTGTGCGCTTATTATACAGCGGAAGAAGGCTTGACGGCGGCGGACCTGAAGCGGGCGATTGCCAGCGAGCTGCCGGGGTACATGATCCCGTCGTACTTCGTGGAGCTGGAGCGCCTGCCTCTGACGCCGAACGGAAAGATCGACCGGAAGGCGCTGCCGGCACCGGAAGGGGGAGCAGGCGGAGGCCGCGAATACGTGGCGCCGCGCACCGAACTGGAGGCGAAGCTGGCCGCCATTTGGCACGATGTGCTTGTTCGGGAGAAGGCGGTAGGCGTAACGGACAACTTCTTCGACCTCGGCGGACACTCCCTGCGGGCGACGACGCTTGTCAGCAAAATGCATAAGGAGCTAGGCGTTGAATTCCCGCTTCGCGACGTATTCCGCTACTCGACGGTTGAGGAAATGGCCGCGGCTATGGAGCGGCTGGAGATCGGCTCGTTCACGGCTATTCCGGCTGCGGAACCTAGCGAGTATTATCCGCTCTCTTCCGCTCAGAAACGTCTCTATATCTTGAACCAGCTGGAAGGAGCCGAGCTGAGCTACAACATACCGGGAGCTATGCTGCTCGAAGGGGAGCTCGACCGGCAGCGGTTTGAAGAAGCGTTCCGCGGGCTCGTAGCTCGTCATGAAACGCTGCGTACCGGCTTTGAGATGGTAAAAGGCGAAGCGGTTCAGCGGATTTACGAAGAAGCCGCCTTCCAGGTGGAATATGTGCAGATCAGCGGGGACCAGGCGGAAGAAACGGTGCGCCAATTCGTTCGTCCGTTTGATCTAGCGAAGCCGCCACTTCTGCGGGTAGGCCTTGCCGAACTGGCGCCGGACCGGCACATTCTAATGTTCGATACGCATCATATCGTATCTGACGGCGTTTCGATTGACGTACTGATCGAAGAGTTCGTCCGCTTGTACAGCGGGGAGCAGTTGGAGCCGCTCCGCATTCAGTACAAAGATTATGCGGTATGGCAGCAATCGGACGTGCAGAAAGCTCAGCTTGCCAAGCAGGAAGCCTACTGGCTCGACATGTTCCGCGGAGAGCTGCCGGTTTTGGAATTGTCGACGGACTATCCGCGCCCGGCTATGCAGAGCTACGAGGGCCGCACGCTGCAATTGTTTATGCATAGCGAGAAAAGCGAGGGTCTGAAACGGCTTGCAGCCGAGAACGGCGCAACGCTTTACATGGTTCTGCTTGCTGGTTATACAATATTATTGCATAAATATACAGGGCAAGAAGACGTGGTGGTCGGTACGCCGATTGCGGGAAGAAATCACAGCGACATTCAGCCGCTGATCGGGATGTTCGTCAATACCCTGGCCATCCGCAGTTATCCGGCTGCCGGTAAGACGTTCCTTGACTACTTGAAGGAAATCAAGGAGACGATGCTGGGCGCTTTTGAACATCAGAATTATCCGTTTGAGGAACTGGTGGATAAGGTGAACGTGGCTCGTGATTTACGCCGCAATCCGCTGTTCGATACGATGTTTGCTTTGCAGAATACAGAGAATTTGGAAATCCAGCTTCCCGGACTCCATTTGTCGACGTATGCCAGCGAAGAAATTGTTTCTAAATTCGATCTCAGCTTGGACGTCACGGAGATCGAGGAAGGCTTGGAATATCTGTTTGAATACGCCACTGCTCTTTATAAAACCGAAACGGTGGAGAAATTGGCCGCTCACTACTTGCAGCTGCTTGAATCCATTCTTCGCAACCCATCGGCGACTATTGCCGAGCTGGGCATTTTGACACCGGCGGAAAAAGAGCAAATTCTCGGCGCGTTTAACCCGGCGCAGCCGGAGGCGGCTCCTACGGCCGCGTTCCACCGGCTGTTTGAGGAACAGGCGGAGCGCACGCCGGAAGAGGCGGCCGTCGTGTACGAGAACGACCGGCTGACGTATGCGAAGCTGAACGAGCGGGCGAACCGCTTGGCGGCTACGCTGCGCGCAAGCGGCATCGGCCGGGAGTCAATCGTCGGCATTCTCGCCGAGCGTTCGGTGGACTTGCTGGTGGCCGTGCTGGCCGTCTGGAAAGCGGGCGGGGCGTATGTGCCGCTCGACCCGGATTATCCGGCAGACCGCGTGCGGTTCATGCTTGAAGACAGCGGAGCGAAGGTGCTGCTGACGCAAACGCCGCTGCGAGAGCGTGCCGAAGCCTGGCTCGGCGAAGAGGAGCTGGCGCTGGCGGCGGTGCTGTACCTCGACGACGAAGCGTCGTACAGCGAGGAGCGGGCGAATGCGCCGATTGGCTCCGGCATGGTCTCCGGCAAGCTGACGGATGCTGTGGACGACGGCGATGAGAGCCATCAGAATGTTGGCATCGACAGCTTCCATGAAGCCCGTCCAGAGGATCTGGCGTACGTGATCTATACGTCGGGAACGACGGGCAAGCCGAAGGGCGTGATGATCGAGCACCGCAGCCTGGTGAACACGGCGGCGGGCTACCGGCGGGAATACCGGTTGGATCAGTTCCCGGTGCGGCTGCTGCAGCTCGCAAGCTTCTCGTTCGACGTGTTCGTGGGAGATATCGCGCGGACGCTGTACAACGGAGGCACGATGGTGATTGTGCCGAAGGACGACCGGATCGATCCGTCTCGTCTGCACCACTGGATGGAGCGGGAGCGGGTCACCATCTTCGAATCGACGCCGGCGCTGATCGTGCCGTTCCTGGAGTACGTGCACGAGCAGCAACTGGATATGAGCTGGATGGAACTGTTGATCACGAGCTCGGACAGCTGCAGCGTGGCGGATTACCGGACCTTGCAGGAACGCTTCGGCTCGTTGTTCCGGATCATCAACGCCTACGGTGTGACGGAAGCGGCGATCGACTCAAGCTTCTACGACGAGGAGCTGGCGAAGCTGCCGCAGACAGGCCATGTGCCGATCGGCAAAGCGTGGCTGAATGCGAAATTCTACATCGTGGACGCGCATCTGAACCCGGTGCCGGTCGGGGTGCTGGGCGAGTTGGTTATCGGCGGAGTCGGGGTAGCGCGCGGGTACTTGAACCGTCCGGAGCTGACAGAAGAGAAGTTCGTAGACAGTCCGTTCGCCGCGGGCGAGCGGCTGTACCGCACGGGAGACTTGGCGCGGTGGATGGAGGACGGCAACGTGGACTTCATCGGCCGGATCGACAACCAGGCGAAAATCCGGGGCTACCGGATCGAGACGGGCGAGATCGAGTCGCAGCTGCTGCGGGTGGAAGGCGTGCGCGAAGCGGTGGTGCTGGTTCGAAGTGACGCGAACGGGCAGAAAGCGCTGTGCGCGTACTACACAACGGATGGCGAACTGACGGCGGCAGACCTGAAACGGGCGATCTCCAGCGAGCTGCCGGGTTACATGATCCCGTCGTACTTCGTGGAGCTGGAGCGCCTGCCTCTGACGCCGAACGGGAAAATCGACCGGAAGGCGCTGCCGGCGCCGGAAGGGGGAGCAAGCTCAGGCCGCGAATACGTGGCGCCGCGCACCGAACTGGAGGCGAAACTGGTCGCCATCTGGCAGGACGTGCTCGGGCCGGTCACGATTGGCGTGACGGACAACTTCTTCGACCTCGGCGGGCACTCCCTGCGGGCGACGACGCTGGTCAGCAAGGTGCACAAGGAGCTGAGCGTGGACCTGCCGCTGCGCGATGTGTTCCGGCACTCGACCATCGAAGCGATGGCCGAAGCGATCAGCCAATTGGAGCGGCAGGAATACCTCTCCATTCCGGTTCTGGATAAGAGGGATTACTATCCGCTTTCCTCCGTGCAAAAACGGCTGTACATCCAGCAGCAGATGGAAGGCGCCGAGCTTAGCTACAACATGTCCGGCATGACGGTTCTCGTCGGGCGTTTGGAACGGAATCAATTCGAGGCGGCGCTCAAAGGATTGATAGCTCGTCACGAAATTTTGCGAACCGGCTTCGAAATGGTCGACGGCGAACCGGTACAACGGATTTATCCGGACTTGAAGTTTGCCGTCGAGTATACGAAAGCGACGGAAAGTGAAACGAAGAGCATCGTAGACGGCTTTGTACGCGTCTTTGATTTGGAGCGGCCGCCGCTGCTGCGTGTGGGCTTAGTCGAATGGGAAGCGGAACGGCATCTGCTCATGCTGGACATTCATCATATCGTCACGGATGGCATGTCGATGGGCATCTTCGTCGAAGAGCTGCTGCGCCTGTATAACAGCGAGACTCTGGAACCGCTTCGGATTCAATACAAGGAATTCGCCGCTTGGCAGCAGTCCGAACCTGTAAAAGAGCGGCTGAAACGTCAGGAAGCCTACTGGCTGGACGTGCTGGAAGGCGAACTGCCGACGCTTGAACTGCCTACGGACTTTGTCAGACCTGCCGCTCGCAGCTTTGAGGGAGATGTGCTGCCTTTCAGCATCGACAAGCAGATGACCGACAGCTTGCAGCGCATCGCCGATGAGAACGGTGCCACCCTTTATATGGTGTTATTGGCGGCCTATTCAATCCTGCTCAGCAAGTACTCGGGACAAGAAGACTTCATTGTAGGCACGCCGGTTTCGGGCCGCACACATGCCGACCTGGAGCCGCTCATCGGAATGTTTGTCAACACTTTGGCGATTCGCCATTATCCGTCCGGGGAGAAGACGTTCCTCGCTTACTTGAACGAAGTCAAAGAAACGATGCTGGGGGCCTACGACCACCAGGATTATCCGTTCGAGGAGCTTGTGAAAAAGCTGCAGGCGCCGCGAGATCAAAGCCGCAATCCTGTATTCGATGTCATGTTTGCTTTGGAAACCAAGGAAGATAACGTTCAAAGCTTCGGGGATATCAAGATCGAATCTTATCCGGAAACTCATACGGTTTCCCAATTTGATCTTACCTTGGTCATCTCGTTGCTGGATGAGGGAATGAACGGGCAGTTTGAATATGCCACCAAGTTGTTTACGCTCAATCTGATCGACAATTTCGCTCAGGACCTGCTCGTGATCATCACCCAAATTTGCGAACAGCCTTCGGTGCTGTTGAAGGATATTTCCCTGAACGGGCAATCCGAACAGGAGCAAGATGTGCTAGAGGCCATTGATATTATTTTCTAATCCCTTACCCGGCTTGGGTGTATGCCGTATTTCTCTCGGTACGCATCCTGCCGGGTGTTTTTTTCCAAATGAAAGGGAAAAATCCACCACAGGAATCTGACGTCAAGTGCCGCTGAGTAACTATTTCAATTTATTGGAAAATCGACAAAACACAACAGACTACCATCCAAATCTGCTTGGTAGTTTTTTTTGTAAAAGGGGTCGAATAAGCTGAATTGAGATTTTTAAGACTCTCTTTATACCCTGCATTTCCTGCATAAATCCCATTTAGATTTATCATAAAATGATGCTGTTTTTTCAAGGCTTATCCATCGAGATATTTTTTGTGCCAGTTTTTTTGTTTTCAGATCATTATCTCACTCACGGTTAATTGAACGAACAATAGGCTTACCTCATTAGGTTTTTTAATATCGTATGATGGCACGAAGACTGTACGGCTCCCGTGACACTAGATACCTTGGAAGCCTTAGAACAACAAATAAAAGTAATAAAGCACGATAATGGAACTTTATAAAGTTAGAACGATTACAGACGAAGAGGATATAATACCTGTACCTGCAATTGGTAAACTGGTTTATAACATTGAAGAGGAAGAATCAACAATTAGAAAAGAAGACGTTAACGGAACTGAACTCGATTACGAAGAATATGATGAAGGGGGTGATTACTTTGTTCCATTACCTACTAATATTAAACCAATAATAGATAGTTTGAATTCACTAGATGACAGAAGAGTTCAAACTGTTATAAATTCTTATTATTGCTAATTGTTGCGTATTACATCTTTCGTTACTTATAAATACACTTGTCTCAAATATCTCGAACGAGAACCAATTGTCAGTTTATTATGACAATTTAATTGAGAGAGTAAAAAAATTTTAAGGAAGATCAGAAGGAAGAGTTTATCGGTTTAATGGTGGATATAATTGATTCGCTTAAGGACTATGTTCACAAGGGTCAACTTAATGGGAAAAAGAATTTAGCGAAACCAAACTTAGATAAATTGAGCTACTTTTTAACTATTTGCGGAAAATCAATCTATAAATCTGCTGAATTAGAGTACAAAGATGTCCAAACCGAAGTATGTTTAGTTCCAGGGTATCAAGAGATAAAAAGGAAACGTGAAGCTCTTGGAGAAGACAATGGCTTCATTGAAAGAAGTGAATAATGAACTAGTAAGAGATTTGATAGAAGAATTTAATAAAATAAAAATGGATAATAACCTAACTTTAGTTCAAAAAGAGCATCTGAAGACAGCACTTCTTCTTGAACTCTCACGAACTACAGGGCGGTTAGTTCAAATATATGGACAATGGACTAAAGATGGACAGATTATTAGAGATAATTCTTTGAAAAAGAAAATTGATCATTTAAGCACGTTATATGCGACATTCAGTATATTGAGGAAATGGTTATGAAATAGGAATATCCTGAGTCGCTGTAAATGGATTTATTAAGATGTAAAATTATAATAATCCGCCACTGTATAAATATTCTTTAAGGACTGCGGTTAGCTACTTGAGTTGTTTACAAAAGGTAAATTCAATTGGAATGTAAATACGTTATGACTATGATTGAGCGTTAGGGTGCCTTGATGTAACTCAACAATATTCCTAGCGATGGAAAGACCCAGTCCTGCTCCAGTTTGGATACCTTCGCTACTTCTTGAATGGTCAACCTTATAAAAACGATCAAATAGCTTCTCCTCTTGATCTTGCGTGAGGGGAGCTCCTTTATTTTCGACCTCAATCGTAATTTGCTCATGACTCGTTTTCAGTCGAATGCAAATGCCTCCCGGCTTCAAGGAATACTTTAAGGCGTTCATGAGAAGATTATCGATTGCTCTAGCAATTTTATCGCTATCAATGGAGGTAACCACTGGGGAGTCACCGATATCTTTTACGATATATACACCGTTTTCTTGAGCAATGGGTTCGAACTCGAACAGCAATTGATCCAAGAGTTGAAATAAATTGATCCTTCTCAGATTTAAGTGGGTATCGACTGAAGTGAGCCGAGTATATTCGAACAAGTCATCGAGCAACTTCTTCAAATGAATCGCTTTGTTATAGGTGTTTTGAACAAAGCGCGTATATTCATCTTTATCCTGATATGAGTCTGTTCTTAAAAGCTCGATATAGCCGATAATGCTTGTCAGAGGCGTGCGCAAGTCATGTGAAATACCTGTGATCAAATCCATCTTGGATTTCTCTATTTCACGTTCTTTTACAATCTGTTGCTCTAAACGTTCTGTCATTCGATTGATGTTGAGCGCAACCCGTCCAAGTTCATCTTGCCGAACAACAGGTACCCGATATTTTAAATTACCTTCGGAAATAATCTGAAGCCCTTGCTCCAATGTAATTAAGTCTCTAACGATTCGCCGTGTCAAAACTAAAAAAGTAAAAATAAACGTTACCATAAACAAGGGGGTAAGAAGATAAGGAAAAAAATTGCGAAACCAATGCCATTCCATAGTACTGCTAATTTTCAAGAAAAGTAAAATGAGAATATCATTTATAGCAGTGGCGATAATAAAACTTAGCACCATTCTGATTAAAATGTTGACTTGAATCCGTTTTTTTCGTTTTGACTTTTGTACATGTTCATTCAATTTTATAGCCAACTCCCCACACCGTTTTAATATACTGAGGATCTCTTGGGAACTGCTCTAATTTTTCTCGTAAATTACGAATATGAACCATTACGGTATTATCAGAAAATCCATATGGTGCCTTCCATACATTTTCGTAAATGTGCTCCGAACTAA
Organism: Paenibacillus sp. LRG-1; assembly: GCF_057220305.1. Classification (NCBI taxonomy): domain Bacteria; kingdom Bacillati; phylum Bacillota; class Bacilli; order Caryophanales; family Paenibacillaceae; genus Paenibacillus; species Paenibacillus sp. LRG-1. The sequence goes on along the minus strand of NZ_CM170126.1, from coordinate 5,191,761 downwards.
AAACCTGTCCAGGATGGCTGGCAAGCAAGACCAGAATAGCAAACTCCAGAGGAGTCAACGAAATTTCGTTGCCCTTTAACTTTACGGAATGTTTACTCTTATCGATGATCAGGTCTTTAATAAGAATAAGGGAATTAAATTCTTCTTTTCCTATTAATGTTTGACGACGTAGCTGCGCTTTTACGCGAGCAAGCAATTCTAATGGATTGAACGGTTTGATCATGTAGTCATCGGCCCCGGTAGTCAGTCCGTTAATTTTATCAATATCTTCTTCCTTGGCTGACAGCATGATAATCGGAGTATTCGATATTTCCCTTATTTTAAGGCATGCTCTGATTCCATCCATTCGTGGCATCATGACATCCAAGATAACCAGTTGAATCGGTGTTGTCTTTATGGCATCCAGGGCTTCTTCACCATCGGCTGCTTCAATCACATGGTATCCTTCATTACGTAGATATACATGAATGACATCCCGAATCTCGGAATCATCATCCACGACAAGAATGGTATTCATTACTGACTGCTCCTTCTTTTTTGACTGGGTAGAATTAAGGTATTTAAGGTACCTGAAATTACGCAACTAGTATAGATATCTTGATAATAAGGTAAAGTCTTCACTTTTTCTACATAGGCATAAGCGAAACATTTAATGGAGTGAATGAAAGTGTCATCATCATTTAAATTGTTTCCTTTTTGCGACAGACGTAAACGAAAGCGGGAGGGATATTGAAAGGTGCTAAATCAATTTTTTCAATGATAAATTTTTCGGAAAGCTGCTTTTTCATTTGAAGCGAATATTGAAAGGCGATAAACAAGCCTCCAGGTTTGAGTGCTTTATAGATCTGTTCAACCAAGGTATCTCTCAATTCACGCTCAAAATTAAAAAAAGGTAGTCCGCTAAAAATACAATCCAGCTGATGAATGTTCTCTTTCTTCATTGCTTCTAGTAACTGAGCAGCGTTCGGATGACAGGAGAAGTCTGGGTATTCTGTCTGTAAATTATTCCTCATAGTCTCATTCATCTCAAACAATAACACTTTCGTGGGTTCACTCACCTGGGCGTTGATAAAGCGGGTGATGGCACCTGTACCCGATCCGAGTTCTGCGACTGCCTTAATCTCGTTCCAGGGGGCTTGTTTAACCATTTTGGTCGCTAGAAACTGGGAGCTTGGTATAACGCTGCCTACATTTTTTGGGCTGTGAATAAAGCTTTGCAAAAATAAAAGGTATTCATTAAGTTTCAACTGATTTTCCTCCATTACTGTTTTTATTGTCAGGAACAATGCTGAATATGGCACAAATATTAAACAAATTTATTTCTTTTATCGAAACGGATGGATACCGAAACGATTAAAAATGAGAAAATTGAAGTGAAGACATAGGGAGAAAATATCGTACGATTGGGAAGAACATACCGATGCACATGGCCCAATCTCTCTATTTCTGCACCTCTTTATTGTTTCGATACAGAAATCATAATGAAAAAAACTAAGGAATTAATGAGTATATTTCTAAAGAAAATCTAAAGATTCATCTATAGAAGGTTTAAAATCTATATCATCCAACCCAAAAAGCCTTACCAACCAAGTCGGTAAGGCTTTTTTATAAGGGCAAACTGTTCCGCCACGCAACTCAATGATATTTATGGCTATAGAAAGACCTAGTGCGACTCTAATTTGTATCCCTTCATAATGTTGGGAGGGGGATGTTTATGAGATCGTGTATTTTCTTCTACTTGTATGTGAAGCTATGTTTTCACTAGTACGAGTGGGAATAGGAGAGTGAACTCTCTCTTTTTCAATTTCCATCAGTGCTAAAGAAGTAGAATTACCAAAGTGTTAGGATAAAGTTGAGGTCTGATTAGCTTGGTTAAAAGCTGATCAGACCTTTCCTACATTGGGCGTAAAACAGTTTAAGATGTCAAGCCATGGCTTGGAGGGGAGAATTAAAGGCGTTTTTGTATTACTTCAGAATTTCTTTAGAAATATCCCTATAAGCTCCTAAGATTTTTATAATAATATACTTTCATCGACATTAACGAGGAGGTTAGAACATGATTAGTGATATCGTCTTACAGCTAGTCGATCATTATGGATATCTCTTTTTTTTCTTAGCCTTCTGCCTAGGCCCATTCGGCGTCCCGGTTCCAAATGAAATAACCATACTAACAGGTGGAATTTTGAGTAACAACGGAGCTTTAAACCCGTGGATTGTATATATTGTTATTCTCGCTGGCTTATTTACAGCAATTACAATTGCTTATTTTGCGGGCAGAATCTTTGGAGAAAAATTTAAACTAAAGTTTCAAAACAACCGTCACTTTCAGAAAGCAGAGAAATTTTTTGAACAGCACGGAGATATCGCAATGTGTCTTGGACATTTCATACCAGTCATTCGGTATATTTTGCCTGTATTCGTTGGTCTAAACGGTACCTCATACAAGAAGTTTGCTTTGATTTCGTATTCCAGCGCGTTTGTTTGGACCGCTACGTTCTTTACCTTTGGCAAGTTCCTTGGACATTATATATTGGCTTTGCTAGATTTGATCGATCCTAAATTGGCCGTGGTTGCTCTAATGATAGCCGTTGGCACCTTTATCACAACCAAGTGGTTCAAGTCGAAATTATCCAACTTTACTGCATAAGCTGGTGAACAAATGAAAAAAATAGAAGAAAGGGGGAGAGTCATTTGACTTCAAATCAGTATGCAATGTTCTTGCAACGATTTATTAAAAATCCAAAGCGAGTTGGAAGTGTTTTGCCCAGTTCACGGTTTCTGGCGAGTAAAATGGTTCAATCTGTGTCATGGGATGATGTGAGCACAATTGCAGAATTCGGTTCTGGCACAGGAGCTATCACACGCTTTATCGAACTGCGAGTAAATCGATCTGCTATTGATAAAATCGATTTTGTGCCCCTCAATTTTCCTCCTGCTTTTGTTTATACATGCCGTAAGAAGGGGGGGATTTAAGTGAGTTATGACACACTAATTCATTGGATTGCGCAGTTTGGTTATGCTGCTTTATTCTTTGCATTATGGCTCGGAATTGTTGGAATGCCAATACCGGACGAGGTTGTCGTTATGACCGGCGGAGCCGTTAGCAAAGTAGGATTACTCCATTATTTCCCAGCATTTATTATCACTTATTTAGGAGTTATCTCCGGGCTATCTCTTGGTTATATTCTAGGCAGGTTTTTCGGTTCGCCGGTGCTGGATAAACTTCGCCATAAAAAAAATTTGGGGAAGCATATACAAACATCAGAACACCTTCTAAATAAATATGGAAATATTGCATTGAGTTTTAGCTACTTTTTTCCGGTGGTGAGGCATATTGTTCCCTATTTAGTCGGAATTAATAAAATGTCATTTCGCCGTTATATTCTTTATTCCTATACAGCCGGTCTTGTTTGGACGTCTGTCTTTTTTGTAGTTGGCCAATTTGCAGGTGGTCATGTGGAAACAATCGGGACAATGATTTATCACTACGGTATATATGTGGGACTTGCCTTAATCATAGGAATTGTCATATTCATGTTTCTTAAAAGTCGGAAAAGGAGCAAAGCGTGATGTGTGGAATCAACCTTTAGGAGATTTAGATAATACGGTAGGAGTTCAAATTCTGAATTTACACGAGAAATAGATGATCTCCCAAGAGAGCCGCGATATATAAAAACCGTTTGGGGAGTTGGGTAGAAAATTGAAACTGATAAACGGCAAAAGAAATGTTTGCTTTGAGATATTTTTGGCGTTAGTTTTCAGTCTCGTCATTGCATATCTCAGTTTCACCATTGTAATAACTTGTATCAATTTGTTTGTAAATCGATTACAAGCGGGATATTTTTTTCTAAAGCTAGACCAGCCTTTATTTCCCCCTTTTTTTAAACTGACCCGAAACATGTTTAAATACATTTTTGATTTGGCCGAAGGTTCGCAAGTTCACTTTTGATAGATTTAAAGGAAATACAACAAAGTTATGATTTCACTGTTGCTATATATTCTAGCAGCTCAAACGATTTTCACATAAGGCGAAATGCTGATTTAAAAATATTAATCGTCATAGTCAGATATACCCCCACCAAATCCCGAATTTCATTTCATCATCAATAATAAGAATCGTTTCTTTGGCATATGAAAGCATCCTTTCTGTGCCTTCAGTTTATGCCAATTTCTCTTAACATAAAAGGAAAGTAATTCTTAAACGTTTCTGAGATTTGATTTTTTGAAAAGGAGAGCTGTGTTCCATGAAAAAAGGAACGAAAGAAAAAATGTTGATTCTTACCGGAAATTATGGAGATGGTCACATTCAAGTAGCCCAAGCGATACAAGATGCGATGCAAATTCGATTTCCTCATATGGAACCTGTCATTATTGATTTTATGGAATGGGTCCATCCTTATATGAATCATTTGAGTCGAAATGTTTATCTCCAAGCCGTAAAAACATTCCCTCAAGTTTATGGATATCTATATCAGAAAACGCGGAGACAAAACACCCTATCCTATATTATAAAGACCGTTTTTTCTACAGGAATCGGACGAATGATGAAATTGATTAATGAAATACAGCCAGCTATTGTAGTATGCACCTTCCCCTTGGCGGCAGGCGTGATGTCGAAGTTGAAATCATATGGTTCAATCGATATTCATACTGTTACTATCATTACCGATCACACGGATCATAGTTCATGGATTTATCCATATACAGATCAATATATTGTGGGTTCCAGAAGTGTACGTGATTCTTTAATTCAATTAGGTGTTGAAGAGACTCGGATTGCAGATACGGGAATTCCCATTCGCCCGCAATTTTCTCAGTCCATAGAAAGAGAGAAAACAGCTAAGAAGTATGGTTTAGATCCTCATATGCCTACTGTGCTTGTGATGGGAGGAGGTTGCGGCATGATTGGCGATGGAAGCTCTACTATTCAGAAATTTGATCTATTGTCACAGCCTGTACAATTCATCCTTGTTTGTGGGCATAATGAAAAACTTCGAATGAAATTGAATGAGAGTCTGAAAATTTCCAAACATCGCATCTATTTAACAGGTTATATTAACTATGTTCATGAGTTAATGGCTATATCTGATATTATGATTACCAAACCAGGAGGAGTCACGACTTTTGAGGCGATTGCTATGGAACTGCCGATGCTACTTTGTAAACCAATCCCTGGTCAAGAACAGGATAATGCCAAATTTTTAGTTCGTTCTGGGGTAGCCATTCATGCAGAGACATCTGGGGATCTAACCGAGCGCCTATCGGAATTACTAGATGATGCAAAACTTCTTCAACATATGATAGAAAATACTAAACAGTTCCATCCTAAAGAGTCCGCGTTTGCTTCATTAGAAGTTATTTTTGGAACTATTGCAATGAATAATAGATCCAGTGAAATAAAGATATGCTCCTAGAAAAAAGGCAAGCATGGATTTATTACTGTTAAAAAGGAGCAGGATCATGAAGCAGACATTCATAATTCTCATTAGTGCATTACTCGTATACACGATTATCCCGACCCTTATAATCCGACTATTTGGAATCGGAGTTTATAAAAGGGGAACGGGCGAGCAGCCCATTGCGTTAACTTTTGATGACGGTCCAGACCCAGAATTTACGCCTCTTTTGCTTGATTTATTAAAGAAATATAATATAAAGGGTACCTTTTTTGTCCTTGGTCGCAAAGCAGAGAAATATCCCGATTTAATCCAACGGATGCACAATGAAGGACATCTTGTCGGAATCCATAATTATGTACATTGGTCAAATGCTTTAATGAGTCCTAAGAGGGTTCGCGAGCAGGTAAACAAAACGGCCAATGTCATTAATCGTATTATTGGAGAGAAAGCCTTCTATTATCGGCCCCCGTGGGGAGTCATTAACCTATTTGATTTTTTTCTGATGAAGCAATTTCGCATGATTCTTTGGTCTGTTATTGTAGGTGACTGGAAGAGCTCTGGCGGCAAGCAAAAAATTAAGCAAAGGCTGCTGTCCAAGCTAAGGGGTGGAGCTGTTATCGTTCTTCATGATAGCGGGCAAACGTTTGGAGCAGACAGGGATGCACCTGCATACATGTTGGAGGCATTAAATGAATTTATCATTGAAGCATTATATACGGGGTATTGTTTTCAGAGAGTAGATGAGAAAAGAGCTGCATAATGAACAGGCTAAATATATGAGCATTAATTATGGTACGGCCGTGAAAAGCGCGGCTTTTTTGTTTTACATAAACACATTATCTGTCAGCACTCTCGAAGATTATACTTAAAAAACAGAGTAAGTTTAATTTGGATACTAAAAATCAAAACTTAAGCCCGGGACAAAGTATTGTTCGGGGCTTAAGTTTTTTTACTTATACATCAAGGTTGCCGGAGTGGCCTTCTTCTGATCCAATGGAACGGGTCAGAACTCCTTCGAAAGGCAAAGTAAGAGTAAATTTAAATATGTTATTTATATGAATGAGCGTTAAGGTTCCTCCATGCAACTCAATAATGTTTCTAGCAATAGAAAGGCCCAGACCTGCTCCCGTTTGAATGCCTTCACTACTTCTTGAATGGTCTACTTTATAAAAACGATTGAAGAGTTTATTTTCTTGCTCTTGTGTGAGGGGATTCCCTTTATTTTCGATCTCAATACTAATTTGCTTATTATCCAACTTCATTAAAATACGTACGGTTCCTGGCTTTACAGAGTACTTAAGGGCATTCATGAGTAGATTATCGATTGCTCTGGCAATTTTTTTACTGTCAATAACGGTTATAATAGGAGAGTTACCTAAGTCTTTAATAATATGGATACCGTTCTCTTGAGCGATCGGTTCAAATTCAAAAATTAATTGATCTAGAAGCTGGAATACATCGATTTTATTTAGGTCCAGGCGGGTATCGACCGAAGTAAGTCGGGTATATTCAAACAAATCATCGAGCAATTTTTTTAAATGAATAGCTTTGTTATAAGTGTTTTGAACAAATCGCGTATATTCATCTTTATTTTGAAATGAATTTGTTCTTAAGAGTTCTATATAGCCAATAATGCTTGTAAGTGGCGTACGCAAGTCGTGTGATATGCCTGTTATCATTTCCAACTTGGAGATTTCTAGTTCACGTTCCTTTTCGATCTGCTGTTGTAGACGTTCCGCCATCAAGTTGATATTAAACGCAACCCTCCCAAGCTCATCATTTCGCATGACAGGCACTCGATAGCTTAAATTACCCTCGGATATAATTTGAAGCCCCTGCTCCAACGAAATTAAGTCTCTTACGATTCGTCGAGTTAAAGCTAGGAAAGTAATAATAAAGTTAACCATAAACAGGGGGGGGGAAAATATACGGAATGAAATTGAGGAGCCACTCGGATTCCATGCCATGGCCAATATCCAGTAAAAGTAAAATAAGCATGTTATTTATGGTTGTGGCGATAATGAGACTTAGCATCATTCTGATTAAAATATTGACCTGAATCATCCTTTTTTTTCGTTTTGGTTTTTGCACATGTTCAGTCAATTTTATAACCAACTCCCCAAATTGTTTTAATATACTGAGGATCTCTGGGAAACTCCTCTAATTTCTCTCGTAAATTACGAATATGGACCATCACGGTATTATCGGAATACCCAATAGGATCTTTCCACACGCTTTCGTAAATCTTATCAAAGCTAAATACTTGCCCAGGGTGGCTTGCAAGCAACTCTAGAATTGAAAACTCAAGAGGGGTCAGCGAAATGTTATTTTCTTTCAATGTAACGGAATGTTTACTCTTATCGATCACAAGATCTTTGATGAATATAACAGAATTAAATTCTTCTTTTCCTATTAATGATTGTCGCTGCAAATGAGCTTTTACTCGAGCGAGTAATTCTAAAGGATTAAAAGGTTTTATCATGTAATCGTCCGCACCGGGAGTAAGACCCGAAATTTTACCAATATCTTCTTCCTCCCCCGATAGCATGATAATGGGGGTGCTCGATATTTCCCTTATTTTAATGCAAGCATTAATGCCATCCATTTGTGGCATCTTAATATCTAAGATGACAAGTTCGAAAGAGATTGATCTTATTAAATCTAACGCTTCCAGACCATTTGCAGCTTCTATGACAAAGTATCCTTCATTGCGCAAATAAACGTGAATGACATCTCGAATCTCTGTATCGTCACCTACAACAAGTATTGTATCCATTACATGATGCTCCTTTCCTACTTTTTATGATTACGGCTACTAAAATTCTATAATTAAGGCAAACCCAATGATTGCTACGAAAAGTTTATTAATACCGATTATTGCCTCCCCTTTTGCGACAGGTATATACAAAAGCTGGAGGGAAATTGAAAGGTACGAACTCGATTTTTTCGATGATTAAATCTTCGGCAAATTTTTTTTTCATTTGAAGTGAGTACTGATAAGCGACAAAAATCCCTTCTGGTTTTAGTGCCTTAATAATCTCATTGAGTAAGGTTTCTCGCATTTCACTCGTAAAATTAAAAAATGGCAATCCGCTAATAATACAATCAAGCTGGCCGATGTCATCTTGATTCAATTTTTTGATTAATTGGCAAGCGTTTGAATGACACGCGAAATCCGAGTATTTTTTCTTCAGAGTAGCTCTCATTTTCTTATCCCTTTCGAACAATAGCACTCTTGTTGATCCGGTTAAATGTGGCTTCATGAAACGTGTAATAGCACCTGTACCTGACCCGAGTTCTGCGACTGCCTTTACCTCATTCCATGGTATAGACTCAACGATTTTAGCTGCTAGAAATCGGGAGCTAGGTATAACACTTCCTACTCGTTGTGGATTTGTGAGAAATCCTTGCAAAAAAAGTAGACATTCACTGATATTCAACTGTTTTTCCCCCATTATTTAATTTCTCCCTTTTGGGTACCCAACAAATAAAGGGATGATATACCGAACAACTGGAAGGAATAATCCAAAACATATTGCCATATCTCCTCGTTTTGTTATTTATATCAATATAAAAATAGTAACGAAAAAATCTAAGGATTTTACGAGGATATATCTAAAGAAAATCTGAAGATATGTACACTATTCAGACTCGAAGTTTGCAAGAAGTGCATGAAAATCAGAAAGCTGATCTGATTGAAGAACCCAAAAAGCCTTGCCAACAAAAAAGTTGGCGAGGCTTTTTATTACGTAAATTGTTGATAAGATTCCCTATAAATAAGATGCGAGAGGGAATACCCCTTACCAACTAATGTTAAGAAATTCTTTAGAAAAATCCTCTAAAGTTCTTCAGAGTTTATCATTATGATGGGTTCATTGCTATAGATGAACCTAATCAGGAGATGATAACGTGACTCACCCTACAAAACAAACCTTCCTTTCAACTTGGCTGTCTCTTCTATGGCTTACAGTGGTTCCGTTATTGTATATTTTCTACGGTATACTTAACCATCCTACCGAACACGTCTATAGCCTCGTAACGGATCTAGATCGCCTAACGCCATTCGTTCCGTCCTTTATTATTCCTTATGTTCTTTGGTACCCGTTCATTGCATCTGTACTGATCGGACTTGCGTTCAAGGACAGAACAGCTTATTACCGGACGCTACTTGCGCTCTGTGGAGGGCTGATCCTTTCTTATATCGTCTATGCCCTTTTCCAAACGGCTGTTCACCGTCCAGACAATCTAGCCCAGACAGGCGTCATCAACCGTTTGGTCTGGTTGGTGTACAGCCATGACCAGCCGTTTAACTGTTTCCCGAGCATTCATGTGCTAACCAGCTACCTGATGCTTCGTGGAGCAAGGGTATTCGGAAGAACGATTCGCTGGGCAGTCACCGCGATGTCTATTGTCATTATAGCGTCCACTTTGCTGGTCAAGCAGCATGTACTAGCGGATGTCGTTGGCGGTATCCTAGCCGGAGAGCTGTTGTACCGATCTGCGGGCATAGCCTTATCATACCTACAGGGACATAGAAATCGCCTGACTCTGAAAGGAGGCGAGCGTCATGTTTCTGCTGAGTAAAGAGAGACGCTCATTCATATCTCATTTTATGAGAAAACCCTGACATATGATTACATTGCTAGATCGTTTCATCCCGAAATACTTTTAGCCAAAGCAGAAAGCAATCTGCACGTGTCTATGATTCATTTGTAGTTGCTCAAAAGAGAACAATAGATAATTCATATAAGAATGTGTTTGTACAATTATTTAAAAATAGAAAGAGGGGGTTCTATGAAAAAACGTATGTTCATTTTATTGCTGTTGGCCTTATCAACCAGTTCTTTTTCAGGGTCCTTTGTTCAAGCAGAGGGGCAGCAATTGGCTTCCAATGCAAGTGTGAAACTAACATTGAGTCAAGCCCAGCAATGGGCGCGATCCAATAGCTTTAGCTTGAAGGAGGCCCAGCAAACGATAGATCGCAATCGGATTAACTTGAAAAATGCAGGTAAGAATCTGGACTTCATTCCCGCAGGTACAGGTAATGGAGAAGAGGATGCGGCCAGTAGTTCAGCATGGAAGGGGTATGCCTCATCGACGGTTTCTTATCTGGAATCCAAGAAGCAAATCGAGCTTGCCCAAGATCAGACAGACTACACTACAATGAAGAACTATTATGAGGTACTTCTGGCTGATAACAAGGTGAAGAGCAGTGAGGATGTACTTTCGCTTGCATTATTGGAGGAAAAAGCTGCTGAGGCAAAAGCCAACCGTGGAAAAATTTCTCCAAGTGATCAAAGCAGCATTATTCAGACTCGTATAGAAGCACAAAAAAATATAGAGATTGCAAAAGCTGCGTTGCAAAAAGCGATGGATTCACTAAATACCCAAATGGGGCAACCGCAAGGTACGGTCTATGAACTGGTGGATCGACCTGTTTACCGAAAAATGGATAGCACGAATTTGGATACGCTTGTGACACGTGCCATTTCGGCGAGTCCTTCGGTATGGAGACAGGAGGAGGCTGTCAAGCTGGCAAAGATGGAAGTTAAATATTACACGTGGAACTCAGGGAATGATGATTATGAAATTAAACAGATTGATGTAGATTCAGCACAAGGTGGACTGGAAAATACCAAAGACCAATTGGCAGAAACATTGAAGAGTATGTACTTTAATTTACAGCAAAATGATGAGCAATACGAACAACTCCAAAGTAATCTGCAGAACGCTAATAAAGTATTAAACATTTCTCGTAAAAAAAAGGAACGGGGATTTGCCACAGGTACGGAGGTCGCTACTAATCAGTTAAAAGTGAAGCAAATAGAACGGAATATGGATGAATTGATTGTTCAAATGACACAGTTACAACATGCTTTAAACAAACCGTGGAGTGTATAGGATTTAAAAAAATATATTTAAGGGGATATGACATTGCCGGAAACAGTAAAAAAAGATGCATTGCAAATATTAAGAAAAAAAAGAAGATTAAAAGTGATCATAGGCATTCTGGCCTTGATCATTATAGTGGGAATCGGTGGTACTGTTTATATGAATAGGGGGCAGGAAAAGCCCGTGGAGGGTCCTGCGAATCAGATTGTTCAGGTGAAAAAAACCAATATAACCGAATCGCTTGCCGTGACTGGGACCGTTCAGGCTTCCAAGGAAGTGAATATTAATTTTACAAATGTCGAGGGTGCCAAGCTCATTGCGGTCAATGTCAAAGCAGGAGATAGTGTTAAGGCGGGCCAGGTTTTAGCTCGTTTAGATGATTCAGATGCCAAATTACAAATTAAAGATGCCCAGTCCAATGTTGCGATTGCAAGGGCCAAGCTAGAGGAAGCCAAGCGTGGACCAAAGCAAAGTGATATTGAGCTCCAGAAGGCAAATGTCCTAAAGACACAGATGGCGATTAAAACAGCCAAGGACGGGACGGAGTTAGAGGAAGCCGCTGCACAAAAAGAGGTTGCCAAGGTGACCTTGGATAAAGCCCAGAAGGATTATGATGACCAGACTTATCTAGTTCAGAATGATGCGGCCGCAGAAAGTGACCTGGCGACGGCCAAGCAAAGCTTGGATAAGGCAAAATTGGATATGAGTAATGCCGAGCTTCAATACAAGAAGGCACAGATCAGACAAAACCAGGCTATTGAAGATGCTGAAATGGGTTATAAAACCGCTTTAATTCAATTAAAGGCAGCACAGTCCCCGCCTGAAGCTTCCAACATTCAATCTGCACAGGCTTCTTTACAGCAGGCCGAAACAGAATTGGAGCAAAAGAAAAGTGTTCTGAATAAATTACAGGTTACGGCGCCGTGGGATGGGATGGTTTTGAAGGTCAACGGCGATGTGGGCACCAGTCCTACTGCACCTTTTATCATAATGAATAACTCCAATACAGGGGTCATGAAGGTTAGTGCCAAGGTTAACGAAAGTGATATCGCCAAATTGAAGACCGGACTTCAGGCTACAATGCATACCAATTCATTTCCGGACAAGCAATTCAAAGGAGAAGTCCTTTTTGTTTCTCCAGAGCCAGTTGTGGAATCCAATGTGACTACATACAAAGTTGAATTGTCTTTGGATAGCCAAAAAATAAGGCTGCAACCGGGGATGAACATGGATGTATCCCTTCTGTTAGCTGAACACAAAGACGCGCTGTCTGTGCCATTGTTTGCATTGAGATCTGAAGGTGGTGTAGATGGAGTATATGTGGCGAAGAACGCGGCAAATCCTGCTGATTATGGATTTAGACCGGTGAAACTAGGCGTCTATACAGCGGATCAGGCCGAAATCAAGTCTGGTGTCAAGGAAGGCGAAACTATTGTTATTCCTCCTCAGAACAGCAGTGCTGATCCGAATGGCAGTGGAGGGGGGCAGGCACAATGAGCGAAACTCAATCCAATAAAACGATGATCGAAATTAAAGAACTGAAAAAAATGTATGAAGTAGGCGGTCAGGAGATTCAGGCTCTGCGCAGCGTGAATTTATCCATTAGCGAAGGTGAGTTTGTTGCCATTATGGGACCCTCAGGTTCGGGCAAGTCTACCATGATGAATGTCATTGGTTGCCTGGATCATCCGGATACCGGAAAATACTACCTGGATGGGTATTCCATATTGGATGCTCGTGAGAACGAACTTTCGGAGATTAGAAATCAGAAACTAGGTTTTGTGTTTCAAAAATTTTATTTACTTCCCCGAACTACAGCATTAGCCAATGTAGAGCTACCTATGATGTATGCAGGTATACCTGCCAAGGAACGCCGGGAACGAGCCGTGGAGGCGCTACGAAGCGTTGGCCTTGCCGAACGGATGTATAACAAGCCTAACGAGCTTTCTGGTGGTCAGCAGCAGCGTGTCTCCATTGCCCGAGCATTGGTGAATAATCCTGTTATTCTGCTGGCAGATGAACCTACGGGCGCACTGGATACGAAAACGAGTATTGAGATTATGGAACTGTTTCAAGGGTTGAATGAGCTGGGAAAAACTATAGTTCTGGTTACTCATGAGCTGGAAATAGCTGAATATGCCAAACGATTGATTAGTTTTCGGGATGGCAATATTGAGCGGGATGAGCAAATTACGAATAGACGAATTTCATCAAGGATGATAAGCCTATGAATGTGATGGAAACGATCCGTGTATCAATGAATAGCTTAACCACCAACAAGATGCGTTCATTTTTAACGATACTCGGTATTATTATTGGGGTGGCAGCGGTTATTGCCATTATGGCAATCGGAAACGGTTCTAAAGCCAGTATTAAGGAGGAAATAAATAGTCTAGGGAATAACGTGATTATGGTTGCTCCAGCCATGCCAATGACCGAGGAAGAAGTCAATGGGGACAACTTGCCCTCCTTTACGTGGGTTGATATCAAGGCAATGGAACAAAAGAGTTCGATTGCGGCATTAATGCCCAGTATTTCGAGCAATTCAAAAGTTGTATGGGGTCGATATAACTATAATGCAACTATTATAGGAACATCCGCTTCATTTTATAAAGTTAAAAAGTTTTCCTTTGCTGAAGGCAGGACATTTACCAACGATGAGTTGGATAAACGTATGAATGTTGCTATTCTGGAAAGCCAAGCGGTTGTACGTCTTTTTGGTGGGGATACCAAAAACGTGGTGGGACGAACGTTTCAAATTAAACAGATCCCCTTCAAAGTGATCGGAGTATTGAATTCTCAGCCCGTTACGAATTTAAGCCGCAGTACAAATGATCAAATTTACATCCCTGCTACAACCATGATGAACCGTCTGGGTGAGAGAAATATCACCAGCCTGGATGTCTCCGCCAAGTCACCAGCTATGATGGATCAAGCTCGTTCAGATATATTGGATAGCTTGCGTGTGACGCATCAGCTAAAACCCTCAGAACCGGATCAATTTCAAACTATGAGTCTGTCCGAAGCAGCAGGTGCAGCTTTGGGTGTAGATGATATCATGAGCAAATTGCTGGGAGGTGTAGCCGCAATATCGCTCGTGGTAGGGGGAATCGGAATTATGAATATTATGATGGTCTCCGTTATAGAGCGTACAAGAGAAATCGGTATTCGCAAAGCGATTGGCGCCAAGCCTAGAGATATTATGATTCAATTCCTGTTCGAAGCAGTCATTTTCGGTCTAATGGGAGGTATACTTGGGGTTGCTGCTGGCATAGGAGCGTCTAAAATAATTGAAGCAACAACTCGTATGACCATTGAATTCACGGTCTCGCCGATCATATATTCGTTTCTTAGCTCTGCAGGTATAGGTATCTTATTTGGGGTATACCCAGCTTATAAAGCAGCGAGATTGAAGCCGATAGATGCATTGAGATACGAATAATTTTATTGAAAAATGTTCATGAAACGTAAATAGGTATTGTTGAGGGTGCAGTATTTGTTGAAAAGCAATCGAAACAGGAAGGAAAAGTAATGCCAAAAATCTTGTTATAGATGTATTAAGAAAACGAAAAAAGACGAGAGAATACTCTTCACATAGAGAACTATTTGATTATCACTGGGATACCCTCGATTTTGTAATTCAAGAGGAAGTCGAGCGAATTCTTTTGATGGTAAGTAATGACGAGCAAAGGACTGTACTCGAATTGCGCCTAGTCCAAGGATACTCCATAAAAGAAACAGCTAAAATTTTAAACAAGAGCGAAGCTGCCGTGAAGTCGTCGCTGTACAGAGCTACTAAACATATTAAATTAAGATATATTTCATGAACTGATTGGGAAGAACCTAATAAGCAGTAGGACTGACAGTATTCTTTTTGCTAAAAAAGCTTTTTTTTCAAGCTCTGATCCTTAAATATCTTTTTATTGATCCAACCAATACCTCTAGTTTATCTGTTATCTAATACAATAAACCACGTTTTTTATGTCTAGAAGAGTGTAGGTAGAATAGTTGAGTCAAAACATCCTAAGGTGGTCAAATGACCACCTTAGGATGTGAAGGAATTCCGAATATCTAACCGTGAAAAATAATTGCTTTCTTTCTATTGCCCTCATTTTTTCAGTCCACGTAACTGTAGCCTATCCAAAGAATTTATTCTGAAGGTTAAAGAAGCTCTACTTGTTCTGGACGACGAGATACTAGTCGGACAAGATCCAGCGTAAGCATTGGAAGTGTCATATCTGCCGGATAAGCTAAATATCTTGCTTGCCATTCAGGTGAGAATTTTTCCTTGTAACGGCGCAATCCCTCAAATCCATACCAGTGCCCACCATATCGGAACACCAGCCGAGCTAATTTTTCTTCACGATGCGCATTCTGATTTTCACCCACACTGGAGAGAGGAGACATACCCAAATTGAAATAAGAATAACCTTGTTCTTTTGCCCATTCAATTATACGTACAAATAACACATCCATCGTTCCATTCGGTGTATCATTCAAATGGCGCATCAGATCAATTGAGATCACTTTATTTTGGTCATAAGCTGGAGCTAATGTTGCAAAAGCCAAAATGTGACCCTCAAAATTACGAAGCAATGTTAAGGGAGAGCGTTGAATATACGCTTCGTTGAACCAGCCTAAAGAATAAGCTTTTTCTTTACGATCGCCTAGCCACTCATCCGAAATCTGACGTAATTCAGACAGTAATTCTGAATGATAGGGTGGGGCAAGCACTTCAAATATTTGACCTTCACGATCTGATTTATTTTTAGCAGTTCGCAAGTTCTGCTTACTTTTCCCACTTAATGTGAATGTAGTTAGAGGAACCAAAGCTTCTTCGCCTAGTTTGAAGAATTTGTAACCATTCTCATGATAGATCGATAGATATTCAGGTGTTGCTTGATAAAAAACAACGGTTAATGCATACTGATCCGCATACCTCTGAAATTCTTGAATCGCAGCAGAGACAAGATTTTTATTACCAACTGGGTCGCCAAGTACAATTAATTTGTGACGCATTCGAGAATAGGGAATTAAAATTTGATCATTTTGCGCCCAATAAAAATTTTTGTCTCCTAGATAGAGAAGATGAGTCAAAAGATTACCGTCTTCTTTGGCAATAAATTGAGTTAATTTCTCTATACCCGCCTCATCTGGACGTATTCCTGTGTAGCGATGCGGGCGTAATGTGAATATAGATGCCATTAAAATTAAAGCACCGATTAATCCAACAAGGGCCGTCACTGCATATTCATGCGGGTTCAAAAACCATTGTTGAGCACGCATTGGTAGATGTCGCAAAATAGCTGGATGAATATGTGTACCAATAACGTAATACGATAACGATGAGATAAAAGCAAGGAACGCCCAAATCCAGATACTACGTAAAGAAATACTAGCACTTTCACTGTTAAATCGAGCCCGAGATATCCATAGCACCAATGCAACAATAAGTAAAATAATAGCTTCCTCGTAATCGAACCCTTTGGCAAATGTGAAGATAGCACCTGCTAACAACAATGCTCCTGTCCATATGTAAGCGCGACGAGTGCGCATTGAAATACCACGTGATACGACAATAAGCATAATACCGATAGTCACAGATAACTGTTCTGAAAAACGCATAATAGGTAAAGATAACACATGTTCCATAAAACGTAGGCGAGCAATTAGGCCTGGGGTAGCCGCAGAAAGTAGTAATATGATACCACTGGTGAATACTAACTTTCCAAGTGCCCATGCTCCTAGATCACTAAGTAGACCGAAATGAGAAGGCCAGCCCCAGAATTTGACCCATGTGTTACGTGAAGCGTCCAGACTAGTTGTAATCATTTCACGCATTTGTTTACTGTTCGGACTCATCTCAAACGTAGCTAGCACAAGACCGATCAACCAAGGAACTACAAAGTAAAAAATGCGGAATAATAACAAAATCGTTAGTGCACGTGATGAATCAACACCTAATGTCTGAAGTCCAAGCAACACGATCAGATCAAATGCTCCAATACCACCTGGCGCCATACTAATAATCCCTGCAATTGCTGCTACAATATACACACCGAATACCGGGGCAAACGGTAAATGATTCAGATCATAAAAAGTGAATAACCAAAATAATGCCCCTGCACAAGCCCACTCTAGAACAGAGGAACCTAGAGAAGCGATGACTACTTTCCAAGGTAACTTGCCCTCGCCCTTATGAAACCATTTGGTGAACAGGGAAGATCGTTGCATTAATAGGAAGAACGGTAAGTACAATGAAACTCCCCATACACCGATACCAAGCCAAGGAAGTTGTTCAAAAATAGGTTCTACAGGAAAAACACCGACCAGTACAAGACAGCCAAGTAAAGATAGACCGACTAATACGATAGGCGATAAAAAGAGTGCAGCAGCTCCCATTGTTTTCATAGGAACGCCACTTCTCTTATACAGTAATGTACGTAGTCCTAGACCGGTAAGACCAGCGAACCCAATCATATTATTAAATGTATTGGCTATCCATGCATATCGATAAGTCGTTTTCCAATTGATATCAAGCTTAAATTGTTTTCGTATTAAATAATCATAAGTACTCATTACAGATACCGCTATAAAAGAAGCAATGATCAATTGAATAACGACATGAACGGGCATCATGCGTAATTCATGAATAATTTTAGCTAAGTTAATATTCTGAATCTCGTGTCTTCCATACACATAGATAATGACTAAAATAGCTACAGGAATCAGTATCCTAATAATTTTAGCACGGTACAAAGCCAAAAATAGCTGTAAAATTTTAAGCTTTCGAAGCAATTCTCTCATTGTGTCGTCGACTCCACCTTCGGACAAAATAATATCGATATTTTTAATACAAGACGGATTGTCAAACCAAATGCGACAGGACTTCTGTGAAAGATTCGTGAGCGGTCCTCCAATCCAGACATTTTCGGGGTCGGGGGTTAATTAGATCCAGTAAATGAAGGAGATCTTCGTCCGTGACCCAAGCCATCAGTACTCTTGGGGAGGAACCCAGCAGTAAACCGTTAGCATTTTCATTCAAACTGCGTTGCTAGGACAAATAGCGTCAGCAAAATAAACTAGCAGGTTAAGTATAGCTTCCATATCCGCCTGGCAAGCAAACTACTTGGTTCAGTTAGCAGTGGCTGTGAATAAGCTGCCTGCGGGGTACTGTGTGATGATTACACCTAGCGCAATCTCTATGAACAACTCCGTACGATCGGCATTGTTGATGGGAGTATACAAGCGGGTTTATGTTCAATTATTGTGGCTACGTACGCTTCATCCTTACCGTGGGCCAGATACGAGGATATTAGATGTAGTTTCATATGGGATTGTATTCTAAAAGAACTCAGAGAGAGGGCGAAATAAGAATAGATAGGCATAGCGTTAATTAGATTTATTAAGTTATTACTGACCATTTTGAACTTCTCTCTTTTTCTTTCAGAAAGCATAATAAAAAAAACTAAGGAATTAATGAGTATATTTCTAAAGAAAATCTAAAGAATTTGTATAACTAAGTAATAACTTGAAATGGAGATTCTTTCGCTAAGACTCTCCACCGTTAAAGTTGAACAGGGCTTCCTACGCAAGTGCTCCAGTTGCAAGCTCCATGATTAAGCTTCAGCGCCCCCCATCTCGGTTAGAAGACGGAATTCAGTGTGAAAGCTCTAGCTACGCATGAAGAGTTGAATATATTCTTGACTGAATCGTATTTGGTTTATTGATACTAGGATATTTTATTGTTTTGTGAATATAAAAAATCTTATTACCAATAAATATAGTTATAAGCTAAAGGGAAGAACGATGATGCCCCTAAAATCAGATTCTTTGAAAATATATGATTTTGCTTCAGTGACACCTTTGGGTATCCATTATCAGCATGCGCATTCAATATACCCAACTGACTGGAAGCTTCTTTACCTAGATACGGATTCCGAAGAACTTGAAGAGTGCAGAATTGTTGTAAGAGAGTCATTACTTTGATGCGAAATCCATTCTTGGCTAGATCGATACCTTGCGGTTTCTTTTATAAGATTCGCTTCTGCTGCCAGAAGTAGAGTATAGTAGGAGTAGTTGAAAATATATTCCAGGAGGCTACAGCCATGTCACAGGAGATCTGGATTAATCTGCCGGTCAAAGATGTTGAGAGGTCAACTGCCTTTTTCAATGAGATTGGATTACATGCGGCTAGCGTTGGTAACGAGAGAGCCAAGCTTGCCATAGGCCAAACAACGATTCTGCTGTTCCCGGATGCGGCGTTTGAGAAATTTACAGGTTCAAAAATCGCAGATACTTCCCATACCGCAGAAGTAATATTTTCCATTGGCGCTGAAAGCAGAGAAGAAGTAGATGCCTTTATTCAAAAAGTAGAGTTTGCCGGAGGAAACATCTTTGGCAAACCGAGTGAAATTGACGGCTGGATGTACGGCGCAGGATTTGCCGACCTGGACGGTCACCGCTGGAACCTGCTGTACATGGATGAGAGCAAAATGCCGAAACGCTAATATGAAACGCCGGTCACCTGCTTAAGGTCACCGGCGTTTTTTACACCCCCTATAATCTCATATCCGTAATTCAAATCAAAATCGTTGCTTAGAAGGAAAAATTCGTGGGTTAAATTTATACAAATCACCTGGGCTATCCCTAAGCTAAGGGATATATTAGATATTTTCATGAAGGAGATTATTCAGTCTTTTGCTGACCCGAACACACAGCTGAAAAAATTGTTGAAGAAACGTGTGTGAAATACAATGCAAATGGAGGAAACAACTATAATGATTGTATTACAGTTTTGCCTATCATTATTATGGCAATAGCATTATACATTCATGAAGGACATCCTCAATTATCATATGCTTTAGGTACTTTTGGTCTAACGCTTGTACCCGTTGTATGCGGTAGAACATATCCGGATGACCGGTCAGAACCCGTTAATACTTGATGGTTGTTGGTCATTAAATATACGGAGGAATGTACGCACATAGAAGCTGTCGTTGGTGCATCTTGGTTCACTCCCCATCCGTTAAAAATTTAGTCCAGAGCAATATCCTGACTCTCTCTCTTGGATATACTTTTTAATTGGAAGCAACCTTAGCACGGTGCAATACCGAACTGAGGTTGCTTCAGTTAACTAAGACATACTGCCGTTTACTTCAGATAGGTTCCCGTTTCTCCAATTCCACCGCTGCCATTCAATACATATACCCTTGCGTTTCCTTTGCCGGAGCATGTCAGGGTAATCTTGCCATCAGTAACGGTTTTGGAATTACCAGTCACCGCATCCACATAGGTTCCGTTCGGAATTCCGGTAAATGTGGCGTTTCCTGAAATCGTGACCAATGCAAAGCTGTCAATGCCTTTGGCGCTGTCGGTATATCTTCTCTTAAACGCCAGATTGCCCGTTACATTCTCTGTGGAATACTGTCCTTTTTGCAAGGCGGGAACAGCTCTTCTGATTAAATTAAGCTGTCTGATATGTTTGGCCAGAGGATGGTTGAGCGATTCCGCAAGCGTGCCGGTAGCATTTGTGTATTTGCCGTAATCTTGTACTGTAACACTGCCTTCCATGTGATCGCCGTAATAAGCCCGTCCCGTTTTGCTTAGCGGTGCGTTTGGACCCGGATCAATGACAGCCCCCTTTTGGAATTCGATTTCGGAACCATAGAAGATAGCGGGTATTCCGCGGAAGGTGAACATCAGATCGAGATTCTCGGCCCAAGTGTCCTGTGTGCCCGCAAATCTTTGATTTTCCGGAGCCTGGTCGGGCGCATAGTCATGCGAGTCGATATAGGTTACATTCCAGGTAGCATCATTATAGTATTGATCACCACTTCTCATATTGAATGCTTCCTGCGCGGTCTTGAATGCCCAATGCATCGGAAAATCAATCACATCCATGCCCGATTTCATTGAATAGTCAGGCGTATGATAGGTATTTCCGTTTAAGAGAGCATTGTTCGAGGTTGGCTGTCCTGCTGTAGTAGAGTTGTCCGCCCACTCTTGTTCAACCGACACTTTATTGGAGGCGTAATCATTCTTTCCATTGCCCGGATACGATTTCGAGCTTTTCCAAGTATAGAATGGCGTCGAGATCGCCGGAATTCCACTGTTCCAGACATCTCTGTAACGGGTGGCTACTTCTCCAAAAATATAGAAATCCGAGCCGCCTCTTGTCTTCCAGGCAGGAATATAGTATTTATTGAAAATATACCGGCTCACATGCTTCACCGTATCGACACGGAAAGCGTCAACACCCATGTCTATATAGTGATTGTAGGTATCAATTAAATATTCGTTAACTGCAGGGTTTTCCGTGTTCAAATCCACGCAATCTCCCGCTATCTGACCAGTTTGAACAGTATAGGATTCCCAGGAGAGGCTTTTCTCTGTATGGTAAATGTTATTGTTCGTTTCCGCGTTCTTCATTAAAGCGAGCCTTGCCTGATACTGCTGATCGGGTGTCATAGTATCATAGTTTGACGGCAGCTTATCCGTAGTTTTCACCAAGTTGTTAGCCGTATCCGGTTTAGCCGGATCTTTCTTGAACATGGGGTACAGATTCTCTTCACCGAAATTACCGGTATGATTGACAACGATGTCTTGAATAACCTTCAGCCCTTTGGCATGGGCCGCATTGATCAAATCCTGGTAAGAAGCTCCCGCCGATTCATATCTTGGGTCTACTTTGGCGAAATTTATTGCATGGTAACCATGATAATCATAACCGCTGGCATTCTGCACAACAGGTGTAATCCAGACGGCGCTGAATCCGAGGGCTTTGATATAATCGAGCTTTTGAATCAGCCCCTTAAAGTCCCCTCTCCAAGCCGGGTCCGAATCCGGATTACGCGCCTTGGCATCATCCCATGCGTGCATGTTGTTGCTCGGATCACCGTCATAGAACCGGGAAGTAATCACGAAGTAAATAGTATCTTCCCGAAAATCACCTTTATTTCCAATATTATAAACAAAGCTTTGTTTGGTTTGATTGCCAGCGCCGTCTATAACGAGAAATTTTAATGTCGTGGTCTTGGAAATAAGGATGGACGGTCCGGTCAATCCGGCCATAGCGTTGCCGAGGATATATACTTTCGAGTTTATGGTTGGTTCCGTACCATCGTCCGTGTAGTATGCCTTGGTCGTTGCCGCCTTGTTATCATTTAGGTTGAAGGATACAGTCACCGAGGAATCGAAATGTCTGGTAGGCAAATTCGCTGTGATTGTCGGAGCTTGCAGATCTGAATTCAGGTCAATCATATAAGCGAAAGAGGATGCATTTCCAGTTTGACCGATTGAGTTGACACCGAAGGCCTTAATGGTCAAAGAGGAAGCAACTTGGATTGGAGAGGTATACAAGGTCGAGGATGTCGTAGGTGTCGAGCCGTCTATCGTATAGTAAATCTTATCGTCACTGTTGGTGCTGGAAAGCGTCACCGATTGGGACGAATCATATGTTTTGGGTACAGGGGAGGCGGAAATCGCCGGAATTTTAGGCATTTCCGGGCTGGTATCATACCATGTGTTATCTGTGTAATACCAGCCCTCTTTCACACTGCGGGACAAGTCGGCCGTCTGTTTGCCGCTACCGTCATTAAAGATGAGACTTGAGCCTGTGGCCTCGGCAATGGTGTAGCTGTACCAGTCGTTTCCATCCGACTTCATCAGGATTCCCGGCCACGCTCCGCTTATCGGAACGGTTGTCGGATTCAGATTCCAGTAATGGATTCGAATCGCTGAATTCCAGCTTGAAGGTTTCTTAAAGTGAACCGTTAACCCAGTTTGAGTTGATTTAGGTATTGTGGTAGGTGCATACGTTGCGGTAACGATAGACGTGATCGAAGCGGTTGTAGAGGGAAGGGTAGTCGCTGTGGAATTCGTGTAGGTGGCTGTATAATCGGTGCTACTGGCCGAAGCTACGCCGGGTAAACCGAAGAAGTTGAAGCAAAGCGACAAAATAATCAACCAAGAAATAAAACTCCCAGTTTTTTTTCCTAGCAAGTTAACAACCTCCTGATAATATTTAGTGGAATAGATAATGCAACCGGTTGCATTAAAAATAAAAAAAAAGAAGACATTTATTTTGATAAAATGGATTCTTTGATCGCCTCCTCCGTGGTATATATGGAAAATAATCATTGTACGCGCTTACAAAAGAAATTATGAGAAAAGCCCATTCACGCATGGCTCTATACCAATGATTTTTTCCTTTTATGATTATATCATCCATACTTTTACTGGTCAATGAATTGCTAGGAACATATTTCAAACCTAAGCTAGCCTGTTCATAATTGAAGCCAACGTCCAAAAAGCCTTGAAAGGCACATGTTAATGTATCAAAGCGAGTCGCTAAGCAGATGTCAATAAGCAGTATATGGTCAGGAAAGAAAATAGAAAACGCGAGCGTGAGTATCCTAAGGTGGAATGGACAGCAATATAAGCTTGAACTTGAAGCTGAACCGGGGATGATTCCTTCAAACGCAATACTTGTTGTCTGACTTCCCTTCATTAAAGTTGGTTCCTGAGTTATAAACCGTTTGGAGTTACATAACCCCTTTCCTGTATTGGTATCTTTAAAGTAATTGAAGCAGGAAAATGCTAACCATCCGCAAACATATGGGTTAAACAGGGGATTTATTAAATACCTGATTATATTCAAGTTGCGCATCGGTGTCGCCAGCTCTGAATAGATTTCCAGCGATTTTCTTCATGGCCGGAACATGGCTGAATCAATGCATCATCAAAAAAACAGCCACTACAGGGCTGCTTTTGTACTACGGGCTAATTGCTCGTGTATTTTACCCAATCATATTCAGCGTATAGCGGATTTGCTCCATTATACGAACCTAGCCAGTCGTCAACGCCAGTGCCATTCCATAAATTCATCATAATCTTGCCTGGCGTGCTTGGTATGTTTGTAGTTGCCGTATGCTTTAGAACCCCGTCAACATACCACTTAATGTATCCTGGCTGCCAATCGAATGCATAGGTGTGAAAGCCTTTTGATGCATCGAAGCCCAGGTCTACAATCTTCTCGTGACCACCGCCCCCGTTTGTATAATAGTTGAATTGCACTTTTGTCGTGTCTTTGCCTAAAAATTCAATATCTATTTCATCCCATTGCGTGCCATCAGTAGGTCCCGTATACGTAAAAAAGGAAGATACGATCCCTGTATTTTTAGCCGGCTTCATGCTGACCTCGTATAAGCCGTATCTGTAAGTGTTCGTCGATCGATACTCTCCGCAGTCAAATTTATTGTACGCAGAACTTGTTAAGCCAAGCTTCATTTTGCCATCGTTCGTAAAATTGACATTATTGGCACGCCAAGTGCAATTAAACATGTTCCCATTGGAATATCCATCCGCTTTTTGCCATGCACCAGAATTGAAACCATTAAGTGGTTCCCAAAAAACATTCCCCGCATAAACGCTTACTGAAAAAAACAGAGAGACAATTCCAGTTGCCAGTAAAGTAAACCAAGATTTCTTCTTCATTTTACACCTCCATAAAAGATTGACCAAACATGAAAGAAGCGGCTGACAATGATACATTATTTCAAGTATTGACCGGCTTACCGAAAAAATATAAAACGCTTCCATATTTGGTATCTTCATTGTAGCTTGAAATTGAGGCGTAGACTATAGCAAACTTAACGCTTGAAACATAATTTAAAAAAACCTAAATTTTATCAAGTTGTGGTTTAAAAATGCACCGCTGGGCCGCTACGCTACTCACCCCGATAACTAGAGCCCTTACGTCCGGCGGGGAAGTTGAATCCAAGAAGGATGGTTAAAGAAAAGATAGCAAGACCTTTTTAAGGGGGCCTTGCTATCATTATGGTTTAGAGCAATTGTGACCTTTAATTTTGGATTCGCAAAGTTCAGTCACCTAACATTTACGGCCATTTTGAGGCCTTCCGTTATGTAAGGTTGTTGAAATGATGAGGAGAGAGTATAGTTTGTATGTATTTATTTTGTGCGGGAAGAGGTTAATATGGCGACAATTCATGATGTAGCATTAAAAGCGGGCGTGTCAGTCACTACAGTATCCCGTGTAATGAATAACCGAGGATATATCAGCGAAACTACACGCAAAAAAGTGTTTGACGCAATGGAGGAGCTTAATTATCAACCGAATGAAATAGCACGATCTCTGCTACGTAAGCAGTCCAATATTATTGGCCTTATTATTCCCAATGTCTCGCATCCTTTCTTCGGTGAGCTTGCCAATCAGGTCGAGTATTATGCCTATCAGCATGACTGCAAGGTCCTGCTGTGCAATTCACATATGGATCCCGTGAAGGAAAAAGTATATATCGATATGTTGAAGCGGAACCGGGTGGATGGCATCATTATGGGTAGCCATACATTAGAAGTAGAAGAGTACCGACATTTGAATTCACCGATCGTGACGTTTGATAGGCAGATCGACCCGTATATTCCTTACATATCCTCGGATAATTATCGCGGAGGCGAGCTGGCTACGGAGCTGCTCATTCGCAAAGGCTGTCAGAAAATTGCGCATATCTGCGGAAATCTGGAGCTGAACATGCTGTCCAATGAGCGGACCAAAGCATTCCGGGATGTCGTGGGCAGGAATGGTGTCGAGCATGTGATCGTTCAAACAGACTTGAATGTGTTCGATCAGAAGGAGTACGAGCGAATCATTTCAAAACTCGTTCATGAACATCCCGATGTGGATGGAGTGTTCGCAACAAGTGATATTATTGCCGCTTTTGCGCTGAAAGAATATATTCGCGCTGGAAGGCATGTGCCAGAGAATGTGCGCATTGTAGGCTTCGATGATGTAAGCGTTGCTTCCTGGCTGACGCCGGAACTTACATCGGTAAGACAGCCGATTGCAGACATCGGCAGACTGGCGGTCGAGCTGATCCGCAGGCAGGCGGAAGGGGAGCAGGTACAACCTGTCAATCTGCTGCCTGTTGAACTAATTGAGCGTGCAACGACCTGAATGAAAATCTGTTCCTCTAACAAGGGGAACAGATTTTTTTTAGTACATGTTAAAAATTCAACATGTCAAACGATTGACACAAGTTAAACCTTTGACATATAATCCGTTTGTAAGCGTTTTATTTAAGTGTTCAGAGCCATTATATAAATAAGGGGATGACAACAATGAGGAAATTCAAAAGAGTTCAATGGATGGTAATGATGCTTCTTTTGGTTATGGTGGTGTCTGCATGCAGTGGCTCCGGAGGAGAAGGTAATTCGGCTTCTGGAGGGGGATCAGGGGATTCGAAAAATGTGAAAATTACGCTTTTGAACTCCAAAGGCGAAATCCTTCCACAGCTGGAGGAAGCCGCGAAGGCGTTCCAGAAAGACAATCCGGGCATTACTGTTGAAATCCAGCCGGTTCCGACTGGTGGATCTCCTTTTGAGCGTGCCTCTGCATTGTATGCATCAGGAAACCCGCCGACCATGACCATGCTAGATACAGGTGATGTTGAGAAATTTAAGGACCGTATCCTCGATCTAAGCGGGGAAAAGTGGAATGCGGACACTGTTGAAAACGCTACCACTGCTACGACATTTGATGGTAAAAATTACGCGTTTCCACTGGCTGTTGAAGGCTACGGATTCATTTACAACAAAGCCGTTGTAGATAAAGCGGTAGGCGGAAGCTTTGATCCCACCACAATTAAAACCCGAAATGACCTTGAAAAACTGTTTCAGCAAATCGAGACATCCGGAAAGAAAGCACTGGTGATTTCATCAATGGACTGGTCCCTGGGCGCTCATTATTTGCCTCTTGCTTATGCAGGCCAGAACAAAGACATGGCTGAAGTGGACAAATTCATGGCGTCACTAAAAGCGGGCCAGGCGGACTTGGCTAATAATCCTGTATTTAACGGACTTATGGATACATTTGACGTCATGATGAAATACAATATCGATCAGGCTTCTCCGCTAGCAGGAACTTATGAACGCGGACCGGAACTGCTCGGCAAAGGTGAAGTTGGCATTTGGTTCATGGGCAACTGGGCATGGCCGCAAATCAACAGTTTTGATACCGCTAACAAAGAATATGGTTTTCTGCCTGTACCAATCAGCAACAATGCCGATGACTACGGCAATCAGGAGATTTCGTCTGCTGTATCCAAGCGCATTGTTATTGACAAGGAGAAGGCTACTCCAGAACAGCAAGAGGCGGCGAAGAAGTTCCTGAACTGGATCGTCTATGAAGCGAAAGGCCAGGATTTCCTCGTGAACCAAGCAAACATTATCCCGGCGTTCAAAAATATTACACTGCCTGCGGCCGATCCGCTTGGCAAGTCCATCCAGGATTATATCGCAAAAGGCAAGTCAGAGCAGTCGATGAGCATGCTGCCTGCCGACCACTGGTCCAAGACAGGATCTTCCATGCAAAAGTATCTGGCGAAACAGGGTGATCGCGCAACACTGGTTAAAGAAATCGAAAACTACTGGAAGACCGCAAAATAAGGTTGTTTTCAAATTACCCGGAATAGAGAGAGAAATCAGGGACAAAGAGAGGGATCATCATGATTGCGGAAAAAGGAGTATGGAATCGGCTGCGGACGCGGCTGCTGTTTACCGGACCAACCTTGTTTGCCTTCATAACAGTAATGATCATTCCATTTTTGTACGGCATCTATCTGACGTTCACAAACTGGGATGGTATTTCCACCACACTATCGCTGGTTGGCATCCAAAACTATCTGGCTGTTTTTAGAGATATTGAGTTTTGGAAATCGTTCGGCTTGACGCTCAAGTATGTGTTTTATACCGTTGTTCTTATCAATGTGATCGCTTTTATGCTGGCTTATGTGCTGACAAAAGGGTTAAAAGGACAGAGTATTTTCCGGGCGGGATTTTTC
This sequence comes from Paenibacillus sp. LRG-1, assembly GCF_057220305.1. Taxonomy (NCBI): domain Bacteria; kingdom Bacillati; phylum Bacillota; class Bacilli; order Caryophanales; family Paenibacillaceae; genus Paenibacillus; species Paenibacillus sp. LRG-1. The sequence goes on along the minus strand of NZ_CM170126.1, from coordinate 5,163,611 downwards.
CTGCCCAACCTTGTCGGCGGCATTGTACTCGGTTTTATATGGCAGTTTATATTCAACAACGTGCTTGTCTATTTGGGACAACATGCCAGCATACAGTCGCTCAGCACGACTTGGCTGGCTGATCCCGACAAAGCGTTCTGGGCACTCGTGATTGTAACCGTGTGGCAGAACGCGGGTTACATGATGGTCATTTACATCGCGGGATTGACGGGTGTGCCGAATGATATTATGGAGGCCGCAAGCATTGATGGGGCGAACAGCTGGACCAGACTGCGGAAAATGGTGCTGCCCTTGATGGTTCCTTCTTTCATCGTATGTATATTTTTGTCCCTGCAGCGCGGTTTTATGGTCTATGACGTGAACCTTGCGCTCACGAAAGGTGGGCCGTTCAGCAGTACTCAAATGGTGTCGATGCATGTGTATGAAAAGGCATTCCTTTCCCGTGATTATGGTGTGGGGCAGGCAGAAGCATTCGTGTTGTTCCTGATGGTTGCTCTCATCACTCTGCTTCAGGTTTATTTTAGCAAGAAGTTGGAGGTGGAGGCGTAATGGCAAGAAAAAGAGTTGCTTCCTCCGTGATCAAATTCATTGTGTTGACAGTCATACTCATATTGTTCATCGTACCGTTCGTCTTTCTGCTGATCAATTCGTTCAAGGAAAACATGGCCATCACCTCAAATCCGTTATCGCTTCCAGAGAGCTTCAGTATGGTCAATTATATGAATGCATTCGATAAAATGAATTATATCGCTGCCTTCACCAACTCATTGGTCATAACGGTGTTAAGTGTTCTGTTTATCTCACTGTTCGCGGCGATGACGGCTCATTATTTTGTCAGAAACAACACCAAGTTCAACCAATATACATTTATGCTGATGGTTGCATCCATGATCATTCCATTCCAGGCTATCATGATTCCATTGGTGAAAATCTACGGGTCCCTTGATCTGCTGAACAGTAAGTGGTCGCTGATTTACATGTATATCGGTTTTGGCAGCTCGCTGGCCGTCTTCATTTATCATGGTTTTGTAAAGAGTATTCCAAAGGAACTGGAGGAAGCGGCGCTAATTGACGGATGCACGCGGTTTCAGACATTCTTCCGGATCGTGTTTCCGGTACTGATGCCCACGACGGCCACCATTTCCATTCTCAATGTGCTGTGGATCTGGAATGATTTTCTGCTGCCTTCCCTCATTCTGGTCGATCCGGAGCAAAGGACACTTCCATTGTCCACGTACAACTTTTATGGAACCTATACAGTGGATTATGGTCCATTGATGGCAAGTTTGGTACTGACGATATTTCCGATCATTATCATCTATCTGTTCGCCCAGAAGTATATTATTCAGGGTGTTATGCAAGGTTCGATTAAATAACTGCAGGGGAAGGATGCTTTATCAAACAGACTAAAGCGTATACGAGAGAGCGTGCAGATCAATTTATTTCCCAATCGAAGCATATGCTTCGGCCGGATTATCGGCTGAACTACCACTTAATGGCTGAATTCGGCTGGATGAACGATCCGAACGGCTTCATTCAATATAACGGGCAGTATCACTTGTTCTATCAACATTATCCGTATAAATCAGTATGGGGACCGATGCACTGGGGACATGCAGTCAGCCGCGATCTTATGAAGTGGGATTATCTGCCGATCGCTTTGGCACCGGACGGTGAGTTCGACCAGGATGGCTGCTTCTCTGGCAGTGCGATTGAGCAGGACGGGAAGCTTGTCCTGATGTATACCGGACATGTTGTAACCGGGCCTGACAAAGATCAGGATTACAAGCAGTCGCAGGGAATCGCAGTATCAGAAGACGGAGTAACGTTCGAAAAGTGGGAGGGCAACCCGGTCATCGGTTATGACGCCATACCGGACACGATCAGCCGTAAAGACTTCCGTGACCCTAAGGTGTTCAGACACGAAGGTCAATATTACGCCGTTCTCGGTTCTAATGATGCGAAAGGGAACGGACTTGTACTGCTTTACCGTTCTGAAGACCTGAAAAGCTGGACGTATGTCAATGTACTAGCCGTGAGTGACGGACGCTTCGGCGATAATTGGGAGTGCCCGGATCTGTTCCCGCTCGGTGGTCGGCACGTATTTATGCTGTCCCCGCAGCGCATGCCTGCGCAGGGGGAGGCTTACCGCAATCTGCATTCCACCATGTACGGTATAGGTGATTTCAATTCCGCTGCCGGAACATTTACGGCAGAGCGGTATGCTCAGGTGGATCACGGATTCGATTTCTATGCCCCACAGTCAACCTTGGATGATAAAGGGCGGCGTATCGTCATCGGATGGATGGATATGTGGGAGTCGGAGATGCCGACCCAGCAGGGGCACCATTGGGCTGGTGCGATGAGTCTTCCGCGGGAAGTGGTTATCGACGGCGCCAGGCTGCTGTTCCGTCCGCTTGAAGAGGTAAAGAATTACCGATGCAATCTGTTCGAGCAGCGGGATATCTTACTGACAGGTGAGCAGATTATGGACACGCGCGGAGATAGCTACGAACTGAAGGTCGTATTTGAGTTTGAGGCCAGTAACACCGATGAATTCGGTTTGAAACTGCGGGTGGGTAGCGAAGAGGAGACTGTACTGTCGTATCGTCCCGATGACGGTCTGTTCCGTTTCAACCGTGAACGTGCTGGTATAGGCCCAGGAGGAGAGAGAAGAGTGCCTTTGGACTTACACGAGGGCCGTCTGGAGCTTCGGGTTTTTGTCGATAAAAGCTCGGTGGAAATATTCATCGGCGACGGTGAATACGTCCTCACAGGAAGAGTGTATCCGGGAGTGGAATCTACGGGCATTCGAGCGTTCGCGAGCGGAAAGTGTACGATGGCTTCGTTTCAGAAGTGGGATATATCCACATAGGAAATGCATGACAAACAGGAACCCGACCATTGATGGTCAGGGCTCCTGTTTTTTGTAGAATTGTAATCGTGTGATTTACACAAGCTTATTTTGAAGATAGGCATCAATTTTTGCGAGGGCTACTTCTGTACCGCCAGATTGCTGGAAGCTATCATTTATTTTTTGTACGCCCTCTTTATACGCCGCGTTCGACATTACCTCATCTACGGCACCTCTTAACGATTGGACATTGATTTGGTCTTTGGTTATTCGATAGCCAGCCTGAAGTTCTGTTAACCGCTGCGCGACCATGGGCTGATCCTTGTCCTGAGGCAGTACAACCAAGGGTACATTAAAGTGAATCCCTTCATTCACACTGTTCATTCCACCATGAGTAATAAATACATCTGAATGACGTAGTACCTCCAATTGGGGAACATAGGGCGAGATGATAAAGTGCTCTGGGGCTGGATTGATTTTCGTAAAGTCAGCTTTCTCGCCAGCTGCAATCACGACGATACCTTCAAAATCGGAAAAAGCTTCAATACAGGTGTTGAAAAAGTCCTCAACATGATCCAAAACCGTTCCCATCGAAATATACAGAACTTTTTTATCTTGTAGTGCGTCCAAAGGAAATGAATTTTCCCCTTTGCGTTCTGGGAAGCTGGGACCAATAAAGAGATTCTCTTCACCAAAGCTGTCAGCGTCTGGTTGGAAATATCGGCTGGTGTATACAACGTTTAGAGCCCCTGTATTGTTCATAAATTGAACCATATCTTTGGGAGCAACACCGAATCTTTCTTTCATGAGATGTAGTGAGGTCGTGGCCTGTTCATCAAGTTGAAACGGCTCATTTCCATTAGAGCGAAAGAGATTGGTAGCCATCCGATTCTGCGAAATCAGAAAAGATGGGGAGGAAGCAATACCAGGGATTTTCAAATAGTCTCTAACTAACTCGCCAGCTCCGAATCTATCATAGAATACAAAGTCAAAATCAGTGCTTTCAGACAGTTGCTTAGTGATTGCTAATATGTCCATCGAAGTCTGAATATGAATATTCATAAATGCACTCAACCCAGCCGGAGTACTGGAATCAATAGAAGCAGTCCTGATCAGATCGGTATGCAGGTGAACCGTTGCTCCAACGGCTTCGAGTCTGTCCTTGTATTTCTCAGTTGTAATGTAATGTACTTGGTCCCCTCGTGCTGCAAAGGCTTGCGTCATCCCGATCGTAGGGTTTACATGTCCTTCTGCCGGAAAGTTAACCATTAATATGTTTAACATTCATCATTACTCCTTTTCTCTACAATTAAGATCGCAGTTTTCACTGAATCTCTCAATCCATAATAACAATAATATTTATTTTTTCAAATGATATCCTTTCATGATCATAAAACACATGTTGGCATGAAATGTGTATAACAAATATTTACCTCGTGCATAGTAAGGGGGAACTCTACTTAGCAAGGGAGGTTTTTTCTAAATGAATGTTCAAAGAGCGCAAGAAATAGCGTCCTCTTCCATAATGGCGAATGTGTTGTGTGATGGGTTACCCATTTATATTCAGCATGTGAACGAGCAGAGAGAGACGGCACGCATTTATGCGCTGAACCATCCAGAAGAGGAACGGGAAGTACCTTTGTACACGTTAACGGAAAGAGATCAGGTACTGGAATAAGAAAGGAGCGATATGAAAAATGAAACCAAATCAACAGAAAGTAGTCGAGGCAGACCGTTTGAATTTTCGTGACCAGACGGATGATGTGGTTAGAGAAGTGCCGGCCACGACGGATGCCAGCGAAGCAGTTGCAGCAATGACCTCACATATCAATAAATACGATGTACCGGATGAGTTGGAGGAGAAATAGAGAATGACCGAGCGCGCACAGGATAACCTGTTGCGTGCTTTTTATATGATGCATAAGGATAACCAAAGATTTAGCAGCTCTGTAAGGGGCTGCTTCTTTTTATTGTTTCGAAAGCATCATAAATATTTTTAAAAAAAGTATTGCATATAGGTTTACTAGGTATTATGATAACAACAGATTTATATTTTTTTGTTTTTTACAATGGTATAAGGTTTAGACCTTAAAGATTTATGATCGGAGTGTTCATATGTTAATCCAAACTCCTCTGCGCTTTGAAAAAGTATCAGCTAAAAAAGTGAGTGATTTTATTAGAGAGCAGTTGGAAGAGGCTATTATTTTAAAGGAATTGCTTAGCGAGGAGCAACTACCGACAGAACGGGAACTCGCAGAAATATTTAATGCCAGTAGAATTACAGTTCGTGAGGCGTTATCTCAATTGGAATCCAAGGGACTCATTGAAAAGAGAGTAGGTGCCAAGGGAGGGACCTTTGTTCTTCCAGTGACAGCAAACTCTCATAAACGTACCCGGGAAGAAATTGCAAAAGATTGGGAGCACATGCTGAAGGTCTTTGAATATCGGATGATTGTGGAGCCAGAGGGTGCTTTTTTAGCGGCTGCGCGGATCACCACGGATGAACTGGACCTGCTTCAGCATTACCTGGAACAGAGTATTGAAGCGGACTGTACCCGAGAATGGTTTCGGGCCTTGGATGTTAAATTCCATCTGGCCATTGCCAAAGCATCTGGCAATCCATTTTGTGAAGATGCGGTTAGGCAGATTCGTACCAAGATTAACCCGGCACTTGATCTCATGCCCTATGATGATCAGATTCGGACGGTGAATTACGACGTCCATACAGAAATTTTGAGTGCACTTCGGGCACGAGATGCTGAGAAGTCGCGGGAAATGATGAAGCATCATATCGGACATTCCGCAGATGCCATTTATGCAAGAGTAGTTGCAAAAGGCTAACGATATCATACAGAAAAAGAATACGATTCGAGTGGGGAGGGTGAAAACATGAACATACACGAGCTTTTGGCTTTATCTAGACCACTTCAAGAGCAATTGATCACATGGCGAAGGGATTTTCATCGCCATCCTGAAACGGGTTATGAAGAGATTCGAACATCGGGCATTGTAGCCGAGCACTTGCGTAGTCTCGGGTTGGAGGTGACAACCCAGGTAGGGAAAACCGGGGTTGTGGGTCTGTTACGGGGAAAGAGCCCAGGGCCTACCATCGGTCTAAGGGCAGATATGGATGCATTACCGATTCAGGATCAAAAAACGGTTCCCTATCGTTCGGAGATCCCAGGTAAGGCCCATTTATGTGGGCATGATGCCCATACAGCCATACTGATGGGAACTGCACAGTTACTTGCTCATTTGGAACGACCTGAAAGAGGAAATATCAAATTTGTCTTTCAGCCGGCTGAAGAAGGTTTGGCAGGGGCCAAGGCTATGATCGATGACGGTGTATTGGAGAATCCAAAAGTGGATGCGATGGCAGGACTACATATGTTCCCGGGTCTGAAGACAGGAACACTGGGGGTCAGCAAAGGGGTCGCTTTTGCATCGGCAGATAGCTTAACCATTAAGATTCTAGGCAAAGGCGGTCATGCTGCCCGTCCACACGAGGGAATAGACGCCATTGCCGTGTCCGCGCAGGTTATTTCTGCCCTGCAAAACATTCCAAGTCGTATGGTTGATCCCCTTGAAACCATGGTCATTACGATTGGCAAAATTAGTGGCGGTTATATGGGAGCGGCCATTGCACCGGAAGTAGAGATGATCGGTACCGTGCGTACCCTATCTGCGGAACTGCGTAACCGGATGCCTGAGCTGATCGAACAGGTGGTCCGTGGGGTGTGTGAGTCGTTCGGGGCTGGATATGAGCTGAGTTATCAGCAGGGCTACCCGGTTGTGCAGAACGACCCGGATATGGTCGATCTGATGACGGAAACGAGTGAGCAATTGTTTGGCTCCAAGGAGTGGGACTACATCAAACCGTCAACAGGCGGGGAGGATTTCGCTTTTTATTGTGAACAGGTACCCGGCGTGTTTTTCCGGCTGGGATGTGGGAGAGGTGATGAAGATACTAGCTATCCATTACATCATCCCAGATTTGATTTAGATGAAATGGTACTGCCTTATGGGGTAGCCATGATGTCGGCCATCGCGCTGAATTTTTTGAAGACAACATAAAATTGGGATTAAGACGCTCAAATGCAGCTGTGTGGCAATATACAACCTTAATGGAGTGGAGTGGACAAGATGAATAGACATAAGTGGTTTAGAGGCGGGATTACGTTACTGATTGCTGCGATGATCCTGGCAGGCTGCGGTACCCAATCCACAGGCGATAGTAAAGACAGCGCAACATCGACCGACAGTAAAGTACTGACAATTGCTAATGCTACGGATATTGAAAGTTTTGATCCACATAACAATAACAATACGGCGAGTGAAGCTGTTCTGGTTAACGTATTTGACTACTTATTGAAAAATGATAGTCAGCAAAAGAAAGTACCTGGACTCGCTACTTCCTGGGAAAAGGTAGATGATACCACTTGGCGTTTTCATCTGCGCGAAGGGGTAACCTTCCATAACGGTGATCCATTCACAGCCGAAGATGTGAAGTACACGATAGAAAGAGTGGCAAAGGATAACACACTCAAACAAAATTCCTACTTTAAAAATATCAAAGAAGTGAAAGTGGTAGATGAACATACGGCAGACATCATCACCGATGGACCTGATCCGTTGCTGTTGAATCGTTTATCCAAAATGGGTGCTGGCATCTTACCTTCCAAGTATATTGAGAAAAATGGGATAGAGGCATTCCTTAAGAATCCGATAGGTACGGGCCCTTATAAATTTAGCCAATGGATCAAGGATGACCGGGTGGTACTCGTTAAAAACGATAAGTATTACGAAGGTCAGCCCAAATGGGATCAAGTTGTTTTTCGCTCCATTCCAGAAGCCTCTACGCGTGTATCTGAACTGCTCGCAGGCTCGATTGACATTGCATCTGGTATCCCTTCCACGGATATAGAACGTGTTCAAGGCGAAGAGGGTAAAAAAATCGTTAAGGCTCCGATCCAGCGTGTGCTGCAATTGATTTTACGTCAAAGTCAGGGCAGTGTTACGGCTGACTCCAAAGTGAGAGAAGCGATAGATCTCGCGATTGATAAAAAAGGAATCGTAGACAGCATCGCAGGCGGTGCTGGGATTGTAACCCGTACTTCGGTTACACCAGGCAACTTTGGTGCCGATCCTTCCTTATATGAGAAAACATTATATGATCCGGCTAAAGCCAAGGAACTGCTGAAGCAGGCCGGTTATGCTGGCGCAGGCCCGACATTGACCCTTTCAGTATCCTCAATATACAAAGAGTATGCCGAGGTCGTAGCCGCGATGTTAAATAAAGAAGGATTCAACATTAAATTGGACGTGCTGGAGCCAAGTGCTTTCAGTGAGCGTTACAGTTCCAAATCTTTCAAAGAAATGTTTATGATCGGCATTGGTAATTCTCTATTTGATGCTTCCAATAACTATAATCGCTATCTGGTAGAAGAGGCAAAAGGCGAAACGGATTATAACAATCCGAAGGTAGAGAAGCTGCTGCAGCATGCGCTGACGAATTTGGATACAGCCTCGCGTGAAAAAGAGTATCAGCAAGTGCAACAGATTTTGGCTGAAGATCGTCCAGCCGTATATCTGTTCCAAATGGAAGGGATTTATGGCACCGGTAACGGTGTGAATTTCCAACCGAGAAGCGATGAGATGTTCTATGCACAGGATATTACACCTGCTAAATAAAGAAGAGAAATGAACGGGCGGGGACCTCAATGAAGGTTCCTGCCCGTCCTTTTAAAAAAAGCCTGCTGGTTATGGAGGTGACAGATTGAAAACGTATATCGCTAAATCACTGCTTCAGGTTATCCCTGTACTGTTGATTGTCTCCCTTATTGTATTCATCCTGGTGAGGGTAACTGGGGACCCTGTGGCCCTTATGCTGCCGGAGACCGCTACAGCTGAGGATCGTGCAGTGTTAACGCAGGCGCTGGGGCTAGATCAGCCCTTATATACGCAATACATTAAATTTATTGGCAGTGCCTTACAAGGAGATTTTGGTACCTCGTTTCGCTATGGTGAATCGGCTTTGCCGTTAGTATTGGAACGGCTGCCTGCCAGTTTTGAATTGGCAGTAGCCGCCATGATTTTTGCGGTCATCATTGCTGTGCCGTTGGGCGTCATCTCAGCAGTCAAACGGAATACCTTTACCGATTTAATCATTTCCAGTTTATCCGTAGTCGGCAAGGCCATGCCTAACTTTTGGATGGGGATTATGCTCATCTTATTATTTTCCGTCATGTTAGGGATGCTTCCGGTGTCCGGCCGGGGCGGGATGGATCATTTAATACTCCCGGCCTTTACACTGGGTGTCGGGCTTTCTGCACAGATGACCCGACTCATTCGCTCCAGTATGCTGGACATTTTGAATCAGGACTATATTCGAACAGCCCGAAGTAAAGGGATTCTAGAAATCGTGGTTATCGGAAAACACGCTTTCCGTAATGGATTGATTCCGGTCGTTACGATTATGAGCTTGCAATTTACGAGCTTGATCGGCGGTACACTGATTACAGAGACGGTATTTGCATGGCCGGGTTTGGGACAGTTACTTGTCGTCGCTGTGAATACGCACGACATGGCTATCGTTCAGGCTGCTGTATTTGTGATTGCCTTTATTGTGGTGGTCAGCAATATTTTAACCGATGTCGTTTACCGACTGCTTGATCCAAGGATTAAATACAACTAGAGAGGGGAGGGGGAAGCGTGGCAGGCATTCATGATGTACAAGCCCTTGGTCCAGATCTAAACCTGGATGGCAAAAAGCAGACACAACCGTCCGGTATCGGACGCATATGGAAGCAACTGTTACGAAGTAAAACCGGAACAGTCGGCGCAGTAATCTTACTGCTCGTTAGTTTAACGGCATTATGTGCCCCTATGCTGGCCAGTCACAATCCTGCGGAAATTGACCCGCTTAACCGTCTGAAGCCGCCTATGTGGCTGGATGGTGGATTGCCGAAACATTGGCTTGGTACAGATAACCTAGGACGAGATATGTGGAGTCGTATCGTATATGGAGCGAGAGTTTCGCTTATCGTCGGTATTGGTGCAGTTCTGGTCTCAGGCACCATTGGCGCAATCCTCGGCCTCCTCGCCGGGTTTTATGGTAAATGGGTGGATGCCACCATAATGAGAGTTGCCGACGCCTTTTTGGCTATTCCGGCTATTCTGCTGATGCTGGTTGTCTTGGCCGTGGTAGGGCCTGGCATGACTACGCTCATTTTCGTCATTGGGGTTACAAATTGGGTTTCTTATACGAGAGTTGTCCGGGGCGAGGTATTGAGTATCAAGGAACGAGACTTTGTTAAAGCAGCCAAGGCGATTGGCTCTAAAAATAGTAGGATTTTGTTGAAGCACATTTTACCGAATGTCCTGTCTTCGTTTATCGTCATTTCCGGTATGAATGTAGCAACGACGATTATTATGGAAGCTTCTCTTAGTTTTCTCGGGTTAGGGATTACACCGCCGGCAGTGTCTTGGGGTGGCATGCTGAGCGATGGGAGACAGTATATAGCCACGAGCTGGTGGGTGGCAACGTTTCCCGGTCTGGCGATTACCATCACAGTCCTGGGCGTCATTTTTCTCGGTGACTGGCTTCGCGACGTGTTAGATCCCCATATGAAAGCGAAAGAATAACAGAAAGCGGGGGATCGGAAAAGATGACCACGAGATTGCTTGAAGTGAATCATTTGAAAACCTACTTTAAAACGGAGGATGGCATCGTTCCTTCAGTCAACGGTGTCAGCTTCACTGTGAATCCAGGCGAAACAGTAGCTATTGTTGGAGAGTCCGGTTCCGGTAAAAGTGTAACCTCCTTGTCTATTATGGGTTTAGTGGCAGCACCAGGTAAAGTCGTGGGCGGGGAGATTCTGCTTGAAGGACGAGACTTGCTCCAATTGTCCAAGGGAGAAATGCGCAAATATCGGGGAAACGAGGTATCCATGATTTTTCAGGAGCCAATGAGTTCGTTGAATCCTGTATTTACGATTGGCAACCAAATCAGTGAGGTCATCCGGCAGCATCAGAAGCTGAGCAAATCCGAAGCACGGCAGAAAAGTATAGAGATGCTGGAAAGGGTAGGTATACCTGGCGCGTCGAAAGTGGTAGGTTATTTCCCACATCAGTTGTCGGGAGGAATGCGTCAGCGGGTGATGATCGCAATGGCCTTGGCCTGCCAGCCAAAACTGCTCATCGCTGATGAGCCGACGACGGCTCTGGATGTAACGATACAGGCTCAAATTTTGAATTTAATCCACAAGCTGAGCAAGGAAGAGAATACAGGCATCATTCTTATTACCCACGATTTAGGTGTCGTCGCGGAAATGGCTGACCGGGTAGTCGTGATGTATGCCGGGGAAGTAGTCGAGGAAGCGGACGTATTTGAATTGTTCGAAAAGCCGGGCCATCCCTATACGATCGGACTGCTAGGATCACTCCCTAAGCTTACGGAACAGAGGGAATGGCTGGATTCGATTCCCGGTACCGTTCCTAATATGATGCAGATGCCGAATGGTTGTCCATTTCATCCCCGCTGTCCTTATGCCCAGGAACAGTGCACAAGGATTCATCCTGAAATACAGGCCAAGAATCCAGGACACTATGTCAGATGTTTACGGATGGAGGAGGTGTCAGTATGAACGAGACAGCACAGAAAACACCGCTTCTCGAAGTGAATGGGCTCAAGAAATATTTTCCGATGAACAAGGGCTGGTTTTCCAGAAAGAGCGGTTATGTACGGGCGGTTGATGATTTGAGCTTTAAGGTGATGCCAGGAGAAACCTTAGGTATTGTAGGGGAATCAGGGTGTGGCAAATCAACAACAGGACAAATGATTACACAACTGCTAGAACCCACGGCAGGCGAAATTCGTTTTCAAGGGCAAAGCCTGTCTGATTTAACAGACGAAGAAGTCCGTAAAGTCAGACGAGATTTACAATTTGTATTTCAAGACCCGTATTCCTCTTTAAATCCAAGAATGAAGGTTTTTGATATCGTCGCGGAACCGCTGCAGGTACACGGGATTGCTAGAGGCAAGGAGCTTAAAGCTGAAGTTTTTCGACTGTTGGAAACGGTAGGGTTAGGCGCGCATTTAGCGGATCGGCATCCCCATGAATTCAGTGGCGGGCAGCGTCAACGGATTGGCATAGCGAGAGCACTGGCTATGAAACCGAAGCTCATTGTTTGTGATGAACCTGTATCCGCGCTGGATGTGTCAATTCAGGCTCAGATTTTGAATTTGTTAAAGGAGCTTCAGCAGCAGTTCCAGCTTACCTACATTTTTATTGCCCACGGGTTGCCCTCCGTCAAGCATATTAGCGACCGCATCGCGGTGATGTACTTGGGCAAAATCGTGGAGCTTGCAGATCGTGACGAGTTGTTTGCAAGACCGCAACATCCGTATACAAAAGCATTGCTTGAGGCAGTGCCTGTTCCTGATCCGAGGCTGCGTAAAGAACGGATCACATTGACGGGGGAAATCCCCAATCCTGCCAATCCGCCTTCGGGCTGTACTTTTCACACGCGTTGCCCCTATGCACAAGAGATATGCCGACTACAGAGTCCATTGCTCGAAGAGCATACTCCAGGACATATTGCTGCCTGTCATTTTCCCCTGCATGAGCAGGTGGCTCACGAATAGATGAACTTTTGGAAGTAGGCGTTAACCAAAAAAAGGAGGCTACTCATGAATAAACGATCAATTGTACCGGAGGATTTGTACGGATATCAGTGGATCAGTGATCCCACAATAAGCCCCGATGGAACGATTGCCTACGTCAATAAAAGCATAGATCGCCCAAAGAATGACTACCAAACACACATCCGTGTCGCATCCCTTCTTGGGAACGACGATCAGCCGTTGACCGGTGGCCACAAGGATTCGGCTCCAGCTTGGTCACCCGATGGATTACAGCTAGCTTTTTTACGTCTGGCGAATGGAAGCAAACAGCTATGGACGGTTCCGGCTGAAGGTGGAGAGGGACAGCAGCAGACGGAGGTGAAGCGGGGAGTGGGTGCATTCGTCTGGTCACCGGACGGAAAGTATATTGTATTCACAAGTATGGTGAGTATACACGCTGAGCGGGAAGCCATGGGGCTTGAGGAATATAGCAAGCAATCCGGTGAGCGGGGACGTATCGTGGATCGTACCACTCCCAAAGCTGAAGGATCGGGCTGGTGGAATGGTCTATTTAGTCATTTATATGTATTGGAGCTTGAAAACGGCCGGATCACGCCAATAACGTCGGGACCTTGGAATGCATCTTACCCTGTATGGTCCACGGACAGCAAGCAGATTTCCTTCTTGTCCAAACGTGTAGACGACGACATGAAGGATGCAGACATGCTTTCGTTTTCGGATGTGTATACGATCGATTGCGACGGCGGTAATCTGGTGAAAGTTACGGATTCCAGCTTGGCGATTAGCCAATTTTCGTATGCCCCAGACGGCAAATCTTTGACTCTAATCGCCAGTGATCGCATTTATGGAAGTGGTAGCCAGAATCGACTATACACCGTGCCTGTTACGGGGGGAGCCCCGGAACTATTGGTTCCTGAATTAGACATGAAAATCGGCAACTTCGCCTTAAGCGATATGAAATCATTTGGTCCGTCTCCATCTCCGTTATATGCTCCTGCACGATTGAAGCCAGAAATGTATGTGCTCGGGACGTTGCAGGGTGCTGTTCATATATACCGCATCACAATGGACGGGGATGTTCAAGCGGTGACTGGCGGAAGTGATAGAGATATCTATCAGTACACGCTATCTGATGACGGCCGCTATTTGGTTTTTGCTGCACTTGATGTGGACCGGCCAGGCGAGCTGTATCAAATGAATCTGGAGACAGGGGAAGAGAAGCGACTTACGCACCATAACGACGATCATATGGCTTCCTTGCAAGTGAGTTCACCAGAGACGTTTTGGTTTGAGGCTTCGGATGGCTTCAAGGTACAAGGATGGATTTTCAAACCGGCCGGAATGGTACCGGGGGATCAGGTTCCTTTGATCTTACAAATTCACGGCGGACCCCATGCGATGTATACCGGCACGTATAGCCATGAAATGCAGACGCTCCTTGCGCAGGGATATGCCGTGCTCATGACCAATCCGCGCGGTAGCTTTGGTTATGGTCAGGATTTTGCTCAGGCCTGCCGGGGGGACTTTGGGGGAGGAGATTATCGTGATCTGCTGGACGCCTTGGACTTTGCGCTGAACCAGTTTGATTGTATAGATGAAACCAGGCTCGGGGTGGCTGGCGGCAGTTATGGCGGCCTGATGACCAACTGGATCATTTCTCACACGAACCGATTTCGAGCTGCCGTTACGCAACGCTGCATCTCCAACTGGCTCTCCTTCTATGGCTTGAGCGATATTGGTATTTCCTACACAGAGGGAATCGTTGGGGCTAACCCGTGGGAAGATCCTGAGCTACTCTGGTTCAAATCCCCATTGGCACATGTAAATAGCATTGAAACTCCGTTGCTGATTTTACACGGCGAGGAAGACCTGCGCTGTCCTGTTAGCCAAGGGGATGAGTTGTTTACGGCTCTTAAGCGGTTGGGTAAAATAACACGCCTCATTCGATATCCCGGGTCCAATCATTCATTGCTAAAGAGCGGTAAACCGTCCCTTCGTGTGGATAACTTTGAACAAGTGGTGGCTTGGTTCAATTCCTACTTGAGTAAAGGAGTATACTCCAATGAGTAAAGTGAAATTGTCCATCCCAGTGGCCTTTCTGATCGAGAACTTATGTACGAGTGGTGAACCAAAAGACGTCATCATTGAATGTATCAAAAAACAGGATTTCACTCCTTTGCTCGACAAGGTTAAAGAAAAAACAATGGATTTCAAAGAACGTTGTCAAACGGCAGAAGACATAGGAGACGAGTGGGAAGAAGCGATCCTTAGTGGTTATGAATTTAAGTTTTTACACATCAATGGATTGAAAAGGCTGCTTTATTTTCGTTTGGATCGAGCCCTAGATCGCGATTATGAGCAAGATGGGATCACGTTGAAAAATCTGTATCTTGATCCTATCGAAATTGATACTTTACAAGGGCTCATCGGCAGACAGTGGCAGGTGATTGCTGAAGACAATGAAGCTGCAGGTAACGTGCAGAGGAGAGTCAGCATTAAGCTTTTATACCGAAATGAAGATGATTCTTAAAAAGCAAATAGTATTTAATGCCCAAACGTACAAATGATATTGCCCATGTGTACGTTTTTTTCTTTTTGTTTTTTTGTAAAATAATATATAAATGATTTCTGTTCAAACTAAATGGACCAGGCGCTCTCATAGCGGCGTTGTCTCTAATAAGTTGAAAAGCCGAATTCAGAATTGTAGGAGGGAATTATGATTGATGTATTCAATGAACAGATTCAAAATCTAGATCCAGAAATAAGTGAAAGTGAAGGTGAATTTGAGAAGAAAGATATTTCAAAAGTGTTAACTATAATATGGATTTTTATAATTTATAGTGAGTCTGTCATTCTTCAACATTTGTCCAGCGGTCTAAATCTGCCGCAAAGTGTCTTATTCACTGTAATCATCATATTGCACATCCTCTTGTACTTGCATGCTCAAAGAGTTGCAAAATATTTTTCATGGGCTTATTTTGTTGTGCAAGGGGGATTGATCTTTTCAAGTGCATTTCTTCTACCTGAAAGTTTCTCCATTGTACTGGTTGGGTTAATGCCAGTTTTGGTGGGTCAGAGTATAGGCATTTATTACAAGCCGCTTAAGGTTATTCTTGTATTTTTGATCTCCTATGTACTTTTTTGTGTGGCTGTGGTCTGGCATAATGATGGCAAGCAATTTGTGTTGTTCATCCCGCTATTTTTTCTAATTGCAGTTGTTATAGTAGCTTATGCCGTTCTTTTTCTCAAACAAGTCAAAGCACGAATCCGAACGCAAAACGTTCTTAAAGAACTTGAAATTGCACATCAAAAGGTCGAAGAACTTACAATTGCTAACGAACGACAACGTATGGCCCGTGATCTTCATGATACGCTGGCTCAAGGGCTTGCTGGGCTAATCATGCAACTTGAAGCCATTGATGCCCATCTGACAAAAGGAAGTACGCAAAGAGCTCAGGAGATCGTCCAACAATCGATGTCACAAGTGCGAAGAACATTGTCTGATTCAAGGCGAGCTATAGACAATCTGCGTTCGAAAACCATCTCGGAAGTTGATTTTGCAGAAGCAGTGGAGGAAGAAATACAGCGATTTACGATGGCTACGAGCATTCGTGTAATACGCAACATCAAAATTAAAGCTTCGGTTCCCAGACTGGTGTTCGAACATGGATTGTTTATTATAAGCGAGTGTTTAACCAACGTAGCGAAGCATTCACATGCTAATACCGTATGGATTAATATTTTAGATAACGAAGGCAAGATTGAAATCGAGATTCGCGATGATGGAAAAGGATTTGATACGGATATTATTGCCAAGCAAACAGGGCATTACGGAATAATAGGTATACATGAACGTGTACGGATACTGGGTGGAAAAATCAATATTAGCAGTATATTTCAAGAAGGTACAGCTATAAAAATAGAGGCGCCTCTTACTAAAGGAGACCTATCATGAAATACAAGATTTTAATTGTCGACGATCATTGGGTAGTTAGAGAAGGATTAAAGCTGGTGCTGGAGACCAATGACAGTTATGAGGTTATTGGTGAAGCCGGAGAAGGTGTAACGGCTCTTAAATTGATTGAAGAACTTCAGCCGCATGTCATATTGTTGGATTTATATATGCCACAAATGAGTGGTTTGGAAACCATGAAAGCCCTCAGAGAAAAACAAAATGAAACACCAGTCATTATCCTGACGACCTATAACGAAGATGATTTAATGATTAAAGGACTCTCTTTGGGAGCAAAAGGATATTTATTAAAAGATACCAGTCGAGAAAATTTATTTCGCACTATTGAGTCTGCGCTAAGGGGGGAAACGCTGCTTCAGCCAGAAATAACAGCAAGGGTATTCGCTGCCACGAATAAGAGAGAAGCTGAGATAGAGTCACACGAAAGAAACTTAGTTCTGACTGATAAGGAAAAGCACATATTAAAGTCTGTTGCACATGGTTATAAAAGTAAGGAAATTGCGTTTGATATGGGAATTTCCGAGCGTACCGTAAAGGCACATTTAACGAATATTTATAACAAGCTTGGTGTTGATTCCAGATCCGAAGCTGTTGCTGTTTCGTTGGAACGTGGTATTTTACAGCTTTAGAAATAATAACTGAAAATATGTTATTTATTTGCCCAGTCGTACATAAGGTGCTTGCCCCTTTGTACGATTTTTTTGTTTGTTCATTGTTATAACATGAAAAAAGAATGAAAAAGTTTACTTGACCCACGGGTTGCTGATAGCACCTTTAGAAGAGAGAATCAGAGAGGATGACATTAGTTGAAGAGAAAAGGAATCAGAATAATGATTGCAGGGGTTGCATTAGCTATAGTAGCTTCTGGTTGCTCCAGTGCAACGGAGAACTCTGTAACACAAGCCAGTCACCCGGTAAAAGTGGAGAAACTTGCAATGAAACCTTTGGCCAATGATTTTAATTTGGCGGGGACATTGCAGGCAAGTAATGAGGCCAATGTTTCCTTTGAAGCGGATGGACGTATATTGAACACCATGGTCGAGGTTGGAGATTCAGTAGAAAAAGGGAGTGTCCTTGCGAAGTTAGATACATCTGCTTATCAGTTACAGCTGGATCGGGCAAAGGCAACCATGGAAAAGGCAAAGGCTGGTGTTAGCCAAGCGGAGGCTTCTGTTCAATCGGCACAGGCGGGCATTCATAGTTCACAATCCCAGGTCAATGCGGCCCAATCCAAATTACAGGAATTGAACAATGGCGCCAAAAAGCAGGAGATTGCACAGTCTCAAAATGCGGTTACTGTAGCAACTAATAATTACAACAAGAAGAAAGCGGATGCCGCACGGTCCCAAAGTCTATTCCAGGCAGGTGCAGTATCCTTAACGGAAAATGAGAATGCACAGCTGGAATTAACGAACGCACAAGAAAGTTTAAGTGATGCGCAAGAGAAATTGTCTCTTTTGCTTGCAGGGGCATCCCAAGAACAACGTGCACAAGCTTCGGCTGGGGTAGATCAGGCCAGAGCAGGGCTGGAGTCAGCTAGGGCTACTAGGCAACAAGGGATAGCCAGCAAAGCCCAGGCGCAGGCTACCTATGAGGATGCATTGGCTGCTTATGAACAGTCATCCTTGTCACTGAAAAAAGCTACTTTAACCTCCCCGATCACAGGTGTTGTGATTGAAAAAAAGATATCTGATGGTCAACTGGGCTCCAGCGGGAGTGAGGCATTTGTTGTCGGGAATATCAAGACTTTAAAAGTACTCCTCCCCGTACCGGACAGTGAAATCTTATCTTGGAAGAAAAACCAAAAAGTAAATATGTCTCTCTATGATGAAATTAGAACAGGGACTGTTACCCAGATCTATCCATCGACTAACTCCAAAACGGGAAGCATCAATGTGGAAGTTAGCATTCCCAATCCTGAACTGAATTGGAAGCCTGGTCAAGTCATTAGTGCTTCTAAAAGCATGAATCAAAACGAAGCGCTTTTAGTACCCGTAGAGGCTGTAATTAGTACGGAAAATGACCCGTATGTCTTTAAAGTTGTGAATGGAAAGGCCGTAAAAGCCGCGATTAAACTGGGGAAAGTGACTAATAATCTACTCGAAGTGGTCTCTGGGCTACAGGCAGGCGATCAAATCGTTACGCAAGGAGCAGGAACCTTATTTAATGGTGATTTAATTGGGAATGATGTACTTGGGAAATCGGAGGAGTCGTCCGAATGATTAAATATATCGTTAAAAAGCAGAAAATCACACTTATTTTCTTTGGCATGTGTATTTTGCTAGGGATTTACAATTTTGCATCGTTACCTAAACAGGAGATGCCCGACGTTATTCCTATGTCAGCCAGTGTCACAACTGTGTATCCAGGGGCCTCACCTGAAAGAATCGAACAAACCATTACGAAGATATTGGAACAGAAAATTAAAGAAGTGGAGGGTGTCAAAACTATTTCTTCCACTTCATCTAAGGGCCAATCTAGTATAAGTATAGAAGCTTTGGATGAGGCAAATCCGACAAAAGTGTGGGCCGATCTTCGTACAAAGGTACAGGATGCGCAGTCTGAACTTCCGGACGATGCGATGCAGCCCATTATCAATGATAGTATGGCAGGCTCCTTCATCGGGTCATACGCAATCACTTCTGATAAAGTTGAAAATTTATATGCGTTAAATGAATTGATGAATAAATGGAAAGATCAATTAAAAACGGTCTCAGGAATTTCAAAAGTTAATATTCAAGGAATTCCAGAACAAGAAGTACGGATAAGCCTGAACACTCAAAAAATGCAGCAATATGACATCTCCTGGGAACAGGTCGTTCAAGCCATTAAAAATGAAAACGATAGAGTGCCTACAGGAAGTCTGGATTTCAATCAGCGTACGTATCAGTTGACAGTAGATGCTTCAACTGATCCCAATGTTTTAAATAATGTTCAGATTTCAAGCAACGAAGAAGGGTTCCCTATATCCTTGAAGGATATAGGTTCAGCCTCGCTTGTTTTAAAAAAAACGGGGAGTTATACGTATGTGAATACCAAGCCTGCTATTTCAATCAGTTTGAGTGGAGATAAAGGCACAGACGTACCAACGGTATCCAAAGCGGCAACAGCCAAAATCAACGAACTTGCGAGTAGTTTACCTAAGGATGTACATTTTGAACTACTTTTCGCTCAAAATGACCGTGTAAGTGAAATATTTGGTAATCTCTCCAAAGAGATGATGATTGCTATTGCATCGGTTATTGTGATTTGTACATTAGGTTTGAACTTGCTGACCTCTGCATTTGTGGCCTTGGCTATCCCTGTTTCTATTGCCATCGGTTTTATTGTCTTGCCGATGACAGGAACGACGCTGAATCAAATTTCAGTCATCGGATTAATCATCGTACTGGGGATACTGGTTGATGATGCCGTTGTGGTAAACGACAACATTGAACGCCGACGCTCTGAATTTGGGGAAGATGCTACGGAGGCGGCAATTAAAGGAACGAAAGAAGTATCCTTATCGATCATTACAGCCACGCTGGCTACGGTTGCAGCATTTGCCCCGCTTTTATTTCTACCGGGCAATATGGGAGACTTTATTAAACCGATCCCTACCGTTATTTCGTTAACGATGCTGGCCTCCATGATTATGTCGCTTACGATCATTCCTATTTTCCGTCAATGGTACGATAACCGTCATAAAGGTAAAGAACGTAGCAAACCGACCAAGCCTCCAGGGCTTCTTGGCAATCAAATTCAGTCCCTCTCTAATGTATACGCTAAAAACTGGATGCCGAGAATACTGCGTCGACCACTTTTCACTGCGCTTATTGGTCTTATGATTGGTACGGCAGCTTATGGACTGCTTGCTATTGTGCCCATTCAATTATTTCCTGAATCGGACCAACCGGATGCCACAATCAACGTAACGATGCCAGAAGGAACGTCGTTGCAGGCAACCAATCAGGTTATAACCGAGATTGAGAACTGGGTTAAAAAGCAGCCAGAAACCGAACATTTGGCAGCAACGGCAGGTGGTGGAGCACCTCAAATGTACAGCGATATAGTAGCTGGTAGTGGCTCCGTGGGAGCGGTACACGGACAACTTACTGTTGTTGGTAAAGAGGGAGTCTTTGATATCAAAAAAACAGTGGACAGCTGGACAAGTACGCTGCAAGCCAAATATCCAGCAGCATTAATAAGTATACGTGTTCCTCAATTAGGCATCCCAGTCGGTAGTGCAGTATCTGTCCGTATTAAAGGAGAAGACCTTGGAAAGTTGCAAACGATGACCACAAAAATAAAAGAAATTGTTGCGGGAACTTCTGGAGCTGTAGATGTGACCGATAATATGGGGATGCAAAGCTATAATTTGAATTTTCAAGTCAACCAGCAGGCCTTGGATAAATATCAGGTCAACTATTCCAACTTAACCCGCACTTTGTTGCTAATGGGTGACGGAGTGAAGGTCACGGATTTTGACACGGGTAAGGAACTGCTGGATATCAATATGTACATGGATAAACCTAACCATGATCCTGAGGTGTTATTCCAACAGCTAAGTGTCACTAATGCGGGAGGAGAGCAGATCCCGTTATCCCAGTTAGCAACGATGAAACCGGACTTTTCCATTCAGCAAATCCACCGCTATGATTTGGAACGGACGGTAACGATCTCCGCCAATGCAAAAGGGCGTACGGCTACGGAGCTCACCCAGGACATCCGTAGCAAGCTTACAAGTACACATTTCGATTCGGGGTACACTTGGGAAATGGACGGGGAAACATCTACGCAGACCGATTTGTTTAAGGATTTAGGCAAATTAGCCGTTATCGTTGTTTTTCTCATTCTGCTCTTGATCACCATGCAGTTTTACTCGGTTTCCACACCGATCATTATAATGACGACTGTGTACCTGGCAGCAGCAGGAGGAGTGCTTGGTAGCTTTATTACAGGTATGCCAATTGGTTTTATGAGTATTATGGGTATCATTTCACTTGCCGGTATCGTCGTGCGCAATGGTATTGTATTGATCGAGTTTATTGAAGATGCGCGGCGTGAAGGCGCAGAATTAACAGAAGCCATCTTAATGGCATGCTCTGCCCGTTTCCGTCCGATCTTGCTCACCTCGCTAACTGCGATCGTCGGAATGATACCGATTGCTACGATGGGAGAAATTCTATTCAAGCCATTGGCAGCGACCATTATATTCGGACTGATTTTTTCAACCATTTTAACGTTGTTTGTAGTTCCGACTCTTTATATGGTCGTAGCTCATCTGAAGCTGAAACGGAAGCATAAGAAGGAAAAGGCTATAAATAGCGATAGCTCAATGACCTTGTAGGTAAATATAGAAAAGAATATACTTCATTTTTCCTTATTATTATGAAATCGTACATTAGACGAGTGTCTTAATGTACGATTTTTTCTTTTGTGATTATTATTTCATTGACAGAGTCCACAAAAATCATTACTATAATTGTTGCAAAAGTCCACTAAATTGGGGGAGTTATGATCAATATAAATGCTAATATGATAGCGGATATGAGGCGTTTTAATCGGTTCTATACGAATATACTGGGGGTTTTAGATAGACATGTGCTGGATAGCGGATATTCCTTTACCGAGGCCCGTGTCATTATAGAGATCGGGTTGATCGAGCCATGTATTGCGAATACTCTTGTCGAATCTCTTAAAATTGATCGCAGCTATATGAGTAGGATCATTGCTAAATTTTGCAAAGAGGGCTTTCTTGTTAAGGAAAATTCAACGTTGGATAATAGAACAAATCTGATTCGTTTGACTCCTAAAGGAAAGGAGTTCTATAACCAACTGAATGAAAGGTCTGATGAACAAATTCTAAAATTAGTTCAAGGACTTTCAGAAGAAGAGATAAAGGAATTACATGCTTCTATGTTGTTAATTCAGAAGAAATTGGATAATTTGGAGAGGATACAGAATGATACGATTTGAATGCGACTATACCGAAGGTGCCCATGAGCGCATATTAAAGCGACTACTGGAGACTAATGATGAACAAACTCCAGGTTATGGTGTGGACGATCATTGTGAAAAAGCCAGAGCATATATTAAAGAAGCATGTGACTCCCCAAATGCGGATGTACACTTTTTGGTTGGAGGTACACAGACCAATACCACCGTCATTTCTTCTATTCTGCGTCCACATCAAGGCGTCGTTGCGGCAGTTTCTGGACATGTTGCTGTTCATGAAACCGGAGCAATTGAAGCTACTGGACATAAAATACTTACTTTGCCAAGCGGGGATGGGAAGATCCGGGCCGAGCAGGTACAAGATTTGTATGACGCTCACTGGAATGATGCCGCTCCTGAGCATAGTGTACAGCCCGGTATGGTTTATATTTCCCAACCTACTGAAAATGGAACGATCTATAGTAAATCAGAGCTGGAGGCATTAAGTAGAGTCTGTCGAGAGTGTGGTTTACCACTGTTTATAGATGGAGCCCGATTAGGTTATGGCTTGGTGGCCGAAGATAGCGATGTATCTTTAGCAGATATAGCGAAGCTATGCGATGTATTTTATATTGGTGGAACCAAAATTGGAGCCTTGATGGGAGAAGCAGTAGTCATTCTAAATGGTACATTGAAAAAAGATTTTCGATATATGATCAAGCAAAAAGGAGGGCTGCTGGCTAAGGGAAGAATGTTGGGCATTCAATTCGAAACTTTGTTTGAAGACGGTTTATACGTTGAAATTTCCAAACACGCTATAGATATGGCCATGCTGCTTCAAAACGGATTATCTGAGCAAGGGTTTTCTTTTCAATACCGTTCTACAACCAATCAGCAGTTTCCGATTTTACCAGATCGTATACTAAAGGCATTGAGTGAAAAATATACTTACTCCTTTTGGGAAAAGGTTGATGATGCACATAGTGCTGTTCGATTCTGTACCAGTTGGGCAACGAAGAAAGAAAATGTTGAATTGCTAATTCAGGATATTAAAGCATTGCGATAAAGGTCATAGAAAGAGTAATTTATAATTTTAAAGATGTAGAATGACTATGTAATAGCCATACTTCGTTGCATGCATTGCAGCGAAGTATGGTTTTTTTTGTGCATTTTACTTATTCCAAAGTGGCTTGTCTTTAGTTCCATGAAAGAGCAAGTGGATATAAAAATGGAAAAACAAGACAAGAGCGGAGGTATAAAATCGGCGTCTAATTCTTTACACTGAATATCTACCGAACCTGCTTGCGGTACTGAAGAGGGGAGAGCCCAGTTATTTTTTTGAAGATTTTATTAAAGTGGGAAGCATGACCGAACCCGACATCCTCTGCAATATGCTGGATTTTGTCCTTGGTGGTTCGAAGTCTGGTTTGGGCCGCCCTGACCCTCACTACGCGGATGTATTCGCTGAAATGAAAACCAGTCAACTTTAGAAAGATACGGCTTAGGTACGCTGGACTAATGAAAAAGCAGGCGGCCACTTGTTCGAGAGTTAACGGTTCATTGTAATGATCCTGAATAAAAGAAGAAATTTCCGTGATTTTCTGATGCATGGGATGAGAGGAAACAGGTTCACTACGCTCGATCGCTTCCGATCGGTGCACCAGGATCAGCATTTCCAGCAGTAGATGCTGTACGCAACGGTCATGCAGAGGCTGCTTATTCCTGCATTCGGTATTCATCTGTAGGAATAAACGTTCAACTTCCACTTGCTCTCTCGCAGGTAAGCGAAGCAACGCGGATTGCTGATACGGCGGCAGGTCAAGAATGTCATGATCCTGCTGTGGGAGAAACGTCGGAGAAAAATGAATCAAGATGCGCTCTGTTTCCTGCAATTGCGTACTGGCGGTAGAGTGCAAGTCATGAGGAAGGATGAATATCAGATCCCCCTTGCGAGCGGTGTATACCTTGCCATTCATAAAATAGATGCGTTCGCCTCGCAGTAAGAGATACAGCTCATAGTTCTCATGGACATGAGGCCGGGGCATGACTGTGAAACCGGTACGATAGATGTGATGAATGGAGAATTGTTGTTCGCCAATGACATATTTATCTTCTTTCATTTCATTCATGTGCTTCTTCCTTTACAAATTAAGATAAGTAAGCGCATTCATATACCAACAGTATATATGACAACCTGCCAATGATAAAAGCAGAAAAGATTGATGAAAGGAGGTGAAGGCGCTTCTGAACGTCTCGAATCGTGTTTTTATAAAAATATGCGCTGATGTGGAAGAAAATCTTAGGGAGGAAACAGAATATGAGCAAGCAGCGTACATGGAAAAAGGTGCTATGTAATGTGGTTGTGGGTTCATTGTTGTTGACCTTGTGCCCACCACTAATCCAAGCGGAGACTGCGGTAGGAACAGAGAATGCAAAGGTGTCGAAAGTAGCGACGGATATTCCGGCGTTTCCGGGGGCTGAGGGTGGCGGTAAATATGTTACCGGTGGACGCGGAGGTGAAGTGTATGAGGTTACCACGCTGGCAGACTACGGCAAAGGGGAACAGATAATACCCGGATCTCTTCGCGCAGCGGTCAGCTCCGATAATCGGACGGTCGTATTCCGGGTGGGTGGAACGATTCACCTCAAGGAGCCACTTAAAATCTTGGGAAACAACCTGACGGTTGCTGGTCAGACAGCTCCTGGCGACGGTATAACTGTAAGCGATTACACAACAGGGATTGATGCAGATAACGTCATTCTCCGTTACCTGCGTTTCCGATTGACCGACCGTTACCCCAGTGAGGATGACGCGTTAGGGGCCAGATACCATAAAAACATAATGATTGATCACTGTTCCTTTAGCTGGTCGGTGGATGAGGTACTGAGCCTGTATGACAACGTCAATACAACGGTACAATGGTCTATTGCGTCGGAGAGTATGCTAATGACCACGCACCAGAAAGGTCGCCACGGCTATGGCGGCATATGGGGCGGACGAAATTCCACCTATCATCATAACTTGTTGGCTCACAATGCAAGCCGTAATCCGCGTTTTCCAACCGATAAAAAACAAATAGACGCTGTGGAAATGACTAATAATGTCATTTATAACTGGGGATTTTTCTCTTCGTACGGCGGAGGTGAAGGATCGTATAATGTGCTAAATAACTATTATAAGTATGGCCCCAACACATATCAGGACGTTCGCGGTCAAATCTTTGTGGACGTGGGTAGTAAAAAATATAAAACACGCATCTTTATTGGTGGTAACTACATGTACGGCAATGACTCGGTTACAAAAGACAACTGGCAGCTTGGAACATCCATTGGGTCAATTATTGATCCTTCCACCCGTTTGGCGGAGCCGATTGAAGTTAGAGGGGAATACGACAACGGAATCTCACCAGATGCGTATGGTCCATATCAAGCGACAGATGCACAAACCGCATATACTGAGGTGCTTGCCGGCTCAGGAGCCACGCTGCCAAGAAGAGATGCGGTGGACGCTCGAATTATGAATGATGTGAACAATGGAACGGGTGCGTTTATTAACTCTCCGCGTGAAGCAGGGTGGATTTATGACGATTATAACGTAACGACGACGGAGCTTTCTGACAGTGACCATGATGGAATGCCGGATGAATGGGAACGTGCCAATGGGCTGGACCCCAATAATGCAGATGACCGTAACGGTCAGGGGCTTGCCGGTACAGGGGCGTATGCTCATTTTGCCAAGGGTTATACGAATCTTGAGGTCTATTTAAATGATCTTATTGAGAAGCTAGCGAATGGAAATGAGGTGGATAATCCAGAGGCCGTCGTTCAGGTGTCGGATGCAGACGGACGTCCACTAAAGCATAACGATATTTTGGAAGCAGGCCGGGATGCGACCATAACAGCAACAGCCAAGGATAAAGATGGTATTGCTCACGTTGAATTTATCATTGACGGCAAACTTGTTGGTAAAGTAGAGACCGCACCTTATCATCTGGATTGGAATCATGTAACAGACGGTACCCACAATATTATTGTACGGGTGACTGACCGCAAGGGGACTGCTGTATTTTCCAATCCTGTTACCATTCACGTCAATACGACTGCGCCATCGGGAAGTTGGCTCAGCGAAGAGATTGGCTCTGAGGGCAACGATGGTTATATAAAAGGGCATACTCAGGTCTTAAAAGAAGATGCAAGCGGTAGCAGCATACGACTGAAGTCAGCGGGAGACGTTGACGGTAAGGCAGATATTTTCCATTATGCTTATCAAAAATGGGAAGGTGACACTGAGATCACAGCCCGTGTGGAACAAATTACCCCGGTGGATGATAATGCCGAAGCGGGTGTAATGATTCGTGAATCGCTGAAGCCTGGATCAAAAATGGCTTTTATGTCTTTAGCATTTGTTAAATATGGCAAACAGGGTATTCTTATCAGTCGTGATCAAACGGATGGTAAGACGAAACGTGCGTCAATGGAGGCTTTTATTACAACGCCATATTCGGTTCGTCTTGTACGACAAGGACAAAAGGTTACCGGCTGGGTATCCGCAGATGGTGTGGCGAACTGGGAGAAGGTTGGTGAAACTGTTATAGATGTGCCGGATAATCAGCCGCTATTGATCGGGTTGGCTACCGATGCATCCAAACAACAAAACGATGTATGGAATTACAATACGTCGGAATTCAGCAATGTCACCATCCGCAACCTGACAGACTCAGGAGGAACTCATCCCACTAGTGTGGTGGTAGCGACCTATGGCCCTGCTGACTTTAGATCTCTTCAGGCAGCTATTGACGCAGTCCCTGACGACAGCAACACAAGGACAGTTATCCATCTCAAAAACGGTACGTATCGTGAAAAAATAAAGGTGAATTCCTCCAAAAAAAATCTGAGCATTATCGGAGAAGATCGCGACAAAACGATCATTTCTTTTGATGATACGGCCAAAACCGTGGTGGACGGAAAAGAATTAGGAACAAGCAACAGCTATACAATGCGTGTGCAAAGTCCCGATTTTGTGTTGGAGAATGTCACGGTTGCCAATACAGAAGGAACTGGGCAGGTGCAGGCTGTAGCGTTATATGCCGAAGGCGATCGTGGTAAGTATCACAATGTCAAAATTACCGGCCTACAGGATACGTTGCTTGTGAACCGTGGCAGACAGTATTTCAAGGACAGCTACATCAGTGGCAGTGTAGATTTTATATTTGGCAATGCACCTGCCGTGTTTGATAATTCGATCATACACAGCCTGCGTGCTGGATATGTGACAGCAGCTTCAACAGAAGAGAACAAGCCGGGCTTTGTATTTATTCAATGTCGGCTGACAACAGAAAATGGCTTGACAGGCAAGGTGGATCTCGGACGGCCATGGCGCCCTTACGCTCATGTTACTTTTTTGAAGACCTATATGGATGACCATATCAAGCCGGGCGGCTGGAACAATTGGGGCAAGGAATCCAATGAGCAGACCGCAAGATTTGGAGAGTTTGACAACTTTGGGCCAGGTGCAGAAAGTAGCGGGCGTGTACCTTGGGCCAAACAGCTTACCGCCGATGAAGCAAGCCAGTACACCGTTGAAGCTGTTCTGAGCGGGACAGACCATTGGGATTGGCGTCTTTAAATTTGATGTTCAATGGTTAAGCGGGGCAAGCGCTTCTAGCGTTCAGCCTCGCTTATTTCTATAGTTTGAGTAGAGGATACATACTTAATTTTCGGTGTTGAAAATACTTGTTTATATGGTAAATGTTTGCTATGTTAAAAGTGCATTTATTTCAAATTGTAATTTATTATTGATTTGGAGGTGTAAGGTATGGCACGTGTGTTAGTAGTGATCACGCCTGCTGAAGGCCATGTTAATCCGACACTAGGATTAGTGAAAAGGTTGGTAGACAGTGGGGAGGATGTTGACTATGTGTGTACGGAAGAATATCGTACGAGAATTCAACAGACAGGAGCACAGATGATCACCTACCCTTTTGTTGATGATGCTTTTTCTAAAGACTCTGATTTAAAGCCAGCAGAATACAAACATCATTATCAATTTGTGTACATGATGGTAAAAGGTATGATTCTTCCGATTATTCCAGAGGTTTTGAGAGTTATTGAAAACAGAACCTATGATTATTTAATCTATGATTCTTTGATGGGCTGGGGAGGCACGATTATTGCACAGAAGCTAGGAATCCCTGCTGTGTGCTCTATCGCTTCTTTTGCTTTCGTAGAGCCGTTGGGATCGGGACAAGGCATGAATGACAATGATCCGGAGGTAAAAAAGTTGTACACGGCTACGATGCAAATAACGCATCAACTAGCTAATGAGCTTCAGGTTGACGCTCCGGCTATAGAAGAGATTGCTCCTCATGGCGGGCGCTTAAGAATAGTTTATACAAGCCGCTATTTTCAACCGCAAGCCGAAAAACTGGATCACAGTTTTATTTTTACAGGTCCTTCTATTGTACCGCGTAAAGATGCTCCATCTTTCCCGTTCGAACAACTTCGTGTTCTGCATCCACAGGCGGTTTACATTTCAATGGGTACTATTTTGAATAAAGACTTGGAATTTTATAAGCTTTGTTTTGCAGCATTTCGCGATTTGCCTGTGCAGTTTGTGCTGTCTTCAGGCAATTATACAGACATGGAGCCATTGGCCCCGTGTATCCCTGACAATTTTATAATCAAGCCTTATATTCCGCAATTGGAAATGCTTCAGCATGTGGACGCTTTTGTTACACATGCGGGGATGAACAGTACAAGTGAAGCCCTATATTACAATGTACCGCAGGTCATGATTCCTTTAACATCGGATCAGCCGATCGTAGCCAGTCGGGTGCAGGAACTGGGAGCGGGTGTTGTTGTGGATAAAAATGAGCTTACACCCGCTAGTTTGAGAGCTGCCTTATTAGAGGTATTGAGTCATCCAACCTATAAAGAACAGGCTCATGTGATCGGCGAATCATTACGCCAGGCTGGTGGGTATAGACATGCTGCAGATACAATTATGAGTCATTTCTCCACCATAGAAAAATAAGCGCAGTCTATATACTGTGATTCCTTTCTTTTAAAGCAGCAGATTTTTCAAACTCTAATTTCTTCGAAATTGCCAGGAGACCAAGGGAGCAGATGATTAGGGCCAAACATACCCAATAGGTGTTTCGGTAACCAATCCATTGAGCGGTTAATCCGCCCATCAAGCTCCCTACCAGTCTTCCGATGGTTGTCGCATTGGAATATAGCGTCGATGCGTACCCTGGAAGAGAGGGCAACAAATCCTGCATGTAACTAATGCCAATGGCAGAAATCACTGCAACAAAGAAGGCTAGAAGAAGTTGCCCCACGAATAGCTGCCACATCTCCGTAGACATAATAACAAGGATATAATAGACAACTCCTGTTAATGCCCCTAAAAATACAAGCAAACGGTTGGAGTATTTAGCTGCTAGTACGCCTAGCATGAGCATCAATGGGATTTCTAAAATGGCGCAAATACTGGATACTAGAGCAACGTCACTCGTGTCACCTTTTAAATTGTGAATGATGAACAAAGAAATATTTAAATTGTTCATCCAGTGAGACGTATAGAGCAGAGTAAGAACTAAAAAGGGGATCAGAATCTCAATATTTTTATGTAATGTAATGTTATGAAGTGAAAGTTGATTCTTATGTTTAAGCTGAGCGGGAGGCTGCTGGATAAAAAAGAATAAAAGAACAGCAATAAGAACAAAAATAGAGGTCGTTCCCATAAAGATACCCTTAAAGCCCGTATGTGCAATCAAAAAGGAACCAAAAAGCGGCCCGGTAATAAAGCCAAGAGAAAACATAGACCGAAGCGTTGAATTAGCAAAGGCGTGATCCGCAGATTTACTGCGATCTACTGCTTCACGTGCACTGGCAAATAACTGCGGCATCCCAGGAGCACCAATGGCCGTAAAGATCGTCATATAAACAAAAAGTACATAAAAATTTTGGATTACAAGATATCCTGCAAATGCTACGGCATTAAATAACGTACAAATCACCAAAATTTGTTTACGATCTAATCCGGTATCAGAACGTTTGGCAATCAGAGAGCTTATCCATATGCCACAAATCAAAGTCACCGCTGTAAACACACCAAAGGTTCCCACAGATACGCCAAGTGTACTTGTAAAATATACAGCTAAAAAAGGTGCGCTGATGGATATAGCCATGCCTTGCAATAACATGCAGATCATGAACAATGGGTAGTTAGGGATAACGAAAAGATTTTGAATACGCTTTAGCATTTCTTTTTTACACCCCTTCGGATTTAGTAGCAGAAACATTTCTATCCTTCCTAAACTATATATGATTTTAGTATAAAATGTATATTTACATGGTGTGAAATATTATATATTATTTTTCACTTTGAGGACCAGGTCAATATACAGGCAAAGATACAGTAACAGGCTAAGAGTCAAACTCTCCATACCTTCAACTACTAACCTAGCTATGAGATCATGAGATTAACCTGAATACGGAGGGTAACTCATGAATGCCAAAGAACAACGCAGACAAGATTGGCATACACGTATCGCAGCCTATCGGGCAAGTGGCCTCACGATGAAAGCTTGGTGCTCCGCAAATCATTGTTCTGTCGAACAATTGAAATATTGCTGTACAAAATAAAGCGGTATCATCCTCAGCTACTCCAGATCCAAAGACTTCTCCCGTACAGTTTGTACCTCTTGCCACTGTAGATCCACCTGGCAGCGTTTCTCCTTCTCTAATCCTTCATATCGGTGAAGCCAGTATCGAGCTTCATTCCCGCTTTGACCCAATGCTTTTGCGCGAAGTGATTCACGCGCTTACTTCACCATGCTGACCTTTCCAAGCATCAGCGTGTGTTTCTTGCTTGTGGTTCCACCGATCTGCGCAAGTCGATCGACGGACTTGCTGCCATCGTTCAGGAAAGCTTTGGTCTGAATCCGTTCTCCTCCGGCTTATTCGTATTCTGTAACCGGGCATGCAACAAGCTCAAAATTCTATATTGGGATCACAATGGGTTCTGGCTTTACTATCGCAGCCTAGAACGTGGCAGATTTCAATGGCCTACAGGCAAGGAAGAAGTAGTAGCCATTTTACTAAGGTGGTAACGCTGATGTTATGTTTTTTGCTACTTCCACACGGCTGCTCTGTCCTGCTTTTAACTCCTGTATGATGGCTAGTTTCTCAATCGCATTGTATTCGTTCTTCTTAGACAAAGGAAAACTCCCCTTCAAGTAGCGGTTTATTTATTAAACCTGTCTACTTGAAGGGGAGCATATCAAAATCGGTAGCCTGTTCCGTAATTTATAATAGCGAGGTTACGAACTTCACCTCCGGAAAGCGGCTATCCGGTCCTTTCATTAAGATTCCGCCTTGATTTTTCAGATACCTATCGAAGAAATCCAGCATATAGGCATTGATAACGGAGTTCGCTCTTTCGGGCGCAATCTTTCCTGTAATGCCCAGCATTTTGAAAATCGGAGAAATGAACTGTACGTCGGCAAAATTCAAATGCTCCGTATTTTCGATATAGAGGACTTGTCCTCCTTCGTCGACCGTTTCGCGCATCCGTTCAAGCTCCAACTTTTTATCTTCCGTTACTTGATCCTCCCACTCTCTTGTTGAGCCCATATGGTTAAGCTCTGCATCCGTGTAGACCCGGTTATCCATCACCATTTTTAATTTTTCGAAATAGCTTTCCGAGTTGATGAACAAAAACGGCTTTCGCAGACCCTCTCTGTCACGCAGTCGATAAAGCCCTCCATCAAGGTCTATTCCAACCGCGATTCGCGGATCGTAAGAAGCGTCATAGGCCGTCGCTCCGCCGATGGAATGACCGAACACCCCGACATGACCAAGATCAATTCTCCCTTTTAGATGACTTGGAATCTGTCCCGATTGGATGAGCTCGAATTGGTCCAGCGCAAACGCCACATCGCCGGTTAAAACTTGTCCCAATTTGTCGCGATTTCCTCTACTCGTCTGGTAATCATGGTCGGGCGAGAATAAGTCGTTGGTTGTGCTGGTCGTGATTCGCCCGTCCGGAAACTCGGTTGCAAATGTATTGTAGGTGTGGTCGATCACTGCCACGATATATCCATGACTCGCGAGATTTTCGGCTTGCGACGTGTGGAGGTACCTGGAAGAGCCGTTGCCGGGATTCGCAAGGATCAGCGGGTATGAAGTCTGTGCCCAAGAGACTTCGGCCCCCGAATAAGCATGACTGGGTACGTACTTCAGGTGTTGAAAAGTAAACCCGGGAAGGCCATAGTCCGCGGCCATATAACGTAAAATCTGGGTTTCGGGAATAAAGGGAGCATACTTGCCGATGCCAGCTTGAGCTGGATACCATACCTGAACCATCAATTCCCTTTTGCCTGTCGTGGTTTTGCCAAATGTCTCCTCCCGGCTTGGATCGATGAAATGAAAGACTTGCGTACCTACCTTCAACTCGCCGGTTGGCGCCGGAAAGTCGAATACGGGAAACACATAGAGGAAGCACCCCGTTGCGATTAGCCCAATCACGATAAAAAGGCGGCCCAGCACCCTACGGATTCGCGAGGCAGTCCGAACGACTTTCAGCGTTATGAAAACGTCTATAAGTGAGAGCATAAGCATCAGGATCGTAAATCCGTATAAAAATAAAAGCTGAACCCTGTATCCTTCGACAAGCAAATGTATCACTAAAAAAATGGAGCCTGCTCCGCTTGTCAGGAGCAAAGCTGGTTTTCGAATACGTTGATTGATAATGAACAGGAGTGCCAACAAACAAGCACTTGAAAAGAATAGCAGCATTTCAAAAAACCTCACGCCAACTCCCCCTTAAAAATAATCCTATCAATGGATTAGTATAGAGGAGCAGCTAGGTTGATACCATTGATCTAGATGACAATTGCCTAACACTCTTGTAAGGTTGCGCGACGATGGCGCAGAAAACGGCATGTAATGTGCTGATTCCTGCCTTTCGGCCGGGGTTGTTTGTTTCACAATTGTGAAGACAGCTCAATCTCCAATCTCCGATAAAATGATTTTCAGAACTCAGCTTCTTGCTTCGTTTATGGAAGGGTTCAAAGGCGAGATTGACCGAAACACCTCGGTCAGCATCACTTCCGCTAACTTGTTAAATCATAATTCAGCATAACTTAGCCCTCATTTAGTTGAACAGGTGGGGGCTACTTGACGCTTACGTAACAGGAGTGGGATGTAGATATGTATGTGGAATTTTCCTGTAGGATTTACCTTAAAGACTGAAGCGATCTACGAACTGCTTGATCAGTTCATTCAATAATCCGGCGGCCTTCGTAGGAAGGCGATGATCAGCTTTCTTAAGGAAAACCAGCTCACTATTTGGTAATTGTTGATGCAATATTTTGGCATAGGGATGAAAGTGCTTATCTTCTTCACCATAAACGAGCAGGACAGGAAGCTGGATTTCCTTGAGCCGAGAGGTGCAGTTGTACTTCAAGCTGTAACGGTAATATTGTTCGACATTCCTGGGATTTCCCTGCTTCGCATCGTTGAATAACTTACGGAACAAAGATAGCTGTTTCGTTTGTGACCAAGCAATAGAAAGGGCAAGCGTACCGACTGCGCCGATTTTGGAAAGAGCAAGGCCCAAAGAAATTTTGTTTCTTAGTCGCCATTCGTTTACTTCCGACATTCCACTGATAACAATGCCTCCCCATGCCCGATCTGGATAAGTCAAGAGGAACTCAAGTACTATCGAGCCTCCGGTAGAATATCCACACAAAAATACTTTATCTAAGCTCATCCGGTCCATCAAATGTTTAATATCCAGGGCGATGAGAGGATAAGTAACCGTTTGTTCGGAAGGCTGACTTTTACCGTGTCCTCTGATATCAAAAGCTATAGTTCGAAAATCGGATGATAACTCTTGGAATTGGTGTGTAAAATTTAAGCTTGTGAGTACTGGAGGGTGAATGAATAGGATGGCCATTCCTTCACCAGAATCCATGTAATGCATAGAGTATTCGTTTATGTTTGTATTAGCCATGGTTATGCTCCCTCCCTGAATGGTTTGATCTTAAATTTGGCCTATTAGATCCAAAAAATTCATGGAGGCGTAACTTTAATTGCTTGTATGAAATACCTTTGTCCCGATGATCCAATACAGGAATAATATTTTTAGTACAAGAAAAAAATAAGAGGATCAAGTTTTTCTAAGAAAGGGACACATACATGGGCATGAAAAATAAAGTTACCATAGCACTAGTGCTAAGTTTATTGTTGATGATCTTGGGCTGTAGAGCGGACTCCAGTCAACAGCTAAAACAACAAAGTGTGAAGTCACCTATCATAGTAAATCAAATGGGCAAAAAACCTGTCATTGTGATCTTGATTGATTCATTAATGGATAAGCCTTTGCAAGATGCGATTCAAGAAGGCCGTGCACCCGCGATGCAATATCTCCTTCATCAAGGGCAATATTTCCCGCAAGTAGTGAGTTCATTTCCCACGATGTCTGTGACAATCGACAGTACATTATTAACGGGAACGTATGCCGACCAACATCATGTGCCCGGACTCGTTTGGTACAGCGACCAAAAGAAACGCATGATTCTCTACGGCAATGGTGCCAAAGAAGCCTTGAAGATAGACCAACTGCAAGTATTCTTAGACGCAATTTACCAATTAAACCAAGTTCATTTGAATAAAAAAACGAAAACCATACATGAGGAATTGGCTGACAAAGGAAAAGAATCCGCGTCCATCAATGCTATTGTCTTCAGAGGGAAAACGAAACATGCCTTAAAAGTGCCTGACTTCATAGCGAATAGCAGCAGGGTGCCAGAAAAAATGATAGTAACAGGGCCTAAATGGTTATCTTATGCAGCTTTGGCACAATTGAATCCGAAAAATAGCTGGAATACTCCTTTGTGGAAAAAATTTGGGATGAACGACGAATTTTCCGCAAAAGATACCGCTTTTCTAATAAGCCAGAAGAAACTTCCAGACGTAACCATCACATACTTTCCAGAGAATGATAATTTAGCGCATAGAAAGGGCCCGACTCAACTGGAGGGAATCGAAAAAGCAGATCAAGCACTGCAAACTGTGTTGAATGCATATGGTTCGTGGGAACAGGCTGTAAACGATGCGATATGGGTTGTCATGGGTGACAGTGCGCAAAGCGCTGTTTATGATGATCGACAGGTTGCCACTGTTGATTTAAAGTCGCTTTTGAATCATTACCGTATTGCAAAATTAAATCAACCTGTAAGAAGTGATGACCAAATTGTGATTACCGCTAATGAACGGATGGCCTATATCTATGCGATAAACGATAACGTAGAGCTGTCCAACGTGGCGAAGCTTTTACAGCATGAGGACAAGCTCGACATTATCGCTATGAAAGATGGTAAAAACAATATTCATGTTACAAAGGGAAAAAAGGGTAAGCTGTTTTCTTATCATCCTGGTGGAAAATTCATCGATGAATATGGGCAATTGTGGACCTTGTCGGGCGAAGAGGACCTTGTGGATATTACGGTGAATAACAACCGGATCCAATATGGAAAATATCCAGACGTTTTGGCGAGGCTACACGGGGCAATGAATTCACATGAAGGAAGATATGTTGTCGTCACGGTCCAACCTGGATATGAACTCGTCGGCGAAAGTTCCCCTACTCACATCGGAGGGGGAGCTCATGGATCGCTGCATGAAAAAGATTCCCTTGTCCCATTAATTATTTTCGGAACGAATACACGTCCCAAAACACTGCGAATCGTGGATATAAAAGACTGGATTATGCAATTGGTGAACGAATAAGTATTATTCGTGCTTGATATTAAAACCGTACTACATTAGTATATAAGCATATAGTTATATAAGTGGAAGGGGGGGCACACCTTGGATCAACTTGGTTATGTAGCCGATCATTTAAAGCTATTGGGGGATAAAACTCGGCTGGCCATGCTTTCCCTGCTAAGAGAGAGAGAATGGTGTGTTTGCGAATTTGTAGATATCTTTGATATGTCGCAGCCAGCAATTAGCCAACATTTGAGAAAATTAAAGTCGCAAGGGATTGTAAAAGAAGAACGACGAAGTCAGTGGGTATACTATTCCTTAAATGTAGACGACAAGCCGCATATTCAAGCTGTTCTTGAGAGTATGCCAGACTCTAAGCAGATTTTAAAATGGCTGAATAAAGAGGAGCCGATCGCATCTTGTGGACCGGATTCATCGGCTTGCTGCTCATCCTAAAGGCTGCTCCGTTTAACTCCTTGCAGGGATAAAGATGTTTTTAATATAAGTATATGTTTATAAGGTGATGTAATGGAGGTTTAAAACATTGATTTTGTTGGCATGCATTATATTCTTAGCCACTTTAGTGTTGGTGATCTGGCAGCCTAAAAATTTGTCCATCGGATGGTCTGCCTGCGGCGGTGCCATACTCGCCTTGCTGGTGGGTGTCGTCGATTTGCATGATGTTTGGGAAGTTACTCATATTGTCTGGAATGCGACACTGGCTTTTGTAGCCATTATTCTGATTTCGTTGGTGCTTGATAAAATAGGCTTCTTCGAATGGGCGGCGCTTCACATGGCACGAGCTGCGCGAGGAAGCGGAACCCGGATGTTTGTTTATGTGACCATTCTTGGCGCCGTTGTTGCTGCTTTTTTTGCGAATGACGGTGCGGCCTTAATACTGACACCGATTGTACTGGCGATGGTTCGGGCACTTAAATTGGATGAGAAAATGGTTTTTCCTTTTATCATAGCGAGCGGTTTTATTTCAGACACGACGTCGCTTCCGCTTGTGGTCAGCAACTTGGTTAATATTGTGTCAGCCGATTTCTTTGGGATCACCTTTATGGAATATGCGAGTCGCATGATTATACCTAATTTATTTTCTTTAGCAGCCAGTATAGGAGTACTGTATCTCTTTTTTCGTAAAAGGATTCCGAAAACGTTTGATGCGACACAATTAATCAGGCCTGCGGAAGCGATTAAAGATCCAAAGATGTTCCGTATGTCCTGGATCGTTCTCGCGGTTTTGTTCATTGGCTACTTTGCATGCGAATTTTTTAATATTCCCGTTTCGGTGGTGGCCGGTATTATTGCTATCTTTTTCTTATTGATGGCGCGTAGAAGCCCTGCAGTGCCGATGAAAGAAGTCATCAAGGGCGCTCCATGGGCTATCGTATTTTTCTCCATCGGAATGTATGTTGTGGTGTATGGTCTACGTAATGCCGGTTTGACGGATCTGCTGGCCCATGTGATTCAAGCGGCTGCCGATCAAGGTATGTTTGTGGCCACCATGGGCATGGGTTTTATTGCAGCGATTATCTCGTCGGTCATGAATAACATGCCTACGGTCATGATTAATGCGCTTGCCATTGATGCCACCCATGCAACCGGTATGGTCAAAGAGGCGTTGATTTATGCTAACGTGATTGGATCGGATCTGGGGCCGAAAATAACTCCGATTGGTTCATTAGCCACGTTGTTGTGGCTGCATGTGCTCCGTTCGAAAAACGTAAAAATTTCTTGGGGGACTTATTTTAAGACAGGCATTGTCTTAACCATTCCTACACTTTTTATGACCCTACTGGGCTTATACCTGTGGTTAGTCATTTCATAATTGAACATTGAAGGAGACATTAATGATGGAAAAGAAGAAAATTTACTTTTTATGCACTGGTAATTCTTGCCGCAGCCAAATGGCAGAAGGCTGGGCCAAAAAATACTTGGGAGACCGTTGGAATGTATACAGTGCGGGCATTGAAGCACACGGCCTTAACCCTAAAGCGGTGCAAGCGATGAATGAAATAGGGATCGATATCTCCGGTCAAACTTCAGATATTATAGATCCTGCTTTGCTGAACAGCGCGGATTTCGTTGTGACCTTGTGCGGAGATGCTGCTGATAAATGTCCTATCACACCTCCGCACGTTCGTCGTGAACATTGGGGGTTTGATGATCCGGCTAAAGCACAAGGAACAGAAGAAGAGAAATGGAGCGTGTTCCAGCGTGTACGGGATGAAGTAGGGGCTCGTATTCGGAAATTTTCGGAGACTGGTGAATAAACAAGGTGCACAGTTTAGGAAGAGGCATGTAGTATAGTATTTCAAACAAGCACGCCTCCTTAAAGAGGTGGTGCTTGTTTGGCGTTTTTTTCCCTCACAGTATACTCTTCCAGCACCTTTGTTTTATCTCCATAGATCCTATCCAAATGATCTTCTCCCCATAAGCAAAAACGATCAAGCAGATCTTTAAAATCCCATCCATATTCACTAAGCTCGTACTCCACTTTGGGTGGAACCTGGTTATAAATGATACGGTGGATGATTCCATCCTTTTCAAGCTCTCTAAGCTGTTGGGTGAGCACTTTTTGGGTGATTTTCGGAATGAGTTGACGAAGTTCGTATGTACGTTTTCTGCCGCTGATTAAATGGTGTAGGATGATGCCTTTCCACTTTCCACTGATGACCTCCAAAGTTGCCTCGATCCCGAGCATATAGGTTTTGGCGTTATCTTCCATAAACTTTCCCCCTCCAATTTGTAGTTCTAAAAGCACTAAGGAACCTTAAAGTACCTACGGTACAATGAAGTGCGTACTTCACACTTTTATATATATCAACCATAATAGCATCTGTAAACAGGGTACACCAATCACGAGGAGAAAGAAGGTTACGGATACATGAAAGTTCTATTGGTCGTCACGCATCCTAGAGAAGATTCACTTACCCTTGCGGTCATGAATCGTTTTGTAGAGGGATTGAAAGAGAATAAGCACGAGGTAGATATTTTGGACTTGTATCGGGATGGGTTTAATCCGGTATATAGCGCGGCAGATGAGCTGGATTGGAATACGCCTCATAAACAATATGCTCCTGAAACACGGAGAGAGATGGACAGAATTGCTGCTGCGGATGCTCTGGTCTTTGTGTTTCCTCTATGGTGGTACAGTGTTCCTTCCATGCTAAAAGGGTACCTGGATAAAGTGTGGAACATAGGTTTACTTGAGGAGTTCAAGACAAAACAGGTCTTGTGGCTGTGCTTGGCGGGAGGAACGAAAGAACATCTGATCAAGTATGAATATCACGATTTAGTTACTAATTATTTGAATAAAGCCATTGCTGGTTACGCAAGAGTAAGAGAGTCCAAGGTGGAGTTCTTCTATGATACTTTGTCCGAATCGAAAGAATACATTGAAGGTTTACTGGAGCACGCTTATCAATTAGGTCGGGCATATAAGTGAATTTTATTCTGATAACAATGACAATTTAATATTATTGAGAATTTTGCAAAATCCTGATTATTGAAAAAGGGTTAAGGCTCGTTAGACGGCACTTAACCCTTTTTTATTTTATAGACGAGACTCTATCCTTTTATAGGCTCATGCATAGGTGCTGATGGTGCCCCTTGCATAGATAACCCGCCGCCAGTTGAGCTTGCTGGAACAACGGGATGTGGTGATCCCTTTTCAGAAGCATTGCCAGCAGTTTGCTTGGCCAGCTTTTGTTTTT
This sequence comes from Paenibacillus sp. LRG-1, assembly GCF_057220305.1. Classification (NCBI taxonomy): domain Bacteria; kingdom Bacillati; phylum Bacillota; class Bacilli; order Caryophanales; family Paenibacillaceae; genus Paenibacillus; species Paenibacillus sp. LRG-1. The sequence continues at coordinate 5,123,721 of NZ_CM170126.1, read as the reverse complement.
CCCACAGTGCTCTGGCGATAACCAGCATGGAGAGTACACCCACATATAGTAACAGAGAACCGAGTTCGGGAAGCATCTCTTGCAAAGGTGCACCACGCAGACCCATGGTACGAAGGAATTTGTACATCCATACAAAGGGGAAGAAATCACCGATTTGAATCGCTAAAGGTGGAAACAGTGATCTGGAAAGAACAGCCCCTGATAAAACAAAAGCAGGCATGAGTATCATCACCATTCTGCCGATGGCTATTCCTGGATGTGCAGCGCCCCATGCAACCAGGACATTGATACAAACGGTACCGAATACATACAGGACAACCGGAATTATAAAGAGAATCGGATTGGCCTCGAAACGGCCTCCTCCAAACACTTTAAGCATCCCGAGAGAGAAGATTAAGCCAGCCGTCGAAAACAGCGTATAAGGAAGCATACGCAGTAGTATGTTGAACGGATTTTGCAGCTCAGCAGCCAGCCTCTTGGAAACCCGGAGTCTAGCGACCAGAGGTAAGCTATTTATATTGAGTATCATAAAAGAGAACATACAAGTGAATGCAAGTATCGTCGTATTCTGATAGTCATTCGTTGGATTAAACAGGGAACGCACTTCCAAGGCGATACCATTGAGGGCCCCTTGGGCCTGTTCTGCGTTCATCCCGGTTTTCAACATAGCTGGAACAGACAGTTCCATATTCTCGGAAACGCTAATTTCCTGCATAGCTGTACGAATCGAAGTAATAGATTGAACATTGGTATTATCGAGAATGAGACCCACGCGGCTGGAAAGGGAACGATTGTGATTATCCTCTAAACCATGCGGCAGGGAAATAACAGCCAAATATTGCTCATGATAAAAATACTGTTCAGGGTTGTCCGTATACGAAACAATCTCAGCTACGTTCATATACGGGGAAGCATCTATTTTCTGAATGAACTCACGGCTGTAAGCTGTGTTATCTTGATCCACCACTACCACGTTAGCGTCGTTAATTTGGCTGCTTGGGAGCAACAGTGAATACCCCAGTACGGCAATCAACGGGAAGATGATAGCTATGATCGGATACTTGGAGTGAACCAGATACGACCATTCATCACGAAGAGATTTCATTTGTATTCACCTCAACTGTCATGCCTGGTAGCAAAGCTGCTTCTCTTGTTACATATACACGTACCTGGAATGTAGCGGTATCTGCTTCTCCTTTTTCACGGGACATCTTCACATTAGCGAATTGTGGTGCAGCAGTTACATAGCGTACCGTACCTTTCAGGTCCTTATTGAGACCAGAGATATGAGTTTTAATTTCTTGATTGGCCTTGAATTTCCCCGCTTGTTCTTCATTCACATAGAGATCGTAATATAAATCATTGGTTTCCAGGGTAATCACAGGAGCCCCTTGCGCCACATTTTCGCCGACTTTGGTACTAATCGAAGTAACCTTGCCATCCTGTGGTGCTTTTAACACCAGGCGTTCTTTTTTGAGCAGCAACGTTTTAAGCTGAACTTCCTGTGTGTCTTTTTGTTGCTTTAAGAGGTCAATAGCCAGCTTCTGATCTGCCAACTGTTGACGACTCTGCTGAATGGTTTCCAGTTGGGTCTTGGAACGATCGACGGACAATTGGGCACCGCGAATTTCTTCCTCGGCTTGTTTTACCGAAACGGCTGCTTGTGTCGTCTGTTCACTGGCCTGCATACGTTCTTCAGAAGTGGCACCATGAAGTAGCTTTTGAAGAGACTCTTTTTGCTGACTCAACTGATTTGTCGCTAAAGTCAAGGAGGATTCGGCATCATCCAACGCTGCTTTGGATGCACTTCCTGCATCATAGAGTGCTTTATTACGCTTATAGTTGGTCTGAGCCGTCTGAACATTTTTGGTGGCTGAGGCTACGGCAATTCGTTGCTGCTGAACATCTTCATCCCGAGCCCCGTTATTGACCTGTTGTTCCGCAGCAGTGGCTTGACGTTCAGCCGCTTGTGCCCGCTGCAATGCGGCCTGACTTTTACTCTCAGTCACTTGAGCTTGCGCGATATCTAGCTGTGCCTGTTTTTCCTGAGTTGCTGCTCGTGTATACCCTAAATGGATGGATTGTTGTTGTTGGCTGATCTGCGTATTGAACTGGGCGATTTGTGTCCGCAGCTGCTCAATTTGCAGATCCACATCTTTGGAATCCAAAGTCATAAGGACAGTTCCTTTTTTCACCTTAGTTTCTTCTGTTACCGGGATGTTCAGGATTTTGCCGCCTACTTGTTCAAACGATACATGAATGCTATCCGCATTTAGTGTTGTGCCTTTAACAGATCGAGAAGCATTGACTTGATCTTGTCCGTTAGTCTGAAGCAGGAACCCCCCGCCGATAAGGCAGGCAATAGAAATGACAGGGATGATGAGGCTGGCGACTTGTGTGCGATTCATGAGTAATACGCTCCTTACATTCATAAAATGAGTTAAACATAGACTCGAATAAATATCCTGATATGTACATTTTATTTATTCTTTTATTTAATAATTAAAAAGTTAGCCGGCTAACTAAAATACAAAATTAAAACTTATTCTGGCTTTGCTGCTTTATATATCTCTTTTGCTTGAGGGATGCCGCTTTCTATTTTTTTCAGTAACATCAGGAGCAGCTCTTTTTCATCGGTGGATAGGTGGCTCATCAGTGTGGAAGTGCTTGTAAAATGTGTAGGCAGCAGTCTTTCCATCATTTCTGTTCCTTGTTCGGTCAGTTTAACAATGCTCATACGGCGGTCGGAAGGGTGTACGGATCTCATAGTAAGCCCATCCCGTTCCAGGCGGTCAAGCAGACCGGTAACGGTAGGCTTGCTAACTCCTACTTTCTCCGCAAGCTCTGTAGCCAGCAATCCTGTTTGGATGTTGCGGTACAGGAGAATTAATATTGAAAATTTTCCATGAGATATACCGAACTTCTCAAAGCCCTCAAAACTGACTTTAAAAACACTGGAAGATACTCGCATAAAAAATAGCATAGCTTCTGTCGCTCTTACATCAATCTCGGGGATACGCTTAGAAAATTCTTGCAGCGCCTCACGAGTGGGCAAGTCCCGTAAATCAAAATCCATAGGGTTCTCCTTTCTTCTTACAGTATGTTCCAATCAACAAATTAGTTAGCCGACTAATCTTAATCTATTCAAAAATGAATTTCAAGCTAAAATTTGTTAATCGTCATGTATATTTTTCACTATATGGAGGTTGTTGTAAAAATAAAATAAAGTATTAGACTGAAAAATAAAGTGTTAGACTGACGATGCTTCATTAAGCTAACTGGCAGATTAGTTACATAGACGTCAGAATTTTGCATAGGAGTGTAGTCCACCATCCCATACTAATTGTATGGAAAAGAGTCTAGATAAACAGTATACTAGCTATAATTGTTTTTTGTTGAGGTGCATATCAAATGGATGAAATCGATGAATCAAAACAAATTGTATTACAAATCGGCGGTGTCTTGAAAAAGTACAGAAAAGAAAAAAACATGAGCTTAGACGACTTAGCGGAATTAACGGGTGTAAGCAAACTTACTCTGGGGAATATCGAACGTGGCGATACAAATCCAACTTTGGCGATTATATGGAAAATTTCAAAAGGCATATCTTTACCGCTATTAGCTTTGTTGAAATCAGAAGACCCTGTTAGTTTGTATCGAGCAGGCGAAGGACTGCGGTTTTCTAATGATCAAAAAAATTGGATCATTGAACCGGTCTTTAAAAACGCAAGCAACGATATTGAAATGTGTCGGGCTTACTTACAGCCGAATAGCTCGTATCACCCTGAAGGTCATCATGTGAATACAACTGAAATTGCGACAGTAATGACTGGTTCCATTGAAATTCAAGTCAATGGAGAGATTTACACATTGAATCAATATGATACGATCAGTTTTCGTGCAGATTGTCCTCACTCTTATACCAATCATACGAATAGCGAAACAGTGCTCCATATATCCTTAAAGTATGGTTTCTAAAAGTCGAAAATTCCACTTATTAAATACAACTCCGAATTCCATGACGGGAATTCAGAGTTGTATTTTTGTTTTTAGATGAGTTAATGTGTGTTATAAAATAATTATTGTTAAAAATAATATATTATAAAATAATTATTGTTAAAAATAATATATTATAATATACTTTTATTGTTCGCGCGGATGTTATTTCATAGTTTTTCAATCAGCAGGAAACAAATTTTACGTATGAATTTAGTAAGGAGAAATGAAGAATGTCGAACAAACAAAATATAAAAGCCGTACCATCCTCTATAGGACTGATAATTCTCGGCATTATTATTATTGCAGCTAATTTACGTGCTCCCTTAACCTCAGTCGGTCCTTTAGTGAGTCTCATAAGGGATGACGTTCGTATTTCAAATACAGTAGCAGGCCTGATAACAACGCTACCTTTGCTTGCCTTTGCTTTATTATCACCTCTAGTACCCAAATTTGGACGAAGGTATGGGATTGAACGTATCATTTTGATTGCCCTAATCTTTCTGACTGTTGGCATTGTAATACGTTCTTTATCTGGCGCAGCTAATCTATATATTGGGACAGCAATTCTTGGATTCGCAATTGCCGTATGTAATGTATTATTGCCAAGTTTAATCAAAAGGGATATCCCAAATAAAATTGGCTCCATGACAGGTGTTTACTCAATTTCAATGAGTTTATTTGGAGCAATCGCATCGGGAATCAGTGTACCGCTAGCCGTGAACGCAGGTCTAAAATGGCAGGGAGCATTGGGAATATGGGGGATTCTAAGCTTTGTATCGATTCTCTGTTGGTTACCTCAATTAAGAAATCAAACGAAGCAAACAACCACGACGAGTCAACAGATGGCCAGCAACGATGTGAATGTTTGGCGATCCCCTCTTGCCTGGCAAGTAACCTTGTTTATGGGTATACAGTCCATGGTTTTCTATGTGTTGATCGCATGGTTGCCTGAAATTTTAAAGCAGCAAGGAATTGGCTCAAACCAATCAGGATGGTACCTCTCGATAATGCAGTTAGCTCTGCTTCCATTTACCTTTATTGTCCCCGTTATTGCTGGGCGCATGTCTAGCCAACATTTGTTAGTGGTCATCACAATCATTTTGCTTTTAACGGGAACGCTCGGACTTCTATACGGAAGCTCCAATATCATTCTGGTGTGGATTATAATACTCGGAATTGGTGGAGGCTGCGCCTTTAGTTTGTCCATGATGTTTTTCGGTTTACGTACTGAAAATGCGCATCAAGCAGCGGAACTGTCTGGCATGGCGCAATCGATCGGATATCTTCTTGCCGCAATCGGTCCTGCCCTTATAGGATTTCTGCATGATGCGACAAATAGTTGGAATCTGCCACTTTTCATTCTGCTTGGCGCTTCGGTCTTACTCTTTTTAGTCGGTATAGGAGCAGCAAGAAACCGTTTTGTAGGTAGCCGAAATAGTTACGAGCTGCCACGGAAAGGACGATAAATATGTTTGACAAAATTATTGTGGCAATTGATAAAGCTGAAATAACGAACAAACTCCTCGATGCAACCGTTGAAATAGCTCGAAACAAACAAACTCAAGTTACCTTGGTTAATGTCAGCCAGGAATATGTATCGAATGGCATGACATATTTACCAGGGCATTTCTTGGAAGAAATATTGAACGAAATGGAGAAAGCGAGTTTGGAACAGTTGCAACAAGCCAAATCCAAATTAGAATCTGCGGGGATTAACCCGGAAACACTTCATCTTAAGGGAGATCCTGCACATGAAATATTAAATTATTCAAGAGATTCCAAGCAGCAACTCATTATTATTGGAAGCCGTAGGCTAAGTGGCATAAAAGAAATGATGCTTGGAAGTGTCAGCCACAAGGTTTCACAGCTATCAAGTTGCCCAGTCCTCATTGTGCATTAACTCCTTCGGGAACCGTAAAGATGATGCATTGTTATACTAACGGAGAACTTTAGTTCAATAAAACAGCGACAGTCTAGGACTTTATTTTCTCGTCCACGGCTGCCGCTGTTTTTATAGCTGGGGCCAGTCTAATACTTTTTTTACGAGATCTGACGGTTTTATAATTCGAAATGTCGCGTGGGACCAACATATCCAGTCTAGTACTTTATTTTCTTTCTACAGTTGTTCGTGCCATGGTTCAAGCTTTTCCCTACATTGATATTTACAATGAAGTGCTTGATAATAAGTGGATATCGTACGAGACAAAGAACCCAAAAGTGAGGAATCTGGAATGACGACAAAATTATACTACACTGCTCCAAATCTTACGGAGTGGGACACTCATATTACACAGAGCATGGAAAGAGACGGAAAATATTTGGTTATGCTGGAGGAAACGGCCTTTTATCCGCATGGCGGAGGCCAGCCTTGTGATACAGGAACAATTCAGGGCGTCCGTGTATTAGATGTTGTTCTCGAAGATGGGGATATTTGGCATCAGGTAGAGCGTTTGCCGGAGGATAGGAAAGTAGCCTGCCAATTGGATTGGGAGCGCAGATTTGACCATATGCAGCAGCATAGCGGACAGCATTTGCTGTCAGCGGTTTGTCTGGAGTTGTTGGGTGCGCGTACTGAAAGCTTTCATCTGGGACAAGAATATGCCACGATTGATGTGAACTGTTCGGATGTAACACCTGCGCAGCTATCGGCAATCGAACAGGAAGTAAATCAGCAAATCTATAGTAATCGCAACATAAAAAGTTTTTTTGTAACCAGTGAGCAATTGAAGGATATTCCGCTGGTGAAAACGCCCAAAGTGACGGAAAATATTCGGATTGTCGAGATCGAGGGCATTGAATATAATGCTTGCGGCGGTACTCATGTAGCTCAGACCGGGGAAATTGGAATGATTAAATGCTTGAAATGGGAAAAGCAAAAAGGGATGGCGAGAATCCATTTCAAATGTGGTGCTCGCGCACTCCAGGACTTTAATGAGAGTGTTCGGATTTTGGACGTGTTATCTACGAAGTTCAATACTGGACGAAAGGATATTTTGACTCGATTCGAAAAGTGGGAGCAGGAGCATAAGCAGCTCAAGGCGCAAGTGGAGTTCTTGCAAGAGGAAAATGCATCGTACCAGGCGAAAGAGTTGCTATCTGCTGTGCAGGGGCATGTTCTTGCTCATGTATTCGAACAAAAATCCATTCAGGAGATGCAGCAATTGGCTGCCAAGCTGACCGCTGAGCATGATCTGCTTGTTTTATTTGCCACAACAGCCGAAAACAAAATCATTCTTGCACATAATGGTACCCATTCCATTAGCTGCGGAGCGTATTTAAAGGAAAATCTGGGCGCGTTTCAGGGCAAAGGGGGCGGTAGCAACCAATCTGCTCAGGCAGCATTTTCGTCCCGCAATGACCTCTTGAATTTCTTCGAAACGGCCCAGCGGCAGTTCATTCAGGGCTGATGTAATGGAGGATTAGTGACGAAGCGGCAGCTTCCACTTTTCCTCTTCTGTAAATAAAATAAAAGAAAAAATAAGTGCAACAACAGCGCCCCAAACGGCTTTATCCCCAATCGTCAAAGTCAGAAATCCCCCCAGCAAGGCTCCTACCAAGAAGGCAGCCAGGATGACACCATAACGCATCGCTCGAATGGCAGCGTTCGTGTCCTTGGTCGTTACAGCGACATACACAGCCTCGATAGCTGATCGAAGGTTACCGGTGCTGACCGTGGAGGTGTACGGCACATCAATGAGCTTGCGGAAGGAAGTCATTTGTACAGAAGCGACGAACGAGACGATCACCACCACTACCGTATTGGGAACTCCTTGTGGAATCAATCCCACGATGAAAAAAATTGCAATTTCCAGTAAAAGAATAGCGCGGGCCCAGTCTGGAGTTAAACGGTGAGTTGATTTTCTTTTAATCCATTCTGCAACAAAAACGCCCAGTGAAAAGGCAATTAGGGGCGGGATAAAGGCTAACGCCTGAATCCAGTGCCCTTCAATGGCTTTGACAGCCAGCAGCACGATATTACCTGTCTGTGCGTTGGCGAACACACCGCCTCTCCCAACAAAGGTATATGTGTCCAAAAAGCCCCCTACTAATGATAGTAAGGCGCCCAGTCGCAACGATTCGGACGTTACCTGATGTAAATGGATTTTGCCTTTCATAAACACGGCATATAAGCCTCCTATACTAAACGTCGATTTTTTAAAGCTAACACGAAAATCCAGGACCATACAATTAAATTAATCACTTAAGCATGAAAATGGCACAAAGAAGCCGCATCGGGTCCCATACAAAAGAAAGGACGCGATGCGGCTTTTTGGAGTGCTGTTTAAAGTGCCCACCTAGAACCTCAAAGATGTGCTTATTGCAGGGCTTTGACAAGTGCTGCGCCGAAGTCCTGTGCACCATCTGGACCGTCGGCTGTAATAATGTCGCTATGCGCAACGACATGCTGTGCCACATATTCGGCTTGATGCGATTGGAGCTGGTCCTTTTGTACATCCACAGGATAACATGTAGCCGTTCTGCCGGAGAGCAGTCCAGTTTGAGCCACGGCTACAGAGCCTGCGCAGATGCCAGCCAATAGTTTCTTTTGCTCATAAGTTTGTTTCAGCAGAGCTTGGAGATCCGCGTTATTCCAAAGATAGTCATTCGTTCCTGATCCGCCGATCACAGATACCACATCATAATCAGCCAGCACAGCGTCAGTAAAAACAAGATCAGCTGTCGCTTTACCGTTGTAGTCACCTATGATTTCGCCTGTTTTTGTACTAGCTAGCGTCACAGTAACACCTGCTTGCTCCAGCGCTTCCTTCGGTTTAAACAATTCATCCTCATTAAAGCGCTCTGGGGGTATAATAAAAAGAGCTTTTTTACTCATACTTCATTCCTCCTTGAATGTGAAACGATATCTACTATTGTAGGATGGCTTCGTCAGGCTGTGAAGAATGCACTTTCAAGTACGGAGGTTACCTGCAGGTTACTATTAGAGTGCAAGACCATGATGATTTAGAAGGAGTTAATTGATATATGTCCGATACGCTAAGAGAAGAAATACGGGAGAAGATCGTCAACGGAGACTATAACTGCGAAAAGGAACTGACCCTTTCGGTCTTAAGCGGAAAGTGGAAGGTCGTCATTTTATGGCATCTGGGTGTAGAAGGGGCGCACCGTTTCAGTGACCTGCAAAGGCTGTTTCCGAAGCTGTCGCATAAAGTGCTGACCAATCAACTGCGGGAGTTGATGGAGGACGGTATTGTGCACCGGGAAGTGTATCCCGAGGTACCTCCAAAGGTGGAGTATTCGATGACCGAGCTGGGAATGACGATTTTACCCATTGTGGAGATGATGTATGACTGGGGGAAAAAACGGGTGCAATCCATTCGTGAGGAAATGCAACGTAGCGGTGAGGGAAACGTTTAAATAATGGAATCGATATGTAGGTGAATCAATAAAGTTCCTTCATATGAAAAATAGAACGCCTTGCACTATGAGTACAAATTGTACTTAGAGCAAAGGCGTTCTTTGGCATGTTAGCAGTCTGTGTGTTTTTATCATGTTAGTTTAGGAAAAATAGCTGTAGCCCATATGGATCATTGCTTTTCAAGTGCTGGTAGAACCTCAATCCAGCGTGTAGCCCAAGTACCGATATGGTCAAACAAAGGAGCTAAATCGCGTCCCTTATCTGTAAGAGAGTATTCAATCCGTACAGGCTTCTCAGGATAAACCATACGTTGTATGATTCCTTCTTCCTCCAGCTCTTTTAGACGGTCGGAAAGGACCTTTCCACTTAAATTAGGGATTGAATTCTCAATAGCGACGAAACGTTGCGGACCATTAGTTAGTTGAAATACGATCAACACCGTCCAACGCTTACTCAGTAGCTCCATAGCTTTTTCAAACCGTGGGCACATCTGCGGAATGTTCATGTGATCACCTCATGCTCCTATTATTAACGATCCACTGTTAAAAGTAAATGATTTTACTTTACATAAATTTATTACTTGACGAAATGGTGTGATATAAATATACTTTGTTACATAAAGTAACTTGTTGGCTTTGATACGGAGCTTGAGATATGAATACTTAAAATTTGAACTTAATTTGATATTATTTTTGATATTATTAATGATGTAATTAAATGAACAGATACGAACTAATCGTTATGGTGATGGTTTGGGCGTAGGGGGAAGTCAGATGAAGTTGGAATGTGAAGTGTGCGTAGTTGGAGGGGGACCCGCAGGAACTTTGTTGTCCTGTCTACTGGCGGCGCAGGGTGTATCCACGATATTGATTGAGCGGCAGAGCATAGCGGGAAAGGCTTTCCGCGGTGAAATCTTGAATGATGAGGGTCAGGAAGTGATCCAAAAGCATAAGCTGCTCGAACAAATTCATAAGGACTATGTTCTCGCCTCTACAAGAATCGAATATTGGGAGCATCAGCAGCAAGTGAAGACGGTCAAGCCAGCATCAGTAGATGGTAATGTGGGGGTTCATATTCCACAGCCTCGATTTTTGGAGGCTCTGCTCAAGCAGGCGTCAACCTACGAGTCCTTCCGTTACCTGGCGGGTACAACTGTGACTACCTTGGAAGGTAAGAGCGAGCAGGGGTACACGGGCTTGGCCGCCCGCGATAAGAACGGTCATGAGATCACGATTGACAGTTCGTTGATTGTAGGGGCAGACGGTCGCTATTCGACTGTGCGCAAGCTGGCGCAGATGCCTGTGACAAACATTCGACACGGCTATGATCTGCTATGGGCGAAAATCACAGCACCTGCTGGGTGGGAGCCCGTCACTCGTCTGGCACGGGTCAACGGAGGGCAGTTGGCTTTATTCTCGCAGGCTGAGGGCTATATTCAAATTGGCTGGAATGTGGAGGAAGGTAGCTTTCCAACCCTGTTTAAGCAATCCTTTGAACCCTTTATACAACTGCTTACCGAGGCTTTTCCGGATTTGAAGCATAGTGTGCATGATCACATTCGTTCATGGAAGGACTTCGTACCGTTGGATATTTTCAGCAGTCGCAGTGACACCTGGGCGCAGAACGGGCTGGTCCTTATTGGAGATGCGGCGCATACCATGACACCTACCGGAGCTTTTGGCTTGAATGCAGCTTTGAAGGATGCCGATGTGCTAGCCAGTGAGCTTCTTCGTTTACGACAGAAGAGCTATACCGCAGGAGACCTAAAGGCGTTCGAAGACGGACGGCGACAGGCTGTCACCGAGCTTCAGGGACGGCAGCTGACGATGGAATCCACGTTTCATGAACATTTCTTACAAGCCGATAATCAAAGGATATAAATCCTGACAACAACATGAATTACCGGAATTTTCATATATAGAGTTTATATAAAGGATGGTGCAGAGAGATGAACCCAAAAGATGTAGCTACGCTACTTAACGATAAAATTCAAACCGTTCGCGGAGAGCAATCTTCGACGATTTTAGTAGGACCGATCAAGCTACCAGTTAATTTGGAAGGAGAAACGGTTGTTTTTCAGTGGTACTGCTGGTTGCCTGTACGGGATGAGGAAGATCGTCAGGACTTACTGAATGCCACCGCTGAGACGATTGTGAAGCGATTGTCCACACTGGATTTGGCAGAGGGACAACAGTCAAGCGTTTTGGTGTATGGCGATCTTCAACAGTCGGAAAATGCATTAGTTCGCATGCATAGTATTTGCCATACTGGAGATATTTTTGGTAGCAAGCGTTGTGATTGCGGATTTCAACTCCATCAGTCCATGAAAATGATTGTGGAACATGGAACGGGTGCATTGTTCTATCTGGCTAACCATGAAGGCCGCGGAATCGGTTTGTTTAGTAAAGCAATGGCTTATATTCTGCAGGAAGAAGGCATGGATACTGTAGAAGCCAACCACCAATTGGGTTTTGAAGATGATACCCGCAACTATGCAGACGCCATTAGTGTGCTCCGTCACCTGAGACAAAAACCGGTAACCCTGATCACAAATAATCCCAAAAAACTGGATGCCTTGAAGAAATCGGGTATGAATGTGGCGGGTCGCATGCCGCTCTGGGGCGATGTGTCGCAATATAATGAACGGTATTTGAATACAAAAGTGGAACGATCCGGCCATTTGCGGGATTCCGATCTCAGGGAGGTTCTATGACCACTCACGAAAAATATATGCGCCTGGCACTGGAAAATGCCAGAAGTGCTAAAGGGCAAACAGAGCCGAATCCGCTCGTCGGATCAGTCATTGTCAACAACGGTCGTATCGTTGGGATCGGCGCTCATCTGAAGCCCGGCGAGCCACATGCCGAGATTCATGCGTTGCGTATGGCGGGTGAACACGCTCAGGGAGCGACAATTTACGTAACGCTGGAGCCGTGTTCTCATCACGGTCGGACAGGCCCGTGCGCGGAAGCCATTGTGAAGGCAGGCATTCGTCGGGTGGTGGTTGCAGCGCTGGACCCGAACCCGCTGGTTTCCGGCAGAGGGGTACAGATTTTGAAAGATGCGGGCATTGAGGTCATTGTCGGAGTATGTGAGCAGGAATCCATCCGCATGAATGAAGTGTTCAATCAATATATTGTGAGCAAGCGTCCTTTTATTACGATCAAATCGGCAGTAACACTGGACGGTAAAATTGCAACCCGGACCTCGGAAAGCAAATGGATTACATCTGAGGCTGCACGGGAGGATGTGCATCGTCTTCGTAACGAGCATGTGGGAATCCTGGTCGGTGTACAGACGGTGATTCACGATAATCCTCAGCTTACGACTCGTCTACCAGAAGGACGGAATCCGATTCGTATCATTTTGGATAGCAAGCTTCGTATTCCATTGGATGCCCGTGTCATTACAGATGGGGAGGCGCCTACCTGGATATTCACAGGACGCGCTTATGATGAAGGCAAGCGTAGCCAGTTGGAACAGCTAGGTGTAAAGGTATTTCCGACTCAGGATGAAAACAGCGATCGGGTTAACCTGCCGCAAATGCTGGATATTTTGGGTGCGGCAGAGGTATCATCGGTGTTCGTGGAAGGCGGAGCCGAGGTGAACGCTTCCTTCGTGCAGCAAGGGCTGGCAGACAAGCTGGTGCTGTACATGGCACCAAAGCTGGTTGGAGGACGCGCAGCCCCGGGATTTCTCGGGGGAGAGGGCGTGTCTGCGATGAGCGATGCGGTGGCATTGCATGATTTGAGCGTGACACAGGTTGGTGTAGACTGGAAACTAGAAGGGTATTTTGAGCGGGAAAAATGAGTGTTGTTTGCGGGGGAGAAGGCACTCCACTAAGGGGTTGATCTTCCGATCGCTGTTGCAGTGGGATTCTTCGGATTGATAAGACATTTAAAGGTAAGAATCCCACTGCAAAGGCGAACGCTTACGCTTCTCCAGATTCAACCCCTTCGCTCCGCTACTGCCCACCGCAAAGTCACTCATTTTTTCGAAATGGTGTGGAGCATGGGAAAGGCAAAAGGACTTAAATACTCAAAAGCTCAAAAGCTCAAAAGCTCAAAAGCTCAAAAGCTCAAAAGCTCAAAAGCTTATATACTTAAAAGAACAGAGAATCTGAAGGGCTACAAGGCCTGGAGGATTCTTTTTTTATATACTAAACGTTTATTAGGGTGAATGATTAATGGGATGAATAACTCATAGGGTAAATGTCTAATGGGGTGAATTCGAGATAACATAATTACACATGCTTGGGTTTTTCGTCCTGGTTTCTCATGTATTTTTAGAGACTTTCGCCTCGTTTAGTTAGAATATAGAAATAAAAGGATTGACCTGGAAATTGAGATCAAGCACAATGAAGTTGAAATCAACTTGGAAGAGAAGGGAAAAGCCTTGCAGTGAAAGGGATTATAGAATTCAAAGGAGGATGTAGGTTGTGAAAAAAACGTTATTATGCTTGTTAAGTGCCAGTCTGATATTTTTAGCTGCACCGGTTTCTACTAAAGCCTTTTCGGGTGAGGTCACACAAGGCGCTGGCTCATATTCAACCACACTACCTGCCGGAGCAGCAACACCGCAAAACGAGATTTACAAAACAGCGAATGTAAACAGCCCAATGCCTACCAATGACTGGTGGAGCAGCCTCGCCTGGGTACCGTACTCCGAGGCTCAATATCCGCATCCCCTTGCCTTGAAAAATCAGCAAAACGGTTTACGCATCTTTAACCCGAGTGGGAAAATTACGGTAAATCCGGGATACATCGCAGGTTGGATGGATGATGTGAACGATTTTTCCGTCGGTCATTCTGTAAGCGCTTCATTTCCTGATGCCAAGGTGGACGGTTTCAGCGACTGGTTTGTCAAATCATTATTTCAAAGCGGCAGCAATAAAATGAGTGCTACCTATGGACACGGCTCCCCCTATGTTTTTTTTGAGTTTGGCGGTGGCAATCCCAAGCTTTCATTTAATGGGGTGCCAGAGGTTTGGTCTGGGTCAGCTAGTTCCCCTGTGCTTGGCATTACGGTTAATGGCTCACACTATGGTCTGTTTGGTCCTTCCGGCAGCACCTGGTCTGGCCTCGGAACGAGTACTCTGATCAATCAATTGAACGGGAAAAACTATTTTACAGTGGCCGCTTTGCCTGACAAAGCAACCGCGACATTGGACAAATTTCAGCAATACGCCTATTCTTTCGTTACAAACTCCAAAGCACAGTACAGCTATAACGAAGCCTCTTCCGAGGTGACGACCACCTTTACTGTTGCGACAACAGCGAAGGAAGGCACGCAAAGCGGTACTATTTTTGCCTTATACCCGCATCAGTGGAAAAATTCATCACAACCCCTGCTAGGCTATACGTACAATTCTGTACGCGGTCTGATGAAAACAGCAGAAGGTGCTTCTTTTCAAACGAAAATGAAGTTTACAGGGGTACTGCCTTCCCTGCCCGACTTGGGGTCCTACGATAAAAATACGCTCAACAGTTATATAGACGAAGCGAAAGCGGAAGTCTACTCCGGCGATAGAGACACGTACTGGACTGGAAAACGTCTGGGCAAGCTAGCAGCGCTGGCGCCGATTGCCGACCAGGCTGGCAATACCGCAGCAGCGACCCAGTTCCGCAATGAGATCAAAAGCCGGCTGCAGGACTGGTTTAAGGCCAGTGACAGCTCGGGTAATCTGAAAAGCTCCAGTCTATTTGTGTATAACAACAATTGGGGGACACTGATCGGTTATCCCGACAGCTTTGGCAGTGCGGTAGAATTAAATGACCATCACTTCCATTATGGATACTTTATCAAGGCCGCAGCCGAAATTGCACGTGTGGACAAGAGCTGGGCATCCAATTCCCAATGGGGGCAGATGGTACAGCTGCTCATTCGCGACATCGCCAATATCGACAGGTCTGATTCGAAATTTCCGTATTTGCGTAATTTTGATCCCTATGCCGGGCATACCTGGGCTTCCGGCCATGCCAAATTTGGTGATGGCAACAACAATGAATCCTCCTCGGAAGCGATGAATGCTTGGGCAGGTCTTATTTTATGGGGCGAGGCGACGGGAAATACTCAAACTCGTGATCTGGGCATCTATCTATACACAACGGAAATGAATGCGATTAACGAATACTGGTTTGATGTGCATGGCACAAACACCCCTGCAGGGATGCAAAGCGCGACGGCAAGCATGATCTGGGGTGGTAAAACCGTAGGGAATGCAACATGGTGGACCAATAATGCCGCAGAGGTTCATGGTATCAACTGGCTACCGATCACCTCGGCTTCCTTGTATCTGACGCAGTATTCAGATTATGCAGCTAAAAATTATAACGATCTGCTGCGAAAAAGCGGTGGGAATTTCAGTCCATGGGAAGATATTGTGTATATGTACAGAGCGATCTCGGATCCGTCCGATGCCAAGGCCAAATTCAGTGCACGCGTAGCGGCCATGACACCGGAAGCGGGGAATTCCAAGGCGAATGCCTACCACTGGATCTACAATTTGGATGCTTTAGGCAACATCGACCGCAGCATCACTGCTAATTCACCTATTTATGCCGTATTTCATAAAAACGGTGTAAAAACTTATGTGGCCTACAATTTTACAAACCAAGTCAAAACAGTAACCTTCTCAGATGGGCACAGTATTACCGTGCAGCCGAATAGCTTTAATACCGGAAATGGAAGCGGCGGTGGCAATCCGCAACCTGATACGGAGGCTCCGTCCATCCCGGCGAATGTTCGAGCTACGACCAAAACGGCTTCGGTAGTCACTCTGGAGTGGGATGCAGCTACAGACAATGTTGGCGTTACGGGTTATATCGTTTATAAGAACGGGGCTCAGGCCGCAGAGATAAGCGGTACTTCCGCTTCAATTACAGGGCTGAATGCAGCTTCCACTTACAGCTTTACCGTTAAGGCTCGCGATGCAGCTGGTAACCTATCTGCAGCAAGCAATGCGGTAGGGGTAACGACAGACCCAGCATCTGGCGGTAATGAGGGTGGTGGAGAAACGGAGGATTATAAAGTAGGAGCTCGCTTTGTCAGCGATCATGAAGCATTGCTTCAATTTACACCCAAAACAGCCTCGGCCTATGTTGACGTGCATTATACTTTAACTGGTGGACAACAGCTCAATTACCGAATGACAAACAACGGCGGTGTCTGGGAGCAGCGGATTACAGACCTCGATATCGGGAAGGCTGTCAGCTATTGGTTTACCTATGAAAAGGCGGGATTGCAATACGAGACCCCTTCATTCAGCTATACACACCAGCAGACCGCTTCTACAACGACAGACGTTCCACAACTTCCACTACCGAGCGTTGATCCCGTTTTCGAAAAAACATCCTAGTGGATCAGGCCTAAGATACGAACGCGACAGTTAACTATAGAAAGAAAGACACAAGGGAAGCAAATACGCTTCTCCTGTGTCTTTTTTTGTTTTTTTATAGGGTCGTAATACTTTCGCCATGTTCGTGAGTTCCAGGTTGCGCGATAATGATAAAGGCTGATACAGGAAGATATTACCGAGGCGAGGATTTCCAAAGGTCCCGCAGTGCCTGCCCTGATGGGGTCAGGTATCCTGTAATTCTGATGTATCCACCAACATTAGGGTTCAATTCCCAATCGCCTTCCACGCGACTTCTGGTAGAGTATTCGAATGATCGAATAAAAACAATGAAAAGACCCGGATAAGAGCATCCCATGTCTGGTCTCGATGACAGGTACCGGGGCGATGGCTATGCGGCCAGCGGATACCGGAGAGAGCAAGCGCCGACAGGGTTCGAGGCTTCGGGGATACAGATTCACAATCGATGTTGGGCTGATGAATTCCATCCCTAGAACACGGAAACAGGCGGTATCTTTCTTTTTCCTCAAGCTTGACCCCGCCGTCCACCCGGAGGGATGCTCTGCAAGGGTCACTAACCCTACTACAACAAATAAAAGTGAAAAATCCTCATTTTAAAAATGTGTGTTTACTATAACATGCGAATCAGCGGAGCGGTCCATTTTGAATCTGAAGAAGCGTTAGCGTTCGCCTTTGCAGTGGAATTCCTACCTTTGAATGTTTTATGTAATTGAAGGAATTCCACTGCAACAGCGATCGGAAGATCAAATGGAACGTGAAGCCGCTACACGCGGAAATGTACATTTTTAAGTTGAGGATTTTAAATACTAGGAGTGATACGATGTTTAAGAAGATAACGATTAAATCTGATGAGCGAGGGTTGCTGTTCAAAAAAGGAAGCTACCACAAGTTGTTGCACCCAGGAACTTACCTATTGAAAACATTTCAGCAGGAAGCAGTTGAAATTTTGAATGTAGCCGAACCTTTTTTTGTACCTGATCATGACATTCGTTTGTTTTTGACAGATCCCCTATTGCTTGAGCAATTGAATGTCATTGATGTAGAGGACCATGAATATGTGTTGCATTATGAGGATAATCGATTTGTGGAGCTACTGACGGCAGGGAAATATGCTTTTTGGAACATGCTCAAGAAACATCGTTTTGTTCGTGCAGATACTCGGCAGCCTGCGATTGATAAGGCATTGGGGCAAGCATTCTTGTCCAAGACACCGGGCTTCTGGAAGGCACTTCAGGTGGGCAGCTATGAATTGGGATTTTTATATTACGATAATGTGTTGCAGGGTGAGCTGAAACCGGGCAAATATTATTTCTGGATGTCCACAGTGAATACAGAGATCAAAACGATAGATATGCGACAACAGCAGATGGACCTGATGGGACAGGAAATCATGACAGAGGACAAAATCACGCTGCGCCTCAACTTCGTCTGTCAGTACCGTATCATCGACCCGTTGCGGGCGTTGGAATTCCGGGCATACGAGGAACAAATGTACATTATGCTTCAACTGCTGCTGCGCGAATATGTTGGCACGATGAAGCTGGATGATTTGCTGAAAATGAAGCAGGAGATTGCGGAATATGTTTTGACTCGACTGAATGAGCAGAGCGGCGAATATGGAGTGACTTTTACGTCAGCAGGGGTGAAGGATATTATTTTGCCGGGGGATATCAAGGATATTCTGAATACCGTGCTGTTGGCAGAGAAGAAGGCACAGGCCAACCTCATCACACGACGTGAAGAGACGGCATCCACTCGTAGTCTGCTCAATACGGCCAAGCTGATGGACGAGAATGCCACCCTCTTTCGTCTTAAAGAACTGGAATTCATGGAAAAAATCTGCGAGAAGATTGGCACGATTTCGCTGACTGGCGGGAATACGTTGCTGGAGCAGCTGAACACGCTGGTTCATATGAAAGAGGGGCAGGGACTCCAATAACTGAAAATACTCCCGAACGATGAGTGTAAGCGGGCTCAAGGTTCGGGAGTATTTTTTGCTTTTTAGTTCGTCTTGGTGGATGCAAGAAAAGCGTCCATATCGATCACCGGAATGAGGGTACCCTGATGCTCCATCACTGTAGGGAACAACTCGCGTTGCCACTCTTCCTCATTGCTTTGTAGCTGACTGTCCTCAGCAGAAGCTGTGTCTTCCACCTGATCGACAAGCAGAGCAATCTTCGCACGGCTGAGCAAAATCATTTTGTCCTCGGCGGAATCGCTTGATGCAGGAAGAAACAGCTTTTTGCGTAAATTAAGGATCGTAAATACGTTGCCGCGAATAGTCACCATTCCTTCATGCCACGCCTCGGAAAAGGGAAGAGGCGTTCCTTTTTTGGCATTCATGACTTCTTCTACTTCCACAAAGTTTAACGCGAACTTTTTGTCCGCCAGACTGCACACAATAAATTCAGACATAGCAATTCTCCTTACATATTCAGATAAGCCATCACAGGTTGTGAATGAGCGGTAAAATGGGTTAACTATTGCGTTTTGACAGATGGAACGATAAAGTTGAGGATGCGGTAAAGTAGTTGTAGTTAATCACAGAATATCACAAACGAGCAGTTAAATCTTCCAAATTAACAACTATACGGCCAAGGCGTGGCTTCAAGTTTCCCTTCATATATAATGTTTGGGACTAAAGCTGTGTCCGCTGGCACTACATTTTAAGATAAGCGGGTTGAGGTAGAATGGATCATGAAAAGCAGCGATTAAGTATCGAGGCAGCCAGATTATACTATCTAAACGACTACAGTCAGCAAGATATCGCGGTCAGACTCGGGGTTTCGCGTCCTACGGTATCGCGGTTACTGCAGGCTGCCAAGGAACAGGGATACGTGCGGATCAGTATTGTGGACCCGATGGAGGATATGGACGCGCTCGGAGAGCAGGTGAAGAAGAAGTACGGACTGGATACCGTGTTAGTCTGTTATTCGCCGTTAAATGAATATCAGGAGATCAAGAAGCATATTAGCAAAAAAGCAGCCGATTATTTGCATGAAACGGTACAGGATGCTGATATTATTGGAGTGACATGGGGAACAACGATGCATGCCGTAGCGCTTCATCTCCAGCAAAAGCAGGTCAAGGGAGTTGAGGTGGTTCAGCTCAAAGGAGGCGTGAGCCATTCGCATGTCAACACATATGCCGTGGAAACCGTGAATTTGTTCGCAGAAGCCTTTCATACCATAGCACGGTATTTGCCGCTGCCTGTGATTTTCGACAGTCACGCCGTTAAGAAAATGGTCGAGGAGGATCGGCATATCCAGCGTATCATTGAACTTGGCAAGCAGGCGAACATCGCTGTGTTTACGGTGGGTACGGTCAAGGAGGATGCATTGCTGTTCCGATTGGGCTATTTTAACGGGGAAGAGCAGAAGCTACTGCAAAGAATCGGCAAGGGCGATATTTGCTCGCGCTTTTTTGACGCTGAGGGCAACATATGCAGTCAGGAAATCAATAGCCGTACCGTCGGGATTGATTTGCCTGATTTGCGAAAGAAGGAGAAGTCCATTCTCGTCGCTGGAGGCCAGCGTAAAGTGGAGGCCATTCGGGCATCGCTGCGTGGCAAGTATGCGAATATCTTGGTGACAGATCAGTTTACGGCACAAGCACTTTTACAATAGAGCAAGTCGTTCTCAATCCAGCAAAATACACGGTTATGGCGTTTCCCTACAGGGTAATATGAATTGTAGGTGACGCCTTGCGCATAAGCTTGAACATAATTTCAAAATGTGTTTTACATATGTTCAAAGGCGTGCTATGATGGTCTCATCACAGAGAAATAAAGGACTTTTGTCTTCACACTATTTATCTAATGAAGGAGCTTTTAGATATGAACATTGCAGCATTAATCGACCATACATTGTTGCGTGCAGATGCGACGAAGGATGAATTTACGAAATTGACTACCGAGGCAAAAAAATATCAGTTTGCTTCTGTATGTGTGAACCCGACGTGGGTAGCTTATGCAGCAGAACAGCTCGCAGGCACAGGAGTAGCTATCTGTACAGTTATCGGTTTCCCGCTGGGAGCGAGCACGTCCGCAACGAAAGCATTTGAAACGAAAGATGCTATTGCTAACGGTGCGACTGAAATCGATATGGTTATTAACATAGGCGCTTTGAAGGCACGTGATGTACAGCTCGTCGAGCAGGACATCCGTGCGGTCGTGGAGGCAGCTGCCTGTACACTGGTAAAAGTGATTATCGAAACATGCCTGCTAACAGACGAAGAGAAGGTACTGGCATGTGAGCTGTCCGTCAAAGCGGGAGCGAATTTTGTGAAAACCTCGACAGGCTTCTCAACAGGTGGAGCTACTGCGGATGATGTGGCTTTGATGCGCAAAACGGTAGGACCTGAGATTGGTGTCAAGGCTTCAGGCGGTGTACGCAGTTTGGAAGACGTGCAAAAATTAGTAGAAGCTGGCGCAAGTCGGATCGGTGCAAGTTCCGGTGTGAAGATTATCGAGGGCGAGCAGTCTACATCTTCCTACTAAGTTTATTTTAAAGTCATGGAGGGATTCGCGATGAAGGATCAATTGATTCAGAAAGCGCTTGAGGCGCGTAAACAGGCATACGTTCCGTATTCGAATTTTCAGGTGGGTGCTGCGGTTCTCGGAAGCGATGGCACGATTTATCACGGATGTAATGTGGAAAATGCCTCCTACGGCTTATGCAATTGTGCAGAGCGGACAGCGATTTTCAAAATGGTATCCGAAGGCTGCCGTCAAATTGATTCGATTGCGATAGTAGCTGATACGGAAGGGCCTGTGTCTCCATGTGGGGCCTGTCGTCAGGTTATTTCCGAATTTGCTCATCAAGATACCAAAATTTATCTGACAAACCTTCATGGCAACACGGAAGAGTGGACGGTGGATCAATTACTGCCGGGTGCTTTTCGACCTGCGGATCTGGGGAAATAAAAAAAAGAATGCCTCTTTGGAGCGCATTCTTTTTACGGGGAATGTAAGCGCTTAATGTAATGAGGGGGAAATTAAATGAAATATGTAATCGCTCTGGTGGGACTGCTCGTTGTATTTGCACTTACTTACGTTGCCAGCAGTGACAAGCGTAAAATCAGGTATCGTCCGCTGATAGTTATGGTTGTTCTGCAAGCAGCGCTTGCTTTCGTATTGCTGAATACAGGAATTGGCGAATTTCTGGTCAAAGGCTTTGCAAAAGGTTTTAATAGTCTTTTGGCATATGCAACTGAAGGGATTAACTTTGTTTTTGGCGGAATTGCGAATGAAGGAGCAGCACCGTTCTTTATCGGTGTACTGCTGCCAATCGTGTTTATATCTGCGCTGATTGGTATATTGCAATATGTAAAAGTGTTACCTTTTATTATTAAATATATCGGGCTTGTCTTGAGCAAAGTAAACGGAATGGGTAAACTGGAATCCTACAACGCTGTAGCTTCGGCTATCTTGGGTCAATCCGAGGTGTTTATTTCCGTTAAGAAGCAAATTGGTCTGCTGCCAAAACATCGGTTGTATACACTGTGTGCGTCTGCGATGTCTACGGTGTCCATGTCGATTGTGGGAGCTTACATGCAAATGTTAAATCCCAAATATGTGGTCACAGCTTTGGTATTGAACCTGTTCGGCGGCTTTATTATCGCTTCCATTATTAATCCGTACAAGATTGAGAAGGAAGACGATTTACTGGAGGTTCAGGAGGAAGAGAAGCAGTCCTTCTTCGAAATGCTCGGGGAATATATTATGGACGGTTTCAAGGTTGCTATTACGGTAGCTGCAATGCTGATCGGTTTTGTGGCGTTGATTGCCATGGTTAACGGGATTTTCTCTTGGTTGTTTGGAATCAGCTTTCAGGCGCTGCTTGGATATGTGTTTGCGCCTTTCGCTTTTGTCATGGGTATTCCGTGGAACGAAGCCGTTCAGGCGGGCAGCATTATGGCTACCAAACTCGTATCCAACGAATTCGTGGCTATGCTTGATCTGACCAAGCAAACAGGCTTGTCGGAGCGCACGGTCGGGATCGTATCGGTATTCCTCGTATCCTTTGCTAACTTCTCATCCATCGGTATCATTTCCGGGGCTGTGAAGGGTTTGCATGAAAAACAAGGAAATGTGGTGGCCCGCTTTGGTCTGAAGCTGTTGTACGGGGCAACGCTGGTTAGCGTGCTGTCGGCAACGATTGCAGGGTTGTTTTTGTAAAAAAAACAGCGAGTTAGGAAAGGATTTTTATGATGTCTAAATTCAAACGAATTCACTTGGTGGTTATGGACTCGGTTGGTATCGGCGAAGCGCCGGATGCTGCCCAGTTTGATGATTACGATGTAGATACACTCGGTCATATTGCCCGCGAACGCGGTGGTCTAAAGATGCCGAATATGGGTAAGCTCGGTCTATCCAATATTCGTTCCATAGAAGGTGTGGAAGCGGCCGACAAGCCGCTTGCGTATTACACTAAGATGCAGGAAGCGTCCAATGGCAAGGATACGATGACGGGTCATTGGGAAATCATGGGCTTGAATATTGCTGTTCCTTTCCGTGTATTTCCTGATGGGTTCCCGGATGAGCTGATTCAGCGCATTGAGGAGCACACAGGCCGCAAAGTTATTGGCAATAAGCCGGCCAGTGGAACGGAAATCATGGATGAGCTAGGCGAAGAACACGTGAAAACTGGAGCGCTCATCATCTATACCTCGGCGGACTCTGTGCTGCAAATTGCGGCGCATGAGGAAGTTGTACCTTTGAAAGAGCTCTATGAGATTTGCGAGTTCTGCCGTAAAATCACGCTGGAAGATCCGTACATGCTGGGTCGCATTATTGCACGTCCGTTCGTAGGCGAGGCAGGGAACTTCTCTCGTACCTCCAACCGACATGATTATGCGCTCAAACCGTTTGGTCGCACCACCATGAACGAGCTGAAGGATGCAGGTCTAGATGTGATCGCCTTGGGTAAAATCTCCGACATTTATGACGGTGAGGGTGTGACGAAGGCGGTGCGTACGGTGTCCAATATGGACGGCATGGATAAGCTGGTGGCTACGCTCGATGAGGATTTCACCGGATTAAGTTTTCTGAATTTGGTGGACTTTGACGCTGTATACGGTCACCGTCGTGATCCGCAGGGATATGGTCAAGCCTTGGACGATTACGATGCGCGTCTGCCAGAGGTTTTTGCCAAAATGACCGATGACGATCTGCTAATCATCACTGCGGACCATGGGAATGACCCGACGTATCGGGGAACGGATCACACCCGCGAATATGTACCTTTGCTGGCATATTCCCCGCGTTTTACAGCTGGGGGCAAGGAGCTTGCAGTTCGTAAAACCTTTGCTGATATTGGAGCGACCGTGGCGGATAACTTTGGTGTGAAATTGCCTGAACATGGAACGAGCTTTTTGGCAGAGCTTCAGTAATCAAGGACCAGCAAGAGTACAAGCAAGATTACTAGTAACGATATAAATAACAATACAAGCATGGACAAATGGGACGGAGGAATAAAAAAACATGAGTGTACACATTGGAGCCAAACCCGGAGAAATTGCAGAAACGATTTTGCTGCCAGGAGACCCGTTACGGGCTAAGTTTATTGCTGAAACGTATCTGGAGGACGTGACCTGCTACAACGAGGTACGCGGAATGCTCGGATTCACGGGGACGTACCAAGGCAAACGCCTATCTGTACAGGGAACTGGGATGGGGCTGCCTTCCATCAGTATTTATGTCAACGAACTGATTAGCGAATATGGTGTGAAAAACCTGTTCCGCGTGGGTACATGCGGCGGAATGAAGGAGCATGTGCACGTTCGTGACGTCATTTTGGCACAGGCATCCTGTACGGATTCCGGCATGAACCGCCATATCTTTGGCGGCTACGATTACTCGCCGATTGCCAGCTTCAATCTATTGAAGGGCGCTTATGATCGCGGTGTTGCCAAAGGCCTGAACATGCATGTCGGCAATGTATTCAGCTCAGACAGCTTCTACCGTGATGACAAATCAGTGGTACAAAAGCTGATGGAATACGGCGTGCTGGGTGTAGAAATGGAAACTTCGGCTTTATACACGTTGGCAGCCAAGTTTGGTGTAAACGCACTGACGATTCTGACGGTAAGCGATCATTTGCTGACGGGGGAAGAAACGACCGCAGAAGAACGGCAAACAACTTTTAAAGAAATGATGGAAGTTGCACTGGATACAGCAGTATCTCTGTAAACGATCATACGCACAGTGAGGAGAAATGACATATGAGAATGGTAGACTTGATTGAGAAAAAACGTGACGGAAAAGAACTGAGTACAGAGGAAATTAATTTTATTATCCAAGGCTACACTCAGGGTGAAATTCCTGATTATCAAGTCAGTGCATTGGCGATGTCCATTTTCTTCAAAGATATGACTGAACGCGAACGCGCTGATCTGACAATGGCGATGGTTCATTCGGGTGATACCATTGATCTGTCCGCGATTGAAGGTGTAAAGGTCGATAAGCATTCCACTGGCGGTGTGGGTGATACGACAACGCTGGTACTGGCTCCGCTCGTAGCGGCCTTGGACATTCCGGTAGCCAAAATGTCAGGCCGCGGCCTCGGACATACCGGAGGAACGATCGACAAGCTGGAAGCTATTGCAGGCTTCCACGTCGAAATCAGCAAGGACGAATTTGTGGATTTGGTGAATCGCAGCAAAATTGCGGTCATCGGGCAAAGCGGCAACCTGACACCTGCGGACAAAAAGCTGTATGCCTTGCGTGACGTTACAGCGACGGTCAACTCGATTCCGCTGATTGCCAGCTCGATTATGAGTAAGAAAATCGCTGCTGGCTCCGATGCCATCGTGCTTGATGTAAAAACAGGTGCAGGGGCATTTATGAAAACCGTAGATGATGCCAAAGCACTGGCACATGCCATGGTGAGCATCGGTAACAATGTGGGTCGAAAAACGATGGCAGTCATTTCCGATATGAGTCAACCGCTGGGTCTGGCCATCGGTAACTCGCTGGAAGTGAAAGAAGCGATTGATACGCTGCGTGGCGAAGGACCAAAAGATCTGGAAGAGCTGTGTATGGCTTTGGGCAGTCAGATGGTGTTTTTGGCAGGGAAAGCAGAATCCCTCGAAAACGCCGAAGAGAAGCTCAAAGAAGTCATTCGCAATGGCAAAGCACTGGAGAAATTCAAAGAGTTTATTGCAAATCAGGGCGGTGACGCTTCTGTAGTGGATCATCCTGAACGCTTGCCGCAAGCGCAATATCTTATTGAGGTGCCTGCGAAGCAGGACGGTGTGGTAGCTGAAATCGTGGCTGACGAAATCGGTACCGCAGCGATGTTGCTTGGAGCAGGACGTGCGACCAAAGAATCCGAGATTGATCTGGCTGTCGGCTTGATGCTGAACAAAAAGGTCGGGGATGCTGTTCAAAAAGGCGATTCACTGGTTACTATCCATGCGAACCGTGAAGATGTAGCCCAAGTGCTGGAGAAAATCTACGCCAACATCCGTATTGCGGATCACGCGGAAGCGCCAGTGCTAATCTACGGAACAGTGACAGAGTAAGCGATAAGCCATATTTATAAAGTCGTGTTGAGTGTCTTTGATCAAGTTTGAAAAATATGACAGCCGGACTCATAATAGATATGAGTTCGGCTTTTTTTATTGTAAGGCCGAGGGTTGCACAGAGGGGGAGAGACATGTTCAGATTATACAGCGATGTCCGGGGAGCAGCCTATGAAAGACTGATTGATTATGCTATGGAACGGGCAGACACGTTTATGCTGGGCATACATAAATGGGCGACAGAGGATGAGAATGGAGTGATCGACCAGGATGTCCTGTTCAAGGAATTGTTACAGCAATTGAATCCTTTTATGCTGTCCACACACTCTTATGAGGAAATTAGGGGCATCCATTCCATTGCCTACACACAAGGAACATTTTACCGATACCAGTGTGCGTCCGAGGCAGGGGGATTATTAAAGCAGGCGGCGTCTAGTTTGTTTTCCTGGGTACATCCCCAATTACCTGAGGATTTGTGCTTCCAGAATGCGGAGGGAAGGGATTGGATCATTAACATAGCTCACGAACGAATAGGTGGACTAAACATGGCTACAGAAGAAGCGGATGAATTGGAGAAGCTTATCCCCGGTGTGTTTATTCACAAACCTGAATATCATCAGAATATAGATATTTTTCTGGACGATGCTATTCGGCATCAACCGGATCGAGTAGAGCTTATGGGGTTTGGCTTGAGGGAGATACCGGAACGGATTAGAGAATTGTATTCCCTGAAGCATCTGACTATTTTCGAGCAGGATATACGAACACTACCGCACGCTTTGTTCGAATTGGAATCGTTGGAGTCACTGACGATACAAGTAGCGGATTTGGAAGAGCTACCCGCTGACATTGCCAAGCTGACCCATCTCAAAAACCTGAGGATCAGCTGTGGATGCTATGATCGTCCGGCCCCAGATTTCAAAGTGATTCCCAAGGCGGAGCTGGTATTTCGGCATTTGCCTCCTGAAATCGGAGAGCTGCAACAACTGGAGTATCTGGATATCCAGTATAGCGGAATCCGTACGTTGCCTCCTGAATTACAAAACCTGAAAAATCTACGCTCCTTGAACATTGTGAATGGATTCATCGAATCGGCACCCGATTTTATATATAAAATGACCTGGCTGAATCGCTTCCTTATAGAAGATAAGCCGTTCCATCTGTGCAATCACGGTGACGACTGAAGGAAAGATAAGAAGAGGAGGAAATCAAATGGTGGAGAGGAACGCAAGCTGTACATCAGTATCAAGAATACAGGTAAGCAACCCGTACAATAAAAGCTCAATAGTGCGAATGGATTAGACTTGCAAGAGTCAACGAGCGGGTTTTCCAGCCGAACGTTGCAGCCGGGAGAACGCCACGATCTGGTGTTTGTAAAGCCAGAGGGACAGGATGAAGCTGCAAATGACTCCTTAAAAGAGATGATTTTAAAAGTAAGTACGGACGATGGATCGCAAGGAAACGTTAAAACCTTCGCATATATTACACTGTAAGCTCCTTCCAGAAAGGGCACGACATGCGGTCATTAGTCTACTTATGTTACAATAGAACGGTTGAAGACTTAATGAACAGAATAGGTCAGAGCAGAAAGCAGAAAGGATGACCCGTTGTGCCCAAAAACCATGAATTCGGTAATCAAAAGATGTCACGGAGGCTGTCACTCACAGCCATTTTACTTACACTTACCTTTGTAGCACTTACTGGCTGTGGTCAGGATAAGAATGCTGAAACCATTGATACTGGAAGCAGTACAAGCGTGATCGAGAACGGAGCCGGTGGTAGTCGTAGCGGTTCAGCCCAAAGTGACAAAACAGCGAAAGAGAGCGAGAGTGCAGAAAACAGCGGTACTGATGCACAAAAATCAACTCCTTCAGCTCCATCTGCTTCATCGGATACATCTTCTTCTCCGGCAACCTCCAATCCATCGCAAAATCCATTTGAGGTAGCAGGTATTCAAGATCCTAAAGCGTTTTTGAACACGTTCAAAGCGCTGCAGAAGGCAGTTGCCGACAATGACAAGGAAAAAGTGGCCAATTATATTTTGTACCCTCTGCGTGTTAATGATAGTGAAAAGTCGCTAACGATTCCGAATAAGAAAGATTTTATGGCCAAGTATGATCAGATTTTTACGGACGCAATTCGCGAGGCGCTGGTGAATCAAAAGACAGATGATTTGTTTGTTAATTATCAGGGAGTCATGGTGGGATCGGGTGAACTGTGGTTGAGAAGAGCTACGGACAATCCGAAGCTTTTTGGAGTCTTTTCGATTAATCTTGAAACGGTTGCCAACTAAGTCGTACTTCGTGTGTAAATGACCTCTAAACGGTCGGAAACATATATAATGTTTCTGACTGCCCCCCCCCTAAAGAAAGAAAAGTCCAGATGATACATACCAAAAAAAGGTTTGACATCACTCCTAAACTCTCGTATTATATCCATATAACTCATTAAACAGGTAGGAATTAAAGAATTAATGTATGATCTCGCCATTTTGGCGGAGAACCTCTAGGAACAGCAGGCAGACACTGTCCACGTGACAGGTTTGACCTATCAGGGCTGCATCAGGGAATTCTCCGCTCTTTTTTTGATTATGTCTGTCAATAACAGGCGTAAATGAATACAAATTACATAGAATTCGGGGTGTCTTGATGAAGAGGCAATGGAAAAGTGGACTTATTCTCGGACTATCTTTGGTTTTAACGATTATGCTAAGCGCTTGCGGGGCAAGCAAGGGAGGGACGCAGGCGGATGGTAGCTCTGCTGCCGGTTCCAAGGACGTGGAGTTACTCAATGTTTCTTATGATCCGACCCGTGAGCTGTATGAGGCATATAATAAAGCATTTGCCGCCCATTGGGAGAAGGAGAAAGGGCAGAAGGTTACGATCAAGCAATCTCACGGAGGATCTGGCAAGCAAAGTCGTTCTGTGCAGGACGGACTGGACGCGGACGTGGTAACTCTGGCCCTGGGCTATGATATTGATGCGCTACAGGAAAAAGGACTCGTTAAAGAGGGGTGGCAAAGTAAATATGAGCATAACAGCGCCCCGTACACTTCAACCATCGTGTTACTGGTACGCAAAGGGAACCCGAAAGGGATTAAGGACTGGGACGATTTAATCCGTGGCGATGTGCAAGTTATTACACCGAATCCTAAAACTTCGGGTGGAGCACGTTGGAACTATCTTGCAGCCTGGGCCTATGCGCTCAAGAAGAACAATAACGATGAAGCCAAGGCCCAGCAGTTTGTACAGGAGCTGTATAAGCATGTGCCGGTACTGGATAGCGGAGCACGTGGAGCGACAACGACTTTCGTAGAGCGTGGAATTGGCGATGTACTGATCGCTTGGGAAAATGAAGCACTGCTCTCGGTGAAGGAGCTGGGTGCGGACAAATTCGATATCGTGTATCCGTCGATCAGTATTTTGGCGGAACCACCGGTAGCGGTAGTTGATAAGGTGGTAGATAAAAAAGGTACACGCGAGGTGGCGGACGCATACCTGAAATATTTGTACAGTGAAGAAGGGCAGACCATTGCTGCCGAAAATTATTATCGCCCAACACTGGAGAGCGTGACGGCAAAGTTCAAGGATCAATTTCCTAAATTGGAGCTCGTGACCTTGAAGGATGTATTCGGGACATGGAAGGAGACGCAGCAGAAGCATTTCAGCGACAAGGGCATTTTTGACCAGATTTATGTACCCGGCAGTTCATAAAATAGGTGGACTGTGTAGGGATTGGGTCGGTAGCCGCAAGTGTCATAGTGAATGGATTCAGAGAGGGATGGACAGAACATGAGTCAAGTGCAAGCCACTCGAAAACGCGTACTTCCCGGGTTCGGGTTAACAATGGGTTATAGTGTGCTGTATCTCAGTCTGGTGGTGCTGGTGCCTTTATCGGCACTGCTTCTGAATTCAACTGGACTGACGTGGGAGAAATTTTGGGACGTGGCGACTGATGTCAGGGTGCTGGCTTCCTACAAGGTAAGCTTTTTGTGTGCTGCGGCTGCGGCGCTGATCGACCTGTTTCTCGGTTTATTGATAGCTTGGGTGCTGGTGCGTTATGAGTTTCCGGGAAAACGACTTTTTGATGCGGTGATTGATCTGCCCTTTGCTTTGCCTACTGCGGTAGCAGGGGTTGCTTTGACTGCTCTGTATGCGCAGAACGGCTGGATCGGTTCATTGTTTGAACCGCTTGGATGGAGGATGGCGTACTCACAGACGGGGATTACGCTAGCATTGATGTTTATTGGCATTCCGTTCGTTGTACGGACAGTGCAGCCGGTGCTGGAGGAGCTGGACAAGGATGAGGAGGAGGTCGCTGCTACGCTGGGAGCTGGCAGATGGCGTATCTTCTGCAGCGTTATTGTGCCGGAGCTGGTGCCACCGCTGCTGACGGGTTTTGCGCTCGCCTTTGCCCGTGGCATTGGCGAGTATGGTTCTGTCGTCTTCATCTCTGGCAATATGCCGATGAAGACGGAAATTGCTCCACTGCTCATAATGTCCAAGCTGGAGCAAAATGATTATGCAGGAGCTACGGCAGTAGCGTTGATGCTGTTGGTAATTTCATTCGTGCTGTTACTCGTGATTAACAGCATTCAGCGCTGGTCACGACGGCGTACTGCCTAAACGCAACTGTCTAATGTGACTATCTAATGTTAACATGCAGGGCTGCGCATGATACCCACGTTCTAAGGAGGGATAGATTATGTCACAAGCGATAACTGGGCAGGAGCTTGCTTCTGCACCAGTGCCTTCATCTGCACCGCCCAACAGGGTCACGACCGAGGCCGCTTGGGTGAAGTGGACGCTGATTGGTGCTGCTTTTTTAGCTTTGCTCTGGGTGCTGGTATTGCCGCTAATCGTCGTGCTTACCGAAGCACTCAAGCAAGGATGGGGCGTATACGTCGAAGCGTTACGGGACCCGGATGCCATGTCCGCATTGCGGTTGACGCTGCTGGTGGCAGCGATAACGGTACCGCTGAATACGGTATTTGGTGTAGCTGCCGCTTGGCTGATCACGAAATTTCAATTTCGCGGCAAAGGCTTGCTGGTCACCTTAATTGATTTACCCTTTGCCATCTCTCCTGTCGTCGGAGGGCTGATGTATGTATTAGTGTTCGGCGCACAGGGCTGGCTTGGACCGTGGTTGGACGAGCATGATATTAAAATTATATTTGCTTTGCCTGGTATTATTTTAGCGACGCTGTTCATCACCTTTCCATTTGTGGCGCGAGAACTCATTCCAATGATGGAAGATCAGGGACAGCAGGAGGAAGAAGCGGCTGTCATGCTGGGCGCGCGCGGTTGGCGCATTTTCTGGAAAGTGACGCTGCCGAACA
Source organism: Paenibacillus sp. LRG-1 (assembly GCF_057220305.1). Taxonomy (NCBI): domain Bacteria; kingdom Bacillati; phylum Bacillota; class Bacilli; order Caryophanales; family Paenibacillaceae; genus Paenibacillus; species Paenibacillus sp. LRG-1. Next base: position 5,092,107 of record NZ_CM170126.1, on the reverse strand, counting down.
TCAAGTGGGGTTTGTTGTATGGCATCATTTTGTGTAATGCGCGAGCCATGGGTGAGTTCGGTGCAGTGTCCGTCGTTTCTGGACATATCCGTGGAGAGACGAATACACTGCCGCTGCATGTAGAAATTTTGTATAACGAATATCAGTTCTCGGCATCTTTTGCGGTGGCCTCGTTGTTATTGTTACTAGCTCTGGCTACTTTGGTGCTTAAAAGTTGGTTTGGACGCAAACGCGTGCATTAATTTATGATTTTGTATATGATCCCTCAGGGCCTCTCTTTGCGTCTATCGTCTGTTAACGGCGAGAAGATGGGAAGAGAGGCCCTTGTTCTAAGGTGGCTTATATGGATAATAAAATGATCATATCAAGGCACGTTGGTGTGCCCAGGAGGAGCGAAGGGAAAAATGAAACATCCGTTTCAGTCCTACCGTCAGCTGTTTCCAGTGCTATCCTCACATATCCATGTAGGAAGCTGTTCCCAGGGGGCCGTATCGAGGCCGGTTTCCGCTGCCATTGAGGAATATCATCGAAGTTTGCTGCAACACGGTCATAACGGCGATCTGTCTATGGCACGTTTGGAGGAGGCCAGAGGGCATTTTGCCAAGCTCATCGGGGCGGAGTCTGACGAAATTGCGGTCCTGTCCTCAGCCTCTGAGGCGATTGCTGGGGTGGCTACAGCCCTTCCTTATGTACCGGGAAAAGAAGGCATTGTGTATGCGGACACCGACTTTCCGACGGTGGGACACATCTGGCAGGCACAGAAGATGTTCCATGATCACATCTGCTGTATCCCCTCCATCGAGGGAGAAGTGACGATAGAGCAGTATGAGGAGCATGTTACGGAGAAAACTGCGCTCGTTATGGTGTCACAAGTGAACTATACCAACGGATTTCAGCAGGATTTAAAATCCATTGCAGATATAGCACACCGAAATCAGGCGTTGCTGTTTGTGGATGCTTATCAGTCTGCAGGGATCGTTCCAGTGGATGTTAAGGCAATGGGCGTAGATATTTTGGTCGCGGGAGCACGCAAATATATGCTGGGAATTCCGGGCGTGGCTTTTCTTTATGTAAGCAAGGATCGAATAGACCGCTTCAAGCCCCGTCTTACAGGCTGGCTTGGGCAGGAGCTCGCTTCCCGGTTTGATATTGCTCACCCGGTTCCGGCGGCGGGAGCCCGACGCTTTGAGACGGGATTGCCTTCTTTTATTAGCATTTTTGCCGCCAATGCGGCTTTAAAGCTGCTGCTAGAGATCGGAGTCACGAATATTCAGGCCTATATGAGTGAGTTGTTGGATTTTTCCGTTGAATATGGACGGCGCAAAGGGCTACACATACGTGTACCTTACAGGGGAGGCACATTACCAAGCTTGCTCGCTGTTGAAGTAGCCGACGTGTCGGCTGTGGAGAGGAATTTGAGAAGCCAAAATATGATCGTTTCAGCACGAAAGGATGTTATCCGTGTGGCTCCTCATTTTTACAATACGGCTGAGGAAGTCCGACGGGTCATAGATGAATTGGCAGGGAGATGTTGAACGGCAAAAGCCTCTTCCGAGTGAATGGGAGCATAATATGTCCCTTTTTACACAGGAGAGGCTTTTTGGGCGTTTAGAGTTCTAATTATACGATCCGTTTGCGCAGCCAGCCGGAAATCAGATCCGTCAAAATGATCAGAACCACAATGCCGAGCAAAATAACGCCTACACGGTTCCAGTTGCGCATTTGGAGTGCAAATAGTAGCGGAGTACCGATACCACCTGCACCGACCAGACCGAGCGTGGTAGCAGAACGGATATTAATTTCAAAACGGTAAAGCGAATACGAAAGAAACTGTGGAATCACCTGTGGTAGCACGGCGAAGAAGATCACCTGCCAACGATTGGCACCGCACGCGATCAAAGCTTCCTGGGGCCCGTGATCGACACTTTCGATTGTTTCCGAGAAAAGCTTCGCCAGCATGCCGATGGAGTGAATGCCGAGGGCAAGCACACCCGCAAACGAGCCGGGTCCAACGGCTTTGATAAACAAGATGGCGACGATCATTTCGGGAAATACCCGGATGACACTAAGCACAAATTTCCCGCTACCCGATAAGGGACGCAGACGGGTCATATTGCTGGACGCCCAAAAGGCGAACGGAAGGCAGACAAATGCGGATACGAAGGTTCCGAGCACTGAAATGACCAGCGTATCCAGCAACCCGCGCAGCAAATCCTCTCCCTCAGGGATGTAGACGAACGACCAGTCGGGATGAAGGAAGCCGTCCAATATAGCGATAGAGACGCTTTTAGCCGTCCCCTGTAATCCTTCAAACTGCATCCCGCGAAAAGCCCAAATATAAATGATGATTAGCAGAATAGCTATCGCCCATAGGCGCAGGCGGGAGCCAATAGGTCTGCGAAGCGTAGGATCATTCATAATAATTTCCTCCGTAGCAGGTTACTGCCGTAATCAATCGCAAGGACGATGACGAGGGTCAGTAGAATAATGATGCTTGCCCGATCATATCGGAACAGCCCCAGAGAACGGTCAAGCAACAGACCGATACCGCCAGCCCCGACCAGGCCCAGAACGGAAGCCGCGCGTACATTAACCTCAAAGGTATACAGCAAGTACGACACAAAATAAGGAAGAGCCTGCGGAACCACACCAAAGGCGATGACTTGAATGCGGCTCGCGCCAACAGCGGTCATGGCTTCCAGCGGCCCGGGATCAATGGCTTCAATCGCCTCAAAGGTCAGCTTGGCTATGATGCCAAAGGAGAAGAAGAGCAGGGCGAGCATCCCCGCAAACGGCCCGATGCCGAACACCGCCACAAAGATCGAGGCAAACAGCAAATCGGGAATCGTCCGTACTAGATTCAGGATCGTGCGCATCGGGAGCGAAATCAGTTTGCGCGGCATCACATTATAGGCACACAGTAACGCGACAGGGATCGCCAATATGGCTCCCAGTGTCGTGCCAACAATGGCGATCTGGATCGTTTCCAGCATCGGTTTCCAGATGGTAGGCAAGTAGCTCCAGTCGGGTGGAAACATTTCCCCCAACAATTTGCCCATCTCCGGCAAGCCGACGATCAACTGGTACGGTGTGGCATCCGTATGAATGGAGCAGGCTACCAGCACCACGATAAAAATCATCCAGGTGGCATAACGTTTGTAACGTCCTGGCAAAGGTGGCCCTGCGGGCGTCTTGCCAGGCTGCGGCGGTCCAGCATGCGGTGACGGTTGTGTCGAAGAGAGCGGCTGGGCAGTAGAGTCGGGCTTCATGATCCCACTCCCAGCAACTCATCATGCTTGATGGCCCGGCCGTAGATCTCCGCAAAGGCCTCATCCGTAGCCTCCTCCGGTGTGCCGTCAAAGACCACTTCCCCGGCGCGCAATCCGATGATCCGCGTTGCATATTCGCGCGCGAGATCAATGAAATGCAGATTGACGATGGTCGTAATCTGCATTTCACGGTTGATCCGCTGAAGGTCATCCATGACCTGGCGGGTGGTCAGCGGATCCAGCGATGCGACAGGCTCGTCCGCCAGAATGATTTTAGCCTCCTGCGCCAGAGCACGGGCGATGGATACGCGCTGCTGTTGGCCACCGGACAGCTCATCTGCCCGGCTGTAGGCCTTTTCGCGGATGTTCACGCGCTCCAGCGCTGTTAGTGCCAGTTCGATATCTTCCTTCGGAAAGAGGCCGAGAATGGTTCGCAGCGTTGAATGATAGCCGACGCGGCCGGAAAGTACATTGCGGAGCACCGTCGAACGCTTAACCAGATTGAAACTTTGAAAGATCATGCCGATATCACGGCGAATGCGCCGCAGCTCGCTGCTTCCAGCAGACGTGACGGACCTGCCACCCACGACAATGTCGCCGGACGTAATGTCATGCAGTCGGTTAATGGAACGCAGCAGGGTAGACTTACCTGCACCGGATAAGCCGACAATGACGACCATTTCTCCCTCCTGAATCGTCAAATTAATATTGTTCAACCCTTTGGTGCCGTTCGGGTATGTTTTCGATACGTTACGGAATTCGATCATATGCTCCCAACTTTCTCCCCCGATGGGGTGGAATGAAAACAACACCGCCATGAATACATGGACGGTGTTGCCCTGTCATTCGTAAAGCCTGTTTCGTAGCTGTTACTTCATTACAGTATCTTGTTTGCTCCGATTACTTAACCGCTTGACCAACGGCTTCGGCGTATTCACGCACGGAGTCGAAGTTTTTATCGTCGCCCTTTTCATAACCTACATGGGTGTAAATCTCTTTAATGATTTCGCCGCCTGCAGGATCTTTGGCGATGTCAATAAAGGCTTGGCTGATCTTGTCTCTCCACGCTTGATCCATATCAGAACGTACGCTGACGGTGTCATTTGGAATTTTAGCTGTGTAATGAATGACGCGAGTTTTTTCAAATACATCCGGAATTTCCTTCTTCACCGTGTTACGTGCATCCTGGAAAACAGCTACCGCATCAACTTGACCGTTCAGCAACGCCAGAATAGCAGCATCGTGGCCTTTGATTGTCACACCCTGCACATCCGTGTCGGGGTCCACGCCAGCTTTTTTTAGCTCTGCTGCAGGGTACACGTAGCCTGCGGAGGAGGTTACATTTTGCCAGCCAACCTTCTTGCCTTTCAGATCAGCTAGACTTTGAATCGGAGAATCCTTTTTCACCACGATCATTGCTTTATAAAAGTTTACTTTTTCAGTCGTGTCCTTGCCTGTAGCATCTTCAATTCCGTAGCGTTGAGCTTGCAACAGCAAGTCGGCTGCTTTACGGTTATCGTGGGCCAGTACATAAGCATTCGGCGGAAGGAATCCTACATCTACCTGTTTGGAAGACATGGCTTCCACAATCGTATTGTAGTCAGGAGATACAGTTACTTTCACCGGGATCCCAAGCTTGTCACCCAGTAGATTTTCGAGCGGTTTGGCTTTGGCTTCGAGCGTATCTGCATTTTGAGAAGGAACGAACTGTACCTTTAACTCCTTAGGAACATAGGCTGTGCTTTCGTTTTTAGAGCCATCTGTACCCGGAGTGGACGCGCTGTTGTTATTGCTTGCATTGGAGCCACAAGCGGCTAGACCCGCTGCCAGTGTGAAAGTCATGCACAAGGTCAGTGCTTTTTTGAACAAAATAATTTCCCCCTAAACATAGTGATAACGATAATAAAAAACCTGTAAATGCTGTGACAAACCAAATCTTAACAGCTAGTCCCGTAGCTAGGGTAAAAACCACTCCTGACTTTGGTAAAAATGATGTAAAATTTATCGTATGCTTAAAACCATTTTCTGGATTTATGCAAAATGCTTGTTTTAACATTCTCTTAACAGTGCTCTGTTAGACTTGTTCAAGCTCTATGACCGAAGCTGAGGGAGAGAACAAGATTGGATATTTTGGATATTAACGAAAAGGCAGACCAGGACAATGTAAGCCTTGTGAGAGTGAAATTCCGCATTATGGTTACAACCGATTTGCATGTCAGCTTGTGGAATTACGATTATTATACGGATCAGGAGACGCTGCATTACGGTCTGGCGCAAACAGCCAGCTTGATTCAAATAGCCCGGGCGGAGGTACCCAATCACCTGCTGCTGGATAACGGAGATGTGATTCAGGGGAATCCGATGGGAGATTATGCTGTACAGCGAATCCAACAGGACCCAAGCGCGGTGCATCCCGCCTATAAAGCTATGAATCTGCTTGGGTATGAGGCAGGCAATATCGGGAATCATGAATTTAACTATGGACTGGAATACTTGCAGACTTGCCTTCGAGGAGCGCAATTTCCTTATGTGAATGCCAACATTTATATAGCGGGAGAACAAGAACGAAATTACTTTACACCTTATCTATTGCTGGATAAGACGGTAGAGGATGAAGCAGGTGGTAAGCATCTGTTGAAGGTGGGAGTCATCGGCTTTGTCCCTCCGCAAATTATGCAATGGGACAAGGCGTGGCTGGAGGGGAAAATCATCGTCAAAGATATGCTGGAAACGGCAAGACGGTTTATTCCACAAATGAAGGCGGCGGGAGCCGATCTCATCATTGCTATGCCCCATGCAGGCTTTGAGGATATTCCCGAAACGCTTGATATGGAAAATGGGGTGCTGCATCTGAGCAGGGTGGAAGGGATCGATGCCATTGTGTTTGGTCATGCACATAAAGTATTTCCCGGACCTTCGTTTATGGGGAAAACAGGTGTTGATGTAGAGCGAGGTACCATCCACGATATCCCAGCAGTGGAGCCGGGCTTTTGGGGGGATCATCTGGGTTTCATTGATCTGGAGCTGACCTTTAGTGGAGAGAAGTGGCAAGTGGCTACATCTGCTGCCGAGGTACGCCCGGTGTATGATCCGATACGCAAGGAAGCGCTGGTACAACCGGATACTGCCATTCAGCTGGCGGTAGCAGAAGAGCACGCCGGAACACTGGAGTATATTCGTGCACCTGTAGGTCAGACGACGGTGGCGGTGAACAGCTTTTTTGCTCAGGTGATGGATGATGCTTCGGTTCAGCTGGTGAATGATGCGCAAATGTGGTATGTGAAGCAGCAGATGCAAGGGAGCGAGCACGAAGGATTGCCCGTTCTGTCGGCAGCAGCTCCTTTTAAAACAGGTGGCAGATATGGCCCATCGTACTATACCCATATTCCGGCGGGGACGTTGGCGATCAAGCATATCGCCGATCTGTACAATTTTCCGAATACGTTGCATGTCGTTCGGCTGACCGGAACGGAAATTCGGGAATGGTTGGAGTGGTCTGCTGGACAATTCCAGCAAATTGATCCTTCAGCAGAACAAGAGCAAGAGCTGATTAATTCTGATTTTCCAAGCTTTAATTTCGATATCATCGACGGCATCAGGTATCAGATTGATGTAACACAGCCAGCCAGATATGATGCTGACGGGGGCCTAAAGGACCCAGATGCACACAGAATCATTCAGATGTCTTTTGATGACGAACCGATGGATATGCAGCGAAATTATCTGGTTGTTACGAATAACTATCGCGCGTTTTCCTCTCCGCTGGTCAATCCGGGTGGAGAGCGAATTATACTTGCTTCACCGGATGAGAACCGTCATGTGCTGACTGAATACGTGCGGCATATGAAGACGTTGACGCCAAAAGCTGATGGCCATTGGTCCCTCGCCCCATGGTCAGGGCGTCCGCATGTGACCTTCCTGACCTCACCGCAAGCAACGGATGCCGCTAATGCCTATTCGGAGTTGCTTTATGAAGGGTTAACGGTAGAGGGATACGCTAAGTTTGCCCTCGATTTCGGACGTTCACGGTAAAACTGCTAACTTGTTTTTGTCCTATAAGTCCACAGCATCAAAATAATAGAAAAAGACTGTCCCACAGAGGACGGTCTTTTTTCATAAAACAGTTTTAAAATCGTACAAAATTCGTGATTTTATATGTCCTGAGTCGTATTTAAAGTTATTGACCTCTCGTATAAATAGACATATACTTTGATTAAACAAATTTTGGTTTAAAAGGTAATGAAAAAGTCACCATCATTCGTTTGAGGGGGTGTCCCTTTGGAAAAAAACACCACGATCCGCGCAGAAATAGAAAAGTATATTCAAAGTGAAGGCATTTCAATGCAATGTTTTGCAGATGCTTCCAAGGTAAATCCGGGTACACTTAGCGGTATACTTAACCGGAACCCACCACGGCCGATCTCAGTCAATCAGCTGGATTTGATTACCGAGGCCATGGGATTGGAAGAAGGATCTTTGTTCGAGATGTATGTTGATGAATGTTTTATTCATTCCTTACCACACTGGAGAAGGTTGCGTCCGTTTCTCCTGCGTTGCTCAGAGTTGAACAAGCTGGAGTGTATACGCAGTGTACTTGGCTATTTGATGGACGATTTATCGAACGTTCCTGCTATTTTTGAGACCGCAGAAGCGATGTTTGAGGATGGCAGACATGAAGCTTCCATGCTTCTGTATGATTGTGTCATCGAGAGTGAAAAGTATACCCACTCTGAACGATTGGCGATCAGCTATTTCCGTATATTCCAGATTCAGATTAAGGATAACCAACGGAACTTGAAGGCTGCTGTACAATTCCATTTGTACCGTAGTCGTCTACCGGAAATTTACGCACTGGAAGGCTTACATATGCTATCTCAAGTGTTTGCTTTAAAAATGCAATGGTCCGAGATGGAAATGTATGCGGACGAGCTGAGAGAGCTGGCGCAGGCATTGTATCGCAATCGGAACCGTTTTGGAGATGAGCACCTGGAGCTACTTAAGCCGCTCGTTTATTACTATGCTCAGGGGCATCTGCTCAAGGCCAGTTGCTATGAGTTTCAGGGCAGATATGAGGAATCCAAGCAATGGATTGAGGGTTATGCAGATTTGAGCTGGTTTGAGGGTTTAGACGAAGAAGGCTGGAAAGTGGTCAACCTACATCGTGTATATGCACAGGGCAACCGACTTTGTATTGAAATTAAAATGGGCAACACTTCTGCAATCTATGAATATATTACTTACCTACGTGAGCATCCGGATGAGACACTGGAAGGCTTGAACACCTTGCTCGAATCGGCGAACCGGTTCGGTTATTTCGTGGATGCCGAACTGGGACTGTTTAGTCAGCAACTCAAGAGTTTCTGGGAGCTTGCACCGGAACGATGGGACACTCATTATCGCAAGCACTTTAATGCATTTCGCTTTGCATCCTTTTGTAAGGTGTTTGCAGAATATTATTTCCGAAAAGGCGATTACCCCGAGGGAGTGGGACAAACACTGCATTGCTTGCAACTGTCTGTCGATAATAGCTATACCGAACATATCATTGGTTGTATGGCTTTATTTGAGCAGCACCGGAATTTTGCTACACCGGAACAGCAGCAGTTGTATCAGAGTCTGTGCTTGGGCGTACGTGCAAATGAAAAGAATCATGCCTATGATCACAGTACTGGTGGGTATTTCTAATTCTAAATTCCATTCGAATTCTTCATATAACACGTTATTGCGAGGATGTTCCTGTTTCAAAAGGGGATGTTCTCGTTTTTTAGCTACTGTCGTCGCCTGTGACTTTTAGCATAGAGAGGACCGTTTTGCGCGTTGACAAGTTTCGCGAGCGGGATTAGGATAAATGCAGCACAGAAAGTGAAGGAGAGCATGTACAAATGACGATTCCCAAAACATTAACGATAGCCGGCTCCGACACAAGCGGTGGAGCGGGTATTCAGGCAGACCTGAAAACCTTTCAGGAGCTTGGCGTATATGGCATGACCGTATTGACAACCGTAGTAGCGATGGGTCCTAAAACCTGGGATCATCTTGTATATCCTATTGCGTTGGATGTGGTAGAAGCGCAGCTGCGTACTGTATTGGAAGGTATCGGTTTTGATGCGATGAAAACTGGTATGCTTGGTTCCGTTGAAATTATCGAGCTGGTAGCCAGCCATTTGAAAAAGCATGATCTGAAGCGGATCGTAATTGACCCGGTCATGGTCTGCAAAGGCACGGATGAAGTGCTCCAGCCGGAAAATACAGAGGCGATGCTGGAATTGTTGATTCCTGGCGCTGACCTGGTAACACCGAACTTGTTCGAGGCTTCGCAACTGGCGAAGAATGGACCGATCACGACACTGGAGCAGATGCAGGAAGCGGCTGCGATTATCCATGAGCGTGGAGCTAAGCATGTACTGATCAAGGACCGTGGCAAAATTCGCGCAGGTAAAGCGATGGATCTGCTATATGACGGAATCACTTTTGACTGGTTTGAAGCCGATGTTGTAAAAACAAACTTTACCCACGGTGCAGGCTGCACCACTTCGGCAGCGGTAACGGCTGGTTTGGCTCAAGGGCTGACTGTACGTGAAGCAGTGGATCAGGCCAAGAGATTCATTACACAGGCCATTGAAGGTAGCTTCAAGCTGAATGAATTCGTCGGTCCGACTTTGCATGCGGCACATCGTTTGCAAAATCAATAAAGCATAAAGGTCTGCGATCTTAGAAAGACTTATAAATCTCCATTAGGCTGAATATATATTAGATTGTTTTAGACCATGACTTTTTTGATATATAGAGTTAGATGAGGCTCAAGAGCCGCAATACATGGTATTGCGGCTCTTGAGGTTGTATTTTATTGGAATTATAGCTTCCAGTTTGGTCTAAGCGTACTGTATAATAGGCATCAGATTTATTATATTTAAGGAGGAACCGAAGCAATGACATTATTCAGCCAAATGGCTTACAGCCGACCAGAGCAACCTGAAATTGAACAGCGGTTTAAAACGCTGTTGCAGCAGTTTCGTGAAGCGGACAGTGTAGAACGTCAAAATGTAGTGATTCATGCGATTAACAAGCTGCGCAGTAACGTGGAAACGCAATTGCAATTGGTGGAAGTTCGGCACTCCATTAATACGGAGGACGCCTTTTACAAAGCGGAGCAAGAGTACGCTGATGATTTCATGCCGGTTATTCAGGAGTATGTAACCGATTACTACCGGGCATTGGTGGATTCTCCATTCCGAACCGAGTTGGAGAGTCAATGGGGCAGCCAGCTTTTCAGTATTGCCGAGGTAGCACTCAAATCGTTCCATCCGGATATTATTGAGGATTTGCAGCAGGAAAATAAGCTGACCTCGGAATATGCTCAATTGATTGCTTCAGCGAAGATCCCGTTCGAGGGAGAAGAACGCACATTGTCGCAGCTCCTGCCTTTTGAAATGGCTACCAACCGGGAGACGCGCAAACAAGCCTCCGAGGCTAAATATCAATTTATGAGTGAGCATGAGGACGAGCTGGACCGGATTTATGATGAACTGGTGAAGGTGCGCACGCGCATGGCACACAAGCTGGGCTATGACAACTTCGTAGAATTGGGCTATGCTCGCTTGGGACGTACAGATTACAATGCCAAAATGGTAGCCAATTTCCGCGAGCAGGTGCTGAAGCACATCGTTCCTCTGGCAACCAAGCTGAAGGAACGCCAGCGCGAACGGATCGGAGTAGATCAGCTTCGCTATTATGACGAGGGCTTCAACTTCCTGTCAGGCAATCCTACGCCTAAAGGTGACCCGGAGTGGATCATTCGTAATGGAGCACGTATGTATGAGGAACTTTCAGCGGAAACACATGAATTTTTCAGCTTTATGATCGAACGTGGACTGATGGATTTGATCAGCAAAAAGGGCAAGCAAAGCGGAGGCTATTGTACATTTTTGAGCGAATATGGCACGCCGTTTATTTTCTCCAATTTCAATGGTACATCCGGTGATATCGACGTATTGACGCATGAAGCAGGTCATGCCTTCCAGGTCTATGAAAGCCGACATTTTGAAATTCCTGAGTACCATTGGCCAACCATGGAGGCGGCTGAGATCCACTCTATGAGCATGGAGTTTTTCGCATGGCCTTGGATGAATCTGTTCTTCGAGGAAGATACGGACAAATATCACTTTGAACATCTATCCTCATCGTTGCTGTTCGTGCCTTACGGCGTAGCCGTGGACGAATTCCAGCATGCCGTATACGAGCATCCAGACTGGACCCCGGCCGAACGTAAAAGCGCATGGCGCTCCATTGAACGTAAGTATAAACCGCATCTGGATTATGAAGGCAACGAGTATCTGGAGCAGGGCGGGTTTTGGCACAAACAGGGTCATATTTTTCAATCCCCGTTCTACTATATTGACTATACACTCGCGCAACTGTGCGCGTTCCAATTCTGGAAACGCATGAGTATCGACCGGACAGCTGCGTGGGAAGATTATTTGAAGCTATGCCGTGCCGGGGGAAGTCGCTCTTTTACCGGATTGGTTGAGTTGGCTGGACTAATCTCGCCTTTCCAAGATGGCTGTATCGCCTCTGTAATCGGAGAAATCGAAGCATGGCTGAACAGTGTGGATGATAAAAAGCTGTAAGCATAATTAAAAAGGGCATTTCGCTTACCTGTCAAAGCTGAAAAGCTTACAGATAGCGGAATGCCTCTTTGTGTAAATGGTCAATAAGTATGCGAGAACTCTTGAAGAAGCTGGCTATGCGTTTGCTAAGGATGAAAAAGAGCATCGAGCCTTTGTAAATCACGACAAAGTAGCCTTTTGTGCGCTGCTGGACTTCCTGAATCGTGGCATTGAGTATCAGAGCGCCATAAATGCTGTTGTGGAGCAGTGGGCGTATTCCGGGGTTGGTGACCAGGTAAATGGTGTGCTGGAGGAAGTGCGCCAAGCTCAAGAACGTGCAGATCAGCAACTCACGGAAATTGCGGGGCTGTTTCGCGGCTGGAGCTGCACGGCAAGCACAAACGATTTTTTGGGTTATTCTAAATTAACCATGAATTGATGCAGAAGGGAAAGTTTATCCGTGGGGAGTCATTTTGGCGACGAAGAAATGCCGGCAGAACAGGTAAAAAACCGGTTGCCGAGAAATTGGGGCAACGTGCTGAAGCTTTTGGATGAAGTGAACGGCCATGTTCCACCGAAGGGTAAGCCAGAATAAGGAGTTTTTTCGGAAATGGGCATAGGCGAAAATCAAAGGAATCGGGAGAAAAGCAAAGATCAGCTGGATGGCCAAATCTCTGCTTTTTTGCATTGTTCCACGGAAGGCTAGACATATGCAAAAAATGCTGGATTTTATACATATGCCATCTAGGTAATGTGATAGCACTGTATTAGGTGATGTAATTATATAAATCAGTCCAAGCGAGCTGGAACACTCGAGGTCTCCAATCCCGTGTTAAATCATTTACGCCTTTTCTTTATTAAATATATAGCCAGATATCCTACTGCTACTATTCCTGCGCTTAAAAAGCAAACTAGTAAACCATTTAGTTCTACTTTTCCAGTAAGTATAAATATAGTCAAGATTCCAGTGAAAAATCCAATGAATAAGATTTTTGAAAAGTTTTTCAAAATTTACAACTCCTCCTAAAAAAATATGTACCCAAAATAGCTTATATATGGTACTCTATATATTTTTATTACAATTATATCATATTATTAGGAAGAAAGTGGTAAAATGAAGAAATTTGTATCGACTTTGATGGCATCAGTTATGTTAATGCTTGTTATCGGCAGTACAGCAGCAATGGCAGCAACAACGCCAAATGCAGTACAGAGAGAATCAACCTCTGAACTCAGCCAAGAATTGATTAACAAAGCAAATCCCTACATAAAACTACAGTCACAAACATTCACTTTAAGTGAAGAGGCTTCAAAAAATTTAACTGAAGATGAACTTGGACTCGTTAATAAAGCTTTAGATTCAGCAAATAATCAAGCGAAAAATATCTCAGGTGATGTAACAGTTACTACAACGGATAATAACAGTTTAAAAGTAGTACCTACTAATAAATTCTCTACAGCCTCGATTAATACTTCCTCTTATTGGGATTATGAATTACTTTGGTGGGGATACCGTATCTATTTTTCTCATCAATTAATAAATGATATCAAATCAAAAGCCCTTTACGCTGGGGGAATTGGTGCAATATCCGGATCAACTCTTACCGGTATTCTTTCGTCTTTGGGTCTACCAGGCTGGATTGGAGGTATTGTTGTAGGGATATTTTTAGTTAAAGGTGCAAGCATTGTTTATGCGGATAATGGCAGAGGGGTTTATTTTGATGCATTTTGGGCTGGTGACCCTGCTAGCCAAGCAGTAAACTTCGTTACAGCTAAAGTGTATGGTGCTTGATGTTAAGTAAAGCGCGATAAACAAAGAAAGCTTCAGGCCTTCATCGGTCTGAAGCTTTCTTTGTTTCATTTATCGGCTCATTTTGAAATTTGAGGCCAGATAGTCCAGGAGATCCGGGAGATGGTAGAATGTGTTCGATCTGCTCTGTCATTCTGGTCGTTCTATGCACAATAAACGGTCACAATTCATGAGATAAATAACATGAAATAAAAATATTTATGGGGCGAATTGACCATACCTGATCGTATCTTTAAACTTCAATTATTGTTTGGTGTTAAGCGGTTTGAGATTGGCTTCAATAGAGGCACGGCGTGATTCCAAAAATGGCGGTAACGCCAGCGATTCACCCAGAAACTCCAGTTCTTCATCCGTATCAAAGCCGGGCCCATCGGTTGCCAATTCAAACAGAATGCCGTTCGGCTCACGGAAATACAAGGAACGGAAGTAAAAGCGATCTACAAAGCCGGAATTGGAAATTTGCAGCTGCCCAATACGGTCTACCCACTGTTTGAGCTCTTCCTCAGTTTCAACACGGAAGGCTACGTGATGCACACTGCCACGTCCTGGTCGTTCTTGTGGCAGATCGTTGCGCTCTTCCAGATGCACTTCAGTTCCTGTACCGCCTTCACCCGTTTCATAGATGACCACATCTGGTTGTCCAGCAACGGGGGAAGGGTAAGAGCCTTTTTTGCGGAAGCCCATAACCTGTTCAAGAATGAGAATGGTATTCTCCGCTTTAGGAATGGTCAGATGAACCGGTCCAAGCCCTACAATGCCGTACTCGGCAGGGACAGGGCTTTTCTCCCAAGGCGTGCCACCGCGCATCCCGTTATCATGCTCATCTGAAACGAGGAAGAAGCGTTGTCCTTCAAAATCTTCGAACGAAAGTGCCAGGCGTCCTGCTTGATCCGTAATTTCACCATGCTTTACATCCAGCTGCTCGAAGCGGTTTTTCCAGTAGTCCAGTGCCTTGTCGTTCGGTACCCGTAGGGAGAGCGCTGAAATGCTGTTATTTCCTGTACGAGTTTGCCCCGCATGTGGAATTTCAAAGAAAGTGACTTCCGTACCCGCAGTTCCACGCTCATCTCCGTAAAAAAGGTGATACACACTAACATCGTCTTGGTTCACCGTTTTCTTGATCAATCGAAGTCCCATTACCTGAGTATAAAAATCAACATTTTTAGCCGCCGCCGCAGTAATCGCCGAAACGTGATGTAATCCTAATAGTTTCATGTCTTTGTCCTCCTTGGTTTATATATCATTAGGTTTTTCTAAACAAAATAAACAGTCGAAAAACTTTTCTTTATATTTATTATCTTGATATTAAGATATATGTTTTTTTATTGTTTGTCAACTTGAATTTGCACTGGCTCCAAAGACGGACAAAAATAGAAATTCGAAATAATGCAAAAGCAGATACAATAAAGCCCAATATAGATAGAACGAATTTTATTATAAAAGGAGTGTACTCGATGTATACGGATAAGGATTTAACGATTAGGCCTGTTACAGAAGAAGACCTGCCGGCTCTTTGGACGTTAACTTTTAAGGAAGAAGCACCGGAATGGAAACAGTGGGATGCACCCTACTATGAACATAAGTCACTTTCTTTTGATGATTATTTAAAAGAGAAGGAAAAGCGAATCGGACAAGATGACTTTTGGATCATTGAAGTGGAAGGCAAGGTCATTGGATCAGTGAGCTATTATTGGGAGCATCAGCCTTCCCAATGGCTTGAAATGGGGATAGGTATTTATGATTCGCAGTATTGGAGCGGCGGGTATGGTACGAGGGCACTTCGACTATGGTTCGACCATTTGTTTAATACATTGCCTTTAGTAAGAGTAGGCTTTACAACCTGGTCAGGAAACCATCGGATGATGAAGGTTGGGGAGAAGCTGGGCATGACCCTAGAAGCCAGGCTTCGAAAGTGTAGATATTATAATGGAGAGTATTATGACTCGATCCGAATGGGGCTTTTACGGGAAGAGTGGGAACTGTAGTTGTTCATACAAAGTACCTTTCTAAGCATAAAAAGATGACCTCTGAATTGATCAAGGCCACTGAAAAACTGTTGATTTCCGAAAATACAAAGATTTTAGGGGTACAAATATGTCTCCCTGAACGCGAAACGAGCCTTAGAAGCGATTCTAGAGGCTCGTTTTTCTTTGGATATTCTCTTACTCTCAACAATGGGGGACTTTTTCAGTACCTCGATATCCCCGGGATTGTCTTTATGCTCTCTTAGGTCCAAAAATCATAAAACTGATCGCGGCTAGAAGCCAGACACCAATACCGCCGTAGAGCATTATCAAGCCAAAGCCGTGCATAAGCGCCGCATGGACGACGGCTCCAGACGCATCCAGGGAGGAGAGTTCTGGCAAACTCTGCCTGAGAGATACAGTATTTCCGGCGGCTACTTTTTCGGCTACAGACCGCAATTGCACTGCACTGAGAGTCCCGGAAAGGGCACTCTTCAAATAAGACAAAATACCTGCCTGCAGGATGAATCCCATCACAGCGATATTGATGGCTAGACTGATCAATCTAGCACTCATATCTATACCGGAAGCCATGCCTGCACGGGCACTTGGAACAGAGCCGGTGGTCGTGTTGGTCACAGGCGTGTTCGTTAAGCCAAGCCCAATACCAGCCAACAAGGAGCCAGGGAGCATGGTCAACCAACTGGCGTGATCGCTGCCGCTGCCATATTTCATCAAAATGAAGCCCATACCGAGGATGAACAGACCTGATGGAATGACTATGCGCGGCTGGTAGCGGAGCGAAAAACGCTCTGCCAGAGGTGGAATTACCAAGGTGGGCAGCGCATAAGCCAAGAGAGACAGCCCGGCGGCTACGATGCCGTAACCCAGGCCACTCTGGAAATAGATCGGCAGATAGATCATGAACGGCCAGAAACTGAAGTTCATGCCGATGGAGCCAAGGAGAGCGCCGGAGAAATTACGTATCTTGAATACGGAAAAGTCAAACATCGGATGGGCGCTGAGCTTTTCCGCAAATAGAAAAATAATGAAACTTATTGCTACTGCAACAAGGATGCTGATGGATGCTCTGCTGGTAAAGCCGAGTTCCGGCCCTTGCGTGATAAAGTATGCAAGGCCAAAAACTGTCAATGAAAGCGTGACGATGCCGATAATGTCCAGCTTTTTCACCTGCGGATCTCTGGACTCTTCTATGCCACCAAAAACAAGAATCAAAGTGAGGATGGTCAACGGAACGTGGACCAGGAAAACCCAATGCCAGTTCAACACGGCCACGATTATGCCGCCGATGATAGGTCCAAAACCGAGGCCGATACCGAACACAATCCCCCATATGCCAAAGGCTTTGCTGCGTTCTTGTCCTTCCTGAAACCGATGTGAAAGAATTGCTATCTGGCAAATCTGCATCGCACCAGCACCCACCCCTTGAAGAAACCGACTGATGATCAGAACCGATGTGCTTTGCGCCAAGCCACAAATCAAGGATGTAACACCGAACAAGACGAGGCTGATAATAAAAATACGCCTCCTTCCATACCGGTCAGCCAGCGTTCCAACAGCCATCAGAACTGTGGCACATGCAATGGTATAAGCGTTCATAATCCACTGCATATCCTTAAGATCGCCATGCAATACTTTCTCCAGAGTTGGCAGTATCACTGGCACACTGGAAATTTCGAGGCCGAACATCAATGCGGACAAACATATAGCAGCCAATGCAATTATATTTTTGCGGGAGAGGGAGAGGCTCACTGAGAGGTCCCTCCAGACTTTTGTTCACGGTCTGGACATCCGGCAGCGCAACTATAATATTGCGCCTCATTAAGCGTAACTCGTATACCAGCACCAACCAGCCTTTTTTCGACAATTGTACGATCAATAGCCTCTTCAATATGTACTTCTAAATCTGCTACTGTTCCTACCTTATTAAAAACGTATTTGCTCAAGGGCAGCCATCCTCTCTATCTTTTCATGTTTGGTTCACCTTATCGATATGAGTTTTATTATATAATCTAAATCATTCATTTTACATAACGCAATCAATCCATTATGATGATTATACAAAGTAATTAAATGAATTTCTCATAAAAACGTTAAATTTAAAGGAGAGAATTCAAAGTGGATCATGTAGACAAACAAATCCTCTTTTATCTTCAAAGTCAGGCGAGAATTTCAATGACAGAGCTAGGGAAATGCGTGGGTTTATCCCAACCTGCTGTAACAGAACGAGTTAAAAGAATGGAAGAAAAAGGTATTATCAAGGGGTATCGCACTATCATCTCTCCTGAAAAAATAGGAAAGGATACGGCAGCCTATATATTGTTTCGGACTAGAGATTGCCATGCATTTCTTGATTTTGTTCATACATCTCCACATGTTGCCGAGTGCCATCGTATAAGCGGAGAACACAGTTATTTATTAAAAGTAGTGACCAGCTCGACACGCACCCTCGAAGAGTTTAGCAACCAGTGCGATAAGTATGGAACCTACACGAGCCTGCTTGTCATGTCGTCACCGATCGATCATAGACTTCTCATTCATTCTCTGGAAGAAGCAAGTGGAGCTGCTCATTCAGAAAAAGATTAAGGATGAAAAAAAGACAACCCCGGATATCCCGAGGCCACTGAAAAAGTCCTAAATTCTAAAGCGAGACAGTTCCTCCATAACAGAGGTTACTGTCTCGCTTTTTCGGTATAATTAAAATATCCAAATAAAGGCGGGTGGTTCCGGTGCTTCCGAAACAGCAAAGCATGGTCTAAGTCCATATATTGAACTATACAATCTGTTGATTCCCAAAGACCATCTGTTACGGAAGATTGGACGAATTGGTGGACTTTAGCTTTATTTATGAGGAACTGAACGAAACCTATTGTCACGACAAGACGAGTTCGAGTTTAACAAAGATGCGGGAATGTACGTATGCAAAGCTGGACATCTGGCGATCCGCAGAGCGCGTGAAGGCAAAAAAGTATAAAAAGCCATGAGCATTTGAAGAAGTTACGTTTCAAGAAAGCGAAAGCTTTAAAGCCAAGGCCAAAGAACGATACAAAATTGAGGCGAAGAATAGTGAACTGAAGCACAGACACGGGTACGATGTAGCGTCCTCCTCGGGTCTGATAGGTATGGAAATCCAGGGGGCTATGGCGATATTCACTGTCAATTTAAAACGAATATTGAAACTGATGGAGTAAGCAAGGGCCACATGAGGCGGAGAGCAAGAGAAAAGACGACGGTTCATTCTGTGAATTCAGAATAAACCGTCGTCTTTTTGATTCGTGTTCTTGTTTTTTTCACGAAAGGCTGGTTTTTCGGTGGCCTCGAATTGATCAGGAGTCATCTTTTATTATTCACACTGGTATTATGGACTTTCTCGGTAAATCTACTCTGATTCTCGAAGTCGTTCCACAATACTTTGTTTGTCGTTCATAGAATAGACCGCTACTGGAATAAGTATCCCAAGCAATAACAGTAAAGGCAATAAGGCTAGAAGTGGCCAGATTATAAAGTGATAGCTCAAAAGCCATAGCAAGTTGCAAAAAGGTTTCACAATCAAAATAGAAAATAGTACTGCCAATAGAGTAGAGGTTAGGCTAGTAGCCCAAACATAATATAACCCTTCATAAATCAGCATTCCCCGCAGTTGTTTTTTAGTCATGCCTATGCTCTGCAGCATAGCAAATTCATTGCGTCGGGTCAGTATGCTGGTTAAAATCGCATTTATAAAATTTAAAATACCAATTAGGCCAATAATCAAGCTAAGCAGGCCGCCGATCATTATAATAGTAGTTTGCATACCTGATAAAGCGTCCCTTGATGTGATTTTGGATTCGTAGTTCATCATCGGTTCGATGGTTTCAGTGTAGCGCTTCAAAAAGTTCTGCATGGACGCTTCCTGAGATGAGGATACATTAAAGGCATAACTCATTACAACGGGCTGTTTTACAAGTGACTTGTATATATCCGCAGGGAGGTAGAAGTTATAGCCAGTATAAAGGCGATTCGAATTGGTAGATTTGATACCCACATGGCCAAGCACTGTAAAATTATGCGTTATATACTCTCTATCCAGTGGAGCATCTGCTGTTCCCACATAACTATGCAGAGTAACGTTTTCTCCCACTTTATGATGAATGCTTTCCATGTAAGGCTTGTCGTTGTCGTTCAGTTCGACTCCCTCCAGGATATACTTACCAGAAGCCAGTTTCTTAAGATCAAGCTCACCATCAATCAATTGCAGCCGATGTAGTGGTAAATCTTCCAGTCCATACACTTCTACAAGGAAGTTGCCGCGAGCGTCAGTGTTTTGGGTATCATCTATGATTCCTTTTGTATTCTCAGCAGTGAGAGCTGTTAGATCACCGTACAATCGGCCGCCTTCTTCAAAGCCCGGTTGTGCCTGTACAGCCTTAATAAAACTTTCAGTGGTCTCATTTTCATGGCCGCTGAAACTACTGGGAACCTGGAAATATTCAGCATGAGCAATGAGAAAATCGGTATCATTAAATTTGGATAAAAATTTATCCATATCAAAGCTCTGAGATAGTGTGAATACTGTATTCAGAAGAACCAAACTTAAAGAAAGACTCATAACCACTAAAACGGTGCGTTTTTTATTGCGTCCCAAATTGGAACGAGCCATGAGGTGGATTTTTGCACCTCCGGTTGATTTTTTCAGCTTACCATTGCTCTTATTTACTCCACCTGTATATCTGACTGCTTCTACCGGCGATACGGATGACGCAACTCTGCCGGGTTTGAAAGTGCTAATCATTACAGTAATGAGAGCGAACAGAGCAGATCCGACAAAAATCCATGGGTTAGGGGATACCGATATCTCGGTACCGTTAAATACACTCATATTTATGATAAAAGGCACGAGCGATTTACCAATAAAAAAACCTGCTATCAATCCGATCGGGATTCCAAGCGCTGATAGAATCAGCGCTTGTCTGCGAATAATCCGGCGGATCTGTTTGCCGCTTGTACCGATTGTCTTTATGAGACCGTAAAAACGGATATCTCGCATCACTGATATTTGGAAAATATTATATATAATCAAATAACCGGTAAACATGATCAGTAACAGGGCAGAAGTTAACGCTATGATTGTCTCTGTATCCAAACTAAAATTGGTCGAGATGTATGACCAATTTACATTATTCGCGATATAGTTCGGTGCCTCTTCGTCAAGCGAATACCCGCTTTCGGTAATCACTTTACTGAGCTTTCCCTGCAAATCAAGGCTATTGTCGAACATCATATATGCACTAATGGTTCCTGTATAGAAGTGATCCTTTTTATAGTTGCTTTGTAATTCCTGAGCATGAGCATCGACATAGGCTTTAGAAGCGAATATTTGTCCTACGTTAACCACAGGATCGCTTTTCCACCAGCCGGATAGGATAAAATTACGCTGTACTTCTTTACCTCGTATGTCAAGCTTTAGCCTCAAAGGTGCTCCAACCTCCAGTGGAACACCCAATAGCTGCAACGTCTTGGAGTCTGCGATTACTTCATTTTCCACCGCAGGCTTACGCCCCTCTTTAAGCTCAATAAAACCAAGCTTCATCCCTACATCGTCGTAATACCAGAACTCCGTATGGTGTTTTAGAAATTTATCGTTCATAACTCGATCGCTTAATATACGGTTATAAGCTATTTCCTTGATCAATGGATGATTCTTGACATGATTAAATTCGTCATCCGTTATATACTTAAGTACGGCATGTCCATCTCCACCGACCTGTCGCATGGTCGCCCGTTGTAAGTTTTCCACAGCGCCAATCCCCATAGTGAACAGTGTTGTAAATAGCAATGAGGTTAGTGCTATGGCAACAATGGCAATAATGTTACGGGTTTTGTTCACTTTGAAACTCTTATCAGCCAGATTGCGGATTACTTTTTTGTTTTTTACCTTGATCATTTACCTTCACCGCCAACTATTTTACCGTCCTCAATCCGGATGATCCGGTCTGCCATTTGCGCGATTTCCTCGTTGTGGGTAATCATCACTATCGTTTGGCGGAACTGTTGGCTGGATACTTTGATCAACCCCATCACATCCAGACTGGTTTTACTGTCCAGGTTTCCGGTGGGTTCATCTGCTAAGACAATTGCGGGCTTGGCTGCCAGTGCTCTGGCAATGGCTACACGTTGCTGTTGTCCACCGGAAAGATTGTTTGGCAGATTATTCATTTTGTGGTCAAGGCCCAAGGTATGTACAATTTTATCTATGTAAGTTTCGTCCGGTTCTTTACCGTCCAGTTCAATGGGCAGTACAATATTTTCGTAGACATTCAAGACAGGCACCAGGTTGTAATTTTGAAACACGAAGCCAATCTTTCGTCTGCGAAAAATGGTCAATTCTTCGTCTTTCAATGAAAAAATATCTTTGCCGTCAATCGTAACGCTTCCGCTTGTCGGACGATCAAGTCCACCCAGCATATGCAGAAGGGTAGATTTGCCGCTCCCGGATGTACCGACAATAGCGACAAATTCTCCGCTTTCTACCTCCAGATTTACGCCGTCTAAGGCATGAACAGCAGTATCTCCATTACCGTAATGCTTCTTTAATGCCTGAGTTTTCAATAGAGCCATATACGTTCTCCTCCACAAAAAAATGTCTGGATCGTAGTCATCTACAGTACAGACATTAGCACACTAATCTTTCTACAATCTTTCTGAAATCTAACGGTATTGAAAGAATTAAGTATCCATAGGAAGAAAAATAGAGAAGGTAGAACCACGGCCGTAGTGTGACCGTACTTTGATGTAACCACCCTCCGCAGCGATGATTTCTCTAGCTAAAAACAGTCCAATCCCGACGCCCTCCTGCGAGTTAACAGTAGGGGAGCGATAGAAGCGGGTAAAGATCTTCCCTTGTTCTTCTTCTGCAATGCCTATACCGCTATCGGTAATATCAATTCGACAAAACAAATCGTATGCCATTACTTTTATATTCATGCTTCCGCCTGTCTCTGTATATTTTATGGCGTTATCCATAATGTTATAGACAGCTTCACTCGTCCACTTTAGGTCAAAATAAGCATGGATAACTGTGTCCTCCATAACAACTGAAATCCCTTTGGCATCTGCTTTTGGCATCATTTGCTCCAGTGCAGCACCAAGGAGCTTTTGAACAGATTCCCGCCTTGGCGATACCGTGATAATCCCCGTTTCAAGTTGTGATGTTTTCAACAATGCCTGGATCAGGAAGTTAAGCTTTTCAGCCTGTGCAGATAGAGCTTTCACACAAGTGGAGGTATCCTGCGATAGTTCGTATTCGCTAAGTAGTTGGGAATAAAGCAGGATGTTGGCCAATGGTGTTTTCGTTTGGTGTGAAATATCGGAAATCAGCTCATTTATTTTATTCTTTTCGGCAAGCAGATTTTTGGAGGACACAGAACAAATGGAAAGAAACTTCGCAAATTTAGCTACTATTGCAGAGAGAACGGATTCATCAAAGACATCCTCCGAGAAGCTGCCATTTATCGCGGCATCCAGCATGTTCTCAATGGTTTTCATTGTTTTATGGATGCTCCTGCGATAAAGCATAATAGCACACACAGCGGTGCATACAGCAACAACGGCAATTCCAATACATATATAGAGGAGTGTTGTCATTTCAATGCCCATGTGTAGCCCAGCCCATAAACCGTCTTAATGTATCGAGGAGAAGAGGGGGAATCCTCCAATTTATCCCGCAGCCTTTTTACTGTAACAGACAATGCGTTTTCACCTACATACTCAGCTCCATCAGTCCAGATGCTATCTATCAAATGATCGCGCGAAACGGTGTTGCCTCGATTATCGACTAGGATACGCAACAATTTTTGCTCAGTTTTACTTAGTTCAATAGGTGTACCATTCTTAATAAATTCCATTCTCTCGAATGAAAAAGAAAAATTGTCTAGCTGAATGGAGTCTGCAAGCGAGTATCTGGATTTCTTTAGCTGAACGCCAACTCTTGCTCTCAGTACCATAAGACTGAAAGGTTTGGTGATATAATCGTCAGCACCCAGCTCAAAACCAGTGACGACATCTGTTTCCATATCATTCGCAGTCAGAACAATGACTGGTAAAGCTTTTGTTTTACGTATATGGGTTAAAAGGTCGAGTCCACTTCCATCCGGTAAATTTACATCAAGAATCACTAGGCCAAAGGCAGTAACGTTTAAGTGTTCTTTTGCAGTAGCTATGTCATACGTTTGCGTAAATACGTTGTTAGGTTCTTTAAGGGCAAGAACAATACCGTTACTCAAGGCAATATCATCCTCGACGATTAATATGCGATTCATCATTCTCCTCCTATTTTTTTGATTCATCAAGTTAATGAATCCCGAATTCCAAGAATTGCTTACAGTAAAAATGAGAAAAGGGTAATCCTAAATCTTCCATCTATATTTTACAGGATATTGCTCTTATTTGCTCATTCGCTCTTCAGACTATTCAGGTTTTGCTAACACCTTTTTTGACATGGTTTATTCATTGCAAAAAATTTGACAGATACAATATCACTGATATAATTTATCCTAGTTAATTTTTGATAATGATTATCATTATTGGAGGGGAGGAGAGGGCCGAAGCTTGGTACAAGTTATTGGACAGGCTCCCTTAGTTAGAGATGAAATTGCGTTATTTAATAGTGGCTTTTCTGGTACTGGCCTTCGCCTCGGTTTTTATTGGTGTTCATGATGTAACTCCACTTGATTTATTTCACTTAACCAACGATCAGGCGCAGGTGCTCCTGATTAGCAGATTCCCACGATTGATCAGTATCATTATTGCAGGGGCGAGTATGAGTATCTGTGGGCTCATTATGCAGCAGCTTACCCGGAACCGATTTGTTTCTCCCACCACTGCAGGGACGATGGATGCGGCACGATTGGGTGTGCTGATGGCTATTATGGTGTTTGGAGCAGCAGGATTTTGGACGAAGATGCTGACGGCTTTCGGATTTGCTCTAGGGGGAACACTGATTTTCATGAAAATACTGGATAAAATCCGTTTCAAGGACCCGGTATTTATCCCGCTTGTCGGTTTGATGTTTGGAGGCATTTTAAATTCGGTAACGACCTTTTTTGCTTACAAATACAATCTGATCCAGGGCATTTCTTCGTGGATGCAGGGAGACTTTTCTCTAATCATGAGTGGTCGCTACGAGATGCTATATCTTAGTATTCCTTTGGTTGCGTTGGCGTACATATATGCGAATCGTTTTACAATTGCAGGCATGGGTGAGGATTTTGCGGCCAACTTGGGTGTACATTACAAGCGCACCGTCAATGTCGGTTTGGTGATCGTGGCTTTGGTTTCTTCTGTTGTCATCTTAACGGTCGGAACGATTCCCTTTTTGGGGCTGGTTGTACCCAATCTGGTCAGCATGTATATGGGGGATAATCTGAAAAAAAGCCTGGCCCATACAGCGATCTTGGGCGCCGTCTTTGTGCTGTTTTGCGATATTTTGGGACGGGTGATCATTTATCCGTATGAAATTTCTGTAGGGCTTACGGTTGGTGTGATCGGGAGCGCGTTGTTTTTGTATTTGCTGCTGAGGAGAAGGGCTTATGAATCCTAAATTAAAAATCGGAATATTAGCCGCTGCCGCGCTTGTGTTGATTGCTGCTTTCGTGTTTATAGATCTTCCACATACCTGGCATTACGCGCTGCCACGACGATTGAAAAAGATCGCAGCCTTCATTCTGACAGGTGGCTCCATTGCTTTTGCAACAGTTATTTTCCAGACGGTTACGAATAATAAGATTTTGACTCCCGGTATTATTGGACTGGATTCACTGTATATGCTGATTCAGACGACGATTATTTTTGCATTTGGTTCCGTCCCTTTCATTTCGACCAGCAAAGAATTGAACTTTTTGCTGTCGGTAGGGCTGATGGTGCTGTTCGCAGGACTGCTATACAAATTAATTTTCCGCAAAGATGGACGCGGTATTTATGTACTTTTGCTGATCGGTCTGGTGTTCGGCACACTATTCAACAGTCTGTCTACCTTTATGGAGGTACTGATTGACCCGAACGAATTTGCGAAAATCCAAGACAAGAGCTTTGCCAGCTTCAGTAATGTAAACACCGAACTACTGTGGCTTTCTGTATTCATTCTTGTGCTCGTATTTGCTTATGCGTGGAGATTCATCAAGTATCTGGACGTGCTGTCGCTCGGACGAGAGCATGCGATTAATTTAGGGCTCCCTTATAGTTTTATTATCAAAAGGCTGCTAATTATCGTAGCGATTCTTATCTCCATATCCACGGCACTTGTCGGGCCGATTACGTTTCTAGGGTTAATTGTGGCCAATGTGGCTTATCAGGTGATGAAAACCTATCAGCATCGTTATATTATTCCGGCCTCTATTTGTGTCAGTGTCATTGCGTTGGCAGGATGCCAACTGCTGGCAGAAAGAGTATTCGACTTATCGACAACGGTCAGTGTCATTATTAACTTTATCGGGGGGGTGTACTTCCTGTACCTTTTGCTGCGGGAGAATAAGTCATGGTAGAAGTCAGAAACGTATCCAAACGCTACGGGAATAAAAATGTGGTGGATCAGGTATCCGTCACTGTACCTAAAGGTACCATTACCTCCTTTATTGGACCTAACGGCGCTGGAAAAAGCACCTTGTTGTCGATGATCAGTCGCCTGACTGACAGTGATGAGGGAGAAATCCTCATTGACGGGCAGGCCGTGAGTCTGACGAAAAGTGAGGAGCTAGCCCGGAAGATATCTATTTTAAAACAGACGAACGATGTCAATATCCGCTTAACCGTGAAGGAACTGGTCAGCTTCGGCCGTTTTCCGTATTCCAAGGGCAGATTGAACAGCGAGGATCGCAAAATGGTGGAGCAGTCTATGGCCTACATGGGACTGGAAGATATGAAGGATAAGCATATTGATTTGCTTAGTGGGGGACAGCGACAGCGGGCTTTTATTGCCATGATTCTGGCTCAGGACACAGAATACATCCTGTTGGATGAGCCGCTGAACAATCTGGATATGAAGCATTCGGTTCAGATTATGAAGACGCTGCGCGGTTTGGTGGATGATCTCGGCAAAACGATTCTGGTCGTGTTGCATGACATTAATTTCGCCTCCTGCTATTCAGACTATATTGTAGGGATGAAGGATGGCAGGTTGCTAAAACAAGGAACGGCTGACGAGATGATTGATAGTCAGGTATTAAAGGATTTGTACGATATGGATATTCCGATTCAACAGATTGGTGACCATAAAATTTGCGTTTATTTCACTTAGGGGGAATGTTAAATGAAGAAAAATATGATGTTTTTAACGCTGATGCTTGCATTGGTACTGATCGTGTCAGCCTGTGGCAAAGCAGCTCCGGCAACACCGGAAGCGACTGGAAACGGCTCCTCTGCTGCAACAACGGAATCCAAAACTATCTCGGTCAAACACGCACTGGATGAAAACCCGGTCCAAGTCAAAGTTAATCCAAAAAATGTCGTTGTCTTTGATTTCGGTTCATTGGATACGCTGGATAAGCTGGGTGTTGACGTTGCGGCAGTAGCGCAGCAGGATCTTCCTACGTATTTGAGCAAATATAAAGATTCCAAATATGCAAGTGCGGGCACGCTGTTTGAACCGGATTACGAGAAAATCAGTGATCTGTCTCCTGAACTCATCATCATCGGCGGCAGACAAGCTGATGCATATAAAGAGTTGAGTAAAATTGCACCGACCATTTCGATGGCTGTAGACACCAAGGATTATATCAATTCCTTTAAGAAAAACGTTGAAACATTGGGTCAAATCTTCGACAAAGAGGATGTTGCCAAGCAGGAACTGGCTGCGATTGATAGCTCCATCAAGGCCGTACATGACAAGGCTGTAGCGAGCAAAGCTAAAGGACTGATCGTGCTGACGAATGAAGGAAGCCTGAGCGCATATGGCTCACAATCCCGTTTCGGTATCATTCATGATGCTTTTGGCGTAACCCCTGTAGATCCTGGTATTAAAGTATCCACGCATGGACAAAAGGTTTCTTTTGAATATGTACAGCAAAAAAATCCGGATTATATTTTTGTTGTTGACCGTGGGGCTGTGGTGGTCGAGGAAGGCAAGGAACAGGTTACAGGTAAACAAACCATTGAGAATGAACTGGTGAAGAAAACCAATGCATTTAAAAACGGTCATATTGTATACCTTGATCCTAACTACTGGTACCTGTCAGGTAATGGTCTGGAATCCGTATCTGAAATGATCAAGGAAATGGATGCTGCACTGTAATGAATACATTCACATCATGGGGGACTGTGTAGGATGAAAGGTCATGTAGATAAAATTCCATTAGATGGGTACCTTGTGCACGTCTATACACCTCCTGTCTCCGTGAGTCATAATGAGCTGTATCCTGTGCTGTATGTGCAGGATGGCAGCTCTTTATTTCTAAGCGGGTTGGATGAGCTGGAAAGAGGTTTTTCTACGGGAGAGTTGCTCCGTGTCGTGCTGGTAGGTATTCAGCCCGTAAATCGGCTGGATGATTATACGCCTTGGAAGGCAGCTGCTTTAGTAGAAGGAAGACCTGCTTTTGGTGGTGGCGGAGATGCCTATCTGGCGTTTGTGGTTACAAAAGTAATGCCGTACGTCGAGGGGAGATATCCGGTAAAAACCGGACCGGAGCATACGGGAATCATCGGCGCCTCATTGGGCGGATTAATTTCCATGTATGCCGTCTTCAAGTATAAGGACATATTCGGACGCGTCGGTTCCATCTCAGGCTCGTATTGGTATCCGGGTATGATTGGTTATATGCAATCTGCATCTTGTGTAACTGTGAGGGATGGTGCACATCGCTTTTATATATCTGTCGGGACCCGTGAAGGTGAAGGGAAGACGAATGTACAAAAAGATATGGTTCCGCTGACCCTCCAGGCACACGAGGTGCTGCGGACACAGGGACTGGATGCAAAAGATGTGCTCCTTGAGTTGGATCAGGATGCGGTGCATCGTGTGGATTGTTTTCAGCGTCAATTTCCTAAGGCCGTCCGATGGCTGTTCGGATAGCATGAATGGAATACGAATTTCATACAACAACCTCAAAGGATTGGAGAGCGTGGAGTCTCTATGCCTTTGGGGTTGTTTTTTTTGTATATTTTTTTTCGTATAATAGAATCAATTTCATAATACCTTGAGTAGCTTTAATAAAGAGTACATATAGATCAAAATGGTTTAATTTGTCTATATGAGGTTTACATTTCGTTAGTTTAATCATTTATGAAATTGATTCAATAGAGAAATATTAAAAATTTAAAATTATACGTTATTGGAAGTGAGGGGAGCATAAATGAAAAAAAACCGCCTGGGATCTTCAGATTTGCTGGTAGGTGAGATTGGCTTGGGATGTATGTCGGTCGGTACGGATGAGCAGCAAGGTGTTTACTTGATTCATGAAGCGCTAGACATGGGCGTAAACCTGTTGGATACAGCCGATTTGTACCAGCACGGGCGCAATGAAGAAATTGTGGGGACAGCAATCCGTGGACGTCGGCAGGAGGTCATCCTGGCGACCAAGGTCGGCAACCGGCGTATACCAGGACAGGAGGGCTGGGGATGGGATCCGTCCAAGGAATATATTCTGTCTGCTGTTAAAGAGAGCCTACGCCGCCTTGGAACGGACTACATCGACCTGTATCAGTTGCACGGAGGGACAATTGACGATCCGATAGACGAAACGATAGAGGCCTTTGAGCAACTACAGCGGGAGGGCGTCATCCGTTATTATGGTATTTCCTCAATTCGCCCTCATGTCATCCGTGAATATGTCAAACGCTCGAATATCGTTAGTGTTATGAATCAGTATAGTTTGCTGGATCGGCGTGCAGAGGAAGAGGTACTGTCTTTGCTTCAGGAACGGGGAATTAGCGTGATTGCACGTGGGCCAGTGGCCAGTGGTGTATTGGCTGACCAAGGGGAAGGGAAGATAGCCAAGGGATATCTGGACTACAATGAAGCAGAGCTGCTGGACGTGCGTAAGCAATTAAAGGCA
The DNA here is from genome assembly GCF_057220305.1 of Paenibacillus sp. LRG-1. Lineage (NCBI taxonomy): Bacteria > Bacillati > Bacillota > Bacilli > Caryophanales > Paenibacillaceae > Paenibacillus > Paenibacillus sp. LRG-1. The sequence goes on along the minus strand of NZ_CM170126.1, from coordinate 5,062,416 downwards.
TTTGCAGGTGCGGACCGGAGTATGGGTCAGACAGCGATCCGTTATAGCCTGTCTCATCCGACTGTCGCTGCTGTTATTCCGGGTGCAAGCTCTTTGGGACAATTGGAGCATAATATTTCTGCTGCGGATATTGCACCGCTAACCAGGCAAGAGCGGCAGACGCTACAGCAAATCAGCCGAGCCAATCGGTATGATGCGCAATACCGCTAATCCGAGCAAGTATAGGACAAGTGTCAAACATGTACCCGTCCCAGTTGCAATTTATAAAAGAATCATTACAATATAGGAATAAGCCTCGGTTTATAATTCATATGTGAATATGGAGACGTTATAAATACACTCTAGGAGGGACCAACGAATGGAACGCATCGAATCTCAGCAGCAATATCAGGATTTAATTAATGGTGACGGTCTGACTGTCGTGAAATTTGATACAACCTGGTGTCCGGATTGCAAGACACTGGATAAATTTATGGACGGCATTATTGAGGAAAACGCAGATAAGCGTTTCTTTGCGCTTGATGCGGAGAAATTCCAACCGATTGCCGAAGAAAATCAAGTGCGCGGCATTCCGAGTCTGCTCGTGTTCCGTAATGGAGAAAAAATTGCTCATTTGCACAGCAAATACGCTAAAACGCCAGCTCAAATCTCGGAATATTTGACTACGCTGGAATCCAAACAATAATCAGAACGCATGATAGGGATAGTTCCAGACTATCTTTCCTTTCAGCAAAATAAAAAAAGGGATATCCAAGGCTGATCATTCAGACCCTATGGATATCCCTTTTTTTATTTATTGGTACCAAACGATGGCTTATAAAATAATGAAAAAGAACACAGCCGCCAGCACGAAACGGTAAATGGCGAACGTAGTCAGGCTCAAGCGTTTGAGCAGACCGAGGAATGTTTTGATCGCCAGCATCCCGACGATAAAGGCAGTAATAAAGCCGGCCGCGAACACTGGGAAATCACTCATAGACAGATGATCCATACTTTTGATCATATCAATACCCGATGCACCCAGCATGACCGGAACAGATACGAGGAATGTAAATTCCGCGGCTGCCGTATGGCTTACACGTGCGAATAGGCCCCCAGACATGGTTGAGCCTGAACGGGAGAATCCTGGCCATAGGGCTAGGACTTGGAACACACCGATGGTAAATGCTTGTTTGTACGTGATCTCATCCAGCGTATGTGATCTAATAGGCGGATGAAATTTTTCAGCCGCGATCATGAGCAGGCCCCCGATCACCAAACTGTATAAAACCGTTTCAGGACCAAACAGGTATTGCTTAATTACATCACGGAACAGTACGCCAATTAGCCCCGCTGGGATCATGGCTAAAATAATATGTAACAGGTTTAGACGTGGCTGACTCGAGATTTTGCGTCTGAAATCAAACAGGCTCAGGAATCTGCGCCAGTATAATACGACGACTGCCAGCACAGCACCTAATTGTACGATAACCTCAAACGTTTTGACCGTATCATTCTCTGTGTTTAATCCTAGAAGATCAGCCGTAAGGATCATGTGACCCGTCGAAGAGACCGGCAAAAACTCTGTCAGTCCTTCAATAATTCCCATAATAATAGAAGATAAAATATCCACTTTACTAGCTCCTCCTTACACGCGTGCAGGGCAAACGACCTAAGTCGTTTGCCCTGGGAATATGTCATTTCAGTAGGAGTGAACACAAGTGTCAAGTGCATAGATAAACGCTCAGGTCACACGGTTCACTCCCGGGAAGAAGTGTCCGATTCTGCTTCCAATTCAGATGCGGGGGATGTGTGGTGTAAAATAATCTCCACCCGACGAATACGATTTTTACCCATTTCACGAATGATAAATTTCACATTCTCTTCTATGAATTCCTTGCCCTGTCTAGGTTCCGGAACCCGGCTATACACCCACCCTCCGACAGTATCCACGTCTTCATCGTCCAATGTCAAGCCCGTCAGATCACTCAGATCGGAAAGCATCACTTTACCATCCATCAAATAACTGTTCTCCGTCAGTTTCTCGATTTCCTTCCGTTCATCCTTATCAAATTCGTCCCGAATTTCGCCAACAATCTCCTCCAAAATGTCCTCAATGGTAATGAGGCCGGAGGTTCCACCGTATTCATCGACCAGGAGAGCGATATGAACCTGCTCCTTCTGCATACGTTTCAGCAGTGTGTTGACGGGGATAACTTCCGGAACGGTCAAGATCGGTTGAATCAGACTGTCGAAAACAAGCTCTGGATTGCGATCATACTCAAGGAATAGCTGTTTGGTATTAATCATACCAATGATCTGATCCTTGCTGTCTGTCGCCACCGGAAAACGGGTATACTGCTCTTCGTGAATAGTCAGCATGTTTTCTTGTAGCGAGCGATTCGTAAACAAGCATACCATATCTGTACGTGGTACCATAATTTCTTTGGCAACGGTCTCGTCAAAAGCAAAGATACGATTTACGTAGCCATATTCGGTGTTATTGATCTTACCACTTTCCACGCTTTCGGACAAAATGATCTGAATTTCTTCCTGAGAGTGCGCTTCTTCATGCTCACTAGCCGGTTGAAGACCAAACAGACGAACCAGACGATTGGCCGAGCCGTTAAGGAGCCAAATAAACGGATACATAATCCGATTAAACCACACGATCACTGGGGAGGTTAACAGACTGACAGCTTCCGCTTTGCGGATCGCCAATGTTTTGGGAGCCAGTTCGCCGATCACCACGTGCAGGTAAGTTACAATGACGAATGAAATAATAAAGGCCAGGATATGTGAAAAATCCCCATTGATGTTGAGCTGTTGAAAGAGAGGCTCCAGCAATTTGACTACGGTCGGTTCACCGAGCCAGCCGAGTCCCAACGCTGTAATCGTAATACCAAGCTGACAGGCGGACAGGTAGCCGTCCAGATTATTGACGACTTTTTGTAGCGCCAGTGCGTTTTTACGGTTCTCCACGACCAGCTGATCGACCCGGCTGGAACGGATTTTAATAATCGCAAACTCGGTAGCCACGAAAAAAGCACTAAATAAAATCAACACCGCAAACAAAAATAGACTGACACCTATACCCATATAATTTTCACTCATCCCTTTTTCGTTCAATTTTTTAAGGAACTCCATTTTAAGTTCACTTGAACTTATTTTAAGAACTTAAAAGGAAATATACAAGGTTCATATGGAATCATAGCAGGTCACCTACCTCCAATTTACACGGAAAATAAGGCATAATAGAACCCGCACGGCTCATTGCTTCACTTTACAAGCCTAGTTTGAGGGCGTATGATGAGTTCAAATGAACTTGAAATGTAATAAAGGGAGGAAAGCAGATGGAGTCTTTTACCCTTACTCGTCGTGATATGGCCCATTTGCTGCTGGCCATGGAAGGTCGCCGCGAATTGCAGCCTTTGGCCGTTCTACAGGACGCCTGGAGGCGCACTCATAGCCATCTCGCCCGTTCCGGGAGCACGATGCCGACATTTTTATACACCGACGTGACACCTGTGCTAGATAAAATCATCAAGGGTAAGCACAGCGCAGCCTTTTCGCTGCAGGAGATCGTTTCCCTGGGTCAACTGGTCGAATACAGTCATGTCTCACTGGCATCTATGCAAAATTGGGTCAAACGCGACTTCAAGGAATTTCTCGGCGCTCCGAAGATCGGCAAAAAATACTCGGTCAACCAGGCAGCTATATTGCTCATTGTGGAAGATTTAAAATCATGTCTTGATTTTGAATCCATTCGTCAGCTATTTCATATCCTGTTCCAACAACCCGAAGATGATACGGACGATCTGATTCAGCCGGTCGATTTGTACGCCGCCTATTCAACTTTGTTTGAGGAGCTGGATGCGAACGGAGACCAACTGCTCGATGTTGCTGGAGCAGGCTATGCAAAGGACAACGGAAATTCCGTTACAGGACAGCAGCGCCAGGAAGCTGCGACAGAGGAGTTGCTGGTTCAGGCGGCCGATCAATACACCAGCCGTTTACAGCATTTGACCCCTAACCAGTGTGAAGCAGTGCGTAATACTTTGCTGGTGGCAGCGGTAGCGGTGCAAAATAGTTATTTTTTGTCCATGGCACGTCGGTATGTGAATGCGACGTTGTTTCTGGACTTCCAGGGGTAAATCAGGATTGGCACTAGAAGCCAATCCTATTTTTTTGCTCTTTTTAGAGGATTGTCTACCCTTTTGGAGACTGAAAAAGTATACAAAAGAGGTATATACACTAAAACGCTGTCAAAGATACAATAAACATATATAATCCAGCAATTGGAAAAACTTAGAATATCTCTTCCAAAGCATCTGGATACACACACAGGAGGTAATGGCATGTCCGATGTCTCCATCATCATTTGTACCCGCAACCGGATCGAAGACCTGACACGCTGTATACAATCTATTGCAGTACAGCAGCAATTGGAGCATACGGCTGTAGAACTGCTGATTGTTGATGACGGCGATATTTCCGACCAACAGATCGAGCAGTACCGTCACATGGTATCCGGATTGCCTCAAAGCGTTTTGAAATATTATAAAAAAAGTCGTCCCGGCGTTTGGTTGTCCCGCTATGAGGCCTTGTCTCTTGTGCGGTATGATATTGTGCTGTATTTTGACGATGATGCAGAACTGGACGATAAACTCTATATCCGGCGCTTGCTCGATACCTATGATCAGGATGAAACGATTGTGGGTGTTGGAGGGATTGCAAAGGGATTACATTCGAGCCGGGCAGGAAAGCTGCTGGGCGTTTTGACATTTCAGATGTCTTCATCCCTCGGCAAGCTCTCGCCTAGTAGTCTGGCAGGTTCTTTGCTGCGTTGGGGCGAAGCGACTGAGGTTTTCGATACAGAATTTTTCCATGGCTGCAATATGTCATTTCGGAGGGATGCGCTTCGGGACATGAAGCCGTATCCGTGGATGACCAGTTATGCCGTTGCTGACGATTTGTACATGTGCCAGTTGGCGAGCCGTTACGGCAAATTGGTTATCAATCCTGACTTAACCATCATTCATCATGAATCTCCAAGCTCGCGCGATAAGGCGGGCAAAGTAGCCAAGGCTACAGCGATTAACCACTATTATTTTCTTGCCTTGAAAAAGGCTGGAGTGATTCAGTATGGAGCCCTTTTATGGACCTTATCCTACTTGATGCTCAAAGAAATGCTGCGCCGCAATTTTAATGCCGCAGATGGATACAAGCAGGGGGTGTTGTTCATTCTGAACCCGCGCAAGCAAAAATATAACGAATATTTAGGCCCGGCGGTTCAGTAAACTGTTTTTTTAACACACTGACAGGATAAAGGGGGAGTATGATGTTAAGCTTGTCCATTGCTCTGTGCACCCGAAATCGGGTTGATGATCTGACCCGATGCATTAATTCAATTGCCATTGGGGGAGCACCGGAGGCATGTGAAACCGAGCTATGGATTATTGACGACGGAGAACTGCCGAAGCATGTGCTGGAACGTTATGAGCGTCAGTTGGGCAGAGCGGGAATTACCTACCGATATCATCGCAAGGAGCAGCCGGGATTATGGTTATCTCGTGTAAAGACAGCTGAACTTGCGCAGGGTGACATCATTTTGTTCCTTGACGATGACGTTGAGCTGCCGAGCAACTATTTGAATGAGTTGATGCGTACCTATGAGGCTTACCCGCAGGCCGCTGGTGTTGGCGGTATTGCACAGGGAATGAGTAACAGCTTCATGGGAACAATTCGATGCTTGCTGTCATTCCAGCAGTCTTTGTCCAAAGGGAGGTTGTCCCTCAGCGGTCAGTCCGGCTCGATGTATAACTGGCATAAGGCCAAGAAGACGTTTAGAACCCAGTTTTTCCATGGCTGCAATATGTCATTTCGCCGTGAGGCGATTCGTAGTCTGGAGCCGGTACCTTGGTTGCAAAGCTATAGCGTAGGCGAGGATTTATTACTTTCACGCATCGCAATGAAAAGTGGTCCGTTATACATTAACCCGGCGCTTACGCTGCTTCATCACGAATCGCCGTCCTCACGCGACAATATGGAACAGGTTACTTATATGCGGGTGATGAATCATATTCATTTGCTGCGTGACGAGGGATCTGGGCCGATTGGTTATGCAGCACTATACTGGACGACGTTGTATCAGATTTTGAGAGAAAAGCCCAAGAAAAATCATACTGCCATTCAAGGCTATAGAAGAGCGTTGAAAGCGATCTTTTCAAGTCCAAAGGAGCCTGTTGGCGGGGGACAGTTGCCTGAACGCAATTCCAAAAAAACGGTAGGCTGATGGAGGTGCGTCAAAAGACGCAATGTGAGCATAGAGACGAGAGGCTTAATAAGGAACAGGAGTTGGACGTAACATGAGCACATGGACAGCAGCAAGGAAAGTATTCACGGGTGACAGTCTCGCCAAAACGATCATGCGCACGAGTTTTAACAATTTTTTTGTGCTAATCGTCACGACCCTGACTTCCATCCTGACCGCACGTATGCTCGGAGTAGAGGGGAAAGGAGAACTGGCGGCAGTTCTGTTCTGGCCTACGCTGATCGGCAGTGTGTTGAGCTTCGGATTACCAACGTCGTTAATTTATAACATCAAGAAGAAAACAGGCACGACGGAAGAACTACTGGCGTTGTCACTCTGGATTCAGTTGCCTGCCAGCTTGTTGGCGGGAGCGGTGGCCTGGATATGCATGCCGCTGTGGCTGAATGGTTATGGTGCGGACATCATCCAGCTGTCCCAGCTTTATTGTGCGGCAGCCATACCGCTGGCAGTGCTTACAGCGCTGACGACAGCATTGTCGCAAGGGCTGGATCGATTTAGCGTATATAACGGCCTGCTGTTTTACTACCCATTACTGAATTTCATCGGTCTGGTGACACTGTGGCTGATGGGCCTGCTCAATGTGCAGCTGGCAGGAGCAGTGAATTTTGCCGCGAGTTTCCTTGCGCTAGTATGGGCGTTCCTCCGTTTGCGCAAGTATATGAATTTGCGTGCTTTCCGTCCATTTACCAGCCGCCAAGTGCTTCGTCCTTATTATAGCTATGGAGCGAGGGTTTACGGGATGGAGCTGATGGGGACGCTGTCCACACAAACGGACAAAATCGTTATTGTGGCGCTGCTATCACCCAAAGCGTTCGGTCTGTACTCTGTCGTCTACGCCTTGTCTCGTGTGTTCAATGTGGTGCAAAATGCCGTCACTAACGTTACTTTTCCTAAGGTGACGGGGATGGAGCACAGCAAGATTGTCGAAACAGTAGGTCGTGCTTTTCGCATCTCTATGGCTGCGATGTTAATCGTCATTGTGCCTGCTCTCTTCATTGGACGATACATGCTGGGTTTGCTGTACGGCCCCGCTTTTCTGGAAGCATCGCTAACGTTCTACCTGCTGTCACTGGAATGTATCATTGGTGGCGGCTCATGGATTCTGGCTTCGGCCTTTAACGCGCTGGGACGTCCGGGACTGGTATTGTTCCGGCAAATTGTAGCCTATGCGATCACCGTCGGTCTATTTTTTATTTGTACACCGATCTTTGGTCTGGACGGCATTGCGATTGCTTTGCTTGTAGGTGCTTGTGTACGGTTGGCATTCTCACTGTTCTCGTTCCCCATGTTTTTCAATGTTCCGCTATCACGGATCATTTTTGATAAAAGTGACATTACATTTGTCATTCAGACTATACAAAAGAAGCGCAGGAAGGGAGAACTGAAAGATGCCGAATTTGCATCCCATGGCTAAACTGAAAAATAAGCTGAGCGTCATTCTCGACGTAGTCCCCCAAGGTTCGAATATCATTTATGTCGATTATCCCGTCTATAATAACGGTGGGGATGTACTCATCATGAAAGGCACCGAAGCGTTCTTCAAGGATAATGGCATCCGTGTCCGTGCCCGTTATAGCGCTATGGATATTCCCGATCGGCTTCAAATTCCGGGTGACTGGATTATCGTGTGCCACGGCGGCGGCAACTTCGGCGATCTCTATTCAAATCACCAAAATTTGCGAGAACGCATCGTTCGCGATTTCCCTAACCACCGAATTGTGATTATGCCGCAGACGATCCACTTTCAATCTGAACAGAAGGCTAATGAAGTCGCTGCCTTGTTCAATGCTCATCCGGATCTACATATGTTTGTGCGGGATACACGCTCTTATCAGTGGGCTAAGGACAAGCTGAACCAGTGCAGTATCACACTATGCCCTGATATGGCGCACCAGCTCTGGCCATTGAAGCCGACTACGGAAACAGTGAAGGATGTATTGTATTTCCTGCGGACTGATATTGAAACGGTGGGTGGACAAAAGAAGTTCGATGACGAGGCAGATGCCGCTCACCGGCTGGACTGGGATACTTTGTTTACTCCGCTGGAAGTGAAGGGAATTGTCTATTTCCAGAAGTTTTATCGACTGGATAAGAAAATCGGTGGACCGTTGCCTACACGTACGTTCTGGTACAAGTATACAGACCATCTTATGAACAAAGCGGTTACGCTGTTCAGCTCTTACCGCGAGGTTCGCACTTCACGGCTGCACGGTCACATTCTGGCCTGTCTGCTTGATATGCCGCACGTTGTCATTGACAATTCCTACGGCAAGAACTCGCAATATTATAATACCTGGACACAGCCGAATCCAAAGGCGCAGCTGTTTAGTGAAGCTCCAAGTGCGTTGGAGCAGCCATCTTAATAGTAAGAAAAGATACGTATGATTAATTTCAAAGGTATGATAACGGCAAAAAATCTCCTGACCACTTCATTGGTTAAGGAGGTTTTTCGTTTTGTGCTATATAGAGCATAAGTATAATTGTTAATTAGATAAACCATTAAGGCAATGAATATTTAATGACTTAAATACCGCTTCATTTTGACAATTCATTTCATGAATAGATATAATTTATGGGATAAAACTTGTAGGAATATTGGGAACTCCCCTAACTTTTGCTGAATAACATGAAAGTATATTTATTTTAATGAATCGAGGCTGACGAATGAGTAATCAATCGATGGACATGCTTCTCACGAAGGATATCGTGCGTGAAGGGGAGTCTATTTTGCGTACGAAGGTGGATCCGGTATGCTTGCCACTGTCTGAAGAGGATCTTCAACAGATGCAATGGATGCTGGATTATCTGAAAAATAGCCAAAATGAAGAGCTGGCTACCCGCTATGAACTGCGCCCGGGTGTGGGATTATCTGCGAACCAGGTAGGTTTGAACAAAAGAATGTGCGCTATTTATTATGAAGATGGGGACAAAACGGTAGAGTATGCGTTGTTTAATCCGAAGCTGGTCAGCCACTCCACGTCCATGATTTATTTGGAACAAGGTGAGGGGTGCTTGTCTGTAGATCGGTACGTAGCCGGATATGTACCTCGTTATGAAAAAATTCGTATTAAGGCCAATTTGCCAGACGGAACACAGGAGCTATTGACTTTCAAAGGTTATGCAGCGATTGTAGTACAGCATGAAATGGACCATTTGGACGGTATTATGTTCTATGACCGTATCAATCCGGAAGATCCGCACAAGCTGCCGCAGGGAGTGCATATCGAACCTTTTGTACGTAAATAGCTCATGATCCGTAAAGTGTGGTGACTCCGTTCGCCACATTTTTTTAATTTTGCAAAAAAATATGGATATAGAGGTTACGAAGCTTTAAACTGGAAACATGTAGCTCGTGATAGAGGATGTGAAAATACACAAAAATGTAAGCGCTTATCTTATGGGAGGGATGACATGAATCGTGGAGTACGGCTTCTGATGAATAATATGCGTATGCGGAATAAGCTGCTGTTCTCCTATGTACTGATTGTCATGATCCCGGTGCTGGTGGTAGGCGGCTGCGTTACTTTTTATTTGCGAGAGCAGGCATTGAATAGTGCAATTGCCCAGACAGTAAACAATGTGGAAAAGATCAAGAGCCAGACGGCAAATTTACTGCGTGTGCCAACGGATATTTCAAATGGGCTCATGTTCGATAAGAGGTTGAGGGAGATGGCGAACAGACGGTATCCGGGTATGGTGGAGCTGATGAATGCGTATCATCAATACAAGGATTTTAATGAGTATACTCAGCAATATAGAGAGATTGCTACCATCCGGTTCTATTCGTACAATCCGACGCTTGTCAATAATCTGGAGTTTATTCCAGTGGACTCTAACATTGAGCGGCAGCAGTGGTTCCAAACGGCTTTGAAGGGGACGGCGATTAACTGGTTTTACATTCATGATAAGGAAGATAACCCGGTTAATCGCCTGAGCCTGGTACGGCAAATTCCATTTCCCGAATACAATACCAAGGGAGTTCTGATGATATCGCTGAGTCAGACCGAGTTGAATCATATGCTGAGCAAGGAGCCCTTTGAAACATTGATTGCAGATCGTAATGGTATTGTGGTCGCAGCTACTCGTCCGCAGTCGGTGGGTCAGACGTTGGGAGATTTACATTTGGGCTTTGATGTTCAGCGTGCGGGTAAGGGAATATATGAAGCGAAAATCAACGGAAAGTCCTCCAACATCATCGTGGATGAGCTGCTGCCCGCCTCCAGTGTGAGCGGATTTACGATTATTTCAGTGTTTTCGACGGAGCATATTGTACAGGGAGCCAACCGAATTAGCTTGATTGGTGCTCTATGTGTTCTTGCGGTGCTGGTTATGGCACTGATTCTGATCACCATCATTTCCTGGCTGATTACCAAACGCCTACAGCGGTTGAGCTATGAACTGGGTAAGGTAGCCGCGGGCGATTTTCATGTGGTATCGAGTGTGGAGGGAAGGGACGAGATCGGGGATTTATCCCGCCGTTTCAACTATATGGTGAACAGTATTCGCCAACTCATGGCGCAGGTCTATGAGACGAGTGAGCATAACAACAGACTGGAATTGGCACAAAAGGATATCAAGCTAAAAATGATGGCTAGCCAAATTAATCCGCATTTTCTGTTTAATGCGTTAGAATCCATTCGAATGAAAGCACATCTGAATGGGGAAGCGGAAATTGCAACGACGGTGCGTTTGCTTGGCAGGCTGATGCGCCGGAATCTGGAGATTGGCAGTGGTAAAACGACGGTACTACAGGAGCTGGATATGGTGCGATCCTATTTACAAATTCAGCAGTTCAGATTTGGAAATCGTTTGATTTATGAAGTGAATTTGGAAGAAAGCGCGACGGACCTGTCGATTCCTCCCTTAATCATACAACCGCTGGTGGAAAATGCAGTCATTCATGGCCTGGAAAATAAGGAAGAGCCAGTTACCGTGAAGGTAGATATTGCAATAGAACGAAGAGAGCTAAAAATTAAAGTAGAAGATGATGGGATTGGCATGGAAGCTGGGCAACTGACCCGTCTGCTAGCTCGGATCAGGGGGACGGAAGAGCCGGAAGGAAGCAGTATTGGCCTGCGTAATGTACATCAACGTCTAACATTGATGTACGGCGAACGTTATGGACTGCATATTGAAAGCGCATTACAAGAAGGAACAACCGTATACTTTTCCATACCAAGGGGGGAAGAGTCGAATGTATAAAGCAATGATTGTAGATGATGAGCCTGCGATTCGTGAAGGATTGTCCTCCATTATTGACTGGGGGAATTGTGGCTTCCGTATTGTCGATACGGCAGGGAACGGACGCGAGGCTCTGGATAAGTTCGGAGAGCATCGACCGGAGCTGGTCATTGTAGATATTCGTATGCCCGGGATGAGTGGGCTGGAGGTCATACGAAGCATACGTGAAAAGAACGGAGAGCCGTTTCACTTTCTCATATTAAGCGGATATGCAGACTTTGATTATGCACGGCAAGCCATGGGCTTCGGGGTGGATGGCTACCTACTGAAGCCAGTTGATGAGGAAGAAATGACGACAGAGTTGAAACGGGTACGGCAAAACATTGAGGACGAGAAAGAAGATGGCAAATGGGGAAGTCCGCCTTCCCATGAGCGTAATTGGATCGAAGCACTATTGTTTCCGGTTCATCAAGAGCATGCTCGTAATGCTGTGGAAAGCAGCGATTCTCTTCACAGAGCATCCAAGCAAGCTGAACATCAAAGCGGTAACGGAAAACATGGACAACAGCCCGTGTTACCAGAGTTGGACTGGAGTAGCTATCAGGTTATTCTGCTCGATTTACGTATTCCTGACTGGGATCGGCAAGCTCGGCTGGCGGCAGCAAAGCAGCGGCTAACAGAATTGTGCCATGAGCAGGGCAGAGGTATCGTGTTTGAGGCTGGAATATATATGGGTCTTTTGCTTCCCGCCACGTTAAAAACGGAGAAAGATGCTGTTCAGTTACTGGCTGCTTGGCGACAGGAGCTAAAGCCGTGGGCAAAGGAAATTTATGTGGCTGCCGGTGATCCTGTAGCCATTCTTAACGACATTCCCAGGTCTTTTGAGCAGGCACTACGATTGTTAGAACGTACGTTTTTGTTCCGGGCAGAAAGAGCCATGCTTTCCGGAGACCTACACGAATTGGAGACAGTCGAGACTGAAAGGAGTGGAGCGTCTGATAGTGCCACAGATGATCCCCTACGTTATGCAGAAAAGCTGTATTATGCGCTAGATATGGCTAATAGTGAAGCTGCAACCCGTGTCATTAAGGAAATGGAAGGCCAATTTCCACGGATTTATCGCACAGAATCTGCAATCAAGGCGGCGTTCGCCCAAACATTCACACTGGCGTTGAACAAGTATGCAGCCGGACAGGATCACAGCCGAACCGTGCTAGAGGAGCACTCCAGCTTTATAATCGATGTATATGCTTATTCCACATTGGGCGAGCTGGTGGATCACTCGCTGGAGCATGTGTTGCAATGGATTGGCCAGACTGAATCTGGTGGCAAGGGCATCATCATGAAACAAATGATTGACTTTATACATAGTCATTATGATGAAAATTTGCGACTGGAGTTACTGGCAGATATGTTCAATTACAATAGTGGCTATTTGGGCAAACTGTTCAAAAGTCATACTGGCGAGGCCTTTAATGCCTACCTGGATAAGGTGAGGATTGAGCGAGCAAGAGAATTGCTTGCTCAAGGAATTAAGGTGCACCAGGTGGCGGAACGCGTAGGATATGCGAATGCAGATTATTTTCATAGTAAATTTAAAAAGTATGTTGGAATGTCACCTTCCTCCTACCGTAATCGGGTTCAAAAGAACGGAGGAACAGATGGCTGTTGATAGAATCCCTAGGTTCAACGCTATGAAGTCTCTCTTACAGATGTCGGAGGTACGACCTCCGAACGAAGAGAGGCTCTTTTTTTATGGCGGATAAATGGATAGATCAATCGAAAATGTCACATTTATTATGTAGTTTAGGCCGTTTTCATCAAATCGCCATCGTTATGACACAGATTTGACACGATGTTCACATTTTCGATTCTATTTCATTTAAATTTATTCTATATAATGGGGATAATCTGAAGCCGGATCATGACAACCATGGTGAAGGTAGTTGAGTGAGTCATTTTCTAAAAAGTGACCGCTGCATATGTAAGAATGTGAATACTATCACAAATGTAGAAGACTTCAGATTACAGACACTATAAATCAATGTTAAGAGAAGTGCAGGGGGAGGAGCAACATCATGGACGTATTGGATTTGGCACGGTTGCAGTTTGCAACTACAACGATTCTTCACTTTGTTTATGTGCCGATCTCCATTGGATTGTCGTTATTGGTGGCAATTATGGAGACTATGTATGTTATCAAAAAAAATGACTTGTACAAAAAAATGGCTCAATTCTGGGGAACGTTTCTGCTGATTAACTTTGCATTGGGCGTAGTCACCGGGATTTTGCAAGAATTCCAGTTCGGGATGAACTGGTCGGACTTTTCCCGTTTTGTGGGTGATGTATTCGGTACGCCGCTGGCGATCGAAGCGCTGCTTGCATTTTTCCTGGAATCGACCTTTATCGGATTATGGGTATTCGGTTGGGAAAGATTGTCCAAAACGGTCCATTTAATCTGTATGTGGCTGGTATCTATCGGTACGATGTTATCGGCGTTGTGGATTCTAGCTGCTAATTCATTCATGCAGCGTCCAGTAGGATATGAGATTCAAAATGGACGTGCAGAAATGAAAGATTTTGCTGCTCTGTTAACGAATGAACAACTGTTATGGGAATTTCCGCATACGTTGTTTGCTGCTTTTGCAACGGGGGCATTTCTTATCGCGGGTATCAGTGCATGGAAGCTGATGCACAAAAAGAATATGGACTTTTTTAAACCTTCTTTTAAATTGAGCATTATTGTTGCCTTAATCAGTGCCATTGCTATTCCTTTGTTTGGTCATGGTCAGGCTCAATATTTAGTGAAAACACAACCGATGAAGATGGCTGCCAGTGAGGGCTTATGGGAGAACAGCGGTGACCCCGCTCCTTGGACAGTTATCGCGGGTATTGATCCTGAAAAGAAGGAAAATACCTTTGAAATTAAAGTTCCTTTTGCTCTGAGTTTTCTATCTTATAGTAAATTTTCCGGCTCTGTGCCTGGTATGAATGAGCTTCAAGCAGAATATGAAAAAACCTATGGTCCGGGCGATTATATCCCGCCAGTACGTACCACGTTCTGGAGCTTCCGTATTATGATTGCGGCGGGATGTGGCATGATTGCACTCGCTTTATACGGTGCTTACCTGACGTTCCGTAAAAAGCTGGAAGGTTCACATCGCTGGTTCTTCCGTCTTATGATATGGGGGATATCCCTTCCATTCATTGGGAATACTGCTGGTTGGATCATGACCGAAATAGGTCGCCAACCGTGGACTGTATTTGGTTTGCTTCAAACAAAAGATTCTGTTTCGCCTACGGTTGTGGCAGGAGAAGTGCTGTTCTCGTTCATCTCATTTACCACATTGTATTTAATTTTAACAGGTGTGCTGGCATTTCTGTTTTACCGTACGGCTCGCAAAGGTCCAGATATCGAGCCACATCAGCAAACGGTAATTCATGATCCATTTGCCCAAGGGGGTGACAATAATGACGCTAAATGATTTATGGTTCTTATTGATCGCAGTGTTGTTTACCGGTTTCTTTTTTCTGGAGGGCTTTGATTTTGGCGTGGGGATGGCCACGGGATTGGTACCGCGCAATGACCAACAAAAACGTTTGATGATCAATACGATTGGTCCATTTTGGGATGCCAACGAAGTGTGGCTGATTACAGCAGCAGGTGCGATGTTTGCCGCTTTCCCGCATTTTTATGCAACTATGTTCAGCGGATATTATCTGGTATTTGTCTTTATTTTGCTAGGTTTGATCTTGCGTGGAGTTTCTTTTGAGTTCCGCGGCAAGGCTGAAGGGAAATGGTGGACAGGAACGTGGGATGCCTGCATTCTGATTGGTAGCTTTCTACCGCCGATGCTGTTCGGTATGGCTTTTGCGGCTTTGGTGAAAGGTGTACCTATTCAGCAAAACATGGATTTGAAAGCTGGATTTTCCGATGTGTTCAATGGATACACCGTATGGATTGGACTGACAGTGGTCGGAATGTGCCTAATGCATGGGCTGACGTTCATTTCCCTGCGGACGATTGGAGAAGTACGGGATCGTGCTCGCGTGATTGCGTCCAAATTTCTTCCGGTATTGGGCATTTTACTCGCTGGCATGGTGGTATGGACTTATTTTGCAACGGATTTATTTGCACGTCGCGGTCCCTTTATGTATGCTGCGGTAGCAGTGGGAATTGTCGCCTATGTGCTGACGTGGTACTTCCTGAAGCAGGGCCGCGAAGGATGGGCCTTCGGGATGACAGGTGCATTGATTTTGCTGACCTTCGTTTCGTTATTCGTTGGTTTGTTCCCAAGATTTATGGTGAGCTCGATTAACAGTGCTTTTGATTTGACGATTTATAATGCAAGCTCCAGTCATTACACACTGAAAGCCATGACGATTGTTGCAGCAACGCTTTTACCCTTTGTGCTGGCTTATCAGGCGTGGAGCTATTTTGTTTTCCATAAGCGTCTCAGTGAGAAGGATCATTTGGAATACTAATGGATAAGGCATGGTTAGAATTAAAGGGCATTCGGCCAGTAATGCTGCTACTGGCTGCCCTTTCCCTGCTCCAGGGGGCTGCTGTGATTGCACAAGCAGTCTTCTTGGCAAAGGCTGTTACGATTTTATTTGATAAAAATCCGCTGGTGATGGCTTGGCCGTCACTGGCGTTGTTTTTCGCTGCTTTTGCAATGAGGCATACGATGATCTGGCTGCAACGACGGACAGCCGGCCGTTTTGCCGAAGCTTCAGGCGCTTCCTTACGGGAGCGTCTGCTTGCACGTTTGTTCGAACGGGGGCCGGGTTTTGCAGCGCAGGAAGGCAGCGGCAAGTTGGTGACGCTAGCGCTGGACGGCATAGATCGTTTTCGCACGTATTTGGAACTGTCCATTCCTCGAATGATTGACATGATGGCTGTAACTATACTTGTGCTTGTGTATGTTTTCACATTGGATGTCATTTCAGGTGTGATTTTGACGACTACGATGCCGATACTGGTGGGCTTTTTTATTTTGCTCGGCTTGGCGGCGCGGAAGCAGGCAGACAAGCAGTGGCGTTCCTATCGTCTGTTATCTCACCATTTCACGGATTCGCTGCGTGGACTTCAGACACTAAGGTTTTTGGGGCGTAGCCAAGAGCATGGGGAATCGGTTGGGAAGGTCAGCGACCAATACCGCACGGCAACGATGCGCACGCTGCGGGTAGCGTTTCTTTCCTCATTTGCCCTCGATTTTTTTAGTATGCTATCGGTCGCTTTTGTCGCGGTAGGCTTGGGGCTGCGCCTGATTAGTGGCTCGGTGGGTCTGGAGGCAGCGCTTGCGGTGCTTATTCTGGCACCAGAATATTTTATGCCCATACGCCAGTTGGGATCAGACTATCATGCTTCACTGGATGGTAAGGAGGCTTGGGGAGCAATACGCTCCATTCTCAGTACAGAAGATGATGCGAACGAGCCGAATAAACAGGCAGCTAGCGATAAAAGATTGGACATCACGGGACAGGATAGTCTCGAGCTATCTGATGTGTGCCTCCTGAATGAAGACGGTTCGGCTCGGCTCGAACATGTGTCTGCAAATGTTGAACCGCTCATGAACATGATCGGCATCGTTGGAGCTAGCGGTGCAGGTAAAACGACGCTGCTCAGTCTGCTTGGCGGCTTTGCTGATCCCACTTCGGGTGAGCTGCTCCTGAATGGATGCGGATTGGCTGGGGTTGCCAAAGCTGAATGGCAACGGCATATTGCCTATATTCCACAGCATCCATACCTGTTTAGCGCTTCTCTGGCAGATAATATCCGCTTTTATGAACCGGAGGCATCCAACCAGCAGGTAGAGTGGGCGATTGACGCGGTTGGACTGCGTGAACTGGTAGACGGTCTTCCGGGTGGATTGAATGAGCCCATTGGTGAAGCAGGTCGGACACTGAGCGGAGGGCAGGCGCAACGGATTGCATTGGCGCGGGCATTGCTCAGTAATCGTCCGGTCGTTTTATTGGATGAGCCTACGGCCCATCTGGATATTGAGACAGAATGGGAGCTAAAACAGACGATTTTATCGGTTTTGAAACATAAGAGAATGTTTCTTGCCACCCACCGGCTTCATTGGATGCCAGAAATGGACTGTGTCTGGATGATGGATCAAGGTCGCCTGGAAGAAGTAGGCTCCCATCAGCAATTGATTGCCCGTAAGGGAGCATATTACCGATTGCTGACGGGGATATCGGAAGGAGGGAACGGACGATATGAGAGTAACGGACAATAGCAGACAAGGCTGGTTTGTGACGTATCTGAGACAATATTTTTGGGCCTTTCTGGTAGCTGCTCTTTTGGGCGCGCTGGCCATTGGATGTGCGGGCGCGTTGCTCTTTACGTCCGGTCATCTGATTACCCGTTCGGCCTTAAAACCGGAAAATATATTAATGGTGTACGTTCCAATTGTGCTTGTGCGAACATTTGGCTTTAGTAAAGCGGTTATTCAGTACCTGGAGCGCTTGGTAGGGCATGATGCCGCACTGCGTCTGGTGTCCCGTATGCGGGTACGCTTATATCGGGCAGTAGAACCGCAGGCGCTGATGATTCGCAGCAAATTCCGTACAGGGGATCTATTAGGATTGCTGGCAGAGGATATTGAGCAGCTTCAAAACATCTATCTGAAGCTAGTTCTGCCTGCGCTATCGGCTTTGCTGATTTATGCAGCAGGCATCTTGGCGCTCGGACGGATGGACGGAACCTTTGCCTTGCTCATGGCGCTATATGGCGGATTTTTGCTTTTTATTGCCCCAGCTATCTCACTATGGACCTCACTCGCCAAACGGCGAATGTTCAAGCAGGAACGGAGTAAAGCCTATCAGGAGCTGACGGATGCTCTGTTCGGCATGAGTGATCTGGTGCTGAGCGGACGGACTGGGCATTTCCTGAGTACCTTTACACAACGGCACAATAGGGCTGCCGTGATGGAGAATTCACTTCGCCGGAGCGAGTGGCGTTCTCATTGGATCGCACAATGCGTTGTAGGCGGCGGGATTGTGATTATGACTGTGTGGGCCGGGGGACTGGTAGCACAGAATCGTATAGAAGCCACATGGCTGGCATCCTTTGCCCTTGTGGCTTTTCCATTGCTGGATGCCTTCGTTCGCGCTGGAGAAGCGGTGGTTCATGCACCGGAGTATCAGGATTCACTTCGACGGTTAAAGGATTCGGAGAAAGACACACCTACACCGGGAGCAGGCGGAACAGCAGACATTCTAGAGGAACAGGCTACCGCTATGCGATTGGGCCTCGGAGGAGACCTGCTGCTGAACAACGTAAGCTACCGCTATGCGGCAACGCAGGAATGGAGCGTGCGTAATATCTCCCTGCACGTACCGCAGGGGGGCAAGCTTGCATTGCTTGGCCGCAGTGGTGCGGGCAAGTCCACGCTGCTGAACCTGATTCAGGGAGCATTGCAGCCTGATGAAGGTAGCGTCACTGTCGCAGGGATTCCCGTATATACAGGTGGAGCATACTCCGGTTTATTTGCGGTGCTAAACCAGCAGCCGTATTTATTCGATACGACGGTAGCGAATAATATTCGGTTAGGACGACCCAATGCTACGCTGGAAGAGGTTCGTGCAGTAACAGAGCAGGTGGGGCTTGGAACCCTAATTGATTCTTTACCGGAGGGCTACGATACTCGAATGCAGGAGACGGGTCTTCGTTTTTCCGGTGGAGAAAAACAGCGAATTGCACTGGCGCGGATTTTGCTGCAAAATCACCCGATTGTTTTGCTGGATGAGCCAACAGTGGGACTTGACCCACTGACAGAGCATGAACTCATGCAGACGATGTTTCGTGTGCTGAAGGGCAAAACATTGATCTGGATCACGCATCATCTGACAGGAATGGAGCATATGGACGAGGTGATTTTTATGGAAAAAGGGGTCATTTCCATGCGGGGCAGTCATGAAAAGCTTTGGCAGGAGCAGCCCCGATACCGCAACCTGTATGAGCTGGATCATCCGAGCCTGTGAACTAGGAATAGATTGACCTAAGCAAACAATAGCCCTCAACACATTTTGTGTTGGGGGCTATTGTTGTGTCTCGTTCATTTCAATGCTATAAATAATTCAATCTCATTGTCTGAACTTTCTGGATTATATTTCTCACCCCAAATTTCAAAATCGTAATCCTTCGGTTCATTTCCGGTATCTTTAATCCATTGGCCATATATGTAGTCATACGAATGATCAAGCTCCGATTCAAGCCCCTTATGTGTGAAAGTTACATACTTACTTTCATTTACAGTATGACTTATCATATTTAATGGAACCTCACCTAGTTTACTTATTTCATAACAGATTATATTTGTAAACTTATCTACCTGAGGATTAAAATCAGGCTTCATGGGATAAATTTGCATTAAAATTACATTCTCATTTTTCCTGTCCCGAATTTCATCTTTTCTTTCAATTAATGAATGATAGATGCTCTTGCCAAGACCAGACTCAAATTCATTAATATTGGCTTCGATTCTGTAACCTGCAACATGAAAAAGAGGTAATGTTATTACGTTAGTTTCCATAAAGTCTCCTCCATCCAATAAGTTTGTCAAGTTTGATTATAATGTAAACCCCAATACAATTTTAGTCATCTTTCACTATAGGATCGATTTTGTTTGGAATCCGCAAAAAAGTTATGCTTGGAAGGCATAGAGACCCCTCATATATCTAATTTTGAACTGATTTTTCTCCTAATTCGTCGGGTACCCGCTTCCAAGCCAGCAAAGTATGATAATAGTATCTAGAGATGAGGAGGAGCTTGTTATGGAATCTTCAACTGAAACCGCTTCCAACAATGGTGCTGTGATTCCTGAATCCAACCGGGGAAGACCGCGCAAGGCTCGCGGACCGAAGCCTGAACGTGGTAGAAAAGGCTTGTGGGACAGTGTGAAGCAGCAAAAGTATCTTTATTTTATGTCCATTCCTTTCGTCATATGGGTGTTTGTTTTCAGCTATCTGCCGCTCTGGGGCTGGACGATGGCGTTTCAAAATTATAAGCCAGCTAAATCCTTTACGGACCAGAAATGGGTAGGGTTGAATAACTTTATTGAGTTATTTCAGGACGAACGATTTTATCTAGTATTACGTAATACACTGGCGATGAGCCTGATGGGGATTATATTTGGTTTTGTCGTACCGATCTTTTTTGCAATTCTGTTAAACGAGTTGCGGGGAATGCTGTTCAAACGGTTTGTGCAGACGATATCCTACCTCCCGCATTTTGTATCCTGGGTAGTTGTGGCTGGATTGGTCACGAAAATGCTGTCCATTGACGGAGGCATTGTCAACGATATATTGGTAGCGCTTCATATTGTGGATGAGCCGATTCAGTTCATGGCAAAGGGGAGCTGGTTCTGGTACATTGTAACCGCTTCCGACATATGGAAAGAGACAGGTTGGAATACGATTATTTATTTAGCTGCAATCACCGGAATTGATCAAGAACAGTATGAAGCATCGCGCGTGGATGGAGCGAGCCGCTGGAGACAGATGTGGCATATTACACTGCCGGGTATCCGCTCGACGATTGCCGTTCTGTTCATTATGGCGATTGGGCATCTGGTGAGCAATGGTTTTGAAAAGCAGTTCTTGCTTGGCAATAGTCTCGTGACGGATTATTCCGAGGTGTTGGATCTGTACGCGCTCAATTACGGGATTAATTTGGGTCGCTTCTCTTATGGGACGGCAATTGGTATTTTCAACTCACTGGTTAGCATTTTGCTGTTGTTTACGGCGAACGGTATATTCAAAAAACTGACCAAAGAAAGCATCATGTAGGGAGGGAGAAGCGAAATGACGAATAAGGCATTTAATGCTACCCGGTCTGAGAAGCTGTTTGACCTGTTCAATTATATCCTCATGGCTCTGATCGTGGTGTTGACGCTGTACCCGTTTCTGAACGTACTTGCGATTTCCCTGAACAATTCAACGGACACGGTTCGCGGTGGAATTTATATATGGCCCCGCCAATTTACGCTCGAAAATTACAAAACGATTTTCCAGTACGATGGCCTTCTTCAGGGACTGCAAATATCTATTCTTCGTACTTTGGTCGGAACAGTACTCGGATTGATTTGCGCGTCTATGCTTGCTTTTACATTGAGTCGGGTCGAGTTTCGCGCTCGTAAGTTTATTTCTACGTTTTTGGCGTTGACGATGTATTTTTCTGGCGGGATGGTGCCCGTGTTTATTTTGATGCGTGATCTGCATCTGCTGGGTTCGTTTTGGGTGTACATTTTTCCAGGCTTAATTAGCGCATTTAACGTGTTTGTCATTCGTTCCTTTATGGACGGTTTGCCATATGCGTTGCAGGAGTCTGCCAAACTCGATGGGGCGAATGATTTTACGATTTACTGGAGAATTATTTTGCCGCTGTGCAAACCAGTATTGGCAACGATTGCTCTTTTTCTGGCAGTAGGTCAGTGGAATGCTTGGTTTGATACGTATTTGTATAATGGTGGGGCGCCGCAATGGACGACGCTACAGTATGAGCTGATGAAGATACTGCAAAGTACGCAGCAAGGCGGCTCCAGTATGACGAATAGTAACGATATGGCTAAGCAAATGGCTCAAATTTCACCAGAGTCGATTAAAATGGCAATCACGATTACGGTTACGCTCCCCATCCTGATGGTATATCCGTTCCTGCAAAAATATTTTGTAGGCGGGATGACACTGGGGGCAGTGAAATCATAAAAGACAGGATTCCGGTAGTAAAATAGCAGTTATTTGCAGGAGAAGTCATCATAGGAATATAGGAGGATTTATACATGAAAAAACACTGGTCCAGATTTGCACTGATTCCCTTGCTCGCGGTGTCCCTTACCGCACTCGCAGGTTGTGGAGGAAGCGATAAAGCAGCGAAGGAAGGCACATCCAGCGGCACAGACCCGATTACGTTTAGCTTCTTCGGAGCAGATACAAGCCCACAATGGAACGGAATGAAGGATGAAATAGGCAAGGAAATCACCAAAAAAACAGGTGTAACCTTGAATGCGGAATTTGATGTCAGCGGTGGAGGTGGAGATGACCGAATTGCTTTGATGGCAGCAAGTGGAGAATACCCGGACTTGGTTTCTCCTAAAGCGAATATTAACAAGCTTGTGGATGCGGGGGCCATGATTGATCTGACAGATCTGATCAACGATCATGCACCCAATCTCAAAAAGCTATATGGACCCTATATGGATCGTTTGAAATACAGTAATAAAGATCAATCCATTTATGTCCTTCCTACGTATGCAGGTGTGGGACAGGAGAGTTTTGACGCGACGGGGGGATTTGAAATTCAGCATAAGGTGCTCAAGGAGCTAGGATATCCAAAGGTAAGAACGCTACAGGATTATGAAAACGTACTCAAAACTTATGCAGCCAAGCATCCGACGATCAATGGCAAAAAAACGATCCCACTTACGCTGGATGCAGACGACTGGAGAATTATGATTACCGTAACGAATCCTGCCTTCCAGACGACTGGAGCGCCGGATGATGGTGAATATTTTATTGATCCCAAAACATTTGAAGCGAAGCTTCATTACAAACGTCCGGAAGAAAAGGAATATTTCCGTTGGTTGAACCACATGTACAATGAAGGACTGCTCGATAAAGATTCGTTTGTGCAAAAAAGTGATCAATACAAATCCAAAATTGCCAGCGGTCGTGTTCTTGGTCTGATCGACCAGGAATGGGGTTATCAGGATGCCGAAAATGCGTTAAAAGCGTCAGGTAAATCCGAATCCAGCTACGCGCATTTTCCAGTTACACTTTCGGAGGAATACAAGGATCGTTCCTTTCAGGATACGGGCTTCACGTCCGGTTATGGAGTAGGTATTACAGAGAATTGCAAGGACCCGGTGCGGGCTATTAAATTCCTTGATTATTTAGCTTCCGATGAAGGACAGGTGCTAGTGAACTGGGGGATCGAAGGCAAGCATTATGAAATTAAAGACGGCAAACGCGTCATTCCTGCTGATGTACTGGAACAAAAAACGAACAATACAACCAACTTCAATAAATCTACGGGTATAGATTTGTACACGCTCATCAGCGGACACTATGGTGACGGCGTGAAGGACCCTACAGGTAACTACTATACTGCCAAATTCCCGGAACAAATTATCGCGGCTTATTCGAAGCCGGAGAAAGAATCACTTAAAGCGTATGGCGTAAAAACGTGGAAAGATCTGTTCCCGGACAAGAAAGAATTTGATGTAAAGCCTTGGGGCGCAGCCTATAACCTGACAACAGACAATGAATCCAGCTATAACGTTACATTCAAAAAAACGACAGACATTATCCGCAAACGTATACCGGAAGCTATTTTAGCACCGGCTTCCAATTTTGATACGGTATACGACAACATGATTAAAGAACTGGATGCCGCCGGAGCTGTCCAAATGGAACAGCAATACACGCAACTGGTGAAGGACAGAGTGGAGTTATGGAGTGGCAAGGCTTCTAAATAGCTGACTGCTTTTAACGAAATTTTGAATGCCGGAATGACAGAGCGCTTGTCCTTGTGGTCCATACGGGATTAGCGCTCTGTTTCATCTTGATGGGGGAGGGTTTGATGTGACGAAAAGCGAAAGACGACAGTCCCTGCGTTTATGGTATCGCCAGCCTGCTGAGGTATGGGAGGAAGCATTGCCAGTCGGTAACGGAAGGCTGGGAGCTATGGTATTTGGCGGAATCAGAGAGGAGCATTTGCAATTAAACGAGGATACGCTCTGGTCCGGATTTCCCAGAGACGGCGTTCAGTATGATGCATTGCGATATTTGCAGCCTGTCAGAAAGCTGATTGCAGATGGAAAATACAAGGAAGCGGAACAACTGATTAATGCGAATATGCTAGGTCGCGATACGGAAGCCTATCAGCCTTTGGGAGATTTGTGGATTACGCAGGAGGGCCTAGGGGAAATTGCACATTATGAACGGGAACTGGATTTGCTGACCGGAACGGCAGCGGTCACTTTTCAGAGTGCTGGAGTCTGCTATACCCGTGAAGTTATCGCCAGTGCGCCAGATGGAGTCATGATGGTGTCACTGACTGCGAATAAGCTTGGGAAGATCCATGCATCCGTGCGCATCACTTCCCTCCATCCTTGTGAAGACGAGGTTGGAGAGGATATACATTTTGGTGATTCATCCAAATGGGATAGCGATAAGGAGGACGCTCCATCCGAGGAGCCGTCCGGGGACTTTATTACGTTGACTGGACGAGCGCCCAGTCATGTGGAATCTAATTATCACGGCGATCATCCACAGTCTGTTGTTTATGAAAATGATTTGGGGATGGCTTTTGCAGTTCAGGCGAGGGTTATTCCCGAGGGAGGAACCTTGACGAAGGGTGCTGATGGAGCACTGATCATCTCAGGCGCGGATAAAATCACGGTGTATTTGGCAGCAGCTACCGGATTTCGGGGATTTCACACTATGCCGAATAGTGATGCAACGGAGTCAGCAGAAGCATGTCAAGTCATTTTAGACGGAGCAATTTCGCTGGGAAGTGAGCAGGTGCGGCAACGCCATGAACAGGATCACCGAAAGCTGTTTGACCGCGTTGTATTAGAACTGAGAGGTGATACTTTAACCGACGACTCCGTTCTACCGACCGATCTGCGATTAGAACGTTATCAGAAAGGTCAGGACGACCCGGGGCTGGAGGTGCTGTTATTTCAGTATGGCCGCTATTTGCTCATGGGCAGCTCGCGTCCGGGGAGTCAGCCTGCCAATCTTCAGGGCATCTGGAATGACCGGGTGCAGCCGCCGTGGAACAGTAATTATACAACCAATATCAATGCTCAGATGAACTATTGGCCCGCTGAGGTATGCAATCTTGCCGAGTGCCATGAACCATTGCTGCACATGATTGGAGAAGTTGCCCGCACGGGACGGAGGGTAGCCTCCATCCATTATGGTGCTCAAGGGTGGGCAGCTCATCACAATGTAGATGTGTGGAGATACGCTGGACCTTCAGGGGGCCATGCCAGTTGGGCGTTTTGGCCGCTTGGGGGTGTATGGCTGACCGCCCATCTATGGGAGCGCTATCTGTTTACCCTGGATACAGCCTATTTGGCAGAACAAGCTTATCCACTCATGAAGGGGGCGGCAGCCTTTTGCATGGACTGGCTCGTGGAAGGCCCGGAGGGTTGGCTTGTGACATCCCCATCCACATCACCTGAAAATAAATTCAAAACGCCGGACGGCGAGGAATGCAGTATATCTATTGGCTCCACCATGGATATGACGCTGATTCGGGAGCTGTTGGGTAACTGCATTCAAGCTGCGGACCTGCTGGAATTAGACGATGAGTTTCGCAACCGCTGCGAGGAGATACGGGACAGGTTAATGCCCTATCAAATTGGCCGTCACGGTCAGTTACAGGAATGGTTTGTCGATTTTGAGGAAGCGGAGCCTGGGCATCGGCATGTCTCGCATCTATATGGGTTGTACCCCGGTCGACAAATTCACATCCGTGATACCCCGGAGCTGGCTGAGGCGGCCCGCATATCGCTGCGTCGACGGCTTGATCACGGTGGTGGGCACACCGGATGGAGCTGTGCCTGGTTGATTAACCTGTACGCTCGGCTGGAAGATGGCGATGCCGCACATCGGTATGTTCGCACGTTGCTGTCGCGATCGACCTATCCTAATTTATTCGACGCTCACCCGCCTTTTCAGATCGACGGTAATTTTGGTGCGACGGCGGGGATCGCAGAAATGCTGCTACAAAGCCGTCCGGGAGAACTGACGTTACTGCCTGCCCTACCAACGGCCTGGTCGAAGGGACGGGTCAGTGGATTGAAGGGACATGGCGGGATGACGGTCGGCATGGAATGGTCCGGTTCCCGGCTTGTCTGCGCTGAACTGGTCACATCCATCTCAGCAGGAAGCTGCACGATTCGCAGTGCGCATCCGTTTAGCGCTAATGCCCGTCAGGCTCTGCCTGATCCTGAGCATGGAGGATTCATTTTGTCATGGATTTTTACCAAAGAGCATGAAATAACGAACGGACATACGATTATAATTAAAGGAGAGGAAGAGACATTATGACCATTTTTCAATTTCCGCAGGACTTTATGTGGGGGACCGCGACGGCAGCCTATCAAATCGAGGGAGCTTATGAGGAGGATGGGAGAGGTTTGTCGATCTGGGATACCTTTGCCCATACGCCTGGCAAAGTATTCAACGGTGATAACGGCAATGTAGCTTGTGACAGCTATCATCGCTACGAGGAAGATATCCGCCTAATGAAGGAGCTGGGCATTCGTACATACCGTTTTTCAGTGTCCTGGCCGC
This sequence comes from Paenibacillus sp. LRG-1, assembly GCF_057220305.1. Taxonomy (NCBI): domain Bacteria; kingdom Bacillati; phylum Bacillota; class Bacilli; order Caryophanales; family Paenibacillaceae; genus Paenibacillus; species Paenibacillus sp. LRG-1. The sequence continues at coordinate 5,035,604 of NZ_CM170126.1, read as the reverse complement.
GTATATTTCCCAATGGTGACGGTGAAGTCAATCAAGAAGGATTGGACTATTATCATCGCGTAGTCGATTTGTTGAACGAAAATGGGATTGAACCGTTTTGTACACTGTACCATTGGGATCTGCCTCAAGCGCTTCAGGATGCTGGAGGCTGGGAGAATCGTCGCACGATTCAAGCATTTGTCCAGTTTGCAGAAACGATGTTCCGCGAATTTCACGGTAAAATACACCATTGGCTAACATTCAATGAACCGTGGTGCATCGCCTTTTTATCCAATATGCTGGGTGTTCATGCCCCGGGTCTGACCAATCTTCAGACAGCCATTGATGTAGGACATCATTTGCTAGTTGCGCATGGTCTTTCTGTGCGCCGCTTCCGCGAGCTGGGCACCAGTGGCCAGATCGGTATCGCTCCCAATGTCTCCTGGGCTGTTCCTTACAGCACATCTGAGGAAGATAAAGCCGCTTGTGCGCGCACCATTTCCCTGCACAGTGACTGGTTTCTTCAACCTATTTATCAAGGCTCGTATCCTCAGTTTTTGGTAGACTGGTTTGCGGAGCAGGGAGCCACCGTGCCTATTCAGGATGGGGATATGGATATTATCGGCGAGCCTATTGATATGATCGGTATCAATTACTATGCTATGTCAGTTAATCGTTTTAATCCTGAAGCCGGGTTTCTTCAATCTGAAGAAATCAATATGGGGCTACCTGTAACGGATATCGGTTGGCCAGTGGAGTCGCGTGGGCTGTACGAGGTACTGCATTATTTGCAAAAATACGGTAACCTCGATATTTATATCACAGAGAATGGGGCTTGCATCAACGATGATGTCGTGAATGGCAAGGTTCAGGATGACCGTCGTATTTCGTATATGCAGCAGCATTTGGTGCAGGTACACCGGGCTATTCATGACGGCCTTCATGTCAAAGGATATATGGCATGGTCACTTATGGACAATTTTGAGTGGGCAGAGGGATATAATATGAGATTTGGCATGATTCATGTCGATTTCCGCACACAGGTCCGCACCCCGAAGGAAAGTTACTATTGGTATCGAAATGTAGTAAGTAATAACTGGTTGGAGACCAGACGTTAAACGAAGAGATGTTTTGAAAATAAAGCAGATTTACGCCTGTCTCTGCTCCCTTTTGTTTGAATAGGAGGCCCTCTGGGGTAATAATAACCAAGATGAATGCAGGTTGTTTCAAGTATGTAGAGACAGCAGGAATAAAAAAATAAGAAGTGTGCATACTGAAAAAAATACCTGACGAGGGCGTTTTAAACCATTTTAAACCAGAGGGAGTGGAGGGTATGGCTTCGAATGTTAGGAAATCAGGATCAAATGATAACCAAATGAGCCGCACGGTATCTGTTATCGCTTGGATCGCCTGTATTGCAGGAATTATCCTTATTTTGCTTGATATAGGTAATTTAACTGATCGAAATATATATTTAATGACAGGTATTGGCTGCGTTGTTGCCGGGATTTTTATTTTTCTAGTTGGGAAATCATTTGTCATTGCACGCAAGAAGGAAGACCAGGAAAACGGCCGCAGTTAATACAATTTAAAAATGATTTAAAGCAATATATACCGAAAACAACAATGTGGGGCTTCGAGCAGTGTAGGATGATAACTGTAAGGAGTCCCCTTTTTTCTTTAATATAACTTCTTTAAGATACACAAATAACGTTTTTATTATGTCATCTTTGTATTAATAAGAAATTTTGAATTTGCAAGAGAAATTTTATTTTTAGAGATGTTTTTCACAAAAAACGGACAAATAATCGACAATTCTGTTAACAATAAAAAAAGTGGCCGCTTTTCTGCTATCTTATATAAGGGCAACATTACAGGAGTTCGTAAGTTTTGAGTAATTTATTATTTAAGGAGAGGGGAACAACATGAACAAAAAACCAAAAGCGATTATTGCGTTGGTTTTGACCGTGCTCACGGTAGCATTGCTCATTTGGACGTGTTTTTATGCTGGCGGAAAATACGTTGTTTTCGATCCAAAAGGACCTATTGGGCAAGCACAAAAAGAGCTGATCATTCTTTCAACGTCTATGGCTGCACTGCTGATTGTACCGGTCATGATTTTGACTTTTTTCATCATTTGGCGATATCGCGACGCACCGGATAACAAAGCCAAGTACCAACCTCATTGGGATGACAGCAAAAAGCTGGAGACCGTATGGTGGGCTATTCCAATCATCGTTATCTGCATTCTTGCGGTTATAACTGCGAGATATACCTACTTGCTGGAGCCTTCCAAGCCGTTGGCAAGTACACAAAAGCCAGTAACCATTCAAGTGACTTCACTGGACTGGAAATGGCTCTTTATGTACCCTGAAGAAGGTATTGCTACAGTCAATGAAATTCACATTCCTAAAGGTGTTCCAGTCCGTTTTGAACTGACTGCCGACGCCCCGATGAACTCGTTCTGGATTCCGCAATTGGGCGGTCAGATCTACACCATGTCAGGCATGGCAATGAAACTGCATTTGCAGGCCGACCACGAAGGAACATACTTTGGTTCGGGTGCAAACTTTAGCGGTGAGCATTTTGGACAAATGCGTTTTGATGTAGAGGTTCAGTCGGATGAAGAGTACAAAAACTGGGTCGCTAACATCAAGAAGCAGTCTAAGCCGCTGACGAAAGACGGCTATTTGGCGCTTGCAAAACCAGGTTTGTCCCAACCTGATGAGTATTCTTCAATTCCAGATGGCTTGTTCCAAGACATTGTAAGCAAGTATGTAGTGGATGGTGCTTCTAACCCGCATGCTGGACATGGCGGACACACATCCACAGAAGGTTCTTCCAAGTCCGATACAGAAGATGAAGCTGCAATGGACATGAGTCATATGAATATGAGCGGACACCATTAAATGATTACAGGGAAGGAGGCCCCCAATGCTTGACAAAATAAAAGAGTTTGCATCCACTTTCTTCGTTACTGGAGACCCGATGATCTATGGAGCGGACGTTTCCATCGCACTAGCAACGATCGGGATCGTGTTTGTGCTCACTTATTTCAAAAAATGGGGCTGGCTTTGGAAAAACTGGTTGACTACCGTCGACCATAAAAAAGTCGGTATTATGTATATTCTTGCGGCCATCTTGATGTTATTCCGCGGAGGCGTGGATGCATTATTGATGCGTGTTCAACTTGCTACACCGGATGTTACACTACTGCATCCTGAGCATTACAACCAGATTTTCACAACACATGGCACGATCATGATCTTGTTTATGGCGATGCCGTTGATGTTTGGTTTGTTTAACATTGCCGTACCACTTCAAATTGGTGCGCGCGACGTTGCGTTCCCTTTCCTGAACGCATTGAGCTTCTGGCTTTTCTTTATGGGAGCGATGTTGTTCAACCTGTCCTTCGTTATCGGCGGTTCGCCAGATGCAGGTTGGTTGAGTTATCCACCGCTTTCAGAAATGCAATTTAGTCCCGGCGTTGGTCAGAACTTCTATATCTGGGGTATTCAGATTTCGGGTATAGGTTCATTGGCTACAGGGATCAACTTTATTGTTACTATCATTAAAATGCGTGCACCTGGTATGACTTGGATGAAGATTCCTGTCTTTACGTGGTCCGTATTTTCATCATGTGTTATTATCATTTTCGCGTTTCCAATTCTGACGGTTACTTTAGCCTTGCTATTCCTTGACCGCTTTGGAGGAGGACACTTCTTTACGCTTGATTTCGGCGGTAATCCGATGATGTATATCAACTTGATCTGGATGTGGGGTCACCCTGAGGTATACATTGTAGTTTTGCCGGCTTTCGGTATTTATTCCGAGGTCATCAGTGTATTCTCCAAAAAGAAATTGTTTGGATACAAGTCCATGGTTTACGCCATGTTCATTATTGCGATCTTGTCCTTCTTCACCTGGGCGCATCACTTCTTCACGATGGGATCAGGCGCAGATGTTAATGCATTCTTTGCGATTTCGACGATGGTTATCGCAATACCAACAGGGGTTAAAGTATTTAACTGGTTGTTCACGATGTATCGGGGTAAGATTACATTCAAGACCCCTATGATGTGGTCAATTGCTTTTATTCCTAACTTCTTGATTGCTGGTTTGACGGGCGTCATGTTGTCTGTAGCGCCTGCTGACTTCCAGTTCCATAACAGTTACTTCCTGATCGCTCACTTTCACTCCGCTCTGATTGGTGGTGTAGTGTTCGGTTACTTGGCAGGTCTGTACTATTGGTGGCCTAAAATGTTCGGTTTCACATTACCTGAAACGCCTGGTAAATGGGCTTTCTGGTTCTGGAACATCGGTTTCTATGTATGTTTTATTCCACAATATTCTCTGGGTCTGATGGGTATGACGCGTCGTCTGAGCACTTATGGCTGGGATACCGGCTGGCAGCCGCTTAACCTCGTTTCGACCGTTGGGGCATTCTTGATGGGGATTGGTTTCTTGTTCCAGGTTCTTCAAATTCTTCTGGGCATCAAGAATTACCGCAAGCTGAAGGATACAACAGGCGACCCTTGGGGTGGCCATACGTTGGAATGGTCGATTCCTTCACCTGCACCGGAGTACAATTTTGCTACCATTCCACAAGTAGAAGAACGGGATGACTGGTGGGCAGAAAAAGATAAACGTGCAAAAGGTATTTTCAGAAAGCAGCCGCCAATTGAAGCGATTCATATGCCGAAGAACTCGGCGATTCCATTCATTATGTCGGTATTCTTTTTCATTGCAGGTTTCGGGTTCGTATTCGGATGGTCGTTCTTCTATATTCCAGGGTTGATCGGTGTGGCAATTTGTATGATTTGCCGTTCGTTCTTCTCCTATGATGGCGACTACTATATCCCTGCGGATGAAGTAAAACGCACGGAAGCGGCAATAAGGGGGTCTGTATAATGGCACAAGCAGCAGCACACCAAAGCCATGATCATGACCACGGGCATCACGATCCGCAAGAATTGAAGATGCTTGGTTTTTGGATCTTCCTCGTAACGGACGTAATCCTGTTCAGTACCTTGTTCGCAACCTTCGTCGTCCTTCGGAACAACACAGCCGGAGGACCGGGTGGCGCAGAGCTGTTTAACATGACGGGCGTTATTATTGAAACGTTCCTCTTGCTCACGAGCAGCTTCACAAGTGGTCTGGCTGTGTTGGCCATGAACAAAGGAAGCATGAAGGGATTAATTAACTGGTTAATCGTGACGGCGATCCTGGGTCTTGGTTTTATCGGTTTTGAGGTTTACGAGTTTGTTGAGTTGGTACACGAAGGAGCCAATTTTGGAACCAGCGCGTTCTTGTCGGCATTCTTCACTTTAGTCGGAACGCATGGACTTCACGTTTCGTTAGGTCTGGTTTGGATGATTGGACTCATGTTCCAGTTGAAGAAACGCGGGCTTACACCAGAGACGAAGGGCAAAGTTTCGGCATTGAGCTTGTACTGGCACTTTTTGGACGCTGTCTGGATCTTCTTGCTGACAGTCGTCTATTTGATGGGGGTGATGTAGATGGCACAGCATCAAACAGGAGCGGGTTCGCATGGTCATGATGATTCTCACGGTTCAGTGAAATCCTATGTTATCGGGTTTATTCTGTCCATCGTACTGACCATCATTCCTCTCGGTGTGGTTATGAATCATATGTTGAGCCGCACTTCGACCATGGTTGTTATTTTAGCCGCGGCAGTGCTGCAATTTCTGGTTCAGCTTTTCTTCTTCATGCACATTCGTGAAAGCAATGGACCACGCTGGAATGTCATGACTTTGATTTTCGGGGTAGTTATCCTGTTGACCATTGTTGGTGGTTCTGTATGGATTATGGAATACAACATGGTAGCACACTAATAAGTCAGGATTTTTGCAAAATCACTCAAGTACAAACGAATTAGGAAAGAAGAAGCGGACTTAGAGCCGCTTCTTCTTTTTTTGTGTAGCTTATTAAAATTAAAACTGTGGCTTCTTGAACTCAAGTTTACATATGTGTAAAATGGAATTGTATAACAGTAGAGTGAAAACGATAATACTAGTGGAGAGCGGAGGAAAAATTAATGAACACAGAATTACTGTTTAAACCTTTTAAGGCAGGTAATTTATCTCTTCCCAATCGGATTGTTATGGCGCCTATGACACGGAATTTTTCTCCTCAAGGTATTCCAGGGCCTGAAGTGGCCGCGTATTATCGTCGCCGTGCGGAAAATGCAGTTGGATTGATTATTACGGAGGGCACTGCTATTAATCATCCTGCAGCTGTGGAGCACACAAGCATTCCTAATTTTTATGGAGAGGGATTAGAGGGATGGGCCAAGGTAGTTGAGGAGGTTCATGCGGTAGGTGGCAAGATTATACCGCAGCTCTGGCATGTGGGTACGGCCCGTAAAATAGGTGCAGATAATCAACCGAATCCCGAGGCATTGCCTGTCGGTCCGTCCGGTATTTCTCCCGCTGGTGAAAAGGTGGTCGAGCCATTGACGGAGGCTGAGATTGCGGATATTATCTCCGCTTATGCTCAGGCCGCTGCCGATGCCCAGCGAGTGGGGTTTGACGGTATTGAGCTTCATGGAGCACATGGCTATTTAATCGATCAATTTTTCTGGGACAAAACGAATAAGCGTACCGATCAATACGGAGGCAATTTGGTCCAGCGTACTCGGTTTGCGGTGGAGGTCATTGAGGCTTGCCGTCGTGCAGTGGGGCCGAACTTCCCAATTGTACTGCGATTCTCCCAGTGGAAGATGTATCACTATGAAGAAAAGCTGGCACAGACACCACAGGAACTTGAACAGTTTCTCACTCCATTAGTGAAGGCAGGGGTGGATATATTCCATTGCTCAAGCCGCCGTTTTTGGGAACCGGAATTTGAAGGGTCTGATCTAAATTTGGCAGCTTGGACCAAAAAGATAACAGGCAAGCCAGTGATTACTGTGGGCTCGATTGGTTTGGAGAAGGCCTTTTTGAGTGATTTGGAAAAAAATAATAATCGTCAAACCGATCAATCCAGTAGTGTAGAGGCAAGATTAGAACAACTCGTGGGGCAAGTAGAACGAGAGGAAGCTGATCTGGTTGCGGTTGGGCGTGCTTTGTTGGTTGATCCAGCGTTTGCGGTGAAGTTACGTGATCAACAAATAGAAGAAATTATTCCTTACAGTGATGAAGTATTAAAGACGTTGAATTAAGCTTTATGTCGTGTAAAGCTATAGCGTTAGGCAAGCATTGAAACTTGGAAGTTTTCTGTTACAGGGCAAGCTGTAATATAAGCTATTCGTAAACTCTACGAATTTGCTATAATAGAAGCATCAAGTCGAAATACACGGGGTGAAAAGGATGAATTCTGAAACGGAAGCTTTGGATTGCGAGCCGGCTTGTCACGGTTCAGATCAGGAAATCGAGCGCATAAAATCTTCCCTTGTCGAGGATTCCATCGCATACAAAATGTCGGAGCTGTTTAAAGCACTGGGTGACCCGACACGGATTAAGCTGATTTATGCCCTGGCACAAAAAGAATTGTGTGTTCATGATCTGACCCAGGTGTTGAACATGGGACAATCTGCGGTATCCCACCAGCTTCGCTATTTGCGCAACCTGCGTATTGTCAAACGACGCAAGGAAGGCAAGACGGTGTTTTATTCACTGGATGATAATCATGTGGAGCAGATCTTTTTGCAAACCCATCAGCACATATCACATCAATGATTTTTTGGAATAAAACAACAGTAGGGCGCCAAGTGATTGGCGCTCTTTTGGCGTTTGTCCGTTGAAGTCGATTTTTTTGTTAAAAAGGGGCTAGAGACATTGACTTTTGACCCTGATCCTGAATATAATGACCTTAACAAATAATATATGAACAGTTGCTCATATATAGTTAATTGGAGGCCGATGATTATGGATGCTCTAAAAAGAACGGAACGGCATGAATGGATTTTGGAAGGTTTGGATTGCGCCAACTGTGCTCTAAAGATTGAAAATGGAGTCAGTAAAATAGAAGGGGTCCTGGATTGCTCGGTCAATTTTGTTACGAAAACGTTGACGATGACCACAAGTTCGGATCAAAAAGAAGAGGTTTTTCGCCAGACTGAACGGAAGGTTCACAGACTCGAGCCGCATGTTCGAATGGTTGTAAAAAATGCTCGTGGACGCCTGCGTGAAGACAGCCGAAGCAATGCTGGTGCAGTACAGTCAGACAGCACAGAGGATTGTGCATGCGGTCATGAGCATGATGGTGAAGGTGAAGGGCATACACACGAGGTCGGGCAACATGCGGCTCACAGCCACGCTGGTCATCATCATGGAGCACATGGCAAGCAAGCCCATACGCACGATGGACACAACCACGGTGATCATGGACACGAGCATCACAACCACCATGCAGAGCACGAACATGGTGAAGCCACCCACGCTCATTCACATTCGCATGGAGATGATGGCCACGCTGGACATACGCATGATCACGGTACGGACGGTATGCGCCGCATGATTGCGCGTTTGGCTATTGGTGCGGTCGTTGCGGCTGTTGCCTGGTGGTTACCTGTCGAAGGTGTAGGCAAGCTGGCCCTATTTTTACTGGCATATATCATCGTTGGCGGTGATGTTGTCTTGCAGGCTGCGCGCAGCCTGGTGCGTGGAATGGCCTTTGACGAATACTTCCTAATGACGCTAGCTACTGTGGGTGCATTTGCGATTGGGGAATACCCGGAAGGCGTAGCTGTCATGTTCTTTTATCAAATCGGAGAGCTGTTTCAAGGCATTGCAGTTAACCGTTCACGTAAGTCCATCAGTGATCTGATGGATATTAGACCGGACTATGCCAACCTGAAGACGGCTGAGTCCGTACGGAGAGTGTCCCCAGAAGACGTTCGCATAGGGGATTTGATTGTAATTAAGCCGGGCGAGAAGATCCCGCTGGATGGTAAGGTTATAGATGGTAAATCGCATGTGGATACCTCTGCGTTGACTGGTGAATCGGTGCCTCGTACTGTAGAGCCAGGAAGCAGTGTGTTGAGTGGATTTATCAATACGAACGGACTTCTAACGGTAGAGGTTAGCAAAGAATTTAGTGAATCCGCGGTCTCTAAAATTTTGGAATTAGTGCAAAATGCGAGTGCCAAAAAAGCGCCGACTGAAAAGTTTATCACGAAATTTTCCAGATACTATACTCCAGTAGTGGTTATTGTAGCGCTGTTGTTGGCGGTTGTTCCACCGCTTGTTGTGCCAGGTGCACAATTTGCAGATTGGGTATACCGTGCGCTTGTTTTCCTCGTTATTTCTTGTCCTTGTGCGCTGGTAGTATCCATTCCACTGGGCTTCTTTGGGGGAATCGGGGCAGCCTCCCGTTCAGGTATTCTGATCAAGGGCGGGAACTATCTTGAAGCTCTGAATCATGTGAAATACGCTGTTTTCGATAAAACGGGCACACTCACCAAAGGTGTTTTCCGTGTAACAGGGATTTATCCTGCCGGAGATTTTACAAACGAAAGCTTGCTCGAAACCGCCGCTTTGGCGGAGCTGCATTCCACACACCCTATTGCTGCGTCTTTGCGTGAATCCTACGGTAAAGAACTCAGAGCAGAACGGGTTCAGCAATATAGTGAAATATCGGGTCACGGGATTCAGGCACAAATAGATGGTCGTCTGGTATCGGCCGGGAACGCCAAGCTGATGGAGCGGGAGCATGTGGCTTTTAACGCGGCGCAGCAAGCAGGGACGCTGGATGAAGGAACGGTCGTACATGTGGCTGTAGACGGAACGTATGCTGGGTGCATTCTGATTTCAGATGAGGTTAAGGAAGACGCAGCCCAAACGGTTGCTTCACTGAAAAAGTTGGGTGTGGTTAAAACCATCATGCTGACGGGTGACAATAGGACAGTTGCCGAGGCTGTAGGACGACAGCTGGGTTTGGATGAAGTACGGGCAGAGCTGTTACCTCAGCACAAAGCTGAAGCCATCGAGCAGTTGTCTACAAGTAAAAAAACGAGCGACAAAATTTTGTTCGTAGGCGATGGGATTAATGATACACCCGTACTGGCACTGGCAGATGTCGGTGTAGCGATGGGCGGTTTGGGATCGGATGCTGCGATTGAGGCGGCAGATATCGTAATCATGAACGACGAGCCTTCAAGGCTAGTTACGGCGATCCATATCGCTAAGCGCACACGTCGTATCGTATGGCAAAACATTATATTTGCGCTAGGCGTCAAAGCTGTGTTTCTTACGCTGGGAGCATTCGGTATTGCTACTATGTGGGAGGCTGTATTTTCCGATGTAGGTGTAACATTGCTAGCCGTATTGAATGTGATGCGTGTATTGAAGGTTCGTTCTTACGAATAAAAATAAACACCCCTGGGTTAGCATTGGATGTATAGGCATCCTGTGAAGACCGGGGGTGTTTATTTTATAGGTTCCTTTTTCGAGTGGTCTTGTGCCAGCAGTATAGAGATTTATTTTGGGATGTAGGGTGGTTGTGCCCAGATGTATAAATGTGTGGCGTGCCTAATACGTTAAGGTAGGGGCTTTACAGGTAAGGCCCATGTAAGATTCGGTTGCTCCATAATGAGTAAGCGTTTTCTTTGTTTGGAGGGGTACTCGAATTCGTGTGTGCCAACTTGCTGACGGAAGAAAGGATGGATTAATAGCATGGAGGCTAAACTGATGCATGTATTCGCAGAGCTGTTGGGTGGTAAAAACAGCCGGGATCTCAAAGTTCCAGAGTCGGGTACGGAGGCTGCTGCACAGAGGTTGGCTATGGAGACGCTAAGGGCAGGCAGCCATGAAGTATCTGCTACGCAGGAGGAAGATCCGTTGGGCTGGCTGGTTGGTTTAGCTGAGCAGGGCGTAATCAGTCGAGCGGAGGCTTTGATGGCTGCGAATCCGGAATTACTTGGGGAAACGATGCTGAATAACAGCAACGATATTGGGCAAGCAATGGGCACACTCCTAAAATGGAGCGATGAATACAGGCGTACCTCCATACGGATTTATGCCGATGCTCCTGCAAGTTTGAGTCGCATCAGTACAGAGACAGCATCAGAAATAGGCAGTTTTGACGGTTATAGTCTTCTGCATGGTCCCTTGTCACAGGCATCTGGCCGCGTGGGGGAATTATGCTATGCCTATCTGGACGTAGCTGAGTCTGGACAGATGATTCATGCCCCTGACGGGGAGCCCGATCCCATCCTTATTCCCGGTTCTCGTGCATCTGACACGTACAAAACCTTTAACCAGGCATCTGGCCTGCCTGGATTGTGTGAGCATTTGTCCCGCCGAATTATCAGTTTGCTGGAAACAGAATATGAAGGCTTATTCGAGTCTTTGAACGGATCACCACTCACTATAGCCCTAATTGAGCAGAACAATGCAGTGGGTCTTGGAAGCCTGCAAGATATGCAGCTGGAGGCATTACTGCGTGCGGCGTTACGGAGCGTGCGGCAGGGGGGAGAACCCAAGCTGGAGATTATGGTGCGCAATCCGGCTGACGTGGACGAATTCCGGGCAACCCGAGACTGGATTGACGGCGTTGCGGAGCAGACCTTATGCGGACGTCTTCGGTGCATTCCATATCGGGTAGGCGTACTTTTGACAGTTGATCCGTCTTTGGTGCCTAACGTAAGCCAAACAGGGAACAGGCCAGCCGCACGGTCGGGGGAGTCAGCCAACCCCAATCACATGTCCGAAGTGGGCGCACGACAGATCAAGCAGGTGGCTCAAGCTGCAGATCTGGCACGCTTTGCCGATACGGTCATTTTAGAAGTCGTACCAACTTCATCCGATGGCATTAGGGCTGAGGATCAGTTGATTCCATCCGATGTCAATGGTCATGAGAATACTAGTGATACGATAAAATGCATAATGGAAGCTGTTCGGCGTGTAAAGCCCGAGCTTCCTTTATGGGTAGCAATAGATGAAATTCACCAGTCTCTGGATGGGATTTCGATCTGGGAGAATGAGCTGACGGGGGTCATTTGCCCGGACACAGCAGTTCCCGCTGCACGCCTTGCGGCTGCGCGTTTGGAACTGCAACAGCCCGCAGATCGTCAGCACACTTCAGGAACTGCACACAACCATGCGTGGAAGTTTCCTTTAGCCTGAAGATAACCCGAATTCATGTAATAGAGGATTTTGCAAAAATCCAATAAGCGACTTTCAATGAACAATATATAGATCGAAATGGTCTAGTTCGTCTATATATTGCACTTTGGAGCGACTGGAATCGAATTTTGCAAATCCTGAATAGGATACTTTAAATATGGAGGATACCTGCGGTGTTTGCGCGGGTATCTTTTTTTATTTAGGCTATTACTGGTTTACAAGTGGAAAAGAAAAGGTATATAATAAAACAAAAGTTTCACTAAACCAAAATAATTGTATATATGCAAAAATGATTATCATTCTCATTGCCAAACATGCTGCTTCGGGCTTCCCGAAGCAGCATGTGCTATTTTAGGGCACTTAACAATGGATATCATTCTCAATGAGATGCTAGTACAAGGAACAAAATATGAAAGGAACGTGACATGATGCAAGCTGCTCAACGATTACAAGATACATTGTCTTCCTCTAACCGAACCCTTTCAAAAAACAGTGGCAGCGGACGACCCGGTCCGAATCGCAAGCCGCAATTTCAGCTTAAAAGCATGCTGAAAAACAAGGAGATGCAAGCTGCTCTAGGTAGTGGATTGCTGATGCTAATGGCATGGGGGATTTCACATTGGTGGCAATGGCTATCGGTCATTCTGTATGTGGTGTCTTACGCCCTTGGGGGCTGGTCCAAAGCCAGAGAAGGGATCGAAACACTGATCCGAGAACATGATCTGGATGTTAATCTGCTCATGATCGCTGCCTCCCTAGGAGCTGCGGCCATTGGCTATTGGAATGAAGGAGCCATGCTGATCTTTATTTTTGCACTCAGTGGTGCGCTGGAGAGCTATACCACCGAGCGTAGTAGTAAGGATATTTCTGAGCTCATGGCGTTGAAGCCGGAAACGGCTTTGCGCTTGTCTCGCGAGGGGACGGAAACGGTCGGCATTGAGCAGCTGTTGCCAGGCGACCTGCTGCTGGTGAAGCCGGGCGAACTGATTCCGGCGGATGGGCGAATCTCCAAGGGCGTTTCGGCAGTGAATCAGGCATCTATTACCGGTGAATCTGTTCCGGTAAATAAGGTGGAAGGTGACGAAGTATATGCCGGCACCATTAATGGAGAAGGCGTGCTATATGTAGAGGTTAGTCAGTCCTCGGAGGACACTTTATTTTCAAAAATCATTCGTATGGTGGAAGAGGCTCAGACCGAAGTTCCTGATTCCCAGCGGTTTATTAAAACGTTCGAATCGGTGTACGCTCGAATTGTTGTTGCTGTCACGCTGATCGTCATTGCCGGTGCACCCATAGCATTAGGCTGGACGTGGGCAGCAGCGTTCTACAAGGCTATGGTGTTCCTCGTCGTGGCCTCACCCTGTGCGCTCGTGTCATCCATTATGCCAGTGATGCTATCGGCCATTTCCAACCGTGCCCGGCGGGGCATCCTGTTCAAAGGTGGCGCACATGTGGAGAATATGGCATTGACTTCTGTTGTTGCTTTTGACAAAACAGGCACGTTAACGATGGGGTCACCTGTCGTCACGGATTGGATTACCGCCGCAGAATACGATGCCGATGAGCTATTGCACATTGTCGCTACAATCGAAAGTTATTCTTTGCATCCGCTGGCGCGAGCGATTGTAGCCAAAGCCCAAGCTGAATGGGGACAGAGAGAGCTGCTCCCAACCGAGCAAGTGCAGGCACTCACCGGATGGGGGATGGAAGGCATCATAGGCGGGGTGAAGTGGAAAATCGGTCGTACAAATGTACTGGATGGACCTAGTCCTCTGGCAGAGCCACAGTGGATGGAGAGTCGGGCCCGGCTGGAAGCTGAGGGCAAAACCGTATCCATTATCCTCGCGGATGATCGGATTGCCGGGATGCTGGCACTACGCGACGAGCTGCGTCCGCAGGCCCAAGAGTCCGTGAAACGTCTGCAAGCGCAGGGGATCTGGGTCGTCATGCTGACCGGAGACCGTCCAGAAACGGCTGCTGTGATCGCGGAGCAGGCCGGAGTCGACGCCGTATATGCTGGCTTAATGCCGGAGGACAAAGTCAGCCATATTCGCATGCTGCGGGAGCAGTACGGGCATGTCGTCATGGTCGGCGACGGTGTGAATGACGCTCCAGCGTTGACTGCGGCAACCGTAGGACTAGGCATGGGGATGCATGGCAGCGGAGCAGCGCTAGAGGTCGCTGACGTGGTACTGATGAACGATGGAATCGAGGAGATTGCTCCGACGATAGCACTGGCGCGCAAGGCGCAGCGGGTGGTCAAACAAAATATGATCTTCGCGGTAAGTGTCATTTTGCTGCTTGTGATCAGCAACTTTGTGCAAGATATAGCCCTGCCATTTGGGGTTATTGGGCATGAAGGCAGCACATTACTTGTCATTTTGAATGGCCTGCGCTTATTGCGGTCATAGGACTAATAATTACAAGATGACAAACAGGAAGGAGCATTCATACCTCTTAAAATCCAAGGGGGTGAATGCTCCTTCTTTTGCAGTACTAGCCTATCTGTCTGAAAGGCAAGTTCATCTCATACCTCTAGTTCGCTAACGCTGTACGTCTATCTTCGTCGCGGTGTAGACCGTCGCAAGAACAAGGAAAACAATAGCCCTGCAAGCGCAATCCCTGTAGCAATGATGAAGGCATCATTAATGCCATGGATCGTCGATTCCGTAACGGCACTGCGGTACACCTGTTGTAGCGCCAACGCTGAACCACTTTCTGTTGAAACGCCCGCCGTTTGCGCGAGGGTTTGTCCCAACTGTGCTACTCCTTCGGTTAAAGGAACATTGGCGGTGGTAGCGACATTCGCATAATCCGCTACATGAATCGTGGTCCGGCTGCTCATTACAGTAATGAGCCAAGCGGTACCGATAGACCCAGCGATTTGCCGTACTGTGTTGGACATGGCTGTACCGTGGCTACCGAGATGGGCAGGTAGCTGGTTTAGCCCTTCCGTCTGGACGGACATCATCAGCAATGACATTCCGAAGCTGCGAATCGTATAGATGATCATAATATGTCCGTAGGTGGTGGCATCGGTCAGCAGACTGAATTCCCATGTCGTGACTGCCGTAATGATCAGTCCAATGATCGCCAACGGCCTCGCGCCGATACGGTCAAATACTGCCCCTGATATCGGTGACATCACACCCATCAGCAGTGCACCCGGCAACAGCAGCAGACCGGATTGCAGCGGTGTAAAGCCGCGTATATTTTGCAAATAGATCGGCAGCAGCAGCATCCCGCCGAACATTGTCATGTTGACGGTAGCCCCGACTAAGGTCGATACAGTGAAAATATCATATTTAAACACACGGAACTCCAGCATCGGTTGTATCATGTTCAGCTCACGTACGATAAACATTACAATAAACACAATCCCGGCAGCGAGTGTAAGTATTACCGTATTGCTACTCCAGCCTTTGTCTCCAGCTGAACTAAAGCCATACAGCAGAAAGCCAAAACCAAGGGTGGAAAAGATGGTTCCCAACAGGTCAAAGTTCGGTTTTGTTAGCTTGGATACATTTTTGAGCCAGCGTATGGCGAACAGAATATCAATGATCGCCAGCGGAATAACCAGCAAAAATAGCAGCCGCCAGCTGTAATGCTCCACAATCCAGCCGGATAAAGTCGGTCCAATCGCCGGGGCAAACATCATGGCGATCCCCATGGTACCCATGGCAGCGCCCCGTTTTTCCGGAGGAAACACAGTCAGGAACACGTTCATGACCACAGGCATGATGATGCCCGCTCCGCTGGCCTGGATAACGCGTCCAACCAGCATAGGCGCAAAGCCGGTACTGGCAGCACAGACGACAGACCCGGCAGTAAATAACCCCATCGCGGATATGAACAGCGCACGTGTTCCGAATGACTCAATCAGAAAAGCGGTGATTGGAATCAAAATCCCGTTGGTTAGCATATATCCGGTGGATAGCCATTGAACGGTCGTTGCAGATACATTGAAATCATTCATCAAGTGTGGAATGGCCACGTTAAGCAGTGTTTGATTCAAAATCGAAATGAAGGCGCCTAGCAGCAGCACGGACAGAATACGTCCGACGGACATTTTTTGATCCATGACAGCCTCCTACTTGTGAACTCTGATGGTCGCACTCATTCCCGGGATAATACCCAGCCCTTTATAACCTTGAATGGAAATATTGACAGGCACGACCTGCGTTACCTTGGTATAGTTGGCAGTGGTATTGGAAGTGGGCAGTAGTGAAAAAGTCGATGCGGTCGCCAGGCCGATCTTTTCGAGTTTACCGCTTAGGGACGTATCCGGGTAAGCATCAATATATACATCTACGGTCTGTCCTACTTGAAGATCCTGTACAGCCGTTTCGTCTATATTGGCGGTAATCCATAAATTGTTTAGATCAAAAGCCTTCGCTAAAGGCGTGCCTGCCCCAACAATCGAGTTATTGACCGCAGATTGCTGCACGATGGTACCATCGGTTGGAATCGTAACGCTAATTCGACTTCCGCCTCCTTCTATATTCCCAAGCGTGCTTCCAGCGGTGTAGGTTTTACCAACTTCAGCATTCCAGCCTGTGAGCTTGCCCGCGCTTGGAGAGGCAATGGTAACCGCTTGTCCGCTCACTTGGGCATTATCGGTTTTTATGTAGTTGGCGGATTGATTATAGTAATAGGCGGCGGCTCCACCTCCTGCCAGAATAATGATAATAACTAGCAGGTTGACTAATATGGCGCGTGAATTCATGTGTAACATGCCTCCCTAGTTCTTGGATTTTCAAAGTATGCGTCAAACGATTCATAATATTCAGATGGATTTTGGGCAAGGTTAAGAGCGCATGCGAAAAGGATGATTTTGCTGACAAAGGATGATGCGCATAATGACGACCAGAATCATGATTGTATATGACAGTGAAAATGAGCATACCGAACGTCTCGCTCGCTCCATCGCAGAAGGCGCGCGCCTTGAGCACACGGAAGTGTTGCTAAAGCATGTGAACGAGGCCGATGTGAATGAGCTAGTGAGTGTGGACGCGATCATATGGGGTTGCCCGGGCCATTTTGGTACCATTAGTAGCGGTCTGAAAAGCTGGATTGATAAGCTGGGGTATCTGTGGGCACAGGGCAAGCTGGTGGATAAAATCGGCGCTGTGTTTTGCACAACCGCTACTGTTCATGGTGGATTAGAATCCACACTTCTGAATTTGATTACTCCGATGCTTCATCAAGGCATGATTGTTGTAGGACTGCCAGCTAATATTACGGAAAATGCGTTATACGGCTCCTATTACGGCGTAGGGATAACATGTCCGGTGGAGACAGACCCCAATGGACCGCCTAATCTTCCAACGGGTGATGATCTTGCACTAGGTCGCTCTTTGGGCAAACGGGTCGCTGAGATAGCGAGACGGTACCGTAGCGCTGAAAGAGAATAGGAGGCCGCCGATGACCATTGCTTTTATCGTAGTAGCTGCGGTTGCCTTTATTTTTTTGCTGGTATTTAATACGAAGATGACACGCAAGTCTTCTCCCAAGACTCACCCCACCGAAGAGGATACACGGCAAAGAAGTAAACGTCCTTATCCTGTGCAGGTGGAACCCGAGGTGCGTGAATTGACAGATCATACGCGTGAGATGCAGCATAAAAATCTCGACGTCGAAGAACACCATGCCGAGGAGCATCGCAATATGCCGGATATCCAGACGGATAAGAAGGTGGAAAAGGATCGCGAGAACATCAAAGGTGCTTACGGGGATCAGGATTATCGTGCGGCTTTACGTGGTTTTGCTGGAAAAGACGAAGAAAAGGATGAACGTTCCCAAATATCTAATGGAGAGAAGGAGACTCACAAAAGTGAGGATGAGCAGTACCGTGAAGCACTGCGCTCCATGAACCAAAAAAAATGAGGTACCTTCATGTGAACATGCCAAAAAGGCTGCTTATCTGTCTGGATTACAGGCAGAAGGCAGCTTTTTTGTGTTGCTCGGCTATAGCCATTCGGTTAGCCCAATCATTGTAATCAAGCCGAGAATAAAAGAGAATGTGGCGATCCGCTGGTTGCCATCCCCGTGACTCTCGGGAATCAGTTCCTTGTAGACGATAAACATCATGGCTCCGGCGGCAAAAGCAAGCCCGTAAGGTACCAGTCCGTTCACCCAGCTACTCAAATAAAACCCGATCAGACTCGTTATGATTTCCACGGCTCCGGTGAGGGTAGCAATGCCCAATGCCTTGAAACGGCCAATGTTTTGATTCACAAGGAATAATGCTACGATAAAGCCTTCCGGGGCATTTTGCAGGCCGATAGAGAAGGCGATCAGATTGCCGAGATTGTGAGTCTCACTTGCATAGCTGACTCCAACGGAAAGCCCTTCTGGCAAATTGTGCAATGTAATAGCTGCGATAATGAGAAAAGATTTGGACTCCAGATGAAAGGTCTTGGAGTCCGGGTCCTCCAAATCCGCATGGGGAATGTACATTTCCATCACCAGTAATACGAGACAGCCGAGCAGGATTCCCGCAGTCAGCACGAACCAATTGGAATGCTCGATCGCTTCGGGAATGAGGTTATACACGGATGCAGAGGTCATAATTCCTGCGGCATAAGCCAACAAAACATCGCGAAGCCGATGCGTGATATTACGCATAAATAGTATGGGCACGGCGCCGAGTCCAGTGGACAGGGCAGAAATAAAGCTACCTACAAAAACGTCATTCATAATCGGGATAATCCCTCCATACCTAATTTATCTTTAAGCTTCGCTTCATGAAAACTTCATTTGACTGTTTACAGCTATTTCCGCATAATGAAATTAGGATTTAGAATCAGTCTAAGTCATAAGAACCTACAAAACAAGTGATTCGTTTTTGCAATATCCGGGTGTCCACATTTTGGGATAAGCTTTTGGTGGAATTACTTTTAGAGTATATGCAGCTGCCCAGCGCCCGGTGTCGAAAACTCGTTATATAATACTTATGATATTTTAGGAGGAACCAAGATATGTACAAGTCCATTATTATAGGTACCGGCCCTGCCGGTTTGACCGCTGCAATTTATCTGGCACGCGCTAACATGAGCCCACTGGTGATCGAAGGACCACAGCCAGGCGGACAATTAACCACGACTACGGAAGTCGAAAATTTCCCGGGTTTTCCTGAAGGAATCATGGGGCCCGATTTGATGGATAATATGCGTAAGCAAGCGGAGCGTTTTGGCGCTGAATTCCGCACAGGTTGGGTAAACAAGGTAGACACAACTGCTCGTCCATTTACATTGGATGTAGAAGGTTTGGGTGAACTGGTTACCGATACACTGATTATTTCCACAGGGGCGACTGCCAAATATTTGGGTATTCCCGGTGAACAGGATAATATCGGACGTGGCGTAAGCACTTGCGCAACATGCGACGGCTTCTTTTTCCGTGGCAAAGAAATTGTTGTCATCGGCGGTGGAGACTCTGCACTGGAGGAAGCCAATTTCCTGACTCGTTTTGCCTCCAAAGTAACGTTGGTGCATCGTCGTGAAGAAATGCGCGCCTCCAAAATTATGCAGGATCGTGCTCGTGCGAACAACAAAATTGAATGGGCGCTCAATCGTACTCCTGTAGAAGTGATCGCTGACGAGAACGGAGTCACTGGCTTGAAAGTGCTGAATAATGCAACAGGCGAAGAGGAGACCATTACAGTTAGCGGCGTATTCGTGGCGATTGGTCATCATCCGAATACAGGCTTCCTCGAGGGGCAAATTACAACGGATGCGAACGGTTATATCGTCGTAAATCCGGGGACTTCTGAAACAAACGTGCCAGGCGTATTCGCTTGTGGCGACGTACAGGATACACGCTACAGACAAGCAATTACCGCAGCAGGTAGTGGCTGCATGGCTGCTATGGACAGCGAGAAATACATCGAAAGCTTGGAGCACAGCGCACTGGCCCTGTAATGATCTTCGCAAGGTTGAATAAATATGATGTAACAAAATAAATGATGAGGTGATATTCATGGAAAAAGCAATTGTATACACATCTACAAACTGCCCGCATTGCCGTCAAGTAAAAAGCTATTTGAGTGAAAAAGGCGTGGAGTACGAAGAACGCAACATTGAAACCAATGAAGCTTTTGCTCAAGAGGTTTGGGATATGGGCATTCGTGCCGTTCCATTGACTTTGATCGGGGAAGAACGTATTTCCGGTATGAACAAAACCAAGTTTGAAAAAGTGTTGAACGCTTAATCCAACCTAACAGCAGATGACGGTCCTATGATCGTTATATGGTTTAAATAAGGCCCCCATTGCAGTTACAGCTGCGATGGAGGTCTTTTTACTTCTTTTTACAAAGAGAGAATTTTGTCGAAAAGTATTGCATCTGTAGATAATAGGTGCTATATTTTAATTGTAAGCGCTTAAAACCCGGGTTGCTTCTATGTAACAATTCATCAATGCACCATCAATTATGACTTCTAATTAACTAAATAGCACAATATCCAATAAAGGCGTGTTACTGTTCGGCAGGCAAGACCTAGATTGGGTAGGATATTTTTCCCTACCCTTTTTAGGTCTTTTTTTGTTCCTTATTTTAAGAAGGTAGGTGTAACTCATGAATTACAAAGATATCGCACAAGCCATTTTTAACAAAGTGGGCGGGAACGATAATATTAACAGTGTTATTCATTGCTCTACTCGATTACGGATGACGCTTCGTAAGCCGGAATTGGCACAAACAGATGAAATTAAAGCTTTGGACGGAGTTATGGGAGCCGTGAATAGCGGTGGACAATATCAGGTCATTATAGGAAATGATGTAGGCTATGTCTACAATGAGCTAGTCAAATTGCTGGACCCGAATCAATCGTCTTCCGATGAAGCCGAAAAAGTGAAGATGGATCGAAGCTTTAAGGGATTGTTCAATAGTTTTGCGAGCATGATTGCAGGTATTTTCCAGCCCATTATTCCGGCCATTGCTGCATCAGGGATGTTAAAAGCACTGCTCTTGCTATGCACAGTAACCGGAATCATGAGCAAGGAAAGCCAAACGTATATGATCCTAAGTGTAATCTCGGATGCGGCATTTTATTTTCTGCCTATGCTGCTGGCTTTCTCCAGCGCGCAGAAATTCAAGACTAATCCATTCGTATCCGTACTCCTAGGGGGTGTGCTACTTCATCCGAACTTAATCAGTTTGCTAGGAGGTGAGAAAGCTGTCACATTTGCAGGCTTGCCCGTAGCATCGGTACAATACGCTACCTCCGTTATTCCTATTATTTTGACCATATGGCTCATGTCATATATTGAGAAATTTGCTGATAAAATCTCTCCCGGACCTGTGAAAATATTTCTAAAACCATTAATCGTCATTCTGATTGTCGCACCTGTTTCTCTCATTGCCTTAGGACCTCTAGGTACGTATTTGGGCTTAGGTATGTCCAACGGTGTATTCTGGATTCAGGAACGAATCGGCTGGCTTACAGTCGTATTGATGTCTATCGTGATGCCGCTAATCGTCATGTTCGGCATGCACAAAGTATTCTATCCTATTATTTTTGCTGCGCTGGCTTCACCAGGATATGAAACATTGGTACTGGTTGCCATGTTGGCTTCCAATATGGCCCAAGGCGCGGGTGCATTTGCCGTCTCGCTGAAAACGAAAGATCCCAAGTTCAAACAAATTGCTTTGTCCGCAGGTATTTCAGGGGTATTCGGCATTACGGAACCCGCTTTGTATGGCGTACATTTACGCCTGAAAAAAACACTGTTCGCCTGTATGATTGGAGCCGGGGTTGCCGGATTGTTTGCAGGTCTTATGAATTTAAAAGCTTATGCAGCTGTGGGTCCAGGTTTTGCATCACTGCCGATGTTTATCAGTGAAGATCACTCTAACCTGGTATATGCGCTTATTACGATGGCTATTTCGATCATTGTGACTTTTATTGCAGTTTATATGATCGGCTTTCAAGATACGGTTACCGAACCGACTAAAATAGAAGCTCGTCCCGAGCCTGCTAAAGCACAAAGTATAAGTAAAAGCTTCAAATCTAAAACCGTTATTTTCGCACCTATGGAGGGCACCGTAATTCCCTTACAACAGGTCAAAGATGAAGCATTTTCTCAGGAAGCAGTGGGTAAAGGGATGGCTATTCAACCAAGTAGCGGAAAAGTGGTCGCACCTTTTGACGGCATCGTAGCAAATGTATTCCGCACCAAGCATTCCATAGCCTTAAAATCAGTTGAAGGCGTAGAACTGCTCATTCACATCGGTTTGGATACCGTTAAGCTGAAAGGCCAGCATTTTACTGTGCATGTACAGGAAGGGGACGAAATTAAGCATGGACAACTTCTAATTGAATTTGAACTTGAAGCTATACAAAGGGCGGGGTATGATACGATAACTCCGATTATTGTGACCAACACGGCGGACTATCTGGAAATCATGGGTCATGAAAGTTCAGAAAAGACAGGGCCGGAGAAGCCTCTAATTACTGTACTTTAACAGTGTGTTTGTTGGGGGAATCAAGCCTGGAAAGTGAGATGTCGTTGGATATGAAAGTAATTAAAGTTCTCAATACGAGTATTGTTCTTGCCAAACGTGAGGATCACAAAGAAATTATCGTGATGGGGAAAGGGATCGGCTTTAAAAGCAAACCTGGTGACTTCGTCGATGAGAACGAGATTGAAAAGATATATGTTCTTGAAAATGAAAGCATGTCTTCTGATCTGACGGCGCTAATGAAGGAAACCCCCAAAGAGTATTTGATTCTGGCAGACGAAATCATATCTTATGCCAAAAATACACTATCCAGTCACTTGAATGAGCATTTATATGTATCCCTGACAGACCATCTGTACATGGCAACCAAACGATTTAAAGAAAATATGAAGATTCAGAATCGGATGCTGTGGGAGGTCAAAAAGTTTTATCCGGAAGAGTTCGGTATTGGCTTGTATGCGCTCTCCTTGATTGAAAAGCGTATCGGTCTAGAACTGCCTGAAGAGGAAGCGGCGAATATCGCCTTTCATTTGGTTAATGCTCAACAAACCGATAACAATATGAACCAGGTTTTATTGATGACCAATACGGTCAAAGACATTTTGAACATCATTAAACTGCATTACCAAATCGAACTGGATACCCACAGCATCAACTATTCGCGTTTTCTAACGCACCTTCAATTTTTTGTTCAGAGATTACTTGAGCATAAAATGTTGGATTCTCAAGATCCAGAATTAATGAGCCAAATTGTGAACAAGTACCCTGAAGAAGAGAAGTGTGCGTTATCGATTCAACAATATATTGAAGCCAAATTCGAACTTTTGATCCCGGATGAAGAACTCATGTATCTGATCATTCACTTAAAACGAGTCATAAGTAGAAATTAAAGAGGAGGAGCTAGAGATGACAGAAATAAAAAGAACATTTCCGAAAGGTTTTTTATGGGGAGGTGCGGTAGCCGCAAATCAGGTGGAGGGCGCCTGGAATGTCGATGGTAAAGGGATATCTACAGCAGATATGGCTATTTACAAAAAGAATGTGAGCAAAGCTGATTATAAAAAACACAATTCAATGACTGAGGAGCATATCCAAAAGGCGATGCAGGACACGTCAGATCATGATTATCCCAAACGTCAGGGAATTGATTTTTATCACCGCTATCCCGAAGATTTAGCATTGTTTGGTGAAATGGGATTTAAAACGTTGCGAGTTTCTATTGCTTGGACGCGTATTTTCCCCAACGGAGATGAGGACAAGCCCAACGAGGCTGGACTGCAATTTTATGATCGGCTGTTTGATGAAATGCATAAAAACGGGATAGAGCCACTTGTCACCCTGTCCCATTACGAAATGCCGATGTATCTTGTAAACCATTACGGAGGCTGGATCCAACGGAAAGTTGTAGATTTCTTTATCCATTTTTGTAAGACTGTATTTAAAAGATACCAAAATAAAGTAAAGCACTGGATCACTTTTAATGAAATAGATAGTATCGTGCGCCATCCGTTTACGAGCGCTGGTATTTTACCGGAGCGCTTTGAAAATGTAGAGCTAGCGGTTTATCAGGGTCTGCATCATCAATTTGTAGCTAGTGCTCTGGCCGTAAAATACTGCCACGAAATCATTCCGGATTCTAAAATCGGCTGTATGTTAACCCGGCTAACGACGTATCCGCACACCTGTAATCCGCAGGATATTCTGGCAGCATTTAAAGATAATCAGTTCAACTATTTTTTCACGGATGTACAGGTTCGCGGAGCGTATCCCCATTATATGAAACGCTTCTTCCGTGAAAAGGAAATCGTGATTGAAAAGCTCGAGGGTGACGATGAAATTTTGAAGACGCATCCGGTGGATTTCATTTCCTTTAGTTACTATATGTCGTTGGTTGCTAGTGCGGATAGTGAAGGCATGGAAAAAGTCAGTGGCAATACGATTGGCGGCGTTAAAAATCCTTATCTGGAAACGAGTGATTGGGGCTGGCAGGTGGACCCAGTCGGCTTGAGACTCTCTCTGAATGAGCTGTACAGCCGCTATGAAGTACCATTGTTCATTGTAGAAAATGGTTTGGGGGCATACGACAAGGTGGAGGAAGATGGTAGTATTCAGGATGATTACCGTATTGATTACTTCCGTGCACATTTTGAACAAATGCATGAAGCGATTCTAGACGGGGTTGAACTCATGGGCTACACCAGCTGGGGAGCGATCGACTTGGTCAGTTATTCCTCATCTGAAATGGAAAAAAGATACGGATTTATATATGTGGACAAAGACAATGACGGTAATGGGACACTTGAAAGAAAACGAAAAAAGAGTTTCTACTGGTATAAGGATGTTATCTCCAATAACGGGTTGTAAGAAGAGGATTTTCCAAAATCCCGAGAAAAGTGGGCGTACAGGAACCTAAGTGTTCCCGTACGCTTTTTTTCTTATAAAGATACGCGCACACGCCCGAGAAAAGGAGCTGTTGCTGCATAGGCGGCACCTAGCATCGTCGAACGGCTGCCAAGCGTGGAGAAACGGATCTGTAGTTGCCGACGGTGATAGGGCAGAGCACGTTCGTCAATCACTTCACGCATACTTTGCTCCAACCAAGGTCTGGCTTCCGCCAGTGGACCGCCGATGATAAGCATTCCGGGGTTGAGGCTGTTCACAATGTTGGTAATACCCACACCCAAATATCTCCCAATATCACTAAGGACGCTTAATGTACTCGCTTCACCTTGCTGAGCAAACGGCAGTAATTCCGCTGTATTATGTGCAGGCAGTTTCAATGTGGATGCTACATACGCCTTCTCCGAAGCATACAGCTCCCAGCAGCCGCGACTACCGCAGGAGCAGAGCCGTCCGTTCCAATCAATGGTCATATGACCCGTCTCTCCGGCGTACCCCCAAGCTCCTTGATACGGCTTGCCGTCAATGATAATCCCGGCCCCGATCCCGGACCCTGCACTGATGTAGACCAGATCCCGCACCAGCTGTCGGTGATCACCGTCCATACCATAGTACAACTCGCCCTGTGCGCCGACGTTGGCTTCGTTATCCACTACGACGGGCAGACCTAGCTCGGCCTCAAGCTGCTGCCGCAGCGGAACCTCTTCCCAGCCCAGATTGGGTGCGAACAAAACGGTTCCGGTTTCATCCACCATACCCGGTACCCCCAGCCCAATGCCGACGATACCATGAGGGGAGGGAGGAGTGACCTGCATGAGCTCCTGAACGAGCTTTCGAATCTGTTCCATAACAAAGGCGGGGTCATGCTGAGTTAGGGAAAAGGTAAGCTCAGTTTCAATGGTACCTGCCAGATCGGTCAGAGCGCCCTTGATGTACTGTACACTCACCTCAATACCGAGTACAAAGCCTGCACGGCTGTTGAACAGTAGCATCAAAGGCTTACGCCCGCCGCTGGATTCCCCTAATCCCGTCTCATACACAAGTCCATCG
The DNA here is from genome assembly GCF_057220305.1 of Paenibacillus sp. LRG-1. NCBI lineage: Bacteria > Bacillati > Bacillota > Bacilli > Caryophanales > Paenibacillaceae > Paenibacillus > Paenibacillus sp. LRG-1. The sequence goes on along the minus strand of NZ_CM170126.1, from coordinate 5,009,624 downwards.
GTGATGAGCTCTGCCACCAGATTGGAAACGGTGGCCTTGTTTAATCCAGTTTGACTGGATAACTGTGCCCGGGATAGCGGAGCATGAAGGCGAATACGCTCCAGCACAATGGATTTATTCAGCTTTTTGACAAGCGCCTGATCGCCAGTGACATTCATGTTAATTCACTTCCTGTTGGTGTAATTCCTGATATTATATCATAAAAACAAACTTAGTTTAAGCAATAGACAAAGTCTTTTAGCTGTGCTAGAATCGTTTTTGTAAACGTTTACTATAAAGGAGGAACTTATAATGGCTTATTTCGAACAGGTATCTAAAATTAACTTTGAGGGCAAGCAATCCGACAATCCTTTTGCGTTCAAATTTTATAATCCACAGGAAATTGTAGCGGGAAAAACGATGGAGGAGCATTTGCGTTTTAGCATGGCCTATTGGCATACACTGGTTGCAGGCGGCTCTGATCCTTTTGGTGTAGAAACAGCGGAACGTCCATGGTCCAAGTTTACCGGGCTGGATTTGGCGAAGGCACGTGTAGAAGCTGCCTTTGAGCTACTGGATAAGCTGAATTTACCTTATTTTGCTTTCCACGATGTGGATATTGCACCAGAAGGCGCGTCATTGAAGGAATTTTACAGCAATTTGGATACCATCGTGGATCTGATTGAGGAACATATGAAAGCTACGGGGAAAAAACTGCTGTGGAATACGGCGAACATGTTTAGCCATCCACGTTATTTGCATGGAGCTGCGTCGACTTGCAATGCAGATGTATACGCACACGCAGCTGCTCAGATTAAAAAAGGGTTGGAAGTGGGCAAACGTCTGGGCGCGGATAACTATGTTTTCTGGGGAGGCCGTGAAGGCTACGAAACACTGCTGAACACGGATTTGAAGCTGGAGCAGGACAATTTGGGACGTATGTTCCATATGGCCGTAGACTATGCGCGTGAAATTGGCTTTGACGCTCAGTTCCTGATTGAGCCAAAACCGAAGGAGCCAACTAAGCATCAGTATGATTTTGATGCGGCGACGACGATTGCCTTCCTGCAAAAATATGATCTGGATCAGCATTTCAAGCTTAATCTGGAAGCTAATCATGCAACTTTGGCGGGGCATACTTTTGATCATGAAGTACGTGTAGCACGGATTAACGGCATGCTGGGATCACTGGATGCAAATCAGGGAGATTTGCTGCTGGGTTGGGATACGGACGAATTCCCGGTTGATCTGTATGATGCCACACTGACTATGTATGAAGTGCTGCAAAATGAAGGCTTGGGCCGCGGTGGTATCAACTTTGATGCCAAGGTGCGCAGAGCATCATTTGAGCCAGAAGACTTGTTCCTTGCGCACATCGCAGGTATGGATACGTATGCGAAGGGACTGAAGGTAGCCGCCAAACTGATCGAAGATCGTGTGTTTGAAAACTTTATTGAGAAGCGCTACAGCAGCTTTAAAGAAGGTATTGGAGCAGACATCGTATCCGGAAAAGCAACACTTGCTTCTCTGGCTGAATATGCTCTGGCGAACGAAACACCACGCAAAAATGTATCCGGTCGTCAGGAATATCTGAAAGCAACATTAAATCAATACATTTTGGCTGACTAGTGCCAGAACTTATAAGGGCAGTACGATAACAGGGAAGGAGGAACTCCAATGCAGGAGAAGCTAAATCAGGAGCAGGAACGCTATGTCATCGGCGTAGATTTGGGTACCAGCGCGGTCAAAACGGTGCTGGTTAACCGCAAGGGGCAGGTGTCTTATGAAACCTCCCAGTCTTATCCGCTCCATCAGCCAAAGGCGGGGTATAGCGAACAGCACCCTGAGGACTGGGTCAGTGGCACGTTAGCATCACTAAAACAGCTTGTGGAGAAGGCTGGAATCGGCGGCACAGATGCCGTGGACGGTATTAGCTTTTCGGGACAGATGCACGGGCTTGTGCTGACTGACAAGGAAGGCCAAGTGCTTCGTCCGGCTATTCTGTGGAATGACACGCGTACAACAGCACAATGCCGTCGTATTGAAGAAAAGCTCGGATCGGAGCTGCTGAACATCGCACGTAATCGCGCGCTGGAAGGCTTCACGCTGCCCAAGCTGCTGTGGGTGCAGGAGCATGAGCCAGACGTGCTGGCCCGTGCGGCACATTTTATGCTGCCCAAGGATTATGTGCGCTACTGTCTGACAGGAGAGCTGGCGACGGAGTATTCGGATGCGGCGGGCACGCTGCTGCTGGATATTGCGAACAAGCAGTGGAGCGAAGAGATCGCTGCCGCGTTTGACCTACCGTTGTCGCTGTTCCCGCCGCTAGTGGAATCCTTTGATCAGACGGGTACGCTACTGCCGGAGATTGCGGAGCAGAGCGGGCTTTCGCCTGAAACGAAGGTCTTTGCAGGTGGTGCGGACAACGCATGTGGCGCGATTGGCGCCGGCATTTTGAGCGAAGGCCGCACCCTGTGCAGTATCGGCACCTCAGGGGTTGTACTTTCTTATGAGGAACGCAAGGATATTGATGTGCAGGGGCGGGCGCATTTTTTTAATCATAGTGAGCAGGATGCTTATTATATTATGGGGGTTACGCTCGCGGCCGGATACAGCTTGACTTGGTTTAAGGATACCTTTGCACCAGGGCATTCTTTTGATGCACTGTTGGCAGATGTGAACTCTATTGAGCCGGGCAGCCAAGGGCTGCTGTTCACGCCTTATATCGTCGGCGAACGTACACCTCATCCAGATGCAACCATTCGAGGCAGCTTTATCGGGATGGATGCGGGGCATAAGTTTGCGCATTTTACACGGGCGGTACTGGAGGGAATTACGTTTTCGCTCAAGGAATCCATTGATATTCTCAGAGGAACGGGCAAAACGGTGAACGAAGTCATTTCCATCGGCGGCGGTGCGCGTAATGAGGCATGGCTGCAAATGCAGGCAGATATTTTTAATGCGGATATCATCAAGCTGGAAAGCGAGCAGGGACCTGCCTTGGGGGCGGCCATGCTGGCTGCTTATGGTAGTGGCTGGTTTGAATCTCTGCAAGCGTGTGCTGAAGCTTTTTTGCGTGAAGCAGCGAGATATTCGCCAAACCCGGAACATGTGGCACGGTATGAAGGCCTATACGAACTGTACCGTGAAGTTTACCTGCATACGCGAGAGCTAAGTGAGCATTTGGCAGTATATCGCTGAATACGGTGAGTTTTGAGCGTAAATGAAAAGCGGCTTCGGGTGTAAGAAACCCCCGGAGCCGCTTTTTTTTCATGTGATGATGAGTTTGAATTAAATACTTTTCTCGATTTTCGCATGATCTTCATTCATAGAACTCCCGGCACAGCCAGGACATGACTTGCTCGACGAACACCCCGCACAGGCGCCTTGACGGCTTTTTCGCAAAAATCGTACCAGCACCCACGCACTATAACCGAGGATCGCCAATAAAATGATGATATTGATCATGGAATCCACTTCCTTTTATTTACTGTAGGGCCTGACTTAACCCCAACCTAATAATCTGCCACATTGATAGATCAAGACGGCGATGATATATGCGACGGTCAAAGGATAGATCACAGAAAATGCGGTCCAACGCCACGAAAGGGTTTCTTTACGAATGACCGCTACCGTAGCCAGACACGGAACATACAACAGAATGAACACCATAAAGCTAAAAGAGGCAAGCGGTGTAAAGGCCTGTCTGACTTGTAGTTCAAGTCCCTGCATATCAGGAACGTGGTAAATAATATTCATCGTTGATACGACAACTTCCTTGGCCATAAAGCCCGTGAGTAGGGAAGCACCTGCTTGCCAGGTGCCAAAACCGAGAGGGGCCAGTAATGGAGCGAACCAACCTCCAACGGTGGCAAGCAGGCTGTCATCCATGTCTGCCCCGAAGCCCTGCGGACCGAAATTGGACAAGAGCCAGATGCCAACGGAACCTGCAAGAATAATGGTTCCAGCTTTACGGACGAAGCCTTTGACCTTCTCCCATGTGCTGCGGAATAGTGTAAGAGCCTGCGGCACTCGATAGGGAGGAAGTTCCACGATGAAGAGGGAGGGCTCACCCGACAAAATGGATACTTTGGAAAAAATTTTGGCAAGTATAAGTGAAACGATGATTCCTAACACATACATCAGCATGATGATGCTTGCCGCATGTGTTGGGAAAAACACACCCGCAAACAACGCATATACCGGCAGGCGGGCCGAACACGACATAAAGGGCACCAGCAACGTTGTAATGAGACGTTCTCTGGGCTGTTCAATGGTGCGTGCTGCCATAATCGCAGGGACATTGCAGCCAAATCCGATGATAAAGGGAATGAAGCTTTTCCCGTTCAAGCCAACGGCTTGCATCAGGCGATCCATTAGTATCGTGACCCGTGCCATATACCCGGAGTCTTCGATCACTGAAATTATCAGAAATAAAATAGCAATTTGAGGCAGAAAAACAAGCACACCCCCGACTCCAGCCACGATGCCGTCCACGACTAGACTTTGCGTAAAAGCGGACGCGTTCAAGTGAACGAGTAACTCAGAAATCCAAGTGCTGAGTGTCCCTGAAAAAAATCCATCCAGCATATCTGAAAGGATCGTACCCGCCCAATCGAAGGTGAACTTGAAGGTAGCGTACATCAGCAGCAAAAAGATCGGAATCCCCAGATACCGGTGAGTTAATAGTGCATCCAGCCTATCCGTCAGGCTGTGCGGTCTGAGTTTGGAGGTGTCGAGTGCCTTGGTGCACAGATCAGCAATCCATGCTGTTCGTACAGAACGAATATGCTGAGCAGGGGTGATGGCATGGCCTTCACCGAGAAGTTCTTCCTCGCAACGGTGGATGCGCACAGTTACTTGTTCACGCTGTACCTCATTCGTCATCCATTCCATGACGACAGGATTGCCTTCCAGACATTGCAGTGCGGCCCACCGCAGTTGCGGCACAGGTGCATTTGGCAGCAAGTCGCAAATATCGGTAATAGCAGCTTCAACGGCAGGGCCGTAGTCCAATTGAAAAGCATTGGATGTACGTCTTACCTCCCGAAGAGAAGCGAGCATTTGCTTACTTCCACTGCCTGTACGCGCCACCATAGGAATGATGGGAACGTTCAACTGATCGGCTAACAATTCCTTGTTTACACGAAGACCCGTGGCATCGGCTACGTCAGTCATGTTTAAGCCAAGTACAAGCGGACGGCCATACTCCAGTAGTTGTACGGTTAGATAGAGATTACGCTGGAGCTGGGAGGCATCCACAATGTTGATCAGGGCCGTAGGAGGTTCTTCCAGCAAATATCGAGTTGCGACACCTTCATCCAGCGAAAGAGGGAGTAAAGAGTAGGCGCCCGGCAAATCCACCAATACGGCAGACTTGTCACGCAGGATTCCTGTTTTCTTTTCCACTGTGACGCCGGACCAGTTTCCTACTTCTGCATACGTACGAGTCAGCTTGTTGAATAATGAGGTTTTTCCTGTGTTGGGATTACCGAATAGAGCGATCATGTCCATGTTGGAACAACCTCCAGTTGCTTCACTTGATTTTGACGGAGGCCAACCAGCTGGCCGTTGCATTCAATGACGATAGGACCGCCCAATAAACTGATTTTCTTTAATCGTATGATGGAACCTTCGTTGATACCCATATCTGTTAAGCGGCGGCGCAATGAGGGATGAAGAGGGGCAAGAGATTGCAAACGCACAGTCTGACCCAGTGGCGTACGAAGGAGTGAGATACATTCTGGCATGGTGCTCAGCCTTTCTGATCTAGAATGAGAATCAATATCATTTACTTCCGATGCCAGTACCATATCATGAGGAAACCTAGATTGCTGTGATAAAACTCTCTGCGAACGACAAGTCTGCTCATTGTCCCATCTGTTATATAGGCGAGTATAATGTCACACCCTGTCTTGAACTGCTCCCTTACTCGTCTGCAACCGACAAAACTAGAGCGTTTGGGGCAACTGTTTTTATGGTAAGATATAGCTGTTTACAACTATGCTAAGAAGGGCAGGAACGCTCTGTATGAACAGAAAAATCGGGGTTAGGCTTGTAAAATGTCTGGTTGCGGGTGCAGCGCTGGCTGTGTTGCTGCCGCAGGCTGTGGAGTGGGGTAGCAATGTGTATGCGGCATCGACCAAGCCGGCTCCATCCGTATCATCGCAGCAGCTTCAGAACAAGCTTTTACAGGCAATGGCTACGCGGAGTGAAACGCTGACCTTTACATATCAAGGGCGAGTGAACGGTCTCAAGCAACAATTACAGACGGCCATCCAACAGGCCATGGAGAGCGATCCGTATGTGAATTATACGATCAAAAGCTACGCATTCAGCTATACAGGCACAACGACCTCCGCTCAGGTTACGATTCGTCTAAGCTACCGGGAGACGAAGGAACAGACAGCATATGTGGATAGCACAGTTAAAGCAGTGCTGGGGGATATTATTACGAAGGGAATGACGGATCATGAGAAGGTAAAGGCCATTCATGATTGGATCGTCGTTCGCCTGAAGTATGATGAAGCACAACAAAAGTACACAGCCTATGATGGCCTGAAAACGGGAAGCACAGTCTGTCAGGGTTATTCACTGTTGGCCTATAAAATGCTGGAACGTGCAGGCATTACGAACCGGATTGTGGAAGGAAGAGCAGGGGGCCAGCTGCATGCCTGGAATCTTGTTTTATTAGATGATCGATGGTATCACATGGATACGACATGGGATGATCCAACCCCGGATCGCGCGAACGAGGTAAGCACTTCATATTATCTGTTGACGGATACCGAAATGCGACGGGATCACTCATGGGTAAAGCCGTATCCTCAGGCGAATACATCGTATCGTGAAACCTTATCAGTTCTGGTGGCTACCGGAGGATCAAAGGCTGCTGTGTATCAAAAACTGTACAATACCCTCGAATATCCGCTGCAAGACGGCAAGGGTCTGGTTAAAACATCCGCCGACATTAAGGAACAGGTGCGTAAGATTGTAAATAAGGGAGGGACGACACTTACCTTTGCCTATCAGGGAACGGAGCGAAGTCTCAAGGAGGATTTACAATCCTTATATCAACTCGGTTTAAAATCCATTTCCTATCAGATTACGGATCTAGGAAGTACCGGCAATCTTCGTGTAACCCTGAAATGGACCTAATCATCTTGCTGTAAAAAGCTACATTAACAAAGGAGTATTCTATTTATATGCACAAGCGTTCCTTTACCTACTTGCTTGGCACGCAGACTATGTCCAATGCGGCCGACATTCTTTACATTATGGCACTTGTGTCTCTGGTTTTTCATGAAACGGACTCGATCTTCTCTTCGGTACTCGTCCCGTTGCTGCGAATGGGGGCACAGATGATCAGCGGCTTTTTAGCACCGCTCATTTTGGTCCGATTCCAGCTTCCTTTTATTTTATTCGTTTCTCAGTTCGGGCAATTGGCTTTCTTTGCTGTTCTGCTGGGCCACTTGTGGTCAGCGGGTACGGAGCCGATATGGGTGATGGTGTTTACGTTGGTGGCAGCCATGTCCTTTCTGGACGGATGGACCACGCCTGCGCGTAATGCGCTGATTCCCCGCCTTGCGTCTGGGGAAGGACTCATGCGGGCAAACAGTCTGGTATCGGTCAGCGACCAGACGGTGCAATTAGCGGGATGGGGGCTTAGTGGTGTGCTCGTAGCCATGCTAGGCTCGGAAAAAACACTACTGGTGGCTGGCGGGCTGTATATGGTAGCAATGATCTTCACCAGCCTGATTCGAGATCCACTAGAGGGCAAAGCCCATTATTTGCTGCAACCTGGAACAAGGGTGCGAGGTGGAGATGTCTCAGTTTCCGAAGCTGTAACTGAGTCCGGGCAAGGGCATCATGACTTGCCTCCTGCACGGTTGGAAGATACACTGTATGGCCCGGAATCAGAGAGCACCGCACTACCTCCCAAACGTAAAAAGGAAATACTCCGTGAAGGCTGGAGCCTCATCGGAGCCAGTCGCAGACTGAAAGCTCTTATTTTTATGGATATGATTGACCTTCTAGGGGGTTCGGTTTGGGTAGGCGCGTTCACGCTTGCTTTCGCTCAGCAGGTTTTGCACAAGAGCGAGGCATGGTGGGGATACATCAATGCAGCGTATTTTGCAGGAGCGATTGGCGGCGGCATCGTTGTCCTCGCCTGCGTCAAGCATTTGCAGCGTAGACTGCTGCCCGCCATGCTGGCGGGGATGGTAGGCTACGGGCTGCTGACAGCGTGGTATGCACTGAACACATTACCGCCGCTGACACTGCTTATCGTGTTGTTGATGGGACTACCTGCGGAAATGTCCGTCGTATCCCGCCGCACGATGATGCAAATGAGTGTGTCCGTACATGATTTGCCCAAGGTGCTGTCTGCCCAGGCCACACTGACAAGTTTGACCTTTTGTATATCGCTGCTGTTAATGGGCTGGATTGCAGATCATCTGGGCATCGTTAATTTGTACTTGTTTTCTGCAGTGCTGACGCTGATTGCTGTTATATACGGTATTTTTAGTCGTCGTGCCTTATCCATGTCTTTGTCAGCTTCATTGGAACCTTCCTCCAAATAAACAGAAAAAGCCCGTCTCCGGGCATATACAGGTGAAAATGCGGATAAACGGTCTTGGACCAGGTTTACCAGCGTGTTTTCCCTGATATGTGGAGACGGGCTTTTTTTACTGTTTTCTATTATTTATCCGAAGAAGCATCTGGACTCAAATCACATTCTTTTAACGGAACGATTTTAGTACGTTTGATCCATTTGTAGCCGAGCCACAGCAGAAGGAACAGCGGCACACTCATATACGTAGCGATCATCGTTTTCCAGTCAATCTCCTGTCCGGTGAAGGCATCCGCCCCTTGCCCGATAATGACAATGATACACAGAGCGAAGGCGAACAACGGCCCAAACGGGAACCAGCGGGCTTTGTATGGCAGCTCACTTAGACTGTGACCCTGTGCAGTAAAGGCACGACGGAAACGATAATGGCTGACCGCAATCCCGACCCACGTAATAAATCCACACATTCCGGAGGCATTCAGCAGCCAGTTATAGACTACACCGTCTCCATACAGAGAGGCGAGAAAGGCCAGCATACCGACAGCGGTCGTGATCAGAAGCGCGTTCATAGGAATGCCGCGTCTATTGATATGTCCGAGGAAACGCGGGGCTTTACCTTCCCGTGCCAAAGCGTACAGTACCCGAGTTGCCGCGTACATACCCGAGTTACCTGCCGACAATACGGAAGTCAAAATAACGGCGTTCATAACAGAAGCAGCAATCGCAAGCCCTGCTTTTTCAAATACGAGCGTGAACGGGCTGACCCCGATGTCACTGATGTCTCCCCGCAGCAGATTCGGATTAGTGTACGGAATGATCAATCCAATCACGAGAATCGCGAGAATATAAAAGAACAGGATGCGCCAAAAGATTTGACGGATGGCGCTCGGCACATTTTCACGCGGATTTTCGCTCTCTCCAGCGGCTACCCCAATCAGCTCCGTTCCCTGAAAGGAAAAGCCCGCTGCCATGAATACGCCCAATACAGCAAAGAATCCGCCATGGAACGGGGCGTCTCCTACCGTGAAGTTGGCAAAGCCGATCGCAGGGCCACCCATAATGCCAAAGATCATCAGCACACCTACAGTCAAAAAGATGACGACGGTCACAATTTTAATCATGGCGAACCAGTATTCAGACTCACCGTAGCCTTTGACGGTCAACGCGTTCAGCGCGAAGATTACGGCTAGGAATAACAGACTCCACCAGGCAGAGTGGCTTTCCGGGAACCAGTATTTGATGAGCACGGTCGCTGCTGCCAATTCGGCAGCAATCGTCACCGCCCAGTTGTACCAGAAGTTCCAGCCCATGGCGAAACCAAAAGCCGGATCGACGAAGCGACCTGCATAGGTGTTAAAAGAGCCAGATTCAGGCATAAATGTAGCCAACTCACCGAGGCTGGTCATGAGGAAGTAGACCATGAGACCAACTGCTGCATAAGCCAGCAGGGCACCACCGGGTCCAGCTTCGGCAACCGCGCCTCCACTGGCGAGGAACAGACCTGTTCCGATAGAGCCGCCGAGGGCGATCATCGTCATATGGCGGGCTTTGAGACTTTTACGCAAGGTTGCGTCAGGTGTTGCTTTGTGTTGCACGTTCAAACACTCCTTCATGAAATTGTATTTCATGTCAGGGCAAGAGCCAGAAGGAGGGGGAGTATATAAATCAAAAAACCGCAGGGAATACGCCTGCGGTCTTGTCTATGCATTCCGCACCATACCTTCTTCTATAACAAGATAGCTCAACACACGTGTCTGTGTTAGGACAGCGTGTGACAGTTCTGCTCCTTTCGGTTAGCAGCCCCAGCATTCGGAGTATTTACAAAGAGTCAGCTCCGCATACTTCGGCGGGTGTACCTTTCCACTGGAATCTCAGACGGCTCTTATCGTCTCCTCCGGTGTACTGATTACATCCGCGACCTCTACCTCATCATAAAACAGGGTTGATGAGGTGTATGACATGATATTTTATTGTATAGCGAACTACAGTATATCGTACCTGTACATCTTCTGACAATCGACAATTTTTTGAAAATCACTCGTAGAATCTTAAATTAAGAGTTCCGCTTGGCCATCTGCTGCCAAACTGTTCCCGCCGCTTGTTCGCCTGATTCGATGCGCTCCAGCGCCATTTTAGCCTGTAGACTAACCTCGAATTCGGGATCATCGACGGCCTTCTCCAGCGCATCACGCGCATCCTCAGTTCCAACCTCGTATAAAAAACGTGCCGCCCGCCAGCGCACCAACTTGCTGCTATCCGACAGGGCTCCGATCATTGCGCTGGTAGCGACCGGGTCGCCGATGTCCGACAACGTGTCGCCTGCGGTGCGGCGTACTGCCGCTGAAGGATCGCGCAGTGCCTCGGCTAGCAGATCCATCGCCTCCGGTGAGCGAATATCGCCCAGATAGACGACGCCCAGCCGCCGCAGCTGCATTTTGTCGTCATGCAGCGCTTGCCGGATAAGCGGCAAATGCTCGGGCGTCGGTTCCAGCCGATCCAGCGCAGCGTAGCGTGTGCGCCAATCCTCGTGCTGCAGGGCCTGCCCCAACTCGGCATCGCTCCACTCGCGGCGTTCCTCCACGAATTCGCTGTTGTTTGCGCCGTGGGCAATCGCCTGTTGGATAATCTGCTCCAGCCGCTCTTGCGGAAAGGCAGCTTCCAGTTCCTGCTCGACCTCGCGTGCAATGTCCGGTAGTTCACCATAGCGGACGCCGTAATCACTCAGCTTGCGTTCCTTAATCAGCGTTGCACTCGCTACACGGGTAACGGCTTGCACAAAGCGGTCGGACAAGGAAATTCGTTCCTCCTGCTGCCCCGCCTTGACTCGAATTTGCATAGGAATGCCGCGAAAAAATTGCACAAAAACCTGTGCCTCGCCAAATGCTTCTCCAGAGGTTTCCTCTGGCAAATCCCAATTGGCGTCAGCGCCTTCCTCGCCTAGCCGATCCCGGACTTGACCCAAAATGGTGGACCAGTCTGCATTCCCTTTGCGGTCAAGGGCCACAAAGTCGGTCGTGTGAAACACGCTTTTGACCCCTTCAATGCCCAGCATGCGCCGGATAAATGGAGGAGCGGAACGCTCATTGTCCCGTGTATATGTTCTGCGGATACCCGCTTCCAGTCGCTCATCCAGATGCAGCATCATGGTGTTCGGACTGGGAGTTGGCTCGATAGATGTTATTTTCATAGCTCAGTACAGCCTCCTGTTCAAAAGTTCTCCATATATAGCTTATCTGTATTGTAACTCATTCTGCGAATGTCTCCAAAGAGAAGTTCGTGTTTCCGAGGAAAACACAATGACATATCTCACACTAATTCATGTGAACATGGCTGATGAATATGGAGGTTTTTTTAATAAAAACAGGATGCTATATAAGCCGAACTCGAAAAATTAACATGAAAACGGAGTGGCGGAATGGTGCTGTGCAAGCGTAGCGGTGGCGATGGGAAGCACCATCCGACTGCGCAGTGGCGCTATAGGTAGCTTTTAAGTTTGGTTTATAGTTTGATGCTGTCTATGCATTCCGCTTCAGCGGATCGTTCTGGTGGTTGCGAATGAGCAGGGAGGCGATAAAGCCTAGAGACAGAACAGCTGCCAGCAGCATAAATGTAGTCGTCTGATTACCGCCATTATCCATCAAGCGAATGGAAAGCACAGGAGCTAGACTTGTACCGGCAAACAGGATGAAGGTATATAGTGAGACAGCTATAGCCCTCGCTGCGCCGCCGAGCTGGCCGACGATTGCTATGAGTGAAGGAACACTCAGGGCAATGCCGCTGACAAAGCATACACTCAACACCACGATAGTCATAAGAGAGTGTGTCATTCCCATCAGCGCCAAACTCAGAATGGAAAGAATAAGAGCTGTACGTAATATAAGGTGCACACCGTATTTCTGGGCTAGCTTTCCGGCGAATGGTGAAAGGAGCATGCCGATGATACCAGCGGATCTGACATAAAGCATCTGTCGGCTATTCAGGCCAAATTCAGGGCCGCCAAGATAGCTACCCAAAACCGTATACATGCTCACAAAGGACATCAGGAGAACAAAAGCAACCGTATAGCTTAACCATAAAGGATACGAGCGCAGAACGGTCCCCAACTGACTGAAAGCTGACCAAATGCGAACACCTCGTTGAGGGGAGGGGGTTTTAGGCAGGAAAAAAAGGACGATTAGGAAGGTAATTGCATATAAAATGCCTAGCATCCGAAATACCGGATTCCACCCCATTTGCTCGCTAATGACAATACTAAATACCTGACCAGCGATACCTGCTACTAGAAAACCGGTGCTGATAAAGCCGATAGCCGTTACCCGTTTTTCGGTCGGGAACATATCGACAGCGTATGCAAGAGCAACGGGAGAAAAGGTGGCCGCAGCTAAACCCTGAAGCAAGCGCAGTGTAACTAATACAGAATACTGACTGGTTAGGCTGAGGGATAACGAAATAATCGTTAATGCGAGCAGTCCGGTGACGATAACCTGCTTTCGTCCAAAGCGGTCAGACAATCCACCATAAACAAGACATCCCGCCGCAAAGCCTAAGGAAAAGATACTGCCCGGCAGGGCTGCTTCAGCAAGCGTTTTTCCAAACACTTTAGCAAAAAGAGGGACCAAAGGGATCGTCACATACAGGCTGGACATAACGGCAACCGCTGACCAGCATAGGATTACAGTCATCCATGCATAAGGGAGAGCCACATTTTCTTTCTGTATAACGGTATGATTGGTTCGTAATTTACTCATCAATTGAACACTCCTTGATCATAAAATAAGCAGCTTGTTGATACGCACAATTAAATATATTAGATAACCTAATTATATGTTTAAAAAAATTTATCTGCCCACCCCCAATCTGCCTTCCATATGATGATGGATTTTTTCTATAATCCGCGAAAAAACGACCTGCTCCTCTGGCTCCAAAATACTCGCTAGAGAAGCACAGGAAGACCAAAATACAGGAAGCACCTGCTGTACAAGATGAGTCCCCGCTTCTGTAATGCGTACATGAATTTTGCGTCGATCTGTAGAATTATGTTCTCTGATAATCCATCCTCGTTGCTCTGTCCAGTCCAAGATTGATGTAACAGATGCACGACGGATTCCCAGACGGTCGGCAATCATAGAGGGGCTCATCTGAGCCTGAGATTGGTGCAGTGTCAACAGCAACAACAGATCTAGCTTACTCTCTGTGAGACCGTAGGCAGATAGATCTAGATCGATCGCGTCCAGCACGTTATCACCCGTCCACAGCAAGAAGAGACCAATGCGGGCAAGTTGTCGGTCCGTTCCTGCAAGGGCAGTTTGATCCATTAACTCCAGATAAGGTTCTGGACCCAGACGGGGAAGGGGTTGCTGGACGGTGTCCCGCTTACTTTGTTTTGGTGGCATAAGGTCACTCTTTTCATATAATTAGGTTATCTAACTATATATCAATATAACGTATTGAAATGCATAAGACAATATCTAAAAAGAAATACGGCTACATTCAATACAGAAGCAGGGTTAAAACTCGGAAGAATGAACCAAACTGTGAATAGGTTACCAAAATGCGCCAATAGATAAGTGAAGGAGGCGTTCCTATGTTCCGCAAGCAGGAAAGAACGCTCATTATTGTATGTATAGTAATTGCGGCCATTATGCTATATGCCGTAATTAAAAGCATAGCTCGCTTGACTCCTTAGTTGGTAATCCAGAGTGATCCGCGATGTTTAAAATGTGAAATAAAGGAGTGAAACCCATTTGTCTTCACTGGACCCTGTATTGCTAAGCCGGATGCTGACCGGAATTACCCTGTTTGTTCATATCGTATTTGCATCCATCGGCGTTGGCGTACCCTTAATGATTGCACTAGCAGAATGGCGTGGGCTGCGAACCGGTGATCCGCATTATACACTGCTGGCCCGACGGTGGGCGCGAGGGTTTGTCATTACCGTTGCCGTGGGTGTCGTTACAGGCACCTCCATTGGTCTACAGCTCAGCTTGCTTTGGCCCACCTTTATGCGGGTGGCTGGACAAGCGATTGCGCTGCCCCTGTTTTTGGAGACGTTTGCTTTTTTCATCGAAGCTATATTCCTGGGCATCTACTTGTATACCTGGGATCGGTTTAAAAGCAAATATTTTCACCTGATGCTGCTCATCCCGGTAGCGATTGCCTCATCTGCATCAGCGGTTTTTATTACGACTGTGAACTCGTTCATGAACCAACCTCAAGGTTTTACACTCAAAAATGGAGTCATGACTGATATTCATCCCATCCAGGCCATGCTAAATCCGGCTACCCCGACTAAAGTTTCTCATGTACTGGCTTCTTCGTATACATTGAGCGCTGGGGTGCTGATGGGACTGGCGGCTTACAGCATGCTGAGGGGACGTAATCACCCTTATTTCAAAAAGGCGCTGAAGCTGACTGCCACCTGTACCATTGTGTTTGCCATCAGTACCGTGATGATTGGAGACGCATCCGGTAAATTTCTGGCCAAATATCAGCCAGAGAAGCTGGCCGCCGCCGAATGGCATTTTGATACGATGACGCACGCGCCCTTCGTATATGGCGGATATATGGATAAGAACGGTGAAATCAAGTATGCGCTGAAAGTGCCTTATGCACTTAGTGTGTTGGCCGGGAACCTGCCCAGTACGGAGGTCAAGGGCTTAAATGATTATCCCGTAGATGAGCGTCCGCCACTGTCTATCCATTATATGTTTGACCTCAAAATCACTACAGGGGTGCTGATTCTCGTCATTCCACTGTTATATCTGATCCGCAAGCGTTTGCCAGGTCGCAAACCATACCCCAGATGGCTGCTGTTGGCGCTCATTCTGGTGGGGCCGATGGCGATGGTAGCTATTGAGCTCGGATGGATGTTTGCGGAGGTCGGTAGACAGCCGTGGATTTTACGCGGATATATGAAAGTCTCCGAAGCAGCGACCACTTCTACGAGTGTCGGGTGGATGCTGGTGTTGTTTGTTATTTTGTATCTGGTGTTGTGTTTCTCGGCCATTAAGGTACTCAGCAAGCTATTCCGCAATAAGGATGCGGTAGAAGAGATAAGGCAGCTGGGCCTGGAAGGGGCTGAAGGCAAGTGAGCTATGAGATTGTAGGTATCGCCATTTTGTGGACGTTCCTGTTCGGATATTTGCTTGTGGCATCCATTGATTTTGGTGCAGGGTTTTTCAGCTTTTACAGTGTGTTAACAGGCCACCAGAACAAAATCCACAATATCATTCAACGGTATCTGTCCCCGGTGTGGGAGGTAACAAACGTATTTCTCATCTTTTTTGTGGTGGGATTAAACGGGTTCTTCCCGGATGCGGCATATTACTATGGTACGGCGTTACTCGTTCCCGGCAGTATTGCGATTGTGCTTCTTGCCATCCGAGGAGTGTATTATGCATACAATACGTATGGGCATTCCGGTAAAAATAATATCGTCTACATGGCGTTATACGGTGCGACAGGGTTGCTGATTCCGGCGGCACTATCCACGGTTCTTGCCATTTCGGAAGGCGGCATTATTGTAGAAAACAGCACAGGTGTTCATCTGCAATGGGGCCAGCTATTAAGCAACCCCTACACGTGGGCGGTTATTATTCTGGCGCTGGTGAGTGTATTGTATATCTCGGCGATGTTTTTGTCCTTTTATGCCAAAAGGGCAGGGGACAAGGTTGCTTTCGAAATCGTACGAGGGTACGCGTTGCTCTGGAGTGCTCCTACGATTTTGGCGAGTCTGCTCGCATTTTTTCAGATTAACAAACAAAATCCAGATCATTTTACCAATATGCTGAACATAGCCTGGATGTTTGTTGCATCCTTCATATGCTTTGCGGGAGCAGTTTATCTGGTATGGCAGCGGCGGCATCTAGGGGTTTCATTCATATTGGTGATGCTGCAATTTGCATTTGCCTGGTATGGCTACGGCCGCTCGCATCTCCCGTATGTTCTGTATCCCTACATTAATGTCTACGACAGCTTTACAAATTCTACGATGGCGTATGCATTGATTACGGCGTTTGTTGCGGGTCTGCTGGTGCTGATCCCTTCGCTAATCCTGATATTAAGATTGTTTCTGTTCGATGCAAAATATGTGCGCGGACATGAAGGGAAGAAAGGGTGAGTTAGAGTGGCTGCTTTCGAGCATTTTACGATTATGTACGAGTCACCTATCATTATTGTCGTGGCGATTGTGTTTTTGTTTATTTATTCGGCACGCTTTAAAAATCCACAAGACTGACAACAACAGGTGGAACAGGCCTTCCTGATTGATTCGGGAGGTCTGTTTTTGCTGTATTATCGCAGAATTTCCTTTACAGACGTGATTGAATTATACTTTACATATATCAGGATGTTGCATCATTTTATGTTCACACTCGAGTGACAATATATAGTTAAATTGAACCGCTGCGTTTTTTGGAAAACGGGTTCAT
Source organism: Paenibacillus sp. LRG-1 (assembly GCF_057220305.1). Taxonomy (NCBI): domain Bacteria; kingdom Bacillati; phylum Bacillota; class Bacilli; order Caryophanales; family Paenibacillaceae; genus Paenibacillus; species Paenibacillus sp. LRG-1. Next base: position 4,992,644 of record NZ_CM170126.1, on the reverse strand, counting down.
CAGGGAGGGAGCTGCATCATGCCCAAAGTTCGTTTTAACAATATGGATCATGTAAATACCGATAAAACAATCAAGCAATTCAGACAATGGCGGCAGGAGCGACGCAGCAAAATAAAGGATTATACATTCGTTGTGCCAAACCATCCCCCGGAGCTGGAGTTCCTGCATAGCAATCGGGAGATGGCGACAGCGACCTGGGTGGGACATTCCACCTTTTTCATCCAGTATCTTGGGCTGAATATCGTCACCGATCCGGTATGGGCAGAGCGTATGGCTCTTGATAAAAGGTTGGCTCCGCCCGGCATTCGTATTCAGGATGTACCACCACTGGACATCATTCTGCTGTCTCATTCACATTATGATCATTTACATTTAGAATCGTTGCGGAAATTATATCGTGCAGATACGCTGATGCTCGTACCCATGGGGTTAAAGGCGAAAATGATCCGCAAAGGTTTTCGTAACTGTCATGAGCTGCAATGGTGGGAGCATTTTACGGTAGGAGGGGTGCGATTTACGTTTGTTCCAGCCCAGCATTGGACACGACGCACGCCGTTTGATACGAACACTTCGCATTGGGGGGGATACGTTCTGCAAAATGAGCAGCAGGTGATTGGCTCTGCCACGTCCGTCACGGAACCTCATCCTCATTCGAATACAGATTCAGAGCATACACCGACGTTGTATTTTGTGGGAGACACTGGATATTTTCGTGGGTTTAAGGAGATTGGCGAGCGCTTTGCCATTGACCTGACCTTTATGCCGATTGGTGCGTATGAACCGGAATGGTTCATGACCTCGCAGCATGTGACACCGGAGGAGGCATTGCAAGGGTTTGTAGATTGCGGCGCAGATCAGATGATTCCGATGCACTACGGAGCCTTCAAGCTGGCGGATGATACGCCAAGAGAGGCGCTGGATCGTCTCGAAGCGGAGCGTGAGCGTATGGGTATTGCGAAGGAACGCATTCATGTTCTGGGGCACGGAGAGACGCTGAAAATTGGACGTCGCTGCTCAACTACAATCTGAGGAATTCGACATAATCCTTATAGAAAAAGCGACTCTGCGGACAATTGATATTGTCTGCGGAGTCGCTTTTTTTGTTTTTAGCTATAATGCAGGATTAAACTGCTTCGGAATCACTTGCCAAAGAGGAATCGCTGTTGGCGATGGGATGACGAACGATTTTAACTTCATAGAACGTGATTTTATTTTCAATAATATAGTCCGGAATTTGACGATGGCTATGGGATTCGCGGAACGCTTCGCTTTTCGTCCAGCCTTGGAAGTTCTCTTTTTCTTTCCAGCGTGTACTGATGGTTACTTCCTCATAATCTTTCGTGTTTTCAGTCAGCAGTACTTCCAGACCGAGAAAGCCCTCCATTTTTTCAACTTTTCCTTCTTTGTTAAATCTTTCGATGAGTAAATGTGCATTGCCCGGTGTGATTTTAGATGTATTTGTAACGATAACCATATTAAATTCCTCCTGAATGATGTGGTATGGTCGGTATAATAACCGGATAGCCATCCTCAAATTTGATGGTAGCGTTCATTTCATAAATGTCGCGAAGAAAAGCAGACGTCAAAATCTCACGGGGTTCGCCGGCAACGGCGATTCGTCCCTTTTTAAGTGCAATCATATGATGACAATAGGCCGCAGCTTGCTGCAAATCATGCAGTACCATAACAATCGTCAAGCCGGACTCGTGATTGATACGCCGCAGCATATCCATAACTTCAAATTGGTGGGCGATATCCAGAAAAGTGGTCGGTTCATCGAGCAAAAGAATACCTGTTTGTTGGGCCAAGGCCATTGCAATTCGTGCTTTTTGTTGTTCACCTCCCGATAGAGTATGGAACATCCGATCTGCATAGGGCTGTATGCCCGTGATCTTCATGACATGGTCCACGATTTGCTGGTCCTGTCCGGTATGGCGTACCCTCAAGCCCTTGGCATGAGGAGATCTTCCGTAAGCGACCAGCTCGCGGACCGTCAATAACGGCAGCATATCCTTCATTTGCGGTAGCATTGTAATCGTCTGGGCAAAATCACGCCGCTTGTATTCCTGCACGGGCTTGCCGAGGACGGAAACCTGACCCTGATCCTGCTTGAGCAGCCGGGTCATGATCCGCAAAAGCGTGGACTTGCCTGAACCGTTCGGTCCGACGATCGCAGTGAGCTGACCAGCGGGCAAGGTGATATTCACATCGTCCAGCTTGAAATACCCATGTTGTAAGGAGATATGCTTACCCTGAATGGCTGTCATCCGAAACTCCCCCGTTTCTTGAGCAGGATTAAGAAGAACGGTGCCCCGATGACGGCCAGCAAAATACCTACAGGCAGTTCAATCGGGTCAAACCAGGATCGCGCCACCGTATCTGCGAGAACAACCAGCGTTCCGCCGCCCACAATGGAAAGGGGAAGGAGGAACCGATAATCTTCCCCGATCAGCAGCCGTATGACATGGGGAACGACCAGTCCTACAAAGCCGATCAACCCGGCTACACTGACTGCTGTACCGGCAAGCAGGGCAGAAAGCAGGATAATGAGCATGCGTTGAAGCTCTACTCGCTGGCCCAGCAGCTGTGCTGAATCGTCGCCCAGCAGCAGTAAATTAGCAGGTTTAATCGCAAAGAAAGAGGCGATTAATCCAATGATGGCGTAAGGAGCCATGAACTCTAGATGATGCCAGCTTCGTCCGTTTAATCCGCCGGATAGCCAAGGAAGAACGGCCTGTACGCGGTCGCTGTACATGACCATTACGCCGTTAGTGAGTGCGCCCAGCAGCGCGTTGATCGCAACGCCAGCGAGCACAATTTTAACAGGCGATGCCCCTCGGTCCCAAGCCAGCAGATAAATGACGATTGCGCTCAGAAAGGCTCCCAAAAAGGCGGTTATCGGAAGAAGGTAGCTGAGATGTGGAAGCATCACCATCGTAATGACGGCGGCAAGTCCACCTCCAGCCGATACACCAATAATGCCAGGGTCAGCCAATGGATTTTTCATAACACCTTGAAGAAGTGCTCCGGAAGCTGCAAGACAAGCTCCTACGAGTAAACCTACTAATACTCTGGGTAGCCGGAGATCCATCAGGATCGTGCGATATGTAGAATCATCATTATGTAGCAAAACATGATTGATTTCTTGAAGTGGAATCGACACCGAACCGTAGGCCAGACCGTACACAGAGACGGCCAGCAGTAGAATCGGAAGGGTAATCCAGGCGATGGTGCGTCTTCTGGCGCGCTGTAGTTTGTTCATCTCCATCACCTATTTCGCCGGATACAGCTTTTGATGCATCAAATCCAGCGCTTTAGTGACACGTGTACCCGGATTCGTACCGAACAGGTCTGAAGGTAAAACCTGGACCTGATTGTTTTTGACTGCTCGGATTCCGTTCCAGGCTGCATTTTCCTGCATTTCCTTTATAAATGCGGCTTTAACATCTTCCGTATTGCCATGGGTCATGATGAAGATGTAGTCAGGGTCAGCCTGTATGATGCGTTCTGTGTTCAGCTGCGCATATTGCGGGAAATTTTGCAGGCCCGGAAAATCAGCGGCGATGTTCGAGCCACCCGCAGCTTCCAGAATGTTTCCACTTAGTGAATTTGGCAATGCCGACATATACGTAGCCGGGGCTCCGTAGACCAGCAACACCTTCGGTTTGGAGGCAGAAGCGGTTTCCTTTTGCAGCTTAGCTACTTGTTGGTCAATTTGCTGGTTCAGCTTCACGGCCTGAGCCTGCTTTTGCAGTAATTGTCCGAACAGCGTAATTTGCGACTGAATATCGTGAACTGAATTGGCTCCCGTCAGCAGCAGCTGTGAACCGACTCCTTCAATGGCTGGAATGTCTTTTTCATTCATAGGATAATTGCCTAGCACGACATCCGGTTTGAGCATCGTAATTTTCTCCAGATCGACTTCATGAGTGGAGCCTACTTGCTGAACGTTCTCAGCAGCAGGTACGATGGCAGGTCCATTGGAGTTGGGCCTGCCCACGGCAGTTCCACCCAATGCGTATATGATATCCAGATCGCCATTGCTGAGCGCAATGATATGTTGTGGGACCTTTTGAAACGCCAACGTCCGTTTTGAAAAATCAGTAACTTGAATCGCCGCACCGCTTGTCGTACCAGAAGTGGCAGATACGGATGCACTGGTTGGTTTGTGATCTGCGGTCGAGGCACCATTACTACATCCGGTAACTGCCAATAAAAGCGCTGCGGACGACCACAACACATAAGATTTCATGTTATTCCTCCTGCAATTTTCGAGTTAAACAATAATGATAATCATTTTCATTTATGTATAAGAGAATGATAATGAATATCACTGGGGATTGTCAATTGAAAAAAGCAAATTTTTAAATAAATTTTGAACTAAAAATAAAAGGGGTATATTCGAATTATAGAAGAAGGAACTACAAATTTTTCTTAAAAAATAGCATATATCAAGGGGTTATGTACATGCAAATACATATTGACATTTTCGAAAAGTGTAAGATATATTGGTGATGGGTTTACTTTATTTTGCGAAATTCTGGAATAGAAAGGTGGGAAGACACGGCTCAAAAAGAGCTATTTTTTTTAATTATCAATTGAGAATGATAATCAATTACTTAAATTCTCGTGGGGAGGGACTGCTGTCATAATGAAGAAGGGGTATTCTGCAATTATTGCTGTGTTTCTGCTGGTGAGTGTGCTGAGCTTTTGGCCAACTTCGTCATCTGTAGTAGCCGCTGCGGCTTCTCCAAAATTGGCGGATGGTACATACACGCTCAAATACAATATCCTCAAGGCAGAAAATGATTCGGTGTCCATGGCTAATGATTATTTTGAAAAACCAGCTAAGTTGTATGTAAAAAAAGGTCAAATGACCATGCAAATTAAGCTGAATCATAGCGAATGGACAACCGGGTTTAAAGTAGATTACAAAGGCAAAATCATCGATACAAAGGTCATCCATAAGGATGCCAAAACCGATACCCGCACCGTACAATTTCCAATTACGAGTGTGAACAGCCCGCTAATCTCTAAAATTCATGTTACTGTCCCTGCGTATAACTACGATCATGACTATACGATCCGCTTCGCTTTTGATTCCAAAAGCGTCAAAAAAGTAACAGCCGTTCAGCCAGCGAAATTAACTAAATCTTCCAAGAAGTAAATTCAAGCCATCTTTATCGTTCATAAAATCAACATAAATTCAAGCATAAAAAATTGAGGAGTGTGTGTAGATATGAATATGGTAATGAATCGCTTTGAGCAATTTTCTTTTAAGAAGGTATTCGTCGCATTGATCATGACAGCGCTTGTTTTTGCCCTCGTTGCTCCATTCTCAGCTAAAGCGGCAGCAGCAGCCGACGGCACGTATAACGTAGACTATACCGTTCTGAAGGATCAAACCAATGAGACTTCTCGATTGGATAGCTACCTGACGAAGCCTGCTCAGGTTACAGTAGCTAATGGCAAAAATGTCGTTCGTCTGACTGTGAAAAGCAGCAATCTGATTACAACGTTCAAAGTAGAGCAAAATGGCGTACTGCAAGATGCGACTGTAGTAAGCACAGATACTGCTAGCAACACTCGTGTAGTGGAATTCGAAGTTGCTGATCTGAATGCAAAAGTGAATGCTTACGCTGAGATCACAATTCCAGTAATCGGCTACACAGGCAAGTACGATGTACAACTGCAGTTCGACGAAATCTAATCCAAAATAAAACGTAAAAGGAGATTAAAAACATGAACATGATTATGAATCGTATGGAAAAATTGTCTTTGAAAAAAGTAATGCTTACTGTACTGATGGCAGCGCTTGTTTTTGTGGTACTAGCTCCATTTTCTGCCAATAAAGCGAATGCGGCTTTGCCTAATGGAACGTATCAATTGCCTTATACCGTTTATAAAGATGGAACCACTCAGCCATCCTACATGGATACAAATGGTTATGTGAAAAAACCAGCCACACTGATTGTTACGAATGGTCAATATAAAGTGAGAGTAGCTATTACCAAAAGTGCTTGGGTTACTGAATTCAAAACTCAACAAAGCGGTCAGTATGTGAATGCGACTGTAGTAAGCACATCAGGGGATACAAGAATAGTCGAATTCCCTGTAACTAGCCCGTCTCAAAAATTGAACGTTAAACTGCATGTAAGTGTGCCTGCAGAATACACTGGTGGTATTCCGTACGATCACGACTATGTGGTTCAATTCCAATTCGACGACAGCGATATCTAAGACTTCTTTTTGAAAATATAATTTTGAATTGAATACTCATTTGGAGCTTAGTTTCAAAGCTCCAAATGAGTATATTTTAAGTAGGGGGATACATCACCTTGAAAAGCCGATTTAACAAATTTATAACGACATTTGCTGCTGTTTTAATGTTGTTTTCTTTATTTTCACCGTACGTAGGAGCAACACCTGAGGATGAGTTCACTTCGTTGAATTTGCCCGATTTAAGCACTACAGTCACTAGTGCTACTTATGCTACTTATGAGATTCCGGTAGAAGTGCCCAGCACATATGCTGAGCCTACCAATGCTGTGACCACTACTGATGCGACCTATGCAGATGGAGAATACCTGATTGATTACAAACCTTTAAGAAAGACAGTCAGCGGTAGCACTAGGGATTCAAGCTTCAAAACAAACTATACCTATCCTGGAGATTTGATCATTAAGGATGGAAAATACCATTTTTCATTTAAGTTTGCGGAATCTCAAGGTCTTTCGAAATTTTTAGTTGAACAAAACGGGGAAACAGTTCCCGCAAAAATAGAGGTGGATTCTGGGAAAACTTCCGGGACTGTAAGCTTCGATGTTTATGATTTTCATCAAAATGTAAATACGGAGTTTGGATTTAATAGCAGTTCTCCATGGTATGTAGATACCGATCCAGACCGTTCAGTGAAGGAATGGATTGAGTTTGATCCTTCCAGTTTGAGACTTAAAAACTCAACGGAGAATCCAACGGTTCCACCTGTAACACCACCGGTAACGCCTCCTAATACAGGAGAGAAACTCGCTGATTTGGACTTTACCCTTTTGAAAGATGAAAGCAATGAAAAGTCAATGATGGATGGGTATACGGAGAAACCAGGCTCTCTAATTGAGCGTGGTGGTAAACGATATGTCCAATTTACATTAAAGAACAGTAAGCAGATTGATGGTTTCAAGGTAGAGCAAGATGGAGTGTTAACCGACACCTCTGTTGTAAGTGAAGATCAAACTGCGAATACACGAATGATCGAGTTTGAAGTAAAAGATCTGCCTGCCAAGCTCAACGCATGGGTGAGCATCAACTGGCCTGAGCTGGGCTACGTGAATACTTATAATGTAGATCTTCAGCTGGCTTCTGTATCCGTACCATCAGATTTGGCGGATGGAACGTACTCGATTAACTTTAACGCGCTGCATGCCACAAAAGATCAATCGTCAGCCATGGCACAATATCTGTTGTCTCCAGCGACTTTGACGGTATCGAAGGGGCAAAAAGAAGTTTCCTTTACCATTAAAGACAGCACCACAGTAACGGAGTTCAAAACAGAACAAAACGGAACGTTAACAGATGCGGATATTGTAAGTGAGGACAAGACAGCCAATACGCGTGTTGTGAAATTCAAAGTAGCGGATTTGGACGCGATTTTAAATGCACAAGTACATGTGAGCACGACCTATCCAGGTGGGGTTTATGAAATGGATCATAAACTTCGTCTTCAGTTCGATAAAAACAGTATCTCGGGAACGGACAACGGTTCATCTCCAGTAACGTCAAATCTGGACTTCACGCTGTTAAAAGACGGTTCAAGTGAAAAGTCAATGATGGATGGTTATACAGAGAAACCAGGCGCTTTGATTGAACGTAATGGCAAGAAGTATGTACGTTTTACATTGAAAAACAGTAAGCAAATTGATGGCTTTAAGGTAGAACAAAATGGACTATTAACTAATGTTGCTACAGTAAGTGAAGACAAAACTGCGAATACACGAGTTATTGAATTCGAGGTTAAAGAAATACCTGCTAAGTTAAGCGCATGGGTAAGCATCAACTGGCCTGAGCTGGGCTACGTGCATACTTATAATGTAGATCTTCAGCTGGCTTCTGTACCCGCACCATCAGATTTGGCGGATGGAACGTACTCGATTAACTTTAACGCACTGCATGCCACAAAAGATCAATCGTCAGCCATGGCACAATATCTGTTGTCTCCAGCGACTTTGACGGTATCGAAAGGGCAAAAAGAAGTTTCCTTCACCATTAAAGACAGCACCACAGTAACGGAGTTCAAAACAGAACAAAACGGAACGTTAACGGATGCGGATATTGTAAGTGAGGACAAGAATGCTAATACACGTGTTGTGAAATTCAAAGTAGCGGATTTGGACGCTATTTTGAATGCACAAGTACATGTGAGCACGACCTATCCAGGTGGGGTTTATGAGATGGATCATAAACTTCGTCTGCAATTTGATAAGAGTAGCATCACTAATGCAACATCCCCGGTTGATCCTGGGACGCCAGGTACGCCTGGAAAAGTTTTAGCTGATGGAACGTATTCGATCCAGTTCAATGCATTGCACGCAACAAAAGATCAAAAATCGGCAATGGCGCAATATTTATTATCTCCGGCAACACTGACGGTATCAAAAGGCAAGTATGAAGCTTCCTTCACGATCAAAGACAGCGCCACAGTGACGGAGTTCAAAACAGAACAAAACGGAACGTTAACAGATGCAGATATCGTAAGCGTGGACAAGAAAGCGGACACACGTGTTGTGAAATTCAAAGTGGCCGATTTGGACGCTATTATGAATGCACAGGTACATGTGAGCACGACCTATCCAGGTGGGGTTTATGAGATGGATCATAAGCTTCGTCTTCAATTTGACCGCAGCAGCATTGCGGTAAAAGGAACAGACGGCGGCACAACTCCCGTGACTGAAAACGGCAGATACAGCATTGATTTCTCCGTACTCAAAAATGGAAGCAATGAAATATCTGTGATGGATGGCTATATGCAGAAACCAGCCACGCTGTTAAGACAGTCCGGTAAAAATGTGATTCAGATCAAAATGGACAAGAGCAGTTGGATTAAAACGTTCAAAGTAAATGGTGCAGAGGCTCAGGTTGTCGATCAATCGAGCTCCGCAGATACAAGAACAGTACAATTCGAAGTACCCAATCTGTCGGATAAAGTGACAGTGAATACGCATGTCATCGTACCTGGATTGGATTTGGGTGGCATCCCTTATGACCACGTATATGATGTGCAGTATCAATTCGAGCCTGCTACTATTCGCAGCTTTGTCGAGCCTTCCTCTTCGGGTGCAGCTGATCCCATTGTTAAATTGGATTTCGACAAGCTTGCCAATGGTAAATATGCTTTGAAATTCAGTATCGTTTTGTCTGATGGTTCCACAGGAGTGGATTCTCCGGCTCAACGCTTCATCACTGACGAATCGGCGCAATTGGTCGTGGAAGGCGACAAACGGTTTGTAGGTCTGAAGCTGCAAAACAGTAATGAAGTGAAGGCGCTGCGCATTTGGGACAACGCAAGCGGGGACTACCGAGACGCAGAAGTGACCCAGGAGGATGCAGCAAGCAATACGAAGCACGTTCGTTTTAGCGTGAATGACTTTAAAAACAATGTAAAAGGCCAACTGGTTGTCTATGAAGCCCCTAAAGTGGCAAGTGCCACTCCGATGGTCTTTAAGACTGAGGATCGGGTAGAGAAGGTATACGATTTTGAATTTAAATTTAACACCAGTGATGTTTCTTACTACAACGAAACTAAAGCAGACGAAGTAGAGCAAGGGAAAAACAACTTAGCGGATGGAGAGTACAGTGCGAACTTCCGTGTGCTGGCGAACGGAACGGACAAGGATTCTCTAGCGGCTCCTTTTGTACAGAGTCTAGCGAAGTTGATTGTGAAAAATGGGAAGGTTCAGGCTCATGTAACCGTTACGGACAACCAGGCTTTGAAGCTATTCCAAACGGATTTTGAAGGCCGTTATGCCAATCCGACGATTATGGGTTCGGACACCAAAGGTGACACGCACACTATTGCATTCGAAGTGCCTGATCTAGATAAAAAGTTGAGTGTGTACACACAGGTATATCTGCCTGAGAAATACATTCTAAATGAGAAATTCGGCGGACAGATTCAATTTGACCGTGCATCGCTTAAAGGTGAGGGAGACAATGCAGCTACAACTGCAACCGCTACTGAACCGACAGCAGCATCTACGGACAAGGCAGCAGAAACGACCACACCTGTGGCAGAAAAAAAACCAGTAGTTGAGCAACCGATTCAAACGGCTTCCGAGAAGCAATACACGATTAATTACAACGTATTTAAAGACAAAACGAGTGAAGCTTCCGTTATGGACGGTTATCTCGACAAGCCAGCCACACTGATTGAAAAGGGAGACAAGCGCTATATCCAAGTGACCTTGAAAAATAGCTCTTGGATGCCAACTCTACAAGTGGAGCAAAACGGTACCCTGAAAGATGTAGAAGTGATCTCGACATCCGGCGATACACGTGTCGTTCAATTCGAGGTAGGAGACTTGTCCCAGAAAATCAGTGCTTACACACACGTCATTGTGCCTGGCTTGGTCCTTGGCGGAGTGCCGTATGATCACTGGTATACAGTTCAGTTTCAATTTGATGAAGCAAGCCTGAAAGCGAAGTAGCCTCAGGTTGTGACATCAATGAAGCCCGAATAACAGCAAAGTTTGTATGCGAGCAAGTCTTGGTGCCCCGGCGTCAAGACTTGTCAGCATTTACATACCCGAGGAATTTTGCAAAAATCCAATAAGCGACTTCTAATGAACAATATGTAGATCGAAATGGTCTAGTTCGTCTATATATTGCACTTTGGAGCACTGGAATCGAATTTTGCAAAATCCGGATACCCGAAAAGTTGGGGTTCCTAATGTTGTTCTATATTTTGAATTGAGGTGACTGGATTTTCATGAAACGGTATATAGCATTGGCTCAAGGAAGATCGTTTTGTTTGTATATGTTAATCGGCATCGTGATCTTGTTGCTGGCTGGATGTTCGGGAGGAGCACAGGCTGGACAGAATCAGAGCGATGGTTCGAAATCAGCGGCAACATCTAATGCAACCGGAAAGTCGTCTGACGGTAAAGCTCAAGCTCCTCGTATTGTGGCGACTACGGTAGCCATTGCGGAAATCACGGATGCACTGGGCCTGGATTTGGCAGGCAAGCCGACAAGCACGAAAGTGCTGCCTGACCGTTACAAGGATGTGCCTGATGTGGGTAATCCGATGAGTCCTGATATGGAAAAAGTGATGTCATTGAAGCCGACGGACGTACTGTCGGTGACGACACTGAAATATGATCTGGAGCCTAAATTTAAAGATTTGAAAATCAAAGCCGAATTTTTAAATTTTGAAAGTCTCGCGAATATGCAAAAAGAAATTCAAAAGCTGGGAGACACGTTTGGCAAAGCCGATAAGGCCAAAGAGATTAATGGAGCTTTGGATGCGAAAGTTGCCCAGATTCAACAAAAGATCAAAGGGAAGAAATCCCCTAAAGTATTGATTTTGCTGGGAGTACCAGGAAGCTATCTGGTGGCTACCGAGCATTCCTATATTGGGGATCTGGTTAAAATTGCAGGCGGAACCAATGTGGTTCAGGGCGAGAAGGTGGAGTTCATTGCCCACAATACCGAAGCCTTGCAGCAATCCAACCCCGATATCATTTTGCGCGCTGCACACGGGATGCCGGATGAAGTAGTGAAAATGTTCGATGAAGAGTTCAAAACTAACGATATCTGGAAGCATTTCAACGCTGTGAAAAATGGGCATGTCTATGATCTGCCTGAACCGTTGTTTGGCACAACAGGGAATTTAGCGGCAAACTCGGCGCTGGATGAGCTGATGAAAATGCTGTATCCTTCGAATTAAAGGAAGCTGATGACATGTCCAAAAAAGTATGGAGCCTTATTGTTGTAATTGTCTTGCTCGTCGGCGTCATGCTGTATTCAGCGATGACAGGCAGTCTCAAGGTGGATTTGAGTCAGTTGATGACCGGATTGTGGACAGGTACAGATGATCAGGTGAATGTGGTCAAGGACCTGAGACTACCGAGAATTTTCGTGTCCGTGATGGCAGGTGCAGCACTTGCAGTAGCGGGTGTTTTGCTGCAAGCCGTCATGAAAAACCCACTGGCGGATGCAGGGGTTATCGGCATTTCTTCGGGAGCGGCATTGATCTCGCTGATTGCGGTGACGGTCTTTCCTGCGCTTTATTTCTGGATGCCGTTCTTTTCATTTATTGGCGGTGCGTTAGCCTGTCTAATGGTTTATGGTTTTTCATGGAAATCTGGCTTGCATCCGATTCGTCTCATTCTGATCGGGGTGGCTGTGAACGCCATTTTTTCCGGCCTAGGTCAGTCGTTTAACTATCGAGGCAGTTATGCAGTCACTAGCATTAATCAGGTTACCACTTCAACCTTGTCTATGAAAAAATGGGTAGATGTCGAGGTTATTGTGACCTATGGCGGGATTGGGCTAATTTTAGCCATGCTCGTGTTCTCTTGGTGCAATTTCTTGTCCCTTCAAGATAAAACAGCTAAAAATCTGGGATTCAATGTAACGCGTGCACGACTTTTGATTTCTGTGATTGCAGTGCTGCTTGCAGCAACGGCTACAGCCATCGCGGGAGTGATTGCCTTTATCGGTCTGCTCGTTCCGCATTGTGCCCGCTACCTAGTTGGCTCGGATCATAAGTGGTTGATTCCATTTTCCGCCTTATGCGGCGGCTTGCTGCTGCTGCTCGCGGATACACTGGGGCGGACAGTGCTTGCTCCCAATGAAATCCCGGCTTCTATTATTATGGCCGTCATTGGCGGGCCGTTCCTGATATTCCTGATCAGAAAGGCGGATCGCACCTATGGACATTAAGGATATAACCTTCTCTTATGATCGGAAAACAGATCGTCTGCATGCTATTAATGCTGTTATTGAGTCGGGACGGATCACTACCATTATCGGTCCCAACGGATGCGGCAAATCAACGCTGCTCAGCGTGATGTCCAACAATGCTGTTCCCCGCTTGGGCCAAGTGATTCTGGACGGCAAGGAGATAGCCCACTACAAGCCCAAGGAGCTGGCCCGTCAACTGGCGGTAGTCCATCAGCAGAACGAGGCACCTTCCGACTTGACTGTAGAAAAGCTCGTAAGCTTCGGCAGGTTGCCGCATAAGAACATGTTCACAGCGAGGCGTGACGAGGATGAGGAGGCGATTGAGTGGGCAATAGCCTGCACTAACCTGAACGAACGTAGAACTCGCACATTGGATCAGCTCTCAGGAGGAGAACGGCAGCGTGTATGGATTGCAATGGCCTTGGCACAGCGGACGCCAATTTTATTTTTGGATGAGCCGACCACCTATTTGGATATGTACTACCAGCTTGAAATTTTAGAGCTCATTCGGCAGTTAAACCAGGAACATGGACTGACAATCGTGATGGTGCTGCATGATATCAATCAGGCTATTCGGTATAGCGATGTGATGATTGCCATGAAGGAAGGGCGTATTATAGCGAACGGCCCACCTACAGAGGTCGTTACATCTGAACTGATCCAGACGGTCTATGACGTGGAGGTCGTAATCAAACAGGATGATGAAGTCGGCATGTACCTCATTCCGTTAGGTGTCGGGGTTTCCTGACAATTACAAGCGCATGGAACATCAATGCCGCGACTGAATAACGCGTCTGTCCTAACGGCATCTCAACGAATTTAGAACATGAAAATGGTTCTGGTCCATGTGTTTGTCAGGCGACAATGGTGGAGACAGAAGCATTTTTTATTTTATTTATAAGATATTGGATGAGATTCAGGGGCGGTTATACTTATACTACGGTTCGAATCCGATCTTTTGTGTGTTATACTATTGCCGTCGGTAATTTTGTGTTTAGCACTTTACTAATGATAAGGATGGTATGCTTATATGATCAGTACAAGCGGCGTAACGCTTCGTTATGGTAAACGCCCACTTTTTGAAGACGTAAATATCAAATTTACTCCTGGGAACTGCTACGGCCTGATTGGGGCGAATGGCGCGGGTAAATCCACCTTTTTGAAAATTCTTTCCGGTGAAATTGAAGCCAATTCTGGCGAGGTTCACATGACACCGGGTGAACGGATGGCAGTCCTCAAGCAGAACCATTATGAATACGATGAATTCCCGGTTCTGGAAACCGTTATTATGGGCCACACGCGTCTGTATGAAATCATGAAGGAAAAGGATGCGCTGTATGCCAAAACGGAATTTACCGAAGCGGACGGTCTACGTGCCGGTGAGCTTGAAGGTGAATTTGCGGAGCTGAACGGATGGGATGCCGAGCCAGATGCAGCTTCCTTGCTGATCGGTCTTGGTATTCCCCGCGACCTGCATGACAAGAACATGTCTGAGCTGAGTGGTAATGACAAGGTACGTGTTCTCCTGGCTCAAGCGTTGTTTGGTCGTCCGAACAATTTGCTGCTCGATGAGCCTACCAACCACCTGGACCTCGAATCCATTCAATGGCTGGAAAATTTCTTGATGGACTATGAAGGCACCGTCATCGTTGTATCCCATGATCGTCACTTCCTGAACAAGGTATGTACGCATATTGCGGATATTGATTTTGGCAAAATCCAGATGTACGTCGGAAACTACGACTTCTGGTATGAGTCTAGCCAGCTTGCGCTTGCCTTGACTCGTGATGCCAACAAGAAGAAGGAAGAGAAGATCAAGGAACTGCAAGCCTTTATTCAGCGCTTTTCTGCGAATGCTTCCAAGTCCAAACAGGCTACTTCACGTAAAAAACAACTGGATAAAATTACGTTGGATGACATCCGTCCATCGAACCGTAAATATCCTTTCCTGAACTTCAAGCCTGAACGCGAAGCAGGCAAACAACTCCTGACAGTAGACCGCCTCAGTAAAACTGTTGAAGGCGAGCAAGTGCTGAATGAGTTCAGTCTGGTTGTGAACAAAGGCGATAAAATCGCGTTTGTTGGCCCGAACGGCATGCCTAAATCGACGCTCTTCCAGGTGTTGATGAACGAGATCGAAGCGGATAGCGGAGAATTCTCTTGGGGGATTACAACTAGCCAGGCTTATTTCCCGAAAGATAATTCCACCTATTTTGAAGGTGTGGATATGAATCTTGTGGAGTGGCTGCGTCAATATTCCAAGGATCAGGACGAAACGTTCCTGCGCGGCTTCTTGGGACGTATGCTTTTCTCTGGAGAAGAAGCGCTTAAGAAAGCAAGTGTGCTGTCCGGGGGCGAAAAGGTTCGCTGTATGCTGGCGAAAATGATGCTGAACGGTGCCAATGTGCTGTTGCTGGAAGAACCGACCAATCACTTGGATCTGGAATCCATTACAGCGCTGAACAATGGTCTGATTGATTTTGACGGTACTATATTGTTCACATCCCATGACCACCAGTTTATTCAAACGATCGCGAATCGAATCGTGGAAATTACACCAAACGGCGTAATCGACCGTACGATGAGCTATGATGAATACTTGGAAAATGAAGAAATCACAAAATTGCGTGAACGTATGTATCCGGTAGAAATCGGCTAAATATCCAAACCGGCTAACTTCAACAACTAGATAAACGAAAGAGGAGCTCCTTAGGCCATTTAGATGGCGGGGAGACTCCTCTTTTTCGTTTTTGTGTTATGCCCATAGCTTACTCGGTTCCGGAGTGAGGTAAGATAGACCTCGTCCGATTTTGCGTACAATATATATACTATGGGGTGGCTTATGATCCGCCTGTACGACGGCGTTGGTTGTTCGGCTTCTTCGTATTTTGGCTTTTCAGTGTTTTGGCGGAACCGCCTTGAAAGCCGCCCTGCTGTGAAGCGCCGGACTGCTGTTTTTTTTGTGCCAGCTTTTCCCGAATGGCATCTGCGAGATTAACTTTACGTGGTTCATTAGCATCGCTCATGAATAAATTCCTCCTGTTGCCGCCAAATTCATGTCAATCATGCTGGATTGAATAAAAACGCGGCTGTGTCCTCATTTTATACGTTTTTAAAAGAAGGGACAAGGGCAACAATGATAACACACATCTGGGGTGGGTTGGAAGAGAAAACCTCTGTTTTTTGCGTGAAGGAAAAAATGTTTTGTATAACCTACAGGAATGGGGCCTGGCAATACTTTTTCGTTGTTACTACAGCGATGCAGAGCGGAAAGACTGTTTCTCTAGACCCACACAAAGTTCGTCTGCTATCCTGAAAATAACAGTTAACCAAAGAAAATTGATATTATTCAGGGCAGCAACGCTGCTATTTTTATTTTTGGGCCCGGTGAGATCGTTCTGCTGGGAACTATATATTTGAAGGAGTGTCCTACGTTGTGGTAAATGTCTATGAAGAGATACGAAAAGGTGAGCGTGGGGCGTGGGTGAGCATTGCTGCTTATCTCTTGCTGTCCGCCTTTAAGCTGATTAGCGGATATATATTTGCTTCTAGCGCGTTGCGGGCGGATGGCTTCAATAATGTCACCGATATTGTAGTGTCGGTTGCTGTACTGGTTGGACTGAGAATTTCCCAAAAGCCACCGGACTCTGACCATGCCTATGGACATTTTCGGGCAGAAACGATCGCGGCGCTGCTGGCGTCCTTTATTATGGCTGTCGTCGGTTTGCAGGTGCTTATTGATGGGATCGGGAGCATTTTCAAGGGCGGAAAGCAAATACCGGATATCACCTCCGCGGGTGTAGCTGTGATTTGTGCAATGATTATGCTGGGAGTGTACCTTTACAATAACAGACTGGCACGGCAAATTAACAATAAGGCTTTGCTGGCAGCGGCCAAGGATAATCTATCGGATGCACTTGTCAGTGTTGGAGCAGCAGTGGGCATCATCGGTGCACAGTTCGGGCTACCCTGGTTGGATACTGTAGCTGCGATCGCGGTAGGATTCATCATTTGTAAAACAGCGTGGGATATTTTTAAGGATTCCACGCACAGCTTGACCGATGGATTTGATGAGCAAGAACTGTCTGACTTACGGAGTACGATTGCCTGTATACCTGGAGTAGAGAGAATTCGGGACGTTAAGGCACGTGTACATGGCAATCATGCGCTGGTGGATGTGGTCATTGAGGTCAATCCACAACTCAGCCTGATTGAAGGGCATCGAATCAGCGACCGGATTGAGGAACGTCTGCAAGAGGTTCATAATACGATGCATGTCCATGTCCATGTAGAACCCAAATTATAGATTAATTATTGAATAGTTAGTGTTAAAAGTGACTTTAGACCTATATGCAAAAGGCGTATACGCTTCCTTTTGTGACGTTTGGATTATATCTCTCTTCCTGCTGCTTTTACTATAATGAAGGCATGTCCGGCTATATTCGTCGGAATTGGATATGCTCTTCAAATTCGTAAAAACAGCCAGGAGGTGCAACATTGAGAAGACGCGTGATGGGAATGCTCATGACGTCAGCCGCGCTGTTGGCAGCAATTCATGTGGCGCCGGGTCAGGTTGACGCAGCGGCATCAACAGCATCCACAGGACAGAAGGCGGTTATTCAGGCGGCTGTAAAGCTTAGATCTGGTCCTTCGACTACAGGGGATGTAGTCAGCTTTATGAAGCAGGGAGAGGCCGTAACGGTATTGGAGAAAACAAACAGCTATTGGTACAAGATCAAGACTTCTGATGGAGTAACCGGATATACTAGCAGCTCCGACAAGTACATAAAAGTTGGCGCTACCAGCGTCGCTGCTGCTGTCACTTCATCTGCCAGCCGTAAACCGGAAGCCGCAGAGTCAGTTAAAAATGTTTCAGCTAAAGAGGCTGTAGCCTCAGTGAATAGTTCTGCCGGTCAAACGAAAGCCACGATTCAAACGTCCGTTCGTTTGCGGGCGGAGGCATCCACTTCTTCCGAGGTTTTGGGCTATTTGAATGCAGGGGATGTCGTTACGATTACTGATCCAAGTAATGCCTATTGGTTCAAGGTTACCAATGCTGATGGTACGGTGGGCTATGTCAGCTCGTCTCCACAGTATATTCGTATTGGTGAGGGCGTTGTTGTGCAGCAGCCTGTGGCTGCTCCGGTGACAACCACTCCTGATACTACCGCAATACCTGTGACAGCATCTCCTGCGTCAACTACGAACATGTTTTCCGGTGATGCAGCGGCTGCAATAGAGCAGGTTATTAATACGGGGATGACTTATCTCGGAACTCCATATGAATATGGTTCGGATCGTAACAGTACGGCTACTTTTGATTGCTCGGCATTTACCCGTCAAATTTTCCGTCAGGCTGTAGGTATCCAGCTTCCGGCAGATTCCCGTTCACAGGGTGAGTGGATCAAGCAAAACAGTCAGCCGAATATGGACATGACTACGCTGAAGCGTGGCGATTTACTCTTCTTTACAAATTATAATGCATCTTCTGGGGCGTACACGTCCTTGGATAATTCCTCCCAAACGATTACACACGTAGCTGTATATTTGGGAGACAACAAGCTTCTCCATACGTTTTCTGTAGCGGGTGGCGGTGTAAAAGTTACGGATTTCAGCAAGCCTTGGCAGGACCGTTTCCTGTTTGGGGGCAGCGTGATTCAATAAAAGCGCCGTTAACCTTAAAAAAGCTGCATCAAAAAAGGATGTTCCACAGCCCTGTTGACCAGGGTGGGAACATCCTTTTTTTATAAACATTAGAATATTGCTTTTGTACAGCTAGCATCCGATAACTATGAAACCCGTCTTCTTCCGGTAAAGAGTGAAATGACGAACAACACCAGAAATATCACAAATAATATTTTAGCGATTGTAGCAGCTATGGACACGACGATACCAAAAAAACCTAAGATTCCGGCGATCACAGCAAAAATTAAGAATAAAGCGGACCATTTTAGCATGTTCTGTATCCTCCTTTAATTGTATATAATGTGGCATACTCACGCCCCGATAGAGCGTGGTTGCAGATGACGGTGACTTCTATAGATTACTCGTGGCTGTGCCATCGTTATATGTTGTTTTAAACGGTGCGAGAGTCCGTGAATCATAACGTTTGGAGCGGAGAAGAAGCCAGCCTGGACGTTGTTTCGTGTCTGAATCTAAAGGGTAACTATGCAGTAATCATAAACATCATCGTGAAAGACGAAAGAGAGGTTACGCCATGTTAACACAGGTCAGCATTTTTATTATTGCTATCGCATTTGCAGTTCTCGTTATTTTCCTCATTAAAACGTTGAAAGCAGCACAAGGCTCACTGGATAAGGTGACTCAAACCTTACAGGATGTGCAAAAAACGGTAGATGAACTGAGTTATGAAGTAAAACAAACGGTTCGACATGCGAATGACATCACCGCAGATGTTGATCATAAATTGAAGCAAGTGGAGCCAGTGATGGAATCGGTTAGAAACTTGGGGGAGGTACTCAGCGAAGTGACGCTGGCTGCCAAGCAGGCTTCAACAGCGTTAATGACACGGTTTCAGAAATCGCATAGCGCTGCGAGTAATACTTCCAGAACGGATAATGCGATTAAGGCAACGACATCGAGTAGACCTTTGACCGCAACGGAGCGGACGGTTCAGAGCTACAATGCGACTTATGAAGAGCCTGCGGCCAAGCCGGGTAAAAACTGGTTGGGTTATGTAGACATCGCTGCTGGGGTGTGGCAGAAAATGCGTCAGTAGCATAGTGGCTGAACCGTAAACTACAGGAAATTCATTGAAAGGGTGAGATTTATGATGAAGACGTTATTACTAGCTGCTGGTTTGCTCACTCCCTTTTCCGGACAGGATACGGTTCAGCAAACCGTTTCCCCGCAAACAGCGGGGCATATGGTTAGGACTGTGCAGACGATACCCGCTCCACATGCTGTACCAGCAGATTTTCATACCTTAAATGGCATATCTTTGGATGATACACGTGCCGATGTATTGAAAAAGCTGGGCAAGCCACTACGAGTCAAAAAGGATATGCTGCTGCTTTCTACAGAATACCAATATCCAGATGTTGTAGTTGGTATGCGTGAGGACGTCGTTTCTTATGTGCATGTAGACCCTGCTGCCGGTCGAATCAAGGTAAATGATGAGTGGCTGCCACTGCAACGGAAAACGCTGGATCAGGCGCTGGGTGGCTCGCAATTCACGGCGGAAGACGGAGAGGTCTATGTACGTGGACAACGTGCAATCAAAGTGTTTATGGATGAGACGTCTGATAAACCTAAGTATGTTGAGTTTTTTGATGAAACGGAATGGTAATTGATTTTTCCGAGGCGTGACATAACATGGAAGTTTCAAATGGATGTGTGAAGTGTAATAGTCAGAGAAGTCAATCCTTAAAGGAGCGTGAGAAACATGAATCAGACCAATCATAAATCTTATGCCAAAGTGGTAGATAACGGTGTACAAGCCGTTGAAGCAGTAAATGAGTTGCGTAACACGGGCTATCGTTATGAGGATGTGTTCGTGCTCGCTCATGATCAGGATCGGACAGATCGTATTGCCGATACAGTGGATGCCAAGGAAATCGGGATTAAGGAAGAGGGCGTTTTCGACTCATTAGCCAACTTGTTCCGTTCCCGCGGCGATGAGCTTCGCGCTAAAATTACTTCCTTGGGATTTACAGATACCGAAGCTGACTTTTATGAAAAAGAACTGGATCAGGGTAAAGTGCTGGTCATTGCTAAAAAAGCGTGATATTGCTGTTCACCATAAAAGCAGAGTGGCATTAGATTCGAAAAAGAGGATGTTGACCGCAGCACAAGTGTTTCGCGGGTCCTCCAAAAACATAGATAAGGAATGGGGTTCCAGCCTCATTCCTTATCTATGTTTTTGGAATGCCTTCTTACGGAAACACTACTTCTAATGAACAAGGGTGTTGCCGTTTAAGCAGGTATAGTATAATACATGAGTTACAGATAAGGAGAGGCCAATGAGAATTCTAATTGTTGACGATAACCCGACGAATGTCATTATTATTCGTGAAATACTGAAAAAAGAAAATTATCGGGATGTGATCTCTGCTAGCTCGGCCGCAGAAATGTTGGAGCATCTGGGAATCGGCGATCGTACCATTAGTCTTCGACCCCGTCCTTCAGATATTGATTTGGTGCTGCTGGACATGATGATGCCTGAAATGGACGGCATTGAAGCTTGCAGTATTGTGCAGGAATATGAGCATTTAAAAGATATCCCGATTATTATGGTAACGGCAGTAGGCGATTCCAAAAAATTGGCCGAAGCTCTGGATGTGGGAGCCGTCGATTATGTCACGAAGCCGATCAACAAGGTAGAGCTAATGGCGCGAATCCGGTCTGCTTTGCGTCTCAAACAGGAGAAGGACTGGCATAAGGATCGGGATCAGCGAATTCAGGATGAGTTGAAGCTGGCCGCGATGGTGCAGCAGGCGGTGCTTAGTCCTGCCATTCAGGACCCGGTACTGCAAGTGAATGCGCTCTATCAGCCTTCCTTTGAACTGGCAGGGGATTTATATTCATGGTATCCGTTAGGGGAGGGGCGATATGCCATCATTTTGCTTGATATGATGGGGCATGGCATTTCTTCCTCGCTGTTCTGCATGTTCATTGCGTCTGTACTTAAGGATACGGTGACCACATATGTGGAGCCTGAGAAAGTCATACAAGAGCTGAATCGTCGTTTTAATCAACTGGATCTGGGCAAGCAGCTGGTACAGTATTATTTTACGGCGATTTATATGGTGATTGATACCCGTTCACGGCGAATTGACTATGTAAATGCGGGACATCCTCCCGGTTTGCTGTTCAACCAGGATGGCAGCATTACCAAATTTGACCGTGCATGTAGCCCGGTTGGTTTGTTTGATAAGATTGATGCAGAAATGCACACGATTCATTATGAAGGAACTGGACATATCGCTTTGTATACGGATGGCTTGCTGGAAGCGGTGGAAGGTGAATATGAAGAGCAGTTGGAGTATCTGACTGAGTGTCTACGTAAGTATGAGGATTGGAATGAAGAAGCGATGCTGGATGCATTTTTTCGTAATGAGGCGCCACAGGATCGCGATGATGATAAGTGCCTGATCTGGATTTCATTGAAAGAGGGAGAGAGCTTGCATGAAAATCAGAAATAAACTGCTGATCGGCTTTGGATCGCTTATGGCGATCCTCCTTGTGCTGACGCTAATCAGCTATGACCGTATGGGGAGCCTGAATGAGCAGCTGAATCAGGTTTACCAGGACCGATATGTGAAGGTCCGGAAAACAACGGCTATTCGCGGTCAGGTGAATGATATGGCCAAAGTTATGGCCAACCTGATTTTGAATCCGGGCTCCTCCGTCGGCGAGGCCAAACGTGAGCTCGATGATATTTCCGCTACTGGAACGAAAGTGCTGGCAAGTCTGCAAACAAACTCAGGCACCAGTGAAGAGCAGCAGCAGGTTGATCGGGTAGCCGTCGCCTGGAATGAATTTCTAAGTTACGAACAAAGGTTAGTTTCCTTGCTGGGACAAGATCGCATTGATGAGGCTAACGCTTTCCGCAATAGTACTGGTTTGCCTGCTCAAGAGGAGGCAATGGACAGCATTAATGCCCTTGCCGTTTTTCAGGATCGGGAGATTGATAACGACATGAAGCAAGCCAATCAGGCCTATGAGGAATCTGTACAGATTACCACAATTCTGATGGCCGCCGGTCTGATCATGGGCTTACTGGTTATTTTGTGGGTGCTCCCAAGCATTGCCAAAGGTCTAAATATCGTTAGTCTCATGATTAATGGTTTTGGCAAGGGAAAGTACAGGGCCATCAGCCGAATGAGTGTTGCCTCCAAAGATGAAATCGGTGAGGTCGCTCGTGTATTTCAACAAATGGCCGGGGACTTGGAAGAAAAGCGGAAATTCGAGCATTCTGTCCTTCAAACGCAGAAGGATCAAACTTGGCTTAATGCCAATACTGCTCGGGTGACTGAGCTGTTCCGTGGTGTGAATTCACTGGAGCAGGTTGCTCAGATGTTCATTAGTGAGTTTACGCCCATCTTGGGAGGCAGCTATGGAGCCATCTATTTGCAAGGAAAAGATGTAGAAGACAACCGTTTTAAGTTATACGGCTCCTATGCAAAGGTGACTGGCGAAAATTCGATTAGGGACGTTATCCATGTGGGCGAAGGATTGCTCGGACAATGTGTTCTGGATCGTAAGCCGATCTTGATTACAGAGGCTCCTGACGGATATTTGTCCATAGGCTCTGCCTTAGGAGAAAGTAAGCCAGTGGGAATTATGATTTTCCCTATTTTGTTCGAGGATGAGTGCATCGGTGCTATAGAAATAGCGTCACTGGATCGCTTCAGTGATCTGGAAACGAAGCTATTTGCTCAATTAGTAGAGAGCTTGGGGATCATTCTGAACAATATCAAGGGACGGATGCGTGTAGAGCAATTGCTGCGCGAATCCCAGGCACTTACTGAGGAATTGCAATGCCAGTCCGAGGAGCTGCAAACTCAGCAAGAGGAACTCAAGCGCTCCAACGAAAATTTGGAGGAGCAAACAGAGGAGCTCAAGCGTTCAGAGGAGTTGTTACAGCGTCAACAGGAAGAATTGGAGCATTTTAATACTGAACTGATTGCCAAAACTAGAGCGCTGGAAGAACAAGTTCGAGAAGTGGAAGAAAAGAACGACGAGATCGAACATGCACGAGCTCAGTTGGAGCAACAGGCAATGCAGCTAGGAATTACAAGCAAATACAAATCCGAGTTTTTGGCCAATATGTCTCATGAGCTGCGTACTCCGCTAAATAGCTTGCTTATTCTTTCTCAGCTCTTGTCTGAGAACAAGGAAGGCAATCTCAAGCCAAAGCAAGTGGAATATGCACAAACCATTTATATGTCAGGCGCGGATTTGTTGAAAATGATTGATGAAATTCTGGATTTATCCAAAGTGGACGCTGGAAAAATGGATATTAACCATGAAGCGGTCCATTTGAAGGAACTGGAACTGTTTGTGGAGCAGAATTTTGCTCCGGTCGCAGCCAAACGTGAGCTTCAACTGCATACCGAAATCGAAGAGAACTTGCCAGATGCCATTATCAGTGACGGTTATCGTCTCAAACAAATTTTACGTAATTTGCTGTCTAATGCCTTCAAGTTCACCACGGAAGGTTCTATTAGTTTCATTGTATCTCGGGCAAACGGAGAGCAGCTTCCTGGTCTGCTAAATCCACGAAGATCCTATCTGGCTCTATCTGTGCGTGATACGGGCATTGGGATTGCTTCCGATAAAACGGATCTGATCTTCGAAGCCTTCCAGCAGGTAGACGGTACAACCAGCCGGAAATATGGGGGGACAGGACTAGGTCTGTCGATCAGCCGCGAGCTTTCCAGATTGTTGGGCGGCGTTATTACGGTGGTATCCGAGCAGGGACAGGGCAGTTGTTTTACATTGTATTTGCCGGAACAAACACCAACGGCTGAGGATATGGAGTCTCATTCGAGAGAGGAATTTAACGGTGCGGATGTGAATTCGGATTTTGAGAGTGTCGCAGCCTCGGTAGAAACGGACCTTCCCATGATTATGCCTGCTAAACGGTTGCCATTATATCAGATGCCTTCGAAAAACAAAGCGGAGGACATTATACATCCGGGGGACGACCGAAACGAGATTACCTCGCAGGATAAAGTGCTGCTGATTATTGAGGATGATATTAATTTTGCTAATATTTTGTACGATATGGCCCGTAGCCGGGGCTTTAAAGCACTGATCGCTCTCCAAGGAGACGATGGGCTCAACATGGCTCAATCTTATTTGCCGGACGCTATTATACTAGATATTCAATTACCTGTAATGGATGGATGGTCCATTTTGGGTGAGCTAAAAGGAAATTCATCAACACGTCATATTCCAGTGCATGTTATTTCGGTCATAGATGATGTGAAGCAGGGCTTAATGATGGGCGCGATTGCCTATCTCAAAAAGCCTTCCTCGAAGGAAAGTCTGGATAAGGCATTTTCACATATAAAATCGTATACGGACCAAATGGTCAAACGTCTCCTTGTGGTTGAAGATGATGATAATCAGCGTAAATCCATTATTGAGCTGATCGATCATGATGATGTTGCCATTACGGCGGTATCGACAGGTCAGGAAGCACTGAATGAGCTGGCTACTCAGCGGTATGACTGCATGGTACTGGATCTGATGCTGAGCGACATGACTGGTTTTGAACTGCTGGATCGTATTCGAGAGAACGAGCAGCTAACTGATTTGCCGATCATTATTTATACAGGCAAAGATCTGGATAGCAAAGAAGAAACGCAACTTCGCAAATATGCAGAGTCTATTATTATTAAGGATGTTAAATCGCCGGAACGGCTTTTAGACGAAACAACGTTGTTCTTGCATCGTGTAGAGGCGAATCTTCCTGAGGATAAACGCAAAATTTTGCAGAAGCTATACAACAAGGAAGAACTGTTTGAAGATAAAAAAATATTGTTGGTAGACGATGATATTCGCAATGTATTTGCTCTGTCCAGCGTGCTGGAAAGCTATCGTATGGAGGTTACCTTTGCGGAAAATGGAAGAGAAGCACTGGAACTGCTGGAACAGACACCTGATTTTGATCTGGTTCTGATGGATATGATGATGCCGGAAATGGATGGATATGAAGCGATGCGACGTATCCGGCTAATGCCACAATTCGAGAAGTTGCCTATTATTGCCCTGACAGCCAAGGCCATGAAGGATGATCGTTCCAAGTGTATTGAGGCAGGCGCTTCCGATTATGTAAAAAAACCGATTCAAACCGAACAGCTTTTATCATTAATGCGGGTGTGGTTGTATTCGTAACCCAAAAAATTGGGTAATATAAATCGACACATGATTGGAGCGGCACAGGCAAAACCTATTTAGGAATTGGAGAGAGATTATGACATCTAAGGATATGGCGGATAATGCTGCTAATGAAGTGAAATCGAATGATACTGAGCGGGAATTGATTGAGATTGAGCTGTTGCTGGAAGGTATACATCGGCTGTACGGCTACGATTTTCGTAACTACGCTCTGCCATCGATTAAGCGGCGTGTTTATTATCATGCGCAGTCCGAGAATGTAAGCACGATATCAGGACTTCAGGAGAAGGTGCTGCATGATCGCAGCGCCTTCGATAGACTGGTGCAAAGCCTTTCCATTCCGGTGACCGAGATGTTCCGTGACCCGGAGCTGTTTCTGAATTTTAGGCAGAAAATCATTCCTATTTTGCGAACGTATCCGTACATTCGAATATGGCATGCAGGTTGCTCCACAGGTGAGGAAGTATATTCTATGGCGATCTTGCTGCATGAAGAAGGCTTATATGATAAGGCCCGCATTTATGCGACGGATATGAATAACCTGTCTTTACAGCAGGCGAAGGAAGGCGTATACGGGATCGACAGAATGAAGCTGTATACCAAAAATTATTTGGAGTCCGGGGGCACGCAATCGTTCTCTGAATATTATACAGCCAAGTATGATTCAGTGATGTTTCATCCTTTTTTACGGAAAAATATTATTTTTGCGGAGCACAACTTAGCGACTGACCGGTCCTTTAACGAGTTCAATGTTATTTTTTGCCGGAATGTCATGATCTATTTTAACGACGAACTTCGCAACCACGTGCATGGGTTGTTTTATGATAGCTTGAGTCATTTTGGTGTGTTGGTGCTTGGGGCCAAGGAATCCATACATTTTACCGATTATAGTGATTCCTACGAGCCGCTGGACCGGATAGAAAAAATTTACCGGAAGATTAAATAGAGATGCTTAGGAGGATTCCATGGGGCTTCATGAACCGATTCATATATTGCTGGTAGATGACAGACCTGAGAACCTGCTCGCTCTTGAGGCGGTGCTGGAGAGTGAACAATATAATTTGGTAAAGGCCACATCCGGGGAAGAAGCGCTGCGATGTCTATTAAAAGATGAATTTGCAATCGTAGTCCTGGATGTGCAGATGCCGGGTATGGATGGAATTGAGACCGCAAAGTTAATCAAGGCCAGAGAGAAAACGAAGGATATTCCGATTATCTTTATTTCAGCTAACAGCAAGGAAGCGGAGCATTTATTTGCGGGGTATTCAGCGGGCGGTATTGATTATATGGTGAAGCCGTTCATCCCTCAAATTCTCAAGTCCAAAATTGAAGGCTTCGTGCAAATGTATCTGACAAACAAGCGCTTGAAGACACAGTCCATGCTGCTTCATCAGAAGACCCAGCAGCTGGAGAAGATGAACAGCGAACTGATTGCCGCCAAGGAGGCAGCAGAGATTGCTGCCAATGCCAAAACGGAATTTCTGGCAATGATGAGCCATGAAATCCGCACACCTATGAACGGCGTCATTGGCATGATTGATTTGCTGATGGAGACGGAGTTGCAAAGCGACCAACAGGAATATGCCGATATCATCCGTCGTAGTGCAGACGCGCTGGTAGCAGTCATTAATGATATTCTGGACTTCACTAAGCTGGAGTCAGGCAAAATGGAGGTAGAGGAATATCCTTTTGATCTGGTTTCCTGTATCAAGGAAGTTTTCAGCCTATTTACGGTAGAGGTGAACCGAAAGAACTTGGAACTGGTTTATTTCCTCGATGAACAGATGCCTCCTGTGTTATTCGGAGATATGGGAAGATTGCGTCAAGTATTGATTAACCTGGTATCCAATGCCGTCAAATTTACAGACCGGGGCGGGGTATATGTCTTCGCATCTGTCAAAGAGCAAAGCGACAATGGACTTACCGTTGAGTTTTCTGTGAAGGATACAGGCATTGGTATTGATCCCGCTAAGGTTGGAAGGCTGTTTCAGCCCTTTTCCCAACTGGATTCTTCAATGACGCGTAAATATGGTGGAACCGGGTTAGGACTCGCCATTTGTAAAACCTTAGTGAATATGATGGGCGGAGATATCCGTGTAGATACGAGCGGAGAACAGGGCGTGACGTTTCATTTTACAATGAAGCTTGGCTTTGCTCAGGAAAATGAACTGGAGGGGGAGTCCAGCCACGACTGGGAAATTCCACATCGGGAATCTCCAAGCCGTAAACCTGTACTGGTCGTAGATGATCATCCGATTAACCAGAAGCTGATGGTTAATATACTGGATAAGCTCGGTTTAGCTTCAGATGTGGCAGCAGATGGGCAACAGGCGCTTGATATGGTCATGGCGAATCAGGACTATGACTATATCTTTATGGACTTGCAGATGCCTGTGATGGACGGTCTGGAGTGTACGGGTAGAGTGCGTGAGCAATTGGCGGGAAGATCCCAACCTGCCATTATCGCCATGACGGCTAATGTGATGGAGGGTATTCAGCCTCGATGTATTGAAGCTGGGATGAACGATTATATCAGTAAGCCCGTTAAAATCAGCAGTGTAAAACAGGCGTTGCTACGGCATTCTCCGGACCATTTTCCAATGCAGCCGGGTAAAGAACAAATCAATGAAGCCTAGATGGTGGCATTTGGTAGTGTTTAAAAAGTTATACCGTGATTCAAACGATCGTATAATGGGTTAGTATGTAGGGAAATCTTTTTTCGGGAGAGTAGGCCTATGAATACAAATAAAAATGAGAAGTTTAATGCAATTACAGAAACAACCGATGGCGTAAATACCGTTTATCTGAGTGGAGAGTTGGATCTTTCGGTAGCACCTGATTTTCGTCTGGTGATGGAGCCTTTGGTGGGGGAGTCCAGCCAAGATTTGATTATTAACTTGAGAGACCTTAAATACATTGACAGCACGGGGATTGGTATCTTGTTATCCATTTTAAAAGCAAGGCATGGGATGGAGTCTCGCTTTGCTGTTCAAGAGGTACCGCCTCAAATTCAAAAGCTGTTTGATATGACTGGTATTGCCAAATTCTTTGTCCCCCAGGAGAATTCCCAATAGGAAAGGAAAGAAAAAGAAATGAATGCTCAAATTCAAAAAGTAGTTCTTAATTTGCCGGCAACTGCTGACTTTGTTGATATTGTAAGATTAAATTTATACGGTATTGCCGCGAAAATGGGATTCTCTTATGAGGATATTGAAGACATGAAAGTGGCTGTATCGGAAGCCTGTAATAACTCTGTCCTTTATGCATATGGTCATGAGGGGGGAGTCGTGGAAGTAATATTCGAATTTGATGAAGTTTCGTTGTCCATTCGTGTCAAAGATGAAGGGGAGAGCTTTGAACGTGTGGAGGACCCGTCCCGTATCGCATCCTTGCATGACAAGGAGTTGAATGATGCGCAGATAGGCGGATTAGGCTTTTATCTCATGCAGGCGCTTATGGACGATGTCCATATCTTGAATGAGACAGGAAAAGGCACCGAAGTGGTGCTTGTAAAGCGACTGACCAGAAGTGAGGAAAGAGTATGAATGAAAAGGTAACTCCCCCAGAGTCGATGGATGAAGCCGTTGGTCTAATCTGGGAGTACCAGCAAACAAAAGATAACGAGATTGCTACCGTGCTGATCCGTAAGTATGAGCCGATGGTCAAGATGGCTGCTGGGAAGATCTCCCGTAACCGTCCGGACTTATACGAGGATTTATATCAGACCGGTCAGATGGCTTTGATACGTCTGCTTCAGCAATACGATATCAGCTTGGGTATCCCATTTGAACCATACGCTATGAAAAGTATGCTGGGACATATGAAAAATTATTTGCGCGACAAATCCTGGTACATCCAGGTTCCTCGCCGCATTAAAGAAAAGGGTGCGCTTGTTCAACATGCTATTGATGAACTGACCGTTAAATTGGAACGCTCACCCAATGTGGACGAGATTGCGACCTAT
Source organism: Paenibacillus sp. LRG-1 (assembly GCF_057220305.1). Lineage (NCBI taxonomy): Bacteria > Bacillati > Bacillota > Bacilli > Caryophanales > Paenibacillaceae > Paenibacillus > Paenibacillus sp. LRG-1. The sequence goes on along the minus strand of NZ_CM170126.1, from coordinate 4,962,850 downwards.
TTGGATCTTACCGTGGAAGAAACGATTGAGGTGCTTGCTGGCCGTGAGTGCTATCACTATGTTTCACTGGACTCGCCTTTATCCCAGGATGAGAGTGCAGCTACGTTAGGCGAGCTCATTAGCTCGGATGCTAACGATTATGACACTGTGGAAAAACGAATGGATTTGCAGCAGGCTTTAAGCCAACTGAAGGAGCAGGAACAAAAGGTGCTTCTTCTGGCATTTCAGGACGGTCAATCTCAACGTGCGATTGCACAGACGTTGGGCGTATCGCAGATGAGCGTTTCCCGTATTCAGAAGCGGGCAACGGAAAAGCTGAAGCAGATTATGTCTAATTCCTCTATTTCATGAGTAGATGGCAGATTATATGGCTTAAAATATTTGACGTCACATCGTAAGGACACGTTATTCCGATATGGGAAGCGTGTCCTTTTTATAAAGCGAAAAAGGTTGGGAGGAAGGTTGGAATCCATGACAGCATTTGAACAGATTTCTTCCTTTCGTGGAGGATGGGAATGGTGGGACATCAGTGCTGGGAATTGGCAAGATTCGGTCATACAGCATTTGAAGGAGAAGCTCCCAGAAGCCTCAGAATGGCTGGACAAGGTAGAGGACATTCCATCCAGCTTTATATCTGTGCGCTTTCCAGATGGCAATCAGCCCTTAATGTACGGGTCGCTGATCTACTCTGTTCAGGAGGAGATCGACAGTCAGCGCAATTGCAACAAGTTTTATTTTCTAGTCCTAAATCAGAAGTTAGTGACGTTAAATCTGGATCAAAATACCCGTGAAATCATGCACACCGCGGAACGCCAAAAAATGCTGGAACAGTGTGAGGATGCAGCTGATGGCATGTTTGTATTGGCGAGAGCCGTGCTCCATTACTTTCATACAGGTATGGATAAGTTCGAGATCAACCTGAGAAGACTGGAAGAGGACATGGAGAAAAGGAATGCTCGTACGCTGATGGATTCTATATTGAATGCACGTTTCGAGCTGTTGTATTGGAGCAATATGTTCATTCCCTTTTCAGAGCTGGTGACGGCTTCTCGGGAGGCATATCTGGATAAACTGGAGGAGAATCGTTTTTTCAAGCAGTTACTTTACCGTGTTACTCGGATGGAAGGACTTTTCCTGCATTATGAAAAGGAAATCGACACATTGATCTCCATTGACGACGCCATTTCTGCATTTAGGGGGAATGAGATTACAAAGACGCTCACCATTGTCACCGCCGTATTTACACCAGCAACTGTAGTGGGCGCTATATGGGGCATGAACTTTGAAAATCTGCCTTGGATTAAAACAGGCTGGGGTTTTACCACCGTGATTATTGCCACACTGCTAAGTATGGCGGGAATGTACGGCTGGCTGATGATGAAGGGGTGGACAGGAGACTTATTGAAGGCTAACAAGCGCAACAAATTGTAGCGGCTGACTACAGCTGTTACAATTTACAAATAAAAAACGATCCATCGTAACTGGAGGCTCTTTGAGGAGTCTGTTATCGGTTACGATGGATCGTTTTTAAATGAGATAGGAACAATTACTTAGTACCTTGGCTCATTTTGATATATCCTAATAATTCGGCGATGAAATCTCCGATGACCGGAAGATTTAATTGTACCAGGAAACTGAGCAACCAAGCGAGCAAGGCGAGTATGACCACTGTACCCAGCGTAAGGCCGAGACCACGTGCAATCCCTGCGGTCAGATTGCTCATAATTCTTCTTTTAGTGCTGGAGTAGTTCTCCAGAATATCTTTGAACTCTGCTCTTTCGAGCGTATCTGCTATTTGATCTAAGCGTTTGTTAAGCCGCTTGACCTCATGGCGCAGCTCAAAAGGATGCTCATTTACATCAAAGTCTCTCTCCTGATCATGCGTTTTAACATGATCAGGAGTGGAAGAAGCCTGCTTGGATGAAACCTCATCTGGCTGATCTTGAGCCTGTAAGGGATGAAAGGTTCTTTTGTTGTTCGCGGTAAGATCATCTCCATAGGAGTTTGGCTTGCTCATTGTCATCCCAGCCTTTCTATCATTTAAAAACAGCCAGCTTCTTGCATGCTGGCTGTTCAGTGTCTAGGGCTTATTTTTTTTCATCTGAATGTGTAACTATTAGGAATTAGCATTCAATTGTTTCTGTGTATCCTTGGCCGCCTGAGCCGTTGCATCCATAACTTCTTTATCCGCTTTGGCCGCTTCATTAGCCACATCGGCAGAAGCTTTGGTTACGCTGGAAACGATATTGTCTTTGCTCTCGGATACCGTTTTGGCTACATCTGCTGTTTTGGTGGAAACGGTTTTGGCCAAATCTGTCGCTTTGCTGCTAACTACAGATGCCACGTCCTTTGTTTTATCGGAGACAACTGTAATTTTATCAGACAGATCACTACGCAAATCACGACCCGGCTTCGGCGCGAACAGCAGGGCTGCGGCAGCACCAATCAAACCTCCAATAAATAAACCTTTTGCAAAACCTGAAGTACTTGCCATATTTTGATTGTCAATGTTACTCATGTTATATCACTCCTCTTATAGAATAAAAAATATATATAAATGTTAGGTAGCCCTTCTTAATAGCCTGGACACAAGTCCGAGCAAGAACACGAACAATGCGGTTCCGAGTATGGCTGGAATGACTGCAAAATCTCCGATGACCGGGCCCCAGTCTCCCAATAGCATGACACCTAGCCAAGCTCCTACAAATCCAGCAATCATAGAGCCCGCAATGCCGCCAGGCATTTCATGACCAGCCAGTGCATCGCCAATCAATCCGATAATAATAGCCATTACAATACTTAGTACAATTCCCCACACAAGGATCGCCTCCCTTATCCTAAGTTCACAAAACCATAACGTTTTTAATGAAGGCTGAGCTTCGATATTGCTGAGCCTTGCTTACTTCGTATATAAACGTCGTGACCCGGAGTGAAACAAAAAGCCGTCTCGGACATTTACCAGTGGGGAGTGGAAGGAAGCTTCATGCGCGCTCGCCAATAGATCACAGGAACGGTAAACACCAGCCAAATTATACCTGCAATATAGCCACCCACAATATCTGTAGGAAAGTGAACGCCTAGATATACGCGGCTTAATCCAATCAAGAGAATCAGTAGTGCACCAAGAACACACGGAAGAAAGAGCGAACGCCCACGAATCTTTCGTTCTATGGCCCAAATGGCAAATATCATTCCGAAAAATCCCATGGAAATCATCGCATGACCGCTGGGAAAACTGTAGCCCCCGGCTTCAACCAAATGTTGAAGTGATGGGCGTTCCCGTTGCAAAATTTCTTTAATCAGCGTATTCAGCACCCACATCGCCGTAAAGCTGCTTAGGATCGCAAAGGAATAAGCTTTTGAGCGAAGACTGACCCAGCACAAGGTGGCAGCACCGAGGGCGATGATTAAGGACATGTGGAATGAACCGAAAGATGTAATGAATATAGCGATGGTTAGCAGTTGGTAGCGAGCAGCTGCTGTGTCTGGAAAAATGGCATCCTGTATGCGTTCATCCCAATATAGAAAAGGAGCTGTGCCAATCCATTTCACAGAGTAGGCGACGAGAAGCAACACAGCGATCATGATAATAGATGCATACAGACTACGGCGCAAATAGCTCGGTAGGAAACGGGATGATTGGGGTTCATGAGATAGCATATGTAATAAATCTCCTCCTTATGGCTGTGATAGATTCAATTTTTCGTACTATTAACTTAACTAATAATAAACTTAAGAGCAAAACCCGACGGAGACGACAGGCTGATTGAGGCATATAAGCCCGGGGTAAAGGGATCGTATCACAGCGTTTGTAATGCCAGGGCCGGAAGTGGAATAGTCATCACGAAGCAAAGCTGCTTTACGGAACTGTAATCCATGGAGGTGTTAAGGATGATTAAAATAGTGACATCGGCAGAAAGACATACCTCAAATAAAGGGTGGATTCATAGCGAGTTTAGCTTTTCGTTTGCCGATTATGAAGATCCGAGCAATGCCCATTTTGGCTGTATGCTAGCCCATAATGATAACGAGCTTGAACCGCAGCAAGGCTTCAAAAGACATCCGCATCACGATTTGGAAATCGTCACCTATGTAATTGAAGGCCAATTGCATCATAGCGACAGCTTAGGACATGAGCAGGATTTGAAAAGCGGCTCGATCCAGGTTCTGAGTGCAGGCACCGGAATTGAACATGAAGAGCGAAATACTGGGGATGAAAGACCAGTTCGTTTTTTGCAAATGTGGTTTTTACCCGAGAGTCCTGGCATTCAGCCTTCTTATCAGGTGCAAAGATTCAAGCACAGTGAACGTCTAAATCGGCTTCAGCCTGTTGTGTCTGGTTCAGAAGTGGAGGGAGCGTTATCCATCGCGCAGGATATAAATCTGTATCTGAGCAGATTGGAAAAAGGACAGCAGCTTGAATATCCGCAGCAAGAGGAGCGCCGCACCCACATCTATGTAGTTAGCGGTCATGTGGAAGTTACGTGCCAGGATGGGGATTTTCAGTTAGGGCCTGGTGATGCCGCGCGAATTCAAAAAAGCTGTACATTAAAGATACGAGCTACAGGTAATGAGGATATATCTGAACTGGTGTTAGCTGATTTGCCTTGAAGCATCCTTGAGTGAAGAAGTGTATGAAAATGCGCATATGCAATCGAAAAAATAAAGCTCGTATCCCGTTGCACGTCTGCTGAGACGACCGGAGATACGAGCTTTATTTACGCTGACAGGGCTACTATCATGAAGGCTGTTGCTCATGATGATAGGATGTAATACAGCTAAGCTGGCTGTCCTACAAGCTGATTCAGGAGGACTTGCGCAATCTGCCCAGTTCAGAAACAATAGCTTCAACCTCTGAAATGCTCAGGTTAGGCTTGCTTATCACCATATCATAGACATCATGAATGTCCTCGTATTGCTCCAGCGAGAAAGCGGATGCCTGCATAGCAGCACCACTCGCCATACGGAGTTTAGTTTTAATACCCTCAATCATATACTCAATGTTGGCATGAGACGGTACAGACAAATCCATCGTTAATTTTCCATCCTTTCATAACAGGGGAAGTTGCCTGTATTGTATCATGTTTTTGTTGTAGAATGTACTGAAAGCCAGATTACCGATATACAACCGAATCAAGGAGGATGGACAAAGTTGTCTTTGTATAATCGAGCTTCCGCACCCGGTCGCTCGTCCTTAGAACATAATGTAAAGAAAACAGATCGAGATGGACTCGCGCCGTTTTTCCGAGAAATTCATCATCAGCATGCTATAGATAAGTTGACTTTTGTTTGCATCGGTACAGATCGCTCATCGGGTGATTCACTCGGGCCACTGGTAGGCACCATGCTCAAGGAGCAAGGCTTTCCGCACGTGATTGGCACAATGACGGAGCCCTGTGATGCGGATCATCTGGTTTCATACTTGGAGTGCATTCCCCAAGATCATCATGTGATCGCCATAGATGCATGTCTTGGACAGCACGGCTCAACGGGAATGTTTCTTATTGCGCGTGAACCGCTAACTCCTGCGCGATCGGTGGGGCTGTCTCTGCCGTCTGTTGGTCATTATAGTGTTGCAGCGATTGTGAATGAGCGCAGCCCCAAACCCTATTGGACACTCCAAATGACGTCGCTTCACTTGGTCATGACAATGGCTGCGCATATTGCTAATGCGGCGGCTTATGAATTTGGTTTGAAAACAGCTTCGCAAGATTTTCCAGAGGGTTACCGTTTCAGATATTGATGGTCTGCTTAATAATATACATCAGCATTGTTCTACTTAATAATATATTCAGCTCCAATAGATTATATACAGAGAAGGAAGGGTTCCATATGGAAAAGGTATTATGCGAAGGAACGACGATCTGCTATGCCGAACAGGGAAAAGGAGAACCGATCATTTTATTGCACGGTTTTTGCGGAAGTTCCTCCTATTGGGATGAGGTTGTTCCATTGCTGTCCCAAAGCTATCGTTGTATTGTTCCAGACTTGCGTGGACACGGACGCAGCGATGCTCCACTAGGAGCCTATACTATTGATCAAATGGCAGATGATGTGCTTAAACTTCAAGAACAATTGGACATCCCTCAGGCTGCCTGGTTTGGTCACTCCCTAGGAGGCTATCTACCCCTTTCGGCAGTGCAGAGACATGCAGAGCGCCTTACAGCCTTTGGACTGATTCATTCCACAGCTTATGCAGATACGGACGAAGGTAAAGAAAAGCGGAATAAGGCTGTATCCACCATCCAAACGGAGGGGATTACGACCTTTGTAGATGGACTCGTACCGGGACTGTTTGCTCCTGATCATGTGGAGTCGATGTCCAGCCAATTACTGAAAGTCAAAGAAATTGGCTACAAAACACCGCCACAAGGAGCCGTAGGAGCATCACTGGCTATGCGCGAGCGTACTGATCGTCGGGATGTATTGTCGGCTTCTGCATTGCCGGTCCTTTTAGTAGCGGGTGAGCAGGATCAGGCGGTTCCTCCAGCGCGGACGTTTACAACAGATCGGGCCGGAGTAACTCAGGTTACCCTACCGGAAGCAGGTCACATGAGCTTGTTCGAAGCACCGGAGTTATTAGCGAACGCTATCTTGACATTTTTAGAGCAGAACTTGAAAAAATAGACTAAGGGAAGCCCAAAAAACCGGAACCTTCTGAGGTGATAATCAGAAGGTTCTGGTTTTTTGTGTAGTCAATTATTTTTAGGAGTGTAAGGTGTCTAATTTATGTTGCTTTTGTTAAAGGCAAACGCTGTCGGCAAACCGTCAATACTTTCCAAATTTTTCTCATAGGCATATCTTTTAAGTGCTTCTTCTCCCATCTGAATTGAGACTTCCTTCAGCTTTTCCCGTTCGCTCGTGTATGTCATGAAGGGAACCGCAAAACCACATGAATTCTGAACCATGTGAATGTCCACAACAATGATTTGTCTTGCACCGGGAAGCGGGTTGAAGAGTGGGTACAGCTCATTCCATTGCTTAGTATCAGGCAGCGCGACGGTACCAGTGCCATAGAGCTTTAATACACTGGGAGCGCCCTCAAATGCACAAAACATGATTGTTACCCGTCCGTTCTCGATAATGTGGGCGCTTGTCTCGTTGCCGCTTCCCGCCAAGTCGAGATAGGCTACCCTTTGGTCCGATAGAATACGAAAGGAATCATATCCCTTGGGGGAAAGGTTAACGTGCCCTGTCTTGGATAGCGGTGCTGATCCTACAAAGAAAATGTGCTGCCGCTGTATAAACTCTTGATGTTCCGGTAATATCGAGCTAAATTGTTTACCCAAACTCCATCATCCTTTCTCACAAAAATATTCATATAAATTTTGTTTCTAAAGAAAATAATTACTATGAATTATTTTATAGAATGTTTAAATATACTGATTATTTTTTGTTTCGTATGAAACAAAAATATCACGACACTAACAAAGAAGCAATATTGATTTTAAAAAAACTCATCATTCGCTATTCACATGATCAGCTACAAAGTACTGTACCGTAGGAATTTCACTGCCATACGTGAGCATTCTGACTTCCTGATCATTGATGTTGTTAACTGAGGGTGAAGGTTATAAGTGGTATTTCTGCATGGTAGGGCATTTGGCTTTTAGACAAGGATGTCTTACAATCAGAAGGGACAGGGTTCCTGGTTGTCTAGGCATCGGAATGAAAGGAAGGGAACGGCTTGCTTAGAAAAGATTATTTGCTCAGTATGATGGAAGAATTGACATCGGCAGTAGCATCGGTGCTCGGTCTAAGGCGTGAAAATAAACACGTCGAAGCGCTAAAACAGCTAGATGACCTGCTCAACAAGCAGTTTCGTCTTCGTTCAGATTTGCTCAGACGATTGCCGCCGGAACAAATTATTGAGCTTTTCCGATTGGGCCCTGGAATTGAAGCGGATAAGCTTCAGCAGGTGGCTCGCATTTTGGAAGAAGAAGCCGTGATTTACCTGGAAACCAGCAGAACAGACGAGGGCATACGAATCTTGATGAAATCTCTTCATTTATATTTGTACAGCGATACGAATGGCGCGACTCGTGATCTGCAGGTCTTGCCTGAACGAATAGCGTGTATCGTGAAACTGGTGCGTGAATATGAGCTTCCCCCTGAAACCAGCAAACTGTTGGCTGTTCATTACGAGCGGGAAAACAGGCTGGACGAAGCCGCCGATGTCTGGTTTGGATTGGCATGGGAGCAGCCAGAGCTTCTATCCGAAGCGGAGACGTTTTATAGTCAATTACTGGATAAGACCAATGCAGAGCTGGAGCTGGGTGGAATTTCACGCCAGGAAGTCACCGAGGGTTTGACCGAGATCACCCAATTACATGAAAGAAAGTGAGATGTACCTTTTGGATTCACTGCGCGAACTTATATACCAATTGACCACGGGAGGCTCCCTCATCACAGCGACGCTGAGTCAGCTTCGCAAACGGGAGGATGCTTCTTTTACTAAAGTGCAAATCAAACCTGTAGAATTGAAAAACAAGCTGCATTACCAGTTTGCTTTTCATTATAGCAACAAAGTCATTCATGAAAATCTGACCCCTGACGAAGCTAATGAGCGTATGACTGCCTTGTTTGAGGACACGTTCCGCCAAGGACTTTTATGCGCCAAGGATGCAGACTACCAAGTGCTGATCAGTAAAAAATATAAAGTATCCATTCTGACAAAGTCACCGAGCAAAAGTAAAGCCGACCTGTCTCATAATCGCAAAAAGCAATATGTGCTCGAAGAAGGGGAACGAATTCCTTTCCTGATTGAGCTGGGGATTATGAATGAGGATGGTAAGGTACTGGCCCGCAAGTATGATAAGTTTCGTCAAATTAACCGGTTTCTCGAAATGGTGCAGGATGTATTGCCTAGCCTTCCGGTAGGCCGCCCATTGACGATTGTGGATTTTGGCTGTGGCAAATCGTATTTGACCTTTGCGCTGTATCACTATTTGGCTGTACAGCAAAAGCGACCATTGCAGATCGTTGGTTTGGACTTGAAGGCAGATGTCATTGAAACCTGTAATGTTCTGGCTCAAAAGCTGCAATATCGACAGTTGGAGTTTCTGGTTGGTGATATCGCAGACTATAACGAACTGGAACAGGTGGATATGGTTGTTACCTTGCACGCTTGTGATACTGCAACGGATGCGGCGCTGGAAAAGGCCGTCCGCTGGGGAGCTTCTGTCATTTTGTCGGTTCCGTGTTGCCAGCATGAGCTGTTCAGCCAACTGGAAAATCCGGTATTGGAGCCGTTGCTTTCCCATGGTATTTTAAAGGAGCGTTTTTCAGCACTGGCAACGGATGGAATCCGGGCCAAACTGCTGGATATGATGGGATATCGGACACAGCTGTTGGAATTTATCGACATGGAGCATACACCTAAAAACATTCTGATTCGTGCCGTCAAAGGACAGGCGGGAGAACAATCCGTTCTGTGGCATGAATACACAGCATTTCGGGATTTTATTCATGCTGATCCTTATTTGGAACGCGCTTGTGCGGATTTGCTTCCCGATGGAGCAGGGAAAAAGCAGACACACAGCTAGGAATATAGTAAAAGTGGAGCCACTGCGGGGTGGCTCCACTTTTTTTGTAGTTCACGGTTCATAGTTGCAGTACGCAAACATCTATCCACCATAGGCACTTCTAAAAGCGGTGCACAAAACATCGCGATCCACCTTCCACAATGCTGCGAGCTCCTCACTGACATCTTCGTCCCACCAGTCGCATAGTAGTTTGCGGTTACTATGGTTTTCCGCAATCCAGATAAGGTGTCCGACGACCTTGCGGCAGTATAGCTCCTCGCCCTGCTTGACCAGATCAGGAGCAATGTGAACAGGCAGACGTTTGCAGGTTCGATACAACTCTTTGATACATGCACGGCGAATACCACGAGCCGTGGGTAAACGGGATTGTGAATTGTCATGTTTGGGGAATTTGCCGGGAGGCATATTGTACCCCCTCCTCTCTCTCTCAACTTATGCGGGCAGAGGGGTCGGGGTCACTGACCTCCCTATTTGGGCGAAGTGGCGACTTGTTCTGCCGCTGTGATACACTAATGAAAATAGAGAAACAGGCAGGGAGTGGGAAGAGAAGTGGACCAAATATCTAGTATCATTAATTATTTGTTTGAGATCATTCGTAGTCTTGGGTATTTTGGTATTATGCTAGGCTTGATGGTTGAGGTCATTCCAAGCGAAATTGTCCTCGCTTATGGTGGCTTTTTGGTATCCTCGGGTCATATTAATTTTTTTGGTGCAGTCGTTTTTGGAACGATTGGCGGGGTGCTGGCCCAGCTATTCATTTACTGGATTGGGCGCTATGGCGGCAGACCGGTATTAGATAAGTATGGGAAATACATACTTATCAAAAAAAGTCATGTCGACCATGCTGAAGCCTGGTTTAACAAATACGGCACAGGGGTCATTTTCACAGCTCGCTTTATTCCTGTTGTGCGTCATGCCATCTCAATCCCTGCCGGGTTGGCTCGAATGAACGTATGGCGCTTTACTATTTTGACAACGCTAGCGATTATACCTTGGTCTGTTTTGTTTATATATTTAGGTATGCTGCTAGGAGACAAGTGGGAGCAAATTGACGAAGTGGCAGCACCTTACATCAAACCGATTTTGCTGGTTGCCCTTGCACTCTTGATCATTTATTTTGTTATCAAGTGGATTTTGTCCAAAAACAAAAAAGGAAGTGTATAACATGAGCCGTACTAATGTATCGCAATACTTCGGAAAGGGCTTAAGCCCTGAACAGTTTATGGAGGGCATGGAAAAGAACAAAGAAGCCTTCCGCTCTGGGTACGATCAGTTTGTGTGGAATCGCGAAGAGGATCGAGAGTATTTTGAAAGCTTGAACCATCGGGATGATCTGCGCGTGCTTATTTTGGCTGCCGACTGGTGTGGGGACGTGGTGCGCAATGTGCCAGTTGTGTTCCGTGCGCTGGAGAATAGCGGGATTCCGACCGAAGTATTAATCTTGGAAAACCATCAGGCGCTGATGGATGACTTCCTGACAATGGGTGGACGTGCTGTTCCGATTGTGATTTTTGCGGATACAGGAGGTCACGTACTTGGCCACTGGGGACCACGCCCTGCACATGTCCAACAAATTATGATTGGATTCAAACGTGAAAATCCAGATCGGGAAGCTGATGATTATCAAGAAAAAATCGCAGTTGCTCGTAAAGAAATGGCTGAAAAATATGGGGAGGGAACCGAGGTCCATCCTGTAATTGTTCAGGAATTACGCGAGCTGATCTCGGGATTTTAACTTATGACGTTATCTATTCGCAGCTTTAATCTCGGTCCTCTCCAAACAAATGCTTATTTGCTTCAAGGGGATGATCCGCAGCGCGCCGTTATTATTGATCCGGGGATGAATCCGGGTCCTTTGCTCAGAGCTATTGAGCCACTGACCATTGAAGCTATCCTGCTGACTCATGCCCATTTTGACCATATCGGTGGAGTAGAGGAGATTCGCAATACCAAAGGCTGCCCGGTTTATCTGCACGCCTTGGAGCAAGACTGGCTCACATCTCCTAAGCTGAATGGTTCCTTGATGTGGCCAGAGGCATCCCCTCCGATCTCGACGGAACCTGCCGAATATGATTTGGCAGAAGGTCAGCAATTGAACCTGATCGGGCACACGTTCCGGGTTTTCCATACACCGGGCCATTCACCCGGAAGTGTCAGCTTTTTGTGCGGCAAAGATCTTTTTTCCGGGGATGTGCTATTTCGTCAGGGCGTCGGACGCACGGATCTGACGGGTGGCCGGGAACGGGATCTATACGATTCTATTCAGAACAAATTGTTTCCGCTCGGAGATGACGTTACAGTCTATTCCGGTCACGGTCCCAAAACGTCTATCGGTTATGAGAAAGCTAATAATCCGTATATCCGGTAAATGTGATGAACGTTTTCAGTAGGGGCAAAATCAAAGGTGTGACAGGTTTTGCCCCATTTCGACAACAAATTATAAATTATGTATAGACAAAGGTTTTTATTTTTGTTAACATAAATTTATTAAAGTTACATACTAAACTCGCGAAGCACGCAAGCTGTGGATGAATCCCGGTTTGCGTTCTTTTTTTTGCCCATTAAGAGGATAAAGAGGCATGAGGCCGTCAGATCACAAGGGGGAGCAAGAATGAAAAGAAAACATATATTTGGGGTACAACGTGAGATTGGAGGTAGTTTCCGTGTTCCCAATATAATAGATATTGAAGATTCTGTGGTAGGTTCCGAGCCGAAGATCATGACTTGGAAAAAGGTGAAACGACGGAGCGGAATCCCTTCACAAAACTGGCATGTGAGGCTGAATGAACACAGGTTGGGACGTGGAGACGGTCGATTATGAAGATACATAGATGATATAGACAAGCTACTTTTTTTTTAGTAGACTTAGCAGATAAGTTCAGACAAACGGGGGGGCTAACGATGCATCATTTAGGAGCTAGAATTATGATCGTCGCGGATGCTTTTGAGCAGAATCTTCCTGTGGGCGAACATGGTTATATCATTGCTTACGACCGTAATGCGGACAATGCTTTTGACTATGTCATTCGCGTACCGAAGGTGAACCGCAACTTTTTTGTACCATCCGGGGACATCGAGCTGGAAGAGAGTATTCTCAAGCTGGAAGCCGAGCGGATTGAGCGTGAAGCGCTGATAGATTACGCCCTTGCTACTCATAATGAGAAACTGTTCAAGCATGTAATGAACGGTGGTCTTGATTCGGTAGAGACTGAAGAGGAAGAAGAAACCGCGGCAGAGTTGTTGTCACAGGCTGATTTTATCAGACAAGTCAATTTGCGTGCTTGGATATAGGAGTCGGCTACTGCCGACTCTTTTTAAAAATATATAATGGGCACAATCTCAGCTCCTATAGTTTTCTCGAAAGAGCACCGAGAGGTGCTTTTTTTATATCCTTTTAGCAACATTTACCTCATTGATGTACAGTTTGCTTCTGTACCGCGTCAAAGATTGAATTGTAAAGGGTTCTATCCTATAATTAAAAACGTTATTTCGAAGTTCGGTGCAGCATTTTTTAATATCAGGATTTTGCAAAATTCAATTCCAGTCGCTCCGAAGTGCAATATATAGATGAACTAAACCATTTTGATCTATATCTTGCTCATTGGAAGCCGCCTATAGAATTTTTTGCAAAATCCTCATATACATGAGGAGGGTTTTGTATGAACATTTCCACGGAAGATGTCCGTCACGTAGCCAAGCTGTCCAGGTTGAATCTGACCGCGGCTGAGGAAGAAACGATGACAGGACAATTAAACGCCATTCTCCATTATGCGGAGAAGCTGAATGAGCTGGATACGGAGCAGGTAAAACCGACCACTCATGTGCTGCACGTCAGCAATGTCATGCGAGACGACGAAGTTCGCGAAAGTTTGACACATGAGCAAGTGATGCGCAATGCACCTGAAGAAGAAGACGGACAGTTTAAGGTTCCTGCTGTTCTGGAATAGATCTCATATTTGAAAGGAGGATGCAAATTGAGCTTGTTCAATAACACATTGCCCGAGATACATAACAAGCTGCATCAAAAGGAAATTTCCGTGAGTGATCTGGTGGGACACGCTCTGGAGACGATTGGTGCGCGGGAAGACAAGATCAGAGCTTATATTACCGTTGACGAGGAACAGGCCCGTGCATCCGCACGTCAGCTGGATGATCAGCTGATTTCCGGAGAGGAAAGAGGGCTGTTGTTTGGCCTGCCGGTTGGTATTAAGGATAATATCGTGACAGAGGGGCTGCGTACAACATGTGGCAGTCAGTTTTTGAAAAATTTTGATCCCGTTTACGATGCCACAGTTGTTAGCAAGTTACGCGCAGCGCAAACCGTGACACTCGGTAAAATGAACATGGACGAATTCGCCATGGGCGGCTCTAACGAGAACTCCAGCTTTTTCCCTGCACGTAACCCTTGGGATTTAGAACGTGTTCCCGGCGGTTCCAGTGGCGGCTCAGCTGCGGCTGTTGCAGCGGGTGAGGCTTATTTCACACTCGGTTCGGATACAGGTGGTTCCATTCGCCAGCCTGCTTCTTACTGCGGTGTAGTTGGCCTGAAACCAACCTATGGTCTAGTATCCCGTTTTGGACTGGTGGCTTTTGCCTCCTCTTTAGACCAAATTGGACCCATTACTAAAAATGTTCAGGATTCAGCCTATGTCCTACAAGCCATTGCAGGTTATGACCAGAAGGACTCCACTTCTGCGAAGGTAGACATTCCTGATTATTTGAACGCTTTAACCGGGGATGTAAAAGGACTTCGTATCGCTGTGCCTAAAGAGTATCTTGGTGAGGGCGTCGATCCTCAGGTCAAGGAAAAGGTGCTGGATGCACTGAAAACGCTGGAAGGACTGGGTGCTGTTTGGGAAGAAGTGTCTCTCCCTCACACAGAATATGCGGTAGCTACATATTACCTGCTGGCTTCATCCGAAGCGTCATCCAATCTGGCCCGTTTTGACGGCGTGCGCTATGGTGTGCGTTCTGACAATCCGGACAACCTGCTTGATCTATACCATCAGTCCCGTACGCAGGGGTTTGGTCCCGAGGTGAAGCGTCGGATTATGCTGGGTACCTATGCACTCAGCTCCGGGTACTACGATGCCTATTATTTGAAAGCTCAAAAAGTGCGCACACTGATTAAACAGGATTTTGATCGTGTATTTGAACAATATGATGTGATTATCGGACCTACTGCACCGACAACTGCTTTCAAAATCGGCTCGCAAGTGGACGATCCATTAACAATGTATTTGAACGATATTTTGACGATTCCGGTAAGCTTGGCTGGTGTGCCAGCCATCAGCATTCCGTGTGGTCTTGCGGATGGAATGCCAGTCGGACTACAAATTATCGGAAAAGCCTTTGACGAGTCTTCCGTGCTACGCGTAGCTCATGCTTTTGAACAAAATACCGAATTTCACAAGCAGCGTCCGCAGCTGTAATTTGCCAAAAAGGAGGGAACCTATTCATGTCTACAACTACATCCAAATATGAGACGGTCATCGGACTTGAAGTGCACGTGGAATTGCATACGAAGTCTAAAATATTCTGTGGATGCTCGACATCCTTCGGAGCACCACCCAACTCTCATACATGCCCGGTCTGTCTCGGTCATCCAGGGGTGCTGCCGGTATTGAACCGTCAGGCCGTTGATTATGCGATGAAAGCAGCAATGGCGCTGAATTGCACCATTGCTGATGTGAGCAAGTTTGACCGCAAGAACTATTTTTACCCCGACTCACCTAAGGCTTACCAAATCTCACAATACGATCAACCCATTGGCGAAAATGGCTGGATTGATATTGAAGTGAATGGTGAGACAAAGCGTATCGGTATTACCCGACTGCATCTGGAAGAAGACGCAGGGAAATTAACACATGTTGATGGTGGCTACGCATCTTTGGTCGATTTTAACCGGGTTGGCACACCATTGGTCGAGATCGTTTCGGAGCCGGAAATATCTTCGCCGGAAGAAGCCAAGGCCTATCTGGAAAAAATACGTGCCATTATGCAGTATTGTGACGTATCCGATGTGAAGATGGAGGAAGGATCACTTCGCTGCGACGCGAATATCAGCCTTCGTCCGCATGGACAAAAAGAGCTGGGAACTAAAGCGGAACTGAAAAACATGAACTCCTTCCGTGGCGTACAGCGCGGACTGGAATATGAACAGTTCCGCCAGGAGCAGACGCTGGACGAAGGCGGAACGATTGTACAGGAGACACGTCGTTGGGATGAAGCGCAAGGTAAAACTTTATCCATGCGTGGTAAGGAACAGGCCCATGACTATCGTTATTTCCCAGACCCGGATCTCGTTACACTGCATATAGATGAGGAATGGAAAGAACGCATTCGTGCTTCGATTCCTGAATTGCCTGACCAGCGTAAAGCACGCTACACTTCGGAATATGGATTACCTGAGTATGATGCCCAGGTGATTACGTCCTCCAAGCCATTGGCCGATTTGTTCGAGGATAGCCTTCAATTCACCAAGGATGCCAAAGCAGTATCCAACTGGATTATGGGGGATTTACTCGGTTATTTGAACAGTGCCGGTGTGGAGCTGTCGCAGGTTAAATTGACCGGACGGGGCTTGGGTGAAATGATCGGACTGCTGGAGAAGGGAACGATCAATAGCAAAATCGCTAAAACGGTCTTCAAGGAAATGCTGGAAAGTGATAAACTGCCACAGCAAATTGTTGAAGAAAACGGGCTTGTACAAATCAGTGATGAGGGTGCAATCCTGACGATTGTCGAACAAGTTGTAGCAGCTAACCCGCAATCGGTCGAAGATTACAAAGCTGGCAAGCAAAAGGCCATCGGCTTCCTAGTCGGTCAAGTGATGAAGGAGAGCAAGGGGAAGGCAAACCCTGGTCTTGCTAATAAGTTGCTGACGGAAGTGCTGAACCGCTAATGGCATAGATTTGACAGGGGCTTGTCTTTTAGGGACAGGCCCCTTTTGCATAGACGCTGAGAACGGTTGGCGCGAACAAGCTTTAGAATCCTGATGGCATTTTATGAGTTTCCTTAGGAGGGAAAACAGCATGGTTACCCTATGTTCATTGGAAGATGATGATATCGTCAGTCAGATATGGCGTCTACAGCACGTTGCCTATAGGTTGGAAGCTGAGCTGATTGGGTTTGATGAGATTCCTCCACTGATGGATACATTGGATACGCTGAAAAGCTGTGGAGAGTCTTTTTATGGGTGGCTGGAGGACGGTGAATTGCTAGGAGCACTGGCTGTGCAGTCTGAGTCGCCCGATTCGCTTACCCTTACACGTATGATGGTTCACCCGGATCATTTTCGTAAAGGCATTGCGGACTCTTTAATGAAGCATGTTTTGAGTGAATATCAAAATATCCCGTTGTTTATTGTCTCTACAGGAACTTTAAATACTCCTGCGGTGACATTGTATCGAAAACATGGCTTTCGCCCCGTATCTGCGGCGGAGGTCGCCCCAGGCGTGGAATTAACCACCTACCATCTGCATAAGTTGGAATAGCATTGAAATATCATTAAATTGGCATTAAAAATGCACATAAGCCCACAAACCGCGCACCCGGAGTGGGAAGTACGACATAACCGGGAGGAGTGACTTGAATGAATAATCCGTGGATTATAGACGATTCACATATCATTTTACGGCTTTTGCTGTCCATGCTTCTCGGTGGATTCATTGGCTTTGAACGCGAACGTTCCAATCACGCAGCTGGTTTGAGGACTCATATTATGGTCAGTCTTGGTTCGACGCTGATTATGCTACTCTCCATTTACGGCTTTGCCGATTTTATTAAAGAAGCTAATGTACGCATAGATCCCGCTCGTTTGGCTACGGCTGTAATCACTGGCGTAGGCTTTTTGGGTGCAGGGACGATTATGTTCACAGGTAAATCCATTACCGGACTAACGACTGCGGCTTCCATTTGGGTCGTGGCTGCCATTGGTCTTGGGGTCGGAGCAGGCTTTTATTTCCCGTCTATTGCGGCAACGGTGCTCGTGTTTTTAAATTTATGGGTATTTAACAAAGTCGAACTCCGATATATGCGTGGACGCAAGCGTCATCTTATTACATTGTACGGATTGTCGTCTCACGGATTGCTGGAGCAGATTTCGACTTATTTAGAGCAAGAAAAAGTGGAAATACGTAAAATAATGATTAAAGAACATGAAAATGTCCCATTTCACGAATTACATCCAGATCGGCAGAGTATGGAGGTTTCCCTAGAGGTGCTGTCCCGTCATGATTTTAATCCCGTACGTATTGCAGCTGATTTACGACAATGGGAAGATATAGCTGCTGTCTCCGTCGAGTAATAGTCTACCTTTTTTTAACAGTTACTCTTAAATCCGATTGGGGTACTATGTAAGCATCGAAGTATTTTCAGCGGAGCCACGCATGGGATTCAAAGGGGAGGATGGCATGAACTCGGAACAACCGTTACCGTCTGGAGAGGCTGGACAGCTACAAGCATCGGAACAGCGGGAACAGCCCAGACAGGGGAAACGTCTAAAATACGCTAAATTTCGCAAAGTGATTGCTATTATCATGGCGGCATTGTTACCCGGACTGGGACATCTTTTTTTAGGACTGTTTATTAGGGGGCTTAGTTTTATTGTATTGCTCCTGCTAGATATTTTTGCGATGTTGTATGTTTCCTCTGACGGCTTGAGGATCAACATTCCATTACTTATTTTGCTTGGATTGTTCATACCCATTTTATATTTTTATAATGTATATGATGTCTTACAGTCAGCAGATTACATGGTTCGTTATCGGCGTAAGCCAGATCGTTATGCACGAATGGATGCTAGAGGCCAGCAAAGTAGTCCTTTTTATGCATGGGAGAGAGGCTTTGCTTTTGCTGTGCTAATGGTGGCAGGCGGTGGACTTATGATTTTGTTTCGCATGAAACCTCGCTGGTTGAGTAATTTCTTTGAGGATTATGGATTCCTTACGCTGGCCATTTTATTAATGATGATCGGTTTATTCCTTTTTCTAAGGGAAGCCTTTCTGAACTTTAAGCGTAAAAAGTTGAAAGAAAGAGGGTGAAGCTGGCGTGCACCGCAAAATAAGAGTCGGGCGCTACACCTCTTCGCTTCTGTTGATGGCTGTAGGCATTTTGCTTATTGTAGATGTGTTTCAAAATACTGAATATATGCTTCAGCTCCTCGTTTGGTGGCCCGTAATCTTTGTGCTTTGGGGACTGGAGTATCTGATTTTTTTTGCCATGTACTATCGGAAAGAAGGCAAGTCTGACAACGGAAGGCGATTCAGACCTGACCTAAAGGGGATTCTGTCCGCTTTGGTAGTGGCAGCCTCGGTTTTTATCGTGACCCAGCAAAATCATTATATGTATCTGTGGAACCGGGTCAGTCTCAATCTGACGTCAGCCTCTATGGATTTTAGCCAGGCTAAAGAGAATCGGTATGATATGGGTGGTATGCTGGTACCTGTAACTATGCAGACGTCCGATTTAGTAGTTGATTCGGTTAATGGTGATGTAACACTGATCAGACGGCCTGTGTCCAATATAGAGGTACGAGGGACTCTATGGGTGGATCAAGCGCCTGCTGCCGAAGCGGACAAGATTGCTCAAGCTTCTTCACTGACTTCTACCGACGGCAAGACTATCCAGATTCGTCCGGAGGCAAAGTCGTACGGAGCATCAAGCAAACGTCAGCCTCGTGTGAACATGCTGATCACCGTGCCGGAGGACCGGCGGTTCAATGTGCAGATTAGAACCTCCAACGGGAATATTTCCTTGAATGGAGTTGATGCAATTGACAGCATTCGGCTTGAGAGCGGTAATGGAAATCTCACTGTTAATGACGCTATCGGCAATGTCAAGGGAGGCACGCTGAACGGTCAGGTTAAATTGCATCGGATTTCTGGAGATGTGGATGTGCGCACGAACCGTGGCGACATGCAAGCAGGCGATATTGAAGGAGCTGTGACACTGCACACCATGGTAGGTGATATTCAGCTCGCTCGTTCGGAAGGGGACATCACCGTAGATACTCAGAATGGTGACATGAATGTGCTGAATTCTACAGCCAAGCTGAATGCAAATTCGCTTAATGGCTCTATCAAAGTGCATAGCGAGCAGATAGGCGGAGATTGGAAAATATACAGTGCTGTCGGTGATATCGTATTGGATCTTCCGTCGAATGGAGATTTTCAGTTAGAGGGTTCAAGCAGTTATGGTAATCTTCAATCCGATTTTCCATTTAAAATAGACAGTAAAAGTATTTCAGGCCAAAACGGGACAGGCAAGTATGCGATCAACGTAGAGGGCAACAGTAATTTAACCATTAAAAAGTTACTGATGCCGTCGTTACCCGACTTGGATGATTCCGGGGGTACGACTGCGCCCGATACATCTGAAAGCTCTGCGGCTGAACCGGGAGCTTCTGAGACAGATACCTCTATAGGAATATCCGGCGACAATACGGCGCGTTGACAAGAAACTTGAGTAGACCGTACAATGTGAGTAGGTTTAGAAGTGAATTGTAAATAGATGCGTGGTAATTGATAGGATCGTAAGTAAGGGATAAGGCGGTGGACATATATGGCAGCACGCGTCCAGCATGCTTTGGAACTTCTGAAGAAGACAGGTGTACGCATAACACCCCAGCGTCATGCCATATTAAACTATTTAATGGAAACTATGGGGC
Source organism: Paenibacillus sp. LRG-1 (assembly GCF_057220305.1). Classification (NCBI taxonomy): domain Bacteria; kingdom Bacillati; phylum Bacillota; class Bacilli; order Caryophanales; family Paenibacillaceae; genus Paenibacillus; species Paenibacillus sp. LRG-1. The sequence goes on along the minus strand of NZ_CM170126.1, from coordinate 4,942,636 downwards.
ACCCGACTGCAGATGAAATATATCGAGCGCTTGAGTCCAAGTTTCCAAGTATGAGTGTGGCTACGGTTTATAATAACTTAAAGATGTTTATAGAAGCGGGTATGGTACATGAGTTGACCTATGGAGATAACGCCAGTCGTTATGATGCCAATATTTCGGAGCACTATCACATCATTTGCGAAAAATGCGGAAAGATTGAAGATTTCAGTTATCCGTATTTGGCCGATGTGGAACGCCATGCCGCGTTGGAAACAGGCTTCGAGGTGCATGGACATCGTATGGAGTTACACGGAGTATGCAAAGCTTGTAGTAACAAACAAACGTAACGAAACAAGGAATAGAAGTTTTTTGTGCGGTATGTATATATTGTAATGGATTGGAAACGTGAGGAATTCCCCATAAGCGGGGATTTACCGCGTTTTTTTGTTTAAATCACTTTATTTTTGTTTTAAGTAATCTGTTGAGGTTACAAAATACGGAAATTCAAAGTTCATACAATGGAGGTTCAATATTGGCCAGAAATCATTCCAGACGCCGCCGTAAACGTTCACGATTCAAAGGAGCGGCAAGCCTGCTATTATTTGCAGCGATTATATGTGCAATTACTGTTGTATGGTTTGGTAATCCCCTTCACGAGAAACCCGATTGGCAGGGCAGTGTCCGTCCTATTTTTATGCAGGGAAAGTTGACTGGGTATGAAGCTCAGAGCTCCGGCAAGAACATGCTGATGCCGCTTAAATTGGTGCAAAGTAAAATTGATCCTACGGTTCGCTACGAGGATGACAGCCAAACCGTCATTATGGCGACGAGACAAAACCTGCTCTATATGAAGGTTTCGAAGGCACAAGGGGAACTGAATGGTAAAACATATGCGCTGAGCGCAACCCCTCAGGTAATCAGTGGAGAGGTATATATCCCGATAGAGGCTGTACGTGAAGTATACGGCGTTTCTATACACGAAGACCCTGTGACTGGTGCTGTCATCCTAATGAAGGCTGGAGAGAAGGTCAGGCTGGGGAGTGTAGAAAAGAAGGATGGCCCACAGGATGCTACAATCGCCTTACGTAAAGAAGCCTCTAGCCTATCTTTCATTTTGACAGATATATCTCAGCGGACGAAGGTGCGTATTTGGTCCAAACAGGGAGATTGGTATTTTGTTCAGTTAGACAATGGTTATGCAGGATACATTAAGTCAGACCATGTCGCTGAAGGAGAAGAGCTTGTGATCCCTTCGGTTAAGGACGATTTGTCCATCTCGGAAAAACATTGGGAGGGTAGATTAGTAAACCTCGCTTGGGAAGCTGTCTATAATCGCAAGCCCGATCCTTCCAAGTTTGATCCTATGCCTGGAGTAAATGTGGTGAGCCCTACGTGGTTCAGTGTCGTCGATCATGAAGGTACTGTAGAAAGCAAGGCAGATCCTGCCTATGTCAGCTGGGCACATCGCAAAGGGATTGAGGTTTGGGGCTTGTTGAGCAACAGCTTTAATCCCGAATTAACAACAGAAGCTTTGTCCACCTTTGAACGTCGAAAGTCGATTGTAGATCAGATGATTTCACTTGCCCTAGAAAATGATCTGGACGGTATTAATATTGACTTTGAAAATGTTCATACGAAAGATGGCCCAAATGTCACCCAATTTTTGCGGGAACTTAAACCGATGGCTCGGGAACATGATTTGATACTGTCCATTGATGTAACGCCTAAATCTCAAAGTGAGATGTGGTCAGCTTTTTTAGATCGAAAATCATTAGGCACCATCACAGATTACCTCATGGTAATGGCATATGATGAACATTGGGCGGCTAGTCCAAAGGCTGGTTCTGTCGCCTCGCTACCATGGACGGAAGCGTCAATTAAGCGAATTATTCAGGAAGATGAAGTGCCGCCTCAAAAAGTGGTTTTAGGTATTCCATTATATACTCGCGTGTGGTCCGAGACTCCCAAAGAAGGGAAGATTAAGGTCACCTCCAAATCACTTGGTATGGAGGCAGCAGCGGATATCATAGCCAAATTTAAGTTGAAGCCTAAGTTTAGAGCTTCCGAAGGTCAAAATTATGTTGAGTATACAGAAGATGGTGTGGTCAAAAAGATTTGGCTGGAGGATCAGGTATCTCTTGAGGCAAGAGTAGAACTTGCCAAATCGCTGAAGCTTGGAGGAATTGGTGTGTGGAATCGAACTTTTGCTGATGCAAACGCTTGGGTAACACTGAAAAAAATAAGTGAATAAGATAAAAATTTATACAATTGAAGAAGGAAGTCTCTTATTTATGTAGAAATGATCACATGTATCCAAATATCCAATTTGCGGTCATAGCCGCCTTGCAGATATGGAGGGAGAAGTGCAGCTAACCAAATTAAACCTGATGTATGATGAATTGTTGCAGGAAGATTCGATAGGTGTTATTTCGTATAGAAAGCCGGGAGAGTATTTTCACGGTTCGATGTTGTATGACTTTGATGAACTCATTCTAATTATTGGAGAAGGCACCAAGCCAGTTCGTTCTATTCAACACTTATTTATGAATGGATTAAGATGCCAAGTGTTGTATGCAACGCTCAGTTGTCTGAAGGAATGGATTATCGCTGGTGAACAAGCCAACATTATAGATTATGTGCTAGAAGGTCGTATTGTC
>NZ_CM170126.1:2580000-4937500 GCF_057220305.1 Paenibacillus sp. LRG-1 | reverse complement strand
GCAAGGGAGCCAGCCGCCGAAGGTGGGGTAGATGATTGGGGTGAAGTCGTAACAAGGTAGCCGTATCGGAAGGTGCGGCTGGATCACCTCCTTTCTATGGAGAATCGTTTCCTGCAACGGAAACATTCAAATCAGCAGGTACATGTACCTGCGACCGGATATTCAATTCGGTTCATCACGTTCGTGTGAATGAAATGAATATCCTTAACTTACTCACTCGTTGCTCAGTTTTGAGAGCTCAAACTCTCAAGCTTTGACGAATGTTTCATTCACACATCCGTGTGGAATCGAAATATTCATCGGGTTTCGCTTCGAAGAAGCGAATTGCACCTTGAAAACTGGATACCGAAACGAAATTGCGTTTTAGAATATTCCTTTAAGCTGATCTTGTGTAAACAAGTGAAATAAAGGTAGCAGGTAAGGAAAGATCTTTTGCCTTTGGCAAAAATCATTCTTTATCGAACATCGACATTTTCTTTCTTTGAAAGAAAAGTCTAGGTTAAGCTACAAAGAGCACACGGAGGATGCCTAGGCGCCAGGAGCCGACGAAGGACGTGGCGAACAACGATAAGGCCTCGGGGAGCTGTAAGCAAGCTTTGATCCGGGGATGTCCGAATGGGGAAACCCGGCTGTCTTCATCGACAGTCACTTTCTGCTGAATACATAGGCAGAATAGAGGCAGACCAGGGGAACTGAAACATCTAAGTACCCTGAGGAAGAGAAAACAATAGTGATTCCGTCAGTAGCGGCGAGCGAACGCGGATTAGCCCAAACCAAGGAGCTTGCTCCTTGGGGTTGTGGGACGTCTCACATGGAGTTACAAAGGAACCGGTTAGATGAAGAGGTCTGGAAAGGCCCGCCAGAGAAGGTAAAAGCCCTGTAGTTCAAAACTTGTTCTCTCCGAGACGGATCCCGAGTAGTGCGGGGCACGTGAAACCCCGTATGAATCCGGCAGGACCATCTGCCAAGGCTAAATACTCCCTGGCGACCGATAGTGAAGCAGTACCGTGAGGGAAAGGTGAAAAGCACCCCGGAAGGGGAGTGAAATAGATCCTGAAACCGTGTGCTTACAAGAAGTCAGAGCCCGATCTATGGGTGATGGCGTGCCTTTTGTAGAATGAACCGGCGAGTTACGTTCCCGTGCAAGGTTAAGGTGAAGAGCTGAAGCCGCAGCGAAAGCGAGTCTGAATAGGGCGAATGAGTACGTGGACGTAGACCCGAAACCGGGTGATCTACCCCTGTCCAGGGTGAAGGTGCGGTAACACGCACTGGAGGCCCGAACCCACGCATGTTGAAAAATGCGGGGATGAGGTGGGGGTAGCGGAGAAATTCCAATCGAACCCGGAGATAGCTGGTTCTCCCCGAAATAGCTTTAGGGCTAGCCTCGGAAAAAAGAATCGTGGAGGTAGAGCACTGATTGGGTGCGGGGCCCGCAAGGGTTACCAAGCTCAGTCAAACTCCGAATGCCATAGATTTAGTTCCGGGAGTCAGACAGTGAGTGCTAAGATCCATTGTCGAAAGGGAAACAGCCCAGACCATCAGCTAAGGTCCCCAAGTGTGTGTTAAGTGGGAAAGGATGTGGAGTTGCACAGACAACCAGGATGTTGGCTTAGAAGCAGCCACCATTGAAAGAGTGCGTAATAGCTCACTGGTCGAGTGACTCTGCGCCGAAAATGTAACGGGGCTAAACACACCACCGAAGCTATGGCTTGATGCTTGCATCAGGGGTAGGGGAGCGTTGAATGCGGGTTGAAGGTGTACCGTAAGGAGCGCTGGACTGCATTCAAGTGAGAATGCCGGTATGAGTAACGAAAAGATCTGTGAGAATCAGATCCGCCGAAAGCCTAAGGGTTCCTGAGGAAGGTTCGTCCGCTCAGGGTAAGTCGGGACCTAAGGCGAGGCCGATAGGCGTAGTCGAAGGACAACAGGTCGAAATTCCTGTACCACCGTAATCCGTTATGAGCGATGGGGTGACGCAGTAGGGTAGTGACGCGGACTGATGGATGTCCGTCTAAGCAGTGAGGCTGGTGTGTAGGCAAATCCGCACATCGTAAGGCTGGGCTGTGATGGGGAGCGAAAATTGTAGTAGCGAAGGTCATGATCTCAGACTGCCAAGAAAAGCCTCTAGCCAGGAGAAGGTGCCCGTACCGCAAACCGACACAGGTAGGCGAGAAGAGAATTCTAAGGCGCGCGGAAGAACTCTCGTTAAGGAACTCGGCAAAATGACCCCGTAACTTCGGGAGAAGGGGTGCCTCGGTAGGGTGAATAGCCCGAGGGGGCCGCAGTGAAAAGGCCCAAGCGACTGTTTAGCAAAAACACAGGTCTGTGCGAAGCCGCAAGGCGAAGTATACGGGCTGACGCCTGCCCGGTGCTGGAAGGTTAAGGGGAGTGGTAAGCCTTCGGGCGAAGCTATGAACCGAAGCCCCAGTAAACGGCGGCCGTAACTATAACGGTCCTAAGGTAGCGAAATTCCTTGTCAGGTAAATTCTGACCCGCACGAATGGCGTAACGACTTGGGCGCTGTCTCAACGAGAGATCCGGTGAAATTTTAATACCTGTGAAGATGCAGGTTACCCGCGACAAGACGGAAAGACCCCATGGAGCTTTACTGCAGCTTGATATTGAATTTGGGTACGATCTGTACAGGATAGGTGGGAGCCGTTGAATCTTGAGCGCCAGCTTGAGAGGAGGCATCCTTGGGATACCACCCTGATCGTATCTAGGTTCTAACTTGGTACCGTGATCCGGTGCGAGGACAGTGTCAGGTGGGCAGTTTGACTGGGGCGGTCGCCTCCTAAAGAGTAACGGAGGCGCCCCAAGGTTCCCTCAGAATGGTTGGAAATCATTCGAAGAGTGCAAAGGCAGAAGGGAGCTTGACTGCGAGACCTACAAGTCGAGCAGGGACGAAAGTCGGGCTTAGTGATCCGGTGGTACCGCATGGAAGGGCCATCGCTCAACGGATAAAAGCTACCCTGGGGATAACAGGCTTATCTCCCCCAAGAGTCCACATCGACGGGGAGGTTTGGCACCTCGATGTCGGCTCATCGCATCCTGGGGCTGAAGTAGGTCCCAAGGGTTGGGCTGTTCGCCCATTAAAGCGGTACGCGAGCTGGGTTCAGAACGTCGTGAGACAGTTCGGTCCCTATCTGTCGTGGGCGTAGGAAATTTGAGAGGAGCTGTCCTTAGTACGAGAGGACCGGGATGGACGTACCGCTGGTGTACCAGTTGTTCCGCCAGGAGCACCGCTGGGTAGCTATGTACGGAAGGGATAAGCGCTGAAAGCATCTAAGCGTGAAGCCCCCCTCAAGATGAGATTTCCCAATTAGTAAGACCCCTTGAAGACGACGAGGTAGATAGGTTGGGGGTGGAAGTGCAGTAATGCATGGAGCTGACCAATACTAATCGGTCGAGGGCTTATCCTAAAAATAAAACGCAAATGAGTTTCGGATCCAGTTTTCAGGGTGTAACCTTGAAACAATTGCTTAATATTCCCTGATAGCTCAGTTGGTAGAGCACTCGACTGTTAATCGAGTTGTCACAGGTTCGAGTCCTGTTCGGGGAGCCATATGGAGAGGTGTCCGAGTTGGCCGAAGGAGCACGATTGGAAATCGTGTAGGCGCCAAAAGCGTCTCGAGGGTTCGAATCCCTCTCTCTCCGCCATAATTATTTTATTGCATGGCCCGTTGGTCAAGGGGTTAAGACACCTCCCTTTCACGGAGGTAACAGGGGTTCGAATCCCCTACGGGTCATAAAAATATCATAAAAGAACTTGCAATAAAAAGTTCATTATGGTATAATATGAGAAGTGCTTAATTGTGGAGGCTTAGCTCAGCTGGGAGAGCATCTGCCTTACAAGCAGAGGGTCGGGGGTTCGAGCCCCTCAGCCTCCACCATTTGAAAATTAAATATTTATTATTGTCGCGGGGTGGAGCAGTTCGGTAGCTCGTCGGGCTCATAACCCGAAGGTCGCAGGTTCAAATCCTGCCCCCGCAACCAATTAAAATTTATTATGGAACTGTGGTGTAGAGGCCTAACATGCCTGCCTGTCACGCAGGAGATCGCGGGTTCGAATCCCGTCAGTTCCGCCATTAGTAATACAACGTTTAATGAAGAGCCTTATAATAAGGCTCGGTAGCTCAGTCGGTAGAGCAGAGGACTGAAAATCCTCGTGTCGGCGGTTCGATTCCGTCCCGAGCCACTTTTAATTGAATATTTTATGTGCCGGTGTAGCTCAACTGGTAGAGCAACTGACTTGTAATCAGTAGGTTGGGGGTTCAAGTCCTCTCGCCGGCACCATTTTTGGAGGATTAGCGAAGTGGCCAAACGCATCAGACTGTAAATCTGCTCCCTTACGGGTTCGGTGGTTCGAATCCATCATCCTCCACCAGTTTTATAGGGGCATAGTTTAAAGGTAGAACAACGGTCTCCAAAACCGTTGGTGTGGGTTCAATTCCTGCTGCCCCTGCCAATTATTCATTACTTGCGGCGGTCGTGGCGAAGTGGTTAACGCACCGGACTGTGACTCCGGCATTCGTGGGTTCAAGCCCCATCGGCCGCCCTTTACTTATTGGGGATTAGCCAAGCGGTAAGGCAACGGACTTTGACTCCGTCATGCATAGGTTCAAATCCTATATCCCCAGCCATCTTTATGCGGACGTGGCTCAGCGGTAGAGCATCGCCTTGCCAAGGCGAGGGTCGCGGGTTCGATTCCCGTCGTCCGCTTTGTTACACTCTGGCGCCATAGCCAAGTGGTAAGGCAAAGCTCTGCAAAAGCTTTATTCCCCAGTTCAAATCTGGGTGGCGCCTCCATAATTGAATATGCCGGCGTGGCGGAATGGCAGACGCGCTCGACTCAAAATCGAGTGGGAAACCGTGGAGGTTCGAGTCCTCTCGCCGGTATTAACTAAAAGAGTTCATTAGAGATAATCTCTAGTGGGCTTTTTTTATTTGAGCTTTAGTACCCCACTCATTGCTTGAGCTGAAGACACCTTTGAGTTGTATTCGAAATGCGAATAAATATTTGCCGTTGTTGCATAATCGCTGTGGCCTAACCATTCCTGAACTTCTTTCATGCTTACCCCTAATACATCTACATAAATATACTCCAGGTATTCAAGACAATAAGAATTGTCAGAAGATAAGCGATAGGATTCCTGTTATTCCTTCATACGAATCAGAAGCTCATAGAACGTGTCCACCAGTGGCAGTATACGGCGACTGGCTTTATTCTTGGTTCGGTCCTTTTCAATTTCAATATATCTACCATTCAAATTGCCCGATGTGGCGGTATGTTTAATATTAATAGTCCAATTCAATAAATCAATAGCCGACCATTTTAATCCTACGACCTCGCTTCGGCTTAGCCCATAAAAGGCAGCCAGGATAACGAAAGCTCAATTCTTTCGCCTCGGATTACTGCGAGGAGTTGATTCAGCTCCTCGGCATTGTAGAAGCTCACGACGTAATTGTTCTTTTTTGGGCTTTCAACTAAGTCAGGGAGATTCGCCACAATCAGCTTTATTTTCACGGCATACTGAAGGGCTCTGCAAATGTTCGCGTGGTAATGAATAACGGTATTGGCGCTGACACCTTGCACATTCATTTCATGGGTATACAAGGTCTGAAAATCCTCTATAGTTAAAATACATCCCTTTCTCTCGGAAAAAGGATCTACGCGGCCTTTTACAGTGTCGGAATAGGAGATATAGGAGATAAGCCCGATACTGTTTTTCATCATCTCTAGCCATTGAAGCATAAAGTCTGCGAACAGCCTTTTGCTATTACCGGATGGAGTAGCCGCTTTTACTCTTACAGCATATCTTCGTTTTCAACCGCGAGTGCTTGTCCTTCCATATGATAATTCTTCCTGGCTTCCTGAAGCAAGATTTAGGCTCTTTTCTTGGTTCCTTTTATCTTAAGCCCCGTAGGGATCCATTTTGGTTATCGTTTACCATTCTTATCTTTACAGTTAGGCGGATGTCCCGTTGCGCTTTCTCCTCTTCCAACAACTCCAGAGGGTGAACCCGATCCTTTTTCAAATACCGGTTGAGCTTCGGAATGGATTTGCTACAAAAGTGGTAGCTGAATCCGCCGATGGATTGCTTTAGCGCCCAGAAGGTGCATTTGATTTTGAACCGGGCGGTATAAAGTTCGATGATCTAGGTCGCCTCCAGTGTCAGATCGGTGCTGGCTAGAATGGAGCATCGCCTGTTCGGATTCACCAGCAAAAACCACAGTTTTTGGTATACTCTTTGGCCCATAACATATCCAGACACAGGTAACTGACGGATTATTCATTGCCATACATGCTCACGATAGCGTACTCAAACGCTGCGGTACGGCTTTAAAACAGCTCGGCCAAGCACCACCTTTGTCCTCTTTTTACGGTAGCGACCCCGGTCTGTGGCAGGTGTACCATGACGTTCATAGGCAACGGTATTGGACTTGGCTTCGGTTACCATATCCATCCGGGTGCTGCCGAATTGATCAGAGGTAGGCAAAACCATTTCCGGGACGTGCCCTAGTCAAAACACAGCATGAGGCCGATGACAATGACAACAAACCCATGAAAAGCGCCTCCAAAATTGCGTCACATTTAACACAATTGATATTGATAATCAATATCAATTGTGTTAATATAATTTTGTTCACTAGTGAACAAAAAATAATCTAATTGTGACACTGAACTTGGTCTGCAACTACTACAAGAGAGGGGAGATTGGGAAATTGGAGTTTCAAAATCATTTTAAAGGTCATCTTTACGAGCAATATATTAAAATGCTACATCTGAATGAGCTGTATACTGAACAAGAATTTAACTCGTTTCGGCAACAGGCCAGAAAGTACCAGATTGACATGCTCTCCAACAATATTACTAGTGTACACGTTATTGATTGCATTGGTGATTATGAACCGATAAATCATACCGGGATTGTGGAGAAGATGGGGTTGTCCAAAGCTAGCATTACTAAAATTAGTGCAAAGCTGCTGGAAATGGGCTTCATTATGAGAAGTCAACTGAACAGCAATCGTAAGGAGATTTACTTTAGTTTAACGGATAAGGGAAGACACGTTTATCATTTGCATAAAGAACTGCACAAAGAAAAAGAAGAAAGGTTTTACCAATTCATTGAATCCTATTCAGAGGTTGAGCTGCAGACTATTGGAAAATTTATGAGTGATTTGGTAGCGCGTGCCGAAGAATACTCCGAAGGGAAGTTGACGATAAATGACGACATTAAAGATTGAGGAATTAAGATCCAAGATTGAAGGGAAAGAAATTTTAAAAGGGCTCACACTGGAGATTCATGGCGGAGAGATTCATGCGATTATGGGGCCTAATGGGACGGGAAAAAGTACATTGGCTTCAGCTTTAATGGGCCATCCCAAATATGAGGTTACTGGCGGTAAGGTGAGATTGGACAATGAAGACCTTCTGGAGATGGAGGTGGATGAGCGTGCCCAGGCAGGCTTGTTCCTCGCTATGCAATACCCAAGTGAAATTGCTGGCGTGACCAACTCGGACTTTCTCAGAAGTGCCATCAATGCACGGCGTGAAGAAGGCGATGAGATATCCTTAATCCGTTTTATCCGTGAAATGGAGAGCAAAATGAAGGGGCTGGAGATGAACCCGGAATTTGTGCATCGTTATTTGAATGAGGGATTCTCTGGCGGTGAAAAAAAGCGGAATGAGATTTTGCAAATGATGCTACTTGAACCCAAGTTTGTGATCCTGGATGAAGTGGACTCAGGGCTTGATATTGATGCACTGCGTATTGTGGCCAATGGCGTAAATGAGATGCGCAGCCCGGATAGAGGCTTTTTAATCATCACCCATTATCAACGACTGTTGAATTATATTACCCCGGATTTTGTGCATGTCATGATGCAAGGCCGGATAGTTAAATCTGGCGGTCCGGAGCTTGCCCACCGTTTGGAGGCTGAAGGGTACGATTGGGTGAAGGAGGAACTTGGGATTACGGATGAGACGGTAAGGGAAGCTTAAAAGCCGGAAAGGAGGAACAGCACGTGGATATACAAGCTAGAGTTTCAATGAATGTGGACGATTTACGCGCATGGTCAAGCGCTAAGGATGAACCTCGTTGGCTGATTGAACGCCGCGTTCACGCACTCGAACTGGCAGGGACGCTGGAGTTGCCTAAAGTGGAGAAAATCAATCTCGAAAAATGGGATATCTACGAAAGTGGAGATTACAAGGCTGAGAATGCGTGGTCTAGTTTGGAGGAAGCGCCGGAGGTTGTTCGAGGTTTGGTTGCTTCTCCGGTGAAAGGTGGACTAATCGTTCAGTTCAACTCGGATGTAGTGTATACGAAATTGTCCGAGAGCTTAGCCGCCCAGGGAGTCATTTTAACGGATCTGCATACTGCGGCAAAAGAGCATGAGGAGCTGGTTCAACGTTATCTCTTTCAGGCAGTAAAGCCAGAAGAACATCGTTTATCTGCTGCACACAGTGCCTTATGGAGTGGTGGCGTTTTTCTATATGTCCCAGACGGTGTAGAGGTTGAAGCACCTATTCAAGCGATCTTTCTTAACGATACAAGCGGTGTGTGTTTTGCTCCTCACGTCTTAATTGTGGCAGGGAGCAACAGCAAGATCACTTATGTGGATAATTGTGTATCAAGTGGTGATGATGTCAAGGTATTGCATAACGGTGTGACGGAGGTCTTCGCGGGGGCGGGCTCAAAGGTGCAAGTAGCTTCGGTTCATCAGCTTGCTGCAACTACAACAGATTTCACCCAGCGACGGGCGGTCGTTCTTGCTGATGGGGGTGTGGAATGGATTATCGGTGAGATGAACAATGGTTATACCGCCAGCGATACCAAGACTTTGCTACAAGGCAACGGGGCGGTCTCCGACAATAAGGTGATTGCTATTGGCACGGGCAATCGAAAATCGAGCTATACAACTCAAGCTCAGCATTTTGGCAGAAGCTCGGTAAGCCAGATGATTACGCGTGCAGTCATGCTTGAAGAAGCTACGGCCATTATCAACGGCATTACAAAGATTGAAAAAGGTGCAACCCATTGTGATGGTCAGCAAACAGAACGCGTGCTTATGCTAAGTCCTAAAGCTCGCGGCGATGCCAATCCGATCCTGCTGATAGATGAGGATGATGTAACCGCGGGTCATGCTGCATCCGTGGGGCAAGTAAATGCAGAGCAAATCTATTATCTGATGTCGCGCGGGATATCACGGAGTGAAGCCGAACATCTTGTTATTTTTGGATTTCTCGCTCCTGTCATTTCGGAGATCCCGCTGGAAGGTGTTCGCAGTCGCCTAAAAGATTTAGTGGAAAGCAAGCTCGGCAGATCATAGCAAATCAAAATGAATCTTGAAAGGTTAAAAAGGAGTGATACTAATGGCTAAAAAAGCACCAGATATGGGCGAATATAAATATGGGTTTCGCGACAAGCACCAGTCTATTTTTCAATCTGGAAAAGGTCTGACGGAAGAGATTGTCCGGGAAATTTCCCGGATCAAGGAAGAGCCGGAGTGGATGCTCAATTTTCGGTTGAAAGCTTTGAATCAATTCTACAAAATGCCGATGCCTGAATGGGGAGCGGATTTGACCGGGCTAAATCTTGATGACATCCAGTATTACGTTCGCCCTTCTGAAAAACAGGGAAAGACCTGGGAGGAGGTTCCTTCCGAGATCAAAGCAACCTTTGACAAGCTGGGAATCCCTGAAGCGGAGCAAAAGTTCCTGGCGGGCGTATCCGCTCAATATGAGTCGGAAGTAGTTTATCACAGCATGCGGAAAGAACTGGAGGATCAGGGCGTTATTTTCCTTGATACGGATAGTGCATTAAAGCAATACCCCGAAGTGTTTAAGCAACATTTTGGGACGATCATCCCTCCTGCCGACAATAAATTTGCGGCGCTTAATAGTGCAGTTTGGTCAGGCGGTAGCTTTGTATACATTCCGAAGGGTGTTCAGTGCGAGGTTCCTATACAAGGTTATTTCCGTATTAATTCTGAAAATATGGGTCAATTCGAGCGGACATTAATTATTGCCGAAGAGGGCAGCTTTGTCCATTATGTTGAAGGATGTACAGCACCTATTTATAGTACCAGTTCTCTGCATAGTGGAGTTATTGAAATTATTTGCCGGAAAGATTCCCGTGTCCGTTACACGACCATTCAGAATTGGGCTCCTAATATCTACAACTTGGTAACCCAAAGGGCTGTGGCAGAAGAAAATGCCACAATGGAATGGGTGGACGGCAACATCGGCTCCAAGGTAACAATGAAGTATCCGGCAGTATTATTGAAAGGACGGGGAGCCAAGGGGTCCATCCTGTCTATTGCCGTAGCCGGTAAAGATCAGCATCAAGATGCTGGCGCGAAGGTAATTCACCTTGCTCCCGAGACAACATCTACGATTATATCCAAATCCATCAGCAAGCAGGGCGGAAAAGTAAACTACCGAGGGTTGTCCAGCTTCAGCCGCGATTCCGCAGGGTCCAAGTCCAATATTAAGTGCGATACGTTGATATTGGACAACATGTCAACATCAGATACGATTCCGTACAATGAAATTAAAAACGATCAGATTACTTTGGAGCACGAGGCAACAGTATCCAAAGTGTCCGAGGAACAATTGTTTTACTTAATGAGCCGCGGGCTTACAGAACAAGATGCTACACAAATGATTGTAATGGGCTTTATTGAACCGTTTACCAAAGAATTGCCAATGGAATATGCCGTTGAAATGAATCGGTTGATTCAATTTGAGATGGAAGGAAGCATCGGTTGATTCATTAATTTAATAGATCAAACCTTTATCATTCTTTAAAGAGGTGCTAGTAATGAAGAAAAATAATTCGGACGATTCAGAACTAGCTCAAATTACCCGAGAGATACGAAAACTTCAGTTCTGCTTCAATATGCTGTCAGGATTGAGCGCAAGTTGTGGTGTGATGATACCTTTAGACTCTATTCATACGCTTATAAGGGAACTTTCGGATCAAGAGGTCACTCTTAGGCAAAAAGCAAAGGATCACTCAGACGATCTAGGGTGAAAAAAGGTCTGAATTGACGGTTGATAAAAAATGGGAGGAGTTGACATAATGGATGAAAATGGAGTTTTATTCGATGAAGTATCGGAAGTTCTTCTCAAACTACGTCCTTTCTTACTGCGTGACGGTGGAGATGCTGAACTGGTCGAAGTTGAGAACGGTATAGCAAAATTAAGATTTTTGGGAGCTTGCAATGGTTGCCCAAGTGCTACGATTACGTTAAAGGTTGCTATTGAGCGCGCAATTCTTGAGGAAATTGATGATATTAAAGAAGTTGTACAAGTATTCTAAATTCCTTGATACTGAGCAACTGAGTTAGTCCTGTCGCAGACCATAGCTACGGAAGTTGATCCCGCTGCTCAATACCAAAGTACATCGACAGATTACCTTGCGGGTCGAAATCGACGAGCAGCGCTTATTTTCCTTCATTAAACAAGGTATTATCAAGATTGTATTCGGTATCGAGTGGGAAACCGTGGAGGTTCGAGTCCTCTCGCCGGTATACACAAAAGGGTGATAAAATGCTTAAAGGCATTTTATCATCCTTTTTATTATATATTCATGATTTTGGCAACAAGGTTAACATGGATTTGACCAGCGCTTTGATCTTATCGTAAGATGATGGTACTGAAAAAACTTTTCTAGTTTACTGAGCGCGAAAGAAATGAGGACGAATATGCAGGAAAGAATTTTGGAGGCTTTTGTAGAGGAAGTTCATGAAAATGGTTTGAAATTTACGATGGATGATCTTGCGAAAAGACTCGCCATTAGTAAGCGTACGTTGTATGAACATTTTTCGTCTAAGACGCTTATTTTAGAAACACTTATTGAGCGTACTAATGATGATATGATTCGTAAAACTGAGCAAATTATCGAAAATAATGAGTTATCTTTGTTAGACAAGATTAAGCAGTCGATTAGGGTCATGCCTCTGTATTATAAGTTTTACGATTTAAGAATATTGGACCAGATGAAAAAGTATTATCCTGAGCAATGGAAAAGGGTACATGCCGATTTAAATGACTGGTCTCCGATTAGAAGATTAATTCAGGAAGGCATTCGAGAAGGAATAATAGTGAACAAAAATGAGGCTCTGATCATGAAGCTTATTATTGAATCTGTAAATTTAACGCTTGATCAGCGTTTCTTTCTGGATAACAGTGTGACGGTAGAGGAAGCAACTTATTCTATTGTAGATATTCTGTTGTTCGGATTGGTCGAAAAATAAAAAAATAGCCTCAACAATATGCTGCATATTTGAAGAGGCCATTTTTGTATATGAAAACTAAGAAAACAATTTTAGTTTCAATTGTTTTTGAAAAATAATAAAGTTTATCTAATATTAAATAAAGAGATACGGAAAAGGAAGGGTGGAAATATGTCTATACTCACAAGAAATCGAGGAGCAATGCTGTTATTGATGCTTAACATTTTTTTGGCATTCATGGGGATTGGCTTAGTTGTCCCTGTGTTACCTAAGTTTATAAGTGAGCTAGGGATGAATGGTTCCTCGATGGGGCTGATGGTTGCAGCTTTTGCGTTGACACAGCTTTTGTTATCACCATTGTCAGGAAAGTTGTCTGATCGTTATGGACGTAAAAAGTTGATTGTTTCTGGGATGTTCATCTTCATGTTATCAGAGCTTGTTTTTGGACTGGCAAATTCCATTCCTACCCTGTTCATAGCACGAATCATGGGTGGAGCAGGGGCAGCATTGCTTACTCCTTCTATTATGGCCTATGTAGCTGACGTGACCTCGTTTGAGGAAAGAGGCAAGGGAATGGGAATGATCAATGCAGCGATCAACACAGGCTTCATAATAGGACCAGGGATTGGCGGTTTGCTTGCCACATATGGAATACGCATTCCCTTCTTTGCGGCAGCAGGAGCTGCGGGAATAGCGGCTATCTTGTCTCTGTTAGTGCTGCCTGAGTCTTTAAGCAAGGAAAAGCAACAATTTAATAGAGAGCTTCCACGTCAAAAAGAAAATCTTTTGCAGCAATTTGCCAAGTCATATCAATCTCCATATTTCATGGGTTTACTCATTGTATTTGTCGTTGCTTTTGGGTTAGCGAACTTTGAAACAGTGTTTGGACTGTTTGTTGACCATAAATATGGTTTTACACCAATGGATATTGCCATCATTATAACGACAGGCTCCATTATGGGAGCAGTTGTCCAAGCAACTATATTTGGATGGATCATTAATCGTTTTGGAGAGAAAAAAGTAATTCACCTCTGTTTGGCTATTGGGGGCGTTTTCATTTTTCTAACCCTATTTGCTGAACAGTATGTGATGATTATGCTGACGACCTTTATCATTTTTCTGGCTATGGATATCCTTCGTCCAGCAGTAAGCACTTCTCTATCGCGGCAGGCCGGAGATGAGCAAGGCTTTGTGGCAGGCATGAACTCGTCCTATACAAGCTTGGGTAATGTGATTGGACCGTTAATTGCAGGACTGTTGTTCGATGTTCATATTAACCTGCCTTATATGGTTGCAGCTATAGCGTTACTGGCTTGTCTTGTCCTGTCACTACGCTCCAAGCAAGCGGGTGAGCAACACTCGATAGCCCGTGCAGCAGAACAGCATAGAGGGTGATAGCCGCAGGTCTATATTCATCCCCGACTTAGGTCTAGGTTCAAAAACCGTCTGGAGTCCGTTTTGTCGAACGCTAAGTCAGCGTACAATAAGAACATAAGCAAGACACAGTGAAAGGCGGTGAGAGATGATGAGAGTTAACAAAGGGAATGGGTTAGCCATTGTACTGATCGTGTTGGGTTCGATTATGCTGCTCGGTAAGTTTACTCCGTTTTTCGGTCACTTTTTAGGACATCTGATTGGTTACTTAATTCCGATAGCTATGGTCATGCTAGGCTACTACGGTGTGAAAAAAGGAAATGCGCTCTTCGGCTGGATCGTACTTGTACTCGGGGTACTGATTTTGCTTGGCAAACTGTCCTGGCTTCTGGGACCGCTACTGGCAATCGGGTTGATCATATTTGGTGTTTCCCTGCTGAGTGACCGCAGAAGACGTTACTGATTTAGCAGTTTGACGAATGAAAAAAGATTGTAGCAACGAAGTGATAAATTATGGCAATACGAATTGTGAAAGGAGCAGACGCAAATGAGTGTTTTTCGAAGAATGCGAGATATCACGGTAGCGACCTTCAATGAGCATTTGGAACAAAGCCAAGACCCGGTGCAACTAATTGACCAGTTCTTGTATAATACCCGCCAGGAAATTGCCGAAGCGGAAAAACTCCATCAACAGTATGCGATGCACACAAGACAGATGAAGCAGCAGTTGGATCATGCATTGTCCATGCAGACCAAACGGGAGGAACAGGCGCTACTGGCTTTGAAGGCTGATGAAGAACATATCGCGAAGCTGGCCCTTCAGGAGAAAATGCTATATGCAGAAAAAGAAGAGCAGTATAGAGAACTGTGGGAGCAGAGCCGTGAATCACTACGTGAGCTAGAACAACAGCTAGATACGTTAAAGACAGAATATCAAACGGTACACAGCAAGCGTCAGTATTATGCGGCACGTGTACAGACGTTGAGACTCCAGCAGCAAATGAACGAACGGGCTGGTACATACGGTGGACGAAATGTTCCCCGAATGTTCAACCGCTTGGAAGACCGGGTAGCCGATATGGAAGCAGAAACGATGAGTCTGCGTGATTTACGTCGGGGTGAGGGCGACCATGCACAGGATGCCCAAGGCGGTGGATCGTTGCTTGAACAAGAGTGGGAGAGACTGAAAAGCAAGCTGAACAACAGCGGGAAGGAGTAAATTGATAATGACCCGAATTTACAGATCAAGCCGGGATAGAGTAATAACAGGTGTATGTGGCGGTCTTTCTGACGCAACAGGAATGGACTCAACATGGATTCGTATTCTGGTTGTGATCAGTTTCTTTATTACAGCAGGAACCACATTTATGATTTATGTGATTGCGGCACTGGTTATCTCCAAGGAGCCGAGATCTCCTTTCGATGGAGGATTTGGCCCTGACAGCGGACCCTATAATCAACAGGACCCGCGCTATTATGGCAGTAACAATACAAGATCGCAGTATGGGCAGGGAACTGGTTACAATCAGGGCGGCGCATACGGCAATTCGAACCCGTTTTTTGGTCAAGATGCCCGCAACTCATCCAAATTTAACACAGGTCAGAACAACGACTTGGATTCCATGATGGAAGATATTGAGAAAAAGGCAATGAAAAAAGAATTGGCAGAGTTACGCAAAAAAGTAGAGCAATTCGAGAAGGGAGATCGTAAATAATGGGGATCTTTAAAAGAATGAAGGATATGACAAGAGCATCGGTGAATGAAGTGTTGGATAAAGTGGAAGATCCGATTATTATGTTGAATCAATATTTGCGCGATATGGAGGCGGAAATTCACGAGGCTGAGGTAACGGTTGCCAAGCAAATGGCGAATGAACGACGTATGAAACAGCGTTTGGAGGAAGCGGTACGTGTATCCAATGAGCGTGAGAAGCAAGCCGAATCCGCATTACGAAATGGTCAGGAAGAAGTAGCGCGCAAGCTGTTGGGAGAGAAGATTTATTTTGTGCAGAAGCAGGACGAATACCGCGACTTGCATACACAAGCTGAGCTTCAAGCAAAAGAATTGGTACAACAGCTTCACGACATGAAAGATGAATTCTATAAAATGCGCAACAAGCGCAATGAGTTGGTATCCCGTGCTCAAATGGCGAAAGCCAAAAAGCAAATGTCTCAAATCAATAGTTTGCACACGATTGAAAGTGGGTCTGCTTCATTGGGCTTCCACCGTATGGAAGAAAAAATCATGCAAATGGAAGCTGAAGCTGACGTACTGCGTGCTCCTTACCGTCAAGCTCCAGGAGAAGCATATATTAATCCAGCTGAGGCTGAAAAACAGTTTAAAGTGGATGAGCAGCTTCAACAGCTTAAGTCCAAAATTCAGACAGGTGCTAAACCAGTCGATATGAAGAAGGACTGACTACTCGGAAACAAGACATTATGATATGCTGTATGGAATGGACATTGGTCGATGATCGTGCTCAATCTGTATGGTCCGGGAAAGCCATATGGCGGAATGTCGCGCCACTATGGCTTTTCCGTCCTGTATAAACATAAAGGGGGTGCAGCATGGAGAGAAAAAAATCAGCCTTGGCACTGGCAGGAATTGGCATCGGGATTATCATTTTATTCGGTCAGTGGATTGGGTTCCTCTCCGTGGTTGCACTGATCCTAATGTTGGCCGGAATATATAAGATCCGTAATTCCAAAATCAAAAAAGGTTACACGATGCTCGCGATTGGTGCTGGACTGTTAGTGCTGGATCATTTGTTCCTGTTTGTGGTAGTTACACTAGCATCATTAGCTGTATTTTATTCACGTTCAAGGAAGCTGCATAAAGGTCAAAGCTCCATATTCAAGCACAATTTTATATCCAATCATAAATGGGATGAAGTGCCTTGGAGTCTGCGCAGCACAAGCATATGGCATGTGGTTGGGGACGTGGATGCTGACCTGACGTTGGCTCTCCCAGAGGAACGTGAGTCCGTCATATTTCTACAAGGGATCTTCGGTGACATTGACATCACGTTACCGGATAATTACGGTGTAGAGGTGGAGATGCTCGTATTGTTCGGACAGATTCAGTTTGACCGGGATCATGAGGCGGGGATGCTCAATCGACTGGTTTGGAAGTCTCCTCATTTTGAGCAGAGTGAGTATAAAGTGAAGTTTGTCGTTTCGTACTTGGCGGGCGATGTCCGCGTCCGATTTTATTGAATCAGGAGGAGCCGGGATGAATCATAAAAAAACGTCCAACATGGTAACCCGCAGTATGGGTGAAGGTATCCTCCTGTGTGTTGTTGTGGGCGTAGTTGTCTTTTATATGCTGTATACATATGGATATGTGAAGTCGTTCCCAACCTGGGGCATGATATTGAAAGTTGCAGGAGCCGTTATACTGGTGTTAATTGGTACAGGGGCAATGTACGGATTTTATGAGAGCTACCGCTTTAAAAGCAGATTGGAAATGTTGAGAGAGACGTTGCTGATGTGGGAAAAGGGAACTCCTGCACGTGAGTTGCCGCCCCTAGGGCATGATGAGCTTGGCAGGCTGGGAGAGCAGCTGGAACGGATCGGGCGTAAATGGCAGGAACAAGTTACGTCTTTACAACGCTTATCCACGGATAATGCTCAGTTGGCAGAACAGGCACGGATGACTGCGATTGTGGAGGAGCGGCAGCGGCTGGCCAGAGAGTTGCATGACGCTGTATCACAGCAATTATTTGCTATTTCAATGACGGCGACGGCTGTGGGGAGGACGCTGGATAAGGATTTTGATAAAGCGCAGCGTCAAGTTGCGCTAATTGAAGAAATGTCTTCCGTGGCACAATCCGAAATGCGGGCGTTACTACTTCATCTGCGGCCTGTCTATCTGGAAGGAAAACGGCTTGAGCAGGGTTTGCGTGATTTGGTACAGGAGTTGCAGGCAAAGGTACCGATGGAGATTGATTTTGAGATTGAAAGCGGAGTACAGTTGGTTAAAGGCATTGAGAACCACTTGTTTCGTATTGTTCAGGAAGCGATGTCTAATACATTGCGTCATGCCAAAGCAACCCGCATGGAAATTCGTATCGTGCAACGCCCGGATTCCATCAGGCTGACGATTCGGGATAACGGTATTGGTTTTGAACTGGATGAGAAAAAGCAGACTTCATATGGATTATCCACAATGCAGGAGCGGGTCAGTGAAATTGGGGGAGCTATTCAATATATAACGGCACCAGGAAAAGGAACACGGATCGAGGTGTCCGTGCCAGTTATTAATGATGAAAGCGGAAGGAACGATGATCATGGAAACGGAATTACCGATTAGCGTACTGCTGGTAGACGACCATGAAATGGTACGGATTGGTCTTGCGGCGGTGCTGGGGACGGAAGAAGGTATTGAAGTGGTCGGCGAGGCCGGAAGCGGAGAAGAAGGCATACGGTTGGCTTCCGAATACAAGCCAAATGTCATTTTGATGGATCTGGTCATGGATGGCATGGATGGCATCGAAACGACACGCCAAGTAACTCGTCTGCTTCCAGAGACAAAGGTGATTGTGCTGACGAGTTATTTGGACGATGAGAAAATGTATCCGGTCATTGAGGCAGGGGCATTCAGCTATTTGCTCAAAACGTCTCGTGCTTCCGAGATAGCGGATGCGATCCGTGCAGCTGCACGCGGACAGTCCGTACTAGAGTCACAGGTGGCCTCCAAGATGATGAATCGATTTCGCCAGCCACAGGCTGAGGCACCCGCGCATACGGAACTGACTGATCGTGAGATGGAGGTGCTTCGCCTGTTGGCACAAGGGAAGTCTAATCAGGATATCGCAGATGAGCTGATTATCGGGATTAAGACGGTAAAATTCCATGTCACGAACCTTCTCGCTAAATTAGGAGTGGAAGACCGTACACAGGCGGCGATCTATGCCTATAAGAACGGATTAGCAGAGTAGAATGTAGAATAAACGAATACAAAAAACCGGAGACGACAATAGTCCTCCGGTTTTTTGTGTTACATAACAAGGTGTTTAGATCAGGAGGAATAAAAAGGCGATTAAAGCCAGATCTAGTGCAAGCCCTGCCCCGTATCCATATCCGCCGTACCCACCGCGATAGCCTGCTCTGCCATTTCCATAACTACTATAGCCATTTCCAGCAAATCCGCCTGTGTCATAAGGAAAGGATGGACTCAGAGGTTCGTTAGGCGGCTTAATTAAGGCATTTAGTTTGGCAGAGGTACGAGCTTTGTTTTTAGGATTCCTTTTTTTCTTTTTAGAGGAATTCTTTTTTGGGGATTGTTTTCCTTTGTTACTGTAGCTCCCGGCGTAGAGACTGCCAGGAAAGGAGGGTGGATATCCGTTCAACATCAGCTTGCCTTTGCTACACCCACTTAAGATGCCGATGTGTCGTGTACCATCACGCATAACGGCACAGACCAGACGTCCACCATGAGGTGCCACATTGGCTTCATTTACAGGATAAATCGGAAACATGATTTCACCTCTTTTGGTGTAAGATGCATTGTGATCATAGTCTATTCTTACGGTGCCTACGATGTATGGTCGAACACCCAGTAGGCAGATGAATATTTTATAAGGGCTTTGCCGTAGCTGTGTGTATAAAACCTTTGACAACGGGAATGCTATTGATAGATTCATAGATTTCAAACCAGCCGAAAAAGAAAGTAAACAGAGCGTAGGTGTGGGAATCGGATGGTTGTGGAGCGGGGGGGAACGATAATGTTAAAAGCAGAGCTGATTAAAAAAGGGATTATTGCAATTTTGGTATTAGGAACGGTGCTGGTACTGGCTGGCTGGCGCTACGGAACCCTTCAGACAAACCGATATGATTCCCGCGAAGCAGAAACGGCTTTACGTTCATTGTTAAACATCTCGGACCAGGCCCCGGGTACGTTGGATAAGCTAGTTGTGAAGTGGCAAGGCGATTGGATTTCTAACCATGAAGAGCCGGCAGATGTGGCGGCACAGATAGCCGATCAGCTGAATATACCCACAGTAAACAAACTCGTAGAAAATGGACACACGGTTTATCGTTCTGTTCGTCATAGTGAGGATCTAAGAATCCGCTTAAATGTGATGGAACGTCAAACTGGACAATGGTATGTAGTTGTTCAACTGGAGAGTAATAATGCAGGACGTGAGCGGTTGATTCAGCTTCATAAGCTTTGTGCTGAGCAATTAAAATCTATGGGGATTCAAGCGCAGTGGAACACAGCCCTTCAGCGTTCGCTGCATACAAAGGCATCCAAAGATCAACTGTTGAAACTGACAGAGGCGAGCTTAGCAGAGAACATCTCCATGCAGGCCAAAGAAAGATATACGGATGCGACTACTGTGGCTATATCCTATGAAGCTCCAGAGCTGCCGTTAATGATTCAAAGCGGTGAGCATCAGGTCCAGATGCAGATGGCTGTACATGAAGATAGGGAGCAGCAGAATACACGTATAACGCTCGGTTTCCCGCTCATCACGATTGAATACTGACTTATAAGGTAAATTTATGATTCATCGGATAGCTTATCCATGTAGGATATGATAAAATATCATCAAATCTTTAGTTCCATGTTTTTCGAAAATCAAGTATGATCTTGTATAAATATACACAATACTACATGCGGATTTCGGGGATTGTGGATTGCGGAATCTTGACATGGGAAGAATGAGGTACTTCATGGCTGACATACCTGCTAAAGAATCTGTTGTGACGCAAGGCGCAGTTCTGTTTATTTTTGGCGCTACGGGCGATTTGGCTCGTCGCAAGCTTTTTCCTGCTATTTACAGCTTGTACCGCGAAGGCAAGCTTGCTGAAGATTTTGCCGTTATTGGTGTAGCAAGGCGTCCGCGCACAGAGGAAGAATTCCGTAATGACCTGTATGCTTCCATACAGGAGTTTAGTCGCTACAAAGCAGAAAATGATCAAGAATGGCAGGCATTTGCCGAGCATTTTGAATATAAATCGCTGGATATCAACAATGTCGAAGGGTTCCATGAGCTGAGACAGCAGACGGAGTCTATAGAAAGCAAGTTTAACATACCGGGAAATCGGTTGTTTTATTTGGCCTTGGCTCCTGAATTATTCGGAAGCGTGTCGAAGAGCTTGAAAGATGGCGGCATGATGGATGGAAAAGGCTGGAATCGCCTAGTAATTGAGAAGCCATTCGGTTATAACCTCGAATCTGCACAAGAATTGAACGTTGAAATACGAGAAGTATTTGCCGAAGAAGAAATTTATCGGATTGATCACTATCTTGGTAAGGAAATGGTACAAAATATTGAGGTGATCCGCTTCGCGAACGCCTTCTTTGAACCACTGTGGAATAATAAGCATATTGCCAATGTGCAAATTACGCTTAGTGAAACGGTAGGGGTGGAGGAACGCGGAGGTTACTACGATCATTCCGGCGCCTTGCGGGATATGGGACAGAACCATATGTTGCAAATGCTAACGATGATTGCGATGGAACCACCTAGTCGTTTGTTGCCTGAGGATATCCGTGATGAAAAGGTAAAAGTGCTGCGTTCGCTGCGCCCTTTTGAAACGTCTGAGGATGTGAAAACCAATGTGGTACGTGGCCAATACACCGAAGGCAGTTATCGCGGCCAGCAGTTGACGGGGTATCGCCAAGAAGACAAGGTAGATCCACAGTCGAACACAGAGACTTATTTTGCTTCACGCGTGTTTGTTGATAATTTCCGTTGGGCTGGCGTACCGTTCTATATTCGTACGGGCAAACGTCTCCCTGTAAAAACAACGGAGATTGTTGTGGAATTTAAGAGCATGCCAACGAACGTGTATCTCGGTCAAAAGCATAAGCTAGAACCGAACTTGCTCGTGATTCGGGTCAATCCAATGGAGGGCATTTACATTAAAATTAATGCCAAGAAACCTGGTTCCGAATCAGATATTGAACCGCTGGCTATGGATTTTTGCCAAAGCTGTATGGTGGGTATCAACTCACCGGAGGCTTATGAACGATTGCTGATGGATGCGATTGAGGGTGATTCGACGTACTTCACGCGTTGGGATGAGGTTGCCACGGCATGGGGATTCGTCGATCGAATCGCCAAGGCATGGCAGCAGACCCCAGATACGCTGGAAACCTATGCTGCAGGCTCATGGGGACCGGAAGGTGCTCACAAGCTATTGGAGCAGGATGGCTTCAAGTGGTGGCCGGTTAGCGGTCAGGATGAAGATAATGTCATCTGGCGAGTAGGCGGCGTTCAGTAATCCCGATTTGTCCTGCATCCCCCTATGTCCTGTTCAGGACGTAAGGGGATGCTTTGCGTTCGGAGTGTGCTATAATAGCTTAGTCTCAGGTTTTCGGTTTGCAACTGATTATAAGTTAAAGGCAGGCTAAAACATGTAAATTGATCGTATTTATAATGAATATGGTAACGGAGTGCGCCGAATACTGGAGCTAATGGCAATATAGCCCATAGAGCCGATGAACTTATGAAAACAGGCGTGCGTCATGGCCTTTTTATGAATAGCTTGAGCAGTAATGCAATGGATTTGATCATGAAGGGATATGTGAAATGAGTAAAACAACAGATATACTTCAACAGGAAGTCGACAAACGGCGTACGTTTGCGATTATTTCTCACCCGGATGCGGGTAAAACGACACTGACGGAAAAGCTGCTGCTGTTCGGGGGCGCGATTCGTCTTGCTGGTTCAGTTAAAGCGCGTAAAGCAAGCAAACACGCCACGAGTGACTGGATGGAGATTGAAAAACAGCGGGGGATCTCTGTAACATCCTCAGTAATGCAATTTGATTATAATGGTCACCGCATCAATATTCTGGACACCCCAGGTCACCAGGATTTCAGTGAAGACACGTATCGTACATTAACAGCAGCAGATAGTGCAGTCATGCTGATTGACGTAGCGAAAGGTGTGGAAGCGCAAACGATTAAGCTGTTTCAAGTTTGTGCGAAGCGTGGAATTCCGATTTTCACCTTCATTAACAAACTGGATCGTGAGGGACGCAGTCCTTTTGATTTGATGGAGGAGCTGGAGCAGGTGCTTGGCATCCGTTCGGTGCCTATGAATTGGCCGATTGGTACAGGACGCGAGCTGTGTGGTGTCTATGACCGTGTCAAAAATCAGGTCGAGCTGTTTCAGGGAGATGACCATTCCACGATCAAAGTACAAAAAGTGGAAGATTACAATGATCCAATCATTCGTGAGATGGCGGGCGAATATTTGCATGACCAATTATGCCAAGACTTGGAGTTGCTTGACGTCGCGGGTGATCCTTTTGACATGGAAAAAGTACAGCGTGGAGAATTAACACCTGTATTCTTCGGCAGTGCGATTAATAATTTTGGTGTACAAACATTTTTGGAAAACTTCCTTCAGCTTGCTCCTAAACCGGAGCCGCGCCGTAGTACAGCTGGGGAAATTGAGCCAACAAACGAAAAGTTTACCGGCTATGTATTTAAAATTCAAGCGAACATGAACCCGGCTCACCGTGACCGTATTGCATTTTTGCGTATTGTCTCCGGTAAGTTTCAACGCGGGATGAGTGTTAAGCATGTACGGATGGGCAAGGAGATTAAGCTGTCTCAGCCACAGCAGTTCCTGGCACAGGACCGTGATATTGTCGAGGAGGCTTTTCCTGGCGATATTATAGGATTGTTTGACCCGGGTATTTTCCGTATTGGTGATTCACTCAGCCAAGGTAGCGAGGTTGTGTTTGATGAATTGCCGACCTTTTCGCCTGAGATTTTTGCCAAGGTAACGGTGAAAAATGCCTTGAAGCACAAGCAGTATCTGAAGGGTATTGACCAGTTGACCGAGGAAGGTATGATTCAGGTGTTCCGTACGGTAAGCTTTGACGATACGCTACTAGGTGTTGTCGGTCAACTGCAATTTGAAGTATTTGAGTACCGCATGAAGGGTGAATATGGCGTTGATG
This sequence comes from Paenibacillus sp. LRG-1, assembly GCF_057220305.1. Lineage (NCBI taxonomy): Bacteria > Bacillati > Bacillota > Bacilli > Caryophanales > Paenibacillaceae > Paenibacillus > Paenibacillus sp. LRG-1. The sequence goes on along the minus strand of NZ_CM170126.1, from coordinate 4,913,953 downwards.
TACAGCTTCAGCGTATGCCATTCCAATTTGCACGTTGGATTGTGGATGATCAGATTGATCCGAGCAAGTTCCGTATTAACTCTACGCTGGTAAAGGATAAGAAGGGCAATTATGTTGCCTTGTTCGAAAACGAGTATGCCATGCGTACGGCTATGGAGAAAAACCCGACAGCTAAGTTTTTGGAAATGGCTCCATAAGATTGAGTATGCAGAACCGTTAGATCTCAGTCATTTAGTGTATACAACGAATAGTCCACTCGATGTTAATGCGAGTGGACTATTCTCATTTTAGAATACGGGTAAAATAATGAGCACAATTAAATCGGAACAAAAAGTTAAATAGCTAGAGCTAGGTTAAAGGTACGGGTTTGATTTTATCGATTTGTTCATGTGCCAAATGGACGAAATCGTGCTGCTGGTTTGGACTCATATGCTTCCAAGCAATTTCAAGAATGACACCCAATCCAGGCAAAGCGGCCTCCGGTCCGTCCACTGACCCAATAATCATGTCCGTAAGATCAGCTTCTGATTTGCCGTGTACTTTGTGAACAATTGCTTGTCGTAAATCCATTGTAATGGGCATGTGTACCTCCCGTATGTTGTAGTAGTGGTCGAATGTATTATGGCTTGGGCTGTTGTCCAGTATACATGGAGAAGCATTTGGCATAAGTATGTCAAAATTTATGTTTGTAGCATGATATGCTATACTATGACGGACAGTATGGTGATCGGGAGGTAAAGAAGGAATGGCAAAAAAACAGTATGCGGTCATTGGTATGGGCCGTTTTGGTTCCAGTGTTGCCAGTGCGCTGAGTGAGATGGGTTTTGATGTGCTGGCTATTGACTCGGACGAGCAGCGTACACAGGAAATGTCGAATATTGTGACGCATGCGGTATCTGCCGACTCGACGGATGAGGAAGCGCTGCGAGCGCTGGGTATCCGTAATTTTGACGTAATCGTAGTTGCGATTGGCGAAGATATACAGGCCAGTATTCTGACGACATTGATTCTCAAGGACATGGGCGTACCAGCTCTTGTGGTCAAGGCACAAAATGAATTGCACGGGAAAGTGCTGCAAAAAATAGGTGCGGATAAAGTCGTTTATCCTGAACGGGATATGGGGTTACGGGTAGCTCATCATTTGACATCTCCCAACATTTTGGATTATATCGAGCTGTCCAAGGACTACAGTATTTTGGAGATGAGAGCCGCCGATTCCATGATTGGCAAAAACCTGAAAGAGCTAGACATACGTGCACGCTTCGGCTGCAATGTGATGGCGATTCGTAGAAATCAGGAAATGAACATTTCACCTTATGCCGAAGATCGTCTAGAGCCGGGTGATGTACTTGTCATTGTGGGCCACAAGGATGATCTGACCAAGCTGGAGCTGGCATTCGCAGCCTAATGAAGGCTGATGTTCAAGTACAAGTGATGCATCATTTATTTTAAGAAACGGACAAAGAAACGGAAGGTTAAACGAATGGAAATCATTTCACCGAATAATGCGCGTGTAAAAGAGTGGGCGCAACTGCTGGAGAAAAAGCATCGCACACGGCAGCATAAATATATTGTCGAGGGTATTCATCTGGTGCAGGAAGCGCTGCGTTCGGACGCGGCTGTCGAAACCGTCGCCTATGATTTGGACAAGGGCATTCCCGCCGAGCTGAATGGCCTGGATCCAGCCGACCAGCCGGTGGAATGGGTTCCCGTGTCAGCGGCGGTCATTGCAAAATGCACCGATACGAAGACGCCACAGTCGGTCTTTGCCATCGTGCGTAAGGAGGAGCGCAGCGCATTCCCGGTATTGCTGGAGCAGCCGGATGCACTGGTGATGGTGCTGGACGGGGTACAGGACCCCGGCAATGTAGGCACCATCATCCGCAGCGCGGACGCTGCTGGAGCCGCAGGCGTAATATTGGGTCATGGCTGCGCCGACCTGTACAATCCCAAAACGATCCGCTCCACGATGGGATCGTTGTTTCACCTGCCAGTGATTGAAGGCAGTCTGGAGGAGCTTTTACCGCAGGCCAAAAGTAAAGGTGCCCGCTTGCTCAGCACCTCACTGGATGCGAGCTTGTCATGCTATACCATAGATTTGCGTGCTTCCACTTGGCTTGTGATCGGAAACGAAGGCCAAGGTATTTCTGTTGCTACCGCGCGCATGGTGGATGAGTCGGTATTCATTCCGATGCAGGGGCAAGCGGAATCACTGAACGCAGCGATGGCTTCTACGGTGCTATTATTTGAGGCGATGAGACAACGAAACTAAGAGAATGAACACGGGGCTGCTGGTGTGGTTTATAACATCAAATGGGACTATTTATATTGTCAATTGAGACTAGGAACATCCACGCCTGCACCTGGCCTTTCTTCCGCCCTATAGTCCCAACCTGATCCAGTCGAGGGGCTATGGCTTAAATCCAATGTGGCGAATAACGTGTTTTTTTAGAGGTTTTATAAGATTAAGTTCATGCCGGCCGGTTTATGAAACGAATCAATGAACAACCGCTAGAAACAATTGGTCGGCTACTGGTTAGGTTATGATCTTAATTGCGGTTTATATAGTAACAAATAGAAAGGTATTTGATTATGATATTCATTAACAAAAAAACTATTGATAAGCTAACTGAATCGCATAGAGAACCTAACATGCTTATCTGCTATTCAACTCCTCAAAGCCTTTCGGCTTGGACAAGTCGAGCTATATTACTCCTAAATAATGATAAAATTATTATCCTTTTCCTGAATCTATTTTCCACTAAAGTAGTACAAAAAGTTGAATTTGAAGTAGCTGATTTACAAGAACAAAAATATCATTCCATATATCTGTCTTCTGCAATATGGTCATTTAACAGTAAAGGACAGCATTGGAGGTTCAAGATAATCAAAAAAATTATACCTCTTGGCTCTATGCAAAGGGATTTTCTAAATTTCTTGCAACAAAATATTTTAAATTAGCGATTGAGTAGATCACCGATCTCCGAAAACATGTGCCCTTCCAGACGAAGGCGAACAGCCAGGTATCTTTCGTAAAGTCGTTTATCTGAGGTCTCTTTCATGGTTCTTTTCATTACCCAATAGGCGATTGAAATAATGTTGTTGGTTTGTTAATTGCGTGTTATTATATCAAATGAATTTGACAGGTTCCCAAATCTTTGTTAGAGTTTCAATCAAATACGTATAACCTTTTCATGGGATGTTACCGATAGGGCATAACCTGAATTGGCTTGTTTACACTGCAAGTGTATACAGGCTGGTTTGGGTTTTTTTTATATCCATCACCCACCCTCTAGGAACCCCTTTATCACACATTTGGAAGGAGAACGTTTATGACCAGCTTTATTTTTCCTAAAGACTTTTTATGGGGCGGTGCTCTTGCTGCCAATCAGGCCGAGGGCGCTTATTTGGAAGACGGTAAAGGATTGAGTCTGGTGGATCTGCTGCCTACCGGAGAGAAGAGAAGAAGCATAATGAAAGGGAATGTTCCCTCGCTGACTCCACTTGAAAGCGAATTCTATCCTTCCCACGAAGCCATTGATTTCTATCACCACTATCGCGAGGATATCGCGCTATTTGCAGAAATGGGATTTAAGGCGCTGCGTGTTTCCATTGCCTGGGCTCGTATTTTTCCAACAGGAGAAGACGCTACTCCAAATGAAGCAGGTTTGCAATTCTACGATGACTTGTTCGACGAGTTGCATAAACATGGCATTCAGCCAGTCGTTACCCTCGCTCATTTTGACGTGCCAGTGGATCTGGTCGAGAAATATGGAAGCTGGCGGAGCCGGAAGCTGGTAGGCCTGTTTGAAACCTATGCTAAAACAGTATTCACCCGCTACAAGGATAAAGTGAAATACTGGATGACATTCAACGAGATTAACATGCTTCTCCATTTGCCGTTTCTCGGCGCCGGTCTTGTTTTTCAAGAAGGTGAAAACGTTAAACAGATTCAGTATCAGGCTGCACATCATCAGCTTGTGGCAAGCGCGCTGGCTGTAAAAGCGTGTCACGAGATTATCCCGGATGCCAAGATTGGTTGTATGCTTGCTGCCGGCAGCTTCTATCCGTATACGTGTAATCCCGAAGATGTGTATCAGGGCATGGAAAAAGACCGCGAGTCCTACTTCTTCATTGATGTACAGTCACGCGGCGAATATCCTGGTTATGCGAAGCGCTTCTTCAAGGATCATGGATTAAACATTGAGATGGAATCAGGCGACGCAGCCATTCTGAAAGATCATACCGTTGACTATATCGGATTCAGCTATTATTCAAGCCGGACGACCAGCACAGACCCGGAAATCGTCAAGAACATGACCAGTGGTAATGTATTTGGCTCTGTGGCCAATCCATATCTGGACAAGTCCGAATGGGGCTGGACGATCGATCCAAAAGGATTCCGCATCACAGCCAACCAATTGCATGACCGTTACCAAAAGCCCCTGTTCGTAGTGGAAAACGGTTTTGGTGCCAATGATGTGGTTTCGCCTGAAGGAGAAGTTAACGACGATTACCGGATCGACTATCTCAAGCGGCATATTGCCGAAATGGGTGAGGCTCTTCAAGACGGAGTCGAAATTATCGGTTACACAAGTTGGGGACCTATTGACATTGTCAGCGCCTCCTCAGGAGAGATGAAAAAACGCTACGGTTATATTTATGTGGACCGTGACAACGAAGGCAACGGTTCGTTGAAACGTATTAAAAAGAAAAGCTTCCATTGGTACAAAAACGTAATTCATTCCGACGGCGAAAATCTGGGCGATTAATCGTACCACAAGAAAATAGGATCGGACGTCCCGGGCCCACGGGGATTTCCGATCTTCGTTTCTTCATTGAAAGCGTTGACAATCGTTCCTCTTCGGGCTATACTTGACGCAATTCCATCATTTTTAGGATTGTTACTGCGTAGCAGGCAAAACCTAAGCCACAAATAAGAAGATGTTACAGTCTTGTTTATTTGGCGTGCTTCGGTTTTTTTTCTGTTTACAATAAAGAGGATGGAGCAAGTGTGGCTCTTGCTGGCATATGGAACGGGGGATCGAGATGAACATAGCAAAGGTCATCAACAACAATGTAATCAGCGTCTACCAGACGGACGGTACCGAACTCGTGGTAATGGGTCGGGGGATTGCTTTTAAGAAAAAGCCTGGAGACAAAGTAGACGAAACCAGAATTCAGAAGGTATTTGCCCTGAAAAACAAGCAGACGTCCGATAACTTTAAAATGTTGTTGCGTGAGGTACCGCTTGATTTGATCGTGATTGTGGAGGAAGTCATTAATGATGCCAAGCATAATCTGAACAGAAAGCTGAACGAAAATATTTATGTTTCGCTGACCGATCATATCAATTTCGCTGTTGAAAGATACCGGGAAGGATTGGAAATCAAAAACGCGTTATTGTGGGAAGTCAAGCAGCTGTATAAAGAAGAATTCGCAATTGGTCTGAAAACGTTGGAGCAAATCAAACAAAGGCTCGGTATTGAACTGCCTGTGGACGAAGCAGCTTATATTGCGATTCACATCGTGAATGCTGAAATGAACGAGGAAGTCATTACGACCATGAGTATCACGAAGTTTATCCAGCAAATTATCAATATTGCAAAATATCACTTTAAGGTCGATTTTGACGAGGACTCTCTGAGCTATTTCCGCTTTATTACGCATCTGAAATTTTTCGCTCAGCGCGTATTTAAGGGAAATCACTACGAAAATAACTATGATCATTTGTATGACATGATTAAGGAAAAGCACAAGGAAGCAGCTGCTTGCACAGAGAAAATTGGTGCTTTTGTGCAAAAAGAATACAACCACGAATTGACTAATGAAGAAAAGCTATATCTGACCGTGCATATTGAACGGGTGGTGAATAGATAAGTCGAACTTTTTCGACGAAAAAGGATCAAAAATATATGATTAAAAGTTTTTGTTGACAAATATGGTAGATTAATTATATTATGATAGTAACAGGAATTTAATAAGTTTTAACTGGGATTGTTACTGGTTATGCAGGCAAAACCTAAGTCATGAAAAATTGCGGGAATAAAGTGCCCACCATTTTTCAAGGCTTAGGTTTTTTGTGTGCCTAAATATGTAAAAAGCCCCTTAGAACATGGAGGTGTCCATCATGAGTAATGAAAAACTGGCTAAGGAAATTGTACACCTGGTAGGTGGCGAAAAAAATGTAATATCACTCGTTCACTGCGCCACTCGCCTGCGTTTTGTGCTAAAAGATGAGGCAAAAGCAGACAAGGGAAAGCTGGAAAAAACCGATGGAATTATCACGGTAAAGCAAAGCGGTGGTCAGTTCCAGGTTGTAGTCGGCAACAAAGTACCAGAGGTATATAATGCAATCGGCAAAGTATCCAATATTTTGAATGAAACTGGAAAAGAAGATCATTCAGCTAAAGGCAACAAAGGATTTGGCGCCGTAATCGACGTAATTTCCAGCATTTTTGCACCGTTGCTCGGAGTTATGGCGGGGTCCGGTATTCTGAAAGGTCTGCTGCTGATTGCGAGCAACCTCGGCTGGTTGCTACCGAAAGACACTACCTATATGATTTTGTATGCTGCGGCCGACAGCTTGTTTTATTTCCTCCCGCTCTTGTTAGCGGTTACAACAGCACGGAAATTCGGTGGTAATATCTTCGTTGCCCTGACTATTGCCGGAGGGTTGCTTTACCCGACCATTGTCACGCTAAAAACGGAAGGTACACCTACGGACTTTTTCGGTATTCCTATTGTTATGATGAGTTATTCATCTACCGTTATTCCGATCATTTTAGCCGTCATCGTCATGAGTAAGCTGGAAAAATGGTGCAATCGAGTGATCCATGAGAGCGTCAAAAACTTTATTACACCTTTGATTCTACTCGTAATTATGCTACCTCTAACCCTGATCGTGTTTGGTCCAGTCGGGGTATATGTGGGCAACGCGATCGCTACTGCACTCGTTGCTGCATTTAGCTTTAGTCCGTTGCTGGCTGGAGCAATCCTTGGTGCTTGCTGGCAGTTGCTCGTTATTTTCGGTGTTCACTGGGGGCTTATACCTGTATTTATTAATAACATTGCTGTCAACGGCCGGGATGGCATTAAGCCCGCTGCTTCGGCTTCCGTCTTTGCTCAAACCGGCGCAGCGTTCGGTGTTATGCTGAAAACGAAAAATAAAAAGCTGAAAACGCTGGCGGGTTCCGCTACACTTACCGCTTTATTCGGCATCACGGAGCCAGCAGTTTATGGGGTTACGTTGCCACTGAAACGTCCGTTTATTGCAGGTATTATCGGCGGCGCCGCCGGTGGTGCCATTATCGGTCAAGCGGGAACGCAAGCATTTGCCTCTGGCGCACCTGGGTTGCTGACCTTGCCGATCTTTTACGGCCCTGGTGGACAAGGATTCCCGGGATTGATTTTAGGGATTACCGTTTCATTCCTGGTGTCGGCCATCTTGACTTATATTTTAGGTTTTGAAGATCCAGTTGAAGAAGAGGAAACTACTAACAATTCGGCTAAAGAATCGACCTCTACAGTTGTTGTTTCTAATGAAGAGGTACTCAGCCCAATTGAAGGAACTGTGGTCGCTTTGTCGGAGGTTCCCGATCCTGCATTTGCTTCGGAAGCTATGGGCAAAGGGATCGCCATCCAACCGACAACGGGCAGAGTCGTGGCCCCGTTCGATGGAACCATCACCGTGGCGTTCAAGAAAAAACATGCGCTTGCAGTTGTTTCGCATCATGGCGCAGAAGTTTTGATTCATGTTGGAGTAGATACAGTCAAGCTGGACGGTAAATATTTTACTTCCCATATCAAAGAAGGCGACGAGGTAAAAGCTGGGGATCTACTGCTTGAGTTTGATGTTGAGCAAATCAGGGCAGAGGGTTATCCTACGATTACGCCAGTTATCATTACGAATTCTTCCGAATATACTGAAGTCCTTCCAATCGCTCAAGGAGAGGTAACGGAGCAGGCCCCACTGTTGAAACTGTCTAGTGCTCTGAATGAGAAAGAAAGCATTGCCTAAATGTCTTAAGGACAAGGCTCTGATGATCCATATTCTCGGATCATCAGAGCTTTTTTGTCGTCATTTTATGTAGCTGGTAAGCCCACTTGTAATTGACAATATGTCAATTAAATTAACTTGTACGGGGGTAAAAACTAATCTATAATTTTTTGTAATTATGCAAATTTTCTGAAAACATAGACTGGAAAATCAATTGATTGATCAGGGGGAAATACAAGGAATGTTAGAGCAGTGGGCAGAGGCAGTAAACGGCGTCATTTGGAGCAATCCTGTGGTATATGTCTGTTTGGGTGTGGGGCTATTATTTTCGATCATGACTCGCTTCCTACAAATCAGGCATTTCAAAGAGATGATCCGCCTAGTATTTAAAGGGAAAAGTTCCGAGGCAGGTGTATCCTCCTTTCAGGCCTTTACGATGGCGCTATCGGGGCGTGTAGGGACGGGAAATATTGCTGGGATTGCATTGGCAGTCGGTATGGGTGGACCCGGGGCGATATTTTGGATGTGGGTCATGGCTTTTATCGGATCGGCTACTGCGTTTGTTGAATCCACACTGGCTCAGGTATATAAGGTAAAGCGCGATGGTCAGTACCGAGGCGGCCCGGCCTTTTATATTGAAAAAGGGACAGGCTTTAAATGGTTTGCCGTCATTTTTGCGGTTGCTGCGTTGGTAGCGATGTGTTTACTGATGCCGGGAACTCAATCGAACTCTATTGCCGTAGCTTTTCATAGCTCGTTTGCCATGGATATGAAGGTTTCCGGGATAGTAGTAGTCGTGTTGCTGGCGCTTATCATTTTTGGAGGTGTAAAAAGGATTGCCAATGTGGCTCAGGTTGTCATACCGTTTATGGCACTTGGCTACATCCTTGTCTCTTTTTATATTATGATGACGAATATTACTGCGCTTCCCGATGTATTTTCGCTGATTTTTCGCAGTGCCTTTGGCGTGGATTCTGTGTTCGGCGGTATGGCAGGGACGGCGATTGCCTGGGGCGTAAAACGGGGCATTTACTCCAACGAAGCCGGACAAGGCTCAGGTGCGCATCCGGCAGCAGCCGCGGAAGTGTCTCATCCCGCAAAACAGGGGCTAGTTCAGGCATTTTCCGTGTATGTGGATACCTTTTTAGTCTGTACGTCTACGGCTTTTATGGTCTTATTCACAGGTATGTACAACGTGAAGGGACCTGGTGGCGATTTTATTGTGCAGCATCTCCCGGGTGTTGAAGAGGGAACCCAATATACACAAGCTGCTATTGAATCGGTATTTCCGGGTTTTGGGTCGAGTCTGCTGTCCATTACCTTGTTCTTTTTCGCTTTTACGACCATTATCGCCTATTATTACATCGCAGAAACGAATATGGCCTACCTGGTTGCCGACCGTAAAGCCAAATGGCCCATGTTCGTTCTAAAGCTGGTTATCCTGGGTTCGACGTTCTATGGAACGGTCGTCAAGGAATCGGCGTTGGCGTGGACACTGGGGGATATGGGGGTCGGTATTATGCTTTGGGTGAATCTGATTGCTATGATTCTGTTAGCCAAGCCTGCTCTTCTTGTGCTTAAGGATTACGAACAGCAGCAGAGGCAAGGGCTGGACCCGGTGTTTGACCCGGAGAAGGCAGGTATTTCAAATGCCGAGTATTGGTCAAAGGAATATCAGCCTCCTTCAGATGAGTTGACGATTACCGCCAAACCGAGCAAGCTGCAAGCCTAAATAAGATAGATAAGTAAGATCAAAGGTGGCTCCGCGGGGAGTCATCTTTTTTTCGTTATCTTGCCTTTACATTCCAAGAGGGGTACATATGTTCACTATTTAGTCTATAATTTAGACAGACGGATTTAGAAAAATTCTGCCATAGATATGTGGGGAGGCCACATTGCACAAGAGAGGTGATTTGAATGAGCACATCCGATTTATCCATAACTGACGACAAGTGGAGAGCTATTGTAGAAAACGACAAGTCATATGATGGGGTATTTTTGTACGCTGTGAAGACAACGGGAATATTTTGTCGCCCCTCCTGCAAATCCAGACCTCCCAAAAGAGAGAACATCCGTATATTTAAAACAGCAGAGCAGGCATTGGCCCAGCATTTTCGTCCATGCAAAAGATGTAAACCGACAGGACAACGATTGCCTGATCATGAATGGGTCGCACTGGTTACAGAATACGTGAATTCTAACTATATGAAGGACTTAACATTGCACATCCTGGCTGAGATAAGTCATGGAAGTCCGTATCATTTACATCGTACCTTCAAGCGGATTATGCATCTAACTCCAATGGAATATATACAGCAGACCAGGTTGGAACAAGCGAAGAAGCTGCTCATTTGCTCAGATATATCTGTTGCGGAAGTGGGGGAGAACGTAGGTCTGTCCAATGCACCTTACTTTATTACGTTATTTAAAAAGAATACAGGCTACACCCCATTGCAATATCGCCAACTCAAATCGAAAGCAACACAAAATGGAGGTACACAGCATGGCACAGCAAATAAATAAAACGATCTATTGGTCATTGTTGACACATGAGGATTGGAATTTATATATTGCAGCTACATCGGAAGGACTATGTTATGTAGGTTCGCCCAATCAACCTGTAGAGGAATTGTTTTCATGGGCGGGAAGGCGATTTCCCGGCAGTCCTTTAGTTGAAGAGGATGCTGCTTTACAGCCCTATGCCAAGGAGCTGATTGAATATCTCCAAGGGGAGCGGACCCAATTTACATTGCCCTTTGACTTTCATGGGACTGCGTTCCAGATGGCGGTTTGGAATGCGTTGTGTGATATTCCGTATGGGGAAACAGTATCCTATTCAGACATTGCCAACGCTATTCAAAAGCCAGCCTCTGTTCGTGCGGTGGGGGCTGCCATCGGTGCTAATCCGATTTTGGTCACCGTCCCTTGTCATCGGGTCATTGGTAAAAATGGAGCTATGACCGGATATCGGGGTGGGTTGGACATGAAGGTGAAGCTTTTGCAGCTCGAAAAGGAAAGTGTGGCATCGGTTCAGTATGAAAAATGAGTATTACAAATCCCCCAAGACTCTTTTGAATAAAGGGACAGGTTTTTTGTCAGGGTATACACACTCGTTGAACCCGTATACAGGTTGTACCTTTGGTTGCTCGTATTGCTATGTACGCCAATTGCCAGTCTCCACATTTCGGAAGGAAGCTTGGGGGACATGGGTTGATATTAAAAAACAGGCGGCAGATATTCTTCGTAAGGAGCTTCGCAGAGCCAAGTCCAAAGGTAAAGTCACGATTTTTATGTCGTCAAGCACAGATCCTTATCAGCCTGCCGAGTACAAGGAAGAGGTGACCCGGTCTCTGCTGGAGGTGATGGTGGAGGATCCACCTGATTTTCTCTTTTTACAGACGCGCAGTCCACTGGTACAGCGGGATACCGATTTACTGCTTCGATTGGGGAATCGTGTTCGTGTGAGTATGACTGTAGAAACAGATCGAGAAGATATACGCAAACATTTTACCCCGGAGGCTCCTCCCATCCAGGCTCGTCTCCAAACGCTGCATCTTTTAAGGGAGGCAGGTGTACCGACGCAAGCTACGATTGCTCCGATGCTTCCAAGCAGTGAACATTTTGCAGATAAGCTGTTGCCTCTGGTCAACCGTGTCTGTATTGATGATTATTTTATGGGAGACGGCAGTGGGGGAAGACGAACGCGTAGCTTAAAAATTGGTGCGTTGTACGAGTCATTGGGGCTGGAAGAATGGTATCATCCTGCTGCCTATAAGGCGGTTTATGAACGTTTTCTCCATGTTTTCCCGAAAGAGCAGCTCTATGTGAGCAAAGAAGGATTCGAACCCTGATGTAAAAGCAGTCCATGCCATTGAATCAAGAGTGAGCATATAAGGGGGCAGCGGGAGAACGAATGCAAACCGTAATGACCAAAAACTTTGATTATGGAGAAAAGGAAATCAATTATCTAAAAAACGTAGACACCGTACTTGGTGCAGCGATGACGCAAATGGGCAAGGTAGAACGGATCATCATTCCCGACCTGTTCGCGGCGCTCGTTCATGCGATTGTGGGACAGCTTATATCGGCCAAGGCGGTTCAGACCATATGGGCAAGGATGCAGGAAAAGTTAGGCGTGATCACTCCACAAAATATAGCCGTTCAGACGGCTTTAGATATTCAAAGCTGTGGCATCACCATGAAAAAGGCCACATGTATCCTAAATATAGCCCAAACGATCGAGCAGGGCCTGTTGGATTTACAGGAATTATATGAGCTTTCCGATGCACAGGTGATCCAGAAATTGTCCTCGCTGCAAGGGATAGGACCTTGGACGGCTGAAATGATGCTGATTAATTGTATGGAGCGTCCAGATGTCGTCAGTTGGGGCGATATGGCTATTCGACGGGGAATGATGAAGTTGTACCATCTAGATACATTGACCAAGCAGCAATTTGAGGAGTACCGCCGAGTTTATTCGCCTTATGGTTCGGTGGCCTCTATTTATTTGTGGAGTATTTCATTTCGTTAAGAATCAGGGAGTGGAAACGATGGAGAAAACAATCAGAGAACAGATACTGTCATATGTGGATGCGGATTTTCAGAAATTTACGGCTGCATTGCTTCCGACGATTAATAATGTGCTGGGTGTACGTCTGCCAGTGCTGCGTAAGCTAGCTCAAAATATTGCCAAAGGAGATTGGCGTCTCTACCTGGAGACCGCTGAAAGTGAACACTTCGAAGAAGTAATGCTGCAAGGTATGGTGATTGGTTCTGTAAAAACAGATATAGAGGAAGTTTTGAGTTATACCGCCAAGTTTGTTCCTAAAATTGATAATTGGTCCGTATGTGACAGCTTTTGTGCCGGATTGAAAATCACGAAACATCATAAAGAACGGGTATGGGAGTTTATTCAGCCCTATCTATTCTCCAAGAAAGAATATGAAATTCGGTTTGGTGTGGTTATGCTTCTAAATTTTTATATTGAGGAACAGTATATGAACCGGGTATTTACTTTACTGGATCAGACCCATCGTGAGGATTATTATGTACAAATGGCAGTAGCATGGGCGATATCGATCTGTTATATCAAGCTGCCCGAGGTAACAATGGCGTATTTAAGTCATAATACATTGGATGATTTTACCTTCAACAAAGCACTGCAAAAAATCACGGAATCATATCGGGTGGATCAGGCAACGAAAACGACTATCCGCGGTATGAAGCGAAAAAGAAAATAGGATCGGCTCCCACCTGTAAGTGTTATACTGAAAAAAAATGCGTGTATGAAAACGAACAGGAGGGGAGTCAGTGAATTCGATCCCGCTGGGAGTACTTGTTGTGGATGATGAAACTAGACAGCGTCGAGGTTTGGCTGCCATGGTCAGGGATCTACGTCCCGAATACGAGGTATGGGAAGCCAAGAACGGGAAAGATGCTCTGACCATTTCGTTATCCAAACCGATCCAAATCGTTTTTACAGATATTCAAATGCCGATCATGAATGGACTTGAATATCTTCAACAATTGAGAACATCTGGTCAGCATGAGACCAAAGTTATTTTAGTGACAGTCTACCAGGAATTTAGCTATGCACAGCAGGCGGTGAGGTACGGGGCGAATGATTATTTGGTGAAACCGGTGCAATCGCAGCAGCTCATTGAAGTGATTCAACATATGGAGAAGATCATTGTAGAGGAGCAGGAAGCACTGATTGGGAATCAAACAGCGTTGAATCAGATCGAGCAGAGTATGCCTGCATTTGTGGAGCATTTGTTTAGCAAATGCGTGACAGACAAATTACAGCCTAATGAGAAAATCCTATTAAAGAGTCACTTTGGATGGCGTGGGGTAGGAGAAGTTCTCGCGTTGGGAGCATCGGCGGCCCACCCGGAGGATATACATATGTGGGATTCTCAGCTCCGTAATACGGTTGTTGAAATATTGCGACCTTGGGCGTCTTCTGTCGTGTTTCCACTCGAATCCCGTAAAGACCATGTGGTTGCAGTAGTGAATTGGAAGGATAGGGCTGAAAGCAAGGAGGCCAAAAGCGCCCTTCAAGCTGGACTGAAAAAGTTGGAGCAACAGCAAGCGATTTCAATCTGGTTTGCTTGGGGTCAGCCTTTTGATTTTGATGAAATGCAAATAAACCAATCTCACGAAAAGGCCGTTGGCCTGATCTCCATGCGTTTTTATACACCTCACATCAGATGTTTGAACCTTGTCGTTTCAGATGATGAGCAGCCAGTACAGGAAATGAGCGCACACGAACAAAGGGCCTTTTTTAAATTCATTGAAAGCTCTATCTCTAATGGAGAGCCCGATCAGCTATTGGGTCAGGTGAAAAATTTCATTGGACAAGTGACACAAGGGTATCCTGCACCTGAAGCGCTTAAAGCTAAATTGGTACACCTTCTGTTGGTTAGTTTACAACGGTTAAATATAGGGTGGAGTGAGGAAGTCTACTCACGTTTCTCGGAACGTTTGAACAAAGCTGTCGAAGGGGCAACCTATCTTCGGAATCTTGAGGATGGTGTTGCAACATGGTTAAAAGAGCTGATTCTTGAGCTTCATAGCGGCTCCAAAGGCGAACCCATTATGAACAAGTGCAAGGAATTTCTAGATGCACATCTACATGAAGACCTAAGTCTGGAGATCGTGGCCCGGCGCTTCCACTATAATGCGTCCTATTTTAGCATTCTGTTCAAAAATTATTTTGGGCTCTCGTTCACGGAATATATGGTGAAGCTCAGAATGCAAAAGGCTCAGCACTTACTGCTGCATACAGACGCCAAGGTCGCAGAAATTAGTAGACAGGTTGGTTATAAAGATATCAAATACTTTTTTAAAGTGTTCAAAAAAAACGTAATGCACACGCCGGAAGAATTTCGTAGGAAATTCAACTGATTGTTAGGTGAAAGGAAGATACGATGCGCCAAGTTAAATATATGTATCAAAAATTTTTGGACAGTAGCTTTCGTACGAAATTGATGCTGTCCTATTTTTTGTTGTCTGGTTTTATCGTTTTGATCCTAGGTTTCGTTTACTTTGAAACGAGCGCACGGAATATTACTACAAATGTAACAGATAGCGTTACAAGCGTTCTGCGTAGTAATAACCAGCTGCTGGATAACAAGCTGACAGCTATTCAAAAAACCGTAGATATGATTCCGATCGACCATGATCTTCTTCAGACCATTATGAACGTGGATACTACGGATTCTTCATCGCTGTTACGAGCTGATCGCAGCATTACAAAAATTTTGTACAGATACTTTGGCAATATGGAGGAAGTGTATGCTTCCCAAATTATGACGCAAAATTATGCATATGGAAGCACTGATCGGATGTATATTCCCGTTCAGCCGTTCTATTCTTCTCCGTTGGCAACAACGGCGGTGGAAGCAGAAGGGGCTACCCAATGGATTCCCGCTTATTCGTATGCCGATACATTCCATCAGCAGGATTTAAAACGAGGCTCCTATGAGTTTAGTTCTTTATTTGCTGTGGTAAAGCAGCTCCATTTGACTGCATTAGATGATGCAGGAACCTTTCATACGCTTCCGGAGGGAAAGGAAAAACCTATACTTATATTGAATTTTCGTCCTGACTTGTTAAAAGGGGGCTTTGAAGACTATGCAGCCCGCAGCGGATTTGCACATCTATCCTATGGCATGATTCATGATAAAAATGGGATGGTCATGAGTTCGAATGGACAGCAACAAGTGGGGGAGCCCGTGGCGGATTGGCTTAAGGATGCCATTACTTCGGAACAAGGGATGAAAATGGTAAACGTTAAAGGTCAAAGCATATTACTGGTTTACGAAGCGATGAAGACGACGGGCTGGGTATCTTATATAGCCATTCCCATGGAAGATGTATTGGGACATCTGTCAACGATTCGCACCTACACGGTGTTTTTTTTAGGTTTTATGATGCTCGTTGCTGTTATTCTTGCATATTTACTGTCTGTTTACATCAGTAAGCCCATCACAGATATGAAACAGGCGATGAAAGTAATGGAGAAGGGACATTTTGATATTCGAATTCCTGTGCGTGGCTATGATGAATTGGGAGACCTGGTGATTCGGTTTAATCAAATGAATGAAAAAATTAAAGATTTAATCGAGGAAAATTACAAGTCACGTCTACGAGCCAAAGAGTCGGAGTTAATGGCACTTAATTTACAGCTGAATCCCCATTTTTTGTATAACACCTTAACGACCATGTATTGGATCGCCTTAGAGCATAAACAGCAGGAACTAGGCCAATTGATCATTAGTCTGGCGGAAATGCTGCAAATTACTACTCGAAATAAAAACGATACATGGAGTTTGGAAACCGATCTGAATTGGCTGGAAAAATACATTTATATTATGCAGAATCGCTTTGAGGACAAGTTCACGGTGGAATATGATATTGATCCCATTTTGCTTCAGGTGGAGGTTCCCAAACTTTTCTTGCAGCCTTTTGTGGAGAATTCAATTATTCACGGCTTCGCCGAAATGGAATCAGGGGGTCTGATTAGGATCACAGCCTGGATCGAGAAGCAATTGGTGTGTTTTAAAGTGGAGGATAATGGATTAGGAATTCAAGAAGATCATATACGCCGAATTCAAGCTGGAGAAATCAGATCAACGGGCATTAAAAATGTAGACAGAAGAGTACGGCTATTATATGGAATGGATTATGGCGTTACGCTCCACTCGCCAGCAGGTAAAGGGACATTCGTCCTGATTCGCATCGGAGAAATTCATAGATCTAATCAAATGACACCAATCCAATGAGAGTACGACTTTTAAAAATGTAAGCGTTTGCTAAAATGAGTTTAGTGACGAAGCAACAAACGAAAAGATAAAAAAATAAACGGTTTGGGGGCGTTACTCTTGTTAAAACGAAAATTATGGATCGTCTGCATGTGCTTGATCGTTGGGCTTATGTCAGCCTGTAGTTCAAATGAGAGCAGCAGCAAACCAGTTGATTTGCAGGGTCACGAGCAAGTGACACTGACCTATGCCAGTTGGGGTAGCACCAATGAAAAGAAGGTTCAGCAGGAAATCGCTAAAAAATTTACAGAGAAATATCCGTGGATCAAAATTAACTATATGCATATCCCCGGGGATTACGTAACCAAATTAACGACGATGTTTGCCGCCAATCAGGCACCCGATGTATTTCCCATTTATAAAGCACAGGCTCTGCAATGGGCTGAACAAGGCAAACTATATAATTTAAATGAATTTTTGAAGGAGGATAAGGAGCTAACGAAGGAAAGTCTTATTCCTAATTCAGTCATCTATTGGGATAAGGACAAAGTGGCTGGGATCAAGGTAACTGAGGAAGCTTTCGCGCTTTATTACAATAAAGATTTGTTTGATGAGGCTGGTGTTGCTTTGCCGCCAGTAAAGGCTGAGGAGGCTTGGACATGGGAGCAGTTTTTAGAGACAGCACAAAAGCTGACCATTGATAAAGCGGGAAATAATGCGCTCAGTCCCAATTTCGATGCAAGTAACATTAAACAGTATGGAGTTCGGTTTGATACATGGATGTGGCATTTGCTTGTGCCTTCCAATAACGCAAGTGTCATTTCAGACAAAGGGGACTCGCTTAATCTTGAGAGCCCTGATGTGATTGAAGCTGTTCAGAAAATGGCTGATCTGATCAACGTTTATCATGTGGCACCGTCGCCAACGCAGTCCAAAAATATACCTTCCCCGGCCGTAGCACTACAAAGTAAGCGTGTAGCGATGGATTTGGATGGACAGTGGGTTCAATTGGATCTTGGAGAATCGAAGGTGAATTTTGGTGTAGGCGTGTTACCCAAGCTGAAGAGCAGCAAAACGATCCTGTTTGGCGAACCGGAAGTGATTTCTGCCAAAACCAAACATCCTAAAGAAGCATGGATGTTTTATAAATTCTTGCTGGATGCTGAAAGCGGACTTGACATGCATTCCAGCGGATTGTGGATGCCTGTCATGAAAAAGTGGTACACCGAACCAGACTTGATTAGCAAATGGGCTGATGTCAAACCAGGTCATGCCGATGGTTACCGTGATGCTGTCATGAACCAAACGTTGCATAACGGTGTCAATTCTTACGACTATTATCTGAAAAACTCGGAAAAAATCAATGCTATCATTAACCCGGCGCTGGATCAGGTATGGCTGGGCAAGAAAACGGTGGAGCAAGCATTCAAGGAGGTTTCCGTAAAGGCTAACGCGGAATTTAAAGGGACGTATCCAAAAGAATAGGGTGAGTGTTTTGACAGAAAGAGAGGGATAGAATGCAATCATTATCTTCTATTCGTAAGAAGGAAAATTGGTTGGGGTGGCTTTTTGCCGCCCCTGCTATTCTCGGCTTTGTCATTTTTGTTCTGGGACCGATGATCGCTAGTCTCTGGTTCAGTCTTACCGATTACAAGGTTGCTTCACAGGCCCATTTTATCGGTCTGGATAATTACGTCCACTTATTTGACGGTACGGATCAATTTTTTTATAAATCACTCGGGGTTACGTTTTATTATGTGTTTCTGAGTGTGCCCTTGCAAATTATTGTAGCTTTCTTTTTGGCAATATTACTTAATCAAAAGGTAAAAGGTCTGGCTTTTTTCAGAACTGTTTTCTATCTCCCTACCATTGTGCCACTCATAGCATCGTCTATGATCTGGATGTGGCTGTTTGATCCGGATCTTGGTTTGCTAAATGTGGTATTGCGTGCGCTGCATTTGCCTGAAAGTCAGTGGATATATAGCGAAGGGTCAGTAGTTCCTACTCTGGTTTTAATGAGTTTGTGGACCGTTGGAGGAACCATGATTATTTTTCTGGCAGGCTTGCAAGATATCCCTAGACATTATTATGAAGCCATTGAAATTGACGGTGGAAACGCTCTTCATAAGCTTATGTATATTACAATTCCATTGACATCGCCCACTATTTTTTTTAATACGATTATGGGCTTCATCGGTGGGTTTCAAGTGTTTGTTCAACCTTACGTCATGACTCAGGGTGGACCCAATAACTCCAGCTTGTTTTATACCTTTTATTTGTTCCGCGAGGCATTTACTTTTTCGAATATGGGTTATGCCTGTGCTATTGCTTGGGTGCTCTTTATTGTCGTTTTGGTATTCACTGCCTTTCTGTTCAAGACGGCCCGAAAATGGGTGTATTACGAAGGCGGGGGGGCATGAACATGAAAAAACGCGGTTGGAGTTGGAGCAGGGTTTTGCTCTACGCAGTTCTCATAGTGGGCTCACTGTTTTGTATGTTTCCTTTTTACTGGCTAGTGCGAAGCTCTATGATGGATTTAAGTCAGATTTTTTTGATCCCGCCGAAATGGATTCCAGAGCCTTTTGTATTCGAGAATTTTTTACAGCCGTTTGAAGAGTTATCCTTTGGGCGCTATTTTGTGAATACATTTATCGTCGTTGCGGGTACTTTGGCGGGTGTACTTCTGTCGAGTACCATTTCTGCCTATAGCTTTGCGCGAATGAGATGGAAGGGAAGAGATAAGGTATTTGCCTTGTTATTAAGCAGCATGATGCTGCCGTTTGCAGTCACGCTGATTCCGTCATTTATTGGTTGGCAGGCATTAGGCATGGTTAATTCGTACGTTCCATTGGTATTACCTTCGTTTTTTGGTGGAGGCGTTTTTAATATTTTTTTGCTAAGACAATTCTACATGACGCTACCGCGAGAACTGGATGAAGCTGTATTTGTGGATGGAGGCAATCATTTTACGATTTTCACCCGTATTATTTTGCCTTTGTCGAGGTCGGCGATTTTGGTCATTGGATTGTTTACGTTTTTGAATACATGGAATGATTTTATGGGGCCGCTGGTTTACCTTAATGATGAGAGCAAATTTACGTTGGCGATTGGGCTGCAGCAATTTCAGGGAATATATTCGGCTCAATGGGGCGTTTTGATGGCCGCATCTTTAATTGTAGTCTTGCCTGCTATTATTCTGTTTGCCATAGGACAGAAGTATTTTATGGAAGGGATTGCCTTGACGGGGATTAAAGGATGAGAACAACTGCCAGGTACGCACTTTGATTTTTTTGGAATTTAATATTAAAATGGAAGTAACTTTCGAAAAGGAGATGACGTGAATTGGCAGAGCAAGTGCGTATTGGCAAAACAGATCTATATGTAAAACCAATTGGTTTGGGTGCAAATAAGGTGGGAGGACATAATCTCTTTTCCGGTTTGAATGATGAAACGGGTAAAGAAGTCGTTCGCACAGCTTTGGACAACGGCATCAATTTTCTGGATACGGCTTTTATTTATGGACCTGAGCACTCGGAACGGTTGATTGGTGAGGTATTGAAAGAGCGTGGTCAGCGTGATAAAGCTGTTATTGCCACGAAGGGTGCACACAAATTTGTGAACGGAGAGGTCGTTTTTGACAACTCGCCTGCTTTTTTACGTGAATCCGTTGAATCCAGCCTGAAAAGATTGCAGACCGATTATATCGATCTGTTTTATATCCATTTCCCGGACGAAGCAACGCCGAAGGCAGAAGCAGTTGGAGAATTGAAGAAGCTTAAGGACGAAGGCAAAATCAAGGCTATTGGCGTATCTAACTTTTCCATTGAACAACTTAAGGATGCGAATAGCGACGGTTATGTAGATGTGCTCCAATCCCAATATAATTTGTTTCAACGGGAAGCTGAGAAGGATCTGCTGCCTTATACCAAGGAAAATGGCATTTCGTTTGTGCCTTATTTCCCGCTAGCCTCAGGATTGCTGGGTGGTAAGTATACGAAAGACATGACCTTCACGGACATCAGAGCAAAAAATCCACTGTTTCAGGGAGATGCATTTGCTCGTAATTTGGACAAAGTGGAGCAGGTAAGGGAGATTGCCAATGCGTTGAATGCAGAGGTTGCTCATGTTGTGCTCGCATGGTATTTGACCCGCGATTCGATTGATGCCCTCATTCCAGGGGCGAAGGGGCCGGAGCAGGTGCTGGCGAATTTGAAGACGCTAAATGTCCAATTGAGTCAGGCTGATATCGAAAAGATTGACCACATTTTCAAATAATAAGTGCACCTGAAATTTGCAATTGTATATGTATTCCATCTAGAGAAGCTGCCGGACGGGCGGCTTCTTTTTCGTCCCTCCGTTGCATATCCTTGTAGGGTAAGTCCAACGCTGCGGGGGGATCGGATGATGAGAAGACCGCAATGGCACAGCGCGCCCAACAGAAGGCGACGCGGTAGACGTAGAGTATTTTTGATTGTGGTACTGGCGCTGCTGGTGGGAATCATACAGGTGGCTGCTTATGTGGAGCAGCATTTGAAGCCGCCTATGATGCACCTGGCAAAAGTACGGGTCAAACAAATGGCGACGGAGGCTATTAATTCAGCAATTACAGCACAGGTAGAGCAGGGGAAGACGGCTGATAATTTGATCGAATGGAGAACGGATGCACAAGGAAGAACCTCCGGCTTTGTTCTGAATTATGCAGAGCATATGAGAATTACGTCAGACACGCTCAAAGCAGTCAAGGCAACGATGGACAGCATGAGCCATTTTGATGAGAGTGTTCCGATTGGTCAGGCATTGGGCAGTCCACTGTTGGCAGCTTATGGACCAACGGTCCCCCTAAAGGTGGAGCCGCATGGAGCAATCAAGGTGGATTTAAATACCCGTCAACAGGATGCGGGCATAAACATGATCTTGGTGGAAGTGTACATTCGGATTACGACGGAAGTGTCCGTGGTTATACCGTTTGAGATGCAACCTCAGATTGTGGAGACGGAAATTCCGGTTTCTTATTTATTAGTGGTAGGCAACGTTCCGATGTACTACTATGACAATCAGGGGAAACCAGTGGGTAAAAATGGTGCAGCCGCTCCGCAGTTGGCGTTGCCTCCCCATTCCATAGAGAGTAGCGGCGCTGTAGATCCCAGCACAGTAAGTGTTCCAGAGGTACAGGAAGACCAAAACACCTCTAGCCAGTCCCCAACGCCATAGAGCGGAGGGGAGTGACGTGAGTTGCTCAGGAAAAACAAAAGGGACCCTATGAGGAGGTCCCTTTTGTTTTTCCTGTTTTGAGCGCTTTGCGTTCGGTCTGCTCCCACTGTCTTAATAACGGATACGGGTCAAAGGACCAATCTGCCCAACCATTGTCCCGATATATACCATAGTGCAGATGCGGTGGAAACTTACCTTGAGTACCGGGTTTTCCATAGCCCGAGCTTCCGACCCAGCCAACCGTCTGACCGGGTGTAACGATGTCTCCGTTGTGGACGGTTTTGTCAAAGCCGGAAAGATGCGCATAGTAGTGATAGCGGTTGTTGAGATCTCGGATTCCGATTCGCCATCCGCCGAAGGGATTCCAGCCCTTCATTTCAACTACACCGTAGCAGGTACTGCGAACTGGAACTCCATAGCCAGCAAACAGATCAGTTCCTTCATGTATACGGTAACCGCCCCAGCTGCGACGGCTTCCCCATGTGCTGCGGTAGCTATAAATGCTGCCTAAAGGAAGAGGGAAGGCTTGACTGACCAGATCCAGCTTGCCATACGTCCGATACAGCTTGGCAAACTGCTGAACTCTTTGAACTGCGCGGCTGTTATGGTAATATTCCCAAACGGCAATACCAAATTCATCCTCGTTGTTTCCATACTTTCCGAGATAAGATGCGATGCTGAATAGCAGATCCTTGTCATTATTACGGTCAGCGATTCCATCACCCGAACCGTCTTGTCCCAGCCCGGAAAATAGTTCAATGGAACGCGGATTTTGATCCTCCGAATCAGGGTTCATCAGGCCGGACCAGACTGGTCCCGTGATGAAAATACCTATGATCCGTTCCGCATGCTTGCGATCCCTGGGATGGGCCACTGTAAGTGTGCGTTCATACTGGTCGATGGCGGCCAGCCTGTACCAAGGAACTCCAGTCAGGGCTTCGATGGAATGATATAGAGCCAGCCTGGACGTATACGACGAAGACTGAGCATGTGAAGCATCTACATTTGCGGTCAGGCTGCTTCTGGCGGACGAGGACTGTAAGTGATTGGCAAAGGCATGGGCAGGAAGCGGACAGGCCGTTGTCAGTGTAGTAGCGCATAACAGCAGCGATAACAAACGAACAGCTCGGGCTGTCCGCGTAGGGTAAGGCACGTGAACCGACCTCCTATAGAAGGGCTTAATCGCCCGGTAAATTCTAGGCCCCGTATTCAATAGCGTGAATAGGGTGCTTTTGTTTAGATTGAGCCATATCCGCCGCTTTTATCCATGTAAAGAGTTTACTTTTTCCGGCATCAATGTCATATCAAAAAGGGAACAATGAATGGAGGTTTTTCCATGGCTTTCATGTTATAATGTATGGCAATGACAGCTTAAGCTTATCAGAAAGAAGGTCTATGCCATTGTCTAGAAAAGTGAAGGAAGCTAAGCCCGACTGGATTCGTATTAAACTTACGACAGGCGATAACTATCAGGAAATCAAGAGCATGATGCGTTCCAAGACATTACATACCGTATGTGAGGAGGCACGATGCCCTAATATATATGAATGCTGGGCCAATAGGACAGCTACATTTATGATTTTGGGTGATACTTGTACGCGTGCGTGTCGTTTTTGCGCAGTAAATACGGGAATGCCTACGGAACTGGACTTGCAGGAGCCTGAACGCGTCGCTGAAGCGGCTGAAAACATGAATTTGAAGCACTGTGTCGTAACCAGTGTGGCTCGCGACGATTTGAAAGATGGAGGTGCTACTATATTTGCAGAAACGGTTCGTGCGATTCGCCGCCGGTTACCTTTTTGCAGTGTAGAAGTATTGATTCCCGATTTTATGGGCGATATTGAATCGCTACGAATCGTCATGGATGCCAAGCCAGATATTCTGAATCATAATATTGAAACGGTGGAGCGAATGTCCGACAAAGTTCGGGCTAAAGCGAAATACCGTCGCTCTCTGGAGCTGCTTCAACGTGCGAAGCAATTAAATCCGGCTATTCCAACGAAATCAAGCATCATGCTAGGTGTCGGGGAAGAGTGGGACGAGATCTTACAAACCATGGATGATCTGCGTAAAGTCGATTGTGACATTATGACAATTGGTCAATATTTGCAGCCGTCCGAGAAACATTTATATGTGCAAAAATATTATCCACCGGAAGATTTTGCGAAGTTAAAGGAAGAGGGATTACAGCGGGGATTCAGCCACGTCGAATCCGGACCGTTGGTCCGCAGCTCCTACCAAGCGCATGAGCAGGTGAAGTCAGCCGCTCAGCATAAGGAAGAAGGCGCCCTTTCGCAGGCTTGATCCGGGAAAGGCGGTCAGAATAGCTTGTTTCAAATCGGTGGTAAAAACTATGAATTGTTGCAGGATCACAAGAACGGGTGGAATCCCGAAGCGTTTCGTGATCGGTATAGTGAAGTGCTGGATCGCTATGATTACATTATTGGTGATTGGGGTTACAATCAGCTACGTCTGAAGGGCTTTTATCGAGACGGTCATCCCAAAGCAAATAAGGATACATCTATAGTGATACTGGACGATTACATTAATGAATACTGCAATTTTGGCTGTGCCTATTTTGTGTTGCAAAAAAGTCGTGAAGTGGTTAATAAAAACGGGGTCAATGATGAAATCATTGCTCCAGATATTCAGCAGTTGGTAGATGCTCAAAGGGAACAAGCAGGAACGCTAGAACCCGAAGAGCAGCAAGAAGTATTGCAACATACAGCTGGAGAACAGGAGTGGCCGCAATCACAGCAGGATTCCACAGCTACGGAGGAATCGCGAGTGGAGCAGCCTCGAGAATCCCGGGAACCACGCGAGTTGCAACGTCGGGAATCGAAGGATGCCCAGGAAGTACGTGAGCGACAGCCGCGTGAAGCTCGCGAAAGTCGTCCATCCAGAGAAGGACGTGAAGGAAATCGGCAGCGTGAGCCACGTGAAGCACGCGATTCGCGCCAGCCAAGAGAACCACGTGAAGCAAAGGATGGACGCAATCCGGGTGAAGGGCAGCAAGCCCGGGAACCACGTAGACAGCGCAATCAGCAAGGGAGTTTCGATAAAAAGGAATCGCGTGGACCACGCTATGAGCGTCAATCAAAGGAAAATCGGGAGGGACGGCAAGTTCGTGTCTCTCGTGAACCTGAGGGCCAGCGTCAGACCCAGCCAGCTGCTAAAGCCGAAAGAGCTGAGGGTAGTAAAAAGAATAAAACATTTACAGCTCCACAACAAAACGGTTCCTGAATTTTCAGGAACCGTTTTGTTTGTAAAAAAAGAGCCAAAGTCGGCTCTTTTATAGATTCTAATTAAGAAAAGCGTTGCGTACTCGATCCCAAAATGGGAAAGGACGGTAACGAGCGAAGCTGATCTTCTGACTTGCGACCTGACATCGAACAGAAATTAAGTCATCTACAGGAAAGTTGAGGTGATCTACTGTCAATAAGAGACGCTGATCTTTCCGTGAAAAAATATCACAATGATGGTGTTTTGGCAGTAGCAATGGCGATCCCAGTGTCCGATACACGCGGTTATTAATGGAAGCGATCTCAGTCAATTGCAATGCTTCAATGGTGGGATGAACCATAGCTCCGCCAAGTGCTTTATTATAGGCGGTCGTTCCTGAGGGGGTAGAAACACATATACCATCACCGCGAAACATTTCAAAGGTGATATCGTTAATATCTACTTGGGCAACGACAGTGCCATCCACCCCTTTTAATGTAAATTCATTCAAGGCAATAAAAGAAGCATTGCCTGACTTCTTGTGAATTTCCAACTCAATCAGTGGATACTTAACGATTCTCGGGTTAAGCGGTCCTTCAGATCCGCTTTGGCTCATCAGGTGGATTAGCTCCTCCAGCTCGTCCGCACGCCAATCAGCGTAAAAGCCTAGATGACCGGTATGTACACCAACAAAGGCAATATCCGGAATGCGGTCGATGAAGGTATGAAACGCATGAAGCATCGTACCATCGCCTCCAATAGACACGACGATTTCCGGCGATTCGGCATCCAGCTTGAAATTCTTTTCTTGGGCAAGACGGTGAAATTGCTGACTCAAGTCCATGGAGTGCTGATCCCCGCGATCCAGAACATAATATCTCAAGATGAAAAGCTCCTTTGTCATGGGTATATATCGATCATAATCAATTATGAGCAAGAACACAATCGTTCATTGCCTGTGTGTTCTTCTCAAACGTACATATAAGCGACTTGTACCCACACTCAACCATGAGAGACTAAGCATTCCAGCCAGTATAAAGGCAAGAAACAGCAGACTTTGCAACAACATGACGGACGAGAAGCCAGGAGACCACGCGATGTCGTATATCGGAGAAAAGACTGGAGAACTTCCCTGTCCCATAAGAGGCCGCCATAACACGAGAGCTAGCAGTGCTGAGATGATGCCGTGCGCAGCCCGGGCCAACAAAAATGGCAAATAACGAAGATCCGTCATATTTAAAATACTTGCAACCTGCGCATGAACCGACAGCCCGCCCCAGGAGAGAACAAAAGCGGCTGCGGCTACCTTGAATGGTAACGCCGCTGCCGTGGCTTTACCTGCGGCTTGCGCTCCTAAAGTGACTTCGAAAATACCACCCACAATGGACTCCGTTAACGTAGGAGGAAGACCACATGCAGTCAATAGGCTTGCTGTAAGCAGATGAAGCCCGCTCATTAAACCGGAGTTCGTCAAAGCTTCTAAAATGACGCAGAAGAATACAACTAGCCCTCCTACGACAATAATAAGGCGTAGGGAGGAAGTAATCGCCTGACGAAGTAACTCACCCAATGGGCGACCATCTTCCAAACGAGCTGTATGCATGGCATATAATGCTTGGCGTAGGGGTCCAGGCTGCCTATTGCGATCTGCTGCTTTTGTATTCTTGGACTTCGACCAGGCTTTTTGAGTAGGTTGGCGGTCGCTGCGAGTACCTGTTTCCCCTGAACGGGAACCGTGGAAGCGCATAAGCAGCCCGATGATGAGCACGCCACCATAATGGGCCGCGCCTAGTACGAGTGCAATTTCTGGTTGATGGAAGAAGCCAACGGAAACCGCACCGATCAAAAATATCGGATCAGAGGAAGTAGTAAACGCGACCAAACGCTCTCCTTCAATGCGTGTGATCCATTTTTGCTCCCACAGCTTGGCTGTTAGTTTAGCTCCAATCGGGTAACCGGATGCACAGCTGACCGCAGCGACAAAACCCCCACAGCCAGGTACACGGAATAGAGGCTGCATCAGCGGATCCAACAGCGCACCTATGAAATGAACAATTCCGAAACCGAGGAGAAGCTCGGAAATAACGAAAAACGGGAATAAAGACGGAAACAGCACGTCCCACCAGATGGCAAGCCCCCGAAGCCCGGCATTCAGAGAAGATTGCGGGTATACAGCCATAAGCATAAACAGGAATAGCAGTGTAAGGATGAGCAGAGGAAGCGAGTAACGACGGTATAGCGACATAGAGGCCCCTCCTTTGGTGTTGTACTAATATACCTATGTCGGGGATGGACAAAGAGTACAAAAAAATCAAAGAAAACGGTTACATTTATTGCTGTATTTTTGTAAATAGTATGTTAAAATAGGAAAACAACGATCCATAACCTTAAGGATGGAGTGATCAGGATGAGTATCGTTGCCGGTCTGTTCGTATGTGCTTTTGTGTATGTTATTCGTGCCTCTCTCGTCCATCCCGGTGAAGAGGATTGGCGGAGTTATTAGTGGTATTTATAGAATGACGAAGCTGTGTGCAACGAAGCACACCCTCTTCATATGTTAAATTGATAAAATGACGCTTATTTTTAGCGTCATTTTTTGTTTTTTGTTATAATACGGGTGTATATTTATTACCATAGCACAGAAAGTTGGAGAAAAAGTGAACCCTAGCCTGAGCATTTATGACAACCTTGGGGGTGCGGAAGGTGTTCGTGCTATTATTGAGGCCTTCTACCCGAGAGTTTATAAAGATCCGTTGTTAAGTCCCCTGTTTCCTAAAGACATGGAACCGGTTAAGGAAAAGCAGTATATGTTCCTGAGCCAGTTTTTTGGAGGACCGTCCCTTTTTTCTGATGCATATGGTCATCCGATGTTACGTGCCAGACATATGAAGTTTCCCGTAACGGAGGAGCGAGCAGAGGCATGGTTGTCTTGTATGGCAGGTGCGTTAACGGATACGGGCATTGAGGAGCCGCTTCGTTCAATCATACTTAACCGTTTGTCTGGTCCTGCGCATCATTTTGTAAATACCCCGTAAGCTTTCGGGGATTGCCGAATTTTGGAGAGGGTTGTAAAAACATTGGAACTTGAACCGTTATATCAGATCAAAATCATTTGCCCACATTGCGAAGAAGAATTTCAGACATCCCGTGTAAGACCAAGCCTAAAGAAGGCCATTCGTACGGATTCAGATTTTTGTGCTTATTATAAGAATGAAAATCCGGATTTTTATGTCGTAAGGGTCTGTCCTCATTGTGGATTTACCTCGACAGAGCACTCTACCGTTCAGTTAAGCGAACAGCAAACCAAGATATTCAAGGATAAAATCGGTAATCGCTGGCAGTCTCGCGAATATGGCGGGCATCGTAGCTGGGAAGAGGCATTAGAAACGTATAAACTGGGTTTACTATGTGCCCAGGTCATCGGAGAAAAGGAACGCGTAGTAGCTAGTCTATTACAGCATATCGCTTGGATGTACAGATACCAGGGAAATGAGGAGCAGGAGCTTCGCTTTCTCAAATTTAGCCTGGATTCTTATGTTCGGGTCTATGAGCTGGAGGGTGTCGGGGCGAATAATGCCAAACTGCTTTATCTGATTGGTGAATTGCATCGACGTACAGGCAACTTTAACGAAGCGGTACGCTGGTTTTCGCGTGTCATTAATGACAAAAAGATTATGGATGCAGCCATGATCCGGGCTTCCCGTGAACAGTGGTCTGTACTGCGAGAACAAATGCTGGCTAAAAATTACCAACTGCCAGAGGAAATGCAAGACGCAAGCTCCTCCTGAAGAAATAAAGGTGTGCACTATGGCCGATTTAGGCTCATGGTTCACACCTTGTTTGTAAAACGGGGTTATCTTATCTTACAAATGCCTCATGAATTAATGATGACGCAATGTGGTATCTGACAGCAAATAATCGTCATCACAATCCACTAAAGTAACCTTGTTATGGCAGCATGGAAACACAAGCAGCTTTTTCATACCTTCGTGTATGAGCTTAAGTTCTTTTGGCTTCAGGGGCAGCAAAACATTATCATGGTCGCAAAACGGACAAGACTGTACATAAACGTCTCCCATGACGATGTCATAAGGCCAGGTTTTATGAAAAGGGATCATGATTTGTCCGATTCTCCGCCGTTCGGGTCAGCGGTTTCTTCTTTAGCCAGTTCGGCTAGCTTTTGCATCAAAATGTGCTGGGGTGTATGCATAAGGTGTTCCAGCGGAATGCCGAGCTTTTCGGATAATTTCACAGCCGTTTCCGGCGAAATTTGTAAGGGTCTCATCCTGTTTTCCTCCCAATTGTAGTGATTTACTATCACGATGTAGCTTTATTGTATCTGAAACCACAAGAATTCGCCAAAAAAGAAAGGTGGAACTATTATGAAAACACCGTTAAAGCAAACATGGGATCTGGAATCTATTTTTAGCGGAGGATCTTCCTCTGCCTCATTTCTTGCATTTTTGGAAGAAATGGAAAGCAAGGTCCAACAACTGCAAGCTCAGCTTAAAGCAGCCAAAGTACCACAAACGGTATTGGATACCGAGCGTCTGGATAGTGTACTGAATAGCATACAGGAGCTGTTTAATGGTGCGTCGCAGGCGGGTTCCTTTGTCTCTTGTCTAACTGCTCAAAACCAGCACGACAAGCTGGCTGTTCAACTGGGTGCGCGTGTCAATACGCTATATGCCCAAGGAAAAAGTGCTTTAGTATCTTTCCAGAACTTGCTGGCACAAACCAGTGAAGACATTTGGCAGAAATGGATGGAGCGGGAAGCTATCCAGCCGATTTCTTTTGTCCTGACCGAATATCGGAACGAAGCACGTGAAAAAATGGCTCCTGAGCTGGAAAGCCTTGCATTGGATCTGGCAGTGGATGGCTACCATGGCTGGGGCGACTTTTATGATACCATTGTCAAAAATATGACGATCCCTGTGCCAGAAAATGGCGAGATCGTAAACCTGTCTGTAGGTCAGGCAGCTAATAAGCTGGATGAAGCAGATCGCAGCGTACGTAAAGACGTGTTTGCACGTTGGGAAGAGGCATGGGCTCAGGTAGAGGACTATTGCGCGGATACATTGAATCATTTGGCAGGCTTCCGTCTGAAGCTATATGAAAAACGAGGCTGGACAGATGTGCTTAAGGAACCGCTGGAAATCAGCCGTATGTCTGCACAAACGCTGGATACGATGTGGCAGGTTATTAATGAAACAAAGCCTATTGTAGTCAAATACTTGGAGCGGAAAGCAAAACTGCTGGGCTTAGAGAAGCTGTCCTGGCATGACGTTGAAGCTCCGCTGGGGACGTCAACTACTAAAATCCCTTACGACGATGCTGCTGTAACGATTGTTGAGCAATTTGGTAAATTTAGCTCGAGAATGGCTGACTTTGCCCAAATGGCTTTTGAGAAAAGCTGGATCGAAGCAGAAGATCGTCCAGGCAAACGTCCGGGTGGTTTCTGTACATCTCTGCGTCTGAGCAAAGAGACCCGTATTTTTATGACCTATGCCGGATCACCATCCAATGTTTCGACACTGGCCCATGAGCTCGGACACGGTTATCATCAGCATGTGATGAATGAATTGCACCCATTGAATCAAAATTATGCCATGAACGTAGCTGAGACGGCATCGACGCTGGCAGAACTAATTGTATCAGATGCGTTGCTGGAAGCTGCCGAGGGTCAGGAGAAGGTGGCTTTGCTGGAGGATAAAATTCAGCGTGGTGTAGCCTTCTTTATGAACATTCATGCCCGTTTCCTGTTTGAAACCCGTTTTTACGAGCTGCGGAAAAAAGGAGTCGTAGGAGCACAACAATTAAGCGAGTTGATGGAACAAGCGCAGCGTGAAGCGTTTAGTGGTGTCCTGGATGAGGCTCATCCTCATTTTTGGGCATCCAAGCTGCATTTCTATATTACGAATACTCCTTTCTACAACTTCCCGTACACATTCGGGTATATGTTCAGTGCAGGAATTTACGCTTTTGCGAAGGAAAATCCTGACGGCTTCGCCGACCAATATGATGCCTTGCTGCGTGATACAGGTCGCATGACAGTCGAAGAATTGGCTTCCAAGCACTTAGGTACCGATTTAACACAGGCTGACTTCTGGCGTAATGCTGCGCAAGTTACTGTTCAGGATATTGAGCAATTTTTACAAATGACAAAATAACGGATTTACACTTTAGAGGTCTCCCACGAGGGAGGCCTTTTTTGTAATTTTTGCAGAAGATGATGAACAAAGTCGCAAAATGTCGAAGTGTAATTAACATTACCTGTTGGCGAAATTTAAAATGATGGATATACTTAGAAAATAGTTATAAATACCCAATTATGTTGGTTTTGATTGTAAGGTTAAAAATCTTCGCATATAATTGAGCCGTAAGACCTATTAAATATTTTTGGATAAGGTATATAGGAGGGTTTTTGTAATGGATGAAGTAGGTCAATTGTCGTTGGCAAGGCAGATGGATATCGTTTTAAAAGAACTGGATAATGAACTGGCGGGTTTGTCGTCAGGTATCGTATTTGTACAAATACGTAACAATGTAGTTGGGAAATTTGGGATTCGTCATAATCCGCTTGCAGGTAAAGGTGGCACATTTGCAGCAGTAGAACCGGGGTTATCAGTAAAGCATCGGGAGGATTTTCGGCGTATGGCCCTAGAAACGCTAAATCATAAGCGTAGCTGGACTCATGGTGAGATTGCTTTCGATTTTGCCATCAGACAAGGAACGATTTTGGTAGATGCAACACTGGAGTCCAACTACAACATGGCGAATCTCATGATCCGCTACAACAAGCCTACATACCGAGCGGCTAATTCGGAATAAACATTTATATGAGAATTTTGCAAATATCCCATAAGCGACTTCCAATGAACAAGATATAGATCGAAATGGTTAGTTCGTCTATATCTTGCACTTCGGAGCGACTGGAATCGAATTTTGCAAAATCCTGATAAAAAAGAGTAAAGAAAAGGCGGCCTTCCTAGGGAAGACCGCCTTTGTTATATGCCCGTTATAACGCATTTTGGTAAATTACGATGAACGGAATGCTCACGCGGAATAATGACGCTTATTGACCTGAACGACCTGATAATTGCTGTTCGGCCAGCTGTACCAAGCGTTTAGTGATATAGCCTCCCAGAGAACCAGCTTCACGGGATGGCATGTCACCGTAGTAACCATCTGCCGGAATGGTGATGCCCAGCTCTTGTGCAGCTTCATATTTCAATTGTTGCAATGCGTTGTTGGCTTGAGGAACAACTAGGTTGTTACTGCGACGGCTTCTGCCTTGATTAGCTTCATTCATGTGTAGTCACCTCCTTCGGCTGTGATGAGGTTAGTATGCGACAGAGTTATGAAAATATGCGCCGAAGGAAGAAAAGTGACTAGAGGAAAATTACGGATATATGATATGAATCTGAGTTTTGAGGTCGATGGATTGCTGAGGCTCCAGACGGATCAGCCCGGCTTCCCCGACAGGATCAGGTGAATTGGGCGCATCAGGCAGCCATGTATAAGGCTCAATGCAAAGATACTGGTCGCATTCACCTTTGGTATATAAAACCCAATACTTATAGTATTGCTCATCTGCTGTGTAGCGGATTTGATAACCGTCGTCACGGGTCAAAAGAGCTTCAGCAGGGCCTTCCGTTGCCCGCAGCAGCGTATCTAGATTTGTTCCTTTCAGAGAAAGTCCGGAAGAGAGCTGTTCCAAGTCGTCCAACGAAGTAATGATACCTGTAGGTAGCTGTTCAGCATCCTGCTCATAGACGCCGTTCACAGGCAGCTTTAGGCGCCAGCGCTCAGGTTCTCCGTCCACCATAAACCAAGTGTGATATCCCAAGCCAAATGGAGCTGCTTTTTCACCCAAATTCGTTACGCGCAGCGTTTGACTTAATACAGCACCCTGTAAGCGATACGTCATCTCCAGACGTAAAGGAATGGGGAATTGTTCCATCCAGTGCGGATCACTTTCTGTTAAAAGCTCGGTAGTAACACTGCAACCTTCTTCATCCTCTTCAATATCACTGCAGCGCCAGGATTGATTACGATGCAGACCGTGTATATGATTGTCATTGGCAGTATTTCGGTCGAACTGATAAGGAACACCGTCAAACTCAAATTGTCCCTTGCGAATTCGGCCTGGAGGAATCAAAATGGGCAAGCCAAAATGATAAGGCTTTTGTAAATAGAAAGCCAATTCTTCCTCACCAGGCCGACGTACGATATCCCGGTCGAGCTTCAGATCACGCACTGAGATAATATTATTCCCGAGGCGAGGGATCATCGTAACTTCGAGTTCACCACTATGTAAAACATACGTGTCGTAACCGTTCCAGTGTTCTTTGGTCACTTGTTTCATATCCATGCTCCTTTGTCCACTATAATCGGTTGAAGCTTCGTGTCATTATGATAACAGATTTTTGATCGTAGGGCACAATCGTCATTTGACAATAACATTATGCGGAATTATCATTAATGTAGTTTAGAAAGTAATGACATGGATAACACGATGATGAGGACAAGTAAGCTTTCGCATAAGCTCTTCAGAAAGCCGGTGGTGGATGGGAACCGGTGAGCCTGCACTGCTGAATGGACCTTGGAGTGCCGCACAGAACAGGATTCTACTGTCCTCAGTATGACGGCCGATTGCTCCCCGTTAACGGAGCTTTAAGATTGCAGGCAGCCACGGAGCATAGCTCTGACAAGTAATAGGCTGACGGCAATGAATAAGGGTGGTACCACGGTCTCGCGTCCCTTGAGGATGCGGGGCCTTTTTGCGTTCTAATTTTGAAATAAACTGAGGAGGAAGAATATGAAAACTGTACTTTCAGGTATTCAGCCTAGCGGACAACTTACTTTGGGCAATTACATTGGTGCAATGAAAAACTTTGTCAAATTGCAAGAGGATCATCAATGCTACTTTATGGTCGTGGACCTTCATGCAATTACCGTACCGCAGGAACCGGCCCAATTACGTGAGCAGTCGGAGGCGGTAGCGGCATTATTTATCGCAGCAGGTATTAACCCGGATAAATCCAATGTCTTTTTACAATCCCATGTTCCTCAGCACGCTGAGCTGGGATGGTTGATGACAACACTGACGAATATGGGCGAGCTGGAACGTATGACTCAGTTTAAGGACAAAGCGGCAGGCAAGGACTCCGTAGGAGCAGGGCTGTTCGTATATCCATCGTTGATGGCAGCTGACATTTTGCTCTACAACGCGGATCTCGTTCCGGTAGGCGACGATCAGAAACAGCATCTGGAGCTGACACGCGATTTGGCGGGTCGCTTTAATCACCGTTACGGAGATTATTTTACTGTTCCCGAACCGTATATCCCTGAAGTAGGGGCGAGAATTATGTCCCTGGATGATGTATCTAAAAAAATGAGTAAGAGCAATCCGAATGCAGGCAGCTTTATTGCCCTGCTGGACGAACCGAAAGTCATACGCAAGAAAATTAGCCGCGCTACGACCGATTCTGGCAGTGAGGTTAGATATGATCCGGCCAATAAACCAGAAATTAGTAATCTGATGGGCATCTACAGTCAATGTTCCGGTTTGTCGCTCCAAGAAGTGCAGGATCGCTATGAAGGTCAAATGTACGGAACATTTAAAAAAGAACTGGCAGAGACCGTTGTAGCTATGCTTGAACCGATTCAGCAGCGCTATCGCGACATCCGGGAATCCGGTGAGATTGGACGTATTTTGGCCCAATCCGCAGAGCGCGCACAAGAAGCGGCTGAAGTCACGTTGTCTGCGGTCAAAGAGCGCATGGGCTTTCTGCCACGTCTACGCTAAAGCATATTGCTGGCAAAATAGATTAGGCCCTATAGGATTGGCTTAGGAGCGGCGTTGTCGGGCTTTGACCACGAAACCCCAGCCGATATTGCCGACAGATAATAGCCCCAGTAGAATGGCAAGCCATGCGGAATAACTGATGGATATAGCGGCTGCGGTCAGCAGGACAATGGATGAAACGGCGAACCATAGGGATAAACCTTTGCTCATTGGTAAAAACCTCCAGTGTTCGAATGTTGAATTTCAGGAATAAGTAGTTGTAAGCGAGCCATAATAATCTTGCAAGCTTGCAATGAACCTCACTCACAAAGAACTGAAAGGAGATTCAAATATGAGCAGACGTCGTTCAAACAACCTGCAAGTACCGCAGGCCAACGCCGCTTTACAACAATTAAAATATGAGGCAGCTCAAGAACTTGGCATCACCATCCCTCAGGACGGTTACTTCGGTAATGTTGTTTCCCGCGAAACAGGTTCGCTTGGGGGATATATCACGAAAAAGCTGGTCCAACAAGCAGAACAATCCTTGTCGGGCAGCAGCCGTTTGCAGTAATACACATAAACACTCCATCTTGGAAGCTGTATTATGAGCAACTGTGATGAAGAAAATCCGGAGCGATCATGCTCCGGATTTTTTTACGCATGGCCTATGACCATTGTGAATCACGCAAGTCCGCTTCGTCAAGAGGGCGCTTTCATGAGATCTGATTTTTTGCGGGAGTGACCAAAAAAACAGCAAGCTCCCAGATTAAGGGTAGCTTGCTGTCTGTTGTTCATACGGCTTGTTGTTAGCTTGTAAGCAGGTTTTAATTCGTATGCAGGGAAAGGCGTTTTTGCATCTTTTCGTCACTGAGCCATCCAATATAGCTGTTGATCAGTCCGAACTGCTTATCCATCGCGACCACAGCCACGAATGGATATTGTCTCCGGTGTCGATACCTGACGTCTCCCCATCGCACAATATAGCCCCATTCCAGTTCCTCCACCTCGGCAACGGCAAAGGAGGAAAAATAGCGAAATGCCTGCACATCGCGATAGGATTTGGAGGCTTCTACGGCAGGATGTGTGGATGGAATTGCATGTTTCGTCCAAAATAAGTGTTTGCCATTTAATCCGCCAATGTCATAACTTCCATTCTGATGAGCTTTTACCACATGCCACCGGTTCCATGATACGGTGGGAATGATATAATAGATGTCGCCCTCCTGACGCTCATTGTCCATATTACGTACCGCTTTTCTGGTTATAAAATGACTCCAGGTTCGCCAAATGTAATATAGGCCAATAATAACGTACAGCGTAATAAATAAGGGAGCGGGTGGAGTCAATCCGGTGATCCACAGCATAATCGCAGCAACATGGGTGCCAAAAATAAAGGGATCGAAAATATGGATGATATTCCAAGATATCCACTTGTTTGTAAACGGCCGGAATGCCTGTGTTCCGTACGTATTAAATAAATCTGTGAATACATGCAGGCAGACGGCAATCGTTACCCATAATGCTACATGACCTGGGGGCACATCTCTGAAGATCAGGCAAATCAGTCCTGTTATGGACAAGATCCATATCAACCAGAAGGGAATTGAATGCGACAGTCCACGGTGATTGCGAATGTAGGCTGCATTGTTTTTCAACCGAAGCAAAGTGTCAAAATCCGGAGCTTGTGACCCTACGACTGTAGCGAGCAGTATGACTGCGGCCAACTTTGGATCTCCGGCGACGACAGGATCAGTGTAGGCCAGCCCGGCCAATCCGATTCCCATGACAAAGTGTGTGGCTGTATCCATATCTGTCGCTCCTTTTGTATTGTTTCCTGTACTTATTACTACCCAAATTTACTGTAAACGATCAGCAGGGGCGATTTGCCATCGGAATTGTGAACGTTTTGTGCGTTTTCTGTCAAACTTTTTGGGGTAGGTATATGATAAAATTTATATCGGAGTTCAACTTACTCCCGAATTCATACATCTCTAAGGGGGAGTTACTCACAATGGATAATATAAGTTATAAGACTTCTTCGGATGCGGCTACCTATTCTGTAAAATCTAAACCACCCGGTAAAGCGGGCACTTGGAAAGATTTTATTACAGTTACCAAGCCAGGCATCCTTCGTACCAATCTGGTTGCAGCCTTTGGTGGTTTTTGGTTAGCATCGCAATGGGATGTTGACTATATAAAGCTAATTCTTACACTTTTAGGTACAATGCTGGTTATGGCGTCTTCTTGTGTTTTTAACAACTATTTTGACCGTGAGCTGGATTTGAAAATGGAGCGTACACGTAATCGCTCACTGCCAACAGGGCGTCTGACCCCTACAACGGTGTTGTCATACGCTATTATTTTGGGCGTTGTTGGGTTAGCTGTTCTATTCTCCTTCTCTGGTGTAACGGCAGGATTACTGGGATTACTTGGTATGTTCGTCTACGTCGGTATTTATACACTTTGGTTAAAACGTTCGTCTACATGGAGCACATCCATCGGCGGTATTTCTGGTGCAATGCCTCCGGTGATTGGTTATGTGGCCGCTTCGGGTCGTATTGATATGGGCGCTTGGCTCTTATTCGCTCTCCTGTTCTTATGGCAGCCTCCTCACTTTTGGGCACTTGCTATTCGCAGAGTTGAGGAATATCGCGCAGCAGGATTTCCGTTGTTGCCAGTCGTAAAAGGTATCCATCGGACGAAGATTCAGATGATTCCTTATATTGTATTGCTGATTCCGGTACCCATCCTTATGTATGCTTATGGATATGCCGGTATGATTTTTATGATCGTGTCCGTGTTACTGTCCGTGCTGTGGGCATTCTATGCCTTTAAAGGTTTTACGATTAAGGAAGAAGAAACGGATTCCTGGGCGAAGAAAGTATTTTTCTTTTCCATTAACCATCTGACACTCAGTTTCTTGCTGATGATCGTCGATACGGTTCATAAGTTCTAATGTCATTTTAGAGGCATTTTATAGTGCACCATATAGCTGTCCAACAGGCATGAAAGCGGCCTGAGGACAGCTTTTTGTTATTTTAAAGACTAAAGAACAGGTGGCGGGTATATAATGTATTCTTCC
Organism: Paenibacillus sp. LRG-1; assembly: GCF_057220305.1. Taxonomy (NCBI): domain Bacteria; kingdom Bacillati; phylum Bacillota; class Bacilli; order Caryophanales; family Paenibacillaceae; genus Paenibacillus; species Paenibacillus sp. LRG-1. Next base: position 4,875,881 of record NZ_CM170126.1, on the reverse strand, counting down.
AACCCTGCTTTTTCCAATTGAGCGATCACATATTCGTCTGGAGTGCCTTCTACGCCAGCGTATCCTTTGCGGGTATACATATGGTAGGCATCCGGAAAAGAGTCTGCAAGTACACCCCTTATTTTTTTCCCTGAGCTGTCATTGTCCATAAATAAATATATTTCGTCGTGCTTGGCCCGCTTGTGGAGGGATTCCAGTTTTATAGAGTTTAGTGTGCCGAAGGTGCATAAAATGTGGACCTCCGGGTCAAGTAATCGGCGAAGTTTGCTGCGGTCATTTTTCCCTTCGACGATCACGGTTATCGCCATGTAAGCTCACCCCTTGTCTGATACATATGCTCGAAATTCCCCGGGAAATGAAGAATATGTGTATAGTGTAGCTCCAAATAGGGTTCTCATGCAAAAAATAACAAAACAGCCTGCCAGAAGTGGCAGGCATGGGCACAAGGGGCAACATGTTAGGGCGATTCAGACATTAAATCCAGCAAGTACGGAGAATGATGACGAGCAGAATATAAAGAACAAGAATGGTGCCAGTTGAAGTTCCAATAGGGCAAGGATGACAGTGGCTCACAGGCTGCACCTCCCTTTGTTAGTGAATGTTCAGTCAAAATAGTCTATGTGGATAGGGGTATAGTGTACTGTGCATTTGCCCTCTGGAACGGTATTTTGGGCTTTATAGGTAGGACAATAGCAACCGCTGTCTCAGACTAGCTAGGAATGATAAGGTCCTGAGGCAGACAGTGGCGGCGTCGGAGATAAGCGCTTAACGGGAACGAATAGCAGGCCAGCCATCAGAATCAGAAATGCGATAAAAAAAGGAGAAATGTGATCGGGTAGCTGACCTGCCAGTACAGGTCCGGCAAAGGAGCCGATAGATGTTGCAATAGACTGTAGTGCAAAGGTTTTACCCAGTCGCGCACCTCCAATTCGTATGAAAAGAGAGGCCAGCGCTGGAAAAATGATACCTTTGGCTGTTCCCAAAATAAAAAGTATGATGCCAATCGCCGCTTCAGGCGTGGTGGCGAGTGCGTAGAAACTTAGAGACATCAAAATAATGCCACAAAGTAGCCGCGCCATGGGTGAATATTTGTTCAGAAACAGCAAGCTGAGCGTACAAAGTGCTCCCAAACTGATGATGGAAAAGAGCAATCCGGTGGACATCATGGACGCAGAACCGTTATTTCGTAATGGGATTTCGTAAAATAAAATGCCTTGTGCACACGCCAAAACAAAAGGCAGGAGCAGGTAGCGCCAATTGAATGGTAAACGCGTCTTCTGTACCCCGGATAGTGGAGCGGGTGTCGCATGACCATCTGATAATTGGGCCTGTGGAGCGGGAGCTCTTTTGGGCAAGGTGAAATAAGCCATAAGTCCCGTGACTACGAGAATGATGCCAAGGGAACTAAACGTCTCACTAAAGCCGAAACTGGCTACGATAAATGCGCCGGCGGCTGGAGACAGGACAGAGGCCAATGTGTGAACGACACCATGTCCCGACATATATTTGCCCTGCGTAACTGGATGATCGGATAGCTGTGCCAACAGGGCCAGACAGGCTGGAGATAAAAAGGCCAACACAAAACCGCTAATCGCCCGAAGAAAAAGTAATTCCCACGGTGTGTGGATGTACGATTGAATGATAAGAATGATGCCTGCGGCTGTTAGGCTGAACATAATATATCGGCGGCTGCCGTGTTTGTCGACCTTGGGGCCGGCCATCAAATTACCAGGCAGGTGAGTTAGAGAGTAAATCCCCATCATCCAGCCAATAAAAGTAGGTGCTGCACCCAGGGAGATAGCGAATGGTGTCAAAATAGGATATTGTGCATGCAGATCGAAAAAAGCAATGAATAAAAAGAGATACAGCCAGAGGGCTGTTTTCATGGGATGACCCCCTTCCCTAATGTAAACTTTCATGTTGTACCACGTATTGGCCCTTCCTAAGTTGTACGCTGGAGTGGACGAACATAGACCACTTTGTATGGACAAGAATTGAATAACAAGGTATGTAAAAGAGCTAAGCTGACAGGGCATCACGTAATCATGTATAATTACAGAGACAATTTTCTGATTTAAATGATGTAGTTGAAAACGGGAGTGTAGCGAAATGGATAAGGGCGTCTGGACAGAGTTTTTGGAACATAATTGGCAGATCGTTCAGGATAACTGGCTGTATATATTAATTGGGCTTGTCCTATTGTTAGTCATATTGAAGGTTGTAAGAACTCTCATAAAATGGCTGATTGTTATTGTCGTAATTGCAGGCTTGCTTATCTACAGTGGCATTTCCTTTGAACAGGTCGGCAAGGTCGTTACTCAGGCAAAGGATGATGCGATTAACAAGGTTCAGAGCGAGGCTTTGAACATGATGATCAAAGAGGGACGGGATGCCCAATACACATCCAACGCGGATGGTACGTTTTCGGTAACCAGCTCCAACCTGGAAGTGAAAGGTCCATTTGATGGTGACAAGGTCAAGGTATGGTTTCAGGGGATGTCGCTGGGCGAGTGGAGTATGGGCGATACCGTCAAGAAATATATCGAAGGTGCGAAAGGCTCGGCTGTAACACAGTCGCCACAGTCGCCGTAGAGACAGGAGGAACACAATGAAACCATCCTGGCTGGAGCCTATTCTTCATTGGAATGGCGTGACGGTGTTTTTGATTGTCATTGTACTGCTGTCGTTGATTCAGGGCTGGAGACGAGGAGCTTCCAGATCTGTAGGGGCGCTGTTCAGTCTTATTGTGGATGGCATACTGACTGTGGCGGGTATTTTGTGCTCGCTCGGATTAGCCATGTGGCTTTCACCGAAGGTACAACAATGGCTGGCGGCTTACATGGAACATTTGCCTCAGCGAGAACTAAGCGGGATTGAGCAATTTTATTATACGTTGGTGGCGGGCTTAGAGGGGTTTCCGCTGCTGCGGTTCGCCGTATTGTTTATGCTCAGTTATGCGATCGCCCAATTTGTACTACGTGCAATTTATGTGTTGATGGTAGGGGGCAAGTCAGATTCTTCTTTCCATGAGCATGAAAAAAAATCAGGCTTTTTCAGCAGGGTGGCAGGGGCTGGAATAGGTACTCTTATTGGTGGAGCACGCGCTATCATGGTTATAGCCCTGCTATTCATCGGCGTAAGTCTGTATCCAGACAGCGGGTTTAGCAGCTACGTCCAAGCTTCACCGATTTATAAGCAGGGAGCGCAATCGGTCATTGAGCCGTTATCCGGTACACTGATTAAGGATAAATTGCCCGTATTTACGCAGGCCGTTACCAAGGAATTAAATGGTATCCTGCAGCGAAAATACGAAATGATTGACCGAGAAATTCCGAACGATATCGGTCAGGCTGCGGCCAAGATTACACAGGGGATGAGCGGTGATGAGCAAAAGGCCAGAGCGTTGTATGAATGGGTAGGTACCCGTATTAGCTATGATTTCGGTAAGGTAGAAGCCTATGAGCAGCGTGGTGACTGGCATGAACAGACCCCCAGAGATACGTTTGATACACGTAAAGGAGTCTGCATTGATTATGCCCGCCTGTATGCGATGATGGCTCGGTCGCAGGGACTACAGGTCAAGGTGGTGACAGGGCTTGGATATAACGGACAGGGAGGATATGGTTCCCATGCATGGAATGAAGTGTATTTGAGCGCGCAGGATCAGTGGGTACCGTTAGACCCGACCTGGGCGCAAAGTGGGGACTGGTTTAATCCGCCTGGTTTTGCCCAAACACATATCAAGGATAAAGTGATTTAATAAGGAGTGGAAAAGGGCACATGAGAAAGATAGACAACGAGCAGGGAAAAGACAACGAGACGTCTGATCGAAAAAGATTCAGCTTTCGGATCAATCTGTTCTTTTTCAGCTCGTTCATTATATTTACGGTCATTATTGTAAGACTGGCGATACTTCAATTTGTAGATGGACCTCAGCTTAAGCAGCAGGAGGCCAGTAATGTTACCAAAAATGTACCACTTACGCCGATTCGCGGAACGATTTATGATTCGACCGGGCAGAATAGACTGGCGTATTCTACACCTGTACAATCGCTGTATATCACACTCTCCAAGAACTATAGTGACAGTATGGAAAAGTTACGTAATCCTGATAAAAAGCTGTTGCCTGAGCTGGAAAATATGACACAAAAGCTGGCAAATCGGTTTGCTCAATATGGTAATAAAGATGAGCCGAAAATGACGGCAGAGCAAATTATGGACGCTATGGACCGAAACTATCAGAGATTTAGCGGTTTTACGCCGCGTCTGATTAAAACGAATCTTAATAAAGATGAAGTTGCCTATTTTATGCAGCATAAGAGTGAGTTCCCGGGCGTAGATGTCGTAGAGGAAACGGTACGTCATTACGATCCAGATACGGTAGCAGTTCAAGCGGTTGGCTACATTAAAAGCTACAAAAGTGCGCGTGAAACGTTGGATAAATATAAAAATATTCAAAAATCCATGTCAGCTGAAAATGATCCGGGTCTCATCTATATGGATAACGAGTCTGTAGGCTTTGATGGACTTGAATTTCAATATCAGGAACAGTTGCGAGGGAAAAATGGTTATAAAACCGTTCCGATAGATCCGCGCAATATGCCGGAAGGTGTAGATTCCGTTACTCCTCCGCAAAAAGGAGATAATGTCTATTCCACGATTAACAAAGAGATTCAGGTCAAAACAGAAGAAGCCATTGCGGATCAATTGAGATGGCTCCATTCACACGCTGTATCTGGCAAGACTCATCCTTATGCCAAAACAGGCTTCGCAGTGGCTATGGAAGTGGACACAGGAAATGTGGTAGCGATGGCTAGCATGCCGGATTATGATGCGAATTACTGGCAGACTGGAAATATATCCAGTGATAATTATAAGAAAATACAAAATGTATACTTAAATGGTACTATTCGTTCGTTCGGATCGGGCCAATCGGGTCAACATCCAGAGTCAGTTGTTCTTCTGGGCTCCACCATTAAACCCCTTTCTGTGTTGATAGGTCTGGAGGAAAATCTATTCAGTACCTCATCCTACTATCAGGATACAGGAGCGGCTTATTTTGGGCGTAACAATTCGTCACGAGTTCGAAACTCTTCCGGTCATGTGTACGGGGGGTTAGACCCAGCTTCTGCCATACGGCATTCCTCCAATGCATTCATGGTTGATATGGTGGGCAAAAGATTGTACAACAAGTACATTAATAATGCCAAGGAAGATCAAGGTGTGAATGTATGGGACCGCTACATGAAGGAATTTGGACTAGGTGTGTCTACGGGTGTAGATTTACCTACGGAATATCCTGGTTTGAGAGAGTATGGACCTAAAAGTAAGGAATCGGCCTTGTCCAAATTAGCGTATGCTTCTTTTGGACAGCAGGGTAAGTATACAACGCTCCAGCTTGCACAATATACCACTGTACTGGCTACCAAGGGCAAACGGATGGAGCCGCATTTGGTCAGTCAGATTAAAGACACCAACGGCAATGTAGTACAAACGATTAAGCCGAAGGTGCTGAACGAAGTGAAATTCCCAGATGCATACTGGAATGAGGTCATACGCGGGATGGCAACAGATGTCAGCGCATTTAATGGTTTTCCTTATGACTTTGCTCGCAAAACGGGGACATCGCAGCAAAGCGTAGGCGGTAAACTGAAGGATAACGGGGTATTTATTGCCTTTGCGCCACGTCAGAATCCCAAACTTGCAGTAGCGGTTGTCATTCCTGAAGGAGGTTTCGGGGCTTTTAGTGCCGGACCTGTAGCACGCAAAATATTTGATGCCTACGATGAAGTATATGGTTTGGACGGGGTACCTAAGAAAAAGGTTGAAACAGCAACCGATTCTAACGCAATCAAACAGCCATAATCATTTTATACGATTTTATACGATGTCATTTCATGAAAGCTTTCCTTAGCCTTAGGGCTGAGGGAAGCTTTTTTATGCTTTTTCTACGTTTTCTTACAAAATTGTCATCTTGGAATTCATCGTTTATTGCTTTGGATATGGTAGGATCAGGAATATGAAACCCTAATGGAAGGAGTAATGACCAGCTAATATGGACAGAGGAAGTTTGGATAAAAAGTTTTCATTTAAAAAGAAAAATGTTGAAGAGAATGAAGAGTCACGAAAAAAACGGACGGTTTTACGAACCAACCTACTGTTTTTTAGTGCTTTTGTGCTGTTTGCCCTGATCATTACCAGACTAGCTGTATTGCAGTTTGTACAATCGGAGGAGCTGAAGGGCCAGCAGCAATCCGTAAATACGAAAAATGTCCCGTTAGCCCCGAGTCGCGGCACGATTTATGACTCCACAGGTACGGTTAAGCTGGCGTATTCGACTCCAGTACAGTCCTTGTATGTAACTTTATCTAAGGATTATAGCAAGCGTACGGAGAAAGATCGCAAGCCGGGGGAAAAGCTGCTCCCTGAGCTCAATGCTTTTGCTGCCAAGCTTGCTGCCAAATTAAACGAACTGGGTCGTAACGAAGGAGAGCAGCTTAATGCAGAGGAAATAAAAAAGCGACTGGACCCGGACTATAATCAATATAGGGGATTTACCCCACGTTTGGTCAAATCCGACCTGAGTCGGGAGGAAATCGCTTATTTTCTGGAGCATCGGACAGAGTTCCCTGGTGTAGAGGTTGTAGAAGAAAGTATACGCCATTATGACCCGGATCGGGTGGCGGTACAAACGATTGGATATATGTACAAGTTCAAAGGAGCTCGAACGAACCGGCCCAAATATAAAGAGCTCTATGAAGCTAATTCGGAGGTTCTAAGACCGACACAGGTGTATTCGGAAAGTGAAACGGTCGGATATGATGGCTTGGAGCTTCAGTACCAGGATGAGCTGAGAGGAAAAAACGGATATAAAACGGTAGAGGTCAATCCGCGCAGCATGCCGGAGGGCATTGAATCCATTACTCCTCCTGAAAAAGGACATCATTTATATTCCACCATTAACAAGGAAATTCAGCAGAAAACCGAACAGGCCATTATGGATCAGCTTCGCTGGCTTCATACTCATGCCGTATCGGGGAAGCTTCATCAAGACGCTACCACTGGCTTCGCTGTAGCGATGGAGGTAGAGACCGGAAATATCGTGGCAATGGCCAGTATGCCGGATTATGACTCTAATGTATGGAAAAGTGGAAGTACCTCGCCTTCGGTATATGACGAAATTCAGCATAAAATGGGAAATGGAACCATTAAATCCGTGCCTAGCGGAAAAGCGGGTCCACATCCAGAATCCTCGGTGCTTCTGGGTTCAACCATTAAACCGCTATCCGTGCTGATCGGGTTGAAGGAAAACCTGTTTTCTCCCGGACAAACTTATCTGGATACGGGAAGTGCGTACTACGGCAAAAATCGCTCCAGCCGGGTTGGGAATTCTAGCGGACATGTGTATGGTTCTTTGACACCTAGCAGGGCAATTGAGGTCTCGTCGAATACGTTTATGGTGGATATGATCGGCAAGCCGCTGTATGGCAAATACGGAAGTAATGCAGGGGTACATCAGGGAATTGACGTATGGGACAAGTATATGAAGGAATTTGGATTAGGCGTTCCGACAGAAGTAGATCTGCCGGGCGAGTGGGCAGGTAGACTTGAGTATACGAGCAAGCATGAAAGTGCGCTGACACGATTGGTGCAGGCATCCTTTGGTCAGCAGGGAAAGTATACGGCGATGCAGCTGGCCCAGTATACGACTGTGTTGGCAACAAAGGGCAAGCGTATGCAACCTCATTTGGTCAGCAAAATTGTAGATGATCAGGGGAATCTTGTACGTGAATTTAAGCCGAAGGTGCTGAATGAGGTCGCTTTTTCAGATACGTACTGGAATACAGTGATTCGAGGTATGGCCACGGATGTTAAAGCCTTTAATGGATTTCCTTATGATTATGCCCGCAAAACGGGGACTTCCCAGCAGCTGGTGGGACGTACGGTTAAAGATAACGGGGTGTTCATCGCTTTTGCTCCGCGTCAAAATCCGAAGCTGGCAGTAGCGGTCATCATTCCTGAAGGGGGCTTTGGTGCGACGAGCGCAGGACCGGTTGCGCGTAAAATATTTGATGCGTATGACGAAGTATATGGGCTAGATGGTACTCCTAAAAAGCCTCTGGCAGCAAAGTGAGGACTTGAATACTTTTGTGGGCTTCTCTTTTTCATGGTAAAATGTCGTTGGACATAAGGGACATACAGGAGGAAGAGAGACTATGGGAGAAAACCAATATAAATACAAACTGCTTGCGCTCGACATGGATGGAACTTTACTGAATGATAATCATGAAATTTCCTTGGAAACGATTAACTGGATTAACAAGGCGATTCAGGAAGGGATTCATGTATGCTTGTCCACCGGACGTGCAGCGATGCATGCTCTGCCTTACGGTCAGCAACTCGGCCTGGAAACGCCAATGGTAACCGTAAACGGCAGTGAGGTGTGGAAATCACCCCACGAGTTGTGGCGCCGTTATTTACTTGATAAGGAGCTCGTTCGTAAGATGCACCAAATTGCTGTAGAAACAGGCTCTTGGTTCTGGGCTTACTCAACGGAGGAATTATATAATAGGGATCGTTGGCCGGATACATTGGACACACAGGAGTGGCTCAAATTCGGTTATAATACGGAAAATGACGAAATTCGCCACCAAATTTTACTTAAGCTTCAGGATATGGGTGGACTTGAAATTTCCAATTCTTCGATGACAAATCTGGAAATTAACCCAGCTGGTATATCCAAAGCCAGTGGAATCGCTGAAGTGTGCGATCTGCTTGGCATTACTCTGGAGCAGGTGGTTGCCGTTGGCGACAGTCTGAATGACCTGGCTGTGATTCAAGCGGTTGGACTGGGCGTAGCAATGGGGAATGCTCAGGATACGGTTAAAGAAGCCGCTGATTTGGTCGTGGCTTCGAATAATGACGACGGCATTGTAGAAGTGATCCGTGATTATGTGCTTGTGTAATAAAATGAATAATGCAGCAGGCCGGATGAATGGACGAGAAGGAGGAGGCCCATGGACGTTGTAGGCTGGATTGTTGTTATTGTGCTGTTCATTGTGGGCATGGCCGGGGCGGTATATCCCGTATTGCCGGGGGCGCTCGCCATCTATTTTGCATTTTTTGTATACGGCTGGTTTTTCTCGTTTGCTCCATACAATGCATTGTTTTGGATTATACAAACACTAATCGTCGTTGCCCTTTTTGTTGCGGATTATGCTGTGAATGCGTGGGGTGTCAAGCGATTTGGCGGCTCGCGTCTGTCGGCGATACTGAGTACCATCGGGATTATTATCGGCCCCTTCGTTATTCCGGCATTTGGCCTGATTTTGGGACCATTTATTGGTGCTGTGCTAGGTGAGCTGATAAGCAAAGCCCCACTGGATCGAGCTATAAAAGTGGGCTTTGGCTCTGTATTAGGCCTTTTTACCAGCACCGTGATGAAAGTGATTTTGCAGCTTGCCATGATTATTGTATTCTTAATTTGGGTGTTATGACCCGAGATTCGTTTTGGTTTATTATGATTTGCAGAGACAGAATCGACATGCGGCTCCGCACCGGTGATGGCTCAGGCCATGACTGTTTGTGCGGGGCTTTTGCATGCGTGTGAACAGCAAGAAAGAAGGGAACGCATTTTGTCCAATAAAGAAACATTCCTTAAAGGTACGCTTATTTTAGCCGCTGCCGCCTTGGTGGCCAGAGTACTTGGTCTGGTACAGCGTGTTCCATTGGAGCATCTGCTCGGTTCCGTCGGGAACGCCTCGTTTACCATTGCGAACAACGCTTATTTGATGCTGCTCACGGTCGCTACGGCCGGCATTCCAAGCACGTTGAGCAAAATGGTTTCAGAACGTTATGCACTGGATCGGCCTTCGGAAGCGCGACGTGTGTATCGTGCGGCTTTGATATTCGCGGCTGCCGCAGGCATTATCATTACAGCGCTGCTGTATTTTGGAGCGCCTTACTTTGCCGAGCATGTAGCGGGGGTTCCGCAATCCGCTTTGGCCATTCAGGCTTTGGCACCAGCATTACTGCTGTTCCCTGCCATTGCCATGATGCGTGGATACTTCCAAGGGCGCGGTAATATGACCGCAGGCGGTATTTCACAAATTGTGGAGCAGGTTGCACGGGTAGCGACCGCTATTGTACTCGCTTTTATTATTTTGAAGCTAGGTTATGGAGATCGCGAGGTTGCGGCTGGGGCCTCCTTTGGAGGTGTCATGGGAAGTCTTGGCGCTCTAGCGGTCATGTTGTACTACACGGTGAAACTGCGTCGCCAGGATCGACAGGATCGTCAAGATCAATTCCAAGAGGAAAGCTCCGCGCTACCGATGATGCGCATTTACAAAGATATTTTCAAGCTTTCTATTCCCATTGTATTGTCGTCTCTGACGGTTCCGGCGGTCAACTTTATTGATACGTCGATTGTGGTGAGACTGCTGTCTGGTCAAGTGGGATTGGATCAGGCGACTACTCAGTTGGGTTATCTAGGCTCTCGGGCACAGAGTGTGGCGGGAATTCCGCCGATTTTGGCCATTGCGCTCAGCCAATCGCTCATTCCGATCATTTCAGCGGCATTTGCCCGTAAGGATGAGCAGCATTTACAAAATCAGATGACGTTGGCTTTGCGTATCTCTATTTTGACTGGAATGCCGATTGTGCTGGCTTTATGTGTAACCGCCTATTCTATTAATGGTTTACTGTTTAGCTCGCTTGGAGGCAGTGGTATCATTGCTGTTCTGACACTCGGAACGATATTCCAGATTACGATGATGACTTCTAATTCGATACTGATCGGTATGGGCAAGCCGCGTATTTCAATGGTTAATGTCATGGTCGGTATCGTCGTCAAGTTTGCAGCGAGCTGGCTGCTGGCTGGTTGGCTTGGAATTTATGGGATCATTGCTGCAACCGGATTATGTTTCCTCGTGATCACATTGCTAAATTTGCGTGTGCTTAAAGGGATTGTCTCCTTTTCCATCATGGGTCGTCGCTGGGCAGGGTTCTTAACCGCAGTCGTCGTCTCGGGAGCTATCGGATACGGTGTAAATGAAGCCTGTATTCTGCTGGTGCATCTGATGCCTGCGCGTGTGGCCTTCTTGATCGCGTGCTGCATTGCCGGGGCAGCTGTACTGGTATGCTACTTGTTGTTGCTGGTTGTACTGCGCGTATTGCGCAGGGACGAGCTTGGCAACTATCCGCGTATGTTGCAAAAGGTACTGCGTCCGTTAATGCGTCTACAGCGTGAGTCCACAGGACAACGAGGCTAAAAGAGCCCCCCAGTCTTTCAGTGGAAAGGTTGCAAGCTGTTATGGGCAACGTGGGCCATTGCTGTTTTTTGAATGCCATGACGATGCTCATGGCGCATGGCAAATAACAGCGGTCGCCTTGGTTCGCTGAGATGTCCAAGTGTGGAGCCGTCCTGAAACCAGTCATACCGGGGGATTGGATCATAAGCTGTATCGGACCAGACGGCGTTCAGCTCCGGACTGTACAGACGTTGTCCTGGCGGTAGCCATTCATGTGCTAAAAGCGTTGCACTTTCATCTGGAGAGTGCAGCGCTTTTTGTTCATTCGGTGTGAACAATCCGGGCCAATAGTCGCTGCGTGAACCTGTATGCGGCACACTGTTAGCGAATGCGGATACCTGGTCCAGCACCTGCTGATGGCCAAAGAGCATAGCATAGAGACTTTTGCCAAAGCCGATCCGCTCGTCCAAATGGCCGAAACGCTCCATTACTAGTCCAGCAAGTTCACCGTTCAGTCCAAGTGGAAATATAACCTGATTTAGCTGGAGCCAGTCATGCAAATAAAAGCCCGGCTTGTGTGTCACAAATTTTTGGAAATACGGATCTTTTACCACACGTCCTTCAATATAGTTTTGTTCATTAATGATGAGCGCCACAGTCAACAGAGAGCTATCCCGCCAAGCCCAGAAACGTTCCCAAAAGGGCTTCATGAATGGCGAAACGTGAAAATAAGGCAACAAGTGAAAGCAACTCCGACCCAAATGACGGCTGTGCATGTAAAGTTGCAACTGCGGATAAGCGTCTTGAAAAATAAGGGCGTTACAGCGCTCCAGTAGCCGATACAGCCATTCCTTTTCCTGTTCACCGAACAGGTTGCCAATCAGTCCCCCTTTCAGATCGGTCATATTATAGCCGCCATTACGAGAAACCAGGTGGGCCAGTAATGCCCAATGTAACTCCGGGTAGCCACGATAGCATTCAAGGTAAGCGGCAGTGCGGGTAACGTTGCTGCGATTCTCCTGTGCTGTATCGTTCTTGATCCGTTCCAGTAGCTCACAGTCTGTTTCGCATAAGGGCATATTCAGAGAAGAGGGACGCGTAGCGGGTCCGTTCACCAGCATTATCGCTTCAGCTTCATTCATAGCGGCCTGTGCCGTATGATAATCCCACGCTAGTTCACGCAAGGGGGAGCGTAATTTGCGGGATTCGGTCCAAGCCGCCCGTTTGCCCTCCCAAGCTTCCTCTGCAACACGGGGAACGGAACCCAGTAACTTTAGCCCTCCTTGAAGCTGTCGAGATGCTGTATGGAGCCATTCGGTAAGAGACATGACTAAATTAACCTCCTTTCCAACTGCAAGCATCCCCGTATCCTGCCAAGTATGTTGGGTATGCTGTTAGGATGTCGACGCTTATGTGGATTCTTAAGTATATCTTTAGTATGCCTCAATGAGAGGGCTTCCAATCGGCATGTGAGTAGAATGGGGGAGTGTGCAAAAGCTTCACTTGGCGTTACAATAGAAAGTGCAATCTTTTCAGCACAAAAAGAATTTAAGGAGGAATCATCCATGCAAAAAATCGTCTCTCATGAAGACTTTAATAAGGCAATATCCACTCCGGGCGTTACGGTGGCTGTGTTTAAGGCGGACTGGTGTAAGGATTGTCATTTCATCGATCCGTTCATGCCTGATGTGGAACAACAATATGCAGATAAGCTTACATTAATTGAGATTGATGTAGAACAGGCCGAAAGCGTCAGTCAAGAGCAAAATGTATTGGGGATTCCTAGCTTTATCGCTTACAGTGAAGGGCGAGAACTGGTACGTCTGGTGAACAGACTGCGCAAATCCCGCGAAGAGATTGAGCAATTTTTGGATCGGGCTGTTGAAGTCCACGCGAGCTTAGCAAAATAACATCAAGACATTCAGAAAGCCGCTTCCTTCTCAGGGGGCGGCTTTCTCACGGACACGTTCACATTTTGTCAACAAAGCTCGTATGTCAAGGAACGATATATCAGTTATAATTACTTTAAGTGATCATTTCACAACATATAAAGTGAATAAATATTATATTTGGAAGGATACGGGTGAATTTGAATAACAAAATTAGAATATTAAAATGGCTGGCACTCGTAACATGTATTGTCATGTTTTTGGCTACCTTCGGTGGAGGTGTCGTGACGCGAACGGATTCGGGTCTCGGCTGTGGCCGGGAATTCCCGCTGTGCAATGGTAAGCTGGTTCCGGCACATACGATCGCATCCCTTATTGAGTTCTCTCATCGCTCTGTCAGTGCCATGGCCGGGATTCTTTCTATCGCCTCATTTGTTGGCTTTTTGCTGTTTATGAAGCATCGGAAGGATTTGCAGCTATTCTCGCTGCTTACGCTCATGTTTGTCATCATACAAGGTGCAATGGGGGCGTTGGCTGTCGTCTTCTCCCAATCGGCTGCAGTCATGGGACTGCATTTTGGCTTTGCGCTTATCGCCTTTGCCAGTGCGACTATGATGACGCTGGGGGCCTGGCAGGAGCATGCAGATTCACGCCACACCCCGCGTCTGATTCCTGGGCCTGTCAGTCGGGGCTTTCGTAACTTTATATGGTTATCGACGATCTATACCTATATTGCTGTCTATTCAGGGGCGTTGCTTAGTCACTCGGTCATCCAGAAGGTTTTAAATATTGGGGGCTTCATATCTCCACTGCTGCTTCATCAGATTTCAGCTGGTCTGCTGTTCGTCATTATCTTGGCTGTGGGTCACTACTCATACCGTTATCACCCGAACCACCGGGATATCCGTATATTGGGTGTCGTATCGGTCTTGTTAATCTTGCTTCAAGTGGTGATTGGAATTATCTTGTTGTACGTCAACAAACCTGAAATCTACATGTTTATCGTGCTGGGACATATGCTGGTGATTGCATCGTTGTTCTCCATCTTGGCTTATCTGAGCTATCGTGTATGGCAATTGTCACCGGACCGCAAGCTTGTTCCGACCCAAGCACAACGTACCTAAGCGTTCCATAGATCATAGTCAAGCGGATTTTTGCCCAAGAGGCGTTTAAACACGTATAATAGCATATAAGAAACAAACCAGGCCCGCGAGTTTCTCGAGGGCTTGATTTGCTTAGGAGGAGTCGTCCAGTTGATCTACCAGAATTTGCGCCAATTTATTGAAGCGCTGCGTAAAGAAAATCATCTTAAAATTATAGAGGCACCTGTCGATCCTTACCTGGAGCTGGCTGAGATTCATCGAAGAGTCATTGAGGAAGAAGGGCCGGCACTTCTGTTCACGAATGTAAAAGGAACCCCGTTTCCTGTAGCCAGTAATCTGTTTGGCACAAATCGCCGTGTGGACATGGCTTTTGGTCCGCGCCCAGAGCAGCTGATGGATGCGATTGTAGGAGCGACCAAAACATTGTTTCCACCTACACCCAAAGCATTGTGGAATGAACGTGGCCTGATTAAGGACATGCTAAAAGTAGGGCTAAAAACAGTATCTCATAGCGAGGCCCCTGTATTGGGAGTTCGCCGTACAGAGGCTCCGCTGGCACCACTGCCTAAAGTGACCAGTTGGCATGAGGATGGAGGGCCGTTTATTACGCTTCCACTCGTGTATACTGAGAAGCCAGGTCAGCCCAAGGATCATAATTTGGGGATGTACCGCATTCAGATTTATGATGATCAGACGACGGGCATTCACTGGCAAATTCATAAAGGCGGCGGTTTTCATTATCATGAAGCGGAACTGCGTAATGAGCCATTGCCTACGACGATTATCATCGGTGGCCCGCCTGCCCTGATTGCGTCTGCCATTGCGCCAGCACCGGAAAACTTGCCTGAGCTGTTGCTGGCTTCGCTTATTATGGGAGGCAAGCTGCCCATGACAGAAGACCCGCTTGGGGGTCACCGGATTCCAGCAGAAGCAGAATTTGCAATCAGCGGTTATGTACCGCCTCATGAACGCCGTCCGGAAGGCCCGTTTGGTGATCATTTTGGCTATTACTCATTACAGCATGATTTCCCTGTATTTCATGTCAAACATATGCATCACCGCAAGGATGCCATTTATCCGGCAACCATTGTAGGTAAGCCTCGGCAAGAAGACTACTATCTCGGTGAGTTTTTGCAACGTCTGCTGTCGCCTGCATATCCGCTTGTGATGCCTTCCGTCAAGTCCCTGTGGGCGTATGCGGAAACGGGTGTACATGCGCTAGCAGCGGCAGTGGTACGTGAAAGCTACTCCCGTGAAGCGCTTGTATCCGGTTTTACCATTTTGGGTCAAGGTCAATTATCGTTGACCAAGTTCCTGATGCTGACGGATCGAGTAATTGATTTATCTGACTTTAACCTACTGCTGGAAACCATTCTGGAGCGATTTAATCCAGCAAGGGATTTATTTATATTCAATCACACGTCACACGATACACTCGATTACACAGGCCGCAAGCTGAATCATGGCAGTAAGGCCATCCTGATGGGGATAGGTGAGCCTGTACGTGAATTGCCTCGTGCTTATGAGGGAGGCGATCTGCCGGGAATTCGTGAAATTGAGCCCTATTGCGGAGGTTGCCTCGTCGTATCGGGTGCGTCCTTTGAGCAGGAGCCTGAGCTGGCGGCACGTGTTTTGGAGCGATTAGCAGCGGGTGAGCAAGAGTGGCCACTCGTCTTCATTGTAGACGATGCCAAAGAAGTCGTTCGCTCTCAAGCCTCGTTCCTGTGGACGGTATTCACACGCTTTAACCCGGCTACAGATATGTACGCAGACAGCGAAGTGCGTTTGCATCATCTGAACTATAAGCTGCCGATTGTAGTGGATGCGCGTATGAAGCCGGGGTATCCAGATGAGGTGTTACCGCGTGAGGATATTGTTAAGCTTGTAGATCAACGATGGACAAGTTATTTCGCTTGACGCCCTAATTAAACCTACAGCCGGATTTTACATTTATAAGGAGGCGTAAGCATGATACGCAAGCTACTGGGTGAGCCACCACGTGTGAACAAAGGCATCCTGCTAGATGCCATGAATAGCATGTCAGCTATGTTGAACCTGCTGGAGCGGCAAATTCAGGCTGGTGGAGATCCGACCCACGATTTTCGGAAGGCGGATATTTTAACACGCGGTCTAATGTCATCTCTGGATGAACTGGAGCAGAGCCATCATGCTTCCGCCTTTTTCCGTATGAAAGTGAAAGCCGGATATGCTGAAGATATGAGTGAGGATGAAAAATCCGATTATGCATTATATGTTTTCTTTTATAAAGATGGGTTTGTTCGGGTTTTCTCTATTTTGGATAAGCTGGGTAACTGGCTAAATGATCTGTATGATTTAAAAACAGGGCAGTATAAGGCGCATTATTCGTATTTTACCGTGTTGCGGCAGCTCAAGTATCTCAAAATGCATCCTGTATTGACCGATAATTTAAATGATATCAAGGACACTTACAACGATGCCATCAATCGGCTGCGTAAGCGTCGGAATACGGAGATACACTATATGAATACGGAAATGCAGGATGATCTCTGGCAACGACACCGAGCTTTGTATGGAAAAATCCAACTGGAGGACCTCGATCACCATTTGGAAGATTTGCAGCAGGGCTTGGAAATGGTATGTCGGTCGCTGTCAAACGCCTTTACTTATACTGCGAAACAATGGGAGAACCGGGCAGTACGCCCAAAAATATGATAGAAAATATCCTTTGACAAAGCAATGTAAACTATCTATACTGAAACCTAGTTTCAGAAAAATGCTTGAATTATGTTTTTTTATATAAACTTAACGGACAGCTAAAGCTGGAGTTTAACATATTTTTCTTATCCAGAGAGGTGGAGGGACTGGCCCGATGAAGCCCGGCAACCCGTTCTTTCCCGGTGTAATACACTGGGAGGGAACATGATGGTGCTAATTCCTACAAAACCGCTAGAGTTATAGCGATTTTGGCAGATGAGAAAAGGTTCGCAAGGTGGGGCCCTTTTCATTCTGTGAAAGGGGCTCTTTTTTGTATAAATAAATAGCGATTTTATACAATCCTGAGAGATGACAATTGGTTAAAAGGGTAAGGAAGAAGTGAAGGGGGTCGCAGCACGTTGATAGAGCTTAAGCAGTTAACCAAGCATTATGGCAAAGGCAACCGACGCGTTAATGCGCTATCTGGGTTGAATCTTTCTATAAAGCGTGGAGAAATATTCGGAGTGATTGGTCACTCCGGGGCGGGGAAAAGTACATTGATCCGCTGTATTAATTTATTGGAACGCCCTACTTCAGGTGAAGTATGGGTAGACGGGGTAAACCTCGCTACTGTGAGTCAATCCCAGTTACAGAAGCAACGTCGAAAAATCGGAATGATTTTTCAGCATTTTAATTTGTTGTCTTCGGCAACGGTGTATGACAATATTGCATTTCCTTTGCGGTTGGTAAACACTCCCAGGGAAAAGCTGGACATGAAAGTTCGTGAGCTGCTGGAACTGGTGGGTCTGGAAGAACACAGTGGAAAGTATCCGTCACAGCTCTCAGGTGGACAGAAGCAGCGGGTAGGAATTGCACGGGCGCTGGCTAGTGATCCTCATGTATTGCTGTGTGACGAAGCGACTTCTGCGCTTGATCCGCAAACGACGGGGTCTATCCTGAAATTGTTGTTGGATATTAATCAGCGCTTTAATTTAACCATCGTGCTGATTACACATGAAATGCATGTCATTCAAAGCATTTGTGATCGAGTTGGCGTCATTCATCAGGGCGACATCGTGGAGCAAGGTCCAGTGGCGGAAGTATTTTTGAAGCCACAGCACCAGGTGACCAAGGACTTTATCCAACGGGAGTCAGAACATCCCGAGGAGCTGCAAGCAGCGATTGCGGCAGCAGGTGGCGGCGAGTCGGCGCAGGTAGTACGTATCTCCTTCTTGGGCAGTAAAACATATGATGCGATTCTGTCGCGTACGGCTCGAAGCACTGGTGTTGATTTTGCGATCTTGCAGGGAACCATATCTACGATTAAAAATGTACCCTATGGACAGCTGATCGTTCGTTTTGAAGGAAACCATGAAGATATAGAGCATACGCTGCGCGAAGTGTCTGGGCAAGGACTTGATGTGGAGGTGATCGGACAATGAGCGAACTTGATTTTTCACAAGTGAGTTGGGATGAGCTAGGGAATTCTACTCTGGAAACCCTTCAGATGCTCGGAGCATCCGCATTGTTCACCCTCATTATTGGTTTGCCGCTTGGCATATTATTGTTTCTGGCGAGTCGCTCCTCGTTAACTCTGATGAAGGTGATATACATTGTATTATCATTCATCGTTAACATTTTACGTTCCGTACCATTTATCATTTTGATCGTT
Organism: Paenibacillus sp. LRG-1; assembly: GCF_057220305.1. Taxonomy (NCBI): domain Bacteria; kingdom Bacillati; phylum Bacillota; class Bacilli; order Caryophanales; family Paenibacillaceae; genus Paenibacillus; species Paenibacillus sp. LRG-1. The sequence continues at coordinate 4,857,292 of NZ_CM170126.1, read as the reverse complement.
GCACTTATTCCTTTTACACGATCGCTGGTAGGTACCTCGACCGGGGTGTTGGGAACCATTCCACCATTGGTTATTGGGGCTGCCCCATTCTTCGCACGTCTTGTCGAAACGTCTCTGCGTGAAGTGGACAAGGGCGTCATTGAAGCCGCACAAGCGATGGGTGCCTCGACAGGACAAATTATCCGGCGTGTGCTGTTACGTGAGGCACTTCCGGGTCTGCTCGCTGCATTAACCATTACCGTCGTTACACTCGTATCCTACACGGCAATGTCCGGGATGATCGGGGGCGGTGGACTGGGTACACTGGCTATCAACTACGGCTATTATCGTTATGAAACGGCTGTCATGATCGTTGCGGTCGTGCTGATGGTCGTATTGGTACAATTGCTGCAAATGGCGGGAGATCGTCTCGTGCGGCATTATACTCGAAAATAGGGAAAACATATAGATATCCTTATTGATCAGGACGTCTGATCCTGAATATTACAAATTATTGGAGGGGTAATAACATGAAGAAATGGGTATTGGCTGTACTAAGCTTGACATTAATTGCGGTGCTGGCGGCTTGCGGTACAAAGAGCACAACATCGGATACAAACAATGCGACCGAAAATACAGGCGGATCACCACGTGAAGTGGAGCTGAAAATTGGAGCTTCTCCTGTGCCGCATGCGGAAATTTTGGAAGCGATCAAGCCTCAGTTGGAAAAAGAAGGGGTTCGTCTCCAAGTCGTTCAGTTTAACGACTATGTACAGCCGAACGTACAATTGTTTGACAAGCAACTGGATGCTAACTTCTTTCAACATGTACCTTACTTGGATGTGATGAACAAAGAGCGCAAAATGGATCTGGTTTCTGTGGGCGCAGTTCATTTGGAGCCATTCGGTATCTACTCCCAAAAATATAAAAAGCTTGATGAAATCCCAGATGGCGCAACTGTAGCCATTCCGAACGATGCGACAAACGGAGGCCGCGCATTGCTGTTGTTGGAGAAACAAGGTCTGATCAAGCTGAAAGACGCAAGCAACATTGAAGCTACGGTAAAAGATATTACTGAAAATAAGAAAAACCTGAAATTCAAGGAGCTTGAGGCGGCTATGCTGCCACGTCAGTTGCCTGAAGTGGATATTGCGTTGATCAACACGAACTACGCTCTGGAAGCGAAGCTGAATCCAACGAAGGATGCACTGGCACTGGAAGATAAAGATTCTCCTTATGCTAACGTTCTGGTAGCACGTCCTGATAATAAAGATTCCGAAGCGATTCAGAAGCTAATCAAAGCTTTGCAATCTCCAGAAACTAAAAAATTCATCGAAGATAAATACCAAGGCGCGATTATTCCAGCATTTTAAGCAGGGAACGAGAACGCATTGCACGCAAACCCCAGATTCTCTTGAACAAGAGGACTGGGGTTTCTTTTTGGATGGAGTTGTAGGGGAAGCTTAAATATTTTATACTTGGGGGTGACCGTTCTCTGTGAACAGGAGGAAAATTGTTGAGAGATAAAGTCGCATTCATAACCGGCAGTGCCAAAGGTTTAGGTAAAACGACCGCTTTGCGTCTGGCGGATGAAGGCTGTAATATTGCGCTAAATTATGTGCATAGCCAAGCAGAAGCCGAAGCGCTTAAGCGGGTGATTGAGTTTAAAGGAGTACGCTGCCTGTCTTTACAAGGGGATATCTCTGTTCAGGAAGATATCACGAGGCTGATTGGTGAAGTACAGGATCGGCTGGGTGGAGTCGATATTATGGTGAACAATGCCGGACCGTTCATCCGGGAACGCCGTCTGTTTGCGGATTACAGTGTGGCTGAGATTCATGCCATGATACAAGGAAATCTGGTCGGTACCATGTTGTTGGATCATTTGGTATTGCCCCACATGCGTAGCCAGCATTGGGGACGTATTATTCATTTTGGCTTTGGTCATGCTGGAGAAGCAAGGGCTTGGCCGCATCGTGCCGTCTACGCAGCCGCCAAGGTGGGGCTGGTGTCTTTTACGAAGTCACTGGCTGTGGAGGAAGCTCCTTATGGCATTACGGTCAATATGATCTGTCCAGGGGACATCCGAGGAGCAAATAAGGAAATGTCAATCGCCGATGTCATCGGCATGCAGGATAAAGAGACACCGCGTGGACGTCCGGGGAGCGGAGAGGACATTGCACGAGTGATCGCCTATTTATGTGAGGAGCATTCGGATTTTATAACAGGCAATATTATGGATGTATCGGGAGGTTTAGATCCCATTCGGCCAACCATATAAGCTTAAGTGATCCTTCAGACGCTGTAATACAAAAAAGAGTCTTGAGCTTCGTTACCGAAGTCAAGACTCTCATGATCATTATGCATCAAGCATTAGAATACTTGTACCACTTCTTGGACGCCGTCGACTTCTTCGAGAAGAGCGCGTTCAATCCCTGCTTTCAGCGTGATTGTGGAACTTGGGCAACTGCCGCAAGCGCCTACCAGCTTCAGCTTAACGATGCCGTCTTCAACGTCAACCAGCTCAACGTCGCCACCATCGCGTTGCAGGAACGGACGGAGCTTATCCAGTACATCTGCTACTTCGTCATACATTTGAACGCTTTGTGTTTCGCTCATTAGAATTCAACTCCTTTCCTATACCTTTATTATTATATTACAAAGCGGGCCAAATTAAAATGCCCGTCATCCAAAGCAGGTGAAAAAATGTTAAGGCCTATTATTGAGTTTTGCACCAGTAATATGCATTGGGGTACCGATGAAATCATGTCCAAGCTGGAGCAGAATCCAGATTATGATGTGATTGAATACGGATGCCTAAGCAATTGTGGTCAGTGCAACGCCGAACCCTATGCGATGGTCAACGGTGAGATTGTATCCGCAGATTCAGCAGAGCTTCTGTACGAAGTGATTATGAACAAAATTAAGGAAGCTGAAGCATGGGATAACCTAGATTTGGATTGAAATAGAATGGTCCGTTTAACCAGCTTCCTTTTGTATAGGAAATATACATCATCATACACTCAACAAACAAAGAAGACCTGCTCTGGGAGCGGGTCTTCTTTGTTTGTTGAGCATGCGGTTAGCCAAAATGGCGTTTGGACTTCCAGAGCACGCCGCTTTTAAGCAGGCGTGGTACTCGTCCGCGCAATGAGGTACTGCCCATAAAGCCATAGCCGAACCCGGCCTTCTTGCCAAGTGCGCCTAATGTACCGCGCAGCTTTAAAGGATGCGGGTGAGGCGTTTGGCCTTTCCACAGGTCGCGTACAATGTGTGCGATTTGCTCCCCTTGCACTTCTGCCGCCTGAGCGCTTGGAGAGTAGGGAAGGCTCGCACAGTCTCCGACCACATACACCTCAGGATGATCCGGTATTTGATAATACTCGTTGAGCACGATACGACCCTGAGGGTCTTTAGGGACGGCTAAATCCTGCACGATTTTTACCGGCTGAATCCCCGCTGTCCATACCACTGCATCCGTTACAATTTGCTCGTCGCGGTTATAAATAGCCCCCGGCTCAATACGGGAAACCGCAACATGATTCAGGGCATTAACCTGATGCTCCTTGAACCAAGCATGTACATAGGCAGACAAACGTTGCGGGAATGCCGACAGCACCCGCTCGCCCCGATCCATAATGGTAATATTCAAATCCGTGCGGCTTTCACGTAACTCCGCAGCAATCTCAACACCGCTAAGACCGCCGCCTACAATATGGACATGTCCATATGGCTTGATTTCGTTCAAGCGCAGATAGGTTTGGCGGGTATGGTTAAACGACTGGATCGTACAGCTGTGTTCTTCAGCCCCCGGTGTATTGTGAAAGCGGTCGGTACAACCCAACGCAATGACAAGCTGGTCATAGGGCAAGGGTTCACCGTCTTGAAAATGGACAATCTTATTCTCTAGATCCATCGAGGTGACTTCTCCGTATTTGCGAATAAGACGTTGTTCATCTGGAAAATGCACCCGCAAATCAAAATCAGAAACCGTACCTGCCGCGAGGGCATAGTACTCTGTTTTCAACCCCTGAAAGGGCATTCGATCCACTAAAATAACTTGAACATCGTCGGGAATGTGTTTATCCAGCAATTCTTTGGCAATGGTAAGGCCACCATAGCCGCCCCCCAGAATAACGAAATTTTTCATCAAAATCCGCCTTCCTTTCGCTACCGTGTCCCCGGCAAATGGTCTGGTGTCTCGTCGATCTAACACAAGTTTTTGTTGTTATAAAACCCGAGAATCAGGCCTGCCTTTGTCAGGCAGACCAGCGTATTCCGAGGCAGCAGATGCTGCATGGTGTGAGTAATGGGGATGAAATGCTCGCGGGAAATTTGAATCCGATATTACATTTATTCGAAAACTTCGATTTCGTTATAGAAGGTGTCCCGTTCAACAGGTATACGTCCGGCACCTTTGACCAGCCAGATTAGCTCTTTACGGGTCAATCCGGCAGGGGTTAACGCACCTGCGGCATGGCTGATCTGCTCACGCACAATCGTGCCATGGACGTCTGATGCGCCAAAGGTGAGAGCGACCTGCGTCAATTGCGGTCCAATATTAATGAAGTAAGCTTTGACATGGTCGATATTGTCCAGCATCAGGCGGCTGATCGCAATGGTTTTGAGATCCTCGTAAGCGGAGTTACGACGCATGATGTTGGCGTTTTTGCTTTTCGGCTGCATGGACAATGGAATAAATACCATAAATCCGTTCGTTTCGTCCTGCAATTCGCGAATTTGCAGCATATGTTCAATACGATCCTGATACGATTCGACCGAACCATACAGCATAGTCGTATGAGTTTTCATGCCGAGATTGTGGGCCGTGCGATGTACTTCGAGATAGCGGTCCACGTTGGCTTTGGTAACACGCATCTTCTTCCGATATTCGTCGGACAAGATTTCCGCGCCACCACCAGTCAGGGATTGAAGTCCAGCCTTTTGCAGCTCCTGAAGCACTTCTTTAATACTCAAGCCGCTTATGCGTGTGAAAAAGTCAATTTCCGCTGCAGTGTAAGCTTTCAGTGTAACGTGGGGATACTTTTCATTTAGTGCCTTCAATGAGTCTACATAGTATTGGAAAGGCACATGATTATTATGACCACCGACGATATGAAATTCTCTTACCCCCGGATGGATGTGTTGCTCTACATAATCAATCATTTCCTGCCCGGACAACGTATAAGAGCCGTCCTCCCCCTGATCCTTGCGGAAATTGCAGAACGCGCAGCGCGCTTCGCATACATTGGTGAAGTACAGGCTCATGTTTTCGATAAAATAAACCTTTTTTCCGTTCTTGCGTAAATTAGCTTCGTTAGCCAACTGACCCAGTGTGAGGATATCGTCAGTTTCATACAAATATATACCGTCTTCAAGGTTCAAACGAATACCGTTCTGTACCTTTTCTACAATTTCCGCCATTCTGCGGTCTGTAAAAGGTGTAACTAATGTGGACATGCCTATTCCTCCTTCAAGTTGCTCTGTGCGAGGCTGTCCGCCAAATCAGCGGCACAAGCGCTAGGTGCGCACAGGATGTCCCGTTCCGTCGGTAAGAATCCGGCAGCGCGGATATACGATATGTGAAAAATGTTACAATGCCAGGCTACAATGATGAATGTCTCAAAATATCGCCTTTGAAATGACAAATTTCCGACAGTTTCTTTTACACACTCTTCACCTATTATAAACCTCACACCACCGGTGTTCAATACAAACGAATAGAAAAACAGGTCTTTAAGCCTGTAAGGGAAGGACATTCCATGACTTGAGCACCTGCTAATAGTGGAGTATACTGAAGGAGAACATGAAGTAAAAGAGGAGGATGGAGCTATGATTAACATCACCGATTCCGCTGCTGAGCGTTTGAAAGATATGCTGGAGCAGCAGGAAACGCCGAATATGTTTTTACGTCTGGGTGTTACGCCGGGTGGTTGCACTGGATTCTCGTATGCAATGGGCTTTGACGACAACGAGACGGATCAGGATATATATATGAACGTACAGGATATGAAGATTGTAGTGGAAAAGGAAAGCATCCGCTACCTAGACGGTCTGGAAATCGACTTTGAAGAGTCTGGAATGTCAGGCGGGTTCACGATTCATAACCCGAATGCTGTAGCGACATGTGGCTGTGGTTCAAGCTTCCGTACGGCTACAGATGCCGGGAAACCGAACGAAGAGCCTTGTTAAGATAGTTTAAAAGGGTACAATGAAATGAATTGTCTGCAAACCTGCATGATGGGGTGTTAACAATTCGAAAATGTAAATCAAGACCTCCAGAACGGTATAGTCACGTACTATATTCGTCCCGGAGGTCTTTTTAATGTGTAGAGATTACTTACTTAGGATCATTATCACTATGTATGGATTGGACCAATTTACTCAGGGCATTAAAAAAGGCAAATACAACTGTAAAAAGTAAGAGAACTACGGGTTTAATTTCAATCTCAGAAAAAACACTATATAGAACTAAAAATGCAAAAAAGAGTACTGAGCTATTTACGTTTTGTTTTGTGTAAATAGATTTTATAAAATCCATTGTATCACTCTCCCTTTTAATTATAAGAATTCAAAACATATAGTATAAGTACCTCATTAACAAAATAGAAGTTAACTTGGTATATATACCATATTGCTGATGATTTGTGAGAGAGAATATATGCGAATGTATTTAATGAACGACTTCTTATACATAAATTACAGTATTGCATACAGACCTCCAGGACTTATCGAATAAAAAATTCACATTATTTGAATTAGAGTTTTACTTCACTAAAATTTCAAGTATAGGAACTTACAATTGAATTCTGAGGGAGTGAAAGTATATATGAGCAATCCAGTTGGCTTAAAAAGAGTTACCATGACATATGGAACTGATGATGACCCTCATATGTATGAATTATTTGAGGGAGTTCTGTATGATCGTAGCTATTTCTTTTATCTTGAACATGGGATATTGTGTCTGCGGCATGTACGAAAGGTAGATCAACTGGATCATCCACATCTATATGTGGATGGGGAAAGTGGGGGCCTCCAACTAACGAACAATGTACAGCGTGAGATTGTGGAGGTCGTTACAGAAATGATTGAGCGTTTGCGTAGTAAGGATGGATTGGCATTTTTACTGGATGAACTGCTATGGCTACATGGTCGAAGTCATATTGAACTTAACCTCGTAAAAAATAAAGGATAATATATTTCTATTGAAAACCAACAACCAGTAGCTACATTATGCTTCTTTTGAGAAAGAAACTGTTAATATGGTTGCAGTGTTCAGTGAAGCTCTTTATCAATCATTTCATCTTTCCATCAACATGATTTGTAACCTTTCCCCACTGAGCCGGCACTTAAGAATAAGAACACGAAAGAAAAGAGGCTAGGGACGTATGAGGGAGTGGGTTGAAAAGGCGCGGCTAGGGGATGCGGAAGCGTTCGGTCAGCTGATGCTGCATTTTCGCGGGATGGCCTATGCGGTGTCCTATGACATGCTGAAGGATGTTCATCTCGCGGAAGATGCCGTGCAGGATGCGTTCATAGAGGCTTATCAGAAACTGGAGAAACTGCAGACCCCGTCCACTTTTCCAGGCTGGTTCAAGACCATTGTCGTAAGACAGTGCCAGCGGATGCTGCGGCGCAAGCATCATTCGATGCTTCCTCTGGATGAGGCTGTGCAGGTTTCCGGAGGAGTACCGGGTTTAGCAGAAATTGCGGAGCGTAGGGAGGAGAGCCAAGTTCTGCAACAATCGGTGAAGGCACTGTCTGCCAAGCTGCGCGTGCCTCTGCGATTGTTTTATTTTTACGGCTACTCTCTGCAGGAAATTTCGGATTATCTGGGCACTCCGGTCCCGACGCTTAAGAAGCGGCTGCACGATGCCCGCCGAAAGTTGAAAGGTACACTCCCGGTAGCCGACCTTGTTTCCGTGTTCAATCATTTGTATGAGGGAGGGCAAAACATGCTGCATATTGTTAACGGTGATGTTGTAGGCGAGATGTTGAAGCAGGGTGTTGTACAGGGTGATGTGCTTGTATGGAGAGAGGTGTATCCGGCAGGACCGATATTTGCAAATCCAGCGGGGGCGGAAGAACGGGCACTGCGGGCCCAGGTCCTGGAAGAAACGATGGGTATTCCGGCCAGCAAATATATTACGAGCTGTGAGGAACAAGAGCAGAAACTTCGTGAGTTTATTAAGTATGATGAAGTCGTGTTGTGGTTTGAGCATGACCTGTTTGATCAGAGCATGCTCGCCTATCTGCTCCACTGGTTCAAAAGACAGAAACTGGGCCGCACGAAGCTGAGCCTGCTCTGTATTGGGGAGTTTCCGGGAATCGAACGGTTTCATGGTCTGGGACAGCTCACTCCGGCACAGCTTCAAACATTATCCGGGACCTGGCGGACTATTGGGCGGCAAGAAATGGAGCTTGGAAGCGAGCTTTGGCAGGCGTATGCTTCTCCTGATCCTGTTCAAATGGCTAATCTGCTGGAAGACAAGAAGGCAGAATTGGCAGCATCCGGCCTGCCTTTTGCCTATGAAGCTTTCACAGCGCATCTCAAGCGGCTGCCCTCGGAGCAGAATGGTCTTGGCGTTGTGGAACAGACCACGCTTCAGGCCGTTCATAATGGAGTGGATACGCCATTGGAATTATTTCGTCAGGTAACAGACGTTCTGCATGTGCTCGGCATGGGTGATCTCGAATACTGGAAATTTATTCGTGCTTTGGTGCAAGGTGAACATCCTTTACTGATGATTGACGGGGATGAGGCTGGCTTGGATTTCAGACAAATTCCGGATTTTCTGAACCGAAAGGTAATTCTGACAGAGTTGGGTAAAGAGGTACTGAATGGATCAGCGGACCGCATTGCAGTTCAAGGGATCGATGAGTGGTTTGGGGGGCTGCATCTCCATGGACATGAAGTTTCTTGGCGCTGGGATGATGTAGCCGGAGAATTGGTGGTCCGACATTGAACAAGCTGTAGCAGTAAATAGCTTAACGTGCGAAGGAGTTTTCCGTTTATGGAAAACTCCTTTTTATTTTTTTTAGTAGACCATATTAAGACAAGAAAACCAGATAATGTTTGTCAAGGAGTCCCTCGTCTATTTCTCTGTAGCTTATAGTAATAGATGCAGCACTTTCAACTATGACACAAATCGTAATTGATTTTTTAGTGAGTTCTTCCCCTGTGTTAGCTATCATCAGTATAATCAACCGAGTATGTTGGTAAGTCAAATAGCCGCTAGCATTACTTCACTAGAAAAGGGCGACTAGGAATGTGCGAAACAGTCATTTTTCCTAATGTTAGGAACCGACATGGGCAGATGCGCATATACTTTCTAAAAACTAACATCGGGAGGAGATAAACTTGTATCAAGTACCTTCTTACTGGGGAAATTCATACTATATGCGGGCCAATTTTGTACCTATCTGGAACACAGGATTTCCGAAAGCAGTACAAATGATAAAGGAAGCGGTACAAGGGGAGCGTAACGATGAGTTGTTCTACGATGAATTGATCAATTTGGCTCCCTCACAAGAGCAGGTGGCTATTATTGAAAGCATCCGTAACGATGAGCGCGGCCACAATAAAATGTTCAGAGAGATGTATCGGGCTTTGACAGGACAAGAAATTGCAGGCATCAGTAGTGAGCAATATGAGAGGGTGCAATCTTATACAGAAGGTTTACAGCGCGCCTTGATGGGAGAGTTGGGTGCGGTGGAACGATACCGCAACATCTGGTTTGGATTGCCTGCTGGCATCTATAAGGACACGGTGTACGGTATCATATTGGATGAGCTTAAGCACGCTGCCAAATACAATTATCTGATTACGTTGAATCTCAGGTAACTATTGATCGAAAGTCAATACTACTCCACATCAATTGGATGCTGGATTTTATCCTTATATTCATCCACATAGAGTTGGCCGTTGCTGCCTTTAACGGCATAGAATACGTCCTCTAACTTTTTGTCGCGTGCCTTCAGTTGAGACAGCAGCCATGATTCGGGAATATGATTGGAGTTTAAATTGCCATGTAAAAGCTGTCCGTCGATTACAAGCTCAATTGGGAACTGTGTGGCATTACCTGCATTCAACTGCAGGTCTTTTAATGTCACGGCTTGCAGTTCCTTTTTCTTTTGAACAGATAGTTTTCCGTTAATCTCAAGGAGGGCGTACTCCACTTCTTCTATATTAAAAATTTCTTTCTGGCGAAGCTGTTGATTTAAAGAATCTAATGTCATATTATTTTTTTTTAAGTTATCTTCGAGAATGAACCCTCCTTCTATGAGAACGGTGGGTGCTCCCTCTGTCCACATCTTAAAGTTTCTGAATTTCAAAAAAAACTTGGATAAAACATAAGAAGTAATTGTAAAAACAGACAGGGCTATTAATAGGTGGACAACTTCTATTTTTTCGTTAAAGGCAAAGTTGGCTGCTATAGCCCCTAATATGACCGCCGTCACGAATTCGTGAAAGTTCATATTGGAGAGGGTTTGCTTCCCCAGTATTCTCCCAATTAGCATGAGGATAACGAATGCAGAGAAACTTCTGATCAAAATAGCGAGATGGTCCATGCAAAACCCTCCTAGTTTAAAAATTGCAGGTATTCAGTATAGGTTACCCGCTGCGCTAGAATAATATACCAGTGGAATTAATGCATTATATGTGATGTATAAGCTTGTTGGCGCAGGCGATCCCAGCTACCTTGTAAGGCTTGCCTTCTTTCTTTTTCTTTTCTTAATAGACCTTTAATTTTTGATTTGCTCTTTGTCGTAGTCCAGCATAGGCAACCAATTGTTTCGGCCCCACGAATTGTTTCCGTCTTTCCCTAAAACCACCTGAAATGGGTTAGAAATTTAGCTATTTGGTCGAATGATTTGATTTCTCTGCATATGAATAGACCTCCTTATGATCATGATCCAATGCTTCTACTGCTTCGAATCCGTAAATAGCTCCTGCGCGGTTCGCACAAATAACTGTACAGCAAGTGAAGCATTATGCAGGGATGGTACAGCGATACCGATTTGGCGTGTGATCAGAGGTGAAGTCTCCTTGACGGTCAGATCATGGGGAAACGTGGACAAGGCGAGTGAAGAGACAATGCCCATACCCAGTCCTTGTCGAACCATGCTGACCAAGGTGCTGATATTATGAGTAATGAATTGTGCCTGCAACTGACTTTGTTCGCGTTCAAAACCTTCCATAATGGCGACCTCATGTCCACCTTTACAAAAGATCATATCCTGCTCATTCAAGTCTCGAATGGCGATTTTATTGTGCGATTGTAGAGGGTGACCGTCTGGCAGGAGAATAACCATGTCATCCTGACATAATGGGATTACATCTACCTGAGGGTCTGGCAACAGGATGATACCCGCCTCGATTTCTCTGGTATGCACCCACTCCTTGACTTCATTCGTGGAGCCTTCATGTAGATCGAAAACAAGGTTCGGATAATGCTGACGAATATGATGAATAATCGGGGGCAGAAAATAGGCTGAGGCAGAAGGAAAGGCACCGATCGTGATCGTGCCAACGTCTAGACCTTTTTCAGCAGCCACCTGCTGCTGTACCTTTTCCATGCTTTGCAGCATCATGCGGAATTGCAGCAGTACCTTGTGCCCGATATCGGTCAGCAGCACTCCTTTTTTTCGGTCGCGCAGCAATAGCTGAACATCCAGCTCGTTTTCGATGCTTGCGATGGCATGGCTGACCGCGGGCTGCGTCATATGCAGCTCATGGGCAGTTTGGGTGAAGTTTAGCGTTTCAGCTACACGAACGAAGATCATAATTTGAGTAATGGTCATAAGCGAAAAGTTATCTCCCTCATTGAAAACATTCATTTTATTTATTAGTGACCACAGTATACGCTAGTAAAGCAAAACTTTGCAAACGGCTATTCATATTTTAGTCGTAAGCAATGAACGATGAAAATCTAAGGGAGAGAAGACATCTGTGAAAAAATTAACACCTAAAGCCACGCTGTGGCTTGTCTTGATATTAGTAATGGTATGGGGGATCAACTGGCCGTTGACCAAGCTGGCTTTGCCAGATACGCCGCCGATATTTTTTTCAGGAATCCGCACCCTGTTGGGTGGTGTGATTCTACTGTTGTTCGCTATGCGTCGCCGGGAAACCTTGCGCCTTAGACAGAATGGGTGGACTTATCTTGTGCTGGCCATATTTAATATTGCAGGCTACTATGGCTTGCAGACGGTAGGGCTGCGTTATTTGCCTGCTGGGTTATTTTCCACTTTAGTATTCCTTCAGCCGATCCTGTTGGGATTATTCTCCTGGATGTGGTTGGGGGAGCGCATGTTTCCCCTGAAGGTCATTGGACTGGTACTGGGTTTTGGCGGGGTGATCGTGATTAGCTCTGGTGGAATGGCAGGGCATTTATCGGTACTGGGCATTGCGTTGGGGCTAGCTTCAGGACTGTGCTGGGCGCTCGGAACGATTTATATGAAGAAAAAAAGCCAGCAGTTGGATTCCATTTGGGCGGTGACGATGCAGCTCATTTTTGGGGGGATCATACTCAATGGGATTGGATTTACGACCGAGAAATGGAGCGATATTCACTGGACGACCTCTTTTATCGCGATTTTATTGTTTATTTCGATATTTGTAATTGCAATGGGCTGGATGATTTATTTTAAACTGATCGACAACGGAGATGCGGGAACCGTCGGCTCATATACATTTATGATTCCGGTGCTGTCCACGGTCTTTAGTATGGTAATGCTCAAGGAATCACTTACTTTGACGTTTGTTGTGGGACTGGTGCTGATTGCAGGCAGTGTGTATCTGGTAAATATTAAAGAAAGAATAGAGTTATCCACCAAGGATCAGAACGGTGAGACATTTGAGGATTAACGGGGGCGATGGATCAGGAAGAACTTCAATATCTTCTTTCATGCACGCATATTGGTAGTACCAATATAGCGTGCTTTTTTTGACTATGATTTTCAAAGATGTTTGTCGTACCGAATTAGCTAACAAGATGTACTGTTATAAAAAACATTAAACTAACAAAATGACGTTAAAGGTTTTTTTGTTTTTTTTATAGTTTTCGTTCTTATGTAAAGAATTCAATGAATATAATATTTTAGAGCAAAAAAAGAGGTGATAAAAGAAACGTGGTACTCAATATCACTAATTTGTTATGTTTATAGGATGTTTGTTTTTTATAATTATTGTATTTTACATATTTTTGTTATGCTAACAATTGACATTTGGTATAACTTAAACTAGAATGAGTAAGAATTCATTTACCAATCACATAATTAGTTTGGAATAATTGAAAGCGTTTACCTAATATTAGGATAGAGCTCTTTTGGTTCTTTTTTCTTTTCCGAATTATGGCCGGGAGGGAGAGATCATAGTACGTGCCTAAGGGATGGAAATTTGAATATATAAGCTAAGGGAGAGGTGTATGTTGAGATGCGGTTAAATAGAAATGTTGGAAACTTCGAGCAAACGGTGAATTGTAACGCTGGTTACCTGGAGGTTACAAAATGAAGAAGTTATTGTCGTGTTTGATCTCGTTGAGTATGCTTGTTTATATATTGCCGACCATGATTGTAAGCGCTAACAATGATGGAGTTACTAATCTAGCGCTTGATTCAACACCGTCTGCCCAATCGGATATTATTTCAGATGCTGTTTACAAAATTACTGCACAGCATAGCGGAAAAAGCCTGGAAGTTGAAGGGGGATCAAAGGATGACGGAGCGAATATTCAACAATGGACCGATAACGGAAAGGAGCAACAGAAGTGGAGAGTGGTTGACGTCGGTGGTGGATATTATAAGCTGATCTCGCAATCTAGTGGCAAAGCATTGGATGTAGCCGGTGGTAATACCCATGACGGAGCGAACGTTCAACAATGGACAGACAACGGGAACGCTCAGCAAAAATGGAAAATCATTGACGTTGGTGGTGGATATTATAAGCTGATCTCGCAATCTAGTGGTAAAGCATTGGATGTTGTCGGTGGTTATACCCATGACGGTGCAAACGTTCAACAATGGGCCGACAACGGTAGCGCTCAGCAAAGGTGGAGATTCACGCAGATTGATACGACAACAGATACGACACCACCAACCGCCCCAACAAACCTCCAAAGCTCATCCAAGACGAGCACATCTGTCACTCTTACATGGACGACCTCAATAGACAATGTAGGTGTAACTGGCTACGTTATTTATAACGGAACAGATCTGGTAGGCACGAGCACCACAACAAGTTATACAGTGACGGGTCTCACTGCGAACACATCCTACAACTTCACTGTAAAAGCGAAAGATGCAGCAGGCAATATTTCGGAACCAAGTAATGTCTTAAAAGTAACAACAAGTTCCGACTCCTCTCAAAATACAGGATTTTATGTTAAAGGTACGACGCTTTATGATGGCAACGGAAATCCCTTTGTCATGAGAGGAGTTAATCACGCTTACACTTGGTACAAAGGTCAAGAGTCGGTTGCGATACCTGCAATTGCCAAAACCGGAGCGAACACGATTAGAATCGTGCTGTCTGACGGTCAACAATGGACGAAAGATGATTTGTCAGCGTTGCAAAACCTGATCACTTTATCAGAACAAAACAAATTGGTTGTTATCCTTGAAGTACATGATGGTACGGGAAATGATAATGCTGCTGTGTTGAATAAAATCGCAGATTACTGGATTGAAATGAAAAGTGCACTGATTGGAAAAGAAAATACAGTCATTCTCAACATCGCGAATGAATGGTTTGGTACTTGGGATGGGAACGGCTGGGCACAGGGGTATAAATCAGTTATTCCAAAGCTAAGAAATGCTGGCATCAAAAATACCATTATGGTTGACGCCGCTGGGTGGGGGCAATATCCGAAGTCGATTTTTGACTACGGAACGCAAGTGTTTGATGCCGATCCGCTTAAAAATACGATGTTCTCCATTCATATGTACGAATACGCTGGGGGAAATGCCGAAACAGTAAAAAGCAATATTGACAATGTATTAAACAAAAATCTAGCTCTCATCATTGGAGAATTCGGAATCAAGCATACAAATGGTGATGTTGACGAGGCCACTATTATGAGTTATGCCCAACAAAAAGGTGTAGGTTATCTTGGATGGTCTTGGAAAGGAAATGGATCAGGTCTAGAATATTTGGATATGTCAAACGACTGGGCAGGATCGAGCTATACTGAACAAGGACATGCCATTATTGAAGGTCCGAATGGCATCAGAGCAACATCCAAGTTAAGCACGATTTATAGCAACGGTAAACAGTAAAAGATTCATATTGTTTTAGTAACGGCCTTTTCTCGAAATTCTAATGGGAAAGGTCGTTTAGTTTGTTCTGGAATCGTAAGCAAAAGCATGTACAAATACATAGGAGCAAGGAATAGGAAAAATATACTAGAATATCAAAGGAGGTCATAGTAAAATATGACTATAAGTCTGTTGAGTTAGTGAAAATGACGGTTCAAAATTATCCGCTTGGTAAGCGGGAAGGTGGCACTTTCAAACTCACCAGTCAGCAAGAGGAGGAACCTATGAAGGATTTTGACGTAACCAAAGCCAAGTATGATCCAAAACAGGAAGAACAGGTGAAAAAGGGATTTTTCAACAAGGTAAAGTCCACGGCTGGAAAAGTTCCCTTTGTGAAGGATGCGGTGGCTATGTACTATTGTGCGATAGATCCTGAAACGCCTCTGTATGCCAAAGGGGTAGCATTCGGAGCCTTGGCGTATTTTATTTCTCCATTAGATGCTATATCAGATGTTATTCCAATGTTGGGTTTTACAGATGATGCGGGGGTTGTGCTGGCAGCTTTGAAAGTGTTGGACATGCATATCAAGCCTGTCCATCGGGAGAAGGCGAGCGAATTTTTTTCTTAAGAGATGCAATGAGCGGGGGAGCTAAGGAATGGACAGATATACACCTACAGCGAGGGAACGCTGGCAGATGAAACAGAGTGAGCCACAGCCGCAGGGCTGGGTGCTCGCTCTATTTGGCTGGATTTTTGCAGGTTTGGGGTTCGTATTTAGTTTTTTTGTCGTTGGAGGCTTGTTGGGGATCATAGGTCTTGTTTTCGGAATTTTGACTAAAAAGATGGAACAAAGAGACACGCAGGGTATCTTCATTATCGTAATCAGCTCCGTAGCTATTGGCATCGGCCTATTGATTTTTATGATTTTTTTTGCACAAGGTTTTGTAGAAGGTCTGAGAGAAGGGTATAATGAGCATTATTAGGTCAGGGAGGTAACAGCATTGAGCGTCATTATTTCACAGCAGATCTCGGCAACGGGCGTGAAGGAATATACGAAGGTGATGAAAACATTTGATTCCCAGTTTACACCTTTGGTTGGACAGAAAATTAGGGATACGGCATTTGGCGATATGCAATATTACGATGTCGAGGACGTATTTATTGATCTAGCGGAGAATGAATATTGGGTAATTCTACCTGCCGTTTTGCTGCATTCTGATGATATTGAGGATATACGAGACGCTGTGCGTGAGTATCGTTCACACGGTTGGGAATGTACGAAACCTCTGTAAATGCATACCACTTAGGCATCTATACGGAAACGTCTTTCTTTTGCGAGATAGGCGTTTTTTTGTGTATTTGTGTATAAACTATTTCTAATGATTGGCATGAAAAGAAAGAATTTATGCTGAAAATGCGCAAATTGTATCATTTTTTATCATAAAACGACAAGTTGGGAAATGAAAACGGCCTTAATGTGTTATACTTAGTATATCAAAGGACAAGAGTCTAAAACGACCGGTAAGGCCCTTTCTTTGAAGAGCCTCTGAAAGGTTCAACGTTTATCCAAAATAAATGGTCAAAAGGAAAAGGGGAAATGCTAACGTGAGAGTGAATTTGAAATTTACTAACAAAGGGCAAGTTGCAGTTGAGAAGTTCAACAATGAGGAGCTTATCGAAATCTTTACCCGCTACATTAAAACGTTAAGCAAGAAGTATGATATCTCGGTTACCGTACCGGAGGATCTGAATGAGCAGATCTTGGAAGAGGGTACCGTGAAGGTCGTGTTGGATAAGATTAATTGTGACATGGACGCTTTTTTCAAGGAGCTGAGCCGGGATATCAAGGTGCCGCTGGTCAAAAGATTGGGTACCAAACTGGATAACGTATTTAAGACCGAGGTTGTGGAGCAGGAACAGAACTAAGAATAAGGATCAAGCGAGTCCGAATGAGGATTCGCCATATGAAATGATAAAACCTCCCGAATGGGGCGCCTGGCTAGGCCATGTGCTCGTTCGGGAGGTTTTATATGTTTAAACTACTCTATTCAGCATGAAAACATGCATGGCATGTCTGTCCCTTTTAACGTGTTGTTGTGGAAGTAGGGCGCAGTTGGGCTAAATCAAACGAAGGTACCAGCCCTTCCTGCGCAGCGCGACCAAGCAAAGCTTCGATGGCGGCATATCCGCTGTCTCCCAGATTGGCGGTAAAATCGTTTACGTAAAGGTCGATATGCGATTGGGCGACATCGGGTGAAAGTTCCTGCGCATGAGACAATACATATTCACGCGAAGCTTCAGGATGCTTCCAAGCATATTCGACAGAGGCGCGTATCCAGTTTGTGATCGCATCCAGATCCAGCGTACGGCGGGCAATGATAGCTCCGAGCGGGATCGGCAGCCCTGTATCTTCTTCCCACCAGTTCCCCAGATCGACTTGCTTACTAAGTCCGTAGGACGGATACGTGAACCGTGCTTCATGAATAACCAGTCCGGCATCTATCTCCCCGTCACGGACAGCAGGCATGATTTGGTCGAACGGCATCACGACGATCTCGCCGACACCCCCAGGCACATGCTTGGCTGCCCACAGGCGGAACAGCAGATAGGCAGTGGAACGTTCACTCGGAACGGCTACACGCTTGCCAGACAGGGCTTCCGGGCCTTCGATCGTGGAACCTTCCCTGGTCAGCACGAGCGGGCCACAACCCCGGCCCAGTGCGCCTCCACAAGGCAACAGGGCGTATTCATCCAGCACCCAAGGGAGTGCAGCATACGAAATTTTCATGATATCGAGTCCGTCTGGTGTGATCGCCAGATTGTTGGTGATGTCGATATCGGCAAATGTAATGTCCAGCGCGGGTGCGCCCGGAATCAATCCATGAGCCAGGGCATGGAAGACAAAAGTGTCGTTAGGACAAGGTGAAAAAGCAATTTGCATCTATATAACCTCCGTTAATGTAGAAAATGCGGCTTCCAACGCTTGCAAAGCCTCTTTGATCCGCCAGGCTGCACGGTCACGTGGACCAACAGCATTGGAAATCGTGCGGATTTCCATCGTCGGCAGTTCCAGCCTATTTGCCGCCACGGCTACGCCGTAGCCTTCCATCGCTTCGGCAGCAGCTCCGGGAACGCGCTTGGCCAGCTGTTCCGCTGTTGCCGCCGTACCGGTGGCCGTAGAGACGGTCAGGATCGGCCCCGCGACAGCTGTCTGTCCAGCGGCACGCAACGCCTGAACGAATCGCTGCGCGGTGGCAACATTCACGGCAATTCGGCTTGAGCCGAAACCCAGCTCGTCCACGCTGCTGAAGCCCTCTGCCGTCTCGGCACCCAGGTCGGCAGCAATGATCGCGTCAGCAACAACGACGCTTTCCAGTGCAGCGACCTCCACGAAGCCGCCACCAATTCCGGCGCTGATAACCAGCCGGTAGTCACCAGCCGCCGCCAGTGCTAGCGCGGTTGAAGCCGCTGCGGACGGTGCGCCCACGCCAGCCAGCTCGACCACAAAACGGGTATCGCCTTTCAGGCCCCGCAGTACAGCTTCCCGTTCGCCTTCAACCGCGGTCATAACCAGGATGCGTCCATCTGATGTTGTATGCTCCATCGGTTGATTCCCCTTTAAATTTAGGTAATATGCTCCCTTATCATACTGCTTTTCGAAACGATGTTCAAAAAAAGTCGACAAAAAAAGCGCTCTGAGGCGCTTTTTGGAAAAACTGCAGGATTCAGCAGATATGAAAATCGGTAATTGTAACATAAAACAATTCTAATCTGGAAGAACAGCGCAGGCATAGCATATAATAATTATATCGGCTGATCCTTCGTGATTAACTGAAACATGGTAATATTGCGGTCATAATGGCTTGGGGTTCCATCTTGATTGCGCACCCGAATCATCTCGCTACTGAATAACTCGATATATCCACAGCCAATCTCACAGTATACACCTGTAGGGTCCTCTTGCCAGACCGAAACGAGGTGTTGAGATAGCGCCGCGGTGAAAAATTCGATGTTTTTTTGCAGTACGCGTGGCGTTTTCTTGGGTTCCATAACGTAAATCCTCCCTATATCATGCCATTTAAAAATCAGCAATTGAACGTGGCTTCTAAGTGGTTACTACACATCATAATGAACATAAACAACTGAAAAAGGAACGGTTCGTCAATCTACTCTATGAAACAGACGTAAACACTGTACCGCTTAATGCTATTTTTGTAAAGCATCCGATTGACCTTTTCAAACATCCAGTTTGTGTTTACACACATTTTACATTGCGTTTACACTGCTGTGATGCTAGTGCGTTTCATCTAATAGTACAATAAAGGGTAACTATACTGCATGAATTGATGGAGGCCATATGTTGATAGAGAGTCAGAATAAGGATAAAGCCGGGTCAGAACGTTACTTTAACCGAGATTTAAGCTGGATTGAATTTAATCGCCGTGTGCTTCAGGAAGCTCAGGATGCAGATACACCGTTGCTGGAGAGAGCCAAATTTTTGGCGATTGTATCTAGCAATTTGGATGAGTTTATGGCTGTTCGTGTTGCAGAGACGCGCGAGAAGATCAAGGCGGGTTTTATGCAAAAGGATTTTACGGGATATACCCCCTCCGGTTTGTACAAACGCCTGATCAAGCGTACCGTCTCAATGGTATCGGAACAATACCGGACCTATCGTGATATTTCTCGCCTCTTGACGAAAAAGGGTCTTTTACTGTTCGAATATGAAGACTTAAATACGACACAGCGCAAGTCGCTGGATGCATATTTTCATGAAATTATATTTCCGGTGCTCACGCCGATGGCGGTCGATCAGAGCCGTCCTTTTCCACTCGTTCACAATAAATACGTATATTTAGCGGTCGTCTTGAGACGTCCCGGGGATACAGAGGAGGATAAACCACTTTTTGCCATTGTGCAGGTGCCTTCGAATATTCCACGTGTTGTTACGGTGCCTTTGCGGTCGAACAGCAAGAAGAAATCATTTATTTTAATTGAGGAACTAATCAAGCATCACATTCAAACGCTGTTCACCGGATATGTTCCGGAGGCGGTTCATGCCTTTCGTGTTACGCGTAACTCCGATTTGTCCATTAATGAAGAAGAGATCGAAGATTTGCTCGAAGAGATTGAAAAAGAGCTGCGTCGAAGACGACGGGGGGCGCCGGTAAGACTGGAAGTAGAAAAAGGGATTCATCCCTATGCCCTGATGGAGCTTCAACGCGAATTCAAGCTGTTCGATCATGTGTTTGAGATGGACGGGCCGTTGGATCTGACGTTTTTGTCGTCTTTTGCCGATCATTTGGAGGGGTATTCGCATTTGAAATTTCCGGCAATCAAACCACTGTATCCGGAAGAACTGCCCCCGCAAGAGGATATTTTCAACGTGCTTCGCAAACGGGACGTGCTCGTGTACCATCCGTATGAATCATTCGATGCGGTAACTGATTTTATCATTGAGGCATCAGAGGACCCGGATGTGATGGCAATCAAAATGACCCTGTACCGTGTCAACGGGGAATCGAAGCTGATTCCGGCATTGGCACGTGCGGCCGAATCGGGCAAGCAGGTAACGGTGGTGGTGGAGCTGAAAGCCCGTTTTGACGAGGAACGTAATATTGCCTGGGCGCGTACGCTTGAAAAAGCAGGCTGTCACGTAGTGTATGGGCTGGTTGGCTTGAAGACGCACGCCAAAATCATTCTTGTCATACGCCATGAGCGCAACGCACTCAAACGATATGTGCACGTAGGCACAGGCAATTATAATGAAAGCACGGCGCGCGTGTATACAGATATCGGATTGTTTACGTCGGATCCGGTACTTGGCGAGGATGCCTCCGAACTGTTTAATGAAATTACGGGATTCTCTGCGCTCAAGACTTTGCAAGCTTTTACGGTGGCTCCAACGGGAATGAAGAACAAGCTGTTTGAACTCATCCGTAGGGAAGCTGAGCAAGCATTGGCAGGTAAGCCCGCCCGGATTATTGCCAAGATCAACTCCTTATCCAATCAGGAGATGATCGATGAACTATATGCGGCTTCCCAAGCAGGTGTGAAGATTGATCTTATCATTAGAGGGGTCTGCTGTTTGCGTCCGGGTGTGGAAGGATTCAGCGAGAACATACGTGTCATCAGTATTGTAGACCGCTTCCTGGAACATTCCAGATTGTTTTATTTTGAAAATGGAGGCAATTCCGAGTTGTTTCTGTCCAGTGCGGATTGGATGACGCGAAATTTGACCCGCCGAATTGAACTGATGTGCCCGATTTATGATGACGGGATCAAAGAAATGCTGGCAGATATTCTGCATTTATCGTTAAGAGATAATGTGAAGGCACGCCAGCTTATGCCTAACGGCAGCTATCAATTTGTGTCCAGAAACGACAAAGAGGCTCCCATCAGGAGCCAATCTGAAGCGATGAAGGTTAGAAATTGGAAGAAGGTAGAATGGACCACGACAATGTAAGATTCCATGCCTTTTGGAAATCCTTGGCAACTGATTCCAGCTCCCGTTGTTCTAATATGGGTTCACTCTTGCTTTCCAGACGAAGATGCAGTGCATCATCCCCTGTAGTGGGATTGATGCTGCTAATCATTCCGGACTCACTCCGATCCATGCCAATCGCGAGCTGGAGCAGCGAGCCGAGCCGATGTACACGTTCCTCGTCGGAAGGCTCCAAAATATCCGCATGTGTGCGTAGCAAACGGGGTGTCCGGTTCTTGGGATGGTAATCCGCGATCAACGCGGCTAGTACCGTTTCCCTATGGGATAAACCGCCAATGCCTGCATGTAAGATCCAGAATACGGAATTCTGGCGGAAATGATAGTAATTCAAGGCAGCTCCCGTTTTGTAAAGAGTTGCTGCGGTCAGTAACAAGCGTTTGTCCATAGCAGCTGAGGTTCCGCTAGCTAATGTGTCATAGAGCCGGACGGCGTACTCGTTAACTCGCTTGACATGCGCTTCGCTAACCGGGACAGCAAACGAAAGGATATTGCGAATGGATGTGATAAGCGGATTAGCTACCACGGGCTGTTCAGCGTTGACCAGCTCATGAAATAGGCCGTCTCGCAGACCCGCTCCACTGACCAAATACGCGGAGCCTTGAGCAGCTTCAAATATCGTTTTCAATATAATAAGACCCGGTACAATGATGTCGGCTCTGTCCTTGGACAGGCCGGCTGTTTTTTTGCGTTTTTCATAGGGCAGATGGGGCAGACTTCCATAGAAGTAATTGACATCTTCTATCGTCATTTCGTAATGGTGCGTCACAGGAAGTGAGTAATCCAATCGTTTCTGATTGATTTTAGCCAAAGTACGCAGGGTTCCACCTAGCCCGATGAATGGCAGACCCGGATTGGAGAAGATCCAATCATGATTTTGCAGGGAAGAACGGACAAAGCTCTCCATTTCCTCAATCTGCTGAGGAGACCATTCGCCATTCTTGACCTCACGTCCAAAGCGCCAATTCATATTGACGGCGCCAAAGGGAAATGACACAGTATGCAGTCGTTCTCGATCGCGGAACAACGTAATTTCGGTACTGCCACCCCCGATGTCAATAATGATTCCGTCACTCACATTCATAGTGTTCACTACTCCCAGAAAACCGGCATAGCCTTCTTGCTCTCCGCTCAGTATTTCCAGTGTTAAATTTGTCTCCTCCGCGATCCATTGGACGATTTCGTCCGAATTCGTGGCATTGCGGATGGCTGCTGTTGCTGCTGCACGCATACGGACAACCCCGTGCATATGGCATACCGCCATAAATTGGCGCAGCAATGGAGCGATGCTTCGAATCGCCTCTCGTTCCATACGGCCGTTGGCCCCAACCTTTTCGCTCAGTCGGGCAGCTTCTTTGCATTCCTGCACAATTCGATAGGCTCCTGTCTCTGTCATTTCATAGATCACCAGACGTATGGAGTTTGAGCCAATGTCCATGATGCCAATTTTGCTATTCATGAGTTGACCTCCTTGTTGAAAAAAACGATTTGCCGGTAATTTCCGCTGCTCCGTGCAAATGGTAGTAGATTATTGTCATTGTACCAGTGATGTTCGGTGCATGCTACCGTTCGCCATGATCTTGTCGAAATAGACACATGCCACCGACAATCATCCAAGAATAGAACCTTCCTGTTGAGTATGTATAAGTATACCTGACGGCGAAAGGAGAGGGTTAGATGAGACAACTTGCAAGCAAATGGCTAAAGACGAAGGCGCTGCTGCACCATCCACATACCGCCGTTTATATACCGGAAACCTGTCTATATAGTGAAGATCAATTGCGCATGATGCTGCGGCGGCATGCTTTTGTATTTATAAAACCTGTAAAAGGAGGCGGAGGAATCGGAGTCATGCGTGTGGCAAAGGAGCGTAGAGGATACGCCTGTACGCGTATGGAGCATACACATCGGTTCAGTCATTTTAGAGCACTTGTATTCGGAATCAATAAGCTCCGAATCCAACGTCCATATCTCATTCAACAAGGCATCCAACTGGCAAGTATTCAAGGTAGACCTGTCGACTATCGAGTCAAAGTCGTGAAGGAAGGGCAGAGATGGGATTTTCGTGCGGTGGTTGCACGTCATGCTCGTCCCGGACTGGTCATTACAAATCTGTGCAAAGGGGGAACTTTGCTGAAGGGAACAGAGGCGCTTCGGATGATATATCCCCGGCGGCTTGCTATTCAAAAGCGGCGAGAAATCATTCAACTTACACAGCGCTGTATTCCTGTACTGGAAAGAAGATTTCCTGGGATCGGACAACTGGGATTTGATTACGGGCTTGATCAGAGTGGACGGGTATGGATTTTAGAGGTTAATACAAGACCTCAATAAATTTCTGATTTCTTTAAAAAAATTCCAATATAATCTATTAACAAGACGCTAAATATAATATATTTATATAAATAATAAAAATATTTTTTTTGTGTTCGAGCGTCAAAATTCTGTGTATAAATATTGTCCACATTATCCCCTGTCACATATATGGGTTAACGACACTTACCAACAATTTATACACAGGATTTCCACAATTGACTGTGGATAACAGAACGCTTGTTCCGATTTTGGTATTTTGATAGAATAGATTTTGAAATAAAAGGAAAGGTTGTGTCGAGGATGGCTATGCTGACGGATGAAATGCTTTTGGATTCCTATCAGATGGCAATCGAGCTTAAACTTGAATGTGACTTCATTGCACTGTTGCTGGCTGAGATTCACAAAAGAAAGTTAGAGATGAATACAGCCGTAGTCCTTCATTAGACCGGACAAGCTCTCGTACTGCGACTGTGAAGTCATTCAGGGTTCGGATGACTTTACGGACAATCACTGCAACGAATAGGCACACCGTAAAAAAGGGTATTTCACTCCAAAGATTCAAATTTGGAGTAAAATACCCTTTTTTGTCATAGTCTAAACTAGACTACAATTTCATGTTACTGCTGTGACCAGGAGATAACTTGGCATCTGGATCTACATAGACCTTGGCGTTGTTGACTGCCGTAGGAGCTTCACCAAAGCCGACCGCAATCAGCTTGAGCTTGCCTGGATAGGTCGTAATGTCCCCAGCGGCGAAAATGCCGGGAATATTAGTTTCCTGGCGAGAATCGACCACGATAGAGTTACTTTCGATTTCAATTCCCCATTCAGCAATCGGGCCAAGTGTGGATACAAATCCAAAGTTAACGATCACATCGTCCACTTCGATTTCCTGTGTTTCTTTGGTTTTTACATGAGCAAGAGTGACTTTCGTAATTGTGTCTTCTCCATGCAATTCTGTAATTTCCGTTGGTGTAATAACGTTTACTTTGGAAGCGAGGAGGTTTTCGACACTGTGTTCATGCGCACGGAATTTGTCACGGCGGTGAATCAATGTAACCTGTTCTGCAATCGGTTCCAGCATAAGTGCCCAGTCTACAGCAGAGTCACCACCACCGCTAATTAGCACTTTTCGGCCTGCAAATTTGCTCAGGTCGCTGACAAAGTAATGCAGGTTCGTTTTTTCAAAACGTTCGGCACCTGGAAGCTCCAGTCTGCGCGGCTCGAAAGCACCCACACCAGCGGTAATAATAACCGCTTTACCATGATACTCGCCACCTTTGTCTGTTTTTACGATGAAGTGGCGTTCTTCCTTTTTCTCTAATGATACGACTTTCTCTTCTAGCTGCACCTCTGGATTAAAGTGGTTCATTTGTTGAACCAAATTGTTAACCAGTTCCTGTGCAGTCACTTTAGGAAAGCCAGCGACGTCATAGATATATTTTTCAGGATAAAGGGCTGCAAGCTGGCCGCCCAGTTGGGGCATACTTTCAATTAAGGTGACGGACGCCTGACGCATTCCCCCGTAAAAAGCGGCGAAAATACCGGCTGGACCGCCTCCGATAATAATCAGATCGCGGATTTCCGCACCTGTGGATTGAGCTGTCACTCTAAAACACCTCCGAAAGGGATAGTATGGGATTTGTAGATATTGAATCAGCCGCATAGAGGTTCAGATAGCCGCCGAACGCATGATTCACTGTTTATCATTATAAACTGCTGGGTTCCGCTTGCAAAGTTAAAGCGGTTAATATTTGATGAAGACTTTTCTGTGAGTATAAATTAACCGTTTTGAGAGAACAGCTGTGAATAATTAATGATTATGTATATCGGAAGGGGTAGAAGCATGAGCAGTATTCCCAAAATTGTCATTGTGGGCGCCGGATATGGCGGTATATTGACGGCTCAGCAATTGCAAAAGGAGCTCAAGCACAATGAGGCGGATGTCACACTGATCAATCGACATGATTACCACTATATTACGACACATCTTCATATGCCTGCGGCAGGTACGGATACGATTGAGCATTCAAGGATTCCGATTGCCCAGCTAATCGATGAGTTCAAGGTGGATTTAGTCAAAGGAACGGTTAAGGAAATCATACCGAAGGAGAAAAAAATCGTGCTGGAGGATGGATCACTCTCCTATGACTATTTGGTCATTGGATTAGGCGGCGAGCCAGAAACATTCGGTATTCCGGGAATGGATAAGTTCGCGCTGACGATTCGCAGTATTAACTCGGTTCGCCTGATTCGTGAGCATATTGAATACCAGCTGGCCCTGTATAAAAATGACGGTAAACCAGGTCGCCTCAATTTCGTCGTAGGAGGCGCTGGTTTTAGCGGCATTGAGTTTGTAGCAGAATTGGCGGATCGATTGCCACAGCTGGCCAGAGCCTATGACATCGATTTTAACCGGATTCAAATCATTAACGTCGAGGCAGCTCCTACGGCGCTGCCAGGGTTCGATCCTGAGCTGGTGGAGTATGCGATGAACGTCCTTAAGCATAAAGGGGTCACCTTCCGCATTGGAATTCCGATTAAGGAATGCTTGCAGGATGGTGTAATCGTTGGTGAGGGGGAGAAAATCGAAGCGTGCACGGTGGTCTGGACGGGAGGGATCCGTGGGAACGGATTAATCGAGAAAGCCGGATTCGAAGTGATGCGCGGAAGGGTGAAAATCGACGATTTTCTGCGTGCACCGGGCCACGATGATATTTTTATTATCGGGGACAGCTCCCTGATGTTTAATCCTGAAGGACGCCCTTATCCACCGACTGCCCAAATTGCGATGCAGCAAGGGGTTCTTTGTGCCAAGAATCTGGCCGCTACTCTTCGCAAAAAGGAGCTGCACAAGTTCATATTTTCCAACAAAGGGACGGTTGCTTCTCTTGGAAAAGGGGAAGCCGTCGCCGTGGTGGGCAAACGCAAAATAAAAGGTTGGGTGGCCGCACAATTGAAAAAAATTGTGGATCTCCGCTATCTGTTCATCATTGGCGGAATTCCACTGGTACTGAAAAAGGGACGGTTTTTCTAAAGGTAGAAAGGTTTCCTTGACTCCTAAAAAGGAGCATGGAGACCTTTTTTATTTAGGCGAACAAAAAAAGGTATTGACTCATAACTATTTGACGACGTATAGTATGGTTACTAATTACAGAGGGGGAGCTTCAGATTGAATTCTGATTTTAATATCAATGCTGATCCCAAGAGAATAAATTTATTGGCAGAAAAGTTTCCAAATGCGGACTCCCAATCGTTGAATACGTTGGTACTTTTCGTGCAGGCAGCGCATGAAGTGTACAATGGAGTGTCTTCCAGACTGTCGGAATATGGGCTGTCTGTAGGCAACCTGAAAATTTTAATGCCATTGTTTCTTCATGAACGTGCATTGACTCCATCCGAGCTGGCTGAATATTCAGGAGTTACTCGTTCAACAGTAACCAGTGTAATTGATAAGCTGGAACGAGACGGCATCATCCGGAGAAGTACGCTGACGGATCGACGTATGACTGCAATCTCCTTGACTAATGAAGGTAAACAGTTAATGACGGAAAGAATTCCGTTGTTTATGCAGCTTTTTGCTGATTTGATGAATGAATTTACGAAGGAAGATCATATTCTATTTGCTACGTTATTAAATAAGCTTTCCTCAGGACTTGAACAGATAAAACGGGAATAAAAAAATTTCCCAACTCAAATAGTTAGACATCGTACTATCAGGTTCCTTATTAGTTTTCGACTATTAATTTTTAACTATCATTGCTAAATCATCATGAAGGAGAGTTTATTGTAATGAACAAAAAGATCATTGTGTACGTATTACTTATTGTCGCGTTAGGTACCGGGGGTACGCTAATGGCAATGAGCGGCAAGGATGCTGTGAGTATGGCAGCCCAACAAAAAAATACACTGCTTACGGCGGATACCGTGAATGTTGCTTTTCAGGGTGTAGGGGGAAGAGTAAACACGATTGAGGTGAAGGAAGAACAACAGGTGAAAAAAGGGGATGTGCTCATGACCCTCGATCCTGTAGACCTTGATTTGCAAATTGAGAAATTAAAAACGGATATCGCACAGGCTGATGTGAAAATAAAACAGGCTAAAGACGCGCTGCAAAATCAGTCGGAGAAAATTTCGAATTCAGAAAAACAGGGGCAATTGGACATTCAAGCTGCGCAAGCGGGAGAGTCCTTATTAAACCAAGGCACACGTGCGGAGGATATTGTAAGACAAAAGCTGGCTATTGAAGCAGCACAGCAATCGTTGGACGCAGCTCTGACAGGAGTAGAGACAGCCAAAAGAAATGCGGAAATCGCGCAAAAAACAGTAGCATCCAGACAACAGGCTCTGGACTTGGCTAAAGTGAATTACAACCGTATTCAAGCGTTATATGATGCTGGAGCTGGAACCAAAGCAGAACTGGATAACGCCAAAAACCAACTGGATAATGCCCAAATCGCGTTAGATACAGCTAAGGATCAGGTTGAAATTGCCAATAACCAGATTACAGCGGCTAGCAAACAATCGGACATTGCTAAAAATGGGATCGCTCAGCAGCAAACCGCTTTGGATAAAATGGAGGCTGGCGCAACTGCTGAGGAACGCCAGCAGGCTCGTATCAAAACAGAAAAGGCCAAGGAAGCCTTGACTCAAACCTCGCAAACACGAAAAGATGTTAAGAATAGCGAATACAATGTGGATCTTCTGGCTCAACAAAAGCAGGCATTGAGTGTTCAACTCAAAACTTTGGAATTGCAGCGTGGACGTATGGTGCTGAAGGCATCCACAGATGGTAAGGTGTCGCGTATTGTACCTAAAATGGGAGAGATCGTTTCTACGGGGGCAACGGGCGCCGTTATTGAAACCAATCAGCTATACTACGATATTTATGTGGGCGAGGATTCCATATCACAGTTTAAAGCTGGGGGAAATGTGACTTCGCACGTTGTAGCTTTAGATAAAGATGTCCAAGGCAAGGTGAGGTACATTACTTCTGCCCCTCAGTATACCAACATGAGAATGAGTCGGGACAAAGGTCTGTCGGATATCAGCTCCTTCCAAATACGGGTGGATGTCCAGCGAACATCTGAATTATTACCTGGAATGACGGTAGAGGTTGTGACGAAATGAAGGCGTTTATAGAAGAATGGAAGCTGATGATCAGCGGCAAAATGGTTTTTATTATGCTGCTCGTTCCTATCGTTGTAGCTGTTGCCTTTGGATTTGTTTTTAAAAATAATCAGCTTAACGATGCCTCTGTAGCTGTAGTCGATTTAGATCATAGCAGTTATAGCCGACAGCTTATTAATAAATTAGATGCATCGCAGTATATTGATGTACGCCATGTGCAAGAGAACGAAACCGATCCGAATTTACTTTTATATAATGAAAAGTTTTTTGCGGTGATTTACCTTCCAGCTGGGTTGGAGGAAAATAGGATTAAAGGAGTTCAGAGCAACATCGGTTTTTATGTAGATAATACGGTAGGTCAGGCTACTGGAAATCTACGCTCGGCAGTCACAGAGATCATGGCGACGGAAAATGCGATACTGGCTGGTGGTGGATTAAAGGGTATGGGAATGAGTGACAGTCAGGTTACAGGGCTTACTTCCAATATGCTGCTTCAGCAGCGCCTGTTATATAATCCTACCAATGCTACTTTGATGACCTCGGTTATGGGGTTCATTAATACGGTCATGATTTCACTAATTGGTGCTACTGTACTGACAATTGTCCCGCGATTGCGGGAGCAAGGAAGATTAAAAGAGGAGCTTCAGCATTCGTATAGCTTGATTCTTAGGGTGTTGCCGTATGCGTTAGTAGGATGTGTGTCCTTTTACCTGTCCATTGGTTTGCTCAAGCAAATTGGCGGACTACGCTTTGAAGCGAATGTATGGCAGCTCAGTATTCCATTTCTCCTGTACACGATTACGTTGGGTTTGTTTGCGATGGCTTTAGGGTGGAATGCGGCCAATCCTGGAAAAGCTTCCCCACGCCTCATGCTAATTATACTGCCTTCGTTTTTACTGAGCGGCGCTCAATTGCCAGTGGCTATGCTGCCTCCATCGCTGCAATATGTAAGTAACATTCTCCCATTGACCTGGCATTTCAAGTTTTTGAGAGGTATGGGCTTTAAAGGTGGAAGCTTAAAATATTTTATTCCCGAATTGGGAGGCTTTTTGATCTTACTAAGTGGTTTGCTGCTTATTATCTCTATTCTGATCGCTTTGGAGAAAAGAAAGCTGGCGCATCAAGGTATATAAAAAAGGATTCCGTCGTCCCGAAAGTGGGAGTTCACGAAATCCTTGATTGTATGTTGCGACATAGTTCCGACGCTTATGGTTTACAGCTTCAACATGTCTTCAAATGTCTCTTCATTTAACACACTGCCGACATAGAAGGAGCCAAATTCACCGTAACGAGCACTGACTTCATCAAAACGCATTTCGTAGATTAGCTTCTTGAACTGAAGTGCGTCATCGGAGAACAGTGTTACGCCCCATTCCCAATCGTCAAAGCCGACGGAACCGGAAATGATTTGCTTTACTTTGCCAGCATAGCTGCGTCCAATTAAGCCGTGGCTACGCATCAAGGTGCGACGCTCGTCCATCGAAAGCATGTACCAGTTATCGTCCAGATCACGTTTTTTGTTCATTGGATAGAAGCAAATATAACGGGCCTTGTTTAGTACAGGCTTCAAGCGTGCGACAATTTGTGGATTTTGCATGGGATCTTCATCCTTGCTCAAATAATTACTTAGTTCCACCACACTCACATAAGAATAGGTTTTGGTTGTATATTTGGCGAAGGTTGTTTTGTTAAAGTCATTTTCCAGCTTATTGAGGTCTTCCAGCGTTTCCCGCAGGTGCATCATGACAAAATCAGCCTTTTGTCCGACAACAGTATAGACAGCTGAACTGCCCAGACCCGCTTCCTCGGTAACGTTCCATTCCTTCATAAACTCTTGAAGCTCGTCCAGTGCTCCGGCGCGCTCTTCATCGTCTGCGGTCTTCCATGCTGTCCAGTTGATGGACCGGAAATCGTGAAGCGCATACCAGCCTTCCAGTGTGGAGGCTACTTCGTTGGGTGTTGCTGGGGTTTGTTGAGGTTGATGTTGACTCACGATCTACACTCCTTTACGTCTGTAAATGATAATCGGCTCAGCCGAAATATGTGTACTTCCTTATATCATTCCTGTATCCAATACGTGATGCTTAACCATTATATTGTAGCTCAAAGTAAAGCTTTTCACCAATGAAAGAAGTGTGAAGAATTTTATTTTTACCATGATGCAGGTCACAAAGTCTTAAAATAGTTAGTATTCTCGAAAAAAGTAGAACTCAGACGAATACGGCTGCCAAAAAGGAGAACAATTGCCCTTATTTTGTTGGTCCCACGAGAAGGCAAGTATGATAGAATAGAAAAACATCTTGGAGACCGTTATGTCAGGAAAGGAAGAATGTTGGAATGCGGATGAAAAACCTGCTGCACTATACTGAGAACCACCGCTACTGCGTTTATCGGGAATTTGGCTTGAGCGCACTGGATGAATTGATGCTGGGAAGCGTCTATCAGCCGATGGTAGGCGCATTTGCGGTCAGTCTGTATCGACTGTTGTTCCAGCATGTGCCAGTAGGACAAGTCGGTTATTCGCCGTTGGAACAGCAGCGTCGCCTTTTTCTGACACTGGGACTGGAGCCGAGTGAGAAGGGACGCAAGTATTTGATTGAACAGACCTCCAAGCTGGAGGCCGTCGGTCTATTACAGACGTCCAGGCTGTATGCACCCGAAACGGACGACTATATGTATGAATATGAGATGCAGCCGCCGCTCGCACCTGCTGAATTTTTCAGAACGCAGCATCTCACCCTTTTGTTGAGAGACAAAATCGGTAAGTTTGCAGTGCTTTCTCTGAGAGAATCGTTGTGGAGTAGGGAATCTAGCGAATGGTCGCAATCTTCCTATAATAAAGAAAATATTTCGATTCCTTTCTACGAGTTATTTGAATTGAATACCCATGTTATAGATTACGAACTGGAACAGGCGCTGTCCGAGGTGTCCACTAGCCGTCAGACTGGACCACTAGCGTCAGAATCGGAGGAAGCATTGAATTATGCAGATATTATTCTCCGTTTTCCGCGTGAATCTGCCAATCGCAAGCACGTGGAGCGTCTCCGGTTTGAACACGAGCAGTTAGGCATGGTCAATTACGTTGTTCGCAAATTTGACCTTTCTGTACAGGATATTAGTCGCTTGCTGGATGAGGATGGTATTTTTACCGAAGCAGGCGACTTGTTGCTTGACGAGCTTCAGCTTCGGGCTAGTCAGCACTCCAGACAGGATCGGAAGCGTCAGGAGGAACAGCAGGTACAGGCCGCCAAAGTGGTCGCCTTGCGCCAGAGGGAAGCTTCCACACCTGAAGAGCCGCCTGCAGAACAGGCTGTGGAAATGGAATTTTATGTGGAGGTTCCACCACAATTCACAGCCAAGTGTGACATTCACCAATATAATATGATGTTGCGCAACGAGCCTTATCGCCGTTTGCTGCAAACCTTTTTCCCCGGCACGGTTCCCGGTAACCTGCTGGATATATTTGAGAAAATTGATATCAGCTATAAGCTGCCCGGTGAAGTCATCAATGTGCTGATCCATTATTTGATGTCACTGCTCGTATCGGGGAGCGATCAGCGAATTAACCGAAACTTTGTCGAGGCCGTTGCTTCCAACATGCTGCTTAAGCAGGTAAACACTTACGAAAAAGCCGTTCAATATATAAGGGATCAAGCCAAGGTAAAAGGAAAACAGTCCTCTGCTTCTCCTTCCGGCGGCCGATCCCGCGCATATGCCAAAAATAACGGGCCAGCCAAGCCATCCATTCCAATCGTTCAGGATCACCCTTCCGAGGAGTCTGTATCTGAGGAAGAATTGGATGAACTGCTGCGTCTGGCCGAACGAATGCAATCCGGAAAACAGAAAAAAGTCTAGTGAATTTTAGGTTTTATGAAACTATTAAGCGAAGCCAATTCAAATAGATGTCGACTTTATGGCGGTCAGTAGCGGAGCGGATGAAATCGTTCTGGAGAAGCGATAGCGTTCGCCTTTGCCACCGGATTTTCACCTTTAAATTTCTATTACGATAGAAAAAATCTGGTGGCAACAGCGATCGTAAGAATGATCCATCCGCGAAGCGTCTCCCCCCATAACTCTGCACATTTTAGAAAGGAGGAGCGTTCTTGGAATCACTGGGCGATTTGCTACAGCAGATGCAGAACCCTTCGTTTCGCCAGCGCACTCGCAATGTAGCCGATCAAGTTCTAAATGATCCGCTCGTGCAGGAGTTTTGTGCTGCGCATCCTGATGTGGACGAAACACAATTGCGACTCAACATGAGCATGCTCTTTCAGTATGCCCGGGATCGTCGAAATTGCGACAATTGTCCGGGGCTGGAACAGTGTCCTAACGATTTTCAGGGCCACTTTTGTAAGCTGGGCGTGGAATATCCGAATGGAACAGCCGAAATCGTGGACATTCGGACCCCATGTGCGAAGTTGGTTGCTTCCCAACATGAACAACGGGTGCGTCAGAGAATTAAAAGCTTTTATGTGGATGAACGGGCACTTCTGGAGGGATATAACGCTCTTGAGATTGCGCGCAAAGATTCACAACGTATGCCTGCCGTCACACAGCTATTCCGTTACATTGAAGAAACGAAAAGTCAGGGTCTATCCAAAAAAGGACTGTATCTGGAAGGTACGTTTGGTACGGGTAAAACTTTTTTGATGGGCTATCTATTGCACGAGCTGGCTCTGTCGGGTCTGAACGGTGTGATCGTGTATATGCCTGATTTTGTGGAGGACTTAAAGTCCATGATTCAGGATGGACAGAAGCTGAAGGAAACGACCGAAATGCTCAAAAATTGTGATCTGCTCGTATTTGACGATATTGGTGCCGAAAATTTAAGCCCGTGGGTACGGGACCATGTGATGGGTTCCATTTTGAATTACCGAATGAACCGCAAACCTACTTTTTATACTTCCAATTATTCGTTGCAGGGGCTGGAGAAGCATCTCAGCTTTACGAGCAAGGACGGAGAGGAAATGTACAAAGGACAACGCTTGATGGACCGGATTCGTCCTTTTGTAGATGTCATTACCGTAAAGGGAAAAAATCAGCGGGGGTAAGCGTTTATCCGTCTGCTATTTTGATATCTTACAATTAAAAGACTATTGTGATATAATTAAAAGGTGTCGAAACAGACATTACAGGTTATAATAATCTTGACTTTTCTATAAAGGAGGAACATACAATGGCAATTGTTAACGTGTCCGATCAATCCTTCAACGCAGAAGTCGAAGGCACAGGAACCGTTTTGGTTGATTTTTGGGCGCCATGGTGCGGTCCTTGCAAAATGATCGCTCCCATTCTGGAGGATCTGTCCACAGAAGTTGGCGACAGCGTCAAAATCGCGAAGGTGAACGTGGATGAAAATCCAGAGTCTGCTTCCCGTTTCGGCGTGATGAGTATTCCTACCCTGATCGTTTTCAAAGACGGACAGCCTGTTGATAAAGTGGTAGGTCTGAACTCCAAAGAAGCGCTGAAAAGCATGCTTACTAAACACCAATAATCATCGCATGTGACCCATGCTCTCGCGGGGGCTTGGTGGAGCGGCCATGAAAGGTCAATGCCTCCGGTTGTAAATACCGGGGGCGTTTTTGTGTATTATTCCTATATATTATAAGTAGTTAGTTGAGCAGTCATTAAGAATGGAAGGAGGAACCGGGCGAATGAAACCTTATGCGGAGGACTTGCAGAATCAGGAGAAGGCGCTGGAAAACATACGGCACAAATTAGCGTTACTGCCGGATGCATCAGGCTGTTACCTGATGAAGAACAGCGAAGGCACCATCATTTATGTCGGCAAGGCCAAAGTGTTGAAAAACCGGGTCCGTTCCTATTTTACAGGTAGCCATAACGGCAAGACGCAGCGATTGGTTTCCGATATCCGTGATTTTGAATATATCGTTACAGGTAGTAATATGGAGGCGCTCATTCTGGAGTGCAACCTCATTAAAAAGCACCAGCCGCGCTATAACGTGCTGTTGAAGGATGATAAAACCTTTCCGTATTTGAAAATTACGAACGAGGCACACCCCAAGCTGGAGGTGACCCGTCGCGTTCTGAAAGATAAAGCAAAATATTTTGGACCGTACCCCAATGCCTACGCGGCACATCAGACGAAAAAGCTGCTGGATCGCATGTATCCCTTACGCAAGTGTGGTGTGATGCCCAAGGAAGTGTGTCTGTATTATCACATGCATCAATGTTTGGGGCCTTGTGTGAAAGAGGTCGAGAAGGAAACGTATGAGCAGATTGGTCAGGAGATTGGTTCCTTTTTGAGCGGGGGACATGAGGAAATTAAAAAGGATCTTCAGCGTAAAATGCAGGAGGCCGCAGAGGAATTGTACTTTGAGCGGGCCAAGGAGTTGCGAGATCAGATTATCAGCATCGACGCGATGATGGAAAAGCAGAAAATCACCACATCGGATGCGAAGGATCGAGATGTATTCGGTTTTTCAGTAGATAAGGGCTGGATGTGTGTACAAATCCTATATGTCCGCAAAGGTAAAATGATCGAGCGCCATATGTCGACTTTTCCTTTCTACGGTGAGGCTTACAGTGATTTTATGTCCTATGTGACGCAATATTATAGTGACAACCCAGCAGTGCCGCAGGAAATATTGCTGCCGGATTCTCCTAAGCTGATGCAGGCAGAACAGGTCAATGTCGATCAACCGGTTGCGGCAGAAACTGCACTCCACAGTGCACCTCTAGCCGATGTTACTGGACAGACAGATGAGAAAGCGATACAAACGGAGACAGAGCATTCTGCTGACTCATTGCTGGTGGCTGAAGAACGAGCAGCTTATGCAGTAGCAACGAATCAAGGTCAAGTTGGTGACCAAGATGCAGAGATAAAGGAAACAGAAACCCAACTATCCGGTGGACTGGAGGACCCAGCTACGGCGGCTCTCGCTCTGGCTGAATGGTTGGATGTTAAGGTACTTGTACCGCAGCGTGGACTGAAAAAGCAAATGACAGGCATGGCGACGGAAAATGCACGTGTTGCTTTGGATGAGAAGTTTAAGCTGATCGAGCGGGATGAGGAACGGACATCCAAAGCTGCAAGCAATCTCGGACGTGCCATTGGGCTGGATAGCTTGCACCGGGTGGAGGCGTTTGATAACTCCAACATCCAGGGTTCCGATCCAGTCTCCGCCATGATCGTGTTTATTGATGGCAAGCCTGCCAAGAAGGAGTATCGAAAATATAAGATCCGTTCTGTGCAGGGACCCGATGATTATGAAACGATGCGTGAGGTTATTCGGCGTAGATATGAACGTGTGCTTAAGGAAAATCTGGAACGTCCCGACTTGATCGTTGTGGATGGTGGACGTGGACAAATTAAGGCGGCGACCGATGTACTGCAAAATGAGCTGGGTTTGTTCATTCCTGTGTGTGGTCTGGTGAAGGATGCCAAACATAGAACTTCCCAACTATTAGTGGGAGAGTCCTCTGAGGCCGTGACACTTGCACGCAATAGCGAAGAATTTTATCTGCTGCAACGGATTCAGGACGAGGTTCACCGTTTTGCCATCACGTTCCACCGCGAGCAACGCGGCAAATCTATGGTAACTTCCCGGCTGGACTCTATTCCAGGCATCGGCGAGAAACGGCGTAAGTTACTGCTCAAGCATTTTGGATCACTCAAAAAAATAAGAGAGGCCAGCGTTGAAGAATTCCGGCCTCTCTCTATTGGGGATAAGCTTGCGCGTCAGATTATAGCTGCCCTTCGGGAGGAGGAGTCGTAGAATACGGCTCCTCTTTTTTAATAGGTTCAAACATAATTCGATTTGGCTTTTTAGGACTAAACCAATAAATGATGTAACCCACAATGGCTGGAAGTAAGATCCAGAATAGACCAGCGCTCACATTCACAGTGTCTCCCAGACTCATTACACTAAGCCCCATTAGAATGCTGTCAAAAATAACGTGGCTGAACATGGCGGCAATAAAACCGTAACGCAGGAACACAAAACTGAACAGCAAGCCAAGAAAAGTCAGCTCAATAGGTCTGGAAATCACCGGATAGATCGGATAAAGTGTATGTCCCAGTGCCCAAATCAGCGTGGTGATCAGACAAGCAACAAAAGTGTTTTTCACTATTTTTTTGACCATCGGAATACCAAACAGACGGTAGACAGTCTCTTCTCCAATACCTGCCATCCAGGCCATAATCGGCAGTAACCATGGATAAGCCATATTGTAAGGGGATTGCGTGGCATCTGTTGTGGAGAATGTATTAAATGTGCGCTCCAGTATAAAGAATAAGATGGATTGTACCCCGAGTAAAATAAAGGCCCACAAGTAGCCAACATACATACTGCGAAGCACATACAGCCCGTAGCCCGGCTCTTTCGCACGCGGCCATGCATTCAGTCCAACCTGACGCATAAGTCCGTCACCGCCGACCAAGGAGAAGTAGAGCGCTACTGCCATGAAGAAGGTAACACCAATCTGGAACACCATAAGAAATATAAGCATGCCCTTACCGCCTGCTTCTGCTTGCAATAAAGGCAGCATGTTCATTGTCCCAGCTATACTTGCAATAAAGTATATAACGGACAGAACAATGCCGCGTACAAATGAAGTATGTCGTCGGGTGAGTGACGCATACACAATGGCAAGAACACCCAGCACAAAGCTAAATAGGGCATAACCCGCATAGGTCATCCAATTCGCCCAAAATGTTTGCTTTTCGATATAATCGGTATAGGACGACGGGGCCGAAAAGCTTTGAGAGAAGGAGCGAACATCACCGTCTTCGAAAGTAAAAGCCAGTGTAAGTACCGAGGCGCCGATTTTTTTATCGTCTACGGTATACTTTAATCCACCTTCTTTTTCAGTGGTGGCGAGCTTCAAGTCCGACGGCTTAAAGCCAAAGCGCTTGACCCATACTGC
Source organism: Paenibacillus sp. LRG-1 (assembly GCF_057220305.1). NCBI lineage: Bacteria > Bacillati > Bacillota > Bacilli > Caryophanales > Paenibacillaceae > Paenibacillus > Paenibacillus sp. LRG-1. The sequence goes on along the minus strand of NZ_CM170126.1, from coordinate 4,819,217 downwards.
GGCCGCCTGCTCCTTGGCTTCAAGCGTCATGCCGTCCTCAGCTACACGTATAAGCCTGTTACGTGCTTCTTCATCCGTAGAAATATCAGCCTGTGTGTAATTGGTACTGGAGGTGATCCGTTTAAAGCTAACGACCTTCCCAGTGGATAAATCCACATGAATTTGCAGTTTGCTTTTCGCTGAGGATTCAGGCAGATCAACCCGAAAGGTTTCGTAAGGGTAATTTTTCTTCCATGTACGGTCGTACTGTTGAAGCAGTTTTTCTCTAGATAAATAACCGTACAAATCTGTTTCGGCCTGATAGGTCACGACAGGCTCCTCTGGCTGTGATTCAGTATAGCCCAACTCGGAGCGGGCAAAGTCCAATGCGTGTATGACCGCTTCTTGTTTGCTGATGACCTTTGCGTTCATTACTGATTCTGGACTCGGATTGCTAAGCGAGGGAATAAGCAATTGAAAGATAAAAAAGCAAATCAGGCCAATCCCGCCCAGCAAGCCTAATTTTTTGAAGTTGGCCGTGAGCACGACCGGTTTCCCGATAGGATTCATGAGTTTCCTCCTTAATCTGTAAATAAGAACATCCATTAAAGATATCATACTGCACAGGTTCCCGCCAACAGACCAGCGATATTCATGAAAATAGAGTGAAAGCACTTTAAAGTTCCAATAAAATAAGATAAGCTGCGATTAAACGATGCCCATTCGCAAAATAAAGCCAATTTCACGTTTTTTCGGCGAAATCGGTTTTGTGATCTGGATATAGAAGGATTATAATCTTGAGGCAATGCCTATAAAATACATAGGTAATGATATACAGTTAAGCCGAATTTCTATGAGAAAACGGGGGAACCATGTTACTGGGGTGAATTTTACAGCTGATCCTGCTGGATTGGATGTGTAAATAGGGCATACTGTGCTGCCCGAATCCGTCAGCTAACCTCGTAGGCTATGAGCAGGAACCAAGTCAGGCACTCGGTTTTCCGGTGTCTATTTTTGTGCGTATAAAAGTGTTTGGATTGGTTAGACCGCTGCGGGTGCAGATTATTCTTCCGATTGCTGTTATCCCCGGATTTTTTGATTGTATAACCCCTTTAATGGTTAAAATCCGGAGATAAAGGCAAACGCTTCGCTTCTTCAGAACAATTCTGCTTCCTTCGCTGCTGCCCGCCAATAGCACAGGGGGCAGAGTAGTGCTTGACATGCATTCTTCCTGTATTCAGGGAATGCTAATTATAGTTACTAAAGGTTTGGAAAAATCAAAAAAATTAGGGGCAACGACGATCGGAAGATCAAATGGAACGCGTAGCGGGCTTACACCGTATTAAATCACTGTTTTTATAGTTTTAAGGATTAGGAGAGAAGTGATGAATAGATGAATCCCAATGCAAGCTGGCTCCGGCTTTCTCCACCGCAGATATTCGTTGCGGGCTTTGCCATTATCATTCTAATAGGTAGTTTATTGTTAATGCTGCCGATCTCCAATACAACAGGAAAGCCACTTGCGTTTATAGACGCTTTGTTTACTGCCGCTTCCGCGACCTGTGTTACAGGGCTTGTCGTAAAGGATACGGGGACCTTTTTTACAACCTTTGGTCAAGTTGTTATCGCTGCGCTCATTCAGATCGGCGGCCTGGGCTTTATGACTATGGCTACCTTGATCGCGCTGGTGTTCAAACGTCGGATTTCCTTACGGGAGCGCCTCATTTTACAGGAAGCGATGAATCAGACCTCTGTCGAAGGAATTGTCGGATTGATTCGTAAGGTGCTGCTGTACTCGCTGGTCATTGAGGGCGTATGTGCTGCAATATTTGCGATTCGCTGGTCGTTTGATATGCCTGTAGGCAGGGCGATTTATTTTGGGATTTGGCATGCCATCTCCATGTTTAACAATGCTGGTTTTGACTTATTCGGGCACTTTCGCAGCCTGACAGGTTATGTATATGATCCGATTGTTAATTTTACAGCTATGTTCCTGATTATTTCAGGCGGCATTGGTTTTGTAGTGATGTCGGATCTGGCAGAATATCGCAAGCGCAAGAGACTGTCCTTGCATACTAAGGTGGTACTCAGCATGACGGGCGCTATGATTGTAGTCGGCACGCTCGTGATTTTTGTATTTGAATTTACGAATCCAAAGACTCTTGGCTCGCTTGATTGGGGTGGTAAACTGCTGGGATCTTTATTCCAGTCCGTTACCCCCCGTACCGCAGGTGCCAATACGCTGGACATTGGAGGCTTGCGGCAGGCTACGCAGTTTTTTATCATCATACTCATGTTTATCGGGGCTTCTCCTGGCTCTACTGGAGGCGGGATTAAGACCACAACATTCGCGCTGCTCATTGGAGCCGTGATTTCGATGCTACGGGGGCGTGAAGATATTGTGCTGTTCAGGTACCGACTTGCGCAGGGACGAATTTACAAGGCTTTGACCATTACACTGCTGGGGCTGCTGTTCGTGATCGGGGTGACCATGATTTTGTCGGCAACCGAAGATCATCATTTTTTGATGATCTTGTTCGAGACGGTGTCTGCGTTTGGTACGGTGGGGCTGTCGATAGGGCTTACACCTGATTTGACAGTCATAGGCAAGCTGGTGATTACCCTGACGATGTTTGCAGGTAGACTGGGGCCACTCACGCTAGCTTATGCACTGGGGCCGAAAAAGGGTAAAGAATTATATCGTCATCCGGAAGGCAAAATGATTATAGGATGAATCATTTCATATTCATTTCGTTGGTTTAATTATTTCAGGATTTTTGTAAAATCCTCATTTATGAAATTGATTCAGATAAGGGAGTTTTCGAGTAGATATGAAAACGCAGCAGTTTGTAGTTATTGGCTTGGGGCGGTTTGGCTCAAGCCTGGCTTTGCAATTGGTGGATATGGGGTGCGAGGTGCTAGGCATTGACCGGAATGAGGATGTGGTGGACAGTATGAGTGAGATGTTGACACATACTGTCGTGGCGGACGCTACCGATGAAGACTCATTGCGATCACTGGGCATCCGTAATTTCGATTGCGGCATTGTTGCTATTGGTGATGACATTCAGGTAAGCATCCTGACCGCCATTTTGCTGAAGGAGCTGGGTGTGAAAAAAGTCGTAGCCAAAGCCATATCTGTGCTGCACGGGCGTGCGTTAGAGAAGCTCGGTGTGGACCGGATCATTTATCCAGAACGGGATATGGGTATCCGGGTGGCTCATCAGCTAGTCACGCCTAATTTGCTCGATTATTTGGAGTTGTCCAAAGAATACAGTATTGTGGAACTCAATGTACCTGCATGTCTGAATGGAAAAACGCTAGCAGAGCTAAATGCCCGTACTCGCTTTGGTTGTAGTGTCGTGGCGCTTCATACGGCGAACGGTATCCTGATCGCACCGACGGCTATGGATCGGCTAAAAGCAGACGATATTATGGTCATCATCGGCTCGAATGACAATATCGGTCGCTTTGAGGATGAGGTTGTTAATGTCAATGAAGAGGGCTAAACCCTCTACACCATACGGTAGCCTGCAAACGACGCACGTGTCTCGCTAATCCAGCGTCGTGCTGTCGGACCGAGATCGGTCGTCTCCGAGTAAATGAGGGAGGTCGTTCGGCGTGTCTCCTTCAAATCGGGCAAGTATAATGCAGTGAGTCCATTATCCCGTAATAGTTCGCTGCGCAAATAGGATTTGGGTAGCAAGGCGGAAGCCTTACAGGTTGGAAGCAGGCGTACAATTGCCTCGAAGGAGTCGATTTCCATGCGGATATCCGGCATGATGCCGCTGCGCTGGAATAAGTCATCCGTCAGACTGCGATACCAGGTTCCTTTGGAGAAAATAATCATCGGCAATCCTTGCAGGTCTTTCATCGAGGCCGTTCCTGTCTTGACGGTTAATTCATGTCCAATGGGAACAACAAGCTCCAAATGATCATCAAATAGCGGAATGCAACGCAGTCCAGCTTCATGAATGGCAGACCCGACAATACCGGCGTCTGCTTTTTTATCACGTACAAAGGCGACGATTTCATGGGTTTTACCGGTGAGCAGCTTCAGCTCGGTTTGAGGATGCTTGCTCATGAAAGCTTCGACGAGGGTAGGCAGCGTCGTTTGGAGTGTTGTGAGGCTTGCGCCGAGTGTAAGCATACTCTGGGCTTCATTTTTGTGCTGGGACAGCTTTTGTAAAAAGCGAAGCTGTCGTTGCCGTTGCTCTAGTGCGAATGTATAAACAAATCGGCCAGTGGACGTAATTTCGAGCCGTTTGCCCCGACGATCAAAGAGATTCACACCCAGCTCTTCCTCCAGCTTGGCAATTTTGCGAGACAGGGCAGGTTGGGACAGATTCAGCAGTTTGGAGGCTTTATTCAGGCTGGACTGCTCGACAATGACGGCAAAAGCGTTCAAATCCTCAAACAAATCATCCACTTCCTCTCTATATGCAAAAAAGACATAATAATTAATACGTATATTGCAATTCCATTATAAGCTGAAAAGGAGTAACATGAAAGCGACACAAGATGTTCACACTTTTGTTTTTCCTAATAAGGGACACCTTGTTGGACATTTCCTGTCGGGAACTGTCATTTTATATGTTATATTACTATTGAAAACGCTATTATTGGGAGAAGGGAGCATGACCTAGATGAGAGGATTTTATTCCAGAAAGCTGCATTCGCTTCTTGGCGTCATTCCGTTGGCTCTATTTTTTGTTGAGCATTTGGTGACGAATTTCACAGCGGTGGAGGGCGGCAAGGAAGGATTTAATCGCAGCGTGGCCTTCCTGAATGGTTTGCCGCTGGTTATTGTGCTAGAAACGTTATTCATCTACTTGCCATTACTGTTCCACGGGATTTATGGCTTGTATATCGCTTATCAGGCTGACCCGAATGTCAAAAGGTTCGGCTATTCACGTAACTGGCGCTTTCTGTTCCAGCGTATTTCTGGCGTCATTACATTTGTATTTATTATCTGGCACGTATACGACACACGCTTTCAGGTAGCTCTGGGTAAAGTAACTCATGAGGAGCTAGGCGGCGTTATGCATGGCATCGTGACGAACCCGGTTTATTTCATTTTGTATTTAATCAGTGTCGTTTCGGCATCCTTTCACTTTGCTAACGGACTGTGGGCATTTATGGTCAGTTGGGGGATTACTGTGGGACCACGTGCGCAAAAAGTATCTTCTTATATCTGTATGACCCTGTTCGTGGTGGTGTCTATCGGCTTCATCGCTTCCCTGCTTGCATTCCGCAGCGCGGAATTTCAGGAAACGGCAACTGCCTTGGTGCAATGCAGCGCTTTTAAACAGCTACTGTAAATGAGTCATATCCATTATACATCGTGTTGAGATTCTATTTTTAAACGTAAAAGGGGATTTGGTTAAAATCCTGAAAAAAAGGAGTGAGCAGAAATGGCAGCATCCAACATTATTGTCGTGGGCGGCGGTCTGGCAGGTCTAATGGCTACGATCAAGGCGGCAGAGGCGGGAGTTCACGTTCATTTATTTTCTTTGGTTCCGGTCAAAAGGTCCCACTCCGTTTGTGCTCAAGGCGGCATCAATGGTGCGGTAAATACCAAGGGTGAGGGAGACTCACCCTGGATTCACTTTGATGATTCGGTCTATGGCGGGGACTTTCTGGCCAACCAGCCTCCGGTAAAAGCGATGTGCGAAGCGGCTCCAGGGATCATTCATCTCATGGACCGCATGGGCGTCATGTTTAACCGGACACCGGAAGGACTGCTGGACTTCCGCCGCTTCGGCGGTACCCAGCATCATCGGACCGCCTTTGCTGGCGCGACGACAGGACAGCAGCTTCTGTACGCTCTCGATGAGCAGGTACGGCGCTGGGAATCTGCTGGTTTGGTGACCAAGTATGAAAACTGGGAGTTTTTACAGGCTGTACTGGATGATGAAGGCATCTGCCGAGGGATTTGCGGGCAGGATTTGCGTACGATGGAAGTGAAGACTTTTGCAGCGGATGCAGTTATTTTGGCGTCTGGTGGCCCCGGGATTATTTTTGGTAAAACCACGAATTCCGTCATTAATACGGGCACAGCTGCTGGTGCGGTGTATCAGCAAGGCGTACGCTATGCGAACGGTGAGTTTATCCAGATTCATCCGACGGCTATACCAGGGGATGACAAGCTGCGTCTCATGTCCGAGTCGGCACGGGGAGAAGGCGGTCGTATTTGGACGTATAAGGACGGTAAGCCATGGTATTTCCTCGAAGAAAAGTATCCGGCTTACGGAAATCTGGTCCCTCGCGATATTGCAACACGTGAAATATTCAGTGTATGCGTTGATGATGGACTGGGTATTAATGGCGAGAACATGGTCTACCTCGATCTGTCCCACAAGGACCCGAAAGAGCTGGATGTAAAGCTGGGCGGAATTATTGAAATCTATGAAAAATTCGTCGGTGACGATCCGCGCAAAATCCCGATGAAAATATTCCCGGCTGTTCATTATTCAATGGGCGGCATGTGGGTCGATTACAATCAGATGACGAATATACCGGGCTTGTTCGCGGCTGGTGAGTGTGAATTCCAATATCATGGTGCGAACCGTTTGGGTGCGAACTCGTTGCTGTCAGCCATTTACGGCGGGATGGTAGCTGGACCTAAGGCTGTGGAATATATCAAAGGCTTGAAAAAATCTGCACAGGATATAGCTACTTCCGTATTTGATGCGGCAGTTCATCAGCAGACGGAGAAGTATGAGCGTATTTTGCATATGGACGGAAAAGAAAATGCTTATGTTCTTCATAAAGAGCTGGGCGAGTGGATGACGAACAACATGACTGTGGTTCGTTATAATGACAAGCTGGAAGCTACGATCCACAAGATCAAGGAGCTGAAGGAGCGTTACTCTAACATTAACATCAATGACGCTTCGCGCTGGAACAATGCGGGTGCGGCGTTTACACGGCAACTGTGGAATATGATGGAGCTGGCCGAAGCGATGACCAAAGGTGCGCTGTTGCGCAACGAAAGCCGCGGGGCCCATTACAAACCAGACTTCCCGGATCGCAACGATGAGGATTTCCTGAAAACGACGATTGCGGACTGGACACCGGAAGGACCACAAATCTCGTATGAAGCGGTGGATGTTTCGCTGATCAAGCCGCGTATTCGGGATTATTCCAAGAACAAATAACGGAAGGGAGTGTATTTAGATGTCGGAGCAAGCAGTGAAGTCGAATAAAACAGTGAAGTTCGTTGTGACCCGTCAAGCTGATCCTAAAACCAGTTCCTATACGGAAGAATTCGAATTGGCTTATCGTCCGGGGATGAATGTGATTAGCGCGCTGATGGAAATTCAGCGTAACCCGGTGGACAGCCACGGTAAAGAGACGGCTCCGGTGTGCTGGGAGTCGAATTGCCTGGAGGAAGTATGCGGAGCATGCTCCATGGTGATTAACGGCAAGCCGCGTCAGGCCTGTGCGGCGCTCGTCGATAAGCTGGAGCAGCCGATTACGATCGCGCCGATGAGCACGTTCCCGGTAGTTCGGGATTTGGTCATCGACCGCAGCCGGATGTTTAATGCGCTCAAGAAGGTCAAAGCGTGGATTCCGATTGACGGTACCTACGATCTGGGCCCTGGTCCTAGAATGGCAGAGAAAAAGCGTCAGTGGGCGTATGAGCTGTCCAAGTGCATGACCTGCGGTGTCTGTCTGGAAGCTTGCCCGAACGTCAACGAGAAGACGACGTTCATCGGACCTGCGGCGATATCTCAGGTTCGCCTGTTCAACAGCCATCCGACAGGGGAAATGAATCAGGAAGAGCGGCTGGAGGCGTTGATGACGGACGACGGGCTGGAAGGGTGCGGGAACTCGCAAAACTGCGTACGCTCTTGCCCGAAAGGCATTCCGTTGACAACTTCTATTGCCGAAATGAACAAGGAAACGACCAAGCATATGTTCAAGCGCTGGCTGACTGTATAGCACTAGACAGCGAATAGGTTATGCACAAACAGGCTTTTTCTCAAACTGGAGAAAGCCTGTTTTTTTGCGCTCAGGAATGATGGAGGGTAACATGGAGAAAGGAGCGCGGGATAGCAGTTATGGTATAATTATGGTATTGTGTATCGTTTTTGGTGAAAAGGAGGCTGGACAGGTGACTGTGCAACCGATAACGAATCGACCTGTCACTAGGTCGGATGTAATGAAGGGATTAAAGGATCTGGGAGTTCGGAGCGGCATGACATTGCTTGTTCACTCGTCGATGCGCAGCTTTGGACGCTTTGTTCCAGGCGGGGCCTCAGCCATTCTTGCCGCGCTAACCGAAGCGGTTGGTCCGGAAGGGACGCTGGTAATGCCGACACAGTCTCATGACTTGACTGATCCCTCGACTTGGATGAACCCGCCTCTGGATGAGTCATGGTGGGAACTGGTACGCGAGGAAATGCCCGCTTATGATCCGGCCTGGACGCTGACCGGAGGGATGGGCGTCATTGTAGAAACGTTCCGTGGTCTGCCAGGAACCAAGCGCAGCGGACATCCGCATGTTTCTCTGGCGGCACGTGGACCTGCTGCTTCAGACTTGCTGGAAGCGCATGAGCTTGATTTTGGGCTGGGTGAGCATTCGCCCTTGGCAAAGCTGTATGATGCAGATGCCTATGTACTGCTGTTGGGCTGCGAACATGACAGCAACACGTCCTTGCATTTGGCGGAATATCGAACAGCCTATAATGGACGAGAAGTGATCACGCATCAAGCTCCTATGATGGTGGATGGAGCAAAAGCGTGGGTATCTTTTCAGGATTTTAATATTACCTCAGATGACTTTGAGAAGCTGGGACTTGATTTTGAACGGGACTGTCCCTCAGCCTTTACGCGGGTGAACATTGGGGAGGCTTCATGTTTTTTCGCGAGGCAACGTGATTTGGTAGACTATGCGGAGCAGTGGTTGTCCAACTACCGCTAAAGCTTCTGGACAGTAAGAATTTCTAAAAAGTGAGATCAAGGAATAGATTGCAGGGGGGAATGCATATGGAGAAGACGCCGCACACCCGCCGCGAGAGTCAGGATGGCCCGCATCAGGGGTCCGCTATCCCTCCCGGTTCTTCGCGGCGTTCCATTTCAAATGAACCAGCCAATCCTTCGCGCCGCCATTTTTTGAAAAAAGCGGCTTTAGCCACAGCCGGAACCGCGCTTCTGGCTGGAGGATATGCTTCCTTATGGGAGCCTAATCATTTGGAAATTACACGCTTCAACTTGTTTCTCCCTCGTCTTCCGTCTGCTTTTGACGGAATCAGGGTCGTACATTTTAGTGATGTGCACTTGGGTTTTCACATGGATGAGCAGGATCTACGCGAGCTTGCGGACCGTATAGCAGGTCTGAAGCCAGATTTGCTCTGTTTTACAGGCGATATTGTGGATGACTATGCAGTATCCATGAAGGCTGCTGTTCCAGTTATGGCTTCTATGCACGCCACACTTGGCAAATTTGCTATTCTGGGCAATCATGATTATAGAGGCTTACCAGCCGGAGTACAGGAATTGTATCCGAAAACCGGGTTTACGTTGCTGAGAAACGAGCATGCGATTGTAGAGCTTGCGGGACAGCGTGTAGCCTTGGTCGGTTTAGAGGATAACATCATGGGCAAGCCCAATCCGCAGCGTGCCATTCACGGACTACCTGATGAGATATGCAAGCTCCTGCTGATGCATGAGCCGGACTATGCAGATGTGGCGGCGCAAATGTCCTTTGATCTTCAACTGTCAGGGCATACGCATGGAGGACAGGTACGCTTGCCGGTCATTGGAGCGCCGATGCCGCCTCCGGGTGGACGCAAGTACATCCAGGGATTATTTCATGTGGGAACGGAGAGAATGCCGCTGTATGTCAGCCGAGGCATTGGCATGACACATCTGCCGATTCGCGTGCTGTGCAGACCGGAGCTTAGTGTCATTACGTTAAAATCCGGCCAATAGGCCATGATCTTTTTTTCATCTTTATCATATATGTTGGAACTACATAAAGATGGCTCGAATGTAGTGTAGAGATGTAGTCGTTTCGGACAAAGGAGTGAGGTTCAGATGGATCGTATTGCTGTCATTTCAGATATTCATGGCAATTGGCCTGCCTGTGAGGCGGTGCTGGAGGATATTGCTTCCCGAGGCATTAGCCGTGTGTTTTGTTTGGGGGATCTGATCGGCAAAGGGCCTAGCCCGTGCGAGGTTCTGGATGCTGTCCGTCAACGTTGTGAAGTGGTCGTGCGGGGGAATTGGGATGAGCTGGTTAGTATTACGGATGATCTCAATTTTAGCTGGCAAGCCGAACGCTTGGGGGCAGAACGAGTGCAGTATTTGGCACAGTTACCGTTTCATTATGATTTCAGAATGAGCGGACGCCGTATCCGTCTGGTGCATGCCTCGCCGCAAAGTGTATATCACCGTGTGCAGCCATGGGATGAGCCGGAAAAACGGCTTGCCATGTTCGATCCGTTAGCAGAAGAAAATGGAAAAGTTGTTTTTGCTCCGGATGTCGTGGGATATGGTGATGTGCACAATGCTTTTATCCAGCATTTTCAGGGAAAAACACTTTTTAACGTCGGTAGTGTCGGGAATCCGTTGGATGTTACGCAGGCTTCCTACTGCATTTTAGAGGGGGAGATGGGAGAGGAGCAGCCTACGTCCTTCTCCATTCATTTTGTACGTGTACCTTATGATATAGAACTGGCGGTAAAACAAGCGGAGGAAGCTGCTGTACCTTCTTTGCCGTATTATATTCGAGAGCTGCGCACAGGAATTTACCGGGGGATTCAGGACCTGGATTAAGTATGGAAACATTCATTTCTAAAAGCCAATCCATCCGCAGGAGGGGACATTGTGCTGACCAGAGAAATGCTTCGTCTTGGGCTACCGGAGCTTTACGCCCGTCGAGTCCGATTGCGCCAGCTAAGAGCAGAGGATTATCCCGCGCTGGAACGGATCCTATCCGATCCATTGGTGATCCAATATGTGAATCGAATTCGCAAGCCAGTCTATACACGAATGCGGCGTCTGGTTGCGCAAATTAAAGTATCTGCTGATTCACTAGATTCCCTGCATTTTGCGGTGGAATGGCATCAGAGAAATACAGGAGAAAGCAATTTACTTGGTGAGTCCAATGAGCCTACCTCCTCACCGTTGCTCGGTATCGTCTCTTTTCAGCAATGGAATGAAAGAACGGGTGAGGCGCAATTGGGCTATATTTTGGATCGTCCTTTTTGGGGACAGGGGCTGGCTACAGAAATGGTAGGAGAAATGCTGAATTTTGGTTTCGGATCTTTGAAGCTCAAGCGGATCGAAAGTCGTTGCCAAGAGGATAATCAGGCTTCCATGCGCGTGCTTATTAAAAATAAGATGCGCCTGCTGCGTACAATTGGTGCTTATGATCCCTCAGGCGAGGTACCGAGTGTATTGGTATTTTCGATGACCCAAGGGGATTATGCGTAGAAATGGCAGTAGAATATTTTGTTACAAAGATGAAATATAACTGCAAAACAACTCTAACACAGGACGGGTACAATACAGACATGACCCCCTTTTGAATAATATATGTTGCTGGGACCCGATGATTCGGGTCCTCTTTTTTTGTTATCCTATAGTTAGAACCGAACAGGAAAGAAGGGCTGGCATTGGCTTTGAATATTTGGAGTGCAGACATTCATCATTTATTTGACCAATTCACTGAGCTTGTGGATGGTCATATTCCTCATAAAAAATCGGAGCAACAACTCACGATTCCCCCGCATATGGGTAAGGGAAGTATGACTCGCACACGGATTCGTCCAGGTATGGAAATCGTGGTCACGGATCTCACCTTTGAACAGAATATGAAGCTTCATATTCAGGAGGCTTGTCCGCTCTTTGAACTCAGCTATTGCTTAAACGGTGAAATATACTGTGAATGGAACGGCAAAGAAAGTCATACCAATCGGTTAACCGGGAATGTTTTATATTTAGAGGATGAACTGGTTTATGAGGAAAAGAAGGCAGGCGTTCACCACCAAATGGTGGAAATAAGGTGTTCTCCCCAAGAGCTATTTTCTTACGCCGGAGATATTGCAGAAAAGCATAGCATAGAAACATGGTTACAACGTTACAAAGGGAATATTGACGCCTACGCGGATACGCCCGCCATGCACAGGTGTGTTTATGACATGATACATTGTAACTACAATGGGACGATGAAACGGTTATACATGGAAAGTAAGGCAATGGAGTTTATTGCATTGTTTGGGGAGATGGATGGACATGTGACAAGGGGGACAAGCCATTTTATAAGTCGTGAAGATATATCAAAGCTCCATAAGGCTCGTGAATTCGTCATTCTTCATTTTGAGCACCCCCTGTCGATTCAAGCGTTGGCCCGAAAGGTTGGGCTTAATGAATTCAAGCTAAAGAAAGGATTCCCCCATTTATTCGGAATGACTATTTTTGAAATGGTGCGTAAGCAAAGAATGGAAAAAGCTCTCTGGTACTTGGAAGTTGAACAATTAAACATTGGAGAGACGGCATTTTCAATTGGGTACAGCAACGCCAGTAATTTTACGACAACCTTTCGAAAGTATTATGGTTGTAATCCTAGCGAATATATCAAAAAAATACGTAATCCAGATACATTTACGAATAAATCTTAATGAAACAATCCTTCAAGCATGTCCATCATGTTTGGAGGGTTTTTTATTGGTGCTCCTTCTATAGGGATAGAAAATACCTTTGCAGGTAGAGACCTCCTTGCTTTATAGATGATAATGGTTATCAGTTGAGATAAGAAATGAAAAGATTAAAGATGCCCATTATAGGTTGGAGGAACTACAATGAAAGATCAATTTGCCATAGCCATGACTAATCCTCAAGCAGTACAGCAGGTAGATTCGCGTCGCTGGTACGCATTAGCTCTTATTTTACTTCCTACTTTATTAATTTCACTGAACAACTATATGATGCAGGTTGCCCTTCCGATGATGCAGGCGGACCTGCATGCCAGTTTTTCCGAGGCACAGCTCATATTTACGGGATATTCTCTGGGATTGGCTGTGGCCTTGATATTGGGCGGCAAACTTGGAGATATGTATGGTAGAAGACGCATGTTATGTATCGGGGTGTTGGGGTTTACATTGATGGCTCTGTTAGGGGGGATCGTATCGCAGCCTACGTTAATCATTATGATTCGTGTGCTTCAAGGGATATCAGCTGCCATGATTCAACCCCAGGTTCTATCTATCATGCAAAGCAGCTTTCTTCCCAAAGAGAAGGGACTGGTATTTGCAATTTACGGAGCTATCATTGGGGTTGGGTTTACACTTGGTTTAATTCTGGGTGGATTTTTGGTAGACTGGAACCTTTTCGGCCTGGGCTGGCGCATCATTTTCTTTTTTAATGTCCCCTTTGGGCTGTTAGTGTTACTCTTTTGTCCTATTATTACGGAATCCTATGGCAGATCCGTGCCGAATATGGATTGGAGTGGGGCTTTTCTGTTGCTTCTTGGTTTATTGCTGTTTGTCTATCCGTTGACAACCGGGCAAAAGCAGGGCTGGGCTTTATGGACATGGGGGTGTCTGCTGTTGTCCATTCTGGTTCTGGTTGCTTTTATAGTTACGCAAATGGGAAAAGAAAAGAAGGATGGCTCGCCTTTTATTTGTCTATCTATATTTAGAAAGAGTTCATTCGGCGCAGGGATATTGACGGTAATTGTCATCTATCTTAGTATGTTTTCGTTCTTCTTTATTTTAAATTATTATGTACAATCTGGTTTGAAATACAATGTTCGATCCACAAGCATGGTCTTTTTGCCGCTTGGTGTTGGCTTTTTTCTCACCTCATTATGGTCGTCCAGGCTAGTAAAGAGGTGGGGGAGCAAGGTGTTGAAATCAGGTATGCTAATCATGGGAATTTGTAGCTTTCTGCTCATTGGATCTTTACATCTAGATGCAATCCATTTATGTCATATTCAAAATATTATGATACTAGGGGGATATGGTCTGGGTCTTGGGATGGCCACAACGCCACTGGCCCATGTCGTCCTTGGGGCTGTATCGACTGAAGAGGCAGGAACGGGCTCAGGCTTGTTTACGACCTTTATGTACTTGGCTAATTCGTTGGGAGTCGCTCTGATCGGTATCTTGTTCTCTTCCTCACTCCATCACCCGCTTTCAGAAGCTAATCTGTCAGATTATATCAGAGCATTCTCTATTTCTGTGGCAGTGAGTGGAGTTCTTGCCTTGGCTGGACTCATTTGCATTTCATTTTGTTACAAAGATGAAACATAACTGCAAAGTTACTTTAACATAGAGTGGGTACAACATAGATATGACCCCCTTTGAATTATATATATTGCTGGGACCCGAAGCTTCGGGTCCTCTTTTTTTATGATTTTAGGAACGGTTCAGGCTGGTTATCAGCTCTGGAAGCCATTCATTTAGGGAGAGAAATGAGTACCCCTCTGACTGGGCTTTGGACGTATCCATGTACCACGATTGTGTAATACAGAATGGAGACATGTGCTCGTCTGCTGTTTTTTCTTTCACCACAGCTTGTTTTCCCGTTGTCTGCTCAATGATCGAAATGATCTCCCCAATCCTCACTGTACCGTCGGAGCAAGCATTTACAGGCCCTGTTAAAGGAGTGTGACCAAGCCAAAGTAGAAAATCTGCGGCTTCATCGGAACGAATAAATGAGATTTGTGCTGCGGAATTAGGTACTCCGATTTCTCTTCCTTCACGAACATGTTCGATATGAAAATGAAGCCTTTTCGTATAATCATCTGTTCCCAATACAATCGGAAAACGAACAGCGACTACAGGGAATGTAGCTTGTTGCATAAAAACTGCTTCTGCCTGCCGTTTAGCCTCCTGATATGTAAAATCATCTTTCCCGCCCTTGCGAACCGGGTAAGTTTGAGGATCAAAGATGCTCTCTGTCAGCACTTCCGGGCTCGAATCATAGACGGATAGGCTGGAGGTCACAATATACCTCTTGGCTTTAGCATCAAAAATGCGGCAGGCTTCGCTGGCTTCATCTGGAGAAAAGCAAATATTATCATAAACAACATCCCACACTTGCTCACCTACCGCCTCTGCGAGTGCCTGCGGGTCGGTACGGTCTGCACAGATCCGCTGAACGCGGTCACCAAACGAATCACTTGTTTGGCCTCGTGTGAGGATGGTAACCGAGTTCTCGGAACTCTCCAGCAGACGTTCCACCAGTCTCTTGCCAAAAAAGCGCGTTCCTCCCAATACAAGTACCTTTCTCATACTTTATCACTCCTTCGGAATGGTTTTCATAGATCAGGATTTTGCAAAATTCGATTCCAGTCGCTTATTGTTTTTTTTGCAAAATCCTCAGATATTAAGGTAGACGAAATAATGACTGTAAAGGGTACAGAGCGAATGAAAAGAGCTTAACATACTTTGATGAAGTGCTCTTAGTGCGGAGCCATTTTGCAATCTATCATATACTTAGTTTATTTACATAGTTCATCTAACAATTAAGTAAAAAGAGGAGGATCATAGGCTGTAGTGGAATCGCATGTCCTGTGGGGGCAGATGAATTTGAACCGGAGTGGCTCATCAAAAAACGAACGTTATGAAATGATCCATCAAATGATGGAACGGCATGAGGAGGCACATCAGGGGAATTGGCAAGAGTTTATGCGACAGAGCGCACAGGTTTGGCGCCAATATCCGCAATTGACACGTAACGAGCTAAGCAGCATTACGTGCCCTGCATTATTTATCGCGGGTGAACATGATGATTTTGCCACCGAAGAGCAGCTTCTGGAATTATGCTTATGGGTCCAAGACTCACGTTATCTAATTGCTCCGGGTTGTAGTCATCGACCGCACATGCTTAGAGAGAAGCCGATCTTAATCAATGATTCTATTCTTTCATTTTTGAACAAGCATGCAATCCGTTGATCATAAGATCAAATCATTCACATAGCGGTGGAGCACCGCCTAATCTTACTCTCCTAGAAGTTTCAAGAAATTGGCCGGCACCGTAATTTGCTGATTATTAATCATAATCTTTCGAAGCTCCTCTATGGAGTCCTCTTCACCTCTAGCGTCTTTAATTTCCTTGATCTCACGATGTAGACGCTCCATTTGGAGATCTAGCGCATTAGCGGAATCTGCTGCGTTCTTTAATTCACGTGTCAGACTTTCGGGAACGGACTGGTTGTACTTATAAAAGATTTTATGCTCCAGACTGGCCCAGAAATCCATCGCAATGGTTCGAATTTGCACCTCTACGCAGACTAGCTCCTCACAATCCGACATGAATACAGGGACTTGAACCAGCAAATGCAGGCTCTGGTAACCGTTCGGCTTGGGATTCTTGATGTAATCCTTAATTTCCAGCACCTTCAAGTCACTCTGTCTCTGAAGCATGTTACTGACATCGTAAATGTCAGAAATAAAAGAGCAAGTAATACGTAAGCCAGCGATATCCTTAATATGATTTTTGACAGCATCCAGGGATAACTCGCTATTTTTACGAAGCATTTTGTTCATGATGCTCTCAGGAGATTTAAGGCGTGATTTGGTATGCTCAATAGGGCTGTAATCGTGTAATGCTTGAAATTCCTGTTTTAATATTTCAATCTTGGTTTCCATTTCGTCGAGCGCAAATTTATAGATTAGCATAAACCGCGTGATGTCATGCTTTAGCTTTTTGATCTTGTCCATAGGATCTTCCAAGTGCATATGTAATTCTCCTCACACATAGATGTCATAATCTTGCTAAGCGTTCGCCTTTGCAATGGAATTATCACCATATAAATTATAATCCCCAACAATCCCATTGCAGTAGCGATCGTAAGATCAAATGATTTTGAGCGGTAATTCCCACCTTAAATTTTAAAGCGCCACAGGAATTTTACGTTTTTCTTTAAAATAGACCCATTCCCGGAAGCCGATATCCTTCAGCAGTGCCTTTACTTCTTCCCAGTCATCGCCTACCCGCGAAGGCTTATGGGCATCCGAACCAAAAGTAACCTCCACACCAAAATGGTGCGCTCTTTCTAAAATAGAAGCAGACGGGTACCATCCGCCACTCAGCTTGGTTTTACCCGAAGTGTTAATTTCAATCGCCACATTGGATTCCGCAATTACCCGCAAGGTTTCATCAATAGCTGTATCGGCAGGAATGTCTGAAAAGGCAGGGAAGTTCCCCTTCATTGCGTCAATATGACCCAAAATCTGAAACATGCCACTTCGCGCAGATTCCTGAATGAGCGCATAGTAGGCTTGTTTGACCTCAATTTTACGAGCGTCGCTTAATTTGTTCCAACGGTTACGGTTAAAAATGCTGTCCCCTTCGACATTGTGAATCGACCCAATGAGGTAATCAAATGGATAAGGAGCCAGAGTGGAACGATATAATTCAGCGAAATCAGGAAAATAATCCGTTTCCAATCCGAGGAGCACGTCAATACGGCCTTCGTATTCCTTTTTGAGCTGTTGTACCTCTTCTACGTATTCAGCAAGCTGTGACTTAGCCATATAAATTTTAGGAAAAGCCTGATCCTGTTCGCTACATAGAAAGGGGGAATGATCCGAAATGCCAATAGCTTGTAAGCCAGATTGAATACCTGCTTCAATATAATCCCGAATGTTGCCGTCTGCATGACCGCAGCGGAAATGATGGGTGTGCAGATCAAATTTCATAGCCTGTCTTCCTTTCGTAACCAAGTTTATATTGCGTATGTTGTTCATAGTGAATTACGTTATTCAGAACTGGTAAAATTCGTCTCCGGCATCCCCTTCAGATCACTTAAAAATTGCTGCATGGCTGAGTTTAGATATCGGCCGGATTTATAAATCACTCCTACCGGATGACTAACTTCCAGCTCGGGAATATGGATCATTTTTAATGTGCCTGCACGCAGTTCCGAAGTGACCGACAGTCTGGAAATAATGGCAGCACCGAGATTAATTTCGACCATCCGTTTGACTTCCTCACTGCTGGACAACTCGATCACGACATGAGGTACGATTTGGTGCTTTTTAAATACATCGTCCACGAATTTTCGTCCCACCGTATCGGGAGAGAGCAGAATAAGCGGAATTTCCCGAAGGGCTTCAATGGTAGCATGTGGTTGTGAGGCCAGCGGATGAGTAGGAGACACGACTAGCTCGAAGGAATCGTAATACAGAACCGAAGTGCTTAAATTGGGATTACGTTCGATCAGATAGCCGATGCCAACATCAATAAGTCCGTTCTCCACCTGCTGATAAATCATTGAGGAAGCCATGGATTGAATGGAGGTTTTGATGAGAGGGAACTGATCCTGAAAGTAGGAAAGCACGCGCGGTAAAATTTGAATAGCGATGGATGTTGTGGTACCCAGCGCAATGTGACCCTGCGGTGTTTCGTTTAGATCGTACAATTTTTGTCTTAATTCCTCAACAACCTCCAATATGCGCTCGGCGTGTTCCAAAAAAACAGCTCCCCGGTCGGTCAGGGTGACGGGCTGGTTGCGGTCAATCAGAATGGTTTTGAACTCATCCTCTAGACTTTTAATTTGGGCGGACACCGCCGGCTGCGTCAAATTGAGAAGTTCTCCGGCTTTGCGGAAGCTCATTGTTTTGGAAATCATGATAAGTGTTTCAAGTTGACTGATGTTCATGAAGTTCCTCCTCTCTTTTCTTAATCTTGTCGCAGCTGTATAGAATGAATATTTTTAGCCAATCCATAGGTTCATATGTAAAACCGTCGTTATGCTTTATTTCATTAAATTATAGGTTATTCGAGCAGGAAGGGCAATGAATCGAAGCAGAGCACCTTAAAGTGTGGTATATTGGGAAATAAAGACTAAAGTCCTGATATCCTTCAAAAATAATCAGTCTAAAATCGGTAAGAAGCAAAGATATAGGACATTATTCACATTTTTTGTGGTTTAGCTATAAAAAATTACCGGGCAGCTGTCGATAAGTGATAGAGAGAGCATTTTGTTGAGGATCGATGCGTTTTACAGTAATATTTAATTAAAAAATTCTAATTTAAATGGGACTTTTGTTGTATGTCTAAAAGCCCATCGTAAAGGGGCGCTTTGATCGTGAAGGCAGAAGTGATAAATCCTTTTTTGGAGTCGGCGCGACGGGTCATTGAACAATTGATCCAAGTATCTCCTTCACCCGGAAATCTTGGTGTGAAAAATGTCGAGCTGGTGGACGACCACATCTGGATTATGATCGGGATGACCGGACAGCTTAGCGGAAATATTGTGTTCGGCCTGAATGAACAGGTGGCGCTACGTATGGTATCAGCGATGATGGGCGGATTTGTGTTGACTGAAATTGATGAGATGGGAAAAAGCGCAATTTCAGAATTGGGCAATATGATTAGTGGTAATGCCAGTACGATTTTGTCCAATCAGGGAATTGTCGTGGATATTACGCCTCCGCAGGTCATGAAATCAGAAAACTTGACCACTTTTGTGCCTCAGCGTGCCCTTTATATTCCGCTCACGGTGGAAGGAATCGGCGAGCTGGATATTCAGGTGATGATCTCTTAATATTAAAGGAGCAAGTTTCCTTAATGTGGAGGGATGACCGTGAGTATACTACAGGACAAGATAGTTGTGATTACAGGTGCATCTAGTGGAATTGGCGCCCTTTGCGCTCAGTTGTTAAGCGAAAAGGGCGCGATTCCTATTTTAACAGCACGCTCGCAGGAGCGACTGAAGCAAGTATCTGCGGGAATCAGCGGTAGGCATGAGCTTATCCAACTGGACGTCACCCGCCAGGAGCAGGTAGAGGCTGTTGCTGCACGAGTATTGGAACAGTACGGACGGGTCGATATATTGCTTAACAATGCGGGCTACGGAAAGTTTGAGTATTTTAATGAAACCGACCTGACGGAGTTTGAACAAATGATGGACGTGAACTACATGGGTGTTGTTCGCTGCATCAAGGCGTTTCTGCCGCAAATGACAGAGCGGGGCCATGGACAGATTGTCAATGTAGCATCGATGGCCGGGAAAATCGGGACAGCCAAATCGTCCTCTTACACGGCGACGAAGCATGCGTTGCTTGGTTTCAGCAATGCGCTCAGGCAAGAGCTGCGCGGGAGTGGAGTGACTGTAACGACGGTTAACCCGGGGCCGATCGACACACCGTTTTTTGAGCTGGCAGATCCTTCAGGAGGATATGTTCGAAATGTAAGCTGGTTTATGCTACAACCTGATAAGGTAGCACGGCATATCGTAAGAGCGATGGAGCTTAGCAAGGAAGAGGTTAATCTGCCACGGTGGGTATCTCCTTTTCTCAAGCTGTATCAGTTAGCTCCCAGACTAACCGATAGGCTGGGTCATGGTGTGATGAATAAGAAATAAAAGATGTCCCGTAAGCCATTAGCTATGGTGAGGGACATCTTTTATTTTTGTGATTTGGTAACAGGGCTATTTTCGCATATAATGGAGAGTAACGAATTTACGTATAGGGGTTGGACCTTTTCATGACATTGAATTTTGAATCGCTCGGCGTTGAACAAGATCTGTTGGACAAACTGACTGAGCATGAAATTACACAGCCTTCGCCAGTTCAGGCAGAGGCTATACCGGAAATAATGAAGGGAAAGCATGTTTTGGCGCGTTCACAAACTGGCACAGGCAAGACACTGGCTTATTTGTTGCCGCTGTTGCAAGCGATTGATCCACAGAAAAAGGCTACACAAAAGCTGATACTAGCTCCAAGCCAGGAACTGGCCATGCAAATTGTACGTGAGGGTCAGCGCTACGGAGAGCATCGCGGAATCCGTGTACTCGGTCTGATTGGTGGGGCGGCTATCAAACGTCAAATCGAAAAGCTCAAGGATCATCCACAGCTTGTCGTGGGCACACCAGGACGTGTACGGGAACTCATCGCTTCGAAAAAGTTGAAAATGCACAATATTACAGCCATTGTCATTGATGAGGTGGATCAGATGTTCCAGCTCGGCGGAGCAGGCGATGTAACAAACATATTGGGCACCGCCCAACGTGATCGTCAATTGGTATTCCTGTCCGCAACGCTGAACGATGAGATTCAGTCGCTGGCGAAACGGGAGATGCGTGAATACGTAGAAATTGGGATTGATCCCGACCAAAAGACGGCCAGTGGACTGGAACACTATTACTTTGTATCTGAAGAACGGGATAAAGTGGATATGCTGCGCCGTCTGGTGCGTCATTTTAATCCAAGAAAAGCGCTGGTGTTCGTGAATACAACCAATGCCATCGGGGAGATTGAAGCCAAGCTCAAGCATATGGGGCTGACTACGGCATCCTTGTATGGAGATGCGGATAAAGTCACGCGTAGCAACGTGTTGGCCCGATTCCGCGAGGACAAGCTCAAAGTGCTGGTCGCTTCGGATGTGGCAGCCCGTGGTCTGGATATTGAGGGACTTGAAATGGTCATTCATTTTGACCCTGCTACGGATAGTCAAGCTTATGTTCACCGTGCAGGACGGACAGGACGGATGGGACGCAAAGGATTGGTGGCGTCGGTTGTCACCGACCGTGAAACGTTCATCATGCGTAAGTTCTCCCGTGAACTGGGCATTGAGATCGCAGAGCGTGCGTTGCATGGAGGTCGAGTAGTTGTGCCGCGTCCGGCGGATGCCAAGCGTGCACCTGTAAGACCATCCGAGGCCAGATCCATGTCTGACGGAGCACAGACGGAAAACCGTAAGGCACCTGTTCGTACCGAAAACGGACGTCTTGGCAGGAATTCCGCGAACGGTTCAGCTCCAGGCAAGAGCAAAGGAGCAGCCTTGTCCAAAGCAGGAAAAGCACAGCGTGAGCGTGATCGCAAAAACAAGGGTGCACCAAGATGGCTGAAGGAAAAAGGATCAAAACCGAACGAGTAAGGGAGAAGAGGGGGAGCCATGGAACAACAGCCTGTGTTGCAAATTAACGGACTGACCGGCGGATATAGCGCCAAGCGCCCGGTGCTGCATCAGATTTCGCTGGATGTGAAACCGGGCGAAATGGTAGGATTGATCGGTCTGAACGGGGCCGGGAAAAGTACGACCATGAAGCATATTTTGGGCCTGATGACACCGCAGGCCGGAGAAATTCGTGTGCAGGGTCATAAGCAGGATGAAAATCCCGAGGAGTATCAGGGAGCCATTGCTTTTGTACCTGAATCTCCAGAGCTGTATCCTGAAATGACGGTGATGGAGCATATGGAATTCACGGCCAGAGCGTACGGAGTTAGCGAAGCAGATTTCCGCACACGCAGTGATCAAATGCTGGACTTGTTCCGTATGCGGGATAAAAGTGGAAGTATGTCGATGCACCTGTCTAAAGGGATGCGCCAGAAAGTGATGATTATGTGCGCATTTTTAGCGGGACCGCCGTTGTATGTCATAGATGAGCCTTTTTTGGGTTTGGACCCGCTTGGTATTCGTTCCCTGCTTGACTTTATGTTAGAGATGAAGCGTTCGGGTTCGTCCATTCTGCTCAGTTCTCATATTTTGTCCACGATTGAAAATTATTGCGATCGTTTCATTGTACTTCATCAGGGTGCCATCATTGCACAGGGTACGCTGGACGAAGTGACAGCACAGGCGGGTAAGCCGGGCATGCCGCTGGAAGATGCATTTTATGAGCTGGTACAGGGCAGGGAATGAGCATGGATTTGCAACGTTTGCATAAAGAAAGACGTGTAGCGTTCTGGGGACAGGTGCTGCCCTATCTGGGCTATGTCATTCAGAGCGGTCTGGCGGTGGTCTTCGGCTTTGCACTGATTGCCTTTGCCGCATGGTACACGTCGCTGCTGATGCATACTCCACCGGATTTGCCCATCCGCTGGATCATGCTTATTGTGGCTATTCCGATTGCTCATGCGAGCTTTCGTACGTATTTAAACGCGGCGGATATTGTTTTCCTCCGTCCACAGGAGCACGCGATGCACGATTATTTTAAGGCCAGCCGGATTCGGGGTGTGGTGTATAAAATATTCGGTTTGCTATTGCTGTCTATTATCGTGTGGCCGCTGTATATTCGCAGTGATACCGCGCCTAAGCCGCTGCTACTGACCCTGCTACTGTTCGTGCTGTTAAAGCTGCTATTCAGCTACGGCGGCTGGCAAGAGCTTCGCATGGTATCGATTGGCGGGAGTGTAGGCTATCGTCTGCTTCGGTGGGTGTTGGCTGTGCTGATGGTAGCCGCATGGCTATGGCAGCCTCCACTACACAGCGTGCCATTTATCATATTGGTCGGTGTGGTGTACGTGCTTGTTCTGCGTTTTCCGGTCAAGCTGCTAGTGGCTTGGGAAAAGCTGATTCGCACAGAGGGTATGCAGGCTGCTCGGGTGATGCGCACTTTGGGCTGGTTTGTCGATGTGCCCGCCCTTACGCAGAGAGTGACGCCACGTCGTTGGCTGTCCTGGTTGGGAGGTGACATACCTTGGAACAGAAGGGGAGCGTATCGTTACCTGCTGTTTAAGACGTTCCTGCGTACAGAGCCAGCAGGTATTGTCATTCGGCTTGGAATTCTGGGGTTGTTAATTATATATATCACCCATGCTAGCTGGATTGGGATTGCAGTATATTTATTTTTCATATTCCTCATTGGTGTACAGGTCACTTCACTAAGGCAGTATCACAAGGATTCGTTATGGCTTCAGTTATATCCGATTCCTGCGCATAGTCGTCGTGCGTCTTTTCTCGACTTTGTTGTTCGGTTGACGTTGCCGGCTGCTGTGGTTCTGTGGCTTCCTTTTCTGGCAAAAGGAAAGGAAGATCTACTGTCTACACTGCTCACGCTGCTTGGGGGAGTTGCAGTAGTGTTCCTGTTACGAGGCGCTCAAGCCAAAAAATGGCGTTTGGACGGTCAGGATGAAGAAGTGTAATGTGTATCTATGTGAATAAAGTAAAGGCTAATTCGCAAGCAGCAAGAGCTGTCTGCGAATTAGCCTTTTTTTGTATGCTCACTGCTATCGTAGCTGTGGGTGCAGATAATCGTCTGCTTATATGAAGATCGTTTTGCTGATGATAACTAATAAAATGAACAGTACCAGAATTGTTCCTGTGCTTGTAAATGCGCCGTAACCACCGTAACCGCCTCTTGTTTCTTCTGCTCCCATGCTCATTCTCCTCTCGGTCATTGTGATAAAGGATACATCGTATCTTATGAAGTGGATTTTCAGATTGCGTGGGCCAATGCTCAGTTGTGTTGCCGAATCGCCTTATATTTTTCATCAGATGTAGGGGAGGAGAGAGGAAAAGGCACGTATTATCGAGAATAGAAGAAGTACGTAGTCATTATCACTTGGAAAGTGGGAAAGACGAGATGCTGGTAGATAAGCTGCTCGTGAACATATTTCTTGTGTTTGTACCATTATTAGTATATAGCTCTTTGTCAGATCATCGGCATAGGAAACATACCCCGTTGCTTATGGGAGGGGTGTTGGGTGTGTCTTCTGTGCTTTGCCTTATGTTTTCGTACATCTGGTATGGATTATATTGGGATCTTCGATATGTTCCTCTGGTCCTTTCTGTTTTATATTTTGGTCCTAAGGCAGGACTTCTAAATATAACGCTGATGGTGATGGCTCGTATGTATATAGGTCCTGAGTCTATTGTGGTAGGATTTCCCAGTATGATGTTGTGTTATTTGGGCCCTCTCTTGGTGAGAAAGAAGTTTATGCAGCTCAATAGTATGTTGCTTCGGGTGGGCATGAATATGCTAATGAGTATATGGACCAATATTGCCATGCTTATAATTCTGTTAATACATTCCTGGGCCAATGGCAGGCTGGATAAGGATGAGATCGAGCTGATCCGGGCAATACTCTGGTTCGGTGTGATTCAATTCCTAAGCATTGGAGCCTCCTCTTTCTGGATGGAGTTTAGTTTGGAACGGGAAGAAATGAGAAGGAAGGTTAAATATGCTGAGCATCTGAATACGTTAGGTGAACTTGCTGCCTCTATGGCTCATGAAGTACGGAATCCGTTGACTGTTGTTAAAGGGTTCCTGCAAATGGTTCAGTCAGGGCTAGAAGGGAAAAATCGCAGATATATTGCTTTGGCACTAGCAGAGGTCGATAGGGCTGAAAGAATTATTAGCGACTATCTGAACTTATCCAGACCGCAGATTGGGAACACAGAGCTGATGGATCTGTCTGGCATGGTTCAACAAATTGTTTTGCTTTTGAAACCGATGGCGACCAAGCAAGGCGTAAGACTGTATACTGAGCTAAGGAATGAAATATACGTACATATGGATCGTAATCAGCTGTTACAGGCGTTAATACATGTGACGAAAAATGCGATCGAAGCTGCGGATGATGGAGGCAGGGTATACATAAAGCTGGCGATTCAGGAAGAGAAGGCATGTCTGCATATTAGGGATACGGGAAAAGGCATGAGTCAGGAGCACCTGGAGCGAGTGGGGACTTTGTTTTTTTCAACCAAAGAGGTAGGAACAGGACTGGGAACGGTCGTCTCCTTTCGAATCATTGAAGCCATGAACGGAAGTATACACTATGAGAGTGAGCCCGGAGTCGGAACTGAGGTAGTCATCCTGCTGCCACTCGCACAGAAATCTTTGCTCGCTGCTGAAGGATAGTTTGTTTCGAAGTGTCATTCACAATGGTTCAGCCCATTAAAAAGCGGTATGCGCAACATCTGGCATACCGCTAATGATGCTATATTTAATCTGTTACATATTAGGTGTTCAACAAATCTTGTGCGCCACGGTAAACAATGTCATACAGGTCTTCCAGATACTCTTCCTCGATACATGAGAATGCGATTCGGAGGTCATATTCACCCAGCGCAATTGTTCCTACCCCATATTGTTCCAGCAAATGTGTGCGCAGTCGTTCAGCGGACAAGCCGTTCAGCTTGAGACACATAAAATAACCCGAATTGAAAGGATAGTAGCTCCATACATCTCCGTATTTTCCACTATCGAGCAACGCTTTGACTTTGTTAGCCCGTCCCTTCATAATCTGGAACTTTTCTTTCTTCTGTTGTTCAAAGTCCGTTGACTTGAGGGCATCCAGGACGAAGGTTTGAGATGGGTGAGGACCGCTCGAAATCGTTGCCCGAATAATCCCTAATGTTTTTTGTTCCAGTGCGCTCAGTACATCCTGATGTTCCGAAGCAAAGGTAATAAATCCGACACGGAAGCCCCAAACGAATTCTTCCTTGGTAGCTCCGTCAATTTTGACGGGTAGAATTCTCGGATGAAGTCCAGCTAACTGACCGAATAGTGATTCATGCAGGGAGTCCTCGAAGAACAGACCAAAATAAGCGTCATCCGTCACAACTACGACATTGATGCCCGCTTCCGCGGCTTCCTGGATGGCAGCAACAATCGCTTTACCCTCTTCCACTCCCGGTGTGTAGCCTGTCGGGTTATTCGGGAAGTTCAGCACAACAATCGCTTTGCCGTATTCTTTCTGCGCCAGTAGCGCCTCGCGTAATCCTTCACTATTAAAACGTTGATCCTCTGTGAACAACGGGAAATTCACCAAACGTCCATGACGGCGAATACCGAAAGTCAGCTCATAGTTTTCCCAGTTTTTGTCTGGGTAAATGACAGCGTCCCCTTCATCCGTGAACAGGTCGGCAACGATGCTCAATCCGTGGGTCAGCGCGTTCGTAACTACGGGAAGGCCGTAATTTTTCCCAGCCAATGAAGGGTTTTCCTTCAGCATTTTGTCACGCCATACACTACGAAGTTCAGGTTTGCCCGCAGGGGGAGCGTAAGGGTATAAATCCTTGGGATTGTAAGCGGACAGCTTCTCCTGAATGACCTCCAAATGCATAGGACCATTGCCTTCAGTAGCAATGCCAATCGTAGCGTTGTACTTTTTAGCAAGCTTCCCTGCCTCTGCGGACTGACTCAAAATCCCTTCTTTTGGGAAATAAATTTCTTTCCCTAAAAGAGAAAGCATTTGATATACATGCTCGTTGCCTGTCTGAATGTTTTGGTTTAACTGCGCTGCCAGTGGATTCATTCCCGTTTCATCCTTCCAAGTCATTTTGATTACATATTATAGCATTACACACGGTAAGCGTCACGCAAAAGCCTCTAGAACATAAAAGCGCATTTTTTTGCTTAATGACGGCGCTGAGCTTATATTATAAATTAACGGGATAAAGGACAACCAAAGATGAACAAAAGGAGGTGCAGATTTTGCTGGATACATCTGCGTCATCGTTTATCCTGTTGTCGGCTTTCGCCAAAATTGTGTGCGAGCCGGGCTGGAAGTGGCAGGTACGCGAGAAGCCGATGCCAAACTATGATTTATTTTATGTATGGAGCGGAGAAGGAACAGTGATCTTAAACGGGACGTCGTATCCGGTAAGCAAGGGGAGTTGCTTCCTGTTCAAGCCGGGGGATGATACCCGTGCCACACATAACCCGCAAAAGCCGCTCATACTTACCTATATTCATTTTGATCTTATCGAACAGCCAAAGCTTATCCCTGCAAGCTACCGTATGCTGGAGGAAACGTTCGAGGTAGAGCATATGCTTGCCAGATACGTTCGACTACGTCTGGAGCGTGCTTACGGAGCTGACGAGGAAGGCAAGCTGATCCTGAAACAACTGATGATTCATCTGCTGCGTGCGGACCGCAAGGAGCCTCAGGAGCAACAGGCCAGTAACCAGCTCACCGAGGTCATTCGGGAAACGGCCAACTATGTGCGTCAGCATCCGGGACTTCCTCATCGCGTCGAGGATTTGGCTGCACGGGCGGGGCTGTCACCGCGTTATTTTTCGATTAAATTCAAGGAGCTGCTGGGTGTGTCCGCGCAATCTCATATTATCAGCATGCGGATTGAGCGTGCACAGCATCTATTACTACATGCCGGAATGAATGTGACCGAGGTGGCAGAGGCTCTGGGGTATCGTGACATCTTTTTTTTCAGCCGCCAATTCAAGCAGTATACGGGGAAAAGTCCGTCTGAGATCCGGTAATGCTATGGACGGTGGACAAGCTGTTTCGGATTTAGGCGTAATGGGATTAACGAATAACGAATATAAAGGATAAATTCCAAAAAGGACCCGAGCAGTTACGCCGGGTCCTTTTTTTATGAGCAATTTAGCATCATCCGATCCCGATGCTCATATGTGTAGCTATAATACGGTTACGGTAAATTCACTTATGCTTTGGGATCATGTCGAAAGCAACCCAGACGTTGTCCCATTTTCACCGCATCCCCCGGCTTCAATGCGGGGTCTGGATCAAACGTGCCGTTTTCAGTTAGCAAAACGACAGTTGATCCAAATTCGAAATAGGCGAGATCGTCTCCTTTTGTCCATGAGACGGCTTTATCATCCGTATATTTGATGCTACTCACATTCATTGCGCCAACCTTGACGACCGCCACCTCACCATATTCATGGGCAATGTACGTAATCTGTCGTTCATTGCGGCTAAGAACTGCTCGCATATGTTGCAAGCCGAAGTCATTCACTGGGTATACCTTGCCGCGCAGATGTTCTTTTTCTACCAGCGTACCGGATACTGGTGCATGAATGCGATGATAATCCGTCGGGCTGAGATAGAGTACAAAAGCATAGCCGTGTGTGTATTTTTCAAGACGCGGAGAGCGGTTAAGAAGCTCTTCCAGCGTATAGTCCTGCCCTTTGACATCCAAAAGAGTGCCGGACGTAATTGGGCCAGTGAAAGTAATCCGTGCATCCACCGGACTGGTCATCACCTCGGCGTTCGTATCAATCGGGCGCATGCCCGCTTTTAATTTGCGTGTAAAATAGGCGTTCAGGGAACGGTATTCCTTCCATTCCTGTTCCGCCTCATGCGTCTGGATCTGGTACGTACGTATAAAGGTGGGGATAAAAAGTCGGCTTGCACCGCTTTGCGCGAAGGAGCCTACAATCCGGCACACCCACTTGCGCGATGATAGCTCCGTCATGAGCCGCAGCCACTGTTTTGCCATTACAGATCCCCCTTGTTCATTTCCGAGCCGTCTTGGCCGGAACCTGTCCGGCCGCTCTGAACTATATTGACACAGAATGTGACGTAAATCAATACAGTGGACGGCCTGGTGAACGTTCGGTGTCTGACGAAGGCATCCGTTCGAGAAGCCAACGAGCGTAAGCCATCGGCTGAGTGTATGTTTCTTTCCAGACATTGTGCATGCCCGCCTGGCTGAAGCCATAGCGCTGATCACGACCGTTGCATTCGATAAAAACAATCTTGCCCTCATGGGTAATTCCCAGATCCAGACCGACGTCGGCGAGACGGGGAAGGGTTTGTGCCAGTCGGTGCACGATTTGTAACGAGAGTCGCTCCAATTCATTCATCAGCCGGACTGCGTTCGAAGTCTGAACCGTCTCGGTTTGTGATAATACCTCCAGTAGGGAAAGGGCCGTACCGCCCTGTGCAACATTGGAAACGAAGGTGTGGGAAGGAGCAATTTTAGCATACATGCCTGTCACACCCCAGATACCGCCATATCCGCGCTGAACTGACACACGGACATCAAACGGACGATTATTGTTCAAAGCAAGCGGTATGGTTTCCTGTACGATATGAGGCACATGCAGCAGTCGTTTGTGTAGAAATAATGGGAGTTCCCCAACATTCAAACGTAGTGTGGACCAACGCTCAGGTATAGCCGGATGAGCACATTGCAAAGTCCAGCCTCCGCGGGAATGCCGCAGACGCATAATTCCTCTACCTACGCTACCGCTACTGGGTTTAATTACAACATCTCCGGTTTCCTCCATCAAGGTATGGATGGAGGAAAGGTTGCCTTGCAATGTTTTGGGGAGGTGGATGCGTAGCAAAGGGTCTTCTTGCAGAATTGCATGTATATGGTCTTTGTGGAAACGGTTTTGTTCATTAAAAATATAGAATCCCTTTTGTACAAGCTTGTTGATATCGCTAGCATTTTCATTTTGCCGATAGAGAGTCCGATTGTGGATGACCGGCGGCAACGGAAGAGTCATCTGCCGATACTCGTTGCCGTGTTTAACAAAAGCCCGGCATGTTCCGGTCGCTATATGAATATCCTCCAGACGAAGAAAGCAGGGGATGAGCTCGTAGCTTAACCCGGCGTCCTCGTAATTGGCGATAGATTCATATCGCGTCCTCATGGCGGGAATGCCCCGGTAGGTTGCCGGGTTGAGCATGACGCCGACATGCAACATGAGTATGTCCGCCCTCCTTGTAGTCACTCCAACTGATCATACTGTGATTCTAGTCCATCATATGTATCAAAGATCGGCCAGGCATGGACGCTAGCCTTGCGGTAAGCCCAAAGTTAGAAGCGAGGCACCTTTCAGGGAGGCGGACGATATGATACAAGATGATTGTTGAAGAGTGTTGGAATAGGGTCAGAAAGTAGGTGAGGTGATGCAGAGGCCGAAGGTAGCAGTCGTTACACCGGGCTCCTTTGTTATACCTTCGCCCCGCAGCAGTTCTGTGGAGCGGGTAATTGCCCACATGGTACCGTTGGCTAGTCATGAGCTCCAAGCGCAGATCTATGGCATAAAGGGAGCAGAGGCACCTGATCATGGCGATGTCGACGGAATTCCCTGCATGCGTTATAAGCGGGGAGCAGGTTATATTTCTGAGGTGATTGCTGATTTAAAGAGATGGTTACCAGCGGTAGTAGATGTACACAACCGTCCAGCAGTTGCGTATGCAATTCGCGAGGCTTTACCCGATAGTCGGGTTGTGCTGACTTTGCATTCGACCACGTTCATCCGGGAGCCCCACCTCAAACGGGAGGAGATGGGTAGGCTGCTGGCATCGATGGATCGCATTATCGTGAACAGTGCGTATTTGGGGGCAATCGTAGCTTCTGACTGTCCCGACGCGGTCAGGGAACGCATCGTCATAAACAAGCTGGGTATCCATCCTGGCGATTTCCTGCCAAGGTGGACTCCTGCAGCAGAAGCGGCCAGATCGGCGCGATTGGACGATTTCGGCTGGTCAAGCCGCCAAATCGTGTTATTCGCGGGCAGACTGATGCCAGGAAAGGGCGTTCACCGACTGCTCAAGGCCCTGCGGCATGTCGTCCGCACCTGCCCGGACGTACTGCTGCTCATTGCAGGCAGTGCCTATTACGGGCATGATCGCCTCACGCCGTACACGACGTCGTTGCATCGGCAGATGCGTAAACTAAGGTTGGGGAAGCATGTGCAATTCCTAGATTATGTTCCGCATCCAGCATTGGCCTCGCTATATCAGCTAGCCGATGTGACCGTTGTTCCTTCAGTGAAGGATGAGGCCTTCGGGCTGGTCAATCTGGAAGCCATGGCAGCAGGAGTGCCTGTGGTCGCTTCACGAATCGGCGGTATTCCGGAAGTTGTACAACACGGCGAGACAGGCTGGCTTGTGTATCCGTCTCACGGTGAGCAGGAAATGGCCGATGCCATCATCAGGCTGCTCCAGCAACCTGGCTTGCGACGACGGATGGGAGAAGCCGGGCTTGACGAGGTACGAAGACGATTTTTATGGCAGCACTCAGCACAACGCTGGGCACAAATCATAACGGACTGCGCAACGGAGTGACGTAGGCGCTGTTACGCGCATAGGCTATCTTATAGGCATTAGCCATGATTTCCAGCCGGGTGAATGAAGCGGGGCGACCGCTGGTTCACTCCTGTGCCAAAGGAGCGATCACCATGAACCATCGTACGAACCATAGCCCTAAGGATAAAAGAACAGCGCGGCGTAACCTTCCCAATGCGGTTCCCTCACCCCGTGTTAACAAGGAGAAAGCGGCTTCGACTTCCGGCAGTCATAGACCGAGCCAACGTGGGATGGAAACGGTCCCTGCCCCTGCCCCCGTAGAGAAGGATACCTCGGTTCAAGCTATAGAGGAAGCGGCATGGAAGAAGCATAAGCTTCCCAAAACGCTAGAGGAAGCGATGCAGATGAATCGAGCATCTGTACTGCTGTTGTCTGTGCCTGAGTCAGATACGGAATACAGGACGGATAACGACATACCGTCTATTACGACGGAAGATCAGGCAGAGCAAGATTCGCTACTGGATTGTTCCATAACCAGTATTCACATTGCGGAAGGAAGACACCGCCCAAAGCAACGCGTGGTCTTGCCTGAGCAAGATATCGATCCAGCTTTCGATACGGAGAAAGAATTAGACTTGAATGCCATTCACGACGAATCAGCGACCAGTGACGAGGCTTCTGACGATCATATAGCTTCATCTCAATATGGGAGCATTTCTTTTCACCTCCCCGCACGAGCGGATAGGGGCGAAGTGAGCGTTATATTTGAGAAGCCTTTTATAGATACACAATATGTAATCACTGCCAGTGCGAGTATACCGGGAGTGCTGGTATCCGTCACACAACGTCAGAGGTATTCAGCAGTACTTACTGTGGAACGCATACACTCAGGTCCGATATGTGAAGGGTTGGTCCTTTGGATCGCGATGGGGCAATAATAAGAAGCCAGGAATATAAGTTGCCAATAATCAACTTCATACTAGAAAAAGGCGTCCCACAGTGGGACGCCGTATACATAAGAGGGAAGGGGGAAAACTTGTAATATCGGGGAAGTTTGTATTTATTACTTATCTCACACCTACAGCGTCAAAAGACTTAATAGCAGAGGTTACGGCTATTGAATTTTCACCATAACTATCTTTGGCCGCTTGGATAACAGCGGCACGCGCGGTGGAGAAGTTAGACGTGGAAGTCAGATAATTGGTGAAGGCATTATAATAAATATATACGGCTGCATCACGTCCGATTCCATCTACCTTGACACCATGGAAGGTGCCTCCTTGTGCCAGTAGATAGTAGGCTTTATTAATAATGCCACTATTAATATGGGCTCCACCATAATCCTCGTTGTTAGGATCAGGATAGAGATTGCTGTAGTGATCGACTTGACCGTATTTGACAGGATCGGAAAGGGAGCGAATGGCGTCGCCCTTAATATTAGGGGTATAAGCGACTTTGCCGAAGTCCCAATTGGTACGCTCAATGTCGTTGCCTATAATATCTGAGATGGCTTCACTTAATGCACCAGATTCAGCGAAATACACGAGCCCTGATGAATGCTCGGTCACACCGTGTGTCAGCTCATGGGCAACAATTTCAAGGTCGCTGCTGAAAGGGGCAAATAACGTGCCGTCTCCGTCTCCGTAAAGCATATGAGTGCCGCCCCAGTGGGCATTATTGTAGTTCTTTGCGCCGTAATGGACTGCCGAAGCGATGGCCATGCCATGCCCGTCAATGCTGTCGCGTCCAAATCTATCCTTGTAATAATCGTAAGTGCGGATAGCGTAAGCGTGGGCATCCACCGCAGCCGGATCTTCCCATACGTTATCTGAATCTGTATACAGGGTGCCGGGGAGCGTCTCGGTGTTGTGGACGTTATAAGTTAGGATTCCTTTACCACGAGTCGTATCCTTTAGTTGATACTTCTTGCCCGAAGCTGTTGTTTCAAATGTTTTGGTATCACCGAATACACCGCGCCCTGTGCCGATCACTTCGTTAAGGATGTCATACTTGAATACGATTTTTCCATCATTAGCGTCAATAAAGTAACGTGTGCGCAGCAGAGTGGGTTGTAAAGTATTAACTTCGGTTACATAGACTAGACGTGTTGAGTCTCCATCGGGATAGATATACAGTTCTGCTTTAGGGTCCACGCTTGGTTCCAGATTGGCAATTTTGGGGATAGAGGATGCAGGCTCTACCGCTTCCAATTTACTGTCCTCCAGTTCAGCTGCTTTATCCAAATCCAAGGAGTCCTTATCAAGAGAGATTGATAATTCATTGTTAGATGCTTTTTCGTAAGTGTCTTTACTTACACTACTTGTATCCTCGTAAGGTTCAGTAACGATTTGGACGGAGGAAGAGAGAGATTGAACCCGTATAGCTGCATCTTCATATGCCGTATATACAGCCTCAGTAGCACTGATTTTTGGAGTTGTATTTTCTTTAGCATCGGCTTGTTGATCTTCTGAAATGACCGCTCCCAAATAAGAGGTGATTTGACCAGACTTGTTTACATGGATGGTCTGTTCGGCTCCAAATACGGGAATTCCGTCTACGTATTGTTTTAACCGATAATGCTTTGTACCATATTTGTCACTGGTACGATCCACGATACGAAATTGCTCGCGCACATGGGAACCGATGTGGGTATTGTCCAGACTCAATAATGTTTTTTGTTGTCGATTTAAAAAGCTCCAGACCAGATTGTCGCCTGTTACCGTTGAAGGGGACTTCCAGTTCACCGTTTGGAATGTTGGCGTAAACTGAGTCGGATCGGGAACAGAATTTTCAGCTGCGGAGGCCCCCGGTGCTATAGATCCTAATAACATAGCTCCTCCTAGAAGTGAAACCCATACTTTTTTCAATTCATACTCACTCTCCCTAATTAATATTGGGGTGAAAAACACCCTGTTTGCAGAAGCCTTGCGTCATATATGTAAGTCTTGTTGCTCCTTTGAAACGTGAAGAGGATGGGATAAAAATTACCTTATGTAAAATATTAAGGTTTATTTTTTTGCAATCTCATCGTCTTGGCTCTGATATTAGCACAGAGGTTGTCGAACGAGAAGGTTAATTTTACAAAATACCCCAAAATGAATCTTTAGTCCCTGATTTACTGTTTATTTGTCTTATTTAGTCGAAAATGATCGAAGGGACCCGATGAACAAGAAAAGGGCGCCCCTTTGAGGGGACGCCATAAATAAGGGGGGAAGGGGCGCAGACTTGTACACTGCACCCCTATTTTTTCGTCCATTGTATGAGTCAGGGCCAAGTGACAGTTGCACAACGGCAAAGGTCTATGGACGGGATATGAGGATTATAGCGTATATGATTTAGTTTACGCCTACAGCGTCAAAAGATTTGGCAGCTGCAGTTGCTTCTGCTGAGTTCGCACCGTACTGATCTTTTGCTGCTTGGATCACAGCAGCGCGTGCGTTGGAGAAGTCGGAAGAAGAAGTCAGGTAGTTCGTAAAGGCACTATAGTAAATTTGAACCGCTGCATCGCGGCCAATTCCATTTACAGTTACGCCATGGAAAGTACCACCTTGTGCTAACAGATAGTAGGCTTTATTGATAATACCGCTGTTCGTATGAACGCCGCCGTTATCGGAGCTGCCTGTATACAAGTTGGAATAGTGATCTGGTTGATCGTACAGGGTAGGATTGGACATAGAGCGCAGAGCATCGCCTGCAATGTTTGGCGTATAAATATCATCGCCTACAAGCCAATTTTTACGCTGAATGTCATTACCGATGACGTCCGAGAAAGCCTCATTCAATGCACCGGACTCTCCGTAATATTCCAAATTCGAAGTATACTCTGTGACACCGTGCGTAAGTTCATGACCTACCACATCGGGGTCCCCGCTGAATGCGATAAATGTGCTACCGTCCCCGTCTCCATAAGTCATTTGGGAGCCATTCCAGAAGGCGTTGTTGTAACGGCTACCGTAATGGACTGTCGAACGGAGTTGCAGCCCGCGTCCGTCAATGC
This sequence comes from Paenibacillus sp. LRG-1, assembly GCF_057220305.1. Classification (NCBI taxonomy): domain Bacteria; kingdom Bacillati; phylum Bacillota; class Bacilli; order Caryophanales; family Paenibacillaceae; genus Paenibacillus; species Paenibacillus sp. LRG-1. The sequence continues at coordinate 4,783,799 of NZ_CM170126.1, read as the reverse complement.
TGTTGCGTCCAAATTTGGCCTTATAGTAATCATATGTTTTGGCAGCATACGTATGGGCATCCACGCCGGCTGGATCATTCCATACATTATCGGCATCGGTCAGAATGGTACCTGGGATGCTTTGACGGTTGGAGGCCGTGTAGGTCACAACCCCGTTACCGCGTGTTGTATCTTTTAACTGGTAGCTACTGCCGGAAGCAGTCGTAGTGAATGATTTGGTATCACCAAGCACACCTTTACCTGTGCCTGTCGCTTCATTAATAATGTCATACTGGAATACGATGCTGCCATCATTGGCATCAATAATGTAGCGAGTACGCAGTGGGGCAGGTTCTAAAACATTGACTTCTGTTACATAAACCAGCTGCAGGTCATCCCCTTTAGGATAGAAGTACAGATCGGCTTTAGGATCTACTTCTGGCTGCAGATTAGCGATTTTGGCAATGGAACTTTTTTCTGCTTCCACCGCTTCAATTTTGCTATCTTTCAGGGCAGATGCTTTATCAAGACTCAGCTCGTCCTTATCAGTAGATAGCGTTTTTTCGTTGTTAGCTGCTTCGGCGTAAGTGTCTTTGCTTACACTGCTTTGTTCCTCAACATCTTTAGAAATCGTATCGTCGGAGGTAGGGAGGGCTTCAATCCGTGCAGCTGCTTCTTTATATGCAGTGTAGACCGCTTCAGAAGCGCTGATTTTTGGAGTTGTACCTTGCGTAGCTTCAGCTTGCTGATCCTCAGTAACCACCGCTCCTAAGTAAGAGGTGACCTCACCAGATTTGCCCACATGAATAGTCTGTTCAGCTCCATATACGGGAATCCCGTTTACATACTGTTTCAGCCGATAATGGCTCACACCGGACTTGTCGCTTGTGCGATCAACGATTCGGAATTGTTCACGTACACTGGAGTCGTCCGCACCCAGTAACGATTTCTTTTGCCGATTCAAATAGCTCCATACAATGTCGTCCCCCGATACCGAGGAAGGGGCTTTCCATTGCTCGGCGTGAAAAGTCGGTGTAAGCTGAGTTGGCCCCGAAACGGAACTCTCCGCTGATGCACCAGACGCGACAGACCCTAATAACATAGCTCCTCCAAGAAGCGAAACCCATACTTTTTTCATTAAAAATTCACTCTCCTCGATTAATGTCAGGATGAATCATCCTGTCTTGAATAAGGCATTGCGCCATTTATGTAGGTCGTGTTGTCGTCTGGAATAGAAGAAAATGGAACATGAAGAGAAATACCGAAGTGTTTTTCATGAAGCGTACGTGAAAAGAGGGTACTGCAATATGAAGCATGTAGCCTAAAAAGGTGACAAACTCCTCCTTTCCTGTCGTATATAAAGAAAATAGAATAATGGTGGATAATGGAAAAAATGACTTATGCAAAAAAAACAAATGTTGATTTTTTGAACTCCCATCATCTGGCTCTGATATTAGCACAGAGAATGACGGACGAGAAGATCTATGTCACAAATTTATCCAAAATGATTCTTTAGACCCTAATAACTCATTTATTTAATAGGATTAATAAGTTTTGTAAAATAAAGTCGAAAATTGCTGTGTCGAAAAGACTCCACGATTGCCGTTACACACGGCTTTTGGACCGCATAGGTTATGTTGAACTGTCCTAATCATGCTGTCCATCTATACAGCAGGAAGGGAGGTGAGACGGGAGCATGAAGAAGCAGGGAAGAGCTGGATACAAGATCAAACGGAGGCGGCATTCCGGCGCTTACTATCATTCCAAGATGTGGCTGCCGTTACGAATGCCGAACATGCATAAGAATCCGGTAGCCCCTGCCATGAGGGAGGTACTCGACACGGAGAGAGGGGCACAGAGCGGAGAAGAGCGACCATCTGAACTGTCATCAGTGGGAAAGTTTTTCGTATCTGTCATTATCCCGGCCATGAATGAGCAAAAAACAATCGGAGCTGTGATTCGCGAAGCGCGCCGTGTCCATCCACATACAGAGGTTATCGTCGTTGAGAACGGATCACACGATAGAACGGCGAAGGTGGCAGCAGCGGCGGGAGCTCGTGTACTTTCTTTCCCGGAACCGCTCGGACATGATGTTGGCCGTCGTATTGGAGCGGAGGCGGCATCCGGACAGATCCTGCTTTTCCTGGATGGGGATATCGTCATTCCCTGCGTTAGACTCCGGCCGTTTATACACGCCATATGTGCAGGGGCGGATGTGGTGCTGAATGATTACCATGGACCTGTGAAACGTACGCCCGTACATCCTGTAGTGGAGGCAAAGCATGTATTGAATATCTTGTCGAATCGTGCTGATTTAGGGGGAGCATCTATGACTGGCATTCCACACGCCATAAGTCAAAAGGCTCTAAAGGAAATAGGTCTAAAGCCCTTGGAGAAACCTCCTTTATTTCAAGCTATGTCCATCGCCTCCGGGTTACGAGTGGTGACTGTATATGGAATAGCTGTCGGTAAAATAAATGCGACACGTAAAAAACAGAACGGCAAGGACCCGCTGGCAGATGTAATTGTTCAGGATCATCTGGATGCCATTGCCTGGCTTACATCGCGTCTGGGAACGCGTGCGGGATATACGGATTTGGGGCGCAAACGGATCAGAGACGAGGTGAAACTGTGAGTAGACAGTATCGCAGAGGGAAGCGTGAAGAACCGAGCTGGGGGATCAGACGTGTTCAGCGAAAACGAGGAACGACGACTTCAATGCATAGCCGTAGGGTGAGAAAGCCCACACCTCGGGCGAAAGGAATGACCGAAGTGACTCCGCCTGTGGAACGCGAAGTTCCGGGAGATATTGTGTTACAGGGAACGGCAGCGGCTGTGGTCAGCGCCTGTAATGAAGAGTCAACGATTGACCGGGTACTGGGCGAGCTGGAAAAACTTCCGTTTACGGATATCATTGTCGTATTGAACGGCTGCACGGACGGCACGCGCTCCACCGTAGCCAAACATCATCCCAGTGTGACTCTCGTCAACGTGCCGGATCGACTGGGGCATGATGTTGGCCGTGCAGTAGGCGCGCGTATGACGCAGGCTGATATTGTGCTGTTCGTGGACGGAGATTTGCCGATTCCAGCATCTGATTTGTTACCTTTTCTCCACGCGGTGGATCAGGGAACGGATGTTGCGCTTAATGATCTGGGCAGACATTTGCCGCCCTATGCCCAGCAGGACAGCGTGACACGGTGCAAAGCATTCCTGAATCGCGTACTACGCAGGCCGGATCTGGGAGCAAGCTCATTGACTGCCGTACCGCATGCATTATCTCGGCGTTTACTGGCTCAGCTTGGCTCAGCCGTGCTTGCCGTACCGCCAAAAGCCCACGCCATGGCAATTCTCCATGGCATGATCGTGGCGGCAGTACATGCTGTCGATGTCATTAAAACAAACCGTAAGCGGACCTTCAATGTTGGCAAAGGGAACGCTATGGAACAGTTGATCGTCGGTGATCATGCAGAGGCACTGACGGCGGTGTTTCAGGTAGCCGGGTATTCCCCGCTCGGGCCTGTTCCAACACGGGTAGACGTTGCCAAAGGGAGGAATGCACAATGAGTCTGACGAGCATCATTATTCCGACTTATAACGGCCTGCATCTGTTAAAGCCGTGCATTGAGGCGATTCGGACACATACGATAGATGTACCGTATGAAATCATTGTTGTGGACAACGCTTCGAATGACGGAACGGATGATTTTTGCGCATCCGAGCGGCTGATCAGCATACGTCTTCCTGAAAACAGAGGCTTTCCAGCAGCATGTAATACGGGGCTCCGGCTGGCTTCCGGTGACCAGTTCGTTATTTTAAACAATGATGTGACGGTTACGCGGGGATGGCTATCGAATATGTTGGCTGCATTGCAGAGCGAAAGCATAGTGGGATTGGTGGGACCGGTGACGAATTACGTCAGCGGTATTCAGCAGATACACGGATTAGAAGGAGATTTGGCCAGTTGTCTGAGATATGCGGAGCAGAATAATGCAAGTAATCCCTCCAGATGGCAGGAGGTCAAGCGGTTGGTCGGATTTTGTTTGCTGTTCCGGCGCGATCTGATGGAACGGATCGGATTGCTGGATGAACGGTTCAGCCCCGGACATTATGAGGATGACGATTATTGTCTACGCGCACGCGTGCATGGCTACAAGCTGCTCATGTGCAACGACTGTTTTGTCTATCACGAGGGGAATGCGAGCTTCTCACGCTCGGAAACTTCCTGGATGGAAGAGCTGATCGAGCGGAACTATCGTTTGTTTATAGAGAAATGGAGTATAGATCCCAGAATGTTCATCGAAACTGGAAACGCTGGGGTTGTATGCACTGAACATGCTGTCGAAGGAGGAAGGAAGATATGAAAGGGGTTATTCTCGCAGGAGGAACCGGATCGCGCCTTCATCCGTTGACTACATTACTCAACAAGCATCTGCTTCCGGTCGGCAAGTATCCCATGATCGTATATGGTATCGAGAGGCTGCGACAGGCGGGGATCACCGATATGCTTATTATTATTGGTAAACAATCGGCCGGACTGTATACCGATTTTTTGGGCAGTGGCAGCGATTATGGTGTCCAACTGACATACCGGATTCAAGAAAAGGCGGGCGGCATTGCGGAAGCACTCGAACTGGCAAGAAGCTATATGCAGGCAGAAGAGAAATTCACTGTTTTGTTAGGTGATAATTTGTTCAAGGAAGACTTGGGACCTGTGATCGAACGGTTCAAGCAACAGCCCCCGGGGAGCGCCAGAGTGTTGTTGAAAAAGGTGGCAGATGCTCGTCGTTACGGGGTACCCGTATTTGATCCTGAGCGCCCGGAGAGCATTACGCGGATTGAAGAAAAGCCGCAGCATCCCCAATCCAAATATTGCGTTACGGGTATCTATATGTACGATACTGCCGTGTTCGATAAGATCCGGCAAATTACACCTTCGGCACGGGGTGAGCTTGAAATCACGGATGTTAACAACTGTTATGCCGCTGAAGGCAGGCTGGAATATGATATTTTACGGCGCTATTGGAGCGACGCAGGAACCTTCGATTCCCTTCAGGAAGCTGGAGTGAAAATGAAAGGACTTCTACCCTAATTTCAATGAAACACCATCCGGCCGGGCCAGGCATATAGTATAGGCATAATGCCACCCGGAGGAGTGAACGGCATGAAACGCCTGAATATGCAAAGGAAACACAGCAAGCGGCTCGGAAAGAAAGGCTATTGGTCAGGATATAAAAGGGGTCAGGAGCAAGGCAACAGGTTGGGCCAGGCTTCGTTCGGCAAGGTTTTTGAAGGCGTCAGTATTATCATTCCGTCCTGCAATCAGCTTCAACAGCTCCGTGCATGCATTCACCGTATTGAGGAGAATACGAGCCATCCTCACGAAATTATTGTGGTGGACTGCGGCTCGACGGACGGGACATCCACCTATTTGCTCCGTAAAAGCATCGCTGTGCGTTATGCACTGCTAAAAAAGGATGTTCAAATGATAGGTAGCCTGAATCAGGGGCTGATGATGGCAAAAGGCACAACTATTGTGGTACTGGATCAAAACTCCATGGTGACCCCCGGCTGGTTGGATCGGTTGTTAGCGTGTTTATACAGCGATCCGCGTATCGGTGTTGTTGGGCCTGTAACGAATGGTCCATTCAAAGAACAGCAGATTGAGGTTCCTTATATGAACGAAAATGGAGCACGTCAATTTGCCATGACCTACAATATGCCTAACCCGGATGCATGGCGAGAGACCGAAAGCTTAGCCGGATTTTGTTTATTGCTGCGCAGAGAGACACTGGAAAAAACGGGCTACTGGGACGAAGGCTGCCACAGTACTCAGGAAGCCCATGCAGATTGGCTACTGCGTGTGCGTTTGTTGGGGATACGTATGGCAATTGCTGGAGATGCTTTTATCCATTATGAGGAAAGAGATCGGGATACGGTGTATGCTTTTCCTCAAACGACCGAAAAAAGCGGTTCAATGGAGGAAAGCAGCCGGAACCGATCCTTTTTTGTACAAAAGTGGGGGGACGCGGATAAGCTGTTCCACAACCTGAAATTCAGTACAGCGGAGACGGACGGCCAGATATCAACAGGTAAGGAAACACACGTATCAGCGGCAAGCTTTTATCCCATCGGAGCGGTTGTTCAGGGACCGTCTGGAGCAGTATTTCGGTTAGAGCCGGGAAGAAGGCGGTATCTGCATGGAGTCAGTGCTGCGGGAGGTGAAAATGTGCGCCCTGTTAGAGTGTCTCAGCTGGATTTGTTGGTGCTTCCCTTGGTAGGGAAGCCGGAGGCCACAGTTTCCGGCAGCATTGATGCACCTGTAGCTGAGCCGCCAGAGGAACCCATTCCTTTACTGGCGGCTCCCGATCTGGAGAACATGTCCATGCTGCCCACACTGAATATACCGGCTCAACGCAAGCGATGGATCGAGGTATTGTATGCTGAGGGCGGGCAACTGTATCAAATCGGTAACGGCTGGAAAAGGCCGTTCCTTACCCTGTACGCTGCGATGAGCTGGCGGGCAGAGGACTACCGAATTCAGTTTTTGTCTCCCGGAGATTTGTCGGCTTTGGTGGAGAAGCAGCCTATTATTGCTCCACCAGTGCTGCACGGGCATCTGTAATGATCTGAATAGGCGCTTTTAGGCGGAACCGACTACTCGCTGCGGCATACGCTGTAGTAGCGGAAAGCCCGTAGGTAATTCGTGCGTTCCGCACGGCGGAGCACATAAAGGAGGGGCTTATGCATAACGAGTTAGATGATTTGCTGATCCACATTTCGCACTCGCAGCAGCAGATGTCAAGGTTGTTGGATGCGGAACGTCAGGTGGTTGTGCGCATGGCGCAGATCATACATGAACTGCCAGATGAGGAGCCGCGTTTTGATGGAATTCCGGGCATTCTCGACAGCTCGGGACAAGTAAACAAAAGCATTGTGGCCTATCTGAACGGTATTGCCGATCTTCAGGAAGCAATGGCTGAAATGCTCGTTCGTGTCGTGAAGGAAACGGCATACCCGGAAGAGGAGTAACGTAACAACCGAGGGCAGGGAGTGAACACATGAGTAGGGAACAAGCAATGATTCACATGCTGGACGCAGCCTCCAAAATGCAGCGGAATGTGTCTATGATTCTGGAGGCCAAGGCGGTCGAAGCAGAAAAAGTGCGTAATTGGGCGCTGAACCATCTGGCGCCCCACGCCTTTGAAACCGATGAAGAACAGCTGGGACGACCTTTGGAGATTCACGAGCAAATGGTGGAAATGCTGGAGGGATTAACGAGGCTTCAGACTGGACTTTGCAGCAATCTCAAAGCATTGCTGGATCAGGATGAGCAGCAGGGTGGCGGCATGGAAGGGATGATGGGAGGAATGGGCTCGGGGGATATGAACTAATGAGCATGAGGCGTGAACGTGAGATCAAGCTGGATATGATGGAGTCTATTGCTGCCAGCCAGCACGCCGTTGCTCGGATGCTGACCAGTCTTGCGGACTTGACGCCCCATGCGGATATGTCGGCTACCCGTCTGGAAGAAACCATTCGTATACTCAGCAACTACCAGGGAGAAATCACGCAAATGTTGGCGGGTATTCCATTAAGACGACAGGTATATGGGAAACCGACTAAGCCGTGGCTCCATGTGCCTGTTCAGAAAAATGAAACCACCACGAGAAAGCAAAGGAGGAATGAAAATGAGTACAAGGTGGGAACGCGCCACTCGGGACAAAGCCCGCAAAAGACGTAAAGATGCCCGGCGTTCCAGCATGCGGAGATTAAAACGGAGAAGAAGACGTCTCCTTGCTCTAAGACGCCGTAAAAGAGGACTTCATTCTGCACGTAGAAGACATCCTCTTTTGCGGCGGCGGAAAAAACCTCAAGCTAACCCGGCGGCAGCCCCTTCTGCGGACAATCCACAGCCCGGGACTGTTGTATTGGAGCATGATCCGCAGGCATTTCAGCAGGGATATGATGCAGCTTACAACGAGGGTTTCAATTCAGGCTTTGCCAAAGGTTATGAAGATGGACACCAGCTCGCTTACAAAGCTCAGTAAACTGTGCAAATCATCTATTACTGTTCTCCCCCGAAGCTAACAGCTTTGGGGTTATTTGCGGTTCGGCAGTTGGACGGGCAAACGCCAATTTTGTCCGGGCAGTGGCAGTCGTCCATGATGCGTTTGACCCCTCCGCATATAGTTTAGGAGTGACAGAAGTTTATCCTATAACAGGACAGGGTGAAGGATGTGAACGATCAACAAAGCGGAAATGAACGCGAAGCGTACCGATGCGGCTATCGGGAAGGACGCAGAATGGGCGGTTGCACGGCTGCTCTGTCACAGGTCGTGGCAATACAGCCTGCTGTTCGTCATTTGAAAGTGTTATATATTCCGCAAGGTTTCGCAGCTATAGACACAGGTGTGCAAGAGGCATTAGGCCAAATATGCAGCTCATGCGCCATCGGTACGCCTGCTACGATGCTAGCTGACGCCGAGGCTCAACGTCCAGACCTCGTGCTGGTCATGAACGGGCTGCATGTTTTTCCGGCGGATCATCTGGAGCAGGTACAGCAAATACGAGCCCTAGGCATTCGGACGGCCATATGGTTTGTAGATGATCCTTACTTTACGGAGGATACGGCGTTGATTTGTCAATCCTACGATGTCGTATTTACGCACGAAATTTCTTGCCTGCCGTTTTATCGCGATCAGGGAGTAACGAGGGTTCACTATTTGCCGCTGGCTGCGTCAACTCGTATCTTTTATCCCCGGCGGGTAGAGCGGGAACATCAGCATGATATTTGCTTCATTGGAAATGCCTTCTGGAACCGTGTGAAGCTGTTCGACTACCTTGCTCCCTTCTTGGCGGACAAAAGAGTGCTGATCGTAGGTGGGCACTGGGATCGGCTGACCCGGCGGGATGTGCTGGAACGCTTTATCCGTCCAGGTTTTATGGAGCCGGAAGAGACCGCTCAATATTATAACGGCTCCAAAATTGTCATCAATATGCACCGCCCGACAGACCCCGGACTGGATAATCGGAATACACACCAGCTTTCAGCGGAGTCCATCAATCCTCGGACATACGAAATTTCTGCTTGCGGCACGCTTCAAATGACGGATATTCGGAAGGATTTGAGCCGTTATTACCGACCAGGCTATGACATTGAAACCTTCTCTGGAGCAGAGGAGCTGAAAGTGAAGCTGGACTACTATCTCAAGCATGACTGGGAACGCGAACGCATGGCCTGGCGCGCATTGCACACGACTATGCAAAAGCATATGTACTCCAATCGCATGGAAGAACTGCTGGACAAGGCGATGGCCTAAAGTAAACACCATAAACAGTGAGGAGTGAAAGTGATGACGATATCTACGACAGGACCGTATGACCCGGCTGTTCACCAGACGGCGGCAGCCTCCTGGGAAAGGGGGAGAATTGCGGGAGTGCATGACGGATACGACGAAGGATATCTGCGCGGACGTGCTAACGCAATTGTTGGGCGGATGAAAGCAGTTTTCCCTTTTCGACAAATCCATGTACTGTATGTCGTCTCCGGCAAAGGCCTTCCGTATTCTCCGCTGGATGAGGCGGTCATTACCACGTTGCAAAGCATGACGGCTCAGGTTACCGTAACAGACCCACGTCAGCCGGTAGGAGATATTGCCGCTCAGCTCCGTCCGAATCTGATGCTGGCACTGGATGGAATGGATCTTCCGTTGGAGCAGGTTACTGCGGTACGCCAGTTGGGCATCCCCACCGCCATCTGGCTAACGGACGATCCGTATTACACCGACACGACGACCAAAATCGTTACGAATTATGATTATGTGTTCACGTTAGAAATGAACTGCCTGGAGCTGTACCGTCAGTTGGGTTGCACGTCTGTGCACTATTTGCCCTTTGGGGCATTTCTGACTCACTATTTCCCACTCAGCTCGCCCGCTTCGGTACGACGTGAGATTGGGTTTACAGGCTCAGCCTACTGGAACCGCATCTATTTCTTCAATCCGATTATGCCTCAGCTCATGGCCCGTAACATTAAAATCAACGGAATCTGGTGGGATCGTCTCCCGGATTATCAGTCGTATGGTGACAAAATTGAGCTGGGTCGCTGGATGTCTCCGGTCGAGACCAATGATTCGTATAACGGCAGCAAAATCGTAATTAATCTTCATCGTTCCCATCAGGATGATTCGGTGAACAACAACTCACTGAAAATTCCAGGGGCTTCGCCCAACCCGCGCACGTTTGAAATTTCTGCCAGTGGCACGTTGCAACTGACAGATACAAGAGATGATCTGGCTCGTTTTTACAAGCCGGGGGAAGAGATAGAGACCTACAGCTCTCAGCAGGAACTGCTGGAGAAGGTTGAGTTTTATTTAACGCATGAAAAAGAGCGCCATGAGATTGCCCTGCGTGCTCTGGAACGAACCCTGCGGGAGCACACCTATGGTCACCGGATTGACCAACTGTTATCGGTCATATTTCCATAAGGTGATTCACACGTCCGATGGTTGCTATTTTAAAGGAGGTGAACTCCGATCAAGCCGAAAATGATGCTATTCAGCCATGTTAGCAACGTCCGCAGTATTACGGGGGCAGAGAAACTGTTATTGCAATTTTGTCTAGACATGCGTACGTACTTCGATTGTATTCTCGTAACGCCTGGTGAAGGGCGGCTGACCTCAATGGCCCGCAAGCGCGGAATCACCGTTCTGACACAGAACCTGTTCATGCTGCATGGCATGTATACCCCATATGAGGGATTGGCGCAAGATGCGGAGAATTTGCGGACCCATGTGGCGTATGCACCGTTGTTCCAAATGCTTCGGCATGCTCGACCTGATGTGGTGCTGGTCAATACCTGTGTGAACGTCATGCCTGCAATGGCTGCCCAAGAGCTTAATATTCCAGTGATCTGGAAAATAACCGAGGTCATTAACCAGAATGCGTATACGCCCGTTTCTGTTTCTATCATAGATCGCTATAGCCAATGGGTCATCGGCATTTCGCAAGCTGTAATGCGTCCTTTGCATGGTGGGGGACTGACACGTCCGCATACGGTGTTGTCTCCCTGCCGGGATATGGATATGCCGTCTCCCAAAGAGCATGTGCTGGAACGGAGAAGGAAACGTGAAAAACTGGGGCTGCGGGATTTTCATATTTGCATTGGTTATATTTCTTCCTTTATCTACGAAGCCAAAGGGCTGTTACCTTTTGTCCAAATGGCTCTAAAGCTGTGCGAAACCAATTCGCGGTGTCGTTTCTGGATCATCGGCAGCTCGGTGGACTCGGAATATTACGTAAAATGTGTCTCTTTAATCCGCCAATCTCGTTATAGCCGCCGCTTCCAGTTCAATTCATTCGAGGAATCCGTGTCAACGGCCTATAGCGCAATGGATATTGTTGTGATCCCAAGTATGGTGGAGGAAGGCTTTGGCCTGACCGCCCTGGAAGGGCTAGTTTACGGTAAGCCCGTGGTAGCCTTTGCGCAGGGTGGACTTGTGGAATTGATGGAGGCGACGGGAAATACAGATTTTTTGGTAGAGCCGGGCAACAGCGACATGCTGGCGCAAAAAGTGAGCTATCTGCTCGATCATCCCGAGGAAGTGGAACGGATTGGTGTGCGTAACAACAGTGCGGCTACACGTGTATACGGACCTGATTCCTACCGAAGCAGTCTACACCTCATGGTCAGTCAATGGGTATGTCATCATCCGCATTGGTTCCCGTTGATTCAGCAGCCAGGTGGACCAGTATGGACGAGGGAAGGCGAAGGACTGCGTCAGGTCACTGCTATACCGGAGGGATATACCAGCACGATTCGAGAATTTCCCGAATCGGTGGTGTGTCAACTGCCTGTGCTGGGTCTGCCGCCAATCGAATATGCAGCCATTCAGGGCTTGCCACAACCACCATCCCCTTTACCTGAGTCACCGCCCGAATTGCTCCGCGGCAAGCGTAGTGTTCGGGCGAGATGGCCAAAGGGCCGCAAGCGTACCAGATTGCGGAATCGCAGGTATAAGAGAAGCGGCGGCAAGAGTCGCCTCAAGAAAATTCACGGGTCCCCGTTGTCGAAGGGACTTTATCCGAAAACCAAGTCCAGACAGAAGCTCAAGCGGAAATTCAAGCACCGGTCACGACGGCACAACGCGCACAAGCAGAAGCGAGTCACACTCAAGGCTGGACAGCATACAAAACAACGGTCCGGGTGAATCTACGCCGGACCGTTGAGATGAACGTTAAGCTGGAGCACAGCCAGTCTGCTGGATGGCTATCATTCATTGAACGCCACAATTCAATGAAACAACGACAGCAAAGGTGGGTTCCAAAACCATGAAAATATTGACCGTGCTCGGCACAAGACCGGAAATTATACGGCTCAGCCTGATCATTCCGAAGCTGGACCGCCATGCAGATGAACATGTGCTTGTGCATACGGGCCAAAATTACACCGAAAGCCTGAGCGGGCAGTTCTTTCGCGAGCTGGGACTGCGTGCCCCGGATTATGTACTTCAGGAGAAAGCGGGGACACTGGGCAAACAGTTGTCCGTCATGTACTCGCAGATGGAGGATATTTTAAACAAGGAACGCCCTGATCATGTGTTATTGCTCGGTGATACGAACAGCGCCTTATGTGCCTTGCTTGCGGAACGTATGGGTTACCCGGTCGTGCATATGGAGGCGGGGAACCGCTGTTATGATCTGGATGTGCCGGAGGAGAAGAATCGGCGTGTCATTGATGCAATATCCAGCATTAATATGCCTTATACGGAGCAAAGCAAGCAGCACCTACTACGCGAAGGCTTTCCAAGTCAACGAATTATACTGACTGGAAATCCGATCTACGAAGTGATGCAGCACTATAAGAAAGAGGTATCGGGCAGTGGAATTTTGAAAAAGTTGGGACTGTCGCCGGGAGAATATTTCCTGGTCACTGCCCACAGAGCTGAAAATGTCGACCATCCACCGCATTTGCTGGCTATTTTAGATGGTCTTAACCGGGTAGCCCAGCAGTTCGGGCAGCGGGTCATTTGCAGTATTCATCCCCGCACTGCCGCCCGAATCGCAAGCCATCCGCCGATCCAGCTTGACCCGCTAGTGGAATTTCACGAACCGTTCGGTTTTTTTGACTTCGTTCTGCTGGAGCGGCATGCCCGCTGCGCTTTGACGGACAGTGGTACCGTACAGGAAGAATGCTGTGTCATGGGGGTACCGACGGTTACGATGCGCCGGACGACCGAACGGCCGGAAACGGTAGATTGCGGCAGCAATATCGTGTCTGGTCTTGATGGCGAGGTTATAGCAAACGCGGTAGCCATAATGACCGGGATGACCCATAAGTGGCAATGTCCTGCGGGCTATCTGGCGGAAGATGTGTCGGATAAGGTAGTTAAATTTCTGCTTGGAGGGAAACGGCATGTTTGAAAACCAACGTATCTTGGTTACCGGCGGTACCGGCTCCTGGGGGCATGAGCTGGTTGCCCAGTTACTGCCGCGTAACCCCAAAGAGGTCATTATCTTTTCACGTGGAGAATCCAGTCAGGTTGCCATGAACAGGCAGTTTGAGGATGAACGACTCAGCTTCTGTATTGGAGATATTCGGGATAAGGATGCGCTGACTACCGCTTGTCAAGGAGTGGACTATGTATTTCATTTGGCAGCGCTCAAGCACGTTCCCGTCTGTGAGGATCAGCCCTATGAGGCACTCAAAACCAATGTCGTAGGCACCCAAAACGTGATCGAGGCCGCTGTTGCCAATCAGGTAAAGAAAGTCATTTATATATCGACTGACAAGGCCGCAAATCCGTCTAATTTTTATGGCATGACGAAGGCGATTGGAGAAAAACTGATTGTTTACGCCAATCTGCTGAATAGCGATACACGTTTCGTGACGGTGCGCGGCGGTAATGTTTTGGGCACAAACGGAAGCGTGGTGCATCTGTTCCAAAGCCAGATTCGCCAAAAGGGTAAGGTTTCGATCACAGATATGAACATGACCCGCTTCTTCCTGACCTTGCGTGATGCGATCAGTCTCCTGTTCAAAGCCTCGGTGGAAAGTGTCGGCGGGGAAATTTTTATTATGACCATGCCAACCTGCCGTATTGTGGATTTGGCTGAGGTGCTCATTGAGGATTCAGGTGTGGAAAACGTAGAAATTGTAGAAAAAGGTGTGCGTCCCGGCGAGAAAATTCATGAAATTCTGATGAGTGACTTTGAAAGCCTGACGACGGTAGTCTATGACGAGCAATATTTGGTTATTCTCCCAACGCTGAATATTCCTCAATTAAAGGACCGCTATACTCAGTGCCCTCCGGTGTCGTTCAGCAGCTTTAGCTCGGAGTTCAATTTGATGTCCAAAGAGGAGATTCGCAGCATTCTCCAAAGCGGGGGGTTCATCAAATGAAGCTGCTTATTTTGGGTGGTAACGGCATGGCGGGCCATGTTCTGGTTAAGTATTTCCAAACCCAGAGCGGGTATAACGTGTTCTACACCACCCGTGATCCCGAAAATAAAGGCGGTCTGCTGCTGGATGTAAAGGACAGCTTTATGGTGGAGCAGCTGGTACGGAGTGTACGGCCAGACGTTATTATTAACGCGGTAGGCGTACTGAATCAGCATGCCGGGGAGAATCAGATCGCAGCATACCAAATCAATGGATTGCTGCCACATCTTCTCCGGCGAACAGCGGACAGTATCGGTGCCCGACTGATTCATATCAGCACGGATTGCGTATTCGAGGGAAATCGGGTACCAGGTTTATATAAAGAGACGGATCAACCCGATGGGACAAGTGCCTATGCTTTGACGAAAATACTCGGAGAAGTAAAGGCAGCAGGACATTTGACTATCCGTACCTCCATTATCGGGCCGGAAATTCGGCCGGGAGGCATTGGTCTGCTGCACTGGTTCTTGCAGCAGAGCGGAGACGTTAACGGGTATCGCCGGGTCTTTTGGAACGGGGTTACGACGCTGGAATTAGCGAAGGCGATACAGGTGCAGATGAATGAGCCGCTGGACGGACTCATTCATCTGGTTCACCCTGAACCGATCAGCAAGCATGGTTTGCTGCTGCTGTTCAAAGACATCTGGAATAGGGAGGATATTCGGATCGTGCCGAAAGATGAGCCGGTGCAGGACCGGACGCTTCGTTCTACCCGGGCCGATCTGCTCTACGATGTTCCTCACTACAGCATCATGCTGAAGGAGCTGCTGGAATGGACGGAAGCACAGCGGAACAACGTCGGCCTGTCATAGTCATTACTGGAGCGGCGGGCTATACCGGGATGCATGCCTGCCGCCATTTTGCAAAGCTCGGCTGGGAGGTAGCGGCGCTGACTCGCACTGTCGCTTCCGTCTCAGAACTGATCTTATTGGCTCGCGATGATGAAAATAACAGTCCAGAGGCGGAGACACGTAAATGTATTACGCCTTATGTGTGTGACTTGCTCGACAAGAAACGTCTGGGCGAAGTCATTAGACAGATTGCACCGGATTATGTGCTTCACCTGGGTGGTAAAAATTCCGTCCCTGAATCTTGGCAGAGTCCCTTGCTATACATGGAATCCAATGTACTGTCCACCCTGTATCTGCTCGATGTACTGCGACCTTTCCCCAAAGCCAGAATTGTCGTGGCGGGCTCTCGGCTAAAGACGGCTTTGCAGGCTCCGTATCATCCAACTCATCCATACAGCCTTAGCAAAAGCCTTCAAGAGGCAGTCGCGCTCTCGTGGGGCGCGCTGTTCGAACAATCCGTTATGCTGGCAGAGCCTTGCAACTTGATCGGTCCGGGTCCATCTACCGGATTTTGTGCATTACTCGCGGGGTATATCGTTCAGACGGAACGTCTGGAGGGGCAGTCCGTAACTGAAACTGCCCCGTTCCGGGTATCTTCCCGACATGCGCAACGTGATTTCCTCGACGTTCGTGATGCCGTTCGCGCATACGGTGTGCTATTGGAACAGGGGGTGCCAGGCCAAGTTTACTCGGTCTGCACAGGCCGCATTGTGGAACTGGGCAATATCGTGGAACGTATGGTTGCGCTGGCCAAAACATCTATTCCCATACAATGGGGGGATGTGGAAGAGTCAGCATCCACCGAGGCATATCGTGCGAAAGAGCTGGAGGATATGGGCTGGAAGCCGACCATACAGCTGGGGCAATCTCTGGAGGATATGATTCAATACCGCCGAGCTGGAAAGGAAGGAACGATATGAGACCAAAAGTAACAATCGTCATTCCCTTTTATAACTGTGCCTATGTGGATCAGGCTTTGCAAAGTGCACTAGAGCAAACTTATGGGCCCCTCGAGATTATTGTCGTCGATGACGGGTCCACGGAACATGTTGATATGCTTCAGGCCTATCTTCCGTATATACATTATTTGGGCAAATCCAACGGTGGAACAGCCAGCGCCCTGAATCATGGTATCCGACATGCCAGCGGGGAATATATTGCGTGGCTCAGCTCCGACGATACCTATCATAGGGACAAAATTAATAATCAGGTTTCTTTTATGGTGGAAAACGGTGCGTACATCTCCCACACCAATTTCAATTTCATCAATCAATACAGCCAAGTCACAAGCTACCAGGCAGCCGCCGTGTTTCCGTCTATGACGGAGTTTTACCGTTTTTTTCAGCAAGGAAATCCGGTTAATGGATGCACGGTTATGTTTAAAAAGGAGCTGTTTGCACATATCGGTTTGTTTGATGAACTGCTACCGTACACACATGATCTGGATATGTGGTACCGAGTAATGATAGCGGGATATCCATTTCCTTTTCTGAACGAGTCCTTGGTTAACTACCGCTGGCATGATGAAATGGGAACCAAAAAACATTGGCCCGCTGTGGAGCGGGAGTACAACATAACCCAAGCGCGTTATCGAGATCGCTTCAGTCAGGTATTGAGCGGTTTATCCTCATGAAGCCGAAAGTCTGTCAGGGGGGATTGATATGGTAGATACGGGGATTGTTATGCCACTGTACAAACAGGATATCGGCTATCTGCAAGCTGCGATCTCATCCGTACTAGCCCAGAGCTACAGGGCATTTCGCTTCATCATTGTTATTGACGGAGCGCCGGAAATGGTGGGACCAGCGCTCCACGCAGCAATGGGAGACCCGCGCGTTCAGTTGGTTACACTCCCTCAGAACAAAGGAGTATCCCACGCCCTTAATCGAGGATTCGATGAGTTGTTTAAAGATCCTGCGATCAAGTATGTGACCTGGGTATCCAGCGACAATGTTTATAATTTTTCCTTTATTGAACGATTGCGGCAGGAGCTGGAGCAGGGACCGGACTCACTCGGCCTTGTGTTTTCTACTTTCCGCCAGGTTGACGCATGTGGGAACCCGTTGTATGACGAGCAGCATCAGCAAGCTTTGATCCGGTACCAAGGCCAGCCGCATCATGAATTGCTGAATGCCAGCATTGTCGGGGTTTCATTTATGTACAAAAGCAAATATGCCCGTCAAATCGGCAGCTATCGGCTGCAACCAGTTGAGGATTATGATTACTGGCTGCGGCTGACCGAGACGTGCAGCATGAAATTCATCCCGGAGATCCTGATGGATTACCGGGTGAATTCCACATTTAGTGTATCGGCCGGCCTGCACAGCCAGAAGGAGCACCGACGCTGGCGGCACGCATTCCAAATCGCCAAGCATGAGGCGAGAGCACGTCGGGGCATCCCACTTGAAATGACGATTTTAATGCCTGTCACGGATATGGCTCAAGCTGAATCATTGCTGGATAATCTGCTGGAGCAGCACTACAGCAATTGTGTGGTACGGTTGCTGGATTTAACGCCAGAACAGGGAGCCGCCGCTTTCCTGTCGATGATGCTCGATCCTCGGTTAATCGTAACGCCACGTCAGCATTATTCGGTCCAGGAAGCACTGGTTCAGGCTATTGGTGAAACAACAACCCGCTTTGTTGTATGCTTCGGTGTCAAACCATATATTGCCGTGACGGATTTGCTGTATCTGACGGATTTGTTGCGCCCATTACAGGGTACACATGCCTTTTCCTACTATACAGATGACCACTCAACCATCGGCAGCGGCCGAGGGGTTCAGTCCGTACCGCCGGAATGGAATTACGTGTATTACACCCACAGATTGCATCAAGCACTGGAGCAGGGCAACTTTAAATAACAGGAGACAGCGCCGGGATTGTGGTCAGCTCCGACTGAAGAACACGATGCTCCTGTACAACATTACCAAACTGATCCAGTCCAAAGTTGGAAAGCACAACATTGGCAGGTGCAGCGGAGACTACGTTGTATTGTACCTCATAGGCAAGTACCCCTTGCACAAAGAAGGTACGTCGGGCAATGGAGTTTGCAGGTACGTTAATCGATGTCACGTACAAGGGGATCTTGGTATCCGGTACAAGCGAGAAAAAAATTTGGATGGTCACAGTTGCCGCATTTACTGTGTCCTCATTAACCAAATTCACAACAACATTGGAGCAGGCAGTACCAAAATCTCTAGTGTTGGTCATATATCCGGTTGTAAAAGCCAATCGAATCATCCTCTCAAAAAACAGAATATTGGAAAACCCCTGAAGGGATGCTTCTATACTATGAATCTATTGAAAAGAAAGCTTGTATGGTTGTCTGTAGACTGAGCTGAAAAAAGTACATTTTGATAGAAACACTTCAGGCATGTCCATTTATATAATGAAGGGAATGCTCACGATGCCCTTTAATTTTCAGGTAACACCCAGCGGTTTGCCCAAATTTGAGCCCAGTGTCGCCGTTAATTTGTTGAATCCGAATATCGTTGTAGCTGTCGCTGTTGACTTTAGTAGTGGGCCCCCACTCATTGGACTGTATCGTTCCTTGGACGCCGGGGCGAACTGGACTGATACTTTACTGCCAATTCCACCGGGATATACAGGAGCCGAGGCAGGAATGGTAGCCTATCTGTTCCCGAATATTTTCATCATATCCGCACATGTGTTTCCAGGAAATGAGAACGGGGCTGTTGTGGTCTATCGCTCTACGGACGATGGTGCCACCTTTGATCCTCCAGTGGTCATTAACCCGGGCTATGGAGATTACATTAATAATGACTGGACCAATATTACGACGGATAATGCAGGAGCAAGTCCCTATTTAGGGCACGTCTACGTTACGTATAACCGCCAATACAACGTAGAGTTTAATGCCCGGTCTGCGGCCTTTTACCAGCGTTCTACGGATGGAGGATTGACCTGGGATCGACCGTTATTGCTTTCCAATATCCAATCCTCCACGGAGCGGCCTGAGCCTGCGGTCGACAAATATGGCAGTGTATATGTCAGTTGGATTCGTACAGGGCCGCAGACACCGGCTTTCTTTATCCGGCGCTCCTTTGATGGAGGGGCAACTTTCAGCGGGGATATTCTTGTGTCCAATATAACGCTGGTGCCCAATCCTTTGCCCGTTCCTGGTTATGACTTTCGGATATTGAATTTCCCTAGCTTGGCCGCGGACTGCTCGGGTGTGCCTTCCACAACAAATACGCTATATGCCGTTTGGCAGGATTTTGGTCAGGGATACAGCAATATTTTATTGTCCAAATCAAGCGATTTTGGCGGTACCTGGAGTGCTCCGATCATCGTGACGGACAGCCCGCCCGGCTCGCAAAATTTCTTTCCTGCGATTTCGGTGTCGCCTAAGACGGGATTGGTCGTTGTCGTGTACTATACCAATCGCCTGGACGGCTTTAATCTGGATGTGTTCACCGCCCAATCGTCAGATGGAGGCAACACCTTTACGAACAGTCGTCTCACAACGACCTCCTTTAATCCGAATGTCGGTGGAGGCGAATCAGAGCTGATCGGCGACTATATTGATGTCGCCATCGTACCGCCGAATAGTTACATTTCCGTCTGGACGGATACGCGTACAGGCAGCCTGACGATTTTTGCTGGTGTACCGGGAGGTGAAGCCTGATGCCGAACGTACAGCTCACGCCTAATGGAAGGCTGGCGCAGGAGCCGAGTGTAGCTTTCAACCTGCTTGACGGTACCATTGTGTCTGCGGCTATCGATTTTACGACAGGGCCGCCGTTGACAGCAGTATACCGTTCAGGTAACGGCGGTGTCTCCTTCACACAGCAGATTTTACCGCTGCCAGCCGGCTATGTAGGGGCGGAATCCCATAGCGTCAGCTACGGTTTTCCCAACTTGTTTGTCATAGCCTGTCACGTATTTACCGCAGACGGCTTGAGCGGTACTATCGCTACCTATGTATCCAGAGACAACGGTAATACATTTGATCCGCCCGTGATTGCCCAGCGGGGGTATGGGACATTTGTCAATAATGTTGAGGTCGGCGTGAAATTTGATACTTCTCAGGTCAGCTCCTATACCGGAAACATCTATTTATGTTATACGCATCAGTACAATCCAGACTTTTTTGGCGGATCAGTCATGTTTTTCCAGCGTTCGCAGGATGGAGGGATCACGTGGGATACACCCGTGGTGCTCACCGCTGGCTCTAATCAGATCACGCGGGGGGAAATCACCGTGAGCATTACTGGGGTGATTTATGTCGGGTACATTGTAACTAATCCGGTTAACCAATATCAGGTCATTGTGTCCTTCAATGGGGGGACAGCATTCAGTTCTTCGCTGCCTGTATCTTCTGTTGTCCCGGTTCCGAGTCCGTTGCCCGTGCCCGGGTTTGGCTTCAATGTGCTGCCGATGGCCAACATTGCGGTGGATCGCTCTACTAGCCCGAATCAGGGAACACTTTATGCGGTCTGGCAGGATAATCGGGCAGGGTATGCGGATGTGCTGCTCGCCCGTTCGGTGGATGGTGGATTAAGCTGGACTGCGCCGCAATCTGTGACAGGGGCTAGTGCAGGGGCACAGCATTTTTTCCCGGCTATTGATGTTTCACCTGTGACCGGTGTGATTAAGATCGTATATTATACCAATCAAATAACGACCTCTTTATTAGACGTATTTGTGGCCGAATCAACGAACGGAGGGAATACATTTACGAACCTCAGAATAACAGACAGCTCCTTTAATCCTAACGGGATTAGTCCTGTTCCAGTCGTTACGATTGGTAATTTTATTGATGTAACGATCGTGCCGAATAATGGATTTTTTGCGGTCTGGACAGATGCGTTATCGGGTTTCCAGCAAATTTACGGAAGCAACGGAATGTAGCTCAGCGTACGAGACAGAGGAGGTGAGGCTGTTTTGAAAATTTTGTTGGCTACGTACTGGCCGATTCCTCATTTGGGTGGCGTATGGCCCTTTATGCTGCAAATTAAACGGAGGCTGGAGCTACTGGGTCACACAGTAGACTTGATGGGGAACGGACCGGATACACCTAAATACCATATTGTTTTTGAAGATAGAGAGCTGCTGAAGGATCAACTGCTGCCCCTGCTGCATACGAAGTTGAATGAATCGGCTGTCCCTGTATTACATTTGGATTCATGGGTGCAGACGGTGGAAAAGGATCGATACTGTATGGAGCTGGCAGCGGCGTATTTCGGGGTTGAGCAGTATGATGTTATTCACACGCAAGATGTCATTGCGACGCGTGCTCTAAGTCGGGTCAAACGTAAGGACAGTGCGTTGGTAGCGAATATTCATGGCTCGCTGGCTCGTGAAGTCATGATGGCTCTGGAGAGGGATCATGAGGAGGGTTACCGAGAGACGTTGATGTGGAAATATTATTGGGCGCTGGAGCACTATGGCGCTCTATCCGCGGATATTACCATTACGTCTACAGAATGGATGAAAAAGACGCTTGTGCGTGAGTTCGAAGTGCCTGAGCAGCAGATTGCTACTTTCCAATACGGATTGGATACCGAGCACTTCTGGGAAGTCCATGCCCGGGGAACGGACATAGTACGACCTGAGGGGAAAAAAGTTATGATTTGTCCTTCACGGCTGGTCTATATCAAAGGGCTGCATTATTTAATGAGCGCTCTTGGCCTGCTGAAAGCAAGTCGTACGGATTGGGTTTGCTGGATTGTCGGGGAGGGAGATAAAAGGGAAGAGCTTCAAACACAGGCGAAGGAGCTAGGGCTAGCAGAAGACGTGGTTTTTCTGGGGCATCGTGAAGATGTACCTGCTCTTTTACAACTGGCGGACCTTTTTGTCCATCCGAGCATACAGGATAATCAGCCGTTTTCGGTCATGGAGGCGCAGATTATGGGGCTTCCGGCAGTGGTATCGGATGCGGGCGGACTGCCGGAAATGGTGAAGCATGAACACACCGGACTGGTCTCCCCGGTTGGCGATGTGGAGGCACTGGCAGCTCATTTGCAGCATTTGCTGGCTCAGGATGAAGTGCGGATAGCTATGGGGAAACATGCCAAAGCATGGGGGACCGCGCATTGGTCTCTGGATGTTATGATTGAGCGACTCGTGAATATTTATGGGCAAGCGCTGAATCAAGTACGTTGAGTACGTTGATTCAACAGTTAGGAGGCAGAGCATGACTTTTCCTGTCGTTGGAGACTTGTACAACCGTATTTTTGAAATCCAGCAGTCGCACCCGGATCTGAAGGTCGATTACGCAATATGGAACCGAATTAATACTTCGTTGCCGGAAGATTATAAGCTGCCAGACGCTGACATTTTGGAACGTCTGAAACAATCCGCACCATGAAGGCACAGACCCTATAAAAAGGCAGGTCGGGCTTAAAACTCCCACCTGCCTTTAGTTTATTCCAGTTCATTGTCCAACAGGTTTTTGTCAATCTTCATAAACTGAGCCTCGAATTATGAGCGGCCCCGTAACAACAGCACGGCGGTCAGCTGATTGTACGGTCAAGCAGTATACATAAGGCTCTGCCTGTTCTCCTGTTTCCTCATAGCTTAACTCTGCAAATCCCTCCTGATAACAGGAATCCTGCAACCAATCCAGCATAGGTCCCCGCTCATCATTGCGACGCAATCGAATGTCCAACTCCCCGATATCCCAGTTGAGCAGCGGATTTTCCCATGCCAAAGAGACTTCAATGACAATACGTCCTTCAGATTCACTTGCAGGAATGATTAATGTAGAGAGCACGCTCTCCTGTTCGGTGACCTGAAAAGGCAGTGCATATGTGTCTGGCTCAGCTTTGTTTTGAACTGAATATTTCAACATACCTTCTTCCTCCTCTGCCCGTTCATTAGGGTGTCACGGTAAAATGACTGGCTGTACGCTTAGCGACAATGTTCCCGTTTTCCAAAAATTCAGCCAGGATAAACAGCGTTTCCGGATTGTAAATACTCGTTACCACTCGCAGGTAAAAAGGATTTTGGGCGGTCTCCATATCCTTGAGTTCTAGCACGGAGCCAGCTTCGGGAGAAGGGTTCAATCGAAGGAGCTGCCGTCGGAAAACGCCACTGTCATTTCCCATTTCCAGCAACACATCGACGGCTCTCTTTTCACGATTGAAAAGGGTCACATGGCAGCTTTGTATGTGGGCGCTGTGGTAAGCGAGATGGTGATCGACGGTTAAAAGAAACACGGACATATGATGATGCCTCCTTGAATTCCGTTAGGTTACCAGCCTTAATATGATATGAAAAATAGCCGGGATTGGACTGGATAGTTGTACGCCTCTTTGACAAAAAGCGCATCGGTGTCCAACCCTTTTCGCCGTGCTGTGCATGTAATGTAGAGTGGAACAAACTACGGCCTGAAGTCCCTTTTCGACTACAGAAGAAGGGCCAAGCAGGATCTGAGGGAAGGGTCGTATTAAAAAAGGAGGCGCGGCTATGAGACTCGCACAGCTGGCAGGGGAATATGAAGCGGTCTTCAGTCTGGGACAAAACTGTACACCTGCCATTCAATTGGAAAAGAACCGTTTGCGGCCGTTTGCCGGGGTACTGGATTGGATGATGTCTGACACGCTGTCCGATGTGAACCGCTTGCTTGAAAATCGGTTTGCCGGATTTATGGATTTGCCTAATTTAAGTGTCGTTGGTACGAGCCAACTGAATTATATGGTCAGAGATATCGCTTATAATGTGATCTCGGTACATGATTTTCCGCAGGAACGCAATACGTCCTCAGATCTGGTGACCTATCCCGAGTTCAAGGAAAAGATAGACCGTCGTATCGAACGTTTTTTTGCAAAAACACAGATGGCGAAGCGCAGCTTGTTCGTCCGTATGCTGGGAACCTATGAAGAAGTAGAGGAACTGGAACGTATTTTGTCGGGCATGGTAGCGAATGAATTTCGTTTGTTGGTGGTGAATTGTTCCGGCGTAACGGAGTTGACGGAGGTGGATTGGCAGCTTCCGCATGTATGCTCGGTGGAAATGCCTTTTGCCGATGTATGGAATTACAAGAGTGATCCGCACTGGCGTACCCTTTTTAAAGGGATGACCTTGTCTTCGGAAAGGGGAGGGCGTCGTGCTTGAGCGGTTGCAGGGGGATTATGATGCTGTATTCAGTTTGGGTGGACATTGCTTGCCTTCCATTCAGCTGGATAAAAACGGACTGCGTCCCTATGCGGGTCCGCTGGACTGGATGATTTCCGGTAACTTGTCACAGATCAGTCGCTTGCTGGACGCCCGTTTTGCCGATTTTATGGATGTTGATAGTCTACGTGTCACGGGGCATGATTACGGCGAGCATAACTTCATGGTTGAGGATGCATCCTATGGGATTACAGCAGCACACCATTTTCCGGTTAGCCAGAATACATCGGAGCAGCTGACTTCCTACCCTGCATTCAAAACGACGCTTGATCGCCGCATTGCACGTCTACTGGACCAATTCGCGCTTGCGTCCCGTCTGCTACTGGTTCGTCTCGGGGGTAGTCGGGAGCAAGCGGTGGAACTACATGATGTGTTATTACAGAGGATTACACATGATTTTCGCTTGTTATACGTGGATTATACAGGGACTGATGGTGTGACGGAGCTGGACTGGGGGTTGGAGCGGCTGGTTTCAGTGGAGCTGCCACCTGAGGATATATGGAACGGTCAGGATGAGATGTGGCGTTATATGCTGGAAAACGTGAGACTGCATGTCTGAGGTGCTGAGATTCTAGAGACACATTATAGATTGTCTTCGGACTGTGCTTGTGCCTGCGCCAAGCTATAGGGAGTCGCATAACATGATGCGAAGGGAAGTCATATGCTTCGGTACAAAAGGAGGGTGAGCTAGTGAAGGCTTTGGTCACCGGGGGAGCCGGATTTATTGGTTCTCAGCTGGTACGTGCGCTTGCTGATTCGGGCATCAGAGTGCATGTGCTGGATAATCTGACGACCGGGAATATGGCAAATGTGGACCCGCGCGCGGTCATGCATATTGCGGATATTCGCAGCTCTGAAGCTAGGACGCTGCTGATTCGGGAAAGCCCGGATATTGTGTTTCACTTGGCCGCACAGGCGGATGTGCAGCAATCCATCCATCGACCCGATGAGGACGCGGATGTGAATGTGCTGGGGACGATTCATTTGTTGCAGGCTTGTCATGAAGCGAGTGTGTCGAAATTTATATTTGCATCCACGTCCGGTGTATATGGAGAGTTGCAAAAGCAATGTATACAGGAAGACGATCCCGTGGAGCCCATTTCAGGCTACGGACTGTCCAAGCTGACCGCAGAATCGTATATTCGACTTTTTTATCGGCTGTACGGTATGAACTATACGATTTTGCGTTATGGAAATGTGTATGGTCCCGGTCAGGCCGCGAAGGGAGAGGGTGGTGTAGTCGCTCTCTTTATGGAGCGGCTGAAAAAAGGAAGTCCCTTGCTCATTCACGGCGATGGGACACAAACCCGAGACTTTGTGTACGTCAAGGATGTAGTTCGAGCGAATATGGCGGCTATCCATGCAGCGGACCAACGTACAGTACATGTAAGTACAGGACGAACGACGTCCATTAATCGACTGGCCTACGATTTACTAAAGCTGCACGGTTCGTCTGTCCGCCCTGTGTATTCACCAGCGCGAGCGGGAGACATTCACCATAGCTGTCTTAGTAACGCAGTCGCCAGACATTGGCTTCGTTGGGAACCGCTATACGGCATTTCTGCCGGTTTACAGGAAACGTATGTGAGCAGTATGGGTTCAGGCAAAGAAGGTATGTCTTGATAAAGAGCGCGCAACTCAAGAAAGAGACTGAGGTAACTCTCAGCCTCTTTTTCATTTGAATAGCAATTAGATGTTCTCGCCAGCCAGCTTCAAGGCTTGATCTAGGACAGCTGCACCGTTTCCTCTACCATAAGCCAACGTGTCAATGACATCTACAGGGATACCATAGGGAGCTGCAATTTCGGTTACTGCCTTTTTACGCATCCGCACTTGAGGTCCGAGCAAAATAGCAATCACAGAATCTGTAACGGCTTCTAGCTCTTCCTTGATGGTGCTTTCGGGGATGGCTTCGATGTTCAGCTCTATGGATCTTGCTGTTGCTTCTTTTTTCATTTTAGAAACCAAAATGGATGTGGACATACCCGCAGCACATGCCAAAATAATTTTTTTCATATTTGAGCGCCTCCAGAATTCATTTTTAACTATTTATACTCTTCATCCAGATCAGCAATGAATGAGCGTTCCTTGATAGCGGCTTGATACCAGTAGCCGGATTTCTTCAAATGCCGACTTCGATCATTGTCAAGGTTAATTTCCACCAGTCCATAGCGATTTTTAAAAGCATTCATGGGAGAAACGTTGTCTGTAAAGGCCCACAGCATATAACCTGTACAGTTGGAGCCCGCTTCTACAGCTTGTAATGTGTAGTATAAATGCTCAGTTATAAAGTCAATACGATAGTCGTCCTGAATAATGTGTTCCTCATTTTTGAAAGCAGCTTCATTCTCAATGCCCATACCATTTTCCGCGACAAACCACTCGATATTGTGATATTCGTTCTTGATACGCATTCCCATATCGTAAATGATTTTCGGATAAATCTCCCAGCCCCGTGACTTGTTCATTCTTTTACCCGGAAGATCAAAATGCTCATAGTAGTAAGAGGGGTGAAAGGGGGTGTTTTCGTTCCACGCTTTACTCTGTGCTTTTACCCGATGGGGATAATAGAGATTGATCCCGACGTAGTCAACGGTATTTTCCTTAATGACTGCCAGTTCTTCCGCTGTAGCTTCAAATGTAATATCATGCTTGCCCATGAGATCGAACAATTCTTGCGGGTATTCGCCTTTAATAAGCGGGTCCAGAAATACTCGATTGTAAAATAAATCATACACATGTGCCGCATACTGGTCATGAGGGGCGCTTGATCGGGCATAAGTGACTTCGGGATTCAGAATAACGCCTATTTTAGCCCCTTGCTGACTATAGTTTTTTGCTTTGAAAAGCTGTACGCATTTCGCGGTAGCCAGCGTTTTATTATAGTTCCATTGCATCCACTTCCGCGTATTTTGTTCATAGGGATAGCGAAGGGCATCTAGATAGACACGAGTCTGTACAACAATGGGCTCATTAAACGTAAACCAGTGCTTGACCCGATCGCCGTACCGTTCAAACACTTTCTCCGCATATTTTACAAACAGCTCCACCACATGCTTGGAAGACCAGCCCTCATATTTGTCCAGCAAATAGGCGGGTACCTCATAGTGTTCTAGACAAATCATCGGCTCGACTCCGCTTGCAATCAGCTCATCAATGACCCGGCCCATATAATCCGCATACGTTTCATCCACCACTACATTCTCATAATCCGTTAAGAAGCGGGACCAATTAATAGAAGTACGATAATGGGTTAAGCCAATCTGCTTCATCAGCGCAATATCTTCGGTATAGCGATTATAAAAGTCGGTTGCAACCGCGGGTCCATATCCATTGTGCCAGACATAGCGGTCATATTTGTACCATTGGTCTAGGTATGAGTCCTGACCTTCTTTTTTACCGCTCCAGCCCTCTGTCTGCCAAGCGGAAGCCGCTGCACCCATGATGAAATTCGACGGAATTTGTATCGTATGTTTAGCCATGACATGTTTCTCCTTTTCATTGTATAAAGAATACGTTTTCAATTAATTGATGTATTTCTATAGTAACGCATTATTCAGCCGTTCGCTTGTTGGCAATTTTGACGAATGGGAAATAAATGATAATGGCTACCACAATACAAATGATCTGAGTTACGACGGCGCCAATGCTTCCACCTGTAGACAGGTAGGCATTAATAATAGGCGGAGTAGTCCATGGAACCATGACGACGGCTTTACCTGCAAATCCAAGCAACGTCGAGAAGTAACCAATCGTTCCTGTGATGAGCGGAGTAATAATGAAAGGGATAGCCATCAATGGATTCAGCATAATCGGAAGTCCAAAAATGACAGGCTCATTAATATTAAACAGACCCGGACCCAATGAAAGCTTTGTTATTTCCTTCATATCTTCACGCTTGGAAGCGATCATAATACAAATCAAGAGGGCCAGCGTAATTCCTGAACCACCGATACTCATGTATACGTCCCAGAAAGGCATCGTAATAATGTTCGGAATGGGCAGTCCTTGCTCATAAGCAGTCATGTTGACGGTAATCGCGCCAAGCAGCAGGGGTTCACGAATGGGCTTTACCATTTGGTTCCCGTGAATACCGATCACCCAGAAGATTTGCGCAACCAGCATCAGCACCAGTATACCTGGCAGTCCCTGTACTACGGTCTCCAGAGGTTTTTGCACCACATTATAGACGGCATCGTACAGGTAGAGACCTGTAAACTTATGAAAAAAGAATCCAAACATTGAGAAGACAGTCACCGTAATAATGGTAGGAATGAGTGCCGAGAAAGAAACGGCCACATTGCTGGGAACACTCTCAGGCATTTTAATTTTTAGTTTATCGGACTTGCCCAGTTTGCTGTATAGCTCAACGGATAGGATGCTTATGAAAATACCTAAAAACAAGCTCTTGGTATCCGTAAATTGACGGGCTATGACGTCTGTTACCTTTTGCATGTCACCGTTAACCATCAACTCTATCGTGGTTGGTGTCACAGAGATAAAACAGATTAAAGCAAGCAAACCGGGGAAGAGATTTTTCTCACCGTTAATTTTTCCTAGCTCTAGACCAATCATGAAAATAGCCAGAATGGTAAGGATATTCAAGCTGGCATAGTTAATGCCTGAGAAAATCGGTTTGTACTCAGCCAGGAATGAGAATGGCCTAAAATGGGCCAAACCATTGACCGGGTCCATGACCATATTGGAAATCAGTACAGCAAAGGCACCGACAATAATAACGGGCATCAATGTGATAAAAGCTGATTTGATCGCTATAATATATTTAAAATTGTTGATTGCATTTGCTACCGATGTGAGGCCGTCAACCAGTTTGTCTTTGAAAGCCATAAGATAGCGCCCCTCCCTCTACGATTTCGGTACGAATTGATCAATGCGTTCATACAGGTCTACAAACTCTGAGGCCATATCGCGAATGGTGATGGCATTCATCAAATGATCTTGAGCATGTACCATCATGACGGACATCTCTGTTTTTTCACCCGCTGCTTCCTTACGGATGATTCTGGTTTGAATTTTGTGGGAGGACACCAGTTCTTTTTTTGCTGAGGCTAATTCTTCTTTGGCTTCACGGAATTTCCCCGCCTTTGCAAGCTCAATCGCCTCCATGGCCGAGCTGCGTGCATTCCCTGCGTATAATATAATTTGGAATACAATCTCTGTATCATCCATGTCCTCCATGTTCACGTCGTGCTCTGTAGATTCATCATTATTCACGTGATCTTCTCTCCTTTCAATCTTCCCTTCGTATAGCTATTATAATTTGGAATCGCTTTCAACATAACGCACATTATTTCCTCTTCTTAACGGAAATAAATCGTTCTTCATACTCCTCATGTTCAACAATTTTTATGCAACACTTCTATGAATTCTGTATACGACTTGCAGCGAATAAGCTGCTGGACGAGCTGTTCATTATTTAAAATATCAAGCAAAATATGATACATAGTCTGTAAATCTTCTGATTTAGTACGCTGTATGCAGAGCATACAAATAAATTGTACCGGCTTGCCGTCCCAGTCGATAGCTTTTTGTAATGTACAGATGACCCAAAACGTAGAATCTGCGAAAGGTTCCATCGGATGCGGGATCGCGACAAAGTTGCCAAATGAAGTGGGGGAAACGGCTTCACGCTCTATTACAGATTGCAGCAGGGGGCCTTTTACAAGATCTGCTTCGTGTATTTTTTCGGCTATAAATTCAAGCACTTGGAGTTTGTTCTCAAACTTCTGCTGAAGAAAGACCAATTTTTTTCGTACATACTGCACAGCAGGAAGTCTGGTCTCAGAAATGGCTTGCTCAATTTTAGTAATATCGGAACCGCCTAAAAATGTATTCACATGGATCATGGGGATAGAAAGCGGTTCTGAAATGGGGATCGTGCTAATAACAAAGTCCAGTGTATCCAACGGCATTTGTTTCAGCTTATAAAATTCAGTGGTTCCCACGATATCCAACCTGGAACCGAAGACCGATTGAAGCTTGTAATACAGCAGCTTAGCGCTACCGAGTCCAGAAGCACATACGATCATACATCTTTTGGGCGCGTCCTCCATTTTCTTTCTTTCCATCGCGACTCCGATATGAATGGCTAAATACCCAATTTCATTTTCCTCGATGTGTATATGAAGCCGCTGCTTGATGACTTCCGCAGCAATGATACCTGCTTCAAAGGCAAGCGGGTAATTGGCTTTGATTTCATCCAGCATAGGATTACGCAAATTCATTCCGTATTGATAGCGGTTAATTACCGGTTTGAGGTGAAGGCAAAAAGCAATCAGCAATTCTTGATCGTTTTGAATGTTCATTTTCAACTGCTGATCAATTTGGTCCAGTATTTCAATAGTCAGTTCGTAGATATCTTTATCAATGATCTTTTTAATCTCCACTTCATCCATACGGGCACTAACGACGGTCCTTATACCCAACAGGTGAACAGCAATGTACGCAACTTCAACAAGTGGAAAGGAGTACTTCATGTTTTGTTCCAAGGCGGATACGATCTCAGTCGCCACCCTAAACTCTTTTTGCGCTTCGATTTTTTTCATCTCCTGAGGATAATACGAAACATACCTTTCTTCGCGAATACGCTTACATGCTATAGCAATATGAATGACCAGATTGTTCAGGGCAATGTCCGACAGCTGAATATCATTGATCTCAATACGATCCAGAATCACTTCTCTTATGAATTCCATCTCTTCGTTAGAGATCAGAGGAGGGGGGGACATCTGCTGGTTGCCTATTTCATCTATCCTATTAAATATATAGTCGGAAATGCAATAACGCAGCCTGGCCTCATTACCTTTGACTCGAATACCATGATAGGGTCTATTCTCCAGGGAAAGTCCGTAAGTTGCCAATAACTTGCGTAGTTCTTTGAGGTCATTCTGTAAAGTAGATCGACTAACATACAGGATCTCGGCTAAATCATCAAGTTTGACATATGCATTGGTAAGCAGCAGCTTTTTCATTAAAAAACGATTTCTGGCTTCAGAAGAATTCGCTAATGGATAGGGTACATTATTTTCATAATCCTTTAATTGCTTCAGCAGATGATGAAATGCTTGTTCGTCCCGAACCTCTAACTTGTAGCCCGTTCCTTTAAGGGGTTTAACTGCTGCTCCATGTTTTGACAACAGCGCACCCAATTCCTTTAAATCCGTTCGTATCGTTCGAGAAGATACCTTTAATGCATTTGCCAAGTGTTCTCCATTGACCATCTGTTCAGCAACCAATATACGAAGAATATCAAAAATACGCACAACGAGCCCCCTTTCTTAGCTGTTCTGATGAACAGTATACAACGGTTAGAGCGTAACCAAAAGAAGGGTTGACAACAGCGTAAATCCTAGATGACCTTGACACACCAGCAGATTCAGAGATATAGTAGACACAATAAGTCTTTGATTGAGGTGTAGTTATGAAATTTACAAAAGCTACAAATTATGCACTGCACACCATGCTCATGCTCGTTGCTGATTCGTCGGTTAAGCCGGTAGGTGTTCAGCAATTGGCCGAATCCCAAAATGTTTCACCAACTTATCTTTCAAAAATTTTGACGAGGCTTGTGAAGGCTGGAATGATCGAATCCGTTTCTGGAGCCAATGGAGGCTATCGCCTATCCCGTCATAAAGATGATCTTACTTTTTTGGATATTATCCATGCCATTGAAGGTACGAATTCTTTGTTTGAATGTGATTTTGTCCACGGATCTGAGTGCCTGATTCAAACTGTAATGAGGGAAGCAGAGGAGAAAATGGAACGACATCTTAAAAATACGAAATTGGTCGATTTGGCGCAAAAGCAAACGCAAGTTTAAAAGTAAGCGACTTTATATAGAAAGAGGGTGGTTGCCAGTTATGTAAAGCGTTTTTTGGTTTTATTACAGATATAAAGAGTCTTTAATATCTTCGAAAAGGAGTTGGGTGTTATGCTGTACGATTGCGCTATTATTGGTGGAGGGCCCGCCGGATTGAATGCAGCCCTCGTGCTGGGCAGGGCAAGAAGAAATGTGGCTTTGATTGATAATAATCGGCCCAGAAATGCGGTTACGCATGCGTCGCATGGTTTTATTACGAGAGACGGCGTAACGCCAGCCGAGTTCCGCCGTGTAGCTTATGAGGAAGTGCTGCGTTATCCGTCTGTCCATCATCTGCAAACCGAGGTTGTTTCGATTACGAAAAACGAATCCGGATTTGAGGTGCTTGATTCGTCAGGCCTTCGCGTTCAAGCGCGAAAATTGATATTAGCGACGGGCGTAAAGGAGATATTCCCCGAGATCGAAGGTTTTTATCCGTTATACGGGAAAAGTCTGTTTAATTGCCCTTATTGCGACGGCTGGGAGTTGCGGGATCAACCGCTTGTCCTTGTCTCTGAATCGGCGGCTATATTTCATACAGCCAAACTACTCCTTAACTGGAGTAAGGATTTGATCGTATGTACGAACGGTCATGCATCCCTGTCGGATGAGCAAAAAGAACGGCTTCAATCCAAGGGAATTGTGGTAATGGAGCAACCTGTTGCGGCGTTCATCGGTCACAATGGAAAGCTGGAGCATGTGCGATTTACGGATGGCACTCAAGTCCCGAGGGTCGGCGGCTTCGTGACTCCCCAGTTTGTACGAAGTGCACCGTTTGGAGAACGTTTGGGCTGTGAAAGAACGGAGTCGGGCGGGATCAAGACGGATGAAGCGGGGAGAACCTCCATACCCGGTGTATATGCTGCCGGGGATTCATCGTACTTCATGCCTTCTCAGTTGATTTTTGCCGCGGCCGACGGCAGTCGAACCGCTGCGAGCGTAAATATGGATTTGACAGAGGAAGATTTCAGCGAATGACGAGAAATTGGAATGTCTAATATGGAATCCGATGATAGAAAAGGCCGCCAACACGGCGGCTTTATTCTAAAATCATAGAGAGAACAAGCAATAATAAGCCAATGATTATAGGTCATTCTGTGGCTAAACAAGATCTTCTTTCAATAACCTCTGTATTCACAAGAACCTGAGTATGATGCCCCTGATGATTGTTATGCCTCTCCATAAGCAAATTTACAGCAGTTCGGGCCAAAATATCCTTTTTCACATGAATGGTTGTGAGTTCCGGGCTAATGACCTTGGCCTCATGAATATTATCAAATCCCATGACGGAAATTTGTTCAGGCACTCGAATGTTCATTTCCTGAAACGTTTTAATTGCACTGATCGCCATATAATCATTTTCGCAAAATAGGGCCGAAGGTAGCTCATTCAATTCATGAATAGCTGTTTTAAATGCGTCCTGTGACATTACAAGCATGGGATGCATATCAAATATAAGCCCATTTTCTATGGAAAGATTGTGCTCCTCTAAAGCCGCCATAAACCCTTCCTTTCGTTTTTTAAAGTTAAGAATTCTGGTACTGGATTGTACGTATCCTATCTTTCTGTGTCCTGACTGAATTAAATATTGGCCTGCCTGATACCCACCAAGATAGTTGTTAATAGATACGAAACTGGCGTCGACGTGTTCAAAGTAGGTATCTAAAATCACGATATTGGAATGAATGGATTGTATAGAATGAATAATCTCGGAAGTTAAATTGGTGCCAAGCAGAAGTATGCCTGAAGAAGGCTGATCTTTTTCCAAAATAGATAATTCTTCTTCGAGGCTATGGCTATCAAAAGACGAAAAAATCAAGGTGTTTCCATGTTCTCTCACCTGATTGGTAATATGATGAATTAATTCATTGAAAAATGGAAGTGAATCATAATGCTCTGTTACGATGTCTGTATTTTTACAGGCCACAAAGCGTATCACATGATGATTTTTAATGACTTCCTTGCTTGTCTTCATGGTGCGTGGTTTATATCCATGCTCTTGGGCTATTTTTAGAATTTGCTCCTTGGTTTCTTCACTGACTCCGGGTTTGTTATTAAAAGCAAGAGAGACAGCAGATTTCGAAACACCTGCAAGCCTTGCAATATCATCAATTTTCAATGTGGAACCCCCTATTGAACTAAACTACATAAATTATATCATT
Organism: Paenibacillus sp. LRG-1; assembly: GCF_057220305.1. Taxonomy (NCBI): domain Bacteria; kingdom Bacillati; phylum Bacillota; class Bacilli; order Caryophanales; family Paenibacillaceae; genus Paenibacillus; species Paenibacillus sp. LRG-1. The sequence goes on along the minus strand of NZ_CM170126.1, from coordinate 4,749,341 downwards.
ACTCTACAAGAAAGTTTAGATTATAAACTAAACTAAACTAAATAAATGAAAAGAAAAAAATGTTGACCTTTTATTATTTATAGTGTTAATATGCAAGTGTAAAGCGCTTTAATTTAGTTTATTTGCGAAAAAACATATAAATTTAGTTATTTATTTTAGTTTTTTGTTTAGGAAGATTTGTGAATGTTGCAAGAAAGGAAAGGTGATTCATTTGAGTTTAAACATTGCTGAAAATCAAAGAAGTTTTACAAAAGAGGACAAACCTTTTTTTTATTTGGCAGATACGGTTTGGAGTGTATTTACCAACGCGACGATAGAGGAGTGGAGCGATTATCTTGACTATCGGAAGATGCAAGGTTTCAATGTGTTGCAAATCAACATGCTCCGACAATGGGACGCAAGTGAATCGGATCTGAATCTACAGCCGTTTGCATTACTGGAAAATGGGGATTTCGACTACCATACATTAAACGAAGCTTATTTTGACCGGGCAGAAATCATGTTGAAAATGGCTGTAGAGCGTGGATTTGTTCCGGCACTGGTTCTGTTGTGGTGTAACTATGTACCGGATACATGGGCCGAAATGTTCCAAAAGGGTAACAAAATGCCATTTGAATGCGTTGAACCTTATGTAACGTACGTCGTAAACCGTTTTTCTCCATTTGATCCTATTTTTCTGGTTAGCGGGGATAGTGATTTTCCGACTGAACGCGCCAATTCCTATTATTTAAAAGCACTGGACATTGTACAACAATTAAGCCCTGCAAGCTTAACTACGCTGCATATTCAAGGGAGATTGAGAGAAATTCCTCCAGCCTTTGAGAAACACAAGGGTCTTGGATTCTATATGTATCAATCAGGACATAACTCCCAGTTTCAACATGTAGCCCATGAGATTGCTCAACATTTCTATCATAAGTCAGATATACGGCCTGTCATTAATGGGGAGCCATGTTATGAACAAATTAGTTACAGCCGCAATGTGTATGGCAGATACACTGCACTGGATGCCAGAAAAGCAGCATGGCAAAGTCTCCTCGCAGGCGGGGGAGCGGGAATTACCTACGGGGCGCATGGCATTTGGAGCTGGCACAAGAAAGGAAAGAGATTCGGCATTGTAGAAGGGGAAGGATTCGATAGTCCCTATGATTGGAGAGCGGCATTGCGATTTGAAGGTGCGTGGGATTATTCCTTTATTAAATATTTGTTTGAAATGTATAACCTTATTGGCATAAAGCCGCTAGATATTGTTTTAAACAAGACAGAGGAAATTAGAGCTGCGGGGAACGAGAATACCCTTATCTTGTATGTCCCATTTAACACGAAGGTGCGACTAAGTATCAACGTGCAGGATTACAAGTTTACAACGATTGATTTAGTCGGGAAGCGGTTTGCCCAAACCGACGTGTCCGTCCAAAAGGATCAATCGGTGCTAGACATGCACAGCTTTGAAAGTGATGTTGTCATCATCGGAACGAAATAAAAACAGAGAAGAATGTGGATGGAGTGAAGCAACATGTGGAAAATCGGTGTTATTGGAACGGGATATTGGTCGGAAAAACATGTAAAAGCATGGAAGTTTATCTCGGATGCAGAAATCAAAGGATTTTGTGATCGAAATTAAGATTTACTTTTTCAAAAAGCAGCTCAATTCCATATACCTACTGAATTGGGATCAGTGCCGTAATTGTCGCAGTTATAGCACATCCAGCTACTACGGATAGAAAAATAGAAAGCGCATCCAAGAAGGAGTGAACATGATGGATCATAAAAAAACAGCCAAAGAAGTATTAAGTGCCGTGGGCGGAAATGAAAATGTGAACAGTGTCATTCACTGTGTCACTCGATTGAGATTTAAACTGAAGGATAATCAATTGCCAGATAAAGAAAAGATCAAGCAGATTGACGGTGTCATTACCGTTGTGGAAAGTGGTGGCCAATTTCAGGTGGTCATCGGAAATGAGGTTCCCAAAGTATACGAAGCTCTTTTGGATACAATGGGAGTAAAGCATGGAGATCAAATGGTTGAAGACGATCAAAAAAATGAAAAAGCGAGCCTATTTAGCCGCTTTGTCGATGTAATTTCAGGTGTGTTCATGCCCGTTGTGGGTGTGCTCGCTGCTGTAGGGATTCTAAAAGGACTATTGGCTTTATGCACATCCCTGGGCTGGATGACTGATCAGATGGGCACGTATAAAATTTTATATGCGACAGCAGATGCTATGTTTTATTTCTTTCCGGTGATTCTAGGGTTTTCAGCAGGTAAAAAATTTGGAGGAAACCCGTATCTGTCTGCCGTTTTGGGAGCAGCGATGGTGTACCCGACCATTACTTCCGCCTTTACGGATAAAACGGCGCTGTCCTTTTTGACTATACCTGTCGTTCTGATTAATTATACTTCTTCTGTTATACCGATCATTATTGGATCGTTCTTGGCAGCTAAGGTCGAAAAAATGATAAGTAAGTATGCACCTGCCTCCATTAAAATGTTCATAGTGCCTTTTCTGACTTTGGTCATCATATCACCGCTTGTTTTTCTGGTTGTCGGGCCGATAGCAACTATAATCAGCGATGGGTTAGCCAAAGGCTCTATGTGGATTTATCAGTTAAGTCCGGCTGTAGCTGGCCTCGTTCTGGCCGGGTTCTGGCAGGGCATCATTATCTTCGGTCTGCATTGGGCATTCATTCCAATTCTCCTGAATAATGTAGTTACGAATGGGTTTGATCCGATTAACGGTATGCTCTTCTGTACGACTTTTGCGCAAACAGGTGCGGCATTTGCCATCGCTTTGAAATCACGGGACCCTAAATTAAAACCCATTGCCACTTCTGCCACAATTGCGGGTTTGATGGGGGTTACTGAACCAGCTATTTACGGGGTTACGCTACCCGCCAAAAAACCGTTTATTTTAGCTTCGATCGCTGGAGGTATAGGAGGAGCTGCAGCAGGCTTACTCGGCTCAACGGCATATGGATTTGCTTCGGGCGGCATTTTTGGTATCCCTCTATTCATTAATCCAAAAGGCATGGATGCAGGCTTCATCGGCTTTATCATATCTTTGGTTGTAGCTTTTGTAGTCGCATTTATTCTGACCTATCTTTTCGGTTATAAAAATGTAAAACCTGCGTCTGAGATTAAGGTTGCAGATGAAAACAAAGAGGAAGAAAAAGCGGTATTCAGTCCTCTACACGGTGAATTGATTCCTTTAACCGCAGTAAAAGATGAAGCTTTTTCCAGCGGTGCGATGGGCCAGGGGGCCGCTATTATTCCGAAAGAAGGAGTAGCCTATGCGCCGTTTAACGGAACTATTGTTACCGTTTTCAAAACAAAGCATGCCATCGGGCTTATTTCTGAGGATGGAGTTGAACTGCTCATTCACATTGGAATTAATACGGTCAGCTTGAAAGGAAAACATTTCACTTCCTTTGTGTCTGAAGGGGATACGATTCAAAAAGGGGACAAGCTGGTTGGATTCGATCCCAAAGCTATAGAGGATGAAGGATATGATATTACCACATCCGTCATTGTAACCAATACAGCCGTGTACACGGATATCTTAGTTGAAGATTCCAAGGATATTCATGCAGGAGACCGCTTACTAAAGATTAGATAGATTCCAATATTCAAGAATAAAAGGCAAGTTAAAGCTGACGATGACCCGTATATAACAAGGGTTGTCGTCAGCTGTTTTTTTAGTTACCTCACACCCAGCGTGTTCATCATCTGCCGGAAGGAGCGCACATATTTGTCTGGTGCCAACAGGTTAACGATTCGCTCCAGCCCTTTTCTGCGGATAGATTCGCGTTGAGGTACGTTGTTCATCAGGTCTAGTCCTTGCAGTATCGCCTGCAAGATGTCTCCCTGCTGATAAAATTTACCGGTTTCGTTGTGGTCAATGAATGCTCGTACTCCGTCTGAATCAGAGCTTAATACCGGGCAACGACAGGCCATCGCCTCAGCAACCGCATAGCCGAAGCCCTCCACCAGCGAGGTCGATAGCAGGTAGCCGCCTGAGTCGCCAATCATGGAGTAATACAGGGGCATTTTGGCATGAGGCACGCTTTTAAAGCGCTCGATAATTGAGGACATGCCAAGCTGAGCAAGCATGTTCTCGAATTGTATTTTATCCTCCGGCTGAGACAAGGTGTCATCATAAAACATCCAGATTCGAAGATCAGCACGGTTTTGCAGCATCCAGTAAGAAATGTCGACAAAATGCCTCCAGTTCTTGTTGGGCTCCAATCGCCCAACCCAGGCAATAATCGGATTGGTTGGAGGAGTGTTAGGTACATAATTAAATACGCTGGTATCCAGTACGTTTGGAAATACATAACGATTAAGCCATGGACACATGTCGGTAAATAGCTGCACCAGATGAGTTGTATTGGGCAAGAGCACCGCGTTGGCATGTCTCTGAAGATACGGAACTGCATCCGCGACCACCCAAGCAGCCTCTTCGTGAGAACCAAAGCCCTGCGATTCATAGATTAATACCCCCTGATAGCCCAACATTCGCAGTCTGGGGAGCATAGGATAATCCGATGAGACGATAATTGCATCATAGCGGTTAGTAATTACCAGCATTCGAATTTCTTCTTCAGAGGAAGTCATGAATACAGGAATATCGCCGTTCAGGTTTTGCATCCCTGTACCTTGCTGATAATAGAGAAGATGACATTCAATCCCGTCCTGCATGAGCACTTTACAGCGTTGGCGGTTCAAGGTTTCTACGCCGCCGCTCGGTATATAAAAAGTAAATAGAACTTTGATCTCAATAACCTCCTTTGCCAATCACAAGCTCCTATACCAAGTTATTCAACCTACAGGACGGGGTGTGGGTTTCTATGGAAGCCTAGATTGAATTAGCGCATAATTATGGCTAAGGCGAGAATCGTCCGGGGAGCGCTCTGTTGCTTCTCTCGCAAATTCACAAGCTTTGTGTAAAAGGCCTAACTCGTAGCAAGCGAGGGCACCAAGATCATACAGTGTGGCGTCCCAGCAAAAATCCTCTTGCATGTACGTATCCGGTCGTGTTGAAATACGCAGCGCTTCTTCGACCATATGATAGACGGCGGGCCAGTTCCGTGTATGATAGGCCAGCTGAGCCATTTCCGTGTAAGGTTCACGTAAATACGGTGCTTCCGCAATAGCCCGGTATAACCAACGTGTTGCCTCCTGCCATTGTTCACTTGCTTTATAGGCTCTAGAAATAAAGCGCATCGAAGCGCTGCGTTCATCTGCCCAGCGTGCCTGCGGCATGGCAAGATGTTGTTGCAGTGTAGCAATGCACTCGTCCCAACGGCCATGATACATATATTCCCGCCCCAAGTAATGCATGTTGCGGTCATCCTCAGGAAACTCGCGCACAGACTGCTCCAGCAGTGGAAGGTATTGGCTGCGGGACTTGTGCGGATCGGGATCATGATACAAGCGTAGCTGGTCGGATCGGATGCTGCGTTCTTCACCCTTCCCGATATATTCAAGCACCTCGTGAACCGGGCGTACCCAGCGGTAACCGTGACGAGTGTGTATTTTTTCTTTCCAGAACCATGTATAAACGGTATCTTGCCCAGGCTGTCCATGTGTAAAGGCATATAGCATCCGGGTAGTTCCTTCCCTCCAGTTGCGTTCCAGCCGCGACCGCCAACCTTCCTCCCAGACTTCGTCCAGATCCGTACAGACACAAATATCTATATCGTCAGGGACCAGCCGTAGGGACTCATTGCGAGCCTTGTCAAAACGCCAAGGAGTTACCTGGATACGATGCACCTCTGCACCCGCTTCGCGTAGCAGAGAAACGGTATCGTCTGTAGAGCCGGTGTCCGCTACAATGACAACATCGGCTTCACGCATGCTGTGCATCCATCGTTTGGCGAATCGGGCTTCATTTTTGCTAATGGCATAGACAGCTATCTTGTACCGATTCGATTGATGCATTCCGCTTGCTCCTCCTTTGACTTACTAAAAGATTGAGGGGGGTATGGGGGACACTTTATTGGGGAGGATTCAGGATTGAGCTGAAAAATTGTCGATTATGCAGGATATGCGGGTCGTTGGGAATATACGTGGCAGCTTGCTCGTTGTGCCAATTCGCACGTGTGTAATCCTTCAGCCGAAAATGGCAAATGCATAGCTGGATATGAGGAAACCACGTTTGGTACGCGTCCTGTACTGGGCCCATCGTGTCGGGAGGATTGAGAGTGGTAGCCATGTCGTACCAATAAATAGCTTTGGTGATCTCATTTTTATGCAAAAAATAATGACCTATCCGACAGCATAGATCTGCCCTGGGTGTATCGAAGGTCAAACTATGGAGAGCCGCGGTAATACTTTGCTCCAGCTTGCCCAGTTGTTGCAGGCAGTCAGCCATTTTGCTACATGCACTAATCGCGTCCTCTACCCAGCATTGTCCGGTGTCCAGAAAATCCCGGTAAGTCTGCACGGCCTGCTCATATCTTTTATTGTCTCTTAACTCGTTAGCGTAATAGTAAAGGTCACGAGGAGAGAAGACATGACCTTGGGAGAGCAATTTCTCATAAATTCGCAGGTTTCGCCCTGGAGAGGCCGTGTGTGTTCTAGTGTGAGTTATGGCGATATCGGCATGTTGAATATTCCCGTCAACGGCGAGGTACTCATGCACGGCTCCATGCCAACGGAACCCGGCTGACCTTCGGATCAAGCGGTTTCGGCGAAAATGTAGGGTGACATTGCCATGATCATCAAAGCCATAATGATAATTCATAGACACGGAATCGACGGTTGGTACGGCTGAGGAATCAAGGGTTTGCTTCAGCTCAAGCAGCTTGACGGCATCCTGCTCCTTCAAAATATCATCGGCATCAAGCCAGAGAATGTACTCCTGCGTAGCTTGCTCAAACGAATAGTTACGTGCAAGGGCAAAATGATCTACCCATTCAAATGGAAAAATTCGATCTGTAAAGTTGCGACATATGTCAATGGTCCGATCCTGTGAACCTGTGTCCACGATATTGATCTCATCCACAATATGATGGACCGATTCCAGGCAACGGCCAATGGTATGTTGATCATTTTTGACGATCATGCACAGGCTGATACTGATCAATTGAGCATCACTCCTTTGGGAACCATTTAAGGATTCCGATCAAACATAAAGTTGGATTTAAAAGAGGTCTGATTTATAGAAGCCCTGCCGCAATCGCGGCAGGGCATGGATGACAAAGCCTTAACATGCTGTGCGGCTTTGTCGATAAGGTATGGTACATCGCTTAAAAATGATGTGACAGAAAAAGGAGGTTAGAGTCCGGTAGGCCCCGTAGGTCCAGTCGGCCCTGTAGGTCCGGTAGGTCCAATCGGTCCTTCTGGGCCTGTGTCTCCTGTTGGTCCAATCGGTCCAGTCGGCCCTGTAGGTCCGACAGATCCAGTAACACCAGTGTCGCCCGTGGCGCCCGTAGGTCCGACAGGTCCGGTAGCACCTGTGTCGCCAGTGGCGCCAGTAGGTCCGATAGGTCCAGTAACACCAGTGTCGCCTGTAGCGCCAGTAGGCCCGATAGATCCGGTAACGCCAATGTCGCCCGTGGCACCAGTAGGTCCAGCAGGTCCGGTAGCACCTGTATCACCCGTGGCACCAGTAGGTCCGACAGGGCCAGTAGCACCAGTGTCGCCTGTGGCGCCAGTAGGCCCGACAGGTCCGGTAAATCCAAGGCCGAATGGTCCGGTAGGTCCAGTCGGCCCTGTAGGTCCCGTGTCGCCCGTAGGTCCGACAGGTCCAGTAGCGCCTGTGTCGCCAATAGGCCCGATCGGTCCGATTGGTCCAGCAGGTCCGGTAACACCAGTGTCCCCCGTGGCGCCTGTAGGTCCGACAGGTCCGGTAGCACCTGTGTCACCCGTGGCACCAGTAGGTCCGACAGGTCCAGTAACACCAGTGTCACCCGTAGCGCCCGTGGGCCCGACAGGTCCGGTAGCACCTGTGTCGCCCGTGGCTCCCGTAGGCCCGACAGGTCCGGTAGCACCTGTGTCACCTGTGGCACCAGTAGGTCCGACAGGTCCAGTAACACCTGTGTCACCCGTGGCACCAGTAGGTCCGACAGGTCCAGTAACACCAGTGTCACCCGTGGCGCCCGTAGGCCCGACAGGTCCAGTAACACCAGTGTCGCCCGTAGCGCCCGTAGGCCCGACAGGTCCGGCTGGTCCTACAGCTCCAGCTGCACTTGCTTTAACAAGAGCAATAGAATCAATGGCTACATCAGCAGTGTTAGCCAAGGCATTTTTACTAATAACCAAAAAGGCATAGGCTGCGTTGGCTGGAACAGGAGCCGTTACTTCATATAGGCTTTGCCATGTTCCGTTCACAGCGTCTGGCAATGTGCCTGAGCTCAAATAGGTAGTTAGCCCCGTGCCAAGGAAGCTAAAGGTTGCGTCATAGTAATACAGAAATATGTTAACTTGAGGACTGGACAGGCTTCCTACTTTTGCAGCTGAAAGGCTTAATGTATAGCTTTCGCCTGGTGCAGCAAAAACGACCTGGGAAAGAGATGCATCTACTGCGCCTCCTGCCAGGATCGCACTATAAAAGTTTGTCTTTTTTACAGATAAGTTAGTGACAGTCACATTGACAGAGCTCCAAAAAAGGGTTGATCCGATCTCGAAGTCGCCGTTAGAAACTAGATTGGTAAACAATACACTCATCGCTTTTATACACTCCCTTCACACGTTGTAATGATAGTAGATGCGAATCCATATCCTAGCGAACCGTACAAGTTTCCGAGGGCAGATGTGTATTTTTGTGTTCACATTTCAGACACATTATTTTAAGCTTCTATTTAAGTGACGTTAAGCTGGAGTTATATGTGGGGGATTATTATTAGAATTTAAAAGTGTAGCATAAGGTGCGAGGAGACCGCTCCGCGAAGGCTTTGGGCTTCCGATCGCTGTTGCCGTGGGATTTTTTGTGATTAAGTAAGACATGTAAAGGTAAGAATCCTACAGCAAAGGCGAACGCTGGCGCTTCTCCAGCTTCAAATCCTCCGCTTCGCTGCTACCCGCTACTCATGCAACATTTTAGGTGGGAGGGAAGTAGGGGAGCAGCAGGGAGAAGATTACGATAAAAGAAAGGGTGGAACATGTGCTCAAAGTGCAGCAGGTGAGCAAGTGGTATGAGGGCAACCGGGGGGTACATAAGCTGGATTTTGAAATGCAGCGCGGTGAAATTGTTGGTTTCCTGGGGCCGAATGGTGCGGGTAAAACGACGACGATGCGCATGATTACAGGGTATCTTCAACCCAACGAGGGAGTGATTACGATTGACGGTATCCCGATTCAGGATAAGGGCAGACAGGCCCGTTCCAAAATCGGTTATCTGCCGGAGAGTCCCCCTTTGTATGAGGATATGTCCGTAAGATCCTATTTAAAGTTTGTAGCTAGTATTCGGGACGTGCCTGCGAGAGAGCAGAAGCTGCGTATTTCGGAGATGATTTCCAGGCTAGGACTGAATGGGCGGGAAAAACAATTAGTCCGCAGTTTGTCCAAAGGATATAAACAGCGCTTGGGACTGGCAGGTGCGATTATTCATAACCCGGATTTATTGGTACTGGATGAACCGACCTCAGGTTTGGACCCCAATCAGATTTTGGAGATTCGTCAGCTCATTCAGGAGATTGGCGAAAATCATACGGTATTGCTAAGTACGCATATATTGCCTGAGGTGGATGCTTTGTGTAATCGTGTTCTCATCATCCATGAAGGGAAACTGGTCATGGATGGGCGCCCTGACGCGCTCGGCGGTTCGATGGAAGATGGATTCAAGGTGAAGGTGGAGGTTAAAGGCAAGCGTGAGCAGGTGCTGGATGTCCTGCGTACTTGGGGAAAAGTAGAGGTTGAATCTTCGGCGGTTACGCTGCCTACAGCGAACACGAATCTGACTGCCGCAGAGCCAGATATGACCGGATTGCTACTCACAGGAGCCTCCGGTGAGGATTTTCGCGAAGAACTATTTTATGTGCTGTCTGATGCGAAACTTCCGATTTTGGAGATGAAAAAAGAAAGTCTTAGCTTGGAAAATATCTTCCAGCAGTTAACGACCCGCGAGACGGAAGAAGGTCAGGTCAGCGATCCAGCAGTACAAGACCTACATTCCTCGGATACTGCAGCACCTACGGCCATCACGGTGGAGCATGGAGAAGCTGCGTCCAGCGACGATAAGGCTGAAAAAGATAAGGATACAGGAGGTAATCGGTCATGAGGCGTTTGTTCGCGGTCTGTCAAAAAGAGCTGCAAGCCTATCTGTGGACACCAACGACGTATTTTGCGCTTGCGGTGTACATGCTGCTGACGGGGTTACTTTTTTATACAAATTTTGTTATGTATCAGCCTAGCATCCTGGACTATCGGCTGGTACTCGGTGACACCTTGTCCATGCTGGTGTTCGTCGTCCCATTGCTCACGATGAGGCTGGTTGCGGAGGAATTCAGGCAAGGTACAGATGAACTGCTGCTTACCTCACCTGTGAGTGTGACGGAAATGATCGTAGGTAAATTTTTGGCGTCGCTGGGCATGTTGCTCATATTAGTGCTGTGCAGTCTAGCGTATCCGGTCGTGATGTCCTTTTATGGGAAGCTGGATTGGACGCTGGTATTAACATCTGTGATCGGTCTGTTCATGCTTGGCGCAGCCATGATGGCGATCGGCTTATTCGCTTCGACGCTTTCACAGCATCAGATGATGTCGGCGGTCGTCAGTTTTATTATTTTACTTGTGTTCTGGATGCTGGATTCGTTTGGTGGACAGACGGGTGCATCTGCGGCGGTACAGCAATGGCTGGAACCTTTTTCACTAACCGCACGGTTTGACAGTTTCACCAAAGGATTGCTGAATGGAGCCGATGTGATGTACTACGTGACGGTGGCGGTGCTCTTTTTGCTATTCAGCATCCAAGTGGTTGAACGGAAACGGTGGAGGTAATGAATATGAAAAAATGGCTGGGTCATACCAATAGTGTGGTACTATCGATTGCTGCTGTAGGGATTTTTATTTTATTGACGTTATTTCTGCGGTCGTTAGGTGGCTTTCAACTGGATCTGACGGCAGGCAAGCAGTATACGCTGTCTGACCAAACGTTGACGACCATCCAGGGTGTAAAGGAAGACGTACGGCTCATTGCTTTTACCGTATCCACTTCACAAAATCAGAAGCTGAACCGGGATGTTACGGATATGCTGAATGAATACGCCAAGCGTAACAACAAGCTCAAGGTCGAGCAATACGATCTGAATCAGGAACCGATACTGGCCAAGCAATATGGTGTTACTGCAGCGTCTATTGTGTTGGTGCAGGGGGATAAGAAGCGGGTTATAGATATTGGGAGTCTATTTACGCAAGCTCAGGGGAGTGGCGAAGGGGCATACCAATTTACCGGGGAAGAAAAGCTGACTAGTGGACTGTTGGGATTATCATCTACCCGTCAAGGGAAAGTAGCCTTTCTAACTGGACATGAGGAAATCCCATTGTCCCAAATGACTGAATTAAGTAGCTCACTGTCACAAGATAATGTGAAAACAGAGGAAGTTCAGCTCAATCAGGCGGGGAGCGTGCCCAAAGATGCGTCTGTATTGGCTATTGTCGGACCAGAACGTGATATCAGTGCAACGGAACTGAAGAGTATTCGTACGTATCTGAATGATGGCGGAAAGCTTTTTATGGCACTAGGCTTTCACCCGAACATGGGGTCCGATTGGAAAAACCTTGATGCATTAGCGGCTGATTATGGAGTGAAGGACACTCATGCCATCGTGGTGGATCAGGAACAGACGAATACACTTGGACCTCTATGGACGGTTCCTACCTTCGGCAGTCATGCGATCACCGACAAGTTGGCGGCTTCCAATCTGTACCCGGTTCTTTCACTGTCTATTGCTTTGCAGGCAGGAGAGCAGAAGGATTGGAAGACGACGCTTTTGATGAAATCTTCTGCAGCCAGCTATGGCGAAACGAATATCCAAGGGCTGCTGAACAACGAAACGCAGAAGGATGACAAGGACCCGCAGGGGCCGCTGAATCTCGGTTATGCGGTAGAAGGGAAAGACGGCAAGCCCAAAGCCGTTATTCTCGGAACGTCTGCCCTTTTAAGCGACACTGAGATCAACACAGGAGGCAATCGAGACTTTGTGCTGAACAGTCTGAATTATGTGCAGGAACATTCTGATGGGCTTACCATTCGTCCTCGTCAGGAGCAGGATTATAAGGTAGCTTACTTGACTCCTGCACAAGCAAAAACGATATTGACCATATCTGTCATCGGATTGCCGTTGCTGTTCGCGGTCATCGGAATCTTATTATGGTGGAGGCGAAGAAGAGCATGAGAAAATGGATACCCACAGTGCTACTGTTAGTTGTATTGGGAGCGGGTATAATCTATGCAAAGAGCCAAAACTTCTTTCGTGAACAAGCGCCGGCGGCTCGCCAGCTGGTTCAGCTTACGCAAGAGAATATTACGTCTTTCGCGATCACAGGAAAGGACGGCAAGTCGGTGGAACTTGAACAACATGATGGTCAATGGAGTATGAGCAAGCCACGGACTTACCCGCTAAACCAATATACAATAGACAATTGGCTAGCAGCGATTCAAAATGTAAAGTTGGGTGAAGTGGTGGAATCTTCCCCTACAGACGTAGCCAAATATGGGATCAGCGCTACCCATGATCAGATTGAGATTAAGACCAAGAAGGGCGACGTTCGTACCTTTGCCTTCGGTGAAACGTTGCCTTCCGGAGATGCTGTTTATGTATTATCAGACAAAAAAGAGATAGCTTCTGTACCTATAGATACACTTTCAGGGTTGTTGCTGGGTGCTGATGATTTTATAGATACAACGCCGTTCGATTGGGACGATACCAAGCTGAGCGGAATAGAGTGGGAAGGCCAAAATGCTTCATGGATGCTCAAATCCTCCGGTAACAGCGGAACCGGAGACAGTGCTTCCACATCTTGGACACTGAACGGAAAGTCAGTAGCCAATGACACGGCGACTTCCCTCTCGCAGCAAATCAAAAACCTGGCTAGCAGTCAGGCCTTGCGCAAAGCCTCCGAGCTGAGCAAGCCTGTTCACCGCTTTACGCTGAGTATATCGCTGGGTAAGGATGATTCCCAGCTGGTCTATCAGGGCTGGACGCTTAACGATGATCCAGATACCGTATGGGTTGTGCCGCCACAAAGTAACTGGGCTTATGGTCTGTCAGTATCTGACGTGAACCGTACTGAACAGAATGGCCCCGACCAAGCTCAGACTGGAAAATAATCATTAGAAATTAAATTAGCTGCACAAAGAGGCTCCAACGGCGGATGATCGTCGTCTGGAGCTTCTTTGTGTTCGTTATTCGTCAGGTTTGCTGCTTTTGGAAGAAGAGCTGTTATTGTCGTTTAAATCTTGGATAACCTGAATTAGCTCATGAAGTGAGAGATCCAGCTTATCCAGCTTTTCTTCCATCGTGTGCAGGATGTGCCGCAACAAAATAAAACAAAGTCCAGCCGGAAAGCCTACGTTGGTAACCAGAGAAAGAGCATCATCCATTTGCAATGTATTCCCTCCTTTTTAGCCATATATAAAGGAAGGTAAATTAAAAGAACCATATACAACTGCATGTAAAAATAGTATAATAAATAAGAACAAATGTTCTGTTTTGGTTGTAAAATAGGTTTGCAAATTACCCTATAGTATGAGGATTTAGAAAAAGTCAAATCCAAAGAGAAAGGGTGATTTACAATGGATAAGTCTCAGCTAACATTGGTGGAACAATATCGAAAGAAGCTGTACCGCATTGCCTGGAGAATCCAGTATCGTGCTCGGGTACAAACCAATCATGAATTTGTAATGGAAAAGAACGAAGCCGTCAGCGCCCCATCTTTTACAGAATATTCAAACTCTAATATGTACACACTACAGCTTATCAACTCTCTATCTTCTGAGATCGGAAAAATGATCATCTTTGACCTTTACATACTAGACAAAACCGAAGCACAGATTGCAAAAGAGTTAAAGCTATCCCAACAGGCGGTGAATAAATGGAAAAAGAAAATGCTCAAAGAGTTATTTCGGATGCTGAGTTCGTCCAATTGCTAAAATTAGTACGAAGTGGAGATCAGGAGGCCATGTGTAGGATACTTCAATTGTTCGAGGAAGACATTCAAAAGACTAGTCGGTATATTCGTATGTCCCGTGAAGATGCTGTCCAAAGCATTGTGACTGATTTTATAGAAGAACTGCAACAAGAGTTAAAGACAGTAAAAAGTGGACAATGGATATAGCCTTGGCTATCCTTATCCGTAGATTTACTTATTTAACGGAGGGCTTATAAGTTTATGAGTGATAACAGGGCTTCTTTTGAAAAAAGTATGAAGATGTACCCAGTCAACAGTATTCGTTCCAATGTCATCATTCTTGTTTCATTACTGTTAGATCTGTTTCTAGTTATCCCCTTAGTGGGAAATCCATACATTGCAGTTTACGTTTATGTATTGTTGCCACCGATTGTTATGATAAACATTTGGGCCCTTGTACTGGTCATCATGCCACGCAAATTGCAGTTGAATTACGTTTTATTCCGTGGTGTATTTGGTTTGGTTTGTTCTATTGGCTTCATGATCATGACACAAAAGTTTGCTTATGGCATGTTGGATCTGGATACTCCATGGTATTTTGTAGGTTCTTTTGCCCTTTATGGAGTGGCCTTGTATTACTTTATAAAATATAATTTAACGAAATTCAAAGATCCTTCAAATCATAGGAAGAAACCAAAGTTTAAGGAAAAAAACAAAAGAGCGCCTGTAGTAACTATCACCACATTTACTGGGGCTGGTTATCTGATAGCTAATGTTTCCCTCGGATTCGCTACACAACAATTAGTTGCCACAGTATTGATAAGTGTATACTCGATGCTGGCATGTGTTCTTTTTCATTTTATTATGGATATACACCGCTACTATTGGCTTCATAAGCTGAGGAATCAGACAACGGATTGAACACAACGAATGCCTTACAAAGTATTATTTCTATCAAGATGTTTTGTAATGAAAAAAGCCTGCAAACGCCCCAACTATAATGGGGGTTTGCAGGCTTTTTAGGTTGTAGATTTATTTAGTCAACATACTTGTTGCCGTCAGCATCAATATAAATGGATTGAACAGCTGTGCGGCGGTACGGATATCCAGCCTCTGTGGTGCCGCTAATTTCATAGGTTACAGAATAGATGCCGGGCTTGTCCGCTTTGGATAGCTCAATTTGTCCGGTAGGGTTAACGTTTTTTTGCTGTACCGTCAAACCTTTGGATGTAGAAGTGACCCCTTGCTGCGGATCACCATAATATTGAACTTGGTAGGTAACTTGTGTAACACTGTTCGGGGAATCCTGTGGTTTCAGATTTAGCTTCGGGCCCACTGCATTCAAATTATATTTCAGCTCAGGAACTTGAACAGCCTGGTAACGTGCAATCAGGAGATACGCTCCATTATCAGGAACCGTGACGTTCAGTTTATAGGTGCCCGGTTTTGGATTTTGAATGACGGCGTTATGATGCCAGGCACCAGCAAAAATATCGTCATCATAGCCTGCTTTCAGATTAATAATTTCACTAGTACCGTCAGGCTTGGTTAGTTCCAGTTTACTCACACGTTTATCGCTGATCCAGTCCAGATCAATGGATTTTACACCATTTTCAACAGTGAGGGTTTCTGAGGCTTTTCCATTATAATCGCCGCCTCGGATAAAATATGAATTATCGATCTCGCTATAGGTGGATTGTGAAGCAGAAGCAGTCAGGGGAGATGCTGAAAGTGCCTCAGTTTCCTGATTCAATGCTGGAGTATTCGCTTGGAGGTAGGGTTGGATCAGGGAGAAGACGTAAGAACCGGTGCGAACCTTGGCATGATCCCAAGATCCGACTTTAACTACACGTCCGCCGGGAAGCTTAGCGTTGTCGACTGTGACCACTCCATCATTCTTACCAAAGGAGGAGAGGTAAAGTCCGCCCAGTATGTAGGAAGCAGTGCCGCCAGACCAGTTATCACCAGCAAACGTGAAGAATGGAACTGTAGTCGCATTACTAAGTGAATCGGTCTTGGTTCGGAAATACTTCATATAAGATGTTTGTAAAGTGGAGGTACCGGGATTTTGTGACCCGACGATATCTGCCAGCCATCCGGCCCAGCTACTGTAGGCGAGATCTGCAAGTTGTGAACCATGATGAGGACTGCTGAGGGTGATGACACGTTGTACATAAGGAGCGGCTCCGTTATATACGAGAGCGGTTTGAGTATCCACTCCACCTTTGCTGTGGGCGATGACGATAAGCTTTTTTCCAAAGTGATTGCTGATGACCTTAATTTTGTCGGCCAGAAGCTTACCATTGTCCCACATATCTTGGGATGTGCCAGTTGTATCGTACAGATTAATGGTGGCTGTCTGGTATCCGGCGTCACGTGCGCGCTGAAGCATATCGTTATCATTCTTGGTCCAGACTTCAGCGCTACTGTTCAAACCATGTACGAACAATAGTGCGGGCTTGGCTGGATCAACGCGATTAGGTGGTGGACCTTCTGCCCAGCTTCCGGCGGGATCTTTTGGGGGTTGGGGTGTAGTGGAGCCTGCAAAAGCGCCAACGGGGACAAGAGTAACTGATAACAAAAAAATGAGCATCAAAACGGTGATCTTTTTCAAACTGAAAATCCTCCTTTGTAAAATAAAGTATTTTTCAAGCTTATTATACATGCCATCTTGTGGTAAATCATCAATTGTATTTCATATTTACATTAAAATTTTATTTTTTTAGTCATTTTTTAGTCAGGATATCCCTATGATTCATAGCGCATGATAATCTCGTCACACATTTTATAATGTATGGAGGATGAGTTCATGCCAGGAACTAAGAAGGTCATCAGTTTTACGATTTCTGCTGCTTTACTCGCCAGTATGGCTGCTTTGACCGGGTGCGGAAATGCCGATCATAACGTTCGTACGAACAGTACACGCTATAACGCGCAAAGCACACATCACATGGATGGTGTGAACCGTTATGGTATGGATGGTGTCAATCGTTATGGGGTTAAGTCCAATGGTATGGATGGGATGGCATTGAATGAAAATGCCAACCGAACCGGACATCCAGTCCGTAATCTGCAAGTCGATCGCAATTTGTCCAAACGTATATCCGAGATGCCGGATGTAAAGTCTGCGACAGTGCTGGTCGGTGAACGACATGCCTATGTAGCCGT
This sequence comes from Paenibacillus sp. LRG-1, assembly GCF_057220305.1. NCBI lineage: Bacteria > Bacillati > Bacillota > Bacilli > Caryophanales > Paenibacillaceae > Paenibacillus > Paenibacillus sp. LRG-1. The sequence continues at coordinate 4,732,102 of NZ_CM170126.1, read as the reverse complement.
TTCCTTGAAAGACCAAGCCAACGGAACAGGTGTCGGTGCTCCAAGTGTTGACGGTACTCCAAGTGCAAATAGTATTGGACGTAACGGGAATGTACCGAGTGTGAATGGCGTTAATGGTACTAGAGGAAACCGTACTACGGATACTACAACGCCTGGAATGACAGACAATGGAGTAACCGGGAATGGAACACCTGCGCGTCGTGATGACGGTTTATTCGGTACGATGGGTACAGGCTCGTACGGTATGTTGCGTGGCTTGACGGACAACAATCGCGCAAATACCGGAAACACCACCATCGAGGGAGCAAGAACTGCATATGAACCAAGTGATGCAGTCAAGAGCCGAATCGCGAATAAAGTTAAGCAATTTGCACCTTCGATTGAACAGGTGTATGTATCGGCTAACCCGGATTTTGTTAAACAAGCCACTGACTTTACACACAGTGTGCAAAATGGTCATCCGATCAGAGGCTTGAGCAATGAAATGGTGGATGTGATTGAACGTGTATTCCCGACCCCGGCGGCTGGTACAAACCGTCCAATGGAAAATACAGCACCCACACGCCCACAAAATCATACGCCCGCGCCAATGAATCATCGCTAATTCAAACCCTATAAGTGTGTGCAATGCCAAAGAAAGAGCTATCCATCTCAGCGAATACGCTGGTGGATAGCTCTTTAGTTTTGGGGAATGATAACTATAACTGAATTATTTGCGCAATCCTTTAATCCATACGCCTTGCAGCTTTAAGTCTCTATCCAGTAACAGGATGTCTGCTTGTTTACCTGCTTCAAGCGAACCTGTACGATCAGCAATGTGCAAGGATCGAGCCGGATTCAGGCTGGCCATTTGTGATGCCGCGGGAATACTTATACCCACATGTTGAACCAAGTAGCGGAAGCCTTCAATCATCGTTAGTGTGCTTCCTGCCAAAGTGACGCCATCCTCCAGTCGTGCTACACCGCCCTGCACGATCACCGGCAAATCGCCGAGCGTATAATGACCGTCTTCCAGACCAGTAGCAGACATGGCATCTGTGATGAGAATGAGATTATGATCCTGCTTTAATCTAGCGAGCAGGGAAATGGCGGCGGGATGCACATGAATGCCGTCCGCGATGATTTCTGCTTCAATGCGCGGATCAGCGAGTACGGCTCCGGCGGCTCCCGGCTTGCGATGATGCAGCGGAGTCATAGCATTAAACGCATGCACCGCATGATTCAGCCCCGCCGTCGCTGCCTGTTCAACCTCTTCATACGTAGCATCCGTATGACCGAGAGCCGCGGTAATGCCATGGCTACGCAGCCATGCAATCAGTTCCAGCGCTCCTTCCCGTTCGGGCGCAAGCGTGAGCTGGCGAACAAGGCCTGGATAGCGCTGCTCCCATTCTGCCACCCATGAGAGATTCGGTGGCACGATATGTTCTGGGTTTTGCGCTCCAGGCCAGTTCGGACTGATGAACGGCCCTTCCAGATGTACGCCCTCCAACTGAGCATAGGGCATAGGTAGTGCCATGTATGCGTGAACTTCACTCAATACCCGGTCAATCTGTTCCTTGGGCGCGGTCATGGTGGTAGCCAGCATAGCCGTCGTTCCTTGTGAACCGTGAAAGGAGGTGATCGTATCCAGCACCCTTGAACTGGAGTCCATAAAGTCCTCACCGTTACCGCCGTGAACATGAATATCAATAAAGCCTGGTAGCAGATATCCTCCTTCCAAACGCACAATGTTTGCGGTTTTCGCTGCGGTTTCTTCCTGATTTGCCAAGACTACCGCTGTCCAATCGGCGGGTAAATGCTCTTCTGAACCAGCGAATACAATGGATTGCCCCTCAATGACGACAACCCCTTTTTCAATGATGTCATTCCCAACGACGACTTGCCCATACAGTAGCTGGGGTACGTTACCACTCATTTCATCTGACTTCAATTGAACCATCCTCCCGCTTTCTGATCCAGTAAAATAAGTACGTTGGGGTGACATTGCAGCAGAGAAGCCGGACACTCAGTCGTGACAGGTCCAGTTAAAGCCTGCTTTATAATGTCGGCCTTATCCGCACCAAAAGCCACCAGTATAATTTGCTTCGCCTTAAGAATCGTGCCTACTCCCATCGTAACTGCTTGCCTGGGTACAGCATCTATATCGCCAAAAAATCGGGCATTCGCCGAGCGCGTACTTTCTTTCAAATCTACAACATGTGTGGCTCCAGTCAAGCAGTGACCAGGTTCGTTAAAGCCGATATGACCATTATGACCAATGCCAAGCAATTGCAGATCCACGGGTCCATGGTCCAGAATGGCCTGCTCGTGCGCTGCACATTCTGCTGCCAGATCCAGTGCATTCCCGTTAGGGACACGTGTATGGGATATCGGAATATCGATATGCTGGAACAAGTGCTCATTCATAAAGCTTCGATAGCTCTGCGGATGTTCTGGGGGAAGACCAACATACTCATCAAGATTCACGGAATAGGCTCGTGCAAAACTGACCTGTCCCTTGCGGTACATATCTGCAAGATGTTGGTAAATGCCAATCGGCGTACTACCGGTGGCCAGGCCAAGCATGGCCTGTGGTTTGGATAGCAGCAAGCTGGCGATCACAGCGGCGGCAGTAGCGTTCAGGTCCTCACGGCTGTTCAAAATGCGTATGTTCATCTTAGTGACCCCCTGGTTGTTTTTTGAGCTTGCTCACTTGTTGATATGAACCTTCCAATCTCGGAATATATTTGTCAAAATCTGCGCTCACCATACCTGTAAACAGAATATCTATGATATGAAGCTGGGCGATGCGGGAGGCCATATCCCCACGTCGCATTCCTTCCTCCAATGAGGAGGAAAATAGCGCAATATCCGCAAGGCCTGCCAGCGTATTGTTTCCGAAGGAGGTCAGGGATAATGTCTTGGCCCCCTGTTCCTTTGCACAACGTAGAGCCGCAATGGTCTCCTGGGTTTCCCCTGAATAAGAGACGGCGAAGGCGACATCTCCCGCTCCGAGCGAGGAGGCAGAGGTAATCTGCATATGCGAATCTGCAAAGGCAGTGCTGTTCTTGCCAATACGGATGAGCTTCTGGTAAAAATCCTGTGCCACAATCGACGATGTCGCCATCCCATAGAGATCAATGCGGCTCGTGGCTGACAGCCATGCAATGGCCTGCTCCAGCTTGTCGTAATCCAGCAGTCGGGTCGTGTCCGCAATGGATGCGGTATGGTTCGCCTGAATAGCCTGCACAATTCGGGAAAGTGAATTTCCGGCGACAATATCCTGATAGGATTCTTCACCATTACGGTTGGAGTGGGACAACTCGGCGGCCAGCTTCATTTTGAAATCGGGATAGCCTTTAAAATGTAGTGATTTGCAAAACCGCGTAACGGTCGCCGCGCTCACACCACAACGCTCTGACAGCTCCCGAATACCCAAATGCAGCACATCTTCCGGGGATTGCAGGATGGATTCCGCCAGCTTGCGCTCCTGTACGGGAAGCTGCTCCAGTCTATGGGCTAATGTATGAAGAATGGGGGACATGAGCTGTGCTCCTTTGGCTGTAGAATGTTTGTATGAAAAAAAGTATCGTATACAAGAAGAATATAAGGAAAAACATTTTCATGTGTATTGTAAAATAATTCTGCCGCTCATGCAAGAGATGTGAGGAGAATTTTTATTAGATTTTGCGAAAAAATAGCCGGCGAAAATTGTAGAAGTTATCATACATTAATTTACATATTGCGAGTTTTACTTACAAAACAACCTATTGACTTGTCTCTTCATTGGAGGAGTATAATTGAATAAAGTTCCAGTGAAGGAATTTTTCTAGGAGCTTTCTTTGCAGAGGGCATCGTTGGGTGGAACGAACAGAATCTCATTCACAAGGAGGAGTTTGCTATGCAAAGCCAAGTGATTGAAATGATCAGCGCGGTTAAGGAAGATCCTGAACTGGTCGCTAAGCTGGATGGACATTCGGACATTATTCATGATGCCGGACTGGATTCGTTGCAGTTGGTTCATTTCATGCTGCAAGTGGAGGATGCGTTTGATGTGGAGATTGATTTTGATTCCTTTGAGCTAGAGCATTTGAGCTCGGTAGATGCGTTTTGCAGCTACATTCAGGGGATCAGCGATGCGGAACAAGCGCCGCACCTGGAGGGAATGGAGACGGTCTGACGTACAGCTTGGTACATGTGCCTGAAAATCCATTAAACGAGGTGTTAGCATGCAGCCCAAAAGCAATGTGCTGATTGATGAGAAAGCGTTCAAGCTCATCAAGCGTAACCTGAAAAACGCTTCTGTATCTTACCGTAACGCCACACAGGACCCTACTTTCAAAACGGACATGCCCCAGACGATCGGCATTAAGCTGACCAACCGCTGCAACCTGAGATGTACACACTGCTTTGAATGGAACGAGGAAGGCTACCATCACCAAATGGATAAAGAAGAACAAAACATGGATCTTGCTCCGGACATGCTCCGGCAGATTTTGAGCGAAACCAAGGAAGCCAAGTCCAGACTGTACATGTGGGGCGGCGAACCGATGTTTCACCGGCGTTTTGATGAAATTTTGGACGTGCTGGCGGAAGATCGGCGCGAAATGACCTTTTGTACAAATGGATTACTTATTGATAAATATTTGGACCGGATTTTGGATTTGTCCGAAAATTTGGAGTTATTAATAGCGATTGAAGGTTTTGAAAGAGAACACGATCTAATTCGCGGTAAAGGCACCTTTCAAAAAACAATGCGGCAGATGGATAAGCTGATTGAACTGCGCGACCAGGGATTGTACAAGGGACGGGTAACTGTCCATGCGGTCATTAACGATAACATGATCGGACGGATGTACGAATTTCTGCAAATGCTGGAGGACAAAAGGCTGGATCTGGTGCTGCTGACGTTCCCCTGGTACATTTCCAAAGAGACCTCCCTCAAAATGGATGAATATTTCACACATAATTTCTCCTGGCTCCGACAACTTGAAGAAAAAAATATTAGTAGCTGGCATGCTTTCAAATATAAAATCAACCCGGATAACATCGATCCTCTGATGCAGGAACTACAGCGGATCAATGAGCGAGTATGGAACATTCGCGTGCGCTATCAGCCCGGTTTGGATTATGAGGAAATTGATAAATTTATACATGGCGAGGAAATGGTCAGCCGTTGTTCCAATCATTGTTTGGCGCTCACCTCCAGAACAGATATTTTACCAGACGGGAAGGTCATGCCTTGCAAATTTTTCAGTGAGTTCACGATTGGAAGCATGCGTGAGCACAGTCTGAAGGAGATATGGAACTCGGATGCGTATGAGAAAACTCGTCAAAAGATTAATCATGAAGGATTGACTCCGGTGTGCTCCAAATGCAGCGTATTGTATCTGCACGGGGCAGGCTCTCTGAAATACATTTAGTTTTCTATGGATGTTGTTTGTTACTGGATGGAAGAGAGAGGGATGATGACAAGACGTGACGACTAAAACTATTAACCTTGTGGAAGCGCTTGCGCATGAACGGGACCATGGAGTCCTGATTTGGCTGTTTAATATCGGCGCAGAGCAAGTGTGGCATCCATCCCCCCGCAAGGGGGGCATGGTAGACCGGGATGAACAGCAAGTCGTAAACCGGATGGAGGAAATGAATCTCCTGCTATGTCGAAGTCAGGATGTCATTGTACTTCGGGAACAGCCGGATGAGGCGTTTCTGGACATGCTCCAACGGTTGGGCTTTAGCCTGCCGCGTATTGAGGTGCCGGAGCCTTCTGATCCGCTAACGCCGATTTCAGAGCTGGTGCTGGCGGATGAGGCGCTTTTGGCACGACTGCGCACGGTTGCAGATGCAGGCCACAGCAGCGGCGGAGCCAAAGCGTGGCTCGTCCCCTATGCGGTCACACCGCAGGAGGAAGCGATTGCGGAGCTTTGCGGGCTAGAGCTGATCGGTGCTCCATCCGCGGTCAGTGCTCAGGTGAATGATAAAATATTCAGCCGCCTGACCGCGCAAAAGCTTGGTTTTGCCGTCAGCGAAGGCGCTGTATGTGCAGACGAATCGGCGATCCGCAGGGAGTGTGCCAGACTGGCTGACTTATCGGATGGACCTGTGAAGCTGATTATCAAGCAACCGCACGGTGCCTCAGGACAAGGCATGTATATGCTGGACGAGCTGTCCAAGCTGGACACACTGCTGAGTGTGATGAAGCGTTTTGGCGGCTCGTCGCCATCTTCCGGCGGTTGGCTGGTGGAGCGCTGGCACAATAAGCAGATGGATCTGAACTACCAGCTCTGCATTGACGAGGGCGGTGGTGTGACGATGTTTTCGCTAAAAAGGCAAAACGTGGATGGCACCGTATATATCGGATCTCAAGTGCCGGCTGAGATTGACGATGCGCTGGAGGAAGAAGTGAGACGCTGCGCCTATCAGCTGGGTACGCATCTCTATTCCATTGGGTATACGGGAATGGCCTCTATTGACGGTTTTGTTGACGAAGAAGGTTTGCTGGTTCCAGTCATTGAGATAAATGGTAGATTTACGTTGTCTACCTATATTTCGTTCCTGTCATCCGTCCTGGGAGAACAGCATAAAACATTATCCCGTTATTACCGCAACGTTACCGCTACACCTCTCACCTACAGCCGCTTGTGCGGGTTGCTCGCGGAGGAGGGCTTGCTCTATACGCCCGAACGTCCAGAAGGGGTGTTTGTGTATACGGCGGGTACATTGTCTGGTATTCCTGTGAAGCGGGGCTATGTGAACCGGATTTTCACACTTATTTTGGCAGACAGCTGGCAGGAAGCTGATGCTTATGCGCACAAATTGGAAGGTATTATTGCTGGATTAGGATGCTCATAAATTGGAGGGAATCAAAAATGAAAACAGATGTATACCATGTAGTACCCTTGCTGGAAAAGATTTTGAAACTGGCTCCGGGAGAACTGGAACAGTTGACTCCGGATCAGGATCTGCGAACCTTGGGGCTGAATTCCTTATCCGCTGTGGAATTAATTGTAGAGTTGGAAAATGAGCTTGATATTACGATGGAGGACGACGATCTAGTGCTGGAGCATCTATCTACACTGCAAGGCATCGAGCGTCTGCTGGGCAAATATGCATAAGGGCGCTGAAAAGACAAGGTTGATGCAGGAATCCGATATGGAGACTCGTCATGATTCCGTTGTGGACTATGGTGCAGAAGAAGTCGCAAACGCTCTTCCAGGGAAACATTGTGTATATTCTTCCCTGCGTACCTCATTGCGGAGGTACGGGGTGAACATGGCCGAATCCGAGCTATTCATGCTGTGTGGAAGTATGTGCGCAGAGTACGGTGGAGATTTGAAGCGCTTCGGACCTGAGAAATATCCGGAGCAGCTTCAAGAAATGGCAGCCAGTGGTGGACCTGTTATTCGGGTGGAACCGTGGGTCGCTGGTGTCAGCGATGAAACCAACCTGTTGCAGGTACTCACATCGGGCTACGGTACCATGCTGCATACGTCGAGCACCGCTTTAACCTATCACGATGTATATGTGAAAAATTACCCAAGGGGCCACGTGATTGAGTTGTGCGGGTTGGACTTGCAAGAACGGACAGCACAGGTGAATGACAGCTTCCTGCTCGATTCCTCGGGACATGCCATGACTTATGTGGGCTCAGCCCGGCTCGACGATCTGATGCAGGGCATTATTGAGTATGCATGGCTGGTGGAGCAGCCTGCCCCGCTTTCGCCAAGTGAGATGCATGCTGCGTGTGCTCATCATATTCGACAGTATTTGACTGGACACGAAGCCATCTGGAGAGGCGTACCTACGTCTAATGAGTCGGAAAGTCAAACGGGGAAAGCTGTGACAGGCAAGCAGGTCAAGCGGGGAGATGAGGGGTACCGGGCATTTGTCGGTGACTTCCATCTGTTGGCAGACATGGAGGATCAGGATTTTCGGACGTACTGTCATGAAATCTATTACAATCTGCGATTGGGCAGTGCCCTTCATTTGACGGATTATACAGCTGATTATTGCCTGCTGCATCAAGCTACGCTGGGACCACAAACACAGCATGTAATTGAATTGGCACAGGCGCTGTACGCGGATTGGCACAAGCTTAATCTGCATATTTACAAAACAGGGCTTCAATTGCGCAAGCATCGGATGCCTGAAATTACGGAACGAGCTTTGCATTTAATTGAAAGACAGCGGCATATGCTGGAGGAACTGATGATTTTAGCAGAGAAAGCAGCCGAGTAGTCCAAGCATTCGGCCGTATAAGAAACGTTCATCAGGTGTCCTGCACAGAGGAAAGAGGAGGGGAATTGATTGCCGTCCATTACATTAAAGCAATTGTCGAAAACATTTACGTACTACAAAAAGGAGCCGGGCGTGCGCAAATCGTTACAAAACTTGTTCAGGCGTGAGCAGCTGACCAAAGAGGCTGTGCAAAATGTCAGCTTTAGCATTGAGGAAGGCGAAATTGTCGGATTTCTCGGTCCAAACGGGGCGGGCAAAACAACGACGCTCAAAATGCTGTCTGGCATTCTCCATCCCACGGACGGGGAGGCATCGGTACTTGGCTTTACCCCGTGGAAACGACAAAAAGAGTTTAAACGTCAGTTTTCCATTGTAATGGGACAGAAAAACCAGCTCTGGTGGGATTTGCCTGCAAGCGAGTCATTCGAGCTGAACAAGCTTATCTATGAAATCGATGAAAACCGTTATAAAGAGGCACTAGAAGAACTGGTCACCCTGCTTGGGGTGGAGGAGCAGCTTCATGTGCAGGTTCGGCGGCTGTCTCTCGGCGAGCGTATGAAAATGGAACTGATCGCCGCGCTGCTGCATCGTCCACGGGTCATTTTGCTGGATGAGCCGACCATCGGACTGGACCTTGTTTCTCAGCGGCGGATTCGAGAGTTTTTCAAAGCCTATAACCGCACGCACCGGACAACCATCCTGCTGACAAGCCACTACATGAAGGATATTGAGGATTTGTGCAGTAGATCCATCATTATCAGCGGGGGCAGATTGGTCTATGACGGAGACTTACACAAGGTGAATGAGGTCATCGGTGCCCGTAAATTACTCAAGGTTCGACTGGAGACCCCCGTATCCAGCCTAACGTTGGCGAGCCTCGGCAAACTTCGCTCCAACTCGGAGCTGGAGGCGGTATTTGAGCTGGATGCAGAAGATACCTTGGCTTGGTCCAAAAAGATTTTGGACGCACTGCCTGTCGTTGATTTTACGATTGAGGACGTCCCGCTGGAAGAGGGGATAGCCAATTTGTACGATGGGGGCAGGCTGGCCGATGCGAAATAACAAATATGTGAAGGTACTCCAGCTTGGTATGCAAAACGAAATGGAGTATCGGGCTAATTATTGGCTCCAAATGGCGGGATTTATGCTGCCGATCATGACGCAAATTTTTCTCTGGCTAGCTGTATTTGGTTCTTCGGGACAAGCAAGAGTGCTGGGCTATTCTTTGCCAGAAATGCTGGTGTATGTGGTCATGGCGGGAGTAACTGGAAAACTGATTGCTACGGGCTTTGAATACGAAATTGCTACAGATATCAAGGAAGGTGGACTGGCAAAATTCATGGTACAGCCTGTGCATTATTTTGCTTACCGTTTTTGCCGGTTTATCGGAGGCAAAGTCATACAGTCTGCGGTCGTGCTGCTGGCGGCTGCTATTTTGCTGTTATGTCTTAGCCTGGAAGGACAAATCAGCTTCGGGCTATCGTACATCCTGCTTTACATATTGGCGTTGCCAGGAGCGCTTGTGCTTAATTTTGTGGTCTATTATGCGCTGAGCGGCATAGCCTTTTGGGTGACGGAATCGGCGGGACTATTTTATACGCTGTCGCTTGTCATTTACGTAGCTAGCGGTACCGTGTTTCCGCTGACGATTTTTGGAGATGTTTTGGCCCGTCTGTTCAGTCTGCTACCGTTCAGCTACACCGTATTTTTTCCGGTGAATGCGTTGACGGGCAAGCTGACTGTGCTGGAAGCCGCTAAAGGCATTGGCGTGCAATGGCTCTGGATTGTAGTGCTGGCGGCCCTATCACGCTGGGTGTGGCAAGCCGGGGTCAAACGCTTTGTCTCGGTGGGGGGTTAACATGAAAAATGTTTTCCGAAACGTTAGGCGCTACATCAGACTGTACTGGAAGTTTGTCCAGTTTTCCGTCATGTCGCAGATGGAATACCGCATTAATTTTATAACTGCATTTCTGGTTGAAACGGCTTATTTGCTCATCAAGCTGCTGTACGCATCGGTTCCATACCGCGCTGGGACGGATATTAATGGCTGGTCTCCTGACGCCATATTGTTATATATCGGCGTGTTTACGATGATGAGCGGATTTTATAGTGGATTGTTCTACAGTAATTTTACAAGCCTGCCTGACAAAATTCGTACCGGCTCACTGGACGTGCTCATGACTAAACCCGTATCGCTGCAATTTATGGTAACACTGCGTCAATTTGAATTGGGCTATACCGTGCCGAATGTAATTGGCGGCGGAATTATGACAGGGGTCGGCTGGCAACGACTCGGATTGCCGTTTAATTTTGAAACTGTAGGAGGGTTCTCTGTGCTGCTTGGATGCGGGGTGCTTACGGCATACTCCGTATTTTTGCTCCCTCAACTGCTAGCCTTCTGGATCATCCGCACGAACGGCGTTACGGAGCTGTCCAACAGCATTTTCGAGACAAACTATGTGCCGATGGCCGTGTACAGTAATCTGATTCAGCGTATCGGTTTGTTCGTGCTTCCGGTGTTTGTCATTTGTAATTTTCCGCCCATGTTCATTCTCGGCAAAATGGAAACCGGGTTAGTGGTATGGGCATTTCTCGCACCTCTCTGGCTGTTGGCGATCATCCGCCTGATATGGCAGTTTGCTCTACGTGATTATACGAGCGCGAGCCAGTAGCGCTACCGTGTAGTAGGCCAATAATGAAGCAGGAAAGGAAGCGAATCATATGAATGCGATACCGAATCAGCGTCATTTGTATATGGGAACGTTCGAAGCGGAGGTTTACTGGCGGGATGCCCAGTTAGCTTCCTTGCCAGCCCTGCCTGACCGGGCTTCTTCTGCGATTGTAGCAGCGATGGATGAACTGCTGTTCAGCTTTTGCCAGCCGGGAGATGCGTTATTGACCCGTTATGCCATTTCGCCCGTACATCGTCAGTATATCGCGCAGTTGGGCTTTCATCCGGCTGTCAACGAACGGGACTTGACCGATGGCATGGAGCGTGCAGGCAACGTGTCGACCGCATCAGTATTTGAACTGCTGGGCAGTCGCAAGGCCGATGCCGGAGAGGGGTTTCCTCAACTGGAAGGCTGTGTGCTTAGCCCGTTTGCGGGTTTACCGCATGTGGAGGAGGCTGCACGTGCTTGGGGAATAACACTGCATCAGCCGCCGCTGGAAACGATTCGCAAGGTAAATGCCAAAACGTATTCCTCTGATCTGAAACGCAGCCTTGGTCTGCGCAACCCGGGCTATATTGTGACTTCGTTTGCAGATGTTGCTGAGGCGGGACGTAAGCTGCTACGGGATGGAAGCTTTTTAATCAAGGATGATTTTGGCGTATCGGGCAAAGGAAACCTGCACATTACCTCGACACAAATGCTGGACCGGATCGTATCGTATTTGCGTGGACAGGAGCGTAAAGGCAAACAGGTGCTTTTCCTTTTGGAGCCTTTTCTGGAGAAAGAGCAGGATTTTTCATGCCAATTTACGATTGGTGATGATGGAAGTGTCGATATCTTATCTGTACAATGGCTGGCTAACACTCAATTCTCCTATCGGGAATCCTTGTCGCCGGACGGGGCATTTTTGGAGCGGCTGGAGCGCGAGGGCTATTTTAGCTTGATGCAGGATGTGGGACGGCAATTGTATCAAGACGGTTATTATGGCGATGTTTGCATTGATTCCATGACACTTCGTGGTGGGAAGCTGGAGCCAATTATCGAAATTAATGCTAGAAAGTCGATGAGTTTGATCAAGCATCAGCTCGATACCTTTCTGGCCAGGAAAAATATGCGTGGCACGCTGACGAATTATTCGCTGTCCCATGATGGCAGTCTATCCTATGAAGAACTGCTGGAAGGACTGAAGGGTGAAGGATTGTTGTTCACAGGTGAACGTGAAGAAGGTGTCATGCCTCTGGGTGCCAATACATTATATGTGAACACAGGTGGACGAGATGGCGAGAACAAGATTGTAGGCCATACAAGCACGCCAAGCAGAAATGCAACCGGACGCGGAGGCAGATCATCTGCCAAGCAGGTTCGTGTGAGCGGGATTGGGGCCAGCGATGGCGTATCAGAAGGGAACGGCTTGGGTAAGCCGGACTTGAATGGTAAAAAAGAAACCGCTGGAAGCGAACGGGCACGAGGCAAGGGTCGTCTTTATTTGGAACTGGTTGCTGCGAGCGATGAGGAAAAAATGCGATTGACTACAAAGCTGGAGCGTTTTTTGGCAGAGCATCATTTTACAGTGCTGAATTAAACGGGAGGCGTATGAGCATGCGTAAGAATACGGATAAGCTTATGAAGGTAACGATTTTGTGTTCCGGTTTCGGATTGGGCTTTTATACCCCTGGCTTGTTGTTGCAAGCGGGTCTTCGCAGGCTGGGCGTGGATACGGCGATTCATGTATTTGAAAATGTGCTGCCAGAATCGGCCCGTCTCAAGGTCGACAAAAGCCGCAAAGCTTACCATGACAATTTTGCGGTGGCCTTAATGTCACAAAAGGTTCCGCAGGATATGCGTAATTCACTGGAGCTCGCAGCGATGGAAGTACTGCTGAACCAATGGATAGAGGAAGATCGGCGGTATTTTATATGCTTATCCGGTCATTGGATGTATGTACTGGAGGAGTATCGCAAGCGCAGAGAACCGAAGTCGGTGCATGTGGACATTGTGTATATGGATTCGACACCTTCTCCTTCCTGGAAAAATCTAGCCAAGCATAACCCACGTTTTGCGGATGGCTGTGGAGAAACGACCTTTTTTGAAAATGATAACAATAGAGTCAGCCACTATATTGATGTACCGGCCGTGGAGTATGTACCGTTTGAAGCACGGCAATCCCGCTTATTCGTACATGGCGGCGGTTGGGGGATGGGCACCTACCGCGACAAGGTTGGACGGTTGGAAGAAGCGGGCTGGGAGCTGGACCTGCTGTTGTATGATCAGGATCAACCGGATGAACAGCGGGACAGTATACGCTATTTTCAGATGGACCCGCAGTGGAGGACATGGCAGCGAAATGAAGCCGGAGAGCATACATTTCCACCTTTCGGAGAGGTGAAAAGAGGCGAGAAGACAGTGTATCAGGTTGGACCGGATTACCATAGCATGCTGGACCAAGCATGTCGTGTCCAGGCCATTGTCAGCAAGCCAGGTGGTGGCAGCCTAACCGATTCGTTCGCTACAGCTACTCCGCTCATTATGCTGGAGCCATTTGGTGTGCATGAGAAGCATAATGCGGATCTATGGGAACGGCTTGGACTGGGTATGCGGTACGATACGTGGATACAAACCTATGACGGCAGTGCTCAGATACTGGAGGATATGCATCGCAGGATCGTAGAGCTGCGCAGTCGAACGCCGCGTTATATAGAGTCCTATGTGAATAGCATCCAAATGCCAGCAAGCTCACTGGGAATGGAGCAGGGGTCATGAACGCTGCCGCGGCTGCGCAAGAACCTGCGATGCGAGATATTCGCTTTGGGATCATTGGCTGTTCTGCCATTGCTCCCCGTGCGTTACTGGAACCAATCCGACATGTTGCAGGGGCACGCGTGACCGCGCTTGCGAACCGCACGGTTGCCAAGGCAGGAGAAATGGCAGATCGTTTTGGCGTCAGTGTCATTTATCGGCATGCTGAGGATATGCTAAAGGACCCGGAGATCGACGCTGTATATATTGCGCTCAGCAACGACTTGCATGCCGAGTGGATTGGCAAAGCACTACGGGCTCATAAGCATGTGCTGGTGGAAAAACCGTTATGTCTGAATACGGCTGATCTGGCTCCCTTGGCAGCCACAGTCGAGCAGAGCAGCGCTTACCTGCTGGAGGGAGTCATGGTGCAGCACCATCCTTGGCAGCATGAGCTGCGGAGGATCGTAGAATCGGGGCGTTATGGTCGCTTATGCTCCATAGAGACGAGTCTATGCATTCCGGCAAAAGAAGGACATGCGGACAATTACAGATCTCGTCCGGAGCAGGGTGGGGGATGCTTTTGGGATCTGGGCGTGTACTGGCTACAGCTGCTTCAAGCCGTCGTTGGATTGGAGCAGGCTGAATTCCACAGTCAATCGGATTTTGATGGTCCTCATGGTTGTGACTGGACATTTCGTGCGCAAGCCCGTTATCCGAGCGGATTGAAGGCATCTGCCCTCTTTTCATTTGAGCGCCCTTATCACTGTGCTCATGTACTGACCTTTGATTCGGCAGTAGTCACTTTAAAGGACTGCTTTCGGGCAAATTTAGGTTTTTATAAAATGACACTCAAGACGGAAATAAAGAAGGATATCATGCCGAATATAACGGATGCGGACGCACTGCCTGTGTTATCACAGACATCCTCGCATACCAAAACGGTTTTCGAGCCTATGAACTATTATGTCAATCAGTTGAATACCTTTTGCAGCATCATCCGGGGAGAAGCGGAGCCCATTCCTTTTCGCGAGGCTGCTGAACGCGTCAGACTGCTGGCAGCCATTCATGAAGCAGCACGCTCGGGCGAGACGATCTATGCAGTATGAGTATGATTGTGTTTTCGAGCGGTGGGGAGCGAATGATGCAAAATACTGAGTATCAAGGCAAAGAGAAGAGGGGAATTCAGTAGATGGATAAAAAGGACGAAGCCTTACTGGAGCGTTTCGGCGAGCATCCGACGCCATTTTACTATTATGACGGGGATGCGCTGCATGCCCATGTCAGCTCGTTACTATCCCGATTGCACCCGGCCGTGCGTGTACATTATGCGCTCAAGGCTAATGGTAACGTAGCCTTGGCTGGGTTGCTGCGCTCGTTAGGTTGTGGTGTTGAGATTGCTTCGGCTGGAGAAATGTTCGTCGCTATGGAGGCCGGGTATGCTGCGGAAGACGTGCTGTACGCCGGACCGGGAAAAACAGTAGCCGAGCTGAACGAGGCGGTAGCCTGTGGAATCGGCTGTATTCATGTCGAATCGGTGAGGGAGCTGCGTCTGCTGGAGGACATTGCTGCCCAAGCGGGCCAGCTTGTCAGGGCAGCGGTTCGCATCAATCCCGATAACGACTTGTCTGGAGCAACGATTAAAATGGGCGGTGTTCCGCGCCCCTTTGGAGTGGATGAAGGGCAGCTGGATCACTTTTTTAAGGTGCTGGAAGATTGCCCGCACGTCAATTTTCAAGGTATTCAGGTATATACAGGTACGCAAATGTTGAAATCGGATCAGATTTTAGCTTCATTTGCGAATACGCTGCAGTTGGCAGAACGGGTACAGGCTCAGTATGGTGTGGCAATGCATACGGTCAATTTGGGCGGCGGGTTTGGTGTACCTTATTTTGCTCATGAGCAACCGCTCGATATGGATCACGTCATTGACGGACTGAATGCACTCGCGGAGCAGACCCGAACCCGCATGCCCGGGGTTAAGCTAATCATCGAAAGCGGTAGGTATCTGGTCGCTCAATCGGGCATGTATGTCTGCCGAGCATTGTATACAAAGGAATCCAAGGGGGAGAAGTTTGTCGTGGCTGATGGTGGCATGAATCACTACGCCGCAGCTACTTTTCGAGGACGCCGCATTAGGGACAACTACCCGGTGCGAATTATGCGCAGGCAAGCGGGAGAATTGAAAGAGCCCAAAGAACGAGAAGTGGAAGCAACCCTATGGATGGGGCAGAGAGACGCTTCTGCTCAAACGGCTGTGGCTGTCGAACAATCATTAGAAGAGGTTGCAAACCGAATAGGAGGGCCTCTGGAAGAGGCATCCATGGAGCTTGAGACGGTAAGCATTGTCGGTCCGCTTTGTACACCCGAGGATTGTATTGTGAAAAAAGCGCAGCTTCCTCCGATTCACGAGGGCGATTATATTGCCTTTCCGAATGCAGGTGCCTATGGATTAAGCTATAGCCCACTACAATTTTTAGGACATGCTACCCCGACGGAGCTGCTCGATTTTCGTGGGGAGGTGCATGTCATTCGTGAACACGGTGACCGCACAGACCTGCTGCATCATCAGCGCATGATTCCGTTGCCTGAGGATGTGCAGTAAGTATGTAAAAAAACGCCAAACTCATGGGAACCGATATAAATCGGACCTGTGATTTGGCGTTTTTTACATGATGAGTAGGGTAGCATCGACTTATTGTTGCTTGGAGCTGCGCATTTCCTGACGCACAAGCTGCCATACCATAAAGATCAGTACAGCGATTTGTGGGACAAATGTTTCCCAAGTTGGATACATTCCCAGCCAGCTAATGGACGGAAGCGAGGAGGCAGTGTGCCCCGGAAGCTTACCGGCCACCTGAAGCGAATGAATACTTTCGCCCAGGAATCGGAATACGAGATAGTAAATCAGTACAGTGGCAGTCAGGAAAAAGGCGCGAATTGGCAATCGTACACTGAATTTAATGATCGCAAACGCCAGAATGACCAGAATAATCGTCGCTGAGCCAATGCCGATCAGCAATTGTGAGGTTTCGATGGCTGGAGCCATACCGACATAAAAGATAGCTGTCTCGGCTCCTTCACGCAGAATTGCGAGCGCAGAAACCGCAAATAGCGACCACAGGCTTCCTCGTGCCAGCGCGTTGCCCACGCTGTTTTCCACAAAGCGGTTCCATGCGGCAGCGTTGGATTTGCTATGCAACCAGCTACCCACGGTCAGCATCAGCACGACCGCCACCAGCCCGGTGACACCTTCCAGCAGCTCACGCATGCTGCCTGATGCGGCAGCTGCCACCAGTGTGGTGAACAGCACTGCCAGAATTCCGCTCAGCACCAGCCCCGTTCCGGCTCCTGCCCATATCCAACGTCCAGCCACGGCTTCGCCGCTTTTTTTGGCATACGCCAGCAGAGCTGCGAGCACGAGGATGGCCTCCAGGCCCTCACGCAGCAAAATCAGCGCGGCATCCCACGCAGTGTAAGAACGTTCTTCCGTCAACGGACGGAGCCTGTTCAGCATCTGATCAAGAGTCTGAATGGCTTTGTCCGTATTCGGTGGAGAAGACAGCAGATATCCGGAAGTTTCGGTCATTTCATTTTCAATCGCAGTGTAAGACGTCGGATCGGAAATTTGTACATGTCCTTCGACGGAAGGCCACAGAGCGATAAACTGCACTACCTTATCAGCCGCTTGCTCTGATTGATTAGCTACAGCATCTTGGCGTGCGGATTCGAGCAAAGTGACTGCATCGGTCAGAGAAGCTACCGAACCATTTGCCGTTCCCGTAGCCGTATTGCCTGCATCTGTTCCTTGGCCTGTGTTCACAGACTTGCCCTGACTATAATCAGACAGCAGAGTCGTTAATTCCTGCATTTCCTTAAGAGCCTGTTCTTGGCGAATAGGCTCAGCTTGCATGGAGATGCGAATGAGACTGATTTTAGTTTCGAGCGAACTGTATACCGGAAAATTGTCCAAACGAATCGGTGTTTCTACCTGATACCAGGCTTTGACGATTCGATCGTAATCCACCCGGGCAGCAGCCCAATCGCCTTTTTGCATGGCGGCCAGACTGCCCTTCGCCATGGGAAGTAGTTTTTCCGCTGCTTTGGCTCCAGCCGGGGCTGGTTTGTCCCCTTCGGCAGCAGTGACGTACTCATTGACCGAGCGCGCCAGCACGGATAAGGCAGCTTTCGCTGGTTCCCCGCCGCCACTGGCGAGTGTCTGCTCCGCATCGGTGAGTGCTTGATCTACAGCCGCGATGTGAGCTGAATCTCCGCCATTCGTTTTGGCGGCCTCCCACAGCGTGCGGAATTCTTTCAGATCCTTGGAGGCTTCCGTCCATTGAGCTTGTCCCGCCTCCACCAGCGCTCCGCCCACCACAGGCATCAGCTGATCATTGGTGACAGCTTTGGCATCCGTTTGTGCAAAAGCGACCGACCCGGAGCCGGACATGAACGGAGTGACGGTCAGCAGCAGAGCTGTCACCAGCACAAACACCCATCCCAAGCTTTTATTGCGCCGATTCATATAAATCCCCTTCCTTGCCTGCTGCTAAAATAACGTATCCCCGATGTAGCCGCCTTGCGATACACCCGGGAAGCAGGCGAACACCGCACTGCCTTTGTGTACAATGTATTCGTTCAGCTTGTCATTGCGTGCAAGCTTCTCCTGAATATGAACGAACTGCTTGAACAGATCACGCTGGTAGCTGATGAACAGCAGCCCGGCATCCAACTGCCCTGTTTGCTTGTCCAATCCGCTTGAATACGAATAAGACCTCCGCAAAATATTAATGCTCCCGTCCCCATGAGCCAAAGCCACATGAGAGGTGGGAGGCGTAACTGGCTTGCCTTCCGGATTTTTGGCCGCCAGATCAAGCTTGTCGAACTCCTTGACCTTACCGAGTGGGGCCCCGCTGCTGCGATGGCGTCCAAAAGTATCCTCCTGGTCGCCCAATGTTGAGCGATCCCACACCTCTACCCGCATGCGTACACGGCGTACAGCCATATAGCTGCCGTCGTCCATCCATGCTGGTCCGTCACTGGTCTGTGTCCACACCAGCCGATTCATCTCGTCTGCCTTGGAGGTGTCCGGGTTCCCCGTACCGTCCTTGAAGCCCAGCAAATTGCGTGGTGTGCTTCCCGCAGGATCGGCCTGTGCTGTTCGCTGGAAGCCTTCCTGCGTCCAGCGAAGCACCGCCGTTCCTCTGGCGATACGCGCCAAATTACGCAGGGCATGGAAAGCTACCTGCAAGTCATTGGCACATACCTGCACTCCGATATCGCCGCCGCACCATTGCTCCTCCAGGGCATCCCCTTGAAAACGGGGCAGCTCACGGAACTCGGCAGGTTTAAGCCCTGCCAGGCCGTATCGTCCATCAAAAAAGGATGGGCCCACACCAAAGGTGATCGTCGTGCGGGATGGCGACAATCCTGCCGCCTCGCCCGTATCGGAAGGAGGGAGGTTGAGATTTTCATTATCGTTGCCAAGCAGCACGCCAGAAGTCATTGTAGCACTTGCTTCCGTCCAGGCTTTGAAAAGGTTGCGCACCTGTTCCTTGTCACTGGTTGTTAGATCGAAAGCAGCGAAGCAGATGAAATCCTGCGCCGGAGTCACAATACCTGCCTGATGCTTACCGTAAAAAGGGATTACATCTTTGGTATCCGCATCCGTCATCATGCTTTCGAGGCGTTGACCGGCTGACAGCACGGCTCCCACGCCCCCGCCGCCAAGCAGGAGGCCTAGTCCACCTACCCCGGCCAGCTTCAATAGGTCTCGGCGTGATACGGATTTGCTTTTTCCTGACGACTCATCTTCCACTAGCTTCGCATCCTTTTTTACCAGATCAGCCTGTTCATTATGGGATTCCGCATACTGCGGCTTTTCTTGCCCTTTTTGCCGCTTAAAGCCTTTCATATCATTACACTCCTAACAATTTCCCCATTTGGGACAACGGTTCTGCCAAGGCATCGAGGTTTTGGCTCAGCTTTTTAACTTCTTCCGGTTTCAGTTTTGTATACGATACATAGCCTTCTCCGTCTTTAAAAGGAGCCAACTCCTGCTGTAAGGCCGTAAAGCGCTCACCGATTTGTCTTTCCAATGCCGCATCTTTTTGGTTCAGATCTGTTTTCAAAATGTCATATATCTTTTGCGCGCCTTCTACATTGGCAGCAAAATCGTACAAATCCGTATGAGAATATCGCTCCTCTTCACCCGTCACCTTCGAGGTAGATACTTCATTCAACAACTCGACTGCACCCGTTACCATCAGGCTGGCGTCAATATTAACTGTTTCTACTTTGGCACGCAGCAGCTTGGCATCACTCAGCAGTCGGTCGGAAAACTCGTCCATTCCTTTGGTTGTGTTTTCTTCCCATAATGTTTTTTCAATACGGTGAAAGCCGCGCCAATCCGCTGCATCCACATCACCGTCACGTGCATCAATATTCGGGTCAAGATCACCCAGCGCTTCTGCAATCGGTTCAATCCGTTCATAGTACATACGTGCAGGGGCATATAGCGCCTTGGCTTTATCCAGTTCGCCAGCTTTGACCGCGTTCGTGAATTCTTCTGTCTTCTTCACAAATGTATCGCATTGCTCGATAGCATAGGTGCGGTAAGCTGTTACCGCTTGATCAAAATTGGGGGCAGAAGCGGCAGGAGTCGTTGTCTGTGTTGTGGCTCCTGCATCTTTGGTCGTTGCGGCAGGCTGCTGAGTAGCAGTTCCGGTTTGTCCGCAACCTGCGAACAGAATAGAAGAGACCAGCACTCCGGCCGGTACGGCATAACGTAGTTTCATAATCAATGAACACCCTTTCTGGCCAAACTGGCCCTAAACCATAGTCTGTTGTGCGATATCTATATCGAATTTTTATTTTGATAATGATTATCAGTCGCGGTTTTTCTTATCATAAGGCTGGCCCATATGCCTGTCAATACATAATTTAGACACAAAGTCCAACCCATCATTAAAACAGCAAGTAAGGTGCCTATGCCCATTTTTATCCGCATATTGAACCATACCCGAGCACATGACATAAAATGTGTTGACTGTATCCCTTAACCTTGTTACACCACACAAAACCCGAGCAAGGAGGGGTGAAATTGACGAAGGGTAACGACCACAAAAACAAGTTTTTGTTAACTCACCGTGAACGTGAAGTATTTGAACTGCTCGTGCAGGACAAAACAACACGTGACATCGCCGGACAGCTATTTATTAGCGAAAAAACGGTCCGAAACCATATTTCCAATGTGATGCAAAAATTGAACGTAAAAGGTCGTTCACAGGCGGTCGTAGAATTAATCAGGCTTGGCGAATTAAAAATCTGACCTCTCGTTCCTTGCGGGGTACAAAGTCTTCTCGATGATCCTTCGACAGTGAAGGGTGGTCGGGAAGGCTTTTGTTTTGTGGTATGTTAGCTGATCAAACCTAGTAAGTTTATTCTATATTTCAAATTGAGGAGAGAAGCTGGGAAATCTATTGTAAACGTAAAACAAGCGAGTGTCATAGCAATGGACATTCGCTTGTTTTGATCGTTTTTTAGTTTAGAAACGATAATCCTGAAGCTGTTCCTGGCAGTTATCTATTCTTGCTAGCTCTGATTTGGGATAGCCCAGTCGTTTTGTTTTATTACTGCACATCCAGCAGGAACAATGGATTTTTCCTTTGGAGAATACACCATCAAATTTGACGACCCATCCCCGGTGTGCTGAAAGCCGTTTTTTACGCTGAATAACACGTTTTCTGTGGTGCCTAAAATAAGCTCGATACCGATTTTTTTGATTAGGTTTCATTACCATCACGCTCCCTTGGGCAAAGGCTCAGCCCGCAGGAGAAACCAAGGGTATAAGTAATACTTCTACGGGCTGAGCATGATGGTAATCAGATTTAAAGGAAGAGACATGTGGCCACCTGCTTGGAATTATTTTAAAGGTGAAAGTGGGGAGTGGATGTTCATTAAATCAAAGTCAACAATTAATTTTGTTTTTAGCATAAAATCAATGCCTAATATGCCATCAAATCCATACGGCTCTTGAATAGAGCTTAGTTGAATTGGAAATGTATCTAATTGAATATGCCCGAGTTTTAGATGAGGAATTACCTGTTCGTAGCAAATTTCACTTGTGCCGCCCACCCCGTACATCCCCTTTGCTCTCCCGTTGATGAAATCAATGTGAATGCCGATTTGGGCTAGTAAATCCGTATCAAACACTGTTGCAGCGCACCCTGTATCGAACAATACGTTTGGTAATAGAGCAGTTTGGTTGTGATGTCTCAAAGTTAAGGAAACAATTGGCAAACCATTATGGAGGTTAATCTTCATGTACGCTGCCGTACTCCTGAGAAAAACTCTTCTACAACCTCGACATCGGATCGACTGGTATGGAACACATACAGTTCGCGTGACGGATACAGTTTGTGTAAATGTTTATACCCGCTCCAAGCATCTTTCGGGTTATCGTAATCCTGAATAACCGCCATGTCTTCAAGATTGCGCACGCGATTATTGGAACTGGCTTTTATAGCCTCAACCAACACAAATCGCCTCGGATGTGATTCGGCAATTTCTTCCCATTTCATCGACTTCACCTCGCTCTTTTTGCTTTATTTTATTATAACATAATCAGGGGGACGGCAAGGAAGCAGTAACCTCTACCATGTGGTCAGTCCCGTAACCCTTTTAAAAAGGATGAAGGCTTTTGTTTTACAGAATAACCGCTGAAATATGTGGGAATTTGCGTGTAAATGATGTACTATATATAGAAGGAAGAAACTACCATTAGAGATCATAGTGCAACTAACAGAAGTGATCAAAACATAAGACTGTACCACAAAGTTATACTAAGATAGAAATGCATCTGGTGATAGTCTAAGAATATAAATCCCTACAAAGCAGTATTCAGCATGACGACAGGATGGAAGATGGATCAGGTTTTGAGCTATACTTTTATATATAGGTGTTGAAGAAGAATCACAAGGCAGAAAAAGCTCATTGCTTCAGGTAGCAGGAAGTAGCTTTTGCCTAGAGCTACCTGTGGTATATTCTTGATCGGAGGTGAACGTTAAGACATATGACACCCAACCAACACTTGATGACTTATACGCTGAACAGCGGTATAAAGGGAACTGTCGACCTAACCAGTAAGCAGGTGCAGGAATGGATCAAAGCATATCGAATTGGCAGCAAGTTTGTAACGGTTGTGGGGAAACAGTATTTTGGTTTAAACCCTGAGTTGGTAGCAGATTTCAAGGTACATAATGAATACTCGGAGCAGCGAGAACACATATCCATAATACAGCCTGTAATGGAACGCAAAGCTGTAGAGCTGGACCCCCTGGTAGAGGCGTACAGCCAGTATAAAACATTAATTCAGGTAGAATGTAAATGTGGTGCTTCCTATATAGAAGAGTCACCGCATAAAAGAACCAAGTGGTCATGCAAGGAGTGTAATAACATTGTGTTCCTAGATCGTAAAAAGGGCATGGTGGATACGGATAAAGGCAAGGCGTGGTACATGACCAACAAATACTATGTGGAAAGACAAAGCAACTGACAGATTGTCAGTTGCTTTCTAGCCATACACTCACACCTCTTATGTGCTTACCGAGATATATTAAGTCTTTTGCCAAATAATAAAATTGATGTTTTTTGCGCTTTGTAGTACATTATCAAGTGTATTATAAGGAGGCTTCTCATGTACGGACATAGACAAGATGATACTTTATACATCATGACTTACACATTAAATAGTGGTATCAAGGGCACAGTGCCTTTGTCTAATCAACAGATACAGGAATGGCTTGAGTGTTACAGAATTGGCAAAAAATTCGTAACCGAGATCGGCAAAGAGTACTTTGGACTGCATGCGGAACTGGTGGCTGATTTTAAAGTTCATAATCAGTATTCAAGCTATCAGGAGGTTATTATCCCGATTCAACAGCCGGACACTGGCCTAAAAGAGTTGTCCCAGGCTTACAAATCAACAGAAACCTTAATTAAAGTAGATTGCAAATGTGGTACATCGTATGTAACAGAATCTCCCTTTAAGCGGACCAAGTGGTACTGCACCAAATGCCGGGAGATTGTTTTTCTCGACAACAAAAAGGGAATGGTGGATACCTCCAGAGGCAAGGCCCATTATATGACCAATAAGTATTTTGTGGAACGGGAAACAACTGGCGTATAAGCCGGTTGTTTTTTTGTTCGTAAGGTTTGTACATGTCCTGACTTTTCAAAGCCGATTGCGCTATAGTGAAAAAGGGGAAAGATAAATCTTGATATAACGATAGTCAGGTGGTGAACGTCATCCGGGAAGATCATACGAATGGTGCAAGAAACCGCATGAGCACGAACCATGTGTACATAAACGAAACGCTTCATTTGGAACAAATCATAAGTGACCTGCGGGTGATGGGCTATGTGGCTTTTCATCATCATCCGCAAATCACAGGTGAGATTGATGAGCTGGAGGCGTTAAAAAAGCAACTATTATCGTTTTTTCAACAGCATCATGTATTGTGGATTGAGCTTGATCCGCTAACGCAATATGTGGTGGTGAATAACATGGGGAAGGCAACGGTGCTCAAACTCATTGGTCGGAAAATGAACCCGCTACGGGATCTGAGAGCAAACGCTGCTTTGGCTGGACAGCCGCTGCATGAGTTGGATCGGGAGATAGAACGGCTCAATCGGCTAGCTCACCTGTTGCGCTACACCCGTTTTTCTTAAGCGACGGGACTAACGTAAAAAAAAAAGCATTCACGAAGCATGGATGGTTCCATGCTGTGAATGCTTTTTAGTATTCTATTTTTTACCGCATAAGATGAGCAAATCTACTGTGACATACGGTAAATTTATTTCCTGCACTTGCTGCCAGTCTGCTTCCGTAGCTCCCCACGATAAGGGAGTCATATGGAGCAAAGGTTTCATGAGGTCGGCATTTAACATAAAACGATAGGTTAACCGTTCGGCGGATAGAAGTTTAAAATGATCTTTAAATCGGCTTAATATATTGTCATTCGAATAAGCAGGCTTATTCTTTTTCTGTTCATACAAGCATCTCAATTCCCGAAGATAATATTGTTCGGGAATGACCTTCAGGACGCAGCCGTCCTCCGAAAGGATTCTTGTAAATTCAGCATAATTAGAAGGGGATAAAATATTGAATACACCGTCAAATTGTTGATTTGAAAACGGACAATGAGCCAGATCCGCAACACACCAGAGGGTATGAGGATATTCTTTGGCTGCGGCCACAATACCTTCTTTAGACAGATCCATACCTACGCTTGTAAGCTCAGTGATTCCCTTCCAGGTCAGCTTATCCTGAATGTGGCTCAAATGAGTGCCTTCCCCGCAACCTGCATCGAGCAAGTAAAGGTGTGATTTTTGATCAAACAGTGGCTTCATAAATTTCATTATAGTGCTGCTTATCGCTTCATTTAAGGGATCGAAAAATCCGTTATTGCACATCATTCTTCTGGAGGAAAATAGTTGTTTATCATATTTAGTCTTATAGGACCGGGCGGCTAAATGTAAATACCCGTATTTTGAGAGATCATAGCAATGCTGATTCGTACATAGGAGGCTTTTACCTTCCACCATACGCATCGGTTGAGAGCATAGAGGACACCTAAAGAGATGTTGATGCTTTCCAATTAGGTCAGCCTTCATCTCGTGTTTATTCCATTTGGACACAGAAAAGCACCCCGTTCATTCGTATTTGGTGAATGAAAAAAGGCACAGCCAAATAGACCCAACCCATTTTCGGAAAAATGGTTGAGTTTTCATGAACTGTACCTCACATTACCGTAAACGAATAAACTGAATAATCATATTATGTAGCGCTCCTCAAAAAAAAATAGAAAGGGCTTTCGCCCTCTCTATTGTAACTTAGTCATAAGAAGTTGTCATGTGCTTACACCGATTTCATAAACTCTACAATCGTCAGCAGACCCTTGTCAAAATTGTCCAAGTTAAAATGCTCGTTTGGCGCATGCAGGTTCTCATCTGGCAAGCCGAAGCCCATCAGCACGACTGGGGCAGTCAGCACACGGGAGAAGGTCTCCACGATTGGGATAGAGCCTCCATCCTTGGTAAAGAGGGCACGCACACCGTATACCTTCTCAAAAGCATCGGCCGCCGCTTGCAGAAACGCGTGTGACGGGTCGATGTTAAAGGCGTTCGCTTTTTCACCCTGTTGAATATCCAGGGTAGCTCCTGCCTGAACATGGGCGCGCAAATGGCGCTCGATTTTGTCCAGAATGTCTTGCGGATTCTGGTTAGCCACCAAGCGGCACGTGATTTTAGCATGAGCTTCTTTTGGAATGACCGTTTTCGTGCCTTCCCCTTGGAAGCCACCGTATACGCCGTTCAGCTCCAGTGTCGGACGTGCCCCAACACGCTCAACGAAGCTGAATCCTTCTTCGCCATAGAGAGAATCAAGTGCAAGATCTTGTTGCAGCTTGCTCTCATTGAAGCCTTGCTTCACGAATTCTTCTCTCATCTCTGCCGATAATGGAGCAACATCGTCGTAGAATCCTTCGACGCTTACGCCGCCTTTGTCGTCATGCAGGGTTGCCAGCAAGGACACCAGAGCATGCAGGGCATTCGGCACGCCGCCACCGAAAGAGCCGGAATGTAGATCTGTGTTCGCCGTGTGAATGGCGACTTCCAGTGAACATAGTCCACGCAAACCTGTGCAAATGGCAGGCTTCCCTTTTTCGATCAAGGAAGTGTCGGACACCAGTACAGCATCCGCGGCCAGACGTTCAGCTCCAGTTTGCAAAAACTCAAGCAAGTTCGGACTGGACACTTCTTCCTCACCTTCAACGCAGAATTTGATGTTCAGCGGCAATGTGCCTTCCTGCTTCAAAATGGCCTCAACTGCCTTAATGTGCAAGAAAACCTGCCCTTTATCATCTGTCGCTCCGCGCGCATACAATTTTCCATCACGGATGGATGGCTCAAACGGTGGCGTTTCCCACAGGTGAAGCGGGTCTACGGGTTGTACATCATAGTGTCCATACACGAGGATCGTTGGTTTACCAGGTGCGTGCAAATGATCCGCATATACCAGCGGGTGCCCTTTGGTTGGAATGATTTCAACGTTTTCCAGACCGGCAGCAGTCAGTTTGGCAGCGAGCCAATCAGCTGCTTGGTTAATGTCCTTTTTGTGCTCCGATAATGCTGAGATACTCGGAATGGACAACCACTCCTGTAACTCGCCCAGTTGTTGCTCTCTGGCTTTTTCAAAATAATCAGAATAACTCATATACTATGTATCCTCCTTTTTCAATGTAAATCGTGTGAATGTTGCGCTATCCTCCGAACCGAGGTCGTGGACGATATTTCTAGTTTACTACGTTTTGTGCTGAACGAAAAATAGGGAGATAAAAAAACGATTCTACCCGGGTCTGTCCAGACCTGAGCAGAATCGCCCTTAACCAAGCATATGGATGTACTTATGCGCGAATGTCCAGTTGACCGCCAAGATGAGGCTGTACGCTTTTTTCCATCATCTGCACTAAAGCCTGTCCTTGTTCACTGGCCTGATCCTTAGCCATACTTAATACCTTCACACTTACGGCTTGAGCTAAGCTGGCCTGACTCATACCTGTTGATAATGCTGCGATATCCATGTTCCAACCCTCCCTCATTGTGAAGACTCTTTCTCTGTATTTATCGGTTGGAACGGTTATTTTGTTTCATCTAATTGGAATTGTGTCAGTAAATCTTGAAGCTGCTCCGCCAGACGGGTCAAATCTGCGGCAGACGAACCGATCTCTTCCATGGAGGCGAGCTGCTCCTCTGCGGCTGCGGACACGGTCTCCGTATGGGATGCCGCTTCTTCAGCGATGCGTGTAATTTCCTCCATGCTGCTGACGACTGAACTCGTTCCATCTGCGACTCCAGCGGTAGAAGCTGCGACGTTATCGAGCTGCTTCGCTGATTTGGCTACCGCTCTACGGATGCGAGAGAAGGAGCGACCGGATAGGTCAATGGAATTAATACCATCACTTACGCGTTCCTTGGCGGATTCCATAGCGATCAGGGCTTCAGATACACCGCTCTGTATCCCTTGAATCTGTTCACGAATTTGTTGTGCGGAATAAGCTGAGTTTTCAGCCAGCTTGCGGACCTCTGTCGCCACGACAGCAAAACCTTTGCCATGCTCCCCTGCGCGTGCTGCCTCAATAGAAGCGTTCAATGCGAGCAGATTAGTCTGGCTGGCGATTTCCGTAATGACGGTGACAATCGTTCCGATTCGTCCAGAGCGGTCACTCAAAGCACTGATGATGGTATCCAGTTCTTCCACGGTAGTGCGAATGCCATCAATGGAAACGACGCTGTTGCCGATATGCTCGCTGCCTGCATCCGACGCCTGAATGGCCTGTGCGGAGTAAGTGGTCATTTCAGCCATGGTTTCAGTCATAGCGGTAATGTCTGTTGCCATGCCGCTAATCCGTTCCTGATTATCTTTAGCGCTGCCCACTTGGCGTTCGCTGCCTGCAGCCACATCTTGAATGGCTATGGTCACATGCTCGATAGCCCGGGTCGTTTGTTCTGCACCTGCTGCAAGCTCTTGCGAGGATGCCGACAAATTGCCTGTCATCGCTTGAATTTCTTTAATCATGTTACGCAGGTTATCTACCATTTGTTGAAAATATCTTGATAATTCACCAATTTCATCTGTGCTGGTCGTAGCCACGTTTATCGAAAGATTACCTTGGCTGATGGCATCCATAGAATTACGTAATCTTTGGATGGGCTTAAGTATACTGCTGATTAGCCACATTGCGAGCACACCAATGATGATGGCTGCAATCACCAACACGATGATCGTCGTGATAAGAATCGGTTGGGCGGAGGCACTGGTTTCTGCTTTGTCCATCGTTCCAGCAATTCTCCAGCCTGTCAGCGTATTGGTTTTGAAAATCAGGTGTTTATCTACGCCATTAATATCGTAACTAAAGCTACCTTCTTTGGAGGCAAATAATTCAGGTATCGTTTCCCCCATTTTGGTACTTCCGCTGACTTCTGTCGGGTGGGTAACGATACGTTTGGTACCATCTAATATCATAATATAGCCATTTTGTCCGATTTTTAAATTTGTGATTTCTTTTAAATTATTTAGGTTCAGCGAAAGACCGAGAACACCACTGTTGTCAGGAAGTGTACGTGAAATATATACAACGGGGACCTTAGCCGTATTGAGTCCGACAGGGCTGATTACGGTTTGTCCGGGTTTCTCCATGGCCTGTTTGTACCACGGACGTTCACGAGGGTCGTTTGTGGAGCCTACGGCTTTGCCAATAATGAGTTTTCCTTCGGGAGTTCCTACAAACATATCAACAGCTTCCGCATGCATTTTTAAATACACTTGTAACCTTTTCAGGATGTCTTCATCTGCTTCGGCACTGTTATCACTAGCCGTCATCGTCGTAGAGTAATATTCGAGATCAGCGATTTTGGCTTGAATCGTTTGAGTAACTGCACGATCGGATGCGGTAACGCTAGTTGTCGCACTATCGAGTAATTGGCGGTCCGTCTGTTTATATGCTGCTTGATAAGAAAAAGAACTTACAATAATGCTTGGAACAAGCATGACCAGTAGAAATGCTGCTGTCAATTTCTTGCGTAGTGTTAATGTTTTGAGTCGTCTCAGTTGTTTCATCAAACCCCTGCTTTCTATCTACATATTCATTTCTAATATTTATATCATATGTATTTACTATCGGTTATTTTGAGCTGAATTGATAGATTTATTACTAATTTGTCCAATACGCTAAAGAATTTCTTGCATAGCATGGAGTATCTTGCAATTTGGAGGGATAAGGTATGGGTTTTTTTCTGGATATGAGAAGCTCCACCAATTCATCAAAAACAGGTGAGGGTCCCGATATACAGCTGGGTCCTATACCGGAGCGGTTCGGTTTGATCACCCTGCGGACCTTTCTTGTGCCGGGTCCGATTGTAACTTTTAGTGGTTCCATTGGCCTAATCGGTGAGCTTGGGGATACGTATGCGGTTGAAATCGTGCGTGGAGCCGACTATGATCCGAGTGAGGTAGTCTACCGCGCCGAGGGGGTACTGGGCGTGACTGGGGCTAATGAAACGCAAGCTTTTAATGCACAGGATCTATCTGCTCCCTGGGCAATACAAACAGTATATTCTTCTTATATTTCTGGTGTATCGACCACTGTTCGTAATGGTCCAGAGGTATTCACGGGCATTGCTTCGACTCCGTTTTTGTAAATATATCAGGTAATTATTTCTATAGTAAATGCTCGCTGCCTGTTCGTGGTTCTCCTAGGATAGTCCGCTGCGCCCAAGCTTAACTAGCCACGAGCATAGACAGACATCTGCTGCAGACTCGTGGCTATAATTCTCAACAACAACACCCAGAGCACAAATGACCTAGTTGTTGTAATTTCCTTTATGAGCGTGTTCTACAGAGTTGATTGTGCTTCTCGGATTCTATTTCTTTAGAATCTCTCGCAAATACACTGTCAACTCATCTGCTGCTTTGGCATGGGCGGAGAGTCCGGGATGGCTGCGAGATCCTATCGTTTCTTCCGTCGTGTTAGGCAGTTGGAATACAGACACATTCCGATCCCTCGTTTTTTTCTTGTACGCGTCTACCGCTCGGTAGATTGAGGGCATCATCGGAGTACCCAGCATCCCATAGGCCCACACAATATGGGCAGCAGGATTGCAGGTCCGAAGCTTGACAAGAAAACGTTCGATAGCGCTTTCAAAAGATTGTAAATCTTCTTCATTGAATGTGCCGTCCTCGTTCAAGCGTTGCTTGTACACTTTCCCGCTTGCTGGGTCCGTCCATGCCGGAGAATAAAAGGCTCCCCCGTCATTAGTCCCCAAATTCACTACGACCACGTCCGGCTGCCATGAGGTAAAATCATAATCTGAAAATGCCCCTAATGCTTCATTTCTCTCACCGGTCAGCACACCACATATCTGCTCATAATATGCCGGTATGTTCGCATGCGGATTATTATCCCAGCTTGTTAGGACACCCCATCCGCTTTGTGATAGCACTCGGTAGTCCGCATTTAGTGCTTCGGCTGTTATGGCTGTATAATTGCGTAATGCTGTGAACAGCATGGGAACCCAGTCTGTCTCCTCCTTCGCTCCAATCGTTCCTTCTCCCGAGGTAATGCTGTCACCGATAAATTCCACCTTGAGGGGCTTATCAGTGACTGGCAGCAATTCCCCATCAACCTTCAGGGCATGAATTTGCAACAAGCAGCGCGAGTCCGAACTCATAGGCTGGACATCCTTGACCACACGGACATTTTTGACCGTGTCAGGGTTCAACCCTCTCAAAAGACAGATCCAATGCCGTCCTGCGGTCACCATCAGGCGACTCATCGGAACCCCATTGATGACAATATTGATCCAGGGTTCATACACCTGGTAATCGGCCTCAATTTCAATCCACAGCTCTGAGCCTTTGATATTCAATTCAATGCCACTGCCTGTCCAAAACAGAGTAAGAGGTTTACGTGTTTGCGTAGTTCGACCATGAACCTTTACATGCTTTGCTTTTGTAAGTGGGTATGTCCTCAATCTCTTGTTATGTGACATTTCAACATCCTCCTCATGATTTCTAAATGAATGCTAGTTTCTGTAATATTGTAAAAGAAGTGACAGGAAATCTCAAATTCTATTTCTAAGCAAGTAAGTAAGGGTTCAAGGCTTTATATGGATTATTCTTTGCAATCACGGACTTTAGGACAGCATATGATAGTAGAAAGCACCAGCAAACTGAAATTTGCTAGTGCTTTTTTGATATACGGAGCAAAGATTACTTGTTAAGTGTATTTTTTCACAAGTTATCTTTATTCATTAATTAGCTTTGCCGAACATGACGATATTAATCGCCTTGCCGAAGTCTATACCTACTTTGCCAGTTAGCTCTGCTGTTTTTTGTGCTAACACGACTGCATTGACACCACAAGAGAATAGCGCAATATCAAAGTCATCTTTGTGTGCTGCGATCCATTGGAGTGTTTCAGGCATTTGTTCATATTGATGAAATGCAAGCGTGTGCGCGATATTCAGCCTGTACGGATCGGCCTCAAGAACAGGCTTTACTTCAGCGGCCGTCCGGGTGACCAGCAGAATGCGTCGATTTTTCAGCATGTCCCAGAAAGCGGGTGTCTCAGCCAAATACCGATTCAGGCAGGCGTGGCAGGTCAGCGCGGGGGAAAGAGCATAGTGAGCAAAGACCTGATCGGTCAGCTCCCGCTTCATATAGGATGGTGCTTTAATAGATTCGTCATCATATGGCAAAATGCCAGCAATGCTAGCTTTGCTCACTGCCTCAGCCACCGCGTCCCGTAGTTCCGTATTCGGTAGAAACAGTCCCTTTTGACCGAGATTGGCTTTGACCGCCCAACGTTCCTGTAATACCTTTTCCATCGGCCAGACGGTGTCCTGCGACAACACCAAATTTTCACCATCCCCAATACGAATGAGCGAAAAGGACTGGTGCTGATCGAGTGCCAGCTTCAATCGTTTCAGTACCTCGTCAATCTCCAGATACCTTGGATTCGTCATAACATGTTACCTCCCTGTCGTTCCTGCTTGTTCAACTTTTCAGATGGAGCAAAAAACTTTGTATTCTATCATATGTCGAAAGCGAAAAGGTTTTTGTATGAACGACTATTCTTTTTGGAATCTACCTATTTTTACAAGATTCGTTGCATCTGTACGTGCCGTTTCAGAGGCGTCTTCATAACTTGAGAGAAGACGGTTGAAAGGGAGGAAGATCAATGAATCGCAAGATTGTAATTGAAATTAATTTTAATAACTATGGGATGAATCCCAACCGCCTGGCACGTGAGTGGATCAGCGAGCGACTGGATATATTCAGAACCTTTACGCTGCGTAGTTTACTCAGTCAGACAAATACGGATTTCTTATCTGTCGTCAAGCTGGCGGGCGGATGCAGTGACATTGTGGAAGAGGAACTAGCCCGACATGAGCCCATTCCCGACCACATCCGTTTTGGTACGAGCATCGAAAGTAAACGTCGAATTCATGCGTACATCGAAGGCGCGGACGAACTGCTCATTGCTCGAATAGATTCCGACGATTTATACCACCAGTCATTTGTACAACAGTTACATGATTACAAGTTTCAACCGGAGACGGTTGCGCTGGTGAACCAGATGGGTTACCTGTGGGATGCGGTTGAGGGGCAGATGGCACCGGTGTTTCACCGTTCGCCTTCTTTTTATGTGTTTCGCTATCAAGTGGAGGATTTTCTAAATGATTACCGTGTCGTCATTCCTGGGAAGGGTACGCACGGATATGTAACGGAGCTGCCGCATGAGGTCATTCCACTTCGCAACTATGTGAACGTCATTCATGCCGCAAATACTTCGGTGAAAAAAGTGCCGGCGAAGGATCGGCTATCAGAGATTGAAATGAATGCTGTGCTGGCTGAATTTCTGGGAACAGGCATTGCCAATTCGTAACGGTCAGGAGGAGATTATATTGTTTAAAGGAAAAAAACTGCTAGTGACCGGAGGCACGGGATCTTGGGGGCAACGCCTAACGGCTGAATTGCTGAAGGAGGGACCGACGGAAATCCGGATATTTTCACGCGGTGAATTTGCACAGATTGCCATGCAGCGGCAATTTCAATCTGATCCTCGCCTGAATTTCATGATTGGAGATATTCGCGACCTTCAGGCATTGCAGGAGGCATGTCGCGGAGTGGACTATGTGTTCCATTTGGCGGCATTAAAGCATGTCCCTGTGTGTGAGAGACAGCCAGAGGAGGCTTTCAAGACGAACGTACACGGTACGGAAAACGTGATCCGCGCCAGTATTGAGCAAGGAGTCGCCAAGGTAATTGATGTCTCTACAGACAAGGCGGTAGACCCGGTGAATGTATATGGCATGACGAAGGCGATCGGTGAAAGACTGATGATCCGCGCCAACACTTTAAGTGAGCGTACTCGCTTTGTGTGTATTCGCGGCGGCAACGTGTTGGGGACGAGTGGAAGTGTCGTGCCCCTGTTCAAGCGCCAGATCGCGGAAGGGCAGGAATTAACGCTGACGAGCCCAGATATGACACGCTTCTTCCTCACGCTCGGAGAGGCGATTGGCTTGCTGCTGAAGGCTTCTGTCACGGCAATTGGGGGAGAGACCCTTGTGATGAAAATGAAGGGCTGCAATATTGCAGATCTGGCAGAAGTGATGAAAGAACAGGCGGGACAGCCTGCGTTGAAAGTGAAGGAGATTGGTATACGTGGTGGGGAAAAGCTGCATGAGGTGCTGATTTCGCCCTATGAGGTGCCGCACACGTATCGCTATGATGACCGTTATTTTGTTATTCTTCCCCAGCAAGCAGACGAGCGCTTACTGAGCCAATATGGTGGTTTGGAACGAGTGAGCTTCGATCAATATCGCTCGGACGATGAGTTAATGGATCGCGCTGGAATTGCTGAGCTACTGCGAGGCATGGAGTAACGATGAAAGAGGTGGGTATTTTGCAGCTTATGGAAAAAATAACTAAAGGAACTGTAAAGGTTGCGGTAATCGGCCTCGGTTATGTAGGGCTGCCCATGGCAGTGGAAATGGCACAGGCTGGTTATGATGTATATGGTGTAGATTCCGATCCTGTCAAAGTAGCCAAGCTGCTTCAAGGAAAGTCTTACATCATAGACATTGGCGATGATGCATTGGAAGGTCTGATCGGGCAGCAATTGCATCCAGTTACGGATATCAAGGTGCTGGAGCATGCGGATATCGTCGTGATTTGTGTGCCTACGCCGCTGACAGACGGACATCAGCCGGATACGTCCTATATTGAAACGGCTATTGATCAGGCCATACCTCATTTGCGTAGACAAACACTGTTGATTCTGGAAAGCACCACCTATCCGGGAACGACCGAGGAACTGATTCGGCCGGTGATAGAGCAGCGCAGGGGCTGGACGGTAGGTAAGGATTTCTATGTGTGCTTTTCACCGGAACGTGTTGATCCGGGCAGCATTCATTTTAATATTCGCAACACACCCAAGGTGATCGGCGGTTGCACGCCGGATTGTCTGGCAGCGGGAGTGGGTTTTTATGGCTCCTTTTTGGACCAGATTGTTCCAGTCAGCTCGACAACCGTGGCGGAAGCCGCCAAGCTGTTCGAGAATACGTTCCGCAGCGTCAACATTGGAATGGTCAATGAGCTGACAGCCGCCTGCGAGAAAATTGGCATCAATATATGGGAGGTACTGGATGCAGCGGCAACCAAGCCATTCGGCTATATGCCTTTTTATCCGGGACCTGGCATCGGGGGGCACTGTATCCCGGTTGATCCGCTATACTTGTCATGGAAATCCGAGCAGCATGGTTTTCCACTGGAATTCGTGGACTTGGCAGATCGCATGAATCGGCGTATGCCGCTGTATATTGCGGAGCGAATTGAAGCCATGCTCGCTCATAAAGGTAAAGCCATAAACAAAGCCAAAATCATTCTGGCAGGCGTGGCCTACAAAAAGGACATTGATGATGTTCGGGAATCCCCAGCTCTTGTCCTGTTTGAACATCTAATAAAAATGGGAGCTTCGGTGAGCTTCACCGACCCATATGTATCGAGCTTTAAGCTGAACGGTGAAGCAATCCCATCGCGAACGGCAAATGCTCAGCTATGGGAAAGTGCAGATATCGTAGTCATCACGACAGACCATTCTGTGGTGGATTACCAACAGCTGGTCGACCATGCCCCGCTGGTCTTCGATACACGTAATGCGACCGCACATTGTACAGGTGGACATGTCGTGATCTTGGGGCATCCCGGTGATGGAGGGGGCGCCGCTGTTGGCTAACCGTGATCAGGTAAACGAACGTTATTACGGACAGATCAATTCGGAGGAATCTCATGAAGCCACCCGCAATAGAATTCACTGGATTTGCCGCCATGTACAGGGGCGTACCGTGCTGGATGTTGGGTGCAGTCAGGGCATAACGTCCATTTTGCTTGGGCGAGAAGGCTTTAAGGTAACAGCTATTGATTTGGAAGAGGGCAGCATTTCTTATGCGAAAAAAGAACTTCGTCAGGAATCCGCACCCATCCGGGGAAGAGTCCACTTTCAGTTAAAGGACATTTCACAATTTGAGCGTCCTCCCGGTGGATTTGACACCATTATTTTAGGGGAGATTTTGGAACATTTTGCGCATCCCGACACCCTGCTGGCTCATGCTTACCGCTTGTTGAATAAAAAGGGAACGCTCGTCTTGTCTGTACCTTATGGATACCACCCGTTCCATGATCACAAGCGGACTTACTATGCTGGGAGCCTCTCCCGTGTGTTGTATCCTTATTTTGATGAACAAGCGCTGGAGGTGCATCACAAATATTTGTGCTTTGCAGGCCGCAAGAAGTCGAAAGAACTGCGTGAGGACAAACCAGAGGCAGAGCGTCTGAATGAGTGGATGAAACTGGACGAGGAGCAGTTTCGACTGGTGGAGCAGCAGCATGTTCGCAAAATGAATCAGCGAAAGGCCGCACTCGACAAGGCGGTACAGCGAATCCGGCATATGGAGGAACAACTTTTGCCGATGGAAAGGTATGTACGTGCCGAACAGCTAGACAAGACGCAGGCTGAAAGGAGAGGTGCATATACTGATGGCGAGTCTACCGGAAAAACGACGGCAGATTCAGCTAAAGGTAAAGGGGGGATGACGTGAAGTCATGACTGAGCATCCAATGACCATCAGCTTGTGCATGATCGTAAAGAACGAGGAGCAGACACTTGCACGCTGTCTGGATTCGGTCGCAGACCTGATGGATGAAATCATCATTGTGGACACGGGATCGACGGATCAGACGAAGACGATAGCAGCCCGCTATACGGATCGGCTTTATACGTTTGAATGGAAGGATGATTTTGCAGCCGCCCGTAATGAATCGTTTGATAAGGCGACGTGTTCCTACATCATGTGGCTGGATGCGGACGATGTGCTGCTGGAGCCGGAGCGTGAGCGCCTGCGTGCCTTGAAGCAGCGTTTGTCTATGGATATCGACGCAGTGGTAATGCCACTTCATTTGGCAGAGGGGGAGCAGGGTGAACTGTTGTTCACCTCACGCCGTATCCGTCTCGTGAAGCGTGAGCGACAATATCGCTGGGAGGGACGTCTGCATGAGGATTTGGTGATACCTCAAGGGCAAATCGTTCATTCAGATGTGGCAGTCACACACCGCCGAATGCAAGACCACACGCTCCGTAATCAACGTATTCTCGCCAGGTGGATCAGCGAAAGCGGCAAGCTGGAGGGGCGTCTGCTGTATTTGCATGCCAATGAATGTTTTGACCGTAAAGAATATGCCGAGGCGGCAGAGGCGTTCAATCATCTGTTGGAGGAGCCGAGCGGCTACCGGGAGGAGAGGATTACCGCTTGTGCGCGCTCGGCGGAATGCTATCTTCACCTCGGGAAGCCGGAGCAACAGCTGGATAGTCTGTTACGCTCCTTTCGATACGGTGTACCGCAATCAGACTTGTGCTGCATGATCGGTGACTGGTTTTTCACACGAAACGAATGGAGCACTGCCGCATACTGGTATGAAAAGGCATTGGAGCAACAGCATCACCTTCCGGGTATGCGACCTGTTCCGCTGCCATGCTACTCCTGGTTACCTCATGTGCGGCTCAGCCATTGCTACGCCCATGCAGGTAAGCTGGACGCTTCGTATGAGCATAACCAAACCGCTTTACGCTATTTACCTGACGACCCGCATTTACTGGATAACGAACGCAAGCTCAGGGAGGCTATTTCCAACTCCTCACCCTCAGCCCGTTCCTCAAAATAGTTCAAGCTGTTCCGGCCCGTTATCCTCTTCGGGTGGCTTGCGAGGTGGAAAAGGTTTAGGGTCCATGCCAAGCATGGTCATGAGCTGCTTGGCGTTAGCAGCGGCGTCTCCACCTGAGTTGTTGTTGAAAATAACGCACACCTCACGGCTTTGCTGCTCCAGCTCCAGCAATCTGTCTCTCCATTCGGTCAACTCTTGTTCATTGTACCGATACAGATAACGAACCTCCCGCCAATTAGGCGCGGAGCTTTGATTCCAGCCCGATATGTTCCGTCCGTGGAGACGTACGATTGTCAGATTACCGTCTGTAGCCAACGGCACAATGGGAACTGACCCCAGTCCCGCCTGCGGCTCGTCGCATACGCTGTGTATCCAGCCTTCTTCACGCATGAATGCCAGCGTTTGTTTCCGAAAATCGGGTGTGAACCAGCTTTGATGTCTGAATTCAAGTACGGATGGGACCTCTCCCATCCTTTTTTTCGTGTCTCGCAGTACAGCGACATTCTCACGTGTACAGTCGAACCAGGGTGGGTACTGAAACAGTACGGCTTTAAGCTTGCCCGCTTCGCGTAGAGGCTGTATGGATGCATGCAGTGCTTCGTACATGGCATCTATTGTTTTGAAGTAAGGCTGCTTGCCGCGGGTATGTCCAGTCATGCCTTGATAGGCTTTGACGAGAAATGAAAAAGAGTCAGGGGTTTCCGCCGCCCAGCGTGCCATACGATCTGTGGGCTGCACCGCATAGAAAGAACTATCCATCTCTACTACCGGAAAATGGCTTCCATAGACGCTTAGTTTTTGGTTAGCTTTGGTGCCCGTTGGATACAAGTCATCGTGATCGCCCCAACCCGTAAGTCCAATTTGAATCATAACTTTGCTGCTCCTTTCTCTTATGAATACTTCTAAAGGCGTTCCCATGAATCATTTTAATGATAAAATGGGGTGGATCATGTACTCTTTATTAAAGCTACTGAAGGTATTATGAAATGGATTCAAATAACGATTATTGTAACATGTTTGTTGTTCAGGATTTTGTAAAACCCTTATTCGTAATGCTTTTGAGTTTCCAGTTTGAAAAAGCTAATATAGTATGTAATAGAGCGAAATGAGTTCATGGAGGAGAAACGATATGGCAGAATGGTACGAGCAAAGCTTTGGGGAAGATTATTTATTGGTATACAAGCATCGCGACTTTCAGGGGGCCTATCAGGAAGTGCAAAAAATGATCTCCTGGCTCAAATTACCGCAAGGCTCCAGCGTATTGGATTTATGCTGTGGGATGGGACGTCATTCGCTTGCGCTCGCAGATGCAGGTTATAAGGTGACAGGTGTGGACCTTTCCAATGTGCTGCTGAGAGAGGCTCGTGCAGCTGATTCCGAAGGGCGGGTAAGTTGGCATCAAGGGGATATGAGAGAGGTGCCGCTGGATGAAAGCTATGACGCGGTGATGAATTTGTTCACCTCCTTCGGTTATTTTGAAAAGGATGAGGAGCAGCTTAAAGTACTAAAGGAAATATATCGGTTGTTGAAGCCGGGAGGACGCTTTATCATAGATTATTTGAACCCTGCTTACGTAACCGCTCATTTGGTACCGCATTCGTCACGGGAGGATGAAGGAAATTGGATTGAGGAGCATCGGGTCATTGAAGATGGCTTTGTGAAAAAGCAAATTGCGATTCGGTCAGCCGCATCTGTTACGGCCACTGAGGCAGCCTCTGCTCTGGGTACGACTCCTACTGAGGGAGAACCCGCGCGCGTGTATCATGAACGAGTGAAGCTATATCCGTATGAAAAGTTCCGTGGATTGCTAGAGCAAGCCGGACTATCCGTAGAACAGGTGCACGGAAGCTATAATGAAGATCAATATATCGAAGATGCTTCGCCTCGAATGATTTTTGTCGGCGTGCGGGCTTGAAACAGAAAGGCGGATGGGAAGCCATGAAAATGCCAGAGCTTACACCGTGTGAGCGAATAGACGGAGGCTTTCAGGTCAAAATATCCATGTCCTTTCCGCTGCGCTGGGTGAATAGCTATGTGCTCAAGGGACAGCACAGTTTTACGATTGTAGACCCGGGGCCGCGCAATATGGACACCGAGGCAGAATGGGCGCATGTCTTCCAACAGCTGGGGATGTCCTTTGAGGATATCTCTGACATTGTGGTCACTCATCATCACCCCGATCATTACGGATTGGCGGGCTGGATGCAGCAGCAAAGTCAGGCTCGTGTACATATGTCAGCTCGAAGCCATAAGGAAGCGATGATGATGTGGGACGCTCCAGAATCGACGGTCGCTATGGAGAACAGG
The DNA here is from genome assembly GCF_057220305.1 of Paenibacillus sp. LRG-1. NCBI lineage: Bacteria > Bacillati > Bacillota > Bacilli > Caryophanales > Paenibacillaceae > Paenibacillus > Paenibacillus sp. LRG-1. The sequence goes on along the minus strand of NZ_CM170126.1, from coordinate 4,692,325 downwards.
CTTCCCAGCTTTTTTGTCCAGCATGGCTTTCCTTTGGAGCAAGTGTCAGCCTTGGAATTACATATACGGCAGGCTTATTTGCAAGTGAATCCACAGCCTGAGATTACCGTTATTCCTACCGGAATGGACGCTCGTCTGGAATGGGGTGGACGCAGTTGGCTGCCCGTCGAGACAGGTGGGCATGCGCCCGGACATGTGTCCTTATATGACCCGAATAGCGGCGTTATCCTCTGCGGTGACGCAGTTTTGCCGCAGATTTCTCCTAATATCAGTCTGCTGCCGGGCAGCGATGCCCAGCCGTTGAGGTCTTATGTAGACGGCTTGCAGCGTCTAGGCGAGCTGGAGGTAGCGTGGGCATATCCGGGGCACCGCAATCCGTTTGGTTATTTTCGGGAGCGGACGCAAGCGTTGCTGGCGCATCATGAAGAACGGCTGGATAAATTCCAGCAGCTGATCCAACCGGAGGGCAGCACAGCCTATGAGCTGTGCATTGCCATGTTTGGTGGCAAGCTGGGTATTCACCAGCTAAGGTTTGCCATGTCCGAGACGCTGGCTCATCTGGTGGAGCTGGTGCGCCGTGAACGGGCCTCTATGAGCGAGACGGACTCAATCACGCGCTTCTATCCCCTTTGCCGTCAATAGTCGCGGAAAACTACCCAACAAGTGACATGACGAAGTAACATGACAAGCGGCATGCATGCCGGAAAAGAGGATTTTATGAATTTGCTGCTGCTGGGAGCTACCGGACGCGTAGGACGGTACATATTAGATTATGCATTAGAGGACGGTCATGTCGTTACTGTCCTTGTTCGTTCACCGGATAAGCTGGAGGATTTCGCACCCGGGTACGGGAATCAGCTGCAAATCGTACAAGGCGATGCCACTAATGCAGAGGACGTAGCACAAGCGCTGAAGGGTGGGGCGACGGCTGTAATCAGTGCGCTGAATACGGATGGAACGACTACCTTATCCGTTAATATAGCCCTGCTGGTCCGGCTCATGCAGGAGCAGTCCATTTCCCGGCTCATTACAGTAGGAACGGCAGGGATTTTGCAAAGCCGGACCGAACCGGACCTGTATCGGTACGAGTCCTCCGAGACCCGGCGACGCAGCACTCGTGCAGCCGAGGAACATCGGCGAGTGTACGAATTGCTGCATGAATCGCCACTAGACTGGACAATCGTATGTCCAACCTATCTGCCGGATGGAGCGCGGACAGGGATTTATCGCGTGGAAAAAGATTTTTTGCCTGAAGGTGGCTCACAAATTACCACCGCGGATACGGCTGATTTTACCTATCGTCAATGCAAGAGTTACGAATTTATCCGTACACGGGTAGGCATTGCCTACTGATCGTGGAACGCCAAACATAGCTTCATTTTTAAGCATTCAACCAGAGCGCGGTAAGTGTACCTACTCATTGCGTTCTTTTTTATTTGACAAACACTCAGGCTTAGAATACTATGGTTCTTAACAGAAACAATGTTTCCTGAGATCTTGTGTAGATCTTTAATTTATTATAGTAGCATCAAGCAACAGTTTTTAATAAGCAAAAGGAAGTGCATTCAATCATGACCGAGCCATCGCATCCCTATAAAACCTATTCGGAAGTGAAGCTACAGCAGCAGCAATTGCTCCGTAAAAATGTCATTGACGCCGCATGTATCCTTCTTGCGGAAGAAGGGCCAGAGGCCGTGACCGTGCGGCGAGTTGCGCAGAAATTAAGCTGTTCCACCAAAATTATTTACAGTATTTTCGGCAGTAAGGATGGTCTTGCCAATGAGATGTACCTGGATGGATGTCGGCTATTGGCTGAATCCTTTCAGCAAGTACCCGTTACCGAAAGCGTACTCGCTGATCTTGAAGCTCTATGCTGGGCGTACTGGGAATTTGCGCAGCTTCATTCAGCCTATTACAAAATGATGTTTGGCGGGGCATTATCTGATTTCAAGCCGGATGAACAGAGCTTGGAGGGTACCACAACGGCCCTGTCTCAAATCCTGCAAACCGTCATACACGCTATGGAGCAGGGAGCATTGAAAGAACATGATCCGCTGCTGGTTGTCCGGATGTTTTGGTCTGCTTTACATGGAGTCATACATCTTCAGTTTGCAGGTCATTTTTCAGATGTAGATATGGCTCAAGGAGTGTATGCATTTACACTGAAGAATGCGCTCGTAGCATTTAAAACATCCTCATCTCCATCGTAAATATGAAGTGTACTGAGGTCGTCATAGTAGATGACTTCAGTTCATTATAGAGTAGTGGTAACGATGTTTCTTAAATAAAACAACAATACTATGGAGGTTGTCATCATGTTTATGTACGCAAATAAAATAGCTCTGATCACAGGGGCTTCATCCGGTATTGGCGAGGCCTTTGCCTATTCGCTCGCAGCTAAGAAATGTAATCTCATTTTGGTAGCACGCAATGAAACCAAATTAAAGACACTGGCTAAAGAACTCTCAGCTAAATATAACGTAAAAGCAACGGTGATTGCGTTGGATCTTTCCACACCAGGAGCACCCCAAGCATTGCATCAGGAGGTTCAAAAGCAACAGCTAAAGGTAGATCTCTTGATTAACAACGCGGGTTTTGCCACCTATGGATACTTTGAGCAGGTTTCAGGAGAACGACAGCATGAGGAAGTGATGCTCAATGTGGCTGCTTTAGTCGACATCACACATGCATTTATGCCTGATTTATTGCGTAAGCGGGATGGTGGATTAATCAATGTTTCTTCCACAGCTGCATTTCAGCCCGATCCTTATATGGCGGTGTATGGAGCAACCAAAGCATTTGTGCTTTCTTTTACTGAAGCGCTATGGGCCGAAAATCGGAAACGGGGGCTTAGAGTTCTGGCCCTTTGTCCAGGCTCAACGGAAACGCCGTTTTTTGATATTGTTGGCGCAAGTGAAGCGTCAATTGGAATTAGGGAAACTCCCCAAACCGTTGTGAAGAACGCGTTGAGAGCATTTGAAAAGGGGCGTAGTCACATCATTTCCGGTCGCCAAAACTATTGGGTAGCTCAGGTGTCCCGGTTCTTCTCTCGTCAATCCACGCTGGGAATTGTAGAACGTGCACTGCGTCCACAAAATGGATTGTAATTTATGAATAAAGGTAATCTGAGCTTGAAATGTTAGAATACCAATGAATAAGCTGTGAGTTTTATGCACCGGGTCTGATCGTTTATAGCTTGACTTGAATCAGACCCGGTGTTCCTATTTGTATAGATCAAGCGTTAGATCCTAGTTCTAGTCCTCGGGAATATAGTATAATTCCATCCCGTTTCTCCCAGCCGTTAGCTGACCAGAAGCGTTGACCCCCTGCGTTATGCTCCATCACAAACAGATGACATTTATCAATGCCTTCTCTCAGCAAAGCAGATAACGCTTTATCCACCAGTCTGGGCGCGATCCCTTGACCACGATGTGCTGTGGCTACACCCAGATGATACAGAAACCCCCTGCGACTATCGTGACCCGCCAAAATCGTGCCTATGATGCTTCCATCATGCTCACAGACAAAGCTAAGTCCTTCGTTCCGTTGTAAAAAGCGTGCAATCCGCTCCGGTGAGTCGGCCTCGCTTAATCCCAATCCGTCTAAGCCATTCCAAAGGTCAATGGCCTGATCATAATCGTCAGCCTGCATCGTACGGAATGTATATCCTTCAGTTACGTTTGCCATGTCTAGTTCTCCTCTAACCCTGTATATATCTGTTGTATTCCAAGCGTTGTTTGTTATTTAACGTGTTGTATTCGGTGCACTTTCTTCCCCAAGCTCCTGCTCGCGCTCTGCCTGTTTGCGATGGGCGATGCGGCTGCTGGCCGAAGCTGCGATAGCGCCCACAATGTCGTCCAGGAACGTATGGATCGGCCCGAGGCTTTTATCGTTCAGGCGTTCCAGCACACCCGGTTTGAGCTTATCGACATAACCGTAATTGGTAAATCCAATGCTGCCGTACACATTTACGATGGAAAAGGCCAGAATTTCATCCACACCGTATAATCCCTCATCATTCTCAATCATGTCCTGCAATGGGGGAAGAAGAGCGCCTTGTTCAGCAAGGATATCCAGTTGGATGCCCGTGAGCACGGCATTTTGAACCTCGCGCTTCATCAGTACCTTGTCCACATTCTCCATACATTCTTCCATCGTTAGGGTCGGGTAATATTTTTTTTGTAAAAGCATGACCAGTTCTGCAATTTCAGTCAGGTTCACACCACGCTTGTGCAGCAACTCGCGGGTGGCATCGGCTACCTTTTTACTATTCAGGCTGTAAGGTGCTTTTTTCTTGTCCATAAAGTTGAAGTTCTCCTCCTCGTATAGATCCTGATTTCTACTGCAATTATGACCAGTGTGTCCAGTCTGCTGAAAAAGTAGTTATTTTTTACGTGAGGCTCGTATACATATTAGTACAATCTGTACAAAATTGTTAGGGAGGAACTTCACTTATGAATATAAAACACCCATGGCGTATGACCTCTGTAGCTGGACTGCTATCCCTACCCCTGTTGTTGTCGGGCTGCAGCCTTTTCGGCAACGAATCGGCATCCATTGACCCCCCGCCGTCCACGACAGAGCAGTCGATGATTAAGGCTGTAACGGGAAAAGCACCTGCCAGTACAGGTCAACTGAGAGCTGTTTTTTTGCAAGATCATAACGGTTTGCTGGCCCCGGTATCTTTACCGATTGCTACAGGTGATGTGCAGGCAGATGCCAAGTCAGCGCTGGAAACATTGGTTGAGGGCGGGCCGTATGCTGGATTATTACCAGAGGGATTTAAAGGTGTAATACCCGAGGGTACAGAAGTGAAAAGTGTGACGGTGGACAAGAACAACAAGCTGGCTGTTGTCGAGTTCAATAAATCTTTCGCGAACTATAAGCCACAGGAAGAACGAAAATTAATGGAGAGTTTGACCTGGACCCTGACCGACCGTCCCGATATTGAGAGCGTACAGATCTGGGTGGATGGCAAAAAACTGAACGAAATGCCTGTTGGCGGCACACCGCTGGATCATCCGTTGACGCGTGCAGTAGGTATTAATTTGGAGATTGGTCATGGCGTAACACCCCTGGATTCCAGTCCAGTCACCGTGTATTTCTCTTCATCTTCTCCTGCTGGAGTTCAATACTACGTACCTGTAACACGGTTGGTCAGCCCTGAAAAAGATCGTGTCCAGTCAGCGCTGCATCAATTGATTCAAGGACCGCAGACCAAGGATGGGTTACAAGAAGTGATGACAGGGGAGACGGCGCTGAAATCGGTAGAACGCTCCAAAGACAACGTAATTACGGTATCTCTTTCAGATGATATGTTTGCTAAAGGAGAAGCTGTGCCTGCTGAATTTTTGGAATCGGTTGTGCTGACAGCGGCAGACAATTCAGATGATGCGGTCAAAACAAAAATTCGGATTGAACTAAATGGTGAAAAAAGCGTAATTGGACAAAATAATCAAAATTATGGAGAGCCTGTAGCCAAGCCGCAACATATTAACGAAATCCCTCTTTAAGGGCGGGAATCGTCCTTGGGGTGCTTTTGCCTGCACACTTTGGTAAAATAAACATATAAGAACAGGTTGCATACGACGTAGGAGGAAAAAGCATGAGTAGATCTAACGGACGAAACGGTGATGAGCTGCGCCCGATGAAATTGACAGCAGGAGTAAATAAATACGCGGAGGGCTCTGTTTTTATAGAGGTTGGCGAGACGAAAGTCATTTGCACGGCTACTGTAGAAGAACGCGTACCACCCTTTATGAAGGGACAAGGAAAAGGCTGGGTAACCGCAGAGTATTCCATGCTTCCGCGTGCGACTCATAGCCGTAATCAGCGTGAAGCAGCGCGTGGCAAGCTGACAGGCCGTACCATGGAAATTCAGCGTCTGATTGGAAGAGCGTTGCGTTCGGTGGTCAATTTGCAGGCGCTTGGTGAACGGACGATTACGTTGGATTGTGACGTCATTCAGGCGGACGGCGGAACACGCACAACCTCAATTACCGGTTCTTTCGTAGCGTTGGCGATTGCGGTCAATAAAATTGCCACCCAGCACAAGCTGCCTGTTTTTCCAATTACCGATTTCCTGGCTTCCGTCAGCGTAGGGGTTGTTGGTGAAAAAGCATTGCTGGATCTGAACTATGAAGAGGATTCCAAGGCCAAAGTGGACATGAATCTTGTCATGACTGGCAGCGGAAAATATGTTGAGCTGCAAGGTACAGGTGAAGAAAGCCCATTTGACCGTAACGAATTGGATCAACTGCTTAGCTTGGGCGAACAAGGGATTCTGCAAATGATTGAGCGCCAAAAAGAAGTGCTTGGACCGATTGCTGATAAGATCGGTGCTGGACGTACAGGAGCTGGCGCCTAATGCGGCTGGATGGCCCGGTCGTCATTGTCGCTACGAAAAATAAAGGAAAGGTGCGGGAATTTGCCCATGCTTTTGCGCCGTTTGGCAAGGAAGTCAGAAGCATGTACGATTATCCCGACATTCCTGATGTCGTTGAAGATGGCAAAACCTTTGCCGAAAATGCACTGAAAAAAGCCAAAGCGGTTGGAGATGTGCTCGGATTGCCCGTACTGGCCGATGATTCCGGCCTCTGTGTGGACTTGCTGGACGGTGCACCGGGGGTATACTCTGCCCGTTATGCTGGAGAAGGTGCCAGCGATCACGAAAACAATATTAAGCTGCTCGACGTTCTGGAATCGAAGCAGCTGGGTGATGATACGGGACAGCCTTTGCTAAGCCCGGCTCAATTCGTCTGTACCTTGATTCTGTATAATCCGCAGACTGGCGAGACGTTGGAATCGACAGGCTCCGTGGAGGGCTGGATTACTACTGAAACCGCCGGTAGCGGCGGGTTTGGGTATGATCCGCTGTTTTATTTGCCAGAGTTTGAAAAGACAATGGCCGAGCTGACGTTGGAACAAAAGCAGGCTATCAGTCACCGAGGAATAGCTCTGCGTGATTTGGCAACAAAGCTGGGTAATCCACAGGCATAGCTTGGTAACAGGGGCGAAATCATCCCCCCATTCACATAACGAAAAAAAAGGCTATCCGTCAGTCATGAGCTGCGGATAGCCTTTTTGGTACTTTCTGTTCCCCATATAGTACACAGCGAAAAATTGCCGCTGCCGCTTAGAAGCTCTATTGCTCCAGCATTCAGTGTAGCTTATCGAATAGCTACCTTGTAAGTGCGCAACCAGTTATCCACTTGAGCCAAGTAGGCAAACAACTGGGGACCCGACATCAGCTGACCAAACCAAGGCAGATTGGTGGATGCCTCCGGTGAGGCGGCAATATCGCGTACCTTTTGCGCATCGATCAGCTTGAGCAGTGGGGAAGAGGAATCATCCAGCAGCTGCAACGCCTGCTTTTTCACAGCCTCAAGATAGGAAGGGTTATGCGTTTTGGGATATGGGCTTTTTTTGCGATACAGCACATCATCCGGCAATACGCCCTCCAGCGCCTTGCGCAAAATACCTTTTTCACGTCCGCCTGTCATCTTGATACTCCACGGAATGTTCCATACATATTGTACCAATCGATGATCGCAATACGGCACCCGCACTTCGAGTCCGGCTCCCATACTCATCCGATCCTTGCGATCCAGTAGAGTAGGCATAAAGCGGGTGATGTTCAAATAGGACATGACGCGCATTTGCGCAGCTTTTCCTGTTTCCCCCGGTAGCTTCGGCACTTCTCCTACCGCGTCTGAGTAGCGATCGTTCAAATACTCCAGCGGCTTGATCCAGTCCCGTACCTCGGGAGACAACAGACTGGCTCTCATATCGGGTGCAACTGCCCACGGGAATGTACCCGAATTCAGCATATCTTCCCGGTGGAACCAAGGATATCCGCCAAAAACTTCATCCGCAGCCTCGCCGGAAATAGCGACCGTGGCTCCTTTTTTAATCTCCCGGCAAAAGAGATACAGCGACGAATCCACGTCCGCCATGCCGGGTAAATCCCGCGTTAGTGTGGAGTTGTTCAGAGCTGCTACGACTTCTGGCGTATCGAATTCAATCCAGTGATGATTTGTCCCTAATTCATCCACCATCCGCTGAATCCAGGGGGCATCGGCTCCGGGTTGAAACGCATGGGCTTTAAAATGCTTGTCGTTATCCACATAATCGACCGAATACGTATGAACTTGTCCTTGCCCGGTACGGTTGTAATAATCGACAGCTAATGCGGATAGAGCGCTTGAATCCAGCCCGCCAGACAATAAGGTGCACACTGGAACATCCGAAATGAGCTGCCGCTCCACCGTATCCAGCAACAGTTCTCGTACCTTGAGTGCCGTTTCTTCGGTGTTATCCTCATGCGCAATGCTTTCCAACTTCCAGTAGGCTTGAATGCGCACGCCGTCGCGGGTGTAGGTTAGCGTATGCCCGGGACGTAGCTCCTTCATGGACGAATAGACGCCGTGTCCGGGGGTACGTGCAGGCCCAATGATAAAAATTTCGGCCAATCCCTCGGCGTCCACTGCTGCTTCTACTGCTGGATGCTGAAGCAGTGCTTTGGGTTCTGAGCCAAATACGAATACTTCTTCGGTTTGGCTATAAAATAGCGGCTTCACTCCCAGCCGATCCCGTGCCAGAAATACCTGCTCCCGCTCGCTATCCCAGACCGCAAACGCAAAAATGCCGTTTAACCGATCCACACATTCAGGGCCCCATTCGATATAGGATTCGAGCAGCACCTCCGTGTCGCATTGTGTACGGAAAAAATGCCCACGCTGTTGCAGCTCTTTTTTCAGCTCAGGCGCGTTATATATTTCCCCGTTATATACAATCGTATAAGTGATATCCTCCAGCTGCCGGATCATGGGCTGAGCGCCATTTTCCGGGTCCATTACGCTCAGTCTTCGGTGTCCGAAGGCACACGGGTTGGATATCCAGGTACCCGCAGCATCCGGTCCGCGATCGGAGAGCGTTTGTGTCATATTCAGCAGCAGCTCAGATTGATGCATTAAGTCTCCGTTCCACTGTATGAAACCTGTAATTCCGCACATGTCTGTTCATCCTCTCTTTGTCGTGTTCATCCAGTGTTGGAATGAATCAAAAACTAAATCCCCAGTTCATCAGTATATATGCCGAAAAGAAGCATAAAATGTCTGTCCGTTCCGAAAACTACAGATGGGGAAACCCGTCTACTCGCAAGGAAGGAGGGAGACCATGTACTACATCAAGGATGCCAAAATACGCCGCTTCACTGAACTTGACGGAGTGCGCTGTGCTGAGGTAGAGGTGCGGCCCGGTGCCGCAGATGACCCGGAATTGCTGGTCTATATCACGGCCAAGGATCAGACGGATGGTCAGCATGACTATGACATGGTACGGATCATCCGCAATGACGCCGATCTGGAGCTGGATTGGTACGACAATAATCTGCATTCGGCATTTGAGGAAGTGACAGACAAGGCTTTTACCGACTCTACACACATTACTGCTGGTGAGGAGCGAGAGAAGTTTAAAAAAGAATTGCTCTCCTATGGGCAGCTCAGCACAGAGTTCGCCAAGGAGTTCGGGGCATGAGGATATGGTGTGCTATGCCTCGGCTTTTGTTGATTTGGGCCCCGGCGCCATCGCCGGATCAGCGTGAAAGGAGGGGGAAATCATAGACGGCAAAGCGAAGTATAAGAAAAACAAAGGCAGCAGTTATATTCATAACAATGAGTTCGCGGAAGAAGTATTGGAGAAAAACGTAAGACATGAAGTACGGAAAAGTCCTAAACGCTTTGGGAATAAATAAGCAGCCATTGAACTAAATAGCAACAGCAACTCATCAAAAATGACCCTAAAGAAGCCTCCGTATCCCGCCAAATTTGCGGTATGCAGGAGGCTTCTTTTTGAACTAAGCCGCTTCACGCAGCGTCATAATCCCTTTGTAGATGTTATAAACAAAAACCCCGAGATAGACCACTACGAATAGAAGTACAAACCCGATCACTGAACCTGCATGATTCGCCGTAATAATAAAATACACTAGCGGAATTGCCGCAATAATGGGAAAAATATGCGATAAAATAGCCTTTTTTGCATGTCCCTGAACATATTCGTCCCGTACTGCAATCCACACAATGACAGGCACTAGAAAAGGTGCGAAGAAAATGCTGAAATAACAAAGTGACGACAAAAGACCTCTCACGGATTAACCCCTCCTTTATGCATGGTTCTTTGTACATAATACCCCGTTAGCGTCCAAATGATTCCTTTTGCAGCCAGCTTCCCTGTATCATAAAAAAATGCTTTTGACAGTTGGCCGAATTGTGATATAATAATCAATGCGCTGAATACATAAGGTTTTATTGATCACCATCTTGTCCCAGTAGCTCAGCTGGATAGAGCAACGGCCTTCTAAGCCGTCGGTCGGGGGTTCGAATCCCTCCTGGGACGTCGAAGCGTTCAGATATGTAAAGTTTGAACGAAATTAAAAATGCTTCAAATCCTTGATATATAAGGGTTTGGGGCGTTTTTTCTTTTATTGGGGTTACGATAGAAAACGTTAGAAAAAGGTGTGATTAATACACCTGTTTACTCAAATTATACACACGATTTTTACACGCTATATAAACGTTCAAAAATGTCTGTTGTTTGTTTTGAATCCTGTTCACGTAGCTCTTTCATAAGGTGGGCATATGTAGAGGTAGTGATATCTAATGAGGCGTGACCAAGCCGCTCCGAAACATACAGTAAACTAATACCTTTATATAGTAGCACGCCTGTTGAATAACCACAAAATGGTAGAAAAAAGATCGTCTTTTCTATAGAATCGTTGGTACCATCCAAACGAATCCGAAAGAAGACGATCTCATGAAAAATTCTATCACGATTACATCTATCCTTCAATCCATGCTGACTCCTGAAGAAGTTCAAGGGGTTGTGAAGTTAATAGGTTATGAAGACAAAGCCCGCAAGTTTACGGTGTACCATTTACTCCAATACTGGTGCATGGCTGCGTTGGAACAATGGGGTAGCTATCGATCCAGCGTAGATTATGCGGCTCTCTGTGGCTTGCCCGTCGTCCACTACTCACGCTTTTCAACCAAAGCCGCCGAAGTCTCGTTTTCCGTATTTAAGGAACTTTTCCATCTACTTGTTTACAAATGTAACCGGGAAGCACGTCGGAAACTGACTTTCCCAAAAGAATTATTACTCATAGATTCAACCGCGATGACGGTGGGAAAAACGCGTTTGCCTTGGGCTCCTTATCACGGGGAGCGTGCAGGTATTAAACTTCAAGTCGCTTTACGAGCAGAAAATGGGCAACCCCTTCAGGTGGTCGAAACGCTGGGCTCCAAGCATGATGGCCCCATGAGTGAAGCGTTGGCTCAACCGGACTACATTTTGGTGATGGACCGTGCTTATGGGAAACTGGAGCGTCTGGATCACTTCAAAACCCATGGACAATCGTTTGTCATTCGGCTTCGCGACAACGTCCATTTGGAAAAGCCTCATGCGCTACGTCGCCTTATGAAGCCAGATTCATCCGTCATTCGGGATATCACTTGCCAGTTGGGAACCCCTCAGTGTCGTTCCAGACAACGTCATCGTGTGGTGATGTTTCGGGATTTTGAAGGTCGGGAAATTCGGGTGGTTACCGATTTAATGCAGGTGACCGCAGAACAAATCGCACAGATCTATAAGGCTCGATGGCAGATTGAAGTCTTCTTTCGTTGGATCAAGCAACATTTGAATATTCCAACGCTGTTTGGTACGACTGAAAATGCGGTCTATGGGCAATTATTCTGTGCTCTAATCGTCTATGTCCTGCTCAATTGGCTATTTGTTGCTGCTCAGACTTCATGGCCCCAACATGCCGTTCTTTCCTTTGCGCGATTTTCTCGTCTATTTCTTCTTCAAAACTACCTGTTGAATGGCTGATTCAGATTCAGCGCGTTCTTCTTCAGTGCACCTCTTGTTTCATGAATTGAGTTACTTATTTTGGTTATTCAACAGGCGTGGCAGAATCTAAAAGTATCTATAATCATAAAAGATTTATTCCACTTTTAGATAAGGATTGAGAAGACCATTTCAGCTAACTGCGGCTTTAGTTTAATCACAATCTTCCATAAAAGAGCGCGATTCTATAATAAGGATCAGTTCGTTTTTATTAAAGGGCCATATTATATCTTTTAATTTAAGTGAAACTGCCTAAAAAGTATGTTAATATCAGATTTAACAGACAGACAAACTAGTATTTATAGAGGCGAAATTATGAAAAAATATAGAATATATCAAGTAGACTCATTTACAAAAAATAGATTTCATGGTAACCCTGCTGGGGTTGTTCCAAATGCAAATGGACTTACAGATGAGCAGATGCAGAGAATTGCAAGAGAATTAAATAATTCGGAAACTGCATTTATTTTTGAAACAGATTCTTCAAATTATGATGTTGAAGTAAGATTTTTTACTCCAACAACAGAGGTTCCAATTTGTGGTCATGCAACAGTAGCAGCGCATTATATTTATTCAATTGAGAGAAAAGCTGAAACTGGAAGAATTATTCAAAAAACAAAAGCAGGTATATTGCCTGTTGATGTTATAAAGTATGAAGATGACTATTCTATTGTAATGACACAGGGAGAACCTTCTGTATCAGAGCCTTTAAATGATGAAATAAGAAGTCAGATTGCAAATGCGTTAGGTATTTCTTGTAAAGATATTTGCATGGAATATCCAGTTGCAATATCTTCAACAGGTCATTCTAAGGTAATGGTTCCGATTTACTCCAATGAAATACTACATAGTTTGAAACCTGATTTGCAGAAGCTTACAGAAATTAGCAAGCATATTGGATGTAATGGATATTATGTTTTTACATTAAATCCACAAGAGGATATATTGGTTCACGGAAGAATGTTTGCTCCTGCAATTGGAATAGCTGAAGACCCGGTGACAGGAAATGCAAACGGACCGCTTGGAGCCTATTTGGTACACTATAACATTTTGCAAAATGAGAATGAGCAGTCTTTTGATTTTGATATTTTACAAGGTGAGGCAATCAAAAGAGAGGGAACAATGCATGTTCATGTGAAAAAGGAACAGGGAAAACCCGTATTAGTTCAAATTACGGGGAAAGCGGTTATTGCTTTTTCAACGGAGATCATACTTTAAAAAGTCTAACAAATTTATCAATAAGCTTAATGACGGATTGTCAAGCCAAGTACAAACCCAATAACACCAACGTCCCAGCAAGTACTCCTGGGACGTATAGCAAAAAGCTTCCTACATGTAGGAAGCTTTTTTGTGTTCCAGCAGGATGATTGCTGCTAGCTTTATACCGTCGCCTTCTCCTTATGAGCAAAGAATTGAGGTAGATGCTCTTTGTGTGCTTCTAGCAATTCATCCAGTACGGTTTGAGCAATGTCCCCGCTTGGTACGAGCGGATTCAGGGTGAAGGCTTGCAGTGCTGTTGCATAGTCACCGGTGACCGCCGCTTCAATCGTCAGCTCTTCCATTGCCTTCATCACTTGCAGCAAGCCCCGCTGTGCAGGTGGGAATTTGCCAAAGTTGACAGGTTCGGCACCATGGGCGCGAATGACACTGGTCACTTCGATGGCGCTATCATAAGGAACATCATCAATCGCACCATTGTTACGTGTACTAACCACCATCAATGTGCCTTTGTTGTTATAAATGGAATTAATGATCTCACAGGCTGCATCGCTGTAATGCGCACCGCCGCGTTTGGATAGTTCCTCTGGTTTGTAATCCAGATTCGGATCTTTATACAATTCAAACAGACTTTCTTCCAGACGTTTGACCACTTGACCCCGAGTTCCTTCGTTTTTGGCTTCCTCTAATTCTTCCTTGAGCATGTTATCCGTCATATAGTAATACCGATGGTAAGGACAAGGCAGCATTTTCAATTGACGAACTTGATCATACAGGAAGCGCATGTTTCTAATATTTTCAACGACCTTCTCCGGTTTTGCGCCAGGAGCGTACAGTCCTTCAATGACTTGCTCTGTTAATTCGGCTCCTGTTTTGTCATAAACTTTGTGCCAATGAAGGTGGTTAATCCCTGCAAATTTAAAGAACAGCTCTTCTTCCGGTTTGTCCAGCACAGCTGATGCACTCTTGATCGCGCCGATTGGAACATTACATAATCCGATGACTTTATCCCACTGACCATAACGAAGCACGGCTTCGGTGACCATACCCGCAGGGTTGGTAAAATTAATCAACCATGCATTCGGACACAGTTCTTTCATATCTTCGACGATACTGAGGATAACGGGTATGGTGCGAAACGCTTTGAACATTCCGCCGGCACCATTGGTCTCCTGACCGATCATGCCATGTTTTAACGGAATACTTTCATCCTTAATCCGGGCTTCCAGCAAGCCTACCCGAAATTGGGTCGTTACAAAATCGGCGTCCTTCAACGCTTCCCGACGATCCAGGGTCAAATGTACCTCACAATCAATGCCTGCGGCCTTCACCATCCGTTTGGCCATAGCGCCTACAATCTCCAGTTTTTCACGTCCTGCCTCAATATCTACCAGCCACAATTCCCGAATGGGAAGCTCTGCATAACGTTTGATGAAGCCTTCTACTAATTCTGGTGTATAACTGGAACCTCCGCCAATGGTTGCAATCTTTATGCCTTTTTTCATGGTTAGTGCCTCCTAAGTATGTTTTTTAACCGCTTTCTTAAGCACAAATTCACTGTAATCCCTGTAATGCATTACAGGTCAAGCGCTTTTAAAAAACTTATTTTGGGAAGGTGACAATTATAGGGCGGGCACTACGAACATGCTGAACACGAACATGCTAAAATAGAAAGAACGAGGTGAGAAAAATGGCGAATATTCATGAAATTGCAAAGCTGGCAGGTGTATCCTCGGCTACGGTGTCCCGTGTCATTAACAACCATCCGTACGTAAGTGAACCGACAAGACAGCGTGTGCAGGAGGTCATAGAACGACTGGATTATGTTCCTAATTTAAATGCGGTATCTTTAAAAAAAGGCATGACCAAGCTCATAGGGATTATTTCACTTTCTTTTAATGATTCATTGGGTTTATTTGTGCGTGGATTTACAATGTATGCTCAGGAGCATGGCTTTAATATAGCGCTGTTTATTACGAATGGGGAGAAGGAGCGAGAACTTGAGGCGCTGGAAATGTTGCGGAGAAAGCAACTGGACGCCTTGGTCTGTATGATTCGTGTTAATGAGTGGAGTGTGATTGAGCATTATACAAAATATGGTCCGATTGTGACCTGGCAGCGTGTAAACATTGAGGCAATCCCGTCTGTATTTATGGATCAGTATCAGGGCTATACGATGGCGTTGGAACATTTGTACGCCCGAGGATATCGGAAAATTGTGAATGTGTACGGCAGCATGCGGGGGTTGAACACAAAAGAACGCATTCGAGCTTATCATGACTTTTGCGAAAAATATGATTTGGATGCTGAGGCCTTCCCGCATTTTTATGATTTAAATTCAATAGAAGCTGGTGAACAAATAGCTCATTGGTGGGCAGAACGAGAACAAACAGATAGACCGGATGCCTTTGCCTGTTCTACCGATTATTTGGCAGCAGGTCTTTTGACTGAAGCACGGAGACTCGGTGTTTCTGTACCAAGGGATTTTGCAGTAGTAGGCTTTGATAACACCGAAATCTCGCATTTGCTTGATTTAACAACGATTCATTACCCGATAGACAAGCAAGCGGAGAATGCGTTCATTATGATTTGCAATGCCCTTGAAGGGCTGGATGAAACGATACATCATCTGGAATTCAAATTAGTAGAACGAGCGACCACCTGATTCCAAAAGGGACTTCATGTTAGTGGTTATTAATTACCATATTCAAGTTTATATAGTAGGAATAATGGAAGAAAAATGTTGACACATGTTAATAATTGGTGAATAATTTGAGGTGAAAGTATAAAATTTGGATTTTTTGTATGAAGGGTGGTTATGACTTGGGACATACACCTACGATTTTGGCGAAGTTAGAGGATTATTTAGGGGAAAATAATTTGACGCTGGCACAATTTGCCGAATATTCAGGTGTTCATCAAAGAACACTTAATAATTGGATTGCCAAGCATCGTCCTGTTGCGATACATCAGTTAGATCGAATCACTTGGGCTATGGGACTACCAGAGGGTTTTTTTTACGAACTATACATAGATAACTACATCATTGAGCGCTCCCCGGATTGGAGGCGAATTGAGCCGTTGTTGTTTCGCTGTGCGGAACTGGACAAGTTGGATGCTATCCAGCTTGTAGTGGGACATATTATGGACAACCTTCTATATTCCCCAAAGTTATTTGATGCAGCAGAAAAATTATTCGCACAAGGTCAGCACAATGCTGCATTGTTGCTCTACGAAGGGATTGCGGAAGGCGAGAAGTACCAGCACTCTGAACGCTTGGCTGTCTGTCAGTATCGTCTGTTTACCATTCAGGTAGGGAACAATCAGATCCGAAATCTCAAGGCGGCTACACGATTTGAACCCTTTGTGGAACGTCTGAATGAAATAGATCAACTCGATGCGTTAAAAGATTTGGCGAATGTGTATCGTTCTCTGCGTGAATGGGACAAGCTCGATGCAACTGCTCGAAAAATGAGAGCCAAAGCGGAGATCCAATATTCTTTGAAACATCAACAGAAAAAGCGAGAGTGGGAGGAGTCTGAACAGAGGCTGAGTCGCCCGATGTTTGTGTACATTACCTATGCTGATTTACTGTGTGCGAGTGTCTGTGAAGCGCAAGGCGATTATCAGCAAGCATTACAATTTACGTACGCCTACACTGATTTAGATTGGGTGATCGAGACAGACCAGGAAACCCAACACTGGGTCAACTTGTTCAAGCATTGGGCAGAAGGTAATACGTTTGTAAATAGACTCCTATCTGGAGATACCAATGTGCTTCCTCATTATGTTGAATATATTGCATCCACATCAATCACTACCGAGAATGAAAAGCTATCCAAGTTGCTGAACGTTATGATTGCTGCTAACCGATATGCAATAGATATCAATGATATCCTTTCACGTTTTGAAGTGGAGATTAATTCTTTTGCTCTGCTATCACAATCTACTGATATGTACACCCAACAAGTGATGCCGGATTATTTTGCATGGTTTGGTTACGAACTGGCTTATTACTATTTAAGGCGGGGAATGTACAATGATGGCTTTAAACACTTAATATATGCACTGGTAAAAGCCCACCTACTAAACAATGAGACTTATTTTATAAACTGTACAGGGCTTTTTGCACATTTCCAAGCACATGCGCTTCCCGAAACAAGGGAAGAGTATTTCAAACTATTAGAAAAGGTGTGGTTAGACAATGTTGAAAAAAATGATTCTGCTGGTCATCGCAGCTAGCTTCTTGTTTATTTTAGCAATGCCTGTTCAGTCGCATAACCAAAATCAAAGAATAACGCCTCACGTACAAATTGGAGGTGCTTAAACGGCTAGAAACAAAGACAATTCTCACCGACTAGTTCAAGTTTGGGGAGTTCAGCGACTATTAGAGAGCCAACAAAATAAGGTTAATCTCTAGGTCAGAATTGGCATGTATGCTCTGTATTCATTGGATCTTTTTATGAAAAGGGCCTCTGTTCCACTTAATTAGTGGAAACGGAGGCTCTTTTAACGTGGATTTAGGGGCATCTTTGTTTATGCAAACTTTTGGGATGTTCTTTTTTTGTTAGGCGCATCATTCGAAAATCCAAAAAACGTCTTTTTGTCATAAAATATGACATATAGGAGGGATCATGCTGATGAACCAAGGTGTGACTTTACTTTGTGTCGAACGAGCTAGGAAGAAACTGTACCAGGTCCAGAAAAAGTATGGATTTTTAACACATCCCAAAGTAATAGAACAATCTAAAAAGCTGGATGATCTGTTGAATCATTATCAAACATGTAGATCGGATCATTGAGAAATGATACCATATTTTTCTTTAATTCCTTGACCGCACCTCTAACCTGTTCTGACTGTGTCACGGCTGAAATCACCGCCACACCATCTGCACCTGCACGTGCGACTTCCTCAACACGGTCCACTGTAATACCTCCGATCCCAACAATCGGCACATCAATTCCCGCTTTACGCATCTCATATAAAATTGCCGGTCCCTGTACGGCATGGGCATCATCTTTCGAGATGGTGGGATAGATGGGTCCGACGCCGAGATAATCAGCACCTTGCAGGATGGCTCGACGTGCTTCCTCAATGGTATGGGCAGAGACGCCTAAAATTCGATTTCCGATTCGCTCGCGGACGGATTCGGCGTATTCATCGTCTTGACCGATGTGAACACCGTCGGCGTCGATTTCAAGAGCTAGCTCCACATCGTCATTGATGATGAAGGGGACACCAGCGTGACGGCACAGTTCCTGTAGCTGGCACGCAAGTTCGAACATAGGAACGCCCGTTAACGCGCCAAGACCCTTTTCCCGGAACTGGACCATGGTTGCGCCGCCAGCCAGAGCCTCTTGCACGACCCAGCCTGGTTCCGCGAGGCAATTCACGCTTCCAAGCACCAGGTACATCTGTAGCTGGCGGCGCACCACCTCTGACAACATTCTGCCGTTCATAGCAGCATCTCCTGACGACGGCGGAAGGCCCAATGATTGGTGGGTCCATGTCCTTGTCCAAGCTGCAAAGGTTCCTCAATCGCTGCCTGGATGAAGGCTTTGCCATTCGAGATAGCCTCCGGTACAGACATCCCTTTCCCTAATTCCGCGGTAATCGCTGCTGAGAAGGTGCATCCTGTTCCGTGTGTATGAACAGTCCGTACTCGCTTGCCGCTCAGCTCTGTAAAGGCGGTTCCGTCAAAGAGTAGGTCCACAATCTGTTCGCTGCTCTCGCTCTCGTCAGCGTGGCCACCCTTGATCACAACGAATTTTGATCCCATACTGCTAATATGTCTCGCAGCCTCGCGGCGATCCTCCATCGTATGGATACTGATCCCTGTCAGGGCTTCTGCCTCCGGGATATTCGGTGTAACGACCAGGGCCAAGGGTAGCAGGTCGTCCTTCAAAGCCTGCACCGCTTCCAGTTGCAGCAGTTCAGCGCCTCCCTTGGCAATCATCACGGGATCGACGACGACCTTTTTCCAGCCGAACTTTCGAATCTGCTTGCTCACAAGACGGATGATGCCCGCATTAAACAGCATGCCAGTCTTCAGGGCATCCACTCCAAGGTCTAATCCTACAGCTTCGATCTGTTCCGCTGTTGCTTCCTGTGGCAGCGGATATACGCCGTGGACCCCTAAAGTATTCTGTACGGTAATGGCCGTAATAGCCGACATGCCGTAAACGCCAAGCTCCTGAAAGGTTTTGAGATCGGCTTGAATCCCGGCCCCGCCGCCACTGTCCGAACCGGCAATCGTCAGTGCTCTGGGTACACGAACGTCTGTCATCGCGCACCACCTGCTGTGGTTGTTCCGGCTTCACGGACAGTGACATGCCCCTCTAGCGAACCTGTATGTAGTTTGGCGAGCTCGTCGAGAAAGGCAATCTGGAAGCTGCCGGGCCCCAGCTCTGCGGTACGTGCTGCGGCTCGGGAAGCTGCTGCACCGTAAAATGCCAAGCCTGCTGTACCTGCGAGCAGCAGGTTGGGTTCAACAGCTGCAAAGGCACCTAACACAGAGGTCAGCAGGCAGCCTGCTCCGGTTACCTTCGTGAGCAGCGCGTCTCCACCGCTAATCATTCGTACTTCGGCCCCATCGGTGATGACGTCCTCTTTTCCAGTAATGACAACCATTGTATTGAGCGTTCGAGCAGCCCGAATTGCCAGATCGACATTTCCGCTGTCAGCACTGTCACCAGCATCTACGCCTTTAATCTCACGCGCTTCTCCAACAATATGCGCGACTTCGGCTGCATTGCCCCGCACCAATGAGATTTTGACTTTTCTCAGGATTCGCAGTGCCGACTCAGTTCTAAAGCTCGTTGCTCCCGCACCGACCGGATCTAGCAGGACCGGAACACCGTGTGCATTCGCCGATTGTCCAGCAATGATCATGGCATCCACCAGTTCGCGGTTCAGCGTACCGATGTTTAACACGACGGCTCCCGCTATTTTTGCCATGTCTGCTACTTCCTCGGGTGCATAGGCCATCACCGGGGAGGCGCCCAATGCATACAGGCCGTTGGCCGTAAAGTTAGTGACTACCACATTGGTCATATTGTGAACGAGGGGTTTGCTGTTTTGTACCTTCGTCAGGAGATCCGAATAACTTTTTTCCCATGTACTCATAATGATTATCCTCTCTATAGTTGGTGGTTCAACAGGGCATTAACTGTACTTCACGCATCGAATTGCCAGGCTGACTATTCCAAGACCGCTGCCTGTATCTGGACCGGCCATTCTTCCTGCTTATAGGCCATGTCCCAGAACTTATATTCCAGCTGGCAGCTCAGTATAAAATGCTCAATCATCCGCTCTCGCTCAGCAGCCGTTGCGCCTTCCGCCCAAGCATCTACACGTTCTCGGAACTTGAGTGTTGTATCATCAAGCTGGTCTCCATAGAAGCCCATCCATTCATAGAACGGATGAGACTCATCCGGCTTTACTTCATCCAGCAGCCTGCGACCAATCTCGGCATACGTCCACATACATGGCAGCAGCACAGCCAAGATCTCGCCCAGGCTGCCCTCATGCGCAACCGTCAGCATGTGACGGATATAGTGATGAGCCGACGGAGCGAGCGGATATCCCTGCAACTCTTCATAGCTCACCCCTGCGACAGCACAGAAATTTTGATGCGGATGAACCTCGCTGTGCAGAATAAAAGAGATTTGTTCATTAAATACAGCCATGTCCTCCCGATTCGTGCATTTGGAGATTGCGATGCCGTATATCCGCATGTAGGCGTTCAAATATTCAAAGTCCTGTTTTACATAGTGAATCAGCTGTCCCCTTGTCAAACTTCCTTCAGCAATACCTCTCACAAAGGGATGCTCAAAAATCGCTTGAAAAATGCCGTCCGCCTGCCGACGGAGTTCTTGTGTAAAACTCAATTTCCCCACCTCCATTAAATTGAAGAGCAAGAAGTCCTGTAAGAATATAATTCCGGAACAACGCTAAAAAGCCGCCCCGGAAAAATGGAGCGGCTTCAACAATAGGCCCAATACGCAAAAAACGCTTGAAACCTTATATACGAAGGCTCCACTTTCCTACGCTAGTACGAACTAGATCAGGTTCAAAGGGTCCAAGATACGCTCTTGTCTCAGCCATAGTGGCTCCCCTAGTGGACTTCTATTCTTTTGACTATTACTGTACATTCGTTCATATGCTATGTCAAACATAGTGTACAAAATATTAAATTTCCTCTAGTTAGGTATTTTGGGCTTAGTGAGGGTGATGAATTACACTTTCCACTGCTTTGACCTTGGCATATTTCGGTTTCCACATTGCATCTTGTATAGCTTGTTCCACATCTGAAATGTGCGCCTGCGCTACCTGATCCTGAATCGCGGCTTTTGCAACCGCAATCGCAACAGCGTACGAAACTTCGCGTAATTTTCGGATATGAGGGAGTAGCGCACCGCCAGGCGTATTCGAATCTACACCATTGGCAACAGCAACTGCTGCCGCTGTAAACATCGCAGGGGTAATCCTTTTGGCTTTAACCACAATCGCACCCAGACCCAGTCCCGGAAAAACAAAGGCATTGTTCGCCTGTCCAATCTCAAAATTTGTATCGTTATAGGTAACGGGCTCAAAAGGACTTCCGGTTGCGATCAGTGCTCTGCCATCTGTCCACCGGATCAAATCCTCGGGTACTGCTTCTGCAAGGTTTGTAGGATTGGACATGGGCATAATGATCGGGCGTTCTACATGCTTTGCCATCTCCTTGATGATCTCTTCAGAAAAGGCACCTGCTACACCGGAAGTTCCAATCAATATCGTAGGCTTCACCTGACGGATGACCTCCAGTAGCGGTATTTTGCCGTCACCCGACCGGGTCCATGAGCTGACTTCATCCTTTTTGCGCACATACGGTTTCTGATACTCCAATACGTCTTCCATATCTTCCGTTAACAGCCCGCGATAATCAAAGGCCCAAAAGGACTTGAATGAATCATCTACGGAAAGGCCATCCTCGATCATAGCGCCCCGAATTTGATCAGCGTTACCGATCCCTGCAGCCCCTGGGCCGAAAACAAGTATTTTTTGTTCACGCAGCGGAGTCTTGGTGACACCCACCGCCGAAAGAATCGCAGCCAGGGTCACTGCTCCTGTACCTTGTATATCATCGTTGAAGGTGAGTATGCTTTGACCGTATTTTCCTATAATATGGCGCGCATTTACGCTACCCACATCTTCCCAATGTAAAAGCGCCTTCGGGAATTGCGCTAACGTTTTGCTGATAAAAGTATCAATAAACTGGTTATAGGCTTCTCCGCGAACTCGTTTATGGCGGTTTCCGATGTACAGTGGATCATTCAGCAGCTTTTCATTATTCGTGCCTACATCCAGTACAATTGGCAGCACCCGCCCAGGATGAATGCCTGCCGCAGCCGTATATACTGCAAGCTTGCCAATAGCAATGTTAATCCCCCCGACGCCCCAGTCACCAATCCCCAAAATACTTTCGGAATCTGTCACGACAATCAGATCCACATCATGGCCGCTCAAACCAGAATTATGGAATGCTTGTCCAATACCGTTCGGGTTATCTATCGACAAATATACGCCTCCAGGGCGGTTGTACTCGTGACTATATTCTTGAATCGCGGTTCCTACGGTCGGCGTGTAGACTACGGGCAGCATTTCACTCAAATGATCGGTTAGCAGCCGGTAGTAGAGTACGACATTTCGGTTGTGAAGGTCGTTGAGAGAAGCATTTTTACGCAGCATGGTGGGTTGTGCGAGAAACTGCTGATATGCCCGTACGCTCTGTTTCTCCAATGAAAGGACGGTTGGAGGAAGGATTCCTTCCAAACCCAGCTCTTTGCGTTCTTCTTCTGTAAAAGCGACACCTTTGTTCAAAAGAGGATTTGCCAACACATCCTTTCCCCGTAATGGAGTAGATAATGACCCATCGCGATTGACATAAAATGCTTCCATAGAAAGACCTTCCTTCTCTTCATTTACATATGGTAAGGATTTCACAAAATTCGATTTCAGTCGCTCCGAAGTGCAAGATATAGACGAACTAAACCATTTCGATCTATATCTTGTTCATTGAAAGTCGCTTATCGGATTTTTGCAAAATCCTCAAGATGACATGTTGTCCATAGTATGGACGTGCGAATCTGTTTTATTCTTCTATTTATCTATGACAAAATAACCATATATTCTTCCTTCTGTTGATCTAAAAGAACTAATTTTCGATATGGATGCGCTAACTTATTCTGATGGTTTTGGTTCTAATGAATCAGGTCTAAATACTCTGTTTTTATCAAATATGAAAATCAGTTTTTCTTCTCTTATATCCTTATATATCATGGAGTGTCAGCTATTTTGTTAAGGAAATATGAAGTATTTGGACATTAATTTAACTCCTATAAGCAAACATTCTTAATTCTTTTTCAACAAAATAGAACTATTCGGAGGAAAAGGAGAGGTTTGTGTGCAGGGACCTATAGCCATTTTTAGCGATAACGACAGGGCTATTGATTATCCCAATGTGATTTGTTTTTACCAATATATACAGTGCGAGGACACGGAGGCAGCTTCAGTCTACGAGAACGCATGTTGTTGCCTGATTGATTATAGGGAGCCGGGGCAGGCGGTGCGGAAAGCCAATCAGATCCGTAGCCAATTTCCGCAAATGCCATTGTTACTGGTGACGGATGTAACAATTCCGTTCAGTGATCAGCATATGGTGCAAATCACCGGAGTAGGCCGTTTGCGGCTGCTATTTTGGCAAGCCAATGACACCGAAGAAATGCTTTCGGAAATACAAAGCTTGCTCTATCCCGAGTATTCGACCAAAAGCCAACATATTGCATTTATCTTGTCTGTATATAACGAAGAGCAACGTTTTGTTCATGTCAAAACCTTTGCTGAACGACTGCAAGCCTTTATCCGCAGCCATATTATTGAAGGTTCGATTTATCTCATTGATGATGGCAGCCACGATGGTACCAATGCCTTGATTAAAGCGCTGGAGGCAGCAACGGACTTGTCCGTAAACAGGATTAATCAGAATCTTAGCCCGCTGCTTCAAACAAGGGAATTGGGACGCAATACACGTAAGGCAGGGACGTATCTGGAAGGGATGCGGACCATAGGTGCGGATTACTACGTATTTGTGGATGCGGACGACTCCTTTTTTATTGAGGATATTGCCAGAATGATTAATGTTGTTCAGCAGGGCTATTATGATGTCGTGATCGGAACCAAGGATATGACCGCCGAGAATCGATCTTTATTGCGATCTGTTGTCAGCTTTGGTAAGCGGGTCATTTCCCGTCCTTTTTTACCAACAGGTGTGGTAGATTCGCAGACTGGGCTTAAAGTGATGAGTTCGGTTGCAGTAAAACGGATGTTTCCGCATTTAAAGGAACAGCTCGGACTGGCGCTGGATCTAGAAATGATGTTTATTGCCAAGCGACTCCAGCTTCGTGTGCTGCAATTACCCGTCAAATGTATTGACCGCGATGGATCGCACATTCATGTCTGGAAGGATTCTATTCGTTTTTTACGCTCCATCATTGATATTTGGCGACTGGATCGGCGGGTGAGATAACAACGTGAACAACCGATTGCGATCGTTGATGTTCCCTCTCTTTAATGTGCTGCTTAACGGATTTAATTTTTTCTTCCACATTGCAGCGAGTTGGTATCTTACCGGACAAGCTTATGGCCAGGCGAATGCGCTGCTGGCACTTTTTGCACTTTTATCCGTTTTGGGTTTATCCATCCAGCTATTAACCGCCAAACTGGTCTCTAAGGGAGACCAAAAGCTTGCGCTACGAAGCTTACCGCTCGGTTCTTTATTACTCAAAGCACCTCTGGTGCTAACCGTGCTTGCCATGATCATTTTACTCATCTTTCATCCGTTACTGCGTTCGCTATTAGGCGTCGAATCCGGCCCGCTGTTCATGCTGTATGGCTTGATCGGACTGCATATTCTTGTAAGTTCGTGCCGCGGAGATTTACAGGGCAGGGAACGCATGTTGGCGCTCAATGTGAACTATTACATTGAGGTATTAGGGAAGCTGAGCCTGTTTTTTGTTCTGGCTGCACTGGGGTTAAAGCTGGAAGCCCTACTGTTAGCAAGCTGTGGAGGAATGTTGCTGTCGCTGCTCCACGGCTGGATCGTTTCGGCTCGTGGCTTGTCCTTATTCACATACAGTGGAGAACATATCCCTTCTGGGCTATGGAAATCATTGGGTCAGGATTTCACCGATAGCCTTATGACGAATTTATTCATTTTGTTTTGTATCTCCATCGACATGTTGTATGTACAGCATTACTTTCCTGAGCAGGCCAGCAGCTATGCCATTGCGCTGAAGTACAGCCAGTTGGTCTATTACGTTTCGTATAGTCTAATTGCTGCCTTTATTCCAAAGATCGGTGCGCAGGGGCATGACCGCCAAGCTTTGGGCAAGTTGATTGCCGTCTATGCCGGTTTAATGGCTATAGCTGCAATCTGTGTATATGTGGGCACGACCTTTGTGTTCCCTTCCTCTATTCCCATATTATTCGGAGCCTCTTACCAATCGGCCGAGGCCTATATTCCATGGGGAGGATGGGTGTACTGGCTATTTTCCATCGTGCTGTTTTTTGTGCATGTGCACGTATTGGTGGGCAGACGAAAATTTATGTTCAGTCTGATGGCAGGAGCCGCGGCTTTATTAGTAGCCTTTCATATTGCCCACACAGATCCGGTAGATTTTTTGCTATCTGAGTTCATAGTTTACGGGGTTATGGCTCTCTACTTTGTGATAGACGCCTATGTGCATTTGTTCAAAATAAAGATAAAGGGGGATTTACCCCATGAATACCATACATGAACAGGACGGTAAAACCGTAGTTCTATTGCTTTCCTGGCGTGACATTCGTTCACCTAAAAGCGGGGGAGCAGAAATTTTTACCCATGAAATGCTTAAACGCTCACAGCAAGGACGTTTCCAGTTCATTCATTTTTCACCCCAATTTGAGGGGATGCCTGAGCATGAAATTATTGACGGTATTACGTATATTCGAAAAGGGAACATATACAGTGTTATTTATTATGCGATGCGCTATTACCGTCGTCATCGAGGGAAGATCGATTATGTGATTAACCAGGCGAATACGCATCAATTCTTTACCCGGTTTTGGGTGGAGGCATCCAAGAGGATCTTTTTCATACATCAACTAACAAGGGAAATATGGTTTGAGAACGCCAAATTCCCGCTAAATGTTATTGGGTTTCATATGGAGCCCTTGATGCTTAAGCTGGCTCGTAAGGATCGGACGCTTACGGTATCTCCGTCTACCCGATATGATCTGCTTAAGCTGGGCTTTCACCCGGATCGTGTTCATCTTTTACCGGAAGGCATTGAGTTTGATCATTGGCCGCGCGAACAATTTTTAACGAAGGAGCCTAATCCGACCTTCATGTATGCTGGGCGCTTCGTCAAATATAAAGGTATTGATCTGGTCGTTGAGGCCTTTGGGCAGCTCAAGGAAAAGTTCCCTCAGGCTATGTTATGGATTGCCGGAAAAACCGATAAAACCTATGTGGCAGAACAATTAGTGCCGATTATGAAACAGTATGGTTTGACATACGGAGAACCGGATGAACAGGGGCAATCGCAAGCCGATATTACCTTTTACGGATTTGTTTCAGCAGAGCATAAGCTGGAGCTGATGAGTCGTGCCCACGCGCTCGTATTTCCTTCCTTACGTGAAGGCTGGGGTTTGACGATTACCGAAGCGGCAGCCGTTGGAACCCCTAGCATTGTCAGCAATTCACCGGGTCTGGTGGATGCAACGGATTTTGGGAAGAGCGGGTATCTATGCTTTCACGGCGACATCCGAGGATTATCTGAACAAATGGAAAGAGCAGCAAAGGGCGGCGAAGATTACATGGCCATCCGTGAGCGGGCGTATCAATATGCGTTAAGATTCCATTTTGATCATACGGCTGCTGCGTTTGAGCAGTTGATGGAAGATTGGGTAGAGGAGGCGGAACAGAGTGGACAAAGTGGTCATTCTCTTCTCCACGTACAACAATGAACGGACGATAGAGCCTTGTTTGCGAAGCTGTATGGGGCAAAATTACAAGGATCTGCATATTGTAATTGCTGATGATGGCTCCAATGACCGGACCGTTGAGACGATTCGTATGCTGTCGGTAGGGAGTTCAGTACCCGTAACGGTATTGGAGCTTCCCCATGGGGAGCGGGGAGTCGCTAGGGTCAGGGCGGTTGAGGAAGCGAAACGCTTGGGTGCCGAATACATATTTGTATTGGATTCCGATATGATTTTAGCCGAACATCTGATTCAGCAGAGCATTGACTTTTTTGACGATCATCAGGATATTGGCGCCTTGGTCGTTCCGGAAGAGGCGTATTCGGAAGCAAATAATTTTTTTTCCAAAGTGAAAGTTTTTGAGCGAAATGTGATTAACAATGCGGGTGAAACCTTGGGAAAACGCTCCATTGAAGCCGCACGCTTCTGGCGAATGAGCGCTTACGAATCGACGGGCGGGTTTAATGCGGAGCAAATTGCTTTTGAAGAAATACAGCCGACCTTGCGTTATATAGAGTCTGGCGGAGTCATTCGTCGGGCGGTATTTACACGGGTATACCATGATGAAAAACAGGTGTATCTGCACGATGTATTACGTAAAAAAGCCTACTACTTTTCGGTGATGGATCGTACGATGTCATCTGAAGAGGGCGGATTGCGAAAAGCGCTGGAACGTTGGTACTTCTTCCGTCCGGTGCTGTATACATGGGGGAATTTGAAAAACTATATCCGTCACCCCTTGCTGACGATGGGGATGTTGTGGATGTATGTATGCCTGACTGTGATTGGGGTAGCCGCCGTGTTAAAGGGCGGCACCCGTCACTCAGGCGATCTCGCTAAGGCGGATAAGGCGTAACGATGAATGGCCGAGGGTCAGTGTATCCAGCGTGTATAAGTCGGGATCGGAAGATTCCGACTCCTCATACGGTATATATAATGAATGCGTGGTTAACTGAATACCTTCGCCGTCAGGATGACGTAGTGAGCAGCCGACAGGATACAGCTCAGCGAGTGCAATGTGTACAGCGGTTACGATA
This sequence comes from Paenibacillus sp. LRG-1, assembly GCF_057220305.1. Taxonomy (NCBI): domain Bacteria; kingdom Bacillati; phylum Bacillota; class Bacilli; order Caryophanales; family Paenibacillaceae; genus Paenibacillus; species Paenibacillus sp. LRG-1. The sequence goes on along the minus strand of NZ_CM170126.1, from coordinate 4,664,101 downwards.
TCTTGTTCATTCAGCAGCACATAGGGTCGGTACGGTGCATTCAAAATGCTGTCTATAAAAACTGACAGGTTGGAAGCTACGTTCTGGTCTGCATGTAGGCTGTTTCGGTTGAGTTTGGCCTGATCAAGCGCCTCATACAGTATTTTTTTTAGCGTATCATCATCCAGCTCCAGCGGTTTCGTCAAAAAACGGAACACACCGACTTGGTTAATCGCCGATAAAATGGACTGCGTATGCAGGTGACCAGACAAAATAATTCGTACGATATGTGGATAATCCTTCTTAATCATGCGAAGGAAGGTAATCCCATCCAGACCAGGCATGAGCAGATCGGAAACTACCACATCAATCGGGTGCTGTTCCAGCACTTGTAAGGCTTCTTTGGGCGTGTGAGCGGTATGTAAGGTGAATGCTTCTTGCGTCAAGGTCCGTTCAAGCAGGGACAGAACCATAGGGCTGTCGTCAACAAATAGAATGTTTTGGGGTGTCATAAGAACTGCGCAACTCCAATCAGGAAGTAAGAAATGAGGAACTACATGTATAATATCAGCGTTTTGGCATTTTTGAAAGATGTCAATACAGAACGGGCATTGCGTCTTTTTTGTGAACGATTTGATTCGGCTGAACATGCCCTCTGGGAAAAAGGTATGCGTCTCCTTCATCAGTATCATGCTGCACGGCATACAGGAGTGACCCTGGCTGTCTCCAGCGCACTTCAGCATATGGACGATCGTCATGATATTTACGTTGTTGATCTGCGAGAATACGGCGAGGAAGAGCTGGATCGCTTATATATCGCAAAAACATGTGAGTTGATCCTACTGACGGACGGGGCAACGGAAACCGCTGCGAGGTTTGCTGCACTCCAGCGCCGTACTCCCCGGTTGCTGTGCGCACGGCTACCGCTGGTCAGCTACGAGCTGGAATGCCTGATGCAGGCTATTTTGAGCCGTCTTGAACAGAATGGAGGGGACAGGGAAGCATGAAGCAATGGGCTTTGTTGAAACCAGGTTGGCAAAAGCTGATCCTGTACCTGATCGTTCTGGGTGTGACATTGTTCTTGGCCGCTGTGCTTCAATGGTTTGTTGTGCGGCAATTCAGTGGTCACTTGGCGGAGATTCAGAACGAGCAGCTCCAGTATGAGGTACAGGAACTTTCCAGCAGCATAACCGAGCGTTATGCCGCATGGCAGACTGAACTGAAGGAGCTGTCGTCCAGTCTGGGCAGAGATATGCTGAATCAGGGAACACGCCAGTATCCTGAAGGGTTTAAGCGTGAAAGCGGCGGGGCCTTTTATGTGCTGGATGAGCAGTATCATGTGATGGTCGGGCGAGACAATCGTGAGATGAAAAGTGCGGTCCAGCAGATTAAATGGCTGCAAAATGGTTGTGCAGTAAGCTCTTTTGTGACAGAGGATCATCAGCCTGCCCAGTATATAGCATGCAGGATTCAAGGAGCGCAGATGGGCGGTTTTATGGTGCGCACGGTTGACGCTGATATGCTCAGCGGGATTATTAAAAGTAAACCGGTTAACCAGCATGAGACTTTATTTTATAACGGTCAATTTAAGGTCGTAGCTTCCCGAAGTACTTCGGATATTAACCGAACGGACATCACGGGCGTAACCCGTAGGCTGCTGGAGGGCAATACAGGTGTCATTGAAGATGACGGTGAGAAACACGGAATAGGATTCAGCCGGATTGGGGAAGAGGCCCTTTACATATCGGTTAAGGATGTAAGCGAGGATACAGCACAGCGAATCAGCTCCTTCCGCAAACAATTGTGGATGGTCATGGTTCTGATATTGTTCATTCTGTGGGCCATGCTCGTACAGTTCCGCAAAAGGATTGTAAAGGATGCCATCGTGAACAATCAGGTGCGTGACCAACGGCGAGATGAAGATATGCGACAGCAGCAGGACACGTATTATTTGCCGTTAATGCAGACGATTGAGCAGCAGCTACAAGAGCTGCAAGAGCAGACTAGCCGTCTCACAGGCGGTGATGATTTGAAGCTGCTGGGATTTTATCATGATCTAGCAAACCGTTTTGAAGCGGCTTCCAGTCAGGGAAAAGGAGCCTCTCATGAGGAACTGGAGTATTTTCGCGAGTTGAATGAAAATTTCATCCAGGGTCGTCTCAGACAGGAATCCTCACTGGGAGAGTTACTGACGGGAGTCCGTAGCTTGCGCGATGAGCTGGAAGAGAAGATGCATGATAATAGTGGAATTAGCTTTACAGATATGAATGAAGTATTGTCTGAGTCGCTGAAATGGGCGAACCGTTCATTGAACATGAAGAACATTCAAGTGATCTTGCGGCAAGAGCCTGTTCCATCGATTGCAGCACAAGCACCCATGCTGTACAAAACGATTCAGGGGCTGCTGGAAAATGCAGTTCAGGCCATGGGCCAAGGTGGAGAGCAGCCTGAGAATCAGGAAAAGGGCCGAACAGGTCTGCGGTCCAAGCGGCAATCTCAAGTGCTTAAGGTTAGTTCACGGCTGGAAGAAGGAGAAATTATTATTAACATTGAAGACACGGGCGGCGGGATTGATGATAAAATGCGTTGGAGCTATTTCCAGCCAGACTATTCCCAAAACTCCCAGGAGCATGCGTTCAGCCTGTATCATATGGATGCATACCTGAAGACCATAGGCGGTCGTTTAAAGCTGCGTAATACCGATCAGGGCTTGCAGGCAATCGTTCGTTTGAGGAGATAGGCCCAAGATAACCGACAGATATACGAGAAGTTCAAGAGAGGGGGACAAGCATGAAAAAATGGATATTTCGCTACCGCTACGATATGGCGGCAATGATGTTGATGCTGATTGCGATTGTTGCATATCTTGCACCCATCTATGGACCAGGGCAAATTGTGTTTAGCGACATTGCTTTTGGAGCCACCTCTCATCGGTATCTGGAGGAAATAACCGGAGTATGGAACGAGCGATGGTCTACCTCGACCTTGTTCAATGCTCCACGTATCCTGTACATCTTGCCCTTCTATGGACTGTCACTCTTATTTGACGAAAGCGGCCCGGTCTTGCTCAAGTCGTTTATTACAGGCTTGTTATTTGTTTCGGCATTTTCGATGTATGCCTTTGCCAAGCGTCTGGTTAGCGTGTATTATTCACCAAGCTTTACGAAGACCCGTATTTTTGCCATCATGGTCGGCTCGTTGTTTTATGCGCTGAATCCGTGGGTTATTTTCCGCATTCAGCATATTTATTTGCTCTGTGGATATAGCTTGTTTCCGTTAATGCTGCGATTCTTTTTCAGTGCGGTGGACCCCAAGTTTCAAATTCAACAAATTAAAAACTATCATCCCCACAAGTTGTATCAGCGAAACTGGATCGACCTGTTCCTGTTGGCTGCGGTATTCACCGTTAGTGCTGCGGCAATTCATTATTTTTTCTTCGGTATGATTTATTTGGGATTGTTCACCATGTTGCTATTGATCAAGTTGACCTGGACCCATCGTAAGGCCGGTCGCACCTATTTGCAGCCGTTATACGGCAATTTTTTGCGTAAAGGGATCATTTTTGGCGTGTTTTTCGGTCTGCTCAGTTTTTATTGGTTGTCTCTATATGTCGGTAGCATGTTGATGGACGCTCAAGCGTCTCAGCATAATATTAACGTCGTGGATACGTTGTCTCTGTTCAGCCGCAACAGCAGTTTATATAATGTGGGTTATTTACTGAGCTATTGGTGGCCCATGTTTTCCTTGTCCTCACTGCCTGTCATGTTTTATGTAGGAGGGGGGTTTTTGTTGCTATTGATCGGGTATGCGATGGTGACACGTTCACATAAAAATCCGATCATTCTGATCTTCTCGCTACTTACGCTGCTGTTTCTGGTTGCAGCTACTGGGACGACGTTTCCATCCATTGCCAAGTGGTTTGTCATTTTGGTTACGAAAACCCCTGTGATTGGTTCGGTTTTCCGTGATCCTAACAAATTTATTGGACTGATTGCCCTTAATTTCGGGGTGTTGCTGACCTTCGGTGTTATTCAATTTATGGAATGGTTCGGATCATCCCCGTTGCAGCGGGTATATAAAAAGCTGGCGGTAGTTATTGTCGTTTTGTGCCTGGGGATATATTTTGCTCCCTTGCGTACTCAGTTCATTGAGGGGTACTACAAGCCGGTACAAGTGCCGGAGGCTTATGGTCAAATGGCTGAAAAGCTGACTGACCCGGATCGTTTCGATAGCAAGGCATTATACTTTCCGATTGCTGACAATATGATTCAGAGCTATAACGGAGTAGCCACGCCCAAATGGAATAAAGGGAAGACCGCAAACGAAAAGGCAACCGGAGATTTTCAGGTATACTCTTCTCCTAAAAATACGATCTTTCATCATGAGGGGAATGATCCCGGCATTACATACTATATGAATTTTCTGCAGTATGTCATGGACAACGGATTAAGCTCCCGATTAGGCTGGCTGTTCTCTACCTTTGGGGTCAATCAGTTGGTCTACCATGATGAATATGTGGGGCAGGAGAAGCGGCAGGATTTCCACCTGTCTCAGCTGGAAGGTCAGACCGGGCTGAAACGTACGTACCAGAACGGGCTATTTTCCATATTCAATCTCGATCAGACACCGCCCTATATGAACATCCTTGCGAGTAAAATTGTAACACCTTACGGTTTTAGCCGACTGGAGAGCTACAGTCATCTGCCTGGTTTTGATTTTAGCCGCTTTGGGGTGCTGTTCAGTGCGTTAAAGCCTGAGCTAAAAACCATCCAGATGATTAACAAAGGGGATTATGTGGAAGCGGCGTCCTTTAATGACTTGTTGTTGTCACAGCTTCCAGCCGAGGATTACTTACGCCCTTTTGATGCCATTGAGGATGGTAATGCCTTTTTAAAATGGTCCAAAACCTTTGCCTCGACTAACGATTGGTTATGGTATTTATCCTCCCAAAATATACGGAACTTTCCGTTCGATATGGAAATGGATGCAGGGATTGCGGTCACCTTTGCCAGTAAGAAGCTGGATGTGGCCCCGTATCAGATGAGCAGTATCGAAGGGAAGACGGTCGTGGACTTTGATTCCATGTTGCGGACCGAAACCTTCTTCAAGCCGGATAATCCGCAGTTGTTCAGTGTGCAGGCTAATCCCCGTGAGGAATTGAATGATGTGCCAACTCTGCACGGCGAAATTATGAAGGGAGACCCGAGTAATATATGGCAGGTCGCTAGATCGGGTTTGCTGGAAGCCAAGGAAAATAATCCGTATCAGTTCCAAATTACTGTTTCCGGTCGCGGAACGAACAAAATGCATGTGAAAATGAGATTTTACGATAAGCAAATGCGTGAACTGGGGGTTAGCTATGTCGTGGCGCCTTCGGAGGGATATAATTTTGACAGTGTGAAATTTTACGGGGAATACGTGTCGCCGCCCGGTAGCTATTGGATGCGAATGGATTTGTTAACCCTACAGCGTCCACAGCAAAAAAATTACTGGTGGATTCATGATATCCAGCTGCGTGATTTGGGGCAATATAGCAAGCCTAATACGTTTACGATGCACAAAAAACTGGATCAACCTCAAACCTCGCATGTATATGCTAGAGTGTTTATGAATAAGGCAGGCGGAAAATTACAAGTCACACTGCCGGACAAAGTGGTTAGTATCAAGACTCAGGATGATGGTTTAAACCAATTTCAATGGGTGGATCTGGGAGAACATGTTTTTCCAAAAGGAGATACTCCAGTCACGGTTAATAACCTGCAAGGCTTTAATGCGATCAATCAATTTGCGATTGTCCCTGTGGATCAGCTAGATCAGCTATCTTTTCCAGTGGAGCAGGCATTGAAGCGGGGCAAGCTTTTTTTCACCTTGGAGGCAGAGAGCGATTTTAACGCACAAGGGAATGTACAGACGGAACGTGCTTTACCAAGACTTAGTATGGGGCGGGGGATCAGCTATCAGAAGGGGACGTTAAGCAGGGATGTGGAAGTCGCCAAAACGGGAACCTATGCCACAGCTATTTTGGCTAATCTCCCCGCTGGGTACCAGGGGTCATTAACGATGAAGTGGACGAATGAAGAGACGGGAAAGGTGCTGACCAGAACGATTCGTACGAAGGAGTCGTATAAGCGGCTACCCGCGACCTCTTTATCTGAAAAGCAGGTTATTGAAACGGTGCCCGATCAGGATGGTTTTGCCAAGAAAATCATACAAATTCCCGGTCTGCTGAATGACTACGGCCGAGTCGAATTTAAAAATCTGTTCCTAACCAAGGGGAAGTATCGCTTAACCCTTGTGCTGGATAGTCAGGTGCCGTCATTGAGCCGTTTTGGAGATATTCATCGAATGGCTGCGCAGGAAGTGACGGTGATGCCGGGGGAGGATACGAAGGAATCATTGAGCACGACGGATGTCGGATGTGTGGCGGATATTCGACCTGGGCAGACGAATCTGTCAATCAAGGACGAAGGACTCTCTATCCGTTACGCACCTAGCTATTCCTGTGACTGGAATATTTATGCGTCCAAGAAAATGAAGGCAGAGCCGCTGCAAGAGTATGCCGTTCAGTTGGATGCGCGATCAGAACAAATTGGAAGTCGGCATATGAAGGTCATTTTTTTGAATAAAGCGTCCCAGGTTCTCCAAACCTCCTATATTGATGAGGTGGAGGAGAGAGATAAGGAACAATGGAATCATTATGATCAAATTGTGAAGGCTCCGGCAGGAACTGCCTTGATGCAGTTTCAGATTTTGGCGCATGCGCACAAGAAGCAGTCAGGCTTATTTCAAATGAAGCAATATTCCATCATCCCTTATCAAGCCATGATTACAGTGGATCAGTTTACGTTGTTTGAGGGATCGGATATGGATACCTTTTTTATGGCTCCACATGCATCGGAGAGCATTCAGGCAACTCGTGAAAATTCCATGGAACGCAGTTTTACGCTATATAATCCAACGCATGAACAGGTGCTGATCCGGGAGACCGAATCACCCAATCCACTGTGGGAGTTCAGGCTAGGTAGCGAAAATCAGCGAGCCCGTCTGTCCGTCAATGGAGTGACTACCGGATTCATTACCAATGGTAACGGGAACGGGAAAGTCGTCGTTATTCTGGCTTCCGCCTACCGTTTCGGCTGGGTACTGTTCCTCATAGGGATACTGGGTGGAGCAGCTTGTTTTCTTCCTTATCGGCGATGGAAGAAGCGAAATCTTTCATAAAAAGCAAGCTGCTCAGTGGGGAAATGGGTAGCCATGATACGGCTACATCTCATATTTGTAGCCTCTGCCCCAGACGGTACGGATATGCTGAGGATTTTTAGGGTCACGTTCTATTTTTTTGCGAAGGCTGGAAATATGTACGTCGATGGTACGATCCAGATAAGCGCCATCTCCGCCTTTGATCCGATCCATCAGCTCGCTGCGGGTAAAGACTTTACCTGGATTGCAGGACATCTCTTTTATAATGGAAAATTCAATTTGAGTGACTTCTATTTCTTGGTCATCGACTAACAGGCTATGACGGTAATCATTCACCCACACTCTTACCTTTTTAAGCTTTTGAGTTACCGTTTGCGATTCAATGGGCATGTTGGGGCCGCAGCGGCGCAGCAGGGCTTTGATGCGGGCATTTAACTCTATCAGGCTGAATGGTTTGCATAAGAAGTCATCTGCTCCGTCGTCCAGAGCCTTTATTCTTATATTCAGCAGGGTGTTATTAGAGATGACCAGCATAGGGACCGTAGTAAATTGACGGATTTGGCTGATCAGCGCACATTCGACTTTACCGGAAAACATTAGAGCGGTCACAATAATATCGGGCTTAAAACGCATAAGTGTAGGAATTGCAAGTTTAGAGTCATAGATAAGTTCGGTATGATAGCCTTCCTCCTGCAGATGAAGAGCAATCATATCTGCCAAACTTTTTTGATCTTCAATGATGAGTATTTTTATGGGCATGACTGACATCTCCTGTACGGATAAAGATACAATTACATTGCATAAGTATGTATTTTCCACGATAATACATACTTATGTATTCGGCAGAAATGCGAAAATCGAACAGTCCTATAATGAAAGAAAAATATTAATTTAGAGGAAGAAGGTTGCATCTTTGCGAATGATTTTATTATCTGGAGGTTCGGGTAAACGTCTATGGCCCTTATCCAATGTGAACCGCCCCAAGCAGTTTCTTTCCATACTACGTCACGACGAACGGCCGGAAAGTATGCTTCAACGAATATGGAGGCAATTAGATGAGGCGAATTTGGCAGATGAGGCCTATTTTTCAACGAGTGGAACTCAGGCCGAGCTGATTCGGGGGCAAATTGGCGGAGATGCTGTAGTGATTGAGGAGCCGACTCAACGGGATACCTTCCCGGCCATTTCCCTGGCTACGGCCTACTTGCATGACATTGCAGGCGCATCACGCGATGAGATCGTAGGGGTCATGCCTGTGGACGGGTATGCGGGGGATGAATTTTTCGAGCATCTGCGTAGGCTTCCTTCGATATTAGAGCAATCAGGAAGCCATATCGCATTAATGGGGGCTGCCCCAACGGAACCCTCAGATAAATACGGATATATCGTGCCTTCAGCCTCTCCTTCACTTGACCAGCCATATTATAGGGTTAGTTCATTTGTAGAAAAGCCGGATCTGATCCGTTCAGAAGCGTTGATCCGTGAAGGGGCCTTATGGAATTGCGGGGTGTTTGCTTTTAGACTAGGCTTTTTGTTGGATATTCTGAAGCAAATGGGTATACCAGCCGACTATGAATCTCTTTCGACAAATTATGCAGACTTGCCTAAAACTAGCTTCGATATTGCGGTAGTAGAGCATACTCATAAGCTCTCTGTGCTCCCATATCATGGAGAATGGAGAGACTTGGGCACATGGGATTCTTTGGTACGGGAAGTAAGTTCGAAGCTGAGTGGCCCGGGATATATTTCAGAAGCTTCACATGACTCGCATATCATCAATGAACTGGAGATTCCGGTTAGCATCTGGAATGTTCCAGACATTATTGTCGTTGCTGGTCCAGATGGCGTGCTGGTTACGGATCGACAGTCGTCAACAGGAATTAAGGATATGGTGGCAGAAATTGAAATCGGCCCGCGTTTTGAGGAGCGCTTCTGGGGAAAGCAAACCGTATTATCCCATCAACAGGCGGCAAGTGGATTGCAGACAGTGACCAAACGCGTGGTCATTTCAAATGGGAGATTTATCAGCTATCATGAGCATCAGTTTCGTAAAGAAGTTTGGACTATAGTTTCTGGAACCGGGAGTGTCTCTATCAATGGCGTGACACAGACAGTCAGCCCTGGTGAGGTCATCGTCATAGAACCCGGTACAAAGCATTTTATAGGGGCAGTAGAGGGAGATTTAGAATTCATTGAGTCACAAATCGGACATATCGTATCCGAAACGGATATTATCCGATATGAATTTCCTGATTCGATTGACGATCATACTCTATGAAGTGTCTACAATATAGGGACTGATAGATACGAACGAGGTTTATCAGAAGGCAGTGAAGAGTAGTAGGAACTATTTTTTATTAGAGCTTAGATGACCTGTACATTCCTAAAAAAGGTATTCATGCGCTACACGAATGAATACCTTTTTTTGCATAAACAGTTCTTTGTGTGCGTAATGAAATGGATAGAAAAGAGACTTATAAAATAAGTTTCTTGGAGGTCAGCCACTCTTTTACAGCGTCTGTACTGAGGTCTCTTTTAGGCGTCCATTCTATTTTATCAACCAGCTTGCCGTTTCTGAATTCTGCAATGGTGGGGGTGTATTTAACGTTGTAATCCTCTTTGAATTTATTCCATTGGGGCTTGTCCTTATGGATTTTGTGAACGTTCAAAAAAGTAATTTTAGAGCCTAGATTATACTGTTCGATCATCTTGTTAAAGTTAGGCTCAAACCGATTGCAGTCGCCACAACTCGGTCTGCCGACATAGACAAATACACTTTGATCCTGTTGAATCAAACTCTTAAAACCATCAAATGTAACCGCATTCAAGTGGTCATATATTTCTGGGTAATTGCTTTTGCTCGCTTGGATTTCTTTGTCTTTTTGTAGAACAACCTGCTCTAGGTCTTGAAATTTAACTACAGCTGAAATAGCGATACCAATGATAAGCAACACAATGACACTTAACCCGGCGATATATCCTTTTTTCACAGAAATCCTCCTTTTTTTACATTCTTACACTTACAATAAATGATATTTCCATTTTTCGCTGTAACACTTGTCTCATTATGTATAAAAAAAGAAGCTTTCCATGGGGAAAGCTTCTTTAATCAGCATTTTGCATAATTCGATTCCCAACGCTTGTAAGTACAGTATATAGACGAACTAAAGCGTTTCGATCTATATACTGCTGATTTGAAAACGCTCCTGGGATTTATGCAAAATGCTCTAGTCTGAAAGTTAAACGTTAGACCACAACAGTCAACAAGTAATCCTCACGCTTCACTTCAGTTTCCATTGTGTTCAACACATCCAGGTATTGAGCGGAATTTGTTACGATAATCGGCGTAGCCGTAGTATAGCCTGCTGCCTTAATTTGCTCGATATCAAATTCAAGCAACAGTTGTCCTTGCTTAACTATATCGCCTTCCTTGACGCGCTTGTCAAAGAATTGTCCTTTCAGCTTCACTGTATTAACACCCACGTGAATCAGAATTTCTGCTCCGTCATTGGAAGTAATACCGATGGCATGTCCGGTCGGGAATACTGTCGTAATCGTTCCATTGACAGGAGATGTCAGCACACCCTCTGTAGGATCAATGAGGATTCCTTTCCCCATAGCACCTGAAGCAAAAGCAACATCAGAAGATTGTTCCAAAGGCAATACTTTACCTTGCAGTGGGCTTACGAGAATTTCTTTCTCGATTGCCACTTCTTTCTTTACGGGTGCAGCTTCTGTTTTTGCAGTTTCTTCTTTTGGATCATCAAAGCCCAAAATCATAACCAATACAACTGCAAGTACAAAGGCAACGAGCAAACCGATGACTACCCACAAGAATCCAGGTCCGAAATAAGTCGGCAACGCCAGTAGACCCGGTAATGCAAAGGATTGTGCGTGCGCTCCGCCAGAAGCGATAATCGCCCCGCCGATTGCCCCGGAAATACAAGCATAAATGAACGGCTTTTTCAATTTCAAAGTTATGCCATAAATTGTTGGTTCTGTAATCCCGAAAATAGCGGCCAGCGTAGAGGAACCTGCCAAAGCCTTCATCTGAGTGTTCCGGGATTTCAGGAATACCCCCAATGTTGCACCAGCCTGAGAAAGTACGGCTGCTGTAAGCATCGGAAGCATCGTGTCATAGCCCAATGTTGCAATATTCGACAGCATGACCGGAACGAAGCCCCAGTGTACGCCGAAAATAACAAACACTTGCCAGAATGCCCCGGCAACAGCCCCGGCAATTAGTGGGCTTAAATTGTATACCCATGTAAAACCGTTTGCCAAGCCCTGACTGATCAGGTTACCTACTGGACCAAAGGCCAGAAATGTTAACGGAATAACGACCAGGAGCGAAAGCATCGGCACGATAATGTTTTTAACCGATTGATGGATAAAGGAATTGAACCAGCGCTCCACATAGGACTGAACCCAGACCGCGAGAATAATTGGAATGACACTGGAACTGTAATTAATCAGAATGATCGGAATACCTAAAAACGCCAATCTTTCTGGGTTGCTTACCGCCGTTATAACTGCTGGATAGACCAGAGCTCCAGCGATTGCCACCGATACAAAGGTGTTTGTCTTAAATTTACGGGACGATGTAATAGCCAAAAACACAGGTAGAAAATAGAAAACACTGTCGGAAGCTGCACTTAGGATCAGGTACGTACCGCTTTTATCATTAATCCATTGAAAAGATAAAATTAACGCCAGTAGCCCTTTAAGCAAACCTGCCCCGGCAAGAGCACCAAGAATGGGAGAAAAAATGCTGGAAATGATATCGACCGCTTTGCCAAGAAAATTCGTTTTTTCGGAAGATTCTTCCTTTTTGGCATTGGGATTGTCTGCATCCTGCAAATTCGTTTCTGCCATCATATGCTCAAACACTTGACCTACATTGTTACCGATGACCACTTGAAACTGGCCGCTGCTTTCCACTACTGTAATGACACCAGGGGTTGCTTCCAGTGCGGCTTTGTTTGCTTTTGTACGATCATTTAATTTAAATCTCAAGCGTGTAGCGCAATGGAATACCGAATTGACATTCTCTTCGCCACCAACGAGGGTCACTATTTTTTTAGATAGTTCTTTATCACTCATGTTCAGAACTCCTTATGGGTTATTCTTGCTACTGATAGGATTTACTGTTTACATCTGTTGCTAAGATGCGCCGGCGTGCACCTTTTTAAACTTGTAAACAAGAAAAACCTAAACTCGTGGTGAAAACTACGCACTCTCCTATAGAGGAACGTCGATTTCACCATCAGTTTAGGTTTTGCCTGCCTTACCAGTCACAATCCATGAACGATGAGGATATGAAGTTGTTAATCTTATATGTTATTACGCTCAGTTACCCGATGAATATGGATAGTTAGATATACGTATTCATCCTTGCTTAAATATTGATCGTATGTTTTTTCCAGATACTCATTGATCTTTTGGGCACAAGCAAAAGCTTCGGTATACGTCTGCTTCACCTGGTTGTACAAAAATTCTTCACCACTGTGAATGACTTCTTTGCGAATCACTCGCATCGCAAAATATTGCAAATGTGTCAAAAATCTCGAATAGCTAAAAGAAGACTCATCCAGCACAATTCCGTAATGATACGTAATAATGTTCAATATATGTTGGACAATCTCGGTCATTTTCAGTGTAGATTTCATTTCGTTACCGTCGATCCGTGCATTCACCATATGCAATGCAATAAATCCTGCTTCATCTTCGCCCAATTTTACTCCGAGCGTATTTTCAATTTTTTGAAGAGCATCCAGTCCAACTGCAAATTCTTTTTTGTAGAAGCGTTTAATTTCATACAGCATCGCGTTTTGGAGTGCCAGTCCTTTTTCTTGCCGTTGTATGGCAAAATGAATATGGTCGGTCAACGTTAAATAAATATTATCGCTTAACTCCGTATCCAGTACTTCCGTTGCATGCTTTACGATTTCACTCACTACCTCCAGATGAGACACTGGAATATCGTTCAGCAGCTCAGTTAGTTTAGCCGTGAACTCGTTTTCATTTAACATGAAAATCTTATCTATTTTATCATCATCGACTTGATCGCCAGCCACCTTTTTGAAGGAAATACCTCTTCCCATCACGATGACCTCTTTGCCTTTATCGTTTTTAGTCAATAGGACGTTGTTATTGAGCACCTTCTCAATAATCATTGAAGTTCCCCCTCCCATCCTTTACCAATAAAAAATGCCTAAGCACAATTCAACACTATTGTTAGCAATAGCACTCAATTGAACTCAGGCATTGCCCGCATCACCGGTCACAATCCTTCGATATAGTGCTATTGTAGCACAAAAAAAAGCGATTTCAACATATTTTATTCTGATTCGACAAAAAATATTTCATATCAAGGCCCTTTTGCCTAATTTGCAAGTAAATCGTTACCTTACGTGGTCGTACGTTCAATGAGGCAGTACTCTAGCGAATGAAGCTCCATTTGGCGTCCAATCAGCTGAGGGGAAAGCATGAAAAAAGCATTTTGTGCTTGAGCCATGATGGGATTTTGAATCGTTGTAATCCCCATCGTATGCGCCAGCTCCGTGTTATCGAATCCGACAATCGCCAGATCTTCCGGTACGTTCAGCCGTTGTCTGCGTGCTTCGCAGAGAATGCCCACTGCTACATAATCGTTAGCACATAAAATAGCCTCTGGGAATTCTTCCCGACGCTGTAACAAATCCCGTACGACCTGTTCGCCATCACGGATATTATAAATAGAAGAGTGATTCCAGTGTTGCAACACTGGAAGATTGTGCTCACTCATGATCTGTTCGTAGGCTCGTTGTCTGCTATGGGTATTGATGCTGCTCGGACGACCAAAAGCATTGGCTATACGAGTATAGCCTTTTTGTATCAAATGTTTTAGCGCTAACATATATCCTTCATACTGATCCATAGCGACGGAGCGAATATCGGTATGCTCCATTCGTTGCCACGAAACGATCGGGCCATATTTGCAATAGGTACTCAAAAAATCAGTGTCATTCACGCAGGAAATGATGACCAGCGCATCGACTCTTTTTCTTTTTAAATCCTCAAAGGCTTGAAGCTCTTTCTTTTTGTCTTCTCCCGAAGTATAAATAATGGTTTGGAATTCATACTGGCCGGCTACTTCCACAAAGCTGTCCAGAAAAGCCAGAACAATTTCATTAATAGTTGAAGTAATGATACCGATCTGAAGCGTCTGACCCTTGGATAGAGAAATGGCATTCCGATTAGGAACATAATCCAATTCCTGCATGATTTTTAAAATCTTAGTTCTTGTTTCGTGACTGACATGGGGTGACTGATTTAATACTCTGGATACCGTAGCTTTGGAAAAGCCCGCCAGTTTTGCAATTTGATCAAGATTCGACATGATGCTTCTCCTCACATAAGAAAAAAATACTTGACATGAAACGCGTTACAACGATTAGGATGCTTATGAAGGCATTACGTCTATTTTAAAGCATCTGTCAATCCTTTTCAAAGGAAGAACGGTTACCGTTAGGTATTGATTCACATTTGCAGCACTTGATGGGATTACTTGACCAAAGTAAAAATCTTAAATACGGAAAGAGGTTTTTATACCATGACGAAGACGCTAAAAGGATTTCCGAAAAACTTCTTGTGGGGCGGGGCAACCGCAGCCAACCAATTGGAAGGTGCTTTTGACGTAGATGGAAAAGGATTGTCCAGTGCGGACATGGTTGCCTATGTACCCAAAGCAGAGCGCAAGAACGATCATGCTATGGAGATTTCGTCCGAGCGACTCGAAGACATTTTGGCAGGCAAAGTCAATGCCCGTTTTCCAAAACGTGAAGGTGTGGACTTCTTCCACCACTACAAAGAAGATATTGCATTGTTCGCGGAAATGGGCTTTAAGGTATTTCGTATGTCCATCAACTGGTCGCGGATTTTCCCGAATGGCTATGATGCCGAGCCGAATGAAGCGGGACTGCAATTCTACGATAATGTATTTGATGAGCTGCGCAAATATGGTATTGAACCGCTGGTAACATTGTCACATTATGAGACACCGCTGGGTTTGACTCAGAAGTATAATGGCTGGCTGGGTCGTGAAGTTATACAGCACTACGTAAATTATGCCGAAACTGTGTTCACGCGTTATAAGGATAAAGTAAAATACTGGCTGACTTTTAATGAAATCAATGTAATGACCATGAGTCCGTTTACTGGTGGCGGGGTGGTCATTGACCGCGTAGAAAACAAGCAGCAAGCGATATACCAAGCACTGCATCATCAATTTGTAGCTAGTGCACTGGCGACAAAACGAGGACATGAGATCATCCCGGGCTCTCAAATCGGCTGTATGCTGGCTCGTTTGGAAAGCTACCCACATACGTGTAACCCACAGGATATACTGAAAGCCCAGCATGAAAATCAGATGAACCTGTTCTTTACGGATGTGCATGCCCGTGGGGAATATTCCAACTACATGGATCGTTATTTTGAAGAAAATAATGTTGTTATACACACAGAACCAGGCGATGCCGAAATTTTAAAAAATAACACGGTCGATTATATCTCATTCAGCTACTACATGACCTTGACCGTATCTGCAGGTCCAGAAGGCGAGAAAGCAGCAGGAAACCTGATTGGCGGCGTGAAAAATCCATATTTACAGTCCTCTGACTGGGGATGGCAAATTGATCCGATCGGTCTGCGTGTTACGCTGAACACGTTATATGACCGCTACCAAAAGCCGCTGTTCATCGTGGAAAATGGCCTAGGTGCTTATGATAAGGTAGAAGAAGACGGATCTGTGCATGACACATATCGTATTGATTACTTGCGTCAGCATATTGTTCAAATGAAGGAAGCAATTGCCGACGGTGTTGATCTGCTTGGTTACACCAGCTGGGGTCCTATCGACCTTGTGAGCATGTCTACTTCCGAAATGTCCAAGCGCTACGGATTTATTTACGTCGATCTGGATGATGACGGTAACGGAACGCTCAAACGCTCCAAAAAGGACTCATTTAACTGGTATAAAAATGTGATAGCAACCAATGGTGAAGAATTGTAATTCCAAATTTTCTCGGGCGGGTATAGCAGAGGACATCCTAAGGATGCAATCTGCTGTACCCGCTTTTTTGATAGACACAATAATAATATTTCAGAGGGTTTCACAAACTTTTCACTTGTAATAAACTGAAAGTTTTCTGTATAATAAATAAAAATTTCATATGTCTGGTTGATGTTTGCGGGAGATGGAACGAAAGTTCCGACCGAAGGGGCAAAACTCTCAGGTGCTTAGGCTGATTACAGCAACAAGCGGGGACCGTAAACGGACAGAACTCTGGAGAGACCCTTAATTGGGCGCCGAAGGTGCACCGCAGAGAACATCTGCTTAAACTCTCAGGCAAAAGGACAGAGACGCGAATAACCTGTGACAGGGAATGCCCTAGGCTTTTTTATAAGCTATTAGAGGCAGAAACCTGCGCAAGATGGTTGTATTTTTTCGTGCCTTTAACCTCTCCAGGAGTCGAATCAGCGGATTTGACTCTTTTTTGTTTTCTAATATGCTGGAGGAGCGGGTTGAAATGAATTTGGTACATGTGTTAGAAGCGATTAGCAGTTGGATATGGGGGGCGCCTCTCATCATTCTTGTCATGGGAACGGGGTTGTGGCTGACCATACGTTTGAAGATGCTGCAGGTATTCCGCCTGCCCCTGGCGATCAAGCTGATCGGTAAGGCCCCGAATGAAGGCAGCGGGGATGTAAGTAGTTTTGCGGCTTTGAGTACAGCGTTGGCGGCTACAGTTGGCACAGGAAGTATTGTCGGCGTAGCGACAGCCATTAAGCTGGGCGGGCCGGGTGCCTTGTTCTGGATGGTCGTTGCAGCCTTTTTTGGGATGGCGACGAAATATGCGGAAGGTGTACTTGCGGTAAAATACCGGGTGAAGGATCGGAATGGGCAATTTTCCGGCGGCCCGATGTATTATATTGAGAAAGGTCTGGGACGCCGTTTTAAACCGCTGGCGATGCTGTTTGCTTTTTCGGGCATGCTGGTAGCGTTGTTCGGGATTGGAACGTTTCCGCAGGTCAAAGCGATTGTATCTTCGACCGAAAACAGTTTTGGCGTTCCGCCCATTGTAACGGCACTGATTATTGCTATCCTTACAGGACTTGTTACTATTGGAGGACTCAAAAGCATTGCCAAGGTATCGACGAAGGTCGTTCCTTTTAAAACAGGCTTGTACGTACTGATCTGTCTCATCGTACTGATTCGGTTTGCTGACCAACTA
Source organism: Paenibacillus sp. LRG-1 (assembly GCF_057220305.1). Classification (NCBI taxonomy): domain Bacteria; kingdom Bacillati; phylum Bacillota; class Bacilli; order Caryophanales; family Paenibacillaceae; genus Paenibacillus; species Paenibacillus sp. LRG-1. Next base: position 4,646,648 of record NZ_CM170126.1, on the reverse strand, counting down.
CCTGCCGCAATTGCGCTGGTGCTCCATTCGGCATTTTCAACTACATCTGCAACGGGCGGATTTGCCGGAGCTACGATTATGCTGGCGATGCGAAGTGGGGTAGCCAGAGGTATTTTTGCCAATGAGGCCGGATTGGGAAGCGCACCGATTGCAGCCGCAGCTGCCAAAACCAAATGGCCTGCGGAGCAAGGGCTAATTTCCATGACAGGCGTGTTTATTGATACGATGGTTATTTGTGTGATGACCGGGTTGACGCTACTGGTTAGTGGTGTGTGGAGCGGGCCTACCGATGCGGGCCTGATGACTCAGCAAGCATTTTCCAGCGCATTCCCGCTGGGGGCAGAACTGCTCACAATCATTCTGATTATGTTTGCGTTCACCACCATGCTCGGCTGGAACTATTACGGGGAACGCTGTGTTGAATATTTGCTTGGGGTCAAGTGGATTAAGCCATACCGCTATCTGTTCATCCTACTGGTTGCCGGGGGCGCGTTCATTAAACTGGATGCGATTTGGCTGCTGGCAGATATCTTTAACGCAATGATGGCTTTCCCGAACCTGATTGCCCTGCTCGGCTTATCAGGAATTGTAGTCGCAGAAACCCGAACCTATATGGATTCTCTGAATTCTAGTAAGAAAAAGGGCATTCTTGCAGGTGCCAGTGTAGGGGCAGCTATCCAAGTAGAAGAAAAAGGACAAACGGTTAATTCATAAATTCCAAAAGGGAGTGCCCTCAGTCATCACAGGCTTGAGGACACTCCCTTTTGAATGTTATAACGATGCGTGCAAAATAGCTGAAATATCTTCTTGGTTCAGCTTTTTATAATTACCGAAGCCTCCGTATTCCATTTCACGGGCTGCAATGTTTGCGACTTTTTCCAATTGCTCATCATTAATATTGTAATCGGCCAGGGTGGAAGGGGCACCGAGACTTGTCCAGAATGCACTCAGGCGATCAATCCCCTCCAAAGCAATTTCCTTATCCGTTTTACCAGTGGTATCTAAATCAAACATGCTGAGCATCAGCCGCTTCATGCGTGCAGCATCCTGATCCACCGTATGTCTCATCCAGTTGGGGAACAGGATCGCCAGACCGCCAGCATGAGGAATATCATATACAGCGGATAATGCATGTTCAATCGTATGCGAAGCCCAGTCCCCGAAGTAGCCCATTTGTAGTGTTCCGTTAAGGGCAATCGTTCCGGCATATAAAATCGTTTCACGATGCTCGTAGTTGTGCAAATCCTCCAGCAGCTTAGGTGCAGTTTCGATCACGGTTTGCAACACGGAAAAGCACATACGATCTTGCAACGGTGTATTTTTAACATTGTGAAAATATTGTTCAAACACATGGCTCATCATATCCACCATGCCATATACCGTCTGATCACGTGGCACAGAGAAGGTGTTTTTTGGGTCCAGAATCGAGAATTTCGGATGCGTTACCGCGCTGCCCCATACGTATTTTTCGTTCGTTTCCCAGTTGGTGATAACAGAATCCGGATTCATTTCTGAACCGGTGGCGGCGAGTGTGAGGATGGTGCCGAATGGCAGAGCCTGGGTCGGCATGTGCTTTTTGTTGATAATATCCCACACATCGCCGTCATATTCAGCCCCTGCTGCGATGGCTTTGGTGCAATCAATAACGCTTCCACCGCCTACAGCAAGTAAGAAGTCGATTTTTTCATTTCGGCAAATGTCGATACCCTTCTTAACGGTGGACAAGCGCGGATTCGGTTCTACGCCGGACAATTCATGAATGTTCAGATGTAGCGGTTCTAACGCGTTTAATACCTGGTCATATAGACCATTTCGTTTGACACTTCCGCCTCCATATACCAGCAAAATGTTTTTGCCGTAATTCAGCAGTTCCTGCTGGAGTTCTTCAATTTGATTGTCTCCAAAAATTAATTTGGTGGGGTTATAATATGTGAATTTGTTCATCTGGTAAGTTTCCCTCAGTTCATAGTTCATAGTTCATGTTCAAATCGTAAATCGCTTAACCTGATTGCCTGTTGGATACCTAACTTCATCATGTAAGCTATTTGAAATGACGATTAGCTATTATACATGAAATGAATAAGGGAATTCAAGTAAATCTAATCTTTGACCGCTCCGGCGGCAAGATCGGAAATAAACTGGCGGCTAATGAAAAGAAATAAAATAATAAGTGGCAGTACAGCCAGCAGGGTGCCCGCAATGACCATCGCATAATCCGTATTGTAAATCCCGTTCAATTGTGACAGTGCAATCTGGAGCGTGAATTTACGTTCATCCGTTAAGACGATTAGCGGCCATAAATAATCATTCCAGGCTCCTATAAAGGTAAATGCGCCGAGAAAAGCGAACGCAGGACGTAGAATAGGCAGTGCTACATTCAAGTACAGTCGAAAAAAGCTGCATCCGTCCATCCGGCCCGCATCCAGCAGTTCCTTTGGAATGGATTCTTCCGCATATTGACGAATCCAGAAAATGCCGAAGGCATTTACCATCCCCGGGATGATAAGCGCTTTGAACGTACCTACCCATCCAAAGGAGGCCATCATGACAAAGGAGGGGACAAGCGAAAGTTGTGAAGGGACCATCATCGTAGCTAGCAGAACGATAAATAGCACTTTTTTGCCCGGAAAATCAAACTTGGCGAATGCAAAACCTGCTAGTGAATCGAAAAACAGAACCAATAGGGTAACAGAACCGGCTACAAAAAGGGTATTAAAAAAGGCTCCGGCAAAATTAATCTGTTGTAATACTCTCGTTATGTTATCCAAGAAGTGGCTGCCAAACCACAATTGTGGTGGAAAACGATAGATGTCTGAGGTTGTACGGGTTGCCATGACGATCAGCCAGTAAAATGGAAACATCGACAGAATGATTCCCACCAACAATCCGGCATATAAAACAAAGGATTTTGCGCGTGTCTGCATCATGTTGTGAAGCTCCTTCCCATCGTTATTTTTTACCTTGAACGAGTTTCCAGTTTATGATGGAGAATAGAGCAATGATGAGGAACATGCCCCATCCGACGGCTGCACCATATCCAAAATAGTTGTTAATGAACGACTCGCGATACAGGTATAAAACGATGGTCATGCCACTTGCCCCGGAACCGCCGTCATTACCGACCAGGACCTGTGGCTCGGTGAAGAGCTGCATACCGCCGATGGTGGACGTAATCACCGTAAACAGAATGACTGGGCGTAGCATGGGGATAGTGATGCGGAAAAAAGCTTGCGCTCCGGTTGCCCCGTCTATTTTGGCGGCCTCATACAGCACATGCGGAATACTCTGGAGTCCAGCCAGATAGATGATTGAGTTATAGCCCATCCATCTCCATACGACCATAGAAGAAATGGCGATTTGGATACCCCAGGGCACATTCAGCCATTGAACCATGGGTAGCCCCATGAGTTGCAGAAGGTAGTTAAGAAATCCAAAATTGTTGGCAAATAAGGCACCGAATATGATGGCAACAGCTACAATAGACGTCACATTTGGCAGGAAGAATCCGACTCGCCATAAGGTACGCATTTTCACAAAAGGGGCATAAAGCAGAAAGGCAATAATCAGTGCGAAGAATAGCATCGGAATCGTTGCATACACCCAGATCACAAAGGTGTTGCCTACAGCCTGCCAAAATTCATGATCTGTTACAAGGTAGCGAAAGTTGCCCCAGCCGTTGTAGGTCATGTCTCCGATCCCGTCCCATTTGTGAAACGCTAGATATAATGAAAAACCAATCGGAAACAGTCCAAAGATGCCAAACAGTAGATAAAACGGCGAGATCGCAGCATAAACGGCACGGTGCTTCCAGATTTCTCTCAGCATAATGTCCACACGCCTTTTTTGAATTTTGTTTTTACCGCTGTAATTCCCGTTCGATTCGATCCATTGTTTCCGTCCATAATGCATCGGAATTGGCATCCTGCTTGGCGACATTAGCAAGACGACGGGTCACAATGCCGTGGATGACAGGATAGCGCTCGCCGAAATAGCTGCTTTTCACATTACGTGCGGAGGTGGCAAAGATGAGTCCGGTGGCCTGACCACCAAAGAAAGGCTCGGGTGTCCCCATGATAGGATCGTTATAGACGCCGGGAGTGGACGGGAACAGTCCGATTTTGTGGTAGGCTTCCAGCTGGTGTTCCGGGTTTTGCAGCCAGGTCAGCACTTCAAAGGCTTCTTTGGGATGTTTGCTGGATTTGAGGATAGAAATGAAAGAACCACCCAGGTTGCCGTCTCCTCCAGGAGCACGGGCGACTCTCCATTTACCCGCTGTATCCGGCGCGGCCTCTGTGAGAACTTGCTTCATCCAGATAGCCCCTACAAAAGAGGCGATTTTGCCGTTATTGACTGAAGCGTTCCATTCGGGAGTCCAGCCATCCGCATTGGCGAGCAGATGCTTCTTGTGGAAATCGACAGCGGTTTTCCAGCCCAGACGGATGTCAGGAGATTGATTGCCGATATAGCTGCCATCTGGCTTGAAGTAAAGGTTTGTATGCTGAGCGAGTACCTGATTGTAAACGTTTACAATATTGTCAGCCAAAAATGAACGGCTTCCGAATTTCTGGCGAAGTTGTTCTCCGGCCGCCATGTAATCATCCCATGTGCGAATGGAGGCACTAACCTTTTCAGGATCACTAGGCAAGCCTGCTTGTTCAAACAGATCACTTCGGTAGAAGAGGGCGGTAGGTCCTGTATCCATGGGAAATGCGATCATTTTACCATCAGGAGTGATCCCCTGATTCCATTTCCATTCCAAATATTGATCCTTTAAGCGGTCTGCTCCGAGTTCCCTTAAGTCATAAAAACGATCCGCACTGGGGAACAGCTCCACCATCCAATCGTTCAGAGCTACGATGTCTGGTTCACCGGAACGAGCTGCGAGCGTTGTCTTCAGTTTGGCTTTGAAGTCACCGCCTATTTTTTGAGTTTTTAATTCAATGTTGGGAAATTGTTTTTCCGCCTGGGCGAGTAGTTCATCGTCAATGGAACGGTTCCAGTACCACAATGTAAGCGTTATCTTTTTTCCGTTTGACAAATTAGTTTCAGATGATTGACTTTCAGAGAACGAGGGTCCACTACAAGCACTGAACATCGTGAGAAAAGCAAGACATAATACCAGCCATTGTACTGTTTTCACATCATTTCCCTCCTTGCTGTCTGAGATAATCTGCCTGCTAAACAAGTTGTAAATGGTTTAGCTCCATCATATGAAGCTGTTACCCATTTATGTGCATTGACTTAACCAAAAACAAAAAAATTGAAACAAAGCATGTATAGAAATTAAATACTCTAAAGATATTGATCTTACTAATCCGAAGAATGATAAAACAATAAGGCAGATATTATGTCAAAAGGTATCTAAATCGTCAATGCTGAGCAATATCTTGGAAAAATCTAATGATGAATTCGAAGAACGATTTCTCTATATCGGTGTGCAGTTCCCCAGTAGGAAAGGACAGATAGATTGTTCGCGTACATCGAGGCTCCCTGATTTGAAGCAGCTTAATGTCTTCGGTTACGACGTTCCTCCACAGGATAGAAGGAATAAAGGAGATGCCAAGTCCTGTTTGAATCAACCCTCTTACCGTAGCCGGATCATCACTTTCAAAGACGATGTTGGGTTCAAAAGGGATGTGAGTAAAAAAGAGGTCCGTTGTTTTCCTAAGCGAATTACCAGGTGTAAGGCTGATAAACTTCTCATGCTCTAGATCTTTCAGGAATACGGTGTCCTGAACGCTCAGAGGGTGAGATTTTGGTACGCCAAGCAAAATTTCCTCCTCCAGCAGGATCGCATGCTCGTTGTCCGCCAACTCTTCGGACGTAATCGCAAAATCGTACGCCGGTCCTTTCTTCATCTTCGCAGGGTGCTGGGTCAGGTTGAATCTAATTTGAGGATAGAGATCGCGAAACTTGCCGACAAGGTTGGGCAATAGCATAGAGCCGACAGCGACGTATAACGTGATGACCTCTACCTTTTCGTTCTTCATTTCTTTGACTTCGGATACGCCTTGCTCTAGCGCTGATAGCGACTGGTTCACTCTTTTCAGGAACTTCTTGCCATATTCATTCAGCACGATATGTTTTCCTTCGCGGTCAAATAGCTGCACACCCAATTCCGTCTCCAGGTTTCTAATCATTTTACTTAAGGCAGGCTGTGAGATAAACAACTCGTTCGCGGCACGTGTGACATGCTCATACTTCGAGGTCACTTGAAAATACTTAAGCTGCAAATAATCCATAGTGAAAAATCTCCTTTATAACCACTAGGTTATCGATCATATGTGAATATATATATTTTACAGGTATTTACTCACTTCTTACAATTAACAATGTAAAGAAAATGAATCCGCTAAAGGTGGTGAGATTCTGAACATCGTTTTTACATTTCCCGGCCAGGGGTCACAGGTTCCTGGAATGCTCCAAGATGTACCCGAGTATGTGAAAAAGGCAACAAGTATCATCGGAACTGAACTGCGTGATGATGAGGAGGCTATGGGCTCAACGGTCTGGATTCAGATGGCACTCTTCGTTAAGGAGACGGCAATAGCCTACCGGTTGATCGAGCAGGGTATCCGGCCCCAATTCGTGGCAGGGCATTCCATTGGTGCATTTCCTGCGGCGGTCATCGCGGGAGTTCTCTCGTTCGAGGATGCGCTTCGGATCGTATGGCTCCGTGCCCGGTTGATGGAAGAAACCTTTCCTGAAGGCTATGGAATGGGTGTGATTATTGGGCTTACGCAGGCCGAGGTTCAACAAGCCGTGCTTCTCTCCCATAGTGAGGCGACGCCAGTCTACCTCTCGAATATAAACGCAGAGCAGCAAATCGTCGTATCCGGATCATTGGTAGGGTTAAATAAAGCATTTATGCATGTGAAAGAGCTTGGGACCGCTAAAACGGCGTTTCTGAAGGTTCCGATTCCTTCACACTCCCTGCTGATGTCAGAGGTAGCCAATAAGCTATTGCTGAAAATACACACTTTTTCTTTGCGGGACGCTCAAATACCATATTTGGTGAATCATACGGGCAGAAAGACGAAAGCCAAGGAAAAAATCGCGGAGGACCTTGCACTAAACGTAGCATATCCCGTTCGGTGGATGGATATGGCGGCTGTCTGCGTCGAATCGGGAGCTGACTGTTTCATCGAGATGCCGCCGGGTCATACTCTTTCCAGACTTGTCAAGCAAGCCCACAAGGATACCCGGCAAATGGCCGTGGACGAGATCGGTCTGGAAGCGACTCAGTATCTGATTAGAAAATGGAAGGAGCAAGAAGAATGAATAAAGTACTGCGATCCTGGTCACAAAAACGTGATAAAAAGCAGGAAAAGTTAGGAAAGGTGGAAAAGTGGCTCGACGGAAAATACATCGACTCCTCCCGAATTGTCGACCTGATGGAGGCGCTAATTGATCCAGGCGCGAAGGTCGTCCTGGAAGGAGATAACCAGAAGCAAGCGTCTTTCCTTTCCCAGAAGCTGCTGGAAGTCGATCCTGGCAAAGTGCATGATTTGCATATGATTATGTCCAGCATTTCAAGACCCGAACATTTGGATATTTTCGAGAAGGGCATCGCCGGGAAGCTGGACTTCTCCTACAGTGGCTCCCAAAGCCTGCGTGTTGCGCAAATGATTGATGACGGGATACTTAAGCTCGGTGACATCCATACGTATTTGGAATTGTTCGGACGTCTCTTCATTGACCTTATTCCAGATGTGGTGCTGGTAGCGGCAGACAAATCAGATCGCGAGGGCAATCTGTATACCGGAAACAATACGGAAGAAACTCCGACGATCGTGGAAGCAGCGGCTTTCAAGGATGGGATCGTAATCGTGCAGGTTAACGAAATCGTGGATGAGCTACCGCGAACCGATATTCCAGCGTCCTGGGTCGACGTCATTGTACAGGCCGAAAAACCGTACGCACTGGAAGCACTGTTTACCCGTGATCCGCAGAATATTACTGAACTGCAAATCCTGATGGGCATGATGGCGATCAAGGGTATTTATGGAAAACATCAGGTGCAGTCGCTTAATCACGGCATTGGCTTTAATACTGCAGCGATTGAGCTTTTGCTGCCGACCTATGGTGAACAGCTTGGCCTGAAAGGGAAGATTGCCAAGCACTGGGCCCTGAATCCGCATCCAACTTTGATTCCGGCGATTGAATCGGGTTGGGTCGAAAGCATTCACAGCTTTGGAGGCGAGGTCGGTATGGAGAAATACATTGCGGCTCGTTCAGATGTGTTCTTCGTCGGCAAGGACGGATCTATGCGCTCCAACCGCGCGATGTGTCAGGTTGCAGGCCAGTTCGCTGTAGATATGTTTATCGGATCAACGCTACAAATGGACTGTGCAGGTAATTCGTCTACCGTTACTTCCGGCAGATTGTCCGGTTTTGGAGGAGCGCCGAATATGGGGCATGATCCTCGGGGGCGGCGACATGCGACTCCTGCCTGGCTTGACATGATCGAGCGCCCGACGGAACTCTCCAAAGGCCGGAAATTGGTCGTGCAGATGGTTGAAACATACGGTGCCAACAAAAAGCCAGTATTTGTAGATTCGCTAGATGCCATCAAGGTGAAGGATGAATCTGGTCTCGCCATTACGCCAATCATGATTTACGGGGATGATGTCACCCACGTCCTTACCGAGGAAGGCATTGCATACCTCTACAAGACGGACAGCATAGAGGAGAGAAAGAAGGCTCTCGCGGCAATCGGAGGCGTAACACCTTTAGGAATGGAAAGTAATGAAAGCGATGCAAGCCTGTTGCGTGACAGAGGGATCGTGGCCTATCCGGAGGATCTTGGGATCATGCGCAGACAAGCCAAGCGCTCGATGCTGGCAGCACAGACGATTAACGATCTCGTAGATTGGTCAGACGGATTGTATGATCCACCGGCTAAATTCCGGAGCTGGTCTTAAAGCCATGCTCACGATGAATCATTCAGCTTTCGCGGCTTCTCTGGCTGCCAAAGCTGTAAAGGCACTGATGGAAGAGGCTCTTCTTACGCCCAAGCCTGGACTTGTCGATGCCAGAGACAATGGCTCTCATACTGATATGTCCATCGATCTTATGCTTGCATCCGCAAGAGCATTGGAGGATACGTTTCGGGAAATAGCCATTGTGTCATACCTTCACCCGGTGGACCAGACTTTGCGTGAGCAGATCGCTCTAATCGGGCGGGAGGGCGAGAAGGTGATGCTCAGTGCAACGAACGGTGTCAATACACATAAGGGTGCCATTTGGGCCCTTGGGCTTTTAACAAGTGCACGGGCAGCCTTTCCAAGGGAGCGGGACCCACATCAGATTATGAGCATTGCAGGAAGAATTGCATCGTTCCATGACCGGTACCGTCCGATGCAGCAGACGAATGGACGAACGGTTAAGAAGAAATACGCGGTAGTGGGGGCAGAGGAAGAAGCGAAGCTAGGCTTTCCGCACATCCGGGACGAAGCTTTACCTGCTTTGCTGCGCGCTAGGGCTTGTGGGAAGACAGAGGTCGAAGCACGCTTAGAAGCTTTATTGGCCTTGGTGGCATGTGTGGATGATACCTGCATCCTACACCGCGGTCAGTTGACGGATCTGATGGCGATTCAGAGTATGGCCGCAGCCTTCCTTGCAGCAGATGGATTAAGAACCCAGTCGGGCAGAAAGCTGCTCTACCGCTTGTCCGAGTATTGTAATGTTAGACAACTCTCACCCGGAGGTAGTGCCGATCTGCTAGCTGCCACATTATTTCTAATCGATTGATACTTTAATTGGAGGTGTTTCTGAAGGATGGAAAAATTACAGTTTCAATACCAGACTACGAAGCCCATCTGTAAGCCGGCACATATAGGTGTTGTCGGTTCGGGAGATTTGGAGATTATTGTAGAGCCTGTAAAAGGCCAGACCACCAACGTCAGCATTTTAACAGGCAGTGAAGGATTTGAACAAGTATGGGAGAATGTTCTGACCCGTTTTTTTAACCGTTATCCGATTACTGCCAATATTACAGTTCATGACTTCGGAGCTACTCCGGGTGTAGTAATGCTTAGATTTACGCAAGTGCTGGAGGTGCTGGATTATGCAGAATAGTTTTGTGGAGCTGAATGGACGCGAGAGAGCTAAAGCGCTGCTGGACGAAGGGACTTTCCGTGAGATACTTGGGCCGTTAGACAAAATCCAATCCCCCCACCTAGAGCCGCAAGGCATTGTTCCTCAGAGCGACGACGGGATTATTCTGGCTCTTGGCGAAATACACAAACAGAAGGTCTTGATCATTTCGATGGAAGGCGCTTTTCAAGGAGGGGGGATTGGAGAAGTCAGCGGGGCCAAAATTTCCGGAGCGCTCGAACTGGCACTGGAAGAGAATAAGAGAGGGAACAAACTATATCCCGTCATGATCTTCGATACAGGGGGTGTTCGGCTACAGGAAGCGAACTATGGATTGTTGTCGATTTCGGAGATTGCTACCCAGATCGTTGCCCTGCGTAAATACGTTCCTGTTATCGGACTGATCCCGGGCCGCGTAGGGGCATTTGGGGGAATGTCCATTACTGCAGAATTGTTTACCACTCTGATTGCTACGAAGAAAGCGCGCCTCGGTCTGAACGGGCCGGAGGTCATTGAGCAGGAAGCAGGGGTCATGGAGTTCGATGCAAGCGACAAAGCCTTGATTTGGAACACAATCGGAGCTAACCAGCGCTTCCAAACCGGATTGATTGACGAAATGGTGGAAGATACGACGGATGCAGTTGTCGAAGCGATTGATACTGCGCTCAAGGCACCGGCGAAGCCTGCTAAAACAGAGCAAATCGATTTCTATCTGACCCTGTTAAACACTCTTGATCCTACAGAAGCTTGGACACCTGAGCGCTATCGCGAATTTTACACGCAGATACAGCCTGTGCAGCAGCCTGTCCCGCTGGCAAAAGAGGGTGCGGCCGACATGTCGGATAGTAGAGGTTATCGCTGGTTCTCCCGCTTGACGGGCATTGCTCACCCAATCAGCGATGTTCCTTCAGTGCTTGCGGCAGACGTGGATAAGCACGGACAACTGTGCAGATATATCGCCATTGTTCCGAATGCCTCCAACCGATTCCCGCGTGTCAGAAACGGTGAGGTTGGTATGCTTGAAGGCTGGACGGTGGCTCAAATCATCAGGGACGCAATCCGTCAAGATGAGAAAAAAGAAACCAAACGTCCGATCATTGCCATCATTGATGTACCCAGTCAAGCCTATGGCTATAAGGAAGAAATGGTCGGTATCAGTCTTGCCCTGGCTGCAAGTGCAGATGCTTACGCAACCGCTAGATTAGAAGGCCATCCCGTCATCGGTGTGATTGTCGGTAACGCGATTTCCGGGGGCTTCCTCGCGCATGGGCTGCAATCGAATCGTTTGATCGCACTGGATGACAGCAAGGTCAATATTCAGGCCATGTCCAAGGCTTCTGCTGCTCGGATTACCAAGCGGACGATTGCCGAGCTTGAAGAAGCTACCAAGAAAGTTCCAGCTATGGCCTACGATGTTCGTAGCTACAGTACTCTGGGGGCATTATATCAGATGCTGAGCGGTATCCATGCAGACGATCCACAGAGTAGTGATGTAGCCATCGTGGAAAAGACCGTTTCCGAGGCAATCGAGAGTACAAAAGGAGCGCCCCGCGACCTTAGCTTCCGATTGCAGACTAAGGAAGCTATGGCGGGTGGGCGGACTGCAACCCGTGGCGTTCGAGATGCGCTTTTGGAGCAATGGTAATCCATCCACATGATCTGATTAAAGTGTCCAATTTGAAATATCTCTCCTTATATGAAGACAAGGAGTGGGTAACCGCCTCGCTGAGGCGGACCCCCTTTGTGGTCGTTCGCCGAGCCGATCCGTCGGCGGATGGTTGTATTCCCGTCGGAGTACGTGGACAGGAGCGAAATCAACGGGAAGCTGCATTCCTGGACCCGAAGGGGGTGTTCCAGCTCGTGTCTCCCTATGCGATAGTGAAACGTCAGATGTGGAACTCCTTGCCTACAGAGAGACGGCAGCAGCCTGTCCTTCAGTTGATGGACTTGTTAGCAGAAATGATGGCGGATTGGCGCTGGGGGCCAGCGGGGAGCGCAGGATTCGAAATAGTAACGCAATACCCGACTGTGAAGGAAACGAGTGATCTTGACCTTGTTATAGATGGTTCAGAGGTTATTGATTATGCAGTAGCTGAAAGACTTGTGCACAAGTTGGAGCATCTGGGTGTTCGAATTGACATTCAATTGGAGACAAGAGACGGTGCCTACGTCCTGCGCGAAATTCTTGAGAGACGGGCCAGCACTGTGGTGCTGCGAACTTCTTCGGGTCCCAAGCTCGTTCGTAATCCTTGGCAATAAGGAGCTATAATCAACGGAAAAAGGGAGGAATGCACGACCATTTGGCTTCAGGAAAGCTGTCAAAGGGGAAGTGCGTATTATGGAAAACACTGAAGAGCGGAATATTAATATTAATGAGAGCGACATCTTAAAGGTGTTTGCCGTCAGCGGAGCGATCTTGCAAAGCGTTCTGGGGATGTTTCTGAAGTATGCACACACTAACGATAACCTAGCCTTATTAGGCGTCATTTTCAATATAGTAAAGTATACTGCGCCAGTCTTTATTTTTGCCATTGTATATGGGATGGTGAAAAATAATCAGCATACGAAGGTATCCCATTTTTACAAGGAAAAATTCGGGGAGCTCGTGATCCCTTATTTACTGTGGGCAGCGGCTGGCTTAATTTTCTTCCCGGAAATTCAGGTTAATCAGCACGTTGCATCATTCCGGACGCTCATCGAGTCATTTGTGCTCGGTAATGCATCATCACAGTTTTGGTACACGGTGATGATGTTGCAATTTCAATTGCTGATGCCAGTCCTTATTTTCATCTGCTACAAATACTTGGCTAAGCCTAAGCGGGTCATTCCGCTGCTTATTGTGAGCTTCGTGATCTTCGGAGCGTGGCTATGGATGTACGATACCTTCGTATTCCAAGGAGCATATGCGATTAGTCTGCGTTACCTTGACCGCTTTTTCGTTAGTTATTTTATTTATGCTTTACTAGGTGGAATCGCTTGGGTATATAAGAAACAGTTCGACGGAGTGCTTCGCCGGATTCAGTTCATACTCATTCCGGTAATGCTTCTTATTCTCATTTGGACAAATCACGAATTTTTCGGTTTTGGATTTGAGGATATGTCCTTCGGAAATCTGATTTATCTGAAGCCGTCCATGACCTTGTACAGCTTGGTAGTGATTTTCCTGATTTACATGCTGGCAAGACATTTGATCAGCGTAAATTCCCGTTCACTTCCCTATTACAAATGGTTATCTACTTATGCGTACCGGGCCTTTACAGCGAACGTATTTATTTTGGTCATCGTGCTGCGCTTGGTCGGTGATTTGGTAAGTCAGCTTCCTTTATTTGTGGCACTGCTTTTGGTTTATCTGACGACTGTAGCATGCTCCTTCGGCATCGTCTATGCCTTTGCGCAGATAAAGGTAAAGGTATGTCGTGAATGGTTATTGTTGAAACAAAAAAGAGCGCAAAGCACCGATCTAAGATAAATGCCTAAAAGAAATAATACAGATAACAACGCATATATGACATCATAATTTAGGCGTATCTAAGTTATTGGCGTATTGACGGCAACCCCAAAGGGTATCTCGATGATTGAAGAGATACCCTTTTTGTGAACCTGAACTTACTTACATCAATCGCTGTATTTCATCTTTCAGAATTTCGGACCGAGTCCCGAAAATAACCTGCAGGGTACCGTTACCAAGCCTGATGATTCCCGACGCTCCGAGCTGCTTGAGAGCTTGATCATTAACCGCTTTGTCGTCTTTGACGACAAGACGCAGCCGTGTGATGCAGGCATCAATGCTTTGGATATTGTCTGAACCGCCGAGATAGGTTAGTATTCTGCCTGCCTGACTGGACTGAGTATCGGATGTGGTGCTTGCCTTTCCATCGGGTATAGTTTCGTTAACCTCAGACAGGAGACTGTCTTCTACATCATCTTCACGCCCAGGAGTTTTTAGGTTGAATTTGAGAATGATAAATCGGAACAGAAAGTAATAGATGAGGGCAAAGACAAGCCCAACCGGGATCATTCGCAATGGGTGGGTGGAGAGTTTCATATTGACCAGATAGTCAATGAGTCCTGCTGAAAAAGAAAAGCCGAGTTTGACATCCAATAGGTATACGACCAGGCCGCTCAGGCCTGTCAGCAGAGCATGAACGCCGTAAAGCAATGGTGCAATGAACATAAACGAAAATTCGAGGGGCTCGGTAATTCCGGTCAGGAACGATGCCAGTGCAGAACCGATGAAAATGGAAGCGACGGCTTTACGTTTTTCCGGTTTGGCCGTATGGATGAATGCGAGGGCTGCTGCTGGGAGAGCGAACATCATAATGGGGAAGAAGCCGGACATGAATATACCCGCCGATGTATCGCCTGCGAAAAAACGCGTCAGGTCACCATGAACGACCTCACCGGCAGCATTGGTGTAGTCACCAATTTGAAACCATGCGATCGAGTTCAACACATGATGCAAACCGAGCGGGATCAGCAGCCGATTGGCAATCATGAATATCATTGATCCGATTCCGCCAAAGCCGACAATCCAGTTGCCGAAGACTGCAATCCCATCTTGTATCGGACTCCAGATCATACCGAGCAGAATGGCCAGAATCATGGTCGTAAAGGCGGTGATCATGGGGACAAAACGTTTGCCCGAGAAGAAGCCAAGCCAATCTGGGAGCTGAATATTGTGATATTTTTTAAACAGAAAAGCAGACCATCCACCGATAAAAATACCACCCAATACGCCCATGTCCAGCTTGACGTCGTCTGGAATATATGCAAATATACCCGGCACTGCCGCCAAAATACGGGTCAGCACCATATAGGCAATGACTGCCGATAATGCGGCTACTGCGTCGCCTGCCAGACCAATGGCAACACCGATGGAGAAAATGAGCGCAAGGTTACCGAAGATGGCCCCCGCCCCCTCGTTCAGAAAAGGAGTGACATAATGATTCAGAAATCCGCCAACTCCGGGACCAAGTGGTATATCCGTTTCATAATTAATCAGTGCTAATCCTTGTAAAATCCCTGCGGCGGGTAGAGTGGCTACTGGAAGCATTAACGACTTGCCGATTTTTTGCAGAAATTTCAGCATAACATTCTTCCCTTCTTCATCGAGTTTGGGAGTGTCGTATTCATCCTGAAACCCTTACATTAAACCATTTTTTTACATCATAAATCGGAGAAACTAACATGGTCAACGATTATTTTAAGCTATGAAAAGACGTAAATCCGTAGTTGACATCGCTTACATGCTTATATAGTATCAAATTTAAGTTAATAATCGTGACGGAGACAAGAGAGCCACGCAGACACCCATGGTACAGCACAGGGTTGGTTTGTGATGGCTTTTCTTTTTTTGCGCGATGAAAGCGATCGAAATCGGATGATCTATTGAGGAGGTAGGTTGTATGTCTCCATACGCAGCCGAATTCATAGGGACAATGATTCTTATTGCCCTAGGTGGCGGAGTGTGCGCAGGGGTGTCTCTGAAAAAGTCATTTGCTCACGCTTCCGGCTGGATTGTGATTGGAATGGGATGGGGGCTCGCGGTTGCTATTGGGGTGTATGCAGTGGGTGAAATCAGCGGAGCGCATTTGAATCCGGCAGTGACACTGGCGTTGGCATTTCAGGGCATTTTTCCATGGCAGGACGTTCCCGGCTATATTGTGGCTCAGCTTCTCGGGGCCATGGCGGGTGCGATAATCGTCGTTTTGCATTATTGGCCTCACTGGAAAGAGACGGAGGACACAGCAACCAAACTCAGTGTATTTGCGACAGGACCGGCTATTGATCATCCGTTTGCCAACGTGCTTAGTGAAATGATAGGTACTTTCATCTTTGTTCTTGCTCTGCAGTCATTTGGTGCCAATTCATTTACAGGGGGCTTGAAACCGCTGATTGTGGGTTTTTTGGTTGTCAGTATCGGTTTATCCTTTGGAGGCACAACGGGCTATGCCATCAATCCAGCGAGAGATTTTGGGCCGCGTCTGATGCATTATTTACTACCGATTCCCGGTAAGGGAGCATCCAATTGGAAATATGCCTGGGTGCCCATTGTAGGGCCGCTGTTGGGTGGATCTTTCGCAGGGCTATTTTATCAGGCTGTTTTTAAGGGGAGTGTGACTCCGGCTTTCTGGATTTTACTAGGGATCATCGTGATTGTACTTTTGATTACCTTCCGTATGAGTCGTACTTATAAAAATCATAAAACGGATCACAAACTTACAGCGTAAAAACGATGGATTTACACGGGGAGAGATGAACAATGGGAAAATATATTCTGTCACTAGATCAGGGAACGACAAGCTCAAGAGCGATTTTGTTCAATAGCGAAGGAGATGTAGTGTACTCGGCTCAGCGAGAATTTCCGCAATATTTTCCTCATCCCGGCTGGGTAGAGCAGAATGCGAATGAAATCTGGAGCTCTATTCTCGGAGTCATTGCCTCCTGTCTTTCCGAATCCGGTGTAAAAGCAAATCAAGTGGCTGCCATCGGCATTACCAATCAGCGAGAATCGGTGGCTGTGTGGGACAAAAATACAGGAGTGCCTGTGTATAACGTACTCGTATGGCAATCACGCCAAACCTCGGACATCTGTGAAGAATTGAAGCGGCAAGGGCACGAGGAGCTGTTTCACAGCAAAACAGGGCTGTTGATCGACCCGTATTTTTCAGGCACTAAAGTAAAGTGGATACTGGACCATGTGGAGGGCGCTCGGGAAAAGGCAGAACGAGGTGACCTGTTATTCGGTACGATTGACTCGTGGCTGATCTGGAAATTATCCGGCGGAACGGCACATGTAACAGACTACTCCAATGCAGCTAGGACGCTGATGTACAACATTTATGAACTAAAGTGGGACGAAGAGCTGCTGGACATTCTGGGTGTTCCGAAAATCATGCTACCTGAGGTGAGACCTTCTTCCGAGGTATATGCGCACACCGTGGATTATCATTTCTTTGGTCAGAATGTACCAATCGCCGGTGCAGCAGGTGACCAGCAGGCAGCTTTGTTTGGTCAGGCATGTTACGAAAAAGGGATGATCAAAAATACTTACGGCACAGGCTGCTTCATGCTGATGAATACGGGGGATCAGCCTGTTGAATCCAAGCACGGCCTGATTACGACCATCGCTTGGGGACTGGAGGAAGGCAAAGTGCAATACGCACTCGAGGGGAGTGTGTTTGTAGCGGGGTCGGCGATCCAGTGGCTGCGAGACGGGCTGCGCATGTTCCGTGAAGCGAAGGACAGTGAGCCTTATGCCGCCCGTGTTTCGTCTACAGAAGGAGTGTATCTTGTACCCGCTTTTGTCGGACTGGGCAGCCCCTACTGGGATAGCGAGGTGCGCGGAGCGATGTTCGGCCTGACACGCGGGACCACGAAGGAGCATTTTATCCGCGCCACATTGGAGTCACTCGCTTATCAGACCAAGGATGTGCTTACAGCCATGGAGATTGATTCAGGTATTGCAGTGAAGACGCTGCGGGTGGATGGAGGAGCTGTATTGAACAATTTTCTGATGCAATTCCAGAGCGATATTCTGGATGCAACAGTGGAGCGGCCAGTTATCCATGAGACGACGGCACTGGGGGCTGCATGTCTGGCAGGTTTGGCTATTGGATATTGGAAGAGCACGGATGAACTTCGCAAGCGGGTGAGGGTGGAAACCTCTTTTGCCCCGGATATGGATGAATCAACACGTGAAAGCTTGTATGAAGGCTGGAAAAAGGCTGTGAAGGCGACGATGGCCTACAAGTAATAGATTAAGCGATGGGTCTCTGAATATTAAACTGCAAAAAGATGACTTCTAAATTTATCAGGAGTCATCTTTTTTAAGGCATGTGCTAACTCTTGACCTTCGTATGGTTCCAATGTTGCCGGGCTCCGCAGGAGCTACGAATGACTAGTTCCGGCTCTACTTTAATACATTTCGTATCCATTTGTTTATTCATCAGGTCAAACAGCACCATAGCGGCTAGACGGCCTATTTTTTGCTTGTCTTGTTTTACAGTCGTCAGTGGAGGTTCGGTATAACGACAGGCTTCTATATCATCACATCCCACCACAGCAATATCCTCGGGTACCCTCAAGCCGCTTTCCTTGAAAGCACGTACGGCACCAAAAGCAAGCAGGTCGGTAGCTGCAAAAATAGCTTTTGGTAAATTTCCTTGCTGTATCCACGCCTTCGCGACCTGGTATCCATCTTCTGCCGCGTAGTCCTTACCATACACGACCCATTCAGGTCTAACATCAAGACTAAACCGTTTTAGTGAAGCGATAAAGGCATCCTCTCTCTCTTTAATAACTAAGGAGGGGCGTTCAATGCCTATAAAACCCATTTCGCGGTATCCATTCATGTAAAAGTGCTCAACAACCTTCATTGAAATCTTCTGATTGTCAGACATGATATAGCAGGAACTAGCTCCGGTTAGCTCAATATCGACACCGATGCAGGGGATAGGGCTGGCGTCGAGATCAAAAACACTCTTCTCCACCTCATCTCCAGCAATAATAATGCACCCGTCCACTGAAAAATATTTCGAGCGAGCCAAATAGTCCTCTCCATTATCCAGAAATTTCTCATTTGAGAAAAATAGCAGATCGTAACCGAGCAAGCCAATCTGTTTTTTGAAGACATTAATGATATCTACAAAAAAAGGATGACTAAAATCAACATTCAGCTTGCCGGCAAATATAACGCCTACCAGATTAGATTTTTTGGTAGCAAGCGTTTTGGCCGAGGAGGAGGGTCTATAGCCTGTTTCCTCCATGATTTTAAGTACCCGCTGTCGGGTTTCCTCACTGATGTCTGTGTAATTGTTAATGATTTTCGAAACCGTTGCCACTGAAACGCCTGCCATGTTAGCTATTGTTTTTATATTCATGGAATCCTCCGTAACTAAACTGATTTAGTTAAATTGACTTTTCTTTTCAAACTTAATGATTACTCGTATTCTATGCTACCTCATAGAAGTGAGTCAACAGTGTGAATAAAGGATATTGCCTAATATTTCAAGGAGTAATAACGGTGATTTATGTTTTATTTGATAATTTACAATTCTCTATTTACAAATACAGGCTATCCGATACATAATAGTAGCTGTAATTAACTAAACCGCTTTCGTAAAAGTGAATGCATTTATTCTAAGAGTATAGGGGGAATTTTGCAATGCTGAAAAAGTGTTTTTCTTTACTTGTTGTAACCGCTTTAATAGTGGTATTGGCTGCTTGCGGCAAAGGTGGTGAAGCTGGACAGAACGGGAATAAAAAGGTCACGTTAAAGATTATTCATTGGCAGCAAGAAAATATTAATAACTATATAAAGGAATTTAATAAAAAGTTTGAAGAGAAGTAT
This sequence comes from Paenibacillus sp. LRG-1, assembly GCF_057220305.1. Taxonomy (NCBI): domain Bacteria; kingdom Bacillati; phylum Bacillota; class Bacilli; order Caryophanales; family Paenibacillaceae; genus Paenibacillus; species Paenibacillus sp. LRG-1. The sequence continues at coordinate 4,627,198 of NZ_CM170126.1, read as the reverse complement.
CCCGATGTTCAGGTGGAGTATACGACGGTTCCTGCTGATTCAACTTATGATCAACTGATGCAAACGCGTATGAATGCTGGTTCAACCGGTGATGCAGACATTATTCCTTTGAAATTCAGCTTCGTAGGCGCACCGCAGGAATGGTCTAAGGGAGCAGCTGATCCGATGTGGAAGCAGTGGATTGAGGGAGGACTCATTGCAGATCTGTCGGATCAAGCTTTTATCAAAAACTATAATCCTACAGATGTCAAAAATGCCATGACCTACAACGACAAAGTATACGGTGTAAACATGGGAAAGGTGGCCCTGACAGGTCTGTTTTACAACAAAGAGATTTTTGAAAAATATAATCTTACTGTGCCAACGACATGGGACGAACTGGTGAATGTGATGAAGGTGCTCAAGGATAATGGCGTAGAACCGCTTGGTTTTGGCGGTAAGGATGTATGGCCTATTAACCTTGCTGTCCAAGGGCTTCAAGCCTCTATCCATGATGATCAGCTGGAATATATCAAAGGGTTGTGGACAGGTAAGACGAAGCTGACAGACCCCGTCCAGCTCGAGGTTTTGGAAAAATCACAAATTTTGATGAACAACGCCATTAGTGGATTTATGGGGATTGACTATGGAACCTTGCCAAGCTTGTTTGCTTCAGGTCGTGTGGCCATGATTGCGGATGGTACATGGGATGCAACTACGATTCAGACAGCCAATCCAGAGATGAAATTTGGATATTTCCCGATTCCAGGTAGTAATGATCCTGCCAAAAATAAAAATCTAGCAGGAAAATACGATATGACATGGATGGTTCTGGAAAAATCACCGAATAAGGAATATGCGATTAAATGGCTTGAAATGCTTTCTGAGAAGCAGAACTATACCGATTTCGTGAACGTTGCTGGATTTTTGCCAACACAGCCTGATGTGAAGATAAAAAGTGATTTTGTTGCTGAAATTCAGCCGTCACTTGAAAACTTCAAGCTCTCTTGGGATCAGTTGTTTATCAACCGTAAGAATGCTGGGCAATACGTTAAGGATGCCAGTGCACATGCAGAATTCTTGGCTCCTGCTGGTCCGATAAAGACGCCTTTGGAACTTGCTCAGAAATCTCAGGCTGACTGGGATGCGGCTGCTCCTAAATAATGCATAGATTTTACAGGAAAACAATTGGGCAACTGCAAGACCTTAAATAATGTAAAAAGGTGTGAGGCACATGTATCCCTTCGGAAAGGGTGCGGCCCGGATAATGCCCTATCTTTTGCTGGGTATACCGGTTCTGCTCTATTTGCTTCTTGGTTTTGGACCCTCTATGGTAACGGTGCTTTTTTCCTTTACAGATGCTACCGGGGTTCCGGGACAGACATGGAGTTTTATCGGATTCGAGAATTACACAACTTTCTTCACCTCCTCCGATTCTGGAGATCGTCTCGCTTCTATAGGACGTTCCTTGTATTTTGCCGTAGCGGTGGTTGTAATTCAAAATGCGGTAGGGCTGTTCATGGCCGTCCTGATTAATAAAAAGCTTAAAGGGGATATGTTATATCGCTCTGTATTTTTCCTCCCTGTTGTACTCGGGGTAACGGTATCCGGCCTGATCTGGCAGCTGCTTGCCAATCCGCTTGGGGGTCCTGCGCAAGCCTTGATGAACTTTTTTGGAACGAGCTCTAACTTCTTCGGGGATTACAATATTGCATTTGAGTTGATTATTTTTGTGCAAATTTGGATGTATATGGGTTACTCGATGACTATTTTCTTAGCCGGACTCCAATCTATCCCCAGTGACTTATATGAAGCAGGGTATATGGACGGTGCCTCTGGATGGAAAGCGTTCAAAAATATTACCTTTCCGATGATTGCACCGTCCTTTACCGTCAATATGCTGCTGTCCATTATCGGCGCCTTGCAGACCTTTGACATTATTTATGTGCTGACAGGTGGTAAATTCAACACAACAACCCTGGCGTTTGATGTATATGCAACAGCCTTTGGTACTGGAACGTCAGATTACGGTCTTGCTTCCGCAGTTGCTATGATCCAGTTCGTGTTCGTATTTACAGTATCGATGATTGCCTTGTATTACTTACGTAGAAGAGAGGTGGAAATGTAATGAGCAGTACCAAAGGGACCAAAATACTGAGCTACATCATCGTACTGCTCATGCTTTCGTTATATGTGTTCCCTCTTTTTTACCTTTTTAATGTATCCATGAAGACTCAAAGTGAGTATTTGATGAATCCTGTAGCTCTAGCCAAGAGTCTACATTTGGAAAATTTCATGGATGCTTGGGAGAAAGGGAACTTCTCTCAATACATGTGGAATAGCATTTTGTATACAGGCGTATCTACGTTATTAACACTGATTATATCCGTGTTCGCAGCTTTTCCGTTGGCACGGGGATACGTTAAGTTCAGTACCTTCTTTTATGTGTTTTTCCTGATATCTATGTATCTCCCGAATCCTCTGATTCCGCAATTTGCTCTTATTAATAGTCTGGGACTTTACAATACACAGCTTGGTTTTATCTTACTGAAAACAACAGGTACCGGCATCGCCTTCCTGATGTTTGTAGGGTATATCAAGTCTGTCTCCCGAGAGCTGGATGAAGCGGCTGCAATGGACGGGTGCGGATATTCACGATATTTGTTTACGATTCTTGTCCCGCTGATGAAGCCAGTGTTGGCGACAGGCATTATTTTGACAGCTATTGGGGCGTGGAATGACATTATAGGTCCTACTATTTATTTGTCTGATCCTGCTTATCAGCCAGTGACCAAGGGATTGTTCTCCTTCTACGGACAATACATGAACAACTGGCCGCTGCTCGCTTGCGGCATTCTGATTGTTACACTACCGCTCGTGATTTTGTATATTTTCCTCCAGCGCTTTATTGTCGGCGGTGCAATGGCCGGAGCTGTGAAGTCTTGATACCTGAAAGGATGATACCGAGTATGAGTGAGAATACCTATACATTCCCCACCACGTTTATGTGGGGAACTTCGACCTCTTCTTATCAAATTGAAGGTGGCGCGGATGAGGAAGGGAGAACGCCTTCTATTTGGGATACTTTCTGTCGAGCACCCGGGAAGGTGATAGGAGGGGACTGCGGAGATGTGGCTTGTGACCATTTTCACCGCTTTAAGGAAGACGTGCAATTAATGAAGCAACTTGGCTTTTTACATTACCGTTTTTCCGTGGCCTGGCCGCGCATTATTCCCGCACCCGGTGTGGTTAACGAACAGGGGCTACTTTTCTATGAGCGTCTGCTGGATGAGATTGAGTCGGCCGGGCTAATTCCAATGCTGACGCTGTATCATTGGGATCTACCGCAGTGGATTGAGGACGAGGGCGGTTGGACGCAGCGAGAGATTACCCAACATTTTAAAACGTATGCCTCTGTAATCATGGATCGATTTGGACAGCGTATAAGCTGGTGGAATACGATAAATGAGCCCTACTGCGCCTCTATTTTGGGCTATGGTACAGGCGAGCATGCCCCCGGCCACGAGAACTGGAGGGAAGCCTTTACTGCCGCTCATCATATTCTGATGTGTCACGGGATAGCCATGAATTTACACAAGGAAAAGGGCCTGACGGGCAACATCGGTATTACGCTGAACATGGAGCATGTCGATGCAGCCTCTGCACACCCCGAAGATGTAGCCGCTGCTGTCCGGCGGGATGGCTTTATTAATCGTTGGTTTGCCGAGCCATTGTTTAACGGGAAATACCCTGAGGATATGGTGGAATGGTACGGGGCGCGCTTGAACGGATTGGATTTTGTACAGCCTGGTGATATGGAGCTGATTCAGCAGCCAGGGGATTTTTTGGGCATCAACTACTACGCCCGCAGCATCATTCGAGCGATTACAGACGCTTCGTTGCTTCAGGTCGAGCAGGTTTCCATAGAGGAACCGGTAACGGATATGGGATGGGAGATTCACCCTGAATCCTTTTATAAGCTGCTAACGCGGATTGAGAAGGATTTTACCAAGGGGTTACCCATCCTGATTACGGAAAACGGAGCAGCGATGAAGGACGAACTGGTGAATGGAAAGATTGAGGACATTGGACGTCAGTATTACATTGAGGAACATTTAAAGGCATGCCATCGCTTTATTGGGGAGGGAGGTCATCTTAAGGGCTATTTTGTCTGGTCATTCCTCGATAACTTTGAATGGGCCTGGGGATACAGCAAACGTTTCGGTATTATACACATCAATTACGACACACAGGAACGGACTCCCAAACAAAGTGCGCTGTGGTTCAAACAAGTGATGGTGAATAACGGGTTTTAAATAGAAAAGGGGGATACGATGCAGCAGTATTATTTTGACAATCAAGGACGTTTTGTGATTGAGAATTATGCGCAGGCCAAGCCCTTTTCCAGTTTTCTACCCGGTATTGCTGGGGTTCAGGGGATTCCTCTGTGGGCGTATTATGTTAATCGTGGGCAAGGAATCGCAAGCTTTGGTGTAGAGGATAAGAATGGAGCAATCATGGAGTTTTTTCCGGCCAACCGCAGCTATAGTCTTGTGCCGATACATGGCTTTCGAACGTTTTTAAAGGTGAAGATGCAGGGGGAGTGGAGCTATGTGGAGCCATTTTCGGCTGTGCATCCTGTGGAGCGTGAACAGCAAAAAATGCTGATATCCCGCCATATGCTGGAAATACACAGCTCTAATCCAGACACAGGGCTTGAGGTGCGTGTGCAATATTTCACACTTCCTCATGAAAGTTACGCTGCTTTGGTGCGCAAGGTGGAGATTGTCAATCATTCCGCTCAAGAGCTTGAACTGGAGGTGCTGGACGGCATGCCTGCCGTACTGCCCTTTGGTATTGATAATGCGGCATACAAGGAGCTTGGACATACACTGAAAAGCTGGATGGATGTGTATAATCTCAACAATAGCATTCCTTACTATAAGGTACGTGGAAGTACAGCAGATACAAGTGAGATTCATCAAATTGAAGCGGGACATTTTATGTACAGCTTTGTGGAGGAGGAGGGCAAGACCAGGCTATTGAGTCCAATTGTCGATCCGTCCGTAATATTTGGTGAAAATACGGCACTGACCTTCCCGGATCGCTTTATCCAAACACGCGTCGAAGACTTGGTTTCACAGCAGCCTGTGACGACGAATAAAGTGCCTTGTGGGTTTAGCGGCTACACAGCACGACTAGCGGCAGGTACTGCCGTCAATCACTGTACGATCATTGGGCATGTGAATGATATTCACTCTATCAATGAACGGATTACGGAAATTGCAACCATGTCTTATGTTGAGCGGAAGGCGGAGGAAGCCAAAGCGTTGATCGAAGAGTTGACGGATGAAATGGCAACGCGGACATCCATTCCGTTATTTGACGAATACTGCCGTCAGAACTATCTGGATAACCTGTTACGCGGGGGTTATCCATTGCTGCTGGACAACGGCACCGAGCAACCATTTGTATACCATGTATTTTCGCGCAAGCATGGGGATCTGGAACGGGACTATAATTTCTTTAAGCTCCAGGCGGGATATTATTCTCAAGGAAATGGTAATTTTCGAGATGCGAACCAGAACCGGAGAAATGATGTGTGGTTTAACCCCAGCATAGGAGATTTCAATATCCGTTTGTTTATGAGCCTGATTCAGCCAGACGGCTATAATCCGCTTGTTGTAAAGGGGTGTAGCTTTCAAATACGAGAGCTGGAACCGTTGCTAGGACAGGTGGAGGTGGCAGATCATTCGTCTTTGCGTGCTTTTTTCCAATCGTCGTTCACCCCGGGTGAGTTGATTCAACATATCATTCATGACAACATCGCGCTAAAGCAAACGGTTGAGACGTTTGTAACCGAAGCTCTCAAGCATTCCGAACAATGCTATGAGGCTGATTTTGGTGAAGGTTTTTGGATCGACCATTGGACTTATAACATGGATCTAATCGAAAGTTATCTAAGTATTTATCCGGACAAACAAGAGGAACTCTTGCTCGCGACCCGAGAGTACATGTATTACGACAGTCCGGCATGGGTACAGCCACGTCGAAACAAATACGTGCAGATGAAGGACGGACGTATCCGTCAGTACGGGGCGGTCGTAGAGAGCAAGGAGAAAGAAGCTCAGCTGCACGCCCGGGATCGCGATGTTCATTGGGTTCGAACCGAACATGGAAGCGGAGAGATTTATAAGTCCAATTTATATGAAAAGCTGCTGTCATTGGCAGCCATCAAGCTGTCCACGCTGGACCCGGAGGGCTTGGGAATTGAGATGGAGGCGGGCAAGCCGGGATGGAATGATTCCATGAACGGACTTCCGGGGCTGTTTGCTTCTGGATTCAGTGAACTGTGTGAATTACAGCGACTCGTAAGATTTTTAATACATGCACAGGTGAAGCTTTCGGGCGATTCTGTGCTACGGTTGCCGCGAGAAGTTGCTAAGTTAATCCAACAGCTGAGGCTCACAATGGAGGAATACTACCACGCTTCTGATGAGGCTGATTACAGGAATGAAAGCAAGGATTACAGCTTCTGGTCACGAATTTCGGATGCTAGAGAAGCGTATCGAGAAACAGTTCGTTTTGGATTTGAAGGGGTAGAAACACCACTAGCGTTTGATGATGTGCTGGTGTTTTTGCGCCAGGCTGAACGTAAGCTCCAACAGGGGATGGATAAGGCTCTGCTTATCGGTGAGGGGATATACCCAACCTTCTTTTATTATGAAGCCAGAGAATTCGAGGTACAGGAGGATGGCTGCGGGGGCAAGCTCGTAAACATACATTCCTTCGAACGTAAGGATACACCATATTTTCTGGAGGGACCGACCCGGGCTATGAAAGTGGTTGGTGACATTGTAAATGGGCAGAAGCTGTATCGGCAAATCAGGCAGAGTGGACTTTACGACAGGAAGCTGGGCATGTATAAGGTGAATGAAAGTCTGGCGGGGCAGCCGTTCGAACTTGGTCGTTCCAGAGCTTTTACACCGGGTTGGCTGGAAAATGAATCTATATTTATGCATATGGAATACAAATATTTACTTGAATGCTTAAGGGCGGGTCTATACACTGAATTTTTTTCAGACATTAAAAAAGCGTTACCGCCTTTTATGGACCCAGAGGTCTACGGAAGAAGCACGCTGGAGAACAGCTCCTTTATTGCTAGTATGGCTAATCCTGATGCAAGTTTGCATGGAACGGGATATATTGCGAGGCTGAGCGGATCTACGGCAGAATTTATTCATATGTGGATATGGATGATGACCGGCGGGCAACCGTTTGGCTATGATCATAGGGGCCTATCCTTGAGACTGGAGCCCAAGCTGCCAGGCTGGCTGTTCACAGCTACAGGTGAGCTATCTTTCTGTTTTCTCGGAAGCTGCCAGGTGACTTATTTAAATAAGGATCGCAAGGATACTTATGCACCGGAATGCATAGTGACCCAGTATGTACTGCATTACGCCAGTGGCGAAAAGAAGACGATAAGCCAGGCTGTATTAGATCAAAAAGAGGCGCAAGATGTGAGAGAGCGGTTGATTTCCCGTATCGAGGTATATTTGGGGAAATAGCTCCATTAATTAAAGCCGTCATGCTGCAATAACAGAGCATGACGGCTTTTTAAGACTTCATAAATCCTTGTGCCAGGCAGGGGGGGCCTATGCTGAAATATCTTGCAATTCCAATATCACAGGGCAGTGGTCACTGCCTGTAATATGACAATCAATGCTCGCATCCATCAATAGCGGACGAAGTCTCTCCGAGACGAGGAAGTAATCAATCCGCCAGCCGATATTCCTTTCTCTCACCTTTGGCATGTAGGACCACCAGGAATAAACATCCGTCCGGTCAGGATAAAAGTATCTAAAGGTATCTATAAATCCGGCGTCTAGTAGCTGTGACATGCGTTCCCGTTCCTCAGGCGTAAATCCGGCATTTCCGTAGTTAGCTTTGGCATTTTTGAGGTCGATCTCCTGATGAGCTACGTTCAAGTCTCCACAAACGATGACAGGCTTCAAAGCATCCAGTTGTTGCAGGTAGCTGCGAAAACGGTCTTCCCATTCCAGTCTGTAGGGCAGTCGGGATAAGTCCCGTTTGGTATTTGGTGTGTACACATTGACGAGATAAAATTTTTCGAATTCCAAAGTAATGGTTCGGCCCTCCGGTTCTTCATTTTCTTCAAGTCCATAATGCACAGAGAGCGGCTTGATTTTGGTGAAAATAGCCGTGCCGGAATATCCTTTTTTCTCAGCATAATTCCAGTATTGTGTGTATTCCTCCATGTTCTCCATGAGGATTTGACCTTCTTGAAGCTTCGTTTCCTGTACGCAAAAAATATCGGCATTTGTTTCTTTTAGATAAGTATAAAACCCTTTGGTCACACAGGCTCTTAAGCCATTTACATTCCAAGATATTAATTTCATTTGATTAATCTCCTTGCTAATTCACGCGGTCAAGCGATGTGATTTGTATATCCTTTGTTGACATAAGTTTATAAATGTCTTCTATCTGGACTTCATAGGTCTTTTCATCAAAATGGTCCTGACCAAACATATAATCGTTTATTTCTATTGCCTTAAGGTTTTGTTTGGTATTCATAGTCGAAGGGAAGTATTCGATATCTAATGAGGCTTTATTTCCGGCCAACACTGTCTTGAGAACTTTCGCGGTTTGTAATACTCGTTCTTTTTCCAATGGCAATCCTGAGTCAGTTAGATCCTCGAATACAATTATACGAATATACTGATCGCCGACCGCTTTGGGATTCAGTTTAAAATCGTTGTATTCTTTGATCATTTTATCCGTGTTCCCTTCTTGCACTCCAGAATGAACAGCGGCTGAATCATCGTATAGCTTTTGTATAACGGGTTTGAGCTTCATGTCCAGTTGACTCTCCCAAAGGGCGTTAAGATAATTTTCTCTAAATGGGACATCCTCATAAGGACGCTTAGTCATGTTAAAGAGGACGGAAGGATGACGATTAGAGATCGCCTCCATGGTATATTCAGTGAAGGGAATACTATGATAGCTAATATTTTGAATTTGAAAGTCCTCTCCGTATTTCTGCTCCAGATATTGCTCTGATTCTGCGGCTACGTTGCGTTTATTTTCACCTGTTTTTGTAAAAGGCTCGATAATATCTACGTATTTCATTGTGACTGCAAGAAGTAGAAGTGTAGCTCCCAAAGCGAGACTGAGTAAAGTGCGCCATTTGGAAGGCAAGGATGCAACCGTCGGCGCTCTCTCCGCATGGTGTGGAATTTGAAAAGATCGTACTGTAAAAACAATGCCTAAAATGTGAAAAAGAATGGCCAACGGTCCCGAGATAATAAGCAGGTATCCGAGAGAGAACATTGTAAAATAGATCAGAATTCCCTGTGTGATGATAAGAGCCGCTCCTCCAATCATATAGGAAGGAATGGCGAGATAAAACATACCCAATCCAGTACCTAATATGGAAAGCAAAGTGGCAAGAAAACGATGAATTTCCCGCGACTTTTGCAGTTTATTCGTAGTCAAGGGAGTCAGTCTACCTCCTTCACTTAAAAATGGTGCAACATGATAGATGATAGCAATTTCTGCGTTTTTTTGAAAGAGTAGAGACTTAAAACCAGCGCCTAAAGTAGCGTTGGGCAGAATAATCTTTCTACATTATTTATAATGAAAAAAAGCTCCCTTGCGGAAGCTTTTTTTTGGTGTAATTTATCAAGAGAGATACTCTCCCTATGGGGTCGACTGCGAAGTATAGGCTAACGATGCCGATGGTCCGACGTTCCCCCGTGGTTTATCTCATGAGAACAAAAAAAGCCTCCATTATGGAAGCTTCTTGTTATGACGTCCCAGGAGGGATTCGAACCCCCGACCGACGGCTTAGAAGGCCGTTGCTCTATCCAGCTGAGCTACTGGGACATAAAATTCAAGCGAATATTAATATATCATATGGATAAAAGAAATTCAAGTCTTATTTTGCATATATCGCTTATTTAAGCTTTATACTGCATAAATTCTGAGTAGACGTAGTTTTTTTTGCCTTATAAAAGGGTATGTTAGAATACAGGTGAATATGTGTAAGACGAGTGGTTGGACTTCGGCTACTGTTTCTCATATAATCTACAAATACTTGAGCTTGCGAAGGAGAGGGGGTGCCTTGAATAAAGGACTCCAAGGTGACGACAAAAGAAAATAATATTGTATTGTTTCCGAAGACACTGGACTATTATCAAATTCAACTTACTGTGATGCTTGAAAACGAACGTTACGGAGAGGCGATGGCGATGCTGCGTTTTTTAATGCAGTGTCAGGGACAGGAGCAGAAGCAATACGATGAATGGAACGCTCTATTACAATGGCTGGAAGCTGCATTTCCACAGTACGCTGACAGCGGGGCGGTAACGGACGCTGTGGAAGAAGAAGTCAGTGAAGTAGAGTTAGCTCGCCGTCATGCACGCTTTAAGCAGGAGCAGGATGCAGGCTACGGCAACAAGCTGTTGCGGATGGCTATGGATGAACCCTTATCCGAACAGACGATTTTAGCATTGGAGCAGTTGTCCTATCTGGAACTGCCAGAAATCGATGATGCCTTGCTTCGCTGGATTACGGAACGGGAAATCCATCCTTTACTTCAATTCCGTGTTCTACAGACCATGCGAAGACGCGGAACGGAAGGGACGATAGAAATCAAACGGGGTGATGAACAAGCGGAAATCGACATTGAAACGGTTCCGTTACAGCCAGGTGATTTTCCAGAGTCGATTATGCGTATTTTGGAACGGGTGGCCGATCAGACTGAGGTGCACGAGCCTACACTATTCTATTTTGCACAGGAGCTGTGGTCACAGTTTGTGATGGCGGTATACGGTACGAAAGATTATAGATCAATGTTGGTGGAAGAGGACGGAATGCCAGATATTTGGGCTGCAGCACTCCATCAGACAGTTTCGGAAAGTTTGAACGGAAATAATAATGAGGAAGAAACCCGTGCTATATATGGCATTACAGATGCGTTGCGCTTCCGTTTTGAGCAGGCGTATCGGTCGATGCGACTATTTGTAGCGGCGGGAATGAACACTCCTTAATGACCGGAAACGTTTACCTGTGAAGCATTCAAAGGGCTGCTCTTGAAAAAGACAGTAATGTTAGATATACTATAGTGGTTATTTTGTGTGCGTTGATTGTAATGAAAACTAAGTGAAGATTTTGTTGGAGGGGAAAGCATAAAATGAAAGCAACTTGGGAGAAAATAGAGAAGAACCTTGGGGTTCTTGAAGTTGAGGTTGACGCGGATCGTGTAGCCGCTGCACTCGACAAAGCTTTTAATAAAGTGGCAAAACAAGTAAGTGTACCAGGATTCCGTAAAGGTAAAGTACCACGTCCTATTTTTGAAAAACGCTATGGTATTGAAAGTCTGTACCAGGATGCAATTGACATCCTGTTGCCAGAAGCTTACAGCCAAGCTGTAGAGCAAACGGACATCTTCCCGGTTGACAGCCCTGACGTTGAAATTGATCAATTTGCTAAAGGCGAATCTTTCAAGTTCAAAGCGAAGGTTACTGTTAAACCTGAAGTGACTTTGGGCGATTACAAAGGCGTAGAAGTGCCTGTAAGCAAACTCGAAGTAAGCGACGAAGAATTAGCTCAAGAACTGGAGCGCCTGCAACAACGTCATGCTGAATTGGTTGTCGTTGATGAAGATGCTGCTCAATCCGGTGATACAGCTATTATTGACTTCGACGGTTCCGTGGACGGTGTACCGTTCGAAGGTGGACAAGCTGAGAAGTATTCTTTGGAACTGGGCTCTAACACATTTATCCCTGGTTTTGAAGAGCAAGTGGTTGGTTTGCACACTGGCGATTCCAAGGACGTTGAAGTAACGTTCCCTGAGAACTACCATTCTGCTGACCTCGCTGGCAAACAAGCGGTATTCAAAGTGAAAGTTCACGAACTGAAACGCAAAGTTCTTCCTGAACTGGACGATGAATTTGCTAAAGATGTAAGCGAATTTGACACACTGGCTGAATTCAAGGAAGACTTGAAAAAGCAATTGTTGGATCGTAAGGAAAACGAAGCTAAAGCAGCCCGTGAGGGTGCTGTAGTGGAGAAAGTTGCTGAGAATGCAACAATCGACATTCCTGAAGCAATGGTGAAGAGCGAAGTGCAAAACATGGTTCGCGATTTCGACAACCGTTTGCGTAGCCAAGGTATGAACCTTGAAATGTTCCTCGGATTCTCTGGTCAAAGCAAGGAAGACCTGGAAGAGCAAATGAAAGCTGATGCTGAGAAGCGCGTACGTAACAACCTCGTGCTGGAGCAAGTGGCTAAAGCAGAAAACATCGAAGTTTCCGAAGCGGAAATTGATGAAGAACTGAAAAACATGGCTGAAGCTTACAAACGTTCAGTTGAGGAAATCCGCAGCATTCTGGAAGGTAACGGCTCGTTCGCTAACCTGAAAGAAGAAATTTCACTGCGCAAAACAATTGCTTTGTTGGTGGAAAACAGCAAAGAAGTAGAAGCGTCAGTTGAAGCTGCTGAATAATTCAGACGATAAATATACGGAGTATGCTGTAACAAGCTGCAACGTAGCAATTAGATAGGGATAAGGCACGTAGTGAAAGTTACGTGCCTTATTTTTACCTTTGGTAACCCAAATTTTAGTCGTTTATGGAAAGTGCTGTGAGTCGTGTTTTCTTGTTTTACATAAGTCACTACCGTATATTTGCACATACATACGAAACATGGTTAAATATGAGAAGGTCTCGGCAGAGTGTACTTTAAACAGCCCGCACTGCATATATGAGCGCATGCAAATATGACACGAGACTCTGAACATGTTAAAATATTTTGTAAGGTGTTCACGTTTCATGCTTGCTGCTTCCGTTTTAATGGGACATAAGGAAGCGGATGAATACAGGTGTTCATTTTAATAAAGAAAAGAGGTTGGTCGTGATGAGTCTCGTCCCTATGGTTGTGGAACAAACGAATCGAGGAGAACGATCTTACGATATTTACTCGCGGTTGCTTAAGGATCGTATTATTTTCCTAAGTGGCCCGATTGATGACGATGTCGCCAATCTCGTCATTGCACAGCTATTGTTCCTTTCTGCGGAAGATCCAGAGAAGGATATTAATTTGTACATTAACTCGCCAGGCGGTTCTGTAACTGCGGGCATGGGTATATATGATACAATGCAATTCATTAAGCCGGACGTATCGACGATCTGTGTAGGCATGGCTGCAAGTATGGGTTCGTTGCTGCTAACAGCGGGTGCACCAGGCAAGAGATACGCACTTACCAACAGTGAAGTCATGATCCATCAGCCGCTCGGTGGCATTCAGGGGCAAGCCTCCGATATGCTGATTCATGCGGACTGGATTATCAAAACACGTGCTAAGCTGAATCAAATCTATGTAGAGCGTACGGGTCAGCCCCTCGAAAAAATCGAACGTGATACTGACCGGGATTTCTTCATGGAAGCGGAAGAGGCAAAAGCATACGGTATCATTGACCAGGTGCTGTCTAAACCGATTAATCTGTAAAGGGGTGGCTCTATGTTTAAATTTAATGATGAAAAAGGACAATTGAAATGTTCTTTCTGCGGTAAATCTCAGGATCAGGTTCGCAAGCTTGTTGCTGGACCGGGCGTATATATATGTGACGAATGCATTGAGTTATGCACGGAGATTGTAGAAGAGGAATTGGGTCATGAAGAAGAAGTAGATCTGAAAGACATTCCGAAACCAATGCAAATCCGTGACATTCTGGACCAATATGTCATTGGTCAGGATCAAGCGAAAAAATCGTTGTCTGTAGCGGTATATAATCACTACAAACGTATTAATACTCAAAACAAAATTGATGATGTGGAACTGCAAAAAAGTAACATTTTGATGCTTGGACCTACAGGTTCGGGTAAAACGTTGCTTGCGCAAACCATGGCTAAAATTTTGAACGTTCCTTTTGCTATCGCAGATGCCACTTCCCTTACGGAAGCAGGTTATGTGGGTGAAGACGTTGAAAATATTTTGCTGAAACTGATTCAAGCTGCCGATTATGATGTGGAAAAAGCCGAACGCGGCATTATCTACATTGACGAAATTGATAAAGTAGCCCGCAAATCCGAAAACCCGTCCATTACGCGTGACGTATCGGGTGAAGGTGTACAGCAGGCGTTGCTTAAAATTTTGGAAGGAACGGTTGCTTCTGTGCCTCCGCAAGGCGGTCGCAAGCATCCACATCAAGAGTTCATTCAAATTGACACCACGAATATCCTGTTCATTTGCGGTGGTGCCTTTGATGGTCTGGAGCAAATGATTAAACGCCGTATCGGTAAAAAGGTCATCGGCTTTAACGCTACTAGCGAACAAAAAGATCTGAAACCAGGCGAATATACTTCAATGGTATTGCCTGAGGATCTTTTGAAATTCGGTCTGATTCCGGAGTTTGTAGGACGTTTGCCGGTTATTTCTACGCTGGAGCCGCTTGATGAGAACACATTGGTTCGTATTTTGTCTGAGCCGAAAAATGCGTTAGTCAAGCAGTATCAGAAGATGCTTGAACTGGATAATGTTACTTTGGAGTTTAAGCAAGATGCTCTGGAAGCCATTGCCCGTGAAGCGATCAAGCGTAACACGGGTGCCCGTGGTCTTCGTGCGATCATTGAAGGCATTATGCTGGATGTGATGTATGAGGTTCCTTCCCGTGATGATATCACTACTTGCGTCATCAATGAGCAGGTTGTAAAAGATAAAATCGCACCGGAACTCGGTGGTACAGATAAGGATAAAAAACAAGAAGAGAGCGCCTAAGGATTGATACTTCGCGATCTCTAAAACATGAGAAGCCGGATCTCCACTTCACTAAACCTGTATGAGGTTTTAGGGGGTGGAGGTTTGGCGTTAATGGGAGAGAAAAGTACATGTTCTTAAGACAAGACACACGTCCCGTAAAAGTCGGGAATCTGACGATTGGCGGCAGCAATGAAGTCATCATCCAAAGCATGTGTACAACCAAAACAGCAGATGTGGAAGCAACTGTAGCCGAGATTCTTCGTTTGGAAGAAGCCGGATGTCAACTGGTGCGGGTTACCGTCAACAATGAGGAAGCTGCCGCAGCCATTAAGGAAATAAAAAAACGGATTCATATTCCGCTGGTTGCAGATATTCACTTTAATCACAAGCTGGCTCTACGGGCAATTGAAAATGGAATTGATAAGGTTCGCATTAATCCAGGTAACATTGGACGACGTGAAAAAGTGGAAGCTGTCGTTAAGGCATGTAAGGAAAAAGGGATTCCAATTCGGATTGGTGTGAACGCCGGGTCGTTGGAACAGCATTTACTTGATAAGTATGGCTACCCTACGCCAGAAGCGATGGTAGAAAGCGCACTGTATCATATCGGGATACTGGAAGAGCTTGATTTCCATGACATTATCGTGTCATTGAAGGCGTCTGATGTTCCTATGGCGATTGCCGCTTACACGAAGGCAGCTGAAATTATTAAATATCCGCTCCATCTGGGTATTACCGAAGCTGGGACACTCTTTACGGGTACGGTTAAAAGCGCGGCAGGTATGGGCGCTTTGCTGGCATCAGGCATCGGCTCCACAATGCGTATTTCGCTCAGCGCCGATCCGGTGGAAGAAGTGAAGGTAGCACGTGAGTTGCTCAAGACGTTTGGATTGATCACAAACGCAGCTACACTGATTTCTTGTCCGACTTGCGGACGTCTGGATATTGATCTGTTCTCTATTGCTAACGAGGTAGAAGACTACATTGCAAAACTCAAGGTACCGATTAAAGTATCAGTACTGGGTTGTGCAGTGAATGGCCCGGGTGAAGCGAAGGAAGCTGATATCGGAATTGCCGGAGCGCGCGGTGAAGGCCTTTTGTTCCGTTATGGAAAAATGATTCGCAAAGTACCTGAGGCTGATATGGTCGAGGAATTGAAAAAAGAAATTGATATCATCGTCAAGGCATATGAGGAAACAGGGAAAATCCCTGGACGTGAAGAACGTCATACCGCCGAGAAGGTGTAGGCAAAAGCAGTTATTATAAAGAGGCATAGTCATAATCTATTGTCATCATTTATACGCCGTGGAGAGCAGCTCTGCTACAGAACTGTTCTTCGCGGTGTTTTTGTATTTCTCTCTGATCTTTTGAAAACCGCCGTTTAGCTATCGCGGAAAAGGAAATACTGTTTTTCATAGAGCGGCATTTTTCAAATTGCTGAGATGAGAAACGGAGGAAATACGATGGACTTGACTATGATTTTGTTATTGGTGCAAATGTTTTTCGGGATTGTTATTGGTCTGTATTTCTGGAACCTCCTGCGGAGCCAGAAAACGAACCGTAGTGCGGTGGATCGAGAATCCCGGAAGGAATTAGATAAGCTACGCAAATTGCGTTCAATTTCACTTACTAAACCATTGGCTGAACGCACACGTCCTGCCACATTACAGGATATCGTGGGTCAGAAGGACGGATTGCGCGCGCTCAAGGCTGCGTTATGTAGTGCGAATCCGCAGCATGTCATTATTTATGGCCCGCCTGGTGTAGGGAAGACGGCTGCTGCACGCGTAGTGCTTGAAGAGGCTAAGAAGAATCTGTCCTCCCCGTTCAAGGGAGATGCCAAATTCACGGAGATCGATGCTACGACGGCCCGCTTTGACGAGCGCGGTATTGCGGACCCGCTGATAGGTTCAGTACATGATCCAATCTATCAAGGGGCAGGAGCGATGGGGGTGGCGGGTATACCGCAGCCTAAGCCTGGAGCTGTAACGAAGGCACATGGGGGTATGCTGTTCATTGATGAGATTGGTGAGCTGCATCCAACGCAGATGAATAAACTGTTGAAAGTGCTGGAGGATCGCAAGGTATTTTTGGAAAGTGCATATTACAACTCGGAAGATTCGCATACTCCTGCTTATATCCACGATATATTCCAAAACGGTTTGCCAGCGGATTTTCGTTTGGTAGGTGCAACGACCCGTTCGCCGCATGAACTGCCACCTGCGATTCGCTCCCGGTGCATGGAAATTTATTTCCGTGCCTTGCAGCCACAGGAGATTGCCCGTATTGCTGAGGACGCTGTCCACAAGCTAGGCTTTGGTCCTTGTCCTGAGGCGGTAGAAGTTGTACAGCGTTACGCAACGAACGGTCGGGAGGCGGTCAATATGATCCAGCTTGCTGCTGGTTTGGCACTTACCGAGAAAAGGGAACGTCTCAATGCTTCCGACGTGGAATGGGTGGCGGGCAGCAGTCAAATTCAGCCGCGTCCTGACCGAAAAATACCGGGCTTGCCGCAAATCGGATTTGTTAATGGTTTAGCTGTATACGGTCCGAACATGGGAATGCTGCTGGAAATTGAAGTTACCGCGGTTCCGGTTCCCGAGGGAAAGGGAAACTATAATATTACAGGAGTCGTGGATGAGGAAGAAATCGGAGGTGGGTCCCGCACACTGCGCCGTAAGAGCATGGCTAAAGGTTCTGTGGAAAATGTTCTGACCGTTTTGCGTACGCTCGGATTGGCTCCGTCGAATTACGACCTGCATATCAATTTCCCCGGGGGTACGCCGGTAGATGGCCCGTCCGCAGGAATTGCGATGGCAACAGCTATTGCTTCCGCGATGCGGGGAATTCCGGTGGATCATGAAATTGCTATGACTGGCGAAGTTAGCATCCATGGTCGTGTCAAACCGATTGGTGGTGTATTAGCCAAGGTTGAAGCCGCTTTTCAGGCGGGAGCCAAAAAAGTGATCATTCCGCAGGATAACTGGCAAGCTCTTTTTGATAGCATTGAGGGTTTAAAAGTCATCCCCGTACAGTCGGTTACCGAAGTGTTCCGACATGTGTTTGGGGAAGAGATGACGTCGGATTTGCCTGTGCATGCGCCAATTGAGACTTTTCGCCCATCCCAATCTTCCTTGTTACAGGCTGATGGAACGCATAACGGGACGATATCAGATACAGGATCTTGCTGATAAACCACCCTTTCATTGGTTTTTTCATAAAACATTTGATAAAATATGAAAGATAGCAACGTGAGGATTGTAAAATCCGGAACCTGAGAATCACTGGAGGTGCGAAAGCGATGGGACCCACCAAGACAAAAGGTCGTCGTTTTCCTTTGCTGCCTTTAAGAGGGCTTCTGGTCTACCCGAGCATGGTTCTGCATCTCGATGTGGGCCGGGAAAAATCGGTCAAGGCTTTGGAAAAAGCGATGGTTGAAGACAATTTGATTCTCCTGTGTTCTCAATCAGAAGTAAATATTGAAGAACCCACACAAGAGGACATCTTTCGAGTCGGCACGGTAGCCAAGGTACGTCAGATGCTCAAGCTTCCTAATGGAACCATTCGAGTATTGGTGGAAGGGCTGGAACGCGCCGAGATTATTCAATATACGGACAATGAAGAATATTACGAGGTAATGGCGAAGGAGCTGCACGAGGCAGAAAACGTACAGCCTGAGACGGATGCGCTTATGCGCACTGTATTAACTCAGTTCGAGCATTATATCAACTTGTCCAAAAAGGTAACACCAGAGACTCTCGCTGCGGTATCCGATATTGAGGAGCCAGGACGGCTTGCAGACGTGATCACAAGTCACCTGACGCTCAAAATTAAGGAAAAGCAGGATATACTGGAGACGATCGACGTTACTCAGCGTCTGGAGAAGCTTCTGGATATTTTGAACAATGAGCGTGAAGTACTGGAGCTGGAACGTAAAATCAACCAGCGTGTGAAGAAGCAGATGGAAAAGACGCAGAAGGAGTATTATCTGCGTGAACAAATGAAGGCAATTCAGAAGGAACTTGGTGAGAAGGAAGGTCGCGCAGGAGAAGTTGAAGAACTACGCAACCAGCTAAGTGAACTGGAGTTGCCTGTTCCGGTGAAGGAGAAGGTTGAAAAGGAAATCGACCGTCTGGAAAAAATGCCAGCAAGCTCTGCCGAGGGTGGCGTCATCCGTAATTATGTTGATTGGTTGTTAAGCTTGCCATGGAACAAGTTTACCGATGATGATCTGGATATCGTCAAAGCTGAAGAGGTACTCAATAACGACCACTACGGACTGGATAAACCCAAGGAGCGTGTATTGGAGTATTTGGCTGTACGTAAGCTAGTGAAGACCATTAAGGGACCGATTCTGTGTCTTGTAGGTCCGCCAGGGGTCGGCAAGACCTCGTTGGCCCGTTCGATTGCCAAATCCATGGGTCGGGAATTTGTTCGCATCTCTCTCGGAGGTGTGCGGGATGAAGCGGAAATCCGTGGTCACCGCCGGACTTATGTTGGCGCGATGCCAGGGCGGATCATTCAAGGGATGAAGACCGCAGGAACGTCTAATCCGGTATTTTTGCTGGATGAGATTGATAAAATGGCTTCCGATTTTCGAGGGGATCCATCGGCGGCATTGCTTGAAGTGCTTGATCCTGAACAAAACAATACGTTCAGTGACCATTTTGTCGAGCTGCCGTTTGATCTGTCCAATGTGATGTTTGTAACGACAGCCAATGCTGCGCACAACATCCCGCGTCCGCTAATGGACCGCATGGAGACATTATATATTCCTGGCTACACCGAACTGGAGAAGCTGGAAATCGCCAATCGGTATTTATTGCCCAAGCAGAAGAGAGAGCATGGCTTGGACGAGGAACAACTGGTTATCGGGGAGGATACGCTACTGCGTGTCATTCGCGAATATACCCGTGAATCCGGTGTACGGAATCTTGAGCAGCAAATGGCTTCTCTGTGCCGCAAGGCGGCGAAGTCAGTTGTATCTGGTGGCGAAGGCCCGATTCAAATCACACCGGATAATCTGAAGGATTATCTAGGTATCGCTAAATTCCGTTACGGTGTTGCAGAACTGGAGGATCAGATCGGTACGGTTACAGGCTTGGCATGGACAGAAGTCGGTGGTGAAACATTGATGATTGAAGTGACGGTCGTACCTGGTAGCGGTAAACTGATTCTTACGGGTAAACTGGGAGACGTTATGAAGGAATCTGCACAGGCGGCATTCAGCTACACTCGTTCGAAAGCAGTTGATCTGGGCATTGAACTGGACTTTTATGAGAAAAATGATATCCACATTCATATTCCTGAGGGGGCGATTCCGAAGGATGGCCCATCTGCGGGAATTACTATTGCTACCGCATTAATTTCAGCTTTGACCAACCGTCATGTATCCAAAGATGTGGCTATGACGGGCGAAATTACTCTGCGTGGTCGTGTATTGCCGATTGGTGGTTTGAAAGAGAAGTCGCTGGCTGCCCATCGGGCAGGCTACAAAAAAATTCTGCTTCCCAAAGATAATGAACGGGATTTGAAGGATATTCCCGACAGTATCCGGCAGGATGTTGAATTTGTCCCCGTTGCCCATATGGATCAGGTGCTAAAGCATGCTTTGGTTGAGCAGGCAAGGGTACATTAGAGAGGAATTAAGGACACAATGAAAGTAACAAAAGCAGAATTTATAATAAGTGCGGTTGGTCCCGATCAGTTTCCTGTGGACGCTTTGCCAGAGATTGCTCTGGCGGGGCGCTCCAATGTAGGAAAGTCTTCACTGATTAATCGGTTGATTAACCGTAAGAATTTGGCGCGTACCAGTTCTACGCCAGGTAAAACCCAGCAACTCAATTATTACCGGATTAATGATGATCTTTATTTTGTCGATTTTCCCGGTTACGGTTACGCCAAAGTATCCAAAACGTCCCGCAAGGCTTGGGGGCAGATGATTGAGTCTTATTTGCTGGAGCGTGAGCCACTCAAACTGGTGCTTCAAATGGTAGATTTACGCCATCCGCCGTCCAAGGATGATATCATGATGTATGATTGGCTGCGTCATAATGGGCTTCCCGTATGTGTTGTAGGCACGAAGGCAGATAAAATCCCTAAAACGCGACGAGAAAAGCATTATAAAGTAATCAAGCAGGAACTCGGAATACTTCCCGGGGGATTGTTTATCCCCTTTTCATCCGAAGAAGGTATGGGCAAGGAAGAGCTGTGGTCTGTCATCTCCAGCTATATAGAGAATGACGACGAAGAGCAGACGGAATTGTAAGGCTAGGGACGTCCTTAAGGGCGTCCTTTTTTCATGATTCGGGCTTCGGGAAAATAAGCTTACTAAAATGGTAGGAATAATATATAATAACTAAAGGAACTCGTGGACTTTAAGCAGAAAAGTGAGTGTATATGGAGGATAATGCAGTCTCAACCTCATTATTTTCTGTTTTTTTCGATGTATGGCGGAAATTTATGATTGATGTGCAAGAAAAGCACTGTAGGTCTGATGTATAATAAAGCATAAAGCATAAAGCTTAAACTTATAGGTTCAGGAAAGAATTGAGGAGATTGGTATGGCTCAGCGGTTAGCCACAGAGTATGTTAAAACCACATTGACCTTGTCGGAAACTCAAATGGACGAATTTTTGCGGGCAGTGGATGATCCGCAGGTGCATTACCACATTAAAGTTCTGGATAACGGAAGTCAGGAAATCGTTCTGGAGCATAGTGCGGGTGAGGAAGTTCATTTGTTTTTTGAAGCCAAAGAGGGAGCATTAGTGTGTGAATTGACTTGCCGCTTAATTCATCCGCAACTAACCCTATTTATACGCAAACTTTTTGTTCGTTTTAAGGGTGAAGGCATCGTTTACCGAATGTATCAAGGATTCACTATGGTGTATTTTTATAATGAAGGTACGGTTCGTAAAATTATGGAGAAGAATGCCGCAGGCTCTAAGCTGGTATTTGAATATAAAAATACGGTACAGGAACTGCAACAGCTTTTTCAGCATCAGAACGTCGAAAATGAAATATCAGACGTATATCATCTCATTAATTCGTTGCTTGACCAGCGGAATTTGGCGCGCACTTTCTCGGAGTTGGAACAGATTGACCACAAGCTTCGAATGAGTTGCTCGAAATTATTTGCACTTGAAGCTTAATAAGGCATGAATATATGGAATGAATCGTTATGCAGTGTAGTCCCTTTCTTTACCGAAAGGGGCTTTTTTATTCCAAAAAAATGATTGCATTTGCTGCACATAGATGTTATTTTTAATCTCGTTGAAAATGAATATAGGAACCAGGATTCACTCAGGACATTGAATGTTGCGAGAGGTTATTCCCTCGGGAAGTGAATGACGTAGGTCCTAGCGGATGAAATTTTTTCAAACATTTTATTCCTAGGAAGGGGGAACCGAAAGATGGAATTGGAGTACTCAACTTTCGGAAGACACGTTGCCGTAGATACTTGGGGTGTTGAGTTTGAATTGCTGAATGATGCGCAGCTTTTGGAGGCTCAATTAGTTGAAGCAGCTGAAGCTTGCGGAGCAACGGTGATGTCCGTTCAATCCAAGCAATTCGAACCACAGGGAGCTACCGTGCTTGTACTGTTGTCGGAGAGTCATCTCTCTATTCATACGTATCCTGAGAGAGGATTTGCCGCTATTGATTGTTATACTTGCGGTGAGACTGTCGATCCGCAGCTGGCTATTGATTACCTGGTATCCGTTCTAAAACCGAAAAAAACATATGCGAAGAAGCTGATTCGCGGCTTGGGAGAACTTCAGGTGGAATCACCGGAGTGCAAGCTGGCCGAGTTAGTGTAAATCGTTCTTTATGGAGCCATTTGTGCGTCCTATATTATAACCATGGAACATTTCCATGGTTATTTGTTTTAAAAGTGGTTTACACTAAATCAAATCATACAGAACGTGCTAGATGTTCATGAAAGCCATCCAATTTTCATAAACAATTCATAAAACAGCCGGAGGAGATTCGGACTTCTGTGATATAATTAACATAGTTTATGATAACAGTGGTTATTCTTATTACAGTTTAGGCAGGTGAATTTGCAATGCACATCGTCGTTGTTGGGTTGAATTATCGTACGGCGCCTGTGGAAGTCAGAGAGCGTTTTACATTTGCAGAACAAGATTTGCCAAAAGCGCTGGAACAACTCAAACTTACCAAAAGTGTGTTGGAAGGCGTAGTTGTCGCAACCTGCAATCGGACTGAAATATATGTTGTGGTGGACCGCCTTCACATGTGCGGTTATTTTATACGCAGTTTTATGGAGCAATGGTTTGGCATTCCGCGTGATCAATTTACACAACATTTATATATATATGAGGACGAGCAGGCGATTCGGCATTTGTTCCGTGTGACTTGTGGTCTTGATTCTATGGTAATCGGAGAAACACAAATTTTGGGACAGGTAAAGAACGCTTTTCTTCAGGCTCAATCCCAGAAAATTACGGCAACGTGGTTTAATATGTTGTTTAAGCAGGCCGTCACATTGGGCAAGCGTGCCCATTCGGAGACGTCTATTGGAGAAAGTGCCGTATCTGTCAGCTATGCAGCAGTTGAGCTGGGCAAACGGATTTTCGGGATGTTTACCGATAAAAAGGTACTGATTCTCGGTGCTGGTAAAATGAGCGAGCTTACTGTTAAGCATTTGTACAGCGGCGGAGCAGCCGAGGTTATTGTAGCAAACCGAACCTTGTCCCGTGCGGAAGACCTTGCCTCCAAGTTTCATGGAACGCCGGTTACGATGGAGGAAGGCATGAATCGGTTGGCGGATGTGGATATTGTTATTAGCTCGACAGGTGCCCAGGGTTATATTCTGGATCGGACTCGGGTTGAAGCAAGTATGAAACGTCGACAGTCCCGTCCTTTGTTTATGATTGATATTGCGGTTCCGCGTGATCTCGACCCGGCTATTGGTGAATTACAGAATGTTTTCCTGTACGATATTGATGATCTGGAAGGGATCGTGGAGAGCAATTTGGAAATGCGCCGTACCGAAGCTACAAAAATCGAGCATATGATCGAAGATGAGCTTAGCGAGTTTTATCAATGGTTGAAAACGATGGGAGTGCGTCCGGTGATTCGTGCATTACAGGAAAAAGCGGAGTCTGTACATCAGGATACGTTGGAAAGCTTGTTCAATAAGCTTCCCGAGCTGGATGAACGGCAACGCAAAGTGATTAGCCGCTTGACGAAGAGTATGCTGAATCAGATGATGCATGATCCGATCAATCGGGTAAAGGAACTGGCTGTCCAAAAGCAGGGAAATGAGGCCCTAGACATGTTTAGCCACATTTTTGCTCTGGAGGATCGTTTGGATGACGCCGCTCAGAAAGTAGATAAAAGCGATGCATCTGCGTTAATGAAACCGGAAGCCGGTGTTCATGAAAAGACCGTTCAGGCTCAGGCTTTGCCAGCGTCGTTTGCGCCGGCCAGCCTGTAAAGGTGGGTGAACAGACGTGGCTTCAGGCATGCTTATATATGATTCAATGATTTATGTTTTTGCCCTGAGCCTTCTGTTTGTATTCTCGGATGGGATTCGTCGCAATGCGAATGCTAAACGGACAGGTACAGGGCTTCTTGTTGTCGTTCTGGTGCTCCAGCTTGCTTATATGGGGATAAGAACCTGGAATGAAGGGCATCTTCCTATTTTCGTGACCTATGATTTTCTATTTCTGTTCTCAGTTATTTTGGTACTGATTTCTTTGATTCTGACACGTTATCAGCGATCCGAATTTGCGGTATTGCTGCTTAATATTATTAGTTTTGCAGTGCTAGTGCTCAACAATATATGGATGAAGCCTCTCGACAACCCGCTTGGAAATTGGCATACAGTGCATGGGCTGCTCCTGATTCATATTGCGCTGGCTAATCTTGGTTTTGTAGCAATGACGGTAGCGGCTGTATTTTCGGGGTTATATCTGTTTTTGCATCGTAAATTGAAAGTAAAGAAATGGAATGACACGATCAGGCGCCTGCCGAGTCTGGAAATGATGGATCGGTATACGCATATGGCGCTGTTGATTGGTACTCCTTTGCTGGGAGTCTCTATTGTAGTTGCCGTTATTTCTATTATTGCCGAGGAACGCTGGCGTCTCTTGCTCGATACCAAGGTGCTGATGACAGCGATTGCCTTGTGCGTGTATATTGTATTTTTAGTGAGCAAAAGATTGAATCAGCGTTCAGGGCTTGTGATGGCAAAGTGGGCATTGGTGGGCTACACGCTATTGATTCTTAATTTTTTGCTGAATTCCTGGTCTGTATTTCATCAGTGGACGGGAGAGTGAAAAGCCTTTTGCAGCATTTTGTCCCGATTTCGTTGAATTGTAAGAATAGGATCTGTTGTGTTGTAGGTGGCGGTAGGATTGCGGAACGAAAGGTAAAGGGGATGATGGAAAGTGGGGCATTCATTACCGTCATTAGCCCGAATATAACGCCGGATTTACAGGTTCTGGCGGATCACAAGCAGCTCCACTGGGTAAATCGCGTATATCGCGAGGGTGACCTCCAGGGAGCCTTTCTTGTATATGCGGCGACGAACCAGAGAGAAGTGAATTATGAGGTTGCGCATGAGGCCAGACAAAGGGGTATACTGGTAAATGTGGCGGATCGATCGGAAGATGGAGACTTTATAACGCCGGGTATCATTCGACGAGGAAGATTGACGATTAGTATTTCCACAGAAGGGGCTGGCCCTGCTGTGACCGCTGATATTACATCAGCTTTGGATACGTTGTTTGGTAGCGAATACGAGCCATATCTGGATTTCATGCACGATATGCGACAGATCATCAAACATAAGATAAGTTCTCCACAGCAAAGGACCAAACTACTGAGGCGCTTGGCGAGTAGCGGAATTTTGGATCAAATACGCCGTCATGAATTTATGGCTTGGACCGAAAAAGAAATAGACCTATGGATTGCGCAAAATCAGGAGGAATAACATGCGAACAATTGTGGTAGGCAGCAGACAGAGTGCGCTGGCGTTAACTCAGACCGGGCATGTCATTGAAGATTTGAACGCGCTGTGCGCGGAGCATGGAATGGATTTGCAATTTGTCGTGAAGAAAATCCTGACCAAGGGTGATCGAATATTGGATGTAACCTTGTCCAAAGTGGGTGGCAAAGGGCTTTTTGTCAAAGAAATTGAACAGGCCATGCTGGCTGGTGAGATTGATATGGCAGTACATAGTATGAAGGATATGCCTTCCGAATTACCGGAAGGGCTTGTCAACGGCGCTGTGCCGCGCCGTGAGGATCCACGTGATTGCCTGATCACATTGGGCGCCAAGAGCCTGGAGGATTTGCCTCAAGGGGCAAAGGTGGGCACGAGCAGCCTGCGCAGAGCCAGTCAAATCAAGTCCATGCGACCTGATCTACAATTGGAGCCTGTGCGTGGTAATATTGATTCCCGTCTGAAAAAGCTGGAGACGGAAGGTTTTGACGCTATCATTTTGGCGGCAGCAGGCTTGCATCGGATGGGCTGGAAAGAGCGAATTACGTCCTATATACCGGAAGAAGACTGTTTGCCGGCGGTTGGGCAGGGAGCGCTGGGTATTGAATGTCGTGCGAGCGACGAAGAGCTATTGGCCTTGCTGCGCCTTTACAACGACCGGGATACCTCGGCTACCGTTGCGGCAGAACGAACCTTTCTGGGCGTGTTAAATGGGGGATGTCAAGTGCCGATCGGGGCTCATGCGGTCTGGGCTGGTCAAGAAATCAGCCTCACGGGCATGGTAGGATCGCCAGATGGCGAGTTTATTTTGAAGGAAACGCTCCAGGGAAATGATCCGCAAAAGCTGGGAGAAGCGGTGGCGGCCAGTTTGATAGCCAAAGGAGCGGAACAGATTCTGGCGCAGGTGAGGGGATGATAGCATGGCAGGAAAAGTATATTTGGTAGGTGCAGGACCCGGAGACGCAAGATTAATTACGGTCAAGGGTTGGGAATGCATTCAATTGGGCGATGTCATTGTGTACGACAGGCTGGCAAGCCCACGCCTCTTGGGACTGATGAAGCCAGGTGCCCAAAAAATATATGTCGGCAAGTTGCCAGATCGTCACACCATGAAGCAAGAGGAAATTAATCAGCTGCTGGTGGATTTGGCCTTGGAGGGCAAAACAGTTGTTCGTCTTAAAGGGGGAGACCCCACTATATTTGGACGAGTCGGCGAGGAAGCTGGGCTATTGCGTAAACACGGTATTTCCTATGAAATTATACCCGGCATCACATCAGCGATCAGTGTGCCCGCCTATGCGGGCATTCCAGTCACACACCGAGATATGGCCTCATCGCTTTCTATCATTACAGGTCATGAAAGTCCGGATAAACTCGACAAAAGTATTCATTGGGATAAAGTGACGAACGCAACGGGCACACTGATCTTTATGATGGGTGTAGCAAAGATCGGCTATATCAGTGAACAGCTCATAAAACACGGCAAGCCGTCAGATACTCCTGTTGCCTTGATCCGTTGGGGGACCCGCGCCGAGCAGGATACGCTGGTGGGTACGCTGGCGGATATTGAAGCTAAGGTGAAGGCCGCGAATTTTCAGCCTCCCGCCGTCATCGTTGTCGGAGAAGTGGTCAATCAACGTGAACAGTTAAAATGGGCTGAGGACATGCCTTTGTTTGGCAAGCGGATTTTAGTTACTCGCGCGCGTGCGCAGGCCAGCAGTCTGGTTCACCGGATTGAAGAGCTTGGTGGCGAGCCTTATGAATTTCCAGTTATTCAGACTGTCGCCCCTTCGGACGAGCCAACCAAACAGGAAATTAAAGAGGCATTTGCACGACTGCCTGAATATGATTGGGTGTTTTTTACCAGCGTTAATGGAGTGGAATACTTTTTCACGCACTTAAAGGAACAGGGCAAGGACGTACGCGCGTTGTTCAAAGCGCGTATTGCCGCAGTCGGACCGGCTACAGCAGCCGCGCTTCGGACGCACGGAATTGCGGCAGAACAGATCGAAGGCCCTTTTCAGGCAGAGGGCTTGCTCGAAGGGTTTGAGCAGGATTTGCAGGCAGGGCAGAATGTATTTCTCCCAAGGGGTGATCTAGCTCGGTCGTGGCTGCCAGAAAAGCTGAGGGAGATGGGCCTTCATGTGACCGAGGCTGATTTGTATCAAACGGTGCTGGCAGCCAACACACAGGATGACGAGCTCCTCAAGCTGCTTGAGGAACGTGCCATTCACGCGATTACGTTTACGAGTTCCTCAACCGTCACCTTTTTTCTGGAAGCGCTCAGACAAATGGGGATCCATGATCCGTTGTCGCTGCTGGAGGGAGTTACGATTGCTGTGATCGGTCCTTTGACCGGTGAGACAGCTACCCAAGCCGGTTTGACTGTGAGTTTTATGTCAGAGAAGGCAACCATTGAAAGTCTGATTCAATCGTTATGTGACTGGAAACGATCAAGTACTCTTATGACATTATAATTTTTTGTTTTTGCTAATGAATGTATAAAAAATGGAGGTTTGTATTCATGAGTGTTCCTTTTACTAGACATCGTCGTTTGCGCCAGTCAGCTGCAATCCGCAGTATGGTGCGTGAGACGGTATTGAATCCCGCTGATTTTATCCAACCGATTTACGTAACATTTGGCACTGGAGTGAAACAGGAAATTAGCTCTATGCCAGGTGTATACCGTTTTTCTCTGGATCGGCTGGAGGAAGAACTGAAAGAGATTAGTGAGCTTGGCATTCCCGCCGTGCTCCTGTTTGGCATACCGGAAACAAAAGACAGTGTAGGGACTTCGGCTTTTGTGGACGATGGTATTGTTCAGGAAGCAACTCGTTTGATCAAGTCTCGTTATCCCGAACTGCTGGTTGTGGCTGATACTTGTTTGTGTGAGTTTACGGACCATGGACACTGCGGTATGGTACACATGCATGAGCATGATGGTGAGGTATGCGGTGAAGTATTGAATGATGAATCTCTGAAGGTGCTGGTACGTACAGCCGTTTCTCAGGCCAGAGCTGGTGCGGATATTATCGCGCCATCTAATATGATGGACGGTTTTGTACAGGCGATTCGGCAGGGGCTGGATCTAGAAGGCTTTTCACATATTCCGATTATGTCGTATTCCGTCAAATATGCGTCTGCTTTTTATGGTCCTTTCCGGGAAGCTGCTGATTCTGCACCGCAGTTTGGTGACCGTAAATCCTATCAGATGGATCCTGCTAATGCACGTGAAGCATTGCGAGAAGCGGAATCTGATGTGCTGGAGGGTGCGGATATGCTGATGGTGAAGCCTTCTCTTTCTTACCTGGACGTGATGCGCACGATTAAGGATCAATTTGATCTGCCTATGGTGGCTTACAACGTTAGTGGTGAATATGCCATGGTCAAGGCAGCAGCTCTTCAAGGCTGGATTGATGAAAAAGCAATGGTGCTAGAGATTTTGACAAGCATGAAGCGTGCGGGTGCAGATATGATTATTACCTATTCGGCCAAGGATGCGGCAAGATGGTTGAAGCAATAAGTCTATTTTCAGAAGATAGGAGTGGTCAGATTGATCGATGAACAACGAACAGTGCGCAAGGATACGAACTCCAAAGTAGCCTTCGATGAGGCAAAACAATACATTCCGGGTGGCGTAAACAGCCCGGTACGGGCTTTTAAATCTGTTGGGATTACACCTGTATATATCGACCATGGCGAAGGATCGCGCGTATATGATATTGATGGTCAATCCTATTTAGACTATGTATGTTCATGGGGACCGCTTATTATGGGGCATGCACATCCCGAAGTGGTTAAAGCTTTACAGGCTGCTGTTGTAAAAGGAACCAGCTTCGGCGCACCAACGTTGGCAGAAACTGAAATGGCCAAGCTCGTTTGTGAACGTGTTCCTTCCATGGATATTGTACGTATGGTTAACTCCGGAACTGAGGCGACTATGAGTGCGATTCGACTCGCACGCGGATTTACGAGCCGTAGTAAAATTCTTAAATTTGAGGGATCATATCACGGTCATGCGGACAGCTTGCTGATTAAAGCAGGCTCTGGTGTTGCGACCTTAGGCTTGCCCGATAGTCCGGGTGTACCTGAAGTCGTGGCCACCCATACAATCACCGTCCCTTATAATGATTTGGCTTCGGTGAAGCTAGCTTTTGAGAAATTTGGCGAAGAGATTGCCGCAATTATTGTCGAGCCAGTAGCAGGCAATATGGGCGTTGTACCGCCACAGCCTGGATTTTTGGAAGGTTTGCGTGAGGTAACCCAGCAGTACGGAAGTCTGCTGATTTTTGATGAAGTAATGACTGGATTCCGGGTTGGACTTCATTCGGCTCAAGGTCGCTTTGGTGTGACGCCGGATCTTACCTGTCTGGGTAAAGTGATTGGTGGTGGACTCCCTGTAGGTGCTTACGGCGGACGTCGCGATATTCTGGAGCAGATTGCTCCATCGGGACCAATATATCAAGCGGGTACGCTTAGCGGAAATCCGCTGGCTATGGCAGCAGGTTATTCGACACTTAAATTGCTGACGCCAGAAGTATACGAACGTCTGGAAGAGCGGGCAGCAAGGCTTCAAGCCGGATTCGAACGTAATGCGAGCGAGCTGGGTATCCCTGTCACGATCAATCGCGTGGGTTCTATGGTTTGTCCATTTTTTACAGAAGAAAAGGTTGTCAATTTTGACACAGCTAAAACGAGTAATCAGGACCACTTCCGCCGTTACTTTACTGAAATGGTGAATGAGGGAGTTAGTGTGGCACCATCTCAATTTGAGGGTATGTTTGTGTCGGGCGTGCATACGGTAGAGGATATTGATGCTACCATTGAGGCGAACTATCGCGCGCTCAAACGTCTATGAGCTGGCAAGGTGGCTGGAAAAGAAGAGGACCGTGGCTGGAAGTCACGCCAGGACGGGAAGTCACAGACGGGGAAAAAAACAGCGCTGATGCTGTAGATCAGTGGTTGCTGAATCGTTTGGAATTACCGGAAAAGCTGTGGCGCAGACTGCGTCATGAAAAAGAGATTGAACTTACAGGGGACCGGCTGCGGCTGGCCCTTTTTCCTGTAATGAACTTTGGCATCACCCCTCGTTGGTATGATTTGAAGGTACTGTATGAAGATGATTTTTGCCTGGTAGTGCATAAACCAGCAGGTATGGCAGTACATCCGGACGGCGCTGTGCAGGATGGTCCGCTGACGTTGGATCATGCTGTCGCATCCTACTATGAGATGAATGGCATACATGCGGCGGTACGGCATGTACATCGTCTGGATGTGGATACGACGGGCCCAGTGCTGTATGCCAAAAATGAATTTGCGTTGCTCAAGCTGGACGAGCAAATGAGAGCTAAGGATATCGGCCGCAGGTATGTAGCTTTGGTACGAGGGAAAGTACCTCCATCGCTGCGAACGTTGGATTGGCCTATTGGCAAGGACAGGCATCATAAGCAGCGCCGCCGTGTATCTCCGACTGGGCAGAAGGCGGTTACCCATATTGAACTTGGGGAAGTATGGGGAAGCGGTTTAAGTGCAGTGAGTCTCGTATATCTGACGCTGGAGACAGGCCGGACGCACCAGATTCGCGTACATCTTAGTCATGCTGGCTACCCGTTGCTTGGGGATGTATTATACGGGGGTCGGGCTACTGATTTTGGCAGGCAGGCGCTGCACGGAGAGCGTCTTACCTTCTGTCATCCGCTGAGTGGCGAAACAATTACGGTGGAGGATGCTTGGCCGGATGATTTTCAAAAGCTGCACAAACAGCTATAAAAGATGGCATGCCTTCTATTTTGGCGCATATACTTGAACCTAGAAACGGTTTGCAATATGGAGTTTCCGTGCGCCTGACCAGAAGTCAGAGGATGTGCGGAGACTGCCCAAAGGAGGATGCCATCCTTGAACAAACAACAGAATGATCAGCCGCAAGGCTTGCGTTTTGATATTTATGAACGCATTCATTTGACGGAGGAAGCTGCCGGGATTGCTGAGTTGGAGGAAATTGAGCTTCTGCCACGCATTCAGGTTGTAACCCACGGCGACCATGCCGCTTTGCGAGGGCATTTGCTGCTGGAGGGCGTGTACCGCACACCTGAACAGATTACGAGCGAGCTTCATCATTTGATCCCTGTGGAAATTACCATTCCGCTAAACCGCGTAGGGAGATTGGAAGATATCTCTGTCGAGATTGAAAATTTTGATGTGGACCTGCTCTCTTTACGTAGTCTAAACATTACAGGTGTTCTTTCTTTGCATGGCGTGGAAAGCTCGCACGCGGAGGAGACGGCGGTCTGGCTGGATGAGGAATTCACCGTAGTGCATGCACCTGAGCAACCGGTTCAATCCCATTCCGCCGATGGAGAGCATCGCCATGCAGAGGCCTATTCTACCAATGACTCGACCTCCGATTACGTTACAGACCCTGAAACCTCCTACAGAGTGCCAGCACAACAGGAGTCCGTTTCATGGGAACAGCTGTCTGAGGGCCAAGGAGAACAGAAGGCATCGTCGGAACAGCAAGCTTATGAGTCGGCAGTAGATCCTAACCGATTCTATGAGCCTTGGACGGGTAAAGCAGTTGAAGACAGCTCTCCAGAGGTCAAGCATGAGCATGGGTCTCCGGAAGTGTGGGGATTTCAGCAAGAGGAAGCATGGACAGGGGGGAATGAACCTAAAGTATCTTCCGCATCTCCCAATGCAGTATATGACCCTTTGTTGAATGAACCGCATCCTGCCACGGAGTCCGAGGTCTATCTGGAGCCACAGTTGGAGGAGAGTCAAGTAGATAACTTCGACTTCAGGCCTGAAGCGTCAGAACAGGTGAACCACGAGGCCCATGACACCTTTACTGAGGATAAGCCAGAGATGCGTGTGGCGCTTAACAGTAAAAAGGATGAAGGGGCAGACGAGCCAGACCCGGTTGTCTACTCATCATTGCTCCAATCCAGCCGTTCGGTGAAGGAAGCCGAATACCAGCAGCAATTGGAGCAGGAGCCGCAGGATCAGGATCAGAAAGCCGAAGAAGAACGGGAGAATGCCAAGTGGAAGAACCTTTTTTTTCATACACAAGATGAAACACCTTTTCGCAAGGTGCGCTTATGCATTGTACAGCGCGAGGATACACTGGAAACCATAGCTGACCGTTATCAGCTCAGCACACGTGAGCTTCAACTGTATAACAGATTGGCGGAGCATCATGTGGAAGAAGGACAGGTATTGTACATCCCTTGATCCGGTTGCTGAAAAATGCACAGCGGGTGTTGACTATAGTCAATGGGAAATGTATGATGTGGTATAGTTATTGAAAGACTGAGATCGGGAAGAGTAGGCAGCAAGCCCTTCAGAGAGTGGAATTGCAGCGCTGTGAGGTTCCGCAGGAAGCTACTGGCCGAAGTCACCCGGGAGTCGCCTGTTTGAACGGTTCCTCATTTAATTCCTACGGAAGATAAGAGGTTCACGGTAGAATAAGGCCGGTCCGCAACCGTTATCTGCATAAAGTGTCACACCATGTGTAATGGATCAGTGGATACATACACTAGGGGTGAAACAAAGGTGGTACCGCGAGAGAACAGCCTTTCGTCCTTTGAGGATGAAGGGCTTTTTTTATTTGCCAATTGAAAAATCATGGAGGTATCCTGATATGTCAGAACAAGACAACAAGACAACCTTGGAAATGCCAACAACGTACGATCCAAAATCAGCAGAACAAAAATGGTACAAAACGTGGATGGAAAAGGGCTATTTCCGCGCCGGGCAACATCCAGAGGCAGAGCCTTTTACAATCGTTATTCCACCACCGAATGTTACAGGTATGTTGCATATTGGACATGCTCTTGACTTTACTTTGCAGGATATTATTATTCGCGCCAAGCGGATGCAGGGTTATGATGCCTTGTGGTTGCCAGGGGCAGACCATGCGGGTATTGCTACCCAAACAAAGGTAGAACAAAAGCTGCGTGAAGAAGGCCTGACACGTTATGATTTGGGCCGCGAGAAGTTTTTGGAGAAAGTGTGGGAGTGGAAGGAACTTTATCTGGATAACATCCACAATCAATGGGAAAAGATGGGCTTTTCTCTCGATTATTCTCGTGAGCGTTTTACGTTGGATGAGGGACTGTCCCAAGCGGTACGCGAGGTATTCGTTACACTGTACAAGAAGGGGCTGATTTATCGCGGTAAACGCATCATTAACTGGGACCCCGCTGCACGTACTGCATTATCGGACATTGAGGTGGAATACAAAGAGGTGAACGGAAATCTGTATCACCTGCAATATCCACTGAAAGACGGTAGTGGATTTATTACGGTAGCTACTACACGTCCTGAAACGATGCTGGGCGATACAGCAGTAGCTGTACACCCGGAAGATGAACGCTACAAGCAAATGATTGGCAAAACGCTTGTGCTCCCAATCATCGGACGGGAAATTCCGGTCATTGCGGATGACTACGTTGATAAAGATTTCGGTAGCGGCGCGGTTAAAATTACACCGGCTCACGACCCGAATGACTTTGAAATGGGACAACGTCACCAGCTGCCACAAATTACGGTGATGGATGAAACGGGAACGATGAATGCCGAAGCAGGCAAATATCAGGGCCTTGATCGTAGCGATTGCCGTAAGCAAATCGTCGCTGATCTGAAAGAGCAAGGCGTACTGATTCGTATTGAAGAGCACGTACACCAAGTAGGCCACAGTGAGCGTACAGGTGTAGTTGTAGAACCTTATCTGTCCACACAATGGTTTGTGGAAATGAAGCCTCTGGCAGCTAAAGCGATTGAAGTGCAGAAGGCTGGCAACGGGGTAAACTTTGTACCGGATCGCTTTGAACGTACTTATCTGCATTGGATTGAAAATGTGCGTGACTGGTGTATTTCCCGTCAATTATGGTGGGGACACCGTATTCCGGCTTGGTACGATGAGGAAACCGGAGAAGTTATTGTATCGGCGGAGGACCCTACAACTTTGCCTGAGTACGCTGGCAGAAAGCTAAAACAGGATGAGGATGTGCTGGATACTTGGTTCAGCTCGGCTTTGTGGCCGTTTTCGACACTGGGCTGGCCTGAGCAGACAGAGGACCTCAAACGCTACTATCCGACTAATGTCTTGGTTACAGGCTATGACATTATTTATTTCTGGGTATCGCGTATGATTTTTACCGCGCTGGAGTTTACGGAAGAGATTCCGTTCAAGGACGTACTTATGCACGGGTTGGTTCGTGATGCGGACGGTAGAAAAATGTCCAAATCCCTCGGCAACGGTGTTGATCCGCTCGACGTGATTGACCAATATGGTACCGATGCCATGCGTTATATGATCTCCACCAGTAGCACGCCTGGGCAAGACCTTCGTTTCCGCTGGGAGCGGGTGGAGCAGGCCCGTAACTTTGCCAATAAAATCTGGAATGCGTCACGCTTTGCGCTGATGAATCTGGAAGGCGTCACTTCGGCAGATATAGACATTACTGGTGACTTGAGCACCGCTGATCGTTGGATCCTGCATCGTCTAAACGAAACTTCACGCGACATCACGCGTCTAATAGATGCTTATGAATTTGGCGAGACAGGCCGCCTTCTGTATAACTTTATTTGGGATGATTTGTGCGACTGGTACATTGAGTTTGCGAAGCTTTCCCTATATGGCGACAATGCAGAGGCGAAAAAGAAAACGCAATCCGTACTTGCATATGTATTGGATCGGACGCTGCGCATGATTCATCCGTTCATGCCGTTTATCTCTGAGGAAATATGGCAGCATCTCCCGCATGAGGGAGAAACGATTACACTGGCCGCTTGGCCTGTTTATGATCCGGCTTTTGAGGATAAGGATGCAGTCGCTGAAATGAATTTGCTGATCGACGTAATTCGCGCTGTACGCAATATCCGCGCTGAAGTCAACGTGCCGATGAGTAAGAAAATTGAATTACTCATAAAACCCGGCGATCAAGCCGTTCTCGATATCATTAACCGCAATGGGGAATATGTACGTAGATTCTGTAATACGTCTGAATTCGACGCAGGATTAGAATTCACCGTTCCAGATAAAGCGATGACATCTATAGTTAGCGGCGCAGAGCTATACCTGCCGCTGGCCGGACTGCTTGATATTGCCCAGGAAATTAGCAGACTGGAAAAAGAACTTCAGCATTTGAACAGTGAAGTGGAGCGCGTGGAGAAAAAGTTATCTAACCAAGGCTTTGTGGCGAAGGCACCAGCTAAAGTCATCGAGGAAGAAAAGGCCAAGCAAGCCGATTACTCAGATAAGCGCGCTAAAGTTATCGCACGTATTGAAGAACTCAAGGGATAATTTCACTCACAATAAAATGACCTGAAGGTGAAGAGGATGTCAGATACGATCAGGGGCGGAGATACGGCTCCTTTACAAAGCTATGATGAAGCAGTGGAATGGATTAACGGCTTGATTCCGTTTGGCATCAGACCCGGATTGGAACGAATTGAACAGCTAATGAGTAAGTTGGGTGATCCGCAACGACATCTGAAGTTTGTGCATATTGCGGGAACCAACGGTAAAGGCTCGACTTGTGCCTTTCTGACCTCTGTGCTACTGAAATGTGGGTACGATGTCGGAACTTTTACATCTCCGTACATCACCCGATTTACGAACCGTTTTCAATTCAATGGGACCGATATTCCCGATGAAACGCTGGTTTTGCTTGCCAATCGCTTGTATCCGTTGGTGAAAGAAATCGCAGATAGTGAATTGGGATCACCTACGATGTTTGAGGTATCGACAGCGTTGGCTATTTTATACTATGCTACGGTATCTTTCCCAGATGTTGTGGTATGGGAGACAGGTCTCGGGGGAAGGATGGATGTAACTAATATCGTGAGTCCAATCGTCTCGGTTATTACGAATGTCGGCTATGATCATACGGATATTTTGGGAGATACGCTCGAACAGATTGCAAGGGAAAAGGCTGGTATCATCAAACCGGGTGTACCTGTCGTCAGTTGTGTTTCCCAACCCGAGGCTATTCAGGTCATACGTGAAACGGCGGCAAAGCAAGGAGCTACCTTGTACCTGGCAGGAGAACAGTTTACGTATGAACGGCTAAATGGGGATGAAACAGCTCAGACCTTTTCATTCGCGGGGCCCTTCCGACATATGGAAATTGACATCACGTTGTTAGGCGAGCACCAATGTTCTAATGCGGCAGGAGCTATGATGGCACTTGAGGTCCTACGTCAGTATATGGCTTTTGTGTTGGATGATGCAGAACTGCTGGAGGGCTTTAGGCAAACTGCCTGGGCAGGGCGTCTCGAACAAGTCAGTGCCTCGCCGAGGATTGTCCTTGATGGAGCTCATAATCCAGAAGGAGCACAGACGCTGGCCAAGAGTCTTCCTCAAGTGTATTCGTACAAAAAATTGGTTTTAATGATGGGGATGCTGTCAAACAAGCATCATGAAGCATACTTGCAGCATATACTGCCACTAGTGGATACGCTTATCCTGACCGAGCCCGATTTTCGCCGCAAAATGAATGCCGCTGAATTGGCTCATCTCGTGGAGAAGCTGCGGCCGTCTTATGCCAAAACGGATTTAAAAATAATTGTAGAAGGTGACTGGAAAAAGGCTCTTGGCCTGCTTCAGTCACATACGGAAGCGGAAGATCTGGGGGTGGTGTCCGGCACGCTGTACCTTATTGCGGATGTACGGGCTACCCTTATGTATCAAACCGATTCGGAAAAAGGTTGGTGAAATTTGTTGATTACTTCGGAACATGTTCATTTTATCGGTATCGGCGGATACGGGATGAGCGCGATTGCTCGGGTCATGCTGGAGATGGGTTATACCGTGACTGGCTCAGATGTGGCATCACAGGAGCTGACAGAAAAACTGGCGGCAAAAGGCGCAAAAATATATATTGGACACACGCCTGAGCATATTGCAGGCGCGGATATCGTCGTCTATTCAACAGCATTGTCACGTGACAATGTGGAGCGGGTGGCAGCGGAGGAATTGAATATTCCAACTCTGCACCGTTCGCAGATGCTGGCTCGCTTGCTTAACGAACGTAAGGGAATAGCTGTTGCGGGTGCGCACGGTAAAACGACAACCTCTTCCATGATCGCTCTGGTTATGGAGAGATGTAACGTTGATCCAACGTATATTATTGGCGGCGAAATCACGAATTTGGGAACGAATGCCAAAGCAGGTAAAAGCGAGTTTGTCGTTGCTGAGGCGGATGAGAGTGATGGTTCTTTCCTGCAATATCATCCTTGGCAAGGCATCGTAACCAATATTGAAGCGGATCATTTGGAAAATTACGATGGCGACTTTAATCGTCTGAAAAGTGCCTATGTACAGTTTTTGAGTCAAATTCGACCGGATGGGGCGGCTATTGTATGCGCAGATGATCAGAACATCCGGGAAATGCTGCCTCAACTCCAGACTCGGGTCATTACTTATGGAGTGGAGCATGAAGCGGATTATATGGCGACAGATATCCAATTAGGTGACCGTCGATTAAGCTTCACTATGAGCCGCAAGGGAACAGCACTCGGAACGATCGAACTATCAGTGCCGGGTAAACATAACATGTATAATGCGATGGCGACTGTGATTTCATGTTTGGAAGCAGGGATTCCATTCGATCAAATCGCTGCGACAATTGTGGAATTTCACGGCGCGAAGCGTCGTTTTCAAGTACTAGGTGAAAGCAATGACATACTGATTATTGATGACTATGCGCATCACCCAACAGAGATTGAGGCTACGATTAGCGCAGCGAGAGCGACTGGCAAACGTATTATTGCTGTATTCCAGCCGCAACGCTATAGCCGCACCTTTTTCCTGCTCGATGCGTTCAGCCGCGCGTTTAGCGAGGCTAGTGAAGTGATAATTACCGATATTTATTCACCAGCGGGAGAAAAACAGATTGAAGGCGTGCATTCTTCCAAGCTCGTGGATTTAATCGTCCAAAACAGCAATGCGAATGCAATCTATTTGCCGACCAAAGAAGCTGTGATCGAG
Source organism: Paenibacillus sp. LRG-1 (assembly GCF_057220305.1). Lineage (NCBI taxonomy): Bacteria > Bacillati > Bacillota > Bacilli > Caryophanales > Paenibacillaceae > Paenibacillus > Paenibacillus sp. LRG-1. The sequence goes on along the minus strand of NZ_CM170126.1, from coordinate 4,588,475 downwards.
GAGTTGAAAGATCGCTTACAGCCGGGTGATCTTGTGCTGACGATGGGAGCGGGAGATATCTGGAAAGCAGGTGACGCGTTAGCGCGCCATCTTCGCGGACAGCAAGTGTAATACGTATAAAAATGAGCCGTTACGCCAATGAATTACATTTATTCGAGGGTATTCCGAACACGACTGTGTTTCGGGATACCCTTTTTTTGTAATGCTGGGGTATATATTCTTAGCTTGACTCATACAACAGACTATGAGGAAGTATGGGACAAGGAGGGAGTGCATCCATGAACAAGACCAAGATGACATTCCGGTTCGACCAACAGTTGCCGGAGACAAGCCGGGAGGATAAGCTACAGGTGCTTCCGTACAAAAACGAGTCGATTACGAACGAACAGCGTGAAACTGATAACTCGCATAAAGGAACGGAACGGAACAGAGGAATGAAGAAAAATACTGTAGCTACGCAAGAATCAGAGATCAACGAGCCTGAGGATCTGAACAAACGCATTTCAAGTCGGCGTTTTGCTCCAACATTAAGAGTACAAGAGGGATGGGAGGACCCCTTTGGCCGTTCGGCGGCTTCCTGGTCAGATGCGGAAGTTCTACCAGATAGCCTGGAAGAGGATGAGGAAGCTTATCATTCTGTCCAAGAGTACAGAAAGCGTCCGCCCCACCCTTCAAGATGGAAACTGGTTGGCTCTGTAGCCAGCGCGCTGGTGACTGGAGGCATGTTTGGATATATTATGTTGTTACTGTTTAACGGAGGAGGCATGGTCCCGGGATCAGATCCTTCAGTAGAGGAGGCTGTACCGGTCTTTAAAGAATCTGTTGGTGTGGATGCAATATCTGCAAAAGAGAACTCTGTCCCTGTCACTGTCATAGAGGCTCAGGTACCTCCACAAACCTACTATTTGCTGCAATATGGGGTTTTCAGCACTCCAGAACGGGCCTTACAAGCAAAAGAAGAACTGTTGAAGGCAGGCATTGCAGCAGGAGGGGATACCGAGGACCAAAACCGGGTATATGCAGGAATATCGCCGGATAGGGAGCAAGCCAAGTTGCTCAGCAATCAGTTGAAAACACAAGGAGTCGATTTGTATGTTCGTGAGCTTGAATTGCCTGGATTCGAAAAAGCAGCTTACGGAGGCGAAGGTGATAAACTCACTAGCTTTTTTCAGTTAAGCAGTTCATTGGTGGGTAAGTTGAGCGGACTTTCCTCAACCTTGCTCGGAGAAGGAGGTGCGAATACGGTGCCAGCCTCCGACATGAAGGAGCTGAACGACCTGCATCAGCAGTGGACACAAAATATCACTGCACTTCCCACTGGGCTTTCGAAGGAAGCGGCTGTCTCCGCAACCTCACTTGAAAAGGCGATGAACAGTGCGATCTCTGCAATTGGGGAATATAACAAGAACACAGCCAAGGAACACATTTGGGAGATTCAATCCTCCATGATGGAATATGTTTTGCGTGAGAGGGAATTTATCCAATTCATAAAACAATAAGCTAACCATATTTTCCGGCAAGGAACTGGAAATAGTTCCCCATGCCGGATTTCTGTTTGTATTGCAGTACAAATCACCGTATAATAATGAAGGTGTCAAAAAATGGCGAGGGAAGATCAGGATGAAAAAAAATGTAGGAATGCTTATACTGTTTTTGTTGCTCGGTTGGCTCTTGGGTGCATGGATTGCCAAAGCTCTTCAATCGATCAAGTTCCTTTCCTTTCTGACCCACCCCACTAGGATATCTTGGTCGCCGAGAGCGGACCTGGATATTATCAGCTACAACATAACGATAAATTTTGAATTGAGCCTGCTTAGTCTGATCGGCATCATTGCCGCGTTCTGGCTGTACCGCAGGCTCTAACTGATGAAAAGGAGCTTCCCTTATGGACGGGAAAATTACGCCCCGCATTATTCTGGCATCGACTTCACCAAGAAGGAAGGAATTGCTCGCATTTTTGAGATTCCCCTTTGAGGTGGTGCCGAGTCATGCGGATGAGAGCACGCCTGAGAGCTGGACGCCTCAGCAAATCGTGGAGACCCTTGCGGCACGCAAAGCCGAAGCGGTCGTGAACACTGCCGCTCAGTCGAAGGAAGCCGGACTGGTGATTGGCAGTGATACCATTGTCGTGCTGGATGGTTCGGTATTGGGCAAGCCTGCCGACCATGCGGACGCGGTTCGCATGCTGACTGCATTGCAGGGAAGGACACACCGTGTGTACACCGGGGTAGCCTGCATACATACCGGAACCGGCGAAATGCTTGTCAGACATCGCCAAACGGAGGTTACAATGAAGCCTCTGAGTCAAGAGCAAATTGTGGCATACGTGAATACTGGTGAACCGTCTGACAAAGCAGGAGCGTATGGCATTCAAGGCATGGGTGCTACGCTGGTGGAATCTATTCAGGGTTGTTATTTTAACGTCGTAGGATTGCCGCTTTCCTTGCTGTCGGACATGCTGTCCGATTTTGGAGTGAATGTGTTGCGTCCATAAAGGGGATAAACATATGCTGGAGTCGCCAATACTGATGCTTCGCGACCTCCCCCATGAAGAACGACCAAGAGAGCGCATGATGACATATGGGGCGGATGCCTTAAGCAACGCGGAGTTGCTGGCAATATTGCTGCGTACAGGAACGCAAAATGAGTCTTCGGTGCATTTAGCGCAGCGTATTTTGCAGCAGGCAGGAAATTTGCGTCAACTGGTGGATATGAGCTTGAGCGAGTTGACCCAGATTAAGGGCATTGGGGATGCTAAAGCGATACAGCTAAAAGCGGGTATCGAACTGGGGCGTCGATTAGCATTGTCTCGCCATTTGGAGACCCCGGTGATTAGTTGCCCGCGGGATGTGGCTGATCTGCTGTTTGAGCAGCTTCGTTATTTGCAGAAAGAGCATTTTGTATGCTTGTTCCTTAACACTAAAAATCATGTCATTGCTCAGGAAACACTATCTATGGGTAGCCTGAATTCTGCCATCGTGCATCCTCGTGAAGTATTTCGGGCAGCAATCAAATGCAGCAGCGCTTCAATCATTTGCGCTCATAACCATCCGAGCGGTGATCCGAAGCCAAGCCCGGAGGATGTCCAGTTGACTCGCCGCCTGATGGAAGCGGGCAACATCGTAGGTATCGACGTGCTTGATCATATTGTGATCGGGGACGGGACCTTTGTAAGTTTGAAGGAACAAGGTCTGATATAATATAATATTTAAATCAAACATTTAAATACGACCGGATAATCCGGCCTGAATAAACCGTTTATACATGGATAACAGATTTCAGGGAAGAGAAAAGGAGATTACATCATGCTGGGTGGCTTTACAAAAGATTTGGGAATAGACTTGGGGACGGCAAACACGCTTGTATACGTAAGAGGTAAAGGAATTGTGGTTCGTGAACCATCTGTAGTCGCTTTGCGTACAGATACAAAAACCATTGAGGCTGTTGGTGAATCTGCGAAAAAAATGATCGGTCGCACACCGGGAAATATACGTGCGATTCGTCCGATGAAGGACGGTGTCATTGCTGATTTTGATACGACAGCAACGATGATCAAATATTTTATCCGTCAGGCGCAAGCACAACGCTCTTTGTTTCCGCGCCATCCGAACGTGATGGTTTGTGTGCCTTCAGGCATTACTGCGGTGGAGCAGCGTGCTGTTGAAGATGCGACGAAGCAAGCAGGCGCAAGAGAGGCATATACGATAGAGGAGCCGTTTGCAGCAGCAATTGGCGCTGATCTTCCTGTATGGGAGCCTACAGGCAGTATGGTTGTCGATATCGGTGGAGGTACAACCGAAGTGGCAGTCATTTCCCTGGGCGGGATTGTAACAAGCCGCTCCGTGCGTGTGGCTGGCGATGAAATGGACGAGTCCATCATCCAATACGTGAAGCGCCAATACAATCTGATGATTGGTGAACGGACTTCAGAGCAACTGAAAATGGAAGTTGGTTCAGCTATGCCATTAGAGCAAGTGGAAACCTCAGAAATCCGCGGACGTGATCTGGTAACAGGTTTGCCGAAGACGATCACGATTACTTCTGATGAAATTAGCGAAGCGTTATCGGATACAGTCAATGCAATCGTGGATGCGGTCAAAGTAACACTGGAAAAATGCCCTCCCGAGTTGGCAGCGGACATCATGGATAGAGGAATCGTACTTACTGGTGGTGGAGCACTTCTGCGTAATCTGGACAAGCTGTTGGCAGGTGAAACCGGAATGCCGGTGATCGTAGCGGAAAATCCTCTGGATTGTGTGGCAATCGGTACAGGCAGAGCGCTGGAAAATATTCATTTGTTCAAATCGCGCAGCAGTTCTGCCGTCCGTTCCAAACGTTGAATCGGGGGTGTAGGAACTGTTTAAGCTGTTTGGCAATAAAAGACTATTTGTTCTATTGATCGGAATCGTTCTGTTTATTGCCCTTATGGGGATTACACTTGGACAGAGAAATTCCTTAACCTGGCCCGAGAAGTTCGCCAGAGATTCAATTGGCTTTGTGCAAGGTATCTTTTACAGGCCCGCTTCAGCAATAGCGGGCTTCTTTGAAGATATCGGAAATATGCGCAGCATCTACGAAGAAAATGAACGGTTAAAAATTGCTGTAGCAAAGCTGACTCGTGACCAGATTCAGACCCATAATTATGTTGAAACAAATGCCAGACTGCAGAATGAACTGAAGTTCACCCAAACGCAAAAGGCGAAGAATAATTATGATTATCGTGTTGCTCAAGTGAACAGTGTCAGCAATGATTCCAAAACGCTTGTGATCGATATTGGTGAGAAGGACGGAGCGAAGGTTGGTCAGGAAGTCAGTTCGCTTGAAGGATTTGTAGGAGTCATTAGTCAAACGGGGAATTTTACGTCCACCGTTACACTGTTGACTACATTGGATCCTAAAAATCCGAATTCTTATGCCATTGCAGCGACAGTCTTGGGCAAGGAAAATCAATCGTTTGGTATGATTGAAAGCTATGATCCGGGTACGAACAGATTTCAAATGACTCGCATTGAGGAAAAAGATCCAATCGCAAAGGGTGATCAGATTATTACGTCTGGCGCAGGCGGGAAATTCCGCAAAAACCTAATGATTGGAACGGTAGAGAAGATTCAGGTTGGAGAGTTTGGCAAAACACGGACAGCGATTATTAAACCGGCAGCCAGCTTTGTGGATTGGAAAGAATTGCTCATCCTCTACACTCCTGAGGTACCGGAATAATGAAGATGCGCGGTCAGGTTCTAATACTGCTGCTGTTTGTACTGTTTATAGCTGAAGGGACGATTCTTCCATGGCTTCTTCCGGATAGTTGGCATTCAAGAATGGTTCCGAATTTTGTGTATGTCGTGATCTTGTTTGTGTCTGTGTATTACAGCCGTCATACAGCATTGGTGCTAGGTATTGTTTTTGGACTTATTCATGATGTAGTGTTCTACGGGTTTATCATTGGACCTTATTCTTTTGCAATGGGGTTGTCTGCATACTTATTGGGGCTTGTTTTTACAGCTCGACGTGCGCAGATGCCCATTATGATGGCAGCCGTGTTGATTGGTAGTTTCCTGCTGGATTCTATGCTATTTGCTATTGATCAGTTGTTCCAGCTGAATCATCAGACTTTCAATTGGGCACTTGCTCAGTATATGATTCCTGATTTATTTATCCATTTTCTGTTCGCCCTCATCATTTATGTCCCAGTTCGCAAGCAATTGCAGCGTTTGGGTACCCGTGTGAAAAAGGAAGAGGCTGTCTAGGTCTTTTTACACACATTTTGTCCGGGTTAGCAGGGATTTGACGTCCCGGGGACGAAATGATTGAGATAGGAGGGACAGGCTAATGGCGGTGAAATCGAATCATGTCACGATTAAAGGCATCAAAGATGGCCTGGTATTCCTGCTGGACGATCAATGCGAGTTTGAGGATTTGCTGGGTGAGCTGCGTTTTAAGCTGGAGCACAGTCATCAAAATATTTTAACAGGCCCGATCATTCATGTGGATATTAAGCTGGGAAGCCGAGAAGTGACAGAGGAACAGAAGGAAAGTATTCTGGAGATTTTGAAGCAGAAGGGGAATCTGCTCATCAGGTCTGTAGAATCACCTGGACTGCCTGTGGAAGTGCAGGGAAAGCCCCCTATTCACACGGTGACAGGGATTATCCGTTCTGGTCAAGTGCTTCATCACAATGGGAACCTACTCTTTTTGGGAGATGTAAACCCGGGTGGAATTATAACATGTACTGGTGATATTTATGTCCTCGGCGCTTTGCGAGGCATGGCGCATGCAGGGATGGAGGGAAATAGTGAAGCGATTATTGCGGCTTCCTATTTTGCACCGACACAGCTGCGAATTTCCGAAATGATCAGCCGTCCACCAGACGAATGGGAGACACGTGAATCCGGTATGGAATTTGCGTATCTCAAGGATGGCGCTATGCAAATAGATAAAATGAGCAATATTGTGCGTCTGGGCCGCGATTTTAACGTGTTCAAAGGGGTGTAGCACATGGGAGAGGCTATCGTCGTCACTTCAGGAAAAGGCGGCGTCGGCAAAACGACGACGTCAGCCAATATAGGAACAGCGCTTGCACTGCTCGGCAAAAAGGTATGTTTGGTTGATACGGATATCGGTTTGCGTAATCTAGACGTTGTGATGGGTCTGGAAAACCGGATTATTTACGACCTTGTTGATGTAGCGGAAGGTCGTTGCCGTTTAAATCAGGCACTGGTTAAGGACAAGCGTTTTGAGGAGCTGTATATGCTGCCAGCCGCTCAAACCAAGGACAAGAGTGCTGTTACGCCGGAGCAGGTTAAGGATATTATTTTGGAGCTTAAAAAGGATTTTGAATATATATTGATCGACTGCCCTGCGGGTATTGAACAAGGCTTTAAAAATGCCATTGCCGGAGCGGATCAGGCCATTGTTGTGACCACTCCGGAAAATGCAGCCGTACGCGATGCAGACCGGGTAATTGGTTTACTGGAAAGCTCACATGTGATATCACCCAAGTTGGTGGTTAACCGCATTCGCAATAGCATGGTTAAATCCGGAGATATGCTGGATATTGACGGGATTTTACAAGTGCTTAGCATAGACCTTATTGGGATTGTGCCGGATGATGAAATGGTAATTAAAGCAGCTAATACAGGGGAGCCTACCGTTATGAATCCAGATTCACAGGCTGCGATTGCTTACCGTAACATTGCGAGACGGATTTTGGGCGATACAGTGCCCCTCATGCAGCTGGACCAGAAGAAAAGCGTGATGACACGCTTTAAGAAGTTTTTTGGTATGGGTGGATGAGGAAAACAGGAAGTTATGACTGGTAAATTGCTTCTACACTTCCTACGTGATTTTCCATTGGTTCTAAGGTAGGAGCTGTAGTAGTATTCATTTGTAATACTAGACACTTAAATAAGTAGTAATCTTATTTAAGTGTTTTTGGTTTGTTTTTTTAATTTCCATAATACAGTTTCTCAAAATTTAGGGTCACTACATAAATATCATAAATACAAAACATAACCGGTGCACGAGCGCCGGTTTTTTTTGATTTTTAGGTGCGTATTCCCTAACCGGACAACATAAGTTGAAGCCCGTCCTCATAAGATGTATCAAACATACCTCGCTGAGGGGGCTGAACAGGATGAATAAAAATTCCGGAATCAAGCAGCGCAGAGAAGAACGTATACAGCAGCTAATCGCGGGAAGCAAAGCGGAGACGTATCCCTCTGGCATATATCAGAACAGGCACGGGGATAAAGATATGAAGTCGATGCCTATAGTCAGTGCCAACTCGCCCAGAGACCCAGAAACTGAGTGGAAAAATGAGCGGCAACGCTGGCAGCAATCTTTTGGGACGAATCGTGGTCCGTCTTTTTGGACTTCCTTTTGGCGAAGATCAGTCATAGCAACGGTGTTATTTGGAATGGTATGGGGAATGTTTCGTTGGGATATTCCCTATGCAGTGAATTTGAGAATGTTTATTGCGGATGCCTTGAATAAGGATATGGATTTTGCAGCCGTCGGACAATGGTATGAAACTTATTTTGACGGAGCTCCTTCCTTTTTGCCGATTTTTGGCGAGGAGCATGAAACGCACAAGGTTGATGCAAGTCGAAAGGGATCTCCACCGATCGAAGGCAACATAACACAGCCTTTTGTACTGAGCCTTAAAGGAGTAGAAATTACGCCGAATGTTACCGACAACGGGGCAATCGCTGTTAAAAGTATAGATGCAGGACGAGTATTAGACATATTAAATCATCCCAAAAGCGGGATTTCGGTTACAGTTCGACACACTGGCGGTATCACAGCAACTTACGGAAGGCTTTCCCGCTCTACCTTAAAAGTGAACGACTGGGTTCAGGAGGGAGATGAGATCGGTGTACTGCCAGCAAGTCACAGTGGCAGCGAGGCGGCAACTTTGTTTTTGGCAGTTCAGAGAGGGGATCAATACATTGACCCGTCGGAAGTGGTAGCCCTTGATTAATGTCCGAGGGGTGACCTTATCATTACATCCACTGTTTGTATTGGTTATGCTGACCTCTATATTAACTGGACATTTTATCGAGATCATAACTTTATTTACATTGGTGTTTATTCATGAGCTAGGTCATGCGACAGCTGCTTCGTTGTTGGGCGCGCGGGTGCTTTCCATACAGATGTTACCCTTTGGAGGAGTGGCGGTCATTGAGGATCAGGGGAAGCTCAATGCGTGGAAGGAGATTGTCATTGCGCTAGCGGGGCCCCTGCAAAACGGAATCATGATCATCATCCTTTTGTGGTTCAGAAATGTGAGTGGGCTGGAGTATGATTATGTAAATTATATAATTCAGGGGAATGCAGTTATTGCACTGTTTAATTTGCTGCCCATTTTACCACTTGATGGTGGGAAAATATTACAGTCATTGATTAGCTTATCTTGTTCTTATCACCGCACATTAGTGTGGACTTTTAGAGCCAGTATCGTAACGAGTCTGCTATTTTGTATGTATGGTATTTCACCGTTGTTAAGGCAAAATGGACCTATGCATTTAAATCTGCTGGCGGTAGGGATTTTTTTGCTTTATTCTAATATTGTGGATTATCGGAATATCCCTTACCGTTTTATACGGTTTTTGCTGGGGAGGGACGAGCTTTTTTACCGCGAAGTAGCTAAGGGGAGTATTGCCTTACCTATTGTATCCCTGCCAGTGAAACATTTGGAGCCTATTTTGCGTCTTTTCAGAAGAGATCGGTATCATATGGTTTATGTTATGAATGAACAGGGACGGATTGTAGCCGTACTGCCGGAGCAACGTCTTATTCGCTCTTATTTTGCGACACGCCCGCCAGATGGTGGAGAACCCAAGCCCAAATAATGTTTTATGAGTTAAGGAAGAGGCTGTATCCAGAGAGGTTGAAAAACCATGAAGCAAATGATTGTACAATGCCAGCAGCAGATGACCCAAATGGCGCTGTTGGAAGAGGGACGATTGGTTGAATATGCGGCTGAACTACCGCGAAAACGGGGAATTCTAGGTTCTTTTTTCAAAGCGAGGGTGGTCAATGTGCTACCAGGTATGCAAGCCGCCTTTGTTGACATTGGACAGCGAAAGAATGCCTTTTTGTATGTAGATGACGTACTTCATGCTCATTTGGACAAGCAGCCGGAGGTAAAGCCATCCATTTCAGAAGTGTTAAAGGTGGGGCAGGAAATTGTAGTGCAGGTATTAAAAGAGGCTGTTGGTAGCAAGGGAGCCAGGGTCACCACTCATTTTTCACTTCCGGGTCGCTGGATCGTATATATGCCCCGTGCTGATTATGTGGCCGTATCCAAGAAGATCGAACGTGAGGGCGAACGTACCCGTTTGAAAGCAATGGGAGAGCAGCTACGCACAAGTGAGGAAGGACTCATAATCCGTACCGTTTCGGAAGACATGAGTATAGAGGCGATTGAAAATGATTTAAATCAATTGCGTAAGCAGTGGGCGGCTATTCAGCGTAAAGCTGGTGAACACTCGGCTCCGTGCGAATTACATCGGGATTTAAGTATCGTTCAGCGATTGATTAGGGATGTGTTTACACCTGAACAGGATGAACTGGTTATTGACAGTGAAGAGCAAGCAAAGGACGCAGAAATAATGCTGCAACAGATTGGTCCTGCGAAAGCTCATGTAAGTATATTTCGTGGTGCAGAAGAAACAATTTTTAAAGCTTATGGCATTCATGAGCAGCTGGAACGCGATTTTGCGCGAAAGGTATGGTTGCAGGGCGGCGGTTATATTGTCATTGATCATACGGAGGCATTAACCGTCATTGATGTGAATACGGGGAAGTTTACGGGAGGCAGTAATCTGGAAGAGACGGTGACCCAGACTAACATTGAAGCAGCCGAAGAGATTGCCCGCCTGGTACGTGTGCGTGATATTGGTGGTATCATCATCATTGATTTTATTGACATGGAACAAGAGGAGAATCGTCGGGAAGTATCCTCTGTGCTGGAAGCAAGATTGAAGAAGGATCGGACCAAATCTTATGTTGTCGGTTGGACGCGGTTAGGTTTGCTGGAAATGACCCGTAAAAAAGTGCGTGAGGAAAAGACGCTCGTGTAGAGCGGTGCGAAACCAAAAATCATTTTAAAACTAAAGGTTGAATGTGTACAAAGCTTGTGCTACAATCATTTAGTATGTGTGATGCGTAAGATTGGCTGCACATGCTGTAACCGCTCCAATCAGGTACTGAAGTACAGTATCCTAAGGGAATCTGTCACCTGCTATTAGGCGAGTCTGAGACATAAGGAGGTGCAAGCAAATGTACGCAATTATCGAAACAGGTGGTAAGCAATACAAAGTTCAAGAGGGCGACGTATTGTTCATCGAGAAGTTGGAAGCTAATGATGGTGAAACTGTAACGTTCGATCGTGTTCTGGCAGTGTCCGGCGACAATGGCTTGACAGCAGGTACACCGCTTCTTTCTGGAGCTTCTGTAACAGCTAAAGTTGAGAAGCATGGTCAAGGTCAAAAGGTCATCGTATACAAATACAAACCTAAAAAGAACTACCATGTGAAGCAAGGTCATCGTCAACCGTACACGAAAGTGACGATTGAAAAAATCCAAGCGTAAGAGGGTGCGATAAGTGATTATCGTGCGTATTACACGACTGGAGGATGGCAGCATACAGGGGTTTTCCGTTAAAGGGCATGCGAATTTCGCTAAATCTGGCGAGGATATCGTATGTGCTGGCGTTTCAGCGGTAACGGTAGGAACTGTCAATTCGATTGGAGCTCTTACGGACGTTGAGATGGAAACGGAAATGGAAAACGGCTTTTTAAGTGCGTATCTTTCTCCTGAAAGTTATCATGATGCGAACGCACAGGTTCAACTGTTGCTGGAGTCCATGGTGATTATGCTGACAAGTATTGCTGAATCATACGGTAAGTATATTCAAATAGAAAATAATCAAAGAAGGAGGTAGACATCATGTTGAAATTGACATTGGATCTTCAATTATTCGCATCGAAAAAAGGTGTAGGTTCCACAAAGAACGGACGTGACAGTAGATCGAAACGTCTTGGAGTGAAACGTGCTGACGGTCAAGCAGTTACCGGCGGTAGCATCCTGGTTCGTCAACGCGGAACGAAAATTCACCCGGGCACGAACGTGGGCATCGGTAAGGACGACACTCTGTTCGCGAAAGTGGACGGCGTTGTGAAGTTCGAACGTTGGGGCCGTGATCGCAAAAAGGTGAGCATCTACCCGATCGACGTTGCTCCAGTAGCAGCTACTGTAGAAGCTTAATAGCGGCTTAGACACGCTGAAAAGCCTCCGGCACTTTTGTCGGAGGCTTTTTTGCATGATGGTAATGAACTGGAAAGTTAGTCTGTGCTATACTGGATTAAGGTTCTTTAATAATCCATTTAATTTCGCAGAACGGAGAGAAGCCATGTTCCAGCGGATAAGAGCGCCTTATCTGGCGTTGGGTTCCATTCTGATTCCTTTGGTTTTTTCACTGCTCTATCCTGAAGTATTAACGATTATCTTATTAGCAGTATGGTCTGTAGTTGCTGCATGCTTTGGTATGTGGTATACGCAAAGACAGGTCGAGTATGAGCGGAAAGCTGCTTTGCGTTCTTTTGAGCGTACAGCGATTTCAATGCTTAACCATCATCGGCATGACTGGATGAATGACTTGCAGGTGCTTTATGGATATATTCGTATGAATAAGCATGATAAATCTGTTGCTTATGTGGAAACAATAAAAGGGCGCGTGGCGGAAGACAGTAAAATATCTAAGTTGGGTATTCCCTCACTGGTGTTTTATTTGCAGTCTTTTCGCGTGAACGCCGGTAATTTACAGTTGTCGGTACAGGTTGAGGAGCAGTTAAAGTTAGACGCTGTCATGTCTCCCGAAGACGGCGAGTCGCTTGCCTCGGCCGTCATAGAAACGGTGCGTGCGTATCAATATGGCGGGGGCCGGTCGTCCTGGGGAGAAGTGCGCAGATTGACACTTTTTTTCGGTATGGATCAGAATGATGTTATCGTCCGTTTTGAAGGAAGTGACATACCTGCGGATTTGAATATCCTGAAGCGGGTCAGATCCGTACTCGGAAGTGAACGCATTCGAACAGAGAAGCTCCCTACGGGCGAAATGCTTCAAATTCGGATGCAGTGCCAGACATAAGGAAGGTGTAACCATGTTTGTAGATAAAGCGAAGATTTTTGTTAAAGGCGGTGACGGTGGGGACGGATTAATTGCGTTTCGCCGTGAGAAATACGTTCCTGAAGGTGGCCCAGGTGGTGGTGACGGAGGGAATGGTGGAGACGTAATTTTCCGTGTAGATGAGGGTTTGCGTACCTTGATGGATTTTCGGTACCAACGTCATTTTAAAGCCCAGCGTGGAGTGAAAGGTCGTAACAAAAGCCAACACGGAGCCAATGCGGAGCACATGATCGTACGTATACCACCGGGAACGGTCATCATAGATGATGATACTGGTGAAGTAGTAGCAGATATGACACGTCATGGTCAACAAGTCGTCGTAGCTAAAGGAGGACGCGGAGGACGCGGGAACATCCGTTTTGCTACACCGAATAATCCAGCGCCTGAGTTGGCTGAGAACGGCGCAGAGGGACAAGAACGTTATATCACGCTTGAGTTAAAAGTAATGGCTGACGTAGGTTTGGTCGGGTTCCCTAGTGTAGGGAAGTCTACCTTGTTGTCGGTTGTATCTTCCGCAAAACCGAAAATTGGGGCATACCACTTTACAACGATTACTCCGAATTTGGGCGTTGTGGATGTGGGGGATCATCGTAACTTTGTGATGGCGGATTTGCCTGGTTTGATTGAAGGAGCTCATGAAGGTATTGGGCTGGGACATGAATTTCTGCGGCACATTGAGCGGACGCGTATTATTATCCATGTCGTGGATATGGCGGGCTCCGAAGGACGTGATCCGTTTGAAGATTGGACTAAAATTAACGACGAATTGAAGCAATATAATGCAACATTGGCTGAGCGTCCACAAATTGTGGCGGCCAATAAAATGGATATGCCGGAGGCGGAAGAAAACCTGACTCACTTCAAAGAGCAGATTGCTTCTATACGTCCTGATCTTGAAATCATGCCTATTTCCTCACTGACACGTCAAGGTGTGAAGGAACTGCTCTACCGGGCTGCTGATTTGCTGGATCAAATACCGGACGAGCCGGTTGTTGAGGAAGTAGCAGAAGTCAATGAACGTAAGGTATTTAAGCTGGATACAGCAGAAGACGATGGCTTTACAATTGTGCGTGAAAACGACACATTCGTGGTGCAGAGCCCTAAAATTGAGCGCATGATGAAGCGCATGCAGTTGAACTCGCATGATGCCATTTTGAAATTAGCAAGAACGTTACGCCATATGGGTGTGGATGCTGAGTTACGCAAGCGCGGCGCCAAAGATGGTACATCTGTACGCATTGCTGATTTCGAGTTCGAATTTGTTGAAGGCAGCAGCTACTACTAAATTTCAAATAAAGGTCTAAAACCTGAACGGTTACTGTACTATAGGAAACTCTATAGAAGGCAGTAGCCGTTTTTTGCATTGTTTGCTTGCCGATTTTCAAGAGTTTCGATATAATGTCCTCTATACAAAAACATAAGTCTTTGAGGAGAGGACGTTCTTGAAAGAGCGCTATTACTTGGTACGGGAAGATATTTTGCCTGAAGCTATTGTTAAGACCATACAGGTGAAACTGCTGCTGGCTTCAGGAGATGTTAAAACCGTGCATGATGCCGTGGAGCAAGTTGGGCTAAGCCGGAGCGCCTTTTATAAATATAAGGATGGCATACATTTGGTTAACCAGCTGGAGCGTGAGCGAATTGTCAATATCTCTATTGATTTAGAGCATCAATCCGGAATGTTGTCCAGGGTGCTTGGCAGAGTGGCTGATTTCGGAGGCAATGTGTTGACGATCCAGCAAAGTATTCCACTGCAAGGCAGAGCCAACGTAGTCATCTCGGTAGAAATGTCCAGACTCAGTGAAGAGTTGGGTGTTCTACTTGAGGGCTTGGAAGATATCTCTGGAGTTAAACGTGTTCGCCTGATTGGGCAGGGTTAAGGCAGTACAGTTCATTAGACATAAGTTCGCGGGAGGGGAATGGATGAAACCGGTCAAAGTAGGATTGTTAGGTTTGGGGACGGTTGGAACGGGAGTCGTTCGAATCGTAGAAGGCAATCAGGAAGACTTGAGCAGACAAGTCGGTTCACCGATCATCATTGAAAAAATAGCTGTAAAAAACATAGAAAAATATCGTTCTATTGAAGTGGAGACAGCCAAGCTTACTGAGGACCCATGGGAAGTTATTCGGGACCCTGAAATTGATGTAATTATTGAAGTCATGGGCGGCGTTGATCAGACGAAGGAGTACATTCTTGAAGCGCTGGAGCGGGGGAAACACATCGTAACAGCAAATAAGGACTTAATGGCTTTGCACGGTTCTGAAGTATTAGCAAAGGCGCAGGAAAAGCAGTGTGATATTTTTTATGAAGCTAGTGTAGCAGGTGGTATCCCGATCATTCGTACATTAATTGAAGGCTTCTCCTCCGATCGCATTACCCGCATTATGGGGATTGTGAACGGTACGACAAACTTTATTTTAACAAAAATGAGTCAGGAAGGGGCCTCGTACGAGGAAGTTCTCAAGGAAGCGCAGGAGCTTGGGTATGCTGAATCGGATCCGACCTCAGACGTGGAAGGACTGGATGCAGCTCGTAAAATGGCAATTCTCGGCACGCTTGGTTTCCGCTCTAATGTAGAGCTCAAGGATGTAAGTGTCAGCGGCATTTCAAAGGTAACCAGTGAAGATATTGCTTTTGCTAAAAAACTAGGATATGAAATGAAATTGCTCGGCATTGCAGAGCGCCAAGGTGATGAATTTACGATTAACGTTCAGCCGACTATGGTACGCAAGCAGCATCCATTGGCTTCGGTGAACGGGGTATTCAACGCAGTGTATGTGCATGGTGAAGCAGTGGGTGAAACCATGTTTTATGGTGCGGGTGCAGGTGAAATGCCGACGGCAACATCGGTTGTAGCCGATTTAGTAGCTGTAGTGAAAAATCTCAAACTTGGTGTCAATGGGCTTAAAGCCATCGTTCCTTACAATCCCAAAAAAATTAGTAACGATGAAGATGTGTATTTCAAAAACTTCGTGCTTCTGCATGTGGATGATAAAGCAGGGGTGTTGGCACGGATTACGCAAGTATTTGCTGAATTTGATGTCAGTCTGGCATCTGTTGTGCAGCAACCGAATGAGATTAACCCCGATGCTGAAATTATTATCGTGACTCATTTAGCCAGTAAAGCGAGTATGAAAAAGGTTTTGGAGCATTTTGAAACTTTGGACGTCATCCGTCGCATCAAGAGCGTATATCGAGTAGAGGGATAGTCAATAAAAGCAGGAGGAATTGTCTGTATGACCGTTTTAAAAACAGCAAGAGTGCGTGTGCCTGCGAGTACGGCCAACTTGGGTCCCGGCTTTGATACATTGGGCATGGCATTGTCCTTATATGCATGGATTGAAATGAAGGAGGCCGAACAGACGGCTTTTCATTTATACGGAAATGAAATGAATGGTGTTCCCCAAGATAAAACTAATCTGATTTTCAAGGTAGCACAAATGGTTTTTCGGGAAGCAGGTGTATCTGTACCTGAGCTCGATATTTCGATGTACTCGGATATTCCACTCACTCGTGGTTTGGGCAGTAGTGCTTCTGCCATTGTGGGCGCCTTGGTCGCTGCCAATACGTTGATTGGCTCACCTCTGCCGGATTCCAAACTGTTCGATATGGCAAGCGCCATTGAAAAACATCCGGATAATGTTGGAGCTTCCCTGTTTGGTGGTATTATTACAGCGATGTGGGATGGCGAGCATGCTAGGCATTTACGACTTGAACCGGATGCTAATTTGGAGGTTATGGTAGTTATTCCAGATTTTCAGCTATCCACGTCGAAAGCCAGAGAGGTTCTACCCGCGCATGTATCATTGAAGGATGCCGTATATAATATAAGTCATGCTTCCATGCTAGTAGCAGCATTGGCGTCGGGAAGAACCGATTTAATTGCCGAAGCGATGCGTGATCAGCTTCATCAGCCTTACCGTGCGGCGCTTGTGCCGGGTATGACAGAGATCCTGCGGGATGCGCACCATTATGGTGCCTTGGGTGTGGCTCTCAGTGGGGCTGGACCGACGCTGCTGGCATTGACGGATCAACGGGTGAATCGGAAAGCGGAGCTGGAGCAGTATTTAACGGATACCATGAACAAAGAGGGGATCACTGCTTCTGTTTTAAAATTGCGCCCTGAGAGTGAAGGAGTTAAAGTATATACAGAAGGGAATACACTCCCTTTTATGGATATGATTAAAGGGGAACTTACGATATGAAACGAATTGCACTTCTTCCTGAGGGGACCGTTTCTCATGAAGCGATTAAGTATTTGTTAGGAGATACGCCCCATGAATTACTGTTTTACAAGCATATTGCGGACGTATTTCAGGCAGTAGACAAGGGACAGGCAGACTATAGTGTAATTCCCATTGAAAATACGATTGATGGCTCTGTAAGTTTGCATATGGATTGGCTTGTACATGAAGTAGACATTCAAATGCAGGCGGAATGGGTATATCCTTCAATTCAAAATCTTATTGGACATCGTAGTGAATTTACGAAGGATTTGGACAAGCTGGATTTGAGCAAAGTGGTCAAAATTATGTCTCATCCTGTAGCGCTTCCCCAGTGTAAAGAATTCATACAGGCTTCCGCTCCTCAGGCCGAGCTGGAGAGTGCAGGAAGTACGGCAGAAGCCGTCGAAATTGTTAAATATAACCCCGGTAAAGGCTGGACCGCTCTCGGAACCAAGCTTGCGGCTGCCAAACACGGATTGGATATTTTGGCCAGCAAAGTAACGGATCACGATAACAACTTTACCCGCTTTGTCTTGATCGGCCATCAACCTATAAGTCTCCCGGGCACGCCTGAAGGTCAACGAACCAGTATTTTGGTCACGCCGCCGCAGGATTTCCCTGGAGCGCTGCATCAGGTTTTATCCGCATTTGCATGGCGCAGGTTAAATCTGTCCCGTATTGAATCGCGTCCGACCAAAAAGCAATTGGGGAATTATTATTTTTACATTGAAGTTTTGGAATCTCTGCATTCCGTTCTGCTTCCGGCAGCCTTTGCAGAGATCGAGGCTTTGGGGTGCCATGTACGCATTCTTGGCTCTTATCCAAGCTACAAGTATGTTGAAGCAGCGATCGAACCTATTTTAAAGGAACATTAATCGGAGGTGTGGTTTTAATGGCAGAACAATGGATCTATCTGGATGGGCAGCATGTGACTAAGGAAAATGCAAAGGTTTCCGTATATGATCATGGATTCTTGTACGGAGACGGTATATTTGAGGGCATTCGTATTTATAACGGGAATATTTTTAAATGTAAGGAGCACTTGGAGCGTCTGTATGATTCTGCGAAATCCATTCAGTTAAACATTCCGTTGTCTCCTGATGAAATGTTGGAAGCAATGGCTGAAACGATTCGTCTTAACGAAATGCGTAACGGATATATCCGTCTGATTGTATCCCGAGGTGCAGGGAATCTAGGTTTAGATCCTCTTCGTTGTGCGAAGGCGAGTGTCATCATTATCGTGGAACAGCTCGCCATTTACCCGGAAGAAGCTTACTTGACTGGCCTGAAGACAATTTCTGTCTCTCAGCGTCGCAACATCCCAGATGCTTTGAATCCGAAGATTAAATCATTGAACTATCTCAACAATATCCTCGTGAAGATCCAGTCTAACTATGCTGGTGTAGGTGAGGCTATTATGCTCAATTCCCAAGGGTATGTGACGGAAGGCTCTGCGGACAACATTTTCATTGTCAAAAACGGAGTGTTATATACACCTCCTTGCTATTTGGGAGCGCTTGAAGGGATTACTCGTAATGCTATTATCGATTTGTGTGCTAAGCTTGGATACCCCCTTAAGGAACAACCTTTTACACTGCATGATGTATATGTTGCGGACGAGGTGTTTTTTACAGGAACTGCAGCAGAAGTTATTGCAGCTTATGAAGTGGATGGTCGTACGATCGGCTCCGGCGTTGCTGGCCCAGTGACTTTGGAGCTTTTGGCTGAGTTCCGGAAGATCGTGGATAAGGATGGCTACAAAGTGTGGCAGGACTAAAATAAAACCGAATCCTTTTAGCTGAATGCTCGTGAGAGTATTCGGTTGAGAGGATTTTTTTGTTTGTATGGGGTCATTCGCCCGGGAGGTGCATAGGATGTAATAACAGAAGCCGGGCGTTTATCCCGCCCGAACGAAAGTCTAGGAGGTTTGTGACCTGTGAAAATACACATCGTCAAAAAAGGTGACACTCTGTACTTGCTGGCACAGAAGTATAATGTGACGCTGGAGAAAGTTATTGCCGCCAATCCCCAATTGGCAGACCCTAATCAGTTGAGCATCGGCGAGAAAATTAAAATTCCAACAGACCCTGTTACGATGGAAACACAGCCGTCAACGGTATATCAACACAAGGTTAAGCAAGGAGATTCATTGTGGAAGTTGTCCAAGGCGTGGAATGTACCGCTTAAGCTAATTATTGATGCCAATTCCCAGCTTAAAAACCCGAACGCACTTCTGGTTGGAGAAACAGTTAATATTCCACACTACAAAGAAGAGGCGTCTGATTTTACTGAGAATAAAAAAAATACCGCAGTCAAAGAAGAGATGACACAGCCTAAACCTGAATCCCCAACCAAGCAAGAACTTACCCAGCCCAAGGCGGAGTTGACGCAGCCTAAGCAGGAGAATATGCCTAGCCCTAAAGAAGAGATGACACAGCCAAAAGAAACAGTGAATCCTCCTAAGCTTCCTGAATTAAAACTGCCTGAAGTTCCTATGGCACCCGTAAATCCTGCTCCACCTCAAATGCAGCCCATAGTTACTCCACCTGCTCCACCTCAAATGCAGCCCATAGTTACCCAACCGATTGCATCTAAGCCACAGCTTCCTACAACTGTTGTGAAGCAACCTGTAGCTGAAAAATTTTGCGGCTGCACAAAATCGGAGCCGATGGTAAATTCCGAGTGGTCGATACAACAGCCGACATTTGATTATAGCCCACAAATAAATGCAATGCCGAACTCGTGGTATCCGGGGATTGGGTCTCCACAAACTTCGGGGAATGCGCCTATAAATACCTCCTTAGCAGAATATGCTTCTCCTACTGTAGTTTCTGATCAGGGCTATCATCATGACTGTGAGCATCCATGGTGCTGGGGGCCTGTGCAGACATCACCCATAAATGCCCATCCAACACCTTATCCTGCCTACTCAGATTGCTGCGCCCCCGGATATTATCCGAGTCATGAGGCGTCTGAAAATGCATCCTACCCTGTCTATCCTCCATTTATCCATCAAGGGCATCCACAGCAGTATCCAGAGAGTACAGTCCAGGGCAGTCAATGGAGCCAGGCATGGGGAGGACCTCAATATGGTTTGCCTACGGGTGGAAACGTGTCCAACTATAGCCAGCTACAAGGACAACAATCTGCGAATTCCCCTTATCATCCGTTTGCGCATGGGAATGCACCTATGTATCCATTAGAGGGATATACAACCCCCTATATGTTTATGCCAGACTGTGGATGCCGGGAAGAGAATGTCCAGTCGGCACCAGCAATTCCAGGAACGCAGGAGATGGGTAACAATCTGACTATTGCATCCCAAAATGAAGTTATTTCTTCTTCTAAACCAAAGGATCGTAGCGTGCGTAAAGGTAAATCAAAAGACGGTTCTGGCAGTACATCCAAAGAAGAGACGTCCAAAGCCAAGGTTTCCAGTAAAAATGCTAGCAATAAGAAGCAAAAATCCCATAATTCAAGTGGAGGAGAACCCCGTTCCTCATCCTATAATGCTCGTTCGCGTAAAAATCCATGGATTAAGGACTGACGTGGCTAAATGTAAAAAGAGAGGGACCTCCTAGTAGTGCCCCGGCTTTATTATTCATTAAGAGAAAGAAATGAATGTTAAAGAGACTGTTATTCTGCTTGTGGGAATAATGGTCTCTTTATTTAAATGCAGTGATTTAAAGATGAAAAAAGAATTCAAAAAAAGGTGTTGCTATTTAGCATATTTATGTGGTATATTCTTATAGCTGTCTTTTACAAGATAGTTAGCAACACAAAAACAAAGCAGAATTGATTAAAAAATTCTCTTGAAAAAAAGTGTTGCAAAGACGTAGAAAACATGATATATTATTTAAGTCGCCGCTGAGATGCGGTGGTGAAACAAAGCGAGACATTATGCAGGTTTGATCTTTGAAAACTGAACAACGAGTGAGTAAAATGATTTTGTTCGCGAAATCAAACAAGAGATATTTTATCTCGTCAGTTTCAAAATGAGCTTATCGCTCTTTCTATAAACCAACTTCGGTTGGTCTTTAATGGAGAGTTTGATCCTGGCTCAGGACGAACGCTGGCGGCGTGCCTAATACATGCAAGTCGAGCGGGGTTATGTAGAAGCTTGCTTCTACATAACCTAGCGGCGGACGGGTGAGTAACACGTAGGCAACCTGCCCACAAGACAGGGATAACTACCGGAAACGGTAGCTAATACCCGATACATCCTTTTCCTGCATGGGAGAAGGAGGAAAGACGGAGCAATCTGTCACTTGTGGATGGGCCTGCGGCGCATTAGCTAGTTGGTGGGGTAAAGGCCTACCAAGGCGACGATGCGTAGCCGACCTGAGAGGGTGATCGGCCACACTGGGACTGAGACACGGCCCAGACTCCTACGGGAGGCAGCAGTAGGGAATCTTCCGCAATGGGCGAAAGCCTGACGGAGCAACGCCGCGTGAGTGATGAAGGTTTTCGGATCGTAAAGCTCTGTTGCCAGGGAAGAACGTCTTGTAGAGTAACTGCTACAAGAGTGACGGTACCTGAGAAGAAAGCCCCGGCTAACTACGTGCCAGCAGCCGCGGTAATACGTAGGGGGCAAGCGTTGTCCGGAATTATTGGGCGTAAAGCGCGCGCAGGCGGCTCTTTAAGTCTGGTGTTTAATCCCGAGGCTCAACTTCGGGTCGCACTGGAAACTGGGGAGCTTGAGTGCAGAAGAGGAGAGTGGAATTCCACGTGTAGCGGTGAAATGCGTAGATATGTGGAGGAACACCAGTGGCGAAGGCGACTCTCTGGGCTGTAACTGACGCTGAGGCGCGAAAGCGTGGGGAGCAAACAGGATTAGATACCCTGGTAGTCCACGCCGTAAACGATGAATGCTAGGTGTTAGGGGTTTCGATACCCTTGGTGCCGAAGTTAACACATTAAGCATTCCGCCTGGGGAGTACGGTCGCAAGACTGAAACTCAAAGGAATTGACGGGGACCCGCACAAGCAGTGGAGTATGTGGTTTAATTCGAAGCAACGCGAAGAACCTTACCAGGTCTTGACATCCCTCTGACCGGTCTAGAGATAGACCTTTCCTTCGGGACAGAGGAGACAGGTGGTGCATGGTTGTCGTCAGCTCGTGTCGTGAGATGTTGGGTTAAGTCCCGCAACGAGCGCAACCCTTATGCTTAGTTGCCAGCAGGTCAAGCTGGGCACTCTAAGCAGACTGCCGGTGACAAACCGGAGGAAGGTGGGGATGACGTCAAATCATCATGCCCCTTATGACCTGGGCTACACACGTACTACAATGGCCGGTACAACGGGAAGCGAAATCGCGAGGTGGAGCCAATCCTAGAAAAGCCGGTCTCAGTTCGGATTGTAGGCTGCAACTCGCCTACATGAAGTCGGAATTGCTAGTAATCGCGGATCAGCATGCCGCGGTGAATACGTTCCCGGGTCTTGTACACACCGCCCGTCACACCACGAGAGTTTACAACACCCGAAGTCGGTGGGGTAACCCGCAAGGGAGCCAGCCGCCGAAGGTGGGGTAGATGATTGGGGTGAAGTCGTAACAAGGTAGCCGTATCGGAAGGTGCGGCTGGATCACCTCCTTTCTATGGAGAATCGTTTCCTGCAATGGAAACATTCAAATCAGCAGGTACATGTACCTGCGACCGGGTATTCAATTTGGTTCATCACGTTCGTGTGAATGAAATGAATATCCTTAACTTACTCACTCGTTGCTCAGTTTTGAGAGCTCAAACTCTCAACATACTGCATGAATATCATCTACTCGTTTGAGTTAGACCGATATTCACACAGGCTACAGTTTCGATGAAACTGTATTGCACCTTGAAAACTGGATACCGAAACGAAATTGCGTTTTAGAATATTCCTTTAAGCTGATCTTGTGTAAACAAGTGAAATAAAGGTAGCTGCCTTGAATTTTATTCACATATTTGTGTTGAACCGAAATTCAAAGCAAATCGTATTTACCATGTAAATACTAGGTTAAGCTACAAAGAGCACACGGAGGATGCCTAGGCGCCAGGAGCCGACGAAGGACGTGGCGAACAACGATAAAGCCTCGGGGAGCTGTAAGCAAGCTTTGATCCGGGGATGTCCGAATGGGGAAACCCGGCTGTCTTCATCGACAGTCACTTTCTGCTGAATACATAGGCAGAATAGAGGCAGACCAGGGGAACTGAAACATCTAAGTACCCTGAGGAAGAGAAAACAATAGTGATTCCGTCAGTAGCGGCGAGCGAACGCGGATTAGCCCAAACCAAGGAGCTTGCTCCTTGGGGTTGTGGGACGTCTCACATGGAGTTACAAAGGAACCGGTTAGATGAAGAGGTCTGGAAAGGCCCGCCAGAGAAGGTAAAAGCCCTGTAGTTCAAAACTTGTTCTCTCCGAGACGGATCCCGAGTAGTGCGGGGCACGTGAAACCCCGTATGAATCCGGCAGGACCATCTGCCAAGGCTAAATACTCCCTGGCGACCGATAGTGAAGCAGTACCGTGAGGGAAAGGTGAAAAGCACCCCGGAAGGGGAGTGAAATAGATCCTGAAACCGTGTGCTTACAAGAAGTCAGAGCCCGATCTATGGGTGATGGCGTGCCTTTTGTAGAATGAACCGGCGAGTTACGTTCCCGTGCAAGGTTAAGGTGAAGAGCTGAAGCCGCAGCGAAAGCGAGTCTGAATAGGGCGACTTGAGTACGTGGACGTAGACCCGAAACCGGGTGATCTACCCCTGTCCAGGGTGAAGGTGCGGTAACACGCACTGGAGGCCCGAACCCACGCATGTTGAAAAATGCGGGGATGAGGTGGGGGTAGCGGAGAAATTCCAATCGAACCCGGAGATAGCTGGTTCTCCCCGAAATAGCTTTAGGGCTAGCCTCGGAAAAAAGAATCGTGGAGGTAGAGCACTGATTGGGTGCGGGGCCCGCAAGGGTTACCAAGCTCAGTCAAACTCCGAATGCCATAGATTTAGTTCCGGGAGTCAGACAGTGAGTGCTAAGATCCATTGTCGAAAGGGAAACAGCCCAGACCATCAGCTAAGGTCCCCAAGTGTGTGTTAAGTGGGAAAGGATGTGGAGTTGCACAGACAACCAGGATGTTGGCTTAGAAGCAGCCACCATTGAAAGAGTGCGTAATAGCTCACTGGTCGAGTGACTCTGCGCCGAAAATGTAACGGGGCTAAACACACCACCGAAGCTATGGCTTGATGCTTGCATCAGGGGTAGGGGAGCGTTGAATGCGGGTTGAAGGTGTACCGTAAGGAGCGCTGGACTGCATTCAAGTGAGAATGCCGGTATGAGTAACGAAAAGATCTGTGAGAATCAGATCCGCCGAAAGCCTAAGGGTTCCTGAGGAAGGTTCGTCCGCTCAGGGTAAGTCGGGACCTAAGGCGAGGCCGATAGGCGTAGTCGAAGGACAACAGGTCGAAATTCCTGTACCACCGTAATCCGTTATGAGCGATGGGGTGACGCAGTAGGGTAGTGACGCGGACTGATGGATGTCCGTCTAAGCAGTGAGGCTGGTGTGTAGGCAAATCCGCACATCGTAAGGCTGGGCTGTGATGGGGAGCGAAAATTGTAGTAGCGAAGGTCATGATCTCAGACTGCCAAGAAAAGCCTCTAGCCAGGAGAAGGTGCCCGTACCGCAAACCGACACAGGTAGGCGAGAAGAGAATTCTAAGGCGCGCGGAAGAACTCTCGTTAAGGAACTCGGCAAAATGACCCCGTAACTTCGGGAGAAGGGGTGCCTCGGTAGGGTGAATAGCCCGAGGGGGCCGCAGTGAAAAGGCCCAAGCGACTGTTTAGCAAAAACACAGGTCTGTGCGAAGCCGCAAGGCGAAGTATACGGGCTGACGCCTGCCCGGTGCTGGAAGGTTAAGGGGAGTGGTAAGCCTTCGGGCGAAGCTATGAACCGAAGCCCCAGTAAACGGCGGCCGTAACTATAACGGTCCTAAGGTAGCGAAATTCCTTGTCAGGTAAATTCTGACCCGCACGAATGGCGTAACGACTTGGGCGCTGTCTCAACGAGAGATCCGGTGAAATTTTAATACCTGTGAAGATGCAGGTTACCCGCGACAAGACGGAAAGACCCCATGGAGCTTTACTGCAGCTTGATATTGAATTTGGGTACGATCTGTACAGGATAGGTGGGAGCCGTTGAATCTTGAGCGCCAGCTTGAGAGGAGGCATCCTTGGGATACCACCCTGATCGTATCTAGGTTCTAACTTGGTACCGTGATCCGGTGCGAGGACAGTGTCAGGTGGGCAGTTTGACTGGGGCGGTCGCCTCCTAAAGAGTAACGGAGGCGCCCCAAGGTTCCCTCAGAATGGTTGGAAATCATTCGAAGAGTGCAAAGGCAGAAGGGAGCTTGACTGCGAGACCTACAAGTCGAGCAGGGACGAAAGTCGGGCTTAGTGATCCGGTGGTACCGCATGGAAGGGCCATCGCTCAACGGATAAAAGCTACCCTGGGGATAACAGGCTTATCTCCCCCAAGAGTCCACATCGACGGGGAGGTTTGGCACCTCGATGTCGGCTCATCGCATCCTGGGGCTGAAGTAGGTCCCAAGGGTTGGGCTGTTCGCCCATTAAAGCGGTACGCGAGCTGGGTTCAGAACGTCGTGAGACAGTTCGGTCCCTATCTGTCGTGGGCGTAGGAAATTTGAGAGGAGCTGTCCTTAGTACGAGAGGACCGGGATGGACGTACCGCTGGTGTACCAGTTGTTCCGCCAGGAGCACCGCTGGGTAGCTATGTACGGAAGGGATAAGCGCTGAAAGCATCTAAGCGTGAAGCCCCCCTCAAGATGAGATTTCCCAATTAGTAAGACCCCTTGAAGACGACGAGGTAGATAGGTTGGGGGTGGAAGTGCAGTAATGCATGGAGCTGACCAATACTAATCGGTCGAGGGCTTATCCTAAGAATAAAACGCAATGAGTTTCGGATCCAGTTTTCAGGGTGTAACCTTGAAGGTATGTACAAGTGACATACGACAAGCGCATGGCTATTCATTCACACGATATGTGATGAAGCGAATAACCGTACGATAGAATTTACGATGTAAATTCATGTTTGGTGGCGATAGCGGAGGGGTTCCACACGTACCCATCCCGAACACGACCGTTAAGCCCTCCAGCGCCGATGGTACTTGGACCGCAGGGTCCTGGGAGAGTAGGACGTCGCCAAGCAGAGCTTTATGATTAATATTCCCTGATAGCTCAGTTGGTAGAGCACTCGACTGTTAATCGAGTTGTCACAGGTTCGAGTCCTGTTCGGGGAGCCATATGGAGAGGTGTCCGAGTTGGCCGAAGGAGCACGATTGGAAATCGTGTAGGCGCCAAAAGCGTCTCGAGGGTTCGAATCCCTCTCTCTCCGCCATAATTATTTTATTGTATGGCCCGTTGGTCAAGGGGTTAAGACACCTCCCTTTCACGGAGGTAACAGGGGTTCGAATCCCCTACGGGTCATAAGTAGTATGGAGGCTTAGCTCAGCTGGGAGAGCATCTGCCTTACAAGCAGAGGGTCGGGGGTTCGAGCCCCTCAGCCTCCACCATTTATTTAAATAGCAGTCCCTAATATTATCGCGGGGTGGAGCAGTTCGGTAGCTCGTCGGGCTCATAACCCGAAGGTCGCAGGTTCAAATCCTGCCCCCGCAACCAATTAACTTTTGAATGTAAACTGCTATGGAACTGTGGTGTAGAGGCCTAACATGCCTGCCTGTCACGCAGGAGATCGCGGGTTCGAATCCCGTCAGTTCCGCCATTTTCACAAAGTTATATTACCCTGTTGGGAGCCATTAGCTCAGTTGGTAGAGCACCTGACTTTTAATCAGGGTGTCGAAGGTTCGAGTCCTTCATGGCTCACCATTCATGAACTTATATGTCATGGATATAATGATATTGCGGACGTGGCTCAGCGGTAGAGCATCGCCTTGCCAAGGCGAGGGTCGCGGGTTCGATTCCCGTCGTCCGCTCCATATTTGCGCCCTTAGCTCAGCTGGATAGAGCGTTTGACTACGAATCAAAAGGCCGGGAGTTCGAATCTCTCAGGGCGCGCCATTAACTTCATAAGCCGGTGTGGCGGAATTGGCAGACGCGCGCGACTCAAAATCGTGAGGGAAACCGTGGAGGTTCGAGTCCTCTCACCGGCATCTATTTCGGGATGTAGCTCAGCTTGGTAGAGCACCTGGTTTGGGACCAGGGGGTCGCATGTTCAAATCGTGTCATCCCGATTCAAAAGGAAAGTCGCTGGAAGCAGCGGCTTTTTTGTTATATTCATATCTTTTTGTATAAATCAGTAATCGTCAGGTCACACTAACACAAAAAGTGGGACGGAAGGGATTACTGTGAAGCGATTAAGTTGGAAAAAACAGATGAAACGGCGCTGGAAACAGTGGAGAAGAACAGTGTGGGCTTGTAGCATTTTTGGTGCGGCTTGTTTGCTGGCAGGGTTGGGTATTCTGTTTTCGAATTATTTGCAGGCTATGTTGTCACAGCCACTCGCTACTACCGTCATGGCTGAGGAGAGCATGGAGGAGGCTTCACATCTGAGCCCAACTGAAGATCACTCCTCACAGATGCAACTACTGCAAAGTATTCGTGCTTCCGGTATAAGCAGGAAGACCCGTCTATTAACCACCTACGTGTGTGGTACGGAAACACTTTCCTTGGGAACACTAAGTTCACAGCAGCTAGAGACCTTACTGAAGCAACATTCCGATTGGAAGGGGCGACTTAATACCAAAGGAGAGGTGTGGCTGGAGCGCAGGGTGGAAGACTTGTCAGAGTCATGCAAAGAGCGTGGATACATGGGTTTGAGCACTGACGGCCAGCTTACATTGTATGAAGGGCTACCTAAAAGAGAAAAAGTTATCCGCACTTTTTTTCAATTGGATGTGGGTTCCATGGAGACGGCCTTGCCAGAAGGGGTGTATAAACAACTTCAGCAGGGGATCCGTGTTCAGGATATAAATGAGTATAACAGTGTAATCTCCACTTTTAGTGACTTTGCCGTGGAGCGAACACAAAGGGTATTAAAGCAACACTATTGATTACAACTACGGAGACGTTAGGCATTGCCCATGAGGTGAGGCTTGAAGCGTCTCTTTTTATGTTTTTACTCACGTTTAAATTTTTTCCTCTATTAGATACAAAGTTTTGTTATAATGAAAAGAACGACACATATGTTCGCTTTATATGGTATTTGGCCATGATTATATTAAGGGTAACGTCTGGCTATTGTTTAGTTACGCCATGTTTGAGCGATAGGGGAGAGATTTTTTTGCGTTTTTTAGGAATTGATCCGGGCATTGCCATTGTGGGCTTCGGATTTGTAGACAAGATTGGCAGCAAGGTAGTTCCTGTACAGTATGGCTGCATCCAGACGGAGGCCCATACACCGGAAGAAGAAAGGCTGCTTCATGTGTATGAAGGCATGTTGCAATTAATAGATAAATATAAGCCTGATGCGGTAGCACTGGAAAAGCTCTTTTTTAATCGCAACGTTACAACCGCTATGTCTGTAAGTCAGGCACGTGGGGTGCTGGTACTAGCTGCAAAACAACGTAATTTGCCTATAGGTGAATACACGCCGATGCAGGTAAAGCAGGCTATTGTAGGGTATGGTAAGGCTGAGAAGAAACAGGTACAAGAAATGGTTAGAATGTTTCTAAAGCTTCAAGTTGTGCCCAAACCGGACGATGTAGCGGATGCTTTGGCGGTGGCTATTTGTCATGCGCATTCTTATGGACTAAATTCAAAATTAAATGAGGTATTGCGAAAATGATAGATTTCTTGCGTGGTTCTGTGGCCCATTTGGAAAATGAATATGTCGTTTTAGATGTGCAGGGTGTAGGGTACCGGGTATTTTGTCCGAATCCTTACGAGTTCGCCAAAACTGAAGGTTCAGTGGTCATTTACATTCACCATCATGTAAGGGAAGATGCTATTTTACTGTTCGGTTTTGCGACCCGTGAGGAGCAGCAGCTGTTCCGTAAACTGATTGATGTATCTGGTATTGGACCGCGTGTTGCGCTTGGTATTTTAGGAGGCGGTACGCCTGCTCATGTGGTAACGGCGATTTATCAGGAGAATATCACATTTCTCACCAAGTTACCGGGGATCGGTAAAAAAACGGCACAACGTATGATTCTGGATTTGAAAGATAAGCTCGACGGTATTGGCTCGTTGGGGATGGCAACCGGATTGTTTGCTGAGCCTGTCGTAGAAGAAGGCGAAGGTTCATATTGGGGCGAGGCCCGTGAGGCGCTCAAGGCGCTGGGTTACACTGATGCTGAGTTGGATAAGGTATGGAGCAGAATGAAGAAAGATGCGAAACCTGATGAATCTGCTGATATTTTGATGAAGCGGGCTTTGCAACTGTTGTTTGCCGGATAGGACGCTGATGTCCGTTAACAAATGTCTGGTGAAAAGAGGAGCGATGGAATATGGATGACCGGATTATTTCCGCCAATTTGATGATGGAAGACCAGACGGCGGAGCTAAGCCTTCGCCCCCGTTATCTAAATGAATATATCGGGCAAAATCAGGTTAAGGAAAATCTGAAAGTATATATTGAAGCGGCCAAAATGCGTAAAGAAGCGTTGGACCATGTACTGTTGTACGGACCGCCGGGGTTGGGTAAAACAACTCTTGCTAACATTATCGCCAATGAGTTGGGGGTTAATATGCGTACAACTTCAGGTCCTGCAATTGAAAGACCGGGAGATTTGGCAGCATTGCTGACCAATCTTCAAGAGGGTGATGTTTTGTTCATTGATGAGATTCATCGCCTTCATCGTACGGTGGAAGAAGTCATGTATCCTGCAATGGAGGATTTTGCGCTGGACATTATGATTGGTAAAGGCCCGAGTGCACGCTCGGTCCGTCTGGATTTGCCACCCTTTACCCTTATAGGGGCCACTACGCGCGCTGGGCTGCTCTCTGCGCCATTGCGTGATCGGTTTGGTGTTATTAGTCGATTAGAGTTTTATACGACAGACGAGCTGGCTTACATCGTGTCCAGGAACGCGGATATTATGGAGATTGAAATTGTCGGGGATGCGGCAGAGGAAATCGCATTGCGTTCACGGGGGACACCGCGTATTGCCAACCGACTGTTAAAAAGGGTGCGTGATTTTGCCCAGGTTGCTGGAGACGGTATTATTCATTCTGAGTTAGCTGCAGAGGCGCTAAAGAGGCTTCAAATAGATCCACTCGGACTTGATGAAATTGATCATAAAATGCTTAAGGCCATGATTCATTCATTCCGGGGCGGGCCTGTAGGATTGGACACAATTGCTGCAACCATTGGTGAGGAGAGCCAGACAATTGAGGATGTATACGAGCCCTATTTGTTACAAATTGGCCTTTTACAAAGAACGCCTCGGGGGCGAACAGTGACTCCGGCGGCATATGGCCACCTTGGAATCCCAATGCCAACGGATCCACGGTGATTAGGAAACATGATGCACTTTTAAAAAAATCATTGCATGGTTACACGCAAGTATGGTGAATACGATATCGGCTGACGGATGATTGAGGGAAGTGAGAATGTAAGTAAGATTCGAGCGGGTTCATATTTTGGTTTATTCCGCCGATGTATCTAAAGGGACAGACAAGGGTCGAGATCCCGATAAATTACGCAATATAAGTGCTAGACAGCTAGATTGGGGGAGCCAGAAATGAGTGGAGAAGCATTTAACCGAAAAAGTATTTTCGGTGCATGGATGGGCCGGGCCAAACGAGCAGCAGCGATTATGGTATCAGCTACAGTGTGCATACCTTGGTCTTCGGGCGTTCACGCTGCTGCCGCCCAAGAGGATATTCGTGTAGTGATTTTTGCGGATCTAGGTAGCAAATATAAAGCGACAGTTCCCGCTGTAACCTTGAAATCATCAGGAGGTCTGAGTGTTGGACAGAACAGTGGAGGCAGTTTTCAAACTTGGATGGGACTGCCAGACAGTACGGTTCGTTTTAGTGTAGACAGCTATCGGGTGAAGGTACTTGAAGGAAATGAAGCAGCGGCGATAAAAGCGGCCCAAGCCCTGCAAAAGACTAATGATAAACCTACGGTTTTTATCGGTTCAAAAAATGGTAGCTCTGTGTATCAAGTGTACGCGGGAATATATGCTAGTGAACAGTCTGCGCAGGCTGCTGTACAGCGGATTTCCTCCGCAACCGGAGCGCAGCCCGAGGTTAAGGGAAACAAGCATTGGTCCACAGGAAGCTACGGAAGCGAGCAGGAAGCTAATCTCGTTCGAACGACAATTGCTGCGGCGGGCTTTGATGCTTTTACTGTGATTCAATCAAGAGGCCAGTATGCTGTATGGGTTGGAGAAGAAAGTAATGACAGCAAGCTGTCGGCTTTGAAAACAGAACTGGAGAGCAAGCAGCCGAGACTCACGCTGTCTAAAGTTAATGCTACTCAAACCGGCCTCATTATAAGACAGGAAGCAGGAGTTACGACTGGCTCGCAGGTGATGTCTCATTACATGCTAAGTGGTTCTGATAATAGCAAGGTAATTGTTAACGGCGGTAATAATGGAATACAAGTGGTCGAAAGATCCCAGCGTACATATCGCGGCGAGATGGAGATCGGCATGACGTCAGGCCAGCTGGCGCTTGTGAACGAAGTTCCTTTGGAGCAGTATTTGTATTCTGTGGTAGGAGCGGAGGTCTATTCCTCATGGCCAGATGAAGCGCTCAAGGCTCAAGCGGTAGCGGCTCGTAGCTACGCGCTTGCCCAAGGCAATCGGTTTCAGATCGGCAATGTAGTAGATGGCACGTTAAGCCAGGCTTACAACGGTAAGAGCTCGGAACATGCCAATGTCAATGAGGCTGTAGATGCAACAGCTGGTGAAGTCATTAAAAGTGGCGGCAAAGTGGTCGAAGCTGTATTCTCATCTAATGCGGGCGGTGTGACAGCAGATGCTTCCGAGGTGTGGAACAGTGGTGGCGAAGCCTTTGCCAGCGTAGACAGCTCGGGGGATACCTCGGCACAAAAAGGAGCACAGGAATGGTATCATGTACTTCTCTCCAGTGGCAAAACAGGTTATATTCGTGAGGATAATGCTAAGGAACTGGAGGGTGTCACAGAAGCGGGGTTAGACAAAATCACCGTCACTGCGGAAAATACAAATGTGCGTCCTATTCCCCAAATCCAATCGACAGTTACACCAATAGCCAAGGCGCAGCCGGGCGAAGAGATAATTGTATTAGAAAAGGTGCCTCAGTCCGGAGACTATGCATGGGTGCGGGGGCCCTTTACGTCAGCTCAGCTTGCTAAATCCCTGCAAGGGAAAGTCACGGGCACAGTGCCTTCCTCTATTAATCACCTTGATGTCACCAAACGTGGTCCATCAGGGCGAGTGTTGGAGGTTGAAGCGGACGGATCCCCTTTGAAAGTGAAATATCCAGATATGTTTCGCTCAGCGATGGGCGGACTCCCAAGCACACTGTTTGATATTGCGAGTACCGGAAGTTATACTGTATTAGGCGCTGATGGGGCTACTTCTCATGTAAGTGGTACACAAGGCACTCAAATCCTGTCCGCATCTGGCAGTAGTACTTCAAGTGGTAACGGGGTGATCGTCATGAATGAAGATCGTCATGCACGGGTCATTGACAAAACACAAAGCTTTATTTTTACAGGTAAAGGAAATGGTCATGGTTTGGGCTTATCCCAATGGGGTGCCAACGGTTTGGCCGAGCAGGGGTATGATTACAAGAAAATTTTGCAACACTATTACAAAAATGTGGATATAGTTAAGGACTGACCAATATATGAATGTAAACGACTACGATTTTGAACTGCCTGAAACATTAATTGCACAGACACCTTTGCTTGATCGGAGTGCTTCCAGATTACTGACGTTAAACAAAAATAATGGTGAAGTGGGTCATCATACGTTTTCGGATATTGTGCAGTATCTTCAACCAGGGGATACGCTGGTGTTAAACGATACGAGAGTGATTCCTGCACGCTTGTTTGGCATCAAGGAAGACACGGGAGCTAAGGCTGAGGTTTTGCTGCTTAAGCAACTGCAAGGGGATCGATGGGAAGCACTGGTGAAACCCGGTAAAAAGCTGAAAAAGGGTGCTGTTATCGTTTTCGGTGATGAGCTGAAAGCAGTAATTGAGGAAGAAGGAGATATGGGCGGAAGGGTACTTTCATTTTCATATGACGGTATTTTCCAGGAGATCTTGGACCGTCTGGGGCAGATGCCGCTTCCGCCGTATATCAAGGAACAACTGGATGACCGCGAGCGTTATCAGACAGTTTATGCTCGGCATGAAGGTTCTGCTGCGGCTCCAACGGCAGGGCTGCACTTTACAGAAGAATTGCTGGACCAGATTAAAAAGAAGGGCGTTACCGTTGCCTTTATCACACTTCATGTTGGCTTAGGGACGTTCAGACCGATGTCTGTGGATACGATTGAAGAACATGTGATGCATGAAGAATACTATTCATTGTCACAGGAAACAGCGGATGTACTCAATGAAACCAAGGCGCGCGGCGGAAGAGTCGTGGCGGTGGGGACGACCAGTTGCCGAACGCTGGAAACGGTGGGCAATAAATTCCTAGATGGAGTATTAGAGGCCAGTAGTGGCTGGACACAGATTTTTATTTATCCAGGCTATGAATTCCGTGTGGTGGATGCGATGATTACGAATTTTCATTTGCCTAAATCCACCTTGGTTATGCTGGTCAGCGCACTGGCGGGCAGGGAGAATATTATGCATGCTTACCAGGAGGCGATTGACCGACAATATCGGTTTTTCAGCTTCGGGGACGCAATGTTCATTTATTAATTAAGGATGGTAGAGAAAATATGGCACCAGCAATAAGATACGAACATATTAAAACCTGCAAGCAATCGGGAGCCCGTCTTGGGCGTGTACACACACCTCATGGAGTTATTGAGACACCAACCTTTATGCCTGTGGGAACTCAAGCTACTGTTAAAACGATGAGTCCTGAGGAACTGAAAGCGATGGATGCTCAAATTATTTTGAGTAACACGTACCATTTGTTTCTTCGTCCTGGCCACGATATTATTCGTGAAGCAGGTGGACTACACAAGTTTATGAATTGGGATCGCCCTATTTTAACGGACAGCGGTGGATTCCAGGTGTTTTCCTTAAGTGAAATGCGCAAGATTTCAGAGGAGGGTGTTCATTTTCGCTCTCATTTAAATGGAGATAAGAAGTTTCTTTCGCCTGAAGTGGCGATGGAAATACAAAACTCGCTTGGCTCAGATATTATGATGGCCTTCGATGAATGCCCGCCATTTCCGGCTGAATATGAGTATGTGAAAAAGTCACTGGAACGTACCAGCCGTTGGGCTGAGCGTTGTTTGGAGGCACACGCGCGTCCTCATGATCAAGGGCTGTTTGCCATTGTTCAAGGAGGCATGCATGAAGATCTGCGTAAGCAAAGCGCTGCGGATTTGACTTCCATGGATTTCCCGGGGTATGCTATTGGTGGACTGAGCGTAGGTGAACCGAAGCATTTGATGTATGAAGTGCTAGATTACACGCTGCCTCTGCTTCCCACCAACAAGCCAAGATATTTGATGGGTGTAGGTTCTCCAGATGCCTTGATTGAAGGCGCTATCCGTGGTGTGGATATGTTTGATTGTGTACTTCCAACGCGAATTGCTCGCAACGGGACAACGATGACCAGCCAAGGTCGTCTTGTCGTTCGCAATGCCCAATATGCAAGTGATTTTGGCCCGCTCGATCCCGCTTGTGATTGTTATACCTGTCGCAATTATTCACGTGCTTACTTGCGGCATTTGATTAAAGCGGATGAAACCTTCGGGCTCCGACTGACAACGTATCATAACTTGCATTTCTTAATACAATTGATGCGTAATGTCAGACAAGCGATTATGGATGACAGGCTGCTTGATTTCCGAGATGAATTTTTTGAGCAGTACGGTCTTCATGATAATGATAAAGGCTTTTAAGTTTTAGGGAGAGTATACGAAAGGGGGATTTAACATGTTTCATTTTGCTACAGCCGCTACTGCACCCGGTGGAACTGGCGGACTTTTTCAAATGATCTGGCCACTGGCTCTGATGTTTGTAATCTTCTATTTCTTGCTGATTCGCCCGAATCAGAAAAAACAAAAGCAGCGTCAAACGATGCTTCAAGCTTTGAAAAAGGGAGATAAAGTAATTACGATCGGAGGTCTTCACGGTACAATTGTGGAGATTACGGATGATGTAGTAGTTTTGCGTGTGAATGATGTCACGAAGCTGACCTTTGACCGCAGTGCAATTAGTAATGCGATTGCAAAAGACACGGCATCTGAGGAAGTTGTTTCCAAATCGTAAAATGCTTCTGACCGTTATGCAAAAACCGAGCCTTTGAGGAGGCTCGGTTTTTTTGTGTTGTTTTATTACATGGATACAAACATTTTGATTACTTGCTGAGATTAATGCCAAACATCCCACCACCTGCACCTATGACAAACGCGAAAGCTAAGTGTAACAGGTCCTTGCCGTTCATGCCCGCATCCAATGCCAGAAAACCGACCAGAAGAACGATTAGTCCATACAGGATGCCTGTAATACCGCCTTGATACCAGCCTTTGTTTGTGGATCTTTTACCGGCGACGAAGCCGCCAGATAGCATGGCGAATGCGTGGACGATATACGTATACAATGATAAGTCCTGTTCCTGCATCTGTGTCAGCCACAAGAGTAGTGAAAGAATCAATGCGCCAAGCAGCATCCATGCAAAAGCATAAAATAAGCCGGATAAAATGGGATGGGCCAGACGAAACGAACACCAGCGGCGAATGAGCTCCATGGATAATTCCTCCTGTACCAAGGTTTGAACTATTATCATTCTATGGCCAAGCCTCCCTGCTTAGTACCAAGTCGCAAGCAGTCTTTCTCTTTATTTCAATAATTTAGCCTTTTGTTTTTTGTATGAGCCAAGTGAGGAACGGTCAGAATACGTGTACAATGAACGACTAATGTCTTATTGCAAGTACAGGGGAGGAGGCGAACATATTGAGTCACGATATTTTTGCTCATATTTTTCGGACGCTGCTCATGTATTTTATTGTATATCTGGTGATGCGCTTGATGGGTAAAAGGGAGATCGGCAAATTGTCTGTTTTCGATCTCGTCATATCGATTATGATTGCAGAAATTGCTGTATTCAGCCTGGAGGATATAAAACGTCCACTTTATGAAGGGCTGATTCCTTTAGGAGTGCTGTTAATTTTGCAAATCGGGATTTCATTTTTTAGTCTGAAAAGTCGGCGACTGCGCTTACTATTTGATGGTAGGCCCAGTGTATTGTACTCCAATGGACAATTAAACAAGGACGAAATGGTGAAACAACGTTACAATTTAGATGACTTGCTGTTACAACTTCGTGAACAAAATATAGAAAGTCTGGACGAAGTCGAATATGTTATTTTGGAAACGACAGGTAAGCTAACGGTTATAGGTAAGGATGATAACGATGGAGTGGAACACGGAAAAATGAAGCAAGAATTAAACGGAACAGATTTGATAAACAAAGAGCAACAGGTGAATAAGGTCCATCCTTCTCCACAAATCGGTGGAAAGTTTAGATATGAGGGACTGCCTATTCCATTAATCATGGATGGCAAGGTGCTGGATCGAAATTTGGAACGGATGGATATGAACCGTTTTTGGCTTAAAAATCAGATTCAAGCAAAGGGACACAAAGATTTTAAGGATGTTTTTTTATGCTCGGTTAACCATAGAGGTGATGTGTATATTACACCACCGGCCTATGGAAAATCTTCGGATTAGATTTCCTATGCTTTAAACCATCTTCTCAGGATTGGAATGCGTGTAAGGTTGTCCCAATCAATCATTTTGATCAAGGTCATTAGGAAAAGGTACAGTATAATTCCCAAACCTGCGGCAAAAATAAACTGAAGCCACATTTGGTTGAACATCGTTAGATGTCTGTAGGTATATAATACTGCTGCTGCCATGATGATCATACCTATCCCGGTCTTCCAGAAATCGAGCAAACGTACGCGGAAGCGAAGCAGTCTGCTGACACTGAAGCCATGAAGGAGTGTAACAATGGCACTGTTAATACAAATGGCGATGACAGCTCCGTAGATACCGTACTGAGGTTGGGAAGCAAGCCAGACGATTAGCGCAATTTTGATAACGGCTCCGATAAAGGTATTTAATAAGGCACTTCCAGGACGGTCTAATGCCTGAAGTGCTGCCTGAAGCGGGGCCTGAATGTACATAAAAAGAGCAAAAGGTGCCATGAGCTTCAGCATGCCTGCAATATCGCCATTATTATAGAGTAGCAGACACAGAGGTTCTGCCAAAACATACATGATTACGGCAAAGGGGGCTCCTGCAACCAAAGCGAGCCGAAGCGATTGATGTAGACGTTTGTGAATGGCTGTAATATGCCCCTTGGCTGCTGCTTCGGATAACGAAGGAACGAGTGAAACTGCTAGCGAACTGGTAAGAACCCCAGGTAGTAATAATACAGGAATGACCATGCCCTGCATGGCTCCATATTGTGCGGTTGCCACGCCAGTTGCAATGCCTGCTACGGCGAGGCTACGCATGCACAAGATAGATTCAAGCAAATAGGATAAGGAACCAACAAGCCTTCCAGCAGTAACGGGAATGGATATAGACATAAGACGTGACAAAACGGATGATTGCTCGGGTTGAACCTCAGAGGAGGGGATAGGCGACTTTGGCTGAAGGATGCGATCTTTTCGATGGTTACACACGTATTGCCATAGCAGCACAATCATGCCAATGAATTCGCCCGCCAGAGCACCGAGCATGGCACCTGCAGCAGCGTAGGCTACCCCATGGGGAAGTAACAAGTAAGCAAACCAAATGACACAAAAAATGCGCATAACGGTCTCCGCAATGGAGGAGGTGGCAGAAGGAATCATATTTTGCTTTCCCTGAAAATAGCCCCTATAAGCTGAGGAAACAGCTACAATGACTATCATTGGGCTCATGCTCACGAATGTATAATACACGCGGCTGTCGGTCAGGAGATGGCTTGTGATCCAAGGCGCGAACACAAGACAGAGCACCATGGCGATCAGACTGAGTGTAATGGTGAAGCGCAGGCTGGTGTGCAAAATACGCCGCGACATTTCGGGCTGTCCCGCCGTTTCGGCTTCGGCTACTAGCTTGGCTACCGCAAGAGGGATTCCCCCTGTAATAAGCGTCACCAGAACGATAAAAAAGGGATACCCCTGTTGGTACAAGCCAACTCCTTCGGGGCCGATGATACGCGGGAGTGCGATTCGGGGAATAAAACCTAGTATCCGGTTGATAATTCCTGCTGCCAATAAAATAATTGCTCCATGGATGAATGTCTGCTTTTTCAATCGCAACTCCCTCTTCCCCAAAATGTAATTCTGCGTCTATACATTACTTTAGAAGATATGCTGGACCTGTCCATCTTCATGACAAGCTTTTCCGTTCAGAAACAAAGTGATTTAGACAACAAGAGGGAGAGTGGTGAATTCTGCTATTGACGAGCGAAATGAATGCATATATTGTTGATTTAAGGCTATTTTCAACGAAAAGAAGGGTTTTCCAGGATCAGGACAGAAATGTTCTACAAAGCAGTCAATAACCCCGCTAATTGCTGATCTGCGGAACCGGTAGTCGCTGGGAGGAGGAACGGCCATCGTGGGTATGGAAGAGCTGGATGAGCAGGATTGGGATGACGCAATTGAGATGCTCTGTCAAAGTAAGGCGGACGAGTTGATTCTCGTAGGCTATGAGCATGTCACAAGTAAGGACGTGTGGAATTGCGTCAGCCATAAATATGAAAAGGAGGGTATCCCTCCGCTGCACAAGCTCGTTAACGATATACTTTCCCTTAAAGCGACGAGCTTTATGAACTATTTGACTATGTCCGCATTACGGGGCTCCACTTTCGAATAGAAGGGGGTCTTTTTTTGCGTTCAAATTGACTGCTTTTTGAGGGGTAGCTATAATAGGAATATTGAGAATGAAAGGGGAACATGGGACGGAATGAAGAGAATTCTAAGTTTCATCGTGGTCGTGCTCATAACTACTGGTGTTATGATCGGGACAAGCCCGGGCCTACTGAACAGTTTAAAATTAGGCCTCGATTTAAAGGGAGGCTTTGAGATTTTATATGAAGCCCAGCCTTTGGAAGCCGGGCAGAGTGTAACCAGACAGTCTCTTATACAAACAGCTCAAAGTCTGGAGAGACGGATTAATGCGCTCGGTACGACTGAGCCGGAAGTAACAACAGAGGGAAGCAACCGAATTCGCGTGCGGCTTGCTGGTGTCACTAATGAGGCAGAAGTCCGCTCCATGCTGAAAAAGCCTGCAGAATTAACGTTCCGCAGTGCAACGGCAGCAGATGCTAAAAAGCCAGGCCAATACAGCAAAATTGAGCTCCGCGGTAATGATTTTGTGGAGAATGGCGCTGTTGTAGGCTATGACCAGCTGAATCAACCTGAGATTAGTATCAAAGTGAAGGACAAAGCTAAATTTGCAGAAATCACAAAGCGACTTCTGAATAAAGAATTAGCTATTTTCCTGGATCAGGAATTGCTGTCTGCACCTACAGTACGTGGGGAATTAACGGACGGTAGCGCGTCAATCACAGGTAGCTACACTCGTGATGAAGCGAATAAACTGGCGGATACGATTAATCTGGGTGCCCTTCCGCTCAAACTGACGGAAAAATATTCTCAGAGTGTAGGTGCTACGCTGGGTCAATTGTCACTGGATCAGACGATTCGTGCTGGGTTGATCGGCTCAATCATTATTCTGGTATTTATGATTGCGATGTTCCGTATACCAGGATTAGTGGCCAGTTTTTGTCTCATCGTTCATACTTGGCTGGTGCTTGCGATCTTCTACTTGGGTGGATTCGTGCTCACGCTCCCAGGTATCGCCGCCTTCGTGCTCGGGATCGGGATGGCAGTCGATGCCAATATTATTACGTATGAACGGATTAAAGAAGAAATCAAGACGGGCAAAACGATTCGTTCTTCCGTTATCGCAGGTAGTAAGGCTTCGTTCCGTACCGTTATGGATGCCAATATTACGACAATTATAGCGGCAGCGGTTATGTTTGGTCTCGGAACAGGCTCCGTTAGAGGTTTCGCTCTGGTGCTTATCGTTGATATTGTCACCAGTATCTTGACGAATATCTTCTTCTCCCGCTTCTTGCTCAATCTGCTGGTTAAAGCGGATGCTGTGAAGAAGCCCAAGTATTTTGGTGTGAAGGAGAGTGATATTAGTGCGCTTTAATTGGGACTATAAATATATCAAGATGAGCAAGTGGTTTTACACGTTCTCGATTATTATCACACTGCTTGGTATTCTGAGCTTGTCGATATTCGGCTTGAATTACGGGGTAGACTTTCGTTCCGGTTCCAATGTGGATGTCAATTTGACTAAAGTCGTTACGCAGGAACAGATTCAAACTTTGCTGGACAAGCAGAAGATCGGTAAAGAGGTGGATTATACACCGGGAAAAGAGCGTTTCGGCATTCGCTTCTCACAGGTTTTGACGGATCAGCAAGTGAATGACTTTAAGACTTCCTTTAATAAAGAGCTTGA
Organism: Paenibacillus sp. LRG-1; assembly: GCF_057220305.1. NCBI lineage: Bacteria > Bacillati > Bacillota > Bacilli > Caryophanales > Paenibacillaceae > Paenibacillus > Paenibacillus sp. LRG-1. The sequence continues at coordinate 4,547,957 of NZ_CM170126.1, read as the reverse complement.
TCCAAAGGCTTCCTTTGAGGTCAATACAGTAGATACGGAAATGGCACAAGAACTGGAGCGGAATGCAATATGGGCGATTTTGCTAGCATGTGTAGCCATCGCGGTCTATATTTCGATCCGGTTTGAATGGCGGTTTGCCATTGCAGCCATCGTTTCGTTGTTGCATGATGCCTTCCTCGTTATCAGTATTTTCTCGATTTTCCGGCTTGAGGTGGATTTGACCTTTATTACGGCAATTCTAACGATTGTTGGTTTCTCCATTAATGACACCGTCGTTATTTTTGACCGTATTCGGGAAAATCTACGATTTGCGAAGAAGAAGTCCAGAGACGACTTAGAGCAGGTAGTTGATCACAGTATTGCGCAGACAATGACTCGTTCACTTGCAACCGTGTTTACGGTGTTTATTGCCTCCGTATGTTTGTTCATATTTGGCGGCGAATCGATCCGTATGTTCTCACTTGCAATGGTCATTGGTTTGTTATTTGGTGCTTATTCCTCCATTTTCATTGCCAGCCCGCTGTGGGTGGCATTGAAAGGAAAACAAAAATCCCCGACAACTGGCGGGGGCGCGGTCAAAACTGCAAAGTCTTAAGTTACGCAAATACCAGTAGTATAAATTAAAGAGAAAGCCGCGTCTGCTTGGGCGCGGTTTTCTAAGGTTTTGAGATTTACCTTGAGTAAGGCACAGTAGTGGCACTTAAATGTGAATGGTTTTTGGTTTTGAGAAATTCGGTTATTTTAGAATGAGCTTTATTGGGAAAGGGTTAGTTCAGGATTGAGGGGGAAACGTTGTGAATAGCGAACGCAGCCGATCATTGGAAACTGCGGCGTTGAGCGGGATTGTAGGTAATCTCGCGCTGGCTGTTCTAAAGGGAACCGTCGGTTATGCTGCAAACAGCAAGGCGTTGTTGGGGGATGCACTGCACACGGCTGCGGATAGTGCTTCCCGTTTGCAGGAGCTTCTGTTTTCCAAGGGTGCTACAGGGCACGGAATGCTGGCACGGTTGCGGAACGGTGAAAAGGTTCGGACGGTCATATCTGTGGTGCTGGCTATTTTAGTGCTGATGAGCGGTCTTCAGCTAGCTATCTCGGCGGTTCGTTCATTAAGCAGTTCGGAACCGCAGGCTCCCGGTCTGTATGCATTAATTACCGTATTTATTGCGTTGGTGTTGAGAGAAGCGCTATTTCAGTTTCAATATCGCTACTCGATTAAACATGGTCATAAAGCGGAAGCAGATCGGTACGCTAACCATGAACGTTACTCGCTGTATGCATCGTTGATTGCATTGATCGGCATGATTGGTGCAATGACTGGCGAAGCAATGGAATGGCCTGCATTATTATATCTTGATCCAACCGCAGCTTTGCTGGTAGCCTGTCTGGTGCTGCGTAAAGGATATTTGATGGTAATGAATACCGCTTACCAGGTTCCTGCACAGCCCTTGCAGGAGGAAGACTCCCGACGCTTTATGGAGACGATTCAACGGGTGTATGGTATTGTAACGGTTGAACACTTACATGCCCAGGAAACAGGCCATTTCATAACAGTGGATGTAACGATAAGTGTGAACCCGCGGATTACGGTACAGGAAGCGCAGGAAATTGCCGATCGAGCAAAAAATTTACTGTTAGCCCGTTTTCCACAGGTGACCCATGTACAAATGCAGTTCATTTCTTATCAAGCCGGATATCCTTACAAATCCAATCATGAACTGCCAGATAATGATGTGTCGTCGTTGCTTCAATAGGGCAGACGACTATGAAAGAAAGGTGAATAGGATTGCTTCATTCGCAGTACAGATGGAAGACCCCAGAGGCTAACCTGGAAGCGGCTCAGCTGTTGACAGAAGAACTGGGGATTTCACCATTGTTGTCCCGGCTTTTAGTGAACCGGGGCGTCACTACCGCCGGGGAAGCAAACCGCTTTTTGTACGGAAGTGTGGACGATGTACACGACCCTTTTCTGCTTCTTGGTATGAAAGAAGCCGTGCCGAGAATTCGCCAGGCTCTGGAACGTGGCGAGCATATATTAATCTATGGCGATTATGATGCGGACGGCGTATCCAGTACATCATTGATGATTCAGCTCATGCGTTTTCTGAAGGCTTCCTATGATATTTATATTCCCCATCGTTCTAATGAGGGATATGGTCTGCATAATCATGCCCTTGATTGGGCTCATCAGCAGGGAGTTACGCTGGTCATTACGGTAGATACGGGAATTAGTGCAGTAGAGCAAATTATTTATGCAACTTCCTTGGGGATAGATGTTATTGTGACGGATCATCATGAGCCGCCTGCTGTACTTCCCGAGGCATATACTTTGATTAATCCGAAGCTACCCGGTTGCCCATACCCATTTAAAGGTCTTGCAGGTGTTGGTGTTGCCCTGAAGCTCGCCCAGGCGCTGTTGGGTGAGGTGCCGGAGGAATGGTTTGAAATCGCCGCTATCGGCACGGTAGCCGATCTGATGCCACTACATGGTGAAAATCGGACGATGGTACGCAGAGGGATTCAATCCATGAGAAACTCTGCATTTCCGGGTATTCGTGCGTTGCTCCATGTAGCGGGCGTGGATATATCTAAAGTGACTTCAGTCAACATCGCATTTGCATTGGCTCCGCGGATTAATGCCAGCGGGCGCTTGGATCATGCGGGACGAGCAGTTTCTCTGCTGACGACAGAAAAAGAGGAAGAAGCAGATCAACTTGCGCATGCGCTGGACCTGCTCAATCGTGAGCGTCAACAGGTGGTCGAACGTATTGTGGAGCAAGCCGAGCAACAATTGGCATCCAAACTGAATGGAGGCAAGCTACCGTCAGTTATTGTGTTGGCTGGTGAAGGCTGGAATGTCGGCGTTGTCGGAATTGTGGCATCCAAGCTATTGGATCGTTATTATCGACCGACCATTATTCTTGGTATAGATGCTGAGACAGGCATGTGCAAAGGTTCTGCCCGTTCTATTCCTGCATTGGATATTTACAGTGCTCTTACGGACAGCCATGAGCTTATGGAGCATTTTGGGGGTCATCCTTCGGCTGCGGGTATGACGCTGTCCCGTGACAATCTGGAATTGTTTGAAGAGCAGCTGAACCGCTATGCGGGTTCCATTCTGACACCAGAAGATCTCATTCCTGTAGCTGAAGCTGATATGGTCTGTCGTTTGGACGAGGTATCTTTGCAAGTGGTTGAAGAACTGGAGTTGCTTCAGCCTTTTGGTATGGGGAATCCTTCTCCACGATTCGTATTACAGGGACTGCAATTGCGTGAAGCTCGTAAAATGGGACGTGAGAAAAATCATGTGAAGCTCTTGCTGGAGCAGAACGGTTTATCGCTGGACGCGATTGCCTTCCGTCGTGGCGATTTGGCTGATTTTTTACAGCAACAAACGGAGATAGATCTGCTGGGTGAATTGTCAATTAACGAATGGAACGGTAAAAGGTCTCTCCAGCTAATGATGCAGGACATTCGAGTGCAGGAGCCGCAAATTTTTGATTATCGTGGAGTGTCGGACCCTTTTGCCGAATTAGAGCGGGGACTCAAGATCTTTCATCCACGCATAGAGGAAAGAAAGAAAGACGTTGCGGTGTTGATCCACCCGTCATCTAGGCTTCGTCCCTCGGGTTCCGTGGATGCTGAATCCTTATGGTTGTACGATAAAGATGGCAGCGTTATTCCCAGTGATGGTCAAAGAGATGCACAGCACTCTGTAAAGTCGCTGTTCGTACTAGAGCCGCCGGATACACCGGATCAGTTTCAGGCATTATGGTCTACCTTTGAGAATGTAGAGAACGTATTTCTTCTTCATTCGGTCAGTGAGCGTGGCGGTCGACTCGTAAGCCCCGACAGAGAGCTGTTCAAGCGTATTTACGTTGTGCTTTCCCGAATGGGGACACAGCCTATTGATGAAAAAGCAATGCTGCCTGCTCTTAGCCGACAGTGCTCCTGTTCAGTACGCATGTTATCCAAAGTATTGGACATCTTCGAAGAACTTGAGTTTATGACGCGTACAGATGGTCAATTCTGTTTTGTATCCAATCCGCCTAAGCGGGATTTAACAGCTTCTCCACGCTATCAGGAATTGTATAATATGGCTGAGATGGAGAAGTACTTGTTGGATGCGGACACTACCCAGATGACGAGCTGGATTATGTCGCTTATGAAGGGCGCGTCTTGAGATACTATTTCGCAATTTATGTTGTAAAATGTATATACTAATTTGAAGTTTACAGTAGGAGGAACTAAGTTGGACTACAAAGAATATATTCGGGTGATTTCCGATTTTCCACAACCAGGGATTAGTTTTAAGGACATTACGACCCTGATGAAAAATGGTGAACTATACCGCAAGGCTATCAACGATATGAAGGAACTGGTATCGGATTTGAAAATTGATTTGATTGCAGGGCCAGAAGCACGTGGGTTCGTTGTTGGTGCTCCTTTGGCTTATGCGCTTGGTGTTGGTTTTATTCCCATCCGTAAAAGTGGCAAGCTCCCTGGGGAAACCATTGAGGAAGCATACGGTTTGGAGTATGGTAAAGATACGCTGGCGATGCATAAGGATGCTATAGAGCCAGGCCAAAATGTTTTGATTGCTGATGACCTGCTTGCTACAGGTGGAACTATTGCTACATCCGTGAACTTGGTACGCCAGCTTGGTGGTAATGTGGCAGGGGCTGCTTTTCTTATTGAGCTGTCTGACTTAAACGGTCGGGCGAAACTGACTGATGTAGATGTATTCACCCTGATTACGTATTAAGTATTTTGAAACCCGGGTTTCCCGGGAAATAATTATGTGCGGATCGCCTAAATAGTCCGATGGAACATCTCTTTATCTAAAGAGTTGCTCCATCGGACTATTTTGTTTCTTTGTTGGAAAATAGGTATGAAAAAATTTCGTAAATGTCTATGAACAATAAAAAAAGGAGCAGAGGTGGTCATAAGGAGCATAGTGGTCATACTGATTTCAATTAGTTTTTGTTTTATTTTTTGCTAAGCAGAAGCTAGATACGGAAATAAGTCAAAAATGCTGCTCGTTGCTTATCGAGGGTCTAAGCGGTTATTGCAACTAACTTGGATGGGGTGCTCTGAAGATGGATGAAGGAGTATCTATTTTAAAAAGGCCGTGCATAAAAAAACGCCGCTCCATGAGATATGGATCTTTACACGCTTGTCTATACATTCTGAGCGTGTTGACCCATAACTAACATGGAGCGGCGTTTCAAAGTTTAAAAACAGATATCAATCTGGTATTTTCTCGGTTAAAGGTTCCTGCGATTTATCGTTGGACCAGCCGAGCACGTCAATCAGCTTGAAGAACAAGCTGAGGATGATGCCGATGATTGTAGCCAATGCCATACCTTTCAAGGTTACAGCACCCCAAGTGAGCGTAGTACCACTGATTCCGACAACAAGCACGATGGTCGCAAGCAGCATGTTGGTTGGCTTGGCGAAATCCACCTTTTGCTCAACGAAGATTCTTAGACCGGAGGCAGCGATGACACCGAATAATAGTAAGGATACGCCGCCCATAACTGGAGCTGGAATATTAGAAACAATCGCTGAGAACGTGCCTGAGAAGGACAGCAAGATGGCAATGACAGCCGCTCCGCCAATGACCCATACAGAGTACACTTTAGTTAATGCCATGACACCAATATTTTCACCATAAGTCGTATTAGGTGTAGAACCGACAAAACCGGAAATGACGGTGGAAATACCGTTACCCAGCAGTGAGCGATGGAGACCAGGATCTTTGGACAACTCGCGCCCGACAATGTTGCTAGTCACAAGTAAGTGACCAATATGCTCTACGATGACAACCAGAGCAACAGGAAGAATCGTCAGCATAGCAGAGGTATTAAAAACTGGAGTGGTAATTGCAGGATGTCCGAAAAAAGGAGCGTCTGCAATGGCCTGTGTATTGACCATGCCCATAAAATAAGCAAGCACATAGCCCACTACGATACCGATCAGAATATGAATGATTTTGGCAAACCCGCGAAACAACACTGCACCCAGAACAGTGACCCCGAGTGTAACGAGCGAAAGAGTAATCGTTTTGGGATCTGGAGTCCAGGCTTTAGTAGGATCGGCATTGATAATGCCTGCCATGCCTGCTGCAACCGGAACCAGTTCTAGACCGATTAAGGCTACGATGGAGCCCATAACAGCTGGAGGAAAAACGACGTCCAGCCAACGGGTTCCGGCATATTTGATTACCAGTGCGACGAGGCAGAAAATAATACCTGTAACGATGAAAGCACCGAGAGCCATAGCATAGCCGTTGCCGCCGGGATTGTTTTTAAGCACAAGACTGACGGGAGCGATAAAAGCGAAGCTGGAGCCGAGATAGGCGGGAATTTTGCCGCGGCAGATCCATATGTACAACAATGTGCCAATACCGTTCATTAGCAAAATCATGCCGGGATCGACGCCGAAAATATTCGGCACCAGCACAGTGCTGCCAAACATGGCAAACAAATGCTGTACGCTGAGCAGGAACCCGGGTCCTGCCGATAGCTTTTCATTAACTTGAATTTCGCGTTGCAACGCAGTTCACTCCTTAGTTCTTTCAATTATTCTTATATACATTAATTACTTTTCGTAATTTTTTCAATATAATTCGTTTCATTTCGTCAACAATCCTCATTTTACTTATCCATGTGTGACAGAATAATGCGACAATGCCAAACCTGTAATAGTTGACGTGCGACGTGCTAACCGTCATAATTGTAGGAAATCACTTTTAAAAGGGAACCTTTGCGCGACATTGATCGGCGGGTTCCATTTTGCATAGAAAGGACACGGAATAGAGCAGAATGGGGATAGAGCAATTACTTAAAAAGGCCGGGGCCTATACCAGAGAAGCAGATCTTATCCGCATCAGGGACGCCTATGATTTTGCCGAGCAGGCCCATTCCGGCCAGACTCGTAAGTCCGGTGAACCTTATATTCTGCATCCGCTTGCGGTTGCTGATATCGTCGTTAATATGCAGATGGATACCATCTCCATTATCGCCGCTCTTTTACATGACGTTGTGGAGGATACGACGGTGTCTTTGGCGCAGATTCGCGAGCATTTTGGCGATACATGTGCGATGCTTGTCGATGGTCTGACGAAGCTGGAGCGTATCCAGTTCCGTTCCAAGGAAGAACAACAGAACGAAAATTATCGAAAAATGTTTATTGCTATGGCGCAGGACATTCGTGTCATCGTCATTAAGTTAGCAGATCGTCTGCATAACATGCGTACTTTGAAATATCAGTCAGAGGAAAGCCAGCGTCGGATTGCTTATGAAACGTTGGAGATTTTCTGTCCGGTTGCGAATCGACTGGGTATTTCAGCTATTAAATGGGAAATGGAAGATATTGCTCTACGCTATCTGAATCCTCAGCAGTATTATCGCATCGCTAATTTGATGCATAAGAAGCGGGCCGAGCGGGAGCAGTTTATTGATAATGTCATACAGCGTATCAGAGAGAAGCTAGAAGAGATGGGCATTCAGGCTGATCTGTCCGGACGCCCTAAACATATTTACAGTGTGTTTAAAAAAATGACGACGAAGAACAAACAATTCAATGAAATATATGATTTGCTGGCGATTCGAATTATTGTGGATAACATTAAAGACTGTTACGCCACACTGGGGATTATCCATACGTTGTGGAAGCCAATGCCGGGGCGGTTTAAAGATTATATCGCTATGCCTAAGGCCAATATGTATCAGTCCCTTCATACGACAGTAGTAGGTCCCAACGGGGAGCCTACCGAGGTACAAATTCGCACAGTGGATATGCACCGTACCGCTGAATTCGGGATTGCGGCCCATTGGGCCTATAAAGAAGGCAACGGAGCAAACAACACTAACTTTGAGGATAAAATCACCTTTTTTCGAGAAATCCTGGAGCTGCAAAATGAGGCGAAGGATGCGTCGGAATTTGTGGAATCGCTCAAAATGGACTTTTTCTCAGACCTTGTGTTTGTGTTTACTCCTAAGGGTGAGGTCATTGAGTTGCCGGCCGGATCCGTTCCGCTGGACTTTGCTTTCCGTATTCATACCGAAGTTGGCAATCGAACGATTGGCTCTAAGGTAAATGGAAGAATCGTACCTTTGGATTATCGGCTTAAAACCGGTGATATTGTCGAAATTATGACGTCCAAGCATTCTTATGGACCTAGTCAGGACTGGCTCAAAATTGCTCAGTCCTCTCACGCGCGCAGTAAAATCAAACAATGGTTCAAGAAAGAAAAGCGTGAGGAGAATGTTGAAAAAGGCCGCGAAAATCTGGAACGTGAGCTAAGAAAACGTGATATCGAGCCATCGGTGTGGATGAGCGACGACAAGCTTCAGGAAGTGGCACAGAAGTTCTCTTTTAACGATTCCGAAGATATGCTGTCTGCGATTGGCTTTGGTGGTATAACCGCAGCGCAGGTCTGTACACGGTTGACAGAGAAGCTGCGTAAGGAACAAGAAGAGGCACGGTTGATCGAATTGACGACCGAGGTCAAGGAGTACAAGCCGCAGGGCGAACGAAAAAAAACACCGACCAACGGTGTCAGCGTCAGAGGCGTCGATAATTTACTCGTTCGTTTTGCACGATGTTGTAATCCCGTACCGGGAGATGACATCATCGGCTATGTAACACGTGGACGCGGCGTATCCGTTCACCGGACGGATTGCCCGAATATTCCTTCGGGTACGGGCGAAGACCAGGCGCGTGTAATTGAAGTGGAGTGGGAAGAAGCAGCGGAAGTCAATTACAGTGTTGATATTGAGATTACCGGGCATGATCGCAACGGTTTGCTGAATGAAGTGCTTCAGGCCATTTCTGAGAACAAAACCAGCTTCTCGGCCGTTACAGGTCGTACAGATAAAAATAAAATGGCGATGATTCACATCACAATTCTCATTCGCAACACGGATCATTTGCATTCTGTTGTCGAACGGATTAAACGGGTGAAGGATGTATACACTGTGCATCGGATTATGCAATAACCTTATTAAGCGTACAGATAGGTTTATAGCCTTTGTAACACATCTTGGGTATAAAGACCCATAGGCGGCTAAAAGAGCCGTAATACGGCTATGAGCACCTTTTAAAAGGGAAGGTTAAAGGAGATATCGGATAGGCGATGAAGATCATTATTCAGCGCTGTAAAGACGCTCAGGTAACGGTGAATCAAAAGGTGGTCGGCAAGATTGGAACCGGATTAATGCTGCTGGTTGGTATTGGTCAGGGAGATACAGCAGCCGATGCCGTTTATTTGGCGGATAAAACAGCGGGATTACGTATATTTGAGGATGCTGAAGGTAAAATGAATGACAGCGTTCTGGATGTCGGTGGAGCCATTTTGTCTGTCTCTCAATTTACGTTGTATGGTGACTGCCGTAAAGGAAGAAGGCCTAACTTTATGGGGGCGGCCAAACCTGAGGAAGCGGAGAAGCTGTATGATTTCTTCAACAGTCAGCTTCGAGCCAAGGGGCTGGAGGTAGAAACGGGAATTTTTGGGGCTATGATGGATGTTTCATTGACGAACTGGGGCCCAGTGACACTGATTTTGGATAGCGAACGTTCGTAGCTGTGCGTTTATGGGTATGATTCGGGTAGAATAAAATAGCTGTTTAGAGGGACCATAATGTCATCCCGATTGGTGATTAGCCAGGCGGATAGCCTAAGGGTGACAGGAGAAACGAAGCTATGCGTCAAACCCCAAAAATGGATGGGCATCGAAGCACTGTGCTGCTTTTTCCCGGTAGTATGCAGGAGGCAATCAACCTTACTCGTAATGCTGATACGTTATTGCAGCATGTTGCAACAGCCATCGACAAGCCGGGACGCGGTGCTTTGCCGCGCAGGTAACATCGGGTTAAATGGAGCGTTAATGAGGTGCTACCCGAAAGCAGCACAAAGAGGTCAAAAATAAAATATGTAGCATTGAATTAGTGCAGGAGCCGAAAGGCTCCTTTTTCTTTTCCACCGCTGCGAATTGTTATAAAAACTGATCAAGCGGGTAATAACAAAGCGTGGTAGACAAACAAACTTAATTTTAAACTTGTTTTGAGGATAACCGGAAAGGAGATCTGAACATTAATGAGTAAAATTGCATTTTTATTGGCTGACCAATTTGAAGATTCTGAAATGAAGGTACCTTATGATGAATTAAAAAAGGCTGGACATGAGGCAGATATTGTTGGGCTGAAGCAAGGTGAGAAAGTGAGCGGTAAGCAAGGTAAAGCAAGCTACACTATTGAAAAAGCCATTGCAGATGTGAAATCAAGTGATTATGATGCAGTTGTTATTCCCGGCGGATCCTCCCCGGAAAATCTACGACTGGATGCAAATGTTCTGAAATTTGTGACTGAAATTAATGAGTCCAAAAAAACGATAGGCGCTATCTGTCACGGGCCACAAATTTTGGCGAGTGCTGATTTGTTACAAGGCCGGACGATTACAGCTTATCCTCCATTGAAAGATGACTTGATTAATGCGGGTGCTCATTTTGAGGATCGAGAGGCGGTTGTGGACGGTAACTTTATTACGTCTCGGACCCCTAAGGATGAGCCAGCCTTTGTGCGTGAGTTATTAAAAGTATTGTAATTTGAACGCAAATATTTTCTTAGATTAATGCCAGTACAATTCCCAAACGAGGAGGATTTGATATGGCAAAACAGATTCAGGCTTATTTTCGCACAGAAGATGAAGCTGAGGGTGCCAGAGCTTCGCTTCAAGCTTATAGAACCGAACATTTGGAAGTAGGTGCTTTGGGTGATACGCTCGGCCGGGAGACGAGAGTTTTAATTCCGCTGGTCCCCTATAACAATACAGGCTCTGTGAGCACAGGAGGCTCTGCGGGTGCGGCAATCCCTGCGGCGGGTGCTTATGGCGAGAATATTCTACCAGATGCGAAGGATGACCAGATTAACTCTGGCTCAGCCCAAAGGGATCTGGATGAAGATCGGAACGGAACAACGAATCATGATGGAGGGTTGCTCCGTGCGACAGATGTGTATATTAACGGTGATCAAGATGAATTGCGGTATGTATTATCAGCAAAGGTGAATGACGCCGATTATGATGAGGTCATTTATAAGCTACGTTCCAATCGTGGATATGTATCGCAGTTGGATTAAAGCTGAGAGCGCGCCACAAGATTGTCGATACTTGAGGGATTTAGCCGCAAAAGAGTGACTGTAATACAATTGTAATATTCAAAACATCATTCCTTAATATTCGTTGTTTATAATAACAGCATGACCCCCTTTTGATATATCTTTTGAACCTGCGGACCGTTTCCGCAGGTTATTTTCTTTTTATAAGCCTTATTTGTCCGATTATAGGGAGAATGTCTTGACTTTGTCGAAGCGGTTCATTAAAATCATAAAATAATGAAAAATGATTTGATGACGGGACCAAGTACTCCGAACCCACAAGCGCAGAGAGGAATTTCCAGGCTGTAAAAATTCCCTTGATGAGCGGATGAATGACCTCCCCGAGAACAGGCGGCGAACAATTGAGGAAACCCTACTGAAAGTGCATTGCAACTGTGCCTACAGTGGATGGTCCTGCATAATAGCCGTACTGCGCGTTACGGGCGTTATACGTATGAGCGGAGTCAGCATAATGCTGACGGGCAATGAGTGATTCTTATGCTGGTTGTCTGGGCAAACTCCGGAATGTGGGTGGTACCACGGGTGATTGTAAACGACAATCCCTCGTCCCTGTTAATGTTAACAGGACGAGGGATTTTTTGTTTTATATTGAAAGTGGAGCAAGAAGAAAGTGCACAATACGAAATACAACGATGGGGGGATACGTTAATGGCCTTTCAAAAACCGACAGGAACACAGGATTTGCTGCCGGGCAGTGTGGAAAAGTGGCAAGTTGTCGAGGAAAAAGCCCGTGAGATTAGCCGCCGCTTTAATTACCGAGAGATTCGTACGCCAATGTTCGAACAAACGAATTTGTTCGTTCGAGGTGTGGGTGAAACGACGGATGTGGTGGAAAAAGAAATGTATACTTTTGAGGATAAAGGGAAGCGCAGCATGACTTTGCGTCCGGAAGGAACAGCAGGGGTTGTCCGCTCCTATGTGGAGAACAAACTGTACGGGGAGCCGGATGTAACTAAGCTGTATTATATCGGCCCGATGTTCCGGTATGAGCGTCCACAGGCTGGGCGTCAGCGCCAGTTTCACCAATTTGGAATTGAAGCATTTGGTGCGGTCGATCCGGCGTTGGATGCAGAAGTTATTGCTTTCGGGTATCAATTCTGCCGTGAGCTGGGCTTGAAAGGAGTACAGGTGGAGATTAACTCCGTCGGTAATGCAGCCAGCCGGGCAGCTTATCGTCAGCATCTGGTGGACTTCTTGATGCCAATTAAGGATACGTTGACCAAGGAGAGCCAAGCACGCATTGAGCGTAATCCGCTGCGAGTGCTGGATAGCAAAGATGACCAGGACAAATTTGGAGGTGCACCTTCGATTTTGGATAGCTTGGACGAGGAATCTCGCACACACTTTGAGAAAGTGAAGCAAAATTTGGATGCCATGGGCGTGGAATATACAGTTAACCCGCGTTTGGTACGGGGGCTGGATTATTATACGTTGACAGCGTTCGAATTCAAAGCTGAAGGAATTGGTGCCATAGATACGATCGGTGGAGGCGGCCGCTACAACGGATTGGTTGGAGATTTGGGCGGACCGGATCAGCCGGGCATTGGTTTTGGCATTGGACTGGAGCGAATTCAGCTGATCCTGGAACATCAAGGTGTCAAACTGAACGAAGCCAAGCCGTTAGATATCTATATGGTAGCATTGGGAGAAGCAGCAGAAACAGAAGTGACCAAACAACTATTCAAGTTGCGTCAAGCCGGATTTTCCGCAGAACGAGATTATCTGGGGCGTAAAATGAAGGCACAGATGAAATCAGCCGATCGCTTTAAAGCAAGGTATACTGCGATTCTGGGTGAGGATGAGCTGGTTCAAGGTGAAATTGCACTGAAAAACATGGAAACTGGCGAGCAGCGTACCGTTAAGCTGGATCAGCTGGTGGAAGAATTAGGATAAGCAAAATGATGTAACATCAATCAGTGGAGCTTCTTCTGGTTGTCATATAGCATTAACTACTAAACATAAACAGGAGTGTGTATTATGAAAAGGAGTCATGAGTGCGGCGCATTGACCCATGCGCATATCGGAGAAACAGTTACATTGAACGGTTGGGTACAAACCCGTCGTGATTTGGGGGGCGTACTTTTTATTGACCTGCGTGACCGTAGCGGAATTGTACAAATTGTGTTTAATCCGGCATATTCCGGTGACGCACTGCAAATTGCGGATCGTGTTCGTAGTGAATACGTGCTTGAGGTTACCGGTACTATTGTTAAGCGTGATGCAGAAACCATTAACCCGAATCTGCCTACAGGTGAAATTGAAGTGCGTGTCACTGAAATTGAAGTATTAAATGCTTCCAAAACACCTCCGTTCTTCATTGAAAATGGTGTAGAAGTGGACGAGTCTCTGCGTTTGAAATACCGTTATTTGGACCTGCGTCGTCCGGAAATGTACCAGACGTTGAAACTGCGCTCCAAAGCAGCAAAAATATTCCGTGACTTCCTGGACGGAGAAGAGTTCGTCGAGGTGGAAACACCAATTTTGACGAAAAGCTCCCCAGAGGGCGCACGTGATTATCTGGTACCTAGCCGGGTGCATGAAGGTGAGTTTTTCGCCTTGCCGCAATCGCCACAACTGTACAAGCAATTGCTGATGGTGGGTGGCCTGGAGCGCTACTACCAAATTGCACGTTGTTTCCGTGATGAAGATTTGCGTGCTGACCGTCAGCCTGAATTTACGCAGGTCGACATCGAGACCTCCTTCATGCAACAGGATGACTTGCTGCCAATGATGGAGCGTCTTATGGTGAAATTGTTCAAAGAAACCGTTGGGGTAGAACTGGAAACACCGTTCCAACGGATTACACATGCTGATGCGATGGACAAATACGGCTCGGACAAGCCGGACCTGCGTTTTGGCCTTGAGTTGATTAAAGTCAATGATATCGTGGCAACTAGTGGTGTAAAAGTATTCGCTTCCGTAATTGAAAAGGGTGGCGAAGTAAAAGTCCTCAATGCCAAAGGATGTGGCACTTGGAGTCGTAAGGAGATTGATGACCTGGGTCCTTACGCTGCACGCTATGGAGCTAAAGGCTTGGCTTGGATTCAAGTGAAGGAAGGCGAATTCAAGGGGCCTATCGTTAAATTCTTCACACCGGAAGAAATCGAAGCATTGAAGGAGCGCACAGGAGCCGAAGAAGGCGATCTGTTACTCTTCTCTGCGGATAATAAAAAGGTAGTTGCTGATGTATTGGGCGCACTTCGTCTGAAAATTGGCCGTCATTTGGGACTGATCGACGATAACAAATTCAAATTTGCCTGGGTTGTAGACTTCCCGCTTCTCGGCTATGACGAAGAACAAAAACGTTATGTGGCGGAACACCATCCGTTCACCCGTCCGAAGGACGAAGACCTTGGCCTCTTGGATACCGATCCAGGTCAAGTTCGTGCTCAAGCCTATGACATCGTACTGAACGGCTACGAAGTGGGCGGCGGCTCGATGCGGATTTACAAACGTGATGTTCAGGAGAAAATGTTCAAAGCTCTCAACCTGGCGCCGGAAGAAGTTACTGATAAATTCGGCTATCTGTTGGATGCGTTCGAATATGGTACGCCTCCACATGGTGGTATTGCCTTCGGTTTTGACCGCCTCGTGATGTTGCTTGCAGGTCGTACAAACCTGCGCGAAACGATTGCATTCCCGAAAACAGCTAGTGCGACAGACCTGCTTATGGATGCACCAGCCGAAGTAGATCAAGCTCAATTGGAACAGCTTCATATCCGTATTGCTCCGAAGCCTGTTGCTCCTAAAGCTTAAGACGTTTGCAAGTGCCATCCATTGGCATGAGATAGCTTATAGAATGCCATGAACCCGTTACCCTCATATGGATAATGGGTTCGTGGTTTGTATGCTGGAGTTCAGGCATAGAGTTTAAATCAGTGAGGGAGGATATACCATATTGTTGCATCAATTTTCACGAACGGAATTGGCCATTGGAACTGAAGGTCTAGAGGTTATGAAAAATAGCACAGTGGCCGTGCTTGGTATCGGCGGTGTCGGTTCGATTGCAGTGGAAGCGCTGGCGCGCACGGGTGTTGGACGTATCATTTTGATTGATAAAGATGTTGTAGATATCACCAATATTAATCGCCAGATACATGCGTTGACAACGACGGTAGGCCAAAAAAAGGCTGATCTGATGGTAGAGCGTGTGAAGCTGATTAATCCTGAATGTGAAGCAATTGCACTGAACATGTTTTATACGGAAGAAACATATGAGGAGCTGTTCAAGTACGAACTGGATTATGTGCTGGATGCTTCGGATACGATTATTTACAAAATTCATTTGATTAAGGAATGCCTGAAACGGGGGATTCCGATGATCTCCAGTATGGGGGCTGCGAACAAAATGGATCCGAGTCGTTTTCAAGTTGCAGATATTTCCCAGACGAGAATGGACCCGATTGCCCGTGTCATCCGCACCAAGTTGCGCAAGGAAGGTATTACCAAAGGCGTCAAGGTTGTATTCTCCGATGAAGAACCAATGAAGCCACGTGAAGAAATTACAAAAAAAATTGTACCTGCAAACGCACCTGAAATCCGGAAGGCGAAGCAGCCGCCTGCAAGCAATGCATTTGTACCTCCGGTAGCAGGACTGATCATGGTTAGTGTAGCCGTGAAGGATTTGTTAGAACATGCTGGTGTGTAAGTTGCAAAAATAGCATGGCAGTTCATTCGTAGATTTACATCAGTATGTATTCACTTTAAGACCTGTAGTTCTGTGCATCACATCCTTTGTGTCACAGTTGCTACAGCTCTTTTTTGTTTTGAAAAAGCGCAGCTTACTGCAAACAGATTGAACAACTTGCTGGAGGGTTTTGGTATGAAGGATGGACTGTGGTCCAGAAGTCTCGGTTTCAAGCCCGAGCATCATTGGAAAAAGGAATTAGCCGCTGGGGCCATTTCTTATTTTTCCGTTGTATACATTGTTATGGTTAATGCAACTATTTTGGCAGATGCCGGGATTCCCCTCCAAGGGGCAATGCTCGGGACACTGCTGACATCAATGATTGGCTGCCTGCTTATGGCTTTTGGTGGGAAATCTCCAATGGTCGTTGTACCAGGTATGGGGATTAATGCCTTTTTCACTTATACGCTCGTGCATTCTATGAAGCTGAGTTGGCAGGAAGCGTTGATGGTGGTTGCCATCACAGGGATCTTATTCGCCATTGTGGCCTTTACATCATTGTACAAGCTGATTAGCCAAGCGATTCCCCATAATTTGCAGCACGGAATTACGGTAGGCATTGGTTTGTTTTTAACCTTTATCGGATTGCAAAAAAGCGGCATCGTGATTGCTCATCAGACGACTTTTGTGGCTATTGGCCATTTTAATGATCCCAAGGTAATTACGGCTTGTGTAACGTTGCTGCTCGCTATTGTATTGTTTGTGCGTAACGTTCAGGGAGGTTTACTAATTAGCATTTTGGCGGGAACTGGGCTTGCTTATATACTGGGAGCTGTAGAGCCTACAAGCACGGTACGAACCTCTGAAACGGTGCGACAGTATGGGCAATTGTTTGGAGAGCTTTCCTTTTCAGGCATTGTCTCGGTAGCTTTTTGGATCGCTGTCTTTTTGCTCCTACTCATTGTACTATTCGAGAATATTGGTATGATTACTGCACAAACCAACATGATCGGAAGACCGGATTTATTTAAAAACAGCTTGCGTGTGTTGGCTGTAACCAATATCTTTGCCGGTATTTTGGGCAGCAGTCCGGCGGTAGCCGCTGCGGAATCGACGGCTGGTATTGCAGCGGGGGGACGCTCGGGAATGACACCGCTGGTAACTGCTATTTTATTCGGGGCGACGTTTTTCTTTATTCCACTGTTGGCTTATATTCCTGACAGTGCCATTGCGCCCGTGTTGATCATCATTGGGGGTCTAATGGTGCAAAATGTGCGAGAGATGGATTTCAGTGATTTTACTGAAGCGTTTCCTGCATTTCTGATCATGGTAATGATGCCCTTTACTTACAGTATTGTAGACGGGATGGCATTTGGTTTTATTGCATACCCCGTAGCCAAGCTGGCAGCAGGACGGGGCAAGGAAGTGCCTGTCGCATTATATATCATTTCTGTACTATTTGTGGCTAACTTTGTGCTTCATTCTCTGGTGTAGTAAACTCGAAGATAGATTGTACTGTTCATACCCGCGCAGAGCGCGGGTGTTGTTGTTTGAACAAGAATGGTCAGACAGGAAGCGAGGTTGATGGTATATGGAAAAAGAACATCATATACACCGAGATGAGCAGGAGGACCGGATGAAGGAAAAGCCGGGTAAAAGACCCGATAAGGCTGGCATGGGGCGGTTTATCAAATTGATTGCGAGTGCGCATCCGCCCAAGGCCATTCTGATCATCGCCCTGATTCTGACGCTGATTCAGACCACTGCTGGTTTAATCGTACCCATGATGACCAAAGGGTTGATTGATGGCTTGACCTTTTCTTCATTAAACCGTATGGTCATTGTTGGTCTGCTTGGCGCTTTTGTGCTTCAAGCGGTGGCTTCGGCGGTTTCTATCTATATGTTGAACTATGCTGGGCATAAGATTGTGGCTAATTTGCGCAAACGCTTATGGCATAAAATCTTATCTCTACCTATCCCTTACTTTGATCGAAATCGGTCAGGAGATACGATGAGTCGTGTCACCAATGATACAAGCCTGATTATGAACTTAATTACGGAGTATCTAGTCAATCTGATTTCTAATGTGATTGCAATTATTGGTGGTATTGCATTGTTATTTTATCTGGATTGGGTGATGACGCTCATTATTATGGCTATTGTTCCGCTAACAGCCCTGATTTTATTTCCTGTAGGCAGAAAAATGTACCGTATCTCCAAAAAACAGCAGGATGAGATGGCAGATCTGACCTCAGTGTTGAGTCAGGTTATCGGCGAAATCAGACTGGTGAAGGCCTACGGAACCGAAAGCAGAGAGGCTCAGGCCGGTGAGGATCGTATTTACCGGATGTTCCGCTTCGGTTTGCAAGAGTCACGCATCCTAGCTCTTGTAGGTCCCATTTCTACCTTCTTGTTGACTGCAGTGCTGGTCATTATATTGGGTGTTGGTGGTGTTCGTGTCGCATCGGGTGTGCTGACCGCTGGGGATTTGGTGGCTTTTATTTTGCTGCTGTTTCAGGTGATCACACCGATGGCACAATTCACGACCCTGTATTCACGACTACAAAAGGTGGTTGGGGCTACTGAACGGATTCAGACGATTTTAGATCATGAAGAGGAACCGCTCGAGTTGAAGCAGGAAGCGGCAAAAGAGAGCAGAGATATTATACTTCGTGATGTTGCCTTTTCCTATACTGAAGGTGAAGAGGTCCTTCATAATGCGAACTTGGTCATCCCGGCTAACCGGACGACAGCATTCGTGGGACCGAGTGGAAGTGGGAAGTCCACCTTGTTTTCATTGTTGGAACGCTTTTATGTGCCGGATACAGGGGAAATTCGTTATGGAGACGAACCGATATCGTCATATACACTTTCCTCCTGGCGCTCCAAAATTGGTTATGTATCGCAGGAAAGCTCAATGATGACCGGAACGGTCAGAGATAACATTACATATGGCTTGGGGCGCGAAGCTGACTTGGAAGAAGTGAGACGAGCAGCCACGATGGCGTATGCGGATACATTTATTATGGATCTACCTCAAGGCTACAACACTGAGGTGGGAGAACGGGGAATGAAGCTGTCTGGAGGGCAGCGTCAACGGATCGCTATTGCGCGTGCGCTTCTTCGTAGCCCTGACATTCTCATGCTGGATGAGGCTACATCTAGTCTGGACAGCTCATCTGAGCATGAGGTACAGAAGGCCCTAGCGAACTTGATGGAAGGACGCACGACGATTGTCATTGCTCATCGTTTGTCTACAGTGGTTCACTCCGATCAGATTATCGTGTTGGACAAGGGCAAGGTGACCGGTGCAGGAACTCATACTGAGTTATTAGAGTCCCATCAGGTGTACCGTGAGCTGGCTCAAAAGCAGTTTGTGGAGATGGGGGAAAGAAGTATGGAGTATTAGAGGCCGCTTCGCGTGTGATTTGATCCTCCGATCGCTCCGCTTCTTCGGATTCAAATCACACGCTCCACTGGTGCCGCAAAGCTCCATACTTTTGTAAAAGAATAGGGAAAAAGGCGTATTAGGAAATAAGGTTGGATTTTTATGGTTAAATGTGTTACGCTTACTTTCCTTTTTTTGTGTCGGAGCAAGTGAATGCGATGCAGAAATCGAGACTTGATATTCTTAGGAGGTAACTGAAATGGAGAATGAGTTTCAAAGTGCCTATCAAGAAGAACAGCATAGGCTGTCGCTTGCTATGGAGGAAATTGATCGGAGATTGGAACGGCTTCGCAATACGCCGGTGTACACCGGGCATGATTTTACGGAGCAAGTGCTGGAATCGGCACGGGAGGAAAAACGTCAGGCTTTGGCCAAAAGCTCACAGGAGCCTTATTTTGGTCGTATGGATTTTGACGAGCGTGGCAGAGGGCAGCGGAAGCCACTTTATATCGGTAAAATTGGAGTGGAGCGTGAAGAAACGTCAGCGTATCCGCTGGTGATTGATTGGCGTGCACCGATTGCCAGCTTGTTTTATTCGTTTACAGGTGGTGAAGAAACCGCGTCTTACGAAGCTCCTGAGGGAACCATTGAGGGCTTGGTCTATCTGAAGCGTAATGTTGTCATTCGGAAAAAAATCCTGGAACGGGTAGCCGATACATAT
The DNA here is from genome assembly GCF_057220305.1 of Paenibacillus sp. LRG-1. Lineage (NCBI taxonomy): Bacteria > Bacillati > Bacillota > Bacilli > Caryophanales > Paenibacillaceae > Paenibacillus > Paenibacillus sp. LRG-1. The sequence continues at coordinate 4,528,044 of NZ_CM170126.1, read as the reverse complement.
AATCGTGAAAGCGACGAGCCTGCCGTTTCTGATGAGTTTCTCGTTTATCGTTTGGGAGAAAACAAGGATAACCGTTTACGGGATATCGTGTCTACCATTCAGGCGGAGCAGGATCAGATCATCCGCGCGGCCAAAAATACAGCCCTCGTTATTCAGGGGGTAGCGGGTAGTGGCAAGACGACGGTAGCGCTGCATCGTCTCGCATTTTTGCTGTATCAATACAAGGATCAGGTATCAGCGGACAAAATGGTAATTTTCGCACCAAACCATATGTTCCTTGACTATATTTCAGATGTACTTCCAGAGCTGGGGGTCGGGAATATTCAGCAAAGTACATTTGCAGACTGGGCACTGGACTTATTGGGTTTGGATTTACCTTTGGCTGATCCTGCCGAAACATTATCTTATTGGTTTGAGAGTGGCAGTCTGAGAAAGGAATCCATGGATGAGGCGCCGGGAAGATTCAAGGGCTCGGTTCACTTTATGGAGTTGCTTCAAGCTTTTGTTGAACGACTGGAGCCCATCTCCGTGCCCGAGGGGGATTTTTCACCATGGGATGGAGCGGTGCTGCAACAAGCTGAGATTTTGAATTGGTTTAATGAGGAATATAAGCCTTATCCGCTCGCGAAGCGGAAGGAGCGTGTGCTGGCAAGAGTGCACCGCTGGATTGAAATGGAACTGAAAAAGTCGCCTTCGGCGGCAGCGCTCAAGGAACGCAAGAAAAAGGCAGGGACACGGGAAAAGGCATATGCTAAAAAATGGCCACAATATGACACACTGACGCTCTATAAGCAGCTTTTTCAGGCAGCTAAAGGGTTACCCGCAGATACGGCTGCGGAGATGAAGGCTTCTCTGCCGACTGCTATTTTTAAGACCACACAGTCGGACCTGCGAAAACAGATTATCCGTGAAGAAGATCTGACTGCGTTAGTGTATCTTCACGTGCTGATTCATGAGGTAGAGTCATCTCAACGTTTTGACCATGTGGTCATTGATGAAGCGCAGGATTTTTCACCTTTTCATATCGCATTGCTGGATTTGTTCGTGAAAGGGCATTCCTTCACTATACTGGGCGATTTATCGCAGGGCATTCATGAATACCGTGGCGTACATGCGTGGGAGGAAATGAGTTCTCTTTTTGCGCCGGAACATACAGGGTATTTTGCACTTACGCGGAGCTATAGATCAACCTTGGAAATTATAGAATTTGCAAACACAATTTTGGAGCAGGGAGTTCGCGGCGGTATTACGGCAGTTCCGGTATTTCGTAGTGGCGATCCGGTGCGTACGATGTCTTACGACTCATCGGTGCGTAAGCAGAGTTTGCTCACCGCTCTAAAAGAGCTGTCCTCCAAGGAGTATCGTACTGTTTCTGTGCTGACCCGTACCTTAAAAGAGGCTGTGGAGCTACATGAGGTTTTCACAAGCGCGGGGTTGGATGTGAATTTGATTGACGGTGGTAAAAAGCAATATGAAGGCGGATTGTCGGTACTGCCTGTGTACCTATCCAAAGGTCTGGAGTTCGATGCAGTTATTGTGGCGGATGCCGACCATGAGCATTATGGAGAACGGGCATGGGATGCCAAGCTGCTGTATGTAGGATGTACCCGTGCGCTGCATGAGCTGTGGCTATTGCATGATGGCTCACTTCCTAGTTACGTACAGGCACAGACGGAGTAAACAGAAAAGCGTTGTAAAGCATCGCCTGAGTTGTTGTATTCCTTTTTGTTTACTGTTTATCTTAGTGATGGAAATTAGGAAGTCATGTCAGTCGAAGAACAGCCACGAAATTCATCTTTCGTCTAAGGCTGTTCTTTCTTTTTTTGTGGGCGACTGACTTGGAGATCTACAGCTGTGCCGTGACCATGCTATCTGCAACTTGTTAACGGATATGGTAGAATAAGAGGCGGTTTACACTGTATCAGGATTATAGATGACTTGAATTTTCATGATTTTTAACCGTATGAGCGAACATAATATAGTAGGTTTTCGAAGAAAAAGAGAAAGTGTTCGTTCATAAACCATAAGGAAGTGAATGAAATGGACTTATTTTCATATTCCCAAGAGTCAACGCCAAGCAATCGGTTGCTTGCGGATCGCTTGCGTCCGACTTCGCTGGATGAATATATTGGACAGGAGCATGTTGTGGGTCCGGGTAAGCTGCTGCGAAGAGCTATAGAGGCAGATCAGGTCTCTTCTATTTTGTTGTACGGACCACCGGGGTGCGGCAAAACAACGCTGGCACATATCATCTCGCAACACACGCAAGGCGATTTTGTACGTCTGAATGCTGTAGAAGCATCTGTGAAAGACGTAAGAGAAGTCATTGACCGTGCACAGACGAATAAATCGATGTATGGCAAAAAAACTATTTTGTTTCTCGACGAGGTACATCGGTTTAACAGTTCACGTCAGGATGCACTGTTGCCTGCGGTGGAAAAGGGCACGATCGTGTTTATTGGCGCCACGACTGAAAATCCCTTTCACTACGTCAACGGCGCTTTAATGAGCCGTTCTACGCTGTTCCAGCTTGAAGCGCTAACGCAGGAGCATTCGCTGGCTGCTATGCGCCGCGCCTTGAGCGATGCGGACAAAGGGCTCGGCTACATGCAGCTTCAGGTAGATGAAGCTGCACTGGCTCACATCGCGTCCATGGCGAACGGTGATATCCGCCGCGCTTTGAACGCGCTAGAACTGGCGGCGCTCACGACGCCTCCGCTGGCAGACGGCACGATTCACGTGACACTGGAAGTCGCAGAGGAATCCATTCGCCGCCCGATTGTCAAAGCAGATGAATCCACGCAGTATGACGTGCTGTCGGCCTTTCACAAAAGCATTCGCGGCTCTAGCGACGCCGCGCTATTCTGGTTCCTGTACGCCGTAGAAAAGCTCGGCATGGACCCGATGACCTTTATCCGCCGCCTCATCGCGGCGAGCAGTGAGGACATTGGCCTGGCGAACCCGCAGGCAATGGTGCAAGCGGTGAGTGCGCTTGAAGCTTATCGCAATAACGGCTGGCCCGAGGCCAAACTGAACATTGCACAGGCCATTTTGTTTGCCGTGGAAAGCCCAAAATCGAATGCCGTATATACAGCGATTTCACGGGCCATGTCGGCTATGGACGATATCAAATCGGCCGAGGTGCCACTCCATTTGCGTGACGCACACTACAAAGGCTCGGAAAAGCTCGGTCATGTTGGCTATCAATATCCACATAATTATCCGAATCATTATGTGAAGCAGCAATATTTGCCCGATTCGATAGCAGACCAAACCTTCTACCAGGCTACTGAGCAGGGGAATGAATCCAAAATCAGGCAAAACCAGCGGTGGCGGGATTCCCAGTCTTAATATATATGTACGACTTCATATACAGAGTGTGTACGAAATCGTCACGTTACACCATGATCGTGCAAGAGCGAAGAAGGGGATAAGAAGATGAAAGACGTGCTATTCGTTGCCGCGGGCGGAGCGCTTGGAACCTCTACCCGTTATGGCCTGCAATCGCTGTTGCCTGCGGCGGGTGCGGATTTTCCACTTGGTGTGCTGCTAATCAATTGGATCGGCTGCCTGTTTCTTGGTTGGTTCTTTACGGTAACCTTGCGATCATGGCGGATCAAGCCGCGATTGCGACTTGCCATCGGAACAGGCTTTACAGGGGGCTTTACCACCTTTTCCACCTTTGCAGTGGATGCTGTCCGCCTCACGGTTCACGATCGTATGCTGACGGCTGTGTTGTACCTGCTGCTTAGCGTAGGCGGAGGGCTGTTTTTGACATGGACAGGTATCCGCCTAGGTTCAAAAATGACGCAGGCTGCTCCCAAGGAGGAACGCTTATGATCTGGTGGGCAGCGGCAGGCGGTATCGTGGGTACACTGGCGAGATACGGGCTTGGCATGTGGGCCGGAAAGAGGTTTGGTACCGCATTTCCGTGGGGGACGTGGATCATTAACGTCAGCGGTTCATTGCTGCTAGGCTGGCTCTATGGCGAGTTTACGCAAAACCATTTGTCTCCTGCACTCTGGATGCTGCTAGGAACAGGCTTTTGTGGCGGCTACACCACCTTTTCCACATTTGGCTATGAATCTCTTCAACTGGTGGAGCGTAAAGAATACCGACGCATGGCTACGTATGTACTGTCCTCTGTCGTGGTAGGAGTTGTAGCTGCGGCTATCGGGTACAGAGTCAGTTAAGCTTTATACATTTTCGAAATAACACGTAAAAATGCAATAAAAAGCTTCCAATCCCGTACTCAAGGCATTTTCAGCCGTGATAAGGTTTCGGAAGCTTAGTGCTGTACCTATACAGCTATTTTTTATCTCGTTCTTTGTACAATTCAGGTAAAAGGGATTCAAGTTCAGGTCTTGGATCAGGATCAGACAACTTCATTTCCTCCAGCGTTTGGACGGCAATCCGTAGCACAGTATAATCCCTATACCAACGGTTGTCTGAAGGAACGACATACCAAGGAGCTTGTTTGGTTGCGCTTAGCTCTAATACATCCTCATAATACTGGGTATATTGCTTCCAAAATTTTCGTTCCTGCAAGTCACTTGGATCGAGTTTCCAGTTTTTGTGAGGCTTTTCAATTCGGTCGATCAGCTTTTCTAACTGAAATTGCTTTGAAATATGTAAAAAGATTTTAACCACCTTTACACCATTATCCAGCAACAACTGTTCAAAATGCTTGATATGCTTAATATTCCGTTTGGCCTGCTTATCGGATATCTGTCCGTGAACACGTGTAATCAGCACATCCTCGTAATAAGAACGGTTAAATGCTGCAATATATCCACGTCCTGGGGTAACGCTATGAGCACGCCACAAGAAATCATGACTTAATTCCTCAGCCGTAGGTGATTTAAAGCTGTGGACAGTCACCCCCGCAGGGTTAAGGTTGGAAAATACCTGTTTGATGACGCCATCTTTGCCGCTGCAATCCATACCCTGAAATACAAACAAAACGGATTGTTTTTTCTCTGTAAATAATTTGCTTTGTAATTCCGTGAAGCGTTCCTTCAATTGATCTGTTTCCAGTCGGATTTCTTCTTTATTTTTGATATTCTTCGTATCCTTGGGGTCCCATTCTTTCAAAGAAACTTTTTTACCCGGTGTCAGCATTCCTAATGAATCAGACATAAAGGCACGCTCCTTTTCAATTGAAGTATGATCTTGTCTACATCATATACCCAAATGAGGATGTTATCAAAAGTTCCTTATGTATTAATGGTCTTTCAAGTTAATTCGAAAAGGATTACATAGGGAAGAAGTTAGAAGTCCATTGTAGCGATCTTATTTAAATATGACGGTTCCTATTTTAAATGGGAAGCATACCAATGGATTAAAAAAGGGACGTGCATACACCATGGAAAATTTTTTGCAAGGAATGTTTGTCCAGCATGACAGACATCATAAAGAGCAGATTATCAATTCTTTACAAGCCATTACTAAAAACATCTTTCATTAAAAAAGTCGCCTCCCAAATCTGGAGAGACGACTTTTTTAATTCCCTGCTATATCAATGCAAAATGGTCATTTTATTTAAACTGTTTCAGGCTGAAGTTTTTCAACCTTATCAATGGTTCCGCCACCCAGACAGCGTTCCCCGTCGTAAAATACAACAGCTTGTCCAGGCGTAATGGCCTTTTGATGTACATCGAATATGACATGCACGGTTCCATCCGCAAGCCATTGTAAAGTTACTTGCTGATCAGGTTGGCGATAACGGAACTTGGCTGTGCAACGGAATTCGCTGGTCGGACGAGTATCTGCGCCTTCAATCCAGTTCACGTCCGTTGCAATCAGGCTGGTAGAATACAGACTGTGGTGACGATCACCTTGTACCACATACAGAATATTCTTCTCCAGATCCTTATCCGCTACAAACCACGGTTCGCCTGAACCCGATCCGCCAATGCCCAAGCCTTGTCGTTGACCCAGTGTATAGTACATCAGACCATCGTGACGTCCTTTGACTTCACCAGTAGCGATATCCACCATGTCTCCACCTTTTGCAGGCAGATATCCACTCAGAAACTCCTTGAAATTACGCTCGCCGATAAAGCATACGCCTGTGCTGTCTTTCTTCTTGGCCGTATACAGTCCCGCAGCTTCCGCAATTTTACGTACTTCTGGTTTCGGCAGATGACCGATGGGAAACATCGCTCGGGACAACTGTGTTTGGCTTAATGCATTTAGGAAATAAGTCTGATCCTTGTTGCTATCCACACCTCGCAGCAAAGTAAAGTGGCCGTCTTCTTCCACAACCCGTGCATAATGTCCAGTAGCAACATAATCTGCTCCCAAATCCAGCGCTTTATTTAGAAACTCGCCGAATTTAATTTCACGGTTACACATGACATCCGGGTTGGGTGTGCGTCCAGCTTTATATTCATCAAGAAAATAGGAGAATACTTTATCGAAGTATTCTTTCTCAAAATTGACGGTATAGTAAGGAATGTCGATCTGTTCACAGACACGGCGCACATCCTCCGCATCCTCCTCAGCCGTACAACGGCCAAATTCATCCGTGTCATCCCAGTTTTTCATGAAGATGCCGATTACGTCATAGCCCTGCTCCTTCAGCAGCAGCGCGGTAACGGATGAGTCGACGCCACCGGACATCCCGACGACGACACGGGTTTCATGATTGGCTTTAGCCATGGTCATCACCCAATTCTTTCAATATTGTTGTAGAACCCACCTATTGTAACATAAACGATAATAAGATACGATGTTTGGACGATCAAACGACACGGCGAACGATGGAAGAAAGCTATATAAAATGGGCTAAAGCTGTTCCAAATCGCTCGAAAGCAACTTTTTTTAAGATTGTTACCGTAATGTTTCCCTTTACCTGCCCTAATATGTTAACATAAGCTGAGGGTTAGGATCGGAATAGAGAGGTTTACAACACCAGTTATTCCGCGTGTTTAACGGAATTGTTACTATAAGTGAGGTGGCACAATTGAAAATATCAACGAAGGGCCGTTATGGCCTGACCATTATGATGGAACTTGCAGCCAGGTTTGGCGAAGGTCCAACTTCTTTGAAAAGTATTGCCGAAAAAAATCAGTTGTCAGAGCATTATCTGGAACAGCTCATCGCGCCTTTGCGTAATGCAGGTTTGGTAAAAAGTATCCGTGGTGCTTACGGCGGTTATATTTTGGCGAATGAACCGGCAGGAGTAACAGCGGGAGACATCATTCGTGTACTGGAAGGTCCGATATCTCCGGTAGATTTCACGGAAGAAGACGATCCGGCAAAACGTCAGCTGTGGCTGCGGATTCGTGACAGCATCGCTGAAGTGTTGGATTCTACTACACTTAAGGACTTGATCACATACCAAGAACATGATGAATTGGACAATTACATGTTCTATATTTGAGGTGGATTAACATGAACAGAATTTATCTGGATCATGCCGCATCGACTCCTATGCATCCTGAGGTTGCGCAGACTATGATGGACATCATGACCGGCCAATATGGCAACGCTTCGAGCGTTCATGCCTTTGGCCGCGATGCCAAGCGCACCGTCAGCGCTGCTCGGGATGCCGTTGCGGCCTCTTTGGGCTGCAAGCCTGAAGAAATTATATTTACGAGCGGAGGGACAGAAAGCGATAATCTGGCCCTGTTTGGGACGGCTACGGCAGACGGCCGTACTTCCGGGCATATGATTACAACCGCGGTTGAACATCACGCAGTGCTTCATGCTTGTGATGAGCTGGAAAAAGCGGGGTATGAGGTGACTTATGTCCCGGTCAACGGTTTTGGACGCGTGAACCCTGCGGATATCGAGGCTGCCATTCGTCCGGACACTTTTTTGATCAGCATGATGTATGCCAACAATGAGGTTGGCGTCATTCAGCCGATCTCAGAAGTAGGGCAGATTGCGAGAGAACATGGCATTGTATTCCATGTAGATGCGGTTCAAGCTTACGGTCATATATCCATCGACTGCCGGAATCTCCCGATTGACTTACTTAGTGTATCGGGTCATAAGATTAACGGACCGCAAGGCGTGGGTGCATTATATATCCGCCAAGGTACACGCATTCAGCCGCTAATGCATGGGGGACTTCAGGAAAAGAAACGCCGTGCCGGGACAGAAAACATCGCCGGTATTGCGGGTCTGGCTAAAGCCGCAACTCTAGCTAATGCTTCCATTGAGGAGCGTGGGGTGCACGATACGGTTCTTCGCCAGACACTGCTTAAAGGGTTGGAAGACACTCTGGGTAGCCAAAATTTTGTAATTAACGGTGATCCTGATCATTCTTTACCTAATGTCCTTAATGTTAGCTTTCCGGCCATTGGTACAGAGACCATGCTGATGAACCTTGACATGGAAGGAATCGCAGTAGCAAGCGGATCAGCCTGTACTTCCGGATCTCTAGAGCTATCGCATGTATTGCAGGCGATGGATCTTCCTGAAGATGTTTTACATTCAGCGATTCGGTTTAGCTTCGGTTTGGGTAATACTACGGAAGAAATGGAATACACGGCCAAGAAAATTGAAACCATATGGAAGCGGCTGCGTACTAGGTACTAGGGATTTCTCCGCATTTTAATAAGAAGGGAGGGGCGGTTTTCCATTTCATTGCATGAACGGAAGCAAGGTCTGACAGGCATGTAGGAAAAGGACCGCACCTTCGTTCGGATTGCAGAATGAGGAGGTACCCTATATATGAAGCTTCAAGATATGATCGGACTTGCCGTTTTCGATGTGGAGGACGGGAAGCAGATTGGTAAAATACATGACTTTATGGTGACAGCTGATTGGCGGATCACAGGGATCGAGTTGGAAGGAAAAGGGCTTTTTTCTTCTCACGTGAAAATGGTTGCTTGGGATGACATCGTTGCTTACGGTGAGGATGCGATCATGATTCGCAATCAGCAGGCTGTCCGTAAAACGGAGGCCCATGATATACAACATACGTACTTGCTTGGACCCGGTAAACTGAAGGATCTATCCGTGCTAACAGAGGAAGGGCTTATGCTCGGGCACATCTCGGATGTTTATTTTGACCAGGAAATGGGCAATAACATAATAGGCTTGGAAATCAGCGATGGTTTTGTATCGGATATTATAGAGGGGCGGAAATGGCTGCCCTGCACCGAAGATATGTCCATCGGGGAAAATGCTGTTATGGTTCCCCCGTTAAGCGAGCAGCGTCTGGAAAAAGCCATATATTCTGTTAATGGATAGGGTGAGTTTATTGAGATGTCCGAATTGTAATTCCAAAGATATCGGCAAAATCGGCTCCCATCAATTTTATTGCTGGGGATGCTTTATCGAACTTCAGGTGAATGGTGAAAAAATGTCTGTCTACCAAGTGGAAGAGGATGGAACGCTCAGTTCGCTGGACGACCTATTCTTTGGAGATGAGATGGCACAACAGGACTTGCCGCAAATTCATGCTTCTTCCTAAGCTTGACACCGAAAGTGGACAGGCTGCTTGCTAAGAGGTGTGATCTACATACGCTTAGTAGGTTGGATAATGCTTGATAAAAACAACGAAGAGGGTGCCCCGAACGGCCATATTGGCTGGGGCACCCTCTTTTGTATACCGTTTTTGTGAAGATGGTTAGTTCTACAATTTAAAGCGTTTGACCTCTTCCAATAAAAGATCTGCATGAGAATCGAGTTTGGCAGAAAGGTCGGCAATATTGTTCATGGCATGACCTTGTTCTTGCACAGAGGAAGCCACTTCCTCTGTAGATGCTGCACTTTGTTCAGAAACAGCGACAACGCTGGAAATGACATCGGAAATATGTCCAGCATTCACACGGAGATGATCTGTAGCGGCGGTAACGTCCTCAATTTGGGCAAGCATATGCTGAGAAGCCCCACGAATGGATTCAAACGCCTGTCTCGTTGCAATGGCAGCATGCTCCTGTTCTACAGTTACAGCAAGAGCCTTCTTCATTTCCTCCGCGCTTTGTACTCCTGCAATTTTAATTTCTTCCAGCTTACTCATGATACTGTCACTGGAACTGCCCGCTTGCTCAGCCAGCTTTCTCACTTCTCCCGCGACGACGGCAAAACCTCGTCCGTGTTCTCCGGCCCGTGCCGCTTCGATGGATGCATTGAGGGCCAGCAGGTTTGTTTGTGCGGCGATATCGTGGATGGCCCCGGCCAGCCGCTCAATATCCTGAGTTTTCAGCGCGAGCGAATCTACGGCTTCTCCTGCCGCAGTCGTCGTTTGTCTGGACTCGGCGGCCAGTTTCGCTTGACGTTCTGCTGTTTCATACCCTGCAAGCACGGCAGAATCTGTTTCGAAAACGGCAGTTTGGGTCCGTTTAACACTTTCGCCAATCTGGTCGATGGAGCCTGTCATGTGAGTCAGCTTCTCAGAGCCGGAATATACAGCTTCAGCCTGATCGCTCGCTCCTTGGGCAAGCTCCTGAACTGCACTGGAGATTTGTGACGCGATGGTTCCAGTATCCTTAGCGTGCTGATGCATATCATGGGAAGCTGAGCTGACATCGCCCGCCGTATCTGATACCTTGCGCAACAGGTGAGAGAGATTATCAGACATGATATTAAAATCTGTCCCCAGGCTGGCAATTTCATCTTTACCTTTAACATCCACACGAGCGGTCATATCGCCTTCAGCTATACGTTTGACATTCGCTTGGAGTCTGCGAATCGGCTTAATAAAGTTGTTTGCCGCCCAGATCGCCAGCAGCATAGCGACAACCAAGATGATAGCAACCGTTATAATCAACATATTACGAGTGGAGTAATACTCCTGAAAAGCAATATCTTTGGAAATGGACAACCCTACAATCCAGCCTGTGCTAGGCATCTTTTTAAAATAAAGCTGACGGTCACTACCATTATAGCTATAGTCTGTTTCTCCCGAAGCTGCGCTCAGCAGGGCCGCGGTTGATGAACCCAACTCGGGATTGTCCTTGAGGTTTTTGCCAGCCAGCTTGTTGTCTGGGTGCGCGATCACGGCTCCATTTTGGTCAATCAAAAATGCGTAGCCCAATCCGTTCAAGTCTATGCTTTTAATTATTTTTGTCATATCGTTGAGCATTATATCCTCGCTGACCACACCAGTGACGGAGCCATTCGAATTTTTGAGAGGCTTCGCAATAGAAATGGTGAAATTCGTACTATTTGCATCAATGTATGGGGACGAGTAATACATTTCTCCCTTGGTTTTGGCATCCTTGTACCACGGTCGAGCGCGAGGATCATAACCTGCTTCAAACCAGCCAGATCCATCCCAGTAGGCTCCATCTTCAAAGCCTGCGTAAATATTGGAAATATTTTGATCTTTATAGTTTTGAAAAGCTGCCTTCAGAGATACGGCTTTGGCATCTGATGAAATATCGCTGGATTCCAGACCTGCAGCCAATGTTTCAATAATTTTGGCATTACCACCTATCCATCCGTCGAGCTGATTGACGGTTTCGGAGGTTTTGCTGTTCATAAGCTCTTGGATATCATGATTGGCCTGATTTTTAACGCTTGTCATGCTAATGATCGACAATGGCCCAGCTGCAACGATAACAATGCAAGTGAAAAGGAGAATAAGCTTGATTTTTAAGTTCATGTAACGACCCCCGATGTTTCAGAAATGTGAAAACTTAAAGTAGTGCTTTGTACTTATATCGTCAGATGGAATGACTTTGTTAATTGTTTTCATCCGTTTTCATCATTTTTTTACAATGGTAATCTATGGGGCATTCCAGACTCGCGGGAAGGATTAAAGTAGAGGTACAGGCATATACTTAAAGGAGGCTAGTCCAGTAAGGGGGCACGAAATGGAGCAATTAACGAAAAGTAGACTGTTCCGGTACGGAATATGGACGCTGCTGGGACTTGTCATTCTATATTTTATCTGGCTGCTGCGACCTTTGTTTTTGCATTTGTATGAATTTCTGAAAACAATCATTGCTCCGTTTGCGGTAGCGATGATCATCTCCTATGTACTTAATCCGGTTGTCAGTATGCTGGGCGGTCGCAAGGTGCCTCGAAGCGTAGCTGTGCTGCTCATCTATGCTGTGTTTTTAGCCAGTCTCGTTGTGATTCTGATGAACCTGATTCCGATGTTCATTGAACAACTGGATGAGCTGAATGAGCATCTGCCTGAGCTGACCATGCATGCACAAGGATTAATGACGAATATGGATAGCGGCATTTTGCCCCAAGGGGTGCGAACGGGTATGAATCAATGGTTTTTCCAACTAGAGAATCGGATGGCAACAGGGATTTCTAACTTTATGGATAACATCGGCGGGATGATCAATATGCTGTTCAATGTGTTCATTGTACCGTTTCTCATTTTTTATATTTTGAAGGATTTTGATGTGTTCGAGCGGACGATTGTGTCTTACCTCCCGCGTTCTCGTCGCAAGGCGATTGTAACGGTACTTAAGGAAATTGATCAGGCGCTTGGCAACTATGTCAGGGGACAATTACTGGTATGCGTCATTATTGGAGTGATGGCTTATCTCGGATATATGCTCATTGGCATGCCTTATGCGCTGTTGCTGGCAGGAGTGGTTGCGATTTTTAACATCGTTCCGTATTTGGGCCCCTTTTTGGGAGCCGCTCCGGCAGTAGTCATGGCTTCTACGGTCTCCTTAAAAATGGTGCTTTTGGTCGTGGTCGTTAACACCTGTATTCAAGTGTTGGAGAGCAATGTCATTTCTCCCCAGGTGGTGGGACGAACGTTGCATCTGCATCCGATAGCCATTATTTTCGCTCTGCTAGTGGGTGGGGAAATTGCGGGAATTACCGGCTTGATTTTAGCGGTTCCCGTGATGGCAGTTTTAAAGGTAGGACTTCAGCATTTTTTTGCTTATTACGTGAAGCGGAAAACAATCTGATTTTGTCCATACACCGTATGTATCTTGTCTGAAATCGCGTTGACACGGCTAAATGACACGGATATACTGAGTTGAGTATGTTTAAATGTGTTTATCCAGTAGGGAAAGCTCATTTCGAAGTGCGGGCTGAACCCGCCGGGATGCTCCCGTTACCAGTGAAAACAAGGCGATCGATCGTCCGTTAAGCAAATGTTGGTGTGCAGCTTGCGCATGGGCATTTCGTACAGAGGGGACGGCGTTAACCAGGGTGGTACCGCGATACAATCGTCCCTGATCCGTTCAGGGGCGTTTTTCTGTTTTTTTATGGCCTGTGCCAGGAACCAGTGACACCATAATTAGGAGGCTACTTATATGAAAGCTAGTGAAATCCGCTCCAAATGGCTGGAGTTTTTTGAAAGCAAGGGACATGTGATTGAACCAAGCGCGCCGCTTGTTCCACATAAAGATCCTTCCCTGCTGTGGATTAATGCGGGTATGGCACCGCTTAAGCCTTATTTTGACGGACGTGTGAAGCCAGAAAATCCACGTATTGCCAATTCGCAAAAATGTATCCGGACGAACGACATTGAGAATGTCGGCAAAACGCGCCGTCATCACACTTTTTTCGAAATGCTCGGCAACTTTTCCATTGGTGACTATTTTAAGGAAGAAGTCATTACATGGGCATGGGAGTTTCTGACGGATCCAAAATGGATTGGTTTTGATCCGGAACGTCTGGCTGTAACTGTGTATCCTGAGGATGAGGAAGCGTACAAGCTGTGGAACGAAAAAGTTGGACTTCCTGCCGAGCGTATCATCAAATTGGAAGATAACTTCTGGGATATCGGTGAAGGCCCTTGTGGACCTTGTACGGAAATCTTTTATGATCGTGGCGAAGCCTACGGCAGCGACATGACGGACCCTGGAATGTATCCGGGGGGAGAAAATGAGCGTTATCTGGAAGTGTGGAACCTCGTATTCTCACAATTCAACCATAACAAAGACGGTAGCTATACGCCGCTTCCAAACAAAAATATTGATACAGGGGCTGGATTAGAGCGTTTTGCATCCATTTTGCAAAATGTGGATTCCAACTTTGATACGGATATCTTCCAGCCACTAATCCAAAAAACAGCGGCGATGGCGGGAGTAAAATATAACGAAAATGTGGACAGTGACGTGGCTCTTAAGGTTATTGCTGACCATGTCCGCACCGTAGCTTTTGCAATTGGTGACGGTGTGCTGCCTTCTAATGAAGGACGGGGTTACGTGATTCGCCGTTTGCTGCGCCGGGCTGTGCGCTATGGAAAAATGCTGGGCATGAACCGTCCATTTATGTTTGAGCTGGTGGAAACCGTTGGGGATGTCATGGGTGTGTATTACCCTGAGGTAGTGGACAAGCGTGATTTCATCATCAAAGTGATCAAAACGGAAGAGGAACGCTTCCATGAAACACTGACAGATGGATTGGCAATTTTGTCCGATATCAGTGCTCAGGCGAAGGCCGAAGGTCGCAATGTCATTAGCGGAGCAGATGCTTTCAAACTGTATGATACGTACGGGTTCCCATTCGATCTCACAGAGGATTATGCGAACGAGCAGGGCTTGAAAGTAGACCGTGAGGGCTTTGATGAAGCGATGCAGGAGCAACGAAAACGTGCCCGTGATGCTCATCAGGACAGCGCGAGCATGAAGATTCAGGGCGGAGCTTTGTCCGATCTGGCGGTTAAAAGTGAATTTGTTGGATATAATGACCTCGTAACTGAGTCTAAAATAGTGGCGATTGTATATGAAGATGTACTGGTGGACAGTGTTAGTGAAGGGCAGTCTTGTCAGGTCGTGCTGGATGTGACTCCTTTCTATGCCGAAAGCGGAGGACAAGTCAGTGACCAAGGCTTGCTGCGTGGAGGTACGGTAACTGCGAAGGTCGAAGGGCTGTTTAAGGCGCCACAAGGTCAGCATGTGCATCAGGTTGTTGTAGAAGCCGGTGAGTTGAACGTGGGCGATACGGTGAAAGCAGAAGTAGATCAAGCTTCACGTGGAGAAATTGAGAAAAACCATACGGCTACACATTTGCTTCACAAAGCGCTTAAAGAAGTGCTGGGTGACCATGTCAATCAGGCGGGTTCTTTGGTTGAGCCTGGGCGTCTGCGTTTTGACTTCTCCCATTTTGGAAGCATTACACCAGAAGAGCTGGCGGATATTGAACTGCGTGTAAACCGTGCCATCTGGAGCCAACTGGACGTTAATATTGAATTGAAACCGATTGATGAAGCCAAGGCTCTCGGAGCAATGGCGCTGTTCGGTGAAAAGTATGGAGATATCGTACGGGTCGTTAAGGTAGGCGATTACAGCATTGAACTATGCGGTGGCTGTCATGTCAGCAATACTTCGCAAATTGGCTTGTTCAAGCTTGTCAGCGAGAGCGGCATTGGATCAGGTGTACGTCGTATCGAAGCGGTGACCGGACGTTTTGGCTTTGAATATATGGAAGGTCAATTAGAGCTGTTGAAGGTTTCGGCTGGGCTTGTAAAATCCAAGCTGTCTGAGGTGCCAAAGCGTATCGAATCTTTGCAGCAACAAATTAAAGACCTCAGTCGTGAAAATGAATCGCTGCAAAGCAAGCTGAGCGTTATTGAGGCGGGCCAGCTGACCGATCAGGTCGTGCAAGTAGGCGGGGTGCAGCTGTTGGCTGCACGCGTGCAGGCTTCCAGCATGGATGCGTTGCGTGCGATTGCTGATGAACTGAAAGGGAAACTTCCGGCTGCTGTGCTGGTGCTCGGCGCTGCAATGGACGACAAAGTTAATTTTGTCGTAGCAGTTCCGGCAGAGCATACCAAGGCTGGACTTCATGCAGGCAAGCTCGTGAAAGAAATTGCTGCCGTATGCGGTGGCGGTGGTGGCGGACGACCTGACATGGCGCAAGCCGGTGGTAAGGATGCCAGCAAGCTGGACGAAGCACTTCAACGTGCGCATGAACTGGTGTCGGCAGCCTCACAAGGATAAAGTTCGATAATTTTTGCGGATTTTTGGGAAAAAACGGGCTTAGATATTTCCTTGTAGGGCTTTGCTTATGGTATGATGTAAAAGAATAAGCTGGCATAAACATGTACACATGTTTTGTGGAAGCGAGGTGTCAACAATGGATTCCATGGACAAAACGGTCAAATTTAATGTCAAGGCAGATGAGAAGGAAGCTTCTGCTCAGGAGATTTTGTTGACCGTATATGATGCGCTGGTGGAAAAAGAATACAATCCGATCAATCAAATCGTCGGCTATTTGCTATCCGGTGATCCGGCTTATGTGCCACGGCATAATAATGCCAGAAGCCTGGTACGTAAAAAAGAGCGCGATGAGTTGATTGAAGAGTTGGTTCGTTTCTATCTCGCCAAGCACCGTTAGGAGACAGGCATGAAAGTAATGGGATTGGATTACGGGGATCGCCGAATTGGGGTCGCCGTAAGTGATGCCTTCGGCTGGACCGCCCAAGGATTGGAAGTCATAGAACGACGCGGTGACGACAGTGAGTTCGGTAAAATTGCAAATTTAGTTCGTGACAATGAGGTGGGCGAGGTTGTTGTAGGTTTGCCAAAAAACATGAACGGAACCGTGGGTCCACGCGGTGAGATTTGCATCGAGTTTGCGAACCGACTCAAGGAGTTACTGGGTTTACCCGTTCACCTTTGGGATGAACGGCTGACGACGCGTTCGGCGGAGCGTACGCTTCTGGAGGCCGACGTCAGCCGAAAAAAACGCAAGCAGGTGGTAGATAAACTGGCCGCAAGCCTGATCTTGCAAAACTATTTGGACGCACACAGTACAAGGTGAGGGGGATTTCGTAATGGCTGAAAATCAAGTGGGTATGGAAGAAGAGCCGGAAATTATTTATATTGCCGATGACGAGGGCAACGAGGAAGAGTTCGAGGTCATTATGAAGTTTGAGGTAGATGGTTCCGAAGCGAAGTACATGATGGTTGCGCCAGTGGACCCTGAAGCTGATGAGTCCGATGTGTACGCCTTCCGTTACGAGGAAGAAGGCGATGATATTAAATTGTTTGTGATCCAAGACGATGCCGAATGGGAAATCGTCGAAGAGACCTTTAATACATTTGTAGAAGAAGATGAAGAGGAAGACGGGAAATGACGAGCTATTCACGTGAAGACCTGAGTTGGACCTCTGATTTGAAGGAAACGTTCGACGGCGATGTAGAGCTGCAGGATGAACAGGGCCATGCGATTCGCATGGAATTGGAAGCAGAGTTCAAGGTAGGTGAGCAACGGTACGCCGTATTGCGTAGACCTGGGGCTGCTGTTGGCGAACATGAACTTTACCATGTAAGCTCATCCACAGACGGCGAAATCTCCATCACCACCATTGAAGATGATGATGAGTGGGAAGATATTTCCGAGCTGTACGACGAATGTACGTTGCCGGAAGAACTGTAAGTCTGGATAACGATGAGATCAAACCTGAAAGGGCGGACCAGTCCGCCCTTTTTGGCTGTGAAGGAGTTGGGTGGATGTGAAGCGAAGGACAAGGATGTTTACGTTATTTCTACTGCTTATCATTATAGCAGGAGGTGCAGCCCTCTATATCTGGAATGCCATGCAGCCTGTTCAGCCCCAAACACAACCCGTTGCTTTTACGGTGGTGCAGGGAACAGGAACATCGGCTATTGCAGATACGCTGGAGCAAAAGGGACTTATACGTAATGCGCTCGTGTTTAAGGCTTATGTAAAATTCAAACAGCAAGGAAGCGGATTTCAGGCCGGAAAATATGAGGCGAAGCCTGGCGCAACCTTTGATCAGTTGATTACTAAGTTATCGGCTGGAGATGTTGTCAAAGAGGAAATGATTCGTTTTACAATCCCGGAAGGTTTTACGATTAGACAGATGGCTGATAAGCTGCAAAAGGAAGGACTGGCAGACCGGCAGCAATTTTTGCAGCTGGCCAACGATCCGTCCGCTTTTGACGTCGCGCTAGTGCGGGACATTCCAAAGCAGGCGGGGCTTCGCTATGCGCTGGAGGGCTATCTTTTCCCGGAAACCTATGAGCTGAAAAAGGGTAGTACGGCCAAAGATATTATACAGGCGATGCTAGAACAGACGCAAAAACGGCTGGAGACTGTTTCTGATTTGGATGCCAAGCTAAAACAACGGGGTGAAACGCTGCATCAACTGCTGACAGTTGCTTCTCTCGTAGAGCGCGAAGTGGTTGTGGAAGATGAGCGGTCTGTAGTAGCTGGCGTCATTTATAACCGACTCAAACAGGATAAGAAGCTGGAAATTGATGCTACAGTTCAATATATGCTGGATAAGCAAAAGGAACGGCTGTATTACAAGGATTTGGCTGTGGAAAGCCCTTATAATACGTATATGCATCAGGGACTTCCACCAGGGCCGATTGCAAGTCCCAGTCTGAAATCAGTGATAGCGGCTTTACAGCCGAAAGCTACAGATTATTTGTTTTACGTGACCAAAAAAGATGGGACACATGAACATTTGTTTGCCAAAACGTATAAAGAACATTTGCATAACATTCAGGTAAGTAACCGTAAGACAAATTAGGAGGTGAGCCTATGGCTTACAAACCCGAACTACTGGCAACTGCCAGCTCTCCGGAGGATGCCCGCCATATGCTGGAGGCTGGAGCTACTGCATTACTTATTGGAGATGACCGCTTTGGAATGCGGCTGCCGGGACATTTTACACCGGACCAAATCCGTGAAGTGGTGGAAGAGGCACGGAAGCATACGGCGCAGGTATACGTATCCATGACGAATTTGATGACGAACGAGCTATTGCCGCTCCTTCCCGAATATGTGCAGACCCTAGCTGGATGCGGCATAGACGCCATTGAGTTTAATGATCCCGCAGTGCTCATGGCCGTGAAGGAGTACGCCCCGCATCTTAAGCTGTTCTGGAACGGTGAGATGATCTCCACCAACTTCGCAACCGCCAACTATTGGGGTGAAAAAGGAGCTTCTCGGGTCATTTTGGCTCGTGAGCTCAGTATGGATGAAATTACCGAAATGATACCAAAGTTGAACATAGAAGCACAGGTTCAGGTACATGGCATGACCAATATTTATCACTCCAAGCGTAAGCTTGTTCAAAGTTATATGCTGCACCAGGGACGTAATGTGGAAGGCGATTTGGGTAGAGGGCGCGGCTTGTTTCTGATTGAAGCAGAGCGGAAGGAAGAGAAGTTCCCCATCTACGAGGATATTAATGGGACACATATTATGAGTTCAGATGATTTTTGTATCATGGAGGACCTGCATATTCTGATGGAGGCGGGCGTGCATAGTTTTAAGATCGAGGGCTTATTGAAACCTACGGCTTACAATGAGGCGGTTGTTCGTGCTTATCGTAAAGCCATAGATAATTATACAGCTGACCCGGATGCTTATGCTTATGATGAAAGCTGGCTGGATGAAGTTCGCCGTCTTCAAGATCCGGAACGGGAACTTTCCTTCGGATTTTTCTATAAAGAGCAGGTTTATTAATTTTAAAATGAATTCACAGAGGGGGGAACGTCATGGGGACGATAACCAAAACGAGAAAATATATAGGTAAACGGAATCGTCTGGATAAGCCGGAGCTATTGGCTCCTGCCGGAAATCTGGAAAAGCTGAAGTTTGCCGTTCACTATGGTGCGGATGCTGTATATATTGGTGGACAAAAATATGGTCTGCGTTCTAACGCCGATAATTTCAGTTTTGAAGAAATGCGCGAAGGTGTAGAATTTGCTAACAAGTACGGTGCTAAGGTGCTTGTAGCCACCAATATCTATGCCCACAATGAGGATATTGCCGGAATCGAAGAATACTTGCGCAATCTGTACGAGGCAGGAATTCATGCCGTTATCGTCGCTGATCCGGCTATTGTATCCGTGGCATTGCGTGCTGTTCCTGGATTGGAAGTGCATTTGAGTACACAGCAGTCCACACTGAACTGGCAAGCGGTAAAGTTTTGGAAAAACGAGGGACTACCGCGTGTGGTACTGGGACGTGAGACCAGTCTGGAGGAAATCGAAGAAATTAAAAAGCATGTGGACATCGAAATCGAAGCATTCGTCCATGGTGCGATGTGCTCTTCATTTTCCGGCCGCTGCGTGTTGTCCAATCACTTTACAGACCGTGATTCCAATCGTGGAGGATGTTGTCAGTCTTGCCGCTGGAAATACGATTTGTTTGAGGATGCCCGCCCAGGTGAGGTTTGGATATCTGAGGAAGAGGCACAGGAGAGCAATGCACTGAAACAGTTCCAGCTTGGTGTTAACCAGCTTCCACTGTTCGAAGAGAGCGATAATGCCTTTTCTATGGGTTCCAAGGATCTGTGTATGATTGAAAATGTCCCTGATCTGATTGATGTAGGTGTAGACAGCTTTAAAGTGGAGGGACGTATGAAGTCCATTCACTATGTGGCTACCGTCGTGAATGTCTATCGTCAAGCGATTGATTCCTACATGGCAGATCCTGAAAATTATGTGCTCAAACCAGAATGGATTGAAGAAATTAACAAGGCAGCCAATCGTCCGTTGAATACAGGGTTTTTCTACGATACACCGGATCATGAAGATCATATTTATGAGCCGGAAGAAAAGGCAGTCCCTTATGATTTTGCCGGACTGGTCATGGACTACGATGCCGCGAGTGGCATTGCAACCATTCAACAACGGAACCATTTTAAACCAGGGCATGAAATCGAATTTTTCGGTCCGAACGGAACATTCTTTAAACAAACGGTCGGAACGATCTGGGATGAGGAAGGCAACGAATTGGATGCTGCTCGTCACCCGCTTCAACGAATTAGAATGAAGGTAGATCAGCCCGTATCGTATTTTGATATGATGCGTAAAAAGAAGTAAATAAGCCTTAAGTCACAGGTGAAAAGATTCAAAAGCCTCTCCTATCGGTTGGAGAGGCTTTTTTTTGAATAGTTTTCTAGGAAAAAAGTTTCACAAAATTTAGTTGATACTCAAAGGAAAGCTACATTCCTTGTCGAATAGTTCCGATAGAAGTTATATAGATAATAGATACATAATGGATGACGTGGAATTAGAAACTAATTATATGGTGGTAGGTGAGAGAAATGGGTTTACGGAAAAAAGAGGGGAATACAGCAAAAAGGCAACCCAAGAAAACGGATCAAATGCAGGGTTTGAAAGGCAGTAAAGTGACAACGGATAAAGAGGAACAAAAGGTTGCGGTGTCTTCGAAGGTTGCCCCCTGGGTAGCTAAGGCAACTCGTAAAGGTACACACAATTTAAAGCGTTTACTTAAGCCGGAAAGGTACAGTAAAGATTTCATGCATTTGGTCAAAAACTATAATCCGATACGTTCGGTTGGAATGAAGTTGTTTCTGATCTTTTTTGCGGCAATTATGTTATTTGTGGTCAGCTTGGGGATGCTCTCATACTACAAGGCTAAAAGTACGATTGAGCAAAATGCAGCTACGGCTTATCAGCAGACCGTCCAGCAAACTTCAGAAAAGCTTGATATTATTCTAGAGCGCTTTCAAGACACGTCGACACAGGTATTTTTCGATACTGAATTAAGTGATCAGTTGCAAAAGGCAGTAAAGCAAGATAAAAATCCCTTTGCATCTTTTGTTGCTATGGGCGAAGTGAATAAGAAGCTAACGAATCTTGCTTTTACGAATAAAGCGATTGATTCAATGTACTTGTACCCGGAAGAAACCAATTTAGCTGCTATGGGCACCGGAACACAAAAGGATGTACGGCAGGAAGAGTGGTTTAAGGATATTTTGAAAAACAAAGGAATTGTTTGGCTACCTACGCAGGTGAATGACAATGGTAGCAAGACCTTTCGTCTGGCACGCTCCATGAACAGCATGTCCGGGTTGGGAGGGACTTATGTTCTGGTTATGGATTTAAAGTCCAGTGCGGTGGAGGACGAGTTAAAAGGTATTAATTTGGGTTCAGGCAGTATGATTAGTCTTGTGACAGACAAGGGTGAGTTTGTAGGTTCTAACAATGAGGGCTTGGCAGGAGGAAAGACAAAGCTGGATTACGTGTCCAAGCTTGAAGGGATCGAAGGAAATCAAATTATGGAGCAGGAAGCAGACGGCAAAAAGCAAAGTGTGCTTGCGGTTCATAATACACTGGGAACTTCCAAGTGGATTCTCGTGGGTGTAGTACCTGTATCTGAGCTGGTGAAAGACGCTAAGGGGATACTAACTACAACCTGGATATTTGCCGCAGTGGCTGCACTCATTGCATTGTTCATTGGCCTGTGGATCGTGCGTCTCGTGGCTCGTCCATTGACACATCTGAAGGATTTAATGGTCGAAGGCGCCAAAGGCAACTTGCAAATCCGAACGAACTATAAGGCTCAGGATGAAATTGGGCAGTTGTCAGAAAGCTTTGATACGATGATGGAGCAAATTACATTGCTGGTAGAACAGACGAATGCCTCAGCTCAGGAGGTTCTGAATACAGCGACGGAACTAGGCGATGCCTCGAAGAAGACAGCCATTTCAGCCAAAGAAATTGCAGCAGCAACGGAAGAGATTGCTCATGGCGCCGCCAGTTTGGCAACAGAGGCTGAACGTGGCAGCGGACTTACCGGGAATATATCTCAGCAAATGGATACGGTTATGGCTTCCAATCATGAAATGAGTCTGGTCGCACAAGAAGTTGAACAATCCAGTGAACAAGGGACCATTCAGCTGAAAAATCTATTGAGCAAGACTAAGGTTACGGAAGAAACTACGCATGCTCTGGTGGGCAAAGTAGATGAACTGAAGAAGACAACTTCCGATGTCTTTAAGGTGCTGGACGTATTACAGGATATTGCTAAACAAACGAACATTCTATCACTGAATGCGACGATTGAAGCAGCACGAGCGGGGACGGCTGGGCGTGGTTTTATGGTGGTAGCTAATGAGGTTCGGCAGTTGGCTGAACAATCACGTCAAGCTATTCGTACGGCTACAGGCATTACTAACAACATCGTCAATGAAATGAATGAAACGGTACAGGCATTATCTGAGGTGTACCCGCTGTTCCGGGAACAGATGGGAGCCGTGCAGGAAACAACGGACATTTTCCAATCGGTTCAGCAGCAAATGGGAGAGTTCGCGCTACGATTGGGAACGGTCACTGCCTCCATTCATCATCTGAGTGAATCGCAGACCACTTTGTCCGAGGCAATGACCAATGTAAGTGCGGTAGCCGAGCAATCCTCAGCTACTTCGCAGGAAGTCGCTTCGCTCAGCACTGAACAGGCTAATATTGGTAATCAACTGGTAGGTTTGTCGGATAAGCTGGAAGGAGTATCAGTGAACTTGAAGGAACAGCTTTCGCGGTTTACGGTGTAGATATAACAAAACCATGGAAATCAGGATTGTCACTGATCTCCGTGGTTTTGTACTTTTTATTAGTAGATGTGCTTAAAAATCCCTCAAGAAGGAAAGCAAAAGATGAATACAAACACAAAGGTAGCTTGGGTTGTACTGGCCATTACCATTTTTATTACGGTTTTTTATTCGTTAGACGAGTTTTTAAATTGGAGCCCAGAAGCAGACATCACAAGATACAAATAAATTCGGAAACCCATTCACGTTAAAAGTTGAGTGGGTTTTCTTTTTCAACTACAGGACATACTACTGGAAAAAAGATGAAAGAAGGATGGGTGTGCCGAGGCGTGGTAGCAGTTTCATACGAAAACGTCGAATTGCATATATGGGCTTGGGGGTGATGGCGCTACTGCTGATTTTATTATTCCGACTGGCTTGGATTCAGGGGACAGCGGGCATTCATATGTCCGTCTATGGGGGGCATTCGCTTAAGGAAATGTCAGCACGTCAGCGACAGGAGGGCATTTCTATCGACTCTGGACGTGGACAGTTTACGGACCGGCATGGGCAACCCTTGACTGGCGGAGTCGTATGGGCGCCAGTGCTTTTTCCCGATGTAGATGGCAAAGCGGCTTTACATGGCGAAGAACTGGCCAAGCTACTGCGTACGAATAAAAAGCAACTACTGACACGATGGAAAGGGCTGCAATCCCCGCTCATATGGCGAGATGGGCGCGGAGAGCCCGTACAAATCAATCCGAATGAAGCAGGCAAGCTGCTGAAGCTAGCCCCTTCGCTTATTGAGCTTGTACCTTATGCGAAACGTTACAGGGATTTGCCCAATGGCAGGCAATGGCTTGGCTTTCTGTATGAACGTGCCGACCGAGCGAGTGAACTGCCGATGGGGGCAGCCGGGCTGGAAAGAACGCTGGAGCCGCTGCTGAGCGGCGTCGGTGAAACGTTCGTCTCCCGATTTGTAGATGCGCAGCGTCGTCCATTGACTCATATACCGTTGCGTGTCAGTGCTCCATCCAATGGTCACTATCCTTTACAAGTGCAGACTACAATTGATCTACCTATACAGGAACAGATTGAAAAGCTGACGGAATCTAGTCATTTGGCAGAAGGGGCGGTGGTAGTGCTCGATGCAGGCAACGCGGATGTACTGGCGATGGTGTCTCGCCCTTTTTATAATCCCGGGCATGTTGATCCGCAGAAAAAAACAGACTGGTCTAATCGTGCCCTCAAGGCGATAACGCCTGGATCCATTTTTAAGTTGGTTACGGCTGCTGCTGCACTTGAATCAGGTGTTGTCCAACCGCAGGAACAATTCCATTGTCATGGAACTTATGGCAAGTACGGTTTGGCTTGCTGGAAAAAAGAAGGACACGGTACCCTGAACCTGGAGGAAGGGCTTGCCGTATCCTGTAATAGTGTATTCGCTCATCTCGGCGAACGGCTTAATCCTGAGCAAATTCAGGCCACAGCCTCTGCACTGGGATTGAGCCGAACTGTGGGCTGGCAGGAGCGGAATCTTGCAGGACTACCTCAATTCAGACCGCTGGATCAAGAAGAAAAGGGAGCCGTATTCGGCTCCCATACGAACGCGTATGATCCGGGCGTACGTGTACAGACAGCTATCGGTCAGCGCGATGTGCTGGTAACGCCTCTCCAAGCTGCCAATCTCATCGTCACCTTGCTGCACGAGGGTCAAGTACATGCACCACGCATTGTCAAACGCATTAGCTACGCAGACGGTAGCACCTTACTGGAACTACCTGCTCATGCTGCATCTTCACCCGAGGGCAGCCGCTCGATTCACACATCGACGGCTCGCACGCTTCGTGAAGCAATGGAAAAGGTTGTGACACAGGGAACTGGTGCCTCCTTGCGTAATAAATCATGGATTCTGGCCGGCAAATCGGGTACGGCCCAAGCTTTAAAGAACGGTCAACCTATCAATCACCAGTGGTTTATAGGCTATGGTCCGATAGAGCGGCCTCGTTATGCGGTCGCCGTCCTTGTGCAAAATGCTTCAACACATTCTGCAAATCAAGCTACAGCACTGTTTGGTCAAGTAATGGATCTGTTAGCTCAATCCTCTTGAGTACCACGAGTAGCTTCACGATCTTCCTCCTGGATTTTTACGATAAACGGGGGCTCGTCAAATTCCTCTGTCGGAAACCGAATCCATTTCTGCAGATAGCCTTGCTGCCACAATTCCTTGAGCAAAATGATCAGAATGGGAGACAGGATTAATCCGGCCAGTCCAAAGATGGACAACGATATAATGGCAAAGGAAAGCATCAGATAGGCAGATGAAACACCGATGGAATTACCAGTGATTTTAGGCTCTGCCAGCTGGCGGACGATCACCGTCACAGCCATGACAATAAGCAGGCCTACAGCCAGGCCGGTATTGCCTGTGATGAACAGATACACGGCCCACGGAATAAAAATAACAGGCACACCCAGCAAGGGCAGAATATCAAACAAAGCTGCCACGAGCGCCAATGAGAGGGCATTATCCACTTGCAAAATGAGTAAACCTATAAATACGAGAACAAAGGTAATCCCTACCAGTAGAGCTTGAGCCTTGAGAAAAGCGGAGATAGCTTTAAGTACGTGATTTTTTAGAAAAAGGTAAGCAGTTTTTAGTGTCTTGGGTGTTTTACTACGAGCAATGCCCTTCCAAAGATTAATTTCCATACTTAAAAAGAACGCTAAAATGATGGCAATGGCAAAGTTGCCCATAAAAACAGTGAAAGAACTGAGGAACTGTATGAAAAAGGATAATCCTAGCTGTGCCCACTTCGTAGCAATGGTGGTGGCAGTCGCAAAATAATCATTCACACGTTCAGTAACACTCGGAGGTAAAGCAGCGATTTTATCTTGAGAAAGATGAAGATATCGCGTGAATTCCGCTTGGATAATCTGAGTATATTGTGGGAGGTTTTGCGCGACTTTCGTAAATTGCGTAACCAGAATCAGGCCCAATCCGAAAAAAATAGCAAGTAAGAGGATGATAAATAGCAATACGGAGAGTGCGGAGGCAAAAGGCTTTTTCATTCCTTTCCGATGAAAATAACGGGCAGCAGGTTCAATGCACCAGAACACGACGAACGAAAGGAACACAGGTGCGGCAAGTTGATACAGTTTGCTGGATACGAACATAATTAAATACACGGTTAATACGATCAAACCGATATCAAAAACGGTACGCCAATATTTTTTGTACAAGGGAAGCATATGTATACAACGACTCCTTTTAGATTTTTATTTATTGTACACTAAATTGGACCTCAATGCTGACCATATGCAATAGCGAAATCTCGGCATGTTTGCTTCATTGTGATAATATATAAGTAAGTGAGTTTTCCTCAGGAAGCCTGCTTGGGGAGTTCAGAATAGAAAAGTGGGGATAAAACGTGCAGACTTTGCTGTTATGGATGTTTTACATTTCAACTTTTTATGCTTTTATTCCGGCGCTGGTTAGTCGTATATTTGGTTTCCGGGTGTTCAGGCGCGGCAAAAGTGAGCAAGAATATGCACTCACCTTTGATGATGGCCCTGATCCAGTGTATACATCACAGCTGCTTGATTTACTGAAGCGTTTTGATGCCAAGGCTACTTTTTTTGTTGTTGGGATAAATGCAGAAAAACACCCTGAGCTTCTGAAACGCATGCATGATGAAGGTCATCTAATCGGTATTCATAATTATGTGCACAAATCGAATTGGCTTATGAGGCCTGTTACCGTCAGAAGACAAATTGCTCAGACAGAGTCAGTCATTCGTCGAGTAACTGGCGAGGGAACGACCTTTTATCGCCCACCTTGGGGGATAGTGAACTTTTTTGATATTTCCAACACCCATGGTCGTCGAATCGTATTATGGTCCTCCATGTTCGGGGACTGGAAGGCCAGCATCGGAGCGAAACAATTAGCGGAGAGAATGCTCAAAAAGCTGAGGGGTGGCGAGGTGATGCTGCTCCATGACTGTGGTACGACATTGGGGGCAGACGTGGAAGCGCCCCAGAATATGCTAATCGCACTGGAGAAGTTGCTGAGGGTCGCCCAAGAACGACAATTACGCAGCGTACGGGTGGATACATTGTTTTGCCGTCAGTCTGTCAATAAACCTACTGCCTCCGAGATGTCCAGTACGGGCTGGTTAAAAAGAACGCTGGTATTTGGATGGCTCCAGTATGAGCGGCTATTCCATGTTTTGTTTCGTCTTCGTCCCGTAAGCAAGGAGGATACGATCTTTTATTATCGTCGCCGTATCTATCATGGGCCAAATGTAAATATGGAGAACAGCAGGTGGTTAGAAAAAGGGGACCCGATAATTGAGCTTCATTTTGATAATAGAAAGTTATTTCAATTGGGTTCGACGGCAAAGTCGATGGTACATCTAGCTATTCAATTAATTCGGATTGTAAAAAAACAACTTCCTGATCTGGCCCAACGCATTGTACATGATTCTGAAATGAAGGGTGTAAAGGCGATATACGCAGTAAGTATGATTCATCGGGGACCAGAGAAGTTGGGATTTCAAGTTCGGGAGCTTCCCAAAGGACTGTTTAAGCATGTGTCCACTGTATATCTAAAGCTGTTATTTCGTGTTATCCATCCTTTGGGTTCAGAGCAATTGAGTGAAAAAAAAGATGTAATGGTACCGAAACTGATTGTGATGCCAATGGATACCTTGTTTGACCGTTTTCATCAGGGAGGCTTACACCGCTCAGACGAAGCTCTTGAGCAAACAGCACAGCGAGATGATGTCCATACACTCAACAGCGAAATGACTGAATAGGCTAAACCTAATGACCTAATAAAAAAATCCTCTCGATCCTTTGTTAGGGTCGAGAGGACTTTTAGCTGTTTATAAAGTAATCCTATCTTGGCAACGCATTTAGATTTTCATAATTCCGCCGTTACTTGCGTTCGTTACCAGCTTGGAATAACGTGCCAGGTAACCCGTTTTTACCTTCGGCTCAAAGCCTTTCCAGTTGGCGCGACGACGTTCAAATTCTTCGTCCGTAATGTGGAGCTCAATCTTACGATTGTTTAAGTCCAGCTCGATGATATCGCCGTCCTCAACAAAAGCGATAGGTCCGCCTTCTGCGGCTTCAGGGGAAATATGACCGATGGAGATACCGCGGGAAGCACCTGAGAATCGTCCGTCTGTAATCAGACCCACCTTGGCACCAAGCCCCATGCCCACGATTTGTGAAGTTGGAGCGAGCATTTCAGGCATACCAGGTCCGCCCTTTGGACCTTCATAACGGATAACAACAACGTGTCCTTCATTAATTTTACCGTTGGCGATACCTGCCAGTGCATCTTCCTGTGAATCAAAGCAGATAGCAGGACCTTTGTGATAACCACCAACCGAAGGATCAACTGCACCGACTTTAATGATGGAGCCTTGCGGTGCCAGATTACCGAATAATACAGCTAGGCCGCCACGTTCAGAATAAGGGTTGTCCAGTTTATGGATGACGTTAGTATCCAGAATTTCCTGACCTTCTACGTTTTCACGAATGGTTTTTCCGGTCACAGTAATACAGTCTCCATGCAGTGCGCCCGGTTTCTTCAACAATTCATTCAGCACTGCGCTTACGCCGCCTGCATTATGGACATCCTCAATATGATAGTCGGAAGCAGGTGCCAATTTGGACAAATGAGGTACGCGGTTTGCGACTTCATTAATACGTTCGATAGGGTAGTCAACTTCTGCTTCATGGGCAAGTGCCAATGTATGCAATACTGTATTCGTGGAACCGCCCATTGCCATATCCAATGCAAATGCATTATCAATAGCCTCTTTAGTCACGATATCACGTGGTTTAAGATCCAACTTAATCAATTCCATTAATTGGCGTGCAGATTGTTTAACGAATTCTTTACGTTCTTCTGCTACTGCGAGAATGGTGCCGTTACCCGGCATAGCCAGACCCATTGCTTCTGCGAGACAGTTCATGGAATTCGCTGTGAACATCCCTGAACAGGAGCCACATGTCGGACAGCCATATTGTTCTAATTCAAGCAAGCTTTGATCGTCGATTTTACCAGCCTGATATGCACCTACGCCTTCGAAGACGGAGGTCAGGGAAATAGAGCGTCCGTTCTTGTCTTTACCAGCTTTCATAGGACCGCCGCTGACGAAAATAGTTGGAATGTTAACGCGCAATGCGCCCATCATCATGCCAGGGGTAATTTTATCACAGTTAGGAATACAAACCATGCCGTCAAACCAGTGAGCGGAAACGACAGTTTCCAGAGAGTCAGCTATAATTTCGCGGCTTGGCAGAGAATAACGCATACCGATGTGTCCCATAGCAATGCCGTCATCTACACCGATGGTGTTAAACTCGAAAGGTACACCGCCTGCTTCACGAATGGCTTGCTTGACAATTTTGCCAAATTCCTGCAAATGGACGTGGCCCGGTACGATATCAATATACGAGTTGCATACCGCAATAAACGGTTTGTCAAAATCTTCTTCCTTGACACCCGCTGCGCGCAGCAAGCTGCGGTGAGGAGCGCGGTCAAAGCCTTTTTTAATCATATCGGAACGCATTTTCGTCTTAGCTGTCATGATGCTGGTTTCCCCCCAAAGTATAAAAATAGTATGGCGTTCAATGGACGCCGTAATAGCGCAGATGTTTTCTAAAGAGTCTATCATAGATGTGAGCTTTTTTCTACATATATGAAGATTTTGAAAAAGTAATAGTAGGGTTCTGTAATCAACAATATATAGACATGAGCAGTTTTATTTGTCTATATATTGCATTTAGAAGAGTTAGAATTTGATTCTATTAGAAATATGTATACTGACATGTTTGCGTATCAGTTAAAATATGAAAGAGCCCATTCTGCAATAAAGCGGATGGGCTCAAGCTTGTTTTATGTTAAAGGAGGGCGGAATATGATATTACACCTTAATTTCTGCCGCCTTTACGACCGATGTCTCTGTAGAAATTTTTGTCATGCGACTCAGCTGTAGCATCGCCGCCTTTTTTGCCGATTTCCTGATAAAATTCTTTATCGTGAGAGTTTGCGGTTGCTTCCCCGCCCTTTTTACCAATCTCCTGATAAAATTCCTTATTGTGCTTCTTGGAAGTAGCTTCTCCACCCATACGACCTGCTTCTTCGCGACTCATTTTCCCCTGATTTTGATTACGTGCCATTACAAATCACTCCTTAATAAAAAAGTTGTTTTTTGTTGCGCGCATCCTTTACTTACCACATCACGCCTGTATGAAACAGGCTCCAAGTGGAGTAAAGAGGGGGTAGACTCGCTTACATGTTCGTCTGTGAGTGGGTTGTCGCGTGTTCAATGTTAAATAAAAAATGGATAAAAAGATTACGCGGACCGTCTAAAAGGATAAGGAGCTGGCTTTAGCATCCACTCTACCTGTGGCTCAATCAGAGGTCGTGTTGCAGTTCGAACCCAAGGCATGGTCAACATACAGCACAGACCTGCAGCACACACTACAATCAACATGACTTCCACTGGAGTATCTATATATTCGTAGACTCCCTTTGCAACGACGGTACGGACGATCAAACCATGGAGTAAAAAGACATATAGTGTCCGTCTCCCCATCTCGGTTATACGTCCTGTGACAGCTGGAACAAAGCTTAGGAACGCCATGGATGCTATCCATTGAACTCCATAAATGCCGATGCGGTAAATTCCTGCGTACCATTCGGTATGGCCCAATTCACCGTAAGTCATGTTGCCATACAGCCAGCCTGCTGGGATGCCGAAATACGACGTTCCCGCCAGTACCATAAGCAGAAGAGATACAACGCCAGCGATTATGCGGACTGGAGCTGTGAAGAACCGTCGAACGTCTGCATAATTCAAATGATAACCTGCTACAAAGTAAGGCAAATAAACAAAGGTTCTGCATACGCTCAGCCATATACCATCCACAGGGAGATACCCGACGAGGATACCCAGCAGCACGGATATACCCAATTGGAGGACAGGTGGTATTTTCTGAAAAGACAGCATCAGCAGTCTCCAACAGATATGGCTGGCAAGGAACCAGAGTAGCAGATAAGGAGCAAAGAACGAATGATGGATATGGGGAACGTGGAAGAGTGCAACATCCAAGATCGAATAGAGCGATTGAAAAATAAGATATTGCATACCGATCTGAAGCAGAACTTTTCGGCCTGCTGATCCGGTCAAAGAAGTTTGGGCAAAGTAGCCTGTAACGAGTACAAACAACGGCATATGAAACATGAATATCCAGCTGAACCATTGTTGGGCAATATGAAGTGAACCGACTAGAGGCTCCAGAGCATTCCCTGCAAATACGCATATGATCAACAGAAATCGCAAATTGAGAAAGAAGCTTTCCCCTTGTACATCATGGCTTGTCGTCATGTGTTTCCCTCCGAACGGCTTCTGCCGACTAAACTATTTAAAAAATAATTCTTTACAAGGAACAAGGTACGATACTCTGGACTTTATCATTGTGATTTTATTCACAATAGTAAGCGTTATCATAACCTTATTGTGTGGCGAAAGCTTGAACACCGGACAAAGATGGGCTAAGACGTGGAAATGTATGCTGATTTGACCCTGTATGTGCAACGATGTTACCCTAACAAGGCTAGTTACGCTGATGAATACAGCGGTACATTTTATATTCAAATTACGAATTACGAGGTACGAAAGGCGAAAGGAACTTTTACAATGAGAAGAAGAACAAGAAGATCATACAATTCATATGGGACACGTGGTCCTCGGAAAATATGGAAAATTCTCTTAGGCATCCTGATTGTCATTGTACTGATCGCAGGGTGGGGAGCATGGAAGGTATTTACGCCTTATCAGCCTGACGAGACGGCTGCTGCTGCATTAGCTGAAGTAGCGGATGCTGTGAAAGTAAATGAACAAGAACATTGGGTTGGTTTTGAGCCTGTAAAAAGAAGCGGAGCCGGAGTCATTTTGTATCCAGGGGCGTTGGTGAAGCCCGAAAGTTATGCGCCCTTGGCACGCCGTCTGGCGGAAAAGGGTCATCATGTGATCATTGCAAAAATGCCACTGAACCTTGCATTGATCTCCCCGGATTTAGCGAATGAAGTGCTAAAGGCATATCCGAAAGAAGCGTTTGTTATTGGAGGCCATTCGTTAGGCGGTGTGATGGCGGCCCGATATGCAGCTGCACATCCTGATCAGGTCAAAGGTGTATTTTTCCTCGCCTCCTACCCGGATAACAAGGGTAATTTAAAGGATAAAAATCTGCCCGTTATTTCTCTACTGGGAAGTGATGATGGAGTCGTCCAGATGGAAAATGTCCAAAGTGGAAGAACTTATTTACCAGCCAACACGCTGTATTTTACAGTCGAAGGGGGAAATCATGCCCAATTCGGCAGTTATGGTGTCCAAAAAGGGGATAATCCTGCAAAAATTAGCGCTGCCGAGCAATGGAATCAGACGGTAACGGCTTTACAGGACTGGATGAAAGAGAGTGTGGATGTGGCTTCTAAGAATCAGTAAAGGAGGTGTGCTGCATGTCTGAGCTGATCGTGCAGGGGGAGCGGTACCCATGCCGTGGTATTTTATTGGATAAAGATGGAACGTTGCTGGATTTTATTCAGTTGTGGGGCCCCTGGGCTCGTTCTATACTGGATATGATGGAGCAGCATCTTACCGTGGCGGGTGCCGGTTTTACGGTGGAAAAAGGTACCGTTCTAGGTACTGTTCACGATCAAGAGGGACGTGTGATCGGTTACGACCCTTCTGGCCCGCTGGCCATGGGGACGGTGGACGAAAGTACGGGGGTACTGGCTTGGCAGCTTTATAATGCTGGTGTACCGTGGAATGAAGCTGTGCGGCTTGTCCGCGACTTTAATAAAACGGCGATGGCTGATATTCGGCGACATCGGGCAGCGAAGGTGTTTCCAGGGTTGCGGACGTTGCTTGAGCAAAGCCGCCATGCCGGGCTGAAGCTGGCGGTTGTGACCTCTGACAGTACAGAGGCTGCACAGGAGCATTTGGAGTGGATGGGGCTGACATCCTATTTTGACGAGATTATCGGACATGATAGGGTTACATACGGCAAGCCTGACCCGGAAATGGCTGAAAAAGCCTGCGCGTTACTAGGATTGTCGCCGGCGGACGTGGTAGTCATCGGAGACAGCAATGGGGATATGCAGATGGGCAAGCGTGCCGGAGTACGGCTCACTATTGGATTTGCGCCAGAAGCAGAACGTTCTGGTCATTTGCTGGATGCGGATAAGGTTGTTCGTGGATATGAAGAGCTGGAGGTGCGTAGGGTATGAAAGTTAATACGTTGGCGGAATGGATACAGCAATCGCAGAATATTGTTTTTTTCGGCGGAGCAGGGACATCGACGGAAAGCGGTATTCCGGATTTTCGTTCGGCAGCAGGCCTGTATCAAAGTGAGGAGAAATTGCCTTATTCCCCTGAGGTTATGCTTAGCCGTTCATTTTTTGTGAAGCATCCTGAAGTGTTCTTCGACTTCTATCGTAGCAAAATGCTGCATCCCGATGCGGAGCCGAATGGTTGTCATCATTTCCTCGCGTCATTGGAAAAGCAAGGCCGTCTAAAAGCGGTTGTGACACAAAATATTGACGGATTACATCAGGCGGCAGGTAGTGTGAATGTACTAGAACTTCATGGCTCGGTGCATCGCAACCACTGTATGGAATGCGGACGCTTTTACAATCTAGATGAAGTGATGAACAGCTCTGAGGTTGTACCCAAATGTCCGATAGATGGAGGAATTATCAAACCGGATGTCGTTTTATATGAGGAGGAGCTGAATCAGGATACCATTATTCAATCCGTTCAGGCTATTTCGCAGGCTGATTTGCTGTTAATTGGAGGAACGTCGCTGACAGTACATCCTGCTGCGGGCTTGATTACTTATTTTCGTGGTAAACATACGGTGCTGCTGAATACAGATCCCACCTCGTATGATCATAAGGCGGATCTTTTGATCACCGATCCAATCGGTAAAGTTATGGAAAAAATTGCTCATCAATTAGGTCTGTAATCGTTTTCTTGTCAACGCCTGGATAAAAGCGCTATGATGATGTTGTGATGGACATTACAATGTTTCGAGAGAGGCTGGGATAGCATGGTTTATTTAGCTGGCGAAGATCGTTATGAAAGTATGAAATATAACCGTACAGGGAGATCAGGTCTAAAACTGCCGGCTATTTCGCTGGGCTTGTGGCACAATTTTGGCGGGATTAACAACGCGGAGAATGGCCGTAGCATGATTACCCGCTCCTTTGATCTAGGAATTACGCATTTTGATTTAGCTAATAACTATGGCCCTCCTGCGGGATCAGCTGAGGAATTTTTTGGACAAGTCTTAGCCAGTGATATGAAACCGTACCGGGATGAGTTGGTCATCTCCACCAAAGCGGGCTACAATATGTGGGCAGGGCCTTATGGTGACTGGGGATCTCGCAAGTATATGATATCCAGTCTGGATCAGAGCCTGAAGCGGATGGGGCTGGACTATGTCGATATATTCTACTCTCACCGATTTGATCCTAATACGCCGCTGGAAGAAACGATGGGAGCACTGGATCATATCGTACGATCCGGCAAAGCGCTGTATGTGGGTGTGTCCAATTATAGTGCGGAGCAAACAGCAGAAGCAGCTCGCATTCTGAAGGAGCTGGGAACACCGCTTCTGATTCATCAGCCGAAATACTCCTTGCTCGACCGCTGGATTGAAAGCGGATTACAAGATGTACTGGACGAAAACGGGGTAGGCAGCATTGCCTTTTGCCCGCTGGCTCAGGGATTGCTGACCAATAAATATTTGAACGGAATCCCCGAGGATTCACGTGCAGCGAGTACATCGGTTTTCCTGAATGAGAACCATGTAACGCCAGAGACACTTCGCAAGGTACGCGCCTTGAATCAGATGGCTGCTGCACGCGGACAAAGTTTGGCTCAATTCTCGCTGGCCTGGGCTCTGCGCGGCGAACGTCTGACCTCTGTCTTGATTGGGGCAAGCCGTGTAAGCCAAATTGAAGAAAATGTTGCTACCTTATCCAATCTGGACTTTTCTCAGGAGGAACTGGATCGAATTGATTCGATTCTGAATGCCGGGAACTGACAGGACGGCGGCACAGCCTAATGGTGAAAGTTAATCTGTAGTCATCGGCCTAATTTCGAATCCTTTTATACAATATATAACCAACAGCCCGCATCCGTTTGAAGGATGCGGGCTGTTTAAGCCTGCTTTACGACTGTGGGTATTGCTTAACCTTGCTTCGGTACTCGGTTGGAGACTGACCGCAGAAGCGCTTGAATTGACGTGAGAAATATAAGGCATCGGTTAGTCCGACCGAAGCGGCCACTTGCTCTACCGATAATTCAGGACGCTCACGCAGCAGTTGACGTGATTTGTCGATTCTTAGCTTAAGCAGATAGGTGACGGGGGAGATGCCCGTTTCCTTTTTGAATATCCGTGACAAATATGCACGATTATAACCAAGTCCTTCAGACATTTGCTCAATGGAAACGGGATGTGCGTACTGAGTGGACATATATTGCACCATCTGCTTGACTGTACGTTGAATTTGCGAATCCGCCCCGGACGGATCAGTCCAGTCACTCAGGTAATTGCCTGCTTCCCCCATAATCAGATACAAATAGCCCAAGGCTGATAGATGAGAACTAGATTTTCTGCTATAAAAGGCCAATTGCATTTGCTCCAAATAACCGGGGATGGGACTTTGATCGGAAGCATGAAAGACAGGCTGGTGAACACGTAGCCCGGCCTCCTGCACCACCTGCTCAGTATGGTGCCCGGTAAACGCAGACCAACGATAACGCCACGGTTTCTCTTCATCAGAGGTATAGCTCACCAGCTGACCGGGATGAATAAGGAAAAAATCGTTTTCTTCAAGCTGATATGTGTGCTGTTCCGTTCGGAAGATACCTCTGCCCGATTCTACAAAGTGTAGCAGATAGTAATCATAGATTTTCGGCCCCACGGCATGACCGGATTTGGTTTGGCTCTCTCCTGCAAAAAGCACATGCAGCGGGCTATTTTCATAAAACACCGGATTAGAGGCAACGGCATAACTATATGAATGCGCTTGCAAAATAGGGTCATCCTTCCTGCATTTGTGAATGGTTTAGCGGATGCGGTATACTTACATTGTACATATCCAAGTCACATTTATCCATAGCTTAAACACATGGATGCATTACATCGTGTGACGCTTTCATTTATACTGAAATCATAAGAGATGTCAACCTGATTAAGATGTTACAGGGAAATCAGGAGGGCCTTTACTAACGGTATATGAGGTGGATGCGGATATGAACTCTACTGAATTAAAGAAACATTTTATTGAAAAATATGGTGAAAGCAGCAATGAACTGCGGATATTTCATGCACCTGGACGTGTCAATCTGATTGGAGAGCATATCGACTATAACGGTGGTTATGTACTCCCGGCTGCGCTGGAATTCGGAACGACGCTAATCCTTCGTGCGCGCAATGATGATGAAATTCATTTTGCTTCAACAAACCTGTCGTATGAAGTATCTATCTCCCGCGGAGAAATAGGTAAAACAAAAACGGATGAGTGGGTGGACTATCCGGTGGGTGTGCTGGTGGAGCTAGCTGATAAGGGAGTTTATCCGTCTAACGGATATGACCTGCTCTTTCACGGAGAAATACCCAATGGCGCTGGATTATCCTCCTCAGCCTCCATTGAGGTTGTTACAGGATACGCGTTCCTCACGATCGAAAAACAGAAAACAGATACGGTCGAAATCGCTTTGTTGTCCCAGCGGGCAGAAAACAATTATGTAGGTGTCAATTGCGGCATTATGGACCAGTTCGCTGTAGCGAACGGAGCAGCTGATCATGCAATTCTACTGATGTGCGATACGTTGGATTACCGTAAAGTGCCATTCCGCACGGGAGATTACAAGTTGGTGATCGGCAATACAAACAAGCGTCGCGGTTTGGTGGACTCGGCCTATAACGAGCGTCGTAGTCAATGTGCCGAAGCACTGTCCATTTTGCAGCAGCAGGAGCCGTCACTGGAATACCTCGCTCAGCTGGATGAGGCACGTTTCGGAGAGCTCCAGCATCACATCGCGGACCAAACAGTGCGTCGGCGGGCACAGCATGTGGTGGAGGAAAACGCTCGTGTGTTGGCCTCTGTTGATGCTCTCGCGGCGAATGAACTTGCAGCTTTTGGTCAGTTAATGAATGCTTCTCATGATTCATTACGCGATTTGTATGAGGTCAGCTGCACGGAGCTGGACGTCATGGTTGAAGAAGCACGGCGCATTCCTGGCACGCTGGGTGCTCGTATGACAGGAGCCGGATTTGGAGGTTGTACGGTTTCATTGGTTCATGAGAACGATGTGGAACGTTTTGTGAAGGAAGTCGGCGAAGCTTATCAGACCCGCACAGGGCTGGAAGCCAGCTTTTATGTATGCAAGGCAGGAGACGGAGTTAAAGAACTGAAGGAGGACGAATAACATGGCCATTTTAGTCACAGGTGGAGCTGGATATATCGGTTCACATACCGTAGCAGAACTGTTGGATCTGGGAGAAGAAGTTGTGGTACTGGATAATTTGCAAACCGGGCACAAAGCAGCATTGCTTGGAGGCAAGTTGTATGAAGGGGATTTGAGGGATAAAGAACTACTGTCCAAATTGTTCTCAGAAAATAGTATCGATGCAGTTATCCATTTTGCAGCCAACTCGCTGGTTGGAGAAAGTATGCAAAATCCTGGTAAATATTACGACAACAATGTATTTGGCACGCTGAGCTTGCTGGAGGCAATGAAGGATGCTGGAGTGCGCCGAATCGTGTTTTCCTCTACTGCGGCTACCTACGGCGAACCGGAAAAGGTGCCGATTGAAGAGGGTGACCGTACAGAGCCAACCAACGTGTATGGTGAAACAAAGCTGATGATGGAGCGCATGATGTCGTGGTTTGACAAAGTTTTAGGCATCAAATATGTGTCTTTACGGTATTTTAATGCGGCTGGTGCGCATGAGAGCGGCAAGATCGGTGAAGATCACCGACCAGAAAGCCATCTGATCCCGTTAGTGCTCCAGACAGCCTTGAAACAGCGTCCACACATCGCTGTGTTTGGTGAGGATTATGCGACACCTGACGGCACGTGTGTTCGGGATTACATTCACGTGAGTGACCTGGCGGATGCTCATGTGCGTGCAGTAAATTACTTGCGCGAAGGCAATGACAGCAACGTATTCAACTTGGGCAATGGACAGGGCTTCTCTGTGAAAGAAGTTATTGAGACGGCACGCAAGGTCACTGGACTCGACATTCCAGTTGTGACAGAGCCACGCCGCGCAGGCGATCCAGCGATATTGGTTGCATCTTCTGACAAGGCTCGTTCGGTGTTGGGCTGGAGTCCAGCACGTACCCAACTAGAGGATATTATTAGCGGAGCATGGGGATGGCATCAGTCGCACCCTCACGGCTACGGCGACGAATAGACGGGAGACGATGACATATGAGCGAGCGCCAATCCGCAGATAAAGGCCAAGGCCGGGAACTTTCCCGGCATCTGGCCCATGACATCGACGAAACTGTGCAGCAATCGGCTCTATATGCGGTGGAGCAACTGGTTGCATTCGCACAAAACAAGGGCTTGATCGGTCCGCAAGATACAGATTACAGCCGTAATCTGCTGTTGGAGCAGTTTGGGTTTTCGGAGCCTTATTCAGGTGGGGAAGCAGGGGGCGTTATGGCCCCCGAAGCTCTCCAGCCTGTGCTTAATGTATTGATAGATTATGGTTTTGCCATAGGACTTATCCCTGAAAACACAGATACGTATCGCGATTTGCTTGATTCCAAAATCATGGGACTGCTGATGGCGAGACCGTCTGAAGTCATCCGTGACTTTCATCAAACGGAGGCTGAACGTGGCATAGAGGCGGCGACAGATGCTTTTTATCAATTATCCATCGATTCGAACTACATTCGAATGGATCGGGTTGCCAGCAATGTGTACTGGAATCAGTCGACATCTTACGGAGATATGGAAATCACGATTAATTTGTCCAAGCCAGAAAAAAGTCCCAAGGAAATTGCGATGGCGAAGCTTTTGCCGCCGCCTGTTTATCCCAAGTGTCAATTATGCCGTGAAAACGTCGGATATGCAGGAAGAGTAAATCATCCGTCCCGTCAAAATTTGCGCATCATTCCGGTGGAATTGAATGGGGAACCGTGGTTTTTTCAATATTCACCCTATGTGTATTACAACGAGCACTGCATTGTGTTCCATCATGATCATGTACCGATGAAGCTTACGAAGGATACACTGCGCCGATTGCTGGCCTTTACGAAAGCGTTTCCGCATTATTTTATTGGCTCCAATGCGGATCTGCCGATTGTCGGCGGATCGATTCTGACCCATGATCATTTTCAGGGTGGTCGTCATACATTCCCAATTGAAAAAGCGGGTGTGGATGGCGAATACCATAATGAAGCGTTCCCGCAGGTTACAGCAGGGATTGTAAACTGGCCGATGTCGGTCATCCGTTTTACGTCAACAGATGCCGAGGCGTTGTTGGAAGCGGGAAATGCTGCTTTTGAAGCCTGGAAAGCTTATAGTGATCCTGTAGCTGATGTCCTCTCTCATACAGAGCAGGAAGGGGAAACGATTCCGCATAATACCGTGACGCCGATTGTGCGCCGTGATGCCGAAGGCAGGTACCAGATGGATCTCGTACTGCGTAACAACCGAACGAGTGAAGAGTATCCGGAAGGTATTTTCCATCCTCACCGCGAGATGCATCACATCAAGAAGGAAAATATCGGTCTGATCGAAGTTATGGGACTTGCCATATTACCGGGGCGGCTCAAGGATGAACTGGATGGAATTGCAGATATTTTGTGTGGGGATGACAAGCTGGCTGTGGCTATGCAGCAGGAAGGACATCCACTGTTTAAGCATGCAGACTGGATTTATCAGTTAAACACCCGGTTCGGTCGTTTGCCTGACAAGGAGACGGCTGTTCGTACCGTACAAAATGAGGTTGGACTGAAATTCAGTGAAATTTTAGAGCATGCAGGAGTGTATAAACGAAATCCGTCCGGTCATCAGGCCTTTGGTCGTTTTATGAAACAATTGGGATATACTTTGGGAGAATAAAATTGCTTGCGCAGCACATAATACTCTACGAGAACCCTCCCAAGATATGACATGGAACCATGCTCCTCAAGGAGTGTGGTTTTTTTCTGAAAATAAAGCAGATTTGTTTCCTGTAACCGAAAAGGTTATAATAGAGTAGTTTCTTAACATTAAACTTTAGAACTATTGGAGGCGAGCGTTTGCGATGAAAGCATTCGAATTTTATAATCCTACACAATTGATCTTCGGTAAAGGACAATTGGAGGCTCTCAAGCGTGAAGTTCCTAAATATGGTAAACGTGTACTGCTTGTATATGGCGGCGGCAGCATTAAGCGCAGCGGTTTGTACGATAATGTAATAAGTTTGCTTGGTGAAATCGGTGCAGAGGTAACGGAACTGGCTGGTGTAGAACCGAATCCTCGCTTATCTACAGTACATAAAGGCGTTGAATTGTGTAAAACACATCAAATCGACCTCGTTCTGGCTGTAGGCGGTGGTAGTGTGCTGGATTGCTCCAAAGCCATTGCTGTTGGTGCAAAATATGATGGCGACATGTGGGATTTTGCAGAGCGTAAAGCGGCACCACAGGCAGCATTGCCACTAGGTACGGTTTTGACCATGGCAGCTACCGGTTCTGAAATGAATGCGGGTTCTGTTATTACAAATGAAAAAACACAGGAAAAATTGGGCTGGGGCAGCGTATTTGCGTTCCCTGCGTTTTCTATTCTTGATCCTGTGAACACATACTCACTGCCACAAAATCAAACCGTTTACGGAATCGTAGATATGATGTCACATACACTGGAGCATTATTTCCATTTGGAATCCAATACTCCGGTCCAACTTGGCTGGTGCGAAACGATTTTGCGTACGGTCATGGATGCGGCTCCAGGTCTGGTCAACGATCTGGAAAACTACGAGCTACGTGAAACGATTATGTATTGTGGTACGATGGCGCTGAACGGCTTCCTAAACATGGGGCTGACAGGTGACTGGGCTACTCACAATATCGAACATGCTGTGTCTGCTGTTTATGATATTCCACATGGTGGAGGACTGGCTATTCTGTTCCCGAACTGGATGAAACACAATCTGCATGTGAAGCCTGAACGCTTCAAACAACTGGCCGTCAATGTGTTCCATGTAAACCCAGAAGGCAAGAGTGATGAAGAAGTGGCGCTGGAAGGTATTCAGGCGCTGCGTGATTTCTGGAACTCGATTGGTGCACCAAGCCGTCTGGCTGATTACGATATTGATGCGTCCCAAATCGATGTTATGGCTGATAAAGCTGTGAAATTTGGATCTTTTGGTGGCTTTAATAAGCTCAATCGCGAAGATGTAGTCGAAATTTACAAAGCATCTCTGTAAACTGACATTTGTATCATTTTAAGCACGTTTGTGCGTCATTAGACGTACGAACGTGCTTTTTTGGGTTTGATTTGGGATTTTGGAGGAAAATTTTGAAACTTTTTAAGGTTGAATACGTAAACATAGTTATAGACTGGAAACCAGACTGAAAAGGTACATGGAAGGAGGAGTCGCATGGAAACCATATTTTGGTGGTTATTGGCAGGGGGCGCTATCTTTACCGTAGTCAGTGTGCTGATTGGAGATGTACTCGGTGGTTGGCTGGATGGTGCATTGGAGCTACCGGGCCTCGATTGGTTCAGACCTGTCGTTTTACTTGGAGCCATGACCGCTTTTGGCGGAGCTGGAGTACTGCTGACAAAGTATACTGGGCTGAGCATGGGGTGGGTCGTCGTGCTTGCTTTAGGGATTGCGTTTGTCATCGGAATACTCGTGTTCTTTGCGTTTATCAAACCCATGGCGAATTCGGAGGTATCCAGCGGCTTCTCCATGCGTGAGCTGACTGGCCGGATCGGTGAGGTCACCATTCCTGTACCTGAGGTTGGTTACGGGGAGGTTATGATCCGTTTGGGTGCAGGCAACACCATACATACAGCATCTAGCTTCGATCACAAACCGCTTGCTGCGGGAACCCGTATCGTCGTGGTTGAGGTCGCAGAGGGCGTCGTCCGCGTAGCGTACCTGGACACATAGACGGCGCATTCGCTTAACTTGAAGGGAGCGTGATCGGGAGTGTCAAATTTGCAAGATATTGTGTTGGTCCCTGGGATTGTTGTCATCGTTATCGTTATATTAGGGATCGCTTTTTGGGCCCGTTACAAAACGGTAGGGCCGGATGAAGGAATGATCGTGACGGGTTCTTTTCTAGGAAATAAAAATATTTCCGAGGATGACTCTGGACGAAAAATTAAAATTGTACGCGGCGGGGGGGCCTTCATTTGGCCTATTTTTCAGCAGTCCGAATTCATCTCTCTGTTGTCCCATAAACTGGACGTAACCACACCGGAAGTGTATACGGAACAAGGAGTTCCTGTGATTGCGGATGGTGTGGCGATCATCAAGGTCGGCAGTTCTATTGAGGATGTAGCTACAGCAGCCGAGCAGTTCATCGGGAAGCCACTGGAGGCTCTTAGGGGAGAGGCTCAGGAAGTGCTGGAGGGACATTTGCGCGCAATCCTCGGTTCGATGACAGTGGAAGAAGTTTATCGTAATCGGGATCGGTTTGCGCAGGAAGTACAGGGCGTGGCTGCTCGTGATCTGAAAAAGATGGGCTTGCAAATCGTTTCATTCACCATCAAAGATGTGCGTGATAAGCACGGATATCTGGATGCGCTTGGTAAGCCGAGAATTGCCGCTGTGAAACGGGATGCTGAGATTGCAGAAGCCGAGGCTGTGCGGGATGCCCGGATTCAGAAGGCGCGTGCGGAACAGGAAGGCCAGAAGGCCGAACTGCTGCGGGATACCAACATTGCGGAGGCAGCCAAGGAGAAGGAACTGAAAGTGGCTTCGTTTAAGAAAGAACAGGATACAGCGAAGGCAGAAGCCGATCAGGCTTATCACATTCAGGAGGCCCGTGCCAAGCAGACTGCTGTCGAGGAGCAGATGAAAGTCGAGCTGGTGCGCAAAGAACGGGAAATTGATCTTCAATCCAAGGAAATACAGGTACGTGAAAAGCAATATGATGCGGAAGTGAAAAAGAAGGCAGAAGCTGATCGGTATGCGGTCGAGCAAGCGGCGGAAGCAGATAAATCGCGTAAAATGCGTGAGGCTGAATCGCTGCAATACTCGATTGAGACACAGGCTAAAGCGTCAGCTGAACAAAAACGTCTAAACGGGCAAGCAGAAGCGGATGCCGAACGCGCCAAAGGTACGGCAGACGCAGATGTCATCCGTTTGCGTGGACTTGCAGAAGCGGAGGCCAAGGAAAAACTGGCGGAGGCGTTCCAGAAGTTTGGAGAGGCCGCCGTGCTCGATATTATCGTAAAAATGTTGCCTGATCTGGCTGGACGTATTGCCGAACCGATTGCGTCCATTGATAAACTCACCGTAGTTGATACGGGAAAAGGAGAAGGAGCAGCGCGTGTCAGCAATTATGTCACCGAACTGATGGCTACGGCACCTGAGATGCTGAAGAGTGTATCCGGCATTGATGTGGAGCAGTTAATCAAGGGGCTGACGACTGGGAAAAAAGGCCTTCATTCCGTGCCGTCCTCCGGTGAAGGGAATAAGCAGCATCTTCCAGCCTCGGTGGAGGCAGCACTAACAGATAAAGAATAACGGTAAGTCTTTAGGGAGCATCTACCCCTAACCAAAAGACCGCTTTTCATCACAGCATTTCCCGGCAATGTGATGAAAAGCGTTTTCTTTTTATTGACCTTTAGCCGAATATTTGGTACTTTAACGTGGATTCCTCTGAGCTTCATGCTATAATTCTTAGGATCAAGGTTCTGATAAAAGAGGTGCGGATGTGAGCAGCCTAAAAGTGGCCAAAGCGCTGAATAACAATGTGATTATAGGGATGCATCCCGAGCATGATGAGGTTGTTGTGATTGGAAAAGGAATCGGTTTCAATCGCAGACCCGGTGATCTTATGCCGTTGGATTCAGTTGAAAAATTATTTATATTAAAAAGCCATGAAGAACAGGAGCAATACAAACGGTTGCTTCCTGAGCTGGATGAAAAGCTCATTGAGGTCATCGGTGAGGTACTTCATCTTGTTCAGCTTCAAGCAAAGAAGCCTCTAAATGAGCACATACTGATTGCTTTAACTGACCATATCGCTTTTTCCATCAACCGTCATAAACAGGGAATTACGATTCATAATCCGTTTTTGTATGAGACTAGGGAAATATATCCTCAGGAGTACAAGATGGCTGAGCAGGCTGTTGCTCTAATCAGGGATAAGATGGATGTAGATCTGGGAGAAGATGAAATCGGATTCGTGGCCCTGCATATTTATAGCGCCATGACAAACCAGCATATCTCCGAGGTGAGGAAGGATTCTCGTCTGATTGCGGATATGGTTCAGGTTGTCGAGACCACACTGGATTATCGTATTCCTCTCCAATCTCTTGATTATTCTCGACTGCTGACTCATCTGAGGTTTGCGATTGAACGTGT
Organism: Paenibacillus sp. LRG-1; assembly: GCF_057220305.1. Taxonomy (NCBI): domain Bacteria; kingdom Bacillati; phylum Bacillota; class Bacilli; order Caryophanales; family Paenibacillaceae; genus Paenibacillus; species Paenibacillus sp. LRG-1. Next base: position 4,483,250 of record NZ_CM170126.1, on the reverse strand, counting down.
GCGCCGGGGAGAAATTGTGCAGGAGATTTATCGATTGGACAAGCTTTTGAATGAGGAGTACCCGGAAATGTATATGCTGGCCTGGAAGCTCACGAAAATTATGGAGAAAAGACTCCGTAAATCTGTGTATCCAGCTGAAGTTAGTTATTTGACAATGCATCTGCAGCGGTTGTCCCAACGCAAAGAGCAGGGGGAGCAACAAAAGTGATAAAACCGGAATAAAAAAGTATTGCCTCGCATTTAGCGGGGTGCTATAATCAATTTTGCAATGAGGAAGACAACAACTGAACATTAAACGTGTTACTGATTCGATCAGGCATGAGTTGTTTTAAGTTATGATTGTTTACAGCCTACTGGGGCAAGCTATATCCCAAGGTTGTTTTCAAACATACTTAAATCGGCTCATGCCTTTTTTGTTGTTTTGCCTCTGTTCTAAATTTCAGAGAAGGATGTGGAAGGTATGTTTAAAAAGCTTTTCGGCGTTTTACAGCGTGTCGGTAAAGCATTAATGCTTCCTGTAGCGATTTTGCCAGCTGCGGGGCTTTTATTGGGTATCGGTAACATGCTGGTCAATCCTGATTTTCTCCAGTACATTCCGGCATTAAATGCGGGCTGGGTTCAATCGGTAGCGACGATCATGATGAATGCCGGACAAATCGTTTTTGATAATCTGGCACTGTTGTTCGCAGTCGGCGTAGCCGTCGGTCTGGCGGGCGGTGAGGGTGTAGCAGGTTTGGCTGCCATCATCGGTTACCTCGTTATGAACATTACTCTGGGTACAGCCGTGGGTGTCACACCTGGTCTGATTGCTCAAAAAATACCGGGTTATGCAAACGTGTTGGGGATTCCAACGCTTCAAACCGGGGTGTTCGGCGGGATAATCATCGGTATACTGGCCGCGGCCATGTACAACCGCTTTTTCAAAATTGAGCTTCCATCGTATCTGGGCTTTTTCGCGGGTAAGCGTTTCGTTCCAATTGCAACGGCGGTATCCTCACTGATTGTCGGACTTGCACTGGTTCTGATCTGGCCTCCAGTTCAACAAGGACTTAACGCAGTATCTCACTTTATGGTGTATTCCAACCCGACTTTGTCGGCGTTCCTGTTCGGTGTTATCGAACGCGCGCTGATTCCATTTGGTTTGCATCACATCTGGTATTCACCGTTCTGGTTTGAGTTTGGTGAATATGTTAACAAGGCAGGTCAAACCGTTCACGGTGACCAGCAGATCTTCTTCAGCCAGCTTCGCGACGGAGTGGCGTTGACAGCAAGTACGTTCCAAGTGGGTAAATTCCCATTCATGATGTTCGGTTTGCCGGCAGCAGCGCTTGCAATGTACCATGAAGCAAGACCAGAACACAAAAAATATGTAGCAGGTATTATGGGTTCAGCAGCATTGACTTCGTTCTTGACAGGTATTACGGAGCCACTGGAATTTTCCTTCCTGTTCGTAGCTCCACTGCTGTTTGCAGTACACTGTATATTCGCAGGTCTGTCATTTATGACCATGCAAATTTTACATGTCAAAATCGGTATGACCTTCTCAGGCGGATTTATTGACTTCCTGATTTTCGGGATTATTCCAACCCGTACGCCTTGGTGGTATGTAATTATCGTCGGTCTGATTTTGGCAGTTATTTACTACTTCGGATTCCGGTTCATCATACGGAAGTTCAACTTGAAAACACCAGGACGTGAAGAAGCTACAGATAATGTGGATGGCGCAGCAGTCGGTAGTAGTGATGAGCTCCCGCACAACATTTTGGCAGCTTTCGGTGGTTCATCGAATATCAAGCATCTGGATGCTTGTATCACACGTCTTCGGATCGAGGTTAATGAGAAATCGAACGTTGACAAAGCTCGTCTGAAACAACTTGGCGCATCGGGTGTCCTTGAAGTCGGTAACAACGTACAGGCAATTTTCGGTACACGTTCCGACACCATTAAATCTCAAATGGCTGATATCATGGCTGGACGTACACCTGCACCAGCTCCGGCGCAACCTGCTCCACAAGAGGAGAAGGAAGCTGGAGAAGAACAACAAACCATTATTGTAGAAGATATTGTAATGCCTGTTAACGGCGAATTGGTTGATATCTCGACGGTTCCCGATCCGGTATTTGCAGAACGTATGACAGGTGACGGTTTTGCGGTCGTGCCAAATGATGGAACGATTGTGTCCCCTGTTTATGGTAAAGTATTCAATGTATTCCCAAGCAAGCATGCGATTGGTATTCAATCCGATGGCGGTAAAGAAGTGCTTGTTCATATCGGGGTGAATACTGTGAAGCTTAAAGGCCAAGGATTTGACGTTTTGGTGAACGAAGGCGATCTTGTGTCAGCTGGCCAGCCTATTATGAAAGTAGACCTGGAATACGTGAAGGCAAACGCTAAATCCATCATCTCACCTGTCATTTTTACTAACCTTCCAGAAGGTTCTTCGGTAACTTTAAACAAAACTGGAGTATTGAAGGCTGGCGAAGATGGTATAATTACGATAAAATAAACTCTATGTGTTTCGGATTAGTTGATTAGGCGGCTTAGGCCGTCTGATCAATGATCTGGTATACTGCGTGTAAACAAATATTATCTTTAGGAAAGTGGGAGGAACAAATTATGCAAACAACTTTTAGAATTACGGATGAAGACGGTATCCATGCACGTCCTGCAACTGCGCTGGTAAATACAGCTAACAAATTCAGCGGTGCTGAATCTTTTGCCGAAGCTAACGGTAAAAAAGTAACTTTGAAATCCATTCTGGGTGTATTGTCCCTGGGTCTGGAACAAGGCGATACTATTAACATTATCTGCGAAGGCGCTGAAGCTGCCGAAGCACTGAAAGCTCTTGAAAATGTAATCGTTAACGAAGGGCTGGGCGAAGTTCATGCTTAAAATTTCCGGGATTGCCGCTTCGGCAGGCATAGCCATTGCCCGGGCGTTTATCTTGGAGCATCCGAATTACGCTGTAGAGAGACGCGCGGTTGGTGATGTTGAAGCTGAAATCGCGAGATTGGATGCGGCTTTGGCACAATCTCAAACCGAATTGGAATCGATTAAGGAGAAAACGCTTCAGGAGCTGGGAGAGAAAAAAGCAGAAATTTTTGCATCTCACCTGCTCATCCTGAATGATCCTGAATTGATCGATCCGGTTAAAGCTAAAATCAGAGACGAGCAGCTTAATGCTGACTATGCTTTGAATGAAGTAGCTACACAGTTCATTTCCATGTTTGAAAACATGAAAAGTGCCTATTTGCAAGAACGCGCATCGGACATGCGTGATGTAACCAAGCGGATCCTGAATCACCTGCTTGGTGTTCATTTTGTTAGTCCTGCAGAAATTGCCGAAGAAACGATTGTGCTTGCAGAAGATTTGACACCTTCCGACACAGCTCAGCTGAACCGTGAATTTGTTAAAGGTTTTGCAACGAACATCGGCGGACGTACTTCGCATTCGGCTATTATGGCTCGCTCACTTGAAATTCCTGCAGTTGTGGGAACGAAAAATATATTGTCTCAAGCTAAAAGCGGTGATTTGATTATCGTTGATGGTTTGGATGGTCACGTATTCGTGAACCCTACCGAAGAGATTGTTGCGGAATACCGTGCTAAACAGGTGGCATACGACAAGCAACGCGAAGAGTGGCGTAAGCTGCGCGGCGAAGCTACGGTTTCTGTCGATGGTGTCCATGTCGAACTGGCAGCCAATATTGGTACGCCTAATGATGTAGCTGGTGTTCTGGACAACGGTGGTGAAGGCGTTGGCTTGTACCGTACGGAGTTCTTGTACATGGGACGCGATAAGCTTCCATCCGAAGAAGTACAGTATACGGCGTACAAAACCGTTCTGGAAAGAATGGAAGGTAAACCGGTTGTAGTCCGTACTTTGGATATCGGTGGCGACAAAGAACTTCCTTATCTGGACCTGCCAAAAGAAATGAATCCGTTCCTTGGATTCCGTGCTATTCGTCTGTGTCTGGATCGCCAGGATATTTTCCGCACTCAATTGCGTGCTTTGTTGCGTGCGAGTGTGCATGGTAACCTGCGCATCATGTTCCCAATGATTGCTACGCTGAACGAATTCCGTGAAGCTAAAGCTGTTTTGTTGGAAGAAAAGGAAAAGTTGGTAACCGAGGGTGTATCCGTATCTGAAGAAATTCAGCTGGGCATCATGGTAGAAATTCCTTCTACAGCGGTATTGGCTGACCAATTCGCAAAAGAAGTGGATTTCTTCAGTATCGGTACAAACGATCTGATTCAATACACAATGGCAGCGGATCGCATGAACGAGCGGGTTTCTTACCTGTATCAACCATACAATCCATCCATTCTGCGTCTGGTGAAAATGGTTATTGATGCCGCTCACCGTGAAGGGCGTTGGGTTGGTATGTGTGGCGAAATGGCAGGAGATACAACAGCAATTCCGTTGCTGCTGGGTCTGGGACTTGATGAGTTCAGTATGAGTGCAACTTCCATTCTGCCAGCACGTAGTCAAATCTCCAAGTTGTCCCGTGCGGACATGGAAAAACTGGCTACAAAAGCTCTGGACATGCAAACAGCAGAACAGGTTGTTGAATTGGTTCAAAGCATCGAAGGTTAAGGAAGGGTATTACATTTCAAAGGTTATATCTTTTTCCAACAAAAAAATTGCTGTGTACATACAGCAGCCGGTATCTAATAGATACCGGCTTTTTTGCATGCTTTAAGTAGAATTTGTTTTTAACTGCATGAGCAATTCAGTACAGGTTTGCGAGCTGCGGTAGTTTCGTCCAATCGTGTGACTGGAGTAGTATATGGTGCATTGAGCACCAGCTCAGGGTTCTCTTCTGCTTCCCGCGCAATATGAATCATAGTGTCGACAAAAGCATCAAGTGTTTCCTTACTTTCCGTCTCCGTGGGCTCGATCATGATGCATTCCTCTACATTCAGAGGGAAATAAATTGTAGGCGGATGGTAGCCGAAATCAAGCAGCCGTTTGGCTACATCAAGCGTACGCACTCCAAATTTTTTCAAGCCTCGCCCTGACATGACAAATTCGTGTTTGCAATGTCCAGGGTAGGGCAGGTCAAAATGTGGAGCGAGCCGATGCATCATGTAATTGGCATTGAGCACAGCGCATTCCGATACACGCTTTAAGCCGTCAGGACCGTAGCTACGGATATAGGCATAGGCACGAACGAGAATACCGAAGTTGCCGTAAAAGGCTTTAACCCGTCCAATAGAATCTCCCTGTTCCCGGTCCCAGTGGTACACCCCCTGCGGATCCCGTACGACAAGCGGCTTGGGCAAATAAGGGATGAGCCGTTGCTTTACGCCGACAGGCCCAGCGCCGGGGCCACCGCCGCCGTGCGGGGTACTCATCGTTTTGTGCAAATTGAGATGCACTACATCGAAGCCCATATCTCCGGGACGGGTAATCCCCATGATGGCGTTGGAGTTTGCCCCGTCATAGTAAACCAGACCACCCGCTTCATGCACGATGGCAGCAATGTCAGTGATTTGCTTCTCGAACAGCCCAAGCGTGTTCGGATTGGTCAGCATGAGCGCCGCGGTGTCGTTGCCTACGGCTTGACGTAACGCATCCAGATCCACCAGCCCCTCAGGGGTGGAGGGAAGGGTGACTGTTTCGAAGCCCGCGACGGTTGCGCTGGCGGGGTTCGTTCCGTGCGAGGAATCCGGCACGAGCACCTTGGTACGTCGCTCACCACGTGCTTCGTGGTATGAGCGAATCATCATCAGCCCGGTCCATTCGCCATGGGCGCCCGCGGCGGGCTGAAGCGTGACGGCATCCATGCCAGTTAACGCAGCCAAATCATTTTGGAGCGTATACAGCAGCTCCATGGCACCCTGGATGCTCTCCTCGGGCTGATATGGATGGATTTTGGCGAAGCCTGTATATCGGGCGACATCCTCATTCACTTTCGGATTGTATTTCATCGTACAGGAGCCGAGCGGATAAAATCCGTTGTCCACGCCGAAATTGCGCCGGGACAAGGCAGTATAATGCCGAATAACGTCTACTTCGTATACCTCGGGTAATGCCGCAGGTTCGCTGCGCAGCGCATAATCTGGCAAAAGCTCTGCCACCGGGCGACGGGGAACGTCGCACTCGGGAAGGGAATAGGCGATGCGACCCGGACGGCTCAATTCAAAAATGAGCGCTTGATCGTGTTCCTTCAACAGCCCTTGTTTCTGATCCTGTCCGGTGCGTGTCATAGCAATCCCCCCAAGGTGTGTACAAATTGGTCAATCTCTTCTTTGGTCCTTTGCTCCGTCACGGCAATCAACATGTGACCAGCAAGTTCCTCATAGTCCCGGCCCAAATCGTAGCCAGCGATAAATCCAGCAGCTAGCAGCTCGGCCTGGAGTTTGCTCATATCCGTACCCTCAGGCAGTCTAAGGGCAAACTCATTAAAGGTTGGTGCGTTAAACGAGGCAGTTACGCCCTTCAAGCTCAGCAATTGCTCTAAAGCATAACGGCTTTTATGCAAATTTAGCTCGGCTACTTCCTTGATCCCCTGTCTACCCATGACAGACAAGTATACAGATGCAGATAAAGCTAGCAACGCTTGGTTGGAGCAAATGTTAGAGGTGGCCTTTTCGCGGCGGATATGCTGTTCCCGCGCTTGCAAGGTCAGCACGAAGCCGCGTTTACCGTTGCGGTCTGTGGTCTGACCCACAATACGGCCGGGGATACGGCGCATATGGGCCTGAGAAACGGCAAAGTATCCACAGGTCGGACCGCCGAGAGAAGAGGAGATGCCAAGTGGCTGCGCATCTCCTACCACAATATCCGCGCCCTGTTTGCCGGGTGTTTCCAGCAAGCCAAGTGCCAGTGGATTGGCACTGACGACCAAAAGACCTTTGTGCGCATGGATGAGGTCAGCCATCGGCTTCAGGTTTTCCACGGCTCCGAAAAAGTTGGGGCTTTGGACCAAAACAGCCGCGGTCTGTTCCGATACGGCCGCCGCTAGCGCATCAGCATCCGTTACGCCGTCCGAACAGCCGATTTCCACGATGTCCAAATCCAATCCGCGTGCATAGGCTGCCAATACCTGACGTGCCTCCGGATGGACGGACCTTGATACGATAAGCTGTTTACGGCGGGTAGCTGCGGCGGACAGTGAGCCCGCTTCCGCCAGTGCAGTCGCTCCGTCGTACATGCTGGCATTAGCTACAGCCATGCCCGTCAATTCGCAAATATACGACTGAAACTCGAAAATGGCTTGTAGCTCGCCTTGGCTTACTTCCGGCTGATAGGGGGTGTAGGCTGTATAGAATTCCGAGCGTGAAGTGATGTGCTGGATGACGGACGGAATATGATGATCATAAATTCCTGCGCCAAGGAAGCTGGCATGTGTGTCTGTATTGGCGTTGTGTCCGGCCAGCTCGGCCAAGTGGCGGGTTAAGGCTTTCTCATCGAGTCGAGAAGAGAGAGGCAGTTCCCCTTGATATCGAATGGCCTCTGGAATGTCACTGAATAAATCATCAATAGATGATACACCCACCACACGCAGCATTTCGGTTTGATCCTGTTCAGTCATAGGGAGATAACGATGCTGCTTCATAGGTTCTGACTCCTTTCGAAAAGCAAGATTTTAGATCGTAAATTAGCTAATAAAAAAGTGTGTGAGATGAAAAACCAAGAAGTTCATATCTGACATATTTGCTTTATAGAAATAAAAAGAGTTTAAGATCAGCGCGGGCGTTTATAAAAGGGTGCTGCCACCACCTCGGCACGCAGGCGTTTGCCACGAATCTCAACCTCCAACGGTGTGGAGAGGGCGCTAAAACGACTGTCCACCAAGGCGAGGCCCAGATTACGCTTCAAGGTGGGCGACTGAGTCCCCGTTGTGACCTCACCGATGCGTTGTCCTTCTGCGAATACCGGGTAATGGGCGCGAGGGATACCGCGATCAATCATTTCCAGCCCGATCAATTTGCGAGGAATCCCTTGTTCTTTCTGACGTTGCAGTGCTTCTCTACCGATAAAATCTCCTTTATTCAGCTTGACGAAGAAACCTAGACTAGCTTCGAGTGGTGAAATCGTGGCAGATAACTCCTGACCGTACAGCGGCAATCGTGCCTCAAAGCGTAGTGTATCCCGAGCACCAAGTCCAGCGGGAATCAGCCCATACGACTCACCGGAACGAAGCAAACCCTCCCATACGGCTGGTGCTTCCGCAGCAGGTATATAAAATTCAAAACCGTCTTCGCCCGTATATCCGGTTCGTGAGACCAGTGCTTTTGCTCCGAACAATGGCACATTCTCATGGAAGCGGAAAGATGCCAGATTCGTAATGTCCGTATCTGCCACGGCTGCGGCAATACGTGCTGCCTCCGGTCCTTGCAACGCTAGCAATGCTATCGCATCAGACACATTCTCCATGTGAACGGATGCAGGCATATGGCGAATTAGCCAATCCCAATCCTTATCGATGTTGGATGCGTTCACAACGAGCATGTAGCGTTCCGGTCCTTTGCAGTAAACAAGTAGGTCGTCTACTACCCCTCCATCGGGGTAACACAGGAGTGAATATTGTGCCTGACCTGGTTCCAACTGGCTGACATCATTCGTGGTCACCCTTTGCAGAAAAGCTTCGGCTTCTTTGCCTTCAACCAAAAATTCGCCCATATGCGATACATCGAATAAACCCGCACGTTGCCGGACGGCCTCATGCTCCTTTTGAATGCCGCTAAACTGAACCGGGAGCTCCCAGCCGCCAAAGTCAATGCAACGAACCCCAGACTGCGTCCCGTAGGACGAATATAGCGGTGTTTTTCGCAAATTAGTCATTATTCCACTCCTATCCGGTGTGATCGGCTAAACAAAAAAAGACAGGCCGAAAAAAACGTATAGACGGCAGTCTACACTCTTTTTTTCAGCTCTGTCCTTGATACCAGAAAGTTACCCCGGTATGTACCGGGTTTCCCCTTGGGTGATCCGCTCCAATAGCGAATGCTCTCCAGAGATGCGTCCGGCAGAGGTCCTTTTGCCTGAGAGATTCACCTGCAATGCAGGTTTACTCCTTCGGCGCTACCTTCGGGATCAACGGTATATTACCTGGCTTTGCAGATAACAACCTGATCCGATTCGCGTGCACTTATGTCTCACAAGCGGCAACAGCTATGCGAATCTTTTTGGCAGTCTCTCCCTCCGCGTTCATCCGCGTTTGCAGTTGTCGGGGTGTTTCCCAAAGCATTTGCTATAACCCATTAATACGCAAATTCATTCAAAATGTCAATAAAAATGTCATCTAAAACAATAGAAAAAACATTTAATATATAAATAAGGATATGTAAGCGTTTGTTATAAGTTATAATTTTTTATATAGTACGCTATATGAGGTGATATGAAGTATTTTTGTTAGTATTATTGACATGAGTGTTCTTGTTGTCATAATCTTAACCTGTCTAATACAGGTGAGCAAAAGCGATTTTATTCATATGGAAGTGAGGGGAACAGAATGGGTGAAGTAAAGCAGCAACTTTGGTATACAGACGAACATGAGTGGGTTCAGCGGACAGAGAATGGAACGGTACGAATTGGTATTACAGACTTTGCACAGCATCAACTGGGTGATATTGTTTTTGTAGAATTACCTGAGGCGGGAGCAACGATTGAGCAGGGAGCGGAGATCGGTACGATTGAATCGGTGAAGACAGTATCCGACCTTTTTGCTCCGGTGACGGGAACCATACTAAAAGTGAATGAAACGCTGGAAAGTACACCTGAGCTAGTGAATGAATCTCCCTATGAAAAAGGTTGGATGATCGAAGTAGAGATGGATAAAGATGTGGAGGAAGCCTTGGGCAAGCTACTGTCTGCGGATCAGTATGAGCAGTTGATTTCCGATGAGCAATAATGGAGCATTGTAGTATGGAGTAAGAGGGTTATTTGTCTGCTCGATTTTTGTATAAAATAGTCGCTATGATTTGACGTAGCGGCTATTTTTTTGTCTTTTTGCAAACGTAATTACGTGTTTTATTCTGATTTAGAGGGTTGTCCCCATATAAGAATCATACATAATCCAGCACGGTTTTTCGACTAATTTCTATAGCTACAGGTCATATTAAGAAGAATTATGCAGGTATAATACCTTCCCGGATAATTTAAATTTAAATGTTGTCATCAACGTTCATGACGAAAGTACGTTTTCATTTCGTTGATGAAGATAGCGCTGTCATTTAGTATGAATTTTAAGAAAAGGTAGTGATGCTTACCTACAAGGAGGATTTGAATATGAGTACATTGGACGCAAAGCCAAGTTCAAAAGGAGGCACTCGTGTCGCCGTACAGCGTTTTGGCCGTTTTCTTAGCGGTATGGTTATGCCCAATATGGGAGCATTTATTGCGTGGGGGCTGATTACGGCACTCTTTATTCCGACCGGATGGTTCCCGAATGAAGGTTTTGCACAATTGGTTGACCCGATGAAAAATTATTTGTTGCCGTTACTGATCGGTTATACAGGGGGCACGATGATTCACGGACAGCGTGGAGGTGTGATTGGTGCCATTATGACGATGGGTGTCATAGTGGGAGCCGATATCCCGATGTTCCTGGGCGCGATGGTAGCTGGTCCGCTGGCTGCGTGGATATTGAAGAAGTTCGACAAGGCCATTGAAGGCAAAGTCAGATCAGGCTTTGAAATGCTGGTCAATAACTTTTCGGCCGGAATTATCGGTGCCATTCTAGCGCTGCTTGCCCATGTGGCGATTGGCCCGATTGTACAAATGATCAGTCAAGTGTTGTCGGCAGGGGTACAGTTCCTCGTGAACGCAGGGCTATTGCCGCTTGTCAACCTCATTATTGAGCCCGGAAAAGTATTATTTTTAAACAACGCGCTGAATCACGGAGTATTGAGTCCGATTGCGTTAGAGGAAGCTGCAAGAACAGGAAAATCCGTACTGTTTATGCTGGAATCCAACCCTGGGCCGGGGCTCGGTATTTTGCTAGCCTACTGCCTGTTCGGCAAAGGCTCTGCGAAGTCATCGGCTCCTGGAGCGGTCATCATTCATTTTTTCGGCGGGATTCATGAAATTTATTTCCCTTATATTTTGATGAAGCCGATTTTGATTCTTGCTGCTATAGCTGGGGGCGTTGTGGGAACCTTCTGTTTTATGTTGACAGGTGCCGGACTGGTTGCTGCTCCTTCACCGGGCAGCATCATCGCCTATTTTCTAATGACGCCAAAAGGCGGATATTTGCCAATGCTGAGCGGGGTGATCGCTGCTGCGGTCGTATCCTTTGCTGTTGCCGCAGTGTTACTCAAGACTAGTAAGCAAAAAGAAGAGGGGCTGGAGGAAGCTGCATCCCGCCTGAAAGATATGAAAAATCAAAGCAAGAGTGCAAGTGCTAACGCCACTGTAATGGAAGATAATCACGAATCTGAACGTGCTGCTGAGATTGCCGCAGCTCGAACGCTCAAGGATAAATCCGAAGTGAACAAGATCGTCTTTTCCTGTGATGCAGGTATGGGCTCAAGCGCTATGGGCGCCTCGATTTTACGCAAAAAAATGAAGCAGGCGGGTGTAGGCGTAACAGTTACGAATACGGCAATCAGTGAAATTCCACAGGATGCGGATATTGTCATTACGCAAAAAACGTTGACAGACCGGGCTAAAACAGTAGCTCCGAAAGCTGAGCACATTTCCATTGACAATTTTCTGAAGAGTCCTGAATACGAAGCGCTGGTTGAACGTCTGAAATCCGATTCTTAATCCCCATCGAAGTCAGGCGGACTGTATGCAATGTACGTCTCCTGCTGGAGGGATGAGCTTGGGAAGGAACGGTATGCGCTTATGAATATTACGAAACGACAACGTGACATCGTGGAATATCTTCTGGAGCAGTCCAAAGAGGTTACAGCCGGAGAAATTGCCACGAAGATCAATGTCAGCACAAGGACGGTTCATCGGGAACTGGGCGCAGTCGAGCATTGGCTGGCAGCTCATGAGGTGAAGCTGGAGAAAAAGTCAGGGATCGGTATCTGTATAGATGCTGATCCAGCTCAGCTTGTATGCCTGCGAAAACAATTGCTGCATACGAAGTCAGACGAATATTCGGCTGAGGAGAGAAAGATCGTGGTTCTCTGCATGCTGCTGGATACACGGGAGCCGATCAAGCTGTTGGCACTGGCTTCAGATCTGAAAGTCGCGGTAACTACGGTCAGTCATGATCTAGACGAATTGCAAGACTGGATTGAGGAACGTGGACTCATGCTTGTGCGCAGACGGGGGTACGGGGTCGAGATTACAGGACGGGAGACAGACAAAAGACGGGCGATTTCCGAGCTGGCTCTCGAATATTTGGATGAATCCGATCTGTTTTCAGCCCGGGAAGAACTTCGTTCTGTAACCCGTGTCGCCGACAAGTTGCTGGAGATGATTGGCAGAGATAACCTGCTGATTGTGGAAAAGGCCCTCTGGCAGCCCCATGAAAAATGGTTGGAAAACATGGTGGAAAGCAAATACATGGAGCTGCTGATTCAAATTTGCGTTTCGCTGGTACGTCTGCGACTCGGGTATGTTATAGATCCTCTTCTCTCGTATTTAAAAACAGATTCAGATGAAAATATCATGCTTCGCACAGCTATGGTGGAACGCATATGCACGGAGTTGTCAGAGGCGCTGGATATTGAATTTCCAGAGCCGGAACGATCTTATCTCAAGCTGCTATTTCGTGATGCCGAGGATCACTCTACCCGACTACTGCCGTTGGATGATCTCGTACTGTTGGAGTCGGTTCATGAGTTGATTCGTCGTGTGGAGGAAGAGACAGGCACGCCATTGGAAGAGGACCGTGTTCTGCGTGAAGGACTGATTGCCCATATGGCCCCGGTGTTCAAACGTTTGAAGGAAGGCAGGTCGATTCGTAACCCCCTCCTTCAGCAAATCCGCAAGGATTACAGCAGCTTATTCGACTCAGTGAAAAAGGCTGCGGCGGACATGACAGAAATGAAAGTACCAGATGAAGAGATCGGATTTCTCGTCATGCATTTTGGCGCTTCGCTGGAGCGGCTACGACAATTGCGGCGGGAGGTGCGGGCCATCGTAGTCTGCACGAGCGGTATTGGATCATCCAGACTTTTGGCAACAAGGCTCGCCAAAGAGCTCCCACAGATCAAAATTGTGGATAGGGCTTCATGGTACGAGGCGGCGCGGATTCCCAAGGAGGATTATGATCTGATCATTTCGACAGTAGAGCTACCGCTTGAACCGGATCGGTATCTTAAGATCAGCCCGTTGCTGACGCAGGAGGAGAGTGATCGCCTGCGTCAATTCATCCAGCATATTACACTCAATCATCCCAATGACCATCAGCAGGAACAGGCTGTTCAGCCTGGTCAGGATATAGAGTGGCTTACCGGTCTGCGGAAAAGTCTTGAGGAAATTGTACACATTGTACAGCAATTTCAAGTGTATCCGCTGGAAAATCAGGGGATGGATATGGCGGCGACCGTAGAGGCTATATGCATGTTGGAGGCGGGGCGGGGGAATGTGACAGAGCCTTCTGCGGTTGCTGCACAGCTCATGGAAAGAGAGCGCCAAGGTAGTCAGGTGATCTCTGATACCTCCATTGCTTTAGTTCATACGCGCAGCCACTATATTCGCAAGCCTTCGCTTACCTTGTATAAGCTGGCAGAGCCGCTGTTGGCGGATACAGGCGAACAGGTAGAATGCGTGCTGCTCATGTTGGGACCTCGTGAGCTGCCGAGAGAAAGCTTGGAGGTATTGAGCGAGATTAGTGCATTACTCTTGCAGGAAGACATGGTTACGCTACTGGAACACGGTAGCAGGGATCATATTGTCAATTATATATCGAGTGAGCTAGCTGAATTTTTCCACAGTAAATTAGGGACAGGGAGGAACCTACCGTGAGTATTATGACGATAGACAAAGTAAAAATGAACGCAACCGCCAAAGACAAATATGAGGCGATTCGTATGGCTGGACAAATCCTGCTGGATGCAGGACATATTTCAAGTGAGTACATTGACAAGATGCTGGAACGCGAGGAGATCGTGTCCACCTATATCGGGAACGGGTTGGCTATTCCACATGGCACCAAGGAATCCAAGATGCTTATTCAATCCACAGGCATCTCCATCGTTCAGTTTCCACAAGGCATAGATTTTGGGGAAGAAAAAGCATACATGGTAATCGGCATTGCAGCACAAGGCGGCGATCATATGGAGATTTTGACGAGTATCGCTGTGGTGTGTGCGGAGGAAGAAAATATGGATAAACTTCGCAACGCGGTGACCCCACAGGAAATTATAGATCTGTTCGAAAGTGAGATGGAGCTATGAGAGCCGTCCACTTTGGAGCAGGAAATATTGGTCGCGGCTTTATCGGATTGATTCTGTCGCGTGCAGGCTATGAGGTTGTCTTTTCAGATGTCAACGACACCCTTGTATCCGAGTTACGTCGTCGTAAACAATACACCGTAGAGCTAGCCAATGATACAAAGGATACGGAGCTGGTCACGAATGTAACGGCGATTGACGGCAGAGATGCATCCGCTGTAGCGGATGCGGTAGACCATGCTGATCTGGTAACGACCGCGGTAGGGGTTAGCATCCTCAGGCATATTGCAGCAGGTATTGCCGAGGGAATAGCGCGGCGGGTGGAGCGAGGGGCAGGCCCGCTGCATGTGATTGCTTGCGAAAATGCAATCGGAGGCAGCGCCCAACTGAAAGAGCATGTTTTTGCGCTACTGGATGAGGCGACTCGTGCCAAGGCAGAGGCTTCGGTATATTTCCCCAATGCTGCTGTAGACCGGATTGTGCCGATCCAACACCACGAGGACCCGTTACATGTGCAGGTAGAGCCTTTTTACGAGTGGGTGGTGGATCGTTCACAAATGGCACCTGAGCATGAAGAAATCGAAGGCATCCTGTACGTGCAGGATCTAGAGCCTTACATTGAACGAAAGCTGTTCACGGTGAATACGGGGCATTGCGTGGCAGCCTATCTTGGTTATACCGCAGGTTATGCTACCATCCAGGAGGCCATGAAGGATAGCAAGGTGGTGGATTCGATACAAGGGTCACTGGAGGAGACAGGAGCAGTGCTTGTGAAGCGCTTCGGTTTGGATCAAGGGGAGCATAAGAAGTACATCTCTAAAATTTTGGATCGCTTCCGCAACCCTAATCTGACAGACGATGTTACTCGGGTCGGACGTTCACCGTTGCGCAAGCTGTCTCCCAATGACCGTCTTGTACGTCCCGCGCTGCAAGCGCAGGAGTATGGCATCCCGACGGATCATCTGGCGTTAGGAATGGCTGCTGCCTGTAAATTTGATATTACGGAGGACCCCGAGGCAGTCGAGCTTCAGCAGGTGATCCGCATTGAAGGACTGGGTGTGGCGCTGACACGTTATACTTCCATAACCGCAGATCACCCGTTACATCGGCAGATATTGGAGCAATATGATATTATAAATTCATAAAACAACGAATTATCAACATCTATTCTCGGAAATCCTCTTGAAGACAAAGCATCGACATCAACACTAACGTGTTCTGTAGAGATGTGCTTCAAGAGGATTTTTATATGCGTGATTTACATCACATAACAACCTGCTTAAATTGTTTATATTGATAATGATTATCATTATCTATAAAATGAAATCATTACTATTATAACTATTAGGGAGGATTATAGTGAAACCGATCTATATTACCTTAGGGTTTTTATTTTTGGCGCTTGGAGTTATTGGTGTAGTGCTACCGTTGCTACCGACTACACCGTTTCTGCTGCTAGCGACCTTTTTCTTTATGCGGGGGTCCGAAAGGATTCACCAGTGGTTTTCGAATACCGCTCTGTACCAAAAGCATCTAGAGAGTTTTGTTCAAACAAGGTCGTTGAAGCTGTCTACGAAAATCACCACATTGGGCTTAGCGTCAGCGATGCTGATTACAGGCTTTATTTTCACCCCTAATGTGTGGGGCAGAACGCTCATCGTCTTGGTCATCCTTTTTAAATATTATTACTTTATATTCCGAATCGGAACAGTGAGAAACGCTGCAGCAGAAATAACGCCTTCATCTTCACTTGCCCCTACTCCGAAAAAAAGGTCTAAAATGGTCGACAGCCGTCTGCTCGGTCTAGTGGAACATTCTCGGAAATATATCGTCTTGGGTGTGCTTGTGCAGTGGATCGGTCTTTTGGGGAGTATAGCCGCTGTGTTGTCTATGGCCTTTGTTATGCAGCAGGCATGGGAAGGACAAGTGACTCGCAAGCTGATTCTATCTATGACGGTCATTGTTATTACTGCTATTGCAGTTCGCTGTCTGAGCAATTATGCAGCCAGTATGTTATCCTATCGTGCTTCGGTAAATGCTAAAAAAACGCTGCGCTCGCAAATTTACGGCAAGTTGCTCAAAATGGGACCCGCATATACAGATCATACCTCCACCTCGGGGGTTATACAGGTTGCTGTAGAAGGGGTAGAGCAGCTTGAAACCTATTTCGGTAGATACATGCCTCAGCTATTTTACAGTCTGCTTGCCCCCGTAACGTTATTCATCACCCTCTCTTTTGTCAGCTTCAAAGCAGCCATTATACTGTTGATCTGCGTTCCCTTAATTCCAGTGTCGATCATTGTCATTATGAGGATGGCTAAAAAGCTTTTTCGGAAATATTGGGGCAGTTACGTCAATCTGGGCCACAGCTTTTTGGAGAATGTACAAGGTCTGACTACGCTCAAAATGTACGGAACAGACCAGGATAAACATCAGGAAATGAACACAGCAGCGGAGGATTTTCGCAAAATGACGATGAAAGTGCTGACTATGCAGCTTAACTCCGTGGCCATTATGGATCTTATCGCATTTGGTGGTGCCGCTGCGGGTGTACTGGTCGCGGTAAGCGAATATTCTTCAGGCCATATTGGCTTGGCGGGAGCAATCATCATTGTTTTGCTGTCGGCAGAATTTTTCATTCCTCTGCGTCTGCTGGGTTCTTACTTTCATATCGCTATGAACGGAATGGCAGCAAGCGACAAAATATTTCAAATGTTGAGTACTGAGGATCTTATACAAGGACAAGAAAGCATAGAAAACACAGATATTCGACTGGAACAGGTGAGTTTCGCCTACGACGAAAGAGATACCTTACGAAATATATCCATGGATATTCCCCAGGGCAGCTTTGTTTCAATTGTTGGGGAATCAGGCTCTGGTAAAAGTACGGTAGCCGGATTGATCGTTGGGCATCACGAGGGGTATCGAGGAAGTCTGACGATTGGAGAAAAAGAGCTTACCGATATTTCAGAAGGAAGCCGCATGCGTCACATGACCTGGATCGGTTTTAACAGCTATATTTTTAAAGGCACAGTGGAAGCAAATTTAAAAATGGGCAATGAGCACGCGGATGAGCAACAAATGCTGGAAGCTTTGCGACAAGTGAAGCTGTATGATTTTATCCTTTCAGAAGGAGGACTGGAAGCAGAACTGGAGGAGCAAGGGGCAAATCTGTCAGGAGGACAGCGCCAACGGCTAGCACTAGCCAGAGCATTGCTGCATGATAGTCGTGTGTACATTTTTGACGAGGCCACCTCTAACATTGACAGTGAAAGTGAGGAAGGCATTATGGAGGTTATACATGCGCTGGCAGGTCAAAAAACAGTGATTCTTATCTCTCACAGACTGGAAAATGTAGTTCAATCCGACTGTATCTATGTGCTGCAAAACGGTTTGGTGGCAGAATCGGGAACGCATCATGAGCTGTTGAGCCAGCAGGGACATTATGCGGAGATGTATCTCAGTCAACACCGGGTAGAGCAGTTTGTAAAAGGAGGGGCTGTATATGCGTAGACATGGATTACGGATCATGGGCCAATTATTGGTATTGGCGGGACCTCTTTTACCTGTGCTACTCATCACGATTGTTACAGGAGTGCTTGGTTTTGTTTGTGCTATTGGCATTATAGTGTTTGGAGCCCTAGCTCTGCTTACAGCAACGGGCATCACGACAGGCTACACCATGTCGTTTTTGCTGACGGCGATCGTGGTTTGTGCCGTACTACGCGGCGTATTTCGTTATGGCGAGCAAATGAGTGGTCATTATCTCGCTTTCAAGCTGCTGGCTGTACTGCGTGATAAGGTACTTCAAGCCCTGCGCAGACTCGCTCCAGCCAAATTGGAAGGCAAGGACAAGGGGAATCTGATTTCACTCATTACGAGTGATATTGAGCTACTGGAAGTATTTTATGCGCATACGATAGCGCCTGTTATGATCGGCATCATCACTTCACTACTCATGGTGTTTTTTATCGGTTCTTATGAGCCTCTATTAGGCTGGCTTGCTGCGCTTGCTTACCTAACTGTCGGTTTATTTATTCCTTTACTCACGTCACGTATGGGCAAACGTCAGGGGATGGAATACCGAAGTAGCTTTGGCAAGCTGAGCAGTTATTTTTTGGACAGCTTACGGGGTATGAAGGAAATTGTGCAATATGGGCAAGGAGAACAACGTTTGAATGAGATTAACCGTCGTACGGATCAATTGGATGCCAAGCAGAAGGACTTGAAGCATCATGAAGGTATCACAAGAGCCATCACAGATGCGGCTGTAGTTGGATTCTCATTCTTGATGCTGCTGGCTGGATTGTACGGTATGTCTAATGGTCACGTTGACTTTACAGGTATGCTAATTTCTGTCATTGCCCTGTTTAGTTCATTTGGTCCTGTCGTCGCACTGAGCAATTTGTCCAACAATTTGCTTCAAACGCTGGCTAGCGGGGAACGAGTGTTGAGTCTATTGGAGGAAACCCCGGAGGTAGAGGAAAATATCGAAGGGATGAGTGTTGCCTTTACTGGGGCACAAGTAGACAAGGTGACTTTTGCATACGATGGTCAAACGGTGCTGAATGATGTAAGTCTCACGATACCGCATAAGCGGATTTTAGGCATTCAGGGTAAAAGCGGCTCTGGCAAGTCTACGCTGCTAAAGTTGCTGATGCGATTTAGGGACCCGCAGCAAGGTGGAATTTTGCTATCCGGGCACGATTTGAAGGAAATTGGAACCCGACATTTGAGAGGCTTACAGAGCTATGTAGACCAGCATACGTTCCTGTTTGATGATTCAATTGCAGCTAATATCAAAATCGGAAAGCCTGATGCAACGCATGAGCAGGTTGTGGAAGCAGCACGTAAGGCATCAGTGCACGATTTTATTATGACCTTGCCTCAAGGGTATGACAGCCGAGTTGGAGAATTGGGGGACAGGCTGTCCGGTGGAGAACGCCAACGCTTGGGGTTGGCGAGAGCCTTTGTCCATAATGCGCCTCTCTTACTGCTCGACGAGCCTACCAGCAATTTGGACAGCCTGAACGAGGCGATTATTTTAAAATCGTTAAAGGAACAGCAGCAAGATAAAACGGTTGTCCTTGTTTCGCACCGAAGTTCTACCATGCGGATTGCAGACGATATTTTTGAAATGGATAACCGTAGATTGTCCTGACTTTTCTAACGTGTTTTTTAACGTACTTATTTAGCGATAAGTGATGAAATCTAGGAAATTATTGTTATGCTTGAGGGCAAAAGCTGTAGCCTGTTCATGGTTTTGTCATAAAATGGAGTGTGCGTTGAAATGGAAGCGTCATCCTTATTTAAATCATCCAGCTTTTCAAGCTTGTCTTATTTTGATAGCCTATTAGGTGAAGATTTTACAAAATCCTGAGGTATATTGACAAGTCATAAACATCATAAATGATGGATGAACAGAGGCTGTATGCCGATGTACAGAAATGGGTGGTGAACAGGAATGTCAGATTTCAATCAGCTCAAAGAGCTTGAGCACACAACATATCCCATATATGAAGGCTATGATTTGGGTCTTACTTATACGCCTGTGGGCAGCAAGTTCAAGGTATGGGCACCGACTGCGCAGCAGGTCCATATAGCGTTGTATAACGATGCGGGGGTGTACGATCAGGAGGGGAACGTTCAGGAGCACAGCGGTGGTCAGGAATTTCTCATGAGCCGTGATGATCAAGGTGTATGGTCTATAGAGCTGGAAGGGAACTGGAACAAATATTATTACATGTACAGGCTGGAGTGGGCGGACAACACCATTCATTATGCTGCCGATCCATATGCCACAGGGGTATCAGCCAACGGGCAGCGTACAGCGATCATTGATTTGGCTCAAACCAACCCGGACGGATGGGAATTGGATGTGGGGCCTACACTTAAGCGGCCGACAGATGCCATTCTCTATGAGCTTCATGTACGTGATTTTTCGATGGATACCCATTTTAATACGGGGAAAAAAGACTTATTTGCTGCTCAGGGACGGTTTGAGGCCTTTACGTATACGGGATTGAAGGATACTGAGGGGAACAGCATCGGGCTGGATCATCTGCTGGAGCTGGGCATTACACATGTTCATTTGCTTCCAGTAGCTGATTTTCATACGGTAAATGACTTTGCGGAATTAGATACTGAATATAACTGGGGCTATGATCCGCAGCATTATAATGTGCCGGAGGGGTCTTATTCTTCCAATCCGGCTGATCCGAAGACACGCATACGAGAGCTGAAACTGCTGGTACAGTCTTTGCATACTGCCGGCATCGGTGTCATTATGGACGTTGTGTACAACCATACTTATTCGGTGGAACAGGGGCCATTTGAGCCTGTTGTACCTGGATATTATTACCGTACAGATGAACAAGGGCAGCTCACCAATGGATCAGGGGTAGGTAATGAGGTGGCAACCGAACGTCCGATGGTGCGCAAGTATATCAAGGATTCACTACGCTATTGGGCAGAGGAATATCATATAGACGGCTTTCGATTTGATCTGATGGGTCTGATTGATACCCCAACCGTGGTGCAGCTTACGCAAGAACTTCGCTCTGAAGTGCGTTCGGATCTGCTTATCTATGGTGAGCCTTGGACGGGAGGAGAATCTCCGCAACCCTTGCTTACGCTAAAAGGAACGCAACGGGACAAAGGCTTTGCTGTTTTTAACGACAACTACCGTTCTGCTATTAAGGGGGATAGCGACGGTACTGGGAGCGGGTTTGCCACAGGTGCAGAACATCAGGAGGAACAGGTGCTCAAAGGTGCTTTTGGGGCGATTCATGATTTCACAGCTCAGCCATCGGAGACCGTCAATTATGTAACTGCCCACGATAATCTCAATCTGTGGGATAAAATTTTGACGGTAAGAAAATTGCGGGAGCACTGTCGTTTTCCACAATGGGAGCAGGGGAAGCCACAGGATGGGAGGACACCTGAACAAGCTGTTGCCGAAGCAGACCCGTATTGGGAACTGGATGAAAATAACTTGCTAGAGGACGAAACCGTACGCAAGTCCCTGTTAGCTAACGGCATGGTACTCACATCTCAAGGTATTCCTTTTATTCATGCAGGGGATGAACTGCTGCGCTCCAAATGTGGAGACCATAATAGCTACCGAAGCTCAGATGTAGTCAATGCCATCCGTTGGGATAACAAGGCGAGGTTTCGCCCAGTGTTTGATTACTACCAAGGCTTAATTGCTTTGCGACGCAGCCACCCGGCATTCCGAATGGATCATCGTGAGCTGGTGGAGCAGCACATGGAAGTGCTGCAAAGCAGTGGGCATGTGGTGGCTTTTGCTTTGAGGCACCATGCTAACGGTGATGCCTGGAATCATATTGTGGTGATTTATAACGGCTCGGATGCAGAGCAGACGATAGCATTGCCTGCGGAATCGGATCGTTGGCATGTGGTCGTGGACGCACACGGGGCTGGTAATGAGACACGGTATGAAGTCGTAGGCCATCGTGTAACCGTATCACGCTGGTCGATGATGGTGTTATATGATCAGGAAGAACCTGCACGAGTCTCATTTGTGACTGAACAAGATCAGGCTAATCGTCAGGCGGAGAACGAATTGGAAGACTCGGATGAAGGGACAGATCAAGAAATTGCAGGTACAGCCATAGCGTTGACAGATGTCCAGCTTGGAAAAGATAGTGAAGTCGCCCCATTTCGCACGATTGAACTGATCTACGAGCGTGCGGATCGGCAATACACTGGCTGGAACGTATGGGTATGGGGAACGGGGCACCGCGACGGACATGTCGAATTCCGTGATTTGGATGATGGTCGTGCAGTAGCGCGTATTCAGGTGGCTCCTGATATACAGCGAATCGGCTACATTGTCCGGCTTAATCACTGGGATGCCAAGGATGTTGAGGCAGATCGATATATTGATATAGACCCGAACCAGTCTGTGATGCAGGTATTGATTCATAGTGGCAGAGAAGAATATTTGCTACTGGTAAATGATAATCGGGCCGGATAGACTTGTATGCTTGGTCGCTATATACACGAAAGTAGCATTTTTCGATCATTTCGAGAAATGCTACTTTTTTATGCAAACGTGTGTCAGTTTCAGAAAAAAGGGGTAAAATAGAATTATGGACTTGTTTAGTTTTGCCAGCTTGCTGGCTTATATCCTGTAGTACGACTGGTAAACAGGCAAGTTTCTTGGAGGAAAATCATTTGTAAGGTAACCTGAAGGAGGTTGTATATCATGAGTTCTAATGGAGGAAGTATTCAACTGACCGCCCAGCCGAGAACAGAGAAGAAGGGTTCGGCTATTCGTGAATTGAGGTTAAAAGGACGGATTCCAGCTGTGGTTTACGGCTCTGAGCTTGAAGGAACCCCTGTACATGTCGATGCCAAGGAATTTAATAAAGTAGTCAGAACCGGACGTTCAGAGGTGTTTAACCTCACTGTAGAGGGTGGAGAAACCATTCCAGTTATTATTAAAGATTATCAACAGCGTGACAATCAGTGGTTGCATGCCGATTTTTTGAAAATTGCCAAAAACAAACCGCTTCGCGTGCGTGTTTCTATTGATTATCAGGGTACACCTGTAGGTACAAAAACAGGCGGTATTCTGCAAGTTCAGGAAACGGAAGTAGAAGTCGAAGGTCTTCCGGCTGATTTACCATCTACCATTGAGGTGGATGTATCCGCACTGGATGTTGGCGACAAGCTGAGCGCTAGCGACTTGAAACTCCCTAAAGGAGTAACACTGCACGTCCCTGAAGAAGAACTGCTTGCTTCTATTATCGTTCCGCGTGCAGTTGAAGTGGAAAATGCTGCTGTGGAAGGTGATGCAGCGGCAACCGAAGGCGCTAAAGAGGCTTCCGAAAACAAGGAATCCTAATGTTGTCAGTTGGTATATGAACCTTTTCCAATTGCGAAGATCATCAAAAATGAATTCAAAATCGCTCCCTGCTAGGGGGCGATTTTTTGCATTCATTCATTTATTTACGATTACATACTCTTTCCCTTTAAAAGTTGTCCTGTTGTAATTTGGCGATTAAAGGGAATGTGGAGTGTTTGTACGATTTTCATTCACTACGTGTTCTGATATGACGATATATAAAGTATGGCATTTACATTTTTATTTTATAAATACCTAATATATATCTAAGGAGCGCGTACACAATCATGGACAGAACGAGTGAATTGTTGTGGCAAAGAAACAAATTGGTGATCATTATTTTTTGGATTATGGCCTTGAGCGGCATCGTCCCGGCATTATCTAATCCCTCGATGTGGGTATCTAATGGTGTAGGATTTGTAGTCGCGGCAGTTTTAACGATCCTGAATATGAAAAAGAAAGGAATCCGCCTTATTCCGTGGATTACTACGTTTTTTAGCGTATTAATGTGTATATTTTTGAACTTATCTAGCGTCGAGGTAGTGACCACCATATTAATTTGCTCTTTGTTTTTGCTGTATCCGTCTTACCGATATTTTCTGGTAGCTATGACCTTAAATCTCTGTAATATTTTTGTGCAAATAACAATCGGTACGCCCCCAGTTCCCCCAGCTACCGGTTCTTTGCGCTATGTGCATGAGTTTATTATTGTTTTACTCATTGGTTTGCTACTGTTAGTGGTATCGGTATTAAATCAAAAGCAGTTTAAGAAAAGTGAAGAGCAAAATAAAGATATCGATGCTACAAGGCAACGAATTGAATTTCTGTTTGAGCAAGTTAAACAAGCAGTGGCTGGATTGCATAGCTTTACAGAACGATTCAGGAATCAAGTGGATGCTACGGGCAGCGTGACGAATGAAGTCGCTATCGGGTTTCAGGAGGTTGCCAAAGGGGTAGAAATGCAAGCTTCGAATATCACCGAGGTTACGGATAACTTGGCCCAATCTGACCAGCACGTGCGAGAGGTAGCTGATCATTCCCGAGAACTGAAGCAGCTTTCCGAAGATACGAAAAATGCCGGGGACAGAGGGAGTAGTCAACTGCTGGCATTAACGTCTCAAATCAAGGATTTGGGTCAGGTCATGAGTCGTACCAAAGAAGAACTGGACGAGTTTAAAGTACAAAGTGATAGCATGTCTGCCATGCTTAAAGATATTACTCAAATCTCAAAACAAACTAATTTGCTGTCCTTGAATGCATCCATTGAGGCCGCCAGAGCGGGAGAGCATGGAAAAGGATTTGCCATCGTAGCTGGAGAAGTGCGTAATTTGGCTGAAATGGTAGGGAACACCTCGGTAGCGATGGAAGGTATCTTGGCTCAACTGAGAACTCAGATGGATTCTGTCGTAAGTCAATTTGACATGGGACAGCAAAGGCTACAGCAAAGTATGGAATCGGCACATTCGACCGAAATTGTACTGGAGGATATCCTGCAAAATGCCAATAAAGTGTTGCAGCAGGCCGTAGATGTGGAAAACAGTACGAATAGCATGCAGCAATACTCATCTCAGGTTGTTCAAGAAATGACGGAATTTTCAAGTGTAACGGAACAAGCGAGTGCAGCGTCAGAACAAATTTTGGCTGGAGTAGAGGAGCAACGAAATATAACCTCCAATATGGTGACCGGGTTTAGTGAGCTGGAGGCGTTGATTATCCAATTAAAAGAATTGGTACATGATCAGAAGGAGGACAACATTCCTACCGAAATCAGCAAAAGCAAATAACCGAAATGCTTCATTATCGAACTAGAGATCCGGGGATTATCGCTATCTAGCGGTACTCTCCGGTTTTTTACTGTGTTTGAAGAAGGGAAATGAAGATGGGATTTCTAGAAGCTATAATTAGATGGAAGTTGATGGTATAATTTGTGGCAGTTTAAATGCTTTGTAACTAAGGGGGGATGACCATGATCATAGGAAAGCAAGCACCCAAATTAAAAGTTGGAGACGAGATACGTATTCTTTCGCCGTCCAGAAGCTTGTCGATCGTTTCTGAGGAAAATCGCTTGATTGCCCAGCAACGACTGGAGGAGCTAGGGTTTAAAGTGAGTTTTTCGCAACATGTGCTGGAAAATGATGATTTTACATCTTCCTCGATAGAGTCCAGAGTCGCAGACTTGCACGAAGCTTTTGTCGATCCAAAGGTAAAGGGCATCCTGACTTCAATTGGGGGCTATAATGCCAATCAGCTCCTTACCCATCTTGACTATGAACTGATTGGAGCTCATCCTAAACGATTATGTGGTTATTCGGATATAACAGCGTTAAGCCATGCGATTTATGCAAAAACGGGGCTTATCACGTATGCAGGACCTCATTTTTTGACGTTTGCCATGTTGCGAGGAAATGATTATACGACGGCGTATTTTCAAAGGTTGATGTTGGAAGAGGGCAGCATTCAAATCCAGTCTTCGTCGGAGTGGAGTGACGATACTTGGTATCTAGATCAGGATCAAAGAAGCTTTTACCGCAATGCGGGTCCGTATGCGATTCATGAAGGTGAAGCAACGGGTACGATTGTGGGGGGAAACTTGTGTACCCTGAATTTGTTGCAGGGGACTCCGTATATGCCGAGTCTGGAAGGAAGCATTCTATTTGTTGAGGATGATTACGAAAGCTCTCCCGCTACGTTTGACCGGGATTTGCAATCACTGTTGCACCAGCCTGGATTTGATCAGGTTAAGGGGATCATCATAGGACGATTTCAGCAGGCGTTGCATATGACAGAAGAATTGCTGCGGCAAATCATTAGCTCGAAAAGAGAATTGGCCTCCATTCCAGTGATTGCAGATGCTGATTTTGGTCATACTACGCCGCAGTTTACATATCCGATTGGTGGGAAGGCTAGCATCCATGCCCGTAATGGCAGGGTGAGTACTGAAATATGTGAATAATTAACACAACTTATGTAGGCATATCCGTTTTTATTTGGGAGGAACGCAGGTGAACGCCTTGTTGGAAATGCTGATGCAGCTATTTGAGCGCGCAGCGTTGTTACTGATTTGTTTATTTTTTATTACACGTATCCCGCGGTTTAAGGAAACCTTGCAAAAGAACAGCCATTCTCCGGCAGAGCTGGCCATATTAACATTGATCTTTTGTATGTTTGCGCTGTTCGGCACCTACACCGGGATTGAAGTAGAAGGTTCGCTTGTTAACGTTCGAATCATTGCAATTATGGCGGGCGGTATTTTGTTCGGACCATGGGTTGGGATCGTTACAGGTATTGTATCAGGTATCCATCGTTATCTAATTGATATCGGGGGAGTGACCTCGATTCCGTGTCTGATTACGAGTATTTTGGCAGGTGTGGTGTCAGGATACATCGGCCGCCGGGTCAACCGTTCCAAGAGATGGCTAGTCGGTATCGCCGCAGGTATGGTCTGCGAAGCATTGACGATGCTGCTCATTCTGGTGATGGCACAACCCCATAACCTTGGAGTGGACATCGTTTCCAAGATTGGTCTACCGATGATTATCGGAGAAGTCAGTATCGGTTTAATCGTTCTGTTGATCCAGAGTGTGGAGGGGGAAAAGGAGAATATCGCGGCCAGACAGGCCAAGCTGGCACTGGACATTGCCAATAAGACGTTGCCTTATTTCCGCTCCATTAATGCGGAATCCTTACACACCATTTGTTCGATCATAAAAGAAGATATCAAGGCAGACGCGGTGGCGATTACGGATACCAGAGATGTGCTGGCCTATGTCGGTTTTGGCGAAGAGCGTTATCACATCGGAGATGAGATCATTAGCGATGTGACTAAAACGACGATCCGCAGCGGTAAAATCACGATCCGCAACCATATTGCAGACGATAAAACACCCCAAATCCAGTCTCTGCTCATTATCCCGTTAGAGGAGCGCGGAGAAGTAACCGGCACGTTGAAGATTTATTATCGCAAAGCTTATAAAATCACGTATCCGTTGCAGACGATGGCGATTGGCTTGTCTCAAATCATTTCCACGTTAATGGAAGTGTCACGTGTGGAGCAAATTAAGGAAGCCGCGAATAAAGCCGAGCTAAAGGCGCTCCAAACGAAAATTAATCCCCATTTTCTGTTTAACGCGCTGAACGCCATTGCCTCTACGACACGCACCAAGCCGGATAAGGCACGAGAGCTGATCATTAATTTATCGGGCTATCTGCGCTATAATTTGGAACTGAATGATGATTTGATCGAAATTCATAAGGAGCTTCAGCAGGTGTCTGATTACGTAGAAATTGAAAAAGCACGCTTCGGCAACCGACTTCAGGTAGAGTATGTAATGGATGAGGTGTCTGTGCGTATTCCAAGTCTTATTATCCAGCCCCTGGTTGAGAATGCGATTAATCATGGAATTCTCAAGAAAAAAGGATCAGGTACAGTAACCATTTCTGTAAAGGATCGTGGAGAAAAGGTGCGCATTTCTGTAGCAGATACCGGGGTAGGTATACGGGATGATGTTGTGGATAACCTGTATCATGATCGGGTTCCGGCTAAACAGATCGGCTTGTACAATGTGCACAGACGACTCAAGCTTATGTACGGTGAAGGAGTTATTATTCTGAAGCATGAACCGGGCACCAAAGTTTATTTTGACATACCAAAGGAGAAGTCATGAAGGCCATAATTGTAGAAGACGAGCTTCCGGCGCGTGAAGAGCTGGAGTATCTTATTCAGACTCATAGCAACATTGAGGTGACCGATAGTTTCGAGGATGGGCTAGATGTGTTTCGGTTTCTGCAAGATCAGGAGACGGACGCGATCTTTCTGGACATTAACATTCCTTCATTGGACGGGATGCTACTGGCACAGAACATTAGCAAATTTGCCAAAAAGCCCTATATTATTTTTACGACCGCCTATAAAGAACATGCGGCGCAAGCCTTTGAGCTGGAGGCGTTCGATTACATCCTCAAACCATATGATGAAAAAAGGATCGCATCTATGCTGCGTAAGCTGGAAAATGCTTATGAGCAGCAGAACGTTCCAATACAGGAGCCTGTCCAGACGGCGCAACCCCGAGCTGCTGAAGCCAGCACAGTTGCTGCGCCAGGTCGTATTAATCTGCTGAAAAATGACAAAATCATCGTAACGGATGCGAACGATATTTACTATGCGTGTGCGCAGGAAAAGGTGACCCGTGTCTTTACAAGGCACGAAGAATATACGATGCCGATGAGCATTTCGGAATTTCATGCCCGGCTGCCGCAGCAGGACTTTTTCCGCTGTCACCGTTCATACACGGTGAATCTATCGCAGATCCGTGAAATTGTACCTTGGTTCAACCATACGTATCTCCTGCGTTTGCGTGGACTAGAAGCAGAGATTCCGGTGAGCCGTAGTAAAGCCAAGGAATTTCGGCAAATTATGCGACTTTAAAGGCATTTCATTCCGCTATATGTGCATTTCATTCCTCAAACGATTTCTGGCTAACATGCAGGGTTATAATAATCGATGTAGAGAGAATCCTTACAGACTTGCTCCTCCACAGGCGCAAAGCGTACTGGATTCCCGGTTATCATGATAACAAACTGACGCTGTAGAGCCGGAATGAAAAGAGGAGATTTATATGAAAAAAAACAGCGGAAATCGTTGGCTTGTCGTGCTTGGAACGATAATTGTCCAGATGGGATTAGGAACCATTTACACATGGAGTTTATTTAATCAACCGTTGGTGGACCGCTTTGGCTGGAACCTCAGTTCGGTTGCCATTACATTTTCAATTACCAGTTTTGCACTGGCGTTTGCTACATTATTCGCAGGCAAACTACAGGATAAATGGGGACTACGTCGTTTGATTTTGTGTGCAGGTGTCGTGTTAGGAGCAGGGCTTATGCTCAGTTCGCAGGTAACATCGCTGTCCCTGCTTTACATTTTGGCGGGTATTGTCGTAGGTTTTGCGGATGGAACGGCATATATTACATCATTGTCGAATCTGATTAAGTGGTTTCCTGAGAAAAAAGGACTTATTTCCGGTATTTCGGTTGGTGCATATGGAACAGGCAGTCTTATATTCAAGTATATTAATGGTTCGTTGATTCAGTCCGTTGGCGTATCACAAGCGTTTTTATATTGGGGAATGATCGTGCTGATCATGATTGTGGGTGGTTCTTTCCTGGTAAGAGAAGCTGTAGTCGTGAACAAGCCTTCGGTACAAAATGGGGTTGTACAGCGGGACTACACCGTTAAAGAAATGCTGCGCACCAAGCAGGCATACCTGCTGTTCGTAATGTTCTTTACCGCTTGTATGAGTGGTCTATACCTGATTGGAGTAGTCAAGGATATCGGCGTACGGATGGCTGGTCTAGATGTAGCAACAGCCGCTAATGCGGTCGCTATGGTCGCTATTTTCAACACGGCGGGTCGGATCATTTTAGGTGCGCTATCGGATAAAGTAGGTCGTCTGAAAGTAGTAGCGGGTGCTCTATTAACAACGGCGGTCGCAGTTACAGTGCTGAGTCTGGTACCGCTGAATTATGGTTTGTTCTTTGCCTGTGTAGCAGGAATTGCTTTTTGCTTCGGCGGCAACATTACAGTCTTTCCTGCCATCGTAGCTGATTTCTTCGGCCTGAAAAATCAAAGCAAAAACTATGGTATTGTGTATCAAGGCTTTGGCCTCGGTGCGCTGGCGGGGTCATTTATCGCAGCCTTGCTCGGTGGATTCATCCCGACCTTTACCACGATTGCTGTGCTGTGTGTCGTATCGTTCCTGATTGCCCTCACCATTCGCACTCCAGAACAAGGCAAAGGCAAACTGCGCAGTGAACGGAAGAAAAATACCAACAGTGTGCGCAGCATGAAGCCTGGAACGAAACTGGGTTAAACGATTTGAGAAAAAAGAACCAGATGAATGCCAAAAGACCTGTCATCATTTCTCTAAGGGAGATTATGGCAGGTTATTTGTTTTTCCAATAATCTATTTTACGGTATAATAAAAAGATGTGTAATAAGCCGATATATACAAAAGACATAAGCTAAGAACCTGACAGGAGGACGAGTCATGATCGTGGATACAAGCGGGAATCTGCTTGCCCGCAATACGAAGCTGCGAAATACATATCAAATTCGAAGCGCCTTGTCCCGCAGTGAGCTGGCCATCGTGTATACGGCAAGGCTGTTGGATAACCGAGAAAAGGTCATTGTGAAGGAATTTTTTCCGAATGCACTGGCTTTGCGGGGGATGGATCGAAAAACGGTCACTTGCGGTGCTTCTATGCAATCCAAATACGTGGAGTTTATGCATTATTTTTTGCGTGAAGGGCAAATGTTGAAGGAGTTAAGTCATCCGGGAATTGTCGGTTATATAGATCACTTTGAGGAAAATGGAACTGCCTATCTGGTCATGGAATACTGTGCAGGCAAGACACTGGATCGAATGATGAAAGAAGAGGCTGTGCCAACGTATGATCCCACTTTTTTGTACCATACGCTGCTACCTTTAATTGATGCCATGGAGTACATTCATGACAAAGGAATTATTCATCGGGATATTAAGCCGGGCAACATTATGATTGGGGAAAATGGCAACATCAAGCTGATTGATTTTGGTTCGGCTGTGCATTTTGAAGGTAAAGAGCATCCGATCTTCACCACGGCGGGCTATTCTCCGCTGGAATTTTACTCTAATCGTTCGCAGCAGGGGCCTGTATCGGATATCTATAGTTTGGCCGCCACGCTGTATTATTGCCGAAAAGGAACACCTCCGCCAGATGTGCCAGGCCGATTGTTTGCAGATCATTCCGAGCGGATTCAGATTGAAAATGCGGGACTTTCTCTGCTGCCGTATGTCATTCGGCGTGGTCTGGAGGTACAGGCTAACAAGCGTTGCCGCTCACTTCGATGGTTTAAAGCCGCACTACGTGCGGAATATTGGATAAAAAAAGGGAAGCGCCCTACTCTTACGGTTCGTTAATCGTAAGAGACGGTGCTTCTCTTTTTTTACGTTGTGACGGACATTATCCTGTCGGAGCTTGGATATGGTCGGTGTACACTGAAGTATTCGGTTTAATCGCTTTGTATCGCAGCTCGATTTCAGTCACACCATCCTCGAATGTAATGTACAGTTTGTCGCTGTACTCCATGACCGCTTTTTTGTTGCGGGCTAATCTGATCTTTCCATGCTGTAAGGCACAGCGTGTATCATGTTTCACGATTAGGCTCCCTTTTTTGCCTGCGGAAAATAGAATCCGTTCCGCTTCTGGCAACGGTTCGTGAACGTCA
Organism: Paenibacillus sp. LRG-1; assembly: GCF_057220305.1. Lineage (NCBI taxonomy): Bacteria > Bacillati > Bacillota > Bacilli > Caryophanales > Paenibacillaceae > Paenibacillus > Paenibacillus sp. LRG-1. The sequence goes on along the minus strand of NZ_CM170126.1, from coordinate 4,451,805 downwards.
AGCGTACGGAACAACTCCTGTAAGCTGACCTTACGACCCGGAAAGGAGGTGAGCGGCCAAGATTTTACCGGAATCTCCTGTCCGCTTGCTGTTGCGAGAAAATATCCTTCGATTCTTCCGGCAAACTGCGGCTTCGGCCGCAAGAACCAATACAGAAGAGCGGCTACCACGATACTGATGGCTACCGTCCATTTAATGGCTGTATACCGGGATTGTACGGAAACGGTTAGTGTAGCGCTGCTGGATGCGCCTTCCGGATCGGTAGCGGTAATCTTTAGCTGAGTGTCACCTGTGTGGAGCTCGGATAGCAGCAGATCATTACCGTTAATCTCAGCATGGACCGCATCCCCAGAGGCTTCTGAATCCAGCTTATAGTTCAGCTTGTCATGATTCGGGTCAATGATAAAATCCGATAAACTTCGACGGGAATCGCCGTCTTCTTTTACCAGGCGAATCGTCAGGTCTTTCAAGACTTGTGGCGCTGCATTGGCCGCGTGAACTTTATGTACAGTTCCCTTACGGTACCATTGCGGACTATCCAGGGATAGCTGCCATGTATAATCCCCGGTTTGAGGGAACGCATATTCGGTATGGAAGGCTCCTGACTTATAGGTCATAGGCACCTTTTTGGCTGTGCCCCCCTTTGGAGTAACTATAATATGGGCTTGGAGAGACGTATATACGGCTTCATCCGTAAGCTTTTGACTGTCGGGTAACAGGAGCTGAGCTTGAAACGGTGTGGCTTGACCTTTCAGCAACTGCACAGGCTTGTCGCCATGAGTTGCCGTTGCTTGCTTTCCTCCCATGGTAGCTTCGGCTTCCAGTCGATAGCTGCCAAGTAAATTGATTTTTACCAAATCCCCGCGTATGCCCCGTAGTTTCAACTTCACTTTACCTGCCTGTGGATGCTCGATTTTTAAAATCGCATATCGGCTCGACTTGTACCTGCGGACATTTTCTGAATTGGAATATAGCTGTGTTTCCAGAAGGGGATGCTCCGACAAAAGCACCAGATTGGCTTCCTCCATACTAGAATCGGGTAGAGTTACAGTTAATTCTTGCATCTCGCCAGTGGTCGTAATTGCAGCAATTGGAACGAGCTTGGAGCGAATTTGACTGGCGAAAATACGGTTCAGAATTTCCGGCAGATCCTCGGCACTACTCGTAATAAAAGAAGCTCCACCCGTTTGAGAAGCGATCCGTTCGAGTTCTTGTCGGTTCACTGTGCCATCATGGTTCAGACCAATCGTGTACACCGGATATCCCTTGGTCTGTGCAGATTTGATGACAGAGGACACATCGTTATTGGAGTCACCTTTAGATCGGGAACCAGAGGAGGCACCAAAATCAGTCTCTCCATCTGACAATAGAATCATAAAAGGCTGACGCCCTTGGGATGCTCCTGCCGCTAGTAGCTCCGAGCCTTTGCGCAACCCAAGTCCCAAATCCGTATAACCGGAACGGTTTAGCATTCTGATTTCCTGCTGGATCTGGGATTTTTGCGCTGCCACGGCAATCGAGGTCAGTGGTTTTGAGGCGACCACATGGTGATTGTAGGCAACAAATCCGACGCGCGTACGGTCTGCATCACTCAAATCCATAAACATATTGATGACTTCGGCAGCAATGCCCTCAGGGTCAGTATCCCTCATGGAATAACTGGTATCCAATACAAAAACGGCATCATAACCCTCGATCGGAACAGCACCTAAAGATGCTGCATTAGCCTGATTTACAGTGCAAATGACCCCGTTTAAGCCCATTTGTAAAAATAGTACAAAAGTCATAAAAACGATAATCCCTAGTTTCCTTATTCTGAACATAAGCTCCTCCATCGTCGAGACCAACATGGGGGGATCAACTCTCCTAATCCTTGGGATATAAGGGATAAAGGATCAAAACAGCTGATAACCCTCACATTAGCCATGAATTTGATTCTTTTACGCTTATCAGAAATATCCAATGGACTTCTATCGGTAATTGAGTTCCATTTGTGAATATTTCCCTGAAGAAACAGGTCTAACATATCATGAAAATTACGTATTCACGCATAAAATGAGTCAAAATGCCCTGTTTCAATCTGAGACTACAGAAATTGACAAAACTGAAGGGTACTTTGTATGATAGCTCTCGTATCAACGGCAAAAATTGGGATTGAAGTTAGGAATACGAAATCATAAATTTAAAATTTCTGTGTTATCTGACTTTTGAATTTGAAAAACATCTCATTTGTATGCTTTGCCGTTAAAAGCCGAATAACGCTTCGGACCGATTTTCGAGGTTACATGCCTGTACCGTAAATGTGGTATAAGCTCAATCCTTTGACGAATTTAAATGTTAAGTAGGGGGGAGGAGGCAAAAGAACTAAAAATGAGTATTCGTCCGTTTCAAATTGGACATCCCGTGTCCGTATATGGAGCAATGGACCTATAACTCATACTTTATTCATTTGCCGACAGCGATGGAAATCATTTATCAAACCAACCGTACAATGCTTTTTGAAGAGATTAACCCGGAAAAGCTGGACCTGATCACCATTGTAGGTGATGTGAAGGGTATTGACAGCTTGAGCGATGAAAAGATCAAGGAAATTAATCAGCACCTTCTGGTGCGCAGCTTTGACGAATTTTTGGATAAGTTTTCACCAACCGTGTATTCGTTTTTTAACGCGGCCAATCAAAAAGTCGTCTACACCCTTAAAAAGCCAGAGGGAATTGATGAGGATAGCATTTCTGAAATTCGTGTAAATCAAAGTAATGACTTTCTGAAAATGTTGTTTACGCTCATCGATACCAAGCGCAGTCAAGGAATCACCAATGTAGATTTCAAATTTGAAAATCTGCTGGATATGATTTCACCGAAAAAGGTCATGGATGATATTCGTCAAGTCCGCAAAGAGATTCACTATATGTATGGTGAATACGACAAGCTGGATGATGGCGATCCAAAGAAACTCGACATGGGTGACAAGCTGAATGGAATGTTCGAGGAAGCGAGTCAGAACTATAACAATGTTATGGCTATGCTCCCACTGGCAATTGAGGACATCAAAACCCGCCTTCTGCTCGGTGGCGCCCAAGAGGAAAACTCCGGCGAGCTGATTCAGGTGGGTATGCTCTCCATTGGGGAAAGCGGCGAACTGAAAATTATTGAAGCGCCGAAGAGCGACAGTACTGAGCTGATGTTATTGGATGAGAACAGCACTGGCGATCTCTCCCAAGTATTCGAAGAGGATTATAACTCCATCACAGATACGCCTTCTGACTATGTCAAGGATTTGGTGGTTCGCACGTTTGTGCCACTGCCGGCAGTTCAGACCAAGGTGGATACAGCGGTTGAAGTTCAAAACTACAACACGTATCTGGAGTTCTATAAAAATGCCAAGGACGATTTCGTAAAGGCGGTTAAGCCGCTTGTGGAGAAAATTCTCGGTGTCAAAATGTTCTTCGATCAATATGCAACGAAGAGCAAAGGCATGCTGCCGACAATGCTGGTGGCGAACAACAAGCTGGACATGCTGGTGAAAAGCAGCAATATCCCGCGCCTGGAAACATACCTGAACACTGTGAATGCTAAGAATGAATTCAGCGACACGATCTGGTTCGGTATCGTTCCATCCGTCGAGCTGGAAGCAGCCGGTAAGGTAAAAGTTTCACGTGAACGCTTCAAGGGTAACGAGAAGGTCGTTAAGCAGGGCGGAAATTCTATGGAATCGCTCTCGATGCTGCTGCAAGTCGTGAAGGATTACAAAATTCAAATGTTCTTTAACTTTGAATCCGGTGAAGAAACGACTTTCAACAGTATGGCGACAGCAGGTATCGACAAATATGTCGATAAATGTGCCAGTCTCGTTCGCAGAGAATATAGCGAATTTGCCATTCCTTGTGTACCGAACTTTACGATTATTCCGAAGGACAAATCGGGTGTCATTATCGACAGCAAAATGCTACAGACCGAAGACGGTGTACAGCTCTCTAAGGAGAAAGAGGATATTCTCAAGCTGTGGATCGAGGGCGTTTATGTGGGTGCAGCCTATGTTGCCGCCGGCTTGGTCGCTTCCTATCAGTGTCCTGAATACCTGCGTGAGACGTTCAAAACGGTCAATAAGAACTTCCCTGGCGTACGCTTCGACATTGAAGCGGGAGACAACAGTCTGCGCACGGTGACGACGATGGCCAAGGAAATCACCGGTTTCACCAACACGATCAAGGATGCCATCAACCGTAAAAACTTCGGCTTTGTATTCTCGTCGGAGAATGCTCAGATTCAGGACAAGGATATCCGCCGGATTACCGTCTACAAGGCGAGAAGCATGGCGATGTCCGAGGACGGCTTTGACTCCATCTACAAGACGCTGGTCAGCACGTACATTGAACGTATTTTGCGCTACCAGACAGGGGACTTCAAACACGAAAATATCGTCCGCTTCTTCAGTAACAATCCGAGCAGTCAGAAGAGCAAGTGGCTGAGCAGCAGAGGATCTGTTAACTCGATCATTCAGGACGGAGACGATATGAGCTTCATTATTGATGAGAAAAGCAATATGTGCCATATCGATCTGGTCTTCAACGGTAATGTGAAGAACCTGGAAGTCATGATCACTAAGGGAACCAGCTCGGTCAAATCATGATCCGAGCACTACGAAAGATGTTAGAGGCGTTTCTATCCAGAACCGCCTTTATACATAAATCGCGGAGAAGCTCTGCATCTCCCGCCATCATATTACCTAATTTCAAGGAGGCAACACACATGGGATTCAGATTGAAAGTAGAAGGACAAGAAACAATCGAGCTGGGCTTGGATAACATCCAAACGGTTATTTATGACACCGATACACCGGACGATTCCAATGCACGCTCCACTGACGTAGGCTCCACGCTGCGCATCAGCGGCAAAATCATCACAGCAGTAGACGGTGACAGCGCGGATGACACGCTGAAACTGGCTCTGTGGTCTCTGGTTCCTGCTGAAAAAGCAGACAGCTACCGTAAAGTAACACTGGAAGTTATCGCAGCTGATCAAGTTGTGCGTAAAATCCACTTCCCGAATGCTTTCGTTGTAGACTACAACGAGCACTTCGGCGACACAGAAGGTGTAGGTGCATTTACACTCTACATCAAACAAAAGAAAGACAAAACCGAGCTGGCTACAATCGACGGCGGATATCCGGTTTAAGCTTAACGTCTTCACGTTAAGTGCAGCTTAAACACACACTCACCCGGCACACAAGTGCAGGGTGGATAAATATTAAGAGGCCTACGGGTCTCTTAATATTTATTTTTTTCGGAGAGGGGAACATCACACAATGACCAACTACTATGAGCTGCTCGGTGTCAGCCGGGATGCTTCGGAGGCAGAGATTAAGCAGGCTTACCGTAAACTGGCCAAAAAGTATCATCCTGATACCAACCAGGGAAGCGAGGAAGCAACGCGCAAGTTCAAGCTAATTCACGAGGCTTACAATACCTTGCGTGACGAAGCATTGCGGCAGGCATACGATGCCGAGCTCATCCGAAAAACTGAGGGAGCTGGCGGGGAACAGCGAGAGAGAGGCAGAGGGGCTGCATCCTCCGGCGGTGCGCGTACGGCAGCCAAAGGATTCAATCCAGCTGATATAGGAACTGATTTTGAGCAATTTTTTGGTTTTCATCCGAAAACGAAGGAGGGCTCACCAGGGAAAAAAACGAAAAAAACCGGTGATCCGACGGATACCTCAGCGATGTTTAACCAATTTTTCGGTATTCGTAAAAAGTGATGATTTCAGGATAGAAATGGGGGAAGCAAGCAGTGAAAACGGCGCAGAACAGATGGGTTTTCATCATAGATGTTGCCATGTTCGGGCTGATGCTGGCGATCGCCTTTTATGTGTTTAATCGTACAGGCTACAGCGGTTTGAAAACCGTGGTCGCGATAGGTATTGGAATCGGCGTGCTTGTATACATATTGCGCAATCTGGTGTCCGTTGTACCCGTGGCCAAGCCAAAGGCACAACGTCATCGGATTGCCAAGCTGGTGTTGATTGATGAAGAGGGCGAGTCCATTAAAGAATGGTATATCGAAGGCGAAACGTCGCTCTTAATCGGTAAAACAACGTCACGTTCAGAGGCGGATATTGATTTGGTAGGTACAGACTATGCCTCCCTGGTAAGTGTGGAGCATGCGGTACTTAACCGGGTGAACAGCGACTGGTTTGTGGAGGATGTGGATTCCGGTAATGGTACAGGCTTGCGGTCTGCCAACGAAAGTGTAACCAAGAAGTTGGAAAGCGGTGAGCCATACCGGATTTACTCAGGTGACTTATTATATATTGCCAATACGAGACTGCTCGTTAAATAGATGAGGATGCTGCAAAATCCTTAGATCGCTGAAAAGACAATTATGACAATGGGGGAAGGAACCGACTATGAGTTTGACAAGATGCCCGAACGGACACATGTTCAGTACACGAAAGCACGGAAATACGTGTCCTTATTGCAACACGGTAGTAAATATAGCTGCACCCAAGAGCGCGGAGCCAGCGGCGAAAACAAACGTCGCAGGAGATAATGACAAAACAATGCCGTATTTGGGTGAGACGGTGGGCATTCATCCGGTAACTGGATGGCTGGTATGTATCGAAGGAGCACAGGTGGGTCAGGACTATCGCATTATGGCGGAGAAAAACTTTATCGGGCGCGCAGAGGAAATGCATGTCCGCATTATCGGGGACAACACGATTTCCCGCAGAAATCATGCGGTTATTGTTTATGATCCGAAGAAACGTAACTTTTACTTGCTGCCAGGCGATTCATCAGGTTTGGCGTACCACAATAACGAGGCGGTATATTCACCAGCAGAGCTGGCTGCCTATGACGTGATTCAGCTGGGACACAGCAAATTTATCTTTATCCCGCTGTGTGGCGCCCATTTTGAGTGGGATAACGAAAACTAGGACGGAATTGGGCAATGGTGCAGGGAGGTAACGATATGCAGCCTTATTTTGTTGTAAGTGGAGCTGCGGTACTATTCGCTGTTCTGCTCATGATCCGTATACGACTGACGCGAATTTCCGGCAGCCGTACCGTGAGTGGAATTGAGATCGGAAATGGTCAAACGATCGGGAGCCGGAGCGAGCAGGATGATTATTTCTCCAGTATGACGACACCTGTCGGTACGCTGGCTGTTGTCGCAGACGGTATTAGCGGACTGGCCAATGGACGTATGTCCAGTACCTTGGCTGTGACGACTTTTACGAAGGCGTTTGCCAAGCTGGAAGATGCAACGAATTTGAACGGATATTTTGCAGAGGCGGCAACTCAAAGCAATCGCGGCATTTTGCAAAATTTGAATGGACAGGGCGGAGGAACGACGCTGGCTGCGGTCATTGTGTGCGGTTATCAGCTGTATTACGGAGCGGTGGGCGACAGCCTGATTACGATTTACCGTAATGGTCATTTCCAAACAGTCAATTCCAAGCATACAGCGGAAACACTGCTGGAGGAACGAGTGCTTGCTGGACAAATGACCTCGGAGGAAGCCAAAACGAGTCCAGTGCGTAATCAACTGGTCAACTACTTGGGCTATGAGGGCTTTGAGAGCATGGAGCTGGGTAGTGCACCGATTCGTCTGTATTCGGGCGATCATGTGCTGCTGTGCAGCGATGGCATTCAGGAGGCGCTGACGGAGATTGAACTGGAAGAGATTATGCGCAAGGGTGGAACACCACAGGAAACAGCGGATGCCATGATCGACGCCATTAATGATAAGGGCTTTAAAAGTCAGGATAATGCAACAGTACTTATTTTGGCGATAGGATGAAACAAGAAAGACGGGGGTAGCGATGCGCAAGGACAACAGCGATTTTAGTACCGCCTTTGTGTCGGAAGCGGGCTCTTACATAGACAACCGGGACTATTTTGCATTCATGGAGACGGACGACATGGCCTGTTATGTCCTCGCAGACGGTCTGGATTCGGATCAGGAGCTGCGCAGCGCAGAAATGGTTGTCAAAACGGTGCTGGAAAACTTCATGGAGAAGCCTTCCATGTCCAAACGGCGCTTGATGAGAGATCTGCGTGAAGCGCAGGATTGGCTGCAATTTGAAAGCCGTCGTGTTCGGCTCAAAGCCAGTCTGCTGATGGTAGTGACCAACTACAACAAAATGGTGTATGTTTCGTGCGGTAATGTGCGACTATATCATTTTCGCAATGGAAGGCTTAATTTTCGCAGTAAGGATCATAGCCTGGCTCAGTCATTGGCAGATGATGGACGCATTCCAGACGAAGCGACCAGCACACATGAGGAACGAGGCAATCTGCTGGAATACTTGGGAAATCCCAATGGAGTTCATGCCCATTACGCCAAAAAGACGCAGCTTGCAGATGGAGATGTAATCCTGCTCGCTACGTCAGGGATGTGGGAGGACGTCGAGTTGGCGGAAATGCTGGGAGCACTAGAGGAAGCGAAGGACCCGGTCATGCTGACGGATACATTGGAAGAGGTTCTGCTAAGCAAACAGCACCGGACGGTGAATAATTACACGGCAGCGGCCATTTATGTAAATAAAGTTTTTCAGGAAAAGCCTAAAAACCGCCGTAAGCTGATCAAACGGATTTTGATTGCGTTGCTTGTCTTTATTGTTGTGGGCGGGGGAGCATGGATTACGCTGGCTCGTATGGCTGCGAATAAGGCAGCTGCACTGGAAACGATGATCGAATCAGCCCAAGCCGCAGACGATTATGCAAGGACAGGAGATTATGCGAAGGCGCTTAAGTCCTACAGCGAAGCGAAAAACGCGGCGGTTAAAATTAACGATAAGATTCATAAGCGACTGTATACAGCCGAACAGAAACTATCTCAATTGCTGGTGGACGGAGACGGCTACGTGGAAAAGGCGGACTTTACCAAAGCTGAAGCCAGTTACGAGAAAGCACGGAAAAGCGCCGGGCTATATCCACCGTTTAATGTGAAGGATATTGAGCATAAAATCGATCAATTGGACAGCTATACCGAGACAGCGAGCTGGATGAAGGACGGAGATTTAAAATTTCAGGGCGGCGATTACACGAATGCGCTTAAGCTATACAAGAAAGCAAACAAGGCTGCGATGGAATCCGGTTATACGTCCGCGCAAAAAGAACTGGAGAAGAAAATTACCGAGGCCAACGATAAATTGACAGCTATTCAGCAGCAGCTCAAGGAGATTCAAGCTGGAAAACTTCAGGCCAAAGGGGATCGGATGATGAAGGATCTCGATTATGAAGGGGCCATTGATGCCTATAGCGGGGCACAGGAAATTTATCAGGAGATCGATAAGCTCGAAAGTGTTCTGGCATTGGAGCGGAGCATAGCCAAGGCGGAAGAAAAGCAGAGCGCGGAGCAGCAGAAAAACGGTCAGCTTCCTGCTGCATTGGGATTGTCTGACGGAGCGTTGAACGACACGGACGCAGGGGACGCAGCGGGTGGAGCTTCATCTTCCGCTGCTGCAATCCCTGCTGCAGAATCGCAAACGAAGGCTGCGCCAACGGCTTCAGCGGGAACTACACCTGCGAAGAAGGAAGCCTCTTCGGCTGCAAAGAGCATGAGCACAGGCGATGGAACTGCCCCTTCGGCCAAGGTGGATACCAACAAAGAGCAAGGAACTGCTGATTCTGCTTCTAAAGCAGCAGGGGCGTCTGATTCAGAGAACCAAGATCGGGCTGCTGCGAACGGAAGTTAAGTTTTTCATGTTCAATGAAGCTGGAGCCGGAAAGGAGTGAGACGTCGTGAAAGAGCTGGTACAAGACCGTTTGAGCAAGATGGACGATTTAGAGCAGAGACGTTTACTGAAAAATATGATGGCGGGGGTATTTATGAACCTCGTCGAATATCAGGAAGAAATGACCCGCCAGCTAGAACGGCGGGTATTTGAGGAAATTGAGAATACGGAAGAAAAGATTGATGTGTACGTGTCATTGACATCGCGTGAGGACTATGACCCGATTCATGAATTTTTATATCCTGTGTTACCGTCTGATACGGAAGAAAAGCAGATGGACATCAGCCGTGTGGCAGAGGTGGTACGCGAAGGCGGTGCGATGCCGCTGTTTACGCTTTTTCTTGAGATGGAGACAGAACGAATCTCAGCGCTGGTGCGCAGCAAGCGAATTTTCTCAGGAATGTTGGTCACGGAAACCGGCAATTATCCGATTCGTTTTCGTTTGGAGCATAACCGTTCTTATATTTTGGAGATTGAGCAGTTATATCATACCTTTATGCAAAATGGCATGCCGTGGAAAACAATTAATCACCCATACGCTTATAAGTTTGTGGACTGTGTATTGATTGGTGGAGACGGCGAGCCGGCTGCCCATGAAGAAATTCATGAAATTACAATTTCATTGGAGGAATTCGATGTTTTTAAGAAGGGCGACGTTTTTCCTCTTTGGAACATTGAAAGGCTATCTCTAAAGAACAGCGGTTTTCCTATACCCGCTATGGATCGTGTGAATTATGAGCATGTGCTGCCTTTGCGAAAAACAGGTCCTGAGCATGGTTATTTGATTGACGGGACTGAAGGTGATATCCGGTATATCAAGCGTACAGAAGAGGAACTGACGATTGTCACACCACGTGATAAGTCTGGCGAATGGAATGTGTTGAAGGTTACGAAGCCTGTTACAACGAGACTTAGTCGTCTGACTTATCCGTTATTGTCCAATCGGCGACAGGACAGCTTTTTGGGCCGCTATGCAGGAAAACAGGCCGTGATTGTCCGTGCCAAAGCGGAAATCATGCGCATCGTAAACTCGTTTGAAGCAGCGCAGGGGCTGGAGCTGGAACGTGTGGACATCTGGGGAGGTGCAGGGAGAAATGATGTAAGCAACCTGTTAACCAAAACCCAGACGTATCCATTAAATCCGTTTGTCAGCGATAACGTACGGACAGAGGAAGGCAAGCAGATCATGCGTTTGGGGTTCAGGCGTGGTTCTGACGATGTTTTGCCCACCGCGCCTGCTTATATTTTATCCGATTTAATGAGCTTTCTGGTATCGGAAGTGCAGATGTATTTTCCGGAGTACAAGTGTGAAGGAGAATGGGTGTGAATTACGTCTGGGATTTGCTCATGCGCGCGAGGGAACAGGGGCTGGATGTAGATAAATTCCGCTTCGTACCCGCTGTCAGCTACTCTCCGTATATGGAGCTTAGTCTGGCAGAGTTGAATACTTCCCATTTGGAGCAGGTAGTGGAAATAAATCCGTACTACCGCTTTTATTCTATTTTTCGGGATCTGTTTCCACCGGATGCTGAAGAGTATCTGGAGCTGAGAGAATCGCTATTTGATATTATGATGCATTTTCTGGCGGAAATGGACTTGTATCAAGGGATGAATCGGCGGGAGTACCATATCCGGTTTGTTCGGCGTGATATTGCAGAGGGCATTTTTGGCCCGAAGGTAAAGGAAGGCTTTGGACAATTAAACCGTGAGGATCAGGACGCGATTGCTGAAGGACTGCTGCGCCTGTATGAGACGGGAGAAGCCGTACATCTGCTAAAAGAAACGATGCGGCGCGTCTTTCATCGCTCAATCATTTACACCAATTGTGAGGAAAAAGACGAACTGCTCATCTATATCGGCCAAGAGGAGACACCGTTGTCACGGATTAAAGTGGATTTGATTCTGGATTTGTTTCTTCCGGCACGTTTTACGACGGAATTGTATTGGACAAGTCATTTCGGCATTTTAGAGGAAGATCCTACGATGAAAATAGACGCTATCGCCCTCTATTAAGGCTAAATGGCTAAGAAAGGACATGTGAACGATGAACGGACCCTATACATACAGGTTGCTAGACCCGCTCACCGATCGAAAAAGCATACGCTTCACGGCGAAATACACGCGGGCGGAATTGGAACAAATGACGACCTTTCAGTTACGCGGAATATGCGATAAGGAACGACTGGTCGAGGGCTTTGCCAATCGCCTGGCACGTGAAGAATTGATTCGCGTGATTTTGCGTTTTCGGAGCGCGGAAGAGCATTTACTCATCACAAGGCCGAACCCTGGCGGTTTTGAACGCATGGAATCGGCTCTACAGCGAAACTGGAACGACCGTCGGCAGGAGAGCAGCGGTATCCGGGTTCCCGCTAAAATCACGCTGTATCAGGGTGTACGCACAGGTCGCATGGACAACTACCGGATCGAATCCGATTTGCCCTGGCTGAGCTCATCTAATGTGCTGCTGGTGAATGCGACAGGAGAACTGTGCGGTGTTTTGAATTTGGTGAAGGATGAGGGACGAACAGGCGTATATTATCTTTCTCGTCATCGCGACGTTGAACTGCGAGAGACGTCCAATCATAGTTATAGCCTGCTATTTCTGCGAAGACAGGAATCAGAATATTTTTATAACCTCTACTATGGAGATAAGCCAATGCTGCCGCTGAAGCTTCAAGGTCACCGGGTTCCGGTGGCAGAGCTGATCATTCGAGGCACGGAAACTACAGATGCGGTACTTGCGATTGATTTTGGCACCTCTAACACCACAGCAGGTGCTTATTTGGATAGTTCCTACGTTACGGCCCCTGATACAGGTATGAGCAGCACGGTAAGGCTGAACGCCATCAATTATGTGTCATTCCCCGGCCCAGAAGGGGCAGAAGGCGACTGGATCGAAGTATTGCCGACTGCTATTCGCGTCGCAGACTGCTCCAATCCAGAACATATCCTTTATGTATTTGGGGAGGATGCACTACGTGGATCTGACGTGGCAGGCAGCCGTGCGACAGTATTACGGGGAATCAAGCGTTGGGTCAACGACTACAAGCGAATCGAGGAATTAATGGATTCCGAGGGGAATACAGCAACTGCCTCCCGCAGCGAAATTTTAGCTGCTTTTATCCGTTATGTGATTGCTACAGCCGAGCAGCAATTTAAGTGTCGGTTCCGCAATCTGCACTTTTCTGCTCCGGTCAAGCTGCAGCCCCAGTTTATAGAGATGTTTAGCGATATTTTGCCTGATTACCGGATTGAAGCGGAGGATGCGTTGGACGAAGGGCTGGCGGTGCTGTACAACACGCTGGCAGACCAGATGGAACGAGGGACTTTTGCGGACGGTGAGGAGTACCAGGCACTTGTCATTGATTGTGGTGGAGGCACGACAGATTTGTCTTCCTGCCGATTCCGAATTGAGGACGGACGTATTGCTTACAAGCTGGATATTCACACAACGTATGAAAATGGGGATACCAATTTTGGCGGAAACAATCTGACGTATCGGATTATGCAGTTTATGAAAATTGTATTTGCAGGTTATTATGCTGCGGAGACTCGTTTGCCTGACACCGATATTGATGCCCTGATCGGTATTCCTTCGGGAGATTTGTACCGTCATGTGGATGAGTTTGGTGTAGATGCTGTATATGCGGGACTGGAGGAACGCTACCGTGAGGCAGAGGCCATCTTGCCTACCGCGTTCAAACAGTATGAGCATGCTACACGGGATGAATATCAGCGGGTACTGAGTAATTTTCATCTGTTGTGGAGCGCGGCAGAAAATATGAAAAAGGAATTTTTTCTACGTACGGGGATCTTGCGCAGCCGCTTCGAATCCGAGCAGGTATTATCTGCTGAAAGCGACCTGAACATTGCAGTGATGGATCGTTGGCTGGTTTCAGTCATCGAGAACGGACGGTTTCGTGATGAATATGGTTTGCCTGATGTGGTGTTTAACATTCGGGAGATACAGCAACTTCTTAAGGCAGACATCTACAATATTGTGCGCAAGTTTCTGGATGATTTTTATCTGGAGGGGCGCTTGCAGGATTATTCGATTATCAAGCTAACCGGGCAGTCCTGCCGGATTGACGTATTTCGCGAAGCACTCAAGGAATTTGTACCAGGGCGCAGTATTGAGTTTCGTCAAAAGGCAGAGGACCTCAGCCGGGTACCTGAGTTGAAAATGGCCTGTCTGCGCGGGGCTATCCGTTACCTGAACGCTAAAAAAATGGGCACGATTGAGCCTGTCATTACCAATCATATTCCGGCTATTCCGTATACGGTCAGCGCATGGACACATACGGGACGCGAGAAGGAGCTGATTGCGAGTTTGGAGAGCAACCGGGTACGCGGTTCTATTTCCCGGCCGTCCCATGCGGCTGAGGTGGAGTTCTTCCTGACGGCCGACGGTGGCAAGCTGCGTCAGCGCCATGTGTATCGTAGTCGGCCAGAAGCTTTTGAACCCATGCCGTATGAGGAAATTGCCGTGTTGTATGGGCGGGATATCCCGCAAGATGATACGGACTCCATCCGCAATGAGGAAACGAAATATTTTGTTTTTGTCGGGGATAGCCGATGGGGCTTTTATGTAGTCCCGATTACCCGTCGAGATGAATTGCTGCATCTAGGACCCAAACGCTTTTTTGCCTTCGAAAATGATCTCTCCGAGCTGGATTTCTTTGACGGCACGAAATAATTGAATAAGAAAAGTAAACACATTTGGAGGGGACAGCATGCTGTATGCGGGTTTTTGGAAACGCACCTTAGCTTATATCATCGATAGTCTTATTCTTTGGTTTGTATTTTTAATAATTGGATTGATCTGGATTGTAATTCGGGCCTTAGGGGATTGGGTACCCTCTCCAGCAGAAAGCTCTTTGGTCTCAGACGGATCGCCTTATATTTTTACAATGAAAACAATAGGACAGACCTTGCTGAATTGGGGGGCTATATGGCTATATTATGCGCTTATGGAATCATCCAAATGCAAAGCCACGGTGGGCAAGCTGGCTCTCGGCATCGTTGTGGTAGATGAGTTTAATCACAAGCTCAGCTTTGGACGTGCAAGTGCCCGCTACTGGAGTAAGCTTATATCGGTCATCATTTTGTTCGTCGGCTTTATCATGGCAGCCTTTACGGCGAGAAAACAGGCCCTCCACGATCTAATCGCCCGTACCTATGTTGTGGACAAACGCGAGCTGGACTATATCCTTCGTGAGCAGGCTCAACGGGGAGCCGGGATGTAAAGGTGGATAAATAGATTCTAAGATTATTATGAACCGTAGTTTTCAATCAGGGGGAGCACGATGGATATACGCAGATTTTTAGAAAAGAATATTCGCCTATTTACTGGATTACTTGGAGTAAGTAAAGCTCAACCCATCGATGATGCAGTTCCTGTTCCGCCTCCTGCACCCGGTGTGAATCGGCTATCTGTTCCCCTAAATAAAGAAGAATAGAGAAAGGAGGGGAGCACCATGTTAACGCATATCGTTCCGAAGTTTGAGAAGGGCCGTATTCTTAAAACCGAGATGCTAGAGAACCTGCGAGATTACCCGCGCAGTTTTCTGGATATCCGGTATCAGGATTTTTCGGATGGCATTATTACCGGAATGAACGTGACTGTCGGGGAATACACGCTGACCATTGGTAGAGGCATCGTGAAGCACAAGGACAGACTATATCTGCTGGAGCAGGAGCAGGAAGTACCGTATACGGCCACGGGGCGGCTATCGGTGTTGAAGCTGCTTTTTTTGGAACAAACAGATCGCCCGGATTTCACAGCCCATCATGCAGATATCGTGCTGGAGGATGAGGCAGAGATCGGTCTGGATGAGATGGAGCTAGGCCGATTCAAGCTCAAAGATGGAGCCGTGCTTCGCTCGGATTATCAGGATTTTGCTGACATGGCTACCGAATTCAATACATGGAGCGATATTTATGCTCCTTTTGCGGGTTTGAAGCAGAGTACATTGCGCCCGGAAACGATGCGCTACTTCGCATCCGAACTGCTTAAAAGTGGTGCCACAGATCCGATGGATTGTATGTTTGCGCTTATGTGCCTGAACCTGGAAGCCGTGGACAGAGAATCTATCCAGCATTACATTGCAAACCGAAATGGTGCGGAATACAGAGATTATTCTCATGCTCAGTTGCATAGACAGCTAGTTCTTATTCTAGAAGGCGCCGGACGTGGAAAACGAACAGCAGGCCGTTGGCAGGGCGGCGGAGCAGGACGGATGATTGTGGATTAGAAAATCAGGTAGAGGAGTGTGCATTATGAAATATGAGGATGAAAAGATTTTGGATCGGCTCCGTGAGATGGAGAAGCTGAAGAGGTCTAACAATATTTTAGCAGGACCCATAATCATTAACGGTCAATCCTATGTGTTTGAAGAGCGATCTTTTTTTGAGGATCGGCTGAAAATGCATGTCCCCTCTATCTTTACTCCAATGCCCAAGCATTTACAAAAGATCAAATATCCTCATGAGCAACGTCCAGAAATGATTTTGACGAATGACTTGGGCAGTGTGGATGTTACCCTGAATCGGGTGGACCAGACGTTACAAGATGAATGGGTGGAGCAGCTCACTTCTGGCATGAAGGCCATGATGAAAAATATGAATCCTGCCCACGTATTTTATGAAGAAAAAATAGAAGAGATACATGGTAAGCAGATTGGCTATTTTGACTTTAAAAGTCCTGCGCTGGACCAGCCGATCTACCACAATATGTTCTACTTTGAGCTGGAAGGAAAGACGGTCATGGGAACATTTTGTTGTCCGTATAAGCAGTATGCTGAATGGCGGGATGTCGCCCTACAGATGATTCGTACCATTCAAACGGTTGACGAGGCAGAAAAGGAGGGATATGAATGAGTAACCCCATTTACACCACAGCAGATGTTCAGGTGGCCCCTTATCAGTTTCAGCGTGTATTAAGTATCCATCTCATTAAACAGTTAAACGAACATGTGAGCTTCTGCATACGTGGAATTGTTTCGGAGGACAAGCTGGATCAATACGTAGAAAAAGCGGATGAAGATGAGCACATCGAAGTCTTTTTAAAGAGTGAAGGCAAGGAGATCCGGTTTTTTCAGGGAATTGTCACGAATATTGCTGTAAAAGCTGTAAACGGAGTACGCGAGCTTACGATTGAGGCTAGCAGTGAAACCTTAATGATGGACATTCGCCCTAAACGTCGTTCATTCCAAAAAACAGGAGAGTCGTATAACAAACTGTTTTCGCATGTTACAAGTTCATATACTGATGCAGAAGTGATTGATGAGGCTTCTCATGGCGCAGCTATCGGTGAATTATTAGTGCAATACAATGAAACGGACTGGGCTTTTGTCAAAAGAATTGCTTCTCGGCTACATGCTGCTTTAATTCCAATTACGATGCAACAAGGACTGAAATATGTGATTGGTGTCCCCCATTCTAGTGCCCCTCAACCGCTGAACGAACATAACTATTCCATAAAAAAAGACTTGAAGGAGCACAAGCTCATGTCCCGCAACGGACTGCCGGAATATGGCGAGTCTAACAGCTTGAGCTATGAAGTGACCAGCAACAAAGTGCTAGAACTCGGTAGTTCCGTCATTTTTCATAAAAGAACTCTTTACATAGCCAAGGCGGAAACGACCACAGAAGGAAATCTGATCGTGAATCGTTACATTTTACGAGATGCACATGGGTTAAAATGCCCAACCGTCTATGCCTATGATCTGTCAGGAGCCTCTCTGTTTGGCAAGGTGATTGATATTTCCAAAGAAAAAGTGAAAATCAAGCTGGAAATTGATCAAGACTCGACTGCATCCGGGGCTATGTGGTTTCCCTATTCTACGGTTTATTCTTCTCCTGATGGCAGCGGCTGGTATGTTATGCCAGAAGCAGGGGATCAAATTCGTCTGTACTTTCCGGATGAACGGGAGCAGCATGCTTTTGCCGCCAGTTCTGTCGATCTTGCCTCCTCTGATCCGGTTAAAAGGAGTGATCCTGCGGTCAAAAGTATCAGCACCAAGTACGGCAAACAAGTCGTTTTCAAGCCTGGTGCAGTAGAAATTATCAACAGTGGGCAAATGCTCATGCGTCTCACGGATGAAGGCGGGATTGAAATTAATAGTAACAAAAAAATAACCCTGTCTGCTCAGGAAGATATCCAAATTACAGGGGGAGCGAAAATTATTATGGAGGGGAAAGAAGGCGTAAGTTTTATTCAATCCGGAGCCAAACTCGACATCATGGACGATGTGAGATTAACCGGGGGTAAGGTGAACATTGAATGAAGCTCATGGATCGGGATGCTGCGTTGCAGGATTTGCTGGAAAAGCACGTATTTACGGAATGGCTACATGATTTGGCACTTATTGAAAACAACTTTCTGGCACGGCAGCAAGCCATTGAAGAGGAGCTTTTAGCAGCTTTAGAGTCGCTATGCCAGCTCGCTACCCTTCAGCACGAGCAAGGTCGCAAGGGGGATATTCGATATATTTATATCTCCTTGCTCAGAACCCGTGTTATGAAAAATAGAGCGGTTTATCGTATAGACGCCTATGATGAGAATTGGTTTCTGGATGAGGCTGAATGCGCTGTGGAATGGTCGGCAAACTTTGTTTTCGAGCCTCTGTTCAATCGCATGGCTAAGCTGGAAAAGCTCAAGTCCGATTATGCCCGTAAGATTACGACGATGGATATTGAGCAAATTCAACAAATTGAAGCGGTTAAATACCATCTGCTCACCGTTGAGTTTCTGAAAAGTCAGATGCCCGCCTTCGTTGCTTCCCCTTCACTAGAAAGGTTGCCGAAAGCTGACATATGCACGATATTTGCCGGAGAGTATCGAGATGATAGCGAAATATTGTGCCGTTTTACGCATAGTGAGGGAGCCGAGACACGAGAGGGGGAATCTTCATGGATTATTTCCTCTTAAAGCAGGATGTGCGGTATACCAATGTTCCTACGCTACAAAAGGTGATGGAAACGATTGATCCGTGGAAGCTGTATGATTTGCAGCCGGAGGATATTGTCAAGCCATTGATGTTTCACGTGAAGGCAGATGCAGAAAGTATTTTTATTGATTATCTAGAAGGTCCCATTCCTCTTATTTCAGATGCTTTAAAGCGTCTTGTCCAGGCCTATGTGCCGGAGCTGCCTATGAAATTAACGATACTTACTCAGATCGAACAGAGGATACAGAAGAATTACTATATTCCTTTTGTGGAGCGGCTCACAGCTGTACATCCGGAAAGTGAATGGAATTTGGATCAAAGTGTGTTTCGAAAGCTGGTATTACAAGCAGATGCTATTCGGAGCCACAAGATATTTACAATCCAGGAGAGTGCTATCCCGATGATCATCGTCCGTTTAGACGTGGCGGAAAGTATATTGCGGCGTGATTACACAGGGATCGCTTTGGAGCAAGTCGAGGTGAAATAGGGAGGGAAAGGGCACATGTCAGACAATGAGTATTATGTCGTACGGGGGGCCTGTATGCGTTGCACTTGCGGGACCCATCCTCGAAAGATCAACTTGCCGAACAGCCACGGGGCTTTTGTTAATGGTAAACCCATGATGAATGAAGGAGATTATTCTCCTGAAAATGTCCCTCATTTTGGAATTTGTAACAGTCCGGAACAGCCGAGTGCCGAAACTATATATCTGATCGCCGAAGATGGCTCCACAATCTCAGGAAAGCCATGCCTGCCGATGCTGACGGATAAGTGGAAAAACACAAAAGAACAGACAAAGGTGGAAGGCCAGCCAGCCTTGACGACCTCTTCATTTCAGACTTGTTTATATCATGGATTTATCGAATTTCATACGAATGGCCAGCAGGAGGAGTAGCTGGAAGGGAGGTTTGAAAACATGATAGGATATGATCAGATTCGAATAGATTCCCCCTACCCCATTCAGGTCTTAAAGGATGTTCAGATCGAGTGGAAGCCGAGTGAGCATGGGCGTATTACACTCACAGGCATTTGTAAGGAGTCGAGTCATGCCACGGCTGCGCTAGATGCGACCTCAGAGGATCAGCTACATGTGTATGCGCAGAATGGACAAGAAGAAATCAGCTTGTTTAAGGGTGTCGTCCATACGGTGGAAGTTGAGAACCATAATGGAGTATATACACTTACACTGGAAGGAATCAGTGGCTCATTTGAGCTGGATATTGTCAAAAGAAAGCGGTCTTTTCCTGAGGAAAAACAAACATATAGACAGTTAGTGCACAAGCTTGCTCAAGGCTATGAGCAAAGTGATGTCTTGTTCCAGACCGGAGAGCAGTCGGTAGGCGAAGCCATTTTACAATATGATGAAACCGACTGGGAGCTTATGAAACGGATGGCGAGCCGTTTACATACAGTGGTGGTCAGCGACATATGGGAGTCCGCAGCGCCGAAGCTGTATTTCGGCATGCCTGCTGGCACCCAACGAACGATTCGGAAGGATACGCCTTATACGGCAAGTAAAGATTTAAAGGGCTATCAGTGGGCAGGCGGAACGTCAGCCGGGCTACATGATACCGACTTTTTCAAATACGAGATCGAAAGCGGAGAACGGTATGCTCTTGGAGACGAGGTGCAATTTCGCCAGAAAACAATGATTGTAACTGAATTGCGAAGCCGCATGGAAAAGGGGCATTTGCTATTCAGTTATGTGTTGGCCCGCGCGGAGGGCATTCGCAGTGATTTCATCCCCAATCCCAAAACAATCGGGATTTCACTGGAAGGAGAGGTTCTCGCGGTTCGGGGAGAGGAAGTGAAGCTGCGGCTGACGATTGATAAGGATGATGGGGTATCCGAGCCGCATTGGTATCCATTCGCTCCCCCAACGGGAAGTGCGATGTACAGTATGCCGAAGGTGGGAACACAGGCAAGTCTGTATTTTCCAGATGCGTCTGGTTCCAGAGCAATGATTTTGGGTGCGGTTCGTACAAATGGAGACGGTTGCGCGAAAACGAGTAATCCCAATGATCGATATTTTGGTACGGAGCATGGAAGTGAGCTGAAAATGGCACCGGGTCGCATCCATATCATGGGTGATCCGGGTGGGACATTGCAGATGAGTCTGGACGATGCTACTGGGATTGAAATAACTAGTCCCAAAAAGCTAACACTAGAAGCAGAGCAGGAAATCATTCTGAATACGCCGAAGAAAATCATTATTGACGGAACCAGTCAGGTCATGGCGTACCAGACGGGAGGAAGCACGGGACTTTCGGTAGAGAACGAATACCACGTGTTGGGAGGAAATGTATGGGCGGACGGTAGCGACCGAACCGCGTACCCGCCGTTCGACGATGAGCCGAAGGAAGGGCAGCCACCTCCACCGCCGCCACCCCCTGAACCGTTTAACTGGGGCAAGCTGGGGATGAATATTTTGGGCGGTTTGGCGGTTGTCGCAGCCGTAGCCGTGGTAGCAGCCATTACGGTAGCGACGCTTGGAGCAGGTACAGTGGTCATTGCGGCGGTAGCCGGAGGAGCACTGCTGGCGGGTGGTTTGGGCGTAGCGAGTTTGGCGGCATCGGATATCGCCCGAGGGGAAGTGAGCGACTTTAGTGACTATGCCCTGACCGGCTTAAAAGAAGCGGGGATCGGGGCAGTGTCTGGAGCGATCTTTGGTCCACTCGGTGTAGGAGGAACGTTGCTGAGAAAAGCAGCGATCGGCGGTGTGACAAATGCCGCGGAAAATCTGGCGAGTCAGGTGCTAAGTGGTGAAAAGATCAACTGGGGCTCAGTAGCAAAAGACGCAGGACTAGGTTTTGTCACCGTAGGCGTACTGGATTCCAAAGTAGGCAAGGCCATCGGCGGATTCGCGGAAAAGGTAGGCAGCAAGGTTACACCGCAATGGATTAGCAAAGGTGTAGATGCAGTCGGGGCAGGCTTTGGCAAAGCTCTAACCAAGCTGGAGCAGTCCGGCAGTAAACTGGGTCAGAAGTTCAATGAGCAACTAAGTAAAATGGCAGACGGCCTCAGCCCCGGGAAGTTGGCCACAGCCAACGGAGCGCCAGTTCCGCACGTTAATAAGATGGACAGCGGACCACTTCCACAGACGGATGTGCAGAAGAATTACAACAAGGTCATGAAGGAAATGGAAGAGAGCGCGGCGAAAAAGGTTGATGGGACGGGTAAAGATGGTTCGAGTGGAATTACAGGTGTACTCAATGTTAAACAAGTTGAATATGGAAGTGATGATTTAAGTAAAGCTGCTCAGCAATTTCGTATTGACAATAATATTACAGGTGGGCAGAATGTATTAATAGCTGAAGTTGAAGTGAACGTAGCAGTCAAGAGATACCAAATTGTTAGTACACGAGAAGAAATTGTTGTAGGAGAAGAGACAATTGAAAAGATCACACATTCAGAGAAAATATTTGATGACATAATGAAGAAAGAGGGAATAAGCCCTGACCAAGTTAAACGGATTTATTCGGAAAGGGAGCCGTGTATCTTGGATGGACATAACTGCAAGCAATTGTTATCTAAAGAGTACCCGAATGCGGAAGTGACATATAGTTTTGAATATGGAGATCAAAAATCTCGGAATAAAGGAAATAAAAAACTTAAGCAGGCACTAAAACAACTATTTGGGATTAGTTAGTGAGGGAAGCAACTATGGAATATAATGTGGAGAATATTAAAAAATATTATAATGATTTCCGTATATATGACTACGATGGTCTTATTAAGCGAGGTATTATAAAGAGTGATGCCCTTTTTATGAGTGAGATAGGTGTTCCGTATAATTTTCTAGGTTTTACTTTTTTTGACTTAGAAGAATTTAAAACTTATGTTTTTTCTGATGAAACATACATTCAAGTAGGTATTTTTAGACCACATGATTATACGAGTAATGGAATTTATGTGCATTTAGGTAGTGGAAAGGTAGTGAAAGAATCAGAAAATGGTATAGTTCTTCTGAATCGTGATTTAAAAACCTTTTTCTTGTTCCATCTGATTTTTTTTCAAGAAGCTAAAAAGTATAATTTGAAAGTAGTAGAAGAATGTAATACGTATGGATCAGCGGTACGGAATAAGTTTGAGAAAATTGATCCCGAAGCAATGGAAAATAACGAAGGGTATTGGTCTATTAAGGTTGAAGAATATGAAGAAATGTGGTGATGTATAAACTCATTTACAGACCTAACAACAACATCGTACAATACAACCAACAAACCAAACACTAAACAACTTGACAAACATACTTAATAAACTTTCAAAAGCTCTTTCCCACTTGAAATATGAGTAGGACTGAGCTTTTTTCTATGCAGAGAATGAGATAAGGAGCTGAATAGAATGGCAAAACGTGAACAAGAAGTTAAACAGGTAGGACTGACTACTCAGGCACGAGCAGCATACGAGCAAATTATGGAGGGAATTCGTGGTTACTGTCAGCAAGCCAGGGAGTTGCGTAAACAAGCAGCAGAATTGCAACGCTCAGGGCGTACCAGACGGGAGGAAGCACGGGGCTTTCGGTAGAAAACGAATACCATGTGCTGGGAAGAAATGTCTGGGCGGACGGAAGCGACCGAACTGCATACCCGCCGTTTGATGATGAACCGAAGGAAGGCGAGCCACCCCCTGAGCCGTTTAATTGGGGCAAGCTGGGGATGAATATTTTGAGAGGCTTGGCTGGCAGCCGTGGACGTGGTAGCAACCATTACGGTAGCGACGCTTGGAGCGGGTACGGTGGTCATTGCGGCGGTAGCTGGAGGAGCGCTACTGGCGGGCGGCTTGGGCGTAGCGAGTTTAGCGGCATCGGATATCGCCCGAGGGGAAGTGAGCGACTTTAGTGACTATGCCCTGACCGGCTTAAAAGAAGCGGGAATCGGGGCAGTGTCTGGAGCGATCTTTGGTCCACTCGGTGTAGGAGGAACGTTGCTAAGAAAAGCAGCGATCGGCGGTGTAACAAATGCCGCGGAAAATCTTGCGAGTCAGGTGCTAAGTGGTGAAAAGATCAACTGGGGCTCAGTAGCAAAAGACGCAGGACTGGGCTTTGTCACCGTGGGCGTACTGGATTCCAAAGTAGGCAAGGCCATTGGCGGATTCGCTGAAAAAGTAGGCAGCAAAGTTACACCGCAATGGATTAGCAAAGGTGTAGATGCAGTCGGGGCAGGCTTTGGCAAAGCTGTAACCAAACTGGAGCAGACCGGCAGTAAACTGGGTCAGAAGTTCAATGAGCAACTGAGTAAAATGGGAGACGGCCTCAGCCCCGGGAAGTTGGCCACAGCCAACGGAGCGCCAGTTCCGCACGTTAATAAGATGGACAGCAGACCACTTCCACAGACGGATATGCAGAAGAATTACAACAAGGTCATGAAGGAAATGGAAGAGAGTGCGGCCAAAAAGGTTGATGGGACTGGTGATGCTAGCAGACAAAAGCTACTACAAACCGCCATGTAGAAACTGTCAGAAGACATTTTTCGATTTTATTAATGACTTTCATGAATAGTATTTTTGAATAAATAGGAGGCTGCTTATGTGGAACTTATCAGATGAAACGAGAGAAATACTGCTACAAGCAGGATGGAATCCAAATAATAAGGTTGATTTAACCGAGACAGTAAAATTTTTAGAGGCAATGGGGTATCAAGTATTTAATCCAGTTATTGAAGCATTAAGTCTATTTGGTGGAGTTGAATATAAATTTAAGCATCCGGATGGAAGTTTGGAAACCTTTCATTTTAGCCCTGAAGAAGCTGTTGGGGATTACTATGAAAAAGAAGACTTTGAGGAATTTGAGGCGCGAGTGAAAGAGCCACTTGTTGTAGTTGGAGAGGCATACCGTGGGAATTTAATAATGTTTATCTCGAAATCAGGGAAGGTCTTTGGAAAAAACGGGTATTCATTATTTAAGTTCGGAGATAACATTTTGGAGGCGCTAGACACTCTTTGTTTATCTAGGAAACCGGAAGAAATAGAATAATAAAGATCAGTCATCTATGAAAGACTTTGGCAGCACGAGAAAAGGTTATTCGGTGCTCAATGAACCGCTTAACCTTATGTTGTTTACAACATAACCCAATTAATCACGAATTTAGATATACGCACAGAAAAGCTGAAAAAAAGTATACCCTATTTTACGCTATAGCGTTACGTTGGACAGGTCATATGGTCAGATACAACCATGATTGGCCTGTTTTTTGTTATGTTCGCTTTGTTGCAGTTTATTAAATAAAACTGCAACAATATATACAGGAGTAGGCTGATAGTAAATTTGGTCAGTAATTTAAATGGCAAACGGGGCTTCTGTTCCATCGGTTCCACACGTTAATGATATGCACAGGACCACGCGCACAGACGGATGTGCAGAAGACTTATACAAGGTCATAAATTATAAATTTTGCAAGGAGAAGCGAATGAGCTTGCTAAAAAAATCTTGTCAAAGTTCATATAGATTCAAAGTAAGGCTCTAAAGAAAGCAATGGAAATAAATTCGATTGTTCAGTTGTTGCTCTTGATAGAAGAATAGGCAGCAATGATATTAGATTTAGTGGGAAATCGGGGCAGAAAGGCTGAGGAAAGAAATTCCTGTGCTAACCTACTACGTAAGATAGATAAGAACTGCGCTGAGTTTAATACAGCCAATCATCTGATGGTAAAGGGATCAAATCTAGAGGATTTGCATATTTCAACATTTTCTAATAAGGTTTCAGGTAAGAAAGGTGTAGAAAGCCTATATAAATTTAAACCGCCTTGCGATAATTGTGGAGAGTTGTATGAACCAAGATCAAGAATAGTGCCGTTTGAAGGCACTATGGATGATTTATTTGAATTGTATTTTGGGGAAAAATAAATAGGGGAAAAATAAATAATGGAGGGAAACATGTTTAAGAGCGAAAAGATTAAAAATTACTTCAAGGAAAATGGTTGGTATGAAGGAAGGAAAATTGATATATCACTTTATAAGGACATGTATCAAAAGTACAATATTACGCCAAATCCCTTAGCATTAAATATATTGGGGGAATTTGGAGGTATAAATTTGAAATTACCATCCAAAGGCTCGAATTATTATACATCTTTAATACTTGATCCAAGTGAAGGCGAGGTAACATTCGAAGAGTTAAAAGAATTCGAAGAGTTAAAAGAATTTGAAGAAATAAGTTGACACCTTTAGGTTTCTTTCCTAGAAGTACACTCGATATTTATATTTCAGACTCAGATAAATTTTATTTTGCTGGTTCATATGAATTTATGTATATTGTTTTTATAGGTTTCGATTTTTATGAAATGTTAGAAGTTTATTTTAACAAGGAATATCTAGACCAAGATAAATTCCCTAATTTATTTCCTGAGGATTAATTTATAGTACTGTAGATCAAATATAAAATAGCCTACGTACTACCACGAAAGTAGAATATACTGAATTAATACGATTAATAAAAGCTAATAACTTAGCCACAGACTTACTCCACTCGAAATTTGAGTTGAGGTAAGTCTTTTTTTGCAAACCGTATCAAAAGCTAGAAGTAGCAGAGAAATAATCGATTACAATTTAGTAGCGAAAGTTGCGAAAATGGATAAAGGCATACTTTCATAGACTGAGGCTTTTAGAGTGTTGCTGCGAGAGTTGTCAGTAAATATACAGTATAAACAAAACTTGTAGTTAGACAAGGCGCATAGTACAAAATTAATAATATTTATTTCTAATTATAGTGTTTTATGTAGGGAAAATGAATATTCATTTTATGAGTTCGGAGATAACATTTATTAAGCACTAGATACTTAAAAAATGCAAGGAAACATTCAAGGACTTTATGGTTGATAATGGTAATTTAAATGATAAATAAACTGAGTGAGGTTAACATATGACTTTTTCACAAAGAACTATTGTTATTTTAAAGGATGCTGGTTGGTATCCCGAAAGAAAAGTAGAGATCAGCTCAACAATAAACTTTTTAGAAAAAAAAGGATTTGAAGTATTTAATCCTGCTAAAGAGGCATTTGAACATTTCGGAGGACTAGAGTATTCAGTGCCTAGTGACGAATCAGATGACTTTCAGATAGGTCCTGAATTTTTAAGGGAAGGAATTGAAAGGAAACACTATAGCAGGCATGAAACGATAATTGGAGAAGAGCTAGTTGTGATCGGATTGGCATATGACGATAATGCAACTATGTTTATGTCTAAGACTGGGAAAGTATACGGTATCATGGACGATTATTATATTTGGAAATTTGGCAATAATATATATGAAGCTATGAATAATTTATGTGAGAGTAAAGAGCTAAAGGTAATTAGTGAGGAATAAAGCTAAGTGTTTAACAAAGTCAACTAAGCAACAAATAACTTCAGTTTTAATAAACTTTTAAAGCTTATTCCGTTATGAATCAATGAAGGAATAAGCTTTTTTTCTGTATGCCCAAAATAAAAGTGGAGAGCAACTACATGGAGAAGAAATGGCGATAGTAGAAGTAATTGTGCTCAATCTCAAGTAGCTGGACAGCAGACCTTTTTAGATTTCATTAACGATTTACAATAAACATATGGTTAAATTTACCGACTTTTCCCTTGTGCGGCTAACTTTTTAAGGGAATTTGGAGGGATAAAGTATAGCTTTAATCGACTTAATGGAGCTAAAGACTCATTTCATACAATTACAGAGGAAACTTATGGGGATTACTATGAAAAAGAAGACATCGATGCGGATGCCATTCTAGATAATTATAAAGAGGGTACGGAAGAGAGTAACAAGGAAAAAGCGGAAAGTGATCGCCTGTATGTTACGGGTTGGGATGTGGAGCCTTTTTATAATGAAGCGACCCATAATCTAACCTGGTCTATGCTGGCGGAGGATGGGAACAAGGAAAAGCTGATCAATTATAATGTTCGCTTGCTCACTCGTCAGGGTTATATCTCTGCAATATTAGTGTCCGATCCTGCGCATTTGGACGCAGATAAGAAGTTTTTGAATGAGAACATATTACCCAAGCTGACAGTCAAATCAGGTGAGCGGTACGAGGATTTTAATGCTTCAACGGACAAAATTTCCGAATACGGCCTGACCGGATTGATTTTGGGAGGAGCAGGCTTGGCAGTAGCTAAAAAGGTAGGCTTGTTGGCATTACTCATTGCTTTTTTTAAGGGCGCAGGAATTAAGGTTATCATACTTATTGGTGCTGCTTGTGCAGGTATGTTTGGTGTAATAGGCAAGTTTTTCGCCAAATTATTTCGCAAGAAAAAATCGGAATCCGTGCACAATGAAACGAACGTTCAGGATCAGTCAGAAACACTACAGTAAAGATAAAAAAACAATCCAACATAAAATTGCTGATAAAAAGGGTATGGTGATTGAGCGCAAATCACCATCTCTTGCAGCTTGAGAAGCACACCAGGACATAAGTAGCTGAGCAGAACTAATTTACATGAACAGATGATCATGGTGACCTTAGACCCGTGAATCATCTGTTTTTCGTTTATTTTATCCCTTGTAATACTTTCGGTACACCGCGGGCGTTGTGCCTTCATACTTTTTGAATATTTTAATGAAATACCCTGGCTCATTGAAGCCGAGCTCGCTACTGATCTGAGATACAGGAATATCTGTAGCTTCAAGCAATTGCTTCGCCCATTTAATCTTCAGGCGGGAAAGATAGCTGGAAAAGTTCTCCCCCGTTTCCTTGGCAAACAGCCGACTAAAATAGCTTGGGCTAATGTGGCACAAGTCAGCCATGGCTTTGAGAGAAAAAGTTTCACCCTTGTGCTGAAAAATATATTCAAAGGCGGGTTTTAGTACGGGATTTCCGCACGGAATATTCACATCTCCTGAGGAATTCAGATAGGCATCTGCTAAGAAATTATTCATTTCTTTCTTAAGGCTTTCGATATGCTCCAGCGAGTAGCCAGGAAGGATCTCGGACAACTGCAGAGTGGACTGTGTGGCCGACGCCTTCTCGAACATTTCTGCGAGAAGATTTTTGTTCATGGCTTCTTCAACAATATAATTACACAATAAGGATAACATGTTGGAGATCGTCTGAATTTCCTGATAGGTCATGGATGGCAGATCGGCGTAGTCGTTCTTAAGTTCCTCCCATTTGGAACTGTACAGTTTTTCATTTTTTGACGTGAGGATTTGCTCCAGCTGTAAGGCGCTCGAAGGATCGGCTAAGCGGACCTGACCTGCCATGACGGCGCCGATGTACTTATCGTCAATAATGATCGGTACCGCGATGTCGACGATGTCATAATGACAGAGATAAATATAAGGTTTGTTGGAACGCACCGCTTCAAGTCCACCGCGAGAGTCACATTTTTGGCAGTAGGGAAGGAGACTCTCATCCTGGCGAACCTTCTTGCAGAACGATTGGCATTGGCTGTGGCTAGTTACGGGATTCCCTTTATAATCGACGGTGAGAATGGCTAATTTGGTAACGGATGCTAATGAATCCTGCAACTGCTCCCACTTTTTCAAATCAAAGATTTTCTGGATGCTCAAATGTTCACGTATCAAGATTCTCATCCCTTAATGGTAAATTATCCTGTAAGCGATAACAAAAAAGTACAATTTGTGATCTTCAGTGCAAAAAAATACGATTGTAGATTATAATATATTCCTTGATTCCTCCAATGTAAAGTTTACATGGTTCGGTTATAGTTTTAATCAGAACGAAGCCAACACAATCATAAGGAGGAATTATAGATGAGAAAAGCTTTTATCAGCCCAAGCAAATATGTACAAGGTGAAAACGAATTGTTGAATTTGGGTTACTATGTGAGCACCTTCGGCAAATCCGCTTTACTGATTGCGCATCCTGCCGATGTGGCGCGGGTAAAAGATAAGCTTGATTCCACTTTGGATAAATATAACGTGACCTTTATTGAAAGCGGTTTTATGGGTGAGTGTTCCAGACAGGAAGTGTCTAGACTTCAGGAAATTGCTACTGCGAATGGATGCGATTGTATCGTAGGTCTCGGCGGTGGGAAAGCGATCGACGCGGCGAAATGCGTGGCCCAAGGGGAAGCGCTTATCATCTGTCCGACGATTGCTGCGACGGATGCACCGACAAGTCACTCGGCCGTTCTTTACACCCCGGAAGGTGCTTTCGACGATTACGCCTATTTTAAGCAAAGTCCGAATGTCGTATTAGTCGACACCACCGTAATCTCTAATGCACCAACCCGATTTCTCGTATCAGGCATGGGTGATGCACTGTCGACTTACTTTGAAGCCCGTGCGACCTCCCGTTCTTACTCCAGGGTCAATGCCGGACTGCCTAACGGAGTACGCGAAGGACAGTGTGCGCCAGCAGTAGGTACAAATGCGGCGATTGCACTTGCAACGCTATGTTATGAAATGCTGTTGAAAGACGGTACCAAAGCAAAAGCGGCATGTGATGAAAACCAAGTTACGCAAGCACTCGAAAATATCATTGAAACTAATATTTTACTCTCAGGCCTCGGATTCGAGAGCGGCGGACTTGCGGCGGCCCATGCGATTCATGATGGACTCACGATTTTGGAAGGCACGCATCATTATTATCATGGAGAGAAAGTTGCATTCGGCACGATCGCACAGCTGGTGCTCGAAAACGCACCGACGGAAGAATTACATCAGGTACTTGATTTCTGTTTAGCCGTCGGTTTACCGGTCTGCTTGGCCGATATTGGCGTCGATCATATCAGCCAGGAAGAACTCATGGAAGTAGCTGTAAAGGCCTGCATTCTGGAGGAATCGATTCATTCCATGCCGTTTCCGGTCACAGTGGAGCAGGTTGCAGCGGCAATCGCTGCGGCCGACCGTATCGGGAGCCAGTACAAAGCGGAGGTAAAGTAGCATGAAAAAGGTCATCAACCGTGCGGAAAATTTGGTCCTTGAGATGTGCAGCGGTATTGCGCTCGCGCATCCCGAGCTGGAATTTCTGCCAAAATACAAAGTGCTCAAAAAAAAGGAATTGAACGCGGAGAAAGTAACGCTCATCAGCGGCGGTGGCAGTGGTCATGAGCCCGCCCACGCCGGCTTTGTTGGAAAAGGGATGCTCGATGCCGCGGTCTGCGGTGATGTCTTCGCCTCTCCCTCACAAATTCAAGTATATCAGGCCATCCGAGCGACAACCGGGAAAAAAGGTGCGCTGCTGATTATTAAAAATTACAGCGGCGATATTATGAACTTTAGAAACGGCGCCCATCTGGCCACTGAAGACGGTCTGGAAGTGGACTATGTAAAGGTTGAAGACGACATCGCTGTAGAAGACAGCCTATATACGGTCGGACGGCGCGGGGTGGCGGGAACGGTACTCGTCCATAAGATCGCGGGTGCAGCGGCGGAAGAGGGCCGGAGTCTGGCGGAAGTTAAAGCAGTGGCCGAGAAAGCCGCTGCGAATGTACGCAGTATCGGATTCGCATTGACTTCGTGTACCGTGCCGGCGAAGGGCACGCCAACATTAGAGCTCGGGCATGATGAAATCGAGTACGGCGTCGGCATTCACGGCGAGCCTGGGACCAGCCGTGAGAAGCTGACGGATGCGGATACGTTGGCAGGCAGAATGGTAACCGATCTCCTTCGAGACATGCAGATTGAAACTGGATTCAGCGGAGAAATCGCCCTGTTGATCAATGGTTTCGGCGGTACGCCTCTGCAAGAACTGTACCTCTTCAACCATTCGGTCACTCGCGAACTAGCAGCGAAGGGGATTAAGATTGATCGCACTTTTGTCAACAATTATATGACGAGTATCGATATGGCAGGCATCTCGGTTTCCATCATGAAGCTGGACAACGAACTGAAAACGCTCCTTTCCCATGAAAGCAACGCACCTGCGTTCAAGGTGGCTGGACCTGTTGATCATGTCGTATTCACGGATATTTCAACTGTAGCAGACGAAAAGCGGCAAGTACCCTTTGAGGTGGAAACGGACCCTGCCTTCGCGGTTATTGAGAACAACAAAGTTACGTTGAACAATCTTATCTATTTAGTCGATAAGATGAGCGAGGTTATCATCAAGAATGAGGTACCTTTCTGCGATCTTGACTCTCATGCAGGCGACGGCGACTTTGGCATGAGCGTTGCTAAGGGATTTCGTCAGCTGAAACGGGAATGGAGAGACATCCTGAATCAAGATTCTTTGACGATGGGAGCCTTTCTTCATTCATGCTCGCTCGTCATCATGGAATATTGCGGTGGCGCTTCGGGTCCGATCTGGGGTTCAGCATTTCGCGCAGCGGCACGATCTGCGGGCGAACGAACCGAACTCACCGTTTCCGAATTCGCGGATATGATGCAGGCTGCGGTGCAAGGCATACAATCGACAGGCGAACGTTCTTTCGGCAGAGGAGCCGTCGTTGGCGATAAAACGCTTATAGATGCATTAGTGCCATGTGCGGATAGCTGGTTGGAGAGCGTAAAATTAGATTTTGATGTGAAGGCAGCCTTTGTAAGTGGTGCTCAAGCCGCTGTATCAGGGGCCAAAAAGACGGAAGACATCGTGGCGCGCATGGGTCGTGCCGGAACGGTCGGAGAGAGAAGCCTCGGTTATCCAGATGCGGGGGCTTATGCGCTTGGGGTGATATTTACGGAGCTCGCTGAGTGTTTGAAATGATTCTCTATATATCCAAAATTACTGTCGCGAACACTTCATTTAGATATCCATTCTGTAACACTCGCTAATTCTTAAAAATTCAAGGTTTGTTCATTGCAATTGATGTGCATTAGGTTTATAATTTCAGACGGATTCAAAGGGCTTATCCCGGAATCCATGGGAGTTCATCCCATCTGAGCTAGCTTACTGCATGCTCAAATATGAATTAAGCGAGGGATTTACAATGAAAACCTGCTGCACCATCCAAGTTGACGAAGACAGTTTAGTTATTGATTTGCCAGAAGAAGGAACCACGCTAGAGTCCCTGCTCGGTGATATTGAGAGCTGTGGAGGTAGTGAAGAACCTTGGCTGCAACTTATAGACAAGGTAATAGGTAACTCATCTGAGACTGTACTGACAGATCAAGCGACGGATGGCGGCGATATGAAGGAAGATCAGACGACCAAAGAACCTCAAGCAACCGCTCAGGGGTAATAGGGAGATCATACGTTAAGACGATATTTGTAACATTATTCGATCACATATAAGATCATCTATAAGACTGCTATACCGAGCTAAAGCATCGGGAAGCAGTCTTTTTTTATTAAACAACTAAAATTCTCCAAATTTTTCAATTGGCAAATGAGTCTTTTGTCCCTTTAGTACTCCATAGTAGCCAACTAAGCAGAACTCATCCCAAAACCGTGACTTCCTGTTCATTTTCTATCATAAAGTCGAAATGTAACATGAAACTAACTATAATAGTAGTATCATCCATATACAGGTAAGTGACATCTATGTTTGGACCTGATCCTCTTGTTGTATGAAGGAGGGGGCAAAAGAGCGGAGAACAACGTACTGATAAGTCTCATCTACTTTTTAAAAAGGAAGGAATGTGTAAATGATGAATGGGCAATGGATCCTGCCAAGGATCGCAAAAAGAGTAGCGGTGATGCTAACAGCAGTATTACTGTTAACGTTAACGAACGGATTCAACTGGAATACGCAAACAGCAGAGGCTGCTGGGACGACCCCTGTGGAACGTTACGGACAACTTTCAGTAAAGAATGGTAAACTGGTGGATAAAAACGGTAAACCTGTACAACTCAAAGGTATTAGCTCTCACGGCGTCCAATGGTTTGGGGATCTGGTAAATCAGGACTCTATGAAATGGCTACGGGACGATTGGGGCATTTCCGTATTCCGGGTTGCACT
The DNA here is from genome assembly GCF_057220305.1 of Paenibacillus sp. LRG-1. Taxonomy (NCBI): domain Bacteria; kingdom Bacillati; phylum Bacillota; class Bacilli; order Caryophanales; family Paenibacillaceae; genus Paenibacillus; species Paenibacillus sp. LRG-1. Next base: position 4,418,333 of record NZ_CM170126.1, on the reverse strand, counting down.
GTACACTGAAGAAGATGGTTATATCGCCAATCCTTCTTTGAAAAATAAAGTGAAGGAAGCGATTGAGGCAGCACAGAAACTGGGCTTGTACGTCATTATTGACTGGCACATTCTCTCAGATGGCGATCCGAACATTCATAAAAATGAAGCCAAAGCTTTCTTTAATGAATTTTCGACTCAGTACGGCCATTTGCCTAATGTAATCTATGAGCTTGCCAATGAGCCGAATGGGAATGTGAACTGGAACAATCAAATCCGACCTTATGCGTCTGAGGTATCTCAGGTTATTCGTGCTAAGGACCCGGACAATATTATTATTGTAGGAACAGGCACATGGAGTCAGGATGTACATGATGCAGCAGACCATCCACTTCCAGACAAGAATACAATGTATACCGTACATTTCTATGCGGGTACGCATGGACAGTACTTGCGCGATCGGGTCGATTATGCGCTGAACAAAGGCGTGGGCATATTTGCTACCGAGTGGGGTACAAGCGATGCTTCGGGTAACGGTGGTCCGTTCCTGAATGAATCCAAAGTATGGACTGATTTTCTGGCAAGCCGTGGAATCAGTTGGGCTAACTGGTCGCTGGCAGATAAAAATGAGACCTCTGCTGCGCTGTTGCCTGGTGCTGACCGTAAGGGCGGATGGCCTGATTCACAATTGTCCGCTTCCGGCAAATTCGTAAAACAGGCGATTCTGGAAGGCTCCAGCAACAATGGTGGAGGCGGAAACAACGGTGGGAATAACGGCGGAGATGGCGGCAACACTGGCGGTAATAACGGTGGTGGCAACAACGGCGGCGATAACGGTAACGGAGGAAGTACACCAGGCAGTAACGATCAAGGGATTGTGCTTCAGTATCGCACCGGTGACACGAACGCCAAGGATAACGCAATCCGTCCTGAATTTAATATCAAAAATACAGGGAAAACAGCTGTGAAGTTGAGTGATCTAAAAATTCGCTACTATTACACAGATGAAAGCAAACAAGCTCAGCAGTTTTTTGTAGACTGGGCCAGGATTGGCAATGAAAAGGTAAAAGCAACATTTGTAACATTGCCGAATCCAAAGGCTAAGGCTGATAAATATATGGAGATCTCTTTCACAGATGGAGCGGGAACGATTCAGCCCGGAGGGGAAAGCGGAGAAATTCAACCCCGGATTCATGCTGCAAATTGGAGCAATTTTGATGAGACCAACGATTACTCCTATGGTGCTACCCAAACAGCATTCGCAGACTGGGACCATGGCACTGTATATCAGCAGGGTAAGCTGGTTTGGGGGATAGAGCCTTAGAATTTAATCGTTACTAACTTTATCGGAACGAGTAAAGATATGGGACTTTTGGGTGGAAGATTTCCCAGGTTTGGAGTATAGAATATGCGCCTTTGGTATATGAGGACTGGAACTTTAGAAGGTAACGACTAACACTTTAGTTTCGGTATATATACTACCAAAGTACCAGACGATGTTCGACTTTTGTGGTGCTTGAATTACTTCCATAGTGCAGAGTGGGTGGTTCCAATGAACCCCTCTCATACGACAAACCCCCGCTGTTGCCATTATAGGCAGGCGGGGGTTTTTATGTTTCTGAAGCTCAGCCTCCGTTCAACTGTGTCTATACCAAATCAAAAGCTTTGGCCAGCAGACGGTAGGACTGAACACGTTTATCAAAGTCATGTATGGATGAAACGATCAGCAACTCATCGGTACGATACTGCTCAGCCAGTCTTAGCAGCTGTTCCTTACACTGTTCAGGGGTACCAACAACACGCCATGCTGCGGATTGACGCAGCCGCTCACGATCCAACTCCGTGTACGGATAGGACATTGCTGTTTTCACTGACGGAAGAGAACTCATTTCTTTACCTTGCATGAGCAAAAGGAAATACAAACTAGCACTGGACGCCAGCTGCTCAGCTTCCTCTTCGGTTTCCGCGCAGGCCACCGTAACTGCCGCCATGGAATGGGGCTTATCACCCAGGATCGAAGGCTGGAATTGCTCGTGGTAACGTGCGGTAGCTTCTACACCACCTGGAGTCCCAAAAAATTGGGCAAAGGCATAGGAGGCACCCATCATCGCAGCCAATCTAGCGCTTTCTCCACTGGAGCCGAGCAACCATAATTCAGGGACGGTCGATATCATCGGGGAGGCATGAAGACCGGCAAATCGATGATTGTCAGGCACCGAATCATGAAAGTAGTCGATTAAATCGAGAATCTGCTGTGGATATTGTTCGACAGATTGGTACTTGCCTTCCTGCAGGGCACGAGTAGCCAGCGGTAAACTACCGGGAGCACGCCCTATTCCCAGGTCGATGCGTCCTGGATGGAGTGCCTCCAGCAAGCGGAAGTTTTCGGCGACTTTATACGCGCTGTAGTGTGGCAGCATAATACCGCCTGAACCCACACGAATGTGTGATGTGTGAGCAGCCAAATGCGCAATCAGCACCTCAGGGCTGGAGTGCGCTAGTGTTTTGGACGCATGATGTTCGGATACCCAATAACGGCTATATCCCAGTTGATCAGCTTCACGCGCTAAATCTGTTGTATTGGATAATGCATCCTGAGCAGTACCGCCTTCAGGAATATGAGACTGGTCCAGTATACCCAGTTTAAGCATTTATAATCACCTCTTACACAACTGTATCAGACACAACTCATTAGGTCAAAATTCAAAAATGGATAGGTTGGAGTTTGGGGACCTTTTCGTTATAATAAAGGATGTGTAAAGGATGAGAGAACATCCTTGCTTATGGAGAGGGGATTGAATTTGTGTTAAGAACACCTTTGGGGCGTGTCCGACTCATGCTTTGGCTTCAAGCTATAGCTTATTTGGCGATACTATTCACCCACCAGCCGCTGCAAGCTGCGGGCATGACTCAGGCGGTTATGGTGATTGGTAACATATACCGGGTGAGCTTTTTGTTGCTCCTCGTTGCTTTAATCTATGGAAAAACAGCACTGCACTGGTCTATACGGCGGCCTCTTTTTATTATGTTTGCCTCCTTCATCCCGTTTGGTCTGATGATTATGGATTTTGTTTGGGTGCGAAAATGGACAGGGGATTCGGCAGCAGAACAGCGAGCTGCATCGTAATCTTAGAAGATTTTTTAGTGTGAAGTGTCGAGGAGTTTGTCTAGCGTAAGCGGAACTGGCCCCGATACAGTAGAAAAGAACATTACGCAGTTTGATGCGTGGTGTTCTTTTTTTGTGCACCGGAGGAATTATGAAAAATGCTGAACTAAAAATTCTGCCGTTTTGCGTCTTTGAAAGCCTTCAACCCAATGTCCGGTAAACGGATAAATTTCAATCGTTTTCGGTGATTCAATACGGTTATAAGCGGCGAAAATCGTCTCTGGCATACACACAGTATCCTTGAACCCTACCGATACCATGATCGGGGTACGAATGCGATGAGCAAGATTCATCACATCAAAATAACTTAATGTATGTAGTACCTGCTCCAAATGCTCCGGAAATCGGTTGACGAATTCAGCTGCTTCCGTCAGTGAACTGGTAGAATTCATCATACCAAAATCCATATGACACATATTGGGGATATCCGCGACCGTAATGGCAGCTTTATCGCTGAGCGCAGCCACCATTAATGAAAGTCCGCCGCCCTGACTGGCGCCACTGATTGCGATTTTAGCCGAATCAACATCCGACTGCTCCGCTACCCAATCTACGGCTCTAAGGGCATCGGTTGTAATCGTTTTGTAGTAGCAGGTATCCTTGTCCAATATTCCTTTCGTTACCCAGCCTTTAACCGTACCGTGAGGATCACCCAGACGGTCTCCCGTTTCTCCTCCCTGACCACGTACATCTACTGCCAATACAGCAAAGCCAAGCATGAGCCAAGAGGAATAATCTTCAGGATAGCCTTTTCCGCCTGTATAGCCATGAAACAGAACGATACACGGCAGCTTTTGATCTCCGGCAAATCGGGGGCGTACATACCAGGCATGCAGAGGCGTATCATCGACACCCTCAAAAGTAACCCGGTAGGCAAGGATATGAGGATAAGGTGTTTCTACGGGAGCTTTGAACGCACGTACAGGTTTGGTGTGTACTTCTTCCAATGTTTTGGCCCAGAATAAATCGATATCCTTCGGGGCGGTAAGATCGGGCCGATATTGCTTTAATTCGGCAATTCTTTTTTCAATAACATTCATAATTAAAATTCTCCTTCATATAGAATGAACTTCTCCTTAAGCTTTACCCGGTAAAGTTGACTCCTCCAGCTTTCTCAGCAGTTCAAATGCTCTTTCATTAGTGCTTCCACACGTATCCTCATCAGCATGGAATCCACTGCATACAACTGGGCGCTCGGGTTTGCCAAACAATCGGCAACGGTAATCGGAAGTGAGCTGAGGGCAAGGAACACCAGCTGGTTTTCCATCTGGCATGCCGGGAATAGGGGAAGAAATCGTAATGGCAATACAGCACGCGGCACATCCTACTCGACACTCCAGTTGGGGTCACTCCTTAAAATCTGTTATTTTTGTAACTTATGCATGAAGTGACATTAATGAAGCCATAATGTGAGGATGGCACAAAAAAAGCAGGAATACAAGGATAAACGCATATGAGACACACTTTTCACACAAGGGGTATAAATAGTCGTAGAGGCACGTAAGATGGTATCAAGTCCCTAAATCAGTGTTCCGTTATGTGGTAATATTAACCAATCGTCTTTTGTGTGTTCAAAAGGAGTTCGAGTGGTTAATAATAGAACACAACGATAAAAACTTAAACGAGGTGACGCAAAATGAGTTGGTTATGGGCATTGATTGTTGGTGGTATTATTGGTTGGTTGGCAGGAATTATTGCAGGTCGTGATGTTCCGGGTGGCGTGATAGGTAACATCATCGCTGGTTTTATCGGCGCATGGTTGGGTAGCTTGATTCTGGGAAACTGGGGTCCTGAAATCGGATCGTTCTACATCGTTCCTGCATTAATTGGTGCGATTGTGCTGGTCGTGATTGTAAGCTTGATCTTCCGTTCCGTTGGACGGAGTAGAGGGTAACTTTACGAATTATTGAATAGACTAGCCCCTATGGGGCACAAGGCTAAAAATGGAAAGAAGCTGCTTCCGCAAGGTTCGAAAATGAACCTGTGGGAGCAGCTTTTTTTGAGGAAAAGTGACGAATTTTTCCTATTGAAAACGCCTGATATGAGGAACACTTAGAACGCCAAGCACGATACACATGCCGATGGTTGCAAACATGCCAATTGTGAACATACCACCAAGCTTATCCGCTACAGCACCTACGGCCAGATAGCCGACAGGGAGCAGGGCAAAGGAAAACATTAGATCCAGACTAGCTACACGTCCAAAAGACTCGGCTGGGACTAATTCCTGAAGGCTTGTCTCCCAGATAATCGCAAATATCATAATGCCAAATCCTTCGAGCATCATGCTCATAATCAGTCCTGGCATCCAAGTGACTACAGACAACAGTAGTAAAGCAAGGCCGCTGACAAAAGCTCCTAAGTATGCGAGCAGACCGCGATGCTTCCAATGTTTGCGTGATCCATACACAAAGGCCCCTAGCATGGCGCCAATGCCGCTACTTGCCATCGCAATGCCGTATACGACTGGATTGTAGCCATGATGAACCTTGAACAGCCACGGAATGAGTACAGCGATAATGCCTGAATAACAAATATTAATGAAGGAAAAGGCAAGAATCGTAATCCATAGCCAGGGGTGGCTTTTGAGAATGATAAAGCCTGCGATAAAATCCTTGAGAAAATGCTGTCCACCCTGATCTTGCTGTTCTGGATCTACCTGACCTTTGCCGATGATGGAGGCCAAATGAGCGCTCAGCATCCAAAAACAGGCAAAAGATATCAGATAAGCGATGGAATCCAGTCCAAAGCCGACACCCGGTGAGGAAAAAGATACAATGAAGCCTCCTAACGGAGGGCCAAGTAGACGGACGGCTTGTATACTGATCTGACTAAGCGCGTTAGCTGCATTACGTATGTCCGGTGTGAACACCTGTGCGCGTAAGGCAGAATAAGCAGGATTAAAGATACCGTCCATCAATCCGTACAACGCTAGGCCAACGAATAGAACCGGCAATTTCATCCCGCCTGTAAACATCAGCACCGCCGCAATGAACATCAGTCCAAACCGGGCGATATTCGTAAACAGAAGGAGACGAATTCGGTCAATTCTGTCCACGATCATTCCTGCGAAAGGCAGAATAAGTACGTTAGGCAGCATATAAACAGTCATCGCCAGTCCCATGATAGTAGTCGAGCCTGTTAGGGAATAGATAACCAGTGGCAAAATGACTGTGGTGACTGAGCTCCCCAACATTGCGATCCAATGTCCAAGCCACAACAAGGTGAACGCTTTGGATTGTTTTAAAGGTGAAGTGAAGGTAGCCCAGGCCGAGTGACTTCCTTCAGGTGATGTAGAGGATAAGGTTGAATTTTGGGTATCCATGATCACACTCCGGTAAATATTTAACTGCATATTAAAACCTATTATACGAAATCTCTAACGTAAGGGTACAGAAAAAAAGTTGCTGTGAGGGGAGTTGTAATGAATAGCCTGCCAATGAAAGAGTCAACCTAGAATAACTTTAGGCTGCAAAGATATATAACTTACCTTTTGCATAGGGATTATTGGATAAAAGCATTGACGCGTGAAAATGAATGATGTACTATTCAATGACCAGCCGCGTGCTAGGTTATCAAGAAAAAGGGAAAGAGTGTGGATACCATGAAAAAATTTAGTTTTTTGCCGATTGTACTCATCGTGATGGCATTGCTGGTTTCGGCCTGCGGTAACAACGATAAAGGCGCCAGTACCAATAATGCATCTACCGGAGATAACGGATCTAATAATGGAAAAGCAGATACTACTGCTACAGCTACTCTTGAATCTGTAAAAGCAAGCGGCAAGCTAAGAATTGGCACGGAAGGTACCTATGCTCCGTTTACCTACCATGATGCTGCTGGTAAGCTGACAGGCTTCGATGTCGATATTGCGACTGAAGTGAGTAAACGCCTGGGGGTGCAACCGGAGTTTATCGAGACGCAATGGGATGGCATATTCGCAGGGTTGAACTCCAAGCGGTTTGACACGGTTTTTAATGAAGTATCCATTACAGATGAGCGTAAGCAAAAATATGATTTTTCCGATCCGTACATTGTCTCCAAGGCAGTTCTGATCGTAAGCGAAGACAATACAGACATCCAGAAATTTGCTGATCTAAAAGGAAAAAAGGCTGGGCAGTCCCTGACCAGTAACCTGACTCAAATCGCGAAAAGCAACGGTGCGGAAATTGTGGCAACAGAGGGATTCAACCAAGCCATCGACCTCCTCACTTCCAAACGGGTGGATGCGACCGTCAATGATGGATTATCCTATCTCGATCTGAAAAAGCAAAAGCCTGACGCACCCATCAAAAAGGTGGACGAATCTCCAGATGCTTCACACAGCGCAGCTGTATTCAATAAAGGCAGCGAAGATTTGATCAAGGAAGTAAACAAAGCGCTGGCTGATATGAAGGCTGATGGTACGTACCTGAAAATTTCCGAGAAATATTTTGGAGCTGACGTATCCAAATAATAAATGAAGACCAAACGTTCGCCAAGTCGAACCGAATCTTCTCAAACCTATCTTTTCAAAGGATGTCTGTACAATGGATGATCGTCAAATACAAATCATTATCGATTCATTATTGCCTCTGCTAAAAGCAGGGGTTTCTTTTACGATTCCGCTCACGCTTATCTCCTTTGCTCTGGGACTCGTGCTGGCGCTGATTACAGCGTTGGCCCGGCTGTCCAAATGGAGAATACTCAAGCTGATTTTCGGCTTCTATGTCTGGGTGATTCGAGGAACTCCTTTGCTGGTGCAATTGTATATTATTTTCTATGGTTTACCTTCCGTGGGTATTACACTGGACCCGTTTATTGCTTCAGTGATCGGCTTTACCCTCAGCGTAGGGGCTTATAGCTCTGAAATTATGCGTGCGGCTATCATATCCATTCAGGAAGGCCAATGGGAGGCGGGATACTCTCTGGGTATGACGCGCTGGCAAGTATTGCGGCGTATCGTGCTTCCGCAAGCATCCCGTGTGTCCGTACCTCCGTTGGCTAATTCATTCATCAGCTTAGTGAAGGATACCTCACTGGCTGCGACCATCACTTATGTGGAAATGTTCAGAACGGCTAACCAGATTGTAGCTACCACATACGAACCGCTATTGGTGTATACCGAGGCGGGGATTATTTACCTACTGTTTAGCACCATTTTGACTGTGCTGCAAAATTACCTGGAGAAGCGACTAGGCCGTTTTTCCGTCAGATAAAGGAGATTGTACCGGTGATCCAAATTCGGAATATACACAAATCGTTCGGCTCGCTGGAAGTGCTTAAGGGTGTTGACGTGACGTTGGGTAAGGGGAAAGTGCTTGTTATCATCGGTCCTTCAGGTTCTGGTAAAACAACGCTTTTACGCTGCTTGAATTTGCTGGAAATTCCTGACCAAGGAGAGATCCAAGTAGGGGATATTGTACTGAATTTTGCGAAAGGAACGAAGCTCCGGCAAGAAAACATTTTGGCGCTGCGCAAGCGGACAGGGATGGTATTTCAAGCCTACAATCTCTTCCCGCATATGACAGCAGTACAAAATGTGATGGAGGGCCAAGTCACGGTTCAGAAAAAGAGCAAGGATGAGGCGCGCAAACGTGCATTGGAGTTGCTTAAAAAAGTGGGGTTGGCTGATAAAGCGGAATCTTATCCGCATCAGTTATCGGGAGGACAGCAGCAACGGGTCGGTATTGCCCGGGCAATGGCGGTCGAACCTGAGGTACTATTGTTCGACGAGCCGACCTCTGCGCTTGATCCCGAGTTGGTAGGCGAGGTGCTTAAGGTCATGAAGCAACTGGCTGCCGAAGGGATGACCATGGTCATTGTCACCCACGAAATGAAATTTGCAGCTGAGGTCGCGGACCATGTGATTTTGATGGATCAGGGTGTAATCGTTGAGCAGGGTACGCCGCATGAGGTTCTGGAGCAGCCCACCAGTCCACGGGCTATTCAGTTTTTGAATCGTCTGAGCGGGGAAGCGGAATAAAGGGAATTACAGTATTTATTAAAATAAGCGTTTAGACTGAATAAAAAGGCAGCTACAGCCGGGCATTGAAAAATAAGCCTCGCACCCGTAGCTGCCTTTTGCTCATCAGTTGTCCTCTTTTATTTCAATTTTAATGTAAGCAAAAAAGTAATCAACAGAATACAACAGCCTGCTATGAATGGAGCGAACAGATTTGCATCAAACAAAAATCCCGCAAGAGTAGGGCCTAAAATATTCCCGACACTCATATAGGCATTATTCATACCCGCTACATATCCTTGCTCATTCCCGGCCATCTTCGATAATTGTGTATTAAGAGCTGGACGAAGCATAGCTGTGGCAAAGAAAATAAGGGAAGTGACAAGGAAGATACTCCAAAAATTTTTGGCTAAGAGAAATAAAATATAAGCAACTGAGGTGAAAAGAAGCGATCCTTTGATCACCCTTTGTTCACCAAACTTATTGATTATTTTAGCAACAACTAATGCTTGCATACCGACTCCGATCACAGCACCTGCGGTCAGAATGACAGCAATATTTTGAGGTGAGAATTGGAAGCGGTTCGTTACATATAAACCAAGAACAGATTCAAAATTAGCGAGTCCAAAGGTCATCACCAGGACAAGTACAAAGAGCATCGTATATTTTGACTTCAACGATCTCGCGTATTGTTTGTAAATAGATTCTTTCTGAATCATTCTTGCCCGTGCTGCTTTCATTTGCTCTTTCGATAAACTTTCAGGCAAACAAAACACTGAAAAAATAACAGCAACCATAGCAGCACCTGTCGCTGCGTAAAGCGGCACTCTCGTTCCATATCCTGCAAGAAGACCACCCAGTCCAGGTCCAATAACAAATCCGAATGACATGGCTGCGGCTAGCAGGCTATTTCCTTTGGCGCGTTCTTCGGTTGTTGTAATATCCGCTACATATGCCATCATGGGTGGAACAATCAGGGCTGCTGCCATTCCTTCCAGAAGTCTTGAGGTATACAGCATCCACAGCTCATCTCCAATAGCAAAGATAAATTTAGCCACAGCAAAAACAATGACACCTACGACGATGAATGCCTTTCTCCCATATCGATCAGACAGCTGTCCAGTCAGGGGAGAGAGCAGGAATTGTGTCATGCCATAGGCTGCTACCAATAAACCGATCGCCCGTCCACTGGCTCCAAACTCAATGATCAGTTCTGGCAGGATGGGGGTAATTAAACCAACGCCCACCATAACGATGAAGATATTAATCATTAGAATTCCAAGTATTCTTTTCATGCAAAAAACCTCCTTATCCATTGGTTTCTGGATAGGAGGTAGGCATACGAACAAGAAGATACACTGCTCCCGTCAAAGAAGCAATGCTCTTATCGTTAATACCCAAAGCCTACACTAATCCTATCCAGAAAATTCGTAAGATTACGATTTTTTTCTTCGGTAGAATAGGATTAGTAGATCATTGGCTTAAGGTCACCCTTTCGATACTTTATTATTTATCAACGTAACATAAATTTCTTGATAAGGCAATGAAAGGATAACTCAGAAGAACCCGACTCGTCCTTCGGCCACATTTTTTAACCAGTCCTGCTTACGGCTCTTATCGAGCTCGCCTCGCATACCTTTGATAATCAGTTCAATATCGGCTTTTCCCTGCTCATGCCACTCCAGAGCAGTGCTGACATACAGTTCTCCGAGCTGTGCCAGCGAAAACCCGTCAGTCATGGCTGCCGCCTTCTGTGTACCTGTTTCCCCTGCAAAAACAAGGAAGTTGCGCAGCTTGAGATACGCCAGTCGCAGCGCTTCGTCAGGCAAACTGATTTCATAAGCCCGGTCGAAACGCCCTGCCCGGTTCATCAGACCTGGGTCGATTTTTTCGGGATAATTGGTCGTTCCGATCAGGAAGATGCCCTCCTTGGATGTAGCACCGTCGAGGGTATTCAGGAAAAAAGAACGCACCTCCTGAGGCATGGAATCAATGTCCTCAATAACCAGTACCATCGGAGCCAGGCGAGTAGCCGCCTCGAACACCTCTTTGACCGATTCACTGGTTGTATACTCCGTAATTTGCCAGTAGGCTGCCGGACCCGGTACACTGCTGGCAATTGATTTTACAAGTGTTGTTTTACCGTTGCCCGGATGGCCGTATAGCAGAATACCACGCTTGTAAGGAATGTTATAAGTCTGATAGAAGGTACGATCCGCTTCAAAAAACTGATCGAGTGATCGGAAAATATCCCGTTTTATTTCCGCTTTCAAAATCACGTCATCCCGCGTAATTGCGCGGGTTATCGGCTCTGCCTGCCGAGAAAGTCCACGGCTTGTGTCGGTAAAAACGGTGACACGCTTCATATTCTGCTTACGTTCACGACCGCGTACTCCCGCGAGGAAGCCTTGCAGCTCTTGGTCGCCTATCGCAAATACGTAATCTTCATTGTACACGCCATTCTCACGGAAAAAGGGAACTCGCGCCAGCGCGATGCCCCACTTGGGATAGGCGAATACATTATTACGCATCGACAGATGCACGCCATATTCAGGAGTCGGCCCGTCATCGTCATACTGGATGGTGCGTTCCTCCAGACGATCGAAGACCCGTGCTACATGCTCCAGATCGGGACTGCCTGCACGAATGTCCTCCTCCAGTAAATCCCAATACTCAATATTGGGATCATCGCTGGCATACAGCACGTATTTTACGCCGTAGCGGTTATAGAGTGCTTCACTGATACCGTCGATCAGACGGGCATAAGCGGCATAACCGGTAATGCGCCCATCTGTACGTTCATCAAATTCGTAAATAGCTGGGATGTCTATACTCAAATTATTTGGCTCCTTTCAGGGCGGCTAGCGGCTTGCATTTGGCTACAACTGCTGCGAGTCCTGCCCCGGTGACACTTTCGATAATATCATCTACATTTTTGTAGGCTTGCGGAGATTCGTCGATAATGCTTTCCAGTGATGCCTGATTGACCACAATTTCGTCGTCTGTCCCTACACCCAGGGCCCCTGCAAAATCGTCCACACTGACGAGTCGTTTGGTCGCAGAACGCGAACGAATACGGCCTGCTCCATGACAAATGGAGTGGAAGTTATCCTGACCGCCCGGTAAACCTACCATAATATAAGAGGCTGTCCCCATAGAGCCGGGGATCAGGGCCGGATGCCCTGTCGCCTGATAAGGCCGCGGATTGTCGGGGTGTCCTGCTGGAAGAGCACGCGTAGCACCTTTACGATGCACAAACACGCTGCCGTGATCCGGATGGGATTCCTTCCAAGCATAATTGTGCATTAGATCGTATAAAGTACGCAACTCGCACTTTGTACCAAAGACATCGCGGAAGGCTTCACGCACCGAGTATGCGATGAGATGTCGGTTCACCACGGCATAATTTAGCGCCGAATACATCATATCGACATAATGTGCAGCCTCGGGATGGTCCAGCGGTGCGAATACCAGTCTTGGATCGGAGGTACCGAGTCCGAGACGGCTCATCGTCTTGGCAATAGCAGATGAACTTGCCTGGCTGACTGCTCCACCCCAAGCCCGCGATCCAGAATGAATCATCACAGCCACCTGACCGTCGAACATACCCCACGCTTCAGCTGTTTCGCGGTTTTCCTCCGCGATTTCAATCGCCTGAATTTCGACGAAATGATTGCCTCCACCCAGTGTGCCGAGCTGTCGGTGAGCCCGATGCCATGTACGGTCTTCGACAAGATTCAGCACCTCCTCGTCAAAGGAGAACTTACTGTGCTCTACATGGGTGAGTGAGGTGGATTTCTTAGGAGTGTAGCTGTCCGGAATATATTTGTTGGGTAAGCCGTGTAGACCCTTGCGTACAATATGCTCCAGTCGGATATCCGAATAATGCCCGCGCTGGTGGGCTTCCATGGGCAAGTATTTGTCGATGGTTTTGACCAGCTTGCGGCGTAGCTTGGTTTCCTTCAAAGCATCCTTGTGCAGATTGGTCAGGTGTACGCGCATGCCGCAGCCAATATCACTGCCAACGATGGAGGGAGATACATAGCCGTCCTCCATTCCCCATACAGCAGTCGTACCGATGCAGGTTCCGACGCCTACATGTACATCTGGTGTGTATCCCATATAGCGGATACCTGGAATTTGTAAATTGTTATTAGCCATCTCGAACACCTTGTAATCTAGTGAGGAGAAAAGTTGCTGAGAAGCATATACGGTTAGATCACCTGCTGGAAGCTTCATCAGATGGCTGTATGGTCCTTCATGCAAGGACGAGTTGGTTGTATGTTGTATATTCATATAAATGGGGAGTTCCCTTCTTCATGTAAATTCATAAATACTTGCATAAAAAGATTTAAAAAACAAAAAAAACCGCAGACTTGTCGTCTACGGCTTCCTGCACCGAAAGTGTCATTACATTTTATGATCAACACATCATAAATACGTAAAATAACTTGTTCTTCCAATAGCATAAGAAAATAAAAAAGCCTGGCTAATCACGCCGTCAGACAGCGTGATATCGCCCATCATGTCGCCCGAACGGGGCCGATGAGACAAAAACTCAAATATGTGGTTGTATCGTGCTGCCTGTCTGTCGTTATCATATAAAGCTCGGTCATGTCTGTCGGCCCCCTTTTCTTAAAGTTAATTGCTATGTTAATGGAAACCTGTGGAAGCTGTCAACCCCTGAAAGGTAGAAGTGTGGGAGAATGTGACTTTACTCATGGTGAAGTGTGAGTAACATCATAGTTCAATTGGCCCAAAGCTGTTATTGTACTGAATATTCAAATATTCAGATATTGTTGATCGTTTATAGGACAATTCTGTGAGGGGGACGGAGCAGGCATGGAAGGAGATCTCCAGAAATTTAAGGCCGACTTTTTCAAAGCATTGGCTCACCCTCTGCGCATCCGCATTTTGGAGGTGCTGAGTGAAGGAGAACGGAATGTGAACGAGCTGCAGACTGCGCTCGGTTCCGAAGGTTCTGCCGTATCGCAGCAATTGGCCGTTTTACGGGCCAAAAATTTGGTGAACAGCTTCAAGGAAGGTACATCGGTTGTGTATTCACTACGTGATCCGCTTTTGACGGAGCTGCTTGCGGTGGCGCGGCGGATTTTTGACAATCATTTGGTCGAAGCTATCTCGTTGCTGGAAGGTATACGTAACGAGAAGTAATGCTATTACAGAAAAGAAGGGTTATAGGAATGAAGTGGATAGGAAGGTTCGAAGGCTATAACGCAGGGGCTTTGCGAAAGGATCTAATTTCCGGAAGTATTGTAGCGATTGTGGCGATTCCGCTCGGTATGGCGTTTGCCATTGCATCAGGAGTAAAGCCGGAATATGGGCTGTATACGACCATTGTTGCGGGAATTTTGGTTTCGCTGCTGGGAGGGTCCAAATTCCAGATCGGAGGACCTACAGGTGCATTTATTCCGATTTTGCTGGCTATTGTCATGCAATACGGTTATGAGAACCTACTCATAGCCGGTTTTATGGCGGGCATTATGCTCATTTTAATGGGTGTGCTAAGGCTGGGGGCACTGATTAAGTTTATTCCTAAGCCAGTAACAATTGGCTTTACGGCCGGAATTGCCGTGACGATATTTAGCGGTCAGATTGCTAACTTTCTCGGCTTGCGCGGGGTAGAGCGGCATGAAACTTTTCTGCCTTCCATGGCAGAGCTCATCCATCGACTTCCTTCACTGAATGTATATAGTATCCTGACGGCTTGTATCTGTCTTGCCGCGCTTATTTTGGTGCCAAAAAAATGGCCCAAGATACCCGGCTCACTGGTTGGCCTACTCTTGTCAACGCTGGTGGCAGCTTTACTTTTTCCAGGGCAGGTGGCTACCATTGGATCTGCGTATGGCGCAATTCCAGCATCTTTACCTGAGCTACATATTCCTGTGATGACGTGGGATTTGATCGTGAAACTCTTGCCGCCAGCACTTGTTATTGCAATGCTGGGAGCTATTGAATCTCTGCTTTCAGCGGTGGTAGCTGACGGTATGACGGGAGCTCGGCATAACAGCAATCGTGAACTGGTTGGACAAGGGATTGCTAATTTGCTGACACCGCTGTTCGGCGGTATTCCTGCGACAGGTGCAATTGCCCGCACTGCCACAAATATCCGTAACGGTGCTGTTTCTCCTATGTCAGGCATCGTACATGGGTTCGTGGTGCTCCTCATTCTGGTGCTTTTTGCACCTTATGCATCTAATATTCCGTTGGCCAGTATGGCTCCGGTGCTGATGGTAGTAGCGTGGAATATGAGTGAGCGCAAGCATTTTGCGCACATTCTCAAAACGCGGACAGCGGATTCTATCGTACTGGTTGTCACCTTTTTGCTGACGGTTTTTACGACGCTGACAACGGCTGTGGAGGTGGGTTTAATTCTGGCGGTTGTATTGTTTGTTAAACGTATGAGCAATACACTTTCAGTAGACAAGGTGCTTCCTGATCCTTCTGTAAAACATGAAAAAGTAGGCGCGCATATGGTCACAGATCAGCATGATTGTCCACAGGTGGCTATTTACAATGTGGAAGGCCCTCTATTTTTCGGTGCAGCTTCGGTATTGGAAAACTCAGGTGTGGGAGGTCAGACTGACCACCTACAAGGGATTTTGTTGTTGCGTATGGGAAAGGTCCCTTTTATGGATATGACGGGAGAAGGTAACTTTACCGCATTAATTCAGAAATACCGGAAGTCTGGCGGGACGGTGCTTGTTTCCGGACTCCAGCCTCAACCGCTGGCATTACTACAGAAAACCGGATGCTACGACATGATTGGACAAAAGCATTTTTTCGAACATACAGGAGAGGCCCTTACGGCTGCCCTTGCGCTGGTGAATCAGGATCATTGCTGTGGATGCAGGCAAATGGCTTTCCGAGAATGTACGAGTCTGTGCCGCAGATCGCAGCAAACCAAATCTTCCTTTCCAGACGGAGCCATTTCGGTTCCCTTACCAGTAAATAGCGGCAGATAACACTCTTTTAAATTTGTTGCTGAATGCCGAAAAATCTCTTCTAATCTCCGAAACCAAGTGCACAATGAAGACTTGCATTTGCTTCGAAAATGGAAGAGATTTTTCTCTTCTTAAAGAAAAAAAGGAATAAAATTCAAAAAAATGCTTGAATATCTGATTTTATGACACTATACTAGATTCAAAAGATACCATATGTTTCATTCTTTTGTTTTAAATTGTATTTTAATACTTGCTTATCAACCTCCTCGATCACTTCTAGTTTCTTACCCTACCTTTTTCTTCATTTTTTTCACTTACTATTTTCAAACTTGTCCACCTGTTCCTACCCGATGCTCGTTCTTTGCGGTCTGCACCAAGGGTTATTCACCTCAGAATGATGACCTATGGATTTCACCCCAGCGGAATCTATATTTTTTAAAGGAGGTGAGTACCAGAGGCTATTTTGTGAGCTTTTGACGTAGCTCCTCGGAGGCTGTCCTTGAGAATTAAAAAAACCAAGTAAAGGGAGATGGAAAGTATTGATTAAGTCGAAAAATATCAAAAAGACGCTGTCGGTCAGTTTTACCGCTCTTCTTGCTTTTTCTCTAATTTCTCCGGTATATGGAGATTCCAGCACAACCACCTCAGCAGGAGGATCAACCATTTCCGCCAAGGTTTCAGCCAAGCTGAACCAACAATTCAGTGCCAGTGAGTATGTCACCTATCTGGTTAAATTGAAGGATCAGGTGGATACGGAGTCAGTTGCCAAGCATGCTTTCCAAAAGGCCTCTGCAGAGCAAATTTCACCCGCTGCTGCTAAGCTTTCTGTACGTACAACGGTTGTGAACTCTCTCATGGATACAGCAGAAAAAACGCAACAATCCGTGGAAGAATACTTAAAGAAGGAAGTCAATAACGGAAACGTCAAAAAATACAAGAGTTACTTTATCGTGAACGCATTTACGGTAACCAGCACCAAAGAGGTCATGGATAATCTCGCCACACTTCCTGAGATCGACAAAATTTTACCGGATGAAAAGCGGGAACTGCAAAAGGTAGAAATAGATAAGGATGCCCAGCCCGTAGTTGAGGAATCTACAGCTGACCAAGCGGTTGCAGATCAAGCCGCTGTAGATACGGCTGTGACGGAAGAGAATGCGCAAAAATCGGTGGAAGAATCCGTGTATAAGGATGCTGTAACGCCAAGCCGTGTCGAGTGGAATATTTCTAAAATCAAAGCACCACAGGTTTGGGCCAAAGGCATTGACGGCAAAGGCATTGTTGTCGCCAATCTGGATACAGGCGTTGAATATACTCATCCGGCACTGAAAAGAAAATGGCGTGGTCTGAACGCTTCCGGCCAGGTCGTTAATCCAGAACTGAGCTGGTATGATGCGGTTAATGGAGCATCGCTGCCAACTGATTCAAATGGACATGGTACACATACGATGGGGACGAGCGTTGGCTCGGACAGCAACGGTACGAATGAAATCGGTGTTGCTCCCGGCGCCAAATGGATTGCGGTTCGAGTATTCAATCCAGATACCACCGACTCCATCTTACTGGACGGTGGACAGTGGATTCTTGCTCCTGTAGATAAAAACGGTAAAAAGCACCCTGAGCTTGCACCGGATGTGGTGAATAACTCTTGGGGCGGTGGACCTGGCCTGGATGAATGGTATCGTCCAGTCACCAAGGCGTGGAGAGCGGCTCAGATTTTCCCTGAGTTCTCCGCTGGCAACACAACATTGTCCAATCCGGGCGGACCTGGGTCTGTAGCCAATCCGGCGAATCTACCGGAAGCTTATGCGACAGGAGCCACGGACGTAAACAACAAGCTAGCCAGCTTCTCGCTGCGCGGTCCTTCTCCTTATGGCGAAGTGAAGCCTGAAATTTCGGCTCCTGGTGTAAACATCCGTTCTTCTGTACCGGGCGGAGTGTATGAGGGGGGATGGAACGGTACTTCTATGGCAGGCCCGCATACTGCTGGATTAGCGGCATTACTGCTTCAGGCCAAGCCATCTTTGACTGTGGATCAACTGGAGGATGTTATTTCAAAAACAGCGACGCCGCTGACAGATAGCCAGTATCGGACTTCACCGAACAATGGTTACGGATATGGTCTGATCGACGCGCTTGCTGCGGTGAACTCCGTACTTAAGTGAGGATTTTGCAAAAATCCTATAAGCGACTTCCAATGAACAAGATATAGAGCGAAAGATAGGATTAAGAAAGACCCCCGAATATCCCTTTGAGCGGCTTGTACAGAGATTGCATACACCTATTAACCGTGTAATGCACTATTACGTAGCCGCAAAAAGGGGTTTTCGTACATAAAAGAATATAAAAGTCATAGAATTTCAAGAAAAATGCAAAAAAATGACTTGTATATCTGTTTTGATAACTTTATACTATTCCATAATATATGATTATATATCAATTTTTAATATAAAATGTAATGATATAACATGTTTTTCTTCGAATTTCTCCTGCTTTTTCTCCTTGGTTTCTACTGAATTCATCGCTTTTCTATTGGGATTGCAAACTCACCTATGAAGTACTGCTACCTATGAACAGCCAAATATTTTTGTGCCTCTATATTCTATGAAGGAGGTGGTCGCCAACCACATCGTGTTGCGCAACCCGTGTGTTTGATGTGTAAGGTATGAGGTCTTACTCTGTACAGGTTATTCCAGAAACATTAAACCTAGTAAAAGGAGTGGAGAAGTAATTGATTAAACCTAAACGATTCAAGAAACCACTATCTATCGGACTATCTTTGCTAATGGCCTTTTCCTTTGTTCAACCCGCTTTGGCGAATAACACACCAGATGGCTCCAAGCTGGAGCTGAAATCCGCCTCGCATAAGGTCACGACCGCGAAGGTATCCCCGAAACTGACCAAACAGTTTGAGGAGAATAACTATGTTACCTATCTGGTCAAATTAAAAGAACAGGTAGACACCAACAAGGTTTCCAAAAATGCTCTTCAAAAGGCCTCACTTGAGAAAATAACACCTTCCGCTGCCAAAATGGCTGCACGCAGCCATGTGATCAGTTCTCTGCGTGAAACGGCTTCAAGAACCCAATATGGGCTTGAAAATTATTTGGATAAGCAATCAGAGAGCGGCGGAGTGAAGGAATATAAAAGCTTTTTTATTGTCAATGCATTGGCTGTAACAAGCACCAAGGAGGTGCTGGATCATATTTCGCAGCTGCCTGAGGTCGATAAAGTCTTGCCGAATGAAACGCGTTATCTGCAAAAGGTGACGGTTGACAAGCAAGCAGAGGGAGCAAATGCCAAAACGGCTGAAACAGCTAAAACAGTGACAGCAGCCGCAGCGAAGTCTACGACGGTAGAGAAAGCTGTAGAGCTGGAGAAGGACGATGGCAAAACATCGGCTAAGCCTGGCAATGCAGGTAAGAACGATGTAGACCCATCTACGGTGGAATGGAACATATCCCATATTAACGCACCACAAGTGTGGGAAAAAGGAATCGACGGAACCGGAATCGTGGTCGCCAATCTGGATACAGGTGTAGATTATACACATCCGGCCCTTCATCGCAAATGGCGGGGTCTGGACGCGGCAGGCAATGTCGTGAATCCCGAGCTGAGCTGGTACGATCCGCATAGTCATGCAACGCTTCCGGTCGATCAGGAAGACGATTCCCATGGTACACATACGATGGGCACGATGGTCGGCTCTGAGGAAAACGGAACGAACCGAGTTGGCGTTGCACCTGGTGCGAAGTGGATTGCGGTTCGGATTTTTAATCCGGAAACGACGGATGCGATTATACTGGATGGCGGTCAATGGCTGCTTGCGCCAAAAGATGCCCAAGGGAATCTTCATCCCGAGCTTGCTCCAGACGTAGTGAACAACTCGTGGGGAGGCGGACCGGGTCTTGATGAATGGTTCCGGCCTGTGGTTCAGGCATGGCGGGATGCTCAAATCTTCCCTGAATTCTCCGCAGGTAATACCTCTCTTTCCAATCCGGGCGGACCTGCTTCGGTAGCCAATCCGGCGAACTATCCGGAATCCTTCGCTACTGGAGCCACCGATATCAATGATAATCTAGCCAGCTTCTCCTTGTTAGGACCATCACCTTATGGTGAGGTGAAGCCCGAAGTTTCCGCACCGGGTGTTAATATCCGGTCATCTGTCGCTGGTGGCGGCTATAAAGGCGGATATAACGGTACTTCTATGGCCGGACCTCATGTTGCGGCCCTTGCAGCTCTGTTGCTGCAAGCGAATCATTCTCTTACCGTAGACCAGCTTGAGGAAATTTTGATGAACACAGCTACACCGCGCACGGACAGCACATATCCTACTTCGCCAAACAATGGCTACGGACATGGTGTCATTAATGCGCTGGATGCAGTCGGTTCGGTCATGCAAGGTCTGGGCTCCGTGTCTGGTAAAGTTGTAACGGGTGGCGACGATCTGGAAGCACCTGTTCTCGAGCATACACCGCCCGCAGCGGCATTCGAGGGTATTGATATACCTCTGACTGCTCATGTAACGGATGATGTCGGCGTGACGGCCGTTGAGGCATTTGCCAAAACAGCAGGTACGTCAAACTATGTATATATTCCGTTGGAACGGACCTCCGGCGACAGCAAAGATGGTACATATCAAGCGTCCATCCCGACTTTTTTGGTGGACAGCGCTGGTCTGGAATACTATATTCGTGTAAATGATTACGGTAATAACGGATTTGAAACTGAAGTATACAAGGTTAAAATCTCCAAAGGCGTAAAACCAGGCTACACACAAGACTTTGAAAAAGACATTGCCGGTATTAATATCGGTGGACAGGGCAGTGTTTGGAAATGGGGAACTCCGACAAGCGGCCCTAAAAGCGCACATTCGGGTACAAAGGTCATCGCGACTAATCTCGAAGGCCAATATCAGGCCAACTCCAACAGTTATTTTATGGCCCCTCCGATTGATCTGACCGAGAGCTCAAAAGGGGCACTGGTCAGCTTCAAGCATTGGTACGATCTTGAAAACAATTCTGATTTCGGCAAAGTATACGTAGCAACCACAAACAATCAGAATGCGTTTGAGCAGGTATTATCGTTTACTGGCACCAGCAACGGCTGGAAAACACAATATCTTGATTTGCGGGCATTCGCGGGTCAAAAGGTATACCTCCTCTTCAACTTTACGAGTGACAATACGGTTGTGAAAGATGGCTGGTATATTGACGATCTGTCAATTCAGGAGCCAGACACCGTTGCACCTGCTGCGCCGAGCAATTTGACTGCTGAAGCCGATACTGTGGGCAACGTCACACTGGCCTGGAATGCTTCCTCCGATGATGATGTGAAGCAGTACAAGGTGTATCGTTCTACCCAATCAGGCAAAAATTATACTTCCATCGGTACAACCTCAGCACTGACACTCACAGATACCATCACGGTCGGTGGAGCGACCTATCATTATGCAGTGGCGGCTGAGGATTATAGTGGCAATGAAGGAATCAAGTCGAATGAGGCTTCTCTGAGAGTAGACGTGCCGGATACGCTGTATAGCGATCATTTTGACGGCAGCTCGGATAATGGCTGGACTCATTCCGGTACCAAGGATGAGTGGGAACGTGGCATTCCGAAGGAAGTAGGACCAGAAAGCGCAGTGTCCAGACCAAATGTATGGGCAACCGATCTTGATAGCAATTATGAGAACGGAGCTGAATTTTCGCTGGTTTCTCCAAAAATTAATTTACAGGCTGTACGCAATGCAACACTGACCTTCAATCACTGGTTTGAAATTGAGGCCGGCTATGATTACGGTTATGTGGAAGTGTCCAAAAACAATGGCGACACGTGGAGCGAGCTGGGCAAGTTCTCTCACAATACGAATGGGAAAAAGTGGACTCCGGTTTATTACAATCTGGATAGCTACACCGGCAATGAGATCCAAATTCGCTTCCGTTTGAAATCGGATAACAGTGTGAACAAGAACGGCTGGTACATTGACGATTTCCGTGTGTTGGGTATTCCAGCTGCGACAGTGACCAAGGACATCGTACCTGAGTCGAATATCAAGCTGGAAAAGGCGGAAGAACAATTCCCACTGTACAAAATTACAAGCACTGAAAAGAGTGAATTCCAGGAGAAAGTGAAGCCGGCAGAAACAACGGTGGATAGTGGACGTATCGGGCTCGACAGTCTTCCAGCCAGCGCTACGGTTACGGTATTGGAAACCGGACGTTCGGTGAAAACGGATCCGACCACGGGCAAATACAGCTTCACCCATGTAGCGGGCGACTATACGCTGAAGGCTGAAGCCTATGGTTATGTGCCTCAAACGAAAGCAGTCACGATTGAGAATAACAAAGTCATTAGAGCAAACTTTAGCCTTCAGGCCATACCTCACGGTACGATTCACGGGGTCATTACCGACAAGCAATCCGGTGAACCGATCCAAAAAGCGAAAGTGTTGGTGCTGGAGGATGCACGTATTGCTCCGGTAGAGACGAATGAGGCTGGAGAATTTACGCTAGACGTGCTGGAAGGAACATACACATTGTCCATTTCAGCTGAGAATTATTATAGCGACAGTGTATCCGTTATTGCTCCTCCGAATGGTAGCGTGGAAGCGGATGTCACGTTGAAACCTTTCATCGGGTTCCAGGGAGGCATCGCCTACGATGACGGGACAGGAGAAAATGCCAGAGCCTTTAACGCGGCAGGCAATTCATGGGCAGTCAGAATGACGCCTGAATCGGAAGTGGCTCAAGTGACAGGAGCATCGCTTTTGTTCTGGAACTCTGCCTTCCCGAATCCGGGAGGAACGGCATTCCAATATTCTGTCTATGACGCCTCTGGTGCGGCAGGAGCGCCTGGACGATTATTGGCTGGTCCATTCGACGGGACTGCCGTGCGGGATGAGTCACAATGGACGACAGTGCAGCTTCCAGAACCGGTGACGGTTCAAGGTGACTTCTACATCGTATATACACAGTCTGCTGTAGGCACACAGTCGCCGGGTCTTGCTACAGATGAGAGTGGCCCGAATGCACTTCGCAGCTGGCAAGGTGTAAGTGGCGCATGGAGCCAATCACCTGAGGAGGAAGGGAATTACATGATCCGGGCTATCGTCAGATATCCGGTGAATGCTCCAACGATTACGACTCCTACGAAGGCTACGTATACGCAGGAAGAGTCGATTACCGTAACAGGAACTTCCCCGGCAGAAGGAGCCGATATTCAGCTCTTTAACGGTAAGGAGCTGGCTGGCACAACGAAAGTGAAGGATCGCCACTTCAGTTTGTCGGTTGATCTTCAACCAGGAGCTAATCCGCTAAGTGTTCAAGCAGCGGTATACGGCAAATTAACGGATCGTTCCGAAACGGTGGTTGTGACACTCGATCAGACTAAACCGGGTCTGATCCTGACTTCACCTGATGAAGGGGCCCGTACAAACGCGGGTGTAGTCAGTGTAGTCGGTACCGTGTATGACGAGTTCCTCACCGAATTGACGATTAATGGTGAGCCCGCTGAATTTGGAAGTGACGGCAGCTTTAACAAGCGGTTGCTTATCAACGAAGGTGAAAATCAAATTACGGTGACGGCCAAGGATCTTGCCGAAAACGAAACAAGTGTTACGCGCTCGGTGTATGTCGATACAGCTCTGCCGAAGCTTGAAAACATTAGCCCTGCTGAGGATGTGCGTATTACTCCAGGGCAGCCGGTACGAGTATCCTTTGACAGTGCATCCGGTTTGGAGGCGTCCTTCCATGTGGAGCTGCCTTTCAACCTGTCCACTTTGGGCCGCAACGATATTCCATTAAATGAAACTTCGTCAGGCCACTATGAAGGTACTTATTTCACTTCATCTTCTCTGAATCTGGAAGGCGGAGTCATCGTGATCCGGGTAAGGGATGCAGCGGGAAATGAAGTGGAGACGGAGGCACTGGGAAGATTGTATGTAGCCAATGGTGGAGGACAGAACCCTGATCCGAATCCATCCAATGAGAAGCCGGTAGCCATTATTCAGGCTAATGAATCAGCTAAGAAGAACAAAAATGTACAATTTAACGCCAAAGCTTCCCGTGATGTAGACGGTGAGATCGTTAGTTACAGCTGGAATTTTGGCGATGGCGATACGGCGGTCGGTTCCAAGGTGAAGCATAAATTCACCACAGCTGGAACGTATACCGTAGAGCTAACGGTAACGGATAATGACGGCGCAAGTGGTAAGACTGTGCATACGATCACGATCCGTTAACAGCCAGTAGGAAAGGAAATGCTTCTTTTAGAATAACAATGAAGGCCCACAGCAAGCCACGGTTTATAGAGGCTGCTGTGGGCCATTTTTAAATTGTCGAACCGTTCAAGAAGCGGTACAATGAGTAGAACTCTATAAAGTGAATCGTTTCACAATAATATTTTTTTAGCAGGAGAGGATCCTATTGATTCATTTGCAAAAAGAAAGCGGACGTATCCGTCTTGTGCTGGATGCCTATTTTATGGGGGAAGATATCATTGTACTCATTTCAGGCGGTGATCAGCCTCATTTGGGAACGATTACAGCAGGGGCCAGACTCGAGCCTATTCAAACTGTGCAATTGCAAAATCACAAGGAGTTTTATATTACCGAAGAAATTGCAGTTCGCTTGCGAAAAGAGTTTGCAGGCAATTTTGCCATTTGCTGCGGGGCACATTTGGATCATGCAACCAAGGATGAAATCCGAGTGCTGACAGATATGGCTATACAACTGGGGAAAGAGCTCATTGGAGAACTCAAGCAAGAACGCTAGTAGCGACCTTTTTAAGTGAACTCCCGAAAGAGCAGATTGCGATATGGGTACTTACTAAAGGGATACTTAAAAAGCAATGCAAAGCCATCATCCTCAATTTGTACGGATTTCAGCGCAGAGGATGGAATCAAACTACGGATCATGACATGAACTGCACGCTGGTCTTGTCTGTTGATCGCTTTGGCAATGGCAGAAGCAAAACATGGATTGCGTGCCAATTCGCGATACAGCGGAAAAACGGCTTTTGCAATGGCGCGATGAACTCTCGGCTCAAACGTAAACTGCACAGTCCCCGGTGGAATCGTCGTTCCATTCGTATAATAGAGCATCGGTGGCTGAGCTAAAAAGGAAATAAAGTAGCCGATGCCATTCGTGCCTAAGCCTTGTTTGGCGGCAAATGGCGCTACTGAGCAGAGAAGGGATTTCATCCGATCCAAGTTGCCCTGAACGACAGCTCGTGACCATTGAACTGCAAAAGCACGGCGAGTTGCAATAGCTTTGTAAAATGGCAGCATGGCAGCGGATATTATCCTAAGTGTGTTTGCATTTAAACGTTTGTGAGGCGAGCCCTTTCTGCGGGATGTTGCACGATATAGCATAGCTCCGACCTCCTTGGTAGGATGCTCTCATGGAGCGCAATTGATCTGTAACAGGTAAAATACTGTATGCCCGGTTACCTCAAAAAGTGCTAATATCGCTAGGTTTCTTCTTTTTAACGTTCTAATTTAAAAATTCCAAATAAGTACTGTCCTGATTTGTAAGATTGTGGTACCCTAGAACTTATATAATTGCTATTTTACTTATTGGAGTTGAATTTAACAGATGAGTGATTTGTACAAGGAGCCTCGATCTTCCGATCCTTTTCAGGAGACGAACGATTATAACGCCCCATTTAACCCGCCCCCAGTAGTTCCACCTACGAATAGTAAAGCTGTTGCCTCGATGGTGCTCGGGATTTTATCTGTTGTCATTCCCTATATCGGGTTGATTATCGGAATTGTGGGTATTATTTTGTCCAGTCTTTCCTTGAAGGAAATTAACCGTCATGGCGAGCAAGGCAGAGGTATGGCCATTGCTGGATTGGTATGTAGTATTATCGGTACACTGATTTATACACTGATCATCATTTTTATAGTTATTGTTTTTATTGTAGCGGCCTCCAGTGGCGATCCGGATATTTTTTCAGACATTTAATCAATTGAAGAATGCTTGAGTCAGACAAACCATTCACGATTTGACGATTGGATGCTATGATAAAAGGAGTCCAATGAAGGAGAGTGAAGCCGTATGGCACGTACTCAAACACAAAAAGCGCTGAGCAAGGCAAAACGCGCTGGAATCTATTGCGCGGCACAAAGCCGCAAAACGAATGACCATTATGGCGAGATTTCACAGCACATACGAGTGAAGCCGACCAAGCAAGAACAATTACAAAAGGTCAAGCACAAGAAGCGAATCGTTCAGAGCGACGCTTCTTTTTTTTTGTCTTTAGAGAGAACAGCAGTGTCCTTGTCGGCTTGGATTTATAAAGTAGCAGAGAAATGATTGTATACAAGCGAATAGCGTTTTTCTGTACCGAAAAAGGACTTGATAATAATTATCATTATTGTTAGAATATCATAAGAAAGAAGGAACCCGGGCATGGGCTCCTTCATTATAAAACTAGGCTTGAAATCAAAGATTTACTTGGCTTCGAAGGTTTTGCAGTCTGTTTCTTCAGACTTGTGAGTGTCTTCAGGTCTGTTGCTTACGATGTAAATGGAGCTAGCGCTGCATTTATTCTCTTGGGCCCAGTGCGTACATGAATTGACTTCACACAGAACGTCTTTTGCCATGTTGTACACCTCCTTATATGGATGTGGTGGGCTGAGCAAATAAAATCACGGTCAGTCAAGGTAGGACTTGTCCAACTGTGTTTACCCTCTTGTTAGGAAGAGGGACTTTGCTATGCCTACTTGTACAATATCAAATGAATTTTAAAATTGCAATGTTTGCTTCATTTTGCAATTCAGAGCGGACACAAGTGTCCCTTTTAATTAAAAAACAAAAGCTGTCCTCCAAGCAGAACGAAATGTTTCTCTGTTGGAGAACAGCTTTTGTTTGTTTTTCTGACATAATGACGGTATTAAAGGCTTAGCGCACGTTGGGAATATTTACGATGGGATCAATGTCAGCATCATAGTCTACACCCTCGAACTCAAAGCCGAACAGTTGGAAAAATTCGTGACGATATCCTTCAAGATCTGACAATTCGTAGATATTGTTGGTTGTCAGCGCCTCCCATATTTTCTCAACCTCTGCCTGTACGTCTTCGCGCAGTTCCCAATCATCAATGCGAATACGTCCTTCTTCATCTACAGGGATTTCTGGTGCATACAAACGCTCAGCAAACAGGCGGTAGCTCTGTTCTACGCACCCTTCATGCAGCCCTTTTTCCTTCATTACCTTATATAAAGCAGAAATATACAGAGGAACGACAGGGATAGCGGAGCTAGATTGGGTAACGAGTCCTTTGGTGACTGCGACGAAGGCGCGTCCGCCTGTAACTTTCAGCTGATCGTTCAGCTGACGTGCTGTCTCCTCCAGATGATCCTTTGCACTTCCGATACTGCCCTCTCTGTAGATGGCTTGTGTAATATCTGACCCGATGTACGAAAAAGAGAAGGTTGTTGCAGTATCGGCGAGTACACCGCCGGCACGCAAGGCGTCAATCCACAATTTCCAGTCCTCACCGCCCATAACCTCTACAGTTCCTTGTACTTCTTCTTCTGTTGCGGGCTCGAGCGTCACGCTGCTGACTTCCCCGGTGTGGAAGTTAACGGTCTTGTTTGTGTAAGGCTTACCAATAGGTTTGAGCACGGAATTAAACGTTTCGCCTGTGCGGGGATTTGTACGGCGACCTGAAGCGACACTGTAAACCACCAGATCGACTTGTCCCAGTTCTTCGCGAATGGCTTCCACCGTTTTGGCTTTGACCTCATCTGAGAAGGCATCTCCCGTCACGCTTAAGGATTTAAGCCCAGCTTCCTGAGCAGCTTTTTCAAATGCAGCAGAATTGTACCACCCTGCCGATGCTGTACGTGTGGCGGTAGCATTACTAGGGCGATATACACCAATTGTATTGGCACGCGCACCGAAGGCGGCAGTAATGCGAGAAGCCAACCCATATCCGGCAGATGCCCCAATCACAAGTACATTACGGGGTCCCTGGATAGCAGGACGGGCCTGTACATAGTCAATTTGCTCCTGAACATGTTGGGCACAGCCCACCGGATGAGCAGTGGTGCAGATAAAGCCACGTGTTCTTGGTTTGATAATCATGTTATTGTAATTCCTCTCTTCTTGTAGCGATCTTCACCCTTACTATTTTAACTTTTAACTATTTTTTTTCAAACGTGGATTTTAGTAAGTATCCTTTTTACCCAAAAGTGTATCCTTGCACGGGGTGGCAAGTGCCTAAGTGCCTGCATATGATGCTGTAACGATAAATATGAGAAGGGAGAGAGTTGCTTGAAGAATAAGAGCCGCAAAACCATAAGAAACAAAAAGCCGCTCTATAGTGTAATTGACCCGGATATGAATGAATTAAGTATGATACATCGCGTGAAGCCACAGCCTGCGGAGAGGGAGACAGAAGCAAGACTTCATCAAGTTGCTTCTCCGCCTCCCCCAACCAAAGAGGAGCCGGAGTTACAGACTGTTGTCGAACCTGAAGTCGAGGCTTCGCATGAGACGGAGGTTGAATTTGCGGATGCAGAGGAGACTCAAGTGTCGATGGAGGAACCCCCAGAGCTAGAAGCAGAGCCGGAGCCAGAGCCAGAGCCAGAACCTGATCCAATTGATGTGGAGGAAATTCTGAGCAATAAGAAGGCTCCGCATATAAACAACGCTTTCATTTATACAGACGATTTGAGCGATCTCGCTGTAACGGGTGAGAAGATCGCTCCCGCTTCCATAGATTCCAGCAAGCTGAAGCAAGAGAGTATCCACACGGAATCTCTGGCGGATTATGCCGTTCAAACGATTAAGATAGCCGACGGTGCTGTGACTTCTTCAAAGATTGCCCCGGACTCCATTACGGTGGAACATCTGTCGGACGCATCGGTGGCAGGCAGTAAATTGCAGGATCGCTCCATCGGTGGTGAAAAACTGCGAGATGGCAGCATCACTCCAGAAAAGCTGGCTGATAAGATTATCAGCGGCGATCATATTGCGAATGGCTCCATTGAGAGCCGTCACTTCAAGCAATGGATCGTGTCTTCAGATATGCTTCAAGATCAGGCGGTTACATCTGATAAAATTCGCAGTGGTACGATTCAATCGAACAATTTGGCTAATGAAGCTGTCGATAGCTCCAAGCTGGGCGATCAATCTGTGACCACTTCCAAACTGCGGGATGGGGCTGTGGATGCGGCTAAAATCCAAGCTGGCAGCATTGAGAGTG
This sequence comes from Paenibacillus sp. LRG-1, assembly GCF_057220305.1. NCBI lineage: Bacteria > Bacillati > Bacillota > Bacilli > Caryophanales > Paenibacillaceae > Paenibacillus > Paenibacillus sp. LRG-1. Next base: position 4,389,067 of record NZ_CM170126.1, on the reverse strand, counting down.
CACACCTGACCGAGCATGCCGTTCATGCAAGGCATCTGGCCCCCGGTTCGATTAATCGCAAGCAGCTATCCAATGGAATTGTGGGCAAGGAACAATTGGAGGAAGGTGTTGTCAGCGGGCGTCATCTGGAGTCGGAGGCAGTTACCAGTTCGCATATTCAGGCTGGAGCGATTGAAAGAAAGCATCTGAGTCCTGGCTCCATTGGGGAAGAGCAGCTTGGAACGGGCCAAGTAACAGCCCGTCACCTGGCGGATCGGAGTATTCAGTCCAATAAACTGGCAGATCAGTCTGTAGGCTCATTGCAAATTGTCGATCAATCCGTCACTTCATCCAAGATATCGGATCAGAGCATATTACCACACAAAATTGCCGATGAGGCGGTACTTACCAGACATATTGCTACAGCTGCCATACAAGGTCCACAAATTTCTCCGGAGGCAGTCTCTTCCGTACACCTCCAGTCCGAAATCATTCGAAAGGATCATATTGCATCGGAGGCGGTTACGGAGCAACATTTGCATTCCGGGGCTGTGACGAGCGAGAAATTAGGGAAGGGAGCAGTTCTGGAACACCATGTGGCGAATCAGGCTGTCAAGGAAAATCACATTGCTTCGAGCGCGATTAAGTCTGACAAAATCGCTGACGAAGCAGTGACAGAACCTAAAATTGCCACAGGGGCGGTAACCGGAAATAAGATTGCCTCTCAAGCCATTACACACGTACACATTGCAACGGGGGGAATTCGTGAAAACCACCTTGCCGACAACAGTGTGGGTGGAAAGGCATTGCAGGCTCAATCCGTCGATTCGGCCCATCTGGCCCAGAGTTCTGTTTTGAGCAAACATCTTGGGGAAGACAGTGTTGGAACCTCGGCTTTGCAAGAACAGTCCGTTACCGCGGAAATACTAGGTGAAGGCGCTGTTCAAACCGCGCATTTGGCCAGCGGAGCGGTGTACTCCCATCATTTGCAGGATCATGCTGTTACTTCGCTGAAACTATCGCCGGAAAGTGTGGCCACGGATAAAATCAATGATTTGGCGATTACGGCTCCTAAGTTAGCTGAGGGTAGTGTCACTTCCTCTAAGTTGTCTGCTCGCTCCGTGCAGCCGTGGCATATTACGGATAAAGCAGTGCAGAGTAACCATCTGGCTGTTGAAGCGGTGGAGGCGAATCATCTCGCTCCGGAATCCGTCACCTCTAATCATTTGCAATCTGCATCGGTCCAAACCAAACACCTCGCCCCCAATAGTGTATCCGGTCATGCGCTTCAGTCGGAAAGTGTCACCTCTGAGAAGCTAGCAGCCCGTGCTGTGCAGGCTCCCAATCTGGCGGAAAATAGCGTGGGTCCCGGACATTTGGCTGCGCAAGCCGTACACACTCGGCATTTGGCAGCAGGAGCAGTACAGGAGACGGAATTAGCCCAGAATGCTGTGAAGTCTGCACATCTTGCGCCCGAATCCATCCAATCGGAGCACTTGCAAAGCGGGGTCATTCAGGGAGAGCATATCGCATTGCAGGCTATAGCGACTCCGGCTTTACAGGATGAATCGGTCACCTCTGCCAAACTGTCGGAGGGAAGCGTAACTCCCACGAAACTGTCTGCCCATGCCGTGCAGTCCGGACATATTATGGACGAAGCTGTACAAAGCAACCATTTGGCTGTGGCGGCCGTGGATTCGGCACATCTGGCTGCAGGAGCGGTCACCTCGGTGCATCTACAGGCTTCCTCGGTGCTCACGAGACATTTGGCCCCGGATAGTGTGTCAGGTCGTGCGCTTCAAGCGGAAAGCGTCACCTCGGAAAAGCTGGCAGCGCGCTCGGTACAAGGAATGAACCTCGCGGAAGGCAGCATCGGCCCTTCACATCTTTCTGCGCAAACGGTGCACACTCGGCATCTGGCAGCTGGAGCAGTACAGGATAGAGCACTGGCAGAGGGTGCAGTGAAGTCCGTGCACATCGCACCGGAATCCATCCAGCCACATCATCTGCAAATTGGAACCATTCAGGGAGAGCACATCGCATCACAGTCCATATCGACCGATGCTTTGCAGGATGAGTCCGTTACGTCCGACAAACTGGCGGATAAGGGCGTGACTGCCGCCAAGCTGTCTGCCCACTCGGTCCAGCCGTGGCACATTACAGACGAAGCGGTGCAAGCCAAACATTTGGCAGAAGAAGCCGTTCAGTCCAATCATCTGGCCCAGGAATCGGTCACCTCTGCCCATTTGCAGGCTTCAGCGGTGCTTGCGAGCCATCTGGCCCCGGATAGCGTATCCAGTAGTGCGCTTCAAGCAGAAAGCATCACCTCAGAAAAGCTGGCGGCACACTCGGTGCAAGCGACGCATCTCGCGGAAGGCAGCGTTGGCCCTCCACATCTGTCCACGCAAGCGATACACACCCGGCACTTGGCAACGGGTGCAGTACAGGACAGAGCGCTGGCAGAAGGGGCAGTGAAATCCGTGCATATCGCACCGGAGTCCATCCAGTCGCATCATCTGCAAACGGGAACCATTCAGGATTTGCATATCTCCTCACAGGCGATATCGACTGATGCTTTGCAGAATGAGTCCGTTACGTCCGACAAATTGGCGGATGAAGGCGTGACTGCCGCCAAACTGTCTGCCCACTCAGTCCAGTCGTGGCACATCACAGACGAAGCGGTGCAAGCCAATCATTTGGCAGAAGAGGCTGTCCAGTCCAACCATTTGGCCCTGGAATCCGTCAGCTCTGCCCATTTGCAGGCTTCGGCGGTGCTTGCGAGCCATCTGGCCTCGGATAGCGTATCCAGTAGTGCGCTTCAAACAGAAAGCGTCACCTCGGAAAAGCTGGCGGCACACTCGGTGCGAGCGTTAAATCTCGCGGAAGGAAGCGTCGGCCCTTCACATCTGTCCACGCAGGCGATACACCCCCGGCATTTGGCACCCGGCGCAGTACAGGACAGAGCGCTGGCAGAAGGGGCAGTAAAGTCTGTGCATATCGCACCGGAGTCCATCCAGTCGCATCATCTGCAAACGGGGACCATTCAGGGTGTGCATATCGCCTCACAGGCGATATCGACCGATGCTTTGCAGGATGAGTCCGTTACGTCCGACAAATTGGCGGATGAGGGCGTGACTGCCGCCAAGCTGTCTGCCCACTCGGTCCAGCCGTGGCACATTACAGACGAAGCGGTGCAAGCCAATCATTTGGCAGAAGAGGCCGTCCAGTCGAACCATTTGGCCTCGGAATCCGTCACCTCTGATCATTTACAGGCTTCCTCGGTGTTTGCGAGACATCTGGCCGTTGACAGTGTGTCAGGTCGTGCGCTTCAAGCAGAAAGCATCACCTCGGAAAAGCTGGCGGCACGCTCGGTGCAAGCGACGAATCTCGCGGAAGGAAGCGTCGGTCCTTCACAGTTGTCTGAGCATGCCGTACACCCCCGGCATTTGGCACCTGGCGCAGTACAGGACAGAGCGCTAGCAGAAGGGGTAGTAAAGTCCGTGCATATCGCACCGGAGTCCATCCAGTCGCATCATCTGCAAATGGGAACCATTCAGGGTGTGCATATCGCCTCACAGGCGATATCGACCGATGCTTTGCAGAATGAATCTGTTACGTCCGACAAATTGGCGGATGAGAGCGTGACTGCCGCCAAGCTGTCTGCCCACTCGGTCCAGCCGTGGCACATTACAGACGAAGCGGTGCAAGCCAATCATTTGGCAGAAGAGTCCATCCAGTCGAACCATTTGGCTCCGGAATCCGTCACCTCTGATCATTTACAGGCTTCCTCGGTGTTTGCGAGACATCTGGCCGTTGACAGTGTGTCAGGTCGCGCGCTTCAAGCAGAAAGCATCACCTCGGAAAAGCTGGCGGCACGCTCGGTGCAAGCGACGAATCTCGCGGAAGGAAGCGTCGGTCCTTCACAGTTGTCTGAGCATGCCGTATACCCCCGACATTTGGCACCTGGCGCAGTACAGGACAGAGCGCTGGCAGAGGGGGCAGTGAAGTCCGTGCATATCGCACCGGAGTCCATTCAGCCGCACCATCTACACCTTGGAACCATTCAGGGTGTGCATATCGCATCCCAAGCAATATCAACTGATGCTTTGCAGGATGAGTCGGTTACGTCCGGCAAACTGGCGGATGATGGCGTGACTGCTGCCAAAATATCTCCTCATTCGGTCCAGCCGTGGCATATTACGGACGAAGCGGTGCAAGCCAATCATTTGGCAGAAGAGGCCGTCCAGTCGAGCCATCTGGCTCCGGAATCCGTCACCTCTGCTCATTTGCAGGCTTCGGCAGTGATGACCCGGCATATTGCGCCCGGGAGTGTATCGGTTCACGCGCTCCAGGCAGGCAGCGTGAACGCTGAGAAGCTTGCGCTTCGGGCGGTGCGTGCTTCGAATCTGGCAGAAGCCAGCGTAAACTCCGTCCATTTGACGGAGCATGCCGTACACGCTCAGCATTTGGCCGATGGGGCGATCCAAGGGTCCGCACTGGCAGAAGGCGTGGTGCAGTCCAGGCATATCGCGCTGGATTCAGTCCAGTCGGAGCATCTGCAGGCAGGGGCTATTCAGCCACAGCATGTAGGCTGGCAGGCAGTGGCTGAGGATGCTATACAGGAAGGAGCGGTGACGTCCAGCAAGCTGGCAGATGGAACGGTACAGTCCCGCCATGTGGCTGAGGAGGCTATTGCAAGCCACCACATTGGAGAGGAAGTTATTGATTCGCATCACCTAAAGCCGGGCTCGGTGACACTGGCTCAGCTGTCCACAGATATACATCTCTCGGGACTTTTGCCAGAGGAAGGCGTCAGTGGCGACAGACTTCAGGCAAACAGTGTATCTCGCAGCCATCTGAAAGCTCAGGCCGTCGACAGCGAGGTGCTGAGCCCAGAAGCCGTGGGACCAGAGCATCTGCAAGCGGCTGCGGTACAAAGCCATCATGTGGCAGAGCAGAGCATTGAAGGTCATCATCTGGTGGAAGGCTCGGTAGGCTCACGTGAGCTGGAGCTGAACGCAGTGAAGCCGGAGCATTTGAGCATCACTCCGGTCCGTACTTGTGCGAATCAGCCAGCATTGCAGCAGTTTGGCAGAGCGCCGTTTCTTTTGAAAGGCAGTGAAGGAGAGACGGAAGTGACCATTGTATTCGGGGAGCCTTTTGTAAACCCGGACTACACGTTGGTAGCGATGACGAACCACCCTCTCTTTCATGCGACGCTGAAATCTCAGACGCCGAATGGAGCAGTGATCGTCGTAACCAAGTGGAACGAAACCGCGCATAACTACGGTATTATTTCCTGGATCGCCATTGGTTAGTGAAGATGGTTATTGTAAAACTCATAGCGTGCAGACTCATGTATTTTCTAAATACAGGGCTGCACGCTTTTTCATATACTTTTCACACATTTGCTCCACAATTATCCCGAATTCTCCTGATAAGCTAAAGATACTTTAAAGGAGAGTTGATTCAATCATGAAAAAATGGACTAAAAATGCAGCAGCCGTATTAACCGTAGTAAGTGTATTGGGAGGAGCAAGCAGCGCATTCGCCGCTACAGCAACAACGACTCCAGCGAGCACTGCACCAGCAATCAAAGCTCCTGCGGTTACGACTCCGGCTACCAAAACACCGGCAAAATCACCTGTGACGAAAACACCTGTGGTGAAAGCACCCGTTAAAAAAGCTACAACAGCTCATAAAACAACAACCAAAGCGAAGAAAGCCCCTGCCAAAAAATCCGTTGCGAAAAAAGTGGCAAGCCACAAAACAAAAGCAGTGAAAGTGCAGCATCGTACAGTTAAACATCATGCAAAAAAACATAATGTTGTTAAACACAAAGCAACAACTCATAAAACTCGTGCACATCATGTCGTAGCTAAAAAAGTGACCCACAAAGCTCCAGTTAAAAAAGCAGTTCCAGCCAAAGCAGCTCCAAAAACAGTCAAAACAGCTCCAAAAACAGTAACAACCAAGAAATAAGACTGATATGTAGTTAGCATTCAGCTCGCCTGGCATATACAGCAGCGATTCATGATAAGAAAGACGGGACCGGGAACGGTATACCCGTCTTTTGTCTATTCTGCTGGGCTTCTGTTAAGCTTAAAGAGAGGATGGAAGCATCCAGAACAACGGCAAGGGGTTAAGGTCATGACAAAAATAGTAGTAGTGGATGACGATGTGTTCATTCTGCAATTAATATCTGAATATTTGAAAAAAGAATCCTACGAGGTCACTTCCTTTTCCAGTGGTAAAACACTGGTAGAGCATATCCGTACGAACCGTCCGGATTGTCTCGTTCTTGATATTATGATGCCTGGCATTGATGGGCTTTCTCTACTGACTCAGCTTCGCGAGTTTACGGAAATGCCGATCATTATGATCTCTGCCCGTGGAGAAGAAAACGACCGTATTCACGGGCTGGAGCTGGGATGCAGCGATTTTTTGACCAAACCCTTTAATCCAAGGGAGTTGGTAGGAAGGGTCAAAGCGATGCTGAGACTGAGCAAGGCCGGAATGTCTGCATCAGACGATAGGCAAGCGGCAGAAAGCGCAGATATATGCCATGCGGGCAATCTGTGTATTTTTGCTGACTTTCGTAAAGTCACAGTGGACGGACAAGAGCTAAATTTGACCTCACGTGAATTCGACCTGCTGTTGTTTCTTGCGAATCATCTGGAAAGACCTTTCGGCAGGGAACATCTGATTCAGCAGGTGTGGAGCTATGATTTTATAGGTGATGTGAGAGTCGTGGATGATTTGGTCAAGCGGATTCGTAAAAAGTTAGCTGAATATCACTCTACGCTCGTCATTAACACCGTATGGGGTTTCGGATATAAAGCAACGGTTCAGGAGTTGTAACCATGCGTACGATGAGAGCTAAAATACTGCTTTCCCTGACCATCGCCATGCTTATTACCGTCTGTATTACGGTGGTCTTATTCATCAGGCTTATCGACGACATTCTGGTGAATCAGGCCAAATCCAAGCTTCATGAGCAGGCGCGCAAAGCCGTCCATATTATGAGCGACGGAGGCTTTGATCGACTGGATAATGCTGAATTTAACTATGTTATCAAGGGCGTGCTTTTATCTGCTGATTACTTTATTTTAAGCACGGATAACCGCATCATCGACTCAAGCGTCTCTGGAATGGAAGGCAAAAAGATAGAGCATTTGCTTTTGATCCGCCAAGGATTTTTTGCATCGGTTCATCCGTCTGCCCAGGATCTGACCGCTACACATGAAGGGGTGGCTGTGCTTCAAGGTAAAAAGGTACTGTTTACGAATGAAGAATTGCCCGGACAACCTTTTCGTATTTTTGTATACTCACCCTTATCTTCTTTACGAGCACTGTATGTACCGTTAATGAGAACCACATTACTGTCTATCATCGCGGGTTTTTTGGTGATTCTCGTCATTGGTCTGATGGTTGTCTCACGTCTGGTGCGTCCGCTCAAACGATTGAAGGAGGCGGTAGGCAACTACGAACCGAATCAGCCGCAGGATAGTGATTTTCCGCAGGCGGATAAAAGTGAGATTTGCGAGCTGATCGGTACCTTTCATTCCATGTCCGCCCGTATTCAGCACCATCACCACGGTCAAATTGAATTCCTGCAAAATGTATCTCACGAGCTAAGGACACCGTTAATGTCGATTCAAGGCTATGTATATGCCATTCAGGATCAAGTGGTATCCCAGGACGAGGGGCTAAGTATCATCAAAGTGCAGTCCCAGCGGTTAATTGATATGGTGGAAAAGCTGCTGCAGCTATCGAGGTTGGAGGCGCTGAATGAAGAATGGCCTGTCTCTCTGGTTGATCTTAGAAGCATGGCGGAGGATGCTGTTCATCTATTAATGCCGGTGGCTGCTGAACGTTCTATCTCGCTTCGAGTGGAGGGAGAGGGCCTGCATGTGGCCGTTCCGGCCGAGCAATTGTTCCGTATGATATTGAATTTGTTGCAAAATGCAGTTCGGCACACCTCTACGGAGGTTGTCATTCATTTGGAGACAGGGACAACACCGGAGGTTGTATGGGTTATGCATGTGGATGATGATGGGGAAGGGCTGACTGAACAAGAGGCAGCCGAGGTATTTGGAAGATTCTATGCGGGCTCGAATGGTGCCACAGGTCTTGGATTGGCTATTTGTCGTCAAATTGCTACCCGATTGAACGGAGAACTACTCTGCACACGTTCGCCATGGGGTGGAGCACGCTTCAGCTATATCCAGCGCATGTTATAAATGAGTACAGAAATGGTTAAAAATGATCGTTTTTTCGGACAAACATTCCATTTATATAACATTGTGTGAAAGGTTTTTGATGATATTTTAGATATAGCTTGACTGGTAGGTACTAAACTGAGTAAAATTAATCGTATATACCTTGACTCATGGACGTCGTTTTTTTAGATAGTGGTCAATAATAGTGATGAATAATAAATGAAAGAGTGATGAGATGAACCGCCTTTTGGAAGTGAAGGACTTAACGATATCTTTCAAGACCCGTCAGGGACTAGTGCAGGCCATTCGTGGCGTAAACTTTCATGTCAATAAAGGAGAGACGCTGGCGATTGTGGGCGAATCCGGCTCAGGCAAAAGCGTAACCTCACAAGCTGTTATGAAGTTGATTCCGACCCCTCCGGGCATTTATCAAAAGGGTCAAATTATGTTTGACGGACAAGAACTGATTAATAAAACAGAGAAGCAGATGCAAAAAATTCGTGGTAAGGAAATTGGCCTGATTTCTCAGGACCCAATGACTTCGCTTAACCCGACGATGAAAGTGGGCAAGCAGATCACGGAAGTGCTTTTCAAGCATGAAAAAATATCCAAGGATGCTGCTCACAAGCGGGGTATTGAGTTGCTGAATCTGGTAGGTATTCCACATCCTGAACAGCGTTTTAACCAATATCCGCATGAATTTAGTGGTGGTATGCGTCAGCGTGTCGTCATTGCGATGGCATTGGCTGCTAATCCGAAACTTCTGATCGCCGATGAGCCGACGACTGCGTTGGACGTAACGATTCAAGCTCAAATTTTGGAGCTGATGAAGGATCTTCAGAAAAAGATCGATACTTCCATCATCTTTATTACTCATGACCTCGGTGTTGTGGCGAAGATGGCTGATCGCGTTGCCGTTATGTACGCAGGACAAATCGTGGAAACAGGTACGGTTAATGAAATTTTCTATAACCCGAAACATCCATATACATGGGGCCTTCTCGCTTCTATGCCAAGTTTGGACAGCCATGGTCAGAAGCTGGCAGCTATTCCGGGAACACCTCCGGATCTGCTTCACCCACCTGTAGGGGATGCTTTTGCAGCCCGCAGTTCTTATGCTATGAAAATTGACTTTGAGAAAGAGCCTCCACTCTTTCAATTATCCGATACGCACTTTGTGAAATCATGGTTGCTGCATCCAGATGCGCCTGAGGTTGAGCCACCAGAAGCGGTAAAGGCTAAACTTCGCAAGCTGGATAACGCATTTGAAAAGCCGGTTTTGGTAGAACAATACGGCAGTTAAGGCGTGTTATATTTGTAATTAAACAAATGAAAAATAAAAAAAGGGCTGTTCTCTCCGTGTGGAATCATTCTACGGAGGAAACAGCCTTTTTGGTGTAAAATCGCAGGCTGTAGGCGCCTGTGGTTATTTGTGTTAGCGGGCAGTGCTTACAGCTTACCGGAACCGGCTTGGGAAGTGACTTCTGCCTTCACACTGGCGGATGGGGAGATTTTATCGTTCAGCGATGGTTTCCAGCCTACAGAGGAGCTAAGACCCGCGCTGGAGCCTGCGTTAACAGCTTGTCCATTCAGGATTGTGCCCGTATCTGACAGGGCAGTTCCTCCAAAGACAGTCACGATTTTAGCTGCAGTTAAACCGGCAACGTCAATGACATTGTTTTCGGCGAAGATTTTGGAGGATTTACCTGCGCCCCATATATACAGTGAAGGATATTCGGAGCGTTTTACATCACCAGTATAGTAATTGTTGTACAGATGGACTTGTCCATACCGCACGCGTGGTGTGCGTTGTACCGTGTTTTCATAATAGTTGTGATGCAGAGTTACACGTAAAGCCCCTTCATCTGCTGTTTTACTGTCGCTGTTGCCAATAATCGATGATTTATCATGATCGTAAAAATGATTGTAAGAAACAGTAACCAGATCGCCTTGGTTAATCACATCGAGAAGTCCATCATGATGCTGGTATTCTTGGCCGTAAAAGGTGCCATTTTGGCTATCGGGGTGAGACCCATCATTGAAGGTATTGTGGTCTACCCATACATGTGTGGCGCCGTTAACTGTAATGCTGTCATATTCCGAATTCCAATTGCCTGTACTGCCGTCCGTTGGGTCCCACTGAGGAAAATAATCGTAGGCATCCTGGAATTCGATATTACGGATAATAACGTTGTCTGTCCCTTTTTTTAGTTGGAAGTTTGCGCCATTAATGACCGCGTCGCTTCCCAGACCGACAATCGTAGTATTGGACGGAATTTCAATGACGACACGACTGGCCTGATTTTTTTGTGAAGCCTCACGTGCCTTTTCCAATGTGCCAGACGGGGCCTTTTTACCCCATGTGGACGGGTCATACGCTTTGAGGTAGGCGTCAAACTCATATTTAGAGTCCTTGTAGTCGTTCAATCCCAACGGTTTATTATTGTCATCGACGTTGGCGTTGATCGTGCCTTTGACATAAATGATTTTAGGCGTACTATTGCTGTTTTTGCCCAAAGCATCGACAAGTTGCTTGCGATTCGTTACGGTGAAAATATTGGAGGTAGTCGCCGTAGCTCCACCTGTTGTGCCTGTAGAAAAGGCTGCCCAACCGTTTTTGCTGCCAAGCGTTTCTTTACCAATATCGCTGGCTGCATGAGCAGGTGCACCAAGAGGGGACAGGGTAGTGAACAGCAGAGCTGCCGCGATTCCGAGTGAAAATCTCTTTTTCATAAAATACCTCCGTATATTGGATTAATAGAGTAGATGAACGAAGGGAGTCCCGGGTGCTCCTGTGGTTTCTACATTTTCTATCATACTTTGTGTTCCAGTATTTGTTAATATAATAAAAGTTACATACTAAAATTTTTGTCGAATTTTTTATATAATTCAATAGACCCCTTCTTTTTCCAATCAAGACGTGTATGTAATAATGAAAACGTTAACAATCACATGGAATAGGAAATGTATATATGAATATATGGAATTGTTTTTGTATTTTTGCCATAATGTTAACGATTGCATTTCGATTTATAGATTTTTGAAGAATCCTCAGGTAAAATGGCTTGTAATAAAGCTGAGGAGGAATGGGCATCATGGCAGAGCATTTAGCAGATATCTTGAAGTTGTTGAAGCAAAAAGAGTGGGTGGATTTGTCCCACGCTTTTTATCCTGAAATCCCTCATTTTCCAGTATTCGATAATGTTCAGGTGGATACCCTGTTTACCCACGATGATGGCTTTTTTGTAAAACAATACTGCTTTCCCGGTCAGTATGGGACTCATATTGACGCACCCGTTCATTTTGTGAAGGGCAAACGGTACTTGCATGAGCTTTCGTTGAAGGAGCTGGTTTTGCCGCTAGTTGTCATTGACCGTTCAGCAGCCGTTGCAGCCAATTCTGATTATGAACTTACGGTTGCGGATATTTTGGACTTTGAGAAAGAGCATGGACGCATTGCTGATCAGTCCTTTGTCGCTTTTCGCAGTGATTGGAGCAAACGATGGCCTGATTCCGATGCCTTCTCGAACAAGGACGACGCCGGAGATGCACACTGCCCGGGCTGGTCGCTGGAGGCGCTGCGCTTTTTGGTAGAAGAACGGAATGTGGCTGCCATTGGGCATGAAACGCTAGATACCGATTCCTCTGTAGCCTATCGCAAAGCTGGCAAGCTGGTAGGGGAATATTACATATTGGAGCAAGATCGTTATCAGGTTGAGGTGCTGACGAATTTGGACAAGCTATCCCCGACGGGCGCGGTCATATATAATATCGTTCCGAGCATTCAAGATTCCCCCGGATTTCCGGTGCGCTCCTTTGCTATTTTGCCTTAATCATACAGTAGCCAGTCATTTGAAAACGATTATATAATTTAAAAGACCGATTCAGATATCGACATCTGAATCGGTCTTTTCTAGCTTATACGGGGTAATGTACAGCGTGAATGACCGTTCAGTCCATCTTGAATCAAAAATATGAAAAGTGTTAAGTGATAATAGTGACCGTAGGCGCAGAGATGGTAGGCTGAGTTGTGATAGTAGAGGTCGTGCCGCTAAAGTCGGATATTTCTATGACAACAGGGACACCTGGTGTAATATCTACGGAGTCAATGACCAGACTTGCCGTGCTTAGGGTGAATAAGGAACTCTGCTGAATCACTCCATTAATATAATAATTAGCAGAATCCGTAGCCGCTAATGTCGGCAGAGCAACAACTGGAGCATCTGCGTCATCAACAAAGCTTGCGGCAGGAACAGTTGTTGTTGTTGCGCCGATCATCCCGGCTGTAATTGTTGCAAAAAAACGAGTCACGGCTGGGGTTACAGTCGTGGTTACGGCACCACCAGTTGCTACGGGAGCAGTAGCTACTGCTGTATATACAGGTTTTATGATTGGCATGGTTCTTATCTCCTTTCTTTGTGGTATGAACCATTTTACTGGCTCTTAATTAATAAATGATTTTTTAACCTATTCGGTAACGGCATATTAACCTTTTTGTTAATAATAGGGTAAAAGGAGAAGGCCTTATTCTGCTACAAACATAGATGGAATAGAATACTTGCAAATCTCTATATGGTACGAATGCCTAAAACCCTAAAGGGGGATGTGCATACACTACATAAATAAGCATGTGAGAAGGAGGTGTATACAGCTGGTATGAGGAGACGCGATTCATCACTAAGGAGGCTAGGAAAGAGGACCGTACATTACAAGATCAACAAACGTAAAAAATGTAAAACAAATTATCCATTCAAAGGTAGAACAAAAACGGGGTTCCATGCCAAAAAGCATTCAAAGCTAATCATGCAACGTCGGTATAGAAATACTCCTAGCAAGCGGAGGAGAAGAATGGGCCAGACGGTAAAGCGAGCTGCACCGGGTTCGGCAGGAGCACAAGGCATTCCCGGTTTGACAGGGGTACAAGGTATTCCAGGTTTAGCAGGAGCACAAGGCATACCGGGAACTGCGGGAACACCGGGAATCCAAGGAATACCAGGAATACAGGGTCCAGCAGGAACACAGGGAGCGCCAGGAGTGCCAGGTCCGGCTGGAGTCCAAGGAAGTCCAGGTGCAACAGGAGTACCCGGCCCTACTGGAGCGCAGGGCATAGCTGGTCCTACTGGAGCCCGAGGTATAACAGGGCCAACCGGCCCGGCAGCTGACATTTCAAATATTGAAATTGTTCCTACGGCTGAGCGGTATTTTTATTTTGCTCCTGACCAGATTGATTCTTCAGTCACGATTATGGCGGATCAATTTTCTGTAGATGGTGTGCAGGAGGCTTTTCAGCGGTTTAATGTCGGAAGTAACAGTTATGCCAATCTATACATTAATGGAATGATACAAGAAAGCACATTGTATAGCCTAACACCTTCATCGCTGACGATTCGTCTTAACGAAGGAGAGGCAATTCTCTCCGGCACACCTATTATTGTGGAAATTGTCCAATTTAGTGTGCGATCCAGTGGATGATACTGTTTGCGGTGAGGCAACCCAGAGGCAGATACAGCTGTTTCTTGGGGCAACGAGCCTTTGCGACCGACACGCCAAAGCTGAAGATCGGCTTTGGGGCCTTGGTCATGGATGGCTTGCACGACTTTTTGCAGCGGGGAAATGTGCTCGTCGCTCCATATCCAAGACTGCCTGAGTCTTTTCCCTGCTGGGTGACTGCATGCACCTCAAGCATAATTAGTCCCACCTGTCCTAGCGCCCGTTTTATTCGGTTACATATCTTTTTTATATGAATAAAATGGGATGATGCACGTATTATTTAGGGTATTTATGATTAATCGCTTATAAAACATGGTTTTTAGGTTTAATTCAATATATTTCAAATGAAAGTATGAAGACAGAATGAGCCTGCATAAATATAATTTGCATTTTAGTTAGTTATCACTTACTATAATCTTATGAATAAGAAAACACATGTAGACAGCAAAAAGAAAGATATTCTGCAGGCAGCAATGTGCTTATTTGCAACCAAAGGAATTGACGGGATTTCAGTCAAAGAAATTGGAGAGGCTGCTGGTGTGACGGATGCCGCGATTTATAAGCATTTTAAGAGTAAAGATGCGATGGCCTTGGAAGTATTCGGGCAATATTGTAATAGCTACACCACATTAATTGACTTCTATCGCAAGCAGAGTGGGAACTTCGTTAGTCGTTTCCATCAACTGGTGGATGAAGTGCTGGATATGCATGATGAGGACCAGTATGGTTTGCTTCTACTATCACAGCACCATGAGCTGTATGTTGAAGCAAGTCAGAGCCAGAATGTGCGTCAGCCGCTGGAGGCGTTGACTGAATTCATCGAACAGGGGATTCAACAAGGTGAACTGCCGAAGCAGGATGCTCTGCTATCCGGTGTGCTCATCATTGGAGCCATTACACGCTTGTCCGTGTCCAGCCTGGAAGGTGAACTTCCACAGCAGTTGGTTCCATTTGCAACAGAGGTCAAACAACGTTTAACTGCTTTATTAAGTAAAGGTCAGTAGTGACCTTTTCTTTTTAAATATAAAGTTAGTGTTTTCTAACTAAAATCATAATATGAAGGTAGGAAGTGGTTTATATGTCTAAAAAAATATTGGTGATTCAAGGGAATCCGGTCGCTGGCAGTTATGGGGAAGCGCTGGCTCAATCCTATGTAAAAGGAGCGAAGGCTGCAGGGGCCGAGGTTCGTTTGTTGCAGCTATCCGCGTTGGACTTTAATCCAAATCTACTAGGTGGATATCGTAATAAATTACCGCTGGAACCTGATTTGATCCAAGCACAGGAGTCGATTAAATGGGCAGAACATCTCGTTTTTGTCTTTCCGATCTGGTGGGGCAGCTTGCCTGCATTAATGAAAGGATTCATTGACCGTACCTTTATGCCGGGATTTGCGTTTAAGTATCAAAAAGGAAAACCCCTGCCTGACAAGCTTCTAAAAGGAAGAACGGCCCGCCTCATTACAACGATGGACGGTCCGCATTGGTACTACCGATTTTTCCAGGGACAGCCTGGACATCGGATGATGAAGGATTCCACGCTGCATCTATGTGGTGTCAAACCGGTGCATTCTACTGCGATTGATCTCATGAATAAATTATCGGATCAGCAGCGCAACGATTGGCTGAGCAAGGTGGAGCAGCTGGGGCGAAATATGAGCTAGGTTTTCACCTGCCTGCCCCAAATTCATTGGCCTACAGGTAAATCATGGTGGTATCTGATCATAATTGACCTGCGAAAAGGAAAAAGACCACAATGGGAGCAACTGACTCGCATTGTGGTGTTCGGGATAGCCCATGTTTGCAATCAACGTTATATAAATATCGATGCAACGATTAAAATAAATCCGATCGCTAGACCGGCAGGGCCCCAATAATGCATGGGGATAAAAAACAGACTGTGCTGGGTTCCCATTCGATAGCGTTGCCCCGTTTCCATATCAACTAGCACTTTGTCCGAGTCGGCGTTAAGCGCTTTTCCCAAGTACCAGATAATAACCCCCGACATAATGAACACAAAAGCCATCGGTAGCCGGGAATCTATGGAGTCAAGCCCTAGAGCGGATACTAAACTCCCGACTATAACAAATAAAATCCCTGGAACAACGATGTTTAAAATACCAAAACCCTTCCAAACAATCACATGAAATCTTCCTTCCTGAGTTCAAATCCAACATATGTATTTATCGGTTAAAAGAGAGATTTAGTTTACAAAATGCCCCATTCGATGGGAAATTTACAATGTATAAAACTGGATAGAAGGCGTCAAGAAGGGGAGGAAAACATGTACACACGTGGAGTGTAATCCTGGAGGTTTGCAGGTATCACAAAAAAAAGCCGTTTCTCCACATCTTCATAGCCCAGCATAATCTGGCCTGAAGGAGGAAAATCGGCTTTTTCAATAAGTGAAGTGAAGCCCTGTGCCTATTCGGCGGTTGCTTTCACTTGTTCTGCTACGAAAACAACAGGCTTCATAATCCGGCTCAGCATATCCTGCTTCGGACGATTCCAGGTAACCCAGTCGTCCAGCAGCAGACCGCCTGTGTCGCCGCTATTCGGATTCAGGGACCAGTACGTAAAGTACAGGTTGTTGGCACCAATATAGTCTACGAGTGCATTTTGCCATTTCCCCTCAGTAGTAGACAAATCAACATTACGACCGCCGAATTCACCGACCAGCACCGGAGCTATGTTTTGCTTGCTGATGTAGCCCCAGGTTTGATCCCAGATCGCTGGCAGGTTGGACGGGAAGGCCGGGTCGTTGAACCATGGCTGCGAAGACACACCAGGGCCGTAATCATGAGGAGAATATACGACACGATTCGGTACGTCCAGAACGACAGGATAGTTGGCTACACCTGTCAGGTTGCCACCCCACCAGTATTGGCTATTGTTGCCTTGTACATTGTGGTCTACACCTTCTACGAGAATCAGCCAATTCGGATTCACGGACAGAATCGCATTCCCTGCACGTTGTGCCGCCAGACGCCAGTCTGTGGAGGCATTGCCTGTGCCCCAGCTTGCTTGACCGTGTGGCTCATTGTGTAAATCCGCACCAATGACGGTAGGATTGTTTTTATAACGATCAGCCAACATTTTCCAGTCGCTAATCCAGCGAGACTCAGGGTACTGGGATGTGTACCACAGCTCGGATTGCCCACCTGAGCTTGGACGGTGACGGTCAAGGATAATCTGAATACCGCGTTGTCCAGCTTTTTCGATCAGCTTGTCCATAATTTGAATCGGAGTTAATCCGACCAGGTCAGGGTTTTTGTGATAATCAATACTGTCTGGACGGGAACTGGAATCGAATAACTGATTGCTGTAAGGCAGACGAATCAGATTGTAGCCTTCTTTCTTCACCTGATCCAGCATGTCGTCCATTGAGCGGCTCCACAGTCCATGCAAGGTGTAATTAGGAGTTTCCAGACCGAACCAGTTCAGGCCATTAAATGCCGCTTCTTTCCCGGATTCGTCTACAATCTTGTTTCCTTGGGTGTGATAATATCCTTTCACACTGGCTGCATCTACTGAAGCGGGAGTATAGCCATACAGTGTGAAGCCCATTACGAGGGAGGTAATGATGAAAAATGTTTTTTTCAGTCCTTTTTTCTTCATAATTCTGCTTCCTCCTTTATTTAAAAGAAATTGTAACCGATTACATTCTCATTTTATGTTCAAATCTTCCATCAAACAAGTTCATAAAATTCGTATATTTCTAAGATTTCGTTCGAATTCAATAGATTCGTAACAACGGATGGTTAAGCTAAGTGTCCAGCATTTGTGGGGGCGGTTATATATGAGGTGGAGGGCACGCTCTAACTCCTCATTTATTATATTTTCCTGCTGTAAAAGAAGGTATATAATAAAGTGAAATTCACTTTACATACAGGTTGCAGAATATATATATTTGAAAATTAATACGCCTGACATGCAGAAAAAGAAAGGAGGGTAATTATGGTAACAACGATGAAGGAAGTTGCAGAACGTGCCGGGGTGTCGAAGAGTACAGTTTCGCAGTTTCTGCAAAAGAGATACAACTATATGAGTGAAAACACTAAGAAGAAGATCGAGCAAGCGATTGAGGATCTCAGTTATATACC
Organism: Paenibacillus sp. LRG-1; assembly: GCF_057220305.1. Taxonomy (NCBI): domain Bacteria; kingdom Bacillati; phylum Bacillota; class Bacilli; order Caryophanales; family Paenibacillaceae; genus Paenibacillus; species Paenibacillus sp. LRG-1. The sequence goes on along the minus strand of NZ_CM170126.1, from coordinate 4,371,277 downwards.
TAATGAGGTGGCACGTAGTCTCAAGCAGAAGAAGACCTTCATTGTGGGGGTTATTTCTTCAACCATTTTATCGAGATTTACAACAGAAGTCGTGCGTGCAATTGAAGATGAATGCCAACTGGAAAATGTCCAGGTCATTGTCTGCAATACCGATGATGATTCGCTCAAAGAGAAAAAGTATGTCCAGTCGATGATTGCTCGGCAAGTGGATGGACTTATCATTTTCCCGACGGAAGAGAACAAGAAATTATATGTTTCCCTTGCCAAGAATGGCTATCCTTTCGTGTTTGTGGACCGAAAAATCGATGAAATCAGTGTAGACACAGTGCTGTTGAATAATGAAAAGGCCAGCGAGCTTGCGGTTGAAGCACTCATTGAGCATGGTCATAACAACATTGGGATTATCACGTTCCCCTTAGGCAAAAAAGCGATCACCACACGAAGTGAGCGGCTGTCAGGTTATCGAAATACGTTGGGCAAACATGACATATCAGTGAATGAAAACTATATCAAAAGCGGCAGGTTGGATGAAATGCCTAATCTGATTGGACAACTATTCCATATGGAGCATCCGCCCACCGCAATCATTGCTACGAATGACATGATTTTGGAGCAGGTGCTGATTTATGCAAAAAATAATCATCTGACCATACCTAATGATTTTTCCTTGATTGGCATAGATGATGTATCCTTTGCATCTTTTTATAATCCGCCGATCACAACCGTTTCCCAGCCGAGTTTTGAAATGGGGAAAAGAAGTGCCAGGCTACTGCTGGAGAAAATTGATCAAAAAGAACAGGATCATGAGGAGCTGTCAGAAATCATCCGAATGAATCCGGTCATTAACCACAGAGAATCTGTCCAAAAACTGAACTGAATGATTGAATAAGTCCTTTTCATCTTTTTGAAAACGTTTTTATAAATTCTATTGTAAAAAGAAAATAAAGAGCTATAATGATCTTATGATTCGAGTCATGAATACCCTTTCATTTATGTATGTCCTGATTTTAGTGATGATTGCGATTGAAGAGAGGGGAGGAATGGAAACTTAAACGAATAATGTATGGAGTGAGTTGTGAATTAATTCACAAAAAAATGATTCTGCTTCTTTTTACATTCCCGAGAGGGAAATTTTTTTCGAGTATTACTAAATCGATTTAGTAAGAATGGAAAATAAATAAAAGAAAGTCGGAGATCACTATGGAAATGTTTATGAGCATTATCAGGGAGCCATCCATCATTATCGCGATTGTGACATTACTCGGCCTTATATTCCAGAGGAAGAAAGTATCAGAGATCATTACGGGAACTACCCTTTCTTTTATGGGCTTCACCATGATCAAGGTCGGCGGCGGAATTTTAGGTGGCGTTCTCACTAACTTCAGCCAAATTTTTTCTTATGCCTTCAACCTTAAAGGTGTCGTACCAAGCAATGAAGCCATTATGGCACTGACCATTGATCAGATCGGGGCGGATGCTGCACTCATTCTGCTCTTTTCCATGATCCTTAACATCGTGCTTGCACGCCTGACCAAGTTCAAGTACATTTATTTGTCTCTTCACTTGATTTTGTTTATGAGCTTTGCCGCTACAGCCGTTATGAAAGGTCTGGGTCTGAGTTCGCTAACTACGATTATCGTCGGTTCTTTGGTAATTGGGAGCTATATGGCGGTGTTTCCTTACCTACTCCGGAATGCCAGCAAAAACATTATTAAATCGGATGAATATACGATTGCTCATGCTTCCATGACCTCTTACATTCTAGGTACCTATTTAGGGAAAGTTTTTGGCAACCGTGAAAATGACACCGAAAATGTAAAAATTAATGACCGCATCAGTTTTTTGCGCGACCCCAATGTTGCAACGACCTTGACGATGCTTGTGCTTTTACTGGTATCTGGACTGGTTGCTGGTTCTGATTATGTCAGCAAATTATCTGATGGCAAAGAATATATCGTCTTCATCCTCGAACAGTCAGCTATTTTTGCTGCCGGCTTGTATATCGCAAAAGCAGGTGTTAAGCTGTTCACAACTGAAATTGTACCCGCTTTCAAAGGTTTCTCCCAAGTGTTCGCACCTGGAGCAATCCCTGGTGTGGATGTTCTGGTACTGTTCGACAAATCACCCAATTCCGCGTTGGTAGGCTTCTTGGTCAGCTTCTTCACAGGCGTTGCCTGCGTCTTTCTTTTCCCGTTTATCGGATTGCCTGTCATTGTGCCAGGGATCATGGCCTGCTTCCTCGCTGGTGGTGCAGCCGCGATATTCGGCAATTCCAGCGGTGGTTTCAGAGGAGCTGTTATTTCCAGTTGTCTTAATGGATTCTTGCTCTGTCTGCTGCCGGCTCTCACCTTGCCGCTCTTTTCTTTTTTGGGTGCCGAAGGGGTAACGTTCGCCGATCCCGACTTTACTACTCTTTCTGGAGTACTTTGGCTTATTTTTCGCTGGTTTTAAACTAAATCGATTTATGAGTTTTTCCAAAATAACTTATCTAAATCATTTGTGCCTTAAAAAGAGGAGGAATTATCCATGTTTTTTAACGATCAAGATATTCAAATTGATATCGTTGACAGTAATACCACCCGGAAAGTGCTGGCCCACAGTGACCAGCTTATGTATGTCAAAGTGATGTTTGCTAAAGCCCAAACAGGGGAGATCCTGTTGCATAAGCATGTCCATGAACAAGTCACTTATGTAATAAAGGGAAGCTTTAAGTTCATGATCGATAATGGCGAAACAAAGGAAGTGCAGACTGTCAAAGAAGGAGACAGCATCCATTTTCCATCCGATACTCTTCATGGCTGTATCCCACTGGAGGATGGCGGTATTCTGCTAGATGCATTTACACCAGCACGTGCAGATTTTCTGTAAATTCCCCTTTTCCAAATACGGTTTATCTACCCCGATATCTGGAGGAATTTACGATGCCTTTCAGCGGCAGACAACAGAGGCGAATGAATGCCTTCTGACCATGTTATGTCCGATACATTTCTTTTTATCTTTTTTTAGAAGAAGACCTGCAAGTATGTTATATTTAACAAACGGCAATCGTGATGAACAATAATATAGTGATTTTTAGAAAAGGATGAGATGATTTTGGAAAACAACGAAACTCAGCAAGAATTTGCAGATGTATATGAGCAGCTTAAAGTAGCTGCAAACCGAACCTCCGATTGGAAAACACGCCTAGCCGCGGTAAATGATCTGGGTGCATGGAAGAACCAGCAGACGATTGACTTGCTGACACACCGTTTGAATAATGATACGGTATATGCCGTTCAGGAAGCCGCTTACCGCAGACTTCAGGAATGGGGCGAGAATGTACAGCCGCCTGTGCGCAAAGAGGGTGAGCTTGTTAAGGGCCTGACGAAGATTCTGGTGCGGATTAAAAAAAGCTTACCAGCCGACCATACCTATAACGATTTTCGCGAGAAGCTGCACAAGATGAGAGTCGATATTTATGACATCTATGAAGGTGACAAGGGTGCTGAATTTGATCAGTGGCTGGAGCAAAAATGGGCTTCGTTATCCACAAGATAATGTCTGAACCCTGTAATTGAATGTATTTTTAAGGATTGTTGCTGGTGATACAGACAGAGCCTTAACAAGGATAAGGGATTATCTTTGTTAAGGTTTTTTTATCTTGTTCTCCTTAAGAATCATGTCCTTTATCTTTATGCCACTGTATATATACTTCGGCAATATGGTACGATGGGATCGGATTATTTTAGTGTGTACATGGGAGGGACTAACATGAGCAAGGCGAAGCTGTGTTTTATCGGGGCGGGCTTTCACGCTTCAACGAATATATATCCTGCTGTCATTGGGGCAGGTGCTGAAATTCAGGCGATTGCGACTAGAGATCTAAGCAGATCGAAGACAGCACTTCAGCAGTTTGGAAGCAGCGGCACACCTTATGACAATTACAAGGCTATGCTGGAGCAGGAAGACTGTGATGGAGTTGTCGTGATTGCACAAGCGGCAGATCATCCTTCGCTCGTACTGGACTGCATTAAGGCTGGAAAACATGTTTTTGTAGACAAGCCACTGGGCTGGAATGCCGAGGAAGCAGCCCAAATTGCAGATGCGGCAGAAGCAGCGGGTGTCGTACTGATGGTCGGTTTCATGAAGCGCTACGCGCCTGTATACATAAAATTAAAAGAATTGATTGAGGGTGGCTCGCTTGGGACCGCACGCTCATTTCAGGCAAAATTTCTCGTGGACAGTACCCTGTTTTGTAAAACCGGCGAAGATTTCATGAAGCTAGCGGCGGTTCATATGGTCGATCTGGTACGTTATTTGTTCGGAGAAGTGGCGCAGGTTACCGGATTTGCGAACGATAACGGCGAGTGTATTTCCCATACGATTGCCCTGAAATTTGAAAATGGTGTAGTGGGTAGCCTATACTTCGCAGGTATGACAGCATGGACACGCGAGAGTGAAGGGTTTACGGTAACCTTTGATCATGGTTTTGCGAACGCGGATGAGGTGAATACACTGATCATTCACAAGTCGGAGAGTCATACAGAGCTTCCTTGGAAATCCCTTGCGGAAAACGATACGGTTCTGACACCGTCAGCCTCCGCGATGTCGGGCGGATACCGTGATTTGTACTTGCGCGGTTTTGTTGGTGAAATCGCACATTTCATGAACTGCTGCCAAGAAGGACGGACGCCTGATTCAAGTGGACGGGATAACGTGAAAACGATGGAGCTGTGCGACCGCATTTTGGCTGCGCTCCAATAGGATACCCATTTCATATGCAAGCTTCGGAGCTTGGACGGTACCTTAGTTTGGGTGATTTGAAAGAAGCTTCGGTGTAACTGGTCAGTAGATGGCTCCTGCATTTGTCGGGAGTCATTTTTTTCGTTTACCCTACGACCTTTCTATTTCATAGCATTCCTGCCCATTTTGATTAATCTCTGCTGAAAATATGCCAACAAAGACGAACGATGCGATAGAATAGGAAAAGGAAAGCGTTATCATCACCCATTTTTCTGCGATGGTTCAGGGGGAGAAGGCTTATGCGTTCAAGGTCAAGGTTTCAGCCATTAAACACATTACGTAATCAGATTTTTATCGGATTTATACTGGTGATGCTCATTATGATGAGTGTGGCGGGGGCGTTCATTTATCTCAATGTGTCTCACCTGTTAAAAGACAGTGCCGAGCGGCATATTGGTCAGACTGCGGTACAAGCAAGCGGTAGGCTGGATGCATTAATCGGCCAGATGGATAGCTTGACGGAGCAGGTCGCGAATCACCCGTCTGTTCAGCATATTCTGCTGGAGGAGCGCAACGGGGTCAAGGTGAATTTCGGACAGCGTCAATCACTACTGCAAGTGATGCATACCTATCAGGCATATATGCCGAGTGTCGGCTCACTGGAGCTGTATACCGCCGAAGGAAAGATGTTGTTTCCGATTAGAGAGGGCAGTCTGGAGGAACGTATTGGACAAGCAGACATCCGGGAAGCGAATCAGATGAAGGGAAGACTGGTCTGGATCGGCATTGATCCCGAAGACTCCCGGTCACTGCTGGCAATTCGGCAGGTGAGCCTGGTGGATCGCTGGTTCTCACGTGGAGGGTACTTGATTACCCGTATGGAGCGAAGTTATTTTGGGCTGAATGGTGCGACAGCGGTCAATGAAGAAGCGGATGAAACTATGCTGCTTGTAGATCGACAAGGCCAGCTGCTGTCGGGTGAACCAATGAACCAGACGGATTTGTCAGGTGTACTGCACAGCAAGACACAGACGGTTCATATTGGGGAGCGGGAATATGTGAAGGCAGTTCAGCAGTCGGAGCGGACGGGCTGGTCGCTGCTGATCCTGATTCCGGTTAGCGTCGTCACAGACGGAATTACGGTTTTACGGACTACACTTATCATTTCCGCGTCTCTTGGTGCCGTGCTATTCCTGTTCATGTCCTTTATGTTGTCTACGTTGATTACCAGACCGATAGGTCACTTGATTCAGGCGATGCGTCGTTCACGGGAAGGGGCATTGGCACTGAATCCAGAACCGGCAGCAGCGGTCGAGCTGCGAGAATTAAATGCAGAGTACAACACAATGATTGTCGATATTAATGAATTGATCCGTGTTATTTGCGAGAAGGAGGTTTTACAAAGCCAAACCGAACTTAAAGCTCTGCAGGCGCAGATCAATCCGCATTTTCTTTTTAATACGCTGGATGCTTTCAACTGGTCGCTACAGGAGAAGGGAGAGGAGGAGCTTGCCGGGCTGATGGTGTCCATGTCGCGGCTGTTTCGTTATGTTATCGAACCTGCTCACCATGACTCTTGGGTGACACTCGGGGAAGAAATGGCGCAAATCCGTCGTTATCTGGAACTGATGGAGATGCGTCTGGGTGAACGTCTGAGTTGGCAAATTCATATGCCTTCGGAGGCAGCCAGAATTCCGCTTCCTAAACTGCTGATCCAGCCTATTCTAGAGAATGCCATTTTGCATGGTGTCGAAAATCGCATCGGCAACGGCCGTGTTGAAATTAGTGTCACTCCTTCGACCAGATCGGGTTGGACCAAGATCGCGGTCATAGATAACGGACCTGGAATGACACTGGAAGAGCTTGCAGCTGTGCGTACAGCGTTGATGGGGGGAGCAGCCTGCCAGAGCAAGGGAACTGGTATGGGACTAGTGAATGTGCAGCGCAGGCTTGCTCTTTATTATGACAGCGCATCTTATCCAACGGACGGTGTGCTGATACATAGTGCTGAGCAGGAAGGAACTGTGGTCACTTTTGAAATTCCTGATGAATATGGAGGGCGGTAGGAATGAGTGTTTCATCCAAAACCATTGTCATTGTAGACGATGAACAGCGAACACGTCAGGGGATTCACCAGACATTGGAGCAATGGGCCGCCGGGAAATACCGGATTGTGACATTCGATAATGGTTTGGAAGCATTAAATATACTGCGAGCGGAGACAGTTCATCTGTTGATTACGGATGTCCGGTTGCCGGAATTCAGTGGGCTGGATTTAATCCGCTCTCTGGAACGGGATTCACGACGACCAGCGATCATTGTCATCTCGGGTTATGCGGAGTTTGATTATGTCCAGCAGGCTCTTCGTCTGGGAGCCGTCAATTATTTGCTCAAACCGATTGATAAGCAGGAGCTGCTGAATGCGGTCAATGAAGCGCTTCGGCTGGAAGAGGAGCGGCAGAGGTACGAGAAGCTGGACAAGCTGGCTGACCCTGTTCTGCTAGAGCTGGATCTCCAGGCGACTACTCTTAGTGATCCGGTACGACGTGCCTTCACCTATATGGCGGAGCATCTTCACGAATCCATTACGATGGCGCAGACTGCCTCGCATTCACACCTGAATGCCAGCTATTTTAGTGTTTTATTCAAGGAGCAAAGTGGTTTGTCCTTCAGCGAATATCTGCATCGGCTACGGATCCAACGGGCTAAGGAGTTGCTGTTGCATACCCAGTTAACGATTGCCCAAATCGGCGAGCGATCAGGCTACCGAACAGATAAATATTTTATTAAAGTATTCAAAGCGACCGAGGGGGTAAGTCCCAGCCGCTACAGGCAGCAGATGCGTACAGGGCCGGAGAATATCGACTGACGTATAGGCAGATCAAACCCAATAAAAGTGGAATTATACCCAATGAGCGTACCCTGTTGGAAGCAGGAATGGAGTGCTAAACTTACAAATGATAACGGTTACAAAAAATATAAATACAACAAACGGAGGTCTAACGATGTCCAACAAGTATGGTTTACGTAAGCGCTCACATCAAAAATGGTTTGCTGGGTTGACCCTGCTGCTGTCATTCATGCTGGTGCTATCCGGTTGCGGTGCTGGTAAGGATGGTCAAGGCGGTTCCAGTGGAGAAGGGGGAAAGGTTACACTCAAAATGATGCACCTGTGGCCAGAGGGTAGCTCGGCACAGCAGAGCAAGCTTGTGACTCAGATTATAGATCAATACCAAAAGGATCATCCGAATGTCGTCATTCAGCAGGAAGTGCTGGAAAATGAACAATATAAAAACAAACTCAAAGTGCTGTCAGCTTCCAATGAATTGCCGGATATCGGAATCACCTGGGCAGCGGGCTTTATGGAGCCATACGTTAAAGGTGGATTATTTACACCGATGGATGACCTGTTGAATGGTTCCAAGCTGAAGGACAAATTCGTACCGGGAACGACCGAAGCTTATGCGCTGAATGGCAAAACGTATGCGCTTCCGATTGAATTGAATATTACACCTATTTATTACAACAAAGCCATATTCCAAAAATACAACTTGAAGGTACCTGCGACATTTGACGAGTTTAAGCAGGTTGTGAAAACACTTACGGATCATGGAGTTGCACCGATTGCATTGGGCAATAAAGACCGCTGGACCGGCTCACTCTGGTACATGTATCTGGCAGAGCGTATAGCGGGTAACGAAACGCTGAAAAAAGCGATTGACGGTTCAGGATCGTTCGATGACCCTGGTTTAATTCAGGCGGCCTCTGAAGTCCAGACGCTTGTGGATATGAATGCCTTTAACAAAGGATTTAACGGCTTGTCCAATGATGAGGGAAAATCCGAGTTTATGAACGATAAGGCAGCTATGTATTTGATGGCTACTTGGGAATTACCGAATTTTACGACCAATCCCGCAATCCCACAAGCATTTAAAGATCAAATTGGCTTCTTTAAATTCCCGATGGTTGCAGGCGGCAAGGGCAACGAGAACAGTTGGGTAGGAGGTCCGGGAGTAGGCTTGTTCGTTTCGGAAAATTCCAAGGTGAAAGAAGAGGCCAAAGCGTTCGTTGAATACTTCGTAGTCAAATGGGGAGAGCAATCAGTCACACAAGCGGGCGTAATTCCGGCGACGAAAGTGGACACCTCCAAAGAAAAATTGCCCAAGCTGTATGTCGGTTTGCTGAACGGACTGAATCAAGCTAGCAGCATTACATTGTTCGCCGATGTACAGATGAAGCCGAATGCAGCGCAGGTGCATTTGAATATGATTCAGGCGTTGTTTGGTAAAGCGGTGACACCGCAACAATTTGCCGACCAGCATAAGGCTGCCATCGAGAAAGGGAATTGAAATTGACCACCTAAGGAGGTCCGACCGTGGAAAAGGTCATGTCGAATAAGCTTGTTATTGCTCTATATGTATTGCCTTCTCTGCTGCTGTTATTCGCCGTAATATATGTACCCATCGTACTGACCGGCTATTACGGCCTGAATCAGTGGAATGGAATCGGCTCTATGACTTTTGTGGGGCTGGACAATTATCAACATTTGTTCACAGACAAAGCGTTCTGGCAAAGTGCCTGGCATTCGCTGCTGTTGGCCTTGTTTTCAGGCATTAGTCTGATCGGTTATCTGGTCATTGCGATGATTTTGTCAGGGAAAATCAAGGGAGCGAATCTGCTGCGGAAAATTTATCTGATTCCCATGCTGCTGTCTTCTGTAGCAATCGCACAGCTATGGCTCAAAATATATCATCCAACGAACGGAGTGCTCAATTCCTTACTGGTGTCGGTCGGCGTTCACAACCCACCTGAATGGTTAGCTAATCCGTCTCTGGTGTTGATTGCCTTGTTTATCCCGATTATTTGGCAATATGCAGGCTTTTATATCCTGATCTACTATGCCGGGCTGAAAAACATTCCCGAAACGCTGATGGAGGCTGCCCGGATCGACGGGGCCAGTGCCTGGCAGATTGCGACTCGTATCAAATTGCCCCTGCTGCGCGAGGTGATTAACGTTACGATCATATTGTCCATTGTCGGCTCGCTTAAATATTTTGACCTTATCTATGTCATGACGGACGGTGGACCGAATGGAGCCAGTGAAGTGATGGCCTCATACATGTACCACCAGGCATTCCGCAGCTTTGACTTTGGATACGGCAGCGCTACAGCCTTCGCCCTGCTGTTCATCTGTTTGATCGCTACGTGGCTGATCCGTAAGGTTACGGCCACAAGTGAAACCATCCAGTATTCATAATCCAGTCTTGCAAACAGATGAGGGTAACAAAGGACAGGAAGAGGGAGGAACGGATATGAAAACCCAGGCAGCCGCCAACTATCCGCTTGGAGTCGCTAGCCGCGGCAAAATGTTAAATCGGGTCGGTTATGCCGCTTTGTATATCATTTTAATCATCTTGGCGGTGACGCAGCTTTTACCGCTGGTGTGGCTGATGCTGTTCTCGCTTAAAAATAATCAGGAAGTGTTTAACCTTCCGCCGTTTGCACTCCCGTCCCAGCCGCATTGGGAGAACTATATGAATGTGTGGACCAGCGGCAACATCGGGCGGTACTTTTTCAATAGTGTGTGGATTACGGTCATATCCGTGGCGTTGACGGTGCTGCTAGCCAGCTTTGTAACGTTTGCTATTACGCGTATGCGGTGGAAAGGAAGCCAACTGGTCCTCGGGCTCTTTATGGTCGGACTGATGATTCCGGTCCATTCTACCTTGATTCCGTTGTTCAGTATGTTTCTCAAACTGCATTTAACAGACACTTCACTCTCCATCATCCTGTCGTATGTTGCTTTTAATCTGCCGACAACGATGATGATCTTGCTGGGCTTCTATTACGCCTTGCCTCGTGAAGTGGAAGAAGCGGCCGTTATGGACGGCTGCTCTGTCAACCGGATGTTCTTTCGGATCATACTGCCCATGACAACCCCCGTCATGGCAACGACATCTATTATTAACATGATCTATAACTGGAATGAGTTTATTTTCGTCAATACGTTCATCAGCTCGGACGAAAACAAAACACTGACCGTAGGCGTCCAGAACTTTATCGGACAATATACGACCGATTGGGGAGCTATCGGAGCTACATTGATGATCAGCATTTTGCCCATTTTGCTCGTGTTCCTCATCATGAGTGACCGGATTGTGGAAGGGATTGCGGCCGGGTCGGTTAAGGGGTAAAGAAAATTTGCCTGAATAGAAGAGCACCCCCTAGTGTAGACATTGGATCAAACCTCTTGGTTTATCCGGTGAATGCTAGAGGGTGTATTTTTTGCGTGAGTTTAGTTTGAGTTGATGGGGAATACATAAATGAAAGTAGAAAAAACATAGATTTAAGCTTTTTTTAACTACTCCCGACATTTCGAGCAATCATCTCATAGGTGGGGTAACACTGAGCCTTGTCGCTCATATAAGCGATAAGGTCGACCAGTATCAGCTTCTCATACTGGCTCAAGCCATAACAACGATGGATTTTAAGCGGCACTTTGGTAAATCCCTTATGAAGTGACGTGAACTCGCTATCTTGACTTACCTTGTCCATGTACTCGTTAGCGACTTGGCGGTTTTGAATCAAAACGAAATCACTCGCTCTTGTTGTCATTTCAATCCCTGCCTTATGCGTTTTTGATTACACCGCCGCACGGCGGCTATGAAGTCAGGAAGGCGAGCCTAGAACGTATCCTTACCTGCTCTATGTCAACTGTTCGTCAGCAGAGTTCTTTCTTCGCTGTAAGAATCGCTGAAATGTTCCGTTAAGTTGCGGACGTATGAAAAATCTTTCGTTTTTGCCGCCCTACTCTAATAGTGGCGGTGCCTATCCTAAAAGATGCGATTTATTGCTATTTTATCGGCGTATTCTACAGTTGTGAGTAAATTTGAAAAAACGCAAGAAAAAAACGAAGATAACAAAAACAGGTCAATTATGGTGGTATCTGACCATAATTAACCTGTTAGATGTAACGGAATAGCGTTATTCAGGTTATAAAATTAAAGCATTTGATGTGCCTACAACCGAAATAGAGGAATCTTTATACGGGTATTACATGGCTTATATGTGTTATTGGTTGAATGATGGATTCATTCGTCATTTGGTAGTCCCACCACCTTTAAAATGTTCATGATTCGAGTGGATTCATATCCAACAAGCATTCTATAGCCTGCTTTCAGTTTGATAACTGTTCGAAAATATATGGGTATCGCAGTGAAGTAATTATCTTGTTTGATAGATACTTTTTCTGGTATTGATCTAGCTTTGTATTTATGATTACAGTAGCATTTTCTTTTCTGAATATTTGATCTGTACCATTTTCCACAAACACCATGTCAGGATTAAAAACCATTAAAATATTACCGAAAATTTTAAATAATACTTCTAATCCTTCCTCGAATAATTTCCCGAATAATTGAATCCCAATTTCTGCATTAATTTTCATCCCATATTCTTCTCTTAAAAAATCAATACTAATAATATCTTCTGTTTCAATATCAAGTGTGAAGTATTTACAGCTAAGACGAGAAAAATCTTCGTAGTTAGTTACTTTATCTTCAACTGTATCGCATACTATTTCATAAATTATGCTTTTAAGTGTTTCTTTATCTAAATTTGAGACTAAGAATAACGTACAGTCCATCTCACTTTTAACCTCCAAACACTCTTGTAATCTTTCCATCCTTCACTAGAATTAATTCTTCTAGTCTTTTTAGATCTCCATTCGGATTTGCTTTTCTTAAAATTGTTTCGATAATTTCGGTAACTTTTTCATTTGGAAAGTTGTCTATGTTCAAAACAATTCTTCCAGACTGTTTCTTCGTCTTTCCTGCTATTTCTTTAATTATACTTTGTATCTTTCCATCTGGTTTTGGTGCATAACAATCAAATACATTTCCTTCGATTAGAAAATCTGGATTCGACCCTTCTGCAATGCCATGACCATTTCCACCATCAATTTCATCTAACATCTCAATGTCATAGCCGTTATCAGCCAATACATCGGCTGTTTCATTTTGCTTCTTTATTCCATGGGAATCTCCTTCTCCATAATTCCCTTTAGGTTTGCCACCCTTTGGTAAAGAAGGTTCAGTAAGTTTAAACTTTGGAACTTCTCCCGTCCCCTTAGTGCTCTTACCTGTATACTCTCCTGATTCTAACGCATCAATCTGTTTTTGTCTCTCAGGCGAAATCTTTGCACCGGAACCTTTAGAATGTGGGACGTCAGGACCAGGATCATGAAACCGATAATGACCTCCAGCAGTTTCGAAAATGGGTAACCTTTTAGTTATACGGATGTTCATCTTTCTAGCTACACTTTGCAAGTAACTCCCCAAGGATTCAAAATTGGTTGGAAAACGGATGGCATTCGTTTTGAATTTTCCATCTCCAACTTTGGCCAGAGCAGAGTCGGCCTTTGCTGAATCTCCGAATAACCCCGGTGTCCCTCCTTTACCAGCTTTCCTTTCTTCAGCTTCCTTGAGTCCCTTAGATAAGGAGGCTTCTTCTTTACCCAACTTACCCAGCTTTCTAACTAACTTTGCGCCGCCTTTGACAAACCCATAAATATCTGCTACACGTTCAACGGCCTTGATACTGTCATATCCTGCGTCGTAACTTTCCTGTTTGGTATCGGTCAATGGATTAGGGAAGAAATTATTCAATTTTCGCTCAATCGGATCGGGTATGCTTTTTATGCCGTCCCACACGGTTTCAAGGTCGTGAACTACATCTTTCTTTGTTTTTTTCCCTTGGAATGAATCGGCAATATAGTTCCAGCCAAACTTCGCACCGCCCTTAATACCCTCGAGCGTCTCATTGCGCTCCAGAAAACCTTTACCAGTGTAATTTCCCGGCATAACGAAAGGAGTCATTACCATGGTCCCCATATCCGCTATATCGACAACTGAGTCCCATACCCCGCTTAAAAACTCTATACCCGCATCCCATTCTCCCTTGAGCGTGGCGCCTACATTTTCCTTAACGCGTGCTCCGAGCACACTTTGGATTCCGTTTTCAGCGACTTGCTTCTCAAAGTCAGACAAAATCGGTTCTGGGTAGTATTGATGGAGGGAAGCTTTAAGCTGGATTTCTGAACTCACGCTGTTAACTTCCTGCTCCAGATCCAACGTATCGGTTGTCGTATTTAAGTGTAAGCCGTTGGTTCCTTGCAGCAGGATGCTACCTGCCGAAAGACTAAGACTGCCTGTGGCTTGAATTTGTACACGTTGGGTGCTGTTCAGGCTGACACCGTTATGGGTATTCATGGAGATGTATAGTGATCCTTCCTGAGCACTCATCGACAGTTCGGAGTTCCCTAAGGAAATTTCTTTTCCCTGCGGATTCGCAAAGGATTTGACCCCGGGATCGGCCGTTTTACGCTGGTGGCGTACTGCAGGCGATTCGACCACGGCACCTTGAGCTGCGTGAGATGAAGGGACAGCAACGCTGGATGGTTTCGTTCGAACCGATTGTATGACCATCGCATCGTCTTCGTCAGCACTTGGAAAATACAGCTTCACCTGCGCACCTTTTTCCGGCATCAGATACCAAACCTGATTACCTTCAGCAGAATAGGGGAACCATTGGGCATCCTTGGGATTCTGCTGATCGTCTATATCCAGATGCAATCGAACCTGATTCCGGCTGACCTCTAATATTTTCCCCTCAATAGCGGCGCCAATGATCGTTCGATTATATATTTTAGGGACCTTCAAGCCCGCCAACAGGGCGCATTCATACGACCAAGTAACCAAACCGCGAATCAACTGTCCTTCACGTTTGGTGATGACGTAGGTTTCGTGATTGCGTTCGACTTCATCTCCCAATTGCAGCATTTGATCCCACTCAAAGGTATACCGGGTGTAATCTCCGATGCTGGCAGATCTCCAGCCGTTCGCCTCCTGATCCAGATAGGGAGCAATCTTGCGCTGCAACGAAAAAGGAACCTCTTTCAAATGAATATGCTGTCTGGCTTGCGGAATACCGATCCAAATTTGTGCGTGGTGTGAAACGATATTTGGGACGAGAAGGGCTCCCAAATGCGAAGCCAGCCGTTTTAAAAAAGTCCAATCTGACTCCTGATACTGCAACATAAACTGGCCTGTCGCTTTTTTCTCAAAAGCTTCATCAATCTTGTCCGAGCCCTTATAATCGGCCAGCACTGCGTCGACGATTTCAACATATTTCTGGTTTATGTGCTGAAAGGAGCGGTTTTTGAGCTGCGTATCCAGTTTAAAACTATGAGAAATGACGTCGAGAGTTACCACGATCTCCTGATGTCTGTGCTCCACATCTAAGCAGTATAGTTGTCCCATAAATAAGGGATGCTTCTGATCTTTGGCATCGGAATACCATAGCTCAACTTCGTCGTCACTGCTTGCTTTGGTAATGATTGTGTCTGCTTGATCGGCTTCTAGACTACCCGTGATCACCAGTCTAGCATGCTCTCCCAGCTCGTGACTCATATGGACGTTGTGAAGACGCAGCTTGCCATAGGGCCAAGTGACATGTAAGTGGTGATAGGTAAAGCGGTCTTTCGCTACGATGTTCATCCTTAATCTCCTTGCTTGATAAAATCAACCATCCTGTCCGTCATCAGTAATGGAGATGATACCTCCACCACCTGATCCCGTGCTGTCTGCACCAAAAAAGGAGGATATCGCCTCTTGTACACCTTGACAGCTACACATTAAGGTAGAATTGTTGAGTAGGGCAGGTGCCCCCTCAATCAATACGTCTTCCTTACCGCCTGTCCACTTGGACCCAAACGCAATCTCCGGTTCACAGGGAAGACCGTGCTTCAATTTACACAATCCAAAAGCATTGATTTTGCTAATATTGGCTCCACAAATGGCATCGTCCACGTTCAGAACGGGTTTATCTTTAATGAAAACACCGTGGCTGTACATCATATTGAGCACACCAGGGTCTGTTCCTTGACTGCACTGTAACTTGGCTCCTCTCACCACATAAGAATGTTCTCCGCTGAGTGCACCTTGAGCCAGAGCTTTAATAAGTAAAGGTAAAAACATACAAGTACCTCCTTGAATAAAAGGTATAGAATCAAGAAAGCTCCGACCATGTTGCGGTGTGCAGCATGGCATAGGTTAAGGGAACCCAGAGGGGAGCATCCTCCAGCTTAAATTGGCAACTTCCGATCACAGCCTTGCCATGCCAGGAACGCACAAAGACAATCTGATAATAGGGAGAGGGGGAAACTAGAAAAATAGCTTCATAACAACCAATGACGGTATCATGAATAGAAAGAGCCTTTTCATCCACGAGCTTCATACTTGGTTGTGCGCGACTCGTTTGCTCAATCATCTGCTGTTGATAGATTTCTATTTGCGTGGGGTCCAGTTCTTGCCTGCTTTGGTGCAGACCTAACAGGATTCCACCCAGCTTGTCCTGAACAACGAAGCTTTTCGACGGATCTACCGTCTGTCCAGCCCGAACTTCTGGAATAAGAGAGTCAGGCAGGGAAATGGTGTGTTGATTTTCAAAGACAGAAAGGGTTTGAAATCGAATTTCCTGTTCATTCGGTAGGGTTAGTGAGCCTTTCAAAATTCCCTCCATCGCCGCTTCAATAGATATCATCATCCAGCTTTCATCGTTTTCCGCTGTACTTAGTTGCTCTTTCAACGTTTGTTGATGATGCAGTTTCAAAAAAAATTCATCCCAATGCTCCGTCAAGGTTGAACCTCCTTATAAGAGTTCTAGCTTTTGTAGCCGAAAACCACTCAAACTCCGTCGCAGCAAACTTTCAGCAGCCTCTAAGCTAATGATGAAATAAGGTTCCCTCACGTTGGAGAGTCTGAAAAAATGGTGTCCATTCACCTTTTGACTATCCAGCACAAGGCGTTTCAGGGTTTGATCATGCGGATAAAATTCAGTCTGTTCCGAAATACCATCCACGGAGGTAACAGATGGAATCCAATATAGCTCCTGACGGCTGGGTTCCCGGTTCACGATATACAACTGCTTAAAACGAGCTTGTGTATTGTATAGTTCTAGAATCCGTTTCATAGGATCGGAAAATAGCGGTTGTGAGGGTGAAAACGGTAGCCAGTCCGTGTACTCGGCATCTTCTGTCGCATGAACATCTAAAACCTGAGCCGGAGGCATGCCAACAAATGGCGTTTTAAAAAGGTCTAAATTCATCGGTTTAATGTTTCGGGAAATACGATGATCATCGACCAGCACATAATAATGGCGCATACACATTCCTCCTTATTCCGTCCACACAATAGATTGACGCTGTGCTTCGCTTAGTTTCCAATGCTGTTGGTACTTTCGCGGGACAAGGGTTCCTTGCATTGTAGCCCCCTCAAAACAAACATGTTCAAACGAATGTACATCTGTAAAATCGGCCCCATCCAGGTTGGCGTGTTCAAAACGAAGTCCACATAGCCCCGGCACACGAACTCCATGTTCCCGATGCGGCTGTCCGCTGGCACTGCTGAAGTTAGCACCTCTCAAATCGCTATATCTAAAATCCGTGTCGGTCAGGAGGCATCCCTGAAAGCTGCTTCCTGCCAGATTCGCTCGTTGCCAAATGCTTCCGATCAATATGCAGCTGTGAAACTGGCTTTCCCGTAAGTCACTGTGGCTAAAATCGTTATAGCGCAAATCCTTTTGCATCAGGTGAATGTGGGGAAGAGAGAGCCGCTTTAGGTTTTCGTAAACATAGGGTTCTTCTTCACTGGAATGTATCAATTGCTCTCTCACTTGATCTGCAAGAAGCGATTTCTGATCTTCGACATATAGATTCTCGCTGATATCCTTGTACTCGCCCGTTCGGATAGCTACACGATCAGCTTTATGAATGGCGAGATACTCAGGCATTTGAACCACTTCTGCCATTCCTAAGCGCAGGAGGGAGTTCACAAACTGGTGGAAAAAAGGAGCGGATTCCAGCATCATTCGTTCAACGTCCACAGAAGTAATCGTCCCCATATATATTTTTCGTTCCTGTTCCAAGGTTTCCAACATGGTACTCATCGGTGCATAGGCCCATGAAGCGTCATAGGTTAATTTGCAATCGGAATCATCTTCGTACCATTCAGCAGAATAAGCCTCGACCATATACAGGTAGGTTTGCTCCAGCATCTGAGTACGCAAAAACGAGTAGTGGATATATCCAATGGGATCTTTTTGACCTTGTTGCTGCATGCTCAAAATGTGTATACACAAATCCCTAAACGATTCTTTGAAATCGAAGATTAGTTGAGCTTGGTAGCGATGAAACATGGCTTCCAGCATGTCCAACTGAATGTCCAGTAAGGGTGTAAAATGATGTTCCTTAAAATGCTGTAACGCTGCTTGTTTATCCATCTACTAACCTCCCGTTAGTTCATCTTGATTTCCGTACCGGAGAAGGTCGTTTTGTCATCCAGCGTAATGGTATTGCCTTTACCAGACAACTCAATTTTTCCGGCAGAAAGCTGGATGTTACCAGAACTCATAACAATATCCGAAGCCGCACTAATACTCACATTTTTTCCGCTTACAATATCAATGCCTGTTTTATCGTTAATGACAATGGACATGCCATTGCCAGAAATAACGATTTGATCCGGAGCGAGCATGATTTCTTTGCCGTATTTGGTTCGCAGCGTCTTAATGGCAGGGTCAGCCATTCGATCTGGCGCAGGAGCTGCCGCAGACAGTGCCGAAGAAGACTTTGATCCAGCAGACGAAGCAGAAGCTGTGGCATGTCCAGAAGTAGCAGTAGATTTTCCCCCGGAAGGTTGTGGTTCTCTTTTGACTGAGCTGATCGCGTAACCCTCTTCTTCCTTATAACTGGGGAAATAGATACGGATGCTGTCCCCGTCTTCAGGCATACAATACCAGCCCGTGTTATCCGCAGATGCATAGATGGTAGAGTAGGGAAACCAGTAATCCGTGTTCGGATCTTGCTGATCGTCCATGTCAAGCTGGGCGCGTACTTTGTCCCGACGAACGCTCAGTACCTTGCCATGAATGGAAGCGCCGATAATGGAGCGATTGTAGTCTTTAATCGGACGTAAGCCGCTTCGTGGTGACAGCTTGGCGGTATGGGTCAGCACCCCATCCTTCATCTCCGTTAGCACCTCAGCTACGATCAGTTTATGGCCTTGAAAGGTCACTTCGTAGCCAGGCTCCAGCAATTTCTCCGTCTCGACTTCATATTGGATAAAATCAGCATCACGTACGCCGGGGATATGATTCTCTGAGGCGGTCTGGAAATCAGCTACTCGTTTGGTTACTTTATAATTCGTAGATTTAATTTCTCCTTTGCTGAGTCCCATAGGCAGGCCAAAATAAAACTTTGGCACTCCATAGCCCACCGCAGGAATGAGTGGAGAGTAGAAGTGCGAAGCCATCCGTTTCAGAAATTGCCAATCGGTTTCATCATATTGCATGATAAAGGTACCGATGGGCTTCTTATGGGATACAACATCCATGGCTTCGGCTTTGGAATAATCAGATACAATACTTTCGATCAGACCCGTATAGGTGAGCTTGGGGTTCTGAAAAGAGCGTTGATGCCGCTTAATATCTAACTCGTAGGTATGAGATATGGCTTCGACGGTCAGGTAATGGACCCCGTGAACGACTTTTTCCTCCACATCCAAGGCAATGCCTCGAAAAAGGGGCTGTCGATTGTCATTTTTGTCCGTAACAAAAGCTTTGACCTGGGTTTCTTCATCCGAAGCACGTACGTACAGCTCTCGATTTTTCTCCGAAATGATACCTGTACAGATCATTCGGGCATGGTCATTGACTGTTTTTAAGATTTTAAGTTCATGAAGGCGGACGAACTCATAAGGCATGATTTCGATATGACCGTACGTCACGATGTTTTCCATAGGTGTCTCCTTCTATAGTTGTTTTTGGTAAATGTTATTATGAGATTCCCAGCTAGTAATGTGGTTATTGATAAATCCAGCATATGTATTTATCGGTTAAAAGAGAGATTTAGTTTACAGAATGAACCATTGGAAGTGGTATTTACTATGTGTAAATCTGGAATTAGAAGATATGAGAGGGAAGTATAAGGTGGAAAAAAGTATATAATAGGTGGTAAGAGGGAGTATAAAAAGATATATATAAGATTGAGCTTAAATGAAAGATGAGGGTTCATGTTATGCCAAAAAACGATAATATGCTGGCCATTCTATGGATGCTGAATTCGGGTGTGAAAATGACTGCAAAACAAATATCCGAAAAGTTAGAAATAAATATAAGGACAGTTTATCGTTATATTGATGCACTATGTGCCAGTGGAGTGCCTATAATATCTGACGCGGGGCATAATGGCGGGTATAGCCTGCTGAATAATTTTATCAGAGCACCTTTACTATTTGATATTGAAGAAAAAAAAGCACTACTTCATGCTGCTATTTTTGCAAAAGAAGCTGGATACCCTTTGAGTGAGGCATTAGACAATGCGACATCAAAATTGAAAATGTATTCGAATCAAGAGCAGGAAAGTATACTTAGCCGTCATTTAGCCGGATTTGAAGTTATTAACCGCATGGGAGACCCTTCTCTTCAGCCGGTATTGGCGGAATTAGAACAGGCTATAGCCAACGAATTCTCTGTAGAAATGGATTATCGCACAAGCCATGAAGAACAACCCAAGAATAGGGTGATAGACCCCTATGGAATGGTCTACTGGAACAATAAATGGTATACTGTTGCATTTTGTCACCTAAGAAATGAGATCCGTTGCTTTCGGGCAGATCGAATTCTACAAATCAAGCGTACTCCAATCATATTTAAGCGTTCTGAAGCTTTTTCAGCCCGTGAATTTTTTATGCAAAATCTATTACCTGATTTAGTGGGCAAGGACAGTTTAATTTCTTTAACTATCGGAGGCAGGTCCGAGGCATTGGATGACTTATGTCTGCATTGGTTTTTGGGGCATCATCTAAAAGAGCGGACATCCAATCAAGCCATCTTTTTGCTTGAGGAAAAATCACTTCATACATATGTCCCTTATTTACTCTTACCCTATGGGAAATCCATTCAAGTCATCGAACCACAGAGTTTGAAGGAAAAACTTGTTGCTGTTGCGTCGGAGTTAATGGAATATTATCAACGTTAAAAGCTTCACTGACAGCAGATGTCAGTGAAGCTTTTTTATAATGATGATAATCATTGATTACCGAAGGATGATTGGTATCACTCGATGAATTATAAAATGAGGAGAATTTGCAAATGAATAATACAGTATATCTTTATGTGTTTGACACCATGGCAGATTGGGAGATCGGTTACTTAACTGCCGAACTGAACTCGGGGAGATATTATAAAAAGGGGCTGGTCCCATCCAAAATAGTTACCGTGGGAATGGAAAAGACCCCTGTAACTACAATGGGCGGATTGAAAATCCTGCCAGATATCAAACTGGATGAGTGCAAAATTGAAAGCACAGATACATTGATTTTACCCGGTGGAGATACATGGACAGAAACCATTCACCAACCCATCTTAAAAATAGCTGAGAGGTGTTTAGAGGAAGGGATATGGGTTGCAGCGATTTGTGGTGCTACCATGGGACTTGCCCAGGCAGGATTGCTGAATTCACGTTGGCATACAAGCAATGATCTGGAATACCTTAAAATGATCTGTCCCAACTACACGGGCGAAAATTATTACAAAGTGGAGTCTGCTGTAACGGATGGAAAACTGATCACTGCATCTGGAACAGCTCCGTTGGAGTTTTCTGTACATGTCTTAAAAGCTCTGGGTGTGTTTTCTTCAAAAACATTAGAAGCCTGGTATAGTCTTAACAAAACTCGTGAATCCAAATATTACTATGAGTTGATGAATTCAATCCAATGAAGGTATAAGCATAAAATTGAACTATTACGATCATTTAAAGGAGGAGTTAAAATGACTGAAAGCAGAGAATATACGGGAGTGTCAGGTAAATATACAAAGAAGGGAATGCCCAACGGCTTTACATCTATTACCCCTTTTATTACAGTGAAGAATCCTTCGGAAGCAATAGAGTTCTATACAACGGTTTTCAATGCAAGGGTTAAGGATATTACTGAATATCCTGATGAGAATGGCAATAAAATAATTGTTCATGCGGAATTAGATTTTGGAAATGGTTTTTTGCAGCTGGGAGCAGCGAATCCGGCATATCAATTGGTCTTGCCGCCAGATGAAGACAATGCGTGTTATTCTTTCGGAATTTACGTCATGAATGCTGATCAGGTCATTGAAAATGCGGTAGCAAGAGGAGCGAAAGTAAGGGAACCAGTTACAAACTTTGTTTCAGGTGATCGATTCGGAAGTATACTAGACCCTTGTGGAGTAAGATGGTCTATTATGACGAGGATCGAGGATTTGTCAGAAGAAGAAAGTAGTCGTAGGGTTGCTGAGTGGGCCAAAAGCTTTAGCGGGGAATAAATGCAATCACTTTTTTGGTAAAATGTATTAAAGTGACAGTTTGCTGAAATGATGTAATCGAAATTCTGGTGGCACAAAGTTGCATACGTGAACGATGAAGAAAAGATGATGCCGAGTGCTCCCATTATGCCGGAATATCCAAATCGGGTTATGGTTCCTCTTAGATTTGTTTCAGAAGTTCTGGGGGCTACAGTAAATACAACTACGATCAATGGAACATTACATGTGGACATTAAGAAATAATACTTGATTGCTTGGGAATGGGTAACAAACTAATTGCTCCTTAAGTCTGGTACATAAGGCTTGAGGAGCAATGTTTTAATGAATAGCAGAGAAAGTTTTGAACAGGGGTTCAACTCTCCACGTCTCTATACTGAAACCCGCTCACTGAGCGGGTTTTTGCTTTTAATCACTTTTAATTGTAGACCTAATGTAGATATGAAAAATTTAAGGCATAGGGTGGACCTTTGAAGAACTGAAGAAGGATATTGAAACCTATACATCTATTATTTAAAATAATGAGGTTGCAGGCAAAACTAAAAGGCCTCAGTCCAATGGAATATTACTATTTTCGTTCATTCTTCGTTTGTAATGTTCTTCCGGCAGCTAGTATATACTGCAAAGGGTCATTTATTTTAAGATACGACAGACTTTGAGACACGCGACCTTCCTGATTAACTTTTGGACGTTTTCGATCCGGGATATCTACAGACGCGAAATCTGCATCCATTTCCACCGTTTGATTAAAGAAGCCAATGATGTGCAAATCTTCTTTTCCTTCTTTAATCGTGGAGCCTGTCCGATTTAACCCACTCACTGTGATACTCCCTCTGGTTTCGCTTGCTGAGTTTTTCTCTTCCACAAGATTGAAATTTTGAATATCCAGTGCAGAAGGATTGTCAACAATGGATCTTCCTCGATCCAGTTCTATTACTTTTTGAAAAATCTTGCTTTGGTCAAAAGCAAGATCTTTTAAAATTACTTTGTTGTTCATGTACTCAAACGGGATATTCATACTTCTCACTAATACCCCAAGCGGAATGACAAAGGCATCCTGAATCACTTCGGGCTGAGTGTCCATCTGTGCTGGAGTACCGTTCAGTTTATATGTTTTCGCTCCCTTTTGAAACACAATTTCATTTGACCTCCACCTGATTTTTGCTTCCTGAAGTTTACCGTTATAATCAACTTTTGCGCCAAGAAGCTCGGCAACGGAACGAAGCGGAACCATGAGACGTTTTTCTTCATTAACGTAGGGACCAATCGGCGTGCAGTACAAAACGTCATAATCATTCACTTTGAGCAAAGAGGTTCCATTGACATGAATAGAGTGATTAATCGGTGCTGCATTAGCGTTATAAGAAGAGGTTCCAAATATAGCACTCACAAGAACTGCAAGAGATAATACGGCCGTTCTATAAAAATATTTTCGTTTCATTTTTCACCCTCCGTGAATTGAGATAGGTTGTGTTAGGTCGCATGTTTGCTTTGGAGCAGTGATAGTTTGTCCTTCTTTAGTTTTAAATAAATTTTCTCCTACTTGCTCTGCATTAGACCACTGCTCCAATAATTCGGGCTTGTTTGCAAGAATCTCTCTATCATCTCGAATGTATACTACATTGGTTCTTTCTCAGAACAGGTTGCTTTATGAAAATTCAGGTGGTAATAGGGGGTATATCCTTTCCATAGTCTCGACACACGTGGAGTGCGTGGTAGTGATATATAGATGAGAAGCATTGATGAATGAGGATTTAAGAGCAACTTGAATATGTTCCTGCATTCAAAAAAACGTTTTAGGATTGAGTGCTGTTCATTGTTACTGCATTGCACAATGGCAAATAATTTGGAAGATGTTTAGGAAACAGTAAAGAGAGGCGGCGAGCCCCTCTTATTTGTGTGATGTTGAGCATTTTTATTCATTTACAGAAAGCGTAGCATTTCATTTCAAGATTTTTCATCACAAAAAGGCTTTTGTCTCATTCAATGAGCGTGCTATATTCGATAAAAGCTGAATTGTATTCCTTATCTCATGTTCCGTAGTGTCTGGGTGAATTGCACAGATTCGGAGAACAGTTTTTCCATTAAGTTGTGTCGTAAGCACAGAGGCGTATCCGTTTGTCATCATTTCTTGGGAGATCCTTTTATTGAGTGAATCTAATTCTTGCTCAGATAATCCAGTTGGCGCATATCGAAAATTAACAATCGCTAACTGTGCGGGGGATACAATTTCCCAATGATTATGTTTTTTGATTTCATCTTCAGCCCATTCTGCGAGTTGAACTCCATGCTCTATGGCTTCACCGACAGCATTAGTTCCTAAAGCCTGTAGTGTCACCCATAGTTTCAAACTTCGAGCAGGCCGCGTTAATTCAGGGCCCAGATCCCAATAATTAATATATTCTTCATTAGTCTCGGCATCTTTCAAATATTCTGGATGTGTGCTGAAGCAGTTTCTAAGCTGTTGATTTTCTTTGGCTAAAACTACGCTACAGGAATATGTCTGCATTAACCATTTATGTGCATCCCAGGTAATGCTATCTGAACGCGATATACCGCTCAAAAGGGGCTTATATTTCGAAGAAGCCAAAATCGATGCACCGTAAGCTCCATCCACGTGTAACCAAATGTTATGTTTTTCACATAGGTCAGCAATTTCGTTTAACGGGTCGATGCTTCCCGTATTGGTTGTGCCTGCCGTGGCAATGATCGCAAAAGGCTTCATGCCAGCCGCCTGATCATCCATTACTTTTTTTTCTAAGGCTGAAACATCCATACGAAAATTTTTATCACTTGGAATCTTTCTGATTTGATCACCACGGAATCCGAGGATGCGTAACCCTTTGGCGACCGATGAATGAGTTTGATCTGAAACATAAGCAGTTCCAATGGCATATTCCTGCTCGGATAACCTTGCATTGCGTGCAGCCGCTAAAGCGGTCAAATTCGACAGCGATCCGCCCGACAGAAATAAGCCTCCAGCAGTATTGGGATATCCTGCTTGGTCACACATCCACCGGATCACTTCCCCCTCTAAAAGGCTTGCGCTCGAACTCAGCATCCAGCTTCCGGCATGGGTATTATAGGCGCTGGTCATGATATCTCCTAACCACGAGTAAAGAGACATTGGGCCAGGAACCAATGCGAAAAAGCGAGGGTGTTGCATGAAGGTTTGGTGAGGATAGACGTTTTTCCTCATTTCATCGACGACCTCTTGTATCGGTCTTCCTTTTTTCGGAAAACCAATTCCCCTTAAATGAGCTATTGTATCCCCATCTGCAGTGTTGATTACTTTTCGGGATCGAATATTGTTATTTTCTGCAATATATGAATGTATGAACTGCTCAATAATCTCACCTAATTGCTGATTTGGTTCTTGATTCATCATAAGCATCTCCTTTGCTTAACTTCAATCAAGTATAATATAACATCTGTTGTCATATTGTGATATTCACCGATTTCATCATTACGTTTATTTTTAGGCTCTTCGCTATTACGCAAAGTAATTCTCAAAGGCAAAGAGAGCTATAAAATCGCCGTTCAGTGCAAATGCTGGAAATGTGATGTTGAGAATGGTATACTACTCCAACTCAAGGCTAGTAAGCAGGTACATAGTTGCTGTGTTGCTTGGATGGTAACGACGAGTAATTTTACAAGGCAGCAAGGAGCGGGGGAGCTTGTAATATAGGAGGGGGAACCTCAGTTATCTGAAAATAATTAAAAAAAGAGAATAAATGTATAGTACTTGTAAGAAAAGTGTTCGAAACCGCTTTGCCAGATGTTGCAAATGAGCTACTTAAAAATTTAAAAAATGACTCTGCATTAAACTGGGAGTAAAAAAATACTGGTGCCCCTTAAAGATGCGATAGGAGCCACCAGTAAAAACTAATTTACTTATATTGTTAATAAGAGCCAACTATACTTTTACTGTATATTGTACCAACACCTCAAAGGAATAAAAAAATGGGTGAGCCATCTTTCGATACACACCTTAATTTTGACTAAGAATTATTGTCCAATTTGTTCTAAGATTTGTGTGTAAGCATTCCTATAATGATCGGGGTTAGGATCTTCTCCTATTATCTTGGGTACGTCAAAGTCAGACAGCAGGAAATAGTGTTTGGGTTGAACTTCATGCCTTGCTAAGCAACTCTTGCAACAGGACAAGGGACAGCCGTCAATTGCAATGATGTCACGTCCCGATTTTGCTGTTCTGACAAGGGGTTTGACATCACCACCAACACCAGCTATGCAGGACATTTCAGCGACTTTTTCTCGATCCATTTGTATAGCGATCATGTTAGCGGTTTGTGCTGCGGAGGAACATCCAGAACAAGAATAGACAAGAGGTAAATCAGTTCTTTTCATCTTTGTACACTTCCTTGTTTTTTCTTTGTGATCCATCACGTTACCTTTGATTCTAGATGAAATCAAATTAAAATTGTTTGTATTTTAACTTAAATTTACAGTCTAAACCGTGATCGTGATCACGACAACATTTTGCAAAATCTATTATAGGGCTAACTGTGTGTGTATTCAGCCAGATCCCTCTTTTTAACTTAATTTTTCTAATAGAGAATTAGCTTTATCTAAATATAAATCTGATCGTCATCCCTAATCACCATTAAAATATCTTTAATTGTCTGTTTAGTTGAACTTTCTAATTTCTCTAAAGCTTTACCGTAAAAAATCAATAAATAATTTAATTTAAAAATGTCTGACGTACAATCAAAATGTCGAAATCTTTATACGGATATTACATGGGTTAGATGTGTTCATGGATGGATGATGGGTTCATGCGGCACTGGGGGGGCTTTTTGAGCAGCCGCAACTTATACTTTTGTATTGTTTAACTTATTGCAGCGGATAAAAAGAAACCACAACACGCGGCTAGCACGTATTATGGCGTTTAATTTTACATACGGTATGAAAATTTTTACAGACTCTTTTGAATAGTTTCCATGGGTCTATTTATATGGTTTTATAATCCAGTTTCATAGTCTTCTATCAAATGTGACCAATATCCTTCAACATCCTTCAATGCAGCTGGGTCAATCTGTTCATAAAGCTTTCGTAGTTCAATTGCATATTTGTATGAAGTATATATCTCTCGTTGTCTCATTTCCGATGACAATTCCTGCCTAATTAATTGAAACAAAAAAAATGTTCTTAAGTTCTTATTAAGCATGTAAACAAATGGATGATGAAAAGAAGAACTAGTAAAAAGCCCACCCTCACCTTCTTTTAAGTAAAGTCCATATCCGTATGAAGCATAATGACCGATTTTGATAAATTGTACCTCACCAATTAACAACTTTTTAAAATCATTCAGTTCATAAAATACAAAATCATCAAATTCTTCTGGTACTCCAATGTCAATCATAAAGTCAGCATTTTCACGACTTACTCCAAGACCTACCAATTCATTAAAATCATAGTCTCGTATTTCTGAGTCATAATATTCACGAATTTCTCGAATATCATAATCCATACTATCACTCCTTTAACTTTTCAAGTTCTTGGGCTAAACCAGTATTGCCTCGATCTCTTGAAGCCTTATCCCCATACTCAACACTATAAGTTACTTCAGCATCAGGTAATTCCTTAGAAAGTAGCTCTTTACAATTATGACCACCAAGGATGCACGGTTCTCTTTCAGTATAAACTCGATGAACTATATACGTCTGCCCGTTTTTTTCAGCGGCAATTTTTTCTTCAACCAAAACCTTTTCAGAATGGACCTTTTTTACTTCTACTTTTCCACTCGGCTTTACTACTGATCTTTCTGTGCTTTCAAAAACCTTCTGAAAACGAACACCGTCTATTTCAATTTCCGCTACTACTAGATTTCTTAAATCGAATATTTGATTTTCAATTCGATACTTTTTCGTCATTGCACTTAAATCTGTTTCTCCATAACCAACTTGTTTTGGAATTTTGGAGTTAGGTATTCTGTTAGGGTTACCCGTCCCCTCTAACGCCTGTCGTTTCTTAATATCATCAAAGGTAAGCTTTTCTTTAATTGAATAATCCCCAAACTTTGATGCTTCCCTTGCAGCTTTGCTCTGAGCGATGTTTTGTAATACTCGCTGTTTTATTTGTTCGGCCGGAGATACTTTAATTACTCCTGTCCCCGGTGTTTCAACATTAACTTTTGGAGCTTTAATTGATTTAGAAGGTATCTTTATATTCCTACCAAATTTAGCACCGTATAAACTTCCAACCATCTGAAATTCAGAAAATACACTGCTAATAATAATAGCATTTGCCTGCCATTTTGGTATTTCTTCGCCTGTCCAATAGTTCTTTCCTTCTTTAGCTGCTTTAATCTGTTCTACGAAAATATCCACATTTTCTGGTTCGTGATGTAATTTGATTTCTCCATTTTTAATAGCTTCGTTATAGGCAAGAGTGGCTTGGGCTGCTTTCTGATCGGTAACTCCATTTTTACTGAGGACCCACATAGTACCCATAAATTCTTTATCATACTCATCAAAATTATAGGATACTTTGGCTTTTTCAGCTGCCATGTAGCTGTCATAATTGGCTCTCCAGCGTTGTCTCAGATCTATAGGAATCTGCTGATACGCATGAACCATGGCATTAGACTCTTTCAGCAGGTTTTGAACCAGTTCCAGTGGGCCACCGGAATGCGCTATATGACGTGCACTCGTAAACACTTTCCCAAGAATCCACTTGCTATAGTAGGCTTGTCTCGCTTGATCATGTTCATACTGCTTAATCAATCCTTGGAGTGCTAGACCAGCCAAGTGTTTCAACGGATGAATACCGTTCCCCTTTCCGCCTCCAATCGTAGCAGTTCCTTTGCTCCGAACGGGGATCATTGCGGTTGCTTTCAGAATGACACCCGCCGCAGGTCCACCTAAAGCTCCCGCAACAACGCCAGCCACTTTTCCCATCACTGGAATGGAGCCTAATAGCTTGGACACCGTACCCAACAAAGAGTTGGCCTGTTGAAGTGCAGCCGGACTTGTTACTTTGGCGGTAGGAGTGCTGCTGGATGATGTCTTAGCTGCTGATGGAGCTTGCGCCGCCTCGTACGCTTTGATGCTCATCAATGGCGGTTCTGGAACAGGAGGGAGGTCGGCTACGAAAACAGGAGCTTTCACCGTACCTTCCTGATATATCACCGGAGCTTTGGTATCCGTCTCACCATCTAGTACCATGCCGCTGGCTCCGCCTTTTAGATATAGCGCCGTTCCAGCTTCCAGTGAAAGCTCCTCGCCAGCATCGAGCTTCACGTGACCACCCTGAATCTGCACATTCCCCGGACTGTCGATCGTAATTCCGCTACTTTCATGCAGTGTAATGGAAAATTCACCGGAGGTGGATAGGGTCAGTTCATGCTCAGACATTTCTACGCCGCTACCTTGCACATGTTGCCATACCTTCACATTCGGCTGACCATTGGTGTGGCGTTGTTGTCGCAGTGAATCCGTTACATAGGCATCTTGTTCGCGGTGGGTAGGCAGATACAATTCCACCTGTTCTCCTACTTCAGGCATATCGTACCAGCCGCTATGTTCTTCGGCGACATAACGGGTGACCACTGGAAACCAGCAGGCTTTGGAAGGATCTTGCTTCGGGTCAATGTCCAGTTGAAGCTGTACAAAATCCTGCTGTACCTTCAGTATCGTTCCTGTCAACGAAATCCCGGTGGCCTGATCGTTTTCATAGCGGGCATAGCGGATATCCTGTTCGGCTTGAAGATCATAGCGAGTGCGCAGTAAGCCATCCGTTAGTGTAGTCACGGCTCGAACCACGACTAGTTCTTTTTCTTGTCCAATGGGTAACGTGATGAGGTCGCCCAGCGCATAGTATTGCAGATTTTCAATCATATAGGTGACATACGAGACAGCACGTTCGCCTGGCTTTTCCGCATCCAGCTCATGAAACGTTTTACGTACTCGATAAAATACATCCCGCTCCACCTTATGCTGTTTGCCTTCTGGCATCCCGAAGAAAACCTTGGGTGAGGCTGCGGTTACCTCTGGCACAAGTACGGAACCAAAGCGAGAAGCGAGACGTTTTAAAAACGCCCAATCGGTCTCCTCATATTGTAAAACAAATGTCTCCAGTTTGGCATAGTTGCTTACCGTATCAATGGCATCTCCGTATTGATATTTTCGAATCAGCGCAGTGACCAGATCATCATAGGTGCGGTGAATATCTTGATAGGAGCGCCTTTTACGCTTAATATCCATCTGGTACGAATGGGAAGCGGCCTCTAGTTCAAACGTATACACGCCTCGCACGCAGTGTACGGACATATGCGTAACAATCCCATGGAACAGCCTTCTCAGCGATTGTCCCTGATCATTCAACTGACGGATCACAATGGGCTCTTGCTCCATATCCTGTCCGATGCATACAGCTCCTTGTTCTTCGGAGAGCATGCCACTGATATGTAAAAAGGCATGATCGTTAATGACGCGTGTTATTTGAAGTTGTTCGATGTGTAGTGGCTGAAAGGGACCATAAAAGCGTAGGCTTTCATATCCGATTCCATCTGATAATACGCTCAAGTGAGTTCATAACTCCTTTCTAGATGCGATGGGTATTTCCAAGTAAAGCACGTCATCTTGAATGCGCTTCTGATTAAAGAAGCCGCAGATGAGTGCAACTGTGAGTCAATATAAATATGTATAACAAGGTTTGTACGCTATAAGGGTACGAGAGGTGGTATTTAATAAACAACCCAGCATATGTATTTATCGGTTAAAAGAGAGAGTTAGTTTACAGAATGACCCATTCATTGGGTGATTTTCAATATGTATTTTTGAAAGTAAGAGATGTGGGAGAGAGGTGTAGAGTAGTAAAAAACATACAAATAGAGGGAGTATATCTTTATCATCGTCTCGACCCATGTGGAGTGCGTAGTAGTAATATATCGAGATGCAAAACGTTGAAGTACACAGGTTGGAGAAGACAGGATAATTTCATAGAAGCGAATATAATCACATCATTTTAGCGGATGTTTATATTAATTATGTATCTATTATTTTCTCATATAACAAGAAGGTATACTCAATTTAAAGCAATTCAAGTAGTTAAAGTTTAGCTGAGTTCCTTTGTATTATTAAGAAAATAATATTATAAAAGGGTATTATGTATGATTATTATAGACCCAATGACTTATTTTTTATTCCATCACCTGGAAAATCGGTCGGGAATCATATATATTGAATCATAAGAACTTTTTTGTACAAGGCATCGAGAATGCTAAGTGAAATTATAGATCAGAAATTGAAAAGATGATACAAACTGTCAAATATGTTGTTGGATGTATGTGTTAGATGTTCTTCTGGTACCGCGTTAAAGACGTAAAACAAATAATAGTAGTACTTAATTGAGATATAATATATAAACCAAAGAGGAGATTAGAGATATATGCAAGTTTCTCAGTTGAAAATATCTAATTTTAGAAGCTTCAATAAAGAGGAAACAGTTATAAATCTTAATAATTTGACAGCAATAATTGGAGCGAATAGTTGTGGGAAAACAGCTTTAATTCAAGGACTACTCAAATTATTTGGTGTTCAACCCCTGGATCGTACAATTGAAAGATCGGATTTCCATTTACCTATGGGTAAAAACCCCGAAGATTTAGAAGACGGGTCTGAATTATATATAGAAGCAAAAATTGAGTTTCCAGAATTACGTAATGAAGAAGAAGATTTGAATACGATACCTCAATTTTTTAAGCATATGGTTATTGACCAACCTAATGCATTACCCTACGTTAGGATTAGACTAATTGCTATCTGGAACTTGGCAAATACTCCAGAGGGTGTTGTTGAAGAAAAGCTATTCTATGTAACAGTTCCCGAGGGAAACAGTATCACAGAAGAAGACTTAAGACCTGTGCTTGCATATGAAAGAGCAGTTATTCAATTGGTTTATATACCTGCAATGAGAGACCCTTTAACTCAATTGAGAAATGTATCAGGAACTATTTTGTATCGTCTAATGACTAATATTAACTGGCCAAAGAATATTGATGAGCAAATAAAGCATAAAATGAAAGAAGTCGAAAAGAACCTATTTGATGAAATAGGAGGAGTAAGAAAAGTTAGAGGAATATTAAACAAAGAATGGGGGAACTATCATTGGGATGATAGGTATAGGAATGCAGAAATAGCTTTTAATAGCACGACACTATCATCTATTTTGAAAAGAATAGAAGTTCAGTTTTCACCAACATTGTTGCCTAACAACTACTCGGTTGAACAACTTGGTGATGGGCTACGTTCACTGTTTTATCTTTCTCTTGTTGCTTCATTACTAGAAATGGAGAACGAGATTAAAGCGGAGCATAAAGAAAGTAAAAAAGAACAATCAGAATATAATTTTAAAAAGATACCAACGGTATTTACAATTTTAGCAGTTGAAGAACCAGAAAATCATATAGCTCCTCATTTACTAGGTAAAGTAATGCAGAACCTTAGGGTAATTTCAACCAATGACAACGCTCAAGTATTAGTTTCATCACATAGCGAGTCAATAATAAAACAAGTAGATCCACTCGAAATAAGACACATACGGATAGGGGGATGTAATTCAAATAAACAAGGGGCAACCATAGTAAAAGAATTAGATTTTCCTAAAAAGTCAGATGAAGCATACAAATACATTAAGGAAGCAATAAAGGTTTACCCTGAATTATATTTTGCAAAACTAGTCATTTTAGGTGAGGGTGATAGTGAAGAGATTATTATACCTAAAATGCTAGAAGTATTTGGATTGAGTGAGGAGAAAAATGCTATTTCTGTAGTCCCGCTTGGTGGAGTCTATGTTAATCACATGTGGAGATTATTGAATGCTCTTGATATCCCCCATATAACACTGCTTGATCTAGACCGAGAAAGAAACTTGGGTGGTTGGACTAGAGTTAAATACGTTATTAACCAATTGCTGGTACATAAAGGGCATGTAATAAACAAGGAAAAACTTTTAGAATATAATGGAGGAGTTCTAAAGGATTCTGAATTAGTTGAGATGCATAAGTGGCCACTATTTGATCTATCGCATGCTGAGAACATGGACTTATGGAGGAGAAAATTAATGGGTGAAGAATATGGTATTCATTTTTCTTACCCTCTAGATATTGACTTTGTGATGCTGGAAGCATTCTCACAAGAATATATAGCACTATCAAAAACTTTACTTTTTGAAGAACAAGAAGAACAAGAACAAGAAGGTATTAGTGAAGCAATCAAAACAGCATTAAAAAGAAAAGTCGACGGTTATGGGGGAACTTATACTGAAGATCAAAAAAAATTAATGATACATTACAGCTCTTTGTTTCTGTCTAGAAGTAAACCGAGTACACATTTTTTAGCATTATCTGCAATCGGAGATGAGAAATTAAAGGAAAGATGCCCAGTCCAAATTCTTGAGCTAATAAATTCTATAAAAAGATTATTAGGGATAGAGTCAAAAAAAGAAGGTGATATCAATGAACACATTGTCATTAATTAATCCTGATATCTGGAAGGAGAAAGATGGTATATTACTTGAGAAAAATGCAATTGATACTGTAAAAAGTCTCACAAACAACATTGTAATCGCGGGTCCGGGGGCAGGAAAGACGGAGCTTCTGGCTCAGAAAGCTTGCTATTTGCTTGAGACAGGTAGTTGTAGTGCTCCCCAAAAAATATTAGCAATAAGTTTTAAAAAGGATTCGGCAGAAAATCTTACCAATAGGGTGGAGAAAAGATGCGAAAAAGAACTCTCTAGAAGGTTTGAATCTATGACATATGATACATTTGCAAAACGTATATTGGATCAGTTTAGATTAGGGTTAGACGAAAAGTATCGTCCTTCAAAAAATTATAAAGTTCTATTGAAAAATAGTGATTTAGCAGAGATTGCCGATAAATATATTCCTATTTGCTATCCTGATTATCCTAGTTGGCGATTAATAATTCGACGTAATGACGAGTTATCTAATTTATTGTGTAACAAAATTTTAGCATCTCAATCCTCTGATTATCAAGATAATATCCAAGAACTATTAAGTTCAGCAATGTGGAACATATTATTAAAAAAGGTTGAAAACGATGAAAGTGCGCTGACGTTTCCTATGATTTCTAAACTATCTGACTATTTGTTAAAAGAGAATCGGTATATTCGCAAAGCATTAAGATTGACCTATAGCCACGTTTTTTTGGATGAATTTCAGGATACAACAGACATTCAATATTCACTCTTGAAAACTTCATTTCTAGGTTCCAAAGCAATATTAACTGCTGTTGGCGACGAGAAACAACGTATTATGGTTTGGGCTAGAGCACTTAAGGGTGTTTTCAATGATTTTAAAAAAGATTTTCTAGCAGAGGAAAAGGAGCTATTTCTTAATCATCGATCTTCCCCGAAATTAGTGACTATTCAAAATATTATTTCTAAAAGTTTAGAGCAAGATTCTATTGAGATGAAACCTTCTGATAAATGGGGAGAATTGGATGGAACATGTGAAATATGGGCCTTTCAAAATTCTGAAGAAGAGGCAGCTTGTTTAGCTGGAGAAGTTGTTAAATGGATTAAAGAAGAGAGTATTGAACCAAGAGATATTTGTATTATTGTGAAACAACAAGAAGATATTTATGGTGAAGCCTTTAAGAGAATATTGGCAGAGCAAGGAATACAGGCTAGGGAAGAAAAAGAATACCAAGAACTATTGTCAGAAGATATTGTGCAATTTATTCTTAATATGATAATTCTGACGGCTACGAATAAAGCTCCCGAATCACGGAAAGTTGTAGTTGATTTCCTGTTTTATATAAATGGTTTCGATGAGAGTACTAAGTATGAATTATTATATAATTTGGAGGATGAATTAGGTATATTTATTGTGGATTTCAAAAAAAGATTAACAAATTGTTTAATTAATACAATTGATTTATCTTCTATAGAGTGCATAATATCTTTGATTATTGATTTTACTAATAAGAGGAAAATTAAAAAAAGTTTTCCTCAATATAGTAGAGGAAATTATTTAAATGAGGTAATTCAAAATCTTATAAAGAAAATAACGATAACCTTGCAATTAAGAAAAGATTGGAAATTGTGCATAGATGATATATATGGGGAATTCAGTATACCTATGATGACAATTCATAAAAGTAAAGGTCTGGAGTATGACACAGTTATATTTGTTGGATTAGAAGATGCTGCTTTTTGGAATTTTAATAATAATTCAGAGGAAGATAAACGTGCCTTTTTTGTTGCACTGTCAAGAGCAAAAAAGAGAGTTATATTTACTGCGAGCAAAATGAGAAAAATATTGAATAAAAGGAGAAATATAGAGGAACAAGAGCAAAGCGTACAAGGTATAACAATACTTTATAAAATATTAAAAGAAGCTGGTGTACCAATTATTCGTCCAGTAGTACAGAAACTTATTTAATTAAGCTCATTAAAGATAATCTTATTATTGTGATTTATAATTAAGAAGAAGCTTCATTATGATGTGAATTTGAGTAAAGTGGTAAAAAAAGAAAAGGAAATATTTATATTAATGTAATTCAAAATCATCGTCTATATCTGTACTTAAGACTCCATACCAGAGCTGGATATGACTTAAAGGTATCCCACAAAATGCTAGCTATACTTAAAGGTCGACCATGTGAGAGATTTTGCTTGTCATGTATTTTTTGAATGCTTTAAGTTACAAAACACTAAAAGAGGTGGGTCGTTTATAACTCTGACGGATTATTTCAAGGTGCTTAAGTGTACTTGACTTGACAAGTACACGTAAAAAGCTAGAAAGCAGGAAATCATGAATGTTAATAGAAGAGCTTTTAAACTATTATAAAAATAATGTTACAACCTATTCATTGGTATTTAGATATATGCGAATTACTTACACCATTAG
Source organism: Paenibacillus sp. LRG-1 (assembly GCF_057220305.1). Classification (NCBI taxonomy): domain Bacteria; kingdom Bacillati; phylum Bacillota; class Bacilli; order Caryophanales; family Paenibacillaceae; genus Paenibacillus; species Paenibacillus sp. LRG-1. The sequence continues at coordinate 4,335,249 of NZ_CM170126.1, read as the reverse complement.
CACAGGATTATTAGTCTTTTTAATTTTTTTTGCATATTTATCTCTTTTAGTGATGCCTACTGTATTAATAAATTATTATATCCTTTTGTACACTTTTATTGGATTTATAACCATATTATTTTCTTCAATTATAGCTTTATTTATAAACAACAAGAAAGCTCAGCGTATACTTTATAATCACTACAAAATTGAAGCAGCAAGTGGTATATGGCGTACAGAAGATTTTAATAATATGCAGTCGCAAATCCTGATTAATTATCTAAAAAGAAAGAATTTATACACTGCTGAAAAGCTTAAACTTTTAGTGAAACTTTTAGATAAGGAAATTGAGAGAAGTAAGAGCCCGTCTTTTTTAGCAACAGGCGCCTTCTTGGCCTTATTCGCGCCAATATGGTTGCAATATATTATAACTATTTTTAAAAAAATAGAAAAATGGGAATTTAGCGATGTCTCACTTTTTGTACTTATTTCGATTTCATCTATAATATTCATTGCTGTTTGTATTGGAACTTTTAAAAGGGTGTTACATATTGCTCAAGAATTTTTTATGATCGAAGTTAACATAAAGAAAAACTTTATTCTACACGTTGAAAATATACTATTAAGATTCAGCGAGGAAGAGCAGAATGAAATTAGTTTTTCTTTACAAAGAAGTAGAAAAGATAAAGTTTACTGAAATATGTTTTAGATATTTTCAATTCTATAATAACTATAAGTTTTGATTATAAGGTGGGGAATATGGATAAAACGGAATATATATTAAGATCCTTAAGCGGTGGGGAATTGCAGCGATTAGCCTGTGAACTTCTTCCTCGTATGAATCACGAATGGGGGGATCTTATTCATAATGGAATTGTAGAAGGTACAACTAAAACTAGAAAAGGGACACCTGATATGTGGAAAGAATCCAAAGAGGGTGTCCTAATTTATATTCAAGTGACCACCGATTCTAAGCCGGGGAAAATTTTAAAAGATATACACGCTAGTGTAAGTAAGCTTAAAGAGCAGGGCAGAATGGGTAATGCTCTCTGTATTGCTTTTGTCAATATGGAGCCTGATGCAAAAGAAATACAGATATGCTCTTCTTTATGTAATGACAATAAATTCGATTTTGAATTAATTAATAATAGCAAAATCACTAGAGCATTAGATCAAAGTCATAACCATGATTTGCGTGAAAAATTTTTGGGAATTCGTTCTGATTATCATATTCATATATCCACTATAATGACTAGAAAAAAGGATTTGTATATTCCATTAATAGAAGATGTTATTAAGTTAATAGAAAAATGTAAAAGGTCAGACCTGTTTTCAAAGTTAAATGATACGTTTATACAAGAAGTAATACAAAAGCAGTATAAGTATAGATTAGATGAGCAAATTTTAGTCTTTTTAAAGGAAATTGATAATAAAATAAAATTATTTAATCAAATAGACGCAATATATGTAGCGAAAAATCTTATCTTAAATTTGTTTCATAAAGGGTTTAAAGAATTGTATGGTGATATTATAGATGGTGAAATTCCTATTTATTTTGAGGGCGAATTAGTGGACTATGAAGATGTTTACCCTGAAGAATATGATAACATTAGACGAATTTCCAGTAATGATGATTTAGTTAAGAAAGCTATATGTGGAGAATATGAATACGTTGAATTTAATGGGGAATTATATAATCCAACTTTAGTAAAAATGTTTGAATTTGCTTTAGCTGAAAGGAACAAGTTCCACAGTGTTCAAAGAGTTCCTATTGTAGCTTGGAAAGGACCGCCTGAATTTTATATTGCTTCAATAGGGAATTTCTATAGTATGTACTCTGATGATGAAGACATAAAAAACAAAAAAAATATTTTAAAAGAGATAATTTCCCGGGCCGAGAATATGGAAAATACACTCGATCAAATTTTAAAAGAGATATTTGAGAAATTCGAAAAAATTTAAAGTATGAATTTCATACTAATTTATCGAGTATTAATTTTTCACTTCCGAAAATTTTATTTATATCTCTCATACTGAATTATTCCAGGTCACTACTCATGATTATTTCAATGTTACGTATCCACGTACCACATCCGTTATCATCCTTTGCTACACTTTGAATAAAAAGGAGCTGATAACTTGGATACCCAACCCATGATACTTAAGAGCGTCGAACATACAAACCCATCTGAAAATACGGCTGAGCAATACGAAAGTTTGGTACAGCAAGAAGACGAACACATAGAGAGACTTAAAACATGCACAAAGCTCATTTGGGATGCGCTAACTATTATTTCTCAAAAGGCAAGCATACTGCACATGGAAACCGTCAAAGAAGCAGCAGACCATCTTCATATCATGGAACTGGATTTACGAAGAGAACTGTTTAAAGTTCGTTTGAAAAAAAGTATTTTGGCAAATAAAATGAAGCGAATCCAAGCATAGCAGCGGAGGGGACGGAATCGTTCTGAAGAAGCGGAGCGTTCGCCTTTGAACCCGGATTTTTACCGTTAAAATATAATCACAAAAATCTGGGGGCAACAGCGATCGGAAGAATGATCCGTCTACGTAGCGGCCTCATATGCACGTACTTGCTCAATCCAACCAGTAATCAATTTGCTCAATAACCCGACATGACCCTTCTCGGTCTGATCGGGTTTTCTCATTTCAATCTCTCTATCCCCGCGCATAAATCTTCACGCCCCTCCCAACACCGCCACCCAGATAGTTACACCCACTCCCAACATCATGTATAGTAAAGTTATGGGAAATAAACATGAACCCGCATATTATCTTGAACGCTTAACCGTACAATAAGAAACATGGCAAAAACGAGGAGGAACGTGATGATACATCCAACACAGATTCAGGATATGCTGCAGGCCGCGCTGGAGACGGGCGGGGATTTTGCAGAGGTGTTCGTCGAGGACCGCACCAATGGACAACTGGGCATGACCGGAGGCGTCGTGGATACGGCGCTGTCAGGCCGGGATTTTGGGATTGGTATTCGGATCATGAAGGAGCATTTCTCGGTGTATGCCTACACCAGTGATATGAGCGAACAGAGCCTGATTCGACTGGCCAAATCGGCTGCCAAGGCCATTCGCGGAGGTGGAGCGCCAGGTACACACACCCTTACACTCCATCCTCATGCTATCCCTAACCAACATCCGATTGCGATCATTCCTGACGCTTCACAGAAACGTGCCAAGATTGACATGATGAGACGGGCGCATGAGGCAGCAAGCCAATATGATCCTTCCATCACGCAGACTTCCATTGGGATTAGTAACTCAATCCAAAACGTGCTGATCGCCAATAGCAACGGGCTGCTGGTGGAGGATACCCGTACGTATATACGCATGAGAATAAGCGCGATTGCGACCGATGGGGAGCATAGACAATCCGGGTTCCGTGGGCCGGGAGCGTATGCAGGGACTGAATTCTTGGAGAATCTGAATATCGAAGAAAATGCGAGACACGCCGCTCGTATTGCGACCACGATGGTCAAAGCGGGATATGCGCCTAGTGGCAGACTGCCCGTCGTGATTGAGAACGGCTTCGGTGGCGTTCTTTTTCACGAGGCGTGTGGACACGGGCTGGAATCTACGGCGGTGGCTCATGGAACCTCCGTGTTTGCGAATAAGATCGGACAGCAGGTGGCTTCACCGCTTGTCACGGCTATAGACGATGGAACGATTCCGAACGCGTGGGGCTCGCTCAATATCGATGATGAAGGAGCGCCGACACAGCGCAACGTACTGATTGAGAACGGCATTTTAAAAGGATATCTGATCGACCGCATGGGCTCGCGCCAGATGAGTGTACCTGCGACAGGGTCGGGACGAAGACAGTCCTATAAATTTGCACCTGCGTCCCGTATGAACAATACGTTTATTGCGAACGGGGATTCTACGCGTGAAGAGATCATTGCAAATACGGAGTACGGGATCTATGCCAAATCGCTAGGTGGCGGTTCGGTGAATACTTCGACGAGCGAGTTCAATTTTGCAGTCGAAGAGGCGTATATGATTCGCAACGGCAAAATTGCCGAGCCAGTCAAAGGAGCAACGCTAATCGGCAAAGGGATTGAAACCCTACAAAATATTGATATGGTCGGCAACAATCTGGATCATGGTCAGGGGATGTGCGGCTCGGTCAGCGGAAGTCTTCCGGTCAATTGCGGACAGCCGACAATTCGCGTGTCCGAGATGACCGTCGGCGGACGGAAGGGGGAATAGGCGATGAATATTCAGCAATTTCAGGAAGCGTTGTTCACAAAAGGTCGGGAAATCGGCTACGCGGATATGGAAATCTACTATGTAAATGGACGTTCTACCTCGGTGAAGGTACTGAAGGGAGAAATTGACCAATATACCATCGTGGAGAACGGTGGACTTTCCTTCCGGGGGGTCATTAACGGGAAAATGGGCTATGCCTCTACGGAGAAGCTGGAACCGGACGTGATCGACTTTTTATTGGAAGAAGCACGCAGCAACGCGGAGATATTGGAGAGCGAAGAGCAGGATGAGCTGTTCGCAGGCTCTGAGATCTACCCTGAGCAGCCTGCCTATGCCTCAGCGTTGGCCGACACCGCTCCTGAGATTCTGATCGAAGCGGCGCTGGAAATGGAGCGCACAGCGCTTGCCGCAGATCCACGGATTGTGATGGCTCGGCATTGCTCGGTCAGCATTCGTGAAAATGAGGTTCTAATAGTAAATACAAAAGGACTGCACTGCCATCGTCGAAAAAGTCTGGCGAGCGCTTATGTGTATGTGATTGCAGCAGACCATGACGAGACCGTTACCGGGGGCTGGCATGATTATTCGCTGCGGAGCGTGGAGGAAATCGATATTGTAGATGTGGCGCATAGAGCCGTAAAAGAGGCTGTTTCCAAGCTGGGGGCGCACACGATCCAATCGGATAACTATCCAGTCATTTTTCGTCATGATGCAGCCGCGCAATTGCTGGCTGCGTATACGTCGGTATTTTCTGCGGAGTCGGTGGATAAAGGCTTTTCACGCTTGGCTGGGAAGCTGGGGCAAAAGGTGGCAAGCGAACATATCACGCTGATTGATGATCCGCTGATGGAGAACGTTCCCGCAGGCAGTACGTTTGATGCCGAAGGCAGCGCAACGCATCGTAATGAGATCATCAAGGACGGAGAACTACGGACGTATTTCCATAACCGCAAGACGGCTCGCAAGGCTGGGGTGGAAAGTACCTCTAATGCTTCCAAGGGAAGCTATAACGGTAAAATCGGTGTGTCGTATCATAATCTGTATGTGGAACCAGGGACGTCTACGTTGGAGGACATGATTCGCGAGACGGATCGTGGGTTGATGATCGTCGAGCTACAGGGGCTGCATGCGGGTACGAATACGGCGTCCGGTAATTTTTCGTTGGCTTGTCTGGGATACTGGATTGAACAGGGGCAAGTGGTCAGAGCAGTCAATCAGATCACTGTATCGGGCAACTTCTTTGATGTGTTGCAGCAGGTAGAGGAAGTTGGCAACGATTTGCGTTTTACGGGAAGCTGCACATCGCCTTCGCTCAAGCTGGCTGCACTCTCGATTTCAGGTTCCTAATGACTGGAGCAGCCTTCTTTTTTCAGACTCACGGCCTGTTCCTGACGTTCCAATTGTCTACTGATGGCAGATGCCTGATGCATCAGGGTATGGTAAAGTAGGAGAAAGTCTTTGAAATATGAAAAAAAGGCTTGGTTACAGCACCGCGACAGGGTATTATAGACAATAATATATTCGAAAAAAGGTTCGAATTGAATTTTTATTGGGGGATGTATATGAGATATATAAGCACTAGAGGTCGAGTAGAAGCCAAGGGATTTATTGATACCGTGCTCATGGGGTTAGCTGACGATGGAGGTCTGATGGTACCTGAGCAGATTCCGACCGTGTCGGCAGCTACGCTGGAGCAATGGGCAACATTGAGCTACAGAGAGCTGCTGCTGGAAGTTTTTGCGCTGTATATCAATGATGAGATTCCTCGTGAAGATTTGGAGCAGCTGGTGGAGCGCAGTTATGCGAGCTTCCGTCATCCAGAAGTTACGCCAGTGAAGAAGATCAATGATTCTCTGTCTATTTTGGAGCTGTTCCACGGACCTACGTTTGCGTTCAAGGATGTGGCGCTGCAATTTATGGGTGAGTTTTATTCCTATGTGTCCAAAAAGCAGAATGAGATCATTCACATTTTGGGTGCAACCTCGGGCGATACTGGGGCGGCAGCGATTCAGGGCGTGCGTGGCAAGGAAGGCATTAAAATCTGTATTTTGCATCCACACCAAAAGGTGAGCAAGGTACAAGAGCTGCAAATGACGACGGTTGACGATGAAAATGTATTGAATCTGTCCGTAAAAGGGAACTTTGACGATTGTCAAAAAGTCATTAAGGACCTGTTTGCCGATCTGGATTTCAAAGCTAAACATCATTTGCGGGCGATTAACTCGATTAACTTTGTGCGCATTTTGGCGCAAACCGTATATTACTTCTATGCTTATTTCCGGGCGCATGAGTCTGCGGGTACGAAAAAAATCAATATCAGTGTGCCATCTGGCAACTTCGGCAATATTTTTTCCGGCTTTCTTGCGAAGAAAATGGGCCTGCCGATCCATAAGCTGATTATTGCAACCAATGAAAATAATATTTTGGAGCGCTTCGTGAAGACAGGTGAATACAAGCCAGGTGACTTCAAAAGCACATACAGTCCTTCGATGGACATTCAGGTGGCGAGCAATTTCGAAAGATACCTGTATTACTTCCTTGGAGAAGATGCAGCCAAGGTATCTGAATACATGAATAACCTCAAAACCGAGGAACGGATTGTGATCAGTGCAGAGGATTTGAAACGGGTACAGCAGGATTTTGAAGCGCTCGGCGCTTCGAATGAGCAGTGTCTGGAGCTAATCAAGAAATACAAGGCCGAATACGATTATTTGCTCGATCCCCATACGGCATGCGGTATTGCCGCGTATGAGGCGTATAATGGCGCGAACGAAGTATGTGTGACCTTTGCGACAGCACATCCGGCCAAATTTGATGAAGCCATCCGTCTAGTGGACATCAAGCAGGAGTTCCCAGCGCAAATTGAACAATTGTTCTCTAAATCGCAGCATCAGCAGGTGGTAGAGCATGACGAGGCAGAAATTGTGCGTCAGCTTGAAGCCTTTTATGTGTAAAAGATCATTTCTGTCATGGTGTGTTGTTGCACCCTTATAGAATGGGAAAAGAGGCTACGCCCTGCGCGCAGCCTCTTTTTCTTATTTCCATATTCCAGACATAATGTATGTTTTAGTTTCAATTTGTTCACATTATAATGCCATGTAGGGTAAGGTGTTAGGGCCTTAGAAATCGTGAAAAAAGCCCGTGAATCAAGGGATTTAGCTTTAGTAAACTAACAGACAATGAGAGGTTCATAGAGTTATTTAATGAAGGATACAAAAATTTTTTATAGGCGAATTAGATGTATTATTATAAAAAATCATGTATAGTTAACTAAATTTTATGAATACATAAAGTTCCACTCTCGAAGGTGCAGAATAACGTCGTTCCGTCATTTAACAGAGGGGCTAATTATAAAAGGGGTGTATTAAAAAAATGACCATGATCCGTCCAGAGCAGAGTCAACAAGCAGCAGCCGAATATGTGCAGTCCGTTTTTGAGAAGGTTATCGCGCGCAATCCTCATGAGAATGAATTCCATCAGGCCGTCAAGGAAATATTGGATTCGCTAATTCCGGTATTGGCTAAGCACCCTAAGTATATGCAGCAGGGGCTTCTGGAACGGCTAGTGGAGCCGGAGCGAGTCATTACCTTCCGTGTACCTTGGGTGGATGATGCGGGGGTTGTACAGGTCAACCGTGGCTTCCGTGTGCAGTTTAACAGTGCGATAGGGCCTTATAAAGGTGGACTTCGCTTCCATCCGTCTGTATATCTGGGAATCGTCAAGTTTTTGGGTTTTGAGCAGATTTTCAAAAATGCATTGACGGGTCTTCCCATCGGTGGTGGTAAAGGCGGCTCGGATTTTGATCCCAAAGGGAAATCAGATAACGAAGTGATGCGTTTTACACAAAGCTTCATGACTGAGTTGTATAAATATATTGGTCCAGATGCCGACGTTCCGGCTGGGGATATTGGAGTAGGTGGCCGCGAGATCGGTTACATGTTCGGACAATACAAGCGGATTCGCGGAGGACATGAAGGTGGCGTCCTGACGGGTAAAGGGATTCATTACGGAGGCAGTCTCACACGTACGGAAGCGACTGGCTATGGCTGTGTTTATTTTGTAAACGAGATGTTGCAGGCGCAGGGATCGTCCTTTGAAGGAAAACGCGTCGTCGTGTCGGGCTCGGGGAACGTATCCATTTATGCGATTGAAAAAGCACAGCAGCTTGGCGCTACAGTCGTGGCATGTAGTGACTCGAATGGCTACATCTATGATCCAGACGGTATCGATCTGAAGCTGGTGAAGCAGCTGAAAGAAGTGAATCGTCTGCGGATTAGTGAGTATACTCAAGAGCGTCCAGGCGCAATCTATACAGAAGGCTGTTCAGGGATCTGGTCGATCCCATGCGACATCGCACTGCCATGTGCCACACAGAATGAAATTGACGAGCAAGCAGCCCAGCTGCTGGTAAGCAATGGCGTAAAAGCTATAGGCGAAGGTGCCAATATGCCATCCTCGTTACAGGCCATTGAAGTATTTTTGGGCAATGGAGTTCTGTTTGGGCCAGCCAAAGCTGCCAATGCAGGCGGAGTAGCGGTCTCGGCGCTTGAGATGTCGCAGAACAGCATGCGTCTGTCATGGACCTTTGAGGAAGTGGATGCCAAGCTGCATGATATTATGAAAAATATCTATGCTAACAGCGTGAAGGCGGCTGAGGAATACGGCGTGCCGGGCAATCTGGTTGTCGGAGCCAATATCGCAGGATTTGTGCGTGTGGCCGACGCAATGCTGTCCCACGGGATTATTTAGCACAACGGAACATAATAAATTTAAATTGAAGCTGAGCGGCTCTTGTGCGAGTCGCTCAGCTTTTATTTGCAAAGAGCACTTTATTTTTCTCAGGGACTTGATTTATTTTTAAAGAGGATGTATATTACTTGATAGATCAATAATTGATGGATCAAAGGTTGGATCAAAGGTCGGATCACGAAGCCCAGCGATATGCTTAAGGGAGGAGAGATTGATATCACCCAGACACCATCCGAGCCTGAGTATATTTTTGACATGCTGTTGTTGCTGAACAAGCAGATTAGCTCCAAGTTTGAGCGTTGCGCAGGAGTCAGCGCATCCAGATTGCAGCTATTGTGCAAGTTGTATCAAGTGGAGGAGATTAGTCAAACTCTCCTGCAAAAAGAGGTTGGCATTGACGCTGCAGCCGTAACGCGCCATTTGAAGCAGCTTGAAACGATAGCGATGGTCACACGACGCACGAAGCCAGAGGACAACAGGGTTACCTTGGTAAGCCTGACCGATTATGGGCGTGCACGCATTGTCATCTTTAAGCAGGAGCGCTCGCAGTTTGTAGCTCAGCTGCTACAGAGCTTCGACGAGACCCAGCGGCACCAGCTAGCCGATATGCTGCAAGTTATGAATGGTCATATGTCCGATATGGACTGACCCCAATTACATTATACCCATAGGGGAAACAAGGAGGAATTTACATGCCAGTAATTACTATTGAAGCAGGCAAATTAAATAAAGAACAAAAAAGATCGTTGGTCACTGAACTTACCACATCAGCTTCAACCATAATGAATGTACCCGAGTCGGCTTTTATTGTTTTGATTAAGGAAAGCGAAAAAGAAAACATTGGTTTGGGAGGAAAATTATTATCTGATCGCTAATGTCAGAAGATGAAGTGGGTTCATTCATTTTTAAGGTAAGGAGCCATTTCTGTAATGAATTAATTTGAGATTTGAACAAAAAAAGCGCCTCCTGTATGCACGGGTACAGAACTGGCAGGATCGCTTTTTTCCAGAGTACACGCAGGTATTTAAAGACTGGGAAGGGAAAGCTTCGCGCATTACCTTGCAGGAGTTTCCAACGCCAGGTGAGATCGTAGAATTAGGTGCAGAAGCCATCGTCCAGCGCTGAAAGAAAGACGTGAAGCGAGCCGTAGGGACGAAACGAGCCCGGCAACTGGTGGAAACGGCGAGAAGTTCCATCGGTCTGACCGAAGGACTTCCAGCAGCAAAAATAGAGATTAAAACACTTCTGGAACAGTACGACATGTTCGCCAGACAGCTCGAAGAGATTCTAGCCGAGGTGGAACGTCTACTCTCTCAAATCCCAGGAACGAAAGAGATGCTCACTGTGCCAGGCGTGGCTGTGGTCACCTTGGCGGGGTTCCTGGCGGAAGTGGGGGATCTAAGGGGTTACGAGCATGGACAGCAGATTATACGGCTGGCCGGACTGAATCTCAAAGAGAACAGCTCGGGGAAGAAAAAAGGAAAATCCAGTATAACCAAACGAGGACGCGCAAGGCTAAGAGCGCTACTGTTTCGGTCGTGATGCTCATGGTGGCGAAGAATGCGGAGTTTAAGGTACTGCACCAATACTTTACCAAACGAAGCCAGAATCCACTGAAGAAAAAGCAATCGATTGTAGCGTTGTGCGGGAAGCTGATTCGCGTTCTTCACACGCTCGGCACCAAGCAAGTTCGGTACGATGCAAACGACGTTTTAGGGCCAGTACGTGAGGCCCAGTTACAGAAGACAGCTTAAGAAAAACCGGATTTATGTTTCTCATCGGACAGGAATAAGCAGAGACAAAGGAAGCACGGAGCAGCCGCAGGAATCATTTCCATAAGGGCAAAGACCCCGCGTGATATGGGAGGGTAAGCCGTCAAGAGTCAGGAGTGGATATCCAAGGTGCGATCATAGAAGTCGATCCATAGATTGGGAAAAATGTCTCAACCTCTATTCCTGCCACCGGCTTATACGGAAAATAATGAGATTCTTACACGACTTCTCCAGTGCTCGATATGTCAATGGCTGAAAACCGAAGAACGAGTGAGAAAACATGAGAAAATATTAATTTATAGTGGGAGAGATTGGAATGAATAATACGAACACATCCAGTACTGTAAAAACGAATGATTTTAAAGAAATCGCCCTGGGACGCCGTTCTGTAAAAGTATACGATCCGTCCGTGAAGATCAGCCGTGAGGAAATGACTGAGATTTTGACAGAAGCTACACGCGCACCATCTTCCATTAACCTGCAACCTTGGCGTTTCCTCGTCATTGACAGCCCTGAAGGTAAAGCTACACTGGCACCATTGGCCCGTTTCAACCAACGTCAAGTAGAAACATCTTCGGCAGTGATCGCTGTATTTGGGGATTTGAATAACTTTGATAATTTCGAACAAATTTTCGGAGAAGCTGTAGAACTGGGCTATATGCCAAAAGACATTAAAGAAATGCAACAGGAAAAAGTGGCAGCTCATTTTGCAGCGCTTGATCCAGTTGTGAACAAAGAAACAGTCCTGATTGACGGTGGTTTGGTATCCATGCAGCTTATGCTGGTAGCGCGCGCTCATGGTTATGATACTAACGCTATTGGCGGTTTTGAAAAGGATCAAATTGCTGAAGCCTTTGGTCTGGAAAAAGATCGTTATGTCCCTGTTATGCTCATTTCCATGGGTAAAGGTATCAACGATGGTCATCCGTCCACACGATTGCCTATTGATCAAATTGCACAGTGGAAATAAGGGAAACGAACTAATATCTATGCGCAAAATAAAAAAACAGGCGGACAAAGGAAATCCTTTGCTTCGCCTGTTTTTTTATTTGCTTAGATGCAACGTAGATCGCGGGTGCTTATCACGTTGTCAGTCTTTCAGTTATCATTTCACGGTATTCGCTCCCGACGTTTCTGCCGAGTCAGCGGTGTCATTTTGAGGATGATGATAGTGCTTGGGCCATATAATTTGGTGTGAAGTATGGCTAAGCTCCTCATAAAATAACGGGTCTTTCTTAAATAGGCGTATGACCAGATGGAAAAAGAACCATCCGTTGATCACTAACAGCAAAAGGCTAATCAGAACACTTAGCCAAGGGGACACTTGAGACCATAGGACAGGCCCACCCAGTACGTAATTAAGTCCAAAATACACCCAGTACAAGAGACTGTAACGCTTTATGAGCTCCCATAGGGAAATCCGTTGTCCTGTCCCTGTGAGATGAATACGCACCAGCCATTTCCCTGGAGTTCGTCCATTCGTTAGGTAAGGAACCACCATAAAGTATACCCCACTGGAAACCCAGAAAGCAGCAGGCACATGCAGAGACTCCATGATTCCGAGTAGCCCGGTCCATATGATAGAATCCACGAAAATGGCTACGCCCCGTCGGGTATAGGACACTCGCTTCGTTGCCATGTCCACATGCTTGTCCAGATGTTCCAAGCGGGGCAGGAAGCGTGAAAACCATTCGCCTAATAGAAAGCCTAGCATACCGCCTAATGTATTAGCCATCAAATCGTCTACATCGAACACACGATACGCATGGTCAAAAAATCCATACAGTCCTGTCAGCTGCGTCACCTCAAAGAAGAGGGAGAGGATAAAGGACAGAATCAGACACCATCCCCATCGTGCACGGAAATAATAACGTAAGAACATACCGAAAGGCACGGTCATCACAACGTTAAAAACGACTTGCAGAAAAGCGCGCTCCTTCAGCAAATGAACATAGCTGGAGGGATGGGCGGGTGAGATGGATGTTTCTCTTATAATGTCATGAACGAACTGCAAGGGCATCAACTGCAACGCTCCCCCGGCTAATGCAGCATTATGACGCGATGCCGGAAGTGGGAGTATGACCAGAAAGAAGGCGTTCATTAAGTATAACAGCATCAAGTAAAGCAGCCATGCTCTAGCCTTGTGAATATAGCCATGCCTGCGATATTGCACGATTAGGAAAGGCAGTGTGAACAATAAGGCAGCAAAAGGAAACGCAAGAAAGGCATATGAAACAGGAAACAGGTAAGATTGAATCATGTGCTGCTTACGCCTGCTTTCTCCGGAATTTCACCAAAGACCAGATGACCAGAAATGCCATGAAAGCCACGCATACGCTAATGCTAATGCGATTTTGCGGGTCAAGCAAGAATAGAAACGCAATGACCCATAGGCATCCCACTGTAACCGCCGTTACATAAGGGAATCCCCATATCTTGAAAGTAGGCTCCACTGGATAAGATTTGCGCAATTTCAATTGGGACAGACAAATGCAGCTCCAGACGAGCAACACGACGAAGCCAGGTACAGCCATTAAAATACGGAACAGCCCGTCCTGAGCGACATAAGCAACCATGGAACCGACAATCAGGACTACAGCGCACAATTTGAGACTATTTACCGGAACCCCGTTTGAAGATAAGCGGGCGAGTGATTTGGGACCTTCTCCATTGATAGCCAGCGAATGCAGCATACGTGTAGCCCCGTAAATTCCCGAATTGGCGGCAGACAGTACAGCAGTGATCAGAATAAAGTTCATAACATGAGCCGAGCCTTGAAGCCCTACAGAAGACAATACCTGTACAAACGGGCTGGTATTCGCATCCAGTTGGTTCCATGGAATCAAGCCACAAATGATGAGAATGGGCAACGTATAGAACAAAACAACGCGAAGAATAAAGCTTTTAACCACTCTAGGTAGTACCTTTTCCGGATTTTCTGTCTCCGTCAACGTCAGTCCAATCAGCTCGGACCCTCCGTATGAAAAGGTAACGACCAGCAGCGCTGAAAAGATAGCTAACCAGCCATTAGGTAGAAATCCGCCGTGCTGCGCGTAGTTGCTTAGATAAGGTGGAGTTTCAGTGGGAATAATCCCGAACAGTATACAGCCACCCAAGGCGATGAAGATAATAATCATGGCAATCTTAATACCCGCAAGCCAAAATTCCAGCTCCCCAAAACCGCCGACACTCAGCATGTTGACGACAATAATGAAAGCCGCACTCACTAAACTGAGTACCCATAGAGGAACATCTGGCAACCAATATTGCAGGAAGCTCCCCGCAGCAATGACCTCAATGATACAGACGGCCAGCCACATAAAGCAATACAACCAGCCGATAATAAAGGACAGACGTTCTCCAAAAGCTTTGCGAATAAAATCCTTCATATTCATGTTGGGGTAGACGGTAGCCATCTCGGCAATTGCGCCCATAACGACTAAGAGCAAGAGTCCTGCGAAGACATAGGATAAAATAACTCCAGGTCCCGCCAAGCTAATCGTTTCGGTACTTCCTTTAAAAATTCCCGTTCCGATAACTCCACCCATAGCCATAAAGGTAATGTGCCGTGGGAGCAGCTTTTTGTGCAAAGTTGCTTCATTTGATTTCAATATGAAATCCTCCTTCATATAGTGTATAGCTTCAGCATGGCCCAAACAGGGTTACTTCAATTAGACTTATACTACATGAAAATATCCAATTAGGAAATGAAATAAATAGGATCTGGTAGGGAGATTGAAATCGCTAGAGAACAAACTGAGGAAAACAGAGGCAGCATGCTGGCGCTGATGATTGCTCTATCTGCGGTCATTCTGCCTTTATTGTTCTGCTCGGCGGATATTTAAGTGATCATGTAGGAGTATCGCATTGCGGTGAAGAATTAGCTCCGCAATATTCCTTTAGCCCGCACTTGCTTGAGCCAACCAGGAAACTCATTCAGCAGACGGTCGTACAATTCTGCGTCTGTCACGGACTCAATGTCATCCAAGGCAAAGAAATCTGCATTATCCACTACGCGACCACGCAGATTATCCAACTTTTGAAGGACTCCAAAATCAGCATTACCAAGACCAACAAATTGCCAGAAAATAGGAGTTTTCGAGCACTTGATCAGCAATTTTGATATTTTTTTCGTTTCATATACGCCACCGTCACTGAAAAAGATAATGTAGGTCGGGATTGTTTCATTGGGTGCCTCTTTTGTATATTTTAAAATAATATCCTCTATCACTTCAGGCTCATTGTTACCAAATCCAATATTTCCGTATCCGATTTCTGGGAAATTTCGTTTTACGTAATTCTCGAAATCCCTCTCTGTGACGCTTGGAGCACGTTTGGCTTTGTCCGCAAAAAACCATACATCCATTTCACCATCGTCATCCATGCAGGCCGATACAGCCAGAACACGTTCGAAGGCTTTTTGCACGGTTCCCTTAGAGTACAGTTTCGCCATGGAAGCAGAAGCGTCTAATACAACCGCTACTCGTGCTTTTTCACGGTCTATCTGCTTCTTTTGGAGTGAAATTTGTACCTTCTGTTTAAGCAGATTAATTCTTCCATTCACAGGAGAAGGCTCCTTCACGCCGGCTTTATCCGCTGACGGTGCTGCTGGCGATTCCGTTTCCTCTACGGTGACACCATGAGCTTCGGCGAGCGGCTTTAGTCCTCCATTGAAACCACGCCCAACTGCGCGAAGCTTGAAGCCAGACGTATGACGATACACCTCTGCCAGCACAAGTGATGTCTCACTGGTGGCTTCGGTGATACTGTAGGTGATATGGGATTGCTTGCCTTGAGCAGTAAGTGAGCAGCCGACCACATCGGCAAAAGTACCCGGGCCGTCCAGTGTGGCCGCAAACACACATTTTTCCACTCCGGTTCGTTCCAGTTCCTGGAGCGCTACAGTAAACTCAGTGGTTCTGTCATTTGGACGCTGTAACCGTACATGGCCGTGCGGGTCAGCGGGTTGATTGTAAAAAATGAAATAGTCATCTGAGGAAACCTTTCCGTCTGCTCCTACCATAAAACAGCTAACATCCAGTTCGGCAGGTGCATGCTTCCATGTAATGGTGACCCGCACCGTATCTTCCTTACCGAATGGTGCATTAGCTCCTGTACTCAATGCAATGTTGGGACCGCTCATGCTGTCAAACCCCCTATGTATTTTAAATCTTGTATTTATACAAATTGTACCATGGAAATGGTATATTCACCTTGTTTCGTGCAGGAATATTTGTCTCATGGTAGACGCAGTAAAAGATGATATATAATAAGGTTGGTTTGGAAAAAAAGTATGATATTTATGAAGCGGAGGCTTTGATACGTGAAGCAGGATCGACAAAAGCAGGCAGGTTCCCATACCGGGATGAGCAAGGGACATGAAGCTGATGAGTTAAACAAACTGCTGTCCCTATGGCTTCATTCGTCGATCCGTGTCATGGATGTCCGGCATATTCGACTGGAGCCGGAAGCGTTGCTTCAACCGTATCGTCTTCCTGCGCAGGCTTTTGTATTTGTATTGCAGGGTAGCGTGCGTTTGGATGATGATTGGAAGGATACGCCACATTCAGGGTACGTACTGCATGGCAGCAAAGGCTTTGAACTGAATATGAAACCCTCGCAATACGGGATAGAATATATCCTTGTACTATATAAAGCGACTTCTCTATCGGGACACACGATGTATAATCATCCTTCGATAGCTCATGGTTTTGTACCGCCTTATCCGGTTATACTGTACCAAAAGCTGCAACTACTGGAGTACGCATGGCAGGATCATGAGGCGCTATCCAAGATTCAGGCTCAGGGTCGGTTCTATGATTTTGCATATGAATGTATGCGGCAATTGCAGGAACCGAAGGCTCGAACTTCTGCGCGGGATATCGTGACACAGGCGATTCGATTTATGCAGGATCATTACGCGGAGTCCATAACGCTCGAACGTTTGGCCGGATTGTTGGAATGCAGTCCGAGACATCTGACTCGGTTATTTAAAAAACAAACGGATTGTAGCCCGATTATGTACTTAATTCAACTGCGAATGGACAAGGCGAAGGAGCTTTTGCGGAAGACGGATGCTACTTTACAGGATATCGCTGTCAGTGTGGGGTACCCGGATGTTTATTTCTTTAGCCGGGCATTCAAAAAATATACGGGGGTATCCCCGGTTCATTACCGGGACAGCCTATATTCATCTGCTTTTGTGAGAGATACCAGTCTGGATAATCCATTAAGCATGTCCGAATGTTCCATTGATTCGATAAGTGGCGCCCTGCATACTGTTATTGAGGATAATAATCATTATCAAAATCATGATGAAGGGATTTTACGAATGAATAGAAACGCAAAGCATTCCATGGCATTTATTTTATTGCTTAGTTTTACCCTGCTGCTCAGCGCGTGCTCAGGCACATCCAGTCCTGCGGCAACCGATGGCGCTTCCCAAGGGAACAATAATACATCAGCGGAACCAACATCACAGGAAAGGGTGCTGAAGGATGCACTTGGGCATGAGGTGAAGGTTCCGGCTCAGCCTCAGCGTGTGATCGCTTCTTATCTGGAGGATCATCTAGTGGCCCTAGGTGTTAAACCCGTAGCCCAATGGTCGGTAGGCAAAAATTCAGTTCAAGGTTACCTGCAAAAAGAACTGAAGGACGTTCCTACCATTGCTTCAGATCTTCCGTTTGAGGCGGTTCTGAACTTCAAGCCTGATTTGATCATTATGGACAGTGCGAGCATGGTGGAAGGCGACAAATATAATCAATACTCTAAAATTGCTCCAACCTACGTGGTAGGCACTAATATGAACAATGATTGGCGTCAAGAGCTGCTGACCGTGGGTGAGGTGCTGAATAAGAGCAGTGAAGCGAAGCAGGCATTGAGCAACTACGACAAAAAAGCAGCAGAGGCTAAAGCCAAGCTGAGTCAGACGGTAGGACAAAAAACTGCAGCGGCATTGTGGGTAACGGATAAAAATGTGTATGTCGTAAACCAGAATCTATCCAGCGGTGATGTATTGTATAAGGATTTGGGATTCAAGATTCCACAAGTCGTACAGGAGATTTCCAAAACGGCTAAGGCGAACTGGAGTAATTTATCGCTGGAGAAGCTGGCCGAGCTGGATGCGGATTATATCTTTATCGTGAACAGCAAAAACGTAAGTAAAGAAGATATTGTAAAAGATCCTGTATGGGCGGGAATTCCAGCCGTTAAAGAAGGCCATGTATACGATTTTGGTAAGGATTCTAGCTGGTTGTATACAGGTACAATTGCAAACAGTCAAATGATCGACGATGTTTTGAAAAATGTAACTCAGTAATCCAAATGGTAATCAAAAAACGCTACTCATCTTGACGACAGCATGTCGCAGGAAGGAGAGCGTTTTTTTATAAAAAGATGTCTGCATAGAGCAGACATCTGGTTTGTTTTCGATATTAGGCTTGCGGAGATACCAGGATTTTAACCTGATTTTTCTCTTTCAGGAGACCTTCAAAACCTTGCTCAATCACTTCTTCGAGTTTAATGCGTTTGGTAACCAGCTTGTCGGCAGGGAAATAACCTTTTTCCATCAGGCTGATAACAGCTGGGAATACATCACGGTAGCCGATAATACCAGTCAGATTGCGTTCCTTCATAACGATATTGTTAGGCTTGATCGGAGCTTCTTTTTCAAAAATGCTGACGATCATAATTTGTCCACTAATTTTAGTAGATTCAATAGCTTGAGTCAGCACAGGAGGTACTCCAGTGACTTCATAGGCTACATCTACGCCGCCGTTGGTTCGTTTGTGCAGTTCTTCCACCACATCATAAGTTTTAGGATCAATCACGATAGCACCCAGCTCTTCAGCTTTAGCTTTACGCTCCTCGGAAAGCTCTACTGCATAAATCTCAGATGCGCCCGAAGCTTTCAACGCTTCAATAACCAGCAATCCGATAGGACCAGCGCCAAATACTACGGCTTTGTCGCCGACTTTCAGTTGGCTTTGACGAACAGCATACAAAGCAACGGCCGAAGGCTCTACCAATGCGCCTTGCTCGAAAGATACGCTTTCTGGAATTTTGTGAACCATGTGCTCGTCAGCTGCGACATATTCAGAAAATCCACCACCGCCGCCTGCCAGACCGAGGAAGCCCATTTTATCGCAAAGATTATATTTGCCTTGTTTACATGCATCACATTCTCCACATGCAAAAACCGGTTCTACAACTACACGGTCGCCAACCTGAATCTTGGTTACACCTTCACCGATTTCGACGACTTGTCCAGAGAATTCATGTCCCATTACGATCGGCGCTTTTTCGCCAGTCAATGGATGCTGAGCATCTTGGGGAATGAAGATCGGTCCTGCTACATATTCGTGAAGATCACTTCCGCAAATGCCACACCATTCTACTTTGATTTTTACTTTTCCTGCCAGAGCAGCGGGCTGCTCAATATTTTCCAATCGTAAGTCTTTTACTCCATGCCATCTCAATGCTTGCATGTCTGTCATCTCCTTGACGAATATATGATCATTGCCTCTATAAAAGTGAATGAATTAGGAAACGTTTCCGAAAAATAATATGTCACAATTTTTACACATTGTCAAACCAATTTAATGCAAAAAGCACTTGATTTTTTTGTGAATATAATCACTTGTGACTACAGTGCTATATTTCGCTCGTTACTTTTATACAAAGAGATTTTGCGAATTTTTCAGGTGAAGCAAAGACAAGAAGAAAACGACTTCAATTTTTAGACACTCATTCTGTGGTATAATATCAACATTAAGACTTTATTTTAGAAAGTCAGAAAACGATTCCGTTCTTGAAAGGATTTTGGGCGTGACAGATCAAAAGAAAGTAACCATAGAGGATGTAGCCAAGCGGGCAGGAGTCGGTATAGCGACTGTCTCCAGAGCTATTAATGATAGTGAGGGCATCAGCCCGAGAACGAAAGCCTTAATTTTGCAAGTGATTGAAGAGATGGGGTTTACGCCCAACACCTCGGCTCAGAGCTTGAAAGTTCGTCAGACACGACAAATCGCACTGGCCGTGCCAGACATTCGTAACGCGATTATTCCAGAGATCGCTTGGTCCGTAGAGCAGGCCGCCAAGCAGCATGGTTACCGGGTCGTGCAAATCAATACCGCTGGGAATGCCAGAATGGAGCTTGAAACAGTTCGTGAGGTCAAGAAGCTGCATGTCGACGGGCTCATCATTATGCCGCTGGCGTATCCCAAAATGTTGGTAGATCTGATTAACAAAGCCAGCGTTCCCGTGTCCATTATTAACTATGGCAAGAAGCTGGGCGAAGATGTCAAAGCGGATATCGTCAGTCTGGCCCGGCAAGAGGGAAGACTCGTGATGGAGCATTTGCTTAAAATCGGCAGAACAAGAATTGCCTATGCAGGTGCTGCGAAGGACAAAATCGAGGAAAGATACTTCGCTTATGAGCAGTCTCTCCAGCATGTGGACCCTTCACTCGTTTATTTTGGCGATGATTTCTCCTTTGAGACAGGGCTGCGTGCAGCCGATTATTTTTACAGCCTGAAACATATGCCGGATGCTATTTATGCGGTTAATGATATGGTGGCGATAGGGATCGTCAATCGATTTAAGGATTTGGGTGTAAAGGTGCCAGATGAGGTTGCTGTAGTCGGTATTGATAACAATCTGTGGGCTATGGTAACGACCCCTCAGATCAGCTCAGTTTCCATCATGGGGGAAGAGGTGGCACGGTTGGCTGCGGAGCTGCTGCTCAAGCGGATTCAGGAACAGGCACCTGGGGACTATGAGCGTGTGCAATTCGAGCCTCGCCTGATCGTGAGGGAATCGAGCGTCTCTGTGATCCGTAAGCCCACGGTAGGGCGTGATGAGTAGTAGGGTGTGAGTGGATTTTGGGCAATTATAACGACCACTGTTTGTTCAGACAGGAGAGTGGATTCATGTTAAAAGGTAATGGGTTCGTTTCTGTAGCTTGTACTGCACTATTGCTGGCTGTAACCATAGGGTGCACTCCCCATCCAGTGGGACAGGATGCTGAAACTGCGGCGCCGTCCGGGGCAAACAATGGGGAGTCCAAGCAAACTGCAGCCAATACTCAGCACACCCAGCAAAGTAAAGAGGAGCTAGTGCTGTCCTTTTATAAAGATTCATCCCTCAGTGATGAAGCAAAAGTCCGTCATATGACGGACCATTTAGCAGGAATCCAATGGGGAAAGATAAACGAAATCAAAGAACATCAAAGCCTGGAAATTATCGAATATCTGTATAGGCAGCGCGCTTTTATTCCATCGGAAAGCTTTGCAAATCTGATTCAGGCTTCTGACGGATTGGATGGAGCTTTAAGCGAAAGCTATGCTGGTCTTATGGGAGATTTGTTTACAAGAGATAGAACTGCGATGACTCGAGCATTGGCAAATATGGACAAAACCAACCGCACACAAGGTATAGGAAGCATCGGGTATGCTCTCAGCTATAGAGAACCCAAGGAAGTCAAGAAAGAGATTCAACAATGGCAGGCAGGACAAAAGCTTACTACGGCAGAGAAGGATGTTATCCGAGCCTTGTTCGTCAAGCTGGATAATCCGTATTGATGCTCAAATAGTGATGACCACATGCATAGAGGAATATATTGAACAGCCGCGTCTCTACCGGAGGAGCGGCTGTTTTGTGCTGTTTTTTACATCCTGGCATTTATGATTGGGATAAACGTTAGTAGAACCATTGGTTTCAGATGTTCATCTAACAATGGGTTCAAGTGGTCTGGTGATCCTGATCTGAGCGCAAGCGTTTAATATCACTAATTGGAGGCAGGCCGAACAAGCGGGCGTATTCGCGGCTGAATTGTGAGGGACTCTCGTAACCTACCTGAAAACCGACATCTGCCGCATCCGCTGATTCAGATAACAACAGGCGGCGGGACTCTTGTAGACGTAATTGTTTTTGATATTGCATTGGGCTCATAGCCGTAACCTCTTTAAAATGACGATGTAGTGACGAAGGACTCATATTCGCTAGTTTGGACAATTCCTCAATACGTAACGGCTTATCATAATCCTGCTTAATCCGCTTTATGACTTCTGCGATCCGGTTGGAATGGCTGCCGGTCATGACCAGTTGTTTTAAGGATTCCCCCTGATTCCCCTGTAAAATCCTATACAGTATCTCACGAATGACTAATGGAGCCAGCACCGGAACATCTTGCGGGTTTTCCAAAAGATGCACTAGCCTTACCACGGCATCCAGCAGTAGAGAGTTAGTTTGGCTTACATACAAGCCTCGTCTGGAATCAGGCATTGGGCTTGTGGGAAAAGCAGATTCCTTGATCAGGTCCAAAACCTGATGCGGATCAAAATTGAGCCGGAGGCACAAATAAGGAGCTTCTGCTGACGCTTGAATGACCTGCCCGGAAATCGGCAAATCCACCGACACAACAAGGTAATCGGATGTGCCGTAATGGTAACTTTCCTCTGCGAGCATCACGACTTTTCTGCCTTGTGCCACAATACATAAAGCAGGTTCATGGACTTGATGTATCGGTACGGTTGTATTTGAACTTCGGACGAAATGAAGCGAAGGTATGGCTGTAGTGAGAACTCCGTCCTGATTTGAAAATCGTTCTATAAGCCTTGCCAACTCGGCTTGTTTTTCCATGGTAGAACCTTCTATTTTGGTTGCCCCCATCATGACACATCCCTTCTTTGCAACGTAGCCCGTTTTCATTTTCAGTAGTTTATTACATATTAAGGGGCTTTGGAGGATTAGGCAATAATTTGCTCTGATTCTTCTACCGGGCTGATGGACATTCCTCTCATAATAAGATGCAGATACAACACCTAATGAGCAATTGAGAAAAAAATAGAAGTACAAAGGAGTGGGAGTCATGGAGAGTAACAAAGCGGAAAAAAGTGTACACGCTTCGCAGCATCCCTATATAGGGATGTGGGTAACTGAAGACGGAAATATCCGTCACGAACTCTTGCCTAATGGCCGTTATGATGAAGCACGGGGTCAGAGACAAAGTGCCTATACAGGCAGCTATATCTTAGAAGATGACTATATCGAATATGTGGACGACACCGGATTTACGGCAGATGGTGTATTCAAAAATGGTGTTTTGTATCATGCAGGGATGGTTTTTTACAGGGAAGTAAAAAAGTAATCTGTTTCAGTGATATTTTTAACTAGAGGAGGAATAAGAATGTTGGATATTAAAGGGAAAGTCGTAGCTATTACGGGGGCAAGCAGTGGGATCGGTGAAGCTACTGCCCGTTTACTTGCTCACCATGGGGCTCATGTAATATTAGGGGCCAGACGCACAGAGCGACTAGAGGCTCTGACATCTGAGATTCGTTCTAAAGGTGGATCGGCTGATTATCAGCAACTGGATGTGACTAAGAGGGACCAGATGGAAGCGTTCATTAAGTACGCGGAAAAAACATTTGGGCGTGTGGATGTCATTTTGAACAATGCGGGAGTGATGCCTCTTTCAAAATTAGAAGCCCTGAAGGTAGAGGAATGGGATCGCATGATTGATGTAAATATACGGGGCGTTCTGCATGGGATTGCGGCAGGGCTTCCGATTATGAAAAAGCAAGGATTTGGTCAGTTTATCAATATCGCCTCTATTGGCGCGTATAGTGTAACCCCAACTGCAGCGGTGTATTGCGCAACGAAGTATGCGGTTCGGGCGATCTCTGAAGGATTGCGTTTGGAGGTGGGGGGAGATATTCGTGTGACGCTGGTATCGCCAGGAGTAACCGAATCTGAGCTTGCTGACAGTATTTCAGATGAAGAGGCCCGGCAAGGAATGAAAGAGTACCGTCGTATTTCGATTTCGCCTGATGCCATTGCCCGTTCCATTCTGTATGCCATGGAGCAGCCAGCAGATGTAGATGTTAATGAAATTATTGTCAGACCCACGGCAAGCCCGAATTAACGCCATGGCATCCATGACTCTCTCTCTACTCAGATCATTTTTCCCTCCATCCTTTATGGATGGGGGGTTATTTATCGGATGAGAAAGAACATCATTTACACCACAGAGTGTAAAATAGCTGTACCTTTATAATAAACGTATTTACTTTTACAAATGTTTGTGATAATTTTATTTCGACAAACATCGAAATTAAGACTGGAACAGAAGGGAGCCGAACAGGGTGAAAGATACAACAGAGATGCAGCAGGCTGTAAAAATATATAAAGCACTTGGAGAACCGACTCGTCTCAAGATAGCACTTCTGCTAAAAGAGGAAAGCGACCAATGCTGCTCTGTGCTGGGCGAGAAGCTGAACAGTGTAGCTATTTCAACGCTATCGCACCATCTGAAGCAAATGGCAGAGTCGGGGTTGCTCACATACCGTAAAGAGGGGACGTTTATTTATTATAGCTTGGATGTGGAAGCAGCGCAGAAATATGCCCCGTTCTTAATAACATAAATTTTTTTAGTCTTAATTTCGATATTTGTAAAAATATAAAAATATAAAAAGAAAGAGGCGTTACTAGAAAATGCAGAGTACATGGAAAGTGTATATTTTGGCAATTGTTAGTTTTTTGGTAGGCACATCCGAATACATTATCTCAGGCGTTTTGGATCAGATTGCAACAACCATGGGGATTACGGTGTCCGCAGCGGGCCAGCTGATTACAGTCTTTTCCCTTGCTTACGCGATTGGCACGCCGATCCTGATGGCAGTAACCGCTAAATGGGACAGACGCAAGCTGCTCTTGAGTTCCCTCGGATTATTTGCAGTAGCCAATGTCCTCTCCTTTGTTCTGCCGGGTTTTGGAATGTTTATCGCCGCACGTATTCTTATGGCCCTCGGGGCGGGGATGGTCGTGGTTACAGCACTGAGCATTGCTGCGAAAATTGCCCCAGCCGGCAAGCAGGCCAGTTCTATTGCTACGGTTACTATGGGTTTTACAGCCTCGCTGATTATTGGGGTGCCGCTTGGGAGAATGATATCTTCTGCATATGGCTGGAAAACCGTATTTCTCGGCATCGCGTTGACAGGGATTATTGCCCTAATTGTTATATCTATGACAATTCCCCGCTTAAAAGGAGATCGACCTGTCCCCTTACTACAACAGTTTGCTCTTCTGAAAAAGCCTGAAGTTGCTTTGGGATTAGGCATTACCTTCTTTTGGCTAGGTGGTTATTCACTCGCGTATACTTACATCTCACCGTATTTGCTGAATGTATCAGGTGTAGGAGAGGATATGCTAAGCTCAGTATTGCTCGCCTTCGGAATTGCCAGTCTAATCGGGTCAAAAATTGGTGGGTACAGTGCGGATAAAAAGGGTATACCCTTTACATTATTAGGGGGTATGGTGTTGCACGGTATTTCCTTACTCTTGCTTCCTTTTGCCGCTCATTCCCTGATCGCAGTATTTGCTTTATTGATCCTTTGGTCGTTCGCAGCCTGGACAACTGGACCTACTCAACAATATAATCTGGTCACACTTGTGCCTGAATCTTCCGGTGTGATGCTGAGTCTCAATCAATCTACAATGCAGTTTGCTATGGCAGCCGGAGCCGGAATTGGCGGTGTAGTTGTTGGTCAGGTTTCGCTGTCTTCCATCACCTGGTTTGGAGCAGCAGGGGTTGGTATCGCTATTGTGGCTACGTATTTACTTACACGAAGATCCTCAGTTCAAACACAAGTGGGTGTTACGGAGTAAAGTGTATAGATAAGTGAAGAGGAGGCCCAGTGATGAAGGTGACATTGCGGCCTTCTTTGATTTGAATGAGCAATAACATGCTCTCTTGCAGTAGGAAGGCTTATTCAAACGCAATATCAGTGATTTTGCCGCCTTCCTCAAAGCCGATATTATTATAAACTTGATTGGAAACCGAATTTTTTAAATCTGCATATAGCATGGGTACTAAATGCTCATTTTCCAAAATGCAACATAGCTCGGATACCATTGCGCTGGCAAAACCTTTCTTTCGCAAATTAGGCGGGGTATAGGGTGGTTCCTTTTAAATAACGTAAGAGTTCTTCTATATAGGTCAATTTATGATTATCTGTGATTTGTTGTGAGATCCATAGCCAAGCCTTATGTCCGGGTGATTGAGCAAAGATCATATTTTTATCGGACGTTTTGAGGCATGTTGACCCTTCTGACTCACAAATTCGATGGATCAAATTGTATCGAACTTCATCAGCCAAAAATTGATTTTGATTTAATATATCGTCGTTTGGGACTAGTAGCTCAATCATGACTCTACCTCCTAAAAATGAGCTATGACCTAAGCACTTGTAAAGTGCTATGAAGCTATGAAGATTCAGTTGTTATATCTACTAGGATTTAAACTTCCGCGCTATAAGCTTCTTATTTTTTTGTCGCCAAATCCATCTTTCGATAAAGTTTTTTTCTTTTCTTTCCTGAAGTGTTTCCTTCATACCCTTAATAAGAAATTCGGATCTTCGCTTGTCGTTTCTGCTAATTTCACGTAGTTCCTCAATAAATTTATCGTCCATGTCCGCATCTCCGTTAGTTCAAAATTTTCCAAATTGCTAAGGTAGATTATACAGAACATATGTTCCTTTTTCAAGTCTGCATCTGCTCTATTCAATCACATAACTATTTTTAGATGGATGCTGCGAGGCCCGCGCCAATCGGATGGTGAAGCATAAGATAAAGTTGAAAGTAGGAATTATTACATGGACAACAAAGCATATGTATCTCAAACGTATCCACGTCTTACAGTCTACAACGAAGAAAATTTTCGGGGTTCCAGGAGAGTATTCAGAGGAAACCTAGGCATTCGTAATACCGATAACATTCTCGACGGCATCGAAAGTCTGCGTTTCTTTTCTACTAGCAGCAATGCTACACTTGTACTCTTTGCTGGCACGCGGTTTAGAGGTAACTTCCATGTGTTTAGAGGCAATCGCAACATCGCCGACCTGGATGATCTGATTCGCGGGAATGATGTGGAATCTATTATCTCTACCAATCAACGTCTGACGTTGCAGCAAATCCGTAATATCCGCAGTAGCGGTAGACTTCCATCTGGCTATCGAATCATCTAACGGCCTTAATTCGACTTCATAAACCATTTTACAAGACTGTTTCAGGAGCTTGCAACTTTCGGGCTTCCGGGGCAGTCTCTCTATTTGTACACGCGACCTACATACTCGAATGATGAGAGGAACTGTATGGGAGAATGGGACGTTGTCAGCAGTCATCGCCAACTCAATGTTCATGAAAATAGATAAAGGAGGGCATACGATATGTCCTCCTCATGACGTATATTGTATTTACTTCAGTTCCCAATTAGTTGCTTTGATCACGGCTGCATCTGCGTTCTTAAGATCTGTTTCACCAGAAGCTAAGAGAGAACTCCATTGTTTCACACGATTCTTACCATTGGGAGGTTGGTTATAATCGTTGGTATCGACAACCAATGTACGCTTAGCATAGAAGCTAGTCATGAACTTCTTCTCATTCGTACTACTGCCTGAACGTGAGAGGATTCCTTCAAGGCTACCTGAATCACCAGTAGCGCCTTGATTGAGTGCTGTGTCGACAAATGATCCAATCGTCAGAGCAGTATTAAATCCGCGTTTCTGTGCTTGCTGTACACTATATTCGATATAGGTGTCATAGAACGTACGCCACATGGCTTCTCTCCAAGCTTCATTGTTTTGGAGAGCGTTGATCTTCTTCTTGATAACACTATCGCTATCGCTGAGCTTTAGAATCGAACCACTCATTTTCCCCTTCAGGCCAGCACGTGTTAATCCACCTGCAATGGAAGGGTTACTAGCTCCACTAGCAGCATCAAAAGCTTTGAATAAGTCCGGACCATCGGGTCCCGTATCATTTGAACCGCCTGTTGTTGCTCCAAAGATACCAATGGTGTATCCGCGATTATCGCCGATATCTTCAGCATATCCATAGAATTCAGTCCATTTCAAAGAATCTTGCTCTGGTTTGTTCACTAGCTTCATAATATTATCCCATTGCTCACCGTCGAGTCCTGTATTAGCCTTCAGAAACTGAAGTGTTGAAGGTGAGAAATTAGCATCATGATCAATAGCTGTAACCGCTTCTTGGCTAGTAGCTGCTTCGCTGGTAAGGGATAATGGCTCTATACTAGCTTCATTTGAGTTGTCGAAGCCCTCATTTAAATCGATCGTTTTCTGTACTGGAGTTCCATTCTCTTCAGCAAAAGCCTTGGCAGGTGGACCCGACAAGCTAGAGAAAGAAGCGATTACAGTAAAGCTTAGCAAGATCATAAGGAACTTTGTTTTATTGGAAATGAGTTTATTGCTTATTTTATACATATAACTCCTCCTATAATAATGTAATTGTGAAAGGATAAAAGCTAAAAGCTAAAAGCTAAAAGCGTAGATTTGCATCTAACTCGAATTGATTTAGCAAGAGTATAGATAAGAAGGATATGATTGAATAGAGCTTAAATAACCGTTTTTTTCAAAAATTATGATTTATATGTGAATAAATGGACCTAGTTGTTCCTAGATTCCTACAGATCATAAGTGCAAGAATGAGGACGAAACAAAGATAGCCTCTTGATAAAATGAGTTACATCACATATCAGGAGGCTATATTTATGAACAAAATTCATCAGTTTCATGCACTTCACACATCAGAGGAACTTTTATTTTTAGGGAACGCCTGGGATATGCTATCTGCGGTGGCTCTGGAGAAGGCAGGCTTTAAGGCGATAGGTACGACGAGCTGGGGAATTGCCAATACGCTTGGATTCTCAGATGGAGAGCTTATTGATTTTGACCAGCATGTAAGCATTATTCGGACGATTGCTGAGCATGTTCAGATTCCAGTGTCGGCAGATATTGAAGCAGGATATGGGGAGGATACGGCAACGATTGTTGAGCATGTTTTAAGGATAGCCGATGTGGGAGTTGCAGGGATTAATATTGAGGATTCTTTGAAAACGAAAAAGGGACTTCGAGAAGTGGGCCTGCACAGTAACCTGTTGTCCAAAATAAGAACAGCATTGGATACGCGTGGGTTTAAAAAGTTTTTTATAAACGCAAGAACGGATACATATTTGCAGATGGATGCCCCACTTTCAGAGACCATAGAGCGGGCCAAAGCGTATGTGGATAGTGGTGCGAGCGGAATTTTTGTTCCAGGATTAAAGCGTGATGAAGAGATCAGGGAAGTTGTGTTTCATATACATGCTCCGCTTAATGTTTTATCCCTGCCGGGTCTGACGAATGTCCACCAGCTTCAGCAGTTAGGAGTTAAACGGTTTAGCTTTGGAAATGCATTTTCTGATAAGATAATAGTTGCTTTGCAAAAGAATGCAGAACAGTTGATAGAGCTTCAAGATACATCACATTTTTATGAGGATTTTGCAAAATCCTTGAGCTAGATGAATATGAACTATAGAAAGGACTGAGCATTCGATCATGGCTAACCTTAGTCTTTCTTTTGAAGAAATGTGGGAGAAAATTATAGCGTGTGATCGTAAGTATGACGGGTTGTTTTTTACTGCTGTGAAAACAACCCGCATATACTGCCGACCTTCCTGTCGATCCAAAAAGCCGAAGAAAATAAATGTGGAGTTTTACTTTGATTTGGACAAAGTGGAAAAGGCGGGTTTTCGTGCTTGCAAAAGATGCCAGCCCCATACAGACCATTCGCCGTATATCAGACTTGTGCAGAATGTAGTAACCTTCTTGGTCAATCATTACAAGGAAAAAATTGTATTGCAGGATATTGCGGATCATATCGGAATAAGCTCCTTTTACTTGGATCGGATCTTTAAACAGGAAACCGCCGAAACCCCGCGTACGTATTTGGAAAAAATAAGAGTAGATAAGGCAGCCTATCTTCTTAAAAGTACAAATCTTACGAATCTTGAGATTTGTTATGAGACGGGATTCCAAAGTTCCTCCCATTTCTATAAGGCGTTTCGCAGCTTGAACCATTGTTCTCCTAGTGAGTATAGAAAGTTGAGTAAGGAATAGATAAGGAAGGAGGTTGTATCCTTTTATGAGTGAACTTTACGTATTGAAGTATGTATCGCCGATTGGAGAGATAGAGATACAGGGCACAAATGAGGCTGTCTATTCTATTATGTTCTCTAATCGGAATGAGCCCTTAACGAGGGCTATAGAAGAGGTTCCAATCCAAGTATTAGCGGAATGCGCTACCCAGCTTGACGAGTATTTTAAAGGAGAGCGCTTTGAGTTTACGTTTCCTTATGCCTTTGAAGGTACGGATTTTCAGCAAAAAGTATGGAATGCTCTGGTGTCCGTGGGGTACGGTAAAACGACAGCTTATAAAGATATTGCTCTTGCTATTGGAAATGAAAAAGCGATCCGAGCCGTAGGCAGTGCTAATGGAAAAAATAAGCTGAGCATTGTGATTCCATGTCACCGAATTATCGGTTCCAATCAGAAACTAACGGGCTATGCAGGAGGGCTATGGAGAAAAGAATGGTTGCTCCAGCATGAAAAGCGTTGTCTGAGGCCCTAAGGAGGGTTCGTAGATGAGAGACATATATTTGAAAGAGTTTAAGCCGGAGAACTGGGCCAACATGGTTCAGATCTATCAGGAGCGGTATGCACAGGTAGATCCGGCTATAAGAGCAAAAGTGGTCGAAAGTAAAATTCCCAAGGAGATTCAGATTGTGCTGCTGCCCGATATGGGGGAATATTTGCCTGACTTGGATGGATCGAAAAGTCCCCGCACTTGGCAACGAAACACCGTCGGATTATTTGAAAAGCGAAGAAGGCACTAAAGCACTGAAGGCGGCCATATTACGTATGCCACGTTGAAGAAGCGGGCCAAGGAGATACATATGAACATTGAACAGATGAACAGAGCGCGAATGATGGAAAAAGTGAGTTCGCATATCCATAACTGTAATCAGATGGCATGAACTTCATCTAACCCTATGCTATGATTTACCGACAAGACTATAGATTCAAAAGGGGAAATAAGAATGAAGCTCAAAAGAATGATGTTCCTACTTTCGTTTTTAACGATACTCGTAGGGTTGTTCACTTTATGTACAGAAAGTGTTCAGGCTGCCAATTCGACAGTATTCAAAGATGGAGATAAGCTTAAGCTTATTCTTGATGATGGTAATGGAGTAAACAGAGTGTTTAAATTTGATCTCCCGTTTACGATTAAGCCTGATACACCAATTCGTCTGTATAGCAACAACATTGAAATTCCTTCTGGTGACTTTACGATCGATTATGCCAACTCCACAATTACGATTGCAGATTCACGACCAGCACCTGGGCCAGGATCAGAAAATCATATAGAACTTCCTATAGCTATAACTATGAAAGGGACTGTGCAGTCAGTCGATGAATCTACAGTAACTCCACTTGCTGAGGAGCCGAAAGTAACGCAGCCTGAGGTGGAGACCAATATAAAAGAGATTCCCACTCCCAGTGAACCCAAAGTTGCTCAACCTGTGGATGAACCGAAAGTCATTGAACCTCAAGTAACCCAGCCTGTCGTGGAGCCTAAAGTGGACCAAGAGGTGGATGAGTCACCGGAAATCCCTTTGTCTATCCCGTCTGGAGAAAATTTTCCGGGTACATTTACAATCAACTCTTCAGGTACGTCATTTTCGGTTCGTTTGAAATTGAAAAATATTCAACCCACGTACACTTCATATGTTATGGTCAAAAATGCGGATGCTCAATTAATTAAACGGATTCAGTTCGAACCGGAAACAACGTTTAGCTACCCTTTGAGTAACCTGAATTTATCTACAGGTGGATATTACTTTTATATCAAAATGATCGATCAGTCGGGAAATTCGGCAGCGTCTGTACCCCAATTTGTTCCTATAAATAATAACAAGGCTCAGCAGGTTGAGGTGTTTATAGACGGTAAACTGCAACAATATGAGCAGCCTGCGACCTCTATTAGCGGAAGTATGCTGGTGCCATTTCGTGCCGTTTTTGAGGCGCTTGGGGCGAAAGTGAAGTGGGATGGAGCTACCAAGACCGTTACTGCAACCAAAGGAAATACAACGATCAAGTTAACTGTAGGCTCCAGGGATGCCTATATCAACGGAAAATTAGTGCGTCTCAATGCGGCGCCAAGACTCATTAACGGCAAAGTAATGGTTCCTATTCGCTTTGTAAGTGAGGCGCTGGGTGCGAAGGTAAAGTGGAATATTGCAGCTCAGAGCGTTGTGATTTTCCTTGCCCCACCGCAGGTTTTGACAACCAGTGAAAGTGAACAATTAATGGAGGAAAATGAAGATGCTTCCGAATCACAATCCAATCCAACGATTCTGAAAAAGATATCCACCACCTTCTCCAAATCTACGGATATTGTGTTCGTTATAGATGTTACGAGTAGTATGACAGGGACGCTGGATTATGTGAGACAGAAGGTGAAAGGCTTTGTTGATTCCGTTCCAGCAGGTTCCCAATTTGCTGTCGTTGCATTTCGGGATATCAATCTGAAGGCAGATAAAGATTTAGAATTTTTGGAGTTTACGACCGATAAAAACAAGTTAAAAGGTAATTTGAATATGCTGCGCCCTTCCGCTGGCGGGGATTTGAAGGAATCGGGATTAGAGGCTATTCAGTTAGCTATAAGTAAATTTCCCAAGAATTCTAATTCCAAAACAATTATATTCATTACAGATGCACCAGTTCATGATAAAAATACAGCTCTGGGTAAAGCCCGTTTTTCAGTAGATGAAATCAACGAGCAATTACAGAAAAATGGTGTTATTTTTAATGCAATCGTGCCTGCGAATGGACTAGCCAACAAACAAATGAAAAAGCTTGTAGAAACCAACAAAGGGACTTTGTATGACATCAAGGATGCCAAGCTGAATTTAGCAAAGTAGGTTTGT
This sequence comes from Paenibacillus sp. LRG-1, assembly GCF_057220305.1. Lineage (NCBI taxonomy): Bacteria > Bacillati > Bacillota > Bacilli > Caryophanales > Paenibacillaceae > Paenibacillus > Paenibacillus sp. LRG-1. The sequence continues at coordinate 4,302,682 of NZ_CM170126.1, read as the reverse complement.
CCAAACTCAAATAAAGCCGTATAAAGGGAGCCGATGTAAGGCTCCCTTTTGCTATCATAAGCGCCTGTGTTGTAAGAGTTCTAATGGGCTGAAAGCTCACTCTCCGTCACCCATTTATGATTTTTGACAGGCTCTCCTCCTGTAGTCGGCGTATAATCGACCATATATACAGTCGTTGGCTCGGCGGAATCAATGGTAGCCTTAGCCCCATCCATCCCCTTCATATGATCTGCCCCAAGGATAATTTCTGTGCCCGGTGCATAGGGCTCGCTACCTGCATCTTTAATCTCTTCATGAATAACCCACTTATGATTATTCACTTTTTCTTCTCCAGTGGTTGGAGTATATGAGACTGTATAAGCAGTAGTCGTATAAGCACCAACAATCGTGGCAGTAGCCCCATTCATGCCTGCCATATGGTCGGCTTGGATAGTCGCTTGGCTACCAACTTTGAAGGCTGGATTTTCAGCTTCTTTTAGTCCGGCAGGAAGCTCACTGGAAGTGGAATGGTTCATATCCGATGTGTCGTGTTGTTGACTGCTGTTTGTCGTGTGCTCCTGGTTCGACATGTTACTGTTCCCGCACCCACTCAAAATAATCATGACTGCACCAGCGAGCAAAGCCCATTGCATTCTCATATTTACAGCTCCTTTAGGGTTTTAATTACATATTTAAAATACCCCTATGGGGTATTTTTAAAACGGAAGTATATGACAAACTTGTGAAGTGTTTTGCTTTCAGGAGGATCTCCTGTTGTGCCCCCTTTTTTGCTATGCAGAAGATGCGTAATTAAATGTTGTTGACAGTGAATAAAAAATCATTGTAATATCTATAAAACGCATCAAATTACTTGGTATTTTGAGCGACTGTAACATTCTAACTCACCAAAAGTAGATGATATCAAGGAGCAGGGGGAGACATCAAAATGAAGAAACCATGGATTTCATTTATATTGCTGCTGGGAGCAGTCGTGCTTTTTATTTCAGGTTGCGGCAGCAAGAATACGTTGGGCAACGCTGCGGGTGAAGAAAAGAAAACACTGCATATCAGCTTTAATCCCGGTCCATATAGCGATCAGTTTAAGAATGGTGTGGCTCCATATTTGGAGAAGAAAGGCTATACGATTACATATAAAGAGTTTACAGACGGTGTTCAGCCCAATGTAGCCGTGGCTAAGGGGGATATTGATGCTAATGTGTTCCAGCATTCGCTTTACCTGGATTCTATGAATAAGCGGGAGAATATTGATCTGATTGGTGCTGTGCAGGTCCCGACTCCTCCAATGGGATTGTACTCCAGCAAGCACACCAGCCTTGACGAAATCAGCGATGGAGCCCAAATCAACCTGCCCAACGAGCCAGTCAATATGCTGCGTGCGCTGAATATTTTGAAGGAAGTAGGCTGGATTACGTTAAAGGACAAAATCGATCCATTGCAAACCTCGGTGAATGACGTCACCTCTAATCCGCATCATCTGCAATTTGTTGCTACCGACCCGGCACAGGGGCCACGTGCACTAGAGGATGTTGATTTTGCGGCTATACAAGGGAACTTTGCTGTATCGAATGGAATAAAGCTGACCTCGGCATTAAAGCTTGAAAATATGACAGATCCGTTCACGAACGTGGTAGCTGTGGACAACAAGAACAAGGATAAGCCCTTCGTCAAAGACATTATTGAAGGATATCATTCAGATGAATTCCAAAAGTACATCCAATCGAATCCTGTTTATGAAGGCTACAAGCTACCAAGCTATTTCAAATAATATGGGGTATTATCTTCTGCGGGCTGACGTTGTCAGCCTGTATCTTATGGATAAAAGGTGGAGATGAACGTGATTTTTTCATCCTCTGATCTCGTCAAGGCTCTGCCTGACAACTATTTTAGCGCAATGGATGACAAAGTGAATCTGTATAAAAGCAAAGGAATAGATGTAATCAATTTGGCAGCCGGCAACCCGGATCAGCCAACACCGGCGCATATCATCAGCGCTTTGAAGGAAGCGGTCGATCAACCGATCAATCAGGGCTATCCACCTTTTCATGGGAAAAAAAGCACGCTGGAGGCTGTCGCCGCGTTCTATAAACGGGAGTATCAGGTGGAGCTGGATCCTGACCGGGAGGTTGCCATATTCAACGGCTCAGCCATAGGCGTAATGGGGATTCCACAGGCGCTGCTGAATCCCGGTGATTGGTTATTGACCACCGATCCGGCATATCCCCAATATTATTCCGCTGCTGCGCTGGCAAGAGCCCATATTCATACGATTCCGCTTGATGAGAAGCATGGCTTCTTGCCTGATTATACAACCGTGCCGGAAGAAATCGCAGAGCAGGTCAAATTGCTCATGATTAATTATCCGAACAATCCGACTGGAGCAGTAGCTACTGCAGATTTTCTGACAAAGACGCTGGATTATGCCGCTCGATATCAGTTTCCGGTTATGAATGATTTTGCTTACGGTGCTCTTGGATTTGACGGGCATAAGCCGATTAGTTTATTGCAAATCCCCGGCGGCAAGGAATATGGCGTCGAGACGTATACGGCTTCCAAAACGTATAACATGGCTGGATGGCGCTTCGGCTTTGCAGTGGGAAATTCGTCCATCATTGGTGCGCTCAAGCATTATCATACGCATGCCTACAGCACTGTTTTTGGAGCGGTACAGGATGCGGGGGCTGTGGCATTGCTGGGCACGCAGGAACCGGTACGGGAACTCGCGGCGTTATATGAGCGGCGCCGTGATATTCTCATTGCAGCGTTACGAGGTATTGGCTGGGATGTAGCTGTTCCCCAAGGGTCTTTTTTTGCCTGGTTCAAGGTGCCAGAGGGTTACACATCCGCTTCATTTGCAGACTTTTTATTGGACGAGGCACATGTTGCGGTCGCCCCTGGAGAAGGCTTTGGTCGTGCGGGAGCTTCTTATGTGCGGGTCAGTCTGGTGAACAGTGAAGAAAGGCTGCTGGAGGCGGTGCAGCGCATCGCAGCAACGGGTATTTTTCAAGTATAAGCTGGAATACAAGGAATTCATGGAGGGAGCGAGAAGAACTTTGAGTATAGCGATTATCGGAGCCATGGAGGAAGAAATAGCAGATTTGAAAGCGCAGATCGAAGGGATAAAGATGACCCAGATTGCGAACGGGATTTTTTATACAGGCCAGCTTGAGGGCAAGGAGGTTATTCTGCTGCAATCAGGAATTGGCAAAGCGAACGCAGCCTCGACTACGGCGCTGCTGATTGAGCGATTTAGCCCGGAGCTTGTCATTAATACCGGGTCTGCGGGTGGGCTCGATCCAGCGCTGCATGTTGGCGATGTTGTAGTGGCGACCGAGCTGACTTACAGCGATGTGGACGGAACGGCGTTCGGCTATACCTACGGACAGGTGCCACAGATGCCGGCAAGTTATCCTGTCGATCCAGCGCTGCTTGCTTTTGCGACAGAAGCGCTGGCGGAGACCAGGATTGAGGGGCAGATCGTCAACGGATTGATTACGACGGCTGACTCTTTCATCTCCCAGGCTGAGCGCGCCCATTTTATCCGTAGCCAGTTTCCTGAAGCGAAAGTGACGGATATGGAAGGGGCCGCGGTCGTTCAGACTGCGTACCAGTTTGGTGTTCCGTTTTTGGCTGTCCGTTCTTTGTCTGATCTTGCCGGTGTAGAAGCGGCGGATTCTTTTGACTCCAATCTTGATTTGGCTGCGGCCAACTCGGCAGCAGTGGTTGTGGCTCTTGTAGCTGCATATGATAGAGACAAGCTTTGACATATTCAATGGCACTATTCAGGAACGTTTTTTCTTTGGCTTGCCATGCTGGTTAATGAGAGTTCGAAGTTGTTTCCCGGCTTGGTTTAGCTCAACATCGTTCAACACATAATCGGTGCTGACTTCCCAGGTGCTGTGGTCATTCAGATGAAAAATAAAGGCGGGAAAGCGAGGACGCAACCATTTGCGGATGGAGGCCCCTTCGAATTCGACTTTAGTGATTGCAGACCATGGGACAGTTCGAATACCATCGGAAATGCTGTGCTCGTCAAAAATGAACAGATAGGTATCCTTACGAAGCGTTCTGCTCAAACAAACCACAAGATAGCTACCGAAAAAAGGAAGTCCGACAATGGCGGACGTAATAAAGAAGAAGATTTGTAGAGCTGAGATATCTTCGTCGATAAAAATGAGCAGCAGCAAAAGCAGACAAATCAGCACAAACATCAAGCTGCCCATGGCTTTCCAAAATGCCAAAGATCTTCGATATACAATTTTATCCACGGAATACCGCCTCGTCGCGTACAAACTCCTGAATGAAATAAGTTATTCGTTCTCTCCAGTCAGCTTCGGTTACACTTTCAATACGCAGACATGGGGTGGCCTGCATATCCAGTTCTGTATTTCTTACGATCCACACATCATTCGTTCCTTTAAGAACAAATAGTAGATTTGTAACGGAAGGTCCATCTTCATCCGTATCCGCGTATATCATCTGGCTCAAATTATCTAGGCTACACTGATTACGATCAAAATCCTCTCGCCAGTCTTGTATTATTTGCTGAGCGGACTCATGAAGCTTCCACGTTGTCATTTGCTGCATGCTGAAGCTGGAAGAGGTTAACTCATTCCACTGTTCTTCTGTCAGATCGACGTATCGGCTGTGCTCATTGAAGTTCGAAGCAAGCAGGCCGAACAATTGATCAATGTCGTGATGCCAGTCTTCTGGGGAAGACCAGCGAAAGAAATGGAGTTCATTGTGGCTGGAAAAATGATACAGAAAACGTTCATTTCCATGGTGTATCGTTAATGTATTTTGCTTATCCTGTTGCTCCTTGTAGCCACGTAGCATCTGACGACTTTGTACCAGATGAGCTAGCATTTCAACAATGAACGCATCAAATTCAAGCTGTTGTTGCTCGTCATCTCGTTGTTCCATCAAACCCTTGGATATCAGGCTATGCGTTGCGGCATGAAAAAGCAGTTCCCAGCGATCTTCGGTCAGTTCCCCGTAATAAGATTGGAGCAGACCAGAAGCCATGTCTTCTGCGCCCAGTGCGGTCAAGGCAAAGCCTAGTTCCTCAAGCGTTAAAATTACCGTTTGTTTGTCCATAGTTAGGCTCCTTCTCCATCTGTTAGGTGTATGTCATTTAAATAGTTTGCTGGCCCAACGTATCCCTTTTTCGGCGAATTTGGCGACCTTTCCACCTGCCCAGCTTCCCACCGTACCGCCGACGTAAGCACCGACGGCTGCACCGACCGGACCACCGATAGCGCCGCCTACGGCTCCCAAAGCAACAGCACCGCCATAAGTTGCAGCGGTTTTAATCGCTACGTTAGAAGCAGATACAGCCACATCCGTTCCGGTAAGCTTCCCGCTTTTCCATTTTCCAGCCAGACTGATACCCTCGCCCACAATATTCATGGTGGCATTAATAGGGTATAGCTTTTTGGCAATCATGCCGGGAATTTGGCGGGTGGCTATGCCGTAACGGCCTTTTTCCACCCCGGCGATGACGTTCCGCGTCCACTGAGGAAAGCTATTGGCTTTGTTGAATCCGAGGCCAAGCTTACCCATTTGAAGCTTTCCAGCTAAACGATCAAAGCCCTTTAAACCCTTCATCACAATACCGGGTTTAGCGAATTGGCGGTTTAGGCTTTTGCCCAAATTACGCATAAACGCATTGTTACCCTTGCCATTCACCCATGCCGCATTATGTATAACCGCTCGAGTGGGATTCTTCAGACTTTTCTTGAATTCTACTGTTTTGGTGAGCACAAGTGTGGAAGCCAGACCGCTATAGATAGCTGTTCCGGCAAATCCCAGTTGCCCGCGCCATTTATTGGCTTCTGAAATGCTGTTAATAGCTATATCTGCTGGATCGGGTCCTTTTTTCCCGGAAGTTGCCCCTTCACTGCTGCCGATCTGTCCTCTGTGATCTCCTTTATTAATACCCGTGTCTGCTTGTGTATCTGTTTCCTTGAATTTTACTGCAATGGAACGCAGCTCTGTGCTGACAGAACCGACAGTTTGAGTGAAAGCATCCATTTGTCCACGCGCTTTATGAAAATCCTGATAAAAGCGCTGCTGTGTTGTTCCTGCCCAGCTATTTTCCAACATCTGAATATGCTGTGACAGTTGTCCGCAAATTTGTGCCCCCAGCTCACGTGCCTGTGCGAACTGCCTGGAAACCGCCTCAAGTTTCTCAGGAGGAACCATAATTTTTGCCATGATGTCCACCTCGGATGATTAAAATAATTACTTATATTCTAGTGAATCTAGTGGGGGTTAGCAAAAAAAGGAGGGGATTCAAGTGAAAAATAAGTCATTTGTATGAGTTCCTGAGGATTTATAAGGGAGAATAGTAGGAGGTGTTATGCTCCGAAGTTCTTATATGTCATTCATAACGAAACAAAAAAAAGCCACTCTTTTCAAATGGAGCTTTCCATTAGAAAGAGAGGCCTTCTTGCGTAGAGGCTAATACATATTTCGCGTCGTTTTAATTATTTTAGCGGAATATGCTTGGACAGCTTTTCAAACTGCTGCAAATAAGGAGTGACCTCGGCAGTAATTCCTTTGAGATACTTGATGGACGCTTGTCTTTGACGTTCTTTGGTAGCAGTCTCTTCAGGGAACATAGAGTATTCCTTTTGGACAGAGCCATTTTTATAATTTACGGAGAAGAGATCTCCTTTTTGCCATCTTTGGACCAGATCTTGATTACTGTGCAAGATATTTAGTATTTCTTTGCTATTTTTATAAGTGAAGCTGTAGTCTGGATCTGCCACAGCGTGGATCACTTGGTAGCCACTCTGTAATCCATTGTTCTGAAAGGTACCTACTTGGATCTCGTTCGAACGTACGGTTCCGTCCATTTGTGTCACTTTTTCAGTCTGCGTACCCTTGCCACTCATCGTGTCATTGCTCCATGTGCCGTTGTATACGACTTTATGATTTTGTCCATCTGCATCCGTGTATTGATTTATATATTTTCCAGTACCTGAACGCTTGCCATTCACAAAATCACCCGAATACTGCTTATATTCGCTCCATTTGATCGTACCACGTCCGTTGGGCTGCCCATTCTCGACCTCTCCATAGTAAGTCGTCTGACCGGATAGCTGAAGCAATTCCTTGGTTGCAGCCGCATTCGCCGCAGGTGTACTTACAGACAGCGCTCCAGATATTAGCGATGCGGACACCATAATAGGCAGAGACAAAGCCTTCCCTTGTTGCCAAAGTTTTTGCATCACGAGTTCTCCCCTTTCGAAGCTTTGAATTTCTAAAAGTTAAGTTCAACGACCCAGCACCGTTTTATACTATTTTGTGCTTGGTGAGTTATAGTTTAATATAGATTGAGAATTATAGGAAACTGTAAAGTGAAAACAGCTAGCTAGGAGGGAGATTCATGAATTTACCCGAACATGGGAGTGAGGATGTATCTAGCATCCTTGCCGTGGAGTTGGAACATGAGCCTGTGAAGACCATAAAAGGAATCCATCAAGTGGAGCCTGATTCTAATATCTATTGGCTGATTGACGTGGAATTCAGCGGTTTTACGTTATCAGATGAGGATATTTTGCAATTGCTTAAGGGGTATATCGTGTATGGACATGTGCATGATTTGCAGATATGGACTAGTGTGGGACGCAGATCGGCAGGCGAATGCCATTTTGATAAAATCTGTATTTGTATGGATATATTCGATAATGTAGAGATGCAGATTCGTTTAGATGAAGCCAAGGTTGCAGACTTTATGAACACACTGCCAGCGCGTTTTCAGGGGAAGGGCACCGTTCATGTGCTTCCTCGGGAGGATGCTGCCCGTGCACGTGTAAAAGCGGAAAAACTTAAAGCATTTACAGATCAGGAAGGTGAAAGGGAACACGCTGTCATGCTTAGGCTGGTGGCGGATCAAGGCCAATCTTACCGTGGAGCGGATATCTGGGATGTCATGCTGAGCCTCGGAATGGAGTGGGGAGATATGGATATTTTCCATGCACACCATCACGGGCTGGGAGGCTATGATGAACTATTTAGCGTACATACGGGAACCGAGCCTGGATTTTTTTGGTTGAGTACACTCGCAGAGGATCGCTTTGCAGATTTGATTTTCAGTATGGATGGGGTACGGACCGTGCAGCCGCAAACTGTGTTTGAGACGATGTGGAAAAGTGCCGAATATGCATGCGCCAGACTCGGCGGGACATTAGTGAATGAACAGGGTCTGCCAGCTGTGCAGGAAGATTATCTACATCAGATTCAAGAGATGGAAGACCGCTTAAGTGAGTTTGGTTTTAAAGCAGGAGAGGATGTTGTTGCGTTTCTATTCTAGATTAGAAAGGAGTGGTTTCGTTGTCCAGCAACGCTATTGAGAAGCTAAGAACGATTCTAAAACGTAAAGCTACTATTTTCCATACAGGGGGCCGTAGACCGTCCGGTTCCCTTGAACAGAGCTGGATTGGTAGAGTTACAGTGGCTTTGCCAACGGAGGAGCAACCCATTGATGTACAGGGGAATGTTATGGCTCCGATCATGCAATTGTATTTGCCTGCCTTGCCCTTTGTTCCTCCGGTTATACACAGTGTCAAGCTGTTGACGGTCTTTCTGTCTCCTGATGTACTGGATCATGAGGACATGGAAGGATATATGTGTATTCGTGAGTATACGTCGTTAGAGGATTTGGTTGAAAAAGATTTTGGTCCGGCATTTATGCAAATCAAAGCATTCCCGCTGTTCCCCGAACTCAAAGAGAATGATTATCCGGTCTGGGACGGTGAAGACATTCCTGAGGAATATGGCGATGCCCTCAACCATTTGGACGAGGAGGAACCCGACTATTTTGAGGACATCGTAGAGGAAATATATGCGGTTCACAAAATCGGTGGCTATCCCAGCTTTGTTCAATCGGGCATCGACTTTGGCGAGGGCTATGAATTTGTGTTTCAGATTGCTTCAGATGCCAAAGCCGAATTGAATATTGTCGATGGAGGCAGCTTTTATTTTGCCAAGCATCAGAATGAAGGAGCCTGGCGGGGTTACTTTGATTTTTACTGATTAGCTCACTTAGAGAGCAGTCTGGAACCGATCGTGTTGTAGAGCATGGCAACCCTATATACTCGTAAGTTAGACACTATTGAAGTGGAGTAAAAAGATATGAATGTTTTAGGTCAGCTGGGATCTGCTATCCAGAGTAGTTTATTTATTCAATCCGAATTGAAGAAAGCCTATGCATTTATTCAGAAGCACGATCTGCCTGTAGAGCAGGTAGAAAATGATTTTCACAAGCAGATCATCGTGCTGGAGCAATATGCTGGAACTCGCGTTTTTCAGCGAGGGCTTGCCAAATACAAAGTAATCAATGTAATGCTTATGATCATATCTGTGATCATATTGTTGGCAGCAGGCATCGTTGCGGCGGTAGAATATTTACAACCAGAACGACATTTGCTGCAAGTGGTGGCGAATGCCATGTTTGACTATTGGGTTCCCTCTATCACTTTGCTCAGTGTTGTATTCGTGAGTGTGATCGTTCTTGCCATCGTTAGAAATGTCTATGCCAGACGATTACATACGCACGTGCTAGATCGGGCCTGGCAGGCCATTTTCAATCATGAGGACAGAGAGCAGCTGTAGGAGATTGGCATAATAGCTGAAGGAGTGGCAGCAATGAATGACTGGGAATCGGGAATCATTCAGGTCGATGGTGAGCGTGCTATCTACTCATCTTTAACAGAAGATCAGTTGTTAGAGACCACTTGGTATTCGAAATATTTTCATTCTGTAAGAAGGCTAGGGAATGACTACATCTGGTATCATTTCGATCAGGTTTCTTTGCTGCGTCGGCATTTTTTTGTGTCTGTATGCTTTAAGGATACAAGCCTAATTGTCGTGGAGATTTCGCTTCAGGGCAATGAATTTCCAACTTCTTGGGATAATTGGTCTGAGGAAGGGGAGAGAAAGCGGCAAGGGGAGCATGATCGTTTGTTACAGCAACATTTGTCCGTGAAGCCAAGCTATCGTCAAACCAAGCCTTACCCCTATATGGAATATGAACTGAGCTGGGGGAAAATCTCTTCTTATTTTGACCCCCGGTCAGGAAATACGGCCATTGCTTTTAAATATAAAGATGAATAGCAATCTTACATAAAATGCACTACAACCCTGAGCTTTGTATTGGAGGTGAAGGGGTTGAGATGAGTAAGGGAGATGTGTTGTGGATAAAAAGGCAAAAAAAATACTGATGAACACATTCTGGTCCTCCAGCGGCTGGAAGCAGGAGCGGGGATCTTTTTCGGGTGAGGATTTTGAATATGCCAAAAGTAAGGGCTTGATGTTCGATCCGATCACCATTACACATAACGAGATTATAAACAGATTACATGAGCTGCATCAGCAAAAGGCTACAAAAGAGCGAGTGGCAGCAGCATTTTTGCACAGCCTTTCCACGAAAAAGGTTCATTTACGAAGCGCCTTATCGAGCTGGGCATTAACCGCTGGGCTTCCTTTGCACACCTATGGTGAGCGGCCTGTCGTCCTGCCCAATTACAGTAGCTGTGGGGACTGTAATTTTAATAAAGTGATGTCTGATAATGAATACGTCAATGAAGATTTGAATGTACTGAATTTTGAACGAATCAAATGGGGCGGTATTCGTCTGAACCACCTTCTATATTGCTGGATGGACCTTGAATTGTTCAGTCAAGAAGAGGATGTTCAGGTTTCCGATGAGGATCTAGCTATAATCCATAACATGCTCGAAGCTGTTCAGAACTGTGAGGCTCAAAGCAGTGCACGTCAATTGGAAAAGCGCTGGAAGGATGTGTTTCCATCCAGCAAAAACGAGCGTGATGTAGTCATGGAGGTGTGGGGATATGCCGGACTGCTGGTCCCACAGGACACGCCTCGTAAACGACAGCACGGCAATCATGATTTTTATTCCGTAGCAGCTTGGCAAGGAGATGACAGATACTCGCAGGAGGCGTTGGACTATTTCTTCGGTACGTTTTTATAGAGAAAGTGAATCGTTATGCCACATCTTGATCATGACGGTTCCTCAAACAACAAACGTTCTTCTTCCCGACTATGAATAGCATTGACAACCAGAAGCGCGTGGAACTGCTGAAGAACTTCAGGCGTAAGCCCTTCTTCACGGATCCCGGCTTTGAGCTCTTTTACAATGATTCGGAGCAGGTCATGATCCCGTGTAAGTTTGACGACAGCCTCCTGCAGTTCCGGTTTTTTATCGACCTTTTCCTGATAGAATCCTTCCTCTTCTGCATCAGCATGGCTGAGAATGCGGGTTTCCCAATATTCGATCAAGTGGTCGGCAGCCTGGCGCGCCACCTTGAATTCTTTTGCTTCGAGTAATTCTTCTACTTCTCTCGTCTTATCTAGAGCGCCAGTTAGCCCGCCTTGATGAATGGCATGATGAGCATGCAGTTGACGTAAAGAAGGTCCTCCCATAACAGTTCATCCTCTCTTTGTTCCCTTTTTTAGTACAGTATAGCATAAGAAAATAGCGTTATTTTTCCGGTTAGGATATTCCCCGCTAAGGAAAAGGGAACTCCCTAATTGGTTCAATTTCATATAATACTTAGAATGAAGTTAGAAGATAAAACTCAATCTTGGGGGAATGGATGATGAATCGATTAACCGAAATAACAGACATAAAAAAGATTGTGAAAAAAGGATCAAGGGTTTGAAGGGGATGAGCAGATACATACCTAATCAACATGGAGCCTGGGCCATGCTCGTTCTTCCATTTTTATTCGGTTTAGCTGCTTCTCGAGGGGAACTCATTCATATCCCCCTATTTGTGTGCTGGTTTTTTATCTACTTATTCAGTTTTCCTGTCCTCCAATGGATCAAAACAGGCAGCAGTGAAAGATACCGCAAACCCGCCGTTGTATACGGAGTGATATTACTTCCTTTGTTAATTTCACTGATATGGTTTGAGCCTGCCTTGATCTGGTATGGAGTTCTTCTATTGCTCTTTTTTATGGCTAATATTTATTTTGCAAAAACGAAAAATGAACGTGCTTTACTCAATGACATTGTTGCAATTCTACTCTTTTGTTCTTTTATATACCCTGTTATTTATATGGGGGGAGGAGAGGATTGGAGAGTAGCAACAGAGCTATTCTTACTTTTGATGCTTTACTTTATCGGAACTGCTTTGTATGTCAAAACGATCATTCGTGAAAGAAAAAATATACGTTACCATTATGCTTCCATCATCTATCATTTGGTGATTTTGTTGTTTGCTACCTGGTTAAAGTTACCTCTGTTTGTTCCTTTTTTGATTTTTTTGATACGAGCCATATGGCTTCCTAAACTCGGATTAAAGGCAAAACAAGTTGGCATGGCGGAAATTGGATTTTCAATGATGCTCTATGTTTTTGTGTTGTTTTTATACTTCTAAAAGGAGAGACATCAATGATATCTTTGAAAACGCCGCGTGATTATCATACAGATCCGTTTATAGTCATCTGGGAGGTTACACGAGCTTGTGCTTTAAAGTGCCTTCACTGTAGAGCGGAAGCTCAGTACAAACCTGATCCTCGCCAGCTGACATTAGAAGAGGGTAAGAAGCTGATAGATCAAATTGCTGAAATGAATCATCCGTTGGTTGTATTCACAGGCGGAGATCCTTTAATGCGTCCTGATCTGTTTGAACTGGCTCGATATGCAATTGAAGAGAAAAATCTGTCGGTTTCAATGACCCCCAGTGCCACCCCTAAAGTGACACGAGCAGCGGTAGAAAAAGCAAAGCAAGTTGGGTTATCGCGATGGGCGTTTAGTCTGGACGGTTCATGTGCAGACATTCACGATCATTTTAGGGGTACAGCAGGTTCTTACGATACGACCATGCGAGGAATTGGTTATTTGAAGGAACTGAATATCCCTATTCAAGTGAACACGACGGTGTCCCGGTACAACCTTCATGATCTGGAGCAAATTGCAGAAAGGGTAAAGGAAATGCAGGCCGTGTTATGGAGTTTATTTTTCCTTGTTCCAACCGGACGTGGCATGGAGAAAGATATGATTACTCCTGATGAGCATGAAGCCGTAATGAAATGGCTGTATCAAATACAGCAACAGATGCCGTACGGTGTGAAGGCTACAGAAGCTCCTCACTACCGGAGGGTCGTACTGCAGGAAAAGCACAGAGCAGGTGAGAGCAGTGTAGCAGACGGACAAAAAAGGGCAGATGTTTTAGGACGTGCTCCTAAAGGCGTAAATGATGGAGATGGATTTGTTTTTATTAGTCATATCGGCGAAGTATACCCGAGCGGTTTCCTGCCTCTTATATGCGGGAATGTACGAAAGGATAGCCTGGCAGATATTTATCGCAACTCTCCGATCATGATGAATCTTAGAGATAAGTCCCTACTTAAAGGTAAATGTGGAGTCTGTGAATTCAAGGCTGTCTGTGGGGGCTCTAGAGCAAGGGCTTTTGCAATAACAGGAGACTATTTGGAGAGTGACCCTTATTGTGCTTATATACCCGGAGTTGGAGAGGAAAAGTGTTTTCATGAAAAAAAGTTCTAAAAAAGTCGTTATTCTCGGTGGAGGAATAAGCGGTTTAAGTGCTGCCTTTTATGTGAAAAAGCTGGCTGAGGATAGGCAGCTTGAAGTAGAGATTACACTGGTGGAGAAAAGTGAACGTCTGGGAGGAAAGCTACAAACCGTTCGCCAAAACGATTTTATGATCGAAAAAGGACCAGATGCTTTCTTGGCCAGAAAGACAGCAATATTGGATCTGACCATGGAGTTGGGGCTGGAAGCAGAGCTGGTATCGACAAACCCGAAAGCCAAATCTGCTTGCATTTTGCATAAGGGCAAACTTCATACGATGCCGATGGGCTTCATTCTGGGCATTCCAACAAAGCTCACCCCCTTCATTCGGACAGGGCTTATTTCTCCGCTGGGAAAAGCACGGGCAGCCTTGGATTTATTCATTCCAGCGAAGAAAGGTGATGAGGACGAATCTCTAGGGGATTTTATCAAACGGCGTCTCGGCAAAGAAGTTCTGGATCAGATTACAGAACCTCTGCTGTCTGGAATTTACGCTGGGGATACTCATTCTCTGAGCCTTATGTCAACTTTCCCTCAATTTAAACTAATGGAACAAAAGCATGGAAGTTTGATTAAGGGTATGTCTAAAGGGGCGGGAAGAAAGCCAGCAGTACAAGACAAACTGCCGGATATCGCTAAGAAAAGTATGTTTCTTTCTTATCGGCTAGGATTATCTACGATCGTGGAGCGGCTAAAGGAAAGGCTGGATACCGTACGTTTTGTTATGGGGCAAGGTGTAGTTGAAGTAAGGAAAGAAAACGGTTATCAGGTCATTTTAGAACATGGACAAAAAATAGATGCGGATGCGGTGATTTGTGCTGTTCCAGCTTTTGAAGCGGCTACATTATTTTCCGGCGTTGCAAGCGCTAGCTGGTTACACAAGATTCACTATGTTTCCGTAGCCAATATTGCCCTTGCTTATAAAAACACAGATCTTAATTTTGCTTTTGAGGGAACGGGATTTCTAGTCCCCCGCAAAGAAGGCAAAAAGATTACCGCATGTACTTGGTCTTCGACGAAGTGGAGCCATACGGCTCCTGAAGGATATACGCTTTTACGGACCTATATCGGACATGCAGGTGCACAGGAGTGGGTTCAAATGACAGACAATCAACTTGTGGATGCCGCGCGCAAGGATTTGAAAGATTTAATGGGCCTGGAAGCGGAACCGGAATTCACAGAAGTCAGTAGGTGTGATCGATCGATGCCGCAATATCCGATTGGACACAAAGAGCATATGGCGAAGATGAGACAGGACTTTGCACAGTATTTACCGGGTGTTTTTCTATGCGGTGCCGGCTATGGGGGCGTTGGAATTCCAGATTGCATCGCTCAAGGGAAAGAAGCGGCTGAACAGTTGCTTTCTGATTTTTTATAATCAGGCTCTTTCCACTAGTGAAAGAGGGAACCCCCTGATTGGTTCAGCTTTAAGGGAGACGTAGAATGAAAGTTAAGCACAAAATCGAAGTAAGATGGAGGAATGGAAGATGAGCCAGTTAACGGAAGAAACATGGGTGGCGGACATTGTGAAAGCAGTACCCAAAACAGGAGATCTGTTCCGCAAACTGAGGATTGATTTCTGCTGCGGAGGGAAAATATCGCTCCGTGAAGCAGCAGCCAATCGAGGCCTCCACGCTGGTGAACTGCTAACGCAGATACATGAAGTGGAAGAAAAGCAGGCACAGCATAAGCAAATGCAACCTCCTTCACTCGAACCAAAAGAGCTAATCGCCTATATTCAAAATGAGTATCATACGAAGCTTCGGGAAGAACTATCGGCGTTAACGCCGTATGTAACCAAACTAACGCGGGTTCACGGCGAACGTTATCCGCATCTAAAGCGAGTTAATGAACTGTTCACCTTGCTTAAACAGGAATTATCGGAACATATTCAAAATGAGGAGGACCTTGTGTTTCCGATGATTGAAGCATTTTTACAAGAATCAACAGTGGAACGAGCAGATGAGTTGAATCCAATTTTGTCCAAGTTGCAAGACGAGCATCAAACGGTGGTGGAATTCCTGAAGGAAATGCGCTTGATCACAAACGGCTTTGAGCCGATGCAGGAAGCTTGTGGTACGCACCGACTCGTATTGAAGCGGTTAGAAGACCTGGAAGCAGATATTTTTAATCATATTCTTCTTGAAAATTGTACACTGATCGAACGTACGAGACAGGCACAGCTAATAGCGAAACCCATTAATTGATGATGAACGAACATGAGGAGCCGAACCAAATGCATAAATTCATTAAAAGTAGCACTGTTTTCGTTTTGGTTATTTCCATCATTTTATTATTATCAGGATGCGTTGGCAGCGCCGGTAAGAATGGATCTTCCAGCCAGACATCTTCGAAAACGGCTGAAACTATTGAGCTTACCATATCCGCAGCAGCAAGTTTAACGGATGCGCTCAAAGAAATTCAGCATTCATACGAATCAACCCATACAGGCATCAAATTGAATTTTAACTTCGGCGGCTCTGGTGCGTTGGAAAAACAAATTGAGCAAGGAGCGCCGTCGGATTTGTTTCTGTCCGCTTCGACCAAAAACATGAAGTCCCTTGTTGATCAGCAGTTAATAGATACAAAAAAACAAAAAACGTGGCTGACGAACGAATTGGTCGCGGTTATCCCTGCAGACGGGACGATGAACATCGCGAGTGTAACCGATTTAACAAAAAAAGAAGTGAAGAAAGTTGCGATCGGAATTCCTGAAAGTGTCCCTGCGGGCAACTACGCACAGGAAGCGCTGATGAAAGCGAAGCTTTGGGACACGTTACAGAGCAAGCTGGTTCAAGCAAAAGACGTTAGACAAGTGCTGCAATATGTGGAAACGGGGAATGCTGATGTCGGATTTGTATATAAAACAGATGCGTTGACTTCACAGAAGGCAAAAATCGCCTTTGAGGTGGATCCCAAAACCTATTCACCTGTTGAGTATCCAATCGGGATTGTCAAAGCTTCAAAGCACATTCAAGAAGCCGAAGACTTTTATGCATACCTACAATCGCAAGAATCTCTGAATATTATGGCTAAGTATGGATTTACCATACCGAAGTGAGCATGCAAGATATAGATTGGAATGAATATTGGCCTCCTATCCGATTATCGTTGCAGGTTGCACTGTTATCCAGCGTTCTGGTAATCATATTAGGCTTGCTTGTGGCATGGTCAATGTCGCGGTTGGGATTATTTAAAGGGAAAACGGTTGTTGAAACCGTGCTTATGCTGCCTTTGGTACTCCCACCGACGGTTGTTGGTTTTTTACTGCTCATATTACTTGGACGAAAAAGCGGGTTCGGACGGTTTGTGGAGCAATGGTTTGGCGAGCCTATTATATTCTCGTGGTGGGCTGGGGTTATAGCAGCGGTGGTAGTGGCTTTTCCTCTTGTCTATCGGACGCTGAGAATGGGACTGTCTTCTGTTGACCGGGACTTGGAAAACGCGGGACGTTCGATGGGTGCAAGTGAATGGCAGGTTTTTCGATACATCACCTTCCCTTTAATTTTCCCTTCTTTTAAGGCTGCCTTTATACTCGGTTTTGCCCGCGGCCTGGGCGAATTTGGTGCTACGCTGATGATTGCCGGAAATATTCCGGGTAAAACACAAACGATTCCGACGGCCATTTATATTGCGGTGGATGCTGGTCATCTTCCTATGGCCTGGGCGTGGACATGCTCTATCATACTCATTTCTTTTATCATGCTCCTGTTAACGGGTCAAAAGAACAATTAATTACTCCATACAAGCTTCCCTTTAGCAGGGGGAGGCTTTTTTGTATCTTTCCATAGAACGAGGGATTTCCTGTAGCGCTATAGGACATTCCCTAATGGGAACAGAGATGAATGAATTACATAATGAGAGTAAGCGAATGAGTCTTCCCTTGGAACTTGCGTTGGGATGATTCTTTCTAAAAAGGAGTGTTGGTCATCGATGAAAAAAAAATACAACCTCAACTTTTTTAAACCGATCGAAAGCTATTCGGGAAATTGGTCAATCCTTGAGGAAAAAAATAGAGAATGGGAAAACGTGTACCGTCAGCGTTGGTCTCACGACAAAGTGGTTCGGACGACTCACGGAGTGAACTGCACCGGTTCCTGTAGTTGGAAGGTTTTTGTAAAAAACGGCATCATTACCTGGGAAAATCAACAGATCGATTATCCCTCCTGCGGTGTAGATATGCCAGAATTCGAACCACGCGGATGCCCGCGTGGGGCTACATTTTCCTGGTATGAATACAGTCCATTACGCGTGAAATACCCTTATATGCGCGGTAAGCTGTTGCGGCTTTGGCAGGCAGCCATTCAGGAACATGCCAATCCGGTGGAAGCATGGGCAAGTATTGTGGAAGATCCGGAGAAAGCCAAGCTCTACAAAGCAGCTCGCGGAAAAGGCGGTCATGTCCGTGTCGCTTGGGACGATGTCCTACGTCTGATCTCGGCGCAACTCATCTATACCATTCGTAAGTATGGTCCCGACCGGATCGCGGGCTTTACGCCAATTCCGGCGATGTCAATGATAAGCTACGCTTCAGGAGCCCGATTCATTTCGCTACTGGGTGGACAGATGTTGAGTTTTTATGACTGGTATGCCGACCTTCCGCCTTCATCTCCTCAAATTTGGGGTGAGCAGACGGATGTACCGGAATCTTCTGATTGGTACAATGCGGGTTACCTGATTATGTGGGGATCGAACGTACCGCTTACCCGGACGCCAGACGCTCATTTTATGACGGAAGTACGATATAAGGGAACAAAAGTCGTATCCGTGGCTCCGGACTTGGCGGAGAATGTGAAGTTCGCTGACAACTGGCTTGCACCACATCCGGGTACAGATGCTGCCATAGCCCAGGCTATGACGCATGTTATTTTGGATGAGTTTTACAGAGAGCGCCAAGAACCGATGTTCATTAACTATGCCAAACAATATACAGATATGCCGTTTATGATTCTGCTTGATCCGCACGAGGGAGCTTGGAAAGGTGGACGTTTTCTACGGGCGAGTGACCTTGGAGATGTTTCGCCGCATGCGGACTGGAAGCCGGTCATATATGACGAAGCAGTGGGGGAAATGCTAGTTCCGAACGGTACGATGGGACAGCGCTGGGAGCAGGATAAGAAATGGAACCTGATTCTGGAGCGGGAAGACGGAACAAAGGTTGAGCCCGCACTCACTGTGGAAGGTCATGGTGAGCAATGGGAAGAAATCGTATTCCCTTACTTTGATAACGCGGGTAATGGAACATTCAAACGTGTAATTCCGGCCAAAAAAGTACGCTTGGAAGATGGCTCGGAACGTTACGTAGCAACCGTGTACGATTTGATGATGAGCCAGTACGGTGTCGCACGCAATGACAGCTCTCATAACGCCAAGAATTATTACGACGAAGCTTCGCATTATACCCCTGCCTGGCAGGAGAAGATCACAGGTGTGAAGGCGTCTGTTGTGGTACAGATTGCTCGGGAATTTGCTCAAAATGCTATCGATACTAAAGGGCGCTCCATGATTATTATGGGTGCGGGTATCAACCACTGGTTCAATAGTGACACGATCTATCGGTCCATCTTGAATCTTGTCGTGTTGACTGCTTCCCAAGGTGTAAACGGTGGAGGCTGGGCGCATTATGTGGGTCAAGAAAAGCTCCGCCCAATCGAAGGCTGGTCAACGATTGCTTTTGCAAAAGACTGGCAAGGGGCAGCTCGGCAGCAAAATGCTACATCGTTTTTCTACTTTGCAACAGAGCAGTGGCGTTACGAAGAAAGTGGAACAGACACCTTGAAGTCACCGATTGGCGGGGATGTCAGTTACAGACATCCAGCAGACTACAACGTGCTCGCAGCGCGTCTGGGATGGCTGCCTTCTTATCCACAGTTTAATAAA
Organism: Paenibacillus sp. LRG-1; assembly: GCF_057220305.1. NCBI lineage: Bacteria > Bacillati > Bacillota > Bacilli > Caryophanales > Paenibacillaceae > Paenibacillus > Paenibacillus sp. LRG-1. Next base: position 4,283,239 of record NZ_CM170126.1, on the reverse strand, counting down.
AACAGTCTACTGTTCGCCGAAGAGGCTGCGCAATTAGGCAAGAAGTCCAACGAGGACATCATTAATCATTCTGTGGAAGAGATTAAATCACGTAAGACACGCTTCGCTGTAGAAGATCCTGGGGCAGCCGAGAACTTCCCGCGCTCACTCTTTGTTTGGCGGTCAAATCTGATTTCCAGTTCGGCGAAGGGACAAGAGTATTTTATGAAACATTTACTCGGAGCATCTGATGCCCTGCTTGCCCGGCCGAACGAAGAACAGAAACCTGAGGAAATCGTCTGGAGAGAAGATGTAGAAGGAAAGCTTGATTTGATGGTTGCACTTGATTTCCGGATGACAACAACTCCATTGTACGCGGACATCGTGCTTCCGGCGGCAACCTGGTACGAAAAAACAGACTTGTCGTCAACAGACATGCATCCTTTCGTGCATCCATTTAATCCGGCTGTTAACCCTCTGTGGGAATCCCGCGCGGACTGGGATATTTACCGCCAGCTTTCCGAAGTCTTTTCGGATATGGCAAAAGAGTACCTGCCAGGAACATATAAAGACCTTGTGACTGCGCCGCTCGCACACGATAGTATAGGCGAAATTTCACAGCCGATGGGTCTTGTAAAGGATTGGACGAAGGGCGAGATTGAAGCGACTCCGGGTAAAACCATGCCGAATTTCAGCATCATCGAACGCGATTATACTAAAATTCACGATAAATTTATCTCACTCGGTCCTAATTTGACTACTGGGAAAGCAGGTGCGCATGGCGTCAGCTTCTCCGTAGCGGACGAATATGAGGAAATGAAAAAGTTGAACGGAGTTTATTACGATGAGTCCATTAAAGATGGGCTGCCCAAAATCCAGACAGCTCGCCAAGTGGCCAATGCAATTCTTCACCTTTCATCCGCGACTAATGGACGGGTGTCGCAAAAGGCTTATGAGCAGGCAGAAGAGCTTCACGGTGTGGAACTCAAAGACATCTCGGCCGATCGGGCAGCGGAAAGGATCACTTTCCAAAGTATCACGGCACAGCCACGGGAAGTTATACCGACACCAGTATTCACTGGATCGAACAAGAAGGGACGCCGCTATTCACCATTTACAACGAATATTGAACGTCTCGTTCCGTTTCGTACTTTGACGGGAAGACAGCATTTCTATATTGATCATGAGATTTTCCAACAATTTGGGGAATCATTACCGATCTATAAACCGACGCTGCCGCCGATGGTGTTCGGCCCTCGCGACCGGGAAATAAAAGGCGGGCAAGATTCACTTGTGCTTCGTTATCTGACACCGCACGGTAAATGGAATATTCACTCCACCTATCAGGACAACCAGCACATGCTGACACTGTTTCGCGGAGGTCCTACGGTGTGGATCAACAACGAAGACGCAGAGGCACACGATCTGGCCGACAATGATTGGGTAGAGGTATACAACCGTAACGGCGTCGTAACCGCCCGGACTGTTGTCAGCCACCGGATGCCAAGAGGAACGATGTTCATGTACCATGCTCAGGATAAGCACATTCAAGTGCCAGGCTCCGAAATCACGGATACACGCGGCGGTAGTCATAACGCACCGACAAGAATTCATCTCAAACCAACCCAGATGGTCGGTGGATATGCTCAGCTTAGTTATGGATTCAACTATTATGGTCCGATCGGCAACCAGCGTGATGTGTACGTTGCGGTACGTAAAATGAAGGAGGTTAACTGGCTTGAAGATTAAAGCTCAAATTGCCATGGTCATGAACCTGGATAAATGTATTGGCTGTCATACGTGCAGCGTGACATGTAAAACAACCTGGACGAACCGCAAAGGTGCGGAATATATGTGGTTTAACAATGTGGAAACCAAACCAGGTATCGGTTATCCGAAGCGCTGGGAAGATCAGGAATTATATAAAGGGGGCTGGCAGCTCCGCAAAGGGAAACTGGAACTGAAGTCAGGCAACAAGCTGTCCAAGATAGCACTGGGTAAGATTTTTTACAATCCAGACATGCCGGAAATGAAAGACTATTATGAGCCCTGGACTTATAATTACGAGCAACTGACCAACGCTGGCGAACAGAAGCATTCACCTGTGGCACGCGCGCATTCTGCGGTAACAGGTGAAAAAATGGATTTGGAGTGGGGCCCAAACTGGGAAGATGACCTGGCGGGTGCGCATGTAACCGGTCCGCTTGATCCAAATATTCAGAAAATCGAAGAAGAGATTAAATTTAACTTTGAGAAGTCGTTCATGGTGTATCTCCCACGGCTTTGCGAACATTGCCTAAATCCAAGCTGTGTCGCGTCCTGTCCTTCGGGCGCCATGTACAAACGGGACGAGGACGGAATCGTGCTCGTCGATCAGGAAGCCTGCCGCGGCTGGCGGTATTGCATGACGGGCTGTCCATACAAAAAAGTGTACTTTAACTGGCAGACGAACAAAGCGGAAAAATGTACCTTCTGTTTCCCACGTGTGGAAGCTGGCCTGCCGACAGTCTGCTCCGAGACATGTACAGGACGAATTCGCTACCTCGGCGTTATGCTGTATGACGCGGATCGGGTGCTTGAGGCCGCTTCTACGCAGGATGAGAAAGAACTTTACAAAGCGCAGTGCGACCTGTTCATGGATCCAAGTGATCCGGCAGTGATTGCTCAAGCGAGAAAAGACGGTATCTCGGAGGACTGGATTGAAGCAGCCCAGAACTCGCCGGTCTACAAGCTTGCCATTGAGCACAAGCTGGCATTCCCGCTTCATCCGGAATACCGCACATTACCTATGGTCTGGTATGTGCCACCACTTAGTCCGATCATGAATTACTTTGAAGGGAAAGACTCGATTGAGAATCCCGATATGATCTTTCCGGCTATCGAAGAGATGCGTACCCCCATTCAGTACCTTGCCAATATGCTGACGGCGGGCGACACGCAAACCGTGAAGGAATCCTTGCAGCGAATGGCTATGATGCGCTCCTATATGCGTGCCCAGTCCACAGGACAATCTTTCGATGAAAGCCGTCTTGAGCGCATCGGCATGACACCGCGGCAGACCGAGCAGATGTATCGACTTCTGGCGATTGCCAAGTATGAGGATCGTTTCGTCATTCCGACATCGCATAAAGAAGGATATTCGAACCCGTACCGAGCTCAAGGATCTGCTGGTTACGGCGATACCATGGGAAACATGGGTTCAGGCTCTGGATGTGACGGCTGTAGTATGGCAAGTTCGATGGGGATGGAAGAGCCTTTGAAAACGGGCAAAGAAATGTATGAAGAAAACTTCTACGGGGGTATTTGGCGTGATTAATGTAGCGAAGTTGTATGAATGCAAGCCATCATTCGGGTTTTTCGCTCAGCAACTCATGTACCCGGAAAAGCTGGATTTTCATCCGGCTTTTCTGGAAACATCGTTTGATCCGAACCATCCGGCATATACGTATGCGAACACCTACTGGTCCCTTATGCAAGAGTTCAGTATGGAAGAGATTCAGGAAATGTATACAGAAACCTTTGATTTTCAAAAAAATTGTGCACTATATATGACTTACTTTAAATTCGAAGATGCAAAAGAACGGGGACAAATGTTGGTCAAGTTAAAGGTGCTATACGAGATGTATGGTCTTGAAATGCCAGATGGAGAGCTGCCAGATTACCTGCCGCTCATGTGTGAATTTCTGTATGCCGCCGAATGGTCGCAAGATCCGAAGACGACAGAAAACTTCCGCATGCCAATCGCGATCTTGGAAGACGGCACATATCATTTGCTTAAAGCGCTGGAAAAAATGGAAAGCCCGTATTTTCATTTGGTGAAGGGACTGCGTGAAACGCTTAAAGTTTGCGTAGAACAGGAGGCAGCCGCGCAATGATGATGCTAGAGCAGTTTTTATGGGTTATTTTCCCTTATATGTGCGTGGTGGTCTTTATTGTAGGGCATATTTTCCGCTATAGAAACGACCAGTTCAATTGGACAGCAAAATCAAGTGAGTTTATTGAAAAAAAACAATTGATGATCGGAAGTCTCTTATTCCACCTGGGTATTATCCCAGTTATTATGGGTCATGTATCCGGTTTGGGCATACCAAAAACCTGGATGCATGCACTGGGTGTAAACGATCATCTGTATCATATTGGAGCAGTTTATGTTGGTGGAATATTTGGAGCGATGACATTCCTCGGTATGTTGATTCTTACCTCTCGTCGTTTTACAATGCGCAATGTGCGCCGTTTAAGTACAGCGTCTGATATGATTGTAAACGTATTGCTTTTGGCCATTGTATGCATGGGGATGTTCGCGACTCTCGTAACGAATGCGGTACAGCCGGAATTCGATTATCGGGAGACGATCTCGATCTGGTTCCGCGGTTTATTCATATTCCGTGTTGACCCGACTCTGATGAGAGACGTACCGATGTCTTTCAGGCTTCATATACTTATGGGCTTTGCGATTTTTGCATTCTGGCCGTTTACCCGGCTTGTACATGTGTGGAGTGTTCCGTTGAATTATGTGCGCAGAAGTTATATCCTTTACAGAAGACATAAATCGAATTAGGAAAGCGGGCTCTGCCTTCTTTCCTAATTCTATTAGGAGAGAGCGATGAATAATAGGATGGATTATCAAAGGGAGCTTGAGCGAATACGCGAACATTTCGGTTATGATTTCATGGCGCTTGCTCTGGTTGAACCGGCCGAATATCAATACGTAATTAAATGGAAAAATGCAGCCGGTAATTTAAATGATCGCTTTAAGCGGATTGTGCTGCAATCCGGTAAGGGCATAGCAGGAATCGTGTTTAAAACCGGGAAATCCGTTTTCATTCCATCTATTTATCAATATGTGGGGGCAGACAACCTGTTTAACTATCCGATCGTTCAATCCGAGAAGCTCAAGAGTCTCGGGGCTGTTCCCCTATGGAATGATGCTCGCGTCGCGGGCGTACTGCTTGGTGGATTTCGGGAAGAACAGCTCATGACCGAAGCCATGATGCGTGATTTGGAAGCCTTGGCACATAGAGGAATTGGAGAGTTGAACGGGAAGGAAGTGATGTGAATTGACATTGTCTTTAGGGACTGGCTCTTTGAGTGCGTTAATGGTGAAGTTGTTTGAGAACAGTACGGAAGCCATTTTCTTTTTTGATAGGCAAGGGAATACCCTAGCCATGAATCCGGCAGCTGAGGAGATTGTGGGCGATGACGTCCTCATCCAACTCTATGAAGGGAAGGAAAGAGCTTTATGTGGAACATGCAGGGGTTATACAAGCGAAACGGAGCCCCGTACCTGCCTTGACTGTTATTTCAATATGCCAGAATCCAAGGATTTCGCTTCTTTTCAGGTGTATCTGGAAACGAAGAGCAACCGAATGGTTCCCTATGCCGCTTCTTTTCACACCATTGATTCTGAACATGGAACACGGGTGTTGATGTTGAGAGACTTGACTCCACAATTTCAGACGCAGGAAAAATTGTATCAAAACAAAATGATGAAGCATGTCATTGAAGCGCAGGAAAATGAGCGCAAACGGCTTTCCAGGGAACTGCACGACAGTGTGGCCCAGGAATTGATGAGCGCGGTTGTTGAACTACGGGTGTTAAAATACATGACGAATGATGAACAGCTCATCAAAAATATGAAGCAGACTGAAGCATCCATGACGCGATTGTTGGATGATATCCGCAACCTGTCTGTGGAACTACGTCCCGCCACACTTGATGATTTTGGGCTTGAAGCGGCATTTCGTTCCCACTTTAAGAGGGTTGAACAAAGCTTTGGTCTGGTAGTTGAATTTGTGTCGGATCTTTCCCAAAAGCGATATGGAAGTGAAAAGGAAACGGTCATTTACCGTGTCTGCCAGGAGGCTGTTCTCAATGCCTTGAAGTATGCCCAGGTAGATATGGTTAAAGTTTCTTTGACTGAGCACGATCATACACTTCGTTTGACTGTAGAGGACGATGGAATTGGCTTTGAAAAGGGGAGCAAGCCTATTGGAACGGGATTAGGTTTATATGGCATGCAGGAGCGAGCAGAGCTGGTAGGCGGGAGTTTTGGCGTCCTTTCAAATGTTGGTCAGGGAACCAAAGTCTTTTTACAAATTCCGATTGGCCAAGAGGAGGAATAGAGACTTGATCAAAATTGTGTTAGCGGATGACCATGCTATTGTACGAAGCGGATTTTCCATGATTTTGAACTTCCAATCGGATATGGAGGTTGTCGGAACGGCTGCGGATGGCATTGAAGCGTATACGATGGTAGCTAAATATCGTCCGGATATTCTAATCATGGATCTCAGCATGCCCCCAGGCGAAAGTGGATTGATCGCTACAGGCAAGATTAAAGAGGACCACCCTGATACTAAAATTCTGATTCTGACCATGCATGACGATGAAGAATATCTTTTTCATATTTTAAAGAATGGTGCTTCAGGATACGTTTTGAAAAATGCCCCAGATGAGGAGTTATTGCTTGCTATACGAACCATTCATGGGGGTGGGACTTATATCCATCCTAAAATGGCTACTTCTCTCGTTCGTGAGTTCATCAAAAAAGATACGACGTCACAATCAGAAGATCCTTATGAGATCCTGTCCAAGCGGGAACTGGAGATTCTACCTCTGGTCGCAAAAGGTTACGGTAACAAGGAAGTTGCGGAAAAGCTGTTCATCTCTGTCAAGACGGTGGAAGCGAACAAAGCGAAAATCATGGAGAAATTGAATTTAAGAAGTCGGCCTGAACTGGTCCAATATGCATTAAAGAAAAAAATGCTGGATTTTTAGCCGATGAATGGAGGAAATCCGCGTGCTGGAAAATGAGAAATTGCGCTTTTCCAAACCTGCCATGCGTATTCTTGAAAATGAGCATCGCTATCTAACCTATCTGATGGATGAATGGCATGCCATTGTATTGTGGTTTGAGCAGCACAGAATACTAGATTTGGAAGAAGGCCGCAAGCAACTGGATAAACTGAGAACGCAGATTATCGATTTTAGGGTATCCCTCAAGAAACATACCGAAAAGGAAGAAGAACACTTCTTTTCTATGCTAGGAACCTACATTGGTTTTGAGCAGGGACCGCTCGTTGGTATACAGGAGGAGCACCGTGAAATAGAGGGCTATATCGATCATTTTCTTTATCAGACGGAGGGCGATCTGAGTTTGCTCACGCTTGATGAGATTCAGGAGGCGACCAAGAACGCGGGGGAGGCCTTCGAAGTCCTGACTGTACATTTTATAAAAGAAGAAGCCGTACTTTTTCCTATGGCAGAGCAACAGATCAATCGGAATGATCTAACCAAGTTATGTGACAAATTAAATACGCTTATCTCTTGAATTGACCAAGCCGCTTCCTATAGAAGCGGTTTTTTATATTTTCAGGGAGTCCCCTGTTATGTAAAGGGGACTCCCCTATATTCGAATGGATGGGCTAGCGGCTACAATGGGGACAGAAAATTCAAATCAATAATTCGACAGAAAAAACGTTGAAAAGGTGAGTTAAATGATTAGAAAAATGCAGTTGCCGTTACAAACATTGAACTTGATTCTTGGATTCATGGTATGGGTTATCATTTCTTCGCTTATGCCGTTCATTACGGAGGATATTGCTATTCCACCCGGAAAATTGGCCATGGTCACAGCAATTCCGGTCGTGCTTGGTTCGATTCTGCGCATTCCGCTTGGTTATTATGCCAACATCTTCGGAGCAAGAATCGTTTTTCTCGTTAGCTTTATTTTGCTTTTGTTTCCCGTCTACTATATCAGTGAAGCTTCTACGATGATGGATTTAATTATCGGTGGCTTGTTCCTTGGGATTGGGGGAGCTGTGTTCTCGGTTGGGGTGACTTCGCTGCCGAAGTATTATCCAAAGGAAAAGCATGGGTTTGTAAATGGGATGTATGGCATAGGGAATTTGGGAACAGCCGTCACTACCTTCTCGGCCCCTATTGTGGCTACTCAAATTGGCTGGGCCCCTACAGTGAAGCTGTATCTCATTCTGCTGCTTGTTTTTATCGCTTTGAATTTCTTCTTAGGGGACCGTCATGAAGCTAAAGTAAAGACGCCCATTATGGAACAGATTAAAGGGGTTTACAAAAATGAAAAGCTTTGGTTTTTCTCGCTCTTTTATTTTATTACATTTGGCTCATTTGTAGCGTTCACGGTGTACTTGCCGAATTTCCTGGTATCGAATTTTGAGCTGACTAAAGTGGATGCAGGGATGCGTACAGCAGGCTTTATAGCGATTGCCACTTTCTTCCGCCCCATCGGTGGCTGGCTGGCGGATCGGTTTCAGCCCCTGTTCCTGCTGGTAGGCACGTTCTCTGTTTATACGGTCGCTGCGATTCTTTTGGCTTTTTCACCAGGGATTACCCTTTATACAGTAGGCTGCTTGGCGATCGCTGTATGTGCTGGAATGGGGAACGGCGTCATTTTCAAGCTAGTTCCATTTTATTTTAATAAACAGGCAGGTATAGTTAACGGAATTGTATCCATGATGGGCGGTCTCGGTGGCTTTTTCCCTCCGATCTTGTTGTCGACGATACATGCCGCTACTGGCCAATATTCCATTGGATTCATGCTCCTCTCCCAAGTGGCGCTGGCTAGCCTGATCCTCGTTATATGGCTGTATTATCAAGGGACACAATCTAATGAATGAGCGTTATTCCAGACAGATCTTATTTAGACCTATTGGTGGCGAAGGGCAGCGTAATTTATCCGCTGCTGTCGTCACCATTATCGGTTGCGGGGCACTGGGCTCCGCCATTGCCGAAACATTGGTAAGAGCGGGCGTTGGGGAGCTTCATCTTGTCGACAGGGATTATGTGGAGATGTCGAATCTGCAACGTCAGCAGCTGTTCACGGAGCAGGACGCCGCGGAAATGCAGCCTAAGGTCATGGCAGCCGAAAAAAGGCTGAAAGCCATACGAGAAGACGTGCGGTTGCACACATATCTCGATAATTTGGATGCCGAGCTTGTTCAAGAACTTGCCAGCAAAAGTAAATTGCTGATGGATGCTACGGACAATTTTGAAACTCGTCTGCTTATCAACGATGCTGCACTGAAGGCAGGAATTCCATGGATTTATGGAGCCTGTGTTGGAAGCACAGGCGTTGTTTTTCCATTCGTGCCGGGAGAGTCTGCTTGTTTACGCTGCCTTCTGCCATCGTTGCCTGCGATCAATCAGACCTGCGATACGGCTGGAATCATCTCACCCGCAGTCCAGGTGACAGCTGCCCTCCAATGTGCAGAAGCCATGAAGTGGCTGAGCGGCAGACATGATAAGATGCGCCGCAAGGTTCATCTATTTGATCTATGGGAGAACACGCAGATGGACATAGGGATTTCCCGCATCCGTAACCAAGATTGTCCAACCTGTGGAGAGCATCCTACGTTTCCTGCACTGACAGCATCACGTCGCTCGGCGTATGCGGCTCTGTGCGGACGGAACGTGGTACAGGTTCTTCCAGACCCACAACGTCCGATCACGCTTGATGATGCAGAGAAAATGGGCAGGCTTATAGCAGATCGTGTAAAAAGAACCCCTTATTTCGTTGAATTTTATGCTTTTAAGCATCGAATGATTTTATTCAAAAACGGAAGGCTTCTCATACACGGTGTCCGGAGTGTTGCCAACGGTCAAAAACTATATCATCAGCTGTTCGGTTAAATGAGATGTAGATACAAAAAGCAGAAACATTTAAAAGAGTCTGTCACCGGAGAGTGGCTTGTCCGGTGGCTGGAAGGTGGAAAAGATGAGTGTATTTGAAATCGTAACGGAGCCCATTATCCCGCAGGCTTATGCGGATTATGTCCTAAGGCCGGAAGCAGGAGCGGTGACTATTTTTACAGGGCACGTACGAGAATGGACTCAAGGCGTACGGACCTTATACCTTGCTTATGAGGCCTATGTCCCTATGGCTCAAAAAAAACTCGCAGAGATTGGTCGCGAAATCGAACAGAAATGGGAAGGAACGCGAGTGGCGATCGCGCACCGCATTGGCGAGCTTCAAATCGGTGATATCGCCGTTGTCATTGCCGTTTCTTCACCTCACCGTTCGGATGCGTATGAGGCGAATGAATACGCGATCGAACGAATCAAAGAAATAGTTCCTATTTGGAAACGAGAGATTTGGGAAGATGGAACGCAGTGGGTCGGAGATCAAAAGAAAAAGCCAGGGGGAGATCAGTCATGATTAAGCTGTACTACTTTGCGGGACTCCGTGAGGTGACGGGAAAAGCAGAAGAATTGGCAGATTTGGCGGGCCAAACGGTAGGCGATTTATCCAATTGGATAACAGATCAATATCCAGATATGCCGATCAAGTCTGTGCGAATTGCGATAAACGAGGAGTATGCGTTGTCTACGGATGTATTACAGAATGGAGACATTGCAGCCTTCATTCCCCCAGTGAGCGGCGGCTAATGATAACGATGCTAAACAACTAGAAAGGAGGGGGCGTATGAATTTTCATCCACTGAAAGACAAGTTGCAGCGGCCGATTCGTGACCTGCGTATATCGGTTACAGACCGCTGCAATTTCCGCTGTTCCTATTGCATGCCTAAAGAGATTTTCGGTGACGATTACGCCTTTCTTCCCCAAAATGAATGTCTGTCGTTTGAAGAGATTCACCGGCTCACGAAGCTCTTTGTATCCCTGGGTGTAAAAAAGATCCGACTCACGGGCGGCGAACCATTAATGCGCAGGAATCTACCCGACCTGGTCTCCCAAATCCTGTCCATTGACGGAGTGGAAGATGTCGGCTTGACCACCAACGGTGTGCTGCTAGGACAGCAGGCCAAGCCTCTCTATGACGCGGGGCTACGACGGCTTAATGTCAGTCTGGACGCTCTGGACCCCGAGCTATTTGGGCGGTTGAATGGGCGGGGGATTAAGCCTGATATTATTTTGAAGCAGATCGAATATGCAAGAGAAATCGGCTTTGAAATCAAGGTCAATATGGTAGTTCAAAAAGGCGTTAATGACTCGGAGATTTTGCCGATGGCCGCTTATTTTAAGGAGCAGGGAATAACCCTTCGCTTTATCGAGTTTATGGATGTAGGTAATGACAACGGATGGAGCTTCAAAAAGGTACTAACCAAAAAAGAAATCGTTGAACGACTTAAGAATGCGTACGAGCTGGAGCCGATGGATCAGGATTACTTTGGAGAAGTAGCAAAGCGTTACCGTTATAAAGACAGCGACGCACAGATTGGTTTTATTACTTCGGTTTCTGAATCGTTTTGTTCGTCTTGTACACGTGCCCGCTTATCGTGCGATGGCAAGTTTTATACATGTTTGTTTGCTTCAGGCGGATTTGATCTACGTCAGATGCTTCGTAATGGAGCGAATGACCAGGAATTACTCGATGTGATTACTTCTGTATGGGAGCAACGCACAGACCGGTATTCCGATGAACGTACGGAGCAGACAGCCAACAACAAAAAAAAGATTAACATGTCTTACATTGGTGGCTGACATTTTATACCATGAGAATGTGCTGTATTTGATGTGGTTTCCTCGAAAAAGAAAGCGCAAACATTTTTGTTGGCAAAACTTAAATTCGATGTTATTATGATCTTGGGATTGTTACTGAAAAGGCAAAACCCGAGGCATGGAATTAGATTTCCATGTGTTGGGTTTTGCCTTTTCTTTTTAGAATACAAGCTTTACGATATCCTGCATGATATGAATATCTGGCCAGCCATAACGCAGAAAGGTGAGTGATATAAAGCCTTACAAGTGCTGAACAACAAAGATGATGACGTCGACCAACGAATCGACATCCGAAAAATGATGTCATAGGACGTGGTTAACCGACTATATTCATTTTCAAAACGGAATATCAGATCGGTTTGGAAGCACTCAAGATCATTCAGGGAAAACGTAAGGCTTTGTCTCTTATTATGAATGCGTTTTCATAACACGGAATTGTAAATCAATACATTTGAATTTGATTTATGACGAAGGTTTGATCGGCTATTACCGTCTTGTGACCTATCTGAAATTTCGCCCAGCAACTAAATCCTTTTTTAAATTTGATGGGATAAGGGGGGCAGTTAGATGATCATAACGAAGATATTTAATAACAACGCCATAATAGCCAAAGATCAAAAAAGAGATGAATTTGTTGTTATGGGTCGTGGTATTGCATTCAAAAAGAGTGCAGGTGAACAAGTAGAAGAGCATCTAATTGAAAAGGTCTTTGTGCTTAAACATAAAGATGCTTCAGAGAAATTTAAGTTATTGTTAGAGGATGTTCCATCAGAATATGTTTCGTTATGCTATGACATCATTGAATATGGAAAAAGCATATTAGAAGCACAATTGAGCGATTATATATATGTTTCGCTTACGGATCACATGAACAATGCATTTAAAATGTTTGATGAAGGGTTTAAAAATGCAAATCCATTAATTTGGGAGATTAAAAAATTTTATCCCAAAGAATTTGCGGCTGGATTAAAAGCACTGGAGTTCATTGAAGACGAAACAGGCAAACGATTGTCAGAAGATGAAGCAGGTAATATTGCTCTTCATTTAATAAATGCTCAAGTAAACAGCTCCTACAACAAGGTAGCAGATGTTGCTCAGCAAACTCAAAAAATACACGACATCTTGAATATTATTAAATACTCTTATAATACCACCATAGATGAACACTCGATCAGTTATGAGCGATTTATTACGCATTTAAGGTTCTTCTTTCAGCGATTAAATAAAAAAGAAAAAGTAGAACTGGAAGACGATTTTTTGTGGAGGCAAGTGAAAGCAAAGTACAAAAAGGCTTATGGCTGCATGCTGAAGATTGAGAAATACTTGGATATGGTATTGTCAGATGAGGAAAAGCTGTATATAACGATTCATATTCAGCGTGTGACCCAAAGAGAAAATTGAATAACTCTTGGATTGTTACTGGTAATGCAGGCGAAACCAACCTAGATCGAATTTGATCTATTTTGGTTTTGCCTTTTTTTATAAATACAATTAAAGGGGAAGTTACAATGAAGTATGAGACATTAGCAAAAGACATCATCAGAAATGTCGGCGGCAAAGAAAATGTGAATAGTCTAACTCATTGTATTACACGCTTGCGCTTCAAATTAAAAGATGAAAGTAAAGCCAATACAGAGGTTTTGAAAAATATGGATGGTGTTGTCACTGTGGTAAAGAGTGGCGGGCAATACCAGGTTGTTATAGGTAACCATGTACCTGAGGTTTATGCTGATGTTACTGCTGTAGGTGGTTTTCAAACAGGAGATTCAGAAGAAGCATCAGGTGAAAAAATGAGTTTGTTCAATAGATTCATTGATACCATTTCAGGTGTATTTACACCCACGCTGGGTGTCTTAAGTGCCACAGGTATGATTAAGGGCTTCACCGCCTTATTTGTAGCTTTGGGCTGGCTGGCTACTACATCGGGTACCTATCAAATTCTCAATGCTTTAGGTGATTGTTTGTTTTACTTCTTTCCTATTTTCCTGGGGTATACGTCAGCTAAAAAATTCAATGCCAACATTTTTATAGGCATGGCTATAGGTGCATCGCTTGTGTACCCAACATTTAGCACGATAACAGCCTCGGGCAAACCACTATATACTCTATTTAGCGGTACTATATTTGAGTCACCGGTATATATCACCTTCTTAGGTATTCCGGTCATTCTGATGAGTTATGCGTCAACCGTTCTTCCGATTATCATATCCACCTATGTAGGCTCAAAAATAGAAAACTTCTTTAAAAAGGTAATCCCTAGCGTAGTGAGAACATTTTTGGTTCCGTTTTTCACATTGTTAGTTATTGTACCCTTAGCGTTGATTGTGATTGGACCTCTCTCGACTTGGGCAGGTCAACTGCTTGGCGCTGGAACCCTCTTTGTGTATAACCTAAGTCCGATTATTGAAGGTATGCTCATGGGCGCTTTCTGGCAAGTGTTTGTTATTTTTGGATTACACTGGGGACTTGTTCCTATCGCTATGAACAATTTAGCAGTGCTTAAATTCGATCCGATTCTTGCGGCTACACTGGGAGCTTCCTTTGCTCAGACGGGCGTCGTACTGGCGATTTTGTTTAAAACCAAAAATGTAAAACTGAGATCACTTTCCATTCCAGCTGTCATCTCCGGGATTTTTGGTGTGACAGAACCAGCAATATACGGGATTACATTACCACGTAAGAAACCATTTATTTTAAGCTGTATAGCATCCGCAGTAGGCGGCGGTATTATAGGAATGATGGGAACTAAAGGTTACATTATTGGTGGATTGGGTATTTTCGCTATCCCGAGCTATATCAGTCCGGCAGGAATAGACAACGGATTTTATGGGGCTGTTATCGGTATCCTGGTAAGCTTTGTATTAGGCTTCTTGCTTATGTTCTTTGGCGGATTTAAAGATGATGAAGTGAAAGAAGCAAAAAAGGAAGACAGTACACCAGGAGCGGCAAGAGGAGAAGTTTTAGTAAAACAAGAGACGGTGATGAGTCCATTAAAAGGTGAAGTGAAGTCTTTATCTGAAGTAACAGATGAAGCCTTTTCGACAGGTGCTCTGGGTAAAGGGATCGCCATTGAACCTTCTGAAGGTAAGGTCGTTTCACCTGTAGATGGTGTATTAACATCATTATTTTCGTCAGGTCATGCGATTGGAATTACAAGTGATCACGGTGTTGAGGTCCTCATCCATGTAGGCAAAGATACGGTCAAATTAAAAGGCAAACATTTTTATCCTAAAGTAAAACAGGGAGATGCTGTTAAAAAAGGCCAGCTGCTTATGGAGTTTGATATGGAAGCTATAAAAGAGGCTGGTTATGTTTTGACCACACCTGTTATCGTTGCCAATACTACGAATTACCTGGATGTCATTGAAACAGAGAAGAAGGCGATTGAGTATCAAGAAGATTTATTGACCGTCGTAGTCTAATCTTAATTAAATGTTGAGGAGGAATTAAACAATGAAAAATACAACTAAATTGGAATTTCCACAAGGATTTTTATGGGGAGGTGCAACGGCTGCCAACCAATTTGAAGGTGGATATAATGAAGAAGGTAAAGGCTTAAGCACTGCGGATGTGATTACGGCTGGAACGCATACGACTTCCCGAAGAATTACACCTATACTGGAAGAAGGAGTGAACTATCCGAGTCACGAGGCTATTGATTTTTTCCACCACTATCAAGAGGATATCCGCTTATTTGCAGAGATGGGATTCAAGGTCTTTAGAATGTCCATTGCGTGGTCAAGAATATTTCCTAACGGAGATGATGCAGAGCCGAATGAGCAAGGCTTGCAGTTCTATGATCGTGTATTCGCAGAATTGAAAAAGTATAATATTGAGCCTTTGGTTACAATCTCACATTATGAAGCACCGTTTCATTTGACCCAAAAATATAATGGTTGGTCAGATCGCAGAGTCGTAGATTTTTATGTGAGATATTGTGAAGTGCTTTTTAACAGATACAAAGATGTCGTGAAATACTGGTTAACCTTTAATGAAATCAATATTTTAACCTTGTCATTTGGCGCATTCATGGCTGGAGCTATGATGCCGGAGGGGAATGGAGAGCTTGCCCATGCTACAGTGAAGGATGAGCAGGTTTTGTATCAGGCGTTGCATCATCAATTTATTGCCAGTGCAAAGGCTGTAAAGCTGGGTCATGAAATCAATAAGGACTTTAAAATCGGTTGTATGATTGCTTATATGTGTTCCTACCCACTTACATGCCATCCTGATGATATTCTGCTAGCTCAACAAAAGGATAACTTAAGTAATTTCTTATGCTCAGATGTTCAAGTAAGAGGCGCTTATCCGGGATTTGCCAAACGCTATTTTAGAGATCATAACATTCAGATCAAAATGCAAGAAGAGGATGAGGACATCTTAAAGGAAGGCTGCGTAGATTTCTATACCTTCAGCTATTATTCCTCTACTTGTGTCAGCGCCGATCCCAACCAGGAGAAGGTGGGAGGAAATTTATCTATGGGCTTAAAGAATCCTCATTTGAAAGCAAGTGCCTGGGATTGGCAGATCGATCCACAGGGATTGAGATGGTCCCTCAATAACATTTACAACCGATACGAAATCCCGTTAATGGTTGTTGAAAATGGCCTTGGCGCCGTAGATACAGTGGAAGAAGACGGCTCCATTCACGATGATTACCGAATTGATTATCTAAAGCAACACATTGAGCAAATGAAAGAAGCGATTGCTGATGGAGTAGACTTAATAGGGTATACGCCTTGGGGATGTATTGATCTGGTAAGTGCGGGAACTGGTGAAATGAAAAAGCGTTATGGGTTTATATACGTAGATAAGGATAATGAAGGCAAAGGGACACTTGCCAGATCCAGAAAGAAGAGCTTCTATTGGTATAAGAATGTGATTGAAACCAATGGAGAGCAGTTGGATTAAATCTTAGCGCCTGTTTCATAAAAGTCATACCGTCAGCGCGTGCCAATTTTAATCGGTACGCGCTGCTTGTATTTATTATGAAATGAAAACAATACCTTAAATGGATATCCATCCCGGCCGTAAAAATGGATTCCCTTCAGGAAACTACGGAGATTGTTTATAGGTAGGGGCTCAACATCATCCATAGTATTTTTAAATTCACTAAACACATGGGATGAAAATGTCGAAATAGAAGATAGGACTTATATCAAAATATAAGGAAGTGGATACATATTATGAATCAAGTAGAAGCTGTTTTGACCGCCATGCCATTTATCAAAGAAGCTGCACGACAAGATGTTTCAATTTCCGTAATGGACAGGGAAAAATTTCTGTTCTTTCAGTCGGGTAAAAGCTTAGTTTATGACTTCAAAGCAGGCGATCCTCTTCCTGATGTACACAGAGACTTCAAAATGCTAGTAGGCGGTGAAAAGACCAGAGAGCGTTACGCTGCTGAAGTTTTCGGCATCGCTGCTGATTCTTACTTTCATCCGATTAAGAATGAACAGAATGAGATCGAGGCCGTAATGTGTATCACCTATAGTATGGATAATCAAGATCAACTGAAGAAGTTGATGACTCAAGCCGAGGATGTTACAAGCAAGCTAGTTGAAGGGATTCAGCATGTGGCGGCCCATTCGGAGGAGCTTAGTGCGACTGCCGAAGAAATTTTAAGCAATACTAAACAGGCGGTTGAGGACTCCGGTAACGTGACTGAGGTGGCCGGCTACATTAAGGAAATTTCAGAGCAGACGAACTTGCTTGGATTAAATGCAGCAATTGAAGCAGCCCGAGTGGGTGAGGCAGGAGCTGGTTTTGGGGTTGTGGCTACAGAAATCCGAAAAATGTCTACGGGCACCAAGGAAGCAACCGGACGGATTGAGCAGTCCTTGCAAGCCGTCAGACAATCGGTTTATAACATGGAACAAGAAATCACACAGATTGCGGTATCCTCCCAAGAGCAAGCCAAGCTTGTTACGGAATTTATGAATATTATTGATCAATTAAATGTAACCAACCACGGCTTGAGAGGGTTAGTAGAAAAAATCACGGATGATGTTGAAGCAGAATAAAGAATGAAAAAAAGTCTCGGTCTGTGAATTGTACATTCCGTATGGAAATGTAGATTACAGGCCGAGACTTTTTCTAATAGTAAATATTTACGAGTATTGTTGGTTTAACAGTGCAGTATCATAATACTCTTCGAAAGATTTGATTTTATTGTTTTCAAATTTAAAGATCTGGACATAGATCCCGTTGTATTTTATTTTTTTATTTTCTCCCCATGGTCCATTCGCTGTGATATCAATATGGCTGCGTGTTTTTGTCACAATCGTGTTAGGATTTTCTCCGACTATAAACTCATCGATGGTCCATTCGAATTTCCCTTTCATATCATTAAAAATGGGATTAAAGAAGCCTTTTACAGCATCCCAGCCTTCTTGAACAGAATTGTGCAAAACTGCCACATCATCAGTGGTAAATGGGGTAATTACAGCCGGATTATCTTCAACCCACAAAGAATAAAATTTGTCCGTATCTCCTAAATATAAAGAAAAAAAGTCTACAATGACATCCATGTTCTTTTTAGCAACTTCATTCTCGCTGTTGAATGAAGCATTAATAGTTACATTTTTAATCTTTTTGGGATTCATGCTGTTATTCTCCTTTATAAAAAAGATTTTGAACCATTACCTTTTCATTTGGTAGATGGCTGTCCAGCTTCTATTTACATCATTAGTATAAAATATAGGCAATTAAATAATAATAGACTGATTTTTAAGAGTGTTAAAAATGTAGACAAATGCTTCATAGTGTACAAATGTAAAATAAAATTTTGTGAGGGCTAACATGATTCGAAAAACAACTCCTAAGGAACTTCTTGCTGAATCTTTGATAGACTTAGCCAAAATACATCCAATCCAGTCCATCACCGTAACGGATATTACTGACAATTGTCAGGTTAGCAGACAGATGTTTTATTATCATTTTTCCAGTAAATATGACCTGATCTCATGGATATATAGTGATAAGGCAGATAAAATTATTGAACAATATATAGAAAAAGAGCCTTGGGGACGTGTTGCCGGGAGAATTGTTGAGTTTATTAAAGAGGATTACATCTATTTTAAAAAGGCTTTTGACGACAATACGCACTTGTCTTTTTATAATAATATTTTTAACTATACGGTTGAATGCCACACTAATTATATTCTTAAGAAAACAAATAGGACTTCGTTGCCTCCCGACATCCTTTTTGCTATAAGATTTAACGCTTATGGAGGAGTGAATGTGACTAAGGACTGGCTTGAGAACGGCATGAAGGAATCTCCAGAGCAATTAGGCGAATTAATATTCTCTGCGATGCCCTTGCCTATAAAAAAATATTTTCATTTAGATGAATAAATGCCGCGGAGAGGATACAGATATGAATTTGAATGAGTTAAATGAACAGAGTTACTCCGAACTAGAAGAATATTGGGTACATGTATTTCTGAATGAGATTCATTATCCATAATCAAATCTTTTCCGATATAATAATGAAAAGAAGCTGATAGAACAGATACTACCTCAGAGAGGTGATTTATAATGACCGTTGACATCCTCGTACGTAATAATGTAAAAGTGCTGGGCTCAGGCAGCCAAACGATCGTATTTGCTCATGGCTTTGGATGCGATCAGGATATGTGGCGTTATATCGTCCCTAGCTTTATCGACAACTACCAAATCGTCTTATTTGATTACGTAGGTTCCGGAGAATCTCAAATTAAGTACTATGATTCAGAAAAATACAGCGACTTACAAGGGTATGCCCAAGATGTGCTAGATATTATGGAAGCGCTAGAATTAAGAAATGTCATATTCGTCGGACACTCTGTTAGTAGTATGATCGGAATGCTTGCTTCTATCCGCAATCCCCAATATTTTGAGCGCATCGTCATGCTCGGTCCCTCTCCTCGTTATGTGAATGACCTCCCCTATTATTATGGAGGCTTCGATAAGAGTGACATCGATGAATTGCTTGATATGATGCAAATGAACTTCATTGGCTGGGCTAGTTACCTGGCACCCATTGTTATGCAGAATCCTGAACGACAGGAATTAACCGAAGAGTTGGAGAAAACCTTTTGCTCAAGAGACCCTCATATTGCACGACAATTTGCGGAAGTGACTTTTTTTTCGGATTGCCGTGTCGATCTCCAGCATGCTTCGATTCCTACACTGATTCTCCAGTGCTCGGACGATAGCATTGCTCCGATTGAAGTAGGGAATTATTTACATACTCATCTTAAAAACAGCAGGCTTCAACAGATGAGGGCAAAGGGGCATTATCCTCACTTAAGTCAACCTGGAGAAACAAGCGATCTGATTAAAGAGTATTTAGCCAGTGTGTAATATCAGGAGAAAGGCAGTCATGAAATGGATATTCAATTAGATAAAGCTCCCTGTGGATATTTCTCAATCTCGGATTCTGGCTTCATTCAATCGGTGAATCAAACTTTATTGGATATGCTGCTTTATGACCGTAATGAATTGCTCGGACGGCCGATTGAATCCACAATGTCTGTTACCAACAAGCTATTTTTTCATACTTATTTTTATCCCTATATTCAGTTGTACGGGCATGTCGATGAGATGTACTTCTCGTTTAGGACAAGTGATCGACAGGATGTGCCTGTACTTCTAAACGGGGTGCGCCAGGAACGCAACGGAGAAACTGTTATTGATTGTGTAGTGCTTATGATGCGTAAGCGAATTGAACATGAGAGAGATATTCTGCAGACCAAAACCAAGCTTCAGGAATTATATCAGGCTACGAATGAAGCGAACCAGAAGCTTGAACGGTTGCACGAAGAATATGAAATCAAACAGCAGGAGCTAGAAAGGATTAATCTCCAGCTTGAAACGATGGCATCAACGGACCCGTTAACCGGTCTTAAAAATAGAAGGTATTTCCAAGATCAATTACTAGCTAGCCTCGCGTCCTTTCGTGAGAGTGGAATATCTTTTTCGCTGCTGATCATTGATATTGATCGTTTCAAAAGTATTAACGATACTTATGGTCATCCAGTGGGCGACCTAGTGCTTACGAATCTGGCAGAATTACTGCAATCCATGTCACGGGATAGGGACATTGTCGCTCGGTATGGCGGCGAGGAGTTCGTAATTATTCTTCCGGGCAACGATCAAGAAGAAGCTATTCTTACAGCGGAAAGATACCGCTCCACGACGGCCTCGATGGATTGGGGAGAATATGCTGTTACTGTGAGTATTGGTGTGGCAACGGTTACGCAAGAGGATACGGAACAAACGATTGTTCATCAAGCGGATTTGGCTCTGTATGCTTCCAAAAGTGGCGGGAGAAATCGGGTCACTCATTCAGCAAATCTTGTAAAGAGTTAGATAAAGTCTTAATAAAGGGAATTAAGAGCTGACACGCCTTAGAGCTAATTAGCCGAGCCTGCCTCTTACGGCGGGCTTTTTATTATAAAAGCCCCGGAATGTCTCCACAGCTTACTCCAATAGGTCTGGTCAAACCATACAAATTCAGCTACTATTATTGATAACGATTCTCATTCGAAGTATCAGGATGAATGAAAACATTTGAGGTGGACGCTTGTGAATTCAAATTCGTTATCATTAATATATCAGCATTATTTGGAAAAGACCCCGTTCAGACAACAGAACGAGCATACGTATATGATTTTACCGGAAGCGGGCCATGGACATATCTACCGAGTTACAACTTATAGTGGAATTGAGATCGTGTATTCGCATATTCAATATCACGAGCCGTATCCGACCAACTTTGCTTCCAGTGGACAAATGATTGAGCTCCAATTTGCGCTTTCGGGTCAACGTCATGTGAATGTGGCTGGGTTGGATTATACACTCCCGATGGGACAGGGGGCACTTATTTTTTTACAGGATTTTAAAGCTTGCTTTCATCCTCCGGTTAACGAACAATACAAATCATTTGCACTTGGCATTCCGATTTCGTTGTTTAATTATGCGGCTTCACAGTTAGCGGCTCGTCGGCAGGTAGCTATTGAATTTAATCAAATTCTTAAGGGAGCTGCATTCCATCACTTTAGTTTTGAACTGGATCACAGAAGTATAGTGATGATTGAACATTTGATCAAAGACTTGAAAAGTGTGCATAAATCGCCTTTGTTAATGGAAGCAGCAGCACTTGAGATTTTAAATCGATTTATGATTCAATTATTTGATTTAACACCTATGCCCGAAGGTTTGTCTAAAGAAGATGTTAGAAAGCTGCATATGGCTCGGGAGATACTTGAGTTCAGCATGATTGATCCACCCTCACTGATCACATTATCCAAAAAGGTTGGATTAAACGATTTTAAATTAAAAAAAGGATTCAAAGCCTGCTTTGGAACTACTGTATTTGAATATTTGCGCCAAATTCGTCTTGATTATGCGATGAAGCTGCTCCGAAGCCAAGAAAGCAATGTGACTGAAGCTGCGATGGCTGTAGGATATAGCAATGTGAGTGCATTTTCAGAGCAATTTTTCCGGGAATACGGAGTGAAGCCATCATCCTTAAAGAAGGTATTTTAAAATAAAATCCGTTTAACCGTAGAATAATCCGTATATAGGCAGTAGAGTGGTGCTGTGACTCGTATACTTCTGCATAGAGAGAATCTATAACAGAGGAGTGTGCGAGGATGAACAGAATAAAAGGGAGCATCTTTTTCAGTGTATTTGTGGCTATGCTAGGGCTCATGCTCATTGCTCCAATTATGCCGCCCCTTATTCGTGAGTTGGGATTAAGAGAAAGTCATTCTGGGTTAATTATATCGCTTGGCTCCATAACGATGGCCTTAATGGCCCCAATATGGGGAAATCTGAGTGATGCAAAGGGACGCAAGCCTGTGATTCTGCTTGGATTCATAGGGATGTGTGTAAGCTGCTTGCTGTTTACGCTTACTCTTTTTGCAGGATTAAAAGGTTGGCTCAGCGGTGGGCTGCTGTTAGTCCTGTTAATTGTTACACGCGGTTTGATCGGCGGGTTTATCCCGGCGGTATTGTCATCCTCCCAAGCTTATATGGGAGATGTGACCGAGGGAGAAGATCGAGGCAGTGGGATGGCGATCATTAGCGCAGCCAATGGACTTGGATTAGTATTTGGTCCTGCTATTGCAGGTGCCTTTACTTTAATAGGCTTGCTGTGGCCTCTATATTTTGGGATTGTAATTGCTGCTGTAGCATTTGTAGTGGCCTTGCTGGCAATTCCGTCTGCCAAGCCCGTTATTCAGCAAAAGCCAGCTCGGATTAACCCGTTTCAACCCGGTCTACGAATGTATTTGTTTGCAGGTTTGGTTACGATGATTAGTATTGTGACCATCCAGGTTATAGGCGGATTTTATTTTCAAGATCAACTAGGCCTTTCATCCGAAGAAACAGCAAGAGTGGTTTCCTTTGGACTTATGTTTTCCGGTGCAGCCATGTTGATTGTACAGATCGTTCAGATGAAATGGCTTAAATGGCAACCCAAGCCGATGATTTTGCTCGGTTCTCTGTTCCTTATTGCCGGTATGCTGATATTCCTCATGTCAGCCAGCATGGTTGTTTACTATTTAGCGTTCTTTATGTTTGGTATAGGTACAGGCTTGCTTATGCCTGGATTTATGGCTGGGGCTTCTCTTTCTGTTAGTAAAGAACAGCAAGGGGGAGCCGCTGGTCTGGTGGCCACTGTCCAAGGGATTTCTGCAATTATTGCTCCTATTTTGACAACGACGCTATATCGGGTGGACAAATATATTCCTCTTGCTCTTATAGCAGCTCTAGTAGCTGTTATGGCCATCATTATGTTGGGGGTAAGAAAGAGAAAAGGGAATAGTGAGCTGGTATCTCAGAGGACCAAATAAATAAAAGAATTGTTTGATGAACCCATAGGCTTCCGTGCTATATTCACGAGAAGCCTATTTTGTTTGCTGGTTTGAATGATAGTCAAAAGGTCTCAATTTGCTAATTCATAAACTACATAGTTTAGATATCTATTATAATAAGTTTTAAGAAAATTCAGGGAAAGCAGAAGGAAAGTGGGAGGCTCATGGAAATCCAGCAAAAGTGGGTGGTTTTAAACAAAAAAGTACCTCTTATATGCGGACTACGACTGAACTCCTGAGGTGAATGAGAAGGTGAAATCCGATTTAGGGGGGGGATAGTTAAGGAGGAGTTCATAAAATTGGAGGGATGCAGATGGGTTGGGAGTATGGAATTAAAGTCGCAGATGTTAAAGATATTCAAGTGCTAATGGATCGTTTAGCTGAAGCATTGCCTAGGATTGATGGATATCGGATGCAAAGGGATGAGGATGGCTTTGTCCTGCTTCAAAATGATCCCGATTGGCCTGAGGCGCTCCAAGTTTCAGTGGAAGAGGCAAGGAATATTGAAGGGTTAAAAGACGGTGAACCTTATATCTATTGTCTATTTCATATTGGTGGCGAAGATGCGGTGAAGTGGAGGGAAGGAATGTACAGGGTGCTGGAAGAAGAGGAGCGTGCTGCGGAATGGTTCGATCTGTAGCCGAAGAAAGGAGTGGTGAGATTGAGTAAGAAGGACAAAAAAGAGATTCAGACACTAATCTATCGCTATAGTGGTCCACGAGCCAATATTGGATATACTTTTGAACCGCTGCGTTATGGGGATACGGATGAACCAAAGCTGGAGGAGATAATCTTTATCTACGCAGATGACTTTGATATCGTGTTGTCTGCGTTAAAGTCCAAATATCCACTTGACGATCCTGATACGGGGGAAACGTATGAGGCTTTTGATCCCTGTTGGGATAATCCGATTCCGGAGTCGATATGGCATGAGATATTAACAGAATTGGATGCTTGGCCTGCCAAGGAGCCGGAATTGCGCATATTTATCGATTCCTTTATAGCTTGGGTCAGAGCACACCTGAAGCGAGCAAATGGTATTATCGTGACTGGAAATCTATAGAGAAAGACAAAGCAATACGTATTTTCGCTACCCCTCGCTTCAAGGTGCGACCGGACAGCAAGCTGCTGAGTCGAACACCTCGTTCTTTGCAGTGCTCGCGATTATTTCTCCTTTCCTGATCGGCCTAATACTACAATCTATATATAAAAAACAAGCGATTTCCTTTTGAAAGGGGACCGCTTGTTTTTGCATCATGCTGATTTTGATTTCTATATTCGAATAAAACACGACATTTAAATAACATGGTGAGTAACTTTAGTGCGCAAACGACAAAATTCGTCATTATTTTTAGTTGTTCAGGACGTGGAAACCGTTCTTGTTCCTTAGTACAATGAATAAAAATAACAAGTGATGAAAAGAAAAGTGACAAAGACACGAGGAATTACGGATAAGGGGGGACAGGCTGTGGCCGTATACACACTACGTAGATTGATACAAATGATTCCGGCACTGCTTGGTATTGTCGTCATTACATTCATGATCTCAAGAGTGCTTCCGGGTGATCCTGCCGTGATGCTTGCGGGGGAACAGGCTACACCCGAGACGATTGAAAATATTCGAAGCAGCATGGGACTGGATCAACCGAAGTACATTCAATTTTTTCATTATGTAGTTGGATTGTTCCAAGGTGATCTGGGTCAGGCTTATCACACTGGACAGTCAGTGGCAAGCGACTTTGCTACCCGGTTTCCAGCAACCATCGAGTTGGCGCTGGCAAGCTTGGTTATTGCGATTCTAGTGGCAATCCCAATCGGCATCCTGGCAGCAACCCGTAAAGAATCGATTGTTGATCACATTTCACGTGTGTTTTCCTTGATCGGTGCATGTATGCCCATTTTCTGGATTGGCCTGTTATTCATTTATATCTTCTATGCTAAATGGGGCATCGCTCCTGCGCCCATGGGTCGAATTAGCGGTGACATCAATCCGCCGACGCACGTTACGGGACTTTATGTACTCGATAGTTTGATGACCGGTGATTTTGTAGCTTTAAAAAGCAGTTTATCCCATTTGGTTCTGCCAGCAGTCTGTCTCAGTACAGGCACTATGGCGATTGTGGCACGGATGATGCGTTCCAGCATGCTGGAAGTGATCGGTCAGGATTTTGTTCGCACAGCCAGAGCCAAAGGTCTGCGCGAAGGAATTGTTATTTATAAGCACGCACTCATTAACGCCTTTATTCCAACACTTACCGTACTTGGTTTGCAGGTCGGTTACCTGATTGGTGGAGCGGTTATTACCGAAACCATTTTTACCTGGCCAGGAGTGGGCAGCTATGTGACGGACTCCATTTTGGCGGCTGACTACGCACCGATTCAAGCATTTACCCTCGTAAGTGCGCTGATTTACAGCTTTATCAATCTTGGAGTCGACTTGGTTTACGGATTGATTGATCCACGTATCCGGTACGAATAATGAACGAAGCACAAAAGTAGGGGGAGGTACTCGGATGAGCACTGCAAGTGATTTGGTGGCAAAAGCGGCTGTACCTCAGCCCAATGCAGCCGCTATACCGAAACGCAAGACCTTTTGGCGATTACTGTTTGGCAATAAACTCGCTTTAATCGGATTTATCTTTATCGTTGGCTGGACGCTCATTGCCATCCTCTCATCATGGATCGTTCCACATGATCCTTATGTAACCGACCCGGCGAACAAGCTGCTGCCGCCAAGTGCAGAACATTGGTTTGGGACCGATAATTACGGACGTGACATTCTCAGCCGTGTCATTTACGGAGCCAGAATCAGCATATGGACCGGGATGATTGCCGTGTCGATCTCATTTATCATCGGCGTACCGCTTGGAGCCATCGCAGGTTTCTATGGCGGTCGAATGGGCAGCATTATTATGCGCTGTATGGATATTCTGTTGGCTTTCCCGTCGCTGGTACTCGCCATGGCCATTGCTGCAGCGATGGGACCAGGACTGATGAGTGCACTCATCGCCGTGGGCATTGTAGGCATACCCGAATTCGCCAGACTGATTCACGGACAAACCATCTCTCTCCGGGAAAAGGAGTTTGTTGAGGCCAGCCGGGCAATTGGTGTAACGAACGGAACGATCCTGTTTCGCCACATCTTGCCTAATGCACTTGCCCCACTGCTTGTGAATGCAACGCTCGGAATGGGCTTCGCCATCCTCACCTCAGCCAGTCTCAGCTTCCTGGGGCTCGGTGTGAAACCCCCGATTGCTGAATGGGGTGCAATGATTTCAGAAGGGCGAGCGTATATCATTTCCGGTGAGTGGTGGATTGTAACCTTCCCAGGTCTTGGAATTGCGACAGCTATTTTGGGCTTCAATTTGCTTGGAGACGGTTTGCGGGATGTTCTTGATCCTAGACTGCGCTCTAGCAAATAAAAATAAATAGATCATTAAAGGGGAGAACGTAAGCCATGTTGAAAAAAAGTCTTTCTCTAATTGTCGTCTTGTCTACGTTGCTATGGACGGCAGGCTGTGCGAGCAATGCTAACAGCCCGTCCGCTTCATCTGGAGAGAAAGGCGCAGATGCCCCATCCCCACCAAAGACGATTACACTTGCTTACTCGGAGGGAGGGTCAACCATGGACCCTGCTGAAGCAAGTGATCTTACATCGGACACCCTTGTGCTTGCGCTCTATGATCAGCTTGTGACCTACGGCAAAAAGTCTACGGATAGCGGTGAAGTGGCAGATACGGAAGCAATTAAGCCCATGCTGGCTGAAAAATGGGATGTGTCCGCTGATAACATGACTTATACGCTCCATCTGCGTAAAGACGTTAAATTCCAAAGCGGCAACCCGCTGACCGCCAATTCTGTGTTGTATTCCTTTGAGCGGCTTAAAAATTCCGATTCCGGTAGCTTCCTGTATGGTATGAGCTCCATTAAAACCGCTACAGCGCCTGATGAGCACACCGTTGTCGTTACATTGTCCCAACCCAATCATATGTTTCTGCAAATCCTGTCATTGTACAACTTCTCTATTGTGGATGATGTGCTTGTCAAAGAAAATGGCGATGGCGACTATTTGAAAACACATGCGGCAGGTTCAGGTCCGTTCAAGCTTGAAAAATGGGACCCTGCGACAGAAGCTGTCTTTAATGCTAATGCCAGCTACTGGCAAGGAGCGCCAAATCTGAGCAAAGTAACGATGAAGTTTACCAAGGAAGCTTCCAACCGTGTACTTCTGCTAGATAAAGGCGATGTGGACATGGCGATTGAAATTCCTGCAAAGGACGTTTCGAAGCTGGAAACCAACGCTGATCTGAAGGTTCAATCCAATGCAAGTAACCGGATTCTGTATTTCGCCATGAATAACAAAGTCAAACCTTTTAATGATCCAAAAGTGCGTCAAGCCATTGCTTATGCTATTCCTTACGACCAATTAATCGACGATGTCATGTACGGTCAAGCAAAGCAAATGAAGAGTTCTGTAGCGAGTAACACGCCTGGCTACACCGATGCGGGCTACAGCTACAAGCACGACTTGGACAAAGCAAAACAGCTGCTTACAGAAGCGGGTTATCCTAATGGGTTTAATTTTGATCTGACACTGGGTTCCGGCTTCCAGGACTGGGCAGATGATGCTGTATTGATTCAAGCTGAACTTGCCAAGATTGGCGTAAAGATGAATGTTGTCAATGTTGCCCGTGCACAGTTCCTTGAACAGCAACGAGAAGGCAACCTGACAGCATACATTTCCAAATGGACTTCCTTCGTCAACGACCCTGGTTACCATCTCGGGTTCCTGATGTACAGCGGCGGTTCTTCGAATTATATGCATTATGCTAATGCAGAAGTGGATAAGCTTTGGGAACAAGCAGGCAAAGAGCAAGATGAAAATAAACGTAAAGAGCTGTATGGCAAAGCACAAGAGCTTATAAATCAAGATTCGCCATGGGCGTACCTGTATGAATACAATCGGGTTGTTGGCATGAGCAAAGACGTCACTGGATATGTTTACTACCCAGATGAGGTTATCCGATTCTATTCATTGAATAAAGAGTAAGTTGTGATCTTACCTTATGCCTTCGGTTTTTACAGCCGAAGGCTATCATTTTACACCTGAAGTATGAAGCTGATCCCGATGGATCGTAAAAAATTTAGTTGGCTAAATGAAAAACGTGAAGGGATTGAATGGAAATGACAGATTGGAAAACGTTAGTTCTTGATGAAATAGATAAACGGCAGGACGAATTGCTTGAGCTATGCTCGCGGTTGATTCAGTTTCCTTCGGAAAATCCTCCAGGTGATTCACGCGAAATTAGTCAGTTCATTATGGACTATCTTAAAGAAGCAGGTATAGAAACAACGGTGCATGAATCCGGGCCGAATATGTGGAATCTCATTTCTGATTATGGCGCTGAAACGGCGGACGGAAAAAAATTGATTTTCTGTGGGCATACAGACGTTGTGCCGGCAGGGGACCGTACTCGTTGGGATTTTGATCCGTTTTGTGGTGAGATACGTGATGGCTATCTCCTGGGTCGCGGTGCTTCGGACATGAAAGCAGGACTGGGCGGATTAATATTTACCGTTGCGCTGTTCTCCAAACTAGGCGTACCACTCGAAGGTGCGTTGTCGTTGCTTGTAGTTCCAGACGAGGAAACTGGGGGACATCTCGGAGTACCTTGGGTGCTGGAAAGAAAGCTGATTGAAGGAACAGCTGCTGTGATCGCAGAGCCTTCAGGCCCGCAAAACCCGACCATCGGGCAAAAAGGAAGCTGCTGGTTTGAATTTACCGTTGAAGGCACACCGGGTCATGGCAGTTTGCAGCCGATTGCAGGTGAAAGTGCTATTTTGAAGGCAGCAAAAGGGATTGAAGCGCTGCAACAACTGTGGGACATCAAGCCGGACATCCCGGAAGAAGTCAAAGAGATCATTGAAATTTCCAAGCGTTATGCAAGTGAACGGGAGAACCCAAGCTATGGACAAGCGTTTGATCATGTAACAGTGAACATTGGTACGATTCAGGGAGGCACCAAAGTCAATGTGGTTGCAGACCGTTGCACAGTGCAAGTGGATTCCCGTGTTCCATTTGGCGTAGACCACCGGGATGTACTGGCCAAAGCCAAAGAATTGCTTGCAAGTGTAGGCATTGACGCGGAACCCAAACAATTCGGATTTTATGGTAATGCCAACTGGACCCCTCCAACCGAGCCGATTGTACAGGAGCTTGTGGAATCTATCGCTGAGGTCAGCGGTAAAGAGGCCTATGGCGTACTGCAATGGGCAACCAGCGACGCACGTGCATTCCGCAAATACAATATCCCGGTATTGCAATACGGTCCTGCCGAACTGTCGACCATTCACAATTTTAATGAAAAAGCTCCGGTATGGCAGATCATTCAATCTGCGAAAGTATACGCCTTGACGGCGCTTAAATATCTGAAAACAACACAAAAAGAAGCATAAGGGGATCTGCCGTATGATGAAACAAGTTTTTGAAGTCTATGACCTTTTGGATAGTCCGTTTGCCAGCGGGGCAGAAGTCAAAGCTTATTTGGAACAACTGGGTCAAGCGGAGATTACGGTCTCCACCGTGAAAGGTGAAAAGGGCTCTACGGATTTTATTAAAATTGTCATTGCCGGTAAAACGGGTCGCATTCAGGGGGGCGATTCTCCAACCTTGGGTGTAGTAGGGCGACTTGGTGGACTTGGAGCACGACCGGAAATGATCGGATTTGTATCCGATGGTGACGGTGCGGCAGCGGCAATTTCGGCGGCGGCTAAACTTCTGAGCATGCAGTCCAAAGGAGATGTGCTTGACGGAGATGTGATCCTCTGTACACATATTTGTCCAGATGCACCCACTCAGCCCCATGATCCGGTTCCATTTATGGATTCACCCGTAGATATTTTGACGATGAACAAATATGAAGTGACACCCGAAATGGAAGCGATCCTATCCATTGATACGACCAAAGGGAATCGGGTCATTAACCATAAAGGTATTGCCATTTCCCCGACGGTACGTCAAGGCTATGTGCTACGAATTAGTGAAGACCTCGTCGATATTGTTCAGACCGTTACTGGCGAACCGTGTGTCACGTTTGCTGTAACTACGCAGGACATCACACCTTATGGTAACGACCTGTATCACATCAACAGCATTTTGCAGCCAGCGGTGGCAACTTCCGCTCCAGTGGTTGGTGTAGCCATCACGGCCGCTGCTCCTGTCCCAGGCAGTGCAACGGGGGCCAGCCACGAAAGCGATATTGCGCTGGCGGCCAAATTGGCTGTAGAAACAGCCAAAGCTTATGGACGTGGGCAATGCTCTTTTCATTCGGAAAAGGAGTTTCAACATATTACTAAATTGTACGGTACTATGAAGCATCTACAAACGATGGGCAAGTCTGAATAAGCTTTATTCCCTAAGTTAAAAAGAACATGAAGGTTCAATGATGGACAAGGAGGAGGAAGAGGGCATGGCACAACTGCTTGAAGTAACCAACCTCCGGACGGAGTTCAAGACTGCGGCTGGCACCATTCGGGCTGTGGATGGCGTCGATCTATCGGTTGGCAAAGGCGAAACACTCGGAATCGTTGGAGAATCCGGGTGCGGCAAGAGCATTACCTCCCTTTCCATTATGCAGCTCCTCCCCAAGGGACTTGGGAAAGTAGCCGCTGGTGAAGTACGGTTTAACGGTGAAAACATGCTGGATTTTTCGGAGCGGAAAATGCGCTCGATTCGTGGCAACGAGATGGCCATGATTTTTCAGGAGCCGATGACTTCGCTAAATCCTGTGTTCAAAATCGGCAAGCAAATTGCGGAGTCTGCCCGATACCACCACGGTGTAAGCAAACACAAAGCGAAAGACATGGCTGTGGACATGCTGACGAAAGTGGGAATTCCACGTCCAGAAAAAGTAGCCGCTTCTTATCCGCATGAACTCTCGGGCGGGATGCGCCAACGGGTGATGATTGCGATGGCGATGGTGTGCAATCCGAAGCTGCTGATCGCCGATGAACCGACAACGGCACTAGATGTAACCATTCAAGCACAGATTCTTGACTTGATGCGTGAGCTGCAGAAGTCCGAAGGAACTTCCATTCTGATGATTACCCATGACCTTGGTGTCGTTGCTGAAATGTGCGATCGGGTCGTGATTATGTACGCCGGACAAGTGGTAGAAGAAACCGATGTAAAAACGCTTTTTAAAGATCCCAAGCATCCGTATACACAAAGTTTGCTAGCCTCACTGCCACAATTAAACAGTGATCAGGAGCGTCTGGCTTCCATTCCGGGCCAGGTTCCCAACCCACTTGATATGCCACAAGGCTGCCGCTTTGCACCACGTTGTCAGTATGCCAAGGAAATTTGCCGTGCAGAGGCCCCGGAGCTTACAGAAGTGGAACCCGGACACAAAAGCCGCTGCTTGCTACAGCAGGAGGGATATCATGAGTACACTGCTTGAAATACGTAATTTGAAAAAACACTACCCGATCAAAAAAGGACTTTTTTCCAAACAAGTGGGAGCAGTCAAAGCGGTGGATGGTATTAACCTGACTGTACAGCAGGGTGAAACCCTGGCAATCGTGGGAGAATCCGGCTGCGGCAAATCCACAACTGGACGGGCAATTCTCAGATTGATCGAACCGACGGATGGAGAGATTCTGTTTAACGGCACGGATATACGTAAGCTAAACACAGAGCAGCTGCGCAAATTCAGAACGGATATGCAGATGGTGTTTCAAGATCCGTTTGCTTCGCTTGATCCCAGATGGACGGTACAGCAGGTGCTGGAAGAACCGCTCATCACGCATGAAAAGCTAAGCAAAACGCAGCTCAAAGAGCGGGTGGAAGAGCTGCTCGAAGTGGTCGGATTGTCTCCTTATCATGCACATCGTTATCCGCATGAGTTCTCGGGTGGTCAACGCCAGCGGATCGGGATCGCACGGGCACTGGCGCTTCATCCCAAATTTATCGTGTGTGACGAGCCAGTCTCGGCCCTCGATGTGTCGATTCAGGCGCAAGTGCTCAATCTGATGAAGGACCTGCAAAAACAATATGACCTGACGTATATGTTCATTTCCCATGATCTGTCGGTCGTCAAATTTATCAGCGACCGCGTGGGTGTGATGTACCTGGGCAAGCTGGTCGAACTCGCACCGACCCAAGAAGTGTTCAGAGAGCCGCTGCATCCGTATACAAAGGCGCTAATGTCTGCGGTACCTGTAGCTGATCCGGAAGCGGAGCGTGATCGGATTGTACTTAAAGGGGATGTGCCCAGTCCAGAAAATCCGCCAAGTGGTTGTGCGTTTCATAATCGCTGCCCGGCAGCCATGGAGATATGCAGCAAAGTACAGCCCATCTTTGCCGAAGCTGCACCAGGGCGACAGGTAGCCTGTCACTTGTATCCAGCTTCCACGCCGGAACAAGCGATAGCCGGACGAGCATAAGCCAACTGAAAAAGAATAGATAGACCTTCTAGCAAGAATCAAGCCTGAATCCTTCTCTAACGGATTCGGGCTTTTTTAAGTGTAGCTGCTCTGCAAACGCACATATTTTTCTAATAAATCCATTTTAAGATTCAATATAAGGGGTGGAATTTCAACACCTGTAAATCAAGCATATAACATGCAGGGATACAACATTGCGCACAATCAATGGAAGCGTTTTAATTTGAATATAGAAATACAAAAGAAGACCTCAGGGAGGACATAAGAATGCTAAAAGTGAAAGCGCTTAGATGCGAGCATTTAAATAATCCGATTGGATTGGGTTGTCTAAAACCGCGGTTAAGTTGGCAGATCGAATCTGAAAAAATGTATGTTTCTCAAAAACGTTTCCAATTGCAAGTATCCGTTCATCCCACTTTTGAACCGCTGATTTGGAATCATTTTACCTATTCGGATCAATCCATTTTGTTTCCCTATGAAGGCCCCCCGCTGGAATCAGGACAAAGATATTATTATCGAGTAAAAGTATGGGCTCAGGGAGCAGGTGACACAGAACCGGAAGAATCGGAATGGAGTGAGTCCGGCTTTTGGGAGATGGGGCTGCTCCATGAGCAGGACTGGAAAGCACAATGGATCACAGTGAAGGAGCGGAGCATCCATGAACAGTTTCAGACAAGAGCTCCTTTTGCCGCTTCCAAATATTTTTCGGTTGAGGGAAAAGTGAAAAAAGCAGTCATTTATGCTACAAGTCTTGGGCTGTATGAACTGGAGTTCAATGGACAAAGGGTGGGCGATGCCTACTTTACCCCGGGATGGACGGATTATAACGATCGTGTCCAGGTGCAAGCATATGACGTGACTTCTACCATTCGAGAACAACATAATCGAATCACAGCCACGGTGGGAGAAGGCTGGTACAGCGGTTATTTGGGCTGGCAAAAGCGCAAGGACACCTACGGGAACACGAATGCATTGTTATTTCAAATGAAGATTAGTTATGAAGATGGCCGTTCTGAAGTCATTTGCTCTGATTCTTCCTGGGAGGAAACAAGCTGTGCCATTTTAATGTCGGATATTTATAACGGCGAAATCTATGATGCCCGACTTGAGCAGCAGGTAGCCGAACATAGCTCCTTAACCGAACGGAAAATGATGCAGGTCGTCTCGTTCCCGTTAAGTCATCTGATTGCTCAGGAGAACGAACCTGTCCGTGTGATGAACCGATTGAAGCCTGTTGAACTCATTCGAACTCCTAAAGGTGAGCTGGTGCTTAACTTGGGTCAAAATATGGTAGGTTGGCTGGAATTTAAAGTGGAAGCCCCCGAAGGTACGGTTCTGAATCTGGTTCATGGTGAAGTGCTGGATCAGCAAGGGAACTTTTACAGAGATAATATTCGGGATGCAGCGCAGCAGATTACGTACATTTGTAGCGGGAAGGGGACGGAGATATTTAGGCCGCATTTCACTTTTCAAGGCTTTCAATATGTGAAGCTTGAGGGCTTTCCTGATGGCGTTACGATTGAAGATTTTACGGGTGTTGTTCTGCATTCGGACATGGAGACGATCGGGGTGTTTGAGACATCTGATCCAAAGCTGAATCAACTTCAACACAATATTGTGTGGGGGCAAAAGGGGAACTTCCTGGATGTGCCAACCGATTGTCCGCAGCGTGATGAGCGATTAGGCTGGACCGGCGATGCACAGATTTTTGCTAGAACTGCCAGCTTCAATATGAATGCGGCTTCCTTCTTCCGAAAGTGGCTTAGGGATTTGGCTTACAACCAGCTGGAAAATGGGGCAGTGCCTTTTGTAGTGCCGGATGTCCTCAAAGGAACCTTTGCCGATAATATGGACAAAACGACGGCAGCATGGGGAGACGCGGCGGTTATATGTCCGTGGACCCTATATCAATGCTATGGGGATAAGCAAATCTTAGTGCAGCAGTATGACAGTATGAAAGCATGGGTGGATTATATTCGCGCCCAAGGGGACGAAGAATGTCTTTGGGATACCGGTTTGCAGCTGGGAGACTGGCTTGCGCTGGATAGCGAGGAAGGAAGCTATTTTGGGGCGACGGACGGAACGCTAGTGGCCACTGCTTATTTTGCGTATTCGACTCATATTTTGGCACAGACGGCCAAACTGCTGAATCGTTATACCGATTACAACACATATAAAAACTTACATGAGGGGATTAAAATGGCTTTTGCGAACCGCTACTTCGATGACGCGGGCAAATTGACCTCCAATACCCAGACTGCACAGGTTGTGGCTTTGCACTTCGGATTGGTGCCAGAAAAGTATAAAACGCAAGTGATCCAGGAGCTCGTACGGCTCATCGAAAAAAATGATATGCATCTGGATACCGGCTTTGTGGGCACCCCCTATCTATGTCTGGTTTTATCCGACCATGGCTATACGGATGTCGCTTATAACATTTTATTTCAAAATGATTATCCTTCATGGCTCTATCAGGTTGAACGGGGAGCAACGACCATGTGGGAGCATTGGGACAGCATCAAAGTGGATGGCTCGTTCTGGAGCACCGATATGAACTCGTTCAATCACTATTCGTACGGTTCAGTAGGAGACTTTATGTACCAAAATATTGCCGGAATCGATGTGCTTGAAGCGGGCTATAAAAAATCACGTTTAGCTCCTAAACCGCCTGCCAATCTTACTTCGGCCCATGGCAAGCTGGAGACGCCATATGGCACGCTTGAAGTCCAATGGGAAATCGTGAATAAAGAAATGAAGATGACGGTTCACGTACCACATAATACGACGGCTGAGATTACACTTCCGGGCGTTATGGAGCCGGATGCACTACAGCAAATCATTGTTATGCAATATCCGTCGATTCAGTATCCGCCTGGTGATGTTCCACAGGAGCTGGCTGGGAAATTAGGTTCTACAGGGAAACAGGCGATTTTCCAAAGGAGCGGAGATCATGAAATGACGTTTACGGTCGGTTCTGGACAGTATACGTTCCAGTACAGATGCAACTAGAGGCTAAATAACATAGACTAGAGGTGAGAGCTTAATGAATATAAAGAACAAAGTTTTGTTTAAAACGGCGTTGCTATCCATTTCCTTAGTCCTGACGTCAGCGAGTGCCATTTCGGCTGTCATACCAATGATGCTGAACCAATTATCAGGCGTCTCCAGTTCGCTGATTGAAAGCGTAGTCACGATTCCATCCTTCTCGATGATGCTGTTTGTGCTATTGAGTGGCCCGATTTCTTCTCGATTGGGTAAAAAAAATACAGTCCTGCTAGGGCTTTTGCTCGTAGTCATCGGCGGAATACTTCCCATGTTCACGACGAATATTACATGGATTCTTGCGCTGCGTTTGGTACTAGGTGCAGGTCTCGGGATGTTCAATTCACTGGCCGTCAGTTTAATTAGTGATTTTTTTGAAGGGGATGAACGTGCTCAATTAGTAGGCTTTCAAAGCGCCGTTCAAGGACTCGGAAGCAGTTTGGCTACCTTTGTGGCAGGGCAGCTCGCCCTAATTGACTGGCAGTTCGCTTTTTTATGCTATGGAATCACCATTCCTATTGCGCTATTATTCTTTCTGATCATTCCCGAACCAGAGCGCGGGGAGCCTACAGTAGAGAACTCGACAGAAAAGGGTCACAAGAGCGGGGGAATATCCATACCTGTACTTGGATTAGGGGCTGCACTTTTTCTGTTTATGACTTTTATCATGATTGTATATACCAAAACAGGCATTATGATTGCTGAAAAGAGCATGCCCAATGCTGGTTTTTTAGGAACTGCGTTAACGCTGTTTTCCTTGTCCACCATGATTGCGGGCTTCCTGTTTGGTAGAATCTATAAATGGTTTAGAAATTACGCTCCCTTTATCTCCAGTCTATTAACAGCAACTGGTTTTGTACTACTATGGTTTGCTCAGAATGTTACCATGGTTACCGTTGCCATGCTGATCATTGGCTTTAGTTTTGCGCTGTTTATTCCTTATATTTTTACCATACTAACTAAAATCGTACCTAAAGGCAGTGAGACTTTATCCATTTCCATTGCGATGGTAGGGTCCAATTTGGGAGCGTTTGCTTCGCCTTATGTGATCAAGTTAGTTGGCGTGTTGTCTGGAAATGAAACGGCTTCATTTTCCTTCCTTGTTTCTGCGATTGTATTTACGATTGCGGCACTCCTTTGTCTGGGAATCGCTATTAGAGGAAAGGGAAGCAAAACTCAAGCGGCAGTCCACAGTTAATGGGATGTATCCGATATAGTAATTTTTTCAACGGGCGGAGAACCGCCCGTTTTCCATCATATAGTGAAGGAGGAGTCAGTGTTTATGAACCTTCATGAGTTGGATCAGTTGCTGAGAAACAAAACGGAAATTGAACTTTTACAACAGCAAAACAATCAGGTGATTAATGATCTCTCCAAAGAATCGGAGAATGAGCGTTTTTTTGATATAAATCAGAATATATACCGTATGCCCGCTTTATTTTTCTTTGGAGAACATGATATTTATATTAGCAAGCACAATAGATTTGCTCCGATGCTGGAGCACATGCATGAATTTATCGAATTAAACTATGTTTACTCAGGTAAGTGCAATCAAATCATAGCAGGCAAAGAAATTCAGCTTTGTGAAGGCCAAGTATGTGTCCTGGATAAGGATGTGCCTCACAGCATCGCTCCTTTGGGAGAAGACGATATACTGATTAATATCTTGCTGCAAAGAGAAACGATTTCATCCCTATTTCTGCAGCGGCTATCTAAGAAAAAAAGCCTGATTGGCGAATTTCTAGCCAACTCTGTCCTCCAGCATCAGCACCATAATCACTTTATTATTTTTGAGTCGCAGCATAATGAGAACCTTCAATATATATTGCGTAGAATCTTAATCGAATATTATTCCAGGCAAGAGGATTCGATGGAATTGGTGAAGGCTTATTTGCAAATTGTATTTGGAGAATTGGTCCGTGTATTGGAAAGCGAGCATAATATTCACTTAAACCAGCAGGAAAATAATATTACCTCTATTCTGAATTACATGGAAGAGCACTATCAGCATTTAAGCCTACAGCAATTATCTAACCATTTTAATTACAATAGCACGTATTTAAGTAATAAGTTAAAAAAAGTAACCGGTCTTACTTACACTCAGCTTATTGCCAACATTAAACTCAATGCAGCCTATTCTTTGGTAGTGAATACCAATCTGCCGTTCGAAATGATATTTAAACAGGTGGGATATAACAGCATGAGTTTTTTCTATAAAAAGTTTAAAACAGCATATGGTGCCACCCCGCAAAATATCCGAAACAAACAGTTGAGGAAATGAAGGATATACAAGGACGTCCAATTCTAATGGGCGTCTATATTTGTTATAATATCTGCAAATTCATAAGCTGGTGTTTATAAGGGAGGGTACATCCTTGGAGGCAATACTAAGACGTCACTGGCCAGAGTGGAACGGAACGCTGCAGAAACAAACCGGGGGTTGGAATAATACGACGTATTTTGTTAAGAGTGGTGGGCGAAACGGAGTGCTGCGCGTCTACGATACACACAAGGATCGGGACAAAATTGAATTTGAGCATGCAGTTTTGCAGGAGCTGAGTAAGCATTCACTATCGTTCAGGACACCCACGCCTATTCCGACGGTCACGGGAGAGACGCTTGCTCAACTGGAGACGGAAAGCGGTAAATATGTGTGTCTGTTCGAATACATAGAAGGCATATCACCCCTGGAGCAGGATTCAAGCTTTGCCTATACTTTGGGCGAGACTACGGGGGAATTATCGGCTGTGCTTGCGACAGTTAATCTTGATATGACTCCAGTCTATCGACCGTATTATGCTTTGCAGCAATCCTATCCGTTGTGTAACCGGGAAACGGTTCAGGGCTTTTGTTTACATCCGCCTGAGCCTCTAAAGGATTTGCATGAAGAACTGCGATTAATAGGGGAAGCTTATGAAGAGATTACAGATTCGCTTCATGCATTGGAAGAGTTGCCGCATCAGCTTGTACATGGAGACTTGAACGCTTCCAATTTGTTAGTAAAGGATTCTGATCATAGTCTAGTAACCGCACTGCTTGATTTCGAATTTTGTACGCTAGACGTTCGGGTCATGGAGCCGGCGGTCATCTTATCAGGATTTTTGGGACAACCAGAGGAGACGACAGCAGTTCGGGATTTTTGCCGGGGCTTCAGCCGCCAGGTTCATTTAAGCCACACCGAGATTGATGCTGTGCCTATATTGATGCTGCTTAGGAAGGTAGACGTATTTCTTCATTTTTTGAGTCGCTTTCTGGAAGGAACGGATCAGTCACACGTATTGCAAGAGCAGGTCAAACAGATCTCTGCCGACTTGCGCCAGCTTTCCACCAGCAGTAGCTGGATTCAGGAAGAGTTGGTCCAAGCTGGAACAGTGTATGAATAAACGAGCTAAATGCCGCGTTATGTTATAATCTTTGGGAAAATTGAGCCTGGGTGCATTGAAATGTACTCGAAACTGGAGGAACAGATGAATAGTTGGCTAACGAACGCATTACGGCCGTACTTCGGGCTGGAGGCGCTGGAAGAGCATTGGGATGTGGTAGAAATTAAAGAAGGATACTTTATTTGTGTGGATGGAGACGTTATTCGCAAGCGAATTTCTTCCACTGAGGATACTTATGGAGAAACCGATGTAGAGATTTTTACGCGTGACCGGGCATTTGTTTTGCCTAAAACGGCTCGTGGCAAAGAGAAAAAGCTGAATTACACAAGTGTTTCGAGCATCAAGGCAGAAGGCGTGACCTTTTCAGCAGGCATTCGAAGGGATCGTCCTCTTAGTTATGTTACTGCTGTGAATAGCAAAACGGGTGTGAAACTCCCTATTACGGGATGTGAGCATTTACATAGTAAAGAAGAGATCATCGATTGGCTTCAGCAATATCCGTCACTTGTGCCCAAGGATTACGATCGCAGGTTGCACCGGTTGAAGCATATGAAAAACCAGCGTTATAAAACGGTCCCAGGAGACATCTTCCGCGTGGAAATAGACCTTTTCACAGATGGATATGTGCTGGTCGTTGGAGATTTGCGCCAAATGCAAAAGGATCAGTTGTTTGCAGAGGAGAGCATTTGGAACAGTGTCATGACCATGCCTTTATTCGTACGTCCATATTTGTTTACGAGTCGTGACCGTTCAACAGCTTTGGAATCTATCACATCCGCCCCATTATCCGAAACGACCTGGATTGTTATGGATGATTCCTTTATGCGGGGTGCCTATGAGCGAGTAGGGCATAAGCTGTTAGTGGAAGAGGATATTGTGTTCCCCATCGGCTATGGCTGTAGTACGGATAGTAGAAAAGAAAAAACATATAGTCTGTCCTGGGGAACGGGCACGGTTTCCAAACCGGAAGGGGAGACCGTGTTCAAGTCCTCGCGAAAATTTTCAAATAACGGTGCTTATTCAGGTATCGTTGCCGACTGTTTTGGCTCCTGGGAAGAGCGGGAGTGGCACAAAACGCTGGATAATCCGTTACATCAGGATGAACGTCGAAAAGCACTGGCCGAATTCGGATTCCCGGAAGACATTTCGTATGATGAGTTCAACCGTCAAACGGGAGGACTGACGCGTTCGGAATATCTCGCATATTTGGCAAGAACCTATGGCGGGAAAAAGTGATACAAACGAATTGAATTTTTTAATAGGAGGGGCCCATGAAATATCTTAAGGATTGCCCGGAACCAGGCATGGGAACCTGGTATTTTGAAATAGATTCGGATGGAATAGCTTATCGACAAATTGTTATCCAGGATGACGGCACGTATATCGCCTCTAATCGCAAGCACGAGCAGTATCATTTCTTATTAGCTGAGAAAGCGATTGATGACACGGAGCCCTATTATACGAAAATTACAAAAAAAGAGTTTGAAGAAGTATGGTCCAATTATCTTCACACCTTGAACCAGGAATGGCATCAAATCAAAAATGCACTGCCCGTTGGAACTAAGGTAAAGGGTTATATTGAAGTGTTTTTTCCACAAGGTACGCTTATTCATATTTTCCAGCATCATGCGGTCGGATTGTCAGACACTCGTACATATGAGGAAAAGACACCATCCGAGTGGATGTATCCGAAGCATGAGGTCACGGCCATTGTAAAAGGATACGACGAAGTGAATCAGTGGGTGATTTTAGATCAAACGCAGGTTTTAAAAAATCAGTTCGCAGGTTGAAAGTGAATTTTGGGATATGCGGGAAGGGGAATGAACATGCATACTTTAACGGTTGATGAACTGGTAGATAAGGATAACCATGCATGGGAAGAGGTCAGAAATATTCTGAAAGAAGGCCGGAATTCACATCAAATTGTATCGGCCGAATCGGAATCCGCTCCAGGGGACACGCTGTACCGTTTGCAGGTGAGTACGAAATCGTATTTGGGAACAGTTGCCTATGAGACAGGAGGAATCGTGTTTGATTACGGTTGGATCACCTTGCTGGGTGCGGGTGGCTCTGGAATTTTCGGTAGCTTGACCTCATGGAACGGGCTTCAAGAACCGGAAAGTGTTCCTGCGCTTGAGGGGATGCTAATGGTGGCCTATGATGCAGCAGGTGGATTTTTTGGATTGGATATA
Organism: Paenibacillus sp. LRG-1; assembly: GCF_057220305.1. Taxonomy (NCBI): domain Bacteria; kingdom Bacillati; phylum Bacillota; class Bacilli; order Caryophanales; family Paenibacillaceae; genus Paenibacillus; species Paenibacillus sp. LRG-1. Next base: position 4,241,844 of record NZ_CM170126.1, on the reverse strand, counting down.
GGGAAATTCGGACGTAGCGGTCACATCTACTATTTTGCACCAGATGCATTGGAATGGGAATCCACTGAGCTGGCCTATTCCGGTTTCTTGAGCTGGTTGGCTGAGGGAGATTTGGGCTTGTTCTACCAGACATTCCGCTGGAACGGTTGGCAGAAGGATATGGAGCAACTTCAGCCGGGAGAGGTATTTGCATATTATCCGCCGCTATGGACCCAAGAAGGTGGAGGGGAGACCAGCAGCAAGTCGCCTATAGACATTACAAATGCATGGCAGGTGGCATTGGATAAGGAATAGCTTTTGTGGTAGAAACAACAACTCTTAGAGGCATCAAGGCATGGAGGTTGGCACATATGTGGAGTATTCAATTTGAACAACCGTTTGTAATAAGTCAGGAAGCAACTGATGAACAAATCGCGAATTTTTTGAAAACATGGAACATAAAGCTATCCGAGCAAGAGATTCACGAAATCAAGCAAAGACAAGTGAACCCTTTTCCAAAGTCGTCTCCTTTCTATGATCAATATAAACCTTTAGATCCTGTGGGCTGGCATCTGCCCCAAGGACAATTTCCTGACAGCTATATGGAGTTTTTGAAATATTCTAATGGTGGGGAGTTTCAAAATGGAGAACGTTATTTTCAGTTTTTCAATACCGAAGATTTGAGAGAAATGAACCTCGCCTACGAGTTGCCGGAATATATGCCGGGTGCTGTGTCGTTTGCGATGGATGGGTGCGGAAACCACTATATGTTTGATATGAGAGAGGAAAAAAGAAACAATGAGTATCCCGTTCTTTTTGCTCATTCTGGTAGTCTGGGATATGACGAATGTGAACAGGTTGCCCATTCATTTATAGAGCTGTGTACGGAAAAATGGGCATTGTATTGATACCTGCATGATTCTGCCCAATATATAGCCAATAGTGAGAAGTCTATAGAATTGGACTTCTCGCTATTGTGCCGTATGCGTATATCCCTATGACTGAATTTGAGCTATTTGTTCGATCAACGAATCGACGGCCTCATCCACCAGATAGGGACCATAGTTCCATTTATCACGAGACACATTAATAATATGATTACGTTTGACAGCAGGAATTGTCTGATATACAGGTTCGCTGAACAGCTCTTTCATTTGTGCCAACTCTTGATCTGTCATTTGAGTAATGAAATAATCAGCTGGACGATGAACTAGAGCCTCCATGGAAAGAGCCGTACCACCATCGGCATAGGGTTTGAATTGCTCAGGCATCTGGAACCCAAAATCTTGATAAATCAATTTTCCAAGTGTACCGCCCTCACCTCCAAGCAGTACCTCTCCTTTGTGAATAATGAAAGATATCGCGGTAGTATCTGCTTTAATAGGGATGTGAGTTTGCTCCCGAATATCCTGCAATTTATTCTCGAACTTAGCAATCCAGGATTCTGCTTCTTTTTTCCGATTCATAATATCACCAAAGGTCCGCAATGTATCGATCACGTCTGGATCACCACCCCATGCTACTGAAATAGTTGGGGCAACTTTTTGATATTGCTCAAAGGTTGCTTTGTCGTGAAAGTCTGGCAGTATAATCAAATCCGGGCCTAAAGCGGAGATGGCTTCGACATTTCCTGTTCCTTTCCCTATACTGTGGACATCAGCCATCTTATCAGGATAAAGATCGAGTATTTCTTGATTAGCACCTATCGGTTTTAAGCCTAATGGAAGCAAATAACCGCCGTATGTAATAACAACAGCCTTTTTGGGTTGAACAGGAATTTCTATCTGCCGACCAAGTGCATCCGTATACAGTCTTGTTTCAATTGATTTCGCAACATCACTCGTGCCGCCGCAAGCTGCCAGTAGCAGGGTTAGGCTAAACAAAAGGGTAACGGCAAAAGCAGGCTTAAAGCTAACATTCATATCATCCACTCTCCAAGCATCATGTTGATAATGATTATCATTGTTATCAATATAACGTTGTCCTGATCGGGGAGCAATGAATGATTTGAGTGTAAAATTTGTATTCGTTGAACCTTTTAGAACAAAGCTGTGCATTTTAAATTGTGTTGGTGTTTCGCCAGTTTGTTTTTTGAAGAGTCGACTAAAATAATAAAAATTGTTATATCCAACGTGTTCGGCAACATCACGAATAGAAGCATCTGTTTCAGCCAATAAGGATTTGGCCCTGTTGATGCGGGTTTGAACGACATATTCGATGGGGCTGCATCCATATTTCCGCTTAAACACCTTTACGAGGTAGTGGGTACTGTAATGAAAATGTTTAGCCATTGCCTCCATAGCTATTGGTTTTTGGAAATGCTCTTGAATATATTGGGCTATTTGTGTAGCTAAATCCGGCTCGGATATTTTGACCTCTTTCATCTGTAATTGACGAAACTGTTCATGTACGAACTGATAGAACAATCCATTCACTTGTAGCTTATCCAACTCATTTCTCTTTGCCCACTGATTATTCATCTGCTCCACAAGCGATATCAGGGGGAGCGGATAGAGGGCCTGAAACGCATATTGTTGTCTAAATAGAGCCATAGGATCTTCTAGTTTATGTGAAGGTTGATCCGCTTGCTTTTGAACGGGTTTGTATAAAATGAGGTAATATTCAAACGGGTGGTTTAAGCACCAGATGTTAAGATTGGCTCCTTTTCCGCCGTGAAGAACCTGAAACTTGGCTGATGAGGTTTCGACTTCATCCAGTATTAATCTGGCTTCTCCTTGATTGGCAAATAGAAATCCGTTTGAAGGCAGGGAATAGGCACTCAGTTTTTCTCCAGGCTTCATCTTAAAATGACGAATGTCCAGCACTTTAACCGGTATTTGGTTCCATAATTTGATCGTTTCCAGCCACTCCATAAAACACCTCGAAATAATATAAGTTAAAACTGCTGTTGCAGTGTGGAAGAGGAGCTGTAAATTCGGTTGTTATTAGATAATCATAAGCTTTATTCCCCATGATTCATCCAGCTGTGTTTTATAACCCGCAAGTTGGACACTTTTCTCGCCTTATCCATCTTGCGGGTGGCATGGAATGTTAACAAGAGTCGTCACACATCACATGCTCCACACAGAACTTGAGCTAGAGCTTGTAACACTACTCATTTGCATTCATCATTTCAATTAACACTTGATATAACATCGGTAAGGTGGTAAAACCGTCACTTCTTAAAAAGTGTCCTCCATGGTCTACTTCATGGAAATCGGCTTGGATGTCTTCAGCTAGTTTCTTACTGAGTGCAAAGGGCACAATTGTGTCATCCTTTGAAGCGATAACTGAACGCGCTTTTAGCGAATCCATGATTTGCTGATAATCCAAATGGCCATTTGTAAATTCATCTAATGACGGTAGACTCGGCACTGGATCAGTAAAACCGGAAACGAAAACGAGACCACCAAGTGGTTCTGGGATACTTACTTGCTGTAGGTATCTTAATATGGATACACATCCCAAGCTATGACCAATAAAATAGGTGTCTTTATGTAGAACTTTAATATTTTGTAATAGATGCTCGATCCACTCATTAAGTTTGGGGGATTGCGAGTTGGGCATCTCCAGTATATCTACCGATACCCCATCTTCCTGTAATTTGTCTTGTAACCAAGGGAACCAATGATCGGCTGGCGAAGCTGTGTATCCGTGGATTATATATACTTGTTTTTTATTTTGTATGTTTGTCACAATACTTTCTCTCCCATTATTTAGCGTTCGTTGTTTATATGTGCCCCACTTCGTGTAAGGACTCCTCTTCTAGTTTAGCAAATTCTTTAAGCCCATGAGTATCTAAAATTTTGAGTTACATAGCAAGTCTGCAAATGAATTTGGCTATCAGAATATTCTTTATTTTTGCATCACTGTTATCTTACTTATAAATTTAAGCGCTTTCTACCGATATATATAAATATAGATATCATCACGTTCTGTGATCTGCTTCATTGTGTTGTTTGGAGGGCAATGTCAAGGAGACCGAGCGGAAACTCGTGAAAGTTGAGAGCAGCGTGAACTATTGTCCATAGACGATCTGGAGGGGTTTGGATGAGTAACAAGCTATCAGACAGGACTAAAAAAGGGAAGGGTTTTAGAGATTTAAAGGTTACGACAACGATGATCTCCATGATTGTAATCAGCTTAGTGGGTTTACTCATTGTATCGTTGGTAGGGGTTATTGGTATGTATCAAGCTAAAGAGGGTCAAGGTATTTTGTATGTGAATCGCTTTCAACACCAAACGAATATTCTTGAAGTCAAAAGTGATTTCTATAATATGCGGGCTAATTATACAAAAATACTCGACAATAAGGAGTACACAGATAAACAGTATAAGCAGGTGCAGAAAGGAAAAGATAGCGTTACAACCGGACTAAATGAATTCTCACAAAGGAATTTGGATGCTAAGGAACAGAAAATGTACGAGGAACTACGGGGGAGTATAGACACATATTATCAGGATATTGAGCAAATCATGGCAGTCAAAAAAAATAGTGGAACGTATGACACGGAAGAAAGAGGCCGAATTAATAAATCCAGTACGGCAATTGTTACGATGCTGACTACGATTTCAGATTATAACAATGAGCAATCCGCCAACTTATATCAAAATACGCAAAATGAGATTAAAATGCGTACAATTGTTTTGATCACAGTTCTGGCCCTCGTGCTGGCTATTCTTATCACCATCTCCTTTGCGGCCATTCGAAATATCCGTTTTCGGATGAGTACTATTACGAAATACTGTGAGGAGATTACCCAAGGAAATTTAACGGCAGCACTTGATCCTGCCTTGCTTAAAGGAAATAATGAGATCGCTGTGATTGCGCGTGCCATTCAACAAATGACAGATTCAACCTCAATGGTCATTACGGGGGTTATCAAAGAGTCACGCCAAATTAACCAACTGAGTGATCAGACGAATCATAATATGACAGATCTCAATGAGCGGATTAGAGATGTATCTGCCACGGTCGAACAGCTGTCAGCAGCTATGGAAGAGACTTCGGCATACACCGAAAATATGAACCATTCGGCGGAAGAAATGCAGCAGGCAGCAGAGTACATTTCGGTCAAAACTCAAGAAAGAGCTCAGTCTGCCCATGATACAAGTGTAAAAGCCGAAACATTGAAGCATGCGGCAAGTGAATCCAATAAAGCGGCCAAGGAAATTTACCGGAAGGCCAATGAAAAGATGAAGGAAGCGCTAGAACGAGCCAAGGCCGTAGACCAAATTCGTTTACTTTCTCAGTCCATCTTAGAAATTACGGCACAAACCAATTTGCTGGCTCTAAATGCATCCATTGAAGCGGCTCGTGCGGGTGAGTCAGGTCGAGGGTTTGCGGTTGTGGCTAACGAGATTCGCAAGTTGGCAGACGGCTCCAAACACGCGGTAGACCAAATTCAGAGTGTTACTCAAGAAGTTGTGCAATCGGTAGAGAATTTAACTACTAATGCCGAAGAATTACTGCACTTCCTGCAAGCCCAGGTAGGCAAGGATTATCAGCTGCTTGAGGATACAGCAGGACAATATTACAATGATGCCGTGGAGCATACGAACACGGTCAATGATTTGAACGCCACCTCTAAGCAGGTGAATGCAACCATCCAAACGATGGTGAGAGCGATTCATGAGATTGCAACAGCCAGCGAACAGTCCGCTATATCCACTCAGCACATTGCAGAGAATATGGTTTCATCGACGGAGAAATCTCTTGAAGTGGCACACCAGTCTGATCAGGTGAAGGGAAGCGCTGCCCGACTGAATGAACTGGTCGAAGGCTTTAAAATTTAACGAGACAATATATAAAGACTAGGGAAAACTTTACATCGAAGAAAAACAGTTGGGGAGCCCTAAAAAGGCTCCTTTTTAAGTTTACCCTTCCAACGTTGCTTTTGGATTACAGTCAAGAACTCGTATCCTGCAACTCTTCCTGTTCAGCCATTTGCATCAGCTTATAAATCTGACGAGTTGTGTTCACATTCCGCACCGTCATTTGCTGATACAGCTTGGTTCCGACTAATTTCGTTAACCCGCTTTTTGTGACTTGTTCTTTGCTGACAGAGTACAGAACGGCCCCGGTCGTATATATTACATGGCCTATTCCCGGTTTCAAAGGAAGCTTGTCCAGAACGGAAATATCGTTAATTTCATCCCACAGAAACATTACATCACTTTTCATCTGTGTATCATTAGACCATTCATTCGGCAGTGCCTCCATAATGCTCTGAATCTCTTTCATATTACGGACGATGACACGGATGGGTAAGCTAAAATCCTCCAGAATCGCCTGTTCCAGTTTGAGCGATAGTTCCTCGTTGGAATCACCTTGACTGGAAAAAATAATGTTTCCAGAATTAATGTAAGTCGTCACATGCCCCATACCTGCATTTTCAAACGTTTGCTTGAGCTTCTTCATCTCGATCTTGTTGTTGCCGCCAACATTGATGCCCCGCAGTAATGCGATATAGATCATATAAGCTTCACCTCTCTTCAAAAAAAGGATTTCTAACAAAGGGATAGGTATTCCATTAAATACGTGGTTTGATTTTCGCTCAACAGCGGATGCAGCAATGGTTTTACGTGCTCGATATATTCTGCTTTGGTTTCGTAGGTCTCCTCATCTTTCAATTCTCCCTTAAAGGTACAGGCACCTTCGATCAGGATGGAAAGAGCCGTAAAGAAGTTAGCTAAAGAGTCGGCAATCTGGTGCGCTGCCCCACCTTCAAAAGCAGCATATACAGGGGAACCGAGTGCGCTAGTATCGACAATGACTGGATCGTCATTAAAAGTTGCAATCACGACATGATGGGGCGGCCACGAAGGAGATTCTTGGACAAACTCACCAGATGTAATCCAGCGATAGCCTAGTTGTTGGCGATATAGATGTTCTGGTGCGGCAAAAAAGAGAACCGCGGCATCCCCGATTTCAACTGCTGCATTTTTTAATTTGTGTGTTCCCGCTGCCTTAGCATCGATCATTTCATAATGGCTATACAGGTACTCAAGCTCAGGGGATACGGGAATCCGTCTGTCCCAGCAATCTGTTAGGTTCTCCATCCGGGGCTGGATGTCGTGGTTTTGGAACAGCCCGTAGGCATCATTATATAAGTTTTGCTGTTGTACAAAACGGGCCAAAGCTTCGCTTAACTGTTTCATAGGTGTTCATTCCTTTCTAATTGTAGGCTATGACCTCCGACAATAACGTTTCATTTCTAGCCTAAAGATATCATAATATAGATTTGGAGAACATATGTTTCTGTAATTGTGCCGCCTTGCCAGTCTATCCAGATTAATTTTACAATATAGGAGTTCGAAAATGTTTTGTGCTTAGTTTAATATGCTCAGGCTTACTTGTAAGGAGGATAAGTATGTCATTTTCTAAAATATACGATTACAAATTAAGAGCTTATTTTAATGAGCGAATTTCTGATTTAAGTCATGAATATCTATTTTATTCTTATCCCGATCAAGAGCAAAATTTAAGAATATTAACCCTGAATATAAACGAACAGGATTATGTTTCTCTAGTGCGATGGCATGATCTGTTTGACAGGTCGCTATTTACAAAAATGGATGATGTCATTCGAAGCGAACTGGATGCTGAACGCCTGGTTCGATTGCTTTCGTTCATTTTTAATGTTTTTGATATACATAAAGATGTTGTTTATAGGAGAAAAAACTTATTTTGTTTTTATTATCAATATCAAGTTTCACATCTAAGAGAGAGAGGGAATGAATTCTCGCTTACTCAGGACAGACTATTTTTCCTTCACCATCTCTTATTTGAACTGGGTTTAGGTGACGACATTTATGATCGTCTAACGATTGAAAATAATAGGATCATGTACAGAATGGAAGACGCACAACATTATGATCTGCACATTCTTATTAACATTTTGCATGAGCATATTAACAAAAGTAAGATGGATATGGATACACAAGCAACGCTGGAAAAAATAAAATTTTTACAAGGCCAATGGGTCAACTTTATGCTGGGTAGTCATGATGTATATGATTTTCCATTCGATGATTTCAACAAACCATTTGTAGAAGCAACGATGTTTATGCAAGCCTACAAATCTAATAAAAATAGGGTATTAGAGGTGCTGATAGACTGTATCAATGAGCATCAATCTCCAACAGAGCAGTTCATCTCCCATTTGATCTTGATGAATTACTCCTATTTTGTTCTCAAAAGAGATCCTAGTGAAATTACATATCTTAAGTTGTTTTGCAAGAAAAAACCGGGAGTTTTTATGAAAGTATTGACTGCATTGCTTGATATCAGATTTTTTGTTGATAAATCCAGCTTCACAAATGTGGGTATAGATTATTATTTATCTAGAGTAAAAGGGGATTAATCATGCCATTCCATCACGTTTCTTTACCTGATTTACCACCGTCTATCGGACGCCTTACAGCCATTCATCCACTACAGGGCGACTCTCAGGAAAGCATAACCCTGCTGGCACTAAACACACAAGCAGAACTGTGGAGACTAGAACTTCGCTCTGGCAGCGCAGAATTGTGCACACGTATTTGTATTCCTGATTTTAATCCCATGCAACCTGTCCAAATGGTTACCAGTTCTGACGGCAGCTACGTAGCTATCTCCAATCGTTTTGGACGGCATGCGGCAGTGTATGATTTAGTCCATGCTCAAGAAAAAATGCAACTATCACGGGACGAATATCACTACGATAAAAGTATGTTTCCCCTGGCATTTGTACACCAAGATGGTGCATGCATTCTTGTTCATGGGACGGAATGGAACCGGCTTGATCTGACGGATGTAGAAACAGGCATGCTTTTGACAGCAAGACCTACTCCTGTTTATAACAGCGAAAGCAAAAATGAGCACTATCTAGATTATTTTCATGGGAGGCTGCTGATTTCACCAGGGGGAAAGTGGATTGCGGATACGGGATGGGTGTGGGCTCCGATTGGAGTGGTCCGAACTTGGTCGTTATCGGATTGGCTGCTGAATCCATGGGAATCGGAGAAGGGTCCGTCGGTTCGCGATCTTTGGCAAACCATAGATTGGGATGGGCCAGTGTGCTGGACAGGACCCGATACATTGGCGGTTTGGGGACAGATGGATGCTGATTTACTGGAGGAGGAAGATTGGGGAGAGGAAGGAGTTGAACCGGCTGTTGTCCTATTCGATATGACCCAGCCCGGGTACCGACGTGTGCTTCCAGCGATTCCATCTCTAAATTGTGAGCCTGTTGAAGACGGGACTTTTCCTTTTCCCCAAGCGGATATGGCCATTTGTGGTGACCGATTATTCTTATGGGGAAAAGGAGTCTCGCTTCAGGTATGGCGGCTTTCAAGCGGTGTGCGGGAATATGTAGATACGGAGCGGTTTCCACTCGTTTACCATCAAGAGGCAGGAATTTTCATTGAATTGAAACCGGATAGCCGCTGTAAAGCCTTAAGCTACGAATAAATGGCAGTGTCGGGCTTCCTTCCTGGCGAGATGGGAAAATATGCGTTAGTTATTACATTTGAAAAGGGGCGTAAAACCAAAATGGCACTTATCAAGGATCGTTTTTTGGGATGCCTGGTTGGGCTGGCCGTGGGCGATGCTTTGGGAACCACTGTGGAATTCAGCAGTCCAGGTACATTTGAACCTGTAACGGATATCGTGGGCGGCGGTGTCTTTGGGTTAAAGCCGGGCCAGTGGACGGACGATACGTCGATGGCGCTCTGCTTGGCCGAGAGTATGGTGCGAAAAGATGGCTTTGATCCGGCAGATCAAATGCGCCGATACACCAATTGGTACCACTTGGGATATATGAGCAGCACGGGAACGTGCTTTGATATCGGTGGTGCAACGAGAGCAGCACTGCATCGCTTCGAAGCTACCGGAGATCCGTACAGTGGGTCCGTTGACCCCATGACTGCCGGCAATGGCTCTATTATGAGGCTTGCACCTGTAGCTATGGCCTATGCGAACCGTCCGGAAGAGGCGGTGATGTACGCTGAGATGAGCTCACGAACCACCCATGGAGCAGTCGAAAGTGTGGAGTCCTGTGCTGTGCTTGCTTCAATCCTTGTGGCAGGTCTGCGAGGAGCGGACAAAGAATCCATGTTATCGGCGGACGTCTGTTATAAGTGGCGGCAGGACGAGCCCGCTTATTCGGCAGCCATTGAAGAAATAATTCGGGGATCTTACCGGCATAAAGAGCCGCCTGAAATACAAGGAACCGGGTATGTCATTCGTTCCCTTGAGGCTGCGTTGTGGGCATTCCACCATTCGACTTCATTTGAAGAGGGAGCACTGTTGGCAGTGAATCTGGGGGATGATGCTGATACGACTGGGGCGGTGTACGGGCAAATTGCAGGAGCTTATTACGGAATAAGCGGTATTCCGAGTCGTTGGCGCGAGAAGCTGGCGATGAAGGAGACGATAGATGAACTGACTGAGGCTTTATGGCAGAAGGTTGAGAAGGACCAAACGCTCCAAGGGGAACATCTATAAAGATCAAGCTGGGCTGCTTTTCTTATGAAGCAGAGCCCAGCTTGTTTTTTTGTTTGCTATATCGCCATACTTCCGCCCTACTCAGCAACATGCCGTTATGACAAAATGAGTTCAATACAAATAACACTTCACTTTATTGACCCTTCAGAGGAGGAATTACCTTGTCACATCTATTTAAACGGCTTCATTCATTTGCTGATATTTCCAATGATATAAAAGGATTTGAGATCGTTTCGACCCAATTTGGCCCTGATGGGCGCGTGTATATTTTGCTGATTGATAAAGTCCCAGAACGAGTGCGGGGGATGTTCACGCCTGCCTCTCTTAAAGACAGACATACTTACAAGGTACTCATCCTAGACGATCACATCGAAGAAGTGTGTGTGGAGGGGCAGCAGTTCAACTATCATTATGTACAGCCTCTAAAAAATCATTTGTTACTCGTCGGAGCACGGTGCCATTATTATGGGCCTGGTCAATACGATCTAAATGGTAAAATCCTTGATTATGAAGGTCATACCGTCAATGAGATGTTGCTTGGAGACGGCATCCAGAGTGTTCAGGTAACAGAAGAAGGTACGATCTGGACCAGTTATTTTGACGAAGGTATATTTGGCAATTATGGTTGGGTTGAGCCTGTTGGGTCCTCCGGCCTTGTTGCCTGGAATGAAAAGGGAGATAAAATATATGAGAACCAAGCAGCAGCTATTGATGATTGCTATGCATTAAACGTAGTCAGCGAACAGGAAATCTGGTTTTATTACTATTCAGACTTTTCATTAGGACGTATTTCCGGTAGTGACCACACGAATATTACGTTTATGAATCCGAGGATTTCCGGCTGCTCCGGGGTGGCTACAGATGGATATCACTTTTTATTCGATGGCGGGTATGGAAAGAGTGGACAATATGTCCTGAAAAAGAATGTGAAGCCAGGTAGTTTGAGCAAAGGGCAAAACATCCGTTTTTTAAATGACGATCAAGAGTTTCTTCAGCCGCACGAACAGGATTTCAGAAAAAACCGCCTGCTGCTCCGTGAAGGTTCTCTGCTATATCAGGTGGCTGTTGAAGAGTTAGCATAAAAAACCACGGCAGACGTGGGTTTTTTTGTTGATTGAAAGTAATTTTGAGCCTATATTTTTGGTTTAAATTCATGGATATTGCCAAAGAGGGGGTATCGATAAGCAGCATGATAATTTCGTAACCTTACAGTTTTTTTTCCGTATAAAGATAAAAACATGATCCAAGTTCGTTCCCTCAGGGAGAAATGCAACCATGTTTAACAAAATGAGAAGTTGAGGTAATGCATTATATGAATGAAAAATTACAAGCCAATACAGGATATCAGCTGGCTGAGCGGAAGGCGATTCAGTATTTTGCATTACTGTATGATCAGGTCTTAGACAAATCTTATGTGACTACCCTGACAGAAGACATTCAAAAATGGAAAAAAAATCATATTCATCATTCCTCATGGTTATCCTTTTTTTCACGGAGAAAGAGAAAACCTGATACTCGGGACTATAATAGATACATTCAATGGCTGAATTATACAGGCAAATTGGATGATTATCTGGACCGAAGTGTCTCCTATATTTATATGAGGGACCTAGGCAAAGCTCTGGATTCTCCTGACACACATACCCGGATTCAGCGTGTCATTGCAGACGTAAAAAAACACTTGATCCAATCCACCAGTGCAAACGGGGGAGACCAACCGGAATTTATGAATTTGGCCGGGGTGTATCGGTGGGCCCAGAGGGAAGGTATAGAAACCGCGATAATTTGGGTGATCAACAAACTTAGGTCCGTATCCTCTCATATTCCCAAGGAGATGGATGCCGAGCAAGCCCAGCGCAAACTGATCAAGATCATTGTCGGGGTTATTCTGCATGTGATGGAAGAAATGGACGATACAGTGTCACCTATGGAACGTGCTCGCAGACTTGATGAAGCCATCAGGCTTGGGTACTCCTATGGTCTGACCTATCCTTTCATTGATGATCTTCTCGATTCCCAGGTTTTGACCGTTCAGGAGAAAGAACAATATTCCCGTATGATACGTGCCGCGCTTCTTAGTGGATCTGTGCCTGAGTTGGGCGATTGGACCGGAAATCATATGGAGTTGATTCAATACATACATTCGGAGCTCTCGGATGCATTTGAGTATATTAAGGCACATCAGCGGCCAGACACACAGCAAACCTTTTTCGAGCAGTCCTATGTTTTTTTTCATGCTCAAGATATTGACCGTGTTAAGGACCTAACGCGAGCTACTTATACCAATGAAGAGCTTTATATACCCGTTATCTTAAAATCTTCTTCGTCCCGATTGATTGTCCGTCCCGTGATTAGTGCTCCTGCGGATGAGGGTTTTGAGCAACGAACATTCTTTTATGGAATCTATAACCAGCTTGCTGATGATTTTGCGGATATGGTTGACGATATGAGAGACGGTGCGGTAACACCCTATACCTACTATTTAAATTATCATCATCAGAGATCGGATTTGATCAACCCCTTTGAATTATACTGGGCGGTCATTTCCTATTTGATCCATAACGTATATGACTCCAATGCCATGGCTCGTGAGGTGATACTGGATCGGGCAATGAATGGGCTCAAACGTTATAAAGAACGTGTAGGTATTGAAAAATATAATGAAACGATGGAGATCTTTGCATCCGGAAATCCGGAATTTAATAATCTCATTCAGAAGATGGTACAAAAAGCGGATGATGTAGATTTCTTAGATAAGCTGCTTCGGGACCAGATGATTACTCAACTGAAAAATGATTCGAGGGAAAAGGAAGACTTTATGAATACGGTCAAAATGGTCCGTGAGCAGATTAACAACCAATTGAAAATTACCAAGCCTCAAGGAATTCCGGCCATGAAAGAACAGCTTATTGAGGCTGCAAATTACAGTCTCGAAGGGGACGGGAAGCGGATACGGCCTATATTGACTTGGGTCATGGGCGTGAACGAATATGGATTAGATGCATCGGCAATCGTACCGCTTCTGAGATCACTGGAGTATATGCATACAGCCTCCCTGATCTTTGATGATCTTCCTTCCCAGGATAATGCGTCTACCCGTAGAGGGCGTCAGACCTTGCATCAGGTGCACAATAGCGCTACCGCAGAATTAACCGGTCTGTTTCTGATCCAGAAGGCGATTGGGGAACAATCGTCACTTGACCAGTTCAATGCTGAAACGGTGCTTGCTTTGATACAATACTCGGCCCAGAAAGCAGAAGATATGTGTATGGGGCAGGCGATGGATCTGGATTCCAAAGGAAAGGCACTGACCTTGGAGCAGCTGAATATGGTGTGCTTTTACAAAACAGGAGTGGCGTTTGAGGCTTGTCTGGTTATGCCAGCCATGCTTGCACAGGTCAAGGAGTCGGAAATTGCTGCTTTGAAGAAATTTGCCTATCATATGGGGATTGCTTTTCAGATTAAAGATGATTTGCTTGATGTGGAAGGAGATATGCTCTTACTCGGAAAACCTGTTGGCCAAGATTCTGATAATAACAATTCGAATTTCGTGTCCATCCTTGGTCTTGAAGGTGCCAGTAAAGAGATGTGGGAACACTATTGCCTCGCGATGGAAGCATTGGAAGAGATCCCACGTAATATTGCTTTTTTGAAGCACTTAATGAATTATATCGTGAACCGGGATCGTTAAAAAGAATTGTGCCCCATGGCTCCATAGGAGTGGTGGGGTGTTTGTTTTGTACGTTGAGACAGCAGAGCTGCTCATGCTCCTTCGCTCATCGGTAATCCTCTAATGTGATACAAATATAACTGAATCACAGCACAGATATGTGAATATCTGGTGACTTCAGTACCCCATTTTGTCCATTATGGTGCATTCTCCCTTATAATAATACAAAACAGACGAGGAGATGAACTCCAGATGAAAAAAGGAATCTTAGTCGCTTCAGGGTTGGTTGTTGCCGCATTGGGGACGTACCTAATTGCAGGAAATATTCAGAAAGAAGGGGCGGAAAAACATGAGACGACAGATATCAAGAAATTGGTGCATGATATCAGTGCAGGCAAGGCAACAGCCCAGTCTGCTTCCATTAATTCCAGTCAGTTGATTGTGACAGGGGACGATACTCAGACCATGAATTATGATTTGCCTGACAACGAGTTTTTTGTTTCGATTGCGCCATATGTGGAACAGACCCACCCTTGTGCAACTCATAGTCTAACTGGCTGCCAAGGCGAAATAAAAAATGGAGCGTTCAATGTGACCGTTCACGACTCCGAAGGGAATGTCATCATGGAGAATGCCGCCATGAAATCACAATCCAATGGTTTTATTGATCTATGGCTACCGAGGGATAAAACATACCGCATTAGCGTGAATCATGAAGGTAAAACGGCTGAAACTGAATTCTCTACATATGAGAAAAACGATACGTGTATCACAACGATGCAGTTGAGTTAACGACGGAGGATGAGGGTTGAGTTTACGGATCGCTGAAATGCTCTAAATCCGCAAAACCCTGCGTTCTCATATATAGCTTTTAGTAAAGAGCCTACGTCTGACGGAGGCTCTTTGTGCTGCCCTAATCTTTTGCTGGAGTTACGGAACAGGTCGGGAGGGAATCTATGAGGAATCAGATAGCAAAACTTTAAATTGTATATACTAAAAACCTATTAAAACAGCTGCAAACTTCCGACATATTATCTAAGAGCTTTTCGCTCAATATTCCTCGGGGAGATGGCAGCATGTCACAAAATATTAAGAAGAGCATATTCAGATCATCCAGCATCGCCAACACATTGGCCATGGTCTTGTTAGTCATTATCGTTGTCGTCTTTGCAACCTTGGGGACGTTCATGTTTGCAAGCACGCAAAGCATACTTGTCAAGCAGCAAGAGGCCATGCTCCAGACCAAGACGCAGGCCGTTGTCACTCAATTCGATGCGTTGTTTAAAGAAAAGGGATCACTTGTCAAACAAATGTCAACGAATAATCTTTTTAAGCAATATTTAGAAACCACCCCATCGGCAGAAATGGTGAAAACTTCTCCTTATGCTGCGGAAACAGTAGCGACTCTGGCAGCCATTGTAAAGGCAGAGCCATCTTTTGCCGACGCCTGGATTGCAGGAATATCTGGTAAAGGCTTCTTTCTTCAGAATGATGGTGTTGCTTCTAAACCGGATTTCGATATCCATACACGCCCATACTTCAAGCCAGCCGTTGAAGCAGACGGTTTATACTACTCAGAACCCTATAAGGACGTCAATTCGGGTAATGTGCTGATGGGCATTTTCTATCCGATTAAAGATAGAAGTAATCAATTAATCGGATTTGCTGCTGTCGATATTGCTTTCAAAGACATCCCTGCCGTTATGCAAAGCTATTCGCTTGGAAGCACAGGTTATTCGATTCTTGCGTCCAAAACAGGAGATATTTTGTATCACCCCGATCAAAATAAAGTGCTGAAAGAAAAGATTAACGAAAGCACAGGTGATCTTGGGGAGATTGGAAAGAAAATGATTGCTGGTGAGTCCGGAGTACAGCTAATTAATGATAATGGGGAACGTCGTTATATTGGGTATGCAACCAGTAAAGATACGGGGTGGTCTGTAGGCTTAACTATTTCTGAAGAAGAGGTGCTCACAGAATTAAAAACCTTTACCTGGCTTACCATTGGCGGTTTTGCGGCAGCCACCATCCTGCTCGTTGTGATTTGTTATATAACGCTCCGTTATCTGTTGAGATCAATCCCGAAATTGCTTGCAAAAATCAAGCTGATTGAAAATGGAGATTTGACCGTTCAGTTTGATACGCAATCCAACAACGAAATCGGGCAAATTTCTCAAGGAATTTACAATATGGTTCAAAAAATTCAAGGCATGCTCCAAATGGTGGGTGGCTCAGCTCAAGTCTTGAATCAGTCTTCTCATGATTTGCAATCCATTTCTTCCAGAACCGCGATCACGATGAACGATACTGCGACAGCAATTAATGAAATTGCCAATGCAACGAACTACCAATCCATCGAAACGGATAACATTTTACAAAAAACCGGAGCATTATCCGGCCAAATTGACGAAATTGCCAATGATGCCAAAGCCATCGAAACAATGGTGCAAATCTCTGCTGAGCAAAGTGGACAGGGGCTTGCGGTAGTAGATCAGTTATCCAGATGGGCGGAAGAAAATCACAATTCCACACAAGCGATGTCGTCTATTATTCAGGAGATTGATCTGAGCCGTCATGAGATTTCGAGCATTGTGGATACGGTCAACCAAATTGCAACGCAGACCAACCTGCTGGCGCTCAATGCTTCCATTGAAGCTGCACGTGCAGGAGAACAGGGCAAAGGGTTTGCTGTGGTTGCCGGGGAGGTTCGCAAGCTGGCTGAGCAGACGGCGCTGGCGACACAGGAAATCTACAAGAAGGTACGTGTGATTGAAGAAAAAACCAGCGTATCAGTTGAGCATACGGTTCACGGTCTGAAAATTGCAGAAGAAAATGCGAGATCGGTGGAGGACACGAAGCAAGTATTCTTTAGCATTAACAAGGATTTGGAAGATTTGAAATTGCGAATGATCCAGATCAGCACGAACACTTCCAAAGTCCACAAGCACAAAGATGAGATTTTGCAGGCGCTAGAGATCATCTCTTCCACCACCGAGGAAAATTCCGCTTCAACCGAAGAGGTCAGCGCCAGCACGCAGGAACAATTGGAAAGCTTCGAACAGGTTGCTGAACTATCCAAACAATTAAACCAATTGTCCAATAAGCTTCAAGACGAATTAAAGCAGTTTAAGGTTGAGTAACAAGTCTACTGGGCATGATTTTAACTAAATATACAGCAAAGCCCGCGATCAGCGCGGGCTTTTTAGCTTCAACAGCTGGTGCGGGATACAGATAGACTATACGTATAAACTGAAATATTAGCAGGGTGAAGATATGAATTGCTTTGAAAAAAATATGGTGTCCGTCTGGTACGGTCACTTTGCCTCTGAAGATGAGTTGTTTGAATATGTTGAGATCAAATACCCGGAGGATGAGAATGAGGATGTTTTTAGCGGTTTTTTAAATGACCATGAAATAGATAATTTTGACGAAGATTTTGCTGAAGGAGTCTTTCTGGTTGACGGGACCGATGATGGTATAAAAGATGTTTCCTATGTTGATTCTTTTTTATCTCCACTATTAAATGACTTAAGTAAAGTAGATGGTAAATATAATTCGTTGTTCTTTATATATGATTGTAATACAAGCGGTTTATCTGAAAAAAATGGCAAGGAACTACGCTTTTTAGCCGCATATCCTTATTCAAAAGATTAACGATTACACTATTCTTTTGTCTTCGGAGTCTCATTCCAAGTAATTATAATAATGAAAATTGAACTTAAAGGATCAATAATTTGATCCGAAAGAATCAGGGCCTTAAGGTAAATTCCCATCTTAAGGCCCTTTTTTTGTGCAAAATTAGATTTCCAAATTTTTGAACGGCTGATATACTAAGGAGACAAGTGAGATGAAGATAAACCTACTCTATCGGGATGAAGCAGGAAGGTTCGGCAAATGCAGCTCTCCAAAGTGGCCTTTGCGGTGGCCGAGCAGTACATAAGGGTTGGACAGCTAGAAGACTGACTATTTCCAGGGCAGAGAGAAGGCCGCCACCTGACGGAACGTTCAGCGCAGAAAGTGTTTGAAAAAGCGCTGGCTGAAGCGGGCATTCGCAAACAGGTGAGTATCCATTCGCTAAGGCATTCCTTTGCGACCCACTTGCTGGAGAATGGGATTGATCTTCGCTATATTCAGGAACTGTTAGGGCATCAGAGTGTGCGAACAACGGAGCGGTATACACATGTGAGCAGACGGGACATTGGGCGGATTCAAAGTCCGTTGGATCGGATGAGCGGGCTGGACGATTGAAACGCAGAAAGTGCGGGAATAAGGAACAAAGTGCAGGATTTACGAAGTTCGTGAATATAACGAAGAAAGCATTCTTTCAGAAGTTCGTAAATAAGACGTTAGGCAAAAGTCGAGAAAGGCTGGTCAAATTAAACAAGTAAAAGTGAAAGGATTTATACAAAATGAAAAATCATATTTTTTATTCTTGGCAGTCGGATTTACCTAATAATACCAATCGGGGTTTTTTGGGAACTTGTATCGAGAGTGCAATCAAAGAATTAAATCTATCTGAACAATTCGACATTGAGTTTAGAATAGATAAAGATACTATGGATGAGCCAGGAACCCCGCATATTGTGGATTCAATTTTCACTAAAATTGAGAAATCAAAATTATTTATTGCTGATGTTAGTATTATCAATTCTGACTACAACAAACGAAAAACACCAAATCCAAATGTTTTAATCGAATTGGGATATGCAGCAAAAGTATTAGGATGGGATAAGATCATTTGCATTTTTAACACAGATTTTGGAGACTATTCCGACCTCCCTTTTGATATAAAATTTAGGAGGCCACTTTGCTATTGTACGGAAGGAAAAAGTAAAGCAGAGGAAAGAAAAAAACTGATTGAGGTAATTAAAAGTAACATATCATTACATGATCCTAGCGAATTTATTCCAATAAACGAAGTAGGATCATATCTAATATTTGAGTCTTCAAAATTTCATTCTCAAATAGAAGAAAAAATTAATAGTCTTTTGCAAGATCTAAAACTTCAAAGTAAGTATGGTTTTACAAGCGATGATTATACAGTAGATATCACGGATGATTTTTTATATAAATTTGAGGAAGAAGAATCGATTGAGGAAGATATTGAATATTTTATCTCTGTCGTATTTACGGATGATACATATACTCATAATAATATAGGTGGACGAGAGTGTTCGTTGATTTTCACACTTAGAGAGAACTTCAAACAAATCAACTTCGGTGAAAACAAAGTTTATAGTGCATTCGAAATAATTACACGTGGCCATTCTCCATCAGGTAAAGGTAGAGATTATCGTGGACTGTCGGATGAGTTTGTAAAGAGACTTGAGTAAATCGAAGAACTCTCGACCATCGCCTAACATAATATTCACGCTGCGGACATTCGTCCTTGATCCGGCATTCGCCAGACACCCAGCATACGCTGGGTCGTGAATACAGGAACGTTATAGGAAATATTCAGAAAATTCCAAGTTATTGAGGAGAGTATATGAATAACTCGTTTGAAATTCATACCGAAAATTTAAACAGAAATTTAGAATCAGTTGAGAGATATATGGGAAGATTCAAAGACAGTATTAAAGGAGACTTAGATAAAGCTTTTGATACCACTTTTGAAAACATTAATAATGTTTTACCATTTAAGGATTTGATTTCAGAAGCGTTAAACAAGATGAAGCCTGAAGAGCAGAGTAATGACGGTTATTCAGGTCAGAAAGAAATTGAGATAACTATAGAAATGAACTCCACCCCTTTATTTGTTACGGATCTACAAAATGAGTTGAGTAAAGCTACTGAATTAATTAAGTTATCCAGCGAAAATGCTTATGCTGAGACAAGAGTACATATTTACTCGTTGTTCACTTATATCATTGTAATTTTTGAAGATTACCTAAAAAAGGTTTTGAACAAAGAGGAAACCTTCAATAATTTATTGGCAAGTGTTAATGATATTTTCAAGTCTAACAATATAAACGCGAACAATTGGTATAGAAAAATTAAGCGATTCCAAAAAATCAGGAATTTAATAGTTCATAAAAATGGAGAAAGGAATACTGGTCAATATTTATTATTGACTGTTAATGACGATTTGAAGCCACTAATAAGCACCATTAATGAATTTGTAGAAAAATATCGTTATCTGTTAAAGAGAGTAAATAACAACTAGTAGTTTCAGGGAGATGATCACTTCCTATAACATAATATTCAAGCAGCGGCTCCGCTGGAGCCTTGGTCTGCGGTATGGATTTCGGGGAGGCATTTCAGCAGACAACCTCTAGCGAGGTTCATGAATACAAGAACGTTATCAGAAATTAATGCAAATCTGAAATGCTCAAATATAAATATCTACTAAGAGAAGGTGCCTTCATGGACAAGAATTCATTAAATAGAAGAAGCATTATTGTTGACGGGGAAAATGGTGTCGGCAGCTCGGAAGAGTTAAAAAAGAATGTTGTTCATAAAACAAACAGCCTATATTGGGATACCAAAGGCAATGACTTCTTAAAAGCAATCGTGCTCCCTTATTATGGAGCATTTATCTCAGAAGAAAAGTGCCAGCTCTTTGGTGATATCTCAGGAAAAAAACTGTTGGAGATCGGCTGCGGAAATGGTCAATCCTTGCAATATCAAGGGGAACGAAACGCATCTGAACTATGGGCTGTGGATATTTCAGAAAGACAAATTGAAAAGGCAGCGCAACATTTGAAGTCATGTGGAATAGCAGCAAAATTGATATGTTCTCCCATGGAAGAAGAATGCGGCATCCCGACGGATTATTTTGACTATGTTTATTCAATTTATGCCATAGGTTGGACCACCGATCTTGAGGGTACCTTTCGACGAATATCTTCTTACCTTAAAAAAGACGGGCTATTTATTTTCAGTTGGTCTCACCCTATACACAGATGGGTTACTACAGAGAATGATAGGTTTGTAATTAATAAGAGTTACTTTAATGAAGGTTGGTATCCGGTAGCAGTTGATGAAGGTGAGCTATTGTTAGCGGACCGTATGCTGTCAACTTATGTAAACGCGCTTGCAAAAGCTGGGTTTGTAATTGAGCTAATGATTGAGGAATCTGATTATGAGTTTATGCAATTGCGGGATGATAACAGCGATATGGCAAAGAGAGCAAAAATGCTTCCAGTAACTTTTGTGATAAAGGCAAGAAAACTATAAGATATAAAAACAAAAGCGAAACTGATTCCAAGATTTTTAGAGGTTCGAGGAAGGTATTGACATCCGATAACAAAACATTCACGCTGCGGGTCGCTGTCGCGCCCCTTGGTCCGCCCGAGGATTTTCAGGGAAGATTAACAGGCGGACAACCCTGCACTGCCTAACCGCATCGTGGCCGCTCCCGTTGGTCGCTTAAGGCAGTGAGGGTTCGTGAATGCCTGAACGTTATACGACATCTTTTAAAAAGTAAGGGCCTAAGTATGGATATTAATGAAATAAAAAACAATATTGAATATCTTGAACATATACGAATGCACTATACCCCTTTAAAATATGTGAAAAAATATGTAAAGAGTACAAAAGATATTTACGAAGAACGACGCTTACTTAAATCAGTTGAATTTGACTCAGATTCCATTGAATACTTTGTCGATATAATTGTCAAAGATTTAAAGTCGAATAGCCGTTTCCGTCGAATGGAATGCCTTAAGGTGCTTAAAAGAATAATCAAAAATAGATCTTCAAATAAGCTATTTAGTAAAAAACTTATAAATGATTTATTCTATATCTACCAAACCTTTATTTTGACTAGCACAGAAGAAATTCAGTGGGCAGTTAGTACACTTATTAAAGATCAGCCCTTAGAGGACGAACAAATTAATTGGTTGATTGATAACTTTGAAGAGTCTGAGCATATTGTAAACAGACTCTTACGTTATCCTACTAGTAACAGGCTTATTACTAACTGGGCACGTCAAATAGTTAATGAAAGAAAGCTTCAAGAAAGAGTTTCTGAAGTAATCGGAATACTGATTGAAGATGGTATTCCTGAAAATATAAAAGCAAGTAACAAAAATCTTATGTGGGCGATTTACTACTCCAAAGTATCGGAAGATGAAAAAAGAAAATTAATTTTAAAGCACCTAGACTATAAAGATTATTCATTGTGCGATAGATGTTGCAATGAGGCTAGGAATTAGTGAAGTTTCTCAGGAACTATTAAGTCATTATTGTGGGCTTCTCAAAGAAGAAAATGACGTCGTATAACATAATATTCACGCATCGGGCATATGCCCTCGGTCCGACAGAAGGATTTCGGGGAAGCAGAAGCAGCCGGACACATCTGACTTCGTCAGACGTCGTGAATACGGGAACGTTAGGCGAAATTACATAAAAGGGATGGTTATTTAGAATGAAATTTTACTATTCATCTTTGTATATACATGAAACACTGAGCTCATTTGAAGACATCAAAAATAAAATAGATCCCCAATTAATTGAATTGTGTTTGGATACAAATATTTGTATATATCTAACCAGATTCTATAAGGAACCAAGTAGTCTTTTAGGTCAAAAGGATAACACTCTTGAAGAATTATTAAGTTTGCTTAAGAATATTGAGATGAATAATTTATTAGTTGACTTTTCTCTTGGACTGGAAGAGTCATGTCGAGAACTAAGCAACTTTGAAATTAATATGTCGAAGTTCCGTGACATGAATAATGCAATTAGATCTTTATTTGAGATGGATTACTTTCAAATGTTGCAGCACAGCAAAATTATAAAGTTTGAGCCATTCATTAAACACGAAACACTAAAAACGGACAGTAAAACAAAGAGTCTAGAAAGCGTAAGTAGTTTCCAACGTCTTCTATTTGTTTCGTATGCGTGTTTGTTAAAAATGTACATATTGGATAAGCAAAAAGAGTCGAAAAGTAATACTCAATTAATAATTGAGTATTTTGACTTTGTGGAAAAGGAAGTAGATATTTTTAGTGCTTCAACAACAATATTTGCTCATTATTATTTTAGTGGTAACAATAAAATTAGAAAGCTTATCCATAAAACGAAGAATAATGATGAAGATAGGCTGCACGCAATATGGAATGCATCGTTAGACTTAACATTTCCAACATTGGTGAGTCAAAAGCTTTTAAGAGATAAGATTGTCCCAGTTTTCGTAACAGCAGATGAAAATTTATCGTTAATTTTTGACTCGATGAAAATGAAATTTATGGTCGCGAATAAGACTGAAGCAGCATTGCCTCCGTTTTTAGAAGTAGATTATACAAGAACTAACTGGACCCAAGCTGAATTACAAGAAATTAATAATTATTATGATAGAATTATGGAACGAAGAAGATATAAATTCGTGTTTAATAATTTTGATCAAGAAGAAGTAATCAATCGTATGCGGATATTATGCTTCAATTTAGAAAAAGAACTGAAGAATTCTTTCTAGAATCATCGAAGAAGTACGAAAATTCGCCTAACAAAATGTTCACGCTACGGACATTCGTCCTGGGTCCGGCATTCGCCGGACACCCAACATTCGTTGGGTCGTGAATACAAGAACGTTATGCGTAATTATTGAAAAGATCATGGAGGGGAAATCTATGAAAAAGAAAGAATATAAAGATAGATTAATTGAATTACTTAATGAAGGAATTGAAGAACTAACGACAGACCAAGTAATCCACAAAACGAAATTACTGATCTTTGAATATGAGAAAAAACAAGCGTATAGTACAGAAAATAAGGGGAGACCTTGGACAGATGAAGAGTTAAGAGTAGTATTATCATTTGCACCAACTAAAGAAAACATACTGAAGTTGGCCAAAGGATTTAAACGTAGCTACGGGAGCATTGAACAAATTTTTAGATGGGCTGTAACCACAGATGAAGAGATTATAAATAAGGGAAGAGAAGATGATATTTTTATAAAACAGATTAGAAGATTGTATAAAGAGATGGGTTGGAAGGCGTAAATTAGAATGTCAATCAATGGAGTGATAACTACACATAACATAATATTCAAGCTGCGGCCCCGTTGGAGCCTGGGTCTGTGAGAAGGATTTCGGAGAGGCATTTCAGCAGACAACCCCTTCGGGGTTCATGAATACAAAAACGTTATATGATAGAAATGAAAAGCAATATGATCAAAGAAGAATGAAAATACAATAAAACAGATAAGAACGCTTGTGCGCAGATGTAAATACAGGTAAAATATAGATACAATTGAATCTTGGGTGGGTATGGTTTCCCTTCGAAAGGAGGTGAAACCATGGAAGTGAAAGATGCGATGACTCTTATGCTATTATTCGGAACATTCATTCTTGCACTTTTAACATACATCAATAACAACAAGAGAAAGTAAAAACCCACCCCAAGGTTGACCGCCAAAGGTGGGTTTTTATTCCGAAAGCTTTAAGAAGGGATAAACCATCCAAGCCAATTGTACTGACCAAGTGTTGACGCACTTGGTCTTTCTTTAAGAATATGATAACACATGAGAAAAGATGAATCAAAGCTAAAATAAATAATTGAAGTGAAAAGGACAGGTTAGTAAGCAATCTCGAAGAAGCATATCCATCCTATAACATAATATTCAAGCAGCGGCTCCTGATAGAGCCTAGGTCTGCGGGAAGTATATCGAAGAGGGATTTCAACAGACAACCCTACGGGTTCATGAATACAGAAGCGTTATCTGAAACCAATGCTCAATGCAAATAAAAGACAAAAATTAAGGAGCCAATAATGCAATTATCTCAGAATAGTATGAGTGGAATTAAAGGCTGGCTGCTTTTCTTTGTGATCTATTCTTTTTATCTACTTATAAGTAATTTAATAGGTCTTTATTTCGAATTTTATATTTATATGTTAGTTGGAACAATTGGTTGGAATCTTGCTAGAACTATTTCTGTCGGAATATATTTATTTTCTGAAGTCTTAATTATTGTTTCTCTAGTGCTTATATTGAAGAAGAAAAGGAAAGGACCAAATATAATAATTCAAATTGAAATAATCACTATAATATTTGGATTTTTAAACTTCATTCTCACAATTAACAAAATAGATGAACTCCCAAGTTTAATCTCTACAATTATTTTTGGATCAATATGGATTTTGTATTTTAAAAACTCAAAACGAGTCAAAGCAACATTTGAAAGTTAATCAAGAAGGCATTGGCATCAGATAACAAAATATTCACGCATCGGGCCATTCGGCCCTCGGTCCGGCAGAGACATTTTGGGGGAGTGGAAGCAGCCGGACAACCCTGCACTGGCTAAGTCCGTCGGACCCGGCGCGTTCGCTCCTTAAGCCAGTGAGGGTTCGTGAATACAAGAACGTTATAGGAAATAAACGCAACTTCAATTGATGGAGGAATCCTTGTGAATAAAGAAGTGAAGATGAGATCTTTAGGACTCTCACAATCTGAAATAAAATCATTCAAAAATAAAAAAGTTGAATTCAATAAATTAACAGGAACAATAATGAAAAAAAGCCGAGCGGATGCTAAAAGACTAAGATGCTACATCTGTAATACTGAGTGCAGTAGTTTTTGTAATTCCCATTCAGTTCCAAGATTTTGTTTAGATAATATTGCTGTAGATGGTCGCCTACTTTATTCAGGCAATTTAATTGACTCAGTT
This sequence comes from Paenibacillus sp. LRG-1, assembly GCF_057220305.1. Classification (NCBI taxonomy): domain Bacteria; kingdom Bacillati; phylum Bacillota; class Bacilli; order Caryophanales; family Paenibacillaceae; genus Paenibacillus; species Paenibacillus sp. LRG-1. Next base: position 4,216,094 of record NZ_CM170126.1, on the reverse strand, counting down.
ATGTTTGATAAACCTAAAGGGATAAATGAAGCAGGGACATTTAAAATAATATGTAACGATTGTGATAGTAAAGTTTTTAAAGATTACGAAAACCCTGAAAACTACTTTAATGAGCCGAATGATAAAATGCTCTCACAAATGGCTATGAAAAACTATTTGAAGAACATTGGTAAAAGAGAACTTGAAAATGCACTATATCCTAATATTGAACAGTTACCAGGCGGATTTGCGGATCATATGCACTCTATTAATAAGCTTGATTTAAGAGAATATGTTATGGGATTTGAATATTCTAAAAAGGCTACGGTATCAAAATGGAATGACCATTTTTACTTGGCTTACTTCGAATCTCTTGATTATGTTGTTCCAATAGCTTTTCAGAATTGTGTATCATTAATAGCTGATTTTGAAGGTAATACTATAAATGATATCTATAATAGTTCTCAAGAGTATCTTTTAAGTGAAATGCACATAAGTGTATTGCCATTTAAAGATCATAGCGTTGTATTGATTTTTCTAAAAAATGAAGATAAGAGATACAGAACTTTCTTTAAGAAATTTAAAAAGCTCACAATTCAAGAAAAATTAAAAGTGATTAATTATATAATTTTTAGTTATTCGGAGGATGTCTTTATTTATAAAGGATTAGATAAAGAAATTTTAGAGAACGAAGAATTAAGGAGGGTAGCGCAACAGACAAATGTGGCTGAAGCAGCTACGCCGTTTGCTAATTTCCTTGAAGAAGCTAAAAGAGTATTCGATCTACAGAATAGAAATTCTATTCCTAACTTATTGGATGAATCTTATAAAGTAAGATGAAATTTTTAGGCGAAATCGAAGAAGGCGTTAACATCCTATAACACAATATTCACGCTGCGGACATTCGTCCTTGATCTGGCGTTCGCCAGATACCCAGCATACGCTGGGTCGTGAATACTGAAACGTTATACGCAAACCTGGAGAATGGAGAAAAAATATGGAAATCTTTCAAATAAATCAAATGATTGAAGCAATTAAGAAGAAACCAAAAACACACAATAGCTTTATTATTGGTATTGATGGATGTGGAGGTTCCGGTAAGAGCACATTAGCAGAAAGATTAAAGGAGACGTTTACTGAGAATGTTTTTGTAGTACATATGGATGATTTTTACTTGCCATCAGAACAAAGAAAACATATAGAAAACACAGATGATATTGGTAAAGATTTCGATTGGAAGAGATTATTAAATCAAGTGATACTGCCTTTAAGTAAAGGTTTATTAGGAAAGTATCAAAGATATGATTGGAATACTGATACATTAACGGAATGGAATACAGTTTCAGGTGGCTCAATTGTAATCATTGAAGGAGTATATACTTTAAGAACCGAGCTATTTAGATACTATGACTATACTATCTGGGTTGATACACCCAACAAAATAAGGTTACAAAGAGGTATCGACAGAGATGGTGAGAATATGCGTACTATGTGGGAAGATACATGGATGCCTGCAGAAGAACAATATGTAAAGATACAGAAACCTTATGAAAGAGCTAATATTATAATTGATGGATCAGGACAATAGAGAAGAGGTAAATCTGATAGATTGAAAGTAATTTTTCAGTGAATTCGAAGAGGTCCTGGTCAGCGTATAACACGGTGTTCCCACTGCGGCTCCTACGGAGCCTTGGTCTGCAAGAGGGATTTCGAGGAAGCATATTCAGCAGACACACCTGCACCACCTAACCGCATCGCGGCCGGTCCTACGGACCTTAAGGTGGTGAGGCGTCGGGAACACAACAACGTTATACGACAGAATCAAAAATAATAGAAAAATACAGGTGACGTAAGTCTTTGGATAATTATACTCACTTAGAGTTAGTTTCCATTGGATATCAAAAATAATAATGGATCTAAAACAATTCAATATAAGATAATGAGGTGTCTTTGATGGTGTCAGAGAGAGAGGTAAGAAAAAAGTTAGCAGAACATCTGCGGTGCCGTATTAACATGAATTTCGAACTTCTTAAAAGTGAAATGAATTATGATACTAGATATTTAGTAATGTATCCATTGATTTTTATTGAAGAAGAATCGCTTCGAAGCAATGGGAATTTAGCAACAATCTCTAATCAAGTTATGAGAACTTCATTATCTTGGTTTCTTAAAAATATTGAAGAGAAAGGACAATTGGAAGATTCGAAGCTCCAATTTAATATGGCACAGTATGAGAAATTCAAGAAAAAATTCTATCCTTTTATTGTAAAGTGCTATCAAGATTATAGAGATTATCTTGAGGTATGTGATCATGCTTCTTACGCACATAGTGAATTTGTTGAAATTGAAGATAATAAGTGGAGAGTAATTACTTCTTTAGTTAGTGATAGATGGCCGGTAGAAAATTTTTATTATGAGAGACAATTTGAAGAAGATAGCATTACAAATAATGAAGTTGCCTATCGTCAGGATACTGAAATGAAATTTCTGGAATCGACTTTAAAGTCAATGAGTGGAGATCTGAGTGGAAATACTCAAGCACTTTATGATATGTGCAGAAACAATCTTGAGTTTGATTTCAAATTTTTAGGTCCTAATCCAATCAGTAGTTTGGTGCCTGATTTCGATATCTTCAAAAAAGTTTTAGCGGCACTGCAATATATCGCAAGAGTAAAGTTGAGTGAAAATGCTTTGATTAAAAGTTTTAAAGGCTCAACAGATCATAAATCTCTATTATTGCAATATAAAAAAGAGGACTTAATAGTAAGGGTTATTGATTTTTGTAGTGCTCCGAAGAAGTCAGTTATTGATTGTCTGGATTATTTAAGTATGGGTAATGAAGGAAGCTTATTTGAGTTTCCTATTATCCAAACGAAAAATAAATACATTTTCAATTCTTCTTCGATTCTTGTTAACGATTGGCATTTTGCATTCGTTAACGGTCATTATGCTAGAAACGTAGATTTTACTAATCGAGATATAATGGTATCGAGCAAAGTTATTGACATAATTGAGGAAGTATCCAATAAAGCAAAAAACATTAAAGTAGCTAGAGAACATTATTATGAGTTTACTGATGCTTCTGGAAAAAAACAAAACTCGGATATTGACTTTGCATTGTACGATCAGGATTCTAATACTGCGCTAATTCTAGAAGTGAAGTGGAAGAATAAACATTATGTTTCGGAGATGGATTATAATCATTTTAAAATACAGAGTAGTCTATTTCAAATATATAACGAACAAATAAAAAAACACAAAGAATTTTTGAGTGTACACGATAATATTGAGGCTTTATTTAAGTGTAAGATTGCTAAAAAAACTGAGATTTCTTACTTAGCAATTGATAAAAGAAATCAACTATACCTAGGAGAAGAAAAGATGATGTCTGTTTATATGCTTGCAACTTTTTTAAGGGCTTACTTAAACGCACGGTCTATTGATCTTAATAAAGTAATCTCTGAAATCAATACCTTACAAACGAGCACGGAATATTTCCATAGCGACGATGAAAATATTATTCAAGTAGATGAAATAACTATTCTAAGTGATCAAATCAATTCAGACAATTACTTTCATCTATGAATACGTTAAATTTAATGAGAAATTGCATATCAGACTGACCGTTTAATCGAAGATGCGATTCCGTCGTAAAGACGCTATACGATAGGATCAAAACAACTGAAAAAAGAGGATCATATGATCCTCTAAATGTTAGAATTTTTCAATTCACTAAAGAGTTGTAGAGCGTCTTTGAAATCTTGTATGTAGATGCTTCTTTCTAAGATGGATTGGAGAGATATTTGAGCATCTTCGTACAGAAAAACCGTATGTTGAAGTTGATCGGGTAACGCTTCACGAAGTGTTCTAAAGTATCGATCTGTCTCCGAAGAAAGCTGATTGTACTCCGATGATACTCCAGAAGCTCAGCAAAGAGTAATTCTAAACGTATTCTTATAAGTGGCTCTGTCAATGATTCTAATGTATTAATCATATGTTCTTCCTCCTTTGATTAACTCCATAGAGTTATTATATAACCCTATAGAGTTAATTACAAGGTGGATATTTGACTTTGTAGAGTTAAATCTTTGCTTTTCGCTGATGATTATTGATATGGGAGATAAGATAGAATTATGGAGGGGAGAAGATGACCGTAATCAAGTGCAATATAAGAGAACTCATGGCAGAACATCGAATAGATGATATAACAGAACTGATGGCGAAATCGGGATTGAGTCGGAATTCAATCAATAAGCTATATAGGGAAACAAATATAGAAACAACAAAGCTGAAAACTTTATTCAAGCTTTGCGATACATTTAACTGTAAATTATCTGATTTGATTGAATATCTACCTGGAGACCATCAATAGTGAGGGCAGACTCAAAAAGTGAATCCGTCGTATAACGTTCAAATTCAAGCAGTGGCTCCTAACGGAGCCTTGGTCTGTTGGAGGATCTCAAAGGGGCGTGAAGATATTGAATTACATAAGAGAATTAAGAGAGTTAGTAGGTACCCGACCTATAATTATGGCAGGAGCATGTGTGATTCTCATAGATGATGAGGGACGATTATTATTGCAACAAAGAACTGACAATGGTCTATGGGGATTACCAGGAGGTTCAATGGAGCCTGGTGAGAATATGAAGGAGGTTGCAAGCCGGGAACTTTTTGAAGAGGTAGGCTTAGAAGCTGAAGAGTTAGAATTACTTGATATATTTTCAGGCCCGGAACTTTACTATCGATATCCTCATGGAGATGAAGTATATAACGTAGTTGCAGCTTATATATGTAAAGAATACAGTGGAATAATTAAAGGTGATGAAGCTGAAGTACAAGATATACGATTTTTTGATTTAAACAAGATACCTAATCAAATAAGTCCTCCCGACCTACCGATAATAACAAGATTTTTAAATGAGGTAAGATCATGAAAACATTTTTTTAGTAAATCGAGGATGTCCCCGACATCACCTAACAAAGGGCTGCTTGAACTTCAGGAATACCCAAACGATATGTGAAATCAACGAAATTATTTAAGAGGTAAACATGGGTGTGACCGCTTGGCGCTTTTTCTTACTCCACGTGCAAGTTGCAATAAAATGAACATAAAGTAGACGGAGCTGAGTGTCTACTTCATGTTCGCCTAAATTTTTGCAAATTGAATTACAGGTGGATCAATGGATCTTTGGAGGTTCAGAATTCATCATATCGTTAAGCTGGGTCACAAAAACACCTTCGTTCGGGCCAGGGTTATTTCGAAACATTTTCGCTTCTTCCACCAGAACTTCGTCTATATCCGTGCCAAGTATCTTTATTGTTGCATCAATGAATGAATCAAGTGGCATCGCACGCGGTTCATCGTTGTTGCTTTGAACCCATGGGGGCACAATTTCTATTACTTTTACCGATGTGTCCTTAAGCATGTACCTTTGAGACAGCGTATAGGTATGAAGTGCTGCCTTCGTCGCGGAGTATACAGCAGTTGTCGCTAACGGTACAAATCCAAGTATTGAAGTCGTGTTAATGACAACCGCTTCTTCTTTGGCCTTCAAATGCTCGATGAATGCAGAAGTCAACCGAATGGGGCCAAGCAAGTTTGTAGTGACAGTCGAAATCAAAACATCCTCATCGATCACGCCCGCCGCGTCATCGGACTGTATGATGCCGGCGTTGTTAATCAAGACATTAAAATCCGGGTATTCTTTGATTAACTGCTTGGCGGTCGCCTTTATGCTGGCAGGATCTTGTACATTCAATTCCACTGCGGACATGCCGGGATTCGCTTTAATCGTCTCCTCCAGACGCTCTTTACGTCGACCGGAGATAATAACTTTATTTCCAAGATTGTGGAGAGCTTCTGCTAACGCACGTCCAATTCCCGAACCGCCGCCTGTAATAAAAATCGTGTTTCCTGTAAGTTTCAATTTTTAAACCTCCTAATTCAATATGATTTAAATCATTCAAAAGATTGTAAAACAATAGATTTCATGATTACAGCTCCTCTAGAATTGAACATATGTTGAATCATCAACATAAATTTTATAAAGTGAATGTATCAGAGCGGTATGTGGGGTTCAATGGTTAAAACAAGCGTGGTTGTTGATTTTTCAACAGAGGACTTCGAAATGTTCATTTTTTCGGATGGTACAAAGGGGAGAAGGATATGGACAGGCGTATTCAAAAATCGAGGCAAGCCATTATTGATGCTTTTATGAGGCTGATGTCAGAAAAGGAATTCGAGAGAATTACGATCAATCAAATTGCGGAGGAAGCGAATGTCAATCGCGGAACGGTTTATTTGCATTTCGCTGATAAGTACGATCTGCTCGATCAATGCATGGAAGCTCAAATTAACGAGTTACTACGCAATTGTATGTCTGAAGATAACTTCTTTCATCTCCCTTCCAAAACCGCACTACTGCGTACGTTTGAATATTTGGAGCAGCATGCTTCATTCTACTCTATAATGCTGACGAACAAGGGAAGTACGGTTTTTCGAAACCAAATAGAGACAATGTTTCGGCAAAGTCTGAGCGAGCATCTGGATTCGATCAACCTCGATCAGGAAATGAACAGGGACATTATGGTGCAATTTTTAATTTCAGCAGCGGTGGGGGTAGTGGAATGGTGGATTACCCGTTCGATGCCATATCCGGCATCGGTCATGGTTGAACAATTTTGGAATTTGCTGAACCGTGGTGTCGAGGGACACGAACGAACATCGTCCATTTGAGTCTCTAATTTAGAGGCTTTATACACAAACGTTATCAGAAATTCTTGAATTACTGAAACATAATAATAAGATCTCAAAAGTACTAAAAACTATAGTATAAAGAACACGAAAGATCTGGAGGTCATTTTATGGATATACTCTTTGCCAATTATGGGATTAATATAATCCGAAGAGATGGGGGAATATTCATTAGTTTTGATGCTGGTGGAATAGTGGTTCAAATGATAGAAATAGAAATAACAGAAGAAGAGTCACTAAAAGCTCAGAAAAGTGAAAGAGATGCATATGAACTAATAATCAAACTACAAAATGAAAAAAGACCATATAAGAAAATTCGCTGATAAAAAAATTTGCAGATTGATTTTGAATGCATAGTGAAGAAGTTCGGTAACTTCTGATAACATAATATTCAAGCATAAGAATCCTCACGGAGCTTTGGCCTGTTGGGATGGAGTTGGAGGAGGGATTTCAGCAGACAACCCCAGAAAAAATAAAAAGACAATGGAGGTATGTTTGGTGCTGACACTAGAAAAAGCTAGAAAAAATGATGCACAAAAACTTGCTGAAATACAAAAGGCCAGTTTTGAGGATGAGTCAAAGCACCTTAATAATAACGGAACCGTTGGGCCAATAGGGTATGACTCCATAAGTTGGCAAGAAGGGATGATGCAAAATTGCTAATATTTCAAGGTGCTCTTTAATGGAGAAATAATCGGGGGAGCAATCCTAGCTGGAGTGTGAAGAATCATCACTTCTATTCAAAGTGTGGGTTTACCAAAGTTAGAGAAGAAGGTGACTTATACATTTTTGAAAAGACTTTATAAACTTATGTAATGTACAAACGTTATGAGACATCAGTGCTAAGTGTTACCAAGAAGATATTTAATGAGAAGAGTGAAAGGGAGGATTTACAATGAAGATTGATTTTGCGATTGAATCAGATTATGAGTATATCTCGTTAAGAGACAAGCACATACATAAGACACTGATAAGACCAAAAATAAAAGAAAATGAAATTCTAATAATCAGAGAATCCAATCAAGAAATAGGTTGGATGAGATACGGATTTTTTTGGGACAACACACCGTTTATGAATATGATATGGATAGATGAGGAGTATAGAGGAACAGGTATTGGTAAAAAAGTTGTCCACTATTGGGAAGAATTAATGAAACAAAAAGGATTTGAAATGGTCATGACCTCAACACAGTCGAATGAAGGAGCTCAACATTTTTATAGAAAGCTTGGATATAGAGATGCTGGATGTTTAATGCTTGAGAATGAACCTCTGGAAATAATACTGACAAAGGATTTAAACAAAAATTGACGTTGAGTAAATCAAGGAAGGCACTGTAATCTGACAACATAACATTCAAGCTGCCGCTCCAATGGAGCCTAGGTCTGTGAGTTGGATTTCGAAGAGGAATTTCGCAGACAACCCCTTTGGGTTCAGGAATACAGAAACGTTACATGAAACCATTCAAAACCCAAACTATGAAATCAAGGTGAATATGATGAGTACCCTAAATCATGTTATAAAGCTATTAATTCCGCCCCATAATAACTTTTCGGCTACAGATCTTGTGGAACACATGGGTAGTGTGATCTACGGAGAAGAGGCTAGCTCAATAAGAGACATGATTTATGTTGAGGACTATTATTTTATTAATAGATTTTGATACAGAATTATCAATGAATGGAGTCTTCGGGTTTCTGGAAAATTCCACTGGAAAGTACTTGAATGAAACAATTTCTGCTTTAAAGCTAATTAAAGCAGAAAAAGATTCGTCTATTATGGAGGAGATAAAGGAGCTAATTGAAGGTATTAATTTTAATGGGAAAATAAAATTAGAACCATATCAAGTTACAACATTTGAAGAGAGACATGACATTAATGAAAAGCTGCTTAAAAGAATTGAAGAGTTGGCTGATGGACTGTATATATATTCAATGGATAGAAATATTTTCGACAACTTAATTGGTTATCTTTCTAACAACTGGATTGTATTGTTGAAAAAGCTTAAGGATGTTTGTAAGTAACTCGCAGAAGTGCGCGGTTTCATCTAACCCGGCATGCACTGGGCGTCGTGAATACATTCTTGGTCCGGTAAGAAAATAAACAGTTGATAGGAAGATGCAGATTTCATTTGAATTAAATACGGTATGGAAGTGAATTGATGGAGGGACCAATCATAACTTGTATAAGTATAGGCGTTTATGCTCATGCACTTACAAGGGGCAATAAATACATCGTAAAAAAAGAAGATGGGGACAAGTATAGAATTATTGGAAACCATGGAAAAGCAGTTTGGATATCAAAAGCTCATTTTATTGAAGGAAATATAGAAGTGCCTTTTTTAGAAAGATGGAAGTTTGATGATGATCCAAAGGAGTTTGATTTGGTGGAGGTGACCCTTACTTTTTCGGATGGAAGTGAACGATGGAGTTTGGTGACAACCCCTCAAAAATTAGTAAATCACTTTGAAAAAGAAATGGAAATACCAGGATTTAACATTAAACATCTTATTATAACGAAAACAATGGACCACGATGATATTGAAAAAATATTAAAATATTTAGAGGCCAATGATGAATTAACAGAAGCAAGCCAAGCTTTGGAACGTTGATTCGGAGAGGATGGAGGAATTGCATAACATAATATTCAAGCTACGGCTCTTATGGAAAATATAGAAACATTAGGTGAAACCTTTGAGAATCTAGAAATGAGGTAACTTCAATGATGCAATACAGAATCCGACCAATAATAGAAGATGATGTGTTTTTTTTATGGGAGATGTTATATGAATCATTATTTGTCCCAGAAGGTCAAGAGCCATTCGATAAAGCGATAATAAAGACCCTTATATATCAAAGTATATTGAAGGTTGGGGAAGAGAGGGGGATTTTGGATTTATAGCAATGAACCATGAGGGTGAACCCGTCGGATCAATAACGGTTCGATATTTTAACGAGGATAATAAGGGATTTGGATTTATTGATAATGATGTACCCGAACTAGGAATGGCTTTGTTAAAAGAATACAGGGGAAGAAAAATCGGAATGGCCTTAATGGATGAATTATTTAAAGAAGCTAGGAAGAGGAATATAAAAAAATTATCCCTCAGTGTTGATCCGAGCAATGCAGCGGCAATGAAACTCTACGAGAGATTCGGATTTAAAGAAGTTGGGAAAGTTGATTCATCAATCACGATGGTTGTCGATTTGAGAAGTTAAAATACAGTAGTAATAAGACTATTTTAAGGAACTCAAAAGAAATCAAGGGTATCGCCTAACATCATATCCAAGCAGCGGCTCCTTACGGATTCTGAGTGCACCCAAACAATCTAAAACTCGGGAGTCAAGGGTTGAAAAATGTATGTAGAAAATTCTCAATGGAGAGGGATTAAATGATCGTTAAAAGTAATTCAGGCAAAGGCTAAATAAACGTATCAGAGGCGATAATTATGATAGATTTAGAGTCAGAAAGATTACTTATAAGAAATTTTCGATCTGATGATTGGAATGACCTACATGATTACTTATAAAATGATAGGACACATTTACTTTAATCAAACCGTACCGTTTGAGTTTTTAACATGGGAAATAGGATACATATTCAACCCAAGATACTATGGAAATGGATATGCTACTGAGGCAAGTAGAAGAGTATTGCAATATGGATTTGAAGAGTTAAAGGCTCATCGGATTATTGCGATGTGTAATCCAGAAAACGCTTCATCATGGAGATTATTGGAGCGCTTGTTGATGCGAAAAGAAGGTCACCATATGAAGAAAGCATTTTTTAATAAAACGGAAGAAGGACAACCCATTTGGCATAATGCATATCAATATGCGATTTTAGCAGATGAATGGCAAAGGAACAATGAATAATTTGAAAAAAGGAGCGTGATACCATGAATGAGAAGTCACGGTTACTAGAGGAGTTCAAAGAATGGATCAGTTTTGTTTCTGAGATTCGTGAAATGGATTGGCAAATAACGATTGCTGAAGGTAAATGGTCAGTTCAGGATGTCGTAAGTCATATACTGCTGTGGGATAAATACTTTTTTGAAGCAGCAATAAATCCGATATTAAACAATAAACCTTTGACATTAACACATATGGATTTTGAACAATTTAATCAGGATGCTATTGAATATGGAAAAACAAAAACGAAAGAAGAATTAATTAAAATGACTATTCAGTACCGTAACATGATATTGGAGAGTATAGAGAGTTTTGAAGACGATAAGTTTACTAAAGAATATGCTAACGGGAAGTTTACTGTAATATCATATTTAAGAGATTTTATCTGGCATGATCAACATCATATCAGACAGATTGATGAACTTAAAAGAAAAGCTATGTGAGTATATAGGCGGGTGAATCATATGGGGGATTATTGGAACAAAAGATTTACTGAAGAAGGGATGATTTGGGGTTGTGAACCAAGTCAAACTGTAACCCAAGCTATAGATTTGTTCAAAAAGAATAATGTACATGATATTTTGGTTCCTGGTGCTGGATATGGAAGAAATACAAAGGCGTTCTCTTCTTATTTTCAGGTTGATGGAATTGAGATATCTAGTTCAGCTATAAATCTAGCAAAAGAATGGGACTTAAAAACGAATTTTATTCAAGAATCGGTATTAGAGTTTAGTACAAGCCAAAGGTATGATGGAATATATTGTTATGATTTATTGCATTTATTTTTGTTAGAGGACCGAAAAAAACTGATACAGAATTGCGTGAAGCATTTGAAGGAATTGGGAGTAATGTATTTCACATGTTTTTCTGATTGTGATTTTAATAATGGTGTGGGTAGGGAAATTGAGGAAGGAACATATGAATACAAGAAAGGGAAATATGCTCACTTCTTTACTGAAGAAGATTTAATAGAACATTTTAATGATTTGAATATATTAGAAACGGGTTCCATAAGAGAAACTCTGATATATGCAGAAAAACAACAGAAAGAGTATGAATTAAGATATATATTTGTTCAAAAGATTGGATAGCTATTCAAAAAAGCAAGCAACTTCAACTACATCATTGTATTGCTTCACTTATCTCAAGTTGATTTTTTGTGTACTTTTGAACAAAGCAAATACACTGCCGTAAGCATAATCGCTAGGACAGTGTATTTGTCTTTAGAACCTGTATATCCGTTGAAAACTTTTTATTCCTCTCCGGTCGCCACCGGATTCTCCTCATAACTGATCCAGTCGCTCCAGCTTCCCGGATATAAACGGACCTTACTAAATCCAGCTTCATTCAAGGCGAGTACATTGGGACAGGCGGATACGCCGGAACCGCAATACACGATAATTTCTGCGTTTGGATCAAGGTCGGCAAAGTGCTGCTGCAATTGTTCCGCATTTTTAAAGCTGCCTTTTTCGTCCAATACTTCTTTCCAAAAGTAATTCACCGCACCGGGGATATGCCCCGCAGCTTGATCTATGGGCTCTTCCAGTCCCAGGTAGCGCGGCCGCTCTCTGGAGTCGATCAGTATAGGTGAAAAACCGATATAGGAGCCAACAGGAGCAGAATCTTCGGATATATGTTGTACTTCTTTCATACTTGTGAGCATTTGTGGCTGAACATTTGCCACAAAGGTCGAGGGAATGCGAATCGGCTGATCTGCCGTAACGGGGAATTTTGCTTCCTTCCAAGCGCTGTAGCCCTCTTCCAGCACATATACCTGCTCATGCCCGAGATAGCGCAGGAGCCACCAGAAGCGGGAAGCCATCATACCGCCTTGGTCATCATAAGCGACGATGCGTGAAGATGCGTTGATCCCGGCACGACTCAGACGTGCGGCAAGTGTATCCGCATCAGGTAATGGATGGCGACCACCATGCTCACCAAGAGGAGCAGTAAGGTCTTCTTCCAAATCGAAGTGAACCGCCCCTGGAATATGGTCTTCATTAAATTGAGTCCGTCCAGCCCCGGCTTGTCCGAGCAGGGAACGGCAGTCAGCAATGATCATGTCCGGCTCATACAATCGGGCCAGCAGCCAGCGTTTGGATACGATGGATTTCATAGAGGATTCCGCCTTCCTTTATTTAACAGTAAATTTAATCCGTTGAGTATGGTTTATGAAAATGGGGTAAATAAGTTAAGAGCTGGCCTTCAGGGGATGCTCAGTGTCGGGCAACTCACTTTGGTGGATGACTTTCTTTTTAAAATCCGCTCCGTATCGGATAAAAATCCATACCCCGAACAGGATGAAAAAGCCTGCACCAAATTGTAAAGTAGACAACCTTTCCCCGAGCAGCACCCAAGCTAGCAGGGAAGAAATAACGGGTTCGCCGAGTACCGCCATCGACACCGCGGTGGCGTTAATGTATTTGAGTAGCCAGTTAAACAGGTAATGTCCGAACAGCGTAGGCACAATGGCAAGCAGCAGGAACAGTCCCCATTCCCGTGGAGCGTATCCGGTAAAAGGAATGGCATTGACCACATTATACAGCGCAAGTGAGGTGGCTGCGATGGCGAAAACCCAAAAATTATACACAAACGCGCTCAAATGCTCGCGCAGATGCTTGCCCATCAGCATATGGATGGACACGGCTACCATACCCAAGAAGGACAGTGCGTCCCCGAGCAGGGCTTGTCCCGAGACATTGAAGTCTCCAGCTCCGATGGCCAGTGAGCCGATAAAAGCCATACCCATTCCGATGAGCATAGCACGATTCGTGCCCGTCCGGAAAAACAAAAAAGAACCGAGCATGACAAGGATCGGCTCCAATGTCATAATAACGGTAGAGCTTGCAACGGTGGTCAGTCGCAGTGAGCCCATCCAGAGTAAGAAATGCAGCCCTAGCGCAATGCCGGACCAGAGGATCAGCATCCACTGCTTGCGGGTCAGGCTAAACAGCTCAGTGCGGTATTTCCAGACCAAAGGCAGCATGATCAGATTGGTTAGGTACAAACGGTACATAGCGATGACGGACACCTCGGCTTCAGACCATCTTACGAAGATCGAGGAGAACGAAATAGCGATAATACCTACGATGTACAATAATTCAAAGGAAAACGACGGTTTGTGTGCTTGATTCATGTGGCAGCTCCATCCGTATGGAAGAAAGTAAATACGTCTATGTTCTTTCCAAGCGGTATCTCGAAAAATAGGTTTAATACAGCCCATTATACCGTACCTGACATTCCCGTGGTATTAGGATTTTGCAAAATCCTGAGAATATTATAAACGGGAGCAGGAGGTAGGATTTTAAGTGAGATGCTGCGTAGAACTTTTGCTGCACAAGCTCGTCTATCATAGTGGAGGTGGATTTTATGAAAAAACAAAACACATTTTCAATCATACTACTGACTGTAGTGGCAGTGCTGGCTCTGTCAGCCTGTGGAACGAAACCGCAAACCAATAACACCGCACCTCAAGGGTCAGACCAACCGCAAACGCAACAGCAGCCGCAAGTTAAACCGGAGCCAATCGCTGAGCCGGAGGTTAAAAAAGGCACAGGTGTATACAATGGAGCTGCTGACCCCCATACGGTTGAAATTGAAACCAATGGCGAAGCCCAATCCTTCCAATTGGGGGAGGGACTGGACACGGTAATAGCTGGACTTAAAGAAGGCGATACAGTAGCGTTTGAATACAACGAAAAAGCAGTAGAGGGCGACGCGACGGCGAAGCAACTGACTTTAACGAAAATACAAAAAACAGAGGCTGCAACAGATAGCAGTCAAAACGGAAGTTCCAGTCAAGCAGTAGGCGGGGAACGCTCGAAAACTCAAGCTTTTGAGCTTACCCTTGAAGGAAAAAAGGAAAAGCAGACAGCAACATTGGCAAAAGGAGAGGGATATTCACTGTATGTGTTTGATCCGATGTCCCTGTTTCCCGATCAAAACCGTGTTGCCTTGGCTGTAGATGATAACTATTATGCTGAAATTACAAAGCTGCCTTCCGATTTTAATCTGGATGAACTTCAAAAAGAAGGCGAAAAGGATCTAGCTTCCATCGGCAAGGTGCAAAAGCTGGACAAAACAGCCGTACCTCAAGCGCTGTCCAGTAGCCGTCTGTTCTTACAAGCGAGCGGTTCGAAGATAACACAACAATATATTGTTGTAGAAAATAAAACAGGCGGTTTCATCGTGAAAGTGAACATTCCACAAGGTGAACCTGCTGAAGGATTCGAATCCTTCATTTATACATCGCTGGAGAGCCTGCAAGCTAATAAATAACCCTACTTTGGTGTGGGGTGGTCGGCGGCTTACAATTATGAATTTAAGGCAGTCATGCCGCTGAAAATAGTTATTTTAAGGGCTAGGTTAGAGCTATAAGGGTCTAATCTATAATTGCGAGACCTGCACTTTTGTGCTATAAAGGATGAGAGAATAAGATCATTCCGGCTTGCGAAGTCGTATGAAGCGATGAAGGAGTTGTTAGATTTACTATGTCCATCGAAATGAATACACAAGAAGTCATCAACGTGATTAAAAACAGCAAGAAAAAGACGCCTGTTAAAGTATATGTAAAAGGAGCTTTGGCTTCCGCATCTTTTGGCGAGAATGTTCAAGCTTTTATTTCTGGAGACAGTGGTGTTGTATTTGGGGATTGGGCTGATATCAAGCCTGTACTGGATAGCGCAAACGCGAAAGAAGAAGACTATGTGGTGGAAAATGACCGCCGTAACTCTGCTGTTCCTATGCTCGATCTGAAAGGCATCAATGCCCGCATTGAGCCAGGCGCATATATTCGTGATATGGTTGGCATCGGTAACAACGCAGTCATCATGATGGGTGCAGTGATTAACATCGGTGTCACCATTGGTGAAGGCACGATGATTGATATGAATGCTGTGCTGGGCGGTCGTGTTAAAGTAGGTAACATGTGTCACATCGGTGCAGGCGTTGTCCTGGCGGGTGTCATTGAACCACCATCTGCACAGCCAGTTGTAGTAGAAGACGATGTATTGATCGGTGCGAATTCGGTCGTATTGGAAGGCGTGCGAATTGGTAAAGGTGCAGTTGTTGCAGCCGGAGCTGTCGTAACTGAAGATGTGCCTGAATACTCCGTAGTGGCGGGTACACCTGCACGTGTGATCAAACAGGTCGACGATAAGACCAAATCTAAAACTGAGATTTTGAAAGAACTGCGCGTTCTGTAAGAAGGCAAAAGTTTTTTATGTACCAAAGGTGAACGATTCCTTGTCAGAAGCATGATGCACTGACAGCATAACTTAGGGACGAAGCACAACGGACAAGGCTCGGCGGCTGCGCCGGGCTTTTGTCCTTTTGTTCTTTTGCCAGATAAGAGCTGATGAGCTATAAAGAGGAGGCGTAGCGGTAATGAGTACGGTCGACTATCGTTCTTTTGTCCAAATACGAAGAGATTTACACCAAATTCCCGAGCCAGGTTTTGAGGAATACAAAACACAGCAATATTTGCTGGATTATTTGGAAACGCTCCCTCAGGAGCGGTTGGAAATTCGTACATGGCGTACGGGCGTGTTAGTGTTCATTCATGGAACAGCTCCTGAACGCCGCTATGGATATCGTTGTGATATGGATGGTTTGCCGATTGAAGAAGAGACAGGGTACGATTTTCGTTCGACCCATCCCGGCTATATGCATGCTTGTGGACACGATTTACATATGACGATTGGATTGGGAATTGTTACTCACTTTGCAAGCCATCCGATTAAGGATGATCTGGTTGTGCTGTTTCAACCGGCTGAGGAAGGACCTGGTGGAGCATTACCTATGCGGGACAGCACGGAGCTGGCCGACTGGATACCCGATGAAATTGTCGCGCTGCATGTTGCACCTGAATATCCTGTCGGTACAATTGCGACTCGCCCGGGTATCCTATTTGCCAATACGTCGGAGCTGTTCATCGACTTGAAGGGTATGGGCGGGCATGCTGCGTATCCACACAAGGCGAATGATATGGTAGTAGCTGCTTGCCAACTGGTGGGACAATTACAGACGGTTGTAGCCCGTAATGTGAATCCACTCGATGCAGCGGTCATTACCGTGGGTAAGGTTAGCGGAGGCACGAAGCAAAATATTATAGCGGAAACCGCCCGTTTGGAGGGTACGATTCGAACGTTGTCAGCCGATACAATGATGCTGGTTAAATCACGGATTGAAGCGCTGGTACGCGGTGTTGAAGCTGGATTTGAATGCCATGCAGAGATTCACTATGGCTCAAACTATTTGCAAGTGTACAATGAAGCTCAGGTGACCGAGGAATTTATGAACTGGGTCCGTAACCGGCAGGATGTGCAGCTTATTGAATGCGGAGAAGCGATGACCGGAGAAGACTTCGGGTATTTTCTGGAGCGAATTCCCGGTCTAATGTTCTGGCTTGGTGTTGATACGCCTTATGGTTTGCATCATGCGAAGCTGGAGCCTGCGGAGGAAGCGATTGGTGTAGCCATTCGTGTGCTGACAGACTATTTTACATGGAAGTCACAAGGGTAAATGATACGCCCTGAATAATTATGTTTAATGAGAAGAATGAAATGGAATGAAGTCGAATTTTTGAAGGAGGGTGTTATGGGAGAGCAAACCATCATCCGATTTGAACGGGTGACCAAGCAATATGACAACGATCCCCCAGTGCTGGCGGACGTCAGCTTTGAGATTGAGCGTGGTAAATTTTATACACTGCTGGGTCCTTCCGGCTGTGGTAAAACAACGATTCTGCGTATGATTGCAGGTTTTGCGGAGCCGACAGAAGGCTCTATTTATTTAAATGGAAAACTCATTAATCGTGTTCCAGCCAATGAGCGGCAGGTCAATACGGTTTTTCAAGATTATGCGCTATTTCCGCATCTGAATGTGTTTGAAAATGTAGCCTTTGGTCTGCGCATCAAAAAGATGAACAAAAAGGACATTCAGGAGAAGGTGACACAGGCGTTGTCCTTTGTCAATCTGGAAGGCTACGGTGAGCGAGAAATTTCTGAGATGTCCGGGGGACAGCGTCAGCGTGTAGCCATCGCACGGGCTATCGTCAATGAGCCTGATGTTCTGTTGTTGGATGAACCGTTGTCTGCACTGGATTTAAAGCTGCGTACAGAAATGCAGTACATTTTGCGCGAAATGCAGCAGCGTCTTGGAATTACCTTTATTTTCGTTACGCATGATCAGGAGGAAGCGCTGGCCATGTCGGACGAAATTTTTGTTATGAATAAAGGTAAGATTGAGCAGAGTGGTACGCCTAATGATATTTATGATGAGCCGATTAATCGGTTTGTTGCTGATTTCATCGGCGAATCCAATATTGTCCCAGGACGGATGATTGCGGATTACCAAGTGGAATTTAACGGTCGACAGTTTGAATGTGTTGACGGAGGATTACGTCCGAACGAGCCCATTGAAATTGTGATCCGGCCAGAGGACTTGGAGATTACGAGTGTGGCTGAAGGCAAGCTACGTGTAAAAGTGGATACCCAATTGTTCCGAGGTGTTCACTATGAAATAAGCTGCTATGATGATTCGGGTCAGGAGTGGCTCGTACATTCTACCAAAAAGGCGGAGCTGGGCAGTGAAATCGGTCTGCGATTTGACCAGGAAGCGATCCATGTGATGCGGTTCGGGGAAACAGAGGAAGAATTTGATCGGCGTCTGGAAGCCTATGAAGAGGTGGATCAGCATGTCCGGTAATACAAGAGCAGCGTATCTGCTGCCTTACTATTTATGGATTGTGCTGTTCGTGGCAGCTCCGGTTGTACTTGTGTTTTACTATTCATTATTTGATGTGGATGGTCATCTCACCTTCAACAACTACGCTCAGTTTCTGACACCTGTTTATTTGAGCATGACGCTTAGCTCGTTCTGGTATGCATTTCTGATCACTGTATTTTCACTGTTAGTTGCTTACCCGGCAGCATATTTGCTCACACGCACCAAGCATAAGCAACTGTGGCTGTTGCTCATTATTTTGCCGACCTGGATTAACTTGCTACTCAAAACGTATGCTTTTATCGGGATCTTTGGTACCTATGGCCCAGTGAATGCGGTGTTAGGTATGGTTGGGTTGGGTGGTCAGCAATTATTGTTTACCAGCTCCAGCTTTGTGTTTGTGTCGGTTTATATTTTTGTGCCTTTTATGATTTTGCCTATCTATAACGCGTTGGAAGGTTTAAACCCTTCATTGCTGGACGCAGCCCGTGATTTGGGAGCCTCCAAGTGGACCGCGTTTCGCAGGGTTATTTTCCCGTTAACGCTTGCGGGTGTGCGATCCGGTTGCATGGCTGTGTTTATTCCAGCGTTGTCGCTGTTTATGATTACCCGCCTGATTGCAGGTAACCGTGTGATTACACTGGGGACGGCGATAGAGCAGCATTTTCTGGTTACTCAGGATTGGGGTATGGGCTCTACGGTTGCCGTGTTCCTGATTTTGGCGATGGGGATCATTATGCTGCTCACCTCTGGAACGAAACGGAGGGTGCGGCATGGTAAATAAAAACCGATTCGGGAATATTTATTTGGTGATTGTTTTTCTCGTGTTGTACGCACCTATTTTGTATTTGATGTACTATTCCTTCAACAGTGGCGGGACGATGCATGAGTTTGAAGGTTTTACACTCCAATATTACAAAGAGGTGTTTGCAGACACCCGTTTGATCATTATTGTCATTAACACCTTGGTGATTGCTTTGCTGTCGTCTGCGTTGGCTACGATTATTGGCATTATGGGGGCGCTGGCTATTCATCAGATGCAGAACCGTCGAGTCAAAAACACGATGCTGTCGCTCAATAATGTATTGATCGTGAACCCGGACGTCATTATTGGCGCTTCCTTCCTCATTTTGTTCACGATGGTCGGGATTAAGCTGGGTTTCTACTCCGTTTTATTATCCCATATTGCATTTAGTGTGCCGATTGCGGTCATTATGATTTTGCCGAGGTTGCAGGAAATGAGTCCATCTCTGGTCGATGCCGCGCGTGATTTGGGTGCCAGCCGAATGGATGTGCTGACCAAGGTGATTCTACCCTTTATCAAGCCAGGGATTTATGCGGGCTTCTTTATGGCGTTAACATACTCGCTGGATGATTTTGCGGTGACCTTTTTTGTGACAGGTAGTGGCTATTCGACCTTATCGGTGGAAATATACTCACGTGCCCGTCAAGGGGTTTCCTTGTCCATCAATGCGCTATCCACGCTCATTTTCCTGTTTACTGTGCTGCTGGTGGTGGGTTACTACTTTATTATGCGCAAGGCGAATCGTAATGGTAAAAAAGAGCCTGCGGCAGAAATGGGGGTGCCTAGATGAAGTCACTTGTGCGCGTGTTTCTGTCCATTTTCATCATCTCGTTTGGTCTGATGGGGGTTGCAGCATGGCTTAATTCCAGTCAAGGCTACTCCGGTGGCAACACACTGACGGTGTATAACTGGGGAGACTACATTGACCCCGAGCTGTTGGAACGGTTTCAGAAGGAGACGGGGATTACTGTCATTTATCAGACCTTTGACTCCAATGAGGCGATGCTGACGAAAATCGAGCAGGGAGGAACTTCGTTTGATGTAGCGGTTCCCTCGGAATATGCTTTGGCTAAAATGAAGCAGGAGCACTTGTTGCTCCCGTTGGACCACAGCAAGCTGCCGAATTTGAAGCATGTGGATTCTCATTTTCTAAGCCTTTCGTTTGACCCGAATAATGAATACTCGGTACCGTATTTTTGGGGTACAGTCGGGATTGTGTTTAACCCGGAGCTGACGAAAGGCATTGATTTTCATAGCTGGAACGGTCTGTGGAATCCAAAGCTACGTAATAACCTACTGTTGGTTGATGGTGCGAGGGAAGTCGTAGGGATGTCACTGAACAGCCTTCACTATTCCTTGAACGATACGAATGAGGCACATTTACAGCAGGCTTTGACGAAGTTGGAGAAATTAGCGCCTAATGTCAAAGCGGTTGTCGGTGACGAGATTAAAATGCTGCTGGCAAACGAGGAAGCTGCTGCCGGGGTTGTATGGTCCGGTGATGCGTCTGAAATCATGGATGAGAACGAGAAGCTCGATTACATCGTGCCAGATGAAGGCTCCAACTTGTGGTTTGATAATATGGTTATTCCAAAAACCGCTACCCATGTGGATGCGGCCCATAAGTTCATCAATTTCATGATGCAGCCCGATGTAGCCGCTCAAAATGCCGAGTTTGTAGGATACTCCACACCCAACGAGGATGGAAAGAAGTTGTTGCCTGAAGATATCTCTGGCGACGAGCGTTTTTACCCTCCGTCCGAAATTACAGATAAGCTGGAAGTATACAACAATCTAGGCAAGCGCATGCTCGCTCATTACAATGAATTGTTCCTGCAATTCAAAATGCATTTAAAGTAGGGGAGTGGCGTTGAGATTAGGGGTTGGTGCTTTAAAGGTCGCTGCGGTGGCGGATGGTGCTTACCATCGCTGTTAAATTCCGATTTTTATGATTGAATATTTAAAGGTTAAAATCTCAATTTAAAGGCGACCGCTTCGCTTGTCCAGCACCATTCCGCCCCCTCCGCTGCACCGTGCTTAAAGGTACGCACCCATTAATCCCACACCAGATGAGGGAGTAGAGGAAGAGTGAACAGGCCCTTGAACCATCCGTACAGGTGGTTCAAGGGCCTGTTTTGTTTATTCACCGTGTAAAGCGGGTGAGTATTTTTTTACCCCTGCGTCTCCCACACACGTTAGAGAATTGTGGGATTTTAAGGCGGGCAGTGAGCGAAGCGGGCCATTTGAATCTGGAGAAGCGGTAGTGTTCGCTTTTGCTGTGGGATTCTTACCTATAAATGTTTTATCCAATTCAAGAATCCCACCGCAACGGCGATCGGAAGATCAAATGGACTGCGTAGCGCCTCCTCCAGCCTTAACTCCCTATAACCCTTTAACAAACCTCTCTATTTTATCCAACCCTTGCTCCAGCACATCCTGCCCGTAAGCATAAGACAAGCGAATGTATCCTTCGCCATAGGAAGAAAAGGCATCTCCAGGTACGACAGCCACTCCATGCTCTTCCAGCAGCTTCAAGGTAAAATCCATAGAGCTTAATCCAAAATGCGCGATGGAAGGGAAAAGGTAAAAGGCTCCCTCGGGTTTCTCCAGCGGGATACCCATGTCTGTCAGCCTTCCATGTACATAATCACGACGCTTGCGGTATTCCTCACGCATCGGAAGTGCATCATCGACACCAGTGGTCAAGGCTTCCAGGGCAGCATATTGGCTAATCGAGCTGGCACAGGTTACGTTGTACTGATGGACTTTGACCATGTGCTGTGTAATTTCAGCGGGTGCAAGTGTAAAACCAATGCGCCATCCCGTCATGGAATGTGATTTGGACAGACCGTTGATGACGATGGTACGCTCCCGCATACCTGGTAGAGCTGCAATGGACACGTGGGGGGTATCGTAAATCAGTTCACTGTATATTTCATCCGAAATGATAAACAGATCACGCTCCTTCAGTAAATCCGCGACCGCTTCCAGTTCTTCACGGCTCATCACTCGTCCGGTTGGATTCGAAGGATATCCGAGAATGATTGCTTTTGTCCGTTCGGTCAGATAAGGCTCCAGCACCTCGGCCGTGAGCTTGAAGCCGCTACTGCGGGTATCGGCAAACACAGGAATGCCGCCTGACAAACGGATCAATGGCTCGTACCCTGGGTAGATCGGGACAGGTAGAACAACTTCATCGCCGGGTGACAAAATCGTGCGTAAAGTAATATCCAGCGCTTCACTGGCTCCATTCGTTACGATAACCTCATCCTGTCCACGGTAATTCAGGCCGTATTTACGAGCTACAAACGTCACTGCGGCTTCTCGTAATTCCGGCAGTCCTGGATTAGGTGTATAGGAGGTGCGTCCTTCGTTAATGGCCCGATGGGCTGCTTCCATAATATGCGCAGGGGTAGGGAAATCCGGCTGTCCGATCGTTAATGACAGGGTTCCGGGTAATGCGGCAACTTTGTTGGCGATTTTGCGGATGCCGCTGATTTGAATGTTTTTAACCTGATCGTTAAGCAAATGCTCCATAGCGTATGTGCCACCTTTTTCTGTATTAGAACAAGTTTACAATAATTTGATCTGAATATGCTACGGCAGGAAGAATTCATTTTTATATGATGGCTTTGCAAACATCCAATAAGCGACTTCCAATGAACAATATATAGACCGAAGTGGTCTAGTGCGTCTATATATTGCACTTTGGAGCGACTGGAATCGAATTTTTCAAAATCCTTACATAATTCAGGTACTAAATTGACTAATTTATGGTATCTTAAAAGAAGAATATATTTGTAAGCGTAATCATAGTAAAAATGGGGAGGGAGTATCTTTTGATGAAACAAGAATACATAGTAAAAATATTACCCACGAAATTAAAAAGGTTCGGAATCACATGGCTCAGTGTCATACTGGTGCTTTCGGCTGGAGGGCCGGTAGGGTTGTCCAGTGGAAAAGCTTCGGCAGAGCCTGCATCTTTTGCAGGAAAAGAGGTGCAACCTTCACCCGTAACTGTAGGGGCAAGTGTATATGCAGATGTCTATTTTCCTAAAAAGCTTCGCATCCACGATATACAGGGGGTAGCACACCGTTCTCCATATGAAGGACAAAAAGTAGCGGATATTGAAGGCGTTGTCACAATGGTGAAGGGGAGCAGCTTCTATATCCAAGAGATGGATGATCAAGTGGATCAGGATGAAAAAACATCCGAGGCCATTTTAGTGTACAAGCCTAGTCACGGTGCACAGGTAGGGGATGAGGTAAGGGTTAGCGGTTCGGTGAAGGAATACACGGAAAGAACATATGCAAGTAAGCCAATCGACTTGACGACCACAGAAATTGTGGCTTCTTCGGTTAAGGTAATTGCCAATGACCGTCCATTGCCATCTCCAATTTTGCTAGGTGAACAGGGACGTGTGATGCCGACATCTGTTGTGGATAATGACGGAATGACGGTGTTTGATCCACAGGAGGATGGCTTGGACTTTTTCGAAAGCCTGGAAGGCATGCGTGTAGAGTTGAAGGATGCCACTGTGATTGGTCCTTATGGTTATGAAATTCCAGTCCGAATTGATAACGGTCCAAACACAGGTGAGGTTGTAACGGAGGCAGGCGGACTCATGCTGACAGAAAGAAGTCTGAACCCGCAACGGATTCTGATTGATGCGAAGCTTTCGGCTCCTTTGAAAACAGGCGATCGTTTTGCGGGTCCTATCACAGGTGTGGTGAGCTATAGCTTTAGCAATTATAAGCTGTTGCCAGAACGTCTGCCTGGTATTGTATCAGGTGGCCTCCAGCCAACCAACACGCGTTTGATACGCGATGATCGTAAGCTGACAGTAGCTTCTTTTAATGTGGAAAACTTTGATCCCGGTGATGGAAAACGGATAGATCAGCTGGGGCAGGCTATTGCCGTAAATTTGAATCATCCGGATATCATAGGATTGCTGGAAGTGCAGGATAATAACGGTGAGAAAGACGATGGCACCACAGACGCTTCCGAAAGCTTCCGAGTGCTCATAGAGGCGATTCGTGCTCATGGAGGCCCGGAGTACGCTTTTACAGATATTGCCCCTGAAAATAATAAGGATGGCGGTGCCCCCGGTGGCAACATCCGTGTTGGCTTCTTGTACAATCCGCAACGTGTTACGCTGACCGACAAGCCCAAGGGGGATTCAGTTACGTCTGTCACTTATGGAGTGCAGGGACTCTCTCTCAACCCGGGTCGGATTGATCCCCTGAATGCGTCATTTGAAGACTCGCGCAAGCCGTTGGCCGCTGAATTTGAGTTTGAAGGCGAGCAGGTGATTGTGGTCTCTAACCATTTTAATTCCAAAGGGGGCGATCAAGCGCCATTTGGAGGAATTCAGCCGCCTGTGCGAAGCAGCGAAATACAGCGTGCGAAGATTGCAACGATTGTGAATGGCTTTGTAAAGTCGGTACTGCAAGTAAACCCCAAGGCCAATATGGTGGTGCTCGGTGACCTGAATGATTTTCAATTTTCGGAAACGCTGGCTTTGCTACGGGGGCATGAATTGACCAATCTGATTGACAATTTGGATGAAAAGGAACGGTACTCCTATATTTATGAAGGTAATTCGCAAACATTGGATCATATGCTGGTCAGCCCGTCACTAAGCAAAACATCCGTGCTGGATATCGTTCATATGAATGCAGACTTTAGTACGGCAGACGGGCGGGTCAGCGATCATGATCCGTTGGTTGCGCAAATAGATTTGCCGCGCAAAACGGAAGAACCACCAACAGATGGTGGGAGTGGCCGAAATGACGATGACGATGAGGATCAGCAGGATAACGTTGGAAACGCCAACGCTGGGAATAGCAGTAGCAGTAACATGAATGGAACGGTAAATGGGCAGGGTCAGACTGCCAGTAGTGAACCCAATGGAAGCAGCCTGTCTGGTACAAATGTGGTGCAAGTCAAGTCTGTAATGATCGGAGTGGAGCAAAACGGACTGAAAAAGGCAGTTGCTCAAGTACCGGCTGCTGAAATACAAAAGGCCATTCAAAATGGCGCGAAGGGTACGCTTGTGATCCGTGCAGGGGAGCAAGTAGAAGCGAGGACGTATGAGGTTCATTTAAGCGGGGAAGCTTTGGGAGCCGTCTTGAACGACCGTATTCATACCCTTCGAGTGGAAACGCCACAAGGTGGATATGAAGTAGCAACAAGTCGTTTGTCTCTTCAGAAACTGGCTGATACCTGGCAGGTGCCTGTAAAACAAATTTCCTTGAGTTTTTCCATCGCCTCGAACGAAGAACTGGCTAAACGCTTGGATGTTCCGACAGGGCGCAAACTGTTACAGGCTTTGGATATCGCCGCTGAGCTGAGAAACGAGGATGGACGGAAACAACTTTTGGCAGGTAATGGAGATTCTAGTAGTGGGTATGAACGTTATCTGTTACGTGTTCCTGCAACGGTCGATGCAGACCAGTTTGCTGTAGTGAAGGTATCGACCAACCAAGCCGGACAGCTGTCCTATCAGCCTGTTCCTTTTCACGCTGCGAGTGAGGAAATAACCGTGTATGGACGTTCGGGAGGGACTTACGCTGTGCTTGATGGCGGGGCTTCTGGTGAAGTCAGAACGTTCATGGATATATCCGGCCATTGGGCGCAGCAAGACATTACACGGCTGGCGACTCGCCTGCTTGTGACGGGGACCGATTCGACAGCGTCTACAGCTAGTGCGACTCGTGAAAGGGACTTAGCGAACATGCATTTTGAGCCTGAAGGCCAGATGCGACGCTCTGAACTGGCAGCGATGCTGGTTCGTGTGCTTGGACTGGAGCGTACAGATCGCACGCTGACGAGCTTTGACGACGTTCAAACCGAATCGTGGTATGCGGATTCCGTACGTACCACAGCAGCAGCCGGGCTGATCAACGGCTATGCTGACGGAAGCTTCCGTCCTAATACACCGGTATCGAGGGAGGAACTGGCTGTGATCATAGAGAGAGCCTTGCGCTTCGCTGGGAACACAGAAGAACATACAGGAGAAGTGAGTGAAAGTATATCTGTATCATTATCGGATGCGCAGGAGATCTCTACATGGGCAGCTCCGGCTGTGAAGACTTTGTCTGGACTAGGTATTATGAAGGGAGACGAGAAAGGCCGTTTTGGCCCGGATACATCTGTGACGAGGGCAGAAGCAGCGATTGTATTATCACGCACACTGGATAAGCTACATTGGGAATAGGAGACTTCATTACACAAATGTCAGATTGATTGACTTTATACGATAGTTAAGTTATCTTTTGTGGAGAGGTAGTATGAAAAAGTAGAATGAATTACGAATGAAGAGGTGAAATGTCGTGGGAGTAACAGCTAAACAAATTTTTGTGAATTTACCAGTTAAAAACCTGCAACAGTCCATTGATTTTTTCACTACCATCGGATTTGAATTCAGCGCTCAGTTCACTGATGAACATGCAACCTGTATGGTTGTTAGTGAGCATATTTTTGTCATGTTATTGGTTGAAGAACGTTTTAAAGCGTTCACGACAAAAGAAATTTCAGATGCTACAAAAAGTACAGAAGCGATTGTTGCCTTATCGGTAGAGAGCCGAGAAAAGGTGGACGAGATCGTCCACAAGGCTTTGGAAGCGGGCGGTAAGCCCTCGAACGAACCTCAAGATCATGGTTTTATGTATGGATGGAGCTTTCAGGATTTGGATGGTCATTTGTGGGAGTTCTTTTATATGGCAGAGCAGTAATGGAAATAAGAATGATGAAGTAAACGAAGTATCATGGAAAGTAAGCTATCCTCAAAAGATAGTTTGCTTTCTTTATTGTATGTTATCGAACTCATCGGGAGGAATCACAATGTCCAACGAAATGAGAGTCTACCCTGTTCAAGCTCTGAGCGAAGCCCTGGCAGATTCACTGAGTCGACTGTTAATCGACGTGGTTGCAGACGGTGCATCTATAGGTTTCTTACCCCCATTAGGTTATGAGGAAGCAGCAGCTTATTGGAACAATGTACTTGAGGACGGTGTAGTTCTGTGGATTGCTGAGAAGGACGGAGTACCTGTAGGGGCGGTACAGCTGCATTTGGCTCAAAAAGCTAACGCTATTCATCGTGCGGAAATTGCAAAGCTTATGGTGCATCCGTCCGGACGCAGACTGGGGATCGCACGACAGTTAATGAAGGTAGCGGAAGAAGAGGCACTAAGTCAGGATAGAACGTTACTGGTGCTCGATACGCGGGTGGGTGATCCCTCCAATGGACTATACGAGTCGATCGGGTTCGTAGAAGCTGGTGTTATTCCGGGTTATGCTCAATCAGCCGATGGTCAGCTTCATGCCACTCGATATTATTATAAGCCATTAAATCTGTATTCTAGTCATAGCTGAGCATTTACCGAATAAGTGTGGTATATACGGGTAATCATAACTTGTCATAGGATTACATAGCTTTTTCCGCGTTTATTCGACTGGAAAAGCTCGGGAATAGAAACGTATAATAAAGAGGGGATCAGAAAAGGTCTTTTTATGTCAATTTGGCTGTACTGAATTGAAGAACGTAGCAAACACAGCGGAGGAATCAGAGAATATGAGGTTGGAGCATGATTTTTTAGGTACCAAGGAAGTGCCATCAGATGCCTATTACGGTGTACAAACGCTGAGAGCAAAAGAAAATTTTCCAATTACAGGCCAAAGACTGCACCCTGAGTTGATTAAAGCCATGGCGATCGTGAAAAAGGGAGCAGCGACGGTAAATATGGAACTAACCCGTTTACATCGCCCCAAAGCAGAGGCCATTATTCAGGCTGCTGATGAGATTATACAAGGACAGTTGCATGATCATTTCATCGTCGATCCGATTCAGGGCGGCGCAGGCACGTCCATTAATATGAATACAAATGAAGTGATTGCGAACCGTGCGTTGGAGCTGATTGGCAAGCAACGCGGAGATTATCAGGAGATCAGTCCTAATAATCATGTTAATATGGCGCAATCGACGAACGATGCTTTTCCTACAGCCGTACACTTGGCTGTATTAAGTATGATTGATAAGCTGTTAGCTACCATGAGTGAGCTTCAGGAAGCATTTTCCCGGAAGGCAAATGAGTTTGATAGTGTGATTAAAATGGGCCGGACTCACTTGCAGGATGCAGTGCCCATACGATTAGGGCAGGAGTTTCAGGCTTATGCGCGTGTGCTGGGTCGTGATATCGGACGCGTCCGTGCGACCAAGCAGCACCTGCTAACGATTAATATGGGTGCAACTGCGGTGGGTACTGGCCTGAATGCAGACCGTCGTTATATTCAGCGTGTCGCAGAGGTACTGGCAGAAGTCAGTGGCTTCCCTGTGGAAGCTGACGAAAATCTTGTAGATGCTACACAAAATACGGATGCTTATACTGAAGTGTCTGCTGCCTTGAAAATTTGTATGATGAATATGTCTAAGGTGGCAAATGACATCCGGTTAATGGCTTCCGGACCTCGTGCAGGTCTGGGAGAACTGAGTCTGCCTGCTCGTCAGCCAGGGTCATCCATTATGCCGGGCAAGGTAAATCCGGTGATGTGTGAGGTCATTAACCAAATTGCTTTTCAGGTCATTGGTAATGATCATACAATCTGCTTGGCTTCAGAGGCTGGTCAGCTCGAGCTGAATGTGATGGAGCCTGTACTGGTCTACAATCTGCTGCAATCGCTGGAAATTATGAAGCAGGGCTTCCACGTCTTCCGCATTCATTGTGTGGAAGGGATTGAAGCGAATGTGGAGCGTTGTCGTGAATATGTAGAGAACAGTGTAGGCATTATTACAGCGCTTAATCCGCATCTTGGATATGAGGTGGTATCACGTATTGCTCGCGAAGCAATTACGACTGGGAAATCGGTGCGTGAGTTGTGCTTGCTGTACAATGTACTGACCGAGGAGGAGCTGGACATTATATTGGACCCGTACCAAATGACTCAGCCTGGTATTGCCGGAGAATCTTTGCTGAATCGCGAATAATGATGCGGAGTATGGAGTTTAGACAGCTTTGAGGCAAGACGAAGATAGCCCCGTCGAATCTGGCGGGGCTATTGTTATGTGATAACACAGATGTAATACGGGTGCCAGCGTGCATAGGGGAGTGTCCTGTCAAGGATGATATGGCTACGCTTATGGTAGAAAAGGGAGAGTTGGATGTTGCTAGAGAAATTATTGGCATACAAGGAATTAGGAATAGGACTCATTGTACTTTTAGTGTTGTTTGCGCTCATCATCAGAGGACTGATACGTAGTCGCAGAAATCGGATTTTACGTGATCTGGACCCACGCAAAATTGGAATTCAGGATATAGATCGTATGGAGGATGGCTCGGAATTTGAACTTTATTTGCAACGGTTATTATCCGCGCTTGGCTATAAGGACATCTATAAAACAACCAGTAGCCGGGATTTTGGAGCGGATCTGGTTTTTACAGACCGTGAAGGCGTCAGAGTTGTCATACAGGCCAAACGTTATGGGGTACAACATCCGGTAGGCTTGGGAGCAGTGCAGGAGATTTATACCTCTATGCGTTATTATGCAGCTGACAAGTCCCTCGTCATCACCTCCGGCCGTTATACGGAATCCTGTAAAACACTTGCTGCTGTCAACGGGGTTAAATTATTAGACCGCAACGACTTGATCGACATGATTGATTTATTCAAGGCTAGGCAGCGCGAGGAGGTTATGGACCTAATAGAAAGCAAAGTAGATGTGATTGCTTCCAAATGGAGTGAAAGATAATCATAAAAGGGACTGAACTACTGCGACGAGATCGAAGCCCAGTAATCAGTCCCTTTTATTTTTTAACATGATGCTTGCTCTTATACTGTTATCATTAGATGCCTGTCCAGACATCCTTGGCATAGCGTTTTTCCTGTTGGAGACGATCCAACCATTGCTGTGCTTCTTCTTTACTGGTATGGTGTGCTTCCGCGTAAGCAGCACAAAGGGTGTCTTCTACATCGGGAGCCATCCGGCTACCATCACCGCATACATACAGATGCGCTCCTTCATCAAGCAAGTGAATCAGAGCGTCCGCATTTTCCTTCATGACATGCTGCACGTATCTTTTGGGTTGATCGGGCAGACGTGAAAAGGCTGTATGAAGCGTAACGATTCCCTCTTGCTCCCAGGCTTGCAGCTCTTGCTTGTACAGATAGTCGAGCTTAGGATTACGGCAGCCATAGTATAGATGAGCCTCGCCGAGCTGTTCTCCTCTCTCCTTAAGTACATGGCGTGTCTGGAGGAATCCGCGGAATGGTGCCACTCCAGTGCCCGGACCGACCATGATGACAGGCACGGTCGGGTCTTCTGGCAATCGGAAGCCCGACTGAGGCTTACGCACAAAAATGACAATAGGATCATCTGGTTGGAGCTGTGCCAAATAATTGGAGGCAATTCCTAGGTATTCACCTTGTCCGCTACGGGCGGGTCCACGCACGACGCCCACTGTTATACTCACCGAATTCGCCAATTCAAGAGGTGAACTGGAGATGCTATAGTAGCGGGGCTTGAGTGGCGGTAAGAGCGCAATAAAGTTTTCAAATGGCAGCTCGCTGGCTGGATACTTCTCCAGAATATCCAGCATCGTGACGCGCTTCTGTCGTATCTCTCGATCAAAGGTAGTATCCTCCAGCAAAGCTTCAATTTCTTTCTTGTGCGGTGGACACACTGTAAAGGATGCCAGTTGCCGTAGCTGGGCTCTCGTTGCCGGTTCTTGCAGTTCCACACTGAGAGTGAACAAATCTTCTATGCTGACAGGCCGATCTAAGGGGAGATGCGCCGCATCCCGGTCACTGCCTCTCAATACGATGTAATCCTGTTCCTGTAATTTAAAGCGTTGCATCACCCTTTTGACCAGCGAAGCAGGATTACGCGGCAACACACCAAGGTGGTCACCTTCGCGATAGGACAATCCGGTTGGTAATTTGAGCTCCAGATGTCGTGTACTACGTTCACTTTCAGCAGCAAGCAGCTCACGATTCGCTGTAACGACGGCGGTAACTGCTCCGTAGTTGTCTGCAAGAGGTGTACTGAGTATGGCGCTGACGAACTCTATGCTCAGGCTGTTGCTGTCCTGCGGTTCTGTATCATTGTGCTCTACCCCGAAAGCATTCAACAAATCCGGCCATAAGCCGTGGTTCCAGGCTTCCCAATCCTTCTCGAAGTCACCGCTGGCATCGCCCTCACCCCGGTCATACAGTCGCTTTGCCCCTTTGGCAGACATCAGCTCGTCGATCAGCCTTGGAATACGCTGATACGTGCTGGCCCAATTGCGGTCGCCGCAGCCGAATACAGCATATCTTACGCCTGCCAGCTGCCCCTCGTCTGCCTGCTCCAACCATTGTACAAAGGCATCAGCATTGTCCGGCGGATGCCCATTATAAGATGCGGTCGTAATAAGTACCACGCCTTCTTTAGGCAAATTGTCCACACGATCATTCAGAGTTGCTATGCTACTGTTGAAACCCCAATTTCGACCTAAATCGGCTAGTTCACCTGCAAGTCCCTCAGCTGTACCCAGATTCGAGCCGTACAAAGAAAGCAAAGAAGTATCATGCTTTTCGGCATGGGGGGGTGCAACCTTTTGTTCCTCTTGTTCATGAAGTTCTTGAACGGCACCTGGCAGCATAACGGCAGTCTGTGTGCTGCGCGGGCGTACTTGAATGGTGAAGCCCTCCGGCTTGAGTGTGAGCGTTTCTTTGACTTTCAACTCATAATGAGTATGATCAATCAGCTCAAAATGTTTCAGTACCATACCCAGCACAAGAGTGGCCTCCTGTAAGGCAAACTGCTGTCCAATACAGGCGCGTTGACCGTTGCCAAACGGTTTGTAGGCATCTTGCGGAATGGCGGATGGGTCCTCGAAGCGCTCCGGTCGAAATTCCTCAACATCTTCGCCCCAAGCCTCGGTATCACGGTGCAGTTTTGGAATGAGTACATTGACGCTGTCACCTTTTTTAAGTGGGTAGGTTCCGTCGAGCAACGTATCTTCTTTGGCAAAGAGAGAGAACGCGGGCGCTGTCGGCCATAGTCGCAGAGCTTCATTCAGTATCATCCTTATGTACTTGAGTTCACGAACCTGAGTATAGGAAGGCAGCGAATCGGTGAGCACGCGATCCACTTCTTCATAGGCCTTGGTTAGCGTTCGCGGATTCTTAAGCAAATAGTAAATAGCAAAGGATAAAAGCCCACTGGTCGTTTCATGACCGGCGATGAGAAAAGTGATGATCTGATAGCGGATATTTTCATCATCCAGCGTTTCACCAGTTTCTGGATCTTTGCCTTCCAGCATACGTGCCAGTAAATCCTCTTCTCCTTGGTTGCCAAGGGTTTTGCGTTCTTGAATAATGCTGTCTACCAGCGAAAACATCGTTTCGATGTCGTGTTTAAACTGTTTTCTCTTCGATAACATCAGCTTGTTTTGCAGATTAAGGCGTTGCAGCTGACCCATCGCTTCATCTAATGCGCGTGTCATGCTGGTCACGAACGGATGGGGCTGATCGCGGTAGAAGCTGTTAAAACGATAATTAAAGCCGCATAATCCGATGGTATCCAAAGTCAGCCGGGTCATATCTTCCGGTACCTCTACACTTTCATCGGGATTAAGCCGAGACCATTTCTGTATCAGCTGAACAGCAAGATCAAGCATCATATTGTGGTAACCCTTCATAGCCCTCTGACTGAAGCTTGGTAGCAAAATTTGGTGGGCCTTGCGCCAGTTCGGTTCCTCAGTCCAGCTTGTGAATAGTCCGTCTCCTGCAAAAGCTCGTACTTTTTGTAATGGAGCCCACACTTGTTTGTCGAAACGGGATTCATCACAAGCATCTGCGACCAGCTTATGACCGGAAATATAAATGTTCGTTCCTTCAGGCAGATCCATGCGAAAAATTGGACCGTACTCATAAGAAAGCTTAACCAAAGACTGGACAGGGGCATGTGTATCGATCAAGGGCAGATTACCTAAGGGACCATAAGTTTTGGGCTGTGGAATTAAATCTGTCGAAGTCATTTTTAATGTTGCTCCTTTCGGATTGAAATAGAGTGATGGTTTCAGAGTACCTATGTTTTCCAAATTACACTTTATTCTTACGATATAAACGAAAATAAGTGAATTTGGACAGTTCGTATAATAAAAGAAGCATAAAAATATACATTTTTTACATATAGAGAAAAATAATCTCATTTATCATGTTCTATTTACAATGAATTTACAGAAACTCTTATGAAAAAATATGCTTTTATAACCGATATAAAGATGTTGGGGATTTCCAAATTATGCTGAGGTGATATGTCATGAAGAAGCGAGCAAAATTGTTGAATTTTAGGTGGATTCCCATTGTCACAGTCTTTGCATTATTGCTAAGTGCATGTGGGCAGTCGGCAGCACAAACCAAGGCTCAGCCCATTAAGGTGGGAATCGTACTGTCAGATATTGGTCTGGGTGACCAATCTTACAGCGACGCGGCTTTTCGAGGTTTGGTCAAGGCAAGGGATGAGGGGAAGATTGTTTTTGAATACCGGGAAATAACTGAGACCAAGACGTATGATGCGGCTTTTGAGCAGCTTGCTCAAGAAAAAGCAGACTTAATCATTGGGCTGGGTTACATGGTGAAGGACAGTTTAGAATCTATTGCCAAAAAATATCCAGACCGTAAATTTTTAATCGTGGATGAGAAATCAGATTTACCGAATGTGGCCTCTATTAGCTTCAAAGCAGAAGAGGGCAGTTTTATGGCTGGGGTCGTTGCGGGTTTGACGAGTCGAACCGAACAGGTAGGTTTTCTCGGAGGTGCGGAATCTCCTTTGTTGAAAAAATTTGAAATTGGGTATCGCGCAGGGGTGCAATCAGTCAAGCCTAATGCCAAAGTTACTGCAACGTATGCAGGAGATTTTGGAAAGCCGGAACTGGGTACGGAAATTGCAGATGACATGATTAATCAGGATCAGATTGATGTTATCTTTGCAGCCGCAGGTCTTACGGGTGTAGGTGCGCTACAGGAAGCGCAAAAGCAGCAAAAATTAGCCATCGGGGTCGATAGTGACCAGTTTTTTATTGCGGAAAAAGCGGTAGTGACCTCGATGTTTAAAAATGTAGACATTGCAATTTATACAGCAATCAAAGGCTTTGCAGATCATCAAAGAAAATTTACGGAGAAGGATATGGTGTTTGGTCTTGCAGAAGATGGCGTAGGTTTAGCGCCTATTCGTGTCGTGACACTGAATCCGGATCAGCAAAAGTTGTTGGATGATTTAAAGGAAAAAATCAAATCCGGCACACTGACTGTTCCCACCCAATAAATTTTCGCAAACGGAGGATGAAAGCTGATGAAACTGCAAGGTAAACTGGTGCTGAACGCGATGATTTCCTTGATCGCTTGCCTGGCTTTAGTGGCTTATATCATTTTTGAATTAATTCGTATTAACTCGCAAAGTAGTAATCTGGTTCCGGCTATGTTGAATGTACAGCAGCTCAATGCCTATTTGATTCAGTCAGGGCAGGCACTGCAAAATTATTCAGCTTCCATGACGGAGAGCAACAAAGCCGATGTGCAAAATCAACTGACTCAGTCTGAAAAGACGATTGCATTGCTTTCACAGGGCATGATGCAAACCGAAGCGCAGCAAAAGCGACTGAATACGATTAAAACAAAATTCAGCCAATTGAAAGTAGCAACGGAGAAAGCCATGAGTACCCAAAACAGCCCGGAGTCCAAGCGGGAGGCCATGCGTGCCCAAGGGATTCAGAACGATGTATTTATGCTGGATCTGCTGACCAAGGCACGTTATGACCAATACACAGAAGATTTGACCAAGAGCATTCGTTTTACATGGCAATTGGCCTTGGCAGGTGCAGTTATACTTCTGGTGGCGGTTGGGCTATATAATACATATACATCCAGGCAGCTTGCCCTTAGAACACGCAAATTAACGGATGCCGCAAAGCAAATTGCTGAGGGAAATCTGACAGTGCAGCTTGCCCAAACCAAGGGACGCGATGAGCTGGACGAGCTCAATGAATCTTTCCGGGTGATGATCGGGAACTTGCGCAGCATTGTACTCTCCATTGATCAGGCGGGTAATCGTGTCGATCTGATGGCTCGGGATATTGATCAGCATAATGAGGCCATGAAGGAAATTGTGACACAAGTCAGCACGTCAACAGAGGAACTGGCAATAGGCAGTCAGAAAATTGCTGAGGATCTGTCGTCGACAGTTGGCGTTGTGGACGAGATGCAGCAGAAGTTTGAATCGAATCTACTGGAAACCACACAATCGACCGCGTATAGTGAGGATGCTTTGCGTGTCATTGAGCAGGGTACGCGGGTCATGAGCGATCAACTGCGTATTGTTGCAGAAAATCGTTCAGCCATGTCCGAAGTGGAGCAGACGGTCAAGGAGCTGGAGGCTAATGCAGTCGAGATTACAACCATGACTGGATATGTCTCCGAAATTGCCAGCCAAACATCGCTGTTGTCCTTGAATGCTTCTATTGAGGCTGCACGTGCAGGTGAAGCAGGAAAAGGTTTTGCTGTTGTTGCCAATGAAGTGAAAAAGCTGGCGAATCAATCAGAGTCTGCTGTAAAGAAAATTTATACCGCAGTTGACGGTATCACGCAGGCTATGGATAAGGTGAAGATTTCTGTGGCGCAAAGTCAGGAGCTGTTCCGTGAGCAGGAGAAGGCAACCTCCTCAACCGGCGAATCGTTTACAGAGATTAGTGGCAAAGTGCAGCAAATTGCCAGCCAAGTCAGCAAGTTATCAACGGACATGAATGTATCGCGAGAACTGAGCGTACAGGTACAGCAAGCTATCGAAAATATCAGCGCAATCACTCAGCAATCCGCCGCAGGCAGTGAAGAGATTACGGCTTCCACGGTAGAGCAGAAGCGTTCATTTGAGGAATCGGCTGAGAAGGTAAAAGAGCTTCGTCAGATTCGCGAGGAAATGCAGCGGGAGCTAGATCGTTTTCAGGTGGAAAAGACAAGCTAAAACCTGTGAAGCAAGTATCTGTTTTTGCTGAATAATGAATACAAGCAGTGCCAAAGAAGAAGTTCTACCTTGTACAGGGAGACTTCTTCTTTTTTATATGAATGTTGTTCCTTATATTAAGTTTGAATTACATAGGCAGGGAATTCCGACTCTTGCGTCAAATAGTAATAGGGAGAATATGTCACCAGTATATGGGTCAGAGGAAGATGGACAACGAAGTCCGGAAGGATGAAGTTACGGGAATGCTGCGACTTAAGCTTCGATTGATACTGAAAAATAAACAGACAAGATTGATTCTACTGCTTACTCTGTGCGTGTCGCTTGTGATTAGCGTGATCGGCTTGCTATCGTATTCAGGATACCGTGAAGGTTTGGATACCGAGCTGAACACACCCAATATAGAATTATTGCAAATCAATCTGGATGTGACCAATCGGGCTTTTCGTGAGTCTGATAACAAGGCGCTGGACGCAGCCTATCATCCGGATGTAGAGGCTTTTGTACGTGTCCAAACGGACGGGAAATCGCTGGAAGACAACGCCTCCGTCATAGATCGGCTTCAGAAATACTTGAAAACCCTTTCTTCGCACGAAGAAATTTATTCGGTTGAAGTTATTTCTTTGGACAATCATGCTCTCGTATCCAGCAATTATGGTTACAGGCCTGATTGGAAGCAGGCACCGGATACCACATGGGTTCCCTGGATTCAGGACATTCAAAAAAAGCCGTTGTTGATTAAGCGGCGATGGTACGGCACCGATCGTGAACAGGGGACAGTAGAGCTGCTTTCGCTGGCCAGGCCCATAGTAGAGGATGGTCAGGTCATGGGTGCGGTGCTAATCAATCTGGATTATGACCGTTTTTTCTCCAAACTCTATATTCATTTATCCAACTCACAATACGTGTATGATCTGGAGGGCGAGTTAATCTATCCCAAGCTGAGATCGTCCTTACCCTTAAATGATATGGGCAGGATTTTGAAAGAACTGGATGTGAGTCCCTATGCTTATGTGGAGATAGGGGACATGGAATATATGGCCAACCAAACCTTTTCAGATGTAACGGGCTGGCGTCTAGTATCGCTCGTTCCGATGGACAAGCTGCTGAAAAATGTAAAGCTGGCGCGCAATATGATGCTGTGGCTGGCCTTTATCTCCATACTGGCTGGGTGCTCAGCAGTTTACTATTACAATTATGCAGCTTTTCGCCCCATGAAAAAAATTAATAGCCTATTAAATTCGGGCAATAAGGGAACGCGCCAAGGAGGATTGTATGACCTGGAACCTGTGATTAGCAAACTGGTTGGAGAGTTTCACCGCAAATCATTGGTGGTAGAGCGAAGCCTGCCGGAGCTGCGTTCCAAATATATGGAAGATGTCATCCAGCGTAGAATGGGCATACAGGAAATGCGTATGAAATGGGAACAGTATTTTTCCGATTGGGACGGCCATTCTTTGTTTATCATGATCGTGTCCATCGACCGGTATTCTGCGTGGGCCGCAAGCTTTCCAGAAGAGGATAAAATGCTGCTCAAGTATGCGCTGAACAATATTTTGCTAGAGATGCTCGAACCTCACTGGAAAGCAGTATGCTCGCCGGAGGAGGAAAGTGGTTTTATTGTGCTGTTACAGTTCAGCGAGAGTTCGAATGAAGTTGGTACAGAGACTGACCTCCAAGAGAGCATTTTGCTTCAGAAAAGCGTGGATAGGCTGATTCAGGTTGTCGGTGAGTATCTTCCTTTGACTATTTCTATAGGGATTGGTCATATAGTCACGGATATTCAAGAGGCACGGGCGTCTTTTATAAAAGGAAAAGAGGCCCTTAATTTGCGTTTGTATGAGGGGTATGGACGTTCATATACGAATATAGACAGCAGCATAAGTGTGAAAAAGGATAACACAGTGGATGAACAGTCAAAGGAGCAGATTCAGGATTCAACATTGCTGGACAATCGGCGTGTGGAAATGATTCGTGCCCTGGAGTCACAGGAACCTGGTGCAAGTGTAAAGCTAATCAGCCACTGGGTAGAAGAACTTCGACTCCACAGAACATCCCCAGCCCAGGTCTACTTGTTTGTTCATGAATTGCTGGAAGATTTGCTAAAATGGTGTACCACTCAGAGTGTGACGCCGCCGGATCAGCTTGCTGATTACCACTGGAATCAGATTCTGACGCTAGACCTTCAAGACATTGAGGTATTGCTGGTCATTATGTTGACTGATATTGAAGAAAAATGGCACGGCCGCATTCAGTCCAAAGATTTTGTGCGTGTACAAGAGATGATCGAATATATGGAACATCACTTGCATTTGAACATCGGGCTTCAGGAAATTGCGGATCATGTTCACATGAGCGTGTCCTCGGTGAGCAGCATGTTCAAGGAAGAAACGGGGACCACCGTTTACGATTATTTGACTGGATTACGCGTAAAAAAGGCATGCACATTACTATGTGAAACCCATTTGAAAATCGGTGAAATTGCAGAACAGGTCGGATACCGAAATGAGAACAGCTTTATTAGGGTATTCCGCAAGCACAAACAAGTGACCCCAGGGAAATTCAGACAAATCAGCAAATCTTCCAATGAATATGCAGATCGGTTAAAAGGTCGATACTTTGGCGAAATAGAAGATAAATACGAAGATTAAGCGATAGCTGTAGCCCTCCACGTTGCGGTACATTGACTTCATGTAAACGCAAACAACAAGACCGAAAACGTTGGAGGTGAAAACGGGCGCATGACGGGCCCAGTTCATTTTTGGAGAAGAGGAAACGTAATGAAGAAAAAGCCATGGCAAAAATATGTGCTGGTTGCGGCTGGAGTAGCTATGCTTTCTGCCTTGAGTATCAGTGAATATGTGGATCACCGCACCCTGCAGGATCACAGCCGTATATTTCCTACGAAGCCAATAACACTCGTCGTTCCTTATGCGGCTGGAGGCGGTACAGATATTACCGCGAGAGCGTTGGCGAAAGCCGCCGAAAAGCATCTCGGTCAGCCGATAATCGTCGTTAATCGAACGGGAGGAGGCGGTTCTGTCGGGCTGATGGAAGGGGCTGAGGCGCAGGCGGACGGTTATACCGTAACGTATCTGGTCGCTGAGCTGACTACGTTGCCTCATTTGGGACTGCTACCGCTCACCTATGAGCGATTTAAGCCGCTGCTTCAAACCAATATGGACCCTTCCGCCATTACGGTCCGGGCGGATGCACCATGGAAGACAGCGGAGGCATTTCTGGAGGATGCTGGGGCCCATCCCGGCAAGCTCAAAATGGGGAATGCAGGCACGGGGAGCATATGGCACCTTGCTGCCGCAATGCTGGAGCAGAAAAGCGGAGTCCGCTTTACCCATATCCCTTATGAGGGAGCAGGCCCAGCCGTCTCCGCTTTGATGAGCGGATTTGTGGATGCTGTACCTGTCAGTCCCGCAGAAGTGAAGAAATACGTGGACGAAGGGAAACTTCGCATACTGGCGATCCAGGCAGACACTATTTCGGAAGCGTTTCCAAAAGTGCCGACACTACAACAAGCCACTGGGCTGCGTGTACATTTTATCGGTACTTGGAGAGGGCTGGCTGTACCCAAGGATACACCGGATGAAGTTGCTCAAACGCTGACGGATGCACTGATCAAGGGGACGAAAGACGAGGAATTCAGGGAGGAAATGCGTAAGCATGGGTTGGGATTGCGTGTCCAGGATGCAGAGGCATTCGCGCAGCAACTGAAGGAGAGTCATGATACCTTCGCAAGACTGATTCCCGAGCTCGGCTTGAGCCGCAAGTAATACGGCCTTGTTTTTGCATTGGCAAAAACGAAAGGGTTGAACGAAGTAATGAAAATTAAACAAAACATTGATAAAATTCCAGGGGGCATTATGCTGGTGCCGCTGTTTATTGGCGCACTTTTTCATACATTTACTCCATGGGCAGGCGACTATTTTGGATCTTTTACCAAGGGGCTGATGACAGGTACGGTACCCATTTTAGCAGTGTGGTTTTTTTGTATGGGTGCTTCTATAGATGTGCGAGCGACGGGTACTGTATTGCGTAAATCAGGAACGCTCGTATTGACCAAAATCGCGGTTGCGTGGGTAGTGGCGATCATTGCATCCAGATTGCTGCCTGTTGGTGGTGTAGAAAGTGGACTATTTGCAGGTTTGTCGGTGCTGGCGCTGATCTCGGCTATGGATATGACGAACGGCGGGTTATACGCCTCCATTATGCAGCAGTATGGCTCCAAGGAAGAGGCAGGAGCATTTGTACTGATGTCACTGGAATCGGGTCCGTTGGTGACCATGATTATTTTGGGTAGCACTGGGCTGGCCGTTTTTGAACCGCAGACATTTGTGGGGGCGGTATTACCATTTTTGGTCGGCTTTATGTTGGGCAATCTGGATCATGATTTCCGAAAATATTTTGGGAACGCAACGCAAGCTTTGATTCCATTTTTCGGTTTTGCACTTGGTTGTTCCATTGACCTGAGTGTCATTGTCCAGACAGGTATGCTTGGTATTTTATTGGGTGTTTTTGTCATTATCATTACAGGTATTCCACTGATTTTGGCGGACAAATATATCGGTGGTGGCAACGGTACAGCAGGAATTGCAGCCTCTAGTACAGCAGGAGCAGCAGTAGCCAATCCAGTCATTGTCGCCAATATCAAGCCTGAGTTTCTGCCTGTTGCGCAATCTGCAACGGCCTTAGTTGCCGCTTCGGTCATTGTGACCTCGATTTTAGTACCTATTCTGACGGCATACTGGGCCAATTACATGAAACGTAAGGGGAAATCCCAAGGAGCAGGGCCTGTAAATCCAGGGACGAATGTACCTAAATAAAGTTTGGATGATGATGCTCTCAACTTATGGACCTTTCCATTACCCGGGAAATGCTTTTGCAGTTATACCTTCAATCCTAACATTACAAAACTTGTCCTAAAACGCTTCTGCAAACATACATATGTAAGCAGAGGAGCGTGATGGGATTGGAAAACAAGGTACGTCGCTATTACCAGTTAAAGCAAAAGCAAAAAGAAATTGAAGGTGAACTTACTGATTTGCGTAATGACATTACCGCTCATTGTGCACAGCAGGAAGTATCAGATTGGGAAATTGGCAACTACCGAGTCAAGATTATACAGCAGCACCGCAAGGAATACGATCATACAAAGCTGTATGATTCACTGCCTGATCCGCAGCTATGGCGCTTGTTTTCCAAGCCGGATACGTCGAAGATTGCCAGTTTGCTTAAGCTCAAGGTCATCGCAGAGGAGCAAATAAAAGATGCTGTTTCTCTTAAAACGGTGACGCTATTGCAGGTGGATAAAAAATAAATAAAAAGAGCTGCCTCCGTTTTCGGAGCCAGCTCTTTTTATTGTCTGTTGTTTACTAGTCTTCCATCTTCACGCTCTATGAGTTATTTATCAGACAAACTTTTTCCCACTCCTTTGAGAAAATGAATACCAAATCCCATTGCCCGGTTTACATCTGGATCATTCATCGCCTTCATAAGATCGCGCAGACGAGTCTTTTTATTCTGCTTTAGATGTTCTTCGGCTTCGTTCAGGCCATTAGTAACGCTATTTGTCAGCTTTTTCATCAGCTCGGGGTCTACCTCAGACAGCATCCCTGCTGCTCCCATGAGATTATTGATGATGTTCGTCACAGGCTTACGCGTCGCTTGTCCTACAGCGATTTTGGCGATGCTTTCTTTGGCTTTTAGCATAGACTGAGCTGCTTCGAGAAGACCACTGTCGTGCAGCTCGCGTACGATTTCAAGCGTCTTCTGCAATGCCGCCCCATTGTCCGCCAGATCAGCAGTAAGCTGATCCAGCGATTGTTTTTGCCGTTCTTCTTCTGTCAGAACGCGTTTTCTCACAATTGAAATAGGCTTAGCCACGGCTTGACCTCCTTATTTTTGATCCACCAAATCGACATAACCGGGACGGTTCCACTTACGGTCCACTTCAACCCCATTTTGCGGATGACGTTTTTTGTAACGCGGATTGATACGTGGTAGTGGATTTTGACCGTCTACCTCCAAAATTTGCATCCGTACTTTGGCTTGTTTATAGGCCGGTGTACGGGTGACCACATCGAACGCTCCACCAGTTAACAGATTGACCGCACCATCATGGCTGGTAGAGTGCATTGGCACATAAATTTCAGTTCCCTGCACGCGGTCTGTAACCAGAACGCGTAGCTTGACCGCACCATAAGGGGATTCCAATCGAATCAGCGATCCATTAGTGATTCCGCGCTCCTCAGCCAATTCAGGTGACACTTCCACAAATACTTTTGGAAGTTTGAGCTGAATACCCGCTGATTTGGTCGTCATATTTCCTTCATGAAACTGTTCAAGCAGTCGACCAT
This sequence comes from Paenibacillus sp. LRG-1, assembly GCF_057220305.1. Lineage (NCBI taxonomy): Bacteria > Bacillati > Bacillota > Bacilli > Caryophanales > Paenibacillaceae > Paenibacillus > Paenibacillus sp. LRG-1. The sequence continues at coordinate 4,173,554 of NZ_CM170126.1, read as the reverse complement.
TATTTAAGGTCAAATCGAATTCAACGGGGTACTCTTTCGGTGGTACATATTCGAAAAGTCCCAAACGCGCTTTTTTATCCGGAAAGTTAAAGCCGTTGGTGTGCAGCAACGGTGTATTGCTACCATCCGGCGATCCCCAGTGGAAGCTATTCCAGCCTTCCAAAACGTCATAATTACATTGGGAGAAAAATGGAGTGAGCGACGCCATTTCCTCAAAAATTTCACTTGGATGGCTGTAATCCCAATCAAATCCCATATGCTTGGCAAATTGGCTGAAAATCCACCAATCTGGTTTGCTGTCTCCTAGAGGGCGGAGTGCTTCATATAGACGCTGAACACGACGTTCGGTGTTCGTAAAGGTTCCGTCTTTTTCGAGTGAAGGTACGGCTGGCAAAATAACGTCAGCGAATTCAGCTGTCTTGCTCAGAAATACATCCTGAACGACAAGGAAATCCAAGTTCGCCAGCATTTCTTGGGTATGGTTGGAGTCAGCATCCACCCATGCCATCTCTTCTCCAGCGATATACATCGCTTTGAGCTTACCTGTTTCAATAGCTTCCAGCATCTGAATGTTGTCCAGTCCGCGTTGACCTGGAATTTGTACGCCGTAGGCCGCTTCAAACTTGGCACGAATGACATCGTTCGTCACGGGCTGATAGCCCGGGAAAATATCCGGCATCGTACCCATATCGGCAGCACCCTGAACATTGTTATGTCCGCGAAGCGGATATGCGCCTGCACCCGGACGCATAAAGTTTCCAGTCACCAGCAGCAGGTTGGCAATTGCAATCGAAGTGTAAGAGCCTGCGATGTTTTGCGTCACACCCATGCCCCAACAAATGGCAGTGCCGTCGGCTTCGTGAATCAAAGTCGCTACCTCAATCAGTGTCTCTTTGGAAATACCAGTTTCCTGTTCGGCAAATTCCAGGGTGAAACGCTCTAGTAACTTCAAATATTCAGGATAGAAGTTTACATGCTCTTCAATGAATTTTGCATCATGCCAGTTTTGCTCAATGATGTATTTGGCTACAGCGGATAACCATACATAATCAGTACCTTGCTTCGGACGAATGAACAGATCTGCGCGTTCTGCCATTTCATGCTTGCGCAGGTCGACCGAGATCAACTTTTGACCGTGCAGCTTATGCGCACGTTTGATACGAGTAGCCAGCACTGGATGTCCTTCTCCCGGCGCGCAACCGACCAGCATGACCAAACCTGCTTTGGCAATGTCTTTAATCGTACCGCTGTCCCCACCGATGCCTCCGGTGTATTGCAGCCCCCATGACGCAGGAGATTGGCAATACCGTGAGCAATTATCGACGTTATTCGTTTGGAAGACCTGACGAGCCAACTTCTGCATCAAATAGTTTTCTTCATTGGTAAATTTGGACGAAGAAATAAAGCCGAGTGCCTCACCGCCGTAAGTTTCTTGAATAGCTCCCATTTTGCTGGCCATCAGGCTCAAGGCTTCTTCCCAGGTTGCTTCCACAAATTCGTCACCTTGACGAATTAAAGGGGAGGTCAGACGCTGATCACTGTTCACAAAATCCCAGCCAAATTTCCCTTTTACGCATGTCGAGATACCGTTAACAGGTCCCTCAGAGGTAGGTTGTACCTTCAAAATTTTGCGGTCTTTGGTCCAAACTTCAAAGCTGCAACCTACACCGCAAAACGTACAGACGGTTTTCGTTTTTTTCGTACGGGTTTCACGCATCGCTGCTTCGGCTTCGGAAATAGCAAAAATCCCACTATAGCCCGGCTCCACTTCCTTTATTAAATCCACCATCGGATTTAATAAATCCTTGTTCATGCCACTCATGAAGCCTGCTTCTCCCAGCATGGATTTCTCCATCAAGGCATTGCATGGGCAGACGGTTACACACTGACCGCAGCTAACGCAGGAGGAATCGTTAATCGCAACCCTGTCGTCCCATATGACGCGAGGGCGTTCAGCTTCCCAGTCAAGGGAGAGCGTTTCATTGACCTGAAGGTTTTGGCATACCTCTACGCACTGGCCGCATGCAATACATTGATTGGGGTCATATCGATAGAAAGGATGAGACATATCTACTTCTGTCGGGTCAACTTTCGGTTGATACGGATATTTTTGATGTTCAATTTCCATTAGCTCTGCTGTATTATGCAAAGTACAATTACCGTTGTTGTTATCGCACACTGTGCAGTAGAGGAGATGATTTTCCAGCAATCGGTCCATAGCCTCGGTTTGAGCTGCTTTCGCGCGATCCGAATGTAAATGAATATTCATTCCATCGGAAGCCAGTGTCGAGCAGGAACGCATAAGTTTTCCGTCCACTTCCACGATACATGTGTCACAGGTACGGATCGGATCGACTTCGGGAACGTAACACAGCTGGGGATGGGCGATGTTGTTTTCGTTAATCACTTCAAGAATCGTTGCGCTGTTCTTCGTTTTCAGTTCCTGTCCGTTTAATGTAATTTTGATCGCACTATCAGTCACGGTTCAGGCTCCTTTCAGATTTTAAATTTAAAAATTAGGAATAAAAAAACTCCACCATAAACACAAGTGCTCGTGTTCCAGCACTTGTGTTTATGGTGGAGTAGTGACCAAGCTCTAGGTCCTGGAGGCCAATCCGCCATTTGAATATGTATTAATAACAGACAGTACGCACCGTCTGTATATCAATAACTTCTGAATAACTTAGATATGTCATTTTCTGCATGTCATCTCGTGTAACTATAACGTAAAATTTAAGATAGTTCAACGGTACATTATTAATTTTTTAATTGATAATGATTATCGTCTGAGAAATCGAAAAATCATTGACAAACGTTCCAGGATTGCTAACAATAGGAATGTAATCTATTTCAGAGCAATCGTAAATGGAGTGTACGTGGGAATCGCGTATATTTTATTTGTCGCAGCGCTTGTTAGTTTGATTTTTCTATATCACATGATGTGGGATTCGTAAAATCCTGATGTAGATAAATTAACCGGCATTTAGCAGATTCTTCGATATTCATAAGCGAAGAAGTTGTTGTGATGCCGGTTTTTTGGTTCAGTATAAAATGAATGGAAATACCGTCCCAATTTAGAGTGTAAAGAGTTTTATTAATGAAGACGGATTGAGGTGAACAGGATGGCGAACCGGAGCGACGATCAATGGAATCGTCCGTTACGGGACTTAAGAATATCCGTCATAGACCGATGTAATTTTCGGTGCCGATATTGTATGCCGGAAGAAATATTTGGCCATGACTATCCGTTTTTGCCAAAAGAAAAGATATTGACCTTTGAGGAAATTACGCGCCTTTCCCGTATTTTTGTCTCGCTGGGTGTTACGAAGCTGCGTATTACTGGTGGCGAGCCGTTGCTGAGGAAAAATTTGTCCTTGCTTATTCATTCGTTAACTCAACTCGATGGGGTTGAAGATATTGCAATGACGACAAACGGCGTATTTTTGCCTAAATATGCTGTAGCACTGCGAGAGGCGGGACTAAAGAGAGTGACGGTTAGTCTGGATTCGCTCGATGATGATCGGTTCCGCCAAATGAACGGGGGCAGAAGCAGTGTAAAGGCGGTGCTGGATGGTATTGAGGCTGCGGCTCAAGCAGGGATGCAGGTGAAAATAAATATGGTCGTGCAAAAGGGCTTTAACGATCAGGATATTGTGCCCATGGCCGACTATTTCCAAAAGGAAAAGCATATTTTACGTTTTGTTGAGTTTATGGATGTAGGCAACACCAATGGCTGGAAATTGGATCAGGTCGTTTCCAAGCAGCAGATCATCGAAGCCATTCACGAGCATATGCCGTTAGAGCCTGTCCCACCCCAGTACAAAGGTGAGGTGGCGACGCGCTACAGGTATCAGGACAGAGACGGGGAAATCGGCATTATTTCGTCTGTTACGGACGCCTTCTGCTCCACATGTACACGAGCGAGAATTTCTGCTGAAGGCTCCTTGTACACGTGCCTGTTTGCCTCGCAAGGGTACAAGCTTCGCGCGATGCTGCGTTCCGAACAGTCCGATGACGAGATTAGAGCTTACATTGAGCGTGTTTGGAGAGAACGTACCGATCGCTATTCAGAGGAACGGCTGAATCATACACAGCAAGCAACATCTAAAATTGAAATGTCACACATCGGCGGGTGAGCCGAAGAGCCAGCCTGTCAGAAACAAGGGAGTGGAGCACATGGAAAAGCCAGCTGAGGTAAAACGTGAGATTCTACGTTATCGTGACGGTCAGATCAAGCGTTTTGAAGACACTGTGGTGACGGAGCATCCGGTGACCATCAAAATCAATCAGCAGGAATTTGCTACCATGGTTTGTACACCGGAGTATGTGGAGGATATGGCGGTAGGTTTTTTGGCCTCTGAAGGCGTCATTCAACGGTACGATGATATCGAAGATATTTGGGTTCAGGAAAAAGAAGGTTTTGTTCATATTAAAACCCGTCGAATGAATGAGTTTTATCAAAACTTTCATTCCAAACGGTACATTACCTCCTGCTGCGGTAAAAGTAGACAGGGCTTTTATTTTATGAATGATGCCAAAGTGGCAAAAAGAATGAATGACACCCATGTTACGCTGTCCTTTGACGATTGCTTCCGCTTGATGAATTTAATGCAAAGCTCGGCACTTACGTTCCAACAGACCGGTGGTGTTCATAATGCAGCGTTGTGCGATAAAGACGGCATGATCCTGTCCAGAATAGATATCGGCCGACACAATGCGCTGGATAAAATCTATGGACATTGCTTAAAACATGATATTGTATTGCAAGACAAAATCATAGTATTCAGCGGACGCATTTCGTCTGAAATTTTGTTGAAGGTTGCGAAGATTGGCTGTGAAGTTGTTTTGTCCAAGTCAGCTCCCACAGAGCTTGCACTTGAGTTGGCTGAGGATCTGGGAATTACGACCGTCGGCTTTATACGCAGTCGTTCTCTGAATGTGTATACGCATACTGAACGGATTGATGAACTGGTCGAATCTAAAATATAATATACAAATCTTCAATGTACACCGTCATAGTTAACCAGCATGGAATAAAACCTTTCGGGGTATTCATTCATGTTGGTTTTTCTTGGTACATATGTGGTGGACATTCACTGTACTGAAAAGGAGGGCATGTTAAATGAACTATCATATTCAAGTATTTGCCGGACTTGCGGAACAGATGGGAGGGCCTATAATTATGGTGCCTACTGAGCAAGAAACGATGACCGTTGCCGCGTTAAAAGACTTGCTATCCGAGTGTTTCCCTGAATCGGCAGCTCAGTTGCAGGGTTCTTTTGTTGCCAGAAATCAAGCCTACGCCGCTCCTGAGGACCTCGTGAGTATATATGATGAGATTGCGATTATTCCTCCGGTTTCAGGAGGGTAAATTCTATTATATAGATAGATGAATTCGATAGAATAGGTGCAAGGGGGCAGATCATATGCAATACCGTATTCAGCTATTCGCAGGTATGGCGGAGCAACTTGATGATGTGATCACAGTAGAACTTTCACAGGAAACGGTGACCATGGCAGACATTCGAAAAAGGCTGAATGAGCTGTACCCGGAAGTGACTTCACAACTGCCAGGTTCTTTTTTTACCCATCATAAAAAGCTGGCTTCTCCAGATGAACTTGTGCTTCCATCAGATGCAATTGCTCTTCATCAGTCAGCACCCGGGATGGAGACGGTCGTTTCAAAATGTGGTTTATTTGCCATTACGTACGACCCGATTGATGCCGATGAAGTAACCTCAAAGGTGCTCGACCCTTCTCATGGCGCCTCGCTGACCTTTAATGGTACGACTCGGGAATTCACGCAAGGTCAGCGAACGGTGCTGCTTGAATATGAGGCGTATGTCCCGATGGCCATGAACACGATGAAGCAGATTGGTGACGAAATTGCAGAGCGTTGGCCTTCTACACGTACTGCGATTACACATCGGCTTGGCACGGTCAGAATTGGAGAGACGAGTGTGGTGATTGCTGTCTCTGCTGCACACCGCGATACTTGCTACGAAGCCAGCCGCCATGCCATTGAACAGTTAAAGCAAATCGTACCGATTTGGAAAAAGGAAGTGTGGGAGGACGGCTCAGAATGGAAGGGGCATCAGCTGGGTGGCTGGAATCCTCAAAATACCCCAAAGCTTTCGAATAAGGACGAGGACATCTGAGCTTTTAGCTTGTCTGATCAACTTGTAGCTATCAATGGATAAGTATGGAGGGTAAACCAACGATGTCAGAAATGGACAAAATCCAGAAAATAGAAGTTGCTGCACAAGCACATGCGCATGCGTCTCATGCCCGTTATTCTAGACAGGAATTATTCTCGAAAATTGGACCGACAGGCCAGCAAAATATCCGTAGTAAGCACGTGCTGATGGTGGGGGCCGGCGCACTGGGCACTGCCAATGCTGACATGCTGGTGCGAGCGGGCATCGGACGGCTGACGTTGGTAGACCGCGATTATGTAGATTGGAGCAATTTGCAGCGCCAACAGCTCTATGACGAAGCGGATGCCCGTGATCAGATCCCCAAGGCAGTGGCCGCGCAGAAGCGATTGCAGCAAATCAATTCGGACGTGGACATTCGTGCGCTAGTCCGGGACGTCTCGCTAGATGAAATCGACGATATCGCAGCAGGGGTGGATCTCATCGTAGATGCCACCGACAATTTCGATACACGTCTGCTTATGAACGATTATGCGGTCAAGCATCGAATCCCTTGGATTTACGGGGCGTGTGTGGGCAGCTATGGGACAACCTTTACCATCGTGCCAGGGCAGACACCGTGCCTGCATTGCCTGCTCGGAACCGTACCGCTCGGCGGTGCGACCTGTGATACGGTCGGTGTGATTAGCCCGGCTGTACAGATGGTGGCGGCTTATCAAAGCGCCGAGGCATTGAAGCTGCTCACCGGGAACGAATCAGCCTTACAGGGTAAGCTGATTTCCTTCGATCTGTGGAACAATCAGCATCAGGCGATCCAAATCAGCGCCATGAAGAAAGCTGATTGTCCAACATGTGGTGAGTCCCCTGTGTATCCTTTTTTACAATCGGAGCATCAGGCTAAAACGGCTGTCTTGTGCGGACGAGATACGGTTCAAATCCGCCCGGCCCCGGGTACTGTACGTGATCTGAATGAAGCGGCACGTTTGTTATCCCGTCAGGGGGGCAAGGTGGAGCATAATCCATACCTGGTATCCGTTGTTATCGGAACGCATCGAATCGTTCTTTTTCAGGATGGACGCGTCTTAATTCATGGGACGAAGGACATCGCTGAGGCGAGATCGATTTATCACAAATATTTGGGTTGACCCAATAGATTCGACCCGTTATGAGATGTACAATGTTTTCTTATTTTCGCCATCACATTTTCGTCATCTCATTTTGGAATTTATAGGATAGGGGAAGAACAAATTGAAAAAGAAATTTGGGTACATATTCACGTTCGTTGGATTGTTGGCATGGGTTCTGGCGGGGTGCTCGTCTCCGGCTGCTGTACAGTCGGCACAGTCTGCACCCAAGACAGAACTAGTCGTATCTGCCGCTGCAAGTCTTCAAGATAGTCTGAATACGCTCAAGGACCAGTATGAGAAACAGCACCCAGATATCAAACTTACCTTTAACTACGCTTCATCTGGTACATTACAAAAACAAATTGAACAAGGCGCACCCGCTGACGTATTTATTTCGGCGGGCATGAAGCAAATGAAGGCATTAACGGATGCTTCATTGGTGGAAAAGGATAACGTGTTGCTTCAAAATAAACTGGTTGTGGTTGTTCCACAAGATAAGGCGAAAAGCACAGATAACAAAAGCATTACGCTCAATGACTTGATGGGTCCTTCTTACCTGAAAGTGGCTGTTGGGGAGCCTACTACCGTTCCCGCCGGACAGTATTCCAAAGAATCGTTAACGAAGGCTGGACTATGGGACAAGCTGGAACCTAAGATGGTATTCGCCAAGGACGTAAGACAGGTATTAAATTATGTTGAAACAGGCAACGCCGATGCAGGACTCGTCTATCTGACGGATGCCAAATCATCTGATAAAACGGTCATAGCACTGGAAGTGCCTGAGGAATTGCATGCACCCATCCTGTATCCTGAAGGCATTGTAAAAGCAACCAAACACAGCCAGGAAGCAGGCGAGTTTCTTAATTTTCTACGGACAGATGAAGCTATGAGTGTGTTCAGTAAAGATGGATTTTCAGCCCCTACAGAAATGGCGGGAAAATAGAATTCACAGATAAAGGAGGGGGTTCCGTTGGATTGGTCAGCTTTTCTTCCTCCGGTTATCGTATCTGTTAAAGTTGCTGTCGTCGCCAGCATCATCGTCTTTTTATTAGCTACTGTGGTAGCGCGGATGATGGCGAACTGCACGCCGCGGAGGGGAACCAGCGTGATTGAGACCGTCCTACTTCTTCCGCTCGTTTTGCCTCCCACTGTTGTCGGCTTTATTTTGCTCATCTTGCTGGGAAGGAAAAGCTGGATTGGCACTGCCTTCGAAAGCTTGTTCCAGCAGACGATTGTATTTACATGGGGAGCTGCAGTGGTGGCGGCCGTAGTTGTTGCTTTTCCACTGGCTTACCGTACCATTAAAGCAGGTTTTGAAGCTGTAGACCCAGAGGTAGAGGAGGCTGCACGTGCGCAAGGTGCCAACGAATGGCAAGTGTTTCGCCACATTACGATGCCCCTTGCCTACCGACCACTCATTTCAGGATACATTCTCGGATTTGCCCGAGGGTTAGGAGAATTTGGCGCTACGCTGATGCTTGCGGGTAATATTCCTGAACAGACCCAAACCCTGCCTACAGCGATTTACACCGCGTCCGAGGTCGGAAATATGACACTCTCTTGGAGCTGGGTAGCTGTCATCATTTTATTCTCTTTTATTATGTTGATGCTTTCTAATCGACTGGTAAAGGATTAGTCCGTTGGAGTAAGAACATGCGTAGTCTGCCGATAGGGTAGGCTGTGTTTTATTTGTCTTGAGAAAATAAAACTCTTAGACTTCTTCATTCACTCTCCAACTCTTGGCATTTGAGGTACTGGAGACTCGCGGAAGGTCGAGGCGGTACTCCGTTTGCAGGCGTAACAGATTCGGTGAATTTTTGTGGTATAATTTACAAAAAAATAAGCAAAGGGAGATGGGGAACCATGAAGAAATTCGGGCAAATGTTTCTGGTAGGTTTAGCCATGGTTTTCGGGCTTGGTCTGGTGGCCGGAAATGTGCAACCTCCCGCTGCTTCCGCGGCCGGTACAGAATATTATGTGTCCACGAGCGGCAGCGACTCTAATGCCGGAACGAACGATGCGCCGTGGAAGACGTTGCAGCACGCGGCTGACGTGGCTCCTGCGGGCAGCACGGTTTACGTCCGAGGCGGCGTGTACAAGCAGAAATTAAAGATTACCCGCTCTGGCTCCGCTTCGCAGGGTCCAATTGTGTTCACCAACTATGGGACAGAGACCGCCATTATTGATGGCAGCGGACTTTCGGTCAGCGGGAACGAAGGGCTGATCGAACTGGCCGATGTCAATCACGTTACCGTTCAGGGGTTTGAAATCCGTAATTTTACCACTGCTTCCAAGAACACGGTGCCCGTAGGTATTTATGTCCACGGTTCGGGCGGCTTCATTAATCTGTCCAACAACAAAATCCATGACATCAAAAACACGGTCACCCCGACCGGCAAAGATCGGCTGGGCCGGGACGCTCACGGTATCGCTGTTTATGGCACGAAAGCTCCGGCTTCGATTCACGACCTTACGATCAGCGGTAATGAGCTGTACAATCTCGTGCTGGGCTCCAGCGAATCGCTCGTTTTAAACGGCAACGTGGACGGCTTTGCGGTGACCGACAACCTCATTCACGATAATGACAACATCGGGATTGATCTGATCGGTTTTGAGGGAACTGCGCCGAATACTGCTTACGATCAGGCGCGAAACGGGCTAGTGAAGAGCAACCGGGTGTATAATAATTCTGTTCAAAATAACCCATCTTACAAGAGCGATGACAACTCGGCCGGCGGTATTTATGTAGATGGAGGCAAGGACAGCATTATCGAGCAGAACTACAGTTACAACAACGACATCGGCGTCGAAATGGCCTCCGAGCATGCCGGCAAAGCCACCAGCAATATTACAGTCCGCAGCAACGTGATATATAACAACCGGCTGACTGGTATTGCCATGGGCGGTTACAATGAGGAGCGCGGCTCAACGGTAAACTGCAAGATCGTGAACAATACGCTATACAAGAACGATACATTTGACGACGGAAGCGGCCAGCTTTTGGTTCAGTACGATACGCGAAACAATGTGATCAAAAACAATATTTTCGTGGCCAGCTCCACAGATATGCTGATCTCCAATGGATACACCAAAAATTCCGGCAATGTTATGGATTATAACTTATACTTTGCTCCGAGCGGCAGTTCGGAAGCTAACTGGATCTGGAAAAATAAAGAGTATACGGGATTCTCTGCGTACAAATCGGGGACCGGCAACGATACGCATTCTCTGTTTGCCGATCCTAAATTCGTGAATGCCGCGAACAGCGACTTCCATTTGCAGTCTTCGTCACCGGCGATCGATGCCGGGAACACGGACCGTGCCATCATTGGAACACTGGATATTGACGGGAAGCCCAGAGTACAGGGAGCCGCGGTGAACATCGGTGCCTACGAGTAAGTCCTATATTTTATGACTAGTGCATAGCGAAACTATGTGGGGCCGCTGCTTGTACGTTTTTACAATGTTCCTTGCAATTAAAACACCTTCAAAGAGAATCCCCATGTCGTAAGATATGAGGATAAACTTTGGAGGTGTTTTTGCGTTGGCAACAAGATTAAGCTATCCTCGGAAAGTAAAAATGGAAGTCGTACAAATGAGATTAGATGGTTGTTTCTGTTCGAGAGGCTCTGATTAACATAGTTGTTGTACACCTTTGAACCATACGGACTTGATCGACAAGGTATCCGAGATGTTGGTTGTCGGATCACCGTTTACTAGTATAAGGTCAGCGAGCGCACCTTCGGTAATACAGCCGCGATCGTAAAGCCCAAAGCAACGGGCCGGTTTCGCAGTAGCCGACTGAAGCGCTTCTATGGGAGTAAATCCGGCCTCAACCAGCAATTGCATTTCATGATGAACGCTGGCTCCATGAGCAAGACCGCCAAGATTGGGAACAGGAACGGGGGCGACATCCGTCCCGACCAGAATATCCACACCGGCACGGTGAAGATCCATCACATTTTTAAAGCTATTCTCCAAATTGCCTTGCGGGAAAGTATGGAAGCTTGAGTTCAAAATATCGATCCATTCTGGACTTAATTTGGAATAAACACGTGAATCATTCGCCAATTCTGATGCCGGATTTCCCAGAATGGATGAGTTCAATACTAAGCACGGTATAACAAATGCGCCTGAATCCGCTATGGATTTCACCAACTCGGATGTGCATTCGGGCCTGTCGAGAAATAAGTGACCCAATCCGTCGACTCCCATATCGATGGCGGTTTGCGAAGAATCAGCCGTCAAGACGTGGGCTATGACAATTTTATCGAATTTATGGGCTTCTGCCACGGCTGCTTTTAAAATCTCGTCGCTTAAAATAGGTAGTCCAGGGGCACCCAAGACCGTCCCTTCTTCAATCATGATTTTAATATAGTCGGCGCCACTCTCCACCTGGGTATGCACATGTTTGATCGCTTCTTCCACTGTCGTCACTTGGGGCACCTCTTCGTGATCGTGAGCGTAGGCGGCTAGCATAGCTTCCCGGTCTTCCTTAGGTAACTTCTCCAATTCCTTTAATACGAACTCCGGAATTTCATCCTCATCCTGCAATAATTCATCCGGATGACCACCTGGAGCAGTGATCGCTGTGCCGGCAGAACGGACTTCGGCGACGTCATTCACGTTTTTCAACTGGATCTTGCGCCCTCTTTCTGTAAAACTGCCGTTCATTTCGAGTTCTGTCGTGACGCCGAATTTTAAAGCATCTCGTAACCCACCGATTGAAGTGTGGACATGCGCATCAATCAGGCCGGGCAATAATGTCGCATTTTCCCCATCGATGATCGTTGCATGTGTCGGAAGGTCTCCGCCTACCGAAATAATGGTTTCCCCATGGATGACAACATTTCTGGGCTCAATAACTTTTTCACCATCGAAAATACGTACATTCGTAATCGCTGTAACTTTTTCTACCGTAGAGCTTTGAGTTACATTCTTCATGTCGTTCCTCCTTAGTGTTCAATCTTAAACACTTAGAATTCTAACTATTAGTTTTATAACTGTCAATAAACTGATTTTCATTTGACAAACAGTTTAGAGATTTATATAGTTTATTTACTGACAATTAGACTTCTAATAATTTGAGGAGATATGATTATGAAAACCCAAAAGGATACGGTTTATCTGGATTTGTTTCAGATTATTGGTCTTAAGTTAAAGAAAAGAGCGGACGAGAGCATAAAAGAGTTGGGATTAAATGCTCAACAAGGAAAAATGATTAAATATATCTACGAGAATCAAGAAAATGATTTAATTCAGAAGGATCTTGCCGATCGGTTTCATCTGCGCGGAGCCAGCATTACAAGCATACTTCAAGGTCTTGAGCAAAAAGGATTCATCGAGCGCAAAATCCCGGCCAATAATGAACGGCAAAAAAATATTTATGTTTTACCAAAAGCCATTGAATTGATTGAAGCTTTTAGTGACTCTTTCCAAAAGGTGGAGGACGAAATTGTTCAAGCCCTGACCGAAGAGGAGAAGCGAATTTTAGAGGAAATGTTAATCAAAATTAATGAACGCTTATAATTGCAGATAAAATCATGTTCCAAAAATCACTTTCGCTAGTCTCTGTTTTATATGATAGGAATCGGTTATGATGGAAATAGTAATAGGGATTTTAGTAGATTTTAGGAGAGCGGTGCGATATGAGAAGGGAAACGGGTTTTAACGAAATTATTCGAAAAGTACGTAAAGAGCTGTTTGGGAAAGGCCCGGAACGCATACATACGACCTTTGTAGATAATATGGCTATCACGATGCTGTATGGAAATTTAACCCCATCTGAAAAGTTTCTAGCACAAGAAGAATCCGGGAAAGAGATGGTGCATGCAGCCCGAACCAAAATGGTTCAAAAAATATATCCCACACACTTCAATAAAGAACTGGAGGATTACATGGATTCCCGGCTGCTGCACCTCTTTTCAGATATTAAAGTGGAGGAAGATATAGCCATCTCCGTTTTTGTATTTGAAGATAATATTACTGCAAAATAAAAAGAAGGCGGAACCGACATAGCATCCATATTGTCGGAGAGTTCGGCTGCACCTTCGATTTAATTAACGATGTCCTAATGGAATGAAAAGAGAGCTGTTTCTGTTTACACGTTTTTTCTTCTTCGATATTGATATTGGGACCATTGGTAGAGAACAAAACATCCTATGCAAAAACCAAGGATAGCCACCAAGGCCGCCACCAGGACCATGGCCGAGAATACATAAGCGACAATACTCCACTGGAGCATAAATCCTACCCAAGCGACCAACAGAAAAAAGACGGCAAGAAGCTGATTAAACCTTTGCTGCTCTCGGTCCTCCTGCACATACGAGGAGGGGCTTTTCTTCAAGAAAAGCTTGGCTATCCGCATTACTGGATTGAAGTTAAAAAGGACGCCGAGCAACCCCGCGATAAGAGGAATAACTAGCACCCCATATCCCCCTGTAATCCAAGTAAAAACTACAGATAAAACAATTACCCATTGATTAGCCCTGACTAACGGACGCGGAATGGAAGATGGATTTTGGCTCATATATATCATCCTTTTCATATCGGAATAAAGTAAAATCTGGAATTATTATAGCCTAACATTTGGAGAATAGATACCAAGAAAAAATGAAAGACTCTGCAAGTCCATCTGCTAAGTTTTTTTGTCTTTCTTAATTCCTAGCGATGTATCAGCCAATTTGTTACAATTCTTATATATGTCAATTGGGGAAGATAGACATTGTTTTACTCTATGCGCAAATCACGGATCATGAAAGGAACCTACATAGTTTATGAAAAGAAATGATTTTGGAAATAGGATGAAGGAATATGAAAATGCCTATAGATTAAGCCTACCACGCCGTTTACCTGTAATCATCAGAATTGATGGTGCGCATTTTCATACCTTTACACGTGGGATGACGAAACCTTTTGATGAGAAACTAATTTTTGCATTATGGGAGACGTGTAAATATTTGGCCTATAACATTATGGGATGTAAACTGGTGTATCATCAGAGCGATGAAATTTCACTGCTTCTTACGAATTATGACAAATTAACGACGCAATCCTGGTTTGAAAATAATCTTCAAAAGATGGTGTCCATATCTGCTTCTCTGACTACAGCCAAATTTAATGAGGAGATCCAAAAGGTTTACCCAGGTCAGCCTTTAGCCACTTTTGATGCGAGAGCATGGGTCTTGCCCCAGGATGAGGTTACAAACTACTTTCTATGGAGACAGCAAGATGCTACTAAAAACAGCATTTCTATGGTGGCTCAAGCCCATTTCAGGCATTCAGAATTAGAAGGATTGAACGGAAATCAGCTACAAGACAAGCTTTTTGTGGAAAAAGGGATAAACTGGAACGATATTCCAGTCTGGCAAAAGCGGGGAATTTGCATTACCAAACAACAGTACAACAAAGGCGAAGCCGTCAGAAGCAAGTGGGATGTTGATCATGAGACACCGATTTTTTCACAGAATAGAGATTATATTAACCAATATGTATACTTGGACAAGGATGTGTAGATTTGGAGTGTGTCATTTTTATAGGAATTCAGGCTTCGGGCAAGTCGACATTTTATAAAGAACATTTCTTCAAAACACATATGCGAATAAACCTTGATATGCTTAAAACACGGAATAGGGAAAATATTTATCTACATGCCTCCATCGAAACAATGCAGCGCTTTGTTGTAGATAATACAAATGCCACTGTTATAGAACGGAAGAAATATATAGATGCTTGTATAAATAAGGGATTTAAAATTATTGGCTACTATTTTGAGCCCGATTTTGCAGAATCTATTAAGCGTAATGAGCAGCGCACAGGCAAAGAGTATATTCCTGAAATCGGTATTAAAAGTGTAATGAGTAAACTAGAGATCCCAAGCTACGAAGAAGGATTTGATGAACTCTATAGTGTGATTTCCAATGAAGGAACGTTTCAGATCAGAAGGCTGCCGGAAAACCATTCAATATAGGGGGAGTACCATGAACATACCTGAGAGATTCATCAAACGTTTTCCAGCATACGAGGACGTATTTGCCAGCGATCTTGAACATCATCGCAAGCACTTTCTGCCGATTTGCTCGATTAATCTTCAGTTTTTATTCCCGGAGCAGGACGAGTGGCTGCATTTTGTTTCCGTAAAAGAAATACACGAAGGCTGTGTGGGTGAAAATACTCAGCAATTTCATACCTCATATACCAAGGAAGATATGCTGGGTTTCGATGTAATTGACGGCAAATACAAATTCGAAGCGGACTGGAATTATTTTAGCCTTCATCAGAAAGAGCAATTGGAAGCCACCTATGAAGCGCTGAAATCTACCGGGGATAAAGCGTACCTACGTATGAAGAGAGAAGTTATGGCGTTGGACGGACTGGAACAGGTGTACATGGCTAATGAACAAGACTACCAAGCTCGCAAAGCATTTTTCCTGGAAAACAATAAAATTTATCCATATTCCTCCTTTGGGGAGACCAAAAAGTCTGTGGAAGAGCTCACCCGTGATTTTGAGGAAAAGCAAAGCAGCGGTTGGGGGCTGAGTTTCCCTGAAGTTAACGGAATTTTGGATGATATCGCTTTTCAGTCTGACAAGGCTCAAAGTTACATCAAGGAATATGACGAATCTCTGGAAGAGATGCTCCAATTCGAGCAAACCAACCTGCTTCATGTACCTAAATGTCCCAATGGTGAGACTTTTGCCTATATCGGTTCCATTACCGGGTATTATTTTCAAGCGTGTGGGGCGGATACCGTCTATTTATTTTACGACCAAGAATTAAGTAAAGCGGTAATTTGCTTCGAATATTCATAAGTGAGGATTTTGCAAAATCCTGAAGTATAAAAAAACTCCCATAAAGGGAGTTTTTTATTTATTTCTTATTCATCTCCACATCATGCTCTTTAGCAAGTGTGTTGACTTGTTCACCAAAATCTCTGAATAGCTTTCTACCTTCGCTGAGCTTGGTGTTACTTTCATTGACTAAGTTCAGATCCTGTTTATCCAACGCATCGAGCATCTTAATGAAGGCTTCCTTTTGAGTACTGGCGGCCTTGATGTAGGTTTCGTGGACGGCTCTTACCTCAGGAGTTTCCGTCTTTACAGCTTCTAACTTATCAACAAATTTGGTGTATTCCGGGATGATATCGTCTTTTAAAGCATTATATAGTGTAACATCATCTGTAAAGTTATCTCCAGTCACAGCTTCATACTTATCAGTAACTGCTTTTTCATCTTGTGCCAAAGGAAGCATTCCATCATTTACATACGTGATTAAATCTTTTTTTATCGGATCGGTAGAGCAGGCTGCCAAAATGGAGAAGCAACATAATACTAACATAAACACGCTAAGTTTTTTCATCTGTATTCCCCTTTTTTATGTATGTTATGGGTAATTCGATTTATTTAATAGTCTTAAAGAACTATCCATATTATTTGATTATATCGTATAAATAAGAGAATGGTAGGATTTTTATGGTAAAATAGTGTCGAAATTAAGTTGATTAACCTAAACCTATTCACATGGAATTACAAATAAGAATGTTTTAAGAAGTATATTCCATTTGAACCAGAATTACTTTATGATAGAAAAGGACATCCTAGAATTTCCCTGTATATATTTGGAGAATGGTTGATTTTTTTTAATACATTTGAGAGGAGATTTCAGTATGCAAAGATTTAAAAAGGTGGTTTCAGTTACACTAAGCTCAATGCTCCTGCTTTCATTCGGTATGACGGCGAACGCGAGTGCAAGCCCAGAGGTGAAGACGGATCAAACGATTCAAGCAGTTTCCAATGTGCAGCTAACAACTGATAAGGAAAGTGTTATTGAACAATTAACACGCGCGGACAAGCCTGCCAGTATCACAGATTCGGTGTACACCATTACAGAAAATATTAACTTGGCGACACCACAGAAATCTGTATTGAAAAAGAGAGTTACCCCTTCGCTCAAAGCCAGTGCAAACTCAGTATCATCTAAAGCCGCAGCGACCGTAGCGACAGCGTCCACTGCTACATATTCCGGTACGATTACAGAAGAGGGAGGCACACAGTTTTTATATCCGATCTATTTGCAGCCGGGTGAATTGTTACAGGCTCAGTTGGATGGTCCATTTTCAGCCCAGCTTGACTATGACTTATACCTGTATGAGTTTGATATGGCGACAGGCGATATTAATTCCAATCCAATAGATGTTTCCAACTACGGGAATTATGTTAACAATTATGAGCAAGGAGCTGCTTCTCTTCCTGAAAACGTAGGAGCTCGCAACTCGATCGGAGCTGAAAAGGCTTACGCGCTTGCGGTTCATGCCAAGAAGGGGGCTAGCATTAATGACCTTTTCTATTTAACTGTAGCAGTAAGCTCCAACTATGATGCCTATGAGCCGGATGACAGTGCCTTTCATGCTTATAATTTTACTGTTAACGACAAAGGCTCCTCGATTAACTTCCGCACCATCCATTCCGCTATAGACAACGATTGGTATCAAGTTACAGTACCGGCCGGCCGTAATTATGATGCATTAAATGTGAAGCTGGACAGCACTTCGGAAAGCTATGGGTACAAAGCGGAAGTATATGCAGCTCTTACTGGCAATCAAATGGTGCTTCTACCGCAAACCAATCATAATGTTACCCTAAACACAGGGATCTACTATGTACGAGTGCACAGCACAAGTCAGTATTCAGCCGACCATTTGTATACACTATCGATTAAACCAGTGCTTCGAGCTGGCAAAATTGAAATTACCGGCTATAACTCCAATGGCTATTATGATTATCCGACATATTCTTACGGTCGTCATTATCGTATTAACGGAGGCAGCAGTCTGATCGTGAACGGTGTTGTGAAAACAACAGATGGTCAACTGGTTCCCAATGCTCCTGTCACGGTCGTATGGCTGGATAAGAACTGGACCGAGAGCAGCGGTAACCGTACGAGAACGGCTTCTACGTACACCGATGATAGCGGTAAATTCAGTGTGACCCTTTCTCTTCCACAATCGACAGGAAAAAATGTAGATTATATAAGTGAAATTGGTTCCACACACTACTATGATCTTACAGGAGTTGCCGCTCAGGTCGATGGAACTTCGATTAGTGCGACGGACATTGTTTATCTGTTTGCTTATAGCTTGCGAAATTAAGATATGCTTTAATGTAGTTTTGATTCATGAGAGTCGCTTTTTTTGAATGGTTAGCTGAGGCTTTCCATTTCTGAAAGAGCGACTTTTCATGTTTATTCACCAAGAATAAGAAAATGGTCTTGTTTTCATAGATTACAAATAGAAATTGTTTTGCATAATATATTCCAATAGAACCAAAGATGATTTATGATAGAGCCATACAGCCTAGAAATCACCCTGGTTTATCCGGGGATAGCGGGAATTCCTTAAACCATTTGAGAGGGGATTTCAGTATGAAGAGGTTCAAAAAGGCTATTGCAGTTATGTTAAGCATGATGCTCCTGTTTGCTTTCGGAATGACTGCGAATGCGAGTGAAAGTACGGAGGCTACATCGGATCAAGCGATTAAAGTGGAATCCGATATTCAGCTAACAACTGGAAATGAAGACGTGATTAAGCGTTTAACGCGAGCAGACAAGCCAGACAACGTTACGTCTTCGGTTTATGTCATGCAAGAAAATCTCAACTTCAAGACACCAGAGACAACATCATTGAAAAGGGAACCCATTTCTTCGCTGAAGGCAAACCCAATGGCTGCATCAGCCACAGTTTCCTCTGCTACGTATTCCGGTACGATTACGCAAGAGGGAGGCACACAATTTTTATATCCGATCTATTTGCAGCCTGGTGAATTGTTGCAGTCCCAGTTGGATGGTCCATTTTCAGCCCAGCTTGACTATGACTTATACTTATATGAGTTTGATATGACGACAGGTGACATTAATCCTAATGCCATTGACGCATCCACCTATGGTACTTATTTTAACAATTATGAACAGGGGGCTGCCTCACTTCCTGAGAACGTAGGAACCCGTAACGCTACCGGATATGAAAAGGCATATGCGATTGCTGTTCATGCCAAAAAGGGTTCCAGCATCAATGATCCTTTCTATCTAACGGTCGATACAAGCTCCAGCTACGATGCATATGAACCAGATGAGAGTGCTTTCCATGCCTATAACTTTACCTTTAGTACGGGCGGTTCATCGCTTAATTCACGCTCCATTCATTCAGGCATTGATAATGACTGGTACCAAGTTACGATCCCTGCCAGCCGCAATTATGATGCTTTGAACGTAAAGCTTGATAGTGTTTCGGACGGTTATGGCTACAAAGCGGAAGTCTACGGAGCTCTTACAGGAAACCAAATGGCGCTTTTGCCGCAAACGAACCATAATGTCAGCTTAAATACAGGAACCTACTATGTGCGAGTGTACACAACCAATCAGTATTCACCCAATCATTTATACACACTTACACTGAAGCCAGTGCTTCGGGCTGGCAAAATTGAAATTACCGGCTATGATTCTGTTAATGGTCCTAATGATTATCCGAACTACTCATATGGTCGTCATTATCGGGTTAATCAACGCAGCAACCTTACCGTGAAGGGGGTAGTTAAGACAACTGATGGTTATCCAGTGGCAAATGCGCCTGTTGATGTGACTTGGTTGAATCAGAACTGGACTGAAAGCAGCGGAAATCGTACTCGTACAGGCACAGCTTATACGGACCAGAATGGAGCCTTTAGTGTGACTCTTTCCCTGCCATCTTCCACTGGAAGTATAGCGGAATACCTGTCTGGAGCCATCAGTTTTACACACTACTATGATCTATCAGGGGTAGCCGTTCAGGTGTCAGGTACTTCGATTATAGACACAGATATTGTATATCACTTTGCCTATAGTATTTATGGCGGCTGATGGACGGGTTATTAAGCTAACACTTAAGGTAACTTGTTGCTTGAATATTTTATATCTGAAACAAAAGTAGTTCGTTTCAATATTTGTTCAATTTTAGGACAAAGCATATGTTCATTCCATATATGCTTTGTCCGATATATATAGAAACAGGGTCACATTACACTATACATACGCCTTAGATTGCCTGTTACAAACATGACAGGAGGAAATAGAATGAATTTTGGACCTCTTAGAGCACAGCAAGCGATTCTTAATGCAAGTAGCTTACGGATCAATCCGACAAGCAAGCAAGCTCCACCACCCCAGCTTCATGAAGAACAGGTCTCCAGAGTGGTAGTTCAAGACTCCGTGGAGATTAGTGAAGCCGGTAGACAGTTGGCGGAAGGAGCTATTGTATCACAGGCTGCCAAGTATTTCGGTACAACACAGATCAATGATTCATTAAACCGGGTTTTGGAAGGTCAGCCAGAAGAAGTGTCTAATGCAGTGTACAGTATGATTGAATCTAATTTTATCGTCGACGGAACAGTAACGGATGAGAGTCAACGAGCTGTGCTGCTGGAGATGGGAGTTACTCAATCCAAGTATATTGCCGATCATTACATGGAAGGCGACAAGGCCAAAGAGTTTCTGGAAACCATGAACCAGATTGCTAGTATTGCTTTGACACGATCCACTGATCCAGAGACCGGAGATATTAGCTACACGACTCCAATAGATCGTCCGTCAGGTGCTCCTGAGGATTATGTCAAGCTGTCGGAAGTGATGAAGCAGGTTGATCCTCAAAAATATACTGCGTACATGAATGATATTAAAGGTGGAGGAACTGGGCTGAGCCAACTGTTAAATTTTGCGCAAAAGGTTCCTCAACATCCCGATTGGATTGAGAAATACAAGGAACGTACGGGACAGAACGCAGAGTTGCTCAATAACACACCGCTAAACAATCGGTTTGACAAAGCGGATACGACATCAGCTTCTGCTTTTATGAACAGTATGCAAAATCTTCTTAAGGAATCTTCCGCTACTCAGGATTCTTACATGCAGAATATGCAAGGATTTTTTCGGAACTTAGGCGTTCAGGTCCATTAACACTTTCAAATAATTTGTCAGTTCTGTTTACAACTTGCTCGGAACGAAGTATAATAGCTTCAAAACATACTCGTGATATAGAGGAAGCACCTCAAACTTAGGCATTAACGCCTTCGTTTGAGGTGCTTTTTCTATTTTATCCGAAGCGAGTTTGTAAAACTCTTTGAAAATAAAATAAAGTAAGGAGAAGTGTATGTATCGAAAAAATAAGCGAAAGGTAAGGAAGTATAGGAAGTGGGTGTACGGATTTTTGGCTGTAGTCCTACTATTAACGATAATTCCCATATTTCCGGAAAGGGTATCAGCTGCTACTCAGGAGATCATGGGAGGACCTTTTTGCCAAAACAATTTGCCGGGTGGAGGCGACAGTTGGGGCTCTTGGTCAGGAAGTGGGATAGGAGCAACGGAAGTATACACTGGCATGGGTTCGGCCAGGTATAAATGTGATGGTACTACGCAGCCGACAAATCGTTTTATTGATATTGGAAGATCTATTAAGACTTCTGATTATAGAATTTTTGTTTACATTGAAGGGTCGTATCATACTGATATATATACATCTAATAACGCAGCAGGCGACAGTTGGAGGCCTAACGGAACGAACTTATACACATGGACTAATGTAACGAAATTCTATGCCGATAGATTTTACCAGGGAAAATGGATAGATATCACCGACTCTATTACATTAAGGGATGTTCGATATTTCAGAGCGATGGGAACTAACCAACAGACAAGCAATGAAATATCCAAGTTTGGAATCCGTGTTATTCCCAAATCGGATTTCATGCCTAAACCACCGCAGATTCATGCAGGCGCTGAGGGCCAGGCTGTCACAGAATGGACCAAAGAACCTGTAACCGTGTGGATAAATGGGGACGTGGCTCCTGAAGGGCTAAAATACTATGAATATAGCCTGAATGGAGGAGCATTCCAGCCATACACAGGTCCCTTTACTGTATATGATCACGGTGTAAATACGATCTATGCCCGGACAGTAGACGTGAATAACCAGTATAGTGGTCTTTCTTCCGGGAATGTCCGAATAGACAAGATGCCACCAACTCCACCCATCCTAAACGCAACGGGAAACAGTAATGACTATACGATTTCATTACAACCGGGAACAGACGATTATTCTGGACTAGCCCATACTCAATTTCGTTTGACGGGCGTTGTGAATCAAGATTGGCAGGACTATGATGGAGTGTTTCATGTGAATAAAGATGGCAAAAGCACGGTACATGCACGCTCCATTGACGGCGTCGGTAATGTGAGCCAAGAAGTAAGCAAAGAAGTCACCATTGATAAAAAGGGACCGACTGCTCCTGTCATCCGGGCTAGTGAAACAGGCCCAACGAACCATGATGTGAATATTACCATTGATTCAGGAAGTGACCTTACAAATGGAATTAAGATGACACAGTATCGCTTGATTCCATCAGGGGAGTGGTTGACCTACAAGGGTACTTTTACATTAAATGCAGAAGGGATTTACGAATTATCAGCGCGGACGATCAATAATCTCGACGTGTCTAGTCCAATCGTGACTCAATCGGTCATGATTGATCGAACCAAGCCAACGCCTCCGAAAGTTACGTTTTCCGAGGTGACGATACCTACCGGATATACCAATAAGCCAGTGCAGTTTACTCTATCGGGTGCGACGGATACTACAGCAGTACATTATGAATATCAATTGGGTTCTGGCACCTATGTGTCTGGTTCGTCTGGAATATTAAATGGTTCGGGTATCGTAAAATTGACTGCTCAAGCTGTAGATGCAGCTGGGAATCGAAGTGATCCAGTATCCGCAATATCTTATATTGATTTGGAACCACCGACGATTCAACTGACGCCGGATTCGCGTGAATGGAAAGATACCCATATTCATGTGAGGATACGATATGCCGATCAGCATTCGGGGATTGAGTCATCCACAATGCAGTATAAAATCACGAACAGCCCTGATTCACCAGAAAACTGGGATGCTTCAGCCGATACAACAATCCAGATGGATCTTTCAGATGAAGGTGAATGGTATGTTCATGCCAAGGTCAAAGACAGGGTGGGTAACATTTATGAAACGGTCAGCAGTGCACTTCGCATTCAAAGGCAGCCCCAGTCGGTTGTGCTCTCTGCGACATCCATACGAAATACAGAAGCTGATTTGCAGTGGACTCTCCCGTCTGGTCTTGATGATGGTTACGTTTATACAGTCCGAAATCTAACAACTAATGAGGTTTGGGATGTTACGCATCCGACAAATTCTTTTACAGATAGAGGGCTACAAGGAGGACGGCAATACGAATATGAAGTGCGTTCTAGTAATCATGTGGGAGGTAATGCGTATTCTAATCGAGTCCATATATTAACGTTACCTGATGCCCCTGAGCATATCCAGTTACGACCTGTCTCTCGTCATTCTGCAGAAATCATGGCTGACTTTACGCCAGTCTCATCAGCTAACAAATATAATATTACAGCAGCAGACGTAAGTACGGGAGAAATCATATTTAAGGATACGGTTACACAGGATGTGTATAATCCAATTACGGGAATCAAGCCTGGTAAATATTACGATGTTTCTGTATCAGCTATTAATGACACTGGAGAGGGTACAGCAAAGCATGTATCTTTTCTAAGTCTACCAGACAGCCCGAACGGATTCCGAAATGTAACTGTAAGAGAAGATGGAATCGACTTGAAGTGGAATTCTGTAATCACTGCCACCTACTACGCCCTAGAACGTGACGAAGTATCGGTTTATAAAGATGTGTATACAGAATTCACCGACACTGATCTTCAGGCGGGAACTGAGTATGGTTATAACGTTTCCGCTGAAAATGCAACAGGATTCGGAGACTATGCTCATCTGGGAGTCATCACTTTACCTGATCGAGTAGCTACATTATCGAGTGTGACGAAGGATGTGTATGCTATCGGTGTTTCGTGGCAGGATGTGCAGGGGGCTGAAGGATACATCTTGAATGTTAACGATGAACCGAAGGTGCGGGTTGCGCGTGGTATCCACTCGTATACTTTTGAGGGCTTGCCTGCTGGTAGATCTGCCAATATTAAAATACAAGCCTACAATCGAAGTGGCACGGGTAAAGATACATCTATCAACGCATTAACACTACCTGATTCGGCTATACAACTTGCAACTGTAGATGTTTGCGAGCACGATGCCACATTAATATGGGCCCCAGTTGATGGGGCAACTCAATATAAGGTAACGATCAACGGTCAAAATTATTATAGTACGGAACCACGTGTGGTTGTTTCTGGTTTAACAGGTGGGAGAAACTATGATTTTCAAGTGAGCAGTGGGAACAGTAGTGGTTTCAGCCAGCCAGCGTTGGGTGACCTGCTGACACTTCCTCCTGAAGTACAAAATGTTAATGTTACAGCACTTGAGGGTGGCCAGATTTCACTGAGCTGGGAAGAAATCAAGAGCGCTTATCAATATACTGTAACCCGTAAAGATACGGGGGAAGTTTTTAACACCAGAGATGCTCATATTAAACTTTCAGATATCCAGCCTGGTATGATTTACTCGTTTGGTATACAGGCTGTGAATACAACGGGGGAAGGTAATACAGCTCCCTTCACGTATCGCGCTTTACCAGGTCAAATACCAGACAATAGATTGACAGTGAAAGAAGTAACAGATACCGATTTGGTTGTTACGTGGAAAGAAGCTTCGGGTGCAGATGCTTACAATGTCTACCAAAACGAGGTGCTTATCGGTCATACGACCACCCATGAATTTAAAGTAGATGGATTGGACAGTTCTACAGTGTATCGTATTACCATTAAGCCAGTGAACACAAGTGGTGAAGGTAAGCAGACAGAAGGTCAGGTCGAGACGCTGCCGTCTCCAGCGTTTGCGTTTTTGAAGACGGAAACAACGAATAGTGAATTTATCATCCATTGGGAATCAGACCATGAGAATGATATTTTCGTCCTTGCCAGTGAAGGAGGAACAGAGCTATATCGTGGTAAGGATCGAAGCTATATCTGGAGACAACTTAAAGAGAAGCAGTTGTATACAGTTCAACTTTGGGCAGAAAATAGTCAAGGAAAACGCACAGAGGCAAAACAAGCGCATGGAAAAACAACGGGTAATACTGTGGACGTAGGTGGCGGAGCAGGAGGGGCGGAGAGTGTAAAACCGATTCAGCCTGTTATAAAGGAACCGATAGAAACAGAGCACATTCAGGATTCAACCGTTGAGAAGAAGCCAAATCATTTTAGTGACATTGATCGGATATTTAATAAAGAAAAAATAAATGTGCTTGCCGATTTGGGTATAGTAAAGGGAATAACCCACACGCTGTTTGAGCCGAACAGACCTGTAACGCGTATGGAGTTCACTTCTATGCTGGTCCGTTCCTTGAAATTACCGCTCGAAACAGATGTGACTTTAGGTTTCGAGGATATCAATCCATCGGCGTGGTACGTTGATCTTCTCAAAACGGCGATTAAAGATCAGGTCGCTCGCGGGTTTAGTAATAGAGAATTTGGCCCAGATCGGGTCATTAACCGTGAGCAGGCGGCTAAAATGGTGAATAACATTATCAAGGCTACACCACAGCAAGAAAGCAGTGCATACTCGGATTCCTCTCAAATTGTCGAGTGGGCCAGAAAGGATGTACTTGGTCTAACGGAGATAAATTTAGTACAAGGATATCCAGATGGTAGCTTTCGGGCCAAGCAGGAGGTCACACGTGCGGAAGCGGCTGAGATGATTTATAACATGCTTCAAATGAAATAGAACGAATCAAGGGGCGGCGTTGGCCAGCCCCTTTTTTTGTGTGTACTAACTTAACTTATTCCGCAATAGCGGGGTTTATATTGGATGCTCTGTAGGCAGGAACGCCATTAATGAGTGCGGTTTTTAGCTGAATATATCGTATACCATAATAGGAGGTTGTACTACTCATCCCGGATGAAAGTACAATTATTTTATAATATGAAAAAGGAATCTCATTACTAAATTGATAGGTTGTTTTTGCAGTGGTTGGCAAAGCTTCGACTTCACCTAACCTAAACCAATTTTCTCCGTCATTAGAGCCGTGAAAAGAAGATGAAAGTATAAAAGCTCGAGAAGATGGCTGAGCTAAAAGAATATCATTGATTGTCTTACCTGTATCTAATTTGAAGATGATTTCTCCACCTTTACCGCTTAAACTACTTTCCCAATATAGATTATTATCGATTAAAACATTTTTCGGAAAAGTATTTTTAGAATCTCCGTTCGTTGAAACATTTTCCTCTGCTATAACAACAGGATCCACGGAAAAAGTATAGTCGTCTGGATTTTGACTGAATTTTGCCATGTTGAAATTCCTCCTTAAGTTTAATTTTTGAATGTGTCGAAAAGGTTGATTCATATCATTTATATGAAACTCTCTATGAATATATTCCTTGATGATGGAATGCATACTAGTGTTTAAGCGGTCCAACATCATAATAGCAAAGCAAGTTCATTGTGGGCGGGGGGTTGCATGTTTAGAATATAAATAACTAGTTGAGGTGCGAGAAAGGAAATGGATAGAATATGAAAATATACACTTATTATTTGGGAGATGGCATTTTCCCTTTGGATTGGGAAGTTTGTTTTAGTACTGTTGAGGAATATAAAAGAAAATTATTTGAGAAGTACACCGCTTCCCAAGAATATAATGATTTTGTAATAGGTGGATTTAATGTGCTTACCGACAAAATAGATGCGATTCTGAATTATGCTTTAGAGAACTTTCGAAAAGAATTTCCTCATAATTATGAGTTGCGTTGTCCGGCTATGATATTTCCGTTGCCAAGAGGCGATGAAAGTAATGGTGCTGAGTTTGCTATTATTTTAAAACGAGATGAAGATGGAGATACAATGGTCTATTCGCCACTTCCATTGTCATATTTAGAAAGAAGTTAATACTCTACTGAAAGAAAATGGGGAAACCAAGTGATGAACAATGTAAAGCTATCCCGGGTTTTCCTCTGGCTATATGGAGTGCGTTGATTTGTGTCGAAGAGATCTCTACGCTTCGAATTAAGTATTGAAGGTTGCTCCAGAAAGATATCCGGCAAATTGTTACGGAGCAGTTTTCGGAGTACAGGCACGGATGGGCACCTGCCTACATACAATAAACAGACCGCAAGCCCGGTAAGTAACAAAGGCCGGTAAGTTCGCAACTACCTCAGGAGGTGTCATCCGTGCCCGGACTATTTAGCGCTATCGCTCTGTTCATCAAGGAATTGACGCTACTCGTTTCCTACGTGAAAAACAACGCCTTTCCGCAGCCATTGACTGAGAAAGAGGAAGCTCGACACCTAAAGCTGTTTGCCGAAGGCAATGCACACTCCCGTAACACACTCATTGAGCATAACCTACGGCTGGTGGCCCATATTGTGAAAAAATTCGATAACACCGGCGAAGATTTGGAGGATCTTATATCCATCGGCACCATCGGACTGATCAAGGCCATTGAAAGCTTTCAGACCGGGAAAGGCACCAAGCTGGCAACATTTGCAGCCCGTTGTATAGAAAATGAAATCCTGATGCATTTGCGATCTCTGAAAAAAACACGCAAAGACGTATCTCTCCACGATCCTATAGGGACTGATAAGGAAGGAAACGAAATTACTTTGATTGATATCCTCGGCACCGAGGCGGACGATATTGTAGATAAAGTACAACTTAAAATCGAGAAGAGTAAAATCTATCGCAACCTGGATATTTTAGATGAGCGTGAAAAAGAAGTGGTGATTGGCCGTTTCGGCCTGGAAGCCGGAGGAGAGGAACGAACACAGCGGGAAATTGCCAGAGAGCTGGGGATTTCGCGTTCGTATGTGTCCCGCATTGAAAAGCGTGCATTAATGAAGCTGTACCATGAATTTTACAAGCAGAAGGGGTAATGGATAAGGAGATATATGAAGCCGCTTGAGGCCCTTAACAGGGCCTTTTTAGGTCTTTTTCATAGTTCAATTACTTGCTTCTTTTCAGAGGCGTGTTTAAATTGCATCCCCCTCTGCCCATCCAATATTCTTATATAAGGCTATCCTATAAAAACAACTGCTCCTTTACGCTGAAAAGCGCTAGGCAATTTTTCTATAAGTGTGGTTACTCGTTCAATAAGCTTTAATTCCCGAATATCTTTAATACTGTCAAGATGGGAAATATCAGATGAACTATTCTTTGTTGCTCATGTAGAGAACGCGTTGTTTTCTAGTTCATTAATTCGATTCCGGGTCTTTGTTCAAATGATCTCTAAAAAGGATCTTCTCCTGACCAGTGAACAGCATACGCTTGTCTTTTTGTTTTTATCAACATGCTCAGTACTCGTACACTGTTTTTTTTCGCTTAAATAATAACTATTTTGCTATGTATTTTCATTTAAAACGCAAATAAAAGCCTGTAGTGTTTTTCTACACTACAGGATAAAAATGCTTGATATATTGGGTATTTTCACTTCATCAGGACAAGCTCCTTCGCTAGTTGGCTCTCTTGGATTGAATTTATTTTCCTACATACTCATCCAAAAAGCGATCTACTCTTTTGAAATATTCAGTGGGGTAATGGTTGATGGCATCGATGTGCTCCGTATTTTGCGGGTACCATACTTCTGCTTTTGGGTTATCTTTTAAGGACTCGTAAATAATTTCTGTATTTTTATAACTAATTTGCTGATCTCCAGTACCATGAATAAGCATAACTGGCTTGTCTTGCATCTTTTTTACCGCATCCATAGGAGATATGGAATCAAGATCAACCTTAAAGGCCCAACTTGCCATCCATGTCGATGTATAACTGAATGGAAACGCAGGTAAACCTGAAAAGAAGGGCAAACCCTCTCTCAGAAATAGACCAGCATTACGAAAAGGACTATCTGCAATTACGGCTTTGATGTCATCATTTTCATTTGCGGCCAGCAAAGTAGTAGCAGCACCCATTGAAAAGCCAATAACTCCAATGTTATCACCCGTATGGTCTCTCGATTTTAAATAGGTTACAGCTCCTAGCAAATCGTATTTTTCATTGAGGCCCAGTGTAATCAAATCACCATCGGATTTACCTTGTGAGCTGAGGTCAAATGCCAATACATTGTAGCCTTTCGGAACGAAATGCTCTACTAACTTTTGGGTCCGCCCTTTGACTAAACGATTGCTCGTATATCCATGGACGACAATAATCGTCTTATTACTTTCTTTACCAGAAAGACCGCTTGCAGGAAAGAAGGAGCCTCTAATCGTATTATCATTTTTCAAACTCTTGAACTCGACCTCTTCGTAGGGAGTTTTATCGATATTCAATCCGTAGCTGACATTAGTGTCTCTAGGATGGTGCAACAAGGTGTCTACTACTTTATAAGATATAAAAAATATAAGAGCCATCACAAGCAAAAGCACGATCCCTAGGCTCCATAAAATTTTCTTTCGTTTTTTTACACGAACGTTAAATGTCAGATCGGGTTGTAATGATGCCTGACTCATTCAGACTCCTCCAGTTTTTCTTTAGGTTGTATGGGTGCGAACAAATAAAAGGCATGCCCCTTCAGATTTTCCCACTCGGGATGATGAATAATACTTTCTGCAAGAGTTAAGCCCACTCCATTTAAGAAAGAGATATAGGCACGAGAGATCATTGCTGGAGAAAAGCTTTTGTTGAATTCTCCCATTAACTGTCCCTTGGCATAGACGCATTCGATCGCATCTGTCATTACCTTTATACTTTCAAGGACCTTCTGTGTAAGTTCAGGGAATCTTATTCGTTGTCCTAAGACAGATTGAACAAGCCGCAATTCATTTATATAGAAGTAGATATGGTTGAATTGTTCTGCCACCATGTTCTTAATCAATACGCCCGGCGTCTCCTCTTGTTGTAGACAAGCAAGCGATTTCGCCTGAATATCAGCAAGCGGCTCAAGAACAGCGGCGTAGTATAAAGCTTCTTTGCTAGGGAAATATTGAAAAATGGTTCCAGGAGTCACTCCTACACTCTGCGCAATGATTGCCGTTGTGGTATTAGAATATCCACTTTCTGCGAACAGGACAACAGCTTCTTCTAGGATACGTTTACGCCGCTCCAGTCTTTTTTCTTCATTGATGGGTCTTGCCAAATGTATTCCCCTTTCTCTAAACTAAACTTTTATTAATTAAATGATTGATCATTTAATTAATAATATATCTTAAATTACGACTTATAGCAAGAGTGAATTTATCTTACTTACGAGCAGGGTGAACCTCAACAATAAAAATAAGCCGTAGTGCTGCCCAACATGCGCCTCCGGCTTGTTTTTATCAGGTTATTTTGGATGAGTACACGTTCCGCCTTCCTTAAATTTGATAAACCAGTGAAGATTTGGAGGACCTCATATCCTTCGGTACCATCGGACTGATCAAGGCCATTGAAAGTCAAACAGAAGGGATAAATGACAAAGGAGATACGTTGAACTCCCGCAGTATTTGAAGGCCCTAATCAGGGCCTTTTTTCATTACTTGTATTTCGAACAGAATTCAAAAGGGTATGGGTAGAGCGCAGGATCATGATTATGACATCAGCTGGACGAATAACCTTACGGAACGCGGACGTAGTGGCGAGTCTAAATTTTCGCACGATGACTCTACGAGAAAATTTGTTTATACTTTAACTACTTAATAGTGAATGCAATGGATATGAGGTGGAACTAATGATTCTGGTAAGTTCGTGTTTGGCGGGCATGAAGGTACGATATAACGGGACGGATAGCCTGGATGTACATATTCAGAAGTTGGTAGAGGAAAAGAAGGCTATGACAATCTGTCCTGAGCTTTTGGGGGGCTTTGTGACTCCGAGAGAGCCTGCTGAGATTGTTGGAGGGACAGGGGAGGATGTGCTGAACGGCACAGCCAAGGTGGTCGAGTTTTCAGGCAACGATGTCAGCGATATGTACATTAGAGGTGCGTACGAAGCCCTGAATATAGCCAGAGAGGTTAACGCAACATTTGTTGTTTTAAAAGAAAATAGCCCGTCCTGCGGATCAGCAGCAATATATAATGGGTCATTCGAAAACCGTAAAATAGCAGGTAACGGGGTAACCTCGGCTTTGTTAAAAAAGGAAGGCTTTAAGGTCATATCGGAAGAACAAATATCGGATATTTTCTTGGATTAAATATGAAATGGTAGATCAAGCGCCTTGCTAGCTTACAGGCTTATACCTGCGAGCGCAAGACGCTTGTTTGTGCTGTGTGCCGCTATACAATTAGACATCACATTATTTAAGCTTTAATGCAAGAATTCCTAGGTATTCCTTGAGGGCTGTTCCGGTTGTAGACATGGCCCCAGCAGACGGCGAGAGCTTGCCAGCATACAGTGCCAGCTTTTCACTTGCCAGATAGTCGGTAGGATAAGCTATGACCTGCATGCCTGCACGCTGAAATTCCAGTGCAGCACGTGGCATATGGAAAGCGGAGGTCACCAGAACAGGTCTAGTGAGTTGATATTTCCCCAAAATTTGCGATGTATATACGGCATTTTGCTGTGTGTTCAAAGAACGGTTTTCGATCAGGATGTCCTTTGCCGGAATACCGAGTCCTAGTAGCTGCCTTTGCGCAATATTTGCTTCATTACCACTGTCTCCAAACACTTGCCCGCCGGAGAAAAGAATGGGTAAGCCTGTTGCTTCGTGCAGTCGGGCCGCAGTGAGCAGTCGATTAGCCGCAGATCCTAGCAGATTGCCTTGTCCATTGATGTCGGGGGTTCCCTGTGTGGCTCCGCCCCCAAGTACGACAATGACATCGCCTTGAACGGTACGGGGTTGTGGGTACTGTTTTTCCAGGCTACTGATTAACAAATCTCCAGCCAGATTGGTCGAGGAAACATACAGCAGCAATGTGACAAGAAGCAGTACGACCGCAGGTATACGTGCCCTTTTCCATAGCCAGATCACGAGCCCTGCCATCACCAGGATGAACAAACCGGGAGGGAGCACAAAGCTGTACAAAAATTTGATGATATAAATCAAGTGCAGACAACCTCCTATCCTTATAAGCTTTATCTATCTTTTTGGTATATTGTAACATAGGAAAATGACTGGATTCCTCTGTCCGAAGACATACCTCGATGAACAAGCGGGCATGAAAGGTGGAGCTTTCCAATACATATTTTTTGTTTGATAAAGTTGTTCTGTAGGCGTAGTATATAAAGTCTAGTGATTTTTTTCATAGAGGAGCGATAGCGTCATGGGAGAGTTAACGACAGCCAAGCGGATGATGATGATCGCGCTACTGGTTGTATTATGGGGCATTTCTTGGCCCATTTATAAAGTGGCATTGGAATTCACACCTCCATTGTTGTTTGCAGGGCTACGTACACTGCTGGGCGGTCTGCTGTTGGGAGTGATTTTAGTACCGAGATGGAATCGCATTCGTTGGAAAGAAAATTGGCGGG
The DNA here is from genome assembly GCF_057220305.1 of Paenibacillus sp. LRG-1. Taxonomy (NCBI): domain Bacteria; kingdom Bacillati; phylum Bacillota; class Bacilli; order Caryophanales; family Paenibacillaceae; genus Paenibacillus; species Paenibacillus sp. LRG-1. The sequence goes on along the minus strand of NZ_CM170126.1, from coordinate 4,140,861 downwards.
TGTATGCTATTTCAGGTATTTTTAACGTGGTACTGTTTTATGGCCTGCAAACAGTGGGACTGATGTACGTCCCCTCCGGCTTGTTTTCTGTACTGGTATATCTCCAGCCTGTGTTGGTCGGTATTTTTGCATGGATGTGGCTAGGGGAAGCGATGTCCAGACTCAAGGTGATTGGATTGATCATCGGATTTTTGGGCGTTGCAGCTGTCAGTGTGGGCGGATTTTCAGGGCATGTGGCTGTGGCAGGTGTAATCATCGCCATTATTACAGCCGTGAGCTGGGCATTGGGAACGGTATATGTGAAAAAGGTAAACCAGCGTGTGGATTCGCTGTGGCTGGTTGCATTCCAATGTACACTGGGAGGCATCGTGCTGACGGGAGCTGGAACGGTGACGGAAAACTGGTCGGATATCGTATGGAATGTCCCGTATGTGTCAGGGCTGATATTCGGCACGGTGTTGGGAATTTCACTTTCCTGGTTGCTGTATTTCACACTTGTTAATTCAGGGGATGCGAGTAAGGTTGCGTCTTATACGTTTTTGGTGCCTGTGATCTCGGTGTTTGTCAGCTCGTTGGTGCTGGGCGAAGCGATTACGGCTTTCCTGCTTATCGGGTTAATCTTAATCGGGCTTAGCATTTATTTGGTTAATCGCAGAGCGAGAGTAGTACGACAAGCTTGAGCGTAGTAGTTGAAACCAAGAGATTGAAAGATAGAACTTGAAACTATAGTAACAACAAGGGACTCTTGCACAGTAGCAGGGTCCCTTTTTATATGCCGACAGGAGACACAGCAACGTGGGCTTTGACCTGCCTAATTCGAGAGTTTAAGGGGTTTCCTCCCTGGGGAGTTGGTTAAGATTATGATATGGATGACAGCATACAACCAAGCAAAGAAGGGAGATGCGGACGATGGCACGAAAATTGTTGATTACAGGTGCAGCAGGTACAATTGGGAAAGTATTGTATGAAGGGCTAAAAGCGGAAGGTAAATATGAAATAACCGCCGCTGATGTGAAGAGGGATGAAGAGGCAGGGATTGTGGAAATGGATATACATGATGCTGCACGACTGGATGAGCTTACACGCGGAGTGGATACGGTACTGCATTTTGCATGGATCAAGGATGAAGGGGATTTCCTCGGCAAAGTGTTGTCTGGCAATGTTAGTGGAGCCTACAAGCTGTATGAAGCTGCGGTGAAAAATGGGGTGAAACGCATTGTTTTTGCCAGTTCCAATCATGCCACAGGGTTTTATAAAGTAGGAGAAAGCATAGATGTAGAAGATCCCTACCGACCAGACAGTTTTTATGGATTGAGTAAGTGCTACATTGAACTGTTAGGACGGCTGTATGCCGATCAGGGCAAAATATCTTCAATGAATATCCGTATCGGAAATTTTCCTGGAGATGATCGGCCCCATTCGGAGCGCGCCGCTCATATTTGGATCTCCGAGCGCGATATGATCCGTCTGACTGTCTGCTGTATCGAAGCTCGTCCGGAGATGAGCTATCTTAATTTGTACGGTACGTCAGCCAATACGGATAATTATTATGACATTGGCTACTTGGAAGAACTAATCGGATATAAGCCGCAGGATAATGCCGCTGAGCTGCTGGAGCAGGCAAAGAAAATCGGATTTTGGGTAAAACAGGATGAAACCACATTCCAGGGTGGGCAAAAGGAGTAGATTAGATCGTTCAAATATGCTTTATGAATAGGCTTAAGGCGTCGATTAGACGCCTCATATTACACAAAACTTCACAAATATCCGAATTGTTCACTCCTCAGGACACTCCTTTGTTCATGAAGCATGAGAGGCTTCACTTTTCATTTTGAATGCGCTTACATAAAATATAGTTATACGGCGGCGGTGCTACAAACTTTGCTGTCGGTAACGTATACAGAGGGGGAGTGACTCACATTGAATCAGCCTATGCCCAAAAATTCTGCAATGCTTACAACGGATTCCCGCCTGAACGGTAAGAGGCTGGGAACGGGTAGAAAACACGGGTTCTTCTATGAACTGTTCCGCAATCGGGTATTATTTTTGATGTTGTTGCCCACTTTAATTTTTTTCTTCATTAATTCCTACATTCCTATGGTGGGTATTTATTATGCATTTACCCAGTTCGACTTTAATACCAGCCTGTTTGATGCCAAGTTCGTCGGACTCCAAAATTTTCGCTTTCTATGGCAATCCGGCACGCTGACAAAACTGACATTGAATACGGTCGGATACAATGCAGCGTTTATTTTACTCGGTAACGTGCTAGCGATTGTTCTCGCTATTTTGCTGAATGAGCTGAGAGGCCGCTACTTTAAAAAGATCGCTCAATCCGTGATGTTCCTGCCTTATTTTGTTTCTTTCGTTATTCTAAGTGTTATCGTGTATAACATATTTAATTATGATAATGGTTTCCTGAATACGCTGCTGCTGCAATTTGGTGGTGAACGCGTGGATGTATACAACAAACCATGGGTATGGATTTTCCTGATTATCCTGTTCTATTTATGGAAAAATCTCGGCTACAGTATGGTGATCTATCTAGCAGCGATTACAGGTATCAGTGACGAATATTATGAGGCAGCTAAAATGGATGGGGCCAACATTTTTCAACGAATCTGGTACATTACCGTTCCTATGCTCAAATCGACATTCGTTGTGCTGCTGTTGTTTGCGCTTGGTAGTATTATGAAAGGACAATTTGATCTTTTCTATCAGTTAATCGGAAACAATGGGGTGCTGTACAATACGACGGATATTTTGGACACTTATGTGTACCGTTCGCTGAAAGTAACTTTTGATGTGGGGATGGCTTCGGCGGCAGGCGTATACCAATCATTGTTCGGCTTTGTACTGATCATGACCGTGAACTATATCATCCGCAAGTTGAACGACGAGTATGCCTTATTCTAGAAAGGAGGACCCAAACGGATGGCGATCAAAGAGGATGTATACACTCGAATTTTTAAAATTATCTCTTATGTAATTATCATTATTGCTTCCATTGCTTGTTTACTCCCGTTTCTACTTATTATTTCGGCTTCACTGACCAGTAATGAATCGATTATCAGGGATGGATATCACTTTATACCACAGCAATTCTCACTGGAAGGTTACCGGACGGTGTTCACCTTTCCTGAAGAGGTGTTAAGGGCATACGGGGTGACGATTTTTACCACGGTTGTAGGTACGACGTTGGGCCTGTTCCTGATGACGATGGCAGGATATGTGCTGGCACGCAAAGATTTTAAATACCGTAATGCGTTTTCATTCTATATTTACTTTACGACGCTGTTCGGAGGCGGTTTGGTACCTTGGTACATTATGCTGACGAAGTATTTAGGATTGCTTGATACGTATACAGTGCTTATTTTCCCGGGATTGATGACTCCGTTTCTGATCATTTTAATGAAAAACTTCATTCGTTCCTCCATGCCGGAAGAGCTGTTCGAGTCCGCTAAAATTGACGGTGCGGGTGATTTTAAAATTTACTATCGAATTGTGTTGCCTTTATCTACACCGGGTATTGCCACTGTGGGACTGTTTCTGGCCTTGGCTTACTGGAATGACTGGTTCTCATCCTCACTCTTTATTAACGATCCGCATAAATACCAGTTGCAATATTATCTGTATAATGTAATTAACTCCATGCAATTTATCGCTCAAATGGGTGCAGGTACTGGCGTAACCCTTTCCAACGATATGCCGACAGAGTCGACCAAAATGGCAATGGCTATCGTGGTTACCGGACCTATTTTGCTGCTGTACCCGTTCGTACAGCGCTATTTTGTTAAGGGATTGACCATTGGTGCGGTAAAAGGCTAAAGTGGCACTCAAGGACTGTGATGGCATGACGTGCTGACGTTGTGCCATCTAAATAGCACTCTTTGTAAGCGTTTTATTTAATCAGACTACCATTTCAAAGGGAGGATTCACATGACATTCACAAAGAAAAGAAAACAACGCATGTCCATCCTGATTGCAGTAATGGTCATCACGGCGCTATTAGCCGGATGTGGAGGAGGTAGTGGAAACAGCGCTCAAAAAGCAAATGGAGAGGATGATAAATCCCAGAAAGTACAGCTGCAATTTTATATGCTGGGGGATGCTCCTAAGGACTTGCCTACCATTGAGACAGAGATCAATAAGTTGGCGGAAAAAGATCTGAATGCCACCGTCAAATTTAACTATACGACGTGGACAGACTGGGATCAAAAATATAAGCTGTTATTGTCTTCGGGTCAGCCTATCGACCTGATCTTCACTGCAGATTGGACGCAGTATCAGGCCTATGCCAAAAAGGGCGCATTCCTGCCGCTAGACGATCTGCTGCCTAAGGCTGCACCTGCCTTGCAAAAATTTGTGCCTCAGGACATGTGGGATGGAGTTAAAATCGGAGGCAAAATTTATACGGTGCCTGGCACGTATAAAGAATATGTCACAAACGGTTTTGTATGGCGTGAGGATTTACGTGAGAAGTACAATTTGCCTAAACCGACAGATATGAAAAGTTATGAGGCTTATATGGATGGGATACGTCAGCATGAGCCAAATATGAAAACCGTATCTCTGAACAGCGATATTAAGGGAAATCTGCATGATCGATATACCGAATTAGTAACGAAGAGTGTGGGCACACTGCCTTACGGTATCGGTATTAAATACGAAAAACCAACAGAGGTATATAAATTTTGGGGCTCGGATGAACAAAAGGAAGAGCTGAACACTTACAAACGCTGGGCCGATAAAGGATTCATTCCCAAAAACGTATTAAACGTAAAAGATACGCTTCAGGATCAAGTGACTTCTGGTAAAGCAGCGAGTATTTTCGGTGACAATCCAACCCGGTTTAATGATATGGTCATTAAGCTCAAAGCATCTCACCCGGACTGGAAGCTCGAGTACTACCCATTCCCTTTGACGACAGGTTATGCAACTCCAGTGCATCCGATTCATAACGGCTTTGCGATTCCAAAAAGCAGCCCGAATCCAGCGCGCGCATTGGCCTTTTATGAAAAGCTGGTGACGGACAAACGCTATAACCTGCTCACGCAATATGGTATTGAAGGCAAAAACTACGAAGTCAAAGATGGTTACTACCAAATGATAGGTAGCGGCAGTACTAATGGATTTTCACGCGAAGGTATGAATAGTTGGGCTTGGCGTAACCCGGAATACATGCTGTTTGATTCTGGCTTTGACCGTGTGAAGAAAATTTTTGCCGAGCTGGATAAAATCCAGAAGCCTGACCTGTTTACCGGCTTTGCAGAAGACTACACGACATATCAAGCAGAAAAAGCAGCTCTAGAACAGGTTGAGAAGCAATATCTGTATCCACTCCAAGCTGGACTGATCGACAATGTAGATCAAGGCTTGCAGACCTTCTTGCAAAAGGCAAACCAAGCTGGTTTGGAGAAAATTCAAACCGAATATACAAAACAATGGGAAGCCTATGTAAAGGAGAAGGGGATTAAATAAAACATAAAGAATTGTGATAAAGAAAAAAGCAAGTCTCCAGAAAGTTGGAGGCTTGCTTTTTTAATGTCAGTCTATTTTTTGGGAGCAATGTTCCGTTCTCGGAGCAGGCGTGTAGAGCAGTTTACTTATTGCGCATTTGCTTTAGAACGGCGAAAATCTGTCGGTGTTACACCCAAGCTACGTTTGAACATACGATGGAAATAAGAGCTACTCGCAAATCCGGTTTGTTCTGCTACGTCAGCTACGGACCAGTCGGTCTGTTCCAGCAGCTCACAGGCCTTGCGAATACGAAGTTGTTGGATGACGTCCACGATAGTTGACATGGTCTGTTGCTTATATAGCCTACTGACATAGATCGGCGACATATCCAGTTCTTCCGCAATCTGATTGAGACAAAAATTGGGATCCGTATAGGCTTGCTCCATTCGTTCATTAATTTGCCGTACCAGTCGTTCCTGCTTCGTGTTTCGTTTTTCCGATAGACTGGAGCGAATATGATCAAAGACCAATTGATAATGATCAATAAGATTCTCAGCGGTCTCTAACCGATCAGCGGATGGTAATTCAGATTTAGATTCTATAGCAAATCCATTGAGCTCACTGATATGCCGAACAGCATTATTTACACTCATGATGAGCCGGGATATCGCCACTTGAACAGAGGAAAAAGGATATTTTTCCATATGCATCAATAATTCTTTGAACATACTGTGTGCATCCTCCGTATGACCAGACAGTAGCATATCTAGCATTTTTTTCTCTTTATCGGCTGGATATACGTAAGTATTTTGGATATCCTCCTCTGTAGTGTTTTGCGCATTAATAATGCATCTGTGCCCCTGAAAAAATCGGTGCATAGATGCGTCTTGTACTTGGCGGTACAGCAGATGCAGCCGTTCTGGTTGACTCGTGATGGCACTGTAAGTTAATGAAACACTCAGCTTCAAATATTCAAAGCAAGCTTCACGTATTTGGCGTAATAAGGTTTCTAGCAGTACAGTGTCTGTATGTTCTGCGGGATCGAGAATGTTAAGCATCAGCAGTACACTGTCCTCATCCATATCAACGGTCTCCACCTGGTACGTCTGTCCGCATATTTCAGAAGCAATGTTCATGATTGCAAACTTATAGGGTAGCAGATCAGGTCCACGTTCGCTTTGCCATCGGGTATATTCATCTATGCGCAGCAGCACAAGGCGGTAGTCTTTGTCAAACTGGAACGTAATCCCAAGCTCGCGCAATCGTTCCGGTTCTTCACCGGTAGGAAGATTTCGGATTCCCCGGATCACATTTTTTAAAATGTTTTGCCGGATCGTGTACATACTGTTTCGTTTCTCTGATTCCAGTGAATTCATATGCACAACAATTTGGCCAATAGGCGTATACAGCATTTTGGACAGCAGCCACGAAGCCACGAATCCTGCCAATGCAATGATGGCGGCTATCAGTAACATCGCATTACGAATAACACTTGCCATTTTGATAACGCTTTCATACGGTGTGACACTAATATACTGCCAACCTAGTCCATCCGGAGAGGTGTAGGAAATGAGTGATCTTTTACCATGAAAGTCTTCTACAAAATAGCCTGTTTCTTGTTTTTTGACTCTCGTGTGCAGCCATAGCTGTTCTTTTTCGTTCAAAGTTTCGTCTGTCAATGTTGTACCAGACAACAGTCTGCCCTGATCGTCTAAAATATAAGCGGTCCCGCCTGAGATTGGATTCGCCGCCATTTCCTTGTTCATCCAGGCCGCCGACACATTCACAATCACAGCCGAATTTATCGCTTCGTTCGAGTTAATTGCGTCATAACATAAATACGTATAGGCTGCGATATCTGGGCTTGCTTGCTCTACTTCAGCTCTGGAGTCTGAGGCAGACAGCAGTGGATACGTGCGTGGAATAGGCGTAAAGGGTTTATAGTCCTGATAATGATCCAGCACGCGAATGATATCTGTATCAGCCAGTTCATGTTTGCTGAATAACCCGTTTTGACCTTGTGAGGATGCAATGTAGAAGGTGCCGCTTTTAGGGTTAAACACGTAGATGGATTCGATATACGGCATGGAGTTAAGATAATTGTTCAATTCGGTCATGGCAGCGGTTACATCATATACATTAGGTTTTGGATAATACAACAACTTGGACAGGGTACTGCTGCGATACATTTGGAATGCCAACGATTGAGCAATAGATGTCATGTTAATAACCTCTCTGCTTCTCAACGTCAAGCTGTTGTGATTAGCCTCGAATGCCTGCTCCTTTTCCACGCGAATATAGTAAAAATAATACACAGTGGTGGATACCAGCAACGTTAGCGTAATACATAACGTAATGCTGACCAGCAATTTGCTGTGAAGCTTGTGATGCTTTTTGAAATTGCTCATATGAACAGGCCTCCTGTCTGTGTGCACGTAGCTGTAAAGTACACCCTATTTATGTATTCATTATACGTGTGATCTTGTGAACAGGACAGTGAACAAACCGATTCTTTGTGAAAAATAATAATTTTTTCGTAAAAAGGCCAGGAACACTTATACGCATTGGATTGCGTCGGTTCCCGGCCGGGTTTGTCTATTCAAATAAAAGAAGAAAGATGACGGTACTACAATTAGTCAGGAAATTGAACGTTACCTTTAACGATATAGGCTCCGCCTGTACCATTTTCCGCTAGAGCTGGGATTGTATCGTTCAGCACGACACCACGAATGTCCGTAATCCGTATTTTCAGAGGTTGTTTTCCTAAGTTAGTACCTAGAAAGTGGTTGTAATCCTGTTTTTCGAGATTGAGCCATTGTCCGTTTTGTTGGACTTCCATCTTCAAGACCGGATATTTATGATTGCGTACTTGAATGGCTGCCCACCATTGGCTGCTGCCTTCTTTAATGCGGTAGGAGACATTGCCGTTAACCGGAGCTTTGACAACTTTCCATGAAATATTGATTTTTCCGTCTATTTGATTTCCAATCAGGTTGAACGCGTTTGGGGACAGATCGAGCGCGCCACTTGGACCTTCAGGGTAAAGATCAGTTACATATACGGTTGTTGTCCCTTTGGGACCTTGAACTTCCAAATAGGCTCCAGCTAATGCAGCTTTGATTCCGTTATAATTCAGTTGTGTGCGGTTAAGCGCTGTAATTTTGGCATCCGAAGGGATGGGATCAAGCAGTAATGCCCCTCCAGAGTAACCTGATCCCGTATATGTGGCGTACCCCGTGTATGTATCATTCCAAGCAGCCGAAGCGGGAAGGGCGAATAATACAAGACTTAGCAACGATGTCAGACCGATGGTTTTGAACTTTCGGAAAGTCGATTTTTTTTGCATAATCATTTCCTCCTTATTCATTTAATAGATTCATATAGTAAATATAAACACTATATTACCTAATATTTCAAATTATACAATAGGACTTTGAGGCAAAAAGAAAATATTGAAGATGTTTGTCAACATACTCATAGGCCATATGTCTTGTTGAACTGTGCTCTTTTTCGCAGAAGGTTTGCAGGGCAGCCGCGATAAGGTCAGGAAGATGTAGCCTTATAACAGAGGGCAGGGCTGACTGGAGAGTAAGCACAGAGGAGGGGTTTAATAATGGGGACGAAACTAGGACTTTTGAATGAAGTCTTTTAAATAGAATAAGCGAACTATTGTTCTCCTTTTGTTTGTCGTATACAATCGAATCATGCTGATTCAAATGGAGTGATGTTGAACTCTGTTGTATGCTGCAACGAAAGGATGTTTTGCACCATGATGGGAAGAGCCCATTTGATTATTGGAACCGGGGTCTCCCTGTCGGTATTAGCTCTAAGTGGATACGAAGTGACCCCGGCTGCCGTGGCAGCTGCTGCGGTCGGTTCACTGTTGCCGGATATTGACGAGCCTAACTCCATGCTCGTGAGCCGAGCGCTACCAACCAAAATGCTTAGGCTCGTACAGCTTCTAATGATTGGGGCTGCTGGTTGGGTATTTTTCACCCGTTTGGCTCCACCGCCATGGAATCTTGTGTTGGCTTTGCTGATGATCAGTGCTTCTTTTATGCCTTCACGATCCATGCGCAAGGTTATTATCTTTTTAATTGGTATCGGCCTAGCCTGGTATGGAGAATCATATGCACCTTGGAATTATATCGCCGGGTGTCTGCTGATCATTTGTACGTTAGTCCCACACCGGGGGCTGACACATACGGTATACGGGACAGTCGCATGGACTGCGCTGCTTTATGGTACGACACGTTTGCACGGTGACAGCATATGGTTGGCTGGAGGTATGGCGTACTTGCTGCATTTACTGGCAGATTCCTTGACGAATAATGGAATTAAACCTTTGCCGCCGTTTAAATGGAAGCTGCGATTTAAATTGATGAGTACTGGAACCCGGAAGGGAGCTAAGGTAGAAAACGTCTGCGTTGCTTTAACTGCTGTACTTGTAGTGATTGCTTTGCTTCGTTATAAGCATTTGATTTGATATGTTCTATCTTTTGTTTCTATTAAATTAAAAAAACAGTCAATGCACGTTGTACGTGTCTTGACTGTTTTTTTATAGATTGCGATTCTCTGTTACACCTTAGGCTCGTTCAATAATGGTATTCAGCGTTGTACGATCCAGATTTTGAACCAGCTTGATGATCAGCTCTTTGGCTGCATCATAATCATCAGTGTGAATAATGGACGAGGAAGTATGGATGTATCGTCCACAGATGCCTATGACGGTGGATGGCACGCCAATTCCGCTCAAGTGCACTTGACCTGCATCGGTTCCCCCTGTGGAGATGAAATATTGATACTTGATTTTGTGAGTTTCCGCCATGTCTTGCACGTATTCCACAATCCCGCGATGTGTAATCATACCCGGATCAAATACCCGCAGCAGTGCGCCTTTACCGAGGTGCCCGTAAGCATTCGGGTCGCCGCCCATATCGTTAGCCGCACTGCAATCCAGTGCAAAGAATATATCCGGCTGAATCAGATTGGCCGCTGTGCGTGCACCACGCAGTCCCACTTCCTCTTGAACAGTGGCCCCCGCATACAATGTATTGGGAAGCTTTTCTTTTTCTTTATGTAACGCTTCAAGTAGTTCAATAGCCAAGCCTACACCGTAGCGGTTATCCCACGCTTTAGCCATGATTTTTTTAGGATTTGCCAGTGGAGTGAAATCACAGATCGGCGCAATGGCCGTTCCTGGTACGATCCCCAGATCTTGCGCTTCTTGTCTGCTGTCTACGCCGATATCCAGATACATATGCTTGATGTCCATAGGTTTGCTGCGTTGCGATTCATCCAGCAAATGAGGCGAGACAGAGCCAACTACACCGATAACTGGGCCTTTTGGAGTTAATACTTGAAGACGTTGTGACATAATGGCTTGGCTCCACCAGCCTCCAACCGGCTGAAAACGAATCATTCCATTTTCCGTAATACCATTCACGATAAAACCGACTTCATCCAGATGGCCTGCCACCATTACTCGTGGTCCACTCTCTTGGCCGCGAAGCACCCCAAAAAGACTCCCCAATCGATCTTGCACGATTTCATCGGTATAACCGGATATCCGTTCCTTAACCCATGCCCGCAACTCACGCTCATGTCCAGGAATGGAAGGAAACTCCGTTAAGGTTTTAAACAATTCCAATGTTTTTGATTCCATGATGTATACCTCACTCCTTATTAATTAACCAGTGGTCGTCATGTATTCAGTATGAATGGATTTGTATCGAATGTCCACGATATCATTTTCCTGACATAACATTTCTCCAAAAAGCTCATAATGAAAAAGACCCAAGCAATTCGAACCGCCAAGCGCGAAAACTTACAGACAAGGGGTGGTGAATGATGCCAGCTAAATCAGGGCAGCGCGGTTTTCGTACCAATACGTCGCCGCTGTCCATAAATGAGAAGGACTATCAGAATATTTCACAAAAGCATGAACCCTCGAGAAAAGTATTTGCCAATTGTGTGCGCGCTTTTCTGGTTGGAGGCGGGATATGTGTGATTGGACAGGCGATTCAAGAGGCTTTTATGGCAGGAATGCACATATCAGCCAAGGAGGCCGCCCCGCCAACCTCATCCATGATGATCTTGCTGGCGGTCATATTAACCTGTATCGGGGTTTACGATAAGGTTGCCCAATGGGCGGGCGCGGGAACCGCTGTGCCAATTACAGGCTTTGCTAACTCCATGTGTTCGGCTGCATTGGAATATCGTTCTGAGGGACTGGTGCTCGGAGTGGGCGCGAATATGTTCAAGCTGGCAGGCTCAGTTATCGTATTCGGGGTGGTGGCCGCATTTATCGTAGGCGTTATATATGCCATCCTTGGTGTGGGAGGCAATCACTTATGAGAAGACAGGGAGGACAAACCTGGAAGTTTGAATCAAGACCGCGCATCATTGGAAGTGCCACCGTTGTGGGCCCGGATGAAGGAGAGGGACCGTTATCCACAGATTTTGATTATATTTATGACAATATAGAAATCAACGAGAAAACGTGGGAAAAAGCGGAACGTAGATTGATTGAGCATTCTACAGAGCTGGCGCTAATTAATGCCAATTTGAACAAAGAAGAAGTACAGTTTTTTATTAGTGGTGATCTGATGAATCAGATTATCAGTAGCTCCTTCTCGGCTAGCAAGCTGGCCATTCCCTATTTGGGTGTTTTTGGAGCCTGCTCAACATCAATGGAAAGCTTAGCCTTAGCCGCACTTATTGTGGACTCAGAGGCCGGTGACTACGTGATGGCGGGTACGACCAGCCATAACTGTACTGTAGAAAAACAATTCCGCTATCCTAATGAATACGGATCACAGAAGCCCCCTACGGCTCAGTATACTGTTACCGGTTCCGGCGCCGCAATTGTAGGACATGCCAAGTCAGGGACGGTGGTGGATTGTGCTACCATTGGACGTGTAATGGATATGGGCATTAAAGACCCCTTTAATATGGGCGGAGCCATGGCTCCAGCGGCTGCGGATACGCTGTTGTCTCATTTTCGAGATACTGGCCGTGACCCTGGTTACTATGATCTCATTGTAACGGGCGATTTAGCCTCAGTGGGGCTACCGATTGCCAAGGAGCTGCTCAAAAAAGATGGATTCGATATGAATCAGACGGAATTTAATGATTGCGGTTTACTGATTTACGATATCAATAAGCAAAAGAAAGTCATTGCAGGAGGCAGTGGTTGTGGCTGCTCGGCTGTTGTAACCTACGGGCATTTGTTGAAGCGGATCGAAAAAGGAGAGCTGCAAAAGGTACTGGTCGTGGCGACCGGAGCGTTATTATCTCCTTTGACTACACAGCAGGGTGAAAGCATTCCTTGTGTTGCACATGCTGTAGCTTTTGAAGCGGGAGGAACGGTATGATATTTCTATGGGCTTTTTTAGTGGGTGGTGCCATTTGTGTCGTAGGCCAGTTGATGATGGATGTGTTCAAAATGACGCCGGCACATACGATGAGTACGTTGGTAGTTGCAGGTGCAATTGCTGATGCTGTTGGGATATACGATCCGCTTATTAAATTTGCAGGGGCGGGTGCGACCATTCCAATTACCAGTTTTGGTAACTCACTTGTACACGGCGCATTAACCGAATTGGAGAAGGACGGATGGTTGGGTGTCATTACAGGGATCTTTAGTCTGACAAGTGCAGGAATTTCCTCTGCGATTATTTTCTCTTTTCTGGCATGCTTGTTTGTTCGTCCAAAAGGAAGCATATAAAAGCAGCGTACTTTAGAAATGACATAAAAATAAATGATTATATACATGTGCCCTTCGGATCTAATGACCGAAGGGTTTTTAATTGTTCTGCACATGAAAGATCGAAAGAAGGATGGAGTTTGAATAATACGGGCAGGGGGTTAAGTGTACTCTGTGCCCGCCTTCATGTACAATAATAGGAAACATGTTGCTATCTAGGAGGTTTACAGAGCTATGCCCGTACGTCAAGAATCTGTGCAGATTGTATCTGCAATCCGTTCTAATCTGGAATCATGTATATTAGGTAAATCCTTTGAAATAAAATTACTGCTTACGGCTATGCTGGCGGGTGGACACATTCTGATCGAGGACGTTCCGGGTACGGGGAAAACGCAAATGATCAAGGCGCTTGCCAAATCCATGCGCGGTGATTACCGCCGTGTTCAATGTAATCCTGATATTCTCCCGAGTGATATTACAGGGGTATCCATATTTCATCCACGGGACGAGCGTTTTTATTTCCGTCCGGGTCCTGTGATGACTAATATTTTGCTGGCGGACGAAATTAACCGAGCGACGACGAAAACCCAGTCGGCTCTGCTGGAGGTTATGGAGGAACGCAGTGTGACAGTGGATGGGGACACTCATATGTTGCCTCATCCTTTTATGCTGTGTGCGACACAAAATCCGATTGATTTTGAAGGCACTTATATGCTGCCGGAAGCACAGTTAGATCGTTTTATGCTCAAAATCAGCTTGGGTTATCCTGACATGGAGACGGAGCGAAACATGCTGCTTCATCATCAGGCAGGCCAGCCAGCAGACCGTCTGGAGGCTGTAGCTCATATGGAGCAGGTTGCTGACATCCAGCAGGAAATTAGAGGAATTTATATGGACGAAGCAGTGACGTCCTATTTACTTGATATCGTGCGTGCGACAAGAGAACATCCATCCGTGCTGCTGGGAGCTAGCCCCCGGGCGGCGCTTGCTTTTGTAATGGCTGCGAAGGCATACGCTTTTCTGGACAACCGTGACTATGTGCTGCCTGATGATGTGAAGGCGCTGGCACCTTATGTGCTAACGCATCGTTTGTTGCTGCGTCCCGAGGCGCGTCTGGACAGTTCCAATGCCCAGTCCGTGCTCCAAGCTGTCCTTCGGCAGGTTCATGTACCCGTACGAATGGAGCGTCCTTAGGGAATGAATATGGTCAAAAGGAAGCGCAGGCTTCCCCGGCTGTCAGGCCGCATCTGGCTTCTGGTGGTCATATGGGTGGTGTGCCTGCTATATTTGTTGTTTCAGGGCGGCAAGACGTCGGTCATGCTGTTGTCTATGGTTACGCTGTTAATCGTTTATTTATGGATCGTTGGTCTGAGTGGAGTTCGCCGTGTGCAAGGCTCCCGGCAGCTTTCGCAAGGCTCGGAGTTTGGAGAACTGCTGCATGCGGGAGATCAGGTGCATGTAAAGCTGAGCCTCAGCATTCCTGGTTTTCTTCCGTTACCCTATGTCATTGTCCGTGAGGTCCTCAAGCGGCATACAGGTGAATCCTGGTCGTTTGAGGACAGTGTCATTCCTAGTCTAAAAGGGGGCGGTCAGCTTACATTTCAGACTCCCGCTTTAGAGCGAGGAAGCTACCACTTTGAGGAAACTGAATGTGTGAGTGAGGACATCTTCGGTCTGTTGGAGCACAAAGGCAGCTTGAACGCACGCGGTGAATTTCGGGTGCTGCCCCGAACGGTATTCATTCCGTATTGGCAGATGAATGACCGTCGCTCAAGGATGTCTGGACCGCAGACCGTTCAAACTCGAACGCGGCGTGAAACGACACAAATTAACGGTGTACGGGACTATGTATATGGAGATCGGTTTTCGCGCATCCATTGGAATGCGACGGCTCGTACAGGTAGCTGGAAATCCAAGGAATTTGAGCATGAGACCGTTCCAAAAACGATGCTTGTGCTGGACGTAAACATGAAGCATTATGTAAACGCCGAACAGTTTGAGCTAGCTGTATCCTCTACCGCTTCATTGCTGGAATATGGTGGACGGGAGCGAATGGGGGTTGGATTGTGCACAGCTGGAGAAAAAGGCACTGTCTTTCAGCCAAGTGAGCAGACAATGGAACGACAACGAATGATGCATCACTTGGTAGACATACACACAACTTCACAAGGTAGTTTGAAATCCGCTGTAGAAAGCAGTGTACGCCAGTTTCCGCAAGGCTGTTATTTTATACTGATTAGTCCGCTCAAGGATTATCAGGCGATGGAGCTTCTTCGTTGGGCCGATACCCGGGGGATGACTCCGTGCCACGTCTATATCGGAGAAGGTTCTGCTGAGGGAGAAGCTGAAAAATGGATGAGCATGCTTCGTGCAAGGGGAATCAAGGGCTACGATGTTGAGAGCCTTGAAGAGCTCCCGGCTGTAATGGGGGGAGGGACACTATGAAGAGCTGGTTACAATCGTTAAAGGGTTCCTGGGCCCCCGCTTTTACATTTTTATGGATTATTATTATTGCCATGCAATGGGTTTCTTTTGCTTCCGAATTATGGCTGGAAGAGACAAGAGCACTTGTACTGATGACCATTACAATGCTGGCTCTGGTGAAGATTGTACTACCATTTCGTCCTTGGATTGAATTTATTGTTAAGGCGGCGGCGCTGTTTTTTATTTTGTATCGGACATTGGTGTCTTACTCCATCATTATCCCCTTCGGAGGGGTAGCCAATCGCCTGGACCAATTTATATCCAATATGTCTCCTTATATTTGGTTTTCCCTCATCGCTTGGCTAGTTATTGAAATGGTGCCGCTCATCGTTACAACGAAACAGCGGATTCTTGTTTTTGTGGGTATTAATATCGCCGCGCTGGCAGTGCTTGATTCCTTTACGCCAACTGTGCTGTGGGAGGAGGTTGCCTGGATCGTCTTTGCTGGTATGGGTTGGCTAGTGACACAGCATCTGCAGTATTTTCGGCAGCATTATCCTCAAGGGTGGAAGCATATTCGACGCTATCCATATAAAATAGCAGCCAATATTGCGGTCATTTTTGCGCTCATTATTATGGCTGGTGTCAATATGCCCGAGGTACAGCCAGCTTTGACGGATCCCTATACAGCGTGGACCCAGAGAAATAGCTCAACCACCGCCGGGATTAGCAATGGATCTGGGGCACTGAATCAGCGGATGAACACCGCATCAGGTTATAGTCGCCAGGATAATCGGTTAGGTGGAGGTTTTAATTTTGATTATTCTCCTGTCATGACCATCACGACCACTCAACGAAGCTATTGGCGGGGGGAAACGAAACGAACCTATTCCGGTACAGGCTGGAGTGATGGGGGCAACGATGATCAAACGCTAAATGATGTTCCAATGACCGCAGAGCTTGAAAACACACAAGAAACGCGGCATTCGACTGAGCAGGTCGTTCAGACCATTACGATGCAAAATGACCAGAGCTATCCTGTTCTGTTTGGTGCCTATTCGGTGCAGCGTGTTCAATCGGTGGACAGAGATTCACGGGCAGACGGGTTACGTTGGAACCCGGAACAGGCGGAACTGCTTTGGAATCCATCCTCCCGAAGAACTGCTTATCCTAAAACGTATACTCTGGTATCACATGTCCCTGTGATCCCTGAGAAAGAGCTACGCACAAAAACTTTTAATGAGTTGTACGGAAAAAACAAACAGGATGCCTATCTACAAATTCCAGATGAGTTGCCACAGCGGGTTCGTGATTTGGCTCAGAACGTAACGTCAACGGCGAAAACGCCGTATGAAAAAGTCGGATTACTACAGCAGTATTTGCAGCAAAATTATGCATATACGAACAACCCGGACCTCTCACGGAAAAGAAGCAGAGATTTTGTGGATGCCTTTCTGTTTGAGATTCGGGAGGGCTATTGCGATTATTATTCCACCTCATTAGTCATGATGGCTCGCTCTGTTGGGGTTCCAGCCCGTTGGGTTAAAGGGTATGCACCTGGTCAGCAGACGTTTTCAGATGATGCAACAACGGGCGAAGGTGACGAAAATATGTCCTCTTACTCCGTGACAAATGCGGATGCTCATTCCTGGGCGGAAGTATATTTAGGTGAATACGGTTGGGTTCCTGTAGAAGCTACGCCTGGCTTTGATATGCCGCTGCTTACGGAACAGGAGGATTCAAAGACTCCAGAAGCCCCAGAGGTTAAAGATCAGCCTGAACCAGAACAGCCTGAGCAGAACCCGCAGACTGATCCGGAGGAAGGTTCAAAGATTCATCCTGTAATCATAGGTTCTGCTGCTGCAATTCTGCTGCTGTGGGCTGCTTATATCGTCTGGCGTAATCGGGCAGACATTCACTTTTACCTGCTGCGTTTACGCAGAGGTAAGCCGCTGACCCCGGATGAAAAGGTGGTCGTCGAAACTGAGCACTGGTTAAGGTACATGCGAAGAAAGGGATTTGTCCGCGCCAGTCACGAGACGCTGAGGGAATCAGTTGATAGATGGTCGCTAGAAGTACCGGAACAAGCTTCTATTTTACATCAGTTGCTTGGACGATTTGAACAAGCGCGTTATAGTCCCTCATCCGTAACCGCAGAAGATTGGCATATGGTTCGCCAGCAAGCCTCTCTGTTACACAAAGAAGGATGGATAAAACGATGGGCTGGACGAAGAGCTGCGACGGATCAGAAGGATCAAGACTAGTCTATTTTTGATTAGGTTCAAACGCCGTCTATTTTAATCTTTAGCTATATATTTAGTGAAAAAGCTGTCCGTTTGTTGCGGATAGCTTTTTACTAAGCCATAGTAATATGGTATAGTTTGTCGTATGAAACTGAGGTGACCGACGTTGTTTGAAATGCTGATGCCCAAATTACGGGTGAATACCGTCTTTGATATTGATCTTGAAGGCTTGTATGCTCAAGGATATCGCGGCATTATTACGGATCTAGATAACACGCTGGTCGGTGCAAAAGCGTCGAATGCGACTCCCGAGCTGGTGGCCTGGTTTGAGAAGGTCAAACAGGCGGGTTTTAAGCTTGTCATCGTGTCTAACAACAATATGGACCGTGTATCCGTGTTTGCTACGCCTTTGGACATTGAATTTATACATGCCGCACGGAAGCCCTCCAACTCGTCTTTTCGTAGAGCCATCCGTATGATGGGGCTGACTCCGGAAGAGACTATTATGGTCGGGGACCAAATGTTGACGGACGTATTGGGAGGCAACCGACTGGGATTGCATACGGTGTTGGTGCTACCGATATCCATTCATGATGAAGGAGTCATGACCCGATTTAATCGGCGGTTGGAGCGAATCGCGCTCACAAGGTTACGTAAGAAAGGCTTATGGCTTGAGGAGGAAAAGAAGAATGACTGAAAGACCTGACGGCGGCACTGCCGTCAAATGTAGTGGTTGCGGTATCACCGTGCAGACCACTAGCCCGGAGCTTCCGGGATATATTCCTGAAAAATTGCTTACTCGCGAACCTGTCATCTGTCAGCGTTGCTTCCGGATCAAAAACTATAATGAGACGTCTTCAGTGACGGTGGATCAAGATGAGTTCTTGAAGCTGCTCAGTCAAATTGGTGACAAGAATGCGCTCGTCATCCACATTGTAGATATTTTTGATTTTGAAGGTAGCTTGATTTCCGGTTTGCAACGCTTTGTAGGCTCCAATCCGGTTATACTGGCTGTGAACAAGACCGATTTGCTGCCTAAGGTAACGAATTGGAACAAGGTGCGTAACTGGGTACAAAAGCAAGCGAAGGAGCAAGGACTACGCACAGAAGAAATCGTACTGTGCTCAGCTAAGAAAAATCAGGGCTTTGACCGTCTGTTGGATGTGGTATCTGAGCTCCGTGGTAACCGCGATGTATATGTGGTCGGAGCGACAAATGTGGGTAAATCCACGCTCATTAACCGCTTGATTCGTGATTATAGCGATATGGAGCAGGAACTTACAACGTCCCGTTACCCGGGGACTACACTCGATATGGTGAATATTCCGCTCGACGACGGCAAGCACATTATTGATACTCCGGGTATTGTATACCCTTGGCGATTCAGTGAGATTGTCTCCCGTCAGGACTTGAGTGCTATTATGCCGGACAAGCCGCTGAAGCCTGCTGCGTATCAGCTTGATGCCGGACAAACATTGTTTTTCGGCGGTATGGCTCGATTTGATTTTGTGGAGGGTCAGCACCAATCATTTACCTGCTACATTAACGGTGGTCTTAAAATACATCGCACGAAGCTGGAGCGGGCTGATCAGTTGTTCGCTGATCATGCCGGGGAATTGTTATCTCCGCCAACACGCGATCAATTGGCAGAAATGCCGGAATGGACAAGACATGAGTTCCGCGTTCCACGCAAATCTCCATCGGACATCTACATTTCCGGTTTGGGATGGATCAGAGTGAATAGCGAGAACGGAGCTCTGGTTGCGGTTCATGCTCCTCGGGGAGTCCGTGTGCTTTTGCGGCCTGCGTTGATATAACGTTGCTGTAACCATGTTATAGGGCGGCAAGGAACAGGTACTGGTTCCTGCCGCCATTCATGTATTTGTGCGGCCTAATATTTTGCAATATGGGGGAGAGCAACGATGAACAGCGGGGAGTCTGAAGCGACCGAACAAGGTCTTGTACTATTGGGCGTATTGGGTGATCCGATCAAGCACTCCAAATCGCCTCTTATGCATAAAATAGCTTTACAGGCAGCGGGGATTGAAGGAGATTTTGTACCTCTTCATGTCAAACCGGATCAGCTGGAAGATGCCATGAAGGGGATTCGCGCTATGCATTTCCGCGGAGTCAATGTGACGATTCCCCATAAAGTCGAGGTTATGAAATATCTGGATGAGATTGATGAAGGGGCCAGACTCATTGGCGCTGTCAATACGATAGTGAACGACAATGGACGGCTCAAGGGCTATAACACGGACGGAATTGGCTACGTACGTTCCCTCAAAGAAGAGACTTCTGTCGATTTGAAGGGCGCAAGAATTGCTGTTCTTGGAGCCGGAGGGGCTGCTCGTGGCGTAATTCATGCTCTATTGGAGGAGCAACCGGAATCGGTTATTATTTTGAACCGAACACGTGACAAAGCTGAGCAACTGGCATTAGAGTGGACGACGGAGGCGATCCCAGTGAGGGGTTATTCTAACGAGGATGCCAAGAGCGTGCTCGCCACAGTGAATGTGTTGATTAACACAACCTCGGTGGGAATGTCCCCTTTATCGGATGAACTTCCACTGGAAACGAGCTTGATTCCGGAGGGAATCATTGTGAGTGATTTGATCTACAATCCGCTGGAAACGAGACTTTTACGGGAAAGCCGTGAACAGCGCGGCTGCACTGTACATGGGGGCTTGGGCATGTTCGTGTACCAGGGGGCTGTGGCTTTTGAGTATTTTACAGGGGTTGTCCCTGCTGTAGAGCAAATGAGAGTGGCTGTGCTGAGTAGCCTGTCGTAAGTAAGATTGTACATTAAAATTATGGAAATGCTGCATTGCATATGTGGCGACGAAGGGGTTAAATATACATGTTAACAGGTAAACAAAAAAGATATTTGCGTTCAATGGCGCATCATTTGGACCCGGTTTTTCAAGTAGGCAAAAACGGTACGAATGAGCATCTTATGCGTCACATCAACGATGCGATTGAAAAGCGTGAGCTGATGAAAGTGCAAATTTTGAACAACTGTTTGGACGACAAACATGAAATTGCGGAAGAACTGGCCGCGGAGACAGGTTCTGAGCTTGTTCAGATCATCGGGAGCACTATTATTTTGTACAAAGAATCCCGTGATCATAAGGAAATCGAGTTGCCTAGAGGATAACACGCGGGGAGAAAATTATGAAAATCGGTATTATGGGTGGTACATTTGACCCGATTCATATTGGACATCTGCTGGCTGGAGAAGCGGCAAGAGATGCCTATGGGCTGGATCAAGTATGGTTTATGCCTTCTCATATTCCTCCGCACAAGCATCAGGCGGGGGCGAGCGGTAAGGAGCGTCTGGAGATGACGAGTGAAGCGGTAGCGGGTCATCCTGCTTTTGAAGTGCTGGATATTGAAGTGCTTCGCGGGGGAGTATCCTATACCATTGACACGATCAAGGAGCTTCAGGAGTTGCACTCTGCTGTGGATTTTTATTTTATTATTGGTGCGGATATGGTGAACTACTTGCCTCATTGGCAGGGAATTGAGGAACTGGCGCAGCGAATTTATTTTATTGGTGTTCGGCGCCCAGGGTTCCAGCTTGCGTTGGATGAGTTGCCGCATTATTTGCAGGACAAGGTACTGCTGGCGGATATGCCAGTGGTGGACATTTCGTCGACGGATATTCGAGAGCGTGCTGCGGAAGGGCGTACCATCCGTTATCTTGTGCCTGATCGTGTGCATGACTATATTACAAGGGGCGGTTTGTATGAAGTACAGCCGTGAGCAATTAATGGAAGCCGTATCTGGTCAAATGCCTGAAAAGCGCTGGAAGCACACACTAGGTGTTATGCATACCTCAGTTGAGCTTGCGCAGCGATATGGAGCAGATCCGGATAAGGCCGAACTGGCGGCTATTTTGCATGATGTAGCGAAATATTGGCCTGTCCAGCAGATGGAAGAGGTGATTCGCAGTCATCCCGAATGTGATCAGGAGCTTTTGGAACATGACAAGCAGCTCTGGCATTCAGAGGTAGGATACTGCGTTGCAGCAAGAGATTACGGAGTGGATGATCCGGAAATAAGGAATGCGATCCGCTGGCATACGTCAGGACGCGTAGGTATGAGCCTGCTGGATAAAGTCGTGTGTCTCGCTGATTACATCGAACCGGGACGGGATTTTCCGGGGGTTGAGCATATCCGTAAACAGGCAAAGAAAAGCTTGGAGCAGGGCCTTATCGCTGGATTTGACTCCACGATTACATTGTTGCTGGAAAAGAAAAAGGTTATTTTTCCACTGACAGTCTTGTCGCGCAATGACTTGATTCAACAACTAAAACAGAGAAAAACGGAGGTTCATGAATGACCCTAACTAATGAGCAATTAATGCAAACAGCGGTTGATGCTGCAAATGATAAAAAGGCAATGAATATTGTCGCACTGGATTTGCGGGGAATATCACTAGTAGCTGATTATTTTGTCATCTGCCACGGTAATTCGGATACACAGGTACAGGCGATTGCAACAGAAATTCGCAAACGCGCTCATGATGAAGGTGTAACCATCAAAGGAATCGAAGGAATGGATTCCGCCCGTTGGGTGCTAATGGATTTGGGGGATGTCGTAGTGCATGTCTTCCATCGCGACGAGCGCGAATACTATAACATTGAACGACTCTGGTCGGATGCTAAGGTTGTGGAAAAGGTATGAGTTTGATCGCCGGTACTTATGTCACCATTATGGTGGATCGTGAGGTATCTCCTTTCGGTTATTTTCTCACTGTTGGTGAGCAGGATGTGCTGCTGCATTATACGGAGCTGACACGTGAAATCGAAGTTGGTGAACGGTTGGAGGTATTTATTTTTCACGATACAGAGGACCGTTTGGCCGCAACTATGAAAAAGCCGTTCTTGTCGTTGGGCGAAATGGCAAAGCTTGAGGTGGCCGATGTGCATCCGCGTTTGGGTTGTTTCCTGGAGATGGGATTGGGTCGTCAGCTTTTGCTGCCGATTCGTGAGTTGCCAGAAAACCGAGATTTGCATCCTCGTGTGGGCGACTACGTGTATGCCATTATGGAGCATGACAAGCAAGGCAGACTGCGGGCTAAGCTGGCAGGGGAACAGGAGCTGGCTCCGTTGTGCTTCCACGCCCCTGATTCGTGGCTGAATACGTGGGTGCAGGCGACTGTGTACAAGCCGCTTCAGATGGGCACATTCGTCCTGGTGAACGGAGGTGTGCTTGGTTTTGGCGCGATTGGAATGATTCATTCCTCGGAGCGTAACCGGATGCTTCGCTTGGGCGAAGAGGTCAAGGTACGGGTCACGCTTGTTCGGGAAGACGGTCGGGTCAATCTGGCGATGTCACCACGCAAGGAAGTAGGCCGTGATGAGGATGCGGAGCGGTTGATTGCTTTTCTGAAAGAGCGTCCGGGCGGCGGCATGCCTTATTCCGACGCAACACCGCCGGATATTATCAAGCAACGGTTTGGTATCAGTAAATCCGCCTTCAAGCGTGCGATGGGCAAGCTGATGAAGGAAGGACTGGTTACACAAAAGGAAAACTGGACCTACCTGGTGGAGAATATACCTGAACCGAAGGACGGGAATGGGGAATAAAAAATGGCTTCTTACCGGAAGTTTGCCTATGTGTATGATGAGCTGATGCAGGACATGCCGTACCCGGACTGGTTGCGCTTTGCACGGCAGGCTTGGGATCAGTACGGTATGCCTCATACGGTGGCCGAGCTGGGCTGCGGAACGGGTTCAATTACGATCCCCCTGGTTAACTCGGGCTTCGAGGTGGCTGGAATCGACTTATCCTCTGACATGCTGGCAGTAGCCCGTCGCAAAATGGAAACCACTCCACAGGGACAGCGATTGTTTCGTGAGGGAAGCGTTCGCTGGATACAGCAGGATATGAGAGAATGGATTTTACCCGAGCCTGTGGATTCTGTAATTTCTTTTTGCGATTGTCTGAATTACTTGTTGGAGGAAGAAGATATAATTTCTACTCTTCGCAGAACGCATGCTGGTCTAAAGCCTGGCGGAACCTTCTTGTTCGATGTACATCATCCTCAGACGTTTTTACGTTATGATGAAGAGCAACCATTCGTACTGGATGAACGCTCTATCTCGTATATCTGGACATGTGCGTTGGACACTCCCCGTTGTGAAATTGAGCATCATCTTAGTATCTTTGCGAAAGCAGAACAAGAAGGACGCGATCTATACCAGCGTTTCGAGGAAATACATGTTCAACGTGCCTATGACCCAGACTGGATGAAGGCAGAATTGTCCAAAGCGGGTTTTCGTGATGTGAAGGTATATGCGGATTTTGAATGGGTAGAAGCAGAAGATGACGCGGCGAGACTGTTTTATGTTGCTGTAAAATAGCAAGGCTTCATTTAGCGAGTATGGGAAAAGAAAGACGCTTTTCATGATGACATGAAGGGCGTCTTTTTGCACTCATATATTCACTTTATAGCTCAGCTGAAGCTCATCACCCGGTACACCCCGAATGCCCCAGTTCTGTTTGGGTGTTTCAAATATAGTAATCTCAAGATCCTGTGGAGAAATACCCAAAAGATCGTTAATTCTTTGGAATAACAGGTTAATGAGTTGCTTCTTAGCTTCTGTCGTTCTGCCTTCAAAGATACTGATTTCAATAATGGTGTACGCCTCAGAGCGACCATCGGCATATATAAAGTCTTCCTGATCCATAGGAAAAAAACGATGAAACCTCTTGTCAGGAGGATATTTGAACGCATCCACCACAGCAGAATGAATCACCTCTGAAAGTTGCTTTTTGATTGGATTTAGAGTTTCTTTTATTCCGTAAATTTTAATCTGTGCCATTTCTCAGCTCACCTTTCTTATCTCAACTCATCTCAACTTGAAGCGATTTAATTCGAAATCATTATAAAACATTCGTATGCATGTGTCATGAACAATTAGTATGAAGAGGGTCTTTAACACCAAAGGTAGTCCTTATTTGACTTTTTTCGCGGTTTTCAATATAATAGTGCCATTATTAACGGTTAAACAATCGCTGATGAGGAATAGTAGCTTTGTCTGGACATGTAGAGAGCTGGCGGGTGGTGCAAGCCGGTTGACAGTGCAAAGTGAACTCGCCTCGGAGATATGCGTCCAACGCAGGAACGCCCTATACAGGTGCTTGTATCCTGTTATTAACCCGCATCGGATCACCTCCGTTATCAGGTGCAAAGGGAGTAGAACGCGAAGAACGCTTTCTGCTAACTAGGGTGGTACCACGGGAATATAACCTCTCGTCCCTAGCGCTGACACGCTACGGGATGCAGAGGTTTTTTTGTTGCATACCGTTTGAGGAGGAAAAGACAATGACAGACACACAGCCGAAGCACGGCTATCAACCGCAAAGTATTGAACCAAAATGGCAGAAATATTGGGATGAGAACAAGACGTTCCGTACCGGGGAAGAGCCGGGCAAACCGAAGTTTTATGCTTTGGATATGTTTCCGTACCCATCTGGAGCCGGCCTACATGTAGGCCACCCAGAGGGCTACACAGCTACGGATATTGTTTCACGATATAAAAGAATGCGCGGCTACAACGTACTGCATCCGATGGGTTGGGACGCCTTCGGTCTGCCTGCCGAGCAGCATGCGCTGGATACAGGGGAGCACCCACGCGAAATTACGGTGAAAAATGTAAATAACTTCCGCCGTCAAATCAAATCGCTCGGCTTCTCCTACGACTGGGATCGTGAAATCAGCACGACGGATCCTGATTATTACAAATGGACACAGTGGATCTTCATCCAGCTGTACAAGCGCGGCCTTGCATATGTAGCTGAAGTACCTGTGAACTGGTGCCCGGCGCTGGGAACGGTGCTAGCGAATGAAGAAGTTATTGACGGTAAGAGTGAGCGTGGCGGTCATCCGGTCGTCCGTAAACCAATGCGTCAATGGATGCTGAAAATTACGGAATACGCGGATCGTCTGCTGGAGGATCTGGAGGAACTGGATTGGTCTGAGAGTATTAAGGATATGCAGCGGAACTGGATCGGTAAGTCTACCGGGGCAGAGGTTCGTTTTCCAATTGAAGGCTATGACGAGCAACTCACAGTATTTACAACCCGTCCAGATACACTGTTCGGCGCAAGCTACTGTGTGCTGGCACCAGAGCAGGAATTGGTGGATATTATCACTACGCCTGAGCAAAAGGATGCTGTGCAACAGTACCGTGAACAAGCTGCTCGTAAAAGCGATCTGGAGCGTACGGATCTGGCCAAGGATAAAACAGGCGTATTCACAGGAGCTTATGCAGTGAACCCGGTGAACGGCGAAAAGCTGCCGATCTGGATTGCTGACTATGTACTTGCAGGCTACGGAACTGGAGCGATTATGGCTGTACCTGCTCACGATGCGCGTGACTGGGAATTTGCCAAGCAATTCGGATTGAATATCATTGAGGTTGTCCAAGGTGGAGATGTGGCTAATGAGCCATATACTGAGGATGGACCGCACGTCAATTCCGGCCCGCTGAATGGACTTACCAACGAGGAAGCGATTCCGAAGATGATTGAATGGCTGGAAGCCGAGGGCAAAGGACACGGCAAAGTCACCTATCGCCTGCGTGACTGGCTGTTCAGCCGTCAACGCTATTGGGGCGAGCCGATTCCGGTAATTCATCTAGAGGATGGAACGATCAAAACGGTTCCTGAGGACCAACTTCCGCTCGTACTGCCGGAGATGGACAATATCAAGCCTTCAGGTACAGGTGAATCCCCGCTGGCGAACGCAACAGATTGGATCGAAACCATTGATCCTGAGACAGGTATGAAAGCACGCCGCGAGACAAATACAATGCCGCAATGGGCAGGCAGTTGCTGGTATTACCTGCGCTTTATTGATCCGAAAAATGACAAAGAGCTTGTATCCAAAGAGAAACAACGTGAATGGATGCCTGTTGATTTGTATATTGGCGGAGCGGAACATGCGGTTCTTCACTTGCTGTATGCCCGTTTCTGGCATAAGGTACTGTATGATATCGGCGTAGTGGAAACGAAAGAGCCTTTTTATAAGCTGGTCAACCAGGGTATGATTTTGGGCAACAACAATGAAAAAATGAGTAAATCACGCGGTAATGTCATTAATCCTGATGATATTGTCAATACGTTTGGCGCCGATACGCTGCGTATTTATGAGATGTTTATGGGGCCGCTGGAAGCGACCAAGCCATGGAATGAGAATGGGGTAGAGGGAGCACATCGTTTTCTGTCCCGCGTATGGCGCCTGTTTGTTTCCGAGGATGGTAGCCTGAACGATAAAATTACAAATGACGGCGTTAGCGATGAGTTCAATCGTACTTGGCATAAAACGCTGAAAAAAGTAACCGAAGATCTGGATGCACTGCGCTTCAATACAGCGATCAGCCAGCTGATGATCTTCACCAACGATGCATACAAAGCAGACCTTCTGCCGCGTGCAGCAATGGAAAACTTCGTGCAAATGCTGTCGCCGCTTGCACCCCATCTGGCCGAGGAATTGTGGCAGCTGCTGGGGCACAATGATAGCATTACCTACGCGGCCTGGCCTGCTTATGATGAAGCATGGACGGTGGACGCCGAAGTGGAAATTGTTGTGCAAGTGAATGGTAAAATTGTGCAGCGTGCAACGATTGCCAAGGATCTTGATGCTAAAGCGATGGAAGCATTCGCTGTGTCGTTGGACAATGTTCAGCAGGCACTGGCCGGCAAAACGATCCGCAAGGTAATTGCTGTTCCAGGTAAGCTGGTTAATATTGTTGCCGGTTAATTGGCTTTAAGCCGAAGGAGACATCCACCTTTTGCATGTCTTCTTCATACTTGTTGTGCGTGGCTTGTATCAGCTCGGGAAAGACACTATGCAGGCTGATGTCCAACAGTGCGAGAGCTTCGGCGGTAATACCTCCGGGAACCGCCACTCTGGCCTGTAACTCGGCTGGTGTCATCCCGCCTTCCGTGAGTAGCTTTCCAGTGCCGATGATCATTTCACCGGCCAGGGCGCATAGCTCCGTACGGTCTATACCTGTAGCTTGAACTGCGGCTTGAATCCACTGGTCCATAAAAAAGGCCAAGAAAGCAGGACCGCAACTCGAAAAATCCGACGTGATTCGAGTATAAGATTCTTTAACCCGAATCGGCCTGCTGATGTGGGACATAAGCTCTTCCAGAAGGGTGCGGTCCTCCTCTGTAATCCGGCTTCCATGGATGCATAGTGAGGCTCCGCTACCCACTTGGTGGGTGATACTGGGAATAATTTTGGACACTTTGGCTTTCAGTGTATGCTCCAAAATACGAATCTGCACCGGGCTTGTGATAGATACGACGATTTGCTCTTCTGTAATGACGTTGCGTATTTCATCCGTTACGGCTTTTGATTCCAGCGGCTTCACACAGATAAACAAAACATCGCTTTCCGCTGCCGTTTCACGGTTGCTTTGGGCTGCATGCAAACCTGGATAACGACGGGCTAGCTCGGTTACCTTGGAATGCGTTCGATTGCTTGCTGATATTTGCTGCGGCTTGAGTGCGTTAGAATTAATAAAAGACTCAATTAGCAGACTTCCCATGCTGCCAGTCCCGATAAATCCAACTTTCATTGTTCAACGTCCTCCTTTCATACTTTGCGGTATAGACGCTGTGCTGTCAGCTGTCATTCTTCTTAGTGTATGCGCCTGGTCTTGGCCGACATGACGAATTTTATGTCTGAGCATGTTAGATCGTGCCCGGGGTCGTACCACTTTTTTGTAAAAATGCTCACAGCGAGACCGTATGGAGGTTGTTTGCACCCTCCGGTTTAACGGGAATTGAACAGACTTGCTCTGTTTGATTGAGACGGTGTTTTCAGTCGGCTCAATTTCCCGAAATCCATGTGGAGTAGGGGACGATACGGAAATGAAACGCGTATGGACAGGAACAGCGATAACGCTTGCTGTAATCGGGAGTGGACTTATTTTATTTGCCGGAGGACAGCGCTCTGAGCCGCAAGAAGAGTGGACTTTACTTAACCATAAGGTGGAGCAGGCTGTGGCGATGGATTCAGAGCCAAATGAGTCGCAGCGCAGCAGTGACTATGCCCAGAAAAAGCCTGCTGTAAAAGAACCCTCAGACAAAGCTGAGCGCAGTAGGAATGCCGAAGCCGCTGACAATGTGAAACGTGATACTGTGCAGATTTCTACTGGTGTATCTGCTGCTGTGAGCGAAAACTCTATTGCGGGAAATTCAAGTACCGTAAAGCAGTCAGGTGTTGCGAATCCGAGCTCAGACACAGGTATTGTTAGTTCGAGTGGTGCAACGACGAGTAGGACCAATACGGTAAGTGATTCGGTTACTACACCCGTTTCCGGCGAAAAAAAGGTAAACATCAACACGGCGACTGCTGCCGAGTTAATGGAGCTACCAGGGGTTGGGGCTAAAAAAGCCGAGGCTATTTTGAACTACCGTAATCAGCATGGGGCGTTCAAACGTGTGAACGATTTGGATCATGTAAAGGGAATCGGAGCTAAAATGTTGGCGAAAATGAAGCCGTATGTCAGCTTGTAACTTATATAAGATTACAATGTACAGGCCCTGAGAACGGCGGTAGCGGATATGGTTTACGTTTTAACTTGTTTATACGGGAGAGATGGAAATGAGTGCAGATGTACGCAAGGACTGGGACACCTATTTCATGGATATCGCTTATATGGTATCCACCCGTTCGCGCTGTGCGCGGCGTCATGTTGGAGCCGTACTTGTACAAGGTAAAAAGCTCTTGGGGACGGCCTATAATGGAGCACCATCCGGGGTGCCTGACTGTTCTGAGGCAGGCTGTATGATCTCAGAGGAGTATGAGGTCGTTCACCGTGATGGGCGCGAGGAAATGGTTAAGAAGCAGCGTTGTATTCGCACTATTCATGCGGAGCAGAACCTGCTACTGTTTACTGACCGAATTGATCGTGAAGGCTCTTCAGTATATGTCACTGACCAGCCATGCTGGACGTGTGCCAATATGTTGGCGAACAGCGGTATTGTGGAGATTGTATACCACAGACCTTATCCCAAAGATGCCGACAAGGTTCGTGCTATGATGGAGGAAAAGGGAATCGCCTTTCGTATGCTGAAGACCTATCATCCACCGAAAGAAACGCTGATGGATGTAATGAATTAAAAAGTAAACGAGGAAGAACCTCTGACGAATGCTATTTTGTCAGAGGTTCTTTTTGTTTTGCTTATTTTGGACAAAAAGCAATGTTTGCTACCGGAAGGTGATTGTATTCAAGCTAAGCTTGTGTTAACTAGACCTATATTGACCCTTACTGTTTGTTGGATTACAGGAAGTGCGGGAGCATGTCTGTATTCTGGACGGATGCTTTTGTTGCTCTGGGCGGGGGTTACCCTGATCTTTCCGCTTATAGCTTTATGGATGAAAATCCCCATCCGGCATATGGTATTACTTTGGCTTGCAATCAGCGGGGGTGGATTTCATTGGTATTGGCATGATACGCATAATGTTAGCAGTATTCCCGATGCTCTTCATGTATCGTCTTCTATGTTGGAAGACATGCCTGTTCAAGTAGCAGGGCTTATCGCTTCTGAAGTACAGGTAGATGGTGATCGAACACAGTTTGAGATGAGAGTCACCTCAATCAATCACTACGGAAGTCATTCGAAAAAGGACGAGAATCGTGCACTAATTTCTGAACAGGTCATTGTTCATATCAAGTTGGCTGCCAAGCAGGAACAGCAACTTGCGGCAGCGTGGCAACGTGGAGATGCAATCCTACTGCGTGGCACCTTAAAGGCTCCTGCAAAAGCGGGGAACTTTGGTAGCTTTGATTACAGTGAATACCTGCACACACAGGAAATCCACTGGCTTTTCAAAGGCGATGGGGCAGCCTCGTTACAGAAGCAGGAGGCTTCACTTTGGAACCGCTACACTTTGTTCAGATGGAATGATCAGCTTAGGGAGCAGCTAGGGCAGAGAATGGAATCGGCATTTACATCACTTCATCACGCGGGATATATGAAAGGACTGGTACTTGGGGTAACAGATGAGTTGGACCCAGCAACGTATAACGAGTTTACGCAGCTTGGTTTAACGCATATTTTAGCAATATCGGGGATGCATGTGGCGGTATATGCAGCTACACTATTATATTTACTCAAGCTACTAAGAGTTAGCCGCGAGACATCTCTTACGGTCGTGATGATACTCATTCCGGCTTATGTCCTGCTGACAGGTGCTTCTCCCTCTGTTGTGAGGGCGGGAATTATGGCGATGATCGGCTTGTTTGCAGCCCGACGAGGTATGCTCAAAGACGGACTTAATATTCTAAGTATATCCGCGTTGCTCATGCTGATTTGGAATCCATATTATCTACTTAGCGTCAGCTTTCAGCTTTCCTTTTTGGTGACAGGTGGGTTGCTCATTTATATGCCGCTTATGAAGCCGTTTTTCGCCAAATGGCCTTTCCTAATCGGCGGTGAAGTTGCGATTACAATTACCGCACAGCTTGTTTCGTTTCCAATGACAGTATTCTACTTTAATCAATTTTCGTTGTTATCATTTGCGGCCAATTTTGTGCTTGTATCCCTTATTACATATATTGTGCTTCCATTAGGTACGGTGGCGATGGGGCTTTCCTTTTTGTGGGGGGATGGGGCTCGTATTCTTGCGTGGCCGGCAGAGCAATTGAACGATTTGACCTTTTTACTAGTGAAATGGCTGAATGTAGATGATGCTTATGTGAGTATTTGGCCGTCTTCTTCCATCCTGTGGGTCATGGCGTATTATGCAGCTCTGTACAGTGTTTTGTACTGGCTCACAACGTGGCTGACATCCCGCAGGCGAACAAACGACATTACCGTTTTGAATTCTACTCCCATTTCATCACCTATCTATACAGGATTAGCAGCCTCTCCAGAATGGGCGGCTATATTGCATACGGCTCCTGAACCTGAGGGAGCAGGGAAATTTGCTCGTCGACAGTGGAATGGTTATCGTCATTTGGCACTGGCTCTAAGTGTTATTGCTTGGCTTGGAATATTGTATACAGGTTACCAATCTCCTGGTGAGGGAAATACGGGAATTGTTCAATATCTGGATGTGGGCCAAGGTGACAGCATTTTAATTACAACGCCGGGCGGGAAACATATCTTGGTTGATGGCGGGGGTACAATGGATTTTGCGACAGGGAAAAATGCTTGGCGCAAGCGTGCAGATCCCTACGAGGTGGGTGAAGATACGATTGTACCCTTGCTAAAGCAACGAGGTGTGCATCGCCTGGACGCTGTCATTTTAACGCATGGAGATCATGATCATGCCGGAGGACTACAGGCTGTGCTTGACCAGATTCCTGTATCTACCTTGTTTTTTAACGGTACCCTGACAGATAAAACTCCATTCCGTAAGCTGTTGAACACGGCTTTAGACAAGCAGATCAAGCTGTATGGTGCACATCATAGTATGGAATGGGAACCAGACCAGGCTACGAAAATCCGTTTTCTCTATCCGTTTACACTACCGGAGAACGAATCTGAGCAGTTGCCTGTTATGAAGGAACAGAATCATTACTCTGTTGCCATGATATTGGAGATGGAGGGAGCCTCTTTTTTGTTCACAGGAGATATGGATGATGCAGCAGAGTCGTCGTTGCTCTCTGAATTAACTCGTTTTTCATCAAGTGTGAAAGATGAGGGAGCAACGGGGGAAGTAAGGAAAGCTATAGATGTCATGAAAATAGCACATCACGGCAGCAAGTACTCCACCTCGGAAGAGTGGTTATCCTACTGGCGACCGAAAGTATCTGTTATTTCGGTCGGTGCGACCAATACTTATGGACATCCGAATGAAGCGGTATTGGAACGTTTATCGGCAGTTAATTCTGCTATATATCGAACAGATACGATGGGAGAGATACAGATTCGAGCACAGCAAGGAAAACTGAGTGTGCGGTACCAACGCAAATAGTTTTTTCGATCCTTTTTTATCAGTACAACAACACACTAAAACGGGTGCTCACTCTCAGGAGTGGGCTGTTTGCTTTGAATCCAATCTGCATGGACAGTAGCTGTAAGCTTTGATAGAATCATATGAGTAATGAAAATGAGAATCATTATTAATGGGAGGAATATTGTGAGTTATTTTAAATTCAGAGCATCAGCTTGTTTGTTCATCATTTCGTTAATGCTGGTATTGAGTGCATGCGCTACAAGTGGGGGGGGGACTGTAACAGAAAGCGGTCAATCGACTGCTCTCAAGACCACATCAACTGGAGATGAAGCTGCCACACGTACATATGAAAGTGATAAAGGTACAATTACTCTTCCTGAGCATCCCCAGCGTGTCGTAGTGGCAGTCGATGATTATGTAGGTGATGTGCTAGCACTTGATATTACACCTGTAGGGGCTCCAGACACTGTATTTGATGCTCCATACTATAAAAAATATTTGAATGGTGTTGCAAATATCGGTGACAGTTCCGCATTGTCCCTTGAAAAGGTGATCACCCTGAAGCCGGATTTGATCATTACCTATGATGAGAAAGCATATGAAAATCTGAAAAAAATAGCGCCTACAGTGTTTATTCCATATGGTAAATATCAATATAAGGACCGTCTGATGGAGCTGGGCAAAGTGTTAAACAAGGAGCAGGAAGCGAAGAATTGCCTGGCTGATTTTGCAACCAAGATTGCTGAGAAGAAACAGGCTTTGTCTGACGTCATTGATTCGGGCAAAAAAATCGCTATTTTTGAGATTACAGGAAAAGAATTATATCTATATGGAAAATCTTATGGACGTGGAGGAGCCATACTTTATGATGAGCTGGGACTTCATGCTCCTGAGAAGGTAGAAAAGGCAGCGTTCGAGAAGGGATGGGCCAGCATTTCAATAGAGGCTTTACCGGAGATGCTGGGCGATGCCGATTATTTAATGTTGGGTATTAGAGGCGACGGAACAGACCAAGGAAAAGATATTTTATCTAAAAGTGTGTGGAAGAACCTTTCTGCCGTTAAATCAGGTAAAGTATATCAATACTCAATCGACGATTTTTATTTTCAAGATCCGATTGCTCTGACTTATCAATTAGAACTCATATCTGATTTTTTGGTTTCCAAGAAGTAACAATATGATCTTGCAGCTCGATAGGCTAGCATTTAGATGTATGTAGGAGCTAGGGGAAGGTGACTACCTTCCCTTTTTCTGTTATTCTAAGGGAGGATACGCTGGGGAATCTGGGCTTTTTGGTATAATTTTTTTTGTTAAAAAAATAAAATTAGTGTCAGACGTCTATCCTGCAACAATTTGCAAAAGGGATACGTCTGTAATATTGCAGGGAGAGGGGGATCCTTTGTGGTAGAGCAGGGACTCATTCGAGCCGCTCAATCGGGCGATCGCGACGCTCTCATTACCCTATTAAGAGAGATAGAACAGCATGTGTACCGTACGGCATATTACATTCTAAACAATGAGCAGGACGCCATGGATGCTTCACAAGAAGCCCTCATACGGATCTATTCCAAAATTAACTCTTATGAGGAAAAAGCGCAGTTTAAAACTTGGGTCCAACGCATTGTAACGAATATATGCATCGACAAA
The DNA here is from genome assembly GCF_057220305.1 of Paenibacillus sp. LRG-1. Classification (NCBI taxonomy): domain Bacteria; kingdom Bacillati; phylum Bacillota; class Bacilli; order Caryophanales; family Paenibacillaceae; genus Paenibacillus; species Paenibacillus sp. LRG-1. The sequence goes on along the minus strand of NZ_CM170126.1, from coordinate 4,106,444 downwards.
TTCAGAAGAACGAAGCCCTCGGTTTCCATTGACGAGCACGACATGATATTCAACGATCCCCAAAACGTGGAGGTCGAGGTGTTGACCTCTTACATGGCACAGGATGTTCGTGAGGCTATACAACAACTTCCGGAGCACCACCGGACGGTAATTGTCTTAAGATATCTGCAGGATTTCTCCTATAACGAGATTGCAGATTCTCTGGATTTGCCGCTAAATACGGTCAAGTCATACTTATATCGTGCAAGACAGCAATTGCAAGGGCTACTTCAGGAATATCAGAAAGGTGGTGTATCAGGATGAAGTGTGGGGAAGAGGTGATGGATTGGATGCAGCGTTATGTGGATCATGAGCTGGGCGAAGAAGAGACGTCCCAATTAATGAACCATATTGCGACTTGCCCGGACTGTGCGGAAAAATTTCTTATTCTTCAGACACTCTCTCGCGAGCTGGAGGAATTGCCTGCGGTTTCCCCGGCGTTCAGCCTGGTGGATTCCATCATGCCTCAGCTTGATGCCATTGACCGCGCACGTGAAGAACAGGGAAGTGCGCTTCAGGAAATGCAGCCTGTGGCTGTAGAGCCTGGACCAGTGCCTAGACAAAGTACCCAGCCTACACCTTGGTGGAACCGAATGGCTGGACGCGCTGCCATGGGCGTGGCTGCCGCTGCTGTTGTACTGGGGATTGTAGTGTTTAACTTCGAGCCTAAAACAGTGCAGGATGCGGAAGGCATACTTACAACCCAGACGCCCGAAGTGACGAATCCGCAGAATCAGACGGAAATTCTTCCAGGTACAGCCAATGGCAGTGGAGGCCGTGATGCAGCCATTGGTTCGGATTCTACACAGCAGCCGTCAGAGCAGGGGCAAGGAACGGATGCATCTCAGCTACCTGCGGATAAAGATCCTGACCTGAGCAAACAAGGTGCAAACGATGAAAAGAACTCTTCCAAACGGGATGCTGGGAAACGTGACGATCAGCGAGCTGGGGAGGAAGATTCGACGAAGTCTGCACCAGCTGAACATTCTTCTCGTCAGGATGAAGGGCAGGGGCAGCTACGTATGGATCGTCAGGTGACAAAGGAAAATCCGTCTGCTGGAGATGCTCCTAAATCTGAGGACAAACAGTTAAGTCAGGAAAAATCTGATCGATCCACGATTGCTCCTGCTGAACAGGTGGAACCGAAAATGGAAAAAGCACCCCTAGCGGATACGGGTACCGCTCAGGACGATAATAATGGTAATACAAGTACGAATGATTCTTCTTCGTCGCTTAGTCAGGATTTGAAGGTACAGGATCGAATTGCGTCAAATGAAACGTCGAAAGAAACGACTTCCAAAAGTATCACAAAGGATTCGGGCAATGCCTTGGGAACGGATAGCAGCAATGCAGCTTCTAATGATCAGCAATCATCCGTGTCGCAAGACCCGGTTCGTAAAGAAGGATTTGTATCTAATTCACTGGTCTCTCCGGACAACAATAATGCTTCCAGCTATAGTGCCCAATCTGTCTCTACAGATCAGCTCAACTCGCCAGATGGTAGCTATGCGGTGGCTATTGAGGGCAAAAAGCTGAAAGTGTATAAGCTTTCTGATAACGGTGTAGACCGAACAACACTGGAAGTCCGTACTCTAAAAGGTGCCTGGGTCAAAGGAAGCTGGTCAGAAGACAGCCAGACCTTTATGTATGAGACGGAGCAGGATGGGACAGCAAGTAAATATACGTACACCGTCCCGCGCAGCACTGGAAAATAGTTTCCGTAAGTTGGCACACTTTTAAAAACAGAGAATATACTATATGAACCGACGTCGTATCCCGACGGCCGAAAGTTTCTAGAGCTTTCTGCTGCCGTGTTGATATAGATGGTGGTGAAGGGATCCTGTCTATAGGCAGGGTCCCTTCGTTTGTATCATGACTTGCCTTCCGGTCGGATGTCGGGTACGATCAGTGGGTGGGGGGAACGGAAAATGGATGTAAAAACAGCCTCTAAGGCTATTCGCAAAGGCGACATTTCGCCAGTGTATTTGCTATACGGCAGTGAAAAATATCAAATGAAGCAGTTTGTTGAGATGCTTAAAGAGAAAGTGGTGGAAGAGGAGCATCGTGACTTCGCCATCATTCCTTATGATTTAACCGAAACGCCAATTGAGGTGGTCGTGGAGGAGGCGGAAACAGCGCCTTTTCTGGTGCCAAAGAAGCTGATTATTGTACGGGATACCAGTGTATTTGCAGCAGGCAAAGATAGCGGTAAGATAGAGCACCGGCTTGAGACGCTGTTGACTTATATGGATAACCCGACTGACTATAGCGTCATCGTTTTTACGGTTCAGGCTGAAAAGTTGGATGAACGGAAAAAGATTGTCAAAAAGCTGAAAAGTGATGCTTCGGTTATTGCTTTTGCTCCAATGGGTGGAGATGATCTTATAGCTTGGATCCATAAGCGTGCAGGAGAAAGAGAAGTGCAATTGGCTGCAGGAGCTGCTGAAAGCCTCATTCAATTTACAGGTACCGGGCTGCAATCCTTGGCTGCCGAGATAGACAAGCTCTGCTTGTACGCAGGAGCACAGGGAACGATCTCATCCGCTGATATAGAATCCCTGGTGCCTCGTAACACAGAGCAAAACGTATTTGCGATGGTTGAGGATCTGGCTAATTTGCGGCTGGATAAGGCGCTTAGTATTTTTTATGAGTTGCTTAAGCAAAAAGAGGAACCGATCAAGATTGCCGCTTTGATCACGCGACAGTTCCGTATTATGTTGCAGGTCAAAGAGCTGGCAGGTCAAAGCTATTCCCAGCAACAAATTGCCAGTCAGCTTAGTTTGCATCCTTATGGGGTGAAAGTTGCAGGGGACCAAGCGCGGAGGTTCCGCCCTGAGCAGCTGCGTCAGCTTCTCTACGAATTGGGCGAGCTGGATTATCATATGAAAACAGGTGTCGTTGACAAGGTACTGGGACTGGAGCTATTTTTGATGAAAATGGGTGCGGGGGCTTCAATCTAATCCCCCCATGTGCTGTTATAGAGTCAGCTCATGTAGCGTGGAAAGCTGACTCTATAAATTAACAAAAGTTATAAACTAAAAAAACCTGATCAGCCAAGGCTGGTCAGGTTTTTTTCATTAACGTATGAAAGTAGCTCTTGCTTACGCTTGAGCTGTAAGAGCGTTAAGTTTTTTCGCCAAGCGGGATTTCTTGCGAGCAGCTGCATTTTTGTGGATCAGACCTTTAGTTACAGCCTTGTCCAGCTTTTGGGAAGCTACTTTGAAAGCAGCAGCAGCAGTTTCAGCTTCGTTACCTACCAACGCTGTATCGGCAGCTTTTACTGCTGTACGAAGCGCGGATTTTTGGGAAGCGTTCAACGCACGGCGTTTGTCGCTAGTTTTAACGCGTTTGATAGCGGATTTGATGTTTGGCATTACATTCACCTCCTGTAAAGGCATTACTTATGAACACAAACGTTTCACAACTTAAAATATTTTAGCATGCCACACCTCAAATTGCAATAAGAAAACATTCTGAGGCGATGCGAATTACAGGATGAAAATGGATGTGCATAAACCTGTTGGGTGTCTCGCACACTATAGTCAAAGATGGTATCCAAGGAGGCTTAAAAGATGGATCTGGATTTGCAGAAGTATGCGGTACGCACGGATTTGGCATTAGAGGCAAGAGAACTGGCCGAACGGGATCAGCCTGTACCTCTGTCGGGCATAAGTGAGAACGTGGAGGAAGATAACGGAATCAAAATCACACGGCTGGACGTACTGAATGAAGAAGGAGCCAACCGTATTGGGCGGGTACAAGGGCATTACGTCACGTTGGAAGTACCAGGCTTGCGTGAAGGCGACACGGGGCTCCAGCAACGTGTAGCTATTGCATTTGCAAAAGAAATGGAGCATTTTATACAAAAAATAGGGATCTCTAATACGGCAAAGGTACTGGTGGTAGGTCTGGGCAACTGGAACGTTACTCCCGATTCGCTGGGGCCGCTTGTCGTTGAAAATTTGATGGTGACTCGTCAATTTTTTGAACTGACACCTGATCAAATCAACCCGGGCTATCGAGATGTGAGCGCAATTGCACCGGGCGTCCTGGGTATTACGGGGATCGAGTCCAGTGAAATCGTTCAAGGCATCGTGGATCGCACAAAGCCAGAACTGATTATTGCCATTGACGCTCTGGCGTCACGTTCACTGGAGCGCGTCAATACGACCATTCAGGTGGCCGATATCGGGATACATCCAGGTTCAGGTATTGGCAACAAGCGGCGCGGTATCACCAAGGATATTATGGGTGTTCCGTGTATCGCTATCGGCGTTCCGACGGTATGCTACGCTTCTACCATTGTCAATAACGTAATCGAACTGATGAAAACACATTTTACCAAAGAAAAAGCTTCTACAAAAGCAATCCTGGGGATGTTGGACGATATTTCAGAACCTGAGAGACTTGGGCTGGTGAGAGAGGTACTGCAGCCGCTGGGGCATGATCTGATTGTGACTCCTAAAGAGATCGATGAATTTATTGAAGATATCGCGAACATCATTGCTACTGGATTGAACGCTGCTCTGCACGAAGCTGTTGATCCTGGCAATGTCGCCGCGTATACGCATTAATCAAGGGTTGGTAAAATCGTATTTCATACCAAAAGTCTCTATTTAACAGGAATCTAATCTCTTTCAAAAAGGGAGGTGATAACCTGTAGTAGAGATTTTTTGTGTTCTAGCAATTGTTCTCCGTTCATAGAGTTGAAGTATAAGAGATTTCCGCAGCAGATAGGAACCCTATGTTCCGAATATAAAGCGGGTTTCGACGGGACGAAGGAGGACAAGGCTCACATGAAAAAAATTCAGACCTGGAACGTCGGAAGATGGAGAAGAAAAGGTATCGAAATTTTGGCGATGGGACATACGCTTGTGCTGCTGATCATGGGCTCGGCGCTTTTATTTGTCGTTTTGGGGCTAGGGGGATTGGCAGAAAATCGTCTACAAACATCTCCTGTTTCTTCGATGAAAGGATTGGCAGGTTCGGTGTCTAGCGGTTTTTTTGCGGATATGCTAGGTATGGAAGTACCTCATTTGGCACAAAAGAAGCAGCAATCTTCGTTGTCGGGTGAACAATGGTCGCCTTTTGTTTTTCAGATGCTTACAGGTATTAATCCGCAGGATCCCAAAAGTCTCATTTCTCGTGAGATTCCTGGCATGTCTGCGGGAGCGCCTGTCTTGCTGCGCAAGGGTTCGGGGAACACAAAGGTAGAGGGTCCTACGGATTATCAGCCCGATCAGGGAACGACGGATGCCCCTGGTGGCTCAGATGCATCTGAGAACCCACCGACTACTACGCCGGATATTCCGACAACACCGCAAACAGATCCGGCACGTGAGGATCATCCAGGTGATACGGCCAAAGGGGACAAGCGTATATTAATCTACCATTCTCATCCCAGAGAAGCATATAACCCACTACTCAGCAAAACCAGTCCCAACCCCAATTCAGGTTCTAAATCAGCCAATGTGTCAAGGGTAGGAGACTTCGTAAAAAAGAGGCTGGAAAAACAAGGGATATCCACACTGCATGTAAACAAGGATTATGCCACTACAGTTCAAAATTATAACTGGAACTATTCCTATAAATATTCACGCGAAACAGTTAAGGAAGCTTTGGCTGGAAATAAAGGTTTAACTTATCTGCTTGATATTCATCGAGATTCTCAACGTCACGGAAAAACAACAGCAACCATTAATGGACTCTCTTATGCCAAGGTGTATTTTATTATTGGGCATGACAACAAAAATTGGCGCGAAAATGAAGCTTTTGCTGCTCGTATTCATGAAAAGCTGGAAAAATCGTATCATGGCGTATCACGTGGTGTATGGGGGAAAGATGGTGGCAAAGGCAACAACGGTGAATACAATCAAAGCTTATCTTCGCATAGCATCTTAATTGAAATCGGGGGTATTGACAACACCGAGGAGGAGTTGAAACGCACCTCAGACGTTTTGGCGGACATGATCGGCGAAGTGTATTGGGAAGATCAGAAAGCTCAGAAAGCGGGCACTAACGTATCGGATACAAAAAAGAGCAACAGCGGCAATTAAATGAGGTAGCGGTAAGGGGGAAAGGTAATGTCTGGACATTTTCGTAAGAAAGCACTTGGATTTGTATTGCTCATGGGGGCAGGTATTCTACTGGGTATGCAACTGGCAGGATCTGGCCTGCGTTCAGTGTATGGACCGGAATGGAACGGGGATACGATTCAATCGGCAAATCAACAGAAAGTCGGATATGAACAGACGGTTATTGAGGATACACCCGCAGCTAACGCTCGTGCATATAGCGGTACGTATAGCACAAGTGGAAATGTTAAGGTTGAGCCGAAAACGGGAGCGGGTATAAATGAAGCTAGTGGAAGGGAAGAAAATGAGGAGCAGACGGAACTCGGGGCATCCAGGTGGTATTCGACGACTGCGCAGCATGTCAATACTCAGGACCTGGAGACACCGCGTGAACTGTTATCCGTCAAGGGACAACAAGCTTCGGTGGATACCATGGCGGACAAAACGGCTGGGCTGCTGCAAAACCTATCAAGACAGGGGATTCGATGGGTTGTGTCTGTTTTTGACGGAGTGACAGAATAGAAATATTGCTGACCCCCTATACAACTGCTATAATAAGCTGATTGACACTAGGCATTGTGTGGGGGTAAGGCATGACTGACATATTGGCAAGACAACGTAAAATTCGGAACTTTAGTATCATTGCACATATAGACCACGGTAAATCCACGCTGGCTGACCGGATTTTGGAATACACCGGTGCACTCACATCCCGTGAAATGCAGGAGCAAGTGCTTGATCAGATGGATCTGGAACGGGAGCGCGGGATTACAATCAAGCTCCAGGCAGTGCGACTCACTTATAAGGCCGATGACGGCGAAGAGTACATTTTGAATCTGATTGATACACCGGGACACGTCGATTTTACCTATGAGGTTTCCCGAAGCTTGGCGGCCTGTGAAGGGGCCTTGCTAGTTGTAGACGCGGCACAGGGTATTGAAGCACAGACATTGGCTAACGTATATTTGGCGTTGGACAACAATCTGGAAATTCTGCCGGTGCTTAACAAAATTGATTTGCCAAGTGCAGATCCTGAACGGGTGAAGCAGGAAATCGAGGATGTTATCGGCTTGGATACGAGCGAGACTGTCCACGCATCGGCCAAAGCTGGAATCGGTATCAAGGAAATTTTGGAACAGGTGGTCAGAAGCGTACCTGCTCCGCAAGGGAACCCGAATAATCCGCTGAAGGCGCTTATTTTCGATTCGCATTATGATCCATATAAAGGCGTTATTGTGTATGTCCGCGTCGTAGATGGTAGCATCAAGGCAGGTTCCAAAATTAAAATGATGGCGACCGATAAAACGTTTGAGGTTATCGAGGTAGGAGCCTTCATGCCACGTATGAGCATCGTGGACGAGCTGAACATCGGTGATGTTGGTTTTATCGTTGCTGGTATCAAGCATGTGGGTGATACGCGTGTCGGGGATACGGTGACAGATGCAAAAAATCCAACATTAGAACCGATGCCAGGCTATCGGAAAATTAATCCGATGGTATATTGCGGTCTGTATCCAATCGAAACATCGGAGTATAACGATCTGCGTGAGGCGCTTGAAAAGCTACAACTGAACGATGCTTCGCTTAGTTTTGAGCCGGAAACATCAAGCGCGTTGGGTTTTGGCTTCCGTTGTGGATTCCTTGGTTTGCTTCATATGGACGTTATTCAGGAACGGATTGAACGTGAATTTAACATTCCACTGATTACAACGGCACCAAGCGTTATTTACCGCATAAAGTTGACGAATGGGGAAACGATCCAGATCGACAATCCATCGAATTATCCGGAAATCGGACGGATTGAACATGTGGAAGAGCCCTATGTAAGAGCAGGTATTATCGTCCCTAATGATTACGTAGGTACGGTGATGGAGCTTTGTCAAACCAAACGTGGTGAGTACGTAAATATGGAATACTTGGATACGACACGGGTAACCATTACGTATCAAATTCCGCTGTCTGAAATCGTATATGATTTCTTCGATCAGCTTAAATCAAGTACCAAAGGTTATGCTTCCTTTGATTATGAGATTTCAGGCTATCGCCAGTCCAACCTGGTGAAAATGGATATCTTGTTGAATGGCGAGCAGGTCGATGCGCTGTCGTTCATCGTGCATAGAGATCGGGCTTATCATCGCGGACGTATTATCTGTGAGAAGCTGCGCGAGCTAATCCCGCGTCAAATGTTCGAGGTGCCAATCCAGGCATCTGTGGGAACAAAGGTCGTGGCGCGTGAAACCGTTAAGGCGATGCGTAAAAACGTCTTGGCCAAATGCTACGGCGGCGATATTTCCCGTAAACGGAAGCTGCTTGAAAAGCAAAAAGAGGGCAAGAAGCGTATGAAGCAGGTCGGTAACGTAGAAGTACCACAGGAAGCATTTATGGCGGTACTGAAAATAGATGAGTAAAGCTGCTTGAAGTATTCGTCCATTCTTTCATGGGGCATTTGCCGTGCATGGAGAATGGACGTTATTTATTTGAGCAAGCTATCCAGAGATGGAATGTTTGTTATCTCGGTTGCAAAAATAGTATAACAACAGTAGCTTTAGCGTATTTCTAAAGATGCTTTACTCTTACTGCAACACCTACATCACAAAAAATGACCGATGGTGGTGGGCAGCAGCGGAGTGGATGGAATCGTTCTGAAGAAGCGTTAGCGTTCGCCTTTATCCCCGGATCTTACCCTATTAAGTTTATTTACAAAGAAAAAATCCGGGGGTAACAGCGATCGGAAGAATGATCCATCCACGGAGCGTTCTCCCCCCTCTTCGCCATTTTTTTCAATCACCACACCCTGAATTGACAAGGAGGATCGGTATGACCGCATCCATACAAAAACATGAACATTCATCCGCGCCTCAAGCGGTTTACCTGCATATACCTTTTTGCACGAATAAATGCTTTTACTGTGATTTCAACTCTTATGTGCTCAAGGATCAACCTGTTATGGAATATCTGTATGCACTGGAACGGGAGATGGAACATACAGTCAAGCTTCACCCGCCAGGAGAGATTAAAACCATTTTTGTCGGGGGCGGAACACCAACTACCCTAAACCCGAAAGAAATGGAATATTTCCTGAAGAGCGTACGAACCTATTTCCCAAATTGGGCGGAAGATATTGAGTTTTCCATGGAAGCCAATCCAGGCACCACTGATTTTGAAAAACTCTCTGTGATGAAAGAAGGCGGCGTCAATCGACTCAGCTTTGGTGTACAGGCTTTTCAGAATGAGCTACTCACAGGCATAGGTCGTATTCACAGTACAGATGACGTATATCGCAGTTTGGAAAACGCCCGTAAGGTTGGCTTGGACAACCTGTCGATTGACCTGATGTTCGGTTTGCCGAACCAAACGGTGGAGATGCTGCATGAAAGCGTCAGCAGAGCGCTAGAGCTGGAGCTTCCTCATTACTCTATCTACAGCTTGAAGGTTGAAGAAAACACACTCTTCCATACGCTGTACCAGAAAAATCAGCTGCCACTTCCACATGAGGATGACGAACTGGAAATGTATTTACTCCTCATGCGTCGCATGAAAGAAGCGGGGTATGAGCAGTATGAGATTAGTAATTTCGCAAAACCAGGCTTGGGGAGCAAGCACAACATGACCTATTGGCGAAATGAGGACTATTACGGTCTCGGCGCTGGGGCACATGGATATGTTGGCAGAGAGCGTCATATGAACATTAAAGGCATTAACCCTTATGTGGAGGCTAGTCGTAATGGCTTACCACGTCTGGATAGCTTTGAGGTGCCGGCGGCGGAAGCCATGGAGGATTTTCTTATGGTTGGTTTGAGAATGCTAGAGGGCGTATCCAAGTCCCGCTTTGAAGCTCAATTCGGTCAGGCATTGGAGGATACGTTTACTGCTCCTCTCGGGAAAATGCTCAATGCGGGGTTAATCGAATCAATTGAGGACGGTTATCGTTTGAGTGAACGCGGCATTTTATTCGGAAATGATGTATTTGCAGAGTTCATCGGTTCAATCACGGTAAATTCATAAGTCGTAAGTCGTAGGCTTCAATACAGTACGTTTCAACTTCGTAAGCTGGGACAATCATTTTATAACACTATTCTGTCACAGCAGGGTAAATGGAGTATTGCGATTCTATGCGTGATGTTGTATATTTATTCATTATATGCGGCAAGCGGCAGGAGGAGAGCAAGATGGCTTCAGTGTGTAAAGATGTATTGTGCAGAAGTGCGGTTCCTGAGGATGTGGAGCCTTTATATCAAATGATTAGCGGCTATGCAGAGCGGGGGATTATGCTGCCACGTTCGAGGGAAGTGCTTACGCGCCAACTGGAGCTATTTATTGTTGCAGAGGTGGACGGCGAAGTTGTTGGTTGTGGTTCTTTATGCAAATTGGGCGCTGATCTGGTAGAGATTCGCTCCCTTGGCATCTCTGAGGGACATAAAGGTATGGGTATTGGCTCCAAGCTCGTGGAGGGCCTTATTATAGAAGCACGGCGGCAACGTATTCCTAAAATTATGGCATTGACCTACGAGGTCTCCTTTTTTATAAAAAACGGTTTTGATGTAGTAAGTAAAGAGATTTTCCCTGAAAAGGTATGGACCGACTGCATTCACTGTAGTAAACAAAACAATTGTGATGAAATCGCAGTGTTGAAAGTACTGAACTGACCTGTCAATAATGAGGTCAGTTCTTTTTTCATCAGGCCATAATCGTGCGTTTGTTATACAGCCTACATTGTTTAATCCTGGTTCATTTCTCATATGCTTTGAGCAACCACCAAATGAATTGATGATGAGGCTCCAGTTCGGAAGGTATTCCATTCAGGCTTCTTATGGGATGGTCCTTATGATAATCAGTATCATTATAAAAGTATGAAGTGCCGTCTAATGGAACTCGGTGTTTATATTTATACAAGGCGACAACATATCTTTCAGACGCTCCGCTTCTGCTTGGACTATATGTATATCCTTCCCAATCGGCTAGTGTTAAATCATCGTAATGTTGTATTGCCGATATACTGTATTTTATTTGCTTGGGAATACTTGGACTGAATTCTTGAGGGTAAAACAAAATGGTATTCCATATGCTTAAAAGTATTGTAGGAACCAAGATTAAGGCACAACACAGGGGGCTTAATTTACGAATTAAATGGATGGCTGAATTAATAAGGGCTGCATTCAGGGTGAAAACTAATGGCAAAGCCACTATTCTTCCTAGTCCTGTATACGGAAACAACTTGATTAAAATGTGAAACATACAAATTGTAGGTAAAAGTGCGGTCGATGCGTATAAAAGGTTGCGGCGATTAGTTCTCAAATATAATTCCTCCTCAAGGACAAAGAAGATGTAACGGTATGAAGACATAGTCTCGAACGAATTTTCTGTTTTATGAATCTCTATACATAAATACGGTATTAATACGATGAATAATGAGATTTTTCGCAAAAAAGTGTAAACGGTTTGCATTTGCTGCAGTAAACTAAACTGTTGTAATAAATCTTGTTTATTGAAAATACTGATCTGACTTGACAATGATCAGGTCGGTTTGGTATTTTTGTATTATCGGTTAGCACTCATCGCGAACGAGTGCTAATGATTCCATTTAACAATCATGCTATTATGGATAAACAACAAGGGGGGATTCGCTTGTTAACCGAACGTCAGAGGCTCATTCTGAATGCGATTATTGATGACTACATTCGTTCGGCTGAGCCAGTGGGTTCCCGCAGCATATCCAAAAGGCAGGATGTCGGATTCAGCCCGGCCACGATCCGTAATGAAATGTCGGATTTGGAGGAACAGGGCTATCTGGAGCAACCCCATACTTCTGCGGGACGCATCCCGTCTCATAAAGGCTATCGTTATTATGTGGACCATTTGGTGCCACTGAATACACTGAAGCCTATGGAAATGCGGGAACTGAAAGCCTTTTACGCCGAAAAGCTGAATGTAATGGAGCAAGTGATCCAGCATGCGTCAGGCATTTTGTCCCATATGACCAATTATACTTCCATCCTGCTTGGGCCGGAGGTTTTTCATACTTCATTGCGTCATTTTCAGCTGCTGCCGCTCAACGAAACGACGGCTGTAGCGATTATCGTGACCAATACCGGTCAGGTGGAGAATAAAACGGTAGATATTCCACCGGGAATTTCGATTTCCGAGATGGAGAAGGTTGTGAATTTACTGAACAGCAAGCTGGTCGGTGTGCCGATTTATCAGCTTAAATCACGCCTTTACACCGCACTTGGTCAGGAGATGGAGAAGCATGTGTCTCATTTTGAGGACGCTATGAAGGTGCTGGATAAAGCACTGGATAATGAATCGGATCAGCGCTTGTATTTGAGCGGTGCGACGAACATGCTCAATCAACCTGAATTTAAAGATGTAGAAAAGGTTAAACATATTCTCGATCTGCTGGAGGAAACACCAACGCTGCTTAAACTAATGACACCTGTTGCCGGGGCACCTGAAATTCAAGTCCGCATCGGCACTGAAAATGATCATGAGGCGTTTGCCAATTGCAGCCTGATTACTGCTACGTATGCAGTAGACGGAGAAGCGTTGGGCACTATAGGCATACTGGGTCCGACACGGATGGAATATGCGAGAGTTATTAATATTTTGGGTATCCTGTCTAAGGATTTGACCGCAATGCTAACGCAACGGTTTAAATAGAACAAGACCGCATAGGTTGCGGTACTATATGTTCCGCGCCGGGATACGGTTTGTATCCTGCGCGGGTGCATTGTTGCGTGTTTTTGTAAAGGTAGTTATGACTTGAAGGAGGTGAAACATTTTGAAGGAAGAACAAGCGTTCCAAGAAGAAAAACAACAAAATGTAAGCACAGAGGAAGCCGCCGAAACGAGCCAGCAGGAAGAGCCGGTTAATGAAGCGGCAGCACTGGAAGACCAAGAAAGCGAAACAGAGCTGACTAAGCTTCGCGCCCAGGCGGAAGAGCATCAACAGCGGTTTTTACGCGCTCAGGCGGATTTTGATAATTTTCGCCGTCGTACGCTGAAAGAAAAAGAAGACCTTGCCAAATATGCATCTATGAAGCTGGTTACCGAGTTGGTGCCTGTTTTGGATAACTTCGAGCGTGCGCTGGCAACAGCACCGCAAGGAGCGGAGTCTGAGTCATTCAGCAAAGGCGTGGAAATGATTTTCCGCCAGTTTGAGAGTGTGCTTCAGGCAGAGGGTGTAACGGCCATGAATTCGGTGGGACAACCGTTTAATCCGGATTTCCATCAGGCTATTATGCAGGTGGAGAGCGAAGAGCATGAGGAAGGCATCGTCGTTGAAGAGGTACAAAAAGGATACATGCTGAAGGACAAGGTGCTTCGTCCAGCGATGGTAAAAGTGAGCATGTAGCTTTTTCAATATACATTAGAAATACATCATTTTGATTCAACCATTCTGGCCTGCGGGCCTCGTATATACAGAAGGAGGAATTGTCCGATGAGCAAAGTAATCGGTATTGACTTAGGTACAACCAACTCTTGTGTGGCTGTTATGGAGGGCGGCGAAGCGGTCGTTATTCCAAATCCGGAAGGCGCACGCACAACCCCTTCCGTTGTTGGTTTCAAAAAAGATGGAGAACGTACTGTAGGGGAAACGGCAAAACGCCAAGCAATTACGAACCCGGATCGTACAATCATGTCCATCAAACGTCACATGGGTACAAACCATAAAGAAAGCATTGACGGCAAGGAATATTCCGCACAGGAAATTTCCGCTATGATTTTGCAAAAGCTGAAATCCGATGCTGAAGCTTACCTGGGACAAACGGTTACTCAAGCTGTTATTACTGTTCCAGCTTACTTCAATGACGGTCAACGTCAAGCAACCAAGGATGCAGGTAAAATTGCTGGTCTGGAAGTTCTGCGGATTGTCAACGAGCCAACAGCAGCTGCATTGGCATACGGTATGGAAAAATCCGAAGACCAAACGATCCTCGTGTATGACTTGGGTGGCGGTACATTTGACGTATCCATTCTGGAACTGGGCGACGGTTTCTTCGAAGTTAAAGCAACAAGCGGCGATAACAAGCTGGGTGGCGATGACTTTGACCAAGTGATTATTGATTACCTCGTAAATGAGTTCAAAAAAGATCAAGGCATCGACCTGAGCAAAGATAAAGCTGCTGTACAACGTCTGAAAGATGCAGCGGAAAAAGCGAAAAAAGAACTGTCCGGCGTACTGACAACGACGATTTCTTTGCCGTTTATCACAGTAGCTGATGGCGTTCCACAGCATTTGGAGTTGAACCTGACTCGTGCGAAATTTGAAGAATTGTCTGAAGGTCTGGTAGAACGTACATTAGGACCTACTCGTCAAGCAATGAAAGATGCAGGCATGAGTGCCAGCGATATCGACAAAATCGTTCTGGTCGGCGGTTCCACACGTATTCCGGCTGTACAAGAAGCAATCAAAAAGCTGACAGGTAAAGAGCCACACAAAGGCGTAAACCCTGATGAAGTGGTAGCTTTGGGCGCGGCAGTTCAAGCGGGTGTACTGACTGGTGATGTGAAAGACGTCGTTCTCCTTGACGTAACTCCACTGTCCCTCGGTATTGAAACCGCAGGTGGCGTGTTTACTAAAATGATTGATCGTAACACGACGATCCCTACGAGCAAATCGCAGGTATTCTCGACATATGCCGACAATCAGCCTAGCGTAGAAATTCACGTGTTGCAAGGTGAACGTGAAATGGCAGCAGGCAACAAAACACTGGGTCGTTTCCAATTGGGAGATATCCCTCCAGCACCACGTGGTGTACCACAAATCGAAGTTACCTTTGATCTGGATGCGAACGGTATCGTGAACGTATCCGCTACAGATAAAGGCACAGGCAAAAGCCAAAAAATTACGATCACATCTTCCAGCGGCTTGAGCGACGAGGAAGTAGAACGTATGATGAAGGATGCCGAGTTGCATGCGGAAGAAGATAAAAAACGCAAAGATTTGGTAGAAGCGAAAAATGCTGCGGATCAACTGATCTACTCTGTAGACAAAACGATTAAAGATCTGGGCGAAAAAGCGGATGCAGGCGAAGTCGAAAAAGCAAATGCAGCTAAAGAAAATCTGCAAAAAACGCTGGAAACCGACAACCTGGAAGACATCAAAAAAGCTACTGAAGAACTGACTGAAATCGTTCAGCAATTGTCTGTGAAGTTGTATGAGCAAGCTGCTCAAGAAGCACAGGCTCAACAAGCTCAAGACGGCGCAGCAGACAGCAAAGGCCGCGACAATGTAGTTGACGCGGACTATGAAGTTGTTGACGAAGACCAGAAGAAAGACTAAGCTACGGATCGGGCAGTGGTAGCTTTACGGTACACCGATGCGTTATGATATACTGAATAGTAATTGCAGCGTAGCTGCCTTGATAAATAACAATTAGCCGAAGGGTAACAGTTATTTCCAAGATAAATAAGCATATTACGGGTTGTACTGCCTTGAAATGATGGGAAGGTCAAAGCCGGGTCATCCCGTGCCTTTGGCTTTCCTTTTATATGTAGTGCAGACACGTTGTAGGCATGGGGGTGGAACATTGGCTGATAAGCGTGATTATTATGAGGTGCTGGGCGTCGCGAAGGGCGCTTCGGATGAAGAAGTCAAAAAGGCTTACCGTAAGCTTGCGCGTCAGTATCATCCGGACGTGAACAAGGCTGCGGACGCGGAAACTAAATTTAAAGAAGTGAAAGAAGCTTACGATGTTCTCAGCGATGGTCAGAAGCGGGCAAGATACGATCAGTATGGTCATGTAGACCCGAACCAGGGCATGGGAGGCGGCTTCGGTGGTGGCGCCGACTTCGGTGGCGGGTTTGGCGATATTTTTGATATGTTCTTTGGTGGCGGCGGCAACGGTCGACGTGATCCGAATGCACCGCAGCGTGGGAACGATCTTCAATATACGATGACGATTGAATTCAAGGAAGCGGTGTTCGGTAAAGAAACCGACATTCATATTGAACGTACGGAAACATGTGATACGTGTCACGGTACGGGAGCCAAAGCGGGTACTCAACCACAAACCTGCTCCGTCTGCCACGGCAGCGGACAGGAAGAAGTGGTGCAGAATACACCGTTTGGTCGCATGGTTAATCGACGCGCCTGCTCCAATTGCGGCGGTTCCGGTAAAATCATTAAAGAAAAATGTACGACTTGTAGCGGTTCGGGTCGGGTACGCAAGCAACGTAAAATTCATATCCGCATTCCAGCGGGTGTAGATGACGGCGCGCAAATGCGTATTAACGGTGAAGGCGAAGGCGGTGTCAACGGAGGACCGGCAGGTGACTTGTACGTCGTGTTCCGTGTGAAATCGCACGACTTCTTTGAGCGTGAGGGAGACGATATCTACTGTGAAATTCCGCTGACGTTCTCACAGGCAGCATTGGGAGATGAAGTCGAGATCCCAACGTTGACCGAGAAAGTGAAGCTGAAAGTTCCAGCAGGTACGCAAACAGGTACTTACTTCCGTCTTAAAGGAAAAGGTGTGCCAAAACTGCGTGGCGTAGGTCAGGGTGACCAGCATATTAAGGTCGTTGTGGTAACGCCTAGTAAGCTGAGTGAAGAACAAAAGGATTTGCTGCGTCAATTCTCTTCGCTTAGCGGAGAGCAGACACATGAGAATGAGCAGTCTTTTTTTGACCGTGTGAAGCGCGCCTTCCGAGGCGACTAAGCCCAATTAGGAATCGCGGAGCTTCAACCATGAATCAAAGGAAACTATTCCGCAATTGCGGGATAGTTCCTTTTTTTATATTCACGTAAACACATACATAACCATTTTTGTATAGGCATGTTGAACTGTTGAGACTTAATATCAAGTAGAAAGGGGTGAGTTCCATCGGAAATGTACAGCTCAAGCTACGTCGGGGTAAACCGCTATTAAAGCTCAGAGGCCTAATTACACTGCTAGTATGTCTAGTTATGGCACTTGTGCTTCTGCCTGTAACCCTGTTATTTGCTGAGAGAGTGGAACATGAAACTGAGAAGGGACTGGAAGAAAAGGCAATGTCCATCGCGCGTACACTCGCCCATACGCCGCTTATTGTCGAGCAATTGCAAGGGACGGGTTCGTCTCCTTCTATGCAGGAGTATGTGAAGAGGGTTTCAGCAGCAAATCACATCCAGTTTATCGTGGCTATGGATATGAAGGGAATTCGTAAAACGCACCCGGATGCTAGGATGATCGGCAAAGCCTTTGTCGGCGGAGACGAGTATACTGCACTTCATGGCCATGAGAGCGTGTCCGTTGCGAAGGGAACATTGGGCTTGTCCATGCGAGCCTTTTCCCCCGTGTTCAGTTTAACGGGGAAACAGGTAGGGGCGATTGTTGTGGGTATATCCATGCAAGATGTACAGATGGCTCAGGAAGGCAACAACCGTCTTATTGCTATCGCCATTGGCACTGGAATGTTGATTGGCACTGGAGGTGCGGTTGTGCTGGCTCGTAAAATCAAAAATATGCTAGTCGGTCTGGAGCCGCCGGAAATCGCACGCTTGCTGGAGGAACGCAGCGCCATGTTGCAATCCATCAAGGAAGGGGTTATTGCGGTAGATGAATTCGGTCGCGTCATGCTGATGAATGCAGAAGCGATACGTCTGCTTAGGCAAGCGGGGATTGAAGATTTCTCATTCTCCGGACAGGAGATTACCGTTTATTTATCCGCTTTTCGATTGCAAGAGGTCTTGGAAGCGAGTACTCCACAGATGGATGAGGAAATGGAGCTGGGTGGAATAACCTTGCTGACCACCAGTGTTCCGATACGGGTCAAAGGGGAAATTGTGGGAGCAATTGTAACCTTTCGGGATAAAACGGAGATGAACCAGCTTGCGGAACGTTTGACAGGAGTGTCCCTGTACACGGAAGCACTACGTGCGCAGGCTCATGAATTTATGAACAAGCTGCATGTCATTATGGGGATGGTACACTTGCGAATGTACGATAAACTGGAGCATTACATTATGGATGCCGTCGAGCATCATCAAGTGGAGATTGGCTCCATCACCCGGCAGATCAGGGACCCAGTTATGGCAGGGTTTGTGTTGGGGAAATTAAGCCGGGCCAGAGAAGTAGGGGTGAATTTTGAACTGACTCCAGGTAGTTACTTGCCCGAATCCAGTCAAACTCAAACGACGCATGAACTGATTACTATTCTTGGCAATCTGTTTGATAATGCGGTGGAGGCGATGGAATCTTTGGAGCACAAACGGATTACCCTTTCACTTTATTTTGAGGAAAGCCAGAAGAACGGCTATCTGACCTGTATCATGTGCGATAATGGTCCGGGTATACCGGAAGGGCTTGTGAAGGCTATATTTGAAAAAGGTTTTTCGACCAAGGGAGAGTCACGAGGGATGGGTCTTTATCTGGTGACGCAAAGCGTGAAAAGATTACAGGGAAGTATAAAGTTGATCCCAGCCGAGCAAGGGTGCTGTTTTCAGATTACGATTCCATACATTATAGCGGGGAATGATGAACATGATTAATGTCCTGATTGTAGAAGATGATCCGATGGTTGCGGAATTTAACCGCAAATATATGGAGCAGGTAGAAGGTTTTCGATGTGGGGGTTGGGCTTCTTCTGTGGAAGAGGCTAAGAAATATATAGCTGAACAAGCCATTGATTTGATATTGCTAGATGTGTATATGCAGGAAAGCAATGGCCTCGATTTACTGTCATTCATACGGGAGACAGGTGTAAATATAGATGTCATTGTCATCTCGGCTGCAAGTGACATGAACAGTGTCAAAAAAGCGATGAACTTCGGCGCGGTGGATTACTTGATTAAGCCGTTCCACTTTAACCGTTTTTTGGAGGCCCTCACGGGGTACCGAGAGCACATTAGCATCGTGCGTGAGCGCAGCCTACTTTCGCAGGAAGAACTGGACCGACTGATTTATCATAAAAGCTTGACTAAAGAATTGGCACGTTTGCCCAAAGGCATAACTAAATCCACGCTGGCTATGATATGGAATTGTATCCAGCAGCATAATAAGGTGCTATTTTCCACCGAGGATATTGCGGAAAGTGCAGGAATATCCAGGGTGTCTATGCGCAAGTACCTGGCTTTTATGACAGAGATTGAGGCTCTTTCCATGGAAACCATATACGGTACCATAGGGCGTCCTGTTTACCAATACCGAATATTGCCACAGTCAGAAGGCATCATGAATAGTTTTATTTAAATCTTCTTTCTGATTACTTTAATTACAAAAGTGAATGATTAGTTTTAAAACCAAATAAAGCGTTTTCCAAGGTGTAGAATGGAAACATGATCATCATTCTTCACTTTATGGAGGGAGATTTATGGAAAATGCTACGAATCAGCCTGTCATTCAAAAGGGGCAAAGATGGAGTAAAAATTTTGTAGATGGCATCAGAATGCTGGGTAGGGTAAAGGTGGGGGTTATTCCTCTTCCACTCTATGCCGTGATCGCGCTAATTGTTTATGCAGCTGCAATTACTGAAAGACTTCCGAACGATCTGTTGGGCGGGTTTGCCGTCATCATGATTTTAGGCATACTGCTCAGTGATTTAGGGGCCAAACTTCCGTTGCTTAAGCATATTGGCGGGCCGGCCATTTTATCTCTTATGGTTCCATCGTTAATGGTATTTTGGAATATGTTCAGTCCATCTGCGATGGGTGCTGTACACACGCTTATGAAAACCTCGAATTTTCTTTACTTCTACATCGCATGTCTAGTAACGGGAAGTATTCTTGGCATGGATCGGAAAATGCTGATGAACGGAATTGTCAAAATTTTTGCCCCCATTATTATAGGATCTATTGCAGCTGTTGCCGTGGGGATGGTGGTGGGGATGGCTTTTGGCTATAGCGCCTATCATACATTTTTTTTCATCATCATTCCGATTATCTCCGGTGGGATTGGGGAAGGCATTTTACCGTTGTCCATTTCGTATGGATTGGTGCTGGGCAAGGATTCCGCAGTATTCGTATCCCAGTTTATCCCGGCTGCAATTATCGGGAACATTGTTGCAATCATAGGTGCTGGTGTTCTGAAGAGATTAGCAGAGAAAAATCCGAAAACTTCAGGTAACGGGAGGTTATTAAAACTGGAGAAAGATGCAGACAAGTTAGCTCCGACAAGTTTGGAGCAATCGATTTCTTTTCCATTGATGGGAGGAGGCCTGCTGTTAGCTTGCACTTTCTTTATTGTGGGTAAGTTGCTGGAGCCGTATCTCCATATTCCAGGCCCGATCCTCATGATTCTGGCGGCGGCATTAATTAAGTGTATTCAGATCATGCCGAACACATTGGAGCAGGGAGCTTTTCACTTGTACAAATGTATAACGGCAAGTCTGACGTGGCCCTTGATGGTGGGATTGGGTATTTTGTATGTACCTTTGGATAGTGTAGTTGGGATTTTAACGGTTCCTTATGCCATCACCTGCGCATCTGTTGTAGTTGCATTGATTGTTACCGGATACTTCACAGGAAAATGGATTCACATGTATCCCGTAGAAGCTGCTTTGGTGACTAGCTGTCGCGGTGGATTAGGGGGCACGGGAGATGTAGCCATTCTGTCTGCGTCCAATCGGATGGAACTGATGCCTTTTGCGCAAATTGCAACACGTATTGGAGGGGCAGGCACGGTCATTTTAGCAACTTTGTTACTCCAATTATGGAGCTGATGAGTTTTATACACAGGACTGAGATTCATATCCAAATAGAGACATGGAAGGACGGAGAAAAATATGAGCAGTTTAATAGATGAAATTAGAGAATTACACGCAGGTGGCAAAATGGAGACCTTACCAAAGAAGCCAATTGAAACGATGGAGGGACTGTCCAAAGTTTATACGCCGGGTGTAGCTGAAATCTGTATGGAAATCGCCAATGACCCAGCCAAAGCGTATCAATTAACAATCAAAAAGAATACAGTAGCAGTCGTATCAGACGGAACTGCGGTACTTGGATTAGGAGATATCGGACCGGAGGCCGCTATGCCTGTGATGGAGGGTAAAGCAGTGTTGTTCAAACAATTTGCAGGTGTTGACGCCTTCCCGATCTGTCTCAACACGAAGGACGCTGATGAAATTGTTCAAATTGTCAAAATGATTGCTCCTGCCTTTGGCGGCATTAATTTGGAAGATATATCTTCGCCACGCTGTTTTGAAATCGAGAGACGGTTGAAGCAGGAACTGGACATTCCAGTATTTCATGATGATCAGCATGGTACGGCAGTCGTTGTATTAGCGGGTCTGGTCAATGCATTAAAGGTATGTGGCAAAAAAATGGAGGATGTCAAAGTTGTATTTGCAGGGATCGGTGCGGCGGGTATGGCCTGCTCCCGTATGCTGCTTAAGGCAGGTGTACGCAATCTGATTGGCGTTGATCGACAGGGAGCTATTCATCGTGACGTGGAGTACAGTAACCCGCATTGGACAGAGTATGCGAACATGACTAATCCGCACAATTTAAGTGGAAGTTTATCCGATGTGATTGTGGGAGCTGATGTATTCATCGGTGTGTCAGGCCCGAATATACTGACTGTGGAGGATATACAGAGCATGGCAACTGATCCTATCGTGTTCGCCATGGCGAATCCGAAGCCGGAAATTGATCCGGTTGTAGCCGCACCTCATGTACGTGTGCTTGCTACTGGCCGCTCCGATTTTCCAAATCAGATTAACAATGTGCTGTGCTTCCCGGGAATTTTCCGGGGTGCTCTAGATTGCCATGCTACGACGATTAATGAGGAAATGAAACTGGCTGCCGGACTTGCCATCGCTGATGCGATCTGTCCTGAGGAGCTAAGTGAAACTTATATCATACCGAATGTTTTTAATCCGAAGGTGGTTCAAAAGGTACGGGATGCTGTCATTCGTGCTGCATGGGAGACAGGAGTGGCCAAGTCAGGTGAAGCTCCGGCTGCTACTTTACACCCGTAAAAGTTATATTCTTCACAAACTATGGTTCACAGTCTTGGCCTGCTGTTCTCGATACCGCCTGATCCGTCTAGCCTTCGTAGGGAATATAAAATCGTGCCAATGAGCAGGATATAACAAAGCGTAACGCTCTATGCTCTTGAAGAGCAGTTGCGCTCAATACTACACAGGGAGATTTTGAGATGGGCGAAAAAAATATTTTGGCGTATTTCAAAAGTCCTGAGGAAGCACAGGGAGCCGCTAGAAAACTGGAAGCTCTCCGGGTAGCCGATGTGTCGATAGACCGATTTAGCCGGTATCCGCGGCAGTCTACTGGCAACGCCGGATTGCCTGTATTTTCAGGACAGATTAGCAGCTTGTCCTCACTGACACAGGGCGTGGACTTTACAGATGCAACTCCAGCAATACTGGCTGCAGCTGATCCGTCCGCCAGTGGCATGAGTGATGGAGGACAGGGCGGACCGACGGGCCGTGATATTTTGTTGACTGCTGTGGTGGATGAATCCATTCATCATCAGGCGATGTCCATCGTGGAACAAGCGGGTGGAATGCTGTGAAAAGTTTGGAAGGAGTAGTGACCGATGTCCAAAAACAAACGGTTTGATAAAGTGCTGACCAAAACGGAGAAAATCAAACGCATGCAATCTGCTAAAAATGAAGATGTAGAGTTCTCGGCAGATCAGGCAGATGCTGAGGATCTAGAAGCGATCCGGCGTAGCGAAGTAGCTGACCGTCGTCAGCAGCGTATCATAATCGACAATGAGTAGAATTTAATAAGACGGGTTATCTCCATTAATAAGGATGATTTGTGGGATAGCCCGTCTTATTTGTGTTCTTTCCTTTTTCTATTCATTATCCGCTGTATGCTGTTGCACTAAAAACAAGAGGACCGGCGACGAAAGCAGTAGTCGCAGGCGTTTGATTTTCAATAATCAGTTGGTAGTTTTGTACGCCCAGAGGCGCAACGTCTACCGTTTCGACATTAAGAATAATATTGTTATCGAAGACATTGGATTCCAGTCCGTAATAAATTTCCTTGCCGGCTCTCCAAATCCGTACAAGCACTCTAATGTTGCCGGCACCGACAAAACGTAGTCCAATCGAGGCTTTTAACTCTACTCGGTTGTTGACAGCTCCAGAAATAGCAGGATCAATAAATACAGACGTCGTAGCAATTCCAAGTCCGGCTGGAGAAATCGGAACAGGAAGATTTATACCATTAGTGATAGGTGTAATAACACTGGCATTATAATCTAACACCGTCTTTGCCATACTAAATCACTCCTTTTCTAGTATATTGTATTGTATGTACTAGAGTTAAGGGTGCTTGGACTAAAAGAGTGGACAATATATACAAGCTCTACAAAAAATATTTTGAACTTCGATAATATTAGCTTTTTTGAACTCCTGTGCATGTATATAGTACAATGTAATGTATGCATGTGAAATGAGGAGGAAATGAAAACCATGTTGTGGAATGAAATTACAATACATACAACCGAAGAAGCCATCGAAATGATTTCGAATTTTCTGCACGAAGCAGGTGCAGGAGGGGTTTCCATTGAAGAATCCGGTTCGCTCAACAAGCCGCGGGATACGTCCTATGGACAGTGGTATGATCGGCCTTTGAACGACATACCTGAAGGACAAGCGATCATCAAAGGCTATTTTGCCGAAGAAGTGGATATGGATCGTATTCGTTCGCAGATTGAGCCGCGCGTCGAAGAATTGAGAACTTTCGATATTGATCCTGGTGAGGTTCAGTATGAGCTGAAAACAGTTGATGAGGATGACTGGGCAAATGCTTGGAAGCAATATTTCAAGCCTTTGCGTGTGTCGGACCGTCTGACGATTAAACCCACTTGGGAAGACTATGAGCCTGCGAGTGAAGACGAAAAAATCATTGAGCTGGACCCTGGTATGGCCTTTGGGACGGGAACACATCCTACGACATCCCTTTGTCTGAGAACGCTGGAGTCTGTGATTAAGGGTGGAGAAGAAGTTATTGATGTCGGCACGGGTTCCGGTATTTTGGCCATTGGAGCTGTAAAGCTGGGAGCGAAGCATGTACTTGCCTTGGATTTGGACCCGGTGGCAGTATCCAGTGCGCGGGAAAATACGCGTTTGAACGGACTGGAGGAACGCATTACCATTAAAGAAAGTGATTTGCTATCCGTGCTTAATGCAAGCGATCCAACGCTGGGTATCCAGTTACCGGTCAAGCTAGTGGTAGCTAATATATTGGCAGAGATTATTCTGCTGTTCATTGATGATGTATATAAAGCCCTGGAACCAGGTGGTATTTATATTGCTTCAGGGATTTGGAAGAACAAAGAAGAGGTTGTCGAAACTGCTTTGAAAGCAGCTGGCTTTGAGATTGCCGAAATAAGCCGGGATGAAGATTGGCTGGCGTTTGTGGCGAGAAAGAGGTAAGTATGGATTTTCTACAAAATATTTTTCGTGTAAATTTAAATGTTCTTCCCTTTTATTTACTGGCTGTGATCATATCGTTCACGGTTCATGAGTTTGCACATGCGTATTATGCCAATAAATTTGGTGACCCTACGGCCAAGCTACTTGGGCGCGTGACTTTAAATCCGGCAGTGCATATTGACCTGCTGGGTACGCTGCTGCTGTTGATCGGAGGCTTTGGCTGGGCCAAGCCAGTTCCGGTTAATCGTGACAATTTTAGCCGTCCGCGCCTCATGGGCATTATCGTATCGGCTGCGGGTCCGCTGAGCAATCTGCTGCTTGCATTTGTTACTACTTTGATCTATGCCGTGCTCCTTCATTTTCAAGTATTGCCGGGGATGGAGAACCAACGGGTAGCTCAAGCAATCTATTTGTTTATCAATGCTCTGATCAATTTAAATCTATTTTTGTTTATCTTTAATTTGATCCCACTGCCTCCACTGGATGGATACCGGATTGTGGAAGATGTGGCCCCCACTCCTGTACGCCGTAAGCTTCAGCAATTTGAACAGTGGTCGATCTTTATTTTTCTGCTTATCCTGGTCATTCCGCAGGTTCGAGCTGTAACAATTGAACCTCTTTACACGCTGGCCCAGATGATTTATATACAGTTTTTGCAGTTCTCTTTTTATATCACTGGATTGTTTGGAGCCTAAGGGCTCCTTTTTTTACGAGAATAGGTAGGTATAACCTGAATAGAAGAGGGAACAGACTGGTCATACAGGCGCAAAAGATGATATGATGTTGCTTGGTGATTTATTCGGATTTTGTACGGAACGTTAGTGGATAACAGTTATTTTTAGAATGAGGATTTTGCAAAATCCAGGAATAGGTGTGAGAGAGAATGCAGCGTTATTTTATTCCGGCAGAGCAATTTCTAGAAGATCACGTGATTGTCGCGGGTGAGGACGCGCGACATATCGCTAAAGTCATGCGGGGCCGTAGTGGTGACAAAATTATAGTTAGTGACGGGATATCTAGGGAAGCGCTGGTTGCATTGGATACGATTGAGCAGGATCATGTTACGGCGACGATTATTGAGCCGCTGAAGATGACCTCTGAACCGCATGTGCAGGTCACTATCGCTCAGAGTCTTCCTAAAGGAGACAAGATGGAGACGGTGATGCAAAAATGTACAGAAATCGGAGCAACCGGGTTTGTACCGTTTTTGTCCGAGCGTACGGTCGTGCAGTATGATGCCAAAAAAGAAGGCAAGCGACTGGAGCGTTGGCGCAAGATTGTGAAGGAAGCGGCTGAACAAAGCCACCGTAACCGGATTCCAGAAATTAGCGCGCCCATGACGTGGAAAGAACTTCTGGCTTCTTTTGCTGGGTATGATTTGATATGTTATTGTTATGAAAAAGAGCAGGGTAAACAGCTACGGGATGTAATCCAGCCTTTGGCAGGACAATGGGCGTCGACGGACATGCCGCGAGTTCTGCTGGTGGTAGGCCCGGAAGGCGGCTTTACTGAAGCGGAAAGCCTGGAGGCCGAGCAGGCCGGGGCACAGTCTACAGGACTGGGAAGACGTATTTTGCGTGCGGAGACCGCAGGAATGGCTGCATTGGCATGCATTTTATATGAGACAGGAGAAATGGGAGGGGTTTAATATGCCGTCAGTGGCATTTTACACATTGGGCTGTAAGGTAAACTTTTATGATACAGAAGCGATCTGGCAGCTGTTTAAAAATGAAGGTTATGAACAGGTGGACTTTGATGAGCAGACTGCTGATGTCTATCTTATCAATACATGTACCGTTACGAATACCGGTGATAAAAAGAGTCGTCAGATCATTCGCCGCGCGATTCGCCGGAATCCAGATGCCATTGTGGCAGTGACGGGCTGTTACGCCCAAACTTCTCCTGCCGAAATTATGGATATTCCTGGCGTAGATCTCGTTATCGGGACTCAGGATCGGGACAAAATCATTCCGTTCGTGCAGGAAATTCAAGAAACGCGTCAACCGGTGAACGCCGTGCGCAATATTATGAAAACGCGTGTATTTGAGGAAATGGATGTGCCTGATTTTGCTAATCATACTCGGGCCTTTTTGAAAATTCAGGATGGGTGCAATAACTTCTGTACCTTCTGCATCATTCCGTGGTCGCGGGGTCTATCCCGTAGTCGTGATGCTGCGAGTATTATTGCACAGGCGCGTCAACTGGTACACGCAGGCTACAAGGAAATTGTACTCACAGGTATCCACACTGGCGGTTATGGTGACGACATGGATAATTATGACCTATCTGATCTGTTGTGGGATCTGGAGAAGGTGGAAGGGCTGGAGCGTATCCGTATCAGTTCGATTGAAGCCAGCCAGATTGATGAAAAAATGCTTGATGTACTGAACCGTTCCACCAAGCTGGTTCGTCATTTTCACATACCGCTTCAGGCGGGGGACGACACCGTGTTGAAACGGATGCGTCGCAAGTACACGACAGAAGAGTTTTATAACAAAATGCTTATGATTCGCAAGGCAATGCCAGATGTAGCGATTACTACGGATGTGATTGTCGGCTTCCCTGGGGAGACGGATGAAATGTTCCGCAATGGCTATGAGCTGATGAAAAAAATCGATTTTTCAGAAATGCACGTGTTCCCGTACTCCAAGCGCAGTGGAACTCCTGCGGCGCGTATGGAGGATCAGGTGGACGAAGACGTGAAAAATGCACGAGTGCATGAGCTGATACAACTGTCAGAGCAAATGCAATTGGCGTATGCTGAGAAGTTTGTAGGTCAGGTGCTGGAGGTCATTCCGGAAGTTGCACCGAAAGGGACCGAAGATAGCGGCATACTCCATGGATATAGTGACAATTATATTCAACTGGCGTTTGAAGGTACTGAGGATCTGGTTGGCAAGGTATGCCGCGTGAAGCTGACGAAGGCGGGCATTAATGAAAGTGAAGGCCAATTGGTTCGCGTACTAGAGAATGGGCTGCAAACAGCTCTGTAAGAACAAAAAAAGCCTGAACAGGCAATAGAGATGGCAAACAAGGATTTCGCCTTTCCTTACAGAGAGGACGGAATCCTTGTTGCGCAAGGAAGGGAGATTACAGGATGGCAGCAAAAAAGGAAATTTCCGCAGGCGGCGTTGTGTTTCGCAAACAGGGGGAGCAACTTGAAATTCAGCTCATTACTGACCGATATGGCAAGGTATCCTTGGCTAAAGGGAAAATGGAGTTGGGAGAAACAATCGAACAGACGGCTTTACGTGAAATTCGCGAGGAAACAGGGTTGAACGGGCGGATTATCCAGCATGTAGATATGATTGCTTATACGTATCATCATCCAGAATTTGGGGAAGTAGATAAAGAAGTACACTATTATCTCGTAGAGGCACTGGATGGGGATTTACAGGCACAGATTGAAGAAATTAAAGGAGTTGCGTGGCATACGCCTGAGGAAGCATGGCGTCTCCAGCGCCAGGGTGGATATGACAATAATGATGTCATTTTAAGCAAGGCGCTGTCCATGCTAGGAATTAACGTTTGATTCTGTGGGGAGATATACGATCCTCTAAACGCGTCCACACAGGTAGATAGCAGAGAGGCAAAACCAGCAGAGAGCTAATAACGTTAAACAGAGTTTGGGCATGGGCTACTTTAGCTCCGGGCTCGGTAGATATCCAGGCAGCGGCCATCTCCAGACCAGGGATCAACGGCATAAAGAGCAAGGCTCCGCCTACGTTCAGCAGCACGTGGGACCAGGCCACAAATTTGCCGGACACGCTGCCGCCAACAGCGGCAATGAGGGCGGTTACGCAGGTGCCTACATTGGAGCCGATGACGATGGCGATCCCCACATCGGCTGGCAAGGCTCCCGCAGCGGCAAGGCTAATCGCCATGCCAATGACGGCTGCGCTACTGTGAACCAGCGCGGTCAGGCAGGCTCCAGCAGCGAAGGCCCACCACATGTTGGCCGCAGCGTGATCAAGAAACCAGCGGAATAGTCCGGCCTGCTCAATCCAGGGGCCGACTGTTTGCATTACGCGGATACCTGCCAGAATCAGCGAAAATCCAGCAAAGACGAGGCTGATATATTGTACAGCCTGCGGACGGCTAAGCCCATTGGAGCCGGGTGAAGCTCCGGCGGACGCATACTGGCGATTGGGGACAGCTTCACCCCACAGGACGGCAGTGCTCCAGCATAGCAGTGAGCCGCAGAGCAGCGGAACAGCCAGCATGCCAAGCTGGAGCCCCATCAGCTCAGTGGTCAGGCAGGTGCCGATATTGGTGCCGAGAATGATGCCGAGCGTGCGGCCGTAGGTCAACAGCCCGGCGTTAACCAGTCCGATCGTCAGCACCGTTACGGCGGTGCTGCTTTGCAGCAGGGCCGTAATGCCTGAGCTGAACAGCATGCCCCGCCAAGGGGAAACTGTGGCGCGGTTCAGCCAGCGGGTGAGGAAGGGGCCGGCTAAATGCCGGAGGGCTGCTTCCATCAGCTTCATCCCGCCCAAAAAAATAAACAGCCCGCCGCACAGTGGGAGTATAACATGTATAAACACGGGCATAGCCCCCTTTTCTAGGTGAAAATACTTATGTAACAGCCTATGATCTGTCGGGGACAGCCATGACAAGCATGGCTGAGCTCTTTTTTACGGAACGATATTAAGGACTTTGAGTAATCCAAGAATGGGAGTGAAGGATTTTGCCTTCAGTAATATTAGAACGCAGCCGTAAAAAAAGGCTGGAGCACGCACACCCTTGGGTGTTTAAAAACGAAATAGCCAAGATCGAAGGGGACCCAGAGGCAGGCGATTTGGTCAGTATCGTTAACCATCAGGGGCGTTATTTGGCGACAGGTTACTATA
The DNA here is from genome assembly GCF_057220305.1 of Paenibacillus sp. LRG-1. Lineage (NCBI taxonomy): Bacteria > Bacillati > Bacillota > Bacilli > Caryophanales > Paenibacillaceae > Paenibacillus > Paenibacillus sp. LRG-1. The sequence goes on along the minus strand of NZ_CM170126.1, from coordinate 4,077,151 downwards.
ATCCAGCTTCACAAATTACAGTGCGTGTGATGTCCTACGAGCCGCTGGAAGCAATGGATCAAAACTTTTTTGCCCAACGCTTTCGCAAATGTCTGGAGCACCGCGAACGTTTTGTGACCGGGGGAAACGCTTATCGGTTGGTGTACGGCGAGGCTGATTTTTTGCCTGGACTGATTGTAGATCGATTTGGTGATGTGTTAGTCGTGCAGTTGTTAACGCTTGGCATGGATCGGCGCAGGGAAGAAATCAGGGATGCGCTCGTTGAAGTAGTGGGTCCTGTTGGTATATATGAGCGAAGTGATGTATCCATCCGTGAGCTGGAAGGATTGGAACAAACGAAGGGTCCTTTGTACGGTGATTGCCCGCGTCATGTGGTAGTGACGGAAAATGGCCTGCAAATCAAGGTTGATATCGTAGAGGGCCAGAAGACGGGTTATTTCTTTGACCAGCGTGAAAATCGTGCGGCCATAGCACCGTTGATGACAGGTTGGGGAGCACGTAGTGGAATTACGCTACAAGAAGTAGCTGCAGACTCAGGGGATGCGGGCACAACGGTCATGAAGCCAGTGAATAAAAGTGGTAAGGTTGTTGAATTCCCATTCTGGGATGGCGCAACCGTATTGGAATGTTTTTCGCACACGGGAAGCTTTACGCTCAATGCATGTAAACATGGTGCTAAAAAAGTAACTTGTCTTGATATTTCAGAGCATGCGATTGAAAGTGCGCGGGATAATGTCAAGCTGAACGGTTTTGAGGAACGCGTTGAGTTTGTCGTCGACGATGCTTTTCAATATTTGCGCAATCAAGTGAAAGGTGTAGAGGAACGCAATGCACGAGCCGGGGGCAAAGGAGATACATCCAAGCCGCTGACAGCAGGTGGCGGACGCACCTTTGACGTGGTCATTCTTGATCCGCCAGCCTTTGCCAAAACGAAGAACGCTGTCAAAGGAGCTACACGTGGATATAAAGATATCAACCTGCACGGGATGAAGCTGGTCAATGAGGGCGGCTATCTGGTGACTGCGAGCTGCTCGTTCCATATGCGGCCAGAGTTGTTTTTAGATACCATTGAGGAAGCGGCGGCAGATGCCGGCAAAATCCTTCGTCTGGTAGACTGGAGAGCGGCTGGTAAAGACCATCCTCAAATTTTGGGTGTGGAGGAAGGCCATTACTTGAAATTCGCCATCTTTGAGGTGCGCAGCCGGACACAGCTGTAGGTTTCATACAAGGTCAAAGTCAATCGCCTTTTTGGTGATTAAATAGGTAAAATAGACTCGTTTAGGTATAAATCAGTCCTGTAGAGAAGGCATGCACCAAGCCAATCTGCGGGACTGATTTGTTTTTTTAGAGGGAGGAAGAATTGCTACAACATGGCAAACGTACGTTCTTTTCTCCCTTGCCTGATATGCTATACTGTTTAATAGAATGTTGTTCGTTGGAAAGGAGGCCGCATCATGTCGGTTCGCTTGTTGATTGGCCGCTCTGGGAGTGGTAAAAGTACGTTAATCCGCAATGAAATGACGTCTATGTTACGCGAGGAGCCGCTAGGTAAGCCTATGCTGTTACTTGTACCGGAGCAATCGTCATTTGCTTCTGAGCATGCGTTACTTACAGAAGCCGGAAACGGTATTCAGGGGTCGGTGCGCGCCCAAGTGATGGGATTTCATCGTCTTGCCTATTTAGTTATGCAGGAAACCGGGGGTTCAGCACTGGTGCCTGTAACGGAAGAAGGCAAGAAGATGCTTTTATATAAAATTATTCGTCGTCGCAAGGATGAACTGAGTTTGTTTAAGGATTCGGGAGACCAGCTCGGCTTTGTGGATCGGTTGAATACATTGTTTACGGAGCTAAAGCAGTATGGAAATGATACTCGGTCTGTACCGGAGCAACTGGAGCGAATGAACGCTGCTGGAGAGTCAACTCCGATTTTGCGCGGCAAGCTCAAAGATATCAGTCTAATCTATGAGGATTTTGAACGAGAGCTGACGCTTAAATATATTGACGGTGAAGATACGCTGCGCATGCTGGCAGAACAGATTGCTGAGTCTTCCCTTGTGCGTGGGGCAGATATTTGGATGGATGGCTACCGCAGGTTTACACCACATGAATACAAGGTGGTGGAGCAGCTTATGCTGCACGCTTCTTCGTTGACGGTGGCGCTGACTTGCAACCGCAGCTACGAGAGCGGACAGCTTCCGCATGAGCTGGATTTGTTTCATCCCTCAGCGGCTACGTATGTAAAGCTCAAAGGAATGGCAGACGAGCTGATGATAGAGACGCAGACACAATTACTGCGCCCTGATCCGCTGCCGAGATTTAAGGAGCGTCCGGCGTTGGCGTATTTGGAGGCTAACTTTGAACATCGTACAGGGTTACGGAATCAGGAACAATGGATGCGGCTGCAGCAGCTACGAGAGCAGTGGACAGAAGAACAGCCGGAAGGCATAAAACTGTACACTGCGGCTAATCGCCGTGCAGAGCTGGAAGGGGCTGTACGCGAAATGCGTCGTCTGGCCCGAGATGAGGGCGCTCGTTATCGGGAGATGGCCCTGTTTGTACGTCATATTGAAGATTATGAGCCATGGGTGGAACCGATATTCAAACAATATGAGGTTCCAGTATTTCTGGATCAGCGGAGAAGTGTTTTGCATCATCCCTTAGTGGAATTGATTCGGGCTTCGCTGGATATCGTGCAGCGTCGTTGGCGATATGAGGATGTATTCCGTGCGGTCAAAACAGACCTTCTCCTGCCGCTGGATGGTCGGGTGAGCCGTGAGGAGATGGACCGTTTGGAAAACTATGTACTAGCCTGCGGAATACAAGGCAGCCGTTGGACAGACGGTCGCCCGTGGCAGGCTGTGCCCAGCTTGTCACTGGAGCTGGAGGAGCAGGAACGGAGCCGTCAACGGGATGAAACGTTGGATTTGATGGAACTGTGCCGGGATGTGATCGTGACGCCTTTACGTGCGTTTGAGAAACGTGTCGGCAAGGCACGAACTGCACTTGAGAAGTGTGAAGCGGTATATCTGTTACTGGAGGATGCAGAAATCGGCCACAAGCTGGACGCCTTCATTCATCAGGCAGAGGAAGCAGGAAAACCTGAGCAGGCGAAAGAGCATCGTCAAGTATGGGATGCGGTGCTTGAACTACTGGATCAAATTGTCGAAATGATGGGTGATGAGAGGCTGGATACCTCTTTGTTTGCGGGTGTGCTGGAAACGGGATTGGCTGAGTTCCGTATGGGACTTGTTCCGCCAGCTCTGGATCAGGTTCTAGTCGGAAACACGGACCGTACACGTGTGTCCGGTATTCAACATGCCTTTGTACTAGGTATGAACGAAGGTGTGATGCCGGCTGTGTTCCATGAGGACGGTGTGCTGAATGAGCAGGAGCGTACGGCATTAAACGAACGAGGCGTAGAGCTGGCGCCGGATATGACAAGACGTCTGTTGGACGAACGTTTTCTCGCTTATACGGCCCTTACTTCAGCCGGTAAAAGCCTGTGGATGAGCTATGCAGTGACTGATGAAGAAGGGAAGTCGTTGCTGCCGTCTGAGTTAGTACGACATGTGTGGCACCTGTTTCCTAGTCTGGACGAGCGTCCACTGGCTGGATACCCTTTGCCTGGAGATGCTTGGACGACGCAATGGGAGTATGCTTCTCATCCGTCTGAGGCATTGCCGCAGCTCATTGCGCAATTACGACATTGGCGACGTGGCGGTGACATTTTATCTCCTTGGTGGGAGGTATATAACTGGTATGCAAGCCAGCAAGGGCGTGAGAAGGACAAGCTGCGTCAGCTGTTGACCTCACTTTTTTACGAGAACCATGCCGAAATGCAGAAGGAAACGAGCCGCCGTCTGTACGGCAGCAAGCTGCGTACCAGCGTATCTCGTATGGAACGTTTTGTGGCATGTCCATTTTCGCACTTTGCCTCTCACGGTCTTCGTTTGAAGGAACGTCAAATGTATCGCCTGAAGGCCCCGGATATCGGACAATTATTTCATGCAGCGCTTGGAGAGATGGCGATCAATTTGCGTAAACGCAATGTCAGCTGGGGCAGTCTCAGCACGGAGGAATGCCGCCAAGAGGCGGAAAGTACAGTGGAGCGTTTGGCTCCTCGTCTGCAAGGCGAGATTTTAATGAGCTCCAAGCGGTATGGCTACATTTTGCGTAAATTGAAAGACATCGTGAGCCGTGCCTCGTTGATTTTAGGTGAACATGCGCGAAGAGGTAGCTTTGAGCCGATTGGGCTGGAGTTAGACTTTGGGCCGGGTCAGCAGCTTCCTCCGTTAAGCTTCCGGTTAGATAACGGCGTTGTAATGGAAATTGTCGGACGGATTGACCGTGTAGATGTGGCAGAGGGAGAAAAGGGGTTACTTTTGCGTGTCATCGATTACAAATCTAGCCAAAAGGATCTCAAGCTGCATGAAGTGTACTATGGCCTGTCCTTGCAGATGCTCACCTACCTGGATGTGCTGCTGAATGCGGCGGAGGAATGGTTGGGCGAGACAGCTTATCCAGCGGGTACACTGTATTTTCACGTCCACAATCCGATGTTGCAGTCGCCTAACGGTCTTAGCGCAGAACAGGCCCGTCAGGAGCTTTTAAAACGTTTTAAGATGAAGGGATTATTGCTCGCGGATCGGGATGTAGTTGGGCAAATGGATACAGCATTGGACAAGGGATATTCCTCTATTTTACCTGTTGCGGTGAAAGCAGACGGCAGTTTTTATAGCAGTGCTTCGGTTGCTTCGCCGGAACAGTGGGACAGCCTGCTAGCTTCGGTACGTCATAATATCCGGACGATTGGCACACGGATGACAGAGGGCGATGTGGCCATTGAACCTTATCGTATCCAGCAAGAGACGGCTTGTACCTTCTGTTCTTTTAAGCCTGTTTGTCAATTTGACGACAGTCTGGACGGTAGTGGCTACAATCAATGGGGTAAACCCGGTAAGGATCAGATCTGGAATCTGCTGGGTCATACACAGGAAGGGAAAGGAGGAATGGACCAATGATAGGCACGTCAAACACTAAAGGCATGCCGAAGCCGGAAGGCAGTATGTGGAGTGATGACCAGTGGCGTGCAATTTCGGAATCTGGTAATAACATGCTGGTCGCGGCAGCGGCAGGGTCTGGTAAAACAGCGGTGCTCGTAGAGCGTATTATTCGTAAAATCGTCGATCCCCAGCTCGGCTTCAGTGTGGATCGGTTACTGGTAGCGACCTTTACGAAGGCAGCCGCCGCCGAAATGCGTCAACGGATACGCGAAGCGTTGGAACGTGTACTGGAGCAGGAACCGGAAAGTGAGCATGTACGCCGCCAGCTATCGTTGCTGAATCGGGCCTCGATTACGACGCTTCACTCATTTTGTATGGAGGTCATCCGCAGGCATTATCAGGCCATTCCCCTTGATCCCGGTTTTCGGATTATGAATGAGCATGAGACAGAATTGCTGCGTCAGGAGCTTCTAGAAGAACTGTTTGAGGAGAAATATGAGGCTCATGATGAAGGCAGTACATTCCGCAGACTGGTCGACTGGTTTAGTGGAGAACGCACCGATGATGCAATGTACGTGCTTGTTCAGCGGCTGTATGATTTTTCTCAAAGTCATCCGTGGCCAGAACATTGGCTGCGGGAGACAGCGGCAGCATTTCGTGTACAGGATGTAGCCGCTTTGGGAGAGACTCCCTGGGTTCGCAGTATTTTGGCGGATGCTGCACTTTCATTGCGTGGAGCAGCGAGCTTGCTGGAACAGGCGCATGAAACAGCTATGCAGCCTGGCGGTCCTGCACCTTATGCCGTGACGCTGCAAGAGGATGCGGCGATGGTGAAGGGATTGTTACAGGAGCTGGAGACACAGCCGTGGGCATCTCTATATGATCATTTTCAGACAGCTTCCTTCGGTAAGCTCAAGCCCGTCAAAAAAGATCAGACCGAGCCTGCATTGCAGGAACGGGTTAAAACGCTGCGTGAAGCAGCCAAAAAAATGATTACAGATATGAAGGCTTCCCTGTTTGGCAGGAGAGCAGAAGCCTATTGGGAGGAGCTGCACGCCGCGGCTCCGCTGATGGACGAATTGATAGAAACCGTGATTGTATTCGGGGAACGATTTCAACATCACAAGCAGTCAAAAGGGCTGGTGGACTTCGGGGATTTGGAACATTACTGTCTGAAAATATTACGACATCCCGATTCTACTCCGTACAAGCTACTACCTTCCGACGCTGCGCTCGAATACAAGGCGCAATTCGACGAGGTGCTGCTGGATGAGTATCAGGATACGAATACCGTACAGGAAGATATCGTCAGGCTGGTATCACGGGAGGAACCGGGTAACCGTTTTATGGTGGGCGACGTGAAACAGAGTATTTATCGGTTTCGGCTGGCGGAGCCGGGTCTGTTTTTGAATAAGTATCAACGGTACGGAATGCAGGAGCAGGAAGATGGCTTATTAATTGATCTGGCGCGTAATTTCCGCAGTCGGGAGGAAGTTGTCGATGCGGTCAATTTGGTGTTCCGCCAGATTATGAGTGTGGATGTGGCGGAAATTGAGTACGATGAACGAGCATGGCTGGTACACGGCGCATCCTATCCCGACCAGTCGGATCAAGACCCTGCATCTGTATATGCACCTGAGCTGCTGTTAGTTGATAAGGGTGGACATGGTCTTTCTGAGGCTTCGGAGCTGTCCGAAACGGGGGACGAATCTGTTTTACAGGAAAGTGAGCTGGCTGAGCTTGTGGAGTTAGAAACGGCACAGTTAGAGGCTCGTGCGATCGCGCAACGGATTAAAGAACTGACCGGAGACACTGGACAACCACTGTTGATTTACGACAGAGGATTAAAAGCGATGCGTCCGGCAGTCTACGGTGATATCGTCATTTTGCTTCGTTCCGCAAGCGTGTGGGCCCCCCTAATTGTGGAGGAACTGCGGCTTGAGGGCATTCCGGCCTCCGGGGAGCAGACGACAGGCTTTTTTAAAGCAACGGAAGTTGAGGTAATGTTGTCTCTGCTGCACATTATTGATAATCCGCAGCAGGATATCCCGCTTGCATCAGTGCTTCGTTCGCCGATTGTCGGCTTGACCGAAGATGAACTGGCACAAATTCGGTTGGAGAAGCCGGATGGATTGTTTTATGGCGCATTGCTGGCGGCGGCTGAGGCTGACCCACTGGAAGAAAGCGAAAAAGGGATTTCAGCTGAGATTATGGAGTTGGATATTTTCCCAGAGGACTCTTTATCTTCATCTGACTTTGGTAATAGAAATGACGGGAATACGTTGTCTGCCCGACTACGTTCATTTTTGCGTAATTTGGAAGCCTGGCGGCAGGAAGCCAGACAAGGCAGCTTAAGTGCATTGATTTGGAATGTGCTGGAGGAAACAGGATATCTGGATTGGGTCGGTGGACTGCCTGGCGGCTCACAGCGTCAAAGCAATTTGCGGGCGCTATATGACCGAGCGAGACAGTATGAGACTTCTACGTCCAACCGAGGATTGTTCCGATTTCTGACCTTCATTTCCCGTCTACGGGAGCGAGGCGGTGATTTAGGATCAATTAGCGGAGGGACTGAACCCGATCAGGCTGTCCGCATTATGACCATTCATAAAAGTAAAGGACTTGAATTCCCTATCGTGTTTATTGCCGGGACAGCAAAAATGTTCAATCAACAGGATCTCAATGCGCCGTTTCTTATGCACAAGGAGTTGGGGTTTGGTCCTAAATATGTGGAGGAACAAAATCGTGTCAGCTACCCTACGCTGCCTAATTTAGCGATCCGCCGACGCTCACAGCTGGAGCTATTGGCTGAGGAAATGCGGGTGTTATACGTGGCGCTTACACGTCCGCGCGAAAAGCTGATTATGACCGGAACCGTGAAGGATCTCGCTTCGCGCGCAGCGGGTTGGGCACGTGCCAAAGAACATACGGAAATTGTCTTACCAGACTATATGCTGGCGGCAGGCCGCAGCTATCTGGACTGGGTAGGTCCCGCTTTGATTCGGCATCCTTCTGCTACTTTGTTGAGGGAAGCCGCAGGTGATCAGGATGGGTACTGTCACAGGCTGGAACATATGCCGGGAACAGACTGGTTATTTAAAATCGTGGCCTCGGAAACACTTTCCGGCTCTCGTGTGAACTCAGATCATGAGGAAGAGGTGTCGGGAGAAGAGCGCCAAAAGAAGACAGAAGCACTGAGAAATGCGGAGCTAATCGATTTGAACGAAGAGAGTGAAACGGATATTGAAGCTGCTCTTTCCTGGATTTATCCGTATGAACGGGCTGGCAAGACGGCAGCCAATACATCGGTTACTGAGATGAAAAGATGGCTGGAAATGCAGGAGATGGGTTCGGACGATTGGCTGAATCTATCTACCTCCCTACTAGCAGAGTTACCGGAGGATCGGGAGGATTCTCACACTGGGGGAAGTCAATTACACTTGCGCAGACCTAAGTTTATGGGGAATCAGCGTCTGACTCCAACGGAACGAGGAACAGTCTATCATATGTTGATGCTGCATTTGCCACTAGATGGGGGGATGAGCGCCGAAGTTATTGAGGAAACCAAGGCTCGTTTGCTCAATCAGCGTATGTTACTGGATGTTCATGCAGAGGCGCTAGATACGGATAAAATATTACGCTTTTTCACTAGTGAGCTGGGTAGCAGAATGCTGGGAGCATCCCATGTTCAAAGAGAGCTTCCGTTTACTTATACCATGCGGGCAAACGATTACTGGAACCACAGCTTACCATCGATGTCACCAGGACAAGAAACAGATTCGGAAGGTAGACAGGACGGCGATAAGGTGCTGATGAACGGGATTATTGACTGTCTATTTGAAACTCCTGAAGGACTCGTACTGGTAGATTATAAAACAGATCGGATATCTGAATATCGTACACTGTCCCATTTAACAGACCAATATCGATTTCAATTGGAGCTGTATGCCCGTGTGATCGAAGAGATTACAGGCAAAAAGGTTGCTGAGAAGTGGCTGTATTTTTTAGAAGCTGGAGAGAGTGTACGGCTGTAGTTATATAGATAGGGAGAGGAGGAATAGCATGCGGATTTTGCATACAGGTGATTGGCATTTGGGCCGCACGTTGGAAGGACGCAGCCGTTTAAAGGAGCAGGAGGCGTTTTTGGAAGAATTGGCGAAAATGGCTGACGATCAGCAGGCCGATTTGATTATGATGGCTGGAGACGTATACGACTCAGTCAATCCATCGGCCGCAGCCGAGCAATTGTTTTATGAAACGTCTGCCCGTCTTACGGCTGGAGGAAGACCACTAGTCGTCATTGCGGGCAATCATGATCAGCCGGAAAGGGTATCCTCGGTCACACCGCTGGTGAGCGGGCGCGGAATTACATTGCTGGGACTGCCCCATGGGGAAGCGGTACGCGTTCATACACCGCGAACGGGTGAAATGGCATGCATTGCAGCCTTGCCATATCCCTCCGAGTCTCGTCTGAACGAGCTATTGTCTGAAGACGGAGATGAAACAGTATTGCGCGAGGCATACAGCCGCCGTGTGGGCTTGCTGATGTCACAGCTGGGTACAGCATTTCGGCCTGACACCGTTAATTTGTCGATGAGCCATATTTATGTGCTCGGCGGGCTGGAATCGGACTCGGAACGTCCGATTCAGGTCGGGGGGGCGTATACCGTAGATCCGTCTGCTTTGAGCATTGGGGCACAGTATACGGCTCTAGGACATTTGCATCGTCCCCAATATGTGAAGGGAGACGGGCTGATGCGTTACAGTGGCTCGCCGCTGGCTTATAGCTTTTCCGAAGCCGGACAAGCCAAATCGGTTACGTTAATTGACGTGGTTGCTGGCAAGCCTGCTCAGGTCGAGGAACTGTATATTACCAGTGGACGCCCATTAGTGAGGTGGCGTGCACGGGGAGGTCTGGAGGAAGTATATCGCTGGCTGGACGAAGGACTGGATGCCGATGCCTTTATTGATCTGGAAATTACGCTGGATGAAGCGATGTCGATGGGAGATATTCAGCGGCTGCGCAAAAGCCGTGAAGGCATCATTCATATTCGCCCAATGTATCCAGAAATGGCTGCCGCACAGCTGGAGCACCAACGATCAGAACTGCCAGTGCATGAGTTGTTCCGGGCATTCTATCAGCGGCAGACAGGTGGAGCAAAGCCGGATGACGGATTAGTGCAGTTGTTTCTGGAACTGGTGGAACAGGATGATGCAAGAGAGCACGCTGAGGAGGATGACGCATGAAACCAATCCTTCTAAAACTGGCGGGGTTGCAAAGCTACCGGGAGTCACAGGAAATTCGCTTTGACGATTTGACCGAAACTGGACTGTTTGGAATTTTTGGCCCAACGGGTAGTGGAAAATCAACGCTGCTGGATGCCATTACGTTGGCTATGTACGGTAAAGTGGAGCGGGCAGTGAATGGTACACAAGGCATTATGAATCATGCTGAGGATACGTTGTCTGTTGCGTTTACGTTTGAATTAATGTCAGCTCAAGGGCCTCGTCGTTACCGTGTAGAACGACGTTTCAAACGTGCTGGAGGCGTATCGGTTAATAATACGCTTAGCCGTTTTATTGCGTTAACAGAGGATGGCGAGGAAGTGCTTGCCGATAAGGTGCAGGATGTGACGCGCTGTGTAGAGGAGTATATCGGCCTGAAAATGGACGATTTTACACGAGCTGTTGTATTGCCGCAGGGAAAGTTTGCGGAATTCTTGTCCTTAAAAGGCAGTGAACGTAGACAGATGCTACAGCGTTTATTCCATCTGGAGAAGTACGGAGATCAACTTGCACAGAAGCTAAGCCGTCGTGTGAAAGATAACGATAGCGCACTGAAAGCGTTAGAGGCGGAGCAGCAAGGGCTGGGGGATGCGAGTGCTGAAGCGCTTGAACATGTAGAGTTGCGTCTCAAAGAGGCGATTGCCAATGCAGAAGCTTCGCGTCGCGAGCTAGAGCGTGTCTCACGTGAATCGGAGGCGCTAAACAAAACCCGTGAGCTGGTCATCGAGCTCAGCCAAAGATCGAACGAGCTGGAGCAGTTGGCAGCACAGGAGCCGGGCATTGCTTTGCTGGAGCGCAAGCTTCGACAAGCAACTGCAGCCGAGGCATTGCTGCCTGCGCTGACGGATTGGAAGGAAGCCATTGCTGAAGCGGAAAAACGGCAAAAGACTGCCGAAGAAATGGAAGTCCTGGCCGCTACCGCGCAGGAGGCTGCGCTTGTGTCTGCGCAAGCAGATGAGCAGGCCCGGCAAGCACTCAGTGCCGAAGAACCGAAGCTATTGCTTCGGATCGACCAACTAGAGCAGGCGCTTCAACTGGAGCGTGATACGGAAGCGTTGCGGACCGAACGGGAACGTCTGGCGGCCGAGCTTGTGCAAAGCGAACAAACCCTTGCTGAACATGCAGAAGGACTCGCAAAGGAACAAGAGCTACAGACGCGAGGCTTGAAGCGACAGCAAGAGCTTCAACAGGAGCTAAAGCAAAATGAAGTGCGGGCAGATGAGCGGCGTATGCTGCAAGAGGCTGTGCAACGGCTGCAACAGCTGGAAGTCGCGAATGAGCAATTGCGTGAAGCTGAACTGGAGTACACCGCTCAGGAGAATCGGCTTGCGCAAGCTGACGAACGTTTACAGCTGACGGACCAGGAGACACAGGAGACAGAGGCACGGCGTTCTGCCCTTGCTGCACAGGCAGCTGATGGCATTGAGGCATTGCTGACGTTGGAGGCAGAGATCACCGTCGATATGTCGTCACTGGCCTCCGAGGAAGAGCAACTGCGCCACGAGCTCCGTGCCGAGGAGCTGGGCCGTCTTGCTCAGCATCTCGCTGCCGAGTTGCGCGAAGGCGAGCCGTGCGCAGTGTGCGGCTCGCTGCATCACCCCGCGCCTGCCGTCGTCGCGGCGCATAGCGCGGATGCCGCTGCGCCAGATGAGCTGCACCGCCTGCGGCTTGGTTTGCAGGAGCTGCGCCTCACACTGCGCCAGCAGTTGCACGAGCAGCGCAGCTTGCTGGCCCAGCCCGCCACCGCAGACAGCGGCGCTGCTGCCACAGGCGAGCCTTTCACGCCTGCGGCAGCACCAGCAGAGTCGCGCGGTGCCGCCGCTTGGGCGGAGCGCTGCACGGCGCTGGAGCGTGCTGCGGCAGAGCTAGCCGCACGTGCGCATATGCTGCCTGCCGAGGCACAGGCGCTGCGCGAGGCAGACGCCGCCGGACAGCAGCGGCGTATCCGTGCTGCCGCCGAGCAGGAGGCAGCAGCTGCAGCGCTGACGCAGGCACGCAGCAGGCGCGAGGCATGCACCACGCGCAGCGAGGGGCTGCGCGCCGAATGGGCGGCGCAGCTAACGGATGTCGCTCCTGGCGAAGCCGCGGAGCGTTACCGCGCCATGCAGGAGCGCGACGGGCGTGCGGAAGAGCTGCGGTCCCGGCTGGAGACGAGTGTGACCTTCCTCGAAGGAAAGGCGGCGCGTGTTCAACAGATACAGCAGAGTATCATCGAGGAGGACAAAATCATTATTGCCCGCCGTACAGGGCTCCAAAGCAAAGATGATTCGCTTCGTGAAAAGCTAGCACAGCTCCGAAAGTGGGTTGGAGATGGCCAAGCGGCTTCATTGCTGGAAGAAGCGACCTCGCGACTGTTGGGACTGAAAAACGGAGCTGAAGCCGCGGCACGCCGCCGTACCGAAGCGGAAGAACGCAAGCAGCAAGCCGTTCATGCTTCACTGATTGCCCGGCAGGCCTCCGACTCGGCAGAAGAAAGACGGCAGATGGCAGAGTCCCGTTGGGGCAGCCGTCTGGAAGCATCCTCCTTCGCTACGGAAGCAGAGGTTATGGAATGCTGCCTGGGACCGGAAGAAGCCGCACGCTATGAGCGTGAAGTGAGTTTGCATCGAGAACGGGAAAAAGAGCTGTCTTCCCGATTAAAACATGTCAAAGAGCAGCTGAATGGAACAACGGTAACAGAGGAACAGTGGGAAACGGCCACTGCACAGCTACGTGATTGCCGTGCACGCGACGAAGAGGCGCTTCAGAATCGCGCCAAGGCTGAGCGTGATTTAGAGGACTTGCAGCATCGGCACGTCCGCTGGATGAAGCTGGAGTCCAATCGTATACATTTGCGTAGCGAAGCGGAAAAAATGTCCAAGCTCCAGTCTGTTTTTCGCGGCAATGCCTTTGTTGAATATATTGCCGAGGAGCAGCTCATGCAGGTCAGTCAGTCGGCTTCACGCCGCCTGCGTTTTCTGACCAAGCAGCGTTACGCGCTAGAGGTAGATTCCAGCGGTGGATTTGTCATTAGTGACGATGCCAACGGTGGGGTCAAACGTCCGGTATCGACCTTGTCCGGTGGCGAAACGTTCCTGACCTCCTTGTCGCTTGCGCTTGCGCTGTCGGCTCAAATTCAATTGCGGGGCCAATACCCTCTGCAATTTTTCTTTCTGGATGAAGGCTTTGGAACGTTGGACCCTGAGTTGCTTGACACAGTGATCACCTCACTGGAAAAGCTGCACCACGATCAATTGTCTGTTGGTGTGATTAGTCATGTGCCTGAACTACGGGCCCGTCTTCCGCGCAAGCTAGTTGTTCTGCCAGCAGAGCAGGCTGGAGGCGGCTCACGTGTGGTTATGGAAACTTTTTGAAGCAATGTGATACAGGTCACAGATACAGTTTCAAACTATTGTTATAATACAGCCAAGCCGACAAGTTAATCATACAGCACCCCGGCGGACGTATGCTGCGGAAGAAATCTTCCCATCATACGTCCGTTCAGAGGGGCTCTGCCAAGAGCTCCCGGGGTGCTTCTTTTTTTTTGCAAGCCGGAATTCGCCCAATTTGATGTAGCAAATAGCCCGTTTTTGAATAACATACGGTATACATGCAAGAGCCTAGGAGGAAACAACCATGGAAAAAAGCATGACAACCGAAAAAGTTACAGCACCGGAACAGACGGATGCTAAAACACTATGTCAAAAGCATATGCATCGTTATGTATGCGTATGGGTGAAGGACGGGACAATGTATGACGGCATTGTAGAGCATGTGGATGATGAAAAGATATACTTAGCCGTTCCTATGGGTGGAGACGAGATGGAGAATGTCAATGTTAATCTCCCATATCCGCCTAATAATTGTGGCTGCGGCTCCCGTGCTTATGGTGGCTATGCGTCTTATCCTCCGTACCCGTACCCGTACCCGTATCCAGCACCCGCTTATGCATATGGGTTCCCATACGGACGCCGTCGCTTTAATCGTTTGATTCTGCCACTTGCAGCGTTGACAGCAATTAGCTTGCTGCCTTATTACTAATCCTATTTTCTTAGTCGTCAGACATAGTGAATTCCTGCTCTCTCCCGCCTACAGTTCTTGTGCAGTACAAGTGACTTTAAGGCGCATCCATACATTATCACCATGCAAGGCTGCTTCTTCCATTATGAAGAAACAGCCTCTTTTTCACGTAAAACATCCCGAATATGATCCAATGATTGAAACTGTATTAGTACAGTTCAATGAAATGAGGTATCCTGTTTATTCATAAACCATGGTAACATCTAGCGTGTAAAGAAACATAAGACGGAATAAGCATGTAATGAAATGAGCATGTAATGAGTATGTAAAGAGCAGGTGGGAGGATATTGTGAAAAAATACGTTTCAATTTTATTGGATATAGAACTTAAAATTCGCGAGGGACAATATAAATCAGGTTACAAGTTGCCGTCGGTCCGTGAGGCTTCTGAATTATACAGGTGCAGCAAAAGCACGATTCTGCGGGCATATGCTGAACTTGAAAAGAAACACGCCATCTATTCCATACCGCAAAGTGGATACTATGTAGTGGAAAATTCGGGCGATTTACACCATAGCCATATTCAAGACTCCGTTGATTTTGCTTCGGCCTCCCCGGATTTGAATGTATTCCCTTATCTGGATTTCCAACATTGTTTGAATCAGGCTATTGACACCTACAAATATCATCTGTTCACTTATGGCGATTCGCAAGGGCTGGAAACACTGCGTCATACGTTGGTTTCCCATTTGGCTGATACTCAGGTGTTTGCAAAAATGGATCGGATTATCGTTACTTCGGGTGTTCAGCAGGCATTGGAGATACTCGCTAAAATGCCGTTTCCCAATGGCAAAGAAAAGGTTTTGGTCGAGCAGCCAAGTTACGATATATATTTGCGTTTTCTGGAGGAAGAGAACATTCCCGTCAGTACCATCGTCCGGACAGCGGAAGGTATGGATTTTCACGAATTGGAGAATCAATTTAAGAACGAGAGCATCAAGTTTTTTTATACCATGTCAAGATATCATAATCCATTAGGAGTCTCTTACAACACAGAGGAGCGAAAAGCGATAGCTGCCTTAGCCGCCAAATATGATGTGTACATCGTAGAAGATGACTATATGGCAGATTTGGGGGCCGATCATCTTTTTGATCCCATTTATGCATACGACCAGACGCACCATGTTATTTATTTGAAAAGCTTCTCGAAAATCATTTTCCCCGGCTTGCGATTAGGAGTTGCGGTATTGCCAGAAGTCCTATTGAAGACGTTTAACACTTATAAAAGATATGTCGACACATCTATTTTGTCTCAGGCGGCGCTTGATATTTATATTAAAAATGGAATGTATGAACGCCACAAGCACACGATATATAAACTGTATTCGGAGCGCGTTCGTGCTCTTAACAAGGCTGTGGAACGATACAATCAGGCCGGATACGTTCAGACTTCAGCTGTAACTTCAGGAGTTTATATGCAGTTTAAACTGCCTCGGACGGTGAATTTGGAACGCTTGGTACAGTGTCTTTCCGCGAGGAACATCCAGGTTGTAGCTGGCAAAGGCTTTTATTTATCAGGCTATAGGGAACAAGAGAAATTTTTGCGCATAAGTATTTCGCGCGCACAGTTGGATCAAATTGATGCAGGGGTGAAAGCTATTATAGAGGAAGTTAGTAAGGGAAACTGGTATTAAGACCCTTTTTCCGTTATGATACATAAAGAAACATAAGTATAACCAAACATGGCTGTATATGTTTCTATTCAGTGTGGGAAATACATAACTTTGAATGCCGAGAGCAAGGGCTGTTTTTGTCTATTTGCTTATGATCGGCTCACTGCCAAAGGAGGGTTTTGAATGGACGATCTGTTTTTGAAAATTGTGGATGGAACCATCCCCAGCAAGAAGGTGTTGGAAACCGACAATGTGCTCGCATTTCATGACATCCAGCCTGCGGCGCCAGTACACGTGCTCATTATTCCAAAAAAATATATTCCTTCGATGAACGCTGTGACAGAGGAGGATCTTCCTCTTATCGCGGAGATTCATCGTGTTGCGGTTGAGGTTGCGAAAAAGTTAGGAATTGCCGAGTCTGGCTATCGGTTGATTAACAACTGTGGCCCAGATAGTGGACAAGCGGTGGGGCATCTGCATTATCACTTACTGGGCGGCGCCAAATTGGGTGCCTTGACAGGTATTTCGGACTCACATTCTTAAAAAATGACAGAGCTTGTCTTTTCAGTAATACGGATGTGAATGGAGAAAAATGGCCCTTTATGTATTCATTTTTTCTTATAGGTTGACACCTGGTTTCCGTTTCACCTATAATAAAATTTGATGAACCGTGTTATTGCTCTTGGACGGTCTGGTCGGAGGGAGGGAAAACTGGTGTCTGAAACTAAAGTTCGCAAAAACGAGACAATTGATGCTGCACTTCGTCGCTTTAAACGTTCCATTGCTAAGGATGGCGTATTGGCTGAGGTGAAGAAACGCAAGCATTATGAAAAGCCAAGCGTAAAGCGCAAGAAAAAGTCCGAGGCTGCTCGTAAGAGAAAGTTCTAGGAGGATCTAAGCAATCATGAATTTGAGCGAACGATTGAACGAAGATATGAAGCAAGCAATGAAGAGTAAGGACAAGTTCAAACTCTCCACCATTCGAATGGTTCGTTCTACGATTAAAAATCTTGAAATAGATTTGAAACGGGATTTGGACGACAACGAAGTGCTTGATATTCTGAGTCGTGAGATCAAACAGCGAAAAGATGCCCTCCATGAATTTGAAAAAGCCGGTCGTGATGAACTTGCGACAAGCACTAAAGCAGAAATAGAGATCATCGCTCAGTACCTTCCCGAACAACTTTCTGAGGAAGAAATTAAAGTTATTGTACAGCAGACCATCCAGGAAACCGGTGCTTCTTCGAAAGCCGAGATGGGGAAAGTAATGACGGCCTTGATGCCTAAGGTAAAAGGCCGCGCTGACGGTAAGCTCGTGAACCAAGCGGTTCAGCAATTTCTGCAATAAACCTGCGACAAACAGGAAAACACAACACCCTCTGTTTACAGAGGGTGTTATTTCTATATATGCGATGCCTACCATAGAATGTAATGGTGAGAAGATTCTTATATGTAAGCGCTATCGTTAATTGTATGAAACGTGATGTCCGTTGGGTGCGTAAAGTATCTGACAGCCGTCAGGATTAGCAATATACCCAATAATTTCACATTAAATCCTGAAAACTGTATAGTTTGTCTAACAAAGTTTGGTATGCTGTAACATAGAAAGGTCGAAAGGGGGGAGAGAAATGCATAGAGAACATCACCACTCCAGTCGCAAATTGATCTTTTTAACGTTGTGGATTATGGTAACCGTTTTGCTGTTACCCTTAGTTCATTCTGAATCAGCGGCGGCCCAAAATAAAGGTGGAGCTGTGTTTGTTATACCAGTTGATCAGGAAATTGAGCAAGGTCTAGGCAAATTTATGGAACGTGGATTTGCAGAAGCAGCAGATTCCAAAGCAGGTCTGATTTTACTGGATATTAACACTCCCGGTGGACGGGTAGATACAGCGGAGAAGCTGGGTAAACTGATTAAAGACAGTCCAATTCCGACCGTAGCCTATATAAGGGGCGAAGCGGCCTCAGCGGGTAGCTATATTGCGTTGAGCGCAAACAAGATTGTTATGAAACCGGGGAGTATTATCGGAGCAGCAGCGTTAGTAGACGGTAGGGGGCAGGCTATCACAGATCCAAAAACGGTAGCTTGGTGGAAGAGTAGCATGGCATCTGCCGCAGAAGCTGGCGGACGTAATCCGGATATTGCCAGAGGTATGGTTGACTCCAAAACGACCGTATCTATTCCAGAGATGAACTTTAATAAGGAAAATGGTCAGATCATTTCTTTAACCAGTGAGGAAGCGCTGAAGTTGGGTTATGCGGATCACATCGCGTCTTCCGAACAAGAAGTTATCCAGTGGATGGGTTACAGCACGGATGATGTAATTCATGTGGAGCGAACATGGGCTGAAAAAGCAGCCGAGATATTGACCAACCCAATTGTGCAGACGTTACTTTTATTTATCGGTATCGCGGGTGTCGTTATTGAGCTGCTCGTACCCGGTTTTGGTGTACCGGGAATTTTGGGCATACTCGGATTTGGTTTGTATTTTTTCGGCAATTATATCGCTGGTTTTGCAGGTTCGGAGACGTGGTTGTTATTTATTATCGGTCTGGCTCTGCTTATACTTGAAATGTTCATCCCAAGCTTTGGTATTTTGGGCATTTTGGGTTCAGTCAGCCTTGTCGCCGGAGTTGTTCGGGCAGCATACAACATGCAGCATGCGTTTATATCTTTGGGCATTGCCTTTGCAGCTGCGGTTGCTATTGTGGCGATTATCGCGGTTGTATTCAAGGACCGAGGGATATGGAACCGTTTTATACTTAAAGAAAGTTTAACGGCTGAACAAGGCTTTTCTTCAGTTGTGAACCGGGAAATGCTATTAGGTCAACGGGGTGTCAGTCTGACACCACTTCGTCCAGCCGGAACGGTGCTGATTGCTGATGAGCGAGTCGATGTTGTAACGAACGGCGAGTTTATTGCTACAGATATGCCGATTATAGTATCCAAAGTAGAAGGTGGGCGAATTGTGGTCAAGGCTGACACTAGCGTCTAAACAAGTAAATAACAAAGAATTAGATTAATGGAGGATGATGCGAGTGTTCGAATCGGGTATTGTCAGCGTTTTGCTGATTGCCGTTGTAGTGATTATTGTATTGAGCGTATTTTTCAGTTTCTTCCCGGTGATGCTGTGGATTTCAGCATTGGCATCGGGTGTGCGTATTGGCATCATTACGCTGGTAGCTATGCGGTTACGGCGCGTCACGCCAAGCCGAATTGTCAATCCGCTCATTAAGGCAACCAAGGCGGGTCTGGGCTTGAACATCAACCAGCTGGAAAGCCATTTTCTCGCAGGAGGGAATGTAGACCGAGTGATCAATGCGTTGATTGCTGCCCAGCGTGCTAACATTCCGCTTGAATTTGAACGTGCGGCTGCGATTGACCTTGCGGGACGGGATGTTCTGCAAGCGGTCCAAATGAGCGTTAATCCGCGTGTTATTGAGACACCTACTGTTGCAGCGGTCGCCAAGGATGGTATCGAAGTGAAGGTTAAAGCTCGTGTTACCGTGCGTGCCAACATTGATCGACTCGTCGGGGGTGCCGGAGAAGAAACGATTATTGCACGGGTCGGTGAAGGTATCGTTACAACCGTAGGTTCCAGTAATTCGCATAAGGACGTGCTGGAGAATCCGGATTCAATTTCGAGAACTGTATTGTCCAAAGGTTTGGATGCCGGGACAGCATTTGAAATCCTGTCCATTGATATTGCGGACGTTGATGTAGGTAAAAACATCGGTGCTTTTCTGCAAACAGAGCAGGCGGAAGCCGACAAACGTATTGCGCAGGCAAAAGCAGAAGAGCGGCGTGCGATGGCTGTAGCGCAGGAACAGGAAATGAAGGCACGTGTCGTAGAAATGAGAGCACGCGTGGTGGAATCCGAATCCGAAGTGCCGCTGGCAATGGCTGAAGCACTGCGTGGCGGGAAACTTGGCGTCATGGACTATATGAATTTGAAAAATATTGAGGCGGATACGCAAATGCGTGGCTCCTTAGGCAAACCGAATGAGAACTCGGGGAATGATAACAAGAACCGGGATTAATAACGGGACATAGCCGATGAATTACGGCAGCTAGGTGGTGAGTAATGAACTTTATCAGCTGGATCTTTGAGCATTTGTATATCCTGATCGTGATTGGCTTTGCTTTGGTGTCCTTTTTGGGGAAAAGCATCCAAGGCACAGGGCGGAAATCTCCGCCACGAAAAGGTATGCCCACCTTTGGTGGTGATCATGGTTCTCGTGGGCCCTCGACGTCATCCAGACCCTTCACAACGGAACATGGACAAGAGCAGCGCCAACAGGATGTTACTGGGGAGTTGCAACGTCAATTTCCTAATGAACGACGGGTGGTTATGGAAGCTCGTCGTATAGAAGAAGTGGGCGATCGGTCAGAAACGGAAGAACGGATGGACCGGGATTCATTAGATAACGGTTCGACTCTAGAGGATCGGATCCGTGCTATGGAAGAAGAACGCAGATTGGTTTTAGCCCGTCTCGATCGTATATCCAACGCGAGGGAGTCAGGGGAAATTACAGATGCGCCAGAGATAGCTTCGCAAGACCGTAATACGGTGGATACGGCTGATCTGCGCAGAGGTGTGATTTGGGCAGAAATATTAGGTCCTCCGCGTTCCAAGCGCTATATGGGTGGAGGAAGACGTTAAAATGATAGTGGATCCGTCACGGCTTTGGCTGTGGCGGATCTTTTTTTGTGAGCTTTAGGAATACATAAGCATGCTCAGAATAAAAAATGAATTAACGACAAATGCTCTAATTACCTGACAACGAATGTGATAATCCCTTGTGCGCCCTAGGTTTCTCACATTTGTTGTCATCTAAAATGGTGGCATTTTGTCTAATTTAGGGTCTCGTTTATGAAAATATATTCGTGAAAAATGATCAAATGTAACAATATGAATGGAGCTTTCCAAAAGCAGTTTTCATTTTTTCTTTTTTATATATAATGTTCTCAATGATAGATACTTATGAAATTTACTCCAAATTTAGCTAAAATTTGATTTGTATCGAGGTGATAAAACAAGATTATAAAAATGGAAAATTAATTTCTAGGAGGATGGGATAGATGGGAAATAGCTTGTTCAGAAAGAAGAGCATTGATCAGTTGATTGCCGCTACGCGGGGGGAAAAAGCACTCAAAAAGGAACTGGGTGCGTTTGATTTAACGATGCTTGGGATTGGAGCCATTATCGGAACGGGGATATTTGTGTTGACAGGTACGGGAGCAGTTACGGCTGGTCCAGGCTTGGTACTTTCTTTTGTGATTGCGGGACTCGCCTGTTTATTCGCGGCATTGGCTTATGCGGAGTTTGCATCCACCGTTCCAGTATCCGGTTCTGTTTACACTTTTACATATGCTACGATGGGGGAGCTATTGGCCTTTATTATTGGATGGGATTTAATTTTGGAATACATGCTGGCAGCCAGCGCCGTTTCCGCAGGTTGGTCGGGTTACTTTGTATCATTTTTGAATGGAATTGGCCTTCACATTCCGCTTGAATTCACTGCCGCACCGGGGACTTTAAAAGACCAAACTACTTATTTTAATCTCCCAGCTTTTTTAATTTTGATGGGTATCACGTTCTTGCTTTATTTTGGGATAAAAGAATCAAAACGGATAAACAACATCATGGTAATTGTAAAGATTATTGTTATTTTATTATTTATCATCGTTGCTTTTAAATATGTGAAGCCAGATAATTGGACACCATTTATGCCGTTTGGGTTCAGTGGGGTGTTTGGAGCCGCAGCTCTTGTGTTTTTTGCTTTTATTGGTTTTGATGCTGTTTCATCAGCGGCTGAAGAAACCAAAAATCCCGCCCGTGATTTACCGCGAGGCATTATTTTCTCACTCGTTATTTGTACGTTTTTGTATGTCATTGTTAGCGCGATTATGACGGGTATAGTACCGTTTATGCAATTTGAAGGTATCTCTCATCCAGTGTCATTGGTATTGCAGGTTGCGGGCCAGAACTGGGTTGCGGGTATTGTAGATATAGGAGCCATCTTAGGGATGACAACGGTCATGCTGGTTATGCTCTATGGTCAAACCCGTATTATGTTTGCTATGTCACGTGACGGCTTAGTCCCCAAAATATTATCCAAGGTTCATTCCAAATATAAAACGCCCTACATTAACACGTTGTTTTTTGGTACTTTATCTGCATTAATGGGTGGGCTGATCCCGCTGGATGAGTTAGCAAGTTTAGTGAACATTGGAACCTTGTCAGCATTTATTCTGATTTCGGTCGCCGTCATCGTTATGAGAAAAACACAACCTGACTTGCCAAGGGCCTTCCGATGTCCTGGAGTTCCGTATATTCCGATCCTGGCTATCGTTTCATGTGGGGTGCTCATTCTTAATTTGAATGGTCAGACATTTATTCGCTTTATTATTTGGCTTGTCATTGGTATGGCTGTTTACTTCTTATACTCTAGAAAAAACTCTCTTTTGAATCGAGATACCGAAAAATAACCGTGTCATCTAATGAAAATCAAAAAAAGACAACCTTGTTTTCGATATGAAAACGAGGCTGTCTTTTTTGTTTGAATTTTAAAAGGACACATCTTTTTCCTCTGCAATATAGCAGCTGCTGCGAATTGTAAGTTTAGCCTCATAAATGCGGGGACTGGATCATAAAATGTACAGTACAGATATCTGTGGCGCTGGTGTAATGGCGTTCACTGATAATAAGAATATAAGATGAAAAGCTAGCAGCGTAGCTGCCATGAAACATCTATGGGTACCGAATGGCAATAACAGAAGATGAAAAAATAGCAGCGTGCTGTCATCAAAACAACATTAGCCGTTGGATAACAGATGTTTTGATGACAGGAAAGGAGATTTCGCCGTATGAGCCGGATGAGCCGCAAACTGCGAAAGTGGGCCAGCGAGACGCTGGAGCTTCCGCAGGACATTCTATTTGACCTGCCGCGGTTAACCCTCATCGGCAGCCGCCAGCTTTATGTGGAGAATCACCGGGGCGTGGTGGATTTCACACCGAATCAGCTCGTACTTGCACTTGAGAAAGGCAGGCTGAGGGTGTCCGGCCATGATTTAGTCATTACGTCTATTCTGCCAGAGCAGGTAAGTGTGGAGGGACATATAACAGATATCCAAATGGAAGGAACGGAGGAAGGCTCGTGAAACATCCTGCTTTAGCAATGCTGCGTGGCACGGTTACCCTTGCTGTCAAGGGCGAAAGTGTGGAAGCTTTCATTAATTTACTCACCGATCACCATATACCTGTTTGGAACGTGCGGCCGATGGGTACTAGACATGCAGAAATGAACCTTCTGCTGCCGCACGTCTTCCTCCTACGCCCGCTTTTGAGAAGGACAGGCTGTAAAATGCATGTTCTGAAGCGGCAAGGGCTTCCCTTTACTGTTATACGGCTTGCCAAACGTAAATTTTTTATGGCTGGATTGGCTTTGTTCTGGATAGGTCTCCTGCTGATGTCTTCGCTTATCTGGGACATTGAAGTGAAGGGGAATGATAAGCTCTCGACGGACTCCGTTCTCAAAGCCGCCCGACAGGAGGGGTTGTATCCGTTTCAATGGAGCTTTCGTCTTTCCAGTCAAGACAAGCTTTCCCGTGCGCTCATGCAGAAGCTTCCAGAGGCATCCTGGATCGGTGTGGAAAAGCAGGGTACTTTGGTAACGATTCAGGTTGTTGAAGCTTCACAGCCTACCCCTGCGCCGCTCTACAGCCCACGTCATATCATCAGTAAGGCAGACGCGGTAGTCACTGAGATTTTTGCCGAGCAGGGTCGTCCTGTCGTGCATAAAAATACACGTGTCAAAAAAGGAGCCATCCTCATCTCGGGAACGCTTGGAGATGAGGAGAATCAGCAGCAGGTCGTAGCCAAAGGAGAGGTTAAGGGTCTTGTATGGCATGAATACGAAATTAGCAGTCCTACGCTGCAACGCAGCAGCACGTATACAGGTAACAGTCACGACCGCTTGTATCTGGTGTTAGGCAATCGTGCGATACAATTGTGGGGATATGGGAAAATACCTTATTCTACACATAAAACAACAGTTGAACATGATCCGTTAACTTGGCGTTCCTTCAAACTTCCGATGGGTTGGATGACTGAAAGTGTGAGGGAGACAAAGATACAAGAGCAGAAGCTTACGGAAGCAGAAGCGAAAATGTCAGGAATAGAAGGCGCGCGAGCTGATATTTTAGCTAAATACGGCAAAGGAACGAAAATAATGAGCCAAAAAATTTTGCATGAGAAGAGAGAGAATGGTAAAGTTTATATGAAAGTGCTTTTTGAAGTGGAGCAGGATATTGCGGAAGAACTTCCGTTAGTTCATAACCAAGGAGAATGAGGCTATTTGGCAGAACAACAACGCAGCATACAAATTGCATTGAACAATGCGGGAGAAGGACAGGCGTTATTTGGCCCGCAGGATTCCTTTTTAAAATTAATCGAAGCCGCTATTCCAGCAAAAATAGCATCTCGTGAGGCAGAAGTTAATGTTTTTGGTAATGCTCACGAGGTGGAAGTGCTCGAACAATTGTTCGATGTATTACTCCAGTTAATTCGCAATGGGTATATACTGACCGAAAGGGACGTCCATTATGCGATTGAATTGGCAAAAGATTTGCGTGCTGATCAGCTGCTCGATTTGTTCAAGGGTGAAATTACGACGACGTTCCGGGGGAAACCGATTCGCGTCAAAACGATTGGACAAAAGCACTATGTAACCACGATTAAGAAACGCGATATTGTATTTGGAATTGGCCCGGCGGGTACGGGTAAAACCTATCTGGCTGTAGTGCTGGCTGTAGCTGCCCTGAAGGAAGGTTCAGTCAAGCGCATTGTACTGACTCGTCCTGCGGTCGAAGCAGGGGAGAATTTAGGTTTTTTACCAGGGGATTTGCAGGAAAAGGTTGATCCGTATTTACGCCCATTGTATGATGCCCTATACGATGTGATGGGCCCAGAGCAGACTGCAAAGGCACTGGAGCGCGGGTTAATAGAAATTGCTCCTTTGGCTTATATGCGGGGACGTACGCTGGATGATTCATTTATTATTTTGGACGAAGCGCAAAACACCACACCCGAGCAAATGAAAATGTTTTTGACTCGACTTGGTTTCGGCTCCAAAATGGTCATTACCGGCGATGTTACGCAAATTGATTTGCCTCGTGGCAAAAAATCCGGTCTGATTGAAGCGAATGCGATTTTACAAGGGATTGAAGAAATAGGCTTTGTCCAGTTTGCAGAAGAGGATGTTGTCCGTCATTCCCTAGTTCAAAAAATTATTGTTGCTTATGACCGTATTGCCGAAAATCATGGATAGCCATTCAATCACGAGTATGGTGTGTACGATCAGAAAAAGTATAAAATGAGCAGTGTAGCTGCCTTGAAAAAGATGATGGAGAGGGATTGTTTTAGATGACCTCGAAGGAATTATCTAAAGGGAAAACGTTCCAGCATAGAATGAATGGATGGAAGTATAGCGTGGCGACACGCTATCTTCTGTTTTTATTTTTGGTGGTTCTTTTTTATGTAGGCTTTGCATCCAAGCTGCTTCCCGAGCGTTATGACATTCGGGTAAATCAACCGAGTGAAAAGGAAATTGTCGCCCCGATGCAGCTTCCTAACAGTAAGGCGACTTTGAAGGCTCAAGAGGAATCAGCTGAACGTGTGCAGCCCATGTATACCATTGTGCCAGTTCGCAACGATAACCTGATTACTGGTATTTTGGATCGAATTGAACGGCTCAATCAGGATGATCAGGTTTCCAGAGCAGATAAGATTTCGATTTATAAGGATGAGATTCCGCAACGTGCACGGGAATTTGTGCAAAATTTTGTGAATAACAGCCGTAATGCGGATGCCTACCCAGATAAGTTGCTGGATGAAGTGCTGGAAAAAACGAAAGAGCAAACGTACCGAATTCCAGAGGAGACATTCATTAAAATTCCGCGCCTTACATCTGAGGATATTGCTGAAATGCGGCCTGTTGCCCGTGAGATTGTGACAGGGTTGATGAATGATCAAATTACGGATGCCCAGACAGCTCGAGCCAAGGTAGCTGAGCGGGTTAGTACAAGCTCGCTTACCAAACGTACCTCACGGGAGGTTGTTCAGGAACTTGCAAGGCTTGTGATTACCGCCAACAAGTTTTATGATGATACAGCTACGAAGGACGCCAAGGTACAGGCTCGTGAAGATACACCGACAGTTTACATTAAACAGGGTGAAGTACTCGTCAAGAAGGGTGAGATTATTACCCAGGAAATCTATACACTGCTTGATGAAAATGAATTGCTCAAGGATAAAATCAATTATTGGCCACAATTTGGTCTACTGATGATGTCTATGATGCTTGCGTTGGGCTTGTTTATGTATATTCGTCAATTCCAATCACGAACACGAAACTTCAAGTATAATAATGCGCAGTTGCTCATGCTAGTATTAATCTTTGTGATTACAGTGGGAGCAATGATGTTAATTTCCATACTGCAGAACAGTGAACGTTCCTATCTCGGCTATCTGGCGCCTATCGCGCTTGGAGCTATGCTCGTAACGCTGTTGCTTGATATGTCGTTGGCTTTCGTATGTGCCGTTATATTCAGTATATTGGCAAGTGTTATTTTGAATGTCCGTCAGGGACAAATTTTTGACTTTAATTTTGGGTTTTTTGCTCTTGTGGTCTGTCTGGCAGCGATTTTCTCTACCCATCGAGCCAGCCAGCGTTCAACACTGTTCAAAGGGGCGATCATGGTATGCCTGTTCGGGGCCCTGTCTGTTTTTTCTCTGGCACTGATTGACCAAGGGAATTGGACTCAAACGACGACGCTCTATGGGGTAGCTTTTGCTTTTGCAGGCGGTCTGATAACAGCAATACTTGTTATTGGGCTAATGCCATTTTTTGAGTCTACCTTTGGTATCTTGTCGGCACTGAAGCTTGTTGAGCTGTCGAATCCCAACCATCCCTTGCTCCGCAAGCTGCTTACGGAGACACCGGGAACGTATCATCATAGTGTAATGGTGGGTAATCTGTCAGAGGCCGCAGCGGAGGCTATAGGAGCAAACGGCTTGTTGTGCCGGGTTGGTTCGTATTATCATGATATTGGTAAAACCAAAAGGCCTTCGTACTTCATTGAAAATCAAAATGGGTTGGAAAATCCACATGATACAATAGAGCCCAAGCTGAGCAAATCCATCATTATCGCCCATGCTCGTGACGGGGTGGAAATGCAATTGGATTACAAGCTACCCAAGCCAATTCGCGATATTGCCGAGCAGCACCACGGAACGACATTCTTGCACTATTTTTATCACAAGGCGTTGCGTGAGGCTGAAGAGCGAGGGGTAGAGCCTGACTTCACGGAGGATGATTTCCGTTATCCGGGACCGAAGGCTCAGTCTAAAGAGTCTGCTGTGGTGGGAATTGCTGATAGTGTGGAGGCAGCAGTTCGTTCCTTACGGAAGCCGACGGTGGAACAGGTAGAATCCATGATTGAGAAAATTATTAAGAGCCGTCTTGATGATCACCAATTTAACGACTGTGAGCTGACCATGCGGGAGCTTGATATCGTGGCTCAAACCCTCAAGGAAACAGTAATGGGGATTTTCCATTCCCGTATTGAGTATCCAGAGGAAAGGCCCAAGTCTGAAAACGGAAAAGCTTAATATAACTTGTGCACGAAGCACGGTTAGAGCACTAGAATTAAAAGGAGCGGTTGGCATGGGCCTTCAATTAGCTTGGAATAATGAACAAAACGATATGGTAATTAACGAATCCTTGATTACGTTGCTGAACACCTTATTGGAGGAGGCAGGCAAAGTGGAAGGAGTCACAGACGGTGAGGTAGCCCTTACCTTCGTTAATGATGAGCAAATTCATGAGTTGAACAGGGACTATCGGGGAATTGATCGTCCCACCGACGTGTTGTCTTTTGCTATGAAGGAGACACTGGATGAAGAGCTTGAAATTATTTACGAACCGAATGAAGAAACTTCAATGAATGATGTACCGGATGTTCTGGGGGATATTATAATCTCTGTACAGACAGCGCAAGCTCAGAGCGAAGAATACGGACATTCGATTGAGCGTGAAATCGGTTTTTTGTTTGTTCACGGCTTTCTGCATCTGTTAGGCTATGATCATCAGGATGATGTGAGTGAAGCTGAAATGATGGGCAAACAGGAAGCTGTACTGGCTCAAGCGGGGTTGACAAGGTAATGAGACGTCAGCCTTGGAGAATGACCTTTCGCTATGCGGCAGAAGGCGTGATGTACGCTCTGCGTACGCAAGTAAATATGCGGATACATGTGGTCATGGCGCTCTTTGTCATTGTAGCAGGCTTAACTCTGCACATCTCCCGGCTCGACTGGTTATTCGTCTGCGTGGCTATCGCTATAGTCATTGTAGCCGAACTGTTCAACACCGCTGTTGAAGCAGCGGTGGATCTCATCTCACCTGATATTCATCCGCTGGCCAAAGCGGCTAAAGACACCGCCGCCGGAGCCGTGCTCCTGGCAGCGGTTTTTGCTGTAATTATTGGTATATTTGTGTTTTATAGGCCTATGTTAACGTTAATTAGTTCGCTGTTTTAATGGAAAAACCAAAATAAAATAGGTGCTTAATCGCGCTGGAGGAAATGAAATGGCTAAGAAACACTTTAAATCAGGCTTTGTCGCAATTGTTGGCAGACCCAATGTCGGAAAATCAACACTGATGAACCATGTCATTGGGCAGAAGATTGCCATTATGTCGGACAAGCCGCAAACTACACGCAACAAAATTCACGGCGTATTTACTACAGAGGACACACAAATTGTATTTTTGGATACACCGGGGATTCATAAGCGCCAGTCAAAATTAGGCGATTACATGAATCAGACTGCTTTTAATACGTTGGGTGAAGTAGAAGCGGTGCTTTTTCTTATTGACGCTGCTGAGGGTCTAGGCGGTGGCGACCGTTTTATTGCGGAACAGCTTAAACAAGTAAAAACGCCAGTTATCTTGGTGCTGAATAAAATTGATCGCATTGAGCCGGAAGCGTTGTTGCCACTGATTGAGCAGTATCGCAAGTTGTACGACTTTGCAGAAATCATACCGATCTCGGCCAAAATGGGCAACAATGTAAACACCCTGCTGGAGCAGGTGCAAAAATACTTGCCAGAAGGTCCGCAATATTATCCGGATGATCAAATTACCGACCATCCAGAACAGTTTGTCATCTCCGAACTGGTTCGGGAAAAAATTCTGCATATGACACGTGAGGAAGTACCCCATTCTATTGCGGTTATGATTGAAGACATGAAAGTGCAGGATAATGGGGTAGTGCATATTATGGCTGTTATTTTTGTAGAGCGTGACTCCCAGAAGGGGATCATTATCGGCAAACAGGGAGCCATGCTCAAAGAAGTGGGCAAACAGGCCCGCCAGGATATCCAAAACCTGCTAGGCTCCAAGATTTTCCTGGAACTTTGGGTTAAGGTCAAAAAAGACTGGCGCAACCAGGAACGCGTCCTTCGTGACCTTGGCTTCCATCGCGACGCTTAAAAACAGAACTTGATTCTACGTCACTTTAGTTCAAGGGTTTATTGAGGCTAAAAAAATTGATATTAAATAAATATGTATAGTTGTTGTAAGCATCATAAAAAGGCCGTCCCGATCTCTATGACTGAGATAAGTAACAGTTTTTTGGTCATTCAAAGCGCCGCGCATATGCGGCGCTTAACTCTTGCTCTTTTTACCCCTTTCTTCCAGTGATGAAATAAGGAGTGCTTTTAAAAGAGTTATTGTAACTGTGTGCACATTGTAGCGGAGCGAAGGATTTGAATCTGAAGAAGCGATCGTAAGATCAAATCATTTGCGAAGCGGCATTCCAATCTACATACAGTAGCCTTTTTCAACGTAATCCATTAATTTCATCGCATACTTCTCCCCTCTTCGCATCATCCTATTTTTGAGATGCAAACGTCATTTCCGAAGAAAGGATGAATACGATTGCGAGATTTTTCGTGGAAGTATTTTGCGATGACTGGAGATGTCGGTGCGTATCTGTTATATCGGGAGAGCGCCGTGACAAGGGAGCAAGACACGGATGAGGGAGAGTCGGACGAGCATGAAGAAGCCCGTGAATAGTACAAGCCACTGGCTTCTTCGCGAATGTTTGGGGGAAGAGGCATGCTTTACAGGGTGGAAGGAATCGTCATCCGCAGCATGGATTACGGTGAGGGGAACAAAATTATTACGCTTTGCACCGAAAGCGGAGGCAAAGCAGGCGTGCTGGTCAGAGGTGCAAAAAAGTCCAAAAGCCGTCACGCTGCTTTAACGCAGCCGTTTACGTACGGTGAATTCGTTTTTTTTCGAAACACAGGTTTAGGCACGTTGAATGCCGGTGAAATCATCCAATCCCACCATACATTACGCGAGGATATTACTAAAGCTGCTTACGCTTCTTATGCTTGTGAATTACTCGATCGGGTGCTACAGGATGAGGAAACAGGCGCGTTCTGGTTTAAGCAGCTTAAAGCATGTTTGGAGGCGCTGGAGAGTGGCAAAGATCCGCTGATCGTCATGAGTATTTATGAATTTAAAATATTGCAGGCGGCCGGATATGCTCCTCAGCTTGATGCATGTATTTCAAGTGGTCAACAATGTGCTGATGAAGATATGTTTGTCAGTCCGAGGCTGGGCGGAGTTTTGTGTCGGAGCTACAAGCATTATGATCCAGCTGCATTGAGCGTGACTCCACGTACATTGAAGTTGCTGCGCTTGTTCGCCAGAATGGATTTGAATCGGCTCGGCAACATTGACGTAAAGGACTCCACAAAGCTGGAGATCAAACATGTCATGCGTCAGTTCATGGATATGCAGTTGGAGGTCAAGCTGAAATCCCGCAATTTCTTGGATCAGCTCGACAAGTACGATATGTGAAACGCCCTATTCTCTTGACTGTATTGCTGAAAACGTGTAATATCCTACTATATATCTCCTTCGGGAGCAGATGCATTGAACGAGAAAGTAGCGGGATGTATTCTCTGTAATTAGCGAGTTGGGGACGGTGTAAGCCCAGTGGGAATTCTTCGTGAACAAGGCACTCGGGAGCGTCTGAATGGACACGGAAAAGAGGATTACGATCTGATTGGTGATGTAGGATCGCAATCAAGTAGGGTGGAACCGCGGGAGTCAGCTCTCGTCCCTACGTCTGTACAGGCGTAGAGGCGGGGGCTTTTTGCTGTCTCTAGCAAGGCTTTTGGGATAAAATAGCCCTGTACATACGAGCTTAATGAGAAGAAATCACCAACATTTGAGGGAATTGGAAAGGGAGCGTGTACCAATGAATTTTCAGCAGATGATTTTAACGCTGCAACAATTTTGGGCTGAACACAACTGTATTATTGTACAGCCGTATGACACGGAAAAAGGGGCAGGCACGATGAACCCGATGACGTATTTACGTTCGATCGGACCTGAGCCGTGGAACGTAGCTTATGTTGAGCCTTCTCGTCGTCCGTCAGACGGACGTTATGGTGAGAACCCGAACCGCCTGTATCAGCATCATCAGTTTCAAGTAGTTTTGAAGCCTTCACCGGATAATATTCAGGAATTGTATTTGGAGAGTTTGAGCCGTTTGGGCATTAACCCTTTGGAGCATGATATTCGTTTCGTTGAAGACAACTGGGAAGCACCAACGCTGGGAGCGTGGGGCTTAGGTTGGGAAGTATGGCTGGACGGTATGGAAATTACCCAATTCACCTATTTCCAGCAAGTGGGCGGTATTGATGCCAGTCCGGTTGCCGTAGAAATCACGTACGGTATGGAGCGTCTTGCTTCCTACATCCAGGACAAGGAGAATGTGTTCGATTTGGAGTGGGTCAATGGAATTACGTACGGTGATGTCTTCCACCAGCCTGAATTTGAGCATTCCAAGTATACGTTCGAAGTATCTGACGTCAAAATGCTCTTTACTCTTTTTAATATGTACGAAGAAGAGGCAAATAAAGCGATGGCGCAGCATCTTGTATTTCCAGCCTATGATTATGTGCTGAAATGTTCTCATGCGTTCAACTTGCTGGACGCTCGCGGAGCGATCAGTGTGACGGAACGGACTGGGTTTATTATACGAGTGCGTAATTTGGCGCGTCAGGTGGCTGCGACCTATCTGGAGGAGCGCGAGAAGCTGGGCTTCCCGCTGTTGAAGAAAGGAGGTGCGGCAAATGTCTAAGGATTTATTGTTTGAGATCGGGTTGGAAGAAGTCCCTGCACGTTTTATCCCGAATGCAATTCAGCAGTTGAAGCAGCGTATGACGGCGTGGCTTGACAGTTCGCGTATTGCTTATGGTGCTGTAGAGGTTTATGCTACACCTCGCCGTTTGGCGGTACTTGTCAAGGAAGTAGCGGAGAAGCAAGAAGATATTAACGAAGAAGTTAAAGGTCCTTCCCGCAAAATCGCACTCGACGAGGCTGGTAACTGGAGCAAGGCTGCACTAGGCTTTGCTCGCAGCCAAGGTGTTGATCCTGAACAGTTCACGTTCAAGGAGCTTGGAGGCGTGGAATATATTTACGCAACTAAGAGCAGCATAGGTGTACCAACAGCGGATGTGCTATCCGAAGGTTTATTGCACATTTTACATGCCATGACATTCCCTAAATTCATGCGCTGGGCAAGTTATGACTTTAAATTTGTTCGTCCGATCCGCTGGTTGATTGCCTTGTTTGGTAGCGATATTGTTAATTTGGAGATTGCCGGCGTGCAGTCAGGAAATGTGACAAGAGGGCATCGTTTCTTGGGACAGGATGCCGTAGTAGAAAGTCCAGCTGACTATGTTGAAGTGCTTCGCAAGCAGCATGTCATTGTGGACATTGAGGAACGTCAATCGCTTATTGTAAAGCAGATTGAAGCGCTGGCTGCCGAAAAAGATTGGACGATTGCGGTCAAGGATGATTTGCTGGAAGAAGTGCTGTATTTGGTGGAAACCCCAACAGTACTGTTCGGAGGTTTTGATCCTGCGTTCCTGAACATTCCGAAGGATGTACTCATTACTTCCATGCGCGAACATCAACGCTATTTCCCAGTGCTGGATCACACAGGAGAGCTATTGCCATACTTTGTTACGGTACGTAACGGAGGAAGTCAATCGCTGGAAGTCATTGCTAAAGGGAATGAAAAAGTATTGCGTGCCCGGCTGTCTGATGCCAAATTCTTTTATGAAGAAGATCAGAAGCTGGAAATTAAGGATGCACTCTCCAAACTGGAAAGTATCGTTTTCCACGAAGAGCTGGGAACGGTTGGAGACAAAGTGCGCCGGATTCGCCGTATTGCTGATGCTCTGGCAGAGAAGCTTCGCGTTTCTCCAGATACACAGGAGTCGGTTAGTCGAGCAGCGGATATTTGTAAATTTGACCTGGTAACACAAATGGTATATGAGTTCCCAGAACTGCAAGGTGTAATGGGTGAGGATTATGCTCGTAAGGCTGGAGAGAAGGAAGAAGTGGCAAGAGCGGTGTTTGAGCATTACCAGCCTCGTTATGCAGGAGAAACGGTTCCTTCAACGAATGCTGGAGCGATTGTAAGTATCGCAGACAAGATAGATACCATTACAGGCTGCTTCTCTATCGGTATTATTCCAACAGGTTCACAGGACCCTTACGCGCTTCGTCGCCAGGCAGCAGGTATTGTGCAGATATTGTTGGATCGTAAGCTTTCGGCTACGTTGTCTGATGTGTTCAATATCGCGCTCGAGGTGCATGGCAACCTTGGAAATATGAAACGTTCCGCTGATGAAATACGTAAAGAATTACATGAGTTTTTCGGATTACGCGTGAAGAAACTATTGTCTGAGACACTTCGTTATGACGTTGTGGATGCTGTACTTGCAGCTGGATATGACGATGTTGCTTCCGTTGTTAACCGCGGAACTGCGTTAATGACTGCCGTACAAACAGGTGAGGTATTCAAAGCAACAGTTGAGTCCTTTAATCGTGTAGGTAATCTGGCTGCTAAAGCAGTTCATAAGTCAGTTAATACAGGTGAGTTTACGGAGCAAGGCGAAAAAACGCTTTACGAAGCATGGTATAGCGCTTTTGAATCTTATAGCGTAGCTTTACAGGAAGGTGATGCGACACGGGCGTTAGCGCTTGCTTCATCCATTACCCCTGCGGTGACGGCGTTCTTTGATTCCGTTATGGTTATGGCTGAGGATGATGCTGTTCGTAATAATCGTTTGGCATTGCTGGCTGCTATTGACTCAGAACTGAAGCGTTTTGCCGATTTTTCCAAGCTTGTAGTTTAAACGTCAGTTGTGGTAGTATGAACAACTTGAAAAAATGGGTATAAATATACGGAACGGTGTAAGAGTAATCTTGCAGCCGTTCCGTATTTTACTCGAATGCGGATGGAGATGGGGGATGCTCATGGAGGGAACCGGAACTTTACTGGATGTGCGGATCGTTGTTGACGGGGACGCTTGTCCTGTTAAAAGTGAAATTGCGGAGATAGCTTCCCGTTTTCATATTGAGGTTATTATGGTATCTTCATATGATCATCTCATTCAGGGCAGCAAAGGCGTAAGCATCGTTAAAGTAGACCGAAGCGACCAAAGTGCCGATCTCTATATTGCCAATCATATCCGCCGCGGCGATATTGTAACCACCAATGATTATGGTCTTGCTGCACTTGCCTTGGCAAAAGGTTGTGAAGTGATGTCTTTTCGCGGAGCTATGTATCGAAACGATTCGATAGATTTCATGCTTGACCGACGTCATACTTCTGCCAAAGAACGGAAAAAAGGACGTTATGGAAAAGGTCCTAAACCGTTTACATTAGAGGATCGTGAAGTTTTTCAACATAAACTGACAAAACTTTTACTTCGCTTGCAGGAGAATGAGTAACGGTATCGAATTATATTTACGTGCTAAAGAGATGAAGGTGGTTAATATGAGTGCCGGACAAGGTAACATACCGGACGATATCATTGAGTCAGTTTTACAACATCATGATATTGTAGATACGGTAAGCAAGTACGTGCATTTGACCAAGCAGGGGAAGTATATGAAAGGCCTCTGTCCTTTTCATTCCGAAAAAACCCCTTCATTCACCGTGACACCGGATCGTCAGATTTTTTACTGCTACGGCTGCGGCGCGGGAGGCAATGCCATCAAGTTTATGATGGAAATCGAAGGACTATCCTTTCCCGAAGCTGTCAGGACAATGGCAGAAGAAAGTCATATCCCGCTCGGCGAATGGCAGGGACGTGATTCATCGCATCAGCATCCTGAGTTGGACAGGCTGTTGCAAGCGTATGAGTTAACTTCTAAGATGTACCATTTTTTGCTTAAAAATACGGAGCACGGCAAACCAGCGATGGAATACTTGCGTTCACGAGGATTCAGTGACAAGATCATTGATCAATTTCAAATTGGCTATGCACCCAACCGATGGGATACGATCGTTCAGTTTCTGGAGAAGCGTTCTTTTGATCCCGTGGAGATGGAAAAGGGAGGGCTTATTTCTCCCCGGCATGAGGGTGATGGATATGTGGATCGGTTCAGAGATCGTATCATGTTTCCCATTTGGAATCGCAACGGAAAAGTTATTGCTTTTGCAGGCCGTATACTTGGTGAGGGACAGCCAAAGTATTTGAATTCACCAGAGACCAAGCTATTCAACAAGAGCCGAACGCTGTACAATCTTCATCATGCTAAAACCTCAATTCGCAAGCTCCGCCAGAGTGTTCTTTTTGAAGGCTACGGTGATGTCATCTCGGCATGGGAAGCTGGCGTACAAAATGGGGTGGCCGCCATGGGCACTGCTCTAACGGAGCACCATGCTACGATGTTAAAAGGACTGTGCGATGAGGTCATTATTTGTTATGATGGTGACCGGGCAGGACAAGCTGCTGCGCTTAAAAATTTTCCGCTGTTGGAAAATGCGGGACTTCACGTGAAAGTAGCGCTGGTCAGTGACGGTATGGACCCGGATGATTTTATCCGGCAATACGGCGGCGAACGATTCCAGCGTCAAATTATCGAAAGTGCTGTTTCAACGGTGAAATTTAAGCTTATATATCTGAAAAAAAACCATATACTGCAAGAGGAAGAAGGAAGAATCGCGTATTCCCGCGAAGCATTAAATGTCATTGCACCTCTGTCATCCCCGACCGAGCGGGAAGTGTATCTGCGCGAAGTATCAGCCGAAGTTAAGGTGGATTTTGAAACCTTGAAGCAAGAATGCAATTTACTCCGTCAATCCCTGCAAAAAAAACAGAACTTTGGGGATAATAACGAAAATGGGTGGAATAATGGTAGGCATAAAAAAGGGCAGGTCTCCACACCTAATCTGTTGCCGGCTTACCATGTGGCTGAGCGCAGGCTGCTTCACTGGATGATGCAGGATTTAGAAGCTGCAGAGTATGTAGAAAAGCATCTGGGCGACGCCTTTAATATTGAGGATCATGCAGCAATTGCTGCTTATCTATATGCCTATTACGCGCAAGGGAAGTTACCAGATACAAGCCGTTTTATTTCATCTTTGCAAGACGACCGGCTGGAGAAGAACGTAAGTTCGATCATGATGATGGATGCTCCAGGCGTATGGGCACCGCACATTTTGGATGATTATATTCATCAGGTGCGAAAATTTCCATTGCAGGAGCAACTGGATTTGAAAAGGGAAGAAATGAGAGCCGCTGAGCGCTTGGGTGACTTTTTGCGCGCAGCACAAATTGCAAGTGAGATTATAGCCCTAGAGAGACAATGAACACACAGAGGTCGGATGTTTCTAGGGAGGAGGGAGTCGAAAGATGGCGAATGATCAGCATACTGAACTGGAGACGGAACTAACACTGGATCAGGTCAAAGATCAACTGATTGAGTTGGGTAAAAAAAGTTCTTCTCTGAACTACAAAGATATCATGGAAAAACTGTCGCCGTTTGATCAGGACCCCGAGCAAATGGATGAGTTTTATGAGCAACTGGGTGACTTGGGGATTGAAGTTGTGAATGACAACGACGAAGAAGTTACCAGATTGCGTCAAAATGACGACCCGGAAAATAATGATGGGGATGATTTTAATTTCGATGACGATCTGAGCCTGCCTCCCGGTATTAAAATTAATGACCCGGTCCGGATGTACTTGAAGGAAATCGGTCGTGTACCGTTGCTTTCTGCTGATGATGAGGTGGAGCTTGCCAAACGGATCAATAACGGCGATGAAGAAGCTAAGCGTCGGTTGGCAGAAGCGAACTTGCGTCTGGTTGTAAGTATTGCCAAACGTTATGTTGGTCGCGGAATGCTTTTCCTGGATCTGATTCAGGAAGGTAATATGGGTTTGATTAAGGCAGTAGAAAAATTTGATTACGAAAAAGGCTTTAAATTCAGTACGTATGCAACCTGGTGGATTCGTCAGGCCATTACGCGCGCAATAGCCGATCAGGCGAGAACAATCCGTATTCCGGTGCATATGGTGGAAACGATCAACAAGCTGATTCGCGTATCGCGTCAACTGTTGCAAGAGTTGGGGCGCGAACCTACGCCGGAGGAAGTGGCTGCCGAGATGGAGCTGAGCGTGGAAAAAGTACGGGAAATTATGAAAATTGCCCAAGAACCTGTTTCATTGGAAACACCAATTGGTGAAGAGGATGACTCACATCTGGGGGATTTCATTGAGGATCAAGAAGCATTGGCGCCTGCAGATGCGGCTGCCTATGAACTTCTGAAGGAACAGCTCGAGGATGTACTGGATACGTTAACCGAACGGGAAGAGAATGTTTTGCGTCTCCGCTTTGGTTTGGACGACGGAAGAACCAGAACCCTTGAAGAAGTGGGTAAAGTGTTCGGTGTTACACGTGAACGTATTCGTCAGATTGAGGCCAAAGCGCTGCGTAAGTTGCGCCATCCAAGCCGCAGTAAGCGACTGAAGGATTTCCTCGAATAGAAGCGTAACATTGCGGACCTTCTGCGGCTTGAAGCGCGCAGGAGGTCTTTTTTTATCTCATGGCAGCCTTGGTGGAGGGGAAGAAGCTTGGACCAGGAGAAAAAACGGGCAATACTGTTACATGAAATTGAGCATTGGCGGCGAAGTCGGCTGCTCCCTGAGCAATATTGCGATTTTTTGTCTAACCTGTATCGGGAGGACGAAGATCCGTCGCAGAGCCAGAACCGTAACAACACCGGGCTGCTTACATATCTTAGACACGGGCATGGGATCGCCTGGCTTCTTGGTTTTGTCATTATTTCCTGCATTTGTTTGATCGGTTTTTATTTTACCGCTTTTCCGTTGGCAATGCAAATATTCTCGGCAAGTGCAGTTACTACGATTTGCTATGGAGTGGCCGCATTTTGGCGGTCTTCCGAAAAGAGTATGAGTGCGATGTTGAGCACTTTAGGCAGTGCGATTATGCTGGGTTCGGGTGTGTGGATCATTCAGCTCCATCAAGGTGAAGCTAAGGTTTGGTTTCTTTTGCTCGTAGGCCTATGCGGTGTGGTATGGTGTCTTGTGGGATTAACTTTGCGGATCAGCTTACTTCATTACTGTGGTCTTGCTGGGCTGCTTTTAGTGTACGCGGTCCTTATAGGCCGCCACTGGCCTACAGCAACTTTAGTGATGCTTGAGGCATTTTGGATTTTGCACGCAGTATTGTTGATCTGGCTAAGCTGGTGGGTACATCGCCGCTTTCCGGGTCTCGCTTTGATTTATTTCGCTATAGGCATGACACTAGCATTCATGGCTGAAGCAGACATGATTATCCTGCGCCATCAAGCGGCGGGTGATGTGGTATTTTACAGCATACTGAAGTTGGCATTTGTTGTAGGAATTTTATTTTGGACTCGAAAAAAATGGATTACGTGGGTGACGTCATGAAACTTTCTCAACGATTACAATATATTATGGAACAAATTCCTGCCGGGAGCAGACTTGCGGATATTGGCTCGGATCATGGACTACTCCCTGTGGCTGCAGTGCGTAGTGGCAGAGTACCGCAAGCCGTGGCGGGTGAGGTCAACGATGGTCCGTTACGTGCGGCTCAAAAGCAGGTGGCCGAAGCAGGTCTTACTGATCGCATTGCGGTTAGAAAGGGAGATGGCTTGGCTGTAATTAAGGCCAATGAGGTTGATGTTATTACGATAGCCGGCATGGGTGGTGCCTTGATCGCTTCCATTTTAGAGCAAGGGAAAGACAAGCTTGTTTCAGTGAAACAGCTTGTTCTACAGCCTAACGTAGGCGAGGATATCTTACGCCGTTGGCTCATCGAACATCAATGGGTACTAACAAGTGAACATATTATGGAAGAAGACGGAAAAATATATGAAATTCTGACGGCCGTACCTGATTCGGTAAGCCCACTGAAACAGGATGAGCTGTATCAACCATGGAAACTTCCCGATAGTTCGCTGGTACTGACACAGGATTTGTTAATGCAACTCGGACCGCTATTGGTCAAAGCACCGAATGAAATCTTTTTTTATAAATGGAAATTGGAGATTCGCAAGCTTGAGGATGTGCTGGCACAAGTGGCACGATCAGATCAGGAATCCGCACAGCATAAGCGGGAGCAATTGCGCAAGCAAATTGAACAGCTAGAGGAGGTACTTGCATGTTTGCCAAAGGACAGACAGTGATTAGCTACATGGAGCAGCTGGCTCCGAAATACTTGGCAGTTCCGGACGATAGAATCGGGCTTCAGCTGGGTAGTCTGCAAAAGGAAATCAAAAACATATTAGTAGCCCTGGATGTTAATGATGAGGTTGTCGAAGAGGCAATCCGTATAAAAGCTGATCTCATTATTGCACATCATGCGATTATATTCCGCCCACTTAAAGCATTGAACACGGATCAGCCTGCGGGCAGATTGTATGAAAAGCTGATCAAGAATGATATTGCTGTCTACATCAGTCATACGAATCTGGATACGGCTGAGGACGGCATGAATGACTGGATGGCGGAAGCTCTGGGTATTCAAAGTGAAGGTACGCTGGAGGATGTTCACACCGAGCAATTATTCAAGCTTGTTGTTTTCGTACCCAAAACACATCATCAACGGGTACTTGATGCCGTATTAGGGGCGGGAGCTGGACATATCGGCAACTACAGCCATTGCAGCTTTAACATTGACGGCTACGGAACTTTTGTACCGGGTGAAGGCACACAGCCGTTTTTGGGTGAGCCGGGTAAAATGGAACGTAGTGAAGAGGTTCGTATTGAGACCATTGTACCGCAGGGTGTACGCAGTAAAGTTGTTCAAGCGATGCTGAAGGCTCATCCTTATGAAGAGGTGGCTTATGACCTGTACCATATGGATTTGCAAGGCCGTAGCTTTGGTCTGGGGCGGGTAGGCAAGCTCAAGGAAGCCCGTACGTTACGGGAGTTTGTCGATGTTGTGAAAAACGGTCTCAACGTCGAGCATGTACGTGTGGTGGGCGACTTAGATCGTACGATCAAAAAGGCAGCCGTGCTTGGGGGCTCTGGTAGCCGTTATGTGAACAAGTCGCTCTTTAAGGGAGCTGACGTATTAGTCACGGGGGATATTGACTATCACACGGCTCAGGATGCCCTTATGGCGGGGATTGCTATTATTGACCCTGGACATAACGCTGAAAAGATTATGAAGCCTAAAACCGTAGAATGGATGCGCAAACGCTTGGCAGAAGGTCGTTATTCAACGGAAGTACATGTATCTCAGGTAGAAACCGAGCCTTTTCAATTTTTGTAAAATCTCAACATCTATGAGAAAATGAAGATGCTCTATTATTTTTTTTCGTAGGGAGAGGTTCTATGCGGACGCTGATAGCTGATTCTGCAATTCATGCCTATCCAGGCATGGTCGCTGTTGTTACTTCCCGCTATGAGGGGGAAAATAATGTAATGGCCTCAGGCTGGCATACCTATATCGGATCATCACCGGGCATGTATGGCATTTCACTGAGGAAGGAAACATATTCTCACGGTCTGATCGAGAAAAGCAGAGGCTTTGGTATTCAGTTTCTGCCTGCACACAGATCGGAATGGATTCAGGCTGTAGGTACCTTTAGTGGTAAAGATGTAGATAAGTTTCAGCAGTTTGGCATTGCATATGAGGATGGAATTTCAGTCAATGTGCCTATATTGCTGGAGGCTTATCTTGCTTATGAGTGTAAAGTCGTGGATATTCATACCTATGGAGATCATGATTGGATCGTCGGTGAAATACAGCAGACCTACCGAGATGATGAACTGTTCCTAGATGAGGACGTTCCTGATTTTAGTAAGCTTTCTATCCCGCTATACGTGGGAAGGTCTGCTTATTATGTGGCGGATGATTCATTGCAGAGAAAGGTGCATCCGTTTTATTTGAGCAAGTAAACAGAGATCTATACGTTTTACAATATTTTCAGGGTTGTATCATGCGTGCGTTCCCTGTATACTATGTAATGTTGTTCGGAAAGTTTGACAGACAATCGCTGGTGGCGTGAGCCGCGAGAGGAAAGTCCGGGCTCCATAGGGCAGGATGCTGGATAACGTCCAGTCAGCGCGAGTTGAAGGATAGTGCCACAGAAATGGACCGCCGATGGCCGCTTGCGGCACAGGCAAGGATGGAACCGAGGTGTAAGAGACCCCGAGGAACGCTGGTGACTTCGTTCCTGGTAAACCCCATCTGGAGCAAGACCTAATGGGACACAGCTTCTTCGCGAAGCAGCCTTAGCCCGAGGCGTGTCTAGGTTGGTCGCTGGAGCTGGATAGCAATGTTCGGCCTAGATAGATGATTGTCGCTTGTAGTGGGAGGGTAGTTCCCGTCTGTACCACGAATAGCACAGAACCCGGCTTACGGAAAACTTTCCCCACTGCAACACCTTAAAATGTATAAATTTAACTTTTGTAAATGACCTGTTTGCATGAAAGCTTTTAATCCAAATGTATTTATTGAATTAAAAAGGGTGTGTCATATTCCAATGGGAATCATGGCAGACCCTTTTTAACATACCGTATTTACGCAGAAAAGTGCCTTCTTAGAATGAAGCCCCCAGCATAATTACTGGGGGCTTTCATTTTAATTTTTACTTCCTCTACCGTAAAACCGTTCGAGGATGAGGCACGTAGTTAGCGTAGCAACGCATTTGAAATCTGTAGAAGCGAGGTCTGCACCTTTGTCCCAGATTCCACCATACTATTCAAATTCCAAACGAATCAGGGGGTAACAGCGATCGTAAAATCAAATGATTCGTGAAGCAGCCTCACGTACATATCCTGCCAACTCCATCATCGCACGCTTTTTACCACACTTTCCTCTGTGTACATCTTCAGTGCTCGATCCAATCGGTCAACCGCTTTAGGAAGCAGGGAAGGATCCGTATGCGTGAAGTTGATCCGCATATGGTTGCTGCCACTTAGGTCAGCATAGAAGACTTGTCCGGGGACAAATGCGACTCCTTCCTGAATTGCGAGTTGCAGCAACCGATCAGAACGGAAGCCCTCGGGTAGAGTAACCCACATAAACATACCGCCGAGTGCATCATTCCAGGTGATTCCTTCCCATTGACGTTCTTTCATCAGCGATGTGAGACGTAGCATACGAGTGTAGTACTCGGCGGACACGGTACGAATATGTCCGTCCAAGTCAAAAAAGTCCAATAACTCATTCAAAGCACGTTGATCAATACTGCTGGAGTGCAGATCGGCAGATTGTTTGGCATTCGCGACTTTAACGACGATAGCTTGATCGGCTACCAACCATCCAGAGCGAACACCAGGAGCAACGGTTTTAGAGAATGTAGAAGTGTACATCACATGACCGTCTCCACCTAGCTGTTGATCAATTGAGAAAAGGGATGGAAAGTTAAGGTTTTCGTCAAATTTAAGACGTCCGTAAGGATCATCTTCAAAAATCAAAGTGCCGTATTTACGGCATAGTTCAACAACGCCTGTTCTGCGCTCCATACTCCAAACACTTCCTGCTGGGTTGGAAAAGGTGGGGATGACATACACGAATTTAGGCTGATGTTTTTTGATCTTGGCTTCAAGATCTTCTAATTGCATACCGTTAGAATCTGTATCTACACTTACAATGTTGGCACCATAGGAATTAAATACCTGAAGAGCCGCCAAATAAGTAGGGGACTCCACCAATACAGTATCCTGCGGATCGAGCAACACACGCGAAACCAGATCAATGGTCTGCTGTGAGCCCGTCGTCATAATGATATTATCTCTGGTGACGGAGATGCCTTGGGATGACATGATTGCTGCAAGACGTTCCCGTAGAGGAATGTAGCCCTCGGTTAGGCCGTATTGAAGAGCGGTAGTACCGCCGAGGCGAAATACCCGCTCATAGGCTTTAGCAACAGCTTCGATGGGAAAAAAGGCATCGGCAGGAAGGCCGCCTGCCAGAGATAACACATCTGTTCCCTGTGTCAGCTTTAAAATGTCCCTTACCATGGACGAGCCCTGAGTACGAGCCATACCCGAAAATTTGTGTTCCAATCCAATCATCTCCTGTGTTCTATACTGTACTATGAAATTTGTTGTATTATATCGATAATGAAGTATAACAGTAAACGTCTAAATGTAACAGTTGATTTTTGGAGGGGACGGTTCCGATGCATATTGATCTCAGCCGCAATAGCAGTGTCAAATTATATTTACAGATTGCCAAAACATTAGCAGATCGTATCCAGTCTGGATTGCTGCCTCAGGGCACAAAGCTTCCCTCTGTCCGTCATTTGTCCAGTCTGCTTGCGGTAAGTCCCGTAACTGTAAGCAAGGCGTATGCTGAGCTGGAGTCTATTCA
Organism: Paenibacillus sp. LRG-1; assembly: GCF_057220305.1. Lineage (NCBI taxonomy): Bacteria > Bacillati > Bacillota > Bacilli > Caryophanales > Paenibacillaceae > Paenibacillus > Paenibacillus sp. LRG-1. The sequence goes on along the minus strand of NZ_CM170126.1, from coordinate 4,033,429 downwards.
TTTGGTTACCTGTACACAGGGAAAAGGTTGCTATGTAGCGGAGCCTTCGGTAGCTGTTCAACGTGAGGGAGCACAGGACTTGTCATGGCAAATGTCGCTGATCGATTATTTGCCGCGCGCACAGCTATGGAGAAACTTTAACCATAGCAGACAGTTTCCTTATTCTTTTCATATAGCAGCAATTCAACCGGAGCTTCTTCCTACACGCGAAATCATCGCTGATACTCAACGTCTATCCTCTGGAAATCCCGATGCAATGGCAGCATACGGGACTTTTGAAGGTGATTTAGCGCTGAGGGAAGTGTTTGCAGATCACCTGAACGAACGCGGTATATGCACAGTGGCAGAACAGCTGCTCGTGACTAGTGGTGCCCAACAGGGCATTGACTTGGTGGCACGGACCTTTGTTGGTTCTGGTGATGTTGTCTACATGGAGGCTCCTACATATACGGGGGCCATTGATGTGTTTACCAGTCGTGGTGCCAAAGTAATTATGATTCCGATGGATGAGCAGGGCATGAGGATCGATATCCTCACACGTCTCTGTGACACTCATCCCCCAAAACTAATCTACACGATACCCACCTTTCATAATCCTACCGGAGTAACTTTAACGATGGCCAGACGCACACAATTACTGGATCTAGCTCAAAGTTATCATTGCCTCATTGTTGAGGATGATCCATTTTCCGACCTATACTATAAAACAAAGCCGCCACTCTCTATCAAGGCGCATGATCAGTCCGGACATGTGATATATATCAAAAGCTTTAGCAAAACCGTTGCTCCCGGCTGCCGTATAGCTTGTGTAGCGGCCACTGGCAGTGTAATGGATCGTTTGGTGGCTGTCAAGTCTACTACGGATTTGGGGAGCCCTCTATTAACGCAAAAAGCGCTATTGCCCTTTATCAAGAACCGACTTGATCAGCATCTTGTTAGGTTGCGGGAACAAATGCGGGATCGGTTGACAGTCGCGTTGCATACGCTCCAGCGCTATGCTCCGCCAGAGGTCAGCTGGTATGCCCCCGAAGGCGGCTTAAATGTGTGGATTAAGCTTCCTCCTAATGTTGATATTCCAGAATTGGAGCGGCTGGCTGACCGAGAAGGAGTTTCCTTTTTACCTGGTGCAGTATGCTATGCAGGTGGTATGGACAGTAATCATATCCGTATTTCTTTTTCGTATGCGGACAAGGAAACACTTAAAACAGGTCTTCACAAACTGTGCCGTTTGTTGGGCGAACTGCTTGATCATTCGGTCATTGTTGAACGGAAGCCTATTTTATAAGGGATATTTGTATTAGGGGGTAAACATCCAAGCACAGCACCCGCCTTCTTAATATGCTGTACTAATTCACCGAAAGGAGTTGCACATTATGAGTCATTGCCCTTACGACCCGATCGTGTGCCCGCCGATCCAATTTGTAAATCATCAATTTTTCCCACAAGTCGTGCCTGTGGTTCATCCGATTGAAATTGTTAATCAGACGCACATTGTACCTGTACCTCATCACGTATTTCCGGTGAGTATAAAGGACCCTGGAGAACCTTGCTGTCATACTCGCAGCCATGGCAAGCGTCCTGTTCGAAGCAGTTCCAAGCGTTAATAAAGCCCAAAAAAGCAGCCATGGAGCAACATGGCTGCTTTTTTCCAATAAGGAATCTTACGTTTCCAGTTTCTTTAATATTGATTTTAACTTGTCACTTAAATGCTGTGGATAGAATTGCAAAGGAACATATGGACGTTGTGCTGCTTTCAACGCTTTATACACGTCAATTTGACCATATCCGAAATATTTGTCATGCCCGGGTGTGCCCAAGTCAATTACGCTGCTTCTCATTAAATCCATAACCTCTTTGTTGGTCAGATCGGGGTTAATGGATCGAATCAGTGCAGCAAGCGCTGATACATGGGGACTGGCCATTGAAGTACCCGACAGTGCAGCATATTGGTTCCCTGGGTACGTACTGGCAATACTTGCACCTGGAGCCATGACGTCTACATAATCTCCATAGTTAGAAAAGGATGCACGGTGCATAGAAGAATCTGTAGCGGAAACGGCAAATACTTCAGGATACGCTGCTGGATAGCCAGGTCGTTCCGTATTGTCATTACCTGTAGCTGCAACTAATACGACATCTTTATCATAGGCGTATTTGATCGCATCATGCAAAAATTCAGCTTGTGCGTAATTGCCCAGACTCAAATTGATGACCTTGGCCCCATGATCAGCTGCCCATATAATACCTTCTGCAACCGAGTAAGTCGTACCGGAGCCGGATTGGTCAAGTACCTTAATCGGCATGACTTTGTTGTACCATGTCATGCCAGCGACCCCCTCACCATTATTCACGAGGGCAGAAATGATGCCAGCGACGTGCGTTCCGTGACCGACGTCATCATAAGGCTTTTCAGACGGATTTACCACGTTATGACCTGAAAGGATTTGACCTTTTAGGTCGGGGTGATCCAAATCTACTCCCGTATCTACGACAGCGACAATTACGTCCTTGCTGCCTTTGCTTAATTTCCAACCCCGGTTGGTTTCAGTAGCCGGCAGATTCCATTGATAGCGGGAAAAGAGCAAATCATTGGGGATAGAGCTGTCCGCTTTGATAGGTGTTTTCTCATTGGTTAGATACATATAGTGAGGCTCAGTATAAAGCGGGTTCCACTTTCTTGAAAAATATTGCTTTAGCTCCTTGAAGTTCATCTTATCCGAATGAAATACATAGGTATAACCAAGCTTGCGGCCTGGCGCACAGTGTAAATCTGCTGCAATTTCCTGCAGCTGTCGTGAATCAGGATTGTGACGGAAGCGAACGACAATTTCGTTTTCGAAATAATGGCTTGCATTTTCGTTGTCATGGCCCGTCTTGACAGTAATATCGTGCAATGTGTCGGGATGTACGGATTCGATTTTGTAGCTGCCTTCTTTTGGGTAGGGAATCAAACGCAAATTCTTCCGCTGATGCTTCTCCACGTCACGCAATACTTGCTGACTGACCAGGGCAGCAACGCCGCATGTTCCGTCAGCCGATGGTTCTGCCATGACAAAATATTTACCGCCTTCAGCCTGAAATGCAGCAGATTCGTAGGATTTATTTTGCATGACGGAACGGCGAGCCGCAGCCAAGCTGCTTTTGATTTGAGGATGACTGAGCAGACGAGTTTGTGCTTTGCTGCCCGTATAGGTGCTCGTGTTCCCGTCGCGTGTGTGAATCCACAGTAACGTATGAAGATGACTGTGCGATTGCTGCAGTGTGCGAGTAAACTGTCTTTTCTGATCAGCAGTTTTACCATCAAGCTCCCGCATCACGTATTGAATATCCTGCCTTGCATCCATGCGTGTGAGGGTATCCGTAGCGGACAGGTCCAAAGCCAACATTCCTTTTTTGAGCTGCTTCTCTTGCTGTGGCACCATCTTGGCCGTATATTCGGGCTGCGGTGTATGGCGATGATCACGGGAAGGCAGCATCAGTGTGATGAGAAGCACCCCGGCAGCTGCTCCTAGCAGGGGTTTTAACCATTTTCGCCGAGACATGGGACCGTCCTCCTTGAGTATTCATAAATTTATGGTTTAGCGTGAGGAGGTTGGCATGTTTTTATACCTTTCAATGCTCATTTGTGGTAGGATAAATACTGAAAATTACAGCTCTTTCGGTTAGAAGGGACTATTTTCGGGTAACCAAATTGATGAACAAGCAACAAATAAGGGGGAGCTGCCTTGATGTCAGCAGTCAACGTACAAAAATTATGTGAGTCGGCGCAGGAGAGACTGAAAACTGCCGTGAAACGGGTGGAAACATTCCTCAATGAGCATGCTCTGCCGCAACTGGCTACAGATGGCAATGAGGAGTCCGTACTTTTTTACAAAGGCTTTTTGTCGGATCTCCGTCATGTCCTTGTTTTTTCCGAAGTATCTTATGAAAAGCTGGGTGTGGCTTTACGCCGTGCCAATTTTGACGTCGATTTTGCGGAAAAGGCATTGTATAACGTTTACCATGACTGCGTGAACAGCTTTTTTTATCCCAAAAATGAATCTTACGCAGAGGATGGACGCTATGCGTATACGGGACAAGATGCTATTCGCTTCCGTAAAACGCCAGTGCCAGCCGCTCGCGAAGTGATCATGGACATTACGAAAAATTTTGAAGAATTGCGTGATGATCTGACTTATTATGAAAGTGACTATTTGACTCAGCGCCGGATGCAGACTCGACGTACTCATGCCTAAAGCATTCAACGGGGAAGATCATTTCTAATCAAAAACTAAAACAAGACAAGCAAGCCGTTTTCTACTTGCTTCCTGCCATTTTGGAGGAGGTGAAGGAAACGGCTTTTTTCGTATGTCACCAACTGCCATATACCATGAACGCATAGGTGCAGGGTAGCGGGGGGACAATGAATCCGAGGTGATGATCATGAGCCAAGAGGCCAAGCCAATCGTTAAGTGTAGCGTAGCCAATTGCCATTATTGGGGAGAAAACAACTTGTGCAAGGCAGATTTGATCATGATTGAAGTTGATGGTCATGCCGGTAAGAAATTTAAAGAAGAATATGCGGGAGAAAGCTTCAGTTCAGAAGAACGTGATAAGGCTGCCACGTCAGCCGCAACCTGTTGCCACACTTTTAAGCCGAAGTCCGTGTAAATTTTATTACGCGATTCATTTCGCATTTGGAGGTGCAGTTTATTATGGAAGATCATGAAAATGACAAGCATCAGAGTAAAGAGCATGTTAGCCGCGAACGTGTAGATTACCCCCGTCACATTCATGAACGATCTGCCAAGCGCCGTAATGATCGTGAGGAATATGCAGCAGAGGTTGCTCCCGGCTCAGCTGTGACTCGACATGAGGTTAAGGGTGAAGAGCAGGTTATAAACAATAGTGGCCGTATTTCTGGCTATATTGGTCTGGCTGCAGGAATTGCCTCATTGTTTATGTGGTCAATTGTGCTGGGACCTATTGCTGCAGTTTTAGGTTTTTTTGCTTATGTGAATGGCAGCAAAACGACCGGCATTTGGTCGATTGGTCTGGGAGCGCTGGCGACATTGAGTTATTTTGCTTTTATCCCGTTCGTTCGTTGACCCTACTGGAGAACAAGCTCAGTTTTCTTTTGTATATCCGAGAAAAATCATCTTAGTGATATAATTACATTAAAGCTGATCTATAAAGCTCCGCTGTCTTTTCGACAGAAACGGAGCTTTTTTTCATCAAAAGGTATGGAAGTACATAGTAAAAAGTTGTATCATAGCAGTAATGACAAGCTATTTGGGATATAACAACTATAGAAAGTTGGGAACACCACATGCAAATTGATCCGCGCGTGTCCAAGTCCATGTTAGACATGCAGCTCTTAAATAATATGAGTGCTACAACCCAGACGGGTACAACGGACGCTTTTTCCGGATTACTGGAACAAGTAGGTCAGTTGGAAACAGATGGTGCTGTGACACGAGAAAATTCAAGTGATGTTACCAGAGACGAAAACGGTTTGCTATGGCTTCAATTGGGACCTTCGAGGGGGACGGCTTCGTCATTGTACCCCGCTCCTTCCAGCACAGCAACAGACGGACCCACAACACCTACAGCATATGATGATTTGATTAACGAGGCTAGCCAGAAATACGGCGTTCCAGTAGCGTTGATTAAAGCGGTTATTGATACGGAATCTTCGTTTAATCCGTCGGTCACTTCTTCGGCCGGAGCCAAAGGGCTTATGCAGCTTATGGATGCTACGGCTCAAGGCCTGGGAGTCAGCGACCCATATGATCCTGTTCAAAATATTGATGCCGGTGTTCGTTATTTGTCCTACCAGATTAAACGATTTAACGGACAAGAAAATATGGCGCTGGCTGCATATAATGCAGGTCCCGGACGAGTGCAGCGGCTTGGTGTAAATAGTGATGAACAGTTAATGGCTGTACTGGACAAGCTTCCGCTGGAAACGCAAAGATATATTACCAAAATTCAAAATGCACGTGAAAAATATACGATCTAAGCCCTATAGCTTACAACGAAAAAAGTGCGTAATTTCAATTAGATTAGGTCCGCAGACAGGATCAATATGGGGAAAGGGTGTCGCTATAATGTAGCGGCCTTTCCTTGTTTTGGTCTTTTTTTGTTGCAGCAGTTATAGAGCGGAAAAGGGGAGTGCAATGAAATATTTTGATTATGCCGCGACAACTCCGCCTTTTGAAGAGGTGATTACAACAGTTGCCGAGGTCATGAGACGCCACTACGGGAACCCATCCTCGATGCATCGATATGGAGAGGATGCGGATAAGTTGCTTAAGCGTTCGCGCGAAGTATGTGCTGCGGCTTTGGGAGTGTATCCATCAGAGATTGTCTTCACATCTGGGGCAACGGAAAGCAACAATCTTGCTGTCAAGGGAGCAGCTTTGCAGTATCAGACCAGAGGCAAGCATATTGTTACTGTATCGACAGAGCACCCGTCTGTGTATGAAGCTTGCAGACAACTGACAAATCTGGGCTTTGAGGTTACATTTTTACCTGTCGATGCAGAAGGGCATGTGAGCGCCGAACAGGTTTGTGCCGCTGTCCGTAAAGATACGATTTTAGTCAGTATCATGCATGTCAATAATGAGACGGGAAGGGTGCAACCGTTGCATGATATCGGAGCTGCGCTCAAGAAACAGTTCCCCCGTGTGCTATTTCATATTGACGGTGTACAGGGGTTTGGAAAGCTACCGGTTGATATCCGGGGCTGGCAGGCTGATCTGTACAGCCTCTCTGCGCATAAGCTGCGTGGACCCAAAGGTGCTGGACTACTATTCGTTCGGGAAGGTGTGGAGCTTTTCCCACTGCATAGTGGCGGCTCTCAGGAGCAGGGTTTTCGTGCAGGTACGGAAAATGTACCGCTGCTAGTCGGTATGTCTAAGGCGGTAAGGTTGGCGGGCGAACGGCAAGCAGAGACAGCACGCCGTATGACCGAGTGGAGAGAACGGGTGGTCGCAGAAGTGAAGACAATCCGTCAACTGCGGCTGAACAGCGGGGAAGAAGCGCCGCATATTGTCCACTTTTCGTATCCGGGCATGAAGGCCGAGGTAATGCTGCATACGTTGGAGCAATTGGGTGTGGTAGTATCCACCAAATCGGCTTGCTCTTCGAAATTGGCTGAACCCAGTCGGGTGCTGCTGGCGATGGGATGCAATGAGGCGGAAGCGTCTGGCGGCATTCGTATCAGCTTCGGTGATGAACATATGGAACAGGATATCGATGAGCTTATACTTGCACTGCGACAGGCTGTGGCCAAGCTGGAATCCCTTGAAAGGTGGAAACGTTAAAATGCACTATGATATGCTGTTACTTCGCTTCGGTGAATTTACATTAAAAGGGAAGAATCGGACTCGTTTTGAAAAGGCTGTACTGAATCACGTGAAGCTGCTGCTCAAACCGTTTCCCGGTGCTTCTTTGCGGAAGGAATTTGGACGAATTTATGTGGTTCTCGGAGGAGAGCCTTATGAACAGATCATTCAGGTGTTACAAAAAGTGTTTGGCATCACGACAATAAGTCCTGTCAAAATGGCTCCTGTCGAGCTGGGTGCTATCATTGAGACCGCTGTAGCTTTGATGCGTGAGCTGAATGTGACCGATGGAACGACGTTCAAGGTAAATGCCCGCAGAGTATGGAAGGAGTTTGCTCATTCCTCACAAGAGATGAATCATTTAATTGGTTCTCCTATATTGCGAGAGTTTCAAGCTTTGAGGGTCGATGTACATCAACCAGATATTGAGTTACGTGTGGAGGTTAGAGAGCAGGCGGCCTATATATTCAGCGATGTTATTATGGCTGTAGGGGGCTTTCCGTTAGGAACGAACGGTAAAGCTATGCTGCTGCTGTCTGGTGGAATTGACAGCCCGGTAGCAGGGTGGTCTTCCATGCGTAGAGGATTGGAAATTGAATGTGTGCATTTTTATAGCTATCCGTTTACAAGTGAGCGTGCGAAAGAAAAGGTCATTGAATTGGCAAGGGTCTTAGCAGGCTATGCGGGTCGGATTAAAATCCACCTTGTGCCGTTTACAGAGGTGCAGACGGCCTTTACGCGTACTGGACAGGATAATCTGATTATTACGCTAATGAGACGGTCTATGTTACGAATTGCAACGATGCTGGCTGAGCGTGAAGGAGCACTGGCACTCGTGACGGGCGACAGTCTGGGGCAAGTCGCTAGTCAAACGTTATCCAGCATGAATGTGATTGGCCGTTCGACAGAATTACCATTGCTGCGACCTCTCGTAATGATGGATAAGCAGGAAATCACGGAAATCGCAAAGCAAATTGGCACCTACGATCTATCCATCCTTCCATATGAGGATTGCTGCACATTGTTTGTTCCCAAATCCCCAACCACCAATCCGAATTTGTGGGTTGTTCAAAAGATTGAAGCCTCTATTCGGGATTTAAATGCCTTGATTGAACAGGCTGTGGCTGCAACGGAGACACTTGTCCTGGAGGCAGGTGGAGCTATAGAGGGGCGTAAAGAGGAAGTTATACAGGAAGATTGGTTTTAATTTAAAAAGGCAGACCCACCAGCTAATTTGGGTCTGCCTTTTTATTTTAGTTAAAACAGTTTTTGAATCATTTTAGACGGCTTTTTCTCGACTGGATACTGCTCTGCGATTTTGAAGATATCCTGTGAGCAAAATACCAGCCATAACTGCGGCAATAAACAAGATACGCAGCGCAGGGTGCTCGGTAAAATAGGGTTCCAGCTTACGTTCTTCAGTAATCATATTAGAGGCTGTATAACCAAGAACAGCCGATCCCAAATAGATAATCCAGGGGAATTTATTGATCAGTTTGATAAAAAGAGTGCTACCCCATACAACGATCGGTACGCTAATTAACAGGCCCAGCACTACAAGTAGCAAATGCTGCTGGGCCGCGCCAGCAACAGCAATCACGTTGTCCAGACCCATAGCCGCATCGGCTACAACAATCGTGCGGATAGCACCCCATAACGTTGTTCCCGCTTTGACTTCGGTATGGTCCTCCTGGTCTACGAGTAACTTATACGCGATCCAGACTAACATGACACCCCCGATGAGTAACAACCACGGTACTTGAAGCAACCAGAGTACCACAATGGTGGCTGCTATGCGAATGAGCAGGGCACCACCGGTACCGTACAGTATCGCTTTTTTTTGCGTGGCAGGAGGCAGCTTTCTGGCGGCAAGTCCAATTACAATCGCATTATCTCCTGCGAGCAGAAGATCAATAAATATCACATTAAGCAGTAGCCAAAAGAACTGAAGTCCGGACATATCAATCGTTCTCATCTCCCTGATTAAACATCCTAAAATCATTGTATGTTGTTTATTTTAATACCCGTTTTTCGGAAATACGATTCATTATATTGCTGTTTGTTATTGATTTCAAGGTCTTTACTCAACAAATTTGACATCAATTTTTAATAAATGATGACTTATTTGACAAGGCTTATAAGCATAGCCTCGTCCTATTTCGCATACAAGTAGGATGGGGGTGTTTGTACACATGGAGCATATCATTTTGCTGTTGAAAATATTAATGATTAATTTGGTATTAAGCGGTGATAATGCAGTTGTTATAGCCATGGCGAGCAAAAACTTGCCTGCAAGGCAGCGGAGTCAAGCTATATGGTGGGGGGCAGTCGGTGCAGTCCTCCTGCGCTGTGTTTTGACTTTTGTAGCTGTCATTTTGCTGGGCATACCCTTTATTCAGGCGGCAGGCGGTCTACTTCTGTTATGGATTGCGTTTAAGCTGCTTTATGAGAATGAGGATCATGTGGGAGTCAGAGCAGAAACAACCATATGGAAGGCTATACAGGTGATTCTGGTAGCGGACTTTGTGATGAGTCTAGATAACGTATTAGCTATTGCAGCCCTAGCAGATGGGGATATCGCCATTATCGTCATTGGTATTGCAATTAGCATTCCGATTGTCGTCTGGGGCAGCAACGTGATTGCGATCTGGCTTCATCGGTTCCCTGTACTTGTTTTGCTTGGATCTGCAATCCTGGCTTTTACGGCAGGAGAAATGCTACTCCGTGATCCCCGATTGGGTGTGTGGTTAGCAGGTGCGGGGGAGCTAATACATGCATGGTTACCGGGACTTTTGGCCGCAGCAGTTGTCATTGTAGGAATATATCGTCAGTTACGAGCTCGCCATATTTGAACGTAGTTTTTTTGGAAAACATCGGCTAAAATATACTTAAAAACAATCACATTAAAAGACCTAAAAACAAATTCAGCAAACAAAGGAGACCACGATGAATTCCGGAAAAGAGCGTATGATCGGAGTGGGCATTGTTGCCGTAGGACTGATTATTTTGTTGGGGAAACTGGGGACGTTCTCCTTCTTGGGACGAAACTTTTGGCCTTTGCTGTTTTTAATACCTGGAATCGTACTGCATGCAATGTACATGAAGCGTAAAGTTTCACCCTTTATGTTGCTGCCGGCAGGGATTTTGTCGGTTTATGGCTTCTTATTTTTGCTCTGCAATATTTGGGGCTGGCATTTAATGGCCTATTTATGGCCTTTGCTACTTCTAGGTGTGGCGATTGGATTATGGCAGTACGCCATTAATGATATTTCGCTTTCTCGTAATGTTTATACAGGGGGCGTGATATTGGGGTTGATATCGGTGTTTTTATTGGTCATTACCCTGCTAAGAACGGGCATCATATATGTTATTGCAGTTTTACTGATCGGAGCTGGAATCTGGTTGGTCCTAAACAACCGTGGCAAACGCAAAAGGTAAAACGACAAGCTGTGAGATTTTATGGCGGTAAATTACGGAACAGGCAATAATGTCTTGCTTTATGACATATTTCAACTATAATATAATGGATATGATAAGAGCGTCGGAGATTTCTGACGCTTATTTTAAGGTTTTCACGCGAATCGGAGAGAGAAGCTGTCTGTACAAAGCCTGAAACATATAGAAGGCTGGCAGGGAGTGGGCCTAAAGAACGATTGTTAGCCTTGAATTAGCACTGCTTCAGGATAGAGACACTATTTTGATATACGGAAAGGATATGGATACAAACCATGCATGCAAGAGAAAACATTCGCAATATTGCGATTATTGCCCACGTCGACCACGGAAAAACGACGCTTGTCGACAAGCTGCTTCAACAGTCCGGAACATTTAGAGAACACGAGGCTGTTCAGGAGCGCGCCATGGACTCCAACGATCTGGAGCGTGAACGCGGTATTACGATTTTGGCTAAAAATACAGCAATCACTTACAAAGATTACCTGATTAACATTGTAGATACACCGGGACACGCCGACTTTGGTGGCGAAGTGGAACGGATTATGAAAATGGTTGACGGTGTTTTGCTCGTCGTTGATGCTTACGAAGGTTGCATGCCGCAAACGAAATTCGTACTGCGTAAAGCGCTGGAACAAAATCTGACGCCTATCGTTGTAGTTAACAAAATTGACCGTCCGGCAGCTCGTCCGGCAGAAGTCATTGACGAAGTATTGGATTTGTTCATTGAGCTGGGTGCGAATGATGAGCAATTGGAATTCCCTGTTGTGTACGCTTCGGCGCTGAACGGAACATCCAGCATGGATGCTGAAAAGCAAGACGATAACATGCAAGCATTGTACGAAACAGTTGTAGAGCACATTCCGGCTCCAACTGAGAAAGTAGATGAGCCTCTTCAATTCCTCGTAACACTGATGGACTATAACGAATACCTTGGCCGAATTGCAGTAGGTCGTGTAAACCGCGGTATCATCAAGCAGGGGCAAGCAGTCACAGTTATGCAGCGTGATGGTAGCAGTAAATCAGCGCGTATTGAGAAGCTGTTCGGCTTCCAAGGTCTGAAACGTATTGAAACTGACCAAGCGGGCGCTGGTGACATTGTGGCGATTGCGGGAATTAAAGATATCAACATCGGTGAAACCATTGCCGATCCAAATCATCCTGAAGCATTGCCTGTACTGAAGATTGATGAGCCAACGCTGCAAATGACCTTCCTGGTTAACAACAGCCCATTCGCAGGTCGCGATGGTAAGTGGGTAACATCCCGTAAATTGCGTGAGCGTCTTCTGAAAGAACTCGAAACGGATGTCAGCTTACGTGTTGATGAAACAGATAGCCCGGACGCCTTTATTGTATCCGGACGTGGTGAGTTGCATCTGGGTATCCTGATTGAAAACATGCGTCGTGAAGGTTACGAACTGCAAGTGTCCAAACCGGAAGTTATCGTCAAGGAAATTGACGGTAAGAAAATGGAGCCAATCGAACGTCTCCTCATTGATATTCCGGAAGAAAGCATGGGCGCGGTTATGGAAAGTTTGGGCTCCCGTAAAGCCGAAATGGTTAACATGATTAATAACGGCACCGGACAGGTTCGCTTGGAATTCCTGATCCCTGCACGTGGTCTGATCGGTTACACTACAAACTTCCTGACTTTGACTCGTGGTTACGGCGTAATGAACCATGCGTTTGACAGCTATGGACCATTTGTTGGCGGTCAAGTAGGTGGACGTCATCAGGGTGTTCTCGTGTCAACGGAAAACGGCAGCTCTACATTTTATGGTATGCTGGGCGTAGAAGATCGCGGTATTTTGTTCCTGGAGCCAGGTACTGAAATCTATGAGGGCATGATCGTTGGGGAGCACACACGTGATAACGACATCGTCGTTAACATTTGTAAAGAAAAACAATTGACAAACGTTCGTTCAGCAACAAAAGACGATACAGTTAAACTGAAAACACCTGTTATCTTCTCTCTGGAGCAGGCGCTCGAATATCTGAATGATGATGAGTATTGCGAAATTACGCCTAATGCCATCCGTTTGCGTAAAAAGATCTTGAACAAAGGTGAACGCGAGCGTGCGGAGAAACAACGTAAAACAGCACAAGCAAATACGTAATTGATTGGATTGGTCTTTGGCCACAGCGGCGACGCCCGGGAACGGGATGCGCCGCTGTATGTGTTTTAGGATTGTAAACTTGGAGAAAGCGATATTTCTCAAAACGCAGGAAAAGGTGTTGAAGCATGAGTAATCTTTCGAACGGATTGCCTCCCCGGACACAAAGCGGGAAAAAATCCGCCAAACCGAAAAAAACGAAAAAGAAAAAAAGCTTTTTCAGATCGTTTATGAAGTTTGTCTTGTTTTTGCTCATTATAGGTATTTTGGCAGTAGGTGGTTATACCTACTATATTTACAATCAGGTAGAGGAAGTTTTGGATACGGGGATCAACAAGGAAGTACCCAAAACACAATTGGCTGAAGCTAAGCCTTTGACTATCTTATTGCTGGGAACCGATTACCGCCCTGATCATCCGACTTATTTGTCAGACGTTATTATGGTAGCTACATTAAACCCCAATACCAAATCGTCTACCATCGTGTCTTTACCGCGCGATACGCGTCTAGAAATGGATGGATATAAACCACGCAAGTTGAATGAGTATTATCCAGTGTTTAAGGCTAGAGAGAAAGAATCTGGTGAAGTTGCTGAAGAGCAAATGAAGAAGATGATCGGCAAATATTTAAACATTGATATCGATTATGTGACGGTTATTAACTTCCAGGGCTTTAGAGATGTAGTAGATAATTTGGGTGGCGTAGATGTGACGGTTGATAAAAACATGTGTTATCGTGACCGTGCAGATGGTACCGATATTAACCTGACAGCTGGAGCCAAGCATTTGAACGGTGATCAGGCTCTTGATTTTGTTCGCTACCGCAAATCGAATTGTCGTCCAAGAACAGCTGAATCTGACGATTTTGATCGCAATCGTCGACAAAATCAGGTGCTTCATTCCCTAATTGACCAAATGCAATCCTTTAACGCTTTGACCAAGTTTAGCGCAATTATTAAATCGGTTGATAAGAATATGATGACAGATATCGAGTCACAGCAAATGAAAAATATCGTACAAACCTATTGGAATATTTCCAAGCAAAATGTGAAATACAATCCGGTGGCAGGAACGTGGCGTAGCCCGTATGTGTACATTGATGAGCAACAGCTCGATTTGGCCAAACAAGCGCTACAAGAGGAATTAGCTAAAAAAGCAAGCGACACTACTGCAGCTTCTTCCAATTCCTGAGTATGTATCTTTCTCCTCTCTTATGTTATACTCGCAGCGAGTAAAGCTCTTATATAACATAAGGGGGTTGAGGTATGTCTAAAGTTATAGTGAACCAAGTCTAGGTCCAGTGAGCAATCACTGGGCCTTTTGTGTCTAATTTTAAAAATGTACAGGCTCAGAGCTATCTTCACTACAACTTTTCGTTGCTTTATCTGCTTTGGGGTTCTTTTTTCAGGGAATCAGCAAGTATTGGGTACCCGGTGAATAGGTATAGGTATGAAACACGAGATTGTCCACGCCGCTTTGGAGGGGATTTAATGAAGAAAATTTTTGTGCTGGATACGAATGTGCTGCTGCATGATCCGAAAGCCATTTTTACCTTCAAAGAACATGAAGTTGTCATTCCAGCTGTTGTTCTGGAAGAAATCGACTCCAAAAAACGCAACGCGGATGAGATTGGACGGAATGCCCGCAATGTATCGCGATTGTTGGACGGGTTAAGAGAAGTAGGTCATCTGCACAGTGGCGTTCCACTTCCCCAGGGTGGGAGGCTTAAGGTTGAGTTAAACCACCGAAGTTTTTTGAAAGTTCAGGAGATGTTCGGGGAGGTTTCGAACGATAACCGGATTTTGGCGGTCGCCTTGAATTATCATCTGGAAGAGCAGGAGCAGCCTGAACCACGTTCGGTCGTTTTGGTCAGTAAAGACGTGCTGGTCAGGATCAAGGCAGATGTACTGGGACTGCTGACCGAAGACTACCTATCCGATAGAACAGGCGATCTAAGTGAGCTATATCCCGGATACTCGGCAATACAGGTGCACCCGTCCATCATAGATGAATTTTACTCTAACCGTTTTTTACCAATCAAGCCACTGGAACTACCTTATACGCTGTATCCGCATGAATTTGTTATTCTGAAAGATGAAATGGGAACTGGAAAATCAGCTTTGCTGAAAGTGAATCAGGAGGCAGAGCGATTAGAGCCGCTGTACTTAAGTAACGAATCGGTGTGGGGAATCAGCGCGCGTAATGCTCAACAGCGGATGGCATTGGAGCTTTTGCTTAATGACGATATCCCTCTCGTGACCATTACAGGAAAAGCGGGTACGGGCAAAACGCTGCTGGCGCTGGCGGCAGGTTTGCTTAAGGTAGAGGATGAACATCGCTTCAAGAAACTGCTGATTGCTCGGCCTGTTGTTCCTATGGGTAAGGATATTGGTTATTTACCGGGAGAAAAGGATGAAAAACTTCGCCCGTGGATGCAACCCATCTACGATAATCTAGAGTATCTGTTTGATGCCAAAAAATCAGGTGATATCGACAAAATTTTGATGGGCTTGGGCAGTATTCAGGTGGAGGCACTTACTTATATTCGTGGGCGTTCGATACCTGGGCAATTTATTATAGTCGATGAGGCGCAAAACTTATCCCGACATGAGATCAAAACGATTGTGTCCCGGGTGGGTGAGGGGAGCAAGATCATTTTGATGGGAGATCCGGAGCAGATTGATCACCCTTATCTGGATGCAGCCAGTAACGGTCTAACCTATGTGGTGGAGCGGTTTAAGCAAGAAGGGATTAGTGGGCATATCATGTTGGAAAAAGGAGAACGCTCCAAGCTTGCGCAGTTGGCAGCCGATCTACTATAAAATCCCTACCGTTATTACAATAATAAAGACCTCGGGAATCTCCCGGGGTCTCTTGTTTTATACACGTAAAAATTCAGAACAATGAAAGGTGAGCAAAATTTTACTTAAAGTTTAATTCGAGCTTAACTTCAAGCATTCCTGCTAAAGTGCGTACTTCTGTGGCTTTGACATATGAAATAAGCTGCTGTGGGTAGAAACCCAGATCAAAATCCTTTTCCAGCTTGTTGCGGGTCGTATCAGGTAGCTCCAGACCATTAAATACCAATCGATCCACATGAAATAAAATTGCATTTTTCGGCTCATTCTCTAGCGTGTAGTGACCTTCTACCCTTAATTTCATCGTTCCCTGCTGACCTTCTACCACAATTCGATCCTGCGCAAATGTAAAGTTGAAGTGATTAAACAATTCATTTTCTGACTTTAAAAAACGGTTAAAGTCCTCTTCACGAATGCTTATCGTAATGACTTTTCCATTTGTAACCATGGCACCTTGTTGTTGTTGAATGAATTGTGGTAAATTCTGCATAGCTTGTGCTAATGCTTTAAAGTGCTTATTTACCTCGTAGACACCTACATTCTCCCAATAAGCTGTCATTTCGCCAATTAGCTTGCGTAGGGTATCCGGGTCATTACTGGCGTTAACGCCGTCATTTACACGCGACTGAAGCAGGGCAATGCGTTTACGTTGTGCCAGTAAGTTTGTTTTGACAGTCTCCAGTTCCATTGAGGCTTGGGTGACTTGTTGTTCTGTTTTTCGCATAGATTGATAATTGGATTCATATTCTTGAAGCACATCCTGATCGTGATTAATCAATAATAAGTAGTAATCGTACAGAGAGAGAAGTTGCCTTATACTTTTCGCCCCTAGCACCACACTCAACAGTTTGTCCCTTTCCCCCATATAATAAGATCGCAGCACAGAACCTGCACGCTTCCGTTGTATGTTCATTTGCTCTTGCTGAACGGTGAGATTACTTCGCAGTTCCTGCTGACGCTGCAAAAGGGTATGCTGCTCCTGACTGATTCGCTCAATTTCATGGTCTATCTCTACAATCGACAGGCTATCTTGTAAAATCTGACTTTCTTCATGGGAGGGAGCGGCCAGGGTAGGACGTACATATATGAAAGTTAGCAACATAATGGTGGTCAGCAGGGTGCTGATTGTGATTTTTATTCGTTTGTTCATTTGGTTTCCCCTTTTATGTATTCCCGAAAAAAACTAATGGTAATGTATATGATCCTTTCTGTTTCTTTAACCATTCATTTTATTGTACAGCAGTCTGAGCATGCTTGAAACCCGAAACTGTTTACGTTCACGTATGAGTTCTTGCAGAAATGGAAATACAATTTAGTATCAAATAGATTCTATGAACTCTACGAGAGGCATAGGAATGAATAAACAGCTTTTATACCCTATTCAAATACCGGCAAGATCGGTTCATGAAGACGGTTATTTCAGGATGTTGTTAGGAGGGCTAGAGGCATGACTGCAATAAGACAAGATGCATGGAGTGTGGAAGATGACTTGATATTGGCGGAGGTGACATTGCGGCATATCCGTGAAGGTGGAACGCAGCTCGCTGCGTTTGAGGAGGTTGGACAAAAAATAGGAAGAACCTCTGCAGCATGTGGCTTTCGTTGGAATAGCTGCGTGCGCAAACGTTACGATGAAGCGATTAGTATTGCCAAAGCACAGCGCCAGAAGCGCAGTTATATCCGTAAGCAGAACCCGGTGGGTGTATCACAGGTTGCGGCTTTTGCCTCGCTTGATACAGTCGAAGGTGGATACAGAACGGATGGTGCGAGTGAGGATACATTATCTATTGATGCAGTAATTCGCTTCTTGCGCCAATGGAAGGGATCCGTCCAGGAAACGAATCGGCAGATTAAGATGCTGGAGAAAGATTTACGGGAAAAGGAAGAAGAATTGAATCAGCTTCGCTCCATTAATGACCGGCTGTCCAAAGAAGTGAATGATGTACAAACCGACTATCGTGTTGTGAATGATGATTATAAAGCTCTGATTCAGATTATGGACCGAGCTCGGCGCTTGGCTTTAATCACTGAAGATGAGGAAGAGCTTAAATCCAGATTCAAAATGGACGCCAATGGGAATCTGGAGCGCATTGAGTAACAAGATTACTTCTGCAATATTGAAATAAAACGTCAACTAGCGCTTTGCCGTAGTTGGCGTTTTTTGTATTTCTTTAGAGGGCATATGATATAGTAGAAAAAAAGATGGAAGCGAGACGATACAAAGGTGATTGATATTATTGGAGCGGGTTCGCTGGGATTGTTGTTTGCCGGGAGGTTGTCTGCTTCGGGTACAAAAGTAAGGCTGTGGACGCGTACACTTGAGCAGGCACGCGTCATTGCTCGTGAAGGGATTACTGTGTTTGATAAGGAGGGACAGACGGCAGTACATGTTTCCGGGGATAAATTGAAGGTAGCGCCATTGGCAGATTGGCAACGGTTAAATTCACAGGCTCCAGCACGATGGATAATGCTTATGACCAAACAGGGGGCGATTGAGGAAGTATTAGAACAGATCCAGCCTGCAGCTCAAATGGATAGAGATACAGGAATTGTTTGCTTGCAGAATGGAATCGGCCATATAGAACGCATTAGACAGGCTTGGCCTGAAGCTGTGGTATACCCTGCTGTGACGACTGAAGGAGCCAAGAGGCAGGGAGTAGCATCTATTGTACATGCAGGATCGGGTGTTACTGAAATTGGTAGTTCGGAGGAAGGGGAGGAGGCGAAGAACAATAATTTTAATCAATGTGTGCTAAATCGGCTGCTTGCAGCAGGATTTGACGTTTGCTTGTCGAAAGAAATCGAGAACGGTATGTATCGCAAGTTGTTGATCAATGCTGTGATCAATCCGCTGACAGCGGTATGGCGAGTTCGTAATGGCGAGCTGCTTTCGGACCCTATTCGAATACATATGATGCGCAGGCTGTACGATGAAGGCATTCAAGTGTATGAAGCTCATGGTATCCACTGGGAAAACGCATGGTGGGAGCAAATTATGAATGTATGCCGGGCAACGGCAGAAAATCACTCGTCCATGCTAGCTGATGTACTTGCACAGTCCATGACGGAAGTTGCTTCAATTAACGGACAACTGGTGCAGATGGCAGATCGGGCTGGAGTTACTGCACCAACTCATGAGGTATTGTGGCAATTAATTGAAGGCATGCGGCTAAAAGAGGGGTGATCAGTTGAGTCTTATACAAGGTACTATTATCACTTTCAGTATTCTTCCCTTTTTTCCGTTTTTGATCGTGTTTGCGGTTTGTCGCTACATTCTTAAAATGGAAAAAAAGAAATCGTTACTTACTTCTATGGATATTACCACGTTTTTTCTGATATTTTCCGTCGCAGCACTCTTTAACGTCATTTTTACATCTCGATTCGGTTTTTATTTGATTCTACTGCTCCTATTACTGGCCTTGGGTTTAATTGGAGGAGCTCAAAATCGAATAAAAGGGAAGGTTGATGGTAAAAGATTATGTAGAGCGGTCTGGAGATTAACTTTTATAGCGATGACATTGGCGTATATTTTGTTGACTGTTGTTGGTATATTTAAGAATATATTCAACATCATGTGATATAAGATGACATGAAAAGGTGAAAAAATATGAATTAATCATGTTTTTTTGAAAAAAAAGCTCAATTTGAAGAAATGTAATGTAGATTTTTTTGACCGCTGGTTGTATAATCTATAAACATATACCACTTTAGAACTAGGGGGAAAACGCTAGATGAAAAGGAAAAGCTTTTTAGTCCTTTTGACACTCATTCTTGCAGTTGGTGCACTGCTCGCAGGTTGTGGCTCCAGCAAGAACGATAATGGTAAGGGCGCACAAGAAAACACCTCGACTACGCCGGCTCCGGCCGACAAGCAAATTTTGCGCATTAACCTTGCTTCCGAGCCGCCAACCTTCGATCCGGCACAAGCTCAGGATAGTCAAACTAACACGGTTCTGAAAACTTTGTATGAAGGTCTCGTACGTATGGGTCCTGACGGCAAAGAAATCCCTGGCGTAGCTGAATCTTGGAAAATTTCCGATGACGGCAAAACCTATACGTTCAAGCTTCGTGATACTGCAAAATGGAGTAATGGCGACCCAGTCAAAGCAAGCGATTTCGTATTTGCTTGGCAACGGGTATTGGATCCTTCCACGGCTCCTGCACCTCCGTATGCTTACCAATTGTACTATATCAAAAATGCTGAGGGTTACAACCTGAGCACTTCGAAATCTTTTAAAGGCACTAAAGTTACAGACTTTAAAGATGTAGGTGTTAAAGCTGTTGACGACCATACATTGCAAGTAGAGCTGGAGCACCCAACTCCTTACTTCTTGGGATTGACTTCTTTCTACACTTTTTACCCTGTAAATCCTTCCGTTAAAGGTAATGATAAGTGGGCTGTTAAGAAAGATAGCATGATCACTAACGGACCTTACACATTAACGACTTGGGACAGCGGTCAAAAGATCGAAGTAACCAAAAGTGAAAACTATTGGGGTAAAGATGATATCAAGCTGAATAAAATTACGATGTCCCTTGTAAATAGCGGTGCAACAGAGCTGGCTTCTTATAGAAGTGGACAACTCGATTACGCAGGTATGCCAAACGGTGAAATTCCTACCGACCAAATTCCGGCTGTGAAAAAAGAACTGCCTAACGAATTTAAGGCAAAAGGGATTGCAAGTACGTACTACTATCTGTTTAATGTAACTGAAAAACCATTTAACAATGTTAAAATCCGTAAAGCGTTTGCGATGGCTATTGAACGCCAACCAATCGTTGAAAGAGTAACATTGGGCGGTCAAATTCCTGCATACGGCTTTGTACCTCCAGGTATCAAAGGAGTATCTCAAGAATTCCGTACTGAGAATAAAGATGATTACTTCAAAGAAGACTTCACTGAAGCGAAAAAATTGCTTCAAGAAGGTATGAAGGAAGAAGGCGTAACTACACTTCCTCCGGTAACATTGCTGTATAACTCCAGCGAGAGTCACCAAAAGATTGCTTTGGCAGTTGCTGATATGTGGAAGAAAAACCTTGGTGTTGACATCAAAACTCAAAACCAAGAGTGGGGCGTATTTATCCAAACACGTAACAAGCTGAATTTCCAAATCGCTCGTGGTGGATGGTCTGCTGACTATAATGATCCAATGACATTCCTGGATATGTGGACAACAGGCAATGGCAACAACAATGCAGGTTATGCTAACCCAGCATATGATGCTTTGATTGAAGCAGCTAAGAAAGAAACTGATCCAGCAAAACGCATGGAAGATTTTGCGAAAGCGGAGAAAATTCTGGTTCAAGATGATATGGTAATGCTTCCGATCTACTACTACTCAAATGTTTCTTTAACGAAACCGAATGTAAAAGACATTGGGCTTGACTTTAGTGGAGCAGTTGATTTCACAAGAGCGTATATTACACAGTAACTGAAGCTCGATTCTGAAGTTTGATAGTTACTTCGGGATATATATGTGGATAGAACCATATATATCCCGTTTTTTTTGTGTGTCATGGTCTTTTCCATCATCATGTAACCATGCAAATAAGTAGATTGGACAGTCCAATTCTATTTCGATAAAATCGAATGGTGTCGAAAAAAATTTATGGGGGGTGTAAACGGGCAATGACGCGTTATTTGATCAGTAAATTTTTCTATATGCTGCTATCTTTGTTCATTCTGATCTCTGCGACGTTTTTTCTCATGAAAGCAATTCCGGGTAACCCCTTCATGAGTGAAAAAGCGACTTCTCCTGAGATTCAAGCCCGGTTAATGGAACAATATGGGCTGGATAAGCCTGTATATGTCCAATATTTTAAATACTTAGGTGATATTGCTTCAGGTGATTTTGGTATTTCTATGAAAAAGCTGAATCAAAGTGTAACTGACATTATCGGACAAACTTTTACGGTTTCCCTCAAACTAGGTTTTGTTGCCATAATCGTGTCGATAATTGTCGGTCTCTTGCTAGGTATGCTGGCAGCTTTGTATCACCGTAGGCTAATAGATAACGTTGCAATGGTATTAGCTATCATGGGGATTGCGGTTCCCAGCTTCGTTCTAGCATCGTTGATTCAATTTTTCTTCGCTCAACAGTTAGGTTGGTTTAATGTTATGGGCTTTGACGGTCCGATGGACTACGTTCTGCCTGTTGCAGCTTTATCTGCTTCCCCAATTGCGTTTATCGCTCGACTAACGCGTTCCAGCATGCTGGAAGTGCTTCATGCGGATTACATTAAGACTGCCAAAGCTAAAGGCTTGAAATCCATTACAATTATGTTCAAACACGTTGTACGTAATGCTATTTTGCCGGTTGTTACCTATGTGGGACCCATGACGGCCAATATTATTACGGGTTCAGTTGTTATTGAACGTATCTTCGGGATTGGCGGTATTGGTAAGGTATTCGTAGATAGTATTACAACCCGCGATTATACCATGATTATGGGAGTTACTATTTTTTACGGTATTTTGCTGATGGTGGCGCGTTTTATTACAGATATTGCATATGGATTTATTGATCCGCGGATTAAGCTTACTGGCGGGAAGGAGGGATAACTTTATGTCTGTTAAAGATAATGCTGTGAACTTGGATAAGCTTCAGGTAAAACCGGAAGATTTCCAGAAGGTCGGGGCGGATGAAAAGCAGTCTGAAGTTATTCAGCGCGAAAGCTTGTCCGCTTGGCGAGATGCTTGGGAACGACTTCGTAAAAATAAACTGGCAATGACGAGCTTGAGTGTGTTGGTTCTCATTGTGCTTGCTTCAATTGTTGGGCCGATGCTGTCCCCATACGATGATCGCACCAATGATTTGTTGAGCACCAATCTTCCTCCTTCGGCGGAACATTGGTTCGGAACAGATGATCTGGGACGTGATATGTTTGTACGTACTTGGATGGGCGCTCGGATTTCCTTGATTATTGGTTTGGCTGCTGCAATGATTGACTTGATGATTGGAGTTATTTATGGTGGAATTATGGGTTACTTTGGTGGCCGCGTTGATGAAATCATGAATAAATTTTCTGAAATCTTGTACTCCATTCCTTACTTGCTTGTTACGATCCTGTTGCTGGTTGTACTGGAGCCAAGTATCACTACAATTATTATTGCGCTCTGTGTAACGGGGTGGATTAACATGTCGTGGATTGTACGTGGTGAGATGTTACAACTTAAAAACCGAGAATTCGTACTTGCTTCCCGTTCAATGGGTGCTGGTGCAGGTCGTTTGCTGTTCCGTCACTTGTTGCCTAATGCGGTAGGACCAATCATTGTCACACTGACTTTGACAGTTCCAAGTGCTATTTTCTCTGAGGCATTCCTGAGCTTCCTTGGATTAGGGGTACAGGCTCCTCAGGCGTCGCTGGGTTCAATGATTGAATCGGCTCTGACCGGGTGGATGTATTACCCGTGGCGGATGCTTTTCCCAGCAGGTTTGATCAGTTTGATTATGCTTGCGTTCAACCTTTTTGGCGACGGCTTGCGTGATGCGCTTGATCCGAAGTTGAAGAAATAGGAGGTGAGATCATGGTGAGTAGCAACAATTTAATTGAGGTTGAAGGTCTTAAAAAGTATTTTAATGTTGGCAAAAACCGTGTGCTCAAAGCGGTGGACAACCTGAATTTCTATATTCGCGAGGGTGAAACGCTGGGTATGGTTGGCGAATCCGGCTGTGGTAAGTCTACAGCGGGTCGTACGATTTTGCGCTTGTATGAACCTACAGCAGGTAGCGTGCGTTTTAACGGTACGGATATTTACAAATTATCACCAAGTAAAATGAAAGCAATGCGCCGTGATATGCAGATGATCTTTCAAGATCCGTATGCATCATTGAACCCGCGTTTTACCGTTTCTGATATTATTGGTGAGGCACTGGATATTCACAATATGGCGGGTAGCCGTGCAGAACGTAAGAAACGGATTGAAGAGTTACTTGATCTGGTTGGTTTGAACCCTGACCATGCAACACGCTATCCGCATGAGTTTTCTGGTGGTCAACGTCAACGGATCGGCATTGCACGCGCACTAGCGGTTAATCCTAAATTCATCATTTGTGATGAGCCGATTTCAGCTCTTGACGTATCTATTCAGGCTCAGGTTGTCAACCTGTTAAAAGAGCTTCAAGAACGTTTGGGTCTGACATACCTGTTCATTGCGCATGATCTGTCGATGGTCAAGCACATCAGTGATCGGGTAGCTGTAATGTATATGGGTAGAATGGTCGAGCTTGCAGAAAGTGCTGAATTGTATGCAAATCCGATCCATCCTTATACGAAAATGCTTTTGTCGGCGATCCCACTTCCTGATCCAGAAGTAGAAGCCAACAAAAAACGGATTATTATGCCAGGCGACCAAGCAGGCCCGATTCATGATGCATCTGGCAGCAAGACAGGGGCTTATAACCTGGAAAATGCCACGCTCATCGAAGTGTCTAAAGGACATTTTGTAGCTGAGCCTTACGCCTGATCTTGTTTTATGCACCAACCGCCGAGTTATTCGGCGGTTTTTTTTGTAGGAAGCTTTGACGTGGACATGGGCTTTCGGTACAATCAAGCAGTAAGGTTTTAGTGGAGACAGGAGGCAGACCCATGAAGATAATTCCGGAAACGCTTCGCGGAGGGTCGGCTTTGGCAGAAGATTATATACAGGGTACAGGACGCGCAAGCGACTTGTATGAATATAATGTGCTGCACGCTGATGCTTATGCCCAACGGGCGAAGTGGCTGGATAAGACGGGGCATCTGCGATTAAACCGTAAGGATATCGTAGCATGTCTTCGTATATACAATGAGAAATACAATTCGTATGAGGCGGTTCGTGCTTCATTGGACCGTCTGGAAAGTCCAGATGCCTTAGTAGTAGCTGGCGGGCAGCAAAGCGGATTGTTCACAGGTCCGATGCTGGTCATTTACAAAGCTGCTACCCTAATTAAGGCGGCGAGAGAAGCTGAGGAACGGCTTGGACGTCCGGTTATTCCCGTCTTCTGGATTGCTGGCGAAGATCATGACTGGGACGAGGTCAATCATACATACGTAATGGCAAATGACCCACAAGCCGTCAAAATTAAGCTGAATAAGCAACCTGAACGCCGTTCTTCGGTTAGTGCCATTAAAGTTGAGGCTGTTGAGTGGAAGCAAGCGATAGCGGATATAGAGCAAAGCTTGCCAGATTCAGAACATAAGGCTGATATAATGCGCATGATTGAGAACGGGCTAACGGATTCATATGGACTGAGTGAAGCCTTTGCCAAGTTGCTGGGCCTTTTGTTCGGCACCTATGGATTAGTACTCTTGGATTCAGCAGATCCTTCGCTACGCAAGCTGGAAGCATCCGTTTTTAAGCGGCTGGTTCAGCACAATGATGAGTTGGAGCAGGCTTACCGGACGACTGCTGCGCGGATCGTAGATTATGGATATCATTTACAAGCCGATGTGCATGAAGGTGGCGCGAATCTCTTTTATATCCATGAAGATGAACGCTTGCTGCTTTTCAAAAAAGCTGGACTATTCACGGACCGACACGGTCTGGTGGTGTTTACTGTGGATGAACTGCTTGAAGAGATAGATAGACATCCCGAACGTTTTAGTAACAATGTGCTAACTCGTCCTCTAATGCAGGATTCACTGTTTCCGGTGCTGGCATCTGTGCTGGGTCTAGGAGAGATTGCTTACTGGGCGATTACACGGGATGCTTTCGGGGTGTTGGAGATGCAGATGCCGATACTGCTGCCACGAATGTCTTTTACGTTGGTAGAGCCAGGCGTGGAGAAGCATATGCTTAAGTATGAATTGAGTTTTGGTCAAGTTAGAGACGGACTTGAGGAACGGAAAAAGAAATGGATCGCCACTCAAGATCAGCTTGGAATGCAGGATCAGTTTTCCGGGGCTAAGGAAGCTTTTGTCCGCATGTACGAACCGCTTGTGCAGCAGACAGGTTTGATTGAAAAAGGTTTGCTACCGCTCGGAGAAACCAACCGCGATAAGATTCTGGCACAGATCGCCTATCTGGAGGCAAAAGTTCAGGAAGCGTTGCTTCGGCAAAATGAAACAGCACTTCGCCAGTGGGATCGTATTGAGTGGTCGATTTTTCCATTTGGACAGCCGCAGGAGCGGGCGTATACGATCTATCATTTTCTGAACCGTCATGGTCTCAGCCTGATTGATATGATTATGAGTGTACCATTGGATCTGTTGGGTACGCATCGTGTTATTTATGTATGATTTATTATTTTATATAGGATTTATCATGGAGCAAATTTAACCAATATGAAGGAGGAAACAAAGTATGACTTCCCATTCTCTGCAAAATAGCATAGTTCACGATCTTAAATTGGCCCCAGAAGGTCATTTGAAAATTGATTGGGTAGAAGCCCATATGCCAGTATTGAACCGTATACGTCAACAATTCGAGCAAGAGCAACCTTTTGCTGGTCTGAAGGTAACCATCTGTCTACATCTGGAGGCCAAAACGGCTTATCTGGCTAAAGTGGTACAAGCAGGTGGAGCGCAGGTAACTATTACGGGTAGTAATCCATTGTCCACACAAGATGATGTTTGCGCCGCATTAGTTGAAGATGGCGTTACAGTATTAGCTAAATACAATCCGGACC
Organism: Paenibacillus sp. LRG-1; assembly: GCF_057220305.1. Taxonomy (NCBI): domain Bacteria; kingdom Bacillati; phylum Bacillota; class Bacilli; order Caryophanales; family Paenibacillaceae; genus Paenibacillus; species Paenibacillus sp. LRG-1. Next base: position 4,007,067 of record NZ_CM170126.1, on the reverse strand, counting down.
CGGAAGAATTCAAAAATTTGCAAATCAAGGCACTGGAAACAAAGCCGGATCTCATTATAGATGATGGTGGTGACTTGGTTACTCTGTTGCAATCCGAACGGCCTGATCTGATTTCTACGATCCGTGGGGGAGCAGAGGAGACAACTACTGGCATTATTCGTTTGAAGGCTTTGGAAAAAGAAGGGCAACTTCACTTTCCGATGGTGGCTGTTAATGATGCTTACTGCAAATATTTGTTTGATAACCGCTATGGTACAGGACAGTCAGCTTTCGACGGCATTATTCGTACGACTAATCTGGTTGTAGCCGGAAGTACAGTGGTTGTGGTAGGTTATGGCTGGTGTGGCAAAGGGGTTGCAATGCGTGCGAAAGGGCTGGGAGCCAACGTTGTTGTAACCGAAGTTGATCCAATCAAGGCAGTAGAAGCCCATATGGATGGGTTCCATGTGTTGCCGATGGTAGAAGCTGCCAAACTGGGCGACTTCTTTATTACAGTAACTGGAAACAAGGCTGTAATTACAGGAGAACACTTTGATGTAATGAAGGATGGAGCTGTGCTGTGTAACGCAGGGCATTTTGATGTGGAGGTTAGTAAGCCTGAGCTTGCTAAACGTTCCGAATCCATTCGTACGGTGCGTCGCAATATCGAGGAATATCGCTTTAAAGATGGACGTAAAATGTATTTGCTGGCAGAAGGACGCCTCGTGAATCTGGCTGCTGCTGATGGTCATCCTGCGGAAATTATGGATACGACATTCGCGCTTCAGGCGCTTGGCTTGAAATATGTGAATGATCGTTACAATGAGCTAGGCAAAGCTGTTATTAATGTACCTTATGAAATTGATGAGCAGGTAGCTCGATTCAAGCTTGATAGTCTGGGAATCCAAATTGACACGTTAACTGAAGACCAAAAGATCTATTTGGACAGCTGGAACGCGTAATCGGATTATTTCATCACGATTTTCGCTGCAAAAGTGTTGCTTTTTTAATGCAAGTCTTTGTTTAGGTTGGCATAATGGACAGAGAGTAAGCCCTTTATTCCGTGTTGTTTCGAAACCTGATGCATATTGTCGGGGGCCGGCTTCATGGGGTAAGGGGCTTTTTTGCATCTTGTGACGCAGGGCTACAATAACAGACATAAGGGTATGGATCCGGCTTCTATCACTTTTTGGTAATGAAAAAGAGGTCTTTGATTTTTTAAAGCGAATCTATTATGCTTAGGTGGTGGAAAGTGGGCCAAAGTGGGAGAATGGGGTAAGGGGTGACGAAACCAATGTTTATGGGGGAGTTCCAACATAGCATTGATGAGAAGGGTCGGCTTACTGTACCGGCCAAGTTTCGTGAACTTCTCGGTGCCTCGTTCGTGGTTACCCGCGGGCTGGACCAATGCCTCTTCGTGTATCCCATGGATGAGTGGGCTGTCATGGAGAAAAAACTTAAAGCACTGCCTCTGATGAAGGCCGATGCGCGGGCGTTTACCCGTTTTTTTTTCTCGGGGGCGACTGAATGCGAATTGGACAAACAGGGCAGGGTAAATTTACCGGGGAATTTGTGCGAATACGCCAAGCTTACTAAAGAGTGCGTCGTATTGGGAGTGTCCACCCGTGTAGAGATTTGGAGCAAGCATACTTGGGAGCAATATTTCAACCAATCAGAAGAAGCATTTAACGACATTGCTGAGAAATTGGTTGATTTCAACTTTGAATTGTAATTTAGGAGGTCAGCCGTTTGTTTCACCACATTACCGTACTCAAAGAAGAAGCAACACAGGCACTAAACATCAGGCAGGACGGGATTTATGTGGACTGCACGTTGGGAGGGGCAGGACACAGTTCCGTCATTGCATCACAGCTTGGCCCTGAGGGAAGGCTCATTGCCTTTGATCAGGACGACTGGGCATTGAACAATGCGCGTGAGAAGCTGTCAGCCTATGAAGGAAAGATTTCCTTAGTGAAATCCAACTTCCGCCACTTGCAGGACAAGCTGACCGAGCTGGGATTGCCCGAAAAAGACGGCGTCCCGCAAGTCCAGGGTATTTTGTTCGATCTGGGTGTATCCTCGCCCCAGTTCGATGAGGGGGAACGGGGATTTAGCTACAATCATGATGCACCGCTTGATATGCGGATGGATCAGAGTAGCTCGCTTACGGCTTACGAAATTGTCAATGAATGGTCGGAAGCAGAGATTGCGCGTATTTTGTTTCATTACGGAGAAGAGAAGTTTTCACGGCGGATCGCAAAGATCATGATTGAACGTCGATTGAACAAGCCTATTCACACAACAGGGGAACTTGTCGATATTATCAAAGAAGGAATTCCGGCTGCGGCACGCAGAACCGGGGGACATCCGGCTAAACGCAGTTTCCAGGCTTTGCGGATTGCTGTGAATGATGAGTTGGGTGCACTGGAAGATACTTTGCATCAGGCAATAAGATGTCTGGCTCCAGGAGGCAGAATTTCGGTCATTACATTCCATTCTCTGGAGGATCGGATATGCAAGCATATTTTCAAGGAGTATTTGGCGAAAAGTATCTATCCATCTGATTTGCCTATTTTGGAGGACAAAATGATAGGCGATCTGAAGCTGGTGAACCGTAAGCCGATTGTGGCGTCAGAGCAGGAATTGGAGCTTAATCCACGGTCCCGGTCAGCGAAGCTGAGAGTTGCCGAAAAATTGTAAATTTAATGGAGAAGGAGAGGCGACATGGCTTATACACGCGGTAATTTGGCTGTAAAAGAAAGAGCCCGTCAGGAACAGGTTCAGCAACAACGGTATCGTGAGACCACCAAAGTCGTTACACGCCGCAGAGAGCTGCCGATTCGAGAAAAGCTGCTGTATCTATTGACACTTGTAGCGTGCATTGTCATTGCTGGTATGTTGATTAGCAGGTACGCTCACATTTATCAAATCAATTATTCGATTAATACGGCAAGCAAGGACATTTCCAAATTACAGACCAATATCGCCCAACTGAAGATTCAAAAGGAGCGTCTGGAAAATCAGATCGTGCCGACTGCAAAGGAACAGGGATATATCGAACCAACAAGAGAGCCCATTCGTGTGGAAAAGCAGGCTGCCAAATAGTTAAGGGCATAGCATCAAGCTATGCTCTGACGTACATTTTTTTGCAGAGAGGTTTGAGCTATGGTCAAAAGAATAAAGCTTCGCACACTGCTAATAGGGGGATGTATTACCCTCTTTTTTCTTGTTCTGCTACTTAAGGTATTTTGGATTCAAGTTGTGAGTGGGGAGTACTGGCATAACCTGGTAGTTAATCAAGTAGAAAGAGATCAGGTGATTCAACCCAAGCGTGGAACCATTACGGACCGTAAAGGAAACGTATTGGCTACGGATGCACCGGCTTATACGGTAGTTGTCAATCCTAGCATCATTCAGGAGTATGATTTGGAGAATGAGGTTGTAGCTAAGCTGCACCAGTTACTCAAAACGCCTGAGGATGAGCTGAGAGGACATCTTTCTGCAAAGGATAAAAAGGGGAACTACTTAAAAAATCGCGAGATTCGTAATGGGGGCTGGAAGGTAGATCCTGAGGTCAAGGCACAAGTGGATACGTTCAAAGAGTATTTGAAGGATAAGTATGAAGTAATTGGAGCTGTGGACACCGTTCAAGAATCCAAACGCTATTATCCGGAAAATAAGCTGGCTTCCCATGTTCTTGGCTATCAAAGAAAAGATGGCACAGCAGGTATGGGGTTGGAAGCTTATTATAATAAAGAGCTCTCGGGGACGGCTGGAAAGCTTCTGTATCAGCGGGATCGGAAGGGAGTTCCTCTTCAAGGATCGGAAAGTGTCTATGAGCCGGCACAAAATGGTAAAAATTTAAAGCTGACGATTGACGATACGATTCAGTATTATATAGAGGATGCCATGCAGGAAGCTATTGCAAAATACAACCCGAAAACGATGACTGTAGTAGCTGCTGATCCCCAAACGATGGATGTTCTCGGTATGGCGACTTACCCGAATTTTAATCCCAATACATATGGGAGTACACCCTTGGAATATTTCCGTAATAATGCTACTCAATCTATCTACGAGCCTGGCTCCACGTTTAAGATTGTCACCTTGGCAGCTGCGGTTCAAGAAAAGGTGTTCAATCCAAATGAATCCTACCAATCTGGTATGATTCGGGTCGGAGGCTGGGATATTCGTGACGTAAGCCGTAACTGGGGAACGTTAACCTATCTTCAGGGGGTCAAGCGTTCAAGTAACGTCGGTTTCGTCCATCTGGGATTGGATAAGTTGGGTGGCGAAAGGCTGAAGAAATATATTAATAACTTTGGATTCGGCGTGAAAACAGGCATTGATCTTCCGAGTGAGTCTACCGGAGCTATTACTTTCCATACCCAGTACAAATCCGAGGTGGCAACGGCTTCGTATGGACACGGACGTGTTCAGGTAACGCCAATCCAGCAGGTAGCTGCAATTTCGGCAATTGCTAACGGGGGGAAGCTGATGCAACCTCATCTGGTGAAAGAAATCATGAACCCAGATACAGGCGAAGTTCAGACGATTCAACCGAAGGAAGTCCGCCAAGTGATTACTCGGGAATCGGCAGTCCAGACAAGCAGCTATCTGGAGCAGGTCGTATCTGACCAAGAAATTGGTACGGGACGCCTTGCTTATATTGACGGATATCGTGTAGCTGGTAAAACAGGTACAGCGACGAAGGTCGTCGGAAAAGTATATGACCATTCGAAGGATGTCGTGTCCTTTATAGGTTTTGCACCAGTAAATGATCCGAAAATAGCTGTTTTGGTTGTTATGGATGAACCTAACAAATCAGTAGGCGGCGGTACAGCAGCAGCGCCTGTATTTAAAAAAATCGTATCCCAATCGTTGCAATATATGGGGGTTCCAAAAACGGGAACTAAAACGAATAAATCAGGTGGCGCTGTTGTAAAAACAGTGAATTTGCCAACGGTACCAACATTAACTGGTCAGGTGAAGAAAGATGCGCAAAATGCATTGCTCAAACAGGGAATTGCCTATGAAACGGTAGGCAAAGGCTCCAAAATTGTTCGCCAATATCCTGAAGCAGGCGTCAAAATGAAACCCGGACAACGCATTTACTTGCTGACTGAGGATAGTGCCAACATGACTATTCCTGATTTTACAGGTGTTTCGTTGCGTGACACACTTCAAGTTCTGACCCTTATGAAGGTTGGTGTGCAGGTAAGCGGCGAAGGTTATGTTGTCTCTCAAAAGGCGCAAATGGTAAATGGAAAGCGGATCGTCAGCGTGACGCTTCAGCCGGCCAAAGAAACGGTGACCGGAGTGAAACCGGAGGAAACACAGGACTCGACCAATGGAGTTGCAGCTAACCAGACCGGCAGCGCAACAAAAACGGAGGCCGATACTAAAACCGAATCCAGTACTACTGCTGATGCTGGAACAGACGCGGGAGCTCCTAAGGGAGGAATATCTGCTGTTGCAGATGAGAAAAGTGCTGCTGCGATTAAAGGCGAGGATAACTGATAGCTTGTTCTAATGTCCGTTCTTTTGAATATTCATGAGGTAAGACATGTCATGAGTATTTGAGGAACGGAGGGAGCGCGTTTGAAAAAATCTAACGTGACCATGCGGCGGAGGCTGGTATGGGGGCTAATGGGATTATTTGTACTGTTTGCGGCCTTGTCGATCCGGCTCGCCTATGTTCAATTGGGTAAAGGAGGCGAGCTCTCGGCCAAGGCTGAGGATTCGTGGCGCCGCAATATTCCATTTGCCGCCAAGCGCGGCGAAATTTTGGATCGGCAGGGTACGGCGCTGACCTACAATGTCAGTTCGCCGACAGTCATGGCGATACCAGTGCAAATTAAGAAGCCGGAAGAAACGGCACGCAGGCTGGCGCCCTTGCTGGATATGAGTGAGGATAAAGTGCTCAAGCTGATTACCAAACGAACAGCAAGCCAAAAACTTCAGCCCGGCGGACGAAAAATTACGATGGAGAAAGCGCAGCAAATTCGTGATTTGAAGCTGCCGGGTATCGTTGTTGCTGAAGACAACAAACGTTATTATCCTTATGGTGATCTAGCGGCTCATATTCTTGGGTTTACAGGAATTGATAATCAAGGGCTGACAGGCGTAGAGAAGCAGCAAAACAGTAAGCTTCGGGGAATCGACGGAAGCATTGCGTATTTATCAGATGCAGGTGGTCGTCTGATGCCTGGTTCTTCTGAAAAATACATTGAACCGAAGGATGGACTGAATTTACAATTAACCATTGATAAGTCTGTGCAGTCCATTATGGAACGGGAGCTTGACCAAGCCATGGTCAAATTTCAGGCGAAGTCCGCGTTGTCTATTGCTATGAACCCCAAGACGGGTGAAATATTAGGCATGGCTGGACGACCAAGCTATGAGCCAGCACTATACAAGCAGTATGCGCCTGAAATCTATAATCGAAATCTGCCTATCTGGATGACATATGAACCTGGGTCTACTTTCAAAATTATTACACTGGCGGCTGCCTTGGAAGAAAAGAAGGTCAATCTCAAAAATGACCGTTTTTTTGATCCGGGATATATTGAAGTCGGTGGAGCACGCCTGCGTTGCTGGAAGAAAGGCGGACATGGAAGCCAAACGTTCCTTCAAGTGGTGGAGAATTCTTGCAACCCCGGTTTTGTAACATTGGGGCAGCGGTTAGGTAAAGAAACACTTTTCAAGTACATTCGGAATTTCGGCTTCGGCAGCAAAACGGGAATCGACATGATTGGTGAGGGCAACGGCATTTTGTTCAAGTTACCTCAGGTCGGTCCTGTAGAACTGGCGACAACCGCTTTTGGTCAAGGGGTGTCTGTCACTCCGATCCAGCAGGTAACGGCAGTATCGGCGGCAATCAATGGCGGTAATCTTTATAAGCCTCACATTACAAAAGGTTGGGTTCAGCCGGGAACCGGAAAAGTGCTGGAAAAAGTAGAACCAGAACTAGTACGTAGGGTCATTTCAGAGGAGACCTCCCGACAGGTAAGAGAAGCGCTGGAGAGCGTCGTTGCTAAAGGTACAGGTCGTCCTGCTTTCATTGAAGGCTACCGGGTAGGAGGTAAAACGGGGACGGCACAAAAGGTGATTAACGGACGTTATTCTTCCTCGGAGCATATTGTATCCTTTATTGGTTTTGCCCCGGCGGATGATCCGCAAATCGTCGTCTATACCGCTGTCGATAACCCGAAGGGCATTCAATTCGGCGGGGTGGTTGCTGCGCCAATCGTGCAAAATATTTTAAAGGACGCGCTGATTGCCTTGAAAATACCGCCTCGCACCAATCAAATTGCCAAAGAGTACAAGTATGGAGAAAATCCGATCGAAACGGTACCTGATCTAGTAGGTGCCACTGCAGCTGATTTGTACGAAGATATGAATATGAACTTTATGCTCGTGAAATCTGGGTCAGGCAAGACGGTCGTGAGTCAGGCGCCGAAGCCGGGCTCCAGATTGGAGCGGGGATCAACGATCCGTATTTACATGGGGGATTGATAGGTTCATTTTATACCATACTATGAATAACGAGAGAGCAATGGAGGAATGAAAGATGCAGCTTCAACAATTGGCTTCACTGCTGGCCGTCTCCCGTGTGGTGGGTGACGGTACAGTGGATTGCCGAGGAATCGGGGCGGATTCACGTCGAGTGCAACAGAGGGATTTATTTCTGTGTTTGCCAGGTTTTACAGTGGACGGACATGACTATGCTGAGCAGGCAATTGCGTCTGGGGCGGCAGCTTTGGTCGTTGAACGTGAACTGGATGTACCTGTTCCGCAGCTTGTAGTTAAGGATGCACGACATGCCATGGCTGTTTTGGCAGATTATATGTTTGATTCACCGAGCCGACGCATGCGCATGATCGGAATAACCGGAACCAACGGCAAAACAACGATAACTTATCTGATTGAGAAGATCATGAAGGATGCGGGGGTGAACACCGGACTGATTGGTACGATTCAAATGCGTTACGGTGGTCAGTCTTACCCAATGTCTGGCACTACGCCCGAAGCGGTGGAACTGCAACGTTATCTCGGAAATATGGCAGAGCAGGGGGTTCAATGCTGTGTCATGGAAGTATCCTCACATGCGTTGGAGCAGGGCCGCGTCAAAGGAACTGATTTTCGCACCGCTATATTTACAAACCTGACGCAGGACCACCTGGACTACCACAACACAATGGAGGAGTACCGTGCTGCAAAAGGACTTTTATTCTCTAGGTTGGGAAATGCTTTCTCGCGGGATGCATCAGATAGCAAATATGCTGTTCTGAATGCAGACGATCCGGCTTCTTCCTATTTGCAGGCTCAAACTGCGGCCCAAGTGATTACATACGGCGTGGAAAAGGAGTCTGATGTGCAGGCATCTCGTATCACTATAGGTTCCAAGGGAACCTCCTTTCATGTGTCTACTTTTAAAGGAGATACCGATATTGAGCTTCGAATGGTAGGCAAGTTCAATGTGTACAACGCACTGGCGGCCATTACCGCTGCTTTGCTGGAAGGAATCTCGCTGGTGGATATCAAGCGCAGTCTAGAGTCTATTGCAGGCGTAGATGGGCGGGTAGAGCCTGTAGATGCGGGTCAGCCCTTTGCTGTTATTGTAGATTATGCCCATACACCGGACGGATTGGAAAATGTCCTTCGCACCGTAAAGGAATTTGCGGTCGGTAAAGTATGGTGTGTATTTGGATGCGGCGGCGACCGAGATCGTACGAAACGCCCATTGATGGGGAAAATTGCTGCGCGTTACAGCGATCACTCGTTTATTACTTCCGACAATCCGCGAACAGAGGACCCGAAAGTGATTTTGAAAGACATCGAACAAGGGTTGATCGACGAAGGTGTACCCGCAGAACGATACGAATTGATCGTGGATCGCAGAACTGCAATTCATAAAGCTGTTGAAATGGCAAGCCCTGACGATGTAGTATTGATTGCGGGAAAAGGTCATGAGACTTACCAGTTGATCGGAAAAACGGTGCATGAATTCGATGACCGCATCGTAGCCAAAGAAGCGATAAGGGGTTTATCCAAGTGATGAAAAGAACAATCGGTCAGATTGCATCTATGTGTGGAGGAATACTTCACGGAGAAGCGGACACCGAACAGATGGTCGAAGGCGTTTTTACAGATTCTCGCAGGCCGCAGAGCCAAGGGTTGTTTGTTCCACTCGTGGGCGAACGGTTTGATGGGCATAATTATGTGCAGCAGATCGTAAGCGAGGCAGGTGCAGCTGCATTTTTATGGCAAAAGGATCATGGAGCACCTCCGGCTGAGAACGCTATTGAGGTAGAGGATACGCTAGAAGCCCTTCAGCATCTAGCAGCTGCATACTTACGCGAAACCGGCGTTTCTGTCGTTGGGATCACGGGAAGCAACGGCAAGACGACAACGAAAGACATCGTAAACGCTCTGCTGGGCACGACTTTTAAAGTACACAAAACCGAAGGGAATTATAACAATCATATCGGTTTGCCTTTAACGGTACTGTCCATGCCGCAGGATACAGATATTCTCATTCTGGAGATGGGCATGAGTGGACGTGGAGAGATTCGTCTGCTGGCTAATATTGCCCAACCAGATGTAGCTATCATAACGAACATAGGCGAATCGCACTTGCTGCAGCTTGGTTCTCGTGCGGAAATCGCTCGTGCAAAGTTGGAGATCACAAGTGGCCTTAAGGCTGGTGGTTTGCTGATCTACAACGGAGATGAACCACTGCTTTCACAAGTGTTGGCGGAGTCTGAAACGGTCAAGCCTGAAGGTTTAAAATTGTTTACGTTCGGGCTAGTTGCAGGTAACGATGACTATCCAACTGAAATCACTTCCGATGGAGAAGGCAGCTTATTTATAACAGCCCAATATGGCAAAGAGGCTTTTCGGCTTCCCTTGCTTGGACAGCACAATGTTGTAAATGGTTTGGCAGCACTGGCGGTAGCGCGTCATTTCAATGTCGATGCAGACCATATACGTAAAGGGTTGTCGTCTTTAAAGCTGACGGGCATGCGCATTGAGGTCGTGAACTGTCCTAATGGACTTACCGTGCTAAACGACGCTTATAATGCCAGTCCGGCTTCAATGAAGGCAGCAATTCAGACGTTGTCTGCGTATAAAACGGACGGACGTAAAATCGCCGTGCTTGGTGACATGCTGGAGCTGGGACCTGAGGAAAAGCAATTCCATGAGGAAATTGGAATTTTCGCGGCAAAGCATGACGTAGAAGTACTGTTTACCTACGGTGCGTTAGGCACTTCGATTGCGCAGGGTGCGCAAGGGTTGATGCCAACTGCTAACGTGCACGCTTATACAGATAAGCAAGAGCTGATCCAGTATTTGCTGGTTCATCTACACGCCAATGATATTGTGCTGGTTAAGGCATCCAGAGGGATGCGACTAGAAGAAATTGTGGATGCGCTGAAAAACGGTCCGCTACAGAACTGATGTTGACGAGAGGGAGACTCCCATGGATATTCAATTATTACTGCTGACGATCGTCGTATCGTTTATATTGGCGGTCATTGCCGCTCCACTGCTCATTCCGCTGCTGCGGCGAATGAAATTCGGCCAGCAGGTCCGGGATGACGGGCCACAAAGCCATCTTAAAAAAATAGGTACGCCTACAATGGGCGGTATCGTGATTCTGGTGGCTTTTACGCTGACCTTTCTTAAGTTTTCAGCTATCAAAAATACGGACTTTTACGTTCTGCTGGTTGCTACGCTGGGTTTTGGGCTGATCGGCTTTTTGGACGACTATATCAAGATTGTATTCAAACGCTCGTTAGGTCTGACGGCGCGTCAAAAGCTGTTTGGGCAATTATTGTTTGGCGCGATCATGTGCTGGCTTCTGCTTAGTAATGATCATAGTACTGCGATCGGCATCCCTGGAACGTCATGGTCATTTGATTGGGGCGGCTGGTTTTATTATCCGTTCATCATTATCATGATGCTGGCGATTAGCAATGCTGTCAATTTCACGGATGGGCTGGACGGGCTGCTGTCCGGTACAAGTGCCATTGCCTTTGCTGCTTATGCCATTGTCGCGATTCAGGCGACCTCGCTTCCGGCAGCAGTATGCTCAGCGGCTATGATTGGCGCTGTACTCGGATTTCTCGTGTATAATGCTCATCCTGCCAAGGTGTTTATGGGTGACACAGGCTCGCTGGGAATCGGCGGCGCCATAGGTGCCATTGCCATCGTTACGAAAAGCGAAATTTTGTTCCTCATTATCGGTGGTGTATTCGTAATTGAAATGCTGTCCGTGGTCTTGCAAGTAGCTTCTTTTAAAACACGTGGCAAGCGTATTTTCAAAATGAGCCCGATTCATCATCATTTCGAGCTGTCCGGCTGGTCCGAATGGCGCGTAGTTATTACATTCTGGGCTGTAGGACTGTTGTTGGCAGGACTCGGACTTTATCTCAACAAGGGGTTGTAGACAAATGAACCATCCAGACGCATACAGAGATCAGGAAGTCGTCATTATCGGGCTGGCCAAAAGCGGCGTGCAAGTTGCCAAGGTGCTGCACCAGGCCGGAGCCAAGCTGACAGTCAATGATAAAAAAGATAGGGAACAATGTCCCGAAGCTTCTGAATTAGAGGCTTTGGGAATTTCCGTTTTATGCGGGGGTCACCCAGAGGGGCTAATTCATCCTGGAGTGAAGCTGGTTGTTAAAAATCCAGGGATTCCTTATACGGCTCCTCCCGTACAGAAAGCTGTCGAGCTCGGCATTGAGGTCGTGACCGAGGTTGAGGTCGCCTACCATCTATGTAAAGCTCCGATCATCGGAATTACTGGCTCCAACGGAAAGACGACCACGACCACTTGGGTAGGCAAGCTGTTGGAGGCATCCGGCATGAATCCAATCGTGGCTGGTAATATCGGTACGCCCTTATGTGAGGCGGCTGTGGACGCCAAGTCGGACGAGTGGATGGTTGTGGAGCTGAGCAGCTTTCAGTTAAAAGGAACAAAGGATTTCAAGCCCGCTGTGGCCTGCCTGCTCAATGTAGCTGAGACCCATTTGGACTACCACGGAGGCATGGAGGACTACGTTGCATCCAAGGCGCGTCTATTTGCCAATCAAACGGCGGCGGGTACTGCGGTGGTGAACTGGGATGACCCCGTCTGCCGGGAGCTCGTACCCTATATAAAAGCGAAGCTGCTTCCGTTCTCTATGACAGAACGTTTGCAGGAAGGGTTGTTTGCTGACCCGCCATACATACCGGATGTGACGGACGATATTGAACGTAGCATCGTATACCGCGATGGAAATGGTGTGCTGCATCCCATTATAGGCGTAGCTGAGATTGGACTTCCGGGTCGTTTTAACGTAGAAAATGCTCTTGCTGCTTGCGCAATCGCCATTGCTGCAGGCGCAGAACCAGCGAATTTGGCGGAACCATTAAGTACTTTTCGCGGCGTCGAACATCGGCTTGAATATGTTTTAGAACACGCTGGTGTAGCTTATTACAATAATTCCAAAGCAACCAATTCGAAAGCAACAATGATGGCCTTATCTTCCTTTAAGCAACCCATTGTACTCATTGCCGGAGGATTGGATCGCGGTTCTGATTATACAGAGCTCGTACCTTCCTTGCAGGAAGGTGTGAAAGCCGTTGTGCTCTTGGGTGAGACACGACATAAGCTGGCTGAGCGGGCCCAGCAAGCCGGAATAGAGCATGTCAAGGTCGTCGATAATGGGGAGGATGCCGCCGCTACGCTCGTGGAGGCTGTGAACAAGGCTGCTGAATTTGCTGAGACGGGAGATGTAGTATTACTCTCACCCGCCTGTGCAAGCTGGGATATGTTCCGATCCTATGAAGAGCGTGGACGTATTTTTAAAGAGGCGGCGCATAAATTGTAAGTAGGGGGGTTGGATAAGCCCCTACTTTTATGCAAGGGGTGGCCTCCTGATGAAGCAATCTCGTCCAGCGCCGGATCTATGGCTTTTCGTTTGTATTGTAAGCTTATTAGCCATCGGCATGGTTATGGTATACAGTGCGGGCGCCGTCCTCGCTTTTCACGAGTACGGGGACTCCTACTATTTTGTAAAGCGGCAATTGCTATTTGCAGGGCTCGGTCTTGTAGCGATGTACTTTACTGCCAGAACGGACTACCGGATCTGGCAGAAATATGCCAAGGTTGTGTTGTTGATCTGTCTTGCGTTGCTGGTTGCCGTATTAATTCCCGGCATTGGTGTAGTAAGAGGCGGGGCACGAAGCTGGCTCGGTATTAGCTCTTTCGGCATTCAGCCTTCCGAGTTTATGAAGTTGGGTATGATTCTTTTTCTCGCTCGTTGGCTCAGTCGTCCTGACTATGATATTAGCTCTTTTACGCGCGGCCTGTTGCCCCCGCTTGGACTCATGGGACTGGCTTTTGGGCTTATTATGCTCCAGCCCGATTTGGGCACTGGCACGGTAATGATGGGAGCGTCCATGCTCATCGTATTTACGGCAGGCGCGCGTATGAAGCATCTCGGTCTGCTGGCTTTGTCGGGAGCAGCAGGGTTTGCTGCACTGATTGCAGCTGCACCTTATCGGCTCCAGCGCATCACCGCTTTTCTGGACCCTTGGTCCGATCCGCTTGGCGCAGGTTATCAAATTATTCAATCGCTATATGCGATTGGTCCTGGCGGCCTAGCGGGCTTGGGGCTTGGCATGAGTCGACAAAAATATAGCTACGTTCCTGAGCCGCAGACTGATTTTATTTTTTCCATTTTGGCGGAGGAGCTTGGCTTTATCGGTGGAATGGCGGTGCTGGGGCTCTTTTTGGTTCTCGTGTGGAGAGGAATGCGTGTCGCTATAACCATTCCGGATACCTATGGTAGTTTGCTTGCGGTGGGTATTGTCGCAATGGTCGCCGTACAGGTCGTCATTAATATTGGGGTCGTTATCGGTTTAATGCCGGTGACAGGAATAACACTGCCCTTAATCAGCTATGGAGGTTCTTCTCTGACCTTAATGCTAACTGCTCTGGGCATTTTACTAAATTTATCACGTTATGCGAGGTGAACGTTTATGCGCGTCGTGTTGAGCGGCGGCGGCACCGGAGGGCATATTTATCCGGCGCTGGCCGTAGCCAGACAGTGCGAAGAGATTGATTCGGACGCTGAATTTTTATACATTGGCGGTCAACGAGGACTCGAAAGCAAGTTGGTTCCTCAGGAAAAAATTCCATTTGAGGCTATTGATATCACAGGATTTCGTCGCAGCTTGTCTGTGGAAAATATAAAAACGATCATGCGCTTTTTCAAAGGGGTTCGCAGATCCAAAGCATTATTAAAGAAATTTAAGCCAGATGTCGTTATTGGCACCGGGGGATATGTATGCGGCCCCGTCGTTTATGCAGCTTCCAAGTTGGGAATTCCCAGCATTATTCATGAGCAAAATGCAATTCCAGGGCTGACTAATACATTTCTGAGTCGCTATGTGGATACAGTGGCTGTTAGCTTTGAAGGCTCAGAAGGAGCTTTCCCCAAAGCTAAAAATGTACTGTACACCGGGAACCCGCGTGCTACAACAGTTCGTTTGGCTAACCGGGATCGGGGATTTGCTACTATTGGGGTACCGATGAACAGCTCGGTCGTCCTTGTGGTCGGTGGCAGCAGGGGAGCGAAGGCCATTAATGACGCCATGATTGCAATGGCTCCGCAACTTTCGCAACTGAAAGACGTCCATTTTGTATATGTAACCGGTGAATCTTATTATGAGCAAACTCTGGATAGCATACGGAATCAGATCGGCTCATTGCCCAATCATCTACACGTGCTTCCCTATATTCACAATATGCCAGAGGTGCTGGCTTGTACCTCATTAATTGTTAATCGCGCAGGTGCGTCCTTCTTGGCAGAGATCACATCGTTGGGCATTCCGTCCATTCTGATCCCATCACCTAATGTGACGAATAACCATCAGGAGGCTAATGCTCGTACACTTGAAAAGGCAGGCGCATCCGTCATGATTGTAGAAAAGGAACTGAGTGGCCCGGCCCTGTTTCAATCTATAGCGGGAATTATGAAGGATGAGGCATGGCGGAGTCGTATGGCAGAGTCGGCGTCTGCGCTTGGCAAGCCTGACTCAGCAGATATTTTAGTAAAAGAAATGGAACGTCTTGCCCATAAAAGGTAGTCTGCAGCGCAGAATTGGGCGGTTGTCACACACCGGATGGTATTTACATAGGATACCCTATAGATTGTGACCATCACTCAGGCTGCCGGTTGTCAGGTGAGAGCCTTATAACCATGCGGGGCAAGCAACAAGGAGGTTTCAGTACAATGCAGCAATGGATGCCATTATTAGCGGAGCATGATATCGGAAAAGTGCTGGAGCATGAGCCGCTGTCCAAATATACGACATGGAGGATTGGAGGCCCTGCGGATGCACTTGTTATCCCGGATACCAAAGAGCAGCTGGCAAGAGTATTGAAGCTGGCTAGCGAGCACGGAATTCCCTGGATGCAGTTGGGTCGGGGCTCCAACATGCTCATCTCTGACAAAGGGATACGGGGACTTGTGATCAAGCTGGGGCCAGGATTTGATTATGTTCATTTTGAAGATGAACAGATCGTTGCTGGAGGAGGCGTTTCACTAGTCAAACTGTGCGTTATGGCCAGCAAGCAGGGCCTGTCCGGCCTTGAATTTGCTGGTGGTATCCCAGGATCAGTCGGTGGGGCTGTCTACATGAACGCCGGTGCCCATGGGTCTGATGTGTCACAAATATTCCAGTCCGCTGAGATTGTGCTGGATACAGGGGAATTGGTTGTGTACGATGCCGAGAATATGCATTTCAGCTATCGTCACTCCGTGTTGCATGAGCAACGTGGAATGGTGACAGAGGCAGTGTTTCGGATGAAGCGGGGCGACCGCGAGGAAATTTCAGCAGCACTTGCGGCTTTTAAAGACCGCCGCCGGCTGACCCAGCCGTTACAGTTAGCTTGTGCAGGAAGCGTATTTCGTAATCCTCCAGGAGACTATGCTGCTCGTCTTATTGAGAGCGCAGGTCTCAAGGGCTTGAAGGCGGGAGGCGCAGAGGTATCTGTACAGCATGCCAATTTCATTGTAAATACCGGTCAAGCGACAGCAGAGGACGTGCTTACCCTAATGAAGCATATTCAAAGTACAATATCATCTCAAACCGGCATCAAGCTAGTTCCGGAGGTTTTCGTAGTGGGTGAGCGGTAAACTCGGAGGTGATACATTGGACAAATTGGTGATTGAGGGAGGCCGTCCCCTGTCAGGCACCATACGTATCCATGGGGCAAAAAATGCGGCACTACCTATTCTTGCAGCGAGCTTACTAGCACAAGGTAAGGTAGAAATTCGGAATGTGCCCCATCTTTTAGACATTAAGGTCATGCTGCACATCCTTGAAAGACTCGGCTGTACATGCCGACATGAAGAGGAAACGGTATACGTGGATACGTCGTCCGTCCGAACGTTCCAAATTCCAGAAGATTTGATGAAGCAAATGCGCTCATCTATCTTTCTGATGGGACCGCTGCTCGCCAGATATGGAGAAGTTTCCATTTACCAGCCCGGAGGCTGCGCCATAGGCGAGCGCAAAATTGATCTTCACCTAGAGGGCTTAAAAGCTCTTGGCGCAGAGATAGAGGAAAAAGACGAGCAAATTACATTTCGAGCCCACAAGCTAATCGGCTCGGACATCCACATGGATTTCCCGAGTGTAGGTGCAACGGAAAATATTATGATGGCTGCTGCGTTGGCTGAAGGACGAACAACGATCACCAATGCAGCGAGGGAACCGGAAATTCAGGATCTACAAAACTTCTTGAATGCCATGGGAGCCCGCATTATCGGTGCTGGAACCGACACGATTACAATTACGGGGGTCAGTCGCCTCAATCCGTGTACGTATGAGGTCATTCCTGACCGCATAGTAGCTGGAACGGTTATGATTGCAGCTGCAGCTACACGAGGAAGTGTGTCGCTGACCCACTGCAATCCATCCCATTTGTCTGCTCTGATTCACGTCCTCAGGCGGGCTGGTGTTCAAATCGGCATCTTGAATGATATAATGACCGTAAGTTGTATGAGTCGTCCCAAAGCAGTGGAGAGGATCGTTACCTCCCCTTACCCGTCTTTTCCGACGGATTTGCAATCTCAGGTCATGGTTCTGCTTTCCTTGGCGGACGGATTCAGTGTCATGAAAGAGACCGTCTTCGAAAGCCGATTCAAACATGTAGATGAACTAAATGTAATGGGTGCTGATATTACGGTTGATGCAAATGCTGCTTTTATAAGAGGAGTTTCTCGTCTGTACGGGGCTACGGTAGAGGCTACCGATCTGCGGGCAGGGGCTGCGCTGGTCATAGCGGGTCTAGCGGCTCAAGGACGTACCATTGTCGAGCAGGTTCATCATATTGACAGAGGGTATGACCGAATCGAACGTCTTTTCCAGGGACTGGGTGCCCGAATGAGCCGTCAGTCTCCGGTGCCGGAGCAGCTGGATTTCGTAAATTAATGCCTGTAATGTCCCTCCGTTAACGGGGGGACAAAAGGCTTTTGTGGAGAGAAGCTATGCCAAATGCTCAAATACCTGTTCTTAAAAAGAACAGAACGAAAAAAAGTACAAGCCGGAAGATTGCTATTCTTCTCATTTTGTTGTTTATCGTACTGCTCGCTGTTCTCTTTTTCCGTTCTTCGTTGAGTCGGGTTTCTGAAATTCGTTTTGATGGTAATGTATTTTCGACCCGAGATCAGCTTCTTAATCGAAGCGGTCTGGCTGTTGGAGATCAGTATTTCGGAGTCAGTTCATCCGACATCTCTGAGAAACTGCGGGAAATTCAATCGATACAGCAAGTCACAGTGGACAAGCAGTTTCCGGGGATTATTGCTATTCACATTAAAGAGTTTGCTACGGTCGCTTACGAGTTGCAGAGTGACGGGAGCCTTCGTGCTATTCTAGCGAACGGGACAAGCGTGGGCGTGGGGAGTAGCGGAATAGCCGTTGAGAAGCCTATTTTGACCAAATGGAAATCTGATGATCCGTACAAAGCGAAGCTGTGTGATGCTTTATCACGCATTCCGGGGGAATGGACAGCCGATATTTCGGAAATTATTCCCGCGCCGATTCCTTCTTTTCCGGACCGCATCAAAATGTACACACGTTCCCAGTTTGAGGTTATTACAACCGTTTCTCTACTGAATTCTAAAATCAGCTATTTGAACCAGGTGCTAGAAACAGAAGATCCAGGTTTGATCACCATGTTGGAGGCGGATTCCTACGTTCCGTTCAAACCGGATACGAGTGAAGAGGGCCAAGAAAAAGATACTACTCAGTGATGTGAAAAAATGCTAGAATTGATTTTATGGGTAATAGACTTGCCTCCTTCTTTTTTCTTCAAATTTTTATGTGACTGCAACCATAAATTGGCTTCTAAAAAATTTGTAGAAAAAAGAGGGAAAGCATGGAGTTTGTTGAATATGTACAGAGTGTGTTTAAAGAACGAAATTCATTTTGGAGTCAGGAGGTGCCACAGACTTGAGCAACAATGACATCATTGTTAGTTTGGACATCGGTACATCCAAAGTTCGGGCTATTATTGGGGAAATGAATAATGGAACCTTTAATATTATTGGAGTTGGATCTGCCGACTCGGAAGGGATTCGCAAAGGTGCAATTGTAGACATTGATCAAACCGTGCAATCAATCCGTAACGCCGTGGATCACGCAGAACGCATGGTTGGTATTCAAATAACAGAAGTGTATGTGGGGATTTCAGGCAATCATATTGGCCTGCAAAATAGTCATGGCGTAGTAGCCGTGTCCAACGAGGACCGTGAAATCGGTGAGGAGGACATTGAGCGTGTACTGAAGGCAGCTGAGGTTATTGCTGTACCACCGGAGAGAGAAATTATTGACGTGGTAGCCAAGCAGTATGTCGTGGATGGCCTTGAAGGCATTCAGGACCCTCGCGGTATGATTGGAGTTCGTCTCGAAGTAGAGGCTACGATTGTTACTGGAGGCAAGACCCCGATACATAATCTGTTGCGCTGCGTTGAGAAAGCCGGCTTGAGGATTAAAGATCTGGTCTTGCTGCCTCTTGGAGCCGGACAATTGTCTCTTTCGAAGGATGAAAAGGTGATGGGTTCGGTGCTGGTGGATATTGGTGCAGGTTCTACGAATGTTGCCATTTTCCAGGAAGGAACGATTGTTGCCACATCTACACTTCCGATTGGTGGAGAATTTGTAACCAATGATATTGCCTACGGACTGAGAACCCTTACCGATCAAGCCGAAAAAGTAAAGCTTAAGTACGGCTGCGCATGGTATGATGATGCGGCAGCCGATGTCGTCTTTAAAGTGACGCGTATCGGCAGTAACGTGGATAAGGAGTTCAACCAGCAGGATTTGGCTGCTATTATTGAGCCGAGAGTGCAGGAAATTTTTCAACTCATTCAGGCGGAAGTTAAGCGCTTGGGTTACACAGAGCTTCCGGGAGGTTATATACTTACCGGAGGCACCGTCTCCATGCCTGGTGTACTTCAGGTGGCACAAAGCGAACTGGCCGCTTCCGTAAGGATCGCCGTACCTGATTTTATCGGTGTAAGGGATCCGGGTTACACGAGCGGAGTTGGAATCTTGCATAATGCTATTCGTTACTATCGCGGAAGATCGACTAGCGTTAGCAACAGTGGCGGAAGTACCAAGAAGCCGACTAACCGAACCAAAAGCAGTAGTCCCGCTGCGGAAGGCGAGCAAAAGCAGGGGTTGATTGAACGCTTAAAAAATATGTTCAGTGAATTTATATAACGTTCATTGCTAATTATGCCAATCATGGACGGGCCATCCATGCACATTGAGGGGGAGATGGAATAGTATGTTGGAATTTGATTTTGAAATGGAGAGCTTGGCTCAAATTAAAGTGATCGGCGTCGGAGGCGGCGGCAGCAATGCGGTTAACCGAATGATCGAAAATGGTGTTCAGGGTGTGGAGTTCATTACAGTCAATACAGATGCCCAGGCACTTCATTTAGCGAAGTCTGAGCATAAGCTTCAAATTGGGGATAAGCTGACCCGCGGTCTGGGTGCCGGTGCTAACCCCGATGTGGGTAAAAAAGCGGCTGAAGAATCGCGTGAGCTCATTATGAATACGCTCAAAGGTGCGGATATGGTATTCGTAACGGCGGGAATGGGTGGCGGTACTGGAACCGGAGCGGCTCCTGTCATTGCTGAAATTGCCAAGGAATGCGGCGCGCTGACTGTAGGCGTGGTAACCCGACCATTCACGTTTGAAGGGCGTAAGCGTTCCAATCAAGCTGAACTTGGTATTGAGGGATTAAAAGAAAAAGTAGACACTTTGATAGTAATCCCGAATGACCGTTTGCTTGAAATTGTGGACAAGAAAACCCCAATGTTGGAAGCATTCCGTGAAGCAGACAATGTTCTGCGTCAGGCGGTACAAGGTATTTCAGATTTGATCGCTGTACCGGGTCTAATCAACCTCGACTTTGCTGACGTTAAGACGATCATGACGGAGCGTGGCTCCGCTTTGATGGGGATTGGTGAAGCAACTGGTGAAAATCGTGCGGCTGAAGCAGCACGCAAGGCTATCATGAGCCCGTTGTTGGAGACATCCATTGAAGGTGCTCGTGGTGTGATTATGAACATCACTGGTGGCAACAACCTGTCTCTGTATGAGGTTAATGAGGCAGCTGAAATTGTAACATCGGCTTCCGATCCGGAAGTAAACATGATTTTCGGTGCTATCATTGACGAAGAGTTGAAAGAAGAGATCAAGGTTACCGTCATTGCCACTGGCTTTGAAGGCAAGCCAAGTCAACCGACACCGGGACGTAAACCGGCAGCCAACCCGGCTACTTCCGAATCGGCGGAAAAAGGCTCTCCTAACTTGCGTCCATTTGGTAACACTCAAAGCAGTGACCAATTAGACATTCCTACATTCTTACGTAACCGTTCGCGCAATAATAATAACGATAACTAGTTCTAATTCAGACTGCCCGCATTCTCCTTGGAGATGCGGGCTTCTTTCTGTTTTCCGCATCCTGCAGTTCAGGCGCTTCTCCTCTTTCCGACAAAATTAGTCGGTCACCGTCCCCACCGTTAGACAGACTTTGAACAGCATGACTACTATACTTAAGCCTATCCTGCAAACGCTGGGCGGGTGAAGCCTTGGTTGTTTATATCGACTTGATTTTTTTGGCCAATTTGTTCATTGATGCTGTGCTGCTGATGGTCACCGCCTGGATGAGAAAAATTCGTCCAGTGTGGTGGAGGTTGATGGCATCAGCTGGAA
Organism: Paenibacillus sp. LRG-1; assembly: GCF_057220305.1. Classification (NCBI taxonomy): domain Bacteria; kingdom Bacillati; phylum Bacillota; class Bacilli; order Caryophanales; family Paenibacillaceae; genus Paenibacillus; species Paenibacillus sp. LRG-1. Next base: position 3,985,796 of record NZ_CM170126.1, on the reverse strand, counting down.
TCGGCGCAATGTACGTGGTCATGATGTTTGTGCCGGAACTGTCCTTTTTATTTACGTTCCTGATCAAACTGGCATTATCGGTCATAATGCTGCTGGTGGCTTTTGGATTTGGCAGCATGCAAAAGTATCTTCGTACAATGGGTGCTTTTTACATGATCAATTTTGTAGCTGCAGGTGGCATTTTGGGGATGCATTATTTTCTCCAAAATACCGGGGAATTGTTTAATGGTATCTGGTACACCGCTTCGGGAGGAATGTCTTTTGAACTGAAAATCGCATTCTGGTTTATTTTATGCGCATTTGGCGGAGTGATGCTTTTCTTTCGTATTGTGCAGTCCTCAAAGCAGCGCACAGAAAGGATGAGTGGGTTTCTGGGACAAGTGCAGGTGTGGATTGGGCAGGATCATATTGAGTGTACAGGCTTGTTGGATACAGGTAACCAGCTCTATGATCCTTTGACCCGAACCCCGGTGATGGTCATGGAGGCGGCCTTGTGGGAATCGTATTTGCCCGCCTCCTGGCTTCGAAAATGTTCTGAGGGTAATGCTGACCAACTGGTGATGGAACTGGGGGACGAATCGTTTAGCTGGCAGGATCGTGTTCGTCTCGTCCCCTATCGTGGAATTAACCGCAGTCATTCCTTTATGCTCGCCCTCAAACCAGACCGAGTAGAGGTGGTGATGAATGGGGCTCATTTTGTACATCATCGAGTGTTGATTGGCTTGGATGGGGGAACATTGTCAGCAGAGGGTAAGTATCGTGCCATCATCCACCCGGATGTGACGGCACAAGAAGAGGGCAGTGCTGATACCAACCAGAAACGAGATGCACATTTTAGTGAGCATTTTACGGAATCAGGATGACGAGCATAAACACAAAATGATGTTTGAAGGCGACGAGAAATATCCAATGGTGAAATGGGCGGAACACAGCTGGAATTGCACTATTTTCAAAAGGGGGAGAATGATATGTGGGAACAGATGAAATTGAAGATGAAAATTAGGCTAGCGTTGCAATTGCAATATTATCGTATTTTATTTTTATTTGGGCTGAAAAGTGAAGAAATTTATTATATTGGCGGCAGCGAGGCGCTCCCCCCACCGCTGACGAGAGACGAAGAAGAATATTTGCTGGGGAAACTTTCTTCTGGAGATGCAGCAGTACGGTCGATGCTAATCGAAAGAAATTTGCGGTTAGTCGTATATATTGCCCGTAAATTTGAGAATACGGGAATCAACATTGAGGATCTCGTATCCATTGGTGCTATTGGACTAATCAAAGCGGTTAACACTTTTGATCCAGAGAAGAAAATCAAACTTGCGACATATGCGTCTCGATGCATTGAGAATGAGATTTTGATGTATTTGCGTCGCAATAGTAAAACGAGAACGGAAGTTTCTTTTGATGAGCCTCTGAATATTGATTGGGACGGTAATGAATTATTGCTTTCCGATGTGATGGGGACGGAAAATGATACCATTTACCGTAATATCGAGGAGCAGGTGGACCGTAAATTATTGCATAAGGCACTGGATAAGTTGACGGATCGAGAGCGTTTGATTATGGAGCTGCGCTTCGGCTTACAAGACGGAGAAGAGAAGACACAGAAGGATGTTGCTGACCTGTTGGGTATCTCGCAATCGTATATTTCGCGTCTGGAAAAGCGAATTATAAAGCGCTTACGAAAAGAATTTAATAAAATGGTATAATGCATGGGTATATCCGGAAGCGATGGAAACGGCGAATAAAAAAATGCCCTCAGGAGATAATGTACATTAATGTTGCTCCTTGGGAGGTAAGACACGATGACCCGAAATAAAGTGGAAATTTGCGGTGTGGATACCGCCAAACTGCCGGTATTAACCAATGCAGAAATGCGCGAGTTGTTCACATCACTTCAGCAAAATAATGAACGATCAGCCAGAGAAAAATTGGTCAACGGCAATCTCCGACTCGTCCTGAGTGTGATTCAACGATTTAACAATCGGGGAGAGTTTGTGGACGATTTGTTCCAGGTAGGATGTATCGGCCTAATGAAGGCGATTGATAATTTTGACCTTTCGCAAAACGTAAAGTTCTCCACTTATGCGGTGCCGATGATTATCGGAGAGATCCGCCGTTATTTGCGGGATAACAATCCGATCCGTGTATCTCGTTCGTTACGGGATATTGCATATAAGGCGCTTCAGGTGCGGGACAGTCTGACGAATCTGAACTCGCGAGAACCAACGATTTTTGAAATTTCAGAGGCATTGAATGTGCCCAAAGAAGACGTTGTGTTCGCGTTGGATGCGATTCAGGATCCGGTTTCGCTGTTCGAGCCGATATATCACGACGGGGGCGACCCAATCTATGTGATGGATCAGATCAGTGATGACAGAAATAAAGACGTCTCATGGATTGAGGAAATCGCTCTGCGGGAAGCGATGCATCGCCTGGGCCAGCGTGAAAAGATGATATTGTCTATGCGTTTTTATGAAGGAAAGACGCAAATGGAGGTTGCCGACGAAATCGGTATCTCTCAAGCCCAGGTTTCAAGATTAGAGAAGTCGGCTATACAGCAAATGCAAAAACATGTAAAGTCCTAATGAAATGAATGCTTGAATGATTCAGCGATAAAAACGATCCTACCCGGATCGTTTTTGCGTTTACAGGACATTTTTTGGGCTCTTCCGCTCATATAGTGAAATAAAGGATGTGATGCGTGTGAGTGCACCAGAAACGTCAGTAAGAGCAATGAAAATTTCCGAGTTTCAAACCAAGGATGTCATTAACATTGTAGATGGACGACGTCTGGGACAAATCAGTGATTTGGAGATTGACGTGCGGCAGGGGAAAATTGAAGCCATTGTGGTTCCAGGCAGCAGTCGTTTTATGGGCTGGTTTGGAGGCGGAAGCGAGTTGGTCATTCCGTGGCGCAACATTGTGAAAATTGGTTCGGATGTTGTGCTTGTACGACTGGAAGGATTGCATGAGCCGCCGGGTGAAGGTGAGGAAAAGTTGTATATCGAACGTCAAGAGCGGAGTGACCGACGGGGCTTCTGAACTTGCAGATCTACGTATTTTAGTGTGTTGTGAAGACACGGCGGCTGCTTTTTGGTACACTGGGCAGTAGAGGTGAGAATGAATGGAACCATTTGTAGTGAACACCGAGGCTACGGGGGCTGCGCTTATGAAAGATGGCGGACGTCCCGTACCGGAGTTGTTATATATTCAATCTTGGGAGCGGCAGGTTCAGGGATTAACAGCGGGTTTTACAGGTCGTCATGGCGGTGTCAGTGAGGTGCCCTACGCTAGTCTGAACTGTGCGTTCCATGTGGGGGATGACCCCGAGCAAGTTATTCGTAACCGTCGGCTCATTGCTGAGCAGCTTGGCTTTGCTGCTGAAGCGTGGACGTGCGGTGAACAGGTTCATGGTCATCATGTTGCCGTGGTCAAGGCTGCTGATCGCGGGCGGGGCTTTATGGATCGTGCATCCGCTTTTCAGGACACAGATGGACTTTTGACGAATGTACCTGGCATTTTGCTGACGTCCTTTTATGCAGACTGTGTACCATTATATTTTTGTGATCCAGTCCGCCGTGTGATTGGGTTGGCGCATGCAGGCTGGAAGGGAACCGTTGCGGAAATCGCATTGAAAATGGTACAGACCATGCAAAGCGAATATGGATCTCAGCCGTCTGATATACTAGCAGCTATTGGTCCTTCCATTGGTTCTGAATCCTATGAGGTGGATGAGCACGTGATGAGCCAAATTCGGGTTTTGGAGCATGATTGCCCGGGTAATGATAAATGGGAAGGTTCTGTTTACTTTCCCTTAACCACCGGAAAAACACTACTTGACTTGAAACAATGCAATCGACACATTATGATGAAAGCAGGAATATTGCCGAGCCATATCGAATGTACTACCTTATGCACGAGTAGCCGTAGCGATTTGTTTTTTTCATATCGCAAAGAAGGCGGCGTCACAGGAAGAATGGCGAGTTGGATTGGTCTGGAAGAGAGGTGAGTCCTCCCGTGTCTTTGGAGGAACGAATTAAAGAAGTGAATGCCCGTGTAGAAGCGGCATGTGCCCGAAGCGGACGTTCGCGTGATGAAGTTAATGTGATCGCTGTCACCAAATATGTTTCGGCGGCGACAATGACATCGGTACTGGATAGCGACTTAGAGCATGTGGGCGAAAATCGCTGGCAGGATGCTGCGGATAAATGGAGCAAGTTGGGTGACCGGGGAACGTGGCATTTTATTGGTCATCTCCAAACGAATAAGGTTAAAGATGTGATTGGAAAATTTAAATTTATACATTCGCTTGACCGCTTATCGCTCGCTCAGGAATTGGACAAGAAGGCAGCCGCTCTGGGACTGCGAGTTAAAGCTTTTGTGCAAGTCAATATTTCTGGGGAAATATCCAAATATGGCTTGTCCTCTGAGGCGGTTGTCCCCTTTTTGGAACAAATTCGCGAGTTGGAGCATGTGGACGTAATTGGCTTGATGACGATGGCTCCTCATGAGGAAGACCCGGAAAAAACTCGGCCTGTGTTTCGGGGATTACGTGAATTACGGGATAGGTTAAATGGACAAGCCTTGACCAGAGAACCCATCGTTCACTTGTCTATGGGGATGTCCAATGATTTTGAAGTGGCGGTTGAAGAGGGAGCGACCTGGCTGCGGCTTGGTTCCGTACTGGTCGGACGAGAGGAGGATTTCCATTGGGCGTAATGAATAAGTTCATGAACTTTCTGGGGCTTCAGGAAGAAGAGGAAGTTATAGAGCGAGAGGTTATGAATACGCCGGAAGATCAAGAAATTGAAACCCCAAGCTTTGATAAACGTAAGAACCAGAAGAGCACTAATGTTGTCAGCATCCATTCACAGAAAAATGTGAAAGTTGTCCTGTATGAGCCGCGTTCTTATGATGAAGCACAGGAAATTGCCGACCATATCCGTTCCCATCGTACCGTCGTAGTTAATTTGCAACGAATTCGCAAGGATCAGGCGCTGCGCATTATTGATTTTTTGAGTGGTACTGTGTATGCACTGGGTGGTGGTATTTCCAAGGTCGGGAACAATATTTTTCTGTGTACACCAGACACGGTTGAGATTCAAGGCTCTATTACGGAAATACTGGCTGACACTGAACAAGAACTTAACAGAATGAGGTGAACTTTTCTTGATCGAGGTAATTTACTGGCTATTTCAGATTTATTCGTACATGATCATTGCATATGTTCTGCTGTCATGGCTTCCTAATGCCAGAGAGAGTGTAATTGGCGATTTACTTGCCAAGTTTGTGGAGCCGTATTTGTCTCCTTTTCGCAGGTTTATACCGCCAATCTTCGGGATGATTGATATTTCACCCATCGTTGCGCTGATTGCTCTGCGTTTTGCGTCATACGGTTTGATTTCTTTGATTGGTAATTTCGTCTAGGAGGAGTTATGCGAACTGAGATTTATGAGCATTTTCACCCGGATGAACGGGATTATGTGGATCGCGCTTCCGAATGGATCAGTCATGCGGGAGCTTATCATGAGCAGAAGCTGACTGATTTTTTGGACCCGCGTCAACAGTACATATTGGAGACACTTGCTTCGAAGGAAGACAAGGTCACGATTAGGGTAGATGGCGGATATATGGCTTCAGAACGAAAGCGGGCGCTTATTGCGCCCGATTATTCGTATTTGGACGGTGAGGAGATGGGGATTCAGGTCCTTTCCATCACATCTGACGATCATAAAGTAGGTACTCTTGAACACGGTGATTATCTAGGTGCCCTACTGGGACTTGGAATCAAACGTGGGAAAATCGGGGACATTCATGTACTAGATGATGGGTGCCATGTATTGGTAGCTTCAGAGATTGTCGATTTTATGACGATGCATTTGCAGCAGGTACATCGTGTCCATGTATGGACAGAACTGTTGCCTGTAGCGAGTCTGCGAACGAAGGAAGTTGCATTAGAGGCGCTAGATCTGACTGTCGCTTCTTTACGACTGGACGGTATTGCCAGCGATGTGTACAAGCTAAGCCGCAGTAAAATATTAACACCGATTCGGGCGGGACGGTGCCGGGTAAATTGGAAGGTGGAGGAGAATCCATCCACTCCACTTAAAGCTGGGGACGTTATTTCCATGCAGGGTTTTGGGCGTTTCAAAGTGCTTGAAACAGACGGGATGACAAAAAAGGGAAGATTCCGTGTCAAAATTGGTAAGTTTGTATAGCTGTAGGCAGGAATCACGAGCTTTCTGTCGAAAGAATTAAGCTATAGCGAAGAACTGGAACGATTTTGCTCTGTACAGTATTCACAAAACGGGGTATGATGACCGATAGATGATAGTGAGCGTCGTGACGCGGAAAATGTATTTTTTGTCAATCTTATAGGAGGTGGACGGCATGCCATTAACGCCATTGGATATACATAACAAGGAATTTGCCCGCCGGCTTCGCGGTTATGATGAGGATCAGGTTAATGAATTTTTGGATCAGGTGATCAAAGATTACGAGGGCGTTATTCGTGAAAATAAAGAACTGAGCACCGAGTTGTTGAACGTACAGGAGAAGCTTGATCATTTCGCGACGATTGAGGATACCCTGAGTAAGACAATTATCGTGGCGCAGGAAGCGGCTGATGAAGTTCGTAACAACGCCAAGAAAGAATCCCAACTGATCGTGAAGGAAGCGGAAAAAAATGCGGACCGTATTGTGAACGAAGCATTATCTAAATCCCGCAAGATCGCGTTGGAGGTTGAAGAACTGAAGAAGCAGGCATCGATTTACCGAGCACGGTTTCGTACACTGGTGGAAGCACAGCTTGACTTGTTAAGCCAAGACGGCTGGGAAGCCCTTGAAAACCGGGAACGCGAAGTACTGGAGCGCGAGCGTGAGATGAAAGAAATTTACTAATTTCATTTCTGACAAGCTTTTATTAGGCTTTGTTAGGGTTGACTTTTATCTTTAAACAGGCTATAACTGTAAATACTATACTGAATTCAATGATTATCCGTCCGTCGGCTGATGGTTGTTATTCAAGGCAACGATGTTGCTGATTTAATATTCGATGAATTTAACATGTTTAATTCGTTGATGGGAATGAGTACGTCATGATTTGTCCCTCAGAGAGTTGGCCTTCCGGTGCAAGCCAACGTTCAGAACATGACCGAAGATCCTCCCGGAGAAGTGAGCTGAAGCGCTTAAGATTTATGGCGTGTGTAAGCAATCACCGTTTGCCATGCGTTATAATGGCGCCCTGCTGTAGTTGAGTGGGGCTCAGAGAGCCGTGATGAGACTGTATTTTAGAATGGTCTGTTTTTACGGAATCAGGGTGGTAACGCGAGCACAGTCTCGTCCCTTTACAGGGATGGGGCTTTTTTTGTTGCTTTTTTTAGGAAATGCTAGGGAAATCAATGATGAGCAGAGAGGGAGTATGAAGTATGAACAGAGTGGATGTTAAAGAAAAAGCACGGTCCCGTGACCTGCGCATCCTGAGCAAATGGAAAGAAGAGGACACATTCCGTAAATCCATCACAAATCGTGAAGGAAAGCCAAATTTTGTATTTTATGAGGGCCCACCAACAGCTAACGGTAAACCGCATATCGGTCACATGCTGGGCCGTGTAATTAAGGATTTTGTAGGCCGCTATCAGACAATGAAGGGGTACCGCGTCGTACGTAAGGCAGGCTGGGACACGCATGGCTTGCCGGTAGAATTGGGTGTACAAAAGCAACTGGGAATCTCCCACAAACCTGAAATTGAAGAATATGGCGTTGAAAAGTTTATTAAAAAATGTAAGGCAAGTGTGTTTGAGTATGAGCAACAATGGCGTGATCTAACCGAAGCGATCGGATACTGGACAGACCTCGATAACCCGTACATTACATTGGATAATAACTATATCGAGAGCGTATGGAACATTTTGGCGACAATTCATGAAAAAGATCTGCTGTATCGTGGTCATCGTGTGAGTCCGTATTGCCCGGATTGTCAGACGACGCTAAGTTCTCATGAAGTAGCGCAGGGCTACAAAGATGTGAAGGATCTGAGTGCCACTGCCAAATTCAAGTTGCATAGCAGTGGTGAATATGTACTGGCTTGGACCACAACACCTTGGACCTTGCCGAGTCACGTGGCGCTCGCCGTCAACCCTGAACTGGAATATGCACGTGTGAAGCAGGAAGACGGTGTATACATCGTTGCTAAAAATCTGGTTGAGGACGTAATTAAAGGCGATCATGAAGTGATTGGCACACTATCCGGTTCAGAACTGGTTGGCCAAACGTATACCCCGCCATTTACGTATTTTCAGGTTGAGAAGGGTAATCAGATTCTGGGTGCGAAGTTCGTAACAGACTCCAGCGGTACAGGTATCGTTCATATGGCTCCAGCGCATGGTGAGGATGATTACCGGGTATGTCGTGAAAATGGTGTTGAGTTCATCAACGTGGTGGATCTTCAAGGTAACTATGTAGAGGAAATCACTGATTTTGCAGGCCGTTTTGTAAAAGACTGTGATGTAGATATTGTTAAAATGCTGTCCGAAAAAGGCTTGCTGTACAGCAAGGAAAAATACGAGCATAGCTATCCGTTCTGCTGGCGCTGCGATACTCCATTATTGTACTATGCTATGGACAGCTGGTTTATCAAAACAACTGCGATCAAGGATCAACTGATTGCCAACAACAGCGAAGTCGAATGGTACCCGGGGCATATACGTGAAGGACGTTTTGGCAAGTTTTTGGAGGAACTGGTGGATTGGAACATCAGTCGCGATCGCTATTGGGGTACACCGCTAAACATCTGGGTTTGTGAAGAAACTGGAGAACAGTTCGCTCCACATAGTATTGCTGAATTGAGGGAACGTGCGATTGGCGTTGTACCAGCGGACATCGAGCTGCACAAACCATATGTAGATGATATTAAGGTTCGTAGCCAATGCGGTAAATACGAGATGACTCGTACACCGGAAGTAATCGACGTATGGTTCGATAGTGGCTCTATGCCGTTTGCACAGCATCATTATCCTTTTGAAAATAATGAAACCTTCGAGCAGCAATTTCCTGCAGATATGATCTGTGAAGGGATTGACCAGACTCGTGGCTGGTTCTATAGCTTGCTTGCGGTTTCGACTATGCTGACTGGCAAAGCTCCTTATAAAGCTGTAATGGCGACAGGCCATGTACTGGATGAGCAGGGGCAGAAAATGTCCAAATCCAAGGGTAATGTTATTGATCCGTGGGAAGTGATTGACGAGTACGGTACAGATGCTTTCCGCTGGGCACTGCTGTCCGATAGTGCACCATGGAATAGCAAACGTTTTTCCAAAGGCATTGTAGGCGAGGCTAAATCGAAGCTGGTCGATACGCTTGTCAATACACACGCTTTTCTGACCTTGTATGCGGATATCGACGGATTTGATCCGGCACAGCATCCGTTCAAACCATCGGCCCATAAGTTGGATCGTTGGATTTTGTCCCGTCTGAATAGCCTCATTTTGGTAGTGGACAAAGCGCTGGCTGTAAATGACTTCCTGAACTCATCTAAAGCAATTGAATCGTTTGTGGATGAGCTGAGCAACTGGTATATCCGTCGTTCACGCGACCGATTCTGGGGCAATGGTCTTACAGAAGATAAGCTGGATGCATACCGTACACTGACTGAGGTGCTGTTAACGACTGCCAAACTACTTGCGCCGTTTACACCACTGCTTGCAGAGGATATTTACCTCAATCTGAGCAACGGGGAAAGTGTTCATTTGGATGATTATCCGACTGCCAATGAGTCCTTGATCGATCTGGAACTGGAACGAGACATGGAAACGGCACGTCGTGTCGTCGAATTGGCGCGTAACGTCCGCAACGAAACGGGTTTGAAAACGCGTCAACCGTTGTCCGAGTTGATTCTGTCCATGGATCAGGATTTTGAACTGAGTGGCTATGAGGAAATCATCAAAGATGAAATTAACGTGAAGCATATTCATGTTGAGACGGACGATAGCGGCTTTGTAGATTTTACACTGAAACTGAATTTGAAAGTAGCAGGCAAGAAATACGGCAAAAATGTCGGTTTCCTACAAAACTTTTTCAAAGGAATGTCTGCTGAGGATACCCGTTCTGTTGTAGAAAAAGGAGTGTTAAACGTCGCTTCTCCAGAAGGTGAAGAGCTGCAAGTTACGGCCGAAGAACTGCTGGTGGAGAAAAAAGCGAAAGAAGGCTTCGCTTCTGCTTCCGGTTATGGCTTAACGGTAGCGTTGAACACAGACATTACGCCAGAGCTGGAGCAAGAGGGTTGGGTACGTGAAGTGGTTCGTGCGGTACAGGATTATCGTAAAAAACTGGATCTGCCGATTGAAAAGTATGTGGCGTTGACGTTGGATGTAGATAACGAGCTGCGTCAGGCCATCGAAAGCTTCGATTCTGTGTTGCGTGAGAACGTATTGGTTACTACTGTGACATTTGGTCAAGCCGAACCGGCAGAACATGTGGATGTGAACGGTAAAACCATCGGCGTTCATATTGGAGAATAATTACAAGCCCCCTGTCCCATAATACAATAACAGGCAGCATATAAAAACGAGCCTAAGCATCGGAAACGGTTTTTCTCCGTTACGTGCTTCGGCTCGTTTGCTGCGTTCAGGGCAGCCATGGGAAAAGGGGGATTGTGCATATGACGGCACGATCAAGGCGTAGACAGGGGAGAAGTCTCCGAGAGATGAACGGAGAAGGAGCAGCCGTAGCCGCAGATAAAAGCAAAACAGGTAATCAGGCAGAGCATTTAAGTCGTGTTGAAAAGCTGATACGTGCTGTGTCAGAGCAGATGGAACGGACACGTATTGCAGATTATGCTTTGCTGCTGAACAAGCCTTGGCGATTACTTTGGCTAAATCTAATATCAGGCGTTTCCAGGGGAATCGGCATCGCGCTAGGTTTTACTTTTTTTGCCGCTACCATTATTTATGTGCTGCAAGTGCTCGGAGCGTTGAATTTGCCGATTATCGGTGATTATATCGCTGATATTGTACGGATTGTACAACGACAATTGGAGCTTACTACCTATTAGGCAACGATCTCCACTTTGATGTTCACGATTCGTCTTCGTGCGTATCCGGCTCCAGTAGACCTTCGCCCTCGCCATCTTCGATATAACGCTGATAAATGGAACTACGAATAACGGAAACATTTTGTCCATAAATGTCAGTAGCAACAAAGCTTTCGTATGGTTCTACGAAGCCCATATTATCGTCGCCTGCTTCAATTTCCATATCATCATAACTGTGGATTTCTCCACTTTCGGCCATGGCTGGTGTGTTAGAGGTACCCCAATTTTCGACGATCTGCCAAGCATCTTCACCGTCGAAGCCGTTTTGATCATCCCGCTCATCCAGACTCGTTCTGCCGAACGAGGGAGCGAGAAATTCTTCCTCCACTGGGCGGCGGTTAGACACTTCTGTTTCGGGACTGTACTCTTTGCAGTAAATGGTATAGGGAACAGCCAGCAGGCGCTCATAGGGAATGGGTTTACCGCTGGTGGCACAAATGCCATACGTCCCCTTTTCCATGGCCATCAGAGCTGATTCGATGCGTTCTAATTGGAATTCGTCGTGTTCCAGTAAGGAAATATCCTTGGCTCGCTCGTAGGTTTCGGTAGCCAGGTCTCCTGGATGGTTATCAATAGGAGAAAGCTCGCCGGTTTGATCGCGTTGGGAATCGCCGAGTCCGTAATGGTCGTTGTCTTGCAAACGATGCTCAATTTCTTTTTTGCGTTCCAGCAGTTCGTTACGCAAGCCCTGCAATTGTTGCTCCGTCAATGGGGACATGAAATCCTCTCCTTGTTCTAGGTTTACATGCGCATGCGTTGTGTCGAGTATGCTTCTTGTAGTTTGCACCGGGAAGACCTCTTTTACATAGGAAATTCTAATCAAATGCGAAGGAGTTCATTTTATGGATGATCTGTGCTTGATAGCTTGCGGGTTTCGTGGACGATCTGAGAACGCTTATGCTACAATAAATGGGTTCAACAACGGATATAAGCGGATCGGAGTGACGAAGGACTGTGATTTATTTTGGTATTGCGCTAATTATTTTTTTGATTGATCAGGGAGTAAAATATTTGGTGGCTACGCGGATGGAATTGTACGAGCAAATACCAGTCATCGGCAATTTCTTTTTAATCACCTCCCATCGTAATCGTGGAGCAGCTTTTGGGATTTTGGAAGGTCAACGTTGGCTTTTTATCGTGATTACAATTGTAGTGGTGATCGGTATCGTCTGGTACCTGCGAAAAACAGTCAAGGCTGGACAAAAGCTACTTCCTGTTGCGCTAAGTTTGGTGCTGGGGGGAGCAGTCGGTAACTTTTTGGATCGAGCTATTTCAGGGGAAGTAGTTGATTTTGCACAATTTAATTTTGGAAGCTATACGTTCCCCATTTTTAATGTGGCAGATTCGGCGATTGTCATCGGTGTAGCACTGATTATTTTGGATACATTGCTGGAATCGCGTCGGGAAAAGGGAAGTGGCAATGATAGCATTGAAGGGAAGTCATAGCATGAGCGAAGTGAATGAAAACGGCGAAGCCGCAGGTCTGTCTTATGAGGACGAACTGGAGAGTGAGTCTCTGGAATGGACAGCGGATGCCGTGGATGCCAAAACACGTATAGACAAATATATCGCCGAAGAAATGAAGGAAGTGTCTCGTTCTCAGATACAGCTGTGGATCGGAAATGGTCGGGTGTTGGTGAACGGTACGGCGATCAAGGCGAACTACAAGCTGGCTGAAGGAGATCGTATTGTATTATCGGTACCGGAGCCAGAAAGTGTAGATATTGTACCGGAAAATATTCCGTTGGATGTCGTTTACGAGGATTCGGACGTTATTGTTATTAACAAGCAACGTGGTCTGGTCGTGCATCCTGCACCGGGACACTCTTCGGGAACATTGGTTAACGCACTGATGTACCACTGCCACGATCTTTCCGGCATCAACGGGGAATTACGTCCTGGTATTGTTCACCGTATTGATAAGGATACATCAGGACTGCTAATGGCGGCTAAAAATGATCAGGCTCACGCATCACTTGCAGCACAGCTTAAGGATCATAGTGTGACTCGAAAATATATAGCCTTAGTTCACGGTCATTTGAGCCACGATCAGGGAACGGTAGATGCTCCGATTGGCCGCGATTCGGGTGATCGCAAATTGTTCACAGTGACGGAACGTAACAGCAAGCATGCAGTCACCCATTTTCTCGTCATTGAACGTTTGGGGGATTATACCCTGCTTGAACTTCAATTGGAAACAGGACGCACACACCAAATTCGTGTTCACATGAAATTTATTGGACACCCATTGGTTGGCGACCCTATGTATGGACGTAGTAAAGGGGTTCGTATGGATGGTCAGGCGCTGCATGCGGCGGTACTGGGTTTTAAGCATCCATCCACTGGAGAGTACATGGAATTCAACAGACCGATCCCTCCTGATATGGAGGATGTGTTAGCATCCTTGCGTAGTCGCTAAAACAATGACAATTTGCATTCCTATTCACAAACCTGAATAAATTATTAAGTTAAACCGCCTAAATGGCGGTTTTTTTATTGTGGGATAAGGTATGGGTAAAAACAACTATGGATAATTATACAATGAAGTTGTATAATTATTAGAGTGCTTCCGGTGGTTCCGGTTGAACGGGTGTTGACACACGATTTTCAATCTGTCATACTTCTTGTAGTTGCGATGAACTTTGTCCAAGAGATGGCTAACCATCTCACACTATGAGAAGCAGGACAAAGGAAATCCTGAATAGCACCTTTAAATCAGTCCCGTGAGGCTGGCAAGGTAACGTGAATGGATCACTGATCAGTGCATCCGCTGCGGCGGTATGTCTTCAGTGTGTCCGAGAGATCGGAGAACAGTAGAAGACTGTTCACACGAGACTCCTTGCCAAACTTGGGCAAGGAGTCTTTTTTGTATCCGAACACGGGACCAGGTCTGAAGGGAACATCACCTGAGGAGGCTGGAAGCATGAGTCATGAAACACATGTACTGATGGATGAAATTGCGATTCGTCGGGCATTGACACGGATTGCACATGAAATTTTGGAGAAAAACAAAGGTATTGACGATTGTGTGCTAGTAGGTATTCGAACACGCGGAGTTCATTTGGCGCAACGTCTGGCTGAAAAAATTGCTGAGATTGAAGGCGCACCAATTCCATGGGGAGAGCTGGATGTTACAGCCTACCGGGATGACCGGAGCAGCGTAGCCGAAGCTAAAGGAAATGGAAAAGAGCTTTTGATGAATCCTGCTGACGTATCGGTTCATGATAAGAAAGTCATTCTCTTTGACGATGTGCTGTATACAGGCCGCACCATCCGCGCGGCGATGGATGCATTGATGCACTGCGGACGACCGCAAATGATTCAGCTGGCAGTGCTAGCGGATCGCGGACACCGTGAGCTTCCGATTCGTCCGGATTACATCGGCAAGAACATCCCGACCTCCAAATCTGAGGAAATCGTAGTAGCCCTTCAAGAGACGGACGGTAAGGACGAAGTGACAATCATTCAGAACCGGGGGGAACAGCTATGATCACAACAGCCAGTCAACTTAAAGAACGTAGCCTGCTCGGGTTAAAGGAACTTAGCCGAAATGAAATCGAGTCCATTCTGGATCGCGCTCATTATTGGGAGTCTCAACCAGAAAAACTGGTTCCAGTACTGCAATCACGCTTTGCGGCCAACATGTTTTTTGAAAACAGCACTCGCACCCGCTTTTCTTTTGAAATGGCAGAGAAGCGGCTGGGCGCTCAGGTTTTGAACTTTTCCGCTGCGGCTTCCAGTGTGGAAAAAGGGGAGTCCATTTACGATACAGTACGTACGCTCGAATCCATGGGCATTGATGCAGGAGTCATTCGGTTAAAGCCAGCCGGTGTGCTGCAAGAGCTCGCCGAGAAGGTCAGTGTCCCACTGGTTAATGCGGGGGACGGCAACAATGAGCATCCAACGCAGGCTCTGCTGGACCTGTACACCATGCGCAAAACTTTCGGTGAACTTAAAGGCTTGAGAGTATCCATCATAGGAGACATTCTGCACAGCCGTGTCGCTCGCTCGAATCTGTGGGCCTTGCAAAAATTCGGAGCCAAGGTTAGCTTCTGCGCTCCTGATAATATGCAAGCACCTGATCTTGCGGCGTACGCGCCTTATGTTCCGATGCAAGAGGCACTACAGGCGGACGTGGTCATGATGCTTCGGGTACAGCTGGAACGGCATGCTGAAGGGATGTTGCGCTCAGCGGATGAGTACCGAGAGCAGTACGGTTTGACAGAAAAAAGAGCAGCGAACCTGAAGCCCGGAACGATTATCATGCATCCAGCTCCAGTGAATCGGAATGTGGAAATTGATAGTGCAGTTGTGGAAAGCGAACAATCGCGAATTTTTCCGCAAATGGCAAACGGGGTTCCGATCCGCATGGCGGTTATGGAACGGGCAATGAAGCTGTAGAAGCTGTCAGTAGAATCGTAGGAAAAAGTTGCAGAAAACTGAGCGGAGGAATATTTCAGATGAAACAATTAATAATGAATGCAAGCGTATTGAACGAGCAGGGCGAGGCTGAATTGAAATCCATCCTAATCGCCGACGGAAAAATTTTGGCTATCGCAAATGCAGATGCTGGAGTCAGCCTACTTATAGAAGAAGGGGCATCTGAGCAGGAGCGCGAAGTTGAAAAAATCGACGCCCAGGGAAAACTGGTCATTCCCGGTTTAATCGACATGCATGTGCATCTGAGAGAACCTGGCTTTGAATATAAAGAAACGATTGAAACAGGCAGCCGTGCGGCGGTGAAAGGCGGATTTACGACGATTGCCTGCATGCCAAACACACGTCCAGTGACTGACAATGTGGACACAGTCCAGCTGGTATTGAAAAAGGGACAGGAAGCCGGGCTTGCCAAGGTTCTTCCTTACGCAGCCATTACGAAAAACGAACTGGGGCGTGAGCTGACAGATTTTGAAGCGCTCAAAGCAGCGGGTGCAATCGGCTTTACTGACGATGGTGTCGGGGTGCAAAGCGCGCAAATGATGAAGGACGCCATGGCGCGGGCCAAGGCACTGGATATGCCGGTTATTGCACACTGTGAAGATAACACGCTTGTTGAAGGAGCGGCAGTGACGGACGGCGAATTTGCCAAGCGCCACGGACTTAAAGGCATTCCGAACGAATCCGAAGCCATTCATGTCGGACGAGACATTTTGTTATCCGAGGCAACCGGGGCACACTATCATGTATGCCATGTCAGCACTGAGCAGTCAGTGCGGTTAATCCGCCACGCGAAATCTTTTGGCATCAAGGTAACGGCTGAGGTATGCCCACACCACTTGGTATTGTCAGATGAGGACATCCCTGGGCTGGATGCGAACTGGAAAATGAATCCTCCGCTCCGCTCCCCACGTGATGTGCAGGCATGCATCGAGGGACTGGAAGACGGTACGATTGACATCGTCGTAACCGACCATGCAGCGCACAGTGAGGAAGAGAAGGCAAGAGGTATGGAGCTGGCGCCATTTGGAATCGTTGGATTCGAGACGGCCTTCCCGCTGTTGTACACAAAATTCGTAGCTACCGGACAGTGGACGCTGGACTTTCTAGTGCGTCGTATGACTGCTGATCCAGCGCGTGTCTTCCGCCTTGATACGGGACGCCTGGAAGAAGGGGCTCCAGCTGACCTGACCATGATTGATCTGGAGCAGGAGCAGGCAGTTGATCCGCAAACGTTTGCCAGCAAAGGACGCAACACTCCTTTTACAGGCTGGAAGCTCAAAGGCTGGCCTGTGAAAACTTGGGTAGATGGCAAACTGGTATGGTCTGCTGACGAAGCAAAATAAATAGAAATCACTAAATAAATAGAACCTAATAGCAGGAAACAATATAGAGGAGTGAGACGGGATGCAGGCAAGATTGTTACTTCAGGACGGCACGCTGTTTACAGGCACATCATTTGGTGCGGAAGGTGATAAAACAGGCGAGGTCGTTTTCAACACAGGGATTACAGGCTATCAAGAGGTGCTGACTGATCCCTCTTACTGCGGACAAATCGTAACGATGACTTACCCGCTGATTGGCAATTACGGAATTACTCGGGATGACTTTGAATCGGTACGGCCTTATGTCCACGGCTTTGCTGTTCGACATTACGAGCCGGCGCCAAGCAACTGGCGTGCTCAATACAGCGTGGGCGATTTGCTGAAGGAATATGGCATCATTGGCATTAGCGACATCGACACCCGCATGCTTACCCGGATTATTCGCCATCACGGCACGATGAAGGGCATTTTGACGACTGGTTCCCAGCCGCTGGAAGAACTGAAAGAAATGATGTCTGACCTCACCATTGAAGAATTGCGTAATCAGGTTCCTATGACTTCCACACCTCATCCGTACAGCAGTCCTGGCAACGGAGAGCGGATCGTATTGATTGACTACGGTGCAAAAAGCGGCATTTTGCGCGAACTGAACAAACGGGACTGCGATGTAGTTGTCGTTCCACATGATACGACGGCTGAGGAAATTCGTCGCTTGGACCCGGACGGTATCCAGCTGTCTAACGGCCCTGGAGATCCAAAAGACGTACCCCATGCCGTTCGTACGGTAGCTGAACTGTTAGGGGAATATCCGATTTTCGGAATTTGCTTGGGACACCAGTTGTTCGCTTTAGCTTCGGGAGCGGATACGGAAAAGCTGAAATTCGGACATCGCGGTGGTAACCATCCGGTGAAAGAACTGGAGAGCGGACGCTGCTTTATCACATCGCAAAATCACGGCTACACGGTAAATGAGGATTCGATCCAAGGAACTGAGCTTGAAGTGACGCATATTAATAACAACGATAAAACGATTGAAGGTCTTAAACATACCAAGCATCCCGCGTTTTCGGTGCAATATCATCCAGAGGCTGCACCAGGACCTTACGACAATGGCTACCTGTTTGACCGTTTTCTGGACATGATCCGTGAGCACAAAAGAAATCATCCAAAGCAACCGCGTCAGGCTGCTATCGCCGCCGCAGTGAGAGGAGAGCGCTAATATGCCGAAAAATACAGAACTTAAAAAAATACTTGTGATCGGTTCCGGTCCGATCGTCATTGGTCAGGCAGCAGAATTTGATTACGCTGGTACACAAGCTTGTCAAGCGCTCAAAGAAGAAGGCGTCGAGGTAGTACTGATCAACAGTAATCCGGCAACCATCATGACAGACACCAACATGGCAGACAAAGTATACATCGAGCCGATCACACTTGATTTTGTAACACAGATTATCCGTCAAGAGCGTCCAGATGGTCTGCTTCCTACGCTGGGAGGACAGACAGGTCTGAATATGGCAGTGGAACTGGCTCGCGCCGGAGTGCTGGAGCGTGAAAACGTCAAGCTGCTGGGAACTCAACTGAATTCGATAGAACAAGCCGAAGATCGTGATCTGTTCCGTGATTTGATGCGCGAGTTGGAACAGCCTGTACCAGAGAGTGTAATTGTAACAACCTTAGAGGAATCGTTAGAATTTGCTAACGAAATCGGTTATCCAATTATCGTTCGCCCTGCTTATACGCTAGGGGGAACAGGCGGTGGTATCTGCTCTACAGAAGAAGAACTGCGTGAAACCGTCAGCTCTGGCTTGAGATACAGTCCAATCGGACAATGTTTGGTGGAAAAAAGTATCGCAGGTATGAAGGAAGTCGAGTATGAGGTCATGCGTGACGGCAATGATAACTGCATCGTTGTTTGTAATATGGAGAACTTTGATCCAGTCGGCGTGCATACTGGTGACAGTATCGTCGTAGCTCCGAGTCAGACGCTGTCAGATCGCGAATACCAGATGCTGCGCTCCGCTTCTCTGAAAATTATCCGCGCCCTCAATATCGAAGGCGGCTGCAATGTACAGTTTGCGCTTGATCCGCACAGCTATCAATACTATGTAATTGAAGTAAATCCGCGCGTAAGCCGCTCCTCGGCACTGGCTTCCAAGGCAACTGGATATCCGATTGCTAAAATGGCTGCCAAAATTGCACTGGGCTACACGTTGGATGAAATTGTGAATCCGGTAACGGGACAAACGTATGCTTGCTTTGAGCCAACACTGGATTACATCGTGAGCAAAATACCACGCTGGCCATTTGACAAATTCATTTCTGCCAACCGCAAGCTGGGCACGCAAATGAAAGCAACGGGTGAAGTCATGGCCATCGGACGCACATTCGAAGAGTCCATCCATAAAGCGGTACGGTCGTTGGAAATCGGTGTACACCGTCTGCATCTTAAGGGAGCCGAACAGCTGTCTGATGACGTGCTCAAGGATCGCCTGATTAAAGCAGATGATGAGCGTTTGTTCTTGGTAGCCGAGGCGTTCCGTCGCGGCTGGCAGCAGCAGGAGATTCAAGATTTGACGAAAATTGACTGGTGGTTCCTCGATAAGGTAGAGGGAATCGTCAAGTTCGAAGCCATCATCGCTGGAGAGTCTGAGCTGACCTACGAAACACTCTATCAGGCCAAACGTAAAGGTTTTACCGACCGCTCTATCGCCGAGATTCGCAGTATGGGCCAAAACGACAGTATGACAACCGAGCGTGAGGTACGTGAATTCCGTCTAGCTCAAAACCTGCGTCCGGTCTACAAAATGGTAGATACGTGCGCAGCCGAGTTTGAAGCCACAACTCCGTACTACTACTCCTCTTACGAGGTGGAAAATGAAGTTATTCCATCTAACAAAGAGAAAGTTATCGTACTCGGCTCCGGACCGATTCGGATCGGGCAAGGGATTGAATTTGATTACTCCACCGTACATGCGGTATGGGCTATTCAAAAAGCAGGCTACGAAGCAGTGATTATCAATAACAACCCGGAGACGGTATCTACGGACTTTAACACATCCGATCGCCTCTACTTTGAACCGCTCTTCTTCGAAGATGTAATGAATGTCATCGAGCAGGAAAAACCGATTGGGGTTATCGTCCAGTTCGGTGGTCAAACGGCCATTAATCTCGCAGCTCCGCTGAGTGCGGCAGGCGTGAATATTTTGGGTACGAGTCTGGAAAGTATCGATGAAGCGGAAGACCGGAAAAAGTTCGAGCAACTTTTGTCTCGTCTGGCTATCGCACAGCCTAAAGGCAACACGGTCACATCGGTAGATGAAGCAGTAGGAACCGCACAGGCGCTAGGCTATCCGGTCCTGGTACGTCCATCCTACGTTCTGGGTGGGCGCGCTATGGAAATCGTGTACTCAGATACGGAATTGCTGCGGTACATGGAAGAAGCGGTTAAAATCAATCCAGAGCATCCGGTGCTCATCGACCGTTATATGCTGGGTAAAGAAGTTGAGGTCGACGCCATCTGCGACGGCGAGACAGTATTGGTACCAGGCATTATGGAGCATGTAGAACGGGCCGGGGTTCACTCAGGTGACTCGATCGCGGTGTATCCACCACAGCACTTGTCTGCCGAGCTGAAACAAAAAATTGTGGAAATTACAATCAGTATCGCCAAAGAATTAAAAACGATCGGTCTGGTAAATATCCAGTTTGTCATTCATCAAGACCAGGTGTACGTGATCGAGGTTAATCCTCGCTCCTCCCGGACGGTTCCTTTCTTGAGTAAAGTAACGAATATCCCGATGGCGAATCTGGCTACACAGGCTATTTTGGGCGGTAAGCTTAAAGATGCAGGTTATTCAGAAGGCCTTTGGCCTGAAAGTAATTATGTCTCGGTTAAGGTTCCGGTATTCTCCTTTGCCAAACTGCGCCGTGTAGAGCCGACGCTGGGCCCAGAAATGAAATCGACAGGTGAAGTCATGGGACGCGATATTCAGTATGCCAAAGCACTGTACAAAGGACTTGTGGGGGCTGGCATGAAAATTCCATCCACTGGAGCAATCATCATTACAGTGGCAGATAAGGACAAAGAAGAAGCTGTCGAGTTGATGCAGGGCTTTTACAGACTGGGCTATAAAATTATTGCAACAGGTGGAACGGCGGCTGCTATGAAGCAGGCCAATATTCCGGTGAACACGATCAACAAGCTGAGCGAAGGTAACCCGAACATCCTGGATATGATCCGTACGGGTGAAGCCAACTTTGTCTTCAATACGCTGACCAAAGGCAAAACGCCAGAGCGTGATGGATTCCGTATCCGCCGTGAAGCGGTTGAGAATGGCATCGTCTGCATGACCTCACTGGATACAGTACGCGCTTTGCTAAGAATGCTGGAAACGATCAATTTCACATCCGAATCCATGCCGGTCCTAAGCAACTAATGCGTTACGAATAGATGTGAGGAAATAAGTAGCACAGGGAAGGACATTCATCAGCTTCGGCTGACGGATGTCCTTTATCACGGGCAAATGTACCCGAATTGACGTGAAAAGGGGATGTAGAACGGTGAATGGAGCATTTCAGCAGATGGCAGGACGGCTGATGGTTGCATTAGATTATCCCAATGCACAACAGGCTGAGCAGTTAATTCGGCAGCTAGAGGGGATTCCCTGTTATATAAAAGTAGGTATGCAACTGTTTTATAATGCAGGGCCAGCTTTTGTAGAACAGCTAAAGTCCAGAGGATACTCCGTATTTCTGGATTTGAAAATGCATGATATCCCTAACACGGTGCGGGGAGGGGCAGAGAGCATTACCCGCCTAGGTGTGGATATGTTCAACGTACATGCTGCTGGAGGCGTTAATATGATGTCAGCCGCTAAAGCTGGTGCAGAAGCAGCTATTTCCGCAGACAGTTCGCTTTCCATGCCGCTCATTATTGCAGTCACACAGCTGACCAGCACGGATCAGACGACCATGAATAAGGAGTTAGGTATTCCTGGTACGGTACAGGATGCAGTAGTTCGTTACGCACAACTGACCCGTGAGGCGGGACTGGATGGTGTGGTAGCTTCACCTTTGGAAGTGCCTGCCATTCGTGCTGTATGTGGATCAGACTTTAAGACGATAACTCCTGGCATACGCCCGGCAGGTAGTGCTGCAGGCGATCAGTCGCGTGTGCTTACACCTAGGCAAGCCATTGCCCAAGGCAGCAGCTACATTGTTGTTGGACGTCCTATCACCGCAGCAGCAGACCCACGTGCCGCAGCGGAACACATTATTGAGGAGATGATACAAGTATGACCACATTCAATAGTATCCCCGAGCAAATCGCATCCCATCTGTTACGTATTCAGGCGGTGGCATTGCGCCCGCAACAGCCTTTTACATGGACATCCGGCATTAAATCGCCAATCTACTGTGACAATCGTCTGACCATGTCCTACCCGGAGGTACGCGAGCTGATCGCAGACTCATTTGCTGCCCTCATTCGTGAGCAATATCCCGAAACCGAAGTCATTGCAGGGACAGCTACAGCAGGGATTCCTCATGCGGCCTGGGTGGCGCAAAAGCTAAATCTGCCAATGGCCTATGTGAGGGACAAAGCCAAAGGACATGGGAAAGAGAACCAAATTGAAGGCCGCATCGGCGCAGGACAAAAGGTTATGGTCATCGAGGATCTCATTTCTACAGGAGGCAGCTCCATTAAAGCAGCACAGGCCGTAGCACAAGCAGGCGCTCAGCCGTTAGCGGTACTAGCTATTTTCAGCTACCAGCTAGACAAAGCGACTCAAGCCTTTGAAGAAGCAGGTGTGGAGCTGCAAAGCTTGTCCAATTATACAGCCCTGATGAACGTTGCCTTGCGTGAAGGAACTATTCAGGAAGAAGAGATGGAACTGCTGCGTTCCTGGCGTCAGGATCCGACTTCCTTTGGCAAATAAGATGAGCTATAGGGGCCAACAGAGCTAATGATTAGAGCGATTCGTACTCGTGCTAACCATTGTAGATTGTTATGGCTCAGGCCGTGTAAATCGAATTCGATCCGGTTACACTAACTCCTACCATCATGTGAAAAGAGGGAGTTCGGATGTATTGGATTTACTATGGCAGACTGTACACGACTAAATTTCAGGCAGGATGTCTGGCAAAAAGGTTGGAGCACGACGGCTGGATGTATGGCTACAATGATCCCCGCGCAGTGGAGGTGTACCGCTCGCGCAAAGGTCGTTATGGTGTCCGATTTATTCCGTAAGTCCACGAGAAAAATTTTTAAAAAGAAAATTTTCGAAAGGCTATTGACGAAACACAAGAAAATGTTGTATATTAATTAACGTTGCTGTTATGAATATGTGACGTGAATATACATATTTTTTTGAGGGCCCTTAGCTCAGTTGGTTAGAGCGGTCGGCTCATAACCGATTGGTCGGGGGTTCGAGTCCCTCAGGGCCCATTTCCTAAAAAACCCTTGCGTAGCAAGGGTTTTTTATCGTTTATAGAGGGTGAGAAAATGGAGGAAGTAGCCCCTTTATGAGGGAGCGATTATAATCCTTCCCACGAGTACAGTCTCCGTCTCTTTCAAGACCTCTTGAAAGCCTAATTTTTCGTGGACAATCAACCCAAACTTTGAAGTCATATTTGTCTTCTAGTTCCTTTCGGATGGAATATACTCCTTCGATTATGACAATGCCGCCAGCAGGAACAGTATGCCATTCCGATAACTTATCAGTTTCCCAGTCATACCTTTGATAACGGACAGCTTTCAGAAATCATTTTGCGATCGTTATATCGTCTTTTCGATGCCTGATTTGACTATATTGTGTGGACGGAAGGGTCTACATTTCGGGTAGAATGACGGGGTAGGGACCAGAAGGTTATTATGCCTACAGGAGATGGGAAGCGCTACTTTAGAAAATATTAGGGACTAGTGAGTTTTACTTTTAGATCTAAAAGAGGACTCCACTGACTGAAAGCTGGTGTGAGTCCCAGTGTATTTCCTTAGATGACTTTAAACGTGAGCATTTTAATAGAGATGTTTAACTAAGGCAGCTGTCCTGCTCCGAGGTACTTATTCTTTGAAGTACTTCATGAATACGTCGCTATAGCTAAATTCCATCCTCCCTCAGGTCTGTACTTTTTCCAATATTGTTTAACGGTTCCCTTTATATCAACTTGTACACCCTGATCGCCCATAATAGAAAGTTTATTAAATAATGTACCGTTTTTATATTGATAAGCAAAAACTGTGTATTTGATGGTCCATATTCAAACGTTAATGCTATGTGCTTTTCTTTTTTGGATACTTGATAAATCTGAATAGTAGGCTGTTCAAAAAATTCATCACTAATTATATTTGTGTTAATTAATACAACAGCCCCTTTAGAATTAACAAGAAAAAAATCACCCGCTTCAGTAAGTAGGAAGTATTCTTTCGCAATTCACGTACAGTTGTCACACTTAAATGTAGAAGAGTGCTAAAGTAGGTAAAAGGATGGGAGTGGTATTTTGAAAATAGATCAAGTTTTTGAACATGACATAAGTCAAGAGTTAGCAGCCAGTATACAAGCATTATTAATCGACAGTTTTTCAGAAATCTACCCTACGGATAGAATTTATTTCAAGCAACTTCCACATTTTAGACTTCTAGCTTTTAACCATGATTATCAACTTATAGGGCATGTTGGATTAGATTATAGGATAATGAATCTAAACGGAGAAACCATAAGAGTACTGGGTTTAATTGATTTGTGTGTTTCAAAAAATGTTCGATCACAGGGAATAGCTTCAGCACTGCTTTTAGAAATTGAAAAGTTATCCGTTACACGAAATATTGATTTTATACTTTTATTTGCTGATAATATGAACTTGTATTTAAGAAATGGATATAAGCCTGTAAAGAACAAAATTAAATGGTTAAAAATTGATAATGAAAAAATTATTACAAATGGAATAGGCTTTGAGAAAATTGATGGAATAATGATTAAAGAAGTAGGAAAGATGGATTGGAGTGAGGGAGACTTAGATTTTTTTGGGTATCTTTATTGATCTCACGAAAGTTTAGAAAAGAGGAAGTTCGAGCATTTGGCACTCAATTTGAGGAGCATTTAAATAAAACTTCACAAGAGTCGGTTAATAGAGTTCAATGAAAACTAATAAAGGGTTCCGCTGATAAAAAAGCTAATATGAGTTCTTTTCGTCTCATAAAAATAGCACTGCCCGAATAAACGGACAGTGCTATTTATACTGCTTTTATCTTAGGATACCTTAACAGTGTATACCATTCTCAATTTACCGTTACCGCCGTAAATCTCAACTCTTGCAGTCGTTGCAGTACTAGTTGTTACCACCCCGGAAGCGGAGACGGTGACATTTCCGCTCGCCACTTTATAAGTATCCCCTGGGTAATTTGACAACGCATAGGAATAATTACGTGGCAACGTAGCCGTTCTGTAGTATACTCCGTTAACTTCTACGACAGGCGTAATTACCGGAGAAGGGCCTACAGATGCGGACGCGCTAGGGACGATAATACTCCCAATAAGTCCCAGAGACATAGCTGTTGATAATAATATTTTCTTAGTATTCATAAAGAATTCCTCCTGATGTATGATCTTAGCTCCTAAAATATACCATGTAAAGTTATGGATTTCACTTCATTCGACAAATGTTGTCAAAATAATACAACAAAACGATTCTAAAGTCCTATAAAATACAAAAGAATTAAAATATAACAATTTAAGTGTTTGCTTTTTAATTTACCATACTTTTGAACTATTCTTCATAGCTGTATAGTCTTTGATCACACGAAATAAAAAACGGACGTCAGAGTGATTAGCTCCAAGTCCGTTTTGTGTTTGTATCTATTTAGTTCTTGATATCAGTTGACAAGCTGGTGTGCAAGCCTCTCATCGCTGTCTAGATTCTTTTCTACCATACGCTGTTTTAATGCAGACAGTTCCGCACACTGTCGAATTGCTTCCGCTACAAGCTGGGCGACCTGCTTTGCTCCTTCGTCAGAAAAATGGGTATTATCCGTTACACCAGCGGGGTAATTAGGATGCGCTTTTTCAGGCAAATGCATAAATAGCTGCTGTGACTCTTTTTCACCCATTGAACGATATAGCTGCTGAGAAGCTTTAAAAATATCGAGCAGGGGTGTTTTGGTTTCCGCGGCTACTTGTCTCATGGCAGCAGGATAGGCTCCTACAGCCAGCGGATCAGGTTCACCGTCTGCGGTGAATCGGCGGCGGCTTACAGAGGTCAATAGCACTGGAATTCCACCACGCTCCCGAGCGGACTGAATGTATTGAATTAAGTTTTGACGATACTCTCCATCAGGATCGGTATAGCGAGTGGGGTCTTCTTTTTTCTCATCGTTGTGTCCAAATTGAATAAACAGATAATCTCCAGCTTGAATATCTTTTTCAATATCAGCTAACCGGCCTTCTGCTATAAAAGATTTGGTGCTTCGTCCATTGACGGCACGATTGTCCACATGAACAGACGGTGCCAAGTAGCTTTGCAAGTGTTCGCCCCAGCCTGTCATCGGTTTTTCGGTAGCCCCTTTTTGAGCTGCAGTGGAGTCCCCAGCGATAAACAGTCGAGTTGTCATCTGTTGCCTTGCCTGAGCATATCCATGTTTTTGAAGCCAAGTTTCCGCCAGATTAAGCCATTGATGGCATTCATGGTTGTCCTCTGACAGCCCCAAGCCGTGTCGCCCTTCCTCAAATACATGCAGTTCAAACGGAATACGTTCTCTGGATAATGAAAAAGCGAACAACAGACTATTTTCTACCGGTACAGCGCCATCATTGGCTGTAGTCCACATCAAAGTTGGAGGTGTCTGTGAAGTTACTTGCCGATCGGATGAAAAGGCTTGGAGCTGCTCCAGCGTCGGCTGTTCCCCTAAAAAATGTGTACGGCTTCCGATATGTGTATAAGGCTCATGAAATGAAATTACAGGGTATCCCAACAACAGAAGATCTGGTTTTACCATCCCTATAGTGGAGACAATGGAGGCCAAGTGACCGCCTGCTGAAAAACCGATGAGCCCCACTTGATCAGGGATGACTAGCCAATCATGCGGTGTTTGGCGAATCCATTGCAGAGCATGTTCTACATCCTTCAACAAGGAAATAATCTCGAAATCGCCGACTTGATACTCCAGCACACCCGCATGAATACCTAGATCATTCAACCACCGAGCTATAGGCTCTCCTTCATGTGAGGCCAAATGCTCGTATCCACCGCCAGGTAATACCAATATAAAAGGACGAGCTTCATGAGCTGCTACGGGATAGAGGGAGAGAAAGGAAGTGTCTGACGGAAATTCTTCTTTTATAATCGGTTCTTTAGGACTAATAACATGTAACATAAATAACTCCTCCAAATTTCTTTTTAACTGCCGCAAACCAAACAAAATCGACTTAAATTGGAATGATACGGATGTAAAAAATAATGCACACGTGAAAAAAATGATTTAAACCTTGTTATGAAAGCGCTATAATTTTGTTGTGATGCAAAGAGCCAGAGGGGGAGCGCAATGAAAAAAGGAAGAATGTTCTATACTATTTTTATTACGATTCTGGTTTTGGGAATAGGATTGGTGGCCAGTTTTGGCAGCTATATCTATTTTACAACAATTAGCTCCGTTGTGGAGAGAGTTTCCAATACCAAGCAAAGCTACATGGCACAGATCAGAAATAGTCTGGAGCAGAAAATTCAAACGATTGAATATGCTTTTAATACGTATAGCACGACCAGTTCCTTTAGTGATGTTGTGAAAAATCCCATTACAGAAAAAGATTTTATAGCGTATCGGAATGTGAATACTCAGCTCAATTATATTGCTACGATGGGATTAGAGGGAACGGAATATTCGCTAATCAGTCTAAATCAGAATTGGAGAATCTCCAATGGAAGCCTGTCCTATTTGACGAAAACGGAACGAGAAAAGCTGATTAGTACCTATATCGACCACCAAGAGAAGGGACTATTCTGGGTTAAAACAGATAAAGGAATTCGTTTTGTTAATACCTTGCCTGTATTCTCTAAGAAGAAGCAAGCCATTGCTTTGTCGGATATTTCGCTGCAAACGTTAAATCATACGATTCAAACCGAGGATCATATGGCTGTTTTTATTTTGAATAAACAAGGCGATTTAATGTATGAAACCCAGCCTGCTGAACAATTATTGTCCACCCAACAGCTTCAGCATATTTCAGAAGCTGCAGTGAAGCCGAACAACACAGGTATGTTAACTTTGGAGAAAACGGATCAGCAGCCTGCACGACAAGTCATTTATGCCAAATCTGCTTACAACAATTGGACTTACTTAACGGTATTAGATAAGAAAGAAATTGCGGATGCCTTTCAAACGACCAAATTTGGGATCATCATGATGGGACTTGTATTAACGCTCTTAATGGTGGTAGTGGCGTACTTCATTGCCATTTACTTTACAAAGCCATTTCAGCAAATAAAACGCAGTTTGCCTAAAAATCCTAATTTCGCTTTCAAAAATGAACCTTCTAAAAATGAAATTGAATGGATTATTAATTCAATCGATAACATTGTAACCGAGAAAGAAAGCTTGGAAAGTCTCATTCAGTCCGAAATGCCACAGTTGGAGACCCAATTGATTCTCAACCTGTTCCGCAAACGTATTTCTGCAGAGGAATTGGCACGAAAAATGCCACGCTTGGGTTATCCGCCGATCGAGAATCAAATGTATATTACCTTGTTAGTCCAACTGGATAATCTGGGAGATCGAGAGCCCTCGGATAAAGATGTTTTGCTGCTGGCTATTAATAAAATCGTAGAAGAAACGATTCCAGAGCAGCAGCGAATGCTTCCCATCATTTTGAACGATAACACTCAGGCCACCATATTAATTCTGACAGGTAAGAGCGAACAGGAAATGAGAAAGCAAGTCCTAGATGATGCGACCCTTTTGGTTCGAAACGTAAAAGAGTATTTGAATGTATCCATCAGCATCGGCATTAGTACTGCGTATGATAACTTATTAGAAAGTAAAGAAGCCTGTGAGATGAGCAAGCAAGCTTTGCATCACCGTTTAAATTTAGGCAAAGAATCAATTATTTTTTATGAAGATATTTCCATGGTCATTTCAGGTCCGGTGCTGCTTCATTATCCTACGGAATTGGAATCAAAACTGTTTGATGCCATCCGAATAGGGGACGAAGAGCAGGTATACCATACCGTGCACTCTTTATTGGAGGAAATGATGATAAAAAACAATCATTCCATGAACTTTGAAGTGCTGTTGGTACGGTTTGTGAATAACCTCATCCAATTGGAGCAGCTATTAGGGATTGAAGTGCTGCTGACGCAAGACAATCATGCCTTGTATCATCGTTTGCTGGACATCCGTAACCCGGAAGAGATAGAACGTATGCTGATAGAGCAAGTTATTTTCCCCATGGTAAAAAGCATGAAGGAGAAGACCAACCAGCAATTCCGCTGTCTCTCGGAAAAAATTGCGGCTATTATCCGTGCTGAATATGACCAGGAATTATCATTAGAACTCATTGGAGACCGACTTCATTACAATCCGAATTATTTAAGCAGTATTTTCAAAAAAGAATACGGAACGACGTTTAGTGAATATCTAATGGGCTACCGGTTACAAATGGGCAAGAAATGGCTTGTTGAGACCGATATGACGATTAAAGAAATCGCTGAGCGACTGCAATATCATAATTCGCAAAACTTTATCCGCTCTTTTCGGAAAAAGGAACAGGTTACACCGGGAGCTTACCGAAAGATGAAGCAAGCCAATTAGCCTTTAACCGCTCCTAATAAAGCTCCTTTGACAAAGTGCTTTTGCACAAATGGATACACGATTAACATCGGAACGGTCGCAATGACAATGACTGCCATCTTAATCGTCTGCGCAGGCGGGATGACATCTACAGCAGTTCCTTCTGCCTGCATACCACTGGAAACGATTACAATTTGACGTAGCAAGACTTGAATCGGCCATTTTGCAGAATCATTAATATAGAGAATGGCGTGCATATACGTATTCCAGTAGGCAACAGCGTAGAATAGAGAGATGGTTGCAATAGAAGGCAGGGCTAACGGCAACATAATTTTAAAGAAGATACCAAAATCGTTGCACCCGTCCATCTTGGCTGATTCCTCCAGATCATCTGGCAGCGCCTGAAAAAAGTTACGCATGATAATCAGGTTAAACGCATTAATGGCCACGGGAAGAATCAAGGACCAATACGAATTGATAAGCCCCATGCTTTTTACAACCAGGAATGTCGGAATCATCCCCCCACTAAACAACATAGAAAACACGACAATGAAGTTAATCGTATTGCGGCCAAGTAGATATCTTCGGGATAATCCATAAGCCATAAAAGCAGTAAATATCATACTTACAACTGTACCGACGACCGTTACTCCAACCGAAACCCCGAGACCTCTAAAAATGGTGGGAGTCGACAGAATATAGCGATAGGCATCCAAGGAAAAAGTAACTGGGAATAAAATGAACTTCTTGGCTATCACTTCTTCAGTTGAGGCAAAAGAGCTGGCGATGATATTCAAAAAAGGTAAGAGACAAGTGAGGGCAATGAGAATCAATAGTGTACTGTTTACAATGTTGAAAATACGGCTGCCCAGCGATTCTTTTTTTCGTAATTTTTGTTTTCGTAATGGTTGCGTCAATGTGGTTGACCTCCTCGTAATCGTTTACATGTCAACCTTATCAAGAGGAAAGAATTCCGTATATAATCAAATCTTGAGGTGTTCTCTAATCATGGAGAAAAGCGGATGATCATTAGGTTGTGTTGTAATCATTAGCTAAGGTGAAAAGGTTGAAAAGTAGGCTGTATACTCAATTTTGTAAACGCTATCATTTGATGATTATATGCGGAATGCTAAAAATCGCGTACTCTTGAAAACGTATACAGGAACGTTTGAAGGAGGTCGAACTAATGAAAGTTTCAAGTGTCCCCGCACCAAACATGAAAATGAAAAAGAACAAAAGAACGACAGAAAGCCTTTTACGAATGCAGAAACACAAGTTGCTCTATTTAATGGTTTTACCCGGACTGGTGTACTTCATTATTTTTAAGTACTTTCCTATGGGGGGATTGGTGATTGCATTTCAGGATTATCAAGCTTTTCAGGGAATCACGGGCAGTCCATGGGTAGGAATGAAGCATTTTATTCGTTTGTTTACCGAGCCTACGTTTTTTATGCTGCTTCGTAATACACTGGTTTTGTTTGCGCTGAACATTGTAATCTTTTTTCCATTGCCCATCATTTTGGCACTCATGCTGAACGAGGTTAGGAAGATGTTTTTTAAAAACATTATTCAAACCATTATCTACATCCCGCACTTTATGTCATGGGTTATCATTGTTTCGATTTCTTATGTATTCCTAACCGTAGACGGTGGGGTGCTGAATGAAATGATTGCCGCGCTGGGCGGTGAGAAGATCAGCTTCTTAACTTCTCCTCAATGGCTGCGAACCGTCTACATCGGGCAAGTGATTTGGAAGGAACTTGGCTGGTCTACCATCATTTATCTATCTGCGATTACAGTGGTAGATACGCAATTGTATGAGGCAGCAGAGATGGACGGAGCTGGACGCCTGAGAAAGACATGGCACGTTACCTTGCCTGCGATCCGCCCAGTCATTATTACATTATTAATTTTGAAGATCGGTAGCACGTTGGATTTGGGCTTTGAGCATATGTATCTGCTATTGAACTCATTAAACCGCGAGGTTGCCGAAATCTTTGACACCTACATTTATACTGCGGGCTTAAAGAATGGACAATTAAGTTTCAGTACGACGGTAGGACTTTTTAAAGGTGTAGTAGGGTTAATCCTGATTATGGGCTCCAATCGACTGGCCAAGAAATTTGGTGAAGACGGCGTTTACTAATGACGACGGGAAGGATGCAAAATGGTACGGTTTGTAGAAAACATGAACAAATGGTGCATGCGCCTGCTGCGCCTGGTCTACCTTAACTTGCTTTGGACGGTTGCGACGATTCTGGGCTTGGGTTTTATAGGCGTTGGGCCTGCAACCGTTGCTATGCTTAGTATTTTAAGGCAGTGGATTCGGGGCAATGAGGAAGTCGCCATTTTCTCGACGTTTGTACGTTACTTTAGAGAAAGCTTTAAAGAAGCAGCAATCATTGGCGGGCTTTACAGCCTTGTGGGTTACGTGCTCTACGTGGATATAGTCAACGTCTCGTCCTGGTATGTTCGTGTGGTGACGCTTATTGGAGCCTTTTTGTATCTCATCTCTTTGGCCTACATTTTCCCGCTGCTGGCTCACTATGATTGGAAAGGTATCGGACTGAAGGTCAAAATGTCGATAGTGATTGGATTTTCGTATTTACAATATACGCTTGTTCTTTTTGTAGCCATTGTCGTGCTTTTTGCATTGATTCTAGGCTTGTACCCAGGAATTCTAACTTTTGCCGGAGCAAGTATTATGGGTTATCTCGTGATGTGGATGACGCATCAGGTGTTCAGCAAAATAGAGCGAGAGGTTCTGGTGAAAGAGGAAGATATGGCATAAATATTTAAACAGAAAAGGAGCAAACACGATGAAAAAGGGAATCACGACGAAAAAGGGAGTATCGGGCCTTCTTGCTGTACTAATGGTCATGAGTGTTTTTTTAGCTGCTTGCGGTGACAAGGGAGCTGAGGATCAAAGCGGCCAAACCTATGATCCGAAGTCCAAACTGGAATTTACCTGGTTAAACGTATTGCATACAGCTTCTCCGCCTACAGAAACGATCAAAAGCAAAATTGAAGAATACACCAATTCTAAAATCACGTTCAATTGGGTGCCTGACGCTTCCAAAGAAGAGAGAATCACTACCGCGCTTGCATCCGGCGAATTGGCCGATATGGTGACTCTGACGATGATGACAAATTCTTCAGTACGAAGCTCTTTGAAATCAGGGCTATTCTGGGATGTAGGAAAGTATTTGGATGATTATGAAAATTTGAAGAAAATCCCGCCTGAAGTTCGGGAAGCCGCATCCATTGAAGGGGTACTGTATGGCGTTCCGTTCCAGAAGAATCTGGCTCGGGCGGGTCTGGTCATTCGCCAGGATTGGCTGGATCGCTTGGGACTGAAGGTGCCGACGACACTGGATGAGTTGTATGAAGTTGCGAGAGCGTTTACAGAAGATGATCCGGATGGAAATGGAAAAAATGATACGACTGGGTTCGTTGACAGATCGGATCTACGCTACAGCAGCTTCAAAACTTTAAGTTCCTACTTTGGCACACCTAATGGCTGGAAAGTAGATGAAAGCGGAAAATTTACGCCGGAATTTGATACTCCTCAATATTTGGAGACCTTAAAGTATTCCAATAAATTATACAAAAACGGATATCTCTCTAAAGACTTTGCTGTAACCGCTAAAACGGACCAGCAACAACAATTTGCACAAGGTAAAGCAGGTATTTATACAGGTATGATCGATATCTCTAACCTCAGAACCTTGTCCCAAGGCTTACAAAAGGGGCTGAAGCTGGTACCGGTTAACAAGATTTCGAATGGAGATGGCAAATACCACGTATGGTCTGAGGGAAGCGGGGTAGGAGGTTTGCTGGCATTTCCGAAATCCGAAGTAAAAACAGAAGCTGAGTTGAAGAGACTGCTGCAATTTGTAGATGATTTAATTGACAAAGATGTATATATGTATATGACCGGCGGTATAGAAGGCACTCATTATAAGATCGAAAAAGATGGAGCCTTCAAAATTACGAATACAGATTTGTGGCAAGCAGATGTTCAGCCGTTTTCAAGCTCCAGACCAAGTGAAGTGACCTACAACTTAAAAGATGCCAATCCAGAAAAGGAACTGGCTAATGAATTAGTCCGAGAAAATAATGAATTTGCTGTTCTGGACCCGACCGTTCCACTGGATTCAGTCACCGCTAATGAGCAAGGAACAGAGCTGGAGAAAATCATTACCGACGCCTCCTTCAAATTTATTATGGGTGAGCTTGACGAAACCGGGTTTAAAGCAGCCGTAGAAAACTGGAAAAACTCCGGTGGATCACGGATTACTGCTGAGTACGAGGAAGCGTATAAGAAAACGAAAAAATAATAGTTGAGCATGGCTGTTGCCCCCAGACTCCTTGAATGATTTCTTGGATGTTGAAATCCGGGGGCAGCTTATGCTTTCTTCCCAATACAAAATGGATCTAACATTCACAAAATATAAAGACAGGAGAGAACGAAATGCAATTGTATAACATTGTAGATTATGGAGCAGTTCAGGATGGCACGACGCTGGCTACGGGAGCGATTGCGGCTGCCATTGAAGCGGCCAGCAATGCTGGAGGAGGAACCGTTTTTGTTCCGTCTGGGACGTATCTGACAGGTGCTATCTTTCTGAAAAGTAACATTGAGCTGCATGTAAGCCCTGGCGCAACTCTGTCCTTCAGTACGGAACTGGCTGATTACCCTGTAGTAGAATCCAGATGGGAAGGCGTTCAGCGGGAAGTGCATGCGTCATGCATTTATGGGCAGAACCTTGAGAATATTTCAGTTACAGGTAGCGGAACGCTGGATGGAAATGGTCAGCCGTGGTGGGAAAAGCACCGCAATCATCCAGAGGAGTTACAGTATCCGAGACCCAAATTAATCAGCTTTGACCGTTGTCAGCGGGTTACCATTAAAGATGTTATGTTAAAAAATTCCCCCAGTTGGACTGTAAACCCCATCGCTTGCTATAACGTTACAATTGATAATTTGTCCATTCTTAACCCGGCGGACTCCCCCAATACGGATGGCATTAATCCTGAATCCTGTTCCAATGTTCGTATTAGCAACTGCAATATAGATGTGGGCGATGACTGTATTGCGATCAAAGCAGGAACTGAAGATACACAAGAGCGAATTCCATGTGAAAATATTACGATTACCAACTGTACGATGGTGCATGGACATGGCGCAGTCGTACTGGGAAGCGAAATGAGTGGTGACATTCGTAATGTTACGATCAGCAATTGCGTGTTCAAGCAAACGGATCGGGGCATACGTCTGAAATCCAGACGAGGACGTGGCGGAACCATCGAGGATATTCGCGTCAGCAACATTGTGATGGAAGATGTAATTTGTCCATTTATTCTGAATCTTTATTATTTCTGCGGCCCTCGGGGCAAAGACAAATATGTGTGGGACAAAAATCCCTATCCGATTACCGATGAAACCCCGTGCTTTAGACGAATCCATTTTTCCGATATTACGGCACGACAGGTTCATGCGGCTGCTGGATTCTTATACGGACTTGCAGAACAATATATTGCTGAAATTACATTTTCCAATATTGATATTTCTATGGCTAAAAATGCAATTCCCGGTCGTCCGGCCATGATGACAGGGATAGAAGATATGAACAACCGTGGTTTTTATCTAGGTAACGTGAAGGATATTCGTTTTCAACATGTGACGATTGAGAATCATGAAGGTCCTGCCTTTTATATTGAAAATGGGGAAGACGTTGAAATTAATCGTTGCCATTCGAAGAATACAGCTCAGCCCGAAAAGCTGATAGAACAAGTAACGATACAACCTTCTGAACAAAATATGATGAATTAGGAGGGCATGAAAGGAGGTACAACGTGGATAAGTTGCAAGCATTGTTGGGAGACCTTCCGGCAGATCGCCCTGTAACGGCAACTCTGCTGAATCAAGAAGAGCGTGAGGGATATCGACTGGAGTGTCTCCTGCTGGACTTGAACGGGATCGAGTCTGTACCCGCTTATGTAGCTACACCCTTACAAGGGAACGGTCCGTTCCCATTGGTCGTTTTTAACCATTCGCATGGAGGCAATTATACGAACGGGCGCAAGGAACTGATCCATAGCAGTTCTTACTTACAGCAGCCCTCGTTTGCTACAACTCTGACAGACATGGGATACTGCGTATGCTGCATTGACATGTGGGGATTTAATGAACGTGGAGGCAAAACCGAGAGCGAGCTGGTAAAGGAAATGCTCTGGCAGGGCCAAGTGCTGTGGGGCATGATGCTGTATGATAACCGTCGTTTGGTGGATTATATGTGCCAGCGTGAGGACATTGATGCTTCTCGTATCGGAACAATCGGTATGTCGATGGGTGGACTCATGGCATGGTGGATGGCTGCGTTAGATGAACGGATACAGGTCACGGTTGATATTTGTGGACAGGTAGATGCCCATACGCTGATCGCCAAAAGGGGATTGGACCATCATGGCTTCTACTCCTATGTCCCCGGCTTGCTGAAGCATTTTACCACCTTGGATATTCAAAAGCGGATCGTACCTCGTCCACGGATGAGTATAACAGGTCAAAATGACCGGATGTGTCCTATTGAAGGAGTCGAGCATTTGGCAAAAGGGCTGCTGGAAGCTTACCAGGAGGCAGGTCACCCTGAGCATTGGCAGCCTGTGATTGCGAGCGGTGGACATATGGAGACGTTGGAAATGCGAACGGCGTGGCAGTCATTTTTAGCCGAACACCTGTAAATCAAATGAAGGGATCGGGGTAACCATGCTAGTTGGAAAAGAATCCTTTTGTGATTTCCATACGATTCAGGAGGCGATTGCTGTATTGGAGCAGTCGGCTTCCAACGAAATGGAAACGCTAACTATTTTATCAGGTACTTATGAGGAAGAGGTACGAATTTACCGTTCATATCTTCATATTATAGGCATTGGGCAGGTAGAGATTCGAATGGATCGGTATGCCAAGGAGCGGGATGAAGCGGGTGAGGAAATAGGGACCTTTGCGACACCTACTTTATTTTTAGGCGGTAGCCATCTGATCTTGGAAAATCTCACGATTTCCAACACGGCAGGACAGGGAGAAGCCATTGGGCAGGCCGTTGCGGTATACGCTCATTGTGATGAAACGGTTTTTAGAAACTGTACCTTTAAAGGGCACCAGGATACTTTATTTACAGGCCCTCTACCTCCTGCACCGAAAGAACGACTCCAGTTTGGTGGAATCCATTTGAAGGAGCATCATAGGCACTATCGGCAGCTCTATCAGCATTGTTATATAGAGGGTACGGTGGACTTTATTTTTGGTGGGGCTACCGCGTATTTTGAAGATTGCGAAATTCGCAGTTTACGCCATCATAAGAACCAAACGAGCTACGTTACAGCTGCCTCTACGCCGCAAGGACAAGCGTATGGTTATGTATTCAACCATTGCTACCTAACTGCAGAGCCTGATATTACTCCGGTTTTTTTGGGGCGTCCGTGGCGGGAATATGCCAAGACCGTATTTGTCGATTGTAAAATGGGCGATCATATTGACCCACGTGGCTGGGACAATTGGGACAATGTTGCGAACGAGAAAACCGTCTGTTATCAAGAATATAACGGACACGATGAAGTTGCTACGTTACGTAAGCAGCGTGTTCCGTGGGCGGATTGTTTTGAAGCGGGAACAGAAGCATGGAGCAAGGAACAGGTTTTTGCTGAAGTTACATTTTGGAAGTAAGGAGAAGTGAGGTCTCATGATGATCCAAAATCCCATATTAAAAGGCTTTAATCCCGATCCGTGTATTACACGTGTCGAGGATACTTACTATATTGTGGTGTCATCGTTTGAGTGGCTGCCTGGAGTGCGGGTGTACCAGTCCAAAGATTTGGCCCATTGGGAGCACTGCACAGATATTTTGACCGATCAGGTTGACTTAAGAGGTAATCCTAAAAATTGTAGCATTTGGGCACCGCAGCTTAGCTATGCAGATGACCTTTTTTATCTGCTCTATACGGATGTGAAAAGCACCAAACGTCCGTTCAAGGATGTTCATAATTTTGTGATGACGGCGCCTACGATCCAAGGACCGTGGTCGGACCCCGTTTATCTTAACAGTAGCGGATTTGATCCGTCTTTATTTCATGATGAGGACGGACGTAAATGGCTGTTGAACGCATTGTGGGATTACCGCATGTTGGAAAGCAATAAATCTTCCGGTATAGTCATGCAGGAGTATGACAGCAAGCAACAACAGCTCATTGGCGAGCCTGTTAAAATCTTTGATTGTACTCCTTTAAAGAAAACAGAAGCGCCTCACATCTACAAGCAAAACGGATATTATTATCTTGTTACAGCGGAAGGCGGAACGGGTACGGGGCATGCCGTTACCGTAGCACGCTCGAAGCAGATATCCGGGCCATATGAAGTAGACCCGCACAACCCAATGCTTACGTCACGTGATCAACTTGATTTCCCGTTACAATGCGCAGGACATGGCAGTCTTGTACAAACACCAGACGGCGAATGGTACATGGCTCATTTATGCACACGTCCAGTAGAGGGGAAATATGCCATTTTAGGACGGGAAACAGCCTTGCAGCAAGTGTACTGGAATGATGAAGGCTGGCTCCGATTAACTGCTGGGGGCCATACACCTCAATTGGAGGTACCCGCACCTCAAGGGATGTTCTCGGTTAAGCAAGAGCAGCAGAGTTATGTTTTTGAGGATTTTTTCGAGGGACCCACATTAGATAAAACGTGGAACACATTGCGTATCCTGGCGGACGATAGCTGGTGTTCATTAAGCCAGCGCCCAGGCTACCTTCGCATTCTGGCTGGAGAATCCATTCAAAGTCTGTTCCAGCATCACGTGCTTGCCATTCGGCAAACGGATCATCATTTCCGGGTAGAAACAGCATTGGAGTATAAGCCGACAAGCTATTTACAAATGGCGGGGCTACTACTGTACCTTAATGAAGAAGATTATTTGTACGCCTATATTAGCTATGAGGAGGGGCAAGGGAAGGTACTGCGCATGATGCGATGTGAAGCCAATACATTTACCTTAGTTCCTCAAGCAATTACGCTTCAGGACGATCTTCCTATACATTTAGCTGTGGAAGTCTATGCATCCCACGGGCAATTTTATTATGGAGTCGGAGACAAACCTGCTTGGAAGCGGCTTTTTGAAATGCAGGATATCAGCTTTTTATCCGGGGGTTTTACAGGGAATTTTGTAGGTATTGCTGCTCATGATATGCAACAATTCCAAGGAAGCTACGCTGATTTTTCTCATTTCTTCTATCATGGTAAGGATCATCTTTCCTCATAAAAAAACATGATAATGATTATGTTGAAAGCACCTTAATGGGTGCTTTTTTCGTTGTTTCTGCACTTTACCTTTTCACATTATAACTTCGCAAAATCTCCAAAAAAGCGGTGCTTGCTTTCGTTTCAAATGTCGAAGAAGGAGTTAGGAAGGAGAATTTTCGAATAACCGGAAGATTACGAATATCCAGTACTTTTAATGTTCCCAGAGCAAGTTCCTTCTGAATGACCCATTGGGACAGCAAAGAAATCCCCAAGCCTGCTTCTACAGACTCTTTGATGATCTGTGTACTGCCAAAATTCATCATATGAGAAGGGGAGAACTGAAACCGTGCAAACATTTTTTCAGCCGCTTCCCGGGTTCCAGAACCTTCTTCCCGCAGAATCCAGATGTCCTCTTGCAGCTCACTTACATCCACTTGAGATTTACCAGCCAAACGGTGATTTTGCGGAACGACGATATACATTCTATCATCAGCAAATGATTCGATGTGTAAATGGTCATGCTGAAATTCTCCTTCGATAATGCCTACATCCAGTTGATTATGGATCATGAGTTTTTCAATTTCCTGGGTGTTGCCGATGGTAATGGAGGGCTGAATGAGTGGATACCGGACCCTCATTTGCGCGATCACATGCGGCAGCACATATTCGCCATACGTGTAGCTTGCGCCGATCGACAGGTTTCCTTTTGCTGTATGCATCAGCTCGTCCACCAAATACTGCATCCGTGTATGGAGACGGATAATCTCCTGAGCATGATGATACACAATTTCACCTGCTTTGGTTAAGCGTACATACTTATTGCTACGCTCCAGGAGGCGGGTTCCTACGCTACGTTCCAGCGTTTGAATATATTGACTTACCGCAGGTTGGGTCATGTGTAACACCTCGGCAGCTCGTGTGAAATTTTGTTTCTCCGCGA
This sequence comes from Paenibacillus sp. LRG-1, assembly GCF_057220305.1. NCBI lineage: Bacteria > Bacillati > Bacillota > Bacilli > Caryophanales > Paenibacillaceae > Paenibacillus > Paenibacillus sp. LRG-1. The sequence continues at coordinate 3,945,926 of NZ_CM170126.1, read as the reverse complement.
CCATAACAAATACGATTAAAGATTGGTCCAAGGCCCATTCCTCCAAATTCATCATATCTATTTACTTATTATCATTATTATAATGATTTATTTTTCTTATGACAAAAAACATATTAAGCTGGATGCATGTAGAATTGGAGGAGTTCACCATGAACAGTCATACACAACACACCAAATTATTTTCGAACAGAGGTCGATTATTCCAGCGTATATTTGGCATTGTCCTCACGATGTTATTTGCTTTGGCAGGCTATGGCCTGAACGAATTGCCAGGCTTTCATTATGTAGGTCCATTGGCTTGTGCCATGTTTCTCGCTATTCTGTACCGACAGTTGTGGGGATACCCTGAAGCTGTGCGCTTGGGAGTTGAGTTTTCAGCAAAGAAAATACTACGTGGAGCTATTGTGTTATTTGGGCTGAAGTTGAACATGGATGTTGTCATTCATCATGGACTTGGTTTACTTTTGCGTGATGTGGGCACTGTTGTATTTTCCATCTTTTTTACGGTTTGGCTGGCAAAACGTTTCAAGGCAGATGCTTCGCTTTCGCTTCTTCTTGGTATTGGAACAGGAGTTTGCGGTGCAGCAGCGATTGCAGCGGTTTCTCCCTTGTTAAAATCCAAAGATGAGGATACAGCCATAGGGGTAGGACTCATTGCCTTGGTTGGAACGGTATTTGCCATTTTGTTTACTGTGCTTCGGCCCTGGCTTCCTTTGACGGATATGCAATATGGAATCTGGTCGGGTATCAGTTTACATGAAATTGCACATGTGGCCTTAGCTGCAGCGCCTGCCGGACAGGATGCACTTGCAATGGGCTTATTAGCCAAACTGGGGCGTGTTTTCTTACTCATACCGCTCAGCTTTGTTTTAATGTATTGGATGAAACGAACTGGAAAAATTCGTACAGACGCTAAAGTGGAGTTCCCCTGGTTCCTCATCGGCTTTATGGCTACAAGTATTGTGGGCAGCTATGTTTTTGGACAATATATTGTAGTTCCATCTAGTCTGACGAACGGAATTTCTCAAGTTACCACCTTTATGTTAACGATGGCTATGGTAGGCATGGGGCTGAATGTGAGCTTTAAGGCTTTGCGGGAGAAAGCAATGCTTCCCTTACTGGTACTGTCTGTTACTTCGATCATTCTTATAGGGTTAACATTTTTAACAGTGTGAACATGAAGTATTCGTTTGTGATAAGATTGCTAGTAAACTAGATTAATAAAACTGGAAAAAGCTCTGCTTGCTGTATAGCTGGCAGAGTTTTTTAGTACTTTTGTATGATAAGACTGAAATATATACTGAATCAATCGTAACTTTTTACATATGATTCGCGTCTATCAAAATGGAGGTCCTGAGAATCATAGAGTGCAAGAATTTCATAAGCGAAAATTTAGAGAATGGTAGGGTACATAATGAAGAAAATTTGTTTATTTGCTTTTTTGTTTCTGTTTCTACTAGCATTTCCAAGAGAAAGTCATGCTGCATCTTCGAGTTCACATCTTCAGTTGGATGGTAAAGATATAAGTGTTGGCAAAGGTGTTCAGATTCAAGAAGTAAAGGGGAATGTACTGGTTCCACTCCGTCTCATTGTAGAGGAATTGGGTTATAGCGTGAATTGGGAGTCCAAGACAGGGACCATAACTATACATAAGCAAAATCTTAACCTCAGTCTTCAGGTCAACAATCCCATAGCCTCTGTCAATGATCATCAAATGGGATTGGCTGTAGCGCCTTTGCTTAGAGAGGGGACGACTTATGTTCCGCTTCGCTTCGTGTCCGAACAGACAGGGATTGATGTGGCCTGGAACAACGAGCTTAAAACTGTGTTCCTGACGACTCCGCCTACTTCAAGCCGCAATAGCGAGTCCACTCATGATCATTCTGCTACTCCAGCTGTAAGTAATCCTAAAGAGAGTGCGCGTACGGCTATAAACCAAATTAGCTTCGCTAATCACCAATTGACTATAGCTGTTAATGGAAAAGCAACCCCCAAAGTAACTACGTTGACTCATGCAGACCGTATTGTTGTAGACATACCTAGTTCAACGTTTTCTGAGGAATTTCTAGCATCGCAATCATTTGACAGTAGTGGACAAGGAAGTTTTCCAGTCACTGAAGATCCAGATGTTTCCCAAGTAAGATACTCCATGTTTAGTACAACCCCCGCATCGGTACGTATTGTGGTTGATCTTAATCACAGCACACCCTTTCATGTACTCAATGCGGATGATGGTAAGGTTGTTATAGCGTTGGATCAGGAAACGGAGGAGCCATCAACTACCGAGGACGTTATACCTACCATACCTGTTGTACCTGCGATTTCTTCTGATGGACACGCGCAAGGAATTGACGTCTCACACTATAATGGCAATATTGATTGGCAGCAAGTGGCAGCGGCAGGTAAGACATTTGCTTTTATTAAAGCTACAGAGGGCACAAAATATCAAGATAATCAATTTTTGATAAATGTACAGGGTGCCAGAGATGCTAACATCTTGGTTGGCGCTTACCACTTTTTGAATGCTACTACCGCGGATGGAGCTCGTCAGGAAGCAGCTAATTTTGCCAGGGCTATAGATTCAGCAGGAGGCAGGCTAGATCTGCCCCCTGTGATGGACTATGAAAATAACCCCAAAGGTCTTACTCCTGCACAAATTAGTGAAGTGGCTCATGCCTTTTTGGATGAAATGGAGAGGCTTACCGGGCGTCAGCCAATCGTATACACGGGCAATGTTTTTGCTTCCAAGTTTGATCCTACATTTTCTATGTATAAACTGTGGGTAGCCCGATACAGCACTACGCAAAAGCCGACCGCGGTTCCAGCTTGGAATAACTGGTGGGCTTGGCAGTACAGTAGCACAGGCAGTGTTCCGGGTATTCAAGGCCAAGTCGATTTGGATGAATACAACGGAACGATAGATGAACTCCGGGCTTCACTGGCAGGAGAGCTCGATTAGCCAAATCATATCATGATCAATCCTCGCGAATCCGGAACGGGATCTGCGAGGATTTTTAATGTCTGATTTGTTTAGTTGGGCATGATCCATACGATTTCGCTGATTCGAACAAAGAATTTTTTTCCGTATACATCTAAAATGACATGGTCGGGCTTACAATCGACTACGCATCCATCAATTCTGCCACGTGTTGTCTCAAGTACAACGTACTTGCCGATCACCGATTTTAATGTTTCTACGACGTATGGATCTACAGGGTGCACCACGACGTGGTGAGAGGTAGGATGGTGAGGAAAAGGTTGATTAACGTTGTAATTGAGCATTTGATTTGAATTCAATTGCTTCACTCCTTCAAGATTAGTTGTGTTATCCTATGCTCCTGCCTAGGAAAGGTGTAGGCTAATGCCCATCAGCGAAAACATTCATAACATTGCCGAAAAGCCCGGTCCATAGGAAAGCTCAATACATAAGCTATGTTGTACCTTGAATTGAAGGAGGCAATGACCATGAGTGAATGTGAAAGAGGTTGTGGTGGCGGTTCAGTAGGGGGCTACCCAGGAGTATGGACATCGACAGGAGCTATCCTGGTACTGTTCATTTTGCTCGTTATCATTACTAAGTCTTTATGGGTTTAAATTGAAATGAGTAGCTTAACCCCCCATCGGTATATAACCGATGGGGGGTTAAGTGCTTTAGAGGATGGAACGTATGATAAAACACCTCAAATAACAGCGTACAGGCCCTACACAAACTGTGCCGGGCTGGGCAGCTGTCATTTGAGGTACATTGGCATCTATAGACAGGAACGGACAATGGAACAGAGATTAAATTAACGCAATCGCCAGCAGGGTGAACAAGCTCAAAGTTAAGATTTGATTCCCATACCCGTAGCCAGGATAAAAGGCAGACGTTTGTACACGTCCGTTCCGTTCTGTTTTTAAGTACACATTATTACGATCCACATCCATAATGGTTCCTTCGTACTGTTTTCCGTCAACGGTGAGAATACGCACTTTTTTATTCATGCAGTTCAAACAGTTGTAATAAGCGTCCATTCCATCACCCCCTCTTATACATTGGCATTTTATGAGAGGGACGGTCTTATGGTAACGGCGAACATACAGGGAAAAGGTATTCCCTCGAACTTAAGGCCTGACTAGAGTTAGCCTATTCTTGATAGGGATTAAAAGAGAAGCCAGGATATCCATTGGTATGGGCGTAACCTCTTTGGGGGGCGACCTGAGGGTGGGGTGAAGTATCGGCAAGCCTTACATGTATCCCAGGTTTTCGGGGGGGCTGCTGCTTGCAGTCATTGGGAGGACCGATGATGACAGGCTTTTTAATTGGGGCGAGTGCTTCCTGAATCTTATTCTCATTCAGGCAGTAAGTATGAGCCAGAATGTTACTTGGCGTTAGCCGCAAAATGTCGGAGCCCAGTATGAATTCAGGGGTCGGAGCATTAAAAATGGTCAACAAATGAGTGTTGTCCATCGTGGCGACCAGATAATGCCACCATCCCTGAGGAACGTTAGCCACTTGGCCAGGTGTGATCGGAAAATGTCGTAACTCGAGGGTGAAGGGGTTAATCAGTGACACGGTTACTGCTCCAGAGATGCAGTATACCAGTTCTGTGGCATTTTGGTGATAGTGAGGCTCCACAACATTAGCTGTGCTAAGGCGAATATCCAGCAGCGATACATTTGCCAATGTATTCAGCTGCTGGATCGACAGCTCGTTGATCGAGTTTTGAGCATCCTTCTGAAACAAAACATTGTCTCTTAAATCATAGGTAAATTGTACAGTAGGGGAGGTGTAATCCATATATGAATCCACGCGTCGTTTCCTGCCTTTCTATTATTCGAAATTTGATGATCGTACGCTACCCTATGCATACGCCCATGTATGTGTGCGCGGATATGTGATTTGAATTAGTAGAAATCAGGCTCCGGTCCCGGGCAAGTTGAAGTGAAAAATAGCGAAAAAAGTCACGTATTCAAGTGTGGTCAGAACATGATCCATTGTTCTTAATACACGTCATCCCTTTAGGGATGGCGTTTTATTTGCTTGGGTAGTCTTAGGACCAGAGCCGGATGATACGTAAATGCGGCTTATGGTATACTGCAACGGACGTGTGAAAGCATGATTGTCCCATTCCGTATGTAGCCACGCGTCATTTCTGCAGCTAGGCATAAGTTATGTCATAAGAAACATCATCGGATAAACGTCCCTGAGTTGTACAGGCCGGAATGGTTGCACCGGACAGAACATGAAAGAGGAGGTTGTCTGGAATATGAAAAAGTTATCTATTTTAATCCTGTCCTGCGCATGTATGTTAGGTACTGTATTGTCAGTCGCACCAGGACAAGCACAAGCACAAGCACAATCGTCAGCTTTGAAGAAAGGGGTTCAAAGCGAACGGGTGCTGGAGCTTCAACAGCAGCTTCATTCGCTCGGTTATTTTAAAGCCGGGTTTACTGGGTACTATGGTTCTCTGACCAGTAAAGCGGTGGCTCGTTTTCAACGGGATAACGGTCTGACACCTGATGGAGTAGCCGGAGCGGCTACACAAGCCAAGCTGGAATCCTTCGGAGAGGTGCGCGTAACCGCGCTGGATCAACTGGCTCGTATCATTTATTCTGAGGCTCGCGGGGAATCGTTTGAAGGTCAAGTGGCTGTTGGCGCTGTCGTATTAAACCGTGTTCAGTCCGGTGAGTTTCCAAGCTCGATCCCGGACGTTATTTTGCAGCCTGGTCAATTCACCGCTGTACAGGATGGTCAATACCGCCTGAAACCCAACAAGACTGCGTACCGTGCAGCCAGACAGGCACTTAATGGTGCTGATCCGACCAATGGGTCCTTGTTTTATTACAACCCGGCCATTGCTACAGCCAAATGGAGTAAAAGTCGCCCGGCTGTCATCTCACTCGGTCGCCATACGTTTACGAATTAATTTCATATGAGAATACGCAAATTTCTAGCCGTCAGTTGCTTCTTCTAGGAGCAGTGACGGTTTTTTATATTCACAAATTTGTAATATTTTAGTGGTGAATTATCTGATTTAATATTAAAAATTCTACCTATTATTCCGATACTCTTAATAGACAAAAAAATGAAATTAAAGGAGTCCTTCTAAAATGAGTCAACATCCTTACACTATCGAAGTAGATCAAGCCATGAAAACGGTACATATGGCGGTGAATGGAGTTTTTAGCCAGGAGGAGTATGATAGCTTTGTAAAAGATTATGTAGCCAAAACCTCATCCATTCAGGCGTCCAGCTTTACACTCAAGGTAGATTGTACCCAGATGGCACTTTTGGGTCCGGGAGAAGTGGAAAAACTGAAGGGCTCATTTGTACGTTATAAAGAAACTGGATTTACCAAAGTAATCTTTGGCATCAGCCTTCAACAAACCATTATTAAAATGCAGCTTGGTCGAGTAGCACGCGAAGCAGGATTAAACAACGTAGATATTGTTGTACAATAATGCGCTGATGTATGTGTAAGGGGGAAGCCTGATGAGCCATATCAAAATAAAAGCACTGGGTGTGTATCATCCGTCCCATTCGTTGGATAACGAATACTATGTTCGCCATTTTGACGAGCAGGGCAAAGATATTCGACGCTTCATGGAGCATATGGGTAGAAAACAGCGTTATATCATTGATGATCCGAACGAAAACGGTCTAACAATGGGAATTGCGGCTGCGCAAAAAGCTCTGGAACAGGCTGGTATGACAGGCCGTGACGTGGATATGATCGTGTTCTCCACTCAAGTTCCTGAGTCACTGTTTCCGATGAATGCATTGTTTGTTCACCAGGCGATTGGGGCCAGACATGATGTGGCCGTGATGGATTCCAACGCGAATTGTGCAGGGATGACAGTCGCTGTCGATCAAGTCAGTCGGTCGATGTTATCTAATCCTGACGTGCGGACAGCGCTTATTATCGGTTCGGATTATAATTCACTCATTTCCGGTCCGGAGGATGAGATTACTTATGCGAACTATGGAGATGCTGCATGTGCGGCTATTTTGGAGCGTACAGAAGAAGACACCGGATTTATAGATTCTATGTATTTTACGGACCCAGTCAATATAGATAAAATTTTGTACCCGGCTCGGGGGTTAGCGGCAACACTCCAAAGGAACGCCCCCGGAAAATATATTCAGTGGCTTCCGTTCGACGCCAATATGGCCTTGCCTCCTACATTTGATCTGCTTGAACGCATTTTAAAAAAGAATGGGCTGACGCCTCGGGATGTACGGGCTTATTGTCTGTCTCAGTTCTCGTTAGCAAATGTATTAAAGATTCAGGATCACTTGGAGCTAGAGGATGCCCAAATGATTTATGTGGGTGATCGATATGGTTACACAGGTACCAGTAGCCCGTTCATTGCTCTATATGAAGGTATTGAATCGGGTCGTATCCGGCGCGGTGATTATGTACTGTTCTGGACGATTGGAGCTGGATATCAACTGGTTGCTATGTTATTTAAATACTAGGAATATGAAGACCTTGCAGCTGCAAGGTCTTTTTGTGTATCACACAATGACAACTGTAATGATTTGGTTGTGTTATGTTTGATTATTTTGTAAAATTTAAACATTGAATTAAAAGGGAGAGCTTATATTGCGGACATCGGATAGGATGACAATTATGACGGAAAACATGGCACACAATTCATAATAGGAGCTGAAGAGTCATTAAGATCGAAAATTTATTTTATGGGGAACGAATAAAACTGGCCGCAGTCAGGGAAGAAGATGCCGAAGTGATGTTCAAATGGGGTGAGGATGCGAAGTATCTGCGAAATGTAGATACGGATTTGGCGCTCCCTTACACGTTGAAACAGATGGAGTCAGAAGGATCTCCCAGCTCTAACGAGGTCTATTTTCGATTAAGAACATTGGCAGATGATGTCTTGATCGGATTTGTTGCTATCCACGGAATTGAGTGGAATAATCGCAGCGGGCAGCTGGCAATAGGTATAGGTAATACGGACTACCGTGGCAAGGGCTTTGGGGCAGAAGCTGTAGGTCTCATTCTTCGTTATGCGTTTTATGAGCTCAATTTAAATCGGGTCGGCTTGGATGTGATTGAGTACAATACACAAGCGATCCGAACTTATGAGAAGGCGGGGTTCCAGCTTGAGGGTAGAGTTCGTTCTGCTGTTCTTCGTGATGGTAACAGTTATGATCGTATCATGATGGGTATCCTGTATTCTGAATGGCGCTCGACTGTTCAAGTATAATAGATACACAATTTGTTCATAAAATATTCCATAATAAGCCTTTTAATAACGTGAAAAGAGGTTTATAGTTAAAGGGTCACATGCCCAAATCATTATTAATTTGAGTATGAGTCAAAGCTGAGGAGGAATTTACATGGCAAACGTTGTAAGGTCCGTTACTTCACCCAAGAAATTTATTTCTGGACAAAATCTACTCTCGTCGTTAAATGACTATATTAAGGATTATGGCGATAAAGCCTTTGTCATTTGTGATGAGTTCATACTTGAAAGGGCTCAAAAGGAGGCAGGTGCTTCAATTGAAGCAGCTGGTAACCAGGTGGTCTTCGAGAAATTCCAATATGAATGTACAAAAGAAGAGATTGATCGTAACCGTGAATTGGTGCGTAAACATGGTTCGAACATTATCATAGGGATTGGCGGGGGAAAAACGTTGGATACCGCCAAGGCAACCGCTTATTATGAAAAGCTGCCTGTTGTTATTTTCCCAACGATTGCTTCTACAGATGCTCCTTGTACCGCGCTTGCGGTTATATACAAAAAAGATGGCTCTTTTGATGAATATCTGTTCCTGCCTACTAATCCAGACGTTGTACTGGCGGATACAGGCATTCTGGCAGCAGCGCCTGCACGTTTCTTTGCAGCTGGAATCGGTGATGCACTGGCCACTTATTTTGAAGCTCGTGCTTGCTATCAGGCTAACGGGGATAACCTGGTTCTGAACAAGCCTTCCACTACAGGATTGGGACTTGCTCGTCTTTGTTATGATACGTTGCTGGAAAATGCTGTGAAGGCCAAACGTGCTGTGGATCGGAAAGTATATACTCGTGCGGTGGAGGATACGATTGAAGCTACCATTTATCTGAGCGGTGTTGGTGCAGAATCAGGTGGGTTGGCAGCAGCACACGCCATTCATAACGGCATGACGGCTGTTCCTTCGCTTCATAAAGCACAGCATGGTGAGAAAGTTACATTCGGTTTGTTAACCCAGCTAGTGCTGGAAAATGCACCGAAAGAAGAACTGGAAACCGTGATTAAACTGGTTAAGGATGTAGGCCTTCCATTGACGCTTCGTGACTTGGGTGTAGAGGAATTTGTTGAGGCTGAATGGCGCCAAGTGGCTGAAGCTGCTTGTGCATCGAATGATACAATGGTCAACATGCCGTTCCCGGTTAGTCCTGCTGACGTGTATAATGCAATCATTGCAGCGAATGCAATAGCAGAATCCTATCAAGAATAGTTTCTTCCTAAATCACGAAAATGGGTTTACAAAAACGGGTCTGTCACATCACTGGCAGACCCGTTTCGTTTACGTGCACTAACATGTGAAACGAAAGAGGGTACCAGGGACTTATATCCTATCTTGTTCTGACCGATATACATGTAACAGGGAAATTAGGTTGGTTACACAGCAGGAGGAGATTTGATGTTGGTGCATGGTAAAACACGTAGGGGCAACTTGTACATCCATATGTCCAGCGGTTTTCACAAAATTGGAGATTATCGGGAAGAATATTCTGTAGCACCGGGTGATCGGCTGATGTCTAGACTGTCCAAGCGGATCTACACCATTGTATCCGTACATCTTGGTGAAGAGGCGTATGCCGATATTGATCTAGAAGAGGTTATTAGAAATAGTTAGAGAGCTTTATTTGGATTTGGTATAAAAAAGCTTCCACTTTGCTCCTAAAGCGAAGTGGAAGCTTTTTTCTTTCAGCGTAGGGACTCATGAAGAAGGTCTCGTGTGATGATATTATTTTGGTTCATAAAATGTCTGATTGCTGCTTGTGAATTGGTTGCAGACAGCTCCTTTCCCCATGTCATGGCATAGGCCCAGGCTGGCTGATTTTGCAGCACCTTCGCACTTGGCAGAATATCACTTTCTCCGATTCCCATAGGCTTGCCCTGCGCAAGCTTTAGCAATTCGGTGTAGTAGGAGGGTTTGTAATCATTGTTATAGATATCAGCTGCAAGAATATCTACTCGGTTAATACCTGGGAAGGACAAATTATAGGGAGTGCTATATGCGTTTGGAGCATTGGGACTCCACACCCACAACAGGTTATCCAGATGATGGACATGAGTGAACCGATCATACATTAGATTCCACAACTTAGCATAATTTTGCTTGTTTCCCCACCAAAACCAGTTGCCGTTCATTTCATGATAGGGCCTCCATAAAACAGGTACATCCGCGTCTCGTAAGGTCTTAAGGGACAAAGCCACCTCATCCAGATCAGCGATCAGTTGTTTATATTGCGGGGTACCCGGCGTGATGTAACGATTAAATTCAGCTTGAGTAATTTTTGCTTGTACGTTTTTCCACGTTTTGGGTTTGCCAGGAAGCGCCTGATGGAAGGTAACAGCTACGATTCCGCCGTCCTGACTCCATTGGATAGCACTATTCACAACATGCTGACGTTGCTCTCGTAGGGCCGTACGGGACTGGTTAGCCAATCCTCCAAACTCATAGCCGTGAAGTCCTGCGTATTGTCCGCTGATTTGTTGTAGCTTGTTATTTTGTTCATCCGGTGCCTCTAAGTAATCATGCTGCCCGGAAATTAGCATATCATCCGGTACATTAGATAGGTAGGCAAGTAATTGCTTGGCTTTGGCAGAGGCCTGAACATTAATTGGCGGGGCGGCATCGGCAACAATGAATGATTGCTGAGAGCCGCTGAAGAGTAAAACAAGCATTAGCAGTAGCACCCTCTGTAACCAAAAGCGTGTTGAGTGAGATTTCATGGCGCTCCTCCTTTGATGCATGGTAATGGGATTAGTATTTTTCTTTTTGCTTTCTAAGCTGTATATAGGCGCTAATAATAATCACCAGCAGACTAATCGTGGCCCATCCATTGAATTCCTGTAAGTGTATCCAGTTGTCCCACACAAGGAAACCTAAAATTACAACGAGCAAACCCATTGCAAGATACATTTTGGTTTGTGCTGGACGTTGGGTTCGTTTTGAAATCCAATGTATGATGCCGAGAACGATGGCTGCCTGAAATAAAAATATGCCCATCATCATTAAACTTGCTATAAAGATTGGGGACATCGGTATCCTCCTCCTGGGTTTACAAACAGAAAATGCAGGTTGTAACCGGGATGTGGATTCTGGATGTGAATTTAATTACAATTGGAGTAAACGATTGAGCGCTGGTTACGATCTTGAACAAGTTGGCTAAATTATACCATAACTACCGGCCTGCAATGAAAGACGTCTAAATACCCACTCTACCTTGATTCGACATCATACTTTATATTCAGCGAAATATTGACATATGGATGTACACTTCACATATATGAAGATGCAATCAGAAATATATGTGAAGTATATGCATAAGAGCAACGCGAAATCGACGGAAAAGTTTGGTATGATTAAAGTGGATTGAAAAGGAGGTGCTCTTATGAATGAAGAAAACAGACCATTCTCTAGGTCAGCAGATGCTGAAGGAGCCAAAGCGAACTTTGATGCCAATCAGCGGAAGCTTCTCTCCGAGGGAGTGCCTAGCTTATGGCGTCAGGTCAGCAACCTGCTGATTCTGGTTGGCGTGATTGCATTGATTATCCTTTTAGGTCGAGTGCTCTAATGAGATATCCAAAAAAATCGAAAAGAATTTGAAGAATTAGGGATGTGAAATGGTGTTAAAGGCAGCTTTACTTTTTATATTGGCTGGCATCGCTGAAATTGGAGGAGGATATTTGATTTGGCAGTGGCTGCGTGAAGGAAAGACATGGTATGTCGGACTTTGCGGCGGAGTAATCTTGGCTGTGTATGGAATCATTGCTACCTTTCAGGTTTTTTCCTCCTTTGGGCGTGTATATGCAGCATACGGAGGTGTCTTTATTGTTCTTTCCATTGCATGGGGCTGGTGGATTGATAAAAAGACACCCGACTTGTACGATTTCATTGGTGGATTGATTTGTTTGGTCGGTATAGCTGTAATCCTATTTCCGCGATCAGGATGATAGGACGAAAAACCCTATTTTATTTTTGAAAACATGACTATAGGTCTACAAAAATAAGCTTCATATTCCGAAATAGAACTTAAGGAGGGGGTTCTATGAACTGGAATCAAATGAAGCTTAGATTGAAATTTGGTAGTGCTGTACCGAAGAGTGAAGGTAATTTCTCTTTTGGTATCATGTGTGGACTCTTAATCAGCATCGTGCTGTGGATATCAATCATTGGCTGGATCATGCTGATCTTTAAGTGATTTTACGAAATCACTGTACATATCAAAACAAATGAATTAAGGACTGGTCACAAACCTGTGTCTTATTACCCATGCTTTATTTTGTGAAATCGTTACGTAACTTGTCTATCCCGCGACCTATGGCTTCATCAATCATATCAGTAGCAGCAGGTGTATCTGCATCGGTGTCAGGAATGCGATTAAATCCTGGCTCGCGCTTGTCCAGGGATTGTTTATGTTCGATTTGATCGTCAGTACGATTCTTTTCAGAGTTATTATCTCTCATAGCACATCACAGCTCCTTTTATTAGGCATATTCAGCTTCTATACTTTACATAAACGCTTGTGCTCCAGACTAAACGTTGATAAAAATAAAACCGGGAGGGAGTAAATCCCGCCCGGTACTTCCCAAACAACTAGCGATGCTCAATCAGATCAATCGCTCCCAGAACAACATGAGCCAGTCCGAAACCGAGAATGCCTGTAGCTGCAAGTTTGTACTTACTGCTCAGCAACACAGCGCCTGAAGCCGATACTACCGTTCCAAGAACAGCTGGAATCATACCTTCACGCATTCGTAACACCCCTTCTGGTAGTTTGGAAAGACGTTTATTAGTGTAATTCAAATGTGCACAAGTTATACAAAAAGAGAATTTTATTATTTTTTTTTAAAAACACTTTACAATTCGATAAAATTATCGTATTATATGTTGGTGCCCAATTGAACGACATTTACATAACGAGAACACTTTTTAATCAGATGCATGTTTCTCAGATACTTGTAAGACAAGTAAGTGTAAAGATTAGCGTTCCTAAATTTATGCCGGGGTGGCGGAATTGGCAGACGCACAGGACTTAAAATCCTGCGGTAGGTGACTACCGTACCGGTTCGATCCCGGTCCTCGGCATTCTTGAATTACCATGGACACATCAAAGTTAATTGAACGAAAATAACGCGAGGTTCTGTGTACCTGCGGAATACTCCGTAACAGGTATGTAGGATCAACAAAAAACGTCTCACCGTTAACATACGGAGAGGCGTTTTTTGTTTTGGAAAAATTAAGCGATCTTGTAACAGAGAGTTGGAGCCTTTCTATTGCATCAATTGTTATAATCATAGGACAACGAAATTAGGCCTTTATAATTAAATAGTAAGTATTTCTAAAAAGTGAAGTGGCCCAAAACCTTAAATCAGAATGTTGTTGTTTTTAATTAACCATTGGGAAGGTGGTTCGGTGAAGCTGATATGAATCTGACTTTTCATATGGAACAGTTAAGAGTCTGTTTTATGAATTTCATCAATTATGTATATTTTGTAATGGATGAGAAAACAAGAGACATAGCTATTGTTGACCCATCATGGGATTTATTAAAGGTAGAGTCCTATCTTCAACATTTGAATGGCGATCTCAAAGCGATACTATTAACTCACTCACATTGGGATCATATTAATTTGGTAAATCCACTCCTGGAAAAATATAACCCGCAGGTATTCATGTCAACAAACGAAATCGATTTTTATCATTTTAGATGTAGAAATTTACATTCAATTAAAGACAAGGATTCAATCCAGGTCGGTGAAACAGAAATTAAAAGTCTTTTGACTCCTGGACATACCGCGGGAAGTGTATGCTATCTTTTATCAGATCGCTTATTTACTGGGGATACAATATTCATTGAAGGTTGTGGCTTTTGTGACCCAAATGGAGGAAATCCAATAGAATTATATAATAGTGTTCAAAAAATAAAGCGAGAAATTGATGACTCTATTCAAATTTATCCTGCTCATTCATTTGGTAAAGCGCCTGGTTTTACACTCAATCACCTCATGGATGAAAATATTTATTTTCAATTTACGAGTAAGGAATCTTTTATTAAATTTAGAATGCGTCCGAACCAAAAGGGCCTGTTCGATTTCAAATGAGTCTGTATTGTGGCCCAGTTCTAATGGTGAGAGAAAATCTTAAATATAAAAAATAATACATAACGATCTATCATTTGTCTGTGCCCCAGATGCTCAAGTTAACTAGAGTAAAACACTCGGATCAGTTCTTTTATGAGCCGCCAGAAACGTTGAAGCTGTATTCGAAAGATAATAATGACTTCAAATTAAGCATTTTCAGAAAGGTTTGCGAATCCAATCTGAACTTGGCCGTTTCCAATCAACTGTGAATTGACAGGGTTTGAGTAGAGGATTATAATGGAAAAACATTATTCCAATTATATGATTATATGAAAAATAAAGGAACTTTTCTGTGGTTAATCGCTGGCGGGTCACGTTAACCATCAAAGAGGGATATATCGTGAGAGATTGTAGCTTATCAAGTAGGATAAGTGAAAGGGCGAAGCTATGTATATGGGTAGTAGACATTATAGGAGATGATTTGGCAGTACGTTTTTATAGGAGATGAGTTAAGTGAGCTGGTACGTGTTTTTTGTGCGAACGGGTAGGGAAGAACAGGTCAAGCAGCTTATTAATGAGTGGTTGGATTCTGAAGTCTACAAACCCTTTATACCACTCCAAGAGAGACTCTTTAAAGTAGCAGGAATAGTAAAGAAAGAATGGGCTCCTTTGTTCCCAAGCTATGTATTTATTGAGTCGAATTTACCTGACTTGCAGTTCGTAACCAGTACAAATTCAATGATTTGCACTTCTAGTGATATCATTCGTTTATTGAGATACTCGAAGTTTGAAGCTTCAATGAGAGATTCGGAGAAACAAATGTTAGAAAGTCTATGCAATGATAGCTATTGTATAGAATCATCAACTGGAATTATTGAAGGAGACAATATATGTATCCTAGATGGCCCACTTAAAGGAAGGGGGAGTATAGTTAAGAAAATAGATAGACATAAACGGCAAGCGGTCATTCAGTTAGAATTTATGGGTGATATCAGGTTAGTGAGAGTAGCTTTGGAAATTATAAGTAAGGTTTAGAGTGGAGAACTCGTGACGAGTTCATACTCCATGAGGAAGCTTTCAGAACCCTTAAGGGATTTGAAGGCCTTTTTTGATTTGGACTGCTAAGTTAGTAGTTTACTAGGGGGGATATGCGTAGCCTCGTATGCAGAACAACTAATGTTGAAGCGGGAAGATGCCGTGATGAAGGCGGCCGTCAGTTTTGTCCATGGAGATTATAACGCAGACGCTCCCCTTGATCGAGAAGTCTTTCATTCGGATGAGTGTAGTTACTTCGAGAGTTTGGTATTCCATCGGCGGAAATCCAACTTTGTGCTTGGCAGGCTAAGTGCCAAACAAGCAGTTTCGGTGCTGTTAAGCGAGCCAGACCTGCGCAACGTAAGTGTGGAGTCAGGTGTCTTCGGCCAGCCCATGCTTCGAATCAATGGTGTCCACAGCTATCAGGTGAGCATTGCCCACTGCGACTATATCGGAGCGGCTGTTGTTTTTCCCGAAGCACATCCCATGGGCATTGATATTGAGAGGATTGATTCTAAGCGAAATAAGACAATTGAAAGCCAACTGACGGTGGAAGAAAAGGAAAGAATCTCTGTCGTGCGGGGAGTAGGGGAGTACTCAGCTTTATTGACGGTTTTTTGGACAGTGAAGGAGGCCCTATCGAAAATATTACGTACAGGTTTTACAACATCGCTGCATGTACTTGAAATGAATGAGACCAGGTTTGTGGATGGATACTTCCAAAGTACATTTTCACATTTTCCACAATATGCTGCCCAGTCTTACCAGTTAGGTGACTA
Source organism: Paenibacillus sp. LRG-1 (assembly GCF_057220305.1). Classification (NCBI taxonomy): domain Bacteria; kingdom Bacillati; phylum Bacillota; class Bacilli; order Caryophanales; family Paenibacillaceae; genus Paenibacillus; species Paenibacillus sp. LRG-1. The sequence continues at coordinate 3,929,805 of NZ_CM170126.1, read as the reverse complement.
TATCTGCACGATTGTAGCACCGAGAAAGACGGAATGGAGTATGAATACTTCTCGGCTTTATGAAAAATTCAATGCAAGTTTTCATCGAAATCCGTTTGTAGATCATGTTTACTGAACACCAGGTTTGTTGAGTTTTAAATCATTTATTTTTTAGGAGGATACCTATGCATAAGGAAGAAGTATTCGATATCGTTAAACGTTGTATTCGTGAAGTGCTTCCCGAATTACAAGATCACACGTTCGAGTATGGAGATCGATTGGTGGATTTGGGTGCAGATTCAGTAGATCGGGCTGAAATTGTAAACAAGACGATGGAAACATTATCTCTTAATATTCCGCGCGTCGAATTGTCTGGCGTGAAAAATATAGGGGAATTGACAGATGCACTTTATGCAAAATTATGAAAAACCTGAGTTAGTCGTTACGGGGATTGGCGTGACTTCGGCGATTGGGCAGGGGAAGGCTGCTTTTGCCTCGGCGTTGTTCAAAGGGCAGCATGCATTTGGCGTCATGCAACGCCCTGGCAGAAGAGGCGAAGCTTCATTTATAGGTGCGGAGCTGCCACCCTTGTCTTATCCGAAGGCATTATCCAAACGAATGTTACGTACAGCATCATTTTCGGGGCAGGTGGCCATGGTAACCCTTCAAGAAGCCTGGGAAGATGCCCAATTGGATAACGTTGATCCTAGCCGTATTGGACTGGTGATTGGAGGCTCCAATTTTCAGCAACGGGAGCTATTTCAGACCTATGAGGCCTACCGGGAAAAAATGTGCTTTGTACCGCCGACCTATGGGGTTTCCTTTATGGATACTGATTTGTGCGGACTATGTACCGAACAGTTCGGTATTCAGGGGTTAGCTTATACCGTCGGTGGTGCATCCGCGAGTGGACAAGTCGCAATCATTCAAGCGATTGAGGCCATTCAAGCAGATCGTGTTGATGTTTGCATTGCAATGGGGGCATTGATGGATATTTCGTATATGGAATGCCAGGCATTGCGATCCTTGGGAGCGATGGGAAGCGACCGATATGCCGATGAACCTGCAATGGCGTGTCGACCATTTGATCAATCGCGGGACGGGTTCATCTATGGGGAATCTTGCGGGGTTGTAGTCATAGAACGGGCCGATTCTGCCGTGAGGCGTCGGGAGAAACCTTATGCCAAACTTGCAGGATGGGATATGGGAATGGATCGAAACCGGAATCCCAATCCCTCCTACGAAGGCGAAGCCCGAGTGATTAGAAGAGCTTTGGAGAAAGCAAAGCTGTTACCGGAAGAGATTGATTATATTAATCCCCATGGGACAGGCTCGGTCGTTGGAGACGAGATAGAAATAAGGGCATTACAGGATTGTAAATTGTCACATGCCTATATCAATGCAACCAAATCCATTATCGGTCACGGCTTGAGCGCGGCAGGAACTGTTGAAATTATTGCTACTCTTTTACAAATGTCGGAGTCGAGACTTCACCCTACCCGTAATTTGGAGGAGCCTATCCAATTGGACTGCAATTGGGTGAAGAATGAGTCCGTACCAGCAATTATTCACAATACTATGAATCTGAGCATGGGGTTTGGTGGAATCAATACTGCCATTTGTATGCAAAAATGTGAGTCGCGTATTTGAGAGAGGGGGACGATTATGGTTGTCGTGGGAATTGAGGCAATGAACGTTTTTGGTGGCTCTGCCTATCTGGATGTTATGCAATTAGCCCAACACAGGCAATTGGATCCTGCAAGGTTCGAAAATTTATTAATGAAAGAAAAGGCGGTTGCCCTACCTTACGAAGATCCAGTTACCTTTGGAGTAAATGCGGCAAAACCGCTGGTGGACGCTCTTTCAGAAGCGGAAAAAAACCGAATCGAAATGCTTATCACCTGTACGGAATCAGGTATTGATTTTGGGAAATCAATCAGTACATATATTCACCACTATTTGGGGTTGAATCGGAATTGCAGATTATTCGAGCTCAAGCAAGCCTGCTATTCCGGTACTGCTGGACTCCAAATGGCGGTGAATTTTATTCTTTCTCAGGTCTCGCCAGGAGCAAAGGCGCTTGTAATTGCCAGTGATATTTCACGATTTATTGCTGCTGAAGGCGGGGATGTCTTGAGTGAGGATTGGTCTTATGCTGAGCCAAGTGGAGGCGCAGGGGCCGTGGCAATGCTCATTAGTGAAAATCCTCATGTTTTTCAAATTGATGCAGGCGCTAATGGATATTACGGCTATGAGGTGATGGATACTTGCCGGCCGATTCCAGATAGCGAGGCTGGGGATGCAGATTTGTCTTTAATGTCCTATCTGGACTGTTGCGAGCAAGCGTTTTTGGAATACCAAAAACGGGTGCAAGGAGTGGATTATAAAGATACCTTTCAGTATCTTGCCTTTCATACTCCTTTTGGCGGAATGGTAAAAGGAGCGCATCGCACGATGATGCGAAGGTTGACTAAATCCAAACCAAATGAGATTGAGGCAGATTATTTACAACGTGTTAAGCCCGGATTGGCGTATTGCCAACGAGTCGGTAATATTATGGGGGCGACTTTGTACCTCTCCTTGGCAGGTACGATTGATCAGGGTACATTCGATGCTCCAAAGCGAATCGGCTGTTTTTCCTACGGGTCAGGCTGCTGCTCTGAATTTTATAGCGGGGTTGTTATGCCGCAAAGCCAGGAACATCTGCGGCGTTTTGAAATTGAGCGTAATTTGAATGATCGCTATCAGTTAACTATGGATGAATATGAATCCCTACTAAAAGGCAGTGGCGCTGTACGGTTTGGAACCCGCAACGCCAAGCTGGATTTTCAATTGATTCCGGGGGTGATAGCTTCCGGGAAAGGGAGACAGCGGTTGTATTTGGAAGAAATCTATGAATTCCACCGTAAATACAGGTGGGAATCATGAGTTATCAAACGATTCAGGTTCGGTTTCAAGAATCGATTTGTTATATTCGCTTTTACCGACCGGAGGCAAATAATACGATTAATAATACCCTCATCGAGGAGTGCTTGCATGTACTTGCACTGTGTGAGGAGTCAGTTACGATCGTAGTTTTGGAAGGTTTGCCGGAGGTGTTCTGTTTTGGCGCGGATTTTGAGGGAATGCGTGAAAAAGTGGAAAGTGGACAAGAACATGCAATGAGTCCAGAGCCTATGTATGATCTGTGGTTAAAATTAGCAACTGGGCCCTATATCACGATTTCTCATGTGCGAGGAAAAGCAAACGCTGGTGGCGTCGGATTTATTGCTGCCAGCGATATTGTGATAGCCGACGAGACGGCACAGTTCAGCTTGTCAGAATTGCTATTCGGACTTTTCCCTGCTTGCGTTCTACCATTTTTAGTCCGCAGGATTGGATTCCAAAAAGCGCATTATTTAACACTAATGACGCAGCTCGTTTCGGTTCAACAGGCCCATGTATGGGGGTTGGTTGATGCGTACGATGCTCAGAGTGAGATGGTGCTACGCAAGCATTTATTACGCCTCAGACGATTGAGCAAGCATGGGATTTTACGCTACAAGCGCTTTATGGATGAACTCAACGATTTGCGTCAGTGTAAACCACTAGCGTTGGCGTCCAATCAAGAGGTGTTTTCAGACGCTCAAAATCTTAAGGGCATTTTCCGATACGTTGAAACGGGGCAATTTCCGTGGATGGACTGATGGTCTACGCCACAAGATGGGGATGTAGGAGGGAAGAAGATCATAATGTCACAATCCGTGGTTGAATTACTTGAAATCGAACGAGGTATTATTCAAGTGAAAATGCAAGATAGAGTTCATAAAAATACATTTACGCTTGAAATGACCCATGGACTAAGACAAGCGTTCAAGACGATCCAAGAAGATTCAACCTGCAAAGTCGTAATTCTAACAGGATACGATAATTACTTTGCCACGGGTGGGACGCAAGAGGGACTGTTGGCTTTACATGAAGGAATCTCGAAGTTTACCGATGAAAATATTTACTCACTTGCATTGGGCTGTAAAGTTCCAGTGATAGCTGCTATGCAGGGACATGCGGTGGGCGGAGGCTTTGTAATGGGGCTATTTTCTGACTTTGTAGTCCTAAGCAGGGAAAGTGTGTACACGACTAATTTTATGAGATACGGATTCACACCGGGAATGGGTGCCACGTATATTATTCCTAAAAAACTAGGGTTCAGCTTGGGAGAAGAGTTATTGTTAAATGGGGGCAATTATCGAGGTGTTGAACTGGAAAAACGGGGAGTTCCATTTCCGACCCTGCCCCGCAAAGAAGTGATGGGCTATGTAATGGATCTTGCCCGGCAGCTAGCCGAGAAACCCAGATTTTCTTTAATCACGCTAAAGGATCATTTGGTTGCTCCACTCCGGGAACAGCTTCCCAAAATCGTAGAACAAGAGCTTATCATGCATGAGAAGACCTTTCATCAAGCGGAGGTTAAAGAACGAATTATCAACTTGTTTGGAAAATAACCAAATAGAGATTCGTTGAACGCCTTTGCGGTTGTTCATGCGAACCAGCAACGAGTGTGAAAGAGGCATATAGCCTTCCTCATCACTCGTTTTTTCTTTGATATATTTTAGCAGGCAACTCCTGGCAATGCTTCAAACGTGAATAATAGCTCAAAATGGACAGGGTGATAAGCCTTTAGCTCATGTTATATAAACTTTGTGTTTTGAGGAGTTGGTGGAGAATGATGCGAAAACATGACCAAACATGGAACCTTGATATTCCGATCGCTTCTTTTATTGAAACTTGCCGGAAATTTCCTGAAAAAGAGTTATTTACGTTTGAGAAAGAAGGCCAGAGTCCTCAAATTCTTTCCGGAAATACGCTTCTACATCAAATACAGGCTTTGGGCAATATCCTATTGAAAGAACTGGCTGAGCAGGAACGGGCACTTCTTGTATTTCCTCAGGGTCTGGAATATATCAGCAGCATGCTGGCATGTTTTTATGCAAATATCGTGGCCATACCTACACCTATTACAGATTCGGAGCCGGATGAAAAAATCTTTGAGAAGATGATGCCTATCTATAGGGATTCCCAAGCCGTATGTATCATAACCAATACGGACTTCAAAGCATTTCTCCAAACACGGAGGGAGTTTAATTCAATCCGTATCCTGAATATTGATGAAATCTTTCAAGAAGACACCGTTGACGTTGAGATAGAGATGAGAATGCCAGCGCCGCAGGATACTGCTCTTTTGATGTATACATCGGGCTCGACATCCTTGCCAAAAGGCGTAATCCTCAGTCACAGCTGTGTGATGAATCAGGCCAAGGCCGAGCAATGGAGAATTGACCGGAATAGTCGTGTCGTTTCCTGGACGCCGCAATTTCATGCTTTTGGACTGCATAACAATATTTTAGTCCCACTTTTAAACGGGGCGTCGAGCATTATTCTCCCGCCAGAAAGCTTCGCTAAAAATCCGGAAAATTGGATTCATATGATTGACAAGTATCAGGCTACCCATACGGCAGCGCCAAATTTTGCGTTCGATTATTGCTGCTCCACACTGGACATAGCTTCAATTAAGCAATATTCACTTCGCCATCTCCAAGCGATTATATGTGCAGGTGAGCCCATCCGGAAGGAAACTTACGAGAACTTCATCCATAAATTCCGGGAATTAGGGCTACAAGAGGATATATTTTGTCCCCTCCTTGGCTTATCGGAGCTGTGCCCTGTCGCCAGTATAAAACCAGGTCAGTCGATGAGATTCCTTAACTTGGATATCCCTAGCTTGGAGCAACGAAGAGTCCAATACACGGATGAAAAGAATAAATCGAAGTCCGTAGTGAGCTGTGGGGAGATTGAAGATCCGACGCAAATACGAATTGTTCATCCTGAAAGGCATACACAATGCTTACCGGAGGAAGTCGGCGAGATTTGGATTAAATCCGCACGGATGGCAGAGGGATATTTAAACAGGAAGGAAGAAACGAATAGCACTTTTGAGGTAGCCCTTTCAGATACAAAAGAAGGCGGCTTTTTTCGTTCCGGGGACCTTGGCTTTATTGCGGATAATCATATCTATGTCATCGGTAGAGAGAAGGAAGTCATCATTATTCGCGGCAAAAACCATCATCCCGTCGATATTGAATGGACCATCCAAAAAAATATGCCAGAGTTGACCTTGCCCATCGCTGTATTTTCCTCTGAAATCAATGGTCAGGAAAAAGTAATCGTCGTACAGGAAATTGAAGCGCCCCTTCATGAGCAGGAATATAAACGTCTGGTCGAAAACATACTGAATGCCGTATCCAATACGCATCAACTTGAAATTTACGATATCTATTTGCTGCTTAAGGGAAGTATACCCAAAACGGGAAGTGGGAAAATCCAAAGAAAGATCTGCCGCAATGCTTATATCAAACAAGAGCTTCAAGCACTTTATCAATATCGGAGTGCGTTCTCACTATCACATTCGAATATGGAAGAAACCGCCGCAGAAAACCATGACAGTACCATAAATGCCGTTTCATTGGTTCAATCGAAGATTCAGGAGTATATAGTGCAATTTTTGTGTTGGGAACTGAATCTCAAGCACGAGGAAATGAATTTGAATACAAATCTTCATGGTTATGGCATCGATTCTATTCTTGTCATGAAGCTTATACGCGGCCTTGAGAAGTCCTATCCGATCAAGGTCAAAGCAAGAGAAATTTTAGAGAACCCGACGATTCAACTATTATCGGCATATTTAGCCCAAAAGGTGGAAGAAGATAAATCCACTGTACAGGTCAATACTGAGAAAAATTCGCTCAGTTTCCGAAGGAATCCGCTTTCTGAAGTTCAGAAAGGGTTGTGGCTATTACATAAAATGTCCCCTGAGATGAATGCTTACAATATACCAATATGCCTCCGGTTTAATACGAAGATTGAGATTGAGAGCATTAAACGGGCTTTTCACATCGTTTTAGAACAGTATCCTATTTTAAAAAGTGTGATTGAAGAGGAAAATGGGATACCTTATCAAAAGCTGCAGCCCACGCAGTCGCTTCATGTGCAAGTGGAGGATATTTCAGCCTTGGAAGCAGATGAGATTATTCCATTTATTAGGGATAAAGCGAAGCAACCATTCGTGCTGGAACAGGATCCTTTGATGCGTATTTATGTTATGTCCAGATCTGAACAGGAACATTTCATACTGGTTGTCATCCACCATATTATTTTTGATGGAAGTTCTTTCGGCATGTTTATACAAAGCTTTTTAGATGCCTATAAGAACGTGGTACAGGGAAAGACATCGACGACGGTGTTGCCACCCGCAGCGAGCTACGGCGATTTTGTTAAATGGGAGCAAACGATGTTAGCGAGTGCAGAAGGGGAGAAGTATCGTTCCTACTGGACACAACAGCTGTCAGGTGCTTTACCGACCCTGGAGCTGCCATATGACCGCTCTGTTTTTCCGGCTCAAAGCATGGAAGCACAAACATATTCCAAGCCGCTTCCGCTTAAATGGGTCAAACGGGTAAAGTCTTTTGCCCAAGCGCAATATACGAGCTTGTCTACAGTCTTGTTAGGTATGTATACGGTATTGCTTAACCAGTATTCGGGACAGGAAGATATCATTGTTGGAATGCCAGTTATGGTGCGCCCGGAGCAGCGTTTTGATAATTTAATCGGCTATTTTGTCAATATGCTTCCAATCCGGAGTCAGATATCGGAAACAGAGACATTCCTGGATTTCATGAAAAAATTGCAGCTGACAGTAGTCGATGGAATGGATCATGCCTCGTATCCTTTTCCGGCTCTGGTCCGAGAATTGAATGTGCCGCGGAAGCAGACGAGCTCACCTGTTTTCCAAGCAGCCTTTTCTTATCAAAACTTCCTTCCAACTTCAAGCTTTCAGCAGCTTTGCAAGCCATATAAAGATATCTTTTTCGTCGAATTGGTTGAAGAAATTCACCAGGAAGGCGAATACGAGTTGGTATTGGAACTGCAAGAGCAGGAAGAGGAAATGATATTAAATATTAAATATCGCTCCAATTTGTTCGATCATTCAACCATCATACAGATGGCAGAGCGTTATATAGAATTAGCGGAAGCACTTATGGAGAATCCCGCTTGGCCCTTGGAGGAGCATTCCTTACTCTTACCAGAGGAAAAGGACATCATCCTTAATGACTGGAATGCTACCGGAACAAGTTATCCTGATAAGTGCTTCCCTGAATTATTCGCAAAACAGGCAAGAAAAACACCTGAAGCTATTGCAGTTGTATATGAAAAGGAATCGCTTACCTATGGGGAACTAAAAGAAAAGAGCACTTTACTGGCCTTATATTTGCAGAAACATGGGGTAACTCCTGATACTCTTGTGGGGATTTGCATGGAACGTTCTTTAGATATGGTGATTGGGCTGTTAGGAATCCTGATGGCCGGTGGAGCCTACGTACCGCTCGATCCGGAATATCCGGAGGACCGATTGGAGTATATGCTTCAGGATTCCAATGTTTCACTGGTTATTACGCAATCGGGGTTGTTGGAGAAAGTATCACGCTTGGAAGGGAACAACGTTAGCTGTATTGTCCTTGATAAAGACTGGGATCATCTGAAAAGTGATGTGAAGGGTAGAAAGACAATCAAACGGGAAGTGCAACCTCACCATTTGGCATATGTGATATATACCTCTGGAAGTACAGGGAAACCCAAGGGGGTCATGATTTCACATAAAGCGTTGACCAACTTTCTTATTTCCATGGGAGAGCAGCCCGGTTTAACAGAGCAGGACAAACTACTTGCGGTGACAACGTATTGCTTTGATATAGCGGGACTGGAATTATATCTGCCTTTGATTAAGGGGGCTCAATGCTATATTTGCAGCTCCAAAAACATAAAGGATGCCGAAAGACTTAAGCGGGAAATTCAAAGAATAAAACCGACAATCATGCAAGCTACTCCTGTGACTTGGACTCTGCTCTTTCAAGCCGGCTGGAAGAACGAAGAGAACATGAAAGTTCTCTGCGGAGGGGAAGCCCTTTCGGAAACGTTGAAATCTTATTTTGTTCATAACAGCTGTGACGCATGGAATATGTTCGGTCCGACTGAAACCACAATTTGGTCTACAATTCAAAAGATCGACGCAGATAAGCCTATTTCGATCGGTAAGCCTATCGCAAACACCCAGATTTACATTTTGGACAAACATCTTAGACCTGTGCCTGTCGGTCTTCCGGGAGAGCTTTTTATTTCGGGCAGCGGATTGGCCAGAGGCTATTGGAACCAGCCAGAGCTTACGGCTGAAAAGTTCATAGACAACCCATTCAATCCGGAAACCAAGCTCTACAGAACTGGAGATTTATGCAGGTGGCTTTCGGACGGCTCTATTGAGTATGTGGGACGGATGGATTATCAAGTGAAAATTCGCGGGTTTCGGATCGAGCTGAGTGAAGTTGAAGGTCAGGTCAGAACATATCCAGGAATCGATGATTGTGTCGTGATTGCCAAGGAACAGGAGGGAAATAAGCAGCTTATTGCCTACTGTTTGCTGAACAATTCCGAGTCCGGTAAGCCTCCTCTTGATCCGAAGGAAGTGCGAAACTATTTAAAAACTTTCTTGCCTTTTTATATGATACCAGCATTTTTTATAGAGCTAGATAAGCTGCCTTTGACCCCTAATGGGAAAATAGATCGAAAAGAATTAATGAATCGCAGGATCGAGTTAGCAACAACAAGAAAGATCCATTTACCACAATCAGATGTTGAACATCAGGTTCTAGCGGTGTGGAAAAAACTTCTGAATGTTGATGATCTAAGTACAGATGATGCTTTCTTTGACGTAGGCGGGAATTCTTTTTCAGCAGCAGAGATGATCGGAAGGGTCAAGGAATTGTTGGAATGCGATATTTCGGTGACAGCATTGTTCAAGTATCCGACAGTTAAGGAACTCAGTGCCTACATTACAGAAACAAGAAGCGAGAATGTTGATTCTCAAACGGAACAATCACATACACCGGAACAAACAGATACAGCTGAAAATACAGCCTTACCGAAAATGGTTTCAGGCGAAGATGACCTCAAGCCACCCTACCCAGATTACTTTGAGGATAGTCTCGCAATTATAGGGATTTCATGTCATTTTCCAGGGGCCAAAAACCATGCCGAGTTTTGGAGCAATTTGAGGGCAGGGGTGGAGAGTGTCCGCTTCTTTTCCGAGGAAGAATTGGTTGGATTAGGGCTGGAAAAAGAAATCGTCGGGAATCGAGGCTATGTTCCCGGACGATGCACGATTGAAGGAAAAGAGTATTTCGACCCTGAGTTTTTCAGCTTATCACAGAAAAATGCAGAGTTTATGGATCCTCAAATGAAATTGCTGTTGCAGCATTCATGGAAAGCCGTTGAGGATGCTGGCTATATTAGCAAAGAAATTCCTGAAACCAGTGTGTATATGTCGGCAAGCAGCTGTTTCTATCAAGCATTTATTCCAAATTTGGCGTCGCAATCACCTAATGTCCTGAAGAACGCGGATGAATATGTAACCTGGATTTTAGCACAGGGTGGGACAATTCCTACCATGATCTCTCATAAATTGGGATTTAAAGGTCCGAGTCTGTTTGTGCACTCGAACTGCTCTTCCTCATTAGTCGGATTGCGTCTGGCTTCGCAAAGCCTGTTATCCGGTGAAGCCAAATACGCTTTAGTCGGAGCATCCACGATCTTTCCTTTCACCAGTTTAGGCTATGTGCATCAACCCGGCTTGAATTTTTCCAGTGACGGACATATTAAAGCCTTTGACGAGTCGGCAGATGGAATGATTGGCGGAGAAGGGGTTGGGGTTGTTCTACTGAAGAAAGCCCCAGATGCCATTAGAGACGGTGACCATATTTATGCGCTTTTACGGGGAGTAGGTGTGAACAACGATGGAACCGACAAATTAGGGTTTTATGCCCCAAGTGTCAAAGGTCAGGCTGAGGTTATTCAGAAGACGATAGAATCAACCCGAATTCATCCCGAATCCATCAGTTATATCGAGACGCATGGAACTGGAACCAAATTGGGCGATCCTGTTGAATTTGCCGCCTTAAATGAAACGTACAGGCAGTATACAACCAAAAAACAATTTTGCGGTATTGGATCGGTCAAAACCAATATCGGGCATCTGGATACTGCAGCAGGTTTGGCGGGGTGCATTAAAGTTGCTTTAAGCTTATACCATAATGAGATTCCTCCTTCACTTAATTACGAAAAACCGAATTCTGATATCAATTTTCCTGATTCACCCTTTTATGTTGTTGATAGTCTCCAAAAATGGGAGAAGGCGTCGGCTCCTCATCGGGCGGCGTTAAGCTCCTTTGGAATAGGCGGAACTAACGCTCATGCGATTTTCGAACAATTTGTAGTCAATGCTGAATCAGAACGATTTAAAGATAGTTCTGTGAACAAAGAAGCTGTATATCTGATTCCATTATCTGCAAGGAATCATCATCGTCTTAAAGTGTATGCACAAGAGCTTTCAGATTTTTTGATAGCTTCTGAAGACATTAATTTGTCGGATGTATCCTTTACGCTTCAGACAGGACGAATGGCAATGAAAAACCGGGTAGCTTTTATCGTAAAGAATACGAGCGAGCTGGTACAAAAGCTCCAATCGTTCACGAATGAACAAGAATCTATCGAGAATTGCTGGAGGGGAGAAAACAATCAGTCAAAAGATTCAGTGCAATTATTTGAACAGGAAGAAGTTTTCAAGGAATTAATGAGCAAATGGATTGCAAATCGTGAAATGAACAAGCTGGCAGAGTTGTGGACCAAAGGCTTCTATTTAGATTGGCGATTGCTATATTCCAATGTCATACCGAAAAGAATAAGTCTACCTACGTATCCTTTTGCTCAGGAGCGCTGTTGGGCTCCTGAGGTTGAGGCCGGAGCAGTAAGAACCGAAACAGTGGATGCGCCTGCGATTAGCCGTACACTGCTATTTGAGCCTGCCTGGAAGGAGCAGGACGTACCACTGGAAGCCGAAGCCCCTGACTATGATTGGCGAATGGTCTTGCTTTGTGAGCCGGAAGAAGCTTTGCACGAGCGACTCGAAGCGAGCTTGAATGGAGCTGCGCAGGTGCTTGCCTTTCAATCCGGAAAAGGTCGGGTCGATGAGCGGTTCCAGGCCTATGCTGTTCAGGCCTTTGAGAGCATCCAAAGTATGCTCAAAGACAAGCCGAAGGGAAGAGTATTGGTCCAAATTGTGGTGCGGAACGCCGGGGAAGGACGGCTCTTTTCGGGACTTTCGGGACTGTTGAAGACAGCCCGTCTGGAAAACCCGAAATTCATCGGGCAGCTGATCGAAGTGGATCAGGGAGAACAGGCGGAAGGTATCCTGGCGAAGCTGGAGGACAACAGTCGAAGCCCGATGGATGGCTGGATTCGCTATGAGGAAGGTCAACGGAAAACCGCTTTTTGGAGCAGGCTCGAAACATCTGGGCAAAAAGAGGAGCTTCTATGGAGAGATGGTGGGGTCTATCTGATCACTGGCGGCTCCGGCAGTCTGGGGCTACTGATTGCAGAAGAGATTTCCCGGCAGACGCGAGCAGCGACCTTCATTTTGACGGGGCGGTCGTCGCTGGACCAAGACAAGCAGACGAGGCTGCAGGAGCTGGAGGCTTCAGGGGCCAGCGTGGTGTACAGGCAAGGCGATATCACCGATAGGAAGACGGTTATCGATTTACTGAACAGCATCGAGCAGGAATATGGGCGTGTCCATGGGATCATCCACTGTGCAGGGGTGATTCAAGATAACTTCATCATCAAGAAAACAAGGGAAGAATTTATAGAAGTGCTGGGACCGAAGGTGAGCGGACTGGTCCATCTGGATGAGGCAAGCAGTGGCCAGAACCTGGACTTCTTTGTGCTCTTTTCTTCCATATCGGGTAGCCTGGGCAATCCGGGACAGGCTGATTATGCGACCGCTAATGCCTTTATGGATGCATACGCCGAATACCGGAACGCACTGGTAGGGGCCAAGCAACGGCGGGGACAGACGTTATCTATCCGCTGGCCGCTGTGGAAAGAGGGCGGAATGCGGATCGATGCGGATTCGGAACAGATCATGACGCAAAACATGGGTATTACAGCCATGCAGACCTGGTCGGGAATGAGGGCGTTGTACCAAAGCTTGGCCTCCGGCAAGGAGCAGGTGATGGTCATGGAAGGGGAACCCGAGAAGATCGAGACCTACCTGACGAAAGCCTTCTCACAGGCCGGTGTCCGTGCCATCCAGGCAGCTGTACCTAACCAGGCAAGCGTACCTATGCTGGATGCAGGCTTGCTCTACGACAAAATCTTGCATTGTCTCAAGGTGCTGTTTGGAGAGGTGACTCGGCTGAGCGTCAGCAGCATTGAAACCAATGAACCGCTGGAAACCTATGGAATCGACTCGATCATGATTACCCAGCTCAATGCCAAGCTGGCGGGCTTCTTTGGAGAACTGTCCCAGACGCTGTTTTATGAGTACCAAACCTTGCGTGCTTTGACGGAATATTTTGTGGCGGAATACCCACAGGAGTGTATGCAGTGGGCCGGGATGAGCCATGACATGCAGCCTGTAGAGGAAATACTTGCGGCACCGCTGTACGCCGAGGAAGAGGCCGTGCCGGCTGAGACAAAGGCGGCAGCGAAGCCTGTCCGAAGCTTGGCCGGGTCTGCTCCTGCGGAAATGCGTGAACCAATAGCGATCATTGGGATGGCTGGAAAGTATCCCTGGTCCAGGGACATGAACGAATATTGGGAAAATCTAAAAGCAGGGAAGGACTGTGTCACCGAAATCCCGCGTGAGCGCTGGACGATGGAAGGATTCTTCCATCCTGATCCACAGGAAGCGGTGGTGAATGCAAAAAGCTACAGCAAATGGGGGAGCTTTATCGAAGGATTTGCAGAATTCGATCCGCTGTTTTTCAATATTTCGCCACGGGAAGCACTCGGTATGGACCCGCAGGAAAGGCTGTTCATTGAAGCCTGCTGGGAAGCACTGGAGGACGCGGGCTATACTCGGGAGCAGCTTGCGGTGCGGCATAACCGCCAGGTAGGCGTATTTGCCGGAATTACTAAGACGGGCTACGAGCTCTATGGGCCGGAATTATGGAAGAAGGGAGCGCAAATATTTCCCCAAATATCCTTTAGTTCGGTAGCAAATAGGATTTCGTACCTCTTTAATTTGCAAGGGCCAAGCATGCCGATCGATACGATGTGTTCGTCCTCGTTGACTGCGATTCATGAAGCCTGTGAGCATCTGTACCGCGGAGAATGCGAAATGGCTATTGCAGGCGGAGTAAATCTGTATCTCCATCCGCTCAGCTATGTCGGACTTTGCGCCAACCACATGCTGTCGATAGATGGGCAGTGCAAGAGCTTCGGCAAAGGAGGCAATGGATTTGTCCCTGGAGAAGGCGCGGGGGTCGTCCTATTAAAGCCGCTGTCCAAGGCGATCGCTGATGGGGACCTCATCCATGCGGTGATCCGGGGGACAAGCATCAACCATGGAGGTAAGACCAACGGCTATACGGTGCCGAACCCGACAGCCCAAGGGGAACTGATTCGGACGGCATTGGAGCGAGCGGGGGTCCACGCGCGGACGGTCAGCTATATTGAAGCTCACGGGACAGGCACGGAGCTGGGAGACCCGATAGAAGTGACGGGTCTGACCCAGGCATTCAGGAAGGATACGCCGGATACGGGATTCTGCGCCATAGGCTCTGTGAAGTCCAACATCGGACATCTGGAGGCGGCAGCGGGCATCGCCGGGGTTGGGAAAATCATCTTGCAGATGAAAAACCGGACGCTGGTTCCCAGCCTGCATGCCCAAGAATTGAATCCGAACATCCATTTCGGCCAGACGCCGTTCGTCGTCCAGCAGGAGCTGGGGGAATGGAAGCGGCCGGTGGTTGAGATCAATGGAGAGACGCGGGAATACCCGAGGATTGCCGGGATTTCATCGTTTGGAGCGGGAGGCTCCAATGCACATGTCATCATCGAAGAGTACATTGCAGAAGAGAAGGTGCCAATGAGCGTTACGGCTCAAAAGCCTGCGATCATCGTATTGTCGGCCAAAAATGAAGAGCGACTGAAAAAGCAGGCCGAGAGATTGCTAGCCGTTACGCGGGAAGGACAGCTCAGCGAAAGCAGTCTGGCCAATGTGGCATACACGCTGCAGGTGGGACGCGAGGCCATGGAAGAGCGCCTGGCAGTGATTGCAGGGTCTATGCAGGAGCTGGTGGACAAGCTGGAAGGATTCCTGGAAGGACGGGACGGAATCCCTGAGTTGTACCGGGGCCAGGTCAAACGGAATAAGGAGGCGCTGACGGCGCTGGTAGAAGATGAAGACATGGAGAAAATGATTGCTGCCTGGATAGGGAAAAGGAAATATTCGAAGGTTGTTAATCTCTGGGTCAAGGGACTGGCAATGGATTGGAACATGCTTTATGGGGATGCCAAGCCGCGGCGAATCAGCCTGCCGGCCTATCCTTTTGCGAGAGAGCGGTACTGGATCACGGATATTAAAACTAAATTGGCTTCCATTGAATCTGCAGATGCTGTAAAGCCAACAGATTCGTTCATTGCCCAAAAGACACTTGCCAAAACGGCAAATGTTTCGGAAATGAATAAGGAAGACATCGATGCTTCAAATCCCGAAGCTATTCCTTCGTATATCCAAAACATCCAGAGTCATATTTCTGCCAGTGTAAAAATAAAGAAGATGCCAGATCTTTCTTACCTAGCGGCTGCATACGAGACAATGTCCTCGACTACAGTCGACAGCAAAGCTTATTCGGAACAGGACGGAGCGACACGAGGGACTGAACGGGAATGGAGGCTTACAGATGAAGGAAATGAATGATATCTTATGCAGGCTGTTATGGAGCCATTTGCGCTTGATGGGATTATGTCCATATGCGCAAATGGAAAAGAAAGCTATGATCGCAGATTTTAAAACAAAAACCTCCTTACTGAATTTATACGATCGTTGGCTTGAAGAAAGCATAGAGATTTTGGTACGGAATCAGTATTTGTACTGCAATGGAGATTCATATAGCGTAGCGGGTACCGCTTCGGTCGATCTGCAGGCTGTATGGAAGGAGTGGGAATGGAAGAAAGGGGCATGGCTGAAAAATCCGGATCTCTCAGCCTGGGTATTTTTGGTAGAATCAACCTTGCGCAAACTGCCGGAAATTTTAACCGGGAAAATACCAGCCACCGATATCATTTTTCCTAATTCCTCTATGAAACTGGTAGAAGGTATATATAAGAACAGTCCTGCAGCGGATTACTTTAATGAAGTGTTGGGAGATATCGTAGTTTCCTATCTGAATGAGCGGATTAAGCATAACCCGTCGGTACCGATTCGAATCATTGAAATTGGCGCAGGCACTGGAGGTACTAGCGCTTTGGTCTTCCAGAAGCTCGAACCTTATCGGAAACATATTCAAGAATATTGCTATACCGACAAATCCAGAGCATTTTTATTACATGCACAAAAAGAGTACGGTCCGCAAAACCCTTACCTGACTTATCAGATTTTTAATGTGGAAGAGTCGGCTCAGGGACAAGATATCGATACAGGTGGATATGATATTGCGATTGCCACCAATGTATTGCATGCCACTCGGAACATTCGCCAAACGTTACGCAATGTCAAAGCAGCGCTGCGAGAAAACGGTCTGATTCTTATAAATGAAATCAGCGGTAACTCTCTGTTAAACCATCTATCCTTTGGCCTTTTAGAGGGATGGTGGCTTTATAATGATCCGGAGCTGCGCATTCCAGGCTCTCCCGGGTTATATCCCGAAAGTTGGCGAAAGGTATTGGAAAAGGAGGGTTTCCGGTCCGTTTTCTTCCCTGCTCAGGAAGCGCATGATATAGGTCAACAAATTATTGTGGCGGAAAGCGATGGTCTGATTCGGAACAAACAGGAGCCTGAACACGACAAATCTCAAATGAAACAGCGTGACGAAGGAATTCGATCAGATATTGATGTAACAAGCGAGATGGCTGAAGAGTATGTCCAGGAGCTTATCGTAGGGAAGCTGGTAGAGGCTTTGAATGTGGACTTTACTATGATTGATATTCATGAGTCTTTCGCAGATTATGGCCTGGACTCCATTCTTGGCGTCAACTTTGTGCAGGCTGTCAATCAGGGGCTGGGGATTCATTTGCAAACCACCGACATCTTCGATTACAGTTCGGTAAAACAACTGACGCTATACATTTTAAGCCAATATGGAGATAAAGTTTCACAAGTCTTGGACCAGAGCGCTAATCCAATAGACAACATGGAAGATGCAAGTCGCGACATCCAAAAACTTAAAGACACGGATTATACGATTCATCCTGTTGAAACGGCAAGTATATCCTTTGAGCCGGACAGACCCAATAAGAAGGATAAAGAGAGAGCTTTAACACCAAGGGAGCCCATTGCGATTATTGGAATGAGCGGGCGGTTTGCTGGATCAGATAATGTATATGAGCTTTGGAATCACCTTAAGAACGGTGACGATTTAGTGGAAGAGGTAACCCGATGGGATCTTTCGAAATACCAGGAAAAACATGCAAGCTATTGCAATCACGGCAGTTTTTTGGGGGATATTGATAAGTTTGATCCGCTTTTTTTCAATATCTCGGGACTGGAAGCGACCTATATGGATCCGCAGCAGCGATTGTTTCTGGAGGAAGCGTGGCATGCTCTGGAGGATGCTGGCTATGCAGGTACAGGGATGGAGGGTCGCCGCTGTGGAGTGTATGTGGGTTGTGCCGAGGGAGATTACCAACAATTGCTGGGTGAAGACCTGCCTCCACAAGCGCTTTGGGGTCATATGGGTTCCGTGATTCCCGCTAGAATATCCTACTACTTGAATCTTCACGGACCAGCAATAGCTGTAGATACAGCTTGTTCCAGTTCGTTAGTTGCAGTTCATCTGGCTTGCCAAAGCTTATGGACCGGAGAAACGGATATGGCTTTAGCGGGTGGTGTCTATATTCATACGACCCCTCGCTGCTATTTGTATGGTGACAGGGCAGGGATGCTGTCTCGCTCGGGACGCTGCTATACCTTTGATGACAGGGCAGATGGAATGGTTCCGGGAGAGGCGCTTGGCGCGATTGTGCTCAAGCGACTTCATGAAGCTGTTGCTGATGGAGACCACATCTATGGAGTGATTTCAGGCTCAGCGATCAACCAGGACGGCACCACGAATGGACTTACTGCGCCAAGCCAGAAATCTCAGGAGCGACTCGAGCAAAATGTATATGATACATTTCATATCCACCCAGAGCAAATCCAGATGGTGGAAGCACATGGAACTGGCACCAAATTGGGAGATCCCATTGAATATCAGGCACTGACTCGAACCTTTAGAAAGTATACCGACAAGAAGGAATATTGCGCCATTGGGTCCATTAAGACGAATATTGGCCATACGCAAATTGCGGCAGGAATTACGGGAATGATCAAACTTTTATTGTCATTAAAGAATAAGCAAATTCCTCCTACACTTCATTTCCGGTCGGGCAATTCAAATATTCAGTTTGCGGATAGTCCTTTTTATGTCAATACGCATCTGCAGGACTGGGAGGTTGAGCCTGGAGCCAGACGCTGTGCTGCGGTCAGCTCCTTTGGTGCCAGCGGTACGAATGCTCATATGGTTATAGAAGAGGCTCCACAGACGGAACGGAGACATTCCGAAAAGCCTGGTTATTTCATTCCACTGTCGGCACGGACTTCAAAACAATTGCGCCAGCAGGTAGAGCAACTGCTTGCCTATTGCGAACAGGAGCCTAAGGCGGATTGCGGTAATATGAGTTATACATTATTGCTTGGGAGAAAGCACTGTAATCATCGTCTTGCCTGTGTTGCCCGTAATCAAGGCGAGCTTGCCATGTCCCTTAAAAAGTGGCTGGAAAAAGGCAGTGCTTCTCAAGTTTATCATTCTGAACTGCACGAAAAAGATCAACGCATACAAACATCTTTGAAAAGATACGGGGATGAATGTATTTACAATTGTCAAAACGCAAGCGATACCCGCGAGTATTTGGAGCTTTTGACTACGATTGCAGATCTGTATGTTCAGGGATATTCGTTAGACTTTGAGTGCTTGTTTTCAAATGAACAGTACTCTAGGATTCCGTTGCCAACTTATCCTTTTGCAAAAGAGCAGTATTGGGCGCCTAGGAGTGAGGACGAAATTACAGGCGGCAGAGCGGCAGAGCGTGAACCAAAATTAACGGTCGCCAGAGCTGCGGAAGCGCCTGCCGTTACGAGTAGTCGTACACTGCTATTTGAGCCTACATGGAAAAATCAGGATGTACCGCTGGAAGCCGAAGTCCCTGCCTATGATCGGCGAATGGTCTTGCTTTGTGAACCAGACGAAGCTTTGCACGAGCGACTTGAAGCGAGTTTGAACGGAGCTGTGCAGGTGCTTGCCTTTCGATCCGGGAAGAGCCGGATTGATGAACGGTTCCAGGCCTATGCTATTCAGGCCTTTGAGAGCATTCAAAGCATACTCAAAGACAAGCCTGAGGGGAGGGTGCTGGTCCAAATTGTGGTGCGGAACGCCGGGGAAGGACGGCTCTTTTCGGGACTTTCGGGACTGTTGAAGACAGCCCGTCTGGAAAACCCGAAATTCATCGGGCAGCTGATCGAAGTGGAACAGGGAGAACAGGCGGAAGGCATCCTGGCGAAGCTGGAGGATAACAGCCGTAGCCCGATGGATGGCTGGATTCGCTATGAGAACGGACAACGGACAATCGCTTGCTGGAGCAGGCTTGAAACATCTGGGCAAGAAGAGGGGCTTCCATGGAGAGACGGTGGGGTCTATCTGATCACCGGCGGCTCCGGCAGTCTGGGGCTACTGATTGCAGAAGAGATTTCCCGGCAGACGCAAGCAGCGACCTTCATTTTGACGGGCCGGTCGCCGCTGGACCGAGACAAGCAGACGAGGCTACAGGAGCTGGAGTCTTCAGGCGCCAGCGTGGTGTACAGGCAAGCCGATATCACCCATAGAAACACCGTTATCGATTTATTGGACAGCATTCAGCAGGAATTTGGACGTGTCCATGGGATCATCCACTGCGCAGGGGTGATTCACGATAATTTTATCATTAAAAAAACTAGTGAAGAATTTATGGAGGTGCTGGGACCGAAGGTAAGCGGACTGGTCCATCTGGATGAGGCAAGCAGTGGTCAGAACCTGGACTTCTTTGTGCTCTTTTCTTCCATATCGGGCAGCCTAGGCAATCCGGGACAGGCTGACTATTCGACCGCCAATGCCTTTATGGACGCATACGCCGAATACCGGAATGCCCTGGTAGGGGCCAAGCAACGGCGGGGACAGACGTTATCCATCCGCTGGCCGCTATGGAAAGAGGGCGGAATGCGGATCGATGCGGACACGGAACAGATCATGACGCAAAACATGGGTATTACAGCCATGCAGACCTGGTCGGGAATGAGAGCGTTGTACCAAAGCTTGGCCTCTGGCAAGAAGCAGGTGATGGTCATGGAAGGAGAACCTGAGAAAATTGAGGCTTACCTGGCAAAAGCCGTTTCACAGCCCGATGTCCATGCTATCCAGGCAGCTGTCCCTAACCAGGCAACTGCACCTAAGCTGGATTCGAACTTGCTCTACGATAAAACCTTATATCTACTCAAGGTGCTATTGGGAGAGGTGACTCGGCTGAGCGTCAGCAGCATCGAAGCCCATGAGCCGCTGGAGAGGTATGGAATCGACTCGATCATGATTACCCAGCTCAATGCCAAGCTGGCGGGCTTCTTTGGAGAGCTGTCCCAGACGCTGTTTTATGAGTACCAGACCTTGCGCGCCTTGACGGAATATTTTGTAGCGGAATACCCGCAGGAGTGCATGCAGTGGACCGGGATGAGCCATGACATACAGCCTGTGGAGGAAATACTTGCGGCACCGTTGTGCGCCGAGGAAGAAGCCGTGCCGGCTGCGGTAAAGGCGGAAGCGAAGCCTGTCCGAAGCTTGGCTGGGTCTGCCCCTGCGGAAATGCGTGAGCCGATAGCGATCATTGGGATGGCTGGAAAGTATCCCTGGTCCAGGGACATGAACGAATATTGGGAAAATCTAAAAGCAGGGAAGGACTGTGTGACCGAAATCCCAAGTGAGCGTTGGACGCTGGAAGGGTTCTTTCATCCTGATTCACAGGAAGCGGTAGCGAATGGAAAAAGCTACAGCAAGTGGGGGGGCTTTATCGAAGGATTTGCGGATTTCGATCCGCGCTTTTTCAATATTGCGCCACGGGAAGCACTCGGTATGGACCCGCAGGAAAGGCTGTTCATTGAAGCCTGCTGGGAAGCGTTGGAGGACGCGGGCTACACCCGGGAACAGCTTGCGGTGCGGCATAACAGCCGGGTAGGCGTATTTGCCGGAATTACCAAAACGGGCTTTGATCTATACGGACTTGATTTATGGAGAAAAGGAACACAAATATACCCTCACACATCCTTTAGTTCAGTGGCCAACAGGATTTCGTACCTCTTTAATTTGCAAGGGCCAAGCATGCCGATCGATACGATGTGTTCGTCCTCGTTGACCGCGATTCATGAAGCCTGTGAGCATCTGTATCGTGGAGAATGCGAAATGGCTATTGCAGGCGGAGTAAATCTGTATCTCCATCCGCTCAGCTATGTCGGACTTTGCGCCAACCACATGCTGTCAGCAGACGGGCAGTGCAAGAGCTTCGGCAAAGGAGGCAATGGATTTGTCCCTGGAGAAGGCGCGGGGGTCGTCCTATTAAAGCCGCTGTCCAAGGCGATCGCTGATGGGGACCTCATCCATGCGGTGATTCGGGGGACGAGCATCAACCATGGAGGCAAGACCAACGGCTATACGGTGCCGAATCCGACAGCCCAAGGGGAACTCATCCGGGCGGCATTGGAGCGAGCGGGGGTCCATGCGCGGACGGTCAGCTATATTGAAGCCCACGGGACAGGCACGGAGCTGGGAGACCCGATTGAAGTGACGGGTCTGACCCAGGCATTCAGGAAGGATACGCCGGATACGGGATTCTGCGCCATAGGCTCTGTGAAGTCCAACATCGGACATCTGGAGGCGGCAGCGGGCATCGCCGGGGTTGGGAAAATCATCTTGCAGATGAAAAACCAGACGCTGGTTCCCAGCCTGCATGCCCAAGAATTGAATCCGAATATCCATTTCGGTCAGACGCCGTTCGTCGTCCAGCAGGAGCTGGGGGAATGGAAGCGGCCGGTGGTTGAGATCGATGGAGAGACGCGGGAATATCCGAGGATTGCCGGGATTTCATCGTTTGGAGCAGGAGGCTCCAATGCACATGTCATCATCGAAGAGTACATTGCAGAAGAGAAGGTGCCGATGAGCGTTACGGCTCAAAAGCCTGCGATCATCGTATTGTCGGCCAAAAATGAAGAACGACTGAAAAAGCAGGCTGAGAGATTGCTAGCTGTTATGCGGGAAGGAAAGCTAAGCGAAAGCAGTCTGGCCGATGTGGCATACACGCTCCAGGTGGGACGCGAAGCCATGGAAGAGCGCCTGGCAGTGATTGCAGGGTCTATGCAGGAGCTGGTGGACAAGCTGGAAGGATTCCTGGAAGGACGGGACGGAATCCCTGAGTTGTACCGGGGCCAGGTCAAACGGAATAAGGAGGCGCTGACGGCGCTGGTAGAAGATGAAGACATGGAGAAAATGATTGCTGCCTGGATAGGGAAAAGGAAATATTCGAAGGTTGTTGATCTCTGGGTCAAGGGACTGGCAATGGATTGGAACATGCTTTATGGGGACGCCAAGCCGCGACGAATTAGCCTGCCGGCCTATCCTTTTGCGAGGGAGCGGTACTGGATCACGGATATTATGAGTCCATCTGTAGAAAGAGTCTCTTCTGTAGAAAGAGCTGTTACGGAAGCTCAGGAAAAGGCAATTCCCGTCCAGACTCATGCGATGCAGCCAACAGCCCTAATACAACCCGGTTTTTTGAATAGTTCTGAAAAACCAAGCGGCATATCCTTACCGAATTTGTTGGACCATCAGCCGCACCTAAGCAAGTCTGCCAACCAGGAGGGGACAACGATCATGTTAACTTCACTGGAGGAGACATCGCACACATTAGAGGATGAGAAGAAGACGGAAGCGCTGTCGTCTATTCCTTCTGCAATATCGGCGGAAATATTGCAGGAGGAGCTGACAACAAGCCTGGCGCAGGCTTTATATATAGATCGGAGCGATATCGATTCGGTTAGAAACTTTGTTGATCTTGGATTGGATTCCATTATAGGCGTAGAGTGGGTTCGTAGCATTAATAAGCATTACAATACAGCCATAACAGCGACAAAAGTCTATGATTATCCAACCATCCGGGATTTTAGCAAATTTGTAGAGATGGAATTGTTGAGCAAATCAATTGCGCCATTCTCTGCCCAGTCTATTTCGGATCATTCTCCAGCAGAGTATTCACTGTCATCCGTTGCATTAGAGCCGGAGAAATCGGCAGAGGCTTCCATTCAGGTGAATTTGATGCCGATTTCGTTTGAAAAGCAGGCGCAGGCCAGCATGGCTGAGTGCAGCGACTCTGCAGAGCTGTTACAGGAAGAACTGACGGTGAGCCTGGCTGAGGCTTTGTATATGGAACGGAGCGAGATTGAGGCGGATAAAAACTTTATAGATACCGGACTAGATTCCATTATAGGCGTAGAGTGGGTTCGAAACATTAATAAACGATATGGTACATCTATAGCAGCGACCAAGGTCTACGACTATCCGACCATTCGCCAATTCGCTGCATATTTGGCACAAGAAATCAATAAGCGTGGAGGAAGCTCCAATCAACAGTCCTTGAGCACAGTCCCGGACACGGATAAGCCTATTGCGAAAGTCCATTCGAAGGGACCTGACACGCTGCAATGTTCCCCAAGGCTATCGTCTAAGGAGGATTCCGAGCCATTCCACCTGGTAAAGGTAGCAGAAGATTCATCGCCTATGCCTTCGGAAAATAAAGAAGTAATTGCAATTGTCGGGATTTCGGGAAGATATCCTGGTGCGGAAGATGTGCAGCAATATTGGGATAATCTCGCTCTAGGCAAAAATTCCATTATTGAAATCCCGAAGGACCGTTGGGATGTAAGCCAATATTACGATCCTCGTCCAGCGCAAGAGGGGAAAATCAATTGCAAGTGGCTGGGTGTTTTAGAGGATATGGAATATTTTGATCCGTTATTTTTCAATATTTCTCCTACCGAGGCGGAAGGGATGGATCCCCAGCAGCGCATTTTTATGCAGGAAGCATATAAGGCAATTGAGGATGCAGGCTATAGTGGCTCACAGTTGGGAAATAAAAAATGCGGGGTTTACCTTGGAATTTTAAATAATGAATATAGTATGCTGCGGTACAAGCATCAAGCGCAGTTCACCAATACTACTGGGAACAGTAACGCTATTGCAGCGGCTCGTATCTCTTATTTCCTCAATCTGAAAGGTCCGGCCATATCCGTAGATACGGCATGCTCCTCATCGCTGGTGGCAACCCATCTGGCCTGCCAGGCGTTATCTAACGGAGAGATAGAAATGGCGTTGGTTGGCGGGGTGTCGCTATATCTGACTCCTGAATCGTATGTAGGCATGTCTGCATCCGGAATGTTGTCGCCAGATGGCCGGTGTAAAACGTTTGACAATAGCGCCAACGGCTTTGTTCCAGGGGAAGGAGTAGGGGCGCTGGTTCTGAAGCGGCTGAAGGATGCTGAAGCTGATCGGGATCATATATACGGAGTTATTATTGGGTCCGGAATCAATCAAGATGGAAAAACCAACGGGATTACCGCTCCAAGCACAAACAGCCAAATTGAGCTGGAGCGGGAAATATACAACAAATATCAGATTGAGCCTGAAAGCATTAGCTATGTTGAAATGCATGGGACAGGAACCAAGCTGGGCGACCCTATTGAATTGGAAGCTTTATCAACCGCCTTTAAAGAGAAAACCGATCAGAAGAACTACTGTGCCATAGGTTCGGTAAAAAGCAATATCGGGCATACTTCTGCAGCAGCGGGCATAGCAAGCGTGCAAAAGGTGTTGCTATGCATGAAGCATAGAAAACTAGTACCGACACTGAATTTCAAGAACCCGAATGAGCATTTTGATTTTGATAACTCTCCTTTTTATGTAAATACAGAATTGAACGCCTGGGAACCTTCCCGCGGGAACAAAAGGCGCGCCGCTGTGAGCTCTTTCGGATTTAGCGGTACGAACGCCCATCTCATTATTGAAGAATATCGTCCCGGGACTGGAACATCTGCGACATCACCAGCAGCCGCCGATATCCATAATCCCGTTCTCTTCGTTTTGTCTGCCAAAGGTGAAAAGCAACTAAAAACGTATGCCGAAAGAATGAGGAGCTTTATTGCATCCCGGGAAAATCTTAACCTCTCGGATATGGGGTATACGCTGCAAGTGAGCCGCGAGCCGATGGATTACCGGCTGGCTTTTGTGGCAGATTCAAAAGAGGCATTGCTAAAAGCGCTCGAAGGATTTGCGAATCATGATCTGCTTGCTGGCGTCCTAACGGCGCAGGTGAAAAAGAGCAAAGACGGGATTGTGATGTTTGAGGCGGATGAAGATGCCAAATCGTTGCTTGAAACCTGGATCAAGAAGAGAAAACTGAAAAAAATAGCGGAGTTGTGGGTAAAGGGGCTAACTATTGACTGGAACAAGCTGTATGGGGACATCAAACCTTACCGGATCAGTCTACCGACCTATCCTTTTGCGAGAGAACGCTGCTGGGCGCCTGAGCTTGACAGCAAGGCAGGCAAAGGCATGACTTCTGTCACTGCTGCTTCGCTCCATCCTTTACTGCATCGAAACACCTCCGATTTCTCGGAGCAGCGGTTCAGTTCGACTTTTACAGGCCAGGAGTTTTTCCTGAAGGATCATGTGGTGAATGGACGCAAGGTTCTATCCGGGGCTGCTTGTCTTGAAATGGTCCGGGCGGCCGTGGATCAGGCAACAGGATCTGATGAGGGCGGGCCAACCGGAATTTGCCTTAAAAGCGTGGTTTGGGCACGGCCTATTATCGTAGAAGATGGGCCACTACAGCTACACATCGGACTTTTCCTGGATGATCATCAAGAGATTTCCTATGAAATATATGGGGAGAGCGCAGAAGCTGATGCAGGGATTGTGATATATAGCTACGGCAGTGCTACACGAAGATCGGCTGTGGAGGTCCCAACACTGAATATTAAAGACTTGCAGAATGTATGCAGTCGGAACTTCGACCCCACACAATTGTATGGAGTTTTCAGGGATATGGGAATGGATTATGGCCCTGGACATCAAGGGATTGAGATGGTGTATGCGGGAGAGGGTCAAGTGCTGGCTAAGTTATGCTTGCCGGCTTCCGTTTCTGACAACCAAAGCAAATTTGTCCTGCATCCAAGTATGATAGATTCGGCCTTGCAGGCAACCGTAGGCTTGACGCTGGGGTCTGGCGAGATCAAACCTTCTTTGCCTTACGCCATTCAAGAAGTTGAAATTATAAAAAATTGCAGCTCCATCATGTGGGCGCTGATTCGCTACAATGCAGACGGTCTAGCTGAGGAAAAGGCACAGAAGCTGGATATTGACCTGAGCGACGAAACTGGAGCCATCTGTGTCAGGATAAAAGGATATTCATCAAGAATTCTGAATAGGGACTTGATTTCCTCGGATGTTCAGTCAAATTCCAGTAACTTGATGCTTGAACCCGTATGGAAAGAGCAAGGGATTGCTCTAGGGGCTGAAATGCCCGTATATGATCGCCATGTCGTGTTACTCTGCCAGCCGTCCGAGATTTCCCGTGAACAAGTTGAAGCTCGGATGGACGGCGTGCAATGCATTGTACTGCAACCCGACCGAAACGGAATCGCGGAACAGTTCCAGCATTACGCCGTCCAGGTGGTTGAAGAGATTCAAAGCATTTTCAGGGAAAAACCCAATGGCAAGGTGCTGATCCAGATTGCCATAAGCGGACAGGAGGAGCAGCAGCTTTTCTCGGGACTTTCCGGTCTTTTAAAAACGGCCCGGCTTGAGCATTCAAAACTGGTAGGTCAGTTAATAGAACTGGGACAGGATGAGGACTGGGGAGCAATCATAGACATTTTAAAAGAAAACAGCCGTAGCCTCGAGGATATCCAGATTCGGTACGAGAAAGGCACACGGTGGGTTTCCTGCTGGAACGAAGTTCACATCTCTCAGGAAGCGGCGGGTAACCCGTGGAAGGATGGCGGAGTGTACCTGATTACTGGCGGTGCCGGTGGATTGGGACTCATTTTTGCCAAAGAGATTACGGATAAAGTCCATAAAGCCGTCTTGATTTTAACGGGGCGTTCCGCGCTGGATGAGGGCAAACGGGCTGAGATAAAGAAAATGGAGGCATTAGGGGCGCGAATAATATACAGACAGGTCGATGTGACTCAGGAGCAGGCGGTGACCGATTTAATCCAGGAAATTCAGGAGGAATTCGGAAACATCAATGGCATCATTCACAGTGCAGGAGTCATTCGTGACAACCGCATACTCCAAAAAAATAGCGAGGAAATGCTGGAGGTTCTCGCACCCAAAGTAATAGGGACAGTGAATCTGGATCAGGCAAGCAAGAATCTGCCGCTTGACTTCTTTGTTCTATTTTCGTCTGTAGCCGGAGGATTAGGTAATCAGGGACAGGCAGACTATTCTGCAGCTAATGCGTTTATGGATGCTTATGCCGGATACCGGAACACTCTGATAGCATCTAAGCAACGCCAGGGTCAAACGCTATCCATCAATTGGCCGCTATGGAAAGAGGGTGGGATGCGTATTGATGAGGAAACGGAGAAGCTGGTAAGGCAGCGTACAGGCATGAGTGGCATGTCAACCTCTTCCGGCGTTCAGGCCTTGTATCGTGGCATGATCGCGGGCGTTGATCAGGTTATGGTGATGGAAGGCAATCTCGCAAAAATGAAGAAAAGCATGGGTTTAATCACGACTCCAGAGATTAGGCAGCCTGAAAAGGTGACAGGAATTTCAGAAGCTTCCCCTAAAAGCAATGCCGTACCGGATCTGCTGGACAAGGTACAGGCCGCTATGATACAGGCCGTGTCAAAATTGCTGAAAGTCAAACTTGAAGATATTGATGAACATGTAGAACTGAGTGAGTATGGCTTCGATTCCATCCTGCTCACACAATTTACCAACAACATCAATCACTTATACCGACTTGAGCTGACGCCGGACATATTTTTTGAATACACAACGATTCATGACTTCACCAGGTATTTGGTGGACGAATATGATGCCGTGCTTGGCGAGCAGTTTGCCGTGCATGCCCGGATTGAGCCTGCTGTCCAGGCCGTGGAGGATGATAGGGAAGACAGTACCCACGTTAGACGGCAGCGTTTCCGGTTTGCAGGCGGGAATGTGTTGTCCATGCCGCAACAGACTCAGGCTGTTCCTGAACCTATTGCCATCGTGGGAATGAGCGGTGTATTTCCCATGGCTCGGGATGTGGATGAGTTTTGGAAAAATCTTGAGGAAGGCAGGGACTGTATCACTGAAATCCCTGAAGATCGCTGGGATTGGAAGACGTATTACGGTGACCCTGAGCAGGAGGCCAATAAAACAAACATCAAGTGGGGCGGGTTTATTGAGGGGATCTATGAGTTTGACCCGTTATTCTTTGGAATTTCACCACGGGAAGCCGCACTCATGGACCCGCAGCAGCGTCTGTTGATGACCTATATCTGGAAGGCGATTGAAGATGCAGGCATTCAGGCAGGGAGTCTGTCGGGAACCCGCACAGGAATCTTTGTAGGTACCGCGAACAGCGGCTACAGCGGTATGATCTATCAGGGAAATGTGGGTGTCGAGGCGTATTCCTCCAGCGGTATGGCACCGTCTGTTGGGCCCAATCGAATGAGCTATTTCCTTAATATTCATGGTCCGAGTGAGCCTATCGAAACGGCTTGCTCCAGTTCGCTGGTGGCCATTCACCGAGCCGTTAGAGCCATAGAGGATGGAAGCTGCGAGATGGCGATTGCAGGCGGTGTCAATGTGATTATCACTCCTGAACTCCATATCAGCTTCAACAAAGCAGGAATGCTGTGTGAGGACGGTCGGTGCAAAACCTTCTCCGATAAGGCCAATGGCTACGTGCGTGGTGAAGGGGCCGGCATGCTTTTCCTGAAAAAGCTGAAGGGTGCAGAGAAGGACGGAGACCATATTTATGGTGTAATTCGGGGTACTGCCGTCAATCACGGAGGCCGGGCCAATTCCCTGACAGCTCCTAATCCGAGGGCTCAGGCGGATGTGTTGGTAAATGCATATACAAAGGCCGGAATCGATCCAAGGACTGTCTCTTACATTGAGGCCCACGGGACAGGCACCGAGCTGGGCGATCCGATTGAAATTAACGGACTGAAAGCAGCTTTCAAAGAGCTTTATGAGAATACAGAGGGACCCGGGATCACAGAATCCCATTGCGGATTGGGCTCGGTGAAGACCAATATCGGACATCTGGAACTGGCTTCTGGAATCGCGGGTGTCATAAAAGTACTGCTTCAGTTAAAGCATAAAAAGCTGGTCAAAAGCCTTCATTGCGAGGCAATTAATCCCTATATAAAACTTGAAGGTAGTCCGTTCTATATCGTTCAGGAGGCGCGGGAGTGGAAGCCACAGCGGGATACTCAAGGGAAAAATATTCCTCGAAGAGCGGGTGTTAGCTCCTTTGGATTCGGGGGTGCCAATGCCCATTTGATAATCGAAGAATACATTCCTGGAAAGCAGGCGCAGAATTCTATTCCCCTTACCACCCCAAAATCGGCTATTGTGGTGCTGTCAGCCAAGAGTGAAGGACAACTGCTAGAGCAGGCGCAGCTATTACTAGCTGCAATCGGGGAGCATCCGTTCACAGACAGCAGTCTGGTAGATATAGCGTATACCCTTCAGGTGGGGCGCGAAGCAATGGAAGAACGTTTGGCTTTCGTTGTAGGCTCTCTCCGGGAGCTTGAAGAGAAATTGAAAGGATTTGTGGAAGGCCGGGATGGTATCCACGGCTTACACGTGGGACACGCCAAACGCCATAAAGAAGAAAATAGAGCTCGTGAAGACGGAGAGGGTGCAGGCACGACGATTGATGTTTTGGTTAGCGAAGGCAGCTATGGAAAAATCGCAGACCTTTGGGTAAAAGGAGTCGCAATTGACTGGGCCCTGTTGTACGGAGAGGCTAAACCAAACCGTATCAGTCTGCCAACCTATCCCTTTGCCAAAGAACGATATTGTATAACCGATATCAATAAACGGACGGGAGCAAGCGGTGTTGTGTTGGAACGGGAGACAGCAGTCGGCATTCATCCCTTACTTCAGCGTAATACGTCCGATATTTATGGACTGCAGTTCAGCTCCATTTTTACGGGGAAGGAATTTTTCCTGTCTGACCATGTGATAAGGGGGCAGAAGCTCTTGCCTGGAGTGGCCTACCTTGAAATGGCGCGGGCGGCAGTAGAGCAGGTTGCAGGATCTCCAGAAGATAAGTGGACGTCCATCCGGTTAAAAGATGTGGATTGGATCCGTCCAGTTGTGGTTGGGGAGGAGTCGGTTGATGTCAGTATTGGGCTCTATCCGCAAGATGGCGGGGAGATCGCCTATGAAATTTACAGCAAGTCTGGAGCAACGGACACCGAGCTGGTGGTGCATAGTGAAGGCAGGGCAGTAATTGTTCCGGTGGCAGAGGTCCCTGCTATAGATATTAAAACCTTGCTGGAGCAGTGCAGTCTGGGCTCCGTTTCATCCCGTCAGTGCTATGAGGCGTTTGCGGCGATGCAGATTTCCTATGGGCCGGGACATCAGGGAATTGAGAAAATATATATCGGAGTGGGTCAAGCGCTTGCCAAGTTGTCCTTGCCTTCTTCCGTTTACCATACGATGGAGCATTATGTGATGCACCCCAGTTTGATGGACTCCGCTCTTCAGGCGACGATAGGCTTGATTATGAGTGCAGGTGATCGAAAAGCTTCCATTAAGCCAGCTTTACCATTTGCATTGGAAGAGTTAGAGGTATTTAACAGATGCACATCAGAGATGTGGGCCTGGATTCGTAATAGTGAAGACAACAGGCAGGATGGCCCGCTGCAAAAGTTAGATATCGATTTGTGTGACGAGCAGGGGAATGTTTGTGTGAGGATGAAGGGATTTTTATCACGAGTTGCTGAAGGAGGAACAGGGGCACCAGAGGAATGGACTGCACCTGAGACTTTGATGCTTGAGCCTGTGTGGGAAGAACAAGCGATTGCTCTGGAAGGAACAGCACCTGACTATCAACAGCATCTGGTAATTCTATGTGAACCGGGATATATTTCCGGGGAAATTATTGAATCGCAGATGAACGGGGTGCAGTGCCTCATTCTCCAATCCGAAGAGAAGAGCATTGATGCACGGTTTAGGACTTATGCGACACAGGTGTTTGAGGCAATTCAACATATTCTTAAAACGGAATCCAAAGGCAAAACATTGGTTCAGCTTGTCGTTCCGGTGCAGGATCACCAACAGGTATTCTCGGGACTTTCCAGACTCTTAAAAACAGCATGGCTGGAGAATCCAGTACTGGTTGGCCAGCTGATAGAAATGGATGTGGAGCAGGATCCAGCAGGTATGATAAATATCCTGCAAGAAAACAGTCGCGGTTCTATAGAACCACATATCCGCTATCAATCAGGTAGACGGCATGTTGCCGTATGGACGGAAATTAAAGCCTCCGGGGAAGCGATCAGCATTCCGTGGAAAGACAGGGGAGTATATTTAATTACCGGCGGAACCGGAAGTCTCGGTTTGATTTTTGCCGAAGAAATTACACGACAGGCCAGGGATACCGCTTTAATTCTTGTCGGACGCTCCCCGCTTCGTGGTGACACCAAAGCAAGGATTGAGGAGATAGAGGCTTTAGGTGCAAGAGTAGTATTCCGACAAGCCGATGTCGCCGATAAAAGGGCCGTTGAAGTTTTGATTCGGGATATTCAGGAAGAGTTTGGGAAGCTGGACGGAATTGTGCACAGCGCAGGAATGGTTAGCGATAATTTCATTATTAAAAAAACACGGGAGGAATTGCAAAACGTTTTGGCACCAAAGGTTACGGGATTGGTGAATCTGGATCAGGCTTGCAAGGAAATCCCGCTGGACTTCTTCATCCTTTTTTCATCCGTTGCAGGGAGCCTTGGGAATATAGGACAGGCTGACTATGCTGCTGCCAATGCCTTTATGGACGCCTATGCCAAGTACCGTAGTACGCTGGTAGAGCGAGAACAACGCCAGGGGCGGACGATTTCAGTCAATTGGCCACTCTGGAAAGAAGGCGGAATGCGTATTGATGGGGAAACAGAAAAGATCATGGAAGGGATGGGGATGTTTGCAATGGAGACTGGTGCAGGAATTCGGGCTTTGTATCAGAGCCTGGCTTCCGAAAAGAATCAAGTCATGGTGTTGGAAGGGCATGCCAGTCAGCTAAGAGAAACGCTCCTGCAGCAACCGTCCCTGAATCAGGCTGGAGATGCCTCCTCTATGATAAGGGAAAGCGAGATGGGTTCGGTCATCGGACAAGACCTGCTTGCCGAAAAAGCGGCAAATTATTTAAAGCAATTACTCGCTACATCCATCAGGCTGCCGGCAAGGCAGATTGAAACCGATGCCCCTATGGAGAAGTATGGCATTGATTCCATTATGATTAAACAGCTAACCCGTGAGTTGGAGAAAACGTTTGGAACACTGCCCAAAACTTTATTTTTTGAATACCAGAATATCCGGGAATTGACCCAATATTTCCTTAAAGTCCACCAGAAGCAGCTGATTAAATTGCTTGGAATCGAGACAGAGGTCAACCCTGCGAAAGAATTCAAGCCTTCTACGATGGAAAACGACCCGGGAAGGTCACTTTCTGATAGTCGGAAGCAATCGCGTTTCATGCCAGTTCAGGCAAGTTTCCAACCGCAACCGAAAAGAGCAGGCGAATCAGAGGAAATTGCCATTATCGGTTTGTCGGGCATGTATCCCGATGCAGAAAACATACGGGAATTCTGGAACAATCTGCGCGATGGGAAGGATTGCATTACGGAAATTCCCAAAGATCGCTGGGATCACAGCATGCACTTTGACGAGGACAGGAACCAGTCCGGAAAAGCTTACAGCAAGTGGGGAGGCTTTATCAAAGGTGTGGATCAGTTTGACCCCATGTTTTTCAATATCTCTCCTAGAGAAGCACAGATAATCGATCCTCAGGAGCGTCTATTCCTGAAATGCGTCTATGAAACGATAGAGGATGCAGGCTATACCCGGGAAGCGCTTGGACTAGAGCAGGGCCTTGGGCAGGATAGGAATGTGGGTGTTTTTGTCGGGGTCATGTATGAAGAATACCAGCTTTATGGGGCACAGGAACAAGCTAGGGGCAGAATGATTGCCGTTCCTGGCAATCCGGCTTCCATCGCAAATCGGGTATCTTATTTCTGTAACTTCCACGGTCCGAGCATGGCTGTGGACACCATGTGTTCTTCTTCATTGACGACCATTCATCTGGCCTGCCAAAGCTTGCGACAAGGCGAGTGTGAGCTTGCCATTGCTGGCGGCGTCAATGTATCCATTCATCCGAACAAATACCTGATGCTTGGGCAAGGCAGGTTTGTATCGAGTAAAGGACGGTGCGAAAGCTTTGGACAAGGCGGAGATGGATATGTGCCAGGAGAAGGCGTAGGAGCCGTACTGCTCAAACCACTGTCCAAAGCTATTGCAGATGGCGACCATATATATGGGGTCGTAAAGGGGACCTCGGTGAATCATGGAGGGAAGACAAACGGATTCTCAGTTCCTAATCCGAATGCGCAGGCCAGTGTAATTGGAAGGGCCTTTAAGAAAGCAGGAATTAACCCCAGAACCATTAGTTACATCGAAGCGCATGGCACCGGGACATCCTTAGGTGACCCCATTGAAATCGCCGGATTGCAAAAAGTTTTCCAGGAATATACGGAGGATAAGCAATTTTGCGCAATCGGATCGGCAAAATCAAATATTGGGCATTGTGAGAGCGCGGCAGGGATCGCCGGAGTTACAAAGGTGCTCCTTCAGCTCAAATACGGACAAATCGTGCCTTCATTGCATTCAAAAACACTAAACCCGAATATCGATTTTAGCGATAGTCCTTTTATAGTTCAGCAGGAGCTGGGAGAGTGGAAAAGACCCGTCGTCACAATGAATGGGAAGACAGTTGAATACCCAAGAATCGCAGGTATTTCCTCATTTGGCGCCGGAGGCTCCAACGCACATGTGCTCATTGAGGAATATATCCCTGAGGAGCAGGAGACTAGACAAGTTACCATTCCACTGCAAAATCCGGCAATGATCGTGCTGTCGGCGAGGAATAAAGATCGACTGGATGAACAGGTGCAAAGACTGCTTGCTGAACTCAAAGCGCCGGAATACTCGCAAACCAGCCTGGAGGATATAGCATTTACTCTGCAGGTGGGACGGGAAGCCATGGAAGAACGGTTAGCAGTCATAGTTAAGTCTACCCGTGAGCTTACAGAAAAGCTGGAGAGTTTTTTAGCGGGGAATGAGGATATTGACGGGCTGTATTTGGGTCAGGCAAAGAAGAATAAAGACATCCTAGCTGTTCTTGAGGCAGACGAAGACATGGCAAAAATGGTGGATAGTTGGATAAGCAAGGGGAAGTATACAAAGCTGGCGGAGCTTTGGGTGAAGGGGCTACTCTTCGATTGGACTAGACTTTATGAGAATACCAGCCCTCGTCGGATTAGTCTGCCAACTTATCCATTTGCCAAGGAGAGCTATTGGATCTTCGCGCGTGGAGGCGAATCCCGGGACGTCGAGGCGGAAACTCCTGTAGTCGATGTGTCGGTACAAGAGTTCGTTTCCAGCCCTCCTGCAGTTAACCATAGCAACGATAATGTGCAGAGACAGACTTTGGCGAAAGTACCTGAAAAACCGCAGGGCATTTTGCTAAGCTCCGTTTCCAACATCCAGATGGTAGCAGATAAGCCAGAAAAGTCAGCTGTGCTGGCAGAATCCAAGCCTGCCCCGCCGCAACCTGAGGCCAAGCCTTCTTCGCCGCCGCCCATTGTTGCCAGGGATGAGGCAAAGCGGTCGACATATGCGCCAACGGCTGTACGGATAGAAACATTGGAGAAGGAACTGGTAGAAAGTCTTGCGAAATCCTTGAGTATGAATGAAATGGATATTGGCCGGGATGATCAATTTATTGATATGGGACTGGACTCCATTATAGGTGTAGAGTGGGTGCAGGCTGTGAATAAACGCTTTGGAACAGCTATTCCGGCAACCAGAGTGTACGACTATCCTAACATTAAAGAATTCTCCAAATTTTTGGCAAAGGAATTGAACAAGTCGGCGGGAGATACAAATCAGGCTCCTACAGAGCCGAAGCCTAAGCAGCCCATGCAAGTCTTGTTACAGAAAGTACTGCAGGGTGAGTTAGATTTTGAACAGGCCGACCAGTTATTCAACCAATTACACTCGTAGACAGCCAACACGATATTTGTCCTATTTCATACAGCTAGGAGGACATGTTTATGGATTCAAAAGATATTTTTCGTGCGGTGCAAGCAGGGGAAATCAATTATGAAGATGCTGAAAAACAATTGCTTCAATTTATTGGCGAGCTCCCGGATGAATCATTGGAAGCCAGTCCACAGGAATTATCAGAAGGACGGGCTTTCACGTTGCAACCATTGGACAGCTTCCACACGTCGGAGGATGGGCAGGAGATAAGCGCCTCCCAAATGAAGGTACAGTCTGTGGTTGAATTGCAGGAATTTGAGCACGGGATTGTCTTGTTGAAAATGAAGGACACGGCGCACAAAAATACATTTTCCGATGAACTAATTATCGGCCTGAATCAGGCGTTTGAGACAGTGCAGGCTAACGAGAATTATAAAGTTGTGATTCTGACGGGATATGACACCTACTTTGCCACAGGAGGCACCCAAGAGGGGTTGCTGGCTATCCATGAGGGAAAGGCGAAATATAGCGATACCAATGTTTACAAGATTGCTTTGGATTGCAAGCTGCCCGTCATCGCTGCTATGCAGGGACATGGGATTGGTGCTGGCTGGTGCATGGGGATGTTTTGCGATTTTATCGTGATGAGTCGGGAAAGCATCTATACTACTAACTTTATGAAGTACGGCTTTACTCCCGGAGCGGGTTCGACCCTGATTTTCCCTGAGAAATTCGGGGTTAGTATGGCACAGGAAATTTTATTTACAGGTACTAGATATAGTGGTTCGGAACTGGAAACCAAAGGGGTTCCTTTTCCGGTAGTGCCGAGAAATGAAGTGGTGCCGTACGCCATGCAGCTGGCAAGAAAACTGTCCGAGTCTCCCAGGGAGTCATTAATTGAGCTGAAAAACCATATGGCCCAATCGATAAGAGAAAAGCTGGCGGCTACTATTGAAAAAGAAATAAAAATGCAGGATAAAACGTTTGTAAATCAGCAAGAGGTTAAAGAACGGATTCAATTTGCCTATGGACAGCTGCCGAATAGCAATGATTCCCACAAAACGGTCAAGCATGCTGATTCTAAAAAAGCTATGCCAGATATGCCGCGCGGTCAGGAACATAAGGAGTCTATCGCAATTATTGGTATGGCAGGGCAATTCCCAGAATCCAGGACTTTGGCTGAATTTTGGGACAATCTGGCTCAGGGCAGGGATTGTATATCGGAAATCCCTTCAACGCGATGGTCAATCGATGAATATTACGATACCGATCCCAAGGCTCAGGGAAAAACCTATAGCAAATGGATGGGTGTTTTAGAGGATGTAGATAAATTTGACCCGTTGTTCTTTAATATATCCCCTGCAGAAGCAGAGATGATGGACCCTCAACAGCGCCTGTTTCTTGAAAGCAGCTGGAAATGCATTGAAGATGCCGGATTAAATCCAGCTTCACTGTCGGAGAGCCGCTGCGGTGTTTTTGTAGGTTGTGCAGCCAGTGATTATGGGAGGTCCATGAGTGGGCAGGGGTTAAATGCGCAGGTTCTCATGGGAGGGTCGCCTTCGATTCTATCCGCTCGGATTTCGTATCTGCTAAATTTGAAAGGTCCTTCTTTGGCTATTGATACCGCATGCTCTTCCTCTCTGGTAGCTATTGCTGAAGCCTGCAACAGTCTCCTTTTAGAAACAAGTGACCTTGCTTTGGCAGGCGGAGTCATGATTATGGCTGGTCCGGGGATGCATGTTATGACTAGCAAGGCAGGAATGCTGTCCAAGGATGGACGGTGCTTTACCTTTGATGCCCGTGCAAACGGGTTTGTCCCCGGAGAAGGAGTTGGGGTCATTTTATTAAAACGGCTCTCTGATGCAGTCAGAGACAAGGACTCCATATATGGAGTTATTCGGGGATGGGGAATGAACCAGGATGGAAAAACCAACGGAATAACTGCCCCAAGTGTAAATTCACAAATCTCGCTGGAAAAAGACGTATATCGACGGTTTAACATTCATCCCGAAACCATCTCCATGGTCGAGGCCCACGGGACAGGAACAAAGCTGGGTGATCCTATCGAGGTGGAGGGACTTACGGAATCATTCCGATCCTATACAAGCAAGAAGGGCTATTGCGCATTGGGGTCACTGAAAAGCAATATGGGTCATATGATGACTGCGGCCGGAGTAGCCAGTGTGATGAAAGTGCTGCTGGCCATGAAGCACCACCAATTGCCGCCTACCATTCATTTCGAATCCTTAAATGAGCATATTTCTCTGGAGGATAGCCCGTTCTATATTAACACCAGTCTGCAAAGCTGGGAGCCCGAACCGGGAGTACCCCGGCGTGCGGGCGTAAGTTCTTTCGGATTTAGCGGCACTAACGCTCATATGGTTATTGAAGAATATGTTCCTGTAGTCTCTGCGGTGAATCTACCCCCAGTGGGTAAAGACAACCCGGGACTATTTGTGCTGTCCGCTAAAAGTGAACAATCCTTGAAAACCTATGCAGCAGATATGATAAATTTTGTTAAGTTGCACGAAAGCGTTAATCTCACGGACCTGGCCTATACCTTGCAAGTGGGAAGAGAGGCCATGGACTGGCGTCTCGCGTTTTTGACGGATTCAAGAGAAAATCTGATAGATGAACTTGAACATTTTATTAACGGAAAATCGTCGGAAAAAGTGCTGATCGGCCGTGTGAACTATCCAGGTGGCGGAATCGAACTCTTGGATTCGGACGAAGACACCGGAACCCTGGTTCGGGCCTGGACTGAGAAGAAAAGACTTGATAAGGTAGCCAAATTGTGGGCCAATGGCGCAAGCATTGAATGGGACGCACTTTATGGAGATATCAAGCCCAGACGAATCAGTCTGCCGACCTATCCTTTCGAAAGGGCACGCTATTGGTTATCCGAAACAGACACTGGACAAGGCAGTGTAAATCTGGCTATGACTGCCCAAATTCATCCTTTATTGCATCAGAATATTTCCGATCTCTCCGGACAACGTTATAGCTCTACTTTTACAGGCCGGGAATTTTTCCTGTCAGACCACAGAATCAAGGGTCAACAAACATTACCCGGGGTGGCTTACCTCGAAATGGTGCGAGCAGCTGTAGAAGAGGCAGTGGGGGCCGTAGTAGAAAGCGAGACCCATATTCAGCTGAAAAATATCGTATGGGCTCGGCCTGTGGTTGTAGCAGACGGACCGGTCAGGGTACTCATCAGTCTATATCCCCAGGACAATGGAGAGATTGCGTTTGAAATATGCAGCGGGATGGAAGGGGCCGACGCTGAAGGTATTATACACAGTCAGGGAATGGCTGTGTTGGCGAGGGTTGGGGAGATACAGTATCTGGACCTGAATGTCTTACGGGCAGACTGTACCCTCACACCACTTTCTTCGAGCCAATGCTATGAAGCTTTCAAAGCCATGGGGATAGACTATGGACCCGCACACCGTGGCATTGAGGCAATCTTTCGAGGAAAGGATTACGTGCTGGCCAAGCTGTCCCTACCATCCGCTGTACTCCATACTCAAACTGAATTTGTACTGCATCCAGCTTTGATGGATTCAACTTTGCAGGCCACAATCGGCTTGGTAATGGGTTCG
Source organism: Paenibacillus sp. LRG-1 (assembly GCF_057220305.1). Taxonomy (NCBI): domain Bacteria; kingdom Bacillati; phylum Bacillota; class Bacilli; order Caryophanales; family Paenibacillaceae; genus Paenibacillus; species Paenibacillus sp. LRG-1. The sequence goes on along the minus strand of NZ_CM170126.1, from coordinate 3,890,711 downwards.
GAAGAAAATTTGCCTGTAGGCAAGCCTGCGTTACCCTTTGCTTTGGAGGAACTGAAGATATCCGAAAAATGCACTCCAGTGATGTGGGCCCGGATCTCGCAACATGGGAGTGAAGAGACGTCGAATGGATTAAGCAAGGTGGATATTGATCTGTGCGATGAGACCGGGAAGATTTGCGTGCAGCTCAAAGGGCTTTTATCCAGAGCTTTGGAAGGAGATGTGCGGCAAGCCAGCATCACTGAGGATATGGGTACACTGATGCTTGAGCCTATCTGGCAGGAGATGCCTGTCACCACAGGGGTGAACGCTAACGACGATATCCGGCATGTTGTGATCCTGTGTGAAGTGGATGGTATCGCCGGGGAGGATATTGAAGCCCGCATGGATGGTACTCGCTGCCTTGTTTTACAGTCCTCCAGCATGGATATGGACAGTCGGTTTGAAGATTATACCATTCAAATATTTGAAGAATTGCAAAGTATCCTGCTAGACATACCCAAACAGAAAGTTTTGATACAGCTTGCAACCCACGCTCGGAAGGACCAACAGGTTTATTCCGGGCTCTTTGCAATGCTGAAAACCGCTCAAAAAGAAAATCCGAATGTCATGGGTCAGCTGCTTGAGCTTGATGTAGAGGATAATGTCGAAGGAATCATTGAGAAACTACAAGGGAACCGGAGTGGCCGGCATAACGAACGGATACGGTACCAAGGGGACAAACGACAGGCTTTAATGTGGCAAGAAATTGAAACCTTACGTGAAGATGCAGACCTGCCGTGGAGAGATGGTGGGATCTATCTCATTACTGGTGGCTTAGGTGGCCTGGGGCTTATTTTTGCCAGAGACATTGTGCGCAATGTGAAAAACTCCACCGTCGTATTGGTGGGTCGGTCATCACTTTCTGCGGACCAAAAGGCTCTGTTAAGCGAACTGAGAGCGCTGGGTGGTCATATAGAGTACCAACAGGCGGATGTGGGCCACAACGAATCGGTTACCGGGCTAATTCATGGCATCGTCGAGCAATTTGGCTGCCTTAACGGTATTTTGCACACAGCCGGAGTGATTCGGGACAACTTCATCATCAAGAAGACTAAAGAAGAGGTTAGAGAAGTGCTGGCTCCGAAGGTCTCAGGAGTGATGAATCTGGACCAGGCCAGCAGAGACCTGCCTCTGGACTTCTTTATCTTATTTTCTTCTGGCGCAGGAAGCCTTGGCAATGTAGGGCAGGTTGACTACTCCGCTGCTAATGGCTTTATGGATGCGTATGCCTCCTATCGAAATGCTTTGGTGACAGCAAAGCAGCGCCAGGGGCAAACACTGTCGATAAACTGGCCTCTGTGGAAGGATGGAGGCATGCATGTCGACCTGGAAACGGAAAGGGCGATGCAAGACCTGGGCATGATTGCCATGCAAACGGAGAATGGAATCAAAGCTTTGTATCAAAGCCTGTCTTCCGGCAGAAGTCAGGTTATGGTGATCGAAGGGTACCCCCAAAGGATTAAAGCGGCAATTCTAGGCCAGCTCTCGGAAACTGATGTCTCAGGCCGATCTGTAATGGAAAGCGGGGGAGCATCGCTTATCGGAGAAGAATGGCTAAGGGAAAAAGCGGAGGGTTATTTGAAAACGGTACTTTCAACCGTGATCAAGCTGCCCGCTGAAAGTATAGATGTAAATGCACCAATGGACAGGTATGGGATTGACTCCATACTGGTTATGCAGCTTACCAATGAATTGGAAAAGACTTTCGGCTCACTACCGAAAACATTATTTTTTGAATACCAGAATCTCCGGTCATTGACGAGTTATTTCCTTGAATCGTATCGCGGTCGGCTGATTGATGCTATAGAAGCGACAGAGAAGAATACGGCTCCTGATGCAGGCCCGAAAGTACCTATAAAAGCAACTATAGAGCCTTTAGCCTCGATATCGGCTAATCGTAGGCGTCCATGGCTTCTCCCGACAGGTATACAACCACATCAGGAGAAGAAGGCATTAGACATTGCAATTATTGGCGTGTCGGGGAGATATCCGGGAGCATTAGGTATCCGAGAGTTCTGGGACAACCTAAGGGATGGAAAGGATTGCATTACAGAGATTCCCAAGGAACGCTGGGATCACAGTCTGTACTTTAATGAAAACAGAGGCAAGCCCGGAAAAACCTACAGCAAGTGGGGAGGGTTCATCGATGGAGTGGACTGGTTTGACCCGTTGTTTTTCAATATTTCGCCAAGGGAAGCGGAAACGATGGACCCGCAGGAGCGCTTATTCCTGGAATGCGTTTATGAAACGATAGAGGATGCGGGTTATACGAGAGAAATTCTTTGTGCAGAGCGGGAGCTTGGCGGCATAGAAGGCAATGTCGGGGTTTACGTCGGAGTGATGTACCATGAGTATCAACTCTATGGAGCCCAGGAACAAGCCAAGGGAAGGATGATTGGGCTTCTCGGGAATGCCTCGGCGGTTGCCAACCGGGTATCGTATTTTTGTAATTTTCAAGGGCCAAGTATCGCTGTAGATACCATGTGCTCCTCGTCACTGACATCAATTCATATGGCCTGTCATGGACTACAGCATGGAGAATGCGAACTGGCAGTAGCAGGAGGGGTCAACGTCTCCATCCATCCTAACAAATACCTATTGTTGGGACAGGGAAGTTTTGCATCAAGCAATGGGAGATGTGAAAGCTTCGGACAGGGAGACGGATATGTACCGGGAGAAGGAGTCGGGGCTTTGCTGCTCAAGCCATTAGCCAAGGCCATAGCAGACGGAGACCGGATATATGGAGTTATCAAAGGAACTGCAGTGAACCACGGGGGGAAAACCAACGGCTATACCGTACCTAACCCCAATGCACAGGCCCGTGTGATTGGTCAGGCAATTAAGGAGGCAGGAATCAACCCCAGAACCATCAGCTATATAGAAGCCCATGGAACAGGAACTCCACTGGGAGACCCGATTGAAATTGCAGGCTTACAGAAGGCCTTCCGGAAATATACCGGCGATAAGCAGTTCTGTTCAATCGGGTCGGCGAAGTCTAATATCGGGCATTGTGAGAGTGCTGCTGGTATCGCCGCGGTGACAAAGGTGCTTATGCAGTTGAAATATAAACAAATCGTGCCTTCGCTACATGCAAGTACCTTAAATCCCAATATCGACTTCAGCGATAGTCCCTTTAAAGTTCAGCAGGGGTTAGAAGAGTGGAAAAGACCAGTAGTTGCTATCAACGGTGAAACCAGAGAATACCCAAGGGCAGCAGGAGTATCGGCCTTTGGTGCTGGGGGCTCTAACGCTCATGTGGTCATCGAAGAATATATTCCAGAAGAAGCTAGTCAGCAGCAAGCTGCTCCTGCATCCCTGAATCCTGTCATAGTCGTGTTGTCGGCCAAAAATAAGGAAAGGCTGGACGAGCAGGTGCAAAGATTGCTGTCTGCACTCAGAGAACTGAATGACCCGCATACAAGTCTCTCAGATATCGCCTACACGCTGCAAATCGGGCGAGAAGCGATGGACGAACGTCTGGCGATCATTGCAAAATCCATCCAAGAACTTGACTGGAAATTGGAAGGCTTCCTACAAAAAAAGGAAGGCGTAGAAGAACTGTATAGAGGACAGGTAAAGCGTAATAGAGGAGGGCTTGTCACTCAGGAAGTCGATGAAGATATGGCTAAAATGATTGATGCATGGGTGGACAAAGGGAAGTATGGAAAGCTCGCTGAACTTTGGGTTACGGGACTGATTTTGGATTGGAACAAGCTTTATGAGGATGTGAAGCCTCGCAGGATGAGTCTGCCAACCTATCCTTTTGCCAGAGAAAGCTATTGGATACCCGTACATGAGGAAAAGAGCGCCGCAATAACAGAAGCCGCTTCGTCCCAATCATCCTTTTTGACACCTTTACTGCATCAGAACACTTCAGACTTTCTGGAGCAGCGGTTCAGTTCAACGTTTACAGGCGAGGAATTTTTCCTCAAGGATCATGTTGTGAAAGGCCAAAAGGTTCTGCCTGGCGTAGCCTATCTTGAGATGGTACGGGCGGCTGTAGAACGTTCCACAGGAGATATGGACAACAGCACAACAGGAATCCGTTTGAAAAATGTAAACTGGATTCGGCCCATTGTGGTGGACAACCAGCCAGTTCCTGTACACACCAGGCTCTCTCTGGAAGACACCGGAAAAATCAGCTTTGAAGTGTATAGCGGGCAAGTAGGAAGCGAAAGAGGGCATACCGTGCATAGCCAAGGTGATGCGGTGCAGGTTTGCGTAGAGCAAAAACCGACACTAAACCTTAAGGCGTTACAGGCAGATTTTGGTCAACACAGGTTTAACGGATCGCAATGTTACGAAATCTTCGAGGAAATGGGAATGGATTATGGCCCGGCATACAGATGTGTGGAGAAGGTATATACACATCCGGGCAGGGTGCTAGCCAAGCTGGCATTGCCTTCCTTTATTTCTAATATGACGGACAGCTTGGTCCTTCACCCCAGCTTGCTGGATTCGGCCTTGCATGCATCGATCGGGCTAATCATGGGCCAAGAGAACGGAGGGCTACCGGGTAGCGCTGTACCAGCTACGCCTCACATGCCGTTTGCCCTCCAAGAGTTTGAGATTTATGGGGCATGCACCCCGACCATGTGGTCGTTGATTCAATACAGCGAGGGCAGCAAGAAAGAAGACAAGGTACAGAAGCTTAATATTGACTTGTGTGATGAGGAAGGAACTATTTGCGTCAGAATAACAGGATTATCCACCCGGGCGCTGGAAGGAGAAGTCGGCATTGAAAATGCACAAGGCGCAGCGGCAGGAGAAAGTGCCGCCGACCCGCTTGTAGGATCCGTAATGCTCATCCCGAAATGGGACCCTGCTGCTGTAAAAAAAGATGTCGTTTCCCCGTCACCGACAGACCGATTGGTCATTGCAGGTGGTACTGACAAAGACAGACAGGCCATCCGGGAGTATTATCCTAGGGCGCATTTCTTGGAGCTTCAAGCGCACGATTCCATTGAAACAGTTGCCTCAAAGGTAGAAGAATATGGAGCCGTTGACCATATCCTGTGGATTGCACCCTGTGTTTCCGGCGAATCGGTGACTGCCGAGTCCTTGATCAAGGAACAGGAGCAGGGAGTCCTTCTCTTCTTTAGAATGGTCAAAGCGATGCTTTTATTGGGATACGGGACGAAAAAGCTAGGCTGGACAACGATAACCAATCAAGCTCAGCCGATGGATCAGAACAATACAGTCAACCCGACTCACGCAAGTCTTCATGGGCTGGTAGGCACCATGGCCAAAGAATATCCGAACTGGAAAATCCGTATCCTTGACCTGCAATCCGATGATGACTGGCCGCTATCGGATATGTTTACGCTGCCTTCGGACCGACAAGGACGGATGTGGGTTTACAGAAATGGGCAGTGGTACCGGCAGCACTTGGTCCCATTCAAACAGACTTCAGGTTTAAAAGGACAGACGCTATACAAAACCGGAGGCGTCTATGTGGTCATCGGGGGTGCCGGCACTATCGGAGAGGCTTGGAGCAAGTATATGGCCTGTACCTACCAGGCCCAGATGGTGTGGCTAGGCAGAAGGCAAAAGGATGCCTCTATCCAGGCCAAACTGGACGGATTTGAAGGCCTGGGACCTGTTCCATGCTATATCACGGCGGATGTAGCAGACGAAAGGGAGCTGCAGCGGGCATATGAGGAAATAAAACAGCAGTACTCCAACATAAACGGAGTGGTGCACTCAGCTATTTCATTTTTGGAGAAGGGCTTGGAAGATTTGACGGAGGAAGAGCTCCGGTCAGGGCTTTCAGCAAAGGTTGATGTCAGTGTACGCATGGCTCAGGTCTTCCAAAATGAGCCGTTGGATTTCGTATTGTTCTTCTCTTCCATGATTACCTATGTAAAGAATCCGGGACAAAGTAGCTATGCTGCCGGAAGTACCTTTAAAGACGCGTTTGCGCATCGTCTTTCGCAGGAATGGCGTTGTCCGGTGAAGGTCATGAACTGGGGATACTGGGGTAGCGGCGAAAACAATGCCTCTCAAAATGGAGGGCAGGAGGTAGAAAATTACTCCAGACTGGCGCAAATAGGTGTTGGGCTCATTGACCCGCAGGAGGGGATGGAGGCGCTTGAGACGCTTCTTGCCTCACCGATAGACCAAATGGGGCTTATGAAAACAACAAGACATCTGGAGATGGAAGGGACTAATCCGACGGAAGAGATTGATCTCTACCCGCCTAATTCGGATCCGAATCTCAGGGATATACAGGAAAATATTGCTTCAGCAATACAATCAAGAAGCCATTTTATCGAAAACTATGCTGCAGACAATATGGGCGACCTCCAGGAAAGGGAGATGGAACATCTCCTACACAGGTTGTTGCAGGAGCAGCTCTTGTCCATGGGGTTATCAGGGACAGATCGTCAGTCTGTCGACGAGTTCAAAAATAAACTCGGACTACCTGAGCTATATGGCAAATGGCTGAAAGAGAGCATGGAGATTTTGGCACAGATGGATAACGACCTATCAGGTAGAAACTCCAGCTTGACGGATCGAGATGATGTCTGGCAGGAATGGGAAGAGCGCAAGCGTACATGGCTGCAATATCCGCAGATGAGAGCAAGGGTTAATTTGGTTGAGACAACGCTACGGGCTTTACCGGAAGTGCTTACCGGAAAATCGCCTGCGACTGAAGTCATCTTTCCCAATTCCTCAATGGAACTAGTGGAAGGAATTTATAAGAACAATCTGGTGGTGGACTACTTTAATGAAGTACTTGCCGATACGACTGCCGCTTATATTCAGGAGAGGATTATGGCCGACTCCACTGCGAAAATCAGAATTCTGGAAATCGGCGCGGGCACCGGAGGGACCAGTGCCACGCTATTCCTGAAATTGCGCCCATACCGCAAACACATTGAGGAATATTGCTATACCGATATTTCCAAAGCCTTTTTGATGCACGCGGAAAAAGAGTATGGGCCGCATAATCCGTATCTCAGCTACCAGATTTTTAATGTTGAAGAACCTATTGCTGGGCAAGGTGTTGAGACGGGTAAATATGATATTGTCATTGCCGCTAATGTACTTCATACCGCAAAAGACATCCGCCAGGCGTTACGTAATGCAAAAGCGGTTTTGAAAAGCAACGGCTTGCTCCTGCTCAATGAAATCACAGGTAGTAGCGTGTTTACCCACCTTACCTTCGGATTGCTAGATGGCTGGTGGGCGTATGAGGATCCGGAATGGCGTATTCCTGGATGCCCAGGGCTTCACCCTCAAATATGGAAAACCGTATTGGACAAAGAAGGTTTCCATGCAGCGTTCTTCCCAGCGCAAGAGGCGCATGATTGGGGCCAGCAGATTGTTGCAGCCCAAAGCGATGGCTTGGTTCGGCAAAAGCGACAGCACAAACGAAGATCAATATTGATAGAGAAAAGAACCGTAGAAACAGTATCAGTGAAACAACAATCTCAACCCAAAATAGAGGTAGCACAAGCAGAGGTAGAGCATGTGCTGCGTGAAAAAAGTACGGCGTACTTTAAACATTTGCTTGGTGAGACGCTAAAAATGGAACCGGGAAGTATCGACTCAACGGTTGCCCTGGAAGAGTATGGAATCGACTCGATATTGGTTGTGCAAATCACAAATGTTTTGCGTGAAGTCATCGAAGATTTTGCCAGCACGCTGTTTTTTGAGTACAACACCATAGATGATCTAGTAGCATACCTTCTTCAAACGCAAAAGGATTCGTTGAAGAAGCTGGTAGGAATGAAGGAACAGGAGTTGACCGAAGAGACTTCCAGAGTTGAAGAGGTCCCTGCTTTGCAATTACTCGCTACTGTCCCAATGAAGTTTGACCGGGGAGGGCGTTTCCTTAAGCCTTCTGACAGCACAAAGGAAAAGCCAACGACACGATCCTCCAATATCAGGGATGTTGCGATTGTTGGGCTGTCAGGACGCTATCCGGGAGCTCGTAATATAGAGGAATATTGGAACAATCTAAGAGAAGGTAAAAATTGCATAACTGAAATTCCGAAAGACCGTTGGGATTGGAAGACCTACTTTGACCAAGAAAAAGGGAAAAGGGGCACAATCTATACGAAATCGGGCGGTTTTATCGAAGGCATTGATTTATTCGATCCGTTATTTTTCAAGATTTCTCCCGCAGAAGCCGAAACAATGGATCCGCAGGAAAGACTTTTCCTGGAAGCAGCATATGCAAGCATAGAGGATGCTGGGTATACCCCTGCCAATCTTTGTGAGAGTAGAAGAGTCGGTGTATTTGCAGGTGTTATGAACGGAAATTACGGTTTGGGACCTCAATATAATTCCATCTCAAACCGGGTTTCCTATCATTTGGATTTCCAAGGTCCGAGTATGTCCTTAGATACCGCTTGCTCTTCCTCATTGACGGCGATCCATTTGGCTTTGGAAAGCCTGTATAGCGGTACAAGCGAGTGTGCCATTGCCGGGGGAGTCAACTTGATTGTAGACCCTATCCACTATATCAAGCTGTCGGCTATGACGATGCTTTCTAAAACGGGTGAATGTAAGTCATTCGGAGATCAGGCAGATGGATTCGTCGACGGAGAGGGTGTCGGCGCGATCGTGTTGAAGCCGTTGGAGAAGGCGATTGCAGATGGCGACCATATTTATGGAGTAATCAAAGGGAGCATGCTTAATGCTTCAGGTAAAACCAGCGGTTATACAGTACCTAGCCCTCAAGCTCAATCCTGGTTGATTGAAGAAGCGCTCCAGCGTGCGGATGTCGATGCAAGGACAGTTAGTTATATTGAAGCCCACGGAACCGGAACAGCTCTGGGAGATCCTATTGAAATTGCAGGACTGACAAGGGCATTCGAAAAATTTACAAAGGATAAGCAGTTCTGCGCCATAGGGGCGGTCAAATCCAATATAGGCCATTGTGAGAGTGCAGCAGGCATTGCAGGAGTGACTAAAATATTGTTGCAGCTAAAGCACAGCCAGCTAGTACCATCCTTACATTCAAGGAAGTTGAACCCTGAAATTAATTTCAACAATACTCCATTTATCGTTCAGCAAAGCCTGGAGGAATGGAAGAGACCGGTAATTACAACTGATGGAATCACAAAAGAATATCCAAGACGGGCTGGAATATCGTCTTTTGGTGCAGGCGGGGCAAACGCCCATATCGTGATTGAAGAGTATATTCCCGAGTATCAGGAACAGTCTGGAGCAGAATCCGCTTCTCAGGGACCTGTCATGATCGTGTTGTCAGCCAAGAGCGAGGAGCAGCTTAAGGAAAAGGGACGGCAGCTGCTGAATGCTCTTCAGGAGCAGCTATTCTCCGCAAGCCTATCGGATATTGCTTACACGCTTCAGGTGGGGCGCGAAGCGATGGAGGAGCGTTTAGCCATACTTGTGGAATCTACCGCAGAGCTTGAGGAAAAATTAAAGAGTTTTGTGGATGGACGCCATAACATGCTCAACCTATATAGAGGACAGGCTAAACGTAACAGAGAATCGTTGTCTATTTTTTCGGGGGACGAAGACTTGCAACAAATGATCGATCTTTGGATTTCCAAAAAGAAATATACCAAGCTTTTGGAGCTGTGGGCCAAAGGGATAAATTTGAATTGGAAAAAACTTTACACAGGGAAGATGCCTCACCGTATCAGCCTGCCTACCTACCCTTTTGCTAAAGAGCATTACTGGACTTCTGAAAGCAAGGATCAAGTAAAAGCCTATGTATTATTTTCGCAAGGTGAGAGCGATGTAGACTTTGATGATATATTGTGCGGCAGACTCTTGGATGAAATGATGAACGATACCCTGTCTGTTGATGAGGCTGCCAGTGAAATCCTCAATATATGTATACGTAAATGAGAAGTTTCTACGTGCTGGGAGGCAATAGAAGATGAAGGATTTTTTTCAATATATTCTAGGCGAGGTAAAAAGCGGACGGATACAGAAAGAGGATGCCATTGTAAAAATACGCCAATTTCAAGCTCAAATGGTTTCACATGAGGCCCCGCAAAGCGGAACAGGGACTGCGGGGTCCTTGGCGGATACGGGAGTCCTTATGCTTGAGCCTTTCTGGAAAGAGCAAGTTGCTCATCAGAAAGTGGCACGCCCTGAATTTAGCCAGCATCTGGTGGTGCTTTGCGAACTGGATCATTTCGCGGAGCGAAGCATTGAATCGCTCATGAAAGGAACCCGTTGCATCAAGCTGCATGCCAGCCAAAGCAGCATGGATGAACGCTTTCAGGCGTATGCCCTCCAGCTGCTCACGGAAGTGCAAATGGTTCTCACAGAGGAATCCAAGGGTAGCGTACTGATACAGATTGCAGTTTCCGCACAAAGCGCACAGCAACCTTTCGCAGGACTATTGGGATTACTGCAGACAGCTGAGAAAGAAAACCCGAAAATCGTAGGGCAACTCGTAGAATTGGAATCTGTAGGTCTGGAAGAGGTCATTGAGAAATTAAAAGAGAACAGTCAATATCCAAAGAATAAAAGGATACGGTATGAGGATGGTAAACGTTTGGTTCTCGGTTGGAACGAGATGAAACCCACTGAGACAACGGGAAGAGTACCCTGGAAGGATCGGGGGACTTATTTGATTACGGGTGGTGCAGGAGGTTTAGGACTTATTTTTGCGGAGGATATCGCCCAGCGAGTCAGGGAAGCCACGCTAGTTCTTGTAGGCCGTTCAAATCCAGACGAAGGCAAACAGGCCATATTGGAGCAGCTGAAGGCGCTGGGGGTCCGCGTTAAGTACAAACAGGTAGATGTAGCACAGAAGGAAGAGGTCTCCAAATTGATCCTTGAGATCAGGGAAGAGTATGGAGGCCTTGATGGTATCCTTCATAGTGCTGGAGTAATACAGGATCGTTTTATTATGAATAAATCACAGGAAGAGTTCGCGGAAGTAATGGCACCAAAGGTTGCCGGACTGGTGAACTTAGATCAGGAGACCAAGGAGCTACATCTGGATTTCTTTATTCTCTTCTCCTCAATAGCTGGGATTATGGGCAACCCCGGTCAAGCCGACTATTCTGCCGCTAATGCCTTTATGGATGCCTATGCCGCGTATCGAAACAGCCTTGTATCCTCAAAGGGGCGCAAAGGGCAGACGCTATCTGTCAATTGGCCTCTTTGGAAGGATGGAGGGATGCATGTGGACGATGACACGGAGAGGGCTTGGCAAAGTATTGGCATGGTAGCCATGCAAGCTTCAAACGGTATCCAGGCTTTATATAACGGTCTGGCCGCTGGCCTGAATCAGTTATTAGTAATAGAAGGTGAGCAATCCAAATTGCAAAAGTATTTCCTGGCGTCCCAACCACAGGAGAAAGAATATGTTGAAGAGTCAGCTTCTTCAGAGGTGAATCTTGAACTGCTTCTTGAAAAAACCTTACATCAGCTAAAACTATTGTTTGGAGAAGTTACCAAGCTGAGCATTGACAAAATTGATGTCAGCGAGCCTTTAGAAAGCTATGGCATAGACTCCATCATGATTACAAGGCTTAATCAAAAGCTGCAGGGGATTTTTGGAGAAATATCAATGACCTTGTTTTATGAATATCAGACGTTGGAAGCAGTGGCCGAATATTTTATTGCTGATTATCACAAGGAATGCGTACGGTGGACAGGAATCGGAAGCCCGATAAAGACGGAAGAGAAATCCGTCTCCATTTCCGCAACCTTGCATGCTGCCAGCGAGTTTTCTTTGTCACCCCTGCCAAAGGAAGAAAACAATCGTATCTGCAACACGGCTACTAACAGAGACCGTGTGAAACACGAGCCAATAGCCATTATTGGTGTAAGTGGACGATATCCGCAGGCCAAAAATATGGAAGAGTACTGGAGCAATCTGGAACAGGGCAAAGACTGTATAACAGAAATCCCTGCGGAACGCTGGAAGAGGGAAGGTTTCTACTGTTCCGACATCAAAGAAGCTGTTGAGAAGGGCAAAAGCTATAGTAAATATGGAGGATTTGTGGAGGATTTTGCAGATTTTGATCCTCTCTTCTTTAATATATCTCCCCGGGAAGCGATGAGTATGGATCCTCAGGAGCGAATATTCCTGGAAGAATGCTGGAAGGTTTTCGAGGATGCAGGATATAGCAGGGAACAGCTCGCCGAACAGTATAATGGCCGGATTGGCGTCTTTGCAGGAATTACCGGAACGGGGTTCAATTTATACGGGCCAAAGCTGTGGGAACAAGGACAACCCGTCTTTCCGCGAACCTCCTTCAGCTCGGTAGCCAACAGAATATCCTATTTCTTGAACTTAAAGGGGCCCAGTATCCCGGTTGATACCATGTGCTCTTCCTCATTAACTGCAATCCACGAGGCCTGTGAGCATATCTTTAACGGTGAATGCGAAATGGCTGTTGCTGGAGGAGTCAACTTATATCTTCATCCTTCAAGCTATATCTTTCTCAGTACGATGAGAATGCTATCGCCTGAGGGGCGGTGTAAAAGCTTTGGGGAAGGCGGGAATGGATTTGTCCCTGGCGAAGGTGCAGGGGTTGTGCTGCTCAAACCTTTGTCACGAGCCATTGCAGACAAGGACCATATCTATGCCGTTATTCGGGGAACCCGTATCAACCATGGAGGAAAAACAAACGGGTATACCGTGCCTAACCCGGTAGCACAGGGTGAACTGATTAGAGAGGCTTTTGATAAAGCAGGCGTAAATGCCCGGGCAGTCAGTTATATTGAGGCCCACGGTACTGGAACGGAGCTCGGTGATCCTATTGAAGTCACCGGGCTTACCCAGGCATTTAAGAAAGATACGCAGGACACGGGGTTTTGTGCTATCGGCTCGGTAAAATCAAACATAGGCCATTTAGAGGCGGCCGCAGGGATTGCAGGCATCGCTAAAATCATCTTGCAAATGAAAAACCGGAAAATTGCCCCTAGCCTGCATTCCCAAAAACTGAACCCTAATATAAACTTTTCCAAAACGCCATTTGTAGTCCAACAGGGGCTTTCTGAATGGGAGCGTCCGATAGTGGAGGAGGACGGCGAGCAACGGGAATACCCGAGGATCGCCGGGATATCTTCCTTTGGAGCCGGTGGGGCTAATGCTCATATCGTCCTTGAGGAATACCTCCCTGTGGAACAGGATGACTTTCAAAATCCCTTTACTCCTCCAAGACCAGTCGTCATAGTTCTGTCGGCAAAAAGTGATGGAGCATTGAAGGAGCAGGTAAGCCAATTGGCTACTGTAATGGATCGGAATGAGTTTTCCGATCACGATCTGGTGAATGTGGCTTATACCTTGCAGACAGGACGTGAGGCGATGGAAGAGCGCCTCGCTGTGGTCGTTGAGTCAGTGGAGGAACTTAAAAACAAGTTGCGGGACTTTATTGGAGGAAGACAGAGTATTGCACACCTTTACCGGGGACAGGCCAAGCGGGACAAGGAGAGCTTGAACATGGCCTCAGAGGAGAAAACGCTCGATGAAACAGTTGATTTACAGATTCTAGCGGAAAAGTATGGAAGAATCTCAGACTTGTGGGTCAAGGGTGTCCATATGGACTGGAGCAGACTTTACGGTAATGTCCAGCCCCGCCGTATCCCTTTACCCACATATCCTTTTGCCAGAGAACGCTATTGGATACATGTAGATGAAGAAAAGCCTGTCGCCAATGCGGCTGCACATCTACATCCATTACTGCATCAAAACACCTCCGTACTTTCTGAGCAAAGATTTAGTTCAACCTTTAACGGCCAGGAGTTTTATCTGAAAAACTCCTTAGTTGACGGAAAGCTTGTCCTGTCAGAAGCGGCATGCCTTGAAATGGTGCGGGCAGCGGTTGAGCAGTCGTTAACAGTACAGGAGAAGGGTCAGGCAAACATCATTATTAAAGATATTGTATGGACACATGCTCCCGCTATAGGAGATCAGCCGTTAGAAATACATATAGGGCTCTTTCCGGGAGATCAAGGAGCGATTGGCTTCAAAATCTACAGCAGATTAACAGAAGCCGGGGACCCTGTCTTACACAGCCAGGGTAGTGCCGAACTGAAGATGTTAAATGAAGCGGAAACGTGGGGTATACAGACTTTGCAGATGGAGTGCTTTCAGCATGTTTCGACTGGGATAGACGATGAAGCAGTGTGGGGCATGGGAGCCGACTACAGTCCGGGACATCAGGCCAATGAACAAGTGCATATAGGACAGGGGTTAGTGCTGACCAAGCTATCGTTGCCTTCCGGTATTAGGAATACTGAGGGCTTATTTGTTTTGCATCCCTTTATAATAAATGCTGCTTTGCAAATGCCGCCGGCATACTTGTTTTCGAATGATGAAAATATCATGCGGCCTTCAGGCATTGACCCTCTACAGAAAATACGGCCGACTGCCATTGAGAGACTCGAAATATTTCGGGAATGTCCCTGTGAAATGTGGGCGTTGATCCGGTATAGCAGAGGAAGCGGGGCTGGTCATAATACGCAGAAGTATGACATTGATTTGTGTGATGAGGCAGGCCAGGTCTGCGTGCGCATAAAAGGATGCTCCTACAAGGAAGTGGACGCATGTGAGAAAACACTTGGTGTAATGATGCTCCAACCCTTCTGGAAAGAACAGGCGGTTGCGGAGGACACGATGGTTCCCATTTACGAACGACATGTGGTAATGCTTTGCGAAACAGATACCATTGCTGCTGGAGATATTGAGTCCTCCTTGGCAGGAGTGGAATGTATCACTCTGCAATCCGGAATGGAGGAGGTCGATCGCCGCTTCGAAATGTATGCTGTCCAGGTTTTTGAGAAGATAAAAAGTATCCTGAATGACAAACCCAAAGGCAAGGTGCTGGTGCAGATTGTAACGATGCCTCAACATGAAAAGCTGCTCTTCGCTGGGCTGTGCGGCATACTCAAAACTGCGCAAAAGGAAAATCCAAAGATCCATGGTCAGTTAATTGAAGTTGAGGGTACAGAAAAAATGGAAGGGCTCATTGAAATACTAAAGACGAGCAGCCGACACCCTGCGGATAGCCGCATCCGGTTTGCAGAAGGCAAACGTTGGATTCCTGTCTGGAGTAAAGCAGAAATGCCGTCAGAAACACCGGATATTCCATGGAAAGACCGCGGGGTTTATTTGATTACTGGAGGAGCAAAGGGTTTAGGTCTTATTTTTGCTAAAGAGATTGCGCGTCAGGCCAAGGAAGTGACTTTGATTCTTACTGGACGTTCCCTACTGGATCAGGACAAGCAGACCTCATTGGAGGAATTGAAGGCATTGGGCGCCCGGGTAGGATACAAGCAGGCGGATGTCACGCGGAAGGAAGCTGTGGTTGGCTTAATTGAAGATATCAAACAGACATACGGCGGAATCAACGGCATCCTGCACAGTGCTGGAATCATCCAGGATAACTATATTATTAAAAAGACTAGCCTGGAATTCAGGGCAGTGCTGGCGCCAAAGGTTGCGGGACTGGTAAATCTGGACCAAGCCAGTAAGGACATTGCTCTTGACTTCTTTATCCTTTTTTCGTCAGGTTCGGGAGTGGGTGGTAATGCAGGTCAGTCTGACTATGCTGCCGCGAATGCTTTTATGGACGCATATGCCTGGTACCGCAATACCTTGGTATCCTTCATGGAGCGTACAGGCAAAACGCTGTCCATCAATTGGCCGTTATGGAAAGATGGCGGAATGCGGCCTGACCAGGAGACGGAGAAGGCCATGCAGAAGGTGGGTATGTATGCGATGAGGACAGAGACAGGAATGAGCGCCCTGTACCAAAGCATAGCCTGTATTTCGGATCAGGTCATGGTGATCGAAGGAGACGTAGATCTAATCAGCAACATGATGATCATGGAGGGACAGCTTGAAGAAAGCGGCAAAGCATCCCGGGATCAGGCGATCGGATCAGAAGCTGAAGCATACATCGTTTCCTCCACAGCAAAGAAGACAGAGTCCGGCCAGGAAGAAGACCTGTTGCGTGAAAAGACGGTCCATTACTTGAAGACTCTGCTTTCATCGTCCATCGGCCTGCCCGTATATCGAATCGAAGAGGATACACCTTTTGAAAATTATGGGGTTGATTCTATAAAGTCTATGGAGTTGACCGACCAGCTGGAGAAAACATTCGATCAGGTGTCGAGGACTCTATTTTTTGAATATCCGGATATCCGGAGTTTAACGGAATATTTTGTGGAAGCCTATCGAGACCAATTGATCGCTTTGTTTGGCATAGATCAGGTAGCGGTTGCAGGCGCGAAAGCCGACACAACTGTTGCAGCAAACAAGGAAGTGTCCGGCAGAGAAGAGGACCTGCTGCGTGAAAAGACGGTCCATTACTTGAAGACCCTGCTTTCAACGTCCATCGGCCTGCCCGTATATCGAATCGAAGAGGATACACCTTTTGAAAATTATGGGGTTGATTCTATAAAGTCTATGGAGTTGACAGACCAGCTGGAGAAAACGTTCTATCAGGTGTCGAGGACTCTATTTTTTGAATATCCAAATATTCGGAGTTTGACGGAATATTTTGTGGAAGCCTATCGAGACCAATTGATCGCTTTGTTTGGCATAGATCAGGCAACAGCTGCGGGTGAAAATGCCGAACCAACTTCTATAACAAATAAGGCAGTGTCCAGCCAGGAAGAAGAGCTACTGCGTGAAAAAATGACAAGTTACCTAAAGAGCCTGCTCTCTTCGTCCACTGGACTGCCGGAACATCGCATTGAAGAGGACAAAAATCTAGAAAACTATGGTGTTGACTCCATAAAGTCAATGGAATTAACCGATGAGCTGGAAAAAAACTTCGGCCCGCTATCGAGGACCTTACTTTTTGAATATCCGAATATCCAGAGTTTAATAGAATATTTCCTGGAATCGCATCGAGGCGAATTGATTGAATGGTTTGGTATGGAGCAGGTAAAAGCCCCTTCTCCGATATTCCGTCGTCCCCAATTTTCGGCAACCGAGGTAGAGGCTCAGGAGGAGAAGAAACAAGAAACAGGAGCGATGGACATTGCTGTCATCGGGGTGTCCGGGAAATATCCAGGGGCGGAAAATCTTCAGGAGTTCTGGAGCAATCTCCAAGATAGCAAGGACTGCATTACCGAAGTTCCAAAAGACCGTTGGGAGCACGATCTTTATTTTGACAAGGAGAGAAACAAGCCGGGAAAAACCTACTGCAAGTGGGGCGGTTTCATGGAACGAATAAGCCTGTCAGAGCCAGCATTCTTTCATCTCACCCCCTATGAGATCAGTTTAATGGACCCGATGGAGCAACTTTTCCTGGGAATAATATGGAATTTGCTTGAAAGTGCAGGATATACGCGAGAGGCATTACAGAAGAAGCACCAGAACAAGGTTGGCGTCTATGTGGGCGCTACGTATCACAAATACTGCTCCTGTGATATCGAACCGGACTCTGCCCAACGGGTAACATCATTTGGGTCTGTTGCAGTCGCAAATCCCATGTCGCATTATTTCAATTTCCAGGGACCGAGCATATCCATTGATACGATGAGCTCTTCCTCAGCTGTAGCTGTCCATATGGCATGTGAAAGCCTGATCAGGGGAGAGTGTCAAATAGCGGTAGCTGGCGGGGGGAATCTATTGACTAGTCCCAAAAAGTATATTGAATCCAGTCAAAATCAGTTGATTGGAAGTCATGAAGATAGCAGAAGCTTTGCAGATGGGGATGGGTACCTTCCAGCGGAAGGAGTTGGAGCGGTACTCTTAAAACCGCTTCATAAGGCTGTACAGGATGGAGATTGCATTTTAGCGGTTATTAAATCCACGGCAACCAATCATGGGGGACATAGCAATGGATATACAATCCCTAACCCCAATGCGCAGGCGCAACTAGTCGAAGAAAACTTTTTGAAAGCCGGTATAGACCCCCGGACGATCAGTTATGTAGAGGCAGCCGCAAATGGTTCTACATTGGGAGACCCTATTGAACTTGCTGCTTTGAATAAAGCATTCCAGAAATTCACG
This sequence comes from Paenibacillus sp. LRG-1, assembly GCF_057220305.1. Classification (NCBI taxonomy): domain Bacteria; kingdom Bacillati; phylum Bacillota; class Bacilli; order Caryophanales; family Paenibacillaceae; genus Paenibacillus; species Paenibacillus sp. LRG-1. The sequence goes on along the minus strand of NZ_CM170126.1, from coordinate 3,872,752 downwards.
ACCGAGCAGCAATTTTGTGCCATTGGCTCAGTCAAATCCAATATAGGGCATGCAGAAGCGGCTTCGGGAATATCACAGCTAACCAAGGTCATATTGCAATTGTGGCATCGAAAACTGGTTCCTACCATTAAGGCCGAGAAGCTTAACCCTAATATTAATTTCAGTAATACTCCATTTTATTTGCAGCGGGAGGTTCAGGAATGGGAGCGGCCTGTAATTGAGATTCAGGGAGAAGAACGGGAATTCCCGTTGCGGGCAACCGTAAGCTCCTTTGGTGCGGGAGGCTCTAATGTGCATTTCATTCTGGAAGAATATATCCCTTCAGAAAAAGACAACATTCATTTACGAGTGGCAGATCAGCCCCAAGTGGTGATTCTCTCGGACATAAATCGTGAGAGACTGATGGCGCTTGCCAATCAATTACTGGGATATCTGGAGCAGCAGAGCGATGATGCCTTACAAGATATTGCCTTTACACTTCAGACAGGCCGCGAAGCGATGACATGCCGGGCGGCAATCGTAGCGAATACGCGGCAGGATCTACTCACGGGTCTTAGGGAACTTCTCGAAATAGCCGATAGCGGCAACGGGCCCGAAGGGGCATCTATTCCTTTATTTATAGGAGAAAGTGCAGAAGACTCAAATACGAGTGCGCTTCTCTCAGGGAAAATAGGAGAGACCGTTTCTCAATTGCTGCTAGAGGAGAAAAATATGGAAAATATAGCGATGTATTGGAGCCAGGGGGGCAGGATTTCATGGGAGGCACTCCATGAGGATAAAGATGTTCGCAGAATCCCCCTACCGATAACCCTGTTTTAAACATAAACAGGGAACCGATCACTATCAGATGGAAAATACAAAATATTCTGGAGGTAAATCATGAGGGAATTTAAAGATAAGATAGCCGTAGTTACGGGAGCCGCCAGTGGGATTGGCCGTGCTATTGCGGATCGATGTGTAAATGAGGGCATGAAGGTCGTCCTCGCGGATATTGAGGAGGAGGCCCTTCTAAGGGCCGAAAAACAATTGAAAGACATGGGTGCAGAAACGTTATCCGTGGTGACGGATATTTCCAAAGAAGCTGATATACGTGCATTAGCGCAAAAAACGGTTCAGACATTTGGGGCTGTGCATCTTTTGTTCAACAATGCAGGGGTGGACGCCGGCACGGGCTGCTTATTATGGGAAAATACGGTGGCGGATTGGCAGTGGGTAATAAACGTAAACATATGGGGGATTCTCTTTGCAACTGAAATTTTTGTTCCTATTATGCTGAAACAGAAAACCGCATGTCATATTGTGAATACAGCTTCCATCGCCGGGCTATTGTCCGGCCCTGGTAATGGCATATATAGCGCGTCAAAACATGCCGTTTTAAGCTTGTCTGAAACGCTACACCAAGAACTCAGATTGATAGGTTCCAATGTAGGAGTTTCGGTTGTCTGCCCCGGGTTCGTACGCACCCAAATTATGGATGCGGAACGGAACCGACCGACGGAGCTGAGCAAGCAGACCGGACTAGGAAATCTTCCCCCGGAAAGACAAGTCATTAATCAATTGGCCCGCAAGGCTGTCCAGAATGGAATACTTCCAGAGGATGTAGCAAATCAGATGTTTGAGGGAATCAAAAAAGGGCAGCTATATATCATAACAGAGCCGAAATTCAAACCTGCAATAAGACAACATATGGAGAATGTTCTTAACGAAAGCAATCCCACACCTTCCCAAATGCAATTAGTTCGCAATTTACTGTGAAATATTTATTTTAAATGGTTTTATTGGGATTTTATCAATGAGTATGTTGTGGGAGGTTAGAATGGACAGATCTGTGATTTTTATGTTTTCAGGCCAAGGCTCACAATACTACGGCATGGGAAGAGAATTATATAGGTTAAATCCAGTTTTCCGAAAATGGATGACCAAGCTGGATGAGATTCATACGGATATTACAGGCAGGTCCGTATTAAAAATGCTGTACGACGACAACCGTGGGAGAGGAGACGTGTTTGATAACCTGTTATATACTCACCCCGCAATTTTCATGGTGGAGTATGCCCTCACACAGGTATTACTGGAAAAGGGGATTTATCCTGATTACGTTTTGGGTTCCAGCCTCGGTGAGTTTGCATCTGTTGCTGTGGCTGGTTGTATGAGTTATGAAAATACTCTTCAATGCCTTGTCAAGCAAGCAGAAATGGTAGAAACCTACTGTCCAAAGGGTGGCATGCTGGCCGTAATTGGCGACCTCAGTCTGTATGACCAAATATCCGTATTGAATGCCAATTCAGAGTTAGCATCAATCAACTATGACTCGCATTTTGTCATTTCTGGAAGCTGTGAGGAACTGGAAGGAATTGAACGCTACTTGATAGCAAATGAGATTATATGTCAAAGATTACCGGTCCAGTTTGCTTTTCACTCTTCCTTAATGGACCCTATAGCCTTGGAATATACAGCGTATTTAAAGCTTAAGCCCCTAAGGAATCCGACTATAAATATGGTTTCATCTATGTACGGAGGAAAGGCGACATCCCTTGACAACCGTTTTCTTTGGGATGTCACTAGAAAACCTATCCGTTTTCGGAACGCTTTAAAATGTCTGGGAGACGGGGACGGGGTCATCTATATTGACCTTGGCCCCTCGGGCACTCTTGCTAATTTTGTGAAGTACAATTTTGGTAGCAAGAAAATGGCAAGTATTTGTTCTATTCTTTCACCTTTTCAAAACGATATGAAAAATTTGGATCGTCTATTTGAAATATTCGACTAATATGCATTCACTAGCAAAAAGGAGGACACAAATGATCGCATATCTGTTCCCTGGACAAGGGGCTCAAGCCAAAGGCATGGGAGTAGGACTATTTGACGAATTTCAGGAATTGGTTGCAAAAGCGGATGCTATTCTTGGTTATTCTATTAAGAAACTGTGTCTTGAAGATCCTGCCAATCAACTAGGACAAACGGATTTTACCCAACCGGCGCTATTTGTCGTAAACGCTTTGAGTTATCTTAATAAATTAAAAGAGACTGGAAGAAAACCCGATTATGTTGCAGGACATAGCCTAGGTGAATACAATGCCTTATTTGCCGCAGAGGCATTTGACTTTGAAACGGGCTTGAAGCTGGTTAAAAAAAGAGGAGAACTGATGGTCAAGGCTACCGGTGGTGGTATGGCAGCGGTCATAGGCTTGAACGAGGAAGTATTTAGAGAAGTTATCGAGAAAAATAATTTAAGGGAGATTGATGTTGCTAATTTTAATTCGCCAAGCCAGATTGTCATCTCAGGACCGAAGGACATGATTGAGCAGGCGCAGCCAATTTTTGAGGATGCAGGAGCCACAAACTATGTGATTTTAAATGTAAGTGGAGCATTTCACTCCAGGTATTTGGAAGATGCCAGACAGAGATTTGAGGCCTATGCGTCACAGTTCGAATTCTCAAAATTGAAAATACCAGTCATTTCAAATATCTATGCCAGACCCTACAGGCAGCAAGATGTAAGGAGTACGCTGATCAACCAGATCGTAAGTCCAGTCAAATGGTCGGAAAGTATAAGATATCTAATGGGTAAAAATGTAACCCAGTTCATACAGGTTGGGCCTGGAAAAGTCATAACAGGGTTGGTTAACGCAATACAACGAGACGCAGAACCGCTGATTGTGAGGGAGGATGAGGAACGTAGCGAGCAGGTACAGGAAGTAAAGTCGAAGAATAGTATATCCGGCCAACGATTTACGGCGGAGTCTCTTGGTCATAGCGAATTCAAACAATATTATGGACTTAAATACGCGTATCTTATGGGTTCGATGTATAAGGGAATATCTTCAAAAGAGATGGTCGTAAAAGCAGGTAAGGCAGGAATGATGGGATTCTTTGGGGCAGGGGGAGTCAAGATTGGGGCCCTTGAGGAAGCTATAAAGTATATTCAGCAAGAATTGAACCAAGGCGAAGCCTATGGAATGAATCTTATTCATGTTCCCGATCACCTGGAAATAGAAAATAACATCGTTGATTTGTACATAAAATACGGTGTTAGAACTATTGAAGCCTCTGCGTTCATGAGTATAACGCCTTCTTTGGTAAGGTACAGATTGAAGGGTTTGAAACGAAATGAAAAGGGGATCGTAACACCGCAGAACAGGATTATAGCGAAAGTATCAAGACCCGAGGTTGTGGAGGCATTCTTAAGTCCTGCGCCTCAGAATATCGTAAATAAACTGCTCGAGGAAAATAGGATAAGCCGGGATGAGGCCCGGATGGCGATGGAAATTCCTATGGTAGACGATCTGTGTGTCGAGGCTGATTCAGGCGGGCATACTGATCATGCTGTTGCATATGTACTGGTTCCGTTAATGCTTAAAATGAGGGATGAAGCGTTACTTAAGTATAAATACAATAAAAGTATAAGGGTAGGGGCAGCCGGGGGGATAGGGACTCCACAAGCTGCTGCGGCAGCGTTTATACTGGGTGCGGATTTTATCATGACAGGCTCAATCAACCAATGCACGGTTGAAGCAGGGACAAGTGATGATGTAAAGGATTTGCTCCAGCAGTTAAATATACAGGATACAGACTACGCTCCCGCAGGAGATATGTTTGAAATGGGAGCGAAGATTCAGGTTATGAAAAAAGGAGTTTTTTTCCCGGCCAGGGCGAATAAATTATATGATCTTTACCGTAATTATAACTCCATAGATGAAATTGATAGCGGAACCAAAAAATATATTGAAGAAAAGTATTTTAAGAAGAGTATTGAACAAGTATATGAAGATATTAAAGCTTATTACCCGGCTGAGATCATTGAAAAAGCTGAAAGAATTCCTAAACGTAAGATGGCGTTGATATTTAGATGGTACTTTACTTATTCTACACGACTTGCAATGAATGGAGACAAACACAGTAAGGTTGATTATCAAGTACACTGCGGACCAGCCCTCGGCGCTTTTAACCAATGGGTTAAGGGAACAGTCTTTGAGAATTGGAAGAACAGGCATGTTGACGAAATAGGACAAAAAATAATGGTTGAAACTGCGGAATACCTGAATGAGAGGTATAAAGCTTTAACGATAATGTGAGTAGTATATGTGTGGAGAAAAATAGAAATCATTAAGATGATAGGGAATAAAAGAAAGTGGGGTTTTTCATGCATAGTTACAGGACTCATAACTGTGGAGAATTGGATCAAAAACATGTCGGCGAAGTAGTGAGAATTGCAGGATGGATAAAAAATATACGTGACCATGGCGGGGTTATTTTTATTGACCTTAGGGATCATTATGGAGTAACGCAGATTGTTGTTTCTGATAATAACGAATTGAAAGATTTTGTATCAAAGATCACCAGAGAGTCAACTATTTCTGTTACAGGCACTGTATGTAACAGATCTGAAAATACGATTAGTCCCACTATGAAAACCGGGCATATTGAGTTAGCTGCTAATGAGATAGAAGTTTTAGGGAAGGTAGTGAATCCATTACCTTTTGAAGTATCTTTAGCAAATGAAGCTCGGGAAGATTTAAGATTAAAGTATCGTTTCTTGGATCTACGGAATGAAAAAATACACAATAATATTATACTTCGTTCTAAAGTAATTCAAAGTATCAGAAGAAAGATGATCGATTTGAATTTTTTAGAGATCCAGACACCTATCCTGACAAGTTCATCTCCAGAAGGCGCCAGAGACTATCTAGTTCCTAGTAGAGTACATCCAGGCCAATTTTATGCCTTGCCTCAGGCACCTCAACAATTTAAACAATTATTAATGGTTTCGGGCTTTGATAAATATTTTCAAATTGCTCCTTGCTTTAGAGATGAGGATGCAAGGGCAGACAGATCACCCGGCGAGTTTTATCAGCTGGATTTGGAAATGGCTTTTGCAACACAGGAAGATGTCTTTAATGTAGTTGAAAATATGCTATATGAAGTTTTCTCTGAATTTACAAATTTTAAAATTTCAAAGCCTTTTACCAGGATTCCATATCAAGAAGCCATGCTCAAATACGGGAGCGATAAACCTGATTTAAGGAATCCATTAATTATCCATGATGTTACAGAGCTGTTTACAGAGACTGATTTTAAAGTATTTAAAAATAAAACGATAAGAGTTATTGCTGTTCCTGGTTGTGGAGCACAGCCAAGAAGCTTTTATGACGATATAGTAAACTTTGCTATTGAGGCTGGAGCGAAAGGCCTCTCATGGATTAAGTTCAATGATGATATGTCTCTTAGTGGCTCTATTGCAAAATTCATCTCTGAAGAGGTGAAAAACGAATTAATACATGTTACGCAAGCTAGTTCAGGATATGCACTGTTTTTTGCTGCTGATCAACTTAAAAATGTCGAAAAAATAGCCGGTGCTGTCAGAAACCAATTAGGAAAAAGACTGGATTTGCTGGAAAAGGATATATATAAATTTTGCTGGATAGTTGATTTTCCTATGTTTGAATTGGATACTGATACTCATAAAATTGGGTTTAGCCATAATCCTTTTTCGATGCCACAAGGTGGTATGGATGCGCTGCTGAATATGAATCCTCTTGATATCCTAGCGTACCAATATGATATTGTATGTAATGGGATTGAACTGTCCTCGGGTGCTGTCCGTAACCATGATACGGAGATTATGGTAAAAGCCTTTGAGATTGCAGGTTATACATATGGAGATATCAAGAGTAAATTTCCTGCACTCTTTAATGCTTTTCAATTTGGGCCGCCGCCTCATGCAGGTATAGCACCTGGAATTGATAGGATTGTTATGATCATTGCAAATGAATCGAATATCCGAGAGGTTATTGCTTTTCCAATGAATAGCAAAGCGCAGGATCTATTAATGGGAGCACCTTCGGAGGTTACTGAGAAACAATTGAGAGATGTTCATATAAAATTGGTAAATACTCAGCCAGAAACAGAATAAACAGATTCAACAACATACTGAAAGCAGAGGCTGAATTCGGCACGTATTTGAATCTCATTGAGTGTGTTAAAAACTCTCCCTGCTAGATGCAGAGGAGAGTTTTTTTATTTAGCTCAGATTGGGGTTGTTCATTTTGCAATCTTCATCGGTACACTGGAAGGTATGGCAGGCTTATCGAGTGGAGCTATGCCAAAAAGTAGAAATTATAGGAATATAGGAAAATCGAAATAGCTAGAAACGAAAGAATCAGCGTCGCGGTGTATACCTTTCTTAACAATGTTGTTTTGGTAACATTGCATCTTCTTACAGCAAGATAAGCGGCCGGTACAAAGGCAAGCCCAAGTACCCAGAAAAAGATAATATTCAAATTGAAATTGGACATAGGCTGAAAGGGGTCGCCTATCAATTGGATGCTGGAAGCAATGAGATTGACGATCACAAGCAGACCCAGCAATGGTATTACGGTTACACTGTCAGGGAAGGGAAGCCGCGAAGTACTCTTCTGCTTTCTTGCGTCCTTGAGCTTCCGCAGCCACCCTGTAATACCAAAAACAAACCCAAGCGCAAACCAAATGCCGCATGCCCCCACTAGAATATAACTGAAAATGGATGTTTGCAGGAAGGAGATCGGCAATTGGTCATCGATCACTCCATATGACAACTGCGTCACTTTACCATCGGCATTGGTTAAGAAAAAAAGACGACTGATGTTTAAGCCCGCGTAATCATAAGAAGTGCTCCCAGGAGTCACACGTTCAAAAAAATAGGGTTTGGTTTCTACATAATCAACATGAATATTCATGGATGGAATACTCAGAGTGATTCCGCCATTGCCGTTGGCTGTGACCACTTCTTCCGCATTGGATAATACGGGTATAAGCTTCAATATACCAGATGATACTGCACGAGCAGAACGGTATTTTCCCGCCACATCCGCGCTATGCTTCAACGTGCTATCCGCTTGCGGAGTAGCGTGGGAATCCCCAACAAACAGTTCAATGAGTTCGCTTCTTGCACCGGACATTTCATTTTCCACATTGGTCAGGATGCTGATCCCAAAGTTTTGATCCGGCACGATAGAGACCAGAGAGGAGAATGAATCTGTATTTCCACCGTGCTCGATAACACGATAATCTCCCGCGAACCGTTCCCAAAAGCCATGGGCATTCCCCGGAAGCTCGGGATAGTGGGTATATGAAGCCTCATGCATTTCTCGCAGGGTTTCATTCTTGTTGAATAGCGAATATTTTAAGGAATGCTCCATGTTCAGATGAGCAAGCATAAAATGAGCCATGTCCTCCGAAGTAATGTTTAACGCACCCGCCGGCACATCATTAAAGAAAACATTGGGCTTTGCCACCCAGTTTCCATCCTTCTTGGAGTAGCCTGTTGCTTTATGTTCGATAACCTCCGGGATAAGATCATATCGTTGTGTAAAGTAAGAATGTTTCATGTCTAGAGGCTCAAATATATGTTTCTGAATATAGGTTTCAAAAGGCATTCCGGATACACGTTCTATAATATAACCGGCCAGGTTGGTCCCATAGTTGGAATAAGCAATCACTGTTCCAGGCTCATAAATCTGTTCAGGCTGATTTCTGGGTGCGATATGCTCCTTGAGAGACCTAAGATCAGCAGGATCATGAACCAAAAGTTTTTCCAGGTGCTCCTCAAAACCTGCCGTGTGGCTCATCAGTGATTTCAGGGTAATAGGCTTATCAAAAGAAAGCTTGAGAAAGCCGTCAGGCAAGTATGTGCGGATGTCCGTATTCAAATCCAGCTTTCCCTGCTCAACCAGTTGCATTACTGCCGTCCAGGTGAACAATTTCGATACTGAACCGGCCTCCATATAGGTTGTTTCCGTACTCATGGGTATTTGTTTCTCGATGTTTGAGTATCCGTAACCTTTTGAAAAAACAATTCTCCCGTCCTTTACTATGGAAACCGCAGCACCAGGAATCGCTGTTCCTATATATTTTTTCATAATTTGATCTGTTCTGTTTTCGATTTCGGAAATCGGAATTCCAGAGGGCGTGGTTGGAACGGACCCAGAAGCATATGCCTGGACCGGGATAAATGCCATCAATGCCAACAGGAACAAAGAGGCAAATCGTTTTTTCAATTTCATATCAAGTCTCCTTTTTGCTGCACTTGAATCTTTAAGGGCAGTCTGTTTTTTGGAACATTTTTAGTGTAGCAATCAAGTCTTTCTTATTTCTCTCCTGTTCCTTACTTTTTTCTTTCTCGAATTAAGCTTCAACTCTCAAGTGATTTACCGAAAAAAAGCTATATTTACGTTGGAACAGCTTTATATGTATGTTGCCAACCTATAAAATAAAGACAAGAAGAATCCTCATAGTTGAAAAAAATAGGAGATGACAATAAATGAAAGCTTGTGAACCTCTAACTATTTCATCTGAAAGCGGATACAATCTTCAAACCGATGAAAGTGTGCCCATTGCCCACGCTTGGAACATGATTGCGCGAGATCATAAGCAAGTGTTTGGCCGCAAGCCATTGCAAACAGAAGTAGAGCCCTCGATCATTATCCGTTATGCGCAGGAAGGAGATAGCTGCCCGCATTGGCCAGAGGGCTATTGTCTGCGTTTTGTTGCTGGTAGCAAGGGAACGGTACTCCATATTATTGGCCGTGATGAATTAGGAATTATTTATGGACTGCTTCATTACAGCCGTTTCGCTCTGGGTGTGGAGCCGTTCTGGTTCTGGGCGGAGCTTCTCCCGCCTAAGCGGGATACCATCGTTTTGCCAAGTCAGAATGTTGACAGTATACCGTCCAAGGTCCGATATCGGGGATGGTTTGTCAATGATGAGGTATGCTTGATTGGCTGGAAGGAAGATTATCCACCAACGGAGCAGGTGTGGCAGCCCGTTTTTGAAGCGTTACTGCGGTGCGGTGGAAATATGGTGATTCCCGGAACCGATTTACCACGCACAGGTATCCATCATAAGCTTGCAGCAGACATGGGCTTATGGATCACACATCATCATGCCGAGCCGTTGGGGGCGGAAATGTTTTTGCGCGCCTTTCCGGGTAAACAAGCTAGCTACAGAGAGCATCCCGAGTTGTTTGAACAGCTGTGGCAGGAAGCGATTGAACGGCAGAAGGAAGAGAAAATTGTATGGGTATTGTCTTTTCGCGGGCAGGGTGACAAGCCTTTTTGGGAAGATGATCCTTCCTTTAATACGCCGGACAAACGCGGACAATTAATATCGTATGTGGTTCGCAAGCAGTACAATATGATCTGTGAATTTGTGGAGCAGCCCGTGTGCTGTATGGCGATGTATGGTGAGATTGCCGAGTTATACAAGCAGGGGCATATTGAAGTACCCGAAGGGGTGATCAAAATATGGGCAGACAATGGTTACGGTAAAATGGTATCTCGGCGCCATGGGAATCTCAATTATCGTGTACCAGCATTGCCCGAGGCGCAGGATGGGGGTAAGAATGGAGTATATTACCATGTGACCTTCCACGACTTGCAAGCGTCGAACCATCTAACCCAATTTCCCTCCTCAGCCAGCTTGATTGTAGAGGAATTAACAGCAGCGTTTACTACAGGGGCGGACGAGTATCTGCTGGTCAATTCAGGTAATATTTTGCCGCATGTATATACGCTGGATTTAGTAGCAAATTTATGGACGAATGGTAACGTGGATACCGAAGAGCAGCTTACTGATTTTATCGGGCGGCTGTACAGTAGTCAGCTTCAAGAGATTTCCCAATTATACCGGGATTATTCCCGTTGCACTATCGTTTATGGCCCGCATAAGGATGATCGAGCAGGGGAGGAATTCTATCACCATCCGGCTCGGCAAATTATGGGGTATTGGCTACAAGGCAAAGAAAGCAGTGATGAACGGCTGTACTGGGCTACTAGAGAAAGGCCTTTTCCTGAACAGGTACGCTGGTTCAAGGAAAAAGCCGAGTCGGCAATCCCGGATTGGGTTGAACTACGAGAGCGGTGTCTACGAATAATGAAGCAGTTGCCTGAAGATGAATGTCGCAGGCTGTATAATCAACTGCTTGTGCAGATTGAACTGCATCTGAGTGGTTCACGTGGACTGGCAAGCTTATGTAGCGCTTATGGGCTGTTCCTTGAAAAAGATTACCCAAGAGCATTTATACAAGCTTCTCATGCCGTTTGGAGCTACCGGATGGGTAAAGAAGCGTTATCGCTCGCAGGAACTGGAAGATGGGAGCATTTCTACCGGGCAGATTGGTTAACCAATCTAGATAACACTATTTCTCATGCGGACACTGTGCGGAGATTTCTTCGTCTTCAGGGAGACAGTCCGGATATGTTCCTGTGGTCCAAACAATATTTAATGCCAGAAACAGAGAAATATATCTACCTGGAGAATACGCATCGCAAGCCCCTTCCCGATGATGAGTTGGCACGCTGTCTGGAGAAGGTATTATATTAAAAGGATCTTAGAACTTGTATGATTTCTGATAAAGAACCTTCCAATCCATGAAGTTAGATGGACAGGAAGGTTCTTTATAACCTGATCTACATATTCGTTGAGCTTCTTGCCAAGTGTGGATGTGATTCTCAGCCATCTAACCGTCAATGTTTTTATAGGGCAATAGGTATTTCTTGGGGGAGAACTCGTGATTCTTAGCACGCCACGAAACTATGAAGGCAAGTAGCATAAGAATCAGTAACGCTCACGGGAAAGAGCTGCTTCCAAGTGTCTCCAGAAGAATTTCGCCAAGCAAACCGCCTCCACCAATGGCCAAATTCCAAGCGGTTACAAGCATAGACTGTGCCACATCTGCGCTCTCACAAGGCAACAGTTAAATAGACAACAGCAGGTTGGTGACTTCTGATTCCCAGCGCCAAAGATGCGATAGCGAAGCCGAAGGTACTCACAAGTACCAGTAGACGCAGCCAGCGGTCAATGAATACACCGATCAACCCGATTCCGGCAACCGAAGTTATTCCAAAAATAAGCAGCACCACATCTGTTTGGGAAGCCAGTCCAGCTTGATTTAGATAGGGAGCGATATAGGTGTAAAGAATATTATGCGCTAGCACCCAAATTAAAACGACAGTTAAAGGTATATTTGATATAACTGAAATACTATTATTTCATGGAGGGAATAACCGTATGGTTATAACGGGTGTATGTCTGTGAATATGAATCATCTTGAAGTGTTTATGAAGGTTGCGGAGAAAATGAATATGACGGAGGCTTCCAAAGCGCTGTTTATTTCCCAGCCTGCGGTTAGCAAGGCTTTGATCCAATTTGAAAATACTTTGCAGGTGAAATTGTTTATTCGCGACAAGCAGAATGGACTCGTACTGACCGAAGTGGGAAAAGAAATGCTGAGTCTGGCCAGACAAATGAAGGAAATCGAAGATAAAATGGTTCAGCTTGCGTGTCAGGAGAATAAGCTTTTACGCGGTAAAGTAAAAATAGGCTCCTTCCCGGCAGCCTCTACGAACTTGCTTCCAGAAGCGATCTGCTTATTCCGCTCCCAATACCCCGATGTCACCATTGAACTGATGGAAGGAAACACGAATCAAATTAAACAATGGGTGGAGGATCGCACTGTTGAAATTGGAATAGTAGCTTCTCCTTTCGATCATTATGACGTCCATATTCTTGAACACGATTCCATGGTTGCTATCATGCCGGAGAATCATCCATTGCAAGCAGAACATGAGGTTTCTCTGGAACAGAACAGGAACGACCTTATCTTCTGTAAAGGAGGACATGAATCTGCTGTATTAAACACCTTGCATGAGCAGCAAATTCCTTTCCAGGAGAGTCTCACGGTCCAAACGGCTGAAACCTTAGTCCATATGGTCCAAAAAAAGTTGGGCATTGGCATTATATCGAAGTTTACGCTTTCCTCGGTGTCCCATACACTAATCGTTAAAGAGATCATTCCCCAAATTTCGCGGGATATCGGAATTATCGCGCATTCTTTTGATGAAGCGACCCCGGCAGCCCGTGAGTTTGTAAAAGCGTTGGGTCAGTTATATCGTTCGAGTGAGTAACTTAATAAAAGGGCCTTTGTAAAAGCAAGGGCCCTTTTTGTTTGGTTTGTATTGGGGAGATATGAGGAATGGAGTACAGAGATTATTTATAAAACGGGAGATTCATGCTGTTGTTGCATTACAGACTGAACAGCCCGCTGCCAGCCAGTATAATATTTCTCTCTGGTAGCCTCATCCATCTTTGGTTCGTATGCTTCATACATTTTAAGATTGGAAGCGATTTGCTCTGGATCGGACCAAAAGCCTGTGCCGAGCCCACCGAGATAGACCGAACCCATGGCCGACAGCTCGGCACATGTGGATCGGGTCACAAGGTTGCCCAGAATATCGGCCTGAAATTGCATCAGCCAAGTGTTGGAGGAAGCCCCGCCGTCCGTGCGCAGGCCGACCAACTCAATCCCGGACTGTTCCTGAATAAACTCTATAGCGTCCCGTACTTGGTAAGCGATGCTCTCCAGCGCAGCCCGGACGATGTGTCCTTTGCCAGTTCCACGGTTCATACCGATAATTGCCGCCCGGGCGTAGGGATTCCAATAGGGAGCGCCCATTCCGACAAAGGCAGGCACAAGATAGACGCCATCGTTTGCAGGGACGCTTTCGACTAAGCGCTGCATTTCCTCAAAGGTAGAGAACAGTCCTAAGTTGTCCTGCGTCCATTTGATGCTGTCGCCTGTTGTCCGGATGATGGCTTCAAGCGCATACGTAACAGTTCCGCCGGCCCCCCAGGCGATAGCGGTTACAAGTCCGTCACCGCCATCCACCGGATGATTCCCTACGTTCATTAATACAGAGGTACCCGTGCCAAAGGTTGCTTTGGCTGTTCCGGGCTTGAAACACAGATGCCCATACAATGCCCCTTGTGAATCCCCAATGACGCCCGAAATCGGTATTTTCTCATTGAAAAGGTCGCAATCTGCCGTATATCCGAAAATTGCGTCGGATGGTTTAACCTCAGGCAGCAGGGAAGAAGGAACGGAGAACAGCTGGGCAAGCTCTTCATCCCACTCCAGCGTGTGGATATTGAACAGCGATGTACGGCTGGCATTTGTAAAGTCGGTTGCATGGTTTTTACCGCCGGTAAGCTTCCAGACCAGCCAACTGTCCATGTTCCCTGCAAGTAGCCTCCCTTCAGCCAGCAGGTTGGCAGCTCCTTCCGTATGTTCAATGATCCATTTGAACTTGGCAGCGGAGAAATAAGGGTCAAGCATAAGCCCTGTTTTGGCGTGGATGGTTCTTTCGTGGCCAGCTTGCTTCAGCTCGGCGCACAGGTCCGCCGTACGTTGGCATTGCCAGACAACAGCATTATATATTGGCTGACCAGTCGTCTTATCCCACACCAATGCCGTTTCGCGTTGATTGGTGATTGTCAGCGCAGCTAGTGCGGACGGGTGGACGCAGGCTTGCTCCAATACGCTGCGGGCCGTTATTTTGACATTTTCATAAATTTCGAGCGGATCATGCTCTACCCAGCCGGGATGGGGGTAATATTGCTTATGCTCCATCCCGCTGCGGGCGATTACTGTACCCTGATGGTCTACAAGGAGTGCTTTGGTGCCTGAAGTACTCTGGTCGATGGCCAATATATATTGTTGATTGTGCTCCATATGCTTCGCCCTCTACTTATTAATCAATTCGAATGCAATTTGTTTGATATTGTCACCCGTAATGCCGTAGTGGTGGAAAACTTCCGCCGATTTACCGGCAATCGCCGGCTCATCCGGGATGCCGAGCACTCTCATAGGAACCGGGTGATTCTGCACAACAACTTCTGCCACGGCTGCGCCGAGACCGCCGTAAATGCTATGTTCCTCAACGGTAATGATGCGTCCAGTTTCACGTGCAGCGGTAATGATCGCCTCTTCATCCAGCGGCTTGATTGTATGCATGTTGATTACCCGGGCGGATATGCCTTCGTCGTTGAGTGCCTTGGCGGCATCGAGTGCGATTCGCACGGTTTCACCGACACCAATAATTGTAACGTCGTTGCCTTCTCTCACAGTTATAGCTTTGCCTATTTCGAATGGGTAATCATCGGTTTCGTAAACGTCCTCAACGGGATTACGCCCGATTCGCACGTATACGCCGCCGTCATATTTTACAAGCGCTTCGGTCAGTTTCTTCGTTTCGTGACGATCAGCAGGCAGGACAATCGCCAGTCCCGGAATTGCCCGAGCTACTGCGATATCTTGCACGGAGTGGTGTGACATGCCAAGCGCCCCGTAGCTGACGCCTCCGCTAATGCCGATGAGCTTCACATTTGTCCGCGAATAAGCAACGTCAACTTTGACTTGTTCAATACTGCGCATACTGAGGAAGCAGGCTGGTGAAGTCACAAACGGTTTTTTGCCGCTGTGGGCCAGGCCTGCAGACATGCCTACGATATTCTGTTCGGCAATGCCGACCTCGACGAACTGCTGCGGGAACGTATTGGCAAAGGGAGCCATTGCAGCAGAACCGCGCGAATCGCTGGCCAGTACCATGATATCACGGTCGTCTTTGGCCAACTCCAGCAGTGTGTCACAGATTACTTGGCGATTAGGAATTTTATTCATGCTTAATGCACCTGCCCTTTCTGCGTCAATTCTTCGATCGTTGCCTTTAGCTCTGTGAGAGCCAGCTCCAACTCTTTATCATTAGGCACATGGTGATGCCATGCCGGGACATTTTCGGCGAACGATACGCCTTTGCCCTTGGTGGTATTGGCCATAATTAACGTTGGCTTTCCGGCTACTTCAGGGGCGGACCTGAATGCCTTAAGCAATTCTTCCATATTGTTGCCGTTGATAGAGACGACGTTCCAGCCGAAGGCAGTCCACTTCTCTTCCAGCGGCTCCAGTCCCATGACTTCTTCGGTAGCACCGCTGATCTGGAGTCGGTTGCGGTCGATAATGCCGATCAGGTTATCCAGCTTATAATGAGAGCCTGCCATAGCGGCTTCCCAGTTGGAGCCTTCGGCCTGTTCGCCGTCTCCCATTAAACAAAATACACGGTAAGGACGGTCATCCCGCTTGGCAGCTAGTGCCATGCCTACGGAAATGGGCAGGCCGTGGCCGAGGGCCCCGGTGTTCATTTCAATCCCTGGAACCTTGTTGTTCGGGTGGCCAATGAGTCGGGTGCCGAACTGGCTATAGGTCTCCAGCTCTTCTTTTGGGAAAAAGCCCCGGTCGGCCAGAATACACCATAGAGATTCTACGGAATGCCCTTTGCTGGCGATAAAGCGATCACGGTCATCCCATTTTGGATTAGCAGGATCAACGTTCATGATTTCATAATATAAAGCCGTTAAAATGTCTGTATTGCTCAGCGATCCCCCCGTATGTCCCGTTTTGGCGCGGTGAATGATGGTTAGCAGGTCCATGCGGATTTGTGCGGCTTTTACTTTCAGTTCCTGGATTTCCATAATGTCCTCCTCAAGATAGGTATTATAGGGATGGGCTTTGTCGCTTTAGACGTCTCAAACGTGAAGGTTCGGGCGCTTATTACGGGAGAGATCGGATCCTCTAAGCCAGCTTTGAATTTCCTGTTCCGTGGGATCGACCGGATCAGGCGTCAGGCCGGGTATATAATTGCAGGCCTCATAAATGGCCGGGATCACATTGGCGTGGATACCTACGGAATGATGGACGTAAGGCCCTTTTACGAGTTTTTCCTCCCACAGCGGCCAATCGTTTACTTCCACCCATACGTAGGAGCCGCGGGTATAAGGACCTTCAATACCCCGGGCACGCCCGAGGAACATGGAGTACTCACCGTGGTCGCCGTCAAATCGGGCAATGGTCATACCGCCACCGCGGATTTCGCCTTCATGAGTTCCGGGAGAATGGTCGTCGAAGAGAAAATGTTTGCGTAACTTCGGTTTGTTCTCTACGGAGAGCGAGACCGGGAAATTGCCACAGTGGAAGAGAAGTTCGCCGTTATCATTCTCAGGATGTCGAACAGTAATATCTGCGAAGAAGGTTGGCAATGTGTTCATGGAGGCAGCCTGCACCATAATGGAAGTAATGGCTCCATGGATATCTGTTTCACAAGTAACCGGAATTTGTTCGTCAGTCAGGATTGCATTGGCCAGACACGGCATAATAGATATGGCATCCTGCAAAGAGGACCAGCACTGAATTGCGATAGCGCTGCTTCCCGTCTCACGGGCGAAGGATTTCATGGCGACCTTTAAAGCGGCTATCCGTCTTACATCATCTTCGGTCACTTCACTGTAATCGAGTTTTTCTTTAATGTAATCCATCGTTTCCAGAAGCTCTGAGCTATTGCTGGAGGCGATTTTTTTGGTTCTAAGCTGAATGTCGACAATGGTAATGGGATGAATCTCAATGCCGAAGCGTTCCAGCAGTTCGCCTTCATTGCACATCATCGTCCAGAATGAAGCGGGGCGGGGGCCAATCTGGAGAATGCGTAAGCTCTTGAATTGGCGCACGACGTTGGCGGCCGCCACAAAGTTGGTAAAGCCTCTTTCGAAAACCGGATCATTCACCCAACTGTTCGTTACATAGGTGAAGGGAACGTTGAATCTTCGCAGCACTTTACCTGTGGCGAAAATACCGCATTGGGTGTCGCGAAGGCGCATGCCGTCCGCAAGCGGCGCTTCATCCCGCGGTCCCCACAGCAGGACAGGCTTGCCGAGCGCCTTGCCTACACGAGCTACAGTATCTTCTGTACCAAAGTTGCAATGTGGGAAAAAAACAGCGTCGACTTCTTCTTCTTTGAATCGCTTTGCAATTAAATCCGCGTTTATATGGTCGTCATACAGCAAGCCTTCCTCATTAAGGCCCTCCAGGTCTACAATGTCGATATCCATGCCAAAACTCTCAATTTTCTTGCGAATTTCCACTTTGTACTTAAAGGCATCGTCGGCGCTGAACGTAAATCGGCGCGTCGGAGCATAACCCAACTTTAATTTCTTCATGATCATGTCTCCTCTGTACTTGAATAAACAACATTTGCTGAACAAAATAGAATAAATAAACTAAACAAAACCAAATTAGTTTAGTTGTAAAAACTAAATTCAATGACTATTTCTATGTCGAGGCCATAGTAACATCGAATTAAAACGGTGTCAATTAATTATTTAGTGATATTTAGTTATAAAAACTAAAAAAATAACTAAACAAATATAAATAAATTCAGCTAATTATTGCATCGCATCTCAAATCGGTGTAAACTTCATTTATTCACTTCACTGCTGTGTTCATCTTATTTAGAATGGAGAATTAGGGCATGAAAATGGAAGACATTGCCAAGCTGGCCAACGTATCCAAATCAGCTGTTTCACTGGCCTTCAGCGGCAAGCCGGGTATTGGCCCGGATACGCGTGAACGTATTCTCCAGGTAGCCCACGAGGCAGGATACAGTCCCAAAAGCAAGACGATAACGGCTTCAAGAAGTGATAAGTCCTTGCTTTTTCTCGTGTGTACAAATTCGGGCATTGTCCTTGAGGAATACTATCAACAGCCATTTTTTAAAGAATTAATCCAGTTTATTGAGGAACGTTGCCGACAAAAAGGGTATTCGTTGATCTTCTCGACGGTCGACGTAGAATTTTTCCAGAGGGATATCCAGATGGTTGCAGAGGAGAAACGCAGTGCAGGCACCATTGTTCTGGGAACCAATCTGACCCGTGAGCAGATCAGTGATATTCATGGCAAGCTGCCGAATCTGATTGTGCTGGATACCTGCTTTGATACGCTTCCCGTACAATTTATCCAGATTAATAATGTTATGGGTGCTTATCAGGCAGGAGCTTATTTATGCGACATGGGTCATACCTCAATCGGTTATATTGCTTCAAATGTACGAATTCATAATTTTGAGGAACGTAAACGCGGATTTTTGGCGGCACTCATGGAACGGGGGCTGAAGATTCCGGAGGCACAAATGCTGGCTGTAGCGCCAACCATTCTTACTTCGCAGGAGGATCTGAATCGGCAGTTAACCGTTTATCTGGAGAGCGGGAAAACTTTGCCGACGGCCTGGTTCTGCGAATGCGACTATATTGCTATCAGCGCTATGAAGACCATGAGCGAGCTTGGCATCCGGGTGCCGCAGGATACTTCAATTATCGGCTTTGACAACATTACGGAATCGGTCATTGTTACGCCGGAGCTAACGACCATTCATGTAGAAAAAGAAAGAATGGCCGTTCTGGCTGTCGATCTCCTGACCGATACTATTGAGCAGGGAACGCAGGTTACAGCAAAAATCACAGTGGATACGAAATTTGTAGAGCGCAATTCCTGTGCTGCTCCTGCCACTTTCGTACCTAAAGGCGAGCTAACCGAGCAGGCCTGAGTAGAGGATAGATTTTGACAAAAGAACGGGGGGTCACCTTGAATGAATACGCGAATGGTTTCGATTCTACAGCATTTGCTGGCTGCGGACACTCCTGTCAACAGCGAGCATCTGGCAAAGTTGATCCAGGTTACTTCACGTACCGTACGTAGCGATATCAGAGAACTGGATGAATTTCTGGCCAAGCATGGAGCATCGATTCAGCCTGTTCGTTCAAGGGGGTATGAACTGAAAATCACGGACGACCGCAGCTTTCGTACGCTCCTACAGCAGTTGTTCCTGTATAACGAACCGGATGATCCCAATTCTCCTGAATACCGACAGCGTTATTTAATCTCGCGCCTCCTGCTTACAGAAAATTATTTGAAGCTCGAAGAGTTGGCGGATGAGTTATACATTAGCAAATCCACCGTACAAAATGATTTCAAAGAGGTTAAGCATATGCTACAGGCTTACGGAATCGGCATTGATAAGCGCCCGAATTACGGTGTCAAGCTGAGGGGCGACGAGGTTCGCTTACGTTTCTGCATGTCTGAATTCATCGTCAACCGTTCTGAAGAAGAAAGGGCTGGGGGCGTGGAGGCCGCATCGAGAATGGTTACCCCTTGGGAAATGACACTCATTCGAGGTATTATTCTGGAGCAAATCCAGAACCACGGGGTCACTTTGTCGGATGTTGCCTTCAATAACCTGTCCATTCATATCGCTATAGCTTGCAAGCGTATTCGCGATGGGAACCGGGTCGCGATGCTTTCCGATGAAAGGGAAGATTTTCGGGCTACCGAGGAATTTCGAGCCGCTGAACATATTGTTAGCCACATTGAAAAGCAAATGGATTTGACCTTTCCGGAGGATGAGGTTGCTTATATCGCCATGCATCTGGCCGGGAACAAGTGGTTTGAGGGAGTTACGGAGCAACAGACAGAAGAGACAGGGCCTCAGAAGCTCTTGGATCGGGGAATTTATGAGCTTGGCAGAGAAATGCTGGCTGAAATTGACAGGGGCTTTAACCTGAATATCAGCCGGGATCAAGAACTGTTAATGGGCATATGTCTTCATCTGAAATCGGCGCTAAACCGCGTAAAATATAGGATGAATATCCGTAATCCGATGCTGGATCATGTGAAGAATAATTATCCTTTGGCTTTTCAGGCGGGGGTCATAGGTGCCAAGTTAATCGAGAGCAAACTGAATTTGACCATACCAGAGACAGAAATGGGTTATTTGGCGATTCATATCGGGGCCGCCATGGAAAGGCAGCAGATGAACAACAGACCTAAACGCTGCCTTGTCGTATGCACTTCGGGTGTTGGAAGTGCCCGCTTGCTGTATTACAAGCTACGTAGCAAGTTCGGTGAAAGGCTTGAGGTTGCTGGCACGACCGAGTATTACAAGTTGCAGCAGGTTCCTTTGCATGGCATTGATTTTGTGGTAAGCACAGTTCCAATCCCGCAGACATTATCCGTTCCGGTCGTGGTAGTTCAGACTCTGCTTGGCGGCGGTGACATCGATAAGATTGAAGAGCTGCTGACGGATGAAAACGAATTTACTTTCCGCTACATTATGGAAGAGCTTGTATTTCTGAGACATAACTTTACTACAAAAGAAGAGGTTATTACTTTTTTGGGAGAAAGAATGCATGCTTCCGGATTGATCCGCTCTTCCGAGGGATTCATCGGATTGGTGATGGAAAGGGAAAATGCTGCTCCTACGGCTTACGGAAATCTGATAGCCATTCCTCATCCTATTATTCCGCAAAGCAACCGGACGGTATGGGCGGTCTGTACACTGAAATCTCCCATAGATTGGTCCGGCAAGCCCGTGCAGTTCGTCTGCCTGCTCAGTATTAACAAAAACGGCGACGAGCCTCCGGCGAAAATGTATAAGCATCTGATGGGACTACTCGACGACTCGGATATTATCCAGCAAATGCTGGAATGCAAAACCTACGGGGATTTTGCTCAAATTATTGTCAAACATAAACTGTATTAAAATAAAGCTCTGCACGACATCTGCTTGGATTTTGAACAAGCATCGTGCAGAGCTTCTCTATTTTTTTCCATTGTAAGCATTTCCGCTTCTAGTGGAAAAGGGTTGCGTTTAGAAGTCGGCAAGAATCGTATACACTGAATCTGTAAGCTAAAGAGATGAAATGCATGAGGTGAATTCAATGGATGAGTATCAGGAAATCATAATGGGACTTATAACAAATTCGGGTATTGCGAAGAGTAAAGCTATGGAAGCTATCAGCTTTGCCGAGAAGGGTAATGCGGAGCAGGCAGCAGAATGTCTTGAAGAATGCAAGAACGAGCTGGTCCAAGCGCATAAATCGCAGACGCGACTGATCCAGCAGGAAGCGGGTGGGACAGCTCATGAAGTGACACTGCTAATGGTGCATGCACAAGACCATCTCATGTCTGCCATTACGACCAAGGATCTGGCGAGACATATCGTGGAACTTTACAGCAGATTGAACCGTTACGAAGCAACAGTATCCATCACACCATTATCGGGGAGGAATAACCAATGAAACAAATTACGCTTGTATGCGCAGCAGGAATGTCTACAAGTATGTTGGTACAAAAGATGCAGAAGGCTGCACAGGCTCAAAATGTTGAGGTTGAAATCAGAGCTACTTCCGAAAGCTCTTTTAAAGAGTATGCGGACAAAACGGACGTATTGCTGATAGGACCGCAGGTTGGCTACTTGGAAGACGATTTTAAAACCAAATACGAGCCTAAAGGCATCAAGGTAAGCGTAATCGACAGAATGGATTATGGCATGATGAATGGTGAAAAAGTACTTGCCGAAGCCTTAAATCTATAATCGTCTGTACATATAGATCAACACTTTTTCATTGGAGGTGTTAAATGAAATATCATAAATTGAAAGCGTTTGATTCCAATTTTCTATGGGGTGGATCGACCTCGTCCTATCAGTTTGAAGGAGCATGGAACGAGGACGGAAAAGGGCCGTCTGTTATTGACACCCGTCCGCCCCGGGAAGAGATCACTGATTATAAGGTGGCAAGCGATCATTACCATCACTATAAGGAAGACATTGCCTTACTGGCGGAAATGGGCTTTAAGGCTTATCGCTTCTCGGTGGCCTGGACCCGCATTTATCCGCAGGGAACAGGGGAATTGAATCCGAAAGGCATACAGTTTTACAACCATTTAATTGATGAGTTATTAAAATACGGGATCGAACCGATCGTGACCATGTATCATTTTGATCTTCCGGCAGCTTTGGAAAAAGAAGGCGGATGGTCGAACCGTAGTACAATCAACGCATTTGAAACGTATGCGAAGACATTGTTCGAACACTTTGGGGACCGGGTGAAATATTGGTTAACTATTAACGAACAAAACATGATGATTTTGCACGGTTCCGCTTTGGGAACGTTGGACCCGAACCTGAAGAATCCGAAAAAGGAATTGTATCAGCAAAATCATCATATGCTTCTGGCTCAAGCCAGGGCGATGATTCTGTGCAAAGAAATGTTACCTGAAGCTAAAGTGGCACCGGCCCCTAACATCTCGTGCGTATATCCAGCGTCTTCGCGTCCGGAAGATGTGCTGGCGGCTGATAACTTCAACGCAATCCGCAATTGGTTATACCTTGATATGGCGGTGTTTGGCCGTTACAATACGCTGGTCTGGAGTTACTTCGAGGAAAAAGGCTATACGCCTGAGATTCAAGAAGGGGATATGAGCATTCTGGCCGCCGCGAAGCCAGACTTTATCGCTTTTAATTATTACAGCTCTGCAACGGTCAAAGCCAGTACCCAGAATTCGGTAGAAAAAGGCGGGATGGGAGATCAGCAAATCTCAGTTGGAGAAGTGGGTGTTTTTGCTGGGAGTGGAAATGAGTACCTGGAGCGAACGGAGTTCGGCTGGGGAATTGATCCGGCAGGCCTGCGTGTTACTCTTAGGAAGATCTATGACCGCTACCAGCTACCGCTGATCATTACCGAGAATGGACTGGGGGCTTTTGATTCCTTGGAAGAGGGCGATGTTGTAAGAGATGATTACCGCATCGATTACTTGCGCAAGCATATCGAGCAATGCCAGCTGGCTATTACGGACGGGGTGGAGCTGTTTGGTTATTGTCCTTGGTCCGCAATTGATCTGGTCAGCACCCACCAGGGAGTAAGCAAACGTTACGGATTCGTCTATGTTGACCGGGATGAGTTCAACCTGAGACAATTGCGGCGGATTCGCAAGAACAGCTTCCATTGGTACAAAAATATGATTTCCTCAAATGGAAGCGCTCTCTAGATTATTGTTCAACAGATGAAACTCTAAAACAGGAGTTGAAGGAATATGGCTAACGAAAAAAAACTATCGCATAAATTGCAAAGATACGCTGGGAAAATTCAGCAAAATCGCTATATGAGCGCTATATCAAATGGACTGATGTCCACCCTTCCTTTTTTGATTATTGGAGCATTTTCGACGCTTTTCTCCGCACTTGCCTGGGAGCCTTACCAGAACCTCATCGCACCCATCAAGGGTATTATCGGATTAGGATCGACGATGACAACTGGCATCGTCGCCCTCTATGCAGTCTTCTTCATTGCCTACAGACTGGCGCAAGCTTTTGACAAGGACCCACTGGTTCCCGCAGCAACGGCACTGCTCTCGTTTCTTATTTTGACGCCGATCCAAACATTCGATAAAGTCCGGGCGCTTCCACTTCAGTGGCTCGGTGCGCAGGGTTTGTTTGTCGCCATGTTGGTTGGCTTGCTCGCTTCCCGATTGTATATCTGGATTGTCGATCGCAACTGGACCATTAAAATGCCCGAAGGAGTACCGCCTACCGTTGTCAAAACATTCTCAGGATTAATTCCGGCGATACTCGTAGCTATGGTATTCGTTATCGTTTCCGGTCTATTCATGCATACGTCATTCGGTACGGTCCATGAGTTTATTTATACCTATCTGCAAGTGCCACTGGAAGGACTGGGTGGATCACTGGGGGCTATGATTGTCGCCCTCATCATTATGCAGGTGCTCTGGATGTTCGGAATCCACGGTGCAATCGTAACGCTTGCCATCGTCAAACCGATCTGGATGAGCCTGGATCTTGCCAATCTCGACGCTTTCCAGGCGGGAGCTCCGCTACCGAACATTATCGGGCTGGCTTTCTGGTATATCTTCTCAAACTATGCGCCGATGCTGGGCTTCGCTCTCCTGCTGGTCTTCTTGGCCAAGAGCAAGCAATTACGCACGATTGGCAAGCTCGGCCTTCCGGGGACTTTCTTCTCGATTCACGAGCCACTCAATTTCGGAATTCCAGTTGTTTTGAATCCGCTCCTGGCTATTCCGTTTATCAGTTCTCCTATCGTCTGCGCCGTCCTCGGTTATTTTGCGACAACTGCGGGCTTGCTGCCTGCGCCCATCGGAATTTACCCGGCATTTGGCACTCCGATTTTTGCTCTGGGCTTTATTGAGGGGAGCTGGAGACTTGCAGTTGCACAGCTTTTGCTCATTCCCGTTTGTATGCTGATTTACTATCCGTTTTTTAGAACGCTTGATAAACAAGCGTTGAACAGGGAACGCGAAGCACAGGAAAAGTCAGAGCAGGAGGGAACGGCTGGAGCCCAAGCTAGTATCGTTACTTCATAAATGAGCAATAAAAGGGAAAGCGGCGAACTGTTCGCCGTTTTCTGTCATTACTGCAATAAGGGGGATGCCGTATGATAAAGCTTGGCATAGCGGAGAATAAACGTTACTTTGTCAATGAAGGAGTTCCATTTTTCTATCTGGCGGATACCGTCTGGAGCGCATTTACCAACATCTCACTGGAGGAATGGGCTGATTATCTTGACTACAGAAGTAGCCAGGGGTTTAATGTTCTGCAAATCAATTTGCTGCGGCAGTGGGATGCCAGCGGCAGTGATTTGGATTACGAACCGTTCGAACGGATTGAGGACGGGAGCTACGATTTTTATTCGCTGAATCCAGACTATTTTGACAGGGCGGAGACAATGGTCGAGATGGCGGTGAGCAAGGGATTTGTACCCGCGCTTGTTTTGCTTTGGTGCAATTATATCCCGGATACATGGGCGGCCAAGCTTCGTGATGAGAAAAAGATGCCTCTGGAGGCGGTAGAACCGTATGTGCGTTACGCGGCAGACCGATTCTCAAAGTATCACCCTATCTATATTGTGAGCGGGGATACCGACTTCCCGTCAGAGCGAGCGAACGAGTATTACCGCACCACACTTCACGTTGTGAAGACACATAGTCCGGAGTGTTTGACTACTCTCCACATTCAGGGGAGACTGGCGGATCTGCCGGATGAGTTCATTAACGATCCTAATTTGGACTTTTACATGTACCAATCAGGTCACAATTCGCAGTTTCAGTCCAAGGCCTACACCTTGGCGTTGGACTTCTACAACAAGCGGGTAACACGGCCTGTGCTAAACTCGGAACCTTGCTACGAGATGATGGGATACAGCCGGAGAGAATACGGTCGTTTCGGCCGTGCCGACGTGCGTAAAGCTGCATGGCAAAGTCTTTTGTCCGGTGCGGAAGCCGGCGTAACCTACGGAGCACATGGAATATGGAGCTGGCACAAAAAAGGGAAACGCTTTGGAGTTACCGGGGAAGGTTTTGATAGCCCCTATGAATGGCAGGCTGCCCTTAAATTTGAGGGAGCGTGGGATTATGGATTCGCGAAGTGGCTGTTCCAGATGTACGGACTGGTAGATTTGCAGCCTTGGAACATAGTACTTAAAAACACGGAAGAGATTCGAGTTGCCTCAACCAGAGGCTTCGAAAAAATTGCTATTTATGTGCCGGTGAACACGGTCCTGAAGCTAGACGCCGATCTCAGAGAATATGACTTTACGATTATCGACCTGGAATACCGCCGATTTGCAGCAGCTTCGGTAGCGTTTCAGGGCAATGTAACGGTTATTGATATGCATAATTTTGAGGGGGATGTCATCGTGATTGGCGTGAAAGATAAGAATTGAGCGTTCGGGCAATCTTCATCCAAATCTCTGTTAGATATCGCTTGCAACCTTTCCATCCTGAACTACGTCAAAGAGGTTGTTAATGGCCAGGCGGCCTAATTCAACTACAAGGTGGAACTTGACATGAACATGAGAAAAAGTGCATTTGCAGCCATTACAACTGTAGCCATTTTGTCCTTCTCCGTTGGAGGTCAAATGTCTGCGGCAGACCGTCAATTCAAGGATTTGGACAACGTAAGCGGCAAAGAAAAAATTATATCCCTTAAAGATCAGGGTCTGCTCAAAGGTGCCTCTGACACGCAGTTTCTCCCGTCATCTAAAGTGACCGCTGCCCAGGGCATTCAGTTGATCTCCGGGGGACTCCAGCTCAGTTTGGCCGCTATTGATTTTAATAAGGCGCCACAGGCCAGCGGACTGTTTACCCATGTTAAGGATACTGCATGGTATGCCGAAGCCTTTATCAACGCGCATTATAATGGCGTAGAGATTCCAAAAGATATCGTTCCTTCAAAAACCCTGACTAAGGAAGAGTTCACCCACATGCTGATTCAGGGCATGGAAAAAGCAGGCGCTCTTCCGATGATTAAAATCGCACCTGCGAATATTGCGGATGACAGCGAACTGGAGCCTTCTTACCAAGGTAGCATTCAACGCTCGCTAGTCTACAAGGTCAATACCTTGGATGCAAGTGAAAAGTTTCATCCAAAAAGCGAGATTACACGTGCCGAAGCTGCTGTTATGTTATATAATGCATTGGAATACCTGAATGCTCATACAAAATCGTAATAAATACAGCAATAAAGAGCTTTTCTTCTGAGGGAATTAAGCTTTCAGTTACTTGACATCATTATCGTTAATGTTATAATAAGGAAATCGAATTTAGACCTGCGGTAGCTGATTACCGTAAGGATATTTTCCTGGTCCTTCGGCATATAACACAGGTAACGAATAAATAAGCTGGCTCCGGATGAGGAGTTCAGCTTATTTTTTTGGATCAAAAAGCTTACCGTTTTCACAGATCTACATATTGAGAGGAGACAGGGGTATGTTTGGAAATGACTGGGATGATGTACTACGAGAAGAGGTCGAAAAGCCATACTTTAATGAATTAAGGTATACGTTAGCCCGAGAGTACAAGTTACATAAGGTATATCCTCCAAAAGAAGACTTGTTTTCCGCACTTAAATTAACGCCATTTCATCTGACCAAAGCGGTTATATTGGGACAGGATCCATATCATGGAGAGGGACAAGCTCACGGTTTGAGCTTTTCTGTTAGACCTGGTGTGCGAACACCGCCATCTCTACTAAATATATACAAGGAGCTTCGCGATGATATCGGCACTCCCATTCCGAATCAGGGATACCTCGTGCCTTGGGCTGAGCAAGGTGTGCTGCTGCTAAACAACGTGTTAACCGTGCGTGAAGGACAACCGCAATCTCACCAGGGAATAGGTTGGGAACGTTTCACGGATGCTGTCATTGAAGCGATTAATGAACGCGAGCAGCCAGCAGTGTTTATTTTGTGGGGGAGCCATGCTCAGAAAAAAGCAAGCTTCGTGAATACCAGCAAGCATTTGGTGCTGAAATCCGTTCATCCAAGTCCATTGGCGGCTCACAGAGGCTTTTTTGGCAGCAAGCCTTTTTCGCGTACCAATGCATTTTTGCAGGAGCATGGAATGGAGCCTATTCGGTGGGAGATTCCTAACCGCTAGCACTGGAGGTGAGGACATGCGTCAGTGGAAGGGACGTCAGGTCATTTTATATCACGGCAACAACGGTCATACCCAGAAGGTGCGCGGCACGCTTGAAAAATGGGATGATATACGAAAGTGTGTTATTTTAGGCCCGAAAATGCTGGCTATTCCTTTTGAAAATATTACGCATATTACCATGCTTCCTCCGGGGCGTGAACGTAGAAGCCGCCATCCGGCGAAGCTGAACGCTATCGGTTATGTAATGAGCGTTCCGTTACAGTTTGATAATGCCATTCATTTTCAGTCGGCGGTGACGATTTGGAGAGAGGATCAGCTGATTGCTTATAATGTAAAGCTGGTTAGCCACTCGGCACACGATGTAATTCTTGAAGATGGACAAACCTTATCTAAAGAAGAGCATTTGTTTGTAGTAAGGTCACTACGTGGAGAACTTTAACTGTAATTATTCACCTTTTTTTGATGAAGGGTTCAATTTAGTTAGCTGCTAACCGATAAAAGTAATGGGATTGTTAATTATATCCTATTTTATAGAGATGAAACTAAGGGAGAGAAACGAATGGAGCGTATGAAACGTATGAGCAAACGGAGTACCTTCTTACTTGCTTTGCTGATGTTTGTATTTGCAGCATGGCCAGCGGGTTTGATCCGGGCTGAGGAGAGCACGACTTCCACGGTACAGTGGGACAGTCAAAATCCGACTACATTGAATCTGGGTGGAAGCCCCGCTCAATTAAAAGTGTGGTCATTGACAGAAAAGGGCAAAGAAGATGTTACACAAAAAGCAGAATGGATCTCTGGGGATTCAAGCATTTTAAAGGTAGATAAGGGACTCATTACTCCTGTGTCAAAAGGGCAGATTAAGATTGTTGCCACATATGAGCAGCAAACGGTAAGTACAACGATTACAGTAAAATCGCCTTACAGCAAGCTGCAATTAAATCCGTCGAGTCCCATTAATTTGACGATTGGTGGAGAATCAAAGCAATTGACTGCTCAAGGTGTACTTACTGGAGGTGGGACGGAAAATGTATCCGGTGTCGAATGGACTTCTTCGAATGCGGCTGTTGCTACCGTTGAAGATGGTCTGGTTCGTCCACTTGCCAAAGGCGTGACTTACATTAAAGCAAGCAAAGATGAACTCAAAGCACAAACGATTGTGTATGTGCGTTCTTCTTCTCAGGCATTAGTATTGAATGCATCTGGGTCCAAATCGGTCTTTCTGGGTAGCTCTCCAATTCAGGTTAGTGCAACCGATGTCAACCTGACTGGCGGCAAGACAGATGTGACCAACACGGCAGAATGGACTTCCTCCAATCCGTTGGTTGCCACAGTTGAGCAAGGTAAAATCACACCGATGGATGCAGGCAATTCGACGATTACAGCGTCCTATCACGGTTTGAGCAAGACTCTGAAGATTAATGTACTTCCGACGGTTGAAAAACTGGTTTCAAGCAAAGCCAGTCTGACTCTCGAAACAGGAGGCAAAACTTCTCTTCCGAGTATATCTGCTTATTTGGTCAATGGGGCAAAAAAAGCAGTTCAATCCGATGTAAAATGGAGCTTAAGCAGTGAAAGTGCAGTTAAAATAGCAAATGGTAAGCTGATTGCAGTGAACCCAGGCAGTGCAACATTGACAGCAACGGTAGGTGCACTCAAACTGGATATTCCAGTGACTGTGCAATACAAAGTGCTCAAGCTGACCGCTTCTGAGAAAAAATATGTATTGGTTGCAGGCCAAGAAGCAAGTATTCCGACAGTAAAAGCACACATGGCTGGTGGCGGAATCCTGGATGTTACCAGTCAGGTAAGCTGGGTAGGTACAACAGCCGCAGTTACAGTAGCAAATGGTAAAGTAAAAGCGGTGAGTGGCGGTAACTCTGGAATCAAGGCTATGTATATGAACAAATATGTGAAAGTACCTGTCATTGTGGAAGGAGCCATTTCTACATTGACACCAAGCTTTTCGAGTGCTGATATGAATTTGAAAGGAAGTAAGTCCATCAAAGTTATCGGCATATATACGGATGGTAAAAAAGCTACGCTGAGCAGTAAAGTGAAATGGACATCATCGAATGCTTCCGTAGCGATCGTAAAAGGCTCTTCCATTAAAGCCGTTGGAATTGGAACAGCAACAATTACGGGCACATATCAGGATAAGTCGTTTAACGTTGAGATCAAGGTCACACCTAAGCTGCTCAAACTGGTATTGAGCAATAAAAACCTGAAGCTGCCTAAAGGCTCCTCTCAAGTGCTTAGTGTGAATGCAGTTTATGATTCAGGCGCTACTACCAATGTGACAAGCTCAGCGGTATGGACATCTTCCAAACCGTCGATCGTACAAGTTACTGGCGGTCAGGTGAAGGCGATTGATACCGGAAGTTCCAGTATCAAAGTAGTCTATGGTGGTAAGACTGTAGCGACATCGGCCAGAGTGTTAAAATAGTCTACGTAATTGCCACATCCACTTATACAAAATAACCCCCGGTCCAAAGACCGGGGGTTATTTTCAGCTTATTCTACGCCGTCCTGATAATGATTTTTCCAGTGCTTATCGCCTTTGTGTGCGAAGTCTTCAACTGTCTTTTCCAAAGTAGCTACCAGTTGGGCTTTAATCTCAGAAATTGTGTCTCGGAACAGTCTTTCTTCCGTACCATTGATTTTTTCACCATATAGAGCCTGAGCGGCTATAAATTGACGATGTTGCTCCACAAAACTGTCAATCGAATGCAATGCATGCTCCACGTATTGGGAAATGCTATGATGCTCGTTAGGCAGTTGCAATTTTAATTCATGAACTCTGTTTAATAATGCCATGATGATCACCTCGTGCGTTTTGTTATGTCAATAATTATACATCATTTTCGGAAAACTTTCATTAAATTTTGATTAAAATGTGACTTTTATTATGTCATGATTGCATTTTCACTGGTGATCAGGCCTAATTTTCGGAATTATTTCATTCTTTCCTTTGTGTCGTGATTTTAAAATTTAATATATATGACACGAAGATGATATAAGAGCAAGCTGCGACAGCTGTCTTTCTGACATGTTATAATGGGGGAAAAGCCCAGTAGGAAAGGTTGTCAGTATGGTATGAAGCTTTTTAAAGGTTTATTTTGGGGGATTCTGATCAGTCTTCTCCTGTGGTGTGCCTTGTTTTGGCTTGTCCGCTGGATGTCTCATTAAGTCGCTTCCTGTATCTTATACAATAACTCTTGCGACTGTATCCACGTCATTAACGGAAATCGTATATACGTGTTCGTCATCATAGAGCTTGAATTGCTGAGTTTCTTGGTCAGATAGGAGCTTAGGCCAGCCAATTACGGTACTTCCATTCAGTAATCGGATTACAACGGCTTGCATTTGGCTCACGGCCAGTTTGATCTCATCGTTCATTCGTACAACCTCCTCTCTATACTATTTGTCGTCGAATATTCAACCTTTTTTTATAGTCAGTAAGGGGTTACAAAAAATAAAATCCAGGGATTACCTTAGTTGAAGGCATCTACTGGAATAGCTTGAAGGGAAGAGGGAAATTGAAGAAAAAGTTGCTAAGTTTTATAGCTTTAGTGCTGCTAGCTTTGGGCGCGTACTGGTTTGAAGGAGGCAATCTTCTTACAAAAATGACAGGAGAGAACCCGCCTTCATCGGCTCAGGTTACGCTGCAATTCCCGTCAGGTCGCTACCCTGAAACGGCGCAGCATATTAAGGAAGCCATTCAGGCGGGAAAATCACCGGTATGCACAATTGACCGTGAAGGAGCCGAGCAAAATCGCAAGCATTCGCTTGCAGGTGTTCCCACTCGTAAAGGATACGATCGTGACGAATGGCCGATGGCTATGTGCTCAGAAGGTGGCAAAGGTGCAAATATCAAATACATAGCCCCTAAGGATAATCGTGGGGCAGGATCATGGGTCAGTCACCAATTGGATGAGTATGAGGATGGAACTCGTGTGAAATTTGTTGTGAAATAGTGCTATTACTTTTTATTACCTTGCGCTGTTTCCTGTCTGGCCTTAATCAACGCCAGAAAATCAAAAAAATCACCTAGTGTATTGAAGCCGGCACCTAAAATGGCCAAGTCTTCAGCGGATAGTTGGTTAAACCATTCCATTTGCTTAGCATCAAACATATTATCACCGCCAACCATTGATAATGTATAGTATGTACTGACGGCAACGAAGGTCAGGGCTCTGGCATACCATTTAAGTATGCTTGTTTTTTGTGCAGAGGATGTGTAGAACTCATGTTTAAATTTAATTTTTATACTAAAATCGTCTCCATCGTTATCGTATTGCTTATACCTATGCTGATCCTGTATGTCTATTCTAATCAGACAACGACAGGTGTATTACGTGAGGAGCTGAATCAATCTAATTATAATCAGCTGACTTTTTTTCAAAACCAGGTGAATACGAATATTGAAATGATTTCCTCCTGGCCGCATCTGCTGATTCATGATCCCGATGTAGCCAGTTTTCAAGCGATTTTTTTGAAGGACAAGGTTCTCAATCTGGATGGAATTAACCTTGTCAAACGGATCCAAACCAAGCTTGGGCTTCAGGAAAGCTCTTCTAATTGGAGAACCGGGCTGAGTATCTATTCTCCTTCGCTTGGACGGGTTGTATCGGAGAATGGAGCAGGTTTATATGACCAGAAAAAACTAAATCAGCTGATAAAAGACGGCTGGCAGGTATCCAAAAAAAGATCATACGGGAAAGACCAATTTATATTTTCATTGTATACATTATCCCCGTTTTCTTCACTTGGTAATCCAGAAACCGCTAACACGATTATTAAGGTTGAATTTGACAGCAGTAATATTCAGGACATGCTTGACCGTTTCAAAGGTGATGGTCGAAAGGAGCCTTTTTATTATAAGAAAGGCGTAGGAGTGATCTTTAATCGTACTGCAAATGAAGAGCTGTCTGGAAAGCTGATTTCTAAATTGGAAAAAATGGGACTCCATGAGGTTGATAATCTGACCGTGAAAATTGGAGAAGAAAGCTACCTGGTACATGCCGTTCTTTCGCAAACGACTGGTTGGTATTTGATTGATTACATGCCTTTGTCCGATATGATGTCTCCAATTTACTCATCGAATCGACTGTTTTATATAACTGTTGTTGGCTCGCTGCTGGTAGGCTTGATTGGCGCTTACTTGCTTCATTCACAGGTACAAGTGCCGATTCTTCAGCTTGTGCGGGCATTTCGGAGACTAAAGGATGGGGACTATGCTGTTCGATTAAGTCTAAGGGGGAGTCACGAGTTTGCTTTCCTGTCTAGTCAATTTAATCTGATGGTCGAACAGATTCAGGAGCTGTTTGAGAAGGTGTATGTTGAGCAGCTGCATGTCAAGGAAGCGCGACTAAAGCAACTCCAATCACAAATCAATCCGCATTTTTTTTATAATTGTTTTTCGTTTATTACAAGTATGGCAAAGCTGCGCAATCATGAGGCGGTTGTAGCCATGGCCCATAATTTATCCAGGTATTATCGGTATACGACAAGACAGGAGCGGGATTTGGTTCCATTGTCAGAGGAAGTCGAGTTTGTTCAATATTATTTGAACATACAGCAGATGCGTATGCCAAGGCTAACGTTCTTAATTCATGTTTCATCACAAGCCAGCAGTCTACTGATTCCGCCGCTTGTAGTGCAGCCACTGGTGGAAAATGCGGTGCTGCACGGGATAGAGCCTCAAGCGGAGGATGGTATAATTCATATTTTAACCGAGCGTGTTGGCTCGTATATGTACCTGATTGTGGATGATAACGGACTCGGTTTGAGTAGAGAGGCTATAACTGCCCTGACGTCAACGCTTGACAAGCCTGTGGAAGAGGATCATGGATACGGTTTGTGGAATGTGCATCAACGCATGCGATTACATTTTGGGGAAGATGCAGGACTGGAATTCTCTTTGTCTCCATTGGGAGGATTGCGTGCAGTTTTAAAATGGTCGATCTCAACAGAAGGAGAGCATGCGAATGGTTTAATTGAGCCTTCGCCAAATTCGAATATAGTTAAAACGGAGGGACCAGATGGTTCAGATATTACTAGTAGATGATGAGAGTTATGTAACAGAAAGTCTGGCAGCTACCATTCCGTGGGAGACGCTAGGCATCGAGAGGGTTCATCAAGCGGCTTCCGCATTAGCAGCGGTGGATGTGCTAGAAGCGTACGATATTGATATTCTGGTTACGGATATTCGTATGCCTGGCATGACGGGACTGGAGTTGATTGTTGAGGTAAACGAACGATGGCCACATATCCGAAGTTTGTTACTGACAGGCTATGCCGATTTTGAATATGCTAAAAAAGCGCTCCAGCTTAAGGCTTTTGATTACATTTTAAAGCCGGTGGATGATGAAGAGTTTATCAAATGTGTGTCAGCTGCCATGGATTCGCTAAAGGAAGAATGGGAAGCATTTGACAAGGTTCATCAATTACAATATAGCCGCAGAAACGATTTTGGTGTACTGCGGACCCATTTGATGCATGATTTGCTACTCGGGCGTGATTTGCCAGTACCAAAAATAGAGAGCAAAATGTCTGAGTACGAAATCAAGCTACGCACGGGACATCCTGCCAGTATGCTGCTTATTCAGCTAGGGAAGCATTTTTCTGATATGGACTATCATTCAGTGTCCTTAATTGAGTATGCGATTGGAAATATTGCCGAAGAAGTGTTCGCACCTGATTTTCACGTTTGGCATTGCAAAGCGCCGCATGACTGCTTAATTGTATTAATAGAAGGTAATTGGAATTTATTTCCTGAACGGAGCGCGGATGAGCAGAATCGTTTTTTGAGTGCGGCGATTGAGACCTTTCGAAAAAATGTGAGCAATTACTTGAAAGGGGAAATTTACGTTGCATTAACCGGATGGTTTAAGTTTCCAGAGGAACTGCCTAAGCTATATCAGACAGCAATTAGATCCTTATACTGGAACCATCAGGAGGAGACGGATACACTGCTATTCATAGAAGAACAGACAGAACAGCCACACAGCTCAGTTAAGTCACTGGAGGGGCTTTATATGCACCCTACGCTTACTCATCTGCTAGAGTCCAGGCAATGGGAAGAGGCCGAAGCGAAAGTGAACCGTGTATTTGGAAAAATGGAAGAGGTGGGATATACACGCGAACATTTATATGAGCTGTTTATTTCGGTGACGAGTGCCTTTATGTATACAGCGCACAAACAAGGACGTTTCATTACACAGATGGACCAAGTAGGCTTCGATCCGTTACATGCGCAGAAAATGGTTCATTCGTTTCCCCACCTCAAAGAGTGGATACTTTCCATGATGAACAAACTTAAATCTGAATGGTCCGCAAGCGAGCAAAGCGCTAAAAGCTATGTGGTCAAGCAAGTTCAGGAGCTCATCTCCCAGGATAAAGGTCAGGAGCTGTCTGTTAAGACGATTGCCGATCAGGTTTATCTTCATCCAGTCTATCTGTCTAAAATTTATAAAGCTGAAACCGGAGAAGGTTTGGGTGACTACATTATCCGAATGAGAATGGAGCGGGCTCTTTATTTGCTCAAATATTCCAACAAAAAAATATACGAAATTACGACGGAACTGGGCTATCAGAATCCCCAATATTTCAGTAAGATGTTCAAAAAGCATTACGGAATGACTCCGCATGAATTTCGGGACCAGTAAAGATGGGACCAGTAAGGACGAAACCAGTAAAGATCAGTTGGGAAAGGTGCAGAAATATTTATTTTGTGACATAGGCTGCGAAGAAAAGCCCTCTTATAATAAAAGAGTAGAAAATGATTTTTAGAGGGGGAACAATATGCGAGTTCATTCGAAAAAAAAGTTGTTGTCGTTGCTCGCCGCAACTATGGTATTAGGAGTTGGCCTTGTGGGCTGCTCAGGATCGGGAAATGATGGGAATGCGGACAGCACAGCTAAAACTGAAAACGTATACAAAGAAAAATACAATCCAGAAGTCACAATTTCCACGGTATGGGGTGTAGATCCCGCCTTAAAATTTAAAAATGGTGAATCTATCGAAAATAACATTGCGACAAAATGGGCTAAAGAGAAATTCGGTATTAATATCAAATCACTCTGGTCCGTCACAGATACGAATGGCGCATTTGCTACGAAGCTGCGATTGGCTATGTCCTCCGATCAGGAGATGCCAGACGTCGTTGTATTGGGGACGGAGAATGAGCAACTGGCACAGGACATGATTGATTCTGGTATGTTTGCAGAGGCTGGTCCGTTGTTTGACAAGTACGCTTCGGATTCCTGGAAGCAGGCGATGAATCAGGATACAAACGTATGGAATCAGTATAGCCGAGATGGCAAAAAAATGGGTATTCCTGTGCTTGATTTCGCTTATAACCATGATTATGTATTGTGGGTACGACAAGATTGGTTGGATAAGCTGGGTATGAAGGCTCCTGAGACGATGGATGACCTGGAAAAAGTGATGGATGCCTTTAAAAATAAAAATCCGGACGGACTGGCTCCGAACAAAGTGATTCCGCTCAGCATCGGTTTCAAAACATCCATGAACACTTGGATGGGTGACCCGTCCTGGATTTTCGGGGCATATGGCACACTACCTCAGCAGTGGAACAAAGGCACGAATGGCAGTTTGGAATATGGCTCCGTGCAGCCTGGTATGAAGCCGGGTTTGCAAAAGCTGAGCGAGTGGCTCAAAAAGGGATATATTCCTCAGGAAGCAGCATTGTGGGATGAAAATAAAACGTCAGAACCTACAGTCGCAGGAACAGCCGGTATGATTCCTGGACCATATTGGATGAGCGGCTGGCCGCTTCAGGATACAGTCAAAAATGCGCCGGGTGCCGTGTGGAAGCCGATCAAGATTCCAGCGGGTCCTGACAACAAAGCCATGCGCCACGGAACGCAATATACCAATGGTGTTGTACTAATCAACAAACAAATGCAGCATCCTGAAGCTTTTTTCACTTATCAAAATTATTTGTTTGACCATTATGCTAATGCCAAACCGGACGGCGATTTGTCGAATGGGCTGTTTAAGGGCTACGATTATGATTTGGATGCGGGCGGAAAGCTAATGTCTATCGATAAAATACCAGGCGGTTATGTAAACTCTTTTCGTTATTTGTTGGTTCGTGATGGTGCGCGTATACCTGATGCCCAAATGAAGGCTTTGTTAAGTTTGGCTAATGGCGCAGAACCGAAGACCCGTCTGGAGAAAGATGTAATGGTGAACTACGGGAAAGACACTCCCGCAGCTGCCAAAGTGCTTATGGAACAGAAGGATATCTCCATGAAAGATCAGTTCACGGGACCTACTACGCCAACCATGAAGGCTAAAAAGGACTATCTGGATAAGATTGAAAGTCAGACCTTCAATGAAATTATTTATGGCAAGCAGCCGATCTCTGCTTTTGATACCTTTGTACAGACGTGGAAAACAGCTGGTGGCGAACAAATTACAAATGAAGTAAACGAATGGTATAAAAGCGTCGAAAAGTAAAATCATGATGTTGTAATAGTTAGGAGGGCTGTCCCAAGGTGGACAGCCTTTTTACTACAGCTTTATCAGGATTGAGTAGAAATGAATGCGCTATTATGACGTGTGTGAAAAAAAATTTCATTCGTTTGGCGAACTTAAAAAATGATTGCTTTTGTGCCATGTATGTTGGTTTTTTGAACTGTTGGGACAGCGAAAACGCTTTTATAATTGAAGTATACCATGAGAGTTACAGGAGGAACTGCAATGAGAAGTCTGCAACGTACGTGGCCATTTCATATCATGCTGCTGCCAGCCATCATTTTCTTAATTGTATTCAGCTACATTCCGATGGGCGGCATCGTGATGGCCTTTCAAAATTACAAACCTTGGCTAGGCATAACTGGTTCCGAGTGGGTTGGACTGGATAACTTCCGCTTTTTGTTTCAACGGGAGGACAGTCTTCAAGTCGTCTGGAATACACTAATTATTGCTGTGTTAAAGATGTTTTTCAATCTGGTGGTTCCGTTTGTTTTTGCTATACTGCTGAATGAAATTCGCAAGGTCGGCCTTCAGCGATCCATTCAGACACTGGTTTATCTGCCACACTTTCTTTCGTGGGTCATCTTGGGCGGAATTCTGATTGACCTGTTGGCTACAGATGGATTTATGAATCGTATTCTCGGTAGTTTCGGGATCCAGCCTATCTTTTTTCTGGGAGAAAATAACTGGTTTCGGTTTACTGTCATTGTATCGGATATATGGAAGGAGTTCGGATACAACACCATCGTATTTCTTGCTGCACTGGCGGGTATTAATCCTTCGTTGTATGAGGCTTCTGAAATGGATGGAGCGAGCCGCTGGAGACAGACGCTGCACATCACTGTACCTTCGTTAATTCCGATGGTAGTCGTTGTTGGAACGCTTGCACTTGGCAATGTACTGAATGCCGGTTTTGACCAGATTTTCAACCTTTATAATCCGCTGGTTTACCAAAAAGGCGATATTATTGATACATTCGTCTACCGGACAGCGTTAATCAATGGGGAAATGGGCTTTGCCACCGCAATCGGCTTGTTCAAATCCGTTATCAGTATGATTCTCATTCTGATATCTTATCGACTTGCTTACAAATGGGCAGGTTACCGCATATTTTGATTCCACGAGGCTGAAAGAGGGAGAGTCATGTATCATAAAACAACGCCATATCGCATCTTCAATGTGTTTAACATTTGCTTGCTTGTGATTTTGTCCATCATGTGTATCGTTCCGCTGATTCATGTGTTGGCGGTATCATTTAGTGCTAAATCAGCAGCAGATGCCAATCTGGTTGGGCTGTGGCCGGTGCAATTTTCATTAGAAGCCTATAAGAAGACGATGAATAACCCGATTTTTCTGCACTCTATCTGGATTTCTGTCTGTCGGACTGTATTGGGAACCGGCTTAACATTGCTTATTACCTTTTTAGCTGCTTATCCACTTTCAAAGGAAACATCTGTGTTCCGTAGCAGAAACGTATATTCATGGTTGTTCGTATTCAGCATGATTTTTAACGGTGGTCTGGTTCCATTCTATATGGTTATTCAAAAGATCCATCTTATGGACAGCTTCTGGGTACTTGTTTTGCCAGGAGCGGTCAACACATTTCTGGTCATCCTTATGTTGAACTTTTTTAGAGGAATTCCTAAAGAGATGGAAGAGGCCGCATTGATCGACGGAGCAGGACATTTTCGGACATTGTTTAGTATCTTTTTACCGATATCCCTGCCTTCCATTGCCACGATTGCGCTGTTTAGTATGGTATTTCATTGGAACTCCTGGTTTGACGGTCTGCTCTATTTGAGCAATGCAAAGGACTATCCGCTGGCGACGTTCCTGCAAACTGTAATTATTCAGAAGGACATGAGTTCCATGAGCATGAGTCCCAAAGAGATGGAATTACTTTCTCAAACGACGGTTAATGCTGCGCAAATTTTCATTGGTGCAGCGCCTATTCTCATTGTATATCCATTTTTACAAAAGTATTTTGTTAAAGGTATGACGCTAGGTTCCGTCAAAGAGTAACAGAATTCATAGAAGGAGATGATTTGTAGTGACGAATCAAAACATAATCAAGTACCCTCCCATTAGTGAGCGAGTTCCACGTATGCTGCATGGCGCGGACTATAACCCGGAGCAATGGCAGCATTACCCTGACGTGTTAGCGGAGGATATCCGTCTAATGAAACTAGCCAAATGCAACGTGATGTCTGTCGGTATTTTCTCATGGGTTTCATTGGAGCCTGAGGAAGGTGTATTTACGTTTGAGTGGCTGGATCGTATTCTGGATTCGTTTGCTGAGAACGGAATCTATGCTTTTTTGGCCACTCCTAGTGGAGCAAGACCAGCCTGGATGTCACAAAAATATCCTGAGGTGCTGCGTGTGGAGGCTAACCGTGTCCGTAACCTGCACGGGTTTCGCCATAATCACTGTTCTACATCGCCTGTTTACCGGGAAAAAGTACGTATCATGAATACGAAGCTGGCCGAGCGTTATGCTAACCATCCTGCTGTGATTGGCTGGCATATTTCCAATGAATTTGGTGGAGATTGCCACTGTGATTATTGTCAGGAGGCATTTCGCGCTTGGGTCGAGGATAAATACGGTACGCTGGACAAGCTTAATCACGCATGGTGGACGACCTTTTGGAGTCATACGATTACGGATTGGAGCCAAGTTGAGTCCCCGGCACCTCACGGTGAAACACAGGTCCATGCCCTGAATTTGGACTGGAGACGGTTTGTGACCGATCAGACCGCAGATTTTATCAAACATGAGATTGTGCCGCTCAAGGCTGCAAATCCAGCAATTCCGGTCACAACCAATTTAATGGAGTTTTTTGAAGGGTTGAATTACTGGAAGTTTGCTGATCTGCTCGATGTTATATCCTGGGATAGTTACCCAACGTGGCATGACCGTGAGGGAGATGATAGCCGTCAGGCTGCTAAAGTGGCCATGATGCACGATATTATTCGTTCAATCAAGGGAGGCAAGCCTTGGATGCTCATGGAGAGTACGCCGAGTTTGACGAACTGGCAAGACGTAAGCAAGCTGAAGCGACCAGGAATGCATCTGCTATCGTCTTTACAGGCTGTGGCACACGGGTCAGACACCGTTCAATATTTTCAGTGGCGGAAAAGCCGCGGTTCGAGTGAAAAGCTGCATGGTGCGGTTGTCGATCATGTCGGACATGAGCACACTCGTGTATTTGGAGATGTGACAGAGGTCGGTAATGCGCTGGAAAAACTGGAGGAGGTTATCGGTACATCGGTACCGGCGGAGGCCGCAGTCATTTTTGACTGGGAGAACCGTTGGGGAATCAACGATTCACAGGGACCACGCAACAAGGGTGTGAAATATGAGGAGACAGCTGAAGCGCATTATTTGGCACTTTGGGAGCAGGGAGTGCCCGTAGATGTCATTCATATGGATGCAGATTTCTCCAAATACAAACTTTTGGTAGCTCCGATGTTGTATATGGTCCGCAGCGGTGTGGGGGAACGTATACAGAAGTTTGTTGAAAACGGTGGCGTTTTCGTAGCAACCTATTGGTCTGGTATTGTAGATGAACATGATTTGTGCTTCCTTGGAGGCTTTCCGGGCCCGCTTCGTAAGACGCTGGGGATCTGGTCGGAAGAGATTGACGGATTGCATGATCATGACCGTAATCACATTTTGCCGCTTGAAGGCAATGAGCTGGATCTGCAAGGGGAGTATGAAGCTGTAGAATTGTGTGATCTCATTCATACGGAGGGTGCAGAGGTACTGGCTGTGTACGGCTCAGACTTTTATGCAGGACGCCCGGCTTTGACGGTGAACCGTTTGGGAGAAGGAAAGGCTTATTACATCGCGTCACGCAACACCGGACTGTTCCACAGTCATTTTTACAGAAGTTTAATTGATAATGCAGGAATCAGTAAAGCGCTCAATGTGAAGTTGCCTCATGGAGTGAATACGGCGATTCGTACCGATGGGGTTCATGATTATATTTTTATACTAAATTTCACGCATGAGCCGCAAAAGATTACGTTGGATGGACGAACTTATGCGGATATGCTTGAAAATCATGCGATAGAAGACGGTAGCGTTCAATTGGATGCCTACACTGT
The DNA here is from genome assembly GCF_057220305.1 of Paenibacillus sp. LRG-1. NCBI lineage: Bacteria > Bacillati > Bacillota > Bacilli > Caryophanales > Paenibacillaceae > Paenibacillus > Paenibacillus sp. LRG-1. The sequence goes on along the minus strand of NZ_CM170126.1, from coordinate 3,831,194 downwards.
TAAGGTTTTAAAGACAGAGCGTAATAAATAGAACATGATATTAAAATGTGATCTCTGTCGTTTTCCCGAGTGAGGGAACTGGTAGATTGGTCAGAGGCAATGAGAAGTATACAATTCGGATGGGAGATGACTTATGAAAACAGGTAACCGCACGATGGTATTTGCGATGTTGATCTTACTTTCCAGCTTATTGTATCCGTTCGGCTCTGTAGGGTTGGGTGCGGCTTCGGCCGCCCCTGCTTTCGCCAAAGGAGCAGATATAAGCTGGGTAGCAGGAATGGAAGCGCAAGGTATGACTTGGAAGGATAAAAAGGGTGTTCGTCGAGATATACTGCAAATTTTGCGAGATGACTATCAGATCAACTCGGTACGTATCCGTGTGTGGGTAAACCCTGACATGAAAGATTATGCAAGCGGATACATGAATGCCGAAAAGGCAGCAGAACTGGCGCAGCGAGCTAAAAAATTGGGTATGAGCGTTATGCTGACTCTACATTATAGTGATTCCTGGGCAGATCCAGGGCAACAGAACAAACCTTATGCGTGGCGCAATTTTACATTTACACAACTCATGGATGCAGTCTGGTCTCATACGGTTTATGTTATGAACACGATGAAAAGCAAGGGGGTAACACCGGACTGGGTGCAGATCGGTAATGAGACGAACAATGGAATGCTCTGGGAAGACGGCAAAGCTTCGGTGAACATGAAAAACTATGCCTGGCTCGTCAATACAGGTAATAATGCTGTAAAATCGGTAAGCAGCAGTACTAAAACGATAGTACATTTAGCCAACGGGGATAACGGTTCCGTGTTGAACTGGAATATCGGCGGGCTGATTGATAATGGAGCTCAGTTTGATCTCATCGGGCTGTCTCTGTATCCGTCTCCTTCTGACTGGCAGGGCAAGGTGGACCAGACGATTACCAATGCCAATAGCCTCATTGCCAAATACGGTAAAGGCATTGTCATCAGTGAAATCGGGATGGAATATAACGAACCTGCAGCTTCCAAGGCATTTATTTCTGCAATCAAAACGAAGGTTCGGAACATCGGAGGCGGCAAAGGTACAGGGGTATTTTATTGGGAGCCGGCTGCAACTCCAGGTTACAATCAGGGTTATAACAAAGGTGCTTGGCAGGCTGACGGTAAGCCAACCTCAGCTTTGGAAGGATTTATAAATTAAGAAGTATGTAAGAGTATATCAAAGAACCTCTAGTTCGCTTTCTATGCAGACTAGAGGTTCTTTATTGTTATCTTGAGTTACTTGGAAGTTATAAAATTAGGCTTCCCGGTTCACCTTGAAGAACGAAATGAGCTCTTCCAGCTCCCCGGACATCAATGTAAGCTTGTCAGAAGCTTGGACAATAGAAGCCATAGACTCAGCCTGTTCTCCAATGGTATGCTCGATTTGTTTGCTGCTGCCGACTGTTTTGCTAACTGTCGAAGACAGCTCGTCAGAGGTAGCTGACATTTCCTGCGTGCTGGCCGAGATCTGCTCCGTTGCGCTGGATACCTCCTGAATTTGTGACGACACTTTATTAGACGCATCTAAAATTTCAGAGAACATTTCGCCTGTCTGCTTCGTAACTTCCAGCCCAATGTGAACTTCTTTTGTACCAAGGCTGATGCCTTTTACAGTCTGCTCAATTTCTCTTTGGATTTCTTCAATGAGCTCTGCAATTTGTTTGGCAGACTCTTGAGACTGTTCAGCCAAATTACGCACTTCTCCCGCTACGACTGCAAAACCTTTGCCCTCTTCACCGACTCTGGCAGCTTCGATAGAAGCGTTCAATGCAAGCAGATTCGTTTGACTGGCAATGCCTGTAATGATGCTGACGATATTACTGATTTCGTTAGAACGGTTCTGCAGCGCATTAACGGAATCAGCTGTACTTTCCATTGTAGTGGAGATGGAGTCCATTTGAGCGGAAAGCTTTTGGGCTACCTGATTGCCTTCAACGGAGCGTTTTTCCATAGAATAAGCTTGATCCGCTACGGAAGAGGAGCTTTCGGCAATCGTTTGGATAACTGTCGACATTTCATTCATAGCTCTGGAGCTTTCAAGTGCTGCGTGATCCTGAGCTTCAAGCCCCTGGGTTATTTCCTGAATATTGCTGTTAATGACGTTCGTATTCGTACTGTTTTTCTCGCTAATGCTTAACAATTCCTGGGCAGATCCCGTAACCTCTTGCGTCGTATCCTGTACTTTCACCATGGTATCGTTAAGGCGTTTGATCATAGAATTAAATTTTTGATTGATAATGCCAAGGTCGTCCTCGCCTGTCTTGATTTTTACATTCAGATTCCCCTCGCTGACTTCTTCAATGCCCTTCATCAGGCTACGAATCGGGGAGAGGGTACGTTTTACCAGTAAATATTGGACCGTTAAGAAGATCGCAAGGAACAGAATGAGCAATGAAACACCATATACAAGCAATTTATGAAGTCCGTTAGGTACAGAGCTCGCGTCTACGTCAAAGTATATCGCACTTGTGATTTTACCGCTTTCATCTGTAATTGGGTAAACAATGGTCGTCCATGTACCAAAATCGTCAGTATAAAAGCTGCTAAACGCTGAGTCTTTAGATTGAAGCATTTTATTTACACCTTGTACATTTTCGTCTGGAAGAGTGTACATATCCCCAATATTCATCTTCGAGTCTTGGAAAGCTTGGACTAAATTTGTGGGAACGCCAATAATGGAAGTTTGATTTCCTTCTGTTAGTTCTGTGCCAAATATGTAAGCTTGGGCAACATTAGGATAAAATGTGTGGATAGAATCTAGGAATTTGCGTAAATCCTGTTGAGCAGAACCGTTATAATCTTTTTCGCTTAATGCTTGTTGTACTTTTGTTTTGTCAACATCTTCTGCCCATTTTTTAGTCAATACTTTAACTTGGTCTTGCAGCTGCGTGGTGAGAATATTCTTTTGAAGTATATAGCTGGATGTGATGAGAATAGCACCTATTAATACGATGTTAAGAAAAGAGATTAATAGATTTTTACCAAAAAAGGACATAGTTCTCCACTTCAAGTTTTTCACGTTTTCTTCTCCTTTGAATTAGCAATTTAGTTTCATATACAACCTACCCCATATATATTTCGACAATTTGCTTTCTAAATGTTAGGTATTTATTAAAAGGGAGAGAAGAAGGTTATTTAAAAAGAACGGCGGCCCCCTAGTGAATGAAACGATGGGACCGCCGCTTGTCGGCAAAACTGGATTTTATGTTGTTTTTCCGAATAATCTTACTAAATCATTTTATTGTTCAAACAATATTTAAAAAATAAGATAAATGAGGGCGAACGGGTATGCTTTATACCTATAAATACCTGGATTGCATTGAGGATTCTTGAGTTTCTGTCACTTATAAAAGAAGCGAAATGAGCAAAGGTAATGAAATGAGCGATAAGACTGAGCTAATAACAAATGCAGATGCAGCTTCCGTTTCCAGTGTTTCATAACGGGTAGCAATCATAGCGGCGACAGCCGAGCCGGGAAAAGCGACAAGCAGTACGGCTTTGGTTACATCCTCATGGGATAGTCCTATCAGAACAGCAATACCGAGCATAACTATAGGCATTACGATGGCTTTCAGCACAGCGATGCTAAGTGCTTTTGGACTGAACGTAATCTTTTTGATACCAATGGTTACCCCGATGGCAAATAGGGCTGTACCAGCAGTAATATTGCCGATTTGATCAAACATGGATTGCAAAAGTTTCGGAGCGTGGAATCCACATAGAGTCAATACGACACCAAACAAGGGTACGCAGGCAAGCGGCTCGCTGAGTCCATGAAGGACTGATTTCATAGTGACTTTAAATAAGTTGCCTTTAGTGCCGTCGGATTCTGTTGTTTTGCGCTGACCGACCGTTCCCAAAATACTTGCAAGCGGATCAAGAATGGCATTAACGACGATCCCAGTAATCGCAATCGGGATGGCGACTGCCGCACTTCCGAACAAGCTTCCCAGAACCGGAATTCCCATGAATGCGAAAGAAGGCTGTGTTGAATTCAATGCGAACATGGAGGATTCAGTCAGGCCTTTTTTGGCAATTAAGCGATAAACAATGAGCAATACAATATAAAAGCCGATTACACCAAGTAGCAAAGCCACAAGAAAGGGCCACTTTTGAATCAATGTCTCTCTTGGTGTCGTCGTAATACCAATAAACAAGTGTGCAGGTAGAGCAAACTTCGTCACGAGTGTATTTAATCCCTTAGAAGAAGCAGGGTTAAAAGCCTTAAACAATCCTGCGAAATAACCAATTAAAATGACAAAGAAAATAGGAATTAAGATAATAAAAATATGACCTGTAGCCATGATGTCGCCTCCAATGAAGATGTCCGCCAAAAATGGCGGACATCAGTTAAATAATCACTTTGCGTATGCAAGTACAAATTTGATGTTGTCGCTATTTTTTAAACCAGGACCGCTTCCTGACCATATTGTTTGATTGGTTTATATTTGCAGTCCCACATCGCATCTCGAACCGCTTGTGCGATATCGTCCGGTTGATGACGCGCTACTCCATCCTGAACTGCTGCCTTAGCTACAGCCACGGCTACCGCTTCAGATACTTCGCGTAATTCATTGATTTTTGGCAGCAGGGAAGCACCAGGCTGCGACAAATCAACCATTTGAGCTACTGCATGGGCAGCTGCTGCAAACATGCTATCTGTTATAATTTTGGATTTTACCACGATTGCGCCAAGACCAAGACCCGGGAACACAAAAGCATTGTTGGATTGCCCAATTTCAAACTTAATATTGTTATAGATCACCGGCTCAAAAGGACTTCCTGTTGCAATGAGGGCTTTTCCTTCGGTCCAGTGGATCAAATCTTGCGGAGTTGCTTCTGCCAGTGGAGTCGGGTTGGACATAGGCATAATAATAGGACGTTCTGTATGTTTGGCCATTTCTTTAACGATTTCCTCACTAAATGCCCCAGTAACACCGGAAGTACCAATCATAATCGTCGGTTTTACGCGGCGAATGACTTCAAGCAGTGGGATTTTGCCATCCTCAGCATGTTCCCAGTCACGGCATTCTGCAACATCACGCACATAAGGGACTTGGAATGGAAAAAGTCCTTCTGTTTCGTTGGTAAGCAGGCCACGGTAATCATAAGCCCAGAAGTTACGTCTTGCTTCTGCTTCTGACAGTCCTTCCAGCATCATGGCTGCGCTAATTTGGTCTGCATTGCCGATTCCAGCAGCTCCTGGGCCAAAGACTAGAACCCGATGCTTGCTCAGTGGGATTCCGGACAATTGAACACCGGACATTACACCTGCGAGCGTAACCGCTCCAGTACCTTGAATATCGTCATTAAAAGTCAAAATACTATTTCCGTACTTATTGATAATGTTCCGTGCGTTGACATTGCCCAGATCTTCCCAGTGCAGCAGGGCATTCGGGAAAAAGGAAAGTGCAGCTTGAACATAAGTGTCAATAAATTGGTCATATTGTTCTCCACGTACACGCTTATGACGATTCCCCATATATAAAGGATCTTCCAATAGCTTCTCGTTGTTTGTACCTGCATCAAGAACAACTGCCAGTACTCGGCTAGGATCTATACCAGCAGCAGCGGTATACACAGCAAGCTTACCAATAGAGATATTAATACCTCCGACTCCCCAGTCCCCGATTCCCAAAATACTCTCGGAATCTGTGGCTACGATCAGGTCGATATCATCAGGGTCTAGGTTCAAATTCTTAAAAGCCTCTCCAATACCCGCCAGATTATCAATAGATAAATACATACCACCAGGTTTGTGATATTCATGACTGTATTCCTGTATAGCCTGGCCTACTGTTGGTGTATAGACAATCGGGAGCATTTCGCTTAGGTGCTCAGAGAGCAAACGATAATAAAGGACCGTATTCCGGTTAAAAAGATCATTTAACGCAACATTTTTACGCAAATTATCTGGTTGGCTCTGAAATTGCTCGTAAACCCGTTGAACCTGCTCCTCAATAGTTAATATCGTAGGAGGAAGGAGACCGTCAAGTCCAAGCTGTTTCCGTTCTTCCAGGGTAAAAGCTACTCCTTTATTCAGCAGTGGGTTGGCAAGTAGATCTTTTCCGGTTAATTTAGTTTCGATAGATCCGTCTTCCGTAAAATGAAAAGCACGCATTTCCAATTCCTTCTTTCTAAAAAATTACATTTAATTAATCCTTGAACAATTCGTGAACAAGTATACGCCTTATTTTAAACCAAGTGAACAAGTATGTTGTGTGAAAAATGGTTATATAAGTGTTTACATAAGAAAAATTATGAAAATGAAAGCGATTTTCAATTTTTTTTGAATGAAAATTTCATTTAATTTTCATGATATTTTCGGAAAATCTTGATTGAATGTGATAATTATCATAGTTTTTTAGGTCTAGTTCGATTAAGCGTGCATGAAAAATAGCTTAACTTCATTTTAAATAAACGAAGTTAAGCTATTTTTTGGCTATAGGGATGGTTGAGGGACAAAATTTAATGCTTCGCAGCTCAATGTTTAATGAACATCAGGCATTTAATTCTCCGATGCGATTGACGGCTTCATCAGTAACTGTAGCAGAGCGTCGCATCCAGCTGTTACGCCATTTCAATTGTATTATGATGACGAGGGTAAAGGCACAGAACGTGATTAGGCTCAGAGAGATGAAGCCTGGCATATATGAACCCGTTGATTTGTACAGATGACCCAGTATAAGGGGGAGGAAGTACCCGCCTATGCCACCAGCAGCGCCGACAATGCCGGTCATGAGCCCGATTTCGTTGCCGAACCGCTGCGGAACGAGCTGGAATACGGAGCCGTTGCCAGCGCCAAGGCACATCATGCCTACGAACAGCAGCACAACTACCACGGTAAGTGGCGGTAAAAACGCAATGCCGGCGAGCATAATCCCGGCTCCCGCATACAAGTACATTAACATGCGTGAACCACCAATCCGATCGGACAAAAAGCCGCCTACAGGACGAAAGAAGCTTCCGGCAATCACACAAACGGTCGCAAAATCGGCGGCATGTACCGCGGAGAGGCCATATTGGGTATTGAAGAAAATAGTCAAATAATTAGAAAGACCAACGAATCCGCCAAACGTCACGCAGTAAAAGGCACAGAATACCCAGGCATCCCTCTGTTTGAGCACCGAAGCATATTGCGACAGACTTTTTGGTGCCGGGCGGTGAGGGCTGTTGCGGGCAAAAATACTGAACAGAATGAAGACGGTTAAGATGGGGAGGATAGCCAATCCGAAAACGGCTTCCCAACTGCCAAAATGTTGAGCAATGCGGTTGGCGAACAAAGTCGCAAGGACGGTACCGCTATTACCAGCACCGGCAATTCCCATAGCCAAGCCTTGATGCTCTTTGGGGTACCATTGACTGGCCAACGGCAGCGCAGCTGCAAATGATGCTCCGGCTACGCCCAGGAGCAGGGCAACAACGTACAAGTGCTCCAGCGAATCAACCCACAGCCAGCCGAGCAAGAGAGGGATTATCGTAACAAGCATACCAATCTGTCCCGTGAGCTTCGGACCGATATAATCTGACATGAATCCGAGCACGAGCCGCAGCAGGGAACCACCGAGTATGGGGAGGGCGACAAGATTGGCTTTTTGTACAGGGTCCATTGGATAATCATTAGCAATTACAACGGCCAACGGTCCGATCATTCCCCATATCATAAAACTGATATCAAAATACAGAAAGGAGCCAAATAGGGTGGGCTTGTGTCCGCTTTTCCAGAAATTTTTTTTGTTCATTCTCCATCTCTCCTGTTCTAATTGTTGTTCTTTGTCTGCAAAATGTAATTTGAACATGAAAAAGCCGCAAATCGCCCCTACATGGTATCTAGGAAACGGTTTGCGGCTTCATTGCCGTGGTTGACACACCTCATTGTGAGTCGACTTGGTATGATCACGTTGGAGTGATTTTAATCAAATTATAAAAAAGGATCTGTTTTATGTCAATATACGTAACACAAAATCGCAAAAAAATTAAATATAAGACGAAAAATATAGCATTCATGTATTAAATATTGACATGACATTCACAATTCAGTAATCTTAGATACATATCGGCACAACGATGTGCCGACATTTACGGCAACGGTGCCCTTTTCCATTGAATGGAGAAGGGCTTTTTCTGTCTTATTTTATTCGGAGAATGGGGCTGGTTTAATATGATGAAAAAACTGGTCGTCGTCGGCAACGGTATGGCAGGCATCAAATGTGTGGAGGAAATACTCGTTTTGGAGCCAGAGCGGTTCCAAATCACGATATTTGGTGCAGAGCCCCGTCCCGGGTACAACCGAGTGCTCCTGTCCAAAATGCTTCAGGAGGAGAGCTCATTTAAACATATCGTTACCCATGACTGGGACTGGTATGAAGAGAACGGGGTAAAGTTGTACGCGGGTGAACGCGTCTGTCGTATTGATGTTGCAGCCGGGATGGTGGAAACGGAATCCGGTATGAAAGAACCTTATGACATGCTCATATTGGCAACGGGCTCATTGCCTTTCATGCCGCCCATTCCCGGAGCTCGAAAACAGGGAGTAATCGCTTTTCGTGATGTGAATGATTGTGAAACCATGGCGAGATATGCCAAAACATACCGCAAGGCCACGGTTATCGGAGGGGGGCTGTTAGGACTTGAAGCCGCTCAAGGCCTACTGAATCTAGGGATGGAAACTGAGGTTGTTCATAATGCGCAGTGTCTTATGAACCGTCAGCTTGACCGGACGGCGGCTGTGCTTCTGCAGCGAAAGCTGGAGCAACAGGGCATGAGGTTTCATTTGGCGAAGGAAACGGTCAACATCATAGGCCGAAACAGGGCGCAAGGATTGATGTTTGCGGACGGGGACAGGTTGGAAACGGATTTGGTTGTGCTGGCGGTTGGTATCCGACCGAATATCGAATTAGCTCAGGACAGCGGTCTGACCGTAAACCGTGCCATTGTCGTGGATGATTATATGCGCACGAGTATTCCTGGTATTTATGCCGTCGGCGAATGTGCTGAGCACCGCGGGATTTCATACGGGCTAGTGGCGCCGCTATATGAGCAGGGCAAAGTGCTGGCAAAAGTTATTTGTGGTCGTGAAACGGCTCCCTATGAAGGGACGGTTCCGTATGCGCAGCTCAAGGTAGCGGGAATCCATGTGTTTTCCGCAGGAGACATTCGTGATGAGGGAAACGAGACAGCAGTCATGGAATATAACGGGATGCTGAAGGTTTATAAAAAAGTGATGATGCACGGCGGTGCTGTCACTGGCGCCATTTTGTTCGGAGATACGGCGGAAAGCACCTCGCTGCTCGGAATGGTACAGCGCGGCGCACCCGCTACAGAGCTAACATCCCGGGATAACGGCGGAAGCAAAGCGGAGGATGCGGCAGCCGCACTGCCGGAAGAGGAAACGGTATGTGCGTGCAACGGCGTGAGTAAGGGGGCTATTTTGCGAGCGATCACTACGGATAAGCTGAAGACGGTGGAAGAGGTGAAGAGCCGGACCAAAGCATCCGGTTCCTGTGGGGGCTGTCGGCCGCTGGTGGCTGCACTGGTCAAAAATAGTTTGTCCCAATCGACAGTTTCCGGACCTGTAGTTACTCCGACCGCCCAAGAAGTAGTCCCTGTGTGTGGATGTACGCATTACGATCATGATTCGCTTAAAACAGCTATGGTGGACGCAGCCTGTCAGACTCCAGATGAAGTAGTGTCCCGTCTCGGTTGGACTAGACAGCAGGGGTGTGAATTGTGTCGGCCGGCTGTACTTTATTATTTGGAATCCCTTGGGTTGCGCGACAGATCTGCGACAAATCCATTAGGTGCTGGTGTTGTGGTTCAGGTCACACCGCAGTACGGAGGAGAAGCGCCCTCTGCGGATCTGCGCGTTACGAACCTAAATGCCGAGAATCGGGCTTTTGTTGAGTCGGACCTGATGGATCAGGCATTTGTAGAAGTAGCCTGGCTCAGAGAGCGGTTGGTAACTTTATGGGGAAGTCTCGCATTGCCCGCGTTGGTTACAGTTGCTATTTGTCCTGGATCGGCGTATCCGGCAGGTGTACTTGTCCACGATATTGGAATATCCCGATCTCCAGTAGGCTGGGAGGTTTATGCCGGTGGCCATGCAGAGCATCCAGTTCGCCAGGGGCAGCTGCTTGGATTGGAGGAAGACCCGGCAGAAGCGGTCCTGATGGCTGTAGCCTGCTTGCAAATATACCGACATAGTGCCCGGTATGGGGAGAAAATGTGGGAGTGGATTGAAAGGACTGGCGTTCTGGCATTACGGGAAAGTGTGCTTGACGCTGCTCTTCGAAGTGGACTGGCGGGTAGCCTGCGGACCACAATGCTGACAGGATGATGTGATGGGTTGAGTTCAGTTGTGGCGATATTCTATCGTGTGCAGACAATAAAATTCCGAAAAATGGCGAAGGGGAGGTGACTTTGATGTGTCAGTCAGGAGAAGGCAAACCGGAAGCTGGGCTACATGTATCGTCAGTAATGGATACGCAGTGCCCGTTTTGCAGCGTGCAATGTAAGATGACCGTTAGTGCGGGTACGGAGACACTTGCGGGTATCATCCGTACAGTGTATAAGGCGGAAGGGAAGGCTAATGCAGCCTCGCAGGGTAGGCTGTGCATCAAGGGAATGAATGCGCATCAGCATGCGACTCATGCGGAAAGGCTGGTACAGCCCCTCATACGCAAAGAGGGCAAACTTGTTCCCGTCAAGTGGGAGGAGGCGTTGGATACTATAGCTAGCAGTTTCTCTACGCTACTGTCCACACAGGGTCCCGATGCAATCGGAATTTACGGTGGAGGTTCACTCTCCAATGAAACGGCTTATTTACTCGGTAAATTTGCAAGAGTAGCTGTAGGTACGCGATATATCGATTATAACGGGCGCTTCTGCATGTCGGCAGCGGCATCCGCTGGCAGTAAAGTGTTTGGCGTTGATCGCGGACTGACCTGCAGACTGGCTGATATTCCGTTGGCTCGTTGTATTGTGCTTGCAGGCACGAATATCGCTGAATGCCAGCCGACCTTAATGCCTTATTTTCATCAGGCGAAGGAAAACGGCGCGTTTGTCATTGTAATTGACCCGCGCGTGACGCCAACGGCGGCGGCCGCCGATCTGCACCTGCAAATCAAGCCAGGTATGGATGCTGTACTGGCCAATGCCATGCTAAAGGTCATCATGGACGAAGGATTTGCGAATGAAGAGTTTATCCGCAAGCGGACCAACGGCTATGATCAGCTGTTGACTCATTTGAAGGGTGTGGATCTGAACGAATCAGCTGCGCTGTGTGGAATTGAAGTAGAAATGATCCGGCAGGCAGCACATGCCTTTGGCAGTGTGGAGACCGGCATCGTTTTTACGGCCAGGGGTGTTGAACAGCAGACAGATGGACATATGGCGGTGCGTGCATTTCTTAATCTGGTGCTGGCCACTGGCAAGATTGGAAGGGAAGGGTGCGGTTATGGAGCTATTACAGGTCAGGGAAACGGGCAAGGGGGGCGAGAGCACGGCCAAAAGGCTGACCAGCTTCCTGGTTACAGATCGATTGAGGATGAAGAAGATCGAGCCTATGTGGCGTCCGTGTGGGGAGTAAAACCAAGCAGTTTACCGGGTAAGGGAGTGTCCGCCTATGAAATGATGGAGCTTGTCCATCAGAGAGAAATCCAAGCTTTGTTCGTGATGGGCTCTAATCCTGTTGTATCTAACCCGAATGTCCGGCTGGTGGAGGAAGCCCTCAAAAAGCTGAATCTGCTGGTTGTGGCGGATATGTTTCTCACTGAAACCGCGCGGATGGCCGACGTTGTTTTGCCTGTGACGTCTTATTTGGAGAATACGGGGACGATGACCAATCTGGAGGGCCGCGTTCTGCTACGGGAAGCTGCGAGGTCCGCACCAGGCGAGGCTAGAGATGACTGGAATATTTTGTGTCAGGTAGCTGCAAAGCTAAACAAGAGCAGCTATTTCTCTTACAGGGATGCTGAGCATATCTTTGAAGAACTGCGGCTTGCCAGCCGGGGCGGTCCTGCCGATTATTATGGGATCACATATGACAGGCTGCGTCGTGAAGAAGGAGTATATTGGCCATGCCCGTCTACGGACAGAGCCGGTATGGATACGATGTTTCGGGAAACCTTTGCCCATTCCGATCAAAAGGCTATTTTTACGGTGGTTGAAAGCTGTGGAGCAGGAGAGGAGATATCAGAGGAGTACCCGCTTATTTTGACGAACGGCCGCGTGCTGGCTCACTATTTGACTGGTGCACAAACGCGCAGAAGTCCGTCGCTGGCCGCGCGAGAGATTGAAAATTATGTGGAAATTCATCCGCGGACAGCGCGACGCTGGCATATCAGGGACGGGGAGTGGGTAGAAATAGCATCACAGCGCGGTAGCTTCACTGTCCGCAGCCGGATCAAACCACATATCCGCGAAGACACGCTCTTCGTCCCCATGCATTGGAGTGGGATACAAAATGTAAATCGGGCGACTCGACCCGATCTCGATCCGTTCTGCCGGATGCCTGGCTTCAAAACGGCTGCTGTGCGCATTCGTCCCCTTCATCTGGCTGCAGTTGCAACAAGTGCAGATAATGGGGAATGGTCTGAGTTCTAGAGCAGGACTGAGTAAGTGACTTTTTCTTTGCATAAAAGGCCAGCCCCCTTTGTATGAGTGAGGGGCTGGCCTATTTGACTTGGACAGTTTGGGCCCATAATCACTAGACTGCGTGACGCCAATAATTATAAATGCAATCGGGTTTCGGATCTGCTTGCTCCCGTTTTTATTTCTTTTCTGAGCATAGCTTCCCGCCAGTGACAATACAAACCCCAGGCGTCCCCGTTTTCTAACAGCGGTTTGCAAGTATACAAACCTTCCTCTATGGAGTCGACTCGCCCTGCAACGAACAGTCGGACCGCACTGTTGAGTAACACCTGATTCGAAAAGGCTATAGAAGCTGTGCCTTGCAGCACTTCCTCCGTAATGCGCAGTTGTTCAGCGGGGGTCCAGTTATGCTCTGGTACCACCGAATCCAGCCCGTACATTTCTGGATCGATAACCTGTAGTGATACCTCGCCGTTAGCAAGCAGGTAAGTCCGGGTCGGCCGATCGATGAACAGATCCTCCGATCCTTCGCTCCCCTGGACGATCAGAGCCCTGTGGTAATTCAGATTTTGCATGAGTTTCGCCGTCTTCTCGAACACAGTATTGTGGAAAACGCCGAATACAATATACGGGGAAGAACCGTAATCAACCAGTTTCTCGGCAGTATTCAGCACTGTGCGAAGCCCCAGCTCTTCGCGAATGGTCCGCATATCTCGCAGGGGCGCGCACCACTGTTCGGAGGCTACGAACAGTACACCAGTCAGCTTCGCGGCATGAATGGCGGTTTCACGTGTCATGTTCTGGGACGTAACCCCCATTTCCTGCAGTAAAAGCGGGAGCGTAACACCCCATTTGGGAGGGAGAGGTGCACTGCCATGCATCGTTACAGGAATTCCGCATGAGGCGAGTAGAAAGGCCGTTGCGAAGGTGGCGATAAATGAAGACTTCCTGCCATCGTACGGACCGGCGAAATCAATCCCTTCCTGCATCGGAAAGCGATGGGTATATTTACGGCAGATGTTTACGAATGCTTCCAACTCGGCAACACTCTCCATTTTAATGCGCTCCGCGGCAAAGAAAGCTCCGATTTGAGCAGGGGTTGCTGACTGGGTCATAATAAGTTCGGCAGCAGCTTCGGCTTCGGCGTAATTCAGATCCCGGGCGCCCCTTTTGCCGCGACCAACTTCTTTTAATATTTCAATGATATTCATGTTCGGGCCCCTTTCAGATTTATGCTTTTAGCATTTGCTGTGCTTTGACGATGGAGATGGCCACATCAACGATACGTTTGCGTTCGTTCATTGCTTTTTTGCGTAGCACATCATATGCTTCCGCTTCCGGGATACCGTTTACTTCCCCAAGTATTCCTTTCGCCATATCAATCCATTTGCGTTCTTCCAGCCGAGCGGTCAGTTGCTTGCGTTCACTTTGCCAGTGCTGGCGTTCAAAAAAGCGTTTGGCGCTAAAATGAAGAGCCCAATTCAGCTCATGGGCTGCCATAGAAGGGGTTAGAATGCCATCGACAGTGACATCAGCTTCACAGGCCTCTGTCGATGATAGCGCTGATTCTGCGCTGCACCACCAGAGCAATGGGATCGCTTTGGCTTGCTCCAGCCTGCCACTCCATATGCTGATAGTGCCGACAGGTATGTTTAGTACCGCCGCGTCTGCATTAAGAATTAGCTGTTTGATTTCAGATTCATTGCGGCAGGGCAGGGTTAGGTATCCGTTGGACTCTAAAAGGTGCTCAGGTCCTGCCTGCCATGAGGAAACGGCGTGTGTCTGCTCAGATACATAGTCAGAATGTAAGTGAATTACCAACAAGGAACGCAAGCGGGCTCCTCCTCTCTGTAACATGAAGGGTAGTTAGCGATGGGGATAGTAATCATTGATAACAAATATGACATAAGATTTTGTCTGCCTGCTTATTTTTTTCATCATCATCAAGCTAAAACGGACTTTTAAACCATTTTGGCGTGTTTTGGACTGAAAATCAATCCTAATTTTGTAGGGGAGTGATATTTTATACGTCATGGATATGTTACATGGTGATAAAATATAATTTTTTATAAGTTAATGCGTAAGGAATGTTGACATATCATTTGAAGCATTATATATTAACTACAATACTTTTTAATTCCATACTCTGATGGATACAACGGCGTATTCGATGAAACGGCAATGGAGCCTGTTTTCTCATGTGGAGGGATATTTTGAATCCCCATATGTGAAGCAGGCTTTTTATGTTTTGAGGATACAAATGGAAGGGGAGTGACCTGATGAACGATATTCAAAAGTTAGTGTTGATCGGCAACGGAATGGCAGGGATACGCACTCTCGAACATTTGCTGAAGCTTGCACCAGGTAGCTATGAGATTACGGTATTCGGGGCCGAGCCCCATCCAAACTATAACCGGATCATGCTGTCCTCCGTTCTGGCGGGAGGAGCTGGTTTGCAGGATATTGTCATCAACGACTGGAGTTGGTATGAAGACAACAATATTCGATTGTATACCGATGATCCTGTCACAGCCATCGACACGGAAAAGCAGCAGGTGACGTCACGCTCCGGCGTATGCATCTCTTATGATTTGTTGTTGTTGGCAACAGGTTCTAAAGCCTTTATTCTGCCGCTTCCAGGGGCCGACAAGGAGGGTGTTATCGGTTTTCGGGATATTCGTGACTGTGAAACGATGATGGAGACGGCAAATACGCACAAAAAAGCAGCTGTTATCGGCGGCGGATTGCTTGGGCTAGAGGCAGCTAGGGGGCTGCTTAACTTGGGGATGGACGTCACAGTTATTCATATTAACGGATATATTATGGATCGGCAGCTGGATGAGGCTGCTTCCCTTATGCTCCGGCGCGAGCTGGAGGAGCAGGGAATGACTTTTCTGGTCAATAAGCGAACGGCGGCTATTACGGGCCGTCGTCGCGTGGAAGGATTGAAATTTGCCGATGGCAGTGAGCTGGAAGCAGACTTGATCGTTATGGCGGTAGGCATCAGACCAGACATTGAACTGGCGGTGTCGGCGGGAATTCCTGTAAACCGTGGCATCATCGTAAATGATTACATGGAAACGAATGTCCCTGGCATATACGCCGTTGGCGAATGTGCAGAACACCAGGGAATCACTTACGGACTGGTAGCTCCATTATATGAGCAGGGTGGTGTGCTGGCTCAGCGGCTCGCGGGAATGGAGACTCCCGGCTACAGTGGTTCCGTCACTTCTACAAGGTTGAAGGTATCGGGTGTCGACGTGTTTTCAGCAGGGCATTACAAGGATGAACCGGGAACACGTTCCCTGCGGTATCAGGATGATATTGGCGGCGTCTACAAAAAAATCGTGATCAAGGACGAAAAACTGATCGGAGCCGTTCTGTTTGGGGATACGTCTGACGGAGCCATGCTGTTTTCTTTGATCAAAAGTGGCGAGTCGGTGGTTGGCCGAGAGAAAGAGTTATTACTTGGCTTCAATCCCGGTCAACCTGAAGCTAGTGGCGCCATGATGCTGGAGCAGATGCCTGATGACGAAATTGTATGCGGATGTAATGGTGTATCCAAGGGTGACATTGGAGAGGCGGTTGCGGCTGGCTGCCGGAGTGTCGGGGAGATTAAGGCATGTACGAAGGCATCGGCATCATGTGGCGGCTGCAAGCCATTAGTGGAGGGACTCTTACAGCTATACGCAGGTGCAGAAGCCGGAGAAACGCTGAAAGAGGGGATTTGTAGTTGTACGACGCTTGACCGGGAAGCGATCATTGATGGCATTCGAGAGATGGGATTGAAGAGCGTTAAAGAAGTGATGAATGTGCTGGGATGGAACGAACCGGAAGGTTGCACGAAATGTCGTCCGGCCCTCAATTATTATCTAGGTATGGTATGGCCGATGGATTATGAGGATGAGAAGGAATCCAGATTCACGAATGAACGGTACCATGCCAATATACAGAAAGATGGCACCTATTCTGTCGTGCCCCGCATTTATGGAGGAGTTACTTCACCTGCCGACCTGAAGAAAATTGCTGCTGTCGCAGAAAAATACAATGTGCCTCTGGTTAAATTTACGGGTGGCCAACGTCTTGACCTGCTTGGTGTGAAAAAGGAGGATTTGCCGGGGATCTGGGCCGAGTTGGATATGCCGTCTGGATATGCCTATGGAAAGACGCTGCGAACGGTTAAGACGTGCGTAGGTAACACCTTTTGCCGCTTTGGCACTCAGGATGCTATGGGTATGGGCATTCGGTTGGAAAAGGCATTTGAACGGCTGAATGCGCCATCCAAAGTCAAACTGGCTGTATCTGGTTGCCCGCGTAACTGCGCTGAAGCGACGATAAAGGATTTAGGCGTCGTTGCTATTGACGGTGGCTGGGGGATCTACGTTGGAGGTAACGGCGGTATTAAGGTTCGGGCAGCTGAACTGCTTTGTACCGTTAAAACCGAGGATGAAGTAATGGAATGGACCGGTGCCTATCTGCAGTATTATCGCGAGCAGGCCAATTGGAACGAACGCACAGCCCATTGGGTGGAACGGGTCGGAGTTGAATCCGTCAAACAGGCACTCGCGAATGCAGAGACGAGGAAACAACTGGTGACCAGAATTGAAGAGACGTTAAGCACGACGACTGATCCGTGGCACGAAATTATTCACAACGAAGAGCTGCGCAAAAATTTTGTACAGTTGCCGGAACTTAAGGCAGTAACGGAATAGGGGGCTGACAAAATGGAGACCAATACGACAACCAACAGAGTCAGAATAGCTGATCTGAACGAAATTGACCGACGTGGAGCAAGGACAGTTCGCATTCATAATACAGAGATAGCTGTATTCCGTCTGAGCGATGGCAGCGTGCATGCGCTTGAGAATCGTTGTCCGCACAAAGGGGGCCGGTTATCCGAAGGAATGATATGTGGCTCAGCGGTCCATTGTCCGCTCCATGACTGGAAAGTTGACCTTTCCACTGGCCGGGTGCAAGAGCCGGATACTGGATGTGTGACTGCTTACCCCACGGAGATTGATAGTGAGAGCGGGGCGGTTTATATCGTAATCTAAGAGTTCTATACGTATTGTGCTGATGGTTCTGCTTTTTTTCTTCTATATAATAGAAGGATCAAGGTGAAAGGCTTTGTTGAAGAAGTGGTGCTGTTAAAGTACAAATGATCTGAGTATACAGAAAAGTCGACCCTATTTTTCCGGGCGGCTTTTTTATCTTATAAGTATGATTTTAATTAAAAAATAGGTTATTGACTAAATCTTAGTCAATGACCTATCTTCTTTTCTCAGGATAACTCGCTTTATCTCTAGACAAATAAAAAAAGCCTTGAGAATCAAGGCTTTTGACGAATAGGACGGATGGGGATCGAACCCATGACCCTTACCCTGTCAAGATAATGCTCTCCCGCTGAGCTACCGTCCTGCGGTTACTAGATAATATCATGTATTAACCATATATGTAAAGTGAAAAAATAGAAGTCAGCCTGTACTTCATGACCATTTATATATATAATTCGAATTTAGCGAGTTTGCAATTTGGAATTAATGATAGGGGGAACAGATGATGGCCGCAGAAATTATAAGTGTAACAACAGAGGAACAGCTACAGGAGGCAATATCGATCCGTACCAAAGTGTTTGTCGAGGAGCAAAAGGTTCCTCTTGATTTAGAAATTGACCATTATGACAAGCTGGGAGATACGGCCCATCATTTGCTAATTTGTGAACATGGTGAAATGGTGGCCACTGGTCGATTGACATACTATGAGGAAGATACAGCTAAAATGCAACGTATTGCCGTTCTCAAGGAGCATCGTGCGGCAGGCTATGGACGTGTATTACTGCTAGCACTGGAGGAACGTGCACGTGAATTGGGGTTAAGATACTCGCTGCTAGATGCCCAATGCCAAGCCGAGAGGTTTTACGAAAAGCTCGGTTATGAGACGATCTCCGATGAACCTTTTGACGATGCGGGAATACCGCATGTACGTATGCGCAAAAAGTTGTAGTCGACAGCGTAAGGTGCATACAAATCTGTACAATGTGCATGCTAGTAAAAGTTCCTCCACTATAATACTATGGATAAGGAGCGATACAGTATGGCTGATACAGAACGAGAGCAAATTACAGCAGTACGTAAAGACGGGGATGGCGACCTTACGTCTTTTCAGACATCTACCGGTCGGGTTTTAGATTATAACCAAGCATTGAACGAGATTGAAGCAGGCTCAATTGCAGGCGTTAACGTTTTCAAGGCCAAGGATGGAAGCAAACGAATTCGGGGAGATGCCGATGGAGATCCATCTAATAACCTGGATCAACTGCCATTGTTCTGACCTTAACTCGCAACATTAGAATACAAGTTCATCATTATATTCAAGAACAGCAAGCCGCCTGGCTATCCTTTGTAGGAAAGCCAGGCGGCTTTTTGTTAATTGTTCAAACTGTATTTAGCATGCTACTCTGCACGTTCCAACTCTGTAAGTTGATATACTCGTTGCTGCTCCAGAAAGGACATGACTCCTGCTTTCTCCCTGAATTGTTCCATATCATCACTATAGTGCATCAGATGAATCCGCTCTTGAAGAGATGGCGCCAAGCTTAGCAGCTCGTCCAACGTCGTATGGACTTCTCCAGCGCCTTGTAATTGAACCTCGTGCAGAATACTCCGACATCCTCGTTCATGCACCAGATGATGAAGCAAATCAGGGTCAAAAACCATATCTGCACTATAAAAAAGGCGGTCATTAATGAATATGGAATAACTGTTTTTACCCGGAATATGCCTTGTAGGGATTAGCTCCACCTGGATACCCGATACTAATGTAGTGGGTACACCAGGCGTTATTACGTTTACCTCGAATACATCTTCAAGCTTGTCAATCATACCTTGCTGTGACATTCCGCCCTTGAGCGTATGTTCCCACAAAGGGTGGATTAGTGGTTCGGCGATATAAAGTAGAGGCTTGCGACGATGGAGAATGTTCATTTGAAAACCGAATTCCTCCAAACCTCCGACATGATCTGCGTGAATATGTGTGATTAAAATTGCGCCAATATCAGGCAAAGGGACGCCCATTTGGTGTAATGCTAAAGAAGCGGTTGTACCGCAATCGATCAGCAGTTTGCCTTCTCCGCTGTCCAGCAGCGCGTTGTTGTTGTAATAATGCTTGGCAAAGGCACTGCCTGTGCCAAGCATTTGTATCGTTAGGCTCATTATGGATTATCCCTCCGGACTTTGTGTACTAGGACATTCTACAGTCGTATTTTATCACCTATGCTGCTGGAACTAAAGATTTGGCTCCTTATGTAAAAACTTTGGACAATTTGTGAAACACAGCGCAACTTGTGCGGCTGAGCTAGGTATAAATGTACGACAGAAGGTTTTAAACAGATAACGATGGAGGGATTAGTAGTGATGAAATGGAGAAAAGTGATGGCCCTAGTGATGGCCTTTTCAATAATGGGAGGGACCGCCATTTCGGCGGAATCCGCCAAGGACCAAGTGCAGTTGATTATTAATGGAGAAGTGTCAAAAGATGGCGCAGTTGTCATTGATGGGAAAACCTATGTGCCCATCCGTGATTTTAACGGACTTGTAAATTTTGATCCATCCGGTGGAAAAGTTGTTTTCGACCAGCCTAACGTGCATATGTTCCTGTTCAAGGGAGATACGGTGTTTGGTAACGTGAATAAAGGCAATAAAGTGAAATTTAATGTATTCAGTCAAATTGATACCTTGAAAACAGATATCTCCGGAGTGAAGGTAGCGATCACCGACCCTTCAGGCAACGTGAAGGATATTCAGTCTCAAGATATCAAAGGAGCGCAAAAGGATAACTTCTGGTTCCGTACGAACGACTTTACGTATGATTTCAAAACAGCAGGGAATTACCGGGTTGGTTTCTACATTAAAGAGAGCAAAGACGGCAGCTATACCCTGGTGTCCGAAAAAGTCATTACAGCGATAAATTAGGCATACCACAAATTGACCTGCACCCTTGATCATGTTACGATACGGGGGAAAATAAAACAATTTGAAGGTAGGTATTTCCATGAGTGATCACAAACATGAACACGGTGAAGCCTGCAACCACGATCATGACCACGAACATGAAGAAATGGTTCTTACGCTAACTGATGAAAATGGTAAAGATGTAGAAATGGTGCTTGTAGAGACCTTTGACGTAGAAGATCACGTTTATGCTCTTCTGCTTGAGCGAGGCAATCCCGAAGCGGATGGCATTATTCTTCGTATGGAAGAAGAAAACGAAGAAATGGTGCTTTACAATATTGAGGACGAAGATGAGTGGAAACGTGTAGAAGCCGCATATAGCGAGCTTGTTGCCCAATACGAATAGAATTGGATGTAGCAGCTGCATAGCTCTTCAAGAAAAAAGCCCCCAAATGGGGGCTTTTTTTGTTGGCTATCAACATATTTTGTAAGCATGTGTTGACAGTTCAATATTATGAAATAGCGTCAGTCTCGACGATAACCTTCACCTGATGTACTGTTCGGTCCTCAGGTCCTTTAACAGGCAGGCCTACTTCTACATGATCAACAATATAATCAATATTGTCCTGCGAAATAACTTCTCCTGGCAGTAAGATCGGAATACCAGGTGGATACACATAAATGAATTCTGCAATAATGCGGCCAGCAGATTCCTTGAAAGGCACGATTTCCGTATCTCCATAAAAAGCGTCTCTTGGAATGAGGGAGAGCTGAGGGATATCCGGTATCTTTACAACCAGCTCATGCTCCTGACCTGTGGAATAGTGCAGAGAAGCCAGCTCACGCAGAGCTTTCAACAAAATTTCAATTTCCTCTTTGGTATCACCAGGGGTCACCAAACAGAGAATATTGTACATATCGCTAAGCTCAACCTCGATATTGTAGTGATCTCTCAGCCAATTTTCCACATCGTATCCGGTAAGACCTAAATGGCGGATATGAACCGTAATTTTGGTTGGATCATAATCGTAGGTAGCTTCCGTGCCGAGAATTTCACTACCAAAGCAATATAGTCCTTCAATCTTGTTAACCTCTGAGCGGCAATATTCAGCCAAATCAAGGGCGCGTTGTGCTATTTCATGACCGTTAAGTGCCAGGTTGCGTCGGGATGTGTCCAAGGAAGCCAACAGGAGATACGAAGTGGATGTCGTTGTCAGCATACTGAAAATCGTTTGTACACGTTGTGGGTTAACGTATCCGTTTTTCGTATTTACATTCAAGATCGAGCTTTGTGTCAAGGAACCGCCCAGCTTGTGGACACTTGTAGCTGACATGTCTGCTCCCGCCTCCATGGCGGACATCGGTAGATCAGGATGAAAATGAATCAGTACCCCGTGAGCCTCATCGACCAGGACCGGCACATTATAGCTGTGAGCGAGATCTACAATTTCTTTTAAGTCGGCGCACACACCGTAATATGTCGGGTTGATAACAAGGACGCCCTTGGCGTCAGGGTGGCGTTCCAATGCCCGGCGTACGGACTTGGTTGTAACCCCGTGGTGAATACCGAGATTTTCATCACTGACTGGAGAAATGAATACTGGTTTTGCACCAGCAAAGATAATGGCAGACATTATAGATTTGTGTACGTTTCTGGGTACAATAATTTTATCACCTGGCAAGCAAATGGACATAATCATGGTGATGATGGCTCCGCTTGTCCCCTGTACACTGTAGTAAGTATAATCTGCTCCGAAGGCATCTGCTGCAAGCTTTTGGGCTTCTTCGATGACACCTGTTGGTTGATGCAGATCGTCCAATGGAGCGATGTTGATCATATCTATGGAAAAGGCATTATCCCCCATAAATTCGCGAAATTCCGGATCTGCTCCGACTCCCTTTTTATGACCTGGGATGTGAAATTGAACCGGGTTGCTCTGAGCGTGCTTCTTCAAAGCAGTAAAAAGCGGGGTGTTGCTTTGATTCATTAGTGTTGTCACAACCTTTCGTGCAGGATTTCGACAATCCTGTGCAAGTGATAATAGAACAAAATTGAGTATAGCAGTTTGAAGTAGGAATGCAAGCGATTGAGGGCGCATTTATTTGCGAAAGAGTGGAGTAGGCGGAGAACCCGGTCTTTATAGCCAAAAAACGAAGGTGGAGGATGTGGATTAGATGTGGCAAAAAGGACGAAAAGAAGCTCCGCAGCGGCTGTGGACTCCTTTTTTTAGCAAATTGTGGGTTTTGGTATTTCTAGTCGAATTTATGAAAGGATCTCTTCTGGTATCCATCCTTCCGGTATATATGGGAGAAACGCTTGGTTTGTCAGCCGGGATTATTGGTTTAGCCTTTTCACTTCAATATTTTGGAGACAATGCGTTCCGGGCACCGGCGGGCTGGATGGCTGAACGGCTTGGTTACCGTGGAACGATGTCGACCGCACTGTTGTTTACGCTTGTAGCTATTATTATGCTGAGCGTACTGTCAGAGCCCGTGTGGCTCGTCGTCGCGTGTCTGCTGCTCGGTCTGGGTACTTCTCCGCTCTGGCCTTGTGTTATGACCGGAACGACCGAAATGTCCGGGCCTAATAACAGCAATGGCGCGGCGATGGGCACACTGGAAATTGCGTCTATGGGCGGAACGGGATTGGGTCCGCTCATTATGAACTTCGCCATATCCCACTATGGGCATTCTTACGGCATGGTGTTCATGATTTTGATAGGATGCAGTGTTGTATTGTTGTTGGTTGCTCTCATGCTGCCAGGACCGAAAAGGTCTGCTGACAAAGGTGACCTCGAACAGAGCGCTCTAGTGTCGTCTGATGGGCACATAAAGCAGAAGCGGGGAGTTCTGAAAGGAATCCAGGAGACGATTGGCGTGCTCAAAACAAAGCTTAACGTCAATCCGTTAATTTACCCGGCGCTGTTTTTGCAGTCTTTTGTTATCGGTTTAATCAGCCCGGTACTGACGCTATACGCTCGGACGGACCTCGGGATTTCACCAAACCTGTACAGCGTCCTCCTGATTGCAGGCGGTGGGGTGACTGTGCTGGCACTGATCCCTTGCGGCAAGTTGGTCGACCGACTTGGAACGGAGTATTTTCTACATGTTGGTTTTTTGCTAGCCGGAATTACACTGTTTCTCTTTTCAATCGTTCGATCTATTCCGCTGGTGTTTGTATCCGTAGCGCTTATTGGTTTGGGATATGCGCTCATTTTGCCTGCATGGAACACATTTCTTGCCCGACTGATTCCGGAAAGCGAGCGAGCAACGGTATGGGGCTTTTTTTTAACACTTCAAGGCTCCGGCATGGTTATAGGCCCGCTCGTTTCAGGAGTGCTATGGGACCGTGCCGGACACACAGCACCATTTATCATCAGTGGGGTCGTGATGCTGCTCATGTTTGGCTGCCACCTGGCTCTGGCGCGTAATCCACGCAGGAAGAGTGTGGAGGCCTGAACAGCACCTTGAAAAGCGGCGAGAGCTACTCTTTCGAGAAAGACATTCGGTACAGCGGCAGCAAATGCTCAAAGGTAGAACGCACAGCCTGTAATAATGCAGCCCCGTCGCTGGCGAGTGGATCTTCTCGGTCAATACGGATTCCACACATGACCTCCGCTTTTTTTACCTGTTGCAGCTTGTGGATGATCGTTTGAAAATCTTCATTATCCATGTGTTGTTGTTCTGTGCCTTCTGGAGCCATATGATCCATGGACCAGTAAAAATGATCCGGTAGGTTAGAACGTACATCACTCAGGTTGGCTTCGAGCGCCTGGGCAAATGTAGCTTTGTTCGGGCTTTCATAAATAATTGCGAAGATGACGAAAAGATGGGAAGCGAACATGCCTACCTCAAAATGCGGCAGCGCCTTGTATCCACGCTTGTTTGCCGCCCAGGCAACCCAAGTATCTTTGGGGGGATTGACTTTGCGTCGTGCATGCTTGGCAACGTGAACGTGCATAGGCTCCCCACATAAGTCTGTCAGGAACGGCGCCAATTCCTCGCCAATTGCCTCCAGCTTGGGCCGAACCTGCTGAATCAGCACTTCCATACGAGGCTCCAACCCCGGTATTTCAAAAACATCGAAGTCCTTTGCAGTAAATCCACTAAATGTCATTCCTTTTCCTCCTGTAACTGGGTTAAGCCATGTCGTGTGGCGTAATATGTCCGATTATAGCATAATGCCGCCGGGCTTGGCCGACTTTAGACCAGGTTTGAAACAAGCATATAAGGCAAAAGTAGGATTGTGCGCTGTTACTCATAAAAATAGGTCAAATAACCAAGTACCCTTACATAAAATGAAGTATAAAATAGAGCAAGGGAAGATCAAGCGGGAAAGCCGCAGGCTTGCTGTAGCCGGACTTCTTGAATCGGACTTGAAAAAGGAGGGAATGCCGTGAACAAGGGCTGTGAGGTAGAATATTGCAATCTAGAGCTCCGGTTTAGCCGTCGGCATATCCATAATCTGATCAAGGATTTGATATCGGAAGGGTATTCGCTGTACTGGAGCGAGGATGAGTCGTACCTGGTTTTGTCGGTGAGAACCGGCCGCAAGCTGGTGAAGCTCCGTTTTCAACAGCTGCGTACAGGACACTACAAGTTGGCTGGAGATTATGTAATCCGCGATGCCAAGCTGGCTGAGTGGTTGGAGAAGCTGATTGGAAGCACCCGAGGTCATGCCATTGTCAAAAGAGTTAAGGATCATCATATTTTAGTAGAAAATATTTTGTTCGGTGAGGTTATTCGTCTGGTCGAGGTTACTGGCTTTAAGCAGCGTGTCATTTATCAGAAAGGACCGGTGCTGTCCGCACAGGAAATGGAGGATATGTACGCTTCCAATGAAGGGGAAACCCGGCTGCTGCTGCTCAAAATGGAAGTAGACGATGAATTGGAGAAGCTGTTCATAGCGATGACAGACGGAGATAAGGCTAAAATCGGGAATTGCCATGAACGCCTGCAAACGCTATCCCACCAACTGTTGATGATGGAAGCGTAGTACATCTGAACACCTCATGAAAATGAGGTGTTTTGATCTGTAAATAGACAGGGGTTCACTTCTTACACCAAAAACGTTAAAATAGAAGTGCACGTGTTCCGATTCACATAAAGTGTAATGCGGTAAAGCGGCGATATAGAAGACAAAATATGTTGCAAAGGATGAGGAACCAGATGGCAAAACAGCAAATTGGTGTGATCGGCCTGGCGGTAATGGGTAAGAATTTAGCCCTTAATATTGAGAGCAGAGGCTTCACCGTCTCGGTTTTTAATCGCTCTCCAGAAAAAACGCACGATCTTATCAAAGAAGCAGAAGGTAAAAAACTGACGGGTACTTTCTCTATTGAAGAATTTGTGAACTCATTGGAGTCACCCCGTAAAATCCTGATCATGGTTCAAGCTGGTAAAGCTACAGATGCCACGATTGAACAGCTTGTGCCTCATCTGGACAAGGGCGACATTATTATAGACGGAGGCAATGCCTACTTCCCTGATACACAGCGCCGCAGCAAAGAGCTGGAGGAAAAAGGACTTCGCTTTATTGGTACAGGCGTATCCGGTGGTGAAGAAGGTGCCTTGAATGGTCCTGCTATTATGCCAGGTGGACAAGAAAGTGCCTATAAACTGGTAGAGCCGATTCTGACGGCAATCTCTGCCAAAGTGGAAGGCGACCCATGCTGTACATATATCGGTCCCGACGGTGCTGGTCACTATGTAAAAATGGTGCATAACGGTATCGAGTACGGCGACATGCAATTGATCGGTGAAGCTTATCACCTGTTAAAATCAGTCCTGAACGTGAATGCGGAAGAGCTTCATGAAATCTTCACGGAATGGAATAAAGGGGAACTGGACAGCTACCTGATCGAAATTACAGCTGACATTTTCTCCCAATACGATGCTGAAACAGGCAAGCCAATGGTAGACGTTATCTTGGATGCTGCTGGTCAAAAAGGTACAGGTAAATGGACAAGCCAAAGCGCTTTGGATCTGGGTGTGCCATTGTCCATGATTACCGAATCCGTATTCTCCCGCTTCTTGTCTGCTATGAAAGACGAGCGCATTGCGGCAAGCAAAGTGCTGAGCGGTCCTAATGCTGAGTCCTTCAGCGGCGACAAAAAAGAATTTATCGAGAGCGTACGTAAAGCACTGTTTGCAAGTAAAATCGTGTCCTATGCTCAAGGTTTCGCTCAAATGCGTGCAGCTTCCGATGAATATGATTGGGATTTGAAATATGGAAAAATTGCTATGATCTTCCGTGGCGGTTGCATTATCCGCTCGCAATTCCTGCAAAACATCAAGGATGCATATGACCGCGACCCTGCCTTGAAAAACCTGTTACTGGATTCTTACTTCAAAAATGTAGTTGAAACGTATCAAGATGCATGGCGTCAAGTGATTTCCGTGGCTGTATCTCAAGGTATTCCTGTGCCTGGCTTCTCCAGTGCGCTTGCATACTATGACAGCTACCGCACTGAGCGTTTGCCAGCAAATCTGCTGCAAGCACAACGTGACTACTTCGGTGCCCATACGTTCAAACGTGTGGACAAAGAAGGCGTATTCCATCATCAATGGTTCTAATGAACGGACGGATATGCATGAATAGCATTATGTAATACAACGGAAGCTTTTTTGCCCTATGGGTAGAAGAAGCTTCCGTTTTTTAATTTTTAATTATGGATATCATTCTAGGGTAGTAGAGGATTGTGTAATCTTTTGAGGCTATGGTATGATAGGAATAGAATATTTTAATGCATTACCGCGTCTAAGCTTTGAGTTAAAACAAAAGAGACGGGAAGTTCCCGTCTCTTTTGTTAAGTAGGTTTTCTATTGCTCCTGTGACCATTGCAGCATGCCGCCGGTCATGTTAGTACAGCCTTCATAACCTAGCTGCTGTAGATATTCGCAGGCTCGTTCACTACGATAACCGCTCCGGCAAATAAAGATAATTTCACCGGTGCGTTCAATTTCTTCAAGACGACCCGGAAGCTGTCCGAGCGGAATGTGCTTGGCACCTTCAATCATGCCTTCCGCTACTTCTTCCGCTTCGCGGACGTCGATTAATTGCAATTGCTCTCCTGCTTGCAGACGTGCGCGCAACTCAGAAGGTTCAATCAGGGCGATTTGCGTCATGGCCGGACCTCTTTTCTGATAAATAATGGGTGCTGCGTATGTTTTTGATGTGTGCAAAATGTCACACATACTCTATGTATGATAGCTAAGCTATCTCTAGGCTGTCAATTGGCTTAATCCTAAAGGCAGGTATAGATTAATTAACCGACGGGATTCACTCGGGCGACCTAGATTAATATTTCTTATTTTTTGGGTGGAGAAATGAATGCTACAACTTGTATAATTAACGTAAAATAGGATGGTTTGAACCGAAAAGGAGCATGTACATTATGGATGTTATCGTTAGACCTACCCCTTCCTTGCAAGGAGAGATTGGGGCCCTGTCCTCCAAAAACTACACTACTCGCTATCTGCTCACTGCGGCACTTGCTGAGGGACAAAGTACCATTTATTATCCAGCTCATAGTGAAGACAGTGATGCTATGCGTCGTTGTATCGCCGATCTGGGTGCAGTACTGGAAGAGGATGATGAAAAAATAATTATTACAGGTTTTGGTAGCCATCCTCAAGCTGTGAAGGAATTGAATGTGGGAAACGCAGGAGCGGTGCTCCGTTTTTTGATGGGTATTGCATCTCTATGTCCGGATGTTACATTTGTTAATACATATCCCGACTCATTGGGTAAGAGACCACATGATGATCTAATCGATGCACTGGGGCAACTGGGTGTGAAAGTAGATCATCGTGAAGGTAAGTTGCCAATTCGTATTCAGGGTGGTCAGGCGAAAGGCGGTAAAATTCAGGTGTCCGGCTCGGTTAGCTCACAATATTTGAGCGCCTTGCTATTCCTTACGCCTTTACTAGAGGAAGACAGTGAAATCGAAGTGCTGCATGATTTGAAATCCAAGGTGGTCATTGGGCAGACCCTGGAGGTATTGCAAGAGGCTGGTATTATCATTCATGCAAGCGATGATTACATGTCTTTCCGTGTCCCGGGGCGGCAATCCTATCAGCCACGTACGTATACTGTACAGGGAGACTATCCAGGGAGTGCAGCGGTGCTAGCGGCTGCTGCAGTAACGAATTCTGATGTTACCATTCATCGTCTTAAAGAGCAGAGCAAACAGGGAGAACGCGCTATCGTAGATGTGCTGCGCATGATGGAAGTGCCACTGACACACGAGAACGATACCGTTGTCGTGAAGGGCAATGGCCGATTGAAAGCTGTCGAGTTTGACGGTGATGCTGCAACAGACGCTGTGCTTGCAATGGTGGCTGCGGCTGTATTTGCTGAAGGCACGTCCCGCTTTTATAACGTGGAGAATTTACGGTATAAGGAATGCGACCGCATTACCGATTATTTGAATGAGCTGACCAAGGCTGGAGCTCGGGTAGAAGAACGCCAAGCGGAAATTATCGTACATGGCAGACCGGAAGGTGTCGAAGGTGGCGTGGAAATTAACGCGCATTTTGATCACCGTGTTATTATGGCCTTGACGATTGTAGGTTTGCGTTCACAGAAGCCGTTAGTGATCAAGGATGCACATCATGTCGCCAAATCGTATCCGCAGTATTTTGATCATCTAACGACGCTTGGTGCTTCTGTAGAATGGGTAAAATAAAAGCAAACGAAGATGCGAATAGGAGGGAACAGGATGGCTTTTGAAAATCCGTCGAGAGAAGAGATTAAAACCATTTTGGAACAAGTAGGCAATATTGCGGTTGTTGGTTTGTCTGATAAATCAGATCGAACCTCTTATATGGTTTCTTATGCCATGCAGAAGCGGGGATACCGGATTATTCCGGTTAACCCTGCGGCGGCAGGGCAAACGATTCTTGGGGAGACTTGTTATGCCAGTCTTGCTGAAGTACCTGAGCCTGTGGAGCTGGTCAATGTATTCCGCCGCAGTGAATACTGTGCAGAGGTTGCGCGTGAAGCAGCAGCTATTGGAGCTAAGATTTTGTGGCTTCAACAGGGGATTATAAGCCAGGAAGCCGCTGACATTGCGCAGGAGCATGGAATGACGGTTATTATGGATCGTTGCATTAAGGTGGAGGACTCAGTGACCCAGGCTGTACGTAAAGGATAAACAAGGATCAGTGACCCGTGCTATACGCACATGAAAACCTTCTTCCCTTGCTTCACAGGGTTGAAGGTTTTTGGTGCGAAATGAGGAATATGGTAAAGTATATTATACTTTTAGCAATCCATATAATGTATGTATGCCTGATGATGAAAATGGTCTAGACGGATTCATAGTGTTATCTGTTGTGGTGATAAAGTTTTTTGACCTGTAGAAGCGTAAATAAATATTTTGGCAGATGGAATCATTGCTTTGACAAAAGTATTTATTCGGCTTACCATCAGGGATAGAAAGGAGAGGAATGCCATGAATTGGCTCGGATCCTTACAACAGCTCGGTCGTGCTGTCATGCTCCCGACGATGGTGCTACCAGCCGCTGCAATATTGCTAAGTCTCGGCAGCCTTCCTTGGTCCACATGGGGATTCCCTATGGTGTCTGATATGGCAAATGCGGCGGGACATGGGATTTTTTATTTTTTGCCATATTTATTTGCGGTTGGTGTTGCACTGGGGATGTCGAATCAGGCAGGTCAGGCGGGACTGGCAGCATTAGCTGGTATGGCTATATATGATCAGGTCACATTGAGATTTGGAAACGGACTCATTCAACCGGCGACGCTCATTGGTATCATTTTGGGGGTCATTTCAGGGGTGGCTTATAATCGCTTCAAAAGCATCAAATTGCCCGAGGTGCTTCAGTTTTTTGGGGGTACCCGATTTGTTCTGCTGCTTATTGGCCTCTTCTCGGCTGTGTTTGCAGGACTCATGCTAATTATTGCCCCACTCATACAGAGAGGGCTGCAATTTATAGTAGGTCTGGAATCGAGCTTGGGCGGCTTTGGACTGTTTATCTACGGTATTCTATATCGGTTGCTGGCGGCCTTTGGTCTGCACCATCTGCTTAATAATATTTTTTGGTTTCAACTGGGTACATATAAAACGCCGTCTGGCAACGTTGTGCAGGGAGATTTACCCCGGTTTTTTGCTGGCGATCCGACAGCGGGCTATTTCATGTCCGGGTTGTTCCCCATTATGATGTTTGCGATCCCTGCCATTGCGCTGGCGATCATTCAGGAAGCACGTGAAGATTTGAAGCCAAAGGTGCAAAAAACATTTTTGACGGCTGCGCTTGTCTGCTTTTTTACCGGAGTGTCGGAACAGATCGAGTTCGCCTTTTTGTTTGCAGCACCTTATTTGTTCCTCGTTCATGCGGTTATGTCTGGGCTGGCCATGTGGCTTACCTTTGAGCTGGATATTCATCACGGATTTTCCTATTCGGCGGGTTTTATAGATTATGTCCTTAATTTTCATCTCTCACATAACGCCTGGTTGTTAATTCCAGTGGGAGTGGCGTATGGGCTTGTGTATTATGTACTGTTTCGATGGGCTATCCGGCGGTTCCGTATTCCAACTCCTGGGCGCGAGGAAGGTTCGGTTCTGGAGGATTGGGCCGGCAATATTCCTTATAGTGCTCCGCTTATTTTGGAAGCACTTGGCGGGAAGGAAAATATTGTGCAGGTGGAGGCCTGCATCACACGTTTGCGGCTGACCGTCCACAATGACAGACTGATCGATACCGGAGCGATGAAGGCTTTGGGATCGGCCGGGCTTATCAATCTGGGTGGAGGTAATTTGCAGGTTGTATTCGGAACGTATTCAGAACTGATTCGTGAGGAAATCGCGAAGCTGATGGAGCGTGATCTCCCTCAAATTTTGTTCAACGCTCCTGTACATGGAAAAATGCTCCCGATTCATGAAGTGCCTGACAAAATTTTTGCGACGAAGCTGGTCGGGGACGGTGTTGCTTTTGTTCCTGAACGTGGTGAACTTGTGTCTCCAGTGTATGGTACTGTGATGCACTTGTATCCGACTATGCACGCTTTAGGCATCTCCACACGAGAGGGACTTGAGGTTCTGCTCCACATAGGGATTGATACTTCACAGCTAAAAGGAAATTTTACTGCTATGGTAGAAGCAGGCGATACGGTGGAACCGGGGCAATTGCTGATCAAATTTGATTTGCAGGCGCTGCGCGAGCAAGCTCCATCGCTGGTGACTCCTATGGTCATCACGAATCCGGATCGCGTCAAGTCGTGGAGCTTTGCTCCGTTTAAAACAGTGAAAAAAGGTCAGGCCTCGGTAATGTCCGTTGTGCTGCATGACAGGAATGTTGGAGGGGTAGAAACATGATAGAAGGCATCGGCGCCGCAGCAGGTGTGGCAATCGGGAAGGCATTTGTCCTGCCGAGCTGGGAGTGGGATTTACCTGATCAAAAAATGGATGCGGTAGATCTTGCAAAGGAATTTGAACGGTTGTATGAAGGGATACGCACATCCAAAAGTGAGATCCAGTTTATTAAGGATGAGTTTCGAGAGATGGTGGGGCCGGAGGAATCCAGCATTTTTGATGCTCATCTTGCGATATTGGAAGATCCAGAATTCATGAATGAAATTCGCGGAATTATTGAGCGTCAGTATAAGGCGGCCGAGGTGGCCGTGAAGGAAGCCATTGATCATTTTGTAACAATGTTTGATTTACTGGATGATGAATATATGAAGGAGCGGGCAATTGATATCAAAGATGTGGGAAACCGGCTGCTCAAGCATTTGCTGGGTGCACCGGAAGTGACTCTTCCCAAGGATACACAGCCCTATATTCTGGTAGCCAAGGAGCTCTCACCCTCCCAATCGGCACACTTGAATCCTAGCTATGTTTTAGGGATTGTAACTATGAATGGTGGTAAAACATCACATTCTGCGATCATGGCCCGCGCACTTGGTATTCCACTCGTTTCAGGACTGGAGAGCAATCTGAATTTGCCCGTTCAAACGGGAGATATGATGGTTGTGGACGGAGACCTGGGCAAAGTTTATGTGAATCCGGAAAAAACGGTAACTGATCATTATAAAATTTTGCGTGACGAGCAGCGACGCAGAAAAGAGCAGCTTCAGGTACTTGCTTCTGTAGATGCCGTGACCAAGGATGGAACCACCCTGAGGCTGGCGGCCAATATTAGTTCGATTAAAGAGCTGGAGGCAGCTTTGAAGCATGGCGCTCAAGGTGTGGGACTGTTCCGCACGGAGTTTTTATACATGGATCGCAAATCTGCTCCAGATGAAGAGGAGCAGTATGAAGTATATCGGCTGATAGCGGAAAAGGCAGGAAACCACTCTGTAGTCATCCGTACATTGGATATCGGTGGAGATAAGCCGTTGGACTATCTTCAACTACCAGAGGAAGAAAATCCTTTTCTAGGTTACCGTGCTATACGGATCAGTCTGGATTGGAAGGAATTGTTTAAAACCCAGTTGACTGCAATTTTAAGAGCCAGTGCAACGGGAAATATCAAGGTAATGTATCCGATGATCTCATCCGTGGAGGAGGTCCGCCAGGCAGATGCTCTTTTGAAGGAGGCTATGGCGGATTTGGATGCAAGAGGGCTTGCCTATAATCCAAACATTCAGCGAGGAATTATGATTGAGGTACCGGCTGCAGCGATGATCGCTGATCTATTGGCAGCTGAAACAGATTTTTTTAGTATCGGAACGAATGATCTGGTTCAGTATGTGCTGGCTGTAGACCGTATGAATGAGCAGATTGCACATATGTACCATCCATACCATCCAGCTGTACTTCGAATGCTGCGCATGACTGCACAAGCGGCACATCAAGCAGGAATTGATGTGAGTGTATGTGGTGAGATGGCTGGAGATGAACGTTCCGTTCCTCTTTGGCTGGAACTGGGGATACATCAACTCAGCATGTCTCCCCAATCTTTGTTGCGGGTCAAGCATCGTGTGCTGAATACGACTGCATCTGAGGCAACGACAGTCGCTCAGGTTTGCTTTGGCATGTCCACTGGTGCAGCGATCGAAGACAAGCTGACTGCAGCTAATGTCAGCTGCACTCCGGCCGGGCCTGGACGGCAGTAATATATAATGTCCGCAAAGCTTTGCACAGCCAACACCCCGTATTGTTGAGCTTGTCGTAGCAAACCTTAAGGCGTAGCACGGCTTGGACGAAAAAGAACCTTCAAAACCACTTATTCATGGTTTTGAAGGTTCTTTTTTTCATCTTGTTGACAGCCTCTTGAGATTACGGAAAATTAACTTAATCTCTTATTTCCGGGTGTTATCTGCTAACAAATCGCAGAACGCTTTTCCGTAAGGTGGAAGATCAGGCGGCCGACGAGCAGATACAATATGTCCGTCCGTCACAACTGCCTCATCCTTCCAAATAGCTCCTGCATTCTCCATATCATCACGAATACCTGGTGTGGAGGTTACCGTAACACCATCCAAAATTTTAGCAGAAATCAGTACCCAGCCTGCATGGCAGATTTGTCCAATCGGCTTATGAGCAGCATGAAACTCCTGTACGAGTTGAATTACCTTGGGATAGCGGCGCAGTTTATCAGGTGCCCAACCGCCAGGGACGAGAATCCCGTCATAATCACTGCTATTCAGTTCCTCAAAGGCATATTCCGCTTCAGCAGGTACGCCATATTTTCCAATATATTTTTTACCTTTTTCCGCACCGGCTAAATGCACTTCTGCGCCTTCTTCACGAACACGGTAAATCGGATACCACAGCTCCAGATCCTCGAATTCCTCATCCACCAGGGCGATAACCTTTTTTCCGGCAAGTCTTGACATCCAACCATCCTTTCGTGCGTCACATGATGACACCTCTGTTTTGTAATCTGTACTTTTACATCTTAAGAAAAAGAACGCTCGAAGTCCATTCCTTCGCAGATTCTTATGTTAGTAGTCTGCTCTTTGACAGCAATTGTCGTCATTTTCTGACCCGCCAAAGCTTTGGTAATTTGTTCATAGCTGCAATCTGTGGAAGGATTTGAGGTCCCAAAGTCGAAATAAAACAAGGTATGATAGATTTAATGGAGTTAACAATTATTTATTAGACTAGTAGATAGATATATTTGGATTCTGATGAGATCCTCGTATAGTTTGATCCTACGTAATGAGGTGGTTAAATGCAGAAGCAATGTCAATGTGGCAAACCGATGGGACTGGAACTGCGAAAGGTAATCTATGCGGGCAAGGTTGAAATTTTGCACGTCCCTGTATTCTCATGCTCGTCATGCTTTTCCAGTGAGGTTTTGCAGCATGTGACGAAGGACATTAAGGCACTATTACAAAGTCTAGGGAGCAAACCTACGGCACGGAGAATATCTTTTGCTCGCAACAATGAACTGGCAGAAATAATTCGCAAGCTTGTATTGGAGGAAGCGGACAATCCCAATGTGGATTGGCAATCTGCTTTGGAGGAGCGCATGGAGCTTCGAATTAATCTCTTACTGGATCTTTATCGCTATGCGAGAAGTCTGGGAGACGAAGATTGGATGAATGATGTAGAGAAAAAATTGGTTCAATTATCCGGTTTTACCAGTGAATCGGTATTTACGAATACAAAAAACTAAAAAATATGAAAATTTTCATGGTCACCATTGGATTTTACATGTTCTTTTTGTTACGATGTGAATAGGCCATACGACAAGACACAGAAAGGAATGTATATCCAATGGCGACGATGACAAAAATGACTACTGTTCAACAATTAAATACGGCTCTGGAAGCGTCATCAGACAAGCCGTTGCTTCTCTTTAAACATAGCACACGTTGTCCGATAAGTGCAGGCGCATATCAGGAAGTGGAGTCCTATTTGCATGGCGCTCCCAACGAAAATATTGAATACGGTATCATTTATGTAGTAGAAGATCGGCCGGTGTCCAATGAAACCGCGGACAGGCTTCAGGTGAAGCATGAATCCCCGCAGGCCATTTTAATCAAGGGCGGAGAGGCTGTTTGGCATACATCCCATTCGAATATTACAGCCCGTGCACTCCACGATCATCTCACATAGATAGAATGTGTGCTGTCGTTGCATAAAGTAGTATTTTGTCGTATCATGGTTCTAATTAGTTGATCTAGGATTCGGTTGAAAATTTATTGGCAATGGAGAGAAGGAATGTGACGGTAACGATCTATGATGTAGCTCGCGAAGCTGGTGTCTCAATGGCCACAGTGTCCCGCGTAGTTAACAATAATCCTAATGTGAAACCTCAGACCCGCAAGAAAGTGTACGAAGCGATTGAACAATTGGGATATCGCCCAAATGCGGTCGCTAGAGGTCTGGCCAGCAAGAAGACAACGACCGTCGGCGTGGTTATACCCGATATATCGAACTCAATTTTTGCAGAAATTGCGCGCGGTATTGAGGATATAGCGAATATGTATCACTATAATATTATTTTGTGTAATGCCGACAAGCGAAAAGAAAAAGAGATTCGTGTCATCAACACATTGCTTGAAAAGCAAGTGGATGGTCTTCTGTTCATGGGTGGTACAGTAACGGACGAGCATATTCAGGCGTTCCATACAGCTGCGGTCCCTATCGTTCTATGTGCAACGAGTGATGAAAAAGGAAGCTATCCTTCGGTCGATATCGACCATGAAGCCGCTGCTTTTGATGCAGTAAACACGTTGATCCGCCATGGACACCGTCAAATCGCAATGATCAGTGGTACGCTTCAAGACCCTGCAAACGGCTATGCACGTTTCCAAGGTTACAAGAGAGCACTGGAAACAGCCGGAATTGATTATCAGGAGGATCTCGTGCGAATCGGGAACTACCGTTATGAATCCGGTGTCGAAGCAATGAAATATTTTCTCGGCCTGAAGAAGAAGCCAAGTGCGATTTTTGCTGCTACGGATGAAATGGCAATTGGTGCGATCCACAGTATTCAGGATGAGGGTTTGAAAGTTCCTGATGATTTTTCGGTAATCAGTGTTGACAATATTCGTATGGCCTCTATGGTTCGTCCTCAGCTGACAACCGTCGCGCAACCGATGTACGATTTGGGTGCGGTAGCGATGCGTTTGCTGACCAAGCTGATGAAAAAGGAAAACGTGGAGAACCCTCGCGTTATTTTGCCGCATGAAACTATTTTGCGGTTGTCAGTTAATTATTTAGACTAGATGCAGTGCTGAATAGGATATACCTTCGATGAAAGCTCCTTTGATGGAGCTTTTTTCGCGGATATAAAGCTTCTTATGGACATCATCATCAAACCAAGAATAGAGGGATGCGTAATGAGCCGACTTTACGGATTAATGGGTGCTATGGATGAAGAAATTGAATTGCTGCTGGCAGCGATGACGGAAGCGAGCAAGACGGTCAAGGCTGGAATCACGTACACTACAGGAATCATTCACGGGCAAAGAGTCGTTGTCTGCAAATCCGGTGTAGGCAAGGTTAATGCTGCGGTAACAACACAAATCCTGATTGATCATTTTGGTGTAGAACAGATTATATTTACGGGAGTGGCAGGGGCAGTTCATCCCGATTTAAACATTGGGGATATTGTCATCTCATCAACATGTATGCAGCATGATATGGATGTAACGCCTTTGGGTTATGCCAGAGGGGTCATTCCTTATCAGGACACCTCAGAGTTTGTGGCTGATCCCGAGCTTGCAAGTCTAGCTGAGCAAGCCTGCAAATCGTTTGGCGATCGGTATATTGTCGGCAAGGTACTTTCTGGCGATCAATTTGTTGCAAATCGTGAGTTAGTGACTGCATTGCATCAGGAAATGGACGGTGCTTGTACCGAAATGGAGGGTGCAGCTGTGGCTCAGACAGCTCATATGAACGCTGTGCCTTATGTTGTCCTACGATCTATGTCAGATAAGGCTGATGGATCGGCTCACGTTAATTATGCTGAATTTACGGTAGAAGCTTCACATCGTTCGCATCGTATTGTGGAGTTCATGCTCAAGCATTTGGGATAAGGGTATAATTTTTTAATACATGAATCTTCGGACAAACCGGATATGGTCAAACTGCTCCTGTGATGCGAGGGGCACATCTTTTCCCATTCGTACCATCAGACAGTTAGCAGGATGTGAGCATATTTCAGGATCATCCGTGGCGTACCAGACCATATCTACAGTTTTCATCAGATGTTCCATCATGCGGCGGTATTCCCATACGGAGAGACCGCTGCCTTTTAAATCCCAATGCCAATAGTATTCGGTGGTAAAAATAATATAGGATTCAAGTTGTCTGTCCTCAAAGGCAATCCGAATCATTCGGCTACCCAGGCCCAGACCACGATAGTCATCGGCTACCTCAACAGCTCCAAGTTCCAGTAAATCCTTCATGCCAGCTTCCGACCAGCGCTCCATCTCATCTGGGTAATGAAAAGTAACATATCCCAGAAGGGTTTCCCCGTTGTGGGCAATGATAATTCTGCCTTCTGGCAGTTCTGAAATATCCACCAACGCGTCGAACTGTTCCTTTGGTTTGCGAAAGGCATCTAATTGCTTGTGCATTTGAAATGAACGCAGTTGATCCGCGGATACGGGGCCTTCTACATAGATTGTTTGTCCGTTATGATCCAGCGTGTCCAAGTGGTACAGTTTTAAATGCTGCATGTGTACGCCCTCCTTGTTCGCCATGAGCTCGTTCCTCATATCCCCTACTTATAGCAAAAAAACAATTAAATGAAAAGGATGGTCGTCACATCCTGACCTA
Source organism: Paenibacillus sp. LRG-1 (assembly GCF_057220305.1). NCBI lineage: Bacteria > Bacillati > Bacillota > Bacilli > Caryophanales > Paenibacillaceae > Paenibacillus > Paenibacillus sp. LRG-1. The sequence goes on along the minus strand of NZ_CM170126.1, from coordinate 3,792,919 downwards.
TGATATACTGTTTTAGACATAAAATGTTCACAATTAAGTGCTTAAATCAACCAGTACACCAAAGGACTTCATCTGCTTTATTGATTTTGTAAGCGTTATCTTGTTCTGTGTGATTCTCATTAATCCATTGTGAGGAGGCTTAACGCATGAAGATTGAAGAACTCCAGACTGTAGTTCCCACATCCAACATGGGCCCGTATGAACAAGCTTACAACAACTTTCAGTGGGAGGATGCAGAGCGTCATTTTACGTGGTATGAAACAGGCAAGGTCAATATGGCACATGAAGCCATTGATCGACATGTACAGGAAGGACGAGGTGAGAAAGCGGCACTATTGTATTGTGACGCAAACCGTCACGAAACCTACACCTTCTCTCAGCTTCGTGCTAGTTCTAACAGGTTCGGAAATGTGCTGCGGAAATACGGTATTGGTAAAGGGGAGCGGGTGTTTATTTTCATGCCACGTTCACCCGAGCTGGTTATTAGTTTACTTGGTGTTCTAAAGGTTGGAGCTGTTGTCGGTCCATTATTTGAGGCGTTTATGGAAACTGCGGTTAAGGATCGATTGGAGGATAGTGGGGCGGTGGCATTAGTGACCACACCTGCGCTTCTGTCACGGGTAAAACGTGAGGAGCTTCCTGAGCTGCGACATATTTTTGTGGTTGGTGATATGGATGCACGTGAGCAGGGAATTATCGATTTCGAGACAGAAATGCTTATGTCCTCAGAGGAACTTGAGACAGAATGGTTGAATCGTGAAGATGGATTAATTATTCACTATACATCAGGCTCAACAGGCAAGCCCAAAGGCGTGTATCATGTGCAAAATGCGATGATTCAGCATTACTATACTGGCAAAATGGTGCTGGATTTGCGGGAAGATGATGTGTATTGGTGTACTGCTGATCCTGGCTGGGTCACGGGAACATCATACGGTATTTTTGCTCCATGGCTAAATGGAGCGACGAATGTCATTCGTGGGGGGCGTTTCAGCCCGGAAGACTGGTACCGCACGATTGAGCGTCACGAAGTGACCATATGGTATAGTGCTCCTACAGCGTTTCGGATGCTGATGAGCGCAGGGGAGCAGGTTGTTTCCAAATATGATCTTAGCAGTCTGCGGCATGTATTATCCGTTGGGGAACCGTTGAATCCAGAAGTGGTGCGATGGGGATGGCAAGTGTATACACAGCGCATTCATGATACTTGGTGGATGACGGAAACAGGAGCACAGTTGATCTGTAATTACCCTGAGCTGCCAATTAAGCCGGGTTCGATGGGAAAGCCACTCCCAGGTATTCAGGCTGCTATTTTGGATGACAGAGGGCAGGTGTTGCCTCCTGACCGGATGGGCCACTTGGCGATCCGTACACAATGGCCATCCATGATGAATCGTATATGGAACAATCCGAACAAGTTTCAGGAATATTTCCGCTTTCCCGGTTGGTATGTATCGGGTGATTCAGCTTACATGGATGAGGACGGATATTTCTGGTTTCAGGGTAGGATTGATGATGTCATTAACTCCTCCGGGGAGCGAATCGGCCCTTTTGAGGTGGAGAGCAAGCTTCTGGAGCATCCTGCAGTAGCGGAAGCCGGAGTCATTGGAAAACCAGATACCGTGCGGGGAGAGATTATCAAGGCTTTTGTTGCACTGCGTGAAGGCTATGCACCGTCTGAAGCTTTACAGCAGGACATCTATCGCTTCGTTAAGGAAGGGCTGTCTGCTCATGCTGCTCCACGCGAAATTGAGTTTAAGGAAAAGCTACCCAAAACCCGTTCCGGTAAAATTATGAGGCGCGTGTTGAAAGCCTGGGAGCTTAACCTTCCTACAGGTGACTTATCTACCATAGAGGATTGAAATGCTGTGCATATTAGAATTAAAAAAGGGAGTCTCCAAAGCCTTAATGGCTAAGGAGACTCCCTTTTTGTTAGGGTGAATCTCATATTCACCCTATCACTTTCTGCTTTGTCTTCTGTTATGGACGGACGGCTCCGGAAGGAGCCGATTCCCCCATGGCATTCATGGAAGTGACACGAAACCAGCCTTTTGGCTTTTTCCCCGACTTATATTCAAAGCTGGGAGATGCGGTAGAGCCTATGTTTGTAAAAGGCTCCGCACCGCTTTCGCTGTAATACACGTTATAGCCTGTAATAGCGTCCGCAGACTTACCTGCGCTCCATTGGAGCGCTACGGATGAGCCAGCGGCTTTAGCTTGAGGCTGTCCAGGGGCAGTAGGAACCTCTGTAGGCTGTGCACCTGTTCCATCTCCCTCGCCCGGAACGTCTGGAGACTCAGAATCTGCAGGTGGCACCACAGGTGCTGCGCTTGCTTTCGTGCTTGGCCCAGACTCATGGCCGCCTACATCAACGGCGGTCACGTAGTAGCTGGAGCTGCTGCCCCCAGGGCTGTCAGAGAACACCTTGGAGCCGTCAGCCATAACAACCTTGCCAAGCCGTTGGAAGCTGCCCCCATCTGTAGAACGATACAGACGGTATCCTACGACGTCGCTGTTTCCGCTTGGGCTAAAGCTGATTATGGCTTTGCCGTCACTATAGCTTACGTTGATGCTAGATGGAGCGTTAGGGGCTGCTCCATCGTCCTTGCGTGGATCAATCTGAGTAGGAGCTTCCTTATCTGCATCCTGAGGCAGATAGTAGGACAACGAATTATGTCGTCTCATCACCTTAAAGGCTTGCTGAAGCTCTTTAATCAATTCTGAGATGGGCTTTTCCCGTTTCCTAACGGTCCGTTCATATAACATATCATCCGGTGTACCATCGCGTGGAATATAATTCACACCTTGGTAGGTAATATATTTCGCACGGCTCACACCATTTTCACTGTTTTTAGGTGGATACTTACTGTTATAAATGTCCGAACCATACGCGGATGCTGTACGGCTTACAATGCCGTCAGGTCTCTTGAAACTGTCCGTTTGGAACAGCTGAGCATCTTTAGCTGTTACTTCATTCATGATTAGAGCCCATAGGCGACGAGCCCGCTCTTTTTGGACTTTCGTTTCAAGCTTATTGACAGGCTGCTTGTAACCAACCCATACACCCAGCGTGACGTCAGGCGTAAAGCCCTCGAACCAAACATCAGTGTAGGATTGCGTAGTGCCTGTCTTGCCGGCAATCGGAATCTTGCCGGATTGATCAAAGTTCCGCTTCACCAGTCTGCCTGTGCCTTCCGACACGGCTGTACGCAACATATCTGTCATCAGGTAGGCGGTTTGCGGTGAGAAGGCCTGCACAGGATTAGCCTGATGCTTATATACAATATTGCCTTGCGAATCCACAATCTTTTCGATCATATAGGCGTCATTAAACACACCGCCATTTGGAATGGCTCCATATGCATTCGTGAGTTCCTCGACGGTCACCCCATGGGCCAAGCCGCCAAGTACACCCGTTTGGGCGTTGTTATCACTGGATTCCAAGGTGGTGATACCCAGTTTTTTAGCAAAAGCCCAAGCATTGCTAATCCCTACTTTTTCGTTAAACAGCTTGAGTGCTATCGTATTTAGCGATTGATTCAGTGCATAACGCGCCGTAACCAATCCTTGATAGCGGTTGTTAGCATTTTTTGGAATGTGATATCCATTACTGCCATCTTTCAAAATAATAGGGGCATCATCCACGATACTACCAGGCTGCACAAGACCGCTGTCCAATGCAGGGAGATAGGCAGCAATCGGCTTCATTGCCGAACCTGGCTGACGTACCATCTGCGTGGCATAATTCATCTGCTCCTTTTGGAAGTCCCGACCTTCCATCATTCCAAGAATGGCGCCTGTTTTATGCTGAATCAGAATAGCCGCTGCTTGTTCGTCACCCTTGGTTTTACTAGTGGCAGAGAAGTTGTTTTTATTTTCTGCAATTTGACGCATAGATTTGTAGACGCTCTTATCAATGGTGGTGTACACCATATAACCGCCTGTGCGAAGCTGCTGTTCGGCTTCTTTGAGTAAATCGTTATCGTCCTTGGTCTTGGCATCTGCACTGGCATTAGCTGCTTGACCCGGATTGGTAACAGACATGAGTGCCTGCGCAGCCTGTCGTTCTGTTTCCATCATAAGGTATGGATAGGTGTTATAAGCTTTAACAGTGCGTGGTGCGAGAGATTTTTTGATATCAAAAGCCATCGCTTCATCATACTGTGCTTTATTGATTTTGTTCTCCTCCAGCATTCGACTGAGCACCAGGTGCTGGCGGTTGATGGCTCTTTTAAAGCCAGCTTCATTAAACTCGCCCTTACCGTTGTAAGCAGAATAAGAAGAAGGAAGCTGTGGCAAACCTGCCAGATAGGCGGCCTGGGCTACATTAATCTCGTTCAGATCATTCTCATTAAAAATACCTTTGGCCGCTGCTTTAATGCCAAAGACGTTGTAACCGCTTGAACCGTTACCAAAAGGTACTTTATTGAGATAGGCCGTAATAATTTGCTGCTTGCTCAGGAAGCGCTCAAGGCGCAGAGACAGCAAAATTTCTTTGACCTTGCGGTCATCCGTGCGATCGAGATTTAGAAAGACACGACGCGCAAGCTGCTGGGTGAGGGTACTACCCCCGGTTTGTACGGATTCATGCAGCGCCTTTTGCTTCACAGCACGCAGCGTTCCCGACAAATCGACACCTTTATGCTCATAAAAATGATTATCTTCAATGGCAATGACTGCGTCAATGACGAGTTGTGGAATCTCCTTAAACGTGACAGGTCTTCGATCTTCTTCTGTCCGAAGTTGTCCGATGGGAGAGCCATCATTGAAATAAGCGAAGCCTGTAATTGCATTCTTATCTACTTCCTGTAGGATCATGGATCTGGAACGCACGGGTTCGCTTTTTACAATAGAAGCAACATAGCCAGCGGCGGCCCCCCCTGCAAATAGTGCCCCCATAAAACCGATGATGATGACCCACTTTATGACACGGCCGAGCCTTCGCATGGTTGTCCTCAAGCGGGAAGGCTTTGGCGCTGATACATTGTTTTTTTCTTCAACCATTAAGTCTTCCTCCTTTATAACAGCCATTATTATAGCATAAAATTACAAAATGAACCCATATGCTAAAAAGCCTGTCTTTTGGTGTCGTTGACTACATAAAAGCAGTGTGTTATAAATAGGTCAAAGTAAATATCGTGAAAAGCAGAGAAAGACTTCAGTAGAAGGCGGATTCACGTTGTACAGAGAGCCGATGGGTGGTGTGAATCGGTAGCGTCCCTCCTTTGAATTACCGTCTGGAGCTGTCTGGATGAATGGAAAGCATTTGCAGGTTTGCGAAGCTACCATAGTAATCCAGTACCGGGTGTAGGCCCGTTATAGGAATGAAGTGAAAGAAATGTCTGTCTTTGACATGCGTTTCTTTAATTAGGGTGGTAACGCGAGTAGCTCCTTCTCGTCCCTTGGGATGAAAGGGGCTTTTTGGTTTGTCTAATATGTAATATTTTGGATGAAAAATAGGAGGTATACAGGATGAAGTGGGAAGAATTGAAGCCGGAGCAACAGGTAGAGGTCGAGCGACAGCTAGAGGTGATACAGCGGGGTGTGGCGGAAATTGTACCGGAGGATGAGCTGAAGCGTAAGGTAATCAAATCGGTCGTTAGCGGCGAGCCGCTCAAAATTAAGCTGGGTCTTGATCCATCTGCGCCCGACATTCACATCGGACATACGGTTGTTATGCACAAACTGCGCCAGTTCCAGGAATTAGGCCATCAAGTGCAACTGATTATCGGAGATTTTACAGGCAGAATTGGTGATCCGACAGGTAAATCGGAGACTCGTAAGCAACTGACTGAGGAAGATGTACAGCGTAATGCACAAACGTACAAGGAACAAATTTTTAAAATTCTCGATCCTGAAAAAACAAAGGTATTCTACAATTCCGAATGGTTAGGGCCAATGTCTTTTGCTGATGTAGTAACCCTGTCGGCCAAAGTAACGGTTGCCCGTATGTTGGAACGAGATGATTTTACAAAAAGGTACCAAAATGGATTGCCGATCAGCATCCATGAGTTCTTTTACCCGCTGATGCAGGGCATGGATTCCGTGGCTCTCCAAAGCGATATTGAATTGGGGGGGACGGATCAGAAGTTTAATCTGCTGATGGGCAGAACCCTGCAAAAAGAATACGGAGTTGAGCCGCAGGCTACTATTACATTACCATTGCTTGAAGGGCTGGATGGCGTCCAGAAGATGAGCAAAAGTTTGGGGAACTACATTGGTGTTGATGAGGAGCCGAACGAAATATACGGGAAATCCATGTCCGTTCCTGACGAGCTGATGCTGAAATATTTTGAGCTTGCAACGGATATCAACAACGAGGAGCTGGCAGAGCTGGCGAAAGGTGTTAAGGACGGCTCAGTACATCCACGTGATGCCAAAATGAAGCTGGCTGGAACGTTAGTGCGCATGTACCACGGTGAAGAAGCAGAGGAAGCAGCAAAGCAGCATTTTGTGACCGTATTCCAGCAACGTGCGCTGCCTGACGATATTGAAGAGTTCACCTTGACGGCTGATCAGTTAGAAGAAGGTGGCATTCGTGTAATCCAGTTGCTGACTCATCTGGGCTTTGCAGCATCTAATGGTGAAGCCAAGCGCAGTATTCAGCAGGGTTCGGTCAAAATTAACGAAGAGAAATGGACCGATGTGAACGAAGCATACACGCCGAAGGAAGGCGACATTGTGCAGGTAGGTAAACGGAAATTTGCTAAAATCAAGCTTGGATAATGAAAATATTTTCAAAAGCAGCGCTGAGATTGTATCGATCTCAGCGCTGCTTTTTTATTTCTGACAAGTGAAAAGTCATGGTAAACTTAGCACAAATAATCAAACATGTAGGTAAAGAGTTATACATAATGAAAACGTGGGTTGCACAATTTGGGTGTAGGATAGATAACCAAAACAATTACAAGTGCGGGGAAGGATTATATGGACTATTTTAAACGAATTCAGTGTGCGATTGAGTTTATTGAATTGAATCTCCGGGAGGATTTAAAAATTGCCGAGATTGCTTCACAGGCCTGTTTTTCAGCTTTTCATTTCCAACGGGTTTTTCAGGCCATTTCGGGTTTTACGGTTCAACAGTATATAAGAAGGAGAAGATTGTCCGAGGCGGCTGAACAGCTAAAACAATCCAATCAAAAAGTGTTGGACATTGCTATTGAGTATCAGTACAACTCACAAGAAGCTTTTACCCGCGCTTTTGAAAAGAATTTTGGGATCACCCCTGGGAAGTATCGTAACGGTGATATCGAGTTTCCTGCGCAAAGTAAAATCAATTTTCTGGATTACCAAAAAAATACGATGGGGGATTTGGATGTGAATAAGCCGGTGATATTGCAGCTCGAAACAGTTAAAATTGTAGGATATGAATATAAAACAAATTTGAATAATGAGCAGCACTATAAAGAAATTCCAGGGTTTTATGGGCACTTTGGAGCAAATGAATATTTTATGTTTATCCCGAACAAAATTGCACCAGGAATGTCATATGGGGTTGCCTGTCGATTTGAAGACAACGGTGCATTTTCATTTGTGGTGGGCGAGGCAGTTGAAGAAGAGTCAAAAGAACTGGCAGAGGGTTTCGTATATATGGAGATTCCAGCAGGGAAGTATGCTGAGTTTGACGCTTCGGGTTCAGATGGACGGGTTCAGAATATACGAGACTTTATCTATGGCACATGGCTTCCTAATTCTAATTTTGAACGGAGGGAGGGGCCTGATTTTGAAATTACGGACGTGTTGAATTCCTCCTATCCAGATCACTTGAGTATGAAGGTATACATCCCCATTGAATAAAACCCTCAGGCTCGATGCATAGGGAATATAAAAAAAAGCACCCGAATAAATTCGGGTGCTTTTTGGTGCTAATGCAAGGATTAGCGGTTGTAGAATTCGACGATTTGTTTTTCATCGATATCTTGGGACAATTCGCCACGCTCAGGCAAACGAATGAATTTACCTTCCAGAGCTGCGTCATTGTACTCCAGGTAAGCTGCCAAGTGGTTGCGGTTTTCCAAAGCTTCTTTAATGGAAGACAGGGAACGACTTCTTTCACGAAGACCGATCACGTCGCCAAGACTTACTTGGTAAGAAGCGATGTCAACTTTTTTACCGTTCACAGTAACGTGACCGTGAGCTACCAATTGACGTGCGCCTGCACGGGAATTAGCAAAGCCAAGACGGAACACAAGGTTGTCCAGGCGGCTTTCCAGCAAGAACATAAAGTTTTCACCAGCGATACCGTGCATGTGTTGAGCTTTGTTGAACAGGGTACGGAATTGTTTTTCACCCAAGCCGTACATGTGACGCAGCTTTTGTTTCTCTTGAAGCTGCATACCGTAGTTGCTGATTTTTCTCCGTTGGTTTGCACCATGTTGTCCCGGAGGGAAAGGGCGTTTCAATTCTTTACCTGTGCCGCTCAGGGAAATACCGAGACGACGGCTCAATTTAAATTTAGGACCAGTGTAACGTGCCATTATAGAGTTAACTCCTTCATAATTAAAATTTGAGTTGGGGCTCTCTTTGCGCTCCAATTTGTTCGGCGCTACCAATTAAGGTAAGACGCACTACTGACAGAAAAGTTCAGCCGCTGTCCTGTCAGCAACAAAAAAGATGAGGGTGACACAAACTGTTACGCCCAAAATTTAAGATCCGCACAGTAGATAGTTCTGCCGTACAGTCTTTTTCATTAATATATACTATATGTAAGAGTGGGTCAATGTCAAGAAAAGAAAAAGAATGAAAACGTCAGAATTTGTCGATAGGGCTTAAGAACTAAAAAAGTGGGACGAATTTCTGAAAAATGGATGCAAATTTCTAGAGTTGAGAGTAAAATAGATCATATTATGAGCTATAGTGGTGTATAGCCGCTGTCTTGGTACAGCTAATTTTGCTGTGAAGGAGCGCCTTAATATGTCGGAATTTTCAACAACGGATCAGCAAATGCTTGACAGTAAAACAGTCCAGGCTGGCGGTGCTCCGCTGTTTGATGATAAAGGATATACGTCTTTTGCCTGGCTCCAGAACATGGATATGACACCCTATGATTTCCCCTATATTAACCAGCTGCTTGTCCAAGGATATCGGAGTTGGTTACAGCAGAGCAATGGTATATCCTGGATTAACGAAGAATATACTGCTGTTTTTAATTTTATAGGTGTTCGTGTTGCTGGTAGGGAAGAAGATGATGACGAGGATTTGGATTTGGTCGAACGTTGTTGCATATCTAGAGAGATGGAAGTGAGTCAGCGCAAACTTCGTGATGGAAGCCTTGCGTTTGTGTATATGGTTCCCATACTATGCCGTAATTACAAGAGGGAGCCCTTTGCCGCTCTTCGTTTTACACGGCCTGCTCAACATTCTGTCTCAAATCAGGACACATTGTTAGCAGCTGCTTTACATTTTAAATCCTGCTTTTACTCGAAGTTTGAGTATATATTTATGGAAGATATCCTTGGGATGCAGAATCGAAGCGATCGTGAAGGTAGACGCCGTTCTATTTTATTTCAGATTGTAAAACGGATGCATGACAAAATTGACGTGGAAGGCGTGCTGGATGAGGTATTCGGGAGCATCGCCTATTTGTTTCCCCATGTAGATATCACCTTGTATATGAGTCAGGATCGACACAGTCGCAATCCGCAGGTCAAACCTTTGCTGCTGCATGAACGGGACGAAGATGTATGCGTCCGTGCATTTATGAAAGGGCAAATGGCTGTGAATGAGCCTGTCGGTACACAAGATGAAATGACTGAAATCGGCATCCCATTACGTGGCAAGCAGGGTGTATACGGTGTTTTCCATATGATCCTTCCATCGGGTGCGGATAGTATGAAAAAAGTGGATGTAGAGCTGATTGCCATGATGGCGGATACGGCTGGCACTGCATTTGAAAATGCGAAGCTGCTTGAGCAGTCTAATGTACTTATTCATGAATTGCGTCTCATTAATGAACTGGTTCAGCGCTTGAATCAGAGCCTGAAGTTAAATGAAATATTTGAATTTGCCGTGCAGGAGTTATTAAAAATGTTCATGGCTGACTTTTGTTGTATTGTACAGCTTGATCAGGATGGAAGCTGTTTTAAGGTCATGTCGAGTAATGTGGAAAGCTTAAAATTAGAAAGTTACCCTCATGAAGAGGGATTTGCTGGACTGATACGCAAAACAGGAGAACCAGTGATTGTGTCGGACTATAGAAAGGATGGGAAGATAACCTCTCATTTTATGGATGCGACGGACTCCCAGTCTTTGATGGCTGTACCTATGAAGACCAGCGGTACTCCTAGAGGGGTTATACTATTGTCCAGCAAGCTTCCACACTTTTTCTCTTATGATAATTACAAAATGCTGCAAATGCTAGCCCCTCACATCGGGTTGGCGGTAACCAATGCTATGCTGCACGCTGAGGTGCGACGTTTGGCTAATATGGATATGTTAACAGGTCTGTATGTACGTCATTATGTGGACCAAATCATTCAGCAACATCAGGAAAAGGATTTCTGTGGATCTCTTATTTTGGTAGATATTGATCAATTCAAACAGGTGAACGATACGTATGGGCATCAGACGGGTGACGAAATTCTGAAAAGCGTCAGCAATATCGTTCGTTCGGCGACTCGCGATGAGGATGTATGTGCCAGATGGGGCGGCGAGGAGCTTGCCATTTATTTACCGCAGCTGGGGGTACAGCAGGCGCTCGGATATGCAGAAAAAATACGTTACCGTGTACAGCATGAAACCGAGCCTCAGGTGACTGTTTCTTGCGGGATTGCTGAATGGAACTGGCTGGACGAGCAGATCAGTATTGAATCTTTATTTTATAGCGCTGATATGGCCTTGTACGAAGCGAAAAATGAAGGACGCAATCGAATAGTTGTTGATCATGTAGCCAATGTGTAGAGAATATTCCTTAGGGAATGTTCTCTTTTTGTCTTGCATAACCCATTGCAGACAGGTAATCCTAAACGTAGCTTTATCGTGTGTATGTTTGAACTATAGGGAAAACACGATAAAGTGAACCAGGTAGCATAACTGCCTTGAAGCAGGATTATTGCTCATGAGTACAGTTATGTTCAGGATAGGATGGATGATGGGATGCATTGGAGAAAGCAATGGGTGATGCAGGTTTGTGGTGTGTTCCTTGTGATAGGTGTGTTAAGTGGTTGTGCACTGGATCGACAATATACTCCTGAGCAGATTTTTAAGAGATCTGTTGCAGGAATGGCTGGCAAAGAGATGGTAACGTTTACTGGACGGACTGCAATTAGAGCTGACAGTGGTCTGCCAACGAATAAGCAGTTTGAATATCGCGGTAGGCTAAGAAATCACGATGAATTGATCATGCATTGGGGCTCTACAGAAGCTTTTCGTAAGCAAGGTGGCTACGTAGCCCTGCAACAAGGTAAGTCCGAGCATGATGTTACACAAGAACATTTTCTTCGTCAGAGTGGAAAATGGGTTGCGCTGACATCCGGTTATCCCCCTCTGGGTGGAAATGGTATGTTAAATCGCTTCAATCCGATTCAGGAGCTTGAGGAATTAAATACACTGAATAAGAGCATTCGTATGGAAACGGGAGCTGCCCGGGGAACTTGGATGTTGAGGATTGAACCGGAATCTGCTTCGGCAAAGCGCTGGTTGAAAGATCGTTTAATAAAAGAAATGAATACGTTAAACCCTCAAATCGGGATATTAAAAACGCAGCATACAGGAACGAATCGAGAACTGCAAAAGAAGCTGACTCAAGTATGGTCACAAAGTTGTGAGGATATGAGCAACCAGTTGGAGCAATCCATTGTGCGTACTGTGTATCATCTGACCATAGATCGCCAAACAGGTTTACCCTTAAAGCTTTCATCGGAATGCAGGATTTCCCGACAGGGAGTGAATGAAGAGCTGCATCAAGAGGCTTTGATAACCAGAGTTACTTTTGAGGACTACAAGTAACGGAGCGGGCGTGATACAATGAATTTTGAATTAACCATTGTTCAAAAAGAATGAAATAGAGAAGGAGAGACACTACATGAAAGATCCTAGAATACTTAAGCTGGCGGAAAATTTGGTAGGTTACTCTGTTGAGGTGCAGCCTGGAGAAAATGTATTGATCGAAATGATTGGTACAGAGCGTGACTTGCTTAACGCCATCATTCATGAAGTTGGTAAAAAAGGTGGAAATGTTTTTGTACAACTTACAGACCGTAAGGTACAGAGCGCCATGCTTCGTCACGCGACAAAGGAAATGCTGGAGACCTGGGCTGAGATTGATCTTAACCGGATGAAGCAAATGCACTGCTACATCGGAATTCGTGCAGGGGAAAATGTAAATGATCTGTCAGATGTGCCGGAAGATAAAATGAAAATGTATAATTCCATTTATCAGCATGCGGTACATAGCGAACAACGGGTGAAACACACCAAATGGGTAGTGCTGCGTTATCCGAATGACAGCATGGCTCAATTGGCGAATATCAGCACAGAAGCATTCGAAGATTTTTATTTCGATGTGTGTAATCTGGATTATGCAAAAATGGACAAAGCTCAAGATGCATTGGCAGACCTGATGAATCGGACGGACAAGGTACGGATCAGCGGACCGGGTACGGATTTGAATTTCTCTATTAAGCAAATCGGAGCTATCAAGTGTTCAGGTCAATGCAATATCCCGGATGGCGAAGTATACAGCGCACCTGTACGTGATTCCGTTAACGGAACTATCAGCTACAATGCACAAACCCTGTATAATGGTATTACTTTTGAAAATGTTAAATTCCGTTTTGAAAATGGTAAGATCGTGGAAGCGACGAGTAACGATACAAAGCGGCTGAATGATATTCTTGATTCTGACGAGGGAGCACGTTATATTGGCGAGTTTGCCATCGGGTTTAATCCGCACATTTTACATCCAATGAAGGATATTTTGTTTGACGAGAAAATCGCTGGCAGCTTGCATTTTACACCAGGTCAAGCTTATGAAACAGCGGATAACGGTAATCGTTCATCCATCCACTGGGATTTGGTGTTGATTCAGCGTCCAGAATATGGCGGTGGTGAAATTTATTTTGACGATGTTTTGATTCGTAAAGACGGCATCTTTGTACTGCCTGAGCTGGAGCCATTAAACCCTGAAAATTTAAAATAACGATATCCGTTCTTGCTGAGAAAGCGATTTCAATGTATTATTATGGATGAGTAACGATACATGACAATTCAGTAAAGCGAGGGATCTCTATGTCCAATAATAACGCGGCTGTTGTTGAAATTGCACAGACGGCGAGCAAGTTCACCTCTTCTATCGTCCTTCATTCCGAAAATAAGTATATTGATGTGAAAAGTATACTGGGCTTGTTTACGACCCTAGTCAGCAGCCATAGCTATGAACTACACGTTCATGGACCAGATGCGGAGGAAGCTAAGAAAGCGATCATCGAGGTGTTCGAGAAGCACGGACTTCATATTTCAGTAGCCAGCTAACTTTATTCTTGAAGCAAAAGCATCCCTACCTGTAACTGTAGGGATGCTTTTTTTGTCAGGTTCTTGTATTAGCCTGCAATTTGGTCTAATATTAAGGATAGGACGTCTTGTGCGACATTGAGACATAGGGGGGAAGAATCCATGACTTCATCTGATTTGCAGGAACAATTGAATATCAAGGCTATTAATCTGCTTCAGGAAGATGCAGATAAAATAAAGAAGCTTATTGAAGTACAGATGGAGAATCTGGCAACCCGTTATTGCCCTCTCTATGAGGAAGTGCTGGATACTCAGATGTACGGATTTTCCAAGGAAGTGGATTTTGCGGTTCGCGCTGGACTTCTTCCGGAAATGGTAGGTAAACAGCTGGTCAGTGAGCTGGAACGCAATCTGGCTATTCTATATGAGGCCATGAATAATAAGGCCAATTAGGAAGACGGTTGAATTGATGAGAGCATGCGGAGTTTGAGAGCATGCTTTTTTTGATGCCTTTTTTTAAAAAATGTTCTTTAAGGATGGTAAAAGCGCATCGCCCTTCCACCATCCTAATGCACATTTTAAAACCTTAAAAGCTACACAAGGAAGAAGGATACACCTAACAATACATACACTACCAGTAGCATGAGTCCCTCATACCAGTTGGTTGAGCCATCCTGGGTGATGGATTTGGCGATAAATACAGCGACAGCAATGGCGACCAGCTCAATTGTGGTGAAAACAATATTCATCGTGTTTCCCATAATGTAACTGATAAAAATCAGCACAGGGGCAACAAATAGTGCAATTTGTAAACTGCTGCCGACAGCTATTTCGACAGATGCACCGATTTTGTTTTTCATCGCCAGTAAAATAGCAGCGCTGTGTTCGGCTGCATTACCAATAATAGCGACGAGGAAGGCACCTACAAACAATTCGCTGAGCCCAAATTGGGTCGTAAATACCTCCAGTGTACCTACCAGCCATTCGCTGACAAAAGCGACCATGACAGTAGCGAGTACCAAATAGGCAATGGATTTGTTTCTGGACCACACAGGGGCATGCTCATGTGGCAATTCTTCATCTTTTTGTTCGGTCACATCAGCTAAATAGTCCTTATGCGTAATCATAGAAAAAATAAGCCACGCAATATACGCGACAATGAGCGTGCCTGCGACAATGAGGCTGAGCGTATCTGATTCGTTATCCGTGATAACGTGTGTGTTCAGAAAGACAGCTGGAACGAACAAGGCAATAACAGCCACAATCATCAGAGAACCACTTAATCCAGCCAGCGATATATTGAAATTTTGCACTTTGTACTTTAAACCGCCAGCGAACAGACTTGCTCCGAGCACCAGCAGCAGATTACCGATGATGGAACCGGTAAGACTGGCCTTTACCATATCGTAAAGACCTTCTTTAACAAGAAAGATGGCGATGATCAGTTCGGCTGCGTTACCAAAGGTGGCATTTAAGAATCCGCCTAAACGTTGGCCAGCATAATGCGCGACACTTTCGGTCGCCCTGCCGAGAAAACCGGCTACGAATACAACAGAAATTGCGCAAATGACAAATTGGGCTATAGCGTTCCAATGCGTGTAATGAGCGACTGCGCTAAGAGCAAATGTCACTATAAGCAAAGCGGGAGATAACCATTTTTTCAATGAAGAGCACCTCGATATCAATAGATGTGTACAAGTTTGGTGAAAGCTGTCACTTGTATGGATTTTCTAAATTAATATACCCAAAATGATATAGGTTGTAAACGAAAGTTGTTTTTCATACGTAGGGTTTGCATTTGGAGTGGCTGAGGCTTTACAATACAAATAAAGGATGGATGAAGGGGGACATAGGTCATGGCAGAGCAAATTCAACAACTGGAAGCAGGAAACATCAAGATTTCCAACGATGTCGTAGGTAAAATTGCCGGGATGGCCGCATTAGAGACACCGGGCATTGCTGCAATGTCAGGCGGTTTATCGGAAGGCTGGGCCAAAAGGCTGAGTGGTAAAAATGTGCAAAAAGGCGTATCAGTGGAGGTTGGACAGCTGGAAGCTGCCATTGATCTACGTATTATCGTGCTCTACGAAACACCTATTCATGAGGTGTCCCGAATTCTTCAGCAAAATGTGCGAGAAGCCGTCGAAAGTATGACGGGTTTGCGGGTCGTGGAAGTGAACGTAAAAGTGGAAGGTGTCGCGTTCAAGGACGACGCAGTGTAAAAGAATTAGGAACCGATAAATTGACGTTTTTCACCAATTGTATACATGCCGGGAATTCCGTGGGATAACCCGAATAAAAACACGAAAACTGGTGGTTATAGAATCGCCAGTTTTCGTTTTGTGAGTCAACAGTATAGCCATTTTTGCAGAGGATTCCCGTATTTTTATACATAACCAAAAGAACTTCCAAAGCCACCGTTGTAAGTGGTCCATGGAAGTTCTTTTTTTAACGAAAACGGTTGGTTCTACGCGTTTGAAAGCGATTGGGTACTTCATTACGGACAGCTACCCCTGTGGTGCGTTCCTGCACCGCTTGTTTGGTGTTCTCACGAGAAATACTGAGCATAATGCCCATGGAAAACATCATGACAAGTAGGGAGGAGCCACCAAAGCTGATAAATGGAAGCGTTACGCCAGTGATTGGAATCGTTTGGGTTACACCGCCGATATTAATGAAGGCCTGAATAGCGATCAAACCCATGATGCCAGTGCCTACCAACGTTCCGAACGGATCATGGCAACGCAGAGCAATGATCATGCCTCGCCAAATGAAATACAAATATAGCATCAGGAATATGGCTGTTCCGACAAATCCGAATTCTTCACCAATTACAGAAAAGATAAAATCATTAAATGAATTAGGAAGATAGTGAAGCTTGATAATACCTTTACCAAATCCTGCCCCGTTTAAACCGCCTTCACCTATAGCTTGCAAGGACTGTACCAGATTGTATCCTGTTCCTTGTCTATATTTCTCGGGATTAAGAAAGGCTTGAAAGCGTCCGATTTTATAATCTTGCTTGGCAGCAGCTTGTCCATCTGTGGTTCCAGAATCTCCTCCAAACAACGACCCAATGCCAAATACGATGGAAGCGCCTAGCACGAGCAGAACAATTGATGCTGTAATATGCTTGACACTGGCTCCACCGGCATAAATAATCAGACCACTGGTAGCAACCAAAATGAAGCAGGAGCCTAAATCAGGTTGAAGCATGATGAGTCCTGCAACACAGCCTACAATGACTGTTACAGGTATGTAGCCAGTCCGCAGATCTCTAAAGCGATCTCCTTTTTTGACGATTAGTGCGGATAAGTAAAGAATGATGGAAATTTTTGCAAGCTCCGTTGGTTGGAAGCCAACACTACCAAACCTGAGCCAGCTTTTTGCGCCGTTAAGTGAGCCTGTAAAAAGAACGATGATTAGCAGTAATATAGTTATGAAAAATAAAGGTACAAAAAGCTTTTTATATTTTTCCATCTTAATATTCATAGCTACCAACATAATAAAAAGTCCAAGTACAGCAAAAGCAGATTGGCGCTTCACAAAATATAAAGAGTCAAAATTGTATTCTTTATTCAGCAGAGCTACGCTGGAGCTGGAGCTAAATACCATAATTACACCGAATCCAACCAATAACAAAGTGAGGATCAGCAATTGAAAATCCGGTGTGCCTCTTCTTCGAGTCTCCGGCTTCGTATTTCTCATATCAGCTTCCCCCGGTATTCGCCACAAGGTATATTCCTCGCAGACGGTTATCATTTTATCGTTTATCCATTTTATCATATTATGTTTGTTGGGCTTCTGCAACCTCCCTGAAGCAACAGATATCGCAACAATTCCATATCTGCTACAATAGGATGAAAATGAAGACTTGAGAGCAGCGGTGCATACGTGATGACGCTGCATGATTAATTCGGGAACTTGCCCGGTGCTTTAAAAGGAGAGGTGGAGCAGAATTGACACAACATGCGATAGATAAGATCTGGTTTGATCGTTTGCAAGAAAACATGGTGGAGTGGCGTAGACATTTACATAAGAATCCCGAAATTTCCTTTCAAGAAAGCAAAACCGCAGCTTTTGTGGCGGATAAGTTGGAGAGTTGGGGAATCGAGATTCGCCGTCAGGTAGGGGGACACGGTGTTGTAGGCACCATTCGTGGTGCTAAACCTGGGCCTGTCGTCTTGCTGCGCGCCGATATGGATGCTCTTCCTATTCAGGATGAAAAGGAATGTGAATATCGCTCCAGCGTGGACGGAGCCATGCATGCTTGCGGCCATGACGGACATACATCCGCGTTGCTTGGAACGGCTTACTATTTCAGTCTGAATCGGGACGAGCTGCAAGGAGAAATTCGGTTGTTGTTCCAACCTGCGGAGGAATTGCTGCCTGGCGGAGCGGTCAGTGTAATAAAGGATGGTATATTGGAAGGTGTGGATGTCATTTATGGCATCCATTTATGGACACCTTTTCCGGTCGGGACGGCCGCGAGTTGCGCAGGGCCGTTGATGGCGGCGGCAGACGATTTTTATATTGAAATCACAGGTAAGGGTGGGCATGGTGGGATGCCCCAGTCCACTAATGATAGTGTCGTGGCGGGTTCAGCTCTTGTTATGCAACTGCAAAGTGTTGTAAGCCGTTCAGTCGACCCATTACGACCTGCCGTGCTGACGGTGGGAACCATCCAAGGGGGCTCTGCGCAAAATGTGATCGCAGAAACGTGTCGCTTGAGTGGAACGATTCGTACGTTTGATGAGGAGACACGAACGGTAATGAAGGAGCGACTGCATGAGGTGACCGAGCTTACAGCCGCAACATACGGTACAACAGCACAGGTTCGCTATATTATGGGGTACCCACCAGTTGTCAATGACACACATGAAGCATCTCGTTTCTTTAATGAAGCAAAATCTGTTTTCGGCGAGGAGAATGTGCAGAAAGCGTCGAAGCTGATGCCTGCTGAAGATTTTGCGTATTATTTGGAACGTGTGCCAGGTTGCTTCATGTTCGTAGGAGCGGGTAACCCAGTTAAAGGAGCAGTTTATCCACACCATCATCCAAAATTTGATTTTGATGAGGATGCTATGATTAACGCGGTTCGTTTGTTTATTGCGATGTCTACGGGATACGCTGCGGAACGAAACGCAGGGGCAATTATGGGCTGAAATGAGTTGAATTGGGAACGGTTCAATCTGGAGTATGAGGTTAATGAAATGGGGTACCCTACTGTTGAAAAGGAGGGAGTACCCATGAAAAAGGTTCAGGAAGTTATGACTAAAAAATGCGTAACGGTTACCCCGCAGGACAATATTTATGAAATTGCGGTCAAAATGAAGGACAATGATACTGGTTTTATTCCGGTTGTGGAAAGCGAAGGCAGTGATAAGTTGATCGGTGTAGTAACGGACCGTGATCTTGTCGTTCGCGGTTATGCGGCTAAAAATTCGGGTTCGGGTTCGGTCGATACCGTCATGACGACAGGTATTCGTACAGCCAGTGCGGACATGTCGGTGGACCAAGCAGCTGAACTGATGGCAGAACAGCAAATCCGTCGTTTGCCCGTAACGGAAGGAGACCGTCTGATCGGGATTGTCTCGATCGGTGATTTGGCTGTTCGTAATATTTTTGCAGACAACGCTGGAGAGGCGCTTAGTCATATTTCCGAGCAGGTCCACTAGAAGAATAATTAAGGTAGCATTAGTTTGGGGAGATCTTTACCCCGAGCTTCTAATCAGGAGTTCAACCCGAATATGGGTTGGGCTCCTTGCTATTCTGGTTGATATGCCAATAAACGGATAAGCTATTTATTATATAAGTTTAAAATGATGTATTGTTAGATTATCAGGAGGTAGTTATGAATCCAGATCATCCTTGTATTGTACAACGTGATTTTACCGTTCTGCTGGAAATGGGCTTGCCCGGTTCAGAATGGGCTCGTTCACAGTTGCAGATTTATGCGGAGCTGGTTAAAAGCCCGTCCGCTTTTCATACATACCACATCACTCCATTGTCTTTGTGGAACGCAGCTGCCCTCGGATGGAGTGCTGAGGACATTCAAAATAGTTTGCACTCCATGTCCCGTTGGGATATTCCACGTGATTTGTTGAAGGATATTGAACAGCTCGTTTCTCGTTATGGGACGTTGACGCTTTCACGGGAGGGTACGGAAGAAAAGCGAACTTATAGCACAGATACGATTGGCGCATACCGTGCTGAGCATGAGCCAGACGGAGGTATAAAGACAGGGAAAGCCAACAGCTATACAATGGGTGATCGCTTGATCTTGGCAGCAGAGACCCCCGCTTTACTGGGTGAGCTACTGACCAAGCAAGAGTTCAAACAGCTTGGTTTACTTCGCGTTGATGAGGTAAGCGCATCGGTCCCGCCCGAAAATCGGGGCTTGCTCAAGCAGGAATTAACGCGCTTGGGATATCCCGTTGTGGATACGGCAGGCTATCTTGAAGGGAATCAGCTTAGTTTTACCTTGGGAAAGGGACAAACGAAGTTGCAGCTTCGTGATTATCAAGTAAAGGCCGCTGATGCGTTTGAAGGAGCGAACGGCTTAGGGGGGAGTGGTGTACTGGTACTTCCATGCGGAGCCGGAAAAACAGTGATAGGTATGGCGGTAATGAATCGGTTTCAGTGCGAGGTGCTTATTCTAACATCTAATACTACTTCTGTACGGCAATGGGTAGAAGAGTTAAAACGAAAGACGGATATTCCTCCCGATTCCATTGGGGAATATAGTGGTCAGAAAAAAGAGGTGCGTCCGATTACGGTGGCGACCTACCAAATATTGACACACCGTCGCACCAAAGATGGGGATTTTGAGCATATGAAACTGCTGAGTGAGCGGAAGTGGGGACTCATTATATATGATGAGGTTCATTTGCTGCCCGCGCCAGTATTCCGGGCGACGGCTGACATTCAGGCTACCCGTCGTTTGGGGTTAACAGCCACGCTGGTTCGAGAGGATGGTTGTGAACGCGATGTGTTCTCTTTAATTGGACCCAAACGGTATGATATGCCGTGGAAGGAACTGGAGCGACAGGGCTGGATCGCTCAGGTCGATTGTGTGGAGCTACGGCTTCCAATGACAGCTGAACTTTTGGAGCGCAGTATGCGTGCCGAGGGTAGACAGCAGTACCGAATTGCAGCCGAAAATCCGGTCAAACTGGAGGCGGTACGTAGCCTGATGCAGCAGCACAGCGGCTTGCCCACGCTTATTATTGGTCAATATTTGGACCAATTGCGTATATTGGCTCAGGAGCTCGGTGTCCCACTGATTACGGGTTCAATGAGCCAGACGGAGCGGGTGCGTTGGTTTGATGCGTTCCGCAAGGGTACAATTCGGACCCTATTGGTATCCAAGGTTGCAAACTTTGCGGTGGATCTGCCGGATGCGGCAGTAGCCATAGAGGTATCGGGTAGCTTTGGCTCTCGTCAGGAAGAAGCGCAGCGACTGGGCCGCATTTTGCGACCAAAGTCGGGCGAGAATAAAGCTTATTTTTATGCGCTAGTGACGGAGAATAGCAAGGAGACGGATTTTGCAGCTCGTCGTCAGCTGTTTCTGATTGAGCAAGGCTATGAATATGCGGTTCGCAGATTTAGTGTGACAGAGGCTATCGTAGGCCGGGATGATAAGCCTGGAGATCGTGGAAAGAAAAAGGAGGCCTAATCAAGAATGGGCGTAACGAACACGCAAGACAGCTGGAATGAGCTTTCATCAGATGAGCTGCTGGTGCTTAGACAATGCTTTATCCGGTACGCGGGACAGCCCATGAAGGAAGAAGAACCTATACAGCTTACCCGGGGAGCGTTAAGCGGAGTCGAAACGAAACTGGCACTGCGTGGATTACGTGCCCGGGGCTGGCTGGAGGCTGTTACCAAATCGTGGGGCGAACGAATTTTATATATTCCGGTTCATCGGCTACCGGATCTGTACGATATGTTGTTAGAGCAAAATCCAATGAACATGATGCATTCGGATCATCCGATAATGGTACATGAATCAATGACAGGCCTGGAGTCGGATTTGCTGCATGCGTTGTCACGTATTGCGGTACAGGGCGTTCCTTTGACGGCCAAAGGAACCATACATAAGCGGTCATTGCAAAAATTGAATGAACTGACCCCCTTTCGCCCAGAGGACCTGATAGGTCTTGGGTTGCATTATGCGCATGCAGAGCTGTATCCAGTGCAAACGGTGGTAATGATGGATTTGCTACTCAGTTTGGGTCTGTTAGTGAAGGAAACTGTGTCTTTTCGCGTTCAGGAAACGGAACTGGAGACTTGGATTCGTTTGTCTGCTTGGCAAATGCGCAAGCATATTTTTGCTACACTCATGGAAAGATACGGCAAGGCCGAAGCGTCTATGCAGCATTTTCGCTATATGCTGTGTGCCGTCTCCCAGTATGTAGGATCAGAAGGGTGGATATCTATCAAGTGTTTGCTGCAATGGATGCTTCAGGTAGGTCTGATCCAGCAGGAGAGTACGAACGGAGCTGATCCCAAGAACGGTGCCCTTTTAGACCTTGTTCCTACAATCTCAAATACGGAAGGGTTTGCGGGAGAAACGGTATCTGATTTTAATTTCAATGGACCTTTCATGGAGGAATTGAAGGGTTGGCTGAAGGCACTGACTGCTTTTGGAATGGGCGATTGGGGCCAGACTGCATCGGGCGAACTGTGTTTTCGCTGGGATGTATCTGTGATAGATATGCTTCGTCCCAATAATTACGAGGATACACATCAAGAACAAGGTACTTTTTATGTACAACCTGATTTTGAAATATTGGTTCCACCAGATGTGGCATATGATGTGCGCTGGCGACTGGAATGCTGCTGTGAACGTGTGACAGGAGATCGGATGGTAGTATACCGGATCACCAGAGAAAGTGTTACAGAGGCAATCGAGTTAGGAATGGAAGCCGAAGCAATTCCTGCTCTTCTGGACAAGTTCAGCCGGACAGGTGTGCCTGATCATGTACGTATGACGGTAGAACAGTGGGCAGGCGATGTCGGACGGACGGCTTTTGCAACGGTAACACTTTTGCGATGTGGCACACAGGAGGATGCAGACATGGTTGCACGTCATCCCGCGTTGGAAGGATTGCTGGAACGGCTCGGTGACAGGGACTTTATTATTCCGGCGAGCTCTGCTGTCAAAATACGAAAAACGCTTGCTGCAGTTGGATTAGGTCCACGTCGTGAACTGGAAGGTTTGGACGATCCGACTCATCATTATCCATTGATTTTGGAACCAGAGAACATAAGTTCAGGCAGTCCCAACAGTGAAATGGAGTCCGACCCTACTCAAGCCCGTTCTATATTTTCCCAAGAGGGAAGAGCAGGTTTTGTTTATACTGGGCGCACGCTGCATTTTTACGAACAAGAGCACACGCTGCCTGATCCGTCTGACTATTTTCCAGAAAGATCTACAGTCCCCTCCTCATGGACAAAAGAATGGGGGAGTTACCATACTTCCACTGCCCGGCAGTTGATCGAGCAAGCGATTCGTTGGCAGGCTGCTGTGGGACTGCGAATCGGTGGGAAAGAGGTTAAATGGATACCGGAGGCGGTGGTTCCCGGTGCACCATGGAGTGTCACAGGCTGGTACGCCTCAGGAATGGATGACGAAGCACCTTCTCCTGCGACTTTACAGCCAAGTGAATGGTCAGACATGCGGCTGCTGGTTCCTTTTACATAGTAGAGCCAGGAAGTGCATGAAACTCCTTCTTCTCAAAAGAAGGATGTGGTATGATAAATGAGTCTACTTTTACAGGGTAGAACTTTATATAAAGTGAGATGAACATTCATGAGCGTAGCCGAATTGAATACGGTCAATATGGCAGAAGTGCTTATTAACGCCTATGAATTGGGCGATATGGTCAACCGATCCTTTGAAGTATCGGATTATTTATATTGGAAACAGCGTGTGGAATTGAACCCGTCTATTCAGGCGTGTGTACGCAAGCTGGATGCCAAAAAGGAGCTATTCGCGGAAACGGAGCGTTTTGGGCATTTTCATCCGAACTATCATGAAGCGAAGGATGCAGTGCAGGTCGTTGAGCTGGAACTGGAACAATTCGTGGATGTTAAGGAGTTCAAACGAGCCGAAAAGGCGCTGGATGATATGCTTCATGCCATGTCTGAAACGATTGCATATTCCGTGTCCGAGACCATTAAGGTGCCGAGCAATGATCCGAATGTGAAAAAGGGCGGATGTGGCAGCGGAGGGAAATGCTCCTGTGGATAGGTCATAGGAATGATACCGAGTGGAGGGGAGATGAAGCGAATGTTTGCCGAGCGGACAGGGTACATCATTTGGGTAAGCGATATCAAGGCTGCCCGCAATCTGGAGAAATACGGAAATGTCCACTTTATTTCAAAGCGTATGCATTATGTAGTTATATATATGAATGCGGATCGGGCAGAAGACACCGTTAAAAATATTCGCAGACTTTCCTATGTGCGTAAGGTCGAGCGCTCTTTTCGAAATGAGATTAGGACGGAGTACAACGACGATAAGGAAAAGATGAAAGAATATGAAATATAAGCTTCTAATGTATATAAATTGTAAAATATTCTTAAAAGGTCAGCCTACGGGCTGGCTTTTTTTTGTAAAGCCAGGACTTTTGCATAATGGTCTTAATGCTGTTAGACCTAAAAAATCTTTAAAAATCACCCATAAACTTCAATTTTGTAACTTGTAGTCCCGGGTCTGTTGAGGTAACATATGAATATATTGGTAGATATAAAGACCTATCTGGTGGGGAGAGTGATCCCGTGCGTGACAAAGCAATGCAGCGATGGAGTACATACGAACCGTTCTACGTGGAGATGGGCGGTAAAAAAGTCGCCGATATCGTGATTACAAATCATGCGAAAACTCGCTACTTAGATCGGATAGAGCAGAAACAGTCCGAGACGAATCATATCGCCGCCTGGCTTTGGGAATGCCTGAAGCAAAACAGGATGGAGTCCTACTATCATAACGAAGAGGATGTATATTTAATTGATGGTGATCTGGTCGTCGTGGCCGAATTTGGAGAGTTGCCCGGTGAGATGGATATTGCGGGGAATCCGCTGCACAAGATGATTGTCATTACCTTTTTGGGCCGGATGTCTGAGACCATTGAATTAAGGGATTTGAAGTCATACTATTCATGGCTACGCCATTCGCGGCGCATGACACTGATGAAAAGCACTCGTAAGCAAAAATAGACGGTGATTGGGCGGTCGGCCCTAGGCGAAAAAATCTCCGAACTTATGATTACCGTCAACTTTAAGTAGAAAGTATGCAGTTATTAGCTGCATGCTTTTTTTTATTTCCAACAATATAACTCTCCAATTCGGTAAGTTTACTTGGAAATGCTTCGACAGATGTTTTTCTTATGTTAAAATAGGGAGATCAGAGGGGAGAGGGCTGTCAGTATGAACTTTCATCAGTTGCACATTTTTTATACCGTAGCGGAGCGCGGAAGCTTCTCGGCGGCGGCACAAGCGCTGCATATGACACAACCTGCGGTGACGATGCAAATTCAGTCTTTAGAAGATTATTTCGGCACGAAGCTGCTGCAACGTTCGACTAAAAAAATCGAGCTTTCAGAGGCGGGAGCGACACTATTGCCTTTTGCGAAAAAAAGCATGCAACTGATCAGGGAAGCTGACGAGGCGATGTCTGCTTTTACTCACATGCTGGAGGGAAGATTGCATATTGGCGCTAGCCTAACGATTGGTGAGTATATTGTACCAAGAATGTTGGGGCCGTTTGGCCAGGAATACCCTCATATACGTATGGCGATGAATGTGATGAATACGACTCAAATTATGGATGATATACTAAAACATCAGTTGAATTTAGGACTGATTGAGGCCCCAGTCCAGCATCCAGATATCGTGGTGGAACCTGTGATGCAGGACGAACTGAAACTGATTGTGCCTTCAGGACATGCGCTGGCCAAGGCTAAAAAAGTGGTTCTGGAAGATGTGTTTAAGCATCCTTTTGTAGCCAGAGAAAAGGGATCTGGTACACGTCAAGTGATAGAAGATGAGCTGAAAAGTCGTGGTGTGGATGCCTCCCGACTTGGTATTGTAATGGAGATGGGGAGCACTGGAGCGGTCAAATCGGCGGTAGAGGCTGGACTGGGTATTACCATGCTATCACCTTCTTCGGTGAAGCATGAAGTTGCGCTCGGATTGTTGAAAATTGTAAACATTTCAGATATCACGTTCAAACGAGAATTTTATGCAATTCATTTGAAGTCGGCGTTGTTGCCGATTCCGGTAGTAACCTTCCTGTCTTACTTGCGTCGTCATGATCAGGGAACGGACGTGCAGAGGGACTCGCAGGACGAGCTTGCAAAGCTGAAAGAGAAGGAGGATGCATAATGAAGGAGCAGATTAGCGTAAAACGATATGATTTACATACACACACCCTAGCATCTGACGGTATGCAGCCACCTGTAGATAATGTGCGCTGGGCCAAGGAAAAAGGACTGGCAGGTGTGGCCATTACAGATCATGATACGGTAGCTGGCCTGGAAGAAGCCCTGGAGGAGGGAAAACGCATAGGAATTACTGTGGTGCCAGGAGTGGAAATTAGTACTCGAGCTGGCGGTAAGGATATTCATATACTCGGTTATTTTATGGATTACCGCAATAAAGTGTTTTTGGAGCGGTTGGAAAAGCTTCGCCAGGCGCGGGATACCCGTAATGATTTGATTTTAAGTCAATTGCGTAGTCTGGGCGTGGAAATCACACTGGATGAAGTGGTGGCTACGATGGGCAGACCGCTGGCACCAGATGAAAGCATTGGACGTCCGCATATGGCGGATACGCTGGTTCAAAAGGGATATGCGAAGGATATGCGAGACGCGTTTGACCGTTACTTGGCGGAAGGAGCGCCCGGATATGTGTCTGTACCCCGTGTAGAGCCTGCGGAGGCCATAAACTGGATTCGTGAAGCAGGAGGGGTACCTGTGGTGGCCCACCCTGGCTTGTACGGAAATGATGAGCTGGTTCGCTCAATTATAGAGGAGGCGAAGCCTGTGGGCTTGGAGGTGCGACATTCGGACCATGATGCTGAGGCTGAGAGCCGATATACTGTGATGGCGGCGCAATATGGGCTTATTGCAACTGGCGGCTCGGATTTTCACGGCGCACGCCAAGGTGTTATTTTCCACGGTGATCTGGGTAGCCGTAGTGTGGAAGGTCAGGTTGTCGAGGAATTGAGGAAGGCTGCTGTTGGACAAAAGTAAATAAAAAGCCCCTTGCCTTATGCATGGAACACAAGAAGTGTACCGTGCAAAGAACAAAGGGCTTTTTTTGTGGATTCAATAGGCTAGTGATACTTAGCCGTTTTTGATGCGATTCGGCAGCTTTTTGATCAGCTCCTCGTCGGGTGTAATGAAGAGCGTACGCTGATGGTCGTAGATGACAAAGCCGGGTTTGGCTCCGCTGGGCTTACGTACATGCCGAATCAGGGTGGCGTCCACAGGTACACTGCTGGATTGCTTGGCCTGGCTAAAATAGGCAGCGAGTTGAGCTGCTTCCTCTAGCGTCGTATCCCCGAATTGCTCAGCACGTATAACGACGTGTGACCCCGGAATATCCTTTGTGTGCAACCAGGTGTCATTTGGTCCGGCCAGTCGATTTGTCACATATTCATTTTGCAAGTTGTTTTTGCCGACCAGTAACTCGATACCTTCGGATGATGTATAGACGTGCAGGGTTGGACGGTCGTTTTTCTTCTTTTTCTTTCCTTTTTTGACCCGATCTCTGAGATAGCCCTGCTGAACCAGTTCTTCACGTATTTCCTCAATGTCATTCATAGAGGCATGGGCTAGCTGCTGAAGAAGATTGTCCATATAACGGATTTCTTCGTGCGTTTTCTCCAGTTGTTCATCAATGACAGCCAAGCTGTTTTTATATTTGTTGTATTTTTTAAAATACCGTTGTGCATTATCCGACGGGTTGAGTAGTGGGTCCAGTGGGATGGTCATTGGACGCTGTTCCTCATCATAAAAGTTAGTGAGCGTCACTTCTTTGTCCCCTTTTTTCACCTCATGCAGCGAAGCGAACAGCAACTCTCCATAAATGCGAAATTGATCGGCATCTTCCGCCTCGGCCAAATCCTGATGGAGATAGTCGAGTTTTTTTAGGTTTTTACTCCGCTCGTTTTGCAGAAACCGCAGTAGGTCACTGACCTTTTGCTTAACCGTATCCCTTTCTGCTTTTTCACCGAAGAAGTCCTCCATACACTCACTAATAGTAGCGTACTCCTTACGTCCTTCTTGGATCAACGTCAGTGGAATGGCTGAGAATATCACTTTATCTTGTGCGTTTAGTCCAGATACCGGCTGAAAACGATGATTCCGCACGTCATCCATGATGTGACTGAATGTCCTCCATAGTGAACGATCACTATCACCAGATACTTCATTAGTTACTCGAGCTAGTATCTCTTCAGCAATGAGGGGACTGAGTCCAGTAAAAGTGTTCACGATCCAGCGTTTGGGAGCTTCTTCGGCCTCGATCGCTGTTTGATACGAGGATATGAAGGCTGCCTCTTCCGTTTCTAGTGGATTCAGCTTGTTTTGTTCAGGAGGCTCCGTGTATTGAAAGCCAGGCATAATGACCCGATAGCTGCTGATAGACGGTGTGACATGATGAATGCCATCCAGCATCACGCCTGTTTCCGGGTCAAGCAAAATAATGTTGCTGTGTCTACCCATCAGTTCAATGATAATTCGTTTGAGTGAAATATCTCCCAGTTCATCACGTTGACGTATATCCATGTGAATAATACGCTCCATGCCCACCTGCGTGATTTTCTCAATAACGCCTCCTTCGCAATGCTTGCGAAGGAGCATACAAAACATAGGGGCTTCTGTCGGATTAAGAAAGCTTTGTTCTGTAAAATGTACACGCGGGAAGGTCGGATTAGCCGACAGCAGCAGCTTTACGCTTCCGCCTTGTGCCCGCAGATTCAGCACGATATCGCGATCATTTGGCTGATGTATCTTATTAATGCGCCCGCCCCGGATGCCTTGCAGTTCGTGTACGATAGCGCGGGTTACGATTCCGTCCAATGCCATAATTAAGTTCTCCTTTGAAGCAAATGTATTTTCGCCTTCCTTCTATGATACATAACTTTGGGACAAAACTTAAGCGGCTTTGTGATATTTCAGGTCCTGTCCGAATAGATTGAATCTAGAAAGTCTGTCCAGCTTATCAGCAATCGCGGCACAAAAATATAATAACGGGCAGCCATCCTACGCACAACCGACGGAAACGGACTATCTGACCGGGAGGGAATTGGGGAGAATGGAACAAGCACACTGGCACCAATTAAGCAATGAACAGCTTTCAACAAGTCTGGAAGTCGACCCGAAGCAGGGTCTTTCGGAGGAACAGCTTGCGGAACGAAGAGAAAGGTCAGGATGGAATGAGCTGAGCGAGGGGAAGCGAGTTTCGGCAATCTTGCTGCTGCTCAACCAGTTCAAGGATTTTATGATGCTCGTATTGATGGGAGCGACCCTGATATCCGGCCTGCTTGGCGAATATTTGGACGCGATTACCATTATTGCTATTGTTGTACTGAATGGAATTCTCGGCTTTGTACAGGAATTCAGAGCTGAGCGTTCATTGCGAGCTTTGAGACAACTGTCGGCTCCAACCGCCAAAGTGTTGCGGGGCGGCAAACGAATTCAAGTTCAGGCCAGAGAGCTGGTTCCGGGTGATATTGTGCTGCTGGAAAGTGGTGATCGCATTCCTGCAGATGTAAGGTGGTTGAGTACGAACGGCTGTGATGTAGAGGAGTCTGCCCTGACGGGGGAATCAGTTCCGGTGAGTAAGCATTGCCGCCCTATTCATGCCGCCGAAGTACCACTCGGGGATCAAAAAAACATCGGTTTTATGGGCACGATGATGACCAGAGGAACCGCACAAGGAATGGTTATACGTACAGGTATGAGTACCGAAATGGGTAAGATCGCAGACTTGATTGAAAATACGGAGTCGCAGGAGACACCGTTGCAGCACAGATTGGAGCAATTGGGCAAAATCTTGATTATCGTAGCGTTGGCGCTAACGGTGCTCGTTGTCGTAGCAGGCATTTTACATGGACAGCCAGCCATGAGCATGTTCTTGGCCGGAGTGAGCTTGGCTGTGGCGGCTATACCGGAAGGATTGCCGGCTATTGTGACGATTGCGCTCGCATTGGGTGTGCAGCGTATGATTAAACGAAAGGCGATTGTGCGTAAGCTGCCTTCTGTTGAAACGCTCGGCTGTGCATCTATCATTTGTTCCGACAAAACGGGCACCCTGACCCAAAATAAAATGACAGTCACCAAGCTATGGCTGGACGGTCGCTTCTGGGTAGTTACGGGAGAGGGCTACGACCCACACGGGCATATTATGGATAGAGACCTTCCTGCTGATCTTAAAAACGGACAATCTCTGCGTAGACTGCTACAAGCCAGTGTACTTTGCAACAATGCTGAAATTGTTCAAGCTGATACAGAGGAGTTGCGTTCGAAAAAGAAGACCAAAGAGCCGACGCCGTCCGCCGTTTGGGAGCTGAAGGGTGACCCGACGGAAGGAGCACTGGTCACGTTAGCTGCCAAGGGCGGGGTCACGAGACAAGGGCTATATGAGCTGTACACAAGGGAGCGAGAATTCCCTTTTGACTCGGATCGGAAGCGAATGTCGGTACTCGTACGCCACCAGGGAGGACACATCGTCTTTGCCAAAGGTGCGCCGGATGTGCTGCTGGGTCAGTGCTCCTACATTTTATGGGAAGGAAATGTCGTTCCGTTAACGGGCACGCTGCGCCAAAAGGTACTGGCAGCTAACGAAGGAATGGCCTCAGAGGCGCTGCGTGTACTTGGTGTCGCTTACCGTGATATCCGCTCGCATGAGCGTGTCTCCACGGTTGAGGAGGCTGAAGCACAGCTGATCTTTATCGGGCTGACAGGCATGATTGATCCGCCACGTCGCGAGGTTCGCGAAGCCATTGGCAAGTGCCGTCGTGCTGGCATTCGCACTGTGATGATTACCGGAGATCACGGTACAACTGCAGAAGCCATAGCACAGCAGTTGGGCATTCTTCAGCGCGGATCCCATGTGTTGACAGGACAGGAATTGTCTGTGATGGATGATGCGGCGCTGGACAAAGCTGTTGATACCGTCTCTGTGTATGCACGGGTTTCGCCGGAGCACAAGCTACGGATCGTCAAGTCACTTCAAAGACGCGGACATGTCGTAGCCATGACCGGTGATGGCGTCAATGACGCTCCGGCGATAAAGGCGTCGGACATCGGTATTGCGATGGGCATTACCGGGACGGACGTGACCAAAGAAGCGGCTGCGCTTGTACTGAGTGATGATAATTTCTCAACGATTGTAGCCGCAATTGAGGAAGGACGGAATATTTACGAGAATATCCGTAAATTTATCCGTTATCTACTCGCCTCCAATGTTGGTGAGATTTTGACGATGTTCTTTGCCATGATGGCCGGGCTGCCATTACCTTTGTTACCGATCCAGATTTTATGGGTGAATCTGGTGACAGATGGCCTACCAGCGATGGCTCTGGGGGTGGACCAGCCAGAAAAGGATCTCATGGAGCACAAACCTCGTGGCGCAAAGGAAAATATTTTTGCTCGTCGACTGGGCTGGAAAATCATTAGTCGTGGCTTGTTGATTGGTTTATGTACGCTAGCGGCCTTCTGGCTGACATTACGTATTGCACCGGATGACGCAGGACAATTGATCAAAGCACAGTCCGTTGCCTTTGCTACGCTAGTTCTGGCACAGTTAATTCATGTATTTGATTGCCGTAGTTCCCGTTCTATTTTCCATCGTAATCCGTTTCAAAATAGTTATCTCGTGCTTGCCGTGCTCTCTTCCGTAGTGTTAATGCTGCTGGTTATGTATGTGCCTGTGCTGCAACCTATTTTCAAAACGGTACCGCTTGGATTGCGTGAGTGGGCGCTATCCATTGTGGCAGCTGGGATTCCTACGTTTCTTATGGGAGCGGGAAGTGTATGGGGCGGTCGACGCAACCGTCGTCGCGGCGGAAATACACACTTTTCAGCGGGACGTACGAAGTTTTCAGCCTAGAAATCAGGTCATGTATACCGCATCGCTTTCCCACTATTGCCCTGTATGATATCATGGGATCAAAGCTTCATGAGGAACATGATATCAGCAGCAACGGCGGAGGTAAGCTATGGAATTCACAAAAATGAACGGTCTAGGTAATGATTTTATCGTTTGGTTTGGGCATCAGGATTTGCCGTCTGACGCCTCGGAATTAGCTGTTCGGCTATGTGATCGACATTTTGGTATTGGTGCCGATGGGTTAGTATATATATTGCCGTCAGAAAAAGCGGATTTCTGCATGCGTATCATTAACTCGGACGGCTCGGAGGCCGAGCAATGCGGTAATGCTATCCGTTGCGCTGCTAAATACGTATATGACCGTAAGCACATCAACCGTGAACAGATCACGATCGAGACACTGGGTGCAGGGGTACAGCAGGTCGAACTAACTGTAGAGAACGGACTTGTTCGTATGGTGAAGGTGGATATGGGAGAGCCGATTCTTGAGGGTTTGAAGATTCCAACTACACTGGATCTGTCTAGCGTAATTAATGAGCCCATTGAAGCTGGCGGAAGTGGTTTTCGTTTTACGGCTGTATCTATGGGGAATCCGCACTGTGTCATTTATGTGGAGGATGCGCCAAGCTTTGATCTGGAAGCCTGGGGGTCGAAGCTGGAATGCCATCCGCTGTTCCCTAAAAAGACAAATGTTGAGTTCGCCACGGTACGTAGCCGGAAGCATATAGATATGAGAGTATGGGAGAGGGGAGCTGGACCAACGCTAGCTTGTGGAACCGGAGCCTGTGCTACACTTGTTGCTTCTGTACTAAACGGGTACAGCGACCGCCACGCCATTGTAAGCCTGAAGGGCGGCGACCTGGATATCGAATGGAGCGAGGACGATAATCACATATATATGACGGGCCCGGCTGAGATCGTGTACGAAGGTCGTCTGTTCTAAATCATGTGAACTTTAAAAATAGCGTGCAACTGGCCTATGAATCGTATAGAAGTGAGTGAAAAGAAGACCTTAGTAGGTCTTCTTTTTTTGGACTTACATGCCGCTGTATACAAGGAATACGATGAACAAAGCAACATTCTGTCTTTTTTTGGCGCCTGAACGATGTATAATATAGAAAATGAGAAAACAATAAGGAGGCCGTTCATAGTGCGGAAATTTCGTTGGATTTCAGCAGTTGCAGTCCTCATATTTGTAGCCACCGCGCTTCCGGTTCAGGCGGCGACCATTCCTGCTGGCGCGGAAACGACGGACAAGCAGGTTGGCTCGCTAACTCCGACAGTGGTAAGCCGTTTAGAAAAAGCGGTGCAAGAACTCATCGGTTCAAAGACAGCATTTCAATTTGACGATGTGACAGATATGGGGAAAACTTGGATTGTAGAAGGCGAACTGGAAGATGGAACTGCTACGTTGCAGACAGAATATAATAAAGAAAAAAACAGAGTGGATTCTACAACAATACGATATAAAATAAGCAGCTTAGGAAAGGCGATGAACGCGCCACTCAAGACGAAAGTGCTAAACAGCGCCAAAGCGTTTGACAGCAAGCGTCCTTTGCAATTTGAAGCATTCTGGCGGGTCAAATCCCCTTATCAGTCCAACAAGCCTTCAAATTACTGGGTATTTTGGGGCGCAGGAGAACAAGCTTCCTCGTTGTATGTGGATGTGGATCGAGGTAACGCTATTACCATCAACGCGGACTATGCGCTGAAGCAGGTGGACCCTTTGTTACTGAACCGTGCAATGAACACATTTAAGCGTGTGAGTGGACAGCGAATCAAGGTACAGCACGCTTCACGGTACAAGGACGAGACGAAGGGACTTTCATATTGGTCGTTCGAGGATGCAAACGAGGCGAGTGAGGTCAAAATTAGCGCGGTAACCGGTAAAGTGCTGGCCGTATCCACCTATGGGGTGGACTGGAATGATGACGCAGATTTCAAAAAAACATTTGCAAGCCCGAAATATACTGCCTCAGAAGCTTTGAAGCTAGTCAAGCCCAAGGCTCAAATGTTGTTTAATATCAATTTGTCGGGCTATAAAGTGAAAGTTCAAGGGAATCAATATACGTTCTCGAAGCAGCAAAAGGGAACGGATTCTATTGTGGCTAAAGTGAATAAAAAAGGGACTTTTTACGCTTACTCTCTTCATTCTTCTGATGGGAAAATGCCATGAAAATGTAGTAGGAAATAGAAAAGATAAATCAAGTCGTTTCACTCCTGAGATCATTTTGTCGGGGAGTGGGGCGGCTTTTTTTGTTTTTGGCTTATGTTTATAGTCTCTTTATGTTACATTAGTATGAAAATAAAGAGCGGGGTGGAGCAGAGGACATGAAACCGGATTTGCGTACTGTGCTGAATCGTGAAATTATTGTCGGAGACGGCGCAATGGGGACTTTTTTATATCAGCTAGGATTTCCAGTCAATACGTCTTTCGAAGAACTGAACATCACTTCGCCTGACGTTATATCAGACGTGCATAGTCAATATTTAAGTGCAGGAGCTCGATTGCTGGAGACTAATACATTTTCTGCAAATGATTATAAGTTAGCCCGGTTTGGACTGGAATCTAAGGTAGAAGAGATCAATCGTGCCGGTGTGAGAATTGCCAGAGCTGCGGCCGGACCTGAACATTATGTGGTAGGTGCGGTGGGTTCCATATGTGGGGGCAAACGGCTTAACATATCCAAGCTGGAGCTGGCAAGAAACTATGAGCAGCAAATTGATGCCCTTCTCTCCGAAGGAGTCGACGGCATTTTGTGCGAAACGTTTTATTCACTGGATGAAATACGCATTGCGCTTCACAGTGTACGTAAATACAGTGACATTCCGGTAATTTGTCAGTTTGCAGTTGATCAGGTTGGTCGTACCCAGGATGGTTTTTTAGTTGCGGAAGCTTTTTCGGTGCTGCGTAATGAGGGGGCAGACATCCTTGGATTTAACTGTCACTCGGGTCCGCAGGGAATTATGAGTGTAATGGAGCAGCTGGATGGCCCTTTGTCTGTACCGCTGTCCGTATATCCGAATGCGGGACTAGCAGATTATGTGGACGGTCACTATGTATACGGTGCATCACCTGAGTATTTTGGGGAATGTGCCAAGTCCTTTGTAGACCTGGGGACGAGGCTGCTCGGTGGTTGCTGCGGAACTACACCGGACCATATTGCAGCTATCTCAAAAGCTTTGAACCGTTTGCAACCGCCTCCGCTGGCTTCAAAAGAAGCTCTGTCGAAAGAGTCCTTTCAAGTGGCGGAGCAGATTGCAGATGAAGGGGAACGAGGAAATGGCAGACATACCAGCGAGCCCAACATTGTGGATCTGGTTAAGGAACGACATACGGTCATTGTAGAACTGGATCCTCCGCGCGATCTGGACATTACGAGGTTTATGCAAGGTGCTCATGCGTTGAAGAAAGCCGGGGCCGACGCACTTACACTGGCTGACAACTCGCTTGCAGTTACTCGTATGAGCAACATGGCGCTTGGACATTTGGTCAGTATTGAAACAGGTTTGCGCCCATTAATTCATATAGCTTGTCGTGATCGCAATCTGATTGGTACTCAATCCCACATGATGGGTTTTGACGCGCTCGGTATTGACCATGTACTGGCGGTTACTGGCGATCCGGCGCGGTTTGGTGATTTGCCAGGCGCCAGTTCGGTGTATGATATGACCTCTTTTGAAATCATACGCATGATCAAGCAATTAAATGATGGTGTTGCATTTTCCGGTAAGCCACTGAAGCAGAAGGCTAATTTTGTGGTAGGTGCCGCATTTAATCCTAACGTCAAGCATTTGGGTAAAGCCGTGCAGCGATTAGAGAAGAAAATTGCCTCCGGAGCTGATTATGTTATGACTCAGCCCGTTTACGACCACGAGCTCATTGCAGCCATCGCGGAAGCGACACGACATTTGGAAGTACCGATTTTTATCGGTATTATGCCGCTGGCTAGTGGGCGCAATGCAGAATACTTGCACAATGAAGTGCCAGGCATTCAGTTATCCGATGAGGTACGTGCACGTATGTCTGGTCT
Source organism: Paenibacillus sp. LRG-1 (assembly GCF_057220305.1). NCBI lineage: Bacteria > Bacillati > Bacillota > Bacilli > Caryophanales > Paenibacillaceae > Paenibacillus > Paenibacillus sp. LRG-1. Next base: position 3,757,307 of record NZ_CM170126.1, on the reverse strand, counting down.
TGAGGGTCCGGAAGGACGAGCAATGGGCGTGTCTATTGCCAAGGAGTTACTCGATACGGCAATGGAACATTTTAATGGTATCTATTTTATGACTCCATTTATGTTCTATGAAATGACAGCTGAATTGACTTCTTACGTATGGCAAAAATCAGGCCGCGTACAGGCCCCCTTGTTTCGACTATAATAATCAATTACAATAGTATAATGGATGTGATGCCGATGTCATTGAGTATGACCGGATACGGTCAAGCCATCCTTCATTATGAGGGCTATAAAGTGCGCTTGGAATTGAAATCGGTGAATCACCGCTATTGCGAAGTGATGATGAGAATTCCGCGCGAATGGACTCGTTACGAAGATGGCTTGAGAAGAACGGTTCAACAGCAGATTAAACGCGGTCGTATCGATGTCTTCATCCACAGAGAACGTGATGAAGAACAGATGCCCGCCGCGCGGTTGAATGACACTGTGGTGCAGGCTTACCTGCATGCAGCGGAGCAGCTGGCGGATCGTTATGGAGTGAAAGGAACGTTAGGGATAAGCGATATTCTTGCTTTGCCTGACGTTCTGGGTGAGCCTGGAGAGGCTTGCCATGGAGACGAAGAGGACTGGGAAGAGCAACTACAGCGAGCTTTGAATGAAGCTTTGCAAGGTTTACTGGAGATGAGAAGGCGAGAAGGCGGGCATTTGGCGCAAGATGTGGAATCCCGTATTTTACGGCTGGAATCCCTGCATCATGAAATGACGGTGCTGGCTCCTCATGTTGTGAGCGACTACCGTAACAGGCTGAAACACAGGCTTAAAGAGCTTCAGGACGGTTCATTTACGCTTGATGAACATAAGTTCGGAATGGAGATTGCGTTATTCGCGGATCGCAGCAATATTGATGAGGAACTTACCCGGCTTCAAAGTCACTTTGGACAGTGCAAGGGATTGCTGCTGTCAGACGAGCCGGCCGGTCGCAAATTAGATTTTTTAATCCAGGAAATGAACAGGGAAGTCAACACGATCGGCTCCAAGGCTAATCATCTCACATTGGTTAATTTGGTCGTTGAGATGAAAGCAGAGCTCGAGAAAATTCGTGAGCAGGCTGCAAATATTGAGTAGCTACCTGGTAGCGGCACGGCTGCAAGAGTCACATGTATAGGGGGAAAGACCTGAATATGGCAATCAAATTGATCAATATTGGTTTCGGCAATATCGTGTCGGCCAACCGAATTATCTCCATCGTCAGTCCGGAGTCTGCTCCGATCAAGCGGATTATACAGGAAGCCAGGGACCGTCATATGCTAATTGATGCTACCTATGGCCGCCGGACGCGGGCTGTTATTATTACAGACAGTGATCATGTAATCCTGTCTGCGGTGCAGCCGGAGACGGTCGCTCATCGCCTATCCACTAAAGATGATGACAATGACGAATAAAAATGGAGTGTACTATGGCTAAGGGATTATTATTTGTAATATCCGGACCTTCGGGTGTCGGTAAAGGGACGGTAGGCAACGCATTGCGTGATAAGCTACCAGAGATAACATACTCCGTTTCTGCTACAACTCGAACACCTCGTTCAGGCGAACAGGATGGAGTGACCTATTTTTTTAAAACGCGTGAAGAATTTTTGGGTATGATTGAACGAGATGAAATGCTGGAGTATGCTGAGTATGTAGGGAACTATTATGGTACTCCACGTGATTTTGTAGATCAGACGCTTGCGCAGGGAAAAGATATTTTTCTGGAGATTGAAGTTCAGGGAGCGCTAAAGGTTAAAGAAAAATTTCCAGAAGGCATATTCATCTTTCTGCTTCCGCCTTCGCTAGACGAATTAAAGGATAGAATCCGGGGACGGGGCACAGAAACTCAAGCGACCATAGACCACCGTATGTCGGTAGCTGTGGATGAAATGAATTTGTTGCGTCACTATGATTATGCGGTCGTCAATGATGAGATTGATTTCGCTTGTAAACGAATAGAATCCATTATTATCGCCGAACATTGTAAGGTTCATCCTTAAACGAGGGCTTTACATATGCCAAGCGTACCTAAAGAGAAATAATACTGTATAAGCTGAGGTTGAAGGTGTACACTGGAGTTCAGCTTATACAGTCCCAAAACTACATGAAGAGGTGTCTATTCGTGCTGTATCCTTCCATTGATGAAATGATGAAAAAGGCAGATAGTAAGTATTCGTTGGTTGTAGCGGCTTCACGTCGTGCCAGACAGTTGCGCGAGGGTGAAAAGACGACTCTCAAGAATCCTAAATCCCACAAACAGGTTGGAGTGGCGTTGGAAGAGATTTACGCGGATCATCTGCGTCTTGAAAGCGGCGAAGACGAGTAAGAATTATACACAACTATTATAACCGGGCGCAATGCCAATTCCTTTGACAACCGCAAGGTTGTTATTTTTTTAGGTCAGGGGGAGTTAACGATGTTGAAGGGAAAAGTTATTATTCTTGGTATAACTGGCGGAATTGCTGCTTACAAAGGGGCTGCGCTGTGCAGTAGGTTGACGCAAAAGGGAGCCGAGGTTCATGTGATTATGACGGCCTCTGCCAAGGAGTTTATTACCGAACTTACGTTGCAGTCGCTCTCTCGTAATCCGGTGTACAGTGACACATTTGATGAAAGAGAGCCGTCAGTCGTATCCCATATTCATCTGGCGGATGCGGCTGATTTGGTGCTTGTTGCTCCTGCAACTGCGAATATTATCGGGAAAATGGCGCATGGTCTTGCTGATGATATGCTGTCTACAACGCTGCTGGCTACAACAGCGCCTATTATGGTGGCCCCTGCGATGAACGTACATATGTACACTCATCCGGCAGTCATGCAAAATATGGAGACGCTTGTATCACGTGGCGTGAAGATGATTGAGCCTGGTGAAGGATTACTGGCTTGCGGTTACGTTGGCAAAGGACGTTTGGAAGAGCCGGACACAATTGTGCAAACCATAGAGCGCTTTTTTGATCAGCAAGCTCAGGAACAAAAAACCAACATCAAGTCTGAACCACGATGGTTTGGTGGCGAATCTATGGAGGCTCAAGTGCCTGAGTCACTTGTGAATGAGAATGAATCGGTGCTTTCAGGCAAAAAAGTCATTGTAACGGCTGGAGGCACGATCGAGCGAATTGATCCAGTGCGTTATATCACAAATGATTCATCTGGCAAAATGGGCTTTGCCATTGCAAAAGTGGCTCAGGAGATGGGTGCAGAGGTGCACTTGATTGCTGCCAATACCAGCGCGGAACCGCCTGCTGGTATTATGCTTGAAAGAGTCCAGTCAGCTGAAGACATGTACGCCGCTGTATTAAAGCAATGGGAAACGAGCGATATGGTCGTTATGGCTGCTGCAGTTGCAGATTATCGACCACGTGAGATTGCACAGACCAAGATCAAGAAAAAAGATAGTGTATTTACGCTAGAGCTAGTGAAGAACGTCGATATTCTAGAATCACTCGGACAGAGTAAGAAACATCAATTTTTAATTGGCTTTGCAGCTGAAACCGAACATTTGGAGACGTATGCGATAGATAAATTAGAACGTAAAAATTGTGATTTGATCGCGGCAAACGATGTAACTGTGAATGGTGCTGGTTTTGGCGTCGATACGAATGCTGTTCAAATTTATGACCGAAGCGGGATCGTAGAGCGTATTCCTGTACAGTCAAAGGAAGAAGTTGCGCGTAAGTTGCTTACTATAGCCGCGGGACGCATGGGTGGGGTGCTGCATTAATGGAGACGGGCAATTTAGTTGCCAAGGTCATTGTCGATGTACCTGCCAAGGATACGGACCGCACCTTCGATTATCTGATACCAGACTCAATGAGACCTTGGATTGAGCCGGGTAGCCGGGTAGCTGTGCCATTTGGCAAACGGACGGTGCAGGCTTTTGTCATCTCGGTAGTCCCAGCTGATGATCCACCGAAATACAGGATGAGAGCGATCCAGGAGTTACTGGATTTGGTACCACCCTTATCTGCCGACCTAGTCGAACTGGGCAAATGGATGAGCGAACGTTATGCTTGTAATCAAATTATGGCACTGCAAGTGATGATTCCTACCGCGCTCAAGGGCAAAGCAGAACGTTATATCTCAATTGCCGAACAGCATGAGTTAACGCATCCACAGCGTACTATACAACCGAATCAGGGCGATGAACTCGAATGGGCACTTCTGACCGACGATGGTATGAGTGATCCGACGGAGCGTCGGATTGTTAGCTTCATTCAGGAGAAGGAGCAAGTCCCATTGCAGCAACTGAGTCGACGTTTCCCTGAGGAAGCAGAGGTTATTAAATCACTGTTACGCCGGGGTGTGCTTCAGGAAAGTCAAGTTATTAAAGACAAACTCGGCAAAAAGACCATGAAATCCGTTGATCTGGCTATCGGCATAGACGAGGCATCAACGGCGCTGGAGCAATTTTCTGCCAAAGCGCAGCGTCAGCGGGAGGTACTTGCTTTTTTGCTGGAACGTAGCGAGTTTCTGCCTCTGTCGCTGAAGGAGGTCATGACCTCACTGAGTGTATCGGCAGCAACGGTTAAGGCGCTGGAAGATAAGGGCTACGTGTTGCTGGAGGATGTCGAAGTGTTCCGCGACCCATACCGGGGCAGACACTTCAAGCCTACAGAGCCACTCCCTCTCACGGCAGAGCAGCAATCGGTATATGAACGGATTATTCGCCAGCTGGACACGCGTGAGCAAGGAGCTTATTTGTTGCATGGAGTCACAGGGAGCGGTAAGACGGAAATCTATCTACAGACGATTCAGCGTTGTATCGAGCAGAATCGGCAGGCCATTGTGCTGGTACCTGAAATATCATTAACCCCACAAATGGTTGAGCGTTTTAAAGGCCGGTTTGGCGATCAGGTAGCAGTGATGCACAGTAGGTTGTCCGGGGGGGAACGATACGATGAGTGGCGCAAAATACGTGAAGGCCGTGTGAAAGTGGCGATTGGTGCTCGCTCGGCAGTATTTGCGCCTTTTCGTGAGTTAGGTCTTATTATTATGGATGAGGAGCACGAAACGTCCTACAAGCAGGAAGAGACACCTAAATACCATGCGCGTGATGTCGCTATTCGCAGAGCCCATCAGCATGGGGCTGTCGTTATTCTCGGCTCGGCAACACCGTCGCTGGAAAGCTACTATGCGGCTCGCTCACAAAGCAACGACGAGTTTGCGCCGTTGCTGCTTGAAATGCCAACTCGCGCATTGGGGAACACGTTACCCGAAGTACATATCATGGATATGCGTGAGGAACTGCGTGCTGGCAACCGCTCTATGTTCAGCCGTGCGTTGCATAATGGAATTGCAGAGCGGTTAGAGCGTAAGGAGCAGACGGTACTACTGTTGAATCGGCGTGGGCACTCCACGTTCGTCATGTGCCGTAGCTGTGGCTATGTCGCGGGTTGTCCGCATTGTGATATTTCGCTCACGTATCATCAGCGGTCGAACAATTTACGTTGCCATTACTGTGGTTATTCCGAGCCCGTGCCTCAGACTTGCCCTGAGTGCGGTAGTGAGCATATTCGTTATTTCGGTACAGGTACCCAGCGAGTGGAAGAAGAGCTGGCGAAGCTATTCCCCGGTATACGTGTTGTTCGAATGGATGTTGATACAACGACAGAAAAAAATGCCCACGAAAAGCTTCTCAAGCAATTTCGTGATAAAAAAGCGGACGTGCTGCTCGGTACTCAAATGGTTGCCAAAGGCCTGGACTTTCCCGATGTGACACTGGTTGGTGTCATTACTGCGGATTCGGCTCTCAATTTACCGGATTTTCGGGCTGCGGAAAAGACATTTCAGCTGTTAACACAAGTAGCTGGACGGGCTGGGAGACATCAATTGCCGGGGGAAGTATTCGTACAATCCTATACTCCAGAGCATTATTCGGTGATTCACGCAAGTCGCCATGATTATGCTTCTTTTGTGAGGGAAGAATTGAAACACCGCCGCAATTTGCACTATCCACCATATTGTCGTCTTATTTTGGTGACCTTTTCTCATGAACAACTCCCGGTGCTGGTCCGACTGGCTGAGAATTATTCAGCAACACTACAGGGACGGGCCAGACAACGGGGCTGGTTCGGGAATATGGATCGTCTTACATCGGATGTACTCGACATTTTGGGGCCAGTAGCTTCACCCATTTCGAGAATCAAGAATAGATACCGATTTCAATGTATGATAAAATGGCGTGGAAATATCGATGCGATTAGTTTGGCTCAGCAAGTAGCTGATGAAATGGCCGAATCCGCACAGGCACAAAAGTTGCTGATTAGTCTGGATGTTGATCCGCAAATGCTTATGTAGAGTGTTGCCACAAAAGTTATTATCACAATTAATGCGGACAAGCCGTCCGTACATAGGATAATGTAGCAGTCGCGTGTGTGATGAATACAGTTAAGCCTAAATGAAACATAAAGAGGAAGGTGTTCTGTTGTCATGTCAATTAGAATTATAGTGTTGGAGCCGGATGACGTATTGCACAAAGTAGCAAAGGAAGTCACTAAAATTACGCCTAACGTGCAAAAGCTGCTCGACGATATGGCAGATACGATGTATGAAGCGGAGGGAGTAGGTCTTGCTGCTCCGCAAGTAGGTATTTTGAAGCGTCTCATCGTTGTAGATGCTGGAGATGAGCATGGATTGATTAAAATGATCAATCCAGAGATCGTGGCCGAAGAAGGGGAGGAATTGGGTCCTGAAGGCTGCCTGAGTATACCTGGGTTGAACGGGGATGTGCGTCGTGCCGAGAAGGTTACAGTCAAGGGACTGGACCGCGAGGGTAAGGCCATTACCGTTACAGCGACAGGGTTGCTTTCTCGTGCTTTTCAGCATGAAATTGACCATTTAAATGGAATTTTATTCACGGATATTGCAGAAAAAGTATATGAGGTTGCGCTGGAACAGCCAGGACCGAACCGTCAGATAGGAGAGTGAGGTTCGATGAGTCAAGACATTCGTATTATCTTTATGGGTACGCCTGAGTTTGCAGTGCCATCGCTGAACATGTTACTGGACAACGGTTATAACGTGGTCGGTGTGATTACACAGCCCGATAAGCCACAGGGACGAAAAAAAATATTGACGCCTACACCAGTCAAGGAAGCGGCAGAAAAACGCGGATTACCTGTACTGCAACCGACCCGCCTGCGCCAGCCAGAAGCGGTGGCTCAGGTGGCAGAGCTGCGTCCTGATCTGATCGTAACCGCAGCCTATGGGCAAATTTTGCCTAAGTCCGTACTAGACTTGCCTCGGTTCGGCTGTCTGAATGTGCATGGTTCGTTACTTCCCCGCTATCGGGGAGGTGCACCGATCCAGCGTGCGATTATTAACGGTGAGACCGTGACGGGTGTGACGCTGATGTATATGGCGGAAGGACTGGATACTGGCGATATGATATCGCGAGTTGAGGTTGCTATAGAGCCGGAGGATACCTCCGGTACGATTTTTGAGAAATTAAGCGTAGCTGGAGCAAAGCTTTTGCAGGACGAGCTGCCTAAGTTGCTGGCAGGCCAATCAGACCGTACGCCGCAAAATGAGGACGAGGCTACCTATGCCCCTAACCTGAACCGCGACGATGAGCGTATTTCGTGGAGTGACAATGCACAGCAGATATACAACCGGATTCGCGGCCTTGTTCCCTTTTCCGGCGCGTTTACGCTTTGGGAGGGAAATGTTTTTAAAATATGGGCTGCTGAGCAGCCTTTCATAAATAATGACGTGAGTGGCTCAAATGCTCCAGCACCCGGGACGGTTCTTCAATTGACCGCTCGTGGCATTGAGGTGCAGACAGGCGAAGGAACTCTCTGGCTGACTCAGGTTCAACCGGCTGGCAAAAAAGTTATGGATGCCGGAACCTTTGCACGCGGCGGACAGATGAAGCCGGGCATGGTGCTCGGATGAGCGGGAGTCACTCCCGCCAGGGAGGCCAAGGCAAGGGAGTGGGTGCCAGAACAGGCAAGACTCGCAATCAGACGGCGCGGGAAGTTGCACTTGATGTGTTGATTGGTGTGGAGCAAGAGGGTGCGTATAGCAATCTTGAGCTAAATCGTCGGCTTCAGCAGGCAGGTTTATCTGTAAGTGACGCTGGTTTGGCGACGGAACTTGTATACGGTACAGTCGCACGCCGAAATACACTAGATTATTTTTTGAATAAATTTGTTCAAAAAGGAACGGCCAAGCTTCAGGCTTGGGTACGTTCGTTGCTGCGGATGAGTGTGTATCAGGTGGTGTATCTGGATCGAGTTCCGGATCATGCAGTCGTTAGTGAAGCGGTGACCATTGCCAAGCGGCGTGGGCATCAGGGGATTTCCGGTATGGTCAACGGCGTGCTCCGCAGCATGCTACGTGAGCCGGACAAGCTGCGTATTCCTGACGATTTATCACCGGAGGAACGGATTTCATTAGAACATTCCCATCCACAGTGGCTGGTTAAGCGCTGGATTAAGCAGTACGGTGCAGATACTGCTGAGGCTATCTGTCAGGCTAATAATGAACCCCCTGCGGTCAGCGTACGGGTGAATACGACAATGACCAGCCGTGATCAGCTGCTGGACGAGATGCGCTCAAAAGGGCTTGATGCTGTTCCTTCGGCAGTTAGTTCCTATGGGATTGTTGTTCGTAGCGGTGGAAATATGGCGCTTACCTCGTGGTATACGGACGGCTTGCTGTCCGTACAGGATGAAAGCTCCATGCTCGTTGCCGAAGCAGTCGCTCCTGAGCCTGGCATGCTGGTACTGGATTGCTGTGCCGCTCCAGGTGGCAAAACAGCTCATATGGCTGAGCTGATGAAGGATCACGGACGGATAGTTGCGAATGATCTGCATGCCCATAAGCATCAATTAATTCGTGAACAGGCTAATCGACTTGGCCTGGATGCCGTGGAAACAGTCACTGGTGATGCGCTAGAACTGAAGGAACGATATGCTCCAGCTTCTTTTGACCGTATTTTGCTGGATGCGCCATGCTCTGGCTTTGGAGTGATTCGTCGTAAACCGGACCTGCGTTGGAGCAAAACTGCGCAGGATGTTCGCGACATTACACAGCTTCAGCATGAGCTGCTGGATAGTGTGGCGGGACTGTTGAAGCCAGGTGGTATTCTGGTATACAGCACATGCACGATTGAACCGGGCGAAAATGAAGGACAATTGACTCAATTTTTAAGCGAACATCCAGAGTATGAATTGGCAGAGGGTCATTCCTTCCCGGACGTGAGCCGCGAAAAGGATAGTATACAGGGAGGCTCGGTACAGCTGTTACCGCAGCATTTCCACAGCGACGGATTTTATATCGCACGCCTGCGTCGGGTGAAATAGCGCGGAAGAGAATTCCAGACAGCTTTCCACCAGTAATTCCACATTCCGCCGGAACATTTCCGGCGGTTTTTTGCATGAAGACGAAAAATTTTTACCCCCTCAGGGATTTGTGCTAAAATAGGAAGAATGAAAAATACTATCTGCGATCAAACAGAACTTAATGAAGAAGGAACGGGTGCAAACATTGATGAAACCTTTTATATATGATTTAACTCTGGAGGAGCTTCAGGACTGGGCCAAGAACAATGGCGAGCCTGCTTTTCGTGGAGGACAAATTTTTGACTGGCTGTATGTGAAGCGAGTCAATGATTTCAGCGAGATGACGAATTTGTCCAAGGCGCTGAGAGAGAAGCTTGAGGAGCAATTTAGTTTTGTGACGCTTAGTGAAATTACAAAGTTGGAATCGAAGGACGGTACAGTAAAATTCCTGTTCGGTTTGCACGATGATCATGCCATTGAAACGGTCATTATGAGACACAATTACGGAAACAGCATTTGTGTAACGACTCAAGTGGGTTGCCGGATTGGTTGTACTTTCTGCGCTTCGACGCTCGGAGGCCTTAAACGGAACCTGACGGCTGGTGAAATTACTGCACAGGTGGTGCAGGCTCAGAAAATTTTGGATAAAACCAATGAACGAGTGAGTAGCATCGTGATTATGGGCTCGGGCGAGCCTTTTGAAAACTATGAAGCGACCATGACGTTTTTACGTACAATGGTTCATGAAAAAGGTCTGAACATTGGTCAACGTCATATCACAGTGTCGACCAGCGGTATTGTACCGAATATTTATAAATTTGCCGACGAGGATACCCAGATTAATCTGGCAATATCCATTCATGCGCCTAATGATGCGCTTCGTTCGAAGCTGATGCCTGTAAATCGGCGTTATCCCTTTAAGGATGTTATGGATTCTCTACGTTACTATCTTGCTAAGACGGGGCGGAGAATTTCGTTTGAATATGCCCTGATTGGTGGGGTAAACGATCAGGCAGAACATGCTGAAGAGCTAGCGGATGTGTTAAAGGACATGCTGTGTCACGTCAATTTGATTCCAGTCAATCATGTGCCTGAGCGCAAGTATGTACGCACATCACGCAGTGATATTTTTAATTTCCAACGTATTCTTGCCGAAAAAGGCGTCAATGTGACGATCCGGCGTGAACAGGGTCACGATATTGCCGCTGCTTGCGGTCAGTTGCGTGCAAAGCATATGGAGTTGGGGTGAAACCATTTGATCAAAACAGTTCATGTCAGCCATGTCGGACGTGTACGTTCGGTGAATGAGGATTCTGCCTGGATCAGGCACTTGGAGCAAGGCTATATCCTTGGGATTGTTGCCGATGGTATGGGGGGGCATTTGGCCGGTGATACGGCCAGCCGCCTTGCGGTAGAGACACTTGCCGCTGATTTGGCGACGCTGGAGAGCGGATTATCCGCACATTCTTTGACGGCGGCGCTCAGCGACGCTATTTTGCATGCCAATGAAGTCATCTTCCAGACGGCTGCACGCGATGAAAAGTATCATAATATGGGAACGACAGTTGTTGCGGTTTTATTAAACGACGCATCCGGAATTATCGGACATATCGGTGACAGTCGTGCCTATGTCATTTCCAAAGGAGCGGTACGTCAGCTTACAGAAGACCATACTTTGGTTAATGAGCTGTTCAAAAACGGTCAGATCAGTAAGGAAGAACGGGAGAACCATCCTCGTCGCAATGTACTGACACGGGCGCTGGGCACTGATTCCGAGGTGAAAGTGGATATTGACTCCATTGTGCTGGAAAAAGGCGATATACTGTTACTGTGTAGCGACGGATTAAGCAATTTGGTAACGGAAGAACAAATCAGCAAAGTAGTAGGTGCCGCAGAGAATCCTTTGGAGGAGCGCGCGGATCGTCTGCTACATCTGGCGTTGCTTGCCGGAGGAGACGATAACATTACTGTAGCTTTGTTTGAATTGCCCGACGACACGGTTTCATTGAGTGAAAAGGGGTGTGACGCATGATCGGGCACCTGCTAGGGGGAAGATACGAAATTATTGAGCGTATCGGTGGCGGCGGTATGGCGCTGGTGTATAAGGCTCAAGACATTTTGCTGAATCGCAATGTCGCAGTTAAAGTGTTGCGCCAGCAATTTGTTCATGATGAGGAATTTATTCGCCGATTTCGGCGTGAGGCGCAGTCTGCGGCCTCGCTTTCGCATTCGAATGTGGTCAGTATTTATGATGTCGGCCAAGAGGATGAAATCCATTATATTGTAATGGAGTGCATAGAAGGTAAAAATTTGAATGAGATTATTAAAGAACGTGCACCATTGCAAGTGGATGAAGCAGTACGGATTGCTTCCCAGATTTGTGATGCGCTGGAGCATGCCCACCAAAATCAGATCATTCACCGAGACATTAAGCCTCATAATATATTAATTGGACGTAATGGACGGGTTAAGGTAACTGATTTTGGGATTGCTAGAGCTGTTACGTCAACGACCATTACCCAGACGGGTTCTGTTGTGGGTTCTGTTCATTATTTTTCACCTGAGCATGCAAAGGGTGTCGTCACCGGCGAAAAATCGGACTTATATTCTTTAGGTATTGTCTTATATCAAATGCTGACAGCGCAGCTCCCTTTCCTGGGAGAAAGTCCAATTAGTGTAGCGCTCAAGCACTTGCAAGAGGAATTTGAGGAACCACGTAAAATTAATCCGTTGATTCCGCAAAGTGTGGAAAATGTCATTCTAAAATCCATGCGCAAAAATCCAGAAGAGCGTTATCAATCGGCAGACGAAATGCTAAAAGATCTAGAAACCTGTTTGCTGCCGGGACGGCGTAATGAATCCAAGCTGGAGTTTACACATTTGGATGATGAGGATCAAACACGGGTTATTCCGGCTATTAAGCCTCAACAATTAGGGATGTCTTCTAGTGGCGATGATGTACCTGCTCAACCGCGTGAGTCTGAACAGCTTTCGAGCAAGCAATCGTCCAAAAAAAATAGAAAAAAAGCGATCTTGTGGGTAACACTAGTGTTGGTGTTACTTCTGTGCATGGGCGGAGTGGTGTACTATGTGCAAAGTGTACTTGTCGTGCCTGAGGTAAAAGTACCAGGTGTATTGACACAAACAGAAGACCAAGCGAAGGTTAATCTCAGTAAAGCGGGATTACTCATTGAGGAGCCAATCCAGCATGAATACAAAGAGGGAATCGCGCCTGGAGTTGTATTTTATCAAAGCTATCCTGCAGATTCTTTAGTCAAGGAAGGAACCAAGATTAGTCTGAAAGTCGGGATTGCCAAGCCGCTCACCCCGATGCCGGATGTCAAAGGCCAAAGCTACGAGAATGCTGTTAAGCTGCTGACCGCCCAGCAAATTAAGGAGACGCAGATTCAGCAAAATGAGCAGTTCAGTGATCAGGCCGCGGGGACCGTCCTTAGTCAGACACCCGCTGCAAATGAGCCATTTGATAAGGACTCAGTCCAGGTTGTGCTCACAGTCAGCAAGGGCGCTGATACTGTGAAAATGCCAAGCCTGGTAGGGAAGACGCAGAACCAAGCAGAAAATGAGGTTAAAAAGGCAGGGCTGAAGGTTGGCTCGATTAAAGAAGAATTTAGCTATGAGCAGGAAAAAGGAAGAGTAACCAAACAGTGGCCGTCAGAGGCAGGCAGTGAGTTGCCACCAAATACGGAAATTACGTTTTATGTAAGCACGGGTTACCCGCCAGAAGCTATTACACTACCATTTAATGTGCCTGTTGCGCCGAAGGAAGAGGGCAAAAACAGCAAAATTCGTATCACTTATACGGATGCGCGTGGAGAAAATCAGGAATGGGGAAGCCGTACGATTAATACGACACAGATGTTCACTATCAATCTGCTAATGGCTCCGAACAAAGACAGTGTTGTCTCAGTATTTAGAGATGGTGACTTTATTGATACGTATCCAGTCTCTTATATTGAGGCGAAAAATGGAACGGTGACGATGCCCCAAATTGCTCCGCCTGCTGGAACTTCACCAACGGATACACCTGATGGTACTTCCTCGCAGAATGGAAGTGGAAACGGCGAGGAAGGTGATAGCGGGGGATCTTCTAATGATACTGGCAATAGTGGAGGCGACTCGAACAATCAGGAGGGCACAGGAGGTAATGGTGACCCTTCCGCCTTTGTTCCTGGAACGAATTCCACGGGGAGTACGCGCAGTGAGTTGGCGGTTAGTCATAAAAACAACCCAGGCCACGCAAAGAAGGAAAAAGTGATTGAGGCTGTTCAGCATCAGTAAACTTGCAATAGGAAGATGCTCAACCTGTTATACGCAATGAAACTTGAACATTATGAAGGAGGACATCTTACACATGCCTGAAGGTCTGATCGTCAAGGCGCTTAGCGGATATTATTATGTCTCCAGCCTGGATCAGGATGGGCGTCCGGTATCTGGCGAAGCTACGGTACAATGCAGAGCACGCGGCATTTTTAAGAAAAAAGAGATTACGCCTCTTGTCGGTGATCGGGTCGTTTACGAACTGACTGAGAACGGGGAAGGTATGGTCGAGGAGATTAGAAAGCGTACGACAGAGCTAATTCGTCCTCCAGTAGCTAATACCACGCTAGCCGTGCTACTGTTTTCCTTGCGTGAGCCGGATTTAAACCTGCCTTTACTGGACAAATTTTTAGTCCATATTGAGCACGCCGGACTGGATACGATTATCTGTTTGACTAAGCGCGATTTGTATGAAGGCAGTCCTTCAGAGGATGACACCGTGCTGGCCGTTCAGGAAATGTACCGGAAGATCGGTTATGAGGTGCTGGTAACCAGTGCCCGTACCGGAGAAGGGACGGCTGAGCTTAAGAAGCTGTTGGCTGGTCAAATCAGCGTGTTTTCCGGGCAGTCAGGTGTAGGAAAGTCTTCCATGCTTAATGCTCTGGAGCCTGGGTTAACGCTGGAGACGAGCGCCATAAGCAATAAGCTGGGCCGAGGAAAACATACGACTCGTCATGTGGAGCTGATTCCTCTAGACAACGGAGGGTTTGTAGCAGATACACCAGGGTTTAGCCAGCTAGATTTTCTGGAGCTAGGTGTGGATGAGTTATCTCCCTGTTTTCGTGAATTCCAGCAGTATGCGGAAGGATGTAAATTTCGGGGGTGTACCCATATTCACGAGCCTAGCTGTAAAGTAAGAGAGGCCCTGGAAGAAGGCCATATTTCACAGGGACGATATGATAGCTATTTGCAGTTCTATCAGGAATTAAAAGAAAAAAAGCGGAGGTACTGAGTATATGTTAAAAATAGCACCGTCGATTTTATCCGCTGATTTTGCTCGCTTGGGCAGTGAAGTTGCGGAAGCTGAGGCAGGAGGGGCAGACTGGATTCATGTGGATGTAATGGATGGACATTTTGTATCCAATATTACACTGGGCCCACCTATCGTTCAGGCTATTCGTCCGCATACGACTCTTCCCTTGGATGTTCATCTGATGATTGAGCATCCTGAACGCTATATTGGCGATTTCGTAAAAGCAGGAGCCAACATCATCACTGTTCATGCTGAGGCCTGTGTTCATTTGCATGGTGTCCTTCACTTGATCAAGCAGCAAGGCGCTCTGGCTGGAGTGGCTCTCAATCCGGGTACTTCACCATACGCGATCAAGGAAGTGCTGCCAAATGTGGATATGATTCTGGTGATGACGGTCAATCCTGGCTTTGGAGGTCAGTCCTTCATTCCAGAGACGTTAAATAAAATCAGACAAATCCGTGCTTGGCTGAACGAATTGGGCCGTCCAGATGTACATATCGAGGTAGACGGAGGTATTGCGGAGGAGACGGCACCAGCCGTATTTGAAGCGGGGGCTGACGTGTTAGTGGCTGGTAGTGCGGTATTTGGCAGAGCAGACCGCGCAGCGGCTATTGCTGCGATTCGGGACAGTGCAGCTCGTTTGTCCAAGTGAAGCTGACTGAAGCATTGTGGATGACTGTAGCGAGCATGGCGACGGGGTTGACCCTTAGCTGTTTCTCGCTAGTGAAGGCTCCTTGGAATGCTGTTCTTTCACTTTTGGCTGTTCTAATTGTACTGTTTTATTTTCGAAAAAATGAACGGCGGGGTTTACGAATAGGTTTTGTGGTGTGCAGCGTACTTTATTATATCCTGTTTATTTTCATACTCTCAGCATATCTCTATGTTCGCGGACTTGTCTGATGGTATAGCCTGGGATGGTTGTGCATAAATATGGTTACATGAGCGGGATTCTCATGTAGCCTTTTTTTTGTGGGGCAACAACCCTTGACAGGTTGCATAAACTACAGAGAACGGATGCAGGAGGATGATGGGGAGGGTGAGGCATGAAGTTTTACACAATCAAGCTGCCAAAATTTCTGGGTGGATTCGTTAAAGCCATTTTGAATACATTCCAGAAAAACTGAATTCAACGTAATGTAAACACAGGATGTAGGATGAAAACTGGAGGTACACAGGGCACGCTTCCCGGGCACAACAGATAGGTAGCTCGGCAGTAAAAGATAGGAACGCACGGGAAGGTGCCTGACATTTTGTTCTCCTGAACCAGATGGATATTACTTTTCGAATAACCAAAAAAGCACCCGTTTAAAACGAGGTGCCTTTTGCTTATAACGATATTTTTTTACGACTACACGCGAGTCACTTTACCGGCTTTCAATGCACGAGTGCTGACATAAACGCGTTTCGGTTTACCGTTAACGAGAATGCGAACTTTTTGTACGTTGACGCCCCAAGTACGGCGATTACGGTTGTTAGCGTGAGATACGTGGTTACCGCTGCCAGGCTTTTTGCCTGTTACAGAACATTTACGAGACATGATTCCACCTCCTATTCTGAAAATAACCAAATTCCATACGGAACGGGTCTCTCTTCAGGCCGACTGGGTCAGCCGGACTTTGTAAGTCACTAACCTGAACAAAACAATACTTAAATATAATATCATAGTCAAAAAAGCTCCGTCAACTGATTCAAAAACTTTATTTATTTCTCTTTCGCATTATAGTACAATATGGGATAGTTATTGCTGCGATTATTTTGTATTAAAATGGAATGTGAATTCTTATTCCAGTCATGCCGGCAGTTCAGAGGCGGGACTATAGTCATCATTCCAGCCGATGATTTATTGTTAGGCAGTTGACTGGTTTTTCATTTTATATGACCTGTAGAAGAACGACCAGACGTGAGTACAAGAGCTTACGAAAGTGTGATATTCGTATTCGTCGTCTGGCTTTAGTATAATTCAATTGAACCTGTACGCACAGTTGAATAAGGTGTTGTGAAGGTTGATAGTAAAACAAGTGTATTAAGCTAGGAAGGGGAATTCTCTTGAGTAATCGTTCTTTGAATGGAACAGATTTTACCGCAATGGTTTTAGCCGGGGCGGAACAATTACAGCAGCATGCGGAACATGTCAATTCACTAAATGTATTCCCAGTGCCAGACGGTGATACGGGAACCAACATGAATTTGACGATGAGCGCGGGCGTAACGGAATTAAAGAGGGGGGACTCTTCCTCCATCGGTGTCATGTCCGGCATATTATCCAAAGGTTTGCTGATGGGAGCCCGCGGCAATTCAGGGGTTATCCTGTCTCAGTTGTTTCGTGGCTTCAGCCGTTACGCTGCCCCATACGAGGAATTGAATACCCTTCAGTTCGCATCGGCATTGCAGAGCGGGGTGGATGCGGCCTACAAGGCGGTTGTTAAGCCGGTGGAGGGTACAATTCTTACCGTGGCGAAGGAAGCGGCCAGGCATGCTGTGTTTTTCTCGCGCCGGACGAACGACATCACGGAACTGATGGAAGAAGTGCTTGCCAAAGCGAAGGAAACGCTTGCCATGACGCAGGACATGCTCCCTGTATTGAAGCAAGTAGGAGTTGTAGATTCGGGTGGGCAAGGTCTTGTGTACATTTATGAAGGTTTTATGCAGCATCTTGGAAGCGGCTTGGTGACGTCTTCAACTGCAAAAAGTGATAATGTACGCACGGTTTTTGCTCCTCACGTATCGGAGAGACCTACTGCTACTGCAGTTGTTCCTTCCCCAGATGCGCCGATTTCTGCGCAAGCGAAGCTCGAAACGGATAATATTGAATTTTTGTATGATATGGAGTTTTTTATTAATCGACAATTGGGCGAAGCGCAAGGTACCGATTTTGATGAGGAAGCCTTCCGGAAAGCGTTAGCAGTAGATGGTGATTCTATTATCGTAATTTCGGACGATGATGTCATCAAGGTTCACGTGCATTCTAAGGCTCCTGGTGAAGTGCTGAATTTGGCACTGCGCTACGGAGAAATTACACAGATTCGTATTTTAAATATGCGCGAGCAGCATCGTGATTTGTTGTCTGCGGGTATGGATGTTGCTCCTGAGCCTGAGTGGTTTGCTGAAATACCAACAGAGCCTGCACGTGAGGAAGAGCCGTCTGAGCCCCCCGCTCATGAACTGGCATCCTTTGGTTTTATAGCTGTGGCTTCCGGTGAAGGAATTGCTGATATTTTCAGAAGTTTAGGCGTCGATGTTGTCCTTTCTGGCGGCCAGACAATGAATCCGAGCACAGAGGACTTCGTTAATGCGGCGCGTTCGATTGCGGCTCAACATATTTTTATTCTTCCGAATAATTCCAATATTATTTTGGCGGCAGAACAAGCACGTGAACTGCTAGAGATGGAACGTATGGTGTCGGTTATTCCGAGCAAAACAATTCCTCAGGGGATTGCGGCAGCATTTGCCTTCCAGGAGGAAGAGGCTTTTCAGGTAAATCAGGACAATATGCGTGACGCAGTCACCCGGGTGAAGTCTGGGCAAGTGACCTACGCGGTACGGGATACGACACTGGATGACCTGCATATTACAGCCGGGCATTACATCGGTATTCAGGATTCCAAAATTGTAGCGACCGAGGAACACTTAATGGCAACGTCCCGTCTTTTGCTAGCGAAAATGCTGGTGAATGGCGATGAAATTGTTACGATTCTCACAGGCTCAGACGCGAATCAAGAAGACACAGATCAGCTTGTTGCATGGCTTAAAGAAAATTATGCGGATGCTGAAGTGGAAGTTCATGAAGGTGGTCAGCCGATTTATCCTTATTTGTTCTCAGTGGAAACCTGATGTGCTTTAGCACGCCCATGGAAGTCCACAACAAAAGGAGGTCTGACTGATGAGCAGTACCATCATTTTGACGGATAGCACGGCTGATATTCCACCGGAATTAGCAGACCGTCTCGGTATAGTTGTTGTACCATTGACAGTGATGTTCGGCAGCACAGCTTACCTGGACGGCATTGAGATGTCAGCGTCGCAGTTTTACAGCGAACTAGTACGGGCTGATGAGCTACCTACGACATCACAGCCTTCACCAGCCCGTTTTTTGGAGACATACACGACGCTATTGGAGCAATACCCCGAGAGCCAGGTTATCTCTATCCATTTATCCTCGGGTGTGAGCGGAACGTATCAGTCTGCTCTGCTGGGCAAATCCATGCTGGAGAAGCATGAACATAGAGTGACTGTGGTGGATTCCAAATCAGCTTCATACGGATACGGCATGCTAGTGGTTTATGCGGCAGAGCTGGCGGCTGCCGGGCATTCCCCGGCTGATATCGTTCGGGCTGTGGAACGTCGTGGGGAGCGCCGTCGTTTGTATTTCCTGGTGGATACCCTGGAATACTTACAAAAAGGCGGACGTATTGGCAAGGCAGCGGCAATGGTTGGTACGTTACTTAACATTAAGCCGATTCTTTCGATTGACAAAGAAGGCACTATTTATTCGGTTGATAAGGCGAGAGGGCATAAAAAAGCGACAGCACGTATAATTGAACTACTGGAGCGGGATTTAAAAGGCCAAAAAATTAATATTGCTGTGGGTCATACGGCAGATCGCTCAGCGGCAGAAGCGTTCGTGGCTCAGCTGGCAGAGCATTTTGAGCTGGGAGATCGAATATATACTGAACTTGGCGCTGTGATTGGGACCCATGTAGGGCCAGGTACGATTGGCATTTTTGTATGGCCGGCCGGAGATGAGAGGTAATATGCTGCAATTGGATCAAATACCTTTAAAACAAATACATGGCGTGAGTGCTCTCAAAGAGGGAGAGCTTCACGCTTTTGGTATTTCTAACGTACAGGACATGCTGGAATATTATCCGTTTCGGTATGAAGATTACCGACTGCGCTCGCTAAGTGAAGTGAAGGATGGAGATAAGATTACAGTACAGGCCAAAATTATGGGCATTCCGGTGCTTCAGCGTTACGGGCGCAAATCAAGGTTGACTTGTAAATTGATGGCCGAGGATTGGATGTTTACCGCGACGTGGTTTAATCGGCATTTCATGAAGGAGCAGCTAACCTCAGGTCGTGAAATTGTGGTGACTGGTAAATGGGATCTCAAACGGATGCAGATGACTGTTGCAGATTCTGAGTTTCCTGATAAAGGAGTAGCCCGCTCGGGGACACTTCAACCGGTGTACTCTATAGGCGGTAAGATTACGCAAAGCTGGATGCGAAAAACAATGAGCCAGACACTCCAGCAGTTTGGTGAAATGATCCCCGAAATATTGCCTGAGTTGCTTGTGCGTAAATATAGTATGATGCCGCGCAAGCAGGCTATTGCGGGTATACACCAGCCTCAGGACAACCGCGAGGGGCAAGAGGCTCGTCGGCGGATGGTGTATGAGGAGCTATTTTTATTTCAGCTGAAAATGCAGGCATTCCGGGCGTTAAATCGTGGTCGAGCGGACGGGGTGGTACATACGGTGGATAACGCCACGATTCGTGAATTTGTAAGGGCTTTGCCTTTTGAATTAACGGATGCACAGAAGAAGGTAGAGCTTGAAATACTGCACGATCTACGCTCACCTTATTGTATGAACCGTCTGCTTCAGGGAGATGTTGGGTCAGGTAAAACAGTTGTTGCTGCCATCGGTTTATTTGCCACAGTACGTTCCGGTTTTCAGGGAGCGCTGATGGTGCCAACCGAAATATTGGCCGAGCAGCATATGCGATCGCTTCACAAGCTGTTTGAGCCCTTTGGAATCAGTGTGGGCCTATTGACTGGGAGTACAACCGGGAAGAAGCGTAAGGAGCTCCTAGCTGCTCTCCAAATGGGTCTGCTGGACATTGTAGTAGGCACCCATGCTCTCATTCAGGAGGATGTATATTTTCGCCAGCTTGGGCTTGTTGTAACGGATGAGCAGCATAGATTCGGAGTGAATCAGCGTAGTGTACTGCGTCGCAAAGGCTATAATCCCGATGTGCTGACGATGACGGCCACACCGATCCCCCGTACGCTGGCCATCACTGCGTTTGGCGATATGGATGTTTCTACGTTGTCAGAGCGGCCGAAGGGGCGTATTCCAATTTCCACCTATTGGGTGAAGCACGAACTGATGGATCGGGTACTTGGTTTTATTTCCCGCGAGGTAGATCAGGGACGGCAGGCTTATCTGATTTGCCCGTTGATTGAAGAGTCGGAGAAGCTGGACGTACAGAATGCCATCGATTTGCATATTCAAATGCAACAGGCTTTTCCACATTACCGCGTTGGGCTATTACATGGACGAATGACTCCCGCAGAAAAGGAAGAAGTTATGCGTTCTTTCTATGCGAATGAGGTTCAGTTACTCGTTTCAACGACGGTTGTGGAGGTGGGGGTAGACGTTCCCAATGCGACGCTAATGATCATTATGGACGCGGATCGTTTTGGGCTGTCCCAGTTACATCAATTACGTGGACGTGTCGGACGGGGAGCACATGCCTCGTATTGTGTACTGATCGCTGATCCTAAGTCGGAGGTTGGTCAGGAGCGGATGAAGGTTATGACCGATACGGACGATGGTTTTGAGGTGGCTAGACGCGATCTGGATTTGAGAGGGCCGGGTGACTTTTTTGGCACCAAGCAGAGTGGGCTACCCGAGTTTCGTTTAGCAGATATGGTAGCGGATTTTGAGGTGCTGGAAAAGGCGCGGGAGGATGCAACCGATCTGATTAAGGATTCGTCCTTTTGGACATCTCCGCAGTATGAAGGACTGCGCGGTTATTTGCAAAAAGAACAGATTTTCCAGGGGGATCTCATCGACTAATCCACATGAATCATGAGGTTGTTCTAAACGTTTTAAACAGATAGGCACAATGGACAGGCTGGCCGTCATATATTTGGGAATGACCAAATGATATGGGAGGTGTGGCAACATTGAGCTATCAGCAATATGGAATCAGTCCGCAACTGGTGGAGCGGATTAAGTTGAAAATGAAGAATCGTGCGCTCAAGGAGCGGGTTAAGCAGCAGATTGAAGGTGTGACTAAAGCGGACCTGCAAAATAAAGCTAAGGTGCGTCATCTTGTGAAGTCCACTTCTGCTATTTTAAACGAGCGTTTGACAGCTGCGCAGGAGGAGCAATTGACCGCCTTCGTATTGGCACAAAAAATTGATCCGTCCAATACATTCCATCTAATCAAGCTGTGGGGAATGTTCCGTTGATTGCTATTTGAAGAGGTGCTTCAAAGCGCTCTCCATGTTTTTTTGTGAAGCACAGATGAAAAAAGGATTGCCTGATATCAGGCGATCCTTTTTGGTTTGTATTAGTTCATTCCCCGGGCAATAGCTAGTGTGTGCTTATCATGAGACTTTTATTTGTAATGACCGCCAATTTTGATAGACCGTTCCATGGCCTGTCCGGCATCTGTTAACGACGATGCGCGCATGATGATGGACTGACCGTACCGATCCTTTAAAGTGTCCGTCACCTTTTCCAAAGCACGGGATCGCTCCTGATCCTCAAAAAAATCCAGCTGATACAGTTGATCATCCACCAATCCGCTTAAAGTAACCCCTGCGCGCTTCACGGGCATATGATTCCAAAAAGTATAAAAGATTTTTTTAACGGTTTCATATACCTTTTGGGTATGGTTTGTAGGATCGGGTATCTTCATTTGTCGGGAGAATCCGGTTGGTGCCTCGTAGGGACTGCATATACAATGAACAGTCACAACCGAGCCCATATATCCTTTGCGGCGGGCGTCCCGACACACCTCCTCTGTTAGTTCAAGCAGGATGGTTTCCACTTCCGCAGGCTGGAGATAGTCGCGGGGAAGAGTCATCATATGACCGATGGATTTGGGAGGTGTATTAAATGTTTCCGGCTTGACCGGGCTGTGATCGATCCCGTTAGCAGTTCGCCATATCACCTCTGCCTGAATATCGGACTGCTTGCCGAAATGAGACCGGAATCTGTCCTGTAGCCGGGGTAAGGGAGTACGTGCAATATCTCCAATGGTGTGTAGTCCAAGCTTCTCCAAATGCCGTTCCATGCGCGAACCGATGCCGAACATAAGACGTACTGGCTGAGGCCACAGCAACGCTGCAATATCGGATGTAGGCAACAAGAAAATGCCACTGTCATTTTTTTTAGCCCATATATCTGTTGCGGTTTTAGCCAGCATTTTGTTGGAGCTGATGCCAATTCGAATCCATACTCCTGTTTGTGCCAGTACCTTTTGCTGAATTTCACTTGCAATACTCACCGGATCCCCGAACAGGGAGAGGCTTCCGCTCATATCCAGAAACTGTTCATCAATGCTGAAAACCTCAACCAAATCCGTATATTCATTATAGATTTCTGTTATTTTTAATGAGACATCGATATAATGCTGCATACGTGGGCGTACAATGATAAGGTCAGGACATTTTTTCACCGCTTCTCCCAGGAGTTCTGCTGTAGATATACCGTATTTTTTGGCCAGCGGACACGCAGCTAAAATAATGCCTGAACGAAGTGCAGGGTCACCGGCCACAACGAGTGGCTTATGTTGGTATTTGGGATCATCTGCTTTTTCGATGCTGGTATAAAAACTTTGGCAGTCCGATAAGAATATGGTTCTATTTCTGCTTTCCTTCAAAAATCCGACCTCCTCTCCTGATATGTGTGGGTCATCCTTCCAAAATATTCTTGAATGTATACTCTTATAGTAGTATTATATACAGAACAAGTGTTCCTAATACAAATGTATTTTTTGGAACGTTACAGTTTACGTAAAACCTAACATGGCGTATCATAATATCTTGAGCAAAAACAAGTGGAAATGAATGAATATTGAGGGGAGAAAACCATTTTTATGAACCCAAAACGTCGACCATCATCTCAAAAACGCAGTAGGTGGCGTATTTTTGGCAGAGTTTTGCTGATTAATATCAAGTGGTTCTCGTTTGCGGGTGTACTTGGAGTGCTGTTTGCTGGAGGACTTATATCCGGTTATGTGGCGGCACTGGTTCATGATGAACCTGTACGATCACGTCAGTTGATATATGAAAAGGTAAATGAGAACGCTCTGACCAGCTTTGTATTTTTTAATGATCAGGTAACTCCGGTTGGAAGAATGCGCATGGAGGAGGATCGACAGCTCGTTGATCTGAAGGATGTTCCTCAGTCTATTGTGGACGCCCTCATTTCAACGGAAGACAGCCAATTTTATGAGCATCGTGGTGTGGATTTAAAGGGAACAGCTCGTGCCGTTAAGCAGAAGCTTTTGAATGAAAACCGCCAAACAGGCGGCAGCACACTGACGCAGCAGGTAGCCCGAAGGGTTTTTCTCAGTCTGGATAAGACGGACAGTCGCAAGGTGAAGGAAATGCTGCTGGCACTGCGTATGGAGCGGTTTATGGGCAAGGATAAAATATTAACGGCTTACTTAAACAAAATGCCTTTTGGTAATGGTTCCGCTGGTTACAATTTATATGGAATCAAGTCTGCTTCGTTAGGGATTTTCAATGTAAGTGATCTACATAAGCTTCATATTGCTCAGGCGGCTTATTTGGCAGGTCTCCCGCAACTGCCATCTGTTTATTCCGCTTTTGATGGTAAAGGGAACTTCGATGAAGAAGGCTTCAATAAAGCGATGGAGCGCCAACGTGTCGTGTTGGGAAGAATGCTGGCAACAGGTAAACTTACGCTATCCGAATATAACGAGGCGCTTCAATTTGATGTGAAAGCCACTCTTGCGCCACATCGCGAAAAAAGTTATAACACATTCCCTTATTTGATGCTGGAGACAGAGCGGGAAGCAGCCCAATTGTTAGCGCTCCAGCAAAATCCCGATATCACGGCAGCCGAGATTTCCAAGCCTGAGCATGCCGAGCTTCTTCAAAATACGCGAGAAGAGTTGCAACGGTCCGGCTATCGAATTTATACAACGATAAATAAGAAAATTTATAACAATATGCGGCAGATTGCAGCCAATCCACAAAATTTTTCTCCATACAGTAAGAAGAAGGGATTAGAGCAGATTGCAGCAATCATGATTGATCATAAAACAGGGGCTATACTCGGTATGATCGAGGGCAGGGATTTTAATACCGAGCAAATGAACTATGCAACTCAAATGACACGTCAGCCCGGTTCTGCCATGAAGCCTATTGCTGCTTATTTACCTGCTTTGGAAAAGGGCTACACTCAGCCAGCCGGTCTTATTGATGATTCACAAATCATATTGAAAGACGGGCGTAAAGGTTATCATATTCCTAAAAATTATAACAGACGGTACGAGGGGCTTATGACAGCCCGTGAAGCACTCAATCGGTCAATCAACATCCCTGCGCTGAGGCTGTTCCTATATGAAGTTAAAATTCCAAATGCTTGGAATTTTGTGCGTTCTCTTGGAATTACGACGATTCAGCCGCAGGATGAACATGCTCAGACAGGGGTTTTGGGTGGACTAAGCAAAGGGGTATCCGTCGAGGAACTGACCGCAGCATATGGAACGATTCCCAATATGGGTGTATATAATGCACCTCATCTGATCAGCAAAATTACGGATGCCAACGGGAAGATCGTATATGAATTTAAACCGCAGACGAAGCGTGTATATTCGCAGCAAACCGCATTTTTGATGACGGATATGCTCAAAACGGTTATATCAGATCCGAGGGGAACCGGCAAACGCCTGCAAAATGCTTTTAAAAGCTACGGTGCCATTGATATCGCTGGTAAAACCGGTACGACACAAAACTTTGGTGATGTGTGGTTTATGGGGTACACACCTGACGTTACACTAGGCGTCTGGGCTGGTTACCGCCAACAGGTTAATACATTATCTCAAGAAGGCCATTCCAGAGCACAGTCAGTGTGGGCACTGATCATGAATGAGGCGGTCAAGGACCAGCCTGAGCTTTTTAAGAATAAGCACTTTATACGGCCGGAAGGTGTTGTAAGAGTTACGGTTTCTAGCCTTACAGGTAAGCTGCCAGGGCGTTATTCCCGTCAATCGGGTCAACTCGTGACTGACTGGTTTAATCAAAAGTATGTGCCTACCGAAGTTGGAAGAGAACAGCTTCCGCGTTCTGCTAGACCAGTGGTCCCATCTAAACCAGATATCAAGGAAAAAGAAGTCCCAGAGGTTGAGGTACCTGCAATAGATCAAGAGAAAATTCCACCAGAGGAAACGGATCCTACTGTTCCTGACGCAGACACAGAGATAGATATGCCTGATGAGAATAAAGATTTGCCATCTACAGATACTCCGCAACCTTCTGTTGAGAACGAGCAGGTGACTCCTTCTGAATCACAAAGCCAGAGTGAGACTCCAAAAACCAAATCTGACGAAGTTATTTATCCTGAAATAATATCTGATCAACCCAAAAATTAAACGGCAGGAACGGCCTAGTTTAAAATGCCGTTCCCGACAATGTCTACAGTGACCTGCGGATGAAAACGGATATTGGGGTATTCTTTATTCCAATCTACACTTTTCCATACTGCTGGATAATGAGCGATCAACTGTCTGCCTACGCCAAAGGCATCACATCCATTTTCCTGAAGTGTACGGATAATTTGTTCCGCATCCTGGGTCATGATTTCGGAAAGTTGACGGTTCAGACGCTGTACGTTAGCTTTATCTTGAAGATGGTTTCGTGCATATTCAACAATATCGACAGGCAATTTTAGGTTAAGCTCCACATCAATTTGTCCATCGCGCTGAACGTTCACTTTAAGGCTACGTTTGACATTCTGGATTTTAGCCTGATACGTAATAAAGTTTTGCACATCACCGACAGGTCCGGGATGTATCCTTTTTACAAAGCGAGCTGTATTTTTCCACTTTCCAGTCATTAAGACATATAAAACACCTTGCTCACTACTTAGGCTTCCTGTGAATTTTTGTCCGTGAAATAAGGCAATTCCACGTGCTGTAATATCTTCTCCTTCTTTGGAAAGATAGGGGAGTACAAAATCTTGACCCGGATCAAGCATTGGGGGGAGCAGTGTCTCCAGTGTCATTTCCGGGAACATACACATTTCCTCAAGGCTTCTGATTTTTTTGGTTATAAATTCGCCAATCAAGAGGCTACCTATGCTTTTTTGATCTATTATTTCCCCAGCTAATCCATCTACAATAGCTACCTTGACATGGGAAGTCGGATGGTCAGGCTCACGATACAGCACATCCAGATAGGGATATAAATCTTTTCGGGCCAAGCTTGTACCATACAGAATAACTCCGTATTTGAAAAAGCGGATATCCCCGGTTACTTTGGCTCGGATTTTGTCTGTACTTTGCCGAACGGAGTGGCCGGTGCCTGAATGAATTTCATTGGTGCTTTTACCTTGATTGCTTTGAGAATCGTCTACAACCTCTAGCGTTTGCAACAACATGCCTTCAGGAGTGAGATCATAAGCCGATGCATTTGCCAATCGGGCATCCTTCAAATTGTCCTGATCCCAGCAGCCTGTTATAAAAATGAGTAGAGTTAGCATTCCAAGCGCTCTGCTCTTTTTTTTCATGTTTCAGGTCCCTCCTTTTTTTTGAAGAGATAGGATAGGATCAGCAGCAGAAAAGGGAACACAATTAGGAAAAAATAAGCAGAATTATTGGCTATGGAACCAATAAGCTCGAAATCTTCTCTTCGTTGAGGCAAATAGGCAATACAACATGAGGCGAGCACAACAAAGGGAACCGCCTTTTTGTGACTTTTTTGCTTGAATAGATAGCTTATTCCGTAAGACGCCGCATAATAATATCCACTTATAGCGCCAAAGATCGAAATGAGCCAAATCGGCAGAAAAATAAAATCGACCCGATCCATCGTCCCCAGTGGAATGGATCTGAGCAAATAAATGACTGGCTCCGGCATTAATTCAAGCTGTTGGGGACTGAATACGGTTGTACAGGTAAATACGGTAAAACAATACAATAGTACCACGATCGCGTTAGCTGCCAGAATTGACTTGAGCTTGCTTGTACTTTTGCCCTCAACCATGGGAAAGACGACAAGAATGAACTCAAAACCAAACATCGCTAGGAGCGTTTCTTTTGAACCGACAATAATACGGGGCCATCCCGCCTCAGTCAGAGGTAGCAGATAAAGCGGGTTGGACTGCTTTATACCATAGCTAATTAACAGCATCATGGGAAAAATCAGAAATGAAATTAAAACAAGTACTCGGGCAATCGTTCTTAAATTTTCGCGAACCAGATATATGCTACTGAACAAAAACAGGGCAAGTATAGCCCAACGGGGAGTATATTGCAGCATCCAGCGATTAATGACGTCATAAGCGTTCACAAGAACCGAGGTACCCATGAGCAGATAGTAAGCAATGTAAGCCACAGTCAATCCTTTTCCAATCCAGGAACCAGTAATCTGGGTTAATATTTGATAAATCGAAGAGGAGGGAAAACGTCTTAGCAGGAGCCAGCACATCAAAATAATGAGTTGAATCAAAAGGCCACCAATAATGACAGATATCCAACCCCCTCCTTTAGCTGAAAGGTGCATCTGATAGGGAAGTGACAAAATATCTACGCCAATCTCAAACTTAATGATGAGAAAAAACAGTTGACCCGATGCAATGGTACTTTCTTTATTCACGTCTTTTCCAGCTCCTAGAGTCGTTCTGCTGCTTCAATTTTTGGGCTTGGGAATCATATGGTCGCTGATGGAATGTCCAAATCGGAAAGCGGATAAAAACATCTTTCATATCACCGAGCCGGAATGGTGCAAGAGGAGCAAAGTAGGGCGTACCAAAGGTCTCAAGCTTGCAAAGGTGGATAGTAAGAAAAAGTAAACCGAAAGCAATGCCAATGTATCCAAACAAGGCTGCAGCAATCATCATCGGAAAACGAAGGATACGAACCGCTGAGCTCATTTCATGAGAAGGCACTAAAAAAGAAGAAATGGCTGTTAACGAGACGACGATGATCATCGTATACGACACGAGACCAGCCCGAACGATAGCATCTCCGATGACGAGACCGCCAACGATTCCAATAGTTTGACCAACCCGACTGGGTAGACGAACCCCGGCTTCTCGTAGCACCTCAAAGATCAATTCAAGCAGCATAGCCTCCACAATCGCTGGGAATGGAACATTTTCCAGTGATTTTTTGATGGTATGCGCCAGCTCTAATGGCAAAATAGCTGGATGAAAAGCAATCGTCGCAATGTAAATGGCAGGTAGCGTAAAAGCGATCAAAAAGCTCATCATTCGAATCGTTCTTAGAAATGAACTAATAATCCAACGACCGTGATAATCATCTGGGCTTTGGTAAAATGCAAAAAAAGAGACGGGAGCTATTAGAGCAGTTGGGCTACCTTCAGCCAAAATCGCTATGCGTCCCTCCATTAGATTGGCGGTCACACGATCCGGTCGTTCCGTGCTGAGTTGTTGAGGGAAGAGGGAAAAAGGGTTGTCCTCAATAAACTCTTGAATAAAACCGGGGGGGAGCACCATATCGGAGGAGATCGCTTTAATTCTCGTTTTCACTGCTTCCACTAGCTCAGGATTAGCCAAGTCTTGAACATAGACAATAGCGATTTTAGTCCGGGTTTTAGATCCCACATAAAAGTAGCGTACAACCAGTGACGGTGTGACAATTTGTTTGCGAATCAGATTCAGATTGATGGATAACTGCTCAATGAATCCATTGTGCGGTCCGCGAATAATCCCTTCGTTTTCTGGTTCGTCCGTACTGCGAGCATACGTTTTTTCGGAAGAAAGGATAAAAAATTCCTCCGCTCCATTTATCATAAAAATGCAATATCCCTGAATAAGCGAATCAGCAGCATTTTGAAGGTCGGTGTCTTTTTGACTGCTTAAGGTAGTGAACATTTGATGAGAGACTGCATCGGTTTTCTCATATAAGGCACTCAGGATATGAGTTTGAATCATCTCCTGATCTACGAGCGAATCAATATAGAGCAGCATACCGTCTTTGCCGTCAACGGAAATCGCCTGCTTTTTTAAATCATCCGTATAAAAAAGGGCTTGCTCAATAAAGGAAACATTCCTACTTAATTCAACGGAAGCTGCGTCATGTCCAGCCAAGAGAGCACCTCCTTTTTGGATGAGATAGGCATAATGTGAGTCAAATGGATTGAGTTTATCCATGATATGGTGACTTATCCATTCTCGAATCACCTTCACTTCACGTAACGCAATAGTTTTATACTAGAATTTAATTTAGGTTGATAAATGGGAGGTGGGTTGGTTATTTTGCAGGGAATGAAAATTAATCGTGCAAGAACTAGGGACGAGATTACAAGGGGGCTTAATCTTGGGTGGGGTCAATTCCCAGATAATGTCCCAGTTTCCGTCGGACCTCGCTGCGGGCAAAGGATGAAAGCATGAAAAAACGCCTTTGATAGCCGCGGCATACATACAAAACCTCTACGCCTTCATGATTTCGGATTTCGCTGTATATTTTAACCCCTAGTGTTTTCATTCGCGCCTTTGTCTCTGCTAATTGAACAGCTACGCGCTGTTGTACTCCAGTCAGGCTACGAACATACAAATCGGGCATTTTTAGAGGAGAGGTATTTATAATACGAATGTCTCGTTCCAGCACATCCAGCACAAGAGTTAGAAGTACACAGATCTTGATCAGCCCTGCGTCTTCTTCAGAAGGCAAAGGAGCTTTATTCTTGTGGTTTAGTGTCTTTTGGTTTGGCATAAAAATCTCCTTTACTCCGAGTAAGAATACAATATATAATCAGTATATAGAACGTATGTTCTGTTTATACCTCCCTCATCATAGGAATTTTTCCATTACTAAAGCAATCATCAATTATTGGAAAAGTGGTAGGGAGCGATATCCTATGTGCCATTGTGTAAAGAATTCATGCGTTTATCGCCAATGACAGTCAAACAGAGTTCATGTTAAGCTATTGGATAAAAACTTACATAAAAGGAGAGATCGTTCTGGCTGCGGTCAGCCTTTACTATTTAACTTAAGAAAGTGGAGAAAGAAGGTATACATATTGTCACGTTCGTTATATGCAGCTTTATTATTGTTGAGCCTCATTTGGGGCGGTTCGTTTATGTTTATCAAGGTGTTGTTGCTACATCAAGTAGGGCCGTGGACGATTGTATTTCTCAGATCCAGCTTTGGATTTATTTTTATCGTCTTATTAATGCTACTTATGCGCAGGCCGTTTGAAATCAAAAGCATTCCGTGGAAATCGGTTGTTCTGGTAGCTTTGGTCAACATGGTTTTGCCATGGACACTGATCGGTTTTAGCGAGACCAGAATAGCTAGCAGCATGGCTTCTGTATTGAATGCCACCACGCCAATATGGACCATGTTGGTGGGGCTTGTTTTTTTCGGGGCTATTTTTCATCGAATGCAGTGGTTAGGAATGGGTCTCGCTTTTGTAGGAATCATTATTTTATTGGGTATTAATCCTGCATCTATTATTTCTGTTGATCCTGTGGGTTTTGGATGTATGCTGCTTGCGACTCTCTGCTACGGATTTGGAACACAGCTCTCCAAACGTTTTCTCTCCAATCTTTCCATGTATCAGGCTACTTTTTCGACACTGTTTGGTGCTGCGGTAGGGGGTGGCATTATGATGGCAATTGTGGAGAGACCTGATTTGTCGATTGTTTCTGACCCAGGTGTATTGGGTTCTCTTATAGGACTGGGAGTTTTGGGATCAGGAGTAGCATATATTTTGTTCAACTACATGATTTTGCGGGGGAGTGCGGAATTTGCTTCTTCGGTGACGTATTTTGTACCAGTAAGTGCCATTGTATGGGGCTTTTTGCTCCTGAATGAACATATCGGCTGGAACGTTCTGACCGGGCTGGTCCTTATACTTGGAGGCGTGTTTATGGCCAACCAGCGTAGAACCGCCAAATTAAGTGAATAATAATCTAAACAGAAATAAAATACGCTTTGGTTATTATATTAAATGTGCATTCGCCAAACCTTCGGTATAATGCGTTAATTCGCACATACAATAAAGCATGCTCACACATAAAATAAAATATGGTGCAGCAAAAAAGCAAGCTGTTTAGCAGGTGACAAGGTGTGGTATAATAAATTATAGAATTATATGCACCACAGAAATGTCGGAGTTTTATTCCACAAAAGAAAGGATCAGGATACCATGTGTCCCCGAAGGATACTTCCCCAAAGGACGATTTGGAAACGATTTGATCTGTCTTATACTTAGCTTTTCCGCGGAGTAACGTCAAGTTGCGAAAGCCAACTCTGCGGAAGAGGGGATTGTACATGCGAAGGACCAAGTCCTCCAGGCACATCTTACCCGGTAGCTTCCGTAAGAGTGGGTTCATCCACATCAAACTTACGAGAAACCGAGGGAGCCTGTATGAGGAAAACTTACGAATCTATCGTGAACAATGGAGCATTGAGACAGATTGCTGTCATGTTGCTCGGAACATGCATTTTAGCTTTTACGTACTATCACATTAATGCTCAAAATCATTTGTCAGAAGGCGGCTTTGCAGGTTTGGCCCTGCTGGGACATTACGCATTTGGCATATCTCCAGCATGGAGTATGTTGTTGCTTGATATTCCCGTCATATTGCTGGCATGGGTACTGAAGGGCAGAAGATTTATGCTGCTTGCGTTAATCGGAGCCGTCGCTTTTTCACTGTTTTATGCAGGATTTGAGAAGTATTCGACTCTGGTTATAGATCTACATGGAAATCTGCTGATAGCTGCTCTACTTTGTGGGGTGCTTACAGGTTTGGGAGCCGGAATCGTACTGCGATTCGGTGGAGCAACCGGGGGCGATGATATCCTATCTCTGCTGATCAGTGAGTGGCGCGGGTGGAAAATCGGCAACGTGTTTATTGTCAGTGACATCATCGTACTGGGATTATCATTGTTGTATCTGCCTATGAAGGAAACAATGTTTACAATACTGGCTGTGTGGCTTGCCGGAAAAATAATTACATGGACGACCACGTTCCAACTGCACCGACCTGTGAAAAAGGTACTGCCAGCGGCTATTCCCGCTAAAAAGGTGGTTGCCAAAACAGTGCCGGTCGTCCACAGCCTTCGTCAATAAGGAAAGGGTGTTACGTCAGGAGAGAAATCTTCTTACGTAACACCCTTTCGCTGTATTCAGCTTCTATCAGGAAGGCTTTAAAGTTGAATGAATGCGTCCATTCCGGTCATGAATAATTGCAGAAATCTGTTGGTGTTCTACAAAACTTTGAGCTTCGTCAATCGCCTCATTTTTGTGTTTAAAGGTTGAAATGGGCTGGTTGTGTCCCTCTTCTTTGATTGCCCAGCGATCCTCGTGCGGCACCACATGAATGGGTTCCTTTGCATCGGAAGAAGCGGAATGATGGTTGTGCAGATTTTCGCTTGAATGCTGTTTTTCATGTTTTGTCGGTTTCTCATCTTGCTCGGCTGGATGATTATCGTTCCATTCCTCGGCTTGGGAAGTGGCAATCGCAATCGAGCGCCCTTCTTCATAGCCGTCATGGAGTAGGGCGTTAGCAATATCGACGGCTTTTTCTCGCACACGAGGCTCCAGGTTTTTCATGGATGGAGGGTAATCATGTTTGTTCCAAGGCATAGTTGCACACTCCTTATAACAGATGATGTATTATGTATTACCCGTTGTCGGCTTAAACAAACGGAAATCAAAGAAATGAATATATTGTAAAATGTATCTTGAGAAAAAGCGTATAATGGTGTGCAGAATACCAGAAAAAGGAGTGAAGCATTTGCTTGCCTGGGGTTTTGTTTTTTTGCTGACTATCATCATTCATACTACAGATAGCTTGTCCTATGCTCTTCGACTTGGTGGTTTGCGAGCGAGTCGGATTGGATTGGCGTTAACCGTTGCGGGGATGCTGCTGTTGGTTTCACGCACCTCTAACATGGCGCAGGGGCCTTTACTTGGAGGGATGGTCGATCAGGCTAAAGCTGCAACACAAGTGGGCGGAACGGATATTAGACTGGAACTATATATGCATGGGGTACTGCTGGCAGCAACCGTTGGAACCATGCTTGCTATATTACTGTATCCAACAGTGGTACGCATGTCAGCCAGATGGATTGTGCATTTGGAGCATACCGGATCTATTCCGGCTTTGGTGCGTCATTTAATGCTGCGAAGTCGCTGGAAACATGCAGGCTACTACATAAAGCGCCCCACCTGGTCAATGCTTACTTCACTGATTAGTGGAGCGATACCTAAGCGTCTAATTATTCTGAATATAGCTGTCACTGCGATTTATACAACAGGAGTAGTATCTGCTTTATATGCATCATTCCTGTGGCCTGCTCAAGGTACAGCAATGTCAATGTCGTCAGGTCTAATCAATGGCGTCGCAACGGTATTATTAACCTTGTTAATTGATCCAAGATTGGCGGTTCTGTCGGAGAAAACGCTACGAGGGGAGCTACCCTTAACTCGGATGAACAGCATGTACGGCTGGATGATCATCTCGCGCTTGGCAGGTACTTTATTAGCCCAGCTATTGCTAGTACCGCTAGCCATTTGGCTTGGATGGGTAATGAGTTAAATGGCTAGCTTACGTAATGATGTGCTGCCACATCCCAAAAAAGGCTGGCCCATGATCATCTATTAAAGATAGATCGCGGGTCAGCCCCAATGATTCTATGGCTATTTACTGTTCAAATAATGACTTATATGCTCCGTATCCTTCACGTTCCAAGTCTTCTTGAGGCACAAAGCGGAGCGCGGCGGAATTTATGCAATAACGCAAACCATCTGGACCAGGACCATCATCGAATACGTGCCCTAAATGGGAGTCAGCTTCACGACTTCGCACCTCGGTACGGATCATAAAATGGCTGAGATCAGTTTTTTCTTTGACATTGTAGCTGCGCAATGGACGGGTAAAGCTGGGCCAACCGCAACCTGCGTCA
The DNA here is from genome assembly GCF_057220305.1 of Paenibacillus sp. LRG-1. Lineage (NCBI taxonomy): Bacteria > Bacillati > Bacillota > Bacilli > Caryophanales > Paenibacillaceae > Paenibacillus > Paenibacillus sp. LRG-1. The sequence continues at coordinate 3,722,835 of NZ_CM170126.1, read as the reverse complement.
AATTTGTCCAATGAACTGAACAAAGGCTCTCCTGATACGATATCCACGTAAATGCCTTCACCCTCATGATCCCAAAACTCATTTTGAAAAGGGCGCTCGGTCGCGTTTTTTTGTGTTACTTCGTATTGAATAGGCGTCAGCCGATCTTTAAGATCGGATTTATCAATCTTGCCGGACCAATTTTGCTCGATAAAATCTTCACGTCCCGAACCTTTGCGGTAGCGCTTGTAATGAGCGGGGTTCTTCTTATGATAGTCCTGATGATATTCTTCTGCTTCATAAAAAGTGGCCGCAGGCAGGATCGGTGTAGCAATGGGCTTGTCGAAGCGGCCACTTTGAGCCAAAGCTTCTTTAGACGCTTCTGCCTTGATTCGTTGCTCTTCATTATGATAGAAAATAGCCGTTTGGTAGGATGAACCCCTATCGTGGAACTGTCCACCTTCATCCGTCGGATCAATCTGCTGCCAGAATAGCTCCAACAGTTTTTCATACGGGAAAACTTGTGGGTCAAATGTAATCTGTACGGCTTCCACATGCCCCGTTGTTTCAGAACACACCTCTTCATAGGTAGGATTTTCGGTATGTCCCCCTGTGTATCCAGATCTAACCTTCAAAATACCGGGTAATTCCTCAAAAGGGGAAACCATGCACCAGAAGCAGCCACCTGCAAAAGTTGCTTTTTCTACTGTGTGTGGATTGTTGGTGCTCATATTTTTCACTCCAATCTGAGAATGTTTAATTAGTTGTTATTTAAATAGCTTACAATTAAATTATATACGAGATTTTTGCAAAATCCAACGAAACGTCAGAAACCAAACAGCAGTGTAACTGGCTCTGTCCTCAAAAATCGCAACGAAACATCCTACAGAGACGGTGGCAAACTATCGCATTATATTCTATTGGCGCGTTGAAGCCTTTTTCGGTAGAGTATAAAGCCGCCGCCCACCAGTGCAGTATATAGCACCAAAATGAGCAAACCGGTGATTGGATGTTCTGCAAAGGTGCCGCCTGCATAAGCATACACCGCAATTGCGGGAAGCTTGCCAATAGCTGTACCTAGGATAAAGCTCCAGAACGGAAACCCTGCTACTCCAGCGTATACATTTACCGCTGCCTGGGGGATGACCGGAATCAGGCGAGCCAGCAGCACAGCAGCAAAAGGCTCCCTCTCCATGACCCGATTGAAGCGCTCCAATGCGGGAACCCGCTCCAAATAGGCACGTCCTTTGTCACGGAACAGGGTACGTACGGCACTATAAACGACCAGCGCAGCCAAGGTAGTGCCCAGCCAGCAGATCAGAGCACCTTGCCAGGGGCCTGCGGCATAAGCAATAGAAGCGATAATCAGCTTGTACGGCACAAACGGTATTAACGCGAATAAAAATGCGAGCAGTAGCAGAACTGGAAAGGAGGTTTGCTTGTCCGCCCAGACGAGCCAATCATATCTGTAGATAAACGCGATGCAAAGCAGCGAAACATAAGCCGCGACGAGTAGCCATTTTTTCATTTACATACCTCTTTCAATATCCCTGTTCGGCTTATCGCTTATACAGAAAAAAATAGGGTTCACATTCCCAATAATGTGTGCTATACTGCCACTAATAGAATAGTTCCCAAAGGGGAGTAGCTCAACGAGTAAAGTCGTCATTACGGGATTTTTAATCCCCGGCTTTATTGGCAACGTAATGTTGTAAGCGAGACCTTTGCCAGGATTTTAGGAATCCGGGTAAATGGTCTTTTTTTGATGCCAAATTTGGGTCAAGCGCCGTTTCCGGATTCCGTGAAATGGCGCTTTTTTAGTATAAAGCGCTGAACTATGTACAGTATAACAAATAAATAAAAAAGGTGGGAGAAACGTATGGATTTTTTGTCAATTGAGTTTTTAACCGCATTAGTATCCATCATTATCATTGATCTGGTGCTAGCTGGTGACAATGCCATCGTAATCGGTTTGGCGGCTCGCAATGTTGATAAGGCCAATCAAAAGAAGGTCATTATTTGGGGGACGGTCGGAGCGGTCATCATTCGTGTGATTGCTACAGTGCTGGTCACGTATTTATTGCAAATTTATGGATTGCGTTTGATTGGGGGACTCGCACTTATCTATATTGCCTATAAGCTGCTGGTCGAAGAGAAAAAACATGAAATTTCAGCTACGAATCAAATGTGGGCAGCGATCCGCACGATTATTATCGCGGATACGATGATGGGCCTCGACAATGTACTTGCTGTTGCGGGAGCAGCTCATGGAAACATGCTGCTTGTTATACTGGGTCTGGCAATCTCCGTTCCAATCATGGTGTGGGGAAGTACGATTATCTTGAAGCTGACTGAACGTTACCCAGTAGTTATTACGATTGGTGCTGCTGTACTGGCTTACACTGCCGCCAAAATGGTGGTGGCGGAACCGCTGATTGCACACTGGTTTATGAACGGGGTCATTAAATACGGCTTTGAGGTTCTGGTTGTGGTTCTGGTTGTAGCCATTGGGATGCGTGTTAAAAAAATTAAAAGTGAAAAAACAAGAAAGCAAGCGCAGCACGCCTAAGCTAACTTACATTAAGTAAACTTAGCTGAAGCTGAACATTCATGCCGTAGAGGCTGTTCTGTTAGGTCCAACTGGACCCGGAGCAGTCTCTTTTCTTTGCTTGTCAGCAGACTTCCATGTAAACTAGACAACAGATGAATGAGTGATTAAAGGTGGGAGCGAAATGGACAAGCAAACGAAGACAAGGGTAGCTATTGCAGGACTGGGTGGTATTGCTCGAAAAGTATACTTACCGTTACTGGCAGCACACCAAGGTGTAGACATTGTAGGTGTCATGAACCGTTCACAGGAGCCGGTGAGTTCCATTATGGAGCAATATAGGTTGCCAAGAGGAACGACTGATGTGAAGGAGGTGCTAGCATGGGAACCGGAAGCTGTATTTATACATGCCGCGACCGAAGCTCATTTTGATCTAGTTATGGCATGTATTGAAAAAGGGATTGCTGTGTATGTGGATAAACCGTTGTCCTATGATGTTCGTCAGAATCTGGAAATGACCGCTTTTGCGGAAGCGCAGGCCGTGCTGCTGGCGGTAGGCTTTAATCGACGTTTTGCCCCGCATTATGTAGCTGCTAAAGCATGGTTAGAGGAAGCAGGTGGAATCAGTCAATGTGCGGCCATTAAACACCGTACTGGATATGATCGAAGACCGGCGGCACAGACGGTTTATGATGATTTAATTCACATGCTTGATTTGCTTTTGTGGCTGGGTGGCGATGATTATGAGCTGCTGCATAGTAGTATGAATACGACGAGTGATGGATATATGGATGCTGCGTTCGGGACCGTACGTTTGGGAAATGCTACCGGAAGCTACAGTATGAGTAGACAGGCAGGGGCTGACATAGAGAAGCTGGAGCTTCACGGGGCAGGACGGTCTGTTGAAGTAATAAATATGGAACAGGCTGTTTTTATGCAAAAAAATCATTCACCACTAACGCAAACTTTTGGAAGCTGGGATACGATTTTGGAAAGACGGGGATTCACCGGAGTCGTGAATCATTTTCTGGAGCATATTCATCGTCCGGAGGAGTGTGCTGTACGGGCTGGAAAAGTATTGGAAAGCCATATGCTGGCTGACGAACTGATCAGCCGTTTGAGTGTTTAATATGGAACGTCCGAACGTGATCTTAACAGTCCAGACAGACATCAAGAATTAGGTTGAAGGAGAAATGAATGAATGGAAGAAGATAACCGTGGTAAACAGCTAGAAGAAGCCATCATTGAAAATTATAAGCAAGAAGAAGATATGATGATCCTTGTATTTGCGCAATGGTGTATCAATCACGGGTTGGAGCCAGAGGAATTATATCGTGTAGCGTATCCGCATCAGGATAGTAACGAGCGTCTGCTACGAGTACGCAAGTTGACTGTATCGCGTGAAGAAGCGGGTGATATTCCGCTGGATACGGTATTAGGGGTACTGTCCATGTTCGGAAATGAGGACTTGGCGATGGTCGTATCTGAGGCGGCTGCCAGCCTTTCGTCGGAACGGAAATAGGGCTAGCCAGAATAAACAATATACAGTTATCATTTATGGCATCATGGACTCACTGTATTTACTTAAGACATTGTTGATGGGGAGGGTAAGCTTACGATGGAAGATATACCTATGCCAAGTACCTGTAAAGGCTGTGAAAGAGATATCTCGATATCGGAAGAGCAAATTACCAGAATTCTAACCAACATGAGACCCAAAATGGAATGTGTAAACGATGAAGTGTACGAAGCCAGACTGTTGGCCTGCTCACAATGTGAAGAGTTAATGTCCGGGCATACATGTGGCATCAGCGGAAGTATTGTTCGTGTACGTGCTTTGGCGGCAGCTCAAAATTGTCCCAGTTACCATGGTTCACGCTGGATAGGAACAGCCTAAAAGATACAATGCTCAGGCTCGGCTGAACTTGGATTACGGGTTAAAGTAGTCATACCTTGGTCTGCCCTAATGGCAGGCTTTTTGGTTTGATTGGACCTTTTCTTAACGATTGACAAAAAGTAGGCAATAAAATATATTAAACACGTGAAATGTTTTTATTTAATTATTAATATTTATATTAATGTTTTCTAGATGAGATGTTGCGTAAAAATTAAGATCGGAAGAAGATCGGTAATATGAGTGATATTTAGACCAAAAATGAAAGCGCAAACATTCGTAAGGGTGTTCCAACAATCTTAATATTTTGGGGAGGGTTTGTTGTGAAGGGTTCTATTGTTGTTAATACCGATTGGAAACAAGGCATTATTAATAAAAATATTTATGGACAATTTGCTGAGCATCTTGGACGTTGCATTTATGAAGGCATATGGGTTGGAGAGGACTCACCGATTCCAAACACAAACGGAATTCGAAATGATGTAGTGGAAGCCCTGAAAAAGCTGAACATTCCTGTATTGCGCTGGCCGGGAGGCTGTTTTGCCGATGAATATCATTGGAAAGATGGTATCGGACCAAAAGAAAACCGTAAGAGAATGGTAAATACGCATTGGGGCGGTGTGGTTGAAAATAATCATTTTGGCACACATGAGTTTTTTCAATTGTGCGAACTGTTAGATGCAGAGCCTTATATTTGTGGAAATGTCGGCAGTGGTACAGTTCAGGAAATGTCGGAGTGGGTAGAGTACATGACCTTCGATGGAGAGTCCCCTATGGCTGCATGGCGTCAGGAAAACGGTCGTGAGAAACCATGGAAGCTCAAATATTTTGGAGTGGGTAACGAAAACTGGGGTTGTGGCGGTAACATGCGCCCAGAATATTATGCCGACCTGTATCGCCGCTATCAGACATATGTCCGTAACTATGGCGAGAACCGCATTTATCGGATTGCAGGGGGGGCGAATGTGGATGATTATCGTTGGACCGAAGTGTTGATGCGTGAAGCTGGGCATCTTATGGACGGTTTGAGCCTGCATAACTATACGATCCCGGGAAACTGGGAAGGGAAACGGCAAGCACTCGGCTTTGATGAAGCGGAATGGTTCGAGACGATGAAAAAATCATTGCATATGGATGAATTGATTACTCGTCATTCAGCCATTATGGACCAATATGATCCTGACAAAAGGGTCGGACTGATCGTCGATGAATGGGGAACCTGGTTCCTGACTGAGCCGGGGACCAATCCGGGCTTCCTGTATCAGCAAAACACGATGCGCGATGCGCTGGTAGCTGGGCTGCACCTACACATTTTCCATAATCACCATGACCGAGTACAGATGACGAATATCGCTCAAATGGTCAATGTTTTACAGGCCATGATTCTGACCGAAGGCCCTGCTATGCTGTTGACGCCGACATACCATATATTTGAAATGTTTAAGGTGCATCAGGATGCACAAGCACTGGCTGTTCATGTAAAGGTGGGCGATTATGAATATGATGGGGATTCCATCCCACAAGTAAGCGTGTCCGCCTCCAAGGCGCAGGATGACAATATTCATATTAGCTTTTGCAACGTCCATCCGGGCGAGTCGGCAAACTTGAATTTGGAGCTAAGAGGACTGGAAGAGGTTAAAAAGATCAGCGGTGTTGTTCTTGCCAGCGACGATATGCAGGCACATAATACGTTTGATCAGCCAGAGCGTGTGAAAAAGGAAGCTTTCACATCCTATCAGCTGCAAGATCAGCATTTGGATGTTACACTGCCACCAATGTCGGTAGTGATGCTGACATTTGCTCCGTAAAAAAGCTGGGTTGTGGTATGTAAGCAGAATTCCATTATTATTGGTTATGAACAAAGAGAGCGTTCAGGTGAACGCTCTCTTTTACCTACAATTGCTCGCGGTGAATCACCCTGAATTCCTTGGGAGACATACCGAAGCGGGAACGAAATACACGGTGAAAATACGTGTAATTTGCAAATCCTGACGATTCGGCGGCTTGTTCCAGTGACATGGGACTGAAAATGATTCGTTCTCTCGCCATGTTAAGCCTGATGTCCAGCGTGTACTGCATAATGCTCGTATCGAATGTTTCCTTAAACAGATGTACTGCTCGGGATACGCTGATACCTACGTGTGAAGACACGTCATCCAGCTTGAAGTTAGAGGATGCATTTTCTTCAATATAATTTTTAATCTGATAAGCAAGATAGTTATGATGGGTAGCGATAGGATGATCGGATAGCATACGGTCAAACTCCAAACATAAAATGCGCATGTAATAGCTTGATATTTCCGGGTAAGGATTAGAAATACGTCGTTGCTCCATCACAAGCTGACGAAATAGGCCAAGCAGGGCTTCTGTGAGCTGAACCTTAATTCTGTTGGGTCGTTTATGATGGTTCCACCACTCATCTACCCAGGAACCACCGAAAAAAATGTGATAATCTCCACTTTCCACGACCAGATCTCCCATGGGATTCAACTCACTATGAATATCCAGTTCATAAGGCTCGGTAGGATTGAATAGCAGTAGGTCACCCGCCTCAATCCGTGTCATTTCCCCGTTAATGCGGGCCTGGCAGCGTCCATCTGTTTGCAAACGGAATAAATAATTTTTGATCCCATCAGGCTGGTTCGAATAAAAGGGCTTTCGATGGAAGGAATAGCCTGCGGTAAGAACCTGACAAGGCTCGACGATAGACATGATGATGACTCCTTTGGGCATATGGCTGTTTCAAATATTGACCAGATTGTTCATGTTTTAATCATATTATTCATTTTAAACGAAACAGAAATAGAATACTATGTGAACTGTAAAGCTTACATGTTAGATGAGAAAGTACATGTTGGAGGCCAAGGAGTGTGACGACGTGGAACGAATGAAGGCCGGGATTATCGGATGCGGTACTATTAGCTCGGTATATCTTGAAAATCTCCAAAAGAGCCCACTTATTGAAGTGGTGGCCGTCGCTGATTTACTAGATGAGAGGGCCAAGGAGAGGGCCGATGAATTCAACATTGAAAACGTATACAAGGTGGATGAATTGCTTCGTCAGCCTGAGATTGAGCTTGTATTTAATCTGACCGTGCCTGGCAGCCATGCACTGACAGATGTGGCGATACTAGAGGCAGGCAAGCATGTGTACAGTGAAAAGCCTTTGGCGCATTGAAATTCACGGACCATCGTGCTAATGCTGAGCTGGCCTACCATGTGTTAGAAGCCATGCATGCTTTTCAGCGCTCATCATTGGAAGGCAATCACATTACGATGGAAAGCACGTTTAAGCGGGACGAGGATTTGTATTATGGAACAGATATAATGGAAAATTCATCCTAATTAAAGAGGTGAAGGGTAATGGCTAAAGTAGGATTGCAATTGTACACAGTAAGGGAAGAGCTTGAACAGGATTTTGAAGGTACATTGCGCAAGGTAGCTGAGCTTGGCTATAAAGGGGTAGAATTTCATACCTTTTTCGGACGCAACGCCAAGGATGTCAGAGCGCTTTTGGATGAGCTAAATCTGGATGTTGTCGGAACTCATATACAATATTCTCGTTTGTTGGATCATTTGGATGAGGAGATTGCATACCACAAAGAATTGGGCAATAAGTACCTAATCGTTCCTTATTTAACCGAAGAACAGCGACAATGGGATGAAATTTTTGCTAATTTGAATCGTATTGGTGAAAAAGTGAAAGAACAGGGCTTGATACTGGCTTATCATAATCATGATTTTGAATTGACAGAAAAAATCAATGATCGCCCGGTATTCGATGCTTTATATGATGCGGTTTCCGATGATTTGTTACAGGTCGAAATGGATACTTGTTGGGTATACTATGGGGGCTATGATCCAGTGGAATACATCGGACGTTATAATGGACGCCTGCCTATCATTCACTTAAAGGATATGGCACGTGACGAGCAACAAAAAGCAGTGACTGTAGAGCTTGGCAAAGGCGAAGTGCAGCTTCAGGCCATTACAGACGCCGCTATTCAGGCAGGTGTGGATTGGGTCGTCGTGGAACAGGATTTCTGCTCAAACCCTCCAATCGAAAGCATTGAAACCAGCATTAAATGGCTCCAACAATACGCAGCTCAGGGAGGAAATATTCATGTCTAAAACACTCAAAATCGGGATTATTGGTTGTGGAGGCATTGCCAACGGCAAACACTTGCCGAGTCTTGCCAAGCAGAAGCGTGCAGAAATCGTTGCATTCTGTGACATCATTCAGGAGCGCGCTGAAGAGGCAGCAGAAAAGTTTGGAGTTGAAGGGTCGCAAGTTTATAGTGATTACCGTCAGTTGCTAGAAAATAAAGACATTGAAGTCGTACATGTGTGTACACCCAATGACTCGCACTCAGAAATTACCGTAGCGGCGCTTGAGGCAGGTAAGCATGTGCTGTGTGAAAAGCCGATGGCTAAAACTGCTGAGCAAGCACGGGAGATGCTCGATGCAGCCAACCGTACAGGTAAGAAGCTGTCTATTGCGTATCAAAACCGATATCGTGATGACAGTTTGTATCTGAAGCAATTGGTTGAGCAAGGAGAGCTTGGAGACATTTATCTGGGCAAAGCCATTGCTCTACGCCGTCGCGCGGTTCCGACTTGGGGAGTATTCTTGGATGAAGAGAAGCAGGGCGGTGGTCCTCTTATTGATATTGGCACGCATGCACTCGACCTGACACTCTGGCTGATGGATAATTACAAGCCTAAAAGTGTACTAGGTTCAACCTTCCATAAGCTAGGGGATCGTAAAGATGCGGCAAATGCCTTTGGGCCTTGGAATCCTGAGGAATTTAAGGTAGAGGACTCAGCTTTTGGTTTTATTACGATGCAAAATGGAGCTACGATTGTACTGGAATCCAGCTGGGCATTGAACGTTGTAGAGTTTGGCGAAGCGAAGACGCTGTTATGCGGAACCGAAGGCGGAGCTGATATGCAGGATGGATTGCGCATTAACGGGGAAAAGAACAGCCGCTTGTTTGATACGAAAATAGATCTGGATGCAGGTGGTGTTGCCTTTTACTCTGGAGAAACGGAAAATGAAGCAGACCGCGAAGCTCGTCTGTGGATCGAATCTATTCTGGACGACAAAGAACCTCTTGTGAAGCCGGAACAGGCACTGGTTGTTACTGAAATTTTGGAAGCTATCTATGAATCGGCCCGTACCGGGAAAGCTGTCTATTTTGACTAAGCCCGTAATTATCCCGAATAGACCATCATTATAATGAAAGCAGCTTTTTTCACATATGATACAGGGAGGGATTTCTTTTGAAACTTGGAGTATTTATGGTGTTGTTCGGCGGACGTTCGCTGGAGGAGGCGCTGGATTATGTGGCTTCTCAAGGATTAGATGCTGTAGAAATCGGTACAGGCGGCAACCCAGGAGATAAGCATTGTAAGCCGGATGAGTTGCTGGAGAATGATACAGCGCTCAAAAATTTTAAAAAGGCGGTAGAGTCCCGTGGACTAACGATTAGTGCGCTTAGCTGTCACGGCAATCCTCTTCATCCGCAAAAGCATTTAGCCCAAGCTGATCATGAAACGTTTCTTAAAACCGTTCGATTGGCAGAAAAGCTGGAAGTTCCAGTTGTGAACACTTTCTCTGGCTGTCCGGGTGATCATGAGGATGCGAAATATCCAAATTGGCCTGTGGCTCCGTGGCCTAATGATTTTCAGGAAGTGTTGAAGTGGCAATGGGAGAATAAAATTATTCCTTACTGGACTGAGACGGGAAAATTTGCAGCAGATCATCATGTTAAAATTGGGCTGGAGCTACACGGAGGCTTCTCCGTTCATACACCAGCGACCTTGCTTCGTTTGCGTGAAGCTGCGGGAGAGGTCATTGGTGCTAATCTGGATCCGAGTCATATGTGGTGGCAGGGAATTGACCCAGTGCAGGCGGTTCAAATTTTGGGCCGAGAGGGAGCCATTCACCATTTTCATGCCAAGGATACGACGATTGATCCGGTCAATGTAAATAAATATGGACTTACCGATATGCAGGAATATACGAAAATGCTAGATCGCGCTTGGCAGTTCCGTACTGTGGGTTATGGACATGATGTAAAAACGTGGGCAGATATTATCAGTGCTCTGCGTCTGGTGGGATACGATTATGTAGTGAGTATTGAGCATGAAGATGGTCTGATGTCCGTGGAGGAAGGCTTTACTAAGGCTGTCCACAATCTTCGCCAGGTATTGATTGAAGAACCGCTGAGCGAGATGTGGTGGGTCTAACCTAATAGGGGGAAATGTTGATGATTAACGTCACCATTTGGAATGAATTTTTGAACGAAAAGTTGAATGATGAAGCCAAACAGATATATCCTGACGGGATACACAAAGCGTTGGCTGACGGCCTGGCAGGAGAGGGATTTGCCATTCGAACAGCTACTCTTCGTGATGATGCCGAGCATGGTTTGGGAGAAGAGATCCTGAATTCCACAGATGTGCTGCTGTGGTGGGGGCATAAAGCCCACGATCAGGTGAGCGATGAAGTTACGGCGCGTGTTGTAAAGCGAGTGCAGGGAGGAATGGGCTTGATCGTGCTACACTCGGGCCATTTTTCAAAGCCATTCAAAGCCCTAATGGGCACTAGCTGTGATCTGAAATGGAGGGTGGCAGGTGAACAGGAGATTATTTGGTCGGTGAATCCGTCACATCCTATTGCAGAAGGCATAGACGCCAAAATTTTGTTGAAGCAGGAAGAGATGTATGGCGAGTTCTTTGATATTCCAGCGCCGGATGAATTGGTATTTGTTAGTAACTTTGAAGGCGGCGAAGTATTTAGAACCGGATGTACTTTCCGCCGAGGTAGCGGTAAGATATTCTATTTCCGCCCAGGTCATGAGACCTATCCGACTTATTACCAGCCTGATATTTTGAAAGTTATCGCCAACAGCATTCGTTGGACTTCTCCGACAAATATTAACAAACCAATATATGGAAGAAGTGAACCTGTAAGACCTCTCGGTGGAGTGTTGGTATAATAACAATCATCACATTTTGATGAGCTGTATAATGAACAGATTGATAGGCGGAACCTCTAGGGATTCCGCCTTTTTGTATTTAACGATTTAGACATATACCTGCTGTGTTGGTTTGTTGTATAATCAGTTTTGGTCATGGCAACTTTATCAGCGCAGGTATTTAATTTAAGAAGAAAGTGTTTTCTTTCGGGATAAAGTATGCTAAAATGATATATACTAACAAAAGGAAAGCTTTATCAAACCGAAATGCAAAAGAAGGTGAAAAATTTGGAGAGTCAACCGCAATTTACAAAAATGTGTCCGCGTTTTGAAACCGCCTTTTCATGTTTGGGTAAGCGTTGGAATGGATTAATTATTCAATCCATGATGAGCGGTCCTAAGCGGTTTAAGGATATTTCCAATCTGATTCCCACAATGAGTGACAAAATGTTATCAGAGCGGATGAAAGATTTGGAAAATGAAGGAATACTTACACGTCATGTATATCCGGAAACTCCTGTCCGCATTGAATACGAGCTAACAACCAAAGGCCGTGCGCTTCAGCCGGTTATGGAACAGATTCAATTTTGGGCTGAGGAATGGATTAGATGAGCACCAAACTAAATAAGCGTTTCTCATAGCAAAACAGCCTTTTCCTAGGAAAAAGGCTGTTTTTTTATTTTGTGTATAGGACTACTTATCCATTTTACAGAAATGATCTGCATAGGCAGGACGGCTTAATAGCCTTTGACGCGCCCTGCAACTGAGAATAATCCTGCTGTTGCACGGCGGGGCACACGGGTTTGAATATCCAGCGCGGCCGAACGGAATGTACCCAAGCAGGAATGGCAAAGTCTTCCTGCATAAATGGGGGAACGGCAGGATTCACAAGGATAATCAAGCTGACTGTATGTGGAGGGAAACTTGCCTGCTCTTACCCAATCTGTGAGCAATTCTATAGGTGTGCCGGTTACGTCACTGAGCTGACGAGTATGAGTAGAAGGATGCTTCCATAGATAGTTAGAACAGCGGTCCAAGAATATATTTTCTTCCTGAATACAAGAACTACACAGGTTTCTAAGGTTTTGACGAAAAACGGAACCGCATTTTGGGCAATTAGAAGTATGTATCTCCATAGAAACCAGTCCTTTGTATCGAAACATAGTGAAATTTTAAATTTATTAGTTACATATTACTATGACCTTATACCTATATCAATCTTTATTTATGGAATCTCTGATCTTTAAGTGTATGTTGAAATCTGTGTTGACATTACTTTGTTACTTATGTATTATCACTTACATAAAGTTACTTAATGAATAAAATAAACTATTACTGATAAGGGGATCTTTATATGATGCCATCTTTATTTTTGGCCCACGGCTCACCGATGCTTGCTATTGAACAGACGGACTATACTTCATTTTTAGAGCAACTGGGGAAAAGCATTCGCCCTAAAGCGGTTGTTATCTTTACTGCTCATTGGGAAGCGCAAACGTTGACGATCAGTTCGATGGATGACGTGTACGATACCATTTATGATTTTGGCGGTTTCCCACCGGAACTGTACACGGTGAAATATCCAGCACATGGTTCTGTGGAACTGGCCAATAAGCTGGAAAAATTATATGAAGAAAAGGGCATTGACGTACAAACTGACCGGGTGAGGGGACTGGATCATGGATCCTGGACATTGTTGCATCGTATGTATCCTGAGGCAGACATTCCGGTAGTTCAGATCTCAGTAAATCCATATCTTTCGCCCAAAGCACAATATGCCATTGGTGAAGTGCTGCGTGGACTGGGAGAACAAGATATTCTGGTCATTGGCAGTGGAGTGACTGTTCATAATCTGCGTATCGTCAAATGGGGGGAAACGAAAACAGAACCTTGGGCTATAGATTTTGATGATTGGATTATTGAAAAAGTTCAAAGTAGAGATATAGAGGCTTTGGATCACTATGAAAGCGAAGCACCGTATGCTCGCCAGGCCGTACCAAGAGCAGAGCACTTTGTACCGTTGTTTATTGCAATGGGGAGTGGCAATCCTGCAAACAAAGCCAAGGTCATCCATAGAAGCTATGAGATGGGGAATTTAAGTTATCTATGCTTACAGTTTTAAAAAGTGTGTTGCCAGAAGAAGGACTAGTGTTAAAATGCTTCGCAACTGCTTCTGTATAAGTAGAGGAGTGGAAATAAATTAGGGAGTGTTATAAGCTATAATGGCTTATAACACTCCCTTTTACATAAAAAACGATTTATTATATGCGGCAAATCTCACGAGGGCACAATTCACAATGACATACGCCTTGCAGCATTTCCAAATCCTTGACAACAATCATGCCATTATCATATTCAACTGCATTTTTCTTACGTAGATCACTAAGCATCCGGTTTACGCTTTCCCGAGTCGCACCGATCATATTTGATAAGTCAGTATGAGTAATTTTTTTATGAATCAGGATATGTTCGCCGTGAGGCTCACCATAGGTATTGCATAGACGGATGAGTGTTGAACATAAAGCGCCAGGCTTGCCGTACATCATCAAATCGCGGAACTTAGTCTGAGTAATGCGATGATGCGAACCCATCCATTTCATAAAGTCAATCGCAAAATCACAATGCTGGCAAATAAGTAGCTCCAGATCTGTATGATCGATTACGCCAATATCACTGTCTTCCAGAACCTCAGCAGAAAAGGAATGCTTAGTACCGAAAAATGGATCGGCTTGACCAACAAGATCGCCGCTTTGATACATATATAGAATAAGTTCCTTACCCTCATCCGTTGTTTTGGTTACTTTCACGCGTCCGCGCTTAATATAAAACAGCTTATCCGCTGTATCTCCTTCCCAGAACAGATGCGAGCTTTCTGGCATAACTCGATCTTTCATCATCACTTGCAACCGGTTGAAGCTGGCCTCCGAGAAGCAACAGGTGTTGCCGCGGGCTTCCATTACATTTGTAGGGTTTCTCATCGTCCATTTCCCCTTTGTATCCTATGTTTTTTATCTGCAACTTGATCAATTCAAATTCATTATATACCTGCGCAATGCGTTTTTGGGGCAAGAAGAGGGGGTAAAAGTGGCAGAATTCCAAACTTTGTGATTTAATTCACTTCATAAAATAAAATTTTAAATAGATTGTGAAAAAAATCACAATATATCTTGAAAAGCTGTGTTACGATCAGTGCGTGAACAAGAGATAGTACACGAGATAACAGGAGGATGAGGGAAATGGCTGTTAAAAACGAGGTTATCCAAAAAGAGCAAAGCGCAGAGCAGTATATTCAAACGCTGATTGACCGGGGGAACCGGGCACAGCAAGCTTTCATGAGTATGAATCAGGAACAGATTGACGAAATCGTACAAGCTATGGCACTCGCAGGGATGGATAAACACATGTACCTGGCGAAGTTGGCTGTTGAAGAAACAGGACGCGGTGTGTACGAGGACAAAATCACCAAAAACATGTTTGCAACAGAATATGTCTATCATAGTATCAAAAATGAAAAAACCGTCGGTGTCATTGAAGACAATGATTTTGACAGTTTTCAAAAGATAGCAGAGCCAGTCGGCATTATCATGGGGATCACTCCAGTGACAAACCCGACTTCGACTACGATGTTCAAAGCGTTGATTGCCATTAAAACACGTAACCCAATCATTTTCGGTTTCCATCCATCTGCTCAATCGTGTAGTGCGGAAGCAGCCCGCGTCTTGCTCGAAGCAGCCGTCAAACATGGTGCTCCAGCTGATTGTATTCAATGGATTGAAGCTCCATCGATGGATAAGACAAATTCACTCATGAATCACCCGGATGTGGCTCTGATTCTGGCAACTGGTGGATCAGGCATGGTTAAGGCGGCATATAGCTGCGGTAAACCTGCTCTGGGTGTAGGCCCAGGTAACGTGCCTTGCTTTATTGAAAAAACAGCAGACATCAAGCAGGCCGTGAACGATCTTATCCTCTCTAAATCTTTTGACAACGGTATGATTTGTGCTTCCGAGCAAGCGGTTATTATCGAAGAGCCAATCTTCGAACAAGTGAAAAAATTGATGATCGCTAACGGCTGCTATTTTGTAAATAAAGAAGAAGCAGCTAAGCTCACTCAAGGAGCTATGAATGTCGAGAAATGTGCAGTGAACCCAGCAATCGTCGGGCAGTCTGCTGTGAAAATTGCTGAAATGAGTGGTATCACAGTACCAGCAGGAACTAAAATTTTGGTCGCTGAGATTGAAGGGGTAGGAACAAAATTCCCATTGTCTGCGGAAAAATTGAGTCCTGTATTGGCTTGCTATAAAGTGAAAAATGCGGAACAAGGTATTCAACGCGCTGCTGAAGTCGTGGAATTCGGGGGCATGGGCCACTCGTCCGCTATTCATTCGAACGATGAGGACGTTATCGCTCGCTTCGCAAACCGTCTGCAAACAGGACGTATCATTGTAAATGCACCTTCCACACATGGTGCGATTGGCGACATTTACAACACCAATCTTCCTTCGTTGACACTCGGTTGCGGTTCGTACGGTCGTAACTCGACTTCGTCGAACGTATCGGCAGTCAATTTGATTAATGTGAAAAGGGTGGCGAAACGGACGGTGAATATGCAATGGTTCAAAGTACCTTCCAAAATCTATTTTGAAAAAAATTCGACACAGTATCTTGCTAAAATGCCTGATATCACACGTGTAGCCATTATCACGGACCCTATGATGGTAAAACTGGGATATGTGGATCGTGTTATTCATTATCTGCATCAACGCCAAACACCGGTAGCTATCGAAGTGTTCTCTGAAGTAGAGCCAGATCCATCGACAGTTACGGTAGAACGTGGTACAGAAATGATGAGACGTTTCCAACCGGATTGCATCATCGCACTGGGCGGCGGTTCGCCAATGGATGCGGCTAAAGGCATGTGGATGTTCTATGAATATCCAGATACTGATTTCAATAACTTAAAACAAAAATTCATGGATATCCGTAAACGGATTTACAAGTACCCACGTCTGGGCCAAAAAGCACAATTTGTAGCTATCCCTACAACCTCGGGTACAGGTTCCGAAGTTACATCGTTTGCAGTAATTACGGACAAAAACCTGGGTAACACGAAGTACCCGCTGGCTGACTATGAGTTGACTCCTGATGTGGCAATTATTGACCCAGTGTTTGTATATTCGCTGCCTAAAACAGCTGTAGCGGACACAGGTATGGACGTTCTGACACATGCTATCGAGGCTTACGTGTCCGTAATGGCTAATGATTACACAGATGGTCTGGCAATTAAAGCCATTCAATTGGTATTCCAATACCTAGAACAATCGGCTCTGATCGGTGATAAGCTGGCTCGTGAAAAAATGCATAATGCTTCCACACTTGCTGGTATGGCGTTTGCTAATGCATTCTTGGGTATTAACCACAGTCTTGCACATAAATGGGGTGGACAATACCATACAGCGCATGGCCGCACGAATGCCATTTTGCTGCCGCACGTTATTCGCTATAATGCGAAAAAACCGACAAAATTTGCTTCGTTCCCTAAATATTCGCACTTTGTTGCGGATGAGCGTTATGCAGAAATCGCGCGCATACTGGGACTGCCTGCACGCACCACCGAAGAAGGGGTTAACAGCTTGATCGAAGCAATCCGTAAGATGAACAAAACACTCGGTATCGAGGAATCGTTCCAACAAATCGGTTTCGATGCGAAGGATTTCGAATCACGTGTAGACTATCTGGCTGACCGCGCATTTGAAGATCAATGTACAACTGCGAATCCGAAGTTGCCGCTGGTTACTGAGTTGGCTGATGTCTATCGCAATGCCTTCTACGGACGTTTTGACCAATAATATAATAGGTACGAAGAGGCTTGTGAAAAAGCATTTTCTCGTTCAATACCGATGCAGGCTCTCTATATAGAGGGCCTGTTGGTTTGGGAAGGGAGGTGAACGGCAAGGCTAAGGATATAGGCGTGAAGCTAGGGAAAATAAAGTGATAAAAATCACTCATATTGTGATTTTTATCACATACTACACTCTATCATTATTCTACAATAAGGGTGTAAGAAAGGTCCCGACACTGAGCGTAAGGCATCGGTGAACAGGCCGGGCTCAAGAAATAGCTTTATCGTGAAAAAAATCACAAGTCCGGAAGACCAAACAATTTGGAGGGATTTACATGTCGGTGATTGAGAGAGAATTACAAGAGCAACAATCTGGCTGGAGAGGTTTTAAAAAAGGCAAATGGACTAAAGAAGTCAACGTCAACGATTTTATTGAAACTAATATCTTACCTTATGTTGGCAATGAAGAATTTTTGGTTGGTCCTACCGCCAACACAACTGCATTGTGGGATATTGTATCCGATCTTACCAAAAAAGAGTTGGCAAACGGCGGCGTGCTTGATGTAGACGTGAATACGCCATCCACTATTATTTCACATAAACCGGGTTATCTAGACCGGGATAAAGAGCAAATTGTCGGTGTACAAACAGATGCTCCATTCAAACGCTCTTTGCAGCCGTTTGGTGGAATTCGAATGATGATCGACGCTTGTAAAGCCTATGGTTTTGAAGTACCAGAAAGTATTATTGATATTTTCACTCATATTCGTAAAACTCACAACCAAGGTGTATTTGACGCTTATACAGATGAAATGAGAGCAGCTCGTAAAGCTGGTATCATTACTGGTCTGCCAGATGCATACGGTCGTGGTCGTATTATCGGTGACTATCGTCGTGTAGCTTTGTATGGTGCAGACTTCTTGATCCAAGATAAAAAGCTGCAACTGAAAAGCCTTGAAGTTGATTCCATGGAAGAAGACGTAATTCGTCTGCGTGAGGAAATTTCCGAACAAATTCGTGCTTTGAATGAACTGAAACAAATGGCTGCTGAGCACGGTTTTGATATTTCAAAACCTGCTAACAATGCGAAAGAAGCTTTCCAATGGGTATATTTTGGATATCTTGCAGCAATCAAAGAACAAAATGGTGCAGCAATGTCCTTAGGACGTGTATCTTCCTTCCTTGATATTTACTCTCAACGTGATATGGAAGAGGGTACAATGACAGAAGAACAAGCTCAAGAACTGGTCGATCATTTTGTTATGAAATTGCGTATTGTTAAGTTCTTGCGCACACCTGACTATAATGAACTATTCAGTGGAGATCCAACTTGGGTTACTGAGTCCATTGGTGGTATGTCCGTAACTGGAGAAACTCGGGTAACTAAAAACAGCTTCCGTTTCCTGCACACCCTCTACAATCTGGGACCTGCACCGGAGCCGAACCTGACTGTACTGTGGTCGGAAAAATTGCCTGAAGGCTTCAAAAAATATTGTGCGAAAGTTTCTATTGAAACTAGCTCCATTCAGTACGAGAATGACGATCTGATGCGTCCGATTTATGGAGACGATTATGGTATTGCTTGTTGTGTATCGGCAATGAAAATCGGTAAACAAATGCAATTCTTTGGTGCTCGTGCCAACTTGGCTAAAGCTCTGCTGTATGCAATTAACGGTGGTAAAGATGAAAAATCTGGCGTCCAAGTAGGGCCTGAATTCCCAGCCATTACAGGCGAAGTTCTGGAATATGAAGAAGTGTTGAGCCGCTTCAAACCTATGATGGAATGGTTGGCAAAACTGTACATGAACACTTTGAATGTTATTCACTACATGCATGATAAATATAGCTACGAACGCATTGAAATGGCGTTGCATGATCGTGATATTCTCCGCACCATGGCTTGTGGTATTGCGGGTCTGTCAGTTGCTACCGACTCCTTGAGTGCCATTAAATTTGCAAAAGTTAAACCAATCCGTAACGAAAAAGGGATTGCTGTTGACTTTGAAATCGAAGGCGAATACCCTTGCTACGGTAACAACGATGACCGTGTAGATAACATCGCTGTGGAACTGGTAGAAAGCTTCATGAGCATGATTCGCAAGCATAAAGCTTATCGTAATGCGGTTCCTACTCAATCTGTACTGACTATTACTTCCAACGTGGTTTACGGTAAGAAAACAGGTACAACACCGGATGGACGTAAAGCAGGCGAACCGTTTGCACCAGGGGCAAACCCAATGCACGGCCGTGATAAAAAAGGTGCTTTGGCATCTCTGAGTTCCGTAGCCAAATTGCCTTATGAACACAGTCTGGATGGTATCTCGAACACCTTCTCCATCGTGCCTAAAGCACTGGGTAAAGAAGAAGAAACACGCAAAACAAACCTTGTTTCGATGATGGATGGCTACTTTGGAAGCCACGCACATCATCTGAATGTCAATGTGTTTGCTCGTGAACAACTGTTGGATGCAATGGAGCACCCAGAAAACTATCCACAGCTGACGATTCGTGTTTCCGGCTATGCCGTTAACTTTATCAAGCTGACTCGTGAACAACAATTGGATGTTATTAACCGTACTTTCCACGGTACAATGTAAATAAGTATTACAATGACGCACGCATAGCGGATGCGGGAAGGATGATGCAACATGTTGAAAGGTCACATACACTCATTGGAAACCTTCGGGACCGTCGATGGTCCCGGCATCCGCTTCGTGCTCTTTATGCAAGGATGCTTGTTGAAATGTCAATATTGCCATAACCCGGACACTTGGGCCTTGAATGAAGGTAATCCGATGACGTTAGAGGAGGTATTGGCTGAGATTGAGCCGTATTTAGCCTATTACCGTTCTTCAGGAGGCGGATTGACCGTATCCGGTGGAGAACCGACGCTGCAAGCTCATTTTGTCGCAGAGCTGTTCAAAGAAGTGAAACGTCGGTGGAATTTGCACACGACACTGGACAGTAACGGCTTTAATGACGCGGGCCGTATCCATGAACTGCTGGACGTAACAGACTTGGTGCTACTGGATATTAAGCATATTGACAATGACAAACATATTAAGCTTACAGGCAAGTCTAATGACCGTATGCTAAGTACGGCTCGCTGGTTGTCTGAGCAAGGGCGCAAAATGTGGATTAGACACGTATTTGTACCGGGTATTCATGATGACGAGCAAGATTTATTGAATTTGGGACGGTTTATCGGAACGTTGAACGGAGTCGAGAAATTCGAAATATTACCTTACCATCAAATGGGTGTTTACAAGTGGGAAATGCTCGGTAAGGAGTATCCGTTGGAGGGAGTTCCATCTCCTACAGATGAAGAAGTTCAACGTGCTTACCGACTCATTGAAGAGGGTCGTCTGGAGACTGCAGGAAAGAATGCTGTCTGTCGTCCATCATAATTTGGGACCAGTTTATACTAAATAAAAAGATAGCGTAAGAACTGTTAATAATGTTTATTAACTCTGTTAAGTAGATAAAAATAAAAAAAGATAAGTAATCAGCGTGTACCAATATTAAAACGGTGCGCGCTGTTTTAATTTATCTTGAAATATTGAGTTTATAGAATAGATATATCTTTGGCTGGCTTGAATCAGCTTGTTCTTACTCTGGTAAAAGTACTACTTTTTAGTATTGAGATGTGTAAAAGAAGGCTGTAACCTAGTGTTATCTAATCACTTTTTTTAAGATGCATATGCTTTGAGTTCTGACTAGTCGAAGATTAGCATCTTAGACAGCCTTAAATGAAATAATTATATAATTGTATAGTTACATTTCACTTATTAAATAGGCTTTAGATACTAACGATTGATAGATACAAAGTTACTTCCGTAAGTATCTACTAATTTAGTCTTAAAGATATATTACACTGCAATTTGGTTAAGATACATAGAAAATGAACAATGTAGAAATTTCGCTCTGTAAACAATATATTTTTTTATTAGTTAATAAAATGAGGAGTTCGGATTTCAATTGTTTTATATTTTAAAATTATTTCTATATTTATAAAATCATTATATCAAAAACACAAATATATATGAATAAGGAAAAATTTGTTTACTTTTTCGCCTAAATATTATACTATAAATTTGTGAAATATAAAAAAGTAAAGGAGACAAGAAACAATGGAAAAATCTAAGTTGTTAGGTTTAACTGCTCTCTCAGCTCTCACTTTATCTTTAAGTTTAATACCTACTCAACAAACCTATGCTGAAGAAAATGTGGTTAACTCAAATTCAAGTCCGCAATCATTTATTGAACAAACATTAATAAATGAGAGTGCAGTTACACCTCAAGGATCAAGATCATATCAACTTGGTCAAACTTCTGCATCTATTTATTTGAATGGGTCTCTGGATATTCAGATTTATACGACTCTTAGCAATTCAGATTTGTACAGTATTGACATTTATGATAGTAACGGTAGACATGTCTACCAGCGTGATAGAAATCCAAGTGAAGGAACTAGTTTTCATGTGAGTGGTTTATATGGGTATCATACAGTTCGTGTACAAACTTATAATAATAACGGAACTTTTTCTCTAACTTGGCCTTAATATATAAATTATTTATTGGGTGTCTAAAGTCGATTTGATGACTTGGACACCCTTTTCTTTTTCAAGTAAACAAAAAGGGATATGTTGCTTTAACGATAAAGTAACTTTTTCACTTCGTTTTTCTTTATTTTTCATAGTTTTATTTCCATCATCCATGCCTGAATTTTTATACATAGCTTTTTAATATAAGTACTGTTATGAAAATGATTTTAGTATATAATAAGGGCTTCATCTCAATTGAGAGTTTTTTTGATGAAATAAATTAAACACTGAAAAAATCCCTAATGCTACCTGATAGCTTGCTTATTTAATAGATTATTAGCGTATCAGGGGATTATTCTATTTATTTTAGTTTTTGCAGTCACAGGAGAAAGTTCCCTTTTTTTCATGATCAGCAAAATTTCCAGAAACTTTTTAACAACTGATGCGTCTAATAGTATGACTTTTTACGGGAATGATAATAATTTGGTGATAGAAGGAGACAGACAATGAATTTCAAGAAATGGACCATGCTCACCGCTCTTGCGGTGGCTCAGGTGGCCGCAGTAGCCCCTGTAGGAGCAGAAGCAGCATCAACAACCGTTCAATCCACCGATTCGGTTAGCGCACAGCAGGCTCAGGCCAATGTTGCTGATTCAGGCGTTCAGAATAGCATCGGAGATCAAGATGGAACTAGCACACAAAATGACACGGTGACACCTAATAATACAGGCGTATCCAATGATCCACTGACTGGCCTGCCTACGAATACAACCAACGGATCGAACGTATCCAATGATGTATACGGTGGAGACGGAACGATCACCAATCCTGGTGGAGCTCCAACATCCATGGGTGCTAATCAATTGATTTTGTACTTAAACAGCGCGAAAATGGAACAAAACGGACAGGTGTACACAGCAACTCAGCCGATGACTGTTAAGGACGGAGTTTCCTATGTAGCTATCCGTTCTCTTGTCAGCCGTGTCGGATTGCAGTTTAGTTATGACACTGCCACCAAAGAAACCGTAATCACACAAGGAACAAATGTCATGCGCTTCAAAACAGACAGCAAGGTTTATACGGTTAACGGTGAAGCCAGACAAATGAAGGGACCGGCTTTTCAGCAAAAGAACGTATTTATGGTGCCATTGACCTCGATTACACAGGCCTTAAATATTCCTTATACTGTGAATAATACGACTAAACAAGTTATCATGGATTTGAATCAGAAGCCTAAAGCTTCCTTCACGGTTCAACAAAAAGATATCTATGCGGGCGAAACCCAAGTTACGTATTTGACGAAGGAATCTTCTCCTACAGGTCTTCCGATTGTGAACCAACGTTGGGAAGGGAAGCAGGACGTATTTCAGGAGCCAGGTACATATGTAGTTACCTATTCTGTTCTTGACTCTGCTGGGAACTGGAGTGATCCTTACTCAGTTACACTTACAGTAAGACCACCAAATCAGCCGCCAGTGGCTCTGTTTACAACTGATAAAAAAGAGTACAAAATGGGTGAGAAAATCACCATTACCGACCTGAGTACAGATGATGAGAATGCTATCACTAAGCGTGATTGGGAGAATAAGAAACTTGCCTTCTTCCAACCAGGTGATGTAACAATCACACTCACCGTGACTGATAAGCACGGCGCAACAGGTACCAAAAGTGAAACAATTAAAATTACGAATGAATTGCTGTACAACGAAGATGATTTCAATAAAATCTTCACACCATATGGTGATAAATATACAGTAGACGGCAGTCAGGTGCCTACCATGGCTACCATTCCTTTGACTAGTACATCTTCACCGCGTCTTTTGATCCGTGCTAACAGCCCGGAACGTGTATTTCAGGACGGAATTGTGTATCAGGAAACCGGATCAGGCAGCACGCGCATACTCGTCCATCATGTCAATGAAACGGGTAGAGATGTGAAGATGTACGTGATTGCGACCAACAACAATATCACTCCTGCCAATATAAATGTCGAAAATTCCGGTTTTGCCGGTCCATCTGATTTTGCCACGGCTGCGGGTAAAGTTTCAATTCAAAAATATTTTCAATCTATGATAGATGGAAGCAAGCGTTCTAGTACAGTTCTGAATCCGGGTGAAAGCCGTATTATTTTGCAGGATTTGAACGAGAAAAAAATGAAGCAAAAGCAGGTCATTTCTCTATTGTCCGATCTATACACGGATCAACCAATCCAATATACGGTCATTATGGTGGATGCGAATGCAGATCCTATGACCGTACTGCCCACGCTGGCAAAACTTCCGAAAGACGGAATTCACAACCGTGGAACGTACGCTAATGCTGATATCTCGCTCAATTATACCGAAGAGGTTGGTAAAACAGCTCAACGTATCGTTCTTGGTGATAATAAGGTAGATCCGAACCTGATTGGTACGGACGGTCTGGATGGCTCTTCTGCTTCCAATGCCGGTAATTTTGGTGTTGTATATAAAGTTAAATTGGATCATGTAGCGCCGTATTCACTGATTACCTTCAACCCGCGTGGAGGCGAATATTCCGGTTATGCGATGGTAAACAATCAGGTTGTGGGTATCCCGACGAACGGCGCGGTATGGGCTCCAAATGAGATGAGTGTGCTGTATCGCACAGGGCATATCGAGGAAAGTGTAGAGATGTATTTCACTGCTGCAGCAGGAAGTAACTTGCCGGTTTCCGTAGTAGTTATGCCTTTACCAGCTATTAAAAATTAATATGAATTAACCGGTGCTGTTTACCGGCTTAGACCTTGGGTCTCGTCATTCACCGTTTAAAAGTCGATGTCACTTGCAGAATATAGGCGTTCTCCTGCTGCGAATTTAATCGTAGCGCCGGAGAGCGTCTTTTTCTTATGTATAGATACGAATATCTCTTATAATATTGACTTTAATCGTGGTATAATAAATAGATGCAAGCCTAAGCCTGCATCAGAAAACCTGAAACTACAGACAGGGGAGGGTGAAACGCATGCTGACAAAGGATGAAATTATTGCAACAATGTCCGCTCAGGGGCTGCGTATTACAGATCAGCGCAAGACGTTGGCCACGTTATTTTCCGAGAATGAAGGGTATCTGTCCCCCAAAGACGTTTATGAATATATGGGTAAGAAGTACAGTGGACTTAGTTTTGATACGGTTTATCGTAATCTGCGTGTAATGCAGGAATTGGGTGTACTGGAACAGGTATCTTTTGAGGATGGAATGAAGTTCAAGGTGAGCTGTAATGAGCATCATCACCATCACCATATGATTTGCTTGAGCTGTCAGAAAACATTACCGATTTCTTTTTGCCCAATGCAAATGACGGATACAACGGATCAATTCCAAATCGTCGAGCACAAGTTTGAAATTTTTGGTTATTGCAAAGATTGTCAACAGAAGAATGGGCATACTGACAGTAATTCGGATGGGGGATTCAGACAGACGAGCAGTCACACTCACAGCCACGGGGGCTACTGAAATGAAAATCACCACACGCAGAGTGGTACAGGCTCCGATTAAGTTTTATCGTTCCTATATTTCACCGTTAAAGCCGGCTACCTGCCGATTCTATCCAACGTGTTCGGCGTACGCGTTGGAGGCGGTAGAGATGCATGGTGCGCTCAAAGGTTCATGGCTTGCTGCTAAGCGTATAGCCAAGTGCCATCCCTTTCATCCGGGCGGCGTAGATTTGGTCCCTCCTGCAAAAAAGGGAACAGATAGGTCTAGCGAAGATCGTTTGGCTACCCACTCTGAAAAGGGTCTGACTTGACAGCGCTATGCGGATTTGGTTATATTTTGGTTAATATTGTTTTCCTGCGAAGGGATGAGTAGGGTAAAACGCCCAGTACAGAGAGCCGGGGTTAGCTGCAAACCGGTCTGGAGCGAAGCCTGAATATGGTCCTGGAGGAACCTTTTTCGAGCGTATTTGCCACAATTATTAGTGCTTGGGAGGCAATCGTAAGGGGGAGGCGTGTTCCAGCGTTAATGGGCGGTCAGATGTGACCGGTGAAGCCTGTAGTCTGCGAGGATACAGGAAAATTGGGTGGTAACGCGTGAGGTGACTCTCGTCCCATAGGGGCGGGGGTCTTTTTTGTGCCCAATTTGTGCCAAATACATGAATTGGAGTACCATCATGTCAGCAGGTCTTATAGCTGCCGTGAACAAAACAGGAGGCAACACACATGTCCAATGAGAACACATTTTATATTACGACACCGATCTATTATCCGAGCGACAAGCTACATATAGGTCATGCTTACACGACGGTTGCGGGAGATGCAATGGCCCGTTACAAGCGGCTACGCGGTTATGAAGTGCGCTATTTGACAGGAACGGATGAGCATGGTCAGAAGATTGAGCAGAAAGCAAGTGCAGCAGGCAAAACGCCGCAACGTTTCGTAGATGATATTGTGGCAGGTATTCAAGAACTGTGGCGGAAGCTCGACATTTCCAATGACGATTTTATCCGTACTACGGAGGAACGTCATAAGGCTGTTGTACAAGAAATTTTTGATCGTTTGCTGAAGCAAGGCGATATTTACAAGGGAGAATACGAAGGCTGGTACAGCATCCCTGACGAGACGTACTACACAGAAACTCAGCTGGTTGACGTGGTGAAGGACGCCGAAGGCAATGTGGCTGGAGGAAAAAGCCCGGATAGTGGACACCCTGTAGAACTGGTCAAGGAAGAGTGTTACTTTTTCCGTATGAGCAAGTATGCTGATCGGTTGCTGCAATTTTATGAAGAGAATCCGCAGTTTATCCAGCCGGAATCACGTAAAAAAGAGATGATCAATAACTTCATCAAGCCGGGTCTGGAGGATTTGGCTGTATCCCGTACTACCTTCGATTGGGGCATTAAGGTGAAGGGGGATCCGAAGCATGTCGTGTATGTGTGGATTGATGCACTTTCCAACTACATCACAGCCTTGGGTTATGGCTCTTCCAATACCGAGCTGTATGATAAATTCTGGCCTGCAAATGTGCATATCGTAGGTAAAGAGATTGTACGGTTCCACACGATATATTGGCCGATTATGCTGATGGCGCTGGATCTTCCGTTGCCTAAAAAAGTATTTGCACATGGTTGGCTGCTCATGAAAGACGGTAAAATGTCGAAATCTAAAGGCAATGTTGTAGACCCAGTGACGTTGATTGACCGTTATGGTCTGGACCAACTACGATACTACTTACTGCGCGAGGTGCCTTTTGGGGCAGACGGAACATTTACACCAGAAAGTTTTGTAGATCGAGTTAATTCGGATTTGGCAAATGATCTGGGCAACTTGTTGAATCGTACCGTGGCGATGGTAGATAAATATTTTGATGGTAAGGTTCCAGCTTATGAAGCGAATGTAACAGCATTCGACGGAGCTTTGGAAGACATGGCAACATCGACTTATAGTAAAGTAGAAGAAGCCATGGAAAACATGGAGTTTTCCGTGGCATTAACGGCGATTAGCCAATTTATTAGCCGTAGCAACAAGTATATTGACGAGACGCAACCATGGAATTTGGCTAAGGATGAGGCAAAACGTCGCGAATTGTCATCTGTTATGTTGCATTTGGTAGAAAGCTTGCGCATCGCTTCCATCTTACTCCAGCCATTCTTAACCCGTGCTCCTCATAAAATTTGGGAGCAGCTCGGTATTAGCCAAGGTGAGTTGACTACATGGGATAGCGGCAAACAGTTCGGTCGTATTCCGGAAGGAACGCAGCTGGTCAAAGGTAATCCGATCTTCCCGCGTCTGGATTCAGAGCAAGAGGTTGCTTTTATCGTGGAAGCGATGACTGGAGGTAAGAAGCCGGAGGAAGCTACGACACAAGCTCAACCGCAGAATGCATCTGAGACGAGCCAGGAAGCACCGGAGGCAAAGGAAGAGATTGGCATTGAGGATTTTGCCAAGGTGGAACTGCGCGTTGCTCAGGTCGTCGCCTGCGAGCCTGTGAAGAAGGCCGATAAACTATTGAAGCTTCAGCTTGACCTTGGTTATGAGCAGCGGCAAGTAGTATCAGGGATTGCGAAGTTTTATACACCTGAAGATATCATTGGGCGCAAGGTGATCTGTGTGACCAATCTGAAGCCAGTAAAACTTCGGGGAGAGCTGTCGCAAGGTATGATTTTGGCAGCATCACATGGAGATCAGCTTACGCTGGCCACCGTACCGGAAGGTATGCCGAATGGTGCGGTTGTAAAGTAGAACGCTATGTAAAAATAAAAGAGCGTAATGAGCGTGTGTCCAGGAATTATTCTTCCTGGGCATGCGCTTTTTGGCTTGCATCATATTTTGCTCCCGCTATACGTATGTTTTAGTAGGCAGGGCTTGTTTGCTTGTGTTCACTTAAGACAGGTGGGAGGAAATGATGATGACAAATATCAACGCTGGGTTGGCGATCATAGCCGGACTGGTTTCTTTTTTTTCACCGTGTTGTTTACCGCTGTATCCATCTTATTTATCGTATATGACAGGGATGTCTGCGCGTGAACTGGCTGAAGGACGGCACAAGGCTGAGGTTCGTTATCGTACGATGGGACATACGCTTGCTTTTGTATTGGGCTTTTCGGTCGTTTTCTATTCACTGGGTGCAAGTGTCGGGTTGCTTGGAGAATGGTTTGCCAATTATGGGGATGCGCTAAGAGTGGTAGCGGGATCACTTATTTTACTAATGGGGCTGGTATCTCTTGGTGTGGTGCGTCCTTTGTTTCTAATGAGGGAGCATAAGCTTCGCTGGACATGGAAGCCTGCCGGGTATGCCGGTTCCTTTGTAATCGGAATAGGATTTGCGGCAGGCTGGTCGCCCTGTATCGGTCCCATGCTAACAGCTATTATTGCTTTGGCGGCAGTAGAGCATCACATTTGGTTCAAACTAATTACAGGCTATGCGCTTGGCTTTGCGATTCCATTTTTTGTATTAGCTTTGCTGGTAGGCTCTGTTCGACTATCCTCTCGCTATATCTCGATCCTCATCAAAACAGGTGGCATACTACTAGTTATTACGGGCATTTTACTGGTAACGGATCATATGACCGATGTAACGTTATTTTTACAACAGATTACCCCAGATTGGATGCTAGTTATGTGAAATATTCAATACGACTTAAAGGGAAATGTTCAAAAATGCGCTCTGTGATAA
This sequence comes from Paenibacillus sp. LRG-1, assembly GCF_057220305.1. Taxonomy (NCBI): domain Bacteria; kingdom Bacillati; phylum Bacillota; class Bacilli; order Caryophanales; family Paenibacillaceae; genus Paenibacillus; species Paenibacillus sp. LRG-1. Next base: position 3,693,914 of record NZ_CM170126.1, on the reverse strand, counting down.
ACTCTCGCAGTGCATTTTGCTGATCATCGGGATAAACATATTTGTTTTGTCCCCAGCGGCCCCATTTTTTCTTGCGTTTCTCTATGTCCATCTCCAGTTTGGTTTTCGGATAACGTTTCTCGATGACAGCTTTGGATGTTTTGGTGAAGCGATGCTGAATTAATTCGAACGTCAAATCTTTTGTAGCATGCTGTGGCAAGGTTTCTCCCAATTTTCGCAGCAACTCGCCGTAACCTTCTTCCCAGCCGTCATACCAGATGATGGGTGCGATGATGAACCCCAGTGGATAACCGGCTCGTGCGATTTTGCCAGCGGCTTCAATACGTTCCTCGAAGCGTGAAGTTGCAGGTTCAAACTGTTTAATAACATAATCGGAATTAATGCTAAAGCGGATGCGAGTATGACCATTATGTTTAATATCCAGCAATGGATCAACATGATGATATTTAGTAACAAAACGCAGACGACCAAATTCTTCATCTGCCATGAAACGAATCAAGTCTTCAAGCGTTCCGGTGATATGCTCCAAACCAACTGGATCGGAGGTGCAAGCTGCTTCAAAACGGGTAATTTCAGGCGCACGCTCCTCGATATAAGCTTTAGCTGCTGATAAGATATCGTCAGTGTTGACATATACACGAATATACGGCTTTGCTCCCAAGGTTGTTTGTAAATAACAGTAGTGACAGTGCCCCATACAACCAGTCGAAATGGGGATGGCGTATTCGGCAGAGGGCTTGGATTGGTCAAAAGTTAACGTTTTACGGATACCGACAACCAAAGTTTTTTTTGCCATTCGGTACTTTTCAACTTCAGTTTCACCTGGTAAATTGGTAATTCGGTTGTGAGAGGTAGTCATCCGATACGGAATATCCTTGGCTTTAACCCAATCCATAATACGCTGGCCCTTGGGATAATTCAGTGCGTCTGGCTCAAAAAACACCAGATCAGGCAAAAATGGCTTGGTTCCTCTGGTTTGGACAGGAGTACGCTCAAGCGTAGGCATGGCTAACGCTCCTTTCGAAATAAATCCACAGTGCTCTGGTGTCCAACTTTAACATATTGCCGCAGAAATAAACGATACAGGGACGACGATATTAGTGTGCCCCGCTTAAATTGAACAAATCGTGGCAATAGCTGTGAGTGGAGGGATGAGACTTGCCAATGGGCAATGATAACATGTATCATTACATAGTAGGTTTAACGCAGGAAATGAAGGCGGTAAGCGCCCGTTCAATAACAGAAAAGAGGGAAACAAGTGCCAACGCCAAGCATGGAAGATTATTTGGAACGCATTTACCAACTGATTGATGAGAAGGGTTATGCTCGTGTCTCGGATATCGCAGAGGGGTTAGAGGTGCATCCTTCGTCCGTCACCAAAATGATTCAGAAGTTGGATAAGGACGATTATCTTGTATATGAGAAATATCGGGGACTGATTTTGACACCGAAAGGGAAAAATGTCGGCAAACGGTTGGTTGATCGCCATCAGTTATTAGAGCAATTTCTGGATATGATTGGGGTTGACAAGGACCTGATATATAAAGATGTGGAAGGTATTGAGCATCATTTGAGCTGGGATTCCATCACCCGTATCGAAACATTGGTTGAGTATTTTCGTCGGGATGAAGATCGCTTGCGCCAGCTTCATGACATACACAAGGAATTGAGTGGAGATTCCTAAAAGCATCTGTCCTTACGGACGATGCTTTTTTATTTGTCCCGACCGCAACAAATATCCGGTTATTAGCGTCTATCCATTATATAGCAGGACAAGATAGGGGTTAAAATTAACAGGGTTAGCGGAGGATTGTAATAATATGAATCGAAAGAAAATAGTGGCATTGGCTGCTGGCCTACTCTTAGCAGTGCAGACTGCCATCGTTCCTGGAGTTCAAGCAGCTCCAACTGGTAATATTGAAATTATATTGGACGGACAGTCCCTGCAAAGTGACGCGTCACCGTATATTGTACAGGGAGCCAATGTTACGATGGTTCCTTTGCGAGTGATTAGTGAGGGATTGGGCGCTCAGGTCAACTGGTCGGAATCGTCCGCTACGGTAACGATTACAGCACAGAACAAAAATATATCTATGGAGAACGGTGCACAAAGCGCTACGGTGAATGGCAAGTCAGTTCGACTGGATGCATCTGCCCGTATGACAAGCGGGAGAGTCATGGTGCCTCTGCGTTTTGTTGGGGAAGAGTTGGGATTAAAAGTGGATTGGCAAGCTTCAAAGCGAGTCATTACGTTAAGCAGTGGTAAGGAAGGTGTCTCTACTGGCGGGAACACTTCTGCGGGAAGCAGCGGCTCCATATCAGATACGTCTGCATCTGGCAATCAGGACAGTGTAAGTACAGATCAGAGAGCCATCGATGATGAGCAGGCGGTTGTCGCTTCACCGTCAACGTCTACTAGTGAGGACGGTTCAAGTTCTTCACAGGCAAATGTGGTTCAGGTAAAGACTTCAACTTCCATGCGTGGAGCATGGATTTCTACCATTAACGGAGATTGGCCTTCTTCCGCTGCCCGAAGCAGCTCAGAGAAGCAAAAGCAGGAGTTTACTAAAATGCTCGATGATTTGCAGGGGATGGGCATCAATGCGGTATTTGTTCAGGTTCGTGCCAGCGGTGATGCGCTCTATCCATCGAGTCTTGTACCATGGAGCAAGTATTTGACCAACACCCAAGGTAAAAATCCAGGCTACGATCCCTTAAAATTTATGATTAGCGAATCGCATAAGCGAGGAATGGAATTCCATGCCTGGTTTAATCCGTTCCGTGCGAATTCTACAGGAACAACCAGCGGTTTGGCTGCAAACCATGTGGCTAATCAACATCCGGACTGGATTGTTAAGAATGGTAGCCAATTGTACATCAATCCAGGAATTCCGGCTGCACGTCAGCATGTCATTGCGGCGATTATGGAGGTCGTGAACGGATATGATATTGACGGCGTCCATTTGGACGATTATTTTTATCCTTACAGCGGGACTTTTGATGATGATGCGACCTTTAAAGCATATAATGCCAACAAAATCTCTAACAAGGGCGACTGGCGGAGAGATAATGTGAACAGTTTTGTTCGCGATTTGGGCAAAAGCATTCATGCCAGCAAGTCTAAAGTTCAATTCGGAATTAGTCCTTTTGGGGTATGGCGTAACAAATCTCAGGACTTAACGGGTTCAGACACGAAGGCAGGCGTTACAGCGTATGATACGACGTTTGCGGATGTAAGAACCTGGATTAACAAAGAATGGATTGATTATGTAGCTCCACAAATTTACTGGAGTATCGGTTTCCCAGCGGCGGGATATGACAAGCTTGTCGCATGGTGGTCCAATGAGGTAAAAAACTCAGATGTTAAGCTGTATATCGGTCATTCTCCTTATAAGATCGGCACCCCTGAAAAGGGCTGGCAAACGGCTCAAGAGCTAATTAAGCAGCTTGAACTGAACGAAGATTATAAACAGGTCAAAGGGGATATTTACTTTAGTGCACAGCATTTGCGTAAAAATCCATACGGACTCATTCAGCTTCTTCAAAATTATTATCAAATGTGATATAAATTGGATCATATAGGTTCTATTTGGGCCTCCGTTCTCATACATAAGCAGTAGAACTGCTTACTCCCAAGAGAACGGAGGTTTTTTGATCTATGCTGATCAATGCTGTGTTCCAGGGTGGAGGGGTTAAGGGAATTTCGCTGGCGGGTGCAGTTAAGGCTGCGGAGGAGCATGGAATTGTATTCAATCGTTTGGCAGGTACATCATCAGGTGCTATTGTAGCTGCTTTATTGGCTGCGGGATACTCTGCGGATGAAATGAAAGCCGTAATTGAGAAAACCCCCTTGGTCAAGTTGTTACGACGTTCTCCAGTGTTCAATATTAAGTGGGTTGGACCAGCAGCTCGTATCTTTCTTAAAAAAGGGCTCTACTCAGGGGAGGCACTGGAGCACTGGGTACGTGAGCTGTTACGAGCTAAGGGAGTGCGTACGTTCGCGGATTTACCTCCTGGCAAACTGCGCATTATTGCATCAGATATCACGAATGGACGCATTCTGGTGCTTCCTGAGGATATCAAACGTTTTGGTATCAATCCCTCTTCACTGGAGGTAGCTAAAGCCATTCGGATGAGCACAAGTATCCCTTATTTTTTTGATCCTGTTATGTTAAGGCTTGATTCTGCACTTGCCAAGGGAAAGACTTTTTCTCAGCAATTTGTATTTGTAGTTGATGGGGCTTTACTAAGCAATTTGCCGTTGTGGCTTTTTGATGAGCCTGTAAATGAACGTGAGGCCAAAACGATTCCAACGGTAGGGTTTCAAATGGTGGGCAAAACGGGGACGGAGACCAAAGTTTCTTATATACGGGGTCCATTGACCATGCTGCAGGCTATTTTTGATACCATGCTATCAGCACACGATGAACGATATATTGAGCAGGAGAATCGGTATCGGACGATTAAAATTCCAACATTGGGTATCCGCACTGCACAATTTAACATTTCTACAGAGCAAAGTGATTTGTTGTATGCTTCCGGTGTGCAGGCAGGGGATGCTTTTTTCCACAAATGGAGCATCACTTCTTACCAGCAGCAGTATAGCAAGTACCAATTGATGAAGGATACCATGTACGCTATGAAATAAACACTAACTCGCAGTTAAAGTTAATTTAAAAGGGTGTAAAAAAGGAGCCTCTTCCCGGTCATATTTGAATACGCGGGTGATGGCTCCTTTGTGCTACATTTTAAAGGATGATTATCATTAATGATATTTAGGTTGTTCTTCTTCATTTTTGCCCTTGGAACCTTCAATTACATGAAAAGGATACGCTTTGCGCTTGCCTGTAGTCTGCTGCTTACGTGCGTTGGCTGTTTTGGCCATGGTGCGCACAGAGGGTTTGATTTTGGGAGTACGATTGCGTTGCCCTGGCAGGTATTTGTATAGCAGAAATATAACTGCAAAAACAAGGACGGGAATTAGTAAACTCATGAGAAAGCCCCAGCTTCCTCTCCATAGCATATCCACAATCCCATATGCACCCAAAGCAAGGGTAAGCCAGAAAATAACGGCATGTCTGTTCATTATTCACTCATCCTTTCACAGGATCAAGGACCGGACTGTTGAAGGTCTCCTTTACAGGTACGTTTTCCAACTCAGCATCCAATTCAAGCATACGCTTAAATGAGGCAATGGATACCTCCACTTGATCATCAGTCGGTTCTTTGGTGGTAAGTAGTTGCAGCCACAGACCGGGGTAACCTAAATAACGAAGTAACGGAATTTCACGAAGAGCATTGGTCAGCTTGAGAAATTCAAAAGAAAGCCCCAGTACGATCGGAAGCAGTAGAAGCCGTTGCCCCATGCGCTCCCACAGATTATCGTAGGTAAATAGGGAATAGACAAGTACTCCGATGATCACGGTCAGCATAATAAAGCTACTACCGCAGCGGTAATGCAGACGGCTGTATTTTTGTACATTGGCCGGGGTTAGTTCTTCCCCTGCTTCGAATGCTGTAATTACTTTATGCTCTGCGCCGTGATATTGAAACAGTCGCTTAATTAACGGAGTTTGGGAAATACTCCACAAATAAGCCAGTAGCAGAATCAGCTTAATAGCTCCTTCTGCGAGGTTATGCAAAATTTGGCTGTGAAACAAGCTTCCGAACAGGAAATTCTCTACAATAACCGGAACGAGAGTCAATACAATTTTGCCAAACAGGAATGACAAAATACCGACTGCCGCCACACCGATCATCATACTCAGACTCCAGCGAGATTCTTCTTTTTTCTTTTGCTCAGCGCGTTCTTCCGGATCTACTTCATCATCAGCATACGCATCGGCTGAATAGTTTAAATGCTTGGTACCCTTGGCGCTGGAGTCGATGATGCTTACAATCCCCCGCAATAAAGGAATTCTGCGGAATTTGGATACCCAGGATTGCTCCTTGCGTGGTACTTCCAAATATGTGATTTCGCCAGTTTTGCGGCGAACTGCCGTGACATTGACACGCTTGCCGCCGAACATGACACCTTCAATGACTGCCTGACCGCCGTAGCTCACAGGCTTGGATGCTTGTGACAACCGTCTCACCTCTCTTAATACATGCTTTTTTGTATATTGTATCGAATTTGGAAGGGAATATCTAGTTAGATGAAACTGAGTGTAGTAATTAGGCCACTCCAAGCTAAGATTCTGCTTTTAAAGGAGAAGGTAGAAATTCTTATCGTGGAGAAAGCTCATGCCACAGGCTTATAAAAAAAGCATTTATGGAGCTCAGACTGCTCACATAAATGCTACTCATTATAAAACCGAATGAATATTTGGAGACAACTTATTGCGTAATTGCCCCGACAACCTGGTCAACCAGCCCTTTTGAAGAGAGGGGGCCGCCAAATGTCCATGTCGTACCGCTCAGTGAATAGGTACGTTTTTCTTTAACGAAATTTAGACCATTCCAGACCGAATTATTTTTCATGGGTGCGCCGAAAACATTATCGTCCGGCTGAACAATATAGATAAAGTTGCTGTCCTGAACGGCAGACAGAGCTTCAATGCCTACGGTTGAAAAGCCATACTGTTCAACTTTGCTCGGTTTCCAATCGTTAATCATGCCGATCTTCGCCAGTGTTGCCACGACGACTGAGTTATCTGAAAACATACGAAGGCTGGCCGCATTTTGCGAAGTGAAAGCCTGTGTCAGTATATAATGATAATCCGACTTGCCAGCAGCGGTGAGCTTTTCTTTGGCTTCAGCATAATGCTGATCCAGTTCGGCAAGCACCTGCTTAGCTTTGTCTGCTTTTCCAAGAGCAACTGCGATGCTATTAAAAATTTCTACCATCTTATCATGATCGTAGCCGTTACCATCGTTCAGATTATATTCGATCGTCGGAGCGATGGCCTTGAGTTGCTCATAGATAGCTTCATTTCCATCAACATTCGAAATGATCAGATCCGGCTTCAATGCAGCAATCGCTTCCAGATTCGGCTCGTTACGCGTGCCAACATCGACCACGCTACTATCGAGAGCCGCCTCCGGTGTCACGTACACCTTGTAGTTGGCATTGTCTGCATTACCAACCGGCTGAACGCCCAGCGCAATCAAATCCTCTGTAAATGTCCATTCCAGCACTACGACACGCTGTGCGGGCTTGTTGAGCGTGACCTCACCACGATTATGCTTTACCGTCACAGGACCAGTCGCTGTGTCAGTCGGTTTGCTACCCGACGTGGCTGTCTGATCTTTATCCGATGCTTTGTCGGCTGCTCCGCAACCTGCCAGAGTGAGCGTAAAAACCATTAACAATAAAATCCCGATTAATCCCTTTTTCATAGAAGCGTTCTCCCGTATATATGTTTTTAGGAAATGATAATGATTATCATTTTCATCATTATATTATGATAGAGGATTGAAATTTTGTCAATGTAAAAAACGGGTCCGTACCCTCAATTGGAAAGCTGCCATTATTCAGCATTCCTGTTCATTGTTAAACTATTCCCCCTTGGAGCATACTACCTAGCAAAATGGAATGCAGAATCCGATGGACGTACATGCATTTCCGATTGCAATTGTCTTTACGATGGGAAAAAGTTTGCATATTGAAAGGGGATTAAACAACATGAGTGAAACCTACTCTATACCCAAGATAGGACATGAACAGGAGCAGTCTCGCGGATCTCAGGATCAACGTCATCATAACGACAGTGGTAGAGGCAGGCAGCAGTCAGGCAAAATACATACGCCTCTCATTCCTTTTGCACTTGAGTTGGGTTTTTTTGCGGGTTTACTCTGGGGATTGCTGCGCTGGCTGTTTTATAAGTTGCATTTTACGGTAGTAGCGCCTGGCTTTCTCGCGGAGCCTTTTTTCAAGCATTCGTTTATGAACACCATGGCGGGACATCTGGTAGGGCTACTTTTTTTTATTGGATTATCCGTCGTAGCTTCACTGGTGTACACTCTGTTGCTGCGCAGATTTAAGGGTCCTATACCCGGAATTGTGTATGGTCTGATTTGGTGGGTTGTTTTATTTGTATTAACAGGTCCTAAGCTAGGAATGATGAATGCTCCTGATCGGTTAACATGGAATTCCTTATATACGGAAATTTGTGTGTTTATACTGTGGGGACTATTTATCGGATATACCGTTGCTGTCGAGTATACGGATGAAAGAAAGCGCGAGCCTGAGAAAGCTGAGGGCTGAACGTAACAAAAACTTCTCAAGCGCCTATCCCCTGTGTTAAAATAGCATTTGGTTATTTGACAGAGGGGAGCGGAATGAAAGATGAAGAATGACCGGGTGTTAAAGCTGCGGCAGGCGCTGGGCGAGCATAATCTGCGGGCTATGCTGATTACTAGCCCTGTCAATCGTCGATATTTGACAGGCTTCACAGGTTCGGCGGGTTATGTGCTGATTACGGAATCCCATAGCTATTTGCTGACTGACTTTCGCTATATGACACAAGCGACCGAACAAGCCGAAGGCTTCACGGTGGTGCAGCACGCTGCACAGGTCATGGAAACGGTGAAAGAATTACTGTCTTCCCATCAGATCAGCGAAACAGGCTTCGAGCAAGACGCTGTAACTGTTGCGACGCATAAAGCTTATAGCGAAGATTTGTCACCTATTTCACTGGTTCCGGTGTCGGGCATTGTGGAGAAGCTACGGGTGTACAAGGATGCAGAAGAGCTGGAAGTGATGCAGCGGGCAGCGGATTTGGCAGATGCTACATTTGCACACATTTTACCTTACATCAAGCCGGGGGTCAGCGAGCGTGAGCTGGATCTGGAAATGGAATTCTTCATGCGCAAGCAGGGAGCTACATCCTCTTCATTTGACACAATTGTGGCTTCCGGGGTTCGTTCGGCATTGCCTCATGGCGTAGCCAGTGCTAAGTTAGTACAAGCAGGCGAGCTAATTACGTTTGATTTTGGTGCGTTGCTGGATGGCTACTGCTCCGATTTGACACGTACAGTGGCTACACAAGGGGATTTAGCGCCTCAGTTGCGTGAGATCTACGATATTGTGCTTAAGGCGCAACTTCACGCACTCGAACATATTAAGCCGGGCATGACAGGCCGTGAAGCGGATGCGCTGACCCGGGATATTATTGCTGGCCATGGCTATGGAGACAATTTCGGTCACAGCACAGGTCATGGTCTGGGTCTGGAAGTACATGAATCTACACGCCTGTCTAAGGTAAGCGATGATATTCTGGAGCCGGGTATGGTGGTAACGGTCGAGCCAGGTATTTATGTGCCTGGATTGGGCGGTGTACGGATCGAGGATGATATCGTTATTACAGATAGCGGCATCAAGGTATTAACACATTCGAGCAAAGAATTTACAGTCGTTTAATAACGATAACAGTCCTGTAGGAGGGGTATTTTAGTGATTAACGTTAATGATTTTAAAACAGGATTGACCGTCGAGGTAGACGGAGATATTTTTACGGTGCTGGATTTCCAACACGTAAAACCGGGTAAAGGTGCGGCATTCGTGCGCTCTAAGCTTAAAAACCTGCGTAACGGCAACACTGTTGAACGTACATTCCGTGCGGGTGAAACGATCGGCCGCGCGCAAATTGAAAACCGTGGTGTGTCTTACCTCTATGCGAGCGCAGACGAGCATACATTCATGGATAATGAAACATATGATCAATTCACACTTTCCAGCGATCAACTGAAATGGGAACTTAACTTCCTGCAAGAAAACATGAATGTAAACATCATTAGCTATAATGGTGAAATTCTCGGGATTAACCTGCCTAACAGCGTAGAGCTGAAGGTTATTGACACTGAGCCGGGTATTAAAGGTAACACCGCTACAGGTGCTACTAAAAATGCAAAAGTTGAAACAGGACTGAACGTTCAGGTTCCATTGTTTATCAACCAGGACGACGTATTGCTGATTGATACACGCGATGGTAAATACATTTCCCGCGCATAAATTTTGCAGCTTTTAGATTTCCTCTGTCCTTGTTAAGGGCAGGGGATATTTTTATAAGCACTAATATTAAAAAACAATGGCTCCGTACAGCACTTTCGTATTATACTGTACTAAAGTTATGCCGCAGGATGTCACGTTCAAGTCGTTTGGTGCCATCTCAAGGTTACATACTGTTGAGTCTGAGGGAGTGAATATCGTTGTCATTGTATGTCATGAAATTCGGAGGCAGTTCCGTCGGTGACACGGAGCGCATGAAACGCGTGGCAAAACGCGTTGTGGAGAAACAGAGTGAAGGGCATCAATGTGTAGTGGTCGTTTCCGCAATGGGAGACACGACAGACGAACTGATTGACCAGGCCAAATTGTTGAATGAGGAGTTGCCTGCACGTGAGCTGGATATGTTGATGACGACAGGTGAACAAATTTCAATCGCCTTGTTGTCGATGGCTATTCAGCAGTTGGGTCATGAAGCGGTATCGTTTACGGGATGGCAGGCTGGTTTCCGTACTGAATCTGACTTTGGTCGAGCACGGATTACGGATATTCAACCTCAGCGTGTGCTGGATGCACTGAGCAGCAACAAGATCGTTGTTGTAGCTGGTTTCCAAGGGATGTCTGCAGAGGGAGACATTACGACGCTGGGACGTGGTGGATCTGATACGACGGCGGTTGCGCTGGCGGCGGCAATTCAAGCGGACGCCTGTGAAATTTACACGGATGTGGACGGCATATATTCAACAGATCCACGGATCGTGAAGGTTGCTCGTAAGCTAAAAGAAATTTCTTATGATGAAATGCTGGAATTAGCTAATCTGGGTGCAGCTGTATTGCATCCTCGTGCGGTAGAATATGCCAAACATAACCGGGTACCGCTGATTGTGCGGTCCAGTTTTAACCATAATGAAGGAACGGTCGTAAAGGAGGATGCAGTAATGGAACAAGGCGTTGTAGTCAGTGGGATTGCATATGATAAAAATGTAGCAAGAATCAGTATTTTGGGCGTCGCCGATATCCCCGGTGTACTGGCGAAAGTATTTGGAACACTGGCGGCAGCCAAAATTGATGTAGACATTATTGTACAAAGCGGGGTTGAAGCTGGTAAAGCGGATTTCTCCTTTACAGTAGCTCTGACGGATCGTGAAGCAGCACTGAAGACGCTGGAAGGTATTCGTGGAGAGCTTCCGTACCGTGAAGTAACGTCTGAGGAAAACCTGGTGAAGGTGTCCATTGTAGGTGCAGGAATGGTTAGTCATCCGGGTGTTGCTGCGCAAATGTTTGCCGTACTGGCAGAGCAAGGCGTTAGCATTAAAATGGTAAGCACATCTGAGATCAAAGTATCGTGTGTAATTGAAGCGGGTAAACTTCATGAGGTTATTCAGGCGTTGCATACAGCTTATAACCTGGACACCGAGGAGCAAGCGTTTGTGGGTGGACCGCAGGACCGTCGTTAATAACTGCAACGTGAGATCTAGACACTGAATATGTCTAATGTGAACGATGCTTATGATAGGTAAAGGTTGATACAGGCCCTCTATTTATAGTTTGATAAATCATAGAATACAGCAGTAGGTTAAGAGGTTGTTCCATCAGTGAGAGTTAGACTGAGGGGCAGCCTCTTTTTTTGCTGAATCTATCTTTTCTACCCAAGGGTATCCCTTAGCCGACAAGGCTTTGAGAGGCCCTTTTTTATTGTGCGAATTAGAGAATGGTGCTTAAACAAGCGGGAGAAAGGTCTGTTGAGTGTTGATAGGAGTTAGCAAAAGTTTGCCTAGGTTTTCAATATATTTTCGGCATAAAAAGCGAGAGTCAACCATAGACTTGTCTTAAAGAAAAAGGACAACTGTGAGGGGGCGGCATCGGTATGGAATGGCTGGAATTATTTCCCGAACCGTTGCACGGTATACTCGGAAGGCTTCCAGAAACGGTATTTAAGCAACTGGAAGAAATCCGGGTCAGGGAAGGAAGGCCGTTGGAAATTAATGCAAATGGTGATCATCATTTTGTAACGTCTGCTGGTCGGCTGACTTTGAACCATGTGGAAGCCTATAAGCCTGACCGTGAGGATGCCCACCGACTGCTGGATTTTATCAGCAATCATTCCCTGTATACCATGGAAGAGGAGCTTCGTAAAGGGTTTATTACGATCCCTGGCGGTCATCGTATTGGCTTGGCAGGGAGAACCGTGCTCAACCGAGGACGAGTGGAGCATTTGAGGGATATAAGCAGCTTTAATGTAAGAATTGCTCGTGCAATTCCCGGCATAGCTGATCGGATATTGCCTTATGTAGCAGATCGAATGTCCGGGAAAATCCGGCACACCCTCATTTTGTCCCCTCCTCAGCATGGCAAAACGACACTGCTTAGGGACTTGGCTCGGCAACTCAGTTACGGAGGGATGGAAAGCAACGGGGGGCGACGGAATGGACTCAAGGTAGGCATTATAGACGAACGCTCTGAGATCGCTGGTAGTCACAAAGGTATCCCCGGTTTTGATGTCGGGCCTCGCACCGATGTATTGGACGGATGTCCGAAAGCAGAAGGCATGATGATGATGATCCGCTCGATGTCACCGGATGTCCTCATTGTTGATGAAATCGGACGACCGGAAGATGCGGAGGCGGTGCGCGAAGCGCTTCATGCAGGCATTGCAGTCATTGCTTCCGCACATGGCCGCGATGTGGCTGAAATGGCGACCCGGTCTGCGTTTGCTGGATTAACTACAGGACAAGAGCTGTTTCAACTCTACGTCATGCTGGAGCGGACGAGCCGGGGCGTCTCATTTCGGCTGGCAGATGCCAAGCAGCGCAGGCTTACACTGCCTGGAGAAGGGCAGAATGGGGGCATCTCCTATGCTTAAGCTGCTAGGTGCAGCCTTGGTTATACTGGCCGCTACGCTGGCAGGCTGGCAGCGGGCAAGACAGTTTGCGATGAGGCCGCGGCAAATCAGGGAGTTGATTCTTGCGCTGCAAAGATTGACCACCGAGGTTTCCTACGGGGTGTCTCCGCTACCAGATGCTTTCGCCAAGACAGGAGAGCCCTTGCGAGAGCCGCTGCGCACTCTGTTTCAGCAAGCCTCACGCTGGATGCACCCCTCTTTTGGCTTGACTGCCAGAGAAAGCTTGCATAAAGCTATTGAAGACTCGTGGAACCGTTCCTCTATGAAGCAAGCCGAGAAGGAAGCGATGCGGCAGCTTGCTTACAGTCTTGGAACCAGCGACCGTGAAGACCAGATCAAGCACATTGCGCTGACCATCCAACAGTTATCCCATGAGGAAGCGCAGGCGCAGGCAGATCAGGTGAGGTACGAGCGTATGAGCAGGAGCCTGGGACTGCTGATCGGAGCATTGATCGTCATTTTGATCTATTAGCGGGGTGCTCGAATGAATTTAGAAGTGAACGCAATTTTCCAGATTGCCGGAATTGGCATTATTATCGCTATGATTCATACCGTATTAAAGCAAATGGGCAAAGAAGACATGGCCCACTGGGTAACGGTCATTGGTTTCGTCGTGGTCCTGTTCATGGTGGTGCGAATGCTGGATAACCTTCTGCAAGAGATCAAATCTATCTTTCTTTTTCAGTAGGTGGACACATGGAAATCATTCAGGTGGTGGGCTTCGCCCTCATTGCCACAGTCCTCATTTTAGTCATTAAGGAACAGAAGCCGATGTTTGCCTTTTTGATTGCAACAGCTGCGGGAATCGTCATTTTTTTGCTGCTGATTGGCAAGATCGGATCTGTGGTTGCTGTACTGGAGCGACTGGCCCGGTCTTCAGGCATGGATATGATCTATTTTAAAACCGTATTGAAAATAATCGGTATCGCTTATATTGCTGAATTTGGAGCGCAAATCGTTCGGGATGCAGGACAAGACGGGATTGCTTCCAAAATTGAGCTTACCGGAAAGGTACTCATTATGGTGCTAGCAATCCCGATTATCAGCATTATTATTGATACCATTCTGAAGCTGATGCCCGCCTGAGGGGGTGATGCCATGAAAAGGCTAGGGGGCATGCCGAATCTCAAAGTAATTGCAATGTTGCTGCTATGTCTCTGGTGTGCCTCAGCTGCGGTCCTCTTTGCAGATACACCGACAAACGAATGGATCAGACAGCAGGCGGAGCAAATGCCCAAAGATGAAGTAGAACATTATTGGGACGGGCTCATGCAGCAATACGGCGGATTTTTCCCTGATCAGAAAACGCCTTCCTTCATGGACATGCTGCTTCCAGGCGGTGAAGGGTTCAGCATAAAGGGTGTATTGAGCGCTATAGCTGATTTTTTCATCCATGAAATCCGGGTAAATGCCAAGTTGCTCGTCACCATCGTCATGCTCAGCATTATGAGTATGGTGCTGGAAACGCTGCAAAGTGCTTTTGAAAGCAAACAGGTCAGCAAAGTGGCCTACGCTATCGTATACATGGTCATTATCATTCTGGCGATTAATAGCTTTAGTGTAGCGATTGGTTATGCCAAAGAAGCGATTGATAGTATGATTCACTTCATGATGGCAATGTTGCCTTTGTTGTTTACCATGTTAGCCTCGATGGGTAACGTCGTAACAGTTTCGGTGACCCACCCGCTGATTGTATTTATGATCAACACAGTCGGAACAGTCATTCATACGCTGGTTTTCCCGCTACTGTTTTTCTCGGCTGTGCTGTACTTGGTCAACTCGCTGACAGGCAAATACAAACTGACCCAGCTAGCCGATCTGTTGCGGAACGCTGGAGTAGCAGTGCTGGGAGTGTTGCTGACCATATTTCTAGGAGTCATTTCGGTACAAGGCTTGACATCGTCAGTTACTGACGGATTAACGATCCGCACAGCCAAATATATTACAGGTAGCTTTGTTCCGGTGGTCGGCAAGGCGTTGGCAGATGCGACAGATACAGTCATTTCGGCTTCGCTGCTCGTTAAAAATGCCATTGGTCTGGTAGGAGTCATTATTATTTTGTTCCTGTGCGCATTTCCTGCTCTCAAGATTCTGACACTGGCTCTCATTTATAAAGTGACAGCAGCGATCATGCAGCCTTTGGGTGATACGCCTATCGTGGAATGTCTCGATGCGATCGGCAAGAGCATGATTTATGTTTTCGCGGCACTGGCGGCAGTGGGTTTAATGTCCTTCCTTGCGATTACAATCATGCTCGCAGCAGGAAATATGACGGTCATGATGAGGTGAACCAATGCACGTAAACCAACAAGGGGGGAGGGGAGTGACGTGACCTGGCTGGGAGGTTGGCTTAAGGAACTGGTGCTAATCGTGTTGCTGGCTTCTTTTGTCGATATGATCTTACCGAGCCGATCTATGGAAAGGTATGTCAAACTCGTTCTCAGCCTGCTTATTCTGCTGACGTTGCTGTCTCCGGTCGTGCGCTTACTGAGCAGCAGCCCCTCCGAGGTTTTAGGGCGAGCATTGGATCTTCAACGTCAGGCTGAGACAGGCAAGAGGGAACCGACATTGGAGGAGATTTTGGCAAAAGGCAGCCAGTTAAAGCAACAGCAAGAACAAAGCTCCATGCAATGGGCTGGCAAAGAGGTAGCTAAGGAAATGAAAGGACAATTGGAACAGTATACTGGGTTAGCAATTCAGTCGGTCCAGGTTACCCTTGCAAAGATTCAACAGAAGGAATCGGGGCTGGAGGCAGGAACGGGTGTCCAGTCGGTAGTGGTCAAATTGGCGGAGCAGCAGCCAGAAAAAGAAAAGAAAAACACAGACGTCTCGCCTGGTGCAGATGCTAAGCCGATTATGGTGGAGCCTGTGGCCGAAAAGACAGTGAATATTCGTGTGGAGCCGACACATACAAAAACTTCAGATTTTAATGAAGGAACGCGAGAAGATGATCGTAATCCTGATAAAACTGCTGAGGACGGAAAGCCAACGGATACGAAAGCTTTTGACTTAATTACAGGACTTCTACGTGAAAAATGGGGGATAGACAGCAAAAATGTTCAGGTGGTTTCTTCGCAGGATGGAACACATGAATGGTAACAGGAGGTGAGCAGAAATGAGCAAATGGCTGAAAAAGCTCGAGCGATGGCTGGGTGGAGGGGCGGATGGGGCGAAAAGATTCAACTCATTTCGTTGGCTGCTTATACTTGGCCTTATCGGTGTAGCGATCATGCTTTTTAATTCATTCGTTAATGTGAAAAAGGTCGATCCAGAAAACGTAGGGCGTGAGCCGCCTGGCGTGATGAAAAATGAGCCTACATTAGAGACAACAACAGGTGAAGAAAGTTCCTTTGCCGGGATCGAGAAGGTTTTTGAGGACAATATGAAACAGATGCTGGAGCAGATTGTTGGCGTAGGAACCGTCGATGTCATGGTTACGGTAGATTCCACCGAAGAAGTTATCGTTCAACGCAATGTAAAAGATATGCAGGAAGAGAACAACGAGACGGACGCCAATGGTGGACAACGGCACACTACTCAATATACACGTGATGGCGAGATTGTCACCTATGAGTCATCAGGTGGTCAGCACACCCCGATTGTGACAAAAAAAGTAAAACCGCAGGTGAGGGGAGTGCTTGTTGTGGCTATGGGGGCAGAAAACCCTACAGTGAAGCAGCTAATTGTCGATGCTGTACAGAAGGGACTAAATGTACCTTCCTACAAAATTTCAGTCGTACCGCGCAAGCAGGGATAATATGGAATTGAGGAACAAAGAAGTTTATATTTTAAACCATTAATGAATATGGAGGACGGAACATGAATAATAAAAGACAAACCGTTTGGCTGGTGTCCATGCTGAGTTTAATGGTCGTGCTGTCTGCGTATTATTTGTTTACGGAGGACTCGAGCCCTGCAAATCCACCAGTAGCCGATAGTGAGCAAGTGAGCAAGGTTAAGCAGGATGCCGCACAGGAAGCAACGACGAAGGCAGAGGAACAATTGAACGAACTGAAGGTAAATGAAGTAGTGACGAATGGCGAAGTAACTGATGGAGCATCAGCAACTTCCACAAAATCGGATACGGCTTCCACAACTGACCCAGCAACGGAAAACTCAAAAGGCGATAAAGATACGGCAGCTGCCCCTACTACTGAACCGGCGACATCCGATCAAAACACAACTGCGACTAAAACGGACGCGACAGCACAAAGTGACGACAAAGCAACCTCTACAGCCAAAACCGACCAGCAGGTACTGGATCAAGTGGCAACCGATCAAGCTGCCCAACCTACAGCAGCAGCAGTGATTGACAACTATTTGCTGGAACGGGATGTGGAAAATCAGAAGAAAAATGATGAACTGACTACCGCAATGAACGACAGCACACCAAAGAAAGCTGCTGAGGCTCAAAAGGAATTACATGTACTTGAAGATAAGCAGGCTAAAATTACTGGAATTGAAGAAGAGCTTCAGCAGCAGTTCGCCAATGCGGTCGTCCGTGAGGAAGATGCTGATAAATACAAAGTAGTGGTTCTGAGTGAAAAATTGGATGCTAAGCAAGCGGTAACAATTGTCGATAAAGTCATGAAGGAACTGAATGTAACGCAGGATAAGATCAGTGTCCAGTATGTTACACAATAAGACAAAAAACGCGAAAAAGCCCGGATTTCTGCATTATTCCGGGCTCTTTCTATTTTTAATGATTGTGATATAATACATAAAGCTGTTTCAACAATGTTATCAGCAACCGGCAAAATGCTGAAGGAGTGATTAATAGAGATGTTTAAATTAAGCGAGATTAAGGAATTGATCAAGCTGGTGGATGAAACGTCTGTGCATGAGCTTGAAATTGAAAATGAAGGAACTCGCCTGTTGATCCGGAAACCGGGCAAAAGCGAGATCGTTACGGTACAGGCTCCTGTGGCAACACCTGCTTATGCAGTGGCACCACAAGCTGTTATTCCAAATCCACAAGTACAGTCCGATGTTGGACTTGCAACTGCTGGGGAATCGAGGGAATATGCAAGCAATCTACATAAAATCGTATCTCCGATGGTAGGCACTTTCTATAGTTCTTCATCTCCGGATACGGCTCCGTATGTGAGTATCGGCAGCAAAGTGGGCGAAAAAACAACGGTATGTATCATTGAAGCGATGAAGCTGATGAACGAGCTGGAAGCTGAAGTGAAGGGCGAAATTGTGGAAATTTTGGCCGAAAACGGACAGTTGGTCGAGTATGGCCAGCCATTGTTCCTTGTGAAACCGGAGTAAAAAGCTTGTTTGAACCCTCTTTTGAGGGTTCGGCAAGACTACTCCCAGGGAGGATAAAGTCATGACATTTCAAAAAGTATTGATTGCGAATCGTGGAGAAATTGCGGTTCGTATCATTCGCGCTTGCCGCGAAATGAATATTTCGACAGTTGCCGTATATTCGGAAGCTGACAAGGATTCGTTACATGTGCGTCTCGCAGATGAGGCTTACTGTATCGGACCGACACTATCTAAGGACAGCTACCTTAATTTTACGAATCTGATGAGCGTTGCTACATTGACTGAATGTGATGCCATTCATCCAGGTTACGGATTTTTGGCGGAAAACGCAGACTTCGCTGAAATTTGCGAATCGTGTAATATTACGTTTATTGGTCCTTCTCCTGAAGCCATTAACAAAATGGGAGATAAGGCCGTAGCCAAGCAGACCATGAAGGATGCCGGAGTTCCGGTTATTCCGGGTTCAGACGGGCTGGTTGAGGATTTGCAGGATGCGATCAGCATCGCACGTGATATCGGATATCCGGTAATTATCAAGGCCACAGCAGGTGGCGGAGGTAAAGGTATTCGTATCGCCGAAGATGAGGATAACCTCATTCAGCAAATCACTACCGCTCAGCAGGAGGCGCAAAAAGCATTTGGCAATGCGGGTGTCTACCTAGAAAAATACTTGACCGGTATGAAACACGTGGAAATACAGATCATAGCGGACAAGCATGGTAATGTTGCCCATTTGGGCGAACGGGACTGCTCTGTGCAGCGTCGTCGTCAGAAGTTATTGGAGGAAGCACCATGTCCTGTACTATCGCAGGATGTTCGTGAAGAAATGGGTCAGGCAGCTGTTCGTGCAGCTTTGGCCGTTCAATACTCTGGTGCAGGTACTCTCGAATTTTTGCTTGGCCCGGACAATAATTTCTATTTCATGGAAATGAATACACGTATTCAGGTAGAACATCCAGTAACAGAAATGATTACTGGTGTAGACCTGATTAAGGAAATGATTTCTGTCGCTGAAGGACATCCGCTTTCCTTTACGCAGGAAGAAGTCACCATCAATGGCTGGGCGATAGAGTGTCGTATTAATGCTGAGGATCCGGATCGTAATTTTATGCCTGCACCGGGTAAAATCGGATTTTATCTGCCTCCAGGCGGTCCTGGAGTACGGGTAGACAGCGCAGCATATCCAGGTTATAGCATTCCTCCTTATTATGACTCTATGATCGCCAAGCTGATTGTGTGGGCACCTACACGGCAAGATGCAATTGCCAAAATGAAGCGGGCTTTGTCTGAGTTTGCTATTGAGGGCATACCCACAACGATTTCTTTTCATCAGCGCTTGCTAGAGCATCCTACCTTTATTAAAGGCGATTTTGATATTAAATTTTTGGAGGAAAACGAAGTTTAATCGGTATATTTCCTCAGTTTGTCATAATGAACGCCAAATGATATAGTATGGATAATAAGTGAGCATGTCTGCTTTGAAATCCAAAGCTGGAATGAAACTTATTTTGACCGAAAGGTGTTGAAGGTATGAGCACAGTGCCAACCGAATTCGAACGTACAGAAATTGGGGAGATTCAAATTGCCCCAGAAGTTATTGAAGTCATTGCCGGACTGGCTACCGTTGAGGTACCGGGCGTTGCGGGAATGAGTGGCGGATTTGCTGGTGGGTTTGCCGAATTGCTAGGCCGCAAAAATTTATCTAAAGGTGTAAAAGTGGAAGTCGGACAGCGTGAAGCTGCTGTAGACGTCTCCGTCATTATTGAGTACGGTAACCGTCTGCCTGAGGTGGCTGCTGCTATTCAGCATAATGTTAAGCGTTCGATTGAGAACATGACAGGTCTTAACGTTGTTGAAGTGAACGTGCAAATTCATGATGTTCAATTCAAAAGTGCCGAAAAAGTAGAAGAGCCGGAAGTGCTGGGCGCCGGACGGGTTAAATAGAGCGATACTTTGTACAAACCCCCGACCCTTATGGGTCGAGGGTTTACTCTAATTTAAGGAGGCTGTGCGTTTCGTGGCTAAAGTTATGGACAGACTTCTGCTGTTCTTGTACAGCTTAAGTATCGGAATTATTTCCATTCTCGCCATCCTCCTCCTGAGCGGGGCCATTCCGTATGTTTTAAGTATTGAGGATGAGCGAGTGGTGTGGTTTACCAGCCTGATTATTGCAGGGGTTCTGTTGTTATTGAGTCTTCGTTTTTTTTATATCTCTATTCGACGGAACCAAACCGTACAGCATTCTATTGATCAACGAACGGAATATGGTGACATTCAGATTTCAGTGGACACCATTGAAAATTTGTGCCTCAAAGCAGCTTCCCGATTTCGCGGGATGCAGGATTTGAAAGCACGCGTTCGCGTGTTGGAATCGGGACTTGATATTACGATTCGGGCGGTTGTAGACGGGGAAAGCTCCATTCCGGTGTTAACCTCCGAGGTACAAAAGGGGGTACACGATCATGTGGAAGAAATTACAGGAATTCCTGTGTCCAATGTGTCGGTGTACATCGCTAATGTTTCTCAGTCACCCAGCTTTAAGAGTCGTGTGGAATAGAGGTGATTTTCCCTGATGCCCTGGAAAGAAATATGGGGAAGTTACAAGGGCCGGATCATGGGGATCACGGCTGGTATTTTTTTCGGTTTTATTTATTTGTGGGCAGGCTTTTGGAATATGTTGTTCTTTGCATTGATGGTGTTCATCGGATATACGCTAGGAAGACGTAGCGATTCAGCGCTTGGTTCATTCCTCCCTTGGAAGGAATGGGGCGATTGGTTGTCGCAGCGTTGGCGTCCTTTTAAATGAACCCTGTGATACGTGTTCTCCAAAATAGAGCTGTAGCTTCTTTGCGCCCAACGTTTTGGAGGATGCGTTCACAGGTTTTTTTGTGGAAATTGGTTAGAATGAAAAATAGATATAGGCAAGCGTAGGAGGCAGGGCATGAAAAGACGTCTGGCGAGGGAATTAGCGGTACAGAGTATGTACCATATGGAAATGAATGAAGTGGATGCGGCAGCAGCCGTGGACATGTTGCTTCAGGAAGCCGCTGAGGAAAACGAAGCGGAAGTTGTCGTTAAAAACGCGGCAGTGTTAAGAGCGTATGTTTTGGAGCATGTGCGGGGTACGTGGGAGCACAAGGAAGCCATTGATGGGCTGTTGGTGGATTATCTTAAAGGCTGGCAGATCAGCAGACTTTCACGTGTAGATCGTCAAATTTTGAGACTTGCGGCATATGAGATGATTTTCCGTGAGGATGTTCCAGCTAAGGTAGCTGTTAATGAAGCGATTGAATTGTCGAAGCACTTTGGTACCGAGGAATCCGGTAAATTTGTTAATGGTGTACTGGGACGAGTGATTCAAGAACTGGAGCAATTGAAAGCACGTTTTTAAGTAGAGACTACTGAATCAGGTTGGAGAGTGGATAAACATGTCAGCACCGATCATTGATGGTAAACAAATCTCTCAGGATATTCGCGCAAGCATTCAGCAAGAGGTCATTCGTCTGAAAGAGCACCGGTTTCAGCCGGGACTGGCTGTTGTATTGGTAGGCGAAGATCCCGCTTCGCAGGTATATGTTAAAAACAAGGAAAAGGCATGCCATGATCTCGGCTATTACTCAGAGGTTCACCGGTTAACAGCAGATACTTCGCAGGAAGCATTGCTGGAACTGGTGGACAAGCTGAACCATCAAAGTACTATCCATGGAATTTTGGTACAACTGCCGTTGCCAAAGCATATTCATGAAAAAGCTGTCATTAACGCGATTGCAGTGGAGAAGGATGTGGATGGATTTCATCCGGTGAACGTAGGAAATTTGGTAATCGGTGACGATAGTCTATTGCCTTGTACTCCTGCTGGAGTCATTGAGTTAATCAAGCGTGCTGGAGTGGAGATAGCTGGTAAACATGCGGTAGTTATTGGTCGCAGTAATATCGTAGGCAAGCCAGTGTCTTTATTGTTGCAGCGTGAAAATGCTACGGTTACGATGTGCCACTCCCGTACAGCGAATATCGCGGATCTAAGTCGACAAGCGGATATCTTAGTCGTTGCGATCGGCAAAGCCAACTTTATTGATGCTTCGTTCGTGAAGCCCGGAGCGGTAGTGATAGATGTGGGGATGAACCGTCTGGAGAACGGAAAGTTGGCGGGGGACGTTGATTTTGAGAGCGTGAAGCAAGTGTCTGGTCCGATTACGCCTGTTCCCGGCGGAGTAGGCCCGATGACAATTACGATGCTGATGCAAAATACGCTTGTAGCGGCCAAGCGGTCGCACGGTTTGGCATAAGGGCAGCTGCCTGTGGCTGAACAACGTATTTACTCTATAAAGGACCTGAATCGTTATATCCGGATGAAACTGGAATCGGATCAGGTGCTGTCTGATGTATGGATACGCGGGGAAATTTCTAATTTTACGCATCATTCGAGTGGTCACATGTACTTTACGCTCAAGGATGAGGGGAGTCGCATACGTTCGATTATGTTTGCAACCCATAATCAGCGGCTCCCTTTCGTACCGAAAGAAGGTACGCGTGTTATTGCCCGGGGAAACGTATCCGTGTACGAACGAGATGGACAATATCAGTTTTATGCAACTCAAATGCAGCCTGACGGCATAGGGAGCCTTTATCTGGCTTACGAACAGCTCAAGCAAAAGCTGGATGCAGAGGGACTGTTTGATACTGCTCGTAAGCGTAATCTCCCTGCCCATCCGGCAACCATTGGCGTGATTACGTCACCGACCGGAGCGGCTGTGCGTGATATTATTACGACACTTCAACGGCGATACCCGCAGGCTGGAATTGTGTTGTATCCTGTGCTCGTACAAGGAAAAGGTGCCGCACCCTCGATAATCAAGGCAATTGAAGCTATGAATCGTATGCAAGAGGTTCAGGTGATGATCGTCGGACGGGGAGGTGGCTCGTTGGAAGAACTGTGGGCTTTTAATGAGGAAGCGGTTGCGCGCGCCATTTACGCATCGGTCATTCCGGTTATTTCGGCAGTTGGACACGAAACGGATTTTACTATTGCCGATTTTGTGGCTGACTTGCGTGCGGCAACGCCAACCGCAGCAGCCGAGTTGGCTGTGCCTAATCAGGCAGAGCTACGGGATCAGCTGCTCCAACGTGAGCAACGGTTGCGCAACGCCCTCCGGCAGCGGCTGGAAACCAGCCGTGAACGCTTGGCGAGGCTTCAGCGTTCACCAGTTCTGCTGCACCCACGCCGTTATATGCTACAGCATGCAGAGCGAATGGACATGCTGCATCAGCGGCTGATTCGCGCAGCGGGTAACCGTTCGCGTTTGAACGCAGAAAAGAACGCACGTATGCGTCAGGTACTAGAGCGGTTTAATCCGCGTGAACAAATTCGTTCGGCACGCAAGCAGACGGATATGGCGCAACGTCAGCTGGAGTCTGCGATGCGTGCTATTACGAAAACGGGACGGCAGCAGTTGCACACGGGAATTCGTCAGCTGGATGCGCTGAGCCCACTCAAAGTCATGGCCCGAGGCTATAGCTTGGTATACGATGAGCAGGAGAAACGGCTAATTAAGTCGCTCAAAGACGTACAGCCGGGAGATTCCATCAAGATTAAAGTAAGTGATGGGCAGTTGGACTGCCAAGTATGGGGAATGAAGGAGGACGCGAAGCACGGTGGCGAATGAAACGGAATTGAATTTTGAAGCGGCTATGGCCGCTCTTGAAGAAATTGTCGGACAACTGGAGCATGGAGACGTTCCTCTGGAGCAAGCCATTGATTTGTTCCAGCGGGGGATGAAGCTGTCTCAGCTTTGCAGTCAGAAGCTGGAGCAGGTTGAACGTAAAATTGAAATGATCGTGGAAGAGGATGGAGATTTGCGCAAGAAGCCTTTTGGCGGTGGATTGGATGAAAACGGCGGTGAAGGGCTTGAATAGACCGTCGTTCAAGGAATATTTGACCGGGACGACGGATGTAGTTTCATCCGCACTGATCGAGCAGTTCCCGGTCGATTGGAACATTCCCGCTGTTCTTCGAGAATCCATGAATTACTCACTCACCGCAGGCGGAAAACGGCTGCGGCCTCTGCTTGTGATCGCTGCTGCTGAAGCATTCGGTGGAAGTAGGGAAGCTGCGCTGCCAGTGGCATGTGCGGTAGAAATGGTACATACGTACTCCCTCATTCATGACGACTTGCCAGCCATGGATGATGATGATTATCGGCGAGGTAAGCTGACGAATCATAAGGTATACGGCGAGGCGGTTGCTGTCCTTGCGGGTGATGCTTTGTTGACCCATGCCTTTTACAGCATTGTGCAAGCAGGACGGCGTCACGGTGTTTCATCCGATGCGCTATTGTCCATTGTCGAGGATTTGTCCGAAATGAGTGGCGCGCGGGGCATGGTAGGCGGACAGGTTGCCGATATGTCAGGCGAGCAAGGAATGACGGGGATCGAGGAACTGGAATATATCCATCTTCATAAAACTGCTGATTTGATTATTTTCTCGCTCTTGGCAGGTGGACGGATTGGTGGGGCGGACAAGAGTCAATTAGAGGCGCTTCGCCGTTTTGGACGAGACTTGGGGCTGGCTTTTCAGATACAGGACGATATACTGGACCTCATAGGCGATGAGAGCAAAATGGGTAAGAAAACGCAAAGTGATGTTGAACAGGAGAAGGTTACCTATCCGTATTTCATTGGTATGGACGCATCTTTGCAGCAGGTGGAGAAACTCACCGCATCTGCTAAAAAAGTGATAACAGAGAGCGGTATTCCCGATTCTTCTCGTTTGCTGGAGATAGCCGATTACCTGATGAAGCGTGATCATTAGTTGCCTTAGAGCTGTTTTGACTTGTCTGCGTTTAAGCACAGTCAAAAAGTGTGATATAATACTTGTTAACTTTACACACAAACTTGAAGGAAAGCGGGGAGATATGCGTGCTGCTTCCACACATAAAGCAACCAGGCGATCTGAAATCACTGTCGGTTGAGGAGTTGGCTTCTCTGGCCGAGGAAATCAGGAGCTTTTTGATTGAGAAGCTGTCCGTGACTGGGGGGCATCTGGCATCGAATCTGGGAGTGGTTGAGCTCACGATCGCCCTGCATTATTGCTATAACAGTCCGAAGGACAAGATGATTTATGACGTTGGGCACCAAGCCTACGTACACAAAATATTGACAGGGCGAATGGATCGTTTTGATACACTTCGTCAGCGTGATGGACTTTGTGGTTTTGTAAAAAGAAGCGAGAGTGAGCATGATGTTTGGGAAGCCGGTCATAGCAGCACTTCTCTGTCGGCCGCAATGGGAATGGCTTTGGCTCGAGATTTGAAGGGCGAGGACAATAAAGTCATTGCAATGATCGGAGACGGCGCGTTGACTGGGGGGATGGCCTTCGAAGCGTTGAATCATATCGGACATGAGCGCAAAAATTTAATGGTCATTCTGAATGACAACGAAATGTCCATAGCACCTAATGTGGGGGCCATGCATAATTATTTGAGTAAAATCCGCTCGGACCGTCATTATTTGCGAGCAAAAGATGAGCTGGAAGTTTTGCTGAAAAAAATACCCGCGATCGGCGGTAAACTTGCCAAATCGGCTGGCCGTGTCAAGGACAGTCTTAAATATATGATGGTGCCTGGTGTACTGTTTGAGGAACTGGGACTTACGTATCTCGGTCCAGTGGACGGGCATGATTTGCCGAAGCTAATCGAAACCTTCCAGCAGGCTGATAATGTCACTGGCCCTGTATTGGTGCATGTCGTAACCACCAAGGGCAAGGGCTATAAACCTGCAGAGGCAGATTCACACAAATGGCACGGAATCAGCCCTTACAAGATTGAATCGGGTCAGGTACTCAAAGCTGTAGGTAATCCGATGTATACGGAAATTTTCGGCCGAACGCTGATTGAGCTGGCTGAGCAGGATGAGCGCATCGTTGCGGTCACGCCTGCTATGCCTGGTGGATCAGGACTGGTACCGTTTAGTAAAGAGTTTCCTAGCCGTATGATTGACGTCGGCATTGCTGAACAGCATGCAGCTACCATGTGTGCTGCGTTGGCAATGGAAGGGCTGAAACCGGTGTTTGCGGTGTATTCGACTTTTATGCAGCGTGCTTATGACCAGATTGTGCATGATATCTGTCGTCATAATGCGAACGTAATGTTCGCGATTGACCGTGCAGGTTTTGTTGGGGCTGACGGAGAAACTCATCATGGCGTGTTTGATGTGGCATTCTTACGTCATATCCCGAATCTTGTGCTTATGATGCCAAAGGATGAGAACGAGCTACGCCATATGATGAAAACAGCGCTCGATTATGAAGACGGTCCAATTGCTTATCGTTACCCGCGTGTTAATGTGGTTGGCGTGCCGTTGGATAAAGAATTACAGGCTATTTCCATCGGCAGTTGGGAGCTCCTGCGTAAGGGTGAGGGCTTTGCTGTAATTGCATCAGGACCGATGCTCCAGGTGGCGACAGAGGCTGCGGAGGCGATGAAACGTGAAGGGTTGCAAGTGGGCGTAGTGAATGCCCGTTTCCTGAAGCCTTTGGACGAGGATATGTTGCGTGAGCTGGCTCGTCAGCATACGAAGCTGATCGTATTGGAAGAAGCTTCTGAAGCAGGAAGCTTGGGTAGCGCTGTACTGGAATTTTACGCCAAAGCCGAAATACAAGAGGCGCAGGTGCGCCTAATGGGGATTCCCGATCTGTTCGTGGAGCATGGCTCCATTAAAGAGCAGCGTGCTGAAGTAGGGCTTACCATTGAAGATGTATGCTTAAAGCTGCGTAAATGGGCTGCTGAACCAGCATATGGCATGGGACAGTCCGTATAGGGTAACTTGAAGCGAAGACCATGACGTTTATAAAAAGTATGACAAGAGCAGCCTGGCTGCCTAAAGGGAGATTAACATGTCTGTTCCGAAGGAACGCATTGATGTATTACTTGTAGAACAAGGCTTTTTTGAAAGCCGTGAAAAAGCTAAAGCTGCGATTATGGCTGGTCTAGTGCTGGCGGACAGCGAACGGATAGAGAAAGCGGGTATGAAGGTACCACGCGCCAGCGAGCTTAAAGTTAAGGGTTCGGTGCATCCGTATGTAAGCCGTGGAGGATTAAAGCTAGAGAAGGCCATTCGTCAATTTGAGCTGGATATGAAGGGCAGGACAATGCTGGATATTGGTTCGTCCACTGGAGGTTTTACGGATTGTGCACTTCAGCATGGAGCGGAATACGTATACGCCATTGATGTGGGTTATAATCAGCTGGATTGGTCGCTTCGTAATGATGAACGAGTATGCGTAATGGAAAAAACGAATTTCAGATATATGACACCTGCGGATTTGAATGGTTCTGTCCCGAATTTCGCAAGTATTGACGTTTCGTTTATTTCATTACGTATTATTTTGCCCCCGTTGCTTGCCTTATTGCATCAACCTGCTGATATTGTAGCTCTAATCAAGCCGCAATTCGAAGCTGGACGCGAAAAGGTCGGAAAATCCGGTGTGGTCCGTGATCCTGCTACGCATAAAGAAGTGTTGCAGACCATTCTGATGTTTGCGCATGAGCTTGGACTTACGCTGCAAGGTTTGGCTTATTCGCCTATTACAGGTGGAGAAGGCAATATTGAATTTTTAGCGCATTGGCGTTTGGATGGGCTTCCTGCTGCAGAATCGCAGCTGGAGAAGATGGATTTCAGACCACTAATTGAACGTACTGTTCAGGAAGCAGGGCAGACTTTTAATAATGGTCCATCGCGTAAGTAACATTCAGGGGTTCTCCATGAGTTCTGTGAACTTAAGGGAACCTCTTTTTGGTGTGAGGGATTGATTATAGAACTCACGTTCGCCTATAATGAGATGTACAAAGGAAAAGGAATTTTACATCTTGTCCTAGAATATGTCCATGAGGTGATCGGTCCATGGACACAAGATATGATACGATTATCATCGCTGTAATCGGGGTGATATTAGGGATATGGGCTTTATATAGCCTGCGTGCCTGGTTGAAGGAGCCAGGGCCGCTTGTGCTAAAGACAATACCGATTAACGAGGATTTGGATGAAGGGCCTGCTATAGATATACTCGAAGAAGCAGGTTATGAAGTAGTGGGTGGGAAAATGAAAATACCGCTTGCTTTTAAAGTGAATGGACATACCGTGTATAGCCGTTTGTTTATAGACTACGTGGCTGTACGAAACGGTTCGACATATATGGTCAAAACGTCACGCCGCAAGAAACCAATGGAGTGGAGTGGTCCTGATTTACGGGACAGGCTCATGCCGTATTTGTTGCTCTATCCGGGTTGCGCGGGTGTATTGTACGTTGATACGGACGAGCGAAGTATTCGCCTTATTACATTAGTGGAAGACCTCGAAGAAGAGGAATATGAAGGTTAATCCATAGGAGGATTATATGAAGGGTCAACGACATATTAAAATTAGGGAAATTATTTCACAACATGAGATTGAGACGCAGGATGATCTGGTTGAAGCATTGCGTAAGGCTGGTTTTCAGGTCACACAGGCGACCGTATCGCGTGATATCAAGGAGCTGCTGCTGATCAAGGTTCCAATGGACGATGGCAGATATAAATATTCAATGCCTTCAGATCAGCGCTACAATCCGGCCCAGAAACTGAAACGTACGTTGGTCGATAACTTTTTGCATATTGACTACACAACCAATCTGATTGTGATGAAGTGTCTGCCGGGAACAGCCAACTCGATTGCTGCTTTATTGGACAATATTGAATGGTCCGAGATTATGGGTACGATTAGCGGAGATGACACCATTTTGATTATTTGCCGATCGGAAGAAAACAGCGAAGCTATCGTGAATCGTCTTATGGGCTACATTTCCTAATTATAATGGCTACGCATATTAGGCGTTTTAATTTGTACATCATAGAGGTGAAAGAACGATGCTGGTCACTTTGTCTATACGGAATTTGGCGGTCGTAGAGGCCGTCGATGTTCATTTTTATAAAGGGTTTCATGTCTTGAGCGGGGAAACAGGTGCTGGTAAATCCATTATTATCGATGCGCTTGGGCTGATTGCAGGCGGTAGGGGCTCTGCTGATCTAGTACGTTACGGTTGTGATAAAGCAGAGATGGAAGCCTTGTTTGAGCTGCCGGTAAAACATCCAGTTTGGAAAACACTTGAGGAACAAGGGATTAAGGCCAATGCGGAGGAGCATTTGCTGATTCGTCGCGAACTTACGGTTCAGGGGAAAAGCTCTTCTCGAATTAACGGCCAGATGGTTAATTTAACGATGCTGCGTGAGGTAGGTGAGCAGCTCGTCAATATCCACGGGCAACATGAGCATCAAAGCCTGCTACGTGCAGATCGCCATCTGGCGCTTCTGGATACGTTCGGTGATTCGGTGATCGGTCCAGTCAAAACGCTTTACCGTGAGCGTTACAATGCTTTTGTCAAAGCGGAAAAAGAAGTAAGAGAACTGCAAAGCTCCAGTCAAAAGGCTTATCAGCTTTTGGATATGTACCGATTTCAATTAGAAGAGATCGCTGCGGCGGAGTTGAAATTGGGAGAAGATGAATTATTGGCAGAGGAACGGGTCAAGCTATCCCATAGTGAGAAAATGATGGATGGGATATCAGGAGCATACGAACTGCTAAGCGGCAGAGGTGGGCTGGATACGATCAATAACGTATTGTCCAGATTGAACGATGTCCAAAGCTATGACAGCAAAAGCCTTCAGCCTATTGCGGAGCAGATTCAGTCTGCTTTTTACCAGTTAGAGGACGCAGCATTCCAATTACGTTCTTATCGTGAGGATATTGAATTTAATCCAGGCAAGCTGCATGAAGTGGAGCAACGTTTGAATCAAATTACCGGATTACAGCGAAAATATGGTGATAGTATAGAGCAGATTTTGGAATACTATAGCCGTATTGAGCAGGAAACCGATCTGCTGGAAAATAAAGATGAGCGGCTGGAGCAGCTCATTGCAAAACGGGATGAGTTGCTTTCCGATTTGCTGGAGATTTCGGAAGAGCTTACAGAAGCACGTGAAATTTGTGCTGAAGAGCTTGCAGAGCAAGTGGAGCAGGAGTTAAAAGACCTGCAGATGGAAAGAACGTCACTCAAGGTGCGCATTGATCCAATTGAAGATCCACGCGGATATGAGTATAAAGGTCTGAAGGTAAGACCTACCAAGCAAGGCATAGATAATGCGGAATTTCTTATTTCCCCCAATCCAGGTGAGCCACTACGTCCACTTGGTAAGATCGCTTCAGGCGGTGAGCTATCACGTATCATGTTGGCGATGAAAAGTATTTTTGCGCGTCATGATCAAATTCCAGTACTCATTTTTGACGAGGTGGATACCGGGGTGAGTGGTCGTGCAGCTCAATCCATTGCCGAGAAGCTATATCGTTTATCTTCCGTTTGTCAGGTGTTTTCCATTACTCATTTGCCACAGGTGGCATGTATGGCAGATCATCAGTACCTTATTGAGAAAAATGTTCATGATGGACGGACCATGACTCAAATTGAGGGACTTACGGAGGACGGGCGTGTCAAGGAATTGGCACGGATGCTGGGCGGCGTGGAAATTACCGAAAAAACATTGCATCACGCACAGGAAATGCTGAATTTGGCGGAAGGAAAGAAAGCCTGAAAAGAGCGGCTGGCGTAATGTTTAACAGTTATAAAAGCCTGGGGGCAAGGTTACCTTATAGGTACGCAATTGGCGACCACCTTTACTCGTCAAGCGAAAGAAGCAAAGGGAGCGTGACAGCCATTGAATTTTTACTCCAGGATCAAATTGCTCGGTCTTTTGCTTGTTTTTCTTATGTGTTCTATCGGTAACGCTCAGTATGTGCAAGCAGCGCTGCCTCCACAAGCTTCTTTGGATTTGTTCGGCTCTAAAAGCATGAGGACAACCCAAGAAAGTGTAGTCCCCGATTTAAAAGTATACCCGGGGGGGCAGACGATTGGGGTCAAAGTAAAATCTTCAGGAGTGCTTGTCGTCGGTCACCATATCATTCAGGAAAGTAATGATCGTAAGGTGTCACCTGGTGAAACAGCAGGGATTCGCCTAGGGGATCGAATTACACACATGAACGGCAAGCCACTCAATAGCCTGGCAAGGGTTGCTGAGGCAGTAGACGAAGCAGGTAAGAACAAAAAACCGCTCGACATCACGCTTTGTCGAGGGGAGCAGACCATTTCCACCAAGTTAACACCAGCATATGATCAAGATGATAAAGCGTGGCGGCTTGGGTTGTATATTAGAGACTCGGCTGCAGGTGTAGGTACATTAACGTTTTACGCACCCGACCAGGGTGTATACGGGGCCTTGGGCCACGTAATTACCGATATGAATACCCAAACCCCTATTGTCGTGGGGAGCGGAGAGATTGTGCAATCCAATGTGACGTCAATTGCGAAAAGCCAAAGTGGGGAACCAGGAGAAAAACGCGCTCATTTTCTCAAAGATCATCGGGTATTAGGAAATATTGAACGAAATACGAATTTCGGAATTTTTGGGAAAATGTCAGATGAGCCGCAATATGGATTGTATTCGACTCCTATTCCAGTGGCTCTTGCGAATGAAGTAAAAGAAGGACCGGCAGAAATTTTAACTGTGCTGGAAGGTCAACAAATTCAGCGGTTTCAGGCGGAAATTGTACACATCTCTCAGCAGGACAAACCAGCAACCAAAGGACTTGTGATACGCATTGTAGATCCAAAGCTACTGGATAAGACCGGAGGAATCGTGCAAGGAATGAGCGGTAGTCCGATTATCCAAAATGGTAAGCTTATCGGGGCTGTGACACATGTATTTGTGAATGATCCTAAATCAGGTTACGGTTGTTTTATCGAATGGATGCTGCGCGATGCAGGAATCATGCAGAATAACGTAAGCTTGAAATCATCTTCTAATCTTAAGGCGAGCTAGTGGCCTTAAGATTTTTTTGTCGAAAAGCAGAGGAATAACTCATAATTGCAAGATAAAGAATCAATTATAATAGAAACTCTAAAAAAAATAAATAAAAATAATTTTCGACAGAAGGAATTCATAATTCGATGTCGAAATCATATACTCCGACAAGAAATATTTATATACTGTAAACAGATATCACAATGGAATATCACTCAATGAGGAGGAAGTACATTGCAAAAAATTGAGGTATTGTTGGCTGATGACAACCGGGAATTTACGAATTTGCTTGCTGAATATATTTCCGATCAGGAGGATATGGAAGTTACAGGAATCGCCTATAACGGCGAAGAAGTGCTCCAACGCATCGCAGAATCCCGCAACATACCTGATGTACTTATTTTAGATATTATTATGCCTCACCTGGATGGTCTCGGTGTGTTGGAGCGTTTGAGAGAAATGAACCTGACTCCACAGCCGAAAATCATTATGCTGACTGCATTCGGTCAAGAAAATATTACACAAAGGGCCGTACAGCTCGGGGCATCTTATTATATTTTGAAGCCGTTTGACATGGAAGTGCTGGCTAACCGTGTTCGCCAATTGGTGGGACCGCAGTTAGTTAGCAGCAGTCCGGTGACCATTTCATCCATGCGGTCCAACGTAGTACCTATGGGTAAGACGAAAAACCTGGATGCCAGTATCACAGCCATCATACATGAAATTGGTGTACCAGCTCACATCAAGGGCTATCAATATTTACGTGAAGCCATTACGATGGTGTACAATAATATCGAAATTTTGGGAGCCATCACCAAAACATTATATCCGGCAATCGCCGAGAAGTTCAAAACGACGGCATCTCGCGTAGAACGCGCCATTCGTCATGCTATCGAGGTAGCATGGACCCGTGGAAATATCGACAGCATTTCACACCTGTTCGGTTACACCATTAATATCAGTAAGTCCAAACCAACCAATAGTGAATTCATAGCGATGGTGGCAGATAAGCTGCGGATTGAGAATAAGGTGTCCTGAAAGAGTCAGAATAATTGATGAAGCAAGGGATTTTTGTGGTTTGACGTTTATCAATGATAATTGCAGGGATGGCTTCTAATCTCCAAAACAGCCGCCCAGATTACCGATAAACTTCTGAATAGTAGAAAACTAATACCGCCTTTTTATTGGTTCTTTCAAGAACCAGTAAAGGAGCGGTATTTTTTGTGAACGATTTTCAATTTCAACTGGACAATTTAAAGTTTTCTTCAATTATCGTCATTTCATTGCTATCAGTCGTCGTTCTACCAAGGGAGAGGGTTGGAATTGTTATTGAACTATTGCTTGATCGACAAGCTCTATAAGAAATATAATTAAGACAATCTTTCAAATGAGGTGAATCGGATGTCATTCCGTATTGTTCGAGGTATTTAGTTTCCGGGCTGGAAAAAACGCGTACCAGCCGTCAAGGGAGAAGTCTATCCTTTTGGCTACAAAAACTAAAATTCTGAATGATATCGGTGCTAACCCGTAGTTTTTATCCTTAATTGGAAGGTGGAAGAAAAATGAATTCAATAGAATATAAAGAGTTTTATGATAAGGTTGGAAAAATCAACGGATGGGATTTCAGCAATGTGAAATGTATCTCCAAAGGAGTAAAATGGGACTTCTACAATGAAGTGGCGAAGACATGCAAGAAGTCGGATATATTGCTTGATATCGGTACTGGCGGCGGGGAAGCAATTTTATCAATAGCAGATTCTGCATTACTTCTAGTTGGGATTGACCATTCCACCGGAATGATTGAAACAGCAACCAAGAATTCTGCTGAATCAGACATAGCAAATGTTCGTTTTCTCCAGATGGATGCTGAAAATCTAAATTTTCCTGAGAACTTCTTTAATGTAATCTCTTCTCGACATTCATGTTTTTATGCAAAAGAAATAGCAAAGGTGTTAGTAAAGGGTGGTATGTTCCTGACACAGCAAGTAAGCGAAAACGACAAATTAAATATTAAAGAAGCGTTTGGAAGAGGACAGGCATGGGGTGCTAAGAAAGACTCGTTAAAAGCTAAATATATTACCGAATTAAGTGATGCGGGCTTTAACGATATACAGTCATTTGAATTCAATGCAAACGAATATTATCAGACTCCTGCAGACTTAATATTCCTCTTGAAACACACTCCAATTATTCCTAACTTCGGAGAAAAAGAAATTGATTTTCAAATACTCCAACAATTTATTGTGGACAATCAAACCGAAATAGGAATAAGAACAAATTCAGAACGATTTATGGTGATTGCTAGGAAGTAAAACATAAAGGGATACCCGTTTCTGGGTATCCTTTTTTTAGAACTTATAAGTTTGATGGAATAAGTGAATAAAGATTTTCAGCATCTCCCTCGCTATATGACGATACAATTGTTGGGGATTCTAAAACATAATGCTCTCCACGAGGTTATAAAATAAACCTGAATCAGTTGCACCAACCATCACGAAGGGAAATTTTCCTTTTGTAAACAGTTCTGAAATTCTCTTTAATTTTGATATAAACAAAGTGTCGTTTCTTGTCGATATAGTATCTAATATAAAGAGAACTGAGGAGCGAATATATGAAATTTAACATTCGAACAAAATTGATATTGGGTTTTCTTGCGGTAATAATCCTGCTGATCGTGATTAGTACAGTATCTATCTCAAAAATGAAAAACCTAGGTGACACTTCGATGGCAATTGATAGCCATTGGATGCCAAGTGTGACCATACTGGGAACACTAAATGGTGATGTATCTGATGTAGAGCGGATTTCATTAAACATTATTGTAGAACGTGACCCAGAGGAAATGGAGAAGGTTCAGGGTGAATATGATAAGGTTTTAAAAAAGGTTGAGGAAGGCCGAAAAACATACGAAAAATTAATTGCTACCCCTAAAGAACGTGAAATGTATGAAGAATTCTCCAAAAATTATACGGAGTATTTGGCTAAGTTGCCTGAAGTGATCGAAGCAGGTAAAGCTAATGATTATGCTCAATCAAGCATCCTTCATCAAGAGTCCTATAAGTTATGGTATAGTTCAAACGATATGATCAGTCAGCTCATTAAATTGAATGCAGATGGATCTAAACAGACTACGAAAGAAGCTGTTGACAACTTTATTTCAGGGAGACAATTGGTCATCGTTTTGAGTATAGCAGCCGTTATATTAGCATTGATCATGGCAATCATCATAGCCCAAATTATTTCTAAACCTATCTTGCGGATCAGTCGTGCTGCTGAAAGTATTGCATCGGGTGATCTTACAAGTGAAGCTATCATTGTGAAGGGCAAGGACGAGATCAGTACGTTGGCACATTCCTTCAATGTCATGGTTGAGAACCTTCGTCAACTGATTCAATCTGTGAGTAAGACGACTGAGTTGGTAACCACTTCCTCAGAAGAATTGACGGCCAGCGCAGAGCAAAATAGCCAAGCTTCTGCACAAATAACCGAAACGGTGCAAGAAGTAGCTACTGGAACAGGAGACCAGGTAGATATGGTGACGAAATCGTCCCAAGCTATTGAGGAAATGTCTATCGGTGTTGAGCAAATCGCCATCCGCGCGCAAAATGTATTCGCATCTGCGCAAGATGCGGCCCATAAATCGGCTGAAGGTAACCAGATGATTCAACAGGCAGTTACGCAGATGAATGCCGTGAATGATTCGATGAATGGATTGGCAGATCTCATGGCTGGATTGGGAGAGCGCTCAGACGAAATTGGCAAGATCATTGATGTTATCACCAATATTTCTAGTCAGACCAACCTTCTTGCCTTGAACGCTGCGATTGAAGCGGCCCGTGCAGGAGAACATGGTCGCGGATTTGCTGTAGTTGCAGGCGAAGTTCGCAAGTTGGCTGAACAATCGGCTCATTCAGCTCAACAAATTACGGAGCTAGTGGGATTGATTCAAAAGGATACTACCCATGCTATTGAGGCGGTAGCGTCTAACGGGAAGGATGTCATGACAGGTCGTGAAGTTGTACAAAATGCAGGCGCATCCTTTGAACTAATTCAGGAAACCGTAAATAAAGTGGCCAGTGAAATTGAAGAGGTTTCTGCCGGATCAGAACAAATGTCTGCAAGTACAGATGAGATTGTTGGTTTTGTCAGACAAATTTCAGCGATTGCTGAGGAAGCCGCAGCAGGGACACAACACGTATCTGCCGCAACTCAGGAACAGCTGGCGTCCATGGAGGAAATTGCTTCATCTGCAAGAAACCTGTCTACGATGGCAGAGGATCTGCAAGGGCAAATTGGTAAATTCAAAGTATAATTCGTATACTGCTTTTTATGTTTAAGAGGAACTAGCTGCTCTATTGTGAGCGGCTTTTTTCTTTTTTATTAATATATTGTGATTAAAGGGTGTAGATATGAGGAATCTGTAATTGGAAAGATATGATATAATGGTGGGAAATTCTTTGGGTTGGAGTGACATCATGGACAATAAGACTGAACTTAAAGCAAGTGACCTACGTCAGTTAGCGATAGAAAAAATCATAGCTACACCATTTTTGAATGATTTTAAATATCTGAAAAGCAGAAAAGTTTTGAAAAAAGAAACCAAGGAATTTATATTTGGAATTTGTTTTGGTGCGACGAAATATGGTGCATTAAAAGTTTATATTATCGTGGAATCCAAAAGAATAAAAAAGAAGTATAGTACTGGGGCTTGTTTTCACAGTGAGCTGATTGCTCTCACCAAGAAATATACGGGAAACAGGGATTACCTTGTGTCCACAGAAGCAGAAAGAGAACGGGTGATCCAAGAGATTATTGAAGATATCTACACTTTCGCGTTGCCCTTTTTCAAGCGATTTGAACATGTAGAAACACTAGCAGAACAAGTACATAAGTCAGGTTTTTTACCGCATCGCAAACGCTTTGATAAGTTTAATCCGTTGACGAAAAGATTCATTGATTTTTATTATCAAGGGGAGTAATGTAGCCATCTGGGCCATTTTTATTCTCACCATTGGGCTATGATAAGGAGAACGATCTTCATAGAGGGGATATTATCGTTTTTCAAAAGGATGATGTACAATTTGTAAAACGGGGCAATGTACTCCTTAGGAAAAGATGATTTACCTAATATGCTCAATTTCTTGCTTAGAGGCGAGTCGGATATTGCACTGGAGGGTACGTTTTTTATATGGGTAGACAATCGGATGAACAGCACAGAGGCTGTATAACGGGTATAATTTCAATGAATAAAGCTATAGGCTAAGTCATCGCATTGAACGGGCTAGTGGTATTAACCCAATTGATTCTAAAGCAAAGGCGGGGATGAGAGCATGTGGAATAGTCTGACTTGGGTGTTCTTCGGCGTGTTGTTGGTGGCGTTGGGTTGGATTGTTAAAGCAAGGCGTAGTCGCAGCAGCAACAAACAAGTGCATGAACAGCGGGGCAGTAATGTCGTTGAATTTCGTCCTCGTAAGTCCGCTCGACAATCCCGCACAGGAAATGAATCTAAGTCTAAAGTGTCTTCCGGTTCACGCGCGAATGCAAAAGCAGCAGGTATTCAGGCCCCAACTGGATTTGGACTGTCTGACTCTATCCAGGGTACAGGCAAGCAAAAATGCTCCTTTTGTAAAAAAGAAGACAAATTAACCTTCTATGCGGATGACAATGGTTCGCTGTACGGGGTGTGTAAAGAGTGTAAGCATAAGGCGGAAAGACAGGATATGTTGCCACTTTAGTTTATACAGACGATTGAGGACCATCATTAAAAAATTCTTATAATTAATAAAAACTCCCAACCGATGCAGTAAATTGGTTAGGAGTTTTTTTGTTTGTGCTTTACATTGTTATCTAATTTGCCTGTCAATCAATTCCTCAAGCGCATCTGCTATGTGATCTGGTCCATAGGATAGCTCTTCCCGGCTTAAGCTCAACCAGGCATGACGCTCATCCATATCAAAGGCAGTCTCCAGCCAACCAGATAACCCTCTGCCCCTGCGGTCTACTTCTACAAGCACATGCACACCCTCGGGTTCCAACTGCATAATCAGCTCCAGCTCCTCGATATCACGTGCATACTCTGATCCGGGCGTAAATTCAAATTCCTGTACGTACGGAACACCGCGTCCCAGCTTAGGGTGACGTTCGCAGGTGGAGGAACGGAATCGGAAGCCCAACAGGTGAACCGCCTCAAAGACTGTATTCATATAGGGATGTGGCTCGATTTTGAGTGAATCACGATCGGTTGGGTCCAAAGCCATGCCAATATCTAATGCTGTTTCCAGCCAGACGGGCTGTTTGGCGTGAGTAACAGGAGTTTCCAACGGCAATCTGAAGGAAAAAGGAATTTCAAGCTCCTGTCCTTGCTGTAGATGAAAGCCATCTGATACCTTGATCCGTGCAATGCAGCAGGTGGTGGTAGTTTTTTTATCATCGTGCTCCACGATATATTCAGTCTTGAGCTCAATGTCAATTTTGCCGATTTCCTGATCAATTTTGCCGCCTTTGATGCGCATGATGCCACTAAGTTCTTCCCCAGGCACATATACGGCTTGATCTACCAGTGTATCGACTTTAGCTGAACCGATTCCTGCGCTTGCTAAGATTTTGTTGAAAAAACTCATTATTCCGTCCCCCCAGATAACCTCATGGTCATGATATACAAACGAAAACTAAAAACTTGTACAGCTTAACCGGATATACGGGGCAATGGTTCGAATCGTTCCAAAAAAATGCAAGAAAAAAGTAACTGGTACTCACGTAGGCATATTGCAGCTTGTCGATCTATCTGTCTACTAATCGCAGTTCACTTTATGAGGAGGTATAAAGCAATTTCGACAGCGAGGCTCATAAGCCTCAGAGTCACCGATCATCACAATAGGTCCTACAGTGGAAGGTTTACCATTTACCATACGTTGCGTAAATACTGCTTCCGAGCTACCGCATACAGCGCAAAAGGAAGTCAGCTTCTCGATGTCATCCGCCATGGCGAGCAGACCACCGACATAGCCGAACTCCTTGCCCCGATAATCCAGATTCAGCCCATCGGCAATTACATGCTTGCCGCAATAAGCTAACTCTTGTACGAGCGACATAATATGACGACTGAAAAACTGGACTTCGTCAAAGGCAACCACGTCGGCATCTTTTGTTTCTTGCAAAATACGCTGAACGAGCTCATCTGTGAGTTTTCTGGGGATAGAGATAGCGGGCAGCCGATATCCGATCCGGCTTACTATTTCGTCCTCGGCATAGCGGTTATCTTCAGCGGGTTTGTAAGCGACCACTTTACGATGCCCGTATTGGATTAGTTTTTGACAGCGGCGAATCAATTCGCCGGATTTTTCACTGAACATGGGGCCTGTAATAATCGTAATTCGTCCTGTAGGCAAAGCGAATTCCCCTCTCTGTAACATGTACATAACACTGTAAAACTTCTTCTCCGAAAGAAAACGCCATTATAGATTACCATAACCAGCCGCATACAGACTAGAGAAAATATATTGTTTTTCGACATGTTTTTGTATGTCTATTCCTAAAACGTAAATGTGGTCGTCATTGCTCTGCCGCCTCTGGCATGATATGGTGAAGCGTAGTGGAATGAAGGGAAGAGTGAAAGGCATGGACGAAAAAAATACGGATTATAGTGCCAAAAAAGGAGCATTACTGGAGCAAGGGCTGATCAGCCCGCAAGCTCTAGAACTCATCACTGAGCTGGAGACAGAGCTGAACTTTCTGCGCAAGCAAAATGAATCATTTCGCAAGGCGCTGCGAGCCAAATCAGCACAAAGTCCAAGGATGTCTACTAAATTACGAGATGCGCTGTATGAATGATATGGAAAGATATCTGGATTAAAGGGTTATCTTTTTTGTAGCCTATGCCTAAATGCTATATTTTGTACAGTGAAATAAAGAGAGTACAATAAGCTATATATAATCAATTGTTAATGGAGGAGAAACATGACTATACATTGTGATGTCGCTATTTTGGGTGGAGGAACCGGGGGGTATGTAGCAGCCATTCGTGCCGCCCAGCTAGGCAAGGAAGTGGTTATCATCGAAAAGGACAAGCTTGGCGGAACCTGTCTGCACCGTGGTTGCATTCCGAGTAAAGCCTTGCTGCGCAGTGCGGAAGTATATGCGACGATTAAGGAAAGTGCACAATACGGTATTGAGACATCGGGAGCACAGCTTGTATTTCCTAAGGTTCAGGAGCGTAAGGAAGCCGTTGTGGAGCAACTGCATCAAGGCGTTCAATTTTTGATGCGTAAAAATAAAATTACGGTGCTGAGCGGTAAGGGACGCGTGATTGGGCCGTCTATATTTTCTCCAAAAAGCGGGGCAGTTGCTGTGGAACTAGAAGATGGTGAGATGGAGACGATTGTTCCTGCACATCTCATTATTGCAACGGGATCACGCCCGCGTGTGCTGTCCGGACTGGAGCCAGATGGCGAATTTATTCTGAGCAGTGACGAAGCGTTAACTATGGAGGAGCTACCAGCATCCCTGATTATCGTGGGCGGTGGTGTTATTGGCGTAGAGTGGGCTTCCATGCTAAATGATTTTGGCGTGGAGGTTACGGTGGTTGAAGCTGCGAATCGACTTATTCCCACGGAAGACGAAGACGTTTCGCGTGAAATGCAGCGCTTGTTAACCAAGCGTGGTGTCAAGGTGCTGACGGGTTCACAAGTGCTGGCTAAAACATACGGCAAAGATGAGGAAGGCGTACAGATTGAGGTGCAAAAAGGGGAAGAAACCGAAACCCTCAGCGCTTCCAAATTGCTCATTTCTGTAGGGCGTCAGGCAAATGTGGAAAATATCGGGCTGGAAAATACGGATATCCGCGTAGAGCGTGGCTTTATCTCGGTTAATGAGCATTTGCAGACGAATGAACCACATATTTACGCCATTGGAGATTGCATCGGCGGCTTACAACTGGCGCATGCGGCGAGCCATGAAGGTTTGCAGGCGGTTCATCATATGGCGGGCGAAGAGTTTCACAGTGTACCTAACCATCTGATTCCGCGGTGTATTTATACACGTCCTGAAGCCGCGAGCGTCGGCTTAACGGAGCAAGAAGCCCGTGAGCGTGGACATCAGGTGAAGACAGGGAAGTTCCCTTTTCAAGCTATCGGAAAATCGCTAGTATACGGCAGTCGGGACGGCTTCGTCAAAGTAGTGGCCGACGAGAAGACCAATGATATTCTCGGTGTACATATGATCGGTACGCATGTGACGGATCTGATCAGCGAGGCCGCTCTTGCGCAACTGCTGGATGCTACGCCATGGGAAGTCGGACAACTTATTCATCCGCATCCGACGTTGTCGGAGATTTTGGGAGAAGCGATGTTGGCCGTTGATGGACAGGCGATTGGCATATAAACGTTTCAAATAAATCGGTGCTTTTCTTTTTGGGGAGAAAAGGATTATAATGGGGTTAGCCAGAGTTTAGTACCAGGTTTTAAGACAAGATGGTACTAGGTACTGGAAGTAGGATGTTTGACACTTAAGGAGGTGCCTCAATGAGTTCTAAAGGCGCTGTAGACGCTGGCTTCAGACATGAACAGCTGGGACTTACTCACGGACAAGTTATTGATATGTACAGATATATGTTGCTCGCAAGAAGATTTGACGAGCGCAACATGCTCCTGCAACGGGCAGGGAAAATTAATTTCCACGTTTCTGGCATTGGACAGGAGGCGGCACAAGTAGGTGCAGCTTTCGGCCTTGACCGGGAAAAGGACTATTTTCTTCCCTATTATCGGGATTATGGATTCGTGCTTGCGGTAGGAATGACGCCGCGCGAACTAATGCTGTCGGCATTTGCCAAGGCAGATGATCCCAATAGCGGTGGTCGTCAGATGCCAGGACATTTTGGTAGTAAACGGCTGCGTATTGTGACTGGCTCCAGCCCAGTAACGACACAGGTTCCGCATGCAGTAGGTGTAGCTTTGGCTGCCAAAATGCAGAAAAAGGATTTTGTTTCGTTTGTTACGTTTGGGGAAGGCTCCAGCAATCAGGGAGATTTTCACGAAGGCTGTAACTTTGCTGGTGTACAGAAGCTGCCAGTCATCATTATGTGCGAGAACAATCAATATGCGATATCGGTTCCGATTCATAAACAGTTGGCAGGCAAGGTAAGCGACCGTGCTTTGGGATATGGTTTTCCAGGGATTCGAGTCGATGGTAATGATGCGTTGGCGGTATATGCGGCGGTGAAGGAAGCACGGGAACGTGCTGTCCGCGGTGAAGGTCCTACGCTGATCGAAGCCATGATGTACCGTCTGTCTCCTCACTCCACCTCGGATAATGATCTGGCTTACCGGACCAAGGAGGAAGTGGATGAGAACTGGGCCAAGGATGGCGTAGCCCGTATGAAAAACTACTTGATTGAATGCGGCATTTGGGATGAGGCCAAGGATGCGGATCTGTCGGCTGAGCTGCTGCTCGAAGTCAAGGAAGCGATTGAATATGCAGATAAAGCGCCTTTTCCAAAGCCCGAAGATACGCTGCTGCATGTGTATGCAGATAGCGATGGGGAGGGCCGGTAACAATGGC
Organism: Paenibacillus sp. LRG-1; assembly: GCF_057220305.1. Lineage (NCBI taxonomy): Bacteria > Bacillati > Bacillota > Bacilli > Caryophanales > Paenibacillaceae > Paenibacillus > Paenibacillus sp. LRG-1. Next base: position 3,651,355 of record NZ_CM170126.1, on the reverse strand, counting down.
GATTATGGAATATATTGATGCGATTCGTCTTGCCATGAAAGAAGAGATGGAGCAGGATGAAACGGTTTTTGTATTAGGTGAGGATGTCGGGGTGAAGGGCGGCGTCTTTACAACGACAAAGGGGCTTATGGACCAATTCGGTGAGCAACGTGTCATGGATACGCCATTGGCTGAATCGGCTATTGCCGGGGTTGCGATTGGTGCAGCCATGTACGGAATGAAGCCGATTGCCGAAATGCAATATTCGGACTTCATGCTTCCGGCGACAAATCAGATTATTAGTGAAGCAGCTAAAATCCGTTACCGCTCTAACAACGATTGGAACTGTCCTGTGGTAATCCGCGCGCCAATCGGTGGTGGTATCTTTGGTGGTTTGTATCACTCTCAGTGTCCAGAATCTATCTTTTTTGGTACGCCGGGTTTGAAAATTGTTGCTCCATTTACACCTTATGACGCAAAAGGATTGCTGAAAGCAGCCATTCGTGACCCTGATCCAGTGCTGTTTTTTGAAAATAAAAAATCCTACAAGCTGATCAAGGGTGAAGTGCCTGAGGATGATTATATCGTTCCGATTGGCAAGGCTAATCTATTACGTGAGGGTGACGATATTACGGTCATCGGATATAGCCAGCCTTTGCATTTTGTCATGCAGGCTGCTGAGGAATTGGAGAAGGAAGAGGGCATTACCGCACATGTTGTGGATTTGCGCACACTCCAACCGCTGGACCGCGAAGCCATTATTGAGGCTGCACGACATACAGGTAAGGTATTAATCGTGCATGAGGACAACAAAACGGGCGGCATCGGTGCCGAGGTATCGGCAATTATTAATGAGGAGTGTCTGTTCGAGCTGGATGCGCCGATTGAGCGTCTATGTGCTCCTGATGTACCAGCCATGCCGATCAGTCCACCGATGGAGAAGTTTTATATGTTAAACAAGGATAAAGTTAAGGAAGCCATGCGCCGTCTTGCAATGTATTAATAAAAGCTAGATTGGACGAAAGCATTCCAAAAGTATAGCGGGGGCAGCGGTAAAACGCTCCCTCCTATGATGTTAAGGAGTTGAAAAAATGTCAGACCAAACACAATGGAACGACGTGACCATGCCACAATTGGCAGAATCGCTCGTATCGGCGACAATTGCCAAATGGCTCAAACAACCTGGTGAAACGGTAGAGCAATTCGAGCCGATTTGCGAGGTTATTACAGATAAAGTGAATGCAGAAATCCCATCCACATTGGACGGCATTATGGGTGATCTGTTGGCAGAGGAAGGTCAGACAGTAGCGGTAGGCGAGTTAATTTGCCGTATCCAGACGAAGTCGGCTGCACCTGCGGCGGCATCAGGAGCGACACCTGCTGCACCAGCATCTCAAAGTACCGTACAAACACAATCTCAGCAGAGTGCTGGATCGGACCAGTCCATGAGAGGACGTTTTTCCCCAGCGGTGCAAACCCTGGCTGCTGAGCATAATGTCGACTTAAGCCAAGTACCAGGCACGGGCATGGGGGGAAGAATTACCCGCAAAGACGTGCTGAATTATGTGCAGCAGGGCGGTTCTGCTCCCACTGGAGTATCTGGACAGCCGACTGCGACAACATCAGGACAAGGCTCTCCTTTTGCAGGAAGACAGCAGTCTGCCACTCAGCACAGCACACCGATTCAAAATATGGACCCTGCTATTCCGGTTCGTAACAGTGGGATTCATTTGACGGAGGCTCCAAAGGCTCCTGTGATCGAAGTTGAGGGTGGCAACAATAACAGATCCGAGTATTTTATTGATGTTACACCCATTCGCAGTGCAATTGCTCGCAATATGCGACAAAGCGTTTCCGAAATTCCACATGCATGGACGACGATTGAGGTGGATGTGACCAACCTGGTAATGCTCCGCAACAAGATCAAAAACGAGTTCAAGCAAAAAGAAGGCATCAATATTACGTATCTGGCTTTCCTCATGAAAGCAGTCGTGAATGCAATCAAAGAATATCCGATCATGAATTCGGTGTGGGCTGTGGACAAAATTATCGTCAAAAGAGATATCAATATTTCGCTAGCCGTGGGTACAGAGGACTCCGTTCTTACTCCTGTTATTAAAAAAGCGGACCAGAAAAATATTGCTGGATTAGCTCGTGAAATTGACGATTTGGCACGTAAAACCCGGGAAGGCACGCTCAAACTGGACGACATGCAAGGCGGAACGTTCACTGTAAACAACACAGGCTCCTTTGGTTCGATTTTATCTTATCCGGTAATTAACTATCCGCAGGCTGCAATTCTTACCTTTGAATCCATTGTCAAAAGACCAGTGGTTATTGATGATATGATTGCGGTTCGCTCGATGGCTAATCTGTGCTTGTCGCTGGATCATCGCATTTTGGACGGAGTGATTTGCGGACGATTCCTGCAACGGGTTAAAGAAAATCTAGAAGGCTACACTTTGGATACGAAGCTGTACTAATCATCCGAACAGTGGGGGAAATGTACGGAGAGGAAGTGATAGGCCGTGAACAGACGACCGCTTGATGTAACCTATACGAATAGGATGGAATATGCCCATGCATGGGATGTCCAGAAGGAGATTGTGGGAAAGCTGGATGCGGGAGAGGCAAGAGAAACGCTTATGCTTCTCCAGCATCCGCCGACCTATACGATTGGATCTCAGCGGCATCCTGAACATTTGCTCCTCACACCAGAGCAACTGAAGGAGCAGGGAATCAGCGTCTTTCAGATTGACCGTGGGGGAGACATTACATATCATGGGCCGGGGCAGCTTGTCGGATATCCTCTACTTATGCTCGGCAACCGGGAGGCGCTGAATCTGCACGGATACCTTCGAAGTCTGGAAGAAGTGATCATCCAGTTGTTGGCATCTTATGGGGTTGAGGGAAGCCGTAAGCCTGAATATACGGGGGTATGGATCGGGAATCTAAAAATTGCGGCCATTGGCGTCAAATTCAACAAGTGTAAGCACCGTCGGGGCTTCGTAACCAGCCATGGCTTTGCCTTTAACATCAAATCAGGGATACAGCATGAGGGCTTTGAGGGCATTGTCCCGTGCGGAATTCAGGAATACGGTGTGACATCATTGGAGGACTGCATACAGAAGCCTATGTCGGTGGAGCAGATTGCGAAGGAAATTGTACCGTTCTTTGAACAGCAATTTTCATTTGCTGCGCAATGGCAAACGCATTCTTTCCAATAAAGGTAAGGCGGGCTATTGTGTATGTACACGAAAGCCCGCCTGTTTGCTTTACGTAACAGCTCGTCCACTCAAGGCTTCAATAGTTCCTTAGAGCAGCCGGATACCTTGAGCGGTATAGTTATTATAGTGGCATAATAAACGGCTCAATTACCATGAACAGCGTAGAACCAATCATAGCTGCGAGCATAATGTAGACGAAAAAACGAACCCATTTTTTGTTCGACATGTGTAACTCCTTTAGGATAGGTTTAAGTCATAGATAAGAACATCTATCCGTATTGTAGCGTAATCGGGAAAGAGAGGAAAGTTTAATGACAGTAAAAGTAGTAAAAGACCGAATCGTACAGGAATTTATGGAACTCGTACAGGTGGATAGTGAAACGAAAAATGAGCAGGAAATATCACGTGTTCTAAAAGAAAAGTTTAATGCACTCGGGCTGGAAGTAATGGAAGACGATTCTCGTGAAAGAACCGGACATGGTTCAGGCAATCTGATCGTCACCTGGAAAGCGGAAGGTGTGGAGAAAGCACCCAAATTATTTTTCACCTGCCATATGGATACCGTTACTCCGGGTAAAGGCATTAAGCCACAGTTGGGTGAGGATGGCTGGATTCGTAGTGACGGTTCAACGATTCTGGGTTCTGACGACAAGGCGGGAATTGCTGCTTTGTTCGAGGCGATTCGTGTCGTGCGCGAGCAGAATATTCCCCATGGTCAAATCCAGTTCGTGATTACGGCTGGCGAGGAATCTGGTTTAATGGGTGCACGGGCGATGAAGCCGGAAGTGCTAGATTCTGATTTCGGATATGCTTTGGATTCGAATGGTGAAGTTGGCTCTATTTGTATAGCTGCCCCAACGCAGGCACGTATTGAAATGAAGATAACTGGGAAGTCCGCTCATGCGGGGGTAAATCCCGAAGATGGCATTAGTGCCATTCAGGTCGCTTCTAAAGCCATTTCTAAAATGAAACTAGGACGGATTGATAAGGAAACGACCGCTAACATCGGCAGTTTCGAGGGCGGCGGCGCGACGAATGTGGTATGCGATTTTGTATTGATCCGTGCAGAGGCACGTAGTATTGTGCAGGAAAAGGTTAATCATCAAATCCAGCATATGCGTGAAGCGCTGGAAACCACCACACGCGAATTTGGTGCACAGGGAGAGTTCCGCAGTGAAGTCATCTATCCAGCATTCAGCTTTACGGAGCATGACGAAGTTGTACAGGTTGCGCAGCGTGCAATTCAAGGACTGGGACTGGCAACGTCGACCTTCCATTCCGGTGGTGGCTCAGATGCTAATGTATTCAACGGGCTTGGAATTCCAACGGTGAATTTGGCTGTGGGCTACCAGAACATCCATACAACAGAGGAAAAAATCAAGGCCGATGACCTGGTGAAGGTTGCTGAAGTTGTCATAGCTCTGATTCAAGAAACCACAAAATAAACTTGTATCATACACTTGCAACATACTGAAAAAAGGTTCAGGTTAAAGACAGGAACAGCGTTCCTTCGTCTTTAGACCTGAACCTTTTTTGGAACAGCTAGCGAAGCGATGGTGGCGGTAGGTCCGTGTTCCTTTTGCCACTGACGCAAGAGTGCTTGAATCTGCCAGGCTTTACCAACGATATGGAGTGTGCTTTCAGTACGGTAGCTTTTCATTTCTGCATCTCCTCATGACAGGAAGTTTGTTATCCTACCACCAGCATATGTACAAAGTGGACAAGTTAGACTAACTTTGGTGATAATTAATAAAGAAAGATAGATATGAAGGAGGAAACTTACCGATGAACGAGCAAACGAACGGACAATTGAACAATCCAACAAACGATGCACATTGCAAGCCTTATTCCAATCCTGCGCTGGAGGAAAAGACCGTGTCCACACAGCCTATTTTTGAGGGAAAGGTCATTACATTACAGGTAGACACGGTAGAGCTTCCCGACGGCTCCACTGGAAAGCGTGAGATCGTAAAGCATCCAGGTGCGGTGGCTGTTTTGGCTCTACATGAAGGGAAAATGCTGGTCGTGGACCAGTACAGACAGGCGATGGGGCGCTGTGAGGTAGAAATTCCTGCAGGTAAGCTAGAGCGGGGTGAAGACCCGATGGAAGCAGCGGGGCGTGAGCTGAGAGAAGAGACAGGTTATACTGCCAAGTCGTTGAAGCTGCTACACTCCTTTTATACCTCTCCTGGCTTTGCGGATGAAATCATCCATCTGTATGTGGCCGAAGAACTGGAGTTAGGTGAGATGGAACCGGATGAGGATGAATTTCTGGAGCTGTTTGAGGTGACGCTGGAAGAAGCACAGACGCTTATTCGTGAAGGACGGATTAGTGATGCCAAAACGATTCTGGCCGTCTATGCGTGGCAACACCGCCAACATACAGGGAGCTTCTAAGCGGATGGATGAAAATATAGTAGAACTTAACGACTACTTTGCAGACTTGCATATTCATATTGGCAGAACAGAGAAGGGAAATCCGGTCAAAATTAGTGGCAGCCGCGATCTGACCTTTGCCAACATAGCTAAGGAAGCCTCCGGTCGTAAAGGAATTGGGCTGATCGGTATCATTGACTGCCATGCACCTAATGTACAGGAGGATATTCGTACCTATTTACATACGGGTGAAATGAAGGAAATCAGCGGCGGCGGTATCGCATACCGGGATACGGTTATTCTCCTTGGCACGGAGCTGGAAATACGTGCTGAAGGTCGTCCTGAGGCGCACGTACTGGCCTATTTTCCAGATCTGGCGGCGATGGAGGATTTTACCCAATGGCTGGCCCGGCATATGAAAAATGTTAATCTTAGCTCACAACGAATCTATGCGCCGCCACGCGAGTTGCAGCAGCAAATTTACGGACGTGGAGGCATTATGGTGCCTGCGCACGTGTTTACTCCTCATAAGGGCATATACGGCAGCTCAGCGGCCCGTATGGAGGAACTGCTGGATATGGAGCTCGTTAGCGGGGTGGAGCTGGGGCTGAGCGCAGATTCATCTATGGCCGGTTTGATTTCGGAACTGGATCGCTTCAGCTTTCTCACGAATTCAGATGCCCATTCACTTGGGAAAATCGGACGAGAATACAACAAATTATCACTGGCAAAGCCGTGTTTTGATGAATTCAGAATGGCTTTGGAGCGGCGGGAAGGACGACGGGTGCGTGCCAACTACGGATTAAATCCGAAACTGGGCAAATACCATCGTTCTTACTGTCAAAGCTGCGGTACGATTATTGACGAGCAACAGATGGCGGATGAACGTTGTCCTGACTGTGGTCATACCAAGCTGGTGCGAGGTGTGCTGGATCGAATATGGAGCATTGCCGACCGTGAACAGTCCATGATTCCTTCCCATCGTCCGCCGTACATTTACCAGATTCCCCTGGAGTTTATTCCAGGTCTGGGCAAAGCCAAGCTGAACCAGCTATTGGTTGCATTTGGAACAGAAATGAATATTTTACATGAGGTTACGCAGGAGGAGTTAGCAGCAGTCGTCGGAAAAGTGCTAGCAGAGCAAATTGTGCTTTCACGCGAGGGGCGACTGTCGCTTGTATCCGGTGGTGGTGGAACATACGGCAAAATAGCTAAGTCCTAGTAAAGTCTTGTCCCTCTAAAGGCATATCAGCGTCTGCTTGTTCATAACCATAAATTATCTATGCCGCTGGCTTGGCACATCATTCGTGATGCTTGATCTGCAGTGAAAGCTGCCCCATTTCTAGCCATCAGCCGTCGGATTACGGTTGTTTTTTGGACAAACAAGCAGATGAAAGGGGCAGGACGCCGATGCAATGGTTTCGTCATACGTTAAAAGATCAGACGCCGTATTATGTTTTCTTGGCTGTGCTGTTTCTGGTGGGAGTCGTCTTTGGCGCACTTATGGTTAACGCACTCTCGCTGGAGCAGTTACAGGATTTGTCCCGTTACCTGAAGGATTTTTTTGTAACGGTCAATCAAAACGAACAGGGCTTCGCTGATTCGCAGGCGGCTTCGACCTTTTGGGATAGCGTATCTTTACATCTAAAATGGGTCGGCCTAATTTGGGTGTGTGGCCTTTCGGTTATCGGTCTGCCGGGCATTCTTGTATTGAATTTCCTCAAGGGTGTGCTAATCGGATTTTCAGTAGGTTATATGGTGGGGCAATATTCGTGGAAAGGACTGCTATTTTCTTTGGTTTCAGTTGCTCCTCATAACCTGCTCGTCATTCCGGTACTGCTCGTCTGCAGCGTGGCTGCGATGACTTTTTCCATCCATATGATCAAAACCAAAATACTCGCTACCCGGCCGTCAGACGGGATGCTGCGTCCGTTGCTGTCTTATGCAGGATTGACTGCTGTGATGATGGTGCTTCTTATCGGTAGCGCGTCCTTTGAAACTTGGATCACCCCGGTAATGATGCAATGGGTCACTCCTATGCTGACAGCTTCCATATCATCTTGATTCGTTTCAAAATGTTTGACTTTATTTGTATAGACCCCCTATAATAATAGGAGTGAAAAAAGTGCAGTAGGCAGTAGCTTTGCAGGGGGAGGGAGACACATGGAAGCACGGATCGAAAAAATTAAGCAGCAGCTGCAATCCCAGGGCTACAAACTAACGCCTCAGCGGGAAGCCACCGTCAGAGTTTTACTTGAGAACGAAGATGATCATCTGAGTGCGGAAGATGTATTTATGCTCGTCAAAGAGAAAGCTCCCGAAATCGGTCTGGCAACCGTATACCGTACCCTAGAACTGCTAAGTGAACTGCATGTCGTGGAGAAAATTAATTTTGGTGATGGCGTTGCGCGTTATGATTTGCGCGGCGATACAACCAAACATCACCATCACCATTTGATATGTGTGCAGTGTGGCAGTGTAGATGAAATACTGGAAGATTGGCTTGGACCATTGGAGGAGCGTCTGGAACGGGAATATAATTTTACCGTAGTGGATCATCGTTTGGACTTCCACGGTATTTGTTATCGTTGTAAGGCGAAGAACGATACGACGGCTCAGAAATCTTTGGGCAAATCCAGAAAACACAAATCTCAGGACTAAAAGCTGACTACCCAAGCTCTCACCGACGAAGATGCGTTCGGGAGAGCTTTTTTGGTTCGGAATCTGTTGTTCGGGATTAAGCGGAATAAAAAGGAATAGCTTGTCATACCCTTCCATAGAGAGTCCTATTAGGGACTATATTCTGGGGAAAAGGCGGCTGATTCACATGGTACTATCGTTGCGGAGAGGACTAAAATGGCTGCGTTTAGTAATATTGTTCGGGGTGCTGGCATGTATGTTCTTTTATAGCCTCAGGCTGTTTACAGATTGGATAACACCTGTAGATCATTACCGAATACCGGAAGGACATGCAGTTAAGGTATTTGGCGGGCAAAAAGTAAATGAAGGGTCCGAGCATCGAATAGCAGTGTTGGAACGTTTACGTTTCTTTTACTGGTATGGTGAATAGTCTAAGTAATAGGTCTTGATGAGCTTATGATATGAACGCAGCACACGAAGAAGCAGACGCTGAGACTGAACCGTTGTATGCAGAACAAGGAGACTTTTGGAACTCATGAAAATGTACATTCAACCTTTCGTTCAATATATGGAAGAGGAAAAAGGTTTGTCGCACAGCACATTGGAAGCGTATCAACGGGACGTACAGCAGTTTGCCGAGTTCGCAGAAAGCTGTGGTATTGAGCAGCCGGATAACGTCCAACGGTCACATCTGGTACTGTATTTGGGCCGTTTGAAGGAACAGGGAAAAGCTGCGGCGACGATATCACGTAGCGTCGCCTCCATTCGCTCCTTTTTTCATTTTCTTATTCGGGAGGGAATTACGATCCACGATCCGTCCGTTCTGCTGGAGCTGCCCAAAGCGACTAAAAAGAAGCCCTCGGTGCTAACGCAAGATGAGATAGAGCGTTTGCTGGACGCGCCGGATGTGACTGCCCCGCAAGGGGTGCGAGACAAGGCGATGCTGGAGTTGCTGTATGCGACGGGCATTCGTGTATCGGAGCTGATTGCCCTAAACGTGCGTGATGTCCGCACCGATCTGCGCTTTGTGCACTGTGGCGGCGAGGCAGGCAAGGAGCGTGTTGTACCGATCAGCCGTGAGGCATCACAGTGGGCACAAGCCTACATGGACGAGCAGCGTCTATTATTGCTGAGATCCGGGCAGGGTGAAGAAGCTCAGGTAGAGCAGGAAGCCATGTTCCTGAACGTATCTGGTCAGCGTCTCAGTAGACAGGGCTTCTGGAAAATGATTAAGAAGTACGGCCAGGAAGCAGGCATAAGCGAGGATATCACGCCCCACACGTTGCGGCATTCCTTTGCGGTACATATGCTGGAGGGCGGAGCGGATTTACGCTCTGTACAGGAAATGCTGGGTCATGCTGATCTGTCAACGACGCAGGTATATGCGCAGACGGCCAGACGGAATATGAAGGAAGTATATGAAAAGCATCACCCGCACGGCGGCAACCGCACTTCTCATGAAAGCAAAGATCGAATGTAACGATACTTTGCTTTCATAGAAAATGTGATAATGACTATAACTTTACGATTGTACAAGTCAGGAGAGATATTAATGTCAACAGCCAACCAAGCTACAATTCAGGAAGCAGCAGATTATATCCGTGCCAAGAGCGGAATACGTCCAGAGATTGGTCTTATTCTGGGATCAGGTCTCGGTATTCTGGCCGATTTAATTCAGGATGGAATTAGTATTCCTTATCAGGATATTCCCCATTTTCCTGTATCGACGGTAGAAGGTCACGAGGGAGAATTACTATTAGGCACGATTGAAGGTCGCGCTGTCGTCATGATGAAAGGGCGCTTTCATATGTATGAGGGCTATGGCCCGCAGCTGACGGCTTTCCCAGTTCGGGTGATGAAGCAATTGGGGATTCAAAGTCTGCTGGTGACGAATGCAGCAGGTGGTGTAAATACTTCCTACGAAGCAGGCGATCTGATGGTCATCTCGGATCATCTTAATCTGACAGGACAAAATCCATTGATCGGACCGAACGATGCTGGTCTGGGCGTTCGTTTTCCAGACATGTCGGAGGCGTACAGCCGCCGCTTGCGTGAAATTGCCAAGCAAACGGCTAACCAACAAGGCTTCAGTCTGCAAGAAGGTGTATATGCTGGATTGCTGGGGCCTAACTATGAAACGCCTGCTGAAATCGTTATGCTACGTACACTGGGTGCAGATGCGGTGGGTATGTCGACCGTATCTGAGGTTATTGTAGCCCGTCATGCAGGTATTGAGGTACTGGGCTTCTCCTGTATCACGAATATGGCCGCAGGCATTCTGGATCAGCCTTTGTCCCATGGTGAAGTGATGGAGACGGCAGAGAAAGTACGTGAGCAATTTTTAAAACTTGTGCTAGCGATTATTCCACAAATGTAGATTGGGGATCATGTTCAACCGAAGCGGTGGACATATATCCCAAGAACCCCATATCCGATCGCCTTTTGATGGCGTGGGTATGGGGTTCTTTTTTCCATCAGCGGTTGAGCTGAGTATGATCTCCTAATGAAGAGGGGGTGTGCTCAATGCAGTTGAATTCGCTTTTTCTGCTACAGCCAGTTTATGTCGTTCTTGCACCTTGATCACAATAACCATAAAAATGATCCAGTAAATGGCTAGCGAGTTCAGGAAACGGCTGTCCGTTATATTGTTCAATACAATAAATAGGAAAAAAACCACTGCCGTCAGCCATGTATACATATCTGCTTTGCCAATTCTGAATTTAAATAAAGTTGTTATGGCGAGTGTAATTGTTGCCAGTAGTCCTGTAAGGCCCACATCGATCCACAGATCACGGAAACCGCTATGGCTGCTTGTCAGATCAAATCGGATGCCGTTCGCATAGATACTGGGTCGGGCTGCCCAGTAGGAGCCGTAACCATGTCCGAACCAGTAATGGCTCTGAATAGCACCACCAATCCCCTGCCAGATTTCCGTTCTTCCAGTTAAGGTCGTTGTTTTTCCGAATTCCGACGCAATCGCATCTCCATAAGTAAAGGTGAGTACCAAACCCAAAAGAACGAGCAAGCAGGAACAGCTAATGAAGAAACCGCGCAACGCAATGCTTCGGATTCTCTTGAATAGCAGTATAAACAATATAAATACGAAGAGCGAAGATGTCAGTACCAAAGAGGTGGTAGATTGGCACTCGATGAGCAATAGGGCATTGAGTAAGATAAAGCCAATATGCAAAACTTTACGTTTACCCCTGAAAAAATAAATGACATGTGAAACAAAACTTAACAGAGAGAGAGTTCCAAGTGTATTTTTATGACCAGAGATGCCCTTCCATAGCCCAGTATGTTCTACTCCACCATGAATGGCAAAGGAGGGAACGAGCAAAACGGCGAGTAGATTGAGTATGCTCAAAATACTTAACGTAACGACTAAGAGGCGAATGCAGCCCTGAGTTGTATAATGGGTGACCAAATAGAGCCCAAAGGTAGAGAAGGCAAGGAATTTGAGAACCATCAGCAAGGAAGAGGTCTGTTCTTGTTCAGCCCATAAGCAGGAGGCAGCGATGTACAGCGTGAGTAGAGTCAGTAACGGATTGTCGGCTAAGGTTGCGATCAATGACTTTAGTGAAGGTAGTAGCATGGTATAGCTGAACAACAGGATAAGCACGGAAATCGTGATAACTCTGGGGGACAAACCCTGACAAGCATAAGGAATCGAAAAAGCCAGTAAACCAGCTACTGTAAGTACATGTTTCACGATTTCACCACCTAGATACATTATGTATCTATAATATACAAAACGTATCTTCTTGTACAATAATAATAAAATATTTATTTTCATTTTTCTCAAGCCTAGAGCAAGCCCTCTTGTGCATATACTCAGTCCATGCTAAGAAAATGAAGAATTCTTCGACTTGGTCAAAAAAGGAACTTTTTACGTTTTTAAACATGGGGGTGTTCGGGTGGCGGATCATTTTACAGACCGTTTGAAGTTGAATTTGAGTGGTACGGGCAAAGAGTTAACGCCGCAGCAATTAAATGAAAATTTTAAAACCATTGAAAAAGAATTCATTGAACGAAGTGTAAACGTAAGCTGGTTTGGAGCTGCTGGTGATGGTATTCAGGATGACACGGCAGCTTTACAGGAATTGATTAATAAGACCCCCGATTATTCCATTCTTCACATCCCCAGTGGACGATACAAAATAACCTCTACCTTACAGATTCGCAAGCAGGGTGTGCGCATTTTTGGCATTCATAAGGGCAGATACCGACAAGGCAAAGGTGTTACGTCGATTGAATATTATGGTACGGGTCCTTGTTTTCAAATTGGAGATGAAAGTCTACCATCGTTTAGCGGATATCAAAATGTGCAGTTTCATGACTTATCGATCCGGTACGAGGGGGCTGACATAGGCACATTAAATAATCCGTTTTCGCAGTCAGTGAAGCGTGGATATTATGGCAAAGGTACTTTGGGTATTCAGGATTGGAAGGGTGGCGGAGTTGTCCTGGATAACGTCCTAATTGAGCATTTTGAAACGGCTTTTTGGGGCTATGAAAGTGATGTGAATTTATTTAAATGCACGGAGATTAATTACAATAAAACAGGGATTCACTTGCAGAACAGAAGTTCACAGTTTACTAGCATAGCGCTTTTTACATTGGGGAACGATACGGCATTGGATCTGAATAGCTCCAATGGGGCCAGATTTTTGGCTAGCCAGCACATTAAGGATGGAAGCTCCAATGATATTCCCATTCTAATTAATGATTTTATGAACGCTGAATTTATAGGTTGCTGGTTTGAGGGACTAAGCAGAGAGCATAAGATGACAGTGCCTTCTTTTATTCAAATTGGTGCTACCAAAGAAACAAAAAATGTGGCCTTGCGTGACTCCATTTTAGCGATAGCGGACAAATTCGATGACACCCAATCCGTATGTAACTATTTTGTGGATGTGGTCATTGGCAAAAAAGTTTTGGTGGACGAGGTGGGAGGGTATCCCCGTAATCTAAAGCAGCTTATTTCTTTCTCTGGTAGCTCTTCCACACAGCAGGTGACACTTCGCTCACATTTGGATTTTAGCTATAGCAATAATCGTTATGACGAGAATAATGGGACAGGGCAGGCTTTGCTGCTTGTCGAGAAATACTCAAACAACGGGATTGAGCATTTGGACGAAACCTTTGTTAAAGCCTACCTGGGAGCAAGGCAAAATCTTCCCGCAGGTAGCTGGCAGAAGGTGAAGTTTAATCAAATCAACCATGATGAGCTGATCGAATTCGATGCGGTGAATAGCCGATGGCGAGCCAAGCGAGCTGGGAAATACAGAATACAAGTCTACATTTCGACCGATCCTCAAGTGGATGGCAATCGTACACGGCTTGCACTTCATCTGAATGATGAGCAGCTTGCCGGGAGTTCCGCCTATGCTTATCTCGATGATAGGGTAATTGGCGGACTGAACTATAGTGCATTGAGTGGAGCAATGGAACTTAGACTGGAAGCGAATTCTTTTATTGATATACGGGTGTTCAGTCAAAATACGATGGATATTCTACCCGGTGGAGGAATCACATATCTCACTATAAGCCGAATTTAAACAATTATTTCACAGACGATAGATGTTCTGTCATTTATATATTGGAATATGCGCACCATGCTGAGTCAGCTTGGTGCTATTTGATGTTTTTATTCATATGGAATATTTTTCTTTCATTCTGACGACAATGGTTAGCAGCACGCGAATAGGCCGGAGGGGTAAGTAAATGGGCTCCGGTGCTTTACGCCAATATGTTGAGGAGGGAACCGATTGTGAAGAAAAAAGTGGTGGCGTTCATCCTGGCTTGTCTGGTAGCCTTGACTGCCGTCCCTGTCGGCGGTTGGGCCGAAGAAAGCAGACCTGAAAGCAAAACCAAAGAGGGATCAGCGGCTGAGCTGGCTCCCGAGGCTCTCTCGGCGATCCTGATGGACGCAGATACGGGGACAGTCATCTATGAAAAAAACAGTCGTGAAAAGCTTCCTCCAGCGAGCATCACCAAGATTATGACGATGTTGCTGACAATGGAGGCTATTCAAGATGGCAAGCTCAAGCTGACCGATAAAGTTCGGGCCAGCGAATATGCGTCTTCAATGGGAGGCTCGCAAATTTTCTTGGAGCCCGGTGAAGAAATGACGGTCGATGAGATGCTGAAGGGAATTGCAATGGCTTCCGGCAACGACGCCTCTGTGGCGATGGCTGAGAAAATTGCAGGATCTGAACAGGCTTTTGTCGAGATGATGAATGCGAAGGTGCAGCAGCTCGGGCTCAAGGATACGCATTTTGCCAATTGCAACGGTTTACCCGTAGAGAATCACTATTCTTCTGCGCATGATATTGCGGTTATGAGCCGAGAGTTGTTGAAATACCCGCAAATTACGAAATATACGGGAGCCTATCAGGACTATTTGCGCAAATCCTCAGTCAAACCCTTTTGGCTGGTGAATACGAATAAGCTTGTCCGTTTCTATACTGGAGCAGACGGGCTGAAAACAGGCTATACGGCAGAAGCAAAGTTCTGTCTTTCCGCTACTGCGAAGCGTGATGGCTTGCGTGTCGTAGCTGTGGTGCTCGGGGAGCCAAATACGAAGATACGTAACAATGAAGTATCTTCCATGTTCGACTATGCATTTTCTCAATATACAATGAAATCCATATACAAGCCGGGTGAATTGCTGGGCAGCGTAAAAGTTGAAAAAGGCGTATTGCCAGAGCTGAAAATTCAGGCTGACCGTTCTTACAGTGTACTGGTGAAAAAAGGTGGCAACAAACAAACGTTGCGTCATGAATTGCAACTGGCCCCAAGCCTCAAAGCTCCTGTCCGGGCTGGTGACCCAATCGGTAAGCTGGTCGTCTATCAGGATGGACAACGGCTTAAGGAGTTTAATATCACTTCGCCTGTGGCTATCGAAAAGGCCGGATGGTGGAAATTGTTTAAACGTACCATGTCGAACCTATTTTCTTTGTAGATTTTACGGGGTTTTCTTCTAGTTTTGTCGGAGGGCAGGAATCGTCTGCGGCTACGTAGAAATCCTTGTCCAAGACCGGGAGGAGAGTGAGTAAGCATGAACCTGCAAATTGAAATGGAGCATCACCGGGGGGTACTGATTGTAAGGCTGTCTGGTGAGCTTGATCACCATACGTCGGACATGGTCCGTATGCAAATGGACGAGGCGATTCAGCGCCGGCAATGCGAGCATATTGTGCTCAGCCTGAAGAATCTTCAGTTTATGGATAGCTCCGGCCTTGGCGTTATCTTGGGACGGTACAAACTGATCAAGCAAAAGGGCGGAAAAATGGCAGTCTGTGATGTCAATCCGCCAGTACACCGACTGCTGGATATGTCAGGGCTGTTCAAAATCATGCCCATATATGACAACGAGGGAAATGCGCTCACGGAACTGGAGGTTGTGTCATGAGAGAAGGCACGGGAAACAATTTCATGAGCTTGCAGTTTGCTGCCAAATCGGAGAATGAAGCATTTGCTCGCGTGGCTGTCGCGGCCTTTATTTCTAGGCTTGATCCCACAATGGATGAGCTGAGCGATTTGAAAACCGTGGTGTCTGAAGCGGTGACAAACAGTATTATTCACGGCTATGACAGCGACCCGTCAGGTGTCGTAACGATCAAAGTCGGGATTGAAGCGGACGTGATCACGTTGGTTGTTGAGGACGCAGGGCGAGGAATTGAGGATATAGAGCTAGCCAAGCAACCTCTATATACGTCCAAACCTGAATTGGAACGCTCCGGCATGGGCTTTACGATTATGGAAAATTTCATGGATGAGTTTGAAGCAGTCAGTGAGCCGGGCGGAGGCACGTCGGTCCGGATGAAGAAAAGGATTGAATCCAAGAAAGCTTTATATAATTAGGAGTTGATCCTATGGAAGCAGGAGGAAAAAAAACTTCGCACAGCTATTTGGAGGATGCGGAAGTCAAGCGGCTTATTGCACTGAGTCAATCTGGTGATAATGAGGCTCGTGAGACACTGGTCAATAGTAATATCCGGCTCGTCTGGTCTGTCGTGCAGCGCTTTATGAACCGGGGGTATGAACCTGACGATCTTTTTCAAATTGGTTGCATCGGCTTGTTAAAATCGGTGGATAAATTCGATCTCAGCTACGAAGTCAAATTTTCAACATATGCAGTACCGATGATTATCGGTGAGATTCAACGGTTTCTGCGTGATGACGGTACACTCAAGGTTAGCCGTTCCTTGAAGGAAACGGCCAATAAGGTCCGCAAAATGAAGGACGAGCTATCCAAACGACTCAACCGCCTGCCTACAGTCAAGGAAGTTGCTGATGAGCTGGGAGTGACACCGGAGGATGTTGTTTTTGCGCAGGAGGCCAATAAGCCGCCTACTTCAATTCACGAAACGGTTTTCGAAAATGACGGTGATCCGATTACACTTATGGATCAGATTGCTGACGAATCACAGGAAAGATGGTTCGACAAGCTGGCACTCAATGAGGCCATTGGCGGACTATCTGAGCGGGAGCGGTTGATTGTGTACCTGCGCTACTACCGGGATCAGACTCAATCAGAGGTTGCAAGTCGGCTTGGTATTTCTCAGGTGCAGGTATCACGGCTGGAAAAAAAGAT
Organism: Paenibacillus sp. LRG-1; assembly: GCF_057220305.1. Classification (NCBI taxonomy): domain Bacteria; kingdom Bacillati; phylum Bacillota; class Bacilli; order Caryophanales; family Paenibacillaceae; genus Paenibacillus; species Paenibacillus sp. LRG-1. Next base: position 3,634,531 of record NZ_CM170126.1, on the reverse strand, counting down.
TTTACAACTGATCCGCGATCAGATTGCCCAATAATAACAGTCAGGATCTTAGTGAAATCCTTATGCTTACGTATTACTAAAGGGTATTCCAAAGCCATTTTAATGGCAAGGGGTACTCTTTTTTGCGTGGGATAAAAGACAATACACAGAATAGGTTTCCTTGCTTCGTTCCATACTAATCGATAATTACGAGGATAAGGAGGGGATCGGATGACTCATAGTCCGGCTCCTACAGTAGCTCCTATTGTCTACTTGCGGCTCCGCAGCCGTGTCCGCATGATACAAGGGCAGGATTTACATTTGGGTGATGTAGCCCAACTGCTGACTAATCCTGAATGGGAAAAGGATTTGCTTGAGCTTGTTCTCAAGCGGCCGCAGCACCAGGACGGTAATCTGATACTGATAGACATGCTGCAGATTATAGCAAAAATTAGAGATCATATTCCGGGGGTCGTAGTTGAATCTCTCGGGAAGCCGCATGTACTTGTGGAACTTGTGGAGAAACCCCGTAAGCCGTCCAAAATACTGTTTGTTTTGGTATGGGTGCTTCTGTTTTTTGGCTCTGCGCTGACAATTATGAATTTTCATGCCGACGTTAGCATGATGGAGGTACAGGTTCGGATTGTGGAGATGATTACGGGACATAAGGATGAGCATCCGTACCTGTTTCAAATTGCTTACTCGATCGGCATCGGCTTTGGCATGATCGTTTTTTTTAATCACTTGTTCAAGAAAAATTGGAACGAGGAGCCGACGCCGCTGGAGGTGGAAATGTATCTGTATCAGGAAAATGTGGATCAGTATGTTGTGGCAGAGGAATATGAAAAGATGGCCCTTCTGCAGACAAAGGATAAGAAACCATGATATTTGTACAGGCTGCACTTCAGATTATTTTAGGTATTGCTGGGGGCCTTGCGGTGGGTAGCGGTGTAATTGCTTTTTTTATTGTGCTGGATATCATGCCGCGATTAGCACAACTTACCCGTACGTATAAAAAATCACGTGCATACGAAAAGGCAATGATTGTAGGCTCAGTACTGGGAACTGTGGTCGATTTTTGGAACATTTGCTTGCCACTACCGGGCATATTTACATGGATACCTGGGTTATTTTGCGGAGTGTTTATTGGCTTGCTCGCCGCGGCTCTAACGGAGGTATTGAATCTCCTGCCTATACTCGCCAAGCGACTCCACATGACCGTGTATATGCTCGGTCTGTTGATGGCAATGGTGCTTGGCAAGGTGACGGGTTCCTTATTTGACTGGTTTGTATACAACCGTTAACAACGAAAGCGAAGGGGGCAAGGAATATGGATCACAGAGCGGATCAAGAGCATCAGGAGCAGCATCAAGAAGACGGGGGAATTGGAAAGGAAAACCATACCGGCGGAGAAGAGTTGAGTCCATGGCAGAAAAAGCAGGCGCAGGAATCAGCACGTTTTAAACACAAAAAAGAGAGTGAGCGGTCTGATAACGTAGAGGAGTCCGTTCGCTACTGGCAGGCCGAAGATGATATATCGCCGAGGATGAAGGATAATAAGAATACACTTGAAACAGTATTAGGTTTGGGGGAGACCTTTGATGTCGTATTCAGGGAAATGACACTGGGTGGGCGTCATACCGGATATCTGTTCCTAAATTCCTTTGCGAAGGATCAGATCATGCTTGAAGTGCTAAAGCGGCTCACCTATCTGACGCCGGATGATCTCTCTTCGGATGGACTACAAGCGTATTTTGAAAATTTTATTCCACATATTCAGGTGGAGAAGACGGATAAGATGTCTGTGGTCATTAACAAGGTGCTGACGGGACTGAGTGCCTTTTTCATGGAAGGCGAGCGTTTTTCCCTTATTCTGGATACTCGTAATTACCCGGTGCGTAATCCGGAGGAACCTTCTTTGGAGCGGGTTGTGCGCGGTGCTCGCGACGGGTTTACTGAAACAATGCTTACAAATGTAGGTCTGGTGCGCCGGCGTTTGCGCGACCCAGGGCTTAAATTTGAGGCTATGCAGGTCGGACGTCGAACCCGAACAGACGTATGTTTGGGTTACATTGACGATATTGTGGATAAGGTGATGGTGGATACTGTACGAGACAAAATTAAAAATGTTAATTTGGATGGTATTCCGCTGGCCGACAAGCAATTAGAGGAGACGATTATCAATAAAGGTTGGAATCCATATCCATTAGTACGATATTCGGAGCGACCAGATGTCGTGGCATCGCATATCATGGAAGGAAGGCTCGTTATTTTCGTCGATACCTCACCCAGCGTGATGATTTTGCCTACCACTTTTTTTGACTTGTGTCAGCATGCAGAAGAGAATCGGCAAACCGCTTTTATGGGAAGTTATTTGCGGTGGGTACGTTTTATAGGTATATTCGCCTCGATGTTTCTGCTTCCGATGTGGCTGCTAATGGTCATCAATCCAGAATTAAAACCGGCGTTTCTTGATTTTATTGGTCCTCAAAAGGAAGCACATCTTCCGCTGATTGCCCAGTTTATCATTGTAGAACTAGGGGTCGATCTAATGCGAATGGCGGCTGTGCATACTCCGACACCACTGGCTTCCGCTATGGGCTTGATCGCAGCGATTCTGGTCGGTGATATAGCGGTTAAGACGGGACTTTTCGTGAATGAGGTCGTGCTGTATATGGCTGTCGCTGCCATAGGAATGTTCGCAACACCGAGCTATGAGCTGGGGTTAGCGAATAGACTGATTCGACTATTCCTGCTGGTTGCTGTTGCAATTTTTCACGTACCGGGCTTTGTCGTGGGTACGACACTGATCATTTTGATGCTGACGCTGCATCGGTCATATAATTCTTCGTATTTGTGGCCGTTCATTCCTTTTAATGCCAAAGCGTTAGCTTCCATCTTGTTCCGTATGCCTGTACTAGATGCGCCTAACCGCCCGTCATCTAACAAAACGAGGGACAATACGCGTATGCCCCATACGGATGCCGACACAGATTCGAACTCAGGCAATGGACAGGAGCATTAATATAAATGATCTGCATAAAAATCCATTGTTCTTGATGTTTTTTTTGCTATACTGGTGTAAACATTCGATGGAATATGACTAGCTTGTTCCAGAAAGAGAGGCGCCAGAACATGTATTTGCATGGAAGCAGTAAAATTAACAGCAATGGACATTTGGAGATCGGCGGTTGTGATACAACGCTTTTGAAAGAGCGTTTTGGCACGCCGCTATATATTGTTGACGAACAGTTAGTCCGCCGGCGCTGCCGGGAATTCATAGAAGCTTTTCGTGAAACCGGATTGAAGTTTCAAGTTGCTTATGCAAGCAAAGCCTTTTGTGTTATGGCGATGTGTGCTTTAGCTGCTGAAGAAGGGATGTCGCTTGACGTAGTTTCCAGTGGAGAATTGTTTACTGCGCTACAAGCAGGGTTCCCGGCAGAGCGAATCCATTTTCACGGCAATAACAAAACACCGGAAGAAATTGAAATGGCGTTAGATGCGCAAATTGGCTGCTTCGTCGTTGATAGCGAAATGGAGTTGCATTTGTTGCAGGCCCTTGCCTCCGAGAAAGAACAGCAGGTGAATATCTTACTGCGTGTTACACCAGGGGTTGAGGCGCATACGCATGAATATATGGCCACAGGTCAAGAAGATTCGAAATTTGGCTTTGACATTGGGAATGGTACAGCACGCCAAGCAGTGGAACAGGCTATCGAGCTGGACCATCTTAACCTGTTAGGGGTACATTCTCATATCGGTTCGCAAATTTTCGAAGTGAATGGCTTTCAAATGGCTGCTGAACGGGTTGCAGCTTTTTCCAGAGAAATTAAAGAACAGCTTCAGTTTTCTTTCAAAGTGATTAATCTGGGTGGGGGATTTGGCATTCGCTACACAGAGGAGGACACACCGCTGAAAGTATCCACCTATGTGCAGGCTATCGGCGAAGCGGTGAAAACCTATTTTTCAGGACTTTACGATGAACTTCCAGAAATTTGGATTGAGCCGGGACGCAGTATTGTAGGCGATTCAGGCACGACCTTATATACGGTAGGAAGCATCAAGGATATTCCGCAGGTACGTAAATATGTCTCGGTAGATGGCGGGATGACAGATAATCCACGTCCTGCACTGTATCAGGCCAAGTATGAAGCGATGCTGGCTAATCGAGCGCAGGATACGGACGAAGAGACGGTGTCCATTGCGGGCAAATGCTGCGAAAGCGGCGATATGCTTATTTGGGATGTAGAGCTGCCTCGTATAAATAGCGGCGACTTGCTCGCTGTTGCCTCAACCGGAGCCTACAATTACTCCATGGCGAGTAATTATAACCGAATACGTCGACCAGCAGTTGTATTTGTCAACAACGGTGAGGCCGAGTTGGTGGTGCGTCGGGAAACCTACGAGGATATCGTACGCAACGATGTTGTGCCACAGCGCTTGATTCGTGATCAAGCCAGTCCGGCGGTTCAGCCTAACGCCAAGATTACGGTTTCGTCCTGATTTTAGCATTGTAAGATCAAGCAGGCCATTGAGTCGGTAATAATACACCGAGGACAATGGCCCTTTTTTTTTGGACAAGACTTTGCTAAGCGCGGCAATTCATAGTAAACTGGAACTTGATGTTATTTAGTTCTCAAAACAGGTTGAAAAGGAGATACAAACAATGAAAAAAGGTAGAATAGATCTTGAAAACGGCGGTATCGTCGAAATTGACTTTTTCCCAGAAGAAGCTCCAAACACCGTTGCTAACTTTGAAAAGCTGGCAAACAGCGGTTATTACAACGGTTTGAGCTTCCACCGTGTCATTCCGGGCTTTGTGGCTCAAGGTGGTTGTCCAATCGGTAACGGTACAGGCGGTCCTGGTTACACGATTGACTGTGAAACAGCTACGAATACAACAAAGCATGCCAAAGGCGTTCTGTCCATGGCTCATGCAGGTCGCAACACAGGTGGCAGCCAATTCTTTATCTGCTACGCTCCACAACCACATTTAGATGGAGTACATACTGTATTTGGTAAAGTAACCAAAGGTATGGAATTCATTGATGCTGTAAAACAAGGCGACAAAATGAAAGAGGTTAAAGTATTTGACGTGTAATTTTACCGTTAATTACATGATCTTTTTTAAATAGCGTTGCACCTAAGCCGTTCTGTCTTTGGACAGGGCGGCTTTTGTTGTCTTTTGTTTGACGGTTTATTGATTTTCGCAATCACGTAGGCATTACAGTGCGTAAGATCACATTCGAAAAGTAAGTGTTGTGATAGCCTTTTCATAAGAATGCATTTTCCATTTATTTTATATGAGTATTCAAACTCAGTAAGGATTGGAAAAGAAGGGGGCTTATCACATTGTCTATTTTAACGCGCACAAATCGACTCGGATTTTTTGAAATCCGGCTGGAATCCATTGGTGGACTCGGCGCTAATCTGGCTGGCAAAATGTTGGCCGAAACCGGGGTGCTTGGTCTGGGGCTGAATGCTTCAAATTTTTCGTCCTACGGTTCGGAAAAAAAGGGAACTCCGGTTAAAAGCTTCGTCCGCTTCTGTGAGCCAGAGGTCGATATTCGGGATCACAGTCCGATTGAGCAACCGCATGTGGTAGGCATTTTCCATGAAACGTTATACAAAACGGTAAATGTAATCAGCGGACTGCCAGCGGATGGGATTGTAGTGGTTAATTCCACACGTCCAGCAGAAGAAATACGGGCTGATTTGGGACTGGTATCCGGTACATTAGCGGTGGTGGATGCGATGGGCATCGCACTGGAAGAGCGAACCAAACTAAATACGTCCATGCTCGGTGCCTTGTTCCGTGTCTGTGATTTCCTGGACCCGGAAGCGATGAGATCGGTTATACGCAGTACCTTTGAAAAGAAAAATCCACTGTTAGTGGAACCTAATCTGCGTACGTTTAACCGTGGTTATGATGAAATGGAACTGCACGTATATCCGGTTACTGATGACGCAGAGGATCGGGTTTTTGAACGTCCGCAGCCATTGCTGGGATACGAAACCCAACTACTGGGGGGCGTTATTGCAACTCAGGGAAACAGCATGACGAGAGATGTTAGTGGTTCACGTCAGGGATATGTGCCTGAATATGAAGCTGATAAATGTACCCATTGTGCCAAGTGTGATTCGATTTGCCCGGATTACTGTTTTGTATGGGAAGAGCAAGCAGACAAACGCGGAAGAATGATGGCATTTTTGCAAGGAATTGATTACCAGTATTGCAAAGGATGTCTGAAATGTGTAGATATTTGCCCGTCGGGGGCATTAAGCTCGCGTCGCGAACAATGGGGATGGGCGGAACAGAATCGAGTTGCCCACCAATTTCCGGCATATGAAGGAGGGCGTGCGTAATGGCAAAACTGGAGGAAGAACTCAAACAGACAGGCGCCGCGCAAGTGACAACGTTCGAATCCGGTAATGAAATGGCAGCTACGGCGGCTGCGCAGATTAATTATCATATGATGGGATATTTCCCGATTACTCCATCTACCGAGGTAGCGCAGTATCTGGATCAGATGAGAACGAGAGGTCAGCATAATATTAAGCTGGTTGCAGCAGACGGAGAACACGGATCGGCAGGGATTTGTTATGGAGCTGCCGCAGCGGGAGCGAGGGTTGTGAACGCCACTAGTTCGCAAGGTTTCCTGTACATGCTGGAGCAGTTACCTGTTCAGTCAGGTACCCGTTTTCCAATGGTTATGAATCTGGTGACACGAGCTGTTAGTGGTCCCCTGGATATTCGCGGGGATCATTCGGACCTGTACTATGGTTTGAATACAGGCTGGGTCATTTTGACGGCAAGTACACCACAGGCTGTGTATGATATGAACATCATGGCACTAAAAATCGCAGAGCATAGCGATGTTCGGCTGCCTGTAATGGTCGCATATGACGGTTTTTATACGTCCCATCAAAAACGTAAAGTGCAATATTTTGCCGATGCTGAGACCGTGCGCGGTTTTGTAGGTCCTAACCCGAACTTGAATTATCCGAATATTACGGATTTTGATCATCCTGTTACCGTGGGTGCGCATATGAACGGTGATGACCTGACGAATAATCATGTTCAGCTATCCGAAGCACTGAAGCTGTCAGAAGGAGTATATGAGCAGGTAGCAGCAGAATATGCCGCTTTATCCGGTCGGGAATACCCGATTTTGGATCTGTATCATATGGAGGATGCTGAGGTCGCGGTATTCCTGTTGAATTCGGCGGCTGAATCGGCCAAGGATGTGGCGGATCAACTCCGCGCGCGCGGGATTAAAGCTGGTGTGATACGTCCGAATATCATCCGACCGTTCCCAGCCGCACAACTGCGGGAAGCATTACGCGATGTCAAGGCGCTGCTGGTAGGTGAACGTGCAGATTCGTATGGGGCAGACGGTGGTAATTTAACGCATGAAATTAAAGCGGCCTTGCAGGAGGACCCGCTGAACCGGACACTCGTGTTGAGTCGTATATTTGGCTTGGGCGGCAAGGATTTTTATGCGGAAGATGCAGAGGCGTTCTTCCAGCTTGCGATTGAGGCGGCAGAGGCCGGACGAGCCGAGAAGTCCTTTGATTATTACGGAATTAATCCGGGTTCACCGGACAAGGTGATGCCGCAAGTTATGCAACCGCCACGTGGCAATGCATACCGTACGGGTCTGATTCAGGTTACGCCGGACGAGGCGACCGGGAAGCTCAAAGTCAAGGTACCACCCCTGCGATCGTTGACGACCAAACCACGCCGTCTTACACCAGGTCACGGGGCTTGCCCAGGATGTGGGGCATTGTCTGCGCTGGAACTGTTTTTCAAAGGTATTGAAGGGGATATTGTCGTGCTGTTCCAGACAGGCTGCGTATATGTGACGACGACAGGGTATCCATATACATCACACAAACAACCGATGATCCACAATCTTTTTCAAAACGGGGCTGCTACACTTTCGGGAGCGCTGGAAGCTTATATGGAAATGAAGCGCCGCAATGAAATTGAGATGTCGGACGATCCGACCTTTATCATGATCAGTGGTGACGGTGGGATGGATATTGGTATGGGTTCTGCGATTGGTGCGGCTCTGCGTAATCATAAGCTGATCATGTTGGAATATGATAACGAAGGGTACATGAATACAGGTTCACAGCAATCGTACTCCACTCCGCTCGGTCACATGACCAGTACGTCGGGTGTAGGGAAAATGCAAAAAGGAAAGCAAGGGCATCACAAGGATACCGTGCAAATCATGGCTGCTTGTAACATTCCGTATGCTTTTACAGCAGCTGAAAGTCATCCGCAGGATATGCTGCGTAAAGCAGCCAAAGCTCAATGGTATGCGAACAACGTGGGTACGGCCTATGGTAAGATCCTGTGCGCCTGCCCGCTGAATTGGAAATCCGAAGACAGACTGGGCACCAGCATTGTGGGCGCCGCAGTCGAGTCCTGTTTCTTTCCTTTGTACGAAATAGAGCAAGGCAGTACGACGATTACGTATAATCCGGAAGACAAGGGAAAACGGATTCCAGCTGCAGAATGGTTGAAATTAATGGGTAAAACGAAGCATCTTCTCAAGGAAGAGGCTACGCTGGCTACCTTTGAGCAGGAGATTGAGCGTCGCTGGACTACCCTGAAAAAGAAACATGAAATTTCAGAGCTATAATTCTGTTTTTTGCATAATCATCGATTAGCATTGTTAGCCGCTGTTACTGTAGTGGTTCGATCAAGATTCTTTGCGCTTATTGCGCAAAGAATCTTTTTTGTCGTTTATGGGTTCAAGCATAAAAAAACAGGTAATGATTTCCGATATAGGAGTGGAGGCCTATAAGAGGCACGTTAAAAAGTTTTCTTCTGAATTTTAAGATGCAATGAGGTGCAGGTAATGATTAAGCTGAATACAGTTGAAATAATCGAAATTATAAAGAAGCAGATCCCTAAGGTTATGAACATCAAGCCAGTAGAACTAAAGTTTACGGACGATTTTGGACGGGCCTCGCTGGCAGCGACAGAACACAAATTCACACTGACGAACCAGCATTATTCTGCCAAGGTGATGGATTGCGTGTTAGAAACACAAGTACGCCCCATTTTAATGTGTGAAATTATTTATTTTCTGAAATGCGAGTTTATTGACGGACATGTTGATGTGCGACTGGATTATGAGGCATGTTCTGAGGAAGGGCGGGGACCTGTTGCTTCAGCCGTAATTACCTTTGATCATGCAACAGAGTTGGGAGTCGAGGAGCTGGCCGATCTGATTGACTTGGCGCTTCATATGAATGATAAAACCTGGTTTGAAGAACTCTCCAGCCAATATGTCAAAACCAAAGCAGGCGCTTCTATTAGATAACTTGCTTTTTTTAGAAGTCGGTGCTAATATACGTAACAAGTTTAATGTTAATTCAATTAAATAAGAGCAAGATCCTTCGGGGCGGGGCGAAATTCCCCACCGGCGGTGATGACATGTTTGTGGATCGTTTTTGTGAGAAACAGCATGGCTTAGTCCGTGACCCGGATGCTGAATGATCGGCAGAAGGTGGACCTGGTGCAAATCCGGGACCGACAGTATAGTCTGGATGGGAGAAGGATACGAAGCGCATGTGCATGACGTGACATGTGCCGATTTTTAGCATACCCAATTGTGCGTACGGCTTATTTCGTTGTAGGACAGCATCGGGCGATAGCTTGCTTAAGCTTTCTTTTTGATGGGTGTTCTGAGCGTATTTGGTTGTATCCTCAGTCATGCTTTCTATTGGCAAACCTATGATTTCATGTCGTCTTAAGATGCATATGAACTGCGCTTGTATACTACAAATGTGACTCTCATCACCCCCATGACGGATTGAATCCGAACTGGGGGTTTTTTGCGCTTATAGCTGATGAATTAGGGATAAACTGAAATGTAGTGGAAAGGAGTGAAGGCATGTTTACCGGATTAGTTGAGGAAGTGGGTCGCATTCAAACTATTTCCAAAAGCGGTGAAGCGATGGTGCTGGGGATTTCGGGTTCCGTGGTGTTGGGCGATTTGAAGATAGGAGACAGTGTCTCGGTGAATGGCGTTTGCCTGACCGCGATACGGATTGGTTCGAAAGACTTTAAGGTTGATGTGATGCCGGAAACCTTTCGCAGCACTAATCTGAAAGAGTTGAGATCCGGCAGCCGAGTCAATCTGGAGCGAGCGATGACGGCGAGTGGAAGGTTCGGAGGACACATCGTGCAAGGACATGTGGACGGGACGGGAACGATTCGAGGGGTGACATCAGACCAGAATGCAGTTGTGTTCGAAGTTGAGCCTAAAAATCAAACATTATTTAAATATATTCTACTCAAAGGGTCAATCACAATTGATGGTATCAGCCTCACAGTCGCACAGCGTACGGGAGATACCTTTGCCGTATCTATTATTCCCCACACTTTATCCGAAACGGCCTTACAAGCCAAACGTGAGGGGGATACCGTCAATATCGAATGTGATATTTTGGGCAAATATGTAGAACAGCTTTTAAATTACAGAGGTGCAGCGGAGGCGGAGAGAGTAGAAGAAGCTCCTCTCAGTTTGGACTATTTGGCGAAACACGGCTTTGCCTGATATTGAATGGTAAGCCTGTTTAGGAGCATTCGTGGCACAAGACATAAGGAGGAAAGTGTTATGGATAGAGGTAGCCAAACAAGTGCAATGGCGAACGTCATAGAGCATGGCGAGTTGGAACATGACGAAGAGATTCGTTTGGATTCCATCGAAGAAGCGTTGGAGGATTTAAAAAACGGTAAAGTCGTTATTGTAGTGGATGATGAACAGCGCGAAAATGAAGGCGATTTTATCGCTTTGGCTGAAAAAGCGTCGCCTGAGGTCATTAATTTCATGATTACAGAAGGTCGCGGGTTGGTCTGTGTGCCAATCACACGACAAAGAGCTGAGGCTTTGGAATTGCATCCTATGGTAGAGCAAAATACAGATTTCCACGGTACTGCCTTTACGGTATCGGTAGATCATATGGAGACAACAACGGGTATTTCAGCGGCCGAGCGCTCCTTGACTGTACGCGCCTTGGCAGACGAAGCAGTCACAGGAAGTGATTTCCGCAAGCCTGGTCACATGTTCCCGCTGATTGCTCGCGATGGTGGTGTCTTGCAGCGTGCTGGTCACACTGAAGCGGCTGTTGATCTGGCCCGACTCAGTGGCTTCAAGCCTGCTGGGGTCATTTGCGAAATTATAAAGGAAGATGGCTCAATGGCCCGCCTGCCTGATCTGGCAGTGGTCGCCAAGCGACATCAATTGAAACTGATCAGTATTCAGCATTTGGTGGACTACCGTCGTCGTTTGTCATTGTAAAAATACATCTCGGTTCCAAGTAAATCTGAAGTATTATCCGAAGTCCCTAAATAATTAAACTATGAGAGGTTGATTAAACATGGCACGTTTTCTAGAAGGTAATCTCGTATCGAACGGTTTAAAATATGGTATTGTGGTGGGCAGATTTAATGAGTTTATTACGAGCAAGCTGTTAAGCGGCGCAATTGACGCCCTTCAACGACATGGTGCGCAGGAAGATGAAATTGATGTAGCCTGGGTTCCGGGTGCATTTGAAATTTCACTGATTGCACAAAAAATGGCTGCAAGCGGCAAATATGATGCCGTAATTACGCTGGGTACGGTCATCCGTGGTTCTACTTCACATTATGATATCGTCTGCAATGAAGTGGCCAAGGGTGTGGCAGCAAGCAGCCTGAAAACGGGAGTGCCTGTTATTTTTGGGGTAGTGACGACAGAAAACATTGAACAGGCTATTGAACGAGCAGGTACGAAGGCTGGTAATAAAGGTTGGGATTCTGCATTGGCTGCGATTGAAATGGCCAATCTCGGCAAGCAATTTTAATTATAGGAATAGCTGAATAGAACGGTATAAACTGCAAGGTGAAAAGGGATTGGATTGTTAAGCAAGGCGATGACGTATATACTACAGAAAGAGGGATTGATAACGTAGAGCATAAGTGCTATAGGGAAAGGTATTGTTGAATGATGATTGGAGTAAGGCAGGGGGAAGCACATTGACAGTCGTAAACTACAAGCTGGAAACATTCGAGGGTCCGCTGGATCTACTGTTGCATCTGATTGATAAAGCCGAGATCGACATTCAGGATATCCCGATTAGCGATATTACTGATCAGTATATGGCTTTTTTGCACAGTATGCAGGAGCTGGAACTGGACATTACGAGCGAGTTTCTAGTGATGGCGGCGACGCTCTTATCTATTAAGAGTAAATTGTTGCTTCCCAAGCCACCTGTGATGGAATATGACGATTTGGATTTTTATGAGGAAGAGGATTATGATCCACGTGAGGAACTGGTCCGCAAGCTGGTGGAGTATCGTAAATATAAAGGGATTGCTCGCCATCTAAGTGAACGTGAGTGGGAGCGGAGTCTAATTTATGGCAAGGAGCCAGAAGATCTAAGCGCATTCCTGCCCACTGAACCCGCAAATCCGGTGCATGGGCTGCATGCAAGCGATTTGGTCGCGGCCTTTCAGCGTGCTTTGCGCAAAGCAGAACGACGTACGACGGTAACCCGTGTTCATCGAGACGAAATTTCAGTTAAGGACCGTATCCGGCAAGTTATCGGGGCGTTAGAGATGCTGGGGAACGGAGGACGGCTACTGTTCTCCAAGCTGATGCATGAGGATATGTATCGGCATGAGGTGGTTGTGACCTTTTTGGCTATCCTTGAACTGATGAAAATGAAGCAAATTTTCTGTTATCAGGAGAAGCTTTTCGATGATATTGTAATGGAGTGGAGAGGGGATTTACGGGTTAATGGATTATCTGAAGCTGAAATCAATTATTGAGGGACTGCTGTTTCTCGCAGGAGAGGAAGGGTTGTCCACCAAGCAGATCGCCGACATTGTAGAGCAGCAGCAAGAGCTGGTTGAACAGTGCTTGGAAGATATGAAGCAGGACATGGAGCAGGGGGGAAGGGGCTTGCAACTTGTCCGTATTGCCGGTCATTATCAGCTTGCAACTTTATCCGAACATGCACCTTACTTTGAAAAGCTCGCATACTCTCCGGCACGTGCCTCACTGTCTCAAGCTGCTTTGGAGACGCTGGCCATTGTTGCCTACCGCCAGCCCATTACAAGAGTTGAAATCGAAGAGATTCGGGGTGTCAAATCCGAGCGGGCCATACATACACTGGTCAACAAGGAGCTCATTGAAGAGAAAGGTCGAGCTGAAGCCATCGGACGGCCAATATTGTACGGAACGACGAAATCATTTTTGGATTATTTCGGTCTGGGCTCTTTGGCAGATCTACCGCAACCGGAGTTGTTCGAGGATTCGGACAATTTGGAGGAAGAGACTCAATTATTGTTCGAGCGTCTGGAGAGCAGCCAGCCTGCGGCCAACGATCTAGATCTTGAATCCCAATAAAGTTGCTCCGGATCTTGCGGCTCACTTATGTAAAGCTCAAACAGACAGCCAGTCCTCACGTAGTTGGGGGCTGGCTGTTGGTATTTTAAGATGCATGATTTTCCGGCGAACGGTCATACTATTTTTGCCATGATATCTATAGCAAAAAGGTAGGGAGGACTCGCCAGTGTGGAAATGGATCAGTATCGCCATCATCGTCGTTATATTACTTGTGCTGGCTATTCTGCTCTCTCGTATTCGATTGAAGCTGGATATTGCCAAACATGACAATGATGATCGGGCGCATCTAGAGATCAGATTTCTATACGGGATGATTAAAATGAATTACGATATTCCGGCCATTCTCATAACAGGTTTAAAAAAAGGGCTTCTCTATCGGCTTGACCGCAATAAAAACATACATAAAACGGATGCTTCCGTGGATAGCGGAAATATTGATACAGAAAAAATAAAGCAATTTATACATGATATACGGGTTTTGCTCAAGGGAACGAAATCCTTACATCGATGGTTGCGACATACCTTGGCGCATGTGACGTTGTCCAAAATGGAATGGTCTACCAATATAAGTCTTGCTGATGCGGCTTATACAGCTACCTCAACCGGTATTTTATGGGGATTGAAAACGACCTTGATCGGTTTTGCTACCAGCTTTGTACGTGTGGACTGTATCCCGAAGCTGTTTGTCGTGCCCTATTGGGTGGATCGCTTACGTTTTACTACCACCTTGACCTGTGAAGCAAATATGTCGCTTGGTTATTTGATTTTCTCTATGCTTATGTTAGCTTACCGCATATGGCGCGTTCCGGGTGGACCGGAGGCGTGGAAACGGGTTTTTTCCAAAAAAACCGAGGATGTTCAAGCTAACAGTGAAAGATAAACTGTGGAGAGAGGTGAAACTCAATCCTTTCTGAACTATCGAATGACATACATATTTCCTTGAACCCCTGCGCACAATAGCGAAAGAAAAGGCAGTCTACGCTTGAGATAAGCAGAGGAGGAATAAATCATGTCAGATCACCCGATTCAAGGGCTCATGCAAACCGCAATGGAAAACATCAAAGCCATGGTAGATGTGAATACGATTGTAGGAGACGCAGTGGAAACACCCGATGGTTCCGTTATTTTGCCAATCAGTAAGGTAGGATTTGGTTTCGCTGCCGGAGGAAGTGATTTTAACGTAGACGAAGAGGCACTTCATACTTCCTCGGCGTCGGGTAATCATAGCGGGAAGGAAGGGCATCCTTTTGGAGGCGGTAGCGGTGGTGGTGTATCTATTCATCCCATTGCTTTTCTGGTTGTTGGCAAACAGGGGGCACAAATCGTTCCATTGGACAATCAAACGCATCTGATTGAGAAGCTCATTGACTCCACGCCATACCTGATTGATAAGGTTCAGTCTATCTTCCAGAACGCAGGCGGCAACTTGCAGACTCCACCCCCACAGGTACCTGTAGATGTTGCTACGGATCACAGTAATTCTGGCCCGGCTTACTTGTAAAAGTTATTGAAATTAAAAGCGTTCTCTCAGGAAGGTATCCCAAAGCCGAGTATAGGCTAAGGAATACCTTCTTTTCTGCTTGTACTTGGCCCTATCCCCGAATATACTGCCTTCCCCCAATGACAGCATGTATATGGTGACTGTATTCCTGTTGATACAAAGTATGCAGCGAGATTTCATTTTTTCGATTTCCTTCGGCAGCAAACTGGGATAGGTAGATGAAGTCCGGATAGATCACTTCATCCGTCAAATAAGCAGATACCGTGGCTTCCGGTCGACGATGTTGATTTAGGGAATCGATAATACCCTTCGCCGGCAAGATGCCAATCCCATGTCCATAAAACAAGTCTTCCTTCAGCTTAACGACATTTTCTCCTTTCCATTCCAATGTTTCAGACGACACATCCGGATTGTTGAAATACAGAATATCGCCGGGAGCCGCTTTATGACTTCCTTGCTGCTGTATGAGTCTGAGGTCGCTGTCATAGTGCCAGTCATACAGCAGCATATCTGCAAAAATCCGATTAAACTCACTTTCCAAAATGGAATCCAGCACTCCTTTGTACAGCACAATAACCATAGCTGTTGCACATTCAAAAGCGTATTGATGTCCGTTTAAAAAGATATCTCTGATCCCCTGTGCCGGTGTGACACCTGCTTTGATCTGAAAGCCACCTTTTTCCGTTAAATCCCAAAATTGCTGGTTGCAACGTGCGGTAGAAAATGTGGCAAAGGATACACCACTACGGTGTAATGCTTCTGCGGACTCTACAATCCGTGATCTTAAAATCATTTCAAACTGTAGTCGCTGCATGTTATAACCCCTCGATCCATATTTAACGTTTAGTAACTAATATATATGTATTCAGGGAGGGATGTTGCTTAGTTTGTGTAGAAAGAAAGCGAAAAAGGAGCAGCTAATGGCTGTCCTGTAAAGGAATTTTCTGTTATAAAGGTGGACATACTTTGAACAGCTTGGACATAGAATGGTACAAGACTTGCTCAAAACCGGAGGAATCCAAATGTTTAAAAAAAAGCAACACATCCACGCGGACCACAGCCATTTCTTGAATAAGGCACGCGCATTTGTTTTGCCGCTGGTACTTCTGCTTATTTCGTCATTGCCGCTTACGTTGCTAAGTCCGCAGCCCGTTCGGGGAGCGATAAAAACAGAAGCAGCACCGCCCGCATTAGGAACCCATGCACAGGCTGCTTCTTTAATTGATGTCACATCAGGAAGAATCATTTATTCTACCGAGGGTGACCGGGAGCTACGTATTGCCAGCCTGACCAAAATTATGACAGCGATCGTGGCCATTGAACATGGAAGCTTGCAGGACCGGGTAAAGGTGAGTCCAACGGCGTATGCAAAAGAAGGTTCCTCGCTTTTTCTGCAAATGGGTGAACAAATGTCGCTGGAAAATATGCTGTACGGCTTAATGCTCCGTTCTGGTAATGATGCCGCTTCTGCCATTGCTGAGCATGTGGGGGGGACAGAAGAGGGATTTGTCCATTTGATGAATGACAAGGCGGTTCAGCTTGGGCTAAGCCATACACATTTTGCTAATCCGCACGGGCTGGATGCCGAGGGACATTATTCCTCAGCCAATGATATGGCCCGGCTTACTGCTTATGCGCTGCATAATCCAACTTTTGCCCGTATCGTAAAAACAGAACTGAAAAAAGCACCGAATCCCAACGATTCTTGGGACTACTCATGGCACAACAAAAACAAAATGCTGCGGCTGTATGAGGGAGCTGACGGGGTGAAAACAGGCTTTACCAAAAAAGCATTTCGCTGTCTGGTCAGTTCAGCCACACGGGACGGTCGCCAGCTCGCTGCTGTTACCTTGAATGACGGGGACGATTGGAACGATCATGCCCATATGCTTGATTACGGATTTCGATATTATCCGCTCATTCCGATTACAGACAAGCAGCAACCTATCGATGGTTACCCACTATTAACAGGTACAAGCTTTGCATATCCTTTACATGATAGTGAGAAGACCCAGTTGCACAAAAGACTAGTGTTGTATAAAAATTCCGCCTCTGTAGACAGAGCGGACATATCTTTTGGCTTACGAGGACGGGTCGAATTCCTATTGGATGGTGAACTTATTGGTTCCGTTCCTGTGTATGAAAAAGGGAGTAAGCTGCCAGCTCAAAGTACCGTACGGCCACAGCAGGAGGCTCCAACTGCACAAGATCCTGCGAACAATACTCAGCAACGAGGTTGGACGAGCAGATGGAACGAAATTCTTAAAAATTTGTTTGGAGCCTAGGGCAAGCAGGAAATAGAGCTGCACGTGTCACATCATTGGGTAAAGGAGGAATCAGCCATGATTCATCTCATATGGGTGGCTTTGATTTGTATTGGATTTGTATTTGCTGCCGCGCAGGGAAATATTGAGGTGGTGACGAAAGCGGCTTTTGACGGGGCAACTACGGGGGTTACAGTGTGCTTTGGACTGATAAGTGTGCTGGTGTTTTGGATGGGCATGATGAGGCTGGCTGAAGATGGCGGGCTCTTACAGAAAATATCCAAGCTGCTTTCTCCTTTGGTTGCCTTTCTCTTCCCTGATGTTCCGCGTAATCATCCCGCTATGGGTTACATTTTGTCCAATATGAGCGCCAATCTGCTGGGTCTGGGGAATGCAGCCACACCGATGGGAATCAAGGCGATGCAAGAGTTGCAGACGCTCAATCCAGATAAGCAAACCGCCACACCAGCCATGTGTACGCTGCTCGCCCTGAATACAGCCAGTATTACGCTTATTCCTACGACGTTGATCGCGATACGGCTTAATTTTCATTCCGCACATCCGGCAGAAATCGTCGGTACAACACTGGTAGCGACCGCAATAGCCACCTTTGCCGCAATTGCGGCGGACCGTTGGTACCGTAGTCGAGAATTGCGCCGACGTCCTCCAGCGATTCCGCCGTCCCAGACATCCTTGGCGCCACTCACCTCACAAGCATCAACATCTGCTGCCTCTTCAACAACGTCGTCCATATCTTCACCTGCCGTTCCGCGAACGGGAATCACGGCTGCCAAGGGCAGGGACACCACTTGGAAAGGATGAGGGAGGCATGCTTTATTTTATTAACCTCGTATCAACTTGGGCTATCCCGGTTATTCTCGCTTTTATTCCTTTATATGCATATGCCAAAAAGGTGCCTGTCTACGATTCTTTTGTGGATGGAGCTAAAGACGGCTTTTCTACCGCCATCAGCATTATTCCTCATCTCGTAGGCATGATGGTGGCGATTAGCATTTTTCGAGCATCCGGCGCCCTGGACTATTTGATCTCCTGGGTAACGCCATGGATTAAACACTGGGGTGTACCGGGCGAGGTATTGCCTTTAGGCTTGCTTCGTCCATTAACGGGCACTGGTTCACTTGCGTTCACGACGGATCTAATTCGCACCTATGGCCCGGATTCCATGATCGGTCGGATCGCTTCAACGATTCAGGGCAGCACAGACACGACGCTGTATGTGCTAACTGTATATTTTGGTGCCGTAGGTATCCGCAATGGACGGTATGCTTTGAAGGTAGGACTATTTTCAGATGTGGTTGGTTTTGTGGCAGCTATTGCGATTTGCCTGCTTATATTTTAATTTCTGTATCGTTTTTTGAACGGGGGTTGTGATTTTGCTCATGGATGGGTATCATTAGCATGAGGTGAATTAGCGAACATGGAAAGATTGCAGAAAATATTGGCCCAAGCTGGTGTAGCTTCCAGACGTAAATGTGAGGAGCTTATTCAGGCGGGCAGCGTGGAAGTGAACGGGGTTGTCGTAACTGAACTGGGAACGAAGGCAGACCCTGATCAAGATATGATTACGGTAAAGGGACGCCCGATCAAAACCGAGAAAAAAATCTATCTGATGATGAACAAACCTAAAGGAGTTATTACGAGTGCTTCCGATCCGGAAGGCCGTAAAATTGTGTCAGACTATCTGAAAGGCGTTAAGGAACGCGTATATCCGGTAGGACGTCTCGATTACGACACCGAAGGACTGCTGTTGCTTACCAATGATGGCGAGTTCGCCAATCTGCTCACTCATCCCAAGCATCATGTGCCCAAGACATATGTGGCAACAGTCAAAGGCGTTCCGCATGGTACTGAGCTGGACAAGCTGAAAAAAGGAATCGTGCTGGAAGATGGCATTACTGCACCAGCCGAGGTAGAATATAAAGATGTAGATCCGAATGGTAAGGAGTCTGTGATCCAGATTACCATTTATGAAGGCAGAAATCGCCAGGTAAGACGGATGTTTGAGGCCATTTCACACCCAGTCATCAGACTCAAGCGGATTGCCTTCGGAGATCTTTTGCTACAAAACTTGAAGCGCGGTCTGACCAGACCCCTAACTAAGGACGAAATCAACCGTCTCATTCAACTTGCCAAATCAGACAACACGAAAAAGAAACGGACAGGACGGGGGTCATAACCCCGGCCTTTTTGGTGTAAAGAGACTGTTGGATGAGAGTAAAGTTTGACCAAGCACAGGAAAATAGTAAAATAGAGAGAATGCTTTTTTTAGCGAAGGGGCTGGGAATATGTCAGAACAAAGCAACCGCATATTAATTGTAGACGATGAAGAACGCATTCGCCGCCTTCTGCGGATGTATCTGGAAAAAGAAGGATATGTAATTGACGAAGCTGAGGATGGTGAGATTGCCCTCCAAAAAGCGACTGCAAGCGATTACAGCATTATTTTGCTCGATGTAATGCTTCCGGGGATGGATGGAATTGAGGTATGTACACGGCTGCGTCAGACCAAAGCTACACCTGTGATTATGCTGACTGCCAAAGGCGAGGAAGTGAACCGTGTACAAGGCTTTGAAGTCGGAGCCGATGATTATGTGGTTAAGCCCTTTAGCCCGCGAGAAGTCATTTACCGGGTGAAGGCGATTTTACGCCGTTCGTCGGAAACTGCCTTTTTAACGAAAGAGGCGGTACCAAGCAATAGTATTGTTTTTCCGAATCTTATCATTGAGCATGATGCGCACCGGGTAACTGCGGGTGGAATTGAAATCAGTCTCACGCCTAAAGAGTACGAGCTGTTGCATTATTTGGCGGTGTCACCAGATAAAGTCTTCTCGCGCGAAGAACTGCTGAAAGACGTTTGGAATTACGAATTTTTTGGTGATCTGCGCACTGTGGATACGCATGTGAAACGGCTTCGTGAAAAGCTGAATAAGGTATCGCCAGAGGCAGCGGCTATGATTACGACCGTGTGGGGCGTAGGTTATAAGCTGGAGGTTCCAAAATAACGTGAACTTCTGGAGATCGCTGGTAGGCAAGCTGTGGATCACCATCATTTGTCTTGTAGGCTCTGTGCTTATTTTTCTAGGGCTTTTTTTATTGCCGTACATCAACAGAAATTTTGCGGCGTATGAATCGACGGAAATCAAGCATTTGTTCACCTATACATGCATTGTCGGATTTTTATTGACGACCTTTTTTGCCCTATTCCTTTTTACTAAAATCACACAGCCTATGCAGCTGTTGATTCAGGCGGCGAATGCGATTCGTGAGGGAAGGTATGATACTCGGCTTTCGCTGGTGACCAGTGATGAAATTGGAGAACTGGCGAAAACTTTTAATCATATGTCTACGGAACTGGAAGCAATGATCCGCAGTCTGAATGAGGAAAAAAACCATTTATCCAGTGTACTGCGAAGCATGTCTGATGCAGTAATCACCTTCGACAGAAGCGGACAAATCATCTTGACGAATCCGCCGGCACAAAGTCTGTTGGATATCTGGAAAAAGCTGGAGTGGCAGGAGCGTGATCTGGAGGAGTTTGGAGCTTCTGTACCTGAGCCTTTGCAGTCTCTGTTCCATACCGTTATGGACAGGGGAGAGGATGTCGGAGACTATATCCATGTCAAGAAGGGCTCCTGGTCGGTGCAGATGGCGCCTCTGTATACGGATAATGCAATCCGCGGTGCAGTAGCTGTGCTTAGAGATATTACGGAAGAAGTGAAGCTTGAGAAGATGCGGAGTGATTTTGTGGCCAACGTCTCTCATGAAATCCGTACACCTTTATCTATGATGCAGGGCTACAGCGAGGCGTTGCTGGATGGTATGGCGGGTTCACCTGAAGAATCCGAGGAGCTGGTACAGGTCATCCATGATGAATCATTACGCATGGGAAGATTAGTCAAAGATCTGCTTGATCTGGCCCGAATGGAGGCTGGTCATACAGACATGCACCGACAGGAAGTGGATGTGAATGAGCTGATCGAGCGTGTTCATCGTAAATTTACGGTACGTTCGAAGGAACAGGGACTGACACTCGATTACCATGAGCAAGGCCAACGTTTGCTGCTGCCTGAGGCAGATGAAGACCGACTGGAGCAGGTATTGACCAATTTGCTGGATAATGCATTCAGACATACACCCGGCGGGAAAAAGGTTACTATTGCGGCGGATCGAATTTTGGGAGAACGGCATGAGTTAATCCGTATTCGGATTAAGGATGAAGGTGTAGGCATTGCCAGCGAGGATCTACCTTATATTTTCGACCGCTTCTACAAGGCAGATAAGGCCAGAGTACGTGGTGAGGATAAAGGGACTGGTTTGGGGCTTGCTATTGTCAAGAATATTGTAGAGGCTCACGGAGGCTCTGTCTCTGCTGCCAGCGCATTGGGGGAAGGGACGAAATTTACTATTTTGCTGCCGATCTCCAACAAAACAAAGCTGGGTCTGTAACAGGCTTATAAGCCCCAACTGATATACCCCGGTTTGCAGGCATCCTCGGAAGAGGGTGCTTTTTGTTGAAAAATCAACATTTATCTTGTTCAACGTGGAACATCCTGTTTCAAGATAATTGCTCTCATGATAGATAACGGTATAAGAAAAAGACGCCTGGGTAGCCAGGCGCCTCTCTTTATTATAAACCTTGGACTTCTCAATACTGTCTGGAACTAATCTAGCACTACTTCTTGGGCAGTATTTAGTTCTGGCAAACCAACGAGTTGAACCAGCACATCTTTAGGCACGGCTTTATCGACGGTCAAGATCATGATGGCTTCTCCGCCGACAATTTTACGCCCTACTTGCATGGAAGCGATATTGACGCCGTTCTCCCCAAGCAAGGTGCCGACACGACCGATAATGCCTGGTTTATCATTGTGGGAGATGAGCAGGAAATGAGCTTCCGGTGCCACATCTACTGGGAACTGGTTCAACCGAACAATACGTTCGCCATAGCCTGCCAGCAGGGTGCCAGATACACGTTGCTCTTCGCCGCTCTGGGTTTTGAGTGTAACGGTAATCAGGTTGGTAAATCCCTTGGTAGCGGGCGCCTGAGACATGACAAGATGGATGTCACGTGTTTTGGCCAAATGTACAGAGTTTACAATGTTCACATCGCTGCCCAGATGACGGCTAAGTACACCTTTCAAAATATAACGTGTCAGCGGCTGTGTATCCACAGAGGACAAATCACCAGCGTAATCTACCTGAATTTCACGTACAGCCTGATTCGTGATCTGAGCGGCAAAGCTACCCAGCTTCTCTCCAAGCGAGAAATATGGCTGCAATTGCGTCATGACGTTGGATGGTACTGGAGGCATGTTGACCGCATTTTTAAAAGGCTCATCACGCAAAATATGCAGCACTTGCTCGGACACATCGATAGCTACATTCTCCTGAGCTTCGACAGTTGAGGCACCCAGATGTGGTGTGACGATAATTTTCGGATGACTCAGGAATGGGTGATCCTGTGCTGGCGGCTCTGATTCGAATACGTCAAAGGCTGCACCGGCAACGATACCTTCATCAATGGCTTCAACAAGAGCCATTTCATCGATAACTCCGCCCCGGGCACAGTTGATGATGCGCATTCCTTTTTTCATCACTTCAAACTGTGGACGAGCAATCATATGTTTCGTTTCCGGTGTTAATGGTGTGTGTACGGTCATAAAATCTGCGTTGCGGATAATTTCGTCCACGCTCGCCAGCTTAATGCCCAGCTTCTCAGCGCGTTCTTCCGTTAGAAATGGATCATAGCCGAGGATACTCATGCCAAATGCTTTGGCACGTTTAGCCACCTCACTGCCGATACGTCCCATGCCGAGGACTCCAAGTGTTTTGTTACGCAGTTCGACACCGAGGAATGTTTTACGATCCCATGTACCGCCAATGGTTTTGGCATACGCCTGTGGAATATGACGTGCTAGAGCCATCATCATCGCAAAAGTGTGCTCACATGTCGTAATCGTGTTGCCGTCAGGAGCGTTAATAACGATAATCCCGCGCTGTGTTGCTGCTTCAAGGTCGATATTGTCCACTCCGACCCCAGCTCGCCCTACAACCTTGAGGTTCTTACCTGCCGTCATGATTCGTTCGGTTACCCGAGTTTGGCTTCGAACGAGTAACGCGTCATAGTCACCAATAATTTGAACCAATTCATCCTCGCTGAGACCTGTGTTCTTGTCCACTGTGACATCGTCTGCATCCATCAGTTGCTGGATGCCCAGGTCACTGATCGGATCGGATACTAACACTTTAAACATTTGGTTTCCTCCTCAAAGTTAACTTCTTTTATGGACAGGATGTACTTCAAACTGAAATACATTCCATAAAGAACATGAAAAAACTTGAAATGCTTCTAAAAGTACAGGAGAGCGGTGTGAAATACTAGTGTGATAACGCATTGACGCAGAAAAGGGATGGAATAGCATTATGCACCAAACTAACGACCAAAAGTCTTATGCGGAGACACTTTGCGGTTTTCGGGCATCAAAAAAACTCCCGAATCACATACTATCTCCATAGTAAGGGACGAGAGTTATCGTGGTACCACCCTAATTCGCAGCCATTTCGCAATGGACTGCCTTCAGCGGTCATAAAATGACCGAAAGGATAACGGTTTTCTGCCGATTGCATCTAATGCCGGGAAATATTCCCCAGACCTCGGTGCAATAACTCAGGAGCGCTGAAAGTAGTTACTTCGTCACCGGCTTCCACCCAAGCACCGGTTCTCTGAGGACGAAATCAATACCTTTTCTCCATCATTGTTGTTGTCGCTAATAATTTTTTCATAATGTATCATGGCTTACATGGGCATGTCAATAGGACATGCGACATGTGTGGATAGCCGGCTAGATATATAGCTACAGAATGCGGAAAATTAAGATTTAAGTCTTCTTGAATCCGTCCGACTTTTTGGCTATGATGCTAAAGAAGACTATGCAGAGGACTAACTAACTATGAAAAAGCTTAAAGTGAAATGGAAAAGAGCGCAAATTCATGAATTGAATGACCGCTTGCTGCTTTACAATTTGTATCTAACTCAGGGTCTGACCCTGCTGATTGGCGCAATCTGGATTATTTTTCAGAAAAGAAATGTGTTAGAACTATTTGCATTGCCGAACACTCTGCACGTCTTATGGTGGGGATTGGGCTTGGCCGCCGCTATGTTACTTGTGGATCTGTTGCTATCCCGGATTATGCCTGAGGATGCTATGGATGACGGTGGTATTAACCAAATGCTGTTTCAAAATCGTCCGGTTTGGCATATTATTTGTATAGCAGCTATCGTCTCCATCTGTGAGGAACTCTTGTTCAGAGGTGCGATTCAGTACAGCTTTGGTCCTTATTGGACAAGCATTTTGTTTGCGGTGATTCATATCCGATATTTACGGCATTGGATTCCCACTGGCTGGGTTTTTCTTAGCAGTTATGGATTGGGCTACATATATGTGCAGACCGGTAGTCTGTGGGCACCGATCATTTGTCATTTTGTGATTGACCTTATATCTGGTTTAGCGTTACGTTTTCGGAGGTATGAAGAATGAATCAGGAACTTAGCAGAGTGCAGACCTATGGTAGCCGTCGAAATGGTCGCAAAGGCAAGGAGGAGGACAGGTCAAAATCTAAACCAGTTCGCTCCCGTGCTTCACGGCCCGTGCCAGAATTGGCTCACGTTGCCGCTGCACCAGAAGTTGCTGTGACGATGGAGAATGACACTCCTGCCAGTGAGTATCGAACGCGGGCGGAAATGTTTCCTTCCCGCCGTATTCGGGTAAGTAAGTGGTTTTTAAATTTTTTGAGCACTCTTTTTGTGCTGATTACTGCAGCGTTACTGTGGTGGGGCATCAAGGGTGCACCACCCATCAGTGAAATGCTTTGGTAATATAAAGTTATTATGGACGTCTGTGCTTAGGTCAAGGCGCGTAATGATACGGTAAAGGCCTCCATCTCCGCATGAATAGCGGAGAATGGAGGCCTTTATTGCATCATCTATAGTTAATCCGGAGTATACGCAAGTGTCTATTAGCTGGCAGGAACCTCAATGCCTTGCGGATCGACAAATTGGTAACCCTTTTGCTCAAGACGCGTCAATATACTGTCCAGCGCCTCAGCTGTCCATGGCAGTTCATGCATCAAAATATTGCTGCCTGGATGAAGTTGTTCTGTTACGTTTTTGAGGAGTGCCTCCGTTTTATTAGGCTGATTCTTTTTCATTGTCCAGTCCAGAGAACCGACGGACCATGTCATGTATAGGAGACCGTTTTCCTTAGCGACCTTGCGACCTACGTCTCCGCCTGCACCATGAGGGGGACGGAAGAATACTGGGGCTTGTCCTGTAATGTCCTTAACAGCTTTTTGTACTGTTTCAATCTGTTTTTTGACCTCGGGCTCAGATTTATTCTTCAGCACGATGTGATCCCAGCTATGGTTGCCGATGGGCTGCCCACGGTCATGGATAAGCTTGAGCAACTCAGGATGCTCTTTTACACGGTAACCGTTTACGAAGAAAATTGCTTTCGCTTTGTGTTTGTCCAGTACATCTATGATTTTGTTAATCATGGCTGCTTCCTTAGGACCATCATCAAAGGTCAGTAACACGACTTTTTTTTCGGTACCTTGTTGGTTAGGGATTACATTGTAGGCTTTATCCAAGTGATACATTTTGTTATTGGTAGTTGCAGATGTTGCAGATGTCGCAGCTCCTGTTTCGTTGCTTTCGCTGGTTTTATCATTTTGTGCATTGGTTTTACCCGCTGAGTTATGATCATCACTGCCTGCTTGCTTACTGCTGCTTTTTGGGGAAGAGACGTTGCTCTGATCTTTAGCGCTGTTACTTGAGTCAGACGCTGCCGAATCCTGCTGGTTGCTTGTTGCCGCAGATTCCGGCTTGGTTGCAGTGCAAGCACTAAGCAGCAGACATGCGGTGAACAAAATGGCTGCTGTTTTTGTACCCATTATTTCATCTCACCTTCCTGTATTTTATACCGTATGAGTTTGTCACTACTGACGAACACTATGCTTGATTCTACCACAAAGGGAGGTTCTAATTGTGAAAACATCTTCATTTTTCCTGGGAATCGTCTTGGGCGCTGTCGCAAGCTCTTTGATCTCCCGCAACCGCAACATGTTGGGCTTATCTATGGACATGGGTGGAAAAAAAGGCGGCAATTTAGTGCAGAAAGCCCGTACTAAAATGATGGACGCGGCATTCCCCGGAATGGGCGAGATAACGCTCAATAAAGAAGACACCCATAAGGATCAAGACCATCATTTACAAACAGATAAAACCGCTCATAACGCCCATACTGCCAAGAACAAAGAAGAGAATATGAAGTTGATTAAAGACTTCATCAGCACAAGTCCCGATGTTAAACGTGAGGTCGAGCAAATTTTGAAAGAAACTCATACAGCCGTACCGGGATTGTAACCCAGAAACCTTTATTCCGAATCATTTTGCGGCTTTTTTGTAAAAGCCGTTCAAATGATTCTTTTTTTTATCTTTTTATTGCGTGCATTTACGATTATAAAATGATAACATGATTACATAGAACCATTTTCATCACAGGCATCATAATTGCATCATAATCTGTTAATAACACTCGGCTGCCAGGAGGAGGGTCCAGTATGAAAATAGAAAGATTAAGTCAGGACAAGATACGGATTTTCCTTACCTTTGACGATTTGAGCGAACGCGGTATTCAAAAAGACGATATGTGGCAAGAAATTCCAAGAGTTCATGAGCTGTTTACCGAAATGATGGATCAGGCATACAGTGAACTGGGCTTCGACGCCACGGGACCGTTAGCTGTCGAAGTCTTTGCGCTTCCTGCTCAAGGAATGGTTGTTATCGTCACCCGGGGAAAATATGACCATCAACAGTATGGTTCGGGTCCCGATGAGGAGCTTCCAGAAGAAGTCTACGAAATGGAAGTCACGCTGGAGCATAGCGATTCCATCGTTTACGCGTTTAGCGATTTCGAAGTTCTCATAGAAGCGGCTCATATGCTTCGTAGCAACACTACGGAAGCAGGTAAGCTGTATCATTATAGAGGAAAATGGATTCTGCATTTGGAACCAGAAGAAGTAGAGGAGTCCAAGCTTGCGGCTTTAATCGCGGTTCTTGCTGAATTTGGAGAAGGCTCATCCGTTACACCAGCTATGTTGGAAGAATACGGCAAGCTGGTCATTCCTGAACAGGCAGTTGCTGTCATCTGCACTCATTTTGACAGCCGTTCTTGATTCGTTTTATTGAAAGTGATATCGAAGTGAATTTGTCGGCTCTGCGCTGAAAGCAGGGCCGACTCATTTTTATGGAGGGATGATGATCGGTGCTTCTGTTTTCGGTTTTAGCGGCAGCCACAGCGCCGGGTCTCGCCTTATTGATGTATTTTTACTTGAAGGACAGGTATGATTCGGAGCCACTGCACATGGTTATTAAAGTGTTTTTGCTCGGCTTTTTGGTGGTTCTTCCTGTCATGATTTTTCAACGCGGGCTGCTGCTTTGGCTAGGGGATCACACGTTAATCCAGGTATTTGGCATTTCAGCCGGAGTGGAAGAGTTTTTTAAATGGTTTCTGTTGTATCACATCATCTATAATCATACCGAGTTCGACGAGCCTTATGATGGTATTTTGTATGCAGCCGCAGTCTCACTCGGATTTGCAACGGTTGAAAATCTGTTATATGCCTGGGCGGGGCATGCTTCGATTAGCATGATGCTGATGCGATCATTGCTACCGGTATCCGGTCATGCGATGTTTGGCGTAATGATGGGCTACTACATAGGGAAGGCCAAGTTTTCAAAGGGCTTGAGGAGCAAATACATGTTGTTGCTGTCATTGGTGCTTCCATGGTTCTGGCACGGAGTATACGATTTGATTTTGACGAAATTTTCGCATGACTGGATCTGGTTTATCATTCCACTGATGGCATTTCTATGGTATGGGGGAATGGCGAAGATTAGTCGAGCCAATAACCGTTCTCCTTTTCGCTTGTTAAAGCGGGAAGAAAAGGTTAATATGTAACGAAATGGGACACACTGATCTGACAACCTGTTAGAGAAAGAGGTGTCTTTTTTTTGCGTATAAAAGTAAGAATTCATTGTAAAAGATGCGGGGAACGTTTTGTGCTGAGAGGACGTATAGAGCAAGGACAGATTCAGACCGGCTTTAAACGCTGCATTTGCGATAACTGTGAGTTTATTGTTGAAGTCATGGAAAAGCATGCATAAGAGAGCTTTCTTCTTGTCACACTATCGGTAGTGTAATTGAAGAAAGGAGACTCCCAATATGTATAAGCGACTTAGTTCGGTATTGTTCCCGATTGTTGCCCTGCTCATGATAGGAGCATTTGTGTGGGGTTATCGGGAAAGCCAGATGAGAAAAGAGGTGTCTCTTCAGGCAAAAAGCATGTCGATTAAAGCGGAAAATCA
The DNA here is from genome assembly GCF_057220305.1 of Paenibacillus sp. LRG-1. Lineage (NCBI taxonomy): Bacteria > Bacillati > Bacillota > Bacilli > Caryophanales > Paenibacillaceae > Paenibacillus > Paenibacillus sp. LRG-1. The sequence goes on along the minus strand of NZ_CM170126.1, from coordinate 3,605,926 downwards.
ATATCAGCGTGCGTTTCATGATTTGTCGTTTCATATGGATCAATTGCATTCCCAACTTGGTAATGCGGTTGCTGTCCATAATACTTCACACGCGATGCATCGCAAGTGTTTGATGAACGTGTGGAGAATTACAAGTGAGGCCCAAAATGAGGTCAATCAGTTGCCTCTCAATGTAATGCCGTTTAACCATGCCAAGGATTTGCTGTCACATGTATCTACATTTTCGTATCAGACTGCCGTACGTGATCTGGATCACGAGCCTTTGAATGAGAAAGAAATATCCAATCTAAAAACGTTATATAAAAATTCCAGAGAAATTTCGAAAAATATGCATGAAGTCCGGCAAAAAGTTCTTAGCAAAAACTTGCGATGGACGGATGTGGAAGCTGCCCCAGGCTCCCAAACGGGTCCAAAGGATAACACCATTGTTGATGGCTTCAAGACGGTGGACAAAAAGGTGGAGGGCTACAAGGAACTGGATTGGGGACCTTCTGTAGCAAGTATCTATGACAAGCGCTCAGTGAAAAAATTGAATCTCCCGGTCGTGGATGCGGCGCAAATTAAGCGGAATGCTGCCCAGTTTACAGGAAAACCAGAAAGCCAGATTCGTGTACAAGAAAACGGTAAAGGAACGGAATGGGCATCTTATACAGCTACCCTGCTAAATAAGAAGCAACCCGTGGCCAGTATGGATTTCACGAAAAAAGGCGGCAAGCTTATTTCTTATCATGACATGAGGGCAGTAGGTCCTAAAAAAGCAACACGTAATGAAGCGATTCGCTATGCTAGTGAATACCTTGAACAAAAAGGTTACAAAGGAATGAAGCCAGTTGCGTATGATGAAAGCGGGAATTTAGCTAACATTACATTTGCGAGCCAACAAGGGGACGTGATTATCTATCCAGAAAAAATCACAGTCAGATCAGGCCTTGATAACGGACAAGTGATCGGTTTTCAATCCAGTGATTATGTGTATGAGCATAGTCATCTCCGCCACATTCCGCAAGCGAAATTGGATTTGAATGCAGCACGAGCAAAATTGAATCCTGAGTTTCGTGAAACTTACCACCGTAAAGCCTTAATTGAAAATGAACTTTCGAATGAAGTTCTGTGTTATGAATTTGGTGGTAAAATCAATGGTTCCGTTTACCGGATATACATTAACGCCAATACAGGGATGGAAGAAACGATTGAAGAGGTTAAAGATTCAGATGAACCTCAGGTTACTGCAAGTAATGCGTAGTTGATTACATGAAAATGAATCAATAGTCACTCTAAACCTCCTTCATGAAGGAGGTTTTTTGTGCTTTAGTCATAGATCGAACAAATATAATGCTTAATATAGGCATAAAGTCGTGGTATTATATACCTTAATTAGAGCTTTTAATGGACAAGGATGGTGGATCATTTGTTTCCCAAAATTAATGATGTGTTATACATACAAGTGGCTGGTACTGACCATAAGGACGAGATTTTTGAATTTAAGTCTCGTATTGCGGAAGAGGAGTCACAGAACTTTCTAATTGAAATTCCTATGTCACAAACAAGTGGGCATTTGAAAAAATTGTTTCTAGGGGAAGAACTGTCTATATTTTTTATGAGCGAGGGAGGTATTAAAAATTATTTCAATACCCACGTTACGGGTTTTAAAGAGGATATCCTCCGGATGGTTCGCATCCACAAACCTGCTCCAGACAGCATCAGCAAAATTCAGCGCCGAAACTTTCTTCGGGTTAAGGCCAACTTGGAAATTGCGGTAAAGCATGTTGAGAACGAGTCCAGATTTGTAGCAGAGACACATGATGTGGGAGGCGGAGGCGTTTCTTTTCAGACCCAGGGAACTCATCATCTTGAAGAAGGAGAATCATTATCTTGCTGGATTTTGGTCCCTTATAAAAACGGAACTCAAGAGCATGTTCCGTTCCAATCTGAAATTGTACGTATTCAGCAGATGGAAAACGGGCGCAGACTCATTATGCTGAAATATGAGAAAATTGCTGATCAGGAGCGCCAAAAACTGATTAAATATTGTTTTGAACGGCAGCTGGAATTCCGGGAAAAATCTTAATCATCCGAAATTTTTCTTTTTTAGTAACCTGTCGCTTATTTTGCATCGCCTATAAATGTGTGGTATAATTTTCACGTCGCAGGCAATGCCTGCTTTTTTCTTGAGGTTAGGTTAGGAGGAATTCCCTGTTGGCAAGGCAACATGTATCTTCAAGTAACAAAATAAATGTAGCCATTGATGGACCTGCTGGTGCAGGGAAAAGTACAGTGGCCCGCCTGGTGGCGAAAGCACTTTCTTATGTATATGTAGATACCGGCGCCATGTACCGAGCAGCAACGTGGTACATGATGTGTAAGGAAATTCCTGCAGAAAATGTACAAATAGTGCTTCAGCATGTACCTGAGCTGGTGATTGAATTAGTACCGGACCCCACAGGCCAAAAGGTTTATTGTAACGGGGAAGATGTAACCACTGTGATCCGTTCGATGGAAGTGACTAGCAACGTGTCACAGTATTCAAGTATTGCTGGTTTACGTACACGTTTGACTGAAAACCAGCGTGAAATGGCTGCACGCAAGGGTGTCGTTATGGATGGTCGCGATATTGGAACAACTGTACTTCCCGATGCGGAAGTCAAGGTGTTCATGACCGCAAGTGTTCAGGAACGTGCCTCTCGCCGTTTTAAAGAACTGAGCGAAACTGATGATATCACTCTGGAGCAGCTAGAACGTGACATTGCGGCACGTGACAAGCTTGACGAGGAGAGGGAGGTATCCCCGCTTCGTTGCAGTGAGGACGCCATCGTGCTCGATACGACCCATATGGGCATTCAGGATGTCGTTGATACGATCGTATCTTATTGCTTAACGGAGAAGGATGGAGAGATCAGCCAATGATATATACTGTATGCGCCAGTATTTTGCGTCTCATTTACCGCGTTCTGTTTAGACTTGAGGCGGTAGGCAGGGAAAATGTTCCTGCCGAGGGCGGAGTACTGTTGTGTTCTAATCATATTAGTAATCTTGACCCTCCTACAGTCGGTATTTTGTTGAAGCGAAAGGTTCACTTTATGGCAAAAGCCGAGCTGTTTAATGTTCCTGTACTAGGTCCACTCATTGGGAAACTGGGAGCTTTTCCAGTCAAACGCGGTGGTGTAAGTAAGGAATCCATTAAGCTGGCATTGAACATTTTGCGTGACGGTAAGGTTATGGGGATCTTTCCCGAAGGCTCCAGAGGAGCTGGGGGAATCGGTAAAAAGGGTGCTGCAAGCTTTGCGCTACGCAGTGGAGCGGCTGCCGTTCCGGTCGCCATCATTGGTGATTACAAGCTTTTCCGTAAAACGAAAGTGTTATACGGTAAACCTGTCAATTTGGACGCTTACCAAAAGGGTGCCGATATCGAAGGAGATCCGCTTGAACTGGCAACAGAAGCAATTATGTCTCGTATTCGCACGATGAAGGAAACGGGTAAGCCTACGAATAACTGAAAGGCTTGCATGAATTGTGTCTAAGCTCGGAAAACTAGAACAAAAGTTTATTTATGTTTTGAACTCTGCCATGCGCAGGTTTAAATAAATGGTTTTTTTTGAATTGAGGAGGGTATTGACATGTCGGAAGAAATTAAAAATCAAGAAGCTGCTGAAGCGGCAAATCAAGACGAGCTCGATCAAATCGTCTCCCTGAAAAAAGGTGACACCGTTAAGGGTACAATCGTGAAATTGGAAGATAACCAAGCGGTAGTAAGCATTGGATATAAATACGATGGAGTTATTCCAATTCGCGAGTTGTCTTCTGGTCTGGATAACGCAGAAGAAGCAGTACAAGTAGGCCAAGAGGTTGAAGCTAGAATTATCAGCATCGACGATGGAAAAGAAAAACTTGTTCTGTCCAAACGTGCAATCGACAGTGAAAATGCTTGGGAAAAGTTGGAGCAACTGTTCGAAAGCAAAGAAGTATTTGAAGTCGTTGTAAATGATGTCGTTAAAGGTGGCATCGTGGTAGACGTAGGTCTGCGCGGATTCATCCCTGCATCCATGGTAGAACGTCACTTCGTTGAAGATTTCAGTGATTACAAAGGCCGCACATTGCGTGTTGTTGTAAAAGAACTGGATCGTGAAAATAACAAAGTGATCCTTTCTCAAAAAGACGTTCTGGAAGCAGAATTCGAAGCCAACAAGCTTAAAGTAATGGCTGAGCTGAAAGAAGGTCAAGAAATCGTAGGTACGGTTCAACGTCTTACACAGTTCGGTGCTTTCGTAGATGTTGGCGGCGTGGACGGTCTGGTTCACGTATCTGAAATTGCTTGGACTCATGTCGATAAGCCTTCTGATGCAGTTTCTGAAGGAGATCAAGTGAAAGTGAAAGTCTTGAAAGTAGATCCTGAAAAAGGAAAAATCAGCCTGAGCATGAAAGCTGCACAGCCTGGTCCTTGGGAATCGGCTGCTGGACAATTCAACAACAATGACATCGTAACAGGTGTTGTAAAACGTCTGGTTAACTTCGGCGCATTCGTTGAAATCGCTCCTGGCGTGGAAGGTTTGGTTCATATTTCCCAAATTTCCCACAAACACATTGGAACTCCACAAGAAGTTCTGGAAGAAGGACAAGAAGTGAAAGTTAAAATTCTTGAAATGAATCCTTCCGAAAAACGTGTTAGCCTGAGCATTAAAGAAACTGAGGAAGCTCCTGAAGCTGCTCCTAAAGCAGAAAGAGCACCACGTGCATCTCGTGCACCTCGTGAGGAACTGAATAATCCTAACGTTTCCCTCAATAATTCCGGTCTGAGCATTACGCTCGGCGAGCGTTTTGGCGATAAGCTGAACAAATTTAAATGAGTTTAAATCAATACATTTTATAATAAGCATAACGTACACCATCGGCGGACCCAGAGGGTTCGCCGATTGTTGTTACGTGACCATATCGCCAATAGGTATGTTTTTTGCTATGATGATAGCGGAAGAATTGACAGGAGGAGTGAATTTATGGCAAGACCCGTTGTGGCTATCGTTGGTCGTCCGAATGTGGGTAAGTCCACTATTTTTAATCGGATTATCGGGGATCGTTTGTCCATCGTGGAAGATAAACCCGGAATCACTCGTGACCGTATATACGGTATATCGGAGTGGAATGGTAAATCCTTCAGTATTATTGACACCGGCGGCATTGAGATTGATGGTGAGGATGTCATTTTAAAATCCATCCGTATGCAGGCCGAACTTGCAATAGAAGAAGCAGATGTAATTGTATTCATGAGTGATGCGAAAGCAGGAATTACACAGTCAGATGAAGAGGTAGCTCAAATGCTATATCGTTCGGGTAAACCGATCATCGTAGCTGTCAACAAGGTGGACAACCTCAGTCGCGCCGATCTGATTTATGAGTTTTATTCTTATGGATTTGGTGATCCAATCGCTGTTTCTGGTAGTCATGGAACAGGGATAGGCGACTTGTTAGATGCCATTACGTCCAATTTGCCTGAGCTGGAAGAAGATCACTATGATGAAGACGTTATTCGTGTTGCCTTGATCGGCCGCCCAAATGTAGGTAAATCTTCACTGGTTAACGCCATTTTGGGAGAAGAACGGGTTATCGTTAGTGACATTGCAGGCACGACTCGTGATGCAATTGATACACCTTTTGAAAAAGACGGTCAAAAGTATGTGCTGATTGATACGGCAGGTATGCGTAAACGTGGTAAAGTTTATGAAACGACCGAAAAATATAGTGTAATGCGTGCCATGCGTGCCATTGAGCGTGCAGATGTTGTACTGGTCGTTATTAACGGCGAGGAAGGCATTATTGAGCAGGATAAGCACATTGCTGGCTATGCTTATGAAGCGGGTAAAGCATCGCTGTTTGTCGTTAACAAATGGGATGTCGTGGACAAGGACGATAAAACGATGCACCAGTTTGAAACGAAAATTCGCGATCACTTTCTGTTTATGACATATGCTCCGATTGTGTTCTTGTCTGCAAAAACGAAGCAACGCCTGCAAAAGCTGCTTCCTGTTGTACAGCATGTGGCGCAGCAGCATGTGTTGCGTATTCAGACACATTTGCTGAATGATGTAATTTCCGATGCGGTTGCCATCAATCCTCCACCAACAGACAAGGGACGTCGTCTGCGCATTAACTATGTGACCCAGGTTGCTGTTAAGCCGCCTACGATGGTTGTATTCGTAAACGATCCAGAAATAATGCACTTCTCGTATGAGCGTTATCTGGAGAACAAAATTCGCGCCGCCTTCAATTTTGAAGGAACTCCAATTCGTATCTTTACACGGCGCAAGTCTGACGAAAGTTAGGAGCGAATAGGTTGATTTTACAAATCGTTGCCATCGTACTCAGTTACTTGCTTGGCTCTGTCAGCTTTAGTTTGCTGTATGGAAAATTAAAAGGAATCGACATTCGCCAGCATGGAAGCGGCAATGCCGGTGCGACGAATACGCTGCGTGTGCTTGGAAAAGGCCCAGCTATTCTGGTGCTGCTGCTGGACGTACTTAAAGGGGTTATTGCAGTGCTAATAGGGCACTGGTTAGGTGGACAATCATCCTGGGGACCGGGTTTGTGCGGCATTGCGGCGATTGCGGGCCATAACTGGCCGGTATATTTTCACTTCCGTGGAGGAAAAGGTATTGCGACTGCTATTGGTGTATTGGCATCGCTTGCCTTACTGCCCGCACTATATGCCGGAATCATTGCGATACTTGCAATCGTAATGACGCGTTACGTATCCTTGGGATCGCTCATTTTTGTCATTTTGACCCCCTGGATATTACTCGTGCTTGGTTATGCATGGCCGTTATTCTGGACGGCTCTAATCATTTGTCTGTTCGCTGTGTGGAGACACCGTACCAACATAGTCAAGCTGGTACGGGGGAATGAGAATAAGCTTGGCTCCAAAGGAGGAGATCGTCTTGTCTGAGAAAATAGCTGTGCTGGTCGCGGGGAGTTGGGGAACAGCCCTGGCTTCCGTTCTTGCGGCCAATAACAACAATGTCTCTGTCTGGACGAGAAACGAGCAGCAAGCAGCTGAAATCAATGAGAAGCATACGAATGAGCATTATTTACCAGGCTCCATTTTGTCTGATCGCATTTCAGCTACAACTGACATGCAGACTGCGGTATCTGGTGCTAGAGCAGTGATTATCGTATCTCCTTCGGCTGCTGCTCGTCAGGTAGCACGTAGTCTGAAAGCTCATTTTAGCAAGGATATGCTGGTAGTGCATGCCATTAAAGGTTTTGAAACTGAAACGCTTAAACGTATGTCCACGGTGATCTCGGAAGAACTGGAAGTCGCGGAGGGCGATATTGCCGTGCTGTCTGGTCCGAGTCATGCGGAAGAAGTGGTGAAGAAGTGTCCTACAACGGTCGTTGTAGCTTCCTCTAATGAGAAGGCTGCACAGGCTGCACAGGGGCTGTTCATGAACTCCTATTTCCGCGTCTATACAAACCGTGATTTGCTCGGCGTGGAACTGTCCGGGGCGCTAAAAAACATTATCGCATTGGGTGCGGGAATGTCAGACGGACTTGGTTTCGGTGATAATGCCAAAGCGGCTTTATTGACTCGTGGATTGGCTGAAATTACCCGTGCCGGAGTTGAGATGGGTGCTAATCCATTAACCTTTGCCGGCCTGGCTGGTATTGGCGATCTAGTGGTCACTGCAACGAGTCGTCACAGTCGCAACTGGCGTGCAGGGTCCCTATTGGGACAGGGCCAGCAGCTTGATGCTGTGCTAGAATCGATGGGCATGGTCGTAGAAGGTATTCGAACGACAAAAGCTGCATACGCCATCTCTCAAAAATTAGGTGTTCAGATGCCTATTACAGAGGTGCTGTATGGAGTACTGTTTGAAGGACGTGACGTCCGTAAGGCCGTTGAGGCGCTGATGGGTCGCGATCCTAAGACCGAGATGGAAGTCATGCCACTTCAAACTTGGGAGCAATGGCATTCTTAAGGGTCGGATGAGCTTTAATAATATAAAGGCTGTCTCATGGTAGATTTTTTCTATAATGAGATAGCCTTTTTTAGTTAGGCGTTTGGCATGTCTTATGTACGCTTAATCACCTTTTGTCTCCGCCACTCATAGACTGAGTTGAGCAATGGCGGAGGAGGGGAGATTGTGAATAAAAACTTTCCGAAAGATGCATTGAAGGCCATTAACAAAAAAGGTGGCAAAAACATATCCGAAAATGCAGTGAAAAAGCTGGCAGGCACGGTAAAGGCGGACACGCTTCAAAGCGAAGCGCAACTGCGTCAGCTTATCAAGCAGGTGTCTGCGATGGCCAACATTCCGGTGTCGGAAGATACAGTAAGGGATATCGTTGGTGCCGTCAAAAAGAGCGGAATGAATCCTTCCAATATGGAAGCGTTGATGAAAATGATGATGAAAAAATAGACCGCTGGCCGCACGCCGGTTAGTATTATTCACCGTGAACCGGGAAGGTTCGCGGTTTTTTTTATATTTTGGAGCAGCTAACCTCTTTTTCAGTACACAAAATATCGAACTGCCCTGTCGAACATGTTATAATGATGCCCATCAGGAAACGGAAGGAAAGACAGCAAAGGAGGAAACGATGTTGAAGGAGGCAATATCATCAGTGTTAGTAGACAGGCTTCCTCACAATCTGGCAGTTGCGCTGAGTAGCTTGGCTGAGAGCTGGTCAAAAGTGTCGGTTCCGTGGATGCTGGGGGGGAGCTGTTCACTACTTGTGCAAGAAGTTGAACTGGATCGCCTGCCTCGGGACATTGATATTTATGCGGATATTCATGCTGCAAAGCAGCTCCATGCGCACCCCCTGGGTATGAGTATAGATCGACAGCAGGTTGACCGTAGCGGCTCTTACGTTTCATTGCTGAGCCACTATGACTTGGAGGGTTTTCCAGTCGAGTTGGTGGGGGGATTTGAGGTATTATGTGGCGGAGCGTTATACCGCTTAGAGATCGAGCGACTACTTTGGTCGGCTGGGGTTCAGCTTGAGCTGGGGAGTGCTTCACTGCGTCTGATGCCGCTCAGTCATGAACTTTTATTCAATATATTGCGAAATCGACCCGACCGATATAAAGCGATTGCAGATGTTATGAAGCGCGACCCGCGACGTCATATCATTGTACTGAAGCAGCTACTAGTCAGTAATATTTGGAATGAGGAGCAATTGGACAAGCTTGCAGAACTTCTGCCTTGGCCAGAGTTGCACTCCGTCATCCTGATGGGCAATGAAGTATAAGCTGTGTGTGTTAGGAGAAAGACGACTGGAGGACCGTTCATGAATGTGCAGATTATGTTCAAGCCGTCAGGCAGGCGCGTACAGGTCGGTCAGGGTACGTCATTGCTTCAGGCTGCCCGTAAAGCGGGTGTATATATTCCCACTCGTTGTGACGGAAAAGCAGCCTGTCTGATGTGTAAGGTACAAATATCACCGGAATGGGCTGAATTCGCAGGCCAACCCAGCGATGCAGAGCAGCGTAAGCTGGGACCTTTACTGGATGAGGGAATACGCTTATCCTGCCAGGCGCGTGTCCAAGGCGATATGCAGGTAACCGTACCGGAGGATAGGCTTAAGGCGGCCATCAGGCGGCAACTGGAGCGTCAGGCGATGGATGATGAACTGTGGTAATGCCGATTATATCAGGAAAATAAAAAAGGATGGTTTCCGACGACTCTAAACGGTCAGGAGAAACATCCTTTTTTTATTTAGTCTAGCGACGAAGTCATGGGAGAGTCTTGCCCCGCATATATTAGGTGAGTGGACCCAAACGTAAAATATCGTTTCTGCAATGATCGCTGTGTCGTAATCTATTTTTTAAAAAACTAAACATATTTTACGGAGGGGATACATATGATGATATCAGTCCAAATGCATGTACGAGTTTACGCCGTTTCGCCGATTCCATCAGTCTCCTGAATCTCGGCGGCGGACGACTTCCGGGCATTTTAAAGGCTGTTCTGCCGCATCTGGGATCAAGCAGTTGGTTGAACACGAAGCGGATGCTCTTTAAGCATTTTTCCTTCGGAGACTTTTGAGGAGGGGATTTCATTGGAGAAAGTGGACATTTTTAAAGACATTGCCGAACGCACCGGAGGAGACATTTATCTTGGGGTCGTCGGCGCAGTCCGAACAGGAAAATCAACGTTTATCAAGCGGTTTATGGAGACGATTGTTCTGCCGAACATTACAAGTGAGGCGGACCGTGCCCGCGCCGTAGACGAGTTGCCGCAAAGTGCGGCAGGCAAGACGATCATGACGACGGAGCCTAAATTCGTACCGAATAATGCCGTCCAGATCAAAGTAACGGAAGGACTGGACGTGAATGTACGTCTGGTTGACTGTGTAGGATATGCAGTAGAAGGAGCAAAAGGGTACGAGGATGAAAATGGTCCGAGGATGATCTCCACACCATGGTTCGAAGAACCCATTCCTTTTCAGGAAGCGGCGGAAATTGGTACACGCAAGGTTATTCAGGAGCATTCGACGCTCGGTGTGGTAGTCACTACAGACGGCACGATTGCGGAAATCCCTCGCAGCTCTTATGTAGAGTCGGAGGAACGCGTCATTGAGGAGTTGAAGGAAGTTGGCAAGCCATTTGTTTTGGTTATCAACTCCACGCATCCGCGCAGTGATGAAACACTCCAGCTTCGCAGTGAGCTGGCTGCCAAGTACGATATACCAGTTATGACACTCAGCGCGGCGACTATGACGGAAGATGATGTTACAGGCGTACTTCGTGAAGTATTGTATGAATTTCCGGTGCATGAGGTGAATGTAAACCTGCCGAGCTGGGTCATGGTACTGAACGAAGAGCACTGGCTGCGTAGCAATTATGAAAATTCCGTTCGCGATACGGTTAAAGATATTCGACGTCTGCGTGATGTAGATCGAGTGGTTGGCCAGTTTATGGAATATGAATTCATCGACAGGGCCGGATTGAGCGGGATGAATATGGGGCAGGGCGTAGCTGAAATTGATCTGTATGCTCCCGATGAGCTATATGACCAGATTTTGGTCGAAGTCGTCGGGGTAGAGATTCGCGGCAAGGATCATTTGCTGCAAATGATGCAGGATTTTGCCCATGCCAAACGGGAGTACGACCGCTTCGCCGAGGCGCTGGAAATGGTCAAGACAACGGGATATGGCATTGCAGCGCCGTCATTGTCCGAAATGGCACTAGACGATCCGCAGTTGATTCGTCAGGGCACAAGGTTTGGTGTGCGGCTCAAGGCAACAGCACCTTCCATACACATGATCCGTGTGGATGTGGAATCGGAATTTGCTCCGATTATCGGAACAGAGAAGCAAAGTGAGGAGCTTATGCGCTATCTGATGCAGGATTTTGAGAATGACCCAATCAAAATTTGGGAGTCAGACATTTTCGGACGTTCGCTGCATTCCATTGTACGGGAAGGCATTCAGGGTAAAATCGCTATGATGCCGGACAATGCACGCTATAAGCTGCAGGAAACGCTGGGTCGTATCATTAATGAAGGCTCCGGCGGTCTCATTGCTATTATTCTTTAAGGCTAAGCCACACCCAAAAAAATGTATAAGAGAAATACCGTGGAGAGCAATTGGCTCTCTATGGTTCGCAAAAACAAAATATTAGACTGACCTCTAAAACCAGACAGGGGTAGCCATGGACGAGAAAATAAAGTCCTAGACTACCTCTGTTTTTATTGAGCTTTTCGTTTCTCCTAGCGGGATTTAGGTTCAAATGTAACAATCCGATTAATGAGTTTCACAACGTGATTACCCTGGTAGTCATTTTCATATTTGGTCTCTTTCAACGTAGCACCGAGGCTTATTTAATTTGCAATGAACGATTCTTATAATCGATATAGCAATTGACTGGCTATTTATTAAAAGCGTTGTTCTGGCATTCGGCAGGACACCCCAAATATTCAAATACTCTGCGTCCAGGTTCGTCAATCGGTAAGTACACTTCAATTCCAGGATACATGTGGCTGCTTACAGAAAGATGAATTTGCTTGTAGCGAATGGGGGCTAAATCGGCCATGGCTCCCATTCTGGCCAAAATGATTTTAGAGTGCTCAACTTCATTTGATGAGTCCTTTGGCTGCATACTCCAATATTTATTAAGATCGTCGTATTTTCGAAATCTGTCAATTAACTTTTTATACCAATGGTCGTATCGGGAAAACATGTTATACCTTTTGAAAGCTTGTATCCCGTAAATAGCATGAGACTCCCACTCTTCGAACGACTCAGCATCGAAGGTAGAACGGGGACGAATGGAAAAATCGGAGTTAAAATGAAAATCAACTTTATTCAGTTTTCCATTCATAAAAGAATCGGAGGGGATATCAAATAAATGGCGAAACGGCTCATTTAACCCCTTGATATCTAAGGTATGAGTAACGATCATTGCCGGAAATGGCAAATTACTCATGATCTGCTGCGCTTGCTCCAGAGCCAGCTCCAGAGACCGTCCCTCCAATTCGTAATGGATCGGAAGATAATCAGCGGCGAGAAGAAGATCATTGCGCTCATCTGAAGTGCACTCCAGATACTCAGCAATATGGATCATCGTTTGCCGATCCGGTATTCGACGAGACCGTCCAACCAATAGATTTTTATACGTAGGACATGCCTCATCATTAAGCTCCTGCTGAGTAAATCGTTTCAATAACGGGTGAGATAGCTCAGTATATTCCCGTTGACGTTTCATGCGAACAGCTTCAATCTCTCCCAATACGATTTTTAATGTTTTATATTGGAAGTCCTCGTCCTTGTGCATGGTCATCCTTTTTCAATCCTTTTCATAATGAGGTGTAGTTCTACACTTGGTGCAGATGATTCCCTACAGTATACTACATTGTGAAAAAGGTGAGCTATTTACAAGAGGTTCTCAATGATAATCATGGAGGAGATCGTATGATTCGTGCAATTGTAACAGATCCGTTTGCTTCAGGATATTTCGCGATAAAGGAAGCTGTCGCCCCACAGGCCCAGCCTTGGGAAGCGATCGTTCAAGTACAGGCCTTCTCTCTTAATCGGGGTGAAGTTGTAGATGCAAGGAATAATGGAAGACAGATCAGACCAGGCTGGGATTTTGCTGGGATCGTCATCGAGCAGGCCAAAGATGGCACGGGTCCGAAACAAGGAAGCCGTGTGGTAGGCCTTCTCCAAATGGGAGCATGGGCCGAACAAGTTGCTGCCCCTACTTCATTACTGGCTGAATTTCCCGATGATATTACCTTCGCCCAGGCTGCTACTTTACCGGTAGCCGGTCTGTCAGCGCTCTATACGCTTAGAAAAGGAGGAATGCTGCTCGGTAAGCGAATATTGATAACTGGCTCGACTGGCGGAGTTGGGATTTTTGCACACCAGCTAGCAGCGCAATCAGGAGCTTTTACAGTAGGTGTAGCCAGAACCAAGGGAAAAGCTCTACTTGTTCAAGAGGCTGGTGCTAATGAGGTTATCGTTGGAGATACGGCGATTTCATCGGTTGATACATTTGGACCTTATCATCTAATTTTGGATTCAGTAGGTGGTGATACGCTAGCTGCATTACTACCTCAGCTTGTGCCAGAAGGGATTTGTGTATCCATGGGACATTCGTCCTCACCTTACGCAACGATTAATATCAGGGGCTTAGGGGGTAGGACCTTGTACAGCTTCTTTCTAGGAGAGGAGATAAATCGCTATTCGCCAGCGGAAGATCTGAAATTACTAGGTGAGCTTGTTTCAAAAGGCCAGTTAGTACCAAGGATCGAAGTGGAGGCATCGTGGAAGGAAATTGGAACTATTGCTCAACAACTGATAGATCGGAAGTTTTCTGGTAAAGCAGTGCTCCAAATAAGTTAGATGGGAGCGTCCTCATATTGAAAATGACAAGGAGATTGTATCTCCAGGCTAGTCTCCGCTCATGATGTTCACATTTTAAGCATAAGCAAAAATCGACCCTGTGGCGTACCCTGTCAAATAGAGAACTAAAAAGACACCTCTATGCAGCAACCGTTCCCCGTTATTCAATCGGGGGCGGTTGTTTAATTTTTTTGTGGAATTGTCGTATTTTGTCATATGTAGTCGGAATTTTTTCTATATTTCATAAAACCTATTTACATACTTGGTTTAAAGCGATATATTAAGTATCAAATTTGAATTATTTTGTGGATTGAACGAGGGGGAAATGAAATCATGAATATCCAAAAAGAGCTCCAAAGAAACAAAAAGCTAGGGCTGGGGGCTATCATGCTACTGGTGCTGGTTTTGCTGGTCACTGCATGTGGCGTGCCGAAGACAGAGAGCGGCACTCAAGGGACAAGCACTGCAGGATCGAATACAACAAACGGAAAAACGGACAATTTAAATCTAAAGGGTAAACGGGTTGCGTTGATCATGGAGTTTAACACGGGCACATTTTCGCAACAGTATGTTCAAGGTGTGGAAGAGGAAGTTAAGAAATTTGGCGGTACGCTGACTAAGTTTGTGGCAGATAACGATAAGGCTAAAATGGCTTCTCTGCTTGATAGTGCGATTAACCAGCAATTTGATGTCATTTTGACTGATCACGGTGATGCATTGCTGGAGACAGGGCTGAAAAAAGCAATTTCCCGCAATATTCCGGTTATCGTGTTTGATGCTGCCGTCAATGTTCCGGGTGCGGTAGTGCTCTCACAGGATGACCAAAGCATGGCTGAGCTGACGCTGGAGCAAATGAAAAAGGATATCGGTGGCAAAGGCAACATTGTGAAAGTATGGGTTGCCGGATTTGCACCGATGGAACGTCGTCAGGTTGCTTATGGTGCATTTTTGAAATCCAATCCAGATATTAAAGAAATTGCGACTTTTGGTTCGGCTCAGAATCCTGCGTTGGATACGCAAGCCAAAATGGAAGCTGTATTAAAGCAATATCCTAAGGGCGAAATTACAGCCGTCTGGGCGGCGTGGGATGAGTTTGCCAAAGGTGCAGCCCGTGCCATCCAACAAGCGGGACGTACGGAAATTAAAGTCTACGGCATTGACATGAGCGACGAGGACTTGCAAATGATCCAGGACCCGAAAAATCCTTGGGTGGCCTCGGCAGCCGTAGATCCAACAGATATCGGGCGCGTACAAGTGCGCTATGCATATCAGAAGTTGCATGGGGATAATCCGGAGGAGAAAGTTGTACTGAAGGCTGTATATGTGCAACGCGAAGCGCTGCCAGATAAGCAAATTTCCACATCCGAGCTGTCCCAATATGTGAAGGGATGGGGCCAAAGCGAGCAGGGCTATAAGGATTGGATGAAGGAATATGAAACGTCCAAATAAAATGTTTGCATAACGCAAAGGCGCGCTTCGGCGCGCTTTTATCATAAGCAGGCGTGAGGGGGCACCATGAGTTCACAAGTATATACATTGGAAATGAAAAAAATCAGCAAACAGTTTGCTGGTGTAGATGCGCTGCGAGCTGTGGATTTTACGGTGCAGGGTGGCGAAATTCACGCTCTGCTGGGCGCCAACGGGGCAGGGAAAAGCACATTGATGAAGATTTTGTCCGGTGCGTATCGTTCCGATCAGGGAGCTATCGTAGTTGGTGGGAAGGAACTGAACATTAGTTCACCGTGGGAGGCCAAAAGGGCGGGAATTCACTGTGTGTATCAGGAGGTCGATTCAGCGCTTGTACCTCAGTTAAGTGTCGCTGAAAATATTGTAATGGACGATTTATCTGCACCTGATGGTCGATGGTGGGCTGCACCGGGTTCTATGCGCAGACGAGCGCGTGAGGCATTAGCACGTCTGGAGGTAGATATTGACGTAAGACGATATGTGTCTGAATTGACGTTGGCAGAAAAACAGCTTGTGCTTATTGCACGCATTCTGACACAGCAAGCAAATACCATCATTTTTGATGAGCCTACGGCGCCGCTCAGCGAGGAAGAAACGCGACGTTTGTTCCGCACAATCCATACACTCAAGGATGAGGGAGTTGCATGTATCCTCATCACACACCGATTGCCGGAGGTTATCGAACACAGTGACCATGTTACGGTGATGCGTGATGGTGAGCGCGTGTTCACGGGGCCTGCCTCTGATTTAAGTGTAGGCGACATCGTAACGCATATGCTTGGGAAAACATTTGAAGAGGAGTTCCCAAAAACAGAGGCACCGATTGGTGAAACGGTATTGGAAGCGAAAGGGCTTCACAAAGGCTTACGAGTGCACGGCGTTGATTTACAGGTCCGATGTGGTGAAATTCTCTCTATTGTGGGTTTGGTTGGTGCAGGCAAGACAGAGCTGTCACGACTTCTTACAGGAGCAGACAAGCCGGATAAGGGAGAGCTGACCTTTAAAGGTCGCTCCATTCGATTGAGAGAGCCAGCGGACGCGGTAGCTCAAGGAATTGTGTCGATACCTGAGGAGCGGCGTAAGCAGGGGGTGCTAATTGAGGAGAGTGTGGAAAGAAACCTCAGCCTTCCGCTTTTGGGCAAACTGAGTGTCCTTGGTTTCATCAGTCGGCATAAAGAACGAAATAACGGTAATGGGATTGTCGCCTCTCTCGGTATTAAGACGCCATCGCTCCGCCAGAATGTTAAATATTTAAGTGGTGGGAATCAGCAAAAAGTTGCGATTGGAAAATGGTTACATTCTGGAGCGGATGTATTTGTTTTTGACGAGCCAACCAAAGGTGTAGATATAGGGGCAAAAAGTGATATTTTCCGTATCATTGGCGAGTTGGCGGAGCAAGGAAAAGCGATCATTTATCTAACCTGTGAATTTGCTGAAGGGATTGGCATTGGTGATCGGATTGCAGTGATGTATGATGGCAAAATTATAAAGGAATTTGCGCGGGGCGAAGTGGAACAGGAACAGCTTCTGTTGTATGCCAGCGGCGGTGAAGAGGTGCATTCATGAAGGAAAAATGGTTAAACGTCTCATTTCGTTACGGTGCCGTAGTTGTCATTATAGGTGTGTTAGCGTTTTTTTCATCTACATTACCTTATTTCTGGACGTATGATAATTTAATGGACATTCTTGGCTCAATTGCCATTGTGACTTTCGTTGCCATTGGTGTGACGTTGTCACTTATTGTGGACGGTTTTGACCTATCGGTGGGAGCTACAGTATCTTTGACAACGGTCGTTTCAGCTTCTTTGATGGTCTGGTATGAGCAGCCTGTTGCGGTGGTCATTATTGTGTCTCTGGTTGTCGGTGCTTTGGTAGGACTGTTGAATTCATTACTGATTATTAAACTGCGTATTCCTGATTTGCTCGCAACCCTTGCAATCATGTATATTGTAAGCGGGATTCACAAAACGTACGCCCAGGGCTATACCATATACAATCATATGCAGTTTCCCGATGGCAGCAAGGCGCCGGGGGAGATATCTCCTGCATTTCTTTTGCTGGGGCAAGGTAAATGGTTGGGTATCCCGATTTCAGTTATTTTACTGTTGCTGGCTGTGGCAGCGGTGCATGTTTTCTTGACCTATACAAAGCATGGGCGTCAAATGTATGTAACGGGTGGAAATGAGGAAGCTGCTCGTCTGTCGGGCATACGGGTAAAAAAAGTCCGTACTCTGGCCTATGTTGCTTCAGGCGTATTTGCGGCGATTGCCGGTATTTTGTATGCCTCGCGAGTAGGCTCAGGCCAAATTGACGCGGGTTCCCCCTTACTCATGGAGGCGGTAGCTGCAGTATTCGTCGGTTTTTCGGTCTTTGGTGCTGGTAAACCCAATGTCATTGGTACATTTATTGGTGCAGTGTTGATCGGTGTGTTGGTTAATGGACTAACGATGATGAATGTGCAATATTTTGCCCATGATATTGTCAAAGGAGTAGTGCTGGTACTTGCGCTGGCCGTTACTTTTTACGTGTTAAACCGTCGTCGTACTTGAAATTGTCTGTGGACTGTATTACTATAAACCTTGTTCCACGCAAGAAGGGTGCCATAAAACGCCAGTTTCGGCCTATATTGCGGAGGTTAGGTATATTCTATGTATATTTAACGACGAAACGGAAACAGATGATAACATTATGGAAGGCAGTACGCCGCCCGGGTTATTTTATACAGGCGACCTCATATCGGTCATTAACACCGATAACCTTAATGCTGGACTACACTTGAATTGGGAGGTGAATATTATGAATAAAACGGATTTGATCAATCAGGTTTCTGAAAGCACTGAATTGTCCAAAAAGGACGTAACCAAAGCAATCGATGCAGTATTTGAGGCGATCTCTGGAGCGCTGCAAAGCGGAGATAAGGTGCAACTGGTAGGTTTCGGGAACTTTGAGGTTCGTGAACGTTCCGCACGTAAAGGACGTAACCCGCAAACAGGAGAAGAAATCGAAATCCCTGCGAGCAAAATTCCGGCATTTAAACCGGGTAAAGCGCTCAAAGACGGAATTAAATAAGATTTCTTACATATTCCCAATGCGCTGAAAAGACCGTGAATTTGATTCACGGCCTTTTCTTTTTGTCCTGTTTACTTCGTGGTAGAGGTGCTATGGACTGGAGAAGAGGAAGCTGTTCTGCCGTTTCGCGAGGAATAAGCGATCAGCACTAGGGGTTCACCTGTTAGCTCAGCAAATTCATGCTCCAGCTGTTGAAGTCGTTCGATTTGGGCAGGACTGAGATTGGCGGGAAGATAGTTTTTCATCAGATCCGTTCCTTTCTTTAATGGATGGGACTGCACGGATAGTATGGCTCGGGACACGCTAATTGTTGCAGGTAGCGAAGGAAGCATGTAGTTGACAAAACAAGCTTGAATCTCCATCATAAAAAGTATAGCTTCGGCTCTCAGGGAGGAAAAGGACATGGAAGATAACGTGACGGGTAGTAGTGAGTACGTCGTAATTAAAGCGAAAAGCAACGGATGTCAGGTTTTTGGTCTGACCAGAGGTCAGGATACACGCTTGCATCATTCAGAAAAATTGGACAAGGGCGAAGTACTGATCGTCCAATTTACGGATCATACTTCTGCTATTAAAATTCGCGGCAAAGCCGTTGTGATGACCAAGCACGGGGTAGTAGATACGGAGGATTAAAATGCAGGCATAGCCTGCTTTTTTTTGTTGTAGAATGAGAGTGAGGACCTTTACCGTAGCAAACCCACATTATGAGGTAGAGGTCAGGGGAGGCTCTGATGAAACCTTGGATTGTATTCGGTGGCTCCATTCTCATAACCATCGCAGCAGCTGTGTTGCTGCCGTCCTTACAGGTGCTGGACTCAGGAACCGCAGCAGTTCGCGAGACACAGGCGACGATTTCGCCTCAGCAACGGGTGCTGCTGTCGGATGACAATCTGGTGGATACGCTGAATGAGCTGCCGTTGACCACACCGATTGCAAGCGCAAGCTGGGAACATTCAGTCCTGACCCTGGATGTCAAGCTGTCTAAGGAAGAAACTGCCCCACTAGAGATTTATCAAAACATGGCGGAGCTTGCCGCTTTTAGCTTTTACGGAACGACGAATGTACGGCAATTGCTGCTTCGGGTGGTAACGCAGGACGAATGGTCAGGAGAACGTCATTTGCTGCTTGCATCCGATATACGCCGGAACGAGTGGACGAACGAGGCATTGGAACAGCTGAGAAGCCGGGAAGGCGCGGAATTGCCAGAGGATTTGAAGTCCCGTTTCCGCATTACGGTAACGCCCATGTGGCAAAACAGGTTTAACGGTGTATATACAGATTAGATGTTTCTGCCGGTGGACCTACAGTACTTTAGTCGCGAATCATTTTAAATTGTGATATAATATAAGGCATTGCAATTATTTGAGTATAGCAGAAAGTCATGTCTCGGAGGCTTAGGATGAAACCGTATCGCGTACCCCAATTAGCAAGGAAATATGTGGAATACGACATGATTCAACAACATACGGAAATGCCGGCTTTTCCTGACAGCCGTACCCGTTTGATGTTTGTGTTTTTGAACCGGAATGCGCAGGAGCTGCATGCCAGTGAGGACGAACTGTACGCATTGGTAACCTCGCTTGTGCAGATGGGGCTGGATACGCATGATATGATTGATACTTTATCCGGTATACGGAGCCCGGAGGAGATGCGTTCCAGACAGCTGAAAGTGTTAGCTGGGGACTATTTTAGCAGTCGTTTTTATCAGCTGCTTGCACTGGCAGGCCGCATCACGGCCATTTCGAAGCTGAGTGATGCTGTATGTGAAGTGAACGCAGGGAAAATGAATCTGTACTGGGGAATGAAGCAATTCCGATTGGATGCAACTCAGTATTTAACTCAGATGGTTCGTTTCAAAAAGGAGCTTTTTTTATCATTCACTTCACTTGTAGCAGAACAGGATCAGGAAATTTGGAAGCAGCTTCTCAACAAATTTGCCCTCTGTGATACCTTGGTGGAGGAATGGGGCAAGCGGGCAGAACCGGACAAGTCCCGTTTCGGATATATGTTCTGGCATATTTATGGTAACGGGGACCGGAACGAGCAGGCATTGCTTTCAGGGAGTGGTACTGACACTGAAGCATGGCGTAAGCTTGTTCTGAAATACAAAGCCGAGGATGCGATACTGGACAAGCTTCGCACGGCTGTTACACACATCAGGCATATCCTGTCAGATGATCAAAATACAGGGATCGAGGAATTTGAACGCATGCTTGAGCCTTTCCAAAAGCTGCTAAATAGTCCGCACCCAGTTGTGAGGGAAGGTTAGGTGAACGTGATGGGATCAAGCGACACCAAGCCGAAAGAGCAATTCGTTCATGGTGTGTTTGAAAGCATAGCAGGTAAATACGATTTGATGAACGATATACTGAGCTTTCGCAGACATAAGGCTTGGCGGAAATTTACGATGAAAAAAATGAACATGCATCGCGGCGATACGGCAATTGATCTTTGCTGTGGTACATGTGATTGGACGCTTGCGATGGCACGAGCAAGTGAAAGTGGTCACATCGTAGGACTCGATTTTAGTCAGAACATGCTCAATGTTGGCGAGCGTAAGATTACATCAGAATCCCGTGAAAAGCAAATTAAGCTTGTTCAGGGCAACGCGATGGAACTACCTTTTGAAGATAATTCATTTGATTATGCGACGATTGGTTTCGGTCTGCGCAACGTGCCTGATCTGCGCCACGTGTTACAGGAGATGCAACGAGTCGTCAAACCTGGCGGGCAGGTCGTATGTCTGGAATTGTCCAAACCTACTTGGCAGCCGTTCAAGGGAATTTACTACACATATTTTCAACACATCTTGCCCATGCTCGGCAAATTGTTCGCCAAACGTTATGAGCAGTATAAATGGCTCCCTGATTCGTTGGCGCTTTTTCCAGGAAGGGATGAGTTGGCTGGCATCTTCCGTGAAGTCGGATTGAAGGATGTTCAGGCTCATTCTCTCACCGGAGGCATTGCGGCATTGCACATTGGAATCAAGGAGAGTCAGCATGTTTAAGAAAATTGCTATTTTTTTGGAAATGATTAAAATTGAACATACGTTATTTGCGCTCCCATTTGCATTCATGGGGGCTGTATTGGGGTCTGTTATCGTGACAGGCAACCTTCCCTCTTGGCCGCAGATCGGCTGGATTCTGCTAGCTATGGTTGGCGCACGTAGCGCGGCTTTTGGCTTCAATCGTATGATTGACCGGGTGATTGACGGGAAAAATCCGCGCACAGCAGGACGCGCTATCCCGGCGGGGTTGCTCAAATCGAGCGAAGTGGTGATTTTCATTATCGTCAGTTTGGTGTTGTTATTCTGGGCATCATTCAAGTTAAGTCCGCTGGCGTTCAAGCTGTTCCCGCTGGCCTTTTTTATGCTCGTTTTTTATTCTTACACCAAGCGTTTCACTTGGCTTTGCCATATTGTGCTTGGTCTGACCATTGGTTTGGCGCCACTCGGCGCGTGGGTTGCAGTAACGGGACAAATAGATTTGACTGCTATCGTACTATATCTCACGATTGCATTTTGGACGGCGGGATTTGATGTAATTTATGCTTGTCAGGATATAGATTTTGACCAAAACGAAGGAGTTTATTCTATTCCTGCCCGTTTTGGTGTAGCAGGTGCGTTGAACATCGCTCGGGCATTCCACGTCATTACGGCAATCGGATTTATTGTACTGTTCTTTATTGCAGATTTAAGCTGGTGGTATCTGGCGGGCATGATTATTTCGTACATTATTTTATTTTATGAACACTATATCGTATCTCCAAAAGATTTGAGTCGTTTGCAGACGGCATTCTTTACTATGAACGGTGTACTTAGCACTGTCGTGTTTGCCTTTACACTGATTGATTTGGTGGTGCGTCAATACTAATGAATAATCAGGTGAGCGGACATCAAGGCAAACGAATCGTTATTGGCATTACAGGCGCGAGCGGAAGCATTTATGGTGTGCGACTGGTAGAGACTTTGCTGGACTTGCAATACACAGTTCACCTGATCGTTTCCAATGCTGGCTGGCGGGTATTGAAAGAGGAGTTGGGCTGGAATGTGACTGACCGGGAAGGGGCTTTGAATGAACAATTCGGAGGCCGTCCCGGTTCTCTTGTATACCATCCGTTCACAGATATTGGAGCTTCGATTGCGAGTGGCTCTTATTTGGTGGATGCGATGATTATTATGCCATGCTCGATGGGGACGTTGTCAGCAGTAGCACACGGTTCGTCCGATAACCTTATGGCGAGAGCAGCGGACGTGATGATGAAGGAAGGTCGTCCGCTGATCCTTGTGCCTCGTGAAACACCTCTACATGCCATTCATTTGGAAAACATGCTTAAGCTTGCGAGACTCGGCGTCAAAATGATTCCGGCTATGCCGGCTTTTTACTTTCATCCGAAGACGCTGGATGATATTGTGCTGTTCCTCGTAGGCAAAGTATTGGACAGCTTGCGTATAGAACATCAACTGTTTACGAGATGGGGGGATTCCGATGCCGACGCCGGACACCAAGACAATCACAATCGGAAAAATTAAATATACAAACGCTTGGCCTATTTTTCATTATTTTAATCCTTCTGAGCTTCTCCATTCGGCGGAGATGGTTTCTAAAGTTCCGGCTGAATTGAATCGAGGTATGCTGAATGGGAGTTTGGATATCAGTGCGATGTCCTCCTTTGCGTATGCATCGGGTGCTGAGGAAATGCTATTGTTGCCGGATTTATCCGTCGGTGCAGATGGTCCTGTGCAATCCATTTTACTATTTTCACGCAAGCCGCTGGACGAAATCAAAAACGGAACCATTGCACTAACGAATACGTCTGCTACATCCGTGAATTTGTTGAAAATTTTGATGCAAAAGGCATGGGAAGGTCAGCCTTCCTATTTTGACTGTGAACCGGATCTTGACTTGATGCTGGAACAGGCAGATGCAGGGCTGCTGATTGGAGATCACGCGATTAAGGCATCTTGGCGAAGCGAAGGTCTGTATGTTACGGACCTCGGAGAAGAGTGGAAGCGCTGGACGGGCTATAGTATGACTTTTGCTGTATGGGCAGTACGACGTGCTGTTGCTGCTCAAAATCCCGCGGCGGTGGCTGAAATTGCAAGTGCGTTCCGCGTAAGCAAGCAGCGTAGTCTGTCGGACCTGACGCCTGTTATTTCTGAAGCATGCGAGGAAATTGGAGGTCTGCGAGATTATTGGGAGCGCTACTTTACTAATCTGTGTTATGATTTTGGAGAGAAGCAACAACAAGGTTTAGAGCTATATTTTCAGTATGCGCATGAACTGGGGCTGCTTGACCGACGAGTGAAGCCGCTTCTCTGGAGTGACAATACGCTGACACGGGTGAAAGAATGAAACGATTGGATTTGTTCGGTTTATTAAAGAAGGATATGAACTTTATAGAAGAAGAGTTGTATCGCAGTATCGACAGTACGGAGCCGTTGATTAATGATACGTCGCTTCATCTGCTTAAAGCAGGGGGCAAGCGTTTGCGTCCCGTATTTGTATTGCTGGGAGGCAAGTTTGGAGAATATGATCTGGACAAGCTCAAGCGTATAGCGGTACCTCTGGAACTGATTCATTCTGCCTCTCTCGTTCACGACGATGTGATTGACGATGCGGAAATGAGACGCGGTCAACCCACCGTGAAGTCCAAATGGGACAATCGGGTGGCTATGTACACCGGAGACTACATATATGCACGTGCGCTGTCTATTGCTGCTGGACTGCCGAATCCCGACATTCACAGGGTACTGTCTAAAGCGCTGGTACAGATGTCCATTGGTGAAATGGAACAAATTCGTGATTTTTTTAATGTGGATCAGAGTGTGCGGAATTATTTGCTTCGCATACGGCGAAAAACGGCATTGTTGATTGCGGTTAGTTGCCAGCTGGGAGCTATGGCTGCAGGGGCACGAGAAAGTGTCAATTCCCTGCTGTACAGCTATGGCTATAACGTAGGTATGGCTTTTCAAATTCAGGATGATCTGCTTGATCTGTGTGGCACGGAAAAAAAGATTGGCAAGCCGCCGGGCAGCGATATGAGACAGGGGAATATTACGCTTCCGGTGATTTATGCGCTTGAACAGCCTGAGTTGCGTGCCGATCTACTGGCTGAAATCCGCCGCATTCAGGATGGAGATGGGCAAGGAGACGCACGCAAAGCGGTGGATATGATCAAAAAAAGTGAAGGAATCGCTAAAGCTGAAATTCTCGCCGACCGATATATTAATAAAGCGCTAAACGCGCTGGACTTACTACCAGATGTCAAAACAAAAAAGACGCTACGCGATATTGCTCATTTTGTAACACGCCGCTCCTACTAAAGTTGTGTTTTGGGTTTGCTGTGACAAAATGCTTTAACCAGTTCCAAGCTTTCTGTTACAATACAGTTTAGTACTGTATAAATACATTAGATTGGATTGGGAGTGAGCCGATGGATCGTACTTTTTTGATGGTTAAACCGGATGGTGTACAACGTGGATTGATTGGACGTATCATCAGTCGACTGGAAGACAAAGGCTTCAAAATGACGGCTGGCAAGCTTGTGCAAGTATCTAGAGAACAGGCAGAACGGCATTATGCGGAGCATGTGGGCAAGCCTTTTTTTGAAGAGCTTGTAGGTTTTATCACATCAGGCCCTGTGTTTGCTATGGTATGGGAAGGGGATAACATCGTTACGCTTTCCCGCTTGTTGATTGGTAAAACACAAGTAACTGAAGCTCTTCCGGGCACAATTCGTGGAGACTTTGCAGCACATACACCGTTTAACCTCATTCATGGTTCAGATTCACCGGAGAGCGCAGAGCGCGAGATTGCAAATTTTTTCATGCCGGAAGAATCCATTCGGTACGAAAAAAGTGTGGCGACCTGGATGTAAGTTAAATTACGTATGAAGAAGGATGGTAGCATGACGGATATGGAACTGGGTCAGACGGACCCCGATTACACAGCGTTTATCCGCAAAATCAAGGACAGCACAGGTATTGATCTTGCACAATACAAAGAAGCACAGATGAAAAGGCGGTTAACTACGCTTCGCAACAAAAACGGGTTTCCCAGTTTTGTTTCTTTTTATGATGCCATGATGAAGGAAAAACCTCTATTCTATGAATTTCTGGATCGAATGACGATCAATGTTTCGGAATTTTGGCGAAATCCCAATCGGTGGGAAGTGCTGCGAGATACAATCTTGCCACAGCTGCTTGTGGGGAAGCAGAAGCTTAAGCTGTGGAGTGCTGCCTGCTCGACTGGTGAAGAGCCTTATAGCCTGGCTATGGTTCTCGACGGTAAAGGGATTTTGGGGAATTGTTCCATTACAGCTTCCGACATTGATGACGGTGCATTGGCAAAAGCCAAGGAAGGCAAATATTTGGAGCGTTCGCTCAAGGATGTACCTGAGCAGGTGGCTAGCAAATATTTTAAGCCGGATGGTGCGATGTATCGAATTGATGACCGTTTGAAACAAGCCGTGAAATTTCAAAAGCAAAACTTGCTGCTGGATCGGTTTGAGGATGGTTATGATCTCATTATCTGTCGAAATGTAATGATTTATTTTACAGAAGAGGCAAAACATACGTTGTATCAAAAGTTTGCAGCCAGTCTTCGTCCCGGCGGTGTGTTATTTGTCGGTAGTACAGAGCAAATCTTTTCTCCTAACCAATATGGTCTGGAATCGACGGAAACCTTTTTTTATCGCAAAAAAGCATAAGCCTGCATGTATCATCCAAAGTTTGTAGGAACTTATTTATATCCTTGAGTAATTGATGGTTGGCTTATCAGCAAAGCACGTCCTTTAGCCCCTTTGGCTAAGAGGCGTGTTTTTGTTTATCTGCATACACGTGGCTTTTCTTGTCAAAGAAAGGTGCGTATACTATAATGAAGCACAGTTAAAGATTTTAGCGATGCACAGTTTAACAGTTTAAAGGGGGAACGCGTCATGAGTTTACGTTATTTAACCGCGGGGGAAACGCATGGTCCCCAGCTAACTGCCATTGTAGAGGGTATGCCGAGCAATTTAAAATTGGATTTTGAGGAATTGAATTTTCAGCTGCACCGTCGTCAGAAAGGGTATGGACGGGGTCGGCGTATGCAGATTGAAAAAGATACGGCGAAGATTGCCGGAGGCGTACGTCACGGCTATACCACAGGTGCACCGATTGCGCTGGTTGTGGAAAATAACGATTGGAAGCACTGGCAGAACATTATGAATATTGAGCCTATTGAAGGCAGTGATGAAGACAAGCGTCGGGTTCACCGGCCACGTCCGGGTCATGCGGATTTGAATGGCGGAATGAAATACAACCTGAAGGACCTTCGTAACGTGCTGGAGCGCTCCAGTGCACGTGAAACAGCAATTCGTGTGGCATGCGGCGGTTTGGCCCGTCAATTGCTGGCTGAGTTCGGAATCAAGGTGGCAGGTCAGGTCATCCGTATTGGGGAAATCGAAGCTCCTTACCGTGATTTGCCGATTGATGAGCTGATTGCCGTGACAGAAGCCTCCTCGGTGAGAGTAACCGATCCAGAAACCGAAAAGAAAATGGAAGCATACATTGATCTGATCAAGCAAGAAGGTGATTCAGTCGGTGGGGTAGTGGAGTGTATTGTAGAAGGTGTTCCGATTGGTCTGGGCAGTCATGTACAGTATGATCGGAAACTGGATGCACGTATCGCACAAGGCGTCATGTCGATTAATGCTTTTAAAGGCGTGGAGATTGGCATCGGCTTTGAAGCAGGGGAATTGCGCGGTTCACAGGTGCATGACGAGATTCTATATGATGAGGAACGTGGATATCACCGTCGTACCAATCGTTTGGGTGGTTTTGAGGGTGGTATGACGAATGGAATGCCAGTTGTGGTTCGTGGCGTAATGAAGCCGATTCCCACACTCTACAAGCCGTTGCAAAGCGTCGACATTGATACAAAGGAAGCGTTCACCGCACAGGTTGAGCGTTCGGATGCATGTGCAGTGCCAGCGGCAAGCGTAGTCATGGAGCATGTCGTAGCTTGGGAGATTGCGAAAGCTTTGCTAGAAAAATTCGGTGGGGATTCGATTGAAGAGATTCGCGCGAATATTGCATCCTACGAAGAACAACTGGGGCGGTACTAAGATGAGTACGCTGACGGTACAACTTGGCGAACGTTCTTATCCTATTCATATCGGACGAGGGCTGTTACATCGATCCGGAGAGTTGTTGAAGGAACGAGGAATTGCGCAAAAAAGCCCGTTGTTAATTGTTTCTGACGAAAATGTAGCGGGATTCTACTTGGCAACATTGGAGAGCAATCTTCAGGCGTCTGGCTACAAGACAGTGTCCTTTGTCGTTAAGCCAGGTGAAACCTCCAAGTCGCTTGCTGTATTTGAGCAGGTCATAACAGCAGCCATTGAGGGCGGTTTGGATCGCAATTCAGCCGTTATTGCACTTGGTGGTGGTGTGGTGGGTGATTTGGCTGGATTTGTGGCAGCTTCTTATATGAGAGGTGTCAAGTTTGTACAGATCCCCACTACGATCCTTGCCCATGATAGTAGCGTGGGCGGTAAGGTCGGCATCAACCATCCTTTGGCGAAGAATATGATAGGAGCCTTCCATCAACCGGAACTTGTGTTATATGACGTAGATACGTTGTCTACCTTACCTCCTCGTGAGGTATCTGCGGGGCTTGCTGAAATGATCAAGCATGGTTTGATCTGGGATGCTGATTTCGCCCAGTGGTGCCGTGACCATGCGACTGATTTGCTTGCGCTGGATGCGACAGCTCTGGAGTACGGTCTGGAAAAGGGATGTTCCGTAAAAGCCGAAGTGGTGTCGCGCGATGAACGAGAAAATGATTTACGCGCTATTCTAAACCTAGGTCATACGATTGGTCATGCGATTGAAGCCATTGCGGGATATGGTGAGTTTTTACACGGAGAAGCCATTTCTATTGGTATGGTCGGCTCCGCACTTTTGGGCGTGAAGCTGGGGGCAGATCCTTCTTTGGTAGATGAAACGAAGGATATGTTGTCTTCGCTACGGCTACCGACCTCCCTTCCGTCACATCTCGATACAGATCGGCTGCTGGACGCGATGATGCATGACAAAAAGTTCAAAGAAGGCAGCATTACTTTTGTCGTCCCACGTAGCATCGGGCACGTGGAGGTTGTGAAGGATATTTCCGTCTCTTACATCCGACGAGTTATTGAACAGTTAAAAGAGGGGGCGTAACGATGTACAATCGGGGAATTCGTGGCGCGACGACCGTAGTGAATAATGAAGAAAACGAAATTTTGGAAGCAACATGCCAACTACTGGAGGAAATTGTATCCTACAATGAAATTCAGCCGGAGGATATTAGTAACGTATGGATTACGGTGACCCATGACCTGGATACTGCCTTTCCAGCCAAGGCCATTCGTCAGCTTGATGGCTGGGATATGGTTCCGCTCATGTGTGCATTAGAAATTCCTGTGGCAGGCAGTTTACCCAAGTGCATCCGTTTGATGGTACAGGTGAACACCGATAAATCCCAGCGGGAAATTAAACATGTATATTTGAACGGAGCACAGGCGTTAAGACCGGATCTGGCTTCCCAAGGGAAATAAGTGCCCGTTTTTAAAGTTGATGGTTGCCAAAGTAACATCCCATGAGATATAGTGTGTGTAGCAGAGTTAAGTAGAGTAGAGTTAGCCAGAGACAGAGTTGAGATGAGAAGAGTGCAGCCTTAGCCAATTCCATATGAGATTACAGAGATCGGCGGTAGCGGGTAAGCTTTTGTCTATGAAGAGATATTCTTCTACAGAGAAGCTTATTTAAGGCAACCTGTGCGGTTATACAAAAGGGATGAGTGTATACTTATCTATTTGCTGTAGTCATTTTACATATGGAGCATTCTTATAATTTCGATAACTGACAGCCTCTACCTTATCGGTAGAGGCTTTTTTATATTCTCTCCTTTGGTTCTGCGCCAATTTGGAAAGGAAGTGATCTCATGTTAACGCCGCATGTGGAGCAAGTGATAACGATGGCGAGTGAATTTAACCTGATTCCTGTGTACAAAAAAGTGCTGGCTGATATGGAGACGCCGATTCGGATTTTCCGTCGGTATGCCGAGCGGGACCGTGCCTTTCTGCTAGAGAGTGTAGAGGGAGGCGAACAGTGGGCGCGACATTCATTCATCGGTACAGACCCGTTTCTAATGGTCTCGGGTAAAAAAGGACGTTTGATATTGGAGCAACACGGTAAACGGCAAATATTAAACGACAAGCCGATTGAAGCGCTCAAAGCATTGCTTCGTAAATACCGTAGTCCGAAACTGAAAGAAATGCCTCCATTTACAGGCGGGGCTATCGGATTTTTTGGATATGACTTGCTTCAATACTATGAAAAGCTGCCAGAGCATTCGGTAGATGATTTGAATATGGATGATATTCGTTTTATGTTCTGCGATCAAGTAATTGTCTTTGATCATGTGAAACAGCAAATTTTGCTGGTCGGCAATGTTCATATAGGCGAAGGGTTTCGCGATGAGGACATTCGTGCTGCTTATGCTGATGTGGAACGCAGGTTGGAGGAAACGGCGCAGTATCTGCGCAAGCAGACCCCGCCTGAGCGATTAGGATCGGCTTCCATTCCTGATGATGTGGAACTAGGTGAGATCCAATCCAATATGACGAAGGAACAATTTATATCAAACGTAGAGCAGGCGAAGGAGTATATCCGCTCCGGTGATATTTTTCAGGTTGTACTATCCCAGCGTTTTCACATTGATACAGAGGCCTCTCCTTTACAGGTATACCGCGTGCTGCGCACGATGAACCCGTCGCCATATATGTATTATTTGAAAATGGATGACGAGATCATCGTAGGTACCTCGCCTGAGGCACTCGTCAAGGTGGAAAACGGCCGGGTAGAAACCCGTCCTATTGCAGGAACGAGACCGCGTGGGGTAACGGAGACAGAAGATGCGGCACTTGCTGAAGAACTGTTAAACGATGAAAAAGAGCGTGCAGAACATCTGATGCTGGTCGATTTGGGAAGAAATGATTTGGGCCGTGTATCACAGTTTGGCACAGTCAAATGCGATACGTTTATGGAAATTGAACGCTATTCCCATGTCATGCACATTGTTTCCAATGTGTCAGGTGAGCTACGTGAGGACAAAGATTTCTTCGATGCCTTCCTGTCTTGTCTGCCAGCTGGCACTGTATCGGGGGCTCCGAAGCTACGGGCCATGGAGATTATTGCTGAGTTGGAGCGGGAAGCACGCGGACCCTATGCAGGGGCGATTGGATATTTGGGCTTCTCGGGCAATATGGACGCTTGCATTACGATTCGCACGATTGTGTTTAAAAAGAACCGGGCCTATGTCCAGGCAGGCGCTGGAATTGTGTGGGACTCGGTTCCGGAAAGCGAGTATCAGGAGACGGTAAACAAAGCAAAGGCATTGCTGAAGGCAATCCGCACGGCAGAAGTGATGTTCCCGGCAACGACACAGCCCTATAACAGCGTCATCAACCAGGATTATTTGTATACTCCGTAACACACAAAAATCTGATTTTGAGGAGGAGACGACAATGGAACGACATGACATGATGCAAGTGGGGTTAAGCCGGATCATTGAGGGACAGCATCTTTCGCGTACGGAGGCCCGTAGCGTAATGGAACAGATTATGAGTGGAAGTGCTACACAGGCGCAAATTGGCGGGCTGCTGACGGCTCTTCGCCTCAAAGGGGAAACGGTAGATGAAATCACTGGTTTTGCCGAGGCTATGCGTAGCTACGCTAGTCCAGTGCAAGCTGAAGAAGGTAGTGGTCGTTTGCTGGACACATGTGGCACTGGAGGTTCGGGTATTCACAAGTTTAATATTTCCACGATATCCGCGATCATCGCAGCTTCGGTGTCAGTGCGGGTAGCAAAGCATGGCAATCGTTCTGCAAGTGGCCGTGCTGGGAGCGCTGATGTCCTGGAGGCATTGGGAGTCAACATTCATTTGACGAGTGATCAGGCTAGGTCATGTCTGGACCGAATCGGCATCTGCTTTTTATTCGCGCAGCTGTATCATCCGTCTATGAAGCATGCCGCCGCGCCGCGTCGCGAGCTGGGTGTACGGACGGTATTTAATATGCTTGGTCCATTGACGAATCCGGCTGGTGCGGATCGGCAGCTGTTGGGCATTTATGACGCCAACAAAACGGAAGTCATTGCCGAGGTATTGAACCAGCTCGGCTCCAAACGGGCCATGGTTGTCAGTAGTCTGGATGGGCTAGATGAAATTAGTATTTCAGCTGCGACACGAGTATCCGAGCTGAAGGACGGCAAGGTTCGCACGTTCGAGCTTCATCCGTCGGATCTGGGCTTGCAGACGCATTCTCTCGATCAGGTGCTGGGTGGCGACGCACAGGTTAACGCAGATATCATACGACGAATTTTGAACGGAGAGCATGGAGCTTATCGGGATGTTGTGCTAGCGAATGCAGGAGCGTGCATTTATGTATCAGGGGCAGCAGACACCTTGACGGACGGAGTAGCACGAGCGGCAGAAGCCATTGACTCGGGACTGGCACTCTCCAAGCTGGATCAATTAATACAGGCAACGGGGGAATATCAATATGTATCTTGATAAAATTGTGGTGACGAAGCGACAAGAAGTGGAGCAGCTTAAGAAGCATTTTCAAATAAGTGAAGCTGAACGATTAATTGCTGATTTACCTGCGACGAGAGGATTCGAAAATGCGATCGCGAGCGGACGCAACCGTCCGCTCGGACTGATTGCTGAGGTGAAGAAGGCTTCCCCATCCAAAGGGTTGATTCGACCGGATTTCCATCCTGTGGACATTGCACGTGCATATGAGGGAGCAGGAGCGGATTGCATTTCTGTACTGACAGATGTGACGTATTTTCAGGGGAGCCCTAAATATTTACAGCAAATTCGCGATCAGGTGAAGATTCCGCTGCTGCGAAAGGATTTTATCATTGATGAACGGCAAATATATGAAGCTCGTCTGCTGGGAGCGGATGCGGTGCTGTTGATTGCCGCTATCCTGGAACCGCGTGTATTAGGGTCCTTTTTACAGATCGCCAAGGACCTCGGGCTGGACGCATTGGTAGAGGTGCATGACAGCGAGGAGCTTAAAGCGGTGCTGGAGCTGGGGACAGCAACCTTGATTGGTGTAAATAACCGAAATCTGCGGACATTCGAGACTCGTCTCCAGACGACAGAGGAGCTGATCTCACTAATTCCTAAAGGGATTACGTTCATCAGTGAGAGCGGAATTGCGGGACCGGAAGATGTTAAGTATCTGCATTCGGTAGGTGCACACGGTATCCTGGTGGGGGAGCATCTGATGCGCAAGGAAGATGTAGGACAGGCTGTAGCCGAATTGATGGACGGGGTTAAAGCATGAACAAAACGGGCATAAAAATTTGTGGACTTCAAAGCGTTGAAGTGCTAAAATCTATGGTAAACTTACCGGTCGATTATATAGGTTTTGTGTTTGCCAACAGCAAGCGCCGGATTGACGGCGTACAGGCTGGAGTGCTGCTTCGCGTATTGGATGAATGGACCTCAGGCAGCAGACCGCGCAGCGTGGGTGTATTTGTGAACCCTGGTGATGCACTGTTAAATGATGTGATGGAGAAAGCACCCTTGGATGTCATACAGCTGCATGGGCAGGAAAGTCCGCAGCGCTGTCGGGAGATCAGGGAGCGTTTTGGTATACAGGTATTCAAGGCATGGTCTGTGGACAGTCAAGGGCAGCTAGAACGCTCGGCGGACGAATTGGATGCCTATGTCGGGGCAATTGACGCTTTACTGCTGGATACATACGATCCCCTGTATGGTGGCGGCTCCGGAAAAACGTTTGCGTGGGATCGAATTCCTGCCTATCAGGCTTGGACTCATCAACATGGAATTCCTTTGTTTGTAGCCGGCGGGCTGACTGCCGATAATGCGGAAAAGCTAGTTCATGAGTATCATCCCGATGGGCTGGATGTATCCAGCGGTGTAGAGACGAACGGAGTCAAGGACATTGCAAAAATCACAGCATTCGTAGAAAGGGTGAAGCAGGCATGACACAATTACCTGATAACAACGGACGTTTTGGAACATTTGGAGGACGTTTTGTACCGGAAACGTTGATGAACGCACTGATTGAATTGGAGGAATCCTACCGTAAGTACGCGGATGATCCCGAGTTTAAAGCAGAGTTGAACGGGCTCCTAAAGGACTATTCTGGTCGGGAAACGCCGCTTTATCATGCGGAGCGTCTGAGTCAGCATTTGGGCGGGGCTAAAATTTACTTGAAGCGCGAAGATTTAAATCATACCGGTGCCCACAAAATCAATAATGCATTAGCTCAGGGTTTGTTGGCGAAGCGTATGGGTAAACAGAAGGTCATTGCTGAGACAGGCGCAGGACAGCATGGTGTCGCGACAGCGACTGTGGCTGCGTTGCTCGGATTGGAATGCAAGGTGTTTATGGGCGAAGAGGATACTGTGCGCCAGCAGCTGAACGTCTTTCGGATGCAGCTTTTGGGTGCAGAGGTCATTCCGGTGACATCGGGTACACGTACACTTAAGGATGCCGGGAATGAAGCTTTGCGTTACTGGGTCAGCCATGTCCATGATACGTTCTATATTTTGGGTTCAGCTGTCGGCCCGCATCCGTATCCGATGATGGTGCGGGACTTCCAACGTGTGATTGGTGATGAAACACGTCGCCAGATCCTAGAGAAGGAAGGCAGACTTCCGGATGTCATCGTGGCAGCGATCGGTGGCGGAAGCAATGCCATCGGCATGTTTTATCCTTTTATTGAGGATCAGGGCGTCGCTTTGATTGGCGTGGAGGCCGCTGGAAAAGGTGTCGAAACGGAATTCCATGCAGCTACAATGACCAAGGGAACACAAGGGGTCTTCCAAGGATCTATGAGTTATCTGCTTCAGGATGAGTACGGACAAGTGCAGCCTGCGCATTCCATCTCGGCTGGACTGGATTATCCAGGTGTTGGACCGGAGCATTCATACCTGAAAGATATTGAGCGGGCCAAGTATGTTCCGATTACCGATCAGGAAGCGCTGGATGCGCTTCAGCTTCTCTGCCGTACCGAAGGAATACTTCCTGCATTAGAGTCGGCACATGCAGTTGCACAGGTCGTCAAGCTGGCACCTACGTTGACGGCAGATGATATTATCGTCATATGTTTGTCTGGACGCGGGGATAAAGATGTGGACTCCATTATCAAGTATTTGGGAGGAAATCCGTCATGAATTTAATTGATCAGGCGTTTGGTCGCCTTAAAAATGAAGGCAAAACGGCATTAATTCCTTTTCTGACGGTAGGCGACCCGGATGTGGATACTACAATAGAGATCATTAGGCAGTTAGAGTCGGCCGGAGCTGACATATTGGAACTGGGTGTACCCTATTCCGACCCACTGGCTGACGGTCCTGTAATTCAGCGCGCGTCTGAGCGTGCACTGAAACGGCAAATTTCCATCCGCACGTGCATGGAGACAGCTTCTCTGGCTAGGGCGGCAGGTTCAAGCCTGCCTTTTATTCTGTTCACGTATTATAACCCTGTATTACAGATGGGTATGGATGCTTTCTTTGCAGGCTTGCAGGAGCACGGTATCAGTGGTCTGATTATTCCGGACCTTCCGCTTGAGGAAGCGGAGGAACTGGGAGGACGGGCAGCAGAGGTGGGTGTGCATCTGATTCCTCTGGTGGCTCCAACTTCTGAACAGCGGATCGAGCGAATTGTCCGTCAGGCCAGAGGATTTGTATACTGTGTATCCTCGCTGGGTGTAACCGGGGAAAGAGCTTCCTTTTTTGAAGGTATAGAGGGCTTTATCGCGCAGGTCAAACGGCATACGGATATTCCGGTAGCGGTCGGCTTTGGGATCTCTACTCAAGAGCAGGTAGCCCGGTTTTCAAACATTTGCGATGGAGTTGTGGTCGGCAGTGCTATTGTACGTCAGGTGGAAGAAGCCATTCCATTGCTGAATGATTCTGCGCGCAGGCAAGAAGGTCTTTTGCAAATTCATAATTTTGTGGCACAATTAAAGCAGTAATGGCTGTTAAAATAGAAAGTAATAAATATGTTCTGATTGGATAGAGGAGGTAGGGGCATGCAACCTAAACCGCATATTGTACATTTGCCAGTATATCAGCCCGGTAAACCGATTGAAGACGTAAAACGTGAGCTGGGACTCGATGAAGTCATCAAGCTCGCCTCGAACGAGAATCCGTATGGTAGCTCTCCCAAAGTGTTGCAGGCCATTCAGCAGGAGTTTGCTAACATTAGTGTATATCCTGACGGAAGTGCCGTAGCTTTGACACAGGCACTAGCTAAACGGACGGGTTTAAAAGAGGAACAGTTTATCTATGGCTGCGGATCTGACGAAATAATTGCGTTGATTACGCGTGCTTTTCTCCTTCCCGGGGAAGAAAGCATTATGGCCGATCAGACATTTTCCGTATACAAAAGTAACGTAGAAATTGAGGGAGCGGTTGCAGTTGAGGTGCCTTTGCGTGACGGCGTACATGATCTGGATGCTATGCTGTCCCACATCAATGACCGTACGAAAATTATTTGGATCTGTAATCCAAATAACCCGACGGGCACGATTGTACCCGAAGCAGAGCTGATTGCGTTTTTGGACCAAGTACCAAAGCATATCATGGTTGTACTGGATGAAGCCTACGCCGAGTTTGTGACGGATCGCTCGTATCCCGACGGCATTCGTTTGTTGCCAGCGTATGAAAACCTGGTTGTACTACGCACCTTCTCCAAAATCTATGGGCTTGCTTCGCTGCGCATTGGTTATGGTATGGGAGCTGAGTCAATCATTCGCTTGATAAATCAGGTTCGTGAACCGTTTAATACATCACGGGTAGCACAGGCTGCGGCCATTGCTGCCTTGGAAGATCAGGAATTTGTTCAAGAATGCCGGGATCGTAATGCGGAGGGCAGAGCTTATTTGCAAAATGAGCTGAAGCGTCTGGGACTGGAGTCTTTCCCGGCACATGGTAATTTTATTATGCTGGATGTACGTCGTCCATCCGGTGAAGTATTCCAGGAGTTGCTTCGTAAAGGTGTGATTATTCGCGCAGGTCATCACAAATATCCGACATATATTAGGGTGTCGGTTGGATCACAGCCGCAAAATGAGTTGTTTATTCGTGCGCTGGAACAGGTCCTGGGGGCGGAAGCGGCGAAAGTACGCCTATAATTTCCGCAGATGGGATTTGATAATTGATGAAGATTGCCATTTTCGGCGTGGGACTGATTGGTGGGTCCCTCGCACTTTGTTTTAAAGGGAAGCCGAATATTACTGTTGTCGGCCATGCTCATCTCCCTGAACTGATGGAACCGATGTTAAGCCGTGGTGTCGTGGACACCGCGACTCTCTCGGTTGAAGAAGCGGCAGCGGATGCCGATTTTATTTTTTTATGCGTACCTGTGGGCTTACTGGAGCATTATCTCGAACTGTTAAGCAAGTTACCGCTTAAAGCGGGTTGTATTATCACTGATGTAGGCAGCACGAAATCGGCAATTGCCAAGAAAGCATCAGAAATTTCTTTGCGCAACGCTTACTTTATCGGTGGTCATCCAATGGCCGGTTCAGAGCGTTCCGGTGTAAAGGCTGCTTCCGCGTTGCTGTTTGAAAACGCATATTATGTGCTTTCCCCGGCAGAGGGTGTGCCAGAGGAAGCATACAGTTCACTGGAACGTTTGTTAAAATATACTAGTGCTCATGTTGTGCGTGTCCAACCTGATATGCACGATGACATTGTCGGCGCGATTAGCCATCTTCCGCACATTATTGCAGCGGCGCTGGTGAATCAGGTGCGAAAGCACAATGATGAAAATCCGTTGTACCGTACATTGGCTGCCGGTGGGTTCCGTGATATTACACGGATAGCCTCTAGTGATCCGGTTGTGTGGCGGGACATCTTACTGAGCAATCGTGAAGTTTTACTAGGTCTGTTGGAAGAATGGAACGGACAGATTGAGCGTTTTACCCATTTACTGAGAATACAAGACGGTGAGGGAATAGCTGACGAGTTTTTGACAGCTGGGCACTTCCGCAGTGAACTGCCAGAGCGTCGCAAAGGAGTCATCGTCTCCACGTTTGATCTGTATATTGATGTACCGGATACCCCAGGGATTATCGGGCGAATTGCTATGGAACTCGGTAATCACAGCATTAATCTGAGCAATATGCAAATCATTGAAAGCCGGGAGGATGTCCCAGGCATCATGCGGCTTTCCTTCCGTCAAGAGCAGGATTGGGAGCGTGCTAAGACTCTGCTGGATTCGATGGGCTATAAAGTGGTGGTTTAGAAAGGAAAGTGTGTGTTGTGTAAGGAGGCCGCTTCGCGATTCATTTAATCTTACGATCGCTGTTGCCGCCGGATTTTTTTCGATCAGATTCTTTAATGGGAAAATCCGGTGGCAAAGGCGAACGCTCCGCTTCTCCAGATTCAAATGAACCTCTGCGCTACTGACCGCCTATAAAGCAACACGCACTTTCTGGGAGTGAAGTAGTAGAAAAGATTTAGAGCGGACGAAGGTTTCTTCGTCCGCTTTTTTTAAAGCTCCTTTTTTTGAATAAAAAAAAGACCACCCGGGTAAAGCCCCGGGTGGTAGCTACTTTTAGTGAAGTAGCTGAGTAGGATAGGAGTGGAGAGAAACCATACTGTACTTTTATTATATGTATACGTTTTCATTTTGTCAATAATTTTTTAAAGCGTTTTCTTTTTGTGTATTTATCCTTATTGGTGCATTTGAATAGAACACTTTCAATCGGTTAGTCATTTAATCTTGAAAAAATTTAAAATCCATTGAAAAGCTGTATAAATGAATTAGTTGCCAGCGTTAGGGAGGCATTGATGGAAATCGTGGGGATTTTGGACTTTTTTACTGGCGGTCATTTTGTGGTACAATGGGTAAGTCCATTTTGGATGTTGAATATTGTTGGGGATAGCACCGTTAATGTTGGCACTACATAGGGTAAGAAAATAACAAATGTTCCATGATGCTGTTTCATCCATTTGCGCAGAGGGCGCAACTTTTTTTGACCTGTTCGGTATATATAGACAGAATCGTACGGGAAAACAGCACATGTATGGGCGAGGAGGGTCTCACTCGGATGATGACAGATTCCCAGATGATTCAGGAAATCAAACAAGGTAATGTTGAGGTTTATTCAGAATTAATGAGGCGGCACCAACGTAAAATTTTAGCTTTTGTTTATCATATGCTGAAAAGTTCGAACCTGGAAATGATTGCTGAGGACTTATGCTCAGAAACGTTTTATAAAGCGTATCGGAGCCTGCACTCTTTTCGCGAGGTAGACGCATCGTTCTCCACTTGGTTATATACAATTGCACGCAATACGGTGCTAAGTGAGCTTCGCAAGCACCGTAGCGGTCAGGTTCCATTGGAGGAGAGCGGTTATGTACCGGTAGCTCCATCGGATGTAATTCCGGAGCAGGCCGTCCTTCGCGGTGAGAAGGTAGAGATGGTTCGTGAAGCGATCAATAAATTGCCTGAGAAGCAGCGATCTGCGCTGATTTTGCGTGAATATGAGCAATTAGATTATCAGGAGATTGCGACTATTTTAGGACAGACGGTCAGTGCGGTGAAGTCATTGCTTTTCCGGGCAAGAACCAGTGTGAAGACGCAGTTGGAGCCTTATTTTTTTGAGCCTCTCTATGAGGAAAACGAAGGGATGAGCAGCCAATGAAATCCAGGGACACTGAGGATTTGTTCGCTACAGGCAAAAATGTATCGAAACAAGACTCGGAGCGCAGACGGGCCAAAAGCTCGTCTGCTGGGTGGGAGCATGGTTCGGAAGAAAAAGAGTGGGATTTGTCAAAAGAAAATCGATCCGCCATTCGTGATATTTCCTTTGAAATAACAGATGATAAGCTAGAGGCAATGAATCGCAGGGTCATGGATCGAATTTATGAAGAATCACCGTGGCTTGTTCCGGGCGAGCATCGACGTGCGCGTGTGAACCCAGCAGCCCGTAAGTATATGTCTGTATGGATCGCCGGCTTCTTGGCCGTATTTTTATGCAGCTTTTTGTTTTTGAACTGGAATGGAAGCTCCTCTCAGGAAAATCCCCCTCAAGCAGCTCCTGTCATGGACACTGGTATTTTACCGACAGGCCTGTTGGAAACTACAAGTACATCTCCACAATATCAATACCACATTAAAGATGTGAATAGTGGCATTATGGACCCGCTGGTTGCTAGCATTGTTCCTACTTATCCGCAATACTGGATGCTGTTGTCTGTATTGGCACTTGCGCTTGCTTTATTTTCTCTGGGCTGGATCCATCGGGCGAGAAGGGTCAGAAATTAGCAGGACAGCTAGTCCAATATGAATTCATAACAATGACTGAATAACAAAACAGCGGAGGAAACGACACGATGCTTATTGGCTTGATCAGACATGGATTGACGGATTGGAATGCGGTAGGGAAAATCCAGGGCCACAGTGATATTCCGTTGAATGAGGAAGGGCGCCGACAGGCACGCTTGCTAGCAGAACGATTAAAGGAAGAGCCTTATCATTGGGACGGGCTTATTACAAGTAGTCTCTCCAGAGCGAAAGAGACTGGGGAGATTATTGCTTCTGCTCTGCATCTCCCGTTGTTAGAGCCTGATGATCGACTAAGAGAACGTGCTTATGGTCAGGTCGAGGGCATGACACAGGCCGAGCGTGAAGAGAAGTGGGGAGTCGACTGGCATCTGCTGGATCTAGGGCAGGAAAGCGATGCGGATCTTCAGCTTCGTGGGCTAGCTTTTATGGAGGCCATCTGGACGGGAAAT
Source organism: Paenibacillus sp. LRG-1 (assembly GCF_057220305.1). Lineage (NCBI taxonomy): Bacteria > Bacillati > Bacillota > Bacilli > Caryophanales > Paenibacillaceae > Paenibacillus > Paenibacillus sp. LRG-1. The sequence continues at coordinate 3,565,739 of NZ_CM170126.1, read as the reverse complement.
CGGGACAAGAATCTGCTGGTCGTTTCCCACGGCGGTTTTTTGGCTAATTTGTATAAGGCTCTGTATCAGGAAAAATTCACGGAACGAATCGGCAATTTGTCACTTAGTGTACTCCAGCGTGAGGATATGGATTGGGCACCACTTTTGTATAACTGCACGAAGCATTTGCAAGAGAAAAGTGACTGTAACTCAAAAAGTTAGTAAAAGACCATGGCTTCTACTCATTGTAGGAGTCGTGGTCTTTTTTATTTTTTAATTATAGCTTTGCAAAAAAAGAGGTTTAGAGTCTGAACAATCCGTCAAAGCTGTGGGTACAACAGGTAAGAATCAATTCCGGATGACAGTCCAGTGACGAGGCGATGGAACAATGAATCTGGCGGATATGCTGACATTTGCGGATATTGTGCATTTGAACAGAATCGCGGTGTATTACGATTGTGACTGTAAACCTAATTCCAAGCATGAGTTGATCCAGGGGATTTTGACGAAGCTCGGCAGCAGTAGTTTTTTTGAGACGCAGGTCAAGGAGCTGAGGTTGTCAGAGGTAAGGTTTTTGAACGCGCTGCTGTTCGATGACCGACCGTATTTCAGCATGGAGGAATTGGTTGCAATAGCCAAACAGTCTGTTGAGGAGGACGAAAGTCCTGGTGAGCGGCCAAGGGATATTGTGACCCGTCTGCGTTCTAGTGGCTGGTTGTTCAATGGTTCGACGCACAATACGAGGTATTTGTTCCAAATTCCGTTGGATATGAAGGAGCGCTTTCGACGTGTTATGGTACATGACTTCCAAAGCGGAATGACACGGGTGAGCGAACCGTCGTCGTACCGGGATGAAGGGCATCTGCTGGCAGAGGATTTACGGCTTTTCCTTCAATACATGGGGCAGCATGAGGTTCCGCTAAATCCCGAGGGAGCTTGGTATCGTCGCAATCAGCAGCAGCTGATGGAGCATTTGCACATTGCGGAGCCGCTTTTGGGTAAGGGAGGATGGCGTTTCGGGTATGGCTCCTCTTTTAAGTTTTATCCAGACCGAATGGCACTACTGTATGATTATGCCCGTCACTCCAAGTACATTGAGGAGAAAGGGGACCAAGTTGTGCTGACGACAAAGGGAGAAGCGCATCAGGAGCATACAATTGAGCAGGAAATGATACAGCTATTCAGGTTTTGGTTAAGATTGTATAAAGGAGCCGTTCCTAATTTGCTCTCTCTAGTCTACTGGATTGGAGAATGTGCCAGGCCTTGGACGTCCTCAGAGTCGCTTTTTGTACATATCGGCCCACTGATTCGACCGTTTTACTATGATACGCCCCGTTCGGTCTTTGATCAGAGGATTATACGAATGATGCTTCACTTGGGTATGCTTCGTCAGGGTGATCATTCGACAGGACCATCTGTACAGATGACGGCCTGGGGGCTGAAGTTGGCGGGAGAGTGCCGCATTGGGCGGAACGACTCGGGTATACGGCTCCATTGACAAGCAGCACACATGTTGATAGAATTTCACCCAAAATGAGAGGGTGAAGTTGATGCTGATTCACTATAACGGAAACATGCCACAGCTCCATTCATCTGTCTATGTGGCAGAAGGAGCAAAAATTGTCGGAAAAGTAACGATCGGTCAAGATTCCTCTGTATGGTTTAATGCCGTACTGCGCGGAGATATGGCGCCTATCATCATCGGTGAACGCTGCAATATTCAGGACGGTGTCGTGGGACATGTGAACACGGATCAGCCCCTGTTGCTGGCGGATGACATTTCGGTAGGTCATGCTGCAATAATCCACGGTTGTACGGTAGGCAAAGGCACTTTAATCGGTATGGGGGCCATTGTACTCAACGGAGCGGAGCTTGGTGAATATGCTTTAATAGGAGCAGGGTCGGTCGTTACGGAAAATACCAAAATACCACCCTATACTCTTTCTCTCGGTACACCTGCCAAAGTGGTGCGCGAATTGACAGATGCAGATTTGCAGCGGATGTCACGAACGGCACTCAGCTATGTGGCGAAAGGAAAAGAATATAGGATCTCTTAAACTCATGTTGGAGGTGCATCCTATGGATAAAATGAAGGTTACTTATGAAGTAATGTTGGGCCTGTCTGCTGAGATGGTTTTGGACGAGGCATTACGTAAACACCGGAGTGAAAAACTCTACAAGGATATTGATGAGGCGCTAGCCTCCGGAGATGAAGTAGCTTTTCGTCATCTTACGGATGAGCTGAAAGCAATGAGTTAGAACAATTTTAGGAACCCTAAGTTGGATTTCAGACAAATCGTTAGTTCGAGATTATAATCATCAAACCTGACTGTAGCGGCGGTCAGGTTTTTTTGATACGCTTGGATATGATATAGTCTTTGTAGGATGGAGCCTGTACAAGGTAACTGTCGTATGAACGGAGGATGAAGGACGTGTCGTTATCTTATTTGTGGAGCCGGTCGTTCTTGACGAGCCGGCCTTTTTTGTGGCTGCTGTTCTGGTGTAATTTGGTGGGAACAGTGTATGGGTACATATGGTATGGGGGGCAGTTGGAATATACACTAAATTATCACCCGTTGTGGCAGATTGTATTTGTGCCTGATAGTCCGACGGCGAGTCTGTTTTTTACGATCTCTATAGCATTTTTGCTCTATTCTCCGCGTCTCAAGAGCTTGAAGGTCATTCGGCAGATCATGGAGGCGTTGGCTGTTGTCACGAGTGTAAAATATGGCATCTGGGCTTCAGCTATTATTTTTTGGGGAGTCGCGCAGGGGGGACATATGATATGGCAGGATTGGATGCTGGTGGCATCTCACACGGCAATGGCGGTCGAAGCGTTACTGTTCGTGCGTTTTTTCACCTGCAAATGGACTGTTTTATGCCTAGCTGCACTCTGGACATTGTTAAATGATACGATGGATTATACATTTGGCATATATCCGTATCTTCCGAAGACGCTAACGGATGATGTACCGCAAGTGCGTGCTTTTACCTATATGCTGACCCTTGTCAGTATCATAGCGACATGGCTTGCCATGTTTGGGCGCAATCGAAAGGGAGTAGAAGTGGAGAAATAGAGATGAATATTGTTATAAACCAAAAAGAATATATATTTAAAAAAGGAATCCGTGATGATCTTAAAATAAGAAAAAGCTTTAATCAATTAGCCAAACAAAGCTTTGGTTTTGATTTTGAGGCTTGGTATCAATTGGGCTTTTGGAATGATAAATATATCCCTTACGTACTTTTAGATGGGGAGGCTGTTGTGGCTAATGTATCTATAAGTCTGATGGATTTTTGTTTGTCGGGTGAAATAAGAAAGTATATCCAAATCGGAACTGTAATGACGGATACCAACTATAGAAATCAAGGGTTGAGCCGGTTTTTAATAGAACGTGTATTAGAAGATTGGCAGGGCAACTGTGATGCTATGTATTTGTTCGCAAATGATAGTGTGAAGAATTTTTACCCTAAATTCGGGTTTGTTTCGGTACAAGAATATCAATTAAACCGGAAAGTAACCGCAAACAACGTAGACATTAAAGTTGAGAAATTGAACATGGAAGAGCAGTCGGATTTAAATTTACTGAAAAATAAAAGTGCTAGATTAAATCCGTATTCACTTTTTGCTGCGAAAAGTAGTGAATGGCTGGTCTTATTCTATGCCATCTCGTTTTTTAATGATAAGTTTTGGTATATACCTCAATACGATACGATTGTGGTTGCAGATTTTGAAGGGGATACGATGAATTGTTACGATATTTATGGAACGGGCGAAATTCCTATGGATATCATACTGTCAGCGGTAACGAAACAAGAAACGAAGAAGGTTGTTTTTGGCTTTACACCAAGAGAACAGGAAGGCTGCAATATTTCTCTGTTGAAACAGGAAGATACGACGCTATTTTATAAAACTAAAGATCAAAACACATGTAAAGAAAACCAACGAATGTTTCCTATTTTGTCCCGGGCATAACCCGGCTTCAAACGATTCGTCCTAAAGCAAGTTCTAGTCCCGGTAACCTTGCCATACAGTAAGGTGAGGAGGGATGTCCCATGTTTAGGGGTCAGGCGTTTCAAATTATGATACGTATTGTTTCGAGTGTTGTTTTATCTATGGTCCTGCTGCTATCTGTCTGCGTCCCTCCAGGTGTGGCAGAAGCGCGTGATCAGTCAAAACCCATAGGAAATACAAAAGAAATTGAGGAACTAGATCATGCAGCTGCGATACTGTACCGGGATGTCATGGACGGGAACATTGAAAAAGCGCGCGCGGATGTAGCCGAGGTGAGTCGATGGTTTGGCACCGGACAGGTGCAGGCAGCGTTATCTGTAGAGGCCATTCATGCTTTGTCCGGCAGCATCCTTGAGGTGCAGCAAGCTACACAGTCCGTCCAAGCATCACCGGATGAGTGGGTGAAGGCTGCGGCCAATTTACGACTTGCGACCGATGCGCTTGCACATCCGCGTCAGCCTTTATGGCAGCAGTATTATAAGATTTTAAAAGAAGATGTTAGTGGCTTGAACAGCCAGTTTGCTAAAGGTAACATGAAGGGTTTCAAAGCTGGAGCCGCAGTGCTGGAGGACCACTATGAGACGATCCGTACAGCAGCATTGATTCATGGCAGAACAAGTGAAGTTGTCCGGGCTGATTCATGGATTTCCTACGTCAAAGGTTTGGGGGATCAGCAAAATGCAGATGCCTCAGCGATTAGAGGGGCGTTGGATCAGGCGAATCCGACGTTTAATGCCTTGTTTGGACGTGAAAAAGACGCCACTGCCCTGGCGCCATTTATCCCGCGTGAAAGTGAGCGCCGGGCAGAATTGGCAATCGGCATGATTGTTCTGCTGGCGCTGGTCTATGCAGGTTATCGTAAATATCGAGCTGGTCTCTCTGGATAACGATGCAAAATTCGAACATTCGCGTCGTTGGCTGCTGAGCCATCCATATAGGTTAGCCCATCGCCCGGATTTCCGGGCTATTCCTCTTTGAACCCCTCTCCATGTACATCATGCACATCCTGTATGATAATAAACGCCCGTGGATCAACCGATTTAACAATTTGGTGCAAACGTCGTATTTCCTGACGAGGCACGACACAATAGGCAACATGCTTGGCCTGCTTGGAAAATGCACCTACAGCCGGAATAATAGTAACTCCGCGATCCATGTCCCTAATAATAATATCCGCAATGTCCATCGTGTGGTCGCTGATAATCATAAAGGCTCTGGCGGAATAGGCCCCTTCTTGTATAAAATCAATAATCTTGGACGCGATGAACACGGCGACTAATGTATATAGAATTTTTTCTTTTGGTATGTAAAGTAGTGAAGCACCGATAATGACAATATCAATTACCAGCAGAATCCTTCCCATACTCCAGCCAAACTTCCGGTTTAGAATACGAGCGATAATATCCGAGCCGCCCGTAGTGCCGCCAAAGCGGAACACAATACCTAACCCGGCCCCAAGCGTAACCCCTGCATATAATGAAGAAAGTATAAAATCGTGTTCAGTCTGAAATGTTCCCATCCATCCGAAATGAATCATTTTTTCAAATAACCACAGAAAAAAAGTGAGCGACCCGATACCTACCCCTGTATATAGAATTTGCTTGCCCCCAAGCATTTTCCAACCAATTAAAAATAAAGGAATGTTCAGAAGTAATGTGGAGAGAGAGGGTGAAATCGAAAAAGCATAATTAAGCAGCAGGGTGATCCCTGTAATACCACCTTCCATCAGTTTACTGGGTATAATAAAATAAAGCAGACCGAATGCATAAATGGCGGTCCCGAGCACAATGGATAAAATCATTTTAAGCTGTTCCATGGACTTGGATATCTTCATATAATCCCTCGCAGTAGCAGTTTAAGGAAGAACGACTTCATGCTGATTTTGCTAAATCGCAGCTCCTTATATGTAGTATACCTTTTTACGCTAGCTTTAAAAGACTGATGACTGTAAGTTGGGATCATAAGTACACAATTAAAAAAAATTTGTTTTAAAATGTGCTTTACGATAACATATGAATAAACCTGCACATGGGGGGATTGCGTGTTTCATGAAAAAATCATTAGATGAAATTCAACGTGAGGTAGACCAGTATATATCTCAATTTAAGGAAGGGTATTTTAGCCCTTTGGCGATGTTGGCCCGGATGTCTGAGGAAGTCGGGGAACTGGCGAGGGAGGTTAATCACTCCTTTGGCGAGAAACCGAAAAAAACGGATGAGGCGGACAATTCCATTGAGCTGGAGCTGGGGGACATTTTGTTCATCACAGTTTGCTTTGCGAACTCACTAGGTATAAATTTGACCGAGGCTCATGATAAGGTCATGCAAAAATTTAACACGCGTGACGCGAATCGTTGGACTAAAAAGGACACCGATTAGGCGTTTTGTACATATGCTGTACCAAACCGGTTACCCGGAGGTGCAGTGTCATGAAGGCGGAGGAATACGTTCAGAAAGCTTATCAGTGCATTTTGCAGAACGATTTTGAGCAGGCCGTGGAATGGTTTGAAAAAGCAATTTCAGCCCAGCCTGATCATGCGGAGCATTATTTCCGGTGCTCGGTTACCTATGCTCGCAGTGGTCGTTTGGAGCAGGCTCTTGCATATGCAGAGCATGCGGTTCGTCTCGCTCCACAGCAGGATGAATATGTTCTCCATCTGCATGCACAGGAAGCCAGGCAGCATACGGAGAAGGCCAGAAAAATGCTGGATGTTGACAGAGCTACGCCACAGGTGCGTCAGGATGCGATTTTACTACTGGAACGAGCAATAGCCCTCGATCCGTTATGTGGGGATGCTTTTTTGCTGCTCGCATTGATTTATGACGAATTGAATGAGTATAAGCTGGCTGTGCAGGCTGCTCGTGAGGCGGCTGCACTGTTTCCTCACAATGTGCAGCTTGCCAACCTCATGAAGAAGTTATGCCAGCAGATGAATGAACAGATCTAACACAAATGGATGCATAAGGAGTTGTAGGGATATGTCAGAACCAATAAAAGTGGCTGTTGTAGGAGCAGCAGGGCGTATGGGCCGTGAAGTTATCAAATTGGTTCTTCAGGATGAGGAACTACAGCTTGTGGCCGCAGTGAACAGAACACATGCCGGCAGTGATGCCGGCCTTCTCGTCGGACTACCGGAAGCGGGTATCGCTATTGTGGAGGATGTGGAGCAGGCTTTACTGGAGAGTCGAGCGGATGTCATGGTCGATTTTACGGGGCCGCGTTTTGCGTACGCACATACAGCGCTTGCTATCAAGCATGGAGTTCGTCCGGTTATCGGAACGACAGGGTTTACCCCCGAACAGATTGATGAACTGGACAAGCAGTGTCGTGAGCAGCAGATTGGTGGTCTGATCGCGCCTAACTTTTCGATTGGAGTCATTTTGATGATGCGATTTGCGGCTCAGGCAGCGAAATACTTCCCGCATCTGGAAATCATCGAATATCATGGTGACCAAAAATTGGACGCGCCATCGGGTACAGCCATTAAGACTGCAGAACTGATCGCCGAGCAGCGTCAGGAGTTACGACAGGGCAACCCGGAAGAGGAAGAAACGTTAGAAGGATCACGTGGCGGTTACTATCAAGGTTTTCGTATCCATAGTGTCCGTCTTCCCGGTGTGTTCGCGCAGCAGGAAGTTATATTCGGAGGGTTTGGGCAATCTCTGAAAATTCGCCAGGACTCTTATGAACGGGCGGGCTATATGCCGGGTGTTAAAATCGGTATTCAGAAGGTCATGGAGCAGCCAGGGCTTGTATATGGATTTGAGCATTACATCGATTAAGAATATGCGAATGATTTGACGAATGAAATTATAGAATGAGGCAGGAGGAACTTTGAATGTTAAAGATTGCATTTATAGCGCATGACCGAAAAAAGGATGAAATGGTAAATTTTATAACGGCCTATGAGCATGTTTTTACAGATCACCAGTTATTTTCAACAGGTACAACAGGTCTGCGCATTATGGAGCAAACCAAGCTTCAAATTCACCGTTTCATGTCCGGGCCGCTTGGAGGAGATCAGCAAATCGGGGCTATGGTTGCGCAAAATGACATGGACTTGATTATATTCTTGCGTGATCCGCTCATGGCCCAACCGCATGAGCCGGACATTAGCGCCTTGTTACGTTTGTGTGATGTACAAGGGATTCCTCTGGCAACTAACGTTGCAACTGCTGAAATACTGGTTAAGGCGCTAGACCGTGGCGATTTTGCTTGGCGTGAGCTGGTACATAAATATAAACCGGGGATTGACCAGCAAGGTGATATAAAATGACACTGGACATCTTGATTTTCGGAGCCCATGCCGACGATGCAGAAATAGGAATGGGAGGCACGATTGCCAAGCATACAGCCGCTGGTTTAAAGGTGGGTGTGTGCGATTTGACGCGGGCTGAAATGTCATCCAATGGTGATGTGGATACTCGTATGGCAGAGGCAGAACACGCTGCAAAAGTACTCGGACTTGCCGTGCGGACGAATCTAGGTCTGCCGGATCGTGAATTATATGTAACTCCAGAACATGTAGCTGCAGTTACAGCAGAAATACGGCGCCATGCACCGAAAGTCGTATTTGCTCCTTATTGGGAGGATCGGCATCCAGACCATGTCATGTGCAGTAAGTTAGTGGAGGAAGCGGTATTTAACGCCAAGTTGCGACGTTTTATGCCAGAAAATCCTGCGGTACAGGTAGAGCAATTATATTTTTATTTTATTAATGATATTGGCAGAACGGATTTGATTGTGGATATCACCGAGCATTATGAAGCCAAAGAACGGTCTTTGTTGAGTTATGCTTCGCAATTTCAGGCAGCACCTGGAAAGGATACAGTATCCACACCATTAAATCAGGGATATGTGGAACGCGTAAAAGCTCGCGACTCGTTGTTGGGTCAACGCAAACTGATTTCGTATGCAGAAGGCTTTGCGTCCAAAACGCCATACCTGGTTAAGCTATTCACATAAGGATTTTGCAAAAATCCAATAAGCGACTTCCAATGATAAGATATAGATCGAAATGGTTTAGTTTGTCTATATCTTGTACTTCGGAGCGTTTGGAATCGAATTTTGCAAAATCCTGACATAAGAATTCTATACTTGAGTATTTTGCAGAATGTTAAAATAAATCGGCAGGAAAGTTATCACTGATGAGCGGAAGGAGGCAGCTTAGCTTGAATGACAAATTGAAAATTGGAATTACCTGTTATCCGTCGTTGGGTGGCTCCGGCGTAGTGGCTACTGAGTTGGGTAAGTTGCTGGCAGAAAAAGGGCATGAGGTCCATTTCATTGCCAATAGCATTCCGTTCAGATTAGGCGGGGCGTTTCAGAAAAATATTTTTTATCATGAGGTTGAAGTTAACGATTATTACGTGTTTAGATATCCACCCTATGATTTGTCACTGGCGACCAAAATGGCCCAAGTCGCACAAATGAAGAATTTGGACGTACTCCATGTTCATTATGCGGTACCCCATGCAGTATGCGCTTACTTGGCGAAGGAAATGGTGGGTGATCATCTGAAGGTGGTAACCACCTTGCACGGTACGGACATTACCGTGTTGGCACAGGATGAATCGTTGAAGGACCTGATTCGGTTGGCTATTAACAAAAGTGACGCTGTAACAGCGGTTTCCAAGGATTTGATTCGGGAGACAATAGATGCGTTGGAAATTACACGACCTATTGATTTAACCTACAATTTTGTAGATAAACGGGTATATTATCCACGAGATGCCGCGGCGCTTAGAAGAGATTTTGCCCAACCGCATGAAAAAATAATGATGCATATTTCCAATTTCCGTCCTGTCAAAAGGGTGGGAGATGTGCTGGATATATTTGAAAAAGTGCAACGTAAAATACCTGCGAAGCTGCTGTTGGTGGGAGAAGGACCGGATCTTCCAAAAATCCGTTGCAAAATCGAAAATTTAGGTCTGCAAGATAAGGTCTTCTTTTTAGGTAAGCAGGATCAGATCGCAGAAGTGATTTCTATGGCGGATGTGCTGCTGCTTCCCTCGGAAAAAGAAAGTTTTGGTCTGGTTGCACTGGAAGCAATGGCCTGTGGAGTGCCGACAATCGGTTCTCAGGCAGGAGGAGTACCTGAACTCGTTGTGCATGGAAGTACGGGGTATCTTGCTGAAATCGGTAATACTGAGGCAATGGCTGATTATGCAGTAGAGCTGTTGTCCGATGAAGCGATGGCGGAACGTTTCCGTGAAGCGTGTCTGACCCGCGCCCGTACCGTTTTTTGTGATGAGCTGATTACCCGTCAATATGAAGAGATATATTACCGTGTGTTGGGACGCGAGGTGCCGGATCTTAAACCGATCAGCGTTTAAGAGGGCGGACTCGCGTCCGTTTTTTATATTGAATACTTGCAAAGGGGGAAACCCTATGAATACAAACACTTGGCAATATGCTGACCAAGAGATGGCACTTCATGGCAGAGAGGTCATACATACACTAACAGCAGCAGGCCACGAAGCTTACTGGGTCGGTGGCTGTGTGCGGGATGAGCTATTAGGAAGAGCCATTCATGATATGGATTTGACTACTTCGGCTGAGCCTGAACAGGTCATAGCGCTGTTCCCTCACGTCATTCCGACAGGAATTCAGCATGGGACGGTTACGGTCATGCAGGGTGGCCATGCGTTCGAGGTGACCACTTTTCGTACGGAAAGCGGTTATGCCGATCACCGCCGTCCAACGGAAGTTGCCTTCGTGAAGGATATCCGTGAGGATTTGATGCGACGGGATTTTACTATGAATGCGATTGCGATGGCAGAACACGGAGAGCGGGTGGACCCATTTGGAGGAGAAGCCGATTTACGAGCTGCTCTCGTTCGTTGTGTAGGCCGAGCCGAGGAACGCTTTGAGGAGGACGGGTTGCGGATGCTGCGTTGCATCCGTTTTGCCTCTGTATTTCGGTTCCGCGTTGCATTCAACACCTGGAAAGGTATGATTCGGCGCAGAGAGGGACTTCGTTACATAGCCATGGAACGTGTGCGGGTCGAGCTGGAAAAGATGCTGGCGGGCCCTGACCCTTTACGTGGGTTGGAGATGCTGGGGCGTAGCGGATTGCTCGGCTGTACGAAGGTTCCGGTTCCCTGGGAGCAATGTGAAGCACAAGCGCTCAAGGGGATCGTTCAACTGCAAGAAGAACTGCGGTGGGGCCTGCTCTTAATGTCTTGTAGACTTACCTCAGAGGTAGCTGACGAGCTACTAAGAGCTTGGACCTTTTCCAACGCGGTACGACTTCGGCTGGTTCATCTGCTGGAATGGGAGACCGAATTAATCTACAGTGCTGGTGCCATAGCTGGCGATTCCGTTCCGGGGGAGTCTGACATTGTCAACGATGAGGCACTGCGTCGTAGCTGGATTCGACTGCTAATTAGACTGGGAAAGAATACAGCTTCAGACTGGCTTGATCTTTACAAGACACTGCCTGCTTCATTCCGCGGATTACCGCCATGGGTAGAAAAGCATGTGGCGAAAACAGCCGAACTGGCAAGCTTGTGGACAAAGCAGGCTGTAGTCGTTCGTATCAAAGATTTAAATATTACAGGAAATGAACTGGTTCAGGCGATGAATCGACCAGGCGGACCTTGGCTGGGTCAGATGATGGAACAGCTTTTACAAGCTGTTGCCTGTGGAGATATTCCGAATGAAACAGAAACATTGCTTCAGGAAGCGAAACGGGTGATGAGTAGTGAATAATCATGAAAGATTGTTAGGCATACTGGAGGAAGGTACATCCGATTACGTATCAGGGGAGGAAATCAGCCGACGGCTCTCGGTTAGCCGAACAGCAGTATGGAAGCAGATCAACAAACTGCGTGAGTTAGGCTACAACATTGATGCCTCCTCGCGTCGGGGCTATCGGTTGATATCCCGACCGGATCGGCTAGAAGTCTCCAAATTGGCCGATATATTAAATACCCAATCGTTTGGCCAGCGTATCGTTGTACTGGATTCGACGGTATCCACTCAGCAGGATGCCATGCGTTTGGCAGAAGAGGGCGCGGCAGAGGGGACAGTAGTGCTTGCAGAGGAACAAACGGCAGGTCGGGGACGTCTGGGGCGGAAGTGGTATTCACCTCGTGGCAAAGGAGTCTGGCTGAGCATTGTGTTGCGCCCTACCCAGCCCTTGGCTTTTACCCCCCAGCTAACGCTACTTACAGGTGTAGCAGTGTGTAGAGCCATTCGTCGGCTGACGGGTGTGGAGGCTGGTATCAAATGGCCAAACGATCTGCTGATTCATGGTCGCAAAGTATCCGGTATTCTGTTGGAATCTGCAACAGAGGATCAACGGGTTCGCTATTGTATTGCAGGGATCGGCATTGACGTAAATTTGAATAAAGAAGATTACCCGGAAGAGTTATCGCAGGTGGGAACGTCATTGAAAATAGAAGCAGGGCGTGAAATTGACCGTACTGTGCTGATTGCCTCAGTGCTGGAAGAGATGGAACAGCTAAGTAAGTTGTATGCCGAGCAGGGGTTCCAGCCTATAGCCATGCTGTGGGAGGCTTTGTCCGTGACTATGAACCGTAGTGTACGGGCACATACCGGACAAGGGATAACTGTAGAAGGTACAGCTGTTGGCTTGGACCCTTCCGGGGCACTCGTGATAGAAACGGATCAGGGAGAGCGAATTCAGGTCATTTCAGGGGATATACAATTATAGAAGCGACCTTAGCTATGAAAACGACCGAAATCGTTCTATTCCCTGTGCAAAACTTCACGTGAAAAAGCTGATGTTTTTTGTTATACTGTGCAGGAGGCGGCATCGGACGGTCCGAGCTGCACTCCAGGGGCACATGCTCTACTTTAGCAAGTTTGTAAGACCATCATAACTTCATTTGAAGGTTACGTTGGATTCTGCTCTGAGCCGAACAGGACCGAGACAGAAGGGACGATCTCAAAATGAGTGTCTTTTTTGGCTGTTCGGACCTTTTGATGACGCAGATGTACAGGCGTTCATAAAAGGTTATTTTTTGTGCCAAAAAAAGATGGAAGGGAGCCATTCGCAATGGCAGGAAAACAAGCACTGAATATTGTGAAAATGAAAAAAATGAAGCAAGAGGGCATTCCGCTCAGTATGCTGACCGCCTATGATTATCCATCGGCTAAAATAGCCGAGGAGGCGGGAATTGACATGATTCTCGTAGGTGACTCGCTGGGTAACGTAGTTCTTGGTTACGATTCAACCATCCCTGTAACCTTGGATGATATCGTGTACCATTCCCGGGCAGTCGCAAGAGGCGCGGAACATACATTTATCGTAGCGGACATGCCTTTTATGACATATCACAGCAGCGTATCAGAAAGTCTTCAGGGCATCCGCCGTCTGATGCAGGAAGGACATGTGCATGCTGTTAAATTGGAGGGCGGAGCTGAAATTGCCGATGTCGTAAAAGCAACTGTTCAGGCAGGTGTGCCTGTATTGGGACATATCGGGCTTACTCCGCAATCGGTTAATCAAATTGGTGGCTATCGCATTCAAGGCAAGGACGAAGCGGACGCACGCCGGTTGATGGCGGACGCCAAGGCGCTGGAGCAGGCGGGTGCTTTTGGCGTTGTACTGGAATTGGTAACTGAGGAAGTGGCAACAGCGATTTCTAAAGAGCTTTCCATTCCAACCATTGGAATTGGTGCTGGACGGGGATGTGACGGTCAGGTACTTGTTTATCACGATCTGATTCAGTACGCATCGCCTTATTTCAGCAAACGCTTTGTTAAAACCTATGCCGATGTAGGCGGCTTGGTCCGCAGCAGCATTGAGCAGTATGTGAGTGATGTGAAAGGGCGGGCATTTCCGGCTGCAGAGCATGTGTTCAGCGCGGATGACCGCGTTGTGGAATCCCTATACGGTAAGGCAAAAGGACAGACACAGGAACAAGCTAAGGAAAAGGTGGAATCTCGGTCATGATCATCGTAAGAGAAGTGGCTCAGCTGCGCAAGATTATTGCTGAACGTCGGCAGCTTGGGACAAACGGAGCAAAAACAGTAAACGATTCTGCTTCTTTACAGCAACATAAAGTCGGCTTTGTACCAACAATGGGATACCTGCATGAAGGACATGCGAGTTTGATGCACAAGGCGCGTGAAATGGCAGATACGGTAGTGCTTAGCATTTTCGTAAATCCGATTCAATTTGGACCGAATGAAGATCTGGAAAGCTACCCCCGCGATGAAGCTCGTGATTTGGAGGTAGCACGGCGCGAGGGCGTGGATATTGTATTTTTGCCAACTGTAGCAGAAATGTATCCACAACCAACCCAAACCAAAATTCGTGTATCCGCTTTGACAGATCGCTTGTGCGGTGCTTCTCGTCCCGGCCATTTTGATGGTGTGACTACGGTGGTAGCTAAGCTTTTTAACATGATAGGTCCTGATTTGGCCTTTTTTGGAATGAAGGACGCGCAGCAGGTTGCTGTGCTTCAGCAGATGGTGACTGATCTCAATATGAACGTGACTATCGTACCTTGTCCCATCGTCAGAGAGGCGGATGGTTTGGCCCTCAGCTCCCGTAATGTGTATTTAAGTGCAGAACAGCGCGAGCAGGCGTTGGTGCTGTCCCAGTCACTGCGTAAGGTGCAAGAAGTGAGCGAAGATATTGTAACAAACACAATTACGATTCGTCAGCTACATCAAATGGTGGAGTCCACCATTACTTCCTCTCCTTTAGCAGACATTGATTACATTGAAATATTAACTTTTCCCGGTCTGGGGCCCCTTCTTCCCGAGCAGCGGCTATGTGATGTTCAGGAAGACGTCATCGTAGCGCTGGCTGTGAAATTTGGCAATACCCGACTAATTGACAATATAAGAATACAGAAGGCGGAGGTGCTTTCCCATGTTTAGAACCATGATGAAATCCAAAATTCACCGCGCTACCGTTACGGAAGCTAACCTGAACTATGTGGGGAGTATCACTATAGATGAAGATCTCATGGAGACATCGGATCTGTTGGAGAATGAAAAGGTTCAAATTGTAAACAATAACAATGGAGCTCGACTCGAAACCTATGTTATCCCCGGACCGCGTGGGAGCGGAGTGATCTGTCTTAACGGTGCGGCAGCCCGTTTGGTGCAGCCTGGTGATACAGTCATTATTATTTCCTATGCTTCCATGTCGAATGAAGAGGCCAAAACATACAAACCAACAGTGGTATTTGTTGATGAACATAATAAACCAGCCCAAACGATGAACAAAGAAGTACACGCGACGATCATGTAATGAATGGGAGTACGGATGAAACCCGTCTTTTAAGCGAAAAATGTGAGTGTATTAATCCATCTTTCATAAGGGCGGGATGCACATGTTCCAGCATGTATTCGCAGAAATGAACAGCATGTTAGATGATATCGTGAAGCATTACCCATCAGCCCAGGGCTCCCGCAGGCAGGAGCTGCTACAGCACTGGAGTCTGCTGCGGAGAATGAGTGACGGAATTATGGATGAGTGGCTGGCCTTTGAGGAAAAAATGGTTTGCCTGCGTGCGGCTGGGTTTTCCGCGGAGACCGATATGTCTGACACGGAGCTGCCTGAAAAAGAGCTGCCAGCTTTTAATCGGGGGCAAGGGTATTATCGATTACTCATGTACCCTGAGGCGATCCAACAATTTGAGCAGGTACTACAGCATTTTCCGAACAGCTGGCAGAGTCGCATGTATATGGGAATGGCCTATTTTCAACTAGATGATCCAGCAGAGGCTGTATGCCATTTTCAGAAGGTGCTGGACCTGACTGAGCAGGCAGGACTAAAGGCGGTCATCTATAATGCGCTAGGCTGTCTGTTGGCAAAGCAGGCTGACGTAGAGGAGGCGCAAAAATGTTTTGCTCTCGCACATCAGTTCGATCCTGCGTTACCCGAGCCGCTGCACAATATGGAAGCCTGTTTGTCCGGTACCGAAATGCTTCGATACGACAGCTCCATGATGACCTGGATGTAGTTGTCAGACACCGAGTAAGACGATGCATGCCCACCTCCTCAGGCGGCGTGTGCATCGTCTTTTTTGGCTGTCTTAATTTCCAAACAGGCGATCTTCTGCTATGCTAATATATAGAGTTATTATTTTTGTAAGTGTCATAAGAAAGGATTAAGCCCGAATGAAATTTGCGGTATTGGATTTTGAAACGACAGGCACCCAGTCCGCGGATGACATCATTCAAGTCGGACTTGCAATTATAGATCATGATAACAGCATTTCCCGTGTTTACGGCTCTTATGTGAACCCTGGCAGATCTATTCCACCTTTTATCACTGGATTGACCGGAATTACAGACGATGACGTCAAGGATGCTCCTGCACTTGAAGAAATGATGATGGAGCTCGTGCCTATGCTGGACGATGTTGTGCTGGTCGGTCATAATGTGGCGTTTGATTTTAATTTTTTGCAAAACGCTCTGGATCGGTGCGGATATTTGCCGTTTAGCGGAAGAATCTTGGATACAATGGATTTTCTGAAAATTATGTTTCCATCGCTATCTTCGTATCAGTTGGGTTTTGTGTCTTCTGAGTTCGGGCTGGCGCATGATCGCCCTCACCAAGCAGACAGCGACGCGTTGGCTACGGCTGAGGTGTTTTTAAAGTGTCTGGGTGAGCTTCAAGCATTACCTCTGATAACGATACAGCGGCTTAGTGATTTGTTTGCAGAGGAAGACAGTGACCTTGGATGGTTTCTTGATGGGGTGCGTGAAGAGAAAGAGCTTGATCCTATTCAGGATTTGGAGGGACATCAGTTTTTTCGTCAACTTGCGCTAAAAGTGGAAGATTGGACGGAGCTAGCTGCACCGCGTAGAGAAGATGACCCGAATCCACTTTCAGGTGTTTCCTTTGAGGAGTACATGGATGATGTGCGGGACAATTTGCGTTCATCCTTGAGCCAATATGAGGAGCGCGAGGCGCAGATACAGATGATTGAGGGTGTAAATCAGGCACTGAGTGAAGACAAGCATCTGCTGATCGAAGCAGGTACAGGAACAGGAAAGTCTCTCGGTTATTTGCTCCCATCGCTGTATCACAGTGTAAAAAAAGGACAGCGCGTTATGGTAAGTACACATACGATCAACCTGCAGGAGCAATTACGCGAGCGCGACATTCCGATGCTGACCAAGGTGATTCCGTTTCCATTCCGGGCTGCTATTTTCAAGGGTCGGGGACATTATTTGTGTCTGCGTAAGTTTGAACATAAAATAAACAGAAGAGACTTCGCGACACCAAAGGAAGATTTAATTACAGCGGCTCAAATGATCGTCTGGTTGACGCTAACAGAAACCGGTGATGATGAAGAACTAAACCTGAGCAACCGTGGAGGGGATTTCTGGGAAACGGTGGCGAGTGATTCAGAGTCCTGTCTTGGTCGTTCTTGTCCATGGTTCCGCAAATGCTATTATCATCGTGCACGCCATGAAGCAGGAATAGCGGATGTCGTTATTACGAATCACTCTAAGTTGTTCACAGACGTCAAAGCCAGTCACCAGTTGTTGCCGAGCTATGAACATCTGGTGATTGATGAAGCTCATCACCTGGAGGAAGTAGCTGGTAAGCACCTAGGTATGCATATGAAATATTTCACACTCGTGCATACACTGACGCGACTGTTCAAAGACAGCAAGAATGGACAACTGCCTTCACTTCGTCAACAGTTGGCGAAATCGGGGCACGAGAAGTCGGCGGATTGGGCCTCAACCATCGACCAGCTGTATCCGCTCGTGTTAGAGGTTAAGGAAACTTGGGACCTGCTAAGCGACAAGCTGTTTGGCATGTTGCCAGAGCGAAGCGATGCGACACCGGGTGAAACAGGACAGTTTTCTTCCCGTCTCAAACCTTCGGCCAAGCCTGCAAAGTGGGATCAGGCGGGGGCTTTGGAAAATCAGCTATATGTAACGATGAGCGAAATTTTGCGCAAGGGCGACAAGCTGATGCTGGACGTCAAGGAAGAACATGACGATTATGCGGCAGATAGCCTTATTACAGATATCACGGGTCTGCTCAAGGATTTGGCGGGAATCCGAGAAAATTTGCGCTTTTTTATCCGACTCGATGATGAAACAACCGTATACTGGCTCGAAGCGAGTGGGCAATTCCGTAGTAAATCATTGCAATTTTATGCGGTGCCCGTCGATGTGAGCCGCCAGTTGAAAGAAATGTTTTTTGACAAAAAAAGAAGCATTATTCTGACGTCTGCTACCTTATCGGTAGATAAGTCGTTTCAGTACATGATCGATCAGCTCGGCTTGCAGGAGGCCGCAGATCAAGAGCGGCTGATGACTTCGCAGCTCCCGTCACCCTTTAATTACAGGGATCAGGTGTTGCTGGTCATTCCACGGGATTTCCCAAGCGTGAAGGGCAGTGTAGGAGATGCACACTTTGTAGATATGCTCGTTAGCTCTCTAGGAGCGACTGCTCAGGCGACGCGGGGGAGAATGCTCGTTCTGTTTACTTCCTATCGGATGCTCCGGCAAGTGTATGAGCCGCTCAAAGAGGCCTTAGCATCCAGCGAAATTACTGTGCTGGGACAAGGTGTGGACAGTGGGAGTCGCAGCAAGCTAACCCGCCGTTTTCAGGAAGCCAAAGCTTCTGTATTGCTGGGAACCAGCAGCTTCTGGGAAGGCGTCGATATTCCAGGAAAGGCTCTGACTTGTCTGGCCATTGTTCGCTTGCCGTTTCAACCGCCGAATCACCCGTTGCTGGAGGCAAAAAGCGAGCTGCTTCAGCAGCAGAAGAAGAATCCATTTATGAAGCTGTCTGTACCACAAGCGGTCATTCGCTTCAAACAGGGATTTGGTCGGTTAGTACGTACAGCGAGCGACCACGGGGTCGTTATCGTTTACGATACGCGTGTGATCGAATCCTATTACGGAAAGCACTTTTTGTACTCGTTACCGGGACCAAAAATGGAGCATATGCCATCGGAGCAAATGGTGCCCCGCATCGCCGAATGGCTCCAATCCGCCCCGGAGACAGAGGCATAACGGACGGACACTAAGTATGTTCGTTACAATTAGGGGGAGCAAGTATGAAATCAGATAAAATTTCAGAGGCTGTCGTACGGAGGTTACCCGTATATTTACGTTATCTGAATGCACTTCACAAACGGGAGGTGGCTACGGTCTCTTCTCAAGAGTTGGGACAGAGGCTAGATTTGAACCCGGCCCAAATCCGTAAAGATCTCGCCTATTTTGGAGATTTTGGTCGGAAGGGTATCGGTTATGATGTTTCTTATCTAATTGAGAAAATACGCCATATCCTGAAAATCGACCAGCAAATTAATGTCGTATTGGTCGGTGCGGGTAATCTGGGGCAAGCCCTTTCGAATTATAACGCTTATTTAAAAGACAATATGAAGATTGTCGCAGTATTTGATGCGTTTCCGGATAAGGTAGGGACCAAGATCAATACATTGGTCGTTCAACCGATGGATGAACTGGAAGCGACTGTGAAAGAAAAAAACATTCGAATCGGGATTATTACCGTACCTGATTTTGAAGCACAGCACGTGGCTGACAGGCTTATTGAGAGCGGAATTGGAGCGATCCTGAACTTTGCACCGACTACTCTCAAGGCACCGGCCAACATTCGGATTCATGCCACAGACTTTACAACTGATTTGCTTAGCCTCGCTTATTATTTGGAGGACGGAAAGGAAGAAACACAATATGACAGTGAATAAATGGATGATTAAAAACGGCTCTTTTGCCGTAAATGGATCAGAAGCTGGGGTAGTCCATGGTTTTATGATTGTGGAGGATAGCCGTATTACTTATATTGGCGAGACTTTGCCTGCGGGTGAGGAAGAGACGGAAGCGATCGATGGTAAGGGGCTATTGTTTTTACCTGGTCTGATTAATACTCATGGTCATGCGGCGATGTCTCTGCTGCGTGGGCATGGAGATGACTTGGCACTTCAAGTATGGCTTCAGGAGAAAATGTGGCCTATGGAAGCCAAGTTTACATCTACGGACGTGTACTGGGGTACGTCCTTGTCTGTGCTGGAAATGCTGAAAGGTGGAACAACGACCTTCCTGGATATGTACGATCATATGGATGAGGTGGCTCGTGTAGCTGAAGAGTCAGGTATTCGTGCAAGTCTGATGCGTGGAGCAATTGGACTATGCTCGGAAGAAGAACAGCGAATCAAGCTGGCTGAGGCCGTGACTTTTGCGCGTAACTGGCATGGTAAAGCAGACGGGCGTATTACAACGATGATGTCTCCGCACGCGCCATACACATGTCCACCTGCGTTTATTGAAAAATTCGTACAAGCTGCGCATGATCTGGACTTGCCACTGCATACGCACATGTCTGAGACGATCGCCGAAGTGGAGCAAAACATACGCGACTACGGTTTGCGTCCAGTTGCACATTTGGATAAGCTTGGCTTTTTCTCCCGTCCTTCGCTTGTTGCCCATGGCGTTCATTTGAACGACGAAGAAATAGCTTTACTGGCTGAAAGTGGTGTAGCGGTTTCGCACAATCCTGGTAGCAACTTGAAGCTGGCAAGTGGTGTGGCCAGAGTGCCTGAATTGCTGCGTGCAGGGGTTACTGTTTCTCTCGGAACGGATGGTCCTGCCAGCAATAATAACCTGGATATGTTCGAGGAAATGCGTCTGGCGGCACTTATTCACAAGGGTGTATCCGGTGACCCTACGGCAGTTCCTGCAAGTGAAGCGCTGCGTCTTGCAACAGAATACGGTGCAAAGTCGATTGGTTTAAAAGAAGTAGGAGCGTTGGCAGCGGGCAACAAGGCTGACTTTATCGCGTTGGATCTGAATCAGGCACATTTCTTGCCGCGTACAGATCTTATTTCCCATGCGGTATACTCTGCAAGCGCCAAGGACGTGGCTCATGTGTGGGTAGACGGTCGCCAGGTTGTGAAAAACGGCGAATGCCTGACTATGGACGAGGAACGTATCAAACATGAGGCACAAGCCGCCTTTGAAGGGCTGCTGTCGCGCTAATTTAGGTGTCACATCCCCTTAGAGAGGAAGCACGGGTTTGAAAAATAAGAAAAAGTGGATAGCGGTCGCCATTTTGGCCGTGATACTGATCCTGATCAGCATTTTCTGGTATTATTCCTATGTTACTCAAGACCAGGTGGCTGAGGAAAATGCTGCTATCATTAAGGCCAAGCAATCAGGTGGTCTGGTTAGCACGACTCAAACATGGAAGTCTGTGTGGGATCAGGTATACTGGGTGGTTCAAGGGAAAAATGCACAGAATGAAAATATAATGGTGTGGGTTCCTTTTCAAAAAGTGGAAGGACAACCTAACGTACCTGCCGCAGATAATAGCGGTGTTCACACCGAGTTGCTGAAGAACGGAGTCGATGAGCAAAAAATGACGGCAATAATTCAGCAGCAGCTTCCAGGTGCAAAAATTGTAAGGCTTCAGCCGAGTGTGTTCAATGGCGAATATGTGTGGCAGTTGTTTTACGATGATGGAAGTCATCATTACTACACCTTTTATCGTTTCTCAGATGGGGTAGCGACGGGTGTGAAATATACTTTGCCCAATAACTGAGCTGGTGTGAGGATTGGCAAATGTGGAATGAATGACTAGTAAATGATTAAAAGCTCAAGAAAAAGACGTAAATACGACAAAATTCGTATTTACGTCTTTTGGTTTTGCTATGCCGTAAAGCTGGCTGAAAGCCAGTGAAGCATCTTTACCTATCCATCTTCTCTCCTAGGTCAAATTCATCTTTGTGGCGGGCAATAGCGGAGTGGAGGATTTGAATCTGGAGAAGCGGAGCGTTCGCCTTTGCCGCCGGATTTTCCCCATAAGAATCTAATCGAAAAAATCCGGTGGCAACAGCGATCGTAAGATCAAATCCTACACGCAGCGTCTCGCCTCCACCATAACCAAAGATTTTGCCTCATCACAACTCCTCCACACATTGCCTTCGATATTAGATATACGTTATGATATACTATATTTTATAAGTGATAGACAAAAATGATAGAAAAAAGAATTGCTGATCACTATAAGATCATGCAATTTGGTTGTTTGTTGACATTCGTCCCGTTTCTTCTGGGTTTTACATTTTGAGAGGAGGATGTTGTTTGAAATTGCGTGTAGTTCCTATCGTTGTGGCGGCAGTTTTGGCAGCTTTGCTGCTATTTGGGGGATGGTTCATTTACCGTCAGGTTACAATGCAAAGTCCTCTGGAAAAACTGGTATCTCAATATCCAGGCGTGACAAGCGCTCAAATAGATATTAAACAGGATCAGGTTGTATTGAAACTAGATCTCAAACCGCAGGCGGATGTGGCCAGATTGGTCGATGTGGTTAAGCAAAAAGGACAATCCATCATTGGCAGCCGCACCATTAAGTTGGATATCGCAGATCGTTCCAATTCAGCACTGAATCAATGGTGGTCTGAGGCTATGTTTCCTGTGGCCGAAGCGATGGAAAATAAAAAGTATACTCAAATTTCATCTACAGTTGAGCAGATGAAAAAGAAAAAGACGGGTATCAAAGCTGATACCGACATGGATTCGAACAATGTCTATATCCGACTCAGCGAAGGTAAAGCGACCAAGTTTATCGTTTTGCCACGTCAATCTCAGCAAATGGGGGTATGGCCTAATGCCTAGATGGATTAAGGAAATATTAATCGGCATTGTGCCGGTAACCATTATATTTCTCGTTTTTATTGGGGTAAATATTATCCCTCTTCTGGTTGCTGGCGTGATGTTCAGCGGCTTGTTAATGCTTATGCATGCGCGTGGCGGTTTGGCCGTAGGTGCTGGGCAAGAGCGTAAACGTAAAAAAAATGGTCCGGACAAGCTGACTTTTGAGGAAATCGGTGGGCAAGAAAGCGCTAAGCAGGAACTGCGCGAGGCCCTGGATTTTTTGAATCGACATGATGAAATTTCCAAGTTTGGTATCCGTCCATTAAAAGGCGTTTTGCTCACTGGTCCTCCGGGAACAGGAAAAACGCTGATGGCGAAGGCAGCGGCACACTACACTAATTCTGTATTTGTTGCAGCCTCAGGTAGTGAATTTGTTGAAATGTACGTTGGTGTTGGAGCGGGTCGTGTCCGTGAGTTGTTTCGGGAGGCGCGTACTCGTGCAGCCAAGGAAAAGAAGGAAAATGCAATTATTTTTATTGACGAAATCGATGTAATTGGTGGTAAACGTGAGGGTGGACAGCAACGAGAATATGATCAGACTTTGAATCAGTTACTGACAGAAATGGATGGTATTTATTCCGCAGATACACCGCGGATTTTGATCATTGCGGCAACAAACCGTAAAGAAATGCTGGACAGCGCCTTAACGCGTCCAGGGCGTTTTGATCGTCATATTCAAGTGGATCTGCCTGACAAGAAGGGCCGTCTTCATATTCTAAAAATTCATGCCAAAAACAAACCGATTCAGGAAGATGCAAATCTGGACAAAATTGCTGAGGAATCTTACGGGTTTTCCGGCGCACAGCTGGAGAGCGTGATGAATGAAGCGGCAATCTATGCGATGAGACAGGATCAGAAAATGATTGCGCAGAAGCATCTGTCGATGGCAATTGACAAAGTGATGATGGGTGAAAAGACAGACCGAGAATCGACCTTGGAAGAGAAAAAACGTGTAGCGATTCATGAACTAGGACATGCTATTATGGCCGAAATTGTTCGTCCCGGTAGCGTAAGCCAGGTAGCACTTAGCCCTCGTGGGAAAGCGCTTGGCTATGTGCGCCACAATCCACAGCAAGAGCATTATTTATACACCAAGCAGTTCCTGGAGGAGCAAATTATGATCTCGCTCGCAGGGGCTACGGCGGAAGAAATGTACTATGGCGGTCGCAGTACCGGCTCAAGTAATGATTTTGAGCAGGCGCTGAACATCGTCCATACGATGATGACTTCCGGTTTGACTTCACTTGGCATTATTAACATGGAAATGGTAACCAAAGAAGAACTCATGCGGGAAAATGGCGAGATAATGGCTGACCTGCATACCCGAACTTCGGAGCTGCTGGAAAAGCATCGTCCTGTGTTCGACAACTCACTTGACATCCTGATGAAGGAAGAAACTCTGTCTGGAGACCAATTTAGATGTCAATTTAGTGAAAATGCTTTATTACCAGCATAATTTTTTATGCTGGTTATTTTTTTTTACTTTTAGTCCGTGCTAAGATATTATTATCTATTGGGACATAAACATGTATTTTTCGACAAAGAAGGATACAATATATGAGAGTGACCAGGAAAGGGTGGAGTAAAGAATCATGCAATTTAAAAAAATCGGCGTCATCGGCGGCGGCACCATGGGACAGGGGATTTCTGAAATGCTCGCGTCCAAAGGAATCGATGTGCTGCTGGTAGAGCAGACACCAGAGAAACTAGACTACGCCTACAATATGATTGAAACGAGTCTGGACAAACAACTGGAAAAGTGGGCAATTACTCAAGCTGAGAAAAAATTGATCTTATCCCGTATTCAAAAAGTAATCCATTTAGCGGAGCTCGGCAGCTGTGATATGGTCATTGAGACTATTACAGAGAATCTGGACGAGAAGAAAGCAGTGTTCCAAGAGCTAGACCATGTGTGTCCAAGCAATATTATTCTTGCAAGTAATACATCCACGCTGAGCCTGACCGAGCTTGCTAGCTCGACCAAGTATCCTGAGCGTGTTATTGGTATGCACTTTATTTATCCAGTATCCCGTATTGATCTTGTAGAAATTATTCGTGGTTTGAAAACTTCGGACGATACATTTGAAAACACTAAAATGTTCGTGGAAGAGATAGTGGAGAAAAAAGGAGTCATGATTTATGAATCTCCTGGATTCGTAACAAGCCGGATTATCTGTCTGCTGATTAACGAAGCGGCCCATGTACTTCAAGAAGGCGTGGCTTCCGCTGATGATATCGATGACGCTATGCGAATCGGATATAACTTCCAAAGCGGCCCTTTGGAAATGGCTGACCGCTTTGGTCTGGATTCCGTTTTGGCTGCTCTGGAGCGTATGTTCCGTGAATTCGGCGAATTGAAATATCGTCCGTCCATCGTACTGAAGAAAATGGTGCGTGCAGGTAATCTGGGCGTGAAATCGGGCGAAGGCTTCTTTAAGTACGACAAGGATGGTGACCGGATATGAAAATTCTCGTAATCAATGCAGGGAGTTCTTCCCTGAAATACCAATTGTATGATATGACGGACGAGTCCGTTCTGGCAAAAGGATTGGTAGAGCGCATCGGTATGGATTCCTCCATTCTGACGCATAAGCCAACCAATAAAGAAGAATACACTGAAGTTAGCGAGATTTTGGAACATACTACAGCCATCCGTAAAGTGCTGAACGTACTCACAGATGCTGAACATGGTGTAATCTCCAGTACTAGTGAAATTCAGGCTGTGGGCCATCGTGTGGTTCATGGAGGCGAAATCTTCAAACAGTCAGCAGTTGTAACGCCTGAAGCGAAGAGTGAAATCCGTCGCTTGTTTGACCTGGCGCCACTGCATAACCCTGCTTCCATGATGGGGATTAAAGCGGCTGAATTGAATATGCCAGATGTACCACAGGTTGTGGTATTTGATACCTCGTTCCATCAAACTATGCCTGAAAAAGCTTATATGTACGCCATTCCAAGAGTGTTGTACAATAAGTATAAGGTTCGTCGTTACGGTGCCCACGGCACTTCCCATGATTTTGTAAGTAAGGAAGCCGCCAAATTCCTTGGTCGTCCTTTGGAAGACCTGAAGATTATCACTTGTCATATCGGTAATGGTGGTAGTGTAACAGCAGTTCAAGGCGGTTTGTCTGTTGATACTTCCATGGGTATGACTCCATTGGAAGGTCTTATGATGGGTACTCGTAGTGGTGATTTGGACCCAGCAATCGTACCTTATGTCATGAACAAAGAAGAATTGACTGTCAATGAAGTCAATTCCATGTTGAACAAGCATAGTGGACTTTTAGCTATCTCCGGTATCAGCAGTGACATGCGTGAAATCACAGAAGGTATGGAAAAAGGCGAAGCTAATTCTACATTGGCATTCGAAATGTATGAATACCGTCTGCGCAAATACATTGGATCGTATGCTGCCGCAATGAACGGAGTAGACGTAATTGCATTTACAGCAGGTGTAGGCGAGAACTCCATCGTTCTGCGTAAGAGAGTGTTGGAGCAATTGACATTCCTCGGTATCGAGCTGGATGAATCGTTGAATGCTATTCGTTCTGGCGAGCCTCGTCGGATTACAACTGCAAATTCAAAGGTAGAAGTACTGATCATTCCAACGAACGAAGAACTGGTTATTGCCCGCGACACGTTCCGTTTGGTTCAGTAGTTCGGTTCGAAAGTGTAAACTTTATGCATGCGGACTATTGTTTGAGTTCCGCATGCACCAAACAGCGAGAGCAAACAGCCTGACCCAGGGGGAAGGGCTGTTTGATTTTCGGTTAAGAGGAGAGAGACGGTCATGACGAATAAAAGTACGATTGCCCAAGTGGGCCGCCATGTAGGGGAAACGGTTACAATCGGCGCTTGGGTAAACAATAAACGATCTAGTGGTAAAATTCAGTTCCTGCAACTGCGCGATGGTAGCGGGTATATTCAAGGGGTTATCGTGAAAAGCGAAGTGTCCGAGGATATTTGGAATGACGCCAAATCCTTGACTCAAGAGAGCTCCCTTTACGTTACTGGAGTGGTGCGTGAAGAACCGCGTAGCCAATCGGGCTTTGAATTAACGGTTACAGGCATTGAAATTATTCATTTGACCGAAAACTACCCGATTACACCCAAAGAGCATGGTGTAGATTTCCTGATGGATCATCGTCACTTGTGGCTGCGTTCCGCCAAGCAACGTGCTGTTCTGATCGTACGGGCGGAAATTATCCGTGCTGTACAGGAATTCTTTAACGGCAACGGCTTTACGAAGGTGGACCCACCTATTTTGACTCCTTCCTCTGCAGAAGGTACAACAGAGTTGTTCCACATTAAATATTTTGATGAAGATGCGTATTTGACACAAAGCGGACAGTTGTATATGGAAGCCGCGGCAATGGCGCTGGGCAAAGTGTATTCCTTTGGTCCAACTTTCCGTGCGGAAAAGTCCAAAACACGTCGTCACCTGATTGAGTTCTGGATGATCGAGCCTGAGATGGCTTTTGTGGATCATGAAGAATCCTTGCGCGTTCAGGAGCAGTTTGTAAGCCATATCGTGCAATCTGTTCTGAAAAACTGTGCGAAGGAGCTTGAAACAATCGGACGCGATGTTTCGAAGCTGGAGCAAATTCAAGGCGAATTTCCACGTATTACGTATGATGAGGCGATTGCCTTCCTTCAAGGTGAAGGTTTCGATATCCCATGGGGCGAAGACTTTGGTGCTCCTCATGAAACGGCGATTGCTGAAAGATATAACAAACCTGTGTTCATTACACATTGGCCAACTCACATTAAGGCATTCTATATGAAACCAGACCCAACCCGTCCAGAGGTTGTTCTGTGTGCCGATATGATCGCTCCTGAAGGCTATGGTGAAATTATCGGGGGTTCCCAACGGATTGATGATCCAGCATTGATGGAAGAACGTTTTAACGAGCATAACTTGGCTCGTGAAGCCTACCAATGGTATATGGATCTGCGCACCTATGGTACCGTTCCGCATTCCGGCTTTGGACTGGGCCTGGAGCGTACAGTAGCATGGATTTGTGGACTCGATCATGTGCGTGAAACGATTCCGTTCCCACGTATGCTGTATCGTTTGTATCCGTAACCGATGACCGGATCATTCGACAAGACATCAGCGGCAGAATGGGCGGAGGGAGTAGCCTTTGCTATGGAAGCCGGAATGGTCCAGATTCCCTATGCCCTGCTCAAGCATTATCGGACACTTCGGCTGACAGATGGTGAAATGCTGCTACTGATGCAGTTGCTTGCCTTTAAACAAGCGGAACGTAATGAATTTCCGACATGGGAACAATTGCAGACCCGTATCGGATGTACTGCGAACGAAATCGCACTCTATTTCAGTAAGCTCATGAAAGAAGGATTTTTGAGAATCGATTCCGTAGAAGACCGCAGTTCATCCGTACAATTCGAACGTTACAATTTGACGGGGCTGTATCGTAAGTTGGCAGAATGTATGATCGCCGAGCGTAACGAGCAGCATGATGAAGATGACATTTTGTTTGCCGGAAAGCCGGATTTACTGAATGGAATATCAGAATCCCCGCTTACAGAAGAACGGAATTTGTTTACGATTTTTGAGAAAGAATTCGGGCGGCCATTATCACCGATGGAATACGAGACGATCACCAGCTGGGTGGATCAGGATCGGTATCCCGAGGAGCTGATTTTGCTGGCTTTGAAGGAAGCGGTATTTGCAGGGAAGGTACATTTCCGGTATATAGACCGTATTTTGCTGGAGTGGAGCCGAAACCGTGTTCGTAATGCACAGGATGCCAAAGAATACGCCCAGCGATTCCGTGGTGGCGGACGCAATTGATATATCGGTCTAAGCCTTTTAGGCTAAGCAGTAGACTTATGTATCGAGGCTGTCACTGCAAATTGGCTAATGTGCAATGAGAACAATCTGGAATATCGCCTGTGCGCGTGAACTAAGCCGAAATGAAAGCGAGTAAATAGGCTTTAATGATAGAGGACACACCATTCCGTCAGGAGGGTGTGTCCTTTTTAAATATTTTTTTGAAATATGCAGGGGAAGGAAATTTCCTGGCGTCTATAGTATTGGGAAGGGGGAGAGCGTCATTGATATAGAGAGAATCATTGAACGAATACGGTCCGGTGACCGGCAGGCGTTCCGTGAGATCGTAGAGCTGTACAGCAAGCATGTATTTCATGTCGCCTATTCGGTACTGCATGACAGCAAGGAAGCAGAAGATGCCGCGCAGGAGGCATTCGTTCAGGTGTACAAGTCTCTCCCCCAGTACCGGAACGAAGGTTTTAAAACGTGGCTGAGCCGAATTGCGCTCCACAAAGCGCTGGATATTAAGCGCAAACAGGACAGACGACCCGCAGAGCTTATAGACGTCGCACAATCCCTTGTACAGCTCCCTTCCCGGGATGAGGATGTGCTGGCTCGTCTCATTCGCGAGGAGCAAATTGAAGAACTATCGCAAAAAATCGCCCAGTTGCCCCAGCAACATCGGGATATTATTCAAGCCTATTATATGCAGGGCAAAACCTACGACCAAATTGCAGAAGAGACGCAGGTAGCTTTAAAAACAGTAGAGTCGAGGCTCTATCGGGCGCGGCTATGGATTCGAAACCACTGGAAGGAGGAGGAATGGCAATGACTGACCAACAGGATAAACCGTGGATTGAAGGGAAATCGAATGACTGGCATGCTTACATTGCAGGAACTTGCACGATAGAGGAGTCTGCCCGGCTGGAAAAGCTCCTGCTGGAAGACGAACAGGCGCTGATGCTATATCTTGTCGCACTGGAGCAACTGGAGTCAACTATGAAAGATTATTCTGCCTGGATGGATACGGAGCGCTTCACAGATCAGGTAATGGCCGTTCTTCCCGAGATAGAAGCTGAACCGAATCAAGTTCTGTTTAAAAAACGCCGCTGGTTTGAAAAACCTGTGTTTCACTACGTTGTCGCCGCAAGCCTAACGTTGATCTTATTGTCCAGTGGAGCCTTTGACAAAATGATGCCGCAAACAGATGGAAAGCCGATTCCTCCAAAAGAACGCGTTTCTTACAGTGAAGAGGTCATGCGAGCTACAACAACCTGGCTCGATAAATTAAAGCCCTAAATCATCGGATAAAGGCTGAGATGAAAAAACTCAAACAACAACCTTCAAATGGGGACTTTATCAAAATCCCATAAATAGAAAGGAAGTGTAGCGATGCCTTATACGGAAAGAAGCAAGCTCTTGGCATTTCTATTGAACATCATTCCCGGTGTGGGTCACTATTACTGGACCAGAAAAGCCAATGCGTTTGTATACACCATTTTGTTTTTCGGATGTCTGGCGGGAGGATTATTTTTTTCAGTGATTTCAAGAGACGAATTACCTTTATTGGCCAGTATGTTTGTTGCCGCTCTTTTTTGGGGGCTGAGTATGCTGCATATCATTATTAGCTTGTTGCGTTATGATCCTCGTGCAGCTGCTGTTCCATATCCCCCACATGCAGGACCCAATCCATATGGTTATTACTCGCAAAGTGGGCCTTATGGACATGCTGGTTCAACGGGAGAGGTACCGGAGGGGGCAACAGACGCGGATGTGGATGCACCGGGAGCAGGAATGGGATATGGCCCGGGCTATAACCATTATCAACAAGGACACTATGGTATGGCAGGATCACCTGCTTTTCAAAAAGGATCGGAGAATGAACGCTTTTTTACGATTTTGCTGTCGTTCATTCCTGGATTGGGACACCTTCATTTGGGGCTGATGCAGCGTGGTTTGTCTTTTCTGCTATCTTTCTTTGGCTTTGGAGCGATCCTCGTTTTTATTACCAGCATTACAAACGAATCCGGATTTTTGGCGTTTGCGGGCGTGCTGCCGATCATTTGGCTGTATTGCATGTTTGATGCGGTGCAGCATGTACATCGCAAACAAGCGGGAGAAATGCTTCAGGACCGGACTTTGTTTGAGGAACTGGAGCATGGAAGAGTCGAGGGACGGCGGAGTAAAATGCTGGCTACCATTTTATCGGTATTTCCCGGTGCTGGACATATGTATATCGGTTTGCAAAAGCGTGGACTCCAGCTTATGCTTCTGTTTTTAGGAGGCATCTATGTACTGGACGTGCTATATCTTTCACTCTTTTTGTTCCTGATTCCGGTGGTTTGGTTTTACAGCTTTTTTGATGCGTTGCAGCAAGTAAGCCGTTATGGACGGGAGCCGCTGATCGACAAGCCTGTGATCGGTATGTTTGCACAATATCACCGCTGGGTAGGCTTGGGGTTGCTATTGCTGGGCGCCTATTACATCTTAATCAACGTACTAGTTCCTACTCTGGATCGTCTGTTTCCGAATGGAGAGATTTATAATTTGGTTGACATGTATCTACGGACGATTATCGTATCCTTATTGTTGATTGGCGGTGGTATTTGGATGATGATTGGGAATTCCAAATCTAAACGAGTAAAGGAGAAGCAATAGAATGGATACTGAGTTTTCAAAGAGTGAGGCTCCCTTTAAGGGAGCCCATCATCCTCATAGCGATGGAGGAGGCTCCACAGGTATATTTGGTACATCGTCTAACAAAAATAGTTCCTCTAAAGCGTCAAACGCTCCGGCAGGGGTGTGGAAAGTCGGAAGGCTGTCAATGGGACTTTCCCTCGTCCTGCTGGGGGGCATAACGTTTGCCTCCAAGTTTTGGGGAGCGGGCATACTGGACCAGGCTTTGACCTGGTGGCCTGTCGTTTTTGTTTTGCTGGGGTTGGAAATTTTAATGTATACTGCTTGGAAAGGGACGCGTGAGCGCATTCGTTATGATTTATTCAGTATGTTTATTACGGCGGTATTGGTTTTTTGCTGTATCGGATTTGCCTTGGTCAGTTCATTGGGGATCACTCCGCAAGTCAGAGAAATAATGAGTTCGGTTCAGGAAACAAGGCTTCTCCCAGACTGGCATGAAAAACTGCCTGCCGGAGTGACCAAGGTGATTGTACAGGGAGAAGATCCTTATGCGGTCAAAATTGATGCAACCACCTCACCGGAGGTGCATGTGTTCGGGAGTTATGTATACACAGGCAAAGAGGACGAAATAAAGGGGCAAGATTTATATCAGACCAAGCAAATCGGCGATACCTTGTATGTATTACTGGGTCAAATTCCGACACGGTTTATGCAGACTCAGCAGCAGCTTGATGTTACGATTGCTGTACCTGAGGGAATTACGGTTACTGTGCGCGATAGCCGAGGAAATATAATTGAAAAATAGGGAGATCTTCCGGCTCCAACTTTACATTTCGTATCATTCACGCGATACTGAAAGGGAAGCCTGAGATGTCATCCATGTCGCTAACTAATGGTGCATTTGCTTATCAGGCGAAACTTGATGATGTGCAGTCGAATAGCGATTGTAATCGGAAATGAGGGGAAAAATGATTTCGTTGAATCCTGACACGCTTACAGGGCGTGAAAATTATAAGCTGTTGACCGGAAGTATCATCCCAAGGCCGGTAGCCTTTGTAACGACTTTGAGCAGCGAAGGGGTG
The DNA here is from genome assembly GCF_057220305.1 of Paenibacillus sp. LRG-1. NCBI lineage: Bacteria > Bacillati > Bacillota > Bacilli > Caryophanales > Paenibacillaceae > Paenibacillus > Paenibacillus sp. LRG-1. The sequence goes on along the minus strand of NZ_CM170126.1, from coordinate 3,533,590 downwards.
CTGAATGGTGCGCCGTTCAGTTATTTTTCCATCGTAGCTTCTGAACCGCCACTGCTGTCTGTATCCGTACAACGTGTTGATGGAGTACCCAAAGATACAGCACGTAATGCGATGGAGCATAAGGCTTTTGTCGTACATATCACAGACGAGGACAATGTGGGAGCGGTGAATGTGACGGCTTCCCGTCTGTTGCCGCAGGAGAGTGAGGTTACACTGGCAGGCCTTACCCCGGTCAAAAGTACAAAAATCGAAGTTCCCGGTGTGGCAGAAGCGAAAATACGTATGGAATGTATTCTGGAACAGGTTATACCGTTGGGAGGTCAGGAGGACACACCTGCCTGTGATCTGTTAATCGGACGCGTAGTGCAGTATCATTTGTCCGAGGAAGCGTATCAAAATACGTATGTGATTGCTAAGGAGTTGCGTCCAGTAAGTCGTTTGGCTGGGAACAACTATGCGAAGCTAGGAGAGCAATTCACGCTGGAGCGTCCCCAATAGGGGCGTTTTTTTACAGCATATCCAAAATTATATCAGGAGGATTCTTATTCATCATATTTCCTTTTATGTCGCTAGTAGAATAGAAATACCCTTATTATAAAAAAAGAGAACGTTCCTGTGCTATCGCTTAGGCTCCGTTCTCGATATTCAATGACTACTTTTACAAATAAGGATACGCATCTTTGATATTTATGAGTTTATTTACTTCAAAGTTTTCAGCAGCAGGGAGCGATAGGTCGTTTCAAACAAAAATTCAAACGCCTCCAAATGCTTTTTAGCCTCAAATACATCACGGCCCCACGCATAAATGCCGTGGTTACGCAATAAAATTCCAGGCACCTGATCATTCAGCACACCAGGTACGAGCTTGGCAATCGAGGCAATATCCGCGTAATTAGGCAGCACAGGAATATCAATGGCAGCATTTTCTTTCCAAATGTTAAAAGCCTTGATCAGCTCAATACCTTGGATAGGTACAGCGCCTTGCTCACCGTAATATTCGGAAATCAGATTGTTAAACACGGTATGCACATGAAAAACGGCTCCGCAGCCTGTTAGGCGGTAAATTTCACAATGTATAAGCGTCTCTGCGCTTGGCTTGAGGTTTGTCGCTTCTGCCGCTTTTCCGTACTGGTCTACGAATAGAAAATCTTCCGGAGTACGCTTGGTTTTATCCTTGCCGCTGGCGGTGACTGCAAAATAAAATTGTTCGGGATGAAAGTCACCAATTCGGATCGACAAATTGCCGCTCGTGCCTGGGAACCAGTTGCGAGATGCGAATAGTTCTTTGACATCAGCGAGTTCTTCAAGTGCGCGGCGTTTTTCTTCCAATGAAATGTCTGCCAAGTTAAAACTCATTTACAGCACCCCTTGCTCCTGTTTTTGCTTTAAATCCTCGATAATGTCATCAAATGTTTCAAAGGGTACATGTGGTACGCCAAGCTCTTGACACTTTAAAGTCAGATGCGAACGGGAGTACACAAGATCGGCAATTTTAGCTCCTTCAAAATCGGTCAGGCTGTCGCCGATCAAAATCCGTTCGTATTGTTCGGAAGGGTATTGACGAATCACAGTCGTTTTACACATGCCACAATCATTTGTACACGGTTCCTCACATGGATGCGGCCAAGTAATCTGGATGCGATCCCCGGAAAAATCCGCTCCGTTGCAATAGACGTGGTCGTGTGGAATATCGAAGGGTTTTAGCAATGGATCAATAAAAAAATCAATGCCGCCACTGGTGACGAAAAATTGAATCTGCTGCTCTCGTACATAGTCCAAAAAGCGTGCAAAGCCCTCGCGTATACCAGCTTGTCCAAGTACATATGAGATAATTTCGTCCTTTTGCTCCGAAGGCATGAGGGCAAACATCGCACCTACGCCTTCACGAATGGATGTATGCCCATTTACGATCTGATGCATGATGGGCTCACAGCCTGTAGGTTGAAAATGCTTCATAATGGCGACAATATTGTCGCTGTTCGTAATTGTCCCGTCAAAATCGCAAAAAATGACGGGCTTCTTCGCTGTGCTCATCGTTCACCTCCCCATGTGTCGAGCGCAGATTGCAGCTCGGGGTGAGTACGGGCGTATTCTGCCAGAGGGACATTTTGCTGTACCGCTTCAATCGCCTGCACAAAGGCGCGCCCACCAGCGTCTGTACCCAGCGGATGACCGTGAATCCCGCCCCCAGCGTTGACAACAACGTCAGTACCAAAGTCACGTACAATTAACGGCACGAGGCCCGGGTGAATCCCTGCGGAAGGGACCGGCATACTGGCCTTCAGCGGTAGATCAGGGGTGATCAGCTCATCGCGGATCGCCATGTTTTCCTCACGCGGCATCGTCACTGAGCCGTAGGGAGAAGGGAAGAGGACGAGGTCAGCGCCAGCCAGCCGCATAAGCTGACCGAGTAGGACGGACGCCGAAATACCATAATGCGGCGATGGATAAGCAGCTCCCGCCAACGAAGGATGGGCTGCAATCGGCACCGAGACGGCAGGATCGCTACTAAGTTCATGTAGCACATCGTAACCGTAGGCCAACACGTTAAACAGTAACGCGTTGGCACCCGCATCAATGGCCTTGAGAGCTTGCGTCTTAAGCTGCGAGGTCGGCCCCGTTAAATTAGCGGCATACAGCAGCTTTTTACCGGTTTCACGCTCAGCCGCTTCGGCGGCTTTGATGCAGGCTTCGACACGTTTTTCAATCGGCGTCAGCGCGTTTTCAAACAAGATCTCGTCGTCCTTGATCAGATCAACGCCACCGAGAGCCTGCCGGGTAAACTGTTCACGAAGTTCGTCCAAATTGAGGCCAATTACAGATTTGAAAATGCTCATGAGCAGGGGACGATCATACACGCCAAGCTGTTCGCGCAAGCCGCTGATACCGAATTTCGGTCCTGGAAAAGCAGAGCGGAATGCTTCCGAGAAACCCAGCTTCGTTAGCTTAATTCGGCCGTCCATCGAAATTTTGCCGAAGACTGTGACCAGCAGAGCAGGAATGTCTCGGCTGAAGTTGACATCCGGGTAAGCGATGGTCAGGTCCGCGTACCGTTCACCGGGACCTCCATCGTAAATATCCACAGAATGAACCGAGCCAAGATGCTTTTGCATCGCGTCCCGTTTGGCTTGCGGGAGCTCAGTCCAGCTGCCCACCGTCATGCCGATGGCAATAGATTGGGCCTTTTGGTTAAAATCGGCTTTGTCATCGTATACCCGGTAGGTCGCCAAGCAATAGCTCATTCAATTCCCTCCTTGAGTACAGCTCCCATCTCGCGGGATCGTTCAGCGCACCGCTGCACCGCCGCAATCACCGTTTCGTAGAAGTCACCTTTGTCCAGCATTTCCAATGCAGCTACCGTAGAGCCATTAGGAGACATGATTTTGTGGCGAAGGGCAGAAGGCTCCTCTCCGGTTTGCTGCACCATGCGTGCCGCTCCAAGCGCGGTTTGCACCGTTAGTTCGTGCGCTTGCTCAGGGGTCAAGCCACCACGGATTCCCCCGGCAATCATGGCTTCCATCAGGTAGTAGACATAAGCAGGGCCGCTTCCAGATATCCCGGTCAAAACATCCATTTTCTCTTCTTCTATAACCGTTACCGTACCTACAGATTCGAACATCGTAAGCACGTTTTTACGCTGGTTTTCGCTGATTTCCTTGGAAAAGCTAATGCCTGTGGCTCCCAGCCCAATTGAGCTGGATGTATTGGGCATCGTCCGTGCGATCGGCTGCTTGCGACCCAGCAACGTTTGCATCGTACGAATGGACAATCCTGCGATTACCGAAATAATCAGCTGCTCATCAGACAGAAGTGGGCCGAGTTGCCCAAGTGCTTGTGCAGCATCCTTGGGCTTCATGGCAAGCACAATGACCGGAGAACGACGCAGAAGCTCGGTTTTGGCGGCATCCTCGGTTTGGAACAAGACTCCATATTGCTTTTGAAGTTCCTCAAGGCGAGCCTGATTACTGCGGTTGATGACGGTAATACCACTACGTTTGACGACAGAACGAGCCGTCATTCCGCGAATAATAGCCTCTGCCATTGATCCTGCCCCGAAAAATGTAATTTGCTCATTAATTAAAACCTTTGTTTGTGATTCACACATAGATTCATAACCTCCAAGGATACAGATTGATTTATGTTATTATTCCCTGATTTGTCCAGTACCGTACACGCGATATTTGGTTGAAGTCAAGGCAGGCAATCCCATTGGGCCGCGGGCATGTAATTTTTGTGTGCTGATTCCGATCTCGGCACCAAACCCAAACTCGAAGCCATCCGTGAAGCGAGTGGATGCATTGTGATACACGGCTGCCGCGTCCACTTCTTGCAGAAAACGCTCGACATGGGCTTTGTCCTCGGTGACAATACACTCAGAATGCATCGTACCGTAACGGGCAATATGCTCCAGTACTTCGTCCAAATTGTTTACGACCTTGATGTTCATAATGTAATCATTATACTCGGTGCCGTAATCCTCTTCTGTAACAGGAATAGCCCAAGGGGCCAATTCTCGTGTGCGTGCACAGCCGCGTAGCTCAACCCCCGCATCACGAAAGCGTTCTGCCAATCCTGTTAAGTGTGCTTTTGCATAATCCGAGTGTACGAGCAATGTTTCCATCGAGTTACACACGGACGGTCTTTGCACCTTGGCATTCAGCGTAATCGCTTCGGCCATTGCTGCATCCGCTGTAGCGTCCAAAAAGGTATGGCATACACCAGCTCCGGTTTCGATGACAGGTACGGTAGCGTTCTGAACAACATTTTGAATGAGTGAACGCCCGCCGCGTGGAATAATTACATCCAGCAAGCCGTTCAAGGTGAGCATTTCGTTGACCGAGGCACGGTCTGAATCTTCAATAAGTTGAAGCGCCTCGCGTGGCACAGCTGTTGCGTCTAGTGCCTGCTGGAGTACTTCGATAATCTTGCGGTTGGAGAAGAGGGCGGCTGAACCACCGCGTAGCACAACCGGATTGCCTGTTTTCAAGCACAGGCCCGCGGCATCCACGGTTACATTTGGACGCGCTTCGTATATGATGCCGATGACACCCAGCGGCACACGTATCTTCTCAATTCTCAGACCGTTTGGACGTTCAATTTGCTCAAGGATGTCGCCGACCGGGTCAGGCAGTGCCACAATTTGGCGTAATCCTTCGGCAATAGCTCCGATTCGGTCCTCGGTCAGCTTGAGGCGGTCGAGCAGCGACTCGGATGTTCCCTGTTCCCGTCCATGTTTCAGGTCATTATGGTTTGCTGCAATCAGCTCTTCAGTATGATTTACTAGAGCTTCAGCCATAGCAAGCAATGCTTCGTTTTTCTGTGCTGTAGTCAGGCGGTTCATGACCCCGGCACTTTTTTTGGCAAGATTGGCTTTGGTTCGTACTTCGCTAAACTGATTCTCCTCGGTTGTAGCTGTGTTAGTCGTTAAATCACTCATGTTACGGCCTCCCTACATACATAATGTAATCCATTCATCCCTGTGGATCACCTCAAGCCGGTGAATGGGACCGATTTTGCCCACAACCTCGCCGCTGGATAATCCTTGTACAATTCGTAGCTGTTCATCGTCATAATTGACGATGCCGCGTCCTAAAACTTTATTTTCCGGTCCGAGCACCTCAACGACATCTCCGGCATGAAAGCTGCCTTCGACACGTCGTACGCCAACCGGAAGTAGACTGTGTCCTCCGTGAACCAACGCTTCCTCGGCCCCTTCGTCTACATGCACCGCGCCCAGAGGGGTGGACATAAATCCAAGCCACTGTTTTTTCATCGGAAGTGAAGAGAGGTGAGTGTCAAAATAAGTTCCCGGTCCGTGTCCTTCGACGGCTGCGTTTAGATCGCCATTCGCGCTTACACGTCCCACATATACAGGCACACCGCCGCGTGTAGCGACTTTGGCAGCTTCGATCTTGGATCGCATGCCGCCAGTACCTACAGACGATCCAGAACCTCCAGCTAATGCATAAATCTCCTCTGTAATTTCTTCGATACGTTCAAAACGTACGGCATTCGGATGCTTGCGCGGATCTGCCGTATATACGCCATCGGTGTCCGTAATGATAATCAGATGCTGAGCTTTGACCAGATTGGCAACCAGCGCGGACAGCATATCATTATCGCCGAATTTCAATTCGTCAATCGATACAGTATCATTTTCGTTAAAGATCGGGATAACCTGCTGGCGCAGCAATTCTTCTACGGTCATTCCGGCATTATTCATCCGTTTGCGGCTCAAAAAGTCACTACGGGTCAGTAGAACCTGCGCGATCACTAGGTCAAAATCTTTAAAAGCCTGCTCATAGGCCTGCATGAGAAGAGCTTGGCCAACAGCCGCTGCCGCTTGCTTTTCATGCAGTAGCTTAGGGCGAAACGGGTACCCAATCTCTCTGAATCCGGCGGCTACTGCACCTGATGTAACCAGCAGCACTTCATGACCTTTTGCACGAAGCAAGCTGATTTCCCGGGCAAAATAAGCGATGGCTTCCCGATTCAAGCCACCTTCCACTCCAGTTAGAGAGCTGCTTCCGATTTTAATGACGATTCGTGTTGACAAGACGTCCACTTCCTTAATTTTACTCTTTTTAATGCAAAAAAACTTCCATCCTTTGTATGCAAAGGACGAAAGTTTGTGCTTCCGCGGTACCACCTTCATTGATGATTCATGATCATCCCACTTGAAACCTGTTAACGGCAGGGACCGCCTGATTGCGCAGGACGCTCGGGGATAGGAGTTGGGAGAGAGTCCAGGTAAATTCTTGCAGCCTATCGGAATTTACTCTCTGAACAGGACCGAGTCTCTCTTAATAGTCCCTTCAACGCGCTAAATGATATTGGATACAGAATACCACGAAAAGACCAGGTTTGGCAAAGAAGTTGTAGCTGGAAAATACGGCTTAACCAAACAGGTTTAGCTTGCCAATTCGATCAGCCGCCTCGGTCAGTCGAGCTTCTGAGCTGAGCAGTCCCGCTCGCACATATCTTTCGCCGCCATTCCCGAAGCCGATCCCTGGAGCAACAGCCACCTTGGCTTCCCGCAACAACAGATCGGCAAAAGAAGTGGAAGTATAGCCCTGCGGCACAGGCAACCAACTGAAAAAGGAGCCGCTTGGGCGCGTCGCCTTCCAGCCTATTTGCCCAAGTGCATCATAAAAAGCGTTACGGCGTGATTCATAGCGGGCTACCAGCTCGCCTACGCAGTTCTGCGAGGCCGTCAAGGCTGTCGCCGCCGCTGCCTGAATGCCGCCAAACAAGCTTACATAAATATGATCCTGTAGGAGATTAATCATCGAGATGATTTCGGCATTACCGAGCGCGAAACCAACACGCCAGCCCGCCATATTGTACGTTTTGGACAAGGTATAGAACTCAATCCCCACCTCTTTAGCACCCTCAGCCTGTAGGAAGCTTACCGGACGTTCGCCATCAAATCCAATAGCGCCATAGGCGAAATCACTGGCAACTACAATACCGTTACGTTGCGCGAATTCAACTGTATCCTCGTAAAAGGAAAGTGGAGCCGTTGCCGAGGTTGGATTATTCGGATAGTTAAGGAACATTAACTTGGCGCGGCGGCGGTCTTCTTCGGAAATGGCTTCATAATCGGGCAGAAAACGGTTCTCTTCTTTTAATGGAAGAAAAGACATTTCCGCTTTAGCCAAGGCTACACCAGACCAGTAGTCCGGGTAGCCGGGATCAGGGACGAGACACACATCCCCGGGATTGAGTAAGACTTGCGGCAGCTGAACCAAACCCGTTTTTCCGCCAAACAGGATGGCGACCTCGGTTTCAGGGTTGAGCGTCACACCGTAATCCTCCTGATAGCGCTGGGCAACGGCTTCCTTAAGAAAGCTGTAACCGCGAAATGGCGAATATTTATGATACAGCGGGTTATCCGCTGATTCCTGCAAAGCTTTTACAATATGAGAAGGAGTGGGCGTGTCGGGGTTCCCCTGTCCGAGATTAATGACATCATGCCCCGCCGCGATTTCACGGTTTACATTTTGTACAAGTGTGGCAAAAAATTGAGTGGGTAACTGTTTCATGACGTCAGCGGAGGGAATAGAAAAATGAGTCATCAATTCACACGACCTTTTGGAATAGTTTAAGAAATAATCTATCACGATTTTACCGAGTTGTATAGGGGGAATTAAGCTTGCATGGTTGCGTAATCCAGACTGATCGGGCTATGATGGGGGAAAATACCGGACAATGGGTCGCGGGAAGCTCTGGCTCACAAGGAGGATGAAGGATTTTGACGTATCAGGAAGCTCAGCCGTTCAGTGTTGCACTCATACAAGCTCACATAGAGATAGGAAATCCCCCGGAAAACCGCAGTCATATCCGGGCTTTAATGGAACAAGCGATGAAAGTCGAACTGAAGCCGGATCTGATTATCCTGCCGGAAATGTGGAACACAGGTTATGCCTTAGATCGCATTCATGAGCTGGCGGACAAGGAAGGGACGGAGACTCGGGCATGGATAGCAGCATTCGCTGCCACCCATGAAGTGAACGTAGTAGCTGGGTCGATCGCAGAGAAAAAAAGCGACGGTCATGTGTATAATACGATGCTCGTTTTTGACCGAACAGGCAAAGAGGTTGCTTCGTATTCCAAGATTCATCTATTCCGACTTATGGATGAAGAAAAATATTTGCAGCCTGGCGAAGAAAAGGTTTTATTCGCACTGGATGGCGGGATTCAGGCAGGGGCGTCGATCTGCTATGATATCCGGTTTCCTGAACTAGCCCGCAGTTTGGCCCTGTCGGGCGCAAATTTGCTGATCGTACCCGCAGAATGGCCTCATCCCCGGCTTCATCACTGGCGTACCTTGCTAACCGCACGTGCTATAGAAAATCAAATGTATGTCATTGCTTGTAACCGGGTAGGTCGCAGCGGAGATACTGATTTCTTCGGGCATTCGCTTATTATTGATCCATGGGGAGAAATCATTGCTGAGGGCGGAGAGCAGGAGGGGATCATCACAGGAACGATTGAGTCTGCCTTGGTGCAGGACGTACGTAGTCGTATTCCGGTGTTTGAAGATCGGCGTCCCTCACTGTATGACCGATAATCAGTGTAGAAAGGAATACTCCATGCTTAAGGAACGCATTGAATTTTTGTGTAAAAAGAAAAATCTGTCCCGTAAAGAGCTGGTAGACGGGCTGGTGACACCAGCACATTTCGCAAATATACTGGCTGACCGTTACCCGTTGGCAGAGGATTTGGCCGAGCAAATTGCTGGGCGTTTAGGTGTAAATCCCTCCTACCTCTTGCGTGCAGCGGCAGAGGATGAAGAGACGCTGACTACAGCAGATAAGATTTTCACAGAGCTGTCCAAGCTGGCTAATCCTGCCACGGAAAGCTATGTGGATCTACTGGAGGATCGCAACGATTCGCTTGTGGTGGAAATGACGACTTATTTGATGAAGGCCGTTTATTATCAGCAATTAAATGACCCAACGGCCTATGAATATTTACATCAAACCTATTTGAATTTTTATTTGGAGAAGTTTGGTCGCTCGGATGAGGTGGAGCTGCCCGCACCGCTAAAAAAAGCAATATTATTTTATAAAATCCAGTATTTCCGCTCGAAAAACCATTATTATGATGTGCTGAATAACGTTAAGCAGCTAAGCCGTCTGGTGGAAGAGGGGACGGAAAACTGGCTGAATGCGCAAAACATTATGATGGAGGCCTGTATTCAGGTCAAGCAATTTGATCAGGCGAAGCAGGTATTCGAGCAGACGATGCGCAGGGTGTATGATGATCGGCTTTTTCACCGTTTGACGGGTCTGTATGTGGCTTACAGCGGATATTGTTTTGCCATGGGTTCTGTGCAGGAAGCACTGTTAACGCTCTCTATGGCTGAGGCCAATTTGGTCTATTTAGAAAATGCGGCAGATATGCTCACGACCATTCTGAACAACCGGATTATTATGCTGACATCGATTGGCGAGCTGGATAAGGCTTTGGAGGAAGTAGCGCGTTTTGAAGCGCTGGTGAGCCGGGAGCGGGAGGAAATGCAGCAGATGATGCTGCCCGTTACGCTAATTTATCGCTGTGAGATTGCGTTTGCGCGAAAAAATTGGGGGCTTCTCTCACAGCATTTGGATCAACTGCGTAAAACAAATCTGACAACAGATCAGCAAATGGGGCTTGATTTTTATGAAAGCCAACTGGCGCTTGCCCAAGGGAATCAGGACGCCTTTTGGATGCATGCCTTGCAATGCTTGCCTTATTTTGAAGCTCTCCAGCATCCAGCGCGGCTTGAACAGTTATATGAAACGCTGGCAGTTGTGTCCGAGGACAGTCGTCGTTATAAAGAATCATCGGCGTATTATCGCAAATTGGTCTATCTTTTGCGTAAAAAATAGCCTGAATTCACTCGTTTTTCACAAAACTATCGGATGATCGTGCGAAAGAATACTCCAAAGTGTGCAAAATTTTGTGTAAACCGTCCCAGAGTTCAAAATAAACCGGAAAAGTACAGGTTAAAGCTCCTGTTTTTTCGGTTTTTTTGTATGCGCCAAAACGTATTGTGATGCCATATACCCTCTTTTATACTGAATTCATAAGGAACGACAATACAAAATACGAGGTGCAACCACATGATGAACTTATTCGGGAAAAAGAAAAAACAGCAGGATGCGATAGAACAAGCAGATCAACTGATGAATAAAGGCCTGTCAGGATTATTTATGAAAGGTTTGGTACCCAAAGAGCATCGGGAACAGATTAACCAAAGCCTAAACTCGGCAAGACAAGCTCAATCGGCGGCTAACGGTGGTTTGGCGATGGCAGCGACTGCGGTTGTTATTTCGGTAACAGATACCGGGAAGCTCGTGAATTTTGATCCGATTGTGGTGCTAATGCTAGATGTGACAGAAGTAAACGGTAATCGATATCCAAAAACGTTGGAAACGCTCGTATCCAAGCTGCAAATTCCGCGACCTGGAGATACGGTGGGTCTGGGGAGCAATCCGGTAAATCCATCGGAGCTGATTTATATGGGTCTGGTGACAGTGTAAATGAGCAGGTCGTTTCACCTTTCTTGCTGACATATAATTTGAACAGATGATTGAAAAAGGGGTTTTGGAGGATGAAAGGATTTTTGAGTATTATCGGGGTACTTATGGTGTTTGGTGTAGGCTTCTCACCATTTTTGGCTAACTATTTATGGGATGATCCATTTGTGATTATGGATGCCCCGTGGTATAGGCCGTTAATTTATATAGGCTTTGCGCTTATTTTTCTACCTGGAATTTTAGGTGTGTTTTTTGAAGGCGGTAAGGTTAAGAAGGGTGTTCCTGGGGTTGGGATTATTACAAGTGTTCAGCTAACAGGGACTTATGTAAACAGTCAGCCGCAGGTAAAGCTCGGGTTGACCGTAACCAAACATGGAGAAGACAAATATGATACTGCTTTGACGACGATTATTCCTTTGACTTCCATGGCTCAATTTCAGCCAGGCTCGATCATTCCGTTGGTCGTATCGGAGAAAGATAAACTGAAAGTAGGACTTGACCTGAAAGGGCAGGTGTCGCAGACGGATTTACAAGCGTTAATGAATGAGCAAATGGTCAAGCAGGGCGTATCGCCTGAGCTGATGGAAATTGCCAAAACCGGTGAGCAGGCATATGCGAAAGTGCTGGATGTCACACCCATGGGGGAAGCAGGACCTAATAAAATTAAGCTTCAATTTACGCTGAGTGTTACGAAAAACAACGGCGATACATTTAATGTAACCACGCAAAAGGTTGTTTTTTCTTCCCAACTATCCAAGCTGCAGCAGGGAAGTATTATAGAGGTCATTTATTCACCTCAAGATCCTTCGAAATTGGTCTTTAAAACACAAGTGAGTGAAGCCGAGGTACAGCAAGCATTTGGTTCTTCTCGATAATAAAAAAGTTTTCTGATACCTGTTTCAGATACAGCCCATAGGTGTATTATAATAGTATCCCGACACCAGGAGGTTGATAACGATGGATAACCAAAGTAGATCCGAACTGGCGAATAGGGATGGCCTGTCACGGCCGAGAGGCTTAAATAGACAGGTTGTCGGAAACAATTATGAAATGGGCTATGATCAGGATAAAAGTCCACCAGATTTAGGGAGACCCTGATCACAAAAAGGCGAGGACAGGCACTTTGGGATCACACAGCACATTGGAACTGAGGTAGGACATTCTTGGGAGACCAAGGCTAGAGACCTTAAGGAAAGAAGTGATGCGGGATGGATAAAGTGGAGTTTCCGAGCAAGCGTAAAGTAATCAGGCGAGGCTGACATGAAATTCAAATGAACATGAAATGTGGTTCGTTAAAGACAGATGGAAGCAACATCGCAACAGTGTAATCGAACCCGTAAAGTAAATGAAGTATTGAAAGCATAGGGGCGAAGCCCCGGGACCGTCTTCTTCTCTGGCTTTGGCTGAGGAGGAAGACGGTCCTTTTCACATTTGAAGCTACTTTTGAGAAAGTTGCTCGACCGTTTCTCGGAAGGTATCAATAAAGGCTTCGGCAGCTTTAGACAAATAACGTCCGTTTCGGTAGGCAATGGCTAGGGTACGGCTAGGGGTAGGTTCGGCGAGTGGCAATAATGCTGGAACAAACTCGCTGCTGGCGGCCCGGGCGATAAAACGGGGGACGAGTGTCACTCCCATACCTGTCGCTACAAGCGATTGGAGCGTCTCCATATTAGTGCTCTCAAACACCACATTGGGTTCAAAGCCAGCTTGATGACACAAATCCATCGTCAGCTTGCGAAAGCCTTGCCCTTTTTTCAGAACGACAAAAGGCTCATCTTTCAGTTCTTCCATATGCACAGGCTTCGGATGGTCTCCGTTTTTACGCAGGGCTAGGGGGTGACCTGGAGGAACGGCAAGATCAATCCACTCTTCACCGATCGGCACATAGGAAAGTGTAGGTTCTACTAATGGAAGAGATAGCAGGCTGAGATCTGTATCCCCACTGGCAGTTTTTTTCTCCAAATTCATGGATGAATCCTCGACCAACACGATTTCAATGTCCGGATGAGCTTTCTTGAATACAGGCAGCACATGCGGCAGCAAATGAGAACCTGTGATGGGCATACTGCCAACCACAACCTTCCCTTTTCGCAGTTGAGAAATGTCGTCCATTTCCTGCCGGAGCTGCTCAACTGCATCGACTATTTTTTTTGCCTTTTCCACAAAGCTTGCTCCTGCATGTGTTAATTCCACCGTGCTGGTGTTGCGTTGAAATAGAAGTACCCCAAGTTCTTTTTCCAGTTTGGACAATTGTTGGCTCAAAGAGGGCTGAGCAATATGCAGTTTTTCTGCTGCGCGTGAGAAGTTTTTTTCCGCTGCAATTTGCAGGGTGTATTGAAGTTGTCTGAATTCCATCGAGTTTTAAACCCCTTTTATATACGCTTTTATAATGGTTGTCGTCTTATAAGCTTTACCTATTACTTCATAGACTGATTATACAATAATATAATGAAATTCCCAATCCCATATGAACTCCATGTGTTCACAAGCTGGAAAATCCCTATGTTTACTTTTATCTTTGATTTTATAAATTATGGTATTTAATTCTGTTTGACATGGCAAATGGGTTCATCCATAATATTATTCATATTAAAACAATATGTTTTATTGGAGAAAAGGGGAAAATGGGATGTCCAAACTTATTGTATCTTTTAGGAAACCGTTTTTGGTTGGATCTTTAGCATTTCTTTTATTGGTTCTCGTGGCAGGATGCTCCGGCTCCAAAAATGATGCAGATAAAAATACAAACGCAACTAACCCAAGCACAACCGCTGATCAACCCGCGGAAGGGGGAACCTTTACATATGGCCGCCCGGCTTCCGTAACCTCGTTTGATTTGCATAATCAGATTACATCAAATAATGCTTTTGCTATCGACAAAGTATTTGAGCCGCTGGTTGCCTTTAACGGTGATGGAAAAATTGTGGATTGGCTTGCGGCGTCGCACAATATTAGCGCGAATGGATTAACCTATACTTTTGTTTTACGCGATGGCTTGAAATTTTCAGACGGCAAAGGAGTTACTGCCGAGGACGCGGTTTTTTCAATTCAGCGTCATTTGAATGTAGGAGGTCCTCTTGCAATAGCGGCACAGGTGGCTTCGCTTTCGGCTCAAGATGAAAAAACACTTGTAATTAAGCTTAAAGCGCCGTATACGCCGTTTATTTCTGAACTCTCAAATTTCTCCAATGGCATCCTTCCAAAGGATTTTGGCGGTGTCTCGGAAAAAGAATTCTTTAAGAATCCGGTCGGTACCGGTCCCTTCGTCGTTAAGAAATGGGATTCTGCCGGTGATCTTACTTTCAGCAAAAATAAATACTATTGGCAGAAAGGCAAGCCATATATCGATGAACTTGTCTACAAGCTCATTGAAGATGACAGCCAAGCGATTAACCAGCTGAAGGCTGGCGCGATAGACGCTATTGAGTCTGTAGCTCTTGAAAATGTAAATGAATTAAAACAAGGAACTGATACCAAAGTGGCGACCAATGGAAGCTGGGTGACAGAGCAATTGTTCTTCAATACCCTGGACGAGCATTTTTCGGATGTGCACGTTCGCCGTGCGTTGGCGTTGGCACTTGACCGTAATGGATTGACCAATGCGGTTACCTTTGGTTTCGCAAAGCCAGCCAATTCGCTTTTGCCGCCAGCCATTCCCTACAACACGAACGATACGATTAAAGCGCTCAGCTTTGATACGAACGCTGCCAAAGCAGAGCTTGCAAAATCAAAGTTCCCTAATGGGTTTTCTACAAAATTGCTCATTGCCTCTGGTAACAACTCAAGAACTCAGGAGGCACAGATTATTCAGGCGGCCGCCAAAACGATCGGCATAGACATTCAAATCGAATCTGTTGAGTTGGCCTCATTTCGCGAGCGTTTCTTTGCCTATGATTTTTCGGCAATGATCAACAGCGGACAGGCGGATTCTCCAGAAGCCAACTCGATCCTCGCTTTCCAGACAGATCCGGAAGGCTTTAGCAAGTCGTACTGGACTCATTACACGAACAATGAAGTTACCAAGCTCCTGCACAAGGGGCAAAAAACACCTGATGGGGAAGAACGTGCGGGAATTTACGCCAAGCTTCAACAAATCCTTGCAGACGAGGTACCTTACATCCCGCTTTATTATCCGGATATTCTGAAAGGTGTTCGTTCTTCCATTGATGGCCTGGTCGTGCTTCCCAATAACAGCGCTCGTTTTGAAGATGTACGTGTGAAAGGTAATTAGATCCTTGACGGCCCACAATTTATTTAAAAAGTCTGCCGGATTGTCTGCAAATCTAACTTCCCCACACAAATGGCTTGTGCGCGCTATGATAAGAGCGGCATCAGTAGTCATCTGTGTGGTGGTGGCAGTCTTCTTCATCATAAGGCTGGTGCCGGGAGACCCCGCCAAAATGATTCTGGGGGAATACGCCACAGCTGAGGCTATTGAGAGTATGCGCCATAGGTTGGGGCTGGATCGTTCTCTTTGGGAGCAGTTTATAGGCTTTGTGCACAATTTCTTTACACACGGTGATACCGGCGTTTCGATTGTTTTTGAGACTTCTTCAAGAGAGTTGATTGCAGAGCGGGCCCCTGTGACGCTGCTGCTCATTGCAATGACCTGTCTTTTTTCCATCATTATTTCGCTGGTGCTGGCCACCCTTGCGGCAACACATAAAGACGGACTGCTTGACCACATTATACGCATCTTGCCTGCTGTAACGCTCGGTATGCCGATTTTTTGGGTTGGACTGCTACTGATTCTGGTATTTAGCGTTCGGCTTCGCTGGTTCCCCGTTGGGGGAGTCGGCGAGGGCTGGCTTGGAATCTTGTACAGTCTCGCCCTTCCTGCGATCACTGTCGGATTGTCGCAAATTCCCTCGCTTGTTCGTTCTTTAAGAGCGCAGATGTTGGAAGTGCTGGAATCTGATTTTGTTGTAACCTTGAAGGCAGCGGGAATCCCCGACCGGGCTATATTGGTAAAGCATGTCCTGCGCAATTCCGCTCTTCCCGCTCTTATGCTGCTTGGCGTAAACATTGCCTACCTGATGGGCGGCACGTTGGTAATTGAACAGGTTTTTGGCCTCAAGGGTATCGGAAGCCTGTTATTTTCAGCCATTTCGAACCGGGATTTTCCTGTTATACAGGGGATTGCTCTTTATTGTGCGATATCTGTGGTCATCATCGGCTTCGTGATTGAGGTTGCTTCTGGGTATCTTGATCCCAGGACGAAAGGAGAACAATGAAACGCACGCAATTAGATCTTCAGATTCAGAAGGCGGGTCATAGCAACCGCTCTTGGGGAAAAATACTAAATACTCCATCTCTTTTATGGGGCAGTATTATGTTTGCGTTACTCATGGGTATTGCAGTGTTCGCACCGGTTATTAGCCCCTACCAGCCTTCTGATCAAAATATTTCGGCAACTTTACAACCCCCGTCCTTCGAACACTGGCTGGGAACCGATCAACTGGGGCGTGATTTGTTTACACGGCTGATCTATGCCGCACGGACTGATTTGAAGATTATGGTGCTGGCGGAGATCATCCCTTTTTGTATGGGGGTGTTTCTGGGAATGCTTGCCGGGTATTATGGTAAATGGGTAGACACGGTTATCACGCTTTTGACCGATACGTTTATTGCGTTCCCTTTTTATTTGATTGTAATTATAGTGGCGTTTGCAAGTGGTACGGGTGAACAGGGGATATACATTACATTTGTCCTGGTTGGCTGGATTGTATACGCGCGCGTGGTCAAGGGTCTTAGCGCATCGTTTCGCAAGCAGGAATGGATAGCCGCTGCAAAAACTCTGGGAATCCCGGATATTAAAATCATACTGCGCCATCTTCTGCCGAATGTGTTACCGCAAGCGGTGGTAGTGCTTATGACGGACATGGCTGTTCTGCTTGTAGCCATTGTTACGCTAGGCTATCTAGGTATCGGCATTGCGCCGCCAACTCCGGATTGGGGAACTATGATTTCTGATGGGCAGCCCTTTATATCTACTAAGTGGTGGCTTTCAGCAATCCCAGGCTTTGCGGTAGTATTTACAGGGATAGCCTTATCCCTTGTGGGCGATGGGCTAGCAGATATATGGAGAAGAAAATGAATGCTATGAATCCAATTTTAGAAGTGGAAAATTTGTCGCTCGCGACGCAATCGAATCATAAATTGGTCACTAATGTGAGTCTCAAAGTTGAAGCGGGCGAAAGTATAGGACTTGTGGGGGAATCCGGATCTGGAAAATCGCTCACGCTTCGCTCCATCATAGGGTTGCTTCCCTCCGGTATTGAACAAGTTGGCGGGCATATTAGGAGCAATGGCAGATGCGCAATGATTTTTCAAGACCCGATAAGGGCACTTGACCCTCTCTGCCCGGTGGCCCGGCAGCTTGCCGAGGTTGTGTACTACAGGCAGAAGGTGAGTCGGAAGGTCGCGCGCACAATAGCTTTGGAACTGCTTGAAATGCTCGGTCTTCCCGATTCCTTAAAGCATACTGACCGTTACCCCCGCCAGCTTTCAGGCGGCCAGTGTCAACGTATTGTTATTGCGATGGCTTTGGCGTGCAAGCCGGGCATCCTTCTTTGTGATGAGCCAACAACTGCGCTTGACGTAACGGTTCAACGGCAAATACTTGACGTTATTTCACGTCTTCAAAAGGAGTTGGGTTTTGCCATGGTGTTTGTTACGCACAATCTTGCCGTAGCTGCTTCGATGTGCTCAAAGCTTTGCGTTATGAAAGAGGGAAGAATCATAGAGCGGGGAGACACTTTGCCCCTTTTACAAAACCCGCAAAATCCGTATACACAGTTGCTGATAAGCTCAGTGCTTCCTCTCCCGGATCTTGAAAGGAGCGCGGATTTATGAAAACAGCCTTGCGGATAGAAAATATAACGGTTGCTTATGGTAAGTTCACCGCGCTTGATCAAGTAAGCCTGGAGCTGCAGGAGCGTACCACGCTTGGTCTTGTGGGAGAATCGGGTTCAGGAAAGTCTACCCTCGCGCGGGTAATAGCCGGGCTGATCGCCCCGGATGAGGGCCGGATCATGCTGGGTTCTCAGGTACTGGGCAAGCGACGGAGCCGGGAGCAGCATAAAAGAATACAAATGGTTTTTCAAAACCCGGATTCCTCGCTAAATCCAAAGCATACGATCAGGCAAATCCTTGCCGAAGCCTTACTTTTTCACAAGATTGTTGACCGAGCTCAAGTGGACAAGAAATGTAGGGAACTGCTTACACGTGTTCACATCGATGAAAGCGCCCTTGGCAGATACCCTCACGAATTTTCCGGCGGTCAGCGTCAGCGAATAGCAATTGCCCGCGCATTAAGCGTTGAGCCAAGCATACTTATCGCAGATGAACCAACGAGCGCACTGGATGTTTCGGTACAACGGAGTATGCTTGAACTGTTGAGCACACTCAAATCGGAGCTTAATCTTACGATGCTTTTTATCTCTCATGACTTGGGAGTTATAAATGCCATAAGCGATATTGTTGCTGTAATGCGGCAGGGGAAGCTGGTTGAGATCAACCCCAAGGAGAAATTCTTTTCTCGTCCTGAAACGCCTTATAGCCGTGAGCTTTTGTCCGCTGTTCCTAAAATGCCAATATCCCATTCTGCAGGAGGTATTTATGAGTCAAAATAATAAAGGATTTGTACCTCTTACAATATCGGAGTTTGATACGCTAACTAACTTGCTCTCCAAACTCCTGTCCACCCAAGAATCCCCGGTAATCATACCGGGCGAGGCGATCCTGGGAATTGAAGCCATAGCAGCAGGCATATCTGCGCCCGACCGTAAAATTCTAAACATTGTGACAGGTCCATATGGAACGATTTTTGGTAACTGGCTTGCGCGTGGCGGAGCAGAAGTCATCGAACTCAAAACATCTTTTGATGATGTGGTAACTGTAGATGAAGTCGCCGCAGCGATTGAGCGATATAACCCATGTGCGCTTTCTTTTGTGCAGGCGGAAGTGGTCACAGGAGGCTCTAATCCAACAAGGGAAATCATGGAGCTTGCGCGTAGATCAAACATTATAACCGTGATAGATTCAGTTTCTGCAATCGGGGGCGAACCGGTGCTCATGGACGAGTGGGGAATTGATTTTGTAGCTGTAGGGGCGCAAAAAGCACTATCCGGGCCTAACGGGATCAGCGCTGTGGGGATTTCTCCCCGTGGCTGGGAGTTTCTGGCCTCCAACAAAAATGCGCCGCGCAATTCCATACTGTCTTTGCTTGACTTAAAGCGTTCCCCTAATCATGTGACGCCCGTGCGAGTTCCTGCCAACATCCCTGTTTTGGAAGCCCGTGCGCTTATAGAGTCATTAAAGCTTATTGAAGAAGAAGGTCTGGAAGCAGTCAACCGCCGCCATCGCTTAACTACATCTGCTGCAATTGCTGGCATTAAAGCCTTGGGCCTTGAACCGTGGCAGCGGAATAAAGATAGCTACTCAACGTTGACTACAACGGTTCGGATTCCTCAAGGCGGTAATTTCAATATCGAACAGCCCATAGGCATTGTCGCACCCGGAGATGGAGAATTGCATAATAAACTCTTACGCATTAACCATTTTGGGGCGAAGGCAAATCAACAAAGCGTTGAAGAAGCTATCCAAACGCTTGCTGAGCTTGTACATCAAGACCCTTATCATGCGCTTGCCGCCCAAAGGTTAATTTGGGGGAATGAAGATGGAAAATAAAATTCAAAAAGAGTTAACCTATAAAAATATATTTGTGGCGGGGATTGATGGGAAACGATTTGATATAACAATCACCAATGGTCGTTTTTCGTCCATTGCAGAGTCCTTATCCACGCATACTCAACAAAATGGTCCAGATGGCGACTTATGGATTAGCCCCGGCGTAATTGATCTTCATACGCATTTGGCATGGACGGATTTTAATCATACTGATCAGGAGAAGCGCGATGAATTGGAGATCGAAGTGATGCAGGCGCAAGCCTTTGAGGCTACTTTCCAGGCTGGAGTGACTTCAGTGCGTGATGCAGGTGGGCTTTTGCCAAGTACGGTGAAGCATATAGGTCAGCATTATAGCCAGCCTTTAAGAGTTTATACCAGTGGTGATATGCTTGGAGCCGGAGACGCACGAGGTCTTAAGCATTTGGAACGGCGGGTAACAGGAATTATTGATTCCGGGGCAAGCTGGATTAAAATTCTTGCAACGGGGGGACTAGGCTCGTCGCCAGATACAGTGCTGGACCCGATTTTTTCTGAGGAAGAATTCTCTTTAATTGTGCATAGCGCTCATGCACGCAACATAAAAGTCATGGTTCATACCTGGGGCGGACCTACTGTGGATTGGTCTATTGACGCTGGAGTGGAATCTATAGAGCATGGAATGTATTTGACCGAGGATCAAGCCAACCGGCTTGCGCAATCCAGGACAGCCTTTGTGCCTACTGCTTCCATCTATCGTATTGCTGCAGACCCGTCTGGAGTTCTTTTACTCGACAGGGAAATTTGTGACCGCGCCGCCCGCGCCGCCGAAGCCCACCCTAAAGCCGTTAGCTATGCCAAAAGAGCAGGCGTACGAATTGCGTTCGGTACAGATTTTGCCACACCTTCGTTACATGGACGTAACCTTGAGGAATTAGACACACTCATAGACTGTGGATTAACTCGAAAAGAGGCTTGGCAGGCTGCCACGGAGTTCGCCGCTGAAATTTTGGGATATGGGGACAGATTGGGACGTATAAAAGAAAACTACACAGCAGATACAATCTTTTTTAATGCTGATCCGTATAAGTCACAAAACGCCAAAGCACTCCGTGAAAGTATCGTATCGGTAATTCAGGGACAATTTGAGCGAGACCAATACTCCAGAGAGCATCTTTAATATAGTTAGACAATCCCCTTAACATTCTCCTGACAAAGTATGATTAGACTTAGTTCTGATTGTACAATAAAGTGTCTGGGAGGAAATTGAATGCTAAAATGTTGGGGGATACATACGAAAAAATCGGTGGCAGCACTCGTAGCGACTATGATGCTAGCAGTAAGCGGTGGGACGGCGATGGCAGTCGAAAAGGACACGTCGATTAAAAACGTAATTATTTTGATTCCAGACGGTATGGCTAATGACGCCACTGCACTGGCTAGATGGTACAAAGGATCTTCCTTAACGTTAGACAGCATGGCAAGCGGCATGGTGCGTACGCATTCTGCGGATGCTCCAATTGCCGATTCTGCTCCAGCGGGTACTGCTTTTGCCACAGGACATAAATCTCATACTGGGTATGTAGGCGTCCTTCCTGATGAAGCGACAATGCCCGGACAACAACCCATTGCAGCGGGTGACGCCAAAAAGCCTGTAGCTTCCATTCTTGAGGCTTCCAAGCTGGCAGGGAAATCGACTGGAATTATTGCGACTTCGGAGATTATGCATGCGACACCAGCTGATTTTACCGCACATTATCCTGATCGTAAAAATTATGATGCACTCAGCATGCAGCAAGCCTACAACGGGGTTGATGTAGTGTTAGGTGGAGGCGGCAAGTTTTTGGAGGCAGCAGGGCGTAAAGATGGCCAGGATTTGGTAGCCCAAATTAAAGACCAGGGTTATGACTTTGTCACGACACCTGAAGGGTTGAAAAATTCGACCTCCAGCAAGCTCTGGGGTAGCTTTTCTCCTGAAGCCCTTGCGTATAACCTGGATCGCGATGCATCCAAGGAACCTAGTCTGGCAGAAATGACATCGAAAGCCATTGATGTGTTGTCCAAAAACGATAAAGGCTTCTTCTTAATGGTAGAAGGCAGTAAGGTGGATTGGGCCGCCCATGCAAATGATCCAACCGGAATTATTAGTGACGTGCTTTCGTTTGACGATGCAGTGAAAGTTGCTGTGGATTACGCCAAACAAAACCAAAATACAGTCGTCGTAGCAGTGACAGACCACGGAAACGGTGGATTGACGATTGGTAGCAGCGATACAACTAGCAATTATGACAAAACACCTTTAGCTTCTTTTATAGACCCGCTGAAAAAAGCGAAGCTGACGGGTGAGGGCTTGGAAGCCAAGCTGAATGCAGATCGCAGCAATATTAAAGAGGTGCTTTCCACATATTTTGGCATCACCGATTTGACAGACGAAGAAGTAAAAACCATTAAGGATGCCAAAGAAGGAAGCATGAACTATGCTGTCGGACCGATCATTAGCAAACGTGCGAATATTGGCTGGACTACAGGCGGACATACAGGAGGCGATGTCGTGTTGTACACGTATGCGCCGAACGGAGACCGTCCAACCGGTGTAATCGACAATACAGATGTTAATAAATATATGACACGTGTACTTGGACTGGATTTGGATACGGTCAGCAAGCAGCTTTTTGTTCCTGCAAAAGCCGCTTTTGAAGCTAAAGGAGCCAAGTTTTCTGCGGACACGAAAGTTATTACAGTGACCAAAGGCAGTAACAAGCTGGAGCTTCCGGTATACAAAAATGTCGCTACGTTGAATGGTAAAAATACCACGCTCAACGGTGTAGTTGTATTTAACGGCGTTGATTATTTTGTACCCCAGCAGGCGATTGATTTGATTCAGTAATAAGCAGAACCATCGACAAGGGCTGTTTCTTCCATTAGAGGAAGAGACAGCTTTTTTGTGTGTTGATATAAATGTGTATTTTTTGGGGCAGAAGTTGGAGGAGGTTTTTATAAAATGGGATTTTTTGTGAAACTAATCACGTTACATCCTCTCCGATATTGCTAGAATAATACATGTACGGTACAAGCCGCTGATGATGTGAAGTCCGGATGGACGAGGGAAGAAGGGATGAGTCACGGACGAATTATTACTGCGTTTGGCTGACGGCAAGGAATGGACGCATATGGAAATGATGGAGCTGCTGACACGTCTGGATGATGAGCCAACGCTTCGGGCTCAACTGCGCCACCTGGCAGCTCGCACCAAATTGGAGCGCTATGGCAAAGGTGTTTTTTTACGGGGATTAATTGAATTCTCCAGTATATGTCGTCAGGACTGCATGTACTGTGGGCTGCGCGCTTCGAATAAACAGGCAGATCGTTACCGTTTGCAGCCAGAAGAAATTCTGGCCTGTTGTGCGGAGGGGTATGAACTCGGTTATCGGACCTTTGTGCTGCAAAGTGGGGAAGATTACTGGTTTACAGCAGCACGGCTGACGAAATTGATTCGCGAAATTAAAAGCCGTTTTGCGGATGTGGCGGTTACACTGTCCATCGGTGAACGGGATGATGAAACTTATGAGCAATTATACGAGGCGGGCGCGGACCGTTTTTTGCTGCGGCATGAGACAGCTTCCCCCCGTTTGTACGCCAAGCTGCATCCGACGATGACGATGGAAAGCAGGCGCAGCCGTCTGCTGGCTTTGCAACGAATCGGCTTTCAGATCGGGGCCGGATGTATGGTGGGGTTACCAGGACAAACGAATAGTGAATTAGCAGACGATTTGGTCTATCTGCACAGCCTGTCACCAGATATGATCGGAATTGGCCCCTTTTTACCGCATAGCAACACGCCGCTTCGGGATGCCAGTCAGGGGAGCATGGAAAAGGCACTCGATATTATTTCGTTATCCCGATTGGTCGTTCCAGATGCACTTATTCCGGCGTCCACGGCAATGGGAACGATTCATCCCCAAGGCAGGGAGAAGGCGCTTCAGGCAGGGGCCAATGTGGTGATGCCCAATTTGTCGCCACTAGCGGTGAGACCTAAGTATGCGATTTATGAGAATAAAATATGTTTGGGCGATGAGTCTGCCCAATGTCGACATTGCTTGGAGCTGCGAATCCGTGGAGCAGGATTTGAAGTCGATATGGGGCGTGGCGATAGTTTGAGGGTGCAACGACAGCTTATGAGACAGGAAACTTTGTGAGGCCATAACGGAAACATTGCAGTAACCATAAATAAGGAGATGGGTATACGTGAGTGGAGTACGGGAGAAAGTGTCGGCGGATTTTATTAATGAAGCAGAGATTATGGCAGCAGTGGAGCAGGGGAAACAAGAGGCAACAGATCGACACCGTATTTTAGAAATTTTAGAAAAGGGGAGAGCCTGCCGGGGACTGAGTGCGAGTGAAGCGGCGGCTCTTTTGCATGTGGATGATCCTGAATTATTGGAAGAGATGTTCAAATCTTCGAGAGCAGTCAAAGAACAAATTTATGGCAACCGGATTGTGCTGTTCGCCCCTTTATATGTAAGCAACCACTGCGTGAATAACTGCGAATATTGTGGTTATAAACATACCAATGACAGCTTTACTCGTAGCCGTCTGACACCGGAGGAATTGGTGGAGGAGGTTAGAGTGCTTCAAGAACTGGGACACAAGCGGCTCGTGCTGGAAGCGGGGGAAGACCCAGTCCATTGTCCCATTGACTATATCGTCGATTGTCTGCGCCAGATCTATGAGGTCAAGGTAGATAACGGCAGCATTCGGCGGATCAATGTGAATATTGCATCCACAACCGAGGAGGACTATCGGAAGCTGGCAGAGGTGGGCATTGGTACGTATATTTTATTTCAGGAAACGTATCATCGGGAAAGCTATCGTAAATTCCACCTGCAGGGACCAAAGCGGGACTTTGATTGGCACACCACCGCAATGGACAGAGCCATGCGTGCGGGTATAGATGATGTGGGGATCGGTGTGTTGTACGGTCTGTATGATTTCCGTTATGAAACCGTAGCGATGCTGAAACATGCCGAGCACTTGGAAGAAGCCTTTGGGTGTGGCCCTCATACGGTTTCAGTTCCACGATTGCGTCCGGCTGAAAATGTAGACCTGGAGCGATATCCGTACCTGGTCAACGATGAGGATTTTATGAAAATTGTATCCGTTCTTCGACTGGCTGTCCCTTATGCTGGTATGATCCTGTCCACACGCGAGGAGCCGGAATATAGGGACCGCGTCATTGGTCTAGGCGTGTCGCAGATTAGTGCAGGTTCAGCTACAGGCGTAGGGGCATATGCAAAACAGGAAACTGATGATAAGCCTCAATTTGAGGTAGGGGATCATCGCTCACCATCGGAAATTATTAAAAGTTTGTGCCGTGGTGGATATATGCCGAGCTACTGCACAGCTTGCTACCGTGAGGGGCGAACTGGAGATCGTTTCATGGAGCTTGCCAAATCAGGACAAATTCATAATGTGTGCCAGCCGAATTCGCTGCTAACCTTCCAAGAATATCTGCTGGATTATGGGGATGAGGAGGCGCGTGAACTGGGAGCTGCCGCTCTGCGAGAGAATTTGGAGCGTATACCACGTGAATCGACGCGCCGTTTGACGCTTGACAGACTGGAGCGACTGGAAGCAGGCGAACGTGATTTGTATTTTTAGCAATTTATATTATTCGTAGTATCATTTCACACTATGAAAATTCTCATGATTTATAATAGAACTTGAAAATAAAAAGCAGTCGCGTTGGAATCAGCGCGACTGCTTTTGTGCGTCTGGAAAAAAATATTAATGATGAGATGAGGTCTTTTAGGAATAACTGCCGGCTTCTACAGCTTGCTCCCATGCCAGCATAGCAGATGGGAAGCATTCAATAGCACGGGGAAAGACCCCCTGTACATAAGCGATGAAAATACCATAGTTCACAATCGGCACTCCGGCAGCTTTCGTTTCCGACATTCGATGAAGCATCGTACGCCGATTGAGCATGCATGCACCGCAATGAATAACCAGTGCATATTCGCTCAGATCATCAGGGAAGCTGGAGCCGGATGCATGCTCGATGATGAGACGTTTGCCTATCGTTTGGCGGAGCCAGCGGGGAATTTTCACTCGACCAATATCGTCAGATTGGCATTGGTGAGTGCAGGCTTCGGCAATGAGTACACGGTCTCCATCCTTGAGGCGATCAATGGCTCTTGCACCTCGTACCAGTTCGTCCAGATCGCCTTTATGACGGGCAAACAGGATGGAAAAAGAGGTGAGAGGCACATCCTTGGGCGTGTCGGCCGCTACTTTCATAAAAACCTGTGAATCGGTAATGACCAAGCGAGGCTTGCGTCCCAATCTCTCCAGCGTCAATCGTAGTTCATGTTCTTTGGTCACTACGGCGATGGCATCGCTCTCTAGTGTATCGCGGATTGTTTGCTGCTGTGGCAGGATCAATCGGCCTTTTGGTGCAGCTTTGTCGATTGGGACGACCAGCACAACAACATCGCCGGGTGACAACAGGTCACCGACGATACGGAAACGATCCTCGTTTTGGGGGAGAGTATTCGTGATAGCCTTTTTCAGTTCCGTGTCTCCCCGGAGCAAAGATGCACTGAAAGGAATTAGGGTGAGATCCAATTCAGTTGCCAGCTTTGTAGCCGTTTTATCTGATTCAGTAAGGGTATCTACCTTATTCAATACCCCAATAACAGGAATCTTTTTGTTGCGGAGCTTTTCGAGTAGCTCATGCTCGAATGGTCCGACTCCAACGGTGGCGTCGATAACGAGCAAGGCCAAGTCTGTACTATTAAGTATTTCTAGCGTTTTGTTGCGGCGCAGCTCCCCGACCTCACCCTCATCGTCCAGTCCGGCGGTATCCACCAGAACAATGGGACCCGCTGGGAGCAGCTCCATCGGTTTGAAAACTGGGTCCGTGGTCGTTCCTCCTACAGGAGATACCACAGCGACGGGCTGACCCGTCAGGGTGTTCAGAATGCTGGATTTGCCTGCGTTGCGGCGACCGAGCAGGACAATATGTGGTCGGTTGCTACGAGGGGTATCATTCATTCCCATGGTGAGTTCCTTCTTCCTGCCCCGGAATTCCGGGTTTGGTTACTGTATAGGGATGGCATAATTGGTCAATCCTCGAACGGGTCAGTAGGCCGCGATCTTCTGCAATATCCTCTGGTGTGCGACCTTGCACAATGGCTGCAGATGCAATGGAGGCAGCTTCATCATAGCCAAGCTCCGCGACCAGCGCAGAAGCCATCACGGCTGAGTTACGCAGATTTGTAGTGCAGCGTTCCTCACGCACGATCAGGCCGCGTACGCATCTTTCCTCGAATAGTCGAACCGCGCTGTTCAGAATATGTAGCGATTCCAGCAGCGATTCGGCAATCAGCGGCAGGAATGCGTTTAGTTCCAACTGACCGGAGGCAGCGGCCATAGTGATAGCCGCATCTTCGGCTATCACACGCATGGCTGTTAGTCCTGCCATTTCAGCTATTACCGGATTGACCTTGCCAGGCATAATAGAGGATCCGGCCTGAACTGGAGGCAGCGTGTATTCGCCAATACCACCGAAAGGACCAGAGGCCAGTAGGCGAAAATCGCCAGATATTTTGTACAGATTCACGGCGGCTGATTTGAGTAGACCGGACACCTCCACAAAGACATCCATATTTTGAATCGGGTCCATCGGGTGGTCGCTGCGACTCAGTCCAAAACCAGTCTCATCCGCCAGCTTTTCGACCATCCGATAGCTGTAAGCGCGGGGCGCGTTCATACCTGTGCCAATCGCCGTGCCTCCAATAGGGATTTCCCGCAGCCGCTCTTCAGCTTTATAGAGACGCCAGCGGTCGCGCGCTATAGCCTTTGCGTAGGCACCAAAGCCCTGCCCGGCCATCATGGGCAGGGCATCCATTAGCTGAGTGCGGCCTAGTTTGAGCAGGTCAGCATATTCCGTTTCTTTGTGCTGTAAAGCATCCTGTAACGAAGACATCGTGTCACATAAAGGCCGAAGCAGCCGTATTGCTGCAATTCGTAGCGCTGTGGGATAGACATCATTCGTAGACTGGCAGCAGTTCACATCATCCAGAGGATGTATAATCTCATACTGCCCTGGTCTGCCTCCTAGCTGTACGATGGCCAAATTAGCAATGACCTCATTTACATTCATATGGGTACTGGTGCCTGCGCCGCCTTGCATGGCATCCACGGTAAACATATGTTGGTGCCTCCCGGCGAGTATTTCGTCGCAGGCATTTACAATGGCAGAGGCCCGTTGGGCAGGGAGCCGTTTCTGCTCACCATTCACTTGAGCGGCTACTTTTTTTACCAACACAAGAGCGTGGATCAGGTTTTGGTTCACGGGTCTGCCACTGACCGCAAAATTGTTCATCGCGCGTGCGGTGTGAATACCGTAAAAGGCATCTGCGGGAATTTCCATCTCTCCTAGCGCATCCCGTTCGGTTCGCGTATTTGTAGACAGAGGGAAACCTTCGGTCATAGACCCGTTGCCGGAATGCGTGTCATATGCAGTAGCTGACGTGCACTTGCAGCGCGTTTTTCTTCAACCCGGGCATGAACCAGATCTGGCTCGACCAGCTTGAGGGCTTGTGTTGGACATTTACCAATACAGGCCGGACCGCCGTCCACGCCTTCGCATAAATCACATTTGCTGGCAATCATGCGCTCTTTGGGTTGCAGGCGTCCTGACATATTGGTATACAATCCATCCTGCACGACAGGCTGCCCGTTTCGATACTCGGGTACCATGTTAATCGCGCCGTAAGGGCAGGCGATCATGCAGGTTTTACAGCCAATGCAGCTTTCGCTATTAATGAGAATGCAGCCATCTGCGTTCGTAATAGAGCCGTTCGGACAAGCGTTGGCGCATGGAGCATCCTCACAGTGACGACACTGAACGGGTGCAGTGACCCCAAATGATTTGATAACCTTCAGACGAGGGTGAAAATGAAACTCATCATCCGGCGAGATAAAAGGGTTCTCCGCTGAATGTGCGATGACACATGCGATTTCACAGGTACGACAGCCGATACATTGATCGGGATCAGCTAAAACAAAACGGTTCATACAATTCGACTCCTCTCTAACTTACGACAAAAATAATGTATACAGCATAAAAATAACTTAATGTATTAATGAATGGAGTAATCCGCATCCCCTTTGGTGGAAATAGTGTTGCTGCGGCTTTGCTTGCCGGGCCCCCGTTGTTGGAAGGTGGTGTGCAGCAGATGATGCGACACATGACCCAGCGGCTCACCTAGAAATTCATCATAAAGTTTGATGATGTGAGGGTTCTCATGCGATTTTCGTACCTGGTGTGCAGCATCATGTCCATAGATGGAGGATTTACGTGCCCGATAAGCTTCAATTCGTTGCTTTTCTAACATGAGCTTGGGTTGTCCCCCTCCGCTGATACATCCAGCAGGGCAGCCCATCACCTCAATAAAATGATAATCACATTCGCCCGCCTGGACACGATCCAGTAGCTGATAGGCATGTTGTAGCCCGGCGACGACCGCTACCTTGAGCTGCAGCTTTCCTACCTGAACCTCAGCTACTCGAATGCCTTCCTCACCACGTACAAAATCGAGCTGGAGCTTCGGCAGTTTTTCATTTGTCAGCAGCTCGTAACCTGTACGGATGGCAGCTTCCATGACTCCTCCAGTGACTCCAAAAATGGAGCCTGCACCTGAATATTGCCCTAACGGTGAATCGAATTCTTCATCAGGCAGGTTCGCAAAATCAATTCCGCGCTGCTTGATCCAGTATGCAAGTTCACGTGTGGTCAGTACCTCATCCACATCACGGTAACCGTCAGATTCCATTTCGGGACGATCGCACTCAAATTGTTTACAGGTACAGGGCATGATGGCAACGCTGTATATATTCGCAGGTTCCACCTCGTCCAGTTGTGCACCATAAGATTTGATTAGCGCTCCTAACATTTGCATCGGAGATTTGCAGCTGGATAGATGGTCTAGCAGATCGGGATATTCGATCTCTGCATATCGTACCCATGCTGGACAGCAGGATGTGAACATGGGTAAGGGACCGCCTTCGGTCACGCGACGAATTAACTCAGTGCCTTCCTCCATGATGGTCACGTCAGCTCCAAAGTTGGTGTCGTATACCCGGTCGAAGCCAAGGCGGCGCAAAGCAGCAGCCATTTTCCCAGGCGTCAAGGTGCCGAACGGCATTCCAAATTCCTCCGCGAGTGAAACACGAATGGCCGGAGCACATTGGACGATCCGAAACTGTCCAGGTTTGGTCATCATATCGGCTACCTTATTCAAGTTGTAGCTATAATAGGCAGCGAATAGCGGCTCTCTGATGTCGGAAGGCATATCGCGTTCTTGGATACGTTCCAGCCGTCTAGCGGCGCCTTCCTGTGGAGATGAACCTGCCCAGTCAGATGCGTATACGCTGCATATTTGTACACATTGACCGCAAATAACACATCGGTCTGCATTAACGGTTTGCGGTTCTCCGGGCAATCCCTCTATGGCATCTACTGGACAAACCCCAGCACAACGTCTGCATCCTGTGCAGAGCGTAGGGTCAATATGAATGACAGGGTCTGTGCAATCAGTCGTCTTCATACAAGGAGGCGAAGAGATCTTGTCTATTGTGGTTGACATGGTTTTCTACCTTTCTGCGGCTGATTTTGACCTTATAGGCGTGGGAAAAAGACTTCCCGCCGAGGCTCTGGAGGTGAGTCGGATATACCTTTGGCCAGCCGTAGGACATGATTCGGGCAGGCCTCTACACATGCAGGCTGTCCGTTCTCTGTTTCCGCGCACAGATCGCATTTGCTTGCTGCGGTGCGGGGAAGGGCGACTCGATTTGCACGGTGAGTCAGGCCGGACTGCGTTACAACGTGTCCTGCCCGGTAGACCGGAGACACCTCAATTGCCCCGAAGGGGCAGGCCAAAACACAGGAGGTACAGCCGATACATCGTTCCTCATCTATCATGACGACGCCGTCCTCCTGACGAATGGCCTGTACCGGACAAGCATGTGCGCAGGGGGCATTTTCGCAATGCCGGCATTGCACCGGCATATACATTTCCCCTGTACGTACAACATACACCTTGGGTACAACAGGTACGCTGACGGTTCCGACCGAAGCTCCTATGCCGTTAGCCTGACTGTGAACGGCGAAGCACGCCAGTTCACAGGCTTTGCAACCGATGCACTGTCCGGCGTCTGCGACTACAAAAGAAGAAGCAACAGCGCTTGTTCTACTGGCTGCTCCCATTCTACTCGTCGAAGCTGACCGGTTATCTGTCAGACGGTGTATCATATTCCCTGTGCCGCTCATCTCGTCACCTTATCAGCCAAAACAGCTTCCTGGACGTTCATCTGTCTGCGAATCCGTTGGTACGATTCATGTACATCACGTTCGGCCTGCGCTTGGTCGGCGATCCGTTCCAGACGGATGGCACAGTATTTTAATTCCGGGGTTTTGGATACCGGATCGAGAAAATCAGCGGTCAGCTCGTTGCATGCTCCAACCCACCAGTGATAGGTCATGTAGGTCGCACCTTGTTGCACACGGTCACTGATTTGTGCCCGTGCCATGATGCGTCCCCGGCGAGAGGATATAGCAACAATTTCGCCATCCAGAATATTCAGATCTGCTCCGTCTTCTGGGCTAATCTGAATAAAGCCAGGCTCATCAGACAACTGGCGCAGCGCGCGGCAATTGCCAGTCATGGTACGAACGGAATAGTGACCTACCTCACGGACTGTGGACAAGACAAGCGGGTATTTTGCATCCGGTTGTTCTTGTGGTGGACGCCATTCGCAGGCGAATAATCTGCCTTTGCCACTAGGTGTCGAAAATTGATTTCCTTTATATAAATACGGTGTACCTGGATGATCCTCAGTAGGGCAGGGCCATTGCACGCCGCCTTGCTGCTCCATTTTTTGGTAGCTGGCACCGGAGAATAATGGGCTGAGACTGCGCATTTCATCCCAAATTTCTTCTGTGTTTGCATAGGACATAGGATAGCCCATGGCGGTAGCAACCTCGCTAATAATAGCCCAGTCTGGCTTTACATCACCCTGTGGCTCAACGGCCTTACGGATGCGCTGAAAGCCCCGATCTGCCGAAGAATATACGCCGTCATGCTCACCCCAGGCAGTAGAAGGGAGGATGACATCGGCGTGCAGCGCTGTTTTGTTCATGAAAATATCCTGAACCACGACAAATTCCAATTGGTCTAGGGCTTCACGCAACTCGGCGGCGTTCGGATCACTTTGTACAGGGTCCTCGCCAAAAATGTAATAAGCTTTCAGCTTGTTCTCCTTCAGAATGAGGTGTGGTACCTCCGTAAGTGGATAGCCTTTTTTACGTGGCAGCTCAACACCCCATGCTTTTTCAAACTTTTTGCGAGCTGTGTTATCTGTTACATCCTGATAGCCAGGATACACATTCGGCAAAGCACCCATGTCGCAGGAACCCTGTACATTGTTTTGTCCCCGTACAGGTCCGATTCCCACATTCGGCTTGCCCAGATTTCCAGTCAACAGTGCAAGGGAAGCAAGCCCCTTTACCACATCAACGGCCTGTGAAAATTGACATACGCCCATTCCGTACAAAATTGTAGCGGTAGGGGCCTTTGCATATTCCCTCATAGCCGCCCGGATATCGGCTGCCTTGACCCCCGTAATGCCTTCCGCATATTCGGGAGTATATTTTTTAATGCTGTCTACGTATTCGGCAAAGCCTTCTGTGTTTGCTTCAACATATCGTTTGTCGTACAGTCCTTCATGCACAAGTACATGACCAAAAGCGTTCACCAAAGCCATGTTCGAACCGCCCTTTAAGGGTAGCCACATATTCGAAATACGAGCTGTTTCGGTCATGCGCGGATCGCATACAATAATTTTGGCGCCTCTTTGCTTGGCAGCTACAATGCGTCTTGCGACGATCGGATGTGTTTCGGGTGCATTATATCCAAACACGAAAATGAGATCAGAGTGTTCAATTTCAGGAATAGAGTTGGACATAGCTCCATCTCCGAGCGAGTAAGTCAAACCTGCTACAGAAGGGCCGTGGCATACACGAGCGCAATGGTCAATATTGTTCGTGCCAATGACCGCTCGCATGAACTTTTGCATGACATAATTGGCTTCATTACCCGGACCGCGTGCGGAGCCCGTTCCCATAATGGAGTCGGGTCCGTATTTTTCCTTAATTGCTGACAGCCGTTCGGCAGTATATTGAATGGCTTCCTTCCACTCGACTTCCTCCATAACTCCATTTTTGCGAATCATGGGCTTGCGCAAGCGTGCAGTCAGAATTTGCGGGTCATTCAAAAAATCCCATCCATAGTGTCCTTTCAGACACAGTGTTCCTTCATTCGTACGACCACCAGCCGGCTCTGCGCCAATTACCTGTCCTTTTTCCACCAGCAAATGAAGCTGACAACCGCTCCCGCAGTAGGGACATACGGTCAATACCTTGTCTGCCATAAGTGCAGCACCTCTTTTATATGAAATAGATGAAACTCGTAACATAAAAAAAGCCAATACAAAAATGCCGCTTTACGCTGCATCCTGTACTGGCTTATCCGCGAGCGAGGAGACAAGCTCCTTCCCGCTAATCCAACCGGTGTATGTGTTGTAGTTCTAGAGTAATGATAATGTGTCCGTCTCCATGGACGGAGGGGCAGACCTCCCAAGTATAAGTGAAGGGACTGCCGAGTGTTTTTTCGGCTTCGTTCATAAACTCCTTTTCTAGATAGGGACGAAGGACGTCCCAATATTCCCTGACCTTGTCCTCAGCCCCTTCATGAACGAGAATTTCGGACAAATTAGACAATGTACCTCGAATTTCTACCGTAATCCGGAGCGGCGAATCCAGTGAAACCTTGACGTTGTCCGGTCCTTTTCCCCGGTAGTGCTTGACAATACACACGGCCAACTTCCTGATGCGCTCACGGTATTCCAATTCGGTATTCAACATCTGGACACTCCGCTTCGAATCAAAATAAAGGCGTACTTGCCGCGCATGCCAGACAGCCTGTGTAGCTGGTTTAGAACAAGACGTAACCGTCCCGACCAAAGTGGTCTGCCCAGCACGGCGTATCACCCTTCTATGGTAGAACAGGTTGACCCGGAAAGATGTGAAATTCATTACACTGAACCAAAATTTTACATAGATTAGACCGCTCTTGAAGCAACTATACCTCTATGGTTTGTATGATGCTTCTCGTTCCATCGCGTTGTTTGTCCAGATCCAATACAAAAGCAGTTGAATGACAAACTATGGGCTGAGATTAGTAAATGTCATTCTCAAAGCCCTCTATACTAAAATAGCACAGTGCGAATCTCAGAGATTTATAGTAAATTATTCATTTATATGATTTGCAATATCAATTTATTATTATTACATTGGACGGAAATGCTAGTCGAACTCCAGAAGGCATAGATATGTTATCCAAAATGGTGGAAAAGTACGGGTTCAAGATGTAGAATCTATGCGATATTCAGTTTGTAGAAGGGCACGTCAAGGTCGTCAAATGAAGACTTAGTAGGAATTACTGCAACGTGTGGCTGAACATGAAGCCGCAAGTCAAGCCACGTTAGAATAAAGAGAAGAGGTTCGTGCTAAAATGCATGGACCTCTTCAAACTTGTAATAATTGATTTTTTATGAAACTTTACTGTTTAACCAGAACGGATAAATCGCCTTCAAAAACTTGCTCCTCTTTGTTGTTGAAAGTCGACAGCAATACAGTAACGAGTCCTGTTCCATTCCTCATCTCTTTTACTCCAATCACTTCAACAATGGTGTACAATTCGTCGCCTGGATATACTGGTTTAATAAATTTAATATTATTCATAGCAGTTCCAGCAATAACCTCATCACCGTAACTGCCTGTTTCAACCCAAAGCTTAAAAGAAACAGCTAATGTTTGAATTCCTGAAGCGATAATTCCATTAAATCTACCTTGTAATGCTTTCTCTTCATCTAAATGCATATATTGCGGGTCAAACTCCCTTGCAAATCTGGTAATATCCTCTTTAGTTAATTTTAAAGACTTGGTTTTAAATACTTGTCCGATATAAAATTCATGAAACCGCATTATTACACCTCTTGATTAAATTATTTGCTTATTTATAGAGTAGCATAATATCACCAATCATTTGTAGTCCCACTCAGCAAGTAACCCTCCGTACTTTTGTACAGTCAGATCAATGTAAGTGTCTGCTTTTTGAAGGATTATATTTCCATTAACATAAGTCTCACCGGTAACAGTGGCAGGGTTATTTGACTTCAATGCAGAGTGACTCTTTGGAACTGCTTATTTTATATACTTCGACATTCGATGCAAATAAATAAAAATTATTGACAACTGTTAAATTATGGACAACAATAGAATGCAATAATATATAAATATTGGTACTTCTGTATGGAGGGTGGTTTATCTATGAAAGTTACACCCACGATTAGAGCAGAATTGGAACAATATCTAAAACAAGAAGGTTTGAGCATGATGGAGTTTGGGCATATAGCGGGCATGAATAGGGGGATAGTAAGTAGCATAGTGTCAGGCAATAAATCTATGTCTGTTAACCAGATAGATCGCATTACCGAGGCTATGGGGTTACCGGAAGGTCACTTTTATGTCTTGTTCATAGAAAACTACATCATCGACCATCCTCCGAATATGAGACGAATCGAGCCATTTTTGTTTCGCTGTGCGGAGTTGGACAAGTTGGATGCAATCCGTCGAGTGGTGGGAGCCATCATGGACAATCTACTGTATTCACCCAAGCTATTTGAAATTGCAGAAGAATTGTTGGCGCAGGGAAGACATGCGGCTGCATTGCTGCTCTATGAGGGGGTAGCTGAAGCGGAGAAATATCAACATTCAGAACGATTGGCAGTCTGTCAATATCGTATATTCACGATTCAGATTGGTGACGACCAAAGCCGCAACCACAAGGCAGCTATACTATTTGAGCCTTATGTCGAGCGCCTAGATGATTTAGAACAACTTGATGCGTTAAAGGATTTGGCTAATGTGTACAGGTCTTTGCGTAAGTGGGACAAGGTTGAGGAAATGGCAAGGCAAATGAGAGGGAAAGCTGAAGTACAATATTCCATAAAGCATCAGCAGAAGAATCGAAAGAACAGGGAGCATGAAAAGGAAACCAGAAATCCGTTATTTGGATACATTGCTTACGCCGATTTGTTGTGTGCTAGTGTTTGTGAAGCCCAAGGCGATTATCAACAAGCTCTACAATATACATACGCCTATGCGGATTTAGACTGGGTTAAAGAGGATGACGAGGATACAAAACACTGGGTAAACCTGTTCAGTCAGTGGGCGGTAGGAAATACTTACGTATATAAGCTGTTGTCAGGAGAAATAAGCCTGCTGAACGATTATGTTGAATATATTGCTACAACATCAGCCGCTAACGAGAATGAAAAGCTTTCAAAACTGCTGAATGTTATAATCGCAGCAAACCAGTTTAGCATAGATGTAGACAATATACTCAAACGATTTGAAACGCTAATTGCGACTTTTTCACAGCAACCATCATCAGATGATATGTATACCCGACAAGTGATACCGGATTATATCGCGTGGTTTGGTTACGAATTAGGTTTTTATTATTTATACCGAGGGAAGTACATTGATGGCTTTAAATATTTGATGAATGCAATGGTAAAGTCACATATAATAAATAATGAAACTTACTTTATAAACTGTATGGGGTTGTTTGTTCGTTTTCAAGCCCATGCAGTTCCTGAAACTAAAGCTGAGTATTTCAATTTTATTGAAAGGGTGTGGGAAAACAATGTTCAAAAAAATGGTATTTTTAGTCATCGCGGCTAGCTTTTTGTTTATTGTTACTATGCCGGACCAAGCCTTTAACCACCACCATAGTATTCAGCCTAACGTTACCATTGGAGGATTTTAAAGAAAAAGCTCTGCTAACCTGATGGTCGGCAGAGCTTTCTTTAGTGCAGGAATTACCACACACGGCAGAATAACTATCTGAGGTGATCAGCTTGAACCATACATATAAAGTGTTAAAGTCGGATATAGAACTATTTGCTGCTGCATTAAGCCAGGTAAGAGTATATGTAGTAAAACCGTTGGGTGATGATATGATGTAAGTTTTAGACCATCTGTTTGCCGCAACTGCGGCCCCACGACTTATTATTTTTGCGTTATAAGGGGGAGTGCCAGCGTCGCTGTCACCAGGCACAAACACATGTGGAATATAGCAAATATATTTGGGTTTGACAGCACATTTAGACAGCAGTATGCTTGCTAAGGAAATATTGATGTCCTCGTTAGGTGAGGCTCCTATATGAACATAAGCCACTGCCCGGAAACATCGAAAGATGCCAATGGGTATAACAGGAATTGCCGGATTAAGGCTCTTCTTAATGTGGCTAAAGAACTTTGGTTCTTTTACGTCGTATAGTGCTAAAGCTCGACTTGGGGGAATCGGATATTTGTATGCTTTATCCTGCATGCAGAACGACGCCCTTCAGTTAGCTGAGGGGCGTTTTTATTTCAATGTTGTAGTATTGGCAATGATTTGGTTCCAGTGTGATCAGTAAAATATGGAGCCCACAACATGTTAAGGGGAGAGGGGTTGAACCATTCAATGAGTAGTCGAAGTTCGTCTGAACCGGATCCAGAACCAGGGAGTCTATTGGCAGTCGGGTTAAAACTAGATACCATAATTGAGTATGGTTGCTATTCCTCCCCTACGGGTTAGTATTGGGCCCGACTGCCTTAAAACAAGGAGGCAGTTGACATGTCAAAAATGAATTTTTTTCAAAAAAAACAGCAAAATAAAAGTGCTGCTCATATTCAAGGCTTTGATATTGAATTGAATCAGGAAAATACCCGTCGTATTGATCGGCTAGTCGATAGTTACGAGAATAGCATTCTTTCTCATTTAGATGAAGCGTACCAAAGAACGACAAGCTGGCAAGATCGTCTTGCAGATCGGATTGCATCATTCGGCGGTAGCTGGAGATTTATTACTTATTTCGCTATCTTTCTGACCCTCTGGATACTCTTGAACAGCTTGCCGTTTACTCGCTTTCATTTCGATGAACCTCCATTTATCTTGTTGAACTTGTGTTTGTCCTTTATTGCAGCATTTCAGGCTCCGGTCATTATGATGAGTCAGAACCGCCAAGCTGCAAGGGATAAGCATGAATCGATCATTGACTTCGCGATCAACTACAAAGCCGAACAAGAGATTGACGATATGCAGAGCCACCTTCATCGGATCGAAGGCGAACTGATTGAGATTAAAAAACTCTTACTTGTTCTAAAACAACCGAATGAAGAACATAAATGACACTTTAGATTATATAGAGGCCCCGTAGAGAAGTTTTTACCTGAATCGATTCCGATTAACGAATCTTATTTCTTCCGAATCAATTTGAATTTAGAGTAGATGTGAAAAAGGACTCCGCTGGTATGTAACCAGTATGAAGTCCTTTGTTGTTTATTATTTTGTTGAATACTCGCTTACTTCAAATGTGAGTATTTTATTGAATATTACATAGTCCTTACGGTTGCTGAATGGACCTTTGTTGTTATTGTGTTTATCGATAGCAAAGAATGAAGGGCCTCTACCAGCATCTTTAGCGTCATACCAAGCAATGAATGCACTGAGTTCTTTTTTACTTAGATCGAATTCCTTATCAAATCCATTGTCCATTGTTACAGTCAGAATAGCTCGGTCGCCAGTTGGTTGTGCTGGTTCGGTCGGCTCAGTAGGTTCAGACGGATTAGGCTCAGGACTTGGTGTTGGATTTGGCGTCGGTGTTGGTTCAGGTGTCGGTTTAGGATCTGGTGTTGGAGAAGGTTCCGGTGCTGGTACTGTATCTTTACTGTTGAAAAAGTCAAGTTCGCTTATATTTATGTCTTCACCACTAAGTGAATAAAGAGTGACGAATCTAACGCGTTCTACTTTTTTTTCATTTGGAAGCTTCTTCAGTTCTCCATTTCCTACGTTGGTTTCAAATATGCCTATATAACCTGTGTCTCGGTCGTAGAAACTATTTCTTAAATTTTTAGAATCACTTTTAAGCTTGTAAGAATCAATAGTTCTATCTGTACCTAAATCAATCATAACCATCTTATCTTTAGGAAGTAAATAGTTTGTTTCTTCATTGTTATCTGTTATAAGTGTTGTACTTGCTTTGCTTGCATGGGGTCTTCCTATAAAATATATGTCAGGTATCATTGCATCAACACTTTTTCCGTTGGCATAACCTCCCGTATAGGCACTCACTGATGACAATGGGAGGAAAATAGTAATAAGTAAAGTGAAGCATAAAATTAAATTGAGCTTTCTTTTCATGTATAAATCCCCTTTTTGTTTATTTGCTCAGTAATCATACAAAATTGAAAAAGGGAGTCTAAACATTAATGTCTATATATTCAAAAATAAGTTTAAATGTGGTTTTTAATTTCTGGAGTAATGAGCTCTGCCCGAAAACTGGTATGAGTCCTTTTTATTATGTGACAATATACGCGATACTTCGACATGTCTCCCAATATAGTATTGAGAAGATTAAATACTATGGAGGGTCGTATGATAAAAGGAATCGCAAAAGGATTAATCGTATTGTTACTGGCAGCTATCTTTTCCGTACAGGGTGTTTATGCTGAACCGGCAGCAATCAACCAACAAGCAGCAGTTGGGTATACGCTGGAGTTCCCAAGCTCACGTTATCCAGAAACAGGGGATGCAATAGCAGCCGGACATTCTGCGGTGTGTACAATTGATCGGGATGGAGCCGAAGAAAACAGGAAGGAATCGCTCAAGGGCTATCCGACGAAAAAGGGATATGATCGCGATGAATCGCCAATGGCAATGTGTGCAGAAGGTGGCGCAGGTGCTGATATCAGATACATAAAGCCTAGTGATAACCGGGGAGCAGGATCATGGGTAAGTCATCAGTTAGATGAGTATGAAGATCGGGACTAAAGTGAGGTTTATTGTAAAAAAAACAAGGACTCAACCAGTATAGAAGCTGGCATGAGTCCTTTTTAATACCCAATAAAAAATAAATATGCAAATATATTGATTATATTTATAGATTAGCAAGTTTATGTTTAGACACATTCTAAAGAATGTATTACCGTAGTATCTGTTATACAGCACTTCAAAATATACGACCCAATCGGGAGCGCAGATTAAGTTCTCATTCTATGGAACAAAACTGAGACTGATTGGTACAAGATACCTAGATAGACCAACTAATGTGCAAATTACAATAGATAATATTGATGAAGTATTTTCTCAAAATGGAACGCTTTTAAGACAAAATCTATCATATGAAAAAACAGGACTACCAGAAGGAAGACATAATGTAACAATTACTGTACCACAGCTTACCGGGGGTCACTATGATTTGGATGCAATTGATATTGATAAAAATGGTAAATTAGTAGATGTTAATACTGCCGCTAATCTTACAGCAAAAGCTGGAGACGGCAAGGTTACTTTAAAATGGGATCAAATAGAGAATGCAGAAAGCTATACAGTTAAATACGGAACGGAGTCAGGTAAATACACTGAAACTGCTACAGCAACAAAAGATGCCTATGGAAACTTCATCATTCCAAGTCTGACCAATGGAACGAAATACTACTTTGTTGTGAGTGCTAAAGTAAATGGTGTGGATTCAGAATACTCCAATGAAGCTTCAGCAACTCCACTAGGAGGAGGAGGCAGTCAACCTGATCCAGAGCCAACTACTGGAGATCGTGCAATATTGGTGGTCACTATGACAACAGGCTTGGAAAAAGAGTTTGACCTAAGCATGAAAGAGGTTAATGACTTTATCTCGTGGTACGAAAACAAACAGGCTGGTTCTGGATCAGCTTCATACGCAATCAATAAGCACGATAACAATAAAGGCCCATTCAGCAGCCGCAAGGACTACATGCTGTTTGATCGTATCCTTACGTTCGATGTAAGTGAATACTCTAAATAAATCAAAAAGCTCAGCTGACCTTAAATGGTCGGCGGAGCTTTTTTTTGTTAAGAAGCCCTTCCTTTAACCAAGACCTCGCATAGCCTATGGAGTATAGTACCCTAAAGTAAAGGAGGCGTTACGTGTGGGGGAAATGAAAAGAGACTACGAGGGAATCACCGGAAGAGTTTGGACATCGATAGCTGCTGTATTGGCATTGTTCATTTTGCTGGTAATCATCTTGAAATTAATTCATTTATAAAGATTCTTAAGCTCCACCGGCATTTTTTCGAATTGCTGCTTAGCCCTGTGCTTTTTATCCTTTTGGTCATAATGACTAAAGCGTGCTGAATTTAATTTCTTAAGCATAGCCACATCAGTTCCTAAGGAATCTATAAGGTTCGCCGTTCGGCCCTAGGCTAATCCATGAGGGTCGCCTCTTTTTGGAATGGTTGCGTGGTGCTTTCCATTAGCCAAAAAGGCGACTCTTTTTATCCTATTTTTGGATACTCAACAAGCCTGACTTTGCTTCAAGATCTTCTATAATTTCCATTGCAACAAAATATCCAAAAGACAATGTTAAAATATCCTCGTATCGTTTTCCTGATCCTCTTGCTCTACTTAATATGATGTTTTGACTTTCTTGTATTTTTTTTCTAAGGAATGATAGAGAAACCACAGGTGGATTGGAAGCGATCAAATCCATCATTAGAGTTGACAACTTTTTCTGAAACTCTTCAATCGGAAAGTCATTATTTTCTTTTGAATACAGATGCATCGTTTCAGGTGGATCTTTAAATGAAGTTTGATATTGAGTATTGAAAACACCTTCATTAGCTATTTTGTCCGCAATTAATTTACCAAAAACGATCCCCGATGCGAATGCTTGCCCAGGGATTCTTCCTATACCA
This sequence comes from Paenibacillus sp. LRG-1, assembly GCF_057220305.1. Taxonomy (NCBI): domain Bacteria; kingdom Bacillati; phylum Bacillota; class Bacilli; order Caryophanales; family Paenibacillaceae; genus Paenibacillus; species Paenibacillus sp. LRG-1. The sequence continues at coordinate 3,491,988 of NZ_CM170126.1, read as the reverse complement.
AGATCACCATTAAATTGAGCTTCTCCAGTAGCAAAAACACGATTCAAGTTTATAGCCTCAGCATTAGCGTTGATTTCGATTCCTCCTGAAGAATAGTGCATCGTTGGTGTAATTTTAATTCTTTTATTTTTAACTACCTTAGGACTAAATCCATATTTTTTGAATTTTTCATTTAAAACATTTTCATCAGCATGGCTCATATCCAAGTACATGTCTTTTTTTTGTTTGATACATTCAAGTTGGAATTTTAAAATCTCATCAATCATTTCGTGGTAATCATCTCGAGCAATTGCATCACAAATATACTTATCTTTTAATAATTGAACTCCATCCTCATCTATTATTTTCCCTTGACTCAAAGATACAACCCCGCCCAATAAAATTTGCCTTCCGTTATATATAGACCAAGGATGACACATTACTGTAGACATTCCCTTTAATCTTGCACCTATTTTTTTAGCTAAGATAAGCGTTTCACCAGTTGAACCCGGCGAATTATCATTGAAACAGAATTGTCCTGCATATCCTCCCGTAGCTAATACCAAATAATTTGTAAATATTCTGATAAATTGATCTGATTGTGTGTCATAAAATATTGCGATAATTCCTTGATCGTACTTTTCCAAATGAATCAAAATTTTATTACACATCGGTTGTTCAATATGTTGTAACAAACAATTGATTAATTTCTTTCCCCCATGTGATTTAATCAAACATTCAGGCATGATACCAAAGGATGTTTTCTCATAAGGAATTCCTAATTCTTTGAAGAAATTTATAATTATGTTGGAATTCCTATATAGCGCTTCAATTACTGATCGATCTGCTCCACATTTATCAATAGTAAGATTAATAATATTGTTAACTTCATTCTCTGATGGAACCCGAGTATTTGCGGCTGAAAGAAAGGAGTTGCTTTGTTTGGGTGCATTCTTTTTTGTTACAATCGTGTACTTAATATTATTTTTCGACAAATAATAAGCAGCAGTAAGCCCTGAGATCCCCGTACCGACAATCAAAATTGGAGTGTAGTTTTCAACGGATATTCCATTTTGTTTCATCATTCCAACTCCCTTTTAGGATGTGAATGTTATCTTCGGCTGAATCTCGTAGTCAGTTTTCTATTTGTTGCAACAAAACGCATCATGATGATATTCATAAAATTCTTGCTCCGTTGTTAATTGCCTGTAATTTATATCAAATTATATAACTATATTTCGTTTTATACTTTATATAGTTATTAAGAGCTAACAAAATCAAATACGAACAGTTTTGCAAAAGTAGAGGAAAAAAAGAACCATTATAGCAATCGCTAAGATGATTCTTATTACGATTTCCAATATCCTTGTTACCAACGAAGAATGGAATCCAAAAAAATATTTTCCTAATTGTACAAGTTTATTCCTTATATTGTCAACATTATCTGAGAATATATAATTGACTCAGCTTTCGCAGTATGAATATTCAAACAAATCCTTAATGTAATAACTGGCAGTACCTTAGAAAAGGCGACAGAGTTCATAGTATCCATCCTTATAGCCTTAACCTATCACTTCTATAGATATCATATCTTAGACCAATCAAACATCCCGTGGTATATTGTTGACATTCAAGAGAGAGCCGTTAGCTTCTCTCCACTAGGTTCGAAAAACACAGGGGTGAATAATGATGAGTAAAAAGACCATGTTCGAGAAAATTTGGGATAACCATGTCATCTATCAGGAAGCGGGAAAGCCGAGTATTTTGTACATTGATCTTCACCTCGTACATGAGGTAACATCGCCGCAGGCGTTTGAGGGATTACGTCTTAGCGGACGTCAGGTACGTCGTCCAGAGCTTACGTTTGCAACGATGGATCATAACGTGCCGACTAAGGACCGTTACAATATTACGGACCCGATTTCCAAGCAGCAGATTGATACATTAACTCAAAATTGCCGTGATTTCGGTGTTACACTGTATGATCTGGATACGGTGGATCAAGGTGTCGTTCACGTTATGGGGCCTGAACTTGGTCTGACTCATCCGGGCAAAACGATTGTTTGTGGTGATAGCCATACCTCCACACACGGGGCGTTCGGAGCACTCGCTTTTGGTATCGGAACCAGTGAGGTAGAGCACGTAATGGCAACACAATGTCTCCAGCAAGCTAAAGCCAAAACGATGGAAGTTCGCTTTGTAGGCCGCCGCAAACCTGGTGTGACAGCAAAGGACATGATTTTGGGTGTCATTGCCAAATACGGTACAGATTTCGCCACAGGTTATGTTATTGAGTACACAGGTGAATCTATCCGCGAATTGAGCATGGAAGAGCGCATGACTGTGTGTAACATGTCCATTGAAGGCGGAGCCAGAGCAGGAATGATTGCACCGGACGAAACCACCTTCAATTACTTGCGTGGACGTCAACATGTAGCACAAGGAGCTGCTTTCGAGCAAGCGGTTGCTGAGTGGAAAGAGCTTGTCACAGATGAAGGCGCTGAGTTTGATGTCGTGCTGGAGTTTGACGTAGATGCTTTGATTCCGCAAGTAACCTGGGGCACCAGCCCGGGGATGGGTACAGATATTTCCTCAACCGTACCGATTCCGGCAGAACTGCCAACCGAAAACGAACGTAAAGCAGCTGAAAAAGCGCTTGAATATATGGATTTGAAGCCAGGTACTCCGATCACGGATATTGCGATTGATTATGTGTTTATCGGCTCCTGCACCAATGGGCGGATTGAAGATTTGCGTGCAGCCGCTGAGGTTGCCAAAGGTTACAAGGTTTCTGACAAAGTAACGGCCATCGTCGTACCAGGTTCGGGGCGTGTGAAAATTCAGGCTGAAGAAGAAGGGCTGGACGTCATTTTTACAGAAGCAGGATTTGAGTGGCGTGAAGCGGGATGCAGTATGTGTCTTGCGATGAATCCAGACGTACTGCAACCGGGACAGCGTTGTGCATCGACTTCTAATCGTAACTTTGAAGGTCGTCAGGGACGCGGAGGACGGACTCATCTGGTATCTCCAGCAATGGCAGCCGCTGCGGCGATTCATGGACATTTTGTTGATGTACGGGATTGGAAATTCAAGCAGGAAGAAGTAGTCCGCTAGGATACAGAGGAGGAATTACGATGGAAGCTTTCACAACATTAAAAGGAATTGTAGCACCTGTGGATCGGGTGAATGTGGATACAGATGCTATTATTCCTAAGCAGTTTTTGAAACGAATTGAACGTACGGGCTTTGGACAGTTTCTGTTCTACGAGTGGCGGTTTGATGAAGCGGGCAATATCAATCCTGAATTTGAACCGAACAAGCCTCGTTATGCAGGGGCGTCTGTGCTGATCTCTCGCGCTAACTTTGGCTGTGGCTCCTCACGTGAGCATGCGCCGTGGGCGATTATGGACTATGGGTTTCGTTGCGTAATTGCTCCGTCTTATGCGGATATCTTCTATAATAACTGTTTTAAAAACGGTATATTGCCGATCAAGCTGTCTGAAGAGCAAGTAGAGGAATTGTTTCAGCGCACGGCGCAGCATGATAACTACCAATTAAACATCGACCTGAATGATAAAACGATCACTGACGATTATGGTCTGAAAATTGAATTCGATTTGGATGAACATCGCCGCCAGTTCCTGCTGCAAGGCTTGGACGATATTGGCCTGACACTCCAGCATGAATCTGAAATTCTGGCTTATGAACAAAAACGTGCTGCGAAACAAGGCGCATAGGGTTAATTCCCAGTTCAGTTTCAATACGTAGTCATATAGCTAGCTCATTTGTTAGACAGAAAGCCCGTACTGGCATTACTTTTGCCTGCGGGCTTTTATCATGCTCAAAAAATAAATTGGAAAATAAGGGGTTGACGGTTCGACTCAGCATGGTATTGTAAATGTAAAATGATTGAAGGACTGTGTCTGTGAGAAATACCAAAAAATACATATATAAGTTAGGGGAATGAGAATGAAGAAATATGGTTGGGTGATACTAGCGGCTATCCTGATTTGGTTGTGGCCGTCCTCCCCTCATGCGAATGCGGCTGGAGCAGATTTGTTTTTAGATGGCAAAAGGGTGGAAGCGCCTGCAGATGCCAAGCCTGAAATGGTCAATGGAAAAATCATGGTACCGCTAAGGGTGGTTGGGGAGCAGCTTGGATATCAATTCAAGTGGGAACCACAATCCTATAAAATCTCAATTCAAAAAAATAGTACCGATATGTCCATGTATGTAGGCCGTACATCGGCTGATGTGAATGGAAAAACAGTTAGTCTGGATGCACCTCCTGTGCTTCGGGGAAGCTCGACCATGGTCCCATTGCGTTTTGTTGGGGAGCAAATGGGGCTAAAAGTAGATTGGAATAATAAAAGTAAATCCGTTAATCTCAGTCAAAAGGCTGTAACTCAACAAGTGAGTAAACAGTCTCAATCCCAACCATCGTCGCAAACGTCAACACAGAGTACAACAAGCACCAATAAAACGTCTTCAGCAACAGCGACGACAATAAATCCAGTTGAAGCAGACAAGCATACTGAAGCCGCATCTTCACCAGCCAAGCAGCAAAATACAGAACAGACCACAGCAAATGCGTTGCTTGTACAAAATATTACTTTTGAGGGTGAAACGTTAAAGATTTCTCTGAACAAAGATGTTACCCCTAAAGTATCCAAAATGACGGGGAATGATCGTATTGTTGTAGATTTACCCGGGGCTTCACTGGCGACTGATTTTCTTCAGCCGTTCCCGATTCGCACCGATGGCACGCGGGCGTTGACGAATAGTGACAGTGAGGATGTGCAGGAAATTAGATTTGCTCCCACAGATGGACAAAATGGGGGCGTACGCATTGTCATTGCTTTAAATCAAGCACGTGATTATGATCTTTCAACCAATGGCCTAGGCGATATCACCCTTCAATTGCGTGAGCGTAGTGTGAATCCGATAGTGGTAACACCAACGAATGTCGAAGGACGGCGAATCGTTGTCATTGATCCCGGACATGGTGGCAAGGACCCTGGGGCAGGTAGTGTGACTGGGCGACATGAGAAGGAATTTACATTGGCGGTAGCGTTAAAGGTCGAGCAGCTTCTACAAAATGATCCTGACATTCAAATCGTATTGACTCGCAATGGAGATACGTATCCCACGCTGGATGAACGACCACAACTGGCTAATAGTCAACAGGCAAGCGTGTTTGTATCCATTCATGGTAATAGTATGCTAGCTTCAGATAAAGGAAAAACCAATGGCTCTGAAACCTATTATGCACGCCAGGACAGTTTGGCACTGGCAAAGGCGATGCATAAATATCTTGTAGCGGCTACCGGATTTAAGGATAATGGCATCAGGGTGGCAAACCATGTGGTGACGAGAAAATCACAAATGCCCGCTGTATTGCTGGAATGTGGCTACCTTAGTAATTTATCAAATGAAGCAGCCATGTTCACAGAAGAAACACAGGAGAAGATCGCCGAAGGTATTGTCGATGGGTTGAAGGAGTATCTTGGAACAGGCATAGGAGCAACTGAATCACTTAACTAAGGATGTTTACAATAAAAGCTACTTTCCACCTTTTAATGAAAATTCATGGGTGTGAAAGTAGCTTTTTTAGTTTTTTTGGCTGTGACTTTTGACGGAAAGCGAATGATCTATATTTTTAGTCAAAATTCGACAAAAATAGTTCTTTGGCACGTATATTTCTGTTATGATGGAATATATTCGCAACTTTTGGTGTGAGATAACGTCTATAAGGTTGTCTGATATTACATAAGCGCGTATATCAGGTCGCCGCACCGGAGCATGTGGCAAAAAAATTATGAATGGAAGGGTGACGAATGAAGAAATTTGGTTTTTTGTTGTTATTATTTGTCTTCATGTGGGCGGTTCCGGGTTATGGACATGCGGCTTCGAGTGGAACACAAATCTATCTCGACGATCAACAGTTAAGTGTCCCTAGTGGTGCTAAGGCACAAGTAATTGGCGGAAGTACAATGGTCCCGCTACGCGTAATTTCTGAAAATTTGGGATATGACGTGACATGGAAGCAGCAGGCGCGAACCATAACGATTGAGAAAGACAGTACCTCGATCCGAATGATAATCGGAAGTAAGACGGCGACTGTCAATGGAAGCGACATTAGTCTGGATGCTTCGCCTCTGCTGCGTTCCAATTATGCCCTTGTACCGCTTCGTTTTATCGGCGAGCAAATGGGACTGGACGTAAAATGGGACAGCAGCTCCAAGTCCGTAAAATTATATACCCGCAGTAGCGGGTCTGGAAACGGGGAATTCACACCTCCCAAGTCCGGAAATAACAGTACAGGTACTGGTAGTGTTACTGCACCAACGAATAATGCGAACTCAGGTGTTACACAGGTGCAGGGAGTTAGTTTCAGCCAAAACCGTTTAACCATCACAACAGCCAGTGCCGTCAAGCCGAAAGCGTTTACGATGGCAGGCCCTGATCGGGTAGTGGTGGATTTGCCAGCGACTGCGTTTGCTGACAATTTCGGAGAGCAGCAAAAGCTGGATAGCAACTTAAATGGTTCGCTGGACATTGAGAATGAAGCGGATGTGTCCGGTATCCGTTATGCTTTATTCCAAAAGGAACCTTCAACGGTGCGCGTTGTTATTGATTTAAAACATGCCATGAATTATACCGCATATAATGATGGTTCGAATCGTGTTATCGTCGATCTGGCTTCCAAAGATTCTGTGAATACCACGCCAGACGCAACGTTACCAGATGGCTCACAGCCGGATGACACGCAGACATCACCAACTAACAGCAATGGTAAAAAGGTCGTTGTTATTGATGCTGGCCATGGAGCAAAAGATTCTGGAGCAGTTGGTGTTTCAAGAAAAAATTATGAAAAGACCTTCAACTTAGCTATGGCTCTGAAAGTAGAAAGCATATTAAAGCAGAACCCCAAGCTTGAGGTTGTGCTGACACGCAGTGATGATACATTCTTGGAGCTTAAACAGCGCGTAAAAGTAGCTGAAAACCTTAATGCTAACGTGTTCGTGTCCATTCATGCTAACAGCAGCGGTAGCTCAGCTTCCAACGGTACAGAGACGTATTACCAGCGTAGTGCAAGCAAAGCGTTCGCTAACGTTATGCATAAGTACTTTGCTCCTGCGACGGGGCTGACAGACCGAGGCATTCGTTATGGCAATTTCCATGTAATTCGGGAAACGACTATGCCAGCCGTATTGCTTGAAGTAGGATATCTGAGTAATGCAAAAGAGGAAGCCACACTGTTTGATGAAGATTTTCAAAACCGGGTAGCTCAAGGGATTGCAGATGGAATCACAGAGTATCTCGACGTAAAATAGATCTTCAACAAATCGCTTGTCAACGTCAAGCAAGGAGGGGGACATATGAACAAGAAAATCGTAATTGCAGGTCTGCTGGCACTGTTTGCCATTGCAGGTGCAGGGTGTGCCTCTAAGCAAACAACGGCTCCTGCGACTCCATCTCAGGAAACACAAACTTCGAATGCACAAAATAGTACACCTGAACAGACGACCCCTGAACCTTCGGCTCAATCTGCTGAAAATAATGGGGCGAGTCAAACACCTGCATCTCCGTCAACAGAGCCTACAAAGACCAAGACGGACACGGAAAATTCAGGAGATCGACAAACACAGCAGATTACGGTGTACTATACGGATACACAAGAGAACGGCTTGAAAGAACAGAAAAAGGAAATTACCTATCCAAGCGAGCTGGAAAAATTGCAAAAAGCGTTTGAAGCTCTGCAAAAGAGTGGGGATTCTGCTCTTATCCCGTTGTGGTCCGAGAAAATTTCCGTGCATAAGATCAAATTAGATAACGGTGCATTGACTTTTGATATTTCCCTGCCGGACGAGGCTCGATTGGGAGCTGGCGGCGAGGAATTGGCTATCGATGCCTTGAAGAAAACGATGTTCCAATTCAAGGAAGTCAAAACGTTGGATTTGCTCGTAGATGGTCAATCTTTAGAGTCCTTAATGGGACATGTAGATTTGGATCATCCCATGAGCCGCTAACCGATCAGACAGTATGAAAATTTCTTGGAGATTTACACACTTTTCACGTGCAATCTGTGACAGATAATGATAATATAGGAGTGTATTTCTCGCCTATGCAGGCAGTCATGCACAAATAGTATTCGTTTCTTTCCGGATGATTATTTAGAGTGACCGTCTTGATGCGGGCTATCCCGTATCAAGACGTTTTTTTTGGTAGGAGGTAGGATTTCCGTGAATGCAGCAACCGCACGTCATATATTGGACACCATCGGTACGATGTTTCCGGATGCCCATTGTGAGTTGAACCATGACAATGCTTTTGAATTAACGATCGCCGTGTTATTGTCTGCTCAATGCTCCGATCAGATGGTCAATAAAGTAACGGCAGACCTGTTTCAAAAATACAAGTCACCTGAGGATTATTTGGCTGTTCCTCTTGAGGAACTGGAGCAGGATATTCGCAGAATCGGCTTGTACCGAAACAAGGCCAAGCATATTCATAACCTCTGTCGTATTTTAATAGACCAGTACGGGGGAGAGATACCTTCGGAGCACGATCAACTGGTTAAGCTACCGGGTGTTGGCCGTAAGACGGCTAACGTCGTAGTATCTACTGCTTTTAATGTACCAGCTATTGCGGTAGATACGCATGTAGAGCGTATTTCCAAACGGCTCGGTTTTGCAGGGTGGGATGATTCAGTGCTTGAGGTGGAAAAAAAGCTGATGAAGAGGGTACCTAGGGATGAATGGTCTTTGACCCACCACAGGCTTATTTTTTTCGGACGCTACCATTGTAAAGCTCAAAATCCTCAATGTCAGGTATGTCCGTTACTTGATGTGTGCAGGGAAGGCAAGAAACGTATGAAAACGTCTCTTATCAGAAAAGATAAGGAACGTAGAGCTTAAAGACCCACAGAGTAACAGAGGGTTTAACCATTTATGTGTAGAAAAGGATGAAGAGTATGAAGTGCATTTCGGTATATACAGACAATTTTGAAGCGTTCTCTGATATTTTTGAGCAAATTGTAACAACTGAATTTGCTGAAAACGAAGAGCGCGAGCTTGAGGGAATCACGGTTAGTCATTCCGGTGATGTACCTGAACATTATCTGGAGCGTATGTCACAAAAGCCAGAAGTGGTCGTAATGAAGGACAAATCCCGTGGGATTACGATTTTACAGCATGGTCAAGTATTTGAAATTTTGCTGCCAGTGCTTGAGACTGCAGCCAATTAAGTTCAATTCGCGGACGACATGCGTTGCATGCTCCGGTGTAGGCGGCTCGGCTGGTTTAACCAGCCCGAAGGCGCATATATGAACCTTGCAGACCATCCTGATATGGATAGAGCCTCGTTCCAATGAAGTGTGCATACATTTTGACCCTGAATTATGGTGTCGCGTTCCCCATGTTCTAAAAGGTGAATGTACGTGATGAGCAGGCTCACCCGTTGTATACATATCTTGCTTCGTCGGTGCTCTTTGAGGGCTTTGATGAATTGCATTCGGTTGCCTAAATACTTATTTTTAATGATCCGTTTGGACAGTATAAAATGAACTTATTATTATCATGTACGAAAACAGCGTTCCCTAAAGCCAGGTACTGGCGGGGAGCGCTGTTTAGTTTTTTTGATGTGATGATTCTCACAACGGCTTAGGAATGCTACAATATAGCTATTTGGTGCAGACAAGTGATAAGGAGTGGAACCGTAGCTTATGATGCAAACGATTACAGGAGATGCGGGAAAGTGGTTGGATACGATAGAACAGATACAGAGTACATTGCGTAAAGCCGGGGATGAAGCGGGAGCGAAGGCGATAGGTGATCTGCTGGAAAAAGCATATGCGCAGGAGCTGACCATTGCCTTTTGTGGACATTTTTCAGCGGGTAAATCGAGCTTGATTAACAGCCTGTGTGGTAAAACTGTACTGCCGTCTGGACCGGTGCCTACGAGCGCTAATGTAGTGTCCATCCGTTATGGACGTCCGAGAGCGCTCATTCATCCAGCCAAATCAGCGGAAAACCCAGAGCCGGAAAGCATGGAAGCGTCCCTGTCCGAGCTTGCTGAGTATTGTAAAAATGGTGGAGCCTATGAATCGGTTCAAGTGTGGGAGGATGTTCCGATATTATCTAGCGGAGGAGTGCTGCTGGATACACCAGGCGTAGATTCCACAGACCACGGACATGCGCTGGCGACACATTTTGCTTTACATTGGGCAGATATTGTTTTTTATGTGATGGATTACAACCATGTCCAATCTGAAAATAATTTGTCCTTTGCCAAAAGTTTGTCGGATTGGGGCAAGCCATTATATTTGATCATCAATCAAATCGATAAACACCGGGAGCGAGAGCTTTCATTTACACGTTATCGTAATGAGGTGGAGACCAGCTTTCATGCCTGGCAGGTTCATTATACGGATATCCTTTTTACTTCCTTGAAGGAGCAGAATCATCCATGGAACCAGTGGAAACAGTTGACGTACCTGATTCCGAATTTGCTGGAGCGAAAAACAGAGCTTTTGGCATACAGTTTAGTGTCCTCTATGCATCATTTGGTAGAGCAACATGTGGAGACTGTGCAGGCAGCTGAAGAAGAGGAACTGAACACACTGTTAAAAGAAGCAGGTGGAGAAGAAGCCATTTTGCGCCTGGATATAGAGCAGAAAACCTTGCAGCAAGAAGATGAACACTGGAAGGTGCTTCCGAAGCAGGAGCGTAAACGACTGCGTCAAGAGCTGGATCATTTACTGGAACACGCACATTTGACGCCAGCGGAGCTACGTGAAGCCGCAGGCGAATACTTAGAGAGCCGCAAGCCGGGCTTCAAAACAGGAATATGGTTTGCAGGAGGAAAGACTGAGCGAGAAAAGGAAAGCCGTTTGGAACGGCTGACAGGAATGCTGACTGATCAGGTGGAGGGACAATTGCTTCCCCATGTACGGGAGCTACTGAGGTCTTGGGGTGACAGTCAGGGTTTGTGGTCCGCTGCGATGGAGCAGGAGCTGGATGACATCCGCCCTGTGACGGACCGGCAACTGGTAGAGCAGACGGTGAAGGAAAATGCGTTGTCGCCGGAGTATACGTTGAACTATTGCAAGGATCTACGCGCTGCTGTGACCGCTGATTGTCGCCGTAAGGCGCTAACGCTGGTAGACCAGCTGCTGGCCCAGCTTGCAGTGCGAGCCGAAGCCCGCCGCGCGGCTCTCGCGGATGCACGCACTGCGCTGCTGGCGCAGACGGACGCGGCGAGCCGCTACAGCACCCGCGTGCAGGCCTCGGCTTCGCACGCCAGCCTGCTGCGCAGCTTGCTGCCGCAGGCGTCCGCGCCAGGCGGCTTGCCCCGTGCGGACGCGCCTGCACCGGCGTCCGATACCGCCGCTGCTGCCCCGCCAGCTGCGGCACCAACGGGCGTTGCGCGTTCTGACATCGCTGGCCCGCGCAACGCATCGGCGCAGCCGCTAGCAGGAACGGCGTCAGCACAGCCTGCCGCCGGAGGCCGCCGCACGCGGCTGGATGCAGCAGCGGCCCGATTGAAGGCTGCCGCTGCCCTGGTAAGCCCGTACCCTGCCATACAAGCGGCGGTACGGGATTTACATGCCCGCGCCGCTGCGCTGGAGGGCGGGCAGTTTACGTTGGCGCTGTTCGGAGCGTTCAGCGCTGGGAAATCCAGCTTCGCCAACGCTTTGCTGGGTGAAGCTGTGTTGCCCGTATCGCCGCATCCGACGACAGCGGCGATTAACCGCATAATGGCGCCTGCAAGTGCTGAGCGCCATGCCACGGCTGACGTCCATATGAAACCAGTGGACGCGTTGCGGGAAGATCTTAAATACTCATTTCGGTTATTAGGATTGGGGGAACCCGCGGCAGCGGGCTGGCAAGAAGCCGTTCATGCTTTATCTCCGGAAGGCATCCATCCTGCGGGTAGGCCTCATTATAGTTTTTTGAAGGCTGCCGCAGCCGGATGGGAAGAAGCTGAAAGCTTGCTGGGACAACAGCTTCAGGTGGATTTAGAGCAGTATCGGGATTTTGTTGCGTCTGAGCACAAATCATGCTTTGTGGAGCATATCGACCTTTATTATGATTGCGCTCTGACCCGTCAGGGCATCGTGCTAGTGGATACGCCAGGAGCGGATTCTGTGAATGCACGACACACAGGCGTGACTTTCAACTATATGAAGCATGCGGACGCTCTTGTATTTGTCACCTATTATAACCATGCGTTTACGCAAGGTGATCGCCAGTTCCTGAACCAACTAGGTCGAGTTAAAGAGACCTTGGCGCTGGATCAGACGTTTTTTATAGTTAATGCATCAGATCTGGCTTCTTCTGAAGAAGAACTGCATTCTGTTACCCGGCATGTACAGGAACAACTACAGGCGAATGGAATCCGAAAACCACGTATTTATCCGCTTTCCAGTATGCTGGCGTTGGAAGCTGCCGAACAGGGAGAGGCTTCGCTGCGTTCAGCTTCACGTTTTGATGCATTTGAAGATGATTTTTCAGCATTTGCAGCCGAAGAGCTGGCAGGTTTGTCCATTGCTTCTGCTATGCAGGAACTGGGTCGGCTGCGGAACCGCATAGAGCAACATGCAACCGATGCCCGGTATAGCGAGGAAGAACGTGAGATTCGATTAGAGCGATTAACTCGCATCCGTGGAGAATTGGAGCATACGCTCCTAGGCCTGACTGACAGCAACGGTGCATCTGTGTTATCGGGTGAAACCGATGAATTGCTGTATCATGTACGTCAAAGGCTGTCCTATCGGACTGGAGAATTTATGGCAGAGGCTTTTCATCCATCTGTTCTGCGTGAAGGAGTAGGTGATCTTCGTTCGGCTTTTGCATCTTGTGGTCGTGAGCTGATGCGTTTAATCGAACTGGAGCTGTCTCAGGAATTGCTGGCAACCACACTCCGGCTGGAAAAAACGGGCCAAATTTTGGTACACAAGACTATACAACAGTGCGTAGAACACATGAACCACCAGTTGCAAGGACTAGATTGTACGATTCCTGAATCCAGAAACTGGGCTGTTCCCGAGCTGAATGAAATTTCCCTGCAGGAGTCTATTCATTGGAAGGACTATTGGAATAGCTTTAAAAATCCAAAGCTATTTTTTGAAGGAACTGGGCGAGCGAATCTACAAACCAAACTGGAGCCGATATTACGCCAGCGAATCGGGGAAGCTGTGGATCAGCAACGAGAACGAATGTCTTCTTTTTACGTTACGCTGATGCAGGAGGAACAAATGTGGCAGAAAGCTCAGCTTCGAGAGCAAATGCTGGAGACGACTCGTGGCATGGAGCATGCCCTTATGGGCGGTGAGCAGCCACAGGTTTGGGAAGAGCTTGCTGGCAAGATTGCGGCTTTGGAGTAAAGATAAATAAGTACACCATTTATTTAAGTTCAGGACACCGGGTTGTGGGACAACCCGGTGTTTTATGCATGCTCCAAAAAGAAAGCAATACTGAGTAAATAGCCATATTCAATAATAAGAAAGCGATTTAATTTGTCTAATCACCCACCAATTGATAACCTGCCTGAATACGGCTTGTTATCCTCTTTGCCCCCTTGGAAAGCGAATGGTAAACTTCACTAAGCCATATAACAACGTCGTGCAACTAATGGAGGGACATTGACATGGAAGTGCTCAGGCAACTGCAAGTTTTTTTTCGCGAGAGGAGACACTATCTGTTTCTTTCTATTTTATGCCTTGCGATAGCGACGGCCCTGGGACTGGTGTATCCGAACCTGCTCCAAAGGCTAATTGATAACGCTATCATCCCCGGTGACTTCGGGAAAGTCCCGGCGCTGGCTCTGACTGTGCTGGGAGTAGTCATCATCAAAGGGTTCATGCAATTTTTACATGGTTTTTTTGGTGGACGGCTAGGTAACTACTTGGCGTACCGACTCCGCAATGCTTGTTACGAAAAGCTGCAATTTCTGTCCTTCAGATATTATGACACTGCCAAAACGGGGGATCTCATGTCCCGACTGACTGGTGATTTGGAGGCAATTCGTAACTTTATCGGGTTTGGTTTTGCCCAACTCCTCAATGTGCTACTGATGGTCGTATTCGGCTCTATGATGATGCTGTATATTAACTGGCAGCTCACCCTCATTACGATGATCAGCATGCCATTGCTACTCTTCGTCACATTCAAGTTTGAATCCCGGATTCATCCCACCTTTCAGGAAATGCGGATTGCCCTTAGCGCCTTGACGACAGCGGTCCAAGAAAATATAACAGGTGTGCGAACCGTCAAATCTTTTGCCCGCGAATCATATGAAGTTGAGAAATTTTCAGTACGTAATGAGCAATACAAAAGTAATCAAATTCAGGCTGCTTCCTTATGGAGTCGGTTTTTCCCCGCAATGGAACTGATAGCTTCTGTCAGTGTGGTCCTGCTGTTGGGCATGGGGGGGTATCTGGTCATTCAGAAGTCAATGACCTTGGGGCAGCTCGTCGCTTTCTTTAGCTTAATTTGGTATATTATCGGCCCCATCTGGAGCATTGGCTTTCATATCAATAACTATACGCAGTCCAAAGCTTCTGGTGAAAGGGTCTTGGAACTGCTAAATCAGTCCATAGATGTAACCGATGAAGCCGGAGCACTTAAACTCGATGCCGATCAGGTGGAAGGACATGTTACGTTTGAACATGTTACCTTTGCTTACGGAAATAAGCTCCCTGCTGTTGTTGACATCAATTTAGACGCACCTCCGGGATCAGTCATTGGAATTTTAGGCGGAACGGGGTCAGGGAAGTCTACCATTATTCAATTACTCATGCGCGCTTATAATGTGAATGCAGGAAGTATCAAGTTGGATGGCAAGGATATACGTCACTTGAAGATTCGCGATTTACGTGCTCAAATTTCTTCCGTGTTTCAGGAGACGTTTTTGTTTTCGTCCTCTATACGCAACAATATTTCATATGGATTAAGTCATGTCAGTATGGATGACATCATACGCGTTTCCAAACTGGCTCAGGCACATGAATTCATAACTGAACTACCGCTGGGATATGACACTGTCGTCGGAGAACGTGGATTGGGACTGTCCGGAGGGCAGAAACAACGGATCGCCATCGCGCGCGCACTACTCAAAAATCCGAAAATTCTGGTACTGGATGATGCTACCAGTGCGGTTGATATGGAGACAGAGCATGAAATACAGACCGGTTTTCAAGAGGTTATGCGTGGTCGAACAACATTTATAATTGCTCATCGAATCTCTTCACTTCGTCATGCCAATGAGATTGTGGTGCTTGAGGAAGGACGAATCGTCCAGCGTGGAACACATGAACAGCTCATTGCTACTCCAGGTCCATATCAGGATGTGTATCATATTCAATACGCCGATTACATAGCTCAGGCTCCAGACGGTGTATCCGAAGGGCAGGTGAGACCATGAATATACCCGCAGAAAAAGTCAAACCGTTAAAAAAGCCAACGAATGAACGCTTTGTCTATCAAGATGATGATGTCATTGACAAACCGTTTAACTGGTCAGAATTCAAACGTTTGCTGGCATACATGAAGCCTTATGCCCGTCAGATTCTGCCGATCCTTCTGGTCATGATGATTCTCGGCACCATTACCAAGCTGACCGTTCCTTATTTGATCAGTCTGGCCATTGATAAGGCAATTGCTCCCGCATGGCCTGCACTGCCCAGCGTAAAGTTACTGCTGCTCATCACGGGTGCCGTGCTCTTGTTATATTTAATTCAATGGGCAGCCAGCACGTACCGCATTAAATTCACCAATATTATCGGTCAACGGGTTATTTACGATTTGCGTGAAGATTTATTCAAGCATATTCAAAAGCTATCCTTTAACTTTTTTGATAAGAGACCAGCAGGTTCTGTATTAGTGCGCGTGACAAATGACATTAACTCGCTACAGGATCTTTTTACGAACGGTGCAGTGAATGTCCTGATTGACTGCGTACAGCTTATCGGAATTATTGTCATTTTGCTGCTTATTAATTGGAAGCTCGGTTTGGCGGTAATTGTGACCGTTCCGATCATGTTTTTGATCTCGACCAAGCTGCGCGTACGCATCCGCCGTGCTTGGCAAGAAGTGCGTATGAAGAACTCACGTATCAACTCTCATTTGAATGAGTCCATTCAGGGGATTCGTGTGACACAAGCGTATACGCAGGAGCAGGAAAACATGGCTTATTTCGACGATATGAACAGCTCTAGCAAAAAATCGTGGGATAAGGCTTCTGCCATGAATCAGGTCTTTGGCCCACTTATTGATATTACCGGAGGATTTGGTACGCTTGTGCTGTTCTGGTTTGGAGCGCATTTAATTCAGACAGATCAGCTTACGGTGGGATTACTGGTTGCGTTTGCTAACTATGTTGGGAACTTTTGGGAACCGATTAATCGACTGGGGCAAATGTATAATCAGTTACTGGTTGCGATGGCTTCGTCAGAACGAATTTTTGAGTTTATGGATGAACAGCCGAATATTGCAAACAAACCGGGAGCAAAAGCCTTGCCGTCCATTCGGGGCGATATCCAATTTGAAAAGGTCATTTTTGAATATGAAAAGGGACGTCAGGCGCTTAAAGGTATTAATCTTTCTGTCGAGGCGGGCCAATCTATAGCGCTTGTGGGTCATACCGGATCAGGTAAAAGTACAATTATTAATCTGCTCAGCCGTTTTTATGACATTACGTCAGGGCGGCTTACGATTGATGGCCATGATGTGCGCGATGTCACGGTGGAGAGCTTGCGAAGCCAGATAAGCATCGTGCTTCAGGATACATTTATTTTTTCGGGGACGATACGCGATAATATCCGATTTGGCCGATTGGATGCAACGGATGAGGAAATTGAAGCGGCTGCGAAGGCGGTCAATGCTCATGAATTCATTGTTCACTTGCCAGCTGGTTATGAAACAGAGGTAGAGGAGCGGGGGGGGATGTTGTCCATGGGCCAGCGACAGCTCTTATCCTTTGCTCGTGCCTTGCTGGCAAATCCGAGAATTCTTATCCTGGATGAAGCAACAGCCAGTATTGATACGGAAACGGAGTTGAAAATTCAGGAGGCTCTTCAGGTTTTACTGGAAGGCAGAACTTCGTTTATGGTCGCTCACCGTTTGTCCACCATCCGGAATGCTGATCATATCGTTGTACTGGATCATGGGGAAATCCAAGAAAGTGGTAATCATGAACAATTGATGAAAAAACATGGAATATATCGGGGGCTGGTGGAAGCACAGTTCAGATTTTTGTAAAAAAAAGATCAAAAAATCGCGTTTTTTGTAAATTTAAATGCCGAGCACTATTGCATTCTTGGAGCTAAACCCTGAAAATAAAGATGAAAAGAGATCAGAGCAATTTCGTCAGAGGGGGAAGAGTTCAAGATGTGGGGTGCTCCTTTTTCTGCCAAAGCTAAGAAGATGCTGCTGCTGGGTAGCGGCGAATTGGGAAAAGAAGTCATTATTGAAGCTCAGCGGCTTGGCGTGGAATGTATTGCTGTTGATCGCTATGAACTGGCTCCAGCAATGCAGGTGGCCCATCGCTCTCACTGTCTGGATATGCAGGATGCTGAGGCGTTGAAGGCACTAATTCGTGAGGAAAAGCCCGACATAATTGTACCTGAAATCGAAGCTATTGCTACGGGTGCTTTGGAAGAATTAGAGCAAGAAGGATTTTACGTAGTACCAACGGCCCGTGCCGCCCGTCTTACGATGGACCGGGAAGGTATCCGCAGGCTGGCTGCCGAGAAATTACAGCTTCCGACTGCTGCCTATCGTTTTGCAGATAATTTTGACCAGTTGCGGTCGGCGGTTCATGAGCTGGGCACGCCATGTGTGGTCAAGCCTTTGATGAGTTCGTCGGGTAAAGGGCAGTCTGTATGCCGGGCACTCGAAGATGCAGAATCCTGCTGGAATACGGCGCTGGAAGGCGCGCGTGCCAAAACAACACGTGTCATTGTTGAAGCTTTTGTCCCGTTTGAGAGCGAAATTACCTTATTGACCGTCAGATCGGTTTCGGGTACGACTTTTTGCCCACCGATTGGCCACATTCAGAAAGATGGGGATTATGTCGAATCCTGGCAGCCTCATGGCATGACGGACAAGCAGCTTTCGGAGGCGGAGAACATTGCCCGTACGATTACGGATGAACTGGGTGGTTACGGATTGTTTGGCGTAGAGCTGTTTTTAACAGCTGATGGCGTCATATTCAGTGAAGTATCCCCTCGTCCGCATGATACAGGAATGGTGACCATGATCACGCAGGATTTGTCGGAATTTGCGCTTCATGTGCGGGCCATTCTCGGATTCCCGGTGCCATCCGTCACGCTGCTTACACCAGGAGCTTCAGCTACTTTGAAGGCAGAAGTGGCTACGCGGGATTTTGTAATAAGCGGTCTGCATGATGCATTATTGCTACCCCGGACACAGGTGCGAGTGTTCGGGAAGCCTGAAACCAAGCCGGGACGCCGGATGGCTGTAGCGCTTAGCGCTGCAGAAGATGTGGAAACAGCACGGAAGACGGCCAAAGAAGCTGCTAATATGCTGAAAGTGGAGGTAAATCATGTCTAACAATGTGATGATTCCAGTACTGACAATTCGTTCCGTAGAGCTTGGCGATTGCGAAGCCGTAACTGGACTACTAAGAGAAGTCGGGTACCCGATGACTTGTGGTGTAATGAAAGAAGTTATGGGAACAACGCGGGAGGACAGTCAAGCGAATATGATGGTTGCAGAAATGGATGGTCGTGTTGTCGGAGTAATCGGCATGCATACGGCTCAAAGCTTGGCTTATCCTGATCCTGCCGTACAAATCACCATGCTGGTCGTGAGCGGGGAGTATCGCGGCGAGGGCATTGGCAAGCGCCTGGTGGCTTGTGGTGAGGAGTGGGGACGTGCGCAAGGATGCTATCATTTATTCATTACCGGAGCGAATAACCGCATCAAACAAGTAGAGGCCCGAGCATTCTACAATCGAATCGGCTTTGAAAAGCAAGGCTACCGTTTCAGCAAAAAGCTTAGATAATCAGCCTATAACAAGACAATCTAATACTTAAAGCCTCACTACTTTTAACTTAGTTCCGCATGGGTCAATTCCGAGCGGGGCTATTTTTTTTCCAACTTTTATACCATTGATCCTTCTATAAAACATGATATACTGCTAGAGTAAAGATTACAAAGTTGTAACCAGACGCGTTCACACCAAGGCATTTATACAACAAGGAGATGACGAAATGAAGAATATGTTGAAAAAAACACTGGTGATGGGAAGTCTAAGCGCCATTTTATCCGCAGGATTCATCGTTCCGGCATCAGCTTCACCAGCTGACGATTTGACTGCCCAACTGCAACAATGGTTTCAAAATAACGGATATACCGTCAATATGTCCAACGGGACGACTACAATAACAAAGACCGTAATTAAGGATGGTTCTGAAAAGGACAAGGCTAAAAACAAAACAGCAAATCCTTCATCCGGTAAACAAGCAACAACCAAACAGGGTAGCCAAAAGGCTTCGCAGTCTAGTAACAAGCAACAGACCCAAAAACAAAGCACAAACTCAGGCGCGGGCCAGTCAGCAGGATCGGATGCACAACTGAGCAAGTCCCAATTTGCAGCTGAGGTTGTAAAGCTTGTAAATAACGAGCGCAGCCAAAAAGGTCTGAAGCCCCTCGCATCGAATGCGAAGCTTACAGAAGTAGCCTTAGTCAAGGCGAAGGATATGAGTACGAACAATTACTTTTCCCATACATCTCCGACCTATGGTTCACCATTTGATATGATGAAAAAATTCGGTGTAACTTATACGTATGCGGGTGAGAATATTGCCATGGGACAACAAACACCACAAGAAGTGATGAAAGCCTGGATGAACAGCCAGGGACACCGTGAGAATATTTTGAAGGCAGAATATACACAAATTGGTGTGGCTTACTACAATGGATATTGGGTACAAGAGTTCACACGTAACTAAGATGATCGTAAATACGTTCATAACGTCATGTCGCTGCTACGAAAAGATAGTGACGTGACGTTAATCTGGAGACCCGCTGACACGTTCAGCGGGTCTTTTGGTGTCTCTTATTCCTCCAGTGGCATAACCATTGCTTTATACCAGAAAAGACATAAGGGACGTATTTATAGTATGATATCAGCAAGTTGAATGGATTGCAGACTACTTATGGAAAGCCAGGTGAACAAATGAGCTACGAAATCGTGCATGAAGGTGCCTTTGCTATGCTCAAGGTGCAGTTGAACCCCGGAGAAATGATTAAAGCGGAAATGGGAGCGATGGTTTCCATGTCTTCCAGTGTAGATATAAAGGGGACGGTAGACGGTGGACTGTTACGTGGTTTAGGCAGAATGCTGAGCGGAGAAAAATTCTTTTTTCAAGAACTGAGGGCAGCCCGGGGATCGGCTGAGGTGTTATTAGCCCCTGCCAGTATAGGTGATGTACAAGCGGTGGAACTGGATGGCACGTATAGACTGTTGGTCCAAAAGGACGGTTTTCTGGCTTGCACGGAAGGTATTGAGGTAAGCACCAAAATGCAAAACCTGATGAAAGGTTTATTCTCCGGTGAAGGTTTTTTTATCGTAGAAATCAGTGGTCGAGGTACGGTATTCCTGTCCTCTTATGGAGCCATTCATCCCATTTACATCGCGCCAGGAGAGGAGCGTATTATTGATAATGCTCATCTGGTGGCATGGCCGGATTATATGGATTATAAAATTGAAAAGGCATCTAAAGGCTGGTTGTCCAGCGTAACGAGTGGAGAAGCGCTTGTATGCCGCTTTCGCGGTGAAGGGACGGTACTGATTCAAAGTCGAAATCCAGGCAGTTTTGGACAATGGATCAAAAGTTTCATCCCTGATAGTAAATAGTTTGGTTCGTCTGATTAGAGTTGAGAGGATAAACTATTCGCACAAGAAAGTATAATATAAGGGTGGCCATTTGCCATCCTTTTTTTGCATGTTCATGGGAAATTATGTGTGACTCTAAGCATTTATTGCGCTTTTATTCCGAACGGTTTATTTGCAAAATGATATGAGAAGCCTTATGTTTATTTCACTAAGCTATCAGGAGGGAACACGAGTGAATTCATCAAAATGGATTTGGCGGTCTGTCGGTTCCGTTTCCATTGCCGCCACATTGCTATTATTGTACGGATTTATTACAGCAGTACAAAGTATCACGGCTCCAGAGCCAATGGTTAGCACTCAACCTGTGCATTCCGGTTCATCGCAGACACAAACTGCGCCATCCGCTACAAATCAGACGGGAGAGTTTCGGGTAGCTGCCATTGGAGATTCGCTAGCCAAAGGCACAGGGGATGACTCCGGAAGTGGTTTTGTGCGTCGGTCGGTGAGCTTGTTAAATAATCAGGAAGGCCATAAGGCTCAGCTCATAAATAATCTGGGGATTAATGGACTGACGACTCAAGGACTATTGACCAAGCTGGATGAGCCTGGTGTTTCTTATGTGTTGAAAAAGGCTAACGTCATTATTGTCTCGATTGGCGGAAATGATTTATTTCAGGGGGCTCAGGCTGCCCAAACTGGCAAAGAGCCACCTACACTCAGTGGTTTGCGTAAAGCTGTGCCTGATGCCGCCAAACGTCTGCAAAAAGTGCTGACAAAGGTAGGGAAAATCAATCCGAATGCTAAAATTATCTATGTCGGATTATATAATCCATTCAGTGATCTGCAGGAAATGAAAATTCCCGGTAATCTTGTGGTCACAGAATGGAATCTGGCTGCCATGGCAATTACCAACCAAAACAGCAATATGACGCTGGTTCCAACTTTCGATTTGTTCCAGCAAAATTTGCCCGTCTATTTATCTTCCGATCATTTTCATCCAAACGGACAGGGCTATCAGGCAATCGCTGAACGTATCGCGCAAGGGTTTGCAGTTGCAACCACGAAGGATGCCGATAAAGTAGATAATGAACAACAGTCTACAAGTAGCCAACCCGCTGAAGTGAAAAAGGGAGGGAACAAGTAATGAGCATCCAATCTGCTGACAAGACCGGGGCTGGAATAACCCAAAATCCGACATCAAGGGATGCAGTGTCCAGTTTCCATTCCGCCAATCAGGTTGGCAGCGCAGGCAGAGACAGAAGCAATAACGAAACAGTTCTCTCTGTTCAGCACGTTAAGAAACGTATCAAACGCAAAATGATCATTCATGATGTAACATTCGACGTTCGTGCGGGTGAAATTTTCGGATTTCTCGGTCCTAATGGGGCTGGAAAAACGACGACTATTCGTATGCTGGTCGATTTAATTAAGCCTACGGAAGGGACGATTACTGTCTGTGGACATAATGTAAATCGTGACCCTGAGCAGGCTTTGCGGCATATTGGTTCTATTGTGGAAAATCCAGAGGTGTACAGCTACCTGACAGGGTGGGAGAATTTAGAGCATTTTGCCCGTATGCAGCCTGGTGTAGACGAGCCGCGTATCCGCGAAGTCGTTGAGCTGGTTCGGCTCGATCGCCGTATCCATGATAAAGTAAGTACGTATTCTCTCGGAATGCGCCAGCGTCTTGGTATAGCCCAAGCCTTGCTTGGTAGACCGAAATTGCTCATTTTGGATGAACCGACGAACGGGTTAGACCCCAAGGGGATCAAGGAAATGAGAGCTTTTATCCGTTTGCTAGCGGCAGAAGGCATGGCTGTATTTGTTTCCAGCCATTTGCTCAGCGAAATCCAGCTGCTATGTGATCGGGTGGCAATTATAAGTCGGGGAAAGGTGCTAGCTGTAGGTGGTGTGCGGGAATTGGTTGATACGCACTCGCACATGGCAGTATGGCAACTGGAGCCTCGTGATCAGGGTCTTGCCATATTGCAAAATTCTCCGCATGTGCAAATAATTACGAACGCCGATGAATTAATTGATGACAGCATTGTGGCAGGCAGCGGAGCCGATGCAATTTTTACAGAAATGGATGAAGAGCATATTGCGGAGCTGGTGACACAAATGACGGCTTCCGGTATTTCCGTTAAAGGTGTAACCAAAATCAACCCTACACTGGAGCAGCTATTCCTGAAAATGACGGAAGGTGAGATACTTGAATAACATTTTACCGCTCGTACAAAATGAAACACTCAAAATTATCAAGAAGAAACGATTTTATGTCATTTTGCTTGTTTTACTTGTGCTTGTGCCGATTTTTACGTACGCTCAGATGAAAGTGGCAGAAAACAATCGCGAAAAATTCGGCAATGATTGGCGGCTCGAACTGCGTCAGGCGATTACCGATAATCAAAACTCGCTGGGAAGTGACCGGGTTCCCGAGGAATGGAAGACCTACCGTCGGGTCTTTGTGCAGCAGATGCAATATTATTTGGAAAATGATGTGAATCCTAATGAGCCGAGTGGTGTCACCTTTACCAGAGAGTTTATGGATAATTCCATTAATCTGTTCGTTCCGCTGTTGATTATGGCCATTGCCTCCGACTTGGTTTCTGGAGAACGGACGACAGGCACGATAAAAATGTTGCTGACTCGCCCAGTCAGGCGGTGGAAAATACTGCTGAGCAAGCTGCTGACATTGTATATGTTCGTCTCGCTCATCATTTTAGCTGTATTTGTAATTAGCTATCTGATATCAGGCTTGTTTTTTGGTTTTCGCGGTTTTAATGTTCCGGTATTTACCGGATTTCAAATTGTTGGATCGACGGTGGATTTGTCTGCTGTACACGCGATTCCACAATGGCATTATCTGATGCTGCAAGCCGGATTGATCTGGTTCGTCAGTCTTGTGGTAGCTTCGTTAGCCTTCATGGTATCTGTCCTGGTACGAAGTACGGCGGCAAGTATCGTGGTCATGATGGCTGCACTTATTTCGGGCACTATTTTGACAAACATGGCTTCATCTTGGCAGAGTGCTAAATATTTATTTATGGTTAACCTCGAATTAACCGATTATTTATCTGGAAGCCCCGCCCCCATTGAGGGAATGACCTTACCCTTTTCTTTAGCTGTACTGGGCATTTGGGGGGCTGCGGCATTGATTGTTTCATTCGCCGTCTTTACGAAACGGGATATATTGAATTAAAATGGACAAGGTAAAAGAAAACATCTGTTTGCATTTTTGGTGAAAATCATCAAGAATAAGGCAAAACACGGTTACGATTAGACAAAGGGGGAGCATGAATGGTCGACAAAATCGACTTGTCTGCGGGAGTGTCCGGCACACAAAGCGGAGCTTCGGAATATGGCGCGGACGACATTCAAGTGCTCGAAGGGCTTGTGGCAGTTCGCAAACGGCCGGGCATGTACATCGGGAGCACCAGTTCTTCGGGGCTGCATCATTTGGTATGGGAAATTGTAGACAACGCGGTGGATGAACATCTCGCCAAGTTTTGCTCTCGCATTGATATTACAATGCATAAGGACGGTTCCGTTACAGTATCAGACAACGGGCGCGGTATTCCTACGGGAATGCACAAAACGGGAATTCCTACGCCTCAGGTTGTATTCACCATTTTGCACGCCGGAGGTAAGTTTGGCGGTTCGGGATATAAAAAATCCGGGGGTCTGCACGGTGTAGGTGCGTCTGTAACGAACGCTCTTTCGGAATGGCTTGAAGTAGAAATTTACCGGGACGGCAAGATTCACCGTCAGCGGTTTGAATATTGGCAGGACAAGAAGGGCGTGGAGCATGTCGGGGAACCGACCACAGGCCTTGAAGTGCTGGGCAATACTAACAAGACGGGCTCGAAAATTACATTTAAACCGGATATTCGTGTTTTTCAGGCAGGCATTCATTTTAACTACGATACGTTGGCTGAGCGCCTTCAGGAAATTGCTTTTCTAAATTCGGGCCTTCGTATTCAACTTAAAGACGAACGCAGCGGAAAGTCAGATGAGTATTTTTATGAGGGTGGCGCAAGTCAGTTTGTTGCTTTTCTGAATGAGGGCAAGGATGTGCTGCATGACGTTATTCACTTTAATGCCGAGAAAGAAGACATTGAAGTAGAGATTGCCATCCAGTACAATGCGGGTTATACAGAGACGATCGCTTCGTTCGTTAACTCCATTCCGACACGTGGCGGAGGTACGCATGAAACGGGATTCAAAACCGCTTACACTCGTGTCATGAACGACTATGCCCGGAAAACGGTGATGTTGAAAGAAAAGGATAAAAACTTGGAGGGCAACGATCTACGTGAGGGCATGATGGCTGTAATCAGTGTCAAGATGGCTGAGGTTGAATTTGTCGGCCAGACAAAGGATCAGCTGGGAAGCGCTTCGGCACGGAGTACAGTGGATGCCATCGTATCTGAGCAGATGCAGCGTTTTTTGGAAGAAAATCCGCAGATAGCACAAACTTTGATCAAGAAGGCAGTTCAAGCATCCAGAGCGCGTGAAGCTGCACGTAAAGCTCGGGATGAAATGCGTTCCGGCAAAAAACGCAGTGAAAGTTCCAATTTGAATGGTAAATTGTCGCCTGCGCAGTCCAAGGATTTTACACGTAATGAGTTGTTTATTGTGGAAGGCGATTCGGCTGGAGGATCAGCCAAGCAGGGACGGGATTCCAAAATTCAGGCCATATTGCCGCTAAAGGGCAAGCCGATGAATCCGGAAAAATCCAAACTGGCGGATATTATGAAGAATGATGAGTACCGTGCTATTACAGCAGCTATTGGTGCGGGAGTAGGAACAGAGTTTTCGCTGGAAGACAGCAATTATTCCAAAATCATCATTATGACCGATGCAGATACAGATGGTGCGCACATTCAAGTGCTGTTGTTGACGTTCTTTTATCGGTACATGAAAGAGCTTATTGATGCAGGACGCATATTTATTGCTCAACCGCCATTGTATAAAATAACTCGAAAGTCGGGTAAGCTCGAAACGGTGCGTTATGCTTGGACTGACGAGCAGCTTGATAATTATTTAAAAGAATTTGGACGAAATTTTGAGCTTCAGCGCTATAAAGGACTTGGGGAAATGAACCCTGATCAGTTATGGGAAACAACGATGAATCCCGATTCACGCACCTTGCTACGCGTTCAGATAGAGGATGCAGCCAAGGCTGAACGCAGGGTGTCCACTTTGATGGGTGATAAGGTGGATCCGCGCAAGCGCTGGATCGTGGAAAACGTAGATTTTACGGAATACGTAGAGTAGTGCTATCAAAAGAGGTGTATACATGAGCTTATCGGAGCAGTTTTTGCCAGCTTTTCTGGAGGAAGTGGTCGGTGACCGCTTTGGCCGATATTCCAAATATATTATTCAGGATCGGGCGATACCCGACGTACGGGACGGATTAAAACCCGTACAACGTCGTATTCTTTATGCAATGTACGATTCGGGCAATACGCCGGATAAAGCATATCGTAAATCGGCCAAAACCGTTGGGGACGTTATGGGTAATTACCACCCCCACGGTGACTCGTCGATATACGACGGCATGGTACGGATGGCGCAGCCTTGGAAAATGAGTCACGTGCTGGTGGACGGTCACGGTAACTGGGGCTCCCAGGATGATGATCCGGCGGCAGCTATGCGTTATACGGAGGCTCGCTTGTCTCCGATCGCAATGGAAATGCTGCGCGATATTGAAAAGCGTACGGTTTTGTTCAAGGACAATTTTGATAACTCGGCCAAAGAGCCCGTTGTGTTGCCGTCTCGTTATCCAAATTTGTTGGTGAACGGTTCCAGTGGGATCTCGGCGGGATTTGCGACAGAGATCCCTACACATAGTTTACGCGAAGTTATTGATGCCAGCATTGCGGTGATGGAAAAGCCAGAGATTGAGCTGGAAGAGATTATGACCTTTATCAAAGGTCCTGATTTCCCGACTGGCGGACTCATTATGGGTGGCGAAGGCATCAAGGACGCTTACCGTACGGGAAAAGGACGTATTTATATTCGTTCCAAAACGGAAATTCAGTCCTTGCGCGGAGGTAAGCAGCAGCTAGTCATTACCGAAATCCCATACCAGATCGTCAAATCAAGGCTCGTAACCGCCATGGAGAATATCCGTCTGGAGAAAAAGGTGGAAGGGATTGCCGAGGTTCGTGACGAAAGCGGACGAAATGGTTTGCGCATTGTTGTGGAGCTGAAGAAGGAAGCCGATGCGGAAGGGATTTTAGCTTATTTGCTGAAAAAAACCGACCTACAGGTGGCATATAACTTCAACATGGTAGCTATTGTGAACAAAGCGCCACATCAGCTTGGGCTAAAGTCCATTTTGGAAGCGTATATCGCCCATCAACGCGAAGTTGTCACTCACCGTATCCAGTATGAACTGGAAAAGGCAGAGGATCGTGCCCATGTGCTGGAAGGTTTGGTCAAGGCGCTGAACATTCTGGATGAGGTCATCGCAGCCATTAAAGCTTCCAAAAATCGCCAGGACGCGCAAAATAATTTGCAATGGATGTTTGGTTTTAGCGAACGTCAGGCAGATTCTATTTTGACTTTGCAGTTGTACCGTCTCACCAATCTGGAAATCACCACGCTTGAAAAAGAACTGGGTGACATCCAGAAAAAAATCGCGCAATATCGTTCTATTCTGGAAAGTGATCGCAAGCTGATCAGCCTGATTCGCAAGGAACTGTTGGAAATTCGCGAAAAGTACGGCATTGACCGTCGTTCAGATATCCAGGGCGAGGTAGAAGAGATTAAGGTGAACCTGGAAGTCATGGTGGGAGCAGAGGATGTGCTGCTGACACTCTCGAAAGATGGCTATGTGAAACGCACAAGTATGTTGTCATTCACTCGTTCAGGCGGGGAACGTTCAAGTTCTGGTGTTAAAGAAGGGGATTACGTTACCCAATTGCTTGATGTGAATACGCTGGACATATTGCTCGTCTTCACCCAGCGTGGACAATACTTTTTATTGCCTGTACATCAGGTGCCAGAGTATAAGTGGAAAGAGCCGGGCACACCAATTGTCAACGTTATTCCGTTATCGAAGGAAGATCGTATCGTAAGTGTTATTCCGCTCAAAAACATCGAGGAAATAGGAAAAAGCCTGGTATTTGTAACAAAGAAGGGCCAAGTAAAGCGTACAGAATTAAAAGAATATGCTACAAAACGTTCCAGTGCCGTAGCCGCCTGCAAAGTAGCAGGGGACGATGAGGTGTTATCGGTAACGTTAAGCGAGGGTACCCGGGATATTATGCTGATTACCCGCGCGGGTATGAGTATACGCTTCAAGGAGCAAGAGGTTAATGCGATGGGGCGCGTCTCGGCTGGTGTCAAAGGTATACAGCTAGCCGAAGGCGATGAAATTATCGCGGCGTTGTGGGTAGAAGAGGATGAAGGAGAAGTGTTGGTGCTGACCGAGTCCGGTTATGGTAAGCGTACGCTTCTGCTGGATTATCCTACACAGGGAAGAGGCGGCAAAGGTATCACCACCTTTGAGTTCAAGGAAGGCAAACGAGTACGTTCGAATGGAACTCGAATCGTGGCTGCCTTCTATTGCCGTGAAGCTGTTCAATTATTTGCAATCACAGCAGAAGGACAAACGATGTCCTTCCTTTCGGAAAAGGCTCCTTTGACCGACCGAAAGGATACAGGCAAGCTGCTAGCTCCAGTGGAGAAGAAGGACGAAATTGTGAATGTGCTGCTGCGTAGTGAGCCGCAAGCTTCTCAGTCCATAGAATAATAGGAAAGTCAAGCGCTTTTTAGCTCGAAAAAGAGAGGTCCTCTCGTGCCATTCCGGCACGAATGAGGACCTTTTTGCCGTCATGCTGTCGAACCCTGACCAGCCTTCAAAACCGAGGTGAGACTTCCTTCCCCTTTTCATTTCGTGCTCCAAAAACGGCAGGAAACCGGGGCTGAATGGCGAAAATTTAATGTGATGAAATACAATCCGGACGGTGGCCCATACGGTAACTTTGATGCTTTTACTGACCCTGTTATTTAAAGGAGTGAGGCAAAATGCAAACGACCGAATTTGCGAAAATCTGGTCCAGAATGGCTAAGGATTATAAGGTTCATATGGAGCAGCAGCTGGCTCCATCACTAACGGAAGCTCAACTTACGGTGCTGGAGGTTTTGAACGAATACGGCCGTATGAAACCGTCTCAACTAATCCCATATCTCGCCACCACACCAGCCGCGGTTACGATGCTGCTGGATCGGATGGAGCGGAATCGACTGGTCACCCGTTTCAGAGACGTAAAGGACCGTAGAATTGTATGGATTGTCATTTCGGATCAAGGGAGAGAAGAAGTAGAGCGTGGATTGCGAATCCGGGATGATTTTCTGGGTTCTGCACTAAACCGAATTTCTCAGCACAATCAAAATTTGCTGGTTTATTTGTTGGGGAAAATTACAACGAAGGCGAAAACTTCAGTAATGACAAGTGAGGCTGAGGGAGTAAAGGAACCAATAGAGCGAGCAGAATAACTAGAATGGCGGCTACATGAAAAGTAGCTGTACGCAGCAGATTATCATTTTAAGGTAAGTAGGAGTGCGCGGATGTAAATACCTATCGTGGTATTCATACCGCGCTTTTTTGTGTTGAAGTATAGGTGATATTTGGGTGAATGTTGACATTTACATAAGAGATGATAAAATAATAGTTATGAATAAATAACATTTCGTATGCAAATAGTTTCTAGTATATGTATATGTATATGGATTGTCAATTGGATATTAGAAAGAAGGATGGTTCCAGTGAGTGATAGAGAGGAAGACAGACTTGAGGTGTACCGGATTATTCAATCGGTAAGGGAGGTTAACAAAACGATATTTTATTCCTTCTGGAATGAGGAGCAGCATTTGGATCTGACGGCCATTCAGCATATGGCTTTGGCAATTCTGAATAAACGCCCCAACATCGGATTATCCGAGCTGGCAGACATAGCGCATGTGGGAAGCAGCTCTATGAGTGGGGTAGTTGACCGCTTGACCAAGGCGGGATATATTGCTCGCGGACGGCATGAGCATGACCGTAGATCCTTAGTGCTGACGCTTACGCCGGAAGGAAAAGATATCATGCAAAAAGTAGACGCCATGTGGATGGAGCGCGTCTTGCCCATTCTGGACATCCCGAAGGAGCAGCTAGAGATGGTTCTGGATATCCATAAACAAATGATCATGAAATTAACACCGAAGGGAATGAATCAACTTGAGCAGTCCTCAAATGACACTACGAGGTAATGTACGCAGAGCACCCATTGTGGCCGCTCTGTTGATTGGCGCGATTGTAGCGATATTAAATCAGACGTTGATCAGTGTGGCTTTACCGAAAATGATGAGTGATTTGAATATAGATGCCAATATAGCTCAGTGGCTTAGTACGGGCTTTATGCTCGTGAATGGGGTATTGATCCCGGTGACCGCGTTCTTGATTGCCCGTTTCTCCACTCGTAAATTGTTTATTAGCGCGATGACTATTTTTTCAATAGGCACGCTGTTATGTGCTGTAGCTCCAAGCTTCAGCATATTGCTGATCGGTCGGCTTATTCAGGCCGCGGGAGCAGGTATCATGATGCCCTTAATGATGGTGGTTATCTTGAACATCTACCCAATAGAGCGTCGTGGCCGGGCGATGGGAACCTTGGGGATTGCGATGGGTTTTGCTCCAGCCATTGGGCCAACCTTATCCGGTTATATAGTACAGCATTATGACTGGCGGGTTTTGTTCTGGATCATCCTGCCGATTTCAGTGATTTCGATTGTGATCGGATTTATTTTTCTGAAAAATGTAACGGAGCAGTCCAAGCCAAAGCTGGACATTCCCGGCATCATTTTGTCTACGCTCGGTTTCGGTGGAATATTATACGGCTTTAGTGATGCAGGAACATCGGGTTGGGGAAGTATTCCGGTCCTGTCTACGCTTATCGTTGGGACTATTGCGCTTATTTTGTTTATTGTTCGCCAACTGAAGGCAGATGAGCCTATGCTGGAGTTCCGTATCTTTAAATACGATGTGTACAGCTTGACGACAATCATTAACGTGATTGTGACGATGGCTTTGTACGCCGGTATGATATTGCTTCCGATTTATTTGCAAAATATTCGGGGTTTTACACCGCTCCAGTCCGGTATGCTAATGTTACCGGGAGCGATTCTGATGGGGCTCATGTCTCCTGTAACGGGGGCTATTTTTGACCGAATCGGAGCACGCTGGTTGTCTGTAATTGGCTTGCTGATCATGGCTATAACGACTTGGGAATTTACACGGTTGACCGAAACAACCACCTATATGACACTGTTAATCAATTATACGGTGCGGATGTTCGGGATGTCGTTGCTGATGATGCCGATCCAAACAGCCGGGTTGAATCAGCTTCCGCAACGATTGAATGCACATGGTACGGCGATGAGTAACACGCTGCGTATGATTTCTGGCTCGATTGGGACGGCAATTCTGGTGACAGTGATGTCAACACAGAGCAGCAACCGTTTGACATCGATTGTTACATCTGAGGGACTGACCGTGACGGATAAAGCGGGGATGCTGGCTGCAGGCAACCAAGCTACAATTTATGGGATTAACTCGGCTTTTATCATTGCAACAGTGTTGAGTGTGGCCGCTCTGATTTTAGCGTTTTTCATCAAAAATACGAATGCACAAAACGCCCATCCCCGTCAACAGCTGGTAAACAGCAAGAAGGGACAGTCCGTGGCTTCCTCGTCATAAAAGGATGAGATGACGCATTAATTTAATTTTCTGCAAAAAAAGAACCTGCAATGCATGTTTGTTTACATGCGTTGCAGGTTCTTTGTGCAAATGGGGTTGAAGATGTTGATATCCAGATAGGGCAGGGCTTTCCGGTTCAAATTTCAGACGTAATCATGTTCTCATAAAGCGACCGGGGCCATTCATTCCATGGAAATTGGACTGGAGGTAACGAGTGAAATCTCATATCGTCCTTGCTAACCGGATGCGGTGCTCCAGCGAGTAAGGACCAGAGCGCGAGCTGTTGACCGGGCCGGCTCAGATTACCGCCATATTTTTGGTCACCGTAGAGGGGACAGCCGATCGCCTGCATTTGCACACGAATTTGGTGTGAGCGTCCGGTGTGCAACTTAATCTGCACGAGACTGAGTCCATCTGCTTGTCCGATCATGCGGTACTCCAAAATGGCTTCCTTCGCACCAGCCGTGCCAGGCCGAACCGCTTGAACCGTGTTGGTACGGCTATCCTTTAGCAGATAATGGGTTAGACGGCCCTGTGGGGCCGTAGGAACGCCATTCAGAACTGCTGTATACAGTTTGTGAAAATGACGACTTCGAACCGACTCAGACAGGCGAGAAGCAGCTTTGGACGTCTTAGCAAAAATCATGGCTCCACCTACAGGCCGATCCAGTCTGTGAATTAAACCCAAAAAAACGTTACCAGGCTTATTGTGTCTAATTTTTAGATCTTCCTTGAGTAAAGACAACAGATCAGGATCACCACTGGCATCCTCTTGCGTTGGAACATTGACAGGCTTTACAACCGCCAAAACATGATTGTCCTCATAGAGGACAGGAATATTCGGCTGTGCATGCTCATGCCGGGTAAGTTCATTTTGAGTCATAAGAGGAATTTAAGCCTCCCAGCGTCCGAGAATACCACAAGGCAAATTCAATCCCGAGCGTGTGATCGGCAATCCAATTTCACCAGCGCTAATTTGGCCGCCGTACTTTTGTTGCATGGTCATGCTCAGCATGTTGCGCAATACAGTAGGCGAAATACCTGTAGTATAAGAGTTAATCAGCATGAACAGCGGTTGATCTGAAATAATGCTCATGCAGGATTCGAGAAACGGGTATAAGCTTTCTTCAAGCTTCCAAGTTTCTCCGTTTGGTCCGCGTCCGTAAGAAGGAGGGTCCATAATAATGGCATCATAACGGTTGCCCCGACGTTGTTCTCGTTGCACGAACTTGAATACGTCGTCCGTAATGAAGCGTACCGGACGGTCAGCCAGACCGGACAATTGAACGTTTTCCTTTGCCCACTGCACCATGCCTTTGGCGGCATCCACGTGAACTACACTAGCTCCAGCATACGCAGCAGCAGTCGTGGCTCCTCCCGTGTATGCAAACAGGTTCAGTACGGAAATTGGTCTGCCTGCGCCTTTGATTTTATCCATCATCCAGCTCCAGTTCGCTGCTTGCTCTGGAAAAAGACCGGTATGCTTGAAGCTGGTCGGTTTAATGTGGAATTTAAGCGGTCCATAGCTAATTGTCCAGCGCTCGGGGATAGGTTTTTTCATATCCCAGTTGCCACCACCGGAGGAACTACGGTGGTAATGTCCATGAACATTACGCCATTCGGCTGTTTCCTGGGCCAAAGGCCATATGATTTGCGGATCGGGACGACGCAGGACAATATCACCCCAACGTTCCAGTTTTTCACCACCGCCTGTATCCATTACTTCATAGTCTTTCCATTCTTGTGCTACATACATGTACAATCCATCCTTCAGCAGTCAATTCAGGATTCAGGCAGCAAGCTGCACAGAAATCCCCATATGGAGTCTATTGTACAACAAACCTCAGCAACAATCGAATGATTACATAAATAAGTAAGTAGTCAAATGGTCCAAAATATTTTTTCTAGGATGCACTTGTAATTATAGCGCTTCCATATTAAAATGAAATCAATCCCACTTGTACGTACAACCATCCGTTTTTTATCATAATAATGAAAGACGGAATGGATTGTACGTACATAATATTTTTTATCAACACAGCTGAAGTTCCACTTAATTAAACACAAACTGCCTAAACTGCCTGTAGCCAGCGTTTTGTGGTAGACGAAGCCTTCGTTCGAAGCTTCTGCCGAAGCGTGGATTCATGTTGGCGGAGCGCATTATAAGGTAATGACCTATGTTGTAACTAATAATTTGTTTATCCATAGAGTTTATCTGCCAACAGCCGCATGTAATGCGGCTGTTTTGCGTATATTTCCATAAGATTAAACCTAGTTTTTGAAATTAACATTTGACAATGAGAATCATTATCAAATATTATTTGAGTAACAGGGAGTGAAAGCATCCCATATTTCAAATAAAGGTGAGGGATGAACTTGGGTAAAATCATGATTGCTTATGCCAGTTTGACAGGTAATACAGAGGAAATCGCGGAATTGATCGCCGAGGGCGTCCGTCAGGCAGGGCACGAGGCGGAGTTGAAGGCTTCGTATGATTGCAGCGCGCAAGAACTGCTCGCATATGACGGGTTCCTACTGGGTGTATATACATGGGGAGATGGTGAGCTTCCTGATGAATTTTTGGATTTTTACGAGGAACTAGACGAGCTTGATTTGTCTGGTAAAAAGACCGCAGTATTTGGCAGTGGAGATACATCTTATACGCAATTCTGTGGCGCAGTGGACTTGGTAGAGGAAAAAGTCAAAGAACGCGGCGCATCGGTCATTCAGGAGAGTCTGAAGATTGAATTTAATCCATTGGATGATGATAAGGAGAATTGCCGAGCTTACGGAAGACAATTTGCACAGGCGGGTATTGGGGTGTCCTGAGAAGAGAGTGAGGGATAGGTATGCGCAATAGCGATGGCTTAAGCGCCTTTCCTCTTCTGCACGACTATCAGCTTGAGGAGATGTGGAGAACTCCACAGCCAATTCGTCAATCACAGAGGAAAAGAGGGCGTGAGGGTTGGAATTGGCGGCAACGGGTTCAATATGCAATAGGGCATGCGCTGAACGAATACTTTGGAATGGAAGTAGAGGTGCGGCGGGAAGTCCCTGTCCAGTATGTGCTGGAGAAATGGTGGCCCAAGCAGTCAGACAGCTTTGAATCTTTGTTCCATTATTGGGATGTCAAAAATAAAGTGTCAGGTGAGTTGTCAAAAATTTGTGGCTTAAATAATGACTTGCTGGTACCTGTAATGCTGTATGAACAATTTTGTACGTCTGTGCCTGAGTTAGAGGTCAATATTTCGCTTATTGTTCAGGCTGCTTGGCAACTATCAGCAGAAGCAGATTCCCTGCTCATTCAAAAGTACATCGTTGACTATAACCCTAACGTTATTAGTACGTTCCAACATATGACAAATGTATTTTGTTATTATGCATTTGGAGCTCTTCCTCAGCTTATTGAGGTATATTGTCTGCTAGAAGGCAAGAAGGTCCGTTTCATTCCGGGACCTTCTTCTTTACAGCAATCTCTGGATTACGTGCTGCTATTACGGGATTCCAAAGAGGATGTACATGGGACAACAGAACGCTGCCGTTGCGGGGGTTGCATGGAAAAGCAAGCTTCTCAAGGGAATAGAATGAATAGGAACACGAAGGAAGGGCAGGGGGCGAAAAACTGCAAACAACGGTCAGCTGTACCTACGCCTTTCTCATAACGTTACTGTGTAACCCTTTAATTGTAAACTATCCCTTTTCGTGAAAGAGCCTTGGAAACAAGGCTCTTTTTTATGAAAAAAAATTATGAAAAAACTGAAAATTTATGTTGCCTGAATAGATAAATATATCTATAATATTTCAATGTACAATAGTTATATGAAAATATTTAAATATAAAAAGACGGTTTGTGGATCATGGATCAGATTGTCCTATGTACATAAAGTTAGTCCTGTCTTTTGCATGGAATGTTGCCATGTGTTTATTTACGTTCTCTATTTGGTTTAATGGCCTAATATTTCAATTTTAAAATATTAGCGTTGAATAATAAAATTTTTTGGACAACAGGGGTGGAAGAAGTGAGTAAGAAAACTGTATTGCCAATCCTCATTGTACTGCTCATTCTGAGCGGTGGAGCTATTGGCTACTATTATTGGTATCAGGCAACACACTTTGTTAAAAGTGACGATGCGCGCATTCAAGCCGATCAATATAAGGTAATGCCGCAAATCTCCGGAGAAATTAGCCACATTGATGTGGAAGAAGGAGATGTTGTTCAGCGTAACGAACCGATTGCCGAGCAGGATGTATCGGGGCTGGATGCGAGTATGATCAGCAAGTCCGTACTGCGCGCGCCGATCAACGGAACCGTTATTAAGATTTATTCGAAAGAGCATGAAATCGGATCGCCGGGTAGTGCTGTTGCAACTATGGTGGATATGAACAGCTTGTACGTATCCACGAACATTGAAGAAACCGATATTAACCGTATTAAACCAGGACAGCTTGTTGATATTACGCTTGATGCAGCAGGTGACCAGGTGATTCAGGGTAAAGTTCGTAAAGTGGGCGAAGCCTCCAACGCCGTGTTCTCACTCGTTCCTGCAGTGAACACAAGTGGTAACTTTAACAAGGTGACTCAGCGTGTGCCTGTAGAGATTGCTGTGAACAAGCCGAAGGATATGAAGCTTATCCCTGGAACGAACGTGGAAGTAAAAATTCATACACCTTAAAAAGGAGGGGTCCATGTGGCTGCCAATGATATTGCTGCTGCTCCTTCGACAGATTCTTCCAAAGAACGCTGGCTTGCCTTTTTCGCTATCGTTTTAGGCGCCTTTGTCGCCATTCTGAACAACAGTCTGATCAATGTCGCCATTCCTAGATTGACGACGGATTTAGGATCTACGACGACACGTATTCAGTGGGTTATTACAGGTTACACGCTTGCATCTGGTGTAATTGTACCGATTACCGGATATATGGAGCAGCGCCTCGGATACAAAAAGTTTTTGATTCTTGCGCTCAGCGTGTTTTCGCTGGGAACGGGAATATGTATTTTTGCATGGAGTGATTCTTCCCTGATCGCAGCACGGGTGCTGGCTGGTCTGGGCGGTGGTGTTATTATGCCGCTGAGTATGACGATTATTTACAAAATTATGCCGCGTGAACAAATCGGTATGTCCCTTGGTATATGGGGGATCGCCGCAATGGCAGCGCCGGCTGTAGGGCCTACGCTCAGCGGATATTTAATTGAGTGGTTTAACTGGCGGTTCTTGTTTATTGTCAGTGTGCCAGTTGCTTTATTTGCAATTTTAATGGTTATTCTTCTAATCAAAGAACCGCCTAAAGTAGAGCCGAAGCCGTTTGATCTACCGGGCTTTTTGCTGGCCGCAACTTGTGCCGGAACACTTTTGTACGCACTGACAAACGGACAGCGTGATGGCTGGACTTCTTTTGGAATTGTATCCTTGCTGTTTGTTGCTTTCTGGGCACTTGTTTTTCTGATCTATGTAGAAAGCGGCAAGGATAATGCGGTAATTGAAATCTCATTATTCAAGAATTCAAAATATACGATTAGTGTCATTGCTTCCAGTCTGGTCATGATGGGGATGTACGGAGGAACGTTCCTAACACCGTTGTTTTTGCAAAATATCCAGCGTGTGTCACCGATTGATACCGGTATTATCCTCATTCCACAGGCCATTGCCATGGCGGCTATGATGCCTATTGCCGGGAAGCTGTTCGATAAGTTCGGCATTGTGCCTTTGGGACTTGTGGGCCTGACGCTAACCAGCTTTATGACCTATCATCTTCACCAGCTTACGCCAGATACTTCGCATGCCTGGTTGGAAACCGTAATGGCATTACGGGGTCTGGGAATTGGTATTTGCATGATGCCATTGTCCACGGTCGGCATGAATGCCGTTCATCCTAGCAAGGTAGCCAATGCGTCTACAGCGTCCAATCTGGTACGTACTGTGGCTGCATCTATGGCGATTGCGGTGCTAACCGCCATTATGCAAAGCCGTTCGGCTGCTCATGCCCAGCAAATTTCGGAGTCCATTACACCAGACTCGGCTCATACGCTACAAGCGACATTGGGCAGCTCATGGATGTCATCCATAAGTAGTTTAATCACACTGGATGCTACATCAAGAGGAATTGGGGATACGTTCCTCATTTCATCCATACCGCTGTTTTGCACGATTCCACTAATCTTTTTGTTTATTCAGAGGAAGAAAGCAAAGACACAGCCGGAAGCATAACCAAAGAACTATAAAATACGACTGGATGGCTTACATTATTTCCACGGACAGAAAGAAAGGGAATTATCATGAAAATATTGAGAGTAGAAAGTACATTAGCGGCTTTAGTGCTCGGCGGCGCAGTGCTGGCAGGCTGCTCCAGTAATAGCGGGGCGGCTCAGGATATGGTCGTTCCGGTTAAAATCAGCCAAGCACAGCAGGGAATTATCGGACAGGGAAATATTTATACAGGAACCGTAACACCTTCGGAGACGGTGAACATCGTGCCTAAAGTGGGCGGCAAAGTGGTTGAACTGCCTGTGGATATTGGCACCGAGGTTAAAAAGGGTCAAGTACTGTTCAAGCTTGATGATAAGGACATGCGGAATAATGTTGCGAAAGCCCGCGCCGCAGCAGCTGCGGCAGCAGCCGGAGTAAGCACCGCTCAAGCATCCCACGAATCTACGATGGTTCAAGCAAACTCGGGCTTAGTGCAGTCCAAGAGCGGCGTGATTCAATCCCAAAGCGCAATCAATCAGGCACAGGGGGCTATTAATCAAGCCACTACAGCCGTAGAACAAGCAACACATGGTGTCTCCTCGGCAGCTAATACGGTGAAACAAACGCAGCAAGCTTTGGCAGATGCACAGAAAAATGTAACACGCACACAAAGTCTATTTGATGCAGGTGCGAGTACCCAAGCACAATTAGAACAAGCCAAAACAGCAGTTGTGAATGCGGAAGCGGCTTACAATAATGCACAAAATGCTCAGGCTAATGCGCAAGATCAGTTGGTAGCTGCGCAGAAGGCCCTAACTACAGCTCGCAACAGCTATGATTCAGCAAAAAATAGCTATAGTAATGCCAATAGCGGTTACAGTAATGCGCAAAATCAGCTCAAAGTATCTCAAAATACTGCGGTTATCGAGTCCAGCCAACAATCTTTTAAGCAGGCTCAGCTGAATGTGAACATTGCTCAGGATGCATTGGATGACACCGTTGTTACATCACCGATCAATGGTATTGTGGGTACGAAAAATGCAGAAGTGGGCGAAATGGTATCCGCTCAGTCTCCTGCACTGGTCATCGCTAATCTGAGTACAGTCAATACTTTGATCTATGTTCCAGCGGAACAGATCAACAATGTAAAAGCAGGTGACAAGGTACAGGTTCGTGTTGCAGCTTCCAACATTGTAACAACAGGTACAGTTAAAAATGTAAGCCCGTTGGATGCAAGTGGAAAAGGCTATCCTGTAAAAATCTCAGTAGCGAATCCAGACACGAAACTGAAATCCGGTATGTTGGCTGATATCAGCTTTGTCGCTGCCAATGCACAAGAAGGCATTGTGGTTCCTACTGCGGCAGTTCAAAAGGATCAAGGTAAAGAATATGTATATGTTGTAAACGGAGACCATGCGAAACGTAAGGAAGTGAAGACTGTTCAGACGGCAGGTTCCCAAACACTCGTTACCAGTGGTTTGAGCAATGAGGAGAATGTGATCGTGAATAATCTGGCATTGCTGTCCGATAACTCACCGATTACAATTAGCCAATAATTTGGCTCTAAACTCACGTACTATATAATAGTAGAAGTTTATTGTGAATATGCAAGACAGCCTGCTTAGCGGGCTGTCTTGTTTTTATTTCATTGAGCACATTTTACATAGGATTGATGTCGAAGCGGGACTATTTTTGACGAACATTGGTAGAATAGGATAGACTAAATTGGAAATAGATAGTTTACGAGATCTCAGACAAGCGATCGGAGGAATTGTAAGATGGAAGTGAAATTGGTAGTGGATTATGAAGCTTATGAGAATGGCCAAACGATGGCTAAATCTATTGAGGAACTGGCAGCCAAGCCGGAGAGCGCGCAAATTACTGATCTCATCATTGGAGATTGGGGCGGCGCCTATGAAAGTTCACCAGAGGATTTTATCCCAGTGTTAGTGAAGCTCAAAGATCAATTCCCTAAGATACGCAAACTGTTTATTGGTGATATGGAATATGATGAGTGTGAGGTTTCATGGATTAACCAGACGAATCTGTCCCCGTTGTTAGAAGCGTTTCCAGCATTGGAGTCCTTTCATATCAAAGGAAGCCAGGACCTGAGCTTGGAGCCGCTTCGTCATAGCCATCTTCAGGAATTGGTTATTATCTGTGGTGGCCTGCCTGCGAGGGTTCTTCAGCAAATACGTAATGCCGAACTGCCTGAACTGCGCAAGCTGGAACTGTATTTGGGTGTCGAGGACTATGGTTTTGACAGTAACCTCAATGATATTTTGCCGTTCTTGGACAGCAATCCTTTTCCCAAACTTACATACTTGGGACTCAAAGATAGTGAAATACAGGATGAAATTGCAATTGCAGCAGCTAATGCCCCTGTGATTGGACAGCTGGAAGTGCTGGATCTCTCACAAGGTACGTTGTCTGATAAAGGTGCAGAAGCGCTGCTGGCTAGTGAAAGTATAAAAGGGCTGAAGCATCTGGATTTGAGCTATCATTATATGTCTAGTGAAATGATGCAACGTTGGAAAAGCTCGGGTCTATCTGTGAACGTGGAAGATCAACAAGAAGCGGATGAGGAAGATGATTGGCGCTATCCATCACTGACTGAGTAATTTGTTAAATGGATTTCTAAAACGGACTGTTTTCAAAATTAAAATGATCTAAAGTGAGGCGGCTCTATGGTTAGGATGTCAGACTGTAATGTCAGCGAGCCGTTTATCTTGTTCGGTAATCCGGGGAATCGTCGAACTACCGGGCTGCAGGAGGCGCGAAGCAGATTAAAGCTTCCGCCCGCTCTGGAGGTTTCCTATAAGAATGTGCTGGAAGCTATTCGGCAGAAACAAGGTCTGAGCGAGCTGATGTTGCGAATAGCTGCACGAGCTACGCAGGATAGCGTGAATGGCAGTTCTTTTGTGCAAGAGAGCATTGATCAGTTACTGGCGGGGCAGATGGACAGTGGTCCGCTGCTTCGTCTGGATGCACCGGGCGAAAACTTTGAGGTAGAGCGTGAGTTGATTGCTCTGGGCGCCTCGGATGTTGAGGGAGACGATTCTCTGTTGCCATGGCCCGAATGGACACAAGGCACAGGTATAGCGGCGGCAGAAGCGCGACGTCTGCAGGAGCAGCACGGTCGTATTTGGCACCCGGCACAATGGTTCCGGGGCTATTGCCGTCTGCTGGCCTGGCTGCGGGATGAAGTGCCTCTGCTCTGGCCCTCGTCACACTGGATGAATGATCCGGCGGAAGTGGCCGTAATGTTCGACAAACGGCGTTGTAGCACCGATTTAGGCAAGGTAGACATAAGGGTCCCGCCAGTACTTGCATCTTCAGGTGGTGCATTTCGTGATGTTGATGATCTGCACACGGCAATGAAGGAGAGCGGGTTTCACCGCGTATTTGTGAAAATATTTTGTGGGTCCGGTGCTTCTGGTGTCATGGCCTATCAGGTACATCCCCATACACACGCGGAACTGGCGGTGACCACGATTGGAACGGAAATCATACACGGACAGCGCGTGTATTATAATGCCGGACGATTACGTCGTTATACGAATAAGCAGGACATTCATGCTATCCTTAACTGGCTATGCCTGGAAGGGGTACATGTGGAGCGCTGGATTCCCAAAGCGACCCTGAACGGGCGTGTTTATGATGTGCGTCAACTCGTGTGCGGATCAGAAGCTTGCCATGCGGTTTTGCGTTTGAGCCACAGCCCCATTACCAATTTGCATTTGCGTAATGAGCGGCTCTCGCTGAAGGAAGCCGGATTACCACAGAGTACGGTGGAATCGGTCCAGCTTACTGCGAAAGCTGCTATGAGTGTTTTTCCGGCGTCCATGGTCGCTGGGCTGGATGTGCTGGTTCCGGCTCATGGGGGTCGTCCCTATGTGTTGGATGTTAATCCGTTCGGTGATTTGCTGTACCGGGTTGAACATCAGGGTTGGAATCCGTATGAATGGGAAATGCAGCACCTCGCTAATAGGAGCGTGGTTAGGGAAAGGAAAGACAGATATGACTGATATGAACCAAATTGTCGGCTCTCATGATATTGTCATGATTACGCTGGATACCCTGCGTTATGATGTAGCAAAGCTGGAGGAAGAGAATTGTCCGAATTTGTGCGGCTCCGGCTCGTGGGAAAAACGCCATACACCGGGTAGCTTTACCTATGCTGCACATCATGCTTTTTTTGGCGGATTTTTGCCGACTCCGGCGAATACGGATAAGACTTCACATATCCGACTGTTTCACACAAAGGATACGGGACTGCGTACGCATCCACATACCTGGCTGTTCGATGCCCCGGATATTGTGTCCGGGCTAGAGGGTGAAGGTTATCGGACCATCTGTATCGGCGGCGTTATTTTTTTCACGAAGAAAAATAAGCTTGCCAAGGTGCTGCCTGGATATTTTCAAGAAAGCTACTGGCGTATGAACTTTGGCGTTACCAACCCCCGTTCGACGGAGAATCAGGTGAATCATGCTCTGAAACTGTTGGGGAATACAGACCCGTCGCAGCGCTTGTTTTTGTTTCTGAATGTATCAGCGATTCATGGGCCTAATCATTATTTTGTGAAGGGCTCTGCTAAAGATTCAGTGGAGTCTCAACGGGCTGCCTTGCGGTATGTGGATGGTGAACTTGGACGTTTGTTTGATGCCTTACGAAATCGGGGCAAAACGTTTTGTATGGCTTTTTCCGATCATGGTACAGCTTATGGGGAAGACGGCTATGAAGGACATCGTCTGGCGCATGAGGTAGTCTGGAATGTGCCTTACCGCGAATTTATATTATAGAGCAAATAGAAATATAGATTGCACTGGTAAAATATCAAGAAATCAAT
Source organism: Paenibacillus sp. LRG-1 (assembly GCF_057220305.1). Lineage (NCBI taxonomy): Bacteria > Bacillati > Bacillota > Bacilli > Caryophanales > Paenibacillaceae > Paenibacillus > Paenibacillus sp. LRG-1. The sequence continues at coordinate 3,449,353 of NZ_CM170126.1, read as the reverse complement.
CCAGCGCGAGGGAGGAGCAGAAATGAAAGCCATGAATCTGAATCACTCGCATCCAACGGGTGCGGCAGCCTCGGAGATAGATACAAACTTAACACCGTCTAGGTTTCAGTGGCCTGAAACTCCTGTTGAATGGGCACGCACGATCCGTGAAGCTCCCTATCGCTCCTATCTGTACTCTTACCCACATAAAACGGCCTATCGTCCGTTTGATACACCGCCCTCATTGCAGGAGTTGTGGGAGAAGGAGGAGTTAGAAAGCTATTTTTTGTATATGCATATTCCATTTTGCGCGGCTCGCTGTGGATTTTGTAATCTCTTCACTTTGCCGGACAAGCGTCTGGATGTACATAAGGAGTATGTGGATGCGCTAGAAAGACAAGCCAAGCAATGGGCACCAATTATGGGCCGTCGGCCTTTTTCGCGTTTTGCGATCGGCGGCGGTACACCGACCTTACTGGAGGCTCCTTTGGTGGAGCGTTTGTTTGACATTGCGGAAAATATAATGGGACTGGACCCTAAACGAGCTTCTATTTCGGTGGAAACCTCTCCTGATACTGTGACTGAGGATAGGTTGGAGGTGCTCAAGCGCCGCGGGACAGATCGTGTCAGCATGGGAATTCAGAGCTTTGTGGAATCAGAAAGTGCCGCCATATACCGACCTCAGAAGCCAAAACTTGTTAGAGAAGCACTTGAGCGGCTGGTGGAATACAACTTTCCTTTGCTGAACGTGGATCTGATCTATGGCCTGCCTGGTCAAACGGTGGGAACCTGGCTGTATTCTTTAGAGGAAGCACTGTCTTACTCGCCAGGAGAGATTTTTCTTTACCCGTTATATATTCGAGAAAATACGATTTTAAAGCCAGGCTACACCGGGCTGGATCATGATATTCGCCTTACTTTGTATGAAGTGGCGCGTGAACGGCTCAAACAGGCAGGATATGTACAATATTCCATGCGCCGTTTTGCTAAAAATGATGGTATATCCAGCAAAGAGCTTTTGCCCTACAGTTGTCAGGAGGAAGGTATGGCCGGTCTGGGGTGTGGTGCACGCTCCTATACACGCAATGTCCACTATGCTAGCCGTTATGGTGTTAGTGCAGCAGCTACGCGTAGTATTATCGCAGATTATGTTGCTGCGGAACGTCATGATCTGGCTGACTACGGCTTTATTTTAAATGTGGATGAGAGTAAACGACGCTTTATCTTAAAGGCGCTTCTTCATCGGGAAGGTTTGGAGCTATCGGCCTATGCAGAGCGCTTCGGTGTATCCCTGTCGGACGATTTTACAGGAATGTCGTTGCTGCTGGAATCTGGTATGGCTGTCGTCGAGGAGGGTACGCTGCGACTTACAGAAGAAGGAATGGCCTATTCCGATGCGATTGGGGACTGGATGATCTCCACGTCAGTGCGTGAGCGCATGGAAGGATATGTAGGCGCATGAGAGCGACCTTATATTATCGTGGTTCGTTGACCTCTTGCAACTATGCTTGTCCTTACTGCCCGTTCAGTAAAAACGTTGATAGTCGGGAAACGTTGAACAAGGATCGGGCCCAGTTGGAACGTTTTGCTGATTGGGTACGGGAACAGGGCGCTTTGGGGCATCGTCTCTCTATTTTTTTTAATCCGTATGGAGAAGCCTTAATTCATTCCTGGTATCGCAAGACCATGATTGAGTTTTCCCACATGGCGCATGTGGAAAAAGTGGCGGTACAGACGAATCTATCGACTAAGCTGGATTGGACGCAAGAACTGAACCCGGAGACTGCTGCGCTGTGGGCTACATATCACCCTGGAGAGACGAAAGAGCAAGTTTTTATATCGCAGGCTATAAAGCTATATGAACTTGGTATTTCCTATAGTGTCGGTACCGTCGGGTTAAGACAGGCATTTCCGGCTATTCGTTCCTTGCGATCGCAACTTCCAAGGGATGTTTATTTGTGGATCAACGCCTACAAGGATCGTCCACATTATTATACAGATGCTGAGGTTGCTGAATTAACTGCGATAGACCCCTATTTTCAATGGAATTTAAAGGATTATAGCAGTCAGGGGCGGGGATGTCGCGCCGGTGAAGATGTATTTTATGTCCAGGGTGACGGAAGAGTAAAACACTGCTATCAGGATCGACGGGTGCTTGGACACTTATACAGGGATGGTCTTGAGGGTCTGAGTAGCAAACGTCCGTGCCGAATGAAAGAATGCGGCTGCTATATAGGCTATATTCATATGGAAGAGCAGCCGTTTCGGGAAATGTACGGTAGTGGCTTACTCGAAAGGGTGCCGCGGGTACAGGTAGCTCCGGTTCCATCATTTGGCAGACAGGCTATTCATAGAGCAAATGAATCCATATAGCAAGGGACGTCCACGTCTATATGTAATACTATAGCACCTTGATCTATTAGAGAAACGAGCAACAAAAAAGAACCGACCTTTGCCCTCAAGCAAAGGTCGGTTCTTCTGTTTTATAATAAGTTTGTGTGACGATCTTATGCGAAATAATCAAGTTTGGACAATAGCAGTAATTTCTTCATCCAGATCCAATCTGATTTGTTCGCGATAGGCACGAATATTGTATTCGGAATATAGGTATCTCAGAATTGCTTCAATCATATTGGCTTCCACCAGATATTGACTGCGGCCCTGTACATGGACTTCTGCTGAATAACCTGTATCCTCTTCCCAGCTTAATTCTACTGTCACATCAGTGGGCTGGACACCTTTGCGTTCAGCCATATGCAAGCAAATAGCGTTGACAATCTCATCCATACTCAAAATCATAGCTTAGTAACGTCCTCCGCGGGAATCATCTGGTCTGCGACGATTTTTAATAGCACGGTAGATACCTACTCCAGCCATGATCAGGACATAAATGGCGAGAACGTTAACGGCAAGGCCAAGCAAGCTGCCTAATGCGCCCATGTTACCGAACAATCCACCGAAGAGCATACCTGCCAAACCGCCCAGCATCATACCTTTCAGGAATCCGCCGCCACCGCCAAGGAATCCACCAGTTCTGCTTGTATTACCGGCAGTTGCCCCTGACTTGGTTCCGCTATCTGACTTATTGATGCCATTGCTGTCATTCGCCTTGCTTGGTGTAGATTGGTACGATTTAGGCCCGGATTTAAACCCGCCGCCTCGCCTTGCATCAGCTGTAGATGGTGCGATCATAGCAATGAATAGGGTAAAAGCCATCATCAGCATCATCATATTTTTCAAAGTGAATGTTTTTTTCATGTAAATATAATCCCCCTTAGTAAATTGTTTTATAGGTCAAACAACCGCTTACTAGTAATACGAATGGCATGGAAAAGGGTTTCAAAGAATTTTAATTATTAAAAAATTAAATAATTAAATAATTAAATAATTAAATAATTAAATAATTAAATAATAACGTTCCTTAAATCCTATGCATGGATTAGCAAAAGCATTCAGCTTTGCGGCTTAAGTGAAAACGGATTAGTGTCCGCACTGACATCACCGGCAAGCAGCATGTGCAGAACCATTTGGCACCATTCCAGACCTGCTTTAGCATTCAAAAGCCCTTTTTGTACTAAAATATAGTCACCAAAGCTCTTACTGCCAAAATGTAAATTCTCTGCGGGAATGTTGTTCAGAATATCCTCTAGATGCTGGATTTTCTGAATAAAATGACGTTTGCGTTCCTCCAGCATACGATTGGCACTACTTTTGTCTGTCAACCAAAGACAGAACAGTCGAAGACTTAATTCATCCCGTGTAACCGGAGCAGCTAACGCTTCCTGGGACCATTGCTGAAGCATATGGATTCCCTTGTCGGTAATGGTATACATTTTCTTATCAGGCTTGTCGGACTGCTGAATCCAACGGGAGGCTAGTAGTTCCTTGCCCTCCATACGGGCCAGTAGCGGATAGATCTGACTGTGCTTGGCCTGCCAAAAAGGCTGGATACGCAACATCAGATCATAGCCGGAGGATTCCTCTCTTGCGAGAAGCCCCAACAGACCATACGATAGTAAATTCATAGATCTTATCTCCTTCATCCATCATAGTAACGGTTGTAACAGCACTGCGGCAGGTATTCTGCAGCTTCATGAAAAGTGTACACTGAAACTGTATGGTTTGACAACTTTCAGACAGGTCGTTCACAGGTTAGCCCAAATTGGCTCCTGTCATTTTCCACGTATATGCGCTTTTTTTCATAAAAAAGGGTAGTTTAAGCTCGTATGTACGAGCTTAAACTACCTAGTAACTTTCTGCCGAAGCGTATCCTATTTACTGTTCATTCCCGTCAACGACAAGCGTTAACGCTCCTGTATCTGGATGAATAACCATGCCGTGAACGGGGGCATTAGGGGGGAGAAGCGGGTGATTTTTAATAAGCTTCACGGTAGTTTTTACCCCTTCTTCAATGTTGTCAAAACCTTTCAACCATTTATTTAGCTTAATTCCTGAATTTTCTAATGTATTCAGCACTTCCTGAGAAATTCCGCGATCGAGCATTTCATTGACCATGTGGTCTGCATTTAATGCAGCCATGCCGCATTCATAATGGCCCACGACCACTACTTCGTCTGCTCCCAGCTCATACAGGGCGACTAGTACACTGCGCATTACGCTTCCAAAGGGCTGTGAAATAATCGCACCCGCATTTTTGATGATTTTCACATCACCATTACGCAGGTTCATGGCTTTAGGGAGTAACTCTGTTAGCCGTGTATCCATACAGGTGATAATGACCATTTTTTTATTGGGGAACTTGCCCGTTCTATAGGCCTCGTATTCTTTGTTTTCTACGAAAACACGATTGTACTCTAAAATTTCTTTGATGTGATCCACGATTGTTCCCTCCAGATTCTCATAAAGTTTGATATGTACAGCCAACGTTTATTTCAGGTCTTAGGAGCTGGTCGTACATGTTGTGTGTTGATTATACTTTTTAATATAAGTATCATCAAGTATAGGTATTGTAAAGTTTTAACCATTTTAAGTTAAAGAGGTGACCTCAAATATGGCGCAACAGACGTTGGATCAATTGACGGCTTTAAAGGAGCTCGCACAAAAAATTAGTAGTTATGGCGAAGCAGTAGGTCTGCTGCACTGGGATTTACGGACTGGTGCTCCGCGCAAGGGCGTTGACATTCGGTCGGAGACGTTAGGTATGCTGTCCACTGAAATGTTCAAGCTGATGATCTCGGATGAAATGGGACAATTGCTGCAATTTTTTGCCGCAGAAGATAAGCTGAAGCAACTGGAGGACAATGATCGCAGATTGGTGGAGGAATGCCGTAAAAATTATGAACTGAATCGTTCGGTTCCGGCAGACCGATATCGGCAGTATAGCATTCTTGCAGCACAGGCAGAGAGCAAGTGGGAGGACGCAAAGGAACATAGCGATTTTGCCGGATTTGAACCGTACTTGTCTAAAATCGTAGACATGAAGCGTGAGTTTATCGGCTACTGGGGTGTTAAGGATACAGAGTATGACACGCTTTTGGATCAATATGAGCCGGGGATGACGGTTGAAAAGTTGGATGCTGTGTTTGATCGTCTCAAAAAGCGCCTTGTGCCCCTATTGTCTAAAATTCAGGCTTCATCGAACCAGCCGGATAAGAGCTTTTTAGATGGTGTGTTTGATGTGAAGCAGCAGGAGAAGTTCAGCCTGTTCATTTTAGGACAGATGGGGTATGACTTTGACGCAGGTCGTTTGGATGAGAGTGTACATCCTTTCGCAACAGGATTAAATCCAGGTGATGTGCGTATAACAACTCATTATCTGCAAGATGATGTAACCAGTGCTATTTTCAGTTCGTTGCATGAAGGAGGCCATGCACTGTACGAACAAAATATTGCTCCAGAGCTGGCAGGATCACTACTGTCTGGAGGAACCTCTATGGGGATTCATGAATCCCAGTCGCGCTTGTGGGAAAATAAAATCGGACGCAGTCGTGCTTTTTGGGATCGGTATTACGATGATTTGCAAAAGCATTTTCCTGATCGTTTGGCGAAGGTTACGGCAGAGCAATTCTACCGGGCAGTCAACCGTGTGGAAAATTCACTGATTCGTATTGAAGCGGATGAGCTAACATATAATTTACATATCATTATCCGTTATGAAATTGAAAAAATGCTGTTTAATGAAAAGCTGGATGTGAAGCGTCTCCCCGAGGTGTGGAATGCGAAATATAAGGACTACCTGGGGCTTCTACCACCGAATGACGGACTGGGCGTACTTCAAGACGTTCACTGGTCCGGTGGTGATTTTGGTTATTTTGCTTCCTACTCGCTTGGCAATATGTATGCAGCGCAAATTTTGGCGACATTACGCAAAGAGTTGCCCAATCTGGATGAATTAATTGCTGCTGGGGAACTTGAGCCGATCAAGCAATGGCTGACCGAACGTATTTACCGTTACGGCAAGAGTCGGACGCCATCCGAGTTGATTGTAGCCATTACAGGTGAGGAGCTGAACCCGGATTATCTCGCCGACTATCTGGAAGAGAAATATACCTCCATATACAAGCTGTAATTTAGAAACTATAAAATAATCATATATGCATCTACCCCGCGTTCCTAGGCGAACGCGGGTTTTTTTTGTGCGATTAACCATTATAACGACAGTCGCATAACAATATATGAAGTCAACCGATGTAAAAAGGTGGGGAGGGAACAAGGATGAAAAACGGCGCTCGTTTCAAAGCTGTGGTGGCTGCGGCACTACTCGGATTACTGTTGCTCAGTGGGTGCACCCCTAAAGGAGGGGAGCAGACGATTGAGATCAGACTGGGCGAGGTAGCCCGTACGGTCTTTTATGCGCCGCAGTATGTAGCCTTGAGCCAGGGGATGTTTGCTCAGGAGGGACTGGATGTCCAACTCGCAACGATTCCCGGGGGTGACAAGGCGATGACGGCGTTATTGTCCAATCAGGCAGATATCGCGCTGATCGGCGCGGAAACATCTATTTATGTGTATCAGCAAGGAGCAGAGGACCCTATCATTAATTTTGCCCAACTGACACAGAAGGATGGTACCTTTTTATTTGCCCGTCAAACGCAGGATAGCTTTGAATGGGAAAAGCTGAAAGGACAAAACTTTTTGGGGCAACGCAAGGGCGGAATGCCGCAAATGTCACTTGAATTTACGCTTCGCAAACACGGCATTGATCCTCATAAGGATCTGAAGCTGATTCAAAATATTGATTTTGCTAATGTTGCCTCTGCTTTCGGCTCCGGTACAGGGGATTATGTGCAGCTGTTTGAGCCACAGGCATCTATTTTTGAAAAGGAAGGCCGTGGACGGGTAGTTGCCTCTATCGGTGTGGAGAGCGGCGAGTTGCCGTATACGGTATATATGGCTAAGCAAAGCTACCTGAACACAAATAGCGAGGCTGCACAGAAATTTACAAATGCTGTATATCGGGCACAACAGTGGATTGATACGCATTCACCTGAACAGATTGCTGAAGCAATCACGCCCTATTTTAAAGATACAGATTTAGCTGTTTTGACGAGTAGTATCAAACGATATAAGGAACAGAGTACCTATGCTTTGAACCCGATGATTGAGGAAAAGGAATGGAAGAACTTACAGGATGTCATGACCTCGGCAGGGGAGCTTAAAAGTCCGGTTGTACTAGATAAGCTAGTGAACCCAAGCTTTGCACAACAAGCGATTTCATCAAACTCTACCGGGAATACTGAACCGCCTGTGAAAAAGAGCACAACTGAATCTACGGATGCAGGTGTCGGTGCTGGAGGTTCGTCATGATGGAGGAACGGAGTGGCCTCACTTCGGACGCGACCATCCCGATGGTGAGAATGGAGAAAGTGACGCATGTCTATGTAACGGATCGTGAAGCTTCGCTGGCGGTTGAGAATATTGATTTTTCTGTAGAGACAGGGGAGTTTGTCAGTTTGGTTGGTCCAAGCGGCTGCGGCAAAACGACGATCCTGTCCATGATCGCGGGGCTACTGCGTCCAGCGGCAGGCCAAGTCATGCTGCAAGGTCAGCCGGTAAGTGGTCCGAGTCCAGAGGTCGGTTACATGCTGCAGCAGGATTATCTGTTCCCGTGGCGGACGATAATGGATAACGCATTGTTGGGTTTGGAGCTAGGCAATAGAGTGGATGAAGCTGCGCGTGAGCGGACACGGCTGTTGCTGGAAGGCATGGGTCTAGGAGGGAAGGAGCATCTGCATCCGTCCCAGCTGTCTGGGGGAATGCGTCAGCGCGTGGCGCTGGTACGGACGCTGGCGACCAATCCGGGGCTGCTGCTGCTGGATGAGCCTTTCTCCGCGCTGGATTATCAAACCAAGCTACAGCTGGAAGATCTGATTGCGGAAACCTTGCGCGAGCGGAGAAAGACGGCTATTTTAGTCACACATGATTTGGCCGAGGCCATTGCGGTCAGTGACCGGATTATAGTGATGGGTCGAAATCCTGGTCATGTCCGACGTACCTTCGAGATTCCGGATTGCATCCGAAAAGCTCAGCCTTTTTATGCACGCGAGCAGCCGGGTTTTAATGAGCTTTTTCATGAAATATGGGGTGAACTGGAGGCTTCGGGAGCAAAGGAGTGAGTTAACGTATGAAGGACGAAGCGGATCAGCTTGAGCAACGTTGGATTCAAGGACTACATCAGGCGTATTTACGCAGCAGGCGTTCGCAGCGATGGTTAGTGACAGGTGTACAGACAGCTATTTTACTGCTTTTGTTTGTGCTATGGGAAATTGCAGGCCGTTTGAAGTGGATTGATGTACTGTTGTTCAGCTATCCGAGCAAAATTTTCACCCAGATCGGTAAGGATGCGGTCAGTGGTGAATTATGGGGACATGTAGGTGTCACCGTGGGAGAAACGATGGCGGGGTTTTTACTCGGTACACTGTTAGGTACGTTGCTGGCTGTACTTATTTGGTGGTCACCGTTTTTGTCGAGGGTGCTTGATCCCTATATGGTCGTGTTCAACAGTATGCCTAAGGTGGCGCTAGGTCCAATTTTTATCGTCATGTTTGGGGCGGGATTTACTGCTATCCTAATGACAACCCTCTCCATTACGGTCATTATTACGACACTAGTCGTATACAACAGCTTTCAGGAAGTTGATTCGAATCTGATCAAAGTGGTTCGTACGTTTGGCGGATCACGCCGGGATACGTTTCAAAAGGTGATTTTACCTGCATCCTTTCCTGCAATCGTCTCTACGCTGAAAGTGAATGTCGGTATGGCATGGGTTGGCGTGATAGTTGGTGAATTTCTGGTGGCCAAAAACGGCTTAGGCTATTTGATTATCTATGGTTTTCAGGTGTTCAATTTCACGCTGGTTATGTCCAGTTTGTTGATCATTGCTGTCGTAGCTACACTGATGTATCAGGCGGTCGTGTATGTGGAGCATCGTCTGCTTTCCGGTCGTCCTCATCGGTAATAATAAAATTTCTGAACATTTGTGTAAAACGTGAAAATAAAGTACCATGAAAATGAAATACTTAATATTTATGAAAATGTGGAAACAGATTTCATCTAGAGAGGACAGAATTTTTTCATGGGCTTTCGTACGATTAAAACGGCTATTGCCGCATTAATGGCCGTACTTATTGCGGAGGGTTTTGGCATTCATGGAGCCACCTCAGCAGGGCTTTTAGCGATTTTGGGGGTGGATGTCACACGCAAGAGAAGTCTCCGTACCATTTCGGCGAGATTTTTTGCATCCGTCGTGGGGCTTCTTTTTGCTTGTGTTTTGTTTGTGGTATTCGGATTTCATGATTGGGTACTAGCATTATATATTTTAACGGCGTTTCCAGTCATTGTACGGGTGGGCTTTAAAGAAGGGATCGTCACCGGCTCGGTCGTGGTTTTTCGTGTATTCAGCGGCGGTGTGATTGATATGGAGGTACTGCTGACCCAGCTAGCTCTGCTAGTGATTGGACTGGGTTCCGCGATGATTGTCAATTTAGCCTATATGCCGGGTTCTGATAATACAATGCAACAAATTCGGCAGGAAGTGGATCGGACATTTTCTGTTATATTCAGAAATATGGCCAATACGCTGCGTAGTCCAGCATACATATGGGATGGCAAGGAAGTTATTGAAGCGAACAGCGTGATAGCCAAAGGGGTCACTGAGGCGGGGCGTTCCTTGGAAAATCAGATGCTTCGTCCCCAAGAGGGTTGGAATGTGTATTTTTATATGCGAAAAGAGCAGCTGGATTCGATCCAAAACATGATGCAGTTGATCGCACAAATGTATCAGCATATGCCGCAGGCCAAGCTTCTGGCCGAGCTGTTCGACCAGCTTAGCAATGACGTTTTGGCTGGACATTATACGGGACAGACTGAGAAGCTGCTGGAGCAGGTTCGTGAAGAATTTAAAGCAATGGAGCTTCCCGCAACCCGGGAGGAATTTGAGATTCGTTCGGCATTATTGCAGCTTACACATGAGCTTCATCAGTATTTGAAAATTGCGAAAAAGGACAAGGCCCCTACTCCAGTGAAAAATTAGAGTAAAGGCCTTGAGCGGCTACTACCCATGACGGACAGTAGCCTTTTCTTGTTCAGTGATGGTAGAAGCCGGATGACTGAAAGTCCGTTTGTGCCGAATTCGGTCTGTGATCCATAAGACAGCGGTGATCAGGCAAGGGTACAGCATAGCCCATCCGACAAAGGGGAAAACGATCGCCGTAGAGATGAACGATATCCAACTAATGGAAACCCCCCAGCGACTACCACGCAGAAGCTTAATTCCTGCTGCACAACCTCCGAGATAGGTCAGAATAAAGGTGGCGTTCGGGAACTGGATCAGGTTAGTGAGTGAAACAGTACCACTACCGTACAACACCATAATGATCACGAAGCAGACGCTAAGAAAAGCAATGCCACCGATAGGGGTATGGAATCGTTGGGATAACATGCCCATCCAGCGAAAGGCCTGTCCTTGCCGGGATAAAGCATAAGCGACACGTGAAGCGGCACCAACATAAGCAATAATAGTAGCGGTACAAATAAAGATACCCGTCAAGCCGGCAATTATTGCGCCCCATGGCCCGATAGCCCGACTGATCACCCATACGAGCGAAGCATCCGAATCCCCTGCAAGGTAACTTTGTGTGCCCACAGTAGCCAGCGCAGTTAAGAAATAAAGCAAACCAACAATGACGGCTGCAATGGTCACACCTCTAACGGCCGCCCGCTGGGGATTGGTGAATTCCTCTGACATATGGGACACGGCCTCCCAACCGATAAAACACCAAAACAGAATCGCGGCCGCTTGACCGACGGAGAGCCAGCCATGTGGAACAAACGGGGTGAAATGGACTGTTTCCATCTGAGGAAGTGCTGCGGCAATAGCGAATATAAGGACGGCAACGATAGCTATGACGACTGCGATCTGAATACGTCCCGCGACCTTCATGCCGATCCAATTGATGATCAGGCCCACCGCCAACATAGCAGCGGCTAACATCATGCGGCTTTCCTCTCCCCAGCCCATGGCTGCGGTCATATAGCCGGCTCCAGTGAGTGCGGCAACAGGTGCCCCAATCGGAACCGACATGAGAAAAAACCACCCGATATAAGCACCGGCACGTGGCGAAAAGGCCAACGTGACAAAATGCGATACCCCTCCCGCATTCGGAAATTTGGCGGATAGAAGACCCATGGAAAGTGCCATTGGCAGGATGAGCAGGGTCATAAAGCCCCATGCCAGCAGCGATGCCGGTCCCGCCATTTGGGCGGCAAGTCCAGGCACAATCAATATCCCTGAACCCAGTACAGCTCCGATATAGAGTGCAATGGCCTGTGGAAGACCAATGGTGGATTGAAGTTTACTTTCATTTGTCATGCAGAAAAGCCTTCTTTCTCTTGTTATTTTCTCCAGCTTATCAGATAATCAATCTATCGGAAAAACGGAATATAACGATTGCTTGCATCGGAAAAACCGATTGAAGGAGCGGATTATGGAATCGCGGCATTTGTTTACCTTTTTAAATGTAGTTGAGGCAGGCAGTTTTACGCGAGCAGCGCGTATACTGGATTATGCACAGTCGAGTATCACTGCTCAAATTCAAACGCTGGAGGCAGAGTTGGGTACGCCGCTTTTTGATCGCATTGGCAAGAAAATCATGCTGACGGATGCCGGACGACGTCTGCTGCCCTATGCGCAGGAAATTTCCAAGATGCATGCTATGGCCAAGGATGCGCTTCGTTCAGAAACGGAATTGGCAGGCACGCTGAAAATAGGAGCACCAGAGTCTCTGGCCGCTTTTCGTCTACCGAGTCTGATCCGTGAGTACAGAGAACGGTATCCGAAGGTTAAAATTGTCCTTAAACCCGGCGAATGCTGGGAATTACGCGATTTGATCCGCTCCGGTGAGCTGGATTTGGCTTTTTTGCTTCAGCCTGAGACGGAGGATAGAGAACTGAATGTCACCACGCTTATTCATGAGCCGATGGCCTTGGTTGCTCCACTTAAGCATTCGTTGGTTACCTATACCCGGGTAGAGCCTGCTGACTTGAAGGACGAAACCATTTTGCATACGGAGGCAGGATGTACGTACCGTATCCTTTTTGAGCAGTATTTGAATAAACACGGTATTTTTTCAGACCCTAGCCTGGAATTTTGGAGTATTGAAGCCATCAAGCAGTGTGTCATGGCTGGATTGGGTATCGCGCTGCTTCCGCTGGTAACGGTACAAAACGAGCTGCGAGAAGGTAAAATGGCGCGTTTAGCCTGGGATGACAGTGAACAGCAGGTGGCTACTCAGGTCGCCTATCACACGAAAAAGTGGAAATCCCCGGCTCTTAGTGAATTTTTACAGATCGTTGAGCAGCATGTAACACATTGGCGTGCATGAGTTCAAGCCATCGCGGCATATGCTTATACAAATAATATTTTTTCCTTTTCGCCTATTCACTCAACATTCGCCCACAACCTGCATACATATGTATGGAATGATTGATTGTATGGAGGAGGTTCAAGAATGGCATTAAGTCATAAAAATCGTAGAGAGATTATTACCAAAGCGATCTGTGGTAAAGGTCGCAGATTCTCTACCGTAACCCATACCGTAACTCCGCCGAATAATCCGACGAGCATTTTAGGGGCATGGATTATTAACCACCAGTATGAAGCTGTGGCGGCGGGGGACGGCATTGAGGTCGTCGGGACGTATGATATCAATATTTGGTACTCATACGATAAAAACTCGCAGACCGATGTGGCCAAGGAAACGGTGTCGTACGTGGAAAATGTGCCGCTCTCGTATCTTGATCCGAAGCACCGGGCGTCTACAGTGGAAGTATCCGCCGAAGCTACACAGGAGCCGAGTTGCGTCGAGGCCAGTGTGTCTTCTGGAGGTGGCAGCGTAATGATCCGGGTCGAGCGGGAATTTGCGGTGGAGCTGGTGGCGGAAACGAAGATTGTTGTAGAAGTATTCCCGAATGGTAGCAGCGATGATTTTGACAAAGACTTTGATTTTGGAGCGGAAGAGGGGGACTATGAGGAGCTCGACCCCGACCTCATTGACGACGAGCTCTGACAGAAGTAACCAAAAAGAGGGCCGCTTTACTCTTTGCGCCGGCTGATTCTGCGCAGGGGGCAAAGGCCCTCCTTTTTTGTTATTGTGGGTTGAAATTGGGTTGAAATCCGTACGTAGTCCGTAGGGGGGAATATGATGCAGCAGCCGGGACAGGCGCTCATACGCTTCAGACAGATGCCAAATGATGAAAAAAAGCGTAGACTGGAGCGTTCAGGCATAGCGGTGCAGTGGATGGATAGCAGTATAGCAGATTTTGCGATAGGCTACGCGGTGCAAATCCATCTACTGCGAGTGTTGGAAATTCGTAGACGTGCCATCGAAGGCCCTTCCAAAGTCCGCGCATACGATCTGTCTGAACTGGATCAACATTCACCGCTCTATGTCCGGATGGAGCGGCTGGCTGTACGAGCGTTGTACACCCTGGGTTTGGACAGTGGTGAGGTGGTACTGACGCCGCTGGGGGAGCGCAGCTGTCAGGTGCGCGAAATCTCGGCACAGCCATGGCTGAACGATGGACGTTTGGCCACATTATATGAAATTGCTGCGCGCGAAGGGGATGTTGAGAGTGAGAATCTTTCAGCGCAACGAGGAAGAGATCGACTGCTCATCGGAATGGACCCTGAATTTGTGCTGGTTCGTATGCCCGAGGGACGGGTCGTTCCGGCCTCAAGATATTTGGGTCGTCTCGGCATAGCCGGCTGCGATGCTGTTACTCGTCGAGGACGAACACTGTATCCAGTCGCTGAGCTTCGCCCTGCGCCGAGTGGAGATCCGGCCCATCTGCTGAAGCACCTGCGTCAAGCTTTTGCAACAGCAGCCCGGCGCATTGCCGACCACACACTCATCTGGCAGGCAGGGGGGATGCCACAACCGGGTTTTCCGCTGGGCGGACATCTGCATTTCAGCGGGGTTTCGCTAAACGGTGCCTTGCTTCGGGCACTAGATAACTATTTGGCACTGCCTTTGGCGCTACTGGAAGACAAGCGTGCGACTCGGCGCAGACCGCATTATGGCAATTTAGGTGATTTTCGCCGTCAGTCGTATGGAGGCTTTGAATATCGTACACTGCCCAGTTTTCTTATCTCGCCACAGCTGGCGAAAGGTGTGATTGGAATGGCGTTTCTCATTGCCTCTCAATATCCGCGTTTGCAACGTAGGCCGCTGGGTGAGGAGGAGGCTCACAGAGCCTTTTATGAAGGAAATCAACTTGTCCTTAAAGAGTATATGGAACCTCTTATTTTGGACATGGTTTCACTGGAAATATACTCGCAATATGAAGCTTATGTAGCGCCATTGCTGGACAGCCTCCGCAAGGGGAAACAGTGGGATGAATCACGGGATTTGCGCCCGTATTGGAAGCTTACGTAAAATCAAGTGTCGACACCAGGAATGGTTTCATGTTATCGACTGTCATTTTTGATATAATGAGAGATAATTATAAGTTTAAACGGAACAAAGTGTGGGGGTTAGTAAACGGTATGTCCAAATATACACCGATGATAGAGCAATATTTATCCATAAAAGAGCAGGCCAAAGATGCATTTTTGTTTTTCCGCCTGGGAGATTTTTACGAGATGTTTTTCGATGATGCAATTCTTGCATCCAAGGAGCTGGAAATTACACTTACGGGTCGTGAGGGTGGCGCCACGGAAAAAATTCCGATGTGCGGCGTGCCTTATCATTCAGCGGAAAATTACATACAGCGCCTCATTGAGAAGGGTTATAAAGTGGCCATCTGTGAGCAAATGGAGGAAGCCTCAGCTACGAAGGGGATGGTGCGACGGGATATTGTCCGCGTTGTGACCCCGGGTACGGTAATGGAAGGAAAGGTGCTGGGCGACAAATCCAACAACTACATGGTATGTGTCACAGAGACGGACGGGATGCTGGCGCTGGCGGCGTGCGACTTGTCCACAGGTGAATTGTATGTGACCTCTGTGCCTGATTCGAAAGAATGGCTACTAGATGAAATTAACATTTATGAGCCTTCCGAAATGTTGGGGGATGGTCATCTGCTCGATTTTGTGACATCCCGTATGTCCCCCGTTGGACGGCGTGTTGTGTATACGGCTTGGGACAAATCCAAGGATGATCTGGTTCGGGATCAATTTGGGGAACCCACGTGGGCAAGGCTTACGGAGGAACGTAGACGGTGCGTATCGCGCCTGATTTCCTATTTGAATGAAACGCAAAAAAGATCGTTAGGCCAATTGACCCAAATCTCGGTATATGAGCCAAACCATTTTATGATTCTGGATCCATTTACCCGCAGGAATCTGGAACTGGTGGAGACGGTACGTGAACGCTCCAAGAAAGGCTCGCTGCTGTGGCTGTTGGATCGCACAGAGACATCCATGGGAGCACGTCTGTTGCGTCGTTGGATTGACAAGCCGTTGTTGAGTAGCAGTCTTATTGAGGAGCGCTTGGAGGCGGTGGACAAGCTATACCACCAGTTTATTTTCCGAGAGGATGTACGTGCTCAGCTTAAAGAGATTTACGATCTGGAGCGTCTGGTTGGGCGGATCGCCTTTGGTAGTGCTAATGCACGTGATCTGATCGCTCTCAAGCTGTCGCTGGCCCGAATTCCGTCTTTACGCGAATTGTGCGCTGAATCTCCTTCGAAGACGCTGAGACGAATTGCACAAACGCTGGATAGCTGTACAGACCTGTGTGCGTTGATTGAGGAAGCGGTGGCGGATGAACCGCCGATTTCCGTAAGGGATGGAGGTCTTATTAAGGAAGGCTACCATCAGCGTCTGGACGAACTGCGCGAGGCGAGTGTGAACGGTAAACGTTGGATCGCTGAGCTAGAGGCCAAGGAACGTGCAGCAACCGGCATTCGGTCACTTAAGATTGGATACAACAAAGTATTTGGTTATTATATCGAGGTGACCAAATCCAATTTGGCTTCATTACCAGAAGGTCGATATGAACGCAAACAGACGTTGGCGAATGCGGAACGGTATATTACACCGGAGTTGAAGGAAAAGGAATCTCTAATTCTGGAAGCCGAGGATAAAATGGTTGATCTGGAGTACACGCTTTTCTCCGAGCTTCGCAGTAAACTGAACGCTGAAATTCCACGTTTGCAAAAGCTGGCAGAACAAGTGGCTGAAATTGACGTGTATCAGTCGCTGGCTTCGGTTAGCTCGGAACGGGGATTCGTGAAACCTGAGCTGACTACAGGATATGATTTCGTAGTGGAGCAGGGTCGCCATCCCGTGGTGGAAGCTGTAATGAAAGATGGCGGTTTTATCGCAAACAGCACGGTGTTGGAGGAAGCCGATGCGCATATTCTACTTATCACTGGGCCGAACATGGCTGGGAAAAGTACGTATATGCGTCAGGTTGCACTTATTGCAATTATGGCTCAAATTGGCTGCTTTGTCCCTGCTGCACGTGCCAAGGTGCCAATGCTGGATCGCATTTTCACACGGATCGGCGCGGCGGATGATCTCATCGGCGGGCAGAGTACGTTTATGGTCGAAATGGCAGATATCCAAGTAATGACGGACAAGGCAACTCCGCGAAGCTTGATCATTATTGATGAACTGGGACGAGGTACGTCCACCAGTGAAGGAATGGCAATTGCACAGGCAGTCATCGAATTTGTCCATGACACGATCGGCTGTAAGGCGCTGGTATCCACGCATTTCCATGAGCTGGCGCATTTGGAGCAAGGCCTGTCTTCGCTGCGAAATTACTCTATGGCCGTGCAGGAAAGCGGCGACAAGGTGAATTTCCTGCGCAAACTCATACCGGGAGCGGCTAGCAGTAGCTATGGTATTTATTGTGCTCGGCTTGCAGGCTTGCCCAATAACATTATTGAGCGAGCGAATGGACTGCTGAATGGTTTTGAACAGGCAGCGGCTCAAGTAACGGCAGGTACCGAGACAGTAGTAGGAGGGAAGGAAGGGACTGATCTTCGTACAGTTTCAGGGACAGAAGATATTTCTTCTTTGACCAAATATAATTCAGGCCAGACATTGCGAGAAAGCGGAGAAACTGCATCATCAGCTCAGTCTTTATCACAGCAGGCCACCCTGGTAAAAGAAGATACTCTGCAGACGGTGGAAACTTCCAGCACGTTGGAGCAAGGAGCAACCGAAGTGGTACAGCTGTCCATTTTCGGAGAGCAGGAGCTTGCCGCCTCCAAGCCACACGCAGAGACAGTAGAGGCTAATCCGATTGTGCGCCAAATTTTGCGCAAGGTGAAAAATGCTGATGTCATGAATATGACTCCTTTACAGGCAATGCAGCTATTAAATGATCTTAAAAACAAGGCCAATGGCCTGTAGTTAAAATAAGTTACATTATTCTTATTTTTCATCACACTTTGAAGTCAGGAGGAGGTTAAAAGGATGTCTAAAATTCGGGTACTGGATGAACATATTGCGAACCAGATTGCTGCCGGTGAGGTCGTAGAACGTCCAGCCTCCGTCGTGAAGGAGCTGGTGGAAAATGCGATTGATGCAGGCGGTACGCGGGTGGACGTATGGGTAGAAGAGGGCGGCCTGCAAAGTATCCGGGTGACGGATAATGGAAGTGGCATTGAGCCTGAAGATGTGGAGACGGCATTCTATCGGCACGCGACAAGCAAAATTGGACATGGTCGCGAACTGTTTCAGATCACAAGTCTCGGCTTCCGAGGAGAGGCGTTGCCAAGTATTGCGGCTGTATCGAAAGTAGAGTTGCTTACAGCAGCCGGAGATGACGGACGTGCCCGTAAATTAGTGATTGAGGGCGGTAAGCTGTTGCTTCACGAGGATGCTGCTAGTAGACAAGGGACGGATTTTACCGTACGGGAGCTGTTTTATAATACACCTGCACGGCTGAAATATATGAAAACAATCCAGACCGAGCTGGGACACATTTCGGATGTATTGTATCGAATGGCGCTTTCGCATCCAGAAGTAGCCTTCACATTGCGGCATAATGGCAATACATTGCTGCAAACGCTGGGTAATGGTGATTTGCTGCAGGTGATTGCTGCTATTTACGGAACTTCTGCGGCGAAATCCATGCTGCTGCTGGAAGGAGAGAGCCTCGATTATCGAATTAGCGGCTATGTCAGCCGTCCAGAGTGGACGAGATCAAATCGAAATGCGATCTCGACGGTAGTGAATGGACGTTTTGTGCGAAGCTACGGGCTCAATCAGGCGTTGCTCAAGGCGTATCATACCTTGTTGCCGATCAATCGTTTTCCGCTGGCTGTGATCCAACTGGAAATGCATCCTTCTTTGGTGGATGTTAACGTTCATCCTGCCAAGCTGGAGGTAAGGTTCAGCAAAGAAGCTGAACTGTTTCAGCTGGTTGAAGATTCGGTAAAAGCTGTTTTAGGGCAGCAAGTGCTGATTCCGAAGGCAGTCAAGCGCGAGATCGGTGGCAAGGACAGTGGCTCGTTTGTGCAGGAGCAGTTTCACTTCTCGAAGGGAAATAGTGTGGAAGGGGATGCTCCTTCCGGCAAAGACCAGGGGGGAGCACTGCCACTTTCCGTGACTTCGCCGGAGAGCCAGGTACCGCGCCAATCCAATTACTTGAACAGAAACGAAGAGAATAACAGAGGTAGCCAGGAGCGTGAGCAACGTCCGAGCAGGGATAGCCTCTCAGTCATTGGACGGGCAAACAACCTTTCAGGTAAAAGTATTAGTGATGATGAACTGGATGCAGATTTTGTAGAAGAAAACAGCGGGAGTGAAGTTAGAGGGGACGTGCCGCTCCCTGATGGAGCGACTGTACAGTCGTCCGAAGGAGATAATGCCGCAATAGGTACATCTTCCTTATACAGTGGAGGGGTACAGGAAACGGCTGCTTCTGCTGCTTACCCATCTTCTATGCCGCCGATTGCGGGACACGCTATGGACTCCCGTCATTTCGCAGATCAGAAGCCGCGCCAGCAACGTCTAGATGCCGAGCAATTTGCAGCGGTGTCGGGAGAAGTTCCAGAGTTGCCCACTTTTCCTGAACTGAATTTAATCGGTCAGCACCATGGGACATATCTGATTGCGCAGAACGACCAGGGCTTGTATTTAATTGATCAACATGCCGCGCATGAACGGGTGAATTATGAATTTTATTATGAAAAATTCGGCAATCCTGCGTCAGTATCGCAGGAACTGCTACTGCCAATTACACTGGATTTTACACCTTCCGAGACAGAAAAGTTGAAAACAAGGCTGCACTGGTTTGAACAGGCGGGGGTGTATTTGGAGCATTTTGGCGGTCAAACCTTCCGTGTCAGCTCTTACCCGTACTGGCTTCCCCAAGGGGAAGAAGCGGATGTCATTGAGGAAATGGCCGGATGGGTGCTGGAGGAAAGAGCCATTGATCTTGCTAAGCTGCGGGAAGCAGCATCAATCATGTGCTCCTGCCGGGCTTCGATTAAAGCAAACCAGAAGCTGACTGACCGACAGGCTATCGTGCTGCTAGAGCGTTTGGCAGCATGCAAACAACCATATACTTGCCCTCATGGGCGACCTATTGTGGTTTCCTTTTCCACATATGATTTAGAGAAGCTGTTTAAAAGAGTAATGTAAGGGAGTATATATATGTTGCAGGATCGGGAAAACCATGAAGAAGAAGAGCGGTCGAGGCTACGGGAGAAGCAAGTCGAATTACTGGTCACGACAGGGGATTCCCCTTCGGCTGAGGTTATGGAGCGAGCGAAGCTGCTTGCAGCCGAGTTAGGGGTGCTGTACGCCCCTCGTCGTGGCATATCGGTAGCTAAGCTAATTTCGGCTCACAGAGTCCGCCAAGCGTTGGTTCTGGTGCAGAGCGGAGTGAGGCTGATTAGTCCAGAACAATCACCGATGGTTTTTCACCCGAGTATGGGCTTCATTCGCGCCAAACGGGTATTAAAGGGTGAACCTGACCCGATGTTGACGGCTGCCCGGATCGTCCCGGGTGATACTGTTCTGGATTGCACCGCAGGACTTGGTACGGATTCTCTTCTATTTTCAATTGGAACGGGAAGCTCTGGACAAGTCACTGCTGTGGAGAGTTCTTTTCCCGTCTACGCTTTAATCAAGGATGGAATGAGGCATTACCGTTCCGGCAACGCTGAAGTAGATCAGGCCTTTTCCAACATTGACGTTCGTTTTGGTCATCATTTGGACTATTTGCGTAGTTTGCCGGATCGCAGTATAGATATTATTTATTTTGACCCCATGTTCCGTGATCCGTTGCTCGATTCCAGCGCAATCGGTCCATTGAGAGGGTTGGCTAACCCAGACGCGTTGAGTGAGGAAAGTATTATTCATGCGAAACGGATTGCACGAAAAACAATTGTATTAAAAGAAAAACGGGGTAGCGGGGAATTTGCCCGCCTCGGCTTCCGTGTGGAGCAGCGGGGCACAACGAAAACAGTGTACGGAGTGATTGATATTGACAGTGGCACCTAAGCCTAAACTACTTGTTCTTGTTGGCCCGACTGCGGTTGGCAAGACGAAACTAAGCATCGAGATGGCTCGACAATTTGACGCAGAAATTATTTCCGGGGATTCCATGCAGGTATACCGTCGTATGGACGTTGGAACCGCCAAAATTTCCGAACAGGAAATGGAAGGAATCAAGCACCATTTAATTGATATTCATGAGCCAGAATACCCATATTCAGTAGCCCAATTTCAGGAAGACTGTCGTCGTCTCATACCTGATATTCAATCTAGAGGAAAGCTACCGTTTATCGTAGGCGGAACAGGTTTATATGTAGAATCAGTCTGCTATGAATACCAGTTTTCCGAGGTAGGGGCTGACGAAGCTTTTCGTCAGGAACAGCTTGACTATGCCGAACAGTTTGGAGCTGAGGCGCTTCATGCGCGACTACAGGCGGTTGATCCCGAAAGTGCACTTCGTTTGCATCCTAATGATCGTCGTCGTGTCGTTCGGGCACTGGAAATTTACCATGTTAGCGGAACGACACTAAGCTCTCAACTTGCCAGTCAAAAAAAGGAATCTCCCTACCAACTCTGCATTGTAGGTTTGACAATGGATAGGCAAATGCTATATAAACGTATTGAAGACCGAATTGACGGGATGCTCGATCAAGGGCTTGTTGCTGAGGTAACCTCCTTAATGGAACGGGGAGTGCGAAGCGATGCCATCTCCATGCAAGGTCTAGGCTATAAAGAGATATCCTCCTACCTGCGGGGAGAAGTGTCTTTGGAAGAGGCGGTGACTTGGCTAAAACGGGATACGCGTCATTTTGCGAAGCGACAGCTCTCGTGGTTTCGCCATATGAAGGATATCCAGTGGGTAGATGTCACTGATTTCGGAAATTTTTCTGCTCATGCAGCCCGAATACACGAAATTATAGCAGGAAAGTTCCGGACAGACCTTGAATATACTTCAAAACAATCCAAATGATTATTGGGGGTACGGCTAAAATGAACAAGTCCATTAATATCCAAGATACGTTTCTGAATCAATTGCGCAAGGATTCTATACCTGTAACGGTATACCTCATCAATGGATTTCAGGTGCGAGGGACGATTAAAGCATTTGACAATTTTACGATTGTTATCGACTCGGATGGAAAGCAACAGCTGATTTACAAGCATGCCATCTCCACCTTTACACCGCAACGCAATGTATCGCTTGTACAGCAACAGGATAACGCTAGCGATAACTGATTACGGCTTGACGGTCGCCCGGGTTCATGAAACTTTTCAGGCGCCCGTCTCGTCTAACTGTATAGGAATGTGACCGGGAGCAACCTGATCAGGGTTGTTCTTTTCATTCCGTTTACTTTCATGCTGCCGACAGCAAGCTTTAAGCTTATGTTAGGTATCATATGATTATTCGCGAAAGGGAGTCAGGGGAATGCCAAACGATTCATTGTCCAGATCCGGCAATCGCAATAGAAACACATCTAAAGAGAAGCCGAAGGGCAAGAAAAAGAAAATAACAGGTAAGCGAGTGGGGTGGACGCTATTTATTACAGCGGCGTTAGCCATATTTTGCGCACTTGGTGGATACTTATTTGTCATGGTTAATGGCGAAAAAATTTACAAAGCCAACAAGGACAAAATTACAGTGAACGAGACATCGAAGGTTTATGACCGCAACGGTGTGCTCATGGGTGAGTTGTCTGTGCAAAAAAGCGATCCTGTCAAAAGTGAAGAAATTCCACCGCTGCTCAAAAAAGCATTTATCGCAACCGAGGATAAGCGTTTTATGGAGCATCAAGGGGTTGATATTTGGTCTATCGGCCGGGCAGCCGTTAAGGATATCGTGGCCCGTTCGGCAGTGGAGGGTGGCAGTACGCTGACTCAGCAGCTGGCCAAAAACTTGTTTTTGACACGTGACAAAACCTTTTTCCGTAAAGCGACAGAGGTATCCATCGCAATGGCGCTGGAGCGGAATTTGACTAAAGATGAAATTATTACACTCTACCTGAACCGGATTTGGTTTGGACGCTCGTATTCTGGAATTAAGGCAGCGTCGGAAGGCTATTTTGGGCAAACGGATTTGAATAAATTAAAATTGTGGCAGGTCGCTACACTGGCAGCTATTCCAAAAGGGCCATCCAAGTATAATCCGATTAGTAACCCAGAAAACTCAAAGGCCCGGCGTGCTGTGGTTCTCCAGCTGATGTTTGAGCAGGGAATGATTGGAAAGCAGGAGATGGAAGAGGCCAAGGCTGTAAATTACGATTACAAACAGCCGGAAAAAGTTCAAAAGTATCAAAATTTTATGGAATACGTCATGGATGAGGCAGAGGATGCGTTGCCAGGAGTTAGCGGTAATGATCTGATTATTGGTGGTTATAAAATTCATACCACAATGGATGCCCAGGCTCAAAATGCGCTGGATCAGGCGATGGCAGATGATGACATGTTCGAAAAAAGTCCGGACGATCAGCCTGTTCAAGCCTCGATGGTCATTATTAACAACCAGACAGGTGGAATTGCCGCGATGGCACCCGGACGGGATTACAAAAAGGGAACCTTCAATCGTGCGACACAGAGCCGCAGACAGCCAGGATCGGCCTTTAAGCCGATTGTAGCCTATGCGCCAGCTCTTGAATCCGGTAAGTTTACGATGGATACCCCTTTGAGTAACGAACGCCAGAGTTTTAACGGATACAGTCCGAAAAACTTGCATGGTTACTCGTCGACCATCAGCATGCTCGACGCCATTACGAAGTCTGAAAATATTCCGCCTGTATGGTTGCTGAACCAAATCGGTGTGGAAAAAGGGGTTCAATTTGCCGAGAGCGTAGGCATTCCGATGGACAAAAATGATCACTCACTTGCTATCGCATTGGGTGGATTAAGCAAAGGAACGAATACCCTTGAAATGGCGCAGGCGTACAGCGCTTTTGCCAATAAAGGACAATTCCAAAAAGCTTATTCTATTAAGCAAATTAACAATAGTGATGATCAAGTTGTTTATACTCATGAAGAGGAAACTAAATCTGTAATGAGTGAAAAAACGGCTTATGAAATGACACAAATGATGCAAAATGTAGTCAATAGCGGTACAGGTCGCAAAGCACGTATTGACTGGCCTGTAGCTGGTAAAACGGGTACGACCCAAAGTGGGATTAGCGGTAACAGTGGTAACCGGGACATCTGGTTTGTCGGTTATACACCGGAATATACCGGAGCAGTATGGATGGGTTATGACAAGCCGGACAGCAAGCATATGCTGAGAAACTACAGTGGGCAGTCGGCAGCCTTTTTCGGAAGGGTCATGGGTGAAGCTCTCAAGGGACACCCGGTTACGCAATTCAGCGAGCCGAAGGGATATGAACCACCAGTTGAGCAGAAGCCAGAAGAGCCGGTTCAGGCTACCGCTCCGAGCGGACTGAGCGGGTCTTATAGTCAGGACACCCAAATTGTATCGTTATCCTGGACTGCGGCTACGGGGGATAATGTACAATACCGCGTGTATCGCAAGGGGACTTCCGATACAGGCTTTACGGCAATCATGGAGGCCATGAAGGGCACGAGTGGTGAAGACACGTCTCCTATAGCTGGAAACACGTATGAATATTATGTAGTAGCTTATGGGGCGGATGGTAAAGAATCCGAGGCTTCTAATACGATCCGTGTGGAAATTCCGGCTGAGACTACTCCGGTTGATCCACAGCCAGGGACTGATCCAAACGAGAATGGAACCTTACCGGATAATGGCGGGGCTACAGACGGACAAAACGGTACAGATCAGGGAAATACAACTCCTGGCGGTATCAATAACAATAATGGCTCAGGTCAGGTTCCGGCATCTCCTGGGGATACTAATGGGAATGGTGCTGGCGGCACAGGTAACAATAGTGGCAATTCCGGCAATGGAAACGATACTAATCAGGGAAATGGTCAGACTACTACACCGGATGCAGGTATTTCTGATGAAGATACTATGGTAAATCCAGAAAACACGGATGCATCTACGACTGAAGTCACAACGGATGGGACTCAAGAAGGCAATTCCAACGGTCATTCGAACTCCAATCGTGGACGTCACAATCGGAATTAGCAAGTATTACTTTAGTAAGTTGAATATGCTTCAAATCAAAGGTATTCTCAGTCCGTGAACTGGTCTGAGAATACCTTTTTTGCTGTTTTAAAGGGGTTCTTTTTGAGTGTACAGTTTAAATATGGTAAGCTGGTTTTACCAATGTTGGAGAGGAACATCATTTATGAAGCGCAAATTCGGAGACCGGGCCAACTGGCGCAGAATCACCAATCGCAAGTTTGCTTGCCGGTATGTAGAAAGTGACGCGTTTACAGGATATGTGACCCTGTATACAATTTTGAGTCTCAAGGAGCCGTTATGGAAAAGTTACGGTGGTCATACGTTTTGCATAGCCGATAAAGGATATTCCTGGCTGCAATATTACCCAAAAGGTGAGCACTATGTGGTGACTGCTATGTTTGACAATCGGGAGCAGATCGTTGAATGGTACATTGACACCTGCCGTAATCAGGGTGTGACCGATCAAGGAGTCCCATGGTTTGACGATTTGTATTTGGATGTTGTGGTGCTTAAAAACGGTGAAATCTTTCTAGTGGATGAGGATGAATTGGAGGAGGCGTTACAACGGGGGCATATCTCAACGCAAGAGGCAGAATTGGCTAACCATACAGCGGCTGATGTGTTACATCAGATAGACGCCCACGTGTTCCCCTATTTTAAAATGTCACTGAAACACCGGGCAGAATGGTTTCACAACGGTGATTTCAAGAGAGAACGGTGAAAGTTTTGCAGTGGATTAAAGACACTGGGCCCAAACGTCCTGAGTTGAAAAGCAGGCAGAGTCGCCTTAAGAAAATATCTATGGTATCCAAGCGTCTTGTACTTTGTTTGATGATTTTCATTTTGGTCGGATTGGTATGGGCAGGTATCCGAGTGTGGAACATGAATACGGCTGCCTCTACCACTCCGCTCCAGCAAGTGCAAATTGGTATCGTACTAGGTGCTTCTATGTGGGGAGCTGAGCCCAGCCCTGGATTGAAGGAAAGGCTGGAAGAAGCCCTGCACTTATACCGCAACGGGACGGTACAGCGTCTAATTGTAAGTGGGGGACTGGATAAACCAGATTTTCCGTATACGGAGGCTGAGGGCATGCAACGCTATTTGGTAGATAAAGGGGTCCCTGTACAGCATATTGTGTTGGAAAACCATGCGACCAGTACTTACGAAAATCTGCTCTATAGCCAGCGCATTATGAAGGAATATGGATGGACCTCCACCGTGATCATTACACATAGCTATCATGGCCCTCGGGCGATGGAGATTGCTCAATTCTTGAATTTTGATCATCCTCAGATGGCTCTGACGGAATCCAAAGTGCTGAATATGCCAATTCATCAATCAAGAGAAGTATTGGCATACGCTAAATGGACGCTGCAACGATGGTGGATCAGCGCTCAAACTTGGGTTGCCTGAATTTAAGAAAAGGCTTTGTGCACGTTCCCGTTGCTTTTATGCTAATAAGGACATGCCGGACCGAATACATTAATAGGGTAAGCTGTGCCTGAAGAAATGTTGAGGTGATGGATGCATGAACGGACGGGGAATCGCCGCGGGCAAGCGGTCGGAGGAGAGACCTTCCAGACAAATTAATGTCGTGCTGCGTAGCCCGGAGCCGATAGCTTCGGTGACTGTGGACGAGACGGAAGCAGTGGCTTCAACCAAGTCACAGGCTCTACCGCAGTATCTCAGTCTTTATCAGGAAATTCAGAAAGAACTCGATCATCTCGTCGGCTTGGATAACATCAAAGACCTGGTATTTGAGGTATATGCCTTTTTGCAAATCGCCCATATGCGCACGGATGCGGGATTGTTGAGCAATGCACACGTATATCACATGATTTTCAAAGGAAATCCAGGTACGGGGAAAACGACAGTAGCCCGCATTATCGCTAAAATGCTGCAAAAAATGGGGGTACTGAGCAAAGGTCATCTGATTGAGGTGGAGAGGGCTGATCTGGTCGGTGAGTATATTGGGCACACTGCACAGAAAACGCGAGATCTGGTAAAGAAATCTCTTGGCGGCGTGTTGTTCATTGATGAGGCTTACAGTTTGGCACGCGGAGGGGAAAAGGATTTTGGAAAAGAAGCGATTGATACCTTGGTAAAGTCCATGGAAGATCAAAAAAATCAATTTATTTTGATTCTCGCTGGATACTCGGGGGAAATGGACTTTTTTTTACGAACGAATCCTGGTCTTCCTTCTC
This sequence comes from Paenibacillus sp. LRG-1, assembly GCF_057220305.1. Classification (NCBI taxonomy): domain Bacteria; kingdom Bacillati; phylum Bacillota; class Bacilli; order Caryophanales; family Paenibacillaceae; genus Paenibacillus; species Paenibacillus sp. LRG-1. The sequence goes on along the minus strand of NZ_CM170126.1, from coordinate 3,422,163 downwards.
GCTTTCCAATCCAGTTGGATTTTCCTGATTATACTGTAGATCAGCTTATCCAAATTTCCGAGCTGATGGCCAAGGAGCGGGATTATATTCTCATGCCTCAGTCCATAATTAAAATGAAGGAGCATTTGCTAAACGAGCGTAATGACAGTCTTCATGCATTTAGTAATGCACGCTATGTTCGTAACGTGATTGAAAAAGCGATTCGGCACCAAGCTGTCAGGTTGCTCAATCAGTACCGGAGCGGGCAACCCGGCAAGCAGGAATTGATGACGCTGCGTCCAGAGGATTTGAAAATGGACAAAAGATAGGCGATAATAGGAATCTGAATCACATCGAATGGTATGACATCGAACGGGGGCCGGCCTGAACATCAGGTCGGTCTCTGTTCGAGAGTTGACATGAAAATAAAGGAGCAAACAATATGGCGAACTCCACTCATGATACACAAACTGAAATGCAGGACAAGGCGGTACTGGTCAGTCTGATTACGGATGAAGTCAAACGATCTGGCATCAATACGGAATACTCGTTGGATGAGCTGGTGAAATTGGCTGAGACAGCGGGAGTTGAAGTACTGAGCGTCCTGACACAGAATAAGGAAGCCAAGGATTCAAAATGGTTTATTGGCAAAGGAAAAGTAGAGGAATTGCGTGCAGTTGCTGAAGAATTGGGAGCGAATACAGCTATTTTTGATCAGGAGCTCTCGGGAGCTCAGGTACGAAATCTGGAAGAAAGTCTGGATCTCAAAATTATTGACCGGACACAGTTGATTCTGGACATTTTTGCTCAACGTGCAAAAACACGGGAAGGTATTATTCAGGTTGAACTGGCGCAGTTGTCATATTTACTCCCCCGTTTGTCTGGACATGGCAAAAATCTCTCGCGTCTCGGTGGCGGAATCGGAACACGTGGTCCTGGTGAAAGCAAGCTGGAGACAGACCGTCGTCATATTCGTGACCGAATCAGTGATCTGAAACGCCAACTGGAGGAAGTGACTCGTCACCGGTATTTGCACAGGGAGCGCAGACAAAAGAGCGGTATTGTTCAGGTTGCACTTGTTGGCTATACCAATGCGGGCAAATCGACACTGTTGAAGCAACTGACAGCAGCCGATGTATATATTGAGAACCAACTGTTTGCGACGCTGGATCCTACCTCCAGAACAATGGAGCTACCGAGTGGAAAAGAAATTATTCTTACGGATACAGTCGGTTTTATCCAAAATCTTCCTCATGATTTGGTTGCTTCCTTCCGGGCTACTTTGGAGGAGGCGAATGAGGCTCATCTCATTTTGCATGTCGTGGACGCTTCCTCGGATATGCGAGACGAACAGATGAAAGTTGTAGAGACGATCTTGCAGCAGCTAGGGGCTGCGGACAAGCCTCAGATCGTATTATTTAACAAAAAAGATGCCTGTACCCCTGAGCAACTGGAAATGCTTCCTTCTGGGGAGGGCTATTTGAAAATTAGTGCTTTTGATGAAGGGGATTTGCTGCACATTCGTGAACTGATTCAAGAGCATCTGAGCGGTGATACGCTGAGATTCCGCATTCCTGCGGAACGTGGGGATTTAACCTCGGTGCTTTATCGAATCGGAGATGTACTGCTGACAGAGTATGATGGCAATGATGTCATTTATGAGGTTGAAATTCAAAGAGGCGAATACGAAAAGTACGGTCATGCACTCAGCGAGTTCACAGAAGGTTAACATCTAATGATGTTTTTGGGTCAATAAAATGAAAATGCTCATCGTTCAAAGTGAACAATAATATAACATGAATAGCTTAAGGCTGCGTAAGAGAGAGGGTCAAGAAGGTAAATGGTAGTTTTTAGTCCAGAAATTCAGAAAATTCAGGAAACTGCAGAACATAAAATACAAGAACGTATACAGCACATAGATCATATTGTAGATTCAAATCAGTGGAAGGTAATTCAGGCATTCCAGCGGAAGCAAGTGAGCGATTTTCACTTTGCGGGTTCTACGGGATATGCTTACAATGATCGGGGACGTGAGGTGCTGGAAGAAGTCTATGCGGATGTGTTCGGTGCGGAGGCAGCGTTGGTGCGTCCGCATTTTGCCTCGGGTACTCATACAATTGCCACTGCTTTATTTGGTGTGCTGCGTCCAGGGGATGAACTGTTGTACATTACTGGGAGACCTTATGATACCCTCCACAAAGTGATTGGTAAGCCCGGCGACGGAACAGGATCATTGCAGGATTTTGGTGTTACTTATGGAGAAACCGCACTGACAGCGGAAGGTAAAGTGGACTGGGAAGCGGTGGAGGCTGCGATCTATGCCAATACCAAAGTGATCGGTATTCAGCGTTCACGCGGTTATGATTGGAGAGCTTCGTTTAGTGTAGCAGATATTGAAGAAATGACAGCACGTGTGAAGGAAATAAAACCTGACGTCATTGTCTTTGTTGACAATTGCTACGGTGAATTTACCGAGAAGCTGGAACCTACTCAGGTAGGTGTCGATTTGATGGCAGGTTCGTTGATTAAAAATCCCGGTGGTGGCATTGCAGAAACGGGTGGATATATCTGCGGCAAACAAAAGTATGTAGAGCTAGCATCCTACCGATTAACTGCACCTGGAATCGGTGGAGAAGTAGGTGCCATGCTAGGTACTACACGAGGCATATTTCAGGGACTATTCCTTGCTCCAACACTGGTTGGGCAAGCGGTTAAAGGGAGCGTATTCGCAGCTGCGGTCTTTGAGGAGATGGGATTTGAGACCAAACCTGCCTGGCATGAAGAGCGTACGGATTTGATTCAGGCTATTTCTTTTAGTGGACCAGAGCATCTAATTGCTTTTGTACAGGGCATTCAGCGTGCAGCTGCCGTGGATAGCCATGTGGTGCCGGAGCCGTGGGATATGCCGGGTTATGAGCATCCAGTTATCATGGCTGCAGGTACGTTCATACAAGGGGGAAGTTTGGAACTATCTGCGGATGCTCCGATTCGTGAGCCTTATATTGGTTACATGCAAGGGGGCTTAACCTACTCTCATGTTAAATTTGGAGTGCTTATGGCTCTGCAAACGATGAAAGAACGTAAATTATTGTGAGTTTTTCTAACATGTCATTGACACTTTGCATCAGCTAAATGTACAATAAGGTGAATAATAGATCACTGGAAGGTTGATGACAAATGGGCGACGAAATTCGCAGAAATATGGCCTTATTTCCAATAGGTATTGTCATGAAGCTAACGGACTTGTCAGCACGTCAGATTCGTTATTATGAACAGCATAACTTGATAGTTCCTGCCCGTACATCGGGAAACCAACGTCTTTTTTCTTTTAATGACGTAGAGCGTCTGCTTGAAATTAAGGCGTTGATCGAGAAGGGTGTTAACATTGCGGGAATTAAACAAGTCATGAATCCGGTTACCAAGGAATCGGAGGAAGCTACGGTTATTACAGCAGATACGGAAGTCAAACGCCGTGAAATGTCCGATACTCAGCTTCACCGCTTACTGAAACAACAACTTGTTGCAGGCAAAAGACCAGGACAGGTATCCCTGATCCAAGGCGAATTATCACGGTTCTTCAATAAGAGATAATGCTTTGACTTACCTCCTGGTATAAGGTCGCTTTACTTTAAAACCCGGTCTCATCATTTAAGTAATTTATAGAACAGCCGATTCGTATATAGTCGTTACAGAAAGGGAGAGGTTAGAGTGAGTTATAGCAGAGAAGATATCCTTCGGATTGCGAAAGAAGAAAATGTTCGTTTTATTCGTTTGCAATTTACAGATTTGCTGGGCACTATTAAGAACGTTGAAATTCCGGTTAGTCAACTGGAAAAAGCATTGGATAATAAAATGATGTTTGACGGATCTTCCATAGAAGGTTATGTGCGTATTGAAGAATCTGATATGTATTTATATCCGGATTTGGACACTTGGGTTGTATTCCCTTGGGTAACCTCGGATCGTGTAGCCCGTTTGATCTGCGATATTTATAAGCCGGACGGAGTTCCGTTTGCAGGCGACCCGCGGGGTATCTTGAAACGTGTACTTAAGGAAGCAGAAGAGTTGGGATACACTTCGATGAATGTCGGACCAGAGCCTGAATTCTTCTTGTTCAAAACGGATGAAAAAGGCGAGCCAACTACAGAACTGAATGACCAAGGCGGGTATTTTGACCTGGCTCCGATGGATCTGGGTGAAAACTGCCGTCGTGAAATTGTACTTAAGCTTGAAGAGATGGGCTTCGAAATTGAAGCATCTCATCATGAAGTTGCACCTGGTCAGCATGAGATTGACTTTAAATATGCAGATGCAATTAAAGCTGCCGACCAGATTCAAACGTTCAAGCTCGTTGTTAAGACGATTGCTCGTCAGCATGGTTTGCATGCTACCTTTATGCCAAAACCTTTGTTTGGTGTAAATGGCTCCGGTATGCACTGCAATCAATCCTTGTTTAAGGATAATGAAAATGTATTTTATGATGAAACGGATGAACTCGGATTAAGCCAGACAGCCCGCCACTATATGGCTGGTATTCTTAAACATGCACGTGCAATGGCAGCGATCACGAATCCAACGGTAAATTCCTACAAACGTCTCGTACCAGGTTATGAAGCGCCTTGTTATGTGGCTTGGTCTGCAAGCAATCGCAGTCCAATGATTCGGATTCCCGCATCTCGTGGTCTGAGCACTCGCGTCGAAGTTCGTAACCCTGACCCGGCAGCGAATCCTTATTTGGCCTTGGCAGTGATGCTGAGAGCTGGTTTGGATGGTATCAAACGTCAGTTGGCTCTGCCAGCTCCTATTGATCGTAACATTTACGTAATGTCTGAGGAAGAGCGGATTGAAGAAGGCATTCCAAGTCTGCCTGCAGACTTGAAAGAAGCTTTGTCTGAGCTTATTCGGAGCGAAGTTATCTCTGACGCACTGGGCGACCATGCTCTGGCCTACTTCTATGAGCTTAAGGAAATTGAATGGGATATGTATCGCACACAGGTTCATCAGTGGGAACGTGATCAATATCTGACGCTGTATTAAAAGACATAAAGCCTTGGCAGTGCTGGTTTTTCTAGCATGTCAGGGTTTTTCTTTTTAGTTCAAGGGTAAGTGGCTTTTCTACTTTGACCGCGATTTTGACCGCGACTAATTGATTTGGGGATAGTTCATATAAGCTGCATAATTATCTATGCTACGTACCTCAATAAATTCAGTAATATGAGCATAAATGTCGGCAGTGACTTCTATAGATGCATGACCTAATCTTTCTTGGACCTCTTTCATACTAGCTCCCGATTCCAGCATCAGAACAGCGTGAGTATGTCTTAGTCCATGGATTGTGATGCTCTTATCTATGCCTGCGTTTTTGCATATCCTTTTAAAAGCCCGTTGCAAAGTTGATTTCGCAAATGGTAGTCCGTCGCCCCGATTAAAAACTAATCCAAAATCATTCCTGTCTACTTGATCAAGTTGCAATTCGTCTTCTTTTTGTTTTACTATGTGGCTTTTCAGCTCTCTTGATAAATTTTCCGTTATAAGGATTTTTCTGTTTGAAGCGTTTGTTTTTGGTGGAGAAAAAATATTTTCATATTTCATTTCATCATATACTAATGTTTTGTTTACTATAATCCTTTTTTCATCAATGTTTACATCATCTCTTTGCAAAGCGAGAGCTTCCCCCTTCCTTAGACCAGTTTCAATCAGAGTTTTGAAAAAAATGTAGTATTTCCAATTGTCTACAAAGGCAGCATTTAAAAAATCAAACACTTCTTTTTTCGTAAGGTATTTCAAAGTATCAGGTGATTTAAGTTTATTGATATTTGGATCAGGTATAGTAATTTTGGAACAAGGATTTTTTTTAATTACTTCTAATTCCACAGCTTTATACATAGCACTCAACATGGTTGTATGAATAATCTCAACAGTTCTTTTACTACGTTTTGAAATCATTTCATTAATGAAATTTTGATATTGAGCATTGGTTAATTTAGTGACTTTTTCGAATCCTAAGTTTGGAACTAGATGGTTTTTTATATTATTTTTATGTTGTTTATAAGTGTTATTTCTTACAGTCTTTCTCTTATATATTTCTACCCAGTCTTCAAGAAATGTACTAATTAAAATGTTTTTACTCTCATTTATCAATGTTCCATCTTGTAAATGAACCTCTAATTCATCAGCGGCCAACTTAGCTTCGGATTTAGAAGCAAATCCTCTTCGTGTTGTATTTGTCCTCTTCCCTGTTTTGGGATCGACTCCGGTATCAATTTTAAACATCCAGAGTGTTCCTTTTGTCTTTGTTTTGTATTTTTTAAACGATGCCATACTAAAACTCTCCTCTTAATAGATTGAGAAAATAACCATATATCCTCCTTTCTAGAATGTATGTTCGGTTTTATTTGTATAGGAAATAGCTTTTCAGCTATAAACCTAAAAAGTAGAAGTGATTTTTTGTTTAACGTTAGAAATCATTTTTGAGGTCTTTTTTCTCTTGGTCAATTAATGCTTCAGCATATCCTAAGATTCGTTGTTTCAACTCATTTGTTATTAACTTTCCGTTAAACTTTATTTCAGGTTGATTAAGGAATTTTTCTAAATCTTTAGTATCGTTTAATGAAATTTTCTTGGCAGCATCTTCAATTGAGTTTGAAGATTTCGATAAATTATGTCGTTTAGATATCTTTGTTAACTCATTTAAAATCGATTCTTTTTGTTCGAAATTTAATTTTTCTAAAATAACATCTTTCAGAATAGCGAAGTTGCACACTAAATTAAAAGTATCTTGAGTGAGTTCTATAAGAGTGTCAGGATCGTTTTCATATTCAACTAAACCTTTCTTATATAATTCGTAAAAAGCGCTAGTTTCATCATTAATCTCAATCGAACTAAAAATTGTATACAATTCTTTATGAAGGAATGATAAAAAATTACCGTTTTCATCTACAAGTAAACGTGCTACCTGTTTAATTTTTTCGTCAAGGTAAAGATTCGAATCATGATCATCAATCTTGATTAATACATCATCATCATTCACGTCGATGTGTCCAGCAATTATCATTAATTCATTAAAGGATATATCTAAAGCTGAAGAAATTTTCTTTAACGTATCAGGTTTTGGTACATTTCGTTTACCCGTCTCAATTCTTGACAATTGGGCGATACTTATCCCCGATATTTTTGAAACATCCGTTAATGTTAGCCCCTTGCTATCACGTACATGCTTAATCCAAATGCCAAGTTCGTTTGACACTACAACTCCACCTTTTTTCTTATTGGTAACATAATAACATCATTTTACCTAGAGGTAAATATTTAGTTAGGATTATTAAGGAAACAGTTGAAATTAAGCGTATTAGCTAATTTTATACTGGAAAACGGCGATAAATAAATTTTACCAAAAGGAAAATAAGTAGTATTATTTGCCTGTAGGGAAAGAGAGGGGCTTTTCAATGACCAATACTTTAGGTGTGTATTTAAAAAACCGCAGAAAAAAGAAAGGTCTAAACCTAATTGAGTTGTCAGAATTATCTGGAATTAGTATTGCTCAAATTTCAAGAATTGAAACTGGAAAGAGAGGAACGCCTAAACCAGATACAATAAAAAAATTTTCATACGCTTTGGACTTAAGTTATGAAGATTTAATGATAAGAGCTGGACATTTAGAAAAACAATAATGAGAAGGAATGATTAAATGGAAACGACAATGAATGTTCATATTCCTGAGATCGATAAGTATGTACAGGAACTTGTTAAGAAGGCTTATGAGTTAGGAGTGGAAGAAGGAAGAAAAAAATACAGCTTCCCCACATTGCTCACCAAAAATAACCTTAAAGAAATTCTACAAGTTGAGCTTTCGGCAGTGAATAAAATTGTAGATATTCCAACATTTCCGAAGTTCAAGCAAATAAGAGCAAGATATCCAAGAGATCATGTTTTCACTTGGATCAACGATAATTCTTCCACTCTTAAAGATAACTCATTAAAGAAAGGAGAAAAAACTTGCAAATAGATATAAACATGATCAAAGTCAGTAATCGAATCCGTAAGGATTTTGGCGGGATAGAAGAACTGGCTCGAGATATTAAACAGAATGGACTCATTAACCCTATTGTAGTAACACCGGATTATCAGTTGATTGCTGGAGAGCGGCGGTTGAGAGCGCACCAGTTCCTTGGACGCTCAGAAGTGACGGTAAGAGTTATAGAAATCAAGGATTTTGAGCATCAACTTCAGCTTGAGATTTCCGAGAATGAACATCGTAAGGAGTTCACTTTTTCCGAGCGAGTAGAATGGGCGCGGCGACTTGAAGAGGTCGAACGCTTGAAGGCCAAAGAGCGCATGGCTGAAGGTACGGAAAATTTTCCTGACCAACCTACCGGACAAGTTCGGGATATTGTAGCGGATCAGGCAGGCTTTGGCTCTGGCAGGCAGTACGACAAAGCGAAGTTTATTGCGGAAAATGCTACTCCTGAAATCATTCAGCAGCTTGATGAAGGCTTGATTAGCACTCACAAGGCATTTGTAGAAACCAAAGCTAGGCTCGAAGCTGCTGTGCGTGAGGCAGAGGAAAGAGCAGAGCAGGCAGAGCGGGACAAGCTTGAGTTACAAAGACAGTACAAAGATGCCATTCCTGCGGATCAACTTGAGGATGCCGTATCTGCGGCTGTAGAGCGTCACGAGGAAGAAACAGGCATTTTCATTCGTCAAAAGGAAAAAGAGGCAGAAGCGCAGCTCAAGCAACGCGATGAATATTGGAAAAACAAACTCAATGACGATTTGGAAAAAGAACGTTTAAAAGTTGAACAATTGAAGAGTGGCTACCAAAGAGCTAAAGAAGAACTTGAGACTATCAAACTCCAGCAGCCAGACGACTTCAACGAACAGGAGGCTGCTGCTCAAATGAAGAAGCTTCGCTTTGAAGCGGACAGTAATACGATCCAAGTGAGTATCCATGTGAAACAGTTTCTGCAAAAGGTTGGAATTACTTCATTCATGTTGGGTGCAATAGGCAGTGCAAGTAGCTCTGAAAAGAAACGGTTGTCTGAAAGTTTGGACATGTTGGAAGCCTTTATCGAACAGATTCGTCCAGCTGTAAACAGCAGAAAGGTGGTAGAAAAATGACGCTAATTAATCCTAATCAACAGCCAGATTTCTTGTCTGTAGTTGAAAAGCAAATGCAACTAACTGAGGCTCAAGGCATGGCGATTCGTGGTCTTGTGGACGGTATTAAGCAAATGCATTTGGATGTTACTGAAAAAGTGGAAGAAGTTCAGATGATGGTTCAAGAGGTTCGGGATAGCGTGACGCTTACAGATGCTGAATGCTATCAGTTACAGGATGCAGTAAGAATCAGGTCCATTACTCTCACAAAAGATCGTTACAAGGAGACGGATGGAAAATTTAACGAAACGGTCGGGAAATATCGCCGCATGATTTGGAGTAAGCTGAAAGTTTTGTTCTCAGTTGCAAAGTACAGTCACATCCGGCGCATAGATTTTGATGATTCCATTTACTTCGTTAAAGAGTTTCGTCCAGAAGACTATATCTAAGAGGTGAAGGATTATGACTCTACCGGAATTGGCTCGTATCTGGTTCGAAAATGAATTACAGCATGCCATTATCGTTCGTAACATCCGGCGTAAGGACAAGTCAAAATGAGCAGCAAGATTTACTCTATTCCAATCGTGGATGATGAAGGATTCAAATTTACATTAGATCAACCAGCAGACTCACTTATAGCCGCAGTATTACTCATGTATCGCTGGTTAAATTGTCAACATTCAGTAGATATTGAGATGCTAGAGCTGACAGAGCAGGATAAGAAAAAGATCTCTCTTCAAAAGGAAAAAGAACTTACTGAACAAAAGCTTCAGGCCATTTATAAAACTCAATATGCTATTACAGATAGTCCATGGCCTAATCATGTTTGTATCCAGAGGATGAAGCCTTTGAAGGAACAAGAAAGGCGATTAAAAACTAGAATATCCGAACTTGAAGCGGAGATATGGAGCTGAGAGAGTTGGACGAGCATAAACAATCTAGGGTGCTTAGAGCACAATTAAGGGAGCTATACGAGGACAGTATTGATGCTGTCAAATTCGGATTATCGACTGACGAAATTCATGCTCAAATAGGCTTGCTTACTGCCGAATTAAGTGAACTTGAGCAATTTAAAAACGAAGAATATGAAGGACTAGAATCTCCTAAGCCGTCAGGATACAAGATATCCGGTAAAGGAATAGGCTGCTGCAATCATTGTGGGAAAGAGGTATTCGATGGTCAGAAACACCCTGCTCCAAACGAAGAAGGACTTTTCTGTAATTACTATTGCCGTAAGTTATACCGCAAAAGAAAAGACAGAGAAGCCCTGACAAACGATCGTGCTACCAACACGATCATTTAATAAACAATTCAACGGAAGTATAACACAAGATTTTGAAAATGAAAATAGGAGGCCTGTCTTGTGAGAGGAGACAAGGATTTTAGCATTTGGAATACAAGCATAGCTGTAAGAGGCGATAAAGAAATATCTCATCCTACCTTTTTACGGATGTTAGACATGATGAGAAATAGAGGTTTTGTCGTTGGATCAGATCCACGAATAGACCGTGACTATCCAATCCTTTCGAAGGATCGTTTTGCTGGCAACAAGGGAGAACTTCTGTTTGTTGGTGAAAAATATAATTGTGGTGCAAAACTTGAATTCTATCAAGAAATTAATGTAGAGAACCCAAACGGCGGTAGATATGACTTTAACAAATTTGAAAAGATGCCTTATCTACTTCAAAAGCGGTTTCTAGTTGAAGTCAGATATATGGAACAATTTTTACTGGAGGAAGGATTTACTTGTGACTCTGAACCAGTACTAAAAACGTCATACGATAAGGTATTCCATGAGCTTAATTCGCCAAGCAGACACTGGAGTTCAGAAAATCTTCCTGATTACAACGCTCTTGATAAAGATGGGATACGGATTAATAACGGAGAAGTGAAGTATTTCAGGGATAGAAAAGGAACGCTGATGCGCGGGACTGTCTACCACAACATTAATAACATGTGGTGGGTGATTGTAAACAAAGATCATTACACCAATTTGGCTGCTTTTGAACTGTTTGACCTAGACACTGTTCCTGAAAATGCAATCAAGAAGTTGATTCGGAGATCAGGGCATAACAACCCTAAATCAAGATCTGTTCCTACAGAAGGACAATTGAAAGATTGGAAACGAAAAGCAAAACAGGCTGGCAGGGAAGGCAGAATCCAATTCGCTAACGCTATACTTGGATACCTCTATGAAATCGGATGGGTATCACGAAAATTCCAATTGTTCATCAAGGAAACGAAGCGGCTCGGTCTTGTTGAGACAGAAGGAAATCCTTATTTTCTCGGCATGAGGATGGGAGAGAAGAAATACGATCCGCCTAAATCTATTCCTTTGTATCCTATGCCTCAACAGATGTCTGGTACAGAGTCTGGTTGGGTAGAAAACTTGCGAGATTATGTCACGTATGGTAAGCCAACAGTCTCCCGGTGGTTTTGCAAAGATCGAAACGGCGAAGGTGGACAAGCATATCTTTGGCCTGAGGTTAGAGAACGATTACTCCATATAGGAGCGCATGTATAAAAAAGGAGTGGCTGCATTGTCTCTACAAAAACAATATACGCTCGGAGAGCTTTATAGTCTTGCGGATCAATGCAGCCATGATTACCCTGCTACACTGGCACGTAAGATTGAATTGCTGACCGAAGTCCAGATTCTCCTGGGGCGCAAGGCAGCTGAGGCCGTAAGGGATTATAAGAAGAAATATGCTGAGAGGAAACGTGTTTATGCTGAAGCGTATATTGCAGCAGAGAATCTTAGGGAGCAGCGAGCGGAGTTGGCGGTAATCAAACTTCGCAACCAAGAAGCGGATGCAGAAGCTGATAAGGTTCGCAGGAGTAACGCTGTAGAAAGTAATGACCAGGTAATAAACTCTTTAAAATACAGCCTAAAGGTGTTACTGGCGGAGTTTGGAAACAACTCCAGCGCAAACAGGTAGGTTTATGATTCAAAAGCTGAGAAGAGGTTGAAACATGGCAGAAATAAAATGGATCAAGCTCAGTACTGGCATGTTTGACGACGAAAAAATTAAAATCATCGAAGATATGCCGGAAGCTGACACGATCATTGTTATATGGCTCAAGCTAATGACTATGACAGGAAGATCAAATATGGGCGGTTACATCATGCTGACCGAAACTATTCCATATACAGAGGACATGTTGATTTCAGTGATCAAAAGGCCGCTGCCGGTTATAAAAATGGCTCTATCCATCTTCGAAAGATTCGGGATGCTGGAAGTTTCTGAGCAAGGAGCTTTCTTTCTGCCTAACTGGGAGAAACATCAGAATGTAGATGGAATGGATAAGGTCAGGGAACAAACTAAAAAGAGGGTTCGAAATTACCGGAACAAGCAAAAGCAGCTTGATTCAGGTGGAAATGATCCTCATGTTACAGGAAACGTTACTGGTAACGTTACAGTAACGGTCGGTAACGAAACAGATAAAGAATTAGATTTAGAACTAGAAAAAGAAAGTTGTTGTTTAACGCCCGAGACTGAAATCAAATCCGAAGATGAGGGGATACCGTTCACCCGACAGGATGCCGTTCCTGTCAATCCTGAAACAGATGCCGACTCTGGACAGAATGAAGTATCATCTTCGGATATTGATTATCGCAACACCCTTGCCAACAAGTACCTACAGCGCAGGGGGAAAGGATTAGACATTACAGCAGCCGACGAAACGAGCATTGATGAATTGCTGACTGCTGGTGTACCGCTTCAAACCGCTTTGGACGGAATTGATCAATCCTTTGACAAATTTAAACCTAAGCATAAGCGCGATGGGATACGGAGTCTGAGTTATTGTGCGACTATTATTTTCTCCTTACACGCCTTACGTGAAGATGTTGGTAAGGGGGAGAGGGCCGAAAGTCCTTTGCCTTATAAACCTGAGTCACAAATAGATGTGCCGCCAAGCGAATACACCGAGTCGGACATTCAAAGCATGCTTGCAAAACTAAGGGCTAAACAGGGAGGTTGATGCCGTATGGAGAGTTTCGGCAAAGAGCTAAAGGCATTAATACCCGCAGGTTTTGCCAAGAGACAGGCTGCGGTGCTGGGACGTCTAGCAAACCATCCTGAGGTTCAGCGATTAAAAAGCGAATTTCCTGATCGAACCGAGGATCTAACCGAACCAAAACGGTATAGAGACCTGTCACAGCATCTGTCATATTGCGACAAATGCAGCGTATGCCCTGGGTTACAAGCTTGTCAGAATGAGCAGAAGGGGCATACGAGCGTTGCTGAATCTAACCCGACTAAAGCTGACGAACTGGTATTCCGACTTCGAAAATGTCCATTGCTGCTTGCTCACGAAAGGGAACAAGGAATAGGTCAAAGGATCAAGAGTCATTACATCCCGGATCACATCCTGAATGCAACCTTCGAAGACATTGAACCCGACCAACAGCGGATATCTGCAATTGCGGCGGCAATAAGCTTCTGTGATGAGTTTGTACCAGGTGAAACAACAAAAGGTTTGTACTTTTACGGTCAAATGGGTGTAGGCAAAAGTCGGATTGTTGGAGCCATTGCCCAAGAGTTGGCTAAGCGTGACGTAAGCGTACTGATGGTCTATGTTCCTGATTTCCTACTGGAGGTCAAGGATGCGATTGGTTCAAAGACAGAAACTGTTGAAAGTAAGCTTGATGCTTTGAGGACAGTTCCTGTCTTAATATTGGATGATATTGGGGCCGAGTCATTAACGACTTGGACAAGGGATGAAGTCCTGGGACCGATACTTCAGCGACGTATGGAACGCCTAACGACGATCTACACATCGAATTTAACCATGAGTGAGCTGAAACAGCATTTGGTGAATGTGAAAGACAGCAAGCCGAGCGAAAAGAAACAGAATGACAAAAAAGCGGCCCGGATCTTTGAGCGAATAGAACCATTTGTAAAGATACTGCCGGTGGGTGGTAGAAATAGACGGAGGGATTAAGGGTATGTGTAGAACTTGCAGCGGCAGTAAGGTAGCATATCAGTTCAAAGGCTCAATTGTAATGCTGGGACCTTGCCCGGAGTGCAATCCTAATGCGAAAAAGGAGATCAAACCTTATGAATATAGTAGTGGACAGTTCTCTATTAGCTGAGGCTTTAGAAGATGCCAGCAAGGCAATTTCAACAAAAGTTATAATCCCTATACTGAGCTGCTTTTTAATCGAAGCAACGGAGGACAGGCTTACGGTTACTGGTACCGATGACCGAGCAACAATTCAATCTTTTGTCGAAGAAAACATAGACATCAAAGAGACTGGTTCCGCGGCGCTGCCCAAAGTTCTATTGGATATTCTCCAGAAGATCAATGGGAAAATAGAACTGCAAGTCAAAAATGGGAATCAAGTCACCATAAAGTCACGAAATAAGGAGATTGAGATTACTGGAATGCCTCCAGAAGAATATCCTGCTCCTCCAGAGATAAATGAAAATGAGTTTGTTGTGATTAAGGGAAAAGACTTAAAAAATTTGATCAAAAAGACAGTTTTCGCGGCTGATATAGACGGAAAATCACTGCCTATCATTACAGGGGTAAATGTTATCCTTCAGACCGGGAAAATTCAAATGGTGGCAACGAACCGACACAGATTGGCCCATGCTGAGAGAGAATTTGATATTGGAAATATCGGCACGGCCGTTATTGAAGCCAGAGGAATACTTGAATTACAAAAGATCGTTAATGACAACGATGAAGTAGAATTCGGTTTTTCCAAGTCTTTTGGCGGAGATGTAATATATGCGTTCGCACGAACAGAAAGGTTTATATTTTATTCTCGTGTTCTGGAAGGGATTTATCCTGATACAACTCATGCAATGGCTATTAAAGCAGTTACCGAAATAACGGTGAACCGGAAAGAACTGATCGAATCATTGGAGCTTATTTTCACCTTGGCGAAAGAAGAAAAAAATAACGCTGTCACATTCTCTGTTTCAGAAAGAGAAATTAACATTCGAGGTAAGGGGAAGGAAACGGGCAAAGCAACAGAAAGCATAACACCAATCAGTTTCAACGGAGAAAATTTCAACCTGACGTTGAATGCAAAATATGTGTTGGATGCATTGAAGGTCTTAGAAAACGATGTAATTACACTCGGGTACACTGGTTCTTTAAGCCTCTCACTCTTCGGAGTGACGAGTCTAGTTTCTACATTGTTCTTCCTTATAGGGTGGCTGGATAGATGAGTAAATACAATGCCAAAAAAGTGATTGTTACAGCCGATGGAACATTATTCGAAGAATGGTTGGTAAAGAAATATAACCTTGATGTAACTGGTATTCGCTTCGATAGCAAAATGGAAGGAGAGTACTATCAGGAATTGCTATTGCTGAAGCAGCAGGGGGAAATAAAGGATTTTGTTTGTCATCCCAAATACGTCTTGCAAGAAAGCCCAAAGGTGACTTACATTGCTGATTTTCTGGTGACTGAACTGGACGATACTCAGAAAGTGATAGATATCAAAGGTGTAGAGACATCAACATTCCGTGTCAAACTGAAATTATTCCAAATAAAATATCCGACTTTACGCATAGATGTACTCACTAAAAAACGAGGAGAATTCATTCCTATCAAGCAGTTCAAGAAAGAAAAAGCGGATCGGAAACGAGCTATCAATAAACTTTTAAAACAAG
This sequence comes from Paenibacillus sp. LRG-1, assembly GCF_057220305.1. Lineage (NCBI taxonomy): Bacteria > Bacillati > Bacillota > Bacilli > Caryophanales > Paenibacillaceae > Paenibacillus > Paenibacillus sp. LRG-1. The sequence goes on along the minus strand of NZ_CM170126.1, from coordinate 3,406,456 downwards.
CAGAAGGGAAGATGAAACATGCCAGAACTGACCGGAATGCAAGTCAAATTCACCGTGTTAAAAAATGAGGATATCAATAAATACCTTGATGAACGTGAAAAAAGTGATCTATCTCGTATTCTATGGAAGATTCAGGAACTGCGGCTTCTTGACAGAAAGCCTCCACTTAATACTTATCTGGTAGTTAACACAGACGAACCATATGCCACTGATATTGTGCGCATCATGGAAGCTAATAACCATTCGGGGCCAATAAGTGACTCAAATCAAGCGGAGATGAAGTTTGAGGGTAATGCGCTTATTCTTTCGGAAGCGGAGGAGGAGATAAAATGAAACACTCCCAAAATGAAATTGAACGTCCAGAAGTAACACGACGGATCATAGAATTGCTGGACAAACAAAATGAGAAAGGCCTCAAGAAGTATGGAACCACAATAGACCAGGTACCAGATATGGCCTATGATTGGAAGCTCATGGCGCTGGAGGAGGCAGCTGATTTAATTCAGTACCTTCAGAAAGAGGTTATACGGCTCGAAATACTTCTTAATCCGATTTAGGAAAAACAAGGAGCATAGAGGGTTCTTAATTAATCCTCTTGCTCCTCAGCAATAAACAAATCTTCAATCGTAACATCTAGCGCTTTAGCGATAGCAAATAAATGCCAGGCTTCATGGCGACTATTTTTATCAAATCTACTAATTGAACCTTGTGGAATTCCAGTCATTTCAGACAATTCCATTTGAACGATACCTTTCTTTTTTAACAAAGACGTCAAATTGGGTTTCACTTTAAGCAATGTGCTTCACCTCTCAGTCGAATTATACGATACCGAATATTTATTGGCAACATGCATTGACTCTATATTCGATATCGTATATTATTAGGTCAAGAAACATAATTCGATATACGATATGGAATATAACATTCAATCTACAGCATGGCGGAAATTTCCAGGTGAGGTTGAGACTAGCCGAATGATCAACTCAGGAAACTTTTCCTACGCTCTACACTGTATCCGAACGAGCAACATTGTATGGGACCAAAAAACGTAATGGAGGCATGATGTATGACAGAACAAGAAATGGATGAGTTCACTACAGCATTGGTGGAACGTTACGTGGATATACAAAAGTTCTCTTCACTTAACAGTGAGTTATTAAACATATGGAATGAGGCTATTGATACCTTACCACTTAAAATAAAGGATAATTTTCAAGAGAAATATAATCGTCGCATAAGGGAGGGGGGCTTGTGAAAAAGCTCGACTTAAACAAGCTCGAAGATGAGCCTATTGAGGTACAGCGGGCTGTAGCCTTCTACGCAGCACATACGATAAATAAAGTGCGTGTAACAACGTAAGAAAGATATAAACATTATTCCGTTTTAGAGGAAGTGGGGTTGCTCAAACCTCTAAAATCCGTAGTGGAGCTGTAGTGGTTTAGGCTCAAAATATAAGCATAAGCAAAGGAAAAACGAATTTAAATTGTCGGAAAGGTGGCGAGGGGAATGTCCCATCAAACATTTTGGAAGCCGGAGAAAAAGCCAAAGCAAAAGAAGGCTTACAGCAGTCTTGGACAACGGAAAAAGGATAAAAAACCTGTTCCTGAATGGAAGAAAGATATTCTCTCTCACCACCAGTCACGGCCTAATACCAAGGAGCGTGGAGAATTCCCGAAGGATGTAATTGCGGAACTGATTGCTGATTCAAACGGAATCTGTGAATGTTGCAAAGCCGCCGAAGCTACGACTACTCATCACGTTTATCCGCGTGGGAGAAAAGGGCGAGGAGTCAAGACAAACGGACTGCGGCTCTGCTGGCCTTGCCATGATCGGATACAAACAAATGAAGAACTCCTTCAATTTTGGATATCGGCATTCCGTGATAAATATGGCGATTACTTTTGGTTCGATGAACAGGATTGGGAAGAGCACAACCGTAAACTGGCGGTGCAGCAACGTGTGGAATTCGAGAAAAAAGAACGCTTGGAGAGCATAAAGCCAGTCGTTGAACTGATTACTTCAGCGACAGGGAGAACTTTGAAAGCTAAAGAAGTGCGTTTGCTAGAGTCTATGGATGATAAAGAAATGCTTGTTTTTACAAATATGATATCCGATGCCTTGAACAACTACAGTAGACCAGCTCCATCTTATGGTTACGGAGAGCGATTTGAAGATTAAATAAACCGCCCCCAAGGGCAGAGAGGACAGGCCCAGGGGATAAGAAGGAGGGAACAGCCCTCCAGGGGGATACACCCCCTACTACCTATATATCAAGGGAGAGAGATAACAATGGGATTGGATATTACTGCGTACAAAAAATTGGTCAAAGTAGAAAATCCAAAATTAGATGAGGATGGCGAACTTGAGGATTACGAAAATCAATGGCAAACAGACGGGAGTATGAAATGGTCAGAAAGACACTGGCCTGGTCGCGCGGAAGGATTAGAGTTTGGTACCGTCTATATCTACGGTGAAAGTCTTGGTTTCCGCGCTGGTAGCTACAGCGGATATAACTTGTGGAGAAAGATGCTATCTGATTTTGCTGAGGCAAATGCTTTTCAAGAACTTATTGAATTTTCGGATTGCGAAGGCGTTATTGGTCCTGTTGTTTCTGCGAAACTCGCAAAGGATTTTACCGACTACGAAGAACGAGCAAGGAAATATGCCGACACCTTTGAACGTGGAGAATGGTGGATTGAGAAGTATCAAGAGTGGAAAGAAGCTTTCCAACTGGCGGCGGATGGAGGTGCCGTAGATTTCCACTAAGTCAGGGCTGAGGCATAACAGCCTCTTACCCTACCCAATACAAATATCAAAGGAGCGATTTAGAAATGGAAAACGTGAAATTGTCTGAGTTGCCAAGTGAAACAATGTTGGGCTATGAGGATGCATACTACACACTTACGCCCGATCAACTACGTGAACAAGCAAAAGAGGACGGAGACCTGCTGCTGCACACATGGTATGTCGCTAAGGAACATCGCTGGCATCCGGACGCAAAGGCTATGCTCCGTCAGTACATCGAAACACAGTATGACGAAATGTACGAAGATTGGGATGACAGGGCGTTTGATTGCTTGAAGAAAGAACATTATGACCGGATTCAGACTGTGCTTAACGAAGCATTCAAAAGCGACCATGCAACAAAATACTGGATGTTAGACGGACCAAAAGTAATTATTGACACACTGGATCAACCGAGCGCATAAACAGGGGCCTTCTGGCCTCTTACCCTATACCCCTATATACCTTAAAGGAGACGATGATAATGGAATTAGCAGTACAGTCGTGGGCGTTTAACCCCAATTTGCGTTGGAAGCTGGCACGTATTTCCGGGAACGACGAGGGCGGCGATGAAATAGATGTAACCGGGACAATAACTGACATTAAAGGAGATTATTTAGAGTTCGAGTTTATACGCGAAGGTCAAATAATACGAACTCATTTTTATCTGGAATATTTCCGCAAAGGATTAATCCTGGCTGTGTATGATCGACCGCCTGTAAAGGTTGAAATCCCTGATTCCTATCAAAGTAGTTCTGCTTCCCAAGGAGGCGGTAAAGGTGAATGAACGGACATATAAGCTACAAAAAAGCGATCAGGTTGTAATGCACGGTTGCTATGAGGCCCGTAAGGAGAAGTACAAGGATAAGGTATGGACAGTAGAATCAGAGCCTTGGGACTTGTGTGGTTCGGAGGTTGTGCGGCTTGAAGGGCACAGCGGCGGATTTGCTACGGAGTATTTGAAGAGGGTTGAGGCATAGCAGCCTCTTTACCCCCATACCCCCAAATGGGGAATACCTGCAACTACCAAATGAATCATAACTGAGAGAGATACTGTATACCTTCTACAATAATAATTAATGCGTAAGAGATAAATATAAAGTAAGCAAAAAAAGTTATAGCCCTTAATGTTGTTTTTGGATATCTCTTTTTTGCCTCTGGATTACGAGTAATTACAAAAGCTCTGAATCCACCATAAAGTCCGAGAGCCATAAAAATAAATCCGAATACCAAATCCATTTTTTTATCTCCTAATTTTTTGAATTTAATTCTATCAGATTTAATAGAGGTTAACAATATGTTAAATGAAGTTGTAGACAATATGAGAGACGAAGTTTTAAATCGACACTTGTGATGATTAAACCAATTCAGGGGCAGATAGTGGCCCACCATATTGTCGATAGCAACGTTAAGGCAAGAGTTTGCTACAACTGCAAAACAGACCTGCCGCCAGAAACGGCACATTATGAAATTAATGATGAAGTATACTGCACGGAATGCGTCAAAGCCCATCCATACACATCGTACAGCTATTACATTAATGACGAGTATGTAGGCGGTTCGGAAGATGATCATACACAGTATGTAGAGTCTTTGGATGATGAATATGAAGGTGATGAGGATGGGGAGGAACAACAATGACAGATAAACCAGACTGGGAAAAGCGAATGGATTACTGGTTACTGGAAGCCGAAAAAGAAAAAAGGCGGGCAGATGATATAGAAAAACGGTTGTATTTTTCGAACACCGAAAATGAAATATTGAAAAGAAACATAAAGGTACTCGTCGATACTCAAAAGGAATCTGAATCCCTTATACAACAAAAGGATGCAGTTACATCCCAACTAAAAAGCATGCTGCTTGATGCTATTGGATGTTTGACCATGTTCGGGAATGAAGAATGTGAAGAACAGGCACGGAGAATTGCTCGTGACCTCAGAAAATTAACGCATGTGCAACCTGGACAAGAGTCTCTCCTACAAGATGGAGGAGAGACTCCATGACTTACGCTTATACCACTATATTAGCTGCTGTACTGTTGTTTATAGGTGTAGTGCAAGTAGATAGGTATATGTTGATAGAAAGAGTAGATCCAAGCGAGGCGAGCATAAAATAAGTCAGATAATAACGATGAAAAAAAGTAAGCACTTATGAGAAAAGTGCTTACTTTAAGGTTGACTTTATTATCTGTGATAAATAAAGCCTTGATATAATGGGTATACTTCATTTTTGTTTTTTTGGCGCCAACTATATCTAGTAATTTCTCCTTCATAGTCTCCTTGTCTGTACCATATTGAAAGTGGAGCCAACACTTTCAATAACTCTGGGACCGCCGCACCTCTGATACCAGTGACCCGTTTTGAGTTCTCTAGGTGAGCATTTGATGTTTGAGAAGAGATGTTTGCTGAAGTTTTGGTTTGCTCTGCAAAACCTAAAGACGGTACAGACAATGCCCCAAGAAGAACTGCGCCAGCAGCAAAAGCAATAATAGATTTTTTCAAAAGTAAAGCCTCCTTAGTTTGTTTATCTTCGTGTGCAAACTATGGTGTAAGGTTATTATAGTGTTTCTATTTACATTTAACTACCAAAAATAACGATTTCACCAAATTATCACATTATATAAAGGAATGATAAACGATGAATGACAATCAAATGTGTATAGTAAATAGTCTTGAAGATGAGTCTACTGATACGCAAAAGATAATCCAAGTAAACTTTTTTTCGGACATTGAGCAGGAAGATATTCGAAAAACAAAGTGGCTTCTTAGTAAGTATGTTGATATGATCGACGTGATCAAAAACTATGAGTTTGCTCTCCAGCAGATTGAAAACGGAATGTCTGCGTATGAGTTACTTTCCGCCGAGGGAGCAATTGCAAAACGAGAGTCAGGGCGGGAGTTAACGGCAGATGTAACAGCCAATGCTGTAATACTAAAGGACAAACGGCATACAAATTATAAATTCTATCAATTCATCACTAATAATATCCGTTTCGCCATAAATAATATGAGAGATCCGCATGAGGGACTTGCTGCCAAGCTGCTGTTCATAGATGGAAAAAAATATCTCAAGGCCCAGCAGTATATGGAGAAGGGATACAGAAAAGATGTGCCTGGTATCTCAGCTACGACATTTGCAGATAAACGACGACGAGCGATTGTAAATATAGCAAACAGTCTTAAAATTAATCGGACTTTGGATTTTGTGGTTATTGACTATGGGCGGGGGCGAAACAAAGAAGGTGAAATGGGGCTGAGGATGCCAGAAGTAAATTAGACCGTAAGGGCTTAAGCCTTTGCGGTCTTTATTTGTTATGTAGGGTAAGACAAATCCGTAGTAGGTGCGGAGTAGAAAGGATTTACACTTTATTCAGGAACAAATTAAATCATTCTAGGAGGCAATAAACATGGCACATAGTTACGCTTACTTGGACAAGGAAAAAATTCTCCATCTCCATCCATTGGAAGGTGAAGCAGCTAAGCATGGCAAGTATGTGGGTACAAATCTGGATTACGACGAAAGCGGCTTCCCGATTATCGGCGGTGAAGGTGTAGTTTACTATGTGGACAAAGACACAGCTTATGTAAACGGAAATGAACATGATGGCAAACAAATTGCTGTACCAAGTGGTCTTAAAGTACTAGCTGGTCAACTTCTGTAATCGTTAAGATTTAAATGTGGTGGCGGAATAGACGCAAGGCCGTGATACATGCCTCGCCCACATCGAAACTAACTACAACTAATTCGAACAGCCGTAAAGAGGGTCATAATACCCCATCAATAAGGGCGGCAGATTGTTCCGCACGTAATACGGACTATAGCGATTGACGGTAATCGCTGTGAAATAATTCCCGTTGGGAACCATACCGCATTTATAAGGGAGCGGCAGCGGCAAGCGCATGACGGAGGGTTAGGGCGCACTCAAAACTAAATCGGAGACAGGACTCAGAGTGTAATATAAACCCGGAGCAAGAAGGATGTCCATTGAAAGCCTATTCCAGGCATGGCGGATTAGCGGTAACCGCATGTTATAAATTACCGATCACTACAATAGGAGCAGCGTAAAATCGCTGCTCTTTTTAATTTTGGATGAAAGGCTGTATTGTTATATAAAATTCTGCATCCTTAATGTCGATACAATCGTATGGAACAATATAGGAGATGAATTTGAGTGAAGCAGAAGATAAAGTATGGACTTATGTTGTATTTAGTAGTGCCGTTATTTTTAACATGGTTTATATGGTTCCCCCTTGGTATGAATTATTTGTATTGGACAGAAATGAAAAGTGAATATCACATTCAAGAAGGCTACTGGGAATTCTTTGGACGAAATTGGTATAAAAAATCTTTTAACATTAGAGTGGACTATCGAAGAGAATACAAAGAAAAACAAGAGAAAGCTGCTGAATAGTGGCTTTTTTATTTGTTCAGGAAACCTTTCCTTAGCTTAACTTACATACAATAGCAAAGATAAAACCGCAGTAATAACGGATCAAAAGAATGATATATTGTATCCATAAAATAACGTAAATTAACAGGTCGCTGAAAAGCGGCCTTTTTGCATTGGAGGAAAGTAATATGCCAATTAAGTCTTCACGGAGACCCCCGCCTGTTCTGGCTAGGTCACCACGTCAACCCACTTTATGTAATGGATGTGTTTGGGGCGATTGGACTGGTACTAAACAATTATGTATGTTTCCATCCTCTGTTCAAACAAACATGAAAGGAGCGAAATGCAGTGAACTACGTTCAGCCGATCCGCGATTCTAAAAAGCTGGAGGCCATTAAGCAATATTTGAAAGAAAAAAATGAACGGGACTACATTTTGTTTTTGGTTGGAATCAACACAGGATTGCGGATATCGGATATTTTGCCCTTGAAAGTCAGCTCAGTCAAAGGAAGCCATATTGTAATTACAGAAAAGAAAACGAAGAAAAGAAAGAACATCCCTATTCGCAAAAACCTTCGCAAAGAGCTTGATGCATATATATCCGGTAAATTGGATAGCGATTATTTATTTCCGAGCAGGAACAAAAAGAGGAGATCGGAGGTCGTGCCGATCAGTAGCAGCATGGCTTACAAGATGTTAAATGGTGTTGCCCGAAAATTCGGTTTAAAGGAAATTGGAACCCACTCCATGAAAAAGACCTTTGGTTACTATTTTTACAATGAAACGAAGGATATAGCGTTACTAATGGATCTATTCAATCACACCGAGCAGAAGGTGACTTTACGCTATGTCGGCATCCTTCAGGACACTTTAGACGATGTTTTGAAGGATTTTGAGTTGTAGCAATTCTCTACAATCGGGTAACCGTGAATTCAAAACGGGGAAAGGACAACAAAACAAATAGCATCAAGCAATCTCAGTGTTTTACGAGTTACCGAGAATATATATTATAGTGAATTAGTTTTACAGTATCTGGTTGAATAAGTGCTACATTCCTAACTGTTAGAACAACATGAGAAATAAATGCAAGTGGAGCGCTAAATTTATTTTAGGCATCCGCGTTAAAACCAACTCGAATACTTTGGTGGTGGTGAAAAATGAAGTGAGTAGAGAACGAAGCCCGAATAGGGAAAAGGCACTGAAAATGTGGATTGACAGTGGACGCGAAATGAAATTAAAGGATATTGCGATGAAACTTGGTGTCAGCGATTCCAGTATTCGCAAATGGAAGGCATTGGACAAATGGGATGAGATACCGGAGAAAAGAAAGCGCGGCGGACAAACTGGCAATAAGAATGCAAAAGGAAATAAAGGAGGAACTGGAGGCCCATACGGAAACGACAAAGCTGTTACACACGGATTTTTTCGTAAGTTCATGCCACAGAACCCAGAATTCGTTGAAATAATGGATGCTGTCCAAGAAATGAACCCAGTAGACATGATCTGGTACAATATTACCACTCAATTTCAAGCGATAATTTGGGCGCAGCGGATCATGTTTGTTGAAAATAAACAGGAAATGATTAAAGAACTTAAAAAAGTCGAGTATGAAGTACACAATTCAGGTACTGCCAAGAAGAAAAAGCTTGAGCAAGTACCGATCAAGGAAGAATATGAATTTCAATTTTCTTGGGATCGTTACGCTACCTACTTGAAAGCTCAATCCACAGCCATGTCTGAATTGCGTGGTGCTATCAAGCAATTTCTGGCGATTGCGGATGAGGAAGATGAACGCCGTCTGAAACTTGACCAAATGCAAGCACAAGTTGAAAAGACGCAGCTCCAGATTGAGGAAATGAAAAACGGGAAAGGCGATTCAGAAGAAGACCTTATAGATAATTGGGTAGAGGCGGTAATGAATGATGGCGAAGAAAGCGGAGAGCTTGACGAAACGGATGGCGGCATTCAAGAAGAGGATGCCGGTGTATCGAAAGAGTCCTAAAACATTTTTTAAAGAGATTCTGAACTTCAGCCCTGATAAGTGGCAAGAGAGCGTATCGGCTGATATTGCAAAGCATCGTTTTGTTTCCGTGAGATCCGGTCAGGGTGTGGGCAAGACGGCGCTTGAAGCGGCAATCTCACTATGGTTTTTATGCTGTTTCCCGTTTCCGCGTGTTGTTTGTACAGCTCCAACGAGACAACAGCTCAATGATGTACTTTGGGCGGAAATCAGTAAATGGCAGTCCCAAAGCCCAATTCTAAAACGAATCCTCAAGTGGACTAAAACTAAGATATATATGAAAAATTATGAGGAACGCTGGTTTGCAACAGCACGTACAGCCACCAAACCCGAGAATATGCAAGGGTTTCATGAAGACTATATGTTATTCATTGTGGATGAGGCATCCGGTGTAGACGACAGAATCATGGCGGCGATATTTGGTACGCTATCAGGAGATTACAATAAGCTTTTTATGTGTGGGAACCCGACCAAAACGAGCGGGTTCTTTTTTGATTCTCATAATAGGGACAGAGAAATATACAGAACACACCGTGTTTCATGCTTAGACAGCCCTAGAACCAGTAAAGAAAACATCGAAATGCTCAAGGCGAAATACGGTGAGGGTAGTGATGTTTGGCGCGTTCGGGTGTTGGGTGAATTTCCGCGGGGAGAATCAGATACATTTATCGCACTTGAAGCTGCTGAATTTGCCAAAGATGAAGTTAAAATTGAACCTTCTGGAACAAAGCTATTTGTCGGCGTTGACGTTGCACGTTTTGGCGACGATGAGACAACTATGTACGCACGTATTGGCGGTAAGGTGGTCAAGACTCATTTCCACCACAAGCAGGACACTATGACAACTACAGGCTGGGTATTGCGCCTGGTTGATGATGTGAAGGCAGAACATTCAGAAGTGGATGAAGTAGAAATAAGAATTGATGATAGCGGAATAGGTGGAGCTGTAACAGATAGATTGAATGAGATTAATGAGGAGAAAAGTCTAGGCTACACCATCATTCCAGTTAACAATGGATCAGCAGCGGAAGACGGTCATTATGGGAATCTAGGGGCTGAACAGTGGGGACATGTCAAAGAAATGCTTGAGGCCAATATGAGTAACTATGTGCTTGGCAAGCCGGGTGAACTACAATTGCCAGATGATGAGAAACTTATAACGCAGCTCACTTCCCGAAAATGGCGGATGGGTAGTAATGGAAAGATATTCTTGGAACGTAAAGAGGATATGAAGAAACGAGGCCTACAGTCACCAGATAGGGCAGATGGTTTTATTCTTGCATTTGCAAATATAGAGGAAAAACGCGGTTTTTCTTTTGGATAAATTATTTATTATTGTAAATATAAAATCCGTGTTATATGGTAGTTTTATCAAACTTGATTGGTGGTAATCTATATGGCTATTTTCGAATTGTTTTCAAAACGAGAAAAAAATAAGCTGCAAAAAACTGCTGACCCTTATCAATACGATGAACTCCCAATGCCGTTAAGGGTACAAATTGTACATATATTAAGGGATGCGGCAGGAGAGGGAGACTACCTTCAAAAGTACTCTATCTCTTTCTGGGACAATGTTCATTCTACTATGACTAGGGAATTAGGTATTTTTAACTTAACTGATAATTTCGAGAATAACTACAGAAAATGTACAAATTTCTTATTATCTGCAAATACAGAAAATGCCTTGGATATAATAGAGTACGCTTTTTTTCTAATTGATAAGGTAGTAAGAAAAGCTGAGTACTATGTTCGAGATGCTAACAATATGACAATGCCTCCAGATGCTGCAATTCATGAATTGAATTATAGATTTCGGGAACATAGAGTAGGGTATCAATTTGAGGGCAGTCAACTTATTCGTATAGATTCGCAGTTAACTCACGAAGAAGTTGTAAAACCAACTCTATCTTTACTGTATGATCTGAAATTCCAGGGGGCTGAAGAAGAATATCTAAAAGCACATAAACATTATAGGGAAGGAAGATATAAAGAAGCTATTGCAGAAGCTCTGAAATCTTTTGAGAGTACGATGAAAACTATTTGCGTACGTATGAATTGGGAGTTTAAACCAAGTGATACTTCTAATAAATTAATTGATTTGTTGGTGAAAAAAGAATTAATTCCTCTTTATATGCAACAGCATTTCAACTCTTTAAGATCTACTTTGGAGTCGGGCGTACCTGTGTTACGCAATAAAACAAGTGGGCATGGGCAGGGTGAAGAGACAGTGGAAATTCCTGAACATTATGCTTCTTATGCTCTTCACTTGTCTGCTAGTAATATTTTATTTTTGGCGAAATGTTATCTTGATAAAAATAAGTAAAATCCGTAGTAACACCGTAATAACTCAATGATATTATTTAGACATAGAAATATGAACGAATACTGGAGGCAGGAAAAATTTCCTGACCTCCTTTTTTGTTGCGTCAGAAGGGAGGTACGAACTTGGGTGTACGACAGTGGCTAATTAACTGGCTAGCGGCGGGGAGGCCGAAGAACGAACCTGAACGACAGACGGAAAGCTACCCATTCCCGTTTGGTATCATGATGAGTAAGGGAAGTAACCAGCCAGCGCCGAAGAGAACGCCGACCAACTTACGAACGTTATCGGAATCCCCGATTCCACGCAGAGCAATTAACGTTATCAAGAACGGAATCACAAAGCTGAACTGGTCCGTAGCTGCTATCGACGAGAACGATACAGAAAAATATAGAGAGATATGCAAAGTTATTGAACGATCATTACTAAAGCCAAACCCCGGCGACTCATTCCGTTCATGGATTGAGCAAATAGTCGAGGATATGCTTGTATGTAGTGCGGGTTCATCGGAAGTATTGAAAGCTGGTGACCCTCTCAGGCCGTTTAGGATGTACCCTGTAGATTCTTTCTCTGTTGATTTGTATCCTGATTGGGATGGGAAAGAGAATTCATATCGCTATGCACAGCGAGTTCACGGGCAATATGTCCATTTAAAGTCTTCTGACCTGATGTATATACGGATGAATCCGAGAACTAACACACCATTCGGACTTTCGCCATTAGAAACGGTTTGGGAATCAGTTGAAAGCTTTATATCAGCGCACCGATCAGCTGGGAAGCAAGCTTCGAATACTGTGATTAGGAAGCTGATTAACCTTGGTAGAAATGCTGATAGTAAGGCTGTAGCTGCTTTCCGTGCGTATTGGGAAAATGAAGTGCTGGGCCGTGGTCTTAACCCTATCATAGGAGGAGAGAATCCAAGTGTACTGGATTTGGGGGCTACGGATGATAAGGCGTTATTTCTTGAGTGGCAACGGTTCTTAATTGAGATTGTTGCTATTGCTTTTGACATATCCCCTAAGAAACTGGGGCAGACAAAAGATGTGAACCGAAGCACCGCTGACAGTGAAGACGATGACACGAATGAATCTATCCAGTCTATTGCTGAAAACATTGTGGAGCATATCAACAATCACATTATTGACGGTATTTTCAAACTAGGCGGAATGATTGAGTTTAAATTCCATTATGCCACTTCGTTAAAAGATCAAAAACTTAGGGCTGATATTGACGCGATTTACCTTGACCGAAGAACTGTGACACCAGATGAAGTACGTGATGGTCTGGCGCGTAAAGCATTGCCTAATAAACATGGCGAATTATTATTACAACCAGGTAATACCACAGCTATTGATTTGAATAAAACTCAGGAAGAAATACAAGGGGAGAAAGACAAACTGTTGAGCAATCTTCCTGAAGATGATCCGCCAAAGAATAAAGACAAAACAGAAAAGGATGAATCTGACACCGCTGAAGAGTAGGTGTTTTTATTTTGCCCTGAGAGGCGGTGAGGACGTGTTTACAAGGTTTGTTTGCAGGGTTGTCAGACTGACATATCCAAGGTCAATGCCAACACCGAGAAACCGAGCAGAGCGCAGACAACAGAAATATCACGGAGGGAGGTGAGAATCTAAATGCTTAGAACGTTGAAAATGAGCAACCAGCGGATGCGCGTTCAGGACTTCAAGTTATCCGAGGAAGGAGGACATCCGAACAAAGTTCCTTTCAAATGTGCTCTTTTCGCAGTTGACCAACCAAGTGATGGCTCACCTCATGGTGCTGGCGGGAAACGTATTCGTATTTCATCGACTGTTTGCGACCAATATCTTCAAACTTTCGTAGGTATGGCCTTGAATATTGACTACGCCAACGGTATGGCGGACCATGATCCGCGCTTTAAAGTCGCTGTGATTGATAAAGCTTACCGTTCGCTTGATGGTTATGCATGGATTGATGGATACATTTACGCAAAGGATTTTCCTGATGTGGTTGCGACTATTCGTTACTACAACGGTCTGGCGGCTGAGTATAACTGGAGCGAATATCAATTTGGCGCATCACTCGAAATGGAAGCTGCTGTGCAGGATGCAACGGATATAGAAAATGTATTGGATGTAATTGAATTTTGCGGTACGGGCGCAGCCATCCTGTTCGCTGATGCCGCTGCCTATAAAACAACGAGCTTTGCTGCTCGTAACATGAAAAAGGACAAGGAGGATGTCGATATGACACCAGAACAAATTAAAGCGATGGAAGACTCCATGAAGGCATTGCAAGACGGTATGACCGCTATCACTGCGAGTGTGCAAAGCGTGGTCACAGAGGTGGGAGCAATTAAAACAGATATCACCACTATTAAGGCTGCAAGCGAAGAAGCCGAACAAAAGACTGCTGAAGAACAAGCCGCTGCTGATCTGAAGGCTGCTCAGGATAAAGCAGATGCTTTAGAAAAAGAATTGAAAGAGTTGAAAGCAGCGGGTGCGCCTCCAGCAGAGCCGGAACGCAAAACATTCAGCGCGTCTGCATTATTGTCCAAGTATGGCAGTAATACCAATCTTGCAGCAGGTGAGGAAGTTAATGATTACAAAACCTTCTGTGCTTCTGTCGATGCTTTGGATCTTCCGTCTTCCGAGTCTTTCAAACTTAAAATGCAGGCAAAAGCACAATTTGCCGAAAAGGAGAGTGTGTAATACATGAATAACCGTGTTGGAATAGCACAATTTGTTTCAGTTGCAGCGGCGGCTCAATTTCAGGGGCCGGGCGCGATTATTACTGACGATTTTCAAAAAGAGATTACGGACGTATTGCGTCGTACATCTATCTTAGACGGACGGTTGAATTATGTACCAGCTACAGGCGATATTTCTACTTACTACGAACAAAACACTGTGAATGGCGGCACGTTCGTTGACCCTCGTAACCCTTCAGCGACAGCAACCGGAAATCAACGTACGCCACATGGTGTGAAGATCAAAGCTCTAACGAACCAAGTTAACTTTGGACATTATGATGTAACGCTGGGCCAGCAACAAAACAACTTTCCTGAATTGAAAGCCAAGGATCTAAACGACATGCTGAATGCCATTGGACTTACGCATGGAAAAGCACTTTGGAGAGGTAATGACACTGGCTTGGCTGTACCGACAACTTTACAATATGTAGGACTTGCAAGTCAGATTACGAACACTTTCACAGTTGGGGCAACTGCATCAATCGTGTCTGCTATTCGGGCGAAGGTAGCTGCTATGGTAGCGAGTGAATTGTACGAGCTTATGCCAACAGCTATTTACATTCATCCAATTGCTCATCATTACCTCGAAGAAGAAGAACGCAATGCTGCCAACAATGAAACACAAATCAGCAACCTCAAGAAAACAACGGTTGCCGGCTTAGAAGTGTTAGCTATTATGACAGCCGCAGGTCTGCTGCCGATCATTCCCGAGCCGTTTATCCCTTCAGCAGTTAATGCAAAAACGGCAACAAACACTGACTACGGAATTGCCATTGTGACAGAGCCGATGATTGAGTATCACTACGTTGGAGAAAAGGGCATCTACCTCTTCCAGTTGGGTACAACGTCAAGTCTGCAAGAACAGTACGTTGGCATCAAGTATGGCGCTCCAGTAGCCAAAGGTCCAGGTTACGCACATGCATACGGCACGATTGAACGCCCAACTATTACGGCGGTATCATAATAGGTTTTAAAGTCGAAGAGGCGGTTGGCATGACCGTCTCTATTTCATTTTGAGAGGAGATGGTTCAGTTGGCGAAATCGAATCTGGACAAGTTGAAAGATGCGATTGCTGAAAGCGCAGCATTGTTAGCGCAGGCTGAGATTGGTGAAATTGGAGGACAATATCCTCAACAATCGGCAGATGCATTCAAGGAGGCCGTTACAGCGGCAGAGATATTGGTTGGCACTGAAGGAACAGAACCGAGCCAGTTCGATGCTCAAACAACGGTGCTGAATGATGCGCGCAGTTCTTTTCTGGCTGCTAGGATTCCGGCAATTCGAAAAGTTACGCTTCGCGGTACACCAAGCCAGCGCAAGGGTCCTCACACGATTCATTTTAAAAATGAGGTCGTTAACTTCGTAGATGGCGAAGCACAGTTACCGGATGAACTGGCAGACGAGCTTTCTGATGCTGGCTATGTAGAATGAGTCAGTACCTTGAGTTAACGGATTCTGATTTCGTTCCGGCTGGTATCAAATTAACTGTTCCGCTTATTCTGAGGGCATCGGCTGTAATTGACGGAAGGTGCAGGCGTGAGATTGGAATTACAACCTACACGGAACGCATACCGCTAACCGATCAGCAGCGAGGGCATTTGTCCTATTATCCAGTTATAGAGGTGAAAGAGGTAAAAGGCAGGCCTAAGCAGGGATTGATGGGCAATTTCTTTGGCCCACCAGGATTCGAAACAATTACTGATACCAGCACCATTGATATCGACAAGGACATTGGTACCGTCTGGTGTGATTATTCTTCTTTCGGTTCAGCGTATGCAGAGCTAGAAGTGACGTATACCAGCGGTTGGGAGACGATACCTGATAAGGTCAAGGTGGCATGTGGCCTGATAATAGGACAGTTGGCTGGGAATCCGAACACAAATGTCAAATCGAAGAAGGACTTCGACTATAGCATTGAATACTTTGGCAACAGCATGATTACGCCTGAAATAGCCGATCTTCTGTCTGAGTTTGAACATAGGTCATTTAGGTAGGTGATGAAAGTTGTTCTATGAGTTCTCACACCGCCATACGCCGTGTGTGGTGGACGGAAACGAAGATGTAGTGATTCTATCGAGGGAAACCAAAGCGACGACTGTAATGGGCAAAGAATACGTCTATAACGGTGTATTCTCGCCTGAATCACTCATTAATCGTGGTTCCTTGGTACAGGCAGAGGACACGTTTCTCGTTCTAACCTTAAGGAAAACGGTAGATCAGGACAAATACTGCTCTTTGGTCAAAACGAACGCCGTGGTAGAGGTGCAAAGATACCAGCAAGCTTATGATGCAAACGATAATCCGGTGGGCGATGCTGAATTTACATCGGTCGCTGCTGATGTTGTTTGCTTTGCACAGTATGTTACAGCGCAACTTCGGCAGCAGGAACCGGGATTACTATCGAGTACCGTATTTGTTTTGCAGATGCAAACGACTGTTGATGTAAAGAGGCCAGAGGAGGCAACTACTGCTATTCCTGACCGAATCGTTATGGGCGGGAAGACATACCAGGTAGATGCAGTTGATAGGATGAAGTATCCTAATCTGCTGCACGTCCAGCTTTCAGAGGACCGCCGATGATTACAGGGTATGATTCAGTAAAAGCGGCGAAGGATCTGGAGAATAAGCTCGCTGTTGAAATTACTGGGCTAACGAAACTGGTCATGCTGACAGCTAAAAGCGGTATTCGGTATTATCCAGCAGTACGGGATCATTTGGAGATGCATATGTTTGTTTTGGCTAATCAAATGATTTCAGGCGACATCACCACTGATTACTGGCAGGCGTGGCTTGAACAATTCGGTAAAGGCTCCAAGATGGCAGACAGCAGTCAAAATCCCGGTTTAATAACCTACATGAACAGTGAAGCGTGGAACCGACTGAGGTCCAAAGGTGATCGTATTATTGTAGGTCGTTCCCGTGGAAAGTACCGGGCGATTGACGGGACCATGAAGGAATCAGGTGGGGGCTATGCTGGGGTGGACTTGGAGGAGCTTGCGGAGCGCGGTGACATCGATCCTTCATTCAGGGCCACACCACCAACCTACTTTTTGCGTATTGCAATCCAGTCTAACCGGAAACGTATTTTGGATGGCATTAGCCGTGTAATAACTGAGTTTCCGTATCACAGATACTTCAAGGAGGTAAAGGAGTGAGCTTACAGTTAATTGACGCTGTTCAGGGTGCTTTGAAGGCAGATACAGAGCTTATGAACATGATGAAGCTTACTCCTTCATCACCATCTGCTGAGGTCGTGAAACGATTTACGAAAGGCATGGAGCCTGAGATAACGGTTTCTAAGGATACAGTTCCACATATCTGCCAATATGTCATGCCGGGACGGTATGCCACTAATCCACTGGTGTTCGAAGGCAAGTTCTGTATCGACTTTTACGGTAAGACAGCATATGAAGCAAAGCTTCTATTTGAAAGAGCATTCAAAACCTTGCACGAAAAAAGGTTGTTTGCACAGGGGTTTATGTCCTATCTTTGTGTGCTGTCCTATGACTCAGATTTTGCTACTGGCATCCAAGGGGCTAAGGGGTACAAAGCAATTTTCGATGTTGATTACTTGAGAGTGAATTGAGGTGAGGAGAATGGCAGAAGCAGCTGTTTGGAAAGCAACGGGGAGATCCGGTGATCACAATGGTGTTAACCACGTTGAATATGAGTTGCTTGATTCAGCGCAAAAGCGAATCTCTTTGGCTAAAACCAATATATCCAGTATCGAAAAAGATGGAGTTAAAATTGAACCCGATGATCAAGAGACTCTATGGTTTAGCGAAGCAAACACAACCAAGAAGTACAAATTTAATGTGCTTACGCTTGCTGGTACAACTTATGAAGCCGAATTGAATTGGACTCAACCTAATCCTCCTAAACCAGAACCTACCGAGTGGGATACGCTGATTGCTGAAAAAATAACGCTTGCTAAAGGATTGGGTATTATGGGTGTCTGGAATCCGAAAGAGGGCTACAAGCTAACCAAAGAGTACAGTCGAATTTCAGAAATTGATAAGCGTTTATGGGAACTGGTCAAATAACCTGATCGGTTCTTTTTGTGTTCACACATAAGGAGGATGAAACTATATGCAACCTTTAGTATTTGATGGCGTGGGGTCAGCGCAGGTTTATGAAGAAGGCGGAAGGCTCAAGTTTCTTGATGATAAAATCACTAAAGTAACTTTGCAATTGCAGTTTGATTGGGACAAAGTAATGGGCGGCGATAGTGGATATGCATTCCACTATACTGCTAAGGATTTAGGGGATAAGGCCTCTATGGAGGTTCCTCGTTACTCTGATATTTTGGCTGAATTGTCTCAAGGGGCTGAATCAGAAAAAGGCACGGTGCAATTCGATGAAGTAGAGCAAGGATTTTTGAATGCTACTGATGGCTATAAATTAAAAGCACCCACGAAGTATAACGGAACTTTTGTTGCTAAGAGTGATCGTGTTTACTTAAAAGACACTGACACAGGAGAGCTTACTGAACTGACTCGTGTTGCGTCTACTCCAACAGCAGAACAGTACGTAATTACAGCTGATGGGAAAATTACATCTGATGTTGCAAACGAAGGGAAGTTAATCACTGTTACGTTCAAATGGTCAAAGGAGAATGCTACAAGAAGTAGCTTGAGCGGTAAACGCCGTCCGAAACCATTTAAACTGGTACACCGCTTTTCCTTAATCGATGATCGGAACGGTAAAGAAGTCCCTTGCCAGCTCACTATTTGGAAGGCTCTCGGAGGCGGGACTTTGGACGTGTCCCAAGAGCGCAAAAAGCCAACCACTAATACATTGGCGCTGGAGATTATGGAGCCGGATATCACGCCAGAGAATCCTAATGGATATGCAGTAGAAATCATTTTCGGTATCTAATCAATTACTAACTCAACCCCCTATCGCTCAGGTAGGGGGTTACATACATTGAGGAGGAAATTTAAATGACAGACAAACAATTGGATAAAACGCTTAATATAGGTTCAGAAATTCGGTTGGCAGAGGGCATCAAAAAGCATGTGAAGATCGGGACCATTGCATTGATTCGTCAGGTTCGTGAAGAGATGGACGGTGTAGCACACAAGTTTTCGTTTTCTATCGGTCGCAAGAAATGGGAAGCTACCGAGGAACGGGAGGCTGTTGACTGGCCTAAAGTGGAGGAAACATACAAAAAGGCGTTTAATCTCGTGCTAGTTGAGGAAATAACGGAAAAAGAGTACGGACAGATTGACCAGGACGGTATTGCAGAACTGGATGATTTGTTAGACCGATTTCTATTCTGAGTCGTTTCCTCCAGATGAAGAGTCAGATGAGGAAGATGAACAGGAGGAGTCTAATCCTGCCGAGAATGATCATGAGACGGACTGGTTAGAACTTTGGGCTTTATGCGTGAGTAATGGTATTTCTGATTCAGAGTGGCCTAATATGACCATTCCAAAGATTAGAGCGCTCATGAAAGCCAAGAACAGAAACCGGGAATTCGAAATCATTCTTCACGGTGGCAATGTGGAAAACAAAAAGCCGAAGAAGGTTAAGACATTATCTGATCTTGGTTTCTTCGCCAATTAAATTAAGAGGCATCCGCAATCATGCAGGATGCCTCTTTTTCTGTATTTAGGTCAGGAAACTTTTCCTGAACCATTTGTGAGGTGAGTTAAGTGACAGACTTAAATAAGGACGTAGTAGGCGCACGAATAAACCTGGATACCAGCAAGATATTACCTGCATTCAAGGTTATCGACAATGGAGCAAGAGCCAATGCTGAATCGTTTAAACTTCTAAATGCTGAATTAGGAATCAGTGAGAAAAATTTCAAATCCTTAGCCAGTAGTGCGGATAAGTTTGCTTTGAGTGCAGAAGACAGACGGAAGAAGATTCTCGCTGAATCCGAAGCTCTTGTAAAGCAGCGTACTGCACAGGCAGAATTAAATAATGCTCGGAAGAATCAACTGGACCAGGCGAATAAGATAACCGACGAGAAACTCAGAGCACAGCAGGCCATTGTAAAAAAGCGTGAGGATGCAATTGAACAGCAGGAACGAGAGCATCTAAAACGGATGGAAGCCCTTCAAAATAAGGCGACATCAACCGGGCAGAAAGCTGCCAAAGTTTCAGGGGCAGGGACGGACGATAAGACTCGTGAACGTGTCCTTATGCAAGAACAGGCTATCCGTGTGAAGTTACAGCAAATGGCTGACAAGGAAGCGCAGCAGGCAAGGAAGAACGCTCAAGACTATGAAAAATTTTGGTTGAACGCATTACGTGGCAGAGAGCAAAAAGAGGCGCAAGTACGAGAGAAGGTGCTTCAGGAAGAACAGAAGATCCGTCGTTCACTGAGTCAGACCGAAGCGCAGATGAAGCAAACCTTCAGTACAACTCCTAATTGGATGAGTCGAGTAGGAGATATGGCTACGCATGCACTTGTATTCAACACAGCGTATGTAGCCCTGCATAAAACACAGGAAGCGCTTAAAGAGGGATTGGTTGGCATTGAGTCCAACATGGCGGGCTATATCCAAACCAATGAGCACTATTTTTTGGAATACAACGAAGGCACCAAAGAAATGGTGATGAACACCGAAAAGCTTCATGACCAGACGACCAAATTTATTCGGACGGCGCATGACCTTGGTTCGGAAATTATGGACGTTACCGAATCAGCACGTCTTTGGGGCCGGATGTATAAGGATGCAGGCGTAGTTCAGGAAATGGTGCGTAAGTCTACGATGCTCTCGACTGTCGATTTGGTTTCTCTTGAAGGCGCGACTAAATCAATGGAGTCCACATTTGCTCAATATGGCGTGCAGATTAAAGATAGCAACGACGCCATGGTGCTAGGTGGTCGCGTGCTGGATTCCTGGTCCAAGGTTGCCCATGACACGATGGCACCAGCGAGGGATTTGGGGGCTGCCTTCGAACGGACAGGTAAGATAGCGGCAGAAACAGGCGTTTCATTTGATTTTATGAACGGCTTGATTTCAGCAGGTGTTCGTAACACGGCTCTTAGCGGGGAAAACTTGGGGAACATGTGGAAGACAGTCCTGGGTACAATCCGTACAGATAAAGCAGTTGCAGAGATTGAGAGATTAGGAGTTCAAACAAAAGAAGTTGTAAATGGTACAGAGCAGTGGAAAAGGGCAGAAGACATTCTGTTAGAGTTGTCGACCAAAGTAATCGACAAGAATTATGATCTTACAAAATCATACGCGGATATTTCACGCGGTGTCTATCAATATGCTAAATTGGCTGCTTCCTTAAACGCAGGGGATATCTTGCTAGGTACAGCAGCGTCTATCGGTTCTACCGGATCGACAATGGAATACTTGAAAGTTCAGATGGATACCATTCAGCGTAAAGCAACTCAAACCAAGGCTTCGTTGTTAGAAATATTCAACAATGCTGGTGATGATGGTTTGAGAAGAACGATCAAGGATGTATTGGATGCAATTGACCAACTACTTATCGGGCTTACAAAAGTTCCTTCCGGCGTGTTTGAGGGAACGGCAGCTATCGGTGGTCTACTGCTTGCCTATAAAGCCCTGAGCGGCCCAATCATGAATGTAATTGCTGCTGTGAAAGTGTTAACCACAGCTAAGGCAGCGGAAACCGTTGCTATTGGCGCTAATACGGTAGCTAATAACGTTAATATCGTTTCCTCACAAGGTGCTACTCTTTCAACGGTCCAAAGAGTTGCAGCTACCGAAGGAGCTACAGTAGCACAAGGGGCGTTAACGGTGGCAACCGAGGGAGCTACAGTTGCTACGAAATCATTATCTGTTGCTCAAGCTACAGCAACCGTGACGACAGCAGCAGCAACGGCAGGATTGAGTCTGCTTGTTGGTGCAATTGCTCTAGTTGCAATGAATAGCGGTAAAGAAGAAAAGGCTGCTCGTGATAGAATCCAGAGTTTAAAAGATGAAGACTCGGCATCACAACAAATGGTAAGTCAGTATCAACGGCAGATAGAACTTTTGCCAAAATTGGTCAATGCACATCGTTCTCTTGAGCAATCTCTAAAGCTAAGCAGCGGTTCGACAGAAAAACAAACCCAAGTAAAAAAACAACTCGAAGAGGTTTCAAAAGCGCTGGTCATTACTCTCGGAAAAGAAGGGGCTAAGCAACTTGAAGCAGCTGGTTATACCGATGAGGCTGTACAGGTGCAAGTTGCCGCTTTGAACAAACTCATCGAGAAGCAGAATGAAGCCCGAAAAAATGTATTGAAAGATCAGCAATCGCAATTACTGGACCAACAAAAGCAAAAAATAAATGAAATCACAGAAGCCACCAAAGAACTGGAACGAGTAAAGAAAATCATTGCTAATCCGATTGGAGATTTTTTAGGGACAGGTGAATTCAAAGAAGATGCTGCCAAATTAGAAGAAAAAATCAAATCGTTAGAACAAGAGAATAACAAGCTTACTTTATCTGTAACAGAAGTAGGAGTAGCTTTAGGCCAAGCAACTGTTGAAACTGACCAATTTGCCGGGAAAGCTGGAACAGCAACCGAAAGTGTTAAATCACAGGAGGAAGCCCTTGCCGATTTAAGAGAGCAGATTCAGGGCAATGGTCAGGCTATTTCTGAGATGAATACTGTTTTAAATGATCTGGCCAATAAACAGTCCATGAACGCAGAAGCTGCGGCAGAGTTAATACTCAAATACCCTCAATTAGCCTCAGAGATTTACAAAACATCTGAGGGGTGGGCCTTCGAAAAGAATGCAATTGAAGTTGTTCGTAAGGCTAAAATTCAAAAGGCTATAGACGATCTAAGGTCAGAAAAAGCTTCTAGTTTAAGTACAAAACTTGAGTCTGATGACCGTATTGCAGTTTACATTAAAGAGGCTGGGGCGATTAAAAGTCTTGCTGAATTGAAAGCTAGATTGAATGGAGTTATGGCTCAGAGTTCATTAGATGTTTTTAATAAACAAAAAGAACTAAACAACATGACTGGAGTGAAGTCTTTCCTAAGTGCTCCTTTTCAGAACCAGTTAAACCAAGATAAGAAAAATATGGAGAAAAGCAAAAAAGATATAGGCGAAATATATAGTGGATACGAGAAAGATATGAAGCAGTATGACACTCAGATAAATGCTTTAACCAAGCTATATAATGACCCTAAATTTGGTGTGAGTTCTTCTGGTTCAAAAAAAGCGAAGGGGAGTGGGGGCAAAAAAGGCAAGAGCGATGCGGAACGCGCAGCTGAAAAAGCAGCTAAGGACGCATCTGCGGCACGAAAAGATAGTTATGATAACGATCTTGATAACTTTAAGTATATAGCTGAACGAAATGATTGGTCTATAAACCAGCAGATTGCAGGATACAAACGATTGGCTCAACGACATAAGCAGTATCTATCTGAAGATAAGGATGCAATGAAGCAATGGAGCCGCGATGTTCAGAAACTGAATGATTCCAGATTTCAGGAAGACGTTGAGAATCTTGAGCGAAGAACCGAGCGCATGCAGCAGGCCAATAAACAGGAAATTGAGATGGTTAAAACCAGTCTGGATTTCTACAAGAAGGAGCAAAATAAAAATTATCTGCTTCCTGCTAACCGTAGAGAGATTGCCAAACAAATCTATGATTTAACCGTCAAATACAATGAGCTTCGGTATCAAAATTCAGAAAAATGGATTGATAAAGAGACTTCTAAAAATGAAATGGCAGGTCAAAGCCAGATTGCTATCCTCAAAATGGAATATGACGCTTATACGCGTATGAGTAAGGCAAAGGATCGTACCGCCGAACAGAGTTTTGAGTTGCAGCAGAAGATTTATGAGAAACGCAAAGCTCTGGAAGATGAGTTCCTGTCCGATTTCCAAAAACGAATCAATTACCAAAAGAGTATGGAAGCTGTATCTGTTTCCGATCAGCTCAATTTATGGACAAAAATGCAGGCTCTTTATAAAGAAGGATCAGAACAACGGATGGAAATTGATGTACAGGTTCATGACCTTAAAAAACAGCTTCTTGAAGATCAGAAGAAGGTTGTTGCCGAAGCAGCTAAAAAGGAGAAGGAGGCGCTTGAAAAGACTCGGGACGAGGAAGTAAAGCGTATCGAGGCGGAACGTGATGCTTTTATCGAAGCTCAGGACGCTAAAATCAAGGCCATAGATGACTTGCTTGCCAAGATGCAGACAGCTAATGAAGACGAGGACTATGATCGTGCTATGGCGGAGAAACAAGCACGTCTTGCCTTGCTCCAATCCGCCGTTGGTCCCGAGGGTATCGCTGAGCGCAAACAAACCGAGAAAGACATTGAGGATATGCAACGGGAACATAACCGGACGCTGGCAAAGCGAGGATTGGAGGATCAAAAGAAAAAGCTTCAAGATGAGAAGACTGAGCGAGAAAAGGATTACAATGACCAGATTGAAGCTGCCAAACATCATTATGATGAACTCACCAGTAAGTTTGACGAGTACTCGGATGGTGTTGAATCCAAAGCTGAAGATTTGAAAAATACTCAGATTTCAAAGGAATCCGAGAAGAACGCAGAAATCTTGCGCCAGTTGGATCAATTCATCTTAGACTATCAGATGAAAATGGCTGAAATAAATGCCACTTCATTGTCTGCATCCTTGGATACAGGTTCCCAAATCTCTGAAAAGGACAGTGACTTGGCGCGATATAATTCCAATATTGATAAATGGTACTCGGCAGGCACTTCTGAGAAGGCCAAGCTGCACGAAGAAAATGCTGCTCTGCGGAATAAGTATGGTATCAAGAAAGATACAGGAAAGCTTCAAAAATTCCATTCTGGCGGGATCGTTCAGGGCGAAAAGGGGGCTGATGTTCCAGTCATTGCCCGAGAAGGGGAAATGTATTTGAATGGTCAACAGCAGAGCAACTTGTGGAAGATTATCAATTTTAAGATGCCGAAACTTAATTTTTCTATGCCAGACTTCTCTATGCCAATGGCTTCGGGCGGTTCAAATCCGCAGCAAATCAGCAACCAGTTCGTAATAAAATCAGGCGATACTTATATTGAAGACGAATCCGCAGCAAAGGTTTTCTGGACCGAACGAGACAACCTAGTGCGGAGGTTGCAAGTGAGGGGAGGTAAATCCTAAATGATTGAGGCTACTGCGGACGGTAAGTCGTTTAGTTCCATTGGGTTAGGGCTTAAAAAGCATAACATACCCGTTTTGCCACCGACAAAGGACCACAGTCTTGAAATTGCTGAAAGGGATGGAGAACTGGATTTTGGCAGTACCTATGGAGCGCGAACAATCAATCTCGAATGCGTCCTAATGGCTGATGATACAACCCTTGATTACCATAGGAGAGTCGCCCAAGTGGCGGCTCTTTTTAATGCCAAAAAGGGGGATATCGTATTTACATTTTCTGATCTGCCGGGAAGGAGATACATCGGTCGGTATGCTGGCACATTGGATATCGAAAAGATACTTTGGGACGGGGAACTGACCCTACCAATCAAGATGGGAGAACATCCGTTTCCTGAATCGGAGGAAAACATTAAAGAAATTACCGTTACACAGTCTCCGCAGACTATTTCAGTTACTTCAGTTGGCGATGAACGGGCTAGCCCTATTATTGTTCTAACCAATATTGGTGATAACAACATACAAAATTTTCGAATTGCAAATGAATATCAAATAGATTAGGAGGTCTTTACATTGGCAGACATACTTTTAAGCAAAAGTAATTGGTGGAAAACGGCTTGTATTAATGCAGCCTTAAGGGGGATAAACTTTGCAGCCCCTCAGACCGTATATATCGCTCTATACACAAGCAATCCAACGGATGCAGATACAGGGCAGGAAGTTAGCGGTGGCGGCTATGTACGGCGAGCTGTGACGTTTGGTGCGCCAGTTATTACTGATCGTAGGGCAGTTGCGGCCAGTTCGGCAGATGTATCTTTCCCGATTGCATCGGCTGATTGGGGCTTGGTTACCCATATTGGTATTCGCACCGCAGCAACAGGGGGCAATCTAATGTATCACGGAGCTGTGAAAACGCCGCGTACAGTCCAAACAAATGACACGCTTCGTTTTATGTCTGGTCAGATTTCGATTGACGAGGGGTAGGGAATAATTATGGAAAAAATGTACGCTCCGGTAGCAAATTCACCACGGACTGAACTGGCTGAAATCATTACCGCGACTCAGACCGAAATCAAGGTAACGAATGCTGCTGTATTGCTTCAAGGCGAGGGAATAGCGGTTATAGGCAATGGAGATGTAGCGGAAACAATCACTTATATAAGCATAGAGGATAACACGCTTAAAGGCTGTGTACGTGGCTTTGAAGGCGTAGCACGTGCTTGGGCATCCGGTGCTGTTGTAGCGCGTAATTTTACCGCGTCCGACTTGCGAGTTGTACAAAAAAACATAGGAGCCATTGACGACAAATTACAAGGCATGGAGTTAACGGATGCCTTTTTATATTACGTGGATGCTGTTAACGGTTCAGATGATAACGATGGTCTGACTAAGACCAAGGCATTCAAGACCATTGCCAAAGCAGCAAGCGTCATGAAACCTATAAGCCTGTCACGATTCTCCATTGTGCTGTTACCAGGAACGTATGATGAAGACGTTGAGATTAAGCATAAGCTACGTGCCCAGACGCTAGAACTAAAGGGTGAAACAGAGGATGCTAGCTTATACAAAGTTAAATCTGTTACTCTGGACAATTTTACAAATCGCGCAGGTGTCTACAATCTGACAATCACAACGACTGAAAAAGTTGGTATATCTCTGGTCTACTGTAACCGAACTTTGATTGAAAACGTTGTAATTGAAGGTGCTTCAACAGGCCAGCATGGTATTAGTAGCTATGACGCTAACGCACGGATCGTAAACTGTAAAATTTCTAATCGCAATATTGGTATTGCAGCAGATGCCCGTTCTTGGTTTTATATCGAAAATTGCACAGGGTCCGGGAACGTTACAGGTATACAATCGCAGCTGGGTTCTATTATCGTCGTTACTGGCACAGTTCCAAAAGGTGCAACGGATGAAAAATCGCCATTATCAGGCCAAATATTCGGGAATACGCCTTTTGTGTACCTTCGTAGCGGGGGATACACCTTGCCAGCTAATTCCGCGCCTGCTGAAGTACCCGTTACTACAGTGATGGAAGACAGCTATAATATGCGCGTTGGAAACACGGTGGTCATTAATAAAAGTGGCTGGTATCACATCAATTTTCTAGCTACGATAGAAAGCCTTCCAAATACTAAAATCGCTGATATAACAGTGTACAAAAATGGGAGCAACTTAACCACTCGCCAAGGAGCTGGGCTAGGTACGGGACTGGTCACATTTTTAACGATGGATGATCAACAATATCTAGCAGCAGGAGACGTAATATCATTCAAAGTCTTTCAAAGTGATTCGGCAGAACACAATGTTTATAACACACAGATGAGGCTTACATGTATCGGGCAAAGAAGGACTTAATTTAGGAGGGAGGTCTATGTTTAATACAGGTGGATTTAATGGCCTTGCTCTTAATTCGGGCAGCTCAGTGGACGGAAATGTTATTGATTTGTCCGCTCATTTATCCGGTCAGGCACAAATGTATTCCCGGCGTAAAGAGATTATTGGGGCCGAAGCTGACAATGCATTTAACCTAATGTCCTTCAATGTCACGGACATAGAAACGGTCACGGAATATATATTGGACTTTAATTTAGATATGACCGCAGGCGTGGAACTTTCAGGAGAAGGCCGGGCGCAATCTGATTTTGTTCGGTCTTATGACTTAGAGGCTATGCCAATGTCCGGCGATGGACGCGTAACAGATGCACAGTATACTCGTGAAATCATTCTACAAGCTTTACCTATGTCGGGAGAGGGACGATTGCAGCCAGCCGAGGCCAGCCGATTCCATACAGATTTTATTGAGTTTACGGACGTTTTCCGTCCTGGTGAAGTCATTACTATAGATGCAGGAAAATTCAAAATTATGAGAAATGGTCAGAACGTCTCACATCTTTACAATGGAGACTTCTTCGACCTGAATCTTGGAAACAATAATTTGACCTGGACAGACCCGGAGACAGGCCGGACGGTCTTGTTCCGTATTACACATCGAGATAAATTCTTATATTAAGCGAGGTGGATTATGCCTACTCCAACTATGCAAATGTTTGATAAAAACATGCGGCGCGTTGGGACGCTAGTAGATAGCTACGACATTCAGCGGCGGCGCAGGATTAACAGTGATTATGAATTAACCTTCATGGTTCCAATGACCAGTGAAGACTATAGGGAGAAGATAGCAATCAAAGGCCACGTTCAAGACGAGCGTGGCCAATTTTACGTCATTCAGTCTCGTAGCCGATCACGCGAGGGAAAAAAGCTGACTGCCAATATTTATTGTAATCACGTTATGTTCAAGCTCAATGATTACAAGTTTCCATATGCTTCATACATTGCAGAAGCCTATGGTATCCATATCAATCAACTCACAGACCTGATTACAGCTGCTACAGGTGGACGGTTTAAGTTTGTTATTCACGACACATTTGATTTGCACGATGTTAAGGACTTTGGGCGAGGCAATTGTCTTGAAGCGCTTAATAAAATCATTCAGATGTATGAGTGTGAAGTCGAGCCGGATAACTTTGTAATCAACCTTAGAAAAAAGATCGGGACTGATAGTGGGCTTCAATACAGACTCAAGAAGAACATCGTATCCAGTTCCTTCAAAGACAAAGGCGAGTCTCTAGTGACGCGTATGTTCGCTCAAATGAAGGATGGACGGACGTTTATTGGCATGGATGCGTCCAAGCTGACCGACGAGGAGCGAAGCTTGCTTTCTGGTGTACCGGGAACGATTGTAAATGGGAAGCTGGCTGTTAACTATTTAATTTCTCCTTATGCTCATTATTGGGCAAGTGATTCCGTACCGTTTTATGATGGAGAGATTATAGAACAGGATATAGAAGAACCGGAAGACTTGCTGAAGGCTACACGCAAGGCTCTTGCTGAACAGGAGAATGTAACGCTGGAGGTAACTGTATCAACAGCAGACCTGTTTAAAATTGACAACTCGGAACTGGAGCCGCATTTGGGTGATGCTGTAATGTGTATTGATCCAGCGATGGACATGAACAAACTCAAGGCCCGAATCACAGAGCTTACAGAGTATCCGTATAGCCGTGACAAACACAGCGAGCCTACGATATCCAATGTCAATTTACGGGACTATGCCGATATTATCAGTGACTTGGAGAGAAGCAAAAACATTGTTAACAACTCATTTAGTAACGGAAAGATCCGAACAGAAGTTTTTGAGGCCTATGCCAAACAGGCTGTCATTGATATCAATAATAGTAAAACGGAATTGATTTATCCACCAGAAGGCGGAATATTGGCTCAAGAAAAGACAAATCCATTGGAACAAGTACGTCTGACCTCAAAAGGGATAGGCATATCAACAGATGGTTGGAAAACGATCCGTGCTGCTATAACTGCTCGCGGAGTATTGGCAGAACAGATTATTGGGCAACTTGGTAGCTTCGTTTCTTTGGTTATTGGTAGCGGTAATAATGTAACCAAAATCAACACGAATGGAATTAGTGCAGGGAATGACGATTATACCATTGCGCCATTCCGAGTAGACATGCAGGGGAATGTTGTAGCTCGTTCGATTAAGTTGACTGGGCAGATAGATAACTCAGAAATGAACGCTTCAGATATAAGGGCTAGTACAGTTAATGCAAGTACCATACGAGGTAGTAAACTGATTGGTAATGAAATAGAGGGCGGTATTATTACAGGAGCCTTGTTCCGTACAGCAAAGGAAGGCCGGAGGATCGAAATAAACTCTACTGGTCTTACTGCTTATAACTCCCGTGGAGGAGAAGCTGTTTCATTAGGTCAGTATAATGATGGTGGCGGCTTATTGTTTATGGATGATGGTTCGCCAAGAGGAAGCGTCTACGGAGATAGAGAAGGGTTTCATTTAGGCAACATGGGACCTGTTATCATCCGATCAGTTGATGATGCTACTTATTTAAAAGGACCTGTGGATTTTTCTGAAGCGTTTGTGAGCGGACTTGCTTTAGAGGTAGGGAGCATTAATGGTCTCGAAAATAAACTTAGAGATTTACGTAACGATATTGACAAAATACATGGAGATTTGTTTAATGGTTTGATCGTTAATGCAACATTCGACCCTGGTTCCAGGAATCTAAAATTGTTCAGCCAAGGCAAAACCGTGGCTACCGTTAATATTCCTGCTGGTGGAAGCTCTAGCAGTTCGACAACATAATGTTTACTGCACCTCCTACCAATGGTAATATTAGGACATATATACTATGTAGGAGGAACGTTTCATGAAAAAATGGTCTTATTTGCTGGTTTTACTTAGCGGGATGCTAATCGGTACGGTTATTGCCACAGCTGGTAGCGCTTTTGCGGATCAAATTAAGTCAATGATTGGGCAGACAGTAGCAGGGGAATATACAGTCAAGGTCAATGGCAACTCATTATCAGAAAACGCAATTGTTGTTGACGGAAAGGCGCATGTTCCGCTTCGCGCTGTCACCGACTCTTTGGGGGCGAATTTAAAAGTGGACGGAAAAACGATTCAAATTGAATCATCGGATAACTTTTCTTCAAAACAAACTGCTGATGTGATACAGTCTGTTTCGAATAAGTACCAAGGATGGCCTGTCTCTAAACTGGAAGTTAGAAAGTCGGAGCTTGAGAAATTTGTAATTGATACAGAAAAAGATAAAGAAAACTTGCGAAAAACTCTTGAAAAATACAGCAAATTTAGAGAAGAATACGCAGGAAATAAAAAGGCGATAGACACTCTGGACTCCAATACAAAAGGCACGGAAGAAGTATTACAAGAAGCTGAAACTAATATAGCTAAATATAAGACTGAACTAGAAGAAATAAATAAAGCTATAGCTTCACTGAAATAAAATCCGTAGTACTACCGTAATAACCAAATTATATACTTATATGCAGAAGCCCTCTTTAAAACAGAGGGTTTTTGTATGAGACTAAAGGAAAGGGAAGTGTTATATGGAGAACTTTATAGGCTCAATTGTCTTTATCTTGCCCGGATTCCTAATGTATTTCTGGATTCAATCATTTGGTGTTAACCCAGTAGTAAAACACACACCTGGAGAATTTACGGCAGTAGCTGCTTTGTTGTGGTTGCCAACTTCATTTGTGACCCTATGTATTTACAATGGAGTAATGTACATAGCAGGAGCTGAAATGGTTTGGTCACTAGGGGCATTAAAGAATCATGCGAATAGCATTTTCTTTCTTGTCGTGTTTCTGATCCTAAGTGTGGTTGTGAGCTTCTTCATGAGCATGTTGTGGGTCAAGTGGGTGCAGCCCTATCAACTGAAACTCATAAACAGAGTGAGAAATTGGAGAAAAGTTGCCAGTCTTTCGAAGAGTGCTTCCGTATGGGATGAAGTGTTTGGAAATAATGACGCTCAGGTTGTTGAGATAGGGAAAATGAACAAAGAGGGCGAACCAGTTATTGGGTGCATTAATAAAGCGTCCCGAACTTTTGAGCCGGAACGCTACTTGAATTTGGATGATATTCAGTTTTTCACGGACTTGGTTAACAGACACCGCATTCCTGTGTCTCAAATATTCTATGACACAAAAGCTGGCACTTACATTAAAATTTTTGATGCGGCGTATATAAGACATGCTCAATATGAGGATGAAAAGTCTATTTCCCCTTCGGTTGACTAGGAGTAATGCGGGCGCTCTCCTTATCAATAGATCGTTGCTCGTCACCTTGGTTGGATTTGCGTAGTTGAAGGTTGCTCATTTTTTATCTCCTTCTGATGATTTTGATGTATCTGTTTCGCCACTGCTCACGAGCTTGTCCGCATCGGTTAGTCTGGCGGACATTTTTTCTACGGAACCTTGGATATAAATACGCCGAGGTTCTTCTTTTTTATCTGTCACAAGAACCCTCCTTTCGCTTTCCAAAATTCGACATAAGCATAGAAAATCCTCTTTTATCCGTAGTGCCAATGTACTAAATAGAAGATACAATGCAGATATAGAAAAGGGGCTGTCCAAAAGTAGTTTTTCTTACGGAAGGGCAGCCCCTTTTTTATCGGAATTCAATTTATCTCTTTCCCATTTTTATGGCATAAATGGATACCATTATATTAGGTGATATTAAAAGCCATTCACCAATATGAGAAACAAGGAGGTTTTATTCATGAAAGGAATAAGGAAAATTTTTGTTTTAACTTTAATGCTAACGTTAATGCTAGCATTAACGGTACCAACATTTGTTCAAGCAGCAACGTGGCATACAACACCACTTTCAGGAAAAAATACATCGAGTGCTGTATCCAGATCTTTCCAAGCTAGCAGAGGTGATATCTTCATTTTATGGTCAATTGATATACCGCTTGGAATCGGTACGCCATCCGGGTCTTTCACGCTTCAAGAGTATTTAAATGGTACATGGACTACAGTTGAAACAAAGAATGTAAATACAAGATATCCTTTTAGTGGAGGCACGTTGACTTGGGATAATCGGGATGCTGGCTTAAATACATTCAGGATAGTATTTAAGAGCAATAATGCAGTATCGAGCGTAAGTGGTGACATACACTATTTTTTAGATCAATAATTTTCAAGATCCGCGCGGGATACCGAGGCCACTGAAAAACTAGCCTTTCTTGGTAAACGTACGAACACATGT
The DNA here is from genome assembly GCF_057220305.1 of Paenibacillus sp. LRG-1. Classification (NCBI taxonomy): domain Bacteria; kingdom Bacillati; phylum Bacillota; class Bacilli; order Caryophanales; family Paenibacillaceae; genus Paenibacillus; species Paenibacillus sp. LRG-1. The sequence goes on along the minus strand of NZ_CM170126.1, from coordinate 3,373,533 downwards.
CAAAAAAGACGACGTCCACTCGGTTTCTTCCGAATGGACGTCGTCTTTTCTCACTATTTACTTAGCTTTGGTCTACTCCATCAGTTTCAATATTCGTTTTAAATTGACGGTGAATATCGTCATGGCTCCTTGAATTTCCATGCTAATCAAACCCGAGAGGACGCAACGTCGTACTGTCCAGAGAAAATAAAGTACTAGACTGGAGATTTGATTTGACGCAGTTTTATGGTTACAAAATCGTCAGGGATTGAGAAATAAGTTTTAGACTAGGAACGGTACACAGAGGCTGAACCAGGCCCTTAAACTTCCGCATTGGACTAAAGTATGACGTAGTACCGCCTATTGGAGAACTGTTAGTCTACAACTTTATATTCACTGAACAATATTTTCCTTGAAAATCCGCAGCGTTATAGCAACAGAACCAACTTAAGATATAAGTATGAAAGCCTCTGATAAATCAGGGGCTTATTTTGTGTTCAAAGAAAGGTGAGATTAGCAATGGATATACTTACAATTCACGGAGTAAGAGGATTTATTGATGGAAACGGCACGGCTCACTTAAACATTAATGATGTTTCACGCGGGTTGGGGTTTACTCAATTCAAGAATGGGACTGAGTATGTCCGATGGGAGACTGTTAATTCATATTTGCTTGAATTTGGTTTTTCCCAACTTGTTGGGAAAGAAGATTTTATTCCTGAAAACATCTTTTATCGACTCGCAATGAAGGCCAAGAATGATGTTGCTGAAGCATTTCAGACTAAGGTAGCGGATGAGATCCTGCCTTCCATCAGAAAGACCGGAGGATATGTGGCGAACGAAAATGCATTCATTGAGACGTATCTCCCTTTTGTAGATGAGCAAACCAAAGCTATGTTCAAGCAGACACTAACGGTAGTAAGGCAACAAAATGAAGTAATCAAATCCCAGCGTGAAGAAATTGAATATAAAGAAACGGTCATTGTGGGACTGGTTGATGATATCGACCTTGCTGCTAAACGGCAAATCCTAAACAGGGTTGTTCGTAGAGGCGGCAAAAAATATCAAGAACGTTGGCGTGAGTTGTACAAACAATTCGAGATGAAATATCACATCAATTTGTCTGCTCGGTTGGAACGCTATAACGAAAATAGAAAGCCGAAGCTGAAGAACAAAATTGAATATATCGACAAAGTGATGGAAAAGATTCCAGAGCTTTATGAAATTGCGGCAAAACTATATGAGAATGATGTGAAAGAGCTTGCTGAGGAACTGTATGAATTGAACGCAAGATAATAAAACCCACATGAGAGGCGATGTTTTTAATGTCAGATAAAATGATTGAGTCTAATCCAAAGGAAATTGTGCGCCTGTTTGAAATCATCAATCAGTTCGGATCGACCTGTAGTTTGGAGTTTCAAATTGAGGGACAAGCCGATCCGCTGATGGGAATGGTTGATGAAAAAATCATTCCTGAGTTTTATGAAGGAGATGGTACTGGAGTTGCAATAGCTTTGGAACTCGGAACCACTACTTTTTCTTTTGAAATCGAAAAACATAAATTTTCGAAACATATATCCGAGATGCAGTTCACCATATGTATTGTAGGCTCGGGATATGCAGTTTGGTTCAATAGCGGTGTAATTCCGCCAGAAGGTATTTCCATAGCAAAACAATGACGGCAAGACACTTTTAATAAGGTGTCTTTTTTTCGTTCGAAGGAGGTGATTGAACCCATGGCAAAGATAAAATCTACATTGGATATACAACTAGATCTAACCAGACCTGTTGAGGATTTGACTGAGGTTATTTCTGCTGTCATTGCTTCGCAGCCAGTACGCCGGAAAGAAATACTTATAGGTTTGGATATAGCGGTAGGAAATGCATTAGCAGAGATACAGGCCCAAGAAGAAAAGAAACAGAAAGTAGACGAAGGTAGCTCAGGAAAAGTTTCCTGAACGGAGAGACGGGGGAAGCAAGGTGGATAAGTGGGAGGTTTTTAAGTTCAGCACTGCTTTAGGAAGTAGCGCTGTGACGTATTTTTACGGTGGGTGGTCGGGAGTATTGGGGGTGTTACTTGCTCTGGTCATTATTGATTATGTGACCGGATTATTTGCGGCTGGCGCAGAAGGTAAGAAGGGTACCGGACCCGGTTTGAAAAGTAAGATTGGTCTTATCGGTATCGCTCGAAAGGTATTTATTTTTGCAATGGTAGCAGTATCCCATCTAATAGATGGAGTCTTAGGCGATTCGCACCTATTCCGGGATGCGGTCGCCTATTTTTATATGGCAAATGAGCTACTGTCCATTTTGGAGAATGGTGGCAGACTCGGCGCTCCTATCCCGCCTGTGATCCGACAGGCCGTAGAAGTTTTAAAAAGTAAAAGTGGTAAGGAAGGAGAGAAAGAGGATGCAACGACGAAACAGCCGTAATGCAAGAGGGATTGACGTATCGCGTTATCAAGGAAAGATTGATTGGAAGGCGGTCAAGGAATATGGTATATCTTTTGCTTTTATTAAGGCCAGCCAGGGGCAACGTTACGTTGATCCTACATTCACCACGAATGCAAAAGGGGCCAAGGCAGCAGGCGTGTTGCTGGGTGCCTATCATTTTTTAGATGCCACAAGTGTTGACGCAGCGAAAGGGGAAGCACGACATTTTGCTGATGTGTTAGATCAGGTAGGCGGTGCAAAAGCGCTGGATCTTCCTGCGGTGATGGATTATGAAAACAACCCCGGCAACCTGTCCAAAACGCTTATTAGTGCTGTAGCGTTGGCCTTCTTGCTTGAGCTGGAGCGACTTACAGGACGCAAGCCCATTATCTATACAGGCAATCCATTCGCAGCTAATTTTAACGCCTCCTTGGGCGGTTATCCATTATGGATAGCCCGGTATAGTGATACTCGCGTCCCAAGCGATACAGTGACGTGGAAACGTTGGGATATTTGGCAATACAGCGACAGCGGCAAGGTAGCTGGGATAAAAGGGAACGTGGATATGAATGAGTATGATGGTACGGCGGACGAGCTGCGTAGTCGATTCGGCGCTGTTGTCCCTACACAAGAGACAGAATCCGTTACACCTGGCATATTCCGCGTCAACGGAAAAGAAGCAGGAAAAGCGCTTCTGTATGGTTCCAGAACCTATGTACCGCTGCGGTCTTTGGCAAATGCCTTGGGCGTGTCTTATCGTTGGGACAATACCAGCAAGGAAGCCTATTTAAATGGGTCCAAGCTGCAAACTGTCCAACTTGTAGAGGGTACAGCGTATGTGCAGCTCAGACCAATTGCTGATGCTTATGGGGCGGTAGTGTCTTGGGATTCAAAGAATAAAATTGCATCGTTGAAAACGGAAGGGGATAAGTAATCATGCAAACAATTATCGAAACTGTACAACCTTACGTAAATACCATCGCCACAGCCGCTGCGGGTGTGCTTACAGCGTTTGTTTTAGGAGGTCTGAACAAACTCAAGACTAAGGTTAACGTGTGGCTAGAAGCGCGTACAACAGCGGCACAGCGAGAGGTAATCCATAAAGTAGCAGGGGAGGCATTTGCACTTGCTCAAACAGCATTTAAAGAAGCGGGAGGAGAACGTAAGCTTCAGGAGGCTTTGCAGTATGCTTCACTTACTCTTTCTAATCAAGGTATTGTAGTATCCCAAGTAGAGCTAAAATCCGCGATTGAGAAAGCATATCTGGAGTATAAGGTCAAAACAAAAGCGGTACTCGCTACTGAATTACAACCTAACGAAGAAGCTACTCAAGCGGCTGCTAAGGAAGCAGTCTCTTCTTTAGCTGCACAAGTCACGGCTATTCTATCTCAAGCTACTGGAGCTGATACCGTGGCAAGCGCGACGCCTGAAATTCATCAAGATACTGCTCCAGCACCACAGGCGAATGTAACGGGAATAGCAGTAGAGTAAACGAATGAAGTAGTCCCCTGCCATAAGACCTAGCAGGGGGTTATATTTGTTATGAAGTGGAATAATTGTGTTTAAGTATAAATAAATATCAAAATAAAGAAGGAGTTGAACAAGCCGTGGAGAATAAGTCCTATACACTTTATTCTAAAGGAGATATCGATATGGCAGTTAATGACTGGGTTGAAATCAACTATGCTTCCGAAGAAAAATTTGTAGGCCAAACAGCTCAAATTGTAGCAATAAAAGGATCGAACGTCCGATTAACAACGGACGAAGGAGAATGTTTTTGGACTGATGCAGAAAATGTCTCAATTTGTTAAAAAAATACTATGAAAAAAGACCCATCTTATGGTATGATTTTCCTAAATCATAACTAGAAGGTGGGTTTTTTGTATGTCAATGGATTTTGTCGTATATCAAATTGCAACGCCTGATAACCTGGTTTCAAAAGAAAGGGAATTTTTTGAATTTCTTCGTACATATCCTATTCAACAGGAAGAAAGAGAATTATACTATTGTATTACTCAAGACATAACAATGGATAACTCAATAATAACCGCTAGTTTAAGCCAGGAGCATTCCCCTCTCACTGATTCGTTTAATGAAGAAAAACAATTATATCCACCTGATGATACGCCAGCAATCCATACTTTCTTTTCCTTTGATCTGAAAGAGAAGTTTCTTTTATTGCAATTAAGAGAATATTCACCATCAAATTTAGATAAAGATATTACCAGGAATCGTCTAATGAGAATTTTGAATGAGGCGTTTATAGCGGTTTATTTCCAACAAATGAATCCTATCCCTACCGAAAAGGAATACAACCAAGACGAATTGGTAGACCTTTTTAATGAGAATAGAGTGAGTATGTTAAGAGTTCGCATTGGAGATAACGCACGATTGCTTAGGAATGATACAATTATTTTTGAGGATGACAAGTTAAATGCTGCTTGGACAAAAGCATGGAATGAGGATGAAAGTAACACACATGAAGTCACCTTAAAGGCGCCTGGGAGAAATGGAGAAGGAGATTTAAGAAAATCACCATACGCTAAAACTTTGCTTGAAATACCAACAAAAGATATCGAGGAACTTTTTTATTGGGATAGTGTAGGAAAACAACATAAAGTCACAAAAAATGGTTATAAGAGATTTAAGGTCAATGATATTGATTTGCATGCACATCCTATTACGGCGATCAGTTATATAAGTTCTCAACTTTATGCTAGAAGAAATGAGCTAAGCCAATTTAAAGTGTTGGTTGAATTTTAGTTTTGAATGTTTGCTCAGAAGAATGTTTAAAATATCGGCGGCACCCTGTTGGCTTAAGCTAGCGGGGTGTTTTTATTTTTAGTGGGTAATTTGAAATGGTTCGTATTGACTATTTCACTTAGTCCTGTAATAATCGTGCATAGGAAATATAAGTAAATATATATGTAGGTGATGAATTGAAATATACTAAAGAAATTCTAGAAGATAAACTAGATGCTACGATAAAAGAGATTCTTGAAACGTGCGATGTTCGTAGTCGATTAAAATTTTTAAAGGAATGTGAAAGGGTATATAAAAAGCTTTCTAACGTAAAAGAAGAAGATTCTAAAAGTTTATTCCTTTTAAATATAGAGTTGAGTAGATTGAAGGTTAAATTTAGTTCTTCTCCCGAACTAGAAACTACAGATTTATTCAGTAAGTTTTACTTGATTATATTGTTATTTGCCTTCACTTTTATCTGGGCTTCTGGTAATGATTTTTTTACGATGTTCAAGACCTTTATGATTTATTTGTCAGTTAGTGTATCTGGAGCTATTTTATTTATTATTACCTCCATTTTTAAAGATATAAATGAAATAAGCAATAAACTTATATTAGCCGTTATTATAGCCTTTGTATTTATTAGCGTACTATTCATTAATACAGATAAGCCGTTTGACATGGCTAATAAGAATGTTATTGTTTTCGTGCTTGGGTATAGTTCAGAGTTGATCACGACAATTATGAATAAATTGATAAAAAAAATAGAGGCTGTTTTTAAGTAAACGGGGACATTGGGGGTTATCAAGATGTATTACACTAGTATCTGCAGAGTTACCCAGAACCATTATTTGTACTGATAACAAGCATACTGAAGCACCGTCGTGCAATCCGAAAGCATCGGTGATACCCTACTAGCTAAAGCCAGTGGGGTGCTTTTACGTTATGGGAGGTGTTATTTTGGCCTTTGATTTAATACCATTTATACTTAACATGATGCTTATCCTCATTTCTTTTGCTGGTGGTGTTCTATTGTTAGGAACATTGTACAGGGGATATACACTGCTGGGTTTACTTATTGCCGAGAAAAAGAATAAGGACAACACTGAGAAAAAAATATAGAATAAAATAATCTCCGTCGACAGTTAAGGTTAGTGGAGGTTGTCTTACGTTTCATTATTTGGGCAATAGTAAAAGTTTATCATCGGTGATACCCTGCTGACATACGCTGGTGGGGTATTTTTCTGTTTTATAGGGGGAGGAATACATATGTTTAAGTGGATATTTAGCGTACTGATTACAATCCTATTGGCTGGTTGCAGCCTGCAACAGCAGGAAGTGGTTAGGCCCAGCAAAACAGCTCCTGTTGCGCCTCCAGTTACACAGGTATCGGCAGACACGGTTAAGCTTGAGTTTCCGTCAGAGCGCTATCCCGAAACAGCACAGCATATTAAAGAGGCTATTGCAGCCGGAAAGTCACCAGTATGCACCATAGACCGCGAAGGAGCCGACCATAACCGGGATTTATCATTGAAAGGTGTACCCACCAAGAAGGGCAAGGATCGCGACGAGTGGCCTATGGCGATGTGCTCCGAAGGTGGAGAGGGTGCAGACATTAAGTACATAAGTCCAAAGGATAATCGTGGAGCTGGATCGTGGGTTGGTCACAAATTGGATGAATATCAAGATGGAACGAAAGTTGAATTTATCGTTAAATAACAAACGCCCCTCTTACCGTATTGGTAAGAAGGGACACTTTAAAAGTCATATCAAAATGGCAAATGTGGTTTAGGTGGCCACCAAGACGGTAACTTAGGAATTTTTATAGTACCATTTTCCCTGATGATCTCACCAGCAGCATTGAAAATGGTCTCTCCCCAATTCCCAACCTCATCCCACACCTTCAAGATCTTTTTACCATCAGCCTGTTCCACATAATGTTTAAGTTGTTTTCCGTTTGAAGAGACCTTCATAATATAGTCAATCGTAATTACAGGATGCCATTTTTCAATAGTAAGCACATCCTCTAATGAATGGTTGATCCTTACAATCATTTTTTCAGCTTCTCCTGTTTTATCGGACCAAACCCCTTGCCAGTATTTATAGTTCCCTCGGTTATAGTATATTTGGGTTAATCTCTCCCTTAGATCGATAGATGTTTTAAATTTCAATTTATCATCCGTCATACTGCTGTCTTGCCATACTTGTTTCAAGTAATTTAAGTATTCTAATTTTCTTGATTTCCACAATTCAAGTGATGTTATACCATCATTATCAATTATAAACCTTTCGATCATTTCATCTGCTTTTCCGGTTGCATGCGACCAGACACCACGCCAATATTGATTAACAGAATCCCATATCTCTTCAACAAGCTCTCCATTCGATAATATCTCAAGGGAATATTTTAACGTATTGAAGCCCCACATATTCTGCAGTACAAAGCGACCACGATTAAATAATGCTTTTGAGTACTCTTCTCTATCGTTCCACATTTCCCTGACGGTTTCTCCACTCTCGTTTATAAATTTTCTGGCATATACACCAGTATCCTTGAAGTTCTTTATTATGGATTGAATAAACCCGTTGTAAGCTTTTTCCGCTTCATTAATAAAAATATTCAAATCTAAACTTGTATTTGCTTCCACTGGTGCACCTTTTTCAGTTAACCCGGCTAGAACTAAGTAATCAAGCCGGGAGGATTCTCGGTTTTTTCGTGGTTCATGATCAGGTTTTGTAACCCATTCAATATATGGAGTTGCTCCATAAGCAAACTCCCACCAGTGGCCAGTATCTTCGCTTTCAAATCGAGTGAGGTGATCGAGCACAGTGGATATATCATTGGCTAACCAGGCCCAAAGACCATTCGGATTATTATCCTTTTTAAGTGCATCAAAAAAATCTTGAGTAGGGATTTTTAGCAGCAGTGTTATTTCTGGACGTACTTCAAACTCTGACATGAACGACCAGCAGGAATAACTGACTCCACTTGGACCCATTTTCGTCAACATCAATTGAGTTCCAAGGAACGTAACGGCCTCTACCCATATAGAGCTATTTAACCAAGGTAGAAGGCTATTCATAGCTGTATTTAATATCGTTTTCCATTCGGAGGGCGGAAGAATTTCGAAAGCATAAAGAATACTGTCAATTACGTGCTCTCGAAAAAACTCAGCTTGGGAAGTTCTATATTCATCGAGGGTAATGCTTTGATAAATGTAGTCTTGTATACCCCGCTTGAATCGATCGACAACATACTTACGAAGATGATCGGGGATACCTACTGTAAAGTTTCCCTCAACTTTGCCATAGTTCCATTCCTTAGGACCTAATTGGACTGAATAAGGTTTGTCAAACACTAATTGTTCTAAGACATAGTTAAATACTTTTGCCATTTCATTGGCAATATAGGGAGCAATAAATTGAATGATTGTGTCCTTTAGGCCATCACTCATTCCTATTGGCCAAATATCCCAATTCTGAGTCTTAACGCCCATTAAATTCGCGACATTTCGGAAAGTGATTATTTCATGAGGCAAGAGTTGAAAAGACTCCAGTCCTTTATACATAACTCGTCCGCCGTCAAGATCATAAATATACTTATAGTATTGCTCTCCATTAATTATTTCGTAATCAAATTCATTGTCTAAATAGTTGTAGTGGGTTCTCCACTTAGAGTTTTTCAATAGATAATCTGACCATTTTTCAATTAGTTCGCGAGCTTTACTTCGAACGCCATAATCACTATTAGGACATACAAAGGAGTAATAACATGCTGCCACTATAGCTCCGAAGCTATCTTTTGTCAGTGGACTAAAACGTATGAAATCCCCTTGCTTAGTGTACTCACCCTTTAATATATGACGAATAGGATGATCTACATAGTTTCGGTCTTCATTTCCCCAACTATTCAAAAGGGTGGTTAAAAACATTTTGATCTTATTGTTTGTGTTTCGGGACTCCCATGTATCTTTATGATAATTCCCTGTTGCTAACGCTACTATAGCTATTGCGGTAAATAATGATGCTTCGCCAAGTGTTGTTGGCATACCATCTCTGTACTCGACGATATAACCATACTCGTCAAGAAATCCTCTTGGGTTGTCACTGTCGTCACGCTCGTTAAGTAGTTCTTTCCGGACTTTGGACAGGTAATTATAAAGGGACAAATCCTGAAACTTAAAGATACTTGGGGGCATTAGCCTTTCTCCGTAGATGGATGAAACTCCAACACTCATTACAATAACCTCCTTTTATTTGCTTCTTATCTTTTCCTTTTTGAGGAATACAATACAATCGTTTTAAAGGGAAATGTTTTCATTTATTAATGTGGTTCAAAAATTTAGCGGAAAGCTTGAACTTGGGAAGAAACACCATTGCTAAGATGGGAAAGGGAGAGTAAGTGTCGCTGGAGGTAATAGACAAAATATGTACTTATGGGCTGCAAATAGGTACTATACAGAATATTAAGCCTCGGATTAATCTGAGGTTTATTTTTTTGTGTACTGGAAATCATATCCCTTGTAAGGAACGTGTGTTCGTTTTATAATTTGGGAATAACACATCAGGAGGCTACATACATGTCTAAAAAATTAGAAGAAAATGGCTTGTGGGAAAGCAGCCGGATTATCATACCGGAACACAAGGAAGCATACCTGAAGCTTATGAAGGATCGCCAGCGGCGCGGTAAACCCGAATTGGATGATCAGGAAGTGCAGCTAATTGAGCAGGCTCTAATAGAGTCCTACAACTCACGCCAGCCTGTTAGCGTGACTGTTTTTAGCCCGTTCGACGATACGGTTATGACTGGTGTAGTTACGTCAATTAACACGGCGCGTAGGGAAGTAAAACTGTTTCGTGGCGAGGATGATTTTAGTTGGATCAAGTTGGAGGATATCATTTCAGCAAGTATCTAGCAGATAAATCTAGAGAATAGCAAAATATTCGTGCGATTATTGTAATAAAAGTGTATATATTGGAAAATGTACATGGTATATTTATCCTAGAACTAAGTGCCTAGGAGGATATCATGAGAAGTAATGGAAAGGGAAAGATCATAGTAATTATCTTTGCAGTAATTATAGCTGTTGCGATTATTAAGTATTTAGGATTGCTTATTATCGCAGGAGGGCTTGGCTACTGGGGTTATAAAAAATATCAGAATGCTAAGAGAGCAAATCAAAAAAGTAAACTAGCTATAGTTTTATTTTCACTTGCCGGAATTTTCTTTCTAGCGTTCATCGGCAATCTGTCTAATGTTAAGCAGCAGGAATTAGCGAATAAAGTACCAGCTGTTCCAGCTAAAGTAGAACAAACTTCTGCGGTGCCTACTACAACTAAATCTGAGCAAACTTCAAACATTGTTTCTACCTCAGCATCTAACGAAAAGGCGGATTCTGAACAACCAAAACGTATTCCTATAACTTTAATAGCGGGAACGGATGGAGATACATTTAAAGCATCAGTTCAAGGGAAAGAGGAAAAGATTCGACTACTCCTAGTAGATACGCCAGAAAGCGTAAAACAGGGTACACCAGTCCAACCGTTCGCAAAAGAAGCTTCGGCTTTTACGCTGAAGCAATTAAAGCAGGGTAATCTTTCCCTAGAGCTTGATGTTTCAGAACGAGATAAGTATGGTCGTCTACTTGGTTATGTATGGGTTGGAGATAAGATGTTGAATGAAATGTTAATCGAGAAAGGTTATGCTCGGGTGGCCTACATAAATCCTCCAAACGTTAAATATGTCGATCAATTCAAGGAGATTCAAGCTACTGCTCAAAAGAGTGGAACAGGCATCTGGAGTATTGAAAACTATGCGCAGGAAGATGGATTCAATCAGAAGACAGCTCAAAAGGCAACTGCAAAGACTGAATCTAAAAGTAATGATTCAAGTGTAAAAGAATCTAAGCCTAAAGTAGTTACTCCTAAAAAGGAAGTCGTCCAAACTTATTCTGAACCAAGAGAATCATCAAGCAATGTATACTATAAAAACTGTTCTGCGGTTCGTGCTGCTGGTGCCGATCCAATTTATGAAGGTGAACCAGGTTATAGTAGGAAACTGGATCGTGATGGTGATGGAGTAGCTTGTGAAAGATAATCTTTGTTAAAAACTATTCCTCGGTGCATATCCGAGGAATTTTTATGATTTCATTAATTAATACTACACTCTACAAAAAGAGGGATGAGAATTTTGATTGAGATTAGTATAGATGAAAAGGAAGCGAAAAAACTTATATTGAAAAAAGTTTCGGAGTTGGTGGAAGTAGTTGATGCTGAATATATATTTTGGGATACAAAAGAATTGAAGAAGAGAACTTGTATGAGTTGGAATGCAATCCTCGATACCTTTTTTTACGATCCGAGATTTATCAAACGGAAAATAGGGAGGAAATGGTATTTTCCGGCTCGTGAAACGAGAGCCTTCTTAGAACAATGGCTTTTAGAACAATAGATATTTTAAGAGGCTTGTCTATAAGGTTATTTTTGCTTGAATTTTATATAACTTCACGTAAAAAAATTACCTTACATATGCACAATTTATACCAAATTACACTGCTAATTGGATTGCCACTCATTGGTAGCAAATGTAGTATTAAAAGTGTGCTTGTTACCAATTATGCGAAGGGGTTATGTGATATGTGGGAGCCTATAAGGTTCTTGCTTTTTTCAACTGTAGAAACTTTTGCAGCGTTCGTTTTAATGTTAACTATTTTCAGAGTTAGGGCATTAGACTATGTATGGCCTGCATTGTTTATTGGATTAATAATGAATTTGCAGAGCTTTATTTTGAGGGAAGAGACATCGTTATCTTTCTTTGCTCCAACCATAAACATTATATTGTTTACATTATTGATAACCACTGTTGTTAGAATGCCAATTATTTGGGCAGCTATAATATCCATTACAGGCACATTTCTATATACGTTATTCCAAGCGGTAATTATATTGATGCTCTTTGGTACATTAACAACTGAAATGCAGACTTCAGCAGAAGGATCATTGGCGCAAGCAGTAACTAGCGCATGGGTGTTAGCTGTTTCGTGGTTTCTGTATAAATTTAATATAGGCTTTACAGCAGATTATGAAAATCTCCGTTTTAGGTGGGAACATGTACTTGTTGTTATCTTAATAATCGGGGTACTAGCTGCTTGTACATTTATGTTTTACTTTAACAATTTCTTTCTGAGTATTTTATTCATAACCCTAGCATCTGTAATGTTTTTGTATTATGCATTAAAAACGGAGCGTGATTACCATAAAAAGTCTTGACTCCATCGCTCTAGATATAGCAACACACATCAAAACTGTTGTCCCCGATCATCCAGCACCCGTAAATGTTTTAAAACATGGGATAGCCGTTACGATCAACACAGTTTCAATTGTTTTGCTAACTATTGGTATTTCAGTTTTTACGGATAAGATACAAGAAGCTGTGCTGGCAATGATATCTTTTTCGATGCTACGTCAAACTGTAGGAGGCATACATTTAAAGAGCAATATAGCGTGTATTATTGTATCTACAGTTCTACTTACCGCTTTATCTTTTGCAAGTTTTAATTACAATTGGATCGTCATTACTTCGATAATAAGTATTGTACTTGTCTTGGTTTACGCACCATCACGGCTAGAGGGGAAGACACGCATATCAAAGCGACACTACCCATTGCTAAAATTTTCGGGAGTTGCAATTATTGCACTTAATTTGTGGTTGGCTTTACCGGTAGTAGGCGCTAGCTTTTTTGTTCAGAGTTTAACACTAATAGGAGGAGGTGTGAGAAATGAAGAAAAACAAACTGAGTAAAGTAAAGGCTGGTATGTATTACAATATTGCTGCAATGCTAACAACACTTGCTGTTGCGTCAGTTAGCACAGCAAGTCTTTCTTGGATTCATAGCCCCGAGCCACCGAAAGAATTGTTGAAATAAGCGAGGAATGACAAAATGCTAAGTTTAACAGTATCGGCAGACCCTGGAGGTATTGATCAAGGCGAAAACGTACAAGTGGATAAGGTTCTTTTTATATCTAAAGGGCGTAAGAGAGACCAGATTTTAGTTCACACATTTGAAAAGACTTACTACATGATTGGAACCCTTAGACATTGGGAAAACTTTTTGAACAGTAACGGATTCCGTTTTTTGAATGTGGACAGAAGTAACACTCTTAATGTAGAAAAAGTAAAAATCGTTAATGGTATTTTCAAAGATGCTTACTTTGAGTGTGATATAACAAAAACCTCAAAAAGGTGCCCTATTGCGTATCATCGGTTTGACGAGGTTATAAAAGAGATGGGTTTCATTAATTCAGACATAATATTCACGGGAGTTGCTACTAGATAGCAACTCTTTTTTTGTTGAAAATATTGTATTTAAATGTCGAAAAATGATACACATCCAGCGCCTGAATTTATGTTGCCAAAGAACCTAATAATGGGATTTAATATATGTTAGTGGATATAATTCTTAAACAAGGAATAAAGTAGAGGAATGGTGAATGTTATTGCTCCGAAAAAACTATAATATGGGAAAAGTGATTACTAATTACTACCCATTCGTATAGATCTTTCATCCTACAACCGAAGAATTGAGCAGCGTGTACATATCTTTTAGATTTTATTACCGTCATTTCTTAGAAGTGAGAAATAATGCGCTGTCGTCAGTAGATCTTCGCACATATTCCGTTGGGATCCAACTTTTCTGTTTTAGAAGGAAGTAAATAAGATTTTAGCTTGTCAGTAAACAACGATTTAATTATACGATTTAGGAGAGGTCTATTATGGTAATTTTATTAAATGAAGAAAACCAGATGAAAATCAAAGGAAATGATACTTTTACTTATTCTGTTGAAAACGGAGGTATTAAGGAAGTACAAGTACAGTCAATAGTGAATGAAGTTTGGAGATATGGCGGGAAAGAAATATCACACGAACAACTCATAAAAATACTAAATCACATAAAAGTTCTTGCATCACAAGGATAAAAAATAGCTTTAGCATATGACCACTAAAGCTATTTTCTTGACCGCATTTTGACCGCGCTTTTTAAAGATTTAAGTGTATTTGAAAGTATATTGATAATCTGAACATAATATATTTTGCAGTATATTCAAGAGAGAAAATATGTTGAAACCCAAAGGAATACTGAGTGCTTTTGTATCGCACCCAAGTGCATCAATGGGAACGTGATCAATATCTGACTCTTTACTAAAATGGGAATCCCTTGGCGCTCTAAGCGTTGAGGGATTTTTTTTTGTGTGTGTAATCCATCCGTCATTTGAGACTAATTAGTTCTCCCCACAATCTCCCCATAAAAAAATATTATTGAAGAAGACTCCCGGTAAAAGACTCATATTTCTCCATGCTATTCATCTCTATTTTTTTGTAGATGTGTGCATAAACGTCGGCTGTGAAAAAATTTCAAACTAACGTTGAATGCAAATATGTGTTGGATGCCTTGAAAGTCTTAGAAAATGAAGTCATTACACTCGGGTATACTGGCTCTTCTAAGCTACTCACACTCCAAAGTGACGAGTCGAGTTTCTACATTGTTCTTCCTTATAGGTGGCTGGTTAGATGAGTAAATACTATGCGAGAAAAATGATTTTTACTACTTACTACAGCGGCAGTCGGTCTTTGAAGATTAAGGAAGTTCGTTTGCTGGAAGCTATGGATGAGAGACAGATTTCTGTTTTTGAAAACGTGAGCAGTGACATTTTGGGAGTCGCCGCCAAACAGCAAGTGCCTTATGGATGTGGGTAATTTGAGGATTGAAAACAGATAGTAGAACTTACAGGAATATAACCAAAAGTCCACATGTTAAAAAGAAGAACCCAAAGAGAATCGATACAGAGCCTCTAAATTTCATGTCATCAATGTAAGCATCACTTGGTTCTGAGTCACCTTTGATCTTCCAGGCTTCGTTTGCACGCCATCCCCAAGTGGGATTTCGTTTACTTAAAATACCAAGCGAGAAAAAAATAATCGCAATAAGAATAAGCATGAATCCCATTGGATCAGCCCCTTTAAGTAAACTATACCAAAAAAGAACGACAGATGGAAAGTATCGTCCCTCAAGGACGGATAGAAGAAAAATAAGAGGGCTTTGCCCTCCATCTGAAGGTGTAATTTTAATCTGAATAGGCAACCGCGTTAAAACTTTCTATTCCTATTCGGGTGGCATCCGCTGTGCAAAATAGATATAAGGTATACACCAATTCATTTGATGGTGGTAGAGGGACATTGTAATCGGAAGCATTAATGGTGACGACCTGCACAGCGTTGGGATTTGCCTCGGAGACACTAACAGAGTAAAGGGCATAAGCAACAGGAGAGTCGAGAGTGCCTCTAACAATAGAAATAGCAATAACGGAGTCAAATGGTGGAGTAGTGGGAAATGAAAGCTCAGCAATCCCTGATAATTGTACACGCATATTTTCCCCAGCGCCCGTCACGTCTAAGCCAAGCTCTGCAATGGCTACAGGAGTATTGGCTGGCAAGGGAATTGAGATTGTATTACCATAGCTTGCATTTTGAGATGTTCGAGCATCTAACAATCTAGTCATTATCTCATCTCCTTTTTGATAGTTTATGCAGAAGATATCAGTGTTGAGGGCTTGGTGAGCACGCTTTGTGCTTAACTACAACATGAAGCCGACAAAAACAATTTTTACTGTGACACGGTCGATCGGTTTGGAATGATCTTGTTGCTAAAGGGTTAGCTACAAAACGAGGCGGATGGGATGAGAAAAGTGCATATTTTCGCCTGACATATGAAGATGCGAAGACCGTTTATACAAAGCTAATGCCATGAAAGTATTTTGGAGCATTGCATTAAAAGTTTTAAACCCATAGGGGACAAGAAGGAGGGGCAACTTTCCATAAGGGGGAGAGACACAATGCATCCCCTATACCAAAGGAGAGATAACCCGTGAGTAAATACAAAGTGTATGAAACAGTAGCGGTGAGACAGTTGGTTTATCTAGAAGAATACGAAGGGAATAGAATGCGTGAGATCGGAGCGCAGATTCGGTCTGAAAAGCCCAATATGATCATAACCCCACAAGAAATAGAAGAATTAGGGGGATTAGAACTGATTGACATAGATATTAGACAAATATACCTATAATGAGCGATAAGCACAGTGAGGTAATACACCTCAAACGCTACATAGAGCGGTTTTACGTGGATGAGGTAGGGAGTAACCACCAATACAATACGCTCACCCAGGAACGTTGGAAGGATGATAGATATGAATGTGTGGCCGATATCGGCTATTAAACAAGATGGTAAGTCCAGATGTGCCAACTGCGGAAAGCCGATAAGCGAAGCTAGAGAAAAACTTACAGGCAGGTTATACGATGGGGAGTTTGCTTGCTGTCGGGAATGTGATGATGAACATGAAGAATTAGGCAGCAGCCCCATTGAACATGGGATAAGATATCGTGATTTGAATATTAAGCCTATACAGGGTGTCGGTCACACGGCACCAAAGGGAGAATATATAGATGAAAATCGTAGTGAATAATGAGCAGGAAGCGGACACGAATATTCGATCATGGACTTGATCAAATCAGAAAAGGAAAAACAAGAAGACACAGAAGACTTGCAAGGAGAAGATTTTCGCATTTTGGCAGAAGGATTATTTTGGTCAGAACTGCATATTGAGATTGATCGAAAAGAAGAAGAACTGAAATTTCGAAGACGACGATTGGGTGACAGGAGAATGCATACACTGTGGTACTCATACGACGGGAAACAATCGCGATGAAGATTAACCTATAGTGAGTGGAAAGCGATGGATTCTCCTGAATCGCGGGCTACTTGGCGATGCGAGGATTGTTACAATCGTCTATGTCCGTGCTGCTCAGAACGTCTTATAGGAGACGATGAAGACGACGAATGCTGGGGGAGGAACAACAATGACAGATAAACCAGACTGGGAAAAGCGAATGGATTACTGGATACTGGAAGCCGAAAAAGAAAAAAGTTGGGTAGATGATATAGAAAAACGGTTGTATTTTTCGAACACCGAAAATGAAATTATTGAAAGGAAACATAAAGGTACTCGTCGATACTCAAAAGGAATCTGAATCCCTAATACAACAAAGGATGCAGAGATAGCCAGACTAAACGGGTCACTCATGAAAGCCTTCCAGCTGTGGACTGATTATTTTAATGCACCGAACGCAGAGGGCAAAGCGTGTATTAATATCGAGTTATCTAAAGTGTTTGCGAATGCGGCGGTCAAGGAGGATGCCACATGATACGCGCATATACCACTATATTAGCTGCTGTACTGTTGTTTATAGGTGTAGTACAAGTAGATAGGTATATGTTGATTGAGACTGTGCCGGCAAGCGAGGTGAGGATTAAATATGGCAAATAATAACGATGAAAAAAGTAAGCACCTTTGAAAAAAAGTGCTTACTTTAAAGTTAGTTTTATTATTAAGGGAATATTTTGTAAATGTAGCCTTGATATAATGGGCATACTTTGTTGTTGCCTTTTTGTTGCCATTTATATAAATTAATATTTCCTCCAAATCCTCCTGTCATGTAAAATTTTTGAGTTGGAACTGTCGATTTCATATCCTCTTTAACTGTTGCACCTCTGATGCCACTTACCCATTTTTTGTTCCCTTGAGGCGGATCATATGGTGACTGAGAAGAAATATTTGCTGAAGTTGGGGCTTGTTCTGCAAAACCTAAAGACGGTACAGACAATGCCCCAAGAAGAACTGTGCCAGCAGCCAAAGCAATAATAGATTTTCTCAAAAGTAAAGCCTCCTTAGTTTGTTTTCTTCGTATGCAAACTATGGTGTAAGGTAATTATAGTGTTTTGATTTACATATATATACCAAAAATAACGATTTCACCAAATTATCACATTATATAAAGGAATGATAAACGATGAATGACGATCAAATGTGTATAGTTAATAGTCTTGAAGATGAGTCTTCTGATACACAAAAGATAATCCAGGTAAACTTTTTTTCGGACATTGAGCAGGAAGATATTCGAAAAACAAAGTGGCTTCTTAGTAAGTATGTTGATATGATCGAGGTGATCAAAAACTATGAGTTTGCTCTCCAGTAGATTGAAAACGGAATGTATGCGTATGAGTTACTTTCCGCCGAGGGGGCAATTGCAAAACGAGAGTCAGGTCAGGAGTTAACGGCAGGTGTAACAGCAAACGCTGTAATCCTAAAGGACAAACGGCATATGAATTACAAATTCTATCAATTCATCACAAACAATGTCCGCTTCGCCGTAAACAACATGAGGGATCCACACGAGGGACTTGCTGCTAAGCTGCTGTTCATAGACGGTAAAAAATACCTCAAGGCCCAGCAGTATATGGAGAAGGGATACAGAAAAGATGTGCCTAGTATCTCAGCCACGACATTTGCAGTTAAACGACGACGAGCGATTGTAAATATAGCAAACAGTCTTAAAATTAATCGGACTTTGGATTTTGTGGTTATTGACTATGGTCGGGGCCGCAACAAGGAAGGTGAAATCGGACTTAGGATGCCAGAAGTAAATTAGACCGTAAGGGCTTAAGCCTTTGCGGTCTTTATTGAGGTGTCAGAAGAAAATAAAGTAATAGTCTTACGATGTTTCATTAAGCTAACGGTCAGTAAAATTTAACCAAAAAGAGAATAAATAGTCTTTGAATACTTCGAAAATACCGGATTCCAGAGGCGTTAATACTGAGGAGTTCTTCATATGTCATTCCCCTTTGAATGTATTAGTAATTTTATGTTTTTCTAAACGGAGTTGGAACAGTCAGACATTATATTAATTCCAGAAGCAAGTCATCCACAATTAATGGAAAGAGTCGCAACATTGTACCATAGCGGTATCGCTCAATTTATTCTACCTTCTGGTGGTACGACCCTTCATGTAGAAACAACCGAATGGGAGTTTCTAAAAAATGTCGGGGTAGCGTTAGGAGTACCTTCAGAATCATTACTTAAAGAAGATAAAGCAACTAATACCTTTGAAAATGTACGTTTCTCCTTGGAAGTGTTACAGCAACAAGGAATTCATCCAAAAAAGGTTGTTTTAGTTCATTCAAATGATTAAACTAACGAATAACAGTAGGTTCAAGTAATCGATGAAACGAAGAGGGGGGAACCGAAATGAAGACGATCAAGTGCATGATGGACCACCTGTACTGGGCGGACGAACGCATCTTGGACGTGCTTGAGAAGAGTGAGGTGAAGAACAAGGACCTTCTGAAGCTGGTTCGGCATGTCGCGGTCGCGGAACGAGTCTGGCTGTCCCGATTGCAGGGCAAGGGCAGCGCGCAATATTCGTTGTGGGAGGAAGCGGAAGACCTGACGGCGATCCGGACGATGTTCGAAGAAAACGCCGAGCAATATCGCGTCTATATCGAAGGGTTCGAGGAATCCGAGTTGGACGAGATGATCGACTATGCGAACCAGAGCGGGGTTCCGTTCCGAACGTCCGTCCGGGACATCCTGTCGCAGGTCCTCTTACATGGGCAATATCACCGGGGGCAGATCAACCGGGCACTTCGGATCGAATCGGCAGAGCCTGCCCAAGTCGATTACATCACGTTCGCGAGGCTCTAACAGGGCTAATAATCACCATTACTCGGAATGGGATTGGTATTGAACTAACGGGACACGTTAGTTTAATGGAACAGCGACAGTCTAGGACCTTTATTTTTTCATCCTTGGTTGTCGCTGTTCTAATTTCTAAGGTCAGTCTAAAACTTATTTTATGGAGTTTTCTTCGAACAATAAAGTTGTGTACTAGCGAGTCAACTACAATTATTTTCCCCTGTGCGATATACAATAAAGTTGTGTACCAAAATCCAATATTTGCGATTTATATTTTTTTTAATATTCTAAAAATATGTACGTTAAACCCTTATAAATATGTTCTCCTGTCTTTAACTTTTCAAATATTTCTTTACCATAATACCGCTCTCTATTTAAACCAAAGCAGCCGTCCTGATTTTAGCAAAGCCTGATGACACTTGTTCATCAGGCTTTTGTTTCTACTAAGAAACATACTTTTGTTATTGTAGAAAGAAAATTTGAGGATGCTATGAATGCTGCTTCCTTTGGTTGGGCACAGTATCGTTTTAAACATGAGCCGATCTTTTACGCTCATCTGAAAAGCAAGGCTCCAGCCCGATACGGTGATCGGAACACAGACTACGGTATGGAAGGCTGGTCTTCCTGTTGAGGAACCGCTGCCTAGGACAGTATGGGAAGTTTCACGGGGCAATGTAAATAAGTATGTTCACCCCACTCAGATGCCCCTTGATCTACTAGCTATTCCCATTATGAATAGTAGCCAGCTTAGTGGCGTAGTTGTCAATTTCTTTGGCGGCAGCGGCTCTACCCTTATGGCCTGTGATTAGCTTGACCGCTGTTGCAGGACCATGGAACTGGACCCGGTATTTTGTGATGTGATTAAAATGCGATATCAGCAGGCAACCGGCATGGAGCCGGTACGTCTTTCTAATGTTGCAACACATTATTCTAAATCGTAAAGTACGTTTGCACGAGAAATGTCTATTGGTTCGTTTACAGGTATGTTAAGAAAATACTTTAACTGCCATGTCTGAGTTTTTTGAGCCTGAAGGCTTGTAGGCGTGTCCCATGGTGGATAAATACGTATTGCTCTTTTACCACCTTCACCTTTGTTAGATAATATTTTATGTTTAATCAGAATGGATTTTGGGAATACAAATTGCCCCAAGCTACTGTCTTTACACATAACCAAAAAGTCGATTGGATCTGATACGTCATAGGGTTGTATTGATCCATCCCCAATTCTCTTATATATAGTCACAAATTGCCCGATCTTTTTTGGAGTTGTCTTTGCAATACGGAATCGTATAGAGTGGGCATTTAAATTAAAGAAGTAGGCCCCATAGTCAGAGTTTTGTTTTTCTGGAATTGGTCCAGTACATTTAAAATTGCATGGATTATAAACTGAAACTTTAGCGGCAAGCAGGTCGGTATGAATCTTATCAGATGCTGTCCAAGAATTTTGGTCACCAGAAGATATTTCTTTGTTAACCATTGTTATTTATTCTCCCCCATATATAAAACCGTTGTTTAACGTAGCATTCACTATATTAATGTAACCGCAGATGGTTCACAAGTTTGTGTATATTCTGCCTAGTATAAATAAAAAGGGAGACGTGTGAACGTCTCCCCAATGACAATGGGACAGACAACGAATAGCAAGAGACACTACTACAGCGCGAAATAGAGTTCGTCGAGGGTATCCTTGATCAATGGTATAGTACCGAAAGATTGTTAAGGCTGGTATAGCTCAGTGGGTCAAAGACCTACAGGCTAGAAATATAAAAATGCAGATAGTGCAGAATCTGGATCGGTTGATTGAACTGGATATAAGCTTCAGAAGGATGAGCTGTAATAATGCTAACACGATAGAGTCAGACCTATGCCTATTTTCCCAAGATGAAGTCAACAGCCCAATCTTTTTGGTTAATTGCACAATAAACTAATTTGACTAGACTTTGGAGGTGATCATTAAATATGTTTCGACATTATTATTGGCAAAAGAAAATGCATCGGAGAAAATTTAGAAGATGTGTAGTTAAAAAAGTCAAAGTTTTACCGAAAGTTATTGTTAAAGGGATCCGAGGACCTCAAGGACCTCAAGGACCTCAGGGACCACAGGGACTGCCGGGTCCACAGGGAGTTCCAGGCGCTCAAGGCCAGCAAGGGCTACAAGGTTTTCAAGGAATTCCTGGACCAACAGGACCAGCAGGAGCAGTAGGTCCAGCAGGACCAGTGGGACCGGCAGGAGCGATAGGACCAGCAGGACCAGCGGGAACGGTAGGGGCGGTAGGACCAGCAGGAGCAACGGGGGCAACAGGGCCTGCAGGCGCCGGGATATCAGACTTCTTAAGTGTTTTCCGAGCAGATCCTGGTACGGGAACTGACACAGTTCCGGGTAACTCACCAATTACCTTTACTGGAGTTTTGGCTAATGTTGGTGGTGCATTTACTTTCACTCCTCCATCTCCAACGATAACAATCAACGAAACGGGGAGCTATCTAATAGATTTTACAATTCATAACCAAGGCAATGCTGACTTTAACCTTACCGTAAATGGATTCCCTGTTACCCCAGTACCTTTCACGGGTAACGGTGGCGGACCAACTTCGGCAGAAGTCATTATTACTGTAGGGGTCGTTCCTACAACTATTCAATTAGTAAATGCAAATGCAACCCCAGCCCAACTTCATAACTTTACCAATACTACTCTTACTATATTAAAGTTGACTATTTAAGCCATTCTTAATGATATATAGAACATTATATGTAGCCGCTTTAGAAAAGACTGTACGATTTCATATCGTCAGTTTGTCTAATTACACTCATAGTAAGCAGACGTATTTATGGGGGGGATTGTGTAGCATGGCAAGAGAACGTAGTGGTAGTAATAAGATCCATTAAACATTACCACTACTCCAAAGCCTATCTTTAAAGTTAAAATGGAAAATCCGTAGTAACATGGTAAAAAGCAATGATATTATTCAGACATAGAAATATGGATGCTAAGAAGGTCAGGAAACTTTTCCTACCTTCTTTTTTTGTTGTGACAAAATAGGAACTATTGCTTTGATCCGTCAGAAACGACAACTCATGAGCGGCAATCAATATAAATTTTCTTTTTCGATTGGTCGCGAAAAATGGGAAGCTACAGAAGAACGGGCCGAGGTCGATTGGCCTAAAGTTTAGGCATTGCATAAGGAAGCCTTTAATCTTGTGTTGGTAGAAGGACTGACGGAGGATGAATACGAAAATGTAGATGAAGAGGGCATTAAGGAGTTGGACGGCCTCTTAGAACGATTTCTATAAGGAGTCGTTTCCACCTGATGAAGATTATGAGCCTGACGACGAAGAAGGCCAAGAACAGAAACCGAGAATTCGAAATCATTCTCCACGGTGGTAAGGTGGAAAATAAAAAGCCGAAGAAGGTCAAGTCGCTATCTGATCTTGGTTTCTTCGCAAAGTAAATTAAGAAGCATCCGCAATCATGAAGTGACCCCTTTCAAGCAGGCAGCTATCAAAAAGCAATAATTAAGCAGCCTGAGTACTGTATTCATAAGGAGTCAGGTTGTTTAGTTTCTCATGAAAGCGTTCATGGTTGTAGAAATGGATATACTTCTGGATGGCATGCTCCACCTGTTGAGCTGAGGCGAGAGGTATATTGAAATCCTTGGTCGCTATGCAGTAACACCTCGCGCGTCCTGTCGCTTTCTTGCCTTTTTCACCGTATCTAACACCAGGCTCAAATCTTTCTGCTGCTGATCTGGTAGGCAACCATTACGTTGTTAAGAAGATCCTGAATCGTGGAAAGGTAGAGTCTCTGTCCATTGAACATGAGGTAAGTGATGTCCGTTACCCACTTTTGATTCGGCTGGTCAGTCTTAAACTCCCGGTTCAGATGATTGCCAGAAACAACGTAGGCTACTTTCTTGCCATAGTAGTACGATGCTATGTCCCTTACTAAGCAATTCTTGGATCACCGCAAACTTTTTACTCTTGGGTACAGCATCCATTCCTCCGTTCACATTTGCAAGAGCTTTTTTAGCATTTCATTTTCCGCTTCGAGGCGTTTCAGCTTGACCTCCGGATATTCGGGTCGTGTTCGAGGTCTGCCGATGCCTGGCCCTTTTGCTTTGCCTCGTTTTCCCTCTAGAGCATTAACTAACTTATCTTCTCTTAGAAAGAGAAACCGGAATCGGCAGGAATACATGGATCTGGCGTATACCTGTAGCAATCCATGATTTAAACAAGCGAATCCCAAGGACTATCGAATTAACAGAAAATGATGATGTATACTTTCCAAATATTGAACAAATCTTTGAAGTTTACAAAAATGACAAGAACAGAATATTTAACGAGCTTCACTTCATCGAAGCAACTTTCATTTAGCATTATAATGAGGCTAAGAGTCTAAAAGAGGGGCTTAACCAGCCTAAAGATAATTTGATTATGCTTGATAATAAAAACAGAAAACATACGAGTTTGGAAAATTTGGGGAGCTATATTTGAAACTGAGGAATCTAATCCTGCGAAAAAAAATTTAACCTTTCAAACATGAAAAACAGGTTTAGCCATATATTCAAAAAGGACCGATAGGTCCTTTTTTGTTTGAACAGAGCGGGTGAATCTTCTAAGACTATGATTTTGAAATCTGGGATGAGCGTTATAAGCCCCCGCATTTTACACAGCGTTGTAAATGCTTCAAATCTTATTCTGAAATCATTGTCCATCTAACCTATTAAAATTATAGATATCTTGTTATGCTATGTTCTTCTTCACTAAAGTCTGTGGTTTTGATCCTCTGTGTCTTATGTTGCTAAATGCGATGCCACATAAAATGATGATAACACCGATCCATTGAGACCAGCCTACAAATTCTCCTAATACAAGAGAAGACATAATAACGGCCATGGGTAATTCAGATGCAGTCATAATTGTACCCATTCCTGACCCAATATGTGGCATACCTATGGAGTACAAAAGCGGAGGCAGCACAACTCCGAACACCCCGAGGACTAATCCAAAAGGACTCAATCCTGCCAGCACATCGAGGTTAAATAAGAAGGTTGGCGGAAATACCACAAAAACAGTAATAACAGCTCCGGTTGAAAGAAGGGCGCTTTTCAGTGTGGGCGAAGATTCTTTCGCAACAGCACCACTGAGGAAAACAAATAAAGCGAATGTTGAAGCAGCCAATAGCCCCCAAATCGTTCCTTGCCACGAGAGTGAGAGATCACCTTGAGAAAAAATGTTTGCCGCCAAAACCGAGCCGATGAGCAGTATTCCAATCGAGATAAGTTTACCCCTGGTTGGTTTTTTCTTCTGGAGAACCCATTCGTATAGTGTCCCAATCCAAACAAACTGAAATAAAAGGACGATAGCTAGGGAAGCATTTATGGTCTGTAGCGATTGATAATAAAACATACCTGTCAGTCCAAATGGAATTCCGGATAGAAGGAGTTTTGTAACCTGCTTGTACGTAAGGTTTTTCTTTTTTACAAAAATTACAAACATCCAACTCAAAACTGCACCAAAGAAATACTGCACACCAGTTACCTCTGGTGTTGAAAAACCAGCGCTATATGCCAGTTTAACAAATGTGGAAAGTATGCCGTAACAACAACCTCCCAAGAAAACAATAACTGCATAATGCCACAACTTCATGAACAATCCTCCTTTTTTGAATACAAAAAAGCCACACAAATGCGTAAAGGCATTCGTGTGGCGAAAATAGAGATGACTCTCTAGAAAAATCCACATCCATCGGGTTTTAGTATTTCGTTCATTTCGGTATCAGTATAAAAGCAAAGGTTTGTTCTTGTCAATAATCTGATTCGGAGAGAATCAGGATGAAATCTAAAGTAGGTCAAAGCGACAGTAACAGTTAAATACAAAGTAATATGATTAAATAGCAATCAAGCCCAAATTATTTTTTAAATATTTGGGCCAAAATTACTTCATATATGAAATGTAAGAATGTTCATGTGAATTCCTCTCTACAAGTTAAATTCCAGAGAAAAAAACCTTGCATTTTCAAAAAAGAGTGTTTTATTATTGTCCGCAAAGGGAGCTTGTACATCAACTGGATTGTGACTGTTCAATCAGGCAATACCATTTCTGGCCAGAAAAGACGTACCTTCAGCTAACTTTCACAAAATTTGAGGCCTGTGACAAATCGGAAATCGCTAACACAGCCTTACAGGATTGTAACCGTCGCAGGGCAAAACCTGGATCGCTAAACTTCCAGCATGGTGATGTTGCCTAAGATCTATGCACGGGGCAGCTATTCAGTTATTTTGATGCAAAGTCACAGCCAGAGAGGAAGAGTATTCATGAACTATGACCAGTTGGCCAAGGAGATTTTGTCTCGAGTTGGCGGTATTGAAAGCGTTACCATAGTTATTCATTGTGTAACACGATTGCGCTTTCAATTGAAGGACGAAGGATTGTCCAAAACGGAATGGCTGCGACAGGAATGATTAAAGGATTCAATGAACTGTTTTTGCTTTCGGTTGGATTACTGAAACATCTGGGACGTATCAATTGTCTTGACCTACTTCATTGGTTTTAAAGATCCAACAGAAACAATGTCAACAAATATGGGCGACAAACAAGAACCCATTCCCAACATAAGTCAATTGAATGACCAACCATTTGAAATTGTTAGTCCGATGACCGGTACTGTTGTTAGACTCCAAGATATTAA
Organism: Paenibacillus sp. LRG-1; assembly: GCF_057220305.1. Classification (NCBI taxonomy): domain Bacteria; kingdom Bacillati; phylum Bacillota; class Bacilli; order Caryophanales; family Paenibacillaceae; genus Paenibacillus; species Paenibacillus sp. LRG-1. The sequence continues at coordinate 3,347,105 of NZ_CM170126.1, read as the reverse complement.
AGACGAGACTTTTGCAGGAGAGCATATGGGTAAAGGGATAGCCATCCGCCCCACGAATGGACGTGTCGTATCCCCAGTGAACGGCATTGTACAAACGATTTACCGTACTAAACATGCCATTGGTCTCATTAGTGATGACGGGGTAGAAATACTCATTCATATCGGACAAGATACGGTTCAGTTAAAAGGTCAGCATTTCAATGCATTTGTTAAGGATGGTGATCGTGTTCAGGTCGGTGATGTCATTGTAGGGACCAAAAATGACATGGTTAATGAAAAAGAACATTTAATCAAAGTATATGTATAAAAAATAGGGAGGTACGTGGAAATGTTTAATGAAATCACTAAATTCCCGGATAATTTTCTGTGGGGTGGAGCTACAGCTGCGAATCAAATTGAGGGAGCTTACCTGGCTGATGGTAAGGGACTGACGACCATTGATTTGATGCCGACGGGGCCCAAACGTAATCAGGTTTCGACTGGCAACTTAAATTCATTTGTACCCGAGGAAGGCGAGTTTTATCCTTCACATGAAGCTATCGATTTTTATCATCGTTATAAAGAGGATATCGCGCTTTTTGCTGAAATGGGTTTCAAATCATTTCGAATGTCGATCTCCTGGGCCCGTATCTTTCCCAATGGTGACGATATAACTCCAAATGAAGCAGGATTGCAATTTTACGATGACGTGTTTGATGAACTTCTGAAGTACAATATTGAGCCTGTCGTTACGATTTGTCACTTTGATTTACCCGTGAACTTGGCGAAAACGTATGGCGGCTGGAAAAACCGAATCATGATTAAACTATTTGAAAAATACTCTAAAACACTGTTTGAACGCTATAAAAATAAAGTGAAATACTGGATGACATTCAATGAAATTAATATGAAATTAATATGTTATTGCATCTTCCTTATACAGGAGCGGGCATTATTTTTGAAGAAGGCGAGGACAAACAACAAGTTCTGTATCAAGCAGCGCATCATGAACTGGTTGCAAGTGCACTAGCAGTCAAGGCTTGTCATGAAATTATTCCTAACGCCATGATGGGATGTATGTTGGCGGCTGGAAATGTGTATCCATACAGTAGCAATCCGGAAGATTACTGGGAAGTAATGAAAATGGAGCGTGATTCATACTTCTTGATTGATGTGCAGTCCGAAGGGGAGTATCCCGGTTATGCCAAACGCTTTTTCATCGAGAATGGAATTCAGCTACAGCTTGAGTCTGAAGATTTGGAGATTTTGAAGACATATACTGTGGATTACATCGGCTTCAGCTATTATTCGAGCCGTTGTACCAGTGCTGATCCTGAAATTCTGAAAAATTTTACGGATGGGAATGTGTTTGGTTCCGTAATCAATCCTTACTTGGAAACTTCCGAGTGGGGATGGACGATTGATCCAAAAGGCATGCGTATTACCTGCAACCAGTTGCATGAAAGGTACAACAAACCATTGTTTATCGTTGAGAATGGACTTGGTGCGCAAGATACTCTTATGGACAACGATACCATTGAAGACGATTACCGCATCTCGTATTTGGATCTTCACTTTGCAGAGATTGCTGAAGCAATAAAAGATGGGGTTGATATTATAGGGTACACAAGTTGGGGGCCGATTGATCTTGTGAGTAACGGTACCGGCGAAATGAAGAAGCGGTATGGTTACATCTATGTGGACAAAAACAATGACGGTTCTGGCACGCTTAGAAGAATTAGAAAGAAAAGTTTTCATTGGTACAAAGACGTCATTGCGAGTAATGGAACAAAGTACTTTCAGAAATAATCACTTTATCTGTAATGGACCGCATAATCTTAAATTTTTGAAACTGCTGCAAATTGAAAGGGCATCAGACACTGATGTTCTTTTCTTAGTTAGGGTGAAAAATATTGTTTATTGAATTTGTTTGTTTATATCACCAAGTTTAGTGGCTTTGGTGTAATACAACCGTTGGGCGAGGATTTGATAGATATTGTGGACTACGGCGCAGTTGGAGAAGATTACACCGGAGTTAATTAAGATTAACGGATCTTATTTCTTTCGTGAGCAGTTTGAATTTAGAGTGGACGCGAAAAAGGAGACTTAATCAAATGTGTATTTTTCATGTCAGACAAAGCTCCCCTTACTTTGACAGTCATTAAGCTGTATGTTTATTAATGAGTATTAAAAGAAGGAGAGGACAAAAAAATGAGAATGAAATTAGGAAGGAAAGCTACTTTATGTTTTTCCACAATCGCTCTCTTGTTTTCAGTTATTGCTCCGTTGTCAGCTTCTGCAGATGCAGCAACTGTAACGCTTGACACTTACAAAAATTTCACAAATCAAGAAATAGTTTTATCACAATCAGTAATATTTAAAGATGACACGGCATATACAGATGTATCAGTTACAGGGAAAAGAGTGAAATTTTCAATTAATGGTTTGGAAAATCCTTTTAATGCTAATTATTATAATCGTTTGGTCTGGACAACTGATGAAAATACACCGAGTATAGAAAATACGTTATCAGTAAAAATTGCTCCAAAAACAGGGAGTCTTTACGGTTCCAGTAGCTATGAGAACCTTTCTCTGATAAAACAAAAGATCAACTCTGATTCAAAATTATATGGATGGATTCAATTAGAATCAAAAGAGTGGGCTAAAGCAGGATCAGCTATAATTAAATATTAAAAAATCCTTAACGTTTGAGGTAAGTGAATGCTCAAATAAAACAGAAATCTCTGCTAACTACAATTGGTTGGCAGAGATTTTTCGTTGACCAGTTTGAATTAGAGTAGATGTGAAAGGCTCAACCGGGTAACTGGCTGAGTTTTTTATACCCAATAAAAACTAAATATACAAATATTTATAATATATTCATAGATCAGCAAGTTTATGTTTAGACAGGTTTTTAAGAATGATTTATCTTGGTAATAGTTCAATATATGGCTAGGAGGAGATCGAGTAATAAGTAAAATTAAAGCATTATGGAGTATTTTAATTGTAGCGATAGTGTTCTTGAATATGTCAGCTTTAGAGGTAAAAGCAGAAGCTGTAAGCGATGAATGGTCGATTAAAACGACTATAGAAAATCCTAAGGCGGTAAGTGCTGTTTCTGAATTGAATGGCAAGATATATATTTTCGGTGGTTCTTCAGAATCAAACCCATATAAGGATATTCAAATTTATGAGCCGAAAAATAATATATGGGCCTCAGGAAGTAGCATGCCTACGGCTCGTTCTACAGCAACTTCCGTTGTTTATAGAAATGATATTTATGTTATTGGTGGCTATACAGGTAATGCCTTTTGCTGGACAGGAGGGTCCTCAGTAAATAATGTTGAAGTTTACAATACCCAGACAGATACATGGAGTGTTAGGAAAGCTATGCCGCAGGCTTTAGGTTCGTTGACAAGTGTTTTGTATAAGGGAAAGATTTATGTGTTTGGTGGGATGACAACAAATACGCGTTCAGTTGCTACTGTCCAAGTATATGATCCGGCTTCCGACATCTGGTCAACGAAGAAACCTATGCCGAATACACTTCATGGTTCCTCTGCAGTTGTACATAAGGACAAAATCTATCTTGTAGCAGGTAGACATATTGATAATAATTCAAATGTCTCACTAAACACATTTCTTGAATGTGATCCCGATAACGATACTGGTCAACTAAACCCAATCTTTTGACAGCACGTGGAGGGGCCCAAGCTGTCATTTATTCCAATAAAATATTTGCTATTGCTGGAAAAACTGAAGCAGGTGGACGTAGTTATGAACTTAATACAGTAGAATCCTTTGATTTTGAACAGAATAAATGGTCTCCTGAGGCTAGCTTAAAGCAAGCCAGAAGTGGGGCTGGGGCTATAACATTAGGTGGACAAATTTACGTTATTGGAGGAAGTCAGAGTACATTGGCTAATTCTCCGGTTAATACTATAGAAATATTCGGGAAGATTGACGGTTCCACACCTGAGCCGGCACCAACTCCCGAACCAACTGATCCATCTCTACCAACTGGGGACCGTGCAATTCTGGTGGTTACTATGACAACTGGTTTGGAAAAGGAGTTTGACCTAAGCATGAAAGAGGTTAATGACTTTATCTCATGGTATGAGGGCAAGCAGGCTGGTTCTGGATCGGCTTCATACGCTATTAATAAACACGATAATAATAAAGGTCCATTCAGCAGCCGAAAGGATTACATGCTATATGATCGTATCCTAACATTTGAAGTAAGTGAATATTCTAAATAAATTTAAAAGCTCTGCTAACCTTAATTGGTCGGTAGAGCTTTTAACTGTTCACGCCTCTTATAATGTATCAAGGTATTCTTTCTGGGATTTGATATAATCTTCCACACCATCATGATAGGTAAATCTACCGCCATTTTTATCAATAATCCAGTTGATCTTCTCGTCATTTAACAAGACTCCATACATGCAGTGATGAAGCAGTTCAATTTGTTTTTCATCCCTAATTCGGATCAAGTGTTTTTCTTGTTCGTCAATGAGGTACCATTTCGTTTCTGTTTCATCTACATCTAGATCTACATCCGCATCCACATACAGTATTGATACCGACAAGGGGAATGGCCAGTCAAACCAATGTTCTCGCTTGTCTTCTCTATAACCTTCAAATGCCATGGTTATTTCCTCCTACTTGGATAATTTCCTGATTAGTTAAATGTAACTAACGTGCTGCGATTGTACGCTTTATTGAACACTGTTTTTTGGGAACTCGCAGCTATCCTCAGCCTTTGGCATCTTGGCACCAATGGGGTGAATGACCTGCCGTTTGAGGTTGGCACGAACTGCGATACGTCTGTTTAGGCTGGGTTAATGGGGGGGAGGTCCGAACTTTATTGTAAATCCCTCATTTGCTCAATTTGTAAAGGCAATGCTGGTTCAAGGGAGAATTTTCGGCAGTAGCCCCTTTTGACATTGGACGAGTAGGCTTTTAGGAATACACACATTAAATTTACTGCTGTTCTTGTCTTATCCTATTGGCTCAGGAATATCGCCCCCATATTCTTTCCATGGCTTTACGTGCGCCATCGTAAACTTCTGCAAAAGTTTAGTGTAACTTTGGCAACCGTCTATTCCGCTATTGTTGCATAATAGTTGTGTCCGCTTTCGTCGTTCATTGTTCTGATCTGTATAGTATACGGAAACGCTGGGTAACAAAGAAGTTGAACGCTTTGTTACCTGATATCGAACGCTACTCCAATACTCTACAATAATTCTGCTGAGCGAAGACGGGTGCCCAACATGATGGAACTGGAGATAAAGACAGGTAGCAGTGTAGTGGACATAAAGGCGCGCGGTTGCTGGCTTTGGGAAGAAGGGGACAACAAGAGCGATATGCGCTCTATATTGTAATCATAGAGGGCTGGGATGGTGACCAAAAGATCATTACATTTTCCTCGCTGGAAATAGGCATTATACGGTATTAAACCTCCAATGATCGGGAGTTTATTTTTTGTACTCAGAATATAATTTGTGCATAACACATCAGGAGGCTACATACATGTCAAAAAGACTCGAAGGTAATGGATTATGGGAAAGCAGCTGCATCTTCATACTGGAACATAAGGAAGCGTATCTAAAGCTCATGAAAGACCGTCAACGGCGCGGCAAGCCAGAGTTGGATGATCAGGAAGTGCAGCTAATCGAGCAAGCGCTAATAGATTCCTACAACTCACGTACGGCTGTCACGCGGTGAGGATGATTTTAGCTGGATTAAGTTGGAGGATATTATTTCTGCAAGTACATAAAAGGCCCTAGGTAACCGGGTCTTTTTTACGTCCTTTACCAAGTTAAAATATGTTTACTATTTAATATTTTTCGTATATATTAATATTCGGAAATTATTTTTCATAAATTTTTCCTGCGAAAATAGATTGAATTAATAGAGGAGATTATCTCAATGAGCATTTCATTAAGAATAGAACGCAAATCCGGTGTTGAACCAATCGAGTTTATAAAAGGTGAGATCACTGGCTTTACTTATAAGAATAATAGTTCCATAAACCTTTCAGCTAAGTCTACAAACTTGGCTCATTCGCTACATATTCGAAGCAAAATTCCGCTTCATTCGCTTCCTTCAGTTATATACAATGCGGATAATTCCAACATGCTGTACACATGGGCAAACGCAGAATATAAACCTGATAGTGAGGACTACTATCGAAAATGTAACATCCAAGTCGTGAGAAATGAAAACGCGATCCGTGATATTACGTTTACACACGCTTATGTAGATAAGTATCAAGAACAGATTGATACCAGCAAAAAGATTCTTGAGTTTGAACTTGTTTTAAAACAAAAAGAAGATCAATTGGGAAAAATTCAGTACACTCCTCAGTTAGAACCTAAGGAAACAAGAGAACAGGATCAGCCTGATGTCTCGCAAAAAATACTAGAAGGCGCATATAGTAAGAATATGTTAGTGTATGCAGGAAATAATACTTTTCCGTTTGAAAATCCTATGGTAGAACTAGAAAAGACTTGGGTGCGAGGCGTAGAGCAGGTAAAAGATTCGACAGACACTGTAATACATTATCCTGATCGTAAAGCATTTACATTAGTAGCTGTTCCTATAGCTCGAAAGAAGTACGGGGACATCACAGCAAATTTACTTCAGCATTCACTTGATTACAAACCAGGACATTTACACTTTAACGAGTGGTCATATGAGGCGCAGCAAGTTAAAAAATCTAAAGAGCACATCGCAATAGTTAATGCCGCAGTCAAAAAAGCTAATGCTAATAAAGTTAAAAGTTTTTCATATAATGGATCTGAGGGATTAGAAAGTGATAGAGATTTATATAATGCTTTTCACAACATGTATTATAAAATAAATGGAAATTACGTTAACGGGCAATGGAAAATTACTACAATATATTATGATATATATAATTTCGAGTATAATTTTAAACAAATGTTTACTGGGCACAACAAACTCGGTTGGGCTGCGGCCAATCTAACAAATTTAATGGAATCATGGGGGACGCTCAAAGAGTATACATCTTATGTTACAGTAACTGATACAAGAAAAGCTTGGAAGTGAGGTGTGAATTGGATGAAGCACAGATACATCTTTATCTTGATAGCTATACTAGTTACAACTACTACTCTAATTTTCCTGGTGAGTTCTGGAGATAATACGAAGTATAAATACCCATCAGGCAAAGATACCGTAGAATATTTTGGTGACGGGACTTTTCAAATTTTCAGAGGGGGGCCACACGACCCTTTAATACTTTATAATCATCTTGCTGATCCACTGGAAAATGCTGTTGATAATATTGTGTCATATAAGATGAAAAAAAATATTGTGTATTTGATTGGTGAAAAAGGCTTCATTAAATTGGATTCAAGTACCAACACGTACGAGCAAAAGAAACGGATTTCCGACTTTACTTCCAAAGATAGAGAAATATTCAATAAATTAATAGAAAAATAGAAGTTATCATAGCAAATGTGTTAGAAAGGGAGCTTTAATTTGTTCACTAAGGTTAAGTTAATATGCGCTTTAGTTGAGTAATTGTTATGTAAGTATTCTAAATTTATAAAAAATGGTTAACCACCAGTGGTGATTTTATGATTATTAAAATTGAAGGTTACTTTTTTCAAAATTTGATTACTGGTCACCAATGCACACAAGAAGAACTATATCAAAAGTATATACAAGCAAAAATGATAACTCTTAATATTAGAGATTTACCTGATATATTTTGTCGACTTCATAATTTTAATCGATTGCGTTTTGAAGATGACACAGAGGTTGGTTATGTGATTGATACAGATACAGACAGGATATACAGACCGATATATTGATGTTTAAAGTTTAAAGCGATTTATCCGAAAGATATCTTCCTATCTCCTTTAATTACAAGTAATGAAGGACTCACTTAACTGGCTAACGGAACAAAAAAATAGATACATAATAAGGAGAGGTCTTATAGCGGTGGGAAAATATACTTGTCCTTGCTGTGGTTACAAAACCTTAAACGATGAACCGCCTGGAACCTATGATATTTGTGAAATTTGTTTTTGGGAAGATGATGGTATTCAGTTTGCAGATCCTGATTATGATGGCGGGGCAAACATAGTATCTTTAAGACAGGGCCAGCAAAATTATAAAGTTTTTGGCGCTTGCGAAGAAAAATGCATAGAGTTTGTGAGAAAAGCCTCAGATAAAGATATACGCGATACGAACTGGGAACCCTATAACTAACTGGAACGTTAGTTCTACTTTCCATCTAATGTTAAGAGGAATTTTCTTGAAGTTTTTGAAGGAGCAAATATAGATATGTGGGGTGGCACTGGAACGCGCCGAAGGGTTTAATCGATTAGCCAGGCAAAGAGTGGTACAAGGGCTTCTTCGGGGATTCCACCACAAAAACGGCCTTTTTTATCGTTGGGGATAAGATCAAAGTAACAAGCCAAGGTACTTGGAACTGGACAGAACGTTTAATATCGTAAGGCGAGTAGCTTGACCTTACATAAATTCTTTTGAAATATCACCAAACCGTTGCATAATCCGAAAGAATGGGTGATACCCTACTGGCATGCGCTGACGGGATGTTTATTGTTTTGGAATATAGTAGAATTCATTAATTGAGTCTTGAGGAGTGAAAAATATATACTCGAAGCCATAACTCAATGCAATTAAATTGAATTAAGGCAGATATAAAGAAGGACTCTATCAGCTAAATGCTGTAGGAGTCCTTCTTGTTGTTCTTTAGTTGTGGCAATAGTAAAAGTTCTTCATCAGTGGCACCTTGCTGGATACGCTGGTAAAGTGTTTTTATTTTCCTAGAAGTCCATCCCATAAACAAGACCTCGCATAGCCTGTGGAGTAAACAAAGGAGGCGTTACGTGTGAGAGGAATAGAAAGAGGTTACGAAGAGACGGCCGGGAAGATTTGGACATCGATAGCTGCTGTCTTGGCACTCTTCATTTTGTTGGTAATCATCTTGAAATTAATTCTTTTATAAAGATTATTAGGCTCTACCGGTTTATCTGGGTGTGAGCCTTTGTTTTGTTTACCTGCATGCCCTATCACTGAACGTATTTATACATATATTAAGGTGAACGACAAATAAAGGAGGTTTAAGACATGGGTGCATATGAAGGTGCAGGTGGCGGCGGTGTATGGACTTCTACAGCGGCAATTTTAGTGCTCTTTATTCTCTTAGTTATCATCACTAAATCACTTTGGGTTTAATTCGTGAAAAGAACTGTTGGATAATACCACTTCACTCATGGATGGCAAATAGTTGAACTCAATGAGCGCATAAGCTATTTGGCAATAGCTACAGTATTCGCTTCTCTTTTGGCGAATACTTGGTGGATTTCCTGCCATAATAGATTTGCGCTTATTGTATTTTGTAAGAAGGGGAATGTTTCATTGAATGGGTATAATCCTTCCTAATACCTAAATTTAATCTCAGATAGGGCCTTATTAGTTTGCAACAATAACTGGTATGAGTCTTTTATTTGCGATAATACGCACGATACTTTGACACATCTTTTATAGTATTTAGAAGATTTATTATACTTTGGAGGTATCCTATGATAAGAGAATTGGCTTGAGGGTTAATTGCTTTCACTGGCGGCTATTGGGGATGAGATTATTGTGAAAATACAAGAGAGTAATGTAACTGTTGATCATAAGTACAAAGTGGTAAAGTAGAATACCGAACTGTTCGCAGCTACGCTAAGTCAGGTAGATGGAAATAATAATCCAATATTCGAAAATGTACATGATCAACTTAAAAGTATTGAGACTAAAAGAGACATGCTAAATCGAAAAAATTAGGTGTTGTGATTTGATGCTTGAATTCTTTTTAAAGCTATGATTTTCTTGGTAGATTCAATATGTTTTTCCAGCGGCCATTTCTTAGCTTTTGTTTATATAGCAAAATTACATAACATTTTTCCCATTAGTGAGTTTATTCTTAAAATTGATTCTTGAGATGGGGTTATAATTACGGCGATACAATTTTAGTAGGATTATTCATCCAAAACTAAAAGACTCTATCCAAATATCGACAGAGTCTTTTGTATGAATATTTGTTTTAGGATGGAAAAAGTGTTTCGGAATCTGCGGAACCGCCGTCACCAAGCCAACGGTTAGGACCTGCAAATGAGAAAGTTTTCCCGTTTCCAGATATTTTGACATTAGCGATTTTCCAACCTGGTTTATACCCAGATCCATCAGTTCTAATAGTAATTTTTCTGATGTCACCTAGGTTACTAGTGCTGATTCTTGTTGTATCGGAATCTCCTTGTTCAAAGCTACCATTGAGTGTAGCGGTAGCATAATCTCCATTAGAACCATACAGAGTTATAGAGATGTTCGAGTCTGTTCCGGCATCTTTGAGATTGGCCGTATTTACAGTAACGACATATTCAACATTAGCAAAAGGCGTAACAGACTCTATACTTCTATTTGAGTCTTGTAATGAACTATAAGTGTCACTTGTGACCTGATCTGCAAAAGAAGGTGCAGCAAAAGCTACAGATGAGATAAGCATTGCTACTGATGCTAGTAAAGATACTTTTTTCATTAAATTGTTACCACCTTTCTAGTATTTGTATTTAATGTTATACATGTGTAATGTATTTGTACATAGTTCATTGGTTGTGAAGAGAAATTTTTTTCTTGTCTTTGTTTGTTGTATTTTATCTTTATGTGTCGGATATTAGCTTTCTAAATAATCATGTAAGGGTATGATTATTTAGAGAAGGATTTTTAGCGCTTATCCAGAATGAATTGTCGAGTTGATCAACATGAATCATACATATGAAGTGTTGATCCAATATCGAATTGTTTTCAGCTGCATTAAGTCAGATAAGAGCATCTGTAGTCCAGCCGTTGAGTAGGATATGATGGAGTTTGTGGAATACGGTGGTGGGCAAGTGGGGCCTTATAAAGTTTTAAAATAAAAAATTGAGCAAACAATGCAGCAACGTACAAACCATGGACGGATATACAGCCGGAATACTTAAGTGAAAAAAGCTGAAGCAAGTTTGAGGGCTATAGGTGTGGTCAGTTGTACACAAAGTATTTGAGTCAAGAATGCTGCTGCTTTTGACTGGGTACCATTTCGCTTCTGTTTTAACCAGTGGAAGCATAGTTGAATATGTATGGTATTTAAAAGGAAGGCAACTGAATTTAGCAGTTCTATGGAATTTAGGAGTTGGGTGTATCGTTTAACACAAAAAAAGCAGGAAGAATCCTTCCCGCTTTTGCTTGAAAACGATTATTAACGTCTGCGTTGTCTATCATTTACGCTAAACAGATTAACAGCCAGTGCGTTACCTCTTGCACGCGCAATGGCTCTTTGAGTGGAACGGATGTTTAATCTTCTTCTTCTTAAATCACGTTTGCAATGTCTTCTGCTCATAATATCACCTCCCTTCAAGAAATGAAGGTACGGTTAAATCTTAGTGGCGTTTATGCTTACGCTTGGAAATTTTGATATTCAAGGCATTGGTTGCTAGTGCATTTCCGCTTCCTGTTTTAGCAGCTGCGGCTTGAAAGACTTTAACGACCAGATATCTGTTTTTCCCGATGCGATGCTTATACGTTTTAACTCTATTTCTGATCATCTGCATATCTCCTTTGCTTAGTTCTGCTATATACATATGTCAATTGTGATAGTAATGTATCAGCATAAATCTATTAAAAGCAAAAAGAAGCTAGTACCTATATTCCTAATGGATAATAAAAAAACTCATGCGAACCTGTCTTCGCCTTTTCAACTTTACGTTGCAGGAGAATGTTATAGGCAGGTCGGCATGAGTCTAATAGTGTAGATAAAGATAATAGGCAGTTAGTATGAAAATTATTTACTATTAAGAGTGTTAAGTTTTTTCTCGTAGTACGCCTCTTGAGCAAGAATATGATTCAGTTGTTCAGAGAGCTGTTTATATTCTTGGCTGTCTTCTGGATAATTATTTCTTTCGAAAATTACAGCTTCGAGTTGCTTTTCTAAATACCTGAAATGGATAAGTATTTGTATATACTTAATACGGTCGTAAGTTGTTATGTGGGAGTTCTCTTTTGCATACAAATGATCCATTGTTGGAACTACACAGCTTATGGCGATAAATATCACAACAAACGCTGAAATTATAATTTTTTTCATTTAATTCCTCCTACAGAGCTATAAGTAATTAATATACCATATTTATCTAAAACAAAGAAAGATCTATTAGTTTTGCCCATGACAGTATAGCTGCTCAAGGTCAGTGGGGAATTATTTGAGATGAGGAGGCTGATTTTTAGTAGAAAAAATAGGGATAGGTTGCTGAAATGAAAAAAAAGTTGTGAGATACATAATAAACATAATAGCAATACAAAACCGGCTTGCCCTAGGCAGCCGGTTTTATATTAGTGGATAGAATAACGGGGAAGAAAGAACGAGAAATCAGTGGAAGTCCCGGAAGAGTCCTACAACCTTGCCCAAAATGCTGACGTGTGTCAGGCGAAGCGGTTCAAAGGCTGGATTTTCAGGTTGAAGCCGGATATGATCCTTTTCTTTGTAGAAGGTTTTAACTGTAGCTTCGTCTTCATCTGTCATAGCTACAACAATATCACCATTATCAGCGGTCTGCTGCTGACGTACGATTACATAGTCTCCGTTAGCAATACCAGCTTCAATCATGCTTTCGCCTACAACAGATAACATGAATATTTTATCCTCACCAACAAAGTGTTGGGGAAGAGGAAAGTAATCTTCAATATTTTCTGTCGCCGTAATAGGAAGGCCAGCAGTTACTTTGCCGACGACGGGGACACGACTAATGGAGTAATTAATCAAGTTGCTGTTATCCGATTCGTCTTGACCGAGTAACTCAATAGCCCGTGGTTTTGTAGGATCGCGGCGAATGAGTCCTTTTTTCTCTAAACGATCCAAATGACCATGAACCGTAGAACTGGAGGCTAATCCGACAGCCTCGCCTATTTCGCGTACAGAAGGGGGGTATCCCTTTAGACGCACTTCATTGCGGATAAATTCAAGAATGGCCTGCTGGCGGCTCGAAATCTTAGACATACCGTATCAACCCCATTTAGTAACGTTTGGGAAAATTATAGCATAGAACCTCCGTTCGTACAAACATAAGTTCTAAATAATCCCTAAAAATAATTACGAACTTTTGTTCTCTTTTCTATTGAACAAAACAAATGTTCGTGTTATATTGTGAAAACATAAGAACAAACGTTTGGAGGACACAGCCAATGATGAAATATAGCACTTATCAAAGTATTTTTCCGATGAATTTAGAAAATTTACAGGAGACTCGAAAAGAGGGTAGGGCACGTTTTATGCAGATTATTACCAATACTCTTTTACTTAAGCTTCTTATTATAGTGATTGTTGCTTGGATTGCAGGGGCAGGTGTACTTACAGTTTTCGCGGCACCTTCAGCTTCCAAGGAAGAAGTGACTAAACTGACCGTACAACCTGGGGATACGTTGTGGGAGATTGCCGCAAATCATAAACCGGAACGAATGGATACACGGGTATATATAGAAGGAATTGTGCGGATTAACGGTTTGGAGGATCGGGGAGTGCAGGCAGGTCAGGTACTCAAGCTTCCTAACTTCTGATCTATAGACTATTAGAGCTTGTCAGGGAGCGTAATACGGGAGCCTTGACAAGCTCTTTTCTACATGTCAAAGTGTATTATATCTTTGCTTTTATGGAGGGGACACAATTTGGATATAGACAGCTTGGTACAGCGCATTAATGAATTAGCGCGCAAAGCAAAATCCGAGGGTTTGACGGAAGAGGAAGCCACAGAGCGCGCCAATCTTCGGGAAATTTATTTAGGTAACATTCGCCGTAATTTTCGGCAGCAGCTTGAGACGATTGAATTTGTGGACGATGATACATCGAAAGGAAATGACGGGCTGAAGCATTAATGTTGTTAAAGTGCCCAAGCCTGCAATTTGCCTTTTGTTTTAGGTACCTTTTATGGTATCTATATAGATCAGCTTTGAGGCAATTGTTTTAATGTAATATATCTGGGAAGGAATTGAGAGATGGCCCGATCATTTGAAAGAAAAGTACGCAAAAACACAGCGCATTTAAATAAATCGCGCAAAAAGCAAGGCATTCAAACCATTAGCGGCGCAGGTTCTACAATGGATATTTTCCGTGGCCGTAACATTACTGTGCCAATTATGCTGGCTGGTCTTTCTGTATTGTACATGCTTATGAGTTACTTTTTGACTAAGACCGGTATGCGAGGGATGGATTGGCTTGTATTCGGCCTGTACTTGATGCTGGCTGTTATCTTTTTCATCCGTCGTCCTTATTTGAAAGTGGGAAAGGATACTCTCTATATGCTGAAAGGTGGTAGAGAACGTCCAATGACGGCAGGGGACATGAAAGCCATCAAGATTGAAAAGGGTTACGTAACCGTTGAAAGAAAAGGTAAGGGTGGTAATTTTATTTTCACAAAATCATTAGGTCGCTATGACACGGATGCCATTGCAGAGCGACTTGAGAAGTTTGCGCTATCCAATCAGATACAGGTAGACAAGAAATAACTGATTTGCCTGTAGCTCTGTAACAAAGGCCGTATGATGTTATTTCATATAACATGCTGCGGCCGCTTGCTTAATATGGGCACACATAACGATTCAAATGCTTAATCAAGCAAATAGGCGTACATATACTGTGGAAAGAGAGTGGATAATTCAGATGACGATTCAGGCGGTAATGTTTGATCTTGATGATACCCTTTTGTGGGATGAACGTAGTGTAGAAGAGGCATTTGATGCAGCGTGTCAAACAGGCTCCCGTGAAGCAGGCGTTGATCCAAAAACTCTGGAGGAAGCCGTACGTAAGGAAGCACGCGCTTTGTATGAATCCTATGAAACCTTTAGTTTTACTCAAATGATCGGCATTAATCCGTTTGAAGGATTGTGGGCGAATTTTACAGCAGGTGAGCAACCTGAATTCCGCCAATTGGAACAGTTGGCCCCTGTTTATCGAAAGGAATCATGGCGCAGAGGACTCCAGCAACTAGGGATAGATAATGAGAAGTTGGCGGAAAAGCTGGCTACCCAATTTGCTTCGGAAAGACGCGCGCGTCCACATGTATATGAAGAAACGTTCGAGATTCTAGAACAATTGAAGGGACATTACAAGCTGTTATTGCTGACAAATGGCTCCCCTGATCTACAACAGGAGAAACTGGATGGAGTTCCTCAATTAGCTCCTTTCTTTGATCATGTTGTCATTTCAGGTTCATTTGGTCGAGGCAAGCCTGATCCGTCTATATTCCAGCATGCTTTGGGGCTTCTTGGTATTGAGCCTGAACATGCTTTAATGGTAGGAGATAAACTGACGACTGATATTCAAGGAGCGTTGGCAGCAGGTGTACACTCGGTCTGGGTGAACCGAAACACTAAAACCAATACCACAGAGATCAAGCCGAAGTTCCAAATCAAGCATCTGTCTGAATTGGACGGAATTATTCAATCGTTAAAGTAAGAAATCAATAGTCTTTAGAAACGAGTATTAAGAAAACTCCCTTCGCTATTGTTACAGAGCAGAGGGAGTTTTTTTATTCACACAAGGATAAATTCGTAATTATGCTTTAATGAAGGTTGGATCTTCATACGGTTCGGCAATCCAGCCATTTTCTTCGATGAACAAGCGGATTGCGACGATCTTTTGATTCTCCATTAAAGTGAAGAAGTGAGGTATATTTTCAGGTACGGAGATAACGTCCCCCGGTGAAAGCTCTACGTTAAAATAGCCGATCTCTTCTGGGCCTTTAATGATGAAGATGCCTTTACCAGCGACAATGGCACGGATTTCATCCTCGGTGTGGGTGTGAATTTGCTCAAACTTGGCCAGCAGCTCGTTCAAATTCGGCGTTGCTTCAGATAAAGTGATAACGTCCCATATTTTATATCCGCGACGTGCGGCTAAATCCTTGATTTCGGGTTCAAATGTTTTGAGAACAGCGGCCTTTTGATCATCTGTTAAGGTAAAGTTTTCTTGCAGCTCCCCAGACAATTTGGAAGCATCCCAATGTTCATACAATATCTCGTGACTCTCCAGAAATTCACGTACTTGTTCTTCACCGCTAATTCGTTCATTCGTATTACGTATTAAGATTTCGGCCATATATATATTCCCTCTTTTCCACTTGGATTAATGTTGTATAAAGAATACCATGTCTTGAAACGTTGTACAATACAGGATTTCAACATTTTATAATGCAAATGACCATAGCTAAAGGATGCAGGGTTAAGTACGCTCTATAATGCTACAAACTATAAAAATGGATAAGAGAAGTCATTTTTACAAAGAACAACCTGTATAAAACGTATGTTTTTACTTCAATCTATCTAAATGATACGGTTTCTGCTAAACTAGGATTTAACGTTTTGCGGGGGTGAAGAAATTTGGATAAAGTTAGCTTGCAGGATGCATTACAACGAAGAATACTCCTTCTTGATGGGGCCATGGGCACCATGATTCAACAGGAAGACCTTTCCCCCGATGATTTTGGTGGGGAAGAGCTGGAGGGCTGTAATGAAATGCTGGTCTTAACGAGACCGGATGTCATTCAAGGGATTCATGAAGCATACTTGAAGGCCGGAGCAGATCTAATTGAAACGAATACATTTGGAGCAACATCCGTCGTTTTGGCGGATTACGATATACCAGAACGTGCCCGTGAAATTAATCTGGTGGCGGCCAAACTGGCGCGTAACGCGGTGGATAAATACAGCACTGCGGACAAGCCTCGTTTTGTAGTAGGAGCTATGGGCCCAACCACGAAAACCTTGTCTGTCACAGGTGGGGTTACATTTGCTGAGCTGATTGAAAGCTATCAAGAGCAGGCCTTGGCGCTTATTGAAGGCGGCGTGGATGTACTCCTTTTGGAGACCTCACAGGATACGCTTAACGTCAAAGCTGGAAGCATCGGAATTCGGCAAGCTTTTGAGCAGACAGGTATCGAGCTTCCGCTAATGATTTCAGGCACGATTGAGCCTATGGGAACTACGTTGGCCGGACAAAATATCGAATCCTTTTGCATATCACTGGAACACTTGCACCCAATTTCGATTGGATTGAATTGTGCTACAGGTCCAGAGTTTATGCGTGATCATATTCGCTCTCTGTCTGAAATGTCCTCTGCAGCTATTAGCTGTTATCCAAATGCGGGCTTGCCCGATGAAAATGGCCAATACCATGAATCGCCTGATTCTTTAGCACGTAAAATGGCTGCTTTTGCTGAAAAAGGCTGGTTGAATATTGCTGGGGGTTGTTGTGGTACCACGCCTGAGCATATTCGAGTTATGAGTGAAAGTATGGCGCAGTTTGAGCCGCGTCCGCTGGTAGGTCATCATCCTCCTGCCGTATCGGGCATTGAGCCTGTATATATTGAACAGGACAAT
The DNA here is from genome assembly GCF_057220305.1 of Paenibacillus sp. LRG-1. NCBI lineage: Bacteria > Bacillati > Bacillota > Bacilli > Caryophanales > Paenibacillaceae > Paenibacillus > Paenibacillus sp. LRG-1. The sequence goes on along the minus strand of NZ_CM170126.1, from coordinate 3,329,678 downwards.
CGTCCGTATATGGTTGGTGAGCGAACGAATGTTCTGGGCTCCCGCAAATTCAAGCGTTTGATCGTGGAAGGCAAATATGAAGAGGCATCTGAAATTGCCCGTGCTCAGGTAAAAAGCGGAGCGCATGTCATTGATATTTGTGTGCAGGACCCGGATCGCGATGAAATGACGGATATGGAAGCATTTTTGAAACTGGTTGTAAACAAGGTAAAGGTACCTTTAGTGATTGATACCACGGATATTAAAGTCATTGATACAGCACTTCAATATTCGCAAGGCAAGGCAATAATTAACTCCATTAATTTGGAGGATGGTGAAGAGAAATTTGAGAAAATGGCTCCTCTTATTCATAAGTACGGCGCCGCTGTTGTTGTTGGAACAATTGATGAACGCGGACAGGCTATTTCACGTGAGGATAAGCTTGAGGTAGCTAAACGTTCTTATGATCTGTTGGTGAACCGTTATGGTTTGGCAGCGGAGGATCTAATTTTTGATACGCTCGTATTCCCAGTAGGAACAGGTGATGAGCAATATATCGGTTCAGCTAAGGAAACCATTGAGGGCATTCGCATTATTAAAGAAGCGCTTCCCGGGGTGCATACCATCCTGGGCATCAGTAACGTATCTTTTGGTTTGCCGGAAGCGGGTCGTGAAGTGCTCAATTCCGTCTATTTATATGAATGCACCAAAGCAGGTCTGGACTATGCGATTGTAAACACTGAGAAGCTTGAACGTTATGCATCCATTCCAGAGCATGAGCGGAAACTTGCGGAAGACTTGATCTATAAAACAAATGACGATACTTTATCCGCTTTTGTAGCAGCTTTCCGTAACAAGAAAGTGGAGAAAAAAGAAAAGATATCAAACCTTTCGCTCGAAGAACGACTGGCTTCCTATGTAGTCGAGGGAAGTAAGGAGGGACTCATTCCGGATCTGGAGCAAGCGCTCGTGAAATATTCTTCGCTGGAGATTATTAACGGCCCGCTGATGAAGGGGATGGAGGAAGTAGGACGACTGTTTAACAATAACGAACTGATTGTTGCGGAGGTGCTGCAAAGCGCTGAAGTGATGAAGGCGTCCGTAGCCTATTTAGAGCCGTTCATGGAGAAGAATGAATCCTCAGTAAAAGGTAAGATTTTGTTGGCTACAGTCAAAGGTGATGTGCATGACATTGGTAAGAATCTGGTGGAGATTATTCTATCCAACAATGGTTACCATATCGTGAATCTGGGTATAAAAGTACCACCAGAACGCATTATTGAGGCTTACCGTGAAGAAAAGGCCGATATGATTGGCTTATCCGGACTGCTTGTTAAATCGGCACAACAAATGGTGCTGACCGCACAGGATTTGAAAAATGCGAATATTGATATTCCAATAATGGTTGGTGGAGCTGCTTTAACACGTAAGTTCACTAAAAATCGTATCCGTCCTGAGTATGATGGTCTGGTTGCCTATGCAAAGGATGCTATGGATGGGCTGGATATTGCCAACAAGCTTATGAATCCTGAGTCCCGCAAAAAAATGGCTGAGGACATGGAGGCTGAGCGGGAGGCTGAAGCGGCAATAGTCGTGGAAGCTAAGCCGCTCCCTAAGCTCACTCGAGCTGTGCGCTCTAACATTGCTCAGGATCTGCCCGTCTATATTCCACCAGATACGGATCGTCATGTACTGCGTAATTATCCACTGAATTATATTTTGCCTTACGTGAATATGCAAATGCTAATGGGGCATCATCTTGGTTTAAAAGGCAATGTTGAGCAGCTGCTGGCTTCGGAAGATCCGAAAGCGATTCAGTTGAAGGAAACCGTGGACAGCATCATGTTTGAAGCTGTGACGGACGGAATCATCCAGGCACATGCTATGTATCGTTTCTTTCCAGCGCAGTCCCAAGGAAATCAAATTCTGATCTATGATCCGTCGGATGTGAGCAAGGTACTGCACACATTTACATTCCCGCGCCAGCAGGTAGAGCCTTATCTATGTCTGGCTGATTTCTTGAAATCAGTGGAATCCGGGGTTATGGACTATGTAGGTTTCATGGTCGTTACAGCTGGTCATGGGATTCAGCAGATATCTACCCGGTGGAAAGATAAAGGGGATTATCTGCGCTCGCATGCACTTCAAGCGGTAGCACTCGAAGTAGCAGAAGGGTTAGCGGAACGGCTTCACCATATTATCAGGGATAGCTGGGGGTTCCCAGACCCTGCCGATATGACAATGAAACAGCGACACGGTGCCAGATATCAAGGCATACGGGTATCCTTTGGCTATCCGGCATGTCCAGATCTGGAGGATCAGGGGCCGTTGTTCCAGTTGTTAAAACCTGAGGATATTGGCGTTGAGCTGACGGAAGGGTTTATGATGGAACCGGAGGCTTCTGTATCAGCCATGGTGTTCAGCCACCCTCAGGCGCAGTATTTTAACGTCGAAAAGGTTTAACACCTTTATCAGATAGGATAGCAAATACCCTCCGAGCTTCGGAGGTTTTTTGCTGGTCAGCAGGAAGAAGGTTAATGTTATGGAATTTTATTTTCTCGGTACAAATGCAGGGGTGCCTACGATTCAGCGAAATGTAACGTCCATCGCTCTTCGTTTGCTGGAAGAACGAAGAAGCATGTGGCTGTTCGACTGTGGCGAAGGCACTCAACAAGAGGTATTGCGTTCGCCGCTCAAACTAAGCAGACTTGAAAAAATATTTATCACCCATTTGCATGGGGATCATCTTTTCGGTCTGCCGGGACTGCTGTCGAGCAGGGCGTATCAGGGGGGAACGACACCACTGACGGTATATGGACCGCCTGGAATCCAGCAATATATCGAGCTATCTTTAGGGATCAGCCAATCGCGTATCAATTACCAACTACATATTGTGGAGCATACGGGCGGGGTTCTGTTTGATGACGGTCAATTCCGGGTGGAGTCAGCTTTGCTGGATCATCGGATCGACAGCTATGGCTACCGAGTTGTAGAGATGGATAAGCCCGGTAAGCTTAACCAAGAGCTGTTGGAGCGATATGGTATTAAGCCCGGCCCGGTGTACGGTAAGTTAAAGCGTGGGGAAAGCGTGGAGGTAGAAGGTGGAGTTATTTTGCATCCTCAGGATGTACTGGGTTCGCCGAAAAAAGGGCGTATTATCACGATTTTAGGGGATACGAGACCTTGTCCGAATACGGTAGTGCTGGCTCAAGATGCAACTGTCGTCGTTCATGAAGCCACTTTTCTGCATGAACTGTCAGATACAGCATACGAGTATCATCATAGTACGGCGCTTCAAGCAGCGGAAGCTGCAAAAGCCGCAGGTGCGGGTCAGCTAATCATGACGCATTTTAGTTCTAGGTATAAAGATCAGGAGCAGCTTCAGCCATTGCTGGAGGAAGCGCGAAGCATATTTCCCAATTCATTGCTTGCGGAGCAGCATGTGTTGTTACCGGTACCCGATATCGGTTAATAAACGATTGGAGAAGATATGTTCATGGGTGCCGGGGCTTGCCCCGGTGCCTTTGTTTTTCACCCAAATTATTTTCCGGGAAAGCGCAGGATGCGACAAGAGATGAGAACCCGTACACGGTGGTGGGGGATGAATTTGTTCTACCACATATAGAGGCGTGTCATATTCGAGTTTCTATATATCGAATTTAAAGGATTCTATTTCTTGAGTATGACCAGGAAATACAGGAGATTTCCTTTGAGGAAATAGCTCCTTCGATGGATTTCGACGAAGAAGTGAACTTATGTCATGTGAAAGCGACGGCTTTTAGCGAGGAATGGCGCCATTTTGGAGGGTTTACCAGCAATTCATGGACTTCATAAGCATTTTTGACTTAAGATAGATGAGATGAATGGAGACGGCCGATTATTTTATGACCTGAATAATTAAGGTGGTTAAATAAGAAGGAGAACATCGTTCGTGGGATGAATTATAATTTTCAATGCTCTGATGTGAATGGATTTGAAGTGGGGGAGGGGATTGCGATAAAATCGTTACTAATTGATCTGGATGGAACACTTTATCATGGAAATCGGATGATCAAGGGTGCGGATCTGTTCATATCCCGATTGCGTACAGACCAGATACCTTATGCTTATGTTACAAACAATGCTTCACGCACACCCGAATCGGTGGCTGAGCATTTGGTTGGTATGGGAATTGAAGCGGCCAGCCATGAAGTATATACTTCGGCGTTAGCAGCTGCACAATATGTTGCACAGCAAAGTCCTGGAGCTCGTGTCTATTGTATTGGTGAAACAGGATTACGCGATGCACTCACAGGAGCCGGTTTGCAGCTTGTTGAGAACCATCCTGATTATGTGGTGCAGGGGATAGATCGTCAATTTACATATGATGCGCTGGCCGCTGCCATGCGTTGGATTCGGGAAGGAGCAACTTTTATTTTGACAAACCCGGATCTCCAATTGCCTTCACATGATGGGCTAACGCCAGGTGCAGGTACGATTGGAGCTGCAATTGAAGCAGCTTCACAGGTAAAGCCTATTGTCATCGGCAAGCCTTCAAGCGTATTGATGAACTATGCGCTGAACCGCTTAAACATTAGGGCGGATGAAGCTCTGGTTGTGGGCGATAATATGCTTACAGATATTGCGGCAGGTGCAGCAGCAGGTTGTAAAACAGCTCTGATCCTGTCGGGCGTGACGACCCGCGCTAATATGGATGAACATGTGCATACCGTTGGAGTGAAGCCTGACCTGATGTTTGAAAATCTCGCTGAACTGCAGGACTGGATGAAAGAAGAGCTGAAATAATAGAAAGTATATGTCTTACAAAACTTGCGAGAATTAAAAGCTATGTAGCTACGAAAGGAAAGATGTTGATATGCCGGAACTTCCTGAAATGGAAAACTACAGAATCTTATTATCAAAACAAATTTTGGACATTCCGATTACTGGAGTGAAGGTTAGCCGTGAAAAGTCCATTAATACTGAAGTGGAAACGTTTGAGAAGCAATTGCTGGGAACGACTGTTGTATATTTAGAACGTCGAGGCAAGCATTTGATTTTTCATTTAAACACGGGCGGGCGGCTCGTACTTCATCTGATGTTGGGAGGACTGTTATATCTGGGAACGGAGGAGCAGCGTCCAGATCGTACAGTTCAGATCGAATTAGATTTTAGTGGATTAAAGCTTTATTTTATCGGACTGCGCTTAGGTTATCTGCACTTACTGACGGCTAAAGAAACAGAGGAGGCTTTGTCAGACCTGGGACCTGATCCGTTAGACCGCCGCATGACATTGGAAAAGTTTACAGCACGGCTGAAGGGACGCCGGGGGATTTTGAAAACAACGCTGGTGAATCAGCAGATTTTTTCGGGTATTGGCAATTGTTATTCGGACGAAATTGCTTATATCGCCGGATTTACACCGGGTTCCAAAGTACAAAACATTGTGCAGTCCCCAGAAAAAGTGGAAAAACTATATCATGCCACTCAATCCGTACTACGTGAAGCTACTGCGGAAGGCGGGTACATGGAAATGCCTCTAATGGAGGGGGACACGCTAACAGGTGGATTTGATCATCAGTGTCGAGTATATGACCGCGAAGGAGAAGAATCTCCAAGTGGCGGAAAAATTGTAAGGGTTGAACTGGCGGGGAAAAAAGCATTTTATTGCCCGGTACAGCAGCATGATGCCTAAATTGCTCATCGGCTCCCATGTGAGTACGCGTGGTGGCTTTTCCAAAGCCGCTATGCGTGCGCGAGAGCAGGGGGGACGTTCATTTCAATATTTCCCGAAAAATCCTCGTAGTCTTAGACTGAAGGAATGGAGTGCTACTGATGCTGCTGCTTGCAACGCTTACTGTTTAGAGCACCAGCTTCAATCCATTGCTCATTCACCATATCCTGTTAATCCGGCTCATGGGTCCGAGCGTGGTCAGGAACTTTATGAGCTGACGATTGCTTCATTACGCAATGATCTGGATATTGCTGAAGCCTGTGGGTCAAAAGGGATCGTCGTTCATTTTGGGCATCTGCATTCGTCAGACCCACTAGAGGGCTATCGTAACATTATTAACTGTTTTAATGATGTGCTGGAAGGCTGGCAAGGAAAAGCTAAAATATTGATTGAAAATCAGGCGGGGGATCACGGGCCCATGGGAACCACGCTTGAGGAACTGGTGCAAATCCGTCAGTTGTGCCAGAATCCTGACAGTATCGGCTTTTGCTTTGACACTTGTCATGCGTATGCAGCGGGATTATGGAACGGTGGAATGGACGAGGCTTTGATCGAAAAAGGGAATCGTCTCGGCTATTGGTCAGCTCTGTGCGGAGTTCATTTGAACGATTCTAAATACCCGTATGGCTCTAAAAAAGACAGACATGCCCGTGTGGGCCAAGGCTACATTGGTACTCAAGGAATGCGTTGGATGACAGATCAGGATGCTGTAAGAGGTATTCCTATCGTTTTGGAGAGTGGGACGGGACCTGATGGGACACATCAGGAGGATATTCAAATGATTCTAAGCTGGGAGTAAATCGGTCTGATTGGTAATAACTATCTTTGAGGCTTGTGAGCTTGCATTTATGGGAAAAAGGAGGAGAAGTTGATGTATTTGTTTATGGACGATTATCGGCCTTGTCCTCCGGGCTTTAAGCTGGCAAGAGATGCGGATGAGTGTCTGCTGCTACTTCATGAATACCCTATTTCAATACTATCGCTAGATTATGATTTGGGTCCAGGTCAGCCTACGGGAAAGGATGTGGCTGCTGCTATCGCAGGGAAACGGTTATATCCACATGAAATTTACTTGCATTCCTCCAGTCCAGAGGGGCGGCGAGCCATGTACGAGCTACTCTATGCGAATAAGCCAGAGGGAGTCACCGTGCATAACGGGCCCATACCAGAGGAACGTATGCGAGAGATCAGAAAAGGGTCTGAACGATGAAAGAGATCGGACAAAAAGAGGTGCGCCGTGCCATATGGGAGGGATGCAAGCTGGCTTTGTTTGTGTACACTCCCATGTGTGGAACATGCGCGGCTGCCCGTAAAATGCTGGAGGTAGCAGAGTATTTGCTCCCTGAAGAAGCAGTGGTGCAGAGCAACATTAACTATATTCCTGAACTGGTACAGGAGTACCGGATATCCAGTGTTCCAGCGCTTCTTATATATAATGGTGAAAACAAAAATCCTGAAATCATCTACAAAATGGAATCTGTAGAACACTTGCTGAGCAAAATAAGGAGCGTGATGGAATGATATCCATGAAGAGCATTACGTTGCAGCGGGAAGAAAGACGGATTTTGGACGATGTAAGCCTGGACATACGAGAAGGTGAACATTGGGCTATTCTGGGTCGCAATGGTTCCGGTAAAACAACATTGCTGGAAATGATGACAGGGTATATGTTTCCAAGTCGTGGTACGGTTGAAGTCCTTGGGCAAATGTATGGTCAATGTGATGTGCGGGAAGTTCGCAAACAAATCGGATATATCAGCCAGACTTTGTTGGAAAAGCTGGCGCTAAAAGATCCCGTTTGGGAAGTGGTCGCTACAGGTGCGTATGCTTTTTTGCGCTTTTATCAGGAAATTCCGACAGAGGCAAAAGAAAAGGCCATATCTTTGCTGGAGGGTATGAATTTAGGCGACTTGATTCATCACCCGCTGGGGACGTTATCTCAAGGAGAACGTAAAAAGGTGATGCTGGCCCGCTCACTGATGGCAGAACCTCGTCTGCTAATTATGGACGAGCCTTGTGCCGGGTTGGATCTATTTGAGCGGGAAAAAATGCTGGTCGAGATTGATCGGCTCCGCAAGCGGGAGTTATCAGTGGTCTATGTGACTCATCACATTGAGGAGATTGTCCCCCTCTTTACGCATGTTGCATTGATTCGTGATGGTAAGGTCGCAGCAGCTGGCCCGAAAAAGGAAGTTTTAACGAAAGAATTGATTATGCACACATATGAAGTTCCGGTTGAGCTGGATTGGGATGGAGAACGCCCCTGGATTCGGGTGTGCACTGGAGGGTAATGTTATTTTGGAGGAACTATATATCAGTACAGATGAACAAAGTGAATCTACTTTGTCATCATCAAGATTTGTTTGTACAGCCAATCACGGTTTTGCACCCTATGCTCAAGAGGAGCTTAGAAGAATATTTGGCTCTGTTAAAAGCACGATGCTTTTACCTGGTGAAATTTTTCTGGCTACACTACCTGCGGAAGAAATTGAGGCAGTGAGGACAATTACAGGTCAGCCGCCGATGTTTTTACGTCACTTATTTCCTGTTCATTTTCAGGAAGAAGGAACGGACCTGGTTCAGGTACAGGAGCGTCTGGTTGCATTCATCCGTAACCGCAAGGAACTGATGGATCAACGTGTTTCTTTACAAGTGCGCAAAGGATCTAATAGCAGTTGGATTGAAAGCGCAGGTGCGCTCAAGCAGGCTTTGAGTGAACAATTAAGTGATCTACCTATGGAGCAGACAGTACAAGGCGCCGATCTTATTGTGTCCGTTTTTGCAGATACAGATACGTGGTATGCAGGTGTATCGCGTCCTGAGGACAATCTATCGGATTGGAGCGGAGGAGCGGTTCGTTTTCGAAAAGAAGATGGACAAATTTCTCGTGCCAAATTCAAGCTATTGGAAGCAGAAGCAACGTTCGGCATAGATTTTGCCGCTTTCCATCAGGGACTGGATATTGGGGCAGCACCGGGTGGATGGACTTCCTTCTTACTGGAACGGGGACTGAAAGTTACAGCGGTTGATCCGGCAAAGATGGAGCCATCACTGATGAAGTACGCCAATCTGACTTTTTTGCGTAAAAATGCAAGTGAAGTCAAATTTAAAGAGAATTCGTTCGATCTGCTGGTTTGTGATATGAGCTGGAGTCCTAAGCAAATGGCAAGGCTCGTTACTGATTTACTATATAGTTTGCGAAGTGGTGGTACTGCTATCGTTACGGTCAAGCTAATGCATAAAAAGCCTTTGGCGCTCATTCATGATGTAATTGCTTCATTTGAAGAGTCCGGCATGCAGATTCAACGAGCTAAGCAGCTATTCCATAACCGAGATGAGATCACCCTGTACATGATCAAGTATGGAAAATAATACTTTACAATGGATACAGGTATGCTATATAATAAATCCAAATTGTTCCTTAAAAAATAATAATCACGTTTAAATCAAGGGAAAGCATCCCGCGAAAACGGTTTTCATGACGACATGGAAATTTGATTTTGCGGCAGCTTTCCCTTTTTTGCGTTGTCTGCTTGAGAAAGGTGGTAGGAGAATAATGAAGCAACCATCACAGTTGGAATTCGGATCAATTATCGGTGAGCGTTACCGTATTGTTCGCACATTGGGTTCGGGAGGAATGAGCCGCGTGTTCATGGCAGAGGATTTAAAACTGCCAGGCAAGCAATGGGCGGTGAAGGAGTCGGTTGCCGGGCCACAAGTGATGAAGCTTGTACGCACGGAGGCAGAGATGCTGATTTCGCTAAGCCATCCACGTTTACCGAGAATTGTTGATTTTTTTGAGCATCCTCCATCTGGTGCGGTATATCTGGTCATGGATTACATCGAAGGAATTACGCTGGAAGCATACATGAAGGACTACCAAGGCTATATTCCACAGGAGCAAATCGTCCCATTCGCTTTGCAGGTACTGGATGTGTTGGACTATTTGCATACCCGTCAACCGCCAGTCATTTACCGGGATCTGAAACCAACGAATATTATGCTGACACCGGAAATGGAATTTATACTGATTGATTTTGGAATAGCGAGGAGCTATAAGGCTGAGGTGGATCAAGATACGGTAAAGCTGGGCACAGTGGGCTTCGCTGCTCCGGAGCAATATGGAGCTGGTCAGACGGATGCTCGTTCAGACTTATACAGTTTGGGAGCGCTGCTATTGTATCTTTGTACAGGAGGCAAATATAGCGAGTGGACTGCGGGAGTAGAAGGGTATATTCGCGGAGAATTGCCCCGCCATTTGATCCCAGTGATTCGAAAACTGCTGCGTCAGCATCCTGAGGAACGATTTCAATCTGCCGGGGAGGTCATTGGAGAACTGCGGCACAGTGCTGATTTTCAGCCTGCTCAACAAGGAATATCCGTTAATGATGCCTCATTGGATTATGCAGGTACAAGGGTAGTGGCTGTACTGGGTGTATCTGCCGGCTCCGGTGCTACGCATACAGCAATTGCGGTGAGCCACTATCTGGCTCGAAGGTCCCGCTCCGTAGCTTTGGTTGAGCTGCACAGCACAGCCAAAGCATTTGCCCGACTTCAAGAAGTCGTAGAAGGCACATCTGTTGGACAATCGAGTTCAAGTCGGCGTTTTGAAGTCGATGGAGTACATTACTGGCGACAAACATCTCGTGCGGATGTCATTTCTTTGTTGGGTGGTTCCTATAGATTTATCGTACTGGACCTGGGGAGTGGGCAGGACAATGAACGACTGGAAGAATTCTTGAGAGCCGATTATCCGCTCGTCGTTGGCTCAGGGGCCGAATGGAGAGTTCAGGATATAGCAGGGTTAGCCCGATCTCTTCAGCGCCATCCACAGCACAAATGGAATTACTGCTTGCCATTGGCAACCTCGGAGGCGGCCCGCAGGCTTCGTAAGGAGCTGGATCACAATAAAGTATTTGCTCTACCGTTCCACTCAGACCCCTTCGAACCGGATGATGAGATGGATCAGGTGTTGGACGAACTGTTTCGCGGAGTCATTCCAGATACCCGGAGAAGACGCTTCGTATTCCTTAAGCGACGGCGCTAGATAGAAGGTATATATCAAAAGAGGCAGGGGAGAAGTTGTGTGTCTAAGCTAAGAAAAAGCAGTAAACAAAAACTATACGCCGGTTGCATTGGCGCTGGGATTGTTGGCATTATCTTTGCTGGCTACCTTATGGTTAATATCCATCAAATGAATGAGGTCAGGAAACAGGCTGAGGTAGAGGCAGAACTGAAATGGAAAGTGTATGAACAGGAGCAACGAACCGCGAAAAAAGGCTGGGTGGTTGTCCGTGACATTTCTCCAGGTGAACAGATTGCATCTAATGATTTGAAGGGAATTAAAGTTCCCGGTTCTCAGGCTCCATCAAATTTGCTGGCAGATAAAAGTGAAGTTTCCGGAACCACAGCCAAGATTGAGCTTAAAAAAGGATCTGTGCTTACATCGGCTATGATAACTGCTGATGAACCCACACCTAAAGATTTACGCAACCGTGAGCTAAAGGTGGTGGTACTACCCAACAGCCTGAAGTCGGGGGACGAAGTGGATATTCGCATTCAATTTCCAACAGGTCAGGATTACATTCTATTATCTAAAAAGAAGATTTCCCGACTGGAAGGTCCAATTGTCTGGGTCACTTTGAATGAGCAGGAAATATTATCGCTTTCGAGCGCGATTGTTGATGCCTATCTGCATAAAGCATCCATTTATGCTCTGACATATGTCGATCCCCAATTTCAGCCCAAAGCAATCCCGACCTATCCGCCTAATGCGCAGGTGTTAGCGTTAATGAATAGTGATCCAAATTTGATACACATTGCTGAACAAAAGCTGTCCAAGCAGCTGCGGGATTCCCTTGAAAATGCAATTAATTCATCAAACAGTGTGATTTCAACACCTGTGGAAAGGAGTCTGAGTGAGGAAATTGCAGCTCAGCATGCGGGTGCTACTATAGAAAACCCAGCAAGCGGAATTGATGATACAAGAAATGAATATGAGAACGAGCAGGATCATCAAGAACAAACAAAGATTCTGACGCAGGACGGAAGCTCTGATCCGTATGCCAAATAAATGAGAGAAAAGGAACGGAAGTATGAAAACATGGATATTTGCCGGGCTTTGTGACAAAAGCGATACCTTGTTATACATCAGCAGCATATTAGCAGCTTCCGGCCAACAGGTACTGCTTGTGGATGCTACGCTGCGGGGACGGTATCGGTATAGCATAGGGATGCTTGACAAACCACTTCCCATTACGCAGTTTAGTGGTTTTGATGTAGCAATTGGATTTACAGCATGGGAAGACCTGCATATAGGTATGACGGCTGATCAGAAGGCAGAGCAGGCTTATGACATTGTTATTTTGGATGTAGAGTTACCTAATTTTTGCCCCATTTCTGTTTGGAAAAGGGCAGAACTCCGAGTTTGGGTCAGTGATTATAGCCGCATGCTAATGCATAACGGACAGAATTGGCTTGAGCATTTATTCAGTCAACCTGAATTTCCTAAAGATCTTGTATTTCACAAGCTTTTTTTACAGGCTGTGGATTGTGGTGTGGAGGAGCCGTACCTGTGGGAATACATGAACCATTTCCCAGCTTTTTGGCAGCAAGAGCCATATGTACTGCCATGGGATGAGGGGCTGCTTGCTCTGAAACTGGAAAATGAGCATAAAAAACAGCTACTACTAAAACCGCTATCCAGAACGTATAAGAAACAATTATGCCGTTGTATTGGGGAATGGATGAGTTGGGAATTAAAAGTGAGTCGTCGTGCGCTAAAGCGTGCGGAAAGGAGTAGAGCATGAGTACCATTTTGTTTTGGAGCCCCATTAAGGGGGCTAGTGGAAGTAGCTCTTTGGCGGCAGCAATAGCAATTACCATAGGCAATCTATATCGAGGAAGACTATTATTGACTCATTTGGGTCGTAAATATACCGGTATTGAATCAGGATTACCTATACAAGAGTATGGTATGGACGATCCAACCCTACAGCTTCAGGAAGGGGGCTGGGATGCTGCCGCACGTTTAGTTCTGCGAGGGACACTGTCTAAAGAAAATATTCGTAATTATACGACGCCTGTACTCGAACATACTTTGGATGTACTTGAGGGAACCTCCAGCTTTGGAGCTGCACCGCCGTTACTATCTCCAGGGCTTGTACGGGCAGTAATAGATACAGCGAATCAATATTATGATTTAACGCTGATTGATGCAGGAAGTGGAGCAGGGTGGGGGGCTGTACAGCATGAAGCATGTGCACGAGCCAAACTGGCCGTTCTTTCACTCACTCAGAATATGCGAGAGTTAGACGCTTATTTTGAATCTGTGTCTCCGTTATCTACCTATTCATCGTTACCCTTATTGATTGTACTTGGGAAATATGATGTGCATTCTCAAGTGAATGAAACGAATATTCGCAGGAGATATGGCTACAAAGGTGCTTTGTATACAGTCCCTTATAGCACCGGATTTATGGACGCATGGAACCGCAGGGATGTGATCGGCCATGTGCAGCGTGAGGTGCGAAGTGGAAAAGAGCAGCACCGCAAGCTTTTTATGCCCGTGAGATGGGCGCAGAGTATACGGCATATCAGCAAAGCTATTCTGGAGGCGGCAGAGTCCGATCTTCGGCTCAAGGCTTTGGAGAGGGGCGCTTAAATGCTGTCCGCTCAAATGATCAACGGATTGATTCTTACCTGTATAGTACTGATGTGCATCGTACTGATTATTGTTAAATACCGAGGGAATCTTCACTCGCGACATTCAACCCTTCGGGTAGAAAAAAAGAACGAAGATGCCACATTCGAAACATTAATAGAGTATATCAAAAATGCACTTCATGAACTAAGTCATAGCCAGATGGCGGATGCCGGATTGCATGAAGAGGAATATAGACGGCGTATCCATCAAAGGGCGGAACTACGCAGGGCGTTAAAGGACTGTGCCAATGGCAGCATGGGTGATAAACGTTTTGTTAAAAATCTGATGGCTGAGCTTCTGATTAACGGTTACGGCTTAAACGAGAAAATTGTCGATATTGTTATGCCATTCTCCCGACCTGAGTTGTTTAGCATACAGGATCAATTCGAAATTATATTTTACCAATACCAGCAGAAGTTTGGCGCTGATGCACTATCACGTTTACTGGATACTTATGACTTGGCCGAAATGAGGTATTCACAGCAAGGTGAAGAAGATGGAAGTTATCTCGTTACCGCAGAGGATATTCGTTATATCTATGACTGTGAGTACCGCCCTCTTTCCTTTTTGGAGAAAGTGGATATTATTGTCCAGCGGATTTATCAGCATTACAAAGGCTTTTCCGTCATTGATGATATTCGTGACCAGCGGATCGACGGTGTAAGTGGGGGCGTCAGTGGTATGCCGGAAGGTGGGATTCCTGCATCATCAGACTGGCCTTCGGATGGGTATGTATTTGAACAAACATCTGCGCCTACTGCCAATGGTTATGAGAGCGTATGGATCTTTTATAAAGGTAAAACTATCCATCTTTCGTTCCTTTCCTTCGGATCTGAGCGTGAACTTAAAAGGGTGTGCCAAAATATTTATAAATACAATTACCCGGGACAGCTTTCCGAAGCGAATGGTTATAAGGTCAACGAAATGAAGGATGGGTCACGGGTAGTGGTGGTGCGCCCTCCTTTCTCAGAATCGTGGGCTTTCTTTGTCCGTAAATTCGATATTCAAAGCGCATCGCTGGAACAGTTAATTAAGGGACAGAATGCTGATTTTCCAATCCAGTTACTTTCTTATTTAATGAAAGGCAGCCGGATTACTGCTATTACAGGCGCGCAGGGTTCAGGTAAGACGACGTTGTTAATGGCGATGGTCAAGCATATTTATGCTTCGTATACGCTTCGTGTTCAAGAAATGGCCTTTGAACTGCATCTACGCAGCATTTACAGTCGCCGTAACATTCTTACCTTTCGAGAAACGGACCATATTTCAGGACAACAAGGGCTTGACTTGCAGAAAAAAACAGATGGAACCGTCAATATACTAGGCGAAGTAGCAAGTGATGAAGTAGCTGCTTGGATGATTCAAATGTCGCAGGTTGCCAGTCTGTTCACCATTTTTACTCATCATGCCAAAACATTTCGTGATCTCGTGTTTTCACTTCGTAATTCATTGCTCAAAACAGGAGTATTTCAGCATGAAGGCATCGCTGAGGAACAGGTAGTTCATGTCATTAACTTTGATGTGCATCTCAAACGTGATGCGGAAGGGCGACGCTACATCGAACGGATCACAGAATGCGTGCCGCGTGACCCGGATCATACGGATGCAGGTTCCAATGCTTCATCGAGCTATAGTTATCGCCACGTTATGGAATATCGGAACGGAAGCTATATACCGATGGAGCCCCTAACTGCCAAAAGTGCAAAAGAAATGTGTGAGCAGATGAATGTAAAGGATGCCAGAGATTTCCGCAGTTTTTTGACCCGCTATTGGGAGGAAGACTATGAGTCTTAAAGAAATTTTATTATGGATTTTACTAATATCAGGTGGGAGCTTTGCGCTTCTATATATAGTTTTGTGGGGGTTGCGTAAGCGCGGTAGTCATGCAGTTCGCAGAGGACGAATTCATTCTGTTCAGGAAGGGCGCAAAGGAAAAGCGGTACTTCAACGTGAGCTGCAAGCCTTACTGCATAAGTTGTACACGCTGTGTATGAAGGTGCCTTTTTTATCTGGATACATCACAAGTGTACGTAAGCGACTAGCTGGTCAGCATGCCTACGATGAGTACAAGCTTCGCCTACAGACCATGAAGATGACGCTGTTCATCTGGGGGGCTTTTACTTGCAGTGGCGTTGTGCTGGTCATGATGAAGCCAGGAATAGAGTTTGCTATATTGGCTGTTTTATGCGGAGTGGTAATCAACAGTCTTATTTTGGATATGGCCATTAGCCGGATGGAAAAAAGGCTACTTGCACAGATGATCGAATTATTCGCCAATGTACGTCATTATTACCATCAGCACGGTATGGTGGAGGAAGCCATATCCGAAGCGGCCGATTTAGCTGAGGCAGAGGCTGGGAGACACGCACGACTCATCCATGAGGCGCTAACAGATGTTGATCCGCACGAAGCATTGGAAAGATACTATGAGTCGGCTCCTAATCGATTTTTAAAAGCTTTTGCCGGTATCTCATATATGGTAATGGAGTTTGGTGACCGGGTTGATGAGGGGGGCTCCATTTATTTGAAGGGGCTCGGCAGTCTCGCACGCGAAATCCAGTTGGAGTTGCTGCGAAGAAATAAACTGGACTATCTGTTAAAAAGTCTAAACGTGATCGCACTGGCACCTGTTTTCTTTACGACCCCAATCGAGACATGGGCGAGATCCAGCTTTCCATCCATGGATGAGTTTTATCAGGGAAAATTGGGTTATATAACGAAATTGTCCGTTTATATTGTGATAATCGTATCTTATTTCCTGTTACAGAAACTGCAACAGACCGATGAGACAGGATATCGTGCGGGTAGAGGCCGGAGGGTTTGGGAGCAGAAGCTATACCGTTTTCCCATCATTCGTAATGTGGTGGATTCTTTAATTCCGCGTCAGCATATGTCTTCTTATTTCCAAATAACCCGTCTATTAAAGGAAAGTGGTGCGGAGGTTAAGCTGGAGTGGCTCTACATACGCAGAATGGCTCTTTTTATCGTAGGATTGGTGCTCAGCATCAGTACGATATTTTTTTTACATGAAGCTGAGAAAACGCATATCCTTCACGCCCCAGTACAATCAGGTCAAATGTTTGGACGTTTAAGTCCGGTGGAGCAAAAAGAAGCTTTGAAGCAGAGTGAGATTGATCGCAAAATCATGCATTCGCTGAACATGAGGGCGAACAGCACATACGAACAAACGTACGTTGTTTTAGAGCATAATGCTAATGGAACTGCTACTCCTGAACAGCTATCCACAAATACTCGGCGTATCCTCCAAAAGCTGAAAGATTGGAATGATGAATACATCAAGTGGTGGGAAGTACTGATTAGTTTGATTGTTGGGTATGTAGCCTATCAAATGCCTATGCTTTTATTATATTTGCAACGAAAAATGCGTCGGTTGGATATGAGGCATGAGGTGTATCAATTTCAAACGGTTATTTCCATTTTACGGGTTATGGAACGAATGTCTGTCGAGGAGATATTGGAGTGGCTGAACAGATTTTCAGTTATATTCAAAAGACCTCTGCAAAAATGTTTGCTTCATTATGAACACGGGCCAGAGGCAGCTCTCGACTTGCTAAAAGAAGAGGCACCTTTGCCGGAATTTCAACGTCTAGTGGACAAGCTCCATTTGTCTTTGGGTAAAATTACGATTCGAGAGGCCTTCGATGATTTGGAATCCTATATGTCCTACTATTTCGAACAAAGAAAACAGGAGTATGAAAAAATAATAGACAGCAAGGCTATCTGGGGGAGGATGATTGGTTTTGCCCCGATGTATGGTCTTATCTTTTTATATTTGGTGATTCCGTTGATCGGTATGAGCTTTGTTCAAATGGATAACTATTATGAGCAAATACAAAAAATTCAGTGAAAAAGTTCTATTATGACTAATACAAAATAACAAGCTAAGGAGAGAAAAATAATGAATAACGCATCAACAGCTTTAAAGGTAGCCGCTGGGATATTTTTGACCATCGCTCTAATTACGATTGTAGTTATACTGTTTATTTCAGCCCAGGAGGCGACTAAAACGGCACAAAACAATTTTGCTGATATCCAGACCGAATTGTCGCAAGCCTCTTTTACGGTATATGATGGCACAACCATTAGCGGTTCCCAGGTGACCAATGCGCTGCGGAAGTTTCAGGGGAAGGACCAATTCGGCATTCAGATTAAAACCGGCAAAAATATGGCAGGCCAGTGGTACGGTAATGCTCTGAACATTAGCCCAGACAGTGAACAGTATGGCGCCGTGAATGGCGGCAGTGATAAGACTGGGAAAATCACGAATACGCTTAATGAGAAAGAGAATGAATACGTAAATCCAAGTGGCAAATTCAAGGCTGAAATCGTCAAGGACAAATCGAACGTTGTCCGTGGATTGTTGTTTACCCAGTCCTAAGCACTACAGTAAAGATAATAATCATAGGGGGGATGAGAGTATGTCTGATCACGCTTCAAGCATGCTGCGGCTTGGTGTGTCAGTTATTCTGTTCATAACCGCATGTGTAACGGCAGCAGACTTGTCCAGCCAGCTGGATGGTGCACTGGAATTAAGATCACAGCAGGAGGAGCATTCTGAAGGGCGAATAGCCCGTACTGCTGGGGTGGGGTTGCCGGAACGGATAAAAGGAACTCAGGTAATGCAGGCAATTCGCATGAACTTACAGGAGGGGATTTCGATTCATGTCGACGGAACAGAGTACGATGCGTATTCTGAACCGTTTGAGCCTGATGTATCGACCTTGGATGCTTCTTCTTTATATTCCATATACCCACAGCGTAATGGGAATGGGGACATAACATCTGTACGTTTTGAGAAATTGGAGGAGGAATGAAGTGGTTCAAACAATATCCAAGCTGTTGGGGGCACTGCTCGCTGTATTGCTTTTGTACATCGTACCCGCAGCTCAAGCTGCTGAACGGCAGGATGATATATCCGGGTTAAATACATATCATTCAACTGTACGTTTTGTTGATATGGTAAGAACCAAAGGTTACATTACACCGACGATGTATAACGATTTTATGCGTGATCTGGAATTGACAGGCAATATCTACGAAGTTGACTTGGAGCATATGCACAAAAAGTATGTACCGGACTATGCAGATGCCGCGAAGCCAGACAGTTTTCTGGGCAATTATGAAACTGTATATGATGGGTACTATAATCCGCAAATCTTACCTGTACTGTTTCCTGACAATCAGCAGCCAAAATCAGATCAGCTACGTCGGTATACCTTGATGGCCGGGGATTATTTTACGGTCCGGCTACATAATACGAATCGGACTCCTGCGGACTTGTACAAATCATGGCTTCTCGGTGGGGCAGATAGCGGAAAGCCGGCAGTTACAGCTTCTTACGGGGGCATGGTTCTGAATGAAGATTACTGATTTTGCAGTCATATTTATACTTTTGTTTTTGCCCTTTGGTGTAGTTAGTGACTTACGGGTCCAGAATCAGCGTGAAGTGCAGCAGCTAGAAATGAAATATACGTCGGCTCTCCGTACCGCAGTTCAGGATGCAGGGGTTATGCTCTCACAGAATGAACGTCAAGAACGCGAGGCCGGATACGGATCGGATAAGTTTTTTCGTGTAGATAAAGAAGCAGCGCTGCACACGTTCCTGCACACCCTTTTTCTTAATGTAGGCATTGATGGGGATATAGTAGCACAACGTGCATTATTGGATTACATACCAGCCATTGTAATTCTAGATTATGACGGTTATTATGCGTTCACTTCAGAAGCCTATACCGACGAGCATGGACAAGCTGCCATAGGTCCCAAATGGAGCGAAAAAAAGCCATATGCCTATGTTGATTCAGTAGGCAACAGTGTGGGGTTCACCTTGGATAATTATGTGCACGCATATGATGCGCGGAATCACAGGTGGGTGGAGGGCTTTCGAAAGGAACTTCAGGACCAGACCCCTATATCTTTACTGAATAATTCAGAAACTTTTGAGCAAATACGTCGTTCCACCATCGTTCGCAGCGTCCAAGAGGACCTGGCGCGAATTATTAATGTCCATAACGAAAAAGCTGCACGTAACGGCATAACTTATACGTTCACGCTACCGCTCATTCCGCAAGAGGAGTGGTACAACACAGTAGATGATGTGGGTCTGATCGCGTTTATCCAAGGCATTCCGGTCGGAGACAGGTATTACAATAACTATGGATTTGGTGGTGGGAGAGTCGTTAGAAAGCAAGACATTATAGGCGGCATAGAACCAGATACTGGGATGAAATATTTTTATAGAGATTCATGTCCAGCTCCCTTTAAAGCGAGTGAACGTTTTGCGGATGAAAAATCTGCAGCAGCTGCGGGATACTTTGAGTACAAATGTTATAATGGCTTAAAATAATCACCTTCATGGGTGGTTTTTCTTTTTTTAGGCAGATCCATATCAAAAACCTTAAAAATCGCTGTTTTCCATATTCCGATATGGTTGCAGAATGTGCTACAATAAAGCTTTGAAAGAAACGAAATGCATATGAAATAAGAACAGTCGGCAGCGCCGATGACAATAAGGAGCCAAAAACAGCTTATGAGTTTATTGACTGTAGAAAATGTATCTCACAACTTTGGGGACCGCGCATTATTTAAAAATGTTTCCTTTCGATTGCTTGCGGGGGAACGTGTAGGTTTGGTAGGAGCTAACGGTGTCGGTAAATCGACACTCATGAACATTCTGACTGGAAAATTGCTTAAGGATGAGGGTAAAGTGGAATGGACTCCACGTGTACGTTACGGCTATCTGGATCAGCATACCAAGCTGACACCGGGCAAAACGGTACGTGATGTTTTGAAAGACGCTTTTCTTCCTTTGTTGGAATTGGAAAAGGAAATGATGCAGATTACTGACAAAATGGGGGATGCTTCTCCTGAAGAGTTGGAAGTGCTGCTGGAACAGATGGGTGAAATTCAGGAGCAACTGGATATGGGGGATTTTTACCTCATTGATGTGAAGGTTGAAGAAATGGCGAATGGACTAGGTCTGTCGGCCATAGGACTGGACCGGGATGTATCTGCACTTAGCGGTGGGCAACGGACAAAGGTGCTTCTTGCTAAGTTGCTGTTGGAAAAGCCAAATGTCCTGCTGCTGGATGAGCCTACCAACTATTTGGATGTAGAGCATATTGAATGGCTTACGCGCTATTTGAAGGATTATCCCTATGCTTTTATTCTTATTTCACATGATACTGAGTTTATGAACCAGGTCGTTAATGTTATTTACCATCTTGAATTTGCCAAGATGACCCGTTATTCAGCTAACTATGAAAAGTTTCTTGAAATGGCGGATCTGAACAAAGCTCAGCATATTGATGCTTATGAGAAGCAACAGGACTTTATTAAGAAACAGGAAGATTTTATTCAGCGTAATAAAGCGCGTGCCTCTACATCAGGCCGAGCAAAGAGCCGTGAAAAGCAACTTGATCGGATCGAACGTATAGATAAGCCTGAAGAAGCTGCGAAGCCAACCTTTCAATTCAAAGAAGCACGTGCAAGCGGAAAGACGGTATTTGAGGGTATTGATTTTGAGATTGGTTATACGCATGCCCTTTTGCCTAAAATGTCCATGACGATTGAACGTGGCGAAAAGATTGCTATTGTTGGCTACAACGGTGTCGGTAAATCGACATTGCTCAAAACCATATTGGGAAAAATACCGCCAATCAGTGGAAAAACCTATCAAGGTGATTTTTTGCAGCCCGCTTATTTTGAGCAGGAAGTAAAGGCGGAGAAAATTACACCGATTGACGATGTGTGGAATGAATTCCCACATTTGAACCAGCATGAGGTACGAGCGCATTTGGCGCGTTGCGGTTTAAAGAATGAGCATATCACGCGTCCGCTATCTGCGCTCAGTGGTGGAGAACAGGCTAAAGTCCGTCTTTGCAAACTGTTAATGCGTGAAAGCAACTGGGTACTGTTCGATGAGCCTACCAACCACTTGGATGTTAAAGCTAAGGATGAGCTGAAACGTGCCTTGAAGGAATACAAAGGGACCGTATTGCTTGTATCTCACGAACCGGACTTTTACGAGGATTGGGTAACCAAAACGTGGAATGTGGAAGAGTGGTCAAGTAAAGTTAACTAACATCAACTAAATCCAATTCTGCATATTTCACACGAAGTGGGGTTTGCAGAATTAGGAAAATATGCTAAGCTATCTTTAGCTTATACAATAAAATAGTCACACTAGGGGAGCCGCCCATGCGGCTGAGACGGAATAAATGGATTTCGGACCCTTTGCACCTGATCTGGGTTATGCCAGCGTAGGGAAGTGAGCGCCGTACAAACAAGGCAACACCATCTTATTTTTGTTTGTGCGTGGGACGATACACGTATACGGATATCATTGTCCGTTCGATTATTGGACGTTCGTTAAACCACTTCCTTGGGGAAGTGGTTTTTTTGCGTTTCGTTCACTTTAAGTTGTTCGAGCTTCCGTAGACGATTCACATACAATCCCCTTTCATTACTGCTGGTAGACGTGGCTGACTAAGCTTAGATCCATTAGTCCAATGTGAGGTGAAGACAAAATCGAATTACACGCAATTTCGATGGAAAAGGGCACTTTTGCACAAGCAGCCCAAGTGGCTGCTGTGATTTGTCCGTATGTTCATTATGTACACGCACGTTTAAAACAGAATGGTGCCTCTGCATTGCTATCTTTGACTCGCAGCATGGTGGAGCAGGGAGTTCCTTTGCAACAAATTGTAGTAAATGATCGTGTGGATGTAGCTTTACTTACTTTGGTTGGAGCCGTCCAGCTACCAGCTAATGGATTACCTGTAGCGGATGTGAAAAGCCTACTTCCAAAGGGTACACGCTGTGGAGTATCTGTGCATTCCTTGAAGGAGGCGCAGACTGCCGAGCGGGTAGGAGCGGACTATGTACTTTATGGTCACATATATGAGACCCATTGTAAGCCCGGTATTGTACCACGGGGTTTAGCTCAGCTTGAACATATTTGCAGGCTGTCGAACATTCCGGTGATCGCGCTGGGCGGCATACAACCGCACCATATCCCGGAGCTTTATAGGGCCGGAGCAAGCGGAATTGCGGTGATGTCTGGTATATGGGAGGCTGAGTCGCCCGTTGCAGCTGCGCTGGAATATAGGCGAATGGCAGATCTTGTAGTTCACAACCTGTAGCGAGAAAACGAGAGTAGAGGCAAGCTGAAAGCAGAATGGTTTATGGAGAGGAGACACGGAACAAATGCCAAAGATACACACAGAGGCAAGAGCGATAGGACACGCTGAATGCTTGGTCATAGGTGGAGGTGTCATCGGCAGTTCCATTGCTTACCATGTGGCCAAGGAGGGAAGAAGTACGATCATGCTGGAACGATTGATCCCGGGTGAGGGAGCCTCAGGAGCAGCGGTTGGAATGCTGGCAGCGGAAAGTGAAGAGTTCACCGACTCTGAGCTGGCACGGTTTGCTCGCATAAGTCGAGACGCATTCCCTGAGCTTGTCTGTGATCTGGAGCGTTTGTCAGGTATTTCGGTGGAATTCCGTACAGAAGGATTTGTGACTCCTTTCCGTACGGAAACTGAAGGCCAAAAACGCTGGAAAGCTGCTAAAACGCGAGAGGATGATTGTCCTATCTGGTGGGATGCGAAGGAATTGGCCCGACGAATTCCAGGTTTGGATGAACAAGCGATCGGGGCAATATATCGTTCAAAAGAGACACAAGTGGCTCCTGTCCAGCTTTGCCGTGCTTATGCAGGTGCTGCTGCGGTGCTGGGGGCAACGGTATGGTCTGGTACACAGGCAGAGCAACTGGTCATACAGAATGGTCGAGTTTGCGGTGTTCGAACAGATAGTGGCTTTTTTTCCTGCGATCAGGTCATTATTGCCGGAGGCTTGGATAGCATGAAATTGCTAGCGCAGGTTGGATTTGAATATCCACTTTATCCGGTCAAGGGCGAAGCGGTAGCGGTCTCCTTGAAGGATCACCCGTTAGAATACACCATTTATGCTGATGATATTTACCTCGTGCCTAAACAGAATAACGAGCTTTGGATTGGGGCAACGAGCCTTCCGCATCAATATGACGAAGAGGTGACCGTAGGAGGCTTGGAGGGGTTGCTGGCACGTGCCTCTGCTTGGCTGCCGCGCGTCCGTGAAGCTTCTTTTATACGCACTTGGGCGGGCTTACGTCCGCAGGCCGCATCAGGTCATCCTTTTATAGGCACTGTCCCTGGGGTCGAGGGCGTATATGCTGCCGTCGGGCATTATCGCAACGGTGTCCTGCTGAGTGATGCTACCGGGCGTGCGCTGGCAGCTATGCTTAATGGGGCTGGTGCAGCTGAACTTGGGATAAGTAGATTTTCTTCTGAGCTCCTCAAGGAGGAAAGCTTATGAAGCTGACGATTAACGGCCAGAGCCTGACCTTTTCTAATCGAATCACTCATGTGGATCAATTGCTACATGAGCTTGATGTAAAGGTGAAAACTGTAGTGGTAGAGCTGAATCGGCGTATATTGACCCGTGAAGATCATGATGAAGCAGTACTGAAGGATGGAGATTGCCTAGAGATTGTACATTTTGTGGGAGGCGGTTGATCATGTTAACCATTGGAAAAGCATCTTTTACCTCAAGGTTGTTGTTGGGAACAGGAAAATTCTCTGATCTAGATATCCAATCCCAAGCCGTAGAGGCTGCTGAGACGGAAATATTGACGTTTGCTGTACGGAGATTGAACTTGGAGGAACGGGATAAGCAGCATTTTCTCGATATGCTGGATTTGAGCCGGTATACACTTCTTCCCAACACAGCAGGGGCTACAACAGCAGAGGAGGCCATTCGTATTGCCCAATTGGCAAAAGCCTCCGGCTTGTGCGATATGATTAAGGTGGAAGTCATTGGGGATAGCAAGACACTGCTGCCTGACCCTTTTGAAACGTTGAAGGCTAGTGAAAAGCTGTTAGAAGAAGGCTTTATCGTGCTGCCCTACATATCGGACGATGTGATTCTAGCCAAGAGGCTACAAGAGCTTGGAGTACACGCCGTTATGCCTGGAGCTTCACCGATTGGTACAGGACATGGTTTGCTCAATCCGTTTTCATTAGAGCTAATTATTGAACAGGCGGAGGTTCCGGTTATTGTCGATGCGGGTATTCGCTCACCCGGTGACGCGGCAATGGCGATGCAGTTGGGGGCAGATGCTGTTTTATTGAACACAGCCGTATCAGGAGCGAAGAACCCAGTAAAAATGGCTGAGGCTATGAAACTGGCTGTTCGTGCTGGAAGATATGGTTTTGAGGCGGGGATGATTCCTGTAAAACGTTACGCTTCAGCGAGCAGTCCGACAGAAGGCATGATTCAGGCATGAAGGTATCTGACAAATCCGGTGCAGGAGGAACACATCCAAGTGACCGTTATTCCAGACAAGAAAGATTCACACCCTTTGGACCGACAGGACAACGTCGGCTTGCTTCCTCTCACGTATTAATCATAGGTGTTGGAGCGCTAGGCACAGGTATTGCGGAAACACTTGTTCGCGGGGGCGTAGGTACAGTGAGCCTCGTAGACCGGGACTATGTGGAATGGAGCAATTTGCAGCGCCAACAGCTTTTTCAGGAAAGTGATGCTGCGCAAAGATGTCCCAAAGCAGTAGCTGCTCAGCGAAGATTAAAGGATATTAATTCGGAAACGGTTATACATGCACATGTACTGGATGTTAGGGTGGAAGAGCTGGAAGAGTTGATCCAGGGGGTAGATCTCATAATGGATGCAACCGATAATTTCGATACCCGACTTCTTATGAATGACATGGCACTAAAGCATCGGATTCCTTGGATTTATGGGGGATGTGTGGGCAGCTATGGTGTAACCTACACCATTTTACCGGGTCAAACGCCTTGTCTTCACTGTCTGCTGGGAACTGTGCCGTTTGGTGGTGAAACCTGTGATAGCGCCGGGATTATTCCGCAGGCCGTACAGATGGTCACGGCTAACCAAACTACGGAAGCTTTCAAACTTCTGGGTGGATATCCAGAAGATTTGAGAGGAAAGCTGCTTTCGTTTGATTTGTGGAAAAATGAGTATGTAGCGATAGCAGTAGATAGCGTTAAAAAGGAGAATTGTCCTTCTTGCGGCAACCAACCGACGTATCCCTACTTGTCGGCCTCTCATCGGCAGAAAACAGATGTTTTGTGCGGCAGGGATACCGTTCAAATTAGACCAGCAAACCCGACACATCTGAATCTTGCGGAAATAGCAGATAGATTTGCTTCTTTGGGAGAAGGAGAAGTAGAGCAGAATCCGTTTTTGGTTTCCTTTAGTACAAGCGAGCATCGCTTGGTTGTTTTTGCAGATGGCAGAGCGTTGATCCATGGGACAAAGGACGTGGCAAAAGCAAGAAGTCTGTATCATCGCTATTTGGGTTAAACCATAAAAGCAGAAAGCCATTCTTTGGAGAATGATTTTCTGCTTTTTTGTTACAATAATATTAATATGCTTTAATGGCTTATAACAAACTTGTTCGTATCCAATGTAATGCTATGTCCAAACCAGGTGGGTGAAAAGATGAGCCCGTTAATTTTACTTGTGGATGTAAATGAAGCGTCTCCCGTAATTGTTCTTCCATTGGAGCAGGCAGGTTATCAGGTGGTACATGTTAGCAATACATCGGATGCAAGCTCTTATGCAGCCCACAATCCGGTGAATTTGCTACTCCTGAACATAGGAGATGAACAGGCGGATACACAAGGCTTGATTCGCATTTTGCAGCAAAACCATCCTCATGTCCCGCTATTTGCAATGACTTCATCAGATGAGGAGGACCATATTGTTTCCTGCTTTGAACAAGGGGCACATGATGTGATCGTTCTTCCCTTTTATCCTAGAGTTTTTCAGGCAAGAGTGGCTAATTTATTGCGGATTTTTGGTATTGAACGTGATGTGAAAAGGGCGATCGAAGCGGGTGATTTACATATAGACAATGCAAGCAGAATGGTGAGCAGAGGGGGACAAAAGCTGGAACTAACTCCGAAAGAATTTGATCTTTTGCTTCATCTGGCGATACATCTTAACCAAGTTTGTAGCAGGCAGCAAATTCTGAAGGATGTTTGGAAACATGATTATATCGTTGATACGAACGTAGTAGACGTCTATATCAGACATTTGAGGGTTAAAGTAGATAAAGGGTATAAGTTTAAAATGATCCGTACGGAACGAGGTATTGGTTATTCACTCAGAACACCAACCGTATCAGAATAGCATAAGGTATATAAAAAAGCCGGAACTTTTCGTCCCGGCTCGCATATTTCAAAATGAGTTACAGCACGCGGCGTGCTTTAATGTATGTTCTTTTCCAGTTGCTGGAGTTCAAATCGGAGATGGTCACGCCAGGTCCGCCGTAAGTGTGTAAAATTTTCCCCCCGCCCATATAGACTGCTACGTGGGTAATGTTGCGTCCTGTGGCACGGCTACCGCTTGAAAAGAACACTAAGTCACCTTTTTTCAAATTGGACTTGGATACGGCATGTCCGACTTTAGACTGTTGAACAGAAGTACGTGGCAAATCCACTCCGTATTTCTTGAATATGTGCTTCATAAAAGAAGAACAGTCAAAATTACGTGTAGTGCTCGTGGAAGCTCCAAACTTATAAGGAGTTCCCATATATTTTTCACCGTAGTTAATTACTTTTTGGCCTACTGAAGTAGTAGTGGCAGCTTGTGCCGTATTTGTTCCCTCAATTGCAAAAGTACCAAAGCCGATAGTGGCTGCGACCCCTGCTATAATTACCTTTTTTATGATTTTATGCATATTCATGTTGTAAGTACCTCCAGAAATTGATTTGTGCAATATTTTGCTGAGTTGCTAACTAACTGACAGCGTTGAGTATAACAGTTTTGAAGCCGCCTAATAGTTGGAAAAGAACTCTCAAATGCTTGAGGGACAAGACTTACACAGCGTTTATTAAAAAACGATTAAAAATTACAATTTGTAAAAAATATATCGATTCATAGATCTCTATAAACGGAAAAACCCTTGTTAATCAAGGGTTTTGAGTGAAAGAACAATCTGAACAATGGTTACAACAATGTCATAATTAATCCTTGCTTTGAATAACGAGTAGTAGACCGCTTTTGATGGAAATCGTACCTTTTGAAGCCGTTAGCTTATTACTGACAGCACGCGATTGTCCCATTTTGAGGGTGGCATTATGTAGCGGATACATAAATCCTTCCAGTTGTATACCTGTTACTTCGGAAGTCATAGGAAGCAGCGATGTATATGTATAGCCCATAGGCTGGATCTCAAGCGTTGATCCGGTGAGCTCAATATAATTATGTGCGTCCATAATAGCGCAGCTAATATGATGCTGCATTGCGCGTACCAATATTTGAACATTAGCTAATGTGTGATCCATCCGGGTGCCAGTCACACCAAGCAACAATACATGATCTACGTGCTCGTCCATAGCGATTTCCAAAGCAAGCTCAGTATCTGTTAAGTCTTTAAGTACTGGATCACACGCAATCATACGTTGGCTTGCTAATTCTACCTTTTCTTTTTCCTCTGGTGTGATCGAATCAAAATCTCCTACAGAGACATGTGGTGTAATACCGTGTTCGATCAGGAAAAGAGCACCTTTATCTGCACCTATAATAAAATCATCGGGTTGTATTTGATGTAAATCTTCTTCATTAAGACGACCGCCTGAAAATACAATCGCTCGTTTTTTTGTCATAATCAACATCCTTTCTTTCTGATACGATCCTATATATACCATCGTTTTTAAGTATACCGCGTTAAATATGGCTTGCACAATTTTGGAGGACACGGATACAATGAAACAGAAAAAAGGAAGTGTAACGTGTAATAGGAAGGAGAACGAAATGATTAACGTTTTGTTTGTATGTTTGGGCAATATTTGCCGCTCTCCGATGGGGGAGGCGATACTGAGACATAAGGCGCAGGAACGGGGATTGGGTGCAGAAATCGGGGTAGACTCGGCCGGGACAGGCGACTGGCACATCGGAAATCCCCCGCATGAGGGAACACTAAAGCAACTTAAGCTGCATGGAATCAGCGAACAAGGCATACAGGCGAGGCAAGTAACGGGCCGCGATTTTGACGCGTTTGATTATATTGTGTGCATGGATGACTCCAATGAACAAAACATGCGTAAGATTGCAGGTGGGGCGGAGGCTGATATTCTAAAATTTATGGATTTGCTCCCTCAAGAAAAATTAAGAGAAGTACCCGACCCGTATTTTACAGGGAATTTTGAAGAGACCTATCGATTAATGGACGCAGGGTGCGACGCCTTGCTGGACAAGATCATAGAAGAAAAGCTATAATGTGAACGAAAGATGACGGCAATAATTGCCGTTTTTCGTTATACACTTTTGAAAGCGTAACCAAATTATGAAAAAGAGGAAGGAGCTTTATGACCTATTAGGTCAATGCTCTCATTCCCCTTAGTTACCTGGAAGAATATTTACTCAGGCGCGATCCAAAAAATACATTAGCGCGTCAGACAACTCGTTTTGCCAAAAGCCCCACAAATGTTTGCCATCCTTTTCACGGTAAGAAACTTCAGCGTTCCGTTCGCGCAGCAAATCTGCACATTGACGGTTAAGCTCTACAAAGTTGTAAATGCCAGTATCACTCTCAAATGCATCTTCCTGAAGGCCAACTGTCATCCACACCCGCAAATGAGACAGATCTTTCTCACCGGCGATGATTTCCTGCGAAGCTTCATAGTAAGCACCTGAGAGGCTGATAATGCGGTTGAATAGCTGAGGATACATCAAAGCCAAATGCAGAGACACACTGCCTCCCAGTGAATCCCCCGCCAAAATGCGGGACGCTGCATCTTTTCTTATAGGATACTTTTGCTCTACATAGGGAATAATTTCTTCTGCAAAGCAGGCGGTATACGCCTCAAAACGATTGCCAAAGGGAGCATACTCCTGAGTTCTGATTTTGGTATTCACTTCCACTCCTACAATAATGAAGGGTTCGACGCCCTCATCTAGAATGAGGCGGTTGGCGTGAGTTGCAATGCGGCCAAAATTGAAAAATTCTTCTCCGTCCTGACAATATACGACCGGGTAGCTCAATATTTCATTATAGCCGGGCGGCAAATAAATCCGGAGAGTTCTGGTCTCGCCAAGAAAGCGGCTGTCTACTTCGTCTTTAAGGATGGTTCGTTTTAAATACCGAGAATCCGTCATTTTTCGTCACCTTTCTTGGGTATTATTTTGCATTCGGGATCACAATAAGTTAAGATTACCCTGATTGCAATAGATGTTTAAAATTTCAATCATGTACTAAGCTGTTATAGTAAAAAACATACCCTGTTACATACACAAAAATGTGGCAAACTCAAAAAAAATAACTAAATCTTTGACGCGAGCGATATAACAGGTGTATAATAATCCTATAACAGCGGAACTTGATATTCAAATTTTTTTGTTGAGGTGAAGAAAATGAGCAAGGTTCCTTATGAAGTTTACACAGAGGAAGTTGAGGCGCTGTCCGTACTTTCTCCAGATGGTGAAATTATCAATAAAGATATGTTGCCTAAACTTACAGATGATCAATTGAAAGAAATTATGTATCGAATGGTATTTACACGTACTTGGGATGACCGTGCCGTTAACTTAGGCCGTCAAGGACGTCTCGGTTTCTACGCTCCGGTATCCGGACAAGAAGCAACCATGATTGGTAGCGAATATGCGCTCCAAAAAGAAGACTTTATTGCTCCAGGCTACCGCGATATTCCGCAAATCGTTTGGCATGGCCTGCCATTATACCAAGCTTTCTTGTATTCCCGTGGTCATCAACACGGCGGCCAAGTGCCGGACGGTGTTAATGTACTGATGCCGCAAATCATCATTGGCGCGCAAATTTTGCATGCTATGGGTATTGCGATGGGTTACAAACTGAAAAAGCAAAAACAAGTCGCCATTACATATACAGGTGACGGCGGTTCTTCCGAAGGTGATTTCTACGAAGGCCTGAACTATGCTGGTGTATACAAGTTGCCAGTTATTTTCTTTGTGCAAAACAATGGTTACGCGATCACGACTCCATTCTCAAAACAAACGGCTGCTCTTTCGATCGCTCATAAAGCAGTAGCTGCTGGTATTAAAGGCGTGAAAATTGACGGCATGGACGTGCTTGCAGTTATTAAAGCCGTTCAAGAAGCTGCAGAACGTGGACGTAATGGCGAAGGTGCTACATTGATTGAAGCCGTAACGTACCGTTTCCGTCCGCATTCCCTTTCTGATGATGCAACAAAATATCGTTCCAAAGAAGAAGAAGGCGAATGGAATGCGAAAGATCCGATTGCCCGCTTTGCGAAATACCTTGAGAAAAAAGGTCTTTGGACTGAAGAAGATACAGCTCGCGTAAAAGAAGAAGCTAAGGCAAAAGTGAACGAAGAGATCAAAAAAGCCGAGAAAACAGAGAAAATGACAATTCCTGGCCTGATTGATAGCATGTTCGAAACAACGCCTAAGCACTTGGAAGAACAAAAAGCTGATTTTAAATAATTGAACTTAAAAGAGACCGGGCGGTAACCCGATCCGGTCTGCTTTTCGATTGACCTGAACTGAAATTGATCTGTCAATGTTTAAGGAGGAAATGAAGCAAATGGCACAAATGAACATGAAAGAAGCGATTCGTGACGCACTGCGCGTAGAGTTGAAACGCGACCCTAACGTCCTGCTTTTCGGTGAAGACGTAGGTCATGTAGGTGGCGTATTCCGCGCTACGGAAGGTCTGCAAAAAGAATTTGGCGAAGAACGTGTATTCGATACTCCGCTAGCGGAATCCGCAATCGGGGGTCTTGCTGTGGGTCTGGGTATTCAAGGCTTCCGCCCTGTAGCTGAAATCCAGTTCGTAGGCTTTATCTTTGAAGCGCTCGATCAAATGGCAATTCAAGCATCCCGTATGCGTTACCGTTCCGGTGGACGTTACAATTCTCCAATCGTATTCCGTACACCTTTTGGTGGCGGTGTTAAGGCAGCCGAGCTGCATACAGATTCCCTGGAAGGTCTTCTGGCTCAAACACCTGGTATCAAGGTTGTTGTTCCTTCCAACCCTTACGATGCAAAAGGTCTTATGATCGCGTCTATTCGCGACAATGATCCAGTATTTTTCATGGAGCATTTGAACCTGTATCATGCATTCCGCGCTGAAGTTCCTGAGAATGATTACACAGTTGAACTGGGCAAAGCTAATGTAGTTCGTGAAGGTTCCGATGTGACGATCATTACTTACGGTATGATGGTACACACTTCGATTAAAGCTGCTGATGAGCTGGAAAAAACAAAAGGTATCAAAGTAGAAATCATTGATTTGCGTACCATTAGCCCGATTGACATTGATACCGTTGTTGCTTCTATTCAAAAAACCAATCGTGCCATCGTTGTTCAAGAAGCGCAAAAGAGCTCCGGTGTAGCTGCTGAAGTTATTGCACAAATTAACGAAAAAGCAATCCTGCATCTGGAAGCACCCGTTCTGCGTGTAGCAGGTCCGGATACCGTTTATCCTTTTGCTCAAATTGAAGATACTTGGTTGCCAACGCCAACACGTATCATTGATGCGGTTAATAAAGTATTGGAATTTTAATTAAAGCACACCGTAAATTTGGGAGGTTTTAAACGTGGCTAAATTTGAATATAAATTCCCGGAGCTAGGTGAAGGTCTTCACGAAGGCGAAATCATCAAGATTCACATCAAGCCCGGCGACAAAGTAACAGATGAAGATATCATCATGGAAGTACAAAACGATAAGGCTGTAGTTGAAGTTCCTTGTCCGGTTAATGGTACAGTACAAGAAGTATTTGCCAAAGACGGCGACATCTTTAACGTAGGTCAAGTCGTAGCTGTAATTGATGCAGAAGGTGAACTTCCTGAACAAGAAGATGCACCAGAAGCACCAGCTGCTAGCCCTGAACCAAGTGCTGCTGCACAAGGCGGAGTTGCAGGTACAGCTAGATTTGAATATAAATTCCCAGAGCTGGGTGAAGGTCTTCACGAAGGCGAAATCATCAAGATTCACATCAAGCCCGGCGACAAAGTAACAGATGAAGATATCATCATGGAAGTACAGAACGATAAGGCAGTAGTTGAAGTTCCGTGTCCAGTCAATGGTACGGTTCAAGAAGTATTTGCCAAAGACGGCGACATCTTTAATGTAGGTCAAGTTGTGGCTGTAATCGCTGCAGAGGGCGAACTTCCTGAACAAGAAGATGCACCAGCTGCTGTGAAACAAGAAGAGGATGCTGCAAAAGGCGGAGCTAACACAAAACCAGTTGCAACACCTGCTGCTTCTAACAAAGACGTATTGGCCACACCTAGCGTCCGCAAATTTGCTCGTGAGCAAGGTGTAAACATCGCTCAAGTGAGTGGCTCCGGCAAAAATGGTAAAATCACCAAAGAAGATGTAGAAGCTTTCAAAAATGGTGGAGGTCAAGCGGCTGCACCAGTAGCGAAAGAAGCTGCAAAAGCACAAGAGCCTGCTAAGAAAGAAGCGAAAGCTGCAGCACCATCCGCACCAGCAACAGATCCACGTGCTGAGGAAGAGCGCGTACCATTTAAAGGTATCCGCAAAGCTATTTCCAATGCTATGGTTAAATCGGCTTATACGGCTCCGCACGTTACGATTATGGATGAAGTAGATGTAACTGAATTGGTTGCTTTCCGTACTCGTATCAAACCAATTGCTGAGAAGAAAGGCACAAAAGTAACTTACCTGCCATTCATCGTAAAAGCTTTGGTTGCTGCTTCCCGTCAATTCCCGGCTCTGAATGCCACGATCGACGAAGAAGCAAACGAAATTGTCTACAAAAAATACTACAACATCGGTATCGCTACAGATACAGACAACGGCTTGATCGTTCCTGTTATCAAAGATGCTGATCGTAAGAGTATCTGGATGATTGCTGATTCCATTCGTGATCTAGCTGTGCGCGGTCGTGATGGAAAATTGGCTGCGAATGAGATGAGAGGGAGCACAATCTCCATCACTAACATCGGTTCCGCAGGCGGTATGTTCTTTACTCCAATCATTAACTTCCCTGAAGTTGCGATTTTGGGTACTGGCCGCATCAGTGAAAAAGCAGTCGTGAAAAACGGTGAAATTGTAGCTGCTCCAGTAATGGCTCTTTCCTTGAGCTTTGACCACCGTATTATTGACGGTGCAACTGCTCAAAACTTCATGAACTATATCAAACAGCTGCTCGCTAACCCTGAGTTGCTTGTTATGGAGGTGTAATCAATGGTAGTAGGAGACGCTTCTCTGGATATTGACACATTGGTTATCGGTGCGGGTCCTGGCGGCTATGTAGCTGCCATCCGTGCCGCACAATTGGGACAAAGCGTATTGATCGTTGACAAATCTGAGCTGGGCGGTGTCTGTCTGAACCGTGGATGTATTCCATCCAAAGCTTTGATCTCTGCAGCTCATCAATACGAAGCAGCTAAACATGGCGAGTCTTTCGGTATTACGGCTGAGAACGTAAAAGTAGACTTTGCTAAAACACAAGAATTCAAAAACGGTGTTGTTAAGAAAATGACAGGCGGCGTAAGTGGCTTGCTCAAAGGCAACAAAGTTGAAGTTTTCAATGGTGAGTGCATGTTCATCAACGAAAACGAAGCGCGTGTATTCAACGAACATGAATCACCACGTTACCGTTTTAAAAATGCAATTATCGCAACAGGTTCCCGTCCAATCGAACTGAAACCATTCCCATTTGGCGGACGCATTCTGTCTTCTACAGAAGCATTGAACCTGCCTGAAATTCCGAAAAGCCTGATCGTAATCGGTGGTGGATACATTGGTGCAGAACTTGGACAAATGTACTCCAAATTCGGTTCCAAAGTAACGATCATTGAAGGTATGGATACAGTGCTTCCTGGTTTCGACAAAGATATGACTTCAATCGTTGCGAAAAGCATGAAGAAAACTGGCATCGAAATCTTCACTGGCGCTAAAGCGGAAAGTGCAGAGCAAACAGATAAAGACGTAACAGTGAAATTCTCCGTCAACGGCGAAAGCAAAGAAGTAACTGCTGATTATCTGCTTGTAACTGTTGGACGTCGTCCAAACACTGACGGTGAACTGGGTCTGGATCTGATCGGCCTCGAACTAGATGAGCGCGGAATGGTGAAAGTTGACCACCAAGGACGTACTAGCATTCCTCACATCTTTGCAATCGGCGATATCGTAGCTGGTCTTGCTCTGGCGCACAAAGCTTCTTACGAAGGTAAAGTAGCTGCTGAAGCAATCGCAGGCGAGCCGTCTGTAGTAGATTACAAGTGTATGCCGGCTGTCGTTTTCACAGATCCAGAATGCTCCAGTGTAGGCTACACAGAGACACAAGCCAAAGAAAAAGGCTACAATGTCAAAGTTGGCAAGTTCTCTTATGGAGCAAACGGTCGTGCGGTTTCCCTGAACGCTGCTGAAGGTTTTGTGAAAATCGTAGCTGACGCTGACACAGGTCTGGTACTGGGTACGCAAATCGTAGGTCTGGAAGCTTCCAACCTTATTGCTGAGCTGGGTCTGGCGATTGAAATGGGTGCTACACTCGAAGATATCTCCTTGACTATTCATGCTCACCCTACATTGGGCGAAATCGTTATGGAAGCAGCGGAAGTCGTGCTGGGTCATCCGATCCATGCATTGGCACCACGTCGCTAATACCATTTTTCATTATCTCGTTTTTGGTTTTCATACATGACAAAGAGAGGCAAGGAGCGCTATATCTGCGCTCTTTGTCTCTTTTTTTTCAAGCTTTAGGATTTTCAGGACTACCATGAAAATTCACACAGTACATGGTCAACGAAGCACCGTACATGATAAACTAAATATAGATATTGGTGCAGAAAAAGAATTTTAAAGATTAGAATCTGGCGATGCCAGGTTTTTATTCATGCTCAAAGGAGAGGAATAACGTGCGTAACTATTTGGAACTGCTGGAGGATATTTTAGAGAATGGAGTAAAAAAAGAGGATCGTACAGGAACGGGTACACTATCTGTTTTCGGAAGACAACTTCGTTTTGATCTGGCCAAGGGCTTCCCCTTGGTGACCACCAAAAGAGTACATTTGAAATCCGTTATTCATGAGCTGTTATGGTTTTTGCGGGGAGATACCAACATTTCTTATCTCAAGGAGAACGGAGTTACCATTTGGGATGAATGGGCGGATGAGCAGGGCAATCTGGGGCCTGTATATGGATCACAATGGCGCTCGTGGGAAACAACAGATGGACAACATATTGACCAAATTTCGAATGTCATTGAGGCTATTAAAAATAATCCGGATTCACGTCGACACATCGTCAGTGCTTGGAATGTAGCTGAAATCGAATCGATGAAGTTGCCGCCATGTCATTTTGTATTTCAGTTCTATGTAGCTGGAGGGAAACTTTCCTGTATGCTAACGATGCGTTCTGTGGATACCTTTTTAGGGTTACCGTTCAATATCGCAAGTTATGCATTGCTAACGCATATGGTTGCACAGCAGTGCGGTTTGGAGCCCGGCGAATTTATTTGGTCAGGCGGCGATGTGCATATTTATTCAAATCATATGCAGCAAGTGCATACGCAGTTGGAACGTGATCCTTATCCGTTGCCTCAGTTGAAAATTCTGCGCAAGCCGGATTCGATTTTTGATTATACCTACGACGATTTTGCTTTTGAAAATTACGAGTATCATCCAGGGATTAAGGCGCCTGTCGCCATCTGATTAGAGGAGGTGGAAAAATGGGCATTTCAATGATATGGGCTATGGCACAAAATGGTGTGATTGGCCGGGATAACAAACTTCCCTGGCGCCTCCCTAGAGACATGGCTTTTTTCAAAGAGCAGACGATTAATAAAACGGTACTCATGGGACGCAAGACGTGGGAATCTTTTGGAGGAAAAAGCCTGCCAAACCGACGTAACGTCGTCTTGACTCGAGATCAGCGCTATCAGGCAGAAGGTGCGGAAGTAATTCATTCACTGGAAGAAGGGCTCCAATTAGCAAAGCAGGAGGAGTTAATGGTCATTGGAGGAGCGGAGATTTATTCACTGTTTTGGCCACATGCTGATCGGCTGATTGTGACTCGGATTGAGGAGACTTTTGAAGGCGATACAACCTTCCCTGAGCTGGGTTGGAACGGCTGGAATATAGTCAGTGAGACCCCGGGTATCAAGGATGACAAAAATCCCTATGAGTATCGTTTTGTTGTTTACGAGAGAACGGAATAAGAATAGACTGTATTCGACCCCACTCATTTGAAAAATTAATAAACCATATAAAAAATCCTTTTGGCTGTTGATGCAGAAAGTTGCATAAGTTTTCATCACTTTTACGCTGTATTGTGATACAATAAATCAAATTCAACGAGAACAGACCCTTTCATAATACAAACAGACAAATTCGAATTTGACTTAAATTCTGAATGGATGATCGGGGTTCATAAGCGAAGAGATGGGGGAACGTAACATGTCTACACCAACTGGATTTATGGAATACACACGACAGCTTCCTACAGACCGGGATCCGGCAGAGCGTATAAAGGATTGGGAAGAATTCCATAAGCATATGTCTGAAGAAGAGCTGCGTACCCAAGGGGCGCGTTGTATGGACTGCGGAACTCCTTATTGTCATACGGGGATGGATATCATGGGAGCAACTTTAGGCTGCCCGGTTCATAATCTCATTCCGGAATGGAACAATCTCGTATATCGTGGTTTGTGGAAGGAAGCACTAGAGCGGCTGCACAAAACGAATAACTTCCCGGAATTCACAGGTCGTGTCTGTCCTGCGCCATGTGAAGGTTCGTGTACAGTCGGCCTGATCGGACAGTCTGTTACAATTAAAACCATTGAGGAAGCTATTATCGAAAAAGGCTTTGAGGAAGGTTGGGTCGTTCCTAATCCGCCAGAAAAGCGTACAGGCAAACGTGTGGCTGTTGTTGGTTCGGGTCCGGCAGGTTTGGCTGCAGCTGCTCAGCTTAACAAAGCAGGGCACAGCGTGACTGTGTATGAGCGTGCGGACCGTGTGGGTGGATTATTGATGTATGGAATACCGTCTATGAAATTGGATAAGAAGGTTGTTCAGCGGCGTGTGGATTTGCTAGAGGCTGAAGGTATTCAATTCATCACAAATACGGAAATCGGCAAAGATATCCCTACCGATCAGTTGATTGCTGAATATGATGCGGTTGTCCTATGCGGTGGTTCTACGAAGCCAAGAGAATTCAACATTGAAGGTAGCGATTTGAAGGGTGTTCATTATGCGATGGACTATCTGAATGGTACCATCAAAAGTTACTTGGATTCCAACCTGGAAGATGGCAACTATTTGTCCTCCCAAGGTAAAGACGTTATTGTAATCGGTGGTGGTGATACGGGTTCAGACTGTGTAGCTACTTCTTTGCGTCATGGTTGTCGGAGTGTCACTCAATTTGGTACTCACACCAAAGCGCCTATGGAGCGTGACCCGATTGCCAATCCTTGGCCACAATTTCCAAACGTGTATTCTCTCGATTATGCACAGGAAGAAGCGAAGGCGCTGTTCGGAGAAGATCCGCGTGAGTTCTCCATCATGACGACCAAATTTGTAGGTGATGAGAACGGTAATTTGAAAGAGCTACACACCATTCAAATTCAACGGATTGTTGATGAAACGGGCCGCAAAATCTATCAACCGATTCCAGGTACGGAGCGCATATTCCCTGCACAAATTGCTCTTATTGCCATTGGATTTGATGGTCCTGAGCAAACGATTGTAGAGCAAATTGGTTTGGAGACGGATCGTCGCTCCAACGTTAAAGCACGTTATGGAAAATATGTTACCAATGTAGATAAGGTTTTTGCTGCAGGTGATATGCGTCGCGGACAAAGTCTTGTCGTGTGGGCTATTAATGAAGGTCGCGAAGCTGCACGAGAGGTTGATAAATACCTCATGGGCGCTACTGTTTTGGTGTAATTATAAATTTTATGTTACGGATCAGTAAAAGCTCCATCTTCGGATGGGGTTTTATTGTATTTCAAGCTGAGTGTCTCAGAAGTGAAATATGAATAAATGTTTATTGGTCTACAATATTTTTCTCAATTAATTTTCTATGGTGGTATGTAAAGTATTGTGAAATGTATGTTATATAATATGACTTTTATTCAGTTGTGTAATCATATATCTCTTATATAAAATGATCATAACATAAAAAAGAGTGTTTAGTGTAGCTTTTTTATAGAAAAAAGAATTAATTCACAAGAAAATTAGATAAAATCCGATATTTATGTAATATAAACTAACATATACATAACTTTTATTGACTGTTTAAAATCATGACCTGAGAGAAGCATGGCATCTATGGTATAATACACGTATATTGTTGAAGCGTTTGACTAAATGAATTTACAAAGGAGCTTTCATCGGGAGAAGGCTCCTTTTGCATGAGGCCAGGATACCTGTGTTTTCATTAACATTCCATGTATATGTATGATTCATGGAGGAGAAACAGAAGGCCGTCAGGAAGGAATGGAGTATGAATGAAGACGTTGATTATTGCTGAGAAACCAGATATGGGACGGACGATTGCCGCTGTTATGGAGCCGCGGGCTAAAAATAACCGTACCTATTTGGAAGGTGAGAAATACATTGTAACCTGGGCGATCGGACATTTGTTGGGTTTGGCTGAGCCGGATGCATACGATGATAAGTACAAACGATGGAATATTAAGGATCTTCCTATTATCCCTGAGCAGTTCAAAATTGTACCGAATCCGAAAACAAAAGATCAGCTGAAAATGATTGGTGAACTGGCTAAACGCTGCAATGCCATCGTAAATGCTTGTGATGCTGGACGGGAAGGGCAATATATTTTTGCGTTGATTCAGCAGCAATTGAAGTTGCATCAGCCAGTTAAGCGGCTGTGGATTTCAGATTTGACAGCGGAAAGTATTGCGACAGGCTTTGAACGATTGCGAGATGCTTCGGAGTTTGAATTTCTGACTCAAGCTGCGCGGGCACGAAGTGAAGCGGACTGGCTGATCGGAATGAATGCTTCCAGAGCGTTCACAACACGACATAACACACTGCTGTCGGTAGGACGGGTGCAGACTCCCGTGCTGGCACTGATTCATGACCGGGAAAAGGAAATTGAGGCATTTCAGTCTCAAACTTTCTATGATGTATGGGCTGAATTTAAGCAAGATCAGATCAAGTACAAAGGTGCGTGGCAGGGGGATCGGTTGACGAAGCCAGAGGAAGCTGAAGCGATCGCTGCGGCCGTTCGTGGAAAAACAGGTAAAATCATCAAATATGATACTAAGCAGACAAAAGAGTATCCTTTTAAATTGTACGATTTAACGCTGCTTCAACGCGAGGCGAATGCCAAGTACGGTTATTCGGCCAAAAAAACACTGGATGTGGCACAAGCGCTTTATGAGCGTCACAAGGTCATTTCCTATCCGCGTACCAATTCTAACTATGTGACAGAGCAAAATATAGACGGCATGCACAAGGCACTACGGATGCTGGGGACAGGTCCTTATGCTGATCTGGTACAACAAGCCAACCCCAATTTGGTCCATAAACAGAATAAATCGGTCTGCAATCCATCTCGTGTTGAGGATCACCATGCTATTCTGCCGACGTTAAAAAGGCCAG
This sequence comes from Paenibacillus sp. LRG-1, assembly GCF_057220305.1. Lineage (NCBI taxonomy): Bacteria > Bacillati > Bacillota > Bacilli > Caryophanales > Paenibacillaceae > Paenibacillus > Paenibacillus sp. LRG-1. Next base: position 3,289,634 of record NZ_CM170126.1, on the reverse strand, counting down.
GAACGCTAAGCAAGGAGGAGCAAAATGTATATGACCTGGTTATTCGCAGGTTTTTGTCACATTTTTTCCCACCTGCTGAATACAAAATGCATACCGTAATGACACAGGTGGACAAGCATCTGTTTAAAACAAATATCAAAGAGCTTCTTTCCTTGGGATGGAAAGTGGTTTTGAGTAAGGCTGATCAGGATAAAGGTAAAAAGAGCAAATCACCGAAAAAAGAGGATGAAGAGGAAACGGACGAGTGGACGGATAAGAAGTTTGAGATTGATGCGGGGCGTCCCGTGGATTGTGTTCGGGCCGAGATGAAAGAAAAGGCGACTCAGCCCCCTAAAAGCTACACGGAGGGTACATTGCTTAAGGCGATGGAAAGCGCGGGCAAACAGATGGAGAATGAGGAATTGCGTGAGGTCATGAAGGACGCCGGTTTAGGCACACCTGCGACGCGGGCCGCCACAATTGAACGATTGAAAAAGGTTGGCTATATTGAAATGAAGGGCAAAAAGATTCTTATTACGGAAAAGGGAAAGATGGCTATTGACCTGATCCGTCATGCTGGGGTTGATCTATTAGCCTCGCCGGAGATGACTGGTCAATGGGAACGTCGTCTACACCAAATTTCCAAAGGAGAGGCGGCTCAAGAGAAGTTTATGGATAACGTTAAAAGATTTACGTTGTCCATCATTGACAAGGTGAGGCAGCAGCCACCGGCTCCGGCAAATGCCTTTGGCGAGGAAGCAAGGGGAAAGCGTGCAGCTGGAAAAGAAGGCGCACGTAATGCACGCGCGAGTGGAGGCACCGCCGCTAAAGGGGTGGGGCGTGCTACATCAGGACGCGGTGGAAGCGCAACGCTGGAGCAGGCAGCAGCACCAGCAAGTCGTGCTGCGGGAACAGCGGGTTCCGCTGCACGCAGCTCCTCCGAAGGAGCCTCAGGCTTTTCGGTGAGCCAAAGGCAAGCTTTGGGTAGCTGCCCACGCTCTAATTGCGGCGGAAGCATTATAGAAGGCCGCAAAGGGTATGGGTGCAGCCACTACAAGCAGGGTTGTGGCTTTGTCGTCTGGAAGGAATATGCTGGAAAGCAGATTACCGGAACGATGCTCAAATCTCTGTTGACGAAGGGACAGACGCAATTGTTGTCTTTTAAGCGTAAAGATGGATCGACCGTCAAAGCGCGAATTGTTCTGAATGAACCAGGTACAGGACAACTTAGCGTTCGAGAGGAATCCTGAGACAGGGTTTAGACCACCATTTTGGCTGAATCAAAGGTTGAATAACATTTTAAAAACAAAAAAGGGACCCTATCCGAGGGTCCTTTTTTGTTGATGCAATTGTATGCTTTCGTGGATAACTCGTGGTACTTCCGTTAGCTTCTGTATCGTATACATCACGGAGTTCACGTTTTTTTGCAATTCAACCATATTGTAAATCCATTCCTTAGGCTGCTTGAGATACACAGCATGAATACCTGCGGCAAGGGCTGGAGATACATCAGTGCGCAGAGAATTCCCGATCATCCAGGTGATGCTTCGGTCCAAGCCATTCATCTGGATGATTTCTTCCAGTGCTTCGACATTTTTATGCTGGCGAATGTAGATGCGCTCATTAAAGTAGGTAGCCAGTTTCATTTGTTCAATCTTTCTTTCTTGAATGATCTGCTCACCCCCAGTATAAAGATGGAGGGAATGCCCTGCTTTTTGGAGGGAGTTCAACGTTTCGACCATGCCTGGATACGGTTCGATTTCCTGTTCGTACACACTTCGGCCAAGAGAGCGAAGCTCCTGCTCTTCCCGAAAATCGAGACGGCGTCCGAATTGTTCCGAGAAAAATTGGTACGTATCTATCAGAGATTGTGGAAAATGCTCGCTGGCAAAGCCCACTTGATGAACTCCAGCCACATCAATTTCGATTTGTTTTTCACGAATCGTATTTTTCGTTAGATTATGAGTTGCAAACCATTCCTGAAGCAAATCAAAAAAGTGGTTGAGGATAAGGTCAAAATACTTGTTGCAGTGGACTAAGGTGTCATCAAGATCAAATAAAATGTGCTGCTTCGGATACGACATGATGCATACTCCTTCCAAGCCAAAGCTTTAACGCTGCTTTGGTTATAACTAAAAGTACAATTCAAATTACAATCCAATATAGGATTCCAAAAATACCTGTAAATCAGCCGCGCCATCGGGACGGATGCTGAATTTTTCCTTATGATAACGTCCGATGTGAATACGGAGCAGACCAGCCACTCGTAAAATCATCATATCAGACATGAGTGTATCTTCCAAACGGCTCAAATCATGGCGCATATCTTCGAGAGACTTAGGACCTTGAGCTACATAACGCAGAATTCGCAGCCGCTGCGGATCATTGACCGCACGAGTGAGCCGTAGCAGAAGCGTAGGCGGTTCTTCCTCGCTCTCCTCGGGAATATCTACTGGATACTGGATCAGCAGTGTGCGGGTATAAAAACAGTATGAATTAATCGGGCGATTATGGACAACCGGAAATAGGACTACTGTATCCAGGTCTTCCATGTGTGGCACGACTAGTCCAGCTGTCGCATACTCAACCAGTGCTTCTGGTTCCATTTTACTCAGTAGCATGCGCTTTTCCGCAGCGTCTTCTTCTGCCAACACACGTAGTTCGCCTTCCAAGGCCCGAAAATAATCACGATCCCACAGTTTGAGGAGTGGTGCGTATACCTTACGAATGCGTAAAGATTCTTCAAAGGTTAAAAAAGGGATATGCGGAACGAGCAGCTCAAACATATCTTTATCCGGACCGTGGTCCAAATAAGAGATATAATCAGATATTTCATCCGATTCCGGTCGAAGTAACGCCCAGGCATAGAGTGCGTCATAATCGCTAAAAGGGCAATCCTGAGCTGTAGCAAGCTCAGTACGAACTTCATGTTGTAGTCGTGCATCCACCTTGTCGATCCATTCATGGCCCAAGTCCATATCTTGGACCCACTTTTTAGTCACATAGGCCATGAAGCTGCCGAGCAATTCATAAATTGGAGAAGTGTCTATTTTAATTTGATAACTCATGGAACCCAATGCCTCCTATTCTGTCTTCTAGCCCAGAGCGGTGAACGTAATTAAGCCCGTCCATAAGCAAAACATGAGCATTTTAATAATTGCTCACTTATTTATTATGGCTTGTTCTGCCAGGGATTGTCCACTATAATATGAAATAGTGCGTTGTGACGTGAATGGGTTCGGATTGAACATACGAGGCTCCTTAACCAAAGGAGTCGGATACATACCAGACAAGCTCTTTCCGTAAAATCGTCATCTCAGATGGCGATTTTTTTCTTCTATTCTTTAATACACTAATTACACCTGAATTTGTATGTGTTTGTCGGTTTTGCAGGACGGTATGGAATACATAGTGATAAGAATTATTATTGATTATGGAATCAAATGCAAATCATTTCTTAACATTAATTTTAATTATTTTATTTGTTCGATCAGGAGGAGCTAGGATGTCGTCGTCGTTACGGGTTCATTATTTTATTTTAATTGCTGTTATTATTGTTGCTGGATTATGCCAAGGTTTATTATTACCTATTCTGTCTATCTCGTTGGAACAAATGGGAGTTTCATCTTCACTAAACGGAATGAATGCGGCTGCCCTGTATATTGGCTCATTCGCAATGACGTTGGTGGCAGAACGGACATTGGGCTTGTTAGGGTTCAAAAAGCTGATGGCCGGAGGGCTTGTGCTAGTGCTCATTACGCTGCTGTTGTTCCCGCTAATCCCTGATATTCGGGTATGGTTCGTACTGCGTCTGCTAGTAGGTATTGGTGACAGTGCACTGCACTACTCTGCGCAGCTATGGATATTGCTGGTGACTCCAGCAGAGAAGCGAGGCCGCAACATTTCCTTTTATGGTATGTCATACGGTCTGGGTTTTGCATTAGGACCATTGGGATTATGGCTACTCGATTATGGAATGCTGGTTCCATTCGCTGCGTTGGCCTTATTGTGCTTGCTTGTCTTGCTGTTGGTGTTAATTAAGCTGCCGGACTCCAGACCGGAGAAGCTGGAGTCCGAGGCACGTCCCACTCAAAGATTTCGTCGCAGTTACAGCTGGGCATGGTACGCTCTTTTGCCAGCATTTCTATACGGCTATATGGAAGCGAGCCTGAACAGTAACTTTCCAGTCTATGGCCTACGTATTGGCTTTCATACCGATGAAATCGCCGCCTTGCTGCCGTTCGTCAGTTTGGGAGGGTTAGTGCTGCAGCTACCGCTAGGGATACTGAGTGACCGTTGGGGACGTAAAAAGGTGCTAATGAGCGTAGGTATAGCAGGGGGAATAACCTTTATGTTGCTACCATGGAGCGGTAATCATTTTATGTTCACTTTGATATTGCTGACCCTAGCAGGTGGTTTAGTAGGCTCCTTTTTCTCCCTCGGTTTGGCCTATGCCGCTGATCTGCTGCCCAAATCATTTTTAGCAGCCGCGAATGTACTGGCATCCTTTCACTTTAATCTGGGAAGTGTGATCGGACCTAATATTAGCGGAGGATTGCTGGACTATGGAACTCAAGGCAGCATGTTTCTTGTCCTTGGAGGTAGTTACGTTGTTTTCGGATTGTTAGGTCTGTTTTCCAGAAAAAGAGTACCTGCGGTTTAAAACTGCGGTTTGCATGGTATTTGTTTCACATTTACTATAAAATATAAACAGTATTGATGGCGCGCAAAGGGGAATCACTTAGATGATTAAAATTCGGAAGCTGACCAAGCAAGTGGGGCCTGAACGGACCCAGCTACTTCGAGGAATTGATGCTGAAATTCATCAGGGCGAATTCATTGCCATAGTAGGGCCAAGTGGAAGCGGCAAAACGACGCTGCTTCGCTGTCTTGCTTTACTAGAGCCATGGGATGAAGGCAGTTTAATTGTAGGTGGCAATGATGTGCTGAAATCCGGGTGGACGGGCAAGATGAAAATAAAGCGGGAATGGGCATACCTGGAGCAAAACCCGCATCTAAATATGAATCGAACCGCTCTTAAAAATGTGCTCATTGGCAGATCCGGTCAAACTCCAATGTGGAGAATGGTGACCGGTATGGTGCGTTCCGACGATTACATGGGAGCGATGGACGTACTAGAGGATCTGGGTCTGCTGGATAAGGCGCATGATAAATGCGACAAGCTCAGCGGTGGCGAGCGGCAGCGGGTAGCGACTGCGCGTGCTCTCGTGCACGGAGCCAAAGTTATTTTAGCTGATGAGCCTGTAAATGGACTTGATCCAGCTTCGGCAGCGCATGTATTGGAGACCTTTCGCAAGCTGTGTTCTGACGAGCGGGTGACGATCATTACTGTATTGCCGCTGGAAATGGCTGAACGCTTTGCTTCCCGTATATGGGGGTTGAATGATGGTGAATTGGTGTTTGATATTCAGGGAAGACGATTGACACAAGCAGAAAAGAACAAATTGTGAAGGGGACGGCAAGAGAAGTGAAAATAATGCTGTTGAGAATGGTAGCTGGCTGCTGTTCCTTGCTGCTCCTTGCTGGATTTTTAAGCGGCTGTAATGTTATTAGCGATCCCATTTCGCTGATGGAGACACCGACGATGTCTGACGAGAAACAGCAGTTGAATGGTGCAGTGAATACGCAACTAGGGGCGGTACAGCCTTTAAGACCGAATGACCCAGATGACCCGACGCCAATTCGGACGGGTGATCTGAACAATGATGGCACAGACGAAGCAGTGCTCTTTTATGAAACGCCAGATGAGAGTGTAAAAATACATGGTGCCTTGTTTGAAGATCAGGGCGGAACGTGGGTAAAGAAGCTAACGTTTGATGGGGAAGGCACTGTGCTAGAGTCATTTAAGCTCGTGGATTTAACGAATGATGGAACACTCGATATTGTAGCGGGTTTTTCCAGTGGAGATAGTGGCGATGGCGGGGATCAGAAGGGACTCATCGTGTATTCCTATACCGGAGGAACTCTGGAGAAAATATATGCTACAGGCTATACGGACTTCGTCGTAGATGATTTTAACCATAACAAGATGGACTTGAACGGGGATAATTTGAATGATTTGACGATTATCACGCTGCGACGTAATGAATTCTTTACAGTTAAAACATTTCAATTCAGTGGGGGAACCTTTAAGGAAATCGGATCGTTGGATTTGGACAGTCAGGTCTTAGGTGTCTATAATGTCGTTGCTGGCAAGGTAGCCGAGGGTAGGCAGGGGATTGTTATAGATACCAAAATTGCCCAGACCACTACCGTCTCCAATGTCATTGTGATGGATCACGGCAAGCTCAGGAAGCTTAATCTTATGGATGTCACCTTCAAGGATGCGACCATCGCCAGTGGTGATGTGGATGGTGACGGTATTCTGGAATTTGGTAATTTGGAGAAGCCAAAAGGTTGGAGTAACAAGCCGCTGGATGAGGTTCCATATTTTGTGTCGTTCTATCAGTGGGACGGGGCGAAAGGGACGATTTTTAAGCAGCAGCAGTATCGTGATTCTAATGAACAGGTCTACTTCAGATTACCGAAAGAGCTGCATGGCAAGGTGACGATTGATCCGAAAGTTTCGAAGAAGGACAGCTATTTGCGCTTCATTTTGGATGATACAGACAAAACGATTGCGGAAATTAAATTTTTCTCGTTGTCACAATGGGAGCGAAACAACGAAGGGTATAGCCAACTGTGGCGAACGAATGCGCAGGTCATTGGCATTAAGCGATCCAGTGAGCTGGAACCGCGTAAAACTATAAAAAACAAGATGGGGGAAAGGCAGGTAGAGTAGAGTGAGTAAAGTTTTAATCATGGAAGACGAGGAATCCATTCGCAGTTTTATTGTCATTAACTTGAAACGTAACGGTTTTGAGGTGCTGGAGGCGTCGGAAGGGCATGAGGCTCTGAATATTTTGAACACGGTGCGGGATATTGATATTGCACTGCTTGACGTAATGGTACCCGGTATGGATGGTTTTGAAGTCTGTCGGAGAATCCGGGAAACGAATGAGCGCATCGGCATTATTTTTCTCACAGCGAAGGTACAGGAGCAGGATAAGGTGTATGCCTTGTCTGTAGGGGCCGATGACCATGTGAGTAAACCTTTTAGCCCGACGGAGCTGATTGCACGGATTCAATCGTTATTGCGTCGGGTGAATGTACATCGTGAAACAGCAGCCAAAGTGTCCTTCCAGTCTGGACCGTTTACGCTAGATTTGATTGCTAAGCAATTTAAGAAGAGCGGGCAGCTGATCGAGCTGACACCGACTGAGTTTTCCCTGATTCAATTTTTTCTCGAAAAAGAAAACACGCCGCTCAGCCGAGATGTTCTACTTGATCACGTATGGGGCAAGGAATATATGGGCGATCCGAAAATTGTGGATGTGAACATCCGACGTTTGCGGCAGAAAATTGAAAACAATCCATCTGAGCCAGCTTTTTTACAAACAGTGTGGGGACATGGATATAAATGGAAAGGTCAGTCTCAATGATCAAAAAGGGGATTCGCCGACAGATTGTGCTTCACTATTTTTTCGTAGTGTTCTTGGCGCTTCTGTTAGTAGAAGTCATTTTTATGTTTGCACTCCGGTCGTACTATTACGATTCCATTTACAAACATATCGAAAGCCGTATCGAATCGGTAAGTGAATTTGCACCCAAATTCAAAGAGCCGGAACAGTCTTTGCAATCGTATTTGTTAAATACATTTTCTCTGCCCTTCACTGAACTGCAGTTGCTTGATGAACAGGGAAATGTAATTGATAACTCGACTAATTTTGCAGCAGATCTAAGTGTGCAAACAAGTGATGTGACACAAGCATTAGCTGGAGATACGGGCAAATGGATCGGAAAGCAACCGAGTACGGGGCAGCAGGTGATGGCGGTATCTCAAAAACTGGACAATATCGTCGGAGACCAGGTGTATGTTATTCGGTATACGACTTCGCTGGAATTGGTAAATGATAAGCTGTTTACGATTACGCTGTTTTCTCTTGGCATCATGGCAGCTGTACTGGTTATTGTATTTGTGGTCAGTACAGGGCTCGCGAATTCCATTGTTAGACCAATTAATAATATCCGCGATGTATCTGCTCAGATGGCTCAGGGGAGGTTTGATGCACGCATTGAAGGCGATTATCGCTATGAGTTGGGTGAACTGGCTTCGACTCTGAACTATATGGCACAGGAAATTGTCAGAACAAATCAAATCAAGGATGATTTTATATCATCCATATCTCATGAATTGCGTACTCCGCTTACATCTATTAAAGGTTGGAGTGAAACGTTAAATTCTGGCGGTTATGACCCGGAAGAGACGAAAATCGGGATGAAGATTATTTCTAAAGAGACGGATCGACTGATTGGCTTGGTGGAGGAAATCCTCGATTTTTCCAAGCTGGAGCAGAATGCCATGAAGCTTGTGATGGGAACGGTGGATCTACGGGAGCTTTTGCAGGAAATTATGCTGAACGTATGGGCCAAAGCAGAAATGAAGCAGATAAAACTTCAGCTGGATTCGGAGGAAACGGCATATCTCGTCCATGGAGACGGTAACCGTCTAAAACAGGTGTTTTTGAACATTGTGGACAATGCTATCAAGTTTTCGCATGAAAGCTCAATTATTTTCCTGTCTCTACAACGGATTGATGGCAATATCGAGATATCCGTACAAGATACAGGGATTGGAATTAGTGCTGAAAATCTTGCCAGAGTCAGAGACCGCTTTTTCCAGGTAGACCACCAAAACGGTGGTACTGGACTGGGATTGGCAATCTCGCAACAGTTTATCGAGCGCCATCATGGTCAGATGCTCATCAGAAGTGAACTGGGGGCTGGAACTACGATTACGGTTTCATTACCTGCTCTGCAAGCAGAGCAGTCCGTGGAACCATCACAACTTACTGAAGGACAGATTTAAAGCCTACTTATAGGTGTAATTAGAAAAACAGCCAGTCCTCTCAATCGGGAGGGCTGGCTGTTTTTAATTTGGGGGTACGTTATGAGGTAAAACCTTCGGCACGCAAGCGTGTATTGCGCTCGTAAGCTTCTTTCAGCATACGTGTAGTTTGCGGTCGTACCGCCATTTTACCAAATACCGTTTCATTGGGTCCGATGACCATAATTTCGCCCGGGTTACCTTTAATGACAGCACCATCGCGAATCACAGCACCTTCACCGATAATCGCATGTTCAATATGGACGTTACGTCCAATGCGTGTGTCAGGCATAACGATACTTTCTTTGATGGCTGATCCTTTACCTACCTCGACACCACTAAATACAACGGAGCGTTCTATTCGGCCCTCTACTTGGCAGGAATCATGCAGCAAGCTGCCCAATGGTTGTGTTTGACGGTTAGGTACCTTTTGTGCGCTCAACCTTGTGCGGCGTTCACGTGTATACATCGGCCAGTCCTTGCGTTGAAGGTCGATAGCACAATCATCCTGTAACAAATCCATGTGTGAATCCCATAGGCTTTTAACGGTACCCACGTCCTTCCAATAGCCCTGGAATTCATAAACGTACAAGGATTCTTGGTCCGCTAACATTTTAGGGATGATATCTTTACCAAAATCATGACTGGATTGAGCATCCTGTGCGTCTTCTAACAAGTAATTTCTTAAGTAATCCCATTTGAAAAGGTAAATCCCCATAGAGGCCAAATTACTTTCCGGTTTCTCCGGTTTCTCTGCAAATTCTGTGACACGCAGATCTTCATCGGCACTCATAACACCAAAACGGTGTGCTTCATCCCAAGGTACCTCCATGACAGAAATGGTAGCCGCAGCTCCTTTTTCCTTATGGTGGTTTAGCATTTCACGATAATTCATATAGTAAATATGATCACCGGATAAAATAAGCACATGCTCCGGATTTTGGCTGTCAATATATTCGATATTCTTATGAATAGCATCTGCCGTTCCTAAGTATTCAGCGTTACCTGTGTTATAAGATGGAAGCAGGGTAATTCCTTTGTCATCTGTTTTTGTAAGACCCCATGGTGTTCCATCCCCGATATGTTCGTGCAAGGATTCTGCCTCATATTGCGTCAGTACACCTACAGTATCAATGTCTGAATTTACGCAGTTACTGAGAGGAAAATCGATGATCCGGTAATGACCGCCAAAAGGTACGGCGGGTTTTGCAATCGTTGAAGTAAGGGGAGCAAGACGGCGTCCCTCTCCGCCTGCCAGCAGCATGGCAATGCATTCTTTATTAAACATTTCGTTTCCCTCCCGGTTTAGTTGTCAGTGTAGTACATACATAAACGGTATGGGGTACTCTTGAAACCATAAGGTATATAAGATTCCCCCAAAACTAAGGTTTATTTTTTTCCTAGTCATTTTTCTGTTCATTGTGGCTAGAATGGGGTAATAACTCAGGTCAGCTTTGACCCAAAAGCGAATGCATTACCGATTCATACATTTTTACCTACAAAACATATAAGGGTGGTGACGTGATGACAGACCAAACTCTTCCGCAACAGGCTATTTCATCAGAAGATATTTATTTGTTTCATGAAGGAACGCTTTATCACAGCTACCGATCTTTGGGTTCCCACCTTACTGTGGAGAACGGAGAACAGGGCGTCCGCTTTACGGTCTGGGCTCCTCATGCTCTCCATGTCGGGCTTGCTACAGATCGCAACAACTGGAATGGGGAACAGGATTCCTTATATAGGGTTCCCAAATCCGGTTTTTGGAGTCGTTTTTTTCCGGGGATATCCCAAGGAACTTTTTACAAATACGAAATTACGGGTGCAAACGGTGAACGATTTCTGAAAGCAGACCCTTACGCGGTACGTGCTGAAGTGAGACCGGCAACGGCTTCTGTGGTAGCTTCTATAGATGGTTATGCTTGGAACGATGCGATTTGGCGCCGAAAACGTAGAGCACCTTATGGAAAGCCTCTGCACATATACGAGCTTCATCTGGGCACTTGGAAGCAAAAAGAAGATGGTACGTTTTATACATACAGGGAAATAGCTGAGCTTCTTGTGCCTTATGTGACCGATATGGGGTATACACATATTGAGCTAATGCCGCTGAGTGAACATCCGTATGATCTTTCCTGGGGCTACCAGCTCACCGGATATTTTGCACTCACAAGCCGGTATGGAGAACCGCATGATTTTATGTATTTGGTGGATCGTTGCCATCAGGCGGGAATTGGAGTGCTGATGGATTGGGTCCCAGCCCATTTTGCAAAAGATGCTCATGGATTAAGGCTGTTTGACGGATCGCCCCTGTTCGAATACGCGGATCCGCTGATTGCGGAAAAGCCCGGCTGGGGAACACTGACGTTTGATTACAGCAAGCCGGAGGTGCGTTCTTTCCTGATATCTAATGCGCTATTCTGGATGGATGTGTACCATATTGACGGCCTGCGCGTAGATGCTGTGACGAGTATGCTACGACTGGATTTTGAAAAGCAGGACGGTCAATATCGTTTTAACTCTAAAGGAGGCATTGAAAATGAGGAGGCTATTGCCTTTCTTCAACAACTGAATGAAACAGTATTCCGCTATTATCCGTATGCTCTGATGATGGCAGAGGAGTCCAGTGCCTGGCCGATGGTGACTTCCCCGGTAAGCGATGGAGGACTCGGTTTTAATTACAAATGGAATATGGGCTGGATGAACGATACGCTTGATTATATCGAAACGGATTTCGATCAGAGGCCGGAGCGCCATAATTTGCTGACATTCCCCATAGCTTATGCGTACAGCGAGAATTTTACACTGCCGTTGTCGCACGATGAGGTTGTTCATGGTAAGAAGTCGTTGCTTGATAAAATGCCGGGTAGCTATGAGCAAAAATTTGCCGGGCTTCGAGCGCTTCTCGGTTACCAAATCACCTCACCGGGCAAAAAACTCTTATTTATGGGAGGGGAATTCGGCCAATTCATCGAATGGAAGGATGAGGAGCAGCTTGACTGGTTTCTGCTGGATTATGACAGTCACCGTTCGCTGCACGCTTTTACGAAAGCGCTGAATCATTTGTATATTCAGGAAAAGGCATTATGGGAACTGGATCATTCGTGGGATGGATATCAGTGGATTGAGGCGGAGGACCGTGGGCAGAGCGTAATTACGTATTTACGTAAAAGTAAAAAGCCGGGAGATACACTGGTCGTGCTTATTAACTTTCAGCCCGTGCCCAGAGAGAACTACCGAATTGGGCTGGAAAAGGCCGGGAGTTATATCGAACTGCTGAACAGTGATCATAAGGACTTTGGGGGAAGGGACCAGCTGAATACGGGAATAATACGGACCGCCCCCATCCCTTGCCACGGACAGCTTCACAGCTTGGAGGTGACCATACCACCCCTGAGCATCGTTATACTCAAGAAAGCGCCTCGGAGGCCTAAAAAAGCAGATTAAACACATAAGGAGGAAGCACATATGAACATTTTGTTTGCGGCAGCAGAAGCACATCCATTTATTAAAACAGGCGGGTTGGCTGATGTCATTGGCGCACTGCCGAAGGCACTTCGTCAGGCGGGGTGCGACGTCCGAATCATTTTACCTAAATATGCGGGGATTCCCGATACTTATAAAAAGTCTCTGCGTCCGGTAGCGGTGAAGCAAGTAGCCGTAGGCTGGCGTAATCAATATTGTGGAATAGAGGAACTGACATTAGACGGAATCAAGGTTTATTTTATTGACAATGAGTATTACTTCGGTCGTGACGGTATTTACGGTTATATGGATGATGGCGAACGTTTTTCCTTTTTTAACCGGGCGATTTTAGAAGTGCTGCCTGAACTGAACTTTCGGCCGGATATTTTGCATTGTCATGATTGGCATACGGCGATGGTTCCGCTGCTTCTGAATGCCGATTATCGACATTTGCCCTTCTACAGTGATATTCGCACGGTGTTTACGATACATAATCTGCTGTATCAGGGGGATTTTCCGTATGAGGTCTTAACTGAGCTGCTCAACCTGGATGGGAGCTATTTCACCCCCGAGGGTGTGGAGTATCATGGCAGACTGAATTTTATGAAAGGTGGGCTTACGTACTCGGATCATGTCACGACCGTGAGTCCAACCTATGCAGAGGAGATTCAAACGGAATTTTACGGATATGGGCTGGAGGGTCTGCTTCGTAAATTGGGAGATCAGGGTCGCTTAACGGGGATTGTGAACGGAATTGACACCAAAAGCTACAATCCTGCCACGGACAATCGTATTTATACGAAGTACCGAACGAATCTGACAAAGAAAAAGGAAAACAAAATTGGCCTGCAGAAGGAGCTGGGTCTGCCGGTGCGGCCAGACGTACCTATGATTGCCATGGTAACCCGGCTTGTAGATATGAAGGGGCTAGATCTGGTAACGAGAGTGCTTGACGAAATCTTGTATTATGATGATATCCAGTTTGTCGTGCTGGGAACAGGGGATCCGGCTTTTGAGCATTGGTTCCGTGAGGCAGCGGGACGCTATCCACTGAAAATGTCGGCGCAGCTCGCTTTTAGCGAACCTCTGTCACGAAAAATATATGCGGCAAGCGATATGTATCTTATGCCATCAAGGTTCGAACCTTGTGGGATCAGCCAACTGCTGGCACTTCGTTATGGAAGTATCCCTATTGTACGAGAAACAGGGGGCCTAAACGATACTGTGCAGGCTTACAATGAATCCACAGGTGAAGGAAACGGATTTAGTTTCACGAACTACAATGCACATGATATGCTGAACACCATTCGTCGTGCTGTTCATTTTTATCGCCAATCTGAGCATTGGTCGAAGCTTACACAGACGGCTTTTGCAGGAGAATATAGTTGGGATGTTTCGGCCGAAGCGTATATAGATATTTACCATTTGCTAACAAAAACGGACTGAATAGAATAGGAACACCCCAGTCATGTTAAAGAAAAAGGGAATCCCTTTAGCCAAGTTTTCTGGCTGAGGAATTCCCTTTTTGCTATGATCAGTCGCCCCCGCCACCACAGCTGCTTCCACATGAAGAGCCGCTGCTACACGAAGAATGGCTACCAGAATCGCCTGAATCATGATGAGAAGAGCCTCCATGATGAGAGCTGTCATGGGGGGAATGATGGTGCGAGTGATGCGTATCCCAGTTCGAACAGCCGCTTGCCGAGCTACAGCCGGATGAGCTAGCTAATACGGCATTACCTGTAGCATCCGGGTGCATGTGTATGGCAAATTGTTCAGGTTGATACCATGAATACCACACAACAGCTAATAACAAGTAGTCGACCTGCAAATAGTTGACCTTAGGCAATTGCTTACCCTCAGGATCATCCACCGCTTTATTCACCCGCTCGCGCAGATGTCGTACAATCTTATGAACCGCTTGTTGGGCCTGCTGTGAAATAGCTATATTCTCCTGCATATTCCAGCGGTCACCTGCTGGCTGCGCGGAAGTTGTGAGTTTGTAATAGCGCGAAAGCTCGTCGCTCGGTAATGGATGATTAAAAAAAGTTCCCCACAAACTGGCGCTATAGCGGTTCCAGCCAAAGCATTCTACATACAACCAGTCAAACCACGCCCGCTCCTCAGGCATCGGCTGAGAGCCGCCGGAATGAGGAGCATGGTGAAGCATACGACCAAAAAAAGCTTCCGAGAATTGCTGATATTCGCGCGTAAACATCAACATTTCGTGCCATAATTCATCCACATCACTACTGAACATAGGCACTCGATTCATAATCGCGCATAGCATAAAATATCGTTTTAGCTCATGCCAGCGCCAATCATATTCTTGCTCCGTCAGCTCAGGGTGGGCTTCGATTACACGACTCCTTACGCTATGAGCATAGGAGGCGGGAATGGATTGCTCCAGTAGCTGCATCAGCTCTGTAATCTCTGGATGACGCTCCTGCGCAAGGGACGAAGGGGATGGGGAGCTGAGGAAAAAAGCATTCCGGCTCCGTGTTTTTCTGTTTCCCCGGTTTCTGCGTATTGCACGGAATATAAACCAAAAAATGATGAGGATCACCACAATAAACAACGTCCAAAAGCTGCTCATACTATCCATGATGGCTGACTACTCCTTTCTGAAAGAACACGGAATTAAGATTTAGCGTTCGTTATTCAGCAGAGCGAATTCTTTTTTTATCCGGGCTAGCAGTTCAGGATTCGTGATTACATCGCAAGCAGTCCATGCCAAAGTTCTCGCAGCCAGCAGCATTCCTTCCATGGCCCGGTCCTGCATCGTCAAATCGCGGAATTCTGGTGTATGCAAGGCATGCTTCTCGTCAATAACTTGAATGTAAGGATGGATAGCAGGGCAATGAAGCGATACATTTCCGATATCCATGGAGCCGTGATCTTCGCCTTCCGTTATATCTTCTTGTGAAATGCCAGCCTGCACCAAATTTGCGGTAAACGCATCGGAAAGTACACGGTTCGTGACCATTTCATCATAAGAAGTCTCATAATTGGAGGTCTCCAAACGACACCCGGTCTGTAAAGCAGCTCCTTCAGCAATTTGAATAACACGGCGAGTCAGCGGGTTCAGTTCTTGACGTGTAGCGGCTCTCACATAAAATTGGGCTGAGGCGTAATCAGGAATAATATTGGCTGCTTGCCCACCCTGATTAATGATCCCATGGATACGCACTGTACTTTTTACTTGTTGACGGAACGCATTGATGCCATTGAACGTTTGAATCACAGCGTCCAGCGCGTTAATGCCTTCGTGCGGGCTGGCAGCCGCGTGAGCAGATTGACCAAAAAATTCGAATTGTACAGCATCAATCGCCAGAGATTTGCCTGATTTTTCGTAACGGTCATAAGGATGCGTCATAAGTGCTATGTCGCAATCATCAAACAACCCGGCAGCGGCCATCGGAACCTTTGCACCGCGTGTTTCTTCGGCAGGTGTGCCGTATACCCGTACTTCTCCACCAGTTTCGTCGATGATCGACTTGAGGCCGACGGCAGCACCGGTACTCATCATACATATCAGATGGTGCCCACAGGCGTGTCCTAGACCTTTCAGAGCGTCATATTCTGCCAGAAAAGCGACAACCGGTCCGGGTTTTGCAGCTTTGTAAGTTGCAATAAAGGCTGTTTCTATGCCCAATACAGGTGCCTGGACCTCAAATCCGTGAAAAACCAGTTCTTCTTTTAAACGGGCAGCGGCCAGAAATTCCTCGTTTCCAAGTTCAGGATTTGCGCCAATATATAACGAAATGTTCTTAAACCGTGGGGCATGCTGCTCAATGGTCTGTTGAATGGTCTGTTTAAAATCCATGCTGAAAACTCCTTTATATAAGCTGTAATGTAGGTACTGCGTTAGGTATGCTGAAATTGTACTATAACATTCATTGCATAATCATGCATATTCATTTATAATGACACAATCTTATTTATTATAAAGAATTTAAGGAGAGAAAAAAAGATTGAAAAAGGCATATCGTTTTACCGCCCTGGTTTTGACGGCGGTTATCTTGCTGTTGACTGGTCTTCCCATGCTCAATGCATACGGAACGGAAGCAAAGCCACAGAAAAAACTTGTAGTGGGCATGAGTGCCGACTTTCCGCCGTATGAGTTTCATAAAGTCATTAACGGTAAGGATACCATTGTTGGGTTCGATGTGGATATCGCCAAGGAAATCGCCAAAGATTTGGATGCGGAGATGGTCCCTGAAGACATGAGTTTTGACTCTTTGCTGCCTGCTCTGCAAAGTGGTCGTGTAGACTTGGTACTGTCCGGTATGACACCAACGGATGAACGCAGAAAGAGTATTGATTTTTCGGATGTATACTATCGCTCCAAGCAAGTCATCATGGTACGCCCGGAGGATAAAGACAAATATCCGACGATGGATGCTTTGAAAGGCGAGAAGATCGGCGCACAAAAGGGAAGTATTCAGGAAGAAATTGCTCAAAAAGTGCCCAATGCCTCTGTAACTTCACTGGACAAAATATCTGACCTGGTACTCCAGCTGCGGACCCAGCGTGTGAACGCTGTCGTGATCGAAGATACGGTTGCTAAAGGATACACGTTAGACGGTACCGTAACCCTTGCCAAGGCTGTGCCTGAGGATGCAGGAGCAGAAACAGCTGTAGGTATCCGTAAAGGGAATGCAGAATTGCTTGCTTCTGTAAATAAAACGTTGGCTCGCCTGAAAGCAGACGGTTCGATTGAGAAGTTTTCCACGGAAGCGAGTGCACTTTCTGCGGATCGTCAGGTTTCTTCTAATAACATTGTAGATATTTTTTGGAAATACCGCAGTTTATACGCTACGGGTATCGGCTACACTCTGTTGCTGTCTGCACTCGGAGTACTGTTCGGATTCATCATTGGTCTAATCGTATCCTTGCTGCGGATGAGTGGTATACGCATCATTGAGTGGTTAGGTACCACTTATGTGGAGATCCTGCGTGGCACACCTATGCTGGTGCAACTCATGATCATTCACTACGGGGTTGCTTTGACGCTGGGTGTCAATTTTACTCCACTCCAGTCTGGTATAATCACATTGTCTCTGAATAGCTCGGCATATCTGGCTGAAATTTTCCGTGCAGGTATCCAGGCAGTAGACCGTGGACAGATGGAGGCTGCCCGTTCATTGGGTATGGGACGAGGTAAAGCTATGCGTCATGTCATTTTGCCGCAAGCGTTTAAATCTATTTTGCCTGCTATCGGTAATGAGTTTATTACGATCATTAAAGAATCATCCATTATTTCGACCATTGGGATGGTGGATATTATGTATCAGGCCCAGGTCATTAAGAACATTACCTACGAAGGATTAAGTCCGTTCGTAATCGCAGCCGCTATTTATTTTGTAATGACATTCAGCTTGTCTAAGCTGCTGGGTTTATGGGAAAGGAAGTTGAGAGCCAGTGATCACCGTTAAACAACTGCGTAAATCGTTCGGCAAGAATGAGATTTTAAAAGGCATTGATATAGATATCGCCAAAGGTGAAGTCGTCGTCATCATCGGTCCCAGCGGTTCGGGGAAGAGTACGTTTTTGCGTTGCATGAATCTGCTAGAACAGCCTACGAACGGGGAGATTTTGTTTGAGGGCGAGCCGATTACAGCTCGTGGTCATAATATTAATGTAACCCGGGAGAAGATGGGGATGGTGTTTCAGCATTTTAATCTGTTCCCGCATAAAACAGTGTTGCAGAACCTGACGCTTGCACCAACGCAGGTTAGAAGACAGTCAGGGAAGGAAGCGGAAAAAATTGCGCTAGAACTCCTGCGTACCGTAGGGCTTGAGGATAAGAAGAATACCTATCCGAACCAGCTATCCGGTGGTCAGAAGCAACGTATTGCGATTGCGCGTGCTTTGGCCATGCAGCCGCACGTAATGCTGTTCGATGAGCCGACTTCTGCATTGGACCCTGAAATGGTTGGAGAGGTTCTGGATGTAATGAAGAAGCTCGCCGAAGGCGGCATGACCATGGTAATCGTGACGCATGAAATGGGCTTTGCCCGCGAGGTAGGCGATAGAATTATCTTTATGGATAACGGTCAAATTGTAGAGCAAGGTACACCAGAGCAGGTATTTGGTACTCCAAGCCATGATCGCACCCGTGATTTTCTTGCCAAAGTATTGTAAGAAAGTGCTGATATGAGCTATAAAAAAGCCCTCCGTTTGACGGAGGGCTTTTTCTTTTTTTGTCACCATTTCACCATATTTTCGTAACAAATATCGATTTCTTGGTGACAAAATTGTAACGAGTATAGTATCATGTTCAAGGTTCCCAACATTTTCATGCGGATAAGGTTACAAAATTGTGATATTATGCAGTAAGCCAAAACTTACCGGGACAGCATGCGGTTATGACAAACGCTGAATGCTGGGCCCAAACTATGGGAAGTGCGGGGGACGTAACAACGGCAGTCTTTCCGATACGTCATAAGACGATATGGAATATGCCTAGGGGTGAATTGCACAAGCATAGGGCTTCTCCTGAGTCCGAATCCGACAGCTAACTTCGCAGGCATAACAGAGGAGGTACATATCTTTGAAACATCTAAAACATATTGGAAAAACCATGAAATTTGCGGTGCTTGCCGCAGCCATTGCAGGGCTGGCACAGACAGCTGGAGTAGCGGATGCTGCTTCGCTTCATACTGCCAAAGATGGCGATACCTTCTTTTTGCTTGCTCAACGTTATGGAGTATCAGTGGACGAGCTGACGAAGGCGAACCCAAACATTGCCTCTAACAATATATATGCAGGTCTGCAAATTAAGGTACCTGGTGAAAAAAGTGTGAATGCAGCTTCGGATTCGAAGCCGCAGCTTCTTACGGAGAAAGCACCAGCGAATGAGGGGCCAACGATTGAAGCGTGGGGCAAAACATTTAACTATAGCAAAATAGTTGACGTTAAGGCTACTGCGTATTCTGCCGCAGCCGATGAGAATGGTAAATGGGGAGCAGTGGACTACTACGGCAATCCGCTTAAACTAGGTACAATTGCGGTAGACCCGAACGTCATTCCGATGGGCACGAAAGTGCTGGTTACAGGCTATTCCCACCCAGGTTTGCCGGATCATTCTTTTGTAGCTGTCGCTCGCGATCAGGGCAGCGCCATTACAGGAAAACGGATTGATATCTTTATTCCTGGCAACAAATCATTTGTGAACGACTTTGGATTTCAAAATGTGAAGCTGTACGTTATTGATAAATAGCATTATACGTATATACGGTTTAATTAAACATAATATATATTATGTAAACTTAATGCCTGTATCCTACCGCATATAACTAGGTCAGACTCTTATCAGGTCCTATCCATAAAAAAGGCTGTCTTGACGAGCAGAAAACTTCTGCTGGTAAGACAGCCTTTTTACGTTGCTTTAGCTTGTAGCTCAATCATAAACATATGGTTATTTCTGTTCCGATGTGTGGAGTAGCCGGGGGACTGTCACAAATTTGTAGCCCTTAGCTTTTAGAGAGTGAATTAGACCCGGCAGAGCTTGGACAGTGCCTTGCAAGTTGGAACTTTGACCTCCACCTGCGTGCATTAAAATAATAGAGCCAGGCCCAGTAGCTGGGATCACATTGCGCTGAATTTGTGTTTTACTTAGTCCCTTCCAGTCGAGAGAGTCTACATTCCAATTGACAATCATGTAGCCATGACGACGTGCCCACTGGATTTGAGGCTCCGTGATTTCACCGTAGGGTGGACGAATCAACTTGGGGCGAAAACCTGCGCTGGCTTGTAAAATACGTTCTGTTTTTGTAATCTGGTTGCGAAAGCGTTCTGGTGTGGCCTTCCTAAAATCCGGATGAGTATAGGAATGGTTTCCTATAGCATGGCCTTCACGGATAATACGGCGTATGATCCCAGGATGCTTTTCCGCACGGTGACCGACGATGAAAAATGTAGCTTTGATGCCGTTGGCGTGTAATACGTCCAAAACCTGCGGCGTATACCTAGAATCGGGCACATCATCAAAGGTTAGGGCAATTTGGCGGGTGTGTGGGCCGCACATTTTAAAAATGTCCGCATGTTTTTTTCGCAGCATTGCTAATGTAGGAGTTGCTCGATCTGTGCTCTGTTGTACAGAAGAAGCAACAGCTGCTTCCTTGGGATGGGGCGTTCCGATGTTGGGAGGCGCATCCGCGTGAACGGGTAAACTTGAAAATGCTAGTAACAGTGCCAAGCCTGGCAACACTCCCCTGTACGGCATATGTATCCCCCCTTTCCGTGCAGTGATACCTAGTGGTGCTCTCGACTATTATGTACCTGTCCTATTAAAAATATGCTGGTTACCAAGTTCGGCTCATAAACGACTGGAAAGAAGTCCACGATGAAACGATTATCAATGAAGATGATGGAGCTAAACGTACATATTCTCTTAAACATGACCGAAAACAGGAGCATTTTCGCAAGTTTTAGCCTTACAACGAATTCGGTATACCGTGACAGCTGGTGTATAATGGGGATGCAATTCATAATTATACAGACATGGAATTGAAGGAAGGATGGATAAAAGTGACCGACTTGTTTACTCCTTATCAATTAAAGGGGCTTTCTTTAAAAAATCGGATTGTCATGCCCCCGATGTGCCAATACAGCGTGGAGGCCAAGGACGGAAATCCAACGGATTGGCATCATGTCCATTATGTGAGCCGGGCAGTAGGAGGCACTGGACTTATTATTGTGGAAATGACAGCGGTCCATCCAGATGGACGTATTACAGATCGTGATTTGGGTATTTGGAGTGACGAACATATTCCTGCATATCGTAAGATTGTAGAGGAAGTTCACAAGTATGGTGCCAAAATTGGCATTCAACTAGGCCACGCTGGACGCAAGGCTGAAGATGCTGAGCAACCTGTGGGTCCTTCCTCGATTCCTTTTAGCGAACGCTTTAAAGAGCCGCACGCCTTAAAGACAGCTGAAGTCAGGGAACTGGTTCAGGCATACAAAGAAGGCGCGCGCCGCGCGGTGGAAGCAGGTTTTGACACGGTCGAGATACATGGCGCTCACGGCTATCTGATCCATCAATTTCATTCGCCTTTAACAAATGCCAGAGAAGATGAATATGGGCAGGATTTGTCACTGTTCGGTGTTGAGGTCATACATGCTGTTAAAGAGGTTCTTCCTGCTGATATGCCTGTGCTTATGCGGATATCTGCCAAAGAATACGTCGAGGATGGATATAATGTGGAATACATAACAGGCGTAGGGGAACGATATCGTGATGCGGGTGTGGACATTTTCCATATCTCTTCTGGTGGTGAGGGTCCGATTGGTTCTGGCGGAGGCCCGTCTGCGCGTGCCGGCTATCAGGTGGATTTGGCTCATACCATCCGTGAAAAGCTGAATGTACCTGTAATTGCTGTTGGCTTACTGGATGATTATGAGGACGCCCGTCGGGTTGTTCAGCAGAAAGAAGCTGATCTGGTAGCAATAGGCCGTGCCATGCTGCGTGATCCCTATTGGGCGCTGCATGCATCGCGGGAGCTAAAAGTACAGGCCGACATCCCAGAGCCTTATTTGCGCGGCTTTTAGATATTTTTGAAACCCTCTTTGCAAAGCTTGCGTAAACATGTGTACAGAGCTTAAAATTTAAGCATTCAACTCTAGGAGGAACTTCACATGTCTATTTTCAAACGATTAAGAGATCTTACGATGTCCAACATTAACGCCATTATTGACAAGGCAGAAGATCCAATTAAAATGACGGATCAATACATTCGTGATATGCAAGAGGACCTGGAAGATGCAGAGAAAGCGGTAGCCGCTCAAATTGCTATTGAAAAGAGATTCAAACAGCAATACGAAGAACAGGCTGCTTTGGTAAAGAAACGCGAAGAACAGGCACATACCGCTGCAAAAGCACAAAATGTAGATCTGGCTCGTCGCGCGCTGGAAGAAAAGAAATCTGCTGAACAAAAAATGAATGAGTTCAAAGCTGGTTACGAACAGAACAAAGCTGCAGCCGATAACCTGCGTGGCAAGCTGGATGAAATGCGCAGACAGCTGACAGAAATGAAAAACAAGCGCGAGACACTGGTTGCTCGTTATAATGCAGCTAAAGCGCAAACTGAAATTAACAAAGCTATGAACGGTTTTAGCTCTGATACGGCAACTGCCGGATTGAAGCGTATGGAAGAAAAAATGCTGCAAGCAGAAGCACGTGCCGAAGCGAGCAACGAAATGTCTTCTAAGGAAAAATCGTTGGATGAGGAGTTCAAAGAGCTGGATAAGAAAAGCGCCGTGGACGATGAGCTTGCCGCTTTGTTGAAGCAATACGAAAATAAATAAGAACATTTTAGCAGTGCGGCCAAGGGTGATTGCTCAGGAAGCGAAGGAGAAACGTTTTCTCCTTCGCTTTTCCCTGCCTGGAGGCGTAAAACATTATATGAAGGTCAAGAAGATGTGGAGGATGGTATGAAATGCATTTTTTAGAAACGATGAAAGCAATGCTTGTATGGACTGGTGCGGGGGCTATTTTGATCTTCGCATTAATGTATGTCGACTCTTTATTTACGAAGTATAAGGATTTTGCCGAAGTGAAGGCTGGAAATATGGCCGTAACGGTACGAATGATTATGAAGTTAGTTGCACAAGGCTATATCTTGTCAGGCTCTATCGCTACAGCTAATAATTTGCTCGAAGCGCTTGTGTATTCTGTGATTGCCTTTGTCATCCTGCTTGTTTTGGAAGTTATTGTACGTCTGCTGTTGCGGTACTGGGCTCAGTTTGATCTGGATAAAGGGACACAGGAAGGTAAAATTGGTTTCGGTCTGTTTTCAGGAGCGCTGCATCTGGTTGGCGCCTTGATCATTACAGCATGCTTCTAGGCTAAGAAAGGCAGGAATATAACCATGGGTGTGTGGAAACGAATTTCAAATCTATTTGCTAAGCCGGAGCCGCCGAAAGCAGAGAAAAGCATGCTTCACTTAAATCCAGGTGATATCTGTGAAGTGTCGCTTGTCACCTATGAAGTGGTAGGTCGTGTACATAATCGTGCCCGGAATGCCGTTGTTTTGACGCTTCAGGATGGTAATCAAGTCAGTTATCTTCATATTGAGGAACGGGAAACACTGCAATTTGGACTATATCAGGCCATCGACGGCAGACTTGACAACCCTGAGGAAGTGCCGACCATTTTAGAGTTGGATGATACAACGTATCATTTGGAGGAGCAGTATTCTGGGCATGTTACCGTCATGGGCCGTGCTCCTTTCCGACAGGGTGGAGAGCAGCATGTGTGGCAGTACCAGTCTGATGATTACCATCTGTTGCGAGTAGAGTGGCAGGACGGTCGCTTTATGCTTTATGAAGGAGAAGAAGTGATTACCGGAGACGTCAAGGTTATTCGGGCAAGCTAGGAGAGGGTTACACATGAGCAAACGCACCTGGCAGTATGCATTAAAGGTCATTGTGGCGCTGAGCTTGTTCGTATCCGTGTTAAGCGGCTGCGGCGCGCCAAGTGTAAAAGATACGTATCCGCTGGAATCGGTTAGTGGCAGCGGAAACTCGACCTCGTATGTATACCGGGCAGCTGGCAAGACAGTCCCGGAAGTAGCGGAGGAATTGAAAGAACAGCGTACACCGGAACAAATGTCACCGCAGAGCAATGAGCGGATGTTTCTGGTATATAGCGATGAGTGGTACCATTTGCAGCAAGATCCAGCTAAGAAGGAAGATACACTCATTGAAATTGACAGTAAAAAGTATGTCGAACAAAATTACAGTTCAAGCTTTCTAAAAGGATACTTAACCGCAACTGTACTAGATGCTCTGTTTGATTCGTTGCGTGGTTCAGGCTCCTATCGAGGCTACTCCAGCAGAGATGTATACCGACCTTCTCAGGGCCAATATCGTGCTCCTACAGTGCAGGAGAAAAAGGCAATTCCGCCGATTACGGTGGAGCGGAAAGGTTCGGTTACCCGTAGAGGAAAGAACTCGGATTCTAGCGTTGGATCAAGCGGAAGTTTGTTCGACAGAGGGTCCAGCAGTTCACCGAGCAGAGGCTCGATTTCACGTGACCGGAGCGACAGTGGCGGTTCCAGCATATTTGATTCGCCGCGTAAATCTTATAGTAAGCCCAAAACACGTAGCGGTTCAGGTAAAATCAGCCGACGAAGTCGACGATGACGGGTATCGTCAATTTATTTGAAAACAAAAGATTCGCGGAACTGTGGTACTGATGCACAGTTCCTTTTTTTATTTTTAGAGATGACGTTGGTGATCATCTAGCGGCACAGCCAAACCTACACTTTTATGGATATATTAATGTAGAGATAATCAAAACTTTGTTTGATTGAAGGGATTGAAAATTAAATGGTACTATCTATTTCTTGGCCAGATCTTTCACAAAGACCATTTAATCTAATGGTGGAACGAAAAATGGAGTGTTCTCCGAATGTCCTGTATCAGGCTTGGACGAAGCAGTTTGACAGTTGGTTTGCAGCCCCAGGATCAGTATTAATGGAGGCTAAAGTGAACACGACCTTCTTTTTCGAAACGCATTTTGAGGGGAAGCGTCATCCACATTACGGAAGATTTCTAAGACTTGAGCAAAACCGACTGATCGAGCTGACTTGGATTACTGGCGAAGGCGGTACCAAGGGAGCTGAAACAGTTCTCACTGTTGAGCTTAAACCTCGCGGTAATGGCACGCATCTTTACTTAACGCATGCAGGTTTACCAGACGAGAATTCAAGAAACCAACATGAGCAGGCTTGGCCGCTTGTACTTGAGCAGCTCGACAAAAGGATGATGCCAGATAGATAATTCAGAAGGTTCCAGGCTAAAACTGCAACAAGAGGACGATTTTAAAATCGTTCTTTTTATATTTTTTGATGACAAAAATAAATATTTACCTTACATAAAAACAAATATTACCAGTTTACTAGATTATTTCATTGCCACATCTAATAGTAAAATATACAATTACAACAGGCGAAATAAGAGGATGGTGTATCTGTGTTATCTGCTTTTTTATATATATTACTTGGTGTATTCGATGCTTTGGCCGCTGTTATTTTGGTCTTAAAGCTTTATATGCTTCCCGTGAGGGAATATCGTAGAAAAATATTATTTTATGCAATTGGCATAGCTTTGTTTTCCTTTCTAATGAGGGAAGTTATAGGCTTGCCTAAATTAGATTTGCCGCTTCAGTATTTGTTAATGGTTATCTTTTTTAGATTCGGTTTAGGGATCAAAACCCATCTAGCAGCTTTTTCTGCTGGTTCTGGTCTAACGGCCTACATTAACCTACAACTATTTGTATTTCTGTTTGCGAATTTTTTCGGAGTAGCAGAACCAGGTGTTATTAATGATACTTCTGGCTCTTCTATTTACGTTATTCAGTTATCTTCTATTATTATTGCGTACTTTATTTCTTTTGTGATGGGAAAATATAACTTTGGATTCTCGTTTATAATTCAGCCTCCACATGATTTTTTAAGAGCTGAAAATTACTTATCGTCCCTAAATAAGCTGTTGATTCTAGGTGCTCTAATATCAGCTGCCACCATTTTTATTACTTTGTATATGCTCTATAGCTCAAATACCATAGGATTACTATCCATTTCATTGCTTACTTTCGGCTTGTCGTATTTCTTTTCAGAGAGAGGAGATTACGAGGGTGCTAGAAGCGCTATCAAGGTACATCGCAACGGAAATAAAAAAAGCTGATCCTGATGGTCCAACAAGTGTAGAAGTGATGGAGTATGCGCTTGGTATAAAAATTACCGAAGTATCATCGATACTAATGGTTGCGGTTATCGCTTGGATGACCGGGCATTTTTGGGGATCGTTATTTGCTCTGGTTACTATCATGTTTGTAAGAAGATTTTCAGGAGGGGCACACTTCAGCAATCTTACATTTTGTGTCTCTTTTACAACGGCAATATGTGTAACTATACCTTTCGTCTCTTTAAATTTATCAACAATTTTGATTATTAATGCTTGTTCAATATTAGTGTTTTTAGTTTATGCACCCAATCATTTTATTTATATTCATAAGACCAATAACCACAAATATTATAAAACGGTATGTGTTTTGGTTTGCGCAGTGAATTTTTTTATACAGTCCCACATAATATGCTTAGCTTTAGCTATTCAAGCATTCAGCATTCTTCCGTTATGGAAAGGAGGTGAACGAAAATGGAAAAGAGATTGGCGAGAGTTTTAAATATAAGACTGGGAAAATACGCTAACGAATCTACCAAAAATGAAAAAACAGTATTTGGTGCTAAACCGATACCGGCTGAGCTTAAGAAAAAAGAAAAGAACTGATGAAGTACCGCGTTTTCAATTTGGGGCATTGCTTTTATACGATCGGGCTAACCACACAGACTTGCAAGGAAGCTTTTCAGCTATCACGACTTGGTTTTGTGAGATCGAGTCTAACGCATTTGGAGGTACGATTCGAAGAATCTGACTTCACTTGCTCTATGTCTCATAATAAGCTTAAAGCACTTAAAAAGTTATAGAAATGACCCGTAGAATTCACGGGTTATTTTTATTGCCATACATACTTAGACTGTCAATAGGGGTAAAAGCAACCGAAGTCGAAGATCTAAACACCCCCTCCCGATTTGCCAGATAACGGTTTTAGCGTTATAACAGAAAGAGGGCATTTTAGAAGAACGGAGTGAGATTATGAATCATACATCATTAAACGCAGAAAAATTCCAGCGTAAAGCAGTTCAGGTGGAAGAGGCACAAAGCAGGATAGCTAGCTATGTTAAACAGGGTGAAAGGGAAGACGTAGAGCTGGAGCAGGCGCATGGACGTTATTTGGCGATGGATTTGACCGCACCACACCCGTATCCCCGTTTTCGTCGGTCAGGTATGGACGGTTATGCGATCCTAGGCTCGGACACCGAAGTGTGCTCATCCGGTCAGGAAATCTGGCTACATGTGATTGATGAAATTCCATGTGGCACCGTATCGGACAAGCGGGTGGAGACTGGAATGGCTGCCCGCATCATGACAGGAGCGCAATTACCTGAAGGAGCGGACACGGTTGTCATGCTGGAAGCGACACAGCTGCGAGAGGAAAACGGACAGACATATGTCGGCTTGAAGAAGCGTATAGAAGTTGGCAAAAATGTGACACAGATTGGTCATGAGATTCAGGAAGGTCGGCTTTTGCTTAGTAAGGGAACCTGCCTGGGAGCAGGGCACATCTCGGTACTGGCTACTTTTGGAGTACACCGGGTACCTGTTTACAGGAAGCCAAGGGTGGCCGTATTTTCTACAGGATCGGAATTACTTGCAGTGGATGAGCCGTTACAACCGGGGAAAATTCGAAACAGTAATACATATATGTTGGCTTCTCAAATTAGAGAGGCAGGAGGAGAGCCGTTTATTTTACAAGCCATTCATGATGATTTGAGCCTTGCCCGTACTTCTGTACGTGAAGCGATAGATGCCTATGATATCGTGGTCACGAGTGGAGGAGTATCGGTGGGGGATTTTGATATTATGGGTGATCTGGTACGACAAGAAGATGTGAATATGCTGTTCAACAAGGTTACGATGCGTCCAGGAAGTGTGACCACAGCCGCAGTAATTGACGGCAAGCTGTTATTTGCGCTTTCAGGCAACCCCGGTGCGTGCTTTGTAGGCTGTGAGCTGTTTGTACGGCCGACGATCCAAATGATGGTATCTTCGGCACATCCATATTTACAAACCTGGACGGCGAAGTTAGGCGCAGATTATACGAAGGTAAACAACTATACACGCTTTGTACGCAGCTCTCTGGAGATACGTGGTGGACAAGTATACGCGATTCCTGCGCGAGTAGATGAATCCAGTGTCATGGTGACCATTAAGGACAGCGACTGTCTGATCGTGATTCCTCCCACAACAGAAGGATTACGCGAAGGTGAAGAGGTGCGTGTACTGGTGTTACAAGGTGGACAGGTGACGTGAATACGAAACATCCATTTGTATGTCAAATCGTCGGATTCAAAAATACGGGAAAAACGACCTTTCTCGGAGGATTGATTCGTTATGTGCAGAAGTCAGGTCTACGCGTAGCAGTGATTAAGCATGATGGACATGAATTTGAAATGGATCATGAGGGTACAGATACGTTCAAGCACCGACAGGCGGGTGCTGAAGGCATAGCTATTGTTTCGGCTGGAAGAACAGCCATTTTAGAGGAGAATAGTCAGCCTGTTACCGGACTGATCCGGCATTTTCAGGCCTATGATTGTGTGTTGCTAGAAGGCTTCAAGCAAGAGGATTATCCGAAGCTGGTCATGGTGCGGGAACAATCGGATGCTCAGCTTACCGATAAGCTGACAAATGTACAGGGAGTAGCGGTTTGGGAGCATCAAATGGATTGGGCTCAAGGTCACTACTCAGATGAAATGATACAGATATTTCCTGCCGAGGCCAACGGACCCGCAGGCCGCTGGCTACTCGAACAGATTCAAAAGCAGATAGAAGGAATGAGGAATGAGCAGGGGTGAGACATCAATCGGCTGAGTCGGTTAGAGTCTCTACCCGCCGTTCGATCGCCTGAGACATGGTTTTGTCAGTCAGGTGAGCATACACTTCTGTTGTTTCTGTCGAAGCGTGCCCCAGCTGTTCCTTTGTTTTGTAAATATCATTTTGTAAATAATAGTCAGTAGCAAAGGAATGACGAAGCTTATGCACGGTAAGGTAAGGCTTGCCGAACCGTTTGGCGTACTTAATGATCATTGCCTGAATCGCTCTTTTGGTCATTCGTTTGCCTTCTGTACTGCCGTTAGGACGTGTGACAAAGAGAGCCTTTTCTTTTTTTGGAGCGCGGTAACGGGTATGTCTCAGGGACAAATAAAGTACGAGATCATCTTTGGATTGCTCGCGGAAATACACCGGCGTTTTAAAGGTTTCGTCGTTATTGCCTTTGCGGTACACATATAATAGTTTATTGTTTATGTCTAAATCGTCCAGATTCAGATTGACGATTTCAGATACGCGCAGGCCTGAGTTCAGAATGAGGCTGGCGATGCAGGCATCCCGTTCCTTATTTAGTTCATAGGAGTATAAAGCCTGCTTGTTATCGGCCAAATCTTGACCATAGCCTTCATAAATATAACCGATGAATTCAAGCAGTTCTTCCTCTTCCAGTATTTTACCTTTAAGCTTAGCCGCCGTATCCTTGGGTTTATGTATACGCTTGATTTCGACCTTAGCCATAATGTTGCGTTTGAGCAACGGATAAAAATTTTCATCCTCAGCGATCTGACTTAAATAATGAAAAAGCGAACGCAGAGACGATAGCTTACGTGAAATGGTAATACGGGAGTTGGAGCCTTCGCGCTTAGTAGACAGGAATAATCGAAAGCCTGTAATACTGTCCATATGAAGTGTCTCCAACTCTTCCAGTGTAACTTGGGCATTCGTTTCTCCGGTGGACAAGCCTTCCGCGCGAAGCCATGAAAAGAAAGCTTCGTAATCCCGCACATATTCTAGTAATGTGGAAGGGGACAGGTCGGGCAGCTTATAATCCATAAATTGCTGCACGTACCATGGTAATCCCGGCATTTTTTCATCTAGTTTGCGCCGGTCGATGATCTTTTGTATATTCATTGAGTTCCACCTCGTCCGGTCATAATATATATGTATTTTAGCATATTTTGAACAGCACTGGATGGGATGTAATTCGAAGTTAAAGAACAGATTGAACCGCCAAGAGAGGTGAAAGTATGGGGTATAATATCAAATCGGAACTGAAGCTGTCTATTAAGAGTGTACCGGAGTCGCAAAAGGACATTATTGTACAGCTCATGCAATTTTATTTATATGATTTTACAGCCTATCTTCGAATTGATGTCACTGAGAAGGGGACATTCCCGGCTTATCCAGACTTGTATCAATATTGGACGAGCGGTGAACAGAAGCTACCTTTTCTGATTTGGAGACAGGATATTCCTGTGGGTTTTGCACTCGTTGACCGAATGTCCAGCAATCGAGAAGCTGACTATTACATGGCTGAGTTCTTTGTACTTCGTCCTTATCGGCATAATGGGGTTGGGACTTGGGCGGCTCATGAGCTGTTTGGACGTTTTAACGGACGTTGGAAGGTGACCCAAATGAGCACGAATAGGCCGGCACAGTCCTTTTGGCGTAAGGTGATTGGAAGCTATACGAAAGGTGAGTACAGGGAACAGAAACATCCGATAAGAGGGAATATCAGTCAGTTTTTCAATACCTGAAAAATTCGAAATAGAAAGTAAGTAATGAAAAAGAGTCGGGGAGAGTATCCTATCGGCTCTTTTTTGTTGTCAATTCAAGTCTTCTATCCATCTATAGAGCATTCCAATTAGAACCTGCATTGACACTATAAAAACGCAGGTATACAGTTATTAACATAATTCATATATATCTCATTGGAATTATCAACAATGAAACATCGGCTCCAAAAATGCAATGTAATCATAACATCACCCATCAGATCGGAGAGTGTTTTTAGGTGAAACGAACAAGTCGATTTGCAAAAATGGTAGCTTTAACCCTGTCGATGGTGCTGGTCTTATCGGCATGCTCGGGTAATAGCGGGGCCAATTCTACGAATACTGAGGCGAATGCAGCGGGAGGCGGGCAAGCTGCAGAAGGTGGAGATCTTACCTATGCACTGGCAACATCGCCGGATTCACTGGACCCGCATAAGAGTGGATTGGCAGTAGCATCTCGGGTATATCGTGCGATATTCGATAACTTGGTGGTAAAGCTACCGGACAATACGATTAAGCCTTGGCTGGCAACCGAATGGAGCGTTTCCGAGGATGGCAAAAGCTATACATTCAAGCTGCGCAAGGATGTTAAGTTCCATGACGGAACTCCGTTCAATGCGGAAGCCGTCAAATTTAGCTATGATCGGATTATTGATCCGCAAGCCGTAGTAGGTAATGCCGCTAACTTGCTGGCTCCCTATGAATCCTCACAGGTGATTGACGAATACACGATTAAATTGAATCTGAAACGACCATCGCAGGCATTTTTGAGCAATTTAAGTGTTCCGGCTGTAGCCATTGTTTCGCCAGCAGGAGTTAGAAAATATGGAGATCAATTCGGTAAGCATCCAGTGGGTACAGGCCCCTTTAAGTTTGTAAAATGGGACGAAAATGCAGAAATCAAAATCGAACGTAACCCGGATTACAAATGGGCACCGGAAACTATTGAGAATCAGGGAGCGCCGTATTTGGACAGCGTGACCTTTAAAATTGTTCCGGAGGAGGCGACCCGGATCGGCAGTGTGCAGAGTGGGCAGGCTTTGACCGCTGAAACCGTCCCACCGCAGAACATTTTGACGTTGAAGAGTGACCCTAATTTCCAATTGTTGCAGGTCAATACCCTAGGATTGCCATATACACTGTTCATTAACCAAAAGAAGACACCGTGGAATGAATTAAAGGCGAGGCAGGCATTGCAATATGGTATTGATGTGGGGACGATCGTCAAAACGCTGTATCTAGGAACTTATGAACAGGCTTGGTCGCCACTCACTCCAAGTATTTTTGGATATGATAAATCACTGGAAAACGGCTTGCAGCCTGATCTTAACAAGGCCAATCAGTTACTGGATGAGTTGGGGTGGGCTAAGGGAACGGATGGTTTTCGGGTGAAGGATGGACAACGTCTGACGCTGCATTATGTAGACGGCACTCCGAACCGTGAAAAACGGAACGACATTGCAGCCATTATTCAGCAGCAGCTGAAGAAAATCGGTGTTGATGTGAAGATTGAAATTACCAAGGATATTGCAACAGTTGTATATACGAACGGAAACTATGATTTCTACGGAAATAGCCAGGTCAATGTGGACCCGAACGCTTTATATGCTTTTTACCACACAGCGGCACCAAATCAGCGGCCTACACTGCCTAACTTCTCCAATCCAGAGGTCGACAAGCTGTTGGAGCAGGGAGCTATTGAACAGGACGATGCCAAGCGGGAGGAGATTTATAAAAAGGTGCAACAGCTAATACGTGATCAGGCCGTCATCATTCCGATTTATGTTTTCCCTTATACGGTTGGAGCAGCCAAGTCAGTGCAGGGTCTCAAATTCGATTTAGTGGGTTATCCGCTCTTTAACGATGTGCGTATTCAAAAATAGTATTGCTAAGTAATTTCTGGGGACCATCCAGTAGGGAAGGAGTGTGGGCTATGATCAGAGCTGTTGCAGAAAGACTGGTTACTTCTTTGTTGGTCATTCTGGGTTCCTGTATTTTGGTATTCAGCATTTTGTATCTGCTCCCGGGGGACCCGGTAGATTCGATTCTTGACCCTTCAACGGCCACGCCAGAGATGATCGCCAATTTGCGTCATAAGCTGGGAGTGGATCAGCCTTTTCATGTTCAGTTTTTGAACTATTTCGGAAATCTGCTACAAGGTGATTTTGGAAAATCACTGCTCAATGCTGATCCGGTGCTGCCTAAAATATGGGTCAATCTCCCGCCTACACTGGCGCTGACGCTTGCGGGTTCTGCTATTTCGGTCATTATTGGTGTCCTGCTTGGAGTGCTGTCGGCCATTCATCGGGATAAACCGATTGATATCATTGCACGAATCGTTGGATTGTTCGGCATTTCTATGCCCACATTCTGGTCAGGCATTCTGCTGTTGCTTATTTTCTCCATTCACTTGGGATGGCTGCCTGCTATGGGCTCGGACGGTTGGAAAACTCTTGTGCTTCCGTCTCTCACTTTGGGCATTGTCGGTGCAGGGTTCATTGTCAGAATGGTGCGTAACAGTATGCTGGAAGTCATTAATGAGCAGTTCATCGTAACGCTCCGTTCCAAGGGTTTGTCTGAGAAGGTTATTATGTATCGCCATGCGCTACGCAATGCGTTGATTCCAGCGATAACGATGATCGGGATGCTGATGGGAGAAATGCTGGCCGGAGCAGTTGTGAGTGAGACGGTATTTTCACGGCAAGGCATTGGGCGTTTAATTGCGGACGCAATTATGGCTAAAGACTTACCAGTTGTGCAGGGAGTTGTATTGTTCTCTGCCATCATGTATGTGATCGTAAATCTACTGGTGGATATATCGTATACGTTCATTGATCCAAGGGTTAGACGCTCGGCGTAAGCCGGAAGGATTCAGGGAGGAGGAAGTCGGTTGAGAGAAACAATGGCTGCCAAAACAATTTGGAAGGAAAGAAAGCTGCGGGTAGCTCGGCAAACTGGAAGGTGGCGGCTCGGTGGAGTGTCGGATGGGTTCGTATATGCGGCGGGACTGATTATTGTGTTCGTAATCGTCTGTGCGGCGTTTCCGCAATGGATTGCTTCTTATGCACCCACAGAAATGTTAAGCGACCATATTTTACAAGGCCCAAGTGCTTCTCACTGGTTCGGAACGGACTATTTTGGGCGGGATGTATTCAGTCTGGTTGTTCACGGAAGTCGGGATTCTCTGTTTATTGGCTTCATGTCGGTACTCGTCGGCGGTCTGGTGGGTGGAATTATTGGTGCGCTCTCAGGTTACATTGGCGGTACAGTGGATTCGATACTGATGCGATTTATTGATATTTTGATGACTATTCCCGGAATTCTGCTGGCTTTGGCGATTGCGGCGGCTCTTGGCCCAAGCTTGTTCAATATTGTGCTGGCGGTAGCCATATCTGCTGTCCCCGGTTATGCAAGAGTTATGCGAGGCCAAATTATGAGTATAAAAGGACGTTCTTACGTCATTGCTTCGCTTTCCATCGGAGTTACACCTTTCGGCATCTTTTGGCGTCATGTGCTTCCTAATTCCTTGTCCCCTTTGCTCGTGATGGCGACGCTTGGCATCGGTAGCGCTATTTTGGCCGGATCGGGATTAAGCTTTCTGGGACTTGGCACGGTAAAGGAAATTCCAGATTGGGGAACAGTATTGTCTCAAGGACGAGGATATTTGACAGTAGCTTGGTGGATATGTACCTTTCCTGGCCTAGCCATTACGTTGTTTGTGTTGTCAGTCAATATTTTGGGCGACAAGCTGAGAGACCAGTTGGACCCGAAAAAGAACGCAAACTAGCATCAGGAAGCCTATTCTTAAGTGCTATAGAAGGAGGGAGTTCGTTTGTCATCATTGCTGGAGATTGAACATTTGTCGGTCGATTTTCACACTAAAAAAGGTTTGCTGCAAGCACTCGACAACGTATCACTGACGATCAGGGCGGGAGAAACGGTCTGCCTCGTCGGTGAATCTGGCAGCGGAAAAACGATTACCTCCAAGGCGATTATGCGGCTAATCGATTATGAGAACGGACGAATTGCCCAAGGACAAATACGGTTGCAGGGCATAGATTTGACCGTTTTGTCACAGCAGGAATTACGCTCACTTCGTGGCAAAAAGATGGCGATGGTATTTCAAGAGCCGATGTCGGCGTTTGATCCGGTGTACACTATCGGGTATCAGCTGATAGAAATCATCATGGAGCATGACCGGAAGACACGAAAGCAAGCATGGGCTCATGCGGTTCATTTGCTGAACAGGGTAGGGATTCCTGAACCGGAAATTCGTATGAAGCAATACCCCGGAGAGCTGTCCGGTGGGATGCTACAACGGGCGATGATTGCAATGGCACTTTCATGTGGCCCTGAGCTGCTAATAGCGGATGAACCAACAACGGCGCTGGATGTAACGATTCAGTCACAAATTTTGCAATTGCTTCAGGAATTAAAGACAGAATTCAACATGTCGATTCTGTTGATTACGCATGATTTGGGTATTGCCGCAGAGGTTGCGGATCGAATTGTTGTGATGTATGCCGGTCGAGTTGTGGAGCAAGCAGTAACGGAAGAACTGTTCGAGCTGCCATTGCACCCTTACACTAGAGGGTTACTTCGTTCGGTGGCAACACTGGATACAGATCGCAGCAGCAAGCTGTTTTCGATCCCGGGGGCAATTCCGAGCCTGAGTGCATTGCCTTCCGGCTGCTTGTTTCACCCGCGTTGCCCGCATGCGACAGATCAATGCAAAAACGAAGCGCCACCGCTGGTAGCCAAGGATGAACGCGAGGTAGCTTGCTGGCATTCGGAGCAATTGGCTGCGTCCGGCGATTGGCTTATTACAGAGCTATCGGTGAAAGGGCAGATCACGGCAGATGCTGTTGCAAAGGCAACCGAAGTAAAGGAAGAATTGACGAACGTATCTGCTGTTGATGGGGCTAAGGTGAGCAGTCATGGCGTACAGGTAAAGAACTCCCCTAAATCCAATGAGACTATCACGGAAACCGTCCAGAACAAGCAGGACTTGTTTAGAGTGGATGGAATTCGCAAGTATTATCCGGTGAAAAAAAGCTTTCCCGGTCGGACGGGTGCTTCGATCCGGGCGGTGGATGATGTATCGTTCTCAATCCGGCAGGGCGAAACCTTTGGATTGGTCGGAGAATCCGGCAGCGGTAAGTCTACTTTAGGTCGGCTGCTGATGCAGCTGGAACGTCCGACCTCAGGGCAGGTATGGTTCCAGGATCGGGAGCTGACACGTTTAGGAAATTCTGAGTTGCGATCCGTTCGCCGTGATATGCAGATGATTTTTCAAGACCCCTACGGATCACTTGATCCACGGTGGAATGTGGGAGATATCATAGGGGAGCCGCTTGCGGTTCATGAAGGGTTGTATGGCAAGGCAAAGCAGGAACGGGTGGAAGAACTCCTGAGCGCTGTTGGATTATCACCTTCGCTGGTTACGCGGTTTCCGCATGAATTTTCGGGAGGACAGCGGCAGCGAATCGGGATAGCCCGTGCCATTGCTCTGCAACCGCAGTTTATTTTGGCGGATGAGGCAGTGTCGGCTTTGGATGTTTCCGTTCAGGCGCAAATTGTCAATCTGCTTCAGGACTTACAGCGTAAGCTGGATACAACCTATTTGTTTATTGCACACGGATTGCACATTGTCCGCCATATTTCAGATCGGATAGGGGTTATGTACTTGGGGAAACTTGTAGAAATTGCGCCAAGTGACGAGTTGTTCAGGCATCCTGCCCATCCGTATACCCGGGGGCTTGTTGCCTCGATACCTAACCCAAATCCGAAAAACCGTCGGGAGCTAATTACGGTACAAGGTGAGATTCCTTCGCCTGCGAAGCCGCCATCCGGCTGTCGTTTTCATACCCGCTGTCCACTAGCGACCTCGCGTTGTCGTGAGGAAGCACCTGAGCTGACAGCGATTAGCACAGGACATTATGCCGCTTGTCATTACCCGGCCTAGGTTCAACCCCTTCCTTTGATCTGCTATCGGTATGATAAGAGAGCTACATTCTACAGGCCGTTCATGGTAAGATAAGGATAGAAGTATATAAATTCAATAGGAAAAGAGGGCATTATGCTAGATAAATGGGTTCAGGAATTAAAAGATGATGAACAAGAGCTGATTGCGTGGAGAAGACATTTACATCAGCATCCCGAGCTGTCTTTTGAAGAAACGAATACGTCTGCATTTATCGCCGATCAATTGCGCTCTTTTGGTATTGAGGTAAGAACGAATGTGGGTGGAAACGGTGTGCTCGGGTTTTTAGAAGGCGGTCAGCCAGGTAGAACGATTGCATTTCGTGCTGATTTTGATGCACTTCCCATTCAGGATGAAAAGGATGTGCCTTATAAATCGACCGTTCCGGGTGTTATGCATGCCTGCGGACATGATGGTCACACGGCTGCGTTACTTGGAGTGGCACGCGTGTTGAGTCATAACCGTGAGGCGCTGAAGGGAAAGCTTGTGTTTATTTTTCAACATGCGGAAGAAAAACCGCCTGGCGGAGCCAAGTTTATGATTGAGGATGGCTGTCTGGATGGGGTAGAGGCGGTATATGGTATTCACCTCGCATCTGAAATTCCTTTTGGTAAAATTGGATTAAAGAGTGGGCCTGCGATGGCAGCTGTCGACGCGTTTACGATCCAGATCAACGGTAAAGGCGGGCATGGCGCACGACCGCATCAGACGGTGGACTCTATTGTTATCGGCAGTCAAATTGTGAACGGGTTGCAGCAGGTGGTTAGTCGCAGGGTGGACCCTATTGAATCAGCAGTGTTAACGATTGGGGTATTTCAAGCTGGAACTGCCTTTAATGTGATTGCAGATAAGGCCAAAATCGAAGGCACCGTACGTACGTTTAATAAGGAAGTGCGTAAGGAAGTGGAGAATGAAATTCGCAGTATCGTCAAGGGGTTGACTGAGGCTTATCATGCCGGATACGAAATTGACTATCTGAATGGCTATCCTTCTTTGGTGAATGCCGAAGCCGAAACGGAACGTGTACGCGAGCTCATCGGCAGACTGTATGGAGCAGACGCTTTTTTGGATTTGAAGCCGGTCATGGGAGCAGAGGATTTTGCTTATTATTTGGAGCATCGACCGGGAGCCTTCATTCATGTGGGTGCACGCAATGAGGATGAACGAACGCATTTTGCTCATCACCATCCTCACTTTGATTTTGATGAGCGGGCATTGCTCGTCTCAGGGCATATTTTTTTAGCACTGGCGCTTGAATACTTGCAATAATAGGCATATGTTTATGACTGACGACATATTAACGAAGCTGGAACCGCGCATAGCGCGGTTTTTTGTTGTAAATCAAAGTATTTTGACACCCATAAAGAATGAAAATTAAGTAATTAATTCACTATATGAAAAATTCATAATAGAATTAAATAAAAGGTATTAACTCTGAAGGAAGTTCAAACCTCCTATTATAAGCTGCGGAGCAGGAGATAAAATTGTATTATCTTGATTTTTCGCACAAGGAAATGGGAAAAAGATGACGAATCTATTGAGCAAGACACCGATGTAAGCGCTAACAAAACCAGTGTTGCACCGTATTTATTGGGAATGAATGGGGGTGAGTCTGAGAGGACATTTGTCAGAATTGTGAGAAGCAACGATAACGATAGGAACGAATTCAGAATCGGCTGATTACTTTTATCTCAAAATGACTCGCATAGTCAATTGATAATGAAGAAGGAGGTTGAATTCATTGACTAAGGCAAAAAACAGGTTGAGAATTGCTTGTTTGGCGCTTGTGGTAGCGGGTGCTTCCTGGACAGGAATGATAGCGCCGACTCATGCTGCTCCAAGTGACGATTACAGTTGGAAAAGTGTGGTTACGGGTGGAGGAGGAGGTTTTGTACCTGGCATTATTTTTAATGAAACGGAAAAAGACCTGATCTATGCCCGTACAGATATTGGAGGAGCTTACCGCTGGAATGCTGCCAATGAGAGTTGGATTCCGCTGACGGATTCTGTGGGCTGGGAGGATTGGAACAAAAATGGTGTCGATGCACTAGCGACTGATACTGTTGATCCGAATCGTGTATATATAGCTACAGGTACGTATACTAATTCATGGGATAAACAAAACGGGCAAATTATGCGTTCCATCGACAGGGGCAATACGTGGCAGACAACCAAGCTTCCTTTTAAGGTGGGGGGCAATATGCCGGGGCGTTCAATGGGTGAACGTCTGACGATTGATCC
The DNA here is from genome assembly GCF_057220305.1 of Paenibacillus sp. LRG-1. Classification (NCBI taxonomy): domain Bacteria; kingdom Bacillati; phylum Bacillota; class Bacilli; order Caryophanales; family Paenibacillaceae; genus Paenibacillus; species Paenibacillus sp. LRG-1. The sequence continues at coordinate 3,250,780 of NZ_CM170126.1, read as the reverse complement.
AAATAAAAATAATATTTTGTTCTTTGGAGCTCGAAGTGGTAATGGACTATGGAAAAGCTCTGATTTTGGAGCAACTTGGAGCAAGGTAAGCAGTTTCCCGAATCCAGGGACGTATGTACAGGACCCTTCCAATGAATATACCAGCGACATTGTCGGTTTAGCGTGGATCACCTTTGACAAAAAAACAGGCTCTTCCAGTAAAGCAACGCAGACGATCTATGTAGGTGTTGCAGATAAAAAGCAAAGTGTCTATCGCAGTACAGATGGCGGGACAACCTGGTCTGCTATAGCGGGACAGCCTACGGGCTATTTGCCACATCACGGTGTGTTATCACCGGACGGCAATCTATATATTTCTTATAGCGATGGAGCAGGTCCATATGATGGATCAAAGGGTGAACTGTGGAAATTGAATACAGCAAGCGGGCAATGGACTAACATTAGCCCCATAGGTAGCAGTAGTGCGGACAATCATTTTGGATATGGTGGACTGACGGTGGATGCCCAGAAGCCAGGTACACTCATGGTTGCTACGTTGAATGCCTGGTGGCCGGATGAAACGATTTATCGCAGCACTGATAGTGGGGCAACTTGGAGTCCTATTTGGGAATTTGATGGTTATCCGTCTCGTAAGCTAAAATACAATCTGGATATAAGCGGTGCGCCTTGGCTGACTTTCAATGCCAACCCTGCTCCACCGGAAGTATCGCCCAAGCTGGGGTGGATGATTGGAGATCTGGAGATAGATCCATTTAATTCAGACCATATGTTGTACGGCACCGGAGCTACGATTTATGGCTCTAAAAATCTGACCAATTGGGATAAAGGCGGAAAGCTGGATATTTCAGTAGCCGCTAAAGGGGTAGAGGAAACGGCAATTTTGGATCTGGTGAGCCCTCCAACCGGCGCGCCTTTGGTGAGCGCAGTAGGTGATGTCTCTGGATTCAGACATGACGATTTATTCAAGGCTCCAGCTAAAATGCTGGATAATCCGACCTTTACAAGCAGCGAAAGCATTGATTATGCCGAGCTGAATCCTTCTTTTATGGCCCGAGTAGGTAAAGCGGATTATAAAAAAGATCCAAATGCCAAATCCATCGGTTTTTCCAATGATGGAGGAGCCAACTGGTATAAAGCAAATAGTGAGCCTTCCGGTACAGCAGGAGGAGGCAGCATCGCCGTAGCAACAGATGGTAATGGCTTGCTGTGGAGTACATCAGACAAAGGTGTGTTCTACTCCAAAACTGGCGGCAACTCATGGACAGCAAGCACAGGGATTCCAGCGAATGCAAAGGTCGTCTCTGACCGAGTGAACCCTAATAAATATTACGCATTTGCCTCCGGGAAAATATATGTGAGCACCAATGGAGGCGTATCCTTTACGCCATCAGCGGTAACTGGCTTGCCGACAGCAGGCAATGCTGATATTGATGCTGTACGAGGAGCAGAAGGAGATGTATGGTTCGCCGGAGGCTCCGAGGATGGAGGGCCGTATGGCTTATGGCATTCCAATGATTCCGGCGCTACGTTCACCAAGCTCTCTAATGTGCAGGAAGCGGATTTTGTAGGCTTTGGTAAGGCAGCGCCGAACCGTACGAATGCAGCGGTATTTATCGTTGGTAAAATTGATGGTACACGTGGATTTTACCGTTCGGACGATGCTGGCGCAAACTGGGCGCGCATTAATGATGACAAGCATCAATATGCTCGAGTGACCAAAATTATTGGGGACCCTCGGGTTTATGGACGTGCTTATCTGGGAACGAATGGCCGTGGCATTCTGGTGGCAGATCGTGTGGGTGGTGATCAGCCATCTACCGGGCAAGCAAGTATTACACCAACGACTGCAACCTATGGAGTGAATAACAGCAATACGGATCTTACTGTCAAGCTAACACTTAACGGCAATACGTTAGAAGCGATCAAGCAGGGGAGTGTGGTGTTGAACAAAGGTGAAGATTATACGCTTAGTGAAGAAACAGTCGTTCTTACCAACAAGTATTTATCTAAACTTCCTAAAGGAGAGACAGCACTAAACTTCCATTTTAGTACAGGTAATGATGTGTTGTTTACGATTACGGTGAAAGGGGATACGCCAAGTGAGCCGGGAACAGGCGAGGGCGTTCTGAAGGTGCAAACCTTCAATGGGAATGTATCCGCCACAAGCAATACAATCAGTTCCAAATTTAAAATAACCAATACGGGAACCTCATCAATTTCCCTAGCAGACGTGACATTGCGTTATTATTACACCATTAACGGGGAGAAAGTACAAAATTTCTTCACGGATTGGTCGAGCGTCGGTACAGGGAATGTGATTGCTAGCTTCAAAACATTATCCAATGCGAAGCCAGGGGCAGATTCTTATGCAGAAATCGGGTTTAAATCGGCTGCGGGTTCTTTAGAACCCGGTCAAAGTGTGGAGTTGCAAACCCGGATATCCAAAGAGGACTGGAGCAGTTACACACAAACCGATGATTATTCATTTAATCCCACAGCAAACAGTTTACAAGATTCTGCTAAAATAACCGCTTACCTGTCTGGAAGCAAGCAATGGGGAATTGAGCCCTAAACCTTAATAAGGATAATCCTAAGTCAGCCACTCTAATGAGTGAGCTGGCTTTATTTTTGACGACCTTATTGTCCCGCATTCTTTTTTTGGGGAAAAAGCAACGACAAGTTGAAAACAGCAACTAATAGAGATTCAAATTAAATAATATAATTATTTCATTATATGAAAAATTCATAATAGAAACAAAACTCTTTCTCGCATACGATCTCCACAAAACAAACACACCACTTTAAGTAGAAAAAAAGAAACACTTACGGGAACATATGTTCTTTTATCTCAAAAAAGAAACGCTCCTGTCCTTAGACAAAAGCGTCTCTAATCCATTTTTTATATTTATCATACACCTCAAACAAGATGCCGAGATGCTGAAATTAACAGTGTCATCGTAATGACATTCACAATCGTAGAAAGTAATACTGTTTGTGCGGCAAAATCGGGTTCATTTTTATATTCTTCCGCCAAAATACTTGTATTAACGCCGGTAGGCATACCCGATGCAATGAGCAAGGCTTGAGCCGGAATCCCCTTAAGACCCAGCAGCAAGACGAGCATAAAACCGACCATTGGACCAGCAATCAGACGTAGTACCATACTAATGTACACGGCTGTCCGGCGCAAACGAAAGGGATATTGCACAATTTGTGCTCCCAAAGTAAGTAGAGCCACGGCAACCATCGACTGACTAATATAATTCAAAGGTTCAGCCAGTAAATTAGGCAACGGACAATGCAGCAGATTAAGGAGCAAACCTAGCGCAAGCGCATAGGGAACAGGCATTTTAAAAAAGTTAATTAATATTTTTCGAGTATTGGCCTTGCCGTTTTGCACAACAAAAGTGCCGTATGTAAAAGTGACAAAGCTTTGAAAGGTCATAATCAGAGCTTGAACGGAAATGGCCAACGGGTCACCTTTGAACACCAACTGATTGATTGGCAGACCATAATTTCCTGAATTATCTAGCATCACACTATTTGTAAAAGCTCCGCGCATTCCGGGGCTGTATTTCAGAGATCTGGCGACGGTAGTGCTGATTACGTACAGAATAGCTATGTACAAGGCATAAAAAAGTGAAACCTCACCCATGAGCATTAAAGAAATTTCCGAGTTATAAAGACCTGTAAACACAACTGCGGGGGTGATATAGTAAAAATTGATTTTAGCTAAGGTATACAAATCCAGTCGAAAATAATATTGCATGATACAACCAAAACCGATAAGTACAAAAATAGGTAAAACAACGTCCAAAAGAATGGTGCCGAACATGTCTGTTTCATCTTCTTTCTATTATGCGAATGTAAAGGCTGATTCTTAAAAATGCATGTGTAATTCTCATTATACTGTGTAAATAGGTTAGGCGTATAATAAAATTTTATAGTGATTTTGACAATATGGACTGCAGCTATAGTAGTGTCTCACACATTAGATAAGAAAAGATAAAAAATCAGCTTAGAGAAGCCGTTAATACATCTAGGGACATTTGAGCCCGGTCTTTACTATAAGGAGGAATCGCATCATGAGAAACACTTGGACAGCTTTACTAGCGTGTATACTGGTCTTGGGTTTGGCAGCGGGAACCGCTGAAGCCAAGCAGGGACGCGGAAATGATCAGGAGAACAAACAGGAAGCAAAGACGTCTGTTAAAGACGGGAATGAAAAGAGCGGGGAAGAGCCAATCAATCCCCATGACTCAGACAATGATCAGTCCAAAAAACAAAAAGACAAAGCATCCGGGAAAAAGGATGAAAACAGTAAAAAAGACAAACACGCAGAAATCAGAAAAACCGAACCTGTTGCAGTAACAGATGATACATACGAGGAGTCCAAAGACCATAATGGTCACAAGGGACGCAACGGTTATAAGGGTCTGCTTCACGCGGTAGAAAATACGAAGGATAAGCCGGCAGGAGCGGTTATTGCGAATCTGCTGCTTACGAAATACCCAAACCGTTTGACTCCGGAGCAGGTTGCTGAACTTGAATTGATCCGGAATTCTGGTAAAGCACTGACTGAGGCAGCTGAGCTACTGGCTGAAAACGGAAATGTGACTGATGCCGTTTACATGCAGGAGGAGGCGGTACTGGCTAATGTGTCCGATCTGGACAGCTACAAAAAGCTGGGTGAATTCTCGAAGAAGGCCGGACGGCCGTCGGGTATGAAGCTGTTCGTGAATGGTGAAAAATACGATGCCAAACCGATTAACCGCAATGGGACCACACTTGTTCCGTTTAGAACAGCTTCCGAAGCTTTGGATGCAAAGGTTTCCTGGGATCCGAAAGAAAAGGCTGTTACTGTCACCCGTAACGGCGTGTCCGTCAAATTATTTGTTAACAGTCCAAAAGCATATATTAACGGTCAGCCGTATTCTATCGAGCAGCCAGCATCCATAGTGGATGGGACGACAATGGTACCTGTAAGGGTAATCGGAGAGGCCTTGGGGACAAATGTAAAATGGGAGCCTGAGAGCCAGTCCGTTGTTGTATACGAGCAGACAACAACACCTGCATCAACATCTTAACGTGCTGTAAACAAAAAGGGCCCTGACTAACTGTCAGGCCTTTTTGTTTTACCTTGCAATTAATGATTTCGTATTCTTTTTAATGGTGAGAAGATAGATAGCCTTCATAATACTACCAAGCTATTCGCATTATGTGCTGGTCATGTGTACAATTAAATAGAGAACGCTTAGAAAAGGGAGTGTCATAGATGGATTTAGGATTAACGGGAAAAACAGCCTTTGTTGCAGGTTCCAGTAAAGGACTCGGCAAGGCAAGCGCACGAGAGCTGGCACGCGAGGGTGCGAATGTCGTCATTTCAGGACGGAACGAAGCAGAGCTTCAGCGGACGCAGGCGGAATTACTGGAAACAGCGAGTGGCCGCGTTGAATATGTAGTTTGCGATGTAACAAAACCAGAACATATCTCCCAGGCCATCCGCCGTACAGCTGATTTGTTTGGCACCGTAGATATTTTGGTTAACAATGCGGGTGGGCCTCCTGCCGGTACCTTTGATGATTTTACAGATGAAGTGTGGATGCAGGCCTTTGAACAAAATTTACTTAGTCATATCCGGTTGATCCGTGAAGTGTTACCATATATGAAAAAACAACAAAGCGGTAGGATTTTAAATATTGCTTCTTCCTCAGTTAAGCAGCCAATTCCGGGGTTAATCATTTCAAATACGCTGCGTACTGGAGTTGCTGGATTGGCAAAAACATTGTCTCTGGAATTAGCTCCTCATAATATTCTGGTACATACTGTAGCACCGGGGAGAATTGCAACTGATCGCGTGCGTAGCTTGGACGAGCATCGAGCTGAGAAAACCCAGCAAACGACGGATCAGGTTCGCAAACAAGCAGAAGAGGGCATTCCATTGGGACGGTATGGACAGCCTGAAGAGTTCGGTAAAGTTGTTGCTTTTCTGGCGTCTTCAGCTTCATCCTATTTGACAGGGAGTACCATCCTTGTGGATGGCGGAATGATTAAATCGTTATAAAATAAAGATGCGTGCCAGCCTCAGGTTTAATTGAGTGCTGGCACGCTTTTTTAAAATTTATTTAGGAAGTAGAAAATCTTCATTCACGGACTGTTCAGCCCTCACGGCCTGGAAGCTCACAACCCTCATCGGTACATAAACCACCTGCATCTTGTTTGGACGAGCTGCCGCTTATCATGGTGAAAGGTGAGCGTTCATCCCATGCTTTTTGAAGCGCATCATGAAATACTTCCTCCGGCTGGGCACCAGAAATAGCAAATTTTCGATCAAATACAAAGAATGGCACACCCTGAACACCCAACTCAGCGCCTTCGGCTTCATCAGCTCTAACTTCGTCGGTAAAACGGTCACTGGCTAATATAGCAGCCGCTTCCTTTTGATCCAAACCAACTTCAGTAGCCAGCGCTACCAGCACTTCATGATCCCCTGTATGCTTGCCTTCGATGAAAACAGCTTGGAATAAACGCTCGCTCAGCTCCAGCATTTTGCCTTGTGTTTGAGCCCAAAGTGTTAAGCGGTGAGCATCAAGAGAGTTCGTCGGCACCATGGCATGAATATTATAATCAAGACCCGCAGAGCGTGCGTTTTCGTTCATTCGATCATTCATAGCCTGAGCCTCTTGCAGACTGACCCCATATTTAGCTGATAGTTCTTCATTGATCGTTTTACCACTATCTCTCACAGCATTCGGGTTCAATTCGAAACTCTTGAATGTCAATTGCACCTCATTGCGATGTGGGAATTGCTGTAATACTTGCTCCAAACGGCGTTTGCCGATATAACAGAATGGACACATATAATCAGACCAAACTTCGATATTCATAAGGAAAAAGCCTCCATGTATACGTATTTTATTGAGTAACTGGGAGTGGTGCTCCCCCCTTTAGAATGTGTATTAAGGTGGAACTTCATTAGTTACAATAAGAATTATAAAGCTAAAGCATTCAACGTGCAAATAATTAATGCTTGTCAAAAAATTAATGCTGTGATATTTTATATGTGTAACCGGTTACACATTGGAGTTGAACCTACACTATGACAACAATTAAAGAAGTCGCCAGCTTTGCAGGTGTTTCCGTAGCGACCGTATCCAGAGTTATTAATGAAACTGGATATGTACATGAGGATACACGGCGAAAGGTAGAGGCTGCTGTGAAGCAGTTAAATTACAAGCCTAATGAAGTTGCACGTTCTTTGTATAAAAAGAAATCCAGATTAATCGGCCTGCTGCTGCCGGATATTACGAACCCTTACTTTCCCTTGTTAGCTCGTGGGGTGGAGGATCGAATGCAGGAAAATGATTTTCGGATTATTTTCGGTAATAGTGATGAAGATCGCCAAAAAGAATTGGATTACATGGATACTTTTGTTCAAAATAATGTCGTTGGTGTTATTTCTTCTACCAATGATCCCGATGCCGATTGTTATGCCAAACTGAAGATCCCGGTCGTTTTTCTCGATCGAACTTCCAGTGACAGCCTCTCCGTATATGCAGATGGAGCCCATGGCGGTTGCTTGGCTGCTCAAGAAATGGTTGCCCGCGGCAGCAAACAAATTACAGTCATGCAGGGCCCTGCACATATTCGTCCAGCACAAGACCGTTTTCGCGGGGCGGTTGAAGAGCTTCAGCAATCCGGAATTGCTTACCATGTGGTCGAGACAACCTCCTTTTCGTTCAAGGAGGCCGAGTCGTGGGCCAAAGAGCTGTTTAGCAAGTACCCGGATACGGACGGAGTTATCGCAAGTAACGATATCGTGGCTACAGCGGTGATGCATGAGGCACATAGATTAGGAAAGAAAATCCCGGATGATGTTCAAATTATCGGGTTTGATGATATACCATTAAGTAGTTTGTTATTCCCGCCTTTGTCAACGATCCGACAACCTGCTTATGAAATGGGCTGGGAAGCAGCAGGGCTACTCATTCAGTTGATTGAGCAGTCGCAAGTAACGAAGTCAAGCGTACCTAATCTTCATTCGAAAGTACTTACCTATTCAAGCATACAATTGCCCGTCAAATTTATAGAACGGGAAACGACAAGAAAGGTGGATCATGATGGCTAAAATTTCAATTATCGGAAGCAGTTCTATGGATCTCGTAGTTACTTCGTCCAAACGTCCCGGTGCTGGTGAAACGGTATTGGGTGAAAGCTTTACAACCGTACCTGGAGGTAAAGGAGCCAATCAGGCAGTAGCCGCAGCACGACTCGGAGCAGACGTTACGATGATTGGACGTGTAGGGGATGACCATTTTGGAGAACAGATTTTACGGAATTTTGAAGAAAATCATGTTCATACTGGCTATGTGAAACCGGTTACACATATGGAAAGCGGTACAGCGCATATTGTACTAGCTGAAGGTGATAACAGTATTGTCGTGGTAAAAGCAGCAAATAATGAAGTGACACCCGCCTATGTGGAAGAAGCACTTGACGTCATTCGAAGTTCGGATATTGTGTTAATTCAACAGGAAATACCGTCGGAAACGGTTGTTTATGTAAGCGAAATTTGTGCGAAGTACCAGGTACCCTTGTTGCTGAATCCAGCCCCGGCTCGTGAAGTGGAAGAAAGCGTAATTGCGAATGCGACCTACATTACGCCAAACGAGCATGAAGCTGCCATTATGTTTAAGGATATGAGCCTGCAAGAAGCGTTGCGCAAATATCCCAACAAGCTGTTTGTGACTGAGGGCAGCAACGGTGTACGATTCTTCGACGGAGAACAGGAAGTCGTGGTTCCTACTTATAAAGTAGAAGCCGTTGATACAACAGGTGCAGGAGATACGTTTAACGCTGCTTTTGCAGTGGCATTGGCTGAAGGAAATTCGCTGGCAGACAGTGTGAAATTTGCTAATCGTGCTGCGTCATTGTCCGTAACCAAATTTGGAGCCCAAGGTGGAATGCCAACCCGACGTGAAGTGGAGGAGCAAGTATAATATGAAGAAACATGGAATCCTAAACAGTCATATATCCAGAATACTGTCGGATCTCGGCCACACAGACTATATTGTCGTGGCTGATGCCGGCTTACCTGTTCCTGAAGGCGTTACCAAAATTGATTTGGCCCTTAAATTGGGGGTTCCATCCTTTCAGGACGTCGTTGATGTCATTGCAGCAGATATGGTGATCGAAAAAGTAATGCTGGCCGAAGAAATTAAACAAGAAAATGAACAAGCATTACAGTATATTATGCGCACCTTTGCAGGGGAGCAATTAGAACAGCCACAGCTTAATAAGCAGGCAGCCGTCATTGAGTTTTGCCCTCATGAACAATTCAAGGAGCTGACCCGGTATGCGAAGGCGGTCATTCGTACAGGAGAGGCTAAGCCGTTTGCCAATTGTATTTTGCAGGCAGGAGTTCATTTTGGATAAATCAATGTTGAATAAAAAGGAGGGTACAGCATGCAGATTCAAATGAAAGGAATTCACAAAGCCTTTGGAACCAATCAGGTACTGAGTGGTGTTGACTTTGATCTTCGTGAAGGAGAAGTACATGCCCTCATGGGTGAGAATGGTGCAGGCAAATCAACGCTGATGAATATTTTAATCGGACTGCATCGGCGAGATGAGGGAACGATCATCATTGACGGTCAGGAAACCTATTTTGCCGACCCCAAAGAAGCGGAGCAAAAAGGAATTGCTTTTATTCACCAGGAACTGAATGTGTGGCCGGAGATGACCGTGCTGGAAAATCTATTTATCGGCAAGGAAATGACATCCAAGTGGGGCTTACTAGACAGCTCCAAAATGAAAGCGCTAGCAAATGAACAATTCAGCAAGCTTTCGGTAAATCTTCCATTGAACGGTGAAGCAGGCGATTGTTCAGTGGGTCAACAGCAGATGATTGAAATTGCCAAAGCACTCATGACGGATGCTAAAGTTATCGTGATGGATGAGCCGACAGCCGCCTTAACCGAACGAGAAATTCAGAAGCTGTTCGAGGTTATTACTTCCTTGAAAAAAGATGGTGTTTCGATTGTGTATATTTCACATCGGATGGAGGAGATATTCGCGATCTGTGATCGGATTACCATCATGCGTGACGGGAAAACGGTGGATACTCAGGCGATTCCCGATACGCATTTTGATGAAGTTGTACGGAAAATGGTGGGTAGAGAGCTGACTGAACGCTACCCGGTAAGAACGCCTGCTTTGGGAGAAGTGGTGCTGGAGGTCAAAAATGCTTCGCATAAAGGGTTATTTGAAAATGTGAATTTCACTGTACGATCTGGGGAAATTGTAGGTTTTTCAGGCTTAATGGGCTCGGGACGGACCGAGATCATGCGGGCGTTATTTGGACTGGATGCTTTGGATCGTAGTGAGATTCATGTGCGTGGAAAAAAAGTGTCTATTCGTAAGCCGGATGATGCGGTGAAACTTGGGATTGGCTTCATTACAGAAGACCGAAAAGATGAGGGCTTGGTGCTGGACTTTTCCATCCGGGAAAATATGGTGCTGCCAAATCTGTTCAGCTTTACTTCAAAAGGATTTATTTCAGGTAAAAAAGAGCTAGATTTTGTTAACACTTTAATTAAGCGCTTACAAATTAAAACCCAATCGGGCGAAACAACGGTTCGCAGTTTGTCAGGTGGTAATCAGCAAAAGGTGGTTATTGCCAAATGGGTAGGTATTGGTCCAAATGTGCTCATTCTTGACGAACCGACGAGAGGTGTGGATGTGGGAGCCAAGCGGGAAATCTACCAGTTGATGAACGAGCTGACCGAACGTGGAGTCGCGATTATCATGGTATCCTCGGAACTCCCTGAGGTACTCGGCATGAGCGATCGTATTGTCGTGGTGCACGAGGGAAAGATCAGCGGAGAGCTGAGCAGGGAAGAAGCCACACAAGAAAATATTATGACGCTAGCTACAGGAGGACAGTAATATGACAACTATGAATGAATCAAAAAGCAGCAAAGGCTTTCAAATGTCACAAATCACACAGAAGCTTGGCCCATTGTTGGGACTCATTATTTTGGTAATTATCGTATCGGTCTTAAATCCCAGCTTTTTGGAACCGCTTAATATTTTGAATTTATTGCGCCAGGTATCTATTAATGCGTTAATTGCGTTCGGTATGACCTTCGTTATTCTCACAGGCGGAATTGATTTGTCAGTCGGCTCCATATTAGCACTATCCAGTGCGTTTGTCGCAAATATGATGCTGGCCGGGTTCGATCCTATTTTGGCGATTATCATTGGCTGTGCATTGGGTGGCGTGATGGGCATGGTCAACGGCTTGATGATTACGAAAGGTAAAATGGCTCCGTTCATCGCTACACTAGCAACCATGACCATTTTCAGAGGATTAACACTCGTTTATACCAACGGTAACCCTATTACAGGACTCGGAGACAGTCTGGTATTTCAATTGTTCGGTCGTGGCTATCAGTTCGGTATTCCGGTTCCAGCGATTACGATGCTCATTACCTTTGCTGTCCTATGGATCATTTTGCATAAAACACCATTCGGACGCAAAACGTATGCCATCGGTGGTAACGAGAAGGCTTCGATTGTATCCGGTATTAAAGTACCGCGTGTGAAAATTTGGATTTACTCTCTGGCTGGAATGCTTTCCGCGTTGGCGGGTGCTATCTTGACCTCACGTTTGAACTCGGCACAACCGACAGCGGGTACTTCTTATGAACTGGATGCCATTGCGGCTGTCGTATTAGGTGGAACAAGCCTCTCGGGAGGACGCGGACGAATCGTAGGTACGTTAATTGGTGTGCTTATCATCGGTACACTAAACAATGGCTTGAACTTGCTGGGGGTTAACTCTTTTTATCAAATGGTCGTAAAAGGGATAGTCATCGCTATTGCTGTATTGATTGACCGTAAAAAATCCGCATAATACACCTAATCTGCGTAGAAGGAGACACATAAATATGAAAAAGCTTATATTAATCATGACTGCCTTGCTGCTCCTGCTCATGACAGGGTGTTCCTTGGAACCGCCCGAATGGGCCAAACCTAAAGCGGCCGCGAACCTGAAGGACATTAAAATCGGCTTGTCGATCTCAACGCTGAACAATCCATTCTTCGTCTCTCTCAAAGACGGAGTTGTGGCAGAGGCCAAAAAACAAGGAATGCAGGTCATTGTTGTGGATGCACAAAATGATTCGGCGAAACAAAGTAATGACGTGGATGATCTGATTCAACAGGGAGTAAACGCGTTACTCATTAATCCGACAGATTCGTCGGCCATCTCCACTGTGGTACAATCAGCGAATGCATTGAACATCCCGGTTATTACACTGGATCGTTCTGCTGACAAAGGAGACGTAAAAGCACTCGTCGCTTCAGACAACGTAGAGGGAGGACGAATGGCTGCCAGATATGTGATTGATCAAGTTGGAAAAGGTGCCAAAGTGATTGAGCTGGAAGGTGTTCCAGGAGCATCCGCTACCCGTGAACGTGGGAAAGGCTTCCATGAAGTAGCAGATAAGGATCTGAAAGTCATAGCAAAACAATCGGCCGATTTTGATCGGACCAAAGGTTTGAACGTGATGGAAAATCTGCTGCAAGGAAACCCGGACGTACAGGCTGTATTTGCCCACAATGATGAAATGGCGTTGGGTGCTATCGAAGCAATCCAAAGCTCAGGTAAGAACATTCCAGTCATTGGTTTTGACGGTAACGAGGATGCGCTTAAATCAATTAAGGAAGGGAAACTGACAGCCACTGTAGCTCAGCAACCCGAGCTTATTGGACAATTGGCGGTGCAGGCAGCCAAGGATGTACTTCAAGGTAAAACCGTGAAAACATCAATTCCTGCTAAGCTGGAGTTGGTGGACCAATCGAAATAAAATGGGTACTTGACCCGACATATTAAGTCTTCGGACTGATGCAAAACATACGCATCAGTCCTTTTTTTGACTAATCTACGATGATGATACATACCACATAAATGGAAGTTTTTAATTTTTGTATTGTAAGAAGAGACGGTAAAAGATAGAATAACAATTATATGATAATGAGAATCACTATCATATTATGAATTGTATATATCTAAGGAGGACGTATATTGTGCAACAAAGGTACAGATTAAAATGGGAATCCACGCTTTGTCTTGTGGTTCTTTTGATGGTTGTATTGAGTGCATGTGGAAACGCAGCTAGCAACAACCAGACAAACGATAAGACCAGCACTAATGATCCTTCCGGGCAATCCAAAACGGTTGTCATGCGCGAATATACTGATGCTACTGGCAATAAGATCAGTATCCCTGCAAATCCACAGCGAGTCGTCACAACACAATATTTGGATGCTATGCTGGCCTTGGGAGTTAAGCCTGCAGGTGCTGCTTCCCATTTGTTAGAAGGAGAATATTTAAAAGGTAAGATTGACGGAGTTGCGGATATTGGGAACCCGACAAATGTAGAAAAGGTGCTGGAGCTACAACCGGACCTGATCATCACAACAGAAGATACCACGCCAGAAGTGAAAGAGCAGCTGGATAAAATTGCTCCAACCGTAGTCGTTTTGTTTGGAGATGGGGATGTATTTAAGCAACTGCGGGATATCGCAGCCGTGCTGGGTAAGGACAAGGAAGCCGAGCAGTGGATCGCTAGTTTCGACAAAAAGGCTGAAGAAGGTCGAAAGAAGCTGGCTGGAAAATTCAAAAAAGATGAAACGGTTACCATTTATATGACCTACGGTAAGGATGTGCTAAGAGTATATGGAGCGCGAAATGTAGGACATGTCATTTACCGTTCACTGGAATTGAATCCTCCTGAGTACATACGACAGAAGCTGGAAAATGACCCGAAGTTTAACTTTGTATACGATAGCATTTCAATGGAAAAGTTACCCGAACTGTCAGGAGACCGTATTATTATGCTGGTTTATGATGAAGCGACTAAGGACGGAATGCTTAAGCAAATTGAGCAAAGTGCACTGTGGAGAAATCTCCCGGCTGTCAAGAACCACAAAGTGTATTTCATCAAAGCTGACCCGTGGTTTACCTACTCGCCGCTTGCTATTGACAAATCGCTGGATGAAGCCGTTAACATGCTTTCCGTCGATCCTAAATAATCACTCGAAATTAGAAAGGAGAAGTCATGACTATACTTAGACGATTTTTTGAATACTACCGTCCTTACCGGACTTTGTTCATCATTGATTTCTCTTGTGCCTTGCTAGCTGCACTGCTGGAGCTGGCTTTTCCGCTTGCAGTCAACCGGGTGGTCGATGATTTGCTGCCCAGCGGGAACTGGAAATGGATTTTATATGCCTGTCTAGCTCTACTCGGTATTTATGTCATAAGTGCTGCGCTGAATTACGTGGTTACCTATTGGGGGCACAAGCTGGGCATTAACATCGAATCGGACATGCGTAAAAAGCTGTTTGATCGAGTACAAAAGCAATCTTTTCGCTTTTTTGACAATAACAAAACAGGGCATCTCGTTTCACGTATGACCAACGATCTGATGGATATTGGGGAAATTGCCCACCACGGCCCCGAAGATTTGTTCATCGCGTTGATGACACTGGGGGGAGCCTTTGGTATCATGCTCGGTATTAACTGGAAGCTGGCTGTACTGACTTTCATTATTGTACCCCTCATGATTTACTTGTCTCTTTATTTCAGCCGAAAAATGTCTGCTGCTTTCCATCGTATGTTTTCTGATATTGCGGATTATAACGCTCGTATTGAAAATAATGTCAGCGGGATTCGCGTTGTTCAAGCGTTCTCCAACGAAGCACATGAGATGGAACGTTTTGCTGAAAATAATGGGCGTTTCCGTAAAACGAAGCTGATCGCGTACCGGATTATGGCCTGGAATTCCTCAATTAGTTTTATACTAATGAAGCTGGTTTCATTGTTTGTGCTTGTGTGTGGAACATGGTTTGTTATCGAAGGACAGATGACCTACGGGGAATTTATCGCATTTGTGATGTTGTCTAATGTATTCCTGGGGCCGATTAAACAAATTAATTCTGTCATCGAAACGTATCCGAAAGGGATTGCTGGCTTCCGACGGTATCTGGATTTGCTGGAAAGTGAATCGGATGTAGAAGATCTGCCTGGGGCCAAGGCGGTTGGCCATCTTAACGGAGATATTCAATTTGCAGGTGTAACGTTTGGTTACGAGAACAAAGATAAGGTATTACGCAAAGTGGACCTATCTATCCATGCGGGTGAAACCGTAGCACTTGTGGGTCCTTCAGGAGCAGGTAAAACGACACTTTGCAGTTTGTTGCCTCGCTTCTACGATGTCGAGGAAGGCAGCATTACCATTGATGGGATGGATATCCGTGAAATGAAGCTGGAATCGCTGCGATCCATGATTGGTATCGTACAGCAGGATGTATTCCTCTTTGATGGAACGATTCGTGAAAATATCGCTTATGGTAAGCTGGATGCTTCGGAAGAAGAAATCTGGGATGCTGCTCGTCGAGCTCAGATTGAAGACCTTGTTCGCTCATATCCGGATGGTCTGGATACAATGATCGGTGAGCGAGGTGTGAAGCTCTCCGGTGGTCAAAAGCAACGTTTGTCTATTGCCCGGATGTTCCTTAAAAATCCGCCAATTCTCATTTTAGATGAAGCGACATCAGCATTGGATACAGAGACAGAAGCCGCGATTCAGCAGGCGCTGACAGAGCTA
Organism: Paenibacillus sp. LRG-1; assembly: GCF_057220305.1. Classification (NCBI taxonomy): domain Bacteria; kingdom Bacillati; phylum Bacillota; class Bacilli; order Caryophanales; family Paenibacillaceae; genus Paenibacillus; species Paenibacillus sp. LRG-1. The sequence continues at coordinate 3,235,103 of NZ_CM170126.1, read as the reverse complement.
TCCCAAGGCCGTACGACACTCGTTATTGCGCATCGTTTGGCAACGATCAAAAATGCTGACCGCATTATCGTAGTTGCAGATCAAGGGATTGCCGAGCAAGGCAGACATGAAGAGTTATTAGCAGTAAAAGGGGCATATAGCCGCCTGCACCAAGCTCAATATGGAACGTAAATAGGTCGATATGACGCCGTAAATAGAGAGAGGAATGAACGAGTTTGACAAAGAAAATGTGGATTGTGATGATGCTTCTGTCAGTCATTTTAGTTCTTACCGCCTGTGGTGGAAACGTAAAGCAGCCGGATGAAAAGCAGAATCAAACTTCTAGTGAACAAAAATCAGAGGAAACGAAAACAGTCAAAACGATTCATGGAGATATTAAGATACCGGTTCACCCTCAGCGGGTTGTAGTGGATTTGTACCTGAATGATTTATTAGCACTAGGAATTAAACCTGTGGGAAGTGTTAAATATTATCTGGATAATCCGTTTTCGAAGGATCTTGTACAGGGAATTACAAGCATTGGAGACCGCGGAAGTGTATCCATTGAGAAAGTATTGACTCTGCAGCCGGATTTGATTCTGATTGGTTCCAAAGATGCTTCTGAATATGAAAAATACAGTAAAATTGCTCCGACCATCGTGATTCCTTATGGAACGTACAAGAATGTGCATGAGGAACTGACAGCTTTTGGTGAACTGCTTGGAAAAGAACAGGAAGCCAAAACATGGCTTGCTCAATACGATCAGCGAATGCAGGCTGCACGTGACAAGCTAAAGGGAATTGTTCAGCCTGGAGATACTTTCACCGTAATGGAAGCTTCGGAAAAAGAATACTATGTCTATGGTGATAATTTTGGCAGAGGAGGACAGGCGGTATACAGAGGACTGAATTTGACACCTCCGCCGCTTGTCCAAAAAGAATTATTAGGTGAGACTCAATGGAAATCGGTGTCAAAAGAAGTCATTAATCAATATGCCGGCTCTTATATCTTTCTGACGGTTAACAAGGATTTGGGCGGTTACGAAGGAGACAGCATATGGAAATCACTGAATGCAGTCCGGCAAGGTAAGGTTTTTGAGCTCCAAGAGGATCGATATTGGTACTTCGATCCCATCGCTATTGTAGGGCAAGCTGAAGAAATCGCAGATATGATCGTCCAGCGGAATAAAGAGAACGCCGCACAGAAGTAGTCGCTTCGGTGTTGTTGGCAGCCCTTTGGTATTTATACCGAAGGGCTTTATTTTTTCACAATAGGGCAGATCATTAGGCATTCCTCGAAATTTGCTATTGAAGCCGTTGCCACATTAATTTACAATAGTAAAGATTGCATGATAATAATTCTCAATATCAACATCATCTTCAACACAGTTCGTGATAGCTACATACTATTCAACAGTAAGGGTGAACAATAGTTATGAAATTATCAGAATCATCGGATAGCCCTGCTCAAAGTAATCATAACCAGTCGCCGACTCAATTCCACTCGCGACCTTGGGCGGCTTCGCTTATCCTGACAGCTGGGCTTGGACTTTTAGCGTTCGGTATCGCGCTATCCCTATCTTTTGGTGCAGCCTCTATTAGGCTAGAAGAGGTATGGAACGCCGTTTTTCATTTTAAACCCGAGTTACAAAACCATCAAATTATTTGGGAAATCCGTCTACCTCGGATTCTGGGTGGGGTTCTAATCGGAGTTTGCTTTGCCGTAGCAGGTGCAATTATGCAAGGAATGACCCGAAATCCGCTTGCTGACTCGGGCTTGCTTGGACTGAACTCGGGAGCCAGCTTGGCGATGGCGATTTGCTTTGCCCTTTTTCCCGGATCTTCCTTTTTACAGTTAATGTTGTATTCCTTTGTTGGTGCAGCTCTGGCTGTTGTGATGGTATATGGTACAAGCTCCATCTCCAAATCAGGTCTTACGCCAGTTCGTCTTGTATTGGCGGGCGCAGCTGTCACGGCATTGCTGTCTGCCTTAGGAGATGCAATTAGTTTGTACTTTAATGTTGGACAGGATTTAGCCTTTTGGTATGCCGGAGGGCTTAGTGGAACCAAGTGGGTTCAGCTCGGTATAGTTTTGCCTTGGGTTGTGGCAGCTTTTATCGGCGCTCTCATGTTGTCGCGCTCTATTACGCTGCTTAGTCTGGGAGATGAAATTGCGTTAAGTCTTGGTCAGCGAACTGGGGTGGTAAAGGTAGTCGGGATGATTCTTGTTCTGATTCTGGCGGGTGCAGCGGTGTCGTTGGTTGGTTCTATAGGTTTCGTGGGATTAATTATTCCCCATATAACCCGCAAGCTGGTTGGCGTCGATTATCGCTGGATTATTCCATGCTCGGCCATTATGGGAGCTTTACTCATTGTGTTTGCCGATCTGGCAGCCCGTATGATTAACGCACCTGAGGAAACACCGGTGGGCGTACTTATTGCCTTAATTGGGGTTCCATTCTTCCTTTATCTGGCACGTAAAGAAAGGAGGGCGCTGTAAGATGAATAACGTTACGAATGGGGCTATTGCCAAAGCTAGTCATCGTAAAAAAATCCATGATTGGATGGTTGTAATTATTCTGATCGTATTGCTCATTGCTGCGTTCACCATAAGCGCGAATACGGGAACTATCCGGCTTTCGCCAATGGAGCTATTTAGAACCTTGTTTGGACAAGGGACTCCACAGCAGGAATTAATCCTCTTTGAATTCCGATTGCCGCGAATGGTTATTTCTCTTCTAATCGGTGCAGGTCTCGCTGTTTCTGGCTGCATCATGCAAGGGGTCTCACGTAACGGCCTAGCGGACCCTGGTATTCTGGGGATTAATGCGGGCGCCGGGCTGATGGTCATGCTGTTTATATTGCTTTTTCCATCTATGCAAACTACGAATTCATTGTTTTTACTTCCCGCTCTTGCGCTGATTGGATCAGGAGCAGCTGCTATTCTCATCTACGCGCTTTCTTACAAGAAAGGCGAAGGAATTTCCCCGACAAGGCTACTGCTGAGCGGAATTGGCGTAGCGGCGGGTATCAGTGCTGCGATGATCATTATGACTCTTAAGCTGACACCTGAAAGCTACACGTTTGTAGCTAATTGGTTAGCAGGAAGCATCTGGGGCTCAAACTGGAAATTCGTAATGGCTCTGTTGCCTTGGCTGATTGTATTGCTTCCTTTCGCATACTACAAAGCAAATGTGATGAATGTGCTTAATCTGGGAGATCAGACGGCATCGGGGTTGGGTACACCTATCGAAAAGGAACGTATTCTCCTTCTCGCTGCTGCGGTTGGATTGGCCAGTTCTAGTGTTTCGGTTAGCGGCGGTATCGGCTTTGTCGGTTTGGTGGCTCCACATTTGGCGAGAAAGCTGGTGGGTCCGAAGCATAAAATGCTGCTGGTAACCTGTGCTTTAGTCGGAGCACTCCTGGTACTTGTAGCGGATACGATCACACGATCCTTACCTTTACAGAAAGAAATACCGACAGGTTTGATTGTAGCCATCATTGGTGCGCCATACTTTTTATATCTGCTGAGTCGCTCCAAAGGGTAACATCACGAAAGGGTACCACCTGTCAATTAAAGGATACACACAACAAATAACCTTCAACACCACTAAGGAAGTGGGACTGAAGGTTATTTTTTTCATTTGATTTAGCAGCCTTTCATCTCAACGGGAAGTATTCAAGGCATGAGAGGTTTGATGCAGCTCTCTGATCATTTTATGCAACGTGTAATTTTCCTGACGTGTCACGCCGTGTTGATTTTCCTGAACCAGCAACTGATGGATGTTTCGTTTTAGAATTTCACTTCGACGTTCCAGCATTTCGGTACTCATAAATAAATGAACACTCCCTTTGTCATGAATAAACCTACATTTTTGAAATGAGCATAGGCTGAATATAAGTTTGCCTTTCGACTTCTTTAAGTATATCGTGCTAGATGATCAAGGGAAAACGGAGCGAGACTGCAAATTACTTTTTCTCATCATCCATGCCGTGTCGACAGCGACTCACCCCATGAGTTCTTAGATATACTTCCTGATGCTGGCGATAACAGGAGATTAGACGTAATTAACTTCATGTATATAATTTGACTAGCTCATGTTTTTTGATATAAACGGATTTAGTGTATTAATCCATTTAAAATTTTGCTGAAAGCTATGGAGGGGAGCAACTAGAACTGCAAAGGTGTATTCAATGCAATCATTGGTTTATTCCATATTAGCGAGCTCAGTTAACCAAATTTTGCAGTTCTAAATGTCGGAGTCATTACAACTACCTAATGAAAAGAAAAGAATAAGAGGCTATAACATTTTGGAAGTGAGGAGATACAATAATGATTATTTAAAAATCAAATGAAGAAATTGAGCTCATGAGGGGAGCTGGCCGAATTACGACTATTCTGCCAGTCCGCACCACTTGCCTTTAAGGCCGAACTTTTCAAGTCCTGTGTGTACGCCGTAGACGTATACTGGAAGCCATGATCCGAATGAAGCACGGCTCTGGATACGTCTATTTTGTGTGCATTCATAATACCAATTTCTTTATACCCCGGACCGAAAAGATCCGGAATGGTGGAGAAATAGCTGCTTTATTATCATTATTTGTATTGTGGATATACCGGCTGAACGGCTACCTGCTCAGGATCATGACCGAAGAACAACAGATTCGGCTTAACCTCCTGCACAATCTGCTGAATGCGGGCGATTGACTGGCGTGCCTGTTCACGGTCAAAGCCGTCAAACGGCACGTCGTTTGCGTAATTCTCCTGCGTGTAGGCAACATCAATCGTCAGCATGACCGGACCCGATTCCTTTGTTGTGACCAGCGCGGACTGATGACCCGGCGAATGACCCGGAGTATAGAACAGTTGCAAACCTGGAACCAGCTCATGATCCCCTTGAAGCAGTCGGTAATTCAAGTCCGCCTGCACGCATTCCGGTGGCGCATACTCCAGATTACCGATCGCAGCGTCTGCTTCGGTCTGCTGCACATAAATCGGTGTATTCGGAAAATGCGGATTGCCTCCAGCATGATCCATATGCATATGAGAGATTACGATGGCATGGATATCGTCCGGTTGATAGCCGATCCGATCCAGTACAGCCACGATACTATCATCGGCTGACATATGGGGAATGAAGCGCCCTTCAAACGGTGTACTTTTAAAATAATTTGGATTGTTGATAAACGAATCCGGCATACCGGTATCAATGAGAATCGGACCGTGATCTGTCTCCAGCAGATACGACCAGATTTGCAGGCGCACCAGTTCACCGGGCTGTGCATGATGGTTGAGTGAGGAGCGATCAATATCAAGCTGACCGATCGGTAACCAGTACAATTTGTTAATCATACAATCATCCTCCAATCTTAGTTTACATAATAATTATTATGTAGTTATGAATCAGGGTTTCGGCTGACAGAAAGTGATGCTTGTATTTTCGTTTGTAAGATCCGGGTGCTGGAGCCTCATGCTGTCGTTGTAATCTCACTCTTTCGAAAATTAATTTTTAATAGTTTAAATGATAAGGCATGTAGGCGTCCAGCAGAAATTTGCCCAGAAGCTGGATCACACGGTCATCATCTCGAAAATCGGTGAAATTCTTGGTGATCCACTGCTGCTATTGGGTGAAAATTACAATCAGCTAGCAGGCTATCATATGGAGATGGTGCACGCGCCGGAAGATGATCCGGATAGCGAGCTGGAAACTGCATATGATATTCATGTTTTGGCCGCTATGGCGATTTTGACTGCTACCGATCGAGAGCAGCGCCCCAGCTTGCTGATGAAGTAGAGAAGTGGTGCTGCATGCAAGACTATTGGCTATTTAGTTTTGTTTTGGATATGAATGAATTACATTCGGAGAACTTTTCTTGAGCGTGTTTTAATTTGTCTACATTGTGGGATCGACCCCCTCTGACCCTATGCCACCCCGTTAAGTGCTTTGAAATGTCTGCTTGAAGGCGATACCAGGCTGGACAAGAGGGGAGCGCTTTATTTATACTTAAAAAGCGCTTAAAAAACAGCGTATAATATAAATTATACGCTGTTTAGGTTTAAAACGACTTTTAGAATCCCTCCTGCATAAGATGTCGATTGGATTGTCGATAAAAATCAGACGAAAATGATCGTTTTACAGTATATTTCGGAATATGAACTGAATTGGAGGCGAACGGGATGAAAAAAGAGTTACGACATGTGGGGCTCGATACAACTGAAGAAACTGATGAAATATATACTGAGGAGCTGGAAGCTTTTTTGATCTGGATGAAGGATGCGGGATATACGATACATACGCAAAAAAATTATATGGGGGATGTAAAGCAATTTTTACGCACGTTGCGTGAAAAACCACTCGATCAGGTGAAGAAGATTCATGTTATGTCGTATTTGTCTAAAGCGCGGGAGGGAGGCGCCGGAGATAGTACGCGGAACCGGAAGCATGCAGCGGTGAACAGTTTTTTTAAAGCGCTACAGGAATTTGAGTTATGCAGCACAAATCCGGCAGCGGGAATTAAAAAAGCAAAAACTGAAAAGAATCGTATGCCCGTCTATCTGGATGAAAAGGATATTCATCCGTTTTTGCTCGCGGTGGAGGGGAAATATGCAAATCGTAATATGGCTATTTTTCTGCTGATGGTCTACATGGGATTGCGGGTGGGGGAGGTTCATTCATTGAATGTCTCGGATTACAGCCGAGAAAGACGTACGTTAGATGTGTTCGGTAAAGGACGTAAGTGGCGTACTCTCCCGGTACCGGAAGCCGTATGTGATTTTGTAGAGCATGCGTTGGAGGAAAGATTGACGCCGTGGAGAGGTAAAGAGGATGCGATGTTCATATCCCAAAAAGGCCGCCGTCTGGCAGTGCGCACCATTCAACAGATCGCTACAGAAACGTTCGAACGATTCCAGCAAGATAAGAGTATAGATCGCCGGGAGGCTTATTCCAGCCATAAGCTGAGACATACATTTGCGACAATGCTATTACGTAAGGGAGCAGATCTGCGTACCGTACAGGAGCTACTGGGGCATTCATCCATTCAGACAACCACAGTATATACACATGTCACTGATCGGGAAAAAGAAAAAGCAATGGATAAGCTGGATATTCAGATACCGATATCAGGATTGTAAGTATAGCATGAAAGTTGAGATTAAACGAAAAATAGTTTACATAATAATCATTATGTAAACTCATCAGAGGAAGTTACATCCTGACTTGAAAATTACATCAACGGCTTTAGGTCATTATGATCATGAACGTAGTATTCTTTTTCATAGCGTTAGTTTTGTTTTTGATTGATTTGCTCCAACCTGATACTGATTAGCTGCCACCCAATCATTTTGCGCATACGATTTGATTTTGGTTCTTCAACAGCATTCTTCAATAGATTAGCCTCCTTATTTTAGCGATCATCTTATGTTAAGCATGAGAATAATTCAGAATCAGCTGGAAAGCAATAGTGAATTAAAGGTTAGTACGAAATTACCTTGACAAAGGTAATATTTTGCTGCAAAATTGGTAAAACAACTTAATAAAAATGGTTTATAAAGTTGTTTTATGATGTTATAAAAAGAAGGTGCTATGTATGGAAAAAGCTAATACAAATTTAATTAAAGAAATAAATCTGAACCTGGTTCGCAAAGTATTGAAACAGATCAGTAAGACAACAAAACCCCAACTAGCCGCATTGACTGATTTAAGTGTAGTAACTATCAATACCCTTATGCAGGAATTGCTTAATAATGGAGAGATCTTTGAAGATGAAATCGTTCCTTCAAACGGAGGCAGGCATGCGTTAACCTATCGTTTTAATTATGAGTATAGTCTAGCACTGATTATACATATTAATGAAAAACAAGGGACAGATGTAGTGTGTACTACGGTAGTGAATTTAAATGAGGATGCTCTGATGAAAGAAGAGCATCCCTTTCAAATTTTTAATGCTACACAATTTTATTCCACGATTCAAGACATCATTTCTCTCTATCCTTCCATTAAAGTTATTGGAATAGGAATCCCGGGACAATCTGTAAATGGAGAAATTACAGTCAGCAGTTATGAAAGATTAAATGGAATTCGGTTGGCAGAGGATGTGCAAAGCAAATTTGGTTTGCCGGTTATTGTGGAGAATGACGTAAATGCCGCTGTATGTGGTTACGTCTATAGAGAACAAATAGATGAAGATCAATGTGTACTGGCTATTTATTTTCCTGAGAATTCTCCACCAGGAATGGGGATTTATTTGCGAAATGGGGTTTTAAAAGGAAAACATGGATTGGCTGGTGAAATCAAATTCCTTCCGTCGATAGTTTGGGATGAGGGCAAGGGAACGGAGGTTTTCTTCAATAGTATATGTGAAATTATTCAAATATTACAATCTGTATTTGATCCTGATCGAATTGTGATCTATAGAGAGAATATAGAAGAGGTGTCTTTCTTTCATTTTTTAGAATCCTACAAATCTAAGCATAAGATGCCTTTGTATCCTGAGGTTATTCTCTCAGATTTATTTTATGAAGATTTTAAAACAGGGTTGAGAGGGTTAACTCTAAAAGAATTGGAACGTCCAATCATTGTCTTTAAATAATGTATATATGTGTAGTGAAGAGAGGGAGAGAAATAATGGCAACGTGTTGCCGCGATACAAAATCCCATAACCGAAATCCAATCAGACTACTCACAGAGAGATCACAATACTGTACAAGTTAAGAACATCCCCAAACAAAAGCTAATTCGAATGAAAGGAGTTAAGAACACGCTTATTGCTTTTTTGTTTTATTGTGGTGTGGAAGCCATGGTGGGCTTATGGGGAGCCAGCTATTTGGTAGGGGCCAGAAACATTACAGCCGAAACTGCAGCTGGCTGGATATCCTTATACTACGGTGGAATTACGATAGGCAGGCTTATTACGGGGTTCGTAACTTTAAAAATAAATAATCGTATGTTAATTCTGGCTGGCCAACTTACTGCAATTACAGGAGGACTCATTTTGTTGCTTCCTTTTTATGCTGTTCAGTTCAGAACAAGTGAATCGTACATTGAAAAAGAGAACTTTGAACGGTTAATCCAAGATTATATCTTAAATCATAAACATCCATGACAAAAATGTGCTTTTCTATAAATTATCGCTTGACCTGAAACGCGTTTCATCAGCTAAAGTAAACGTGTAACCTAAAAGAGAAAGCGAGGGCACTCTATGATCTCACTGATTTTACTTTGCTCAGTTATATGGGGTGGTACTTTTTGGTGCTTAGCATTATCCGGGCAGCCTAAGGAAGTAAAACCTTACCGCTCCATCGATGATTTTTTTGAATAACTTTGTATGTACACTTAATAAAGAGGCTTTTTTTACTCGCTTTATTAATATGTTTAATTAAATGGTTTAATAAGTGTACAGGGTATGTAATGCACCTATTAAATGAATGTTTGAAGATTTTAATAGAGATTTTGATGTTGATCCATGGAAAGAAAATGAAAAGCCGTAAATTAAACTTGGCTAATAAAGATCTTTATATATTAAGGGAGGATTTATATATGTTTAAACTGGTAGTAAGTGATCTGGATGGTACTTTTCTGAATAATAGTGGCACTTTCGATGTCGATTTATTTAATCAGGTGTATGGAGAAATGCAAGAAAGTAATATTTCCTTTGTAGCCTGTACAGGCAAGCAGTGTGAAAGAGTAGAAGAATTATTTGGCGAGCACGGAAAAGGGATCTGGATCTTAGGGGACAGTGCTACGCGGATTAAAAAGGATGGAGTCGTCGTCAAAGAGTTTACGATTGAACGCAATTTAGCATTACAAGCGATAAGAGATATCGAAAGTTTTTCCAATGACTTCATTATCATAGCATGTACAACGGAAGCAGCATTTGTTCATTCTTATATTCAAGACGAATACTATAAAATTGTGAAAGGCTCGTACAAAGAAGTGATTAAGATTGATTCATTTGATCAAATCAACAGTAGCTTTCTTAAAATAACTGTATATGATCCATCTGGAAAAAGTTCCTTATTAAGAAAACATGTTGAAAAGACTCTAATGGATCAAATTTATATTGTTGATTCTGAAGCAAATTGGCTGGATATTACAGCACTTCATACCCATAAAGGGGAGACGGTAAGAAAACTCCAAGAGATATTGGGGGTTACTGAGGATGAGACCCTGTCTTTTGGAGATGGTGAAAATGATGTGGAACTTATGAGTATAGCAAAATATAGTTTTGCTATGAAAAACGCATGTGAGAATACTAAAAATGCTGCCAGTTTTATCACTAAATCCAACGAAGAAAACGGTGTCTTATTAACGATAAAAAAAATGATGGATTTACAAAAACAATAATATTAATTATCGTTATGGAGAGAAGACCCCAAATTGCCTCATGAAAGGACTATACGTAGCATGAAAAATAAAATACTGGTTTTTGATATTGGTGGCTCTTTTATTAAATTTAGTTTGTATTTTCAAGGTGAATTTATGTGCAAGGGGAAAGTTAAAACTCCATTGGACTCACTTGAGAATCTGCTTGTAGCTTTGAAGCAAATTCATAATCAGTTTATGGATGAATGTGAAGGTATAGCCGTCAGTATGCCAGGTATTGTGAATTCTGAAAGCGGTCACATGGTGCATGGCGGTTCATTAAGATATATAAATGATATAAATATGCTTGACGTTTTTAAGAAAGCGTTTCACAAGCCTGTAGCGATTGAAAATGATGGAAAGTGTGCTGCTCTTGGAGAAGCATGGCGTGGTTCATTACAAGGGATTACCGATGGTGTCGTTCTGGTCGTTGGAACAGGGATGGGCGGTGGAATCATCTCTCAAGGGAAATTGTTGAAGGGCCATCATTTATCAGCTGGGGAGTTCTCCTTCATTAGAACGAACAACGAAAATGCAGACAATGATGATTACTTGCTTGGTATGCAAGGGAGTAGTTTTGTTTTAACTAAAACCGTTGCGAAAGCCAAAGACCTTCCTGCAGATTCTATGACAGGTGAAAAGATATTCAAGTTCATTGAAGAAGGTGATGGCACGGTCCAAACGATTTTTCGAGAATACTGTAGGAACATCGCAACACAAATCATTAATTTGCAATCCATACTTGATCCTGAAAAGTTTGTAATTGGGGGAGGCATATCTGAAAATCCATTACTGGTTATTACCATTAGGGAAGAGATAGAAAAGCTTTATAAGGATTCTTTCTATAATTTTGTGCGTGCAGATATTGAACAAAGTAGATTAGGCAATGAAGCGAATTTGCAAGGTGCTATATATAACTACAAACAATCCTATCATCTTGAATGATAACAAAAGTTATATTTCGATGAGCGCGGGATTGAGTATTACAAACAAATAAAATAACAATAAAAGAGCGTGCCTTAACTTTGGACACGCTTTTTTTGCATTACAGACGTTTGATATAGGAGCTTTATATAATGAAGCTGGATTGAAGGTTAGAAGCCGAGTTTTACATGAACTTTGGATGTCTGATTTATCTTGTCCCTCTCTAGTAAGGAATCATTAAGTTTACATAATATATATTATGTTTTTTTTGTGTGGTAAAATCTGCAAGTGGATCACTCTTATCAAGTGTCCGCTTGCAGATTCAAGTTTCACTGACAATATAAAAATAACTTATTTTTTATATTGAGAATATACGCATGCGTCTATATTTCATTTTCCGGGGGAGATTCAATCATCACTCCTTCGACATGCTTGCGTCCCAGCAGTTTTCGTTTTTTGCGGTTTTCCTTGGTTTCTAAAACAATATCCAGATCATAGTCGTCAGGATACAATTCAGTAGCAGCGATGTGAAGGGCGAGCCTCTTTTTGTTTATGGTTAGCTTCTGTCCTTGGATTAAAATCCCGACATTCCCCCGTTCATCCTCGGTTTTGTATACAATTCCAGTTCGATCCAGGTAGCCTACATAAACACTATCACCAAGGGCAAATGGCTTGGTTTTGAGAGGAATTTCTTGTTTCCCCCGTTTTGTGACTGTACCGTCTAAAGCTGCTTTTTTAGGGAGAGGCTTATTTGCATCATCAGACTTTTCATCATCTACAGAAGGGGGAATAACAAACGATTCCTGTGTTTTCCGAGACACTCTGCCTGCAGAAATGGCCTCAGAACGCTCGATAATACGTGTCCACATGCCCAGCTTCAAGGCAATCGCATATGCATAGCTTTCTCCGGCCTCTCCAATGCGAAGTCGGTACAATGGTTGCAGCGTTTCGGTATCAAACTCCATACGAGCATTCTGAAATCCCGGTGTGTTTTCAGCAAAATGCTTGATTTCGCTAAAGTGGGTTGTAGCCACTACTGTCGCCCGGCGACGGTGGAATTCTTCTAGCAACGCGATAGAGAGGCCTACCCCTTCTCCCGGATCGGTACCAGATGCCATCTCGTCAATCAGGATCAGAGTAGAGTTGCCCGTCGTTTCTAAAATGCTAATCATGTTGCGGATGTGTGCAGAAAAGGTGCTCAAAGCATGTTCAATGCTTTGTCCATCCCCGATGTCAACCACAATTTCCTCGAATACAGCCATTCGGCTGCCATGCAAAACAGGTACCAGTAGCCCAGATTGCACCATTAATGTTAATAGACCGACGCTTTTGAGGGCCATCGTTTTTCCGCCTGTGTTCGGTCCGGTGATGATGAGTGAGGAATATCCTTCACCAATTGAGAAATCAAGCGGCACCATGGTATTGGACATCAACGGGTGACGTGCACCTCGGATGTCTATAATCCCGTCAAGGTTAAGTTCGACAGGGACAGCATCCAGAGTCATGGCGTATTTGGCTTTTGCCAATAAAAAATCCAGTACACCTACCGTCTCTGTATTGATGCTTAGTTCCCGATTGTATAACTCAGCCATTGCCGTTAGGTCTCCCAGTACTTTCATTTCTTCTTTTGATTCTTCTGCCATGTTCGCGCTCTGATCGAATTGCAGATTCGTGATCTCGGCAGGTTCAACGTAAACCGTTTGACCACTTCCCGATTCATCCAGTACATTGCCTTTCACTTGTTTACGGAATTCTTTTTTGATTGGAAGCACGTAACGGCCATTGCGCTGACTAATCATATTTTCCTGCATAATGGATCGGTGACGGCTGGTGAGAGAGTCAAGTTTTCTCTTGATACGTTCTTCAGTAACCGCAATTTTTTTGCGAATTTTAGCTAGTTCTTTACTGGCGATATCCGTCACACGTCCCGAATGAATACATCTTTCGATTTCGGATAGAAGTGGCTCCATGCTATACATGGAAGATGCATAAGCGCTGACGGTTGGAGCAGCGTCCGCCTTGGAATGCATATATTTTATTAGTTGAATGCAGCTTCTAATGAATTGGGCCATATGAGAAAAATCGCGCTCGCTGAACATATACCCGGTCCCGAGCAGATGAAGAATGTGCTCCATTCCTTCCAACGAAGGGACAGGGACGCTTGCTCCATGGCGAATGATCTGTAAGGCTTCGTTCGTTTCGTCAAGACGAATCTTAATTGTACGGATATCAGTAATTGGGCGCATAGAAGCAGCGTGACGCTTACCCAGGTAAGAAAAAGCACATTCGGAAACTCTTATTTTAATTTGATCATATTCCAAACGCAGCATTGTAGTTTCGTTCATGAATAAATCGCTCCTTTAGTTGTGTAGTGTCAGGATTTTGGAAACCTTGCTGTTAAAATAAAAAAGGGCGGAGAATGAACAAAACGTTCATTCTCCGCCCTTAAGGAAAGAGGGAATTTATCATCAAATAAGCCTGTTATGCAGCTTTTGTAGTTCCGAGTTCCGTGTTTCCAATTTATTCACGCAACAGCTCTTTTCTAAGCTATTTGGATCGAATGGAAGACGTTTAAAGGGAAGTTACAAAATCTGAAAACAAAAAAACCGCGCTGAACACAGCACGGAATAGGGCCTGGATGAAGATAATCCCGAAGGCGATTTATGATATCCGCATGTTCTTAACTAATATCAGGGTAACAACAAAGCAACAAACAAACCTGTCCCCGAAGGGTACAAGCGCCTGATGATACTCCCTGAATATGCAATTGCTTAGTTAAGAACGTTCACCGACATCAAAATCTCTCCCTTAATTGAAGATATAACCATACTATACGATTGGACAGGCGTTGAAGTCAAGGTCGACTTCTTTAATTCGATACAATGGTGATCATAAAAATAACATAATATATATTATCCTGAATTTCGAAAGCCCGTAAGATCAAAGAAGCCAGAGACTCACCGCTCAAAAAACCTGTAAGAATCAGGGTGTATTAACAGGGGGAATATTCCAAAACGGCTTACCAGCACGTAGATTCCGGAAGAATTCCAGACGAAACCTTGCAAACGTGTAGCCCCTATGAACCGGTTCGCAGCAATCTTGTTTGAATCGCTCGTACAGGTTATAGGCCAGTAATTTGACGAGCAGGTCAATTTCATTGGCTTCAAAAGAGCCCGTGGCGATTTTATCGATGGCAAATCCGCACTTGGCTTCCTGGATGTAGTTTTCCATACAACACCGCTGGTTGTAAAAGCGCCACAAATCGATGGATTCCCACTCCAGGCTCGTGACGATCGCTTCATACTCCCAATCGGTATCCAGCAGGAGACAAGCTTGGTCGTCCTGAACGACTTTCGCCTTGCGGATGACGGCGACCCGCCGCGGTTTCTTCCAAGACGTGGCTTGGTACCAAAGGGCGATGCCTTCAATGATCCAGTCTTCGTCCACGTAATGTTTCCAATACCGACAAGCGGCCACTTCAGCCGCCAAACGTTTGGTCCATTTCATTTTGCCCACATAGCCGATCTGCCGTCCTTTCCAGAGCGAATAGAAGTCTTCGCCGCAAAAGCCCTTGTCAAACCGGGCGTATTGGACCGGGTGCTGACCTAAGAGGTCAAAGGTCTCTTTCAGAAAAGGGGCGGCCTCGGTGGACGAGTGAACGTTTCCTGCCCGTAGCACGGCATTCAGGCAAAGGCGGGACTGTCCTTCAAAAGCGAGCAAGGGATGATAGCTTTTGCGCCCCGGCTTATGGGCATTCACGCCTTTCGCCGCTTGGGCCTGATTGCCGTAGACCGTCTCCACGGTCGAATCCAAATCGAGAATGAGCTTGGAGGGCAGACAAGGCCGGATCACTTCGAGGTTCACTTGCCGGAGTTCCATTCGTACATTAGGATTCGTTTTTCCCAGCCGATCCAGTTCCTTGTACAGAAGCGAGTGGTGTGGACAGCGTCCACCGAGAAACCGCTGAAGGAGGGAGTCCTTTTGCCATCGGCGAAAGTGAAACAGACACTCACAGCCCAGTATCCAGCCGACGATGAGGTATAGCAGAATGCGGTGCACTGGGAACAGCGCATTGTGAGCTTTGCCTCCGGTTAAGGTTTGGAGCACAAGGCTCAGTTTAATTTTTTCGAGATAATCGAGGAAGATCTTGCTTCCTCCGATGTTTGTGGACTGGTTTAGGGAAAATTAGGTCTTGATTTTATGGATGGGTGTGGTAGACTTCACCTAAAAGGTGCTCCTCTCTTTGGGTGATTTTGTTCTCGACAAACACCATTCTACCAAAGATTTGAGCCCTTTTTTTATTTTTTATAGAAGGTTACTTTCAGGATAATGTACAATTGGTTAAAAGGTAAATTTCCTAATGCATTTGTGGAATTTGAAGTGTATATCCCCACTACAAGGCAAATAGCAGATATTTATGTTGAGCATCAAGATGGGGAGTATGAGGGAATGAAATGGGCTTTTGAATTTCAGCATAGCCCCTCTTACCATTGCCCAATGGGAAGAACGTCATAATTTATTTGAGTCCGTTAGTATTCAAGATTTCTGGATCTTTGATAAGTCCAAATTCATGAAATTTTCTTCGGCTAGAGACTATACAGATGCTAGAAAAAGAGTGGATTTCGATGAATACATTTATAAAAAAACAGGTTTGGTATACTTTCTCGATGTCGAAGAAGCCAACCTTAACCATTGAGTTCAATTACTCTTTAACATCAAGAACGACCAATGTAAACGGCCACGATAGAAAACAATATTTTACTTATCATAATCCTGAAGATATTTCGGTTCCAATATCTAATGTGAGAGTAAGAAAATGCAAAACATACGATTACTGTGTTTTGGTTTCGGATAGTTTAGAACCATTCATGGAAGATCGATTGAGATATATCCTGAATCTTCTTTTACAAAAAAGTTTACAAGAGCGGGAAGAACTTTTTCTAAAAAAACTGCAAGAAATGGTTAGCTTTGCTAGCGCTATCTATGGAGAAAAGTTTATGAATCGCTTAAAGGTAATTATTGGGGATAGTGATAGGGAATTTTCTTATTATCAAACTTCAGTAGGTTCATTTGATGACGGATCTTATGATAAAGAGAGAACTTCAATAAATTTAAAGATAGCGAAGATATTTCATTAAGAGCATTAACAAAGCTTATTTCCCCTAGTGATTTTGTGCTGATTGGTGCTTTAAAGAGACAGGGGGACATGACTCTACGAGAGTATGTAACAAGTAAACACAAAAATGAGATCTCGTTAGTGGAGTATGTGTATACAGAGCACAGAGACACTCTGGATAGATTAACAAGGAGAAATAAAATCTTCGTAAATAAAATGCTGGAAGAGGTTAATATCAAGCTTTGTGTTCATGGTGGTGCACGTACTTCTACGGACTATGCAATTCAATATTTATACCTTGATTCTATTTACGAAGTGGAGAATTGCATCAACAAGATTAAGGAATTATTATTTATATCAGATCCATTTGCGTAATTCTGATCATCAATTGTTTAAAAATAGCCTACAATAGCCGGTACCAAAGAATCCTGAATCATGAAATTCATGAACACCGCATAAGAAGAAAGATTTTGCGCTGGTTGTTGATATTATTTATCCGAAAGGAATAAATGTTCGTATATTTATCTGTTCTAAATTGACACTGACGCCCATAACTCGACCGCTATTGAAGGGCATACCAGCTTGTTAAATCCAGAATTCCCCAAGGCGTTGCTCAAGCTCTTATTCCAGCGTATCCGGAACTGGAGAGGCGCTTTGAGCGCGACTTTTTTTGTCAATTCGAGTCCATGCGGTTCTTGTGTTATATAAATGCAGTCCATTTAAAGAGGTTGGGAGGTATAAAGATGGCAAAAACGATATTAGTTGTAGACGACGATGAAGAAATCGTAAAACTCATCACAAAGAGTTTAAGGTACGAGCAATTTGCAATAATTTCGGCATGTTCCGGGAAAGAAGCCTTATCTGCATTGGAAGAAAATCACATTGATTTCATCGTTCTTGATATAGTGATGCCTGATATGGATGGACTTGATGTCTGCAGAAGTATCCGAAATTCTTATAATGTCCCAATTCTGTTTTTAAGTGCGCGTGATAAGGACATTGATAAAATCGTCGGGCTCGAAATAGGAGCAGACGATTACATGACCAAACCTTTCAGTATTCAGGAGCTTGTCTCCAGGATAAAGGCTCACTTCAGAAAAGTGGACAGGCTTTTTAAAGAGTGGGATGAACTTAGTCCCAGTAACGAAAAGGCGGATGCTCCGCTCATTTTGAACGATAAGACGTTTGAAGCATTTCTGAATAGCAGGAAGCTCGACTTATCAACGAAGGAATTTCAGATTCTGTCTATCCTCATGCGCCACCCCAATCATGTATTGACTCGTGAGCAGATATATGAAAACGTCTGGGGAGACGAATACGGAGAAATAAATACCGTAACGGTTCATATAAAAAATATCCGTAAGAAACTTGGTTCTGAATATGACTTTATTAAAACAATATGGGGCATAGGATATAAATACACGGAAAGAGAGCAATAGTATGAAACTGAAAATAAAGCTTCCTCTTTTGTTCCTGCTGATGTTTATAATATTCATGTTTTCGATTGGAATGTATCTGAAGCTTGTCTTTGCAGTATATTCCCCTATACGCAGTTCATTGCTGGACTCGCGATATATAGCATTGCTTCTGCCCATATTTGCAATTGCCTGTTTCATATTTATTATTCTGATTATCTATATTCATTTTTGCATAGAGAAACCCATTCAGCTTCTGAATACCAGGCTTGAAGAAGTAAATATTGTACATCCACTGCCTCCGCTAGCTCTGAGAAGTAATGATGAGATCGGAGAACTTTATAAGCACTTCAATAAGATGGAGCATCGGCTTCAACTCGCGCACAAAGAGCAGATCGATATGATCGCGGCAATTGCCCACGACTTGAAAACACCCTTGACATCTATTAATGGTTTTACTGAACTGCTGGCTACACACAAGGATTTACCAGAAACTGAAAAGCAGGAATATTATGATTTGATTCAAAGGAAGTCAGGATATATGGTCGAACTCATCAATGATTTCTCCAGTTTCACCAAAGAAAAACTGGAGTTGGAATCTATGGTAGCTAAACCTGTAAAAGCATCAAAATTATTTGAAAACATTGCCCTTGAATATGAGTATGAGTTGGCGGGACTTGACAACGAGCTTACTTGCCGCCATTCATTCACGGAAAATATATTGCTGATGGTCAATGAACCGATGATACGTCGGGTTTTCGGCAACCTCTTTAGCAATGCTGTAAGATATGGAGGGAAAAATAAACTGAAAGTGTATATGACCGGATACCCGCTAGGACAGTATGCCTTTTTTCAAATCGAAGATAATGGAATTGGAGTGCCGGATAAGGATATATCTTCTCTGTTCCTCAAATTTTTCACTGTGGATAAATCGCGGCAAATCCAAAAGGGCGGGCTGGGTCTGGGTCTTGCAAGCTGTAAATCCATTATTGAACATCATAGGGGCGAAATTTGCGCCTACCCTTCCGAATATGGCGGTTTGGGGATAAGATTCAGCCTTCCCTTGGCCGCACAACACTGATTTTATTTTTGCACATTTTCTTTTACTACAGGAGTTAAAGGCTGCTGCCAGGTGTGAACACCCAGGCAGCAGCCTTTTTTGTTTTTTCAGCGGTTTATAGTTTTTTATATTCTCTTTATAAACATTTATTTTTCTTTTAAAGAAGCTTTATCTTTGTGTTGTAAAAATTACTTGTAGTAAAAAAACTACAATCACTAGAACTGGAAAAGGAGGATGTTGCAATGTCAATTGAGTTCAGCCGTTGGCCCAATAACTACATGATGTCATACCAAGTCACCAAAGCTTTAGGTATGGCAAGCCTCGGTGCTACGGACGTCACCGAGATCTACGAGGCCTGCAAAAAAATCGACCCCGATGACAAGGACACGTGGCACAGGGAATGGCTCATAACGGCTCAGGCATTGGAAAGACACGGCAAGGAGGCCGAAACGGCTGGAAACTGGTATACAGCACGAAACTGCTACATTCGTGCCTGCAATTACTACAGAATTGCGGAATATGTGGTGATGGATGATGACACCGAGAAAATCCGTATATTTAAGAAAGTAAATGAACTCTTCGAAGCTGCCGGAAAGTACTTCGATGTCCAACCGGAGAAGATCCAAGTCGATTACGAAGATGTCAAGTTGGATGGTTACTTCTTCTCCCCTTCCTGGAAAAAAGGTCCGAAGCCGACCCTTTTTGCTCTCAACGGTGGCGACGAGTGGTCAATTGAAAACTATTTCTGGCTAGGTCCCGCTTTTATTTCGTGTGGATATAACTTTCTGGTCTATGACCAGCCTGGCACCGGCCTCTCGCTGTACGAAAAGGGAAAAGGAAGACGAGCGGACAGTGAGGCTTTCCATTCCCGAGCAATCGACTTTCTTCTAACGCGGCCGGAAGTCGATCCCGATAAGATTATCGTGCACGGGGAGAGTTTTGCGGCTTACGACTCGCTGCGATTCGCTTCGTTCGATCACAGGATTGCTGCCGTCATCTCCGACGGCGGTACGCACGCCTTCGACTGGGATGCCATGCTTAAATGGATGCCGCCGAGTCTGGCCGCACACGGCATGAGAATTCTGGGGGCAAAAAGCTTGGAGGATTTTGCGGGGAATCCGCGTTTTGCCTATGATCTTGAGGGCGTGCTCCACCAGATAGAATGTCCGCTTCTTGTAATGCACGGAGCGGAAGAGATATTGGTTCAGCCAAATCCGCTGACACAAGCCTTGAAGAATTACGAGCAAGCGGGTTCGAAAAACAAGACGTTCTACCCGATAGAGGATAGACGACTTGGCGGATTAGAACACTGTCAGGTAGACAACATCAACGTGCTGCATGAGGTAGTGCTGAATTGGCTCTGCTCAATTGGGCTTGGGCCAGCCTCGCCTCGCTTAAGCGATTGCCAGGACATCATAAAGTAGATTTATTGAAAAATTTCTGATTGAGCTTGTTCAGGAGTGTCGTACTTAGAATCCTGAATAAGCTCTCTCTTTATGGAGGAGTTGAAGGCTATGAGTATTTTATCAAAGGAAAAAAATGGAGGAACGCCCGCCATACAAATTGAGGGAGTGCACAAAAAATTTGACGACTATATCGCATTGAACAATCTTTCGCTGGAGGTGAGCCGAGGAGAGATATTTGGATTTTTGGGACTGAATGGCGCTGGAAAGACAACGACCATAAAGATGCTCTTGGCGATGCTCAAGCCAACCTCCGGCAAGCTCTATATGTTAGGTGAAAAGGTCGATGCCGGAAACTATAAATTATGGGACAAGGTTGGATATTTGGAGGAGGCTACTTTTTATCCCGATTTAACTGTAGTTGAAAATCTTGACATAGCACGACGCATGCAAGGGGTGCCTGACAAAGATTCCGTAAATCGGGTTATCTATAAGTTGGGGCTTGAGCCGCACAAACAGAAAAAGGCAAAGAATCTTTCTTTAGGAAACAAACAGCGCCTGGGACTTGCGAAAGCAATGATTCACAATCCGGAAATTCTAATATTGGATGAGCCGATAAATGGCCTCGATCCCGCAGGCGTGGCGGAGATACGGAATATGTTATATGGCCTAGCGAAAAATTTCGGCGTAACTGTTTTTATATCCAGCCATCTGTTAGAGGAGCTCTCGAAAGTTTCCACACGCATTGGGATTATTCACAATGGCCATCTTGTTAAAGAAGTCGCAATGGATAAGCTGGAGCAATCGTTACAGAAAAACTTAGTGGTGAATGGCCGCGACAAACATGCCTTAAAGGAGGTGCTTGAAGAGCATGGATATGAATTTGAGGAGACAATAGACGGCTATATTAAACTAACCGATGACCACGCAGCGGATAGTCCTGAACGACTGGCCGAACTGCTGGTTAAATCCAATCAACCGCCAACATTGCTTCGAGTGATTACGGAGGATTTGGAAGGATATTTTCTCCGCACAATTGGTATGACAAGGGGGAATATATAAGGGGGAATATATAATGAATATTTTTTCTGTCTTACATTGTGAGATTCGCAAGATTATCCGCGCCAATGTGTTTTGGTTGGTATTTCTTATTTTTGCATTTGGGCCAATCATGATGGGTGTCGGAATTATTTTATCCAGTGACGCCGGCGGCATCAATTGGAAAATGTATTTAACCGAATTGCTTGATAGTCTTGCCCCGCTGGGACTTATCGGGTACACCTTTATCGCGGCATGGGTATTTGGACGAGAGTTTTCGGATAAAACAATTAAAGATTTGCTTGCAAAGCCCGTTTCCAGATCGAAAATTGTACTTTCCAAATTTATTGTAATTTTAGCATGGAGCCTATTACTTTCCATGTATATGTTTGCCATAGGTTTTGCCGTGGGGGGTATTCTAGGAGTTGCGGGCGGGTCAGCTTCTTTTATTTGGAATATCTTCTTTAAATTCATTATAACATCGCTATTGTTTATTATTGTTACCACACCAGGCACTCTTCTGGCCAATGTGAGCAAGGGATACTTGGCACCATTAGGACTCATCCTGATAATCGTCATTCTCTCAAATGTTTTGGCCTCTTTTGGATTCGCCCCCTATTTTCCGTGGACCATCCCGTCGGTATTTCAAAGCACCGGGTTTTTAAAGTTGAGTAGTATAATCATTCTTGCGTCTACGGGAATAGCCGGAATAGTCGGAACATTTGCCTGGTGGAGATTTGCCGAGCAGCAATAAACGCGCTACATGCACTGAGTTGTAGATATATCAATTATGAAAAGGAACAACAATCTCTCCGCTGCTCGCACGTTCATGCTTGACGATAAACTAAGCGCTGGATTGGAGAGTGTACCACCATATCTATCAAAGCGGCCGTAAACTTTATAAAACTGCCAGTGACAAAGGGCATAAATATAACGATCAGAGCAAGTTTTCGAAAATTATTGAATGCAACGGCTCGCATTATTTCATTACATTAAATTATCCCGGTATTGTCAAATTGAATATGGAAGATCACCGTATAGAAATTATAGACGAGCGGATAGAACCCGTTCAAAAGATGATCTTTGACCCTGAGCGCGGCTATTTGTCCAACAGTGTTTAGGAGGAGGCGCTGTTTGGATGGAGGAAGCCGGTCTTGCAGTGGAACTGAAAAACATGCCGAGTATACGGTTCCCGAAGAACTGCGGCTTAAATTCGAGGAGCGACCGGACCTAAAAACGGCGTTTGAAGCGTTGACGCTCGGACGCCAGAGAGCGTATCTGCTGTATTTTTCAGAACCGAAGCAGTTCAAAACGCGCGTTTCAAGGGTTGAAAAATACACACAGCCCGTTCTGGAGGGCAAAGGGTTGAACGATTAGAACGGACAAATGGATCGGATAGTCTCAAGAAATACGAAAGGCGAGGAACATCTGCCGAAGAGCAGGTGTTTTTTGCTTAGAATTACAGAGGGAGCAGCAACGATTTTTCAAGAATACTGTAGAAACATTGCAACTCAGATTATTAATTTACAAACAATTCTTGACCCTGAAAAGTTTGTAATTGGGGGAGGTATATCTGCGAATCCTTTACTCGTTGTTACCATTAAAGAAGAGCTAGAGAAGCTATATCTAGATTCGATCTTAAATTTTGTGCGTGCAGATATTGAGCAAAGTAAATTAGGCAATGAAGCCAATCTGCTAGGCGCTATATATAACTACAAGCAAACACATGATCTTGAAGTATGACATTCATTTTATTTTGACGGGTGCATAATTGAGAAAAATAAACCGTTACAAAAAAGAGTGCCTTTAACCTGAGACACGCTTTTTTGTATGAAAGCCACTAGTATAGGTGACTTCTATGAAAATGGGAAGGTTAGGCCCTGTGTGCTCTGTACTTCGTAGTTAAACCTTCAGCTTTGCAAGAATGTCCTCCATCTTCTTCAGCTTACGATAAACAGCGGAGCGATCAATTCCTAGCTGTCTGGCTGCTTCGGCACTATTGCCACCACAGACCTGCAGCATCTGCTGAATGTATCGTCCCTCGGTTAACGCCGTATATTCCTTCAGCCCGCTCAGTTGACTGCGATTGGCCTGAATGAAATGGTCCAATGTGAACCAGTCTGTAACTTGTTCGACCGGCTGCTGCTGGCGCAGCACGGTCTGATCAGTTACGATCAATCGTTCGATGTAATTACGAAGCTCACGCGCATTCCCATGCCATGGCTCGGCTAGCATTCTTTGAAATTCGTCCGCTGGCAATACATACTTTTTATCATATACCTTATTGAAATGAGCAATAAAGCTGGAAATCAGTCCGACGAGATCCAGTCTGCGACTACGTAGCGGCGGGATATGGATCGGAATGACATTGATTCGATAGTACAAGTCCTCGCGAAACAATCCTTTTTTCACCATACTCCATAGATCACGATTGGTAGCAAATATCATCCGGCATTGAATGAGAATGGCTTCGGTGCTCCCCACACGCCGGAATTCACCACGCTCAAGCACATCAAGCAGTTTGGCCTGTATTTCCAGTGGAAGCTCGGCGACCTCATCAAAGAACAAAACGCCTCCTCTGGCCACCTCAAACAAGCCTTGCTTCTCGTCCATTAAGCCGGGCATAGCCCCCTGAACATATCCGAACAGCTCATATTCGAATAATGCGGCTGGAATAGCGGCACTATTAATCGGAATGAAAGGTCCGTTCCACTTCGCGCTCTGGCGGTGAATGTATTTGGCAATTACTGATTTGCCTGTCCCTGATTCGCCCAAAATCAGTACTTTGCTATCGTAAGAAGCAATCTGGTCACACACCTGAATAATTTGCTTCATCGCCAGGCTCTCAGCAATGATCCCGTTATTCTTAAGTACAGAGGCTGAAGTGACTGAACGTTTGCTGTTCTCATACGCATGTGGCAGCGTAGGGGCAGCTATGATGGATAATCCACCTTTATAGTTGTTAGTACTGGTAACAACGAGCTGCACCTCATCTGTACTATCAAGTATTGGAAGAGCAGTGGACTTGAGCTTAAAGCCACGTACAGTGTTGATATACTGAGTTACCTTTTGTTTGGACTGTATTGCTTTCATTGTTATTGATTCCTTGTAGTAGCCGGCTTTCACCAGGTCCTGTACATTGTAGCGCAACAGCTCCTCCAACGGAATGCCGATAGTCAAGGCAGTGAATTCATTGGAGATTAAAATATTACCTTTGGAATCCGTGACAAACAGAGGGGCAGGGGACTGATCGCTCTCATCGGTGGAACGTTTATCTATACGTCGGGTCATGATCGATCAACTCACTTTTGGATTATCGAGGCTATGCTGAAGTGATTGTTTCATTTTTATTATATCTGCTTTACGCTACGAACAACAGAGGTTACCCAGATAAAAATTAGCACGCAAATCTAATCAAAAAACGGACCGTTTCCTATTAAATATGGATATGGTCCGTTTTTTTCTTTGTTTACAAGTTATATTATACTGATGCTATCTGCTCACCGGTAATCTGTGTCTGTCCAAGACGATTTAGCAGTGCCTGCGCTTCGCTGAACATTGTCGTAATCATCTGCTCAACTGTCGTAATCTCGTCGCACAGGCCGCATATTTGTCCTGCCATGACCGAACCGCGATCTGTATCACCTTCGAAGACGGCTTTGCGCAGGGAGCCAAGGCTGATCTTCTCCAATTCGTCACGGGAGGCATGCTCTTGCTCCAGCTTGAGGTATTCGGCGATCATGCTGTTCTTGATGCTGCGGACGGGTCCACCGATGCTGCGTCCAGTAACCGTAGTGCTGGTATCGTCGGCGTCAATGACGGCTTGCTTGAAATTGTCATGCGTCGGGCATTCGACGGTGGTGAGGAAGCGCGTTCCGACCTGAACTCCCTGTGCGCCGAGTGCAAAGGCTGCTGCAATTCCGCGTCCATCGGCAATGCCGCCTGCGGCAACGACAGGGATGGATACGTTGCTAACAACCTGTGGAACGAGTGCCATGGTGGTTGTTTCACCGACATGGCCGCCAGCTTCTGTACCTTCGGCCACGAGGGCATGTACGCCGATAGCCTCCATTTTTTTGGCAATCTTGACGGAAGGGATGACGGCGATCACCTTAATGCCATGCTCCTTGAAGATTGGCATATACGGAGCTGGTGTGCCCGCGCCCGTCGTAACAATGTTGACTTTTTCCTCGACGATAACCTCGATCAATTCGGGAATATTATGCATCATCAGCATCAGATTTACGGCAAACGGCTTGTTGGTGGCTGCGCGAACCTTGCGAATTTCTTCACGAAGTACCTCAGCCGACATGCCGCCAGAGCCAATAATGCCCAGCCCGCCAGCATTGGATACAGCACTTACGAGTGGTTCACGGGCAATTTGGGCCATAGCACCTTGGAAAATAGGGTACTGGATACCGAGCAGTTCTGTAATATTCATGGTTAATTCCTCCAATATAAATTTATAGGTTGTACTATACTTAATACTAAAAATAGTGATTTGCTAATATAGCAACGGATTGATCAAACGGTTTCAACAGCAGCTGGTGCAGGGTTCTTACCATTTTCCAAGGCCTTATACAGGAATGTCAGCGCGAACCCGACCAAGGCAATAACGAGCGCAATGTAAAAGGCGTTGGTGAATATGCCGTTATTGGCGGCAGCTACCGAGTTCGCAATTCGCGGTCCAAAGAATGCGGCACCGGAATAGCCGATAAAGGTTATTCCGTAGTTGACACCATAGTATTTCATGCCAAATTTCTGTCCGACGATTGAAGGGAAGACGCCCATCGTACCACCAAAGCACAGGCCGATGCCAATAATGGCAATAGCAAATCCAACTATGGAGCCGGATAATGCAAGTGTCAGCATCATGGTGGCAATGACCAGATAGATCATCATCAGACAACGCAGATGGCCAATCTTGTCTGATATGGCTCCCCAGAAAATGCGTCCCAGACAGTTGCTAAGCGAATAAAGACTCACGAACAAGGCTGCTATACTGGCCGATAGACCGAACATCGTCTGGCCAATGACGGAAGCATTGGATGTAACCATCATGCCAGATAAAGCGCCGATCAGGAACAGGCAAGCAATGACGTAGAACAGGGGTTGCTTGATCATCTGCCGCCAGTTCAAGTTCACGGCAACCGGACGTAAACCTGACGTCTGCGGTGGTGTCCAACCAGCAGGGATATATCCTGCCGGACAAGCTTGAGTAAATAGCCCACCTGCCAAAATGACGATCAGAAAGGAGGTGCCAAGGATCATCATAGTGGTCTGAACTCCTGAGTGGGTAATCATCGCGTTTGCAAGTGGGGCAATGATTACTGTTCCACCGCCATAACCTGCAGTCACGATTCCAGCCGCGAGTCCGCGTTTGTCTGGGAAGAACTTGATGGTGTTACCGATTGTTGCCGCATAGACGACACCTTGTCCAAGACCAGAAATGATGCCATACGTCAGATATAGCATCCAAGGTGCAGTCGCAAGGCCAGTCAAGATGAAGCCAAGTCCAAACATGGTACCGCCAATGAAGATGGCAATTCTGGCACCTCCCCGGTCTACGAGCTTTCCGCCAAGAATCGCCGGAATCGGTGCAATTGCGCCGTTAATCGTAAAGGCCATCATAATTTCAGGCATGCTCACTGCAAGCATTTTACTCAGTGGCAGTGCAAAAATGCTGAAGGCGTAAATAGAGCCGACGCAAATATTGATCAGGGTCGCGGCGATTAGAATGCGCCAGCGATTCAGTTGTACATTTTCCATTTCGTGTTGGTCCTTTCTGATGCAGGATCAGTGCGCGTGGGATGAAGCATTACTCCGCAATTCCATAATTCGTGTCTGGTAGTCCGTTTGACAGCTACCGGTATCTCCTGAGCTGTACTATACAGTAGTCAAAGCGACATCCTCATGCTTCGCTTGCTCGCTACCCTTGATCGTAATCACGTCATGCAGCTTACCCCAATGTTCACAGAACATGCCGGCGTCCATTTCCTTCAGTTCTGGTGAGATGACAGGCATGAAGTCCATCTGATCGAGAATCTGGGTCTGCAAATCAATGCCAGGCGCGATCTCTGTCAGTGTCATTTTTCCATCTTGCAGCTGGAATACCGCACGTTCCGTCACATAGACGACCCGCTGCTTGACCTTGGTCGCATAAGAGCCACTGAAGGTAATTTGCTGGACCTCCTTCAGGAATTTCTTAGTTTTACCCTCCTGTACAATCCGTAGCTTGCCGTCCTCAACAGCAATTTGCAGGCCTCCTGCTGTGAAAGTTCCGGCAAAGACGAGCTTTTTGGCTGATTGGGAAATGTTGATAAAGCCGCCACAGCCAGTAACACGGGTACCGAACTTGCTGACATTCACATTCCCGGATTCGTCGGTCTGAGCCAGCCCTAGCACGGATAGATCAATACCACCACCGTCGTAAAAGTCGAACTGGGACACATGATCTACGATGGCCTCAGAGTTGTACGCATGCCCAAAATCCTTGATGCCTGCTGGTACGCCGCCGACTGAGCCTGCTTCGGTTGTCAAAATCAATTGGTCGCTGACGCCTTCCTCTGCCGCAACCGTAGCCACACATACCGGAATACCCACGCCAAGATTCAGAACGGTATTTGGTACTAGCTCAGCTGCGGAACGACGGGAGATAATTTTACGCTCGTCGAGCGGAATCACTTCCATGGCGTCCATCGGTACCTTCACATGTCCTGCGAAGGCAGGGCTGTATTGTGTGTTTTCAGTCTGGAAATGATTTTTCGGTTCGGAGATAATTAGATGATCGATCAGAATGCCTGGCACTCTAACATCCTTCGGATGCAGGGTCCCGTTCTTGGCCACAGTCTCTACCTGAGCAATTACGATACCGCCAGAATTGCGCACTGCCTGAGCAATCTGTAGAACCTCCATATGCAGGCCTTCCTTTTCCAGCGTCAAATTCCCGTTCTCGTCAGCTATGGTACCGCGGATCAATGCGACCTGAATCGGGAAGCTCTTATAGAACAGCCATTCTTCGCCTTCCAGTTCAATCAGCTTGACGATCTCCTCCGTTGTGCAGGCTGACATTTTGCCGCCTTCCACACGAGGGTCGACGAAGGTCTCCATGCCTATCTTGGTAATGACACCTGGGCGCTTGGCAGCAATTTCACGGAACAGCTGTGTGATTACGCCTTGCGGCAAATTGTAGGCTTCACATTTATTGTCTTCAATTAATTTAGCCATAGCAGGCGAAGCAAGGGCGATCCCGCCGATCCAGCGTTTGATCAGACCTTCATGGCCTAGATGGCTCATTCCCTTGGTCCGGCGGTCGCCAACCGCACTGGCATGAACAACTGTTAGGTTGCGAGGATGACCAGATTCCAAGAATCGTTCTTCGATGGCGATACCCATCTCCTCGGCCCAACAGGAGAGCCCAAATCCGCTTGCGGCAATGGTGACTCCATCCGGGATAAGTGCTGCTGCTTCACTCGCTGAAATGATTTTGGACATAGAGTGCTCACTCCTTCAATAAAATGGATTGAAATCATATGGATATAAGTACATATATTAGAAGTTCACATTACGTGCGGGCAAGCTGCCGAGTGTCATGTGCAAGCTAATTGCCGTCATCACGGAATAAGTAGAAAAATAGAAAAGCGGATATTCTGTTTATTGTGTGAAAACATTCACTTTCACTCCGGAATGAATTGTGAATATTTTCACTTGAATCATAATGCGTGTTTTTTTTCTCGTCAACGGGGGGCCAACGACTCGGGATAGAGGTGAGGAAGTGTAGCAAAATTGCGAATATGATGAGGGGTGAAAGGTTAGAAAAGCATGCAAATAAGGAAGAAAAATTGTTTATGGCAAGGGGCCTGAGCATAATAGAGCCTTGGAACACGGGATATAAAAGGAACGATGCCTTGTTTCAATAAGAAGAATCAAGGGGAGCCGAGGGAAAGTCTGGGGAAGTTATTATGCGTTGGCAAAAATGCAACACTTTCTTGATCTTGTGAGAATGGACGATGGGCAGAGGAGCCATTAAACCTTGAGGGTACTGGGGATATTCAGCAAGTAAGCACTATGTAAGTCCAATACATAACAATTCATATACCCAGGGCGAAGGGAGAATTCTGCATGAACAGTTTAAGGAGTTCAAAAATAATGAAAAAAATTTATGTTGTCTGTCGAGGTAGATTTTTTCGCAATTTTGCTACGATAGACTTTTTCGGAAATGGAAATACTTGACTGTAGAAACTTGGTATTACTTAGCTATCACAGTCCGTCCCGAGCTAAGAGCTACGTTTCGAGCCCTGTCCTCGAAGGAAGCAAACGCCTGATAAATGAAAAAGATATTGCTGGCTTGCGCAGGAGGATTTTCTACAAGTATGCTGGTGGAGAGAATGAAAGAGGCGGCTCGTGCACAAAATGTGGAAATTGTAATCGAAGCTTGTAGTGAGAGTAGCATAAGAGAGCATATGCCGGTCAATATTGTTATGCTGGGCCCCCAAATGGGACACGCGGAAGATGACGTGAAGAAAGAAGTGGGCAACGAGATTCCAGTCACTGTAATCAATATGATGAATTATGGAATGATGAATGGAGCGAACGTGCTGAAAACAGCGCTGGATATGATTTAAATCGCCAACTTTATAAAGCGTTATCATTCCTCACATTTAAACCTTTAAGACTACTTATAAGCAGTCTTAAAGGTTTTTTATTTCTGTATCCATAAGTTATGTTCAAGCATCCATATTTTGAAAATTCGATAAATTAAACAACAGAGATTAGATATTGATATGTTAAAACTACAGAATAGAAAATTAATCTCGCAATAAATATTATGTTAACTTAGTAGCGAATGGATGTTATTATCTTTTGGATGAGAATGATAATCATTATAATTGTAATCATGAATGGAACTCGTATGCACTACGAATCCAGATAAGGGAGGAAGCGATAACAAGATGAAGATACATAATTCTCCGTCTACATTTAATGATTACTATAACCATATAACCATATAGCCGATTCAAACCTTATAAACGATGAAAATGATCTCACTCAATCGGCATTGAAACATGAACATATTTATCATATACCCGAATAGTGGGGAAGCGGTGTGCATCGTACACATTTTTTACGTAAAGGCTTCGAGCTTTCGCACAGTAAAATGCTATTTCATGATCCAGTCCAGATTACAAGAAGGTTCGTTACGCCTTATTTAGAACTAGCGCTGAACATCGACTATTCAGCCGCCTGGTCCGTGGATGGCTTTTATTCAGAGCATAGGTTATCTCCATATCTTACGACATGGTTCGATTCTCTTGAAGGTGTTTTGATTTGTCTCACGTTATGGGGTCAGTCCCGTCCCCATTAATGCTAGTAGGGTGTTTTTAATTAACAGGAGTGTCCTTATGACAAATGATGAGCATTCCTGGTTTCAAGAAGCAAAAAAAGTATAACCGAGGCAGGGATTTAAGACGTCCTGCAGTGCCCGCCCTTTGGGTATTGGTAAATCAGGACAACAGGGCCATGATGAGGGCTCTGAGGCCTGCGGAAACCAGGAGGAATAACTCTGTAAAATTATAGGAAGAATAGGAGCGATTCAATTTTATCTATAGTATAATGGTTACTTCAATATGGGATGAAAACAGGGAAAGAGGAAACGAATGCCTACTATACTGGTTGCTGACGACGATGCGAACATTCGCGAACTCGTCTGTTTATTTCTACGCAACGACGGATTCGCAACAGCCGAAGCCGCAGACGGCAAGGAAGCACTGACCGTCTACGCTACAACGCATGTCGATCTTGTCGTGCTCGATATTATGATGCCGATAATGGATGGTTGGACGTTATGCAAGGAGCTCAGAAGAGCCAATCCTGATCTTCCCTTACTTATGCTGACTGCGAGAGGCGAAACATGGGAGAAAGTGAAAGGTTTCGAACTTGGAACCGATGATTATTTGACGAAACCGTTTGATCCACTGGAATTGACAGTTCGGGTCAGAGCACTGCTGAAACGCTATCGGATTGGCACCACGCAGATGATCCAGTTCGGCAACGTCATCCTTGATCGGCAGACCTATAAGGTGATGAGAGGGACGGAGTCGCTCACGTTGCCGCTCAAGGAGTTCGAATTGCTGTATAAGCTCGCTGGAACACCTGGACAAGTGTATACGCGCGAGCAGTTGATCGATCAAATTTGGGGGATCGATTATACTGGAGATGATCGAACGATAGACGTACATATTAAACGCCTGCGCGAACGGTTCGCTACAACACCCGATTTTCGTATCGAGACGGTGCGTGGACTTGGCTACCGGCTTGAGGTTTACGAATGATCAGATCCTTATATACACGTGTTGTCCTGACATTTCTGGTCTCCGTCCTCGCGGGCACGATCATTGCTTTTTTTGTAACATTTTGGGTGTTTGAAGAGAAATTGAACGAAAATTTGCAAACCACCTTATTTAACTTTGGTCAGGACATTGTCCGGGTTTACGAAACCATTCCGTTACGTGAAGCGGACTTATTCGTAAGTGGAATGAAACAACTCGATTCCTATTATATTCGAATTTTTGATGAAACGGGGCAGTTCCAGTCTTACGGAACGCTTAACGGACAAAAACCTGTTACTGTGACGATGGATCAAGTAAGGAAAGTATTGGGTGGAGAAGTTGTTCAAGTTAATCCGAGTAGTGTTTCAATGAACCTCTTGGGACTGAGGTTGAAAACGGAAATGGGAATGAAAGCGATGTTTGTGGAGCCGCTTATGTATCCTTCCGTCTCTTTTGCCCAAAAATGGTTATTTACTTTTTTGACCTATTCGTTGGTAACAGGAAGTCTATTGATTTTGGTTGCCTCTATATTCCTAGTCAGACCGATCAAAAAACTGACAAAAGCGACCAGACGTATAGCAGTTGGAGATTTCAACGTCAAGCTGAATATTAAGCAAAAGGGTGAGCTAGGTACTTTGGCTCGCAGCTTTGAAGAAATGATGCATGATCTACAGCAACTTGAGCAGATGCGTAGGGAGTTCGTCACGAATGTGTCGCATGAAGTTCAGTCGCCGCTCACCTCGATATCCGGTTATGCTATAGCACTCAAGCAAGTAGATATAGCAGATAACGAGCGAAGTCGTTATCTCGATATCATCATCGCGGAAGCAGATCGGATGTCCAAGATGAGCGATAGCCTGCTAAAGCTGAGTTTGCTTGAATCGCAGTCACAGCAGATGCGGCTGGTCACGTTCAGCCTTGATGAACAGATCAGACGAGTCATCGTCGCGATCCAGCCGCAATGGTCGGCTCGCAACATCCGTTTCGAGCTCAATTTGAAGACCGTTCGCCTATTGGCGGATCAAGATCAATTAAACCAGGTATGGACGAACATACTCGGTAATAGCATCAAATTTTCCAAGAATGGCAGCGTTATTAATGTCAGCATCAAGCAAGATATCAAAAGCGTAACAGTCCGAATATCCGATACGGGCATTGGTATTTCCCTTGAGGACCAGAAGCGTATATTCGAGCGATTTTTTAAAGCTGATCGTTCCCACAGTCGTAAATATGGCGGTAGCGGTATGGGACTCGCCATCGTTAAACAGATCGTATCGCTTCATCAAGGCGACATTCGAGTGGAAAGTGAACCCGGCCAAGGAACGACCGTCATTGTCACCTTGCCAATCACAACGCCACCAGATTAGTTAGATTCATACGGTATCATTCGGATTATCTAAACCGCATTTTCCATGATACAGCATTATGTGCAGTTTCCTTGGACAACGTAGCATTTTTTTGCTTGTTCATACTCCGTTCATATTGTCGTCATAGGGAGTACATCTTCTTTCGTTAAGCTTTCATTAGCGGCTCGTTAAGGTAGCCCAACAAACAGAATGGGGACAGGAGAAGTTGAGCGTGAAACGAAGAGAGGTAATGAAAATGAGGAATGGAACGAGAACAAATAAAGTACGAAGCATTTTGCTTAAAATAATAGGAACAATAATTATAGCAATCGTGCTTTTTCTAGCCGTTGTCTATACAGTTAATATTATCAGCAGCAAATCAGAGCAAGGAAAAATACAATCCTATGGTCAGTTCGTACCTGTAGATGGGAAAAAAATGAATGTTTTGATTCAAGGAAAAGGCGAAGAGACCGTCGTGTTACTACCAGGTTATGGAACAGCAGCACCAGCACTTGATTTTAAACCGCTAGTAGAAGAGCTATCTCCATTTTACAAAGTCATCGTTATTGAGCCTTTTGGTTATGGATTAAGTGATCTAACCGAAAAGGAACGAAACACAGAGAATATTGTAAGTGAAATTCATGAAGCTTTACAGAGTCTTAAAATTGACCGATATATTCTAATGGGTCATTCCATTGCAGGCATTTACGGACTGGATTATGTGAACAAATATGAAAACGAAGTGAGTGCTTTTGTCGGGATTGATAGCAGTGTTCCAACGCAAGGTGGTATGGATGCTGAATTACCAATAAAAACGTTTAAATTTCTCAAAAAATCAGGTTTAGCCAGATTGGTAATGAAACTAACTGGTGACCCATATGCTGGACTACCCTATGATGATGAAACAAAAGAACAAATGAGAATTCTTTCTCTAAAAAACATGTATAATTCCAGCACCTCAAACGAAATGGAAAATATTTATCCTAATTTTAAAGCAGCTAAAAATTTAACATTCCCAAAAAATCTGCCCCTTATTTTCTTTATACAAGCGAATAATACAGATGTGGAAAGATGGATACCACTACATGAAGAGCAAGTCAAAAATTCTGTTCATGGAAAAGTAATGACACTTGAAGGAGAACATTATTTACACCATACCAAATCAAAGGAAATCGTTGAAAACTTCAGGAGCTTTATGAAAGAAATAAAATAAGTGCACTGAAAAGGGCACCTTCACTATTTTCTACAAATGTATAAGTGATATAAAAAAAAGTCCTTTGGTCATATCCCTGTCAAGTAGACAGATGAAAAAAGCTATGTAGCCAGCGCGTGCGGATACTCAATCGGTGCGCGCTGTTTGAGTTAAGACTGAAATCACTCGTAGTTATAAAAGTAGAGACAACAACAGGCAGGGGAGCGTATCGTCCAATTGCTGAACGAGCCAGTGATGCCGGGTGACCAGCTGCCTTCGGAAAGACACGACATTGAGCTGAGGCGCATAAGTTTTGGGTATGGTGACCAGCCTGTACTGCGGGATGGTGAGCATGTTTATGCCATTCCGTTCTTTCACAGCGCTTGTAGGGCCTTCTGGTAGCGGAAAAAGTACGGCCTGTATGCACGATTATGGAAAAGACAGCATGAAGGAAGAGAGTCATAATCTGTATGAAATCATGATACAAACATTAAGAAACCGCCCCCGGAGGATGCCATATCATATCTCCAGGGGCGGTTTCTTGTGCTGTTATTTAGAATCATCAGCTATGACAGCTTGTACGGGCTGCCTGTCACGAAGCAATGGTAACAACAGCATCGCTCCGACCAAAAACAAGCCGGCGCTCACGGTATATACGGTGTTCAGGGAGGATTCGTGTTTGAGTGTTCCGCCGATACTCATACCGACCACCATCATCCCGGAGAACAGGGGAGAGAGGGCACCACCGACGCGGCCGATAAAAGCAGCTTCGGCGTTTTTCATCATCATTGTGTTGATACCGATATGAATGCAAGGATAAAATAGGCCGCTGAAAACTTGTAGTGCCATGGTCAGCACAATATTGTGTGACCATCCGACACCAAAGGTTGTCAGTGTGCTGACCAAAAGTCCGGCCACCAGCAGCAATTGCGGCTGTGCTTTTTTGGCAACCCCCATAATCAGGCCGCCTCCCACCAGCATAGCCGCTCCGTTCGCCATTAACGGCCATTGCAGGAATTCCTTGTTTTGTCCAAGGTTCTCGATGGCGACAAAAACCATTAATGGTTGAATAAGTCCGACCGCCAGCCCAATTACGGTAAATGTTCCCCCAAGCGTGCGAAGTGTGCGGTTATTCCATACATAACGTATTCCTTCTTTAAGCTCTTGAATGAAATGAGTTGGTTGATCATCTATCTCAAGTGATTGTTCATCTTGTGGAATGCGAGTCAGAACAAGCGCCGAGATGAGAAACAATATTCCGGTTATAGACATTGAAGTGAAAATTCCAAAGTGTTGATAAATAAATGTACCGATAACAGGGCCGATAACCATAAATAATGCCATGAGAGATTGAA
Source organism: Paenibacillus sp. LRG-1 (assembly GCF_057220305.1). Taxonomy (NCBI): domain Bacteria; kingdom Bacillati; phylum Bacillota; class Bacilli; order Caryophanales; family Paenibacillaceae; genus Paenibacillus; species Paenibacillus sp. LRG-1. The sequence goes on along the minus strand of NZ_CM170126.1, from coordinate 3,199,583 downwards.
AAAGGGCCATCACTCCCTGTAGCTGTTCTGGTGCTACATGCTGCTTAAATATCTTCATCGCAGACGGCTGAGAAAATTGAGATAGAATGGCTGAAAAGAAAGTGGACAGCAAAAGCACCTGCCATGACCCGTACCATAATGCCAACAAAACAATAAAAATAGAGGCCGCGGATAGCAAATCGCAACTAATCATGGTCCGTTTGGGCCGCCAACGGTCCGCGAATGTTCCTCCAATGATAGCGAACAGAAAAATAGGCATGAATTCAGCAACCGAAATGAGCGATACGTATACGGGATCATTATTAGTCAAATCTGTTACATACAACAGTATGGCAAAGTTGCGCACCCAAATGCCCAAATTTAGCAGCGCATTGGAGGCGATAATGGTCCTTATATATGGATTTTTAAACAACAACAAACTCTCCTTTCCTGTTTTCAGGGCGCAACCCCCTTGAAATATCATTTTATATAAACAAAATATATTTTTGTCTATATAATAATAGATAATATAATAAATTGACTACTGATTAGTCAAATGTTTTTTGAAACCAAGAAGAAAGTAGAGCATGGAAATAAAGAGGCCAATGATCCTTAAGGACGTGAATTAGAATAGTGGTAAAAGTACTCACTTTAAACTTGTGAATTGGGAATGATAACTAAACGGAAAAAAGATCAACATAATAAGTATTATGTTAACTAAAATGTTTATCTAGTAATAGGGATCTGAATCCGATGTACCTTTTAAAATCATAGTGATATAATTACGCGTACATGCCTGAAAAGGAGCGAATGGAACGTAAATGAACTTTCAAGTAGATTTTTTATCTTTTTTTGTAATTCAGGTAGATGGAAAAGAAGGACAGGGTGGTAAGTCCTATAAGCATTACGCTACAATGGACGACTACGATTATGACGAAAGCGATGTTAAAAAATTTCTGGACGGGGAATTTGCTCGTATTAGCAAGCGTAAGGTTGAAAAAAACCCCAGCACAGAGCAGGCACCGACCAAAATCGGCCGCTTTATCGTCGAACCGGAGCATGAATTGAGCAGTAATCCGAATTTTAATATGTTCGCCCGACTGCGGGCAGCAGAGGATAAGGAAGATTTTAAAAATGCTTGTGACGATTTGGTGCGGATGTATCTGGATACGAGCGCAGTACGCGGCGGAGCGCTGATTATTGTACAGGCTACCTTGAATACACACTCGGATGATCCGTTTATTTTTGTGCTTAAATGTGATTTCGAACCTAAAATTGCCAGAATTACTGAAAGTAGTCTGGTGAGTGAGGTCGAAATGGCTATTTCTGCCCGTAATATGAAATCCATCATGTATCCTTACATGCTTGAGGAAGGGATGAACGATGAGTGGGAGCTTAAAATTCACCAGTCTTCGCATGCCCGGTATTTTGAAGATTTTTTGAAATTCGTGACCTATGAGCAATCCATGCCGGAAATCGTCAATGAGCATGTCATGGGCTTCGTTCAGAACTATGTAGAAACCAAATGGCCGGATGCATCTAATGAGGAAAGACAGCAGGAAGAGCGCGATCTGGAATTGTGGGCGGCTAGCGAAAAACGGGATCTGCAAGGGAAATGGGAACCCCTTCAGGTCGTAGAGGCTGCACAGCATATTGTCGAGCTGAAACCAGAAATTGAAGTTCGTTTCAAACTAGATGATACGGCCGTGCGTGGGCTACTGTCCGACTTTGGCGCCAAACTGCATATCACGAAACTTCATGATAGATATGCACTTATTATTGAAGGTGATGCATTTACGTTTGAAAAGGGATTTTCACCGATTGAGTTGCTCCAACCTGAATCGTTTGAAACGGTGGCTGAGCGGCTAAAAGAGAAACGCCAGCATGAAAATGAGGACGTGGATGGCGGTACGCCACCTTGGTAATTCGAATGCATAGCAGGACGACAAACTGAACTTTTACATTATAATGACTAAAAAACTGGCCTCTCAACGGATATTACCGCTGTGGAGGCCAGTTTTGTTTAGTATTTATGTTCGCGATCTACATATGAACTTTGCTAATTTGATTCTTCAGCTTGTCCGCAGATTGAAGCAATCTTGCACGTTCCTCGTCATTGAGCGGAAGATCCAAAATTTCACGTACCCCATTGTGATCTACGATACTTGGAACACCTAAATATACGTCAGATACTCCGTTATAATCTTCCAGCAAGGTGGACACATTAAGTACCGACCCCTCGTCCCCGAGAATGGCGGCTACGATTCGGTCGAGAGCCAGCCCGATAGCATAAGAAGTTGCGCCTTTAGCATCTATAATTTCATAGGCAGCATTCTTGGTATTTTCAAAAATTTCATTTTTCGTTTCTTCACCCAGTTCCAGTGGAGTTCCAGCTACGTTGGCTGTGCTCCATACAGGTAACTCGGAGTCACCGTGTTCTCCAATAATATGGGCGTGGATGCTTCGTGGATCGATGCCCTTTTGCTTCCCGATCAAATAACGGAAGCGTGCGCTGTCCAGCAACGTACCTGACCCAATGACTCTGCTTGAAGGCCAACCACTGCGTTTCCAAGAGATGTAGGAGAGAATGTCCACTGGATTGGTAGCGATCAGCAAAATGCCATGTGTATTGACCTTGACGATATTATCAATAATACTTTCAAATATTTCGGCATTGCGCTTCAGCAAATCAATGCGCGTTTCTCCAGGCTTTTGTGAAGCACCTGCTGTAACAATAATGATATCTGCATCACGGCAGTCTTCATAATCACCTGCCCACACTTTGACACCACCGAGAAAGGGAAGCCCATGATTCATATCGAGCATTTCCCCCTTCGCCTTTTTGACGTTGACATCAATAAAGACAAGTTCTGACATGCGTTGGCGCAGCAGTAGGGTATAGCCGGTTGTTGTACCAACCGCTCCCATGCCGACAATGGCCACTCTACTTCGTTTGTAAGGTTTTAAGCTCATAAAATCCTCATCTCCTTCTCGGGTTGAATACCTTTTCATTTTGGGGTATTTCTTAAAAATTTATCTTTCCAACTTAGTGTACCGTATATATTTACCCACCGCAAAGAAATATGACATTTTTCCTTGACTTCAAAGACGAGCTCGCTAATAATTAATCGAATGATAAGAACACGCACTAAAGCGTTGCAGCACCGATATTGACGCATGAAATTATGGAAAGAGGATTCGGCATATGGACTTATTTCGAAAAAAAACAGGACTGCTCCCGCATGAGGAAAGCGGATCTACAGGTCACTTAAAGAGAACAATGGGTGCCTTTGATCTCACCATGCTAGGTGTAGGATGTATTATCGGTACTGGGATTTTTGTTATTACTGGCAAGGCAGCAGCAGAAAATGCAGGTCCTGGATTGATGCTCTCCTTTGTTATTGCAGGTATTGCCTGCGTACTAGCAGCCTTGTGTTATGCGGAGCTTTCATCTACAGTTCCCGCAGCTGGGAGCGCTTATGCGTATAGTTATATTGTATTTGGAGAAATTTTGGCCTGGGTACTGGGGTGGGACCTGATTCTGGAATACGGAGTGGCGGCCGCCTCTGTGAGTAGTGGATGGTCTGCTTACTTTCAAGGCTTGCTGGCTGGATTTGATGTACATTTACCGCTGGCTTTAACCGCAGCCTTCGATTCAACTAAGGGAACCATTATTGATCTACCAGCCGTGTGCATCATTATGCTCATTACACTGTTACTGAGTCTCGGAGCCAAGGAGACGGTCCGATTCAATTTAATAATGGTTTGTGTTAAAGTCGGAGTTGTATTGCTATTTATTGGGATCGGTATCTTTTATGTTAAGCCTGACAACTGGACACCATTTTTGCCTTATGGTTTTTCTGGTGTTTTGAGTGCTGCGGCAATCGTATTTTTTGCTTATCTGGGTTTTGATGCCATCTCAACTGCAGCCGAAGAGGTTCGCAATCCGCAGCGGAATATGCCCATCGGCATTATTTCTTCTCTAGCGATCTGCACGGTACTGTATATTGCGGTTTCAGTTGTACTAACTGGAATGGTACCTTATACGCAGTTGGGGGTAAGTGATCCTGTTGCGTTTGCTCTCCGCTTTATTCATCAGGATTTTGTTGCCGGATTGATTTCAGTCGGTGCGATTGCGGGGATGACCACCGTTTTACTGGTGCTGTTGTTTGGTCAAACGCGGTTAATTTTCTCTATGTCACGTGATGGCCTTTTACCCGTTTTTTTATCCAAAATAAATGCCAAAACTCAAACACCGATACGAAGCACTTGGCTGGTGGGCAGCATTATCGCATTGGCTAGTGGATTGTTTCCATTACATGCACTGACCAATTTGACGAGTATTGGAACCCTGTTCGCTTTTGCTGTGGTATCGGTAGGGGTTATCGTGCTGCGCAAGAAACGCCCTGATTTGAAAAGAGGCTTTACCGTGCCGTGGGTGCCGTTGCTCCCGCTTTTAAGTGCTTTGGTTTGCATCGGTCTGATGCTTCAGCTTCATATTAGCACCTGGATTGGATTCATTGTGTGGCTCCTGCTTGGATTGCTGATCTATTTCTTCTATGGATACCACAAAAGTTTGTTGAACCGTAAATCTTAATAAATTCTAGTATAAAAAAAGCCGGCATCCTGCACTTTTGTGAAGGGTCCGGTTTTTTTTGACATTACGCGAAAAGTGTCACATAGAGGCGTTTATGGTATAATTCTGTTTCAGATAAGCTTTTGGCACGTGATTACAGCATGCCATCGAGGGAGGATTTTTATATGAAACTGCGCTGGCGTGCGCTCTTAGGGGGAGTACTGCTACTGACGGGCATTCTACTGACTGCCTGTTCTGCTGAAGCCCCAGAAACGTTAACTAAACCTCCGATTGAGGAACCTGATGACCAGGGTCAGACGATTACTATTAATCCACCAGTGACTCCAAAGGTGGGCGATCCCAACTCCAAATATGTAGTTCAGACGCGAATAGCGGATTTTCATTTAATTGATAACAATAAAGGGTTAGTTTGGGGAGTTACCCATAATGAGCTCCGGCTTTATGATACTCATGATGGCGGAAAGACATGGAATAATATTTCCCCCTCCGAAAATGTCCAATTTCAAGACAAACTTGAATATGGAAAGGACATCAGTTTCACTGATTCTCGTCACGGTTGGGTTGTCCGTCAAAATTTGGACAAAACAGCAACCGTCATTCTGAGAACAGCAGATGGAGGACAGAGCTGGGATGTTTCAGCGCTTCCAAGCGGGGATCATGTGAGCTCGATTCAATATGTAAATCCAACTACTGGCTGGATCATGGCATATGTAAAACTGAATGAGCAGGATCAACAAAAACTGTTGTATCACACCACTGACGGGGGAGCCACGTGGAATAAAGTTGCGCAAAGTTCTGGTACGACATCCAACAAAACAGGCTCAGGTTTACCCGATCGGGGCAGTCTGGCAGGAATGAGCTTTTCTTCCAACAATCAGGGATTTGTAGCGATCAATCTGGATAGCAGTGTTAAGTTATACAAGACTTCGAATCAAGGGAAAACCTGGACTCCGGTAGCTAACAGAATACAAGGCTGCCCTCAGGCCAAAGCAGAAGCTCAGCAGTCTCTGAAAGGGAGCAGTTCCTCGTATTGGATTCCGGTTCTTTGCTATGGGGCTAACGGCACAAAATATAATGGACTGTTTACAAATGATACAGGGGCCCAATGGAGCGGTGTGCCTTTGGGTCTGAGTAGCAACATTAATTCTATTATCCCTGGACGTACGTTTCTAAACGAAAAGGAAGGGTGGATCATAACTGAAACCGGAATGAGCCGTACATTGGATGGGGGAAAGACGTGGACAAGTCTCACAGGCAACAAAGTGCTACCTTTGAAGCTAAAAGACTACCCACGTTCAGTCAAGCTCCGTTTCGCTTCTTCTTCGGTGGGTTGGCTCCTTTTGGAACGCCTTGATGACAAGAAATCACTGCTGCTGAAAACGACGGACGGCGGTGCGAACTGGAGAATTTTATAATCGCTATAAAGCTGATTGCCCTGGGGTGTTTTTCCCAGGGCGTTTTATTTTTAAAAAATTTAAATTTTATACGACTATATGTGAAAAAAATCACAAACCAACGAATAAGCCGCTGTTATACTAAACCTGTAAACAACGATAGGAGTGATAATCATGACAGCGAATCAGGATCATATGTTAACCCAATACTACCTTCAATTTTGTTATACTTGCCAGGATGCCTATGGTTGCACGACTGAAGAGGACTGCAAGCAGTGTGCAGAGCGTTACGCTGAAGACGAAGATCATGAAGTTCTGGATGAAACACAACGTTATCTCCAGCTTGTACATGTGTAAATCGATGCATCATTCTGATATCGCCATATCTTGAGCCTCCCGGACTATTCCGTGGGGGCTCTTGGCGTTCTTGAGAGTTGCTATCAAATTTGGGCAGGAACATACATATACTGTTATAGAAAGCTTAGGTCAGGTCAGGATGCCCGGTAGTTTCCCTGTGGAATGCCTGGCGGAGAGGAGTGCGGTGCATGGGATTTGAGTCATTATGGATGTTCGATTGGCTGGGCACGGTACTGCCCGTATTTTTCGTTGTCGTGTTGGGAATTGTCGTGTTGTCTGCAGGCAGGGAAGTCATGGAATGGAGTCGGAATAAAAGACAGCCTGTATTGACGGTCGGTTCCCGAATTACAGCCAGAAGGACACATCTCCAACAGAGGCGGCAGGAGGAACAAGGGACTCGTACCTATACTTTCTATTACGTAACCTTCGAGGTGGAGAGTGGCGACCGGATGGAGTTCAAGGTATCTGGGGAAGAATATGGTCAATGCGCTGAAGGTGATGAGGGACGGCTTACTTTTCAGGGTACAAGGTATATCGGGTTTCAGCGTCTTAATCGCTATAGCTTGGAACAGGTTAAAATGTAGAATTCAGTCTAATGTTCTTGGATTCATTTACAGCCTTCTGCGAGAAATCAGGATAGGGGGCTGTAGATGTTTCTTTTACAGCACATTTTGGTACATATATACTAGAACAGAGTAGTTCAGAGGAGGAATGATTTGTGTCATTTGAGGGACAAGTTGTTATTGTAACAGGAGCGGCGCATGGCATCGGGAAAGAGGTCGCTTTTGCCTACGCTGCTCAGGGTGCCCATGTTGTATTTGCGGACCACAATGAGGAAGAGGGTGCCGCAGCCGCTGCAGCAGCCCGGAACGAGGGCTATCAGGCCATTTTTATTCCTTGTGATGTGCGGAAGGAAGAGGATATTGTAGCGCTAATCCGTGCCACGGAAGAAGAATACGGTACGATTCATACGCTAATTAACAACGCTGGCGTGTCCAAATGGAAATCTCCATATGAGTTAACGATAGCAGAATGGGATGACATTTTGAATACAAACGTACGCAGCTGTTTTATTGCCACTAGGGAAGCGGCTAAGGTAATGAAACGAAACGTAGAAGGTGGCTCTGTGGTCAATATGACCTCTACACGAGCTTTCATGTCAGAGCCGGATACAGAAGCCTACGCGGCATCCAAAGGAGCCATTGCGGCCCTTACACACGCGATGGCTATGTCGCTAGGAAAGGACGGGATTCAGGTCAATTGCATCAGTCCAGGGTGGATTGAAACCGGGGATTATGAGCAACTGCGTGCAGAAGACCATCAACAGCATCCGTCTGGGCGAGTAGGAACCCCTAAAGACATCGCACGGGCCTGTCTGTATTTGACACAACCCGGCAATGATTTTGTAACAGGCACGAATCTGGTAGTAGATGGTGGCATGACGCGCAAAATGATTTATGAGCCATAATAAAAGCCTAAATGAGTAGTCCCAGTCTTGGGGCTATTTTTTTGTTTTTCTGGACTGTCACCCATTGGGCATTTGTACCATACGATAGGGTATGTGATGGAGAAGCGAGGAGGGGACGCGGTGGCTGTAATCAAGACCAACTCAGAGGATGTAAGGACCCTCGCCCGACTGATGCGGGCTGAGGCCGAAGGCGAAGGAGAGCAGGGAATGCTCATGGTCGGTAATGTTGGGGTGAACCGGATTTTATCCAATTGCCTGGATTTCCAGGGCATACGTATGATGAATGACATGGTGTTTCAAAGCCCCGGCGGGTTTGAGGCTACTCAGAAGGGGTATTTTTATCAGAAAGCCCGTGATCGGGACATTCGACTTGCCCAGCGTGTAATCAATGGAGAGAAAATACGTCCGGCATCCAATTCATTATGGTTTTTCAGACCTGCCGGAGACTGCCCAGATACCTGGTATAGCCAGGTCAATACCGGACGTTTTAAAGCCCACTGCTTTTTTAGCCCGACTGTACAGGATTGTCCTAATGTATATTAGACAATTTACAGAATGGCTTGAAGAATTAAATTTAAACCATTTTAGGAGGAATTTACATGATTTCACAGCAAGCTTACCGTCCCGTATCTTATGCTTCCGGCAATGGGTATCCCGAATGGCCAAGAGGGATGACTCCAATCGGAACCATGCAGCCTATGACTGGCTTTCCACCTCAAGTAAGTAGTGGCAGCCCTATGACACCAACGGGTACCGTAGTGCAGGTTCAGACTCCGCAATACGAGCAATCATACATCGAAAATATTTTACGCTTGAACTTAGGAAAAACGGGAACTTTTTATATGACCTATGAAAATAACCGGGAATGGAATGCGAAAATATTCAAAGGCATTCTGGAAGCAGCAGGTCGGGACCACATTATTATTAGTGATCCGGCGACGGGCAAACGGACCATTCTACTAATGCTAAACCTGGACTATGCAACATTTGATGAGCCGTTGTTGTACCAATATCCCGGCGTCATCGGGAACCCGGGTGCATCCCCGGTTCGCTGATGCCTTCATATATATGAGTCTACATCCTCTGCCAGACGGCAGGGGATGTATTTTGTTTATAATCTTTCTCAAATATAGTAGCTTTCTTGATGGTAAGCGGCGAAAACGAGAGCTTTACAACCTAAATGATAGAGGAGCTGTTTTTTCTGACATTGCTTGTGGTTTGACTGTATAGAGTATAGTTATATAATTAAATATAAGCTGATGAATGATCTAATCATTTATGCGGAATATGGCTTTGGAAGCCGGAAGGAGTGAATGTGTTGGGAAGTTGACGCTGCTTATGATGTGTTATCGTTCTGTCTATGATGAAACTATCCGAAGGAGGTGCGCCTGTCTGCCGTAATGACGGCTGATGGGGAGCATATTGAGTGACCCTTTACCGAGTATGTTTAACTTATTTATTGTTTTTGCATTAGTACTATTGAATGGTTTTTTTGTATCTGCGGAATTTGCCATGGTGAAGGTCAGAGGCAGCCGTATTGAAACATTGGTGGAAGCGGGCAATAAAAAGGCCGTGTACGCCGCCAATATGTTACACAACTTGGACGCTTATTTGTCTGCCTGCCAGTTGGGTATTACACTAGCATCGTTGGGACTAGGATGGATCGGAGAGCCGGCCATCGCACATTTGATCGAACCTGTATTTACAGCCGCCGGATTAGGAGCGGTATATGTGCACGGTACTGCCGTGGTTATTGCATTTATTGTCATTACGATTCTGCATATTGTCTTGGGTGAATTGGCGCCCAAAACGATAGCTATTCGTAAATCTGAGACCATTACGCTGTATTCAGCCATGCTGATGACTTGGTTTTACAAGTTGATGTATCCATTCATATGGGCGTTGAATGGAATGGCGAACAGCCTGCTGCGTTTATTCCGTCTGGAGCCGGTATCCGAGAATGACGATTCCGCGCATACCGGAGATGAAATACGCATTCTGATGAAAGAAAGCAATAAGAGCGGACTAATTGATAATACGGAATTGGCGCTTGTTGATAATATATTTGATTTTACCGACACGACCGCCAGGGAAATCATGATTCCGCGAACTGAGATGATCTGCTTATACAGTAATGAGTCCACAGAAGAAAATCTCGCGATTGCGACGGAAAGCATGAGAACCCGTTATCCAATCTGCGCCGAAGATAAGGACCATATTATCGGCTTTATCCATATTAAGGACCTTCTACGGGCGAACACACTGGATACCCGTACGATGATTCGACCGATTCTTGCTGTCCCTGAATCTACGCAAATTAGTGATCTGCTCAAACGTATGCAGCGTAGCAAGACGCAAATCGCAATTTTGATTGATGAATATGGCGGTACATCGGGTATGGTAACACTGGAAGATATTATGGAAGAAATCGTTGGTGAAATTCAGGATGAGTTCGATCAGGAACGTCCGAGTTGTGAGCAGATTAATGACGAGGAATTTTCCATTGACGGCATGTTATTAATTGATGAAGTGAACGATCGCTTTGGACTGGATCTTGATCATGAGGATTATGATACGGTAGGGGGCTGGCTATACTCACATGTCGAGGTTATTCCCCCACTGCCTGGCCAGTCTGTAGTGTTTGAGGGATGTATGTTCACGGTAGAAGAAGTTGAAAACAAGCGGATTTCACGTATTCGGCTGATAAAACAGCCTATCATCGTGGAAGAAGCAGGAGTCTCATAACGGAATAAATCTAGAGAGCGACCTTGAACGATGTGGGGTCGCTTTTTAATTTGTCTTCTTTACAGAATGGACATGAATTGATATGATGTTCGTGTAATTGTCAACCTAATTATATCGTTTTAGGTTGACAATAAAAAAGAACTTCCTCTACGCTGAACATCTTATCCATTTACATGATCATTAAATTTTGGGAGGCAAGAAGTATGAATTTACTAAACAAGGTTATAGAATGGGACTCGTTGGCTGAAAAAGCAATCCAAGGCAGCCGTGTATCGCTGGAAGAAGGCATAGCGGTACTGGAAGCCGACGATGAGGAATTATTACCGATTATGCAAGCTTCATTTCGGGTGCGGCATCATTTTTATGAAAAAAAAGTAAAGCTCAACATGATCATTAATGCCAAAAGTGGCCTATGCCCGGAGGATTGCGGTTATTGCTCACAATCTATCGTATCCACGGCGCCTGTGAGCAAGTACAGTATGTTGGACAAGGAATCACTGTTGGCTGGAGCTAGGGAAGCAGTAGCGCGGAGAGCAGGGACCTATTGCATCGTAGCTTCCGGCAAAGGTCCAACAGATCGAGAACTGGATCAGGTGATTGAGGCAGTACAAGAAATTAATCGCACGATGCCGCTCAAAATTTGCGCCTGCTTAGGGATTCTCAAGGGAGATCAGGCACGGCGGTTGGCAGAGGCTGGGGTACATCGATACAATCATAATTTAAATACAAGTAAGGCCAACTATCCCTCGATTACAACCACACATACATACGATCAACGCGTCGAAACTGTGAAAATGGCTCAATCTCACGGAATGTCTCCATGCTCTGGCGTTATTATCGGGATGGGGGAAACGAATGAGGAAATCGTTCAAATGGCTTATGCCTTACGGGAGTTAGATGCTGACTCTATTCCGGTTAACTTCTTGAATCCAGTCCCTGGAACCCCGTTGGAGGGAGCAAAGCGAATATCACCTATCCAAGCTTTGAAGGTGCTGGCACTGTTCCGCTTCATCTGTCCATCCAAAGAAATACGCGTTGCAGGTGGACGAGAGTTGAATTTACGCTCGTTACAACCGCTATGCCTGTATGCAGCGAATTCAATTTTTGTAGGAGATTATTTAACGACAGAAGGCCAAGAGGTCACATTTGATCATCAAATGATTGAAGATCTTGGTTTCGAAATTGAGATGTGTGCCCTTTCAGCCGTATAATAGAAATTGTACAAACTTGGAAGGGAGAGTTAAACGATGAGCGAAAAAGTATTTATTAGTCCAGGTAAATATGTGCAAGGGAAAAATGTGATTGATAAAACAGGTGAGTATGTTAAGCCATTAGGTCATACTGCCTTGGTTATTGCAGACAAGCTGGTTTGGGAGATTGCAGCCGACCGCGTAGTAAAAAGCCTGGAACAGGCTGATATTGCGGCGGTTAAAATTGAGTTTCAAGGGGAAGCATCCAAAAATGAAGTCAACCGTATTGCGGATCAGGGACGAAGCGCCCAGGTCGACATTGTCATTGGTGTAGGTGGTGGTAAAACGCTGGATACTGCCAAAGCCGTTAATGAACTACTCGGTTCCTCGGTTGTGATTATTCCAACAACCGCTTCTACAGATGCCCCTACTAGTGCACTATCTGTTTTGTACACCGATGAGGGTGCATTTGATACCTATTCCTTTTTCAGTAAAAATCCTAGCTTGATTTTGGTGGACACGAAAGTCATTTCTCAAGCACCGCCTTTGTTCCTCTCCTCAGGCATTGCAGATGCTATGGCGACGTGGATTGAAGCCCGTGCGGTCATTGAAGCTCGCGCAACGACAATGGCTGGTGGTTTGCCAACCTTGGCGGCAGAAGCCATTGCGTCCAAGTGTGAGGAAGTTCTTTTCGATTACGGACTGCAGGCTTACGAATCCGTGAAACGCAAAGTCGTCACACCTGCGCTTGAAGCGGTAGTGGAAGCCAATACGTTGCTAAGCGGTTTGGGCTTTGAAAGCGGCGGTTTGGCAGGCGCACATGCGATTCACAATGGTTTTACCGTTCTGGAAGGAGACATTCATCACCTGACACATGGTCAGAAGGTAGCTTTTGGCACCTTAGTCCAGCTTGCCTTGGAAAAAAGACCTTTGTCCGAGGTGGAGCGGTATATTGACTTTTATCTAAAACTCGATCTGCCTGTCACGCTGGAAGACATTAAGCTCCAGGAAGCTTCCCGAGAGGATTTGTACCGGGTAGCTCAGGCTGCTACCAAAGAAGGCGAAACTGCTCACAATCTACCATTTGCTGTCACAGCGGATGATGTGCTTGATGCGATTTTAGCGGCTGACCAGTATTCACTTGCCTACAAGGCTAAAATTGGACATAGAAACTAACCCCATACGAAATAAAGTAGAATCAAAGGTCGCTGATCAGCGGCCTTTTTCCCATTATTTAACTTGCAGCTTATGTTATGATTTTTATGGTACATAATCAGGAAATGCCGGGAGTATATTTATGGCTCCCCTAAAATTTGAGAGGGGTTTAGCGATGGCAAAATGGAATGTAGAAGATCAAGGTACTCAATATAGTATTGAGTACAAGCGTAGCTTAACTGGCGGAAAAATTATTGTAAATGGAAGCGAGCAGAAGGTTAAAAGCCAGAACGCATTTTTGAACTTGATTGATTTTCCAATTAGATTGAAAGAAAAAGCTGTAAATGTTGTTGTCATTGGCAACAAAGCAGATTTAGCCGTGGACGGTGTGTATCTTGGGTCCAATCAACCTTATGTTCCTGTGAGTAAAGTTCCCGGCTGGAGTTGGGCTTTTGTCGTGGTCAGTTTGGTTATAGGATGGCTATTTGCTGGCATCTTTGGTCTGTGTTTGGGGATATTAGGCAGTATGTTTTATGTGAAATCATCTTTATCCATGCATCAAACCACCAATCGAAGAGTTGTAAATTGTCTTATTGTCTTTTTCATCATCAGCGTGATACAAATTGTTTTTGGAATTGCAGCGAATTCTTGGATTAACACGTTGTAAAATAGATCTAACATAGCCTATAGGATGAAGCAAAAAGGCTCTCCCGCATGAAGCGGTGAGAGCCTTTTTGCCGTGTTAGATCGCCCAATTTCCTTTACGGAAGATAGGTTCCTCAGTACCGTCCTCGGTAACGCCGTTGATGTCCATTTCACCTGAACCGATCATAAAGTCGACGTGTGTCAGGCTGGAATTCAGGCCGTTGGCAGCCAACTGCTCTTGAGTCATATCCTTGCCGCCTTTAAGGTTAAATGCATAGGCATTACCGATGGCCAAATGGTTAGAGGCATTTTCATCAAACAACGTATTATAAAATAAAATATTTTTATCAGAGATAGGTGACTTATGAGGTACGAGAGCAACCTCACCCAGATAGTGTGAACCTTCATCCATTTCTACGAGATGCTGAAGAGTTTCCAAACCGGTCTCTGCCTGTACATCGACAATACGTCCATTTTCAAAAGTCAATGAAAAGTTGTCGATGATATTTCCGCTGTAGCTAAGTGGCTTGGTGCTGCTGACCTTACCGTTCACTCCCGTTTTGAGCGGAGCTGTAAACACTTCCTCAGTAGGCATATTGGCTACAAAAGTATGTCCCTGTTGGTTGACGCTTTCGGCTGCTACCCACAGATGATCTTTTGCCAATTCGATGGTGAGGTCTGTGCCTGGAGCCAGATAATGCAGCTTTTTATAGCGTTTGGCATTTAAAATATCAGATTTGCTGGAAAGGGTTTTCAAATGCTCTTTCCACGCCTCCACGGGGTTATCCAAATCCACACGCACGGTGCTGAAAATGGCATCCCACAGTTTATCCATTTGCTCTGAAGCTGGCAGATCAGGGAATACTTTGGCAGCCCATTCTGCTGAAGGATAAGCAATCAGAGACCAACTGAATTTGTCGGCCATTTGATATTCGCGGTATTGACGTAATTCATGTGAACGCACGCGCTGGGCAGCAGTAATTCGGCTGGACGGAATCCCTTTAAGCAAATCCGGATTTTCTGCAATGACATGCAGTACAGCTGCGCCATTTTCGACCTCTTCAGTCATTTCGGCTGCGTACCATTTGGGAGCAATATTAAAAGTTTCATCAGGAGCTAGTTCATACTGTAATCGAGTAATGGTCTCATCACTCCATTTTACTGTAACCAGCTTGGCTCCGGCAGTATACGCTGATTTGACGATAAGTCTCACGAGTTCGGCGGACAAGATTGGCGCATGAACGATGAGTGTCTGCCCAGGATGTACATTGGCGCCGACCCGAACGGCTAACTCGGCATATTTTTGCAATTTTTGTTGAAAATCTGACATGTAACTTTCCTCCATTTCACGAAAAGCCTTAAACAAGGCTTGGGTAACTTGCACAGTTTTTTTGCAAATTCCACACATAGCTTATATATTGTACAATGTAACGAAAAGGTTCACAAATCAGTTTTGGTACTATTTAGTGAAAATGAAAGGGCGGATAGATGAATGACAGAGCAAAATTCACCTCAGGAAGTGAAAGAAGTACATATTCAACAGGCACAAATGACAAAAGATGAGAATGGTGCTTATCTGGGCCAAGTGGTATTTGGAGTAGACGGACAGAGTTCTGTATATGAAATCACATTCCACAGTAAAAGGGGAAAGGAATGGGATTACAGTCTCCATTTTGCGGGAGAGCCACGGGTGGAGGAAGAGATGCTGAAAATGGATAGCTGGATTGAAGAGAATGATGATTTGTTCGACTATTTGCTAGATACGGCATGGAGTAAATTACCCGAGTAATGTAAACATGGTCTATTTTCGTGACAAGCGGATTATATTTAGCAGTGTCCGCATAATCTGCTGACATGGGGGAAGCCTAAAGGTCGATATTAACAGGAAATTCCATGTGAATAGGAGGGTGAAGCTTTGGCAAATCATCTGTTCACCGAAGGAATGACGGCAAATGAAGAGGCTGCTCCCGATCTCCTGAGCTTACGGACGCTGTTTGTAAATATGTGTTTTATTGGAGAGCCGGGAAGCCGCTCCTGGGTGCTGGTGGATACGGGGATGACAGGATTTACAGACTCGATTATACGCCTGGCAGAGGAACGGTTCGCTGGCCCTCCAATCGCTATTGTGCTTACACATGGTCATTTTGATCATGTAGGTTCGGTTATTGAGTTGGTACAGCATTGGGGTACACCTGTTTATGCACATCCTTTGGAATTACCTTATTTGACGGGAATGAAGGATTATCAAAAACCTGACCCTAGTGTAGAAGGAGGTTTAATGTCGGGCATTTCCTTCTTATACCCCAATGATGCTATAGATCTCGATGATCGCATCACATCCCTGCCCCAAGATGGCAGTGTCCCCGGTGCCCCTGGTTGGAAGTGGCTGCATACGCCAGGACATACACCTGGTCATGTATCGCTTTTTCATGAGCGAAGAAGGTTAATGGTGGCCGGTGACGCTTTTATTACGGTGAAACAGGAATCGGCACTGGCCGTTATTTTACAGGAAAAAGAAATACATGGACCTCCTGCGTATTTTACAACAGATTGGCAAGCTGCGCAGCGTTCGGTGGAAATGCTGGCCAAGTTAAAGCCTGAGATTGCAGTCACAGGACATGGTCATTACATGCGTGGTGCTGAGCTGACAGATCAGCTGGAGCGACTGGCGGGAGATTTTGAGCACATGGCTGTACCCAAACAGGGACGTTATGTGTAGTGATGTGTGAAGGACGATGCCTTGCGGGGCATCGTTTTTTGTGTGGACGTGGAATTTTTTTGCTCAGCATGGTATAGTCAAGCCAAAAGCTAAACGCTTTCATTAAACATCGTCATTTCATCAAGGAGGATTTTTTGATGACACAACAACATGCTGCAATTGGTGATCTTTATTATGGAATACCGGCGATTCGTCTTAAATTTGGACGATATGAAGCGGTTGCCCTGCCGGGAAACGGCGCAAATCTGATTTCTTTTCGTGACAATGAAACGGGATATTCTTTTCTGCGTGAGCCAGATGCTGAGAGCATAGAGGCTTTTAAGCAAAGCCCGTCCGTTTACGGAATTCCTTTCCTGTTCCCTCCGAATCGGTATGAGGATGGAAAATTCCTGTGGAATGGTGTTACATATGAGCTGCCGATAAATGAAGAGGCGACCCACAACCATCTGCACGGCTTTTTACACACTGTTCGGTGGGAGGTTGAGGACTACGGTTCCGGGGAGCAAGGTAGCTATGTGGTAATGAATCAGCATGTAAGGGAAGGACATCCCATGTTCCGCTATTTACCCTTCACCTTTACCATGAAGTTAACGTACAGCCTGGACGAATTTGGCCTGCATCAGCGTTATGTGATCCATAACGAGGGCGATCAACCGATCCCCAACTTATTTGCCTTTCACACAGCGATTCGCGTTCCGTTCGTACCCGATAGCTCGCCTGAGGATTACAAGATTAAGGTCACAATCGGTGAGCGTCGTGAGCTGACGGAACGGTTGTTGGCCACAGGTCAGTTCCAGCCTTTATCTCCGGAAGAGGAACTGCTGAAGACGACGGGAGTTAGTCCTTATTTTGCCTCTATGGATAATCATTACACGGCAGCTCCGCAAAATGGACGCAACTACATGGAACTGACACACAGTAAGACAGGGGCTACCCTCGTATACGATGTAGGTACAGCTTATAAGCATTGGATGATCTGGAATAACAAAGCGAACAAGGAATTCATCTGTCCTGAACCGCAAATGAACATGATCAATGCACCGAATCGTCCGGACCTACCAGCTGAGGAGATCGGATTGATTGCACTGGCTCCAGGCCATATTTTTGAGGCAACCAGCCGTTTGTATTGTATAACACCTAATAAATCGAAATCCTAGCATTTAATTTATCCTTATAAGCCTGTATCGTGTCCAACGGTGCAGGCTTTATTTGGGTATGTAAAGCACAGGTAAGGGCCAATGGGGAAGGAGGAAGAAAAAGGTTGCAGAATGCCAAGCAGTCATAGTATGATACGAAACAGGAGATGATCAGATGAATTTCCCTTTTCAAGCCGTCAAACGCAAGCAAATCGCCGATGAAGTAGCTGAACAGCTGCAACGAAAAATTGCTGCTGGTGAATGGAATGTGGGCACAAAGATTCCAACCGAGCCTGAGCTCATGAAGCTATTCGGAGTCGGGCGATCTACAGTGCGTGAAGCGGTTAGCGTTCTGGTACATGCCGGTCTATTAGAGAAAAAGCAAGGACACGGAACTTTTGTTTGCCAACCGACGACTTCTCAAGAACCATTGGATTACCGTCTAAGCCGTGCTGAAATTATTGAAGTTTATGAAGTACGGAGTGTGTTGGAACTAGAGATTGCCAGATTGGCTGCATTACGTCGTAATGACGAGGATTTACACTTAATGCGTGCGGCGCTGGACCGTCGTGCTGCAACTTTGGCCGCTGGAGATTTGTCTGGGTACTTAGATGCGGATATCACTTTTCACTTGGCTGTTGCCGGAGCTACACGCAACAAGGTGCTTACAGACGTATATGGCAGCTTTGTAGAGGCCATTCGCAAGGCATTGAACAATCTCATTACCGATCCAGCGATGCAAAATCATTTTACTTTGCAGCATGAAAAAATATATGAAGCAATCCGGGATCAGGATGGCAAGGCTGCCGAGCTGTATAGCATTCAACATTTGGACGGCACCAAGCTGGAGCTGCAAAAGCATATGGGAAGTTCATAAATTTTTTTACTCTTAAACATCAGATGATCAGATGAATGATAAAACGGATTTTAAGTCTTCTACTCGAACATCTCCTAAAATCAATCAAAAGGTGGTATCTGTATGCGTAAAATATGGGTGTTGGACACAACGTTAAGAGATGGAGAGCAATCACCAGGAGTTAGCTTAACCAGCACAGAAAAGGTGGAAATTGCTCTTCAGCTGCAAAAGTTAGGCGTAGATCGGCTTGAGACTGGCTTTCCAGCAACCTCGCCTGGTGAGATTATCAGCATGCAGGAGATTGCCAAACAGGTTACCCAAGCAACACTGGTTGGTTTTGCACGCTCGAAGGAACAGGATATTGATGCAGTCAGAGAGGCGCTACAAGGAGCTGAGGATGCCTGTCTTCATTTGTTCCTGGCTACCTCACCCATTCACCGCCAACATAAGCTGCGAATGGATAAAGCGAAAGTATTAGAGACCGCTGCTGCTGCCATTCGTTATGGACGCAAGTATTTCAGCAAGGTAGAATTTTCAGCAGAGGACGCCAGTCGTACCGAGCTGGACTTTATTTGTGAGGTCGTGGATATGGCGATTCGTGCTGGTGCGACAGTCGTCAATTTACCGGATACGGTGGGATATGCCTCGCCGGATCAGTTCGGTGAAATGTTTAGAATTGTAAAACAACAAGTGCCCGGTATCGAAAAAATACAACTTAGCACACATTGTCATGATGATCTTGGTATGGCAACAGCTAACACGCTGGCGGCTATCCGTAATGGTGTAGACCAATTTGAAGGTACCATCAATGGCATCGGTGAGCGAGCCGGAAATACACCTATCGAGGAAGTTGCACTGGCCCTTGACACTAGAACCGAGCTCTATGGTGCACAAACGAGTCTGGTTTTGGAGGAGCTGTATGCCACCAGTCGCCTGGTGAGCAAACGTACGGGGATGTCGGTACCGGGAAATAAGGCCATTGTTGGAGCCAATGCGTTTGCGCACGAGTCTGGTATACATCAGGACGGAATGCTTAAAGAGCGTACAACGTATGAGATCGTGTCCCCTGAGCGTATTGGTCTGAAGACAAGTAAACTTGTATTGGGCAAGCACTCGGGTAGACATGCATTTAAAGAAAAACTGGCGGACATGGGGTTTGAAGCTTTGACGGAGGAACAGCTGCAAGAGGCGTTCCGCAAATTCAAGGACTTGACGGATAAGAAAAAACAGGTGTTGGATGAAGATTTGCTCGTCCTGATGGATGAAAGCCGCAATGCCTCGCCTCAAATTTACACACTGGATTCCATTCAGGTGTCCTATGGCAATCAGTCGGTTCCAGTCGCATCCATTCGGTTGAGTAAACAAGATGGGACAGCAATTGATGAAGTAGCAATGGGTAACGGTTCTGTAGATGCGATTTTCCATGCTATAGACAAGGCCAGTGGTGAAGAGGTGGAGTTGGAGGATTATTCGATCCAATCTGTAACTTATGGCAAAGACGCATTGGGGGAAGTGCACGCCATTTTGAGGCAAGGAGAGTACACAGCTTTGGGAAGAGGCACAAGTACTGATATTTTGGAAGCTAGCGCCAAAGCTTACATCGATGCGCTGAACAAGCTACTGGGCAGAAAAGAAGTACATGCCAAAAGCAATATCACCATTAGTTGATCCTAGTGGTCAGGCTTGTAGACGAATTTTCCTTCTTCCTCCTCTGGCCTTATCGTAAAAAAGCGCTTGCAAAATAAATGATAACATTTGAAATTTAATGTATAATAGGCAAGAGAGATCACCATATTTTGTCTGAATTACATAGGCCAAGAGGAGGAAATGAGTTGAACTACCGCATTGAAAAGGATACGTTGGGCGAAATCAAAGTACCGGCAGACCGTCTGTGGGGAGCGCAAACACAGCGCAGCAAGGAAAATTTCCCGATTGGCTCGGAGAAAATGCCATTAGAGGTCATACAGGCGTTCGCGGTGCTTAAAAAGAGCGCGGCGATCAGTAACTATAAGCTGGGTAAGCTATCACAGGAGAAGCAGGACGCGATTATTTATGCAGCGGACGAGATTCTCGCAGGGCGGGTTGATGACCATTTCCCGTTGGTTGTATGGCAGACAGGGAGCGGAACGCAGTCCAATATGAATGTGAATGAAGTGATTGCTCATCTGGGAAGCCAATGGTTACAAGAGCAGGGAAAAGATACGAAGCTGCATCCCAATGACGATGTGAACATGTCGCAAAGCTCAAACGATACGTTTCCTACAGCGCTTCATGTAGCGGGTGTCATTGCAGTGGAGGATCGTTTGTTGCCTGCCATCGATAAGCTGAAAGAGACTTTTCAACAGAAGTCAGAGCAATTCAAGGATATTATAAAAATTGGACGAACCCATTTACAAGATGCGACACCGCTTACGCTGGGCCAGGAAATAAGCGGCTGGTATGCCATGCTGGACAAGAGCAAGCGAATTATCATCGACACGGTTCAATACATGAAGGAGCTGGCGATTGGCGGTACAGCGGTGGGGACAGGAATTAATGCTCATCCAGAGTTTGGCTCCCGAACCTCTGCGGAAATTTCCAGTTTCACTGGCAAAACGTTCACTTCCGCGCCCAATAAATTTCATGCATTGACCAGCCACGATGAAGTGGTGGCCGTACATGGAGCAGTCAAAGCGCTCGCTGCCGATTTGATGAAAATCGCCAATGATGTTCGTTGGCTGGCAAGTGGTCCGCGTAGCGGTTTGGGGGAAATTACGATCCCTGCTAACGAGCCAGGTAGCTCTATCATGCCCGGTAAGGTGAATCCGACCCAGAGCGAAGCACTGACGATGGTCGTTACTCAAGTAATGGGTAATGATGCAGCTATCGGCTTTGCTGCGAGTCAGGGTAATTTTGAACTGAACGTGTTTAAGCCAGTAATCATCTACAATTTTTTGCAGTCTGTTCAACTGCTGGCCGATTCCATGATTGCTTTTAATGACAACTGTGCGATCGGCATTGAGCCTGATCTCGTTAAAATTGAGCACAATTTGAATAATTCGCTGATGCTGGTGACGGCATTGAATCCACATATCGGATATGAAAATGCCGCTAAAATCGCCAAACTTGCACATGCAAAAGGACTGTCTCTAAAAGAAGCGGCACTCCGCAGCGGACTGTTGACTGAAGAACAGTTCGATCAATATGTTGTACCTGCGCATATGATTCATCCTAAAGCCTAAAGCACGACGATTGTCTCTGCTTAAGCCTTATAAAAATTATACAAACCAGCTCATCGAGTGCGATTTAGCACAGACCATGAGCTGGATTTTTTGTTTTCTCATATATTTTTTTACTTAAGATTAGTATTCTGTGTGATTTGAGGGTATATAGATAGAAGGCGAAAAATTGAACATCCATTTTCAAGATAGGAGAAGCGTATGGAACAGACAACCCTTATAAATTTGATTGTGCTTTTGCTTTCCAGCTTGCTGCTGGTCGGTGTGCTGACTACCAAATTTTCCAGCCGTTTCGGTATGCCTGCGCTTGTTTTGTTTATTGCCGTAGGTATGGTGCTTAGTCAGTTTATTTATTTTGATAATGCCTTTATCACACAGCTGGTGGGCATTCTCGCGCTCATTGTAATCTTGTTTGAAGGCGGGATGCAGACAAAGTTTGCAGACGTTAAGCCAGTTATTCGACCTGCGTTATCATTATCAACGTTAGGGGTCATCATTACGACCGTAGTCATTGGCGTATGCGCCAAGTTTATTTTAGGCGTAAGCTGGATGGAATCCATGCTGTTTGGCGCTATTGTCGGATCGACGGATGCGGCAGCCGTGTTTTCCGTTCTAGGAGGTAAAAACATCAAAAAACGAATTACCTCGACGCTCGAAGCGGAATCCGGCAGTAATGACCCGATGGCTGTATTTCTCACGGTAACATTGATTGAGCTGATACATCACCCTGAGCAATCCATTTGGATACATATCTTGTTGTTTTTATGGGAAATGGGTTTTGGTTTAGTCGTTGGTTTTGTACTTGGACGTATAGGTGTATATGCGATTAATAAAATGAATTTTGATTCATCCGGTTTGTATCCTGTAATGGCGCTGGCATTTGCAGTCTTGACGTATGCGGCGGCATCGTTACTGGAGGCAAGCGGATTGCTGGCGGTTTATGTCATGGCCATTGTCTTGGGAAATTCCGACTTGACCTACAAGCGATCCATTATTCATTTTAACAATGGTTTCGCCTGGATGGTGCAGATTATGATGTTTGTCCTGCTCGGCCTATTGGTCTTTCCTGATCAATTGCTGGGCATTGCGTGGCAAAGCTTGGCGCTCTCCTTCATCCTCATGCTCGTGGCTCGTCCAATAGGCGTGTTCCTAAGCTTGCTTTTTTCCAGGTACTCTGTGCGCGAGAAGACCCTGTTATCTTGGGCAGGACTGCGGGGGGCGGTACCTATTGTACTAGCAACCTATCCTTTACTGGATGAGATGGATGTAGGACCCTTGTTTTTTAATGTTGTATTTTTCGTCGTGCTCACCTCTGCGATTATTCAAGGTACCACTATTTCGTGGCTAGCGGTGAAGCTTGGCTTGATGGACCCTAACGAGACGTCATCTCCTTCACTGCTGGAATTAGTTTCTCTGGGAAAAACCACTTCGGAAATCAACCACATTCAGGTACAAAAAGGGATGTCGATAGCGGGCAAAGCGATTCAGGATATACAGTTGCCTGAAGATATTTTATTCACAGCCATAATTCGGAACGAGCAAATTATTGCCCCGAGAGGCACGACGGTGATTGAACCTGGCGATACATTGTATGTGCTTAGTCCCAAACTCAAGCGTCAGCAGATGAAAGAACTGTTCATGCTACTCGAACCAGAGGCTGCTCCGTAAAAAGCGTAGGGTACTCTTAATTACAGTCCTTCACATTCATGTGGAGGACTTTTTCCTGTATTTTTTTCAGAGTGGATGAATCTGTTAAAAAATTGACACTATCATTCTACAAAATTAGTTTATGATATTGTCGTTAGATGTCGCTGCCTATCGTTACGGATCATTTGATGGGCAATAGTGATGAATAAGATAGAAGTCACCAATAACAGGAGAGATGATAAATGAAACCGGAAGTCTTGCCACAGCGTGCAGCAGCTCGCAGGCAGAAAAATAGAAAAAAGAAACGAAAAGGAAAATTCGGTCGCTTTATACTGCGACTTTTTATTGTATTCCTGTTAGCAGGAATAGGGGGTGGTGCGTGGTTGTTCCTAACGTCATCTGGCAAGGACATGCGCTATTTGGCTGCCGATACGCTGATCACAACCCAACATCGTCACTGGGCGAAGTACTTTATCGGTGAAGCAGAGGCAAAAAAACGTGTGGCTGAATATTCGGCCCGTTTTGAAGCGATGGGTGAAGAGAAGGACAGACATACAATCAATCTACCTGATCTGATACCGACCAAAGTACAACAAACGCCGCTGGTTGAAGTGGAAGAGGTATCGGGCCGTAACTATCATGGCTATGTTATGACGGTGCATGACCCCACTAAAATCCGGCTCGGGGTTCCTTCCAAGGTCGGCCGAGGAGAAAGGGTATCTAGTATGGTCGAGCGTTTAGGGGCTGTTGCTGGCGTAAATGGCGGTGGCTTTGCCGATCCCAACTGGAATGGGAATGGTTTTAAACCGATTGGCGTTGTCATTTCCCAGGGTGAGATATACTACAATGATATGGGTAAAAATGCCTCTGTTCAAATCGTAGGTATTGATAAACAGGGAAAAATGATAGCCGGTCACTATTCGTTGTCCGAGTTGTCCAAAATGAATGTGCAAGAAGCGGTTACTTTTCAACCACGCCTAATCGTGAATGGGAAAGGTCTGATTCGCAATGCAAGCGAGGGGTGGGGAATTGCTCCTCGTACCGCAATGGGGCAAAGAGCAGACGGGGCCATTATATTCGTGACCATCGACGGTCGTCAGCCTGGGTACAGTATTGGTGCCAACTTGTATGATATGCAAAATATTTTGCTTAAACACGGAGCGGTTATCGGTGCTAATCTGGATGGAGGTTCTTCAACGGTGCTAGTCAAGGATAATGCCATTGTGAACAAGCCTTCTTCTGAATACGGAGAGCGGTATTTGCCGACTGCGTTTCTCGTATTTGAGCATCCAGAGACTGTTAGTATCCCGAACATATGGGAAGGTCTGAATCCTGGAGACATTGACGCAGCCAAAAAGAGATAGATTAGGAATGAATAAGTTCATTAAGTGAACGGAGACTGATGACCAGCCAGAGATTCATGGTAAATTAAAAGAAGAAATATACGAGGGAGATCTGGCGACAGCACGCGAAGCGCTAATCCGTTTAGACAGCAGCACTGTCCATCCTTATATAGAAGCACATAATCCTAACACTGAGCTTCTATCCAGTGTCTATATGTTCCCTCAAGGCGAAGCATTGCGCTATTTTACAGTAGGTGGGGGTGTGCTGAATCTGGTTGAAGTGAAGGACGGTTTTCCAGTTGTCACCTATCAAGGGTATGTGGGTGCTCCCTTTGATAAAACATTTACAATGGAATACGATCCGCTGGAGCGTTTTATGGTGAATAAAGCCAAAAATCAGTGGGGAACTTATCCGAAGCTAAATAAGCCGCTGATCTACGAGTTTACTACAGGATGGGGAGACAGCAGCACTACTTATTATGGACGGATTACCACGCTAAATAAAGAAGAACTGCTGGGTACTACGGGTGATCCCGTAACTGGACTCCCGGCTAATACCAAACAAATTATGAAAACCTTCAAGCTGCCGTGGGAATCGCGTACAGATGCCCCAGCAGGCGATGGAATAAGTTAAGAGCAGCAATAGTAAGGAAAATTTAAAAAGCGCGTATCGTTGAAGTAAAGATACTTCCCGGTACGCGCTTTTTTAGATGGAATTTGTACTTTTGTTGCTTCATGCTTGCTTAAGTATCTATTAGGCCTAGTCACAGGGTTGCTGTCATAGACCGCAAAGTAGCAGATAAGTGGAGAGATGATATGAGAAAACAGGAGCAAAGTGTATGCTCCTTATGTTGTTTCTAGGGTCCGCTTCTGAATAGCTCTGTATAAAGAACCTTGTGAAATACCAGTGCCTTCTATAATTTCTTTTACAGAGTATTCCTTACTGTCATACATTCGTAGGGCCAAGGCTATTTTATCCTTGTCGACTTTCGGTCTTCCAAGCTTTTTCCCACGCTTCTTACTTGCTTCCAATCCTTCTTTTACTCGTTCAGCGATGAGATTCCGTTCCAATTCAGCAATCACACACATCATTTGAAACATTGTTCGTGTGTCCATATTCTCTTTTAAGGAGACAAATTGTACTCCTATATCTTCAAATTCTTGAATGATACTTAAAATATCGAGCGTTTTACGACCCAGACGTGAAATACTCTCTACTACAACAATATCATTTGCCCTAATCACATTCATTAAATTCTGCAGACCTTGACGGTCTTTCACTGTACCAGTGAATTTTTCATCAATTATCTTTTCGCAGCCATATTCCTTTAGCATGCTAAGTTGTCTGTCTAGGTTCTGATCAATCGTGGAAACGCGGGCATGGTTTTTGGTAATGTAGTTGTAAAAAAAGAGATGTCGTATGTGCTTGAAGGTGATTAAATGACCTCTCAAACACGTTAGTTATTCAAGAAAAGGGCCAGATAATTGAATAACACTTGGTGGTTAAATTGGATATTTTACACATAGGTTGTTTTCTTTTGGATACCCATTTAGGTACCTAACATTCAGGTACCTAACATTCAGTAGTAGAAATTTGACTGTTTGCACTTCACTTTGGTAAAATTATATGTTAAAGAATTATTATGTAACATGGTTTAGATATCGTACCAGTTTGTGCATATATTCTGATTAGAACGCAATAATATAATGTAGAATAGGTGGAATATCATGAATACTAATCATGATTTTATGGATCATTGGTTAACCATAGACTCTATACAAAATAAAATAAAGAAAGAATTGGAGAATGTCCTGCAAGCGGAGTACAGCTTATCTTTAAAAGAATTCTACGTACTCTACTACCTTTCCAAAGCACCAGACAAAAAGCTCAGATTACAGCAATTGCAAGAGATGATCGGTTTAAGTCAGAGTGCGCTTTCTAGGCTAGTAGGTAATATGGAAGCGAACAGCTGTGGTGCATTAGAAAAGCATGTTTGTACAGATGACCGTAGAGGTTCCTATACTCGCCTAACTGACTTAGGTGAGAAGAAACTACAAAGAAGTTTAGTTTCTTTCCGAGAAATACTAAAATCATATCTCTCTACGGTTAATGTTGAAGGATTAATGAAACAGTTAATAGAAGAGTTATAAAAATTCCTAATCAGTCAAAGTACTCATTTTTCAGATGGAGTACTTTGACTTGACATGGAGAAAATTTAGCGTTAAATTATATGCATGTGTCATGCATTTAATTTAAATAAAAAGGAGTTTTTTATCATGGAACATTTATTTAGTCCTTATAAGATAAAAGGATTGGAGTTAAAAAACCGTATTGTGATGTCTCCAATGTGTCAATATTCGGTTGAAAATAAAGATGGGATCGCTACGGATTGGCATTACCTGCACTATGTAAATAGAGCGATCGGTGGAGCTGGATTTATTATGATTGAAATGACAGATGTTGAGCCTGATGGCCGTATTTCAGACTTTGACTTAGGATTATGGTCAGACGAGCAAATCCCTGCTTTAGCAAGAATTGTAGAAGCTTGCCACCGTTATGGAGCAAAAGTTGGTATTCAAATCGCTCACGCTGGACGTAAAGCAGAAGATGCTGCTGTGCCAGTTGCACCTTCTGCTATTCCATTTGATGAAAATTCAAAAACACCTAGAGCTCTTTCAACAGATGAAGTGAAAGAAATGGTAGAAAAGTTTCGCAAGGCCGTACAGCGCGCAGTAAAAGCAGGATTTGACACAATTGAAATCCATGGTGCTCATGGATATTTAATTCATCAATTCCACTCTCCTTTAACAAATAAAAGAAATGATGAGTATGGAAAGGATCTAACTAAGTTTGGCCGAGAAATTATTGAAGCAGCCAAAGCTGAGATACCAGAAGATATGCCGTTAATGATGCGTATATCTGCTAAAGAATATGTAGAAGGTGGATATGGAATTAACCAAAGTATAGAGTTTACAAAAGAATATCAAAAAGCAGGAGTAGATATCTTTGACATCTCTTCAGGTGGTGAAGGTCCTATTGCTGCTTGGGGAAAACCTGGTACGCATGCTGCTTATCAAGTACCACTAGCTCGAGAAATTAAAAAAGCTCTCAATGTTCCGGTCATTGCAGTTGGAAGATTGGATGCCCCTGCATTGGCAAACGCTGTTATCGGAAATGAGGAGGCAGACCTTGTAGCTGTTGGACGAGGAATGTTACGAAATCCTCATTGGGCATTAGAAGCTGCAGCTACATTAAAAAAAGAAACGACTGTGCCTACACAGTACGCAGATGGTTTTAGAAGATAAGTTGAAATGACAAAAGATAAAAACCTAAAGGAGGAGTATAAAAGATGTCATATATTCAAGACAAAGTAGTCATTATTACAGGATCTTCAAGTGGGATTGGAGAAGCAACAGCGATTCATCTTGCGAAGAATGGAGCTTCTGTCGTTCTAGCTGCCAGAAATGAAGAGAAACTAAAAAATCTAGCAGAGCGAATCAATAAAGAAGGGGGGAAGGCTTCTTACAAGGTGACAGATGTTACCGTCAAAGAAGACGTTCAATCTCTCGTAGACTTTACAGTAGATAAATTCGGAAGAGTTGATACGTTAATTAACAGTGCAGGGATGATGTTGTTCTCCATGTGGGATAACGCTCATGTAGACGAATGGGAAACGATGATTGACCTTAACGTAAAAGGTGTGCTGTATGGAGTAGCTGCGGTCCTACCTCATATGAAGAAACAAGGAAGTGGACAAATCATTAATGTAGGTTCTATTGCCGGTCATGCGATTGGTGAAGGTCATGGTGTGTATAGTTCTACGAAGTATGCAGTAAGAGCAATTACCGAAAGTCTACGTAAAGAGGTATCGGTCAAACATAATATTCAAGCTGTTTTAGTCTCACCAGGTGTCATTGCAACTAATTGGCAGGATACAGTGACAGATGAAGATGTAAAATCTGTACTGGGAGAATTAAATAAGGTAGCTATTGACGTAGACTATGTAGCTGAAACAATTGGATTTGTGGTTAATAAGCCTGCGAACGTCATGATTAATGATGTGATTGTCACACCTACAGCACAGGAATGGTAATGAGGTAATTTGAAAGAAAGACTTCTGATTACGAAAGAAAAGAGAGGTAATTTACCCCACTTGATTTTGTCTATAAGAATTAGACAATAAGTTTTTACACTTATAGTTTGTTTTAAATTGAATAGAGTAAAATAATATCAATATGGTCAGACCATGTTAATATCATTTTTATCACTATAAGATAAATACTCATTTAAATTCATTTTTGGGGAGGTTTTTTCATGAAGGTATTAGTAGTAGGAGCTAATGGTCGAGTAGGTTCACATCTTGTTGATAAACTAGTTGAGAACGGACATTTTGTTTACGCAGGAACTAGAAGGGATAACCTCACAAGCAGTTCGAACAATGTTCGCTATGTTCATATAGATTTATTAGCGAGCCCTGAAGCAATAGCTGAGAATATGTATGATGCAGAAGCTATTTTCTTTGTAGCTGGTTCTAAAGGAAAAGATTTATTGAAGATTGACTTAAATGGTGCTGTTAAAGTGATGCGCGCTGCTGAGCACAAGAAAATAAAAAGATTTATCATGCTTAGTTCAGTTTTTGCCCTAAATCAAGACAAGTGGAAGCAGTCTTTTCTAAAAGATTTAACAAATTATAATATTGCTAAACATTTTGCTGATCATTGGCTAATTAATAATACCAAGCTAGACTATACAATATTACAGCCTGGTGTTTTAAAAGAGGAGCCTGGATCTGGAAAAATAGATGTCAATATTGATTATCCTGGTGAAAATTCTATAGAAAATGTAGTGGATACGTTAGTTCAGAGTTTGCAAGACCCTAATACCATCGAAAAAGTCATCACAATGAGCGATGGTAAAACTCCTATATCAGATGCTTTGCGGAATTTATAAGAATAGCTTTTATATGTGCTAATTAAATAAAACGAGCCTGGGTTAGAAAACTTTATTATCGTTAAACGGACTATTTATAACTTAAGGGGGATTTAGGAAAAATGAGCAAAACAGCAATAAAAGATTACGATGAGATTATTAAAGTGGTGAATAAGTATATAGAAGGTCTTATTTCAGGGAACAAAGAAGTAGCAAAGCAAGCTTTTCATAAAGATGCAACTATGTACGGTTACAATACAACTGATGGCTTTCTAGGAGGACCTATTCAAAACTTATGGGACTTTATGGATAAAGCTGGTCCTGCAATGGATCTTAAATCAAGGGTTGATATTCTAGATGTTGAAGGAACGATTGCTTCTGTTCGTATAAGTTTAGAGAATGATGCATATGGCGAATCATACACTGATTTTCAGCAATTACTTAAACTAGACGGTGAATGGATCATTATTTCGAAGTTATTCCATCTGCATTCGTAAAAAGTAATTTCCAAATAGAATCATAAGCCTGTCTCAAAAATAGAGGACTGTCCACTGTTTTTGAGACAGGAATTAAAACCTTTTAAACAGTCAGATCGGTGATAATTATGGGTAAAAAAGCAGGACAAAACCAATGTAATGCGAATCCTAGACAAGAAGAAGATTACGTATAACTACTATTCCTACGACAGTACAAAGCTTAATTTTATTGATGTCACCATTTAGATGATTATTGGCTTGTCTAGTTAGTGTTAGCTAAAAATTACGGGTAACTTTAAACGTGGTAACATTCGGAACTTTCGGTCTATTAGCCTTTATAAATGTAAGAGTTTTCATAAAGGGTCCAGAAATAAAAAAGCCTGATATACAAGAGGGGATGGTGAGATAATCCTCTTTTTTCTTTTTATTGAACTAAAAGAAGGAAATTTACGGTATTCAAAGGTTTTAGAATATCTTATAATTTAAAAAACAGGTGTAGATTTGAAACAAAGTACCGTTTATAAAAAAGATGTACCGTTTTAATGAAAGTTATACCGTTTGCAAAAAAGTTACGATGCTTTACCCCTTTGGATAAGATTATCTAAGGGGTGTTTTTTAGTGAATTGAAAAGTACATCTGAATTAAAAGGTGAATTAAGGAACTGTTGAGTGACAACATAGTTGTTCCGTTAAAGGGCCAGATTGTGGAGCAAAACTTTTAAAGGGAATTGGATATTTAAATTAAAGTGTAGAAGCAATAATTGTATAAAGAAATCCAATTAACTTCCTTAAATAACCATTTGTTTTATTTTCGAATTAATATATAATAATGCTAATTAATCTAATTTTATTTAAATTCTATGAAGAGAAAGAGTACGTTATTGTTTCTGTTCCAAAGAGAGCTGGTGTTTTGCTGAAAACCAGTGTTCAGATAATAACCGAAAATCATCTCTGAGAAGTAAAGCCGAATGTTTAGTAAGCTTTATCGGTATCCACCGTTACAAGGGACAACGTATGATTGTACGTTTGTAAAGGGTAATAAAGTGTTATTCAAACATTTTATTAAACAAGAGTGGTACCGCGAGTTTCAATCTCGTCTCTTACTGAGACGGGATTTTTTTTTAGGATGTTTTTTTTACAATAAGAATTTAAGAAAAGCAGGTGAAGGCGTAATGAAGACGCTACTATTTGTAACAGATTTATATTATGAAGCAAAAGGAAGAAACTATTATGAAGAGGATTTATTTCTTACTTCTAAACTTAGAGAAGCCTTTAATTTGGTCATCTGTCATCCTGAAGATATCGAAGCATTTGAAGATCATGCTGATTTAATTGTTTTCCGAAATGCAGGTCCAGTCGCAAATTTTAAAGACAAATATGAAGCGTTCCGCAACCGAATTGTTTCTAAACATTTAAACACATATAATTCGTTTGATGGGAAGGCTGATATGAACGGAAAAGAATATTTAATAGAACTAACAAATGCTCATTTTCCTGTTATTCCAACGATTGATACGCTTGATTCCCTAAATAAACTCCCTAATGTAGACACGTATATCGTAAAGCCGAAAGATGGAGCAGATTCTATCGGGATGGAATTTGTTACGAAAGATGAATTGAGTGAAAAAGTTAATTCACAATCGAAAAATACATTGGTACAACCATTTATCAATTTTGAATATGAAGTCTCATTTTATTTTATCAACAAAGAATTTCAGTATGCTCTTTATGCACCGGATAAAGATAAAAGATGGGAATTGAAAGAGTATGTACCTACGGAAGAAGATTTAGCTTTTGCTAAACGTTTCATTGACTGGAATAATCTTGACTGGGGGATTCAACGAGTTGATGCCTGTCGAAGCGAACAAGGGGAGCTTTTATTAGTCGAATTAGAAGATTTAAATCCCTATCTTTCCTTATTAGAATTATCTGAAGAGACACGTCAGAATTTTGTAGAAGCGATGAAAAAATCATTACAAAAAGCTCTTCAGGTTTAAATTTTTACTGTTCTTATAGAACTATACCAGCTAATATAAGCATCTTAGTTATTCCATTATAGGGCGCGATTGTGGAGTATCAAAGGTAGAAAATGATCAAACTTTTTTATAAAACCGAAACTTAAATCTGTAGAATAAGAATCCATTTTGATCAATCTTTTTTTCAAAGTGGATTCTTATTATTTACCGTAAAAAATACGAGTTTGTGAGGTGTTTTTGATCAAACTTTATTTCAAAGCAACACTTTTATGAAATTTTTAGATTGATTGGAATTCTCTTATTCATATTTAATTTAAATGTCCCATATGGATTCACATGGTTATAAAATAAAGGTGTTAATCCTCTAAAGTCTTCGGGAGTCATCCTCTTTAACCAATACTGATTGTTATTATAGAGAATCTCTTGAACCATTAAAGTATTGATATAAACTAAGCAGTTTTGAAGCAATTGGAGCGATAATGCAGATACTTCTTGGTCTTCTAGAGAATTGAACCGAATTTCGCTATTCTTTCCATAAAAAATGTAATTGTTAACAGAATTCCAATGTTCAACGGTATTTAGTCCTTCATGGATTTCTCTACGAACTTCCTCAAAATGCAGATAATCACATAAGAAAATGGTTTTTATCGCTTTCCCTAACTCACATAAAGCTTGGTAAGTCGGGTGCTTCGTATCTCTCGTAAATCGCTTTAAAATAGCTTCTGCTGATGCAGTTCCTAACCGTAAAGCAGTCGCAAACTTAATGATTTGCTCATATTGTTGACGGATGAGATCCCAGTTAATGGGCCTACTTAATACAGGTTGTAAGTGAGGATATTCCTCATTCATTCCGGCTTCAGGACGATATAATTTTTGAGAGCCAATATTTTTGAAGCGTGGCATCAGCTTAAAATCAAGCAAATGACAAAAGGCAAAAGCAACGACACTTTGTCCATGCGTGTCTACATAATTTCGGTCTATTTCCATGTCTGTACAATGACGAAGAACACCCTCCATCATGGCTGCAACTTCGGAGGAAAGACAAGTTTTAAGCTGAGAATAGATACATGCTGACTTGCGATCTGTATGCCAATATATCATGACTCCATGTCTTTTATAACGAGGATGCCATTCAGTAAGAAGGTTTTGATCCCACGATCCAAAATGTTTTGAATCGGAAGCGCAGGCGGTAGTAGCTTCCCCCTACACCTCTTTTATTCGATGGTAAATGATTTGCTTGGTAACCTCTGCATTGGCTTTTCGCAAGTGATCTTTATGAATAAATTTATTACGGATATACTGAAGTTCACGATAGCTATCTTGGTTATTTCCAGCAGAGACAGCTTTTAAACCTGTATTTGTTCCCAATCCAAATAGACTGAGAAGTAGCCGACGTTGAATCGTTTCCTCATCTAAAATAGACCGGTCCGCTGTAGTTTTAAAGTGCTTGGTGAATCCAGTATGAAAGTCTGTTTCTTTTAATAAATCTAAGAGGTTGATATTGGACCAACGGTTTCTGATCTCCTGTTTAATCATAGACAAATGTGGAGGTTCGGGCTGCTTTTCTAGCGGGGTAACACGAATCCATCCCTTGTTATTTCTGCTGGTAATCGCAACTTTATCGTTGCTCTTATCTTCAAAGCCTTGGTTCAGTAAATAGAGCTTATCTTTCATCAGTTGTATAATGTCCGAAATAAAAGGCTCTACATCGAGTGGCGCTTTTAGCGCTTGGAAATATTCTTCTTTGTGTTCTTCAAAATCTTGGGGCAGGTCTTCATCAGGATTTCGATATCGGTCAGCGCCCTCAATCCAGATTTCCTTACACCGAAGTCGCGTGCGAAGGGATTGTAAAACAGCAATCTCATAATTAATTCGGTTAACTCTCTCTATCCCCTTGCTATCTTCCTCAATAATGATATCCTTCCACTTAGGCTGAATGACTCCTTCAATAGGAACTTCGTCCCCAACTGCAAAAAAACGCTGACCACTTTCACTGTATTCTTGAATAAGTTGAAGAGCTTCAATGATAGGTTGATGGGATAGATTATTAGACTTAAACGTAAGGTTTTTTAGGATATCACAGAGAGCTCTCCTATAGTGCCCTCGATAGGAAGAGTGCATCTTTATATAAATTTTTTCTTTGTATTCTCGGTTGTTTCTTGTCATGTCTTTAATAATATCCCGAATGGTGGAAGAGCTTACGATTGGATATAAAGTATCTTGAATGATTCCATCTGGATGATCAACTGTTGCTTTTAATAAGTTGAGAATGTGTTTATTTTTCCCCTGTACTTTTTCTAACTCTGCCACTGTTTCATTACGGGTTGTATTCTTTGCTTTATTTCCAAACTTAAGCGTGATTTCATCTAACAAATCAGCTAAATAATCGATGATTTCAGCTTGGCGATGCCAAAATAAAATAGCAAGTAAGGTGTAGCGAATAGGCATTGGGTGTGCACGCAATTCTGTTACTGTCTCAGTAGCTGCACGAAGCCGATATTTCTTTATTAATTTTGGAGTCAAATGATGAAATAAACCATCTGGAATTTGAAGGTGTCGAATAGCCAATAATTTCTTAACTTCCATCTCCATTGTATTGACACTTGGTTTACGAGGGGAAGAAAGTAGGTGCCGAAAAGCTAAAATGTCCCTTTCCTCTTCATCAGATTCCCCCTTATCATGGGAGTCTAATAAAGAATCTAATCGAGCGCATGTCTTAGAAGATAATTGCTGATAGGTTTCTTGGTAGAAACCCTTTTCAAAGGTATCAATAGCAGAATCAATTATTCGGTTCAATCTCCCGGCAGAAGGTGGTTCAACTTTCCACTTGCGAAAAAGACTATATGCTTGGTTTTTTAAATAGTCTGTATCATGTGTAAATGGAACCTGTTCTACTAACCATTGTTCTAAACGTTCATTATCTTTACGGGTAAGTTCCTGAAAACCGAAGAAGTCTCGAATTTGCTTTCTATGGTAGGTGTAATTCCTTTCTTCAGCTCCCCAACGATATTGGTCGAATAGATCAGGAGACAGCTCGAGTTGCTTTGCAATATACTCAACAACAGGCCTTGGTATGTCACTTCTTTTGGTTGGGAATCTAGCCTCATGCTGAAAATACTTTAATAACACCGTAAAACCAAGACGGCTCGCACCAGTTTTGTTACCGATTAATTTACGCTCGATGTTAACCAAAATAAAATGTTCTAACAGCTCGTCTTCTGTCCAACTCCTCTTCATGTCTGTCTCTCCCTATATATGTAATATTTTTACCTATACTGTTAGTTTAGGTAAAAATAAACATTAAAAAGCCTTATTCGGCCTATATATTTTACATATTAATATCTACTTTGCGGTCTATGACAAGAACCCTGTGATCAAGCCTATTAGGCGTCATTTTCTGCTTCGAGAAATACGGAAATCAGGATACGGGCGTTGTTTTCACCCACGTTTTTGGCATAATGGGGGATAGCTGCCCTCCAGCTAAAGGAATCTCCTGCTTCCAAAGTAGCTGAATCCTCGCCTTGCTCCACGTATACCGTGCCCTCCAAGATAAAATGAATCTCATCCCCCGCATGAGCATGCTCCTCTTCTGTAGATGAGCCTGGCGGCATGTCCACCAGCATCATTTTAACGTTTCCTTGCCCCCCCAAATGATCGACCTGGAGGTTGTTTTTACCATATAACGTTTTACGACGCTCGTCCTTACGAATCACTTGCATCCGTTCCTCTTCTTTAAGAAGCAGAAAAGCAAGGGGAACCTTAAGCGCATTTGCGATACTGTCCAATGTTGCGATGGAAGGGGAGGTTTTATTATTTTCTACTTGACTCATAAACCCTTGCGATAGTCCGGTTCGTTCACATATTTGCTGGATGGATAAATTTTTACGTTTACGAGCGGCGCGTATGTTGCATCCTATACCCATAGAGCGTTCCTCCTTTAAGGGAATATAATGTATACTAATTTATTATTTATCATACCAAATAATTTGTTGACAGACTACAGTTTCTTATGATAAATTCACACTACAAAATAATTATTTCTATTACTAATAATTCGAGTTTGATTCACACTAATGTGGTGCGGCAGAGATTCAGACAGTATTATTTTTTTAACCAAATTATTAGTAATATAAATTAATTATTCATATGCACTTGTATGAGTGTAATAAACAAACAGAATGGAGAGATAAACATGAGTTCAGCAAGCAAAAACATTTCTACAATTATGCGGGTGGCGCTGGGAATTTTGTTTTTGGCACACGGAATTGCTAAATTCCAAATGGGGTTGGGTAATGTAGCAGGCTGGTTTTCCAGCATTGGCGTTCCAGGATTTTTAGGTTATGTCGTTGCGGTGATTGAGTTGGTCGGTGGGATTGCATTGATTCTTGGATTGCTCACTCGCTATGTATCTGGGCTTTTGGTTATTGTTTTGATCGGCGCCATTTTTACAGCAAAATTGTCCAGCGGGTTGATGGGGAATGGTCAAGGCGCTGGCTATGAGCTGGATATTGCTTTTATTCTGGTAGCTCTTCATCTGATATTTGCTCCAACGACTCGATTGTCTCTGGATTCTTTGTTCAGCCGTCGTGAGTCAACCAAACAATAATTTTTAATTAGCTTTAGTCCTCCAATCCATATAGAAAGAGGGAAATCTCATGACAGCACATATTCATGACAACACCAAAATCGGGCAGGTTTCATTAAAGGTTAGTAACTTGGAGCGTTCTATTCAATTTTATACAGAGGTCGTTGGCTTTCAGTTGCTGCGTCAAACGGCGGATACCGCTGAATTGACTGTCGATGGGAAGCATGCGCTACTGATCCTTAACTATATTGAAAATGCAGTTATCCTGCCGCGTCAGTCCGCAGCCGGATTATACCACTTTGCTATTCTTCTCCCAAACCGTGTAGCTCTGGGGCTGTCTTTACGTAATCTGCTGGCTCATGAGATTGAAATCGGACAGGGAGACCATGATGTAAGTGAAGCCCTATATATCCATGACCCTGATAATAACGGAATTGAAATCTATGCAGATCGTCCCCGTGATCAATGGAAAAAGGATGCTAATGGATTTTACATGATGGGAACAGATCCCGTGGATGCAGAAGACTTGGTTGCGATTTCCGAAAATCTACCTTGGCAGGGACTACCTCAGGGAACGGTAATCGGGCACGTCCACTTCCATGTGTCTAATTTGCTCAAAGCACAGCAATTTTATTGCGATGTGCTTGGCTTTGACATTACGTGCCGGTATGGCTCTTCAGCCTTGTTCGTTTCCGCAGGTGGTTACCACCACCATATGGGCTTAAATATATGGGCAGGTGAAGGAGCACCACCAGCTCCAGAGCACGCTGCCGGATTGGATTATTTTGAATTGATCGTACCAGATCAGAAGGAACTGGATGCCATTGTCGCTCGTTTAGAGGCAGCAGGCTATGGAGTGCAAGAACGCGAGGGCGCCAAGTATGTAGCTGATCCGTTCCGCATTCAAATTAAACTGATTAACGGTCAAATCTCGTAACATAGAAGACACGCAACAAAAAAGGGTATTCCTATGAGCCGTAAAGGCTGGGAATACCCTTTTTTTCGTATACTTAGAACAAGCTCCAGTCCAAATCCCGAGACATCTTCTCCAGCAAGTGTACACCGGCTGTACTGTTGCCCATACGGTTCAGAGAAGGTCCAACCAGTCCAATGCCATATCGTCCGGGTACCATCGTCATAATACTGCCTGATACGCCGCTTTTGGCAGGTAGTCCGACTTGAATAGCGAATTCCCCTGAGGCGTCATACATGCCACATGTCGTCATAAATGTTTTGGCGATCTGTACATAGCGGCGGGGAATCAGCGGTATACCTGTCACTGGATCTCGACCATTGTAAGCTAATACAAGTCCCATACGAGCTAAATCAGCACAGTTCAATTTGACAGCACAATGTCTGAAATAAACTTCAAGCACATCCTCCACATGACCTCTTAAAATTCCTTTTTCCATTAGAAAATAAGCAAGGGAACGGTTCAAATGGCCTGTAGCTGATTCTGAATCGTAGACATCCTGATCATATTCCAATGTGTCATTGTGGGTAAGCAGACGGAAAAATTGGAGAACACGGGCAAATCTCTCTTCTGGACTGTTCCCGCGAATCAGAGAGGAGACTGCGATTGCTCCGGCGTTAATCAGTGGGTTAAACGGAATGCCCGGCTCAACTAGTTCTAGCTTTAGCATGGAATTAAAACGGTCTCCGGTAGGCTCCATACCCACCTTAGAGAAGACAACGTCCTCTCCATTATCCATCAAGGCCAGAATGAGCGTAAATACCTTTGAGATACTTTGCATCGTAAATTGGATTTCCGTATCCCCGGCCACTACGGTTTCACCCGCACCGTTCATTACAACAACACCCAGCGCGTCGGCTGGTGCTTTGGACAGTTCGGGAATATATGCTGCTACCTTGCCATGAATATACTCATGACGGCTTTGTTCTACCAATTCCGGCAGTTTGGTCTGTAATCTCTGCCACTCCGATGTCATTTCTTTTCCTCCAGTCAAGTAAGCAATCTGTGGTATTTTATTGTAGAGTAAGAAGTGATAGCTATACGCCTATTCTAAAGATATTTCTGGTCGAAAGACAAGTTTGAATTGAATTAGATAAAAGGAGGCAGTGACTTGTTGTTATCTCATAATGAACCGAATTTTGATGAAGACTACGATGAGGTTATTAAGGGTCGAAGACTTAGAGGTTTTGTACATAGTGTACTGGAGCAGGTTGCAGCCTTATCAGACAAAAATCCTGAATGGGCTAATCCTATATTAGAGCAGTGGGCAAATGATGTGGAAACGAGCCGAAATGAGCGTCTGGAGCATGAGCGCACCCGGGAGAGGCATGTGCATCTATTGTTTTCTCAGTCTGCCGCAGGCTCGATGAAGGGAGGACTTTCGGGTGCAGGATTGCGGCTTGAGAGTATCGTGCTGTCTTTTAATGATCAGTTTTCCATAGGACCATTGTGGAGGCTGGAAACATTAGAAGGACAAGAAAACCGTCACGGCTGGTTGGCTGAACGGATGATGCATTATGAGTTTTTCCATTACGCCAATTGGGAGCACCGTATTGAACAGATGATGGTTACCCTAAGTGAAATTCCAGATGAGAAGTCGATCACGATTTGGTGTGGCTCTAATGCTGACGAGCAGGTCGGATTACGCTTTGTATTATATCTCTTGCGCAAAAGAGCTACACCTATTCGGGTCATTAATGTCACGGATACATTGGAGCGGGAGCCGGATGATCATTTATATAATGAGAGTCCATTCCCTTTATCCATGGGCGTGGTGCATTCGAAAGAAATCGAACGGTTCATTAAGCGAAGTGAAGATGAACTTTATGTGGTGTGTATGGAAGACCGACGTCGATACGAACGGGAGTGGTTGGAGCTTAGCGAGCAAGATAGTGTCCTGAGATTATGGGACAATGACCGTATTGTCCATGTGCCGGAGGATTATTTGGATCAGGCCTTGCTGGATATGATTAGCAAGATACAGTTAGCGGATAATCTGGGATTTGTGAATACCGGAAAAATAATAGGTCAAGCTTTAACGCAGTGGTCGCAGCCAAGAAGCGATACTTTTTTGGAATACCGGATTCAATATTTGATCGCCCATGGCAAACTTGATTTTCAGGGGATGCCGGGAATGATGAATCGTTATGCTGTGAGAATAAAGGAGTAAAGCAAAAAGTGATCAAATAAAAACTGCCGATGGGATCGGCAGTTTAGTTTAAAGACCTTCTGATGTATCAGGTTGATTCATCAGAAGGTTATTTTGCTATGTACTTGGAATCAATAGTAGCTGCTTGAATTCAATGAACTTATGATAGCAGGCAACAGAGCAACAGCCATAATGATATAGATCACGATTACAATAGCGGCCCAAAGAAGGCCTGCTTTAGCATAGTTAGCTTTGCTCGGATTAGTCGAGCCGCTAAATGCCCACACAAACAGCATAATAAGTCCAACTACCGGTATAGCCATCAAAAGTAAACTGATCATCCACTCCTTGAATGATACAGGAGGCGGGTAAACAGGGGCTGGCCTGGATGGTGCTCCTTGCTGATTGTTTTGCGGGTTAAACTGGTTAGTCAATTAGATCTTCTCCCTACGTGTTTAGTATGTTGTATTTCCTATATTGACCAAAACATCATACATGATATGACAATAAGCAACAAGTAAAATTCAGTAAACAGTCTAATAGTACTATCAAACGATTGAAAATAGGTCTATACACCCTATTGACGAAGCGCTTTTTATATATTATTGTATTGATATTAACATTTTGTTTTTATCAATTTATTCAAATTAAAAATTACATAAAGCATTCGTCACTTTTGAATCAAAAGCGACAAATGACTCATATATGAACAGGTAGGTGACGCAAGTGACAGATGGATCGAAACATAATCACAGTGGCTTGACGGAAGAGGAGTTCTTGGCCCTGTATGATGCGAATGTATATGAGCGCCCATCCGTAACGGTAGATATGCTGCTATTTACGGTAATGGATCAGCTCCAACAAAATTACCGGAAGCTACCGGAGAAGACCCTCCAGCTTCTTTTGATCCAAAGAGGGGAGCATCCCTATATAGGGCAATGGGCGTTGCCGGGTGGTTTTGTAGGTATAGATGAAAGTCTGGAAGAGGCTGCACGACGCGAGCTTAAAACGGAAACGAATGTGGATCAGATTTATATGGAGCAGCTATATACTTGGGGAGATGTGGCACGTGATCCTCGTATGCGGGTAATTAGCTGCGCTTACATGGCATTGGTGGACCACGATTCCTTGGAGGTACAGGCGGGGGATGATGCCGCTGATGCCCAATGGTTTGAGCTAGATTACAGCGTAGCTCAGGAGACGCGGACGAATCAGCCGGAAGGTTACACATGGGAACAAGACATTGACATCACATTGAAGCATGGGGACATCCATCTATCAGCCAAAGTAAAAATAACTGAAATTCTTAAGGGAAGAACCATTGAAATCAAGCGAGAGGTGCTGGAGTCACAAGGAATTGCTTTTGATCATGCCAAAATTATTGCGTACGGTATAGAGCGTCTGCGCAGCAAAATAGAATACACAGATATCGCGTTTCACCTGATGCCAGCTCTATTTACACTGAGTGAGCTTCAGCAGGTGTATGAAATTATTCTAGGTAAGGAGCTGTTGGCCGCAGCTTTTCGTCGCAAAATAGCTGATCTCGTGGAAGAAACCAATGAGTATAGAAAGGCGGCTGGACATCGTCCGTCCAAGTTATACCGATTTAAGCCTCGGTCGCGTTTTATGTAGCATAAGGAATATGAAATGAGGAATCTTCATGGAAAAGTTTACATTTTTTTATCGCAGTCATTCGCCATTTTCGCAATGGTATCCTTCTGATTTTGTCGTGGATGGATTGGAGTTTAACTGTGCCGAGCAATATATGATGTTG
This sequence comes from Paenibacillus sp. LRG-1, assembly GCF_057220305.1. Lineage (NCBI taxonomy): Bacteria > Bacillati > Bacillota > Bacilli > Caryophanales > Paenibacillaceae > Paenibacillus > Paenibacillus sp. LRG-1. The sequence goes on along the minus strand of NZ_CM170126.1, from coordinate 3,158,272 downwards.
AAAAAAGCACAGCTTTTTGGGGATGAAGAGGCGGCCTTGAAAATTATGCAAGCCCCTACCCCAAGGGAGCAAAAAGCCCGGGGCCGCAGTGTGCGCGGATTTGACCAATCCTTGTGGGAGGCCAATTGCCGGCAATTTGTATATGACGGTAATTACGCCAAGTTTACACAAAATCCGAATTTGCTCAAGCACCTGCTTAAAACGAAAGGAACCACTCTGGTTGAGGCTAGTCCGACCGACACCATTTGGGGTGTAGGCTTAGCTGAGAGCGATGCTCGTATACGGAACCGCAAGCTATGGCGTGGCACGAACTGGCTAGGAGAAATATTGACAAATTTACGTGAGGATGTATTGCAAAAGGAGGAATAGTCATCATGAAAAATACAATGAATTCCCGGAGCAACCGGGATGCCCGATCGCATATGGCGCAGGAAACACTATCCATTTTGGAACATGGGAATTATACGAATATCAAACTGGTTCAAGTAAATATGACAAAAGAGATAGGAAATGCGGTCACAGGCTCGAAGTTATATACACCTTCTCAGCTGGTAGCTGTAAAACAAGAGGCAGAGCAAAGAATAAAAAGTATATTGGGGCCTTCTTCCCGTATAGACGAACAGACGATCATTGCAAAATTGGAAATTACGGGAGAAAGCACGTTACAGGCGGCATACAGACTCCAGGTAGAGGAGAAGCTGACCCACGTAGCGTGTTTGAATTTTGCATCAGCCAAAAACCCGGGAGGTGGATTTCTCGGAGGTAGCCAGGCTCAAGAAGAAAGCTTGGCTCGTTCGTCAGCGTTGTATCCTTGCATTTCACAAATGGAAGAGATGTATGGACATAATCGGAAGCTGCGGAGCTGTTTTTATTCAGATTATATGATTTATTCGCCTGAAGTTCCGGTATTTCGGGATGATCAGGGGACATTGTTGGAGAAGCCGTATCAAGTCGATTTCCTGACAGCACCTGCTGTAAATGCTGGAGTTGTGCGAGAACGGGAACCAGAGCAGGTGAATCGGATTGGTGAAGTGATGCTGGAGCGGATTCGTTACATTCTTGGAATGGCTAAGCAAAACGGCGTAGAACATCTTGTGCTTGGAGCCTATGGTTGCGGAGTATTCCGCAATAAGCCGGAAGAGGTTGCCCTCTGGTTCAAGCAAGTACTTGTAGATGAAGGATATGGTTTGCTGTTTGACCGGATTGTTTTTGCAGTGTTGGATCATAAAGCAGAGCAGCGTACTTTAAACAGCTTTAAAAATGCTCTATCCTGAAGCTTGAGCTGTGCATAAAAACTGTTTACTATAATATCTCATGAAAAAGGAAGGTGCTGAATGAATCCATCTTCGAATATAACCTGGCATGTGTCCGATGTTGATAAGCAAGCGCGTCAGCTTTTGAATGGACATAAAAGTCCGGTGCTTTGGTTTACGGGGCTGTCTGGTTCGGGGAAATCAACGGTATCCTCCACACTTGAAAAAGCGTTATACGCACAAGGCATACACACGTTTATTTTAGATGGGGATAATGTTCGGCACGGTTTAAATCGGAATCTAGGTTTCCTGCCCGCTGACCGCAAAGAAAATATCCGCCGTATTGCTGAAGTTGCAAAGCTAATGGCACATGCGGGTGTTCTAACGATTTGCGCCACCATTTCCCCTTATCGTGAAGATCGTGAAATGGTAAAGGACATTTTACAGCAGGAAGGTTGCTATGAGATTTATATACAGTGCAGCCTGGAGGAATGTGAGCGACGCGATCCAAAAGGAATGTACAAGAAAGCACGTGCCGGAGAAATTCATCATTTTACGGGGATTGATGCTCCCTATGAAGCACCGCTGGAACCGGATCTAATCGTATCGACTGAAGGTCGGGAGGTAATCCAGTCGGTTCAGGATATCTTGGATTTTCTCGATAGGAAGCTGCTTCTTTTATGATTTTATGATGAATTCTACATGAATATTGTCTGAAAGCCTCCATGCCAAGACTTCGAGAAGTGATCAAAGTAATCATTACAGAACGTGAAAATTGAAGCATACCTATTAGTAAATAAATACAATACTGCATATACGGCAAGCCTTATAGGGCTTGCTTTTTTGTTTATGATTTTAAACTAATTCTAAATCCTAAATTGTAATAATTATAAAAAAGTATTGATTTTTGTTTGTGCACAATTTATAGTGAAAGGCACATAGTCAACCAATTCATTCAAGAGGTGATGTCAATCATGAGTAACCAACCAACGAACCTGACTACAAGCTGGGGCGCTCCTGTTGGAGATAATCAAAATTCGATCACAGCAGGCTCACGGGGTCCCGCACTAATTCAGGATGTGCATCTGCTGGAGAAATTGGCGCATTTTAACCGGGAGCGTGTGCCGGAACGTGTCGTTCATGCAAAAGGTGCAGGGGCGCACGGATATTTTGAAGTCACTAATGATTTGTCTGCATTTACAAAAGCAAGCTTCTTGTCTGAGGTGGGCAAGCGTACACCGATGTTTATTCGCTTTTCGACTGTGGCGGGTGAGCTGGGCTCGTCCGATACTGTACGCGACCCGCGTGGTTTTGCGGTGAAGTTTTATACAGAAGAAGGCAACTATGATCTCGTGGGCAATAATACACCTGTGTTTTTTATTCGGGATGCCATTAAATTTCCTGACTTTATTCATACGCAAAAACGTCATCCCCAAACTCATCTGAAAAACCCGAATGCGGTCTGGGATTTCTGGTCCTTATCTCCTGAATCGCTGCATCAGGTAAGTATCCTTATGTCTGACCGCGGTATTCCAGCTACACTTAGACATATGCATGGTTTCGGTAGTCACACGTTCAAGTGGGTCAACGCCGAAGGACAGGCAGTATGGGTGAAATATCATTTTAAAACGGAGCAAGGTGTGCAAAATCTTGATGTGGATTTGGCTGCGAAAATTGCCGGTGAAAATCCGGATTATCATACAGAAGACTTGTTTAATGCCATCAAAAAAGGTGATTTTCCTGCATGGAAACTTCATGTGCAGATTATGCCGGTAGAAGATGCAGATACGTACCGCTTTGATCCATTTGATGTGACAAAAGTATGGTCTCAAAAGGATTATCCGCTGATTGAGGTTGGGCGCATGGTGCTGAATCGCAATCCTGAGAACTACTTTGCTGAGGTAGAGCAGGCGACATTCTCTCCGGGTTCATTTGTTCCTGGAATTGAAGCATCCCCGGATAAAATGCTGCAAGGACGCCTGTTTGCCTACGGCGACGCACATCGCTACCGTGTAGGTGCAAATCATAATTCGTTGCCGATCAACCGTCCGCATGCAGAAGTACACAACTACCAACGCGATGGTGCATTACGCAGTGACAGCAATGGCGGAGGATCTGTTTATTACGAGCCTAATAGTCTCGGTGGACCCAAAGAATCACCTGCGCACAAAATTGCTCCTTTTGAAGTGTCTGGCGAAGCTCAAAGTGTAGCCTACGATCATCATGATCACTACACACAGCCAGGCGACCTGTACCGCTTGCTCAGTGAAGAAGAGCGTGCACGTCTGGTCCGAAACATCGTAAATGCGATGAAGCCCGTAGAAAGTGATGAAATCAAACTGCGTCAGATCGGTCATTTTTATAAAGCTGATCCTGAATATGGACGTCGTGTAGCCGAAGGTTTGGGCTTGACCGTTCCTCAAGGCGAGTAGAGGTATCTGCAAACTCTAACCTGAAAGCCGTATGAATATATAATAAAAGGATGTCCCAACACCACGTACATGGTGGATGGGACATCCTTTGTTTTGAGAGCGATGTAAATCAGGTGCTGCTATATCCTCTGCAAGCGAGGTAAATAGATTACAAGAAACAGCGACCGTCCTAGGGCAAATACAATAAAGGACAGCCAAAGTCCGTGATTCCCATAATGGGGAACGCACCAGAAGAGAGCGATCAAAAAGCAGAGCAATGAGATCAGCATCGAATTACGGATCGGATACGTTACCGTCATCCCCGTAAACACACCGTAGAATACCAGTCCCAGTCCGGCTGCCAGCGGAAAGACCACAAGCCATCCATTATAAGGGCCTGTAAGGTTAATCACTGTAGCATTATCCGTAAATAGCGAGATAAGCGGCTCTTTCAGTGCGAAATACAATCCTCCCGTCACTACGCTGGTCACCAGTGTCCAGAACCAGGACAAGTGAATAACCCTTTGCAGCATTTTACGATCCCCGGCACCCCTAGCCTGACCCGTCATAATGCTACTGGCGTTGGCGAACCCATCAAAAAAGTAAGCCATAATATAATGGATCTGCAACAAAATAGCGTTCGCCGCCAACTGATCGGTTCCAAAGCTCGCACTGCGTGCCGTAAACAGATTAAACATTGTCAGCAGACAGGCTGTGCGAATCATGAGATCAAGGTTTGTCGCCATGACATTTTTCAACTCTGAAGCTCCAAACCAACCTCGCCAATTCATCTGTCCGCTTTGCTTCCATTCCCTCCAAATCGATGAGCGGAACACCAGCGCCAGACCCAATACACATGCAAGAATTTCCGCAATCAGAGTAGCGCTTGCCACACCCGTGACATTCCAATGCATCATCTGTGTAAATACAATAGCTAATACCATATTGATTACGTTCATTGAAATTTGCAAAAACAATGTAGCCTTCACACGGGACAATCCCATCAGCCAGCCGAGCAGCACATAGTTCACCAATGTTAGAGGGGCTCCCCAAATACGAATGTTAAAATAAATCGCTGCCTGCGCCGCCACATCCTGCGCCGGATGGATTAGCTGAAGAGAAGCCAGCAGAATTGGCTTTTGCAACACAATGAATACCGCACCAATGAGTAAAGCAATGGCCAGTGGGCGCATGAGAGCAGCTATGCCCTGGTCGTTATTTTGTGCCCCTGCGGCTTGTGCCGTGAAAGCTGATGTGCTGACTCGCAGAAAGCCAAACAACCAATATAAAGTATTAAAAATAAGAGTGCCCACCGCTACACCGCCTAAATACGCGGAATGGCTTAAATGACCGATTACAGCTGTATCCACCGCACCGAGCAGCGGGGTTGTAATCGTCGAAATAATTAAAGGGATAGCTAAAGCAAGATAGGCTCGGTGGGAAGGCAACATGTTGAAAAAACCTCCAGTAATGATTGTGTATAGGGATGGCGATCCGAATGAAATAATGCTTCTTTGGGAAAATGCTCAAGCACACTGCCTTCTTTCATGACCATGATTCGATCACTCATAAAGTGCACAGCCGCCAGATCATGTGAGATAAACAGATAAGCCAGTCCTAGCTCATCCTGCAAATCTTTGAGCAGATTCAAAATGGTGGCTTGTGTGGTCACATCCAGACTTGCTGTTGGCTCGTCCAATACGATAAAATCCGGCTCTGTGCTGATGGCACGTGCGATGGTTACACGCTGCTTTTCCCCACCGCTGAGCTGATGTGGAAACTTGTCCAGATAGCTGGCTGGAAGCTTTACCATCTCAAGCAAATGTTCTGCTGTATCCCGACGTTCTGAGGACTTACCCGCCATAAAGGAAGGAACATAGTACTTAAGCTGGTCCAGTGGCTCCAGCAGGGATTGCAGGATGGTTAGTCTGGGATTCAAAGCCGCGGATGGATGTTGAAATACTGCACCCAGCCTGCTGCGAATCCGTTTTAATTGGCTCCGCTTTAGCCCACGGATAGACTGTCCATCCAGTCTAAGCTCACCTTGATCAAACGGGTCCAATGTCAAAATACAGCGAGCGAGTGTGCTTTTCCCACTGCCGCTTTCCCCGACGATAGCCAGACATTCTCGGGGGGAGATCGACAGAGCAACATCTTGCAGCACCGTTTTACCTCCAGCGTAAGCCTTCGTCAAACCGGAGACGGTCACGACAGCATTAGACGTGTCTTGCTGCTGAGCGTAGGCGGCTTGATTATTCATGTAAAGCGCTCCTTTCCAATGCGTTCTGTTCTTCAGTGCTGTTGTAAGGCAAACGTGCTGGAGCGCCCGGAGACAGGGGCGGAATAGCCGCCAGTAGACGACGAGTATACGGGTGGGCCGGATGGTTCAGCACCGCTTGCGTTTCACCAGTTTCAACCAGTGAACCTTCGCGCATCACTGCGATTCGATCTGCATACTTGCGTACATGACGCAGGTCATGAGTGATCCACAAGACGGAAATACCCGTCTCCGTCCGGATTTGGTCAATGAGCTGAAGCACCCGATGAGCTGTGAGCGTATCCAGCGCAGTTGTAGGCTCGTCAGCAATAAGCAACTTCGGCTCCAGTAGTAGTGCAGCCGCAATAGCTGCCCGTTGCAATTGACCGCCGCTGAGCTGAAACGGATAGCTGCGGTACACGCGCTCGGCGGGAAGCTGTACGCGCTCCAGCACCTCGATACAGCGTTGCTTACGTGCCTTGCGATCTTGTTTGCCATGGGCGCGCATCAGCTCGTCCAGTTGGCTGCCCACACGCAAAAAGGGGGTGAAAGCCCCATGGTAGTCTTGAAAAATGTAAGATATTTCACTACCAAGCAAAGAACGTCGTTGTTTAGCGGATAGATCCAGCAAATTATTGTCCTTCCACGCAATAATTCCTTCCGCTGTAACAGAAGAGGGGAGAAGGCCGCCGATAGCAAATGCCGTCATGCTTTTGCCACTACCGCTTTCGCCGGCTAGAGCACACCATTCCCCCGGACGAACGGCAAGCTTCAGTTGCTCTACAATCGTTTTTACATTTGTCCGAATCGTTAAGCCTTCAATAGTCAGCATGTACAGCTCACTCCTCTGTCCGGGTTTTAACATCATAACGGTCGCGCAGTTTGTCTCCCAATACGTTCGCCAGTAGCACTGTTAGCACGACAGCTATCCCTGGAACAAGCATCAGGTGGGGAGCCATTTGAAAATACGCTCGTCCTTCATTCAACATCGTACCCCATTCGGGAATTGGCGGCTGTGGACCTAAGCCCAAAAAAGATAGGGAGGCAATCATTAAAATGATTTTGCCGATATCCAGCGTAGCCAGCACAAGAACATTCCCAATTGCATGGGGGAGAATATGCCGCATGACAATCCGCAGGGAGGAGGTACCCGCCAGTATGGATAACGAAATGTAATCCTTTTGCTTTTCAGCCAGAACGGTACTACGCACCAGGCGCGCATAACCAACCCATTTTACCGCAGTCACCGCGAAAATAAGATTTACTAAGCCTGGTCCGAGCAAACCGCTCAGTACAATGGCAAAAATATAATCAGGTAATGTCATGAAGGCATCGACCACCCGTTTGAATACACGATCCATCCAGCCTCCAATAAACCCTGAAAGCAGACCAAGAGGGACCCCGACAACCAGCGAAACGGCCAAAATCAATAAACTGGTTCCGACAGTCGTCCGAAGTCCAGCTATCACTCTCGATAGTACATCTCTGCCCAAATGATCTGTTCCCAGCCAGTGTGTAGCGCTGATCGATTGTAGTCGATTCCCCATCTGGATACGATACGGGTCTTGCGGAGCAAGAAACGGAACGACTGTAATTGCTGCAAGAATGAGCAGGATGGAGAGCGACACGATCCATGTATTGGACAATCGCGTTCTGGTGAGCTGCCTGTTTTCCGCATGTACGGATTTTATCATGATAAACGTTTCTCCTTCAAAGCGATTTCAGGATTGACCCAACGGTAGGACAGCTCTACCAAAATATTGATACATACAATGAATGCAGCCATAAATACGGTATAGCCCTGAATAATGGGGTAATCCCTTGCAGCAATGGCATCCACAATCCATTTGCCCAGCCCTGGATAGGCGAATAGCACTTCAATCACGACTGTGCCTCCCAGTAGGCTGCCTATACTCTCACTGAATACCGTAATGAGTGGAACAAGACTGTGACGGAGCATATGTCTGAAAAAAATGCGGATGGGGCTGATTCCACGCGCTTGCGCCGCTTTGATAAAGTCTTGCCCCGAGCTTTCAATCAGACTTGCGCGGATCATTCGTACATAAACGGCCGCCATTGCCAATCCCAAGGTAAGAGAAGGGAGTACCAAATGAAAAGCGGTTCCTTCACCCATAGACGGCAAAATACGTAATTTAACTGCAAACCATTCGATAAACAAAAGCCCCAGCCAAAAGCTGGGAATCGAGGAGCCAATTAAGGCAAACACACGACTGGCTCTGTCAATCCAGCGGTTACGGTAGAGCGCCGCCATCGTTCCCAACGGGAGAGCTATCAGCAGCATAATGAACAGAGACCCTCCGGTAAGCAGCAGTGTATAAGGCAGTTTTTCCATAAACTCTGTGAATACTGGACGATGGGTTAAATAAGATTGTCCAAAATCAAACTGAAGCAACTGGACCAACCACTTACCATATTGCACAGGTAATGGTTGATCCAGCCCCAGTTGGCTGCGCATATCCATAATTTGCTGATTGGACACAGCTACATCGTCGACTCGGAGAATGCTCCGGACGGGATCGCCCGGAACAAGCTTAAGCAGACAGAAGCTCACAAAGGAAAGAATAAGAAAGAACAAAACCAGTTCAAGAAACTTTTTGGCGATGGATTTAAACATGCTAGTTCACATCCAGGTCCTGGGTCAGCAAGTAGTATTCACTTTGGCTAGTTACCCAGTTATGTACGTAATCGCGATAGGCCACTACGTTGTTTGGATGGACCAGAAAGGATTGCAGATTTTCTTGGTCAATCAGCGTGACAGCCTTCAGCGCCAGCTTGTTGCGTTCTTCCTCATTCACGGTGGTGTTCAGCTGTGAAATCATACCCGTGAGTTCCGGTACATGCACACGCCCATAATTCAGTGCTCCGTCAGGCATGTAAGCCGCATTCAGAAAATAGCTTGCATCACCGCGCGGGGCTGTAATGCTACTATAAGTCGCTAAATCCCAATCCTGATGAGCGGCAAGATATTCGTCAATATTATCAACCTGACGGATATCAATCGTAATGCCAAGTTCTTTAGCGTTAGCCTGAATAAGCTGAGAGATGAGTGGAAGCTCCGCTCTCGACTGGTAAGTTAGCAATGTAAGATGAAGCGGCTTGCCGTCGGGGTTCGCAACTTTACCGTTCTGTACTGTATATCCAGCTTGCTTGAAGCCTTCTCGGGCAGCATTCAAATCAAACTGTTTCGTAATATATTCCGGTGAAAAAGGAAAGTCGGACAAGAACGGGCCTTGAGCAGGGGTTCCCTGACCAGACATGATACCACTGGCGATCTCATCCCGGTTAATCAGGTTATCAAATGCTTTACGTACAGCCGTCTTTTTCAGATCGTTATTGTTCATATTGTAAATAAGCTGATGCGTTCGCAAACTAGGAAGCGAGTCAACCTTTACGGTAGAATCAGCTTTCAATAGCTCCAGACTTTCAATTGGCGGGCGATACACAATATCAGCAGTTTTGGCTTGAAAAGCAAGCTGACGTGCATTGGCGTCTTCGTTAAACATGAATTTAGCATGTTTCAACTTTACTTCACCGTTCCAATATTGTTCATTGCGATCTAAATTCAGTTCACTTCCAGCACGGAAGCTGGCAACCTTGAACGGTCCCGTCCCTGATGGGAAGTCATCTGTAGCTGTGGTGTCTATAATAGCGGTATTCGGATGAACCAGCTCGGACACAAATTCCGGGAAAGGTTTGTCTGTCGTAATGGTCAAAATCTGTCCATCCGCATGAATATCACGGATATGTAGCGCATTTTTGACCGATGGATTGAGCTTTAGCGCTCTTTCCAAGGAGGCTTTGACAGCAGCGGCATTGACGGCTTTAGCGCTGTGGAAGTTCACACCTGGTCGGATGTTGAAGGTCCAGTGCTGTCCGTCCTTGCTGTCCCATTTGTCTGCAAGCCAAGCTTCCAGCTTAAGATCCTTGTTCACTTTGATCAGTGTTTCACTTACTCCAGCACGAACAGCTGTGTAATTTACATCTGAATGAGGATCTATAGAAGGGCTTTGCACATTGAACAATAAGGTGACACTTTTATCTTGTGGTGCAGCAGATGGAGAGGGTGAAGCTGACGGAGATGAAGCGCAGGCTGCCATCATCACCGCAATTACCGCAGGTATAAATAGTTTAAAATACGAACGCTTAAACAACAGGGAGTCCTCCTTAATAGTAATCGTAATTTTTACGCTTTAATTCATAAATCATATCGTAACCAAATGAAGGAGCTTTGTAAATATGTAATTGATGAATGTGTATGTAAATTCATATGAAAAAAGGCTGCATAACCAATAGTGAGATGGTTAGCAGCCTTTAAGTATATTTAGATATTTTTAATTTGGAGTGGCAAAAAAATTATAAATTAATGCATGGGTGCTTTGGCAGTGCCATGTTCAACATGAACTCTGCGGATGAAAAACGCAAGGATCAAACCGACCACACTGATGATCATCGCAAAGAAAAATGAATTTTGTGATCCGATTGCCATGGCATTAGCCATTTCATTTACGGATTCAGGCATACTGGATTGGCTCAAATAGCTGTCCATGCCTTTCGAGAGAATGCTTACCGCTACGGCTGTACCGATAGCACCAGCAACTTGTTGGAGCGTGCTCATAATGGCCGTTCCGTCTGGGTATAGATCCATAGGGAGCTGGTTAAGGCCGTTTGTCTGAGCTGGCATCATAATCATGGAAATGCCGATCATCAAGCAACTATGAAGCACAATAATGAGTACGAGAGTTGAAGTTGTTGTAATGCCGGACAGGAAAAACAAAACAGCGGCCACAATCACAAGGCCTGGAATAACAAGCCATTTGGGACCAAATTTATCGAATAGGGAGCCCATAATGGGAGACAAGAGACCGTTGATAATCCCACCAGGCAGAAGTACCAAACCTGCTGTTAGAGCAGACAGAGCCAGCCCTTTTTGCAAAAAGAGTGGAAGAATCAGCATCGTAGAAAGGATCGTCATCATACATAGGAATACCATAATAACGCCGATAACGAACATTGGATATTTAAACACACGCAAATTCAACATTGGCTGCTTCATTTTCAATTGACGTACAGAGAACAGTATCAACGATACCAGACCGACGATCACAGGAAGCAGAACCATCGGGCTAGCCCAACCTTCGCCACCTTCTCCGGATTTACTGAAACCAAACACGACACCGCCGAAGCCAATGGAAGACAGGAGGATAGATAAAAGATCAATTTTGGGCTTGGTCGTTTTTGAAACGTTTTGCATAAATAAAATACCGCAAATCAGCGAGAGAACCAAAAACGGAAGAGAAATCCAGAAGATCCAGTGCCAAGACAGATTTTGCAGTACCAGTCCTGCAATGGTAGGTCCCACCGCAGGTGCAAACATAATTACCAATCCGATGATCCCCATAGCCGCGCCTCTCTTTTCAGCCGGGAAAATGATCAAGATGGTGTTAAACATCAACGGCAATAACAGCGCTGTACCAATGGCCTGAAGAATACGAGCGATCAATAGCACTGAAAAAGTAGGTGAAAGTGCAGCAACGAGGCAACCAGCTATTGAGAACAGCAACGATGTAACAAACAGCTGTCTTGTCGTAAAGGTTTGAATCAGCAATCCCGATACAGGTACTAAAATACCGAGTGTCAGCAGGTAAGCGGTCGTCAGCCATTGGGCTGTTGCAGTTGTAATATGCAAAATCTGCATCAAATCATTCAGAGCAATGTTAAGTGCCGTTTCACTGAACATTCCAATAAAGCCACTAAGGAGTAGGGCAATCATAATAGGTAGCACCTTGAACGTTTTGGGTTCAGAGGGTGAACTCGTTTGACTCTTTGTACTCATGTTGTTTTTGTTCCTCCAATAAATTAATGGGTATTGAATTATAACGATCGGTCTATATATAATAAACATGTTGTTATTTTTTTGTCAAAGTAAATTATAAATAATATATAATGAAGGATGCTGTATATGGCTGCTAAACCTGAATCATACGAGAATATCGTACAAACCGCATCGAAGCTCTTTTTTCATCAGGGGTATCACGCAACTGGACTGAATCAGATTCTTGCGGAGAGTGGATCACCGAAGGGCTCACTTTATTATTATTTTCCGCGTGGTAAAGAAGAATTAGCTTTGGAGTGCATAAGAAGAGGGAATGAATTTATTAAGCAAAAATTAAAACAGACACTGGACGAAAACGATAATCCTGTACTAGCCATTCAGAATTTTATTCGTAATACAGCTGAGGAGGCAGACCGTACCGGCTTTAACGACTTCATGCCGATTGGCTTCTGGGCTGCTGCGGAAACTTCCTGTATTAGCGAATCGCTACGTCATGCTTGTGTGAATACATTTGCAGATTGGCAGCGCATTTATATGGAACGTCTTCAGAAATCGGGCTGGACAGAAGAAAAGGCACACAGTCTGGCGGTACTTATCATTTCGATGCTCGAAGGTGCATTAATTTTGGCTGTTACGCAACAGAGCAGTGCTCCTATTTATAATATCGTGGATTACATTCCACAGTTGGTCAAATAATCCTGTCTCTTCGATTTTCAATAGCTCCTAATGAGCTCCAACAAGCAACTTTAAAAAGCCGATGTTCTCGTTTTTGAGAACTTGGCTTTTTAGTGGTTCTGAGACGTAATTTTACTCACATTACCAGCACCAAATGATGAAAAGTATGGTAAAATGGAATGAATTTGATTTTGATTTTGCACGAAAGGAAGGGTGATAGCAAATGGCAAAAGCGAAGGTAGCCAAACGGCCTACTCGGGATGAATTTGTACTGGAGGAAATCGGGAATCAGCTTGTAGAAGCACAACGTGAGCAATCCGAAATCGTATTGACCGTATGGGGACGCCAAGAAACAACCCGCGGACAGATCGTTAAAATGGACCCGAGAACGGGAAAGGTTCATGTGGAGAGTAATGGAGAAACAGAAAAAGTTCCTTTTATGGATATTATGAGTGTAAATTACCCGAGAGATTAGTTGTTGTGATTACATAAATATAGCAGAAAGGGACGAAAAGAATGACAAAGTTAGGGTCTCCCTTACTGCTGTGGGAAAGTAACAATTTACAATTCGCGTATACAAAAACAACCGAGTGGTTTAGAGCCATCGGTTGTTTTTGTATACTGCTGCATGAGTGGGAAGAGAAAGCCGCGTTATTGTGTTGGCACTTTCCCTTGTACATGCTTATGTAGCTTTTATCGGGCTGGTATGACTGGCACGTGCTTCGGCTTTCTTAAGCACCTTACGATCAAAAATGAAGGGGCCAAACGGCAACAGCGATGCAATCAAGGCTGCAAGACTTTGCAGTAGCGTTATTTTCCGCAGAATCAGCATGACCACAGTAGCTATGACATAAGCCACGAACAGTACCCCATGGATCATACCCACCCAGCTTACCATTTGCGGCATTCCAGCTGCGTATTTAAGCGGCATAGCGATACACACAAGCAGTAGATATGAAATCGCTTCAATATTACCAATGACACCAAACATCTTAAAGGCATTTTTGAACATAATACACCTCCTTCTCCTATTGCTTAAAATTTAATATATCCTATAATGCAATGTTATTAAACGGTAGAAAGTTACGATATATCGAATATTTACAGCTGAACCCCAAGGTTATGTCAGAGCTTTCACATGACTGAAGTATCTCACATCAATGCTTCATTTCGCTGATTCCAACGTACCACAGCTTAGCGTGCCCGGAAACGATAATCGTAATTTCGTTTAAATTGTTGAAACAAACAATAGGGCTTAGAAAGATGGCTTGGAGTAAGAAAAAACACTAAGCTGGTCAAGTTCGAAGGCTTAGCATATGTTGTTTGCGCGACCCTATCAGTAAAAATGCTAGTGTGAAGTCTAAACATTTTGTATGCAAATTCCGATAACAGTTAAATGAACGTGTGTACATTATAGTGTGAATTTTAAAAGCTGGATGGCAGCAGAAGGGTTTATAAGCTTAACTTATTAGTTTTGACAAATAAAATTTCCATACTGGTATCAAGGAGAGCATAGATCATGAATAAAAAACGTTTGCGTCAATGGATGGCTCCGTTCGCAACGGCTACACTGATTTTAAATACGGGATATGGCATTTTGGCCCCCGATGCAGTGGCTAGCGCGTTGCCGACTGAGAGGCATAACTCAAATCTGACAGGACTGAATACAGCACAGTTACATACCAAATTAGCAACCGCTCAAGGTCGTAATGTGCCGGTTACTTCAGGCACGAAAGTGACTACGTTAACAAAAGGTTATGGTCAGAACACCTATCTCAACCAAATGCTAAAAGTAATGTCGAGCCAAATGGTTACTGCGAATATCGCGCCGGCAGAGGTAAGCAATCTGACAGCGGTTCCTACAGAAACAACAAAAGTAAATTTGTCCTGGACCAATCCGTCGGACCTTAATTTCGACCATGTAAAAGTGGTTGGTGTCACTAACGATGTGTATGTAGATAATATTAGAAGTAACTCTTATATGTTGAGCGGTTTACAGCCGAATACGACCTATACCTTTCGAGTGAAGACGGTGAATAAGAGCGGAGATGAATCACAAGGTACGACAGTACAGGCCAAAACGGCTTCCATTGATGTCCCTGTAGATAAGACACCTCCAGGAGAGGTAAGCGGGCTGACAGCGACGAATGTCGGATATAACGCTTTTACCGTAAATTACATATTGCCTAAGGATGCTGACCTGAGCCAAGCGATCATCTATTTAAATGGTAAGGAAGTGCAGCGAACTACAGGGACGTCCTATACGTTCAGTGGATTGATTGCCTCCACAAATTATACAGTTCTGGTCAAGACTATTGACAAATCCGGCAACATCTCTGGAGGAATCAGTATTCCGGTTACGACCTCAGCGCTCAGCGTTGATACCGTGCCCGAAGTGACAGGAGCTTCAGTGACATCAGTTAATAACTATAGCGTCACTGTTTCCTGGACGAGACCCAGCGGAATTAGTACAGTCAGTCTGTATAAGGACGGGCAACTGGTAACCGATTCATCAGGAACATCCTATACATTCAACAATCTTTCTTCAGGGCAGGCCTATTCGTTCACGATTAGGTCCAAGCGAAGCACAGGTGCATTGTCCTCCGGTGTGAGACTGACTGCCACAACGGACAGTACGTCCTCCAATTCGTCAGAAGTGTCCAATCTTGAAGTAGATAGCAAAAGTGACACCTGGATCAAAATCACCTACGATATGCCGAGTAAAGCCGACAAGGTGAAGATATATGTTGATGGAGATTATGAGGGAACTACAAGCTCTGAGTCCTATAAAATCACGGATTTGCGAGAAGGACGCTGGTATGAGATTAAGGTCGTAACTGTCAATAGTAATGGAAGAGAATCTAGCGGTGTAAAGATATCAGAACGCACGAATTCGGATGGTTACTATTCTTCTTCGTCATCTAGTTCATCGAATTATGAGAAAGCGAGAGATTTGATGCGAATTGCAGAAAACAGTCTGAATGCCTCGGACTGGCGTTCTGCCAGAGATGCAATCAGTGATCTGCCGAGCGGAACCCGTAAAAGCGATTTGCTGGATCGGTTAGAAGCTATTCGCAATAGAGCGATTGGTACCAGTAGTTCATCATCCGGGACGAGTTCTACAACAACAACTTCTGGTACAACGTCCTCATACCCTAACAATGCGGTTTCCTCATATTCAACTTCGTTCACCCTGACACCAGGAGCTAAATCAGCTTATGTCGATGGTCGTGCTACGACGATGGCTCAGGCTCCGCGAATCATAAATGGGGCGACGATGGTCCCGCTGCGCTTTATCAGTGAACGGATAGGTTACGAGGTAAATTATGAAAAGGCGACCAAAAAGATCATTCTGACTCGACCTACAGATGGCAAACAAGTAGTGCTTCAAGTCAAGAATTCGACCCTTGCCGTGTATGAGTTAAACAACTCCCGGAGTTATTCGACGAACATCACAGCTCCGGTTATTGTTAACGGCTACACGCTGGTTCCACTACGAGTGATTAGCGAGCTTTCGGGGTATCAGGTGAACTATAATACTGCATCCAAACAAATTACGATTACAAAATAAATGCTTCTGCAAAAAAGGGTTCTAGAGTATTCACTTTAGAACCCTTTTTGTGTATTAGGAAGTGTATGTAGAACAATGACAAACTGTTACTCTGTAAACAAGTTATCTTGATTGAAAAGAATATCGAGTTGCTTAAGCTCGTCACTTGTTAGTCGAACACCCAGAGTTTGAAGATTGGACTCGATTTGATCAGGCTTGGTTGCACCTGGAATAATTAGATCAACGGCTGGACGCGTTAATAGCCAAGCTAGCGCAATCTGTGCAGGATCTGCACCCTTGTCTTTCGCGAATGCTTTGAAGCGATCCACGCGTTCCAAGTTTGCTAGAAATGCTTCTTTTTGAAATAAAGGATTATTCATTCGTGAAGTGTCATTAAAAACATCATCCTTCTTATATTTACCGGTCAACAGACCTGATGCGAGCGGGAAAAAAGGAATCAGTGAAATTTCGTGCTCTAGACAATAAGGAATAACGTCGGCTTCTGCATGACGAACCAGTAGTGAGTATTCAGCTTGAAGAACATCCAAGTGCTTATCAGCATTAAAAGCCTGAAGCTGCTCAAAGCTTAAATTTGAAGCGCCAATGGCTTTGATTTTCCCTGACTTCTTCAGCTCTGCAAGTGTGTCAGCAGCTTCAGCCAGCGGGGTCCGGCTATCGGGAAAATGAAGAAAGAAAATGTCAACATAGTCTGTCTGTAATCTCATCAGGCTGTCATCCACAGCCTTACGTAATGCAGCTAGACTGTTGTCGACTTCCAGATGGCCTTGATTAAATTGGGGATTAGAAGAAGCTTTGGTAGAGATTACAAGATGTTCACGGCCACCATAATCCCGGATGGCTTCACCGATTAACTCCTCAGAGTGGCCCATTCCATACAGAAATGCGGTATCAATGAAATTGATCCCTTTTTCAAGGGCAGTCCTAATTAATTGTCGGCTTAGAGTATCATCGACTTTTGGATACATCATTGAATTACCTACCACACCTGCTCCAAAACCAAGTTTAAATGCTTTTAATCCTGTTTTTCCTATTGCTATTGTATTATTCATGTTTTTAAGCTCCTCTTTTGTATGATGTGGAATCCTAGGAAGGACTCTAATGCACATCTTACAACCTGGTGTAAACACTAGGTCAAGCAGAGCGATCAGGTATCGAAAACAGATTAAGTTTGGTTTTCAAGTGGCAAAAAGTTATGGCCAAATTTTTGCCCGGTTTGCAATTTCAATTCAATCATATCCTTAATTTCCTGAAGTTCTTTCAGTTGCTGATCTATCTTTTTTTGGTAATCGTAAAGCCTATCGTACCATTCAATATTTGATATGTTGCTCTCATCTAATTGAAGCTGGATCATAGGTTTTAACTCCTGCAGCGACATCCCAGCTTTTTTTAAACACTTGATCATAAGAAGTGCCTCTTTGTGTGAATTGTTATATATCCTGTGTCCATTATTTTTTCGGGCCACGGGAGGAAGAAGACCCATTTTCTCATAATACCGTAAGGTATCCTCACTGACTTGGAATTGATCCATAAGTTCCTTCATTTTAAAATTTGTTGTCATCTCTCGTCACCTTCGTAAGGGATCATTTAACGCATTAATTATAATATCTGGAGTTAACACGAGGTCAAGATTTATTCATGGAGAATCAAGATATTTCGCAGTATAAGTTTTCAAAATGAGACACGCTGCTGGACTTGGCTATTATTGTTTTCTGCTATATGAAGATAAGATCTCGCATTACTGTATATTCGAACAGGCATTAAAACGAAATTCATGCGGGGTCAATCCACATCGTTCCTTGAAAATTCGATAGAAATACTTCATATCATGAATACCGACTTCAAGTGCGATCGTTTGAACGCTCCAACTGGTATCTAATAGTAAGCTACAACTCTCGTGAATACGAATATCCTGCAGCATTTTTGTATAGGTCATTCCGCTAGCTTTTTTAAATTTGCGTTGAAATTGACGTGAGCTAATTAAAAATTGCTTGCAAATTTGATCAACCGACAACGGATTTTTATAATTTCTGGTTATATCATCAATCGTATACTGAATGGGATCCGTTATGACTGGCTTGGAAACATGAGCTACTTGTATCACATGACTGAAGCTTCCAATAGAGCAGACATTGTATTCCTTCAAGATGTTGTTAAATGGGGAGTGTATAACTTGCCTGAAGGGAGCCATAATCCGAGAAGCGCAGCCCCTTATGTTCTGGAAAATGGAGAGGGAGACCGATTACTCACTGGAGATCAGCTCCACAGAATTCTAGCCACTCCTGATTACCTTTGGATTATGTTGTTTTGCGCTAGGATCTATTGTCGGCTTTTTTTCTTCTAATTATTGGATGGTTATTGTGAGCAGAATCTTCCAATCCATAGGGGCGTCTGTTGTCCCGGCATCATCCATGTTGATCCCGATTTGCTATATATCTATCGAAAATCGTGGCAAAGCTTTGGGGATTACCTCTGCAGGAATGGCCTTAGGGACGGCAATAGGCCCAATTATTGCTGGATTTGTTATTGGATTTGCAAGCTGGCGCTACCTATTTTTAATTTCATTTCTAGTCATTATTACAATCCCTCTTTTCAGGAGGTATTTAATAAATGAAACACTTTCAAAAGGAAAAGCTGATCTCATAGGAGGTATTTTGCTTGCAGCTTCAATTACGCTGCTGCTACTCTCCATTACTGGACACAGCTGGAGTTATTTTATGGCTACTATCCTAATATTCATATTATTCATCATTCGCATTAACAAAACGGATGAACCCTTTATTGAACCGACACTTTTTAAAAATACAAGGTATACGATAGGGTTGATTATCGCTTGTATGATTCTTACACTTAATTTATGTGTTCCGTATTTGATCCCGCAGGTGTTAAGCTCAATACATCACTTATCTTCTGTAAACACAGGACTCGTGATGTTTCCTGGTGCTTTGATTGCTGCATTGCTTGGGTTGGTGGGTGGAAGAATTGCGGATGCAAAGGGCAATCGCTTTGTATTCTCGTTGGCATTCCTGTTCCAAGTGATGGCATACCTCATATTGGTTTTTTTTATGGACACGTTTCCTGCCATGATTGCGATTATCTTATTTCTAGCGAATACTGGATTAACATTTGCTCAGATTACAATGGCAAACACCATTTCTCGAACGTTAAGCGGCAACCAAACCGGAGTTGGTATGGGTATCTATATGATGGGAAGCTTTATGGCGGGGGCTATCGGAACGTCTATTCTTGGATCTGTACTTGATCAAGGAGCACAAAGCAAAATTATGTTCAGCTCTATTTTTTTGGTTTTGGGCATATGGATTATAGGCTTTGCTATTTTTTATTTTACAGTTTTTCGTAAAGAAGCACCACCCGTTCAGCAAGACACATAGCAATCAATTATACTAAACAATCCTTATTAATAACCGACAGGTGTCTTAGTTACGACCTGTCGGTTAAACCTTACTAAAACACTCCTGACATCAGTATGTCAGGAGTGTTTTCATTTCGATGCAGCAGACAGAGGAACTCAATGTCTATTTGCATTAAGCGAAAATGAAGACTGAACCTCTGAATATTGGTTTCAAAAAAAATGGACTTGACTTTCTATCCATTTTAGACAGGTACTTGACAGGTATATGATATATTAAAAAAAGTTGAGATTTACTTATAGACTTTCAACATGATTGTCTACTCATAAGAATTAAAAATCAATTAAATGGCGGGGATATACAGTGTATCAATACAAAGATCAGGATTATGAAGCTGTTCATTTTGATGGACAAGATTTGCGGTATGGAGAACTCGTACGCTGCACTTTTAAAAAGTGTACATTCATGAATACTTCATTGGATGAGATCGAGACAAGCCATTGTCGTTTTATTGAATGTGACTTTAAAGGTGCTGCTCTATGTGGATCTGTGCATACGGAATCAGCTTTTGAAAATTGTTCTTTCAATGGTGCTAACCTTTTTGTTTCCAAATTCAACTCTTGTAAAATGACAGGATCGGACTTTGCAGGTGCTCAAATGGACGGTGTCACTTTGAGTCAAGGAGACTGGTCCTACACTAATCTAAAGCATACCAAGCTGGGGAAACAGGATTTGAGAGGAATTCGTTTTTATGAAGCAGATTTTTCTGATACCGATTTGACGAAAGCTGACCTGAGAGACTCTGACCTAACGAGAGTAACTTTGAGCAGAGCGAACTTGCAGGGAGCCGATCTACGTGGTGCCAATCTTGAAGGAATTGATTTGAAAACTTTGAATATTAAAGGCGCGCGAATGGATAGAGAGCAGGCGATTCTGTTTATACGCTCTTATGGAGCAAAGGTAGACTGAAGAACAGTGGAGGTTTTCATGGAACAGTCTAAAAAACTTCTTTTTTATCCAATGTATGGTGTATGTATTCTCGAATCTGTAGAGAAAGAAGATGACTTGGAAAACCTACAAAGTTCCTATAACTTGTATTTTCCTAAACAAGGACTTCGCATGTTTATTCCGCAACATAGAGCACTGCAAAAATGTATCCGACCTTTGTCCAATGTGGATTACTTTTTGAGTTCCAGAGCTCAATTTTTTGGAGAATATGCTCAACTTCCTTTGAACCCTTCTGAACGTCGCTGCTTTTTGCAGGCCAAGATCGAGTCAGGGCTTCTTCATGATCATTTTGGCATCATCAGGGATATAATTTGTTCCAAAGCCTACAATTTGAAAATGAATTCTCATGATAGGTCCATTCTGAGTATGGCTCGAGAGATGCTGGTAAGTGAACTAATGTATGTTTTGAATCTTTCAGCGGACGATGCAGGCAGGTATTTGAAAGAGGATATTGAAAAGCGTCAGCTTGGGTAGGAGGAGCAGTACATGCAAAATTTTATTAACGTTCATGGAGCACGGGAAAATAATCTGAAAAATATTGATATTCAAATTCCTCGTGACCAAATCGTTGTGATCACCGGGGTGAGCGGCTCGGGAAAATCCAGCCTGGCATTCGATACGCTATATGCTGAGGGACAAATGCGTTATGTTGAATCACTATCTTCCTATGCAAGACAATTTCTCGGGCAGATCAATAAACCAGATGTCGACTCGATCGAAGGACTTTCACCCGCAATTGCCATTGAACAAAAAACGACATCTAACAATCCACGTTCCACAGTGGGCACTGTAACTGAGATTTACGATTTTTTGAGGTTATTGTGGGCAAGGGTTGGAACGCCGCATTGTCCATCCTGTAAAAGTGAAGTTACGCGCCAGTCTGTCGATCAAATTGTAGATCAAATATATAGGCTTCCTCAAGGAACGAAATATATGGTGCTCGCACCTTTAGTACAAGATAAAAAAGGGGAGCACCAGCACATTTTTGAACAAGCGAGAACCAATGGCTATGCACGTGTGCGAGTAGACGGTATCGTTAAGAACCTATCAGAAGAGATCCAACTTGATAAAAACAGGAAACATACTATCGCTATTGTAGTGGACCGTCTGGTAGTCAAAGAGGGGGAAACTCAGAGACTGACAGACTCTATTGAAACAGCCATTACTTTGTCCGGCGATACTGTATTGGTTCACCGGATGGATAGCGGTGAGGACATGCTGTTCTCCCAAAGTTTTGCTTGTGCCCGTTGCGGATTTTCCATGCAGGAGCTGTCTCCTCGCATGTTCTCTTTTAATAATCAGTACGGCGCCTGTCCGACTTGCTCGGGACTTGGGTTTCATCTTGAGGTTGACCCGATCAAAGTCGCACCTGATCGCAGTCAATCGTTGAACTCGGGCGCAATTAAAGCTACCGGATGGGGAAATGTCGAAACCAACTCCTATTGCAAAATGTATTTTGAAGCGATTGGAAAAAAGGCTGGATTTGATCTGGATACTCCTCTTGATCAGATTTCACAGCAAGCATTGGACATGCTCCTGTATGGAACACAGGGTGAAAAACTTGAACTTAGATGGGAAAGCAATCATCGGGAGAGGCTGCTGCACCAGGCATTCGAAGGGATTGTCAACAATCTGGATCGACGCTACCGGGAAACCCAGTCCGATACAATGCGGAAAGAACTTGAAAGCTATATGTCCGCCTTGCCTTGCCACGACTGTCACGGTGATCGGCTGGCACCGATGCTTCTTGTTGTAACCGTCTGTGATATGAACATCTCAGATTTCTGCAAGCTGTCTGTTACCGAGGCCATTCATTTTATCGAAAATATGCATCTATCCCCGGCTAAGGCTATGATTGCCGCCCCGATTACGACGGAGATTGTTGACCGACTTGTATTTTTGAAAAATGTCGGGCTGGAATATTTGACGTTATACCGAACTGCCGGAACACTTTCAGGCGGGGAGAGTCAGCGCATTCGTTTGGCCACCCAGATAGGATCGCGCTTAACAGGAGTGCTGTACATTCTCGACGAGCCCTCGATCGGTTTGCACCAGCGAGACAATGAACGGCTTATTTCCGCTTTGAAGGAAATGCGTGATTTGGGCAACACCGTCATTGTGGTGGAGCATGACGAAGAGACGATCCGCCAAGCAGACTGGATTGTGGACATTGGTCCGGGTGCGGGTAAACATGGAGGAGAAGTGGTTGCTCAGGGAGAACTTGACCAAATTACCGCTGAAAAACGTTCGATAACAGGCCAATATTTGTCGCATCAAAGATGGATTCCCGTGCCTGAGAACCGTCGACCAGGCAATGGACATCATCTGACTATTGTGGGAGCAGCGGAAAACAATCTGAAAGACATCAATGTATCCATCCCATTAGGAACGATCACGTGTGTTACGGGCGTTTCCGGATCAGGTAAGTCCAGCCTTGTTAACGAGATACTTTATAAAAAGCTGGCGGCGACGCTAAATCGAGCTCATACTCGCTCAGGAAAACATTTACAAATTGATGGCATAGAGCATTTGGATAAGATTATTAATATGGATCAAAGCCCGATCGGACGGACTCCTCGTTCCAACCCGGCCACATACACCGGTCTTTTTGATAATATTCGCTCCCTATTTGCCATGACAAACGAAGCCAAGGTGCGTGCTTATGGCCCGGGTCGCTTTTCGTTTAATATTAAGGGCGGACGCTGTGAAGCCTGTACGGGTGATGGATTGATGAGAATCGAAATGCATTTCCTGCCCGATGTGTATGTGCCTTGTGACGTCTGTAAAGGGAAGCGATACAATCGCGAAACTCTGGAAGTTCACTATAAAGGGAAAAGCATTGCAGATATCTTGGAGATGACTGCGGACGAAGCTGTTGTATTTTTTGAGTATGTTCCAAAAATACGGAAGAAAATCGAGGCGCTCTGTAAAGTGGGGTTGGGTTATGTGAAGCTGGGTCAGTCTTCTACAACGCTATCAGGCGGAGAAGCGCAACGAGTGAAACTTGCATCAGAACTGCTGAAGCCCGCTACGGGTTCAACGCTATATGTTATGGATGAACCCACTACAGGACTTCACGTTGCGGATGTGCAGCAATTGATCAATATACTTCATGTGCTGACCGAGGAGGGGAATACCATTGTTGTTATCGAGCATAATCTGGATGTGATCAAGAATGCAGACTATATTATTGATCTGGGACCCGAAGGTGGTAGCAACGGAGGGAATGTCGTATGTACCGGGACCCCGGAACAAGTGGCCGACTTTAAGCTGAGCTACACGGGGCAATATTTACGAAAAGAACTTAGAGACATACATTCATAGATAATCATCCTAATCTCGAATTTCAAACTCTATGCATTCATGCAGTATTCGCTATAATGGATACAGTGATTTAGGAAAGGGATGTAATCATGAAGAAGGTCATCGTAATTGGATCAGGAATTCTGGGGGCATCGACAGCATACCAGTTAGCAAAAATGGGTGCTAATGTCATTATTGTAGACCGCAAAGATAAAGGACAGGCTACTGATGCCGCAGCTGGCATTATCTGTCCCTGGCTATCACAGCGACGTAATCAGGCTTGGTACCAGCTGGCAAAGGCAGGCGCACGCTTTTATCCTGGGTTGATTGAAGAACTCAAAAGCGAGGGAGAAACAGAAACAGGCTATGCTCAAGTGGGTGCTCTCAGTATTCATGATGATTTGGAGAAAATCAAAAAAATGGAGGAGCGGGCACACTTACGACAAGCGGATGCACCGGAAATCGGTGAAATTACCCGGCTAAATGAAAAAGAAACCCATGAACGGTTTCCTTTGTTAGTAGAAGGTTATCATTCTGTTCATATTAGCGGTGCCGCCCGTATAGATGGTCGTGCGCTACGGGATGCGTTGGTCCGATCAGCACAGAGACATGGAGCGACCCTTATACATGGGGATGCTGCACTTCAATATGAGTCCGACCAAGTAACTGGAGTAGCGGTCGGTGCAAAAAGCTTCTCGTCTGACAAGGTCATTGTTTGTGCAGGTGCATGGGCAAATCAATTAATGTTGCCTTTGGGCATTCATTTTAAGGTTAGTTATCAAAAAGCACAAATTATGCATTTGCAGGTTCCTAATAGGCAAGACACAGGCACCTGGCCTGTAATCATACCGCCTTCTGATCAATACCTGCTGGCTTTCGATAAACAGAAGATCGTAATAGGGGCGACTCACGAAAATGAAATCGAGGGTTACGATACGAGGGTAACAGCAGGTGGGATGCAGGAAATTCTGAACAAAGGTTTAGAGTTGGCCCCTGATTTAGCAAACAGCACTTTTCAGGAGGTAAGAGTTGGTTTCCGTCCTTTTACACCCGGTTTTCTACCGGTGATCGGAGCTGTTCCAGGCTGGGATGGTCTTATAGCGGCAAATGGGCTTGGAGCATCCGGGTTGACCATGGGCCCCTTTATTGGAAATCAGCTGGCAAAGTTGGCACTTGGAATGGATTTAGATGTCGATATCAATGATTATGATATTCGAAAAGCAATAGATGAAAGTTGATCCTTGACCGGAGACAACAATATATATGCTTATGAAGTCGCCATACTGGCGACTTTTTGTTTTAGTGCTATATTCATTCTATACGTCATTCATCATGTCATTGAGATGCGAATTTTTTAACGATTGTGTTGTGGTTTGCATGTTTTTCAAGTAGTCGATTTTATAGATACAGGAATAGATCACATTTAATACATAGTCAAAGGCAATCTGCGATGAAAATGTACCAATCTTGGCATGTTTTACTTCGTCATTAGGCACCTGGATACAGATATTACTGAGTTTGGCCAATTCGCTTTGATTGGTTGCTGTAATTGTGATAAAAGGGATATTTTCATGTGCGAAATGCCGTGCTGCTTTTAAAAAAATCGGCGACTTTCCGTGGTAAGTTAAAAAAACAGCGCAATCCTGTGTCGTAAGATTAGCCGTATGGTAAGCCCACTCAGACAGCTCCGTGGCTATAAACACATACTTGTTTATTTTTACCAATTTATTTTGGAAACTTTTCGCACGGATTTGTGAATCACCTAACGCATATATAAAGATTCTTTTCGCTTGATCCAGCAGTAGGGCTGTTTGCGACAATAAATCATCATCCATGAATGTAAAGTTTTTTTCAATCGTTTCTTTCATTAATTCTGCAATTTCTTTCGCTACTTGAAGTGGGGATTCATCAAAACCGAAAGGATAGTTGGGGTCTACATTGGAAATGTTCTGGGTATTCTGCTGAAATTCCCGAGCAAGTTTGATTATGAACTCCTTGAAACCAGATAGCCCAAGTTTATGTGTTAATCGATTAATCGCGGAATGCGAAGTATATGTTGCCTTTGCAAGCTCCTGAATATTTAAGTGCAGGATACTTTCCTTATGAAGCAAAATATAGGATGCAATGCTTTTTTCGTTTGGTGTAAAGTTTTGCATTTCGGATAATTGCATCAGTATTTTCAACAGGTTCACTCCGGTTCAATTGAAATAACGTTTGATAAAGGATATAAAATAAACATTTTGTTTAAAAACAACCCGCCATGTTGACAAATAATCGGTTGAATGTACCATTTTGGCGGCAAATCCTTTACGATCAACATTCTTCTTCTATAATAAATGAAAAAGAGCCTAAGGGGGAAATAATATGCTTACCATCGGTTATATTGGAAATGGGAAAAGCACGAACCGTTATCATCTTCCTTTTTCATTGAACAGAGCTGATTTGAAAGTGAAGACGATATACACACGTAATCCAGATAAAGGGGAGTGGAAAAAAGTCCCTGACGTGCAGTATACAGATAATATTGAATCTCTAATGAACGATAAGGAGATTCAGTTGATTGTTATCTGTACACCTGTAGAATCCCACTACGACTATGCGAAAATGGCGCTTGACCACGGGAAAAATGTACTTGTTGAGAAACCTTTTACGTTAACCAAAGAAGAAGCCATGTCGATCTTCCAATATGCTAAAGAGAAAAATCTGGTTGTACAATGCTATCAGAATAGACGTTACGACTCGGATTTCCTCACTACCCAGAAGATTATTGAATCAGGAAAACTTGGAGATTTGCTGGAAGTGGAGATGCATTACGATTATTATCGCCCTGAGATCCCGAACTCCACTTCTCATTTTTCCAAGTATAACAGTTACCTATACGGACATGGCGTTCATACCATTGACCAGGTTCTTTCCTATTTTGGGAAGCCGGACACAATTCGTTACGATGTTCGTCAATTGCTGGGTTCTGGGAGAATGAATGATTACTTTGATCTGGATTTTTATTATCCCTCGCTCAAGGTATCCATCAAATCCAGCTTTTTTCGCTTAAAAGAGCGGCCGAGTTTTGTTGTATACGGCAAAAAAGGCGTTTTTATAAAGCAAACGAAGGATCGTCAGGAGGAGCATCTGAAATTATACTATCTGCCTAAGGGACACGCCGATTTCGGCATCGACCTGCCCGAGCATTACGGCATCTTAACATATTTGGATGATAAAGGCGAGTATCATGAAGAAAAAGTCGTTTCTGAAAAGGGAGACTATGCCCGAGTGTATGACGATATTTATCAGTCGATCGTATTTGGTAAAGAAAAAGTGATTAAAGACGAAGAAACGATAATTTGTATGGAAATACTTGAAAAAGGTATAGAGGAGTGCAACTAAAATGAAGTTGGGAATTGTCGGAGCAGGGATGATCGTAGGGGATCTATTGAGCTTTATTCAGGAAATCCCGACCATTTTATTAAAGGGCATTTGTTCTAGACCTAGCCACCAGGAGAAATTACTGGATTTGAAAAATAAATATGGAATATCTCAGATTTATTCGGATTACAGCGAGATGCTGATGAACCGTGATGTGGATACAGTTTATATCGGGTTGCCTAATCATCTTCATTATTCATATGCCAAAGAAGCATTATTGAGT
This sequence comes from Paenibacillus sp. LRG-1, assembly GCF_057220305.1. Classification (NCBI taxonomy): domain Bacteria; kingdom Bacillati; phylum Bacillota; class Bacilli; order Caryophanales; family Paenibacillaceae; genus Paenibacillus; species Paenibacillus sp. LRG-1. The sequence continues at coordinate 3,130,926 of NZ_CM170126.1, read as the reverse complement.
GGTAAACATGTCATTTGTGAGAAGCCGTTTACTTCCAATTTGCAAGAATTTCTAGAGCTAAAAGAAATTGCTCAGCAAAGAAAACTGGTATTGGTGGAAGCCATAACGAATCAATATTTGAAAAATTATTTGTCAATGAAGGAGTATCTACCTAAACTTGGTGAGATCAAAATAGTTGAATGCAACTATTCTCAATACTCATCTCGATATGAAGCTTTCAAAGCGGGAATAATCCAGCCTGCGTTTAATCCGGAAATGTCTGGTGGAGCCTTGATGGATATTAATTTATATAATATTCATTTTGTTGTTGGATTCTTCGGTAGCCCAAAGAAAGTGGAGTATTGGGCGAACATGGAGCGTGGAATTGATACTTCAGGTATGCTGCTGCTTGATTACGGTGATTTCAAGTGTGTCTGCATAGGTTCAAAAGATAGTACGGCCCCCAATGCCGTGAACATTCAAGGCAATAAGGGCTATTTACACATGGCAAGTTCTGCTAATATATGCGACTGCTTTGATTACACTGCGAATAAGGAAACGCCAATTCGTGTGGATCTAAAAGATCATTCGCATCGAATGTATGACGAATTCGTTGAGTTTGATCGTATCATCGAAGAAAAAGATTTTGGAAAAGTCTCGAATATGCTTGAACATAGCGAGAAGGTCATGAATGTCATTGAGAAAGCCAAGCAGTCCGCCAATCTTGTATTTGGCCCTGATAAACCATTTTGAGAGTAGCAGACATATGTCTGCTACTCTTTTTTATCAGATTCACAATTTCCGGTCCAACAGCATGCCTATTTGCTCTGCCATCTCGACAGGAGGGAGAGGTTTATCATTCAAAAACCACCACTCCATAATCCCTACCACAGCGGACGCTGCATAACGGACAACCACTTCTTCGTTTAGTCCCCGATTTCTTGCTTCATTCATGTCGACCTCTTCCCGAAGTTCATCGATCATAAATTCAAGAAACTGAGTGCGGAAGTAAGGGGCGCCTTTGCTCACCAGCATCGTGGAGAAAAATAAATAGTTAGCCTCAAAATATTCAAACCAAACAATTTCGGCCTCTGTAAAGCTCAAATGAGCCGATTCAATACATAATCTTCGAAGTTCATTGATGTGTGCGGCGATCAGCTTATCCAGCAAATCATATTTGTCCACGTAATGAAGATAGATGGTTCCCCGGCTTACATTTGCTTTGTCGGATAGATCCTGAATCGTAATATGGTCGAAACTCTTTTCGGCCATCAACTCCGTTAATGCTTTTTTCAAGGCTTCCTGTGTTTTGAGTATTCTCCTGTCCACTTTCACTGTGTTCAACCCCTAAACTTCTAAATGATAATTGACTGTTTTAACTTATATGTCTATTAATGAACAAATCAAGCGTATTTAACAATTGCAAGCATTCTGTATCAGCTTATAATAATAGACACAAGTTCAATAATGTATCTTTTTCAATTATAGATGCATTTATATGAAGGATCAATGCAAAGAAAGAGGAGATATCACATGTCAGATACTCAAAAACTTACGGCTGCACAGCGAACGATTGGGGACTTCTCACCAAAGATCGTCGAGCTGACCGACAAGGTGCTTTTTGGGGACGTTTGGGAACGCAAAGAGCTGGCCCCACGCGACCGCAGCCTCATTACCGTAGCAAGCTTGATCACCGGAGGGAATTCCGAACAACTGGGCTTTCATTTGGGTAAAGCCAAAGACAACGGCCTGACGGAAGAGGAACTGATCGAAGTCATTACCCATCTTGCCTTTTATGCGGGCTGGCCGAAGGCGATGTCCGCTATTACAGTGGCCAAAGAACTATTCGCAAAAGAAAACTAAGTCTCGAAAGGATGTTCATTCTCTATGTCCAATATTCAAGATAAAGTCGTTATTATTACAGGTGCTTCCAGCGGAATCGGAGAGGCAACGGCCAAAGAACTGGCATCTAAAGGTGCGAAGCTTGTGCTGGCGGCTCGCCGTGAAGACCGTTTACAAAAGCTGCAAGAAGAAGTTGAACAAAGCGGGGGTACAGCCATCTACAAAGTAACCGATGTGACATCGCATGAACAAGTGGAGGAGTTGGCTTCGTATGCACTTCAAGAGTTTGGGAAAATCGACGTACTTATCAATAATGCCGGAGTCATGCCGCAATCGTTTCTCTTTAAGAAGAAAATTAATGAATGGGATATGATGATTGATATTAATATCAAGGGCCTTTTGTACGGGATTGCTGCTGTTCTGCCTGCGATGCGGGAACAGAAATCTGGCCATATCATTAATCTGTCTTCTATTGCCGGACATAATGTCTACCCCGGCGGCACTGTATATTGCGCGACCAAACATGCCGTAAGGGCGATTACGGAAGGTTTACGTCAAGAAGAGGCGCTCAGTGGTACCCAGATTCGTACAACGAATATCTCTCCAGGAGCTGTCAGCACTGAATTGACGGAGGGAATCACGGATGCAGAGTTAAAACAAGACTACGATGAGTTATATCAAGGAGCGATTAAAGCGGAAAGTATCGCACGTGCGATTGCTTTTGCGATTGAAGAGCCCGGAGACGTTGCGATCAATGAAATGATTATTCGCCCAACCACACAACAGGCGTAAGTCAACAGCAGGAGGAATGACGATGAATTATCGTACAGTAGGAAAAACAGGAATCAAGGTTTCAAATTTATGTTTTGGCACGATGTCCTTCGGCGGAAATGCCGATGAAGAAACATCCAAAAAAATGTTCAACCGCTCCCGCGAAGCTGGCATTAACTTTTTCGATACAGCAAACGTGTACAGCCAGGGTCGCTCCGAAGAAATTCTAGGCGAGTGCATCGAGGACTGTCGGAATGAGATTGTACTGAGCACCAAAGTTTTCTATCCGATGGGACAGGACGTGAATGCTAGGGGGCTTTCCCGTCGTCATGTCATGCTTGAAGTGGAAAACAGTCTGCGACGCCTGAAGACGGACCGCATCGACTTCTACTTCGTGCATATGTTCGACGAAAATACGCCAATGGAGGAGACGCTTCGTGCACTCGACGATCTTCAAGCGCAGGGCAAAATCCTTTACCCAGCGGTGAGCAACTGGTCGGCCTGGCAGATTGCCAAAGCGGTCGGCATCTCTGCCAGGGAGGAGCTGGCGCGCTTTGAATTGATCCAGCCGATGTACAACCTGGTCAAACGTCAGGCTGAGGTAGAAATCCTGCCTCTTGCCGCTTCCGAGCAGATTGGGGTCATTTCGTACAGCCCTCTGGGAGCCGGGATTCTTACGGGCAAATACGGAACGAACAAACGACCGGAGCAAGGACGGCTGGTCGAAGAGCAGCGGTATACGGACCGCTATGCGGATGAAATGAATTTTGCCGTCGCCGACCGCTTTACTGCACATGCAGCAGAACGAGGCGTGAAGCCCTCGACGCTTGCGGTAGCCTGGGCGATGTCCAATCCTATGATCACGGCGCCAATTATTGGCGCAAGAAACCTCGCGCAGCTGGAAGACTCACTGGGCGCTGTCGATGTAGAGATGACTCCAGAGTGGCGCGATGAGATTTCCAGACTTTCGGTGACTCCCGCGCCTTCTACAGACCGGGGCGAGACGCTACTGCCGAACTGGGCTTGAAGACCGAAGACCGCCTAAATGATGTTGGGGAAGTCGGTGGTGTTCTCGTTTTATAGGAAATGACGCTGGAAGTTAAACGTATCATACCGAAAAAGAGACGGCCTAAGGTCGTCCTTTTTGCTTCTTCGCCGATCAGTCTAGATACTTAGTCATTCATGACCTGGTCGTATTTTTCCTTCAATCGCTTGATGTCCGCTCTCGGAGGAGCACCGAACGTGCGGGAGTATTCACGGCTGAATTGGGAAGAGCTCTCGTAACCAACCCTGAAAGCGACGTCTGCGGCGTCCGCCGATTCAGCCAATAAGATGCGGCGAGCTTCCTGAAGTCTCAGCTGTTTTTGGAACTGAATTGGGCTCATGGCGGTTACCTCTTTAAAATGCCGATGGAACGAAGAAACACTCATGCTGGCGGTGTCTGCAAGATCTTCGATCCGAAAAGACTGGTCCCAATTTCGGACAATATGGTCGATAGCTTCCCGGATCCGATAGGTGCTGCTTCCTTCGACTGCAATCTGAGCCAATTCGACTCCATAGGGCCCCTGCAGCAGCCTGTACAGAATCTCCCTCGTGTAAAGCGGGGCGAGAAATGGGATTTCTCCCGGGGTGTCCAGCAGACGGGCAAGCCTGAGCACGGCGTCCTGAATGGACGATTCCATCCAGCCGACGAACAGGGCACGCTTGGCATTATCTTTTGACGTGACCTTAATATCACAATCGTTCAGCACTTCAAGGATCTGGTTCTGTGTAAATTCGAGCTTGAGACTCAGGTAAGGAGAGTCAGCAGACGCTTTTATAATTTGACCGATCACAGGCAGATTCATGGAAGCGATCAGATAATTGGACGGTCCATATTCAAATCTCTCCTGTGCCAGCAAAATTTCTTTCAGACCTTGAACGACAACACAAAAAGAAGGCTTGTAAACCCGATAAGCGGGCTCAGTTATGCTGGAATGCTGATAGAAAAATAGGGAAGGGACCGCCGTTTCCTTGGTGCTATTCTGAAGCGAGTGACGCTCGATTAATCCGGTAAGCTCCTGTTGCTGTTGAATAAGGTTCTCGGACATTCAAATCCTCCTTGCAGGTTTGTCTGGTCCCATTATAAGACTTATCCGCCTGTAGCAACAGTAGCCGTAATAGGATTGGGCAATCATTTAAGACGAATGAGATATCACTTCGCTTTTTCTGTTCGGCATAATAAGACTAAGCTCACAGAATCAAGCAAGGGGGAGAACAATGTAACAGCTGAAGCGGATGAAGTGACAGAAGCCTCTAAACTACCGCAAGCATAACGACATTATCAAAGAACAAGTTTAAAAAAGGGAGGAGATGAATTATTTGAATCGTTGGTTTAGGAACTTATTGGTTCAAAGGCTTATCACATTAATAGAGTTTGAAGAGCATGAATGTTTCAAAAAATTATATAATAGTTCTCTTGATAGGATCGTAAGCCAATTAACTAAAGAAAAATAATGAACATTTATCATTACCCACCCTCCTACTGGATAAAGAAAAAATGATATTAAGAAAGGAAGAGGTATGTTGGAAAAGCGTAAATTGGGAAATAGCGGTCTGGAAGTTTCCGCAATCGGACTTGGATGCATGGGAATGAGTTACGGTTATGGGCCGGCTTCGGACCAAAAGGAAATGATCTCGGTCATTCGGAAAGCAGTCGAGCGCGGCGTGACTTTCTTTGATACCGCCGAAGTATACGGACCCTACACGAATGAAGAACTCTTGGGCGAAGCTCTTCTTCCTGTTCGAGATCAAGTCGTGATTGCCACGAAGTTCGGCTTCAATATCCAGGATGGCAAGCAGTCCGGAATGAACAGTCGCCCTGAGCATATCAAGAAAGTTGCCGAAGAATCGCTTAGACGGCTCAAGATTGAAGCCATCGACCTGTACTATCAGCACCGAGTCGATCCAGATGTGCCGATCGAAGAGGTAGCGGGAGCTGTGCAAGATCTGATCCGGGAAGGAAAGGTGAAGCACTGGGGATTGTCTGAAGCAGGAGTGAAGACCATTCGTCGTGCACACGCGGTTCAGCCACTCACTGCAATTCAGAGCGAATATTCCCTGTGGTGGAGACGCCCCGAAGAGGAACTCCTCCCTGCCCTAGAAGAGCTCGGTATTGGCTTCGTTCCGTTCAGTCCTTTGGGCAAGGGCTACCTGACGGGAAGTTTTAACGCAAACACGACATTCAACCATGACGATTTGCGCAGTATTCTTCCACGTTTTACTCCAGAAGCGCTGGAGGCCAATCAGGTGTTGGTCGACCTGCTTAAAGAGATGGCTGAGCAGTTAAAAGCAACGCCAGCCCAAATCGCACTCGCCTGGCTGCTAGCCCAGAAGTCGTGGATCGTTCCGATCCCGGGCACACGGAAATTAAGCCGTCTGGAAGAAAATCTAGGCGCAGTGGACATTAAGCTCACATCCGAAGATGTGCGCAATATTAACAGCGCAGCCTCGCAGATCACTTTGATGGGCGCCAGATATACGGAGGAACTGGAGAGAAGAACGGGTCTTTGATCTAATTCTTCAAGTCATATCCCAATCATGAGGAAATCTCTTTTGTTAAAGTAAATAATTAGATGAGAAATCGTATTTCTCTGCAATATTAAAATTCTGTCCCGCCTTGTGAGGCGGGGTGAGTATAAGTCCAATGTTCATTAACTCGCTGCTGGTAAAATAGCATTAAAATCATCCCAAAAATCGAAATAGCGGCAGTCATGGACGAGGAAATAAAGTCCTAGAACTGCCGCTATTTTATTGAACTTTCGTATCCGTTAGCGCAATAGTTAATAAACATTTATTTGTTCGCGGCACCGACTGCTGGGGCTGGGATATTCCGTTCAATCTGCTGGCAAGCAGGAATCGCGAGACAATGTCCTTTTAGTAGAGAAATGAGCTTATTCATCTTTGAAGCACGCTTTTTGGGATTGACAGAGGTATGGCTGCATGAGAAAATGTACGCGCGTACATAAAATGATTTGGAGGTGGGTAATATCGTTTCGCGCAAGGAAGTAGCAGAACTTTCCGGCGTGTCTGAAGCGACGGTATCCCGGGTCTTAAATGCAGTAGGTCCTATCAAAGAGGATACGCGGAGAAGGGTTCTGGACGCAGCTAATCAGCTTGGATATGTTCCTAGTGCGCTGGCCCGTAACTTTGCCCGAAGCAAGAGTGGCCATCTTGGTGTGGTTATGCCTTATGTCCCGAAGGCGCACCTGTTCTCAGCCTATTTTTTCTCTGAGATGCTGAGCGGTATCGGAAACAAGGCCAGAGACAGCGGACTCGATCTGCTTCTATTGTTCCGGAAGCCGGGGGAACGGATTGATTACAGTAGTCTTTTCCGCCAGCAAAGGATCGATACCTGTATCATCCTTGGAGCCAGGGATGACCACGATGAGGTGGAAGCTCTAAAGAGACTTCAGGAAGAAGGGCGTCCATTCTGCGTCATGAATCACCATTTTGAAGGGCAATCGTTCTGTGAAGTGGATGCAGACCATGTAGAAGGCAGCCGAGCGGCTGTAAGTCACCTCATCGAGCAGGGATACAAACGGATTGCCTTTCTCAACGGCCCGGATATCTATTCCAATAGTACTGAGCGAATGAAGGGTTACCGTACCGCGCTTCAGGAGGCCGGTATTGAATATGACCACGATCTGCTTCTGGAAGGTAACTACAGCCGTCGAAGCGGGCTCGAAGCCTCAGCCACAATAGCAGACAAATTGAATGATATTGATGCCGTATTTGCGGCGAACGACCGGATGGCCCTCGGGGTAATGCAGGGTCTCCGTGAGCGCGGACTGCCAGTTGACCGGTTCCCAGCGTTTGTAGGCTATGACGATTCGGATGCGGCTGAGATGGCTGTTCCGCCGCTAAGCAGTGTCCGCGTTCCTTTTTATGAGATGGGAGAGCTTGCAGCCTCGAAGCTTATACCCGATTCTCTGGACCTTATTCCAGCCCTGGAACTGACCGGGTCCGACTCGATAAGAGAACTCCTGTCCACAGAGCTGATTATCAGGGCGTCATCCATTCGTCCATAACACCAATCGTCAAAAACTCGTTGAAACTCAGACCCATAAGGAGGATCACGACATGTCTAATCGTCTTCGTATCGGAATGGTTGGCTACAAATTTATGGGCAAGGCTCACAGCAACGCTTACCGTAGTCTACCCATGTTCTTCCCAGATGCCCCGCTGCAGCCAGAGATGTCCGTTATCTGTGGACGCAACGCGCAGGGGGTTCAGGCGGCTGCCCGCCAGTTCGGCTGGACCGAAAGTGTTACGGATTGGCGTGACCTAGTGAAACGTAACGATATTGATCTCATTGATATTAACGCCCCGAGTAATGCCCATAAGGAAATTGTCGTTGAGGCTGCCCTCCAGGGCAAGCATCTGTTCTGTGAGAAGCCGCTTGCGCTCTCGCTGGCGGATTCCCGTGACATGCTGCAGGTAGCAGAGGAAGCAGGGGTCAGACATATGGTAGGCTTCAACTACCGCTTTTCTCCGGCTGTCCAGCTGGCAAAGCAGCTAGTCGAGAGCGGTCGCCTAGGCAAAATTTATCATTTCCGTGCTTTCTTCCTTCAAGACTGGATCATGGACCCGTCCTTCCCGCTGGTATGGCGGCTGCAAAAAGAAGTGGCCGGTTCTGGCTCTCATGGTGATCTTGGCGCCCATCTGATTGATCTCGCTCGCTTCTTGGTCGGCGAGTTCCATGAAGTGATCGGCATGAGCGAGACATTCATCAAACAGCGCCCGTTGGCTTTGGAGATGAGCGGGTTGAGCTCCAAAAGGAGCGCTGAAGCAAATGCTCCGATGGGAGAAGTGACAGTCGATGATGCCACGCTGTTCCTGGCACGCTTCGCCGGAGGTGCGCTGGGCAGCTTCGAGGCCACACGTTTTGCTGCCGGACATCGGAGCACAAATTCATTCGAGATCAACGGTAGCCTAGGCAGCGTGCGGTTTGACTTTGAACGAATGAACGAACTGGAAGTGTATTTCACACAGGATAAGGAGGACGTTCAGGGCTTTCGCCGCGTACTCGCCACCGATCCGGCACATAAGTACTCTGAAGCCTGGTGGCCTGCAGGACATACAATTGGATTCGAGCATACCTTCACCCACGAGATGCTTGAGATGTTGAGGGCCATCTCCGAAGGACGACAACCTTCGCCGAACTTCCACGACGGTGTCGCTTGTCAGGCTGTGCTTGAAGCGGTAGAACGCTCCATAGAGGAACGCCGCTGGGTATCCATTGAAGAAATGTAGTATAACAATACATTCCGAAAGGTGAGTGGTTACAGATGCGCAAGGCACTGATTGTATGGGGTGGATGGAACGGACATGAGCCGGAGCAGGTGGCTGCCATTTTTGAACGCATTTTGAAGGAAGAGCAGTTCGAGGTGGAGGTGTCTAATACCCTTGAAGCCTACCAGGATGCAGAGAAACTGCTTGACCTGGACTTAATCGTTCCAATGTGGACCATGGGACAGATTGAGCAGGAACTAGTCAATAATGTCTCAGCAGCCGTTCAAAGCGGCGTAGGTCTCACAGGCTGCCATGGCGGCATGTGTGATGCCTTCCGGAACAACGTGGATTGGCAGTTCATGACAGGCGGGCAATGGGTTGCGCATCCCGGCAATGACGGGGTGGAGTACATGGTGAACATGAAGCGCGGCTCCAGCCCACTTCTAGAGCACATTGAGGATTTTCAGGTCAAAAGCGAGCAGTATTACCTCCACGTAGACCCGGCAGTTGAAGTGCTGGCAACCACACGCTTCCCGGTCGTACCAGGTCCCCATTCAGCCAATGGGCCAGTGGATATGCCTGTTGTATGGACGAAGCGCTGGGGGAACGGACGCGTCTTCTACAATTCGCTGGGCCATCACGCAGAAATCATAGATATGCCTCAAGTGACCGAGATGATGCGCAGCGGGTTTCTATGGGCAGCCGCAGGCAAACAGGCGGTGGCCACCCAGGGCAGCTCGCTGGCAGAGGCTTATACAGGCATGACAGACAACCAGCAGCGTTAGCGTGGACCGGATGAATTGGTAGTACCTCTGGCAAAGAGTTTGACCACCTGAACTCACCATGGTCAGAAAGGGACAGAGCACAGAAGGAGAACAGACAACACGGACAGTAATACCGTTAGGCGTGTGCCCTTATGCAATGAAGTCCTGATTGAATTCGTATTGCCAGTCTCTAATAGTATCCGATGAAATAAAAGAATGCCATTATCCATTTTTTCTGAAGAAGAAGGGAGTCCAGGCATGAACAAAATGAAAGTAGGCATTATCGGGTGTGGTAAAATTAGCGGAATTTACATGGAAAATTGCCATCGTTTCGACATTCTGGAGCTGTACGCAGTAGCGGATCTGGACCAAGGTCGGGCAGAGGAGCAGGCAGTAGCGTTTAACGTTCCGAATGTATATTCGGTAGATGAGATTTTGGCTGATCCGGAGATCGAACTCATTATTAATTTGACCATTCCGGGCGTTCACGCTGACGTTTGTCTCAGAGCTCTTGAGGCAGGCAAGCATGTTTATGTGGAGAAGCCACTTGCCGTCACCCGTGAGCAAGGGCAGGCTGTCTTGGATCTTGCTCATCAAAAGGGACTGCTTGTCGGCTGCGCACCGGAGACCTTCTTCGGTTCCGGTATACAGACATCATTGAAGCTGATTGAAGACGGAGCCATTGGGAGTCCGGTAGCCGCTACGGCTTTCATGATGAGCCGTGGACATGAACATTGGCATCCTGATCCTGAATTTTATTATGCAGTCGGCGGCGGTCCAATGTTTGATATGGGCCCCTATTATTTGACGGCTCTGGTGCAATTGCTGGGTCCGATTGCTACCATTTCGGGCATGACAAGCAAGGCGATGGATCAACGAATGATTACGAGCGAGAAAAAGAGAGGCCAGACCATCCCGGTCGATATACCGACCCATGTGGCCGGATTGCTGCGCTTCAAGCAGGGGGCTGTCGGCACGCTAATTACCAGCTTTGACATCTTTGGTGGAAGCACTCTGCCACCGATCGAGGTATACGGCACTCATGGCACGTTACAGGTGCCTGACCCGAACACGTTCGGAGGGCCAGTTCGCTATAGGGTGCTAGGCGGGCAAGAATGGACAGACGTTCCGCTGTTGTCGGGCTACCAGGAGAACACAAGGGGCATCGGTGTTGCCGATATGGCCTACGCTATCCGCAGCGGACGGCCTCACCGCGCCAGTGGTGAATTGGCCTATCATGTGCTAGAGGCGATGTGGGCGTTCCACGATTCCTCCGATCAGCAGACCTTCTATCCAATGCAAAGCACATGTCTGCGTCCGGCGGCTTTACCGGAAAACCTGCCTTCGTACACGTTAGATACGTAAACAAAGGTCGGCCTAGTGCTAGTCAGCAGCATTCAAAAATTACAAGACTGGAGGGCATGTCCCAAAAGTCAGTTTTTGTTTTTTTACATTCCGCTTTGAATGTTCATTTCTATTGAAAAGAAGACTCCAGCTCCGTTTTGACCGCGGCTTTGGAGTCTTCTCAGTTCAATTTTCGGGAAATTTGACAGAGCGAGAAGTTGTGGAAGTCCTTTCATAAAGGATTATAGAGCAAAGACTAAAAGAGGAAAGACAAAGCAAAGTAACCGTCATAGGTACGTCGGATAAGAAAAGCTCACGTGTGCATTCAATCGGTAATGAGAGGGTTCACTTGGTAACCTAGCTTTAAACTGACGAGGAGTCATTAATCGAAAATATGATGAACTGAAACGGATTTTCTTTACGCACAATTGGGACTGCCTTAGTGCCGAACAGTTAGATCGAACGAAGAACATTTTCTCCGCTACATTTTCCGGATCGCCGTCATACAGACAGCCATTCAATTTGCATTCTTCATCGATCATCTCTGGCGTGGTCGGTTTATGCTCCCAAAAGACCTGATCTTAATTTCGGTCATAAAATCATTCTTTACCGATCGTTCTAAATATGTTATATTGTTGGCGTGGGAGGAATACACGGATAAGAAGCCAAGAGTTATGAGGAGTGGTGTGAGATCTTGCCGTGGAGTTCTTCTACGAATATTAGAATGATCATTCTAATTATAGCAGATTGAGAAGGGATGGATTGAACATGGAATATCGTGTATTAGGAAATACAGGCCTTAAAATAAGCAGTTTTGTATTAGGTACAGGTACTTTTGGTTTTTGGGGGAACAATACGGAGAAAGAAGCTGCAGTCATGTTGGATGAGGCTTTGGCTGGAGGCATTAATCTGATCGATACAGCGGATGTCTATTCAAGTGGTCAATCCGAAGAAATTCTGGGTCACATCCTAAAAGGACGCAGACAGGATGTTATTCTGGCCACGAAAGGCGGAATGCCCATGGGCAGTGGGCTTAATCAATCCGGTAACTCGAAATATTGGATTAAGCGTGCAGTAGAGGATAGCTTGAGAAGGTTGCAAACGGACTATATCGATTTGTATCAACTACATCAGCCGGATCTCCATACTGACATTGAAGAGAGTCTTGACGCACTTACGGACCTGGTTCGTGAAGGGAAGATTCGCTATATTGGTACATCCAATTTTCAGGCATGGCAAGTGACCGAAGCACAATGGACTAGCGAACGCAAAAATACCGCACGCTTTGTATCCGAGCAAGCCCCGTATTCCATATTGAATCGAAGTATCGAATTCGATTTGCTTGCTGCAACCGCAAAATACGGAATGGGTGTAATGGTTTGGAGCCCACTTTCGGGTGGTCTACTAACGGGAAAATACCGCTCGGGAGAAGCTGTTGCCCCAGATTCAAGAGCAGCAAGTTCTCTAGGGAAACTTTCAACTGTTGTAGATCCGAATCGAGAAGAAAATCGCATCAAGTTCGAAGCCGTTGCTAAGCTCCAAACCCTTGCAGGTGAAGCAGGATTAACTTTGCCTCATCTTGCCATGGCATTTACACAAGCTCATTCGTCAATTACTTCTGCTATAGTGGGGGCAAGAACAATTGAGCAACTTCGTGAAACGTTAAAAGGCAGCGACATCCGATTAAGCACTGATATCCTGGATGCGATAGATGCTATCGTTCCGCCAGGAGTAACCCTGGATGCCCTGGAAAAAGGCTGGACGCCTGATTGGTTACAAGCAGACAAACGAAGAATCCTGGGTTAAATATGTAAGACAGACCTCATACCTGTAATGTATTCACTTATTTTAAATCTAGTTTGCCGATCCTTCACTAAATTGTATAATGATTATTCGAGGTGATGACGATGGCAAGATCAAAAGAATTTGAAGTTAATGAAGTATTAGATAAAGCAATACACCTATTTTGGGCACAAGGATATGAGAAAACTTCAATGCAAGATTTGGTTGAGTTTATGGGCATTCACCGAAGAAGTATCTATGATACCTTTGGGGATAAGCATGCCTTATTTATGAAAGCTCTCGAACGATATGAAACGAAGCAGACCAGCAAAATGAGGTTTCTGATTGAAAAACAAAAACCGATCAAAGAATTAATTCGGGAGTTGTTTGAGGCGACAGTAAGAAATGAAGGAGAACCTCTAGGGTGTTTTCTCGTGAATTCAGGCGTGGAACTCGGCGTGTTGGATCCAGAAGTTGCATCCTTAGTTGATGAGAGTTATTCGCGAACTGAGGAACTCTTGACTAACCTTGTTCTGAAGGGTCAACAATCGGGTGAGTTCAAGAATGACTTGGATCCTGTAGTTATTTCTCATTATTTAATGAATGCGTGGTTGGGGCTACGTACGTTGGTTAAGACAACAACGGATCAGCAAAAATTAAAGAATATTATTGATATGACACTGACCGCTTTGGATTAAAAGTGGAATTACAGCATGACAGGCAAAAGGAGTCACCTAAATGGAGGACTGTTTGTTTCCTTGATACAAGTTTTTTCTTGTCCCTCTAACGAAAGAAAGAACTTGTATCTCATGCCTCACACAAGTCAAAGAATACCGCTCCAAAATTAAAATTCTTAGCCACAAAAAAATTCTTTACTGTTCGTTCTAAAATTGATATGCTAATAGCAAGTTAGATCTAACTGTTTTTATTCCAATAAGAATGATCGTTCTAAAATCGTCTTTAAAACTCATTTATACTAATCTGCATGTTATGAAGGAGAGAATATTATGAAGTATACAGTTATCACAGGAGCAAGCTCAGGGATTGGATATGAAACGGCATTGGGCTTTGCTGCACGTGGCAAAAACTTAATCTTGGTAGCTAGAAGATTGGATAAATTAGAAGAACTTAAATCAGCAATTCAGGATATTGATCCTACTGTAAATGTTATTGTTCATACAAGTGATCTGTCTGTTACAGATCAGGCCTACACACTATATAACAATTTAAAGGAATACCAAATTGAGACCTGGATTAACAATGCGGGGCTCGGTGAAGCTTCTTTTGTAGCAGAACAGAATTTAGATAAAGTTGAAACTATGTTACGTGTTAACATCGAATCCTTGACGATCCTTTCTACACTATATGTGCGAGATTATGCTGATGTAGAAGGAACTCAGTTAATTAACGTCTCATCCGCACTCGGATATGCCATTGCTGTTGGGAGTGTTGCTTATTCTGCATCTAAATATTACGTTAGTGCCTTCACAGAAGGGCTTGCAAAAGAACTAGAAATGAAAGGTGCAAAACTAAAAGCTAAGGTTTTAGCACCAGCTATAACAGAAACGGAATTCGTTAAGAAATCATTAGATACTGAAGAATTTGATTACAAAGCAAACATGCCTAAGTACCACACTGCCAAACAAATGGCGGACTTCATGTTGGATCTTTATGATAGCAACGAGGTGGTAGGGATTGTAGACCAGAACTATGATTTCAACCTGAGAGGCCAAATCTATCCAATCATTTCAGAATTTTAAATTCAATTCATATATCCTTGAATACATTAAAAGAGGAGAGTATCCGAATGAAAAAATTGTGGAGTAAAACAAACATTGGAACAATGGAATTACCTCATCGTTTAGCAATGGCACCAATGACACGTAGTAGATCGCAAGAAGATGGTACACCGGGAGAGCTAACTTCCCTTTATTATGCTCAACGAGCGTCAATGGGACTCATTATTACTGAGGGTGTACAGCCTTCTGATGATGGGCAAGGTTACTTATGGTCACCTGGGATCTATACGGATAAACATATCGAAGGATGGAAAAAGGTTACAGATGCAGTGCATAAAGCAGGTGGATATATGTATATCCAATTAATGCATGCTGGTCGCATGTCGCACCCTGATAATACACCACATCATCGCCAACCTGTTGCGCCATCTGCAATCGCGCCCGGTGTAGAAATGTTTACTGCTAAAGGTATGCAGGATATCCCCGTTCCTCGTGAGTTAAGTGAAGAGGACATTCAAACGACCATTGCTGATTTCCGGAAAGCAGCAGCAGCGGCTATTAAAGCAGGTGCGGATGGCGTTGAAATTCATGGAGCAAATGGCTATCTGATTAATCAATTTATTGGAGAAAATTCGAATACACGGACGGATGAATATGGGGGATCTATAGAAAATCGTGCTCGCTTCGCGATTGAAGTAACGAAAGCCATAGTCGAAGAAATTGGAGCAGAAAGAACAGGCTTCCGTATCTCGCCAGGGACACCTCTTGGTGGGATTCAAGATGGTGAACAAGGTCCTGAACTTTATCGTTATCTTGTAAAAGAATTAGCTAAATTGGATTTAGCTTACCTTCATGTCATGCATCTTGGAAATGAAAAACTGCTCCAAGACATTCGTTCAATCTGGACGAATCCTTTGTTAGTCAATCGTGCTGGACGAGCTCTGGAGGATCTTAGCGTGGATTTAGATCGTGGCCTTGCTGATCTGGTGCCTGTTGGTGTGTGGTCATTAGCCAATCCGGATTTAGTGGAACGACTTCAAAAAGGTGCGCCGTTGAACGAAGCAGATCCGACAACATTCTTTGGTCTGGGAAGCAAAGGTTACACGGATTATCCTACGATGGAAGAATTAGAATCCCAAGAGGGGTAACAATAGTGAATATGGTAAATCATGGCGTGCGACTGAAAGTTGTACGCCATGATTTATCTACTCTACCTTGATTTTATTAGCCAAGAACTGAATATTTATTTTGATCCACCTACACTCGTAACTAGTGATTGCATTCATGGTGTGCTACCCCAAAATTAGCAAAGGAAGAGGATGAATCATGAGAGCAGCACAAATACAGAAATATTCAAAAAAAATCCAAGTGGAATTAAATGATGTTAACATACCACAGATCAATAGCCATGAGGTTCTTGTCAAAGTAAAAGCTGCAGGTGTAAATCCACTGGACATTCTTAATCTGAATGGCAGTGTTCGGATGATTGCTGACTATAAGTTGCCATTAACTTTAGGGAATGAACTATCGGGCATTATTGAAGCCGTTGGTGATGATGTTTTGAATTTTAAGGTTGGTGACCCTGTTTATACGAGGTTGCCGCTTAATAAAATCGGTGCTTTTGCTGAGTATGCGGCCGTAAATGAAGAGGCTTTATCCATCATACCTGAAAATCTATCTTTTATTGAAGCTGCTGCGGTACCCCTTACTGCCTTGACTGCTTATCAAGCATTGCACGATGTACTCCATGCCCAGCCGAATAGAAAGCTATTCATTCCTGGAGGAACCGGAGGATTTGGCGCTATGGCAATTCCCATTGCCAAATCAATGGGATTACATGTTATTACAAGTGGAAGTGAAAGAGGCAGATCACGTACACTGTCGATCGGGGCTGATCAATTCATAAATTATAAGGCAGAGAATTATGCTAACATACTGTCCGATATCGATTATGTGATCGACACCTTGGGTGCCAAAGAGATCAAAGCTGAACTGGGCATTTTAAAACCACAAGGGAAATTGGTATCATTGAAAGCCGGACCTAATTATCGCTTTGCGGTTGACAATCATTTTCCGTTGTGGAAAAAAGCATTGTTTGGTCTAGTGGGTGCTCGCTTAGATTCTTTAGCACGTAAGAATCAAAATGAATATCGCTTTTTATTTGTGCAAGCCAATGGAAGTCAATTACAAGAAATCACTAAACTTGTTGAAAAAGAAAATATAAAGCCCTCTATAGATTCAACTTATACGTTTGGTGACATTAACAAGGCGCTGATTAAAGTGTCGACGGGCCACTCCCAAGGCAAAGTAATTGTGACCTTCTAAATAATAAGCAACTTATGTGATGTTGCTTGCGTGTTCTGAGAATAAACAAATTATACTGTAGGCCGAAGTAAGCACATCTAATATTACAAACGCCGTTCCGAGATGACCTAAATAAACGATTATTGCTGGAAACGTAACAACAGGTGAAGCGACACGGGATTTAATATTACTTTGTGAATCCAAAAAAGGGGAGAAGAACAGATACTTAGTCATGTGGATGTTGATTATTTAAAGAATTGGTTCTCATTAACGCAATCCCCCTGACCAAAGTTTCTGGCAGGGGGATTGCATTAATGTAAGTTCTAGTTCACATACTTCTCTATCGTGCTTCGGACTGCACCAGGACCTGCCAGCATCTCATGAAACATGGCTTCAATCTTGTCGCCCAGACCAATCTCATATAATCGGACACCGAACAGTTTGTCATCCTCGAGGAGGCAGCGAATCTCGGAGGTCTGATCGCCCAGCTTCGTGTTCTGCAAATATCCCTGCAATGAATCCAGTAATGGGTCCGGGCTGAGTGTGAAGGGTGCTCCTTGATCATCCACTCCCAGCAAATAGCGACACCAGATCGCAATGGTCAAGGGAATAGCAGTCAAGTTCGCAGGATCAAGTCCTGCTGTGCTAGCATAAGACTTTATGGTTTCACCAAAACGGATGCTCATCTTTTGAGAGGTATCTGTGGCAATCCGCTGAGGCGTATCCGGAATATAGGGATTGGCGAAGCGTTCCTGCAATACCTCGTCAATAAATGGTTGCGGTTGGATAATACCGGGATCAACTACAACAGGCAAACCTTCCTTGTAGCCAATGGTTTCCACCAGACGACGCAATGTGTGATCCCTCATTTCATCTGCAATAAGCTCATACCCAAGCAGACACCCAGCTAGGGCCAGCGCTGTATGCAGCGGATTGAGACAGGTAGTGACTTTCATCTTTTCCACTTTGTCCACCGTATCCCGATTCGTGAAGATGATGCCAGCTTCCTCCAGTGCGGGTCTCCCGTTCGTAAACTTGTCTTCAATGACCAAATACTCGCTAATCTCAGCATTGACAAAGGGAGCCGTATACGTATGCCTTGAGGTAACGATCATCTCCATGTCGGCTAACCCCAGCTCCCGAAGAGCAGACTGTACTTGCAAGGAAGGGCGGGGGGTGATTTTGTCAATCATGGTCAGGGGGAAGGTTATTTTCTCCTCATTCTGCAGATAGTCTGCAAATCCTTCCTCTACCAGGCCTCTGCGAGTCCACTCCTTGGCGATAGCAATCATACTATCCTTTAACAGATCGCCGTTATGGGAGCAATTATCCATGCTTACAAAGGTCATTGGATGCCGCCCCTTCAGGTAACGCCGATAGGCAAGCGAAGTAGCTATGCTCATCACATGCACTGGCTGTTCAGGACCATTCGTCAAATCCCTCTCCACAACAGCCAGATACTTGCCGTCGGGCCCGGTCAGGGCGTATCCTTTTTCCGTGACAGTAAAGCTGGCCATCTGCAGGGACGGATTCTCAAATATTTCAATCAGACGGAGGTAATCGTCTGGACGATTTTGCTCTGCTGCGAGTCCCTCAACGATGCTTGCGACCACGCTCTTGTGAAATCTTCCGTCTGCACTCATCAACACCAGTAAGGTTAGATTGTCGTAAGGCTTATAGACTTTGTCGATCATTTCAAAATCAAAGGCTTCGGTTGCAACAATACCTGTATCCGCTTTCAATTTATTCAGCAGTTGTTGCTGCGCGTTGGCTATCAAC
This sequence comes from Paenibacillus sp. LRG-1, assembly GCF_057220305.1. Taxonomy (NCBI): domain Bacteria; kingdom Bacillati; phylum Bacillota; class Bacilli; order Caryophanales; family Paenibacillaceae; genus Paenibacillus; species Paenibacillus sp. LRG-1. Next base: position 3,112,349 of record NZ_CM170126.1, on the reverse strand, counting down.
CCTCGAAAAATATTGCCTGCGCCGAAATGCACCCATTGTGGTCTAACTCGGGTGTTATTGGCTACAAGCTCCAGATCATATTTTGGCAGCTCGATGTCTGCTTCTTTCCAGGCCGCCTTGTCTGAAAGGCCTTTCCGGTCAAGTTGGAGCATTTATTTCACTCCTTTGCCTTGAGCGAGACTATCCCAGACACCCAGCAAGTACATAACTCCCAGTGCACGGTCATACAAACCGTAGCCTGGACGACAATTCTTTTCTTCCCCCCATAGATGTCTGCCGTGATCCGGGCGTACATATCCCTGATAGCCGTTCTCGTGATAAGCTCTAACTACTTCCGGAACATCGACGCTTCCGTCCTTGCCGCGGTGTGACACTTCAATAAAGTCACCATTCTCAAACACCTTGACATTACGAATATGAGCAAAATGAATACGATCATGAAACTCCCGAATCATGGCTGGCAAATCATTCTCAGGATTGCTCCCCAGTGAGCCTGTGCAGAAGGTTAGACCATTATATGGGCTGTTCACTGCATCTAGGATGCGCTGGATGGTCTCACGACTACGGACAATTCTCGGCAATCCGAAGATGGGCCATGCCGGATCATCAGGATGAATGGCCATCTTGATGTCAACCTCCTCGCAGACCGGGATGATGCGCTCAAGAAAATACTTCAGGTTGTCAAACAACTTGTCTTCTGTGACATCCGCGTAAGCAGCAAAAAGTTCATCCAGTCTCGCCAACCGCTCCGGTTCCCAGCCAGGCATGGTGAACTTTCCGGCTCCCTCGAGAATCCGATCCACCATTTGGCGTGGATCATCGGTAATGGCAGCCTTTTCATAAAAGAGGGCGTTGGACCCGTCAGGCAGTTCCTTATACAGTTCCGTTCTTGTCCAGTCAAAGACAGGCATAAAGTTATAGCAAATCACCTTGACTCCCACTTTGGCTAATTTTCGAATGGTGTCGATATAAATGTCAATATATTGATCGCGGGATGGCAGGCCGATTTTGATATCATCGTGGACATTTACACTTTCTACGACCGCCGTACTAAAGCCCTTGCTCGTAATCTGATCAGCTACCTCCTGAATTCGCTCCATTTCCCATACTTCACCGGCTACCTTATCATGTAAAGACCAGACAATGCCCATAACTCCCGGAATTTGCCGGATATGATCCAGTGTAATATTGTCGTTGTTTTCACCATACCATCTCCAGGTCATATTCATAACGATACCCTCCCTGATTGTATTTCGTTTGTCTTGTATACAAGATTGAGTTGATCATAAATTATAGGGTTTGTTCTTGTCAATGATAATTTCAGAGGGGTTCGTCAGCTCAAAATGCTTTATAATATAACTAGATTTATAAAGTAAAGGTAGGAATGATATGTTTACAAAAGAAGAAATCATGCAACTGTTGAAAAAAGATATTTTGTCACTGACCTTAAAGCCGGGTACTCTTCTCAGTGAGACGACCTTGTCAGAACGCTTCCAGCTGTCCAGAACTCCGCTACGCGATGTATTGAAGTGGCTTGCGCTTGAGTCCTACATTGATATTTATCCCAAGAAGGGGAACATTGTGTCCTATATTGATCTAGAGTCCGTTGAACAAATTATTTACTTAAGAAGCGCATTGGAAAAGGAGATTATGAAGGAGCTTTCTTCGCAAATTACATTAAGCGATGTACAGAAGTTGAGTGATATTCTAGACAGACAGAGAGCTGTGATTGAAGAAGATCATGCTACGGATCAATTTCTCAGTCTGGATGATCAGTTTCACCAAACCATGTTCCAATTGGTGGGACGGGGGTTTCTTTGGCAGCTCATTCAGCAGTCGAATGTTCACTATATCAGATATCGCAAGCTGCATATGCTGGAAACAGGGAAGCTGATGGGCATCTGGCATGAGCACCAAGCTATGCTTGAATACATGCTGAATAAGGAAACAACCAAAATGGATGATCTGGTTCATCATCATCTCAGAGAGGATATCCATTCGCTCGATTTTCTCCGGAAGTTCGCTGATTATATCAAGAAATAAGACAGCTAGCTCAAATTAACATGTATGAATTTTAAAGTAGTGGGTAATTCATGGAGGCTGTTCTACAAGTTGAATATGTCGGTGATAGAGCGAGTAATAAACGCGAGACTGCAGCAAATTTATGGGCGGAAACGTGCCGGCCTGTGTCATTCCATTTTTGCTCGTGAGCATTGTTATTTACCGTCAGGCGGTGGTCAAACTGGAGGAATCCTCACAGGAGTTTGCAGCCTTGTATACATGTTTCAGGCCCCGAAGCAAACGGATATTAAGCAGTGGAAAAAGGTGGAGCTACTATATCAACAAGGATACGCTTACCACTCCTGCGGCGGCCCCGGGTACAGACCCTCCCGGCTGTCGGAGGTACCTGAATTTCTGGAGATACAGCGAACGTTTGAGAATAAGAGAGAGGCGCTGCTGTACCGACTTTTGCAGAGCTAGTTGACGCGGGCTTATAACAAACGTAAGTGAAAGTAAATTTGGCAATTGGAACAAACATATCCTGTATATATTAATACATATCACAGTGTTTCACAGTAAGTGTAAGCCAGGAATAGAGAATGAAATAAATTATCTTCTTTTTAGTTATCATAAAGAAGAGCCTATAGAATCACATTTGAGATGAAGTGAATTATAGAAACTTTCATGCTTTCCCATTTTCCCAAGTGCAAAGATGAACATGCCCGAAAAAAAATATAAGAGGTTCACTATACGCGCTTCGTTCGCTGAACTAACGGGCAGGTTAGCTCAATAAGAACCCGACGCAACTTCAGGGTTTCCTTAGGCTACATAGGAGCGATAGGGAACTATGCAGTAACTGAGTTCGGCTCGAGCCATGGTTTTTGATGTGACTAATGATAGCGGAAAATCAAAAAAGAACCTGGATAGTTTTATCAGGTTCTTTTATATTGCATATAAAACAGACACGATGATATAATCAGATTACGACTTCGTAATTTTTTAGGGACATAATTATTACATCTTACAATTTAACTTTACCATGCCGCTAAACTCTTGTCAAATGTTTTTTTCTCAATTTAATAGTTAGGAGAGATATTGAATGAGTTCTTTGGTTCTCGGTTTTCAGGAAATGGAAAAAACGCAGTTTTTGCTGGTTGGCGGAAAAGGGTTAAATTTAGGGGAATTATCAAAAATTGAAGGAATACCTGTACCAGAAGGTTTTTGTGTTACAACAGTGGGGTATCAAAAAGCCATCGAACAAAAAGAAACGTATTATGCATTGTTGGACCGACTAACAAGGCTAAAAGCAGAAGAACGAGCTCAAATTGGTGAAATCAGCAGGCAGATTCGACAAATGATTATGGAAGTAGAAGTTCCTTCCGATGTTGTGGAAGCAGTTACTCACTATCTCTCCCGGTTTGGAGAGGAACATGCTTACGCAGTGCGTTCTAGTGCGACTGCTGAAGATTTACCACATGCCTCTTTTGCTGGTCAACAAGACACCTATTTAAATATCATTGGCAAAGAAGCAATCTTGCAGCATATCAGCAAATGTTGGGCTTCCCTATTTACGGATCGCGCGGTTATCTACCGTATGCAAAATGGATTTGACCACAGTCAAGTTTATTTATCCGTTATCGTTCAAAGGATGGTTTTCCCTCAGGCTTCAGGAATTTTATTTACCGCTGATCCGATTACATCCAACCGGAAGCTGCTATCGATCGAAGCTAGTTTTGGACTTGGAGAAGCACTGGTCTCTGGCTTGGTCTCTGCCGATTGTTATAAAGTACAGGAAGGGGAAATCGTCGATAAGAGGATAGCAACCAAAGAATTGGCTGTCTATGGACGAAGAGAAGGCGGAACAGAGACCCGGCAGATCGACCCCGATCAGCAAAAGACTCAAACCCTTACTGAACAACAAATTTTACAACTGGCACGCATGGGAAGACAGATCGAAGCTTATTTTGGCTATCCACAAGATATCGAATGGTGTTTGGCCCATGATACTTTTTATATTGTCCAGAGTCGTCCAATCACGACTTTATACCCGATCCCTGAAGCAAATGATCAGGAAAATCACGTTTATGTATCTGTCGGTCATCAACAAATGATGACTGACCCGATAAAACCATTGGGATTGTCTTTTTACCTGTTAATAACTCCTGCACCCATGCGTATAGCCGGTGGAAGGTTGTTTGTTGATGTTACACATATGCTGGCTTCACCTGTCAGTAGAGAAACTTTCTTAAATACCCTGGGACAATCTGATCCGCTCATAAAAGACGCATTTATGACCCTAATAGAGCGAGATTTTATAAAATCGTTACCAGATGATAGAACAGAACAGAGTCCCGGTAATAGCAGTAAAGGTAGGTCGTCTGCAGGTTTTCAAGCACAAATCGAAAACGATCCGGCAATCGTTTCTGATTTGATTAAGAACAGTCAAACATCGATAGAAGAATTAAAACAAAACATCCAAACGAAATCAGGAGCAGATTTATTTGATTTTATTCTGGAAGATCTCCAAGAATTAAAGAAGATCTTATTTGACCCACAAAGTTCAAAGGTTTTTATGACTGCTATGGATGCTTCGTCATGGATCAATGAAAAAATGTACGAGTGGTTAGGTGAAAAAAACGCAGCAGATACGCTTTCTCAATCTGTACCAAACAACATTACTTCGGAAATGGGTCTGGCGCTGTTGGATGTCGCAGATGCGATTCGTCCTTATCCGGAGGTAATTGATTATTTACAACATGTAAAAAATGATAATTTTTTGGATGAAATGGTTAAGTTGAATGGTGGACAGGAAACTCAAGACGCTATCTATGCTTATCTCAACAAATACGGAATGCGATGTGCCGGTGAAATCGATATTTCGAGAACTCGTTGGAGTGAAAAACCAATTATACTTGTCCCCATGATTCTCAGTAATATCAAAAACTTTGAGCCTAATGCTGGCAATTGGAAATTTGAGCAGGGGCGACAAGAGGCTTTGAAAAAAGAACAAGAGTTATTAGATCGATTGAAGCAATTACCGGATGGTGAACAAAAAGCCAAAGAAACAAAACGGATGATCGATCTGATCAGGAATTTCATCGGTTATCGTGAATATCCCAAATACGGCATGGTTAATCGCTACTTCGTTTATAAGCAGGCTTTACTAAAAGAAGCCGAACAACTCGTACAAGCTGGCATTATTCACGAAAAAGAAGATATATACGATCTCACTTTTGAAGAACTTCACGAAGTCGTACGCACAAATAAACTGGATTATCAGATCATCAGTAAACGAAAAGACGATTACAAATTATATGAAAAACTAACTCCCCCGCGTGTAATCACGTCTGATGGTGAAATCATTGCGGGTGAGTACAAACGAGAAAATCTCCCAGCCGAAGCGATTGTAGGGCTGCCTGTTTCTACCGGAGTTATAGAGGGACGAGCACGTGTCATCTTAAACATGGAAGATGCTGATCTGGAAGATGGAGATATATTAGTCACCGCCTGTACTGACCCCAGCTGGACACCATTGTTTGTATCCATAAAAGGCCTAGTCACCGAAGTTGGTGGACTGATGACTCATGGTGCCGTTATCGCACGTGAATATGGCTTACCCGCAGTTGTCGGAGTGGAGAATGCTACCAAACTGATAAAAGATGGGCAACGAATTCGTGTGCATGGAACAGAAGGGTATATCGAAATATTGTAATGGCTGAATACGCTAAGTAATAGCCTCTGTCATAATGGACGGCATTAAATGCAACCTGTCATGGATAAAAGGGCGGTTATCCTGTTCGTCCTTTTATCCATGACACAAAATGATTTATACATAGCTGACCCGATAATCTAAATCTCTTGTCCTTTACGGGAATAGGTACAAGTACTTTTCCTCGACTTGAGACAAGAACTTGTACCGTTAGAACAAAAAATCCGCTAAAATAGCGGCTTTTAATGTCTTGTTCTCGACAGTATCGGGTGTTAAATACCCAAATGTGCCCTCAGAGTCGAACCTGCATATTCGCTTCTGAACAAGCCTCTTTCAACCAACTGCGGCATTAGTTTTCCAAAAAATATTTTCATAGATTCTTCTGAACCGCCTGGAAGAGCTATAAATCCGTCAATAGCCCCAGCCTCAAACCGCTCAATAATATCGTTCAATACGTCCTCAACTGTTCCAACGGAAACCCAATGAGCAGATCCGACGACCTCGGGTCTTGCCAACACATCTTCCACTGTAGGCTGATGGTTTATAATATACCGGCGCAAAAGCTCAGCATGTGTCCGGCTACGGACTGGGTGATTCGGATCGGGAAGCATATCGGCAGTTACGCGATGTTCCAAAGCAAAGCTGCTTAAATCAAGGCCAAGCACTGACTTGAGCAGTGCATGTCTGCGCTCCATACTTAGATGCGCATGTGCTGACTTATGTAATTCATGCGCTTCCTCGCGAGTTTCAGCCAAGAAAAAATATAATCCAGGCAAAACTTTGATGGCGTTCGGATGGCGTCCATGTTCTTTGGCTCTTTTTCTCAGATCATTTCGCAACTCCACTCCGGATTCAAGGTCTGGCATGGCCGCAAAAATAGCATCCGCTATTGAAGAGGCAAAATTTCGTCCTGTATCTGACGTGCCTGCTTGAAATAAAGGAATAGATCCCGATGTATGGGCAGGTAAAGTAAGCGGTCCCTGGACACTGAAAAAATCGCCTGAATGATTAATTGAAGAAACCTTATTCTTATCAGAAAAATGCCTGACTCGCGGTCAATTACAATCGCTTCATCAGGAAAACTTTCCCATAGTTTGCGTACGACATCAGTAAATTCCATTGCTTTCGCATATCTTTCTTGCGGTGAAGGCATAGGCGAATCACCGAAATTTTCTGCGCCTTCAATCGAAGTTACGATATTCCAGCCTGCGCGCCCGTTACTGAGCCAGTGCAACGACTGAAGCTGCCTTGCGACAACATACGGTGGATTGAAAGTGGTGGAAACCGTTGTCACTAATCCACTCCGCTTGGTTTCACGAGCAATCGCCGCAAAAATCATTGTAGGATCGGGACTGCCAAAGTTAGCGGAATCGCCCAGCATCTGCGGACTAACATAAAGATAATCCGCCTTGAAAATAAAATCGAGCTTTGCCTTCTCCGCCATTTTTGCCAAATCAATGTAATAGTCAATTGACCCCATCTTTTCCACACCGCTGTCCTGGTGCCGCCAACCGTCTCCTTTCATCCAAGTCGCAGATAAGGATAATCCAATGCATAATTGTCGATTTGTAGTCAACTCTATCAACCTTTCTCTATAGAAAAATAATGTTGCGCCTAGGAAATATTCCGATCAGTGCATGCTTAAGTAGGCGAAGCCAACCGAGTTAACATCCAACACCGACGTCTCTCCATGGCAACAAGCGCTCGGTGATCATAATCAGACCTCCGAATTAGTTAATAATGATTCTCATTATCAATATAGATTGTAGCAAGTACTACACAAAATGCAAATATACAAATCGCGAACGCTATATGTAGCATTATCTAATCCAGCCTTGCTGTGTGATTATTTATGATGATCTAATCTTAATCTATGCGTGATGCAGAGGGAGACACACCGAAATTATTTAAATACTTTTGATCTTGAACTTAAATTCTATTTCTTTTAGATGATAGTAAAGTCTATGAATTAATCCGTTTCCTTGGTTAGATAGGATTAAGCAATTGTTTCTATTCAACAAATATCCAAATAGTGATTGAGCTATCGAGAAACGATAGTTCAATGAACAAGACAGCAAGGCTATAACATGTCAAGTTGCATTAGAATTTAAAGAGCTGGAAGTTGCAGTTTCATCTGACCAACCTCCAGCCCGCAAGCTTAAATATCCCGTCGCTCAGGCCAGCTGCAGCGATGGCTTCCCTAATGAGAACCTTACGGTCATGGAACCCACAATTATAGTGAGTTCTATGATGTCCTTCGTCATTGGGGTAAAGTGACTGACTTGACTTGAGCAGAGGTATTTCCGTAAATATCCTTGGCCAGTACGAGAATATGCAGCGTATCGGCTTGGGAGGAACCACCCTGTTTGTATTTAGTAGTTGGAAGCGTTGCTGACCAATTGGCTTTATCTTCTGTAATATCGACACGAATGCCATTGACATAAACTTTAAGCTGCGCGATATCGCTTTGATCTGTGACTGAACCTTCCAAAGTGAGAACATCATCCGTGATTGAAGCATTCAACTTAAGTTCAGGGGTTCCTGTTTCCTTGCGTTTAGAGGGTGGGAGAGCAGTTTGCGGGTTATAGGAAAAGGTTTCATCCTCAAGCGCTGGCGTGCGTGCTGCAATAGGACGGTTTTTGGTCGCCTGCTCATAGGAATAAGCGTAACGAAGCAGGTCATTATCGCTGTATGCGGCACCTGCCATCGTCAGATTAACGGGCATTCCGGTATCCTTCATAGCGCCCATACTCACAGACACACTTGGGATACCGTACTCGCGTAGAATGAAATTCGTATTGGAGAAATAGTTGCCATTCTCCCAAGCCTCCTCATAGGATGTTTCATTCACATCGGAGTCAGCTTTGCCGATATTCGAATTTGCCGGGAATGCAATAAAATCAAGGTTGTTTTGCTTCATCCAATTTTCAAAATCAATCTTTCGCACATTTTCAAGCCCCCGTAGCCCTTCATGAAACTGGGGAATTTGTTCGTAAGGGGTGACGCCTTTCTTTATGGTTTCAATAAATACGTCATAGTGGCCAAGGTCTCTGCCACGTTTGGCATCTACCGAACCGGGCGGATTTGGGAAGACGGTTGCAGGGTCGATATTAGCCCATGACGGAAAATTCGGATCGCCCACACTTTTAAGGAATTCCTCAGCAGCATAAGGATTAAGCAATCCGAATTCCTTTTCAACCCACTTTGCCGGCATCAAACCACGTTCCTCAGGTGTTTTTGCTGTTGCCCGGTCTTTCTCGCTGTTCGCCTGCAAGGGGAAGTCAACTTCCACAACCTCAGCTCCAAGAGCAGTTAAATCTTTTACAGCTTTTTCCCATAATGCCTGTATCGAAGGTCTGAATTTGATCGGAGTTGTGGTTTCATGGTCCTTACCAATATAGATTTTCGGAACGCCAATGCGCTTGCCTTTTAAAGCTTGAATGTCTCGCAGCTCTAAATAGGATTTGGGACGGACACTGTTGACAGAAGGGAGTCGAACGGCTTTCTGTTCTCGCCAGAAATCCCCCTTGGTGATCTTATCTTCTACAACGATCACGTCAAGCAAGCGGAGCATGTCCTCGACAGTCCTCGTATGTGGGACAACGACATCCCGTATAGGGAAGAGCGGCCAATTCCCCCGAATGGAGATTAGGCCCCGCGATGGCGTGTAGGCAATTAAACCATTGTTAGATGCTGGTGATCTTCCAGAGGATACCGTTTCTTCCCCCATACCGAAGGCAGCAAGGTTGGCGGCTGTTGATACGCCAGATCCGTTAGAGGAGCCAGAGTACCAAGCTGCAGCCAAATAATTTGGATTGTACGGACTTTCAGCACGGCCATAAACGCCTCTTTGCATTCCCCCTGCTGCCATTGGTGGCATGTTGGTTTTACCAATGAGCACCCCACCGGATTTGCGTATCTTCTCTACTGTAAAGGCATCGTCTTTTGCCATCAGATTTTTGAAAGCCGGAGATCCAGAAGCAACAGTGAGTCCCTTAACCTTGTAGCTGTCTTTAACCGTGTAGGGGATGCCTTGTAGAGGACCGGTCTTAATACCATGTGCCCTTAGTTGATCAGCCTGAGCGGCTTCTTTTAGTACGTCGGGGTTCAGAACAGGGATGGAATTCAGCCGAATGCCACTAGAATCATAGGCATATACGCGGTTAAGGTACAGGGCGGTGAGTTCGACACTCGACAGTGCTCCTGACTTCATCGCGTCCTGCATCTGAGCAATCGTAGCCTCTTGCAATTGAAATGTAACTAGGGAGGAGACGGGTTCACTACTGGTTTTACTTGAGGAAGAGGGCGAAGGGGTGGCGGATGCAAGGGAGCATCCCGTGAGAGTTAAAATCATACCAGTCGCGATCCATTTGCAATAATTACCGATTACATTCCTTGCATTCGCTTTTAGCATTCGTGCGCACATAGCATTTTCACTCCTTAAATTAGATAGGATCAGGAATTTGAATAGAGAGGAACGAGAAATTAATAAATGTTTCTAATTATACTACTTATTTTCATACGAAATGTCAATTTTTGTAATACGGATATAAAGGGACCCATTTAAGGTAAAATGGTGCCCGAGATTACACTAGGGAGCTTCCCTAGCAAATCCCGAGCACCAGAGGGCGTTTTCCATGGGTTACACTTGTAAGTCACTGAGGATGAAACACCCATACATCCTCAATATAGTAAACATTTGTCTAAGATAAATACGAGCGATCATAATGAAAATTCAATGAAATCCACGTAGGCATCCCAGGTTCCGTCATCGCTCGTCAAGGTGAGTTTGACGTCCTGATCTCCGGTAGCGTGAGTAATGTTGGATAAAGTTTGGACAGTCGGCGTTTTGCCCGTGAAATAAAAGGAACCCACAGTACTCCTCCAATAACCAAGTCCACTTTGGCCGTAGTACTAGCATTGCTTGAAGCCCCCCGTACTGAGATATTATGCGTAGGGTTGGCAAAATACTGTGAGTATGATGCATAGTCAGCAGTGGCATAGAGAGCAGCCCCGTCAAAAGGTGTACTGATCTTGCCCGCATAAGTGCCGCCAATGTTCATGTTCTCAGCTTCAACCTTTGTCCCCGTATTGCTCCCCGTGTTGGGGGTAAACTGCCAGGCATCCAAATTAAATAGATTGCCGTTTCCTGTCCCAGTAAACACCAGATAAATGTTGCGAACCCCAGTTGCATTATTGATCGTGGTCTCTACTTCTCTCCAGGTCTGCATACCTCCAGTTGAAGGTACTTTTAAGGTGCCGACTAAAGGGCCTGTCTCACTGTCAAGACGTACTTCAATACTACCACCGACATTTGTGGCAACATTGGCTTTGAACGTCTTTGCTCCGGTAGAGCCAAAATCAGCCTTCCCGACAGCGATCCAGTCCCCATTGTGAATATTGGTCACATTCAGATTACTGACCGGACCGCCAGTGGCTTGAGTGGGCTCGGTCGTAATACCCGCCTGCCACGCCATGGTTTCCGCTTCAACTCTGGTATATGGATTTAGATTGGATAGCTGAGCTATTCCAGTCATATTCCCTTGTACCTCCTGGATGCTTCCATCGGTATTGTACACCAGTTTATTAATGTGAGGAGAGCGATAGCCTTTTCCATTTCCAATTTGTGCCTTGCTGACCGTTTGGGCATGATACACGACGTACCACTCATTTTTAAAGTTAAATACAGCATGGTGGTTGTTGCCGCCAACGCCGAAGAATGTATAGGGGTTTTTCAGGAAATGGCCTTTATAAGTGAAGGGGCCCATCGGGTTATCGCCGACCATATAGCCGATTTCACCTGCAGGGTACTGTGGCGGGTGTGTCCCGGCAAAGTTAATGCAGTAGGAATAATAGTATTTGCCATTGTACTTATGAATACCGGAATCTTCAAATAAGTAAGGTGCATCAATGGTGGTTGTGCTTCCAGCAACACTTATCATATCGGCCCCCAACTTGATCACTCTAGCTGTTTTAGGATTAGCAATGGAAGCGGGATCGGATTCGTTAGGAATTCCCCCACCGCTATACAGGTATCCTGTGCCATCATCATCCACCAACACAGCCGGATCAAAAAGCCATGTCACGCCAGCCATTCCAGGCGTACTATGTGTCACAAGCGCTTTACCGAGGGGGTCTGTCCAAGGTCCGATCGGCGTGTCTGCTGTCAGGACTCCAATTCCTGCCCCACCATTGGCAAAATAAAGAAAGAATTTATCTTTGCCATTCAATTTTTTATGCGCAATTGCTGGAGCCCAGGAGTTAGAGGCCCATTTGGCAATGCCTCTACCGTTGTTCTTGTTGTTGGCACCTGCGACCGGTATCGTTCCGTGATCCGTCCAATTCACCATGTCCGCGGAGGAAATGACCTGGATGCGATCCAGTGCACTGAAGTCATTGTCTTTAATCGATCCATCATTGTTATAAACATACGTATCACTTGACATGTAGACATACACCCTTCCACCATATACCAATGAATAGGGATCAGCTCCCAATTTATGATCCACTAGAGGGTTGGAATTTCCAGGGAGTTTAGCCAGTGGTCGATTGGCAGCATCTACACTTAGCACGAGAGAGACACCAAGCAATAAAGTGAAGGAGAGAAATAAAGCTAGACATTTTCTAATCATAACAATAACCTCCGTTTTTTTATATGGTCCAAAGCCGAGCTATTCATAAATTTATCAAACTCAAGAATATACTCAGACCTCTACCCGTAAGGAGAACTGCTGTGAAGAGGGCACGAGAAATAGAAATGAAATCGCTTACATTTATTGAATTTAAAAGTGAACTACGAGAGGAGAGTCACCATATACTGGTCTCTGTTCATTTATTGACAACTCCAGTTATGTGTTGGAGAAAGTATAGTAATCATAAACATTGGGTTATTAAATATTAATATGTAAATTGATTGCAAATAATGGTTTTATTTGGCGCAATCATAGCATGTTCTATCAAAAATAACAATATCATTCTATTTTCTAAAAAAAGCGAATCGAAAGGAACGTAAATTACGATACCAATGGCATGCTGGACCTTTGCAAAATCGAGATATCCGACCTGTTATTCCAAGCAAGCGCAATCGACGGGTGAAACTTTAAGTTGGCATTAGTTAAACACACTATGTACATACGTTGTATGCTGAACATGACTGGATAAAATATACGAGTAATTAGTATGAATGATTGCAGCAGAAGAGGCAGCCCTGCAGGGATGCTTTTGCCTGTCCAGGGGAGATTGCATTAATGCAACACTGATATCCAATTTCCAGTATCCTAAATTAGTGCAATAAATGTTGTAAAGTTAGTATGGGCAGTTACCTGATTCATTCATTATTATAACTGCTGTAATCTACATTACCTAGACTGGGGTGACAAAGTTGAACGAAAGTAAAAAGAAGACGGATCGGCAGTCTGCTGATGGTAGGTGTGTTGACATGTCGGCCGTGTTGAACGGGTGCAGCAGCAATAGCGAGCGGTCACAAGCCGGGTGACACAAAAACTACATGTGCCAGGCTGGAGATAAGAACGGTAAATACGATCAACCGGTAACAATTACGTATTTGTGACCATGGGGTTCAGATGTTAAGTTCAAACCAGGAGAAATCATACCAAATGGACAAAAGAAAAGCTGGGAATCGAGTTGAAAAATCAGTAGGTTTCTCCATCCACAAACAATGCATTTAAGACAAAACTGCGTTTGTCTCTTGTATCAAGCGCTGACTTGCTGATATTATCTCATATCGCGGCGAATTGTTTGATCAATATGCTGACGAGACATGGAAGGAATGTCGAGGGACAAGAACATGGCCCGATTACCAATTATCCAACAAATGGTAGTCATCTTGAACTTTCAAGTTCGTTATCCGTTTCACGGATCGACTTTATCACAAATTCAGAGAAAGCTTTTACTGTTGGAGATAACCACTTTTTCTTTTTAATTAGCATATGAGAGTATATCGGATCGAACTTTTCGGAATGACTTACAATTTTAAGTTTTCCTCTATCCACGTCTTCTTTAACTGTAATATAAGGCAAAAAAGAAAATCCAAGCCCACTCATAACGGTTTGTTTAATCGCCTCTATACTCCATAACTCCATGGTTTGAAATGGATGAATATCATGCTTTACAAGATATCTTTCAAACATGGTCCGATAACTACAGCTTTCTTCATTCGTAATAAAAAAATGGTTGGTGTTCTCTCGCTTATATTCATCGAAATGGTCTGGACCGTCATTGCTGCACACCAGGACAATGTTCTCCTGGGCCAAAGAATAATGAATGCATTTTTCCGGATGTATTTCCGGGTAGACCATGAAAGCCACATCTACACGTCCACTGATTAAGTTAACCTGGTTTTGTTCACATGTACCGTTGATAAGGATGAATTTGACATGAGGATATTTCAAAGAGAATTCCCTTATAATCGGGCTTAATCTAGAAATTGTTAAAGACTCTGGTGCAGCCACCTTTATAGCACCTTTAACCTCCTGGTTGCTTCGTATATTTCTAATCTGGTCATGAGTAGCCAGTAGATCTTCTGCCAGAGGTATTAATTCTCTCCCTAATTGAGTAAGTTTCAAGTGCCTTCTTTCGTAAGTGAAAAGCTCCCCGCCAATCTCTTCTTCAAGCGACTGTATATGGGCAGTGATCGTGGACTGAGTGTATCCCAATTGCAATGCAGCCCCTGTATAACTTCCGATTTCGATAATCGTCTGAAATGTAATAAGGTGTCTAATTTCCATCGATGTTCTCCTTAGGTTTAATTTCTATCGATAAAAATGATAATGATTTTGAATATTTCAATTTTATTAATGAACAGATCCATCATACAATGGAATCCTTCTGATCGTAAATTAATCTACAAGGGAGGAAACAATGAATGGAACCGTTCAAAATTTCAATTCCAGAGCAACAACTGCATGATCTGTCTATCAGACTAAAACAGGTTCGATGGCCTTCGAGTTTCTCTGTAGAACCATGGGCTCTGGGGACAGACCGTTCCTTTTTAAAGAGATTAGTTGATTATTGGAGCACGGAATACAACTGGCGTGAACAGGAAGCATGGTTAAACCGTTTCCCGCAGTTTATGGAACATGTGGATGGCTTCGATATACACTTTGTACACGTTCGGGGTGAAGGCACATCCGCACGACCACTGTTGTTGACTCATGGATGGCCAGGATCATTTGTAGAGATGTTAGAACTAATCCCTTATCTAACAACTCCATCACTATATGGTGGACATGCTGAAGAGGCTTTTGACGTGATTATTCCCTCATTGCCAGGCTTTGCATTTTCGAGTAAACCCACACGACCGGGAGTGGGGTCCAAATACGTAGCTACGCTTTGGGCAAAACTTATGGATCGTTTGGATTATGAAAGGTATTTGGTTCAGGGAGGGGATATTGGAGCAGGGGTCTCAACATGGTTAGCATTCATGTACCCTGAACGGGTGATGGGACTTCATCTCAATTATATTCCAGGAAGCTACAAGCCACCCCTCACTCCGAATACACCATCTGTTAGCGAAGAAGAGCAAGCTTACTTAGACATCGTAGCTGAGTGGTTGGACCGAGAAGGTGCTTATAGCGCCCTTCATAGAACGAAGCCGGAAACACTGGCTTTTGCACTAAGTGATTCCCCAACCGGTCTTGCCAGCTGGATGGTAGAAAAATTTCAAGGTTGGAGTGACTGTGACGGGGATATCGAAAGGTCTTTCTCACTTGATCATATCCTCACTAACATATCGATTTACTGGTTTACCAATTCGATTGCTTCTTCCATGCGAATATATACTGAAGGTACCAAAATGCCACTGCATTTCACCGAAGATCAGCGTGTTACTGTTCCAACAGGGGTTTCCTTATTTCCCAAGGAGCTGCCCACGCCTCCCCGAAGCTGGGTAGAACGCGCCTATAATATTACGTACTGGGAGAAAGCGAATAAAGGCGGTCATTTTGCCGCTATGGAAAATCCTAAATTGTTTGCCGAACATCTAAATCATTTTTTTCATTCCATAAGCATCTGATAGTCTCTATCCTTGAGAGGGTTATGAACAACCAGTACATTTTTTACCAGACATACATTTACCCCTTAAAGGGGAATGGACACAAAGTTGGCCCTCAAACTTTGTCTTAGAGATTACCACAGTGAAACTGGAGTTGACCTGACTACTAAGATCATGTGAAAAGGGGCAAATTTTAATTTTGTGTCACTCTAATCATTAGCAACGAGAATTATTATTAAAAATGGAATTAGAAATAGATTTAAAGAATCTGGAGAGATGTAGACCAAATGAAAGGAATTCTTTGAAGCTGATAAAGTAAATACCCAATGCGGATATTGTTGATCAAACTGTAAAATATGTAAATGCAAAGCGGTAACACAACTCAATATTCTTCTACAAAATCACATATGAGATTCATTCCGCTTCGGTAGGTTCACATATTAGTCCATATAAAATGAGAAAAATATCGGGGTGTATACACTTAAATAGATACATTTATCCATGCTTCTCTTAATGATAATTCAGCCTAGTATATTCACAACCTCAACCATACTACACAGCTTCGATATTGTTATATGAATAAAACTGATCGAAACCGTCAGTATCACTCACTAATCTCAAGGCAAAGGAGCATAGATGATCCAACAAAATAACCAGTACTCTTGAATGAACTTACAGGGCAAAGAGAGCTTGGAATAATTCAATGCGCAATAAAAAGCTCATGTCGTTGGCTTTGCGTCTAGTTATCGAAGAAAAAAAGGACATTGACCATTTAATTAGTCGCTTATTTAGCGGCTTTTTATATTTTGGAACGACTGCCCGAACTAAAGATGAGAGATTTTATTATATTTCCGGAAAGTGTACAGTTCATACTTTGGAAAACCTGACAAGGCCTTGATCGATATGTGGGTGAAAAGGAAAACTGAAGAGGGGGTTATTCGAAAAAATAAATGCGGTGAAACTCGGGGGCACAGTCTAATTGAGCAATTTAATCGCTCCGCAAGCTTGCTAATGATCTCAAAAGAGGGCATCGCATTTCCTTTCTCAATTTGACTAATGTAACCTCTGGTTCCAACATCTCTAGCTAGATCCTTCTGACACATTTATAAACCTTTTTGTAAGTTCTTTATCTTCTTCCTAGTAAATAAGAATTTGTGTAGCCACGGTATTGGAAGAGGGAGAGGGCTTGGTAATTACAATCTTCATTGGTTTCTCTGACTTAAGGAGGAAGAATTGATGTGGAAGAAATGTAGTTTGTTTTTATTAGTTCTAGCATTTGTGTCGATTTGCATTTCTGAGATGCCTGCGTCTGCTGCCAGCTCTACAATTACCAAGCATATAGGAAATTCTAACAATGAAATTTGAAATGGAAGGAGAAGATGTCTAAACGTGCTATGACAGATGAAGCCAAAGCATTGAATCCTTGTTTTTCAATCTTCTATGCCGTGAATATGAGAAAAGGCTGAACCAGCTTGTGAAAGCTTTTTATATTATTTTGTGCTGCTATCCTTCCACTGAGAAAGCTAGGACAGAATCAGGATTCTGAGGCTTCTTTGAGGATGTTATTACATAAAAGCGGATCTTAATACAATCTTAATGCTGTAGGCAAATTCGTAATACGGTACTGATTTTGCTCATGATATACTATGGATTGAGAGAGAATATAGTAGAGGGTGGGCACAAGATGGCAGCAAAACAGAACGATGCCGGGTCCATACTTGATCGAATTACTGACTTGCCAGTAAGAAAAAGTAGAGGAAGACTGAAAATTTTTGTTGGATATGCACCAGGTGTTGGGAAGACCTGTGCAATGCTTAGCGACGCTCACGAAGAGCAAAAAGAGGGTATAGATATCGTAGTTGGATATATTAAACATTATGCCCGGCCATACACTGCGGCGTTGTTGGAAGGACTTGAACTTCTTCCTTACATCAAAATTTCAAATAAAGAATCCTCAACTAAGGAATTTGATCTGGACCAAGCGCTCCAGAGAAGTCCTGACCTTATTTTATTGGACGATTTGGCCCATACCAACGCGGCAGGATGCCGACATAAAAAAAGATATCAGGATGTGGAGGAACTTCTTCGCGCAGGAATTCATGTATATACGACGATGAATGTTCAACAGATCGAAAGTCTAACGGATATTGTCTACTCCATTACTGGCATTTCCGTTGACGAACGCATACCGGACAGTGTATTTGACAGTGCTGATCAGGTGGAATTAGTCGATATTGAACCGGATGATTTAATAGGACGTTTGAATAGGGGAAAGATTTACCCTGAGGAGGAGAATACACAGGCTCATTTATTTACCAAAGAGAAGCTGACGACTCTACGTGAAATTGCTTTGCGTAATACAGCAAGTCAGTTAAACCGAATCGCGGAGCAAATCAGTGAGCAGGCGAAAAGAAATGAATTTGATACGAAAGAACATATTCTGGTCTGTCTGTCTTCGGCTGCTTCCAATAAGAAAGTGATCCGAACAGCAGCAAGAATGGCGGCAGCTTTTCATGGTCATTTCTCCGCGTTGTTTGTGGAAACACCAGAAGCGAGAGAATTGACATCAAAAAATAAAGCGGAGTTAAGGGAGAACCTTAGGCTGGCTGAGCAAATGGGTGCACAAATCGCAACGATGTATGGAGACGATATTCCAGGACAGATTGCCGAATATGTCAAAACAAGCTGTGTATCGAAAATTGTCCTAGGACGCTCCCCTTACAAGAGGAGAGGGCTTGCAAAATCCAATGTAAGTGATAAACTAACGGCCTTACTTCCTAATATTGAAATCTATATTATCCCCTATACTCAGTCTTCCTTCTATAAAAGATTGCCTTTTTACGAAAAATACCCATTGCTGTCGTTGGCAGATACTATCAAGACCATTGCTATCTTGGCTGTGTGCACAATTATTGGCTTGTGGTTTAAGTATTTGGAATTCCGAGAAGCTAACATTATCACCGTGTACATTCTGGGAGTTTTGTTAAATGCAATTGTGACCAAGGGCAGAATGTATAGCGCCATTTCTTCGGTTATGAGTGTACTTGTGTTTAATTATTTTTTTACCGAGCCTTATTATTCTTTACAGGCTTATGATTCAGGCTATCCGGTCACCTTTCTGGTCATGCTGGCTGCTTCTTTCATGACGAGTACACTAACTATGCGAGTAAGAGAGCAGGCTCGGCAATCCGCGCAAAAAGCTTACCGTACCGAGGTGCTTCTGGAAACAAGCCGGAAATTGCAACAGGCCAAAGACTCTCCGGCTATTATTAATGAAATGGCACATCAAATGGTAAAGTTGTTGGACAGAATGGTCATTTTCTATTCAGTTGACCAAGGGGTACTGTTGGCGCCGCAGTTTTTTCCAAAGAAAGAATCTGCAGTTGATCCAGGGGTCTACACAGGAGGCAACGAACGTGCAGTTGCAGAGTGGGTATATAAAAACAACAAGCGTGCAGGAGCAACAACGGATACTTTTTTTGGCGCTAAGTGTCTATATCATGCGGTGCGTGGAGGAGAGCAGGTTCTTGCGGTGGCAGCTATTGTAATGGATGAGGAAGAACCTTTAGAAGTTTTTGAAAATAGCCTAATGCTTGCCATGCTGGGAGAATGCGCGCTGGCGCTAGAGAAAGAAAAACTGAACGAAAGACAACAAGAGATCTCCATGCAAATCCAGCAGGAGCAACTCCGTGCCAGTCTGCTTCGGTCCATTTCTCATGATTTACGCACTCCACTTACCAGCATCTCAGGCAATGCGGGGATTCTTCTTGGAAACCCAGAGGTACTAAACGAGGAACAGAAAAAAGGTCTATATACGGATATATATGACGATTCCATGTGGTTAATCAATTTAATAGAAAATTTGCTGTCTATTAGTCGAATCGAAGGTGGTACTCTAAATCTGAATTTTCAGGCAGAATTAATGGAGGAAGTCATTTCGGAGGCTCTGCTTCATGTGAATCGCAACAGTGTGAAGCATGTCATTCAGACGGAACTGGATGATGAATTGATGATGGCTCGAATGGACTCCCGACTTATTGTTCAGGTATTGATCAATATGATTGATAATGCAATCAAGTATACCCAAGATGGCTCTCACATCACAATTTCAGCAAGACGCGAGAGACATATAGTCATTGTAGAAATCTCAGATGATGGCCCCGGTATTTCTTCAGAAGAAGTCAAGGTTAGACTGTTTGAGATGTTTTATACGGCAGACAACATTCATGGGGACGGACGTCGTGGATTAGGATTGGGGCTTTCTCTGTGCAAATCAATTGTGAATGCTCATGGAGGTACTATTGGTGTTAAGGACAATATCCCTAAAGGGACGGTTTTTTATTTTACCCTGCAAGCTGAGGAAGTGAATGTTCATGAATAAACCTTTTATTCTTGTTGTGGAGGACGATAAACCCATCCGCAAGCTGATTACGACAACGCTGGAGACACAGGGGTATAAATATCATACGGCTGAAACAGGGAAAGCATCGATTTTAGAAGCAGTATCCAAGCAGCCGGATCTAATGATTCTGGATTTGGGGCTGCCGGATATGGATGGTGTAGATATCATAAAAAAGTTTCGTGCATGGTCGAATATGCCTATTATCGTGGTCAGCGCACGCAGCGAAGATCGGGATAAAATAGATGCGCTGGATGCCGGAGCGGACGATTATCTAACAAAGCCCTTCAGTGTAGAAGAACTGCTGGCCAGACTTCGAGTCAGTTTACGAAGAATTCGAAATGACAGTGATAAGCTCCTGAAGGATGCTTCCAGCTTTATTAATGGAAATTTAAAAATTGATTATGCAGCAGGATGCGTATGGATCGGTGAAGAAGAAATTCACCTGACCCCAAGCGAATATAAACTGCTTTGCCTGCTGGCAAAACATGTAGGCAAAGTACTGACCCATAATTTTATCCTGCATGAAATCTGGGGCAACCACAGCTATGACATTCCTGCCCTGCGTGTGTTTATGGCAACGCTGAGAAAAAAAATAGAAAAAACATCATCACAAACTAAGTTTATTCAAACACATATCGGAGTTGGTTACCGTATGCTTCAGGTTGGAGATGATGGCTAGGTAACAATACCATTATGTAATTAGAGATCATGCTCTTATGGAGCATGGTCTCTTTATTTTTCATCTGCCATCTAAATCTTAAGATGATCTTTATACCTATATGAAAACCCTAATCCTAAACTAATGGTGAAAATGTTACGCTGAACTCTGAAGTAAAGAGGATAAGGAGGTTCGGCATGTGAGATGGGCACTACCTTGTTCGTCTGTTTCATCGGCTAAGCTGTCAACTGAGTGAAAGGGAAAGAGGTATGGGGAATGAATGAAATTTTAACAAGTGCGGGTCTGATCTCAATTGTGCTGGCGGTGCTGTATTCCGTTAAAAAAATATATGATTTTATCGATTTGCAGAAGGTGACACGGAAGGATCTCTATGAGAACTATGATATATATAAAGCAGCTCAGAAGTTTGCTCTCGGTACACCCGCCGATGAGATCAGAGAAATCCTGACAAACAGCTATGAGTTAGACGATAACCAGGTTGAAGAGACAATGTTTTTGGCTCTTCCTCATCGGAACGATACCGATGGTGGTTATCTTGCCTTTATCAAGGCTGTAAATCGGGTGCTGGAACAAGAGGTTTATAGCTAAACTCCGAAAGAAGGAAAAATATGAATCGTCAGGCCGCGTTACCTGTTGTTTGCTCCCAATCTGGCCGGAGAACAATTTCTACAAGCGCTGAGTGAAGAAGAAAAATTATTTGTTGCTTTGGCATCCAATCCTGATCAACAACACCATTTGTAAGAATTAGGAGTAGAAAATGTTATTGAAAGCTTAGAAGGCTTATTCCACTTGTTGAAGACGGAGTGAGCCCTTTTTACATGCAGAAAATTCAACTACAATAAGCAATTAAAAACGGCAAGTCATATATGCAAAGAGGAAGGGAGAATAAGTTCTATAAATTCCATGAAAGCGTTTGACATATTTGAATATCAATCTATAATTATGAACAGAATTGGACCTCACTGAGATGCAAGTATCCTGATTTTTTCAATCTGAATCGGATTAAGATGTCGCCAATTTTCAAATAGGTCGCTGCCTAAGAGGAATACGATAATTGATAGAGCTGTTGTTCATAAACAGCAAGCTTCATAACCAGGGGCTTGCTCTTTCATTTACCTAAGGAGAATGGGTCGGAATGACACTTAAAAAAAGAATCTTTTTATTGTTTTTTCTCAGCGCGTTTATTCCCTTTATCAGTATATTTGCAATTTCTTACTATACCATTGATTCCATTTTTGCGAATAAAATCAATGATGGAATTCGGAGCAATCTACAGCAGGTAACTTCATCACTGGAAAATTCAATTACCAACCTGAATCATGTTACTCAGCAATTATCATATAGTGGTACATTAGGAAAAAAACTGGATGAAGTCTTGAAGCCTTCCTCCAATATATTTGAATTGATTGAGGCTAGAGATGAATTAAAGAATGAGTTAAATGTCGTAACGTTTACTAATCCGAATATAGGTCTGACCTTATACTATTTCCAGAAAGAAGGCACTACACAGTTCGCTAACTTTCCCATCAAAGATCGTTTTTCTCCCGAGTCTTTGCCTGTGCTTTCCAAATCATATGGCATTGCGTACTATGGTCCCCATATGAGTATGAACCGATTTGATGATCAGCTTGTTTTATCTGCTATGCGAAAGGTACAGCTGCCTCAAAGGGACGATGTATATATTTACGTCGAATCCGGCTTTCGTCTTACACAGGATATACTGGGTTACAATCAATACAAAGGAGCTTTATCGCATTTAATCCTGAATGGTGAGGGCAACATTGTTTACAGTGAAATTCCAGAAGCGATGAAGGTCGGAGAGAATTTCTCCAGCATATCGAAAGGTACTGCAAAAGATGGAATATCCCGTGATTACCATTGGTTTAAGGAGGACTCCAGTCAGAATTGGAGCGTCATATCGGTAATTTCGCAGGCTAAGTATCAACAGGAGAAAAACCAATGGTTGCTTCAAATATTACTGGTCGCTTTATTTTTTCTCGGCTTTACCGTATTTCTGGCTTGGCTTCTGTGGAAGATGGTTTACAAACCACTAGGTCTGTTCCATTCTGAAATTAACGGAATGTCTCAGAATCCACAAAAGGCAGGCAGCCAGACCCGCACTCAAATTCCCGAGTTTGATTTTCTGTTGGGAGAATTCTCAAATATGCAGCATCAAATCGGAGACCTGTTCAAGGAAGTGCAGCAGAAAGAGAAGATTCGTGCAGATTTGGAAGTGGAAAAATTGTTATATCAGATCAATCCTCACTTTCTAATGAATACGCTGGATACTGTGCACTGGCTGGCCGTCATGAACGGACAAGGAGAGATTGACAAGTTGGTGCAATCCTTAAACAAGCTGTTGTATTACAATTTGGGTAAATTAGGGCAAGTATCCACGATGGAAGAGGAAATTGATGCGCTAAGACAGTACCTAATCCTGCAGCAAATTCGATATGACTTTGAATTTGACGTGCGTATTTCAGCGGATGATCAAGTTCTTCAAATACCTGTGCCTCGTTTTATTCTGCAACCGTTGGTTGAAAATTCACTTTATCATGGACTGAGTGACGAAGGTTTTATTCAAATTGAAGTTACACTTGCCAAAACGCTGAATATTTTAATACAGGATAATGGAGCAGGCATGACCGAGGAAGCGATTCAAAGACTTCTGAATAATCGTATAGCTGAACATAAAAAAGTAGGGATGGGCATCGGACTCAATTATGTCCACCGCATGTTGAGGGCACAGTATGGAGATCAAGCACAACTGGTGATCGAAAGTGAATTGGGTACAGGGACAAGTATACTGCTCATACTTCCTATCAAAGGAGAAGATGTCTGAGGATGATTAAGGTATTGATAGTGGATGACGATAAATTAGTACGAAAAGGAATAAGCTCCGCGATGCCGTGGAACGAGTTCAATATGGAGGTTATAGGAGAAGCAAGTAACGGGTTGAAAGCACTGGATTTTCTGAAAGCCCAACCGGTCGATCTGATGCTGACAGATCTCGCGATGCCGGTGATGTCAGGTATTGAACTGATGCGAGCTGCAAGGCAGCTCTATCCAGAACTACATATTGTTGTATTAACACTGCATCAAGATTTCGATTATATCCAGGAAGCGCTCAGACTTGGAGCCATCGACTATATAGCCAAAGTTCAGCTCGAGAAGGAGCAATTCGAACACGTGCTGCATCGAATACATACCCGGATTGACGAGCTGGCGAATACAAGACGAAAGCTGCCTCTGCTAAGTGAGACCAATGTCCATTATCGCCATGTGTATGCACTTGTTTCACTGGATCGCAAGTCAGGACAGAGCTGGCCGATTGAACTGACATCCAATGTAGACGAGATCCGATGGGAGGTTGAACGGAACAGCTGGATGTGGACGGCACCCATGGACGTAGAGGATCAGCTGTTCCATAAACTGAAGGAATCCCTGGATCAAGTTCCCCAAGTCGCCTTGCTGGTTATGTCCGATGTACAAGAGCGAACATGGTCGCAAATCCAAAACTGGATTATGAATTATACAGAAACGTCCTTATTCTATGCATACAATCCTTATGATCCTGTCATTTCCGTTTCGATGAATGTGGAGGACTCATTTCCAATAGAACCGCAGGATGAAGACATGGATCGTATTAGGCAAAGTTGGTTCCTATCACCATGGACCCACAATGACAGTTATTACAACCAACTGATTGAACAGTTCAAATCACTAAGACTGCATAAAGGCCAGCTGATGGGATTGTTATACTCTATAGTTATGGAATGGAATCACCTTTTTGCTCAGACTACGCTGGGTAGAATCTCAATGATCCATTCTTTTCAATCCTGGTACGAAGTAGAAGATTGGATCAAGCAGACCTCTGTGGGCATTCGTAAGGCAGATGAACAGACTTCGTATTCACAAGAAATTGTAGACGCCGTGAAAAAAGCGATTATGATCATGCAAAATAATTTGGACCAAGCTTTTACAGCTTCAGGTCTGTCCCAACAACTGAACATCAGCCGAAGCTATTTCAGTCAATGCTTCAAGGATTTGATGGGGAAAACCTTTAATGAGTACTCCCGATTTATACGAATAGAGAAGTCTAAAGAGTATTTATTGAATACAACCAACACGATTTTCTGGATTGCGGAGCGAGTGGGTTATACGGATGAAAAATATTTCAGTCGAATTTTTCGCGAATTGACAGGTCTGCTGCCAAGCGAATATCGACAGCTCGGCAGGGGGGATAAATAGCGTACTCTCCCAGATGACCAATAATCCGGGCGAAAGAAGGGAAAGCGATGATTAAGAAGATGACTGCATGTGTTCTTGTCGTCAGCTTAATTACAGTGACAGTATATTTCAGCAACCCATACTTCCGGGAATCGCCAATGGGACCAACGAAAACAATCTCGGACACTGCCGCTGCCGATCCATTGGGGAAATATGAATATCCCGTTTCCATCCGACTGGGATATGTGGTAGATCCAACAGGCGCGGATCTCTCTGGAGGAGAAACACTTGAGAAGAATATATGGAAAACGATGATTAAACAAAACCTTAACATTGATGTCCAGGTATTATGGCAGGTGTCGAAGGAAAATCTGAGTCAGAAAATCGATCTGGCTATCGCCAGCAATGATCTGCCGGATGCCATGATTGTAAATCAGCTGCAGCTGAACGAGATGATCAAGGCTGGAGAAATTGAAGACCTAACCGAGGCATACAATAGTAGCGCATCACCGGAAATAAAAAAAATTATTGATAGCACAAACGGATTGGCTATGGAACAAGTGACCTTCGATGGCAAGATGATGGCTGTTCCTTCTGTGACAGCGGAAGACTTCAGCATGCTCTGGATTCGACAGGATTGGCTGGACCGTCTTGGACTGAAGCCGCCGAAAACGGTAGATGATCTGGAAGCTATCGCCAAGGCCTTTGTAGAGAATGACCCAGATGGAAACAGTAAGCGGGATACGATTGGCCTTGCTTCAAGCACTGGACTGTATAACGATTTCAACAACAGTGCTTTTTCTTTTGATCTAACCCCAATCTTCGCAGCATATGGATCTTTCCCGGGATATTGGCTGAGCAAAGATGGAAAACCTGTATACGGTTCGGTTCTACCGGAAACGAAGGAGGCCTTGGTCAAACTGCGTGAAATGTACGCCAAAGGCCTTCTCGATCCAGAACTGGGTATCCGCAAAGAAGCGGAAGAAACAGTTATTAACGGTCAGGCGGGGATGTTCTTTCAAGGTTTTTATGCTGGGTACTGGCCCCTTCCGAGCGCTTGGCAGAACGAGCCGGAGGCGAACTGGCAAGCATACGCACTCCCGCTGGATGCAAACGGAGCATACCATGTGAAGGTGGATAATCCGTCAAGTTCATTCTTGGTGGTACGAAAAGGATATGCTCATCCCGAAGCGATCATTAAAATTAACAATCTGTACCTTCGTGATGAGTTCAAGTACGGTACGCGTTTTATGCTGGGCCGCAATTTCTTTGCTCCGGCAGATGAAGCACGATATGAATCGAAGGCAGCGCAGGATATTCTGATGGGAACCAAAACACCCGCCGATTTCAAGGACAAGTCTGAATACAAATTGCTGGAAAACTTAGTTTCGACAATAAAACAAACCAAATTGAAGCCTTATGATCAATATGGTATTTCCTATTGGAATGATCACAGCGACAGCTTTATGCGGGGTTATTCGCTTCTTGTAGGCGGAAGAAATTTTTTCGATCCAAACATCCATAAAGTTCAAAGCCTTACCTATATACGAACTCCAACGATGGAGAAGGCTTGGGGTGAACTATCAAAACTGGAACATGATACATTTTTGAAAATTATTTTAGGCGCTGAACCGATCGATTCATTTGATCAATTTGTCGAGGAATGGAAGGAACAAGGGGGCGATCAAGTGACTGTGGAGGTGACCGCAGCCCATAATCATCGCTGAAGACCATCATGAATGTGATACGATAAATTCTACAAGACACTTTTATAATTCCATTAATCAAGCCGACAGATTCCTGTTTCAGGAGCTGCCGGTTTTTTTGTTCTTCACTTTGATTAGTAAGTAAGGATAGACAAATGTATGTCGGTAGGTAGGATAAATGCTTACAGGCCAACTCAGGCTTTATGATCCTATATGAAACCGCATACATTTCTCTATCCAAACAGACGCACAATCCCTATCTCGATTTGTCTTCTCCGAGCTTTATAATGAAAGCGCAAACAACAATGATAGAGAAATATTCAGAACGAAGGGGAATCGAATGTGATGAGAACTAAACGGTTCATAAAAAGCAACATGTTGACGAGACGTCTGGCCGTGCTGTCGATGTCTGCTCTGATGATTTCAACCCTTGCAGCCTGTGGGGGTTCCTCCAACCCTCCCACTGCGGAGGAAGCGGGCAAGTATGAGGTAACACCGGGAGACCCATTCAGTGCCTATAAAGACGAAATAACCGTAACGATGGGTCGTGTGACTACAGCCAACCCGAAACTGCCGGCTGGAGATACGTATGAGAACAACGCTTATACTCGGCTGGTCAAAGAAACGTTTAACGCTCAGATTAAAGACCAATTTGAAGCCAACGGAGAAGATTACAGCCGTCAGGTTTCTCTCGCCATCGCCTCTGGGGAACTGCCTGACATGATGCGTGTCGATTCCAAGGATGAACTCAAAGAACTGGTTGATAATGATCTGATTGAAGATATGACGGAAATTTACAAGCAGTATGCCACAGATAACATCAAGAACATTTACGAATCTTATGAGGGCCGTGCATTAGATAATGCGACGATAGATGGACGTTTAATGGGACTTCCGGCTACTTCCCTAGATTCCGCGCCAACCATGGTCTGGGTTCGTCAGGATTGGCTGGATTTACTGGGTATCCAACTTGACGCAGACGGAGACGGGGCCATCAAGCTGGATGATGTGGAGAAAACGGCCGAGGAATTCTTGAAAAGAGATCCTGGCCAATCCGGGAAACCGGTAGGTATTCCCTTTGTGAACACCCTGAATACAAGTGACTATAATGGTTCTGCCTATACCATGCTGGGAGTTGCCTCCACCAAGGGTGCATTCCCTCAATACTGGATGAAGGGGAAGGACGGCAGCATTGTTTATGGCTCGACAACTAAGGAAACCAAGCAGATGTTAGGCGTCATGGCAGATTGGTTCAAGAGAGGCCTCATCGACCCGCAATTTGGAACACGCACATTTGATGATATTACGGCACTGTACACCAACGGCCAAAGCGGTATTGCTTTTGGACCATGGCATATTCCTGACTGGGGTCTGAGCAGCGTTAAGCAGATGGATAAGAATGCGAAATTCACGGCTTACACTTTGGAGGATGCAGACGGAAAGGTAAACGTGGCACACGCCAATCCAGCCAATCAGTTTATCGTTGTGAGAAAAGGATATGAACACCCGGAACTCGCCGTTAAAATAGTAAACCTTTTCTACGATAAACTGGCAAATGATAAAAATGTGGAAACATCTATGCCAGAAGCCGCCAAGTATCAAGAGAACGGCGTAGACGGTTCTACCAGACCTTTTAATATTGAAGTCAACTCGGCTACCTCGCTGCTGGATGATTACTCTGACGTTGTTCGCGGGATTAAAGGGGAGATCAGTCTGGATCAGGTCCGGACAACCGAATCAAAGAACAATATTGAAAGTATCCAAACCTACTTGAGCGATATGGATACGGATAACGTAACAGCCTGGGCGAAATATCACTCGCGTATCAACGGAGTGGGACTCATCGACAAACTGACACGGGAAAACAAATTCGTCTGGATGACACCCGCTTTCTCTGGCACTACACCAAGCATGAAACAGACATGGGCTAATCTGACCAAGATGGAGCAGGAATCTTTCATCAAAATCGTGACTGGTGCAGAATCTCTGGATTACTTCGATACTTTCGTTAGCAATTGGAAGAAACAAGGTGGGGACCAGGTAATTCAGGAAATTGAAGACGAGGCTGCATCCGAAAAATAAACAATCATGAACTGCTAGAAGGGCTGCGATAAGCAGCCTTTCTTCAGGAAAGGGGTCCATCCATGAAACAGGGAAATGATAGAGCAAAAGTTCGGTTGGGCACGGGTGCCATGTATCATTTGATGATGCTTCCGGGAATTTTGTTTTTAATGGTATTCAGCTATGTTCCGATGGTCGGTGTCATTACGGCGTTTCAGGATTATATACCAGCCAAGGGGATGTTTGGCTCCAAATTTGTAGGGCTGAAGCATTTTATTTATATGTTTAAGCTGCCGGACATCGCACAGGTTTTTAGTAATACGTTGGTGATTGCCATTGCCAAGATTCTATTGGGAACAATGATGGCTATCATTTTTTCCATTTTGTTAAATGAGATCCGCATCAAATTCGTTAAAAAATCCGTACAGACAATTGTTTATCTGCCACACTTTCTATCCTGGGTAGTTCTAGCATCCGTGGTTGTTAACATGTTCAGTTTGGATGGAATTGTGAATCAAATTTTGGCTTTTTTCGGTCTGGAGAATATTAATTTTCTCGGCAGCAACACCTGGTTCCAGCCGCTGATTATTGGGACAGACGTGTGGAAGGAGTTCGGTTACAGTTCCATCGTCTATTTGGCTGCAATTACTTCGATTGATCCGGGTCTGTATGAAGCGGCAGGAATGGATGGAGCCAGCTGGTGGAGAAAAGTATGGCATATTACATTGCCAGGTATGTTGCCTATTATCCTGCTCATGGGAGTGATGAGTCTGACCAATATTTTGAGTGCTGGCTTCGATCAAATTTATAATCTGTATAATCCGGTTGTCTATGAGTCGGGAGATATTCTGGATACTTATGTATATCGGATTGGACTCGTTGGGCGACAGTATAGCTTCGGTACGGCTGTTGGCCTGTTCAAGTCAGTGATCGGTATTGTTTTGCTATTGTCCGCCAACCATTTGGCCAAGAAATACACCGACCGAAAAATATTCTAAGGAGGCAAAGCCTATGTCATATTCTGTAAGCCTAAAAGATCGAATTGGCCGGTTTGTCATCAATGCCATCGTCATATTGCTGGCATTGATCTGCCTTCTTCCGTTATGGAATATCGTTGCGATTTCATTCAGCAGCAGCGAGGCCGTGTCAGCTAATGCTGTAGGTCTCGTACCGGTCAATTTTACAACAGCAGCGTATACGAAAATTATCGATGATGCTCAGTTCTGGCGTTCCTTTGGCATATCTGTTCTACGTGTTGTGCTCACACTTATTCTCAACATGATTCTTATTATTTTAATGGCATACCCGCTCTCCAAGTCGAAAAGGGAATTTAGGGGCAGAAACATTTATATGAATGTTATGATTTTTGCCATGTTGTTCAGCGGCGGGATGATCCCGAGTTATCTACTGATCAAAAACCTCGATATGCTTAATACAATTTGGTCGCTTGTTCTACCGGGAGCTGTCCCTATATTCAGTGTCATCCTTGTCATGAACTTCTTCTCTGCTGTACCTAAGGCGCTAGAAGAAGCAGCATTCATCGATGGGGCGAATCCGCTCCAGGTTCTGTTCAAAGTATATGTTCCCGTGTCCATCCCTGCGCTGGCGACGGTAGCACTATTCAGTATCGTGGGAACGTGGAATGATTTCTTTAGCGGTTTGATCTATATGACCCAAGTCAGCAATTATCCGCTAATGACTTATATTCAGTCCCTTAACGTGAATATTGCCGAACTTCTTCAATCCGGCACCAACTCAGCACAACTCAGCAACCTGACTGAAATTTCAAACAAAAATCTAAATGCGGCCAAAATCGTAGTCGCTGTCATCCCGCTACTGCTGATTTATCCGCTGCTTCAAAAATATTTTGTGACTGGAATTGTTGTAGGATCGGTAAAAGAGTAATTGTATGATGTGACTTGATTAAGATAAAAACACTATGCGTCTATTGGAAAGGTTGTAATGAACAATGGAAAATAAAAATTGGTGGAAAGAAATCGTTGTATACCAGATATATCCACGGAGCTTTCAAGATAGTAATGGTGATGGAATCGGCGATTTGAAAGGAATTGTTTCCCGTCTGGACTATTTGCAGCAACTCGGTGTCGGTGCGATTTGGCTATCACCAGTTTGTAAATCCCCTCAGGATGATTTCGGTTATGATATTTCGGACTATCGGGATATTGATCCGATGTTCGGGTCTTTGGATGATATGGGGATGTTAATTCATGAAGCTGGGAAACGTGACATTCGAATCATAATGGATTTGGTGTTGAACCATACTTCCGATGAGCATCCATGGTTTCAAGAAGCAAAAAAAAGTAAAGAAAATCCGTACCATGACTATTATGTCTGGAGAGATGGCGTTGAAGGAATGCCACCAAACGACTTGGGTTCCATCTTTGGTGGTTCAGCTTGGGAATGGGTACCCGAGATAGGACAATATTATTTACATCTTTTTTCTGTAAAACAGCCGGATCTCAACTGGGAAAACCCAAAAGTCCGACAAGAAATTTACGAAATGATCAATTGGTGGATAGGCAAGGGTGTAGGCGGTTTTCGGCTTGACGTAATTGACTTAATCGGAAAAGAACCAGATTTGAAAATTACCAGCAACGGGCCGAATCTGCATAAGTATATCAGGGAACTCAGCAAGGAGACGTTTCAAAAAGCAGGAGACCTGCTGACGGTTGGAGAAACATGGGGCGCTACGCCAGAGATCGCCAAATTGTATAGCAACCCGGACGGCAGTGAGTTTTCAATGGTATTTCAATTTGAACATATTAGTTTGGACGAACAAGAGGGGAAAGGGAAGTGGGATCTTAAGCCTCTAGATTTTCAAGAATTAAAAAAAGTGTTATCTAAATGGCAGACAGAGCTGAAGGGGGATGCCTGGAACAGTTTGTTTTGGAATAATCACGACTTACCCCGAATCGTTTCTCGTTGGGGAGATGACGGAGAATACAGGATAGAATCGGCTAAAATGTTGGCAACCCTTCTTCATGGCATGCGAGGCACACCATACATTTATCAGGGGGAAGAATTAGGAATGACGAATGTTCAATATCCAATTGAAGACTATCGGGATATTGAGTTACTAAATTTCTACAAAGATAGAATTGAGAAAGGATACCCTGAAGATAAAGTTATGGAGTCAGTCTTTGCAAAGGGGCGTGATAACGCTCGAACACCAATGCAGTGGGACGCTTCCGACAACGCTGGTTTTACATTAGGGAACCCTTGGATTAAAGTAAACCCGAATTATAAGGATATCCATGCACAAGAAAGTTTAAATAACCCTGAATCCATATTCCATTATTATCGGAAACTAATCCGATTAAGGAAAGATCATGAAGTGATCATATATGGGGATTATGAGCTGATGTATCCCGAGAATAAAGATTTGTTCGCATACACTCGAACGCTGAAAGGAACCAAACTACTTGTAGTATGTAATTTTCAAAAATACACAACCCATCTCCCACTTCAGAAAGAGCTGGCAGAGACTAAACAGCTGCTAATATCCAATTATCCAAATAACATGTCTGATATAGAAATGCGTCCTTATGAAGCGAGGATGTACCTTATCGATACACTCAATAAATGAAAATGAATATCGTACAAAAGTGTATGATCAATAAATTTCTAATCTTAACTGGTTGAAAAATATTTATGAATTGAATTTAGAATAAGGGAAAAAGGATCAAGCAATATGAAAAGGGCATGGTGGAAAGAAGCTGTGGCTTATCAAATTTTTTATGGACTCCAATGGGGATGGCATTGGTGATATAAAGAGGATGATTCCTTTCATAGTCGAGGTATGAAAGGAATCATGGATTTGTTGATCAATCACACAAGCGACGAACACCCGTGGTTTATCGAATCAAGATCTCTTCGCTAGATTTGATTACTTACAGAATAAAGCTGAGACAAGTGACCTAAAGCCATATATCCAGCGCAATGTTATGGCCAAAATGGATTTAAATGTAGTTAAAGAAAGCCAAGAAACCATTGCCAATCGTATGGATGGGAAAATTCTCAGGGAAGACGATTTTGAGTCATTTAGGCGGTTTATATCTCATGATTTCGGAGAAATCAATAAAGAGAATAAACGTATTTTCAATTTCCATCAGTTTAATCGTGAACGGGATACAGCCATTGTTTCCCTCATTTTAGGATCTGGTCTTAGGCTCTCTGAGGTAGCAGGTATTAACATTGAAGATCTGGATATAAATAAAGCTTTAGTGCGTGTTATACGCAAAGGTAATAAAGAACAATATGTATATTTCAGCAAGCAAGCGTTACTGGATTTAGAAAATTATCTGCAGATCAGAGAATCTAGATATATCCCAGAAAAAAACGAACCTTTTTTGTTTATTGCAGCTCCCATAGGTCGTAAAGGAAAAAGCAGACGCTTAACTCAGCGATCCATAGAGAAACTGATCGAAAAATATGCTACAGCTTTTGGAAAACCAGCTTTAACCGTGCATTCTCTGAGACATTCATTTGCAACGCGTTATCACCTGGAGAATAATGATGTACCTAGATTAAAAAATCAATTAGGGCATTCATCCATTCAAACAACAATGATTTATACTCATTTAACTGATGAAGAGATGAAGAATGCGGTGAATAATATGGATAAGTAATGTAAACCTCGAAAGAAATCAAAAGTAGTTTTATAACTACTTGTAATGATATTTTACTGAAACAAGAGAATGAACATGAAAATGTGACAACAAGTTTATCCCTTTCAAAGAAAATGGTATCAGAAATATGATATTCAAAATGCTTTAGGCTTATTCCAACAGAAGTCATATAAGAAATGGGGTAAACTTGTTGTCACTGAACATCAACGGACAAATATCACGTGTCCAGTGACACAAAGCTTAGCCCTTACTGAATCCTTATAAAATAAGGATTTTTTTATTTTAGGAGAAACTTTGTGTCACAAATTTGCGACACAAAGTTTCACCCTTTCGAGGTAAATGACACAAAGTTTCACCCTTTTGAGGAGTTTGTAACATTTAGAGCGGCAGTAAATTTAGAATTACTTAGTGGTACGGCTAAATATAATTTTGCTTAAATCGACCTTATGTAGTCTGGTTTGACAAAAATAGATCTTTTTCGAAAGAGGAGTGCAAAGTACTTTGACGAATTAGGTTGTTAATACTATTTTTCACAATGAGGCGGGCATATGTATAAACCTATTATTTCAAAAAAACTCGGGGTAAATAGATGGTTTGTATTTAGTAAGAAGTTAAACCGGGAAGTTAGGCTATATGGACAACTTGAGTATGACCATTGGGTATTAATTGAAATGGATCCGCAAGTAATAAACTATTGCGAAAAGCCCTTAGAAATTAATCATTCATACTTTGGAAAACCTGACACGGCGTTGATCGATATGTGGGTCAAAAGGAAAAGTAAAGAGGAGTTTATAAATATTGCCCACTCCCATCAATTGGATTCTCATAATGAAAATTTTAATATCGGCATGTTTGAAAAAATAAATGCTGTGAAACTTTGGACACAGTCTAATAATCATAGCCATGTAGTTACAATGGAAAGCGATATTTATTCAAACTCAATACTCCTGGAAAATAAGAAACGCCTACTTCCTTATAACTATGATATTGCTTCATTAAATCTAGAATTAAAAGATAGAATAATTAACCATGTTAAAAAAGGATTGATTAACATAATGGATCTCGAAGCGCAATTACTAAACGAAACAAACATATATGACTTTCAAAAAACTCTATATATGCTAATTATCCAAGAATTGGTTTCAAGTAACATTAATCAAAATCCACTTGGTCCTGAAACGAAGGTGTTTTTACGTTGAGCAGAAAACGCTTATTAGAAATGTTCCAAATGCACGAGAAATATCTTGATTTATCAAATTGGCCTATAGTAAATAAGTTATCTTTAGATCAAGCTAGTCTTGAATTGTATGAAAAACGTGAACTTGCAGTCAGTTTATACATGCAACAAAAGTTAACCAACCAAGAAATATTTGAAGCAACGGGCATAAATGAAAAGGAAGTGCGTCGTCTTATAAAAAGATGCTTAATGTGGGATGATGGTACAGATATTATTTGGGGGTTTCGGGCTCTGATACCACAAAAGAGAGTTTCTAATTATCAAAGAAAGTCACATACATCTGCCTTTGCAAAAGATGGAAATAATCGTATTCCAAAATTAACGGGGGCATTCTCCAAACTAATGGATGAGTACCCATTAATAAAAGAAAAGCTTACAAAAGCCTATCTTCGAAAAATAGGGTCCCGAAAAGAACCTCAGTTTGTGAGAGGCAACGATATTCATTATTACTTTTTAGAACTTTGCAAAAAAGAAGGATTAGGTGAAAGAGATTATCCGTTTAACACATCGGACCAAGGAAAGAGATCTTTATATCGTTACTTTAAAATAATAGAATCTAAAAATTTTGGTTCAGCAGCAAGCCTCTATGGTCCAGAAGCATCGCGAAATGCAAGAAAAATGAACTCAAAAAATACTCAGTTAACAACTCCCTTGCTAGTTCGGCCATACCAAAGGGTTCAATTTGATGGGCATCGAGTTGATGCATTTTTTACAATATCATACAAAACCCCTGAAGGGGATTGGGTAACAGATACGATAGAGCGGGTATGGTTACTGGTCATTATTGATGTAGCCACTCGAGTTATAATTGGCTATTATCTAAGCTTGAATAAAGAGTATACGCAATATGATGTCCTTAAATGTATTAAGAATGCAGTAATGCCGTATTCAAAAAGGTCATTACTTATCGATGGCTTAAACTATCTCGGATCAGGTGGTTTCCCTTCTGAGGTGATACCACAAGCAGAATGGGCGTTATGGGATGAATTTAGTTGTGACAATGCGAAGGCTAATCTATCTGAATTGGTTCGCGATCGCTTGTATCATGTGGTAGATTGTAGGATAAATCCCGGTCCTGCTGGAGTACCAGAGTTTAGAGGAATCATCGAAAGATTTTTTCGTACGCTTGAAAACCGAGGGTTCCATAATTTGATAAGTACAACTGGAAGTCATCCAAATGATCCAATTCGAAGAGACCCAGAAGGCGCAGCTAAGCGGTATGAGATCTCTTTAGATCACCTGGAAGAACTCACTGATGTCCTTATCTCAGATTACAATGGAACACGCCATGGAGGTATAAACAATTTTTCGCCTCTTGAACTGATGAAACAAAGAATAGAATTAAGAAATATGCTCCCCCGAACATTAGAAGTTTTTAAAAGGAAGGATATCATCTTCTTTTCTTTACAATTGGATAGAACAATACGAGGTAATGCGAAGAATGGTAGGCGTCCTTTTGTTCATTACGAGGGTGTAGATTATCGAAGTAGTGTTCTTTCTAATAGTCCGTTTTTAATAGGAAAAGAATTAACATTGCTCATCAATACTGAAGATTTACGAGTTATTCGAGCATTTCTGCCTGATGGCAGTGAGTTTGGTTACCTCACCGCATCTGGAAAGTGGGGGATAAGCCCCCACTCATTAGTGGAGCGTAAGGCGATAAACAAATTGCGCGATAATGGAGATATATCTTTTACTCCTTATCAAAATCCCGTTGCTGTATATCACGAATTTATAAAGAAGAAAAGTTCAAAGAGCAAACGTTATCGAAGTCATTATGCAGAAGTTTTACGAAAAACTAAAGAAGAAGAGCTACGGAGGATTGATATTCAAGAAAGTGAGGATGTAATGGAGCAAATTGTAAGTGAAAATAGTCAATCTTCAACTCAACTTTCGTCATTAGAAAAAAACATAAGTAAACAAAATGAAACGATAACAAAGCCATTAAGGACTTTCAACTACTAATTTGGAGATGGATATATGAATACTATTGAACGTCCTCTAGTTCCTTTGGGAAGCCACCCAGTTGAGAGAACAACATATCTTATTGGTACTAAGGAAGTCGCAAGGATGTATGAAGAAATTAAGCAGTGGATAGAAAATCGTTCACCTGGTGGGCTGGCTTATGGGCGACCTAGACTAGGAAAATCGAGAGCTATTCGCTATCTATCTCAAGCACTTCCGTATGACTTCGGTGACAATTTACCTATCTATCATATATTATGTGACTTAGGTAACAAGACAATGAACGAGAATAAATACCTAGAGGAATTATTAGTAGGTGTAGGACATGCAATTCCCTATTCAGGTAAAACCATCATGAAAAGAGAGCGACTAATTAAGTTTTTAAAGCAGAAGGCCGAGACATCCGGAACTCATCGAATTATTTTCTTTATTGACGACGCTCAAAGTCTTGTGGAATTACAATATGAGATTCTTATGGATATTTATAATAAGTTGGAGGCGGATGGAATTAGTTTAACTGTAATTCTGGTTGGACAAGAGGAGCTGATTTATCAACGAACGGCTTTTTTAAGTGCAAAAAAGGCTCAAATTGTCGGGAGATTTATGGTGCATGAATATAAATTTTCGGGAATTAAAAAAATGGATGATATAGAAACCTGCTTAGATGGTTACGACGTAGAATCGGAATATCCTATTGGAAGTGGTTGGTCGTACACAAGATATTATTTTCCTGACTCCTTTGAAGATAATTTTAGACTTAAAAATTATGCAAAAGATATTTATGATATTTTCAATGAATTAAGAACCGAAAATGGTTTACATGGTGAGTTTGAGATTCCGATGCAATACTTTACCTTGTCTGTTGAATATGTTTTAAAAAAATTTGGTATGGATGGGAGATCTGTAGATTATCTAACCAAGGTACACTGGCAAGAAGCTATCCAAAAATCAGGTTATATCGAAAACGAAATATATATGGATGTCTTATCTTAATCAGGTGAGGTAAAAATGGCAACTATTTTTCAATTAGAAGAAAAAAAGGTTGATAAAACTATGTATGCTAAGATTTGTTGGAGATCAGATTGGATTTCTCCCTTTGAATCTCCATGGGGGTTATTTGAAAAGTTCAAACACGCTAATGAGGCAGATATGAAGGACATTCTTCAGCTCTTTGGAAATGAGAGGGTTAAGGCTTTGAAAAATCCTTCAAGTAATCTAATTAGAGATCTAATTAATCTAAATGCTTTTGATCCTAGTAAACTTTTAGAGGGCTTACAATATGACCTTGTCTCAACAAATGAAAGGTATGTGAAGAGCATTGTAGGAGTAATGCCGGATTGGAACTTTGACGGTCCAAAGAAATTCGAAAGCCCAATTTTTTTTCGGAGAGAACTTGCTTATTGTGAACAATGCTTTAAAAAGGGTTATCATAGTTTATTTCACCAATTTGTCCTTTTAAGCGACTGCCCATTTCATCTAACACCTTTGAAATACGAGTGTCCATCTTGTAGCTCTAAGATTCCCTATCTGTTACTGCGCAATGAATTTAGAGCCCCCTTTATCTGCAGATGTGGATACAATTTCCTATCATATAATGATTATACCTTAATTGACTGGAAGCCTACTTCTATAGAAGAGTTACACTCGGAAGTAGTGAAAAAATGGATAAATCTAAATGATTCTCAGGTTGAACGATTGGCGAGCCTTTTTATTGATCCTAATTTTGATTGGGCTTCAATGCCTAACGCACTTGAAAAAGTGTACGATTTAATTAAGAAGGAAGATGAACGTAAATCTTTAACTGATGAATTTGATAAACATAATCATTACGTAGTATCTAGCTCCTCATATATTAAAAATATAAGAGGAATAAAAGAGAAGCGTGAAGATCAAATTTATACCAAAAAGTACTATCCAAAAATTAATAGTGATTATATATGGAAAATGAAGTATCTTGAATTCATCAAAGAACTGAATCAGTCATTTGAAATAACAATTAGCGGGTTAGCAAAGCATATTAGGAAAGAATTATCGGATCATAAAACTTGTATTAAACATTTTTTTAGAAGCTTAGAAGAAAAAAATAATGAACCTCTTTGTCCTTATGCTTATGCATATTTAAACTGGCGACATTCTTTACAGAATTTTTTTTTTCTTGGAGGAGTAGATAATTGTAGAACTCCTGACCGAAGTGAAGGACCCTATTTACGTTTCCCTCCTTACTTTTCGTATCAACTTTCAGAGCTATATCGCTACTTTAGAAGAGAAACCGAAGATATAACACTTGAAAGTCGGGCATCTCTAAAATGGGGACTTAATCGAATTATTATTCACTTTGCCTATCATTATTTTTTGAATTGGTTGGAGAAATCGGCGGATTTTGCTAATAGACGTGTTAAAGTTGGTACTATTCCATTCGATCAGAACGATGTTCCATTTTACATTGCTAAATTACCCTGGTCAGATAATGAAAGTTATGAATTTCACTGGTGGAAAGAAAAAAAAGAAAAAAAGGAATTGCATCTTCTGTGTCCATATAATTCTGTTAAGAAAAGAAGAATAAAACAAAAAGCCTACAAGAGAAATCGAATAGATTAGAAATAATAAATCAATTTACCGATATTGGTTGTGACTTATCTAGAAATCAAAGAACAGACAAACGAAATATACGGAATTTTGTAAATGAAAATAGAAAGGGACTAATGTATCTATATTTACTGAGAGAAGTAAGGATCACAAAATTTTGTATACTTGATAAGATAGAGATTAGAACCAATCATCTTAGAAAATCACCTTAAGAATTCAGAGAACTATTATTTTTTTAATTGAAATGTTCAGTTGAAATAATGAATACGTTTTTTGAATGGCTCATTGTATACTAATAGGATATTAAGAATGAGCGAGGTAATTGTTGTTTCTAATGATCGGATCGAAATGAAGTCTGGTAGATACTCAACTAATGGTGAAGTCTGGTCACACGTCAATATTTTTGAAATCATTCAGAAAAATCATTTAAACCAAAAGAGCACTGCAGTTTCTTTCAATTCTGCAGGCTCTTTTTAATTATTTAGCCATGATGTCTGCGAGTTCAGTTGCTAAAGACTTAGATCCAGACAATCCCTTAAGATAACGAAGATGTCCAGTTGAAGACCAATCTATATCCTTCAGCTTTTGTACAGCGCGGGTTAGTGACGTGTAGTCAATTTTCTTTTTTTCAAGTGAAAAAAACTTGTCAAGTACAATCCCAGCAGCTATAGACAAGGCATCTAGACAAACTATATGAGTTATACGATGACCGCCATAATCCAACCATTCATAAGAGAACGTGTCTTTTAAAGTATTGTAATAATGTAGTGCAATATTGAGTTTTTCCTCTTTTGATAATAATGCTACATCATCCTTCTTAAATAAGAAATGAAGAGTACGATATAGATTTTGCAAGGTAATGTGCCGGGCTTTAACTCGTTTCCCGATAATACTGCCAATGTTATAAAACGGACTTTCTTTGCGTACAAGTAATTCGGTGGCAACCCAGCTTAGCTCATCAGAGTCACGCCTTAAGTATTTACTGAGGGAAGGGCCGATCCCTTTGGCTTTAGTGTTAATGGTATCAAACAACTGAATCTCCTCATCTTCGTCCAGAGAATGAAACGCTAAGAAAGGAACCATAATATCTGCGTTTGTTTCTTGGATATACCTCTGAATGCCACCAAGCCGATGCTGTCCATCCATAAGAGAAGCCTTCCCTTTACATAATAGGCGGCCATAATTAGGCCGTAGTTTGTCATAAGCGCTAAACTCCCAGTTAGAACAAGCATTTAACAACACAGGCGTGAATAAAGCATCATCGCCTTTGGATAAGTACAAAGCAAAATCATGACAACGTTTAGGATCTACTGGGCGTTGGTATCCTTTTCCTGACTTATCGTCATAAGGTTTAACAAAAGTAAGGTTTAACGCTATTGTGGCTGGCACGTTACTTTGATAAATAACCTTGCCACGCATTTTGCTTTGGATCACGTTTTCAATAACAACTTGTTGCGGTATTCTTTGGTCCATAATATTGTCACTCCATTATGTTTGATGAATAAAATAAATATAGAACTTATAAGTTCTTTTTACAATGGTATTTATAGTATAATGATCTGTTTTGATTTCGCTCATCTATTTAGGCTTAATGTAGGTGGTGGTATCAGTGACTGATTTAGCTGGACTTATTGGGGTTCGTATTCGGCAAATAAGAAAATTGCGCGGCTTAACCCAAGAACAACTTGGCGAGCGTGCTCAGTTACAAAGTACATATATAGGAGGAGTAGAGAGAGGGGAGCGGAATATTTCTATCGAAACCCTTGAAAAGCTGATTAAAGCTTTAGAAATGAGCCCTTCTGAGTTTTTTTATTTCGGCGACAATCCTATTGAAAAAAATACAGATAAAAATAAGCTAATACACATTTTTACTTCGAAACTTATGAAACAAGAAAATAAGAATATTCGTAAGATGATTAATATTTATAAAGAGATCTTTGAATAGCAATTCAGTCTAAACCGCCAATGTGGCTATGGAAATCACTCTTGGATGATGATAATAAGAGCTGTCCCTATCTGTAATGGAGAATACTGAGTTAGTGACGTCCCGTGACCATTCTGCAGAGAAAGCACCTAGCATAAAGTTTAGAATGTCCTTGAACCACAACACATATTGGAGGACAAAAACAAAACCTTTGAAGGGTCTAGTTCTTGTCCTTTACTCAAATGAATTTGTCCCCCTATTGTTTAAATAAAGATCAGCTTCTATTAACAAACATCCCCAAATAATGCATCTAATTGTTCCGCTAAAACTTGATGGGATACAGATCGTTCCTTTGCAAACTATTGCTTAATTGTACTGTCGCTTCTTAATCAAAGTGACAAGTGTAGATAGCCATTAAACTGAGTGGTATAATCCAGGAGGATATTTTGTAACTTGAAGAAACGTATAACAACTGGCTATAGCTATTATAGTTGGTTGTTTTTTAGTAGATAGTTCTGTTGCTAGCTAAGAAAAGGATTAAGATATTACGAATGCTTGGGTAGTTCAGCATAGTATTGGACAATAAAGTCTCTAAATCAAAATGTTTTTTAATGTTAAAGTTTCTTCGACACAAGATTACTTACTTAGAGATCAATTTAAGAATGATTCTTA
The DNA here is from genome assembly GCF_057220305.1 of Paenibacillus sp. LRG-1. Lineage (NCBI taxonomy): Bacteria > Bacillati > Bacillota > Bacilli > Caryophanales > Paenibacillaceae > Paenibacillus > Paenibacillus sp. LRG-1. Next base: position 3,070,516 of record NZ_CM170126.1, on the reverse strand, counting down.
CAATGAAAATAGTAGTTGTTTCAAAGCTATAGACCACTATGTTAGAAAGAAATTCATCAAAAAACATCCTATTTTTTTGGAGCCTGATTAGGGAACTGTGGAATCATTTAATCGGGTACGGTATTCTTACAGTTATTAGAGGGGAATCCTGATGAGAAAATGCTTGAATTTTTATGGGGGTGTTTAGCAGATTTCCATGAAACAATTGGCGAAAAATGAACGCGCGAAGAAATATAAGTGTGGGGATTTAGCCAGATCCTTTTTTCGTTTTTTATGATATTTATAGATTTTTGGATAGTAATAACTCAATTTATTTACATTTATATCATAACTAAAACAGGTTATTACTACACCCCGTCATGTAGACAGTACAAGTTAGTAAAGAATTACCTGCGCCGAACCAGACGGCAGAATTAGCAAATGCAATGACGGTGGAGTCGGAGCATGTGTTTTGGATTGCAATGATCGTAGCGGTGATCGGTCTGGTGATCTCGTTCTTTATCCGCCGAGTGATTGTAAGCCAAGCTTCAGCGGTAACTTCACCGCATTAATCATTTTTATTCAATCGGAGGAAAGTAGCCTAAGCGCTAGGAGATTTGGTTCAGGCGGAAAAAGATAAACATTGGGGACTGTCAGAGGCGGGCGTGGGAACCATTCGACGCGCGCATTCCGTTCAGCCGCTCACGGCCATCGAAAGCAATTCGTTGTGGTGGAGATGTCCGGAAGACGAACTGCTGCCTACGTTAGAAGAACTCACCAGTTTGCTGTCTAGGGGCTTTTTTTAAGTCTATTAAAATGGGCTAATACCCATGGAGTTGTACGTTTCACAACTTTCTCTTCCGTCTAATCAAATAGCCCTCTAGTGAGATAGGCACAGTAAATAAAATGTCTTTATTAAGGTACAGTCTAACCGTCCATACCATTTTCAAATTCTGTTTTACCTTTAGCAGAGTGATGATCAGACAATGGCGTTTGAGAAAGTAGGGCTATTATGTCTGCCGGATGCAGGCTGGTATTTCGATATTCCTGCATGGCTTTTGTTTCCCTTACTTCGTTCTCAACCTTCGTAAAATCTAGGCGCAGGGTACGGATGACTGGTCGAAGAAGGAAGGAGAGAACCGACAGGCGCCATTAATGTAAAGTTTTGTAATCAATATCCTTAAAACATTAGATGATTTAAAAAATACTGACTGAATGTAAGCTACAGTAACTTACCGATTTTTGGTGGTTGCTAACCTTTAAATACAGATGTTTGTTAGGAGGGATGATTTGGAACATAAAAAGGCAATTATTGATGCCCTCACACTTTCAGTAAACAGGTTAGGAAAAGAAAAAATGAATGAATATGAAAAAGGTAAGATAGATGGACTGAAGGATGCAATGCGATTAATTTATATGCTGACTTCTCCTCATCTTAAAAATAAGAAACCAATAGACATAATTATTGATGATCTACCTACCAACAACAAAATTAACTGAAAAATAGGAATATCGATTGATTAGAAACAATATATTCATTCATTTAATGCTTAGAATTAACTAGCGCATTAAATAAAATAGTGTTTGAATATTCGACAGTTACAGGATGAGATATCTGCATTATTTTACATTCCTGATGCAGCAAAGAGCTAGAATTCTTATTGAAGATACCAAACAACTTACAATTTCAATATAGATATTCCCTTGCTTAAAAATCTTCATTGAAATGATATATTATAATAGTAGTATAAATTTCAAAAAACTGATGTATGAATTTTTTATTTTGATCTTTGTGCTTATGTGTGACCCCTGCGGAAGTAGCGGCAATCGAGTTGCGCCAAAAGCTGCCGGGTTACATGGTGCCCGTCGAATTTCGTACAGCTGGAACAATTACCCCTGACGCAGAACGGTAAGGTGGATCGCCGGGCGTTACCACAGCCGGAGGGAAGCGTAAGCTTTGTAGCTCCGCAAACTTTGATATCGACCGCTAGGGCTTATATTTGTGGTTTTTTAAAAGACGTTTCAGGGGAACCTAGAGCGTCTTTTTTATTACCTGAGTATAGTTTAAAAAATTTACTAACAACCTTCATTTAGGAAGCAACTTATTTTGTGTTCGGGTACTGATGGTATTATAAAGTGGCTGGATTTGTTAGGTATACGCGTAATCTTGATAAGCCATATCATATTCTTCCTGTGTTATTTATTGGTTGGCAACAGAAAGATTCTCTTTAGACTTCTTGGTTACAGCAAATGAAATACCACGCATCATCGAATAATCTTGATTAAAGATTATTCGATGATGCGTAATGACACACCAATGTTCAAATTTAACAAGTACTGTCCAAAAAGAGAATACCCGTAAAAGCTACTTAATGAGATAATTTAAAACATTAATAGACGCTAATGCAATCATTACGAAAAAAGAGTATTGTCTATCTTGGATACTGTCCCCGCATGAATGAACTAAAAATAAATTCTTTACCCATACAAAATGATATCACTTACAATTCAAATTCTAAACTTAATAAATCGAAGGGCAAACTGACTATTCTTCCCCAAGTGTCTTATTAGAAAAATCCGCACACTATGCTAAAACCTCAACCGATATTCGGATTATATAATTGTTAGGATTTTTCTCTGCATGATAACTAAGCAGTTCCATTCCGTATACATCTCCGCATACTATCATCCCATGACTATCCATGTATTTTTTTATAATCGAATACGTATCTGACATCGTTTCGTATGACCCTTTATGATCCATGACCACATATTGCCCTTTCGGTTTGATAAACAATCTTTCTCCCTGAATAGGAGCTTTCAACATATTGGCCACATAATCGGGATAGTAATCCCCTGATACAAAACGTTCCTTAGATAGAATGGCCCAGATAGGGAATTCTTGATTTATAAAGTGTTTCTCACAATACTCTCGATGTTCACTTAATTTGCTGGCAAACCCCTTGTCACCATCTTCAGGGTCTAACTGTGTAGCAATGAAATATTCCATTTCACTTTGCTCTAACGTCGGAGCATCTCGCAAAACATGCATGGCCTGCTCCGTCATATCGATAGCACTTTTCAGAAAACTCTGCATCCGTTCTATTCTAAGGTGTTCAAGTTCCAGAGCACGTTGTTTCTGTTTTAGAAGTTTTACGAACATAGATGTGTTCTGATTCTGAATAAATTCCTTGATCTCTTGTAGTGAGCTTCCTGTCTTCTTAAGTACATTGATAATATCAAGCACGTAAGACTGATGAATAGAGTAATAACGGAACCCTTTGGAATTGGTGAACTCAGGTTTCAAAAGTCCAATTTCGTCATAATGAAAAAGGGTATGTTTAGTTACCCCACATGTTTTGGCCAGCTCGCTAGTAGTAAAGTATTGATGATTTTTTTTAGACACGGTTTCTTCCTCCATCTTGATCTTCAAAACTTTGTTTTCCATAGTACCCTAGGAATTCGAGTTTGACTGTAGGGTAACCCTATATATTAGAATGACAAGAGCACAAGTCAAATAATGCATATAGGTATAGAGGAACGAAAAAGATGCTAGCATTCAAACGCGGGATGATTCTATTGATCGTATAAAGTGCGCTTCTGCCATTGTTATGGATATGACTATCCTTTACACAGCTCTACAAGCTTGACCCGTGATCTGGGTACATCTGCTTTAGAAAAACTATGGATTTTGAATGGTTATTCGCTCGTTATGGCAGGTCTATTCCCGCAGGTGGCTGACCAGGCCAGTGGAATTTACCCTTGGATATATTCAAGATGAGCAAGGTGCAGGCTAACGATGAGTGGCAGCAGCAAAATGTTAGGTTATTATACATAAAATAAGCCTATTTTTTTAAAAAAGTTTGGTGTTTTAATATTTGTTTGGCTAACTTAAATATGAAAATATATGATGGTATGTATTGATAATAGCAATATATGGGATGGTTCAGGTCTGTAATAATGAAATTTTTGTGTCTTTATTCCAAAAAAAATAAAATAAAAATAGAAAAACAATTGAATAACTCTTAAATATATATTAGGATAACAAAAAATAACATTGATTTAGTTTCGCATAATATTGTGTTTAGCTTACTGCTATACATAGGCCTACATATACTCAATACATCTGTGTAGCAGCGAGTTGAATAATAAATTTAAGGAGGAATAAAAATGAAAGTATTGTTAAGAAAAGCATTACTGTCTGGACTGGTTGGCCTGCTCATCATGATAGGTTTAGGGGGATTCTTCTCAAAGGCACAAGCTGCCTCAGGATTTTATGTGAGCGGAACCCAATTGTATGATTCTACCGGCAAGCCGTTTGTTATGAGGGGCGTCAATTATGCTCATTCCTGGCACAAAGATGAACTTTACACAGCTATCCCGGCAATTGCTCAGACAGGTGCTAATACAGTTCGGATTGTACTTTCAAACGGAAACGTGTACCAGAAGGATGATATAAATAAAGTGGAAGAAATTATCTCCTTAGTCACAAGTAATAAAATGATTCCTGTGCTTGAAGTTCATGACGCTACGGGCAAAGACGATTACGCTTCTTTAGATGCGGCTGTGAATTACTGGATTAGCATAAAAGATGCTCTAATTGGCAAGGAAGACAGAGTTATCGTAAACATTGCTAACGAATGGCACGGAACGTGGAATGGTAGCAATTGGGCGGAAGGGTACAAGCAGGCTATTCCTAAGCTCAGAAATGCAGGAATCAAAAATACGCTCATCGTCGACTGTGCCGGATGGGGACAGTATCCTCAGTCTATACCGGATTTTGGACAATCTGTGTTTGCAGCTGATTACTTGAAGAATACGGTATTTTCCATCCATATGTATGAGTTCGCTGGTAAAGATGCTCAAACTGTACGCAGCAATATCGATAGTGTTCTGAATAAAGGGCTTCCTCTGATTATTGGTGAATTTGGCGGTTACCATAAGGGAGCGGATGTCGACGAGACAGAAATCATGAGATACGGCCGATCCAAAGGTATTGGCTGGTTAGCCTGGTCTTGGCATGGTAATAGCTCCGAATTCTCCTATCTCAATCTTGCAACAGGACCTAATGGTAATCTGACGGATTGGGGCCGAACTGTAGTTGAGGGGACTAATGGGATCAAAGAAACATCGCAAAAAGCTGGTATCTTCTAAAACCACACAGCCCAAAATGAAGAGCTTATATCATGATAGCCGCTCCTGAATTTTCAGGAGCGGCTTTACGTTTAATTTAAATGAGCTTTAAATACATACCCTGCATGTAGGGGGGGATTCTACCTATTCTTTTTTTCGATACATAACTATGTTAAATGTCAAAGGACAAGAACTTGTATTTAATTAAAATTTCTATACCAAATAATCAAAGTAAAGTAGCTACAACAAACTTATTAGAGCATTTTTCCTAAATTTCTGAAGTGATTTCATTCGGAAACTTTCATCATTAAGTATATTTGCAATTAAATATTAAATGTTAACTTTTGCACAAAAAAATATAGGGGGTTGACTTTTTCTTTCGATGAGGGGGGTACTTGACACGCGTGTGCTATGATCAAAAAGTTGAAAGTTCTCCTCTATACGAAAAGTCACATTTTTTCAAAGAAATGTGACCGAAGAGCTGAAGTGGTGATACATAACGTCCGCTTCCGAGTTTAACTCTTCAAAGGATTTTAGAGAGAGAATGAGATAAATATACAAGGAGGTTCAGATATGAAAATAACTCAATGCGCTGCCTGCTACCGAGGCTCCGGTGAACGAGCTTACTAATATAAAAATGATCCCGTGCTGCAGATAGTAATGCAGTGAAAATTAGTAAGAAATAGAGGAGTGAAGGTATTGCAATCAGGTACTGTTTCAGAACAACAAAAGGTTCCAAATGTTAAAGTTTTACCTATTATGTTTTCATTAATGCTGGCCGGTATAATAGGTACGTTTAATGAAACTGCAATTAATATAGCTATTAGCGATTTGATTAATCGGTTTGCTATTACGGAATCCACAGTCCAGTGGCTAAGTAGTGGTTATTTACTCACACTGGGAATTTTAGTTCCACTTTCAGGATTGTTGATCCAGTGGTTTACCACGAGGCAACTTTTCTTGGCCTCACTCATTATCTCAATCGTAGGTTCAGCTATTGGAGGCATGGCCGGAAGTTTCGAAATCCTGTTGATAGGACGTATATTACAAGCTGTAGGAGCGAGTCTCCTGTTCCCATTGATGTTCAATACAGCTCTAATCATATTTCCGGCTGAGAAACGCGGATCAGCGATGAGTCTGGTTACGCTTGTTTTCACTGTGGGACCTGCTATAGGCCCAACCATCTCGGGTCTATTGCTCGATAAGCTGAGTTGGCATTGGATATTTTGGGTATCTTTAATGACCCTGCTGATTGCTTTACTCGTTGGCGCTACGTATATAAAGAATGTATCACCAATAACTAAACCACGTATCGACCTTTACTCTTTGATCTTGTCAACCTTGGGTTTTGGGGGTGTCGTGTACGCTGTTAGTACCGTTGGAGAAAGCGATCATGGCTGGAGCAACTCCAAGGTCATTGTATCCCTAATCGTGGGCATTATAGCCTTGATACTATTTGTATTCCGGCAACTGAACATGAAGAAACCGCTTATGAACTTAAGAACGCTTAAAAATCCGATGTTTGTTATCGGTACATTGCTGGTGTTCGTTTGCATGATGTCTGAAATGTCGGCCATGTTTATTCTTCCGATGTTTATGATTCGCGTTCTTGAAATAAGCGCTCTGAAGGTGGGTCTCATTCTTCTTCCGGGCAGTATCCTTTCTGCTGTTTTTCCCCCGTCATTGGGACGCTCTTTGATAAATTTGGAACCAAATTTCTAGTTGTTCCCGGCTTGCTCTTAACCGTGGCCTCACTGTGGTTCTTTTCTAGTATTACGATGGCATCCACGATTACTTTGATAGTGATCCTGCATTCCTGCCTAATGATTGGAGTTCTAATGGTATGGATGCCTTCTCAATCGAATGGGCTTAATCAGCTTCCTGCCGAGATGTACCCGGATGGAACGGCTATAATGACTACGCTACAGCAGATTGCTGGGGCTCTCGGATTAGCAGTAGCGGTTAGCGTTATGACAAGCGGAGTAGCAAGCTTTATGAAGGATGTACCTAACCCTTCAGACCCGACTAATACAAAACTGGCATTGATTGCAGGGATGCAGAACGCACTTTTGTTCGCTATGTTGATTGCCGTTGCTGGGCTTGTTCTTGGAGTCTTCGTTAGACGAGTGAAAGTCGCCAAATCAGACTGGTCATAATGAGGTGAGCCTATGCATATGTCTGAAGCCGATCTCATGGAGCTCCTTACATCGAATCCTCATGTGAAAATTCGAGAGCAAGATCAACGATTGGTAAAACCTCGGGAGCCATTGCCTACTCAACGTCCCGCATTTGATAGCGATGCGGAGGAGCGCTTCTATAATAAGCGAATAGTTCCCTTGATTATTGCAGGTTTTCTCCATAAGTTGGAACTGCATAAAACCTTTGAGATTGTGGAGGCTGTGGAGCATTGCGGCAAGAAATACAAAAAACGTGTATATACACCAGACTTCTATATGGAATTCAAAGATGGCTCCGTTGAAGTCGTCGAGATTAAAGGCCGTATCATCAAAAAAATACAACGAGATTATCCTCTTCGGCGTCAGCTTTTTATTGTAAACTACTGTCTTCCAAATAACTGGAAGTTTCTTGAGGTGCACGATGATGAGATATAGAGCGGAGATGCCCACCTCTTGATCGGAGCATTATAAAGTAGTTTATGAGTCATTTATCTCAGAATCCATATCAAAACCTAATACGTGTAATGAGGAGAGTGTTTCTATTGTCAACCTTAAGTAAAGTAATTCAACTTACCGATGAAGAGCAAAAACTTCTCCAGAATGCGACGGAATTAGTTCCATTGTTAAAGGAATATGGAACAAGAATTGATAAAGACATGCATATACCCGAAGAGATTATTGAAAAAGTTTCAAGAGCAGGACTTTTCAAGCTTAGAACACCGAAAAAATACGGTGGATATGAAGTGAGTATACGAGCAATGATTGAAATTGTTTCAGAAGTGGCAAGAGGAAATGGTTCCGTAGGTTGGGTGGTTCAAAATATAAACGGAAATAACTATAGTTCATCACAACTGCTGCCCTCAGAAGTGGTCGATAAGATTTTTAAACAAGAAAACGAGGTGAAATTTTGTTCGGTACTACAAGCCATTAAAACCGTTGTAAAGAAGGTAGATGGAGGCTATTTGGTTGAGTATGGCCGTTGGGCATTTGGTTCTGGGTCAAAGCACGCAACACATGCATTGTTAAATTTAAAAGATGCTAGTGCGATGCAACAAGATCCGAAGATGCAGCTGGCCGTTGTTCCCATGGATGAAATTAAAATTGTCGATGATTGGCATACGATGAGTTTAAAAGGATCGGCAAGTAATAGTTTAGAAATGAATTATGTATTTATTCCCAATGAATATGTTGCTGACGAAAATTTCGAAGAAGTGGATGAGAATAGGTTACAACATTTACAAGGGGAAGATCGATATAAGCATTATTTATTTCTAATTACCAGTATTACAACAGGTATAAGCACTATTCTTGGGCTGGCAAGAGGGGCATTGGAGCACTTTATTGAAAGAGCGCCTAAAAAGGGAATAGCCATGACCATTCACAGATCGCAAGCAGAGGTTGGACACATTCAGTACAAAGTAGGGCTGGCAGCTATGAAGGTTGAATCCGCACATCTTCATATCAATCGATCTATCGACATTCTAGAGAATTATGTACAACGTGGGGAACTATTAAATCAAGAAGATTTTGTACGAATCCAAACGGATATTGGGTATGCTGCTATGTTGTGTTCGGAAGCAGTTGAAATGCTAATGATAGAAAGCGGCGGCAGCGCAATTCTGGATTCGAACAGATTATCGCAAATATTTCGTGACATTAGAGGCGGAGCTAATCATGCGTTTACCACAGCTTCTACCTGCCTAGAGCTATACGGGAGAGTACTTTTAGGATTACAGCCACAGCATATTGTCACGATTAGCAGTGCACATCTAATAAGAAATCAACCTGTTAAGCAGGAGCAAGCACACTAATTAGCGACTATGTAAGTTACAATTAGTACGAAAATTAATAGGAGCCGCTGATCTGAATAACGAGATCAGCGGCTTTTTAGTATGAAAAACGGGGGAAGATTGGTTAACGATAAGTGCAGCGGCGACTATTAAATGTTGTTGTCATAGGCCATTGACAAGAACTTGATCTCATTCCGAGGTTAAAAAACTTGATGGTTTGAATACATAAAAAAATTAAATTGTGGTATAGTCTGCCTGTTGGAAGAAAAACTGAGAAGATAAATTTCCATATTTTATTATATAGATTTGCAAAGGAGTTTTTTTATGAAGGAATTATTCACTATAGGTGACTTATCAAAATTATTTCAGATCAAAATTGCCACACTTAGATATTATGATGAGATTGGGCTCTTGAAACCAGAGTATATAGACGAGAAAACCAATTATCGTTATTATTCAACTCAACAATTTGAAAGGTTAAGTACAATAAAATATTTAAGGGCTCTGGGCTTACCGATCAGCGAGCTTTTGGAGTTTTTCGACTACCGTGATACGGATAAACTGATTGAGATGTTAAAAAGGCAACAGACTGAAATTGCTAATAAAAAGAGAGAATTAGAGTTGGTGGAAAGAAAAATTTCGCGACGCTTGACTCAGATATATGATGCTATAACTAATCCATTAGATACAATTATGGAAGTAAAGCTCCCGAAACTAAGGGTAGCCCATTTAACCCAAGATTATAGACTTGGCGAAGATATTGAGTATCCAATTGCCCAATTGAGAAAAAATTTTAACATAGAAGAAAATATATTTTTAGGTAAAATAGGAATTTCAGTTGCTTTTAAGGACATTCAATCACATGAATTTGACCGTTACAACAGTATTTTCATGGTTTTAGAGGAAGGGGATAAGATACCAAAGGCTGCTGTCATTTTTCCCTCTCGCGAATATTTAAGAGTTCGGTTTAGAGGAACTCATGTCAATGCAGCTCTATTTTATGAAAAGCTGCTTAATTATATAAAAAAACATAATTATAATATCATAGACGATTCTATCGAAATAACATTGATCGACTATGGTATCACTAATAATGTGGATAAGTACGTAACAGAAATATTATTGCCATTTAGTCGTTAATCAAAAAAATAAACCCTCTAGTTACTAGAGGGTTTATTTTTTTAAATATGCCAATTTTGAAAGGAGAGAATCATATTGTTTGGTACAGTCTTTAATGTGCTAATGATTATTGTAGGTAGTATTATTGGGAGTGTTTTTAAAAAGGGAATAAAGAACGAGTACCAAGAAATCTTAATGCAATCGATGGGATTAGCTGCAACAGCACTTGGAATTAATGCAATCGTACAGCATATGCCATCTAGTAAATATCCAGTTCTTTTTATTGTTAGTTTGGCCATAGGTGGATTAATTGGCCAAAAGATCAACTTGGAGATGAAGTTTTCCAATATTGTTAATAGATTTTCGAAAGGTAATTTGTCCGAGGGTTTATCTACTGCTATTTTATTATTCTGTATCGGTTCCTTATCTATACTAGGTCCTGTTGAAGCTGCTCTAAAAGGTGACCTGACCTATTTATTTGCTAATGGGATGTTAGATGGTATAACTTCTATAGTTTTAGCTTCAACATTTGGTTTAGGTATAGCGTTTTCTGCTTTAGTATTATTCTGTTGGCAAGGTTCAATCTATTTAATTGCGAAATTAATAGAGAATTCGTTAAATACAGATCTAATGAACGAGGTAACCATTATTGGAGGTATTTTAATATTATGTTCAGGACTAAGTATTTTAGGAATTAAGAAATTTAAAACACTAAATCTCTTGCCGTCATTAGCAATTCCGCCTCTTATGTTCTTGATCATTTTTGTTTTTAATTTGTGATTATTAAAATCTAATCTAGGTTCTTCTAAGTCACATTAATAGTTTTTTTAGCGCTATTATTTTCACAAAACATACAGTCGCTAATACGTTAGGAGATTACTATAGGTGAAGAAGATGGTTCACAAACGCTGGTCATTATTAGTCTACAAGAAGTAACTGATTCGCTAATGATAAATACAAGGTAGCCTAGGAATGCCTGAATCATATCGTATGATATAGTTGACAACTTGGATACCTTTAATTAAATTTCGTATTGCAAATCAATAACACAATTCCTGACGTTGTCAAATAATAAGAGAGGCTTGGATTTATCCGAGGCTCTCTTGCCACATGAAAGAAGGTAGGTTAAGGTTGTCTCTTCAAATTTTTTGTGATTATCATCCCTATGACGTAAAGAAAAAATTGTACGGGAGACTAGAAGCATGGTCAATGTTTATAATAGTAATATTTACTATTTTCAAGTCTGAAAAAGGATTGATTAAAAAGTCACCGATTAATCTTAAATTATGGTCCTGATAAAATAACTTATAGATGAGATCTATAAAAGTTTTAAAAAAGCTAAATCAATTAAATCGTTATTTGTTACCTTGCGATTTTTGGAGCATGTTGACACTAAAAAGCTTGTTTTTTATGTTGAAGAGGTTATATTAAAAACTCGTAGAGCTTTAAGAAAAAAGGATTAATGGCAGAGTGTGATTCAGATAGTCAAAAATATAAAACGTTCATGAGTGACTTCATTGGTGAAAGTATAAAGTTGGAAATTAAACATCTGCCTACAAAGCCACCATGTGTAAAAAGTTAAACGGATAAAGAATCGGGAAAAAATTATGGTAGATCGCTATTGAGCCGCAATTTCTAGGCCTGCGATCTTGGCCGAAGCGATAGGCAAGCATACGGCTGACTCCGATGTCGATCTCACCTTTCAAAGAAGCGAAGATCCTAGAATGACCAAAAATATCTGGCCAATCTCTATAGAAGAACGTATATCCACTTTAACCATTATCTATTGGGCTGGATGGGCTACTTCCAGTTGGCATTGGCAAGAATCATTGTAAATAATCAGTGGATACGGAAAATGTTTTGCATGTGCTTATGGAGACAGTCAAGAAGGGTACAATACTGCATCCACAAACTTCTTTAATTCGGAAGCGCTTTATTAAGGCTCGCATGTACGGTAATATGAGTGTGTGAGAGTTCGGCAGCTAATTGCTCCTGCTACTCGATACGCTATCGATATAATTTTGTCAGATTGAATAACTAAGACGGAGGATTTAATGCTTTGTATAATATGATACAAAGCAATATTAAAGAGATCCAATCTCAAGGAAAGCAGATGAAATTATGCGACTTCTTCCTGATAAGAGCTTATACAAAACACTTACTTTTAAACTTACACTTGGATCACAGCTTATAATCATACCACTCATTTTCTTTTTAATTTTTGACAACCTTTATTCCATAAACGTATTGCATAAGAAGATCTCTGAATCCAAAAAAGATACCATTGCCCTATATATGAATGAAATTGACTCTGAGTTAAAAAATGTGGATAACTACCTCTTAAGCACTTTAACTTACGATTTGAGTATTCCCAACTTGGAATATGATGACCCGGGAGCGCGAGAGATTGCCAAAGCTAATCTAAAGGAAAACATTGTTCAATCCATGAGTACTTTCAACCTGGTGGACAGTCTCTTTATCTACTCGAGCACCACGAAGGATTATTTGTATTCATATAGTTCACGTACGAACTATCAGGAAAGAATCACGGTTTCAGAGTATATATCGAAACTTGCAAGCGATAGCGGAAATATTGGAACTCTGAAATGGTTTCCAGTGACGATAGGAACTTCGAATTACATGCTGAGAATTTTCAATGTGGGGTCTGTCTATGTGGGGGCGTGGATCAACGTCGATACATTCATTCAGTATATTCATGATCTAGATCTTAATCAAAAGAATTCCTTTATTCTGGCCACTCCACAAGGGGAGGCCATGAATAATAACGATTTTATTCAAAGTTATAACATTGATCTGTCCGGCGACTTAAACACATATTATCTTACTGGAATTAGCAAAAATTATATGGTTATTGGTCAGGATTCAAAAAGAGGGGATTTACGATTAACGGTTGTAGATAATGAAAATAACATTCTTGAAGGACTCAATCTGATTCAGATTGTGATTAGCAGTATAGCGCTGCTATCCATTCTCTGCATCCCCTTAAACTTCATTATATTAAAAAGATGGATATTTAAGCCGATCACCATGATAAAGCAGGCCATTAAGCAGCTTGAGGGCGGAGACTTGAGCCATAATATCATAGTTGAAGATCATCCCTATGAATTTATGCTTCTAATTGATACCTTCAATGGTTTTACATCACAGATTCAGCAACTTAAAATTGAAGTCTATGAAGAACAAATTCATAAACAGAAAGCGGAGCTCCAGTACCTACAGATGCAAATCAATCCCCACTTTTACTTGAATGCATTCAACACTATATATAGCATGGCTCAGATGAATGACTATCAATTAATCCAGGAAATGGTCCGGAGTTTGTCAGATTATTTACGGTATATGGTTCGGGGCAATTTTACGCTTGTTCCGTTCGAGGATGAACTAAAGCATGTCCAGACATATCTTCAAATTCAGAAGATCCGTTCAGGGGAAAATTTAATTTGCCATATCGATGCAGATCAGCAGTTGATGAACTTACAGATGCCACCGCTGATTTTGCACACATTTATTGAAAATATCATAAAGCATGCTCTTACGATGAATGAACCCATAACGGTGTTCATTGAAGCAGCTTGGATCGAACAAGAGAACGGCAAGTATGCAAGTATCACGATCCAGGATAGCGGGAAAGGATTTTCGGCCGAGGCGCTGGAGCGTATCAACTCAGAGAACGTCTGGAATAAAGACGACGGTGCAAGCATCGGAATTTGGAATGTTAAACAAAGGCTTAGGTTGATGTATAGAGATAAAGCCAGCGTAACCGCAAGCAATAATGCTGGTGCTCGTATACAGGTTATATTACCGATAGAAATGGGGCCGATTCAGAATGAATATCCTAATCGTTGATGATGAAATTCAGACCGTCAGAGCGATCAAACACAGCATTGACTGGTACAAGCTTAAGATTGATGAAGTTTATACGGCTCATAACATCTTTCAAGCTAAGGAGTGTCTCTCTGCAACGACAATAGACATCGCAATTTGTGACATTGAAATGCCGCAAGGTAGCGGATTAGAGCTGCTTGCATGGATTAAAGTACATTCTCCAGAGACGAAGAGTATTTTATTGACCTGCCATGCGGAATTTGAATTTGCCAAAAAAGCAATTGAACTTGGAAGTTTTGATTATCTGGTCAAACCAATCCCGTTTGAGGAACTTGAGCAGGTAATCTACAAAGTTGTGTCCAAAATTGCATCAACGAAGCGTTTGAAAGAATATAGTGAATACGGAGAATATTGGATTAATAATCAATCTGTGATTGCTGAAGGATTCTGGTCCGATTTAGTGCAAGGACAACTCTCAACAAATCCTGCGGAAATCGCGCAAAATGCAAAAAAAAGAAATGTCGATTATAAGACGGATGAACGGTATAGGCTTGTATTAATCTGTAAAAAAAGACTTGTTACTAAGCTGGATACTTGGAACCGACAATTGCTCGATTACGCGTTGAAGAATATTGTGGGTGAAATTTTATTCAAAAATGTGAACTCGAACTCCCTCATTATTCTGAACGGTCAATTGATAGCCATCCTAGAGGAGACTGAAGAGAGAAAACATCATGCAGGGAAGATAAAAGAGGTGTGCAAGGAGCTGATCGTCGCTGGTAATACCTATTTGGGATGCAGTGTAAGCTGTTATATAGGTGAATTTGTGTACGGCGAACAGCTCCCTGTAATATTTAAAAGTCTGCTTGAAATCGACAAAAACAATGTTACCTTAACAAGTAAAATATTTGATTACGATGAGCGGGATCTTGATCTTGATTCCCCGATCGCAGCTTTGCAGCCACTTACCAAAGAGTGGACAATAATGTTGCATCAGGGGCAAAAAGATAAATTGAAGTTTGAAATCATGAATTATCTTCATGCTTTAGCCATAGAAGAAAAGCTTAACCTGGAAGTGCTACGCATTGTTCAACAGGATGTCCTGCAAATGTTGTATTCATTTTTGCAGCAAAAAGAAGTTCAAGCGCATCAACTGTTTAAAGATCCGCAGTCACAAGATCTCTATCGCAACTCAATAAGCACCATTGATTATATGAGAACATGGATTCATTATTTCATTGACAGAGCCGTCGATTACACAGACAAGATCGCAAAATCGCAGTCAGTGATTGGAAAAGTAAAGGAATATATTCATACCAACCTGAAAAACGAAATTACAAGAGAAGACATTGCCAATCATGTTTACCTCAATCCCGATTACTTGACTCGAATATTTAAGAGATCTACTGGATTGTCAATTATCGAATATGTGACTGAAGCAAGAATAAAAAAATCGCTTGAATTGTTGAATCATTCGAGTGTGCCGATCAGCATAGTGGCTAGTGAAGTAGGGTATGATAATCTCACTTATTTTTCTAAATTGTTCAAAAAGGCTGTCGGCTGCACCCCTTCCGAATATAGAAGAAAGAGCGCAAAGTCGGAATAGAAAATAATTCAAGTCGGATAATAACCAATCCCATCTGACATGGGATTTTTTTGACTTTATATGACGTTCAGGCTCTGGACAGTAGTCTGAAATTACCATACAGAGATCTGATGAATTAAAGAGTAAAAATGAAAGCGTTTATACAATAAAACTAATCGGTTACAGAACGGCTTGAAAATATCTTTACTGGTTGCCTGGACTGAAATTTTTAAACAGAGGGGAATCAAGAGATGAAAAAGAAAAATAAAATTTTAATTCTGTTAGCTATTATAGCTCTTCTCCTTTCCGCTTGTAGTGGCGAAAACGGTGGAAGCTCAGGCAACAATAGCGGAGAGTCAGGATCACAGGAGAATTCCGTAAAGCCTGACGAGATCGTATATACCTTTCCTGTATATGGAAATATACCAAAAGACATGCAGCTTATAGAAGACCAGGTTAATAAGATATCGGTTAAAGAAATTAACGTAAAAGTAAAGCTGCTGCCAATCAGCGGCGGCAACTGGGGCCAACAAACCAACCTGATGATCTCTGGCGGAGAAAAGATTGACGTCATGCCGGCGATGGACACCTTTAACAGTATGGTTGCCCAAAAAACACTGCTGGATATAACGGATTTGATTGAGAAACATGGCCAAGGAATCAAATCTGCTATCGGGGAGAACTTCTTAAAAGGGACAACAGTTAATGGAAAAGTGTATGGCGTGACCGTCGGAAACGGCAAAGCGGCTGTCCCGAATATTGCTATGAGAAAAGACATTCTGGACAAGTACGGCTTAAGTATTGACAGTGTGAACAACCTTGAGGATATTACCAAGATCTACGATGTTGTATTCAAAAATGAACCGCAGATGGCCATGCTTGTTCCTAGTGGGACAGGCAATGTTACGACGGTGCCTACATCGCTATTGCTCCAATCGAAATACGATAATCTCGGTGACGGTTTAGGTGTGCTAATTGGCAATGAGAACCACAAGGTCGTCAATTTGTATGGGACAGAGGAATATACGTCGCTTCTGAAAACGATGAGAGACTGGTATCAAAAGGGATATGTCCTGAAGGATGCAGCAACTACAACCGAAACCGCTGTTAATCTGCTCAAAGCAGGCAAAGGATTTTCGGAGATCGTCAACGGCGAAGTAGGCTTGGATTCTCAATTGACAAGAAACACCGGACATCCGTTTGTCACGAAGAAGCTACAGGGTGCCTTGATTACTTCAGGCATTATTCAAAATCTGACCTGGGTTATACCAGTTACTTCCAAGAATCCCGAAGCGGCGATGAAGTTCCTGAACTTGACCTATACGCATGCGGACGTTATTAACTTGCTGGACTGGGGAATTGAGGGCAAGCATTATGAGAAGAAGCAGGACGGGACAATCGGCTACCCAAGCGGCGTGGATGCGAGCAATACTGGCTATAGTTTTGGGCAGGATTGGTTGATGGGTAATCAACTGATCGCTAATGAATGGGAAGGTAATGATCCAAATAATCACAAGATTGTCGGAGAAAATAATAAAAATGAGCAGATCTCAATCGCTCTCGGTTTTTCTTACGACAGTTCGAAGGTAAAGACGGAAATTGCGAATGTAAATAATGTAATCGGTCAATACCGTCCGGGACTCGATACGGGAAGCATGGAGCCTGAAAAGTACTTGCAGGTTTTTAATGCGAAGCTGAAAGCTGCAGGGCTGGATAGAATCATCGCGGAGAAACAGAAACAGCTTGATGCTTGGTTTGCCGCAAACCAGAAGTAAAATCATCTTACCATAGGGTACAAATATACGGACTTTGTTGTTACCTATTTGCACCCTATTCAATGGATCAAGTCATAACCGATGGTATGTGATGGGAATAGCAAAAGAATTTTTAAATAACATCCAAGACGTGTCTGTAGCTTTAGAAATTGTCACATACTTAGAACCATTACATCATGGGATGAACAGACTTAATGTAGGTAAAATGGATCTTACTGGACCATTGAAAGAATTAGATGTTTAGATCAATAAAATATCCCGAACAAAAGAAAACAGTTCCTCAGTTGGAGCTGCTTTCTTTTTTTGTAAAATCACATTTTTTCCCGCCCCTGAGTTTTAAATGGAGGTACGCTGCAACATCTTATTTCATCAACACAGTTAATGGTAGCTCTCTGTGCGATATCTTTTATGTTAATTGCATCAAATTCTTTAATCTGTAACAAATCGTTGAACGCTTCCCTTATCGAATATGTGACCGAAGCAAAAATAGAAAACTGCTTGAACATTGAATCATTCGAATGAACCGATCAGCACAGGGGCTAGTGAAGTAGGGTATGATAATCTCACGTTTTTCTCTAAATTGTTCAAAAAGGTTGTCGACTGCATCCCTTCCGAATATAGAAGAAAGAGCACAAAGTCGGAATAGAAATAATTAAAGTCGGATAATAACCAATCCCATCAGCCGTGGGATTTTTTCAACTTTATAAGACGTTCGGACTCTAAACAGAGGTCTGAAATGACCAAACAGAGGTCTGATGAATTAAAGAGTAAAAATGAAAGCGCTTATATAATGAAGTTAATCGGTTACAGAGCCAGTTTGAAAATATCTTCACTGGCTGGTTGGACTGAAATGTTAACAAAGGGGGAATCAAAGTGAAAAAGAATAAGAAATTTATAATCGTATTGACCATGTTTGCTTTGCTCCTTTCCGCGTGTGGTAGCGGAAGTTCTGACAGTAAGAGCGGGGAAAGCGGGTCACAGGGGACAGGAAATTCCGCCATGCCCAACGAAATCGTATATGCCTTTCCGGTATATGGAAATATACCGAAGGATATGCAGCTTATAGAAGACGAAGTTAATAAGATATCGGTCAAGGAAATTAACGTAAAAGTAAAGCTGTTGCCAATTAGCGGCGGGAACTGGGGCCAACAAATCAACCTGATGATCTCCGGCGGAGAAAAGCTTGATGTTATGCCAAACTTAGGCAGTTTCAACAGTATGGTTGCTCAGAAGACTCTGCTGGACATAACGGATTTGATTGAGAAGCATGGTCAAGGAATCAAATCAGCTATCGGGGAGAACTTCTTAAAAGGAACAACAGTTGATGGAAAAGTGTATGGCGTGACCGTCGGAAACGGCAAAGCAGCCGTCCCAAATATTGCTATGAGAAAAGACATTCTGGACAAGTACGGCTTAAATATTGACAGCGTAAACACGATTGAGGATATAACCAAGATTTACGATGTGGTATCCAAGAAGGAACCGCAAATGGCCATGCTTGTTCCTAGTGGGACAGGAAACGTGACTACCGTGCCTTCATCGATACTGTTTCAATCGACTTACGATAATCTGGGCGATGGTTTAGGCGTGCTTCTTGGCAACGATAACACCAAGGTTGTCAATTTATATGAAACAGAGGAATATACATCGCTCTTGAAAACGATGAGAGACTGGTATCAAAAGGGGTACGTTCTGAGGGATGCGGCAACAACAACCGAAACCGCGACCAATCTGCTCAAAGCAGGCAAAGGATTCTCTGAATTCATCGGCGGCGAAGTAGGGCTGGATGCTCAATTGAAGAGAAACACCGGACATCCGTTTGTCACGAAGAAACTGCAGGATTCCTTGATTACTTCGGGAACTATTCAAAGTCTGACCTGGGTTATACCGGTTACTTCTAAGAATCCTGAAGCAGCTGTGAAGTTCCTTAATTTGACCTATACGAATGCGGACATTATCAACTTGATTGACTGGGGCATCGAGGGTAAGCATTATGAGAAGAAGCAGGACGGAACGATTGGTTATCCGAGCGGTGTGGATGCGAGCAATACCGGCTATGGCCTTGGTCAGGATTGGCTAATGGGCAATCAGCTGATCGCTCATGTATGGGAAGGCAATGATCCGAGTAGCTATGACACTCTCAAGAAAAATAATAAAACGGCACCCATCTCAATCGCTCTTGGTTTCTCATACGACAGTTCGAAGGTGAAAACGGAAATCGCGAATGTAAACAATGTAATCGATCAATACAGGCCGGCACTCGATACGGGAAGCATGGACCCTGACAAGTACTTACCGGTTTTTAATGCGAAGCTAAAAGCCGCAGGACTGGATAAAATCATTGCGGAGAAACAGAAACAACTTGACGCCTGGTATGCTGCAAACCAGAAGTAAAATCATCTTACCACAGGGTACAAATATGCGGACTTTGTTGTTACCTATTTGTACTCTATTTCATCCAGCATGCAAAAGGTAGTAAGGAGGATCCCTTTGAACACAAAGATCAAGAAAAGAAAAAGCATGATTCCGATGTATGTGATGATGCTGCCCGGACTGTTGTATCTGCTGATCAATAACTATATCCCGATGGCTGGACTTTTTATTGCTTTTAAGAGCACTGATTTCTCCAAAGGTATTTTTCAAAGCGATTGGGTAGGATTTGAAAATTTCAAGTATCTCTTTAGCACATCCGATGCATGGGTGATCACGCGGAATACAATTTTGTACAATGTAGTGTTTATTATATTGGGAACTGTACTGGGTGTAGTAGTCGGCATTTTGTTAAGCGAGCTTACCAGTAAATTTCTGTCCCGGTTTTATCAAACGGTCTTGCTTCTACCGCAACTGATGTCCATCATTATTGTCGCCTATATCGCTTACGCCTTTTTAAGTATGGACACCGGTTTAATCAACAACACAATCTTGCCTCTATTCGGCATAGATCCTATCTCTTGGTATATGGAGCCTTCCTATTGGCCGTATATCCTGACATTCATTTACCTTTGGAAGGGATTAGGATATTCTTGTATTATTTACCTTGCTTCGATTCTTGGTATCGATAAGTCTCTCTATGAATCCGCAGAAATTGATGGGGCAGGAAAATGGAGACAAACCCTCTCCATTACCTTGCCTATGCTTAAACCTACCATCATTACTTTGGTATTGATGTCAGTCGGGAGGATTTTCTATGCGGATTTCGGCCTGTTCTATCAAATTCCGATGAATTCCGGAGCTCTCTACGATACGACTAATGTTATTGACACTTACGTCTACCGTGGGCTGCTGCAGATGAACGACATTGGGATGGCCTCGGCGGCAGGCGCATACCAATCTGTGGTTGGGTTCGTAGTTATTCTCCTGGCTAATTATATCGTCAGGAAGTTAGACAAAGACAATGCGCTATTCTAAGAGGTGAAGAGATGAACAATTTAATCAATAAGCGTACACTATTTCAAATCAGTAATAACATCATATTAACCCTATTGGCATTGGCAAGTATTTTGCCGTTCCTGCTGCTGGTGGTTTCCTCCTTTGCAGACGAAGCGACCTTGACTCTTAGCGGCTACTCATTTTTCCCTGAGAAATTCAGCCTGGACGCTTACAAGTACTTATTTCAACAAAGCTCCATGTTATTAAGGGCTTACGGGATTACACTTCTAGTAACGGTTGTCGGCACAAGCGTGGGGCTGCTCATGACATCTATGCTTGCCTACCCGCTTTCAAGAAAAGATTTCTCAAAAAGAAACGCATTCACTTTCATTGTGTTTTTCACCATGCTTTTCAACGGAGGGCTGGTACCTTCCTACTTGATGTGGACCAGTTTCTTTCATATTAAAAATACCATTTTTGCCTTGATCATCCCCAATCTATTATTAAACGCCTTTAACGTGCTGCTCATGAAGAACTATTACTCCAACAACATTCCTCCGGAATTGATTGAAGCCGCAGAGATGGATGGAGCTGGGGAATACAAAGTATTTTTTAAGATTATTCTTCCGCTCTCCTTACCGATTATGGCAACTGTGGGCCTCATGATCGGGATCGGCTACTGGAACGATTGGACGAACGGCTTGTACTACTTGACCGATCAGAATTTGTTCAGTCTGCAGAATGTATTGAACTCGATCTTGACCAACATCCAATTTCTCAGCACCAGCAACGTAAGCCAGAAGGTTACCACAGAACTGCCAAGCACCAGCGTTCGAATGGCAATCGCTGTTGTGGGAATGCTGCCTATTTTGGTGCTCTATCCTTTCTTCCAACGATATTTTGTAAAGGGAATTACCATTGGATCTGTCAAAGGCTAGAAAGGGCAAAGGTCTCGAAAAGGAGTGCATGAATTTGTCGATCGTTAACAGAAACAGCAAATGGATTTGGACCGCGGGGCCTTATGACCGGGACAGCGCTTCGTTTGTATACTTCAGCAAAGAAATACATCTGGAACAGAAGGTACAATCCGCGGTTCTGAGGGTTAGCGCAGACTCAAGGTATCGCCTTTATATCAATGGCATTTCCATTGTCCAAGGGCCTTGCAAAGGAGACGATCAAGTCTGGTTTTACGACGAGTTGGAGGTTAGAACAGCGCTGCGGCCGGGTGTAAATGTATTCGCAGCGGTTGTCCTCCGCTATCCACAGCAGCATGAACGTGGAAACCATTCCGTCTGGAGAACGGATATGCCGGGCTTGTATCTGGATGGAACCATCTTGCTGGAGGGAGGAAACGAGTTTTCCATTGAAGCCGATGAAACGTGGAAAAGCTTCTATGAGGATCGCGTTCAACTGGGGCAGGCCAATCCTTATTTCGACCCGCTGTATATTGTTGAGACCGCAGAAGGGAACATCCGCACATGGGGTTGGAAGCAACCCGGCTTTGATGGCCATGATTGGGCGGGAACTAGGGCTTATTTGGACAACCAAGTCAGAAGAGCAATCAGTCCCGGTGGAATGACACGCAGGCCGATTCCGTTCCTTTATGAGAAGCCAAGCAGGTTCAAAAGTGTGATATGTGCCAGAACGCCGCATACAAGTACCGATGAGTGGGAGAAGTTGATCGAAGGCCAAAGTGACGTTACAATCCCACCTTATACGAAGTCTGTTGTTGAGATCAGTGCTGGACTTGAGACAACGGGCTTTCTGGAAACGGCGTTTGCCGGAGGTGAAAACGCAAGAGTCTCTATTCTTTGCGCTGAAGCGTACGTCTATCCCCGCAAAGACCAGAACGGGCATATTCCTACTCCTGCGAAGGGAGACCGAACCGACTACACCCATGGTTATTTAGAAGGAACTCCTGACTTGTATCGGGTTGGCGGTTTCGGTACGATTGAGCGTCCGGAGGAATATGAGCCCTTCTGGTTCCGAACGTTCCGTTTTATTCAGATTACTGTGGAAACTGAAGAGGAGCCCTTGATCTTTACAAGGCTGGGGTTTCGGGAGACGGGTTATCCGCTTGAGGTACAGACTAAGGTGGAAACCTCAGATGAATCCTTAAAAGCGATTTGGGAGATCAGCGAGCGAACCTTGCGTCTTTGCATGCACGAAACCTATGAGGATTGCCCGTATTACGAACAGCTTCAATATGCGATGGATTCTCGGTCCCAAATCCTGTTTACGTATAACATCGCTGCAGATGACCGCTTGGCAAGAAAGTGCATGGATGATTTCTTTCGTTCCCAGCGTTACGATGGTCTGATCAATAGCTGTTATCCATCTACCGGGCCTAATGTCATTCCCGGCTTCGCCGTCTATTATATTCTCATGATCCATGACCATATGATGTACTTTGGCGATAAGAAGTTGGTTGAGAAGTATATGCCCTCCATCGAAAGAGTTCTTCAGTTTTTCGACCAGCGCTTGGATGAGACAGGATTGACGGCAAGGACATCCGAAGGAGGGATGGGAAACCCTTATTGGTCCTTCGTCGATTGGGTAGCAGAATGGAATACCGGCGTACCGAATGCCATCTATAAAGGCCCTGTAACTTTTGATTCTCTTCTATATCGGATGGGACTTCTGGCTGCGGCAGAATTGGCTGGTTACGTGGATCGACCCGATTTGGCGGCAAATCTCCTGCTGAAGGCGGAAGGAATCAAACGAGCAGTACTTGCACACTGCGTCGGGAGAGACGGTCTGATTCAGGATGGCCCTGGCATAGATGAATACAGTCAGCATGCTCAGGTGTTTGGGATTTTGACCGATGTCGTTAGCGGTTCGGAAGCAGCCAAATTGATGGAATTGGCCTTGACGGATGCATCCTTGGCCCCATGCTCTGTTGCGATGGCCTATTACCTGTTCCGAGCGGTGGAGAAGGTCGGTCTCTATCACCAAACGGATGAGCTATGGACACTTTGGAGACAGATGCTGGCGAACAACCTCACAACTTGTGTAGAGGATAGTGTATCCGAGAGAAGTGACTGTCATGCCTGGGGCGCTTTAATTCTCTATGAACTTCCGGCAATTGTTCTGGGAGTACAACCGGCGGAACCAGGTTACGAAAGCATCCAGGTAAGACCTACTCCCGGATATCTAACCTGGGCGAAAGGTGAGGTTGTCACACCGAAGGGTCTGGTCAAAGTAAAATGGGAGAAGGCTGAAGACGGGAGCATCGATCTCAAAGTCGAGACGCCTGAAGGGATAAAGTATGTGTGTTAATTCAACCAAAGAAAGTGCCAATTTCATCCAGGGAGAAACAATTGATCAATGTGTATGAAGATGTTGTTTACCAGCAAATTGAGAGCTTCGATGCGGTATTTACAGAAGCATCCACAGTGACGATAGTTAATGTGAGCAAATGTTACCATTATAGTTTTAAAAGAAGGAGTCGAGATAGCAGCTTTTGTAAACAGGGAGAGGTTGCCTCCGAATATAGAGAAAGAGCAGAACGTCTCTGTACAGCTGTAGTTGCAAATTGTTATTTGAAGCTATAGGCGAGGAGAGCGAATTCAACTTTTATAAGTGGAGGAGCGAACAGCTATGAATATAAAACTGATTACGACCACCTATGAGGATGACCGCAAGAATACGCATCAGGAAAAGATAGATTTTTCGCCTGACCAAGGTGTGGAAATGAAGGTTGTGAATATCTATCCTGAAATGGTATATCAAACGTTTGATGGCTTTGGTGCAGCAATTACCGAGGCAGCAGGCCACACTTTTTCCTTAATGAGTGAGGAAAGTCAAAAGCACATACTGAATGCTTATTTTGGACCTAATGGGAACCGCTATAATGTGCTTCGAACTCATATGGATAGCTGCGATTTTTCCTTAGGACAATATGCCGCATTGAATGATCCGGAGGATAGAGAGTTCCAATCTTTCTCTCTGGAGCGAGATGAACAGTATATTATTCCTCTTTTAAAAGGGGCGCAGCTAACAGCCGGTAAATCATTAAGCGTGATGTTGTCCCCTTGGTCACCGCCTGACTTTATGAAAACAAATGCTCAACGAACCTATGGAGGGTCCTTGAAGCCCGAATATAGAGCATTCTGGGCTGATTATATTAGCCATTACATTAAAGAATACCGTAAAAAGGGCTTTGAAGTAGATATGCTGACCATTCAAAATGAACCCAATGCGGTACAAACATGGGATTCCTGTTTGTATACGGCCGAAGAAGAGAAAGAGTTTTTACGTGATTTCTTATATCCTTCGTTAGTGAAAAATGGTTTACAAGATATCGAAGTTCATATTTGGGATCACAATAAAGAAAGAATGTTTGAACGGGCGTGTACAATCATCGATAAAGAGACAGATCAAATGGTCAGTGGAGTAGCTTTCCACTGGTATACAGGTGAGCATTTTGACGCTATACAGCTTGTCCATGAAAAATTCCCTGACAAGAAGTTGATATTTACAGAGGGTTGTGTGGAATATAGCAGGTTTAGTTTGGCTGGACAATTAGAGAACGCCCAAATGTACGCCTATGACATCATTGGGAATTTGAATGCCGGAATGACAGCCTTCATGGACTGGAATCTCATCCTCAATAAAGAAGGCGGTCCTAACCATGTAAACAATTTCTGTGATGCCCCGATTATGTGTGACACAGAACAGGATATCGTGCAAGAAAAGCTTTCTTTTACGTATATTGGTCATTTTAGCCGTTATATAGAGCCAGGAGCCAAACGGATTGCTTCCACAAAATACACCGACAAGTTACATCTAGTATCCATGAAAAATCCTAATGGGTCCATTGTGGTTGTTTTGCTTAATCGTTCGAATGAAGAGGTACCAGTAACATTACGGATGGAAGGGCAAGTTGTGGAGTTCTTGGTACCTGCAAGTTCGATTGTAACTGGATTCATAGAAAGATAAATTGGTATTCTTTAATTTATCAAGTAAAAAAGAAGATGCACATCAATAAAAACATATGAGAGCATATACGCATAAGAAGTCGCCATTATCGGCGACTTTTTTGTTGTAACGATATAAGTTCTTGTTCCCAACCTAAGGACAATCTTGTTTGATGCTTATCTAATTTAAGTGGAGTTAAAGGGTAAGAAGTTATATGATTATATTTTAGGTAATATTAACTTTTTTTAAAAAAAAGAGTTTTAAATCTAAATAATAAATGAAATATATATAATTACCCAAAGGTACATGTACACCTTGCCCTTTTGGACGATGATGCTTCTCAGTATAAATCTTAAAATAGGTTCAGAAACAAAGATAAGTTCTGATGGGAGTGAGGAGTTTAATGGCTAAATATTTATATCGACTGGGGTTATGGTCGGTTAGTAACCGCATCAAAGTTATGATTGGAGGCTTAATGCTAGTAGATGACATGGAGGCAAGCACGTCGATATTGTTCAGGCGCTGACAGGACTTTTACCTACTAGGTAATGGCCAACATCATTGGTGTACCCAAAAGATATTCTTATAACTTTAAATCCTTTTTGGAGTGTAATAGTTGATTATGTTTTAGTTAATTCAATTATGACAATATTCGATTCCTGTCGTATTCCCGTTTCCTTCAGGAAGTAGGGTGGATTGTGTTTCTGATTTAGAATTGGAGCAAACTTTAGAAAACAACATTGTAGGTAATCAGAATATTGGATGAAGCAGATAACTTACGTAAAAGATAACTTTCATAAAAGCACCTTTAGAAAGGGAAGGTAAACATCATGAATAATTCAAATCAAACGGTACCAGAGAAAGAAGTATTGAGCGTGCTCAGTGGTGAAAGCGGTGAGAACCCATTTCCGTTATTCGCAAAGATACGAGCAATGGGAGCGGTTGTTCCTATACCATTTCCGATAGGAGGAACAGATCGTCAAACATGGATGGTTACTCGTATGGAAGAGGCAATGCAGGTGCTTAAAGATCATACCCGTTTTACTGCAGACCGAAGATCTATTAATGACAACAGTGACATCGAGCAAACTCTAACTGACAATACTGCCCCGTCCGCTACCCCTGACTTTCTTACCGAATCGATCAATTCTGTCGATGAGCCCGATCATCGACGGCTGCGTACGTTGGTGTCCAAAGCTTTTACTCCCAGATATATGGAAAGCTTACGCCCTCGCGTACAAGAGATTGCTGATGAATTACTCGACCAGGTACAGAAAAAAGGTGAGATGGACCTCGTCAAGGACTATGCTTATCCCTTGCCAATTAACGTCATTTGCGACATGATCGGGGTACCTCGAGCAGACCGGGCACAGATTCATGTCTGGTCTTCAGCGATCGCGCACGGCCTCGGACTGGGAAGACAAAAGCCTGAGGTTGCGGAGCATCTGCGAGCTTTCGGTGAATATATCGCGCAACTTGTGGACAACAAACGGCAGCATCCTGCTGATGACTTGATCAGCCAACTGATCGCTATAGAAGAAGAGGGGGATCGGCTCATTGAAGCAGAACTGCTCTCGATGATCAAGTTATTGATCTTTGCCGGACATGAGACAACCTCAAACTTGATCTCCACCGGCACTTTGATGTTGCTGGATCATCCCGACCAACTTGAGAAGCTCAAATCCGACCTTAGTCTGGTTCCTTCGGCTGTCGAAGAACTGCTACGCTTCAATGGGCCTTCCACAATCGCCGGGCCGCGTTTTGCCACTGAGGATATCGAGCTCGCCGGACAGCAGATCAAGAAGGGGGATGTGGTCATTCCCGTATTGAAATCAGCGAATCGGGATGAGCGCCAGTTTACAGAGTCAGAGGAGCTGGATATTACGCGCAAGATCAATCGTCATCTCGCCTTTGGACATGGCATCCATATGTGT
The DNA here is from genome assembly GCF_057220305.1 of Paenibacillus sp. LRG-1. Classification (NCBI taxonomy): domain Bacteria; kingdom Bacillati; phylum Bacillota; class Bacilli; order Caryophanales; family Paenibacillaceae; genus Paenibacillus; species Paenibacillus sp. LRG-1. The sequence continues at coordinate 3,042,889 of NZ_CM170126.1, read as the reverse complement.
TTAGGGGCGCCGCTGGCCCGCGTGGAAGGAGACATTGCGTTTACCACCCTGCTGAGACGCATGCCTAACCTACGACTCAGCGTCCCTCGGGAGAACGTCACCTGGAACTTCATGCTTAGCTCACAAGGGTTAACCTCCCTGCCCGTTTCTTTTTAGCGAGGGAAAGAATTTAATGTATCGCGTGAAGGGCAGACCCGACGAAATGAAAAGTACGGCTATCTGTACCTCGCATCGGACAAGTCGACTGGTAAGGAGTTCGTCTTCGAAGGTGGGTGAAGTGGACATTAGTATCGAAGGAAATTAAGAGGCACCTGCTCTTCGCGGAGCAGGTGTTTCCTCGTCTAGTTTCAATCGATGGTGGACAAGACCGGTGTTGCGTTCGGCGGTGTAGACATCCTTGTGAACAATGAAGGCATTATGGATGACTACCGTTTGTTGGAACCTGGACGATGAACTCTGGAACCGCGTGATCCACTCATGTTGGCTCCGCTCTTTAAATGGCGCTCATCATAAGACAAGAATGTAGCTCCCATAAACCGCCACTGGGGTGCCTGTTTGTTGCCTATAGAGATGACAGTGCCGGAAGGTTCGGTTTTGATTGGTTCCTGTCACCTTATCATCAAATGGATTGCTGATCAGTGTGGTCGTATTGACGGACTCCATACCACAAGCTGTAATGCATTGGGTTCAACGTACAAAGAGGAGTTGAAGGATCCGTCTTGGGTTACGATTAGGTCGTCCACCAGCTAGATGAGGCTTTCAACGTAACTGAACTGTGAAAGTAAAGGCTTGAAAAATAAAATAACTGTAGTGGGTGAATAATATATGCAGGTAACAGAAGTTAAAAATCAATCCGATAGCATCCTTCAGGAAGAGGATAGAAAACTTACTTTCCGGGAGAAAGTAGCTGCCAGTCTCGGAGGGGGGATTGGGACACTCCATTCTCAAATGATTGCGATGTTCTTGCTTTTTTTCTATACGGACGTGATGAAGATCAGTCCAGCCTTTGTAGCAGGGTTATTTCTGGTTGCTCGTATTATTAGCGCTGTTTTAGTACCATTGTTTGGGGTTTTTATAGACAAGGTGATTACCCCCTGGGGAAAATATGTTCCATGGCTTATGTTACTAGGGGTGCCTACTGCTATTTTTGGGTGGTTAATCTTTACTGATTTTAACCTAAGTCCTACTGGTAAGATAATATATGTGTCTGTAACCTATCTGCTATACAGTATATTTTCTGCAGCTCAACAGGCACCAGGTAATGCAGTCGGTCCTGCCATTACAAAAAGGGTTGATGACCGGATATCAATGGGACAGATTGGATTTTTCTTCATCATGATAGGCGCAATTGTTGTATCGCTAGGCGCTCAGCCTCTGTATAAAGCTTTAGGGGGCGGCAATGACGCGAAAGGGTTTTCAATGCTAATGGGAGCAATCGCTGTTATTGGTATATTGGCATCCGTTTTTCAAGTAAAGTCCTTAAAAGAAAGATATATTGCAGAACCTAAAAAGGAAGAAAAGAAACATTCACTGAAGGAGATGTTCTTAGCTACATTTACAAATAAAGCGGCGGTTATTATATACGTATACGTTTTGGCGATAACTTTATCAAAAGGCATTAGAGATGCTATCATGATCGATTATTTAAAATATTACTTCCATAATGAGAATCTATTAGTGGCTATGGGGTTCATCAGTTTAGTCCCAGCAATTATAGGTAGCATGTTAGCTGCTCCAATAACGAAACGGATTGGCATAAAAGCCAATATCCTTACTAGTGTAATTATGAGTGTGGTGACCTCGGCTGCCATTATGTTCGTACCTGCTAGTTCCACTGGTGTGACCATTTTCCTTGTTTTGAGGGCAATTGACGGTTTCTTTATGGGAATCTCTACCCCACCCCAGAGCACAATGATGCCGGCTGCAATGGATTATACCGAATGGAAGACCGGTATGAATGTAAATGGATTCATGGGTTCCATCCAAGGCGTTATGACTACTATAGCTACGGCTATTGCAGGCTCATTGACTGCAGGAGCACTGGCTTTGGTTGGGTATGTACCAGGAGTAGAACAAAGCAGCGAGACAATATTGGGTCTAAAAATGTTAGTGGGGGTTATTCCGGCTTTTGTTCTACTATTTGCAGCATCTGTGGCCTGGTTTGATCTAACAGAGGAAAAACAGGTGCAAATTGCGAAAGACCTAGCAGAACGCAGGAAACAAAATGCTTAATAAAATCAAGGTAAGTTAAAAATACCAAGTTGTTGATGATCTGCCAGCCACATAAACAGGATATTTTCTTTTTACAGAGATGTCCCAATCGATGATTTTTTGTATCTTTAAAAAAGCAGGTATATCTTCTAAAAACATTTCGGTGTATTGAGTTGAAAATCTTTTGCATTGGTTATAATCAACGTATAAGAGATCCAACTCTTGAACAGACCAAGACCCAGGTCGCTGGTAGCGAACATGGGCCGCATCAATAGTACCGCCTATGTTGCCCAATCGTACATGAGGCGTTTGCCCTTATGTACGGTTTTTTATTTTGCTATCTGATATATCATCTAAAAGGAAAAGGAGATGGTTCGAACTGCAAAAGGAAAATCAGCGACTTCATTTTGTCCGGTTGTTCGGCACGAGTCGGAAGAAAGCATCATTCTTTCTTCCAGGCAATCAGTAAAAATTTGAAAATGTGCAAATGTAGCTGCAAACAAAGGAATACAATCTGTCCGGGACGCTTCAGGCCGCTCATTAAACTTCTGAGGATTTGAAGCCGACGAACGCGTTTTGAAAATAGTAGTCGAAGTGGATAACACCGTACAGAAAGGATGCATAATTGCTTGAATGGGTCCATTCGATTCAACTGTAGGTTAAACAGTCTAAGGCATCTATGGAACAGGCGTGGGTAAAGTGCACCAAGCTTATGCTTTCCATCTTTCCGTTGAAGCCACTTGAAAATGCACAGGCGTAAATGGGTTCGGAGTATTCACCGTTGCAGGATGTCAATAAAAATGCTTATGAGCAGGAGGTTGGGCAGGTCGGTAACCGCTACAACGACTGCATAGTCTGGTTCAAGATTGACAAGTTAGAGGGGAGTTAATGAAATTGAATAAAAGAGAAGAAAAGGAATTCCATTTTTTTAAAGATCAGTTTTTTGATTATTTTCTTCAATTTTTACCTACATTCTCTGAGAAAGCAGTGAACAAGATACATTCCGGTAAAAGTGAAAGGCTCGATCAGTTGCATCGGGCTGAATTTGTTGGCAAAAATGAAGACATGGCGACAAAATACCGCGAGTAAGGCCTCGCAGAGCAGTTAGCATTTATAGAACCGGACTAGATTGAGAGAGTTGAAGATAATATCTTCGCTGTTGTACTGATATGTATCATTTTTTCAAAATATAGATTTTAATAACTGTTCGGAGGGATTATTTATGCGTTTAGAAGGTAAAGTAGCTGTCGTTACAGGCTCTGCATCGGGCATGGGCAAAGCAATTGCAGAGTTATATGCGAAAGAAGGAGCAAGGGTTGTCGTCTCCGACATCAATATTGAAGGGGCTAAAATGGTTGCAAAGGGGATTAAATCAGATGGCGGCGAAGCAATAGCTGTTAAAACGAACGTTGCCGATTTGAATGACATTAATGTGATGATTGATACAGCCGTTAAAGTATATGGAACACTCGATATTTTGGTTAATAATGCCGGCATTATGGATAACATGGCAGCTGTAGGAGATGTGAACGATGAAAAATGGGATCTGATTTTTGATATTAATACAAAAGGTATTATGCGAGTGATTCGTAAAGCGATCCCGATCTTCCTAGACAAAGGAAAAGGCGTGATTATAAATACGGCATCGACGGGCGGTTTCAGTGGTGCACATGCGGGCGTTGCTTATACGGCTTCTAAACATGCTGTAATCGGAATTACGAAAAACACGGGTTTCATGTACGCTCAAAAGGGCATTCGATGTAATGCAATTGCGCCAGGAGCGACGGCTACAAATATTGTTTCCACTATTAACAACTTGAATGAGTTTGGTGCTTCCCGAACGAAGGTTACACAGGGCGTTATTCCTCGCGTTGGACAAGCAGAAGAAATTGCAAAAGTAGCCCTTTTCCTGGCTTCAGATGAATCGAGCTTTGTAAACGGTGCTGTTATAGCCGCTGACGCCGGTTGGACGGCAGGTTTCTAATCTATTTTTATATAATTTGCATGTATCTTTATATAATACTTTTTGTATTAAAGTTATTGAAAATTTAACCGTTGATTAATTGAGCCATAGTTGTGAGGGCTTTATATGTAAGATCAAATTTATATATCAATTCTTTTCTAATGACACAATAATAACTATCCATTTTATTACTTGTAGAGGGGAGAAAGACGGGCAACGTCGATTTTGTAGATATGGCAATTGTTACTCCAAGAAGAGAGTGAGAGGTTCACATCGGAAAACATGTTGAAGTACGAGATCGCGTTGCAAATACCACTAGTTATCTTTAAGAAAATAGAATTCACTTGGTCGAAATATCTTAATGTATACAAGTTCAACAAAAGCTGTAACACCAATGCATCTTAACGTTAGCCGTTTACAACTATCTAAGGGGTGGGGACTATGAATTTGTTAAAACAGTATGAAGTATTTAGTGCTACTAATTCATTTCCAAAAATGGACGAAAATTTCATGGTTCATTACCCTTTTCAAGATCGTATAATACTTAACAGTGATAATGAAACCGTTCTTAGTCTTATTGGAGCCTTTACTATTATTTTATGGAGAAACACATCGGACTCTAAGGTGGTACTTTCTTTGAATTTTGGTTCTCCTATACCAGCAAATGTTGAAGATAGATTAAATGCAGGCATGTCAAAGATACATCGCCACGATTATATTGAAATCGCTTATATTGTAAAGGGAGAATTGAGTCAACTGATTGGTGGCCAAAAGTATACTTTTAATCAAGGAAGCGTAGTCATTATTGACAGAAACAGCGAACATGCAGATTATGTGAAAGAACAGGATAACTTCGTTGTATTTATATGTATGAAAGAGGATTTTTTTGACGAAATGTTTCTTTCAGAAATAGAAAACAGCAATGTTCAACAATTTATAAGAAAAGCCTTATTGAAGCAGAAAAATTTAAGACAGTTTCTACAATTCTCACCAAGAGGTAAAAAGGATGTTATCCTTCCACTAATTGACCAAGTTTGCGCTGAAAAATGTGGGAATAAAAAAGGGGCAAATTATATTGTTAAAGGACTCATGATTCGAATATTTCATGTGTTGACAATGGACTTTGAAGTAAACCTTACTAAAACTCAGCTAAAAAAAATGAATGATCTTCTTTTTTTGGATGTAGAAGAGTATATAAGAAAGAATTATAAAGAGACTTCTTTAAAAGACCTTACCAGTCGCTTTCATTTTCAAGAGGATTATTTCACTAGGCTTATTAAAAAGCACACCGGGCTTACCTTTTCAAAGTTTTTAAGAAAAATTAAGTTTGCAAAGGCAGAGGACATGCTTCTGAACACTCGTATGTCCGTTACCAAAATAATAGATTCTATAGGTTATACAAATCGTAACCATTTTTATAATGTATTTCACAACCTTCACAAAATGACTCCTGAACAGTACAGGCAGAATAAAAGGTCCGATAGTGAATTAGTCGGAAATGAGCACACTTGATAATAAAGTCATCGGAAGGGGGCAATGCTTCCTTCTATTTTTTTTGTTACCTTTATATTAGCTATATGATAAGACTTACTTGAAGGGTGGAAGGAACATGATCCGTAATTCTTTTAACGATGGATGGACTGTTGGGCCCTCTACAGGTTTCTTTAACATGACTCCAGGTGAAGCACCTAAAAAAGTCACACTACCGCACGATGCTGTGATTACTCAGCTAAGAAAGAAACATACAGCAAGTGGACATAAAAAAGGGTATTTTCCTGATGGGACATTTGAATATGTAAAGAAATTTTTTGTATCAGAAGAGTACAAAGAAAAAAGAGTCACCTTTGAGTTCGAGGGTGTGTACATGAATGCAATGGTGTATATCAATGGTGATTTTGCAGGACAACATCCTTACGGATACAGCAATTTTTATATTAAGGCAGATCGCTTCCTTAAATACGGCGAGGAAAATGAAATTAAAGTGGTGGCAAGGAGTAACGATGATTCCCGTTGGTACACGGGGGCAGGGATCTATCGCAATACTAAAATTATGGTCTCAAACTCGGTTCACATTGCGGTTGACGGAGTGAAAATCACAATCCCGGATATTTTAAGTGAACGTGCGAGTGTTATAGTAGCAACAGTTGTGGTAAACGAAGGTATGAATCCACAGTCTACCAAGATTATCACGGAAATTGTAGATGCAGATGGCAATACGGTTGCTTCTGATACAGCACCTTTGACTGCTTTTAATAATGAAAGTGCTAGAATTCGCCAACGCCTATATATAAAACAGCCTAAGTTATGGAATGTGGGCACCCCTTATCTGTATACGTGTAGAAGTAAGGTAATGGACGGAGACTATTTAATTGATGAAGAAACGAATACATTCGGGATCCGTTCTCTCTCTCTAGATGCAGAAGATGGTCTGCGTATCAACGGAGAAATTATTAAGCTTCGTGGTGCATGTATACATCATGATCATGGCGTGATTGGCGCTGTTGCTATTGAGCGTGCCGAAGAGAGACGGATTGAGATTCTAAAAGAGGCGGGATTCAATGCAATTCGCAGTGCTCACCATCCCATGAGTAAACCCTTGCTCCAAGTATGTGATCGTTTGGGGATGTTAGTGATGGATGAAAGCTTTGATATATGGACTCAGAATAAATGTGATTATGATTACGCACTGAATTTCCCTACCTGGTGGGAAAAAGACATCGAGTCGATGGTAGATAAAGATTTCAACCATCCGTGTGTAATTATGTATTCTATTGGAAATGAAATCCCGGATACCGGTACTGCAAATGGTGCAGCCTGGGGCAGGAAACTTACAGAGAAAATTCGCAGCTTAGATAGTACCAGATATATAATCAATTCGATTAATGGTATGGTCTCTGTAATGAGTCAATTGCAATCAATAATGCAAAACAGAAGCGCTACAGGTGATGTAAATACGTTAATTGCAGATGCTAGTGATATGATGAAAAATATTCAGAGTTTGGAAGTTGTTACCCAATCCACTGCTGAATCCTTTGCAGCGGTAGATATAGCAGGATATAACTATGCGGACAATAGATATGTAACAGATAAAGGACTTTTTCCTAACCGGATTATCTGCGGTACCGAAACATTTCCCAAGGATATCGCCAACAACTGGAAACTTGTAAAAGAAAACGGGCATGTAATTGGCGATTTTACATGGACTGGTTGGGATTATCTAGGAGAAGTTGGGATTGGCAAAATAGTATATGACGAAACCAGCAAAGGCGAGGGTATGTTTGGTGCTTATCCTTGGCTAGTTGCAGTTTGTGGTGATATTGACATAATTGGAAATCGCCGTCCTATCTCATTCTATCGGGAAATCGTATTTGGGCTAAGGAATCAGCCTTACATTGCTGTACAGCGTCCTGAACACTATGGGAAGAAGCCTACTACAACACCGTGGAGTTGGAGTGATTCCATTTCAAGTTGGAGTTGGGACGGGTATGAAGGTAAGCCTGTAAAGGTAGAGGTGTATTCAGATGCTGATGAAGTAGAACTTCTGGTAAATTGTAAATCTATTGGGAAAGCCGGTACCGGTGAAGACAATGCGTTTAAAGCAGAGTTTGATACAGTATATATACCAGGTGAGATTGTCGCGGTGGCTTACATCGATGGAAAGGAAACAGGACGTTTTTCAATGATGTCTGCCAGCAATGAGGTGAACCTGCAGGTAGACGTAGACCGTACCTGGATTGCAGTCGATGATAACGATCTGGCATTCATTAATATTTCCCTGATTGATGAAAAAGGAATTATTAAATCACTTGCTGATCGTAAGGTATCAGTCAAGGTAGAGGGTGCAGGTATGTTACTCGGCTTTGGAAGCGCAAATCCGATGACAGAAGAAAATTACTATGATACGGCGCACACTACGTTTAATGGAAAAGCGCTTGCAGTTATTCGTCCAACAAAAAGTGGAATTATTTGTGTGACTGTTGAAACGGAAGACTGCATTGCCCAAACGGTTAGGATTGAGGCTACCAATAACATTTAGATCCACTGGGGTACTGATAATAAATGAAGGTGTCCTGAGCAATGGGCTATCAATTTCCAAATTAAGCAGTAGTCACAATTAAGTATTCGTTTTATCTGGAGGGAGCGCTTAGAATGCTTACGAACGAATGAGAAAACACTTGTCTGCTAATGCAAGTTGGATCAAAACATTAGAAAAGAGAGGAAACGATTATGACTAAAAGACTGGAAGGCAAAGTAGCTATTGTGACAGGATCTGGACAGGGGGTAGGTAGAGGTATTGCTCTCAAGCTGGCTCGCGAAGGAGCCAAGGTAGTAACCAACAACCGCAAACCAGGCTCGACTGGAGCAGCTTCCTTTAAGAAAGAACTTGACGAACAGTTCAATGAATCTGAAAGAGAAAAGCTTCTCACTTTAAACGGCGATGCTGAGAGTACCGCTAACGAAATTATAAGAGAAGGGGGGGAGGCAGTTCCCTTTTATGGAGATGTGTCTGACTATACCTCAGCTGGAAAGTTGATTCAAACTGCAGTCGATGCGTTTGGAAGGGTTGACATATTGGTTAATAACGCCGCAGGCTTAGGATTCGGTATGTTGACAAATACGTCGGAGGCGGACTGGGATTATCAGACGGTGCCCAAGCTCAAGGGTGCATTCAACTGTATGAGCCACGCCATACCGTACATGATTAAGCAAAAGTTCGGACGTATCTTAAATGTTGCTTCCGATGCATGGGTGGGAATAGCCGGGCTCGGGGCATATAGCGCTGCTAACGCGGGGATTGTCGGTCTGACCAAGGCGGCATCCAAGGAATTGTATCAGTTTGGTGTAACCTGCAATGCATTTTGCCCACAAGCCGCGTCACGTGGTCATGTTAACTTCGGTGCTACGCTGAGAGGGTTGATGGAGGCTCAGGGCATCACCATGAAAGTTGACGAGACAAAGATGAAAGAAGTCGAAGAGGCGCACGGACCAGCAGAAAATATGGCTCCATTCGTAGCTTATTTGGCTACCCAAGAAGCAGCCTATATAAGTGGAGCGGTATTTTCGGTAACAGCTAACGGACGGATTACACTTTACTCAGATCCTGTATCAACGCACGAGATAAAGAAAAACGATGTCCCATGGACTATGGAAGAGTTGATTAAGGTAGTTCCAGAGAAACTATTAAAAGATTATGTGTCCATAGCCACGCTTAATGAGTGGTCTTGATTTCGGTAGTCTTGTTCGTCTGGCTGTATGGGAAGAATCGTCGTTACTTCTAGTCGGACGCCATGAAGCTACAATCACTGTCACTGATTGAAAACGGCCGGTTTAAAAAAACAAAAAAACAACTTGAATTAAAACCAAGTTGTTTTTTTGTTTTTCATGGATGGGTATTAGGGAAGTCACTACATGGATACAATAGGTGTTCTCGTAATGTATTTAAAGAACATTGTGTAAGGACTTCCTTACGAGGTTCAACCAGCTCCAGACGAAAACAATGATGTGGCGCAGTGTCGGAAATATTTATAAAGGCAACCCATAAAATATGGGAGGGTACCTTTTATGATTAGATGGCTTTTTGAGTAGCTTACATAAAGATCATTAAGCAGTTCTCTCTTTTCAAACCTGTTTATGCCCATGAGGACCGGCAAGTTAATCAAAGCGCCGCAAGAGCTAGAAAGCGCACCCATGTGCATTTGCGATAAATTGATGTCCGTTTATCCATCTTGCACAAACATTTTAAAAAAGTAACGGCTATCAGCGCTACAGCATTAAAAGGCTATCCGATCGCAGGCAGCACGCCGCTTATTTCTTTCGAATGGATTAGATGCTGTCGATGCGAGCTTTCGCCTTGGTTACGAGAGCCCTTCCCGCATGTTTGGGCGGTCACCGATGAACGATGTTAAGCATCTGCGTGATTCTATAAGTGTTCCGGCTGAAATGCATCTTAAAAAATACCCATCCCGTATGGATGAGCAGTAGGTTCTAAAATAATCATTTGCCCTATCGTACATGAAGCTATGCCTTTATGTACGATTTTTTTATTTCGGCATTTAATCTAAGATAAGTAAGAGAAACCAAAGTAAAACTAGGAGGAATTGTTTTAATGACTAATATTAACTCTGATTGAAATGATTATGATTTTTTTCTTTTGTCGGGGCAATTCTATCATCGATCCATTTGTTATTATTGGCTTCAACCAGTCAGCATCTGGGCAATCTGGTCACTTATCGTTATTCTTTTGACCCAGCAAATACAAGAGAATATCATTTCTTTGTTCACCCTTTGACAGTGATTATTCTCGTGCTGGTTATCCCAATATATATGATAATTAAAGTCATCTTTAGTAAGGTATATTTGCTTTTTTACAAAGGAAGATGGGGAAATTTATAATTAATATTGAATATTTAGCATACATACATCTATTTTGCCCAAACGTACACACGTGCTCGCCCATACGTACGTTTTTTTTAACTCCATAATTTTGTAAAATGGCTTGAGACACAGTTTTACTTACTTTTAACTATGTTACAAAATGATAAAATATAAATATAAGGTTTTTTTGTATGCAACTAAGTTAGTTGTATGGCTATTCATTTCCAGAATTTTCTGTTGGACCAAAGTAATAAAGAGGTGAACTATGGGTAAAGAATCCAATGATCAAGACCACGATGTAGACTTAAAGATAAACAATAGCGAAAGTGATCGGCTTAACATATCCAGAGTTCCGATTATATTATGGATCACTCTGATCTATGGCGAGGGAATTATTTTTCAAAATATATATACACCACTACCGCTTCAAAGCATATTGTTCTCTTTGGCCATGATTCTGCACGTACTTTTGTACTGGTATGTTCGTAAAGTTCTATACTACTGCTCATGGTTTTATTTTATTATTCAAGGAGGAATCATCTTTTCGAGCGTCTTTCTCCTGCCTGAAAGCTTTCCGATTGTGCTGACTGGTTTAATCCCGGCTTTAATCGGTCAAACCATAGGGGTTTATTATCATGCGAAAAAAATTGTGTTGCTGTTTTTTAGTTTCTATCTTCTTTTTTGTTCTTACATTATATGGAGTCACGATAGCAAAAACTCAGTGCTGTTTATTACGTTGCTCATTCTCATAGCTATTATCGTAGCTGCATATGCTAATCTTTTCTACAGGCAGGTCAATGCGCGGATTCGTACCCAAAACTTTCTTACTGAGCTGGAACTTGCACATCAAAAAGTGGAGGAGCTTACGTTAGCCAACGAGCGGCAACGCATGGCGCGGGACCTGCATGACACACTGGCTCAAGGTCTTGCTGGCCTGATTATGCAGCTGGAAGCCGTAGATGCCCATCTGACACAAGGCAGCTCACAGAGAGCCCATGAAATCGTTCAGCAGTCCATGTCCCAGGCACGCAAGGCTTTGGCTGACTCACGCCGGGCTATAGATAACCTGCGTTCAAAATCGGCTTCGGAAGTGGACTTTGCGGATGCAGTCCGGGAAGAAGCGCAGCGTTTTACGATGGCTACTGGCATTCGAACAGCACTGGACATCAAGATTAAATCTTCGGTATCCAGGTTGTTGATTGAGCATGGGCTACACATCATAAGTGAATGTCTAACGAACGTAGCCAAGCATTCGCATGCTAAGAACGTAGGGATCAATATTTTGGATAATCAAGGTAAAATCTATATAGAGATCCGTGATGATGGAAAAGGATTTAATCCGGATATCATCGCCAGACGATCAGGACATTACGGACTCATAGGCATTCACGAGCGTGCGCGTCTACTGGGTGGAACAATACAGATCAACAGCACAGCTCAAGAAGGTACGTCTATTAAAGTAGAGGCACCTCTTACCAAAGGAGACATAGCATGAAATTTAAAATACTAATCGTAGATGATCATTGGGTGGTTAGAGAAGGGCTAAAACTTGTTCTAGAGACAAATGACAGCTACGAGGTTGTCGGTGAAGCCGAAGATGGGGCAACAGCTATTCCCCTGATTGAGGAACTTCAGCCGGATGTCATACTAATGGATTTATATATGCCTCAAATGAGCGGGTTGGAGACAATGAAAGCTTTAAAAGAAAGACAAAATGACACACCAGTTATTATCCTGACTACCTATAACGAAGATGATTTAATGATCCAGGGACTGTCTTTGGGGGCAAAAGGATATTTATTAAAAGATACCAGCCGTGAGAATCTATTTCGGACTATTGAATCTGCATTAAGGGGAGAGACACTTCTTCAGCCAGAAATTACAGCAAGAGTTTTTGCTAAAACAAGTGAGAGAGAGGTCAAGAGTGAGCAGCGGGAAGATACTTCAATTCTGACCGAGAAGGAAAGAATTATATTACAGTCCGTTGCACGGGGGCTTAGGAGCAAGGAAATTGCGTTCGACATGGGGACTTCGGAGCGGACTGTGAAAGCACATTTAACGAACATTTACAATAAACTCGGTGTCGATTCCCGATCCGAAGCGGTAGCCGTGTCTCTGGAACGAGGAATTCTGCATCGTTAAAATGGTAAATAAAAACATATTCAGTTCGAATTTGCCCTTTCGTACATAAGGAGCCTGCCCTTATGTACGATTTTTTTTTTTATAAACTGCTGTACTATGAAAAAAAAGGTATGCAGTTTAATATTATGGATTGCTCAAACTGCTTAAAGGAAGTCGAGGAGGATGAAATTGTTGAATAGGACACGAATCAAAATGCTAGTCACGGGAATAACTTTCGCTATGGTGGTTTCCGGTTGCTCAAGTGCTTCGGAGGATACCACTGTAAAATCCGGTCAACCGGTACACATTCAAAAAGTAACGATGAAGCCTTTGGCTAATGAATTTAATCTGGCGGGAACATTGCAGGCCAGCAATCAAACCGCTGTTTCCCTTGAAGCGAATGGACGTATTTTAAATACGACGGTTGAAGTGGGGGATCAGGTACAGAAAGGGGCAGTCCTCGCGAAATTGGACACAACCACTTATCAGTTGCAGCTTGCTCAGGCCAAGGCAACTTTGGAAAAGGCCAAAGCCGGTGTTAGCCAAGCGGACGCTTCTGTTCAATCGGCACATGCAAGCATTCGTAACGCACAATCCCAGATTAATTCAGCCCAATCCAAATTGCAGGAATTGAACAATGGAGCCAAAAAACAGGAAATTGCACAGGCGGAAAATGCGGTTACTGCGGCAACTAATTTGTACAACAAGAAAAAGGCAGATGCCGTCCGGACCCAAAGTCTATTTAAGGCAGGGGCAGTATCATTAACAGAAAATGAAAATGCGCAGCTGGAAGTAACGAACGCACAAAAAAGTTTAAGTGATGCGCAAGAGCAATTGTCCCTTTTGCTTGCAGGGGCTTCCCAGGAACAGCGTACACAAGCTTCGGCTGGCGTCGATCAGGCGAGGGCTGGGCTGGAGTCGGCTAGGGCTACTCAGCAACAAGGGCAGGCCAGTAAAGCCCAGGCACAGGCTTCCTACGAGGATGCGGTAGCTGCTTATGAACAAACGGCTTTAGCTCTTAAGAAAGCCACTTTAACATCCCCCATATCTGGTGTTGTAATTGAGAAAAAGGTAGCTGATGGTCAACTGGGCTCCAGCGGGAGTGAAGCGTTTATTGTCGGAAACATCAGGACTTTAAAAGTGCTCCTGCCCGTACCGGACAGTGAAATCTTATCGTGGAAGAAAGATCAAAAAGTAAATATATCTCTATATAATGAAATAAGAACAGGAACCGTTACCCAGATCTATCCATCGACTAACTCCAAAACGGGAAGCATCAATGTGGAAGTCAGCATTCCTAATCCTGAGCTAAATTGGAAGCCTGGTCAAGTCATCAGCGCATCTAAAAGCATGAATCAATCCGAAGCATTGTTAGTGCCAGTAGAGGCTGTAATTAGCACCGGAGTTGACCCTTATGTCTTTAAAGCTGTAAATGGCAAGGCCGTTAAAACAGCGATTAAACTGGGAAAAGTTACTAATAATCAGCTCGAAGTTGTCTCTGGACTACAAGCAGGCGATCAAATCGTTACACAAGGAGCAGGAACTTTATTTAATGGCGATTTACTCGGGAATGATGTACTTGGGAAATCGGAGGAATCGTCCAAATGATTAAATACATCGTTAAAAAACAGAAAATTACACTTATTTTCTTTGGTATGTGTATTGTGCTAGGGCTCTACAATTTTACATCGCTACCTAAACAGGAGCAGCCTGATGTTATTCCCATGTCAGCCAGTGTTACAACCGTCTATCCGGGCGCCTCACCTGAAAGAATTGAGCAAACCATTACTAAGATATTGGAACAGAAAATTAAAGAAGTGCAAGGTGTCAAAACGATTTCTTCCACTTCATCTAAAGGCCAATCCAGCATAAGTATAGAAGCTTTAAATGATGCGGATCCGACAAAAGTGTGGGCTGATCTTCGTACAAAGGTGCAGGATGCACAGTCTGAGCTTCCAACAGATGCCAAACAGCCCATTATCAATGATAGCATGGCAAGCTCTTTCATAGGTTCATATGCGATTACTTCTGATAAAGTTGAGAATTTATACTCGTTAAATGAATTGATGAACAAATGGAAAGATCAATTAAAAACGGTTTCAGGTATTTCGAAAGTTAATATTCAAGGAATACCAGATCAAGAAATACGTATCAGTTTAAATACACAAAAAATGCAGCAATATAATATTTCCTGGGAACAGGTTGTTCAAGCAATCAAAGATGAGAATGATAGAGTTCCTACAGGAAGTTTAGATTTCAATCAGCGTACTTATCAGATGACGGTAAATGCCTCAACTGATCCATCTATCCTAAATAACGTTCAGATTTCAAGCAACGAAGATGGGTTTCCGATATCTTTGAAGGATGTAGGTACAGCCTCGCTTGTTTTTAAAAAAGCGGGTAGTTATACGTATGTGAATACCAAGCCTGCTATTTCGATCAGTTTGAGTGGAGATACAGGCACAGACGTGCCAACGGTATCTAAAGCGGCAACAGCCAAAATCGATGAACTGGCAAGTAGCTTGCCTAAGGATGTACATTTTGAAAAGCTCTTTGCACAAAATGATCGAGTAAGTGAGATGTTTGGTAATCTCACCAAAGAGATGATCATCGCTATTATATCGGTCATTGTTATTTGTACATTAGGATTAAATTTGCTGACTTCTGCGTTTGTTGCCTTGGCTATTCCTGTTTCTATTGCTATCAGCTTTATTGTCTTGCCTACAACAGGGACAACGTTGAATCAAATTTCAGTTATCGGATTAATCATTGTACTAGGTATATTGGTTGATGATGCCGTCGTGGTCAATGACAACATTGAACGCCGACGCTCTGAATTTGGAGAAGATGCTACGGAGGCGGCAATTAAAGGAACGAAAGAGGTCTCCTTATCAATCATTACAGCCACGTTAGCTACGATTGCAGCATTTGCCCCGCTTTTATTTCTGCCGGGCAATATTGGAGACTTTATTAAGCCGATTCCTACCGTTATTTCGTTAACGATGTTGGCCTCGATGATTATGTCGCTAACGATCATTCCTATTTTCCGTCAATGGTACGATAGCCGTCGTAAGGGTAAAGAACGTAGCAAAACGACCAAGCCCCCGGGGCTTCTTGGTAATCAAATACAGTCTCTCTCCAATGCGTACTCTAAAAACTGGATGCCGAGAATATTGCGACGTCCGCTTTTCACAGCGCTTATAGGTCTTATGATTGGTACAGCAGCCTACGGACTGCTTGTTATTGTTCCCATTGAATTATTTCCGGAATCCGATCAAGCGGATGCCACGATCAGCGTAACGATGCCAGAAGGAACGTCGTTGCAGGCAACCAATCAGGTTGTAAACGAGATTGGGAACTGGGTCAAAAAACAGCCGGAAACAGAGAGGTTGTCGGCAACGGCAGGTGGAGGAGCGCCTCAGATGTACAGCGATGTTGCAGGTGGTCACGGCTCTGGGGGAGCGGTAAATGGCCAACTTGCTGTCGTTGGAAAAGAGGGGCTATTTGATCTCAAAAAAACAGTGGATAATTGGACCCATACGCTACAAGCTAAATATCCATCTGCATTGATAAGCATTCGGGTTCCTCAATTAGGTATCCCGGTCGGCAGTGCGGTGTCTATCCGTATTAAGGGAGAAGACATCGGAAAACTACAAAACATGACAGCTAAAGTCAAAGAAATTGTTGCGGGGACCCCCGGAGCTGTAGATGTGACCGATAATATGGGTATGCAAAGCTATAATCTGAATTTCCAAGTCAATCAACAAGCCTTGGATAAATATCGGGTTAGCTATTCCAATTTAACGCGTACTTTGCTATTAATGGGTGACGGGGTCAATGTAACGGATTTTGATACGGGTAAGGAATTGCTGGATATAAATATATACATGGACAAGCCAAACAATGATCCTGAGGTATTGTTCCAACAATTAAGTGTGACCAATGCGACAAAAGAGCAAATCCCCTTATCCCAATTAGTCACGATGAAACCGGACTTTTCCATCCAGCAAATCCACCGTTATGATTTGGAACGGACGGTAACAATTTCAGCCAATGCAAATGGGCGTACGGCTACGGAGCTCACCCAGGACATCCGTAGCAAACTTACCAATACACAGTTTGAACAAGGCTACACCTGGGAGATGGGAGGGGAAACATCCGCGCAGTCCGATATATTTAAGGATTTGGGCAAATTAGCCGTTATAGTTATTTTTCTCATTCTGCTCCTGATCACAATGCAGTTTTACTCGGTCTCCACACCACTGATTATTATGACCACTGTATATCTGGCAGCGGCAGGAGGAGTCCTAGGGAGTTTTATCTCAGGTATGCCAATCGGATTCATGAGTATTATGGGGATTATTTCTCTTGCTGGTATCGTCGTACGTAACGGTATCGTGTTGATAGAGTTTATTGAAGACGCGCGGCGTGAAGGCGCTGAATTAACAGAAGCTATCTTAATGGCATGCTCTGCCCGTTTCCGTCCGATCCTGCTTACTTCACTAACTGCGATTGTGGGTATGATCCCTATTGCCACAATAGGCGAGATCTTGTTCAAACCGTTGGCAACGACCATTATATTCGGACTGATCTTTTCAACCATTTTAACATTGTTTGTGGTTCCGACTCTTTATATGGTCGTAGCTAATCTGAAGCTGAAACGGAAGCATAAGAAGGAAATGAAAATAAATAACGATAGCTCATTGTCTTTGTAGCTGTTATAAAAGATAGTTAGGTTATAATTTTGCTTAAATACTACCCGATCGTACATTAGGCTGTTTGCCCTAATGTACGATTTTTTTCTTTTGTTGGCGTAATTGTCACTGGACAAGTATGCTCCAGCGGTATTTGAAATACGAGGGTTAAAATTCAACAAAATTCATGGATCTTTCCAGAGGCTGGCCGGCATGGGTGAGGGAGGAGGCTCTTATGATCGCGGCGTTTCCATAACGCTCCTTGATGCTTTCTGTGGCTTTCTCCAGTGAGCGGGCGCATTCCTCATCTTCAAAGAAGGACAACTGGTACGTTTCCGCATCTGTTAGACCGCCCAGACGCCGTACCGGCATATGGTTCCAGAACTTATAGAAAATCTTTTTGACGGCTTCGTAGATTTTATTCGTATTATTGATCGGTCGGGAAGCTCATCTGGCGTGAAAATCCGGTCGGTGCTTCATACGGGCTACACATGCAACCGACGGTAACGACAGCCCCCATATACCCTTTGCGCCGTAATCTTTAGGCAGGGTCAACATATGGCCGATTGACTTCTGAGGGATGCTAGCGACGGGGCTGTTGTCCAAGCCGTTAGCGATTCTCCACATTTCTTCAGCCGATTGTTTGCTGAAATGAGCGCGGAATTTGCGCTTAAGCTCGGGCAGTGGCGTTCTAGCTATATCCCCGATGGTGGTCATGCCGAGTCGTTTCTGGAATCCCAATTGATATAACTGCATGCAGCTTAGATTGTTGGTCTTTTATTTGTAAATTATCGAGGCTAGAAAGGGACTGCATATAGACTAAGACGTTTTATAAAGGAGATTCAATTTTTTTCACATCTTGTAAGAAATAAGTCCCGAGTTTAAAATCTATATATAGTTCATAATGCCCACTTAGTAGGAGGAGAATCATGGCAAGAAGAAAAAGTAAAGCGAAACAGGAAGAAGAGTTTTTCCAAAGCCTGGCTGGAGTGGTCATGCTCGGAGGAATTGCAGGTACTATTCGCTAACCAAGTCTCGGGTGGCGTCATCATTTCCCTGAAATTTTTTTCTACTGCCTCTGAAGCTAAGAAATACGCTCGTATTTTAGATGATCAAGGTTGCAAAATCGTTAACTACACACCATCCAAATATGATGCTTTACCAGCAGATTCGTATTATGACCATAATTATGAAACTGCACATCATGTCATTGGTCAAGAATACGATCAGGTGGCAGCCATCATGGATCAATACTTCTATTATGATACTGAGGGAAAACTATTCACGCGTGGCTTTAAACCTAATTATCATCCAACCAAAATGTTATTTCAAATCCTAACGAGAACACGAAAAAAGCTTACCCTTATTATCATCCGGAATGAAGAGGTGCTTCAGACGTGTCTAAACATTTTGCAGGGCAAATAAGAAGAATGGGCTGGTTTTTATACTTAAGATAAGGTGCATCGGAGATTTTTATGCTATCTTGGATTATTGATTGTAAGTTATCAACAGACTCTTTTTCTCACAACGTATGTCACCTAAAATGAAAATGAATTTAATTTTTTATAGGAATATTCCCTAAAAAAGAAATAATTCAAATTATAAGTTTTATTGTTTTTTCATTTGCATGAGAAAAGTTATAGGGCTATGATTGGTATAACAACGGTATTTGAACATACCTATTCATGAAGATAAAGTGTATTTTGAAATATCTGATGAAGGTTAAAAATTCATTCAAACCAGTCTTGTAGTAGTTACTTAAAATGCTTAGACATTCATTCCCACAGGCTTGGAACTAATATTAAAGTTTTAAGTGATGTGAACAACAGGATATTAGGTCTCTCAAAAGCCTGATGATACAGATTGAACTGATTTATAAAACAGAAACTAATAATTGAACTTCTGGATGGTGCATTTATGACAATATCTTTATTAAGAAACTACCAAAAACTCACTAGGTCAAGAAGTGATTATGGTGATTTAAAGAAATGTGAATTTCATATTCATACTCCTGCCTCTCATGACTACAGATTAATCCCTAACAAATTGTATAAGAATCTCACTGAAGTTGACGTTGTTAAAGTAGCTTACGAGATGGAAATGCTAACTGAAGAACAAAGAGATTTCCTTTTTAGAGAAATAGAATCAGGTTACTTTGAAGGAGATGACTATCGCCAGCAATTACAAAAAACCCCTTTCACTTGTTTTAAAGATTATCTCGCATTCAAATTGGTAGCCCATAAGTTATATGAAAATGAAATTCAAGTGGCTGTTGTTTCCGATCATAACACCGTTGATGGATATAAAAAACTAGTATATGCATTGGATGAATACTTCAAAGAAAGAATTAAAGGATCAGGATCGAAACATCAAATAACCCTGTTATTAGGTATTGAGATTTCATGTTCTGAAACAATACACCTTGTTGGCATTTTTGATAATCCGATGTATTTCGCTGTACAGAGACTTATTGAGGAATGCATCCCTTCAAAGGTGTTCGGAACATATGAAACGAGCCTTTCAATGATTGAAAAAATAAATAAAATCGGAGGAATAAGCTATATAGCTCACATTAATTCAACTAATTGGTCAAACACAACACAACTATATAAGCAAACTTTATTTAATCATCCGTCTCTTAATGTTGTTGGGATAACCTCAACTGATAAAGAGGGACAATTAAGTAAAATTAATTCTTACACCATGACAAATCCAAATGAAAAATTTTGCGTGATACATGAAGGAGACTCTCACCAGCTGGATGAATTAGGAAAAAAGAACACTTGGATAAAAATGAGTAAAGCGAGTTTTAATTCATTAAAAAAAGCTTTTATAAATCATAAAATTTGTGTTTTCATTACTAAACCTGACAGTACAAATAAATATATTAAGGGCTTATTGATTGACCCGGGTGATGAAGGATATCTAAGAGGAAGAAAAGTAGATGAACCTTTTGTTGTGGATTTTTCTAGTGATTTAAATTGTATAATAGGAGGCAGAGGAACTGGCAAGAGCACAATGCTGAACATTCTTGAAGTAGTTTTTACTCTAGAAGTTTTATCAATGCCTGTTCTTAGATTCATATGTAAAAATAAGTTCATCCTTGTGTACTTTGTATATTTGCAAAAGGAATATCTACTAAGATTTATCCCCCAATTAAAAAAGAATCATGTTTCTAGTGATCGTAGTCCGTTTGAAGAAAAAGCATTTGTGAAATATGAAAAAAATAGCAAAAAAATTATATTAGAGCATCATTGGATCGAGTTATACCAAATCAGTAAAAGCAGTGATTCTGTAAATTTCAATATTATCTTGGATGTGGAGGAAAAAAGAAGAATACTTAATAATGTCTATAGGAAAAGTTATTCCATTAATAACATAGTAGAACAGATTAATAACAGCAAAATTGGTGATTTTATAAAAGAAGTTATTTTTAATGGCCTTCCTTTTGAACGTAGAGATGAATTTCTAGAAACGTTTAAAAAGTTGCCTAAAACACGATTAAGGACTTTTTTAGCTAAAGATCTCCCCTTACTCCATGAAAGTATGGATAAAAGAAAAATAATGATTGAAAGCAACTTGCAAGAATTTAATATGATTCATCATAACCAACTAAATATCGTATATTCCCCAAAAGCAATTGATTCCATAGACTATATAGAGATATTGACTGATCCTTTTATTAGTCACCAATTTCTTTCTGGATATAATATTACTTGGGGAGGAGTCGAACGATTTATCATTTCTGTTTCAAATAAAATAGGATTCATGAAATTTCTCACTCATTTGTTTCAAAACTCTTTTAAGAAGATTGAAGAACATGTATCCATTCTAGATTACCAATCAGATAAACAACCTTCATTCTTTGATGTAGATCAAGAGAGAAAGAATGCAGAGAAAAAAGATCTTAACATCGTATATGGTAAAATAAGAGACAAATTATTGACCGACAGAAATAAACTAGTAAGGTGCTTTCAAAACTATTTTGAAGTAATTGACGATTTCTCAATTTTATTTAATACTAACTCCAAAGAGATTGTCACTACCCTGTCACCAAATATGAAAGATATCAATGAAATTTCTTTAGGACAAAAAGTCGTTGCCATTTTAACTTTCATTTTTGAGTACGGTAAACATTTTAATGATAACACCCCTCTAATTATAGACCAACCTGAAGATAACCTAGACAACCAATATATCTATAAAAATTTAGTGAACAGTCTTAAACAAATTAAGAACAATCGTCAAATTATAGTAGTGACTCATAGTTCAACAATTGTTACTAATGCAGATGCAGAACAAGTAATCGTTTTGGATTCAAATAGTCAAAATGGATGGATTGAGAAGAAAGGCTACCCGGATCACGATGTTGTCACAAGGCATATAATTAATTACTTGGAAGGAGGAGAGGAGTCTTTCAAGCATAAAATCGGAATGTATAATAAAGTTCTTCAAAAATGAGGATTAATTGAAACTTCTGTTATATATCTAGTGTATATTGTCAGGGCAATAAGCTCCTCCAAAAATCATTACGATGAGGAACGTGATAAAAGCTGATCTAACGCACAAGCAACTTGGCCCGTTCACATTTAGGACGTGTTTTCAAACTACAGTTTACACTTGGATTATGTTAAATAGAACAGACTTGATAAGTATCATCTAATATTATCCTAAAACATTCCCCTTTCATGTTGGAGCGCTGTCATAGAACCAGTGATTTCAACATGAGTATCGAAGTGATGAAAAAGAGCTTGTTTGTATGTAGCTTAATATTAAGTTTGGCAATGCTAACCACAAGTGCAATGGCGGCTTCAAGTCAGAAAGAACTATCTTTAAATATTAATGGCAGCCTGGCGAATGTACAAAATCCCATTGTCATTAACAGTGTGACATTAGTTCCTATACGTACAGTTTCTCTTATTCCAAATCTAAAAGTGGACTGGGACAATAAAACCAAGACGGTTACAGTAACTGATTCAGATACGAAAAATAAACTGAAACTAGCCGTGGGTAGTAATAGTGCCTATGTCAACAATAAAAACTGACGGACTGCGTTAGTTACTATTCTGACAATGTGCATCTTAATTACAGTTTTATGTCACCTGTTAGACAGCATCGGGTACAAGCTCAAACTTTAATCATTTGATGTTGACCGCTATGGCTTATATATTTATTTTTAAAGACGATTTTAGGGTAACCTAGAGCGTCTTTTTATTTTGAAAATCACCTGGGTATATGCCATTTCTGCAAACAATGCTTATCTTTCCAGCCTAACAATCAATCTAATTTACTAATTTGATTTACCAAGTCAAGTCGGAGTTTTCCATCCTGTACAGCGAGAAAAAGACAGTGGTTTAGAATTTCTATGTGGCCGTAAAGTATTCAATATGACAGCAATGAAAATGACCTCACTAGCTCTTTCAGTATTTTCAATTGTAAGGTGTTTGAATCGAATGATGGTCAGGGATACACCTGTTGCATCCACTTGACTAGTGTAGCTGAACCCATGGCCCAAAAAAATTGCACACTGACGGTTGTAGCGGCAGCTACGTTAATGATAACGTTATTGATATAAGAAGAAAGGGAAACCACAGGCAACGCCTTTAATAAGCGAGCGGTTGCTTAGAAGAAGACCAAGTGTTGTGTCCAGCTCACAAGCGATGTAGTAGGTTCCTTCACTTGATAGCGTTAGCACGTCGATGGTAATGCCTCTGCTCAGCGTCTGAGGCGGGACAGGGAAGGTTACATTCGTTCCGCCAAGAAGAATCGTCCGTAGTATTGGCAACAAAACATTAGTGGCAGTAATGTTGATGCCCGTCGCTCCAGCGCCTCTGGCGGGTCCTACAGGACCGACAGCACTTGCTGAACCTACAAGATCCAGTGGGCTCCAGTCAGGTGTTCCCGTGGCTCCTGCATCCCCGTTGTTTCATTACCATCTGCTGCACTAGTCGCCCTTGTAGCTCCGGTTGAACCCGTTAAAGTGGGAGCGGCTAACACATTTTCAAGCTTTCCTTGCAGCAGTAGCTTTTATGGGATGCAAATAAAGTAGTTTTCTTGGCCGATCAATTAAGTAATTCATATGCTCATTTTATTCTCCAATTCATCGTCGCCGAAGCTGAGGAGATAGAATGGGCAGAGTGAGGTTGTAGTTCAACTTTACATATGAGTAATTACTTCTCTCTTGATTGCACAGTGGAATAGAACTTCTCTTGAAAATATGCTTTTTTGTATGGGTTTGCGAAAAGAAACACCCTTCCAAAGAATGTTATACTATGGATAGTACATTCGACTCATTTTAAGGGTGGGAGATATGAAGTTCTTATTGAGGCTTTTTAGTCGAAAGAAGTATACGTTGAAATTGTGTTTTACCCCCAAAAAAAGGTTTAAGCTTAGTGCTTGGTCAAAACATCGGCCTCTAGCAATTCAGAAGGTGTTGTCACTTCCTTCATTGCTAGAGGACTCCACTCTAAGTAGATGGAGAAACATTGACTTGAACGAAATTGAACTTGGCCTAACCGATGTGTTAATTCTCCGCAAGACAGCAATCTCATTCATAGAGCGTGTTGGATCAAGCCGTATTCAATTTGAAGTCGATCCGATTATCTTGAATCTGACCCAGATACCTCAACCGGATGACTTTATAATTCAAGTTATTTGGAATTCAAGACAAAATGAGGTCCTCATGGAATTGCCGAATGGAGTAGAGTACTTAGAGACCTTGGACCATGGTTGGTTCAAAAAAGGCAGCCAAGTCTGGCATCTCCCTGATTGGACCACCGAAGATCAAAGTTGGCTATCCAAGAAAATCCAGCCCAATCAGCTTCCCTTTTTGCTGACGCAAATTGTACCAGATATGACTAACAGAAAACTTCCAGTATATAGCCCTATCATCCTTGAATCCCAAGATGCAGTGCATTTCCACATTCTCGAGTTTGGATCAGAGGCTGTTCAATTAAAGGTAAATGTGAATGTTGACATTCCTAAGCGAATTCCTGGTCTAGAAGGTTATCTCTTGGATGGTAACCATCTATACCCCAGTCCTAATCCAGCTCACTTGAATGATTTCCGGTTTAAGCATCCTGAAGACGAAAATGGGCTAATCTTTCTCCAAGGGGAAGATATACCCAAGGTAGTTGCGCAGATCGAGGGGGAATGGAAGAGATTTACCTCGGGCGATGTTCAAGGATTACTACGAGCCCATCCTATTCAGAGAGCAATCGAGCTCATCCTTACAGCATCGGTTCAAACTAGTAATGGTGTAGGCCATGTTACCGCAGCGCCTATGCTTAAGATTGAAGGTGTTCAGATGAGCGCTGCTGCAGTCTCCAGACGATTAAAACCCGGAATGCAATACATAAGAAATGCATCGGGATGGATTGCAGTAGATGATTTAAGGAGAGTTGGTATCGGAGTTATGGGACGGGCTGTAAATGGACTCTCTTTAGATAACGTTTTTTCCTTAAGGGCTCGGGAAGTTCTCGAAAGAGGTGGCCACCGTTTAGAAGGCCCCTGGAGCAAAATTGAGTTCCCTGAATTCAACTGGCCACACCAATCAAGCAACCCTATATTGGAGCATCTTCAATTTCTGGCACACTGGGGTCTGAATGGTGGGGTCAAAAGGGGACAGGTCAGTTGGGGGAGTACTCTTCTAGAGTATCTCTTTCAACTAATCACTCAGTTTCCTTCGGTGCGCATCCTCATGGTTGGCACCAAGGTACTATTGGAGTCATTTAAAAAGCAATGCAGTGATACGTTGAATTTCACGTGGATAACATCGTCTGCCGAGGCGAAT
Organism: Paenibacillus sp. LRG-1; assembly: GCF_057220305.1. NCBI lineage: Bacteria > Bacillati > Bacillota > Bacilli > Caryophanales > Paenibacillaceae > Paenibacillus > Paenibacillus sp. LRG-1. Next base: position 3,017,733 of record NZ_CM170126.1, on the reverse strand, counting down.
CGACTTCAACTGAAAGATGTTTCCTATATTGCAGTGACACCAAGTGTTCTGGGCAAACATACCGATTTAATAAAGCAGAAGTATGATGTGCTAATTATGTTGGAGCCGGATCAGATAACGAAAAGTACAGACACCAAAATATACGGAACACTCTCATCCATCAAGTCTCGGTGCAGATTCTCCTTATTTTCGGATGCCAATTACCTTGAGCAGCCTAACGTGAAATCGGCGCATGAGATGCTATTACAGCTCCATTCGGCAAGCGAGCAGCGCTGGACCATCTTTGATCAGAACACTCCGCTTGCCGTACTGCCAGAACCCTATCAGATGAAGGTGAATACAAGCGTGAAGAATAGCTCAGATGATCTCTTTTTCTCAGAGTTTGACCTAAATGAGCCCAATGAAGAGGAAGCGGGCATCAGCATTCCAGCAAGCACAATCTCGATTCAGGAGCCGTCCGTGAAAGTGTCAATAGAATACGAATCCCGTGAGCAGCAGTTTGTGAAACAGGCCAAGTCACTCGCAGATCACAACGGCGAACGAGCGCCTTTTGTTCAGTTCATGAGCTACTGGCCCACATATCAGGATATGAGCGACTCCGAGCAAAAATGGTATTTTTACTGGAGATCCGAAGTCAGAAACATGCGATACCCAGAGACAGACCTATCCTATATTTTTCTGCATACCTATGAGCTCATTAATGGAGTAGGCTGGACGGAGCCAAAACATGGACTGATCCAGCTTACACAGCTACTGATCCACTATGGTGAAGCTTATCGTCAACTCGAGAATTACTTGTTTGATTGGATATATGATTTTGCGTTAGTCCACCAATTAACAGACACAATTGGGAAGCTGGATGTATTGGCAAGGAAGCCGGACAGGCTACCTGGAGAGTTTCTTGCTATGGAGTTATTAAGCAAGTTCCAGGAATCCCCGCTTCAGCTTTCATTGGATATGCTATTAACCTTAAGCAATTATGATATAAAACGAAGCAGATTCTACCTGGGAGAGGGGAAGGATGATCTTGAATTCTATATCCCCCGTATTCTCACCGTTGTGGATGGCTATATCACCAAAATATATGACATGCGTCTAATAGATATGTTTTCTCCGGGTGAGGCGTTAGTGACACAAAGATACCTTTTTCGCAGTGCAGTGTATAACAATGCACTTTACGGCAGCACGATTGCCGTCAGTCATTTGCCCATTCTAAATCATGAACCATTGCGGGAATATATTACTCAGATTATCAAATTTGCCGAGAATAAACTCCGGGATTACCAGGGCTTTAAGGGACGGTTAAAAGGGATTTCCTTGGAGCCGGAAGTGGAGACGCTAATTGACCGTTACTTATCCAGAGAGTATGCCAAACAGTCTATTGCATCTGCCATTCAAATTGATACTGATAAACTAGCTCAGCTTCAATTGGATACGGAGTATGTGCGCGAGATGTTAACGATTGAAGAAACAGAAGATTCACTCGAGACATCAAATGACGCTCATATGTCGGAGGAAGCCTCGCATAAGCCGGAGCTAGCAGCCCATTTACAATGTGTAGCTTTAGAAGAAACACAAGGACTAAATAACTCCGTAGAGTCTTCATGGGATACGGCAGGCCTTGGAGAGGAGTGGTTACTCTTGGCAGAAGCCTTGGAAGAAGTCCACTTCAAGGCTTTGGCAGCACTCACGAGCGATACACCAGTAAGAGAACTAAGCCGCTTGGCAGAAGAGCATGGAACGATGCCAACGCTTCTTATCGACGATATTAACCAAGCCGCGATGGAGCACATTGGGGATTTGATCGTGTCAGAAGATGGTGTTGTGGAAGAGTATCTGAATGATGTGAAGAATTTGAAGAGGTGAACAGAATGATGGAACAAAATATGAGCGGACAAAAAATACCTAAGAGACTTACCACGGCCCTTGTAAACTCTCTGACTGCCGGAGTAGTCCCGCGGATAGGACTTGAGCATATCGCTGTTGGCCGTAGGGCAGAGGTTGAAGCCATTTTAAGAGACATGGAGAATATTGCAGAGGGAGGGGCGGCCTTTAAGTTTATTACGGGCCGTTACGGAAGCGGCAAAAGCTTTCTTCTGCAGACGCTTCGGAATTATGCAATGGATCGAGAATTTGTGGTAGCGGACGCTGACCTGTCTCCCGAACGAAGATTTGTGGGAACGAAAGGACAGGGCCTGGCTACCTATCGTGAGCTGATGATGCATCTGTCCACGCGGACACGACCAGATGGAGGAGCCCTGGAGTCTATTCTGCAGAAGTGGATAGCTTCCATCCAACAAGAAGTGATGATAGAAAAGTCGCTTCGTCCTAGTGATCCTGCGTTGAACGTCGAGGTGGAGCAGAAAATTTTCGAGATTACAACGGAGATGCAAAGTCTGGTGCACGGATTCGATTTTGCCCGGGTACTATCCATCTATTGGAATGGCTACAAGCTTGCTGACGATCACCAAAAGCAGTCTGCTCTTCGCTGGCTCAGGGGGGAATTTCCAACAAAGACGGAAGCCAAAAGAGAGCTGAATGTGGGTGTCATTATTGATGATGAGAACTGGTATGAGTATATCAAGCTCTGGGCAGAATTTGTTTCACGAATCGGTTATAAGGGCCTTCTTCTCTTTATAGACGAAGCAGTTAATCTATACAAGATAAGCAATAGCATTTCCCGCCAAAGCAACTATGAGAAGCTACTCACCATGTTTAACGACACGATGCAGGGGAAAGCAGAGAATCTAGGGATTTTCATAGGCGGGACGCCGCAATTTGTAGAGGATGAGCGAAGGGGGCTGTTCAGCTATGAAGCCCTTCGCTCCCGGCTGATTGAAGGACGGTATGCGAATCAAGGCTATATGAACTATACGGGTCCGATTCTAAAACTTGAAATGCTGTCTCATGAAGAAATTCTTATTTTACTGCAGCGTTTGACTCAAATTCATGGTCAGCATTTTGGATATAGCACATCATTAACGAATGAGGATCTTATTGCATTTATGCAGACAGCCGTAGGACGACTTGGCGCCGACCAATTACTCACACCGCGGGAGGTAATCCGGGATTTCATGGATCTCCTTCATACGTTGCACCAGAATCCTGATGTTTCGTTCGCACAGCTCGTGGGGGAGAGGACAGTTTCCCCTGCAGAGTCAGATCCGGATGAAGTCAATGACTTTCTGTCGGAGTTTGAATTATGACGCAAAATCCATTTCATCGGCTCGCTCCATTTTTGCAGGAGTTCATTTATAAAAAAAAGTGGAACGAGCTGCGAGCTGCTCAGGTAGAAGCGTGCCGGGTATGTTTTGATACTCCACATCATCTACTGATTGCCGCAGGAACGGCTTCAGGAAAGACAGAGGCTGCTTTCTTTCCCGCTCTTACTGAATTGTATGAACGACCTTCCCGGTCCGTAGGCATTTTGTACATTGGTCCTTTAAAGGCACTGATAAACGATCAATTTGAAAGGCTTAAGGAATTGATGCAGGGTTCACCCATCCCCGTATGGCATTGGCATGGGGACGTATCTCAATCCGAGAAATCGAAGCTGGTGCGCAGTCCCTCCGGAATTCTGCAAATTACGCCGGAATCGCTGGAAGGGCTACTGATGAACCGTCCCAATGCGATTCCTAGTCTCTTTGGAGACCTAAGGTATGTGATTGTAGATGAGGTCCATGCTTTTATGGGAGCAGACCGTGGTATTCAGGTAATAAGCCAGATTAACCGTCTTGAGCGCATGACCGGTGTGAAACCACGTCGAATCGGATTATCGGCCACACTGAGCGACTATGATTCAGCCAAAGCATGGCTGGGGGCCGGAAGCCAGCAAGCAGTGGAAGTCGTATCCTCTTCAGCTGGCCGCAAGCTCCGTCTACGGGTAGATCATTTTTCATTCCCGGATGCCCGTGATGAGGAACAGGCAGAACAACTGCAAAATGCCCAAAAAGCTTACTATAATCACATTTACGAGAGCACCTATCTCAAAAAGGCCCTGATTTTCACTAATAGCCGCTCTGACGCGGAATTGACTACCCTTGAAATGAGAAGAGTCGCTGCGCGACGTCATCAGCCAGATGTGTTCTATGTCCATCACGGGAGTATATCGGCCATGCTTCGAGAGGAGGCGGAGAATGCTCTGAAAAGCGGACCAGGCCCTGCTGTAGCTGCTGCAACGCTAACACTGGAGCTTGGGATTGATTTAGGTGAATTGGAGCGGATTGTCCAGCTCGGTGCTCCTTACAGTACATCCAGCTTCGTGCAGCGGATTGGCCGCTCCGGCCGGAGGGAGGATAAGGCATCCGAAATGATGTTTGTCATTCATGAGGAAGAGGACGAAGAGGCTCCACTTCCTGCTCGAATTCCTTGGACCTTGCTTAGGGCAATTGCCGTTATTGAACTGTATGTCCGGCACAAGTGGGTAGAGCCTCTGGAGACTCGTAGGCTCCCGATCGGCACAATGTATCATCAGACCATGAGCATTCTAAAAAGCATGGGAGAAGCCGAGCCTGTGGACTTAGCGAGGGCGATATTAACGTTACCTTCCTTTAAGGGAGTAACTCCAGAACAGTATAAGACCTTTTTAAATTACTTGATTCAAACAGACCATATTCAGTGGACAGAGGACAAGAACTTGATCATCGGTCTCACAGGTGAGAAAATCGTTAACAATTTTCGATTCTATGCGGTGTTCAAGGATGATGAGGAACACTCCGTCTACAATGGGTCTGAAGAAATTGGTTCCATCACCACTGTCCCACCGCCAGGTTATTGTTTTTCTCTTGCCGGCAAGCTGTGGAAGGTAGTTGAGGTAGACACGAAGCACAAGGCTGTCTACGTCAAAGCGGCTAAAGGTAAGATAGACACGTTGTGGCTTGGATCTGGGGGTGACATTCATACCCTGGTAACGCAAAAGATGAGGGACGTACTGGCTGGCGAAGAAATCTACTCATATCTCTCACCTGCAGCTGTGAACCGCTTGGAGCGGGCCAGACGTCTGGCAAGAGAGAGCGGATTGCTCAAGGAGATTGTGATCCCAGCGGGAGGCGATTCCTTGTTCATTCTTCCTTGGGTGGGAAGCAAGCAATTCCGAACCATGGAGCGTTTAATCAAACATACACTATCCACTAGGCTTTCATTACGATCGGTTGTTCCTATGGAGCCTTTTTATTTGAATGTATCTGGGCGAAGCGATGCGCCAACGCTGTTGCAGGAAATAATCCTTGCATGTAAGAACTGTAATGAGGAGCAGTTGCTTGAGGACAAAGAAGCCCCGTATTTAGGGAAATATGATGAGTTTGTGGCACCAGAATTAATACGAAGTGCCTTTCTCGCAGATGGCTTGGATTTAAAGGGGCTAGCGAGAAGTTTGGTATGAGAATCTGTAAGAGACCAGAAAGTTAAAATTCCAGCGATCTTTCAGTTCTTAAAGGAAAATCTCTTTGACTTTAAAAATGAATTTTCCTATATTTTATTGATCAAAGGCCTCTATAGAACTCATGATAGAAAGAGGCCATTACAATGAATGGTAATTTTTTTTGTTAAATTGGGTGTTATGCTTAATTTCAATAATGTTTGTTTTTATTTTGATTTTCGTACTAATCTATGTAGGCAAATAATAAGGTAATCAATTCATTTCTTAACTGAAATTAATAAAAGAACACTACACTGCTTTGGTGCCTTAGGGAATTTGATTAAGGTTCCTTAAGGTAATAAATACAAGTGAAATAATTTTTTTCTGAGCAATAACACGAGGCCTTTGATCGCTTTATTAATTTAATAGCGGTTATAAAGCGATCAAAGGCAGACAGGTTAATGGAGTTATAAATAGTTGACTATAAGCAATGCCGAAGAAAGTATTGCCCCACTGGCACTGAGTTGTTGGTGGGTCTTTTTTTGTTCTGAAAAGAATGTTTGTTCCTATATGAGATAAAACAAAATATAGCAAGGGATGATTATCATGTTGACAAATGAGTAAAAAGAAATTATCATAATATCGAAACGAAATATTCAAAACGACTTTTACAATCGGAGGGATAGTAATGAGATTATTTGTGATTGGAAACGGTTTTGACAGAGCGCATAAATTACCTACATCATATGAAGATTTTCGTCAGTACCTATTGGATGAATACCCTGACTCTGATACAGATAATTTTACAATACCTGAGGGTCAGACAACGGCGGATGGAGATATATCTTATGAAGATGTTGATGTGGTATCGTACTTACTTCGGCTTGTTTCAAATGTGGATGGAGAAGAATGGAGTAATCTGGAGCACTCACTAGGATATTTAGATTATGACGAAATTTTTGACAGCTTGGAGACCGTTCGCGACAACGACGGTGATCCTGATCACTTTAAAAACCTATACAATACAGAAGATCTTGCGTCGGGTCTTGTCGAGCCTACCCTAAGCATTGCTGAACTCTTCTCTGAATGGATTGATACGATAGAGATTGAAGAGGTTGATAAAATAGATGAATTTTCTGCACTAATCGATCCAGAAAAAGATCTTTTTCTTACATTTAACTATACCTCAACACTGGAAACTGTATATGGAGCTCAGTACGTTTGCCATATCCATGGCGAACAAGGCACTGAATTAGTTTTTGGGCATGGCAATGATGAAGATTATACAGAGTATTATCTGGATAAATACACTGGTTCAGAAACAGCCCTCCGACAAATTGATGAGTTACTAAAGAAAGATACAAGTAGTGCAATCAAAAAGAACAATGCATTTTTTGAAGATCTAGAGAAAGTATCCATTGATAGAGTCTATTCCTTTGGATTTTCTTTTTCGAAGGTTGATGAAATTTATGTTAAAGAGATTTGCAAGAGGTTACCCAGAGATGTTACTTGGTATTTGAATGATTTTGATCCTTCCGAAAAACGTGATGAATATCAAAAGATTATTATATCATCTGGCTTTAGTGGAAAATTCAGTACATACAATATTTCATAAGTTTAATTGTATATAACCCCAGGATATATACTGGTATTTTTGTAATATTTATATAAAAATCAGAATACCCACATGGTATATTTATCCTAATACTAAATGACTAGGAGCCATATAAGCAATCGATGAAACAGACTCAACGGATTACATGAATTTCCGACAAAACCCTTGTCATAGGCGCAGACATCGCCAAAGAACCCCATGTGGCCCGCGCCATAGATTTTCGAGGGATTGAACTCGGAAAGGATTGTGTGTTCACCAATACTCGTGCCGGATTCGAGCACTGGTTCAGTAGATGAAGGAGCTTCAGCAGGAACATGCCAAGAGTGACGTCCTCTTCGGTATTGAGCCCACCAGACACTACTGGTTCATCCTGGCGGAGTATTTGGGGCAACAGGGCATTCTTTAGGTCAAGGCAATGTCATTGGAGATGCCAATGCAGATCATCGGAATAGCTCAGGTTATGTGCTGCTTGGGGACGAATTCCTGACTGTCTTCGACGGGCAGACCGGAGCTGCACTGGATACGGTGGATTATGATCCTGCTCGCGGGGACGTCGCATCATGGGGAGATGGCTACGGAAATCGCGTGGACCGTTTCCTGGCAGCAGTAGCCTACCTGGATGGAGAGCATCCAAGCGCCATGTTCAGCCGTGGCTATTACACGCGTACGGCACTGGTGTCCTACAACTTCCACAATGGAAAGCTCAGCAAGGTCTGGCGCTTTGACATTGATGACGATGGCTATACCGGCCATACGGGACAAGGCAACCATATCATCGGATACGCAAATGGGAGTACACTCGGGACCAAACACAAAATGAACTCTTTTAATAATCATGATGTATCATTCATTCGTAGATGTTAGAAAATGTTTTGATATGAGCTCTTGAGGTGTCTGGGAGAATTGCCTTACACAAGTCCAGATCGTGTATCATAGGAGCTGTCAATTCTGAACAGGAGTTAATACCTCTGGTTGAATGGCCAGATGAAGATGTACATCTACATTTATCAAAAGCAGGAGGAATTCGAAGGGCTCCTCCGAGGCATACAGGACATAGAGAATAGGCTGGACAAGGATTTCTCACTGAGGAGCAGGTTCAGTCTCATCAACGAACTGTCAAGTGGCAACATTTAAACATGAAAAGAGATAACTTCTTGTCACAAACTCTAACTGGCTTATGCATAAAACTCGTATTTCTTTTAGTAAGTTATTAATTTTATTAAACCTTGAAATTATAAGATTTATATTTATGTGACACATATTATTAACTGATATGAAATATACAAAGCTTTATGCTTGGGCAATATAAGCAATTAAAGATACGCTTTCAAAATCATACTAACTAGGAATACAGTTAAGTCCCAGTAAAGAAGTAGCAGGGAGAATTAGATGTTGTGTCGAATCCTGAATGAGGGGGAATAGTGGGTAGAAAAGGAGGGGCATACTTGAATCTGTTTTACACTGAAATAATCCGCTTTTATAACGAAAGAAATTGGCACACTTTAAAAGAACTATCAGTAGCCCTTAATGAACGTGGAATTTCACATGATTCAAAGCATGTAAATAATTATCTTTATTATCCACCAAAAACTGAAGAAGAGCTGAATGCCATTGTTGATATATTTGGTGCTGAGAAAGAAAAAATAAAAAGGGCTATGGTACTAGATACGTTGCCTTATGAAATTATTGAAAATATTAGCCATATTCCCATTACGGAACTGGTAAGTAGTAGATCTAGGTTCTCACAATCGACAGTGTCTGACTTTTGTTCTTATCTAAAGCAGCATAGAGAAAGAAAGAGGTTTACTTTCACTGCATTAGCTAAGTCGATTGGTCTGTCTTCGAATTATATTTACTGGTTAGAGAAGGGCAAAAGAGGAATTCCTGAACCAACTATTCTAAAGCGTATTGCGATAGCAGTTGGTGTCCCCTATGAAGAGATGATGAAGAAGGCTGGATATTAATATTTGGTATATAGAGCTGATATAATCGCACTTAGGCTGCATTTTTGCAGGCTGAGTAGAATCATTAAATGGTCAAATTGAACTTAGGATACTCTTTTTTTACACTGAGAAAAAAAGATATCAACAAGCAATGCATGGTCCATCAGGACGCTAAAGTTATCAAATGCCAAAATGCCAATTGAATTTATTAGGCATATCGATCAAACAATTCTAGATACGGTTAAATAACCATTGAATGAGAAATGTTCGCCTGAATAAGGAGGCAGATGGTGAAAAACAAACGTTCAAAATAATATCTTATAAAAGAAAAGTTGATTTGGGATAGAATAGATATAGCTTGGAGAAATACAATTGGGACCCGATTTGGATTACCTAAAAGAAAAATATGAAAAATTAATTAACTTTGCAGCCAATGCGGATGCCGCTGCGAAAAGGCGCCGGGGATTTGATTTTGAGCGCTTGCTGAATAAGATATTTTCCTTCGAGCAACTCGAACCACGGACAGGTTACAGACCGGTGGGCGAGCAAATTGACGGCTCCATCTATCTTGACGGACGTGTTTATATCTTTGAAGCTAAATGGCACGCAGAGCCACTGCCCGCTTCAATCCTCTATGAGTTCAAGGGCAAGGTCGAAGGTAAGTTAGCTGGTACAATTGGAATTTTCATTTCAATGTCGGGCTATGCAAAGGACGCCGTTGATGCACTCGTTCTTGGCAAGGGGCTCAACATCATTTTATTTGACAAACGAGACTTGGACGCAGCGATTAGTCGTAGCATCGGATTTACGAATATTCTCAAACTCAAGCTCCGTAAGGCAGCTGAGGAAGGTGCTATTTATTTTCCCTCAGAATGCGAACTTGTTACCGCTGAAAAGAAGCATGTCGTCGAAATTGACCACTTTCGTTTTGACTCGATGACAGGAAAATTTTTAGCCACCCAGCCTGTTGAAACTGCTTCAGCAGATCTGTTAATCGTGTGTGAGGGTGATACAGATCGTGAACTGATTGCTATACTTTCTGAGAGAATCCTAACTAGTGCCAGCTAAAATCGATCAATCAAAATTATTGTCGCTATGGGCAAGATCACAATTCCTCGCGTGTCGAACGCGCTCTGGAACACATTCTATTCTGAATATAAGATGCTTATAGTAGTCGATGGTGATGGCGACCCACTCAAGAAAAGAGAGATGTTGGTGAAAGGCATCGAATTCGAAGAATGGATTTCTGCCATCCCCAATCCTTCTATTGAAGTCTGGCTTGACCTCGATGTTAACGATTTACGGAAATCCGGGATAAAGCACCAGGCTGAGCAATTCCGACAGGCTGCTAATAAGCTTAACATTAAGGAACTAATGAAACGAGACGCGGAGTTCGCCCGCTTCCATGACGCAATCCTTGGAAAGTAGTAAGCTGCAGGAACAACTCGCAAAGGAAATGCAGTTGGAAAATGAGGAGAAGAAAAAGAAACGAAAACTTCCTAAGCCTGGATTTATTGTTTTGTTCCGTGATTCAAGCAGCTACTATCACTTTACGTACATAACGTCGTTATCACTGGAACAAAAAATTGCTAACATCAAGTTAAAGCAAGGCGATGGCATTCAAATTGTGCATACATTAGAAACCAGCCATACGTTAAAATTCTATCATCACTTTATCAAGGACCAATTTTCGAATCGGCTTGTAAGTGGAGAGACCAATGTTTACGCACTCACCAACGTGGAAGTAGCACTCATCACAGAAGAGAAATTTCCGTCAAATGTGATGGAATGGTTGGTTGGATGATCTGAAATTTGTAGCCTGTGCCATACATTATAAAGTTGCTACTTAAGCGGATTTTTTTTTAGGAACCAAGTTCTTGTCTAAATCTGAGGATAGATGTACAGTGACTTGGTTCTTCCTTGAACAAGTTGTTTGATGTGTTACCACAGAATATTATTACGTAAAATACTGTTTTGACGAATATTTATGGATGAAGTATAATAAATTAGGGAGGTTATACATATATGGATAGAAAAATGAAAATGTATTATATGAATCGAATCGATGAAAAACTGTCCGATCTTCCGTGGTTTGTTACGGAGTTCATTGATAGCAGGAAACGAAAACTTTCTCCCACGACACTTCTTAACTATTGCCATGATTACATTATATTTTTTGATTGGTTAGTTGCAGAACATTTCACTTCAGACAGTCGTAAAAATGTTACTTTAGTCACTTTAGAGAAACTAACAATTCGTGAGGTGGAAAATTTCTTGTCTTTTTTGGAGTACCAATTAGGAAATACCAAACTGACTATTAATCGCAAGTTGTCCTCACTGAAATCCTTATTTGATTACTTACAAAACAAAGCTGAAACAAGTGATCTAAAACCATATATCCAGCGCAATGTTATGGCCAAAATGGATTTAAATGTAGTTAAAGAAAGCCAAGAAACCATTGCCAATCGTATTGATGGGAAAATTCTCAGAGAAGACGATTTTGAGTCGTTTAGGCTATTTGTAGCCCATGATTTCGGAGAAATCAATAAAGAGAATAAACGTATTTTCAATTTTCATCAATTTAATCGTGAACGGGATACAGCCATTGTCTCCCTCATTTTAGGATCAGGTCTTAGGCTCTCTGAGGTTGCAGGCATTAACATTGAAGATCTGGATATGAATAAAGCTTTAGTGCGTGTTATACGCAAAGGTAATAAAGAACAATATGTGTATTTCAGCAAGCAAGCGTTACTAGATTTAGAAAATTATCTTCAGATCAGAGAAACCAGATATATTCCAGAAAGAAACGAAAGCTTTTTGTTTATTGCAGCTCCTGTTGGTCGCAAAGGAAAAAGTCGACGTTTAACGCAGCGATCCATTGAAAAACTGATCGAAAAGTATGCTTCAGCTTTTGGAAAACCAGCTTTAACCGTGCATTCTCTGAGACATTCATTTGCAACGCGTTACCACTTAGAGAACAATGATGTGCCTAGATTGAAGAACCAATTAGGACATTCATCAATACAAACAACCATGATCTATACACATTTAACAGATGAGGAAATGAGGAAGGCAGTCAATAATATGGATAAATGATGTATAACTCAAATCAAAGGTGGTCTTAAAACTACTAATAAGCGATAATTTTTACTCATTATTTCACAACTTTGTGACACAAAGTTTACCCCTTGCGGGGAGAATGACACAAAGTTTATCCCTTGCTGGGAGAATGACACAAAGTTTATCCCTTGCTGGGAGAATGACACAAAGTTTGCCCTTGCAAGAAATAATAACGTAAAATTTCTCTATATCGACCTAGTTCCGGCTGACAACTTATAAGATAAGGGGATAAACTTTGTGTCATTAATTCAAAAGGGGTAAACTTTGTGTCAAAAAAGAGGTAAGCTTTGTGTCACTAGACATCACGAGAGGAAAATCGTGCTGTTATGCGTTTCTCTATATACATATTCACAAAACTCGTATTTTGTACATATGTATATAAATCGGTTTTACCCCTTGTTTTTAAGGTTTTTGCCGTTCTTGTTGATTGACACAAATCTCCCCTCGTTTTTGACACCAAAGCAAGGCAATCGTTGTAGATAGAATACTGAATAAAGTTACCTTTCCTGTACCAAATCTATGCAATAATCTACTTGCAAATAAACTGGATACAACAGTACAAAACGAGACCGTTAACGATATATAACCTGCCATTTCTGTTGCGGCGCCGATATCAAATTTCATAATGGACCATGCACTGCCAAGTAAGGCATCTGGCAGTCCGAGACCTATAAATACGAGGTAAATAACTATAAGTAGTACCGTAACCATCTTCGTTCTCTCCTTAATTTGTGTGGAATCTTTAATTGTGCGTTTTCTGTGTCTTGCCGGAACAATATGTCCAGACCAGTTCGTATTCCTCTGTTAAGCCTCTATTTTATTCTTTCAAGAAAACTACAATATATTTGTTTGAACATTTCTTCCTCTTCATACTCAATTAATTTCAAAAGTCTGATAATTAGTAAATCCCTAAACCAACGATTCAAGATACGATCTTCTCCTTTTTAAACTTCTTATTTTATATTATCGCTACACTTAAATCGAAAAAGAATGAGTTGCCAAGAAAACAGGCTAATCACATATTTTTAGCAGAAAATTACATGCTATTCCTTCAACCCCTCCTCTCTTCAATTAAACTGTTGTCTAAACTCCGACGGTGGGAGTCCAAACCGAAGTTTGAACACTTTGGAAAAGTGAGCAACGCTTTCGAACCTAGTAGTGAAACAGACATCGGTAGCAGACAGTGACGTCTCTAACAGTAACTTCTTAGCTTTATCCAACCTCCTATTGCGAATCCATTTCAACGGTGAGGTATGATATATTGCCTGAAACTCCCGTTTGAACGTTGACAGGCTTCTACCAGACAAATAAGCCAGATCATTGAGGGATACGGGATTTGTGAAATTTTCTTCCATAATCTTATCGATACTACTGTTCCTATCATGGTTAGATAGTTGCAACAGTTGATATTGAAAATGATCATTTGAGTCTACCAGGTGAAATAGAAGTTCCATTAACTTGATCCGAACGAGTGCATCTCTAACATCGTCTGGGTTGTCGAAATAGGGTTTTAAAGACTCAATGTAAGATAGAGTGAGGTCATTAACCTTAATAATGGATACAGGAACTTCACCGTTCACTGGATAAATCGGTTTTAAACCAGCGAATTGGACAAATTCCTCAACCAATTTCTCATTCAGGAAAAACATCATATAATCAAGCATGTATTCAGAACCGGGTTCCCCTGATTTCTCGTATTCAACCAGCATAGACTTGTTAATAAACACCATTTCATTGCTCCGGACGATATACTCTTGATCTCTAAAACGTACCGTGTAAATGCCCGATTTAACAAACAACAAAAGATGTTCCTTCAGGAAGCATGTTCCTATATCACCTTGTGTATGCAAATAAAATTTAATGACGGATAACCCGTTCTGCTTTAGACTTCCTTTTTTATCTGGTGCACTTTCCAGCTCTTGCGGAGCTTTGATCAACTTGCTAGTTCTCATGGACATTAGGAATCCCCCTTTTTCTCCTACATCACCTTAAGGATAATTTCGTAATTAGTTAATAGAACTGGAATTGACTTCCCTGAGATTTAGTTGGATTTCCATCCGTAAGGTCTTGCGTTCTAACTTTACCTATAAGATAACAGGAAACAGTAATAGATACTTTACTCCTAGGCTCAGATCATTTGTTCATTTAGCTCAAAATTTAATAAGAGCGCAATACCTCATGTCGTAATCCTAACTCTCTAAATATGTTAGCTGAGCTATAAATGCATTCAAATCAAGTTCTGTTCTTCTCGGATGTCATATCATAATCCTCCTTGGTATGTATTAAAAAGCTATTAATTTCATCGGAACCCTGCTGTTCATTTTGTATTGTGAGATCAATATTTCATCTTTTAAGAATTTCAGTATAATGATTATTTTTTTCGAAAACTTGCATGATTATCCTCAAATGTATATCTAGTCTACATTTGTAGACGATGTGAAAAGGGAGAATACTTAATGAGTACCGCCGGTGTCGTTATTTCAAGCAGCAAGATCGATTTATACAAAATCAAAAGAACTCCGATATTGGTAGCATTAGTTATAGGTGCTTTTATAGCAATTCTTAGTGAAACTTTGTTAAGCAATGCATTGCCTGAACTGATGCAGGAATTTGGAGTGACAGCTTCAACCATTCAATGGCTTACTACCGCTTATATGCTTGTCGTCGGCGTACTAGTTCCAGTACAGCGGTGATGCAGCAATGGATATCAACCAAGCAGTTATTTACAGCAGCAATGGTTACGTTTCTTGCTGGAACCTTGATTGCGGCATTTGCTCCAACATTCAGTTTTCTACTCACAGGTAGGATTGTACAGGCATTTGGTACGGGGCTTATGATGCCTCTGATGATGAATACGATATTGATTATCTTCCCGCCGGAAAAACGCGGTGCTGCAATGGGCCTGATGGGTCTAGTGATCATGTCTGCCCCAGCACTTGGACCTACGCTTTCAGGTGTTATTATCGATTCATTAAACTGGCGCTGGTTATTCTACATCCTCATTCCCTTGGCTATGATTTCTATTTTTGTAGGAGTGAAATACCTGACCAATGTTATGGAAATCACCAAGCCCAAGATTGATATTCTATCCATCATTTTATCTACACTCGGCTTTGGTGGCATTGTTTATAGTTTCAGTAAATCCGGTGATCTTGGATGGTCAAATCCGGAAGTTTACTGGACGCTAAGTGTTGCTTGTTTGTCATTGGCGTGGTTTATCTTCAGACAACTAAGGATCAAAAATCCGATTCTTAATTTGCGCACCTTTAAGTACCCTATATTTGCCTTGATGGTTGTGCTGATGATCACCATGATGATGAGTATGTTCTCCACGATGGCACTACTGCCTATGTATTTGCAGGGAGTATTACTACTTACAGCCTTTAAATCAGGTATTATTATGCTTCCTGGTAGTATTATAAACAGTTTGATGGGACCTATTTCCGGAAAACTGTTTGATATTTTCGGGCCGCGGGTCGTCATTGTTCCATGAGTGGTCATCGTTGCATTTGCAATGTGGATGTTTACAGGAATTGATGCTTCGACTACCACAACGTATATTATCCTAATGCATTCTATATTCTTAGTGGGAGTATCCCTTGTGTTGATGCCAGTGTAAACCCCTGGACTGAACAGTTACCCAAAGAATTATATCCTCACTGTACGCCATTTGCTGCAAATGGCAGGGGCCTTAGGTACCGCTTTGCTTATCAGCAAAATGTTTTCGGCTCAAAGCAAGTGTTTGGCCGATTCTGCAGAGATAGTTGCTTTTTCGGTTGCATGCTTGTAAGGAGTCTATGCACTGGGACTCATACTTTCAGTAATATCCATTATAGTAGAACTCTTCATCATACGTTTTAGGAAGCAAAGTACAATTACTATTCAAGAGAAACTGCACCCCAGTTTCTCTTGAATAGTAATAATCACATAACTTAGTATCATAACCAATTTCACAATTTTGAGTTTAACTTAGTATTTTTTAAGCGCTTCAGAATTAATCTCGAAATTCATTTATTATTTTTGTGGTATATGTTTTAGGAACAGCAACGTCTTTCATTTTCTTTACCGTGTTGTGAAGTAAAGAATAATGGATTTAACTTTACCTTTATTCTAGGAACAATGTGACAATATTTTACCAGACAATATACAAATAAGAAGCTACTGATCTGGGAAATCAGTGGCTTCTTATTCATGTAATAGACTTATTCTGACTTAGCTTGTCGTTAGTTCCTTATACTAGCTCCTTTTTATGAGTATCTCTTATTACATGTGTACTGCTTAGCGTTACAATATGCTGTGGTTCCAGCCCTAGAAGCACTCTTCCGTACAGTTCCATGCAAGTAGAAGCTGTGGTAAACGCATGATTAGCCCCACCACGAATATCGCGGAATATTTGGGATAGTCGGTTCGAATCCAGTATTACACTTCCGCCGCTTTCGACCACTAACATTTCAACGGCTTCCCAACATAACATTGCCGCATATCCAATATCCGTTTGAACCCGCGCGAAGTTTTGTTGATCTAGGAGCTCACAGTTCTTTTCATAAGTCTCTAGAATTTCAACGGATCGATGGATATGAAGATGAGCAGATTCGATCTTCATGGCTGCCAGTCCTACCTTGTACTGGATATGTCCAATTTCTGCCTGGGATTTGTGGATTGTCATGGCTATTCCCTTATGGGGTGCCTTTTCAACAAAGTGTTCCAACGCTCCTCTTGCAAGTCCCAGAATTGTGCTAATTCCTGTTGTGAGACTGGTTATCAAAAATAAATAAGGTTTGAATCTGTCTTCGCCTTTTAGATGCTGCAGCATGCTTTCATCAACTTGCTCTGCATCCTCATAAGCGACAAACTCATCGGAAATAAAAACATCATTCATTTCCAAACTGTTACTTGCCGATCCTTTTAGGCTCATCGTGTGCCAATCATCAATAATTTTAATTTCATCCATGGGAACAACAGCAAGCTGCATTTTGGGATCTTGCTGCATTCCACTCGCATCCTTTAAATTTAACAATGCATGTGTTGCATGCTTAGACCCGGAACCAAAGGCCCAACGACCATACTCAACCAGATAACCTCCCTCAACTTTCCTCACCACTGTTTTGATGGCTTGAAGTACCGAGCAGAATCTCACTTCGTTGACTTGATTGAAGATTTTACTCACCACATTTGAGGGTAGTAGCTGGGATGCACTATAGTTATTTCCATTTAAATTTTGAATCACCCATCCAACAGAACCATTGCCTTTCGCAACTTCAGAGACAATTTCAATCATTGCCCTTATGCTAACTTCAAATCCACCATATTTCTTCGGTGTTCTGAGCTTAAAAAGTCCTGCACTTGAAAGCTTTTCGATAACTTCTTCCGGTATGTGCATGTTTTTATCAATTTCCGTACCATATTCCTTTAAGAATGGAACTAATTCCGTAGCATTCTGAAGAAGTTTTTGCTCTTCATTGGTAAGTGAAATTACTTTACTTAGGTTTGACATTCCAAACACTCTCCTCTTTACACGTATTAGATTTTAATATGGATCATGATATAAAAGACTCTTAAACTATTCTTATATCGATACAATTCAATTTCGGGTTATTCATCCTCGCGCTATATCTCATCATCATGTACCTCAATAAACTTCTAGTTATTTGGAAGACAGTACTTTAAAATAAAAAATATGACGACGAAGAGGATAATCTCGTTGCATTATTTTGATCATCCGTCCTTTAACCTCAACGATTTCAACAGAACCATCTTTGTGTTCCATGTAGAAATCAGGTATATACACACGGTTTTTTATACTTCTTGCCACAGTGTTCCACAGCCTGCATGATCTCAAAGGTTTTATGAAGCTCTAGCTTATGAAGGTAACCTGCAATAATTAAAGGAACAACCCGCTTATTATAGAAGCGCTCCTCCGCTTGGCTATCAAATGTAAGACGTTGAGTAGGTAAAGGCTCCCGAGGCGGTTCTCGAATTTTCACATGAGGGTTCGATGTAAGGAATTCTATGAGATCGGCTTCAGACATATGCATAGACTCACCTCTTCTTCATTTGCGATGTTCACCCTCCAACAAATGAAATAGAAGAGCGAATAGATAATCGTAAATAATCTATTCGCTCTTACACCTTTTAATAAATCTGTGGTTGAATCAACAATGCTTCTTGAGAAGCATTATGACCAATCGGAGTCTCCTGACCACTTTTGGACTTTCACTCGTCTAACAAATACGCCAAGAACAAGGCCGGCAAGGGCAACAAACATCACGAAGAATAATGCGTTCTGCATACCAGCCGTCAAAGCCAATGTTGCATTAGCCGGGTTTGAAGGATCAGCAACATTGTTCATAAAGTCTCCTACTCCGCTTGTCATGACACTAACCGCCATAGCAATCCCGATCGCTCCTGCAATTTGCTGCAGCGTGTTCATAATAGCCGTACCATCCGGGTACATCTCAGCAGGTAGCTGATTCAGACCATTCGTCTGAGCAGGCATCCACACCATAATAATTCCAACCATCAGACAGGTATGCAAGACGACAATCAAAGCGATTGACGATGCAACCGTAATATCAGAATAGAACCATAGGGTGGCCGCAGTTAGAATTAGACCAGGAACTACCAAAAACTTAGGTCCGAATTTGTCAAAGAGCGACCCAACAACAGGAGAAAGCACAGCTGAAATGATGCTGCCTGGAAGAAGAGCCAATCCAGCTGTCAAAGCACTTAATTCAAGAACACGAATCAAAAACATAGGAAGAACAAACATCGCTGCAAGATCAACACTCATACAAATGAATACTAGCGCCGTACCGATGGCAAACATCGGGTTTTTAAGTGTTCTTACGTTCATAAGAGGTTCTTTCATGTTCAGTTGTCGAATGACAAATAGTATCAATGCAACAACACCGGCGATCAGAGATACAATGACTACAGGGTTACCCCAGCCATGATCTCCTTCTCCAGCAGTACTAATACCGTAAACCAATCCGCCAAAACCAATTGTCGACAAAACCAGAGAGTAAATATCAATACGTGGTTTAGTTATTGGTGCTACATTTTTTATAAATGTAACGCCTATCACCAAAGCAACCACCAGAGTCATTAACGATACCCAGAATATCCAGTGCCAGCTCAGATTATCAATCAATAGACCTGAGGTGGTTGGACCTAAAGCAGGTCCCGCTGTGAACACAAGAGTGACCAGCCCCATCGCTTTTCCGCGTTTCTCGGCTGGGAATATAATGAGAGCAGTATTAAACATCAAAGGAAAGAGCAGGGCTGCTCCAGCAGCTTGAAGTATCCTTCCTAATAGCAATATATCGAAACTTCCCGCCATAGCACCTATTGCTGACCCTACGATTGAAATAATGACTGATGTCAGGAAAAGTTGCCTCGTTGTAAACCACTGTATCAATAATCCTGAAAGGGGAACTAAAATTCCCAGTGTGAGTAAATAACCACTTGATAACCACTGGACCGTGGACTCCGTAATTGCAAACTGATTAATTAAATCGCTGATAGCGATATTAATTGCTGTTTCATTAAACGTACCTATGATACCTGCAAGCATTAATGCGAACATTATGGGTAAAACTTTAACATTTGGGACCTTTTGCTCTTCTGAAATAGTTCCTGATTGCAAAACCTTCACTCCTCTGTGTCTTTCTAATTTTCACTGCATAGCATAAACAAAGCATTACAGAATACCTTTACTTAGAAATAATGTTTACCAGAACCGCGATGACAGGTAGCGCATTGTGTTATGTGTATATGTAAACCTCCTCTTGCATACTTATCTCATTCTCTCTCCAAATCTGTAGAGGAGAACTTTCAACTTTTTGATAATAACACACGCATGTCAAGTCCCCCCTAAACCAAAGGAAAAGTCAACCCCCTTTTTTTTTGAATCTCTAAAACAAAAAAAGCCGCGATCTATGCGACTTTCTAAGTGATAATCTATTTTATAGTTATCTACGTTTCCTTTCTCAAAGCCTCAACGATACTCGTTTGATTTAATCGATACATCGGCCAAGCTGTAGCAACGAGCGTTGTTGCTATGGCACCTGCACAAGCAAGAACAATGCTGCCCCTAGAATCGTCCAACCTACATCGACAGCACCTTTGAAGAGACGATGTATACCATAGCTCAATACTGTTCCGAGTATACTACCGTATACCGCAGCGTATAGGCCGTAAAATACGCCTTCCAACAGAATCATTTTCTTTACATTACGTTGTGTCATGCCGAGGGCTTTAAGAACTGCAAATTCTTTGGTACGCAGAATGACATTGTGCTGACGGTGTTCAGTATATTCAGGAATGCAATCAGGACAATGACACCAATAAATCCATATAAAAAGATCCTGGCGGTTGTCGCGTCGTTCTTGGCTTGAGCAAGTTGCTCCACTTTATCTGTTTAACTGTACCCCTTCTATAATTTTATTCTAATACACGTTATTAATGGGGAAACGTTCCTACAATTGATTTTCTTTGTCACCTCTCCGTTTACCCGTGTTTCCAAAGTATAAGCTACAAGATAGAAACTTTGCTTAGATAATTATCTAATCCGCAATGACAAAATGTTCTTGTCCCGCGACAAATGTCTACATCACTTTGGGCACACTATTTTACGTAATTACATATGAGAATATAGTTACATTATTTTTGGATCAATCTACTAGTAAGGATTTTATATCATTAGTTATATCAGATGTTAGCAGCTCATAGCCGTACCGTCCCCCGCTGAATCACTACTGAAATATTTAAAGAACGATTTAACAGGCACCCCATATGATTAAAGGGTGCCTGTTTTAAATTCATTATTTTTAGCTGGCTTTGTGTTACACTTTTTAACCAACCGATCCTAGTTCTCACTCCGGAGAGCATCTACGATACTAACTTTATTCAACCTGTACATCGGCCCAATCGTTGCGACGATCGTCGTAATCATCGAACCTGCGAAAGCGATGCCGATACTGTACCACGGGAACACCCAATCTGCATCCAAAGCACTCGCAAAGAGAACTTGTATTCCATAATTCAGCGTCGTCCCTAGGATAATTCCGATCACGGCGGCAAATAGTCCATAAAATACGCCTTCTAAAATAATCATTTTTCTCACTTCCTTCTGGGTCATGCCGATGGCCTTGAGGGTTGCAAATTCTTTCGTACGAAGAATTAGATTCGTACTTACTGTATTTACAATGTTCAAGAAAGCAATTAGAACAATGACACCGATAAAACCGTAAAGCAAGATACTAAAAGTCTTTGCATCGTTTTTAGCTTGAGCGACCTCTGCCACTCGATCATGGTAGTTAAAACCAGCGTTTTTATCAGTTAATGATTTAAGATAGTCCGTTATAGGATGATTTGATATATCGGGATTAGCGAGGATAAATATTCTGGAATAAGTGTCGCTACCCATAATCTTGGAGTATACTTTCGGCGTCGTAATAAATGAAAGATCTTGACCTGTACTATATTTCTTCGATAACAAATCTTGATCGACAATTCCGACCACAGTCACGGTTTGATATTCATTATGATTTCCGTCAATTGTTCGGATTTTGATGTGATCTCCAACCTTAAATTGGGTTTGATCGAGAATTAGTCGTTTGCCTTCTTCTGTCATCATCATTATTTTTTGTAGGACGATAACGCCATTCTCTTGGTTCATTTTCTCTTTGTCAATCTTCCCGGCCGTGAGTTTGGATTGCAGAGCATCCAAGCCATTGTCTCCGTAGGACACAAGGAAATTATTATCTGTTCGATACCCTTCCCCTTCGGAAACGATGTATCGATCCTTATGAAATCCATAATATTTGGGATTGATCTTATCCTTAGGGATGATTGCATCTACTTGATTCCTGTAAAATTTGTAGGCTTGTTGAACAGCATCAAGCTTAGAAACATTCCGATACACAGTATCGTCTATTCGACTTGAAGGACCATCATAGGAAAGCGAATAAGAATACTGCGCACCCGAGAGCTGTGTTATTTGCTGCATGAAATCAACCAAACCACTAAAGACAATAAATAAAATAATACTAATAATCATGGAAAAGGCTGTAATCCGGAAACGTTTCTTGTTCCGTTGCAAGTTTCTGCTTGCGAACTGCCCTACGACGCCAAACAGCTTTTTAACAAACAGAGACTTTTTGACCTTTGTGATATTTTCAACCTTCGAGCTTCCCGCATTTTTCAGCGCTTCAAGAGGATATACGCGAGCTGCTTGTTTTGCTGGTCCAATAGCGGAAAGGTATACGCTCAGCAAGCCCAATAAACCGGCAGAGATTAGAATCGGTAGGGAAATGACCATTCTCATATCATTTAAGAAACCTAACGTTAACAAGCTGATATTGTAAAACAATACCTTCATAAAAAGGGTTCCTGTGAGAATCCCGATGGGTATGCCGATCAAGCTTATCAGGGTTGCTTCTTGCATCACAATTTTGCGAATTTGGGCTGGTGTAGCTCCAATGCATCTTAACATACCGAATTGTGAAATCCGCTCCAGTACAGAAATATGAAAAATATTATAAATCATTGCAATCGTACAAATCATTATAATCGCAATGACAGCAGCGAAAGTTAGGATTAAGCTGTTATTCACACCTTCATAAATGCTTTTGCCATACAATTTAAGCAGTTCATTATTGTACTCAATTCTTACATTTTCAATAAAGTTATCCCTATCCAGTTGCATAGCGGAACCTTGTTCGACATTACTCAGCTGTAAAGAGGACATCAAGGCTTCCGTCTTTTCTTTGATGTTCTTCAAAGATTTCATTTTGACGTAAATAAAGTAATTTTTGTAGTTATCGATACTCTTGTTATCATTGAAAGTAATTGCAGGAAAGATGTATCCGGAAGACCAATTCTCTTTGCTTGACGGCTTCATAAAGCCTACAACAGTATATTCTCTTTGGGATTGAGCTTGGAAGGCTTCGTCAAGATCCCAACCATAATCGCCAAGTCCGTTAATCTTTTTGTCTTCACCAGTTGACGCCACCTTCCGGATTCCAAGGTTTAGCGTAATTGTTTCGCCAAGCTTTGGTTTTTTTAAAAAATAACTCAGACTCGAAGATGAAAGGATAATTTCATTCGAATTTTCCGGGTACCTGCCCGAGTCTAGCTGTGACTGAAGCATGTTCATTGCATTCGCATTATATCCCTTGACATTCAAGTACCGGTAGGGTGCGGCAAACGGATCTTCCTTCTTTTCCTTCTCTTTTGTTTCCCTAAGGACAGCATATCCTTCTCTACTGATGACGCCGGCACTTTTTACGGCTGCATTGTTTTTGACTTTCGGGATTGCTTCTCCTGAAATACCATTGAAAGAGACGTGGTAATCTCCGAAGTCCTGCATGGTTTGTCTGACTGACTTATCCCAATAGCTCATCCCGATTGTTCCAATGGAAGTAAACAGTGTAACCGACAAGATTATACCTAAGATTGTAAGCATCGATCTTTTTTTCTGTCCCTTTAGATATTTTCCAGTAAGATCTGTGTAGCTTTTCAACTTTCACTCACCTCATTTGCCTGTAGAAGGACTCCGTCTTCGATTCTTACGACTCGATCTGCGATTTTAGCAATATTCAAATCGTGCGTGATCATGATTAACGTCTGATTATATTTTTTAACTGAAAACATAAGTAAGTCCATAATATCCCTGCTGTTTTTACTATCCAGATTTCCGGTAGGTTCATCCGCCAAGATAATCGACGGTTTATTAATTAACGCACGGCCAATCGCCGTTCTTTGCTGTTGTCCGCCTGACAATTCGGATGGAAGATGATGTCTCCGCTCGGTCAGACCTAATATACCCATTAATTCCTGAACATAATTTTCATCTACCCTTTTGTTCTCTAATAGCATCGGTAACTTGATATTTTCCTCTGTAGATAGGACCGGGATCAGATTGTATGATTGAAAAATAAATCCAATTTTCCGTCTTCGGAATACAGCGAGCTCCTCTTCACTTCTGGAGTAAAGATCCGTACCATCGATGATGACCTGTCCACTAGCCGGGCGGTCCACTCCACCTAGAAGATGCATTAAGGTACTTTTTCCTGATCCACTGGCTCCTACGATGGCAACAAATTCTCCATGTTGAACAGAGAAATTGACATTTTTTAAAGCTTCAACCTTTGCCTCTGCACTTCCATAGGTTTTACACAAATTAATAGTTTTTAGTATTTCCACCTGTTTACCTCCTGAGCTAATGTTTCACTTTGTATGTTTGTTATTATAAAGATCGAAGCTTACAATAAAGTGAAGAGGAAGCTTACGTTATTGTAAGCTTCCTCCACTATCCCATTTATTAAACGAAACTCTAAATTCTGTTCCTAGCCCTAACTGACTTACAACGGTGATCATACCGCCTTGCTCTTCAATAATGGACTTGGATAAAGACAAGCCAATGCCAAGACTTTGCGGCTTTGTCGTTCTTCTCCCTCTATAGAATCGTTCAAAAATGTGAGGCAAATCTTCTGGGGAAATGCCTTCTCCTTGATCTCGAATGATTACTGTCTGGAATAATGAATTTTTTTCTAAAATAACATCAATTCCTCCCTCTAGTGGCGTATGTTCCAGTGCATTTTTAATCAAGTTAATCAAGGCTTCTGTTAGCCATTCTTCATCCGCCCAAACATACATATCTTCTCCACCATGAATGTGAATCTTCTGCTTCCTTTGCTCGGATAACATTCGCAACGAATGTACAGCATGATCGATCATTTCTCTTACTCGAACGCGTTCTATCAGGAACGTTATTGCTCCGGCTTCGACCCGTGCCAGCTTCAGCAAACTGATAATCAGCCATTCCATTCGCTCTAGTTGTTGACGGCCTCGATCCAGAAATTTCGTTCTCATTTCTTCTTTCATATGAGGATCATTTAGCAAATTTTCATTAAAAACGATGAGGATTGCTAGTGGCGTTTTGAGCTGATGCGAAATATCGGAAAGCAAGTTGCGTAGAAACATTTTCTCTTGTTGGAGTTGCCGAAGACTGTTGTGTAACCTTTCGGCCATCGCGTTAAAGTTTCGTCCTAATGCGCCAAAGTCTCCTTCATCATTCTCCGGAAGCGGTTGATCAAACTGATGTTCAACAACTTGCTCCGCTGCAAAGGTTATGGTTCGAATCTTGTTAAATATTTTGCGGTATTCCCATCCCAATAACAGCAGTAATGGAATACTATAAAGCAAAACCTGAGCCGCCGTTTTCATGGGTAAGGCGTTATCCGAGAGTACAGGTTGATCGTTTACGGGCATATCTTCCTTATATGCATATTGAGCCAGGCTGCGTTTTCCCTCTACGATTTCATTTTCTTGTGCACCCTGAGTGATAAAGTGGATAATTTCATTTTCTAGTTGAGGAGCTTGCTTCAAAACATAACCAATCAATGCAGCATTTTGATTAACCACGGCCTTATTGATCTGACTGACTTGATAACTCATATAAAAGAATATGATTACCGCTAACATAACTTGTAATACGATCGCTTTAACAGTAATAGACTTCCACTCTGGATTACGGACGAATTCATTCATGGTTTATCTCCCTACAATATCTGCATTCCATTTATATCCGACTCCTCGAACGGTAATGATGTATCTCGGTACTGCAGGAACATCCTCGATCTTCTCTCTTAACCTTCTGATATGAACTGAAAGGGTGTTGTTATCAATGAATTCTCCTGACATATCCCACAGACTGTTAAGGATGATACTTCTGCTGCAAATTTGCTTGGGGTGAGTCATTAACATCAATAGCAATCGATATTCCAGCCCCGTCAATAAAAGTTCCTGATTGTTTTTAAGAACAATTCCTTCTAGAACTCGAACTTCAATATCGTCGGATATCCATCTATTCGGTTCATCCTTGGGCTTATGATTGCGCCTTAATACGGCTTTCATTCTAGAGAGAAGTTCTTTGGTACGGAGCGGTTTGGTCATATAATCATCTGCTCCCAAATCAAGACCAGCAACAACATTTGTCTCCTCATCCAAAGCTGTCAAAAAAATGATGGGAACCTGGGATAATGCACGGATTTCCCTACACAGGTCATACCCTGAACCATCAGGTAAATTTATATCCAACAAAATTAAATCGACGTCGTCTGTCTT
The DNA here is from genome assembly GCF_057220305.1 of Paenibacillus sp. LRG-1. Classification (NCBI taxonomy): domain Bacteria; kingdom Bacillati; phylum Bacillota; class Bacilli; order Caryophanales; family Paenibacillaceae; genus Paenibacillus; species Paenibacillus sp. LRG-1. The sequence continues at coordinate 2,991,569 of NZ_CM170126.1, read as the reverse complement.
TAATGCCTTTCTGGCTTCTTCCAAGCTACCCGCAAGAACAACGCCATATCCTTCACTTGTTAAAGTATATTCAATACCGAACACCAAATTATCATCATCTTCAACCAGTAAAATTCGATTCATTGAGCACCTCAGTTTAATTCAAGAAAGTTTTTAAAATGCTTACTTATTATAGTACATAATTCCACTTTCAAATAAATGGCGGCGGTAAAACTACACCGTTTTTCCACTGTATCATGAAAGATATCTTTCACAAAGCTGTTTAGTGGAAAATTTATTAAAGATAACTCTGGTTCACCCATTAAACGTCACAAAAAATCATCAACCAATGTGGAATAATTTTTAAGTTGAGAAAGCCTATTTCTAAGCCACAAAAGACATGTAGGTGTCGGGCCATTTTCTTCACATTCTGTGCAATGGCCGTCATCAACGCCTGCCTTTTATAAGCTCAATGATTGTCATTGTATAATCAGCATAATTTCAAATAGGCATTCCCTGTTATTTAGGGTTTGCAATATAAAAAGTAATCTTGTATCATTTTCAGTGAATGAACGATCACTAACTTAAATAAAAGGAGAAATATCTTATGAATGAAATGGATACAAGCCGTACACTGCGTTTGTTATTCCCTCAATGGCAAGGAGGGAACAACCCTCCTTACGTTCTGGGAGCTCACTTGTTAAACTGGCTTGCTCCCAAGTCTAATGGTCCTTTTGAAGAAGTACCCGTCGATCTGAACCCTAATGTAGAAAAAGAACAAGGTATAATTTCCAAAAGTACCGTATTGCAACAAGCTAGATCAGCCAAAAGTCTAATTCATAAACATAACCCTGAACGTATCGTTGTCCTTGGAGGGGATTGCAGTGTAGAACTTGCTCCTTTTTCTTATTTGAATGAGAAATATGATGGAGATGTTGCTCTGTTATGGGTAGATGCTCACCCTGATGTCTCGATCCCTGAAGACTTTGAAAATCATCATGCTCATGTTCTTGCCAATTTGCTTGGGGTAGGTGATCAGGAATTTGTTGCAGAGGTGCCCCATCTTTTTAAACCTGAACAAATCCTATATGTAGGATTGAACGACATGATCGATGCTCTTCACTCAGAGCCCATGAAAAACATGAAATTAGATATTGTAGGTCCCGATGAAATTAAGCAGGATAGTTCTAAAGTGCTCCAATGGCTAGCTGAGAAAAAACCGTCCAAGATTATTATTCATTTTGATCTGGATGTTCTGGATATGAAAGAATTCCGTTCTCTTCTCGTTGCTTATCCGGGAACATACGAAGAATACACCAAGAGCTTCCCACAAGGATCAAGTATGGAAACCATTATCCGAGTTTTGCAAGATGTAGCCAAATCCTATGATGTAGTCGGTCTAGGGATCACTGAACATTTCCCTTGGGACTCTTATTTCTTGGCGAACATGCTGTCTCGTTTACCTCTGCTTGGAGATATTGATAATAAAGAGCGTCCAGTCTTTAATACACTTTAATCCAAATGCAGACTATGGTAATGTACATGGTATGATGGATGTACATTATTTCGCGAAACAAGGAGGTTGCAGGGATAAGAGCCAAGAAGGTATCCCTGTACATTTGAAGTACAATGAATAACTCTGAACCGCCTAAATCGAAACGAATGAAACAAAAAGACGATAGCAGACGCTTGCTCATCGAGGCTGCTGTTCGATGTTTTTCACGCAATGGATTTCACAAAACAGGCATTGTCGAAATTGCAAAAGAAGCAGGAATGAGTGCAGGGAATCTGTACCGCCACTTTCCAAGTAAAGATGCATTTATTATTGCACTGGTGGAAGAAGAACAGCGCCATGCCTTGGCCAAAATGGAATTTAAAGAAACCGAAAAAGATCCTCTCGGACAGATTCTGACGATTATAACTAGTTGTGTCAGTAATCCCGTATATCCTATGGACCAGAGATTATGGATCGAAATTTTGGCTGAAGCTTCACGCAATAAGGGCGTGCGACATGTCTTCAATCAAAGTGATATCATCATGCGTGAATCATTCAAAAATCTGCTTACAAGTGCTATTCATGAAAAACAAGTAGATCCAGATTATGATGTGGAGACCCTTTCTCTTTGGTTGTATGCGCTGATTGACGGCCTTATTGCACGTACAGCCACTGACGAACATTTCAGTTTTGATCACCATATGAGTCAATTCAATCAACTGATTCGCCAAGCTTTAAAACCCAAAGAGCTCCAATAAAATAAACAGCGGTAGCTATGGACGAGAAAATAAAGTCCTAGACTGCCGCTGTTTTACGATTACTTTAATGGCGCCTCCGTCAGCTGTTTTTTGGCGTACAATAACCATCCTCGCAAACATTGCCTGATTCTTGGTTTAGAGTCGTATCTAACGTCATCAGCGGATGTTCCTCGTCCCATACTTTTTGCAGCGTCTCCAGAAACACTTCACTTGATTGTGCGCCTGAAATCGCATATTTGCGGTTGATGACAAAGAAAGGTACACCTGTAGCTCCAAGGCTGCTTGCTTCACGCCCATCTGCACGAACTTCATCCACATATTGCGTGCTTTCCAGCACGTTGAGCGTTTTCTCGCGATCCATACCAGCTTCCGCCGCTATGTCAGCCAGTGTGTCCGCGTCACCGATATGCTTGGAATCTGTGAAATATGCTTTATACAGAAGCTCCAACACTTCCGCACTCTTGCCATAGGTACCCGCAAACTTGATCAATCGATGCGCATCGAGCGAATGAGTAGGGATTATTCGGTCAAATTGAAAATCCACTCCATCACCCTTCGCTTGTTGGGCAAATTGTTTATGCATGGCCTTGGCTTCTTCTCTGCTGCCACCATGCTTTGAAACATACAAGTCGTGTACATCGTAAGCTGGGTATTTCTCGGCATAAGGATCTAGCTGGAAGCTCCGGTACTCCACATTCACTTTATCTTTGGATGCAAACAGCCCCAGCCCGTCCTCGAAACGCTGTTTTCCGATATAACAAAATGGGCAGCCAATATCCGACCAAATCTCTACTTTCATTTCGTTCCTCTCCCTTCACTTGATAAACAGATCGAATCCTTTCTCAACTGTTGTATACAATCGGCATTTGATGAATTAAGGATGGCTCGGAAGCTGCATGATACATAAATTTAGCGATATTTTCTCGGGATACCCCCATTTTGGCTGGCTGATCGCCTAGCGAGTAAGCATAATGAACGTTTTCCTTATGCCTTACATTTGGATTAATAATCCGAACTACTGTCCAGTCTAAAGAAGATCGCTTGATGATTTCCTCAAGCTTTTTCATTTCGTAATAACCATTCGGAAACATCACCTTGGCCATAATTCCCGGTACAATTGTGGCAATCGAATTCCGATCCTTATCAGATTTCAAGGTTGGAGTAGCAAGTGTAATGAGTCGTTTCTTATTTAACTTTCTCATCGCATTTACAATAACCTCATGACCATCCGCAACAGGGGTACCTTTTAATTTTCTGGACGTATCAAGTGCGGGTCCCAATGTGCTAATGACGACATCGGCATTCGACAGTGCTTGTTCCACCAAGTCTTGATTAGATAATTGACCCTCGACAACATTTAGCTTCTCATGTTTCTGTCCAATTTTCCCCGCATTTCTAGCATAAAGGGTAACGTTATCCCCGTTTTGAATTGCTACCTCAGTCAAAATTTTCCCAATTGCACCACTACCACCAAAAAGCGTTATGTTCATTAGTCGATCACCTCGATATTTTATTGTTAGATTGCTCTTTTGACCCAATGAACATTTGGTTACAGCAAAACTTTATCGAACTTTTGTTGAATATATAACGTCCGTTGGTTATTATTATATGGATTATGTTGATTTCTTCAATCGCTAAAAAAGTGATTTTTGTTTTATATTCAACGGATTCGAATAATTTGTTAAATATCTTCTGGAGGCTATACATTATGGGAGTTAAAATCGATCGTAGAATCCTAAAAACAAAGGCAGCCATATTTAATGCATTTATAGGTTTGATCTCGGAGAAGGATTTTGAAGAAATAACTATTAATGAGATTGCGGATCGAGCGAATGTTAACAGGGGAACCATTTATTTTCACTACACCGATAAATACGATCTTCTTAACAAATGCATCGATGAGCATTTGAGCAGAATGATCTCCGTTTGCATCTCAACCGATCCAAATCAGGAAAAGGTTGATTTTATTCATTCTTTGTTACCTGTTTTTCAATACTTTGAGCAGAACCATACGTTTTTCGCTTCCATGCTTTCGAATAAAGGAATCCCTGCATTTCGGGAGCATATGTTAGAGATCGTGACGGGGAACATAAAAGACCAAGTCAATATGGAGGACCTTAATAAGGGGTATGACAAGCTATTGATAACGCAATTTATGGCCTTTGCATTCATTGGGGTAATCGAATGGTGGATTATAAATAACATGCCACATTCACCGAAATACATGGCCGAACAGGTATGGGGATTGTTTAAAAGGAATCAGGTGTACCCTTCATAAGCGAGATAACCCGTTCTTTAACTTAAAGATTAGCGAAAACAAGTTATTTGAGAACATCATGTATTACACGATGTTCTCAACGAGTATGAAAATTGAGGTATCACAATTCTGCATAGTTACTAATCGTCCTTCTTCTCCCAAAGAATACTTTATTTTCCTTGAACACCTATATGCTTAATGAAATATGTTAGAGGACCCATGCCGAATCCTGAGCTTGGTGACCCTTTTCCTCAAATACTTTTTTGAAAATGGACTATCTTGATGCTTGGCGTTCATTTCTTATCTTTTGTCTATACATCCCTGGAGCCAAACCAAAATGTTTTCGGAATAGTTTAGATAGATGTGCTGTATCCTGATACCCCACATACTCAGCGATCCAGTTGATGGTGTGATCGCTATTTAGCAGCCAGTGTCGTACCTCCTGAAGTCTAATATGTGTAATGTATTCTTTAAACCCACAATCGGTCTTCTGCTTAAACCACTGACTGAAATAGACTGGATTCAAATGGACTTCAGAAGATACCTCCTCCAACGTTAATGATCTTCTAAAGTGACAGTTTATATAATGTAAAACGCGTTGCACCGCAGGTTCCCCAGCTGTATTGATAAGTCTATCCAAAAGATCAGGTATTTCTGTCATACTTAGAAGCCAATCCGTATCCCCGGGCAACTGATTCACAGTAATGACTTTAGCTCCTGCATAATTCCTTGTGATCAGCTCCTTCACTTCCATGAAATCATTCTCGTCTATTTGTATAAGAAGAACACCCATGAGTTCCTTCCCCCTTTTATGCTCGAAGTATACGAATAGTTTTATGGAATAAAACATAACGTGAAACAGTACACATTCCAAACAAAACTTGATTTGCACCATAAAACTCTAGATTAAGACACTATTAGGATGTTCATTTCCATTGCTATAATAACCATATGTTAAATAAACTAACTCGAGGAGGCTAAACCATAATGGAAAGTATAAAAGAGTTAAATGTATATCCTGAAAAAGGACATAGCATCATGTTTGTGTTCCGAAGAAAACCAGGGATGTCACTTGAAGAGTTTCGCTATCATTATGAATTCACTCATGGAGCTCTTGCTACCAAGCTTCCGGGGCTTATTTCTTATCGGCAGCATCCTACTCGAAAACCGGGGAAGGGAGATGGAGCCTACGTCCCCGACGAAGCACCCTATGATGCTGTTTCGTTATACATCTTCGAAAATGCAGCCGTAGCAGAGGCAGCTTGGGTTTCGCCGCAAGGTTTGTTAGTGGATGAAGATACACTAAAATTTATAGATACTGAGACCATGATTAGTTTGCCTGTTATCCCTCGGCAAGTCCTCTAAATTCATGTTCATAACATTAAATTTGAAACAGCCGAAACACCTCCATTCGTTATGGAACATGTTTCGGCTGTTTTACCTCTACTCTGTAATGATTTTTCCATTGGTAGCGATGACTTCTTTGTACCAATTGAAACTCTTCTTTCGTGTTCTCTCAAAAGTTCCCGATAAATCATCGTGACGATCGACATAAATGAAGCCATAACGTTTACGCATCTCTCCGGTGGAGTTGCTTACGATGTCTATGCATCCCCAACTAGTGTATCCCATGACCTCGACTCCATCTTGAATCGCTTCTGCGACTTGCACAAGATGCTCGCGGATATAATCAATCCGATAGGAATCCTCAACAATCCCCTTCTCATTCGGGACATCTATTGCGCCTAGGCCATTCTCGACAATAAACAAAGGTTTTTCATATCTGTCATAGAACTGATTTAACGTGTAGCGCAATCCCTTTGGATCGATTGACCAACCCCACTCGGAAGCTGAAAGGTACGGATTTTTAACCGCGCTCATAATATTGCCTCTGGATTGCTCATTAAGTTCAGGATCTGTCGTTGCACAGTAACTCATGTAATAGCTAAAAGAAATGAAATCGACCGTGTGTTTAAGTGTCTTCAGATCCTCTTCTGTGATATCGAGATCAATATTGGATTCTCTGAAATAACGCAGTATATACCCAGGATATTTACCTTTGACTTGCACATCTGCAAAGAAGAAATTCTCCCTGTCTTTACGCATGGCTTCCAACACATCCTCTGGTTTAGGTGTAAGAGGATACATTGGGCCACCCGCTATCATGCACCCGATCTGAGCATTGGGAATAATTTCATGACAAGCCTTCACTGCTAAAGCACTTGCAACGAATTGGTGATGGATAGCCTGATAAGTTACTTGCTCAGTTGCCTGATCAGGATAAATTCCTCCTGCAATAAAAGGACCATGAAGCATCATATTAATTTCGTTGAATGTCAGCCAATACTTTACTTTGTCCCCATACCGATCGAAAACAACTCTCGAAAAACGTTCAAAAAGAGTAATCACTTCTCGATTAGACCAGCCACCGTACTTATGGACGAGTCCAAGAGGCATTTCATAATGAGAAAGTGTAACTAATGGTTGAATTCCGTATTTGAGCAGTTCATCAAATAACCGATCATAAAATTCCAGACCTGCTTCGTTAGGAATGGCTTCATCTCCATTCGGAAAAATCCGGGTCCACGCTATAGAAGTTCTTAGTGTTCGGAACCCCATTTCTGCGAACAATGCGATATCCTCGGGGTAACGATGGTAAAAATCAATGGCCTGGTGTTTGAGATATTCACCATCAGGCTTATCCAGGATCTGACCGAATATTCCGTCCGACAACACATCTGAGACAGATAATCCCTTACCATCCTCCAGATATGCACCTTCGATCTGATTCGCAGCCACGGCTCCGCCCCAGAGAAAGTCAGGGGGGAATAAATCCCCCGACGTTTTAATTTCATTCACCGATTTTTTTGTAAAATCCATTGTTTTTCACCCTCCAAATTTTCTTTATCCGATTACCTTCATTAAAGGATCTTTTTCATCAATACTTCCGATTGATTCTGCATTAACATCGACATAGTCATTATAATTAGCTACAATAATAGGAGTTACCGTGTCATAGCCAGCTTTTTTAATCTGTTCTATGTCGAACTCAACCAACAGATCGCCAGCCTCAACATGTTGACCTACTTCAACGTGAGTCTCAAAATGTTGACCATTCAGTTTAACGGTATCTATGCCAATATGAATCAATATTTCTGCTCCACTGTCAGCCACAACAACAATGGCGTGTTTCTTCTTGAAAACAGTCGCGACCGTACCTTTCACAGGTGACACCGCTCTTCCTGTAGTGGGTCTAATTGCAATTCCTTTGCCCATCATACCAGCTGCAAAGGCAGGATCACTGACTTGCGAGAGTTCTACCACTTCTCCATGAATAGGACTAAGAATAGGTTGAACACGATCTGGATTATTAAATTGTACCGTTACGGGTGCTCTAGGATCACTCTCTATCGTCCCTGTAATTGTATTATTCGAAGAGACGGCTACAGCTTCTTTTCTCTCTGGAATATCTTCGAATCCAATAATGAGTGTCAGAACAAAACCAACAACAAAACTAACTGCACAGCCGATCAAGAAATACAGGAATGTGGAACCGAAGAAAAATGGTAACCCTGCAATCGGCCCGGTACCAATTCCCGTGGCACCAACTTTAAACCATCCCATTACTGCACTGCCCAGGCCTCCAGCAATGGCAGCTGCGATCAACGGTTTTTTTAACTTAACGGTTACACCGTAAAGAGCAGGTTCGGTAATCCCGATAATGGCATTCAGTGCTGCTGTTCCAGCTACAGCCTTGAATTCTTTGTTTTTGGTTTTCAAATATACCGCAAGAGTCGCCCCTGCCTGACCCGAATTGGCTGCAACTGCAATCCCCATTATATAGTCAACACCATACTTAGAAAGGGATTGGAACATGACTGGCAAGAACCCGTAATGCATACCTGTGATGACAATCAGCGGATAAAATCCTCCGAGAAGAAGCCCCGCTAGCCATCCATAGTTCATGTATAGTGAAATAAATCCGACGGCGATTCCATTTCCTATGAGTGTACCAGCAGGTCCAAGCGCAATAAGAATGATAGAAGAAACAATCAACAATGTAAGCAGTGGCAAAAAGATAGACTGAAGAACCTTAGGAATGATACGTTTTAAAACCTTTTCCACATAAGACATAAACCACACGCCCAGAATAATGGGTAATACAGACGATGCGTATATGACTGAAGTAATCGGGATGCCAACTAGGGTGACAGGTGATTCACCGTTCAAAAGAGCACCTAAGTTAGGATGAATCAAAACACCCGCAATCGCCCCAGCGACATATTGGTTAGCATTAAACTTTTTCGCCGTACTAAAAGCAAGAAGGATAGGCAAGAAATAAAAAGCCGCATCAGCGAATACAGATAGCAACTTATATGTGCTACTTTCCAAAGATACGAGTTCAAAAGATGAGAGTAATGTGATAATCCCTTTAAGTAATCCCGCCCCGATGATTGCTGGAATGATTGGAGCAAAAATACTTGAGATGACATTAAAGAAGGAATTGAGAATCCCTTTGAAGCCTTTCGAACCTGATGCAGAACTACTATCATCCGCAACTTGACGGTTACCCAGTAATTTTATAAATTCGCTGTGAACATCGGATACCTTATCCCCAACAATAATTTGAAATTGCCCCCCATTGACTGTCGCTCCCATAACACCCTGTATAGCCTGAATACCAGCTTTGTCTGCTTTCTCATTGTCTTTAAGGGTAAGACGCAATCGAGTTACACAGTGAGTTACATCTTTTACGTTTTCTTCTCCACCTAATAAAGGCAGTATTTCTCGTGCAATTTTCTGATTGCTCATGCTGATCCCCCCGGGATTTTAATGAAAAACGGAAACAAAAAAAGACCCAAATTCAACCAACTTACGCCCCGCGGTAGTCGTAAGTTCGTTAGAATTTAGGTCTTGCCTGCTCGAAGCAGTTACAATCCTACTTATCCTAAAGAATTATTCGGTTTGTGAATATGAACATAATTTAGCACGTACTTTGGAATCTGTCAACGCTTACATCAGGTGTAAAGATCTCAACTCCTGTTGACCACTCTTTCAATATGGATCGTCAAATAGAGTAATTCGTCCTTGTTTAAGAGATAATCATAGCTTAGCTTGATGTATTCTTTGATTTTCCAGGCACATTCATAAGATGGCTTATACTTTTCTTTCACAATATTTAGCAATTCCTCATCTTTACTTTCCGTCATAATTTTATTAAACATCCGCTGGGAAAAAAATTTGAGATGAGTTACGAATCTGAAATAGTTAAGCGATTCTTCATCCAAATCAATTCTGAATGTATATTGAACAATGTTTAGGATTTCCTTAATTAATCTTGTGATATTTGCCGCTTCAGGTACATTTTCGTTCATTTGAGCATTAACGATATGGAGGGCAATAAAGCCAGCCTCATCTTCAGGGAGTTCCACACCAAGACGCTCTTTAATTATGGACAGAGCTTCCATGCCGATTCCAAATTCCAATCTATAGAATCGTTTTATTTCCCAAAGGAGTGCATTATGAATATCTATCCCTTGTTGATGACGTTCGATTGTAAAATTAATATGATCGGGAAGCGAAATATATATACTTTCATTCAGTTTTCGATTCGTTTTCTGCATAGCATAGTTAATAATATCTTCTGTAAGCGACATAACCTCCAACGATATTTTGTTTAATAACGTCTTTAGTCTATCGGTAAGTTCCTTATTCTCAAGGCTAAATACTTTTTCAATTTTGGACTTATCAACGGTGTCGCCTTTTTTCTTTTGAAAAGCAATCCCTAAACCCATAATCACCAATTCCTTGTTGTCTTCATTCATCGCCGTGATCACATTATTGTTGATCACTCTTGAAATCAACATGAATATCCCCCCAATGTTCAAAAAGCATCAAAAAAAGACAAGTCTCCATTGATCACTACGCTTGTCTGAATTGTATGTGATTCTAACATTTTGCTCAAATGAACGTCAATTATCAAATTCAATGTAAGGCTGTGTAGCCATCAACATTTTTGTTGTGCTGCACTTACTACGGACATGATTTTTTTAGCTAAAATAAGACTTCTCAGACAAGTAAGAGACAATTAATAGGCGTCCTACAAACCATATGAACCATATGTTGCAACTTTCCATGCCACCTGGCGAGGATTACGCCAACGCCAGATTTTTCTACTAACCTTTACCACTCTTAATATCATCCTCTGAAAGTCATAGTTAGTTCGAGCGAGGCATCACGAGTATGGCCAGGGATGCTTTCCCACAGCCCTTACTTGGCGGTACTTCCACTCAGAGAAATTTTATATATAGCGAATCAGTGTGATTAATCTACAACACCTCCAAGATTATTCCCGATCTCTCTCATAAATAGGGTATTATCTTGAAGGTGTTTAAATTTTTCCAACACTATGCAATTGTCTGTTACTTTCTGTTAGTTTCCCCAAGTTTAACTCTTCTTTATAGATAGACTATAAAAAACATAGCTATAAGCCCTTTTTTATTTCAAGCTTAGTCCGATTTATAGTAAAAGCCAATTGCAAAATAAAAAATACGTTCCTAAATACCCTATATAATGTGTTTATATATATTTTGTATACTGTATATAGTATATAGTATATAGTATATAGTATATAAATTTAAAATAAGTCTAATCTGTCTGGATGTTTCTTGACCATTATTTAATTGCGTACAGCATCTCTTCCCAAGCTGTTATCCCCCTTGAAAAGTCACTTTTAAATTAGAAAACCTATTAATTTATCTCCTTCAAATCACCAATACTGCTCTTAGAAAATCTAAACATAAAAACATGCTCTACTAACACTACTTAGAAATTAATATCTCTTATTTAGGTGATACTACCTAATAGAGGTAATAGATATGGAATAACACATATTGGAGCACAATTTGCCTGAGCTAGGTCATACGGAAGGGTTAATTATCTGTATTAACTGCTAAGCCATTTCCTAAGCAGCCTTATGGATGAGATGCATTTTCAACTTGCAGTAATGGGGATTTTAAACGTGGCGAATTATTCTAACTTGGGAGACTGTATTGCCACCCCATATCCTATAAACATATAACCTTATAAAATCATGTTTTATTAATTTCCATGTTTGATCTTCATTTGATACACTCGAAATCACTTCTAAATATCGTTCTTTTTCTTTCCCGTTCTATCAGCTAGAGTATATTCAAGAAATGAAAACTTGATTTCTAACATATCGTATCTCTTATTAAGTTCAAAGAACTCAAGACCATCAATTATAATCTTCTCTCTCTTATGGAAATTATAATTGAGGATAATTGACCAGGGCATGCACGGACAGATTCTTACGCCTTTCACCACTGCAGAGCAATAGCCCTTATTCACTTTTAATGAGATTGCTCCGTGGTCGTCTTTCGAGTTCTGCTAACTTTCCAAGGATATGAAAACACCCGATACGGTTGTGAGCCGACCGGGTGTTACGTGTCCAGGCAGAAAAATGTTACTTTAATTGGTTTTGAGGACCAAGTTTCAGGTACGGATGCACGCAACCGGGCTGTAACCACTTCGTCGAATCAAGCCAATGCTTAACGAGTTCCGTCGTGAGATAATTAAAATTTGAATGATATCAATAGTTAACGTCTAAACATTCTCATTTCCCCAAATGCTTACTAGATCATTGATTTGAAGCGATACGACCCTTAGTTCTCCGCCAATGGCATAGAGTTCCAGCCCCCTGCTTTCCAAGTCCGGGAAAATCATGTCTGAAATGATTGTTTCTCCATGATTTCCGAAGACCTCGACACTTGACCAATCCACGTAAATACTCAGTTGTACCCGTCCATGCTCTGGCTTCATAGGGGCCTTGTGTATTGCTGTGAAATCGGAATGAAAATCAATGGCGCTCGACTTCGTCCGATCGAGGAACAACTCCCCATTCGAGATATTATATCCAATGATCGTCTCCTGATTAGAAGACTTCCGCACTTTGAACCCGAATTCCACGGCAGTGCTGATTTCAAATTCTGCAATAATTTCTGCCTTTGCAGCAGAGAAATCAGACAACACATTCATACCTGGCTTAATCGTCAAGTCTTGCAGAGACAAAATCGGTTTTCTTAGCTGACTTAATTCACTTATGGGTGCTTGGATTAAGTGAAGTCCCTCCGGATAAGTCCTAAGCTGTAGCTCACGGGGAATTGACATCTTGCCACGCCATTCCTCTGAAGGTAGCGTGGTACCATAACGCCAATTGTTCATCCAGCCGACCCAAATCTTTCGACCGTCCTCGTTTGGAATCCCATTCCAGGTCACGGCCGCGTAAAAGTCTGATCCGTAGTCTACCCATTTAATAGTATCGAAAGATTCCAACGTTCCATCCAGAGCAAATGCCTTACCGTCAAAGTTGCCTATGAAATACATCATGCCAGAACCACCTGCCGGTGGTTCCGGATCATCTGGATTCACACCATTTCTATCCCCGACACTTAGCATCAGAATCCACTTCGTGGTATTAGGATCCTCATCCACTTGGATTTGAAATATATCAGGACATTCAAATATCCCTCGGTGGATATGCGGAATGTCAGAACCGAATTCGCTTGCAAAAGACCATTCTTTCAGGTTTGGAGATGTGTAAAATTCTACACGTTCTCTTACGGCAAGGACCATTATCCACATCGACGATTCATCATGCCAAAACACCTTCGGATCACGAAAGTCTAGCGTTTCCATTGGGAATAAAACCGGGTTACCTTCATATTTTGTCCAGGTTCGACCTTTATCCCTGCTGTAAGCAATGCTTTGCACCTGCGGCTTGCCGGGCTGAGCCCTGTTGCCCTCATTCGTATAAATTGCAACCAATCCTGATCCTTCTTCGTTGAAAAATCCGCTTGTATTGTTCTTATCCACCACCGCACTTCCCGAGAAGATCGCTCCGTCCTCTCCAGGCGGAATTGCCGGTGAGAGTTCGTCCCAATGTATTAGATCCTTGCTTACCGCATGCCCCCAATGCATGCGGCCAAAGTCAGGCTGCGTATCATGGGGCGTATGCTGGTAGAACAGGTGGTACTCTCCTTCATAGTAAACCAAGCCGTTGGGATCGTTCATCCAATTTTTCTCAGGTGAATAGTGGAATTGAGGCCTGTATGTCTCCCTATAATAACTGTTTCGTGATCCTTTTCTGCTGCTACTGTCGCCCGTTAGGAACATGTCTTTAATGGTATCCACTCTCCTATTGATTGTTGATAAGGTGTTTAACAGCCCAACCACCTTTTATATATTTCAGCCTTGATCTTTAAGATATCGGTCGTAGCCTTTCTGCTTGATTTCCAGCCATTTGTCTAGTCCCAGTCTGGACAGCTCGGCCTTATATTCCGCCCATTCTTCTTCCACTTTGCCTGTTTTGATCCATTCTGCCCGTTTGCGGTTAACGTAAGCAAACAAATCGGTTTCCAGTGTGGAGATCTGCTTCTGATCCTCCAGCGAGAAGAAGACTTTCGGGAAATTATGGTCAGCCTTCATATAAGGAACGAGTCTTTTCTTTATGAGCTCGAGCCGCCCCACTGCATCGTCGGGCTTGGTCGTTACTTTTCCGTAATATTCGTCAAGAATTGCCAATGGACCACCGATATTCGTTTTTTGACGCAGCTCGACTGGCGCAGTTCCCTTAAGCGGAAGATGCTTCAGCATATGACTCGCTTCATCGTATTCAAAAATGTTCTGCTGAGTTTTGTCGCCGTAGGTGCCCCAGTTGTCCTGTACGGACTGGATGGGTTCATACAGTTGGTCAATCCATTTTGCTGTAAGCTCAAGATTTTTGTTGTCACTGGTAATCACCATTCTCCCCCGGTCAAAGCCGAGATTGTTCGTGCGGGTCACATTGACTTCACCGCTTGGCCCCGCGAGCGGATTCATCAATTCATATTTATCGTTGTCTCCTGAAATGTTCGCCTTATCCCATTGAAAATAGAGACCATATTTTTCATTCTGTCCTTTGGCCAGATACGTATTGTAATCCTGCTCGAATGACTCTTCGTCAATCAGGTTCAGCTTATACAGCTCATTAAGGTATTTGATTCCCTCTTTATAACCGTCCTGATCGGCAGTGAAGACCACTTCCCCCTCATTGGTCACTACAGTATGATCGCCGTTGTCCCCAAGACCGAATGATCCAAACAGAAAATTCAGGTCCTCATTGCCGTTATTGAGTATAAAGGACAGCGGGATTTCATCCGCCTGGCCATTTCCGTTAGGGTCGTCATTTTTAAATGCGAGCAGAACTTTTTTTAAATCCTCGGTGGTTTTTGGCATTTTAAGTCCCAGCTTTTTCAGCCACTCCACATTGATCCATGGCATGTCGTTTACAGAATGAATGCTCTCCTTCCCGGCCCCCAGCTCTTCAATCCAAGGAAAAGCATAAATATGCCCGTCCTGTGCAGTTATCATGGATTTGTACTCAGGTGCTTCCTTCAATACCTTCTGTAGATTCGGCATGTATTTATTAATCAAATCCTCCAGAGGGATAATGGTTCCATCCTGTCCGAGGTTCAACAAATCATAGTCGGAATAGCCGGCATCCAGTATGGCATCTGGAAGATCTCCACTGGCAACAGCCAGGTTTCTTTTTTCAATGAAGGAATCGGAGGTGAAGTTGGTAAAATCGATATGCACCCCTGTTTTTTCTTCCAGTCTTTTATAAATCAACTTTTCATTTGGATCGGAAGGTGCCAGCGGCGAGCTTTGAGTCATAAAATGCAAAGTAACTTTCTCTTTAAGCGGCAGAGTAACATTTTCCAGCTTGTAATCTTCGGATGCCGCGGAATTATTGCCTGAACCGCCACATCCGGCAAGCAGTGAAGTAGAAAGTACCAACACAGACAATGTTAGTAATGTTTTTTTCATCTCTATACCCCCGGTTTTTTATTTGATCGAACCTACCATGACACCCTTTTCGAAATACTTCTGGAAGAATGGATACATGACAATCAAAGGCAAACTTGATATGACAATGGCAGAGTACTTAATCATTTCAGACAATTTCTTAAGCTCCGCTTGTGCCATCGCATCGGCAATCATGCCGGGCTGAACCTGATTCTGTATCAAAATGGAGCGCAGTACCAGTTGAAGCGGAAACAGCTTCGGATCATCCAAATAAATCATGGCGTCGAAATAAGAATTCCACTGTCCGACAAAAGCGTATAAAGCTAGAACAAAAATAATAGGCTTGGAAAGCGGCAGAACGATTTTAAAGAAAATACTGAGCTCGGAAGCTCCGTCTATACTCGCCGCCTGGAACAGCTCTTTCGGAAGTCCCTGGAAATAAGTCTTTGCCAGAATAATATTGAATACGCTGATCGAGCCGGGCAGAATAATGGCCCAGACCGTATTCAACATGCCTAAATCCTTAATCACCAGATAGGTAGGAATCAGACCCCCACCGAAAAACATCGTTATCAGGAAAAAGATCATAATGGACCGTTTCCCTACCAACTCTTCAATCGCAAGCGGATAAGCCGCGAAGACGGAAAATAATACGGTTGCGAACGCAAAGGCTGCTGAATAAAAAATAGCATTAAAAAAACCGCGGATCATGGCACTGTTGCTTAGGATTTTGGCATATCCCGTGAGTGTCCAGTCTGATGATGTAATGGCAAACCCTTTGGTAATCAGGGTATTTGGAGTTAAAAAGGACGAAAGCACCACATAGACCAGCGGTAACAGAATAGCGAGAACAAACAAACCAAGTAGAATATAATTGATGATGAGCAGAATCCGGTCCTTCCCGGTGTAATGAATATCCATAAATACCTCCTTCTTTAATACAGCCCTTCTCCTTCGTTCAGCTTCTTGACGACGGTATTTACGAAAATCAACAGGAATACATTAATTACGGAATTGAACAACCCGATTGCCGTAGAATAAGCATAATCGCCGGATTGCAACCCCACCTTGTATACGTAAGTTGCGATGATTTCCGAGGTTGGTGTGTTCAGAGCCGTCTGCATCAGGTAAGCCTTTTCATAGCCGATCGACATAATACCTCCTGCAGCGAGAATGAACAGGACGGCCATGACGGGTTTAAGAGCTGGCAGATCAATGTGGAAGATTCTCTTCATCAATGAAGCGCCATCAATTGTTGCAGCGTCATGCAACTGCGGGTCCACATTGGCTAAGGTGGCCACATAAATGATAGAGGACCAGCCCGCTGTTTGCCATATACCGGACAAAATATATACCGTTCGGAAATAGGCGGGATCAGTCATAAAAGAAATCGGCTTGCCGGTGAAGGTTGTTACCAAAGCGTTCACTATTCCAGCTGGCGATAGAAAAACAAACAGCATACCGGCAACAACAACAACCGAGATGAAGTTAGGTGCGTATACAATAAGCTGAATATTCTTCTTGAGCTTCGCTCCTCTGATCAGATTTAGCATTAAGGCCAGAATAATCGGTACTGGGAAACCGAGAATAAGACCGTAAGCGCTTAATTTAAGCGTATTCATTAAAATGTCATAAAAATTTGGTGATGAAAGAAAGCGCTGAAAATGTTCAAATCCAACCCATTCGCTGCCCATGATTCCTTTTCTTGGGCTGAAATTTTTAAACGCAATGATCGAGCCGTACATGGGAATATACTTGAAAATGACGGTAAGAATTATGGACGGAAGCAGAAACAAATACAATATATAATTTCGAACCATGTAGCTTAACCAATGGTTTCTTTTTTTTGTTTCTGAAGCCTTTAGTCCCCTTTTTTGAACGATCGAATTCCCCAATGTTTTCCCTCCTACTGTTCACGGCTTGTTATACGACACAAAATATAAGCCATGTTATGTCACCTCTCTGACATAATTCACCAAGATGTTTTCAAATACTTGCTTGTAATATCCACACCTCCAACAGAACTATAATTTTACACATCCCCAAAATGAATGGGTTTACAATTTACATTTGAACACTTTTTACTCTTACAATTTAGCAGATGTATATTTAATTAGTCAATATGTTTCGGGTGGATAAATTCATTCAAAAAGCATATTTCAAGATAATTATAATGTTTTTAGCAAAAATACATCAAAAACACACGATATAAATAAACAAATGTAAATTTTTATTGTTCATTTGAATAAATTCATTGTTAAAAACATGAAAATACTATATATTTAGAAATATGGAGAATCTTAATTCGGAGAATAAGGTGAACAAAATGACGAGAAAGTCAAAGGTTACGATACAAGATATCGCTGATGCCTTGGGGATTTCTAGAAACACTGCATCCAAGGCGCTTAATGGAGTAGAGAATATTCCTGCCGTAACGAGGGACAAGGTGATCAAAAAGGCAGTGGAGCTTAAATACAAACAATTTTCTTATATGGAAACAGCCTCTGAAAAACAGGGCAATATCGCACTTTTGACCTGTAATCTTCCCAATAGTTCACACTTTGGATCGCTACTGATCAGCGGGCTGGAGAAGGAAATCAGCAACCAGGGCTATACATTATCCATTTACTTTGTCCGTGAGAACGATATCAATTCGATGACCCTGCCCGGCAATTTCGAACCTTCGAATGTGGCTGGCATCTTCTGCATCGAAATGTTCAGCAAGGAATACAGCAAGATGATCACAGATCTTTGCATCCCAACCATTTTTATTGATTGCGCTGCGGATATGATGTATCCAGAATTGAAGGCGGATCTGGTATTAATGGAAAATGAACACAGCACATACTGTGTTACCCGGAAATTAATTAATCATGGCTATGAAAGCTTCGGTTTTGTAGGCGATTACAATCACTGCAAAAGCTTCAATGAACGCTGGACCGGATTTAATAAGGCCTTAGCTGAAGCAGGAATCGCCGTAGATCCTGCTCATAGCATTGTAGCGCCTGACCGCAACTTCTTTATAGAGGAGAACTGGATGGAACAGCAGTTGGATGCCCTGAGGGAGTGTCCCTCCGTCTTTATTTGTGCCAATGATTTCATTGCCATCAGCGTGATCAAATCTTTGAAAAACAAAGGGATTAAAGTTCCGGAAGATGTTGCTGTCTGCGGGTTCGATGATGCTTCGGAATCCCGGGTTGTCGAGCCTCATCTTACAACCGTGCATATTTATAGTAGTCAGATGGGTATTATTTCAGCCGAAATGTTATTGTCCAGAATCAAAGACAATACCATGCCATACCGAGTGACTCATGTTGCAACGGATATCGTATACCGGGACTCGACCCCTGTTCTAAACTAAATCTACCTAGAGGTGAATCAAAGTGAAAAATGACAGAACGGTTCTTTGTGTGGGCGAGCTGCTCATTGATTTTTTCTGCACGGATATTGATGTTAATCTTGCCAAGGGTCAGCATTTCTCCAAGCAGGCCGGCGGCGCTCCGGCAAATGTAAGCGCAGCCGTAGCCAAGCTCGGAGGAAAAGCGTCATTCTTGGGGAAAGTCGGGGCTGATCCCTTTGGCATGTACCTGAAGCAAACTCTGGATGAGCAGCATGTGGATACGTCCATGCTCCTTTTTGATCCTGCAACGCCGACTACACTGGCCTTTGTTTCCCTTGCCGCTAACGGCGAACGGGATTTCGTGTTCAACCGCGGAGCTGACCGTCAACTGTCTCTGCAGGACATTGATAGAGAATGGACCCGGCAGGCTGCCATTCTGCATTTTGGCTCGGCAACGGCCTTGCTCGCCGATCCTTTCCGAGAAGCGTATTTGTCTTTATTAGATGGAGCGAAGGCCAATGGGCAATTCACCTCCTTTGATCCCAATTACCGGGGGGAGCTCTGGAAAGACAGGCAGGAGGAATTTATCATACTGTCCAGAAGAGGAATACACAATGCGGATTTGGTAAAGGTAAGCGAAGAGGAATTAAACATCATTACAGGGCTGGCTGACCGCGATGCTTCATTGGATCTTTTGCATGGGTTGGGAGCCAAGACGGTGGCAGTTACCTTGGGGAAAGAAGGAACCCTCATCTCAAGTGGTGCCTCCCATTCGTTAGTCGGCAGCATTGCTGTCAAATCGATCGACTCTACTGGTGCCGGAGATGCCTTCGTCGGAGCAATGCTGTATCAAATCAGCCAGTTGAGTCAGCCTAAGGCATTTACCTCTAACGCGAAGCAGCAGCAGGAATTTGTGACACTTGCCAATCAAGTTGGCGCCATCGTGTGCACTAAAGTTGGAGCGATTGCAGCCTTGCCGTCGTTGGAAGAAGTTAATCGTTTCGTAGCGCAAGGTTGAATCAAGGAACGTAAGAACTGCAAAGGTGTCCGACGATCTCTAAGGTCGCTGGACACCTTTTTATGTAGTCCGTCGTTCATTGGAAAGATGCTGCTGATCAGGGCACCTTCCAATGAATGACGAAAAGCTTGGTCGATGAAAATGAAAACTTTTATATCGCAAATGAAAGAAAAAATTATTCGCGAAGTACCAAAAATTGTGCAACCAAGCCTATACAAATAGAGTGGTTGCATTAAGTCAATTTACACTTAGCCTGATTATTTTCTGATTTTGCTGATGAAAAACGGATATTCAGGGAACACTTCAATCTCCAGTTCCGATACCAACATTACATACTTGGATTTCATCAAAAATGTCGAATGTCTTCTTATGTATTCTTCAACCCATATATAGAAGGTATCGTCTTCAATCATAACCGCTTCTGTAAATTCCCTGCTTAAGCTTGGATTTTATAAGGGTAGTTTTGATTGGAAACTTTGTGTCGATGTAAAAAAAGTTTGTGTCGCTGCTGCGCGGCGACACAAACTAAACTCATAGAGATACAAATGTCATTATTTAACCAACTTTAATCATTCATCTTTATGTTTTAGTTTCACTTTAACTTCATTAAAAAAAGCCGTTGTATCCCATACATTGAGACCAAAGTTTCCTTCTTTATAAGTTTGATCTTTTGTGTCGATAACTAATTTATTGTTCAAATAAACCTTAGTGATGTCGCCTTGCGCTTCTACTTTGAGATGATAATCTGTATTTGGCTGTAAATCCAGTTTTCCATCATTGTTATATGTCGCAATTTCATATCCGGTTCCATCAACAAATTTAATTAATTTTACAATATTATTTTTTATATCAACATTTGCTGCATACGAATTCTTTGCAGTTAAGTCAGAACGAAAAACCAATGAACCTGCTCCAATGGAGTTATCTATCAAATCTTTTTCAGAATTACCGGGGTGGGAATCTGTATCTGGCACGTTTATATTGGCTTCATATACAAAATTCCTGCCGGTCACTTTTGATACTATGAAAGCATCTCCCTTACTCTGTCCCTGTTTTCCATGAATGGTGTCCGCCCAGTTCCCGTTAACGATGGTCCAACCTGATAAGTTTGATTTAAAAGAAGAGTTCTTTTCTTTCCATACACTCTTTAGAGGATATAGGTCCAAAGATTTCAGCTTCACATTTCCGCCCTTACTATAAATTTTTAATCCTTTGCTTGCAGAATCCGCGAATATCTGATCGGTAATCACGGTCGTACCATCATTACCGAACACCTCTACAGCTGATCTATCAACAATTACCTGCAATTTAACCGTGCCGTTTTTTGCCTGTAATGGTCCCTCATGCTTGGCAACTACACTACTTCCGTAATCGAAATCTCCTGAATGAGTCCGGTCTACAAATAATTGTTCGTTGTAGACATCGTAACCGACAGTAGTATATTGCTCACCTCCTTCACGGATCTTGAAGCCAACTTCTGTTGCCTTAGTATCCGATACATCAAACAAAGCGATCAGTTCAAATGTATCTTCTGATAAATTAGAAAGAAGATGGCTGTTACCCGATATCATTTTATTGGTATACGATATACGATCCCCTCTGTCACGAATGCTTTTTAGCGAAATAGGGGTTTGTTTTAAACGTAGACCCTTTGTGGTTTGAGTGAGCTCCATCTTCCGCGGCAGTGTTGTTGAACTTCTCCACGTTGAGGTGGGTGTATCGTTGGCATACTTCCAATTACTCATCCAGCCGAGCCAATATTTCTCACCCTTCTTCCCTTCTACTCCACTCCAATCCACAGCAGCATAAAAATCAGCGCCATAGTCAGTCCATAACACTTTATCGGAAGTATTTTCATTTTTAAACGTTTTACCGTCAAAGCTGCCTACAAAATACTGCATGCCCGATCCGCCTGCCGGAGCACCATCATTTATACTTACCTGTAGGACCCACTTTCTTTTTGAAGGATCGCCATCAACCGGCAATTCGACTAACGTAGGACATTCCCATACTCCTCCGATGCTGCCGTTTGTGGAAGGAATCCACTGTCCAGAAACAGCGGACCAATCTGTGAGGAGACCGCTTTGTTTCATATCTGTTTTCTCCGGCTCTTTTGCAACCTGGTCAACTTTATCCGATATGGTCCCTTCATTATAAACATTAACATCATCAACATTTATATGACCGTAACCATCTTTGGCATGGTCTACTACCTTGATATATAATACTTCACCAATATATTTGGACGCGTCCCATACGTATTTTGAATATTTTTCTTCATTAAATTTTATATTGGCCTGGCGGATCAATTCTTGATCGTCGGCTGCTCTGACCAATGATACATAGGTATTGTCGCCATCATCGCCTGCTCCTAGTAACAGATTGATTTCTCCGGATCCGCTTAATTTAAAATAGGAGGAATGCAGTTCACCCGTTGCTTCATCTCCCTCGTGAAGCTTGGAATATCCCCACAAGTGATAATTCCCCTCATGTCCGAAGGGTCCACCCCAATAAGTCGCTTCACTGGATACATGATCATTCGAAAAAGTATCACCCTGGGTCACCGTCCATCCGGTTAAATCGCCTGTTTCAAAATCATGATTGATGATTTCTTTCTCATCGGTCATGATATTTCTACCCAGTTGAACATCCTGAAATATCGCAGAAGAGTGCAAAAGATGTAATCCAAAATGGCCGGACAGGAAGGTTGCATCATCGATATCATGAATGAGATTTCCGTCCAGATACATCTTTATATTTGTTCCAAATGTGCTCACTTTTAAATCATGGCTTTGATAAGTATCCAGCGTTACTGTGGTTTCAGCCAGAACCGTTTTATTCCCGTCTTCCATTTTCACAATTTTCACTTTATCGTTTAAAGCATCGATACTCGCCATATATCCATTTTTCGCATCAGCATCCGTCCGGAAAACAAGTGATCCTGTTTCATCTCCTCCCTCTGACAAATCTATAATCGCATTATATATAAAGTTGTCCCCAGTCTTACCACTTATGATAAAAGCATCATCTGCAGATGTACCGCTTTTCCCCTCCATGGTATCTTCCCACCGGCCGGTTACAGCTGTCCAATTAGATAGATTGGTTGCAAAGTTAGAGGTGTTCTTGAAATTCACATTTCGGAAGGAAGCTGTTGAATTCCAGGCGGTCAGACCGTAATAACCATAATCAAATTCAGTATCCGTTTCTTTAATTACAGACTGATTATCTATAAACACCTGAATGTCATGACCATATACGTCTACCTGCACGTTGTAAGTTGATGAGGTTCCCAGGGTTAAAGACTTGCTAGCAATTTCTGTATTCGATCCATCGACATTCTTATTTAAAGTAACGACATCATTTTTGGCATCCAGGCTGACGACATAACCGTTTTTCGCATTCTTGTCAGCACGAAAAACCAGACCTCCTGAGCCTTCCCTGCCATTCTTTTTATTAAGGGTAATATCTCCCTCATAGGTGAATGAACCGCCTTCCTGTGAAGACATAGCGTACGAAGTGGTATCCACACTGTTGGCCTGTATTCCGTTATCTTCACCAAATTCGCTTGCATAGGTCCACTGTTTTAAATTGGGGGAAGTATACAACATTACTTTATTCGCTGCGGCCAAAGACATCACCCATTGTCTGGAGTCTTCATGCCAGAATACTTTAGGGTCTCGCCAATCCGATATCGGGGGATCCGGCATTACCGGATTTCCTTCATACTTGGTCCAGGTTCTGCCTCTATCTAAGCTGTACGCAATGCTTTGAACCTGGCCGTTATCCCCGGAATGAGTGAAGATCGCAACCATCGCTTCTTTTCCGAACCCTGCTGTATTGTTCCAATCGATCACAGCACTTCCCGAGAAAATCTGACCGTTTTCATCTGGATATAACGCAATCGGTAAATGTTTCCAATGAATAAGGTCTTTGCTCACCGCATGCCCCCAATGCATCGGTCCCCATTTCGTCCCATAAGGATGATACTGGTAAAAAAGATGATATTCACCCTTATAATAAACCATTCCATTCGGGTCGTTCATCCAGTTAGCCTCAGGCGAAAAATGAATCTGATTACGGTAAGTTTCATCGTAATAACCAAGATCCGCTGCAAAGGCGGGAGTTAACGGTAAACTAAATACCATAAAGCAAATAAGCAGCATACTTAACTTCCTCTTCACCATCGTTCACATCCTATTTTAATATTTTGAACACCTAGTGTTATTCTTAATACCACAAATAAAGCGTTTACATTTATCTCTATAACTCAATATCTTATGTTTACGCTGTTTTGGTCACAAAAATCCGACAAAGTCCGGCCAAGGATGACTCCCTGACCGGCACGTTTTAAGCCAAAACCCCAAATGCGTACCCAATAATGCCTACTGCGAATAAAGCAAAAATCAGAGCGATTGCGTTCACTTTCTTTTTCAGTAGCCTCATGCATAAAAAGGTCAATAATAGTGGTAAAAGTCCGGGCATCAATTGATCCAAAATCATCTGAACGGTCGTAATAACCTCTTTTCCATCCGTTCCCACATATCTTGATACCACCAGCGGCACATTCAGGGTGGTCCATTTGGAAACAAGTGCGCCCATAACGAAAAGCCCCAGTATGGAGGCTGACTCCGTGAGTTTTTGCAACCGGTTTCCAGACATATCGGAGACAATCTCCGTACCTTTGTGATAACCGTATTTCAGACCGTACCATTTCGTTGCCAAGCGTGCGGTGTTAAAGAGAAGGAAGAAAAGAACCGGTCCGACAAGGCTGCCGGATAAGGCGATTGAGGCTCCGAGTGCAGCCAGAACCGGGCGTAAAGTCCCCCAGTAAATGGGGTCACCCACTCCCGCAAGGGGTCCCATTAAACCGACTTTGACTCCACTTATGGTGGCATTGTCAATCGGCTGGCCGCTTGCTTTCTGCTCTTCCATCGCAGCCGTTACACCCATAATAGGCGCCGAGATAAACGGTTGAGTGTTGAAAAATTCCAGATGTCTTTTCAATGCCTCTTTTTGATCTTCTTTCTTGCTGTACAGCCGCTTAATCGCAGGGATCAAGGTGACACAGAAACCGATCGACTGCATTCGCTCAAAATTGAACGAGCCTAACAGGAAGCATGAACGGACAAACATCTTATTTAAATCACTTTTAGTCAGCTTCTTTTCTTTCATAGTGCTCTCCTCTCCCTTCAGGTAGTTACTATAACTCTTCAATTTCTTCCATCTTCTCATTACGCTGGTTGTATTTTGGGCTCAGCTGGATGTAAAGCAGAGCCAGAACCGCGCCAATGACCCCAAAACCAACCAGATTAATGCTGGTAAAAGCTGCAATGACAAAGCCCAGAAAGAAGAATGGCATCAGGTATTTGGCTGCCATCATATTAATGACCATCGCATACCCTACGACTACGATAAAGCCGCCCGCAATTTGTAGTCCTCTTGTGATAACCTCCGGAATTGCGTTAAGCATAGCAGTCACCAGGCCCGTTTCTGCGGCAACTGCCACCAAAACAGCGGGCAAAGCAACGCGCAGACCTTGCAAAAGTAAGGCAATAAAGTGACATAGCTCAATTCCTTTGAAATTTGCAGATTCCGCATACTTATCAGCTAAATGCTGGAAGAAGACAGTAATCGTCCTGACAAAAATGGTAAGCACTTGTCCGGCGGCTGCAATTGGAATCGCAACGGCAATTCCGGCGCCGATCGATTGATGGCCGACGATGACCAAAATGGTTGAAACCACACTGGCTAGAGCAGCGTCTGGTGCCATGGATGCTCCTACATTCATCCATCCCAAAGCCATTAATTCCAGAGTACCGCCAAGTATAATGCCAGTTTTGAGATCGCCAAGGACAAGGCCAATCAACGTACACGCAATCAGAGGACGATGGGTTTGCCCTTCATCTAGAACGCTACCCATGCCACATATGGCCGCTACCAGTGTTACCATCACAATTTGAAAAACAGTCATTTCTATAACTCCTCTCTAGTTGCCGCCTGGTATTTACGATCACAAATCCTGCAGTTTGGTAATCAAGTTGATTTTCGGATCACTGGCTACTTTTCTGATTTCCAGCTCAATGCCTCTTTCATGCAGCTTACGAAATGCATCTACATCCTGTTGGTTTACGGATACCGCCCCGGTAATCTGTGTCTTTCCTTCCTTAAAACACATTCCTCCAACATTCACCGAGCGGATGGGTACTCCCCCTTCTACAACCCGCAGTACATCCGTAGGGTTGGTAAAGAGGAACAATGTTTTAAAATCACTGTATTTGGGGTTATTATAAGCCTCTATCGCTTTGTTAATCGTTACGACATACGCCTTAATTCCAGGCGGCGACACCTGAAGCAATAAGGTTTTGCGTAATGTATCCGCTGCGACTTCATCGCTAACCGCGATGATCTTGTTGCACTTCGCTTCTTTCACCCAAACGGTCGCCACCTGACCGTGAATCAGACGGTCATCAATACGAACTAATGCAATTTCCATTCTATAATTCCTCCTCTAATTGACTGTTTCGAATGGCACGAAAAGACATCATGGAATCGTGCCCCGCATGTATCGCTAGATTTACCAAATTCTCTACTTGTTCAATCCCTCTGTTTGCAAGAAGGTCAACGATCATTGGCAGGTTTACTCCTGTCACAATATCCATTTTTTCATGGTTAACCGCAATTCGGCTGGCAGCATTATAAGGACTGCCGCCGAATAGATCAACAAGGAAGATAACACCGTCCGTCCAATCCAGCGATGCCAACGCAGCCTTATATTTCTCTACAAGTCCGCTGACACTTTCACCTGGTTCAAACGTAACACCTGCCACATTATCCAATTGGCCGAAAACCATTTCTGTTGACCTCAGTATTTCTTCAGAAAATTTCCCGTGTGTCCCAACAATTACACCGATCATCTGTCTCACCCCCTTTGTTTCTCTCCACATATATCTATGATGCAAGTTCTGTGCCAAACTTCTGTATAGATCAGAGGGAATTTTGTAAACAACAAAAAAACCCCCGTTGCGTCGGAGGTTTTTTCCAGTCTGAACAGATCATTATTTATCAATCTCCACTGCTTTCATACACATATGAAAGCGTTTTATACTCTTTGGCCATTACTGTGGAATAAAGTTATATACTTCGCTCAACATTTCGCAAATATAATATTTTTCGTCATCAGAAAGAGTAAGATTCATACCAGAAACAAATATGCTGCATGAACGGTTTACCACCTCGAATATGTGCTGGTCGAGCTGTTTCACTTCCCCCTGATAAACAAGTCCATCGCGAATAACCATACGTTCCAGCGCATAAGCTGTGTGAGTAGAAATTTGGACTTTTGTTGCATAATCAAATTTGACTTCTAATCCAAGTTCCAGCTCTTGCACAAATCTCATCACCATTCCCAGAATTTTGTGGGGATTCAAATAAGTCATAAATTCTTTCAGGCTTTCCTCGCATAACTCCCTGACGACTACACTTTGATCCACAGCAGGGATCTGTTTGTTATTCAGCAGTAGCTCTCTCAATGTCTGCTCACCGCTTGCTTCAATCAGCTTTTCCAAAGGAATAAACGGGATTTCCGGCTCGCTTGGCCGTTTTACTCCAATCACAGCAAGAATTGTTCGCTTAGACCGCATATCCTGGACCACTTTATCCAACTCCCTTACGTTTGCCGGGACAACAAGTATTTCCTCATCCGTCAAATCGCAGACAATTTTCTCTACAAACTCTTTCAATTTGACCGCTGCACCTTTGCCGGAGGAGCAAACCGTCACAATTGCCTTATGAACTACTTTCACTGCGGCGCTGCTATTGTTATATCCCCTGAAATCCTTTAGCGATTGGTATATTTCCTCTATCCCCATGTCAAAAACACTGGCCTTTCGGACAGCCTCCAGCGTGAGCGGAGTTGAAACCATATCAATAGTCTTTACATTGATTCCAACACGTTCCATAATAGTTTCTTCAAGATTGAGCAAAGAGCCCATATCAACCAGCAGCAACACGCCTCTACCACGGTCAATGCTCTTTACTTTATCGATAATAAGCTCCAAAATTTCCCTAGGACTGACATCGAGAGGCATATCAACAGCACAAAGATTAGAACTGCCCAGCAAGCTGTCTACGACGCCGACGATGCTGCTCGCTGTACTGGTACCGTGTGCTGCCACAATAATTCCCACACTACCCTGTCGTTCTTCCTCAACAGATTTCAGAAGAATCGCCATATAAGTTATTTCGGCCTCCGGTACATGTACACCAAACTTAGACTCGATCAAACTTTTGATAGTCTGGGCCAGTCTGTACTCTTCATCATGTTCATTCATCGGTTCATAGATTCGTGCATCACCGTATTTTTTCTCTCTGGTGCGCTTGAAAAAGGCGCTTAAATGAAGACTGAAAGCATACACGAATCTCTCGCTGTAAATTCGGTTTAGTTCCTTTTTGGCCATTTCCTTAATCTGCTCGGAGAATTCAAGGATGTCTTTGTCCACAATTTTCAGAATTCGTTCCCTGCTCCCCTTGGTGTTATAAAAACGGTTATAAAAGCTTTTAATATGGATATTGACATCCGTAGCAATAAATCTGTGGATGTAGGCGTCGTCTAGCCCTTCTTCCTTCAGCATGCCAATCTTGTCTTCAATTAGTTTGTAAAGGTTAAACGGCAGCTCGGAAACAACCTCTTCATCCAAAGCTTTTCTTCCTTCAGGAGTAATGTATAGGCACGAGGAAATACATCCGATTTCCTTCATCTTATATTGCGTTTTATCAATATTAAACAAACCATCTCGGATATTTCCCGGCAGGTTTTTAAAATCAAGTCCTATTTCTTCTTTGTTTTCATGTATGCTGTTTAAAAAACCTTTAGCGCATACCAGTTGGATGTTCGACTTTAACTGGCCGATATTGCCGTAGGTGACGCTGCCGATCAGTGCTCTTACTACCTCTGGTTCAATCCTAATCGGCTTGTTTACCCTATTGGACTCGTTAGCAAACAAATGCTTCAAAATCAGCATTTGCTCCTCAATAGCACGTTCCTGAAGGGAAGGGATATTGATTGTGATGGGTATGCGCCTAATGAAGGTTTTTAGCATGGATGATCCGGGATCCTCCGTCGTAGCTCCAATCAATAACACACTCGCATCTCTTTTTCGATCCGTTTCGCCCAATTTGTTATAGGTGTGAGTATCCATGAAATAGAAAATCATTTCCTGGCCTTCCGGGGGTAAACGGTGAATCTCATCCAAAAACAGGATGCCTCCGTCAGCTTTCTCCACCAGCCCTGCTTTTTCATGATCAGCGCCTGTAAACGCCCCTTTAACGTGACCAAAGATGTGGGAAAGTAGCAAGTGGGGGTTATTGAAATAATCAGCGCAGTTAAAAACGATAAATGGCGCATGCTCTGAAAACCGCTTCATATACTTGCCATAATGGTACATCAACCTGGCAAACATAGTTTTTCCAACACCCGTCTGCCCGACTATCAGGGTATGCAGACCTCTAGGAGGATACAGAATCGCTGCCTTCCCCTGCTCAACCTGGTTACGCATGCTGCCCCTGAAACCGATCAAGGCATGGAACGGATCGACCTGTTCGTCAGGCAGCAATACCTCTTTGATGCTTTTGACCTCAATTTGTTTCTCTTTCAGCTGAACCCGAAAGGTGTCCTCGATAATCTGCTTGTGCAGAAATCTGACCGGTCTTCCTTTGATTTTAAGGATTAGATCGTCACGCAGCAGATTATTCAACTCTTTGCTCACATTGTTTCTCAACATCTTTTGATCATCAGCAATTTCCGCAGCCGTAATCCCTTCCCCCGCAAATAAAGCCTCTTTGGAAATTTTCTTGGTGCTTTCGGCAATATACTCTAAAATCTTATCTATTCTTTTCACCTGTATTCCTCCAGCCTGAATCAGTCATTGGAAATTGATTTCAACCTGCTTATTTAGGGAACAGAATATGGTTTTTCAGCGCATGAGCTACTCCATCCTCGTCATTCGAGAGAGTAACGGTGTTGGCAACAGCTTTGACCTCAAGGGGAGCATTTTCCATGGCAATGCCAAGTCCCGCAAAGGCCAGCATGTCGATATCATTGTAGTTGTCACCAATAGCCAGACAATCGCTTTGTTTCAGTTGGTACTCTTTTAGCAGAATTTGAATGGCTGCGGTTTTGAAAGCCTTTTTTGACATGATTTCCAGATAAGTAGGCTTGGATAAGTAGAGATTTACTTCTTCGCCGTATACGGGTCGCAATACTTGAAGGACGCGTCTGATCTCTTCGGGATCACCCATGCACAAAATTTTACTGGTTCCATCAGTCTCTTCCCTCCAACCATTGGTAAGCTTAGAAAAACTATAAATGCGAGGCTCGATATTGGTGATGTCACGTTCTTGAAGCGCCCATGCATCCAATTGCTCAATATACCACTCATCATCCTTATACAGGCTTACGTGAAGATCATAGGCAGCCAGGCTGTCAAGCAAACGCTGTGTCATTTGCTTATCTATATAACGGGTGTTCAGCTTGTTCCCGTGTTTATCTATAACAAGTGCCCCACTGTAGCATATGAGAGGCTCCGAAATACCAAGATGCTTCTGCAATGGAATAATTGCTTTTGGCATTCGCGCAGAGACAAGAACCACTGGAATCTGCTTATCATTTATAACCTGGAGAATGGTTTCTTTGGTTGCTTCCGTGATTTGATGCGCCGAGTTAAGCAGCGTCCCGTCAATATCAATGCAGACAATTTTATAAGTTTCCATAAATGATTCCTCCAGCTCCAGTGTATTTTGTTATTCAATGAATGAGTATACAAGAAAGATAGTGTATATAACCAAAAATACAACACACATAATAACTGTTACTTATTACGACAAGCTTTGGCTTGTTTTGAATCGTTTCTATCAGATAAAATTACTCGGTAACGTTAACATCTAGGCAGGAGAATTGCATAGGCATAGAGAAGTAGATCTTTCATAAATGACTGACTGTGAATTTGTGCCGGAAATGTATGGAAAAGGAGTTTGAATAAGTCAATGATACGATATGGATTACAACAGGAACAAGGATTCAAGCTGGTTATGACGCCCGAATTGCGACAAGCAATCACGATCTTGCAATATTCTTCGGCTGATTTAATATCCTTTCTGCATGAACAGGCGAACAATAATCCAGTCATTGATTTGCCGGAGTTTAATATGTCCATTGGCGGTATCAAAGAAGAAGCAGAGCAGTTTTCACAGAAAGATCAGGGAGAGCTGATTGAACATTATCGTGGCGGAGAAAAATATCCATCGGTCCAGCGAGCAACCCCCGTTACATTTCTGGACTTTGTCCCCAATCCGAATGATACCCTGTTTGAACACCTGAACAGGCAGCTTGGACTGGTATGTGGGCTTACAAATTCACAGCGTATGGTGGCACGGTACCTCATTGGCAATTTGAACGAAATGGGATATTTAGAACTTGATGTTCCAACAGTCGCCTCACTAGTGGACGTTCCCATAGCCGAAATTGAGGATATGCTCTTGGTGATACAGAGTTTTGATCCACCGGGGATCGCCTCTTACAGCTTGGAAGAGTGTCTTCTTCTCCAGCTCCAGCTTGCTGGCATGGATGATGAATGCATAGTCAGAATGGTAAGCAACCATCTGGCTGATCTGGCAAACAATCGGATACAAAAAATTGCGGATGCTCTTGAAATCGGTAGGCGAGAGGTTATACAGATGGCCGATCGAATTCGCAAGCTAAATCCATGCCCGGGCGCAGCATTTGCTCATAAAGAGCAGCAATACATCATAGCAGATATCACGGTCGAAAAAGCCAACGGCGAATATCTTGTCCTGATTAATGACATTAGTGCGCCGCGGGTTGAGATCAACCCTTTTTACCAGCAAATGATGCGGGATCTACCGAATAGTGAAACCAAACTTTTTATCCATGAGAAGATGAATACGGCAAAATGGCTGATCAATAGCCTGAAGCAACGTCGGCTGACCCTTCTACGGGTTGCCAAAGCCATTGTGGAAAAGCAACAGGATTTTTTTGACCATGGCGTGTATTTCCTCAAACCAATCACCCAAAAGGAGATTGCCGAAAAGACGGGCTTACACGAATCCACGGTCAGCAGGGCGGTCAGTAATAAATTTATACAGACGCCTCGCGGATTGTTCGAACTCAAATTCTTCTTTACTTCCTCCTTGACGTCAGCGGACGGAGATGCTGCTTCATCGGAGAGTGCAAAAAAGCGTATCAAAAATTTGATAGATGATGAGGACAAGCAAAAACCGTTATCGGATCAGGCTATTACTACCCTGCTGGGAAAGGAAGGTTTGCATTTATCACGCAGAACCGTGGCGAAATATCGAGAAGAACTAAGATATCTTTCTTCTGCCAAAAGAAAAAAGTTTGAAGTTTGAATGGTTAAAGATAGTGGCGATGCAGCAAGACAGGCAACGTCTCAGGAAAGCTTGATCCGACTCGCTAGTTCTTGAATTCACCATTACACCCCTTTCTTGAACTAGGATGTTTTCACTTTTGAAACGTTTCCAATTTGCTGTAAGAAAAACGTCAGTTAGTAGATCCACACTATGAATCGAAAGAATGAGGCTAATATTTTTCAATAAAATCATGTAGTTTCGCCTTGCTTGAAGACAACGGGGAGACGATACACTTGCTGATCTAAAGTTTCACCTTCGATTTTCTTATAAAGTAATCTGATTGTCATACGTGCCATCTCCTCCACTGGCTGCCTGATTGTAGACAATATCGGATGAAAATAAGGATGATCCTGAATCCCGTCGTAGCCGATAACCTTTACATCCTCTGGAACGCGAATGCCCTCCCTGCGTGCTCTTTCTATATAGCTGGCGGCTAACATATCGGTAATAGCAAAAATGCCGTCCACATCGCGGTGCTCATTTAGGAACTCGTTAAAATAGGCATCGTCGTCCACTATAGGGTCGGGCTTCTCGTAGATTACATAATCGACTCCCAATGTTTGCGCTTCATGAATGAAACCTTTTCTCCGATTCATGGTTTCACTGAAAACGGAAGTGACGCTTCCCATAAAAGCCGGTTTCTGGGCTCCCACTTTAACAAGCTCCCTCAAAGCCAGACGCCCTCCCTCATAATTATCGGAGGTCACACAGGTAATTTTTTTGTTGAAGTGCCTATCAATACTTACAATCGGAATGTCATTGCTTACGCTATTCTCTATATCATTGTAAGTAATGCCGACAATACCAGCCACTTTGTTTTGCCGTAGCATATCCAGATAATGTAGTTCCTTTTCGGGCTTGCCGCCGCTATTACATAACATGAGCTTAAAGCCTTCCCTATCCAACTCATCCTCAATGTAATAAGCCAGTTCAGAAAAAAAAGGATGCCAGATACTTGGAAGCAGCAAGGCTACCATCTTGGATTTCCTCATCTTGAAATTTCGAGCGACTTCATTAGGAAAATAATTCAGTTCTTGTATAGCTTTCTCCACTTTCCTGCGTGTTTCTGGTTTTACAGAGCCCGAGTTGTTAATAACGCGGGACACCGTTCCCACAGCTACGCCAGCTATGTTAGCTACATCTTTAATACTTGGCATCTCCCTCCCCCTATCTCTCTTTATGAAAATTATAATAACACTAAGATGGAAACGTTTCAATTATGTTTGAAACGCTTTTTTTGCTGACTGTTTTCATGCTTCCTAAAGAATGTCGTCGCTTTAATGAAGCTCTATTGTCAGTTGTATGCGGATCTAAAAAAAACAAGGCTTGTGATGAAAATTATCATTAGAGAGAACGGTTAAAATCTGTATCAATTTTTGTTCCGGAAATATGCCTACGCTTGCTCAAGCGTTCTCTCCAGTACATCCGTCAGAAAAATGATTTGCTCTCGAGCTTGCCCTTTTCATGACTACAAATGCCCACGGCCTTTATAAAAGCTTTTTATCTTCCCTGCCGGGCTGAAGCGCCAGTGTGGATTCCATTAGATATACGTCCTTGTCCTCTACATCTGTTCATATTCATCTCTATCCTTCTTGTTTTAGTGGTTAATCCTAAATTTCCCCCGAAAGACACGAATAGCGTTATTAAAAGTTACGTGCCCACCGTTTCTTTAGTCCCATTTGCCAATTTATCGAAGAGATCACGTTAAATTTGTAAAGGCAGCCGATAATCGGCTGCCTTTACGTTTAAATAGTGTTTGCAAAATTATATTTCTTATCTTCTAGAATAGGCTTGCAGATTCGCGTATATAGGCCTTACAAGAGCACATTTCTAAAGTGCTTGCCGTATCAACATTTGCCCAATAGAGCCGCTGGTGCCAAACAGGTAAAGCCCTTCTGGAAAGTGTCTTAGAACGTTGATGCTACTTTGGCCACTTCTTGAAGTCCTTCTTTTACAATCACTTCTGCACGATCCTTGTACTGATTATGTCCTTCAATAATAACATCGGTAGTTTGAATTCCGAAAAGGCCAAGATTCATCTTCACTGGCTTAACCGCTGATTCGAAGGATGCCATCGGCTCTATCGAGTACATTCCTCCACGTGCGCTTAGCAATGCGATTTTTTTATCACCGGCAAGACCAACAGGACCTTCAGCAGTAAATTTAAATGTTTTGCCAACCTGGGAGATATGAGCGATGTAGTTGACCAACGGTGCAGGTGCCATGGTGTTCCAGAGTGGAAAGGCAATGACTACTTTATCTGCGGCAAGGAATTGATCCAGATAACGATTGGACGTTGTTGTGGCTTCCAACTCTTCTGCCGTAAGTTCATAACCTTGACTTAATTTATAGATGCCTGTGATCACAGTATTCCCATAAGTAGGAAGGTTCTCTACGAACAAATCAAGTTCAGTAATTACATCAGACGAATGGGTATCTTTATAAGTCTTGAGAAAAGTCTCATACATCTGAACACTTACTGCTTGATCTGCTGGACGATCATTCGCTTTAATAAAAAGTACATTGGACATAGTAATTTCTCCCTTATAGTAAGATATTTATCTCAGTCCATTTCATATTGTGCCTTTTTTAAGCACATTTAAGACTTTTAAATGCAACTGCGATGAGCACATTATAATTCATTTATTCCTTAATCTCAAGTTCTATTTCTGTACGAATGTTAGGTTACAAAATATGCTTTATAACGTTGTAGTACAGGAGTGACACCTGATTGTTTGGTCAGTAGGAGCAATGGCGTTTTGAGGGGGAGCCCTTTCACAGTATTCGTAACCATATATATCTATCATCTGAATACATCTATAGATGACTAACCGTGATCGATGAGAAGGTATACTTTTAAACATTTTTCTTACAACTAGGGTTTTAAATAACTTACTTTCGTCTATTGTTTGAACTTACCATCAAAATTTATATGACTATCTAAAAGATATTGGGAACGGGTCTATTCTGGTAGTATCCTTTAATACTTTAACAGGTATTACCATACCAGTGCTGTTCTCTATATACAATAGTTGCAAGTATGCGCAATTGTGGGGATGAGCGATCAGTGTACTGTTATAACAAAATCCAGCAAGAAAATAAAAAGTCGCCAATATGGCGACATCTTTAACTCTTAACCACTAAGGCAGCATCATTGGTTAAAGCTTTTGAGATGCATCTTTGAAACAGCACATTACAAATTTATGCCTGTTTTTTTATTTTTTTACTAATTAAAGTAAATCTATACGGTTAGCGACATCATCGATTGTAAACTGACTCAAATATTTTATAGTGTGCTGTTCAGTTTCATACAGAATTTTTTCCAATTCAAGATCAAGCTGTTTAGCGGCATCTCCACAATCGATATCAAAATCAGATTCTGATATATCCGTATTTACTGCATAATAAATATCACCTAAAGTAATTAGACTGGGAGCTTTTCGTAAAATGTAGCCCCCCTCACGTCCACCTTTTGACTCCACGATACCTGCAATGGTTAAAGACTGCATGACTCTTCTCATGAATGTAGCATGCGATTTAACTTGACTCGCAATCATTGCACTAGATAAAACGCTGTTACTTTTTGCTAGCCATACGACAGAATGAACGGCTATTTTAAAACGGGGAGGACCAATGTGGATTCCGCGATTTGCTGTACTCATATGAACACACCTTTTCTCTGTTTAGTTATTATTGGTTATTTAAACTGAATTGGAACTGATAATAAGCTTTAAATATTCTCAATTCGTTCTGCTAAAGAATATATACCTTTTTCTTTCCCGTATATTCAA
The DNA here is from genome assembly GCF_057220305.1 of Paenibacillus sp. LRG-1. Classification (NCBI taxonomy): domain Bacteria; kingdom Bacillati; phylum Bacillota; class Bacilli; order Caryophanales; family Paenibacillaceae; genus Paenibacillus; species Paenibacillus sp. LRG-1. Next base: position 2,955,621 of record NZ_CM170126.1, on the reverse strand, counting down.
TAATAATCTGCACCGACTCCTTAAACCGCAGCGCATGCACAATCTCCCGCTCCCGCAGAAACTTGAGGCTGTCTTACAGATCCACATCATCCGTCTTGTCAATCAGCCACTGGTATGTAGCTTGGGCCTTTTCTTCGGCGGCTATTTACTCATACAAATCTGCCAGTGGATCACCTCTAGCCGCGTGTAGGTCGTGATGAACGGAACCCCTGTTGCACTGTTGTAGAACAAGACTACTAGACTGCCGCTGCTTTATTAACTAACGTACCCAGTTAGCATAATGACCTGTTTGTTGACTATATGTCCCTAGATTAAGTTCCCCTTTAATAAAGACTGTTCGGCATAAGAAGATCTCTCTTAGAGAGAGCGTTACTTTGTCTGATTGAACAACTAACGTACACCTTCCTCAATAAAAAATTTCAGCCCTTGAGAAAGATAAGGTATCACCAATTGGATATATTCTTCAGCTGGCCTTGTATCGTTATATTGCCAGTTAACGGCCGCCCCGTAAATGCTCCAGCTTAACATTACAGATGCAATTCGAACGGATTCCTCACGGACTCCTGCATTCTGATTCATCATCATCTCGAAAAATACTTGCTCAAGTTCTTTCTTAATTATCGCTTCTATTACAGAAGTAAATGATTCGAAGCTTTTTCGACATTGGGAAGCCAGCGAAGATTGAAATTGAGTAACCGACATAAATACACTGGCAAGCGTCGTTTCATTGAGCTGGTCATGTATTGAAATTTCTCTCATTACGTTCGTCATTAGATGTTCTTCCAGTGTTTTTTCGAGCAGATCGTATTTATCCATAAAATGATAGTAAAAGGTGGCACGGTTGATCGTTGCTTCTGATGTAATGTCTTTAATACTGATATTCTTAAAATCCTTTTTCGTTGAGAGGAGAAGAAATGCATCCATAATTAATCTGCGTGTACGTACAAAACGTGGATCGAGCCTGTTTTCCGTCATCTCATCTCACCTCCACTTTTTAGACATTTCACTGCATATGTCGTATATCCGATAAAAACGTAATTTTATCGGTTGAACAGTAGCATACCAGTAGTTACAATATAACTATACAACAAGTGTTGTAGAAATAATAGATGTATGAAAGACAAGGATACGTTATGATAATTACAATTTTTGGCGCCAGCGGCGCTATAGGAAAGTTGGTCGTAAAAGAAGCTTTAACACACGGCGACCAGGTAGTGGCTTATGTAAGAAGAGCGGATGCTCTGCCTGAAAATCACCCGAATTTACAAGTGGTTGTCGGTAGCCTGGATGACCACCGCAAAATGAAAGATGCGTTTACAAATTCAGACGCCGTGATCAGCGCGCTTGGACCGGCGCAGGATAAATCCAGAAAAGTGAAGGATTTGTCGATCCCCGGGCTCATGAAACCATCATTCAAACCATGCAGGCTTTAAATAAAAAACGTTTTGTCACACTGGGGACGCCTACCGTGAAAGCAAAAGAAGACCGTTCACAAATCAAACATAGAATGGACTGTCGTACGCATTATCAATCCGAATATCAAACAAGACGGCAAGAGCTATGGAATTTCGTTCGGTGATACGAAGTCAGGCATGAATGTATCTCGGGAAAACGTTGCGAAATGCTTGTACGATTTTGTTTGTAAATCTGCCTATATACAAAAAATGCCAATTGTTTTTAATAAATAAGGAGAAAAAATGACAATTACAATATGGATTATACAAGGATTATTGGCAGCCATGTTTCTGTAGAGTTAACAGACGCGGGATTCTGGAAAAGCGGCTTTGCCGCAGTCGGCGCACTCCTTTTGGGTATTACAGTATCATGACTCATATTCGGGTAAAAGGCGGCCTTAGAAACGACGACGATTATTTTCTCGGTATCCTGCCTTTCGTACCGCTGTTCCTGCTCTATTAATTAACTAAAAGAAAGGCTGCCCAAAATGTCAAATATGGATGGAAAACATTTATTCGCTGGGCGAATTGATTGCGGAACAGCACAAGCGAAGGATCGAAGCGGCTGAGCGGGTTACAGCTATTTTGCAATGGCCAAAATGCCGGATGAAGCGGGACTCGATTATTATTTAGAAGGTCACAACAACTTTGCCTTGGGAGTGACCCGTCGACACTTTAATCAACGCTTTGTTAATGTCCCCAAACGTATAAGTTGAATCTATAGAGGGCTTGATATTTTCTTTTTCAACAAGTTTAGTGGTATCTTGTAATTGACTTCCATTGGATTGCACAAATAAAAAGCGATATTCATTTTGATTCTTACGTGCTAAAGAATTGTACATTGACAACAAGTTTATCCCCTATTTCACTCAATGACAGCTGGTACTAAGTCGCTATAGAGAAGCTTTGTGTCATTCCCCCTTGAACAGGGTAAACTTTGTGTCATTCTCCTCGAAAGGGACAAAGTTTGTGTGATTACATGACGAAGCTTTATTACTTATCCATATTATTAACTGCTTTCCTCATTTCTTCATCAGTTAAATGAGTATAAATCATAGTCGTTTGTATTGAGGAATGTCCTAATTGGTTTTTCAATCTAGGCACATCATTGTTCTCCAAGTGATAACGGGTTGCAAATGAATGCCTCAGAGAGTGCACGGTTAAAGCTGGCTTTCCAAAAGCTGTAGCGTATTTTTCGATCAGTTTCTCTATAGATCGCTGAGTTAAGCGTCGGCTTTTTCCTTTACGACCTATAGAGCAGCAATAAACAAAAAGCTTTCAGTTTTCTCTGGTTTATATTTTGATTCTCTGATCTGCAGATAATTTTCTAAATCCAGTAAAGCTTGCTTGCTGAAATACACATATTGTTCTTTATTACCTTTACGGATAACACTTACTAAAGCTTTATTCATATCCAGATCTTCAAGGTTAATGCCTGCAACCTCAGAGAGCCTAAGACCGGATCCTAAAATGAGGGAAACAATGGCTGTATCTCGTTCACGATTAAATTGATGGAAATTGAAAATATGTTTATTCTCTTTATTAATCTTTCCGTAATCATGGGCTACAAATAACCTAAACGACTCAAAATCGTCTTCTCTGAGAATTTTCCCATCAATACGATTGGCAATCGTCTCTTGGCTTTCTTTAACTACATTTAAATCCATTTTGGCCATAACATTGCGCTGGATATATGGCTCTAGGTCACTTATTTCAGCTTTATTCTGTAAGTAATCAAATAAGGATTTTAGTGAGGACAATTTACGGTTAATGGTTAGCTTAGTATTGTCGAGTTGATACTCCAAAAAAGATAAAAAATTCTCCACTTCACGAATGGTTAGTTTCTCTAAAGTAGCTAAATTCTACCCTGGAACGATTCGAGATTTCGCTTGAATATTTGCTCTCTGGTATAACAGGCATTATTCATTACTGGGTTCAAAAACAGGACCGTTTATCCATAGAAAAAATATCGAGCGTTCTTAGCGATATTCACTTCAAGAACGTTCAAGACTTATTTGCCGACGAACAAAACAGGGCTTAAATCGTCCAAGAACGATTTAAGCCCTACCCCATATCTAACTTACACCGATGACTGGCAGCTTGCCATCTCTCAACGATGCCAATGCTAAACTCGATTCTTGATCAGGTAAGTGTATGTTCTCTTAATCTTACGGCTGGGCCTTCATCCAGCGGCTACTCAAGGCAACAAACAAGGCAACGCAGAGAGAAACGCTGGCAGAAATCCAGAAGATGGCTCTGTAACCGGCGGAGTCTGCCACCAGGCCTAGAACGAGACTACCAATCACGGTTCCAAAATCGGACATGGAGATAAATAACCCCATCCATACTTTTCGACGTTCTTTTCCGAGTGTGATGCTCAGGTAAGCGGCAAGCACAGGATACACATTAGCTATGCCATAGCCGATCATCGCACCGCCCCCGTACAGCATCCATGCATTACCTGTTACTGGGGCAAAAGCTACAAGTGCCAGACCTATCGTGAGCGAAACCAACAGCATGCCGACATATACGGAATGCCAGTTCCCGTCCGAAGGCAGATTCTTACGGAAAGCAAATCTTGCTGTCACGATCACGCCCGATTGAATAGCAAAAAACACCCCCGCATTGCCGATTCCGGTCTGTATCACATACAAGGCAAGAAACGCCGTTACCGCGCCAAACCCAATCGTTGCGCTCATCATCACGAGGCTGCTCAGCATGAAGTGACGGTTCCAGAGCGTGGATCGTGCGCTTCTATCTATTTCATGCTTGGTTGTCGTTTGCTTCGCGGGACGCTTTGCCGCTTTGATGTGCTGCGTGGCTCTTCCTGTTCCATAGCCCGAGATGAGCGTCAATGCGCCCAAAACCAAAAGGCCTGCGTAAAATCCGTTCAGTCCAGCTTTTTCCCAGGCGATCCATCCCAGTGCAGGCATCATAACCGAGGGTAGCAAACCAAACAACAAGTATAGAGATAATCCCTGAGCACGGTCACGCTCGGGCAACAGGTCCATAACAGCCATCTGCACGGTCAACGAAAAGAATGCGGCGACAGCGCCTTGCAAACCCCGGACAATAATGTAAGAAACGTTGCCTTGCCATACAAACAATAGCAAAACTAACAGATGCCCCGCCAGAATAAAACGTAGAATACGGGCAATCCCGAATCGTTCAACGACGATTCCCGCCCATGGTCGCAGCAGCATGCTAACTAGCAAATACATCCCCACGATCATACCGATCTTGTCGTTTCCATAGCCAATGCTTTGCGTATAGAGAGGCAATATCATCTGAACGAAGGCGTTAGCACTATAAAACAAAAAAGTGAGGGTATATAGGCGTAGCAACACGGGGGAAAATGCACCGTTGCGAGCGTATGGCAAATCTTTGCTTCGATTCATGCCCAGGCGCCTTTACGCTGCCCTGCGTCAACATAGAAAGGCCTATCCTTCCGAATTGTACCCAACTCTGGATGTCCGGATAATGAGGCGTCTAACAACTGCTTAACTGCTGGTTCCCTGGATACCTTCATCTCGGCTATCGTCGAGAAGCTACCGCATAAGCTACCCTGATCTAATACAGTCCATCGGTCACATAGTGCAAAAGCAGCCTTCAGGTTGTGCGTGATGAATACGTAGGACATATCCCGTTGTTTCTTTAAATCGCGTAAAACATCGATAATATGTACCTGGTTGGCAATATCCAAGCTGCTGACAGCTTCATCGAGCACGATAAAGCTGGGTCTGGAGATCATGGCGCGTGCAATGTTAATGCGCTGTAGTTGTCCACCGCTGAATTGTCTTGGCAGCTTGTTCATGGCACTTGCAGGTAGTCCGACGATGTCCAAAGCTTCGCCGATGCGGTAATCCTTTTCCCCATTCGTTAGTCGCTCGAAATTGTCCAGGGGCTCCCCGATGATTTGTGCTGCCGTCATCTTGGGATTTACCGAAGAATAACAATCCTGAAATACGGCCTGTACATGCTTCCGTAACTGTTTCTTCGTTCGATTGTCGCAAGCATACATATCCTTACCATCAACAAGTACTGAGCCCCGTTGAGGGCGCTGCAAGCCAAGCATGATTTTGCCGAGTGTACTCTTGCCTGCACCGCTCCCCCCAACAAACCGATGCATTGTCCTGCCTCCAGCGTCATGGAGATATCCTTCACGACAGCTCCCTGCAACTTCTGTTTCGATTTCCACCAAGAGTTGTTCGCAGAATCATACGTGTGAGTGACGCCAGAAAGTTCTAGCAGTGCCATTATTCTTCCCTCCGTTCATTCATTCAACCGACTGCGTAGCAATTCTTGTGTATAGGAATGTTGTGGTCGATTGAATATGGATAATACGTCGTTATGTTCCACGATCCGTCCTTCATGCATCACGATGACCTCGTCTGCCATCTCTGCGATGACGTCAAGATCATGCGTAATAAGCAGGATGGCAACGTCCTGGTTCATCCGCAGTCTCTCTAGTTCCTCCAATACATGGTATTGATTAATGGTATCGAGGGCTGTGGTGGGCTCGTCCGCAATGACGATGGAGGGTGACAGACACATCGTTAGCGCAATCAACACGCGTTGCAGCATGCCTCCGCTAAGCTCGAACGGATATCGTTTGAGAAGTTCCAGCGGATCAGGCAGCCTTACACTTTCAAGTGCCTGCACAGCCAGTGTCAACGCATCCGTTTTACTACACCGGGCATGTGTGCGGATCGTTTCGACAAACTGGCTTCCGATGGTATGAACAGAAACCAGTGCATTCATTGGATTTTGAACAATATATCCAATATCATTTCCGCGAATGGTGCGTAACTGCTCTTCAGTCATGCCGTTCAGTTCATCACCTCTCAGTCTGATGCTGCCGTTTATGCGGATGGCAGGATCGAGTAGCTGAAGAATCGATCGACAGGTTAGCGTTTTGCCGCTGCCACTCTGTCCTGCAAGACCTACGACGCGTCCAGGCTGCAACGAAAACGAAACATCATGCAGCAATCGTTGAGAAGCGCCGTCTTCGATCACATCGGCACAGACATTATGAAGTGCAAGCAATGGTTCAGGGGTTGCCGATCTGACGTGATGTTCTTCGAACATTGCGGGTGCTCCTCTCCTTCACTTTCTTTACGCCGAGCAGTTGGGAGAGCGACTCCCCCAGTACATTGAACGCGGTGACTACAAGTAAAATACACAATCCCGGATATAGCATTAGGGAAGGGTGTTCGCGCAAATAGCCGCGTCCTTCATTAATCATCGCTCCCCATTCCGCGGTAGGCGGCTGAATGCCGAGTCCCAGGAAGGAAAGAGCTGAAATATCCATGATGGCCCACCCCATCTCTAGCGTACCGATCACCACAATTTGCGGGAAAATATGCGGGAAAACGTGTCTTCTCAGGATCGCTAATCGGCTGGAACCGCAAATGAGGGCAGCCAGCAAATACGGCTCGGAACGCAGATGCAACACCAGACCCCGGGTCATACGTGCATAGTACACCCACTGTACCAGCAGCAGTGCAATAATGACCTGATATATCCCTGGTCCAAGCATACCAACGATGCCAAGCACAAGGACGAGGTTCGGAAATGCAAGCATGCCGTCGCAAATCCGCATTAATAGCTGATCCAGCCAACCGCCTACGTAACCGGATAACATGCCAATCGATACACCAACCAGCACAGATATGGAAAAGACACCCAACACCAGTCCAAACGTAATCCGGACACCATAGATGAGTCTGGACAACACATCCCTGCCCAAATGGTCGGTACCCAGTAAATGCTCAGCCGAGGATGGAACGAGCTTGTCAGCCATTCGTATCTGATTCGGATCATGGGGAGCTATCCATGGAGCAAAGATAGCTGTTACTGCACAAACACACAAAAAGAACAGGCACAAGCCTACGACCAGCCGCTTGCCAAAAATCAAACTTTTCAATTTCATATTCCTACCTGCTCCTTTCTTGCAAGGAAAGCCTCGGATCAGCAGCCATGTGCAGAAGATCGGTTAGGAGACTTGTACATAAGTAAAGACAGGCAGCAAAAAAAACATAGCCCTGAATGACTGGTAAATCGCGGTTGAAAATGGATTCCACGAAAAACTGCCCCAAACCGGGCCAGGAGAATACTCGTTCTACCACAATCGTTCCCGTGATAAGCCTACCTAGATTCATACCGAATCCGGTAATGATGGGGAGGATGGCCAGTCGAACCACATGTCTGAGCATGATGCTGCGCGGCTTTAATCCTCGTGTATGCGCATAGTCCACGTAAGCCTGCTTCATCTGCTCCAGAATACTCTCGCGAAACAGTCGGGCATAGGTTGCCACAAGTGCCAAAGAGAGAGTCAATGATGGTAAAATCAAATGCTGCCATGTGCCCTTTCCTTCCACGGGAAGCAAGTCCCCGTGGAGGGCAAACAGATAGATCAGTAAGTAACCCAGCATGAATTGCGGTAAGGATGCGCCGATGTAGGAAAGAATGCGCACCGCATAATCTACCCACCGCCCGGCGTGTACGGCCGAGAGATACCCTAGTGTGACAACAGCTACGAAAGCGATCAACATACTGCTCCCCGTCAACTGCAACGTTGCGGGCAACCGTTGCCAAATCTCTCCCCAGACAGACTTGGAGGACAGGTACGACGTCCCGAGGTCTAGCTGTAGCATGCGAACAGCAGATTGAACGTACTGAGACATAAAGGGATCGTCCAGCCCCAGTTCTCCCCTCTTCTCCTGTAGCATTTGCTCGTTAGGCTTGATATGAGCTGCCGAGAAGTACGCCTCGGCCGGATCAACCGGAGAGAGCCTCATTAGCACAAAAGCTACGAAGGTGGCGAACAGCACGAGTGGAACCAGCGTCAGTGCTCTTCTAAAAATATAACCTGCCATGAGTGGCCCTTCCTTTTCTTTATTTTAGGTGAATGCTATTAAATGGATGATCCCATCTGCTCTCCGGAAATGAAACGTTATCCAGTGTTTTCTGGTATACGTTATATTGACGAATATAGGACAGGGGTATAATAACCGATTCTTCCTGAACTTTTTGTAAAATCTGATCATAAAGCTCTTGTCTCTGTTTCTCGTCAACGGAAGCCAGTACTTGCCTGATCTGTTCGTCAAGCTCTGCCTTGCCTTCAATATTGAGATGTGCCTCTGCAACGCCAAAGGTAGGCTCCGCTACCGCATTGACCAATGTATGTGGATCGTAAGGCACTCCGGAGTTGAACCAAAAGTTCATGTCATAGTCTCCCTCACGGAAACGTTTGGTCTGTTCGGTCAGCTCAAGTCCCGTCAACTGAAGTTCAACGCCAAGTCCAGCCCATTCGGCCTGAAGTGTCTCGCCCATCGCTTTCTGGATGCGGTCAGTTGTATCGTACATCAGCTCAAACGACAGCTTCTCGCCATCCTTTTCCCTGGTACCGCCCGATGCCGGAACCTTCCATCCTGCCTCGTCCAGATAAGCTGCTGCTTTGGAGGCATCGTATGCAAATCCAGGGAACGTCTGGCTAACGTAAGGATAATCGGTCGTTAGCACCTGCGTCGCAGGCTGTTCCACGTCAGACGTGATGCCTTTGACCATCGCAGCCTTGTCAAATCCGTGATGCAATGCAAGCCTTACTCGCGTATCTGCCAGCTTTTCATTCTGCGTATTCAGGATTAAGTTTCGCGTGCCCAACGGGCCCGATACTTCCGTTTCGAATGCATCGTTCTTTTGCAGGCGCGTGAATTCGTCAAGGCTAATGGAACCCTCTCCGAAAATGAGATCAAGATCGCCTTTCTCGAAGGCTAGTACCCGAGTTTCGGCATCCGGTATGATGCGGACCGTGATCTTGTCCAGTTCAGGCTGTTCGCCCCAATAGTTCGGGTTTTTCACGAATACGCTGTATTCATCCTGCTTGTATTCTTCAAGCATCCATGGCCCCGTGCCGATGGGAGACTGAATGCTTTCCAGCGTATTGTCCCCTTCCGGGAAGCCTGCATCGGCCAAGAAGCGGAATGGACGCACGGTCGTTAAGTCCTGCAAAACCGGATAGTACGGCTCTGACATGACAAGCTTGACGGTGTACTCGTCAACAAGCTCGAGGTGATCCAGCAATTTGGCCGTTCCCAGCCAGCTATGCGTCGTCTTGTTTTGCAGGATCGCGTCTATGTTACGCTTGACGCTAGCGGCATTGAACGGTGTTCCGTCCGAGTATTGGACGTCCTCCCGAAGATGGAAAGTATATTCTTTGCCGTCCTCGCTAATCTCCCAACTGGTGGCCAAATGAGGCTTGATTTTTCCCCCTTCGCCGTACTCAACCAGCGGTTCGTAAATCATGGATTGTGAGAACAGCTGTGATGGATAGTACGCGTGCGGATTAGATGGACCCAAATCCCTCATCCATGAAACCGTTATTTCTTTAGCTCTTTCCTGTTCCCCGTTAGCTGACGCAGATGGTGCTGCCTCCTCTTTTTTGGAACATGCCGCTGTCACAGCAAGCAGAAGCATAAATAGCATGACAAGTATGCCTTGGAACATTTTTCTCTTTCGCATGGTAAAGCCCCCTAAAACATTAATGAGAATGAAAATCATCTTCAATTTATGTTAAGGAGTTTGGTATGATTGAACAATGGATATATTTCTGATTTTTTATAGCACAAAAAACAGAACCGGGCTTGCGACAATTGACTTGTCTATGCATGTCTTGCTTGGAACCGCGGTTCAAAATACATTTGGTTAAGGAGCACAACATGGAACGTTCAACAATTGACGGAAAAGAAATTTCCTTTTTGCCGAATGAAGGATACGACATATACATCCCTCAAAGCGTGAGCCTTTTCCGCAGGCTGTCCTGCAAACAGCTTATCCCGAGCTCGCCTGGGGCGCATCGCCTCGTCGTGTTTAAGTCGACATCCGGTGTGTTTCACTTGAGGAAGCATTTCGTGCAGACCGAAAAAAACGATGTCTTACTGCTTGCACCTGATGCGCAGGCCAGCATTCAATTCGTCGATCCGCACGAAGAAACATTGGGGGCTTCATCGTCCGCCACGCAGCTGAATACCGCGGCGGCCATCGTCATCGTGTTCAGTGTATACCGGCTTGGAGAGTCGAAACCAGCCAATGAATTACTGTCCATGATTCCGTACGAGACGCGCATGAACATTACTGACGAATCAAGGTTACTTGATTTGGTAGGAACGCTCGACCTCTCATTGAAGCGCCCCACTCCCGTCCCCGAAGAGTCGAGATTGAAACAGCAGATTGCGTTGCAGGAACTACTCCTGTTCCTGATGGAAAACATTCGACGGAATACGGAAATATCCGATAACATTCAAGCGGTGAAGCATACCGTCACTTATATCGAATCTCACTATCAGCAAAACATTACGGCCCGCCAGTTGTACAGCATCGCAGGTGTGGCTAAATGGCAATACAGTACCTTATTCAAGTCCATCACAGGAAAAAAACCGTTGGACTACGTGTTGGATATTCGTATGAAACACGCCAAGCGGCTGTTGTTACAGACCGAGGACACGATTGCACAGATTGCCCAAGCCGTGGGATTCAAGGATGAGAGTTACTTTTCGCGCAAGTTTAGACAAACGGAAGGGATCACTCCCCGCCAGTACGAGGAGGCTGCTTCAGTCAGCTCATCTCCCGTGCTCATGCCCGAGGTTCCTTACAAACGGATCGTTGCCGTTGGTTATTCGCTGGGCGATCTATTGTCCTTGGGTATCACGCCGATAGGCGCAGATGTGGAGATCATAGGTAAAAGAGGTCTGTACTGGGATTCCATCAATGGTATTGAGGATATTGGATTACTGGGTGAACCGGGCAAAATACGTAAGCTTCTTCCTGACCTGATCATTCATTCTGGTTTCCGTCAAGATTGGATCGAAGAATTGGCATCCATTGCCCCAACCGTGCTCATCGATCGCTATGAACACGTCTATTCAAGAATCATGCAAACAGCAGAGCTAATGAACCGGCAGAAGCTTGCACAACAATGGATTTATCGGCATCGCGCTGCAAGTAAACAAATGTGGATAGGCCTGGCGAAGCATATGGATGTTAAGCAAACAGCAGCTGTGTTTTCCATCGTTGAGGGCAATCTCTACATCATGAGCATGAAAGGCTTTGCAGTTACTGTATACCACCCTGACGGCATGCAGCCTCCTCCGAAGGTGAAGGAACTAATCCAGGCAGGCATTCCTTTTCAACTGACGCGACCGGAACATGCCTGTAGCTATGAAGCCGATACCCATTTTATTCTCATGGATAACGATCCCCGTACGATCCGGTTATACAGAAGACTGATGCAGTTACCATACTGGAACTCGAAAAGCATCGACCGTATTATTCTTACCGAGAACAAGTACAATTTCGATGATCCGCTCACGATGGACAGATTGTTGCTAGAGCTTCCTCAGATGATTCTGAAGAAAAGTCACTAATGACCACATTGATTTCTCCACGCCAAAAATAGGGATGTAATCAATCGCCTCTTACTACGATTGGTTACATCCCTATCCCCTACAACGTCATATCCTGCAGCCACTGCAAAACAAGCAATCGTACTTCCAATATTACCGACTCCAATAAATCCAATGGTTTTTTTCATATGTCAATGTTCCTCGTCTGATGTTTGTTCACTGTAAGTTTTTTATTGATTATCTTGGCTTGGGACAAGAACTGTACCGATAAAATAAAAAAGCCGCTAAAATAGCGACTTTCAATGGGCCCTTGTTCTTGTCCCTCGACATCCTTGTAGTATGCATTCAGATAATATTCGCGCAAATCTCGGGGATCATGCGGTGACTATTGTTTCCTTATTCGATCGCAAAAAACGAGAAAAACGATATGCAGCTCACATTCATGATAATGATATCTAAATATAACTAAAAAATGACGGGATCGTGTGTCAACGCTCCTGTCATTTTATAACATTATTTTTTGACATTACATCTCTTTCAATTGAATATTACTTTAACCTTGCAAGGATCTTACTTCGATGATTATATATTTTGAAGCATGTGTGCTCGTTAAACAGTGGATTAGAAGCCTGCCGTCCAACCCGCGTCTGCAGCTATAACAGCCCCGTTCACAAAGCTCGATTCGTCTGATGCCAGGAAAAGGGCTACTTTTGCGATTTCTTCCGCCTGCCCTACGCGAGGAATTACGCCTTGTGTAACCTTCGTTCGGGACGCGCCAAACTCATTTAAGTTATGAATCGTTGAAGTAATGTTTGTGGCTGTCGCTCCTGGCGCAATGGCATTGCATCGGATACCTTTTTGAGCATACATGAACCCCGTGTTTTTCGTAATACCGATTACCGCATGCTTTGAGGCAGTGTAAGCAGCGCCCGCATGCGCGCCGCTGAAGCCGCCCGTAGATGCCGTATTAATAATCACTCCATTCCCTTTATCCAGGAAGATCGGGATAACTTTTCGAATCGAACGCATAACGCTTTTTGTGTTAACATCGAATATAAAATCCCATGTCTCGTCGTCCACATCTCCTACAGGCGCCATGTTATCCATAACGCCCGCATTGTTAACTAAAATATCGAGAGTTCCGAATTCATTAACAGCAGTATCGATCATAGCATGAATATCATTTAAATCAGCAACATTGGTTTTTACTGTGACGGCGGTTCCGCCAGCTGATTTAATTCCTGCTGCAACCGATTCAGCTCCTTCAATGTTCAGGTCTGAAACAATAACACTTGCGCCTTCTTTTGCAAATAATTCTGCAATTGCTTTCCCCATTCCTGATGCTGAGCCTGTAATGACCGCAACTTTTCCTCCCAAACGCATGAAAAATCCCTCCAATGTTTTTTTGAACAACCGTTCATCTGAAGTATGGATCAAATTCTAAATCAAAGTCAATTGTACGAAAGTACACGCCCGAACGGGGGATTCTCAAGAACGAGCACCTCAAAAGGCTGCCTCATGAAAGTCCCTGAAGAACTGTGTAGGTGATTAGTTCACGTATTGGAGCTAGTCTGATGAATCTTTTCGAAGGAGTTTAACGATTAGTGTCAGGTCAATTTTTAGGGATTGATCCAGGTGATGCGGTTAGTTACAGCAACAAAGGATTTATGTTCAGAACCTTATTGCATCTGACTGGTCTTTACATAAGTAAGTAATATTCCAGAGTGATACTTTTTGAAGTTTTCCCAACAACTAAATTATCATTAATGATCTTAGGTCCTATAAACCAAAAGAGTGTGTAAGATGAAAAACTGACGCCGTTTAGACCAGCTCCAACCATGCCTGCTTCAGCAAGCATCTTACCAGCCAAATTCGCTCCCAGCCTTTCAAAAAAAGAATAAGCACTTTATTCGGAATATCAATTACGAGCAGGTCTGGAATAAGATAAATAGTTTTTGTATTTTTTTAATCTTTCAGGCAATTCTCCAGCCTTGGAATTAGGTTTTAATGAAACTTTATATAATTCATCCGCATGCTCGAATTTCCCAGAGATTAGAACATGAGAATGCGCTCTATCTTCCTCCGCGACATTGAATTTAACTTTGCCTTGTTCAACCTCCAAAGTGCCCTTTACACCGCAAATTCCGCATATTGCAGGATAATTATCATCATGATTTCTGATTTCAACGAGTTTGGAATGACAGATTGGACATAAACCAGATTCGCCAATATATTTCGCTTCCGTATTCGGATTCATTAGTGTTTCAGCCACATGACGACCAGATTGTCTAGCTCTGTTCAATTCATTTTCTTTAAAGACTACTGATCCAGGCAAGCCAACCCAATTAACCAGCATTTTGTCTACAACATTGATTTGCATCGGCAGCGTGAAAAGATGGAGCATCGGCAGAGCAAGTGTGTCCCACTCACTCCCACCTACAGCTATAAGAGAAGCCACTCTTTGTTTAAAGCTTCTTTCATCTGGGCCTTTACCAGTAGTTATTCCTCTTTCTTCGCGTTGCTTCTTGGCAATCATTCGGAAGGCAATATCATGGGAAGGGCCCATCCGGTCATTCAGAGTCTTCAACAGTCCACTCGGACTCTTCTCATAAATGGCTGAGCTCACAATTAACCCGTCGCATTCCATTATTTTTTCTTCAATAAATCCATAATCATCGTTCTTTATCACACAATCTCCTGAGCCACACTTTTCAAGCAGGCTGACTACACAAGCATTACAACCGGTGCAAGGTTTAATTTGCAGGTCATTAAGACGTATAAGCTCTACCTCGGCACCTATCTCTTCAGCACCCATCAGAGCTTCCTTCACAAGGATTTCTGAATTACTCATCCTTCTACCGCAACTGATCCCTAAAATTTTCATTAATATCCTCCTGCAATTTGTATTTATTAGGCATAGATCCTGAAGCAAATCCATGCGAGAGTTTCAGCTTTCTCCACTAATTTCGCATAAATTTCCTCACATAATTCCAAAACTATTCCCTCACAGAGTTCTGATTTTAAACAATATTACTCATTTTTTGATTAAAGTGTCATTTATTGCAGCGTGTAATAATTTCAGTATATATAATAAAAACGTTATATCCCATGTGCTGGAATTTAAATATGGTCCAATATAGTGACGATGTTTTGTAATATTGCACAAGGATTAAAAAGCTTTTGGAGGCTGCTCTCGTGAAAATTCAAAAAATAATCAGAAAACTTAGCGACTGTTATCTTTCCTTGCCCGAAGAGGCCATGCAAACAAAAGAAATCAGTGAATTTACTATCCTGCGGTTGAGTTCCGTTTTCCAGGCTGACACCGCTTATATAGGCAATCTTTCGGATTTGCCAAAGGACTTTCCTACAGACACTCCTCTTTTCTGCATTCAGGATTGTGATGCACTTGTAGACTCTTATACTTGTCTTACCCTTCTGCCAAATGGACTGGATCTGCTGGATCTTTCGGGAAAGATTTCATCTATACTTGCTCATGAGAATCGGCTCATTGAGCATATGCACACTCTGATATCCGCACTTTACTCAAACAAAGGTTTACAATACTTGACAAACGAGGCCTCCCGCATCTTTGGTAATCCGGTAATCATTGTCGACGCAGGCTATAAGTTACTCGCTATGTGTCAGGCCCCCATCCCCAGCCGACCTGATATCGAACAGCAGCGAAATTTGGGTTATATTCTTGACAGTAATATTGAGAGCATGAAGAAATCCAATCTGTACGAATTAACCCGTATGGCTCTTACTCCTTATTATTCACGCGATCCCGAGACCAACGACTGTTGGATAACAGCTTTTGTGTACGTACATGGTATAGAATTCGCGCAGGTCAGTGTTATGGAACTGGATCGTAAATTTACAGATATTGATTTTGAACTCGTACAATTTCTTTGTGAGTTGGTTTCGGTAGAATTGCAAAAGAACGACTTTTATAATTGCAATCAAGGAATGATGCATAGTTTTTTGCTTTCCGAACTGCTTACAGGCGAGCTCAATGATGCTAATGTCATCGCAATGCGACTGGCTCATCTGGAATGGACGCTTACACCTTACCTGAGAGTGATGACCTTGACAGACCTGAAGAACGGCTTTTTTGACGGGAAAGTTCAGTTGGTTGCACAGCATATGATCCAATTACTTCCGGATAGCCGTTGGATCGTATATCAGGGACGTATTGTATTTCTCATTTCCCTCGTTGATTCATCCTGTAAAATCATTGCTGAAGACAAACGAATTCTGGAATTTCTCCAAGTAAACGGCCTAACTGCTTCGCTGAGTGACTGCTTTAGTCATTTAACTTTTTTGCGAAAATATTATAAGCAGTGCCTAACCGCCTTCGAGATTGGTTTCCAACTTAATTCTAACAAGCCAGTGTATATGTATGAGGACTATCTCTGCGAGCATATTGGAAAGATCATATCGGAACAGAACGATCTCGCTGACTTCTGCCATCCAGTTATCCAAAAGTTAATTGCTTATGACAATGCCCACAAAACAAGTTTGCTACCTACCCTTGAAGCCTATCTTCAATATGTGGACACTCCAAATATTGCTGCTAAAACACTTTTTATTCATAGAAATACTTTGTTCTATCGAATCAACAGGATGCGTGAGCTTTTCGAGATTGATCTAAGCGATGGTGATATTCGTCTGAAACTTCAAATGACTCTTCATTTTCTAAAACTGAAAACACAACGCGGCGATCCTAAAGATCAGAGTATAGAAGGGTAAGCAAATGCAAAAAAACATGCAGACAAAATTTCTTATCGATACTTTGTCTGCACGCTGGTCTTTTCTTTCTATTTTTAAATTTAATGATAGCCCATAAGCATTCAGATAGTTCGCTGCTGTTCTAAGATGACCAGTATGTCTAATTCCATCATTAATCAGCTTACCAGCTTTAGGCCAACTGCTGAACCGAGTACCATCGCAATGAACAGAATTCTCGCGGTATTACGCGGTTCACTGTAAAAGATCATGCCCAATATGGCCCCGCCAGAAGCCCCAATACCGGTCCAGACAGCGTAGGCCGTTCCCATGGGTAGTGTTTCCATGGCCAGGGATAGAAACAAGAAGCTCAATCCAAAGCCTGCAAGCAAGTAAAAAGCAGACAGGAAATTCCGATCTTTATGGAGCTTATTAATCATAAGAACTCCCATCATCTCAAATACGCCTGCCAAAATTAGAAATACCCAGTTCATACGTCAGTGCACCTCTTTTCCTTGTTTCTTCTCTTTGCTCTGTATTTTGAGCCCTACAACTCCGAGCAGAAGCACCCCGATTAGCAACAATTTAGATCCCTGTACCTCAGCATCAAACAACAAAATTTCTGCCAATACAGTGCCGGCCGTTCCCAACCCGACAAACACTGCATACACCGTACCTACCGGAAGCGTACGGGAAGCCATAATCATGAGTATGAAACTTACTAAAATTCCAACTAAAGTGCCCCCCCACTCTAACCATCCGCTGGCATGTTTCAGGCCGATGACCCATCCAACTTCAAATAATGCCGCAATTACAACAGATAACCATGTCTTGTTCATTCTGTGCTTCCTCCTTTTTGATAATGCTGCAAATGTAGTATGGATTTATAGCAGCAATAAAAAAAGCCTGAGAGAATACTGCATACAGCAGTTTTTCTCCCAGGCTTTTATCCCTCCGTGGCACAGTACGACGACTGTGAGTTTTCTCTCGGACCAGCCGATATTACATCGCGGAACCCTAGAAAACATTTTTGAATTCAGTTATAGTTAATATTATATATATTAGTGAATAAATTACAATATAAAATTAATAAGAATTCGTATATCATCCTAAACTTATATTATTGTTTTGGTCATTATGAAATCAATTTGTTCTTCATCACCCATATAAAAAGAGTGTGCGCCAGTTTGAACAAACCCCATTTTCTTATAAAAAGCAATGGCGTTTTCATTTTTTTCCCATACACCGAGCCAGATTTTCTTCTTATTATGTTCCATCGCAATTTCTATAGCTTTATTTAGCAGATATTTACCAAGCCCATGTTTTTGAAATTTATTTTTTATATAAATCCTCTCAATTTCGAGCGACTCATCACCCAGTTTTTCGGATTGGGCGTCATTCATATTTACCTTTAAATATCCAGCCAGTTTTTCATTGAAATAGATGAAAAAGATTTCTGAAGAGACGTTGGACAATTCCTCCTCCAACTGTTTAAAGTTAAATGCTCTTTCCAAATAGGCTTTCATATTTTCAGGTGAATTCTGATCTTTAAAAGTATCGTTGAATGTTTCAATACTTATTTCTTGGAGTATTTGTAAATCTTCACGGCTGCACTTTATTATTTTCACAGTCACTTTAATGCATCTCTCCTTCATGTAAATCAATAATTTCTTTTGTTCCCCTTTTTCACAAATTCCCAGTCATCCCCTATATTTTCTCTTACTCTTTGAAGAAGATTGAAAATGGTTTCTACTTCTCTTTCCGAAAATCCCTCTAATGCAATGTTATTGGAATAATCATTTTCTCTTTTTATAAAAGGATATACATTGTTTCCTTTATCTGTTGGATAGAGTTTTTTAATTTTTTGGTTATGGTTATCTTCTTTCTTTTCAATAAATCCATTAATTACAAGTTTTTTTATAGCACGAGATGCAGTTGTTCGATCTACTTTTATCATCTCAGCTAACTTTTCTTGAATGATTCCTGGGTTTTCACATATTCGCACAAGGTACAAATACTGCCCTTTTGTAAGGTCATATTCTTTAAATTCTATATTACTTATAGAATCTAATGCCCTTGCGATCATTCCAATTTCACGAAGCACTTCCTTCATAGTTAACTCCTTCGCCCCTATTTTATTGCAAATGCAATAAAAATGATATATATTGAATTTACCTTATTTTTATTGCATTTGCAACATAAAATTATGTTAAAGAGGTCGAGTAAAGTGAAATATGTTTTTTTCGTATTAGGAATTTTTATATTATCCCTTGGAATTTCGTTCACTATACAATCAGACCTTGGGACTTCACCTTTTGATGCACTTTTGGTAGGACTGTCCATAAATGTGGGGCTTACTGTGGGAAGTTGGGAAATCATAATAGCTATAATATTGATATGTTGTAATTCGCTTTTAAAAAGACAAAGACCTGAAGTTTTGGGGTTGTTAACAGCATTTATAACGGGTATTGGTATTGATATGTGGCTTTTTTTATTACACAATTTAATAATACCTGAACTATGGTACAGCAAAGTTGTTTGTTTTGGAATTGGTTTAGTTGTTGTAGGATTAGGAACTGCAACATATTTACAGACAAATTTTGCACCAATTCCAGTTGACCGATTAACATTAATCATACAAGAATTAACTAGAACAAATCTATTTTTTTCGAGAACACTCATCTACCTTATATTCTTGATCATAGCAGTCATTTTAAATGGACCCATTGGCATTGGAACTTTGTTAACCGTTTGTTTAGGGGGGCTAATACTCAATTACTTTATGCCACTTACTGAAAACGTACTTGACCGCATATTAACACACTCTCATACATCACTAAATCATGAGAAAGATAAAAAGCATTCTATATAGAATGCTTTTTATGTTGTTCAACTAACCTGATCTGTTAAAAGATGTAATATCCAAGTTGAGACTGAAGCTTGATGCTCATATCTCTTTGTTTCGATCTTAAGTTTGTCTAGAAGAATTGGTACTGTTATTTGTCTCTCAATTGGTACTTTAATTGTGTCTAATTCATTTTTATAATGTGTTTGTATTTTGAAGGTCAATTAATAAAGGAGTGTAGCTTTATGTTCTGTGGATTATCTGCTTTTCCACTCACGCCAGTTAACGAGACAGGTATTAACGAAAAAGCATTTGTGACACTAATTCAACGATTAGTTGCAGCTGGTGTAGACTCAATTGGTGCATTGGGTTCAACTGGAAATTATGCATATCTTAATCGAGAAGAACGTTTACGTGTGCTTCGACTTG
This sequence comes from Paenibacillus sp. LRG-1, assembly GCF_057220305.1. Classification (NCBI taxonomy): domain Bacteria; kingdom Bacillati; phylum Bacillota; class Bacilli; order Caryophanales; family Paenibacillaceae; genus Paenibacillus; species Paenibacillus sp. LRG-1. The sequence goes on along the minus strand of NZ_CM170126.1, from coordinate 2,935,765 downwards.
CTGTCCATTCATCTGAAGGGATTCCCGTGATGACAAGTATAAGTGCGATTCGTACTTCTGAAGTACTTCGATTAGCGGAAGATGCACAAAGAGCAGGAGCAAGCGCAGTGCTGTTAGCTCCTGTTTCTTACCAGGCATTAACAAATGAAGAGGTATATTCGTTGTATGAACAGGTGACAAGCTCGCTCTCTATTCCGCTCTGCGTATATGATAATCCGGGGACTACACATTTTCATTTCAGTGATGAGTTGCACGGTCGGATTGCTGAGCTGCCTAACGTTCGTTCTATCAAGATTCCTGGAGTGCCTTCTGATCCTGAAGCAGCCAAGGCACACATTAGAAAACTGCGACCGGCCATTCCTCCCCATGTAACTATAGGAGTAAGTGGAGACTCATCCGCAGTCACTGGCTTGGATGCAGGCTGTGAAGTATGGTACTCAGTTCTTGGTGGTTTGTTTCCAAGGGCGTGCCAAAAAATGACCCGTTTGGCCCAGTCCGGTTTTGCTGAAGAAGCGAAACAACTCTCGGCGCTACTTGAACCGCTTTGGTCGTTATTTCGTCAATATGGCAGCCTTCGCGTTATTTCAGCAGCAGCAGAAATAAGTGGCTTGATCTCAAGTCCCAGTCTTCCTTTGCCCTTACAACCATTGAATCAATCAGCTAGAGAACACTTGAAATTCATACTAAAGGATCTTCAGTCTACAGAAACATTCTGTTCACCATTCGGCTAATACCTTTTCGAAGGGGAGACTACTAAGCACGTTTGCATTAAAATTTTTCGTTATGAGTGTTGGAGGAACAACAGATGTGGTTCACATTTGCAATTGGTGCTGAACGTGTTCTAGAGGCTTTGAATTACATTGTCCTAGAAGCAAACTCATTACCTCTCGAAGTCGATAAGGCTATTTCGAGACCTTATTGTCCAATCCTTTGCTGAACTACCCAAGCATTCGTAATTTCTTAATCCTTTTCTTCGTTAGCAACGGAACTATCTACTAAAAAAAGCCAGCTATAATAGCTATAGCTGGCTGTTATACGTTTTTTCAATTTACTTCCAAGATCAAATCCATGCTGTCCTGTGTTAAACCAAATTTGAAGATGAAACGCTAGGTTTTGCAGGAATCACATGTAATAACTGTTTTGAATTTGGATCCTCCAGATTCACATGCACTTGATCATAATTAAATGAATTCGTAACAATAACCATTACCGTAGGATCATAACCCGCAGCCTTAATTTGCTCCAAGTTAAACTCAACTAATTTGTCATCAATGCCAATTCTATCATTTTCCTTAACCAATGGTTTAAAGTGTTGTCCCTTTAATTTCACAGTATTAATACCGATATGAATCAAAAGTTCTATACCGGAATCAGATACAATGCCAATCGCATGCCCGGTTTTGTACACGCTGCTTACCGTTCCGTTTACCGGAGCTGTAACAATTCCGCTAATTGGAACAATCCCTGCTCCTTTACCCATCGCTTCAGAAGCAAACACCTCATCGCTTACACTGCTTAAAGGAACAATTTGGCCATTCACAGGTACCACAACCTCGTTTGGATTTGCTTGATCACTCAAATTCGTCACACTCTTATTCGAAACACCGAAGAAATAAGTTAAAATGACGGCTCCAAAGAATGCAATAATCAATCCGATGACTTCTCCAATGAAACCTTGGCCTAAATAAGTTGGAATAGCCAACAAGCTAGGAAATGTAAATGTGGATGCATGTACTTCAAACGATCCAATGACAGCACCTCCAATACCAGCAGCGATCATTGCACAGTAGAATGGACGCTTTAATTTAAGGGTTACGCCGTAAATTGCCGGTTCAGTGATACCAAAAATGGCTGTGATTGCTGCAGAACCCGATAGGCCTTTGATTCTGGCATCCTTGGTTTTCAAAAATACGCCTAGAGCAGCACCTGCTTGAGAAAGTACGGCTGCACATACAATCGGCAACCATTGGTCGTATCCTTGATTAGCGACATTGTTTATCATCAGCGTAATCAGCGCCCAATGGACTCCGAAAATGACAATCGACTGATGGAACGCTCCTAAAACCAACCCAGCAAGTAATGGGGAGAAACCAAAGATTGCTAACAATACCATGGCGAACAGGTCACTGATCTTTGTGCCTAGAGGGCCGATAACAGCCAAAGTTAGAGGCAACATGATCACTAGAGAAACCAGAGGGGTTAGCATATTACGAATTGATTCCGGAAAGAATTTGTTCAACAAAGGTTCCAAGTAAGAGAGGCCCCAAATCGACAACAGAATGGGAAACACAGACGCCGTATACGTAATTGGTATGATCGGTATGCCAAAGAAATCAATCGTTTGTGAATTGGATACGATCTCTACTAAAGACGGATGAATGAGTGCACCAGCTAACGAAACGGCTACGAATGGGTTGACTTTAAGCTTCTTGGCCGCAGTAAATGCCAAGAAAATCGGCAAAAAATAGAAAATGGCATCACTTGCTGCATTCCATATTTTATACGCACCACTGTCAGTCGATATCCAGTTCATTGTTGTAAATAAAGCTAGAATGCCTTTCAAAATTCCGGATCCAGCCAAGGCTCCCAGAAATGGCGTAAATACGGCCGAAACAAAATCCATCAACTGACTGACAGGATTAAATTTCCTAGTTCGTTTTTCTGAAGCGCTTTCATTGTTGCTAGAAGCATGTAATGCCATTCCAGGTAATGATGTTAGTGCATCATAGACTTGAGCAACGGAATTACCAACAACCACCTGATACTGTCCGGCACTATTGACGACGGTAATGACCCCATCTGTGTTTTCAATCTTTTTGGTATCTGCAGTACTCACATCATTTAATTTAAATCTCAATCTAGTGGCACAATGCCACACCGCATTTACATTCTCTTTTCCTCCTACGCCATCCAGAATATCCTTTGCCAATTTTTGATAACTCATAGTTGTCCCCCCTATTATAAATGCCCGGACCATTTTCCACATACCGTACTACTGAAACGATACAAAATGATCCGGGGGTGCCTTCATCATTTAGTGATTCTCATCCTAATCGTTGGTGGTTCTATGAAGATCCTCGCCGTTTGTATCAATAACTTGCTTATACCAGTAAAAACTATCTTTATAATGGAATTGCCCATTTCCATTACCTTCATCATCATAGTCCACATAAATAAAGCCATATCTTTTGCTCATTTCAGCAGTACCTGCACTGATGATGTCGAAAGGGGCCCAGGTACAATAGGCAAAAACATCTGCCCCTTCATGTATTGCCTCTTTCAGTGCTGCAATATGCTCCTGGTGGTATTCGATGCGATAATCGTCATGAACTTTATTGTCCGCTGTTAAAACATCTTTAAATCCAAGACCATTTTCAGCCACCATCATGGGAACATGATACCTGTCCCAATACTTAGACATGCAGAGATATAATCCTGAAGCATTTATAGACCAGCCCCAGCGATTCGCTTTCAAATGGGGATTTTTGACAGTAGAATTAGGGTCCATCGTATTCTCACTAGCTTTAACAGTATTTGACCAGTAATAAGAGACTGCAAGGAAATCGGCTGTATTGTTCCAAAGCAACTCTTTCTCCGATTCCGTAATTTCCAGCTGGATGTCATGGTCTTCGAAATACGTCAATGCATATTCTGGATACTCTCCTCGAATCAGAACATCGCTGTAGAAATATTGCATTCGATTCCGTCTGAAATTCAGTTCGACATCTGCAGGTTCACATGAATAAGGGGCGGTTAACGTATCGGCCAACATCATTCCCATTTGAAGGGATGGATTTAGCTTGTGCCCATACTCAGTAATCTTTGCAGAAGCAACGAATTGGTGATGAACCGCTTGAAACTGAGACTGCTCGTAATGATCAACTTTATCTTTCAGTATGCCAAGGGAGGCAAATGCCTCTTTGTGGACAAGGTTAATTTGATTGATAATGATCCAATATTTAACGGTTTGATGATATCTTTGCAGGACGGTTTCCCCATACTTCACGAAGAAATCAATCAGTTTCGGGTTTGTCCAACCGCCATATTGCTCAACCAAATTTAAAGGCATTTCATAATGGAAAATCGTGACGATTGGCTCAATATTTTTTTCTTTCATGTACTCAAATAATCGATCATAGAAGGCCAAACCCTGCTCGTTTGGAACGGTATCATCTCCATTCGGAAAAATCCTGCTCCAAGAAATAGACAACCGCAATGTTTTTACATGCATGTCTGCTAACGCATCGATATACTCACGGTATCGTTCGTAGAAATGTACTCCTTGGCGCTTAGGGAAATAGTATGTCCCATGTTTGTATTTTTCGTATGTTTCTGAATCCATGTTATTAAAATGTAGATCAATAGGATCAGCTCCTGGAATAAACGGCTGAATATCAGCGGTACTTAACCCTCTTCCATCCCTGCGATGTGCACCTTCTACTTGATTAGCAGCAATAGCTCCTCCCCACAGAAAGTCTTTTCTTATTTTGCTCATGTACGTTTCCCCCAAATGTATTTAAAATTTTTGTACGATAAAGACTCCTGCAATAACCAAAAGAGCTCCCAATAATCGAGGAATATTCAAAGTGTGCATACTAGCACCAATTAATCCAAAATGATCAATGATCACCGACACGATTATTTGTCCAGCTAAAACGTATCCAACCGTAGCTGCTACTCCTATTCTGGGCATGAGAATGGTTGTCGCCAATACATAGAAAGCACCCAGTAGTCCTCCTGTCCACATCCACCAGGGAGCTTCAAACCATTCTTTTTTGAACAACGATCCTTTTACAAAAAAAGATATGATTATTAATGAGATGGCACCTACTGTAAAAGAAATGGCCGAAGCAACAATAGGTGATCCCACCACCGTCCTTAGCTGCGCATTAACACTAAATTGTGTAGGCAAGGCCATTCCTGCCAATAATGCGAAAATTATGAATATGATAGCCATGTATTTTCCCCTTTCTCTTACTTTGATCAATTAGCCAATCTGAAATTGAACGAAGTGCTTCAATAAATCGTTTATCCGATTTTAGAACCACGAGAAAAGAAAATACCAAAAGAACGGTTTCAAGTGTGTCCATTGCAAAAGTAATCCCGCCTCACAGTATTATCCCCTCTCAAATTCTGAAGATTGAATATCTCCTACAGATGAGTCAATAATATATCTTAAATATGGGAATACTAGATTGATCACCTTCTCAATTTATCGATTAATCATTGACAACCCGAGTATAATTCACGCAGTATAATAAGTAAAATTAATAATAAGTATAGGAGGTATACTAAATACTTATATGGATATTAATTATGAACTCTATAAGATCTTCTATATCACAGTAAAAGCTGGAAGTATGTCTAATGCGGCAAAGGAACTATTTACATCACAATCGGCAGTTAGTCAGTCCATAAAACTGCTTGAAAATAAGCTAGGTGGACAGTTGTTCCATAGAAGGGCACAAGGAGTGTCCCTTACTGCGGAAGGAGAGATATTATATCAATATGTAGAACAAAGCTATGAGTTATTACAGGCGGCTGAAAGAAAATTTTTGGAATTAAGGAATTTAGATGCTGGCCAACTAAGAATAGCCGTAAGCACAACAGCTTGTAGTAACTTCTTGATGCAATACCTAGAGACATTCTCCTTGGCTTACCCTAATATCGAGATTTATATCAAAGATCAATCTACTCATTCTACAATTAAGCAGCTAGAGTCAGGCGAAGTTGACATAGGAATCATCAATCTGAACGGAAGCAGAGATTCTCTGACGGTGATTGGAAAAATAGAAATACAAGATTGTTTTGTAGTAGGTGAGAGATTTAAAGAAATATGTGATAAACCAATATTCTTAAAAGAACTAGTAGTAAATTACCCGATCATTCTCATGCAGAAAGGACTTAATACAAGAATATATATTGACAACTTTTTCACTTCATATGGCTTAAAAGTAATACCTAAAATAGAACTGAGTACCATGGAACTGTTAATTGAGTTTGCTAAAAAAGGTTTGGGCATATCGTGTGTAATCGAGGATTTTGTTCGCAGCGATTTGGATCAACAACAGCTATTCATAGTGCCCATCCAAGAAATCATACCTAAAAGGTTTTTAAGTATTGCTATCAAAAAAGACTTGCCACTTTCTTCAGCAGCTCAGAAGTTTATTGAGCTTTTTCAAAGCTGCACAGTATAAATTTATAAATTGGGTTATCTATTAAAGAATTGTCTAAAAAAAGCTCACTAAGGGCTTCTTATTTGACAGTCAACGAACCTCGCTTCAACCGCTCCAGAATGAGGTCGTCTGCTCCTGCGACAACTGGATGGTCGGTATAGTGAGCATTAAATAGGTAGATATCTAATCGGCAATGGAATAATCAAGTTCTTGTCCTTGGCTCGGAGCATGAACTTGATTTCTTAAAACAAAAAAGCCGTCATTTAGGCGGCTCCTAATGCAACATGGCTTTTGTCATCCGACATTTTTTTATTAACTCAAAGCTCAAGTTTACCAACCAATTTTTTTGAATCAATCTCCTCGTTCCGACATGACGTACCAACCGCAGTGCCCTTCGGCTGTTAAAAGTATAAATTTTTAGAAAATTCATAACTTTGGAACTATTTTTTTTCACAAAATTTAATGAACCGAAAACACAAAATAGCAAGTCTCTAAGTTGCATGAGACTTGCTATTTTTAAGTTTTGGCGACTTGACCCTTAAGAATGAAGTGAATACTGCCACAGCGAACGTACCGAAAACATTTGTTGTGTGATGTATACTGTGTACGAATCGAATCGTTTTTGTTGCCGAGCGCCTCACAACCGAGTGAGCTTCTACCCTGTGACCAGACAGGAAACGAACCCTTTGAAACCACTCACCAGATATTCTGATAAGCCCTCGTAAATCACGGCTTTTAGATGACAAGGGATTGCCGCACCTGTTCACATAACCGATTTAAAATGGTGTGCGTCATGTAGAAAAATTCTTGGTAATTGGATGGCTGCGTTTATGGATTTTCTAATTTATTGCTAGCAAAACTTTGGATTAGAAGGATCGTAAATTATGATCTGAAGATTGTTGAGAATTAATGATTATATTTTCAACATAATCACCAGCTAGTTTAAGCTGAAGGTCAACAAAGTGCTCAACGCATTCACCTTATGCTTATGCCGTTCTTCTTTAGTCCATTGCTCGATATTCTCTAGGCGCTCTCCTGGTTATTTCCTTGAAGTTACGATGAAAGGTTCTTAAATTGTTATAACCACACTTGATTGCAACTTCACCAATCGCCTGCTGGGAATTTTTCAGCAAATAGCATGCCTGTGAAATCCGATAATGATTTAAGTAGTCCGTGAAGGTCATGTTCATTTGTTGGGCAAACAACTTTGATAGATAAGGATAGTCATACTGCAGATGTTTTGCAATGTCTTTTAATGTGCAATCAGTAGAATAACTTTCCTCTACATAAAGCAGCATCTTATAGAGCACCTTTGTCTGAGGTGATTGCTTAACTAGGGTAAACGATTTCTGATTTATCAGATCAGCACAAACAGCATATAAAAAACTTTTCTGGCTATAGATTGAATTCAGCTTACTAAAATCAATAGCTCTCTCCAAATGCAATGCACTGTCATTTGGAATTAAGCCTTTTAAATTCATAAAAAAGTCGCCGATCAACTCTGGCGAAAAAAGGATGATTGTAATATTAGAGTAATCGATGGTCTTAAATTCATGCATTTGATTTATAAAGATAAAGACCAGATCATTTTCCTTCAAAAGATACTCTTTTTGATCAATGGATACATATAGCTGTCCATCATTAACATAGATCATTTCATATGCGCGGTGAAAATGAAGGGGAAAGCTATAATTCTTCAAAGGAAAAAAATGAAAGAATTCTTCCCCCTCCATTCCATGTTTTTCAAATAAGACCATACAACTCTCCTTTGCCAGAACACTAATATTGTCTTAAAGTGTACTATATTTTGGATAGAATTAACAAATATTATTTCCTATAATAAAATAAATTGAATTTAAAGGAGGATATAAGACTATGGAGTATCACGTAGCAAAAACTGGTTCAGATCACGGCCAGGGGAGTCAGGAAGATCCATTTCTGACAATCAATAAAGCAGCTTCTGCTGCTGTGGCAGGAGACACGGTTATTGTCCATGGAGGGGTATATCGTGAATGGGTAAAACCAAAATTTAAAGGATTAAGCACCAAGAGAAGAATTACTTATCAAGCTGCAAAAGGTGAAAAAGTAATCATTAAAGGCTCAGAGCATATTCAAAGTTGGCAGCATGCAGAAGAGAATATTTGGAAGGTTGTGTTGCCGAATGAGTTTTTTGGTAACTATAACCCATATGCTCTTGAAGTGTCCGGAGATTGGCTCGTAACAATTGAGGAAACCAAGCATTTAGGAGACGTTTATTTAAACGGTATGTCTTTTTATGAAGTTAGCCGCTTTGAACAACTGATCGATCCGAAGGTTACAACAGAAGTATTGGACCACTGGACAAGAAAAATGGTTCCTGTTCATAATCAGGAACAGACAAAATATGTCTGGTTTGCAGAAGTGAATGCTGATAATACAACCATATATGCGAATTTCCAAGGCGCTGATCCGAACAAAGAATTTGTTGAGGTTAACGTTCGCAGATCTTGTTTCTATCCCCAAGATACAGGGATTGATTATATTACAGTAAGAGGCTTTGAAATGGCGCAGGCCGCAACACCATGGGCACCTCCGACAGCGGATCAGCCTGGACTGCTTGGTGCCAATTGGAGCAAGGGTTGGATTATTGAAAACAATATCCTTCACGATGCAAAATGCAGCGCCATCAGTATTGGTAAAGAAGCCTCCACCGGGCATAATTATCGCTCCGTCCGGAAAGACAAACCCGGATACCAGTACCAGCTTGAATCTGTCTTTTCTGCTGAACGTAATGGCTGGTGCAAGGAAAAAATCGGCTCCCATATTATCCGTAATAATACGATTTATGATTGCGGTCAAAATGGAATTGTGGGTCACTTAGGCGGTGTATTTAGTGAAATTCATCACAACCATATATATAATATTGCTCTGAAACGTGAATTCTACGGTCACGAAATTGCAGGAATCAAGCTCCATGCAGCCATAGATGTCCAGATTTATCATAACCGTATCCATGACTGCTCTTTAGGATTATGGTCAGATTGGCAGACACAGGGAACAAGGATTAGTAAGAATTTATTTTATAGCAATAATCGCGATTTGTTTGTTGAAGTAAGCCATGGGCCATATATCGTTGATCACAATATAATGGCTTCTGAATATTCTCTGGACAATGTGTCACAGGGTGGAGCTTACATAAACAACCTAATCTGCGGTAAGATGAATCATTGGAAAGAAATGACACGTTCTACACAGTATCACCTCCCCCACAGCACCAAAATCGCAGGTTTTTCTTTTATTTACGGCGGTGATGACCGTTTTTATAATAATATTTTCATTGGAGCTGATGGATTAGAAGGTGTCGGAACGTCCCATTATAAAAACCACACGGCTTCTTTAGAAGAGTATATTGAAAACGTGCACAAAAATCCCGGAGACGCTGAAATATTTAACTTGGTGGAACAACCTGTTTATATTAATAACAATGCGTATTTGGCCGGAGCAGAACCGTTTGAAAGAGAAAAAGATAAGATAGTTGACAAAAGCTTTCATCCAAACTTCAGAATAGTTGATAAGGGAGAAGAAGTTTATCTTTCCTGTGAATTACCGGAAAATTTCGATGTTTTTCTAGGTGAAGTACATTCAACAGCAACATTAGCACGGGTACGTATCGTTGACGCTGAATTTGAGCGCCCCGATGGTAGTGAAGTGATCCTGAATACTGATTTGTTGGATATGCAGAGAGTAGAAAAGTCTCCAATAGGGCCGATTACACTTTTGAAAAAAGGTAAAAATTATATTAAAGTTTGGTAATCCCTTATAGAAAAAGCCTTACACCTCTATAAATTATGGTGTAAGGCCTCTTTCACTGATATCGCTTGAATATTTTTTCAAATATAAGATTTTTGAATTTAATTTTATTAATGATCTGGCACATTTAGGCTTGCATCACGTTCTAGAGAACATCAACAACGATGTGTCCTACCCTTGAAATCTTAATCTTCTGAACTAATCGTTCAAAATTACGATCTTACCATTCGCATCATTACTCTCCATTAAAAGATGAGCTTCTCGGATTTCTTCTAGCTTGAAAACTTTAGCAATCGGCGGAACAATTCCATGTTCTTTAATATGATTGAACAGGTCGATTAGTACGTTTTCTTTGATAACTTCACTTGTAAATGCCGTAAAATAAACACCTGTCGGTATATCAATTAACGGTTCAAAGGAATCAAGTGTCCATTCATTTCCCAGTATCCCTGACATGCATAAGGTCCCTTGCTCTGAAACCAGTTGCAATGATTCCTTTATTGTGACGGTGCCGACCAACTCCAGGACCTTGTCTACGCCATTTGGAGCGATTTTATAAACTTCTTTTGTAAAATACTCATCATCGAGTAAAGCAAAGTCTGCTCCAGCCTGCTGAAGATATGCTAGCTTTCCGTTGTTCCGAGTGGTTGATATGACTGTGGCGCCTGTACTTTTTGCTAGCTGAAGGGCAGCCAGACCAACAGAACTCGTCCCACCGCGAATGAGAAGCACTTCGTCAGCAGTTAATTGGAGACATTCGAATAAGGACGCATACGCCGTATAATACATTTCTGGAATTGCAGCGAGCTCAGTCCATTTCATTTCAATTGGAATGGAATAAACCTGTTTTGAAGGAATCAAAACATATTCAGCATAACTTCCATCAAATTCTCGGCCTAATCCCCCCATTAATGAAGCAACACGCTCCCCTTTTTGAAATGTGCTGTCAGATGGATCTTCGATCTGCCCTATGCATTCAATACCAATAATCCGTGGGAATTTGACGGATAGGGAATGTCCCTGTCTTGTAAACATTTCAGAGCGGTTTATTCCAAAAGCTTTGATCTTAACAAGTACCCAACCTGGTTTAACTTTGGGGATTGGAACTTCTTTTATCTTTAGTTCTTCAGGTTTACAGGCCCTTTCCAGTACAACAGCCTTCATAAAAGTGATCTCCCCGATCCAATGTAGATTCGTTTTTCAAACTGAATGAATACTGCATTCGTTCCAATAGCGAGACACGCTGACAATACACTTCCCCACAGAATCTTATCTATATTCATGGTTCGTAAGCCATCATTTAATATCGAGCCTAATCCGCCTGCATTTATAAATGCTGCTATAGTCGCCATTCCAACCGTAGATACGGATGCTAGCCTTAATCCTGTAAAAAGAGCTTTGATGGCCAAAGGCACACGAACATGAAGCAATACCTGAATACGGCTCATACCAAGCCCAGTGGCTGCCTCAATAATAGACTGTTCAACATGATTCAAACCTGCAATAAACTGACGTAGTAGGATATATTGGTTATATGCTATGAGCACGGTAATCGCTGTCGTTTTACCCAAACCTGTCACGGGGATCATGATTGCGAACAGGGCCAAGCTGGGAATTGAATAAAGAATCGAAAAGATATAAATGAGTAACCTGGATATCGTTTCTGAAGTCAGGGCTAAAATTGTTAAGAGTACTGTGACGACAATGGAGATCAGCATGATCACAATTAGCATCTCCACATGCTCCAGTAATGCAATTCCTAACTTATCCGGATGCTTAATGGCATATTCGATCACTTTAACCCCTCCCAGAAACGTTCTTGCTCTCTTGAAGATTGAATAAGCGATGCGACAAATTCATCTGCGGGATGAGCAACAATTTCTCTTGGCGTATCAAACTGACAGGCTTTACCTTGATTCATGATTATTACCCTGGTTCCCAGCTTAAATGCTTCATTGATATCATGCGTTACGAATAGGAAGGTTTTCTTAACTCCCCCATGAATCCGCAGAAGTTCATCCTGCAAATTTAGACGAGTCATGGCGTCTATGGCTCCAAAAGGTTCATCCAATAACATTGTATTAGGATTTGTTGCTAAGGCCCTAGCTAGTCCAATTCTCTGTTGCTGACCTCCCGATAGTTGAGAAGGGTAACGATTTAGGTAGTTTACTGGATCTAACCCAACCAAAAGTAACAATTTGTGCACCATTTCATCCACCTTCGTTTTTTCCCATTTCAAAAGCCGGGGCACAGTAGCAATATTTTGTCCAATGGTCATATGAGGAAACAAACCCACTTGCTGAATAACATAGCCAATCCTTCTCCGTAGCGCTACAGGATCAATTTCAGCAATGTCATCACCAAATAGTTTTATCTTCCCTTGGGTAGGTTCAATTAAACGATTTACCATTTTCAATAGTGTGGTTTTTCCTGATCCGGACGAACCCAGTATGGTTATAAATTCGCCTTCCCTAATAGACAGATTGACATGATCAACAGCTAAGTCATTGGAGTTTGCGTATGTTTTGCACACATTTTGGAATTCAATTGCTATAAGACTCATGTTATCCCCCACACTCATTTAATTGAGTCATAAAATTCTTTTGCCACATCTTCATATTCTTTTTTATCCACGTCCACTTTTGCATTCAAGGCGGTTACCGTTTCCGTATCCAGCGCCGCACTCACCTTATTAATAACCTCAGCTATCTCTGGATTTGTATCCAGCACATTATCACGAACAACAGGAGCCAAGTTATACGGAGGCCATACTTGTTTGTCATCTTTCAACAGTGTGAACTGATCTTTATTAACTAGTTGCCCTTCTGTTGTGTAAGCTGGGGCAACATCCGCTTCATTGTTTTTAAGCACTTCATATTTCAAGCTGTTATCATATACTTTAGATGACTTCCAATTGAACTTACCATACACTTTCTCTAGAGCTGGAATTCCGTCTGCACGTTGGTCAACTTCTCCTTGTGAGGCGAATCGAAGCTTACTTACATGTTTTTGTAGATCAGTAATTGTAGTAATTCCTAGATTTTTAGAAACTTCCGAACGAATAACAAGTCCTGCTCCATCATTTGCTTTAGAGTAATCTAGCCAAGTAATTTTAAATTGCTTTTTATATTCTTCCTTAACTTTCTTATAAACCGCGTCAGGATCAGTGAGCATATCTACTTTCAATATGGATAATAAACCGGTACCTGTATATTCTGGATACATATCGATATCGTTGTTAACAATAGATGAATGGATAACGGAGCCCGCAATATTGGGTACTCGTTCTACCTTATATCCCGCACCCTCTAAAGCCAAAGCGTAAAGTTCACCCACAATCAAATTCTCAGTAAAATCTTTCGTACCGATCCGTATCGTTGCTGCTTTATCTTCAGCATTTTCTGTTTTATCACCACATGCACTTAAAATGAGCGACAATACAAGAAAAATTGAAATTGAAAAATACAGTTTTCTCTTGTTTCTAGACATATCTTTTACCTACCTTTTCAAAAATCTATATTTAAACAAAATACGCTCGGACATATCAAGCATTACCCCGACTGTAATTGCTAAAATTCCCACCGAAAACCCACCAATCAAAAGTAAATCCACTCGATTAAGTCCTAAACCAGTAAAGATGATTTCCCCTAATCCACCCGCTCCTATTTTGGCAGCCATGGTAGCACTCGCAATGACCTCAATGGCAGCTATTTTAATCCCTGTCAGAATCATTGGCGCAGCTAATGGGAATTTGACTCGCCACATTACCTGTTGTTCTGACATACCCACTCCATGAGCAGCTTCAAGTAAAAAAGAGGGAACAGACTCTAAACCGGCTATCATATTCATTAATATAGGAGGAATTCCCAACAGTACCAGGGCAATTAAAGCTGGTTTTGTTCCCGTCCCCATAATAGGGATTAAAAGGAGTAGAACAGCTAAACTAGGCATAATTCTTAGAACTTGGAACAAGGATACGATCCATTTCTCTGTTCGTTTGTACTTACAGGTTACGTAACCCAACACAATTCCAATGGAGGCAGAGCAGAGTAAAGCTAGTAAACTTATTATTATATGCTCTTTCCCAGTAGCTAAAAAAACATGCATGTTATTTGAAAAGTAGGCTGTTAATTGCATCCATAAGCTGTCATTCAAGGTTTCTCCACCTTTCGTTTAATTTGCTTTTTCCTCGACCGCTTTATAATATAAGCAATATAATCGTTTTGAAAGTAGGCACCTTTTTATTAGATAGGAACCAAAAAGTAACTATTGGAGGATTAGACCGAATGATTACAAAAAAAGAGTTGCCTCTTTGTCCGGTGGCGACAACGGTTGGACTTATAGGAAACAAATGGAAGTTGCTAATAATGAGAGACCTTTTGAAAGGAACCAAACGTTTTGGTGAACTTCGTAAAAGTATTCCAGAAATCAGTCAAAAAGTTCTAACAGAAAATTTGCGGTCTATGGAAGAGGATGGTATCGTCATTCGAACCGTGTATGCCGAAGTACCACCTAGAGTCGAATACAGCTTGAGTGATTTAGGGAATACTTTAAGACCCATCATTAATGTTATGGAAACGTGGGGTTTGGAATATCATAAGCTCAATGAGGAAATTCCTCGTAACATGAAGGATTCTTAAAAAACTGAGCCCGATTAAGTGTTTTGAGGACGAGAATGACAAGCCTTTGAATATTTTAAAAACAACGGAGGACTAAGGTTAACATTAGTCCTCTTGGGTATTGTTCGTGCAACTGATAGTCACTCCAACTATTTTGTGTAAAGTTTCAATAGCTAACCTGCAACAACGGAGATGATCAACTTTTAGAATATAAATTGGACCAGGAGCATATAGAGCAGTGTACCGCCAGCGATGGATATCAGCATGTTTCTTCTCCAGAGATGCAGCATAATAATGAAGACAATGGAAATCAATTCGGCCACACCATGAGACCCAGAGAAAAAAGTGACATCCTTAACACTGTAAATGACCAGCAGTCCTAAAGCTGCCGAGGGAAGTACTTTGCCGAGATACTGTACATATTTAGGTGTGGGACGTCCCGAAGGGAACAAAATAAATGGAATAAATCGGGTCATTATCGTTCCCAAGACGACCATTCCTATCGTTGTGATGTTTTCAAACAAAGTCATGGACATCGTGTCTCTCACCTGTCATTCTATCTAGTGATTTTCTCATGAAGGAGAGCACGATAAGAAGACCTATCATAGATGGAACGATGAAATTTTCGCTATTAAAAATAAGCAGACAAAGGATCGAAATTCCCAAACCCAAAAATGCACTATGATGTGTGCTCTCTTTCATCCATTGTTCAATAAAGATCACAACAAAGAGCGCCGTCATCACAAACTCAAGCCCTCCATATTAATGCGCACCAGAGATCCGAAAAATCCACCAATGGCAGCGCCAAATACCCAGTAGCTATGATTAAGCAGAGTTACGAAAAACATATGCCATCCCTTGTCCACTTCTTTGGGGATGTTTGCCGTGTAATTAATTGAAAACGATTCATCACATAGTCCAAAAATTAGATAGAACTTTTTGAATCCGGTGCCTCTGTATTTTTCAAGCATGGATATGCCATAAAATAAATGCCGGGCGTTCACCATTAAGGTCATTAGCAAGGCACCTAGTGGATTGAACGGACCGAGCAGTAAATGCACTGCAACAAATTCCATGGATCCGGCAAAAATAAATAGGGCCATAAGGATCGCATACCCCGCACCAAAGCCAGATATATTCATAAGAATGCCGTAGGCAATCCCTAGAAACAAGAATCCAGCCAGTATGGGAAGTGTGGAAGGGAAAGCTGATTTAAAGGCCAATTGAAGCTTACTTCTGTGTATCATCGTTGCTACATCTCCTTGACAAGATTACATTTCTTCGTTAGTTTAGCAATGTAAATCCATACAATCAATGATACAATTGTATGCATTACAATATTGTGAGGTGTGCTATGCCATTTAATTCGTTTGAACATTATCCGATGTCGTGGAAACCTGACAGGGATAGATTGCAGCGACCGCTTTATCGCTCTCTCGCCCTATTGCTGGAACATGACATCAGACATGGCTTTTTGGCTCCGGGTACAAAACTTCCCCCTCAGCGAGAGCTGGCCGATTTTTTGGATGTGAACTTCACAACGATTACACGCGCATACAAGCTTTGCGAGCTTAAAGGATTAATTCATGGTGTGACCGGAAACGGCACCTTTGTTTCAGCCAACGCGGCTCGGTCGGTCACCATTTCAAAAGATCCATCCTCAAACGTACATATTGACCTTGGTTTTGTTGCCTCATTTGAGCAAACCAATGATCTGGTTACTGAGGCCTTAAAGCACGTGGTAGAGAAAAGTTATCTGGAACAGCTATTGAATTACAATGATCCTGCAGGTATCCCGCATCATAAACTGGCTGCTCTCAATTGGATGAAGGCTTTTGGCATCCAGGCCGATACTGAACATATGGCGATCGTTTCAGGAGCCCAAAATGCATTAGCTATTACACTCTTAGCACTGTTTGAACCCGGGGACCGAATTGCGGTTGACCAGTATACGTATGCCAATTTTATTGAAGTATCCAAAATGTTTCGTATCAAACTAGTTCCCATTTCAGGGGATGAGTATGGTATGTTACCTGAAGCTCTGGAAGACCAATGTTCTCAATCGAATTTAAATGGTGTGTTTTTAATGCCTTCCTGCGCTAATCCCACGACCATTGTAATTCCGGAAAAGCGAAAAAAAGAATTAGCTCAGGTCATTCAAAAACATCATTTGATCCTGATTGAGGACGACATTCATGCCTTTTTGTCAGCGGACATTATAGATCATTATGGTCAGCCGATGTATCAGCTGCTCCCTGAACAAACGGTTTATATTTGTAGCACCGCCAAATCCATCTGCTCAGGTCTTCGAGTGGCCTATATCGTGTTTAACGAAGCATTCAAAGACACAATGATGAAGGCCATATACAACGTCAACGTCAAAACATCCTCTTTGGACGCAGAGATCGTAACTGAGCTGATTCTGTCAGGAAAAGCAAATATGATTGTTACGAAGAAAAAACAATTGGCCGAGACAGCCAACCAGTTATTTGCTGAATTCTTCCCAAATACTCTCCACGGGGGACATCCACTGAGTTTTTATCGATGGCTACGTTTACCAAAAGTTATGCACGAAGCTTATTCTGAAGGTTTTTTTCTGGAAAAAGGGGTTCGTGTATTTCATTCCAATCGATTTCTGAGCGGTGGGAATGCAGAAGAAAATTATCTAAGAGTAGCGCTTTCATCCACTAGTTCTTTAGAGGAATTAAGAAGAGGATTAGAGATTTTAAGAGAGAGCCTCGAATGAATTGATGTCTTGATGCGTATAGCTACATTCAAAGGCTCAGGCATTATTTTATTTATATTTCATAACAAAGTACGAATGTTCACAGCACAAACAGTGTATGTCTTTTATTCGTCTAAAATGGAAAGCTTCCCTATGTAGCTTCCATTTTAGACGAACATTTGTCCTACTTAGCTACATATCCATCGAACAAAGAACACCATCAGATGTCGTATTGAAATGAACCTCTACGAACTTGGAACAGCGCCAATTTGTTGAAGTAATCCAAGCATATCGGGTTGACCATATTCTTCTACAATTTGCCCATCAGAGAATCGATAAAAATTCATCGCTTGAACCTCGATGGTTTTCCCTGTTGGAGGAAAACCGAAGAAACTGCCTTGGTGCGTACCTCGCATAATGAATCGCGCAGCCACCTTATCGCCTTCAGCAACCATCTCCTTCAGTGTCCATTGGATATCAGGGAAGCCAGTTCGCATCATTTGGATAATTGCAAGATATCCATCCGGTCCCTTCATCGCATCTTCCCGTGCTGGGACATAGAAAATCGCATTTGGGGCAATAAGTTCTTCTGCTAGCTTTACGCTAGCCGTATTTATGAACTCTGTAAACCGGTGCATCTGTTGTTTATTCGCTTCAATTGTCATTCTCAAATTCCTTTCAAAATTTTTTATCCTTTTCGTTTCGTGCCCATCACCATTGAAGTAAAAGGTTCCTGCTTGATCAGTAAATCTCCCTCACACATCAATATCATAATTGATAACTAAAGACTTCAAAGTTACAATATTAATTTAACCTAGGTTTTCAAATTCATAATAAGTTCGCTCGTGTTTTTTGTGAAGTAGGCACCTTAATGTTCTATAGTAACCATTTGGTAACTAATAATACTTATTTATTCATTCATTTCATCAACGTTATATTCGAAAAAATCAAAATCAGCATATTGTTGATGTTTAACACGATCGGCACAGGTCAAGCCAACAAAACTACCTGTAAACTCACCATACTTGCTATATTCATCAGAGAATATCGTGGTATCTAAGCCAATTCCAATAGCTTCATATTCTTTACCGTCATAACTCCTGAGCGACTGAAAATGTGTTCCTGCATAAAAGCGAAGCGTATACGCAATATTGCTGTAGGACGTAATCGGATTGTTCGCTGCCTGGTCCACATCCTGGGAGTTTACCGTCAACGGTTGTTCGCTAATTTTCCAGCTTGAACTGCCTCCCGTAATGAGAAACAACGAAATATCTCTAACATAGCATACGTCCCCCCTTTCGTTGATCCAGCTGTTAAGTCTCTTAGCATCCAGCCAATGAATATGTATTTTGTGGTTATGGATTGTTCTTACCAGTATATTGACATATCAGGTCTTCCGTCTTCTTCACATCTGCCAATAAGAGGCGATCAGCGGATGAAGTCTACCATTTTGTAGCTTTACTATGTCCACTGCAGTTACGTGGTTAACAAAAATGCTGACATCTATGTAACTCGATGTCAGCAGTCAGAAATCAGCACTGTCCATTGCTGTAAAGATACACTACGAAGTCAATAACCTTCAGCAGAATAAAAATAGTGAGTAGTTCTTCACCCATCCACCACATCTGCTTGCAAATCTGTTGCAATTTCAATCATCTTAGGCACGACAGCCTCATCGGAAATAGCCACATACACATCCCCCATGTAATGGCGAAAAGGTATTTCTACGTCAGCATACTTCCACATGAAAAAATCTCCCTCAATCGACATGGTGCTCTCAGCACCTTGTATAATAAGCACTCGTGAATACGAAAAGTCTGGCTGGGATGCAAAGTAATCTTTGCACTCCTCCAGGGAAATGGATTGCTCCACCGGACTTTCCTGCATGGAACGGGTGATTCGAAAACGCTGGTTCATTGATCTGCCTCCACAATTATGATTAAGAAATTCTGGCTTTCATACCTTATAATGTCCACTTGCTGATGTCAATGTTGATGGAACTATATGGATATTTATTATGTTTTCAAGCAGTTACTTTTAGGATGCATGTTCAAACTGACTGTTGTATAGATCAGCATAGAAGCCGCCTTTAGCCAGCAATTCCTCATGGTTACCCATTTCGATAATGTCACCATCCTTCATGACCAGAATCAGATCCGCATTCTTGATCGTCGAAAGTCGGTGAGCAATCACAAAGGAGGTTTTCCCCACAGTCAGCTGGTCCATCGCTTGTTGAATCAGCAATTCCGTACGCGTATCAACCGAGCTTGTGGCCTCATCCAGAATGAGCATGGGTGAATCTTCAATCATCGCTCTTGCAATGGTAATCAATTGCTTTTGACCGGCGGAGAGATTGGCTTTGTCGTCCAGCACTGTATCATAGCCCTGCGGCAGTGTTTTAATGAAGCTGTGCAGCCCCACCGCTCTACTAGCAGCTTCCACCTGCTCATCGGTAACATGATCTTTGGAAAAGACGATATTGTCACGAATCGTTCCTTCGAACAGCCAGGTATCCTGAAGCACCATACAGAATAATTCATGAATATTCTCACGCGTTAATTGGCTAATCGGGGTTCCGTCAATGTAGATTTCTCCATCGTTCAGCTCATAAAACCGCATGAGCAAATTCACGAGCGTGGTCTTACCGGCGCCTGTCGGACCGACAATGGCAATTTTCTGACCAGCTTCAGCTTTCATGGAGAAGTCCTTGATAATCATACGGTCTGTATTATAGCCGAAACGGACATGTTTGAATTCGACATCCCCTTTGGCGGTGTCCAGCTTTATGGTCTTGTGACGCTCATCTGCCAATTCTTCTTCACCCAGAAATTCGAATACACGTTCACTGGCGGCAGCCGCCGACTGCAGATTGGTTGCGGCCTGTGCCAGCTGCGACAAGGGCTGTGTAAACAGACGAATATACACCATGAAGGCGACAATAGTTCCGATAGTTATAGTCTGTTGGTTGACCAGCAAAGCTCCCACAACACAAACCGCGACATAACCAAAATTTCCAATGAACATCATGACTGGCATCATCAGGCCAGACATGAACTGGGACTTCCATGCATTTGTATATAGGCGGCTGTTAATGCCATGAAACACTTCCTTGGCTGCTTGTTCCCCGTTATATACCTTGACTACGTTATGACCAGCATAGGTTTCTTCAATATGACCGTTGATCTGGCCAAGCTCCGCTTGCTGTGCTACAAAGTATTTCTGTGAATGCTTCATAATCACGCTCATCAGGCAAAAGCCGATCAGCGTAGCTACAATTCCGGTAATGGTCATGATCCAGTTTGTATAAAGCATCATAATCAAGGCGCCCACGAAGGTAGCCAGTGCACCGACAAGCGTGCCGAGACTGTTGTTTAACGTTTGTCCGATGGTATCGACATCGTTGGTTACGCGGCTAAGCACATTACCGTAACTCGTAGAGTCAAAATACTTCAAAGGCATATGATCGATTTTTCGAGACAGCTCTGTCCGCATCTTCTTTGTAAGACGCTGTGAGACGGTTGCTGTAATGAAGCCCTGGAAATAGTTAAAGATAAGACCAAATCCATATAAAAGCGCCAATACAAGAACAATCTTCTGAACAGCACTTACATCAATCCCGGTTACGATTCCTTCCTGAATCAGGTTGGCAATATCACTGAGCTTATCCGGGCCAATCACGTTGAGGGTGGAGCCGACCAGGGCCAGTACCATAGCTAGTACAATCATAGGCACATAGGCCTTGCTGTAGGATACAAGCTGGCTGATGGTCTTTTTAAAATTATTCGCTTTTTCACCAGCACCCTTGCCCCCCGCAGGGCCTTTACCCATGGGACCTCCCTGATTCATTTTCATTTGCTGGCTGTCGACGGTGTGTTCATTCTTATCCATGTATGAGTTCCTCCTTCGAAAGCTGCGAATATGCGATCTCCTGATAGGTGCTGCAGTTCGTCATCAGCTCTTCATGCGTGCCGCTCCCTACAATCTCTCCCTGGTCCAGCACGATAATCCGATCAGCGTCTTTGATCGTACCTATGCGCTGACCAACGATAAGTGTCGTAGCGTGGCCGGTTTCTTTTTTGAGAGCGGAGCGCAGAATCCGGTCTGTTCTGTAGTCTAGTGCCGAGAAGGAATCATCGAAAATATAAATCTCCGGCTGACGGTAGATGGCACGCGCAATGGACAGCCGCTGCTTTTGACCACCGGACACATTCGCTCCACCTTGCGAAATTCTACCCTGATATTGACCATCCATTTTTTCGACAAACTCCGTTCCTTGAGCAATACCAACGGCTTCTTTGACAAGTTTCTCCGAAGCTCCTGCTCTTCCGTTATCACCGTACGAAACGTTGGATACGACCGTACCGTTGAACAGTACAGCTCTCTGAGGAACATACCCGATTTTGTTATGGAGTGCCTGCTGATTATAGTTCCTGACATTCACACCGTCCACGAGTACCTCTCCCTCGGTCACATCATAGAAACGGGGAATCAGATTGATCACGCTGGTTTTGCCGCTGCCTGTAGCGCCAATAAAGGCAACCGTCTCGCCTCGTTTCGCCGTGAAGCTGATGTTGCGAAGCACGGCCTCCTCCGCGTCCGGATATTTGAAGCTGACATTACGGAATTCCACTTGCCCCATAACGCTCTCTTCTCCAGTCGTCTCATGCCCATTAACGATGCTGGATTCGGTATTCAAAACCTCCATGATCCGTTTGGCAGAGATCGAGGCGCGAGGCATCAGGATGAATATCATACTTACCATCATAAAGGCCATAACCACCTGCATTGCATAAGAGGAGAATACGACCATATTGGAGAACAGCGTGATGCGGTCTGGTACGGCCGCCCCGTTAATCAGGTAAGCGCCGATCCAATAGATAGAGACACTCAGACCTGACATAATAAAGGTCATACCTGGGCCAATCATCGTCATTAAACGGTTCGCAAACAGGTTTGTATTCGTCAACTCGACGTTAGCCTGCTCGAACTTCTCCTGCTGATACTGATCTGCATTATAAGCGCGTACTACCCGAAGTCCGATCAGATGCTCACGTGTTACCCTGTTCAGATTATCGGTGAGACGCTGGATTCTCTGGAAACTTGGAAGAGCGAAAACAACAATGACACTTAGCATCAGGATCAGAGCAGCCACGGCCGCTCCTGTGGAGGCGGTCCACTGCCAGTTTTTATCTGCAATCTTCACAATGGCCCACACGGCCAGAATCGGTGCCTTGATGATCACCTGCAGCCCCAGCGCAACCACCGTTTGAATCTGCGTAACATCGTTCGTGGAGCGGGTAATGAGGCTTGCCGTCGAAAAGTTGTTCATCTCTTCCATCGAAAAGGATAAGGTCTTGTCAAAGACCATCGCACGCAGACGCATAGCCAGCCCTGCAGCCACCTTTGCCGCGAAATAGCCCACAATAATAGATGCAATCATACTGCCGACGGCACAAAACAACATGTAACTGCCGGGAATCAGCAGTTCGGACACAGGCGTTCCTTCCGTTTGCAGCTTGGTCGTAATTTCCGCCATATAATCAGGTAGCTTCAGATCAAGCCATACCTGCACAACGATGAAGGCTAGGCTGCAAACCACAAGCATCCATTCATTTTTCTTGAGATATTTGAATATCTTTAGCATTCTGTTGCTCTCCTTTTATCTGATAGTCTTTGATGCTTGGTGAAGTATGGTGCATCCTGCTCTGCATAGAAATTCAGCTTCTAGAGACAATAAGCTTAATGAGTCGGATCAGTTCTTTGGCATCTTCTTCGTCTAACTTTCGAAGAACATTCTCGGTCCATGCGATTCCTTCATTATGCCTATCAATCATAAATTGCTTACCTGAATCCGTAATGAATACAATTACCTTACGTTTGTCGCTGACATCAGTACGCCGTACAACTAGTCCTTTCTTCTCCAGGCTCTTCAGTGCCGTTGCTACCCGTCCCGTACTGACGGACAAGTATTCGCTCAAGTGGCCAGAGGTAACCCCGTCCTTATTGAAATTCAGACAAATGAGAATCCCCATTTCGCCACGTGAAAAGTGCCCTCGTTCCTCTAATGCCGGTTTCCGCGATTTGACGATATACTCGAATAGTTCTGTCGCTAATGCTTTATAATCCAATGGTCACAACACCTTCTCGCTAATACCTTATAGTATGAGGTAATTAATCTTATAGTATAAGATAATAATAATGTCGGGTTATAAAGTCAATTAGAGAAAATATGGAATACAAAAAATCCTCCGTAACCAGCTTGTATTTTTACCAATTTTTCTACACAAAAGTCCAATGGAAATGACAAAAGAAAACTTGAGGAGCAGTTTGCAGCAGATATGGAGAAATCTCATGAATCTTGAAAAAGACCGCATCAGTACGGCTCAAATAATATTACTTGGGCTTTTCTCACTTATCGGGGATATGTAAGAGACTGCTTCTAAAAGTAAAGCAGCAGCTCACTAGGACTTGAAAAATAAAGTCTTAGACTGCTGCTGCTTTTACCAACATTCACTTCTACTATTAAAATCAAAGATACTACTACTATTTTTAAAAGCATTTCCTGATAGCAACATTTCGCTGTTCAAGCAACCATCTCCCGCCACTCAACTGTGACCCATGATATCAACAAGATCAAACTATTAGGAACGGAGCGCTTTCCGAGGTACAAAAGGTGAATTTCCTTACAACCTAATAAAACCAGGATGTAAACAGATTGTTAACCGGTTTATAGATCATCATGACCAGAAGCAATGGGCTCGGCACATTGATTTTGTACAAGGAGCAGACCACTACACCAATGCCCGTGATCCAAAACAAGCCCCAGACCAGAAGGTCACGGCGCCTGCTTCCTCGTGTCAGCAAAGGCACATCGATGACCGCACAAACCGCTGCTGTTGCCAGAAAAAGCAGTAACACTATTGCGCTCACTCCTTGATATCTTCAATAAAAGATTTGTCTGTAATACCAATTCGGTTAATCGACACGCTGGCTTTGTAATGGATAGGTAGCGATTTTAGGTAATTGTCCCCTTTTTTCTGTTGTAGCCTAGCCCAAGCTTGGGGGTTGGCACGGTAGATCAACTGTCCAAAGCCCATAATATCCACATTATAGCGCTCATTAATTTGCTTAACTGCAGTTTTCATCCGCAAGATAATTCGTTCTTCCGATTTCCTTTCCAGCCCTGTAATCACGCGCTCTGCTTCCAGATTATCTTTGCTCATTACCTCTTCAACATTACACAAGGCCTTTACATGGATGTAAATATGTGGTTCACCGTCAATAATCTTGACTTTACGTTTGGTGTCTGTATGAAGTGCTTCAATGACGATGGGCCGTCCGTCGTCTCCTATTACAGAACCTGAGCTTTTGACAACGTTATTGGTGATATAATTGTAGCCAATCGTCTCGTTATCGCTTAACCACCCGATCATCTTATCCTTCCGAAATACAGCTATATTACTGTACTGTAATTTGGCTGTGGGCGAGCTATCTTCCACATTGCTCTTCTTTTCGCCCTCACTAACACTGCCTGACATCTTCACTCCAGTTAGCACCGGATTCTTCCCCTCGTACAACAAATCTTCAATAAATTGGTTCAAAGAAACAGCGACTGTTTTGCCCGATGTCTTATAAGATTTGTCCAGGGAATTATATAATTTACTTGCCGGTAATCTCTCTAGCGGGGTAAGGACCTTCAGAACATCTTCGGCAGTGGTGTCTTTGGCGACCATGGCATAGAAATCATTACGCGGCTCTCGGCTCCGCTTCAGCATATCAAGTGCCTCGCTAATTCCGGCCCGGGCAAGCTCCTCTCCGATCACCAGTATACGGATATGCCCATAGTAGCCAGCTCTCGCACTTTCCAGACTGTACTTGCGCTGAGCTTCATAAATCGTGGGGACCGTAAAGGTAGATACAATCACTGGCACCCCGGCACCTCCCGTCCCTCCCGCCGCCTGCGAGGCAATTGCTGAAGGAATAACCACCTGCAGTGTAACCTTATAGCCAGATTCAGCCTTATCTAGCCCCATTCCCAGCACAAAGGCCATTTCATTTAACTCCTGTCTTTCCCAGCACCCGCTGAGCAGCATAGGGACCAAAAGGGTAAGCAGCAGTCGCGAAACAGTTTTACGGTTTTTTGGGCTCATCTGCCGACTCCTTTTGCTTGGTTGTGCTTTGACGGTCAAGATTTTGAATCATACTTTCTGCCGGCCTTGTCTTTAAACGCGGCCAGGTAAAGCGGAAGATGGAATCCTTCAGATCATTTGAACGGTATGGACCGATCGGACTCATATAGGGCATGCCAAAAGAACGCAGACTCGCCAAATGCAGCACGATTAAAAAGATACCGAATAGTATTCCGTATAGTCCAATAAAGCCAGCTAGTCCGATAAGAACAAAGCGAATGATTCTTGCAGCGATCGACATGCCCGTCTCTGGTATCACAAAACTGGATATGGCCGTAATGGATACAATGATAACCATTGCTGATGAGATAAAGCCCGCGGCAACCGCCGCCTGTCCTATGACAAGTGTTCCAACAATGGATATCGCCTGCCCTATATTTTTTGGAATCCTCACTCCCGCCTCCCGCAAAATCTCATACGTTAATTCCATGAGTACTGCCTCCACAAATGCAGGAAAAGGAACGCTTTCTCTCTGTGCGGCAAGGCTGATAACCAGATTGGTAGGGATCATCTCCTGATGATAGGTCGTAACCGCCACATAAAATGAAGGCGCAAGCAACGTAATGAAAAAGGAAAGAAAACGGATGAACCGTAGCAAGGTGGCAATATCGGCCCGCTGATAATAATCTTCGGCAGATTGAAAAAAAGCGACAAAAAAGGTAGGCACCAACAGGACAAAGGGGGTTCCATCCACAAGAATCGCCACTTTGCCTTCCAGGATTCCCGCTGCGATAGTATCCGGCCGGTCGCTGTTATAGATCGTGGGGAACGGCGTAGCAGCCGTATCTTGAATAAACTCCTCAATATATCCGCTCTCCAGGATACTGTCCGTATCTATTTTGGCCAATCTGCGCTTCACCTCCTGCACCAGGTCAGGATTAGCGATGTTGGCGAGATACATAATGGATACACTGGTTTGAGTCACCTTACCAATTTGGAAGGTTTCTAGCCATAGCTGGCTATCTTTAATTTTCCTTCGAATCAGCGCCGTGTTTGTCCGCATATTTTCCGTGAACCCTTCCATCGGCCCACGTACAACTGATTGTGAGCTTGGTTCGCCTACATTGCGGTCCTCCCATCCAGGCAGTCCGATCCGTAGGGCGCTGGATGTTCCGTCAACCAGCACCATGATATTACCGGATAACAGCTCATGAACAAATTGCCCAAGGTCATGCGTGACGGATAGATCCCCCGCAATCAGCATACGTTTTCGCAAAAGCTCAATCTTCTGATTAGCATCAAGATCTCTCATTTGGTCAGGGGTACAACGTTCCTGAAGCGAAAATAATATGGAATTATGCAGAACCTGTGTATCCACAAGACCATCAATATAAAGCAAAGCGATATGCGTAGACTCATCCAATTCCAGCTTTTTAGTGATCAAATCGGTGCTTGTCCCGAGCAGTTGAACCAACTGCACCAAATTGTCCTCCAAGCGGTGTGATAATGTGCCAGTAATTGTATCCTTCATGTCACAACCTCCGCATTCCGTGAGCAAACTACAAATAGTATGACAGAAGAACTTGATAATTATCCCCTTAACATTCCTTTTCGACTATCAATTAATAATTATGTTATAAAATCACATACTAAAGGAAATGACAAAAGAAAACTTGAGGGGCAGTTTGCAGCAGATTTGGAGGAATCTCATGAATCTTGAAAAAGACCGGATCAGTACGGCTCAAATGATGTTACTTGGACTTTTCTCGCTAATCGGGGAAATGGCACTTGTGTATCCTGCAGCAATGGCAACCGGAGCCCACGAGGATGCGTGGATTGCCGCCTTGATTAGTATTCCGCTAGGACTTGCATGCGTAAAGCTGATGATATCTACATCAAATATTGATCCAACTAAAACGATTATTGAGCTTTCATTACAAGTATTAGGAAAATGGGTGGGTGGAGCTGTAGCGTTGAGTTATTTATTCTTTTTCCTGATTGCAGCCTCCACCTATATCAGAGAAATCGAAGATTTCATGTGCACACAGATTTACGAAGGGACACCCGGCGGGGTCATTCGCTTCATGGCGATTTTTCTGTTGGTGTATGGCTTGCGGCTGGGTCTTGAAACGCTGGGCAGAGCAGCCCAGATTTTTTTTCCTTTCTTTGCGTTTTTTCTGATTTGCCTAATCGTTCTCCTGTTCCCCGATGTCAAGATGGAGCGTATCCATCCTATTTTGAATACATCGTTTCCTGACATGCTGCACACCATTATGTTCGGTGTATTTTATCCCTTTGGAGAAATGTGCGTGTTCTTCATGGTGTATCCCTATGTCCAAAAACAAAGCAATACGAGCCGCAATATATTCATTTCTTTGTTGATCGGAGCTGTTGGACTCAACCTCATTTTGTTTCTCTCCCTAACAGTACTCGGGGCATATTTCTCAGAACACGAATTTTACGCTGCCTATATTCTTGCCCAGAGAATCAACATTGCTAATTTTTTGCAGCGGATTGAGGCTTTAATGGCCACCACGTGGATCATCAGCACCTATTTCAAAACAGCGCTTTTCTTTTACGCATTTGTTTTGGGGACAGCTCAGCTACTAAAGCTAAAATCCTATCGGCCATTGATCTTTCCAGTGGCATTTCTGATTTACGGACTGTCGCATCTGATTGCAAAAAATATTATTTTCTACGTCAAGGAGATCCCCGCCTACTGGGTAGATTGGGATTTCACCCATGCCATCGCTTTCCCGTTAATCCTGCTCGTTGTTTATCATATCAGGAAACGTATCAGTCACAACAACCAGCTAACGTAACTTTCGGGGCATATTCGGCAATCTTACGCACTTCTCCCTCCACAATTGCAAACCTTCTTCCATCTTCCATGCTCTCCGTGATCGCAGAGTTCATTCAATTAGACCTTTTGTAGAGTACCTTGATAGAGTACTTTACAGAAGGTCTAAAGGACGCACTTTTTTCTTAATCGACCAATTCAAAGTCCTTTATCGTTGCATTCGGTCTTAAAATCTTTTCCTGGTCAAATATAGCTAGCAGTTCATCATTTTTAACTTTGACAGGCCAATTATGATTAGCAAGAGCTCCTTTGCCCAAAGTAATAATATCGGCTGTACAATGTTCGACCATCTGACTTGCTTTAGATGGGTCTTCCAGGTGTCCATTAGCCATCACTGTAATGTTTCCATACTTCTTGGCAAGCTCAGCAAGAGATTGTCTACTACTGTCTGGAAAGGCTGGTTGCCAAGCCTCATATTCCGTGACATGGATATAATCAAGCCCCGACTGTCCTAACTGTTGGAAAATCACTTTTGCCTCTTCTTCTTTACCAGCCCACTTATGCTCATAATCATTTACTTTCCCTTGGGAGATTCGAATCCCAACTATAAAGTTTTCTCCTACGGCTTGCCGAACTGCACTCGATACGTCAACCAATAAACGAACACGATTGCTGAGGGAACCTCCGTATTCATCCGTTCCCTGGTTTGTATAGTCCGTAAGAAACTCATCCAGTAAATAACCATTTGCACCGTGAATTTCTACGCCGTCAAATCCAGCTGATTTGGCACGAACAGCAGCATTCACAAATCCCTGAATTACGTTTTCAATATCTTTCTTCGTTGCTTCCACAGGCATCGGAAAAGCTCCTTCACCGCCATAAAACGCAAGTTGCCTCCTTGTGGTTGCACTGCTGATGGAGTCAATATATTTGATTCGAATCGGTTACCTTGAGATAAAGCACTCGCGTGTTCTAACTGAACAATAATTGCTCCGCCAGCCTTATGAACAGCTTCCACCACCTTTTCCCACGATTTAGCCTGTTCGTCAGTGGCCATCCCGGGCTGGTTGAAATAACACTGACTAAACAGCTCATCTGTATAGGTTCCCTCAACAATAATCAAACCAAATCCGCCATGTGCAAATGAAGCATTGTATTGTGCCATTTGATCCGTTGCAAAGCCTTCTGGAGAAGCACTCGTGCGTGTCATAGGTGCAACACCTAATCGATTTTTCAGCACTATATTTCCTATTTTTGTAGTTTCGAACAATATGCTTGTGTTAGGCTCTATCCAAGAACCTCCTGATGTTTTTAGTTCTACAAAATTAAATCGTCCAATCTTCCGTCCCGAATTTTGCTGACCCAAGCAGGATCAACCAATAATGCATACAGTCGGTCTTAGAACCCTGTAGTATACTGTGTAGGGATTGCAGTTTCTTTTTTCAATTTTGAAGCGGCTTCCAGTGACCAATAAGGATTTCTCAACATCCCTCTACCCACAGCAACCAGATCGGCCTCTTCATTTCCGATAACTGCATTCGCCAAAATTGGATCTTCTAGTCTTCCAACGGCCATCACCGGAATATCCAGAGCTTCTTTGATTTCTTTTGCCAAGGGGACTTGATATGCTGCGTGAGTTCCTGGTCTGCCCCATGCAGCTATAGGTCCCTCACCGCCAGATGAAATATCAAACATATCTACTCCTGCCTTTTGATATTCCTTGGCAAAAGCAATGCTTTCCTTAATACCATATCCACCTTCTACGTATTCTTTGGCAGAAATACGCATCAAGAGCGGCATATCTTCCGGCATCTCGCCCTTCGCTGCCTGAATGATCTCCCGACCAAAAAGGGTAAGGTCTTTACCGTATCTATCTTCCCGTTTGTTCGTAAGCGGCGAATGAAATTGATGAATCAAATAGCCATGTGCACCATGAATTTCAATGGTGTCGAATCCAGCCTTGACAGCGCGAGCTACAGCAGCACGAAATTTCTCAACTAGTCCTTTAACCTCTTCTGTTGTAAGCGCGTGAGGTTGTTTTGAATTTTTATCAAATGCAATGGCAGATGGCGCTACAGGAACTTCAGCATCTTCCGCCTTGCGTCCGGCATGCGCGATCTGGATTCCCACTTTGGCACCGTAGCTGTGACAAGCATCTACAATCCGTTTGAGAGCAGGAATCTGCTCATCTGACCATAAACCAAGATCAAAATCGGAGATACGACCATCCGGCTCTACATCTGTCATTTCAATCATGATAAAACCAGCTCCGCCTACCGCTCGGCTAACGTAGTGTATATAATGCCAATCTGTGGCGATCCCATCCTTTTTGTCAACCGAATATTGGCACATTGGAGGCATAACTACGCGATTTTTCAATTCCAAACCTTTAATTGTATAGGGACTAAATAAATCTTTCATGTGAGAAAGACTCCTCTCTGAGGTATATTATGAAATACATCAATCAAATGCATGCACACGCATATATATTAACATGTTTGTTTCATTTGTCAACTTTAGGTATGATTTCAAAACTTCAAAGTAAAATACGCCATTTACTCGTTGGTCCTCATCTTCAGATTTTTTGCAATGCATCAACAACTGAATCGTCACCAGTAATCAGATCAAAAGCTCGCTTGTATGTGTTCTTCTCATCTAAAGCTGCCACAATGGCACGGGCTACATCCTCACGAGGGATACTGCCATAGGTGATATTCTCCGCAGCAGCCTGCGCAATTAATTAATGTATCTGCACGGCCCAAATGGTCTATGGTGAAATTCACCAATGACTGAACTTCTGCATTGACATCTTGTTCTAATTAAATATTAAGTAACCGAATGGTTTAGCACATTACCAAATCAAAAAACATGCGCATGCATTTAATTTAGTGAAAAAATTACTTGCTGTCAAGTTTTGAATGCAAATATGGATTGCTTATTTTTTCAAAAAAATACGTGGATGATTTGAATAAACTTTGCTTTCTCTTTTCATTCTAAGTTCTCATCCTTTTCGGCACGTTAAACTGTGAGCGCTTCTGGTATCCACTAGGAAGCGCTCGTACTGTATATTAATTTTGATGTGGAGGTAAATCTACATTCTCATGCTCTCCATAAAAAAGCTCAATGCATTGGACACCCACTTCTTGGGATGAAGAACAAGCTGAATTTCTAGCTTGAGCTCGGCATGCTCAAAGGGTAACACCTTTAGCTCTTCCCGTTCAATCTCCTCCAGCGCAGCCATTAGAGGTAGAATGGATATACCCTCTCCAGTTTTGATGCTCCGTTTGATCGCTTCCGGATTACCCAGCTCCAGGCTCACGCGATAGGTGATTCCATTTGCTCGAAGCACTCTCTCCAACAGTTGTCTGTAGTTGCACGTATGCTCGGGCATAATCCACTCCGCATCTACCAGATCATCCAGGCCGATTCTCTCTTTAGCGATAAGCGGATGGTTCGGATGGACAATCAGTACAAGCGGTTCTTCTCGAATCGTAATCCACTGCAAGGCCGAATTGCTTGAATCGTCCGCGAGGATCAGCCCGACATCGGCCTCCCCTTCCCTGACCTGGTGCAAAATCATCTCTTCGCGATCCGTATGCAATCGTATGTTCAGATCAGGGTATTCTTTGCGAGTCGCCTGCATATACGGCGGCAGAAAATACGAAGCGATGGAATCCATAGTACCGATCGTCATGGAGCCCCCGCCCTGCTTAGCCAATTTTTCTTTCGATTGCTCAAAAAGCTCCAGCATTTGTCCGGCAAGCTTGAATAGCTCTTCCCCGGCGGAGGTAAGACGAATCTTGTTGTTGCTGTATCGCTCGAACAATTTGACTTGATACGTTTTCTCCAGCTTTTGAATCTGGGTCGTGACGCTGGATTGTGCGTAACCGAGCACTTCTGCTGCTCTTGTAAAGCTTTCACGAATGGCAACTTCCCGAAATGTTTGAAGATAAATGAAATCCAATCTGGCCACCCCATCGGAAATTTTGATTAGAATCATCGTTTATTATAGATAACTCTGATGCTGTCTCCTATGTTACATTAGATTTAATTCAACGGGAAGGGATAACTGATGATGATGAACGAACAACATATTCATGGGATTTTCATACCGCTGATTACACCTTTTACACGTGACTATAAGTTGGACATCGATTCGTACCGGAAGTATGTTACCTATCTTGCAGGCCATGACATCCAGGGTCTGGTCGTTAACGGTACGACAGGAGAGTCGCCAACCGTATCCTGGGATGAAGTGAAGCAAATGGTACAGGTGACGCAGGATGTTCTGAAGAGCATGAACAAAACCATTCCGATCGTCATTGGCACGGGAACGAACGATACTTATTCAACGGTGCATCGGACGGAAATGGCGGCTGAATTAGGAGCGGATGCAGCCATGGTGGTCACTCCGTATTACAACCGGCCGACGCAGGAAGGAATCTTGGAGCATTTCCGTGTCGTATCTCGTGTAGGCCTGCCTGTGCTTGTATATGAAATTCCTGTTCGCACGGGCAGTCGCATGACAATAGATACAATACGCAAAGTGCTGGACCTGGATGGCGTAATTGGGCTCAAGGACAGCACGGGCGGTCTTGATCTGCTTTTAAAATTGACCCAGTACGAGACCAAGCCTGTCCTCTGCGGAGAGGATGCCTATTTCCATGCCATGCTATGCCAGGGAGCTGCCGGTGGTATGCTTGCATCCGCTCATCTCAATATCCAGGAGTATGTGGATATATACCAACGTTTTGTGGCTGGCGACATGAACGGGTCGCGAGACAGTTTCATGCTACTGGAACCGGTGATCCAGCATGTATTTGCAGAGCCAGCCCCGGCCGCGATCAAGTGGTGGCTTACCCAGAAAGAGATTATTGCCGCCGAGCAATTGCGTCTGCCACTTATGCCACTGTCGGATCAGGTGAAGCAGGGTCTCCTGAATTCAATCGTATCCTGATAAATCAGCTTATCTCAGACTACCCAATCATAACGTAGAAGAAGCATCTCCTGGACAGGAGATGCTTCAATTTTTAGCCGGAACTGACAACCTTCAGAAAAACGAATTTAAGAAGATACTCTCTATGGTAGAACGCTGTATCGGTGTTTTCATCCTAATGAGGTCCGCAATCTGAAAAGCTTACAAGCAATAGCTAGATGGTTGTTAGTAAATCCAGTTGCAGCATTAAGGGAATTCTTTATGTAAGCGAAATTATTGCAAAAAGAAGGCTGCCGGTGAATTTCACCGACAGTCCTTCTCTTCCAAGCAGTATACTCCTCACTCCTATTCGCTGGACAGCTCCTTGAGCGATTTGACTTTACCATGGGGATGCTGTTCTTGCTTTCGTGACTTCCAGGCTGCTTCTTTCCTTTTCTTCTGGTGAGCCATAACAGATATCCTCCTTTGGAAATTGTGATGTATACTACTTTCTTAAGTTGTCATTTCTCAGCTCTGTTCATTCATAAAACTAAATTCGTTGGATTTTTGTAATAATTCAGGGGTTCCAAACCGTTTCAAAGGAATAGCTGGGAGCATGGCTTCATGTATTCTGGGTTTGCTGGAGATTGCATTAATTGAGCAAACGGCGCTAACTCAAGCGCTGCACTGGGAACAATTTTTAAAAAAACAGCCGATTTCTCCTTAACATACTAGAAATCGGCCTTTGCCTTCCGAAAAGAGGATTTAGTACATATAATACAACACAAATAATCAGAAATATCGGTGATGCGCCCGAAAGATTGGAAGGTGTGTAAGAAGGCTACTTATCGGCTGAACCGCTAGTTTCCGAGAAATAGTTATGTAAGTGATAAAAAATTCATACATTAGCTGTTATTGTAACTCCCTAAAGGACATGTTTTTTAAGAGACTATGAAGAACTTGCATTCTTCATAGTCCTGTTTAATGAACTATTGATCAATTATTCAGCAAATGATGCAAGTGAACTGCCTTCCCACATTTCCCCCTTATTCAGTGTCCAACCATCATTATAAAGATTGTAGGCACCTTTATTAGCTGCGGGGCTCCATCCCTCATCCCAAGCTAAGAAATAAATGGTTTTCGGATATTTTTCTTTGATGGCATTGATAAATAAAGAATAATCCATACTACCATTGGTTGCCTGCGGACCGACTTCTGTGAAAGCAAAAGGCTTATCAAGAGCTGTTAGCTCGTCATATCCTTGAATCGAATAAGGATCTGAGAAATAAGCGTCTAATCCAACAATATCAACATATGAAGATCCAGGGTAAAAGTCTGTCTTAAAGTTTCGGTTGGCGTCTGGTGCGTATACCCATATCAGGTTGTCCAATCCTCTTGTATCGGTCATATAATGATAGACTTTTTTATAAAGCTGTTGATATAAAGTGATACGTTCGCTATCCTCTTGGTTATAGTCGGTAAGTCCCCACCAGAACCATTCTCCATTCATTTCGTGAAGAGGTCTGAAAAGAACAGGAACACCTTCATCTTCTAACTGCTGAAGGCCGTCGGCAATTTTGCTTAACATAGCGTCTAATCGCTGGCCCTCTTCAGTTGATGAGTCTAGGATTCTTTCATACTGACTGTTTGAGATTGGGGTTTTATAATTTCCAGAGTTAAACGCAGGGTTAGCCAGATGCATACTGATCTGAGGTATACCTCCGTTCTTCCAATGAGAGATTAAATCGGTGTTACAACTATAATCGATCGAATCGGCAATATTAGAAGTCTCCATCCATCCTCTTGAATAATCACAGCCATACACGGCAGGGGACTGTCCTGTTGCATTTTCAATTCGATTAGCTTCGGTCATAGAAAATGACGCATTTGTGTACCCGCCGAATGCTCCTGACACTACGCGGTTTTCCGATGACAGATTAGCGAGCCAGTTCATCACTTCCTTGGTTGTGGCTTGTCCATTAGGATTCACCGTATGTGCAGATGCTGTCTGTGAGAAAGTCGAAGCGATTAACAGAATCCCCAATATTCTTATGTACCACCTCCTCTCTAAAGGAACGGCTGGTCGATTTCTACCATCGTATTCATTTAATTGATTTCACTGTGATATTTCTCCCTATGACACTTCTGATTGCAATCTACATTATTTTTCATTCTAGGAAGTTGATACCAACTTCCTAGAAAATTTTACTTTTACGAATAAAAGCAGCTCAATTATATCGACCTCAAATGAATAGATTAAAATAGTTCTAAAAGAGTAAAAAATAGTTCTTATAACAACTATCATTCAACTTCACAAAGAATGTTAGAGATAAGAATATGCTTAAAGTAATATTTTCCTTTTCATTCTTATGAAAATATTCTTTTCAAATTATTGTTATTATGTGCTATATAGAAGACTTTATGCCCGCACATTTGACACGCCATGTTATAAAAATCAAAAGAAATAAATAGCGGCTAACCAACGTCTATCAAAATAAGTTGATTACATCTGAAGGCTTAGCGTAGATTTTCGCTAAAACAAAAAAGCCTCCAAAATGGCGACTTCTTATGCGTATATGTTGTTGTCTCTCCTTGCAGTGCTGAAGTCTGCACCTGTGTTCGATAAACCTATTGTTCCTCGTTAGCTTTTATTCTTCAACTTCAACAATGATGTTAACCATAGATGCATCGTGATTTTTAATGCGAAGTGGTGCTGTGAAAGCAGATAATATCTTTTTACCAATTAATGGTGCAGGGTTTATGTCTTCGTAAATGAGCATTGTCGGCTCTTCATATTTTTCATGGTCTAAGAAGGCATGGTGAACAAAATAGCCGTTTCTTTTGGCTTCTTCCAGATTTTCAATGCTCATGGTATCAATGGCCACAGCTTTGCAGTTCGGCAAATTTTTACGGATGAATTCCGCTGCTTTGGGAGAGACGGCTGGAAAATTATTAGCGTATTTCTCAAAATCCGTATCTCGGTGTTTCCAATAGCTTGTATTAAAGATGAGAATATCCGCTTCATGCAGCTCTTCATATTCCTGAAGCATTTCAATGGTAATAAAGCCGTTCGGATCAAGAGGACAATCAATTAACAGCGGTTTTCGATAGATGAATTCTTCAATCGGAACAGCATCTATTCCCTTACCGTTATTTAAATGATGCCACGGTGCATCGACATGGGTGCCGACATGAAGATACATACTTAACACACTTCCATTCCAGGCATCCCCTTTGTCCAAACGCTCTCTAGGCTCTAACTTCACTTCTGGCAATCCTGGATAAACAGGCATTCCTTCATATATTGGGTAACCGATTTCAACGTATTTTGACATACTAAGACGCTCCTGTAATTTTAGTTTTAAGAATCCATTATTATAGGGGATATTCGCCTAATGTGTAGCTTCCGAAAAGTATAAGCGGAGTACAAACAGACAAACTGATAAAAAGACCATACCCCTACAGGTCAACTCCCTCATTTTAATTTATATTTTATATTCAATCGCCCTATCTTTCCTGAAATCGTACGACCACTTCTCCTTGATTGTCCTTTTAAGAAAGATAATATAAAAATAATAAACGATTATCCTAAGATATTAAAATAGGTATCTCTCCAAGCAGATTCTTTAAGTTAATAGAATCCCACGGCATATGCTCCGTTATACCTAATCCAACTACATCTGTTTCTTCAGATAGTTCTTTAATCAGATTAAGTAGCTGAGGCATTTGCATTGCTCCCGCAGGAGAAAAATTATAAGGTGCTTCAGGGTTGGCGAATAATAAAGAACGAAATGCTTTTGGGTCAAGCACATCTAAATCAAGGTGAATAGCTAGGTGCTTAATGCCACTTTCTTTAATCCACTCTCTTATAGATTCAGTACTATTCGTTAACTCTTTGGTTCCTGCAGTTTTAATTCCTAGTCTTTGAATCATTTCTGTGTCTGATTCTACAGGAGCTATATTTAGTCTTTGAAACGCTTCTGAAATGACTTCTGATTCTTGTTCTGTAGGAGCCGCTAATCCCGCGATAAAGACATTTTCAGGTTTTAGTGGGATTTTCACATGTTTTGTGAACTCCTCATCTCCTTCTCCCAAAAGATTTCCGAGCGGTAATGTATGACCGTTATCATAGCCCACATATCTAACTAAATCACTGTGAGCATCGATCCAAATTAAACCTAATTCCCCACCGTATCGTTCGTTCAAATAGGCAAATGGAGCTTGTTCCACTAAGCAGTCACCACCAAACATTACAATGCGATCTGGCTTATGAGCATCAATGATATGCTGAGCAGCCTCTAACTGTTCAAGTAGCTGTTTTCTCCCATTCATACCGTTTTCGTTTTCAAGCGGAGTACCCTTATAAGCTTGAACTGGAACATGAATAAGAGGTTGTTCATTATCCGGAGCTAGCCAAGCAAGCAGTTCGGCTCCAAAAGAGTAATTAGGATTGTTTCCCCCTTGCCATTGTGGCATTAACAGGCGTATTGTTTTTTTAGTCATGTTTTTCTCTCCTTTACTTCAAAAGTAAGGTTAGTATAAACTGAACACAAATAAAAACGTAGTACGCACTATTTTGATAGGTACTACCCGAAAGGATAGTGTAAACATGAGTATGGCTGAATTTAAAGGTAAAGTTAAAAATATTCAAGATACACCTTTTGGTTATACAGTTTCATTGATTGGTGGTAAATGGAAAATGGTTATTATTTATCTCCTAGCCGAAAACCGAACAGTTCGCTTTAATGATCTGAAAAGACAAATAGGGGCTATTACTTATAAAACATTGAGTTCACAACTAAAAGAATTGGAAGCAGATGGTCTGGTGAATCGAAAAGAATATCCTCAAGTCCCCCCTAAAGTCGAGTACAGTCTCACAGATAAAGCAGAAACGCTATTACCTGTTTTGGAAGGATTGTGTGAGTGGGGAACAAAAAACCAAAATAATTAAATCCAGTGTTCTACTAAAAATCCTGTATGCGAAAAGTTGTCCTGTTTTCCAACACTGCTATCCCAAGTTAAACTCTATGGTTAACAGCAGTGACACTTTGTTTATTTAGCTCTAAATGCTGAAGATGCCGTATTCATATACTTCCCCTTATTCTCCAACCGAAGAGGAAAGGCGGCCTTCCATAATGGCTCTGATTTGTTCGGTCGGCATCTTCGGGTGTCTATCGTGCGTCAGCAGAACGTTGATTCCCTGTTCCACGTCCGTCAGCTGTGTGTAACAAAAACCTTGTACGACAGGTGAATGCAGCAATGACTGGACATCAGCATGCAGCCGTTCTAGAAATTCTATTATCTTAATTATCGCTTCAAGCCAGATTTATCTCCCGAATCACTTCAAGCGGAACCTTCGGTTTTCGGTCTTCCGTCAACAATCCGTTGACCTCCTGCTGTACATCGGTTACCTGTGTATAGCAATAGCCCGAGAGATAGGGGGTCGCTTTAATTGCTCCGGTGACTGCACGGAAACGTTCGATAAAAGCTTCGACTGAATTCACCTGGTTTCCGTATCCCCAGCCCATGTCCGTCTGGAAGGCAATGCCGCCGAATTCGCTTATGATAATTGGTTGTCCCCGGTAGGCATATCCTTCTGCAAAGGCATATTTCCAATTGTTAAAGGAGATGCTGTTGTTTACAATGCTTTCCTTGTCCTGATATCGCTCCAAAAACTCTTCGCCCGTCTCCACATAATCATGAAGGGTTAAAATATCCGAGACTGTATGCTCCCATCCGTCATTGGTAATCACCGGACGATACGGATCAATCGTCTTCGTCAGATGATAGATGGTTTGCGTGAACTGCTGCTGCCTTACATCATGTCCAATGGTCGATATGCCCCACGATTCATTGAACGGGACCCAAGTTATGATGCTCGGATGATTGTACTGCTGCGGCACGATTTCCAGCCATTCCTTCGTAAAACGGCTAACCGCCTGATCATTGAACTCAAAGGTCGCCGCCATTTCCGACCAGACGAGCATGCCTTTCACATCACACCAATATAAAAAGCGAGGGTCTTCCAACTTCATATGTTTACGAACCCCGTTATATCCCATCGCGGCTATTTTATCGATATCTTCGATAAGAGCTTCTTCAGACGGTGGAGTCAGATGTGTTTCCGGCCAGTAGCCCTGATCCAGAATCAGCCGCTGGTAAAGAGGACCATTATTCAATAGAACCTGTCCGTTTTCAATCGATATTTTCCGCATGCCAAAATAAGAATACACCCTGTCGCACTCTTTCTCATCCTCATACAGAATAAACTCTACATCGAACAAGTTTGGCGATTCCGGTGACCACAAACACTGCTTCCATGGACCACCGGCTTCATGAAATACATGGACCTCTACCGTTATCCAGGGCCTGTCGGCAGATAGGCTGACCTTTTTCACATGCTGTCCTTTCAGCGTAATCCGTGTCTCTAGGCGTAAATTATCTTTACCCTCGATACCCATGAGCTGAAAGTCAAAGCGGATCATATGACGGTCGATATCCGATGTTATCTTGACCTCATTGATTCTTACCTCATTCACATATTCAATCCACACACTTTTCCAGATTCCGGTGCTCTGTACATAAAAGCATTCAAAGTTTTGATCCACCCAACGCTGCTTTCCCCGGGGCTGCGTGCAGCTCTGACTATCCTCCACTTTAAGCACGATGCTATTCTCCGAGTCGTAAGTGATATAGGGTGTGATGTCGAAAGAAAACGCAGTATAACCTCCTTCATGCTCACCAGCCATAAATCCGTTCACCCAGCATTTCGCTTTATAATCTACACCCTGAAAATGTAGAATTGTCCTTTTCGCTATTGCCTCCTGCGGGACCTTCACGCTCCTGCAGTACCAGATCACCGGATGGAAGGTCTCGACTCCGATCCCGCTTGCCTTGGTTTCATAAGTAAAAGGTACGAGGATTTTGGCTCCCTTCGGAAAATGATGATACCATTGCTCGCTTTCACCCACTTTGCCGTCGTCGAAGGCGAAATCCCACACCCCATTCAAATCCAGCCACTCTTTACGGACAAATTGCGGCCTTGGATAATTTTTGATATAAGCGTTTGTAGTCATACGGTTTCCACCTATCCTTTGATATATAATTAGTCACCTTAGCCTGATGACTTTACAGTGCATTGCTATCATCTGTAGGTCCGATCATCATCCTTTACCTCCGCTTCGAAATACAAACAATAAAATCGATTTGTTACACTATTATTGTATCTTTAGGGGATTATATAGTGATGCATTTTTAATGTCAACGCTTTCAAGTTAATTTTATGTAACTAATAAACTGAATAAGGCTTTAGCTACAGAGCACCTGCAACTAAAGCCTATCCATTTCACCAATATCTCAATCCATGACATAATTCACAGTCATTTTGATATTCTGATCATAATCTCCAAATTGCTTTCCGAACAGGTTGAGCCCACCTTGATGCACCGCATCTGGCTTAATTCCGATCCGCAAACGCAATTTGTGGCTGTTTTGCAGGTTGAGCTGATCCAGTGTAACCGAGGAAACCTTCTCCATATCCAGCGCAGTCTTCTCTTTATCTACTCGCCAGGTCTTGAGCAACCCATACTGGGTAGACCACTCATACCACCAGGCAGGATTCAGCTTGCCGCGCCTGTCTCCAAAATCACCGGGACACGTCCACATGCCAATCTCCACGCCATTAACCCACAAGGAAATATCAGAAGGCCAATTGTTGTCATAGTTTGGTGCTTCAGAACACATTTCCATCGATAGCTCAAGCGATTCTATTCGCGCTCCTGCCGGTATTTCGAGCGGCATTAAATACTCGACATAGCCCTTGCGGAACCATATCATCTGGGCTCCGATATGCTTCGGGTGGAAAAAACTCGCCGGTTCGTCCTCGCGTATGATCATCCCGTCTGCATTGGCCATACCGCACGTCGGTGAAACCTCACAATCGCTATAATGACCGATCGGCATGTCCACTTCGTAGATCTGTACATCCCCTTTGGGTACTGCTTTTTCAAGATTTAGCGCAATATGAATGTCATCATAATTGCGGCTGCACATCTTCATCGCGCCGCGAGAGGCAGGCAGCAGCTCTGTATTAATCAGTCTAGCAGCCTCCAGAACCTTGATATTGTTGGCTACCGTAGACACCGGAAGTTGAAGAGCTTCCGCTATTTCTACAATATTAAGGTTTTTAGAAATCAAGAGGCGGAGAATATCAACTCGGGAACGGGTGGATAAAGCATGCGTAACCGTTACCAGCTTGTCCGGATCATCAAAACTAAGCTCAAGCATTGCATCACCCATCTCAATTTACTGTGATTATATTACAATAAGTTTACTTGTATGCTTTGAAACAGTCAATAATATTGTATTAAATTATTAATTTTGTATTAAATACCGATCATATCCGATTTCTCTGGTTCAAGAACCCATAGGAAAGACAGCGATTTTTGAGCGGAACCCTGTATACAAATGCAACACGTTATTCCTTTGCTTTATGCAATAAAAAGCCGCTGATCTTCGGATTAAGATCAGCGGCTGATGCTCTCTTCATTTTAAACTTTCTTTAATACCCATACTCCATACGGTTCCAATGGTACGGTACCAGTAAGCCTCCTACCGGAAAGGAGTTC
The DNA here is from genome assembly GCF_057220305.1 of Paenibacillus sp. LRG-1. Taxonomy (NCBI): domain Bacteria; kingdom Bacillati; phylum Bacillota; class Bacilli; order Caryophanales; family Paenibacillaceae; genus Paenibacillus; species Paenibacillus sp. LRG-1. Next base: position 2,893,985 of record NZ_CM170126.1, on the reverse strand, counting down.
CTCCGTCTCAACACTCAGTTTAACCTGAGCCGTTTCTCCGCTGTAATTCAGTAGAAATACCAGCTCTTCTTGTACATCCGCACGAATAGCGACTTCTACCGTCGAAGGAGCTTTGCACCACCCCGCAAGCGGAGATGTCACCGGCAGCTGTCTTAGGAGCTCAGCCGCTAATGCTAGGTCAAAAGCTGCACCCCAATAGTAGACCAGTCCCTTGCCGACACGGTTGACGGTCAAGGCCGGTTTCCCTTCATAGTAGCTTGATGCGTACTCTGCGAGTACTTCTACCGTATCAGCATGAACATTCAATATATCGTTGAAGCCTGGAGCCCAAAAATCAAGAGCTTGATCCTTAAATCGCACCGATACAGGTGATGCCGTCCCATTTATCATCGTAAAGTCCTCTACGTGGACGCCGCTCATTGCGGCTGCAGGGCCTGGGAGTGGCTGCATGCGGCAGTGACCGAACTCGTTCTTATAACCGGTGCGGCAGCCGAAGATCAGGATGCCCCCATCCTCTACATATTTCTGTAACATAGCTGCCGTACTGTCTCGTAGGATCGCCGGATGCGTGTATACCAGCACCTTGTAATTGGCCAGTTCCCGCAGCTGTTCTGATTCCATACCCGGACGGATTGTAACCATATCCGAAGGTATATGTCCATACTGCAGTGCCTTGTACCAGCCGAGCTCACTTTGCTTTGTCAAGGGACCATACCATTTATCCAACTCGCCATCCCACTCGTTATCATAGTCACGAAGTAGAGCAACCTCTGCCACGTAACGTTTGCCAAGAATCCGCCCTCCAACCTTTTGCAGCTCCTTTCCGACGCGGCCTGCTTCTGCGACCCGACGATTCGGCTGATTGTGATAATCATTAATTCCATGCCAGTACATTTCCGTACCAAACGTTGCCGTTCTCCAGCGGAAATACAAAATCATGTCTGCCCCGTGAGCAATGCTTTGGTAGGTCCACAATCGCATCTGCCCCGGGCGCGGAGATGGCATCTCCATCCTGTTCACCCATCCTCCTGGACCGGATTGCTGCTCCATCACGCAGAAATTTGGTGACATCCCTCTGACGTTACTTAAAGTAAGCCCCCACTTGCGATCCAGCAATGGCTTCTCCCCTTGGTCCGGATAAATGGTACTGAATTGAGGGTAAGAATCGTACGAGAAAAAATCAAGCAGTTGATCCGTCATTTTATGGCTATCCAAATGCCCGAATACACCGTTGGTTGTCACCCACTGATTAGGCGCCACTGACCGAATAATGTCCACTTGTAGCTTGGCAAACGAAATGGTGTTATCGGATATAAATCGCTTCTCGTCCAAAGCCTGATGAGGATTCGTTGACCCGGATACGGTCGGACGAGTTAGATGGACCTGATTCCAGCTGTCGTAAGTTTGATTCCAGAATACAGCCCCCCAGGCCTTGTTGAGTTGCTCCAACGTACCGTATTTTGCCTCTAGCCAGCGCCGGAAAGCCTGATGATCTGCCTCGGCATAGAAGACGTTTATCTCGCAGTTCAGCTCATTATCAATTTGCCACCCAATGATGGCCGGATGATCTTTGTAATGTTGTGCCATCTCTCTTGTAATACGTGCGCAAAGCTCCAAATAAACGGGACTGCTGTAGTTATAATGCCGACGCTGACCGTGTTGGAACGTGACCCCTTCCATGGATACGTTCAGCACCTCGGGATACTTATAAGTAAGCCATGCCGGTGGCGTAGCTGTTGGTGTGCCCATGATCACTTGAATCCCGTTCGCGTCTGCCTGCTCCAAGAAACGGTCAAACAGCGTGAATTCGAACTTTCCTTCCTCCGGCTCGAAGATCGACCAAGCAAATTCTCCAATCCGAATGATGCTGAAGCCCAGTTCCTTCATTCTTATGAGATCGTCCGACCACAACGATTCGTCCCAGTGTTCAGGATAATAACAAGCTCCTAAATGAAAGCGATCTAAAGATAAGGATTTCGGCATGCTCCAATTCTCCTTCAGTAGAAGTGATAGTACAAAAATGTGATTCTCTGATAATCGTATCTATTGTAATATAAGAATAAAAGGATTAGAATAACTCGATTTTGCTAATTGAATTACTTTTTTGCTAACTTACTCAAGGAGATGGATACATGATTAAAATAGATTGTTATCTTCCTTCACCCATTCTAAAAGGTATACTGTTTCCCGAATCGTTAGGGCATTACAAGAACTTCCCCACTCATGGGGAGCGAAGGAATGCAGGATTACTGAAAGATTACAATTTACATATCATTTTTGCAGGCAAAGGCGCTATTGTGCATGATGGGAAGGAAATCGAGCTTACCCCTGGCATGGGCTTTCTTTTCGGCAAGCATACGACGCAGCAATATCGAACTAAACCCGAGGATCCCTGGGATGTCCGATGGATTCATTTTGACGGGCAGGATGTAGATTCGCTATTACAAGGTCGAAGCATGCACGAACCGTATCTGTTCTCGCTCCACCGGCCAGAACGTTTAAAACCGCTGATGGAAGAAATGTTGCAACTTGCCCAAACTTACCGTCACGACTATGATGTACAGATCTCTTCCCTGCTTTATGAAGTCCTTCTGGAGATCGTCCATCATTCCCACCAAATTTTCGGCACCTCTCCCGGCGGCACCGTCCATGAGAGGATTCGTCATACGGCGGAATATATTCGTATGCATTGTCGAAACATGCTCGATTTGAAGACAATGGCTGCAACGTCAGGTTATAGCTCCTTTCATTTTAGCCGACTCTTCCATCAGATCATGGGTAGTACTCCAGCTCAATATTTGCTCCAATGCCGAATAACGCTGGCCAAACATTTGCTTGTATCTACGGCACTCACTGTAAAGCAGATTGCACTGGAAACCGGCTTTCATCAAAGCAGCTATTTTATCAAGAGATTTCGGGAGCATACAGGCATCACGCCGGAGCAGTTCCGCCAGCTGAGAAGGATGGGTTAGTACAATCCAAAAACTCCTTCAATAGCTGGGCGTGTGTGTATGGCAGCGTACAAATCGAAATTACAAATTATGCAGTTGAATAAAAGAATAAGCGGCCGCTTAGGACGTTTGGTTAACATGTCCTACGCTACCGCTTTTGTTAATGTTTTTTATTTCGCTTATATTTGGGATTAATTTGTCTGTTTGGATATCGCTCCGAAATATTCTACAACTACCTCACGGAATTCCAGAGCAGCCCGCGAAATATACCGACTCCTGTGCCATAATAAAGCGATCTCCCGTACCAATTCGTGATTTTCTACTTGGAGATATTTAAGATGTTCCCGTGAATTTCTTGCCGTGCTTGGTATGAAGGCTATGCCAATTTCAGCTTCCACAAGCGTACTAAGCCTTGCAGGTTCATCCCCCTCATACACATACTTAGGTATAAAACCTTCCGATTTGCATATAGAGTCCACTAAATCGCGAGTACCGTAGCCTCTCTTTACACCGACAAACCATTCATCCCTTAGATCTGTCAACGTTACACTGCTTCGATCTGCCAGCCGATGTCCCTTTGGAACAGCTACAAGGATTGGGTCGATAAACACGATTTGGCATTCGATGTCATCTCCCTCTATTGGAGGTGAGGACAAGCAAAAATCGACCTCGCCTCTATGAAGAAGCGTTACCATTTCCTGCGTAGTCAGCATTTGCACATGAAATTGAATATAGGGTCGCTTTTTCCGAAACTCTCGAAGGATATTGGGTAATGTGCTAGCGGTGGTCACCGCCAATTCGAGAGTGCCATGTTCCGGGCTGGATAAATCACTAAGCTCCTGCTTCCCCTGCTCCAATTCAAATAAAGCCCTCTCTGCACGGTGAAGGAATCTGCTTCCGAACTCATTCAATCGCAGTTTCCTCCCTGTTCGATCGAATAGAGGAACCCCCAGATCTTCCTCCAGGCGCTGAATCGTTTTGCTCAGCGACGATTGAGTAACGTGCAGACTTCGTGCAGCTTCGGTCACATGTTCCAAACGAGCTACCGTCAGAAAATATTGCAGTTGAAGAAGTTCCATTATGATCCCCCATTCATTCCCCCAAGTCAATGAGATTATAACATCAAATGCGTTGGAATAAATAATCGGTTTCAAGTACGATGACATTAATTCGCTATGGGGGGACCAGAAATGAGCGTTCGCAGCTGGTGGTTAATGATTTCAGTTGGTCTAGGGATACTATTGAACCCATTAAATTCTTCGATGGTTTCTGTTGCTATTCCAAGTCTGCAAAAAGTGTTCCAACTTGACTTTACAGGTGTTTCCTGGATTATTTTTTCTTTCTACATTGCAAGTAGCATCGCTCAACCTGTCATGGGAAAAGCCAGCGATTTATTCGGTCGTAGAAAGATATTTCTTACCGGGCTTGTTGTAGCCTTCATTGCATCATTATTGGCTCCATTATCACCAAATTTCGGGTGGCTCATCGTGTTCCGCATTGTGCAATCCATCGGAACAAGCATGATGGTTGGGGTTGGAATGGCTATTGTTCGAATTCATATTACAGAAAAACAAGCAACTGCGTTGTCTGTTTTGTCCATATTCCTATCTGGAGCAGCAGCAATTGGCCCCTTTATTGGCGGAGTCTTGATTCATTGGTGGAATTGGCCTGCTATCTTTTTCATCAATATTCCGTTTGTGGTGGCCAGCTTTGTATTGGCTTGGAGGAATATTCCTAAGGATGAACTGCCAACATCCTTAGCACGCAACATGTCCTTTCGTAAATGGTTTGAATTGATTGATGCATCAGGGATTCTGCTCTTCACAGTGGCTTTGGTTACCCTACTCGTTGGATTACTCTCAGCAAAATCATTTGGACATATCTCATTAGGAAATGTCATTGTCGGGCTGATAGGTCTCGTTGCGCTGGGGATATTCGTACGACATGAGTTAAAAGCGACATCACCCTTTATCCCTTTACGCACATTCGCCAAGTACCCTGCAATGACTTGGGTGAATGTTGAATTCATGCTCGTTAATGTACTATATTACTCGCTCTTTTTCGGGCTTCCGTCCTACTTGCAAATGGTACGTCATGTCAGCGAGTTCCAAACAGGCATTCTCATGCTAAGCTTAGGCTTGTGCTCGCTAATTACTTCTCCAATTGCAGGACAATGGATCGATAAATCAGGACCCAGACCGGCATTGCTGGTGTCCGCAATTCTGATGACATTGGGGTCAGTTTGGCTCGTGACATTGAATCCAACTTCACCGGTTATCAGCGTGTGTTTGGCTTTAGCTGCATTCGGAATTAGCAACGGTTTGAACAATGTAGGTATGCAAGCAGCCCTGTTCCAAAGTTCTCCAAAAGAAATAATCGGTGTAGCATCCGGATTATTTAACACATCCAGATATCTGGGAACCATTATCTCTTCATTATTGATAGCTATCGTAATGGGAGGTACGTTTAGCTTCAAGGGATTTCAAATGCTTGGGATCATCCTTACGGTAATTGCATTGTCTTTGGTATTCATGAGTCGGCGGCACCGGGAGTCAGCGCAATTGCATGAGTCGTAGGTTCACTAAGTTCATATCTCAAACCAGCGCGCGGCACCAATCATCATGCATCAAATGTCATTTATTTGGCGTAAAGATCTACTACAACAAGTTTTAATTCAGCGACATTGCTACATAAAACTTCGCTACATTCAAACCACAAAAGCCGTAAATCTCCAGGGTTATTGGAGACTTGCGGCTTTTGTAGTTTGTTTAGATTGCCCCAAAGCCATTTGAAAGCTTTGGGGCCAGTTTCCCTATTTTGAACTCGGAGCTTGTTTTTAATGCCTTGAGTGAAAATTAGGTGGACTTTATTCCATTTTCGTCTGTTACTAGTAAATTCGCTAGCTCTGTTTCCATCAACGCTTTAACGGTTTCTGAATTTTCTTCAAAAGGAAGTTCCAGCGAGATTTGCAATACATTTTCCACATGCTGAACAGTAAAGAAAATGATTGAATCCCGATAAATGTCCCTCTCTTCTGGCTCGATATTTTTAAACAGCTGATATTTATCTGACGCTTCGCCAAGGTAATTGAAGACAATAGGTAGCTTATTCAGGCTATGCTTCAGATACCTATTAGACTGCGGATACAACGAAGCCATTTCATCATTGTATATGAGATTTAGAAAATTCAGGTTACGCGATACGGCCAACTGCATACTGTTTCTGATCTCATGCCCATGTTCATCCGCATCTGTAAGCAGTACAGGGATTTGGTCTATAAATTCACCTATAATATCAAAATACTGCTTGTCCTCGTAAGCCCGTCCATAATTGGTGAGAAGAATAGGAATCTCGTCCACTTGCAAATATCTGCGGAAAAAGCGGTTAGCTAGGCGTATAGCCAAGTCCCACATGTGTCCGATTGCGTCAGAATCATTCCAATCTGCAAGTTCTACTGTCACATCTGTGCCCGTTGTATGGTTGCGCTCATCAATTGCGAGGACTACAGCATCCGAAGCAGCAGCAAATGCGGACAAGCGAAATTTGTCAACAATCTCTTGATCGCCCATGCCCTGAGGTCCTTTCCGGACCTGACTCACATAATCACGGTAGCTTCCTGCTAGTTGCCCTTTTACATTGCTCATATCTTCATATGCACGGTACAACTCACTCTTAACGACCTCTCCGCTCATGCCATCATAGATGAGATGTGAACAAGGGAGCAGCAGCAAATGATCCCTTAAATTGAGGCGGACAAGCGCAATGCGATATATTAAGTTTCCGGTTGTTTCATAAGGGTTCATAAAGAATGCAGGCAATATATGTGAGAGTATACGATTTTGCATCTCTGCACCGTAGTTCGATAAATCTATCATTGGAATGTCCATGCGCTCCTTCATGGACAACATTTCCCATTCCCATCCGACATCCGTTTGGACCAACACACTTCTAAAGAGTTCATGGCGCTCTATCAGGCGTTGCATGATTGCAGATAACCGTTCTACATCCAGCAGGTAACTATCAAAAGGAATGACACCTCCTGAGGATTGCGGATGCTCCAAATGATAATGTTGAGCGGGAGCAAGCGCATAGCGTTGTAAAGGCTCTCCTGCCAGCATCGTGCTGTTCCATTGGTCATTCATCCGCAGCAGATATTCCAGCCATTCCTCAGCATGCCGCTTTGCAGCCTCATCGTCTACCATCATATTTGTGTACAGCTTTTCACAGTCAGGTACTTGAGCAGCTGCTTCAAAAGGAAGCAAATGATGTGGATGAAGGTCAGGATGAAGGCGTGATAAAATGACTTCCTTCAGGGCCTCTGCTTGTATAGAATCGAAAGGATCTATGTGCAAAGTTAATTGATCTCGCCCTTCAACAGTTGTTGATTGGAAATGAGCATATACGTCATAAGCCTTTTCGATGATGTCGATTGCCTCGGCAATATCACGTATTAACATATCCGGCATCGAAGTGTCTGCTCGCATATACTCTGACATTTGGCGAATAGTCTGATATTGAAACACCTGATTAATCCCTATTTCAATGCCAACAGCCTCAGCCTGTGAAACCAATTGAATGGCTTTTAGGGAGTGTCCGCCTAAATCAAAATAGTTATCATCAATGCCAACAATACTGACACCCAGATTCTGTTTCCAAATATCTACCATATGCCGTTCCATGTCGTTTCGCGGGGCTGCATATTCAACACCTGTTTGAATGTCTCCTTCCGGCACAGGAAGCAATTTACGATCAATTTTTCCGTTAGTGGTCAACGGCATCTTCTCCAATTGAACAAAATAGCTTGGCAGCATGTACACCGGAAGATTGGGAACTAACGCTGCTTTAAGTTCCTGAATGGTCAGATCCCTATCAGCCACAAAATAAGCACATAAATCTTTTTGTCCTGATTCATTCTCACGAGCAATAACCACCGCTTTACGGATCGCAGGCAGGTTCATTATTTGCGCTTCCACTTCTCCAAGTTCAATTCGGTAACCCCGAATTTTCACCTGATGATCCATCCTGCCTAAATATTCAATATTTCCATCTGCCATCCATCGCGCCAAATCTCCTGTGCGGTACATACGTTTTCCTGGTTTGAAGGGGTCTGCTATAAATTTCTCATCTGTCAGCTCACGATTTCCCATATAACCTCGCCCTACTCCATCACCACCGATGTAGATTTCACCTGCAATTCCTATCGGAACCAACTTCCGATTCATATCCATAATATATACGTGCTGGTTAGCCATTGGCTTGCCAATCGGCACCGTATGTGTCCAAGCTGTCATCGTCTCCCCGTCAATGTCGTACGCAGTTGTGTCTACGCAGCACTCGGTAGGACCATAAACATTAGTTATTTGCGGACGATATCCGGGCCGGGTGCTCAAAAATGTTTTAACGAGATGACCGGGCAGCGCCTCTGCTCCAAAAATAAAATGCTGTACATTCAGATCTGCAACGGAGTCTTGCATTTCCGTCAGCATATGCATGTGTGCCGGTGTACCATCAGTAAAATCAATCCGTTGGGATCTGAAATAATCAGCCAAACGATGACCATTGGTGCTAATCTCTCTCGGCACCACGTGAAGCGCATGCCCGAGAAGCAGACATGGGAAAATTTGTTTCACTGATGCATCAAATACATACGGCGATAGCCATGCCATCCGCATTGGCGATTTGTATTTCTTATATACTTGTTGTCTAAATGCGGTTGTCATATTAACGACATTAGAGTGTTGAATCATCACTCCTTTGGGTTTGCCCGTTGTACCTGAGGTATACATCACATAAGCCAAATGGCCAGGGTCACATACTTCAGCCAAGTTGGAACAGTCTTCTGCGGATAGCCTGTGACTATCAGGTGAAATGACCAGCACATCCGACGGTACCTTCGCGGCCATTTCTGGCTTGGCAACCATAAGCCTAATATGGCTGTCTTGTAACATATAGAGCATACGTTCCTCCGGAAACTCAGGGTCGATAGGTACATATCCCCCACCAGCTTTTAAAATACCAAAAATCCCCACAATCATTTCGATAGAGCGCTCCATAATCATTCCGACCAATTGATCCGCCTGGACTCCTTCTGCTCTTAGCACGCGAGCCAGTTGGTTTGCACGCACATTTAATTCGTTATATGTGATCTGGCTATCTCCAAAAACTACAGCTACTTGATCTGGAGTCTTCTCTACCTGTTCCTCGAATAATTGATGAATGGTTTTTTCACATGGGTATTTCACCGCGGTATTTCCCCAGACATCCAATATCATTTCGATTTCCTGCGGCGTAATGATCTCAATTTCAGAAAGCTTTGTCTGTGGTTCATCTACAACAGCTTTAATCAACTGGATGAAGTGATCGGCCATTCGTTTAATCGTGCTTCTCTTGTACAGGCTATCGGCATATGTGAAGCTGAAAACCAAACCTTCAGAGCTTTCCATGGCCGTAAGTGTCAAATCGAATTTTGCCATATTCTGTTCGCCTGGGCACAGAGTAACCTGTAAGTCTTGGAATTCCGTCGTACCAGAGTCCATGTTATCTAGCTCAAAAAGAGTATCGAACAGCGGATTTCGGCTCAGGTCCCTCTGTACATTCAGCTTCTCCACCAGCAATTCAAACGGATAATCCTGATGCTCAAAGGCATCAAGCACCTGGTCCTTTACTTCCTGAACGTATTCGTAAAAAGACTTATCCCCTTCAGGAAAGCTCCGCAATGCAAGCGTGTTGACAAACATGCCGACGACAGGCTGCAAATCGTGATGCTGTCTACCTGCAATAGGCGTTCCAACAACGATATCCTCCTGAGCGCTGTACTTGAACAATAGGGTCTTGTAGGCTGCCAGTAATACCATAAATAAAGTAGCTCCCGCCTGCAAACTGATTTCTTTCAAACGGTCCACGTCCTGAGGTGAAATGGCAAAGGAAACAGTGCTGCCCGAAGTGCTACGTGTTGCAGGTCTTTCAAAGTCGACTGGGATACCCAAAATTGGAATATCGCCGCTCATTTGCTTGAGCCAGTATTCTTCTTGTTTTTCCATCCATGAGCTACCAATATCTCCTTGCTGCCATACCGCATAATCCTTGTATTGAATTCGCAAGGCGGGCAACGTTTTTTCTTCATACAGTGCGGGCAGCTCGTTCAGCAATATACTCATGGATACACCATCTGAAATCACATGATGCATGTCAAACATAAACCAATGACGCTGTGGAGATTCTTGCAACAGAGCAGCTCGAAGTAACGGTGCCTTCCCAAGATCAAAAGGTCTGATAAATTGTCTCATCATTGCTCTTGCTTCGTTCTCGCCGTGTCCCTGCATAACCTCCAAAGTGAAATCGACATGGTCGTGAATCCGTTGTACCAGTTTATCATCTACGAATTCAAAAGAGGTTCGCAATGTATCATGACGCTGAACTAATTGCTTAAGCGCTCTTTCTAATCTTAAAAAATTCAGTTCCCCTTCCATCAAAAGCATGGCAGACATATTGTAGTTATTCATGCTGCTCAAAACGTATAGTCTATTTTGAGTTATAGATGCTGGATAACTGTCTTTCAATTCGGCAACAGGAATCGCTGCAAATGGATTTGGAGACAATTCATAAACAGCCTGCGCCATTTGCTCAATTGTTGGAAAGTCAAATACATAACGCAACGGTAACTCGATATTCAGTTCTTTGTGAATTTTTGCGGTCAACGCTGTCGCACGAAGTGAATGTCCGCCAATGGCAAAGAAATTATGATGAATTCCGACGGACGGAATGTCGAGTACCTCTCTCCAAATTTGTGCTAACTTCACTTCCATGGCAGTGCGCGGCGCTGCATATTCTGCAGTCAAATCAGCATGTTCCTCGAATGCCGCCAGTGCCTTGCGATCAATTTTCCCGTTCGGTGTCAGCGGCATGTTCTGCAGTTGTATAAAATACGACGGTACCATATAGTTCGGCAATTTTTCATTCAGCAAATTCAACATCATACTGCCGCTGATTTCTTTTTCAGCTACGTAGTAAGCAGCCAAATGATAGTCTCCCTGCTGATCTGCACGAGCCATGACAATAGATTCTTTAACACCGTCCACCTTAATAATTTGCGCTTCAATCTCACCGAGCTCAATCCGATACCCGCGGATTTTGACCTGATGGTCAATCCTACCCAAATATTCAATGTTTCCATCTGGCAACCATCGTGCCAAGTCACCTGTACGGTACATTCGCTCATAGCCAACTTCCTCTGCTGCAAACAGATTGGCTACGAATTTTTCTTTTGTCAGCTCTGGACGGTGTAGATAGCCGCGTGCCAGCCCCGGACCGGATACACACAGCTCACCAGGGACTCCTGCAGGTGAAAGATTTCCGTGTATATCCACCATATACACGCGGTGATTAGATACAGGCCGCCCGATGGATATGATTCCACCTAACTCAGAATTTTCTTCCGATACCGGCCAAAGAGACGTTGCAACGGAATTTTCGGTAGGACCATACGCATTGTAATAAGCCACCCGGTCCTTCCATTTGGACACCAGTTCTGCGGTAGAGGCCGATCCTGCTGTAAGCAGAACACGCAAATCAGGCATGCGATCCGGGTTCAGGTATACAGCATAGTTTGGCGGCAGCGTTGCAATTGTAATTTTGCAGGCAGCCATGTACTGCTCGAAACGTTCATAATTCAAAATAGTCTCGGAGGAAGGTATATACAATGTCGCTCCGCATAGTAAAGACTGGATTATTTCCGAGCATGACGTATCAAACGAATAACTGGCAAACATGACAACCCGATCGGACAAGCCAATACTCAACTTTTGCTCGAAGTAGGTTTTAAGATTAATAAGACCGTGATGCTCAAGCATGACTCCCTTAGGTTGACCCGTCGTCCCGGACGTATAGATGACATATGCTAGATCGTTTGGACCCGATACAGCCTCCAGATTCGAACCGTTTTGATGATATACGGACAGCATTTCCCCGCGTACATCCGCTTTTCTTGTATCGGAAGCGACTCCGGCCTGTTCACCGTCAAGCACCAACACCTTGCCTCCAAACAGTACCTTTTCCGTCAGGTGCTGTTGCGTTAACAACAGTTCGGTACCTGAGTCGTCTAACATGTAGCGGATGCGTTCCTCCGGATAGGTTGGGTCTATCGGGATATATGCTCCCCCCGCCTTCAAAATTGCCAATATGCCCACAATCATATCTACGGAACGCTCTGTCATCAGACTAACCAGACTATCGGCTTTCACGCCATAGCTGCGTAAAGTACGGGCCAACCGGTTAGCGCGCTCGTTCAATTCATGGTAGGTCAATTGTTGACCTTCAAAATATACCGCTGTCTGATCCGAAGTCTGCAAAACCTGTTCCTCGAACAGTCCGTGAATTGTTTGTTCACGCGGATACTCTGCCGTGGTATTTCCCCACACCTGGATGATGTGCTCCCGCTCCTGCATAGTCAACAGATCCATTTCCTCAATTAAACTATCCGGATTCGCTATAATTTGATCCAGCAACTGCAGTAGATGTCCTTGAATCTGCGACACACTCTGATGATCATATACCTGAGCATTATAGGTAAAATCAATCTGTAGCGTATCTCCCTGAAATACTATGATGCTTAAATCGTAGCTTTCTTGCTCAGTATTGGCCCCTTCCAAAGTAGTCTCAAACACCATTCTATGGCCAAAGAGTGCCAGTTGTTGCACTTTCGTTGTAACCATTTCAGACATTGGAAAATGTTCATATACCGCAGATTCATCGGTTTGCTGCTGCACTTTTCTCATCAACCCGATAAAGTTGGCTCCTGCTTGGGTTCGAATGCGAACTGGTAAGGTGTGGTTGCCCAGTCCAATTGAATTCCTCAATTCCAATATATCTGTCAAAGGACTTGATATGGAGCAAGCGAACACCACATCATCTGTACCGTTATACTTTTGCAATAAAATTCCCCAGGCTGTCTGCAGCAGCGTATTTATCGTCACCTGCTCATTCAGTGCAATTCGCTGCAGTGCCACCGTTCGTTCAACATCCAAATTAATCTCCAGATGCTCTGTCTGATATGGACTGCGCCCCATCAGATTGGCATATGGCAATTGAGGTGCTTCTTCATAGCCTTCGAGCAGGGTACTCCAGTAGCGGGAAGTCTTTAGGGTGTCCCTATGTTTTTTTAGAATCCCTTTGTCTTCTTCCGAAATCAGTGTCATTTCGCCCAGTTTTGTATTCGGATCGGCTACAACGGTTTTGACCAACTGTACAAAATGCCTTGCCATGCTTTCTATCGTTTCCCGTTTAAACAAAGATGTAGCGTACAGAAATTGGAGCTGGATAGATGCTTCCTCCTCACTGACTTCAAGCGTCAGGTCGAATTTCGCAGAAACCTGCTCTATGCCAAAAGAGCGGAAGAACAACTTGTCCAACTTCACTTCTTTTCTCTCCACATTCTGCAATACAAACATCGTGTCGAACAACGGATTACGGCTCATATCTCGTTTCAGGTCGAGCTTTTCCACCAGCTCCTCAAACGGGTAATCCTGATGTGCATATGCTTGCAGTGCACACGTCTTGGCGTCCTCAATGCAGTTATAAAACGTCTGTTCAGCGTGAGGATGATTACGTAATGCGAGCGTGCCGACAAACATACCGAGCATAGGCTCCAGGTCAGCATGCGGTCTACCTGCAATCGGAGTACCGACAATGATGTCTTCCTGCCCTGTGTAATAATGCAGCAATGCTGTGTATGCAGCCATAAGTACCATGTACAGCGTAGAATCCGTAAGCACCGCCAGTTCTTTTAAACACTGAGTCAATTCCTGTCCCATTTCAAATTCAACAGCGTCACCTTTCGTACATCGTGTTGCCGGACGCTCAAAATCAGTTGGCAAATCCAGTTGAGGCAAATCGCCACTAAATCTATTCAGCCAGTACTCTCCCTGACTCTTTATTCGCTCCTGCTGAGTTTTGCTATGCTGCCACACAGCATAGTCCGTATATTGAATGCGCAGCGGAGATAATACTTCACCGCTATATAAGCGGACAAAATCACCAGCTAATATTTCAATGGATACCCCGTCTGAAACGATGTGGTGCATATCAAGCATCAATAAGTGCTGCGGCTCCTGTCCTTCTTCGTCCAATCCCCATTTGACCAGCTTTACACGTAGCAGCGGAGCGATCCTCAAGTCAAATGGGCGCACAAAGGAACGGGCATGTTCTTCTGCTAAATTTTCAAGCATAAGTTCATTGGATTCTGTCCGCAATTCTGATATTGTGGCGTATTCCAACTCAAAGTGAATCGTATCGTGGACCCGTTGCATCGGCACACCATTTACCAGTTCAAAGCTTGTCCGTAGGGCCGCATGACGTGAAATTAATTGATGGAATACCTCTTCCACCAGTTTCATATCTATCGGACCGATTACTCTCAGTGCTGATGTGGTGTTATAGCTTATTCCTTCCGGATCCAGCTGGTGAAGCACATACATCCGTGTCTGTGCGAAAGAAAGCGGGTAAGTGTCGCGTTTTTCCGCCACCGGAATGGATGCATATGTGATTTGATCCTGTTCTTCAAGCAAGGCCGCCAATTGCTCGATCGTCGGTGCCTCAAATATGTTTTGCAATTCCATCGGTTTATTTAAATCTTTGCGAACTCTAGAAGTCAGTGTCGTCGCCCGTAGCGAATGACCACCAATTTCAAAAAAATTTTCGTTGATGCCTACTTGCGGTAGACCCAGTACATCCTGCCAGATATCTGCTAATTTTATTTCCATCCATGTTCGCGGTGCAACATGGTCGGCCAAACGATCTTCTGGTATCGGCAGCGCCTTACGGTCAATTTTACCGTTCGGTGTAAGAGGTACATTCTGCAACTGAATGAAATGTGAAGGGACCATATAATTTGGGAGTTCTTCATTTAACATCTTGCGAAGCTCGCTCCCCGTCACTTCCCGTTCCGCCACATAATAGGCAACGAGTTGGTGTTGGTTTTGGCTATTTGCATGTGCCAGTACGATGGCCTCTTGCATGCGATCTGCCTTCAGCATAGCCGCCTCAACCTCGCCCAGTTCAATCCGGTAACCGCGAATTTTGACCTGATGGTCAATCCTGCCCAGGTACTCAATGTTGCCGTCAGGCATCCATCTTGCTAGGTCGCCTGTCCGATACATGCGTTCATAGCCCGCTTCCCCATCTGCAAACGGATTAGCCACAAATTGTTCAGCCGTTAATTCCGGGCGGTGCAGGTAACCGCGTGCCAGTCCTGGACCGGATACGCACAGTTCACCGGGGATTCCAGATGGTGCAAGCTGTCCATGTGCATCGACCATGTACACGCGGTGATTCAGTACAGGGCGTCCGATTGATATAGCCCCCCCTGCTTCGGGACCTCTCGGTACAGGCCAGACAGACGTTGCTATGGAATTTTCCGTTGGACCGTAGGCGTTAACATAGGTCACACCGTCTCTCCATTTAGTAACCAGCTCAGTGCTGGTCGCCGATCCGGCCGTGAACAGGATGCGTAGTTCCGGCATTCGTTCTGGGCTCAAATATATGGCATAGGTTGGGGGCAGCGTTGCAATTGTAATGTGATGATCCGCCATATACTGCTCAAACTTGTCATAGCTGAGAATGGTCTCTGATGTCGGGATACATAAAGTGGCCCCGTTGAAGAGCGCCTGAAGCATTTCCCAGCATGCCGCATCAAAGGAAAAGCTGGCGAACGATACAACACGGTCGGAACTGCTGATTCGCAATGTCTCCCTGAAATACGTATGCAGATTGCAGAGTCCACGATGCTCGAGCATGACTCCCTTAGGCTGGCCTGTCGTTCCAGACGTATAGATTACATACGCTAGGTTATGAGGACCAGATGTGGCTTCCAAATTCGAACCATCCCTGTGATATGCGGATATAGCTTTTCCTTTTGCCTCAGCCGTACTTGCATCCGCACTGCCTTCGCCCATTTCTGCATCCAACAGCAGTACCTTGTCCCTAAATTCTACTTTTTCAACCAAATGCTGCTGCGTTAACAGCAGTTCCGTACCTGAATCGTCCAGCATATAACGGATGCGGTTCTCCGGATAAGTCGGATCGATCGGAATGTAGGCGCCCCCTGCTTTCAAAATACCCAAGATGCCGACAATCATGTCAATCGATCGCTCTGTCATCAGGCCGACTAGGCCGTCTGCCATCACACCGTTACTGCGTAAAGTACGCGCCAGACGGTTCGCTCGCTCATTTAATTCACGGTAGGTCACTTGCGCTCCTTCAAAATATACAGCTACCTGCTCCGGTGTTCGCAAGACCTGCTCCTCAAACAACCCGTGAATCGTCTGCTCACGTGGATATGCTGCTGTCGTGTCACACCAAGCATCCAGCATTTGCTCGCGTTCCTGCGCGGTTAATATATCCAGCTCGCAAATCCGGCCAGCTGGATTGATCTTGATTTGCTCCAGCAGTTGCAGCAAATGCCCCTGGATCTGCTCTACCCTTTCATAATCATATACCTGGGCATTGTAACCAAAATGAACTCGTAGCGTCTCTCCCGGTAACACCACGATGTTAAAATCATAATTCGTCTGCTCAACCGCTCCTGCTCCGGTTATTATAAAATCAGCTTCCTCCCTTTCACCTAATTGCTCAATTTGTTCATCCACCGGATAGTTCTCAAATACCATAATATGATTAATCAGTTCCACTTTTTGCTCTGCCTGTGCCTGAATCTCATAGAGTGGGAACGTTTCGTATGATCCCGAAGCAAGCGCCTGCCGCTGAGTTTGCTTCATCAGCTCTGTAAATGCAGTTGCTTGTCCGCCTTGAATACGGACGGGGACCGTGTTAATGAATAGTCCAATCATCTGCTCTACTCCGGCAATGTCCGCTGGACGTCCAGATACCACGCTCCCGAAAACGACATCCTCTGTGCGATTATACTTTTGCAACAAAACACCCCAGGCCGTTTGCATCAGCGTATTTATCGTTACCTGTTCTTGCTTTGCCAATTGCAGTAGAGCCGTTGTCAGGTCTATACCCAAATCAAATTCCAGATATTCGGCCACATATCCCTGGGTCTTCCCTGTTTTGGCCTGCGGCAAAACCGCCGTCTCCTCATAGCCTCGCAGGTAACCGCTCCAATACTCCGCTGCTTCCTGACGGTTCTGTCCCTCCAGCCATTCGATGTATCGGCTGTAGGGTGTTACCACAGGCAATTGCGGTTGCTTCCCTTCTGCTAGGGCGGTATATCCTCCAAAGACTTCGTTGGTAACCAGCGACAAACACCAGCCATCCATTATGATGTGGTGGAAGCTCCATACAAAATGGTATGAATCATCTGATGTACGCAAGATAGATACACGCATCAGTGCATCCTTTGCCAGATCAAAGCCCCTCTGCTGATCTCGACGCGTGAACTCCTCGATATACTGCTCTTGCGCCGACTTCTCCTTCTCACGTATATCCTCTACGTACAGTTCTCCGCGTTTATTCCGGTACACCACTTGCAGCGGCTGGTCCTGCAAATCGCTCCGGAAGTTGGTCCGCAGAGCTGAATGACGCTGTACCAACAAGTCCAGACTGGCGGCGAATGCAGCGAGATCCAGCGTTCCCTTCAATTCAAAGGTGGACTGCTCCACATAGGCGATCGACTGGGAATCCAGCATGTTGTGAAACAGCATGCCTTTTTGCATCGGCGTCATGGGGTAAATATTCTCAAGCTCTCCGTCAGGCTGAATCTGCTCCACCATCTGGTCCAGTTCTTCAAGGCTTAAGTCCGAAAGCAGCACATCACTTGGTGTCAATTCGGAGTGCTCCCGAGATGCACAATGCTGAATCACTTCCAGCACGTTCTGCTTGAATTGCTCTGCTAGTTGCTCAGCAGCATTTTGTTGGAGTGCCTTAATGTTGTATTGAATACTTAGTTCCAGCATGCCATCTGTAACGAGTCCTCCCACGTCCATAACACAGGACATTTGGGTCAATTCATGAGTATTAGCTCCGCTGGAATATGGAGAAAAATGCATGCCGCTATGCTGCAGTGTCTGATCAAATTCGCCCAAATAATTAAAGCTGATCTGTGGCTCGGCGTATGTTGCCCCGGACGGTCCATTCTGGCTGAGATATCTCCAGATGCCATACCCAATTCCTTTATGTGGAATGCTGCGCAGCATCTCCTTCATCCGTTTGATGTGCCCGGAGATATCATCTTCCCGGTTAATCCGCAGCAGTACCGGGTATTGACTCGTAAACCAGCCAATCGTCCGTGATATATCCGTATCTTTTATGATTTCTTCCCGGCCATGGCCTTCGAGAAGAATCGCAACCTTTTCACTGCCAGTCCAAGCGCTTAGCGTCTTGCCGAGTGCCGTCAACAACAAATCATTCACTTCTGTGTTGTACGCGCGGTGGGCTTGCTTCAGTAGTTGATCAGTCTCTTCCTTCGTAAGCCTCACATTTACGATACCCATGTCTTGCTGCATAAACTTATCGCTATGCTCTTGGGACACTGGAAGTTGGGGCGACTCGGATGCCGCCAGTTCATTCAATTGCTCCCAGTATACGTGCTCACTTTCCATCTCAAGGCTGTCGGCATAGGCTGACAACCGCTCCGACCAGACCCGGAAGGAGTCTGTTTTCGTCGGGAGCTGTATGGTTTCTCCACGTACAGCCTGCTCATAGGCATTCGACAAATCCTCCAACAGTATCCGCCACGATACGCCGTCTACCACCATATGATGAATAGCCAGTAGCAGATGGTCCCCATCAGCGCAGTGGAACAGGCCCACTTTCAGCATAGGTCCTTCATCCAGTCGGATGTTACTCTGAATAGTGCTGGCCCAGGCTTCTATAGCTTGACCCAATGTGGGACCGATCGGCACGTCTTTGAAATCGGCCACTTCCAGATCATACAGCTTTCCTTCCTTCACTCCGCGGTTCCACGCTTCCCAGCCTTGCTCTGCCTTGCGGAACACCATCCGCAACGCGTCATGGTGCACCACCAACTGCGTCAGTGCCTGGCGTAGCGGCTCTTCCTCGAATCCCTGCTCCCGGTGAAGCATAACCGCCTGATTAAAGTGGTCCGGCACAGGCTGCCCTTGTTCCACAAACCACTGCTGAATCGGTGTCAGCACCACTGCTCCGCTGACCTCTTCCTGATCAGCTAATTGGGTATCCGACACACGCAGGTGCGTAGCTAGCTCAGCAACCTCAGGGTACTTAAACAAGTCTTTGATATCCAGCTTGTATCCTGCCTGCAGTAGGCGTGAGGATACCTGAATCGCCTTGATCGAGTCCCCGCCCCGATCAAAAAATTGATCCGTCAATCCGACCGGACCGCCGCCCAGTACAGCCTCCCACACACGAGCCAGAACCTGCTCCTCTGCCGTCCGTGGAGCACTATATTCCTGCGTAGAACGGGAAATCTGTTCTGGTGCCGGCAATGCCTTACGGTCGATTTTGCCGTTGGGTGTGAGCGGCATTTGCTCCATCTGAACAAAGTGCGAGGGAACCATATAATTCGGGAGTTCTTCACTCAGCTGCTTGCGAAGCTCACTCCCCGTCACTTCGCGTTCCGCCACGTAGTAGGCAACCAGTTCGTGTTGGTTTTGGTTTGTCGCATGGGCCAGTACGCTGACCTCTTGGATACGACCTATTTTCAGCATAGCCGACTCGACCTCGCCCAGCTCAATTCGGTAGCCGCGAATTTTAACTTGTTGATCCATCCGTCCAGCGTATTCCAATGTACCGTCTTCACGCCAGCGAACAAGGTCTCCCGTGCAGTATAGGCGATCTCCGTCCACCCACGGATTAGCAAGAAATCTCTCAGCCGTCAATTCAGGACGGTTCAAGTAACCGCGTGCGACTCCGTCTCCGCCAACAACCAGCTCACCCCATGCTCCAATCGGCTGCAGGTTAAACGCCGAATCGACCACATACGCCGTCGAATTGCGGATAGGACGCCCGATCGGCACAGAATCAAGCTGTTCTTCCTTAATATGATAAGCCGTCGAAAAAGTAGTATTTTCCGTTGGTCCATAGCCGTTAATGATATTCATGTCCGGATTATCCCGTAACACCCGGTTAATATGCGGCGCAGACAGCACGTCGCCTCCGACCAGCAAATACTTCACATCTCCGAACAATTTACTGTCCTGCTGCGAAAGCTGATTAAATAGCGGTGTAGTCAGCCACATCATGGTGATGCGATGATCCCGTATGGTCTCCTTGAGCTTAGCTGCGTCCAAAAGATCATCCTTATGCACGAGTACAAGCCGACCGCCGTTCAGTAGCGCCCCCCAAATTTCAAACGTAGACACATCAAATACAAATGCGCAAGTCTGCAACATTCGGATCGATTCATCGAACGGCACATAATCCGTATTACGCACCAAGCGAACGACACTTTGATGCTCAACAACGACGCCCTTAGGCTTGCCTGTTGATCCCGAGGTATAGATGACATAAGCAGCATGTTCGCCCGCTCCATCTATCCCCAAATTGGAAGCATCCGAACTGTAGGACGTATCATCATTCAGATTGACAATCTGTCCATCAAAATAGCAACGATCCAGTAAATCTTGTTGAGTCAGCAGCAGTTTGGCTCCCGAATCCTCCAGCATATAGCGAATACGATCTTCGGGATATTGAGGATCTATCGGCACATACGCGCCTCCAACCTTCAAAATAGCCAACGTTCCGATAATCATATCCAACGAACGCTCCGTTAGAATGCCGACAGGCTCATCGGCCTTCACTCCAGCAGTCTGTAGCGTATGCGCTAATCGGTTAGCCTTCTCATTGAGTTCCCGATAGGTCAACGATTGATGATCCAAAGTGACGGCCACGTGATCTGGCGTACGTTCGGCCTGCTCCTCAAACAGCTTTTGGATTGTCTGATTGCGCGGATATACAGAAGCCGTGTCGTTAAACTCGCCTGTAATCTGTTGTCTTTCCGCCGTTGTCACCATTTCCAGTTCTTCAACGCGAATATACGGGTTGAACGAAATTTGCTCCAGCAGACGGGCAAAATGTCCATACAGACGCTCAATCCCGGTTTGATCAAAGCTCAATGCGTTATACATAAAACGAATCTTGATGCCTTCTCCTGGCATCACGACAACATTCAAATCGTAGTTGGTTTGTTCTGTGACCACCACGTTCGAAATCGTGAATGGTTCCTGCCCATCACTTCCCAGCTGTTCTACCTGCTGTTCCACCGGATAATTTTCGAATACCATAATGTGCTTGATTAAATCCTGCTTCTGCTCGGTCAGTGCCTGAATTTCATATAGCGGGAAAGTGTCATAGGCATTGGCAGAAAGCGCCTGCCTCTGAGTTTGCTTCATTAACTCAGCAAATGCAGTTGCCGGTCCACCTTGAATACGGACTGGTATGGTATTAATGAAAAGTCCGATCATTTGCTCTACTCCCGCAATGTCCGCTGGACGTCCCGATACCACACTACCGAAAACGACATCCTCTGTGCGGTTATATTTTTGCAGCAAAACACCCCAGGCTGTTTGCATCAGCGTATTTATCGTCACCTGTTCTTGCTTTGCCAGCTTCTGAAGTTCCGCCGTCAGGTCTATACCTAAATCAAATTCCAGATATTCAGCCTCATATCCCTTCGCCTTCCCTGTTTTGGCCTGAGGCAAGACCGTCGTCTCCTCATGGCCCTGCAGATAACTACTCCAATACTCCGCTGCTTCCTGACGGTTCTGCTCCTCCAGCCATTCGATGTATCGACTGTATGGTGTTACCACAGGCAATTGCGGTGGCTTTCCTTCTGTAAGGGTGGTATATCCTCCAAAGACCTCATTGGTGACCAGTGACAAGCACCAGCCGTCCATTATGATGTGATGGAAGCTCCATACAAAATGGTATGAATCGTCTGATGTACAGAAGATGGATACCCTCATCAGCGTATCCTTTGCCAGATCAAACCCCTTCTGCTGATCCCGACGCGCGAACTCCTCGATATACTGCTCCTGCGCCGCCTTCTCCTTCTCTCGTATATCCTCCACGTACAAATCTCCGCGTTTACTTCGGTATACCACTTGCAAGGGTTCATCCTGCAAATCGCTCCGGAAGTTGGTCCGCAGTGCTGAATGGCGCTGTACCAGCAAGTCCAGACTGGCGGCGAATGCCACAAGATCCAGCTTTCCCTTCAATTCAAAGGTGGACTGCTCCACATACGCGTTCGATTGGGAATCCAGCATGTTGTGGAATAGCATGCCTTTTTGCATCGGCGTCATGGGGTATATATTCTCAAGCTCTCCGTCAGGCTGAATCTGCTCCACCATCCGGTCCAATGCTTCCAGGCTTAGACCCGGAAGCAGCACATCACTCGGCGTCAATTCAGAACGCTCCCGTGATATACAGTGGCGGATCACTTCCAGCACATTCTGCTTGAGTTCCCTGGCTAATTTTATTACATTATCTTCCTGTAATACTTTTGTGTTATAACGAATATCCAGCTCAAGCATTTCATCTGTTACAATGCCCCCCACATCCAGGGAACACGGCATTCTGGTCTGTTCGTTAACATCTGCTCCACTGGAGTACGGTGACATGCGCGTTTCGCTGTGCCGCAGCGTTTGATCAAATTCGCCCAAATAATTAAAGCTGATCTGTGGCTGGGCGTATGTTGCCCCGGACGGTCCGTTCTGGCTGAGATATCTCCAGATGCCATACCCGATCCCTTTATGCGGGATGCCTCGCAGCATTTCCTTCATCCGTTTGATGTGTCCGGATATATGATCTTTCCCGTTAATCCGCAGCAGTACCGGATATTGGCTCGTGAACCAGCCAACTGTTCGTGAAATATCCGTATCCTTCATGATATCTTCCCGGCCATGGCCTTCCAGAAGAATTGCAACCTGCTCACTGCCAGACCAAGTGCTTAACGTCTTGCCGAGTGCCGTCAGCAACAGATCGTTCACTTCTGTGTTGTACGCGCGATGGGCCTGCTTTAGCAGTTGATCAGTCTCTTCTTTCGTGAATTTCAAGCTCAAAGTAGCTGTGTTATTTATGGTCAATGGTTTTTTATTATAATCCAGCAATTCTGAAAGTTTTAAAGACTCGTATGCCGTCAATTCATTCAATTGCTCCCAGTATACGTGCTCACTTTCCATCTCAGGGCTGTCGGCATAGGCTGACAACCGCTCCGACCAGACCCGGAAGGAGTCTGTTTTCGTCGGGAGCTGTATGGTTTCTCCACGTACAGCCTGCTCATAGGCATTCGACAAATCCTCCAACAGTATCCGCCACGATACGCCGTCTACCACCATATGATGAATAGCCAGTAGCAGATGGTCCCCATCAGCGCAGTGGAACAGGCCCACTTTCAACAGAGGTCCTTCATCCAGTCGGATGTTACTCTGAATAGTGCTGGCCCAGGATTCTATAGCTTGACCCAATGTGGGACCGATCGGCACGTCTTTGAAATTGGCCACTTCCAGATCATACAGCTTTCCTTCCTTCACTCCGCGGTTCCACGCTTCCCAGCCTTGCTCTGCCTTGCGGAACACCATCCGCAACGCGTCATGGTGCACCACCAACTGCGTCAGTGCCTGGCGTAGCGGCTCTTCCTCGAATCCCTGCTCCCGGTGAAGCATAACCGCCTGATTAAAGTGGTCCGGCACAGGCTGCTCTTGTTCCACAAACCACTGCTGAATCGGTGTCAGCAGCACAGCTCCGCTGACCTCTTCCTGATCAGCTAATTGGGTATCCGACACACGCAGGTGCGTAGCTAGCTCAGCAACCTCAGGGTACTTAAACAAGTCTTTGATATCCAGCTTGTATCCTGCCTGCAGTAGGCGTGAGGATACCTGAATCGCCTTGATCGAGTCCCCGCCCCGATCAAAAAATTGATCCGTCAATCCGACCGGACCGCCGCCCAGTACAGCCTCCCACACATGAGCCAGAGCCTGCTCCTCTGCTGTCCGCGGAGCCCTATATTCCTGCGTGGAACGGGAAATCTGCTCCGGTGCCGGCAATGCCTTACGGTCGATTTTGCCGTTGGGTGTGAGCGGCATTTGCTCCATCTGAACAAAGTGCGAGGGAACCATATAATTCGGGAGTTCTTCACTCAGCTGCTTGCGAAGCTCGCTCCCCGTCACTTCCCGTTCCGCCACGTAGTAGGCAACCAGTTCGTGTTGGTTTTGGCTGTTAGCATGTGCCAGTACGATGACCTCTTGCATGCGATCTGCCTTCAGCATAGCCGTCTCAACTTCGCCCAGTTCAATCCGGTAACCGCGAATTTTGACCTGATGGTCAATCCGGCCCATGTACTCAATGTTGCCGTCAGGCAACCATCTTGCCAGGTCGCCTGTCCGATACATGCGTTCATAGCCCGCTTCCCCACCTGCAAACGGATTGGTCACAAATTGTTCAGCCGTTAATTCCGGACGGTGCAGGTAACCGCGTGCTAGTCCTGGGCCGGATACACACAACTCCCCTGCTATTCCAGCAGGTAAAAGATGACCAAGAGCATCGATCATGTACACCCGGTGGTTGGGTACGGGACGTCCTATGGAAATGGTATCGATTGCTCCGGGGTGCTCCGACACCGGCCAAATAGACGTTGCTACCGAGTTTTCTGTCGGTCCGTAACCATTAAAATAGGAGACCTGATCCTTCCACTTGGTTACGAGCTCCATCGAGGAAGCGGAACCAGCGGTGAACAGAATACGCAGATCCGGCATTCGTTCTGGGTTTAGATACACGGCGTAGGTAGGAGGTAATGCTGCCACCGTAATTTTATGATCCGCCATGTACTGTTCAAACTGGTTGTAGTTCAGTATGATTTCCGAAGTAGGCACGTAAAGTGTCGCGCCACAAAATAGCGCCTGGAATATTTCCCAGCAGGCAGCATCAAATGCGTAGCTCGCAAACAGTAGGGCACGATCTGACGGACTTATCTGCAATGTTTCATCAAAATACGTTTTCAGGTTACACAATCCATGGTGCTCCAGCATTACACCTTTAGGCAGTCCTGTAGTACCTGAAGTGTATATGACATAGGCTAGATCGTTTGCTCCTGATACAGCCTCCAGATTTGACCCTTCCATGTGATATATAGTTGGATCTTCATCCAATACTAGGACTTTTCCTCCAAAAGCGGCCTCTTTGACCTTTTCCACAAGATGGCTTTGCGTCAAAAGCAGGTCTGCACCGGAATCGTCAAATATATAACGGATACGTTCCTCTGGATATGACGGATCGATGGGTACATATGCCCCTCCTGCTTTAAGAATAGCGAGGATGCCGACCACCATATCTATAGAACGATCAGTCATGAGTCCAACCAGCCGATCGGTTGTGGTGCCGTAACTACGTAGGGTACGAGCTAGTCGGTTAGCACGTTCATTCAGCTCAGCATAAGTCAGACTGGAGTTCTCACAGACAACTGCTATTGTCTTCGGTGTCTTTTCTACTTGTTTTTCAAAACAAAGATGGATGGTATCACTAGAAGGATATGAGATCTGTACTCCGCTAAATTGGGATAAAACCTGACTTTTCTCTTCCGTCGTCAGAAATTCCAAATCGGAAATCAGTAGATCCGGCTGTTGAACAATCTGTTCCAGTCCCCGTTTAAGATGAGCTGCAATTAGCCTAATCCAATTTTCATCGTAAACCAGCCGATTGTAACTAAAAGTAACTTCATACTGTGATCCAGGAACGACAATCACATTAAAATCATAGTTGGTCTGTACAATATCCTCCACGTCGGTGACCTGAAGTGTATCAGGCCCTTTTTCCGCATGAATAAGCTCCTCTGAATAAGGATAGTTCTCAAAAACAACAATATGACGGACTAAATTTTGTTTCAAATCCGTGTGATTCTGAATATCTGCCAAGGAAGAATAAGAGTACTGAGTAGACTCGATGTTGGAGTTTTGCACAGATATAAGCAGATCCGAAAATCTCTGGTCCACATCACTGGTTATGCGTGTTGGTATTGTGTTAATGAACAATCCCACCATATTTTCAATTCCCGGAACTTCATCTGGTCTGCCGGATACTACGGACCCGAACACAACATCCCGGCTGTGGTTGTACATTTGAAGCAATAATCCCCATACCGTCTGAAATACAGTGCTGACTGTCGTGTGGTAGTGTTTAGCTATTCTCTCCATTCCTTGAGTCAATTCTTTCCCCAGCTTGCATGTGTAACGGTCTGCTTCGAAGATTGGATTCAATGGACGGTTATAGCCCGGTAAAATCGTTTCATTTTCAAGCCCATTTAAATACCCCTGCCAATAGGCTGTCGCTTCTTCCTTGTCCTGTTGCTCCAGCCACTGAATAAAACTGCTGTACGGATATACCGTATCCAATTGTGCAGGCACTCCGGACCGAAGGGAAGTATAGATGGTGAAAAATTCCTGGGCTACCGTTCCCATGCACCAACCATCCATTATAATGTGATGAACACTCCAGACAAGTCTGGAAGACTCATCACTCCATTCAAACAGGGCAAGCCGAATCGGAACATCTTTTTCCAAGTCAAAACCCGCTTGACGCTCTGTCTTTAAAAAGTCAGTAAAATGCTCTCTTTTCTCAGCTTCAGGAAAAACACTGATATTTTCGAAATGAACCGGCATCGCTTCACGTTCTTCCAGGACAATTTGAAGCGGACGTTCTGTTTCTTTATACATAAAAATGGTACGGAATATATCATATCGATTCATGAGCTGCTGCAAGCTTTGCTGAACCAAATGAACATCTAGCACTTCATTAAAGGTAATAACAGTCTGCTCAAAGTAAGCTTCTGATTTTGCGTCGAGGATGGAATGAAAGAACATTCCCTCCTGCATCGGGGATAGCGGATAGATATCTTTAATATTTACCTGTGCCAAATCATTCACCTTTCCTTTATCCATGCAGAATTTGAGTTTCAACTTGCGGATATCCTTTATTTCAACAGATTTCCCAGCTTATCCGATAATCGGCTTGATATTTGTTCAAATTGCCCCATAGACAATTGATTATATGTAAAATCCGTAGGGCTGCGCTCCGCCTGATCCTTAGTGCAACAATGATGGATAATATTCAATAGATGTTTTTTAAAGCCGATCGTTAATCGCTCTACCGTCGCTGCACCATATTCAAGCCCGTTATATTCAAATCCAAACCGAAGGATTCCGTTTGTGATCATGCCGTTAATGTCAAATGTATTCGTCTTTTCCGCACGCGGGCTTCTCTCACCATTGGCTAAGTCTGCTAATCGAGAAATACGCCAAGGCATGTCTGCGCTGTTTTCTTCGTCGAATTGTCCCAAATAATTGAAGCTAATTTCCGGGAATGGTGCTGCGACTAGAGAAGCGGATTTAGTCTGGTCTTTGGTCAAATAACGTAAAATACCATAACCGATGCCCTTATTAGGCACCCGCCGCAGCTTATCTTTAACCATTTTGATCTGATAGGCCAAATTTTCGGGTCTGTTGACCTCGATTACAAAAGGATACAGGGAGGTAAACCAGCCGACTGTACGAGAGATGTCCAAATCTTTAATGATCTCCTCCCTGCCGTGCCCCTCCAGCAAAATCGGGATTTCGTTATAGCCGCTCCAATCATAAAAAGCCAGACCCAAGGCTGTAAGTAACAGATCATTCATTTCCGTATGATAGGCATGATGTACATGCTTCAACAGCTTTTCCGTCTCATCCCTGCCGAGTACCACCTCCGCTAGGCGTCGATCCTGTATCAGGCTAACCGCGATTTCATGATCCCTTGGCAATCGACGCATCCTGCGTGAATCTACATTGTTCCAGTAGCTGATTTCTTGGCGTACCTGTACACTTTCGGCGTAAGTAGTCAGTCCTGAAGCCCACTCTTTGTAAGCATCCGTCTTGGCAGGCAGATTCGGCATCTCACCGCGAGCTACCTGATCATAGGCGGTGCCCAAATCTTCCAGCAAAATTCTCCAAGACACACCGTCTACAATAAGATGGTGGATAACGATCATCAGATGATCTTCACCGGACAAATGGAATAAAGCCAAACGTATGAGAGGACCTCGTTGCAGATCCAAACTGCTTTGCAGCTCATCGCCAATGTGTCGGATTTCTTCTTCAGGCCGGCTTGATTGTGTCAAATCATAGCTCGTTAATGTAAAGAACTCACCTTCGTTCACTCCCCTGTTATAGGCGGGGGCTCCCTTTTCCTCTTCCACAAAAATGATGCGTAATGCATCGTGATGGGCTACCAGCTTGTCCATAGCGTTTTTCAGCCATAATTCATTCCATCCTCCGTCATTTTGTAGCATGACCGCCTGATTATAATGGTGACGATCTCTCCGATGATGCTGAAAAAAATCGAGTTGAATGGGTGTCAATTCTACCTCACCCTCTACAATCCCCTGGGGAATGATACGGGTGATTTTTTTTATAAACGGTGCTATCAAGTGAATTTCAGGGTAACGGAATAAGTCCTTTACTTCCATTTTCAGGCCTTTGGCATTTAAGCGGATTGCAATTTGCAATGCTTTAATCGAGTCCCCGCCAAGCTCGAAAAAGTTGTTGTGTAATCCAATTGGTTTAACGCCGATCACTTCTTCCCAGATCAAAGCAATTGTTTTTTCCAATTCATCCTGTGGTGCCTCATATATGCTATCCACCGATGCTATTTCATCTGGTTCGGGCAGATTGGATCGGTCTATTTTCCCGTTATGGGTCAATGGCAACTGTTCCAATACAATGATTTGGGCTGGAACCATGTAGACTGGTAACTGCTGAGCCAGTTTATCTCGCAGTATGTCTTTCTCAGCTGCACCTGCAACATAGGCACATAAATACTTTTGTCCCGCTGTGTCCAGTCGATCAACAACAACAGCCTGGCGCACTCCTTCCGTTTCGAGCAAAATAGATTCGATTTCTCCAGGCTCAATCCGGTATCCGCGAATTTTATATTGGTAGTCAGCTCGCCCGATAAAATCAATATTCCCATCTGGCTGCCAGCGCGCCAGATCCCCAGTACGATACAAGCGTCCACCAGGCGAGAACGGATCAGACACGAATTTCTCAGTTGAAAGCTCCGGTCTGTTCAGATATCCCCGCGCTACAGAAGCTCCACCAATACACAGCTCGCCCGTTACACCGACAGGGACCGGACGCATCCTTTCATCAACAATATATAACTTATGATTTGGTAGAGCTCTGCCGATAGGGACAATTCCGGACAGAGGCAATTTTTCCAGCTCGTCCTCATAAAAGCTAGATTCGATTGCGGCTTCGGTAACTCCATACGTATTAATAATCCGCATCTTGCTGCCAAAACGTGTCAACATCTTACGGTAATCTGCAACAGCCAAGCTATCTGCTCCAGTAGTAAGCAGCTTTAGGGAACTGATATTTGTACCATGCTCATAGATGTAATTCAATAGCAGAGCTAAAAGCACAGGCGGCGTCTCAAACGTAGTAATCTCCTGCTGCTCCAACAGTGTAGCCAGGGCAGCTGGATCATTTCTCACGTTTTCAGGACAAATGACCAAGGTACCTCCATTGACAAATGCCTTGGCCAAATCGCATGCAAACACATCAAACGACATGCTGGCAATTTGCAGTAGCTTAACAGGGAAATCTTTAAATCCTTGGCTGTGTCTGTAACCGAGTGCGGTGTTGACATATTGTTGATGTTCAACCATAACGCCTTTGGGCTTACCTGTGGTACCCGATGTATAAATGACATACGCCAAAGAGCTGGACTCATATGTGGAGATATACTGCTTGTTCGAATCCATCTCGGGCTGGAGTGGCAAGGTAGCGAGATCGACTACCTCGCCCATAAAATCCATTGTTTTCAGCCAGCCCGTCAGGTGAGATTGCGTAAGCACAATCGTCGTTCCACAGTCACGCAGCATATATTCAATACGCTCTTCTGGATACACGGGATCTACTGGCACATAGGCAGCTCCTGCTTTCATAATTCCCAGCACCGCCACTATCATCTCAACAGATCTGTCAACCATGACAGCGACCAGACTCTCCCGTGTAATTCCACGCTTCTGCAAAAGATGGGCAAGAGCGTCTGCTCTATCATTGAGTTGTCTGTAAGTGAGCATCGTATCTTCATATATGACGGCTGCTAGTTCTGGTGTACGCTCCGTCTGCGCTTCGAATAGCCCGTGAAAAGTAAGTGCAGGAAACTGGACAACGGGTCCGCTCCATATTTTCGTCAAATTAGCCTCTTCTTCGGTTGTTAACAGCCGAACGTCACGGAGGCAAACATCTGCATTGCTGGCAACTTGGAGGAAGACATGCTTCAAATGATGGGCCAGATGCTTCATCGCTTCACTGTTGTATACCTTGCCGTTATAGGACAATATGAAACTCATTGCCTTCTTGTCTTCAACTTCAATATTAAAGTCATACGGTATTTCTTCGAATAACCGGGCGTCATCAATAATGAATCCGAGTTTGTCTTGCCAGTCCCGTCTCCCGATCATGTTTTCCAGCGGATAGTTCTCGAATACAACGATATGATCAAGCAAACGTTGCTTGAGTGCAGATTGCGACTGGATTTCAGCAAGTGAACAGTATCCGTTCATCCTTCCTTGGACAGAGGCTCTCTGGACATCGCGCAACAATTCAACAAAACTCTTTTCTTCATTCAATCTAATTCGTAATGGAATGGTATTAATGAACAATCCCACAATTCGCTCTACTTCATCTAATTCCGACGGGCGGCCAGATACCACCGTGCCAAAAACTACGTCTTTGCTTCCGTTGTAACGACTAAGTACAATTCCCCAGGCGGCCAGAAAAAGACTGCTGAGCGTGGTCCCATTGCATTCAGCAATCGCACGCAAAGTGCTGGTCTCTTTTTCCGTCAGCGTCGTTCTATATTCCTGTAGCAGATAGCCGCCTTTTTCAGAAGTTGTAGCTGGAGTTTTTAGCATCGGAAGTCCAGCTGTTTGTTCGTAGCCTTGTAATACAGAACTCCAGTAGTTCTTGGCGGCCTCCTGATCCTGTTCTTCAAGCCAGTCGGCATACTCGGTGTAAGGTCGTGGTTCAGGCAATTGAACGGAACGGCCTGTATGGTAGGCCTCATAGGCCGTTAACAACTCGTCCATTATGATGCCAAGACACCAGCCGTCCATAATAATATGGTGAAAACTTAAAAGCAACGTATAGACATCTTTATCCGTTTGAAGTACAGCCATCCGGATGAGCATATCCCTGCTCAAATCGTAATGGGTGTTACGGTCCACATCCATAAATCTACGAATAGCGTCGGCTTGCTCCTTTCCGGTCAGTTCTGTCATATTTTCGTAAGTAATCGCCGTGTTTCGCTTCTTAAAGACAATCAGCCGCGAACGAGAAGCGGATTTATGATAAATGTTCGAGCGCAGCGTTTCATGACGCTGAACCAGTAGCTGAAAGCTTTTTTGCAGGGCATTCCAATCCAGATCTCCCCGAATAGAAATACGTAATTGCTCGTAATAAGCCTGTGATTCTGGTTCCATCAGCGCATGAACGAGCATTCCTTCCTGTAAGGGAGTCAAGTTGACCACTTTTTCAATTTCAAGTCCTTTGATCATGGATATCCTCCTCGTACGAATCGTTATAGATTCTCATAAAACTGCTTCATGTCTTCAAACTCATCTAGATCCAAACCACGTGCTCCCACATCCGATGGTGTTAGTTGCCGTCCGGATTGGTCCAGACAATGCTGAATAATGCCCGACAAATGATGTTCAAAACGCAAGAGAAGCATTCGGATAGTATCTGCTTCATACGCGTGACGGTTATAAAGCATGCAGATGGAAAGCTTACCGTCTTTCATCCACCCATCCAGATAGAGGGGATAGGCTAAATCTGAAATGCTACAATTCTGGCCGGACCCTAATTCAACATCCATAGGCGATGTATGAAAGTGAGAGGAACTGACCGATTCAGAATGAATCAAGCGGAAGCCAATTTCCGGGTAATACTTAGCATTAAGTTCCGATCTACCGGAGGTTGCAGAACCATATTTTAGTAATCCATATCCTAAACCCTGGTTGGGTACTTGCCGGACCGTCTCCTTTACGTTTCTGAGCAAAAGAGAACGGTCTCCCCCAGGCTCCATATCCAGGACAAGCGGATATATGGAACCGAATTGACCTATGGTTCTTGAAAGGTCCGGTTTGTCCGAAGTCACAGTTTGTTGCTCCCGATCATAATGTTCAAATCCAATGGAAATCTTAGACTGTCCGGACCATTCCACTATAGTCAGTCCCAATGCAGCAAGCAGTAACTCAGCGGTCACTGTATTATAGGTTTGGTTAGCCCGTGTCAACAGCTGGCTTGTTTCCTCGTCCGAAAGCTGTATGATGCAATGTTCTACTGGACGAAGTGTTTCGGAATGTGCAGATGTCTTATGGTCCTTCGGTATAAATTCGCCATCGAAATTAACCTTATCCAGCCAGTAGAGTTTCTCTTTGGCCAGCTTTTTGCTGTCTGCATAGTCTTCTAGCCACCGCATCCAGGAGCGGTAAGAATCTGTTTTGTCAGGAAGCACTATCGGTTCCCCGTTGAGAGCTTGTTCATAGGCAGTTGTGAAATCCTCAAGCAGGATACGCCAAGATGTGGGATCAGCCACTAGCGGATCTACAGAAAGGAAGAACTGGTCGGAGCCCGACATCCGGAATAAGCCTGCGCGTACTCTGGGTCCCTCAAACATTCCATAACTATTTTGAATCTGGAAGCATTCGCTCTGTAATTGCTTGCTAGCTTCATGGTCATCATCTACTAGAGAGAACACATCAAGTGTGAACAATTCTTCATTTTCATCTCGGTATACAAGGATTGACGGTTCGTCGATCGACGCCTGACCAAGCCGTAATCCCTCGTGATGAGTAGTTAATGTTTGCAGCACAGACCGTAACAGGTCCTCATCGAAGTCCGGGTTGCCTGCAAATAGCATGGATGTTGCCGTCCGCAAGGTGTAAAATGTGCCCAGTTCATTCAACTGCCGCTGAATCGATGTTATTGGAATCTCTCCATGTATCGAATTCTGGTCTGTGTAGCGGAACAAAGTTGTCACAAGCTTGCTGAGATCCTCAATGAACGGGTGCTCCATCAAAAGAGAAATGTCAAGGGAATAACCATGCTGACGCAGACGTGAAGCAACCTGAACGGCCTTAATAGAATCGCCGCCGAGCAGAAAAAAGTGATCTCGAATGCCTATGTGATCACATCCCAAAACGTCTTGCCATACCATGACCAACGCCTTTTCCACATCATTTCTCGGAGCAACATAATCCGTTTGTAAAGGGTCATGTCGGTCCGGCTCAGGTAACGCTTTTCGGTCCGTTTTTCCATTGGCTGTAAGAGGAAGCTGCTGCATTGGCACCACATATGCTGGAATCATATAAAACGGCAGCTTTTGCTTGAGCGCATTCTGCACGTCCAGCGGACTTAATGGCTCAGAAGCCACAAAGTATGCACACAAATCCTTGTAGCCGTCTTTGTTCTCCCGCGCTACGACTACTGCTGATTGGATTCCGTCTATAGAGAGCAACTGCGCTTCAATCTCGCCCAGTTCAATACGATATCCTCTCACTTTTACCTGTTGATCGATCCGACCCAGATACTCAATGTTGCCATCAGGCATCCAACGCGCCAAATCTCCTGTGCGGTACATCCGCTCATAATCCTCCGCTCCGCTGTTAAACGGATTGGCAGCGAACTTCTCCTTGGTCAATTCCGGTCTATTAAGATAGCCACGGGCTACTCCTATACCACTGATACAAAGTTCTCCCACCACTCCAATCGGCTGCAATCGCTCCGTACCTTCCTGTACAACATACAATTGAATATTATCAATCGGTTTACCGATCGGGATCACCGAGTGCTCTTCCACAGGCTCGCATTCAAAGAATGAAACGTCTACAGTAGCTTCTGTTGGACCATACAAGTTAATTAGTTTTGCGCTTCCAATCCCTGACATAATTCGATAGAAACGCGCCACCTGCTGAGGAGGCAATGCTTCACCGCTGGCAAATACATGTTTTAACGTTTTCAATTGTGCTTGCACCGTTTCCCTTGGTTGCTGCTCCAGATATTCCAGAAAAATATGCAGCATCGCGGGTACAAAATGAAGGGTGCTCACCTTGTCTTCATTAATCGTGTTCAGGATCTGTTCGGGAGACTTTTCTCCGCCGATTGGCAACAAGCTTACTTTTGAGCCCACCATCGACCACCAGAACAACTCCCATACGGATACGTCAAAAGTAAAGGCAGTTTTTTGCAAAATCGTATCTTCTTCGCTCAGCCCATATCTATTGTGCATCCAGCAGAGCCGATTCACGACTGAGCGGTGCTCAACAATAACCCCTTTCGGTTTCCCTGTGGAACCGGATGTGTAGATGATATAGGCCGCATGGTTTGGTTCTGCTAAAGGCGCAAGGTTGGAGGCATCTTCATGCCAGCTACTCATGCAGTCGGTCGTAGGCTCCGTCGATCTGGACGTTTGAGAAACCATGATCGTGGAAGCATAATCCAACACCATTACCTTGCAGTCCGCATATTGCTTCAGCTGTTCTGCAAACTGTGGTTGTGTCAGCACCAATTGTGTTCTCGAATCTTCAAGCATATATTGAATTCTTTCCTGTGGGTATCCCGGATCAATGGGTACATAAGCTCCACCTGCTTTTAGAATTGCATAGATGCCAATCATCATCTCAGGTGAACGCTGAGCGATAATCCCCACCGGCTGATCCGGTCCCACTCCATCCGCTCGCAGCGTTCGCGCTAAACGATTCGCCAGCTCATTCAACTCTTGGTAAGTCATACACTTATCTCCAAATATGATTGCCATGTCATCTGGAGTCCTGCTAACCTGCTGCTCAAACCTTCCGTGAATCGTTGCATCCTGCGGAAAATAGGCAGAGGTGTTGTTGAACTCATATAGTAATAAGTGCTTATCTTCTTCTGTCAGCATATCCATGTCAGCCAAGCGAATTCCGACATCTTGAGTTACGATTTCCAACACTTTTATATAATGGAGGGCAAATCGCTCAATCGTCTCCAACTTAAATAGGCTGGTCGCATACTCCCAGGTTAAAGTTAACTGGTCTTGAGTTTCCGTTACATGTAATGAAAGATCGAACTTCGATACACCTAAATTAAACTCATTCGGTTGCAAACGAAATCCGCCGAGTTCAATGACCTCTGTTCCCTTATTTTGCAGACTGAACATCGTATCAAAGATGGGATTGCGGCTTACATCGCGTACTCGATCCAGTTTGTCGACCAGTTGGTCAAATGGATATTCCTGGTGCTCCAACGCAAGCAGAGTGTTATGTTTGACGTCCTCCAGAAAAGCACTGAATGGCTGGGATGCCAGCGGTCGATTACGGAGAACTAAAGTATTCACAAATATGCCGATCATTGCTTCCGTATCCGCATGCCCTCTACCCGCTGCCGGTGTACCTACGAGGAAGTCCTCTTGCCCCGAGTATTTGCTTAACAGCACATTATAAGCTGCCAAAAGCACCATAAAGAGCGTTGCTCCCGTGTCTCTTGTCAATTGATTAAGTCTATCCGTCAGCTTGGATTGCATAATGAAGGTAAGGCTGTCCCCTGCGAAGCTCTGACTTGACGGACGAGCAAAGTCAGTTGGCAGGTCCAATACAGGGAGCTCGCCATCCAACGTGTCTAACCAAAATGCTTCATCCTTTGCTTGACTGTCTCCGGCATAATGTTGTTTTTGCCAAACGACATAGTCTTTGTAGTGAACGTCAACGGGGACAAGTGGCATACCCTGATACCGTGTGCTGATCTCATCCATTAATACTGCCATCGAGAAGCCGTCTGAAATGATATGGTGCATATCGATCAGCAACATAAACTGGTCACGATGGATTGCGAACAGCTCAGCACGAATTAAAGGAGCCTTACTCAGGTCAAATGGTTGAATAAACAGTTCACGGGCGTGATTAACATCCTCTTCAGAAATTGGAGTAACAGGAATGTCCAGTGAAAGCATATCCTGTACCTTCTGCACGGTTTCCCCGTCTACTATCTCAAAATACGTCCGAAAGGATTCATGCCGTGAAAAAACCTCCTTCACGGCATCAATGAACCTGGAAACGTGTAACTCTCCCTCTATATGCAGTTGACCTGATACATGATACGCTGCACCTCCACCCAGTTGATCCAGCACATACATTCTTTTTTGAGCGGGAGATACCGGATAAAAGGGCTGTAAATCTGCCCGAACAAGCGGCTCAAACTTTCGCTTTTGTCCTCCTTTTACATGTGCAGCCAGTTGTGCAATCGTTTGCAAATGTAAAATTTGTACCAGCGGAATATATACTTCGAATTCCTTGTTAATTCTGCTTAGAAGAACAGTCGCTTTTAAAGAGTCTCCACCCATTTGAAAAAAATTATCGTTGTATCCGATATCAGATACATTTAAAACTTCCTTACATATAGATATCAGTTTGTCCTCAGTCATATTGCCGTCAGAAACCTGCTTCTGCGAGTCCTCTATCTTGATATCTTCTGGTTTCGGCAATAATTGAAAATCCGGCTTCCCATCAGCCAAAAGAGGGATGCTATCCATCAGAACCCAAAAGCGAGGTTGCCCATAATCAGGAAGTATTGAGCTAACACTCTCTTGCAGCTTCGCTATATCCCACGAATTAGAATTATTGTCCACTATATAAGCCACTAGATACGAAGAGTTACTGCTCTCACCGTCTTTTCGTGCCGTCAAAACACAGGCATCCAAATCCAGTGCTTGCAAAAGATGTTTCTCTATCTGCTCAAGATTTACTTGATGCCCGCGAATAAGAACATCTCGGCTGGCTGCACCGATATGTCGAATTCTCCCTCCAACCTCGACATAAGCCCATTCCAGCGTAGTTCCCAGTAAACCAGCGGATGTGGCCAAATATACTTGTCCGATGGTACCCGTAGGAGACGGATGTTTATATTTGTCCAGGACACAAGGATAATTCCCTTTAGAATCCGCGTATGTCGCCCACACTTCCAGAAGCCGCTCCCTTTCCGTACTTCGAAGCAAAGACAGTGCAGATACACGCATTCCGTCTTCCTGCACAATCGAGCTCAGCAGATGTACAAAGTATTGCGCCCATACTTCCATAGTGTCTTGTTGAAAAAGACTCGCAGCATAGTCAAAATCAAGCCGCAACTGCTGACCAGACTCCGTAACATTCAGAAACAACTCATATTGACAGGACAATATTTCATGCTCCAACAATTCTGTTTCCAGTCCGTAATAGTGAAACTCTGGAATCGGCCTATCCATATTGAACAACACTTTAAGGACGGGCAAATGGCTTAATCCTATCTGGGCAAGTCCGGCAAAGCTGTATTTCTGATAAGCATCCAGCATATGCATTACTCGCTTGACCGTCTGTGTGAATTCCGTGAACGTTGCTCCAGAGTCTACCTCACAAATCACTGGAAGCAAGTTAACGCAGTTGCCAATTAGCGGGGACACACCCATATGAGATTGCCCTGCGGTTGGAATACCTACCATTATTTGATTTTGGCCTGTCAGTCTGTGCAAGAAAAGCTGAAAAACAGACAATAAAGTCACAAATAAGCTGTTGCCAAGCCGAATACTGACTGATTTCAGTTGCTTCACCAGAGGCGCATCCACCACAATGGTGTGCCGTGCTCCGCGCGAAGAAGGAAAACTGATGTTGCGTTGGATAGACGGCAAGTCAAGGGCGGGCAATGGCTTCGCAAGTACATCTGACCAAAAGGCAAGGGCAGCCGCTCCACCTGCCTCTAACTGGTTTTGCTGCCATGCTGCGAAATCTCGGAACGGGACAGGATCGGGAAGCGTGCAGTGTTCCCCCCGTACACAAGCGGAATAAAATCGTTCCAATTCATAGAAAAACACACCTATGGACCAGCCATCTGCAATCAGATGATGAAATGTAAATGCAGCGATGTGCTTCTCATTCGACGTTTTTAAAAGCTGGATACGGAATAAAGGTTCCCCCGCACTTATTGGGAATACGGTCTCCCTGTCCTTATCCATCCAAGCACGGATATCATGTTTCTGTTCCTCTACAGAAAGACTGCTGATATCATGTAGCGGAATGCTGACAGCCATTGCCGGGGCGATGATCTGCGTTTCTCCGTCCTCCCCCATAAAGGTGCGTAAGGCTTCGTGGCGTTTAACGATGCGATGGACAGCCTCATTAAATTCCTTAACATGTAGCGGACCCCGGAAACGCAGTAAAACAGTCTCATGAAGCGACTGCGATTCCTTTGAATCCGAGACTGAGGCGAACCATAATTGCTTCTGATCCGGAGTCAGCTTAATCGTCGATTCCTTAAGGTTTGCAGTTGCAGTTTCAGGAAAAAAAGCCTTATTTAGATCGTTCTCATGAGGGTGCAGATCCGGCAGAAATCCTCCTTTGCGCAGCTCATTAACGCTCTCTTTAATTGCCTGTACAATCCGCTCTATATCTTCCGAAGTATGAGCCGTTGACAAAAAACAGTTCCGGCCTTCCCATATATAAATTCCTTTATCCAGCATGTGATAGAAGAATAGTTCCAAGTCACCTTTAAGGACGAAACGGAACAAGGAACCGAAGTAAACGACCTTTATAGGTATCTGTTCCTCCGTAAAATAGTGATTCAGTTCTGCTGCGAACGCCTTCGTACGACTATTTAGCTCGTTATGCAATTGCCCCCTGTCCTTCTCCAACTGCTCTAGT
Organism: Paenibacillus sp. LRG-1; assembly: GCF_057220305.1. NCBI lineage: Bacteria > Bacillati > Bacillota > Bacilli > Caryophanales > Paenibacillaceae > Paenibacillus > Paenibacillus sp. LRG-1. Next base: position 2,855,366 of record NZ_CM170126.1, on the reverse strand, counting down.
ACGGCTAGGGAAGCTGCCATAGCCAGGGGGTGATGGCAAAAAGTTCCCGCTACAAACGTCCGCTGTTGCTCATGCGGTGGATAAGAGTCATCTCCGAAGTTCCACATTCCTCCATCAATTCCATCCATGAACGATGCTTTCCCTGCCACGATACCGATGGGAAGACCGCCGCCAATGATTTTACCGTAAGTTACAAGGTCGGCTTCAATGCCGTACCACGCCTGCGCACCCCCCGGCTGAATACGGAAGCCCGTAATTACCTCATCAAAAATGAACGCGGCCCCGGATTGCTCCGTAATCTGGCGTACTTCCTTCAGAAAAGCTGCGGGCTGGAAATCAGGGCGACGACTCTGCACTGGCTCTATGAGAACAGCAGCCAGTTCATGGGCATTGGAGCGGATATATTGGAGTGACTCGTCCGTTCCATAGCTGAGCACAACGACATCGTCCACCATGTGCTGTAGTACACCAGGTGCGAGAGGAGTGGAATGTTGTTCCCTGCCATCCGTTGTTCCGCCCAATGCCAATACTCCGTCAAAGGTACCGTGATAGGAACCAGAAAAAATCACCACTTTTTCCCGCCCGGTGGCAGCCCGTGCTAACCGAAGGGCAACCATAATCGCCTCTGTCCCCGAGTTATATAGCGCAATTCGTTCCATGCCTGTCATTTGGCAAATTTTTTCGGCAATCTGCCCGGCCATATTGGACATCGGTCCAAGGCACATTCCGTTATGTATTTCCTTTTCTATCGATTCACGAATAAAGGATGGGTTGTGACCAAACAAATTGACCCCAAACCCCATCGTCAAATCAATATATTCATTACCATCCAGATCCCAAATTTTAGAACCCTCTGCACGCTGGGATATAATCTGATACACCATTTCCTTGTGAGCAAGCCTAAATCCGGCCACATTCCGGTTATTGGCGTATACAGACCTGTATTGCTGAGTATACTCTTTGGTCTTTCGTGTGCGCATCGTGTAATGTTCAATCAACTTTTGCAGATGCTTTTCCTGCCTAAGTGAAAGTGAATTATGGGCTTGTACATTTATTTTTTGATAGGGAACAAATGCTTTCGATTTTTTTCTGTCTGGCAAAACAGCTGACACGGAAGCCTGTACGGGGGAAACAGAAGTAACTGTGGCAGCTACCTCCTTCATCGCGGATGTCTGAGGTTCGACAGCAGTTTGTAGTGAAAGCGATTCAGGCATTGCCACTGGTGCAAGCCGAGATTGACACAGTATTTCCATCTGCTGCGACATGAGTTGAAGTTGCATTTCTAAAATTCGTTCTCTCCCCGCAAATACATCCTTATTTGATAGCTTGCTTTCTTGTGGTGCGGGGCCTTCTATAGGGATAGTAGATTTTTGACTCCAGCCCGACAAAACGGAAGGTACCGAAGAAGTGATACTAGACGACACAGCCAGCTGATGCTCCTCCGAATTCTGGAACAATTCTTCAGAGGTCGAGGCTATCCTATCAGCAATATAGTTTGTCAGCAACTCCAGCGTAGTCAGTGATTCAAAAAACTCGTTCATCGGGATATCCAAGCCAAACGTACTTTTAATGCTGTGTCTAACCTGAGACAGAAGAATAGAGTCTAAACCAAGTTCTAAAAAATGTTTTTGCGGCTCTAATTCGTCTGGACTGAGTTGGGATACACTTTCGATTATTTTTGACAGTTTATTAGTAATCGTAGATTTTTGGGGATTGGAAGCAGATTCCGTCGAAAAATACTCATTCACCATCTTTTCAGACTCCTTTACTATGGGGTATTCAAGGAATTAATTTTATCCTTTCCAACTGTGACGCTAGCCTAAAAAGCACGATATAACCTAGCTAGGGGTACAAGATAAAGTTCTCATAGGAAGGTAAATATGAACGGTCCACTGTATAAGGAACCATCCTTATACTAATAAAATATAATTATCCATCTGGTAAAACGAGGATCTAATTTGTTTTATTAAACCATTAATGGCTAAATTCTTTTATTCAACTTATTATGCAGGATATAGTTTTTTTCCAGTATTGATTCTTAAAAACTCAAATATTTTCTTTTACTCGCTGACATGCGTCCTCATAAAGTTTAAAAGTTATGATACTCAAAGCTTAAATTAAAGACTCAATTTAAAAGTAAATGTTAGAATTCATCATCTAATTTATGACAATTTGATTCGATGAAGCTATACGCATTGTAAGAATTCACGATGACGAATAAAGTTATGTCTGCGCTAGTAAGCTTGAATATGGTTGCTCTTCCCTTTGCGAGCGATTACAACCACTTGCAAAATATGACCTTTGTTGACTCCTGTCGATTCAGCGCAGCCTCACGGCCCACTTTCGATTTTCTTCCTCTCCGACTGGCTTTTTCATAACTGATGCCCACACTACTAAAAATGCCAAGTCCTAAGAATAGAACCTGACATTTTATCAAATTTGGAGCGTAAAGACGCCGAAAGGCACTTTCTCAATTTTTCGGTAAAATCAATACTGGATTGGACAGTTCAGTTAACGTCTCACATTAATATACGTTAGCGTATCAAGATGGAAGTCACTTCGTTTCTTGACATTAAGCGAACCAGAACTGCCTTTGATCCGGGGTTAGTGGGATGACCGTTTCATCCACGTCCACTGTCGATACTTCTGAAGGGTCGGCCATAGACACACTTTGCTTACCTGGACCTGGGCCTTTCCCGTTCGGGGTCAGATCAGGCAAGAATCCCCCTTTACGCAGCTCATCCACACTGTCCTTGACAGCTTGTATGATCCGCGCAATATCTTCCTCTGTATGAGCGGTCGACAAGAAGCAGTTCCGCCCTTCCCAGATGTAAATACCCTTTTCCAGCATGTGATAGAAGAAAAGCTCCAGATCACCCTTGAGTACGAAGCGAAATAGTGAACCAAAGTGAACAATCTTCATGGGTATCTGCTCATGGGTAAAGTAACTATTTAACTCTGCTGCCAACGCTGAAGTACGGCTGTTCAACTGATTTTGCAGCTGTTCGCCGTGGTTTTCCAAATAATTCAACACTGCTAGGGATGCCGCCATCGCCAGCGGATGATGACAGAACGTACCGGCTACAAATGTTCGCCGATGCTCATTCTGAGGATAGGAACCATCTCCGAAGCTCCAGGTGCCACCGTCAATCCCATCCATAAAGTCGGCTTTCCCTGCTACGATACCGATTGGCATCCCTCCGCCAATAACTTTACCGTAGGTCACAAGGTCAGCTTGTACCCCAAACCACGCTTGAGCGCCTCCCGGTTGAATTCGGAAGCCTGTAATCACTTCATCAAAAATAAAAGCTGTACCGGATCGCTCCGTGATTTGGCGAACCTCCTGCAAAAAGACCTTCGGCTGAAAATCGGGACGACGGCTTTGCACTGGTTCCACAAGCACAGCAGCCAGCTCATGCCCATGTGTGCGTATATAATCCAGCGATTCGTCCGTTCCATAGTTAAGTACAACGATATCGTCCACCATGTGCCGCAAAATGCCAGGCGCAAGAGGTGTGGAATGCTCCTTATTGTTGCCAGCGCTACCCAACGCAAGCACCCCATCATACGTACCGTGATAGGAGCCGGCAAAAATGGCTACTTTGGCTCGCCCGGTGCCAGCACGCGCCAAACGGAGGGCAACCATAACCGCCTCGGTGCCGGAATTGTACAAAGCGATCCGTTCTACACCGGTCAGCTTGCAAATCTTCTCGGCGACTTGTCCTGCCATGTTGGACATAGGTCCGATACACATGCCGTTCTTTAGCTCTGCCTCAATTTTTTCACGAATAAAGGCTGGATTGTGTCCAAACAGATTAACACCAAAGCCCATGGTCAAATCTACATATTCATTCCCATCCAAATCCCAAATTTTGGACCCATCTGCACGTTGAGAAACAATTTGATAGACCATTTCCTTCAAAATAGGCCGGAATCCGGCTACATTACGGTTATTCGCGTAGACAGACCGATACTGCTGAGTGTACTGCTTGGTGCTTCGCGTCCGAGCAGTATAGCGCTCAATCAGCTCTTGCAGATGTTGTTCTTGGCGGTGTGAAAGCAATTCATGGGCTTTGACCTCCAGCTTTTTATAAGGCGTAAAGGGTTTTGCTTCATGGCCTGCCTTTTTCGGAACAGCTAGTACCGGTGGAACTGTCGCTAATGCAGTTGCGACCTCCTGTTTGGTTTCAAAGCTCTCTGCGCTTCCTCTATTTGCTGACGACAAATCCCTTTCTGGTTGAAATGATTGGGAAACGGATGTCGGAGGAGTTGGTTGAGTTCGGAGCACATCAAGCTGCTGTGACATCACGTGCAGCTGCTGCTGCAAAATCTGCTCGATACCAGCAGAAGTCGCTATAACTGATGTGCTTTGAAATGGGTCTTGCCCGGACGTGACTATTCCATGAGGCGATGTACCAATTGCGCTGGAATCCTGCCCTGTCCAGGTTGATACTGTAGTAGCATCTACCCGATTAAGGGGTATTTTCGGTTGGATTTCCACAGCACCAACTGCTGCCTCGTCAGAAACGGAAATACTCACCTGTTCTGCGACGTAGCTAGTCAACAGTTCGAGCGTGGTCAGCGATTCAAAAAATTCATTCATTGGGACATCCAAGTCGAATGTATCCTTGATGCTGTGGCGGACCTGGGACAAATTAATGGAGTCCAGCCCTAGTTCTAGAAAATGTGTTTGCGGTTCCAGTTCCTCAAGACTAAGTTGTGACACATTACCGATCATTTTCGCTAGCTTTTGTTGAATGGAAGATTTATGCTGCTCAGTAAACGACGCTGAAGTCGAATACTCATTCCCCATATTTTCAGACTCCCTTACTATTGGTTTTTTATAAACGGGTGCAGTCTGCTCCGCTCGAACCTGTTCTGGAACATGAATCCAGCACCTTTTCCTTTCAAACGGATACGTAGGCAGAGAAATCCTTTTGTACGGGTGACCTGCGTATAGCGTGTCCCAATCTATTTGTGCGCCCTGTACGTACTTCACTGCTACTTGCTCTAGTGCTTGCAAAGTGTCCGAGCTTCCGACGGCTGTTTCTGTACCACTACTGCTATCTACTTTTCCAATGTATACACCTTCAATGGCCTTGCCCTGTTCATAAAGCTGAAGTAATTTCGCTTTCAGAGCCTCCGCTCCTTCGGCTATCACAGCCACTCGGTATGTTAAGTGGCTTCTGCCCGTGTTAGCCGTATAGCAGACATCCTCCATCGGCAATTCTTCCTCACGTTCAAAGCGATCCACGTACCGTGCAATCAACTCACTTAAAGCTCCTTCAGTTCGCGCCGACAGTGTCAGCAGCAATGGCGATGATCCATTTTTTCGGTCGGTGGTTTCTTGGTCCGCACTCTTTTTCGCTATATATTCTTCCAGCACCACGTGACAGTTTGTCCCGCTGAAGCCAAAGGAACTCACCCCGCATCTTCTCGGGAATCCGTCTGTCTTCCATTCCCTCAGTCTAGTGTTGGCATACACCGGAGATTCTTCAAAATGGATGTTCCGGTTGGGTGTGCGAAAATGAACGAGCGGTGCAATCTGCTGATGTTTCATTGACAGCACGCATTTGATCAATCCCGCAATCCCAGCAGCTTCGTATAAATGCCCAATATTCGTTTTGACCGTGCTTATCGCCACAAACTGCTTGCGCTGTGTAAATCTGCGGAAAGCCTGGGTAATGCCCTTAATCTCAACGGGATCGCCCAGCTTGGTGCCGGTACCGTGAGCTTCAATATAACTCACTGTCTCAGGATCAATCCGTGCATCACGCCACGCCTGCGAAATGACTTCTGATTGAGCCAGCGCATTAGGCGCAGAAATTCCAATCGTACTGCCGTCCTGATTAATTGCACTTCCTTTAATCACACCCAGAATGTGATCTCCGTCTTTTTCCGCTTGGCGGAGCGGCTTTAAGAGAACGGCTCCAACGCCTTCGCCCCAGCCTGTGCCGTCCGACTGATCGTCGAATGCTCGTGCCCGGTCATCGGAGGATTCCATGCCAATGCCAGCTTTCAACGGCAGCAAAATGGTCTTCACTCCACCGGCCAAAGCCATCTCACAGTCTCCATTCAAAATCGACTTACACGCCAGATGTACCGCTACGAGTGACGAGGAGCATGCCGTATCAATGGTCAGTGCTGGGCCTTTTAAATCAAGCAAATACGCAATCCGACTGGAGATAACGGACGGAAGATTGCCTATGCCAAAGTTTGGAAGCGCTCCTGGCTCCACTTCGGACAACAATCGTTCATATTCAAAGCTGGTTTTGGAGAATCCAACATACACCCCCACCTTTTTCCCCGACAGCTGTTTTCCTCCATAGCCTGCATCCTCAATCGTGCTCCAAGCAGTTTGCAGAAATAAACGTTGATTCGGGTCCATCAGAGAAGCTTCACGTGGAGTCAGCTTGAAGAAGGTGTAGTCAAATTTATCCACTTCGTCCAGATAGCCACCTTCGGCGATTTGCATGTTTCGGCCTTCCATATTCAGACGGGAAATAAAAGCTTCGGCATCCTTTTTTCTTTCATTGCTATATGGACTGATATGATCTGTACCGGAAGCTACATTCGCCCAAAACTGCTCCAGTGTATCCGCATGAGGAAACTTACCGGACATGCCAATGATAGCAATATCCAGGTCCTCTATCTCCTCTTTGGATTCCAATTGCGGTGCTGTGTTCACCTTATGACCTAAGCCCTGACTGGATATATATCCAGCTAGCTTGGCGATAGTCGGATAAGAGAAAAAGTCCGTTACCTCAATATGAATCCCGAGTTGTTCCTCTAATTGGTCCACGATCTGAACGAGTTGTAAGGATGTTACGCCGATATCAAAGTAGCTATCTTCCTTCCCAATTGACTCTACATTTAAAATAGCTTGGCAAATCCCAATCAGTTTTTGCTCGATCTCACCTTGAGGTACAGGGGCATCGTTCGCTTCCTGTATATTTCGAGCGGCCTCGGTTAGGGATGCCAAAACTACATCAAATTCTCCCTGCTCGTAGCTCTGAGCCAGCTTGTAGCGCTGAACCTTTCCACTAGTAGTTTTGGGAATACGGCGAATTGGAACTACATCTTGAATATGCCATCCTCCCCGATAATTCAAATGGCTTTTCAGCCTTTGGACTGTTGGCAAAAATAACTCTATTTTTTTCGTGTGCATCACAAAAACAACAATACGATCCTGTCTAGTTTGTGCATCATGTACACCGCAGACAGCTACTTTCCCCAGATCCACCCCGTCCAGTTCCTCTGCAATCCTTTCGATATCATGCGGATAAATGTTCTGGCCGTTCACGAAAATAATATCCTTAGCTCTGCCTGTAATCACCAGTCGTCCGTTTCTCATAAAACCCAAATCTCCGGTAATGAGCCAGCCATCCTCTGTCTTGACCTTTGCGGTAGCCTCGGGATTGTTATAGTACCCGGCAGTCACATTTTTGCCGCAAATTTGGGTGTATCCGATTACATCGTCCTTTAGTACCTGATTTTGCTCATCACAAATGCGAACAGAGGTGCTGGCCATGGGGTAGCCCAAATCCGCAAACGTAAGACAACGCTTATCGGATGAATCTACTTCTTCTATAGGTTCACCTACATGTAGCTGCTGCCGATTTAAATGAATAGTAACAAAATTATCTTTATCCAAAGGTGGAGTGGAGACACCCACGCTGGCCTCTGCCAAGCCGTATACAGGATACATGATATTTTTTTTTAATCCATGTACACTCATGGCTTCCATAAATACATGGCAAAGCTCCACCGATATGGGCTCAGCCCCATTTAAAATCATGCGAACACTTGACAAATCCCAGTTATCCGCTGTTTTGGATTTATATTGATCAAGGAAAAATTTATAACCGAAGTTAGGAGAACAGATTTGAGCCACCTTATGCTCCGACACCTTTTTTAGCCATAATGAAGGACGTCTTATAAAAAGAGCTGTTGGCATAATGAGCTGCTTGGCATGGGCGATGATACAGGTTAAATGAAAAGCGATCAATCCCAAATCATGTGTGAGTGGCATCCAGCCCAGATACGCATCACTAGAAGTCATTCCCGTTTGACTGGCGATATCCCGAATATTGTATACGAGATTCTCATGCGTCAGCATGACTCCCTTGGGATCACCTGTCGAACCAGAGGAAAATTGAATAAACGCCAAATCCTCCGGTCTGGATTGATGAATGGTCCCTTTGTTCTGATCGGAATAATCAAAATCATGGCTAGAAAAGGTCGCTTCTTTCACAGAATCAAAGAAATCCAGCATCTCATGCTGATGAGAATACTTTTCTAACTGCTCTAATACTTTATGATCCGCAATCATGTAAGGGCAAGTAAGGGTACTCCAGATTTTAAATAGCTTCATTTTATGTTCATCATTATTCCCGATACTTACAGGTACGGGGACGATTCCGCCGAGCAGACAGCCCCAAAACACATTCACAAAGGTATGATTGTCTTCAATTTGCATAATTAGCTTATTGCCAGGCTGTACTCCTTTTTCCTGCAATTGATGAAGTACCTGCAGTGCTTGCTCCAGAAGCTGACTGTAGCTTACATACTCCTCCTGTGTATCACCCGAAATGAAAATAATTCCATTTCCAGCTCTACTGGCTCGGTCCTGAATGATTTCAATTAAAGTTTGAAACTGCTCCATCCTGATCCCTCCTCAAAAGGTCTAAAACTTCCTCCTGCTCTCCTGCAGATACTTGTTTGGTTTGCAATATCAGGCGAATACACTCCAGCGCTTCGCGTCTTAGTTCATAAGCAGAAGAAGATTTGTCCGATTCTATGCTTTTGAGTAACTCCTCCAACCTGTGAATAGGTAAAATAACCCCCTTTTGATACTCATCCTCATTCCAATTGGCATTGGGTGTAGACACCGCCACCGCCAGCGGTTTGACCAACCAATCACGGATCGAAAAACGACGTTCCAGCTCAATCCGATCCAAGTCTCTGTCCAAGGAAAGCACCTCAAAAGCGATGTTTGTTTCCTTTGCCAAGTTTTTCAGCACCGTTCGCGGTCCTAATTCAATTCCCTGCTTCACCCCATGTTTCTCCATATACTGCATCGTTTGTATCCACCGCACTGGATGGATCATTTGCAAATGCAAACCTTGACGAATGCTGTTGGCATCCGTATATGGCAGTGCTGTAACATTAGAAATGACAGGCCACAGCGGTTCATGAAACGTATATTTTTGCAATTCCAATGCTAATCGGTCAGCAGCATGCTGCATAAGCGGGCTGTGAAAAGGGCCGCTTACCTGCAAACGGGTAATTTGGAACCCACGTTGCTCTAATTGTCCCGCCACCGCAGCAACAGAGGCATGATGACCAGAAACGACGTATTGATAGGAGGAGTTATAACAAGCGATGGAAATAGGCTGACTGGTTACGTCATAGTGATCGCACAGCTCTTCTAGCAGATTTAAATCAGCCCCTCGAACAGCAATCATGCAACCCACTCCGGCCTCTGAAGCTTCTTCCATAAAGCGTCCCCGTTCTTGTACCACCCGCAAAGCATCGCCAAACGATAAGACTCCGCTGCTTACCAATGCAGAATACTCACCCAAACTATGCCCTGCAGAAAATTCGGGAATAATCCCAACATCGTGCATGTAACGTCTGAATGCGATTACACTAATTGTGAGTAGTGCAGGCTGGGTGTAGGATGTTCTGGATAATTGGGAGATGGGTCCTTTCATACATAAAGTTTTCAAATCATACCCCAAAATATCAGCAGCCTCTTCAAAAATGTGACCTGCCTCTGAAAAACCGTCATGCCATGCCGCTCCCATCCCGACATACTGAGATCCTTGTCCCGAAAAAAGCAAAGTCATGCGATTCATGTCCAACCCCTTTCCTCACCATAAAAAAGCGGTAAAACAAATGTTTTATGGGATTCAGATGTTCACATTCCTATGTATTTAAGATAGATACAGCAAAAACAACAAAATGTCTTGCCACAAACAAACAGTAATCGACATGTTAAAGTAAATCGTTTTTGAGTTTCATGATGTAATCAGAAATAAAAGTGTGTAAGTAGACTTGGAAGTGTAAAAAAATGGAGTGTGCTGGAAGTTCAGAGTTGATACTTAGAAACTTCAGCATCATAGATGAGTGTAAGACATAGGATAAGCTATTAATTTATTATAAACATTAAAATGAATTAAAGTACAGTGATATATACTACATATATTTTATAAACCAAAAGAATATCCTCTTTTGTTTAAAAAAAGGAATTGTTTTCAGCTTTTTAATGAATTTACATGAAAATTTCATATTCTAAACTATTGACTGGCATCTATCGTTAAAACAAAAAAGCCGCCAATTTGGCGACTTTTTATACATAGTTGTTGTCCTTCGACAGTAATCGACGGTTAGGCGTCGTCATAGATACGTAACTAATTAAGTAGCGAACTCCAAAGCGATTTATCTCCTTATGCAGTTTCCTTAATAGCTACAATGTGCAAGCGGCTAGTGTCGATCCTCCACTGACTTCGTTGTGGCTTCGTTCAAACGCTGTAAAATGGTAACAGCTTCAGCCCGTGTAACTAGTGCTTTGGGGCGAAGGTATCCTTCATTAGCGGTAAGGACCCCCATCTTGGTTAGGGTGTAGAATGCTTCTGCCTTTTGATCCTGGGAATCGCCATCATAGGAGTACTCTTCTCCAGTCTTGTCGATGTACAGCACCGGATAGTAGGCCGAGAAATTGTCATTGTAATTGGCCTGACGAACTTTCATATCCTTGTACTGCGCAGCTGCGGAAATCACTTCCTCAATCTCAGGATGAAGCGTCTGATTGGTATAATCCGTCCGAAGAGAGGCAATCATCATCACATCCCAGCGGGTCAATGGTTTGTCAGGCTTGACATAGAATTGATAGTTTGGATATTTCCCCCCAACACTTTCAGCATACGGCCAAACATAGTCCCCGTTGAATATTGCTGCAAAATCTTTATTCGCCCAGTGTTTACGCGCATCCACAAAGTCGGAAGATTTGCCGGAAGAATGATCGATTTCTGGAAAAAGCTTATGAAACATATGTACAAATTCCGCTTTCGTTATGGTTTTGCTTGGCTTGAAGGTCCCATCTGCATAGCCCTTGACAACGCCCTTGTCGACCATGGAACGAATCGATTCGGCAGCCCATTCATATTTTGTTCCTTCCACATCAGAAAACGTGTTTGCCGCGAATGCAGATTGACCGAAAAACAGTGTCGTCGCAACCAACGGGGTGATAAGCCATTTCTTTTTTAACATCTCTTTCCACTTCCTTTAGGTAAAATTTATGTATAAAATAGTTCTCTAGACTCAATTTTATATCGGCATTTCAAAAGAAAATGATGATATTAGAGAGAAAAAAAGTACTGTTAAACAGTATTTTGGAATATCGACAATCCGTGTTTGAAAAATGCCATGGATACAAGTTCTAAAGCTTCTTCATATTCGGGTAGCCCGTCGGGAATTGAGAAAGCTTGTGGAGGCCTTCATGGGCCGATTTCTCCTGTATTACTCTTCCGACCTAAGCCTGTAAGTTCGACCCTGGCATCGATTAACCACTTCATGTAATCTGCCCACTAGTTAAAAAAACAGCCGAGCGCTCGGCTGTTTTTGGTAGCGTTGAACTATCGTTTTTAATTAGCACGTGCATAATCGTTGTTACACTGAAGCCATTCATACCAAGCTTTCGAGAAGCATCTCATTTCTCTTACCGATTCAACGTAAACATTTGGCGACTGTTCCCATAATTTCCGCCACCAATCGCATGTATGCCACTGATTATCAACCTCACTAAGTGACAAGCACGGCTGCAGTTCCACGGGTATAACCCCATCAAACTCCATCTTTACCCCTGGCATTGCTATAGCCAATTTACCTCCTTCTTTAACTAGCGGCGCAAGATGGTCATCTAAGTACTGCTCATTCGCTCCAAAATATTGATACGCATCTACGCTTATAACTGCATCAAAGTATTGTTCCGCAAAAGGCAAGTGGCAGGCATCTGCATGTATGGGGATAATTTGGCTTTCCAAACCAAACTCTCTGAATCTTCTATAGTTTTCAGTTGCACTAATCCATAAATCGACAGCAAACACGGTTATGCCAAACTTTTGCGCCAGATAGATAGAAGTAAGTCCGGTCCCACAGCCCAAATCCAGCACTCGCATTCCTTTCTGCAAAGTCAAATTTTTCGATAGCTCCTCAAGCATGATAATCGAACTAGGCCCCATTAAATTTGCTCTTATGAAATCTACGTCATCTAGATCTCGACGGATCATTTCTGCTGACCCCCTCCTACTTTCTTCATTTCATATTTCCAATAAAGCAATTCTTCATCTTTGTGATCAATTTGAAATCCTAACTTCAATAACAAATTCTTAGAGCTGATATTGTCAGGTACGCATCTTGCCGTTACGATTTGGACCTCTTCATGATTTAAGGACCACTCTATTAATTTTTGAGCGGCTTCATAGCAATAGCCTTTGCGGCGATGGCTTTCATTCGTTGCAAAACCGATCTCAATCATACCGTTCTGATCAGGATCTCCTAAAAAACCAATCCCTCCAACAATTTCTTGGGTATCCTTCTCCACAATGATCCAAGAGTCAAAACCTCTAGTGCCATTATTTTCTATCAAAAGTTCTCGAAAATAAGGTAAAGCTTCAAAGAAATCAGGACCCGGCCATTCATCACTGGTTTTATAACCCAAAGCTTCAATAGCACCTATATCACGTTGGGCTGCTGCTTCGATTAAATTAAGATCAAGTGTTTTTAATATGAGCCGATTCGTTTGAAGTTTCATGTATTGTCCACCTTTCTATTTACTTAGATTGAATCTTTCATTCAAGAAGTCTGGATGTATTTGACCAAATTGGAGTAATTCCCTTCTATCCCCCTTTGCTAAAAATTAGAAAAGGGCAGGAATGAACATACGTCATTCCTACCCTCATATCACCTGCTATTTGAGCCATAAAAAAAATCCGCGCTGAACCAGCACGGATTGGAATCATTATAACAGGTATCCCTAAGGATCTGGTAATATCCGTTGTTCTTAACTAATTCCGAAGCTTTCAAATCCCACCCGTAATACAAAAATTGGGCAGACGAATAGTAGGTGCATGAAAACCTCTTTTTATGGAATTGGATTAGTAAAGAACAGCTCCAGACAAAAAAATCTCTCCTTAGTGAATTACCCTTATTATACCAGGGCCAATTTTATCTGCCAACCTTTCACATGTTACAAAAGCGTTTCATTAGGACTATCCTGCTGGTTAGCTTAAAAGCAACCGAGTGATCGGCTGCTGTGGTAGCAGCAATTGCATCATGACCCTACAGGCCTTTTCCCCCTAGAGCACGCAGTTTAATGGGCTCCGCTCCGATAATTAACGGTCGGCCGCGTTGTATCGACGCCAGTACCTCTTCGTTCTCAAGACTGGCTGCATGGGCATCTGCATCTTTCCACAGTTCGGTCACATACACCGCATTCGGGTCGTCGTCTGACACATTGACTATATACAAATAGCAGTCATTATTCGACTTCAACAGATCGGCCGCTTCTAGCAAGATGTCTGCAAGAGCGTCCCTTTGCCCTGGACGTGCCGTCAACTTTCCATACATAGCAAAATGGTTCATGATCCTCATCCTACCCTCGAGTGATGTTTGACTTCATCTTATCATAATGTTCCGCAATGTCAGCGCTAATTTCAGCAAGCTTCTCCACAAGCGCTAAAAAATAGTCGGTACCATTCCCCCATCCATACGGATTGGAGAACCTTTAAATGCAGATGCATAAGGACTACATACAAATGTAGCTAGTCTACCTATTTCAATAGGCTTGATAAATCGCTGTATTTCAGATTGAGGCAGGTTGGTAACCATAAAATCTTTCTCTTTTTCTAAAAAAGTCATATCTTCATGAGGATACATACTCTCAATGATTTGGTGCACATTCTCAGAGAGTGTTGGTCCTGGCATGATCGTATTGACTGTAACTTCTGTTCCTATTGTTAATTTAGATAAGCTTTTTGACAATGATAACAACATAGATTTTGTCATACAATACTGCGGCATTTGTCCTGAAGGCATAATTGCTTCTTCACTCGCAATAAAAATAATGCGGCCATAATCATTTTTCAACATTTTAGGTAAATAAAATTTTGATAATCCATTTGCAGCAAGAACGTTAGTGCGGAAGTATTTTTCCCATACTTCATCGTCTACGTCCTCATATTGCATAATTTCATAAATACCCGTATTGTTAACTAAAATATCAATATTAGGGTATTTTTCGAATAAAGCATCTCTTTGTCCAATATCCACAATATCGGCTGTGGCATTTTGAGGAGAGGTAGCTGGGAAATCTGACTTAATTTCATTTACAGTTCGTTCTACCTCTTCATCATTTCGTCCATTAATTAGTACATTAACACCTTCTTTGGCTAGTTCAATGGCAATTGCTTTACCAATACCTTTCGTTGATCCTGTAACTAAAGCTGTTTTATGGTTTAATCCCATATCCATAATACACTTCTCCTTTTTTAAAACAGTCTTGTGCTCCGGATAGTGGTTATGTTATCTTGTCTGGATTGTCCAGTAACTAGTATAATACGCCAAAGTTCTTGTTTAACACGCCAAATGACAAAACTCATTAGGAATTGTATCAATGAATAGTCGGCAGTCCTAGCGTGCTCCTGATATCGAGTTTGTACCTAGATGTTCATTCCGCCAATTTGAAGGTGTATCACCCTCCCATAGGCGGAAGGCGCGGTAAAACGAGTTCTGGTCTTCATATCCAATCAAGAATGCCACCTCTTTAATATCAAGCGAGGGGTCTGCCAAGTACTTTCGTGCCTGCTCATGTCTAGCTTGTGTCAACAGAAGCTTGAAGCTCGTGTTTTCGTCAGTAAGCCGGCGCTGCAAGGTACGATCGCTCATACCGAGCTTCTTCGCCACAGCCTGAATGTCGGGGCGCCCTCCTGTAAGGCTACGTTTCATGATCCATTTGACCATCTCGGTAATTGAGCGGTTGCGCTGCTGTTCATCCAACGATCGGTCCAGAACAGGAGTCAGGATCTCCAGCAGCTCTTCGTTGTACGAGACAAAGGGGCGGCCCAGATCTCTTCGATGTAGCGTCAATCGGTTACGTTTTGCACCAATCCGGATACGACAGCCGAAGTAAGCTTCAAGCGCCTGTACATCACCCATGGAGTTCGAAAATTCAACAAGCTGCGCGGTCAAAGGTTGACCTGTGCCCCGGCGTCCAATCTCCAGAAGACAAGCCAGGGTGATACCAACCAGCATCCGCGGACCAGATTGCTCGGGAGACAGCCATTCCAAATCAATTGTGCAGTGCTCGCCCTCCTCAGTGATATGTAGGCTTTCCGGGGGACACAGTTGTTTGTACCGAGCCATTCGGTTTAGAGCGTCGCGGTAGTCCCGAGCGTGGTAAGTCGCTAAGACGGTCGGTGGGTACTTCGCTGTATCAAAGACGGTCGCAAGCTTGATGATTCCTTGGGCAGTATCACCAATGAGATCAGAATATGCCTGCCAGATGGCGAAATATTGGGCGGTGGTGACTACTGGTTCAGTAACAATGGTGATCGGCAATCGTGCTTTGCGAGCGACGTCGTGAGCGCCAAACCCTAATTGACATAATCCTGCCCACAATCCTGGCGGGATATTAATACGGTCAGAGGTATGAGACTTCATACATATGGGCCTCCTTTATATACTTACATATTCATTAGTTTTGGTTGCAATGGGGTCCCTCTTAAGTACACATAAGAATACTCTTAAGTACGTTAAGGTGTCTACATTAACGTACTAAGCTGCGGCAAATGTTACATCTTCTTGTTATCTGTGCTACTTTAACACCAAAAAAAACACACCCATATGTTTATGAGTGTGTTTTTAAAACCTCAAACCACCGACACTCCTAGGAATGTCATTCCCTCCATGCTTCTTATATTTAAAAATTAAGGCTTCAAGAAAGGCCCGGTTTCACCGATCTTACCGGGAGCAGGATTACCCGGGAGATCAAGTACATATACCCTTAAGTTTCCTTTGCCCGAAACTGCCAGATTGAGCGTCCCATTCGTGACCTCTTTGACGTCTCCGGTAATAGCATCTTTATAAGTGCCGTTAGGAATATTCCGAAAAACAGCTGATTCACTAACAGTAACTAAAGCATAACTGTCTATGCCTTTTGATGTATCCGTATAACGTCGCTTGTACGCCATTTGTCCGCTTACATCTTTTGTAGAATACTGTCCTTTTTGCAAGGCAGGAATACTTCTTCGAATTTGATTCAGTCGCTGAATGTGCTTTACAAGTGGGTGCTGCAGGGTTTGAGCAACCGAACCTGAAGCAGAAGCTACCTGTCCGAAATCGGAGGCTACTACTGTACCTTCAATATGATTTCCATAGTAAGCACGTCCTGTGGTTGCTAATGGACATGTTGGACCACAGTCGATTGGCTTGCCTGCCTGAAATTCGATTTCTGAGCCGTAATACAATGTTGGAATTCCACGGAAAGTCCACATTAAACTCATATTCTCAGCCCATGCAGCCGTGCCCCCCGTATACCGGGTAGATGATTTGTTAGGTCCATAATCATGGCTATCTACATACACTACGTTATAGGTCGCATCGTTAAAACTGTCATCCGAATCCTTGCCATTCCAAAATGCGTTATTCGCATCACTAAAATTCATATGCATCCTCATATCAATTACATTCATCCCGGAGGATTGCGAATGGTCCGGTTCATGATACAAATTCCCTTTGAGGAATGCATTATCGGATAAAGGCTGATTGGCTGTACCAAGATTATTTTCGTGTTGATATTGTTCCAACGCAGCTACTTCATCATTGGTGCTATAATCTTTGCGTTCCTTCCAGGTGAAGAATTGAGCCGAATGATTCACAGAACCTCGGTTCCATTTATCGTTAACGAAAGCACCTACTTCACCGAACATATAGAAATTACGTCCTTTTTCACCAAACTTCTCAATCGCCCGCTCCTGCGCTGCAGGAAGAAAATGACGGTTCCAGGTAACGCGTGGAATGTGCACAGCGGTGTCTATCCTAAACCCGTCTACACCCATATCTATAAATCGATTGTACGCTTCAATTAAATAATCTTGGACAGGCTTCGACTCTGTATTAAAGTCAGCCAGATCCTCATGCAGCCAACAACTCCGTGAATCTTCCCCTTCCCAATTGCCGATCCAGCAACTGTGATAGTACTGTGAAGGAAACATGCCAGAGGTGGGGTTGGGCCATTGGCAATTGTAGGTTTTTGAGTTCATTGGGATTCCCCAATTCCGGCAGGTGTTGCCCTCCGGTTCCTTCGTTGACCATAGGTCACCGTTATACGGCTTGCCCGCGTCATTCTGCTGAAGGCCATCGTACTCGATTCCTTCTTGAGGTTCGTCATAGTACCAGGTCCACTGATTATCTCGAATACCGAATACTTTTGGCGTGAATAGACCTTTTGCACCCCAGCGGCTAGAGTGATTGTACACAACATCCTGTATAATTTTAATATCTTTGTCGTGTGCAGCATTAATCAAATCCTGGTATGTTGCACCTGGTGACTCTAACCTGGGATCCACTCGAAAAAAATCGTAACCATGATAGCCGTGAAAGTCATAGTCAGATCGATTCAATACAACCGGTGTAATCCAAATCGCTGAGAAGCCAAGAGCCTTGATATAATCCAGTTTATTGATTAACCCTTGAAAATCGCCCCTAAACATTGGATCACTGTTGACTGCATTGCCGCTTGAAACATGATTCGCACCACCTCGGTTGTTCGAAGGGTCCCCATCATAGAATCTGGCAGTCATCACAAAGTAAATTGAATCTTCACGCATATCTGTTCCGATCGGGCTTCCCTTTGAAGCAGGAGGTGATGAAGTTCCTGTTGTTGCACTTACCTCAATACTACTTTCCGATTTGTTGGCTGGTTCTGCTTTATCGTATGCCTTAACTGTATACGTATATGTCGTTTTCGCTTCCAATAATGAATCTTGGAAGGTAGTACGGGGCGTCGTATAGACCTTTTTGCCTTTAGTTCCTCCTGTGCGAGTGATCTCATACCCGCCGATTCCACTTCCACCAACATTATCAACAGAAGGATCCCATTCTAATTGGATTCGTAGTCCATCAGCATTGGCTGTCAATCCTTGAGGTATAGAAGGTGCTTCTAAATCAATAACTGGAGGGTTACACGGATTCTTAGCTCCTGTTGTTGTGACGATGCCGTCTTTGATAGTACTTAAACCAGCAGCTAAATGATAATCAGCGCCTTTATTATTATCCCAGACAGAGCCGTTGTTAAATGCTGCTTTCATCGATGTTTTGGAGCCAAGATCAATAGTTTTTTTGGCCCAATCCAAGCAAGCGTTTTCATTCATGCTGATACCCGGCGGGGATGTCCAGGATGAACCATCGGGAGCATAGTGGATATTTACATCGCTCCAGCCACGGCTTTTCTTAAAATAGTAAACTATCGCTTGGTTGTCTGGAAGGGCTGTAAAATCAAGGTTCTTCGGCAGATTGGCATATGTTGCATCGGAGATATTTTGCTTGATGAGAGAACCGTTGCGATAGAGATCATAATCTGATACTCTACTACCATTAGAGATGTTTTCGGAGGCTTTCCATGAAAGTTTTACTGATGTACTTGTGACGTTTTTAGGCGATTCATCAGCATTGATCGGCGTAACAACACTTACTGATGTTAATACAAGTATCCCCGTGATCATGAGTAAAAATAAGCGTTTCCAAGATCTTCGTTTATAACTCCTCATTCTCTACGTCCCTTCATCTATATTCTTCTGGTCGCACAGTACAATAAACGATCTCTCCCTTCCTCTTTCTCATACAAATGATTATGCTAGCACTTTCATGGATTATTTTATGTTTTTATGGAAGAATTTAGAGTGGAATATGTTGATTTATAAGGAGGAAATAGCGGATTTTATGTAAAAACATCTTTTTCTTTTTACGTGTAAATTAAACCTATTCGAAATCTCAGCAACTTAAAAATGATCAAGCAATAGAATTCGGTTGTGGAGCGATACCCGCTTGTGTTTTATGGTGGGCAAAATTATTTTGCTCACCATTTCAAAGGTTTCTGATTACTTAAATGCATCCCAAAATTTCATTAAATAAATCTGTTTGGTTCTCTCCAGGCTCCTATATATCTCTCTTATGACGGATCGAAAATAAAGCAGCAGATCTAAATAGTTCTTCGAATCACGCTTTTGGTTGCCCCCGCCTCAAAAATCGTCTCAATCAGCACCAATACACGGTGTACTTCTTCGCTTTTGATTGCAATCTCCGCTTTTCCTTCGATGGTGGAGACAAAATTTTCATAAAAGCTTTCTGCAGCAGCAGGTATTTTCTCAATCGGGAACTTAAGGGTGGATTCCTCAGATGGCGGCGCCATCGTTTTCGTCAATCCTTGACCTGCT
Organism: Paenibacillus sp. LRG-1; assembly: GCF_057220305.1. Lineage (NCBI taxonomy): Bacteria > Bacillati > Bacillota > Bacilli > Caryophanales > Paenibacillaceae > Paenibacillus > Paenibacillus sp. LRG-1. Next base: position 2,835,870 of record NZ_CM170126.1, on the reverse strand, counting down.
TGAATCGGCTTGGGTTCCACGTGAGCGACATCTGGATTTCGGGTGACGATCTCTCCGCTCAAATCCCAATCCCTAATCACTGCGGTTCCTTCGGTTCCTTTAATATACCAGCGCGGCAGCTTTACGTAATTGGTTGTACCCACTTCAATGACTGCTTTCAGGCCGTCCTTGAACTCAATAAAGCTGGTAAAGCCGTCATCCACTTCAGTCCCCAAAATATAGCTTAGGGTAGCAGCTACGCTTTCTATTTTGCTGTCCGTAATCTGAAGCAGCTGGTCCAATAGATGTACTCCCCAATCCAGCAGCATTCCTCCTCCATACGCCTTTAGTTGCCGCCAGTCACCTGGAATCCCATTAGCCCCCTGAACTCGCGATTCCAGCTGGAAAAGCTCGCCTACGGTCTTATTGCCAATTATATCTTTTATAATTCGGAAGTCTTCATCCCATCGACGGTTTTGATGTACCGTAAACACACGATTTTCTTTCTTCGCCACCTCAACAATATCCAAGAAATCCGCGCTCGTTATCGTAACTGGTTTTTCGCAAATGACATGTTTTCCAGCTTGTAGCGCCTGGATCGCGATTTCCTTATGAACATCATTAGGTGTTGCTATCAAAACAATATCCACGGCCTGATCTGCCAGAACAGCATCCAGGCTAGCGTAGGTTTTATAGCCAGCAGCCGCAGCCAGTTCCATTCGGTAATCAACAATATCATATACACCGCCAACGGCAAGTTGCTGATTAGATTCGATCAATTGAACATGGTAGCTTCCCATGCCTCCATAACCGATAATGACTACATTGTATATACGATTGCCCATTTTCATCTTCCTCCACTTCTGATTTAAGCCTACCGCATATCAAGCGGTTGCTCATGGATCCATAAATTTTAATGTCCTCGTAACTCTCCCTTCACTTCGTCGGATAGCTCTATCATACAAATCTCATGAAAAGCTTTCCTCCTCATTTCTTGCTGTATTATTCCCGAATATTGTCCTGCGGTATTTCAATGGTGATGTTCCTGTCGCTTCCTTAAAGAGATGATGAAACGTCTTTACACTACTGAATCCTGCTGCCTCTGCGACCTCAGTGATCGGATTGTTTTCATTCAACAAAATCCATTTTGCCTTATTCAGTCTGTAATCATTCAAAAATGCTACAAAGGTCATCCCCGTATTCTTCTTAAACAGTCTGGCGAAATAATAGGGACTGAAACCCATATAATCAGCGACATTCTTCAGCGAGATGGTTTCATGATAATGGCATTCCACATACTCAAAAATACGTTCCAGTTTATAAAGGGTGTCCTTTGATTGTGTTAAGGTTCTTTCAGAGATTTCAGAAAGCCTTGGCGTCATGCTTCTCGGCACTTCACGCATAATAAGAGTCAACATCTCAAACAGCTTGGCTTTGATCATATAAGCATGACCTTCGTGGTGGTTGACGTTCTCATCATAAATGCTTTGAATCAGAGGAAGCATTTTAGCTGCTGTTTCTTCTGGCCAGTTCCAGCTTGATTGCTCCATCTCCGTAAATATATATCTAAGAGGGCGTTTCTGATCACTTAATGTGGAAACCTCTTGAAAAAAGCTCAGATCAAATTGAATAACCACCCGTTCGCTGTCGGGAGAAGCCAAAAAATAATGAACATCACCCCCATTTATAAACTGAACTTCACCTTTTTTCATCCGTATCGAAATATCGTTAATTCCCAGATCCAAGGTTCCCTGAGTCACATAAATAATTTCAATTTCTTTATGCCAATGAGGATAGCAAAGCACGTCACCTTTATTAATAAAGCTCCGGAAAGGAAAATGTCGGTCAAGCTCCGGGATTTCCAAATAAAAATTCATTTTGGTAGACTCCTTTTGTTGTAAAGTTCAAAAAAGCCGTACACATGACTATTGATAATTATGCTGCACTGCATTCCTTCTTCTCCTCTTCATTTTTCTCCTTCTCAACTTTCGAATAAAATTCCCTCTCCCTTTTGAATTGTAAGCGTTTAACATTCTTTTTCCTACCCTATCAATCATAGTTGTATTAAGTAAAACCACTGTTAGGTATCCTTACTAACCTAATTTTGCAAACACAAAGTTATGCCTCAATTATGAGCGGTTTGGCGCCCGAAAACAATTTGGGCTGATCTTATTTCTCCCTTCCGCTTGCAGTTTCTTCAGATAACCAAGTTTCGCCTTAACTAGATTAAGCAAATACGTGTAAAATTGTCGAACGATTATTTTTACATTTTTTATATAAAGAGATATATACATTTCCAATAAAAAGGTATAATCTAGTAAAGCAACAGAATCCATATAAAAAATATAGACTTATGGAGGGACGGACCTTGAAGAGACTATTCGCTTTAAGTTGTGCTTTCTATCTGCTAATCGGCATTACTAGTGTGGTGCTTGGAGCATTACTGCCGGTTCTACTGCCTTACTATGGACGGGAGTACAGCGATGGCGGATTATTGTTGTTCCTTCAGTTTTTCGGATTTCTTGTCGGCGTTCTGTTCTCCCCCTTCATGGCTCTACACATCGGTCGCAAGTCTATGCTGTCCATTGCTCTGGTTAGTATCGTGGCAGGGTATGCCTTCTTGGGTGTACTCCCCTCATGGACCTGGGTTATCGTGATGACCATCTGGGTTGGCTTCGGCTCAGGCATCATTGAGTCGTCCATCGGAGCGTTCACGATTGAGTTCACCGAAGAGCAGAAAGCCGTAGCCATGTCCAAGCTGGATGTCTATTTTGCACTTGGTGCACTACTCATTCCCGCAGTGGTAAGCCTGTATATCTGGCTTGGAATGTGGTATCTGACCTTCTACACCATCTCCCTTCTGACGTTTATTCTGGGACTGTTCTGGATTACCATGCCTGCTTCCTCCTCTTCCCACCTTATCCAAGCAGATCTCCAAACCTCTGAGCGATCGGTCGAACAAGCCCGGTACTCGGTACAGCACCGTGTGTTACTGGGAATATTCATTGTATTCTTCTTTGTTTACATGGGGCTTGAACTGGGGCTCATGAACTTCCTGCCCTCTATTCTGATCGAGACCCTGCAGATTCGGGAATCCGTAGCCTCGTTGGGTGTTAGCATACTCTGGATTGCGATGATCATCGGCCGCATGTTCTCAGGGAAGATTGCTGAGTCAGCAGGATATATTCCTTTCCTGCTGTGGAGCGGAATCGGAACTTTCTGCTTTCTGGTTGCAATGGCGTTTGTATCCAGTCAGTGGGCTACATACCTTCTGATTTTTGGTGCAGGGTTATTCATGTCCGGTCTCTTCTGTATTGCCCTCGTCTATGCGAACCTGCTGATTCCGGGAATGACCGAGAGAACGACCAGCATTCTGATTGCGTCAGGCGGAATTGGCGGAGCAGTTCTTCAATATGTAACAGGCTGGAGCATGAGCGAATGGTCGGTGACGACTACCCTTTGGATTTTGGCGGCTTTCAGCCTAATTTTACTGCTGGCAGTCATTCTCTCGCATCTGTGGAATGGCAGGAGCAGACGGGTAGTTGACTCCCTTGTCCATCAGGGCAAGGAAGGATGAGATTCTTTATTCTTGAGGGAGGTGAGGCCCGCCGCGTTATGTTGTAGCAGGGCAGTACACTTTTTAAAGAATGTACTTAATGAGAATGTATATTCTGATATGGAGGGAAACATCGTGCATACCTTAACCAAAGAACGCTTCAGATACGGAAAAGGCATTACTCTGATTGACGATTCCGGTAAGGAATATTTGGATGGCGTGTCTGGCACCTTCAATCTATCGCTCGGTTATAATCACCCTCATGTCGTCACCAAGGTACAGGAACAAGTCGCCAATCTTGCCCACATGTCCTCATCCTTTACCGAGCCTTACGTCGAGGAAGTCCTGGATCATCTGATCCAGTATACGCCGAACGGCATCGACGCGGGATGGATGAGAGATATTACCGGCTCCACGGCGAACGAATGCGCTGTGAAGCTAGCCCAGAAATATACAGGAGCGCTCGATATAATCAGCCTGTATTTATCCCATCATGGGCAGACCCAGTTCGCAACAGGCATATCCGGCAACGCCTTCCGGCGGAGGAAATTTCCCAACTCGGCTGCAGCAAATTCCCTGCATGTACCTGCTCCCTACTGCTATCGCTGCCCGTTTAATTCTTCGCCTGACAAGTGTGGTTATCAATGCGTCGAAGCCATATCGGATGCCATTGAGTATGCAAGCTCAGGCTCTGTGGCCTGCATGATTATTGAACCCATCTTGGGCAACGGAGGCAATATCATCCCACCTGCAGGATATTTTAAGCGGCTCCGTCAGCTGTGCAACGAGTATGGGCTGATCCTGATCGCTGATGAGGTGCAGACCGGGATTGGGCGGACAGGCTACATGTTCGCAAGTGAGTTGTTGGATATCCAGCCAGATATCATTACTCTCGCCAAGGGTCTCGGCGGCATTGGTGTACCGGTAGCAGCGGTATTAATGCAGTCTCGGCTTAATGTCCTGGAGAAGCACGAGCACTCCTTCACCTCAGGCAGCAATCTAATCTCGGTTACGGCAGCCAAAGCCACGCTGGAGGTTGTATCTGAGCCCGGTTTTCTGGAAGCCGTTCGGTCCAAAGGAAGCCTGCTCGGAACCCTGCTGACGGAGATGGCCGACAAGCACGATTGCATCATCGGTGAGGCTCGCGGCGTCGGATTGATGTGGGGACTGGAAATTGTCGACGAGGATAATGCCCCAGATGCAGTTAAGAGCAATGCGATTATCGACCGCGCTTTTGCCGAACAGCAGCTAATTCTCAGAGGCTCCCGTTACGGTTATGGCAATGTGGTCAAAGTGAGACCTTCCCTCACGGCTACGGAAGATGAGATTGTCGAAATTGTTAAGCGGCTTGACACTGTTCTGACCACCCTACACTAACCATCTGCCTAACAGGCAAAAGGAGGACTATTTATGCTTGCACTGGTATACAAATCAGCTTGGGATGTCGCACTTGAGGAAAGACCTGTCCCGGAGATTAAAAAAGATAACGATGTACTCGTCCGGATCCGGGCGACAGGCGTATGCGGTACGGATTTAGGCATCATCAGTGGCAAATATCATGCCGTGTCGTCCACTATCCTGGGCCACGAATCAGCGGGGGAAGTAATCGCTGTAGGATCAGCCGTCAGTTCAATGCAGCCCGGGGACCGGGTCGTGATTGATCCAACGTACTACTGTGGTCAATGTGATATGTGCCGGACAGGAAGACAGAATCATTGCACACATAAATCCGTAACCGAGACCGGAGTCAGCGCCGACGGGACGTTCACCGATTATTATGTGACGGAGGATCGTTTTCTGTACAAGCTGAAGGATCATATCAGCTACGAAGAAGCAACACTGACCGAACCGCTGAGCTGTATGCTGACCGGAATCAACCAGATTCACCTGCTGCCGAACTTCACAACCATCATTCTTGGTGCAGGCCCAATTGGAATTCTGTACAGTTATGCTCTTGCTTCCAAAGGTGTCACAGGCTGCCTCGTTGACATCTCGGAGGAACGGCTCGCCATAGCGGATTCCGTTGCCCCTGATCGGTGGTCCGTGCACGCCACACTGGAATCAGCCATTCATGAGCTGGCACCGTTAAAAAATCAGGTAGACATGATTGTGGATACCACAGGCGTGGTCGGTACACAGGTACTGTCCCAGCTTACAAGCGGCGGATATCTGATGCTGGTGGGGCTGAGAGATGGGACAAGCACGTTCAATCCGAAAGAGGTAGTTGACCGTAGCCTTAAAATCATCGGCTCGATTGATTCCCTAGGAACGTTCTCCACGGCTCATTACCTGATTGAGCAGCAGATCGTTCCCGCCAAAAAAATCATTACCCACTCCTATCCGCTGGAAGATTACCGTGAGGCTTTTCTGACCCTCGGATGCAATATCAACGAGCGGACCCTTCAGCCTTCTTCACAGGCAATCAAGGTTGTGCTGCAATCGAACGGCTCCGGTAACTAATCCAGATACGAACAAGGAGGAGAATGGACATGACAACCATTCATCATGATGCGCAGCCAAATAATGAATGCTTGGGAGGCCCATCAGCGTCCGTTCCGGTCAAGGCAGTCATCTTCGACATGGACGGGGTCCTAGTAGACAGCGAACCGATTTATTTTGAGATCGAGCGTAATTCCTTTGCCCATTTCGGTGCGTCCATGACGGAAGAAGAGCACCATACCTATGTTGGAGTGACACTCGAATCTATGTGGCGTCAGGTACTGGACAGACATCAGCTCACCAATACGGTGGAAGAGGCCCTGTCCTATCACCGAAAAAACGTGATGCAGACGATGATTGCACACGAGGGCCTTTTGGCGATCGACGGACTGGAACGGTGGCTAGACTGGCTGCAAGAGAAGGGGATTCCGGTCGCGGTAGCCTCTTCCTCTCCACGGGCGCTAATTGATCTCATTATGGAAAAGACAGGACTTGGCCGTTACTTCGACATTCGAATCACCGGTGAAGAGGTATTGCAGGGTAAGCCAGCACCGGACATCTTCTTATACGCCGCCGAACAGCTAGGCATTGCACCGGCCCATTGCATCGTTATTGAAGATTCACAGAACGGGGTCCAGGCAGCCAAAAGTGCAGGAATGCACTGCATCGGCTTCCACAACCCCGGCTCCGGCCGGCAGGATCTGTCTAGAGCCGATCGCTGGATTCTCAGCTATGACGACCTGTGGGCGATCAGAGAGAATCTGCCGTTTGATGAGCAGTTGCTTGCTAAGAGCAAGAGCCGAAATGTACCGGAAGGCATACCCCCTTTATAATCATATGGAATCGTCCAATCTTTACTATGATTGAGGGTATTAAATAATGCCCCTTGGAATATACACTGGAGAATGCATTTATCCTTCCCTGTGTGTACTCTAAGGGGCGTGCTTTACATCGAAGTGGTCTAGTTGAAACGAGTAATTTTCCCGGTTCAACACACAATCGTCGTAAAAACTGTCTTTTTGACATTTAACTGATCTCCTGACGGTTTTAAATCCTCTATTCGTATGCAGCAAAACTTATATAGAAAAATGGGGTGCTGTTAACACCCCAAACTGGATTCATCGATATATATCCTGCTTCATCTGAACAGTAATTTTGCCGTATATTCAGCTCTTTCTGTCTTCTTCGGTAATTAGAGAACTGTAAGCCGGAATTGTAACTGTTCCTTTCTTCACCTTTACATTCTTTGAGGTGGAGAAGACCACTTTCCATTTACCCTTATCGAAATCTTTCATCTGCAGGGTAACCGGCTCTCCAGACAGGTTATGATATACATATAGTGTTTCTTTGCCTGAAGTACGTTTAAATGCGGTCACGCTGGCAGAACCTGCTTGTATAGGTTGCAGACTGTCGCTGCGTAAAGCTTCATGTTCTTCCCTCAGACGGATGAGTGTGCGATAGCTTTCCAGCAGGGAATCATCGTCCCTCAGCTGCGCTTCCACTGATACCTCGCCTGTGTTGTATTTGGGTTTCTCCCACGTCGTTTGACCAGGGCCATCTCCCTTGTACCAGCGCATAGGCTCACGAAGATACTCATCAGGCTTCTCTCCCTTCATACCGATTTCTTCCCCATAATAGAGGAACGGCTGACCCGGAAGCGTCAAAAGAATGGAAGCAGCCAGCTTGGCTTTTCGCACATCTCCGCCCACTTCGCTCATGACACGGGTCTGGTCATGGTTGCTCAGGAACGGAGCATCGAGTGCCGCCTTATTATACGATTTGTACAGTTGCAGCGTTTTCTCGGCGAATGCCGCGATACCCTGATCTCGGCCGTTTTTCACGGAGTTCAAAATCGTTCCACCCAGGTCAAAATTAAACAGGGAATGGAGCGGTCCGTAATAAGGAGCTATGGTCTCCGGTTTGTCCCATACCTCTCCTGCCAGATATACATTTGGATTTACCTTCTCCATCTCGGAACGGAATTCATTCCACCATGCGATGTTCTTATCCGCACCATCCTTCGTCTGTCCTCTAAAAATATGCATCGCCGCGTCAAGCCGGAACCCGTCTGCACCCTGCTGCAGCCAATACTTGCCGACTTTGATCATTTCTTTGCGGACTTCGGGATTGTCAAAGTTCAGATCCGGCATGCCCGACCAGAATGTACTGTAGAAATACCCTTCGCCATTCGGGTTCTTATGCCATACCTGCTGACCCCACGAGCCCTTTTCTTCCAGATCTGTGTTCTCATGCGCCCATACGTAATAGTCGTGGTATTTGCTTTGTGGGTTGGCACTGGCCTCCTTAAACCATGGGTGCTCGCTGCTCGAATGATTGATAACAAGGTCCATGATCACCTTGACGCCCTTTCGGTCCGCTTCTTTCATCAAGGTGCGGAAATCATTTAGACTCCCATACTGCGGGTCCACCTGATAGTAATCAGTTACATCATATTTATGGTAGCTTGGAGATGGATTAAGGGGCATAAGCCAGAGGCCGCTGACCTGCAAATCCTTACCCGAATGGGGTTTGCCATCGTTTAAGTAATCAAGTTTTTGTGTGATTCCTTTCAAATCACCGTGTCCGTCTCCATTCGAATCATAAAAAGAATTGATATAAATTTCATAAAATACGCCGCTTCCAGTAGAAACCGGAGGCTTATGTCCGTTCATTTCCTGCTCTGCCATTGCACCTGAAGCGAACATCGTGAGCATAGGCACCGTTAACATGGCGGTGGACAATCTTCTTAAGCGTTTGTTACGTGTCAAAACAAATCAGCTCCTTTGATTGTTATGGGTGCGTTTTCATTATAAATAGAAACAATCCAAAAAAAGGGGATATTTATTATCTATTATGGTGGAAAATATCGATCTTATTGCTTTATCTCTGTATCGAACGAAAGAGGAGCAGACTCTATGTCTACTCCTCTTTCGGAAATTATTCTTTTTCTTAGATTTAGTACTTTCGATTTGCTGAATAAAAGATTGTCTGCTGTCGTCCAAATCAGTTCAGGAAATATATCTTAATTTAATGCGTTTTGAAGCTCTGTGCAGCGAAGACTTTACTGAATTTTCACTCTTGTTTAAGATTCTAGCCGTTTCTTTTATGGAGTATCCTCGGACTAAACGCAATTCAAGTACCGTCCTTTGCTCGGTATTACTTGCCATCAAAAGAATTCGATTGACCTCCTCCTGAATTTCAAAATCGAGGATATCCCAGTGATAATAAAGCAGTTCCTTGCGTAAGTTGTATTCATCCATCTTTTTTCGTTTTCTGATTAAATCTATAGCTAAATTTTTGGCAATTCTCAAAAGGTAAAACCGAATACGATCTTGAGGCAAGTCAGGTGAAGCTCTTATAAACCGAATAAAGCACTCATGCAACAAATCTTCGGCATCCTGTTTGTTATGCAATATCCTTAATAGATAGCCAAAGAGATCTGATTTGCAAGATAAATATTGATCCTCCACATCTTTAATATCCATATTACTGCTTGTCCCTTCTGTTTTGATTGGAATCGGTAAGTCACTTTATAGTCTTAAATTCATATCCCTGCTTTTTTAAATATGTTATGATTTCAGGCAAGGCTTTGGCAGTTTCTTCTTTCCCATAAGTGTCATGCATGAGTACAACTGCTTTTTCTCTAGTCCCCATGTTCCTTATGAATTCGCGAATTAATTGTTCAGCATTCTTAGGTGCACCTTCTGCATCTTTAGGTAACACATTCCAGTCAATCTGATGGTAATCCTTATCATGTAGAGCTTTGTCCAGCACTTCCATACCATTGGGATCATTTCTCTGCCATGTCATATGGCCACCTGGAAAACGAATTACTCTTGTGGAGAAATTCTGCCCCAATATTTGCTTTAAAACTTGATTTGTTTTTTCAATATCCTTCATAAAAATGCTCGAATTCACAGTTTGATTAGGATATAAATAACTGTAGTCATGTGAGTAGGTATGATTTCCGATAGCATGTCCTTCTTTAACTACTCTTTTTGTTATTTTTTTAGCCACTTCATTTTCTTCTACTGCCTTTCCTACCACAAAAAACGTTGCTTTCACATTTTCTTCTTTAAGAACATCCAATATCTTAGGCGTTACGGTGACCGATGGGCCATCATCAAAAGATAAATAGACTACTTTTTTACCGTCTATCCCCTCAGGCCGATGTCCTTGCATTTGCTGATTCAAGTATTTTTCAACAAATGCTGCATCTTCAACACCCGAAACATTTTTTAGAGGTGATTCGCTCCCTTTGGATTCGTTATTTAATACCGGCTGTTGTTTACTACTAAAGATATCAAAGAGTTTTAAAATAATTAGAACAATACAAATGATAATAATAAACAGTAGTCTTCTTCTATTTCTCTTCATCCGATGAGCTCTGGTTCTATTATGCGTATAGCTTTTTTCCATTAGTATATGTTCCTCCAAAAATCTAGAAGCTGTTTACGTTTCATTTTGCGACCATGTGCCAATTGAAATTATTCGTATCTCAATGCATCTATAGGCTTTAAACTTGCTGCTTTATAAGCCGGGTATACTCCAAATAGGATGCCTGTGCCCGCAGAGCTAAGAAACGAATATATAATAGGCGAGATCGTAAATTCAATGGTCATATGTGTCGTTGCTTCGATTATTTTGGACGCTCCTATGCCTGTTACAACCCCGATTGTACCTCCTAACAGACCAAAGATGACCGCTTCAGATAGAAATTGAATCATAATATCTCTCGGCTTGGCACCAATGGCTTTCCGAATACCGATTTCTCTTGTACGCTCTATAACCGAAACCATCATAATATTCATAATTCCGATTCCCCCTACCACGAGCGATATCGCGGCTACACCACCCAGTAAGCTGGTCATGATATTATCTACACCGGAAGCTGCACCTGCTGCCTCTGACTGACTCATAATTTGAAATTGATCCGGTTCCGAGGGTTTTAGCTGATGCGTCACACGCAAGCTTTCCAATATGTCTAGACGAGCCTGATCCATCAAAGCTGGTGACTTGGCAGACACGTCCAATCCCGTAATGTTTTTCTCACCCAGACGGTTCATCATGGTTGTAGCAGGGATGTAAATTTGTTCATTAGTACTATAGCTTAAGTTCGTAACTGGCTGAGTATTCAATACTCCGATCACCTTGAAAGGAATCTGTTTAATTTGAAACGTTCGTCCCAATACATTTTGGGTATCTCCACCAAAAAGACGTTGAACCGCTTGGCTTTCAAGAATGGCGACATTCATGCGTTTATCCATCTCATCGTTGGTAAATGTTCTGCCCTCAGCAAAGGAAAACTTTTTGACCTTATAGAATGAAGTGGAAGTCCCTACAATAGTAGCGTTATAGTTATATCGCCCCCACGCAGCTTTTGAATTGCTCGATATATTTGGCATCAATGCATCTATAGAATTCTTTTGTTCCAACGCCTCGACATCAGCCCAAGTAAACGAGGGCGTGTTGTCCAAATCTATTTCACCATCGACCATTGTCATAGCTGGAGCAACCATCAATACGTTATTCCCTAATTTATTAATTTCTGCTTTTATGCGGGCTGTAGAGCCGTTTCCGATCGCCATAATGGCAATAACCGCTGCCACCCCGATAATAATACCGAGAATCGTTAAAAAGGAGCGCAGCTTATTGGTCGTTAAACTATTAATTGATACACGGATCGTTTCCATCAAATTCATAGGCTCGCCATCCTTGATGAAATTCTTCTATTGGTAATGCTTTCATCACGCTCAATATCTCCATCCCGAAAGCTGATCAACCGCTTGGCATATTCAGCGATTTCCAGCTCATGAGTAACCAAGACGATGGTTTTCCCCTGCTCATTCAAACCCTGAAATAGCTCCATAATCTCGACGCTCGTCTTCGTATCCAGTGCCCCCGTTGGCTCATCCGCCAGCAGAATAACAGGATTATTCACCAACGCACGCGCAATAGAGACACGTTGCTGCTGACCGCCAGAAAGCTCGTTAGGTTTGTTGTACATCCGTTCTGCAAGGCCTACACTTCGAAGCGCCTCCACGGCTCGTTCCCGGCGTTCCTTGGCAGGTATACCTGCATACATCATAGGTAGCTCTACATTTGCTAATGCTGTAGTTCGGGAAAGTAGATAGAATTTTTGAAACACAAAACCCAGTTTCTGATTTCGAATCTCGGAAAGCTCGTTCTCACGAGCATCCAATATGGAATACCCATCCAGATAATACTTCCCGGTATCAGGATGATCGAGGCAACCAATGACATTCATCATGGTGGACTTACCCGAACCAGAGGGACCCATTATGGCAACAAACTCACCTTCGCTAATAGATAAATTCACACCACGTAGAGCCTGAATCTCCTGTCCGCCTACCTCATATATTTTTTTTAATGCTTTAATTTCAATAACGTTTTTATTTAATTGGACTTCGTTCATTGTGCCTGACCCCCATCAGGGTCCTGGCCCTCTTGACTGCCATTCGAACCAGCACCGTCCTGAGGCGGAATAATAATGGTCTCGCCTTCCTTAACACCGGACTTGATTTCGGCCTGATCCGCTGTATAAACACCCAGCTTCACAGGTCTGAATTCATAATCTGCAGGGTTTGCTGGGTTCTTCGCTACATATACTCCGTCCACTCCACCTTCGGATCTCAATGCAAACAATGGAACGGACAGCGCGTCTTTACGTTCAGCCAAGAGGAGTGATACATCCATGTTCATCCCCGGTTGCAGCCTTATTTTTTGGCTATCCAAAGACAATTCAATTTTGTATGTAGTCACATTCGATTCCGTCACCGGCTCTGGAGAAACGAAGCGTACTTCGCCTTTAAATTGTTTGTCCGGGAATGAATTCGAGTGCATTGTAGCCTGAAGTCCGGTCTTCAATTTAGCAATATCACTTTCGTTAACCTTGGCAAGAACCTTCATAACGCCTGTATTGGAGTTATTCATTACAATAAAAGGTGCAGTAGGACTAGTACCCACATCGCCGTTGACCTTCAAAATGATCCCGTCCCACGGTGCCGTAACCTGTAATTTGCTCAGGACACTTTTCTTCTGCTCTAATGCCGTTTCAGCCTGCTGTAAAGAAGCCTGTGCAGATTGGATGTTGGAAGCTTCAGGCGGGGACTGTGCAGCCTTTAATTGTATTAAAGCTGTTTTAAAGCCCATTTCTGCCTCCTCAATTGCCTCAGTCTGTTTGGTCTGTGCCTTCTTGTACTGCAGCTCCGCATTGCTCATATCCAGTTTTGCCTTATCCAGATTTTGCTTGGCTGTCGCCAGGTCACTTTCTGCTGCCGCATCATTCTGAACCAGATAAGCCTGGTCATCATAATCCTTCTGGGCCTTATCCAAAGTCACCTTGACTGCCACCTTTTGTGCAGCGGCTTCCTCTAACTCCATATCGTTCTTGGCTGTTTTAATCGCCATTTGTGCCTTTAAGACATTGGTTTTCTGGAGCTCGATATCATTGGTTTTGGGTCCGCGCTTGGCTTCCTCCAGCTTGGCCCTTGCAATCGCGACATTGGATTCGGCATCCTTAATTTGCAGCCTGGCATCCGAATCATCTAATCGTGCTAGAACCTGACCTGCTTTGACACTATCTCCTGCTTTGATATTGACAGCGATGAGCTTGGCACCCTCGACATTTGTAAAATTAATATTTACTTCCTTGGAAGCCTGAACGGTCCCAGTCACTTTAAGCGAATCCGTCATGTTTGTTTTCTGTACCTGTACAATCTGGTTCGCAGGACTCTCCACGGGCTTTTCCTGCCCCTTTTTCATATAAACAAAACTTCCAATTCCCGCTATAATGATCAAGACAAGAATACCTATGATCCCTCTCAATCTTTTTTTCCTTCTTAACACTTGCAATGCATCTTTCTTTTCTGTTTCCGACAATGTTATATCCCCTTAAAATGTATTTTTTCTAAAACCTATACGCTCCACGGTTTGTTTAAAGCATGTTGCAGCAGCGTCATTTGAACAATTAGTTCATCCTTATTCCGTTCAATTTGCTTCACTTTTAACTGATTCGTGGCTACCTCCGTACCTGTAGCAAATCCTCGTTCCTTTTTTTTACGAGATATATCTAATACTTTATTGGCGTTCTGTAGATTACTTTGCATTTGTTCGTATTGTTCATAACTCTGCTGTAAGTTAAAGTACATATTCTTCAGTGTTTCTGCTAATTGATCCTTGGTATTTTCCAATCCGCCTTCCGCTGAGTCTACATCAATCTGTTTAATTTCATAATCGTCAGTTCCCGAGTTCCACGTGTAATATTTAATTTCCATTTTTGCTAGCTTGACTGCCTCCTCCTGTCTCCATACCGAAGGACTCGCCGAGATGGCACGCGTCACAAGCGTATCTAAATTCGTGTTATCCATCTTCCGGTAAACAGGTCGATCCACCAGTTCATACACCGTACCTTGAGGTTGGCCCATTTGCGTATTTAGTGAATCCATCGCTTTTTGCAGTGCAGCCTTTGCAATGTCTACATTCTTTTGAGCCTCTATACGAGTCTGAATAATCGTGCTTTGATCACCTGGAGAAATTTTTCCACGGTTGGCCTTCGCTTCAGCAGCTTTTTCTTCCAGTAGTGCGAGCGAAAGTGCATCCTCACTGCTCTTTACTTTGTTTTCAGCTAGAAGTACGTCATAATAATTCTTCATTGCAGAGTAATCCGCCTGATCTTGGGCAAGTTCGATTTGCTTTTTGGATTCCAAATAAGAAACCGTCGATGAGGCATACCCTTTCCAGGCTGAACTACTAGCCGCGTCCTCTTCACCGTTGCCCGCACCTGCTGGGATGAAATCCAGATTCTTACCTGCATTTTTTAGGTTAATCCGGTTACGATCTATCGCTTGCTGAGCCTCCTTCAAGCTAAAGCTATTAGATCGTGCCCATTGCTGTGCTTGACTCAGTGTTATTTTCACACTTGCATTGGAAACCTGCTGCCGCTCTGCATGAACAAAGGACTCTGAAAATGAACTGGCCGATAAGGCCAACAACAATAAAATGAACATACGTTTTTTCATAGAACCCCCCTCTTTCTAAGTTTCATTAAGTCTAATAAATACGTTGTTATATGAATTTTTATTCTTCCTCTTCATTACAATTTCTTTGCACAACTCTCCATCAAGGATGTCATGAATTGAGAACTGCATCTTCTATCATCCGTGCAGATTCCAGAAGGGAGGTATAATCCTGCCCTCCTGCTATTCTTTCACACACGGCTTATCGCTCTTTACAGCATCTTTAAATCCAATTGACGAAGGTACAGGAAACGTACAATAAGAAAGGAAAAGAATTGGATTGCCCAAAAGCAAAGCATAATCTGAATAAGCGTAAGATGAAAGGGTGCTACATTTATTCCAGATGGTTCTGACATAAATAAACAAAGCACTACTCCTACGGATGATACGACTAATGGCAGAAGAAATAGGAAAGCAATTTGTCTGGATGCAGCTCGTCTCATTTCCCTTGAGTTTAATCCGATTTTCGATAAAGCTCGGTATATTTCCTCATCCCGTTGAAGATCTACATACAATCTGAAATACAACAGACTTACAGTGCTTGCCAACATAATAATGGCGATAAATCCGCCAATAAATTCACTAATATTCAGATCCATCTCCGATGTCAAATAATCCACTGCTCTAGAGTTAAGTACCCCTTTGTTCACCTTGTTGGCCAACACGGAATACAACCATATCTCCTGTTGAGTTTCAGAAGTTTCTAATGAAAGTTGACCATTCTTCCATTTTGGCACAAAATAATAAACAGATTTGTATGCTAATGGAACATTGAAGTACCGTTGTTCAACTAAATGGTCGTAAGTTCGATCTGAAACAACAAGTAACCTTCCTAGTTCAGAGATGATGTTTTCAACAAACTTTATGCTGTGGTCTATCTTCTGAGTATCCATAATCTGAATATTCATAATCAGAGATTTTCCTTGATTGTAAGTTAGCTTTTTTTCAAAAAAGGTTTTCTGTTCTTCTAAAGACATTCCATTAGAATCAAAAATGAAAAAGCCTTGATGATCCCGAAGTGCGGCTGTCTGTTTTAGTTCCTTAAACCTGGAAATAAGAGCTTCATAGTTGGATTGTTTCATCACAGGTGCGAACTGTTCACGAAAGGGAAAGATCAGTATTTCACTTTTCGAATAATCTACCCCAGCCGTATAAAGATTTTGGTCAATCTCTTTTTCAAGCTCTCTAGAACTTACTACATCAGAAGAAAGTGCAAATGAATAAGATTGCTCCCTTAGAAATCTTTTTTGCTGCTGCATGGAGTCAAAAGTTGACGCTGCTCCTACACAGGAAATGATAGAAATTAAGGTAATCAATGAAAACAGCCCGGCATTATTCCTAATTTTGTATGTGATCTCAGATAACCATAACAAACGTGTTCCGCTCCAAGACCATTTCCTGTTAGCTCTAAGCAGTTGAATGAATAGTACACATAATTGAGTATAAAATAAGTAAGTACCAATAAACCCCATTACAATTGTGTATTTAAATGTGTCTCCAACCGAATAGTGCAATATATAAAAAGAAAGAGTCCCTAAACGATACGGTGCCAGATAAATGTATGGTGGAAAATCAAGCTTCATTAAATATACAGCCGCTCCTATTAACACTATCGCAAGAAAGGAAAGACTCCATGAAGCTTTTAATTCCTTTTTGAGCTGTGGAACCTTGTTAAAAAGCTGCTGTAATTTAAAATGGCGTATGAAGAAAACAGACACAAGTGAGATCAATATAAACAAAAACATAAAGCCAATTCCTGTGAAAGCCAGTGCTTTCCAAGGAAAATAAAACGTTAAATACATTCCTATGACATTGGAGCCCAAAAGCAGAAAGAATTTCGCTGAAATAAATCCTCCGATAATCCCGGTAACCAAGGATAAAAAACCTATAATTAGATTTTCATATGCGACCAAAAAATATATTTGTCTGTGATGTGTCCCTAAAATGGTCAATATACCCAATTCTTTCTTACGTGCAGCTACAAAGATATGGTTTGTGTATAATACGAAAAAAAAGGAAAATACAAAAATCAACAGATCAGCAACTTGTAATCCTTTTTTTACATTAGCTGCTGTGATTGCATTTGAGACATCCGGGTGAAAAATAAATATCGCATATACGAAAAAAATCGAAATCATCAATGAGCTGCTTAAATAATAAGGTACATAAGCACGTACATTGCGTTTGAGATTATTCCATGCTAACAGACGAAAGCTCATGTGCATGTCTACTTCCCCCCAAAAAGGAGAGCATATCTATGATTTCCTGAAAAAATATTTGCTGACTATGACTACGGTGGATTTCATTATATAACTCACCATCTTTTATAAAAATTACCCGATCACAATAACTGGCTTCCATTGCACCGTGTGTTACCAGCACGATTGTGGAATAATCTACACGGTGGATAAGTCCCAGCATTTCCATCACAACACGTGAAGACTTGGAATCGAGATTTCCAGTGGGTTCATCTGCGAGCAGGAGTGAAGGAGAGTGAATAATAGCCCTACCAATGGCTGCCCGTTGCTTTTGTCCCCCTGACACCTCATAAGGCCGTTTATCCAAAACATCAAAAATATCCAGTTTCTTCGCTACCTCTTCCAGTTTAAGCTCCATTTCCTTTAATCCTTTTTTATTCAGCATCAGAGGAAACAGTATGTTCTCTCCCAAAGTGAGGGTTTCCAGCAAATTAAAGTCCTGAAATACAAGTCCCAGCTCTTTGCGACGAAATAAAGCCAGCTTATCCTTCTTGAGCTGATTTAGATTTTCACCTTTAATGCAAACCTCGCCAGAAGTCGGCATATCAATGGTCGAAATCATGTTTAATAATGTGGTCTTCCCACTACCAGACGGCCCCATAATACCAACAAACTCACCTTGTTTGATCGTTAAATGGATGTTGTTAAGGGCTCGGTAGGGAACCTTGCCATAATATATTTTGGTGACTTGATCCATTCGTACAATCTCCATAATTCATTCCTTTCCTTGTTCTATGTTATGATCATAATCCATCCAGACAAGTGAAGCGATCGATTAACATTACAAAAACCTTAAATGTGTTGTAAGGTTTCTCATTTGTGAATTGAAAACAGGATTTGAACCGTTGTCCCTTCACCAACTGTCGATTTCAGTTGAATATCATGATTCAGTCTTTTGCAGATTTCAGACACCAAATAGAGTCCCATCCCGGTTGATTCACGATACTTCCGCCCATTTTCACCTGTATAATAAGCCTCAAATACCCGTTCTACATCTTTTTTAGGGATACCAATCCCCTCATCCTGTACTTCCAACACAATGACATGCTCTCTTACGTCAGACATTAGTTTCAGACTGTGGGCATGACCTGAAGAGTATTTCACCGCATTGGTCACCAATTGGTTAATTATGAATCTTAGCCACTTGGCATCGGTAATCACACTCAACTGCTCGTCCACTTCATTGGAAGGATAAATTTCGTTGCGAATCAATAATCTTTTGTTATCATAAATCACATCACTAACCAGTTTTCGTAATACAACAGGCTCGACATGAAAGTCAGGTTCAAAGGATTCCAATCGTGACATATACAAAATCATGTCCAGTCCTTTTCCCATTCGATCAATCTCATCGTGTATCTGATCCGATTCGGGATCTATTTTTCCTTTGAGGATTAAATGAATAACAGAAAGAGGAGTTTTCATCTGGTGAACCCACTGATTGATAAACGTAATATGATCGCGCTGCTGATGCTCTAACTGATGAATTCGGGACTGATACAATCGATAATATTGTAAAAGCAAATGTTGCAAAGAAGAGGCTAACGGATTAAGTACCTTCATCTGAATAAGCTCATCTAAATCTCTAATGTTTGCAGTGGATAATATGCGATATAAACCAGAGTACATGACATACCGGAAGAGCAAATAAACCAGCAATATGGAGGCCCCAAAAAAGACGGAATACAGGGCCGTCGACCAGTTGCGGTAACCATCCATCCAATAGATACTTAACACAAGAAAAAGTTGGATGATATTAAAAATCACCAGCGAAAAATGGTCACGCCAAAAAAGCTTCACCGTTCTTCCTCCTCACTCAAGTGAAGCCGATAGCCAGCCCCTCTAACCGTCTCTATGATATCCCCTAGTCCCAGCTCACTCAGCTTTTTGCGGACCCGAGTGACATAAACATTCAGTGTGTTTTCGCCCACATATTGGTGATCATCCCATAAAGCCTCTAAGAGATGAACTCTACCCACAACCTGCTTAGGATACGTCATCAATAGCTCTAGCAGTGCTGCTTCCTTCTGGCTAATTTCTACCTGCTTGTCATGGAATACAAGTTCCATAATATCGGGATATAGCGTCAAATCTGCCACTTTTAAGGAACGTGATTTTGGGGCAACAGCATAAGAGCCATAGGCACGTCGCAGATTGCTTTCTACTTTGGCTAACAGTACTTCGGGATAAAATGGTTTCGTAATGTAATCATCTGCTCCGTTTTGCAAAGCAATGACCTGATCCATTTTATCATCGCGTGCAGAAACAAAAAGGATGGGGCATGTAGACTGAGTCCGTATTTGCCTGCACCAATAAAATCCATCAAAGCGAGGTAGATTCACATCAAGTAGTACCAAATCAGGCTTTACCTCTTGAAAGATAGCCAGAACTTGATCAAAATTTGAAACGTTAATCCCTTGATAACCATATTTCTCAAGATAAGATTGGAGCAAGGAACTGATTTGAGGATCATCCTCTACTATTAATATCTTTTGCATCGTGTTTTCTACCTTCTTAGTGCTTGAATTTTTAACAACTGATTTCTCTATATAATGCCTTTATTCGATCGTTCAAGCAATAACAACAATCTAACCCCCTTGGTTGTAGATTTAGGAGGTTTTCATGGTGGTGTATATTGAATCCCGAATAATATGCATGGTGCCGAGCACCAGAGTGATTAACAATATAATTATAATAACAATAACGGTGACTGTTATAATGGTTCTTTTAGGAATTTTTAATGTTTCATTGAAACTTTGCTTTGGATCTTTCAAAATCTGCTCACTTCTTTCCTTGCCTAGCTGTTTACCAGCATAACAGCTTCTACATAATGAACAACAGTTGAAACTTACAAAAACCTTTATTTTGTTGTAAGGTTTCTGATTAGCCACAAACCATCGTCAGATTAAACTAGCGTATGTACATAACAAAAATGCCCGGCTAGAGAATCTTTTTTCTGATTCTCAAGCCCGGGCATTTTATCCTCTCTATCCTTTTACAGCGGAACCCACCGTCATTGCCCGCTCCACTTGTTCACTCAAGAACAGATAGACTAGTACCATCGGTAGGGAAGCGATAGTCATAACAGCTCCCATGGCCCCCCAATCCGTGCTGTAGGAGCCCTGGAAGAAAAGCAAGCCTAGCGGCAAGGTCTTCATATTCTCATCAGAAATCAGAATATAGGCCAAAGTGAACTCATTCCAGTTGTTCAAGAACTGAAAAATGGCTACAGTTGCAATTGCAGGCATTGCAAGCGGCATAATGATTTTCAGGAACAGTCTATAAATATTAGCTCCATCCATACATGCCGCCTCTTCAATCTCCTTAGGAATTCCTGCCAGGAACCCATAGAAAATCATTGACGAGAAAGGAAGGCCAATTGCGATATAGGGAAGAATAAGAGCTCCATACGTATTCGTAAGATGAAAATCGCGAACCAGAATCGCCAGCGGTATCATAATAACCTGTAGCGGCATAAACATTCCTATGATCATATAAGTTCGGACAGCAGAACGAAACCTCCATCTCATGCGAGCCACTGCAAAGGCAAACATCAGTGCCAATAAAAGGATGAACAGAGTCGAAATCGTTGATACGACCAGACTGTTTAGAAAGTAACGAGGAATATTAAATTGCGTCCAAGCATTGATGTAATTTTCGTAACGAAAATGCGTTGGTAGTCCGAATGGGTTGGTAACAAAGATCTCATCATTGTTCTTCAACGAGTAGGAAACCATCCAGAACAACGGATAAATCGAAACAATCACATACAACCACAGCGGTATCTGCAGGACAGCTTGTCTGAACTTGCTCACAGCGGTTTTACTCATTTCGTTCTCCTTTTCAATACGCACCTCATCAGGCGGTTTGTCCGCGATCGAACAGCTTATTGATAACTAAAGTTGCCAGCAGCGAGATCAGTACAAGCAGCACAGATACAGCACACGCATAGCCATAGTTGCTCTCCATAAAAGCATAGCGGTAAATCATGAATGTCATTGTATAATTTGTAGTACCAGGTCCCCCGTTAGTCATAATCAGCATCTGCACAAAGGCGCCTATCCCAGAGGTAATCGCGATAATAAAGCAGAATTTGTACGTTTCCCTCATCAGAGGAAGTGTAACATGCAGATGCGCTCTCCATTTGCTGCAACCGTCAATCGTGGCGGCTTCAAAATAGTCCTCAGGTACTGACTTAACCCCTGCATATAGCAGCGCGAATTGATACCCCATAAACTGCCAGGCATTAACGAAGGCGATGGCAATAATTGATGCTGTCGGGGAGCTCAGCCAATTTTGCTGATACGGGATATTCAAAAGATCGAACAGCCGGTTGATCAGTCCGTTGGTCGGGTCGTAAATGGCGATCCACAGCTGGCACACCACAGTTACCGACAGAACAACCGGAATAAAATAAGCCGTTTTCAGTATTTTCCGCCCGCGTGTACGCGGGTCTGCACAAATCAGCGCCAATAGCGTTCCCAGTCCAATCTGAAAGACCACCAGTACAATTGCAAATATCAATCCGTTCTTAAGCGAAGTGGAAAGTAAAGGATCGGAAAAGAGCTCCCGGTAATTACTCAATCCCGAAAAGATCGGCGTACTAAGGCCATCCCATTCATAAAAGCTACGAAGAACGGTCTGCAGAACAGGATAAATCAGGATCACACTGTACAGGATCAAAGCAGGGAGCAGAAACAGTGCCAGCGCCGGTTTGTTCCCCAAATATTTATTCATGTGTTGCTTCCACCCCTTATTTTCGGGACGGCTCCCCCCCAGCGACTTATGTCGCCAGAGGTTGCTTGTCCCTGGATTATCAGTTTTCTTTCTCCTCAGTTTTCTTTCTCCAATGTACTGTTCAGATTGTTCACAAAACCCTCTACCAAAAAGTTGTCCACCATCAGATTCTGGGTATTGTCATTGATTGTGTTCTGAATTTTGGTATTGCTCAGAAGCTGAGCATATTCCTTGGCGTTTGGCAGCAACTCTTTGGCGACTCGCTGCATCATTGCTGGAACATTGGAGGCGATTTGCTTATCCACTTTCGGCGAAACGATAGGACTTCCGAGTTGGGTATATTTGTACTCGGCTGACTTTGTCGCAAGGAATGCTGCTACCTTTACGGCAGTTTCCTTGTTCTCGCTACTCGACGATACTGCGTAACCCTGTGGCGAGCCTGCACCGTCGATAAAATATTTGGACTTCTCGTAGGTTGCTTCATCCTTTGCTGGCCAGTACATCCAGTCGACCTGGTCGCCCAGCTTTTCCTGTGAACTGTAAATTTCCCATTGTCCGTTCACAAACATGGCAGCCTTTCCCTGATAGAACAGGGACGATGCCTGATCATAATTGGTGTTCGTGGCATTTGCGTCGAACAATCCGGCTTGCTGCAATTGCTTCATCTGCTGTGCTGCCGTTACAAACGCTTCTGGCAATGCTTTTACACCTTTCTGATCAAGTGCTCCGAATCCTTGCGGCTGCTCTCTTGTAACCAGCCCATTATAAAAAGCAGTCGTAATCCACTTTTCCTTGGCAAAGATCGACATGGGCACATAACCTGCAGCTTTCAACTTTTTAGCTGCTTCGCCCATCTGATCAATCGTCTTAATCGGCGTTTCGATCCCCGCCTTCTCAAAAATCGACTTGTTGTAATAGATAAGCTGGAATTCAATGCCTGTATCCGGATAAGCATACATATGATTATCTGGAGCTACTAAACGAGATTCAACACCCGGATTAAGATTCTCCTTGAATTTAGCCGTTGTCTCATAGTTGTCCAGCACCTCGACATTTTTCGATTTTGCTAAAGTTTGCAGAGTTGGCCAATCCGTGAAATAAATGTCCGGCATGTTTCCTGTCGCTGCATAAGTCTTCAGCTTCTGATATCCGTCCTGAACGGCAGGATCCAGTTCAATCTCAACGTTTGGCATGTCCTTTTTGAGTTCTTCCACCGCATAATCGAACGGCTTGGTGGTATCGGCGTCAAAATGCTGCGCATATACCTTCAATTTGATCGTTGTGTCTCCCGTCCCGCCCTGGGAGGAAGCTGATTTATCTCCACCACAAGCGACCAATCCAATAGACATGGTGAGCACTAGCAAAGCTGCACCCCAACTTCTGTAAGTTCTTTTCATTTGTTTAATCCCCCTTATGCAGTGTGTTTTATGTTTGCGCTTTCATTTGCATGACTACAGTATACTCCCGCTTCTTTTCTTGATTAAGGAATAAAACGGGCATAATCAGTAAAAAACGGGACAAATAGAGCAGCGGTTCTCCGTATAGGAAAACCGCCAGGCTTAAATCGATGTTGTTCTGCCTCGCAGGTCAAGAGCTACCTTTTTTGGAGTTGCTCATATTCAGTCGGTGTCATGCCAAAGCGTTTCTTGAAGCATTTGCTGAAATAATTGGGGTCACTGTATCCAACACTTTCAGCGATTTCCGCCAACTTCCGATTTCTGTTCAGTAAGAGCTCCTTAGCCTTCTTCATCCGAATGTGTGTAATATGATCCACTATGGAGAAGCCGGACTCCTTACGGAAGACGCGCCGCAGATAGCTGGCATCGACGAAAACCCCGCACGAAACCTGCTCAGCAGACAACTCTGTGTCTGCATAATGCTCCTCGATATAGGTGATCGCCGCAGCAAAAAGATTGGAAGCCTTCGTAGAGTGCATATTCTCCATCAATTGGATCAGCCTGCGGTACAAAGCGAGCATCCATCCTTCAGCAGCCTCCCAGGAATCTAACTCCCGGAGCCGGTCGTAAGGAGACTTGTTCAAACCTTCATCCCATAGCCGATCATAAGGAATGCCGCGTTCACTTGCAAAGGAAAGTGCTAGAGATACGATTCCCATAAGCATCGCGTCCGCGTATTCATCCCCCCACTTATATATACTAAGCTGCTGGATTGCCTTACGGACTTCCTCTAACGTTTCACTGTCTTTCAATCGAAGGTCTAGCACGACTGCATCACGCAGATGGCCCAAATCAGGCATACTTGCTCTGCCGTGCAACGCTTCGCTACCATGACCCCACTCGGTACTTTCGCTCTCCTGCAGAAACACCGGTAGTTTCGGCTTAATACGTTCCAACATCGAGAGCATTTCTTCTGCATTGAACGGCTTCAACAAATAATCCTGCACTCCGGTTCGAACCGCCTTCTGTAGGTATTCAAATTCGTTATGTCCAGATATGAATACAATAACGATGCGTTCGAACTTGACTTTCAACCTCTCGGCTAATTCAATTCCATCAATGAAGGGCATATTGATATCTACGAGGGCGAGATGCGGCTGATGCCGCTCGGCTTCTTGAAGTGCTTCCTGTCCGTTCCTTGCTTCGCAGCAAACCCGAAAGCCATGACTTTCCCAATCTATCTTTATACGCAGAAAGTCTCGGAACAGCGGCTCATCATCGACAATCATCACTTTATACATCTTGGTGTTCACTCCCCTTTGGCAGCATCGGCAACGACAGGTCAACAGTTGTTCCCTCCGCGAGAATACTTTGAACGGATATCCCATACTCCTCGCCAAAATACAGACTCAGTCGTTGCTGAACACTGTAGGTACCGATTGATCGTATTCCTTCTTTCGGTAAATGTCTGGACATAATAGTCTGAACTTGGAATTCATCCATCCCCACACCGTTGTCCTCCACCCGAACGATCACCATATCGCCCTGTTTAAAGGCAAAAATACGGATAAAACCTTTTGTTCCTTTCTTCTTAAGACCATGGTAAATCGAATTCTCGACAAGCGGCTGAAGCGAGAGCTTCGGGATAGGTGTACCTGCAAGCTCGGGAGGGATATCCACTTCATAGCGAAACACATCGGGATAACGGATTTGCAAAATCGTCAGGTAATCATCAGTAATCTGAGCTTCCTTTTCTAAAGTAATTAATTCCCGTCCCTTGTTCAGCACCATTCGATAAAAATCTGCCAGCGCTTTTGTAGTATCTCTAGCCTCATCATTACGATCTAACTCATTGAGTGCATAAATGGTATCCAAAGTGTTGTACAGAAAATGCGGTTTAATTTGGGCGCTTATCAGTGCGAGCTCATATTCACGCTTACGGTTCTGTTCCTGCCTTACCTCATCCAGCAGCTCCCGAACTCGTCTTACCATAAAGTTAAACGCTTCAGCAATCGTACCGATCTCATCCTCTGTGCGGACTGTCGTAACCGCTTGCAAGTCACCAGTTACTACTTTTCGCATGGCCCTAGTCAGTTGTTCGAGTGGGCTAACGACCATTTTGGATAGAAAGCTAGCGCCCAGCCAGGAAAAAACAAGGCACAATACGCCGATTAAGAGCGACAATCTAACATTTTGCCGGACATCAGCCGTAAGCAGGCTAAGAGATACGATATTGACCAACTTCCACTCCATCCGGTTATAATCAGTGACCGTTACCAGGTTACCCTCATCCTCGAATGAGCACGTTCCTTGGGATGCATTAGGCGCACAACGTTGGATGGCCTCACCTAGCTGTGGATTCACCGGATTCATCAGCATCTCATTGTCTTCTGCCACCGCCACGCGCATTCCGTTATCTAAAAAATAATAAGATTTGGGCGCATCCGGATCGCTGGAACGGAAGTAATCGGACAAACCTTCTTCCTTCACTAACAAAAAAAGGGTTCCATAGGGTTCGCCCGTGTCTATATTAATGACCGTCTTCCCCAACGTCAAAACCGGAGAGTTCGGATCTGGTGTTAGGAAATCCCTCTTCTCCATATCAAACCAGAGTGCCTGTCCATAACTTTCGGATTCCCTTACCCGCTTAAGCATGCTATAGATCTTGCGATCATCCCCGCTTTCGGTATAAGAGGCGAAAATTGTTCCTTCATTATCAATGAATACAGCGGCATCCACCTCACGAAAGATTGACAAATCAATGGATAGGCGGCTCTGCATCAAGTTTCCAAACTGAATAGACTCCATCGCAGTACCAGGTTTGGCACCGTATGAATCATACATCCGGTTAATATTCGTCACCATAATATTGGCCGCTGTTTCCACACTGCTGAATATGTAATCGGTCCGAGACAAGATAAGCTGAGACTCATCGACCACGTTGCTGGTGGTTCGGTCTATCAAAGAACGGCTGAAAAGCTGGTTGGACAACAGTCCAAGAGTAAGCAGAGAAACAATAATTAGCGGAAGAAATACCGTTATAACCTTGCTTTTAAAGCGAAGTCGACCAAACCACTTACGAGCTAGTGACAGAATATTCAACTAGGACCCCTCCGTCATCAAGAGAATATTCATCATGTTAACACAAACAATCTCTACAGTAGTAGATCAAAAATAATGTTAAAAAAATTCAATCGTCCATCTTGAAAGTGCTTTAAAGATGTGTTAGGATAAAGTCGATTTTTAGTAAAATTATTAACTAAAAAGGTGTGAGCTCTTTTGGCAACCATTAAAGACATTGCCCGCGAAGCGGGTGTGTCTGCCGCAACCGTTTCAAGGGTTTTAAATAACGATCTGTCACTGTCCGTAAGCCCAGACACCAAAAGCAGAATTTTTTTGGTTGCCGAGCAACTCGGGTATAAGCCTACCCGGCTAAGGCAATTAAAGCAGAATACGGAACGTGCTGGGAAAACGGTCTCCCTCCTGCTGTGGTGTTCTATTGAGGAGGAAAGAGACGATCCGTATTACGCCTCGATCCGCCGTGGAATCGAACTGCGCTGTGAAGAGCTTGGACTGACGTTGGGCCAGACCTTGCGAGGCCGCTCATCCATCGGCACCCTGCAGAAGGCGGACGGTCTGATTGTTGTGGGCGGCGTTGATCCTGAAGAGGTATTCAAACTTCATCCTGACAAGAACACCATTGTCCTTGTCGACCAGTACCATGAACAGCTGGAGTATGATTCTGTACGACTTCATTTCCGGCAAGCTGTTGATCAGGCACTCGGACATCTACTTGAGCTTGGCCACCGACAAATCGGATTTATCGGCGGTAAGAGCGACGGTGAGCGAAGAGCGCATTATTTTGAACGATTCATGCGGGAACAGGGGTTGTACAATCCTCAATTCGTCCGTATAGGTGCCTGGAGTACCGCGGATGGTTATCTCATGATGAACGAGCTTCTAACCCAACAGGAACGACCGACGGCCTGCTTCGCTGCAAGCGATCCGCTCGCTATTGGTGCCCTCCGCGCCCTTCATGGACATGGAGTCAAGGTACCAGAGGATATGGCTGTTGTCGGCTTCGACGACATTGAGATGGCAGCCTTCGTGCAGCCTCCGCTAACCACCGTCCGTGCCTATCCTGAACAGATGGGAAAGGCTGCCGTGCAACTGCTCTCTGAACGGTTTGAGGGGCGTGAACCACCTGCGTATAGCGTGATCGGGACTAAGCTTGTCATTCGGGAGAGCTCATGCAAAAAAGGCTAAAATCAGTACTTGAGAGCCTTATTGTCATTGATCAGTATCCTTACGTAAAACAATAATGATAACCCCCTAAGGAGTGAATATCATGAACATTCATGTTAACGAGGCGCTTGGTTTGTTTCATTTGCAGTCCAAGGATTGCAGCTATATTATCCAGCTTGTAGAAGGATATCCCGCACATGTCTATTGGGGAGCTCAACTTCATCATGACCAAAGTCTCGCAAGTATATTGGAGCTTAGGGAGCGTTGCTCCTTCTCTCCCACTCCCGTTTCTTCCAGCCGTACAATTTCTTTGGACACGCTTCCACAGGAATACCCCCAGTATGGAACAAGCGACTTTCGTCAACCAGCTTACCAGGTTGCACTTGCGGACGGGACTCGGACTACGGAGCTGAAATATAGTGGTTACCGTATTGAACCGGGTAAACCAAAGCTCGAAGGACTTCCTTCCGTCTATACCGAATCGGATGATGAAGCCACAACCCTCTTTTTGATCCTTGAGGATCCATACTCTGGGCTTAAGACTACACTGCTCTATACTGTATTTGCGAATCACAGTGCCATTGCTAGGTCTACTCTTTTTGAACAAAAGGGAAGCGCTACCATAAATATTGAACACGCCATGAGCGCCTCTGTCGACTTCGCCGATTCCAACTACCAAGCTCTCTACTTACCTGGAGCCTGGGTTCGGGAAAGACATATCCAACGCCGCGATCTCGGACCCGGCTCCCTTCGGCTCGAGAGCCGAAGGGGTTCCAGCAGTCACCAAATGAATCCATTTCTGGCACTGCTTCGTCCTGATGCGACTGAAGATCGTGGGGATGTGTACGGTTTCAGTCTAATCTACAGCAGCAACTTCGTCGCACAGGCAGAAGTAGAGCAGTTCAATCAGACTCGTGTAAGTATCGGAATCAATCCTTTTGACTTCTCCTGGCGGCTTGAGCCGGGTCAGTCATTCCAGACCCCTGAAGCCGTATTGGTCTTTTCCGAAGAAGGTCTTGGGGGCATGTCACGCACCTATCACCGACTCTATCGCACACGTCTTTGCCGGGGGACTTACCGTGACAAAGAGCGTCCTATTCTCGTGAACAATTGGGAAGCCACGTATTTCGACTTCGACGCCGATAAAATCGAAGCGATTGCCAAGGAAGCAGGCCCCCTTGGAATTGAGCTCTTTGTTCTAGATGACGGTTGGTTTGGTAAGCGCGACAACGACGACAATTCGCTTGGGGACTGGTTTGAAGACCGTCGCAAGTTGCCTGGCGGGCTTGCCGACCTGGCCAAACGGGTTAATGAACAAGGATTACAGTTTGGCTTGTGGGTTGAGCCGGAAATGGTATCACCTGATAGTGAACTGTACCGCAACCATCCCGACTGGTGCCTGCATGCGGAAGGTCGGCGGCGGACGGAAGGCCGATCCCAACTGGTGCTCGATCTCTCCCGCAAGGAAGTATGCGACTACTTGTACGAGACGCTTAGCTCCGTATTCTCGATCGCTCCGATATCTTATGTTAAATGGGACATGAACCGTAACATGACGGAGATTGCTTCGGCTACAGCTCCTAGCGAACGACAAAAGGAAACTGCGCACCGTTATATGCTCGGACTTTACGATCTGCTGGAACGTCTGACTTCCCAGTTCCCGGACATCTTGTTCGAAAGCTGTTCCGGAGGCGGTGGACGATTCGATCCAGGAATGCTCTACTATATGCCGCAGACATGGACCAGTGACGATACTGATGCCATTGAAAGATTGGCTATCCAGTACGGCACAAGCATCGTGTATCCGGCCAGTACCATGGGCGCACACGTATCGAATGTACCGAATCACCAGGTGGGGCGAATCACCTCCCTCGCTATACGCGGCGACGTGGCAATGAGCGGGAATTTTGGCTACGAACTTGACCTAACTGCCTTTACAAATGAAGAAAAGGAGCTCGCTGCCAAACAAATCGCCCAGTATAAGGAAATTCGTTCCCTTGTACAGCAAGGAGATATGTATCGACTCCTTAGTCCATTTGAGGGCCGAGGCGACACGGCCTGGATGTTCGTTAGCGAGGACCAGTCCGAAGCTTTTGTCGCTTACTTCCGTGTACTAGCTGAACCAAATGGCCCCATCCGGCGACTAACTCTAAAAGGACTTGATCCAAATAAAAAGTATATAATCGAACACGGGGCGACGGGCAACTCTGAAGTCCATACGGGTAATACCTTAGTGGAAGATGGCGGTTCCCCCTTCCGCGTAGCATTTGATGGAGAAATTTTCGGAGGTGACCGCCTAATGAGAATTGGGCTTGTTGTCTCCGATCTCACTGGAGATTTCGCCAGCTCTACCTTCCGCCTTAAAGCTGTCTCCTGCTAGTCATGGACCAGCCAGTGACGATAAAAAAATTAAACAAGGCAGGCCGATTTTCCGGCCTGCCTTGTTTAATAACTTTGGTCCTTGTAGATTAAAGACACACAAGAGATTGCCAAGCAATTGATCATTTAATAGCATCCTTGACTTTGATTCTCCATATCATATGATCAGAGCCTGCTCCCCAATAATCTTTTAATAAATAATCAGGAGTTCCAAATTTCTTTTTCCATATTTTCTGCGCAATACGATATCCACTATCTGTAGTCAGGGTGAACAAGTACAGTTCCTACCTCGCACAAATTTTTAAATGTAGCATTGGTAGATTTACTTATTAGTTCACTTACTGGTCCATATTCAATAGAACCTATTATATGATTCCCATCTACAGCGATTAAGAAGTATCGTTGTTCACCGTGACTCTCAAAGTCACGTTCCAAATATAGCCTCTTAGTCTCAATTTCCTCATCTATGTCTTCCAGCATATGACCAATGCCTTCTTTAGCAAACGTGTCTATAATCACAATTCTAAACAATTCATTTATCATTTCAATGTCCTTAATTTCCGGCCTTCTGATTTCGACATTATTCATCTAATTTCAGCCGATGTACGATTCAGTACGAGACGCTTTGAAAGCACACGATTCGATAACTCCATCAGGCTTTTTATTTCATAAGTGGGTTGAATGCCAGACACGTTTGTTTTCCCAGCAGGGTTGAACCAGCAGGTATCGATTCCGTATTGGTTCCCTCCTTGAATATCCGAGGTCAAAGAATCACCGACCATGAGAACCTTACTTTTATCTGAAATGGCTAGCTTAGTAAATGCATAATCGAAAATACCAGCTTGTGGCTTTTGGCAACCCACTTCCTCTGAAATAATTACCTGCTCAAATACATCACGCAGCGGTGAAAGCTGAATTCTGGAGGTTTGCACCTCTTTGATTCCATTCGTAATGATCGCCAAACGACAATCAGACAGCATATCACATAATTCAACCGCTCCGTGCATCAAAAAAGCACCTTCACCCAAATAACGTAAATATGCTGCACTAAAGGCGTCTGGATTGAAATCTAGATCATGAATAGTAAATAATCGCTTAAACCGTTCCACACGCAGTTGCGCTGAGGTAATGTGTCCTTCCTCTGCCTCTCGCCACAACGCACTGTTGATTTCATCATAACTAGCTTTATACTCAGTGGCCCCTAGTGGCAATCCAAATTGGGTAAACGTATTATGTAGCGCATGACTCTCTGCCTTTTTAAAATCAAACAGCGTATCATCGACATCAAATAAAATAATTTCGTATTTCATAACGACCTCCGTATCATTGCTTTACTAAATTGTTCAGTTCTATGAGTCTTAGAGTTGTTTCTGATAGGGCATAAAAAACGGGAATTAGACTATCAATGTAACATGATCTCCCGGTTATTATACAGATCCTAGTTAAGCCGTCAAGTCACGACAACAAGGATGAAGTAATATTACCCAACAGTTTATTTACATTGTTTGTTTTATCAGATAAATCGAGATCGTATCTTTCTTCTAATATTTCGTCAATCTTGTTTATTGTTTATCATCTTCTATATGTTTTTGATTTTCTGGCTGTCCTAATTGAAATTAAAAGATTACCGTTGGAACTTATGATAACAATATTTCGCTAAAGTTGGATATTGGTGACGAACATGAACTGATTGATGATTTGAGCTAGTGAGAAGCGCATGCGTTTTGCCAAGCCGCTGACATATCGATTTATAAAAAGAGGAGAATGCTTCCTCAAGCTGCCCCTGATGAGACAAGCCTATAGGTAACCATTCTCCTTTTAAAAATTTAGTCTAATTGTTCTCCATTCGTAGCAATAACATTTTTATACCAATAAAATGATTTTTTCTTTATGCGACGTTTTGTACCTCTGCCCATATCGTCCTGATCTACATAAATATATCCATAGCGTTTTGACATTTGATTAGTTCCGGCGCTAATCATATCGATACAGCCCCAGCTCGTGTAGCCAAATACATCTACACCATCTGCAATTGCTTCTTTTACTTGTTTAATATGTTCTTTTAAATAAGAAATACGATAATCATCCTCAATTTTATCGCCCTCCTCTAATACATCTAAAGCGCCATATCCATTTTCAGCAACAAATAATGGTTTTTGATAAAGATCATACAATTGGTTTAAAGCAGTTCGTAGACCTTTAGGGTCAACCTGCCATCCCCAATCACTTGTTGGCAAATAAGGATTTTTAACTCCTCCTGTAAGTAGATTTCCTACCGCTCCTTCGATTCTTTCTGGATGTGCACTGACTGCGCTAGACATATAGTAGCTAAAGGACACGTAATCAACCGGATAATCTCTCATAATTTGTTCATCTTCGGGTTCTGTTTCCAGTACTACATTCTTTTCTGCAAGCATTTTAGCTGTGTAAGCAGGATAATAGCCTCTTGCCTGAACATCTGTAAAGAACAATGAGGTACGCTGTTTATCTACTGTAGCTTGAACATCATCTGGATCACAGCTATAAGGAACAAGCAACTGATAACTAACCATGCATCCTACCATTGCTTTAGGATTACTCTCTTTGCATGCTTTGGTTGCAAGAGCACTTGCTACAAATTGATGATGAGCGCCTTGAAATTTTGCTTGTTCAATATTAGGGTGATTTTCCTCAATAACCCCTAAACTTACATATGGGTGATGGGTCACACAGTTAATTTCATTAAAAGTCATCCAATATTTCACTTTGTTTTTATATCTGTCAAATACAGTTGAAGCAAAACGAACAAAGAAATCTATTAGTTTACGATTCACCCAGCCACCATACTTTGTTGAAAGGTGTAGTGGCATTTCATAATGAGATAAAGAAACAACAGGCTCTATTCCATACTTATTCAGTTCATCAAAAACACGATCATAAAACGACAATCCTTCCTCATTGGGTACTAACTCATCACCATTCGGAAAAATACGAGTCCAAGCAATTGACATGCGATAAGCTTTAAAGCCCATTTCTGCAAATAATGCGATATCTTCTTTATAATGATGATAAAAGTCTATCCCATGTCTTTTGGGATAATATTTTTTACTTGCAGGATCTTGAGCTTCTTCTATTTGCTTATGAGTCATTAAATGCCACTGATCTGACCATTGCTCTTTCGGCATCTTTTCATCAAACGTATATACATCAGCCAGAGAAAGTCCCTTGCCGCCAACATCACTTGCTCCTTCTAGTTGATTTGCAGCCGTTGCTCCACCCCACAAAAAATCTTCTGGAAATTTTGTTTTCATTTGAAACATGATAACCCTCCTATTAGTACATAGATCCTATGTCAACAAACTATTATTTTTATGAACAGAAATGCATTAAGAAACTCTAACAGGCTTTAATTGATGATCTCATCTTAGCTTGCAAGCGCCTTCTGTTCTTCTTTATATTTCTGATTGTCCATGATCTTAAAGAACGGGAAGTAAATAACAAAGGATACAGCAAACAAAATAAGTTGTAAGACGATCCCCGAGACACTGCCAGTCATCAGATATCCGCCTATAAGTATTGGCATTGTCCCAGGAGGCAACACACCAATGGGGCTCGCTACCCATCCATAATACATAGATAGATAGGTTATCAACACGCTAATAACTGGTGTTATAAGAAACGGAATCAAAATGATTGGGTTTAATACGATTGGCATACCGAAGATTAACGGTTCATTGATATTAAATAGTCCGGGTCCAATGGCTAGTCGTCCCATTTGCTTCAATTGTTTACTCTTAGAAAAGAAAAACATTGCGAGCACAAGACCAAGTGTTGCACCGGATCCACCGATAAAGATAAGATATCTAAATTCTGCCGTAACAATATTATCGACGGGTAATCCTGCTGCGTAGGCAGCTGCGTTCTCTGATGTCAACTGTAACCAGATAGGTAACATGACAGAACCTACAATTGTAGAACCATGTAACCCAATCGCCCATAACAAATTGATTAATAAGAATACAAAGATTGTACCAACTAGGCTTGTACCAACATTGGTTAAAGGTTGTTGTAGAAGTTTTGCGACGATAGTGTGAACGTTTTCAAAATGAGTAAAGTTTTCAACAAGTAAACGTATAACCCATACACTCACGATGACAATAAAACCTGGAATAATTGCTGTAAAGGATTTTGCAACAGTGGGCGGAACTCCATCTGGCATTTTGATAACAATATTCTTTTGAACGACCCTACGGTAAATTTCTGTCGAGAAAATTGCAATAAGCAATCCTACGAATAAGCCTTGACTCGAAAAGTAATTAACATTCATTGCTGTTGTGACCACTTTATCTACCGTAAAAGTTGTATTAGGCGTGACAACAAAATACGAACATAATGCTACAGCCCCTGAAGCAAGTGGGTCCACTTTATAACTCTCAGCTAGCCTATATCCGACAGCAAAGGTAGCAATTAATGCGACCAGATTAAATGTACCATTGTAAGGATAAAGTAAGGTTGCTTTGATATCTGGATGAGCTTTTAAGAAGTTTATATAAGCTGGAATTGGCAGATTTGCTAAGATTAGAAACACGGAACCGATAATAATAAATGGGATTGTTAGAACCATTGCATCGCGAAGTACTTGTAAATGCCGTTGACCAGCAATTTTGCCTGCAATTGGCATTACCTTTTCTTCTAAAAACTCAGTTATTTTACCCATAACATCGTGTCCTCTCCCGAAGATGTAATTTCTTGTAGCGATGCCACTTCTATTTGGCTTGAACAATCTCTATTTTGAACGCTTATATAGCTCGATCATTTCTGTAACAAGCAGTGAAATGGTTTCTACACTCATGAGTTGGTCTTCTGCATGCATTAATATCAGTGAGAAATCAAGTTGCTCTCCATTTGCTTCTCTTTTTACTAATGAAGAATGCGCTCTATGTCCTTCTCTAAAAAATTGCTTTGACTCTTCTAACTTTCCTTCTGCTAATTGAAATTCTCCTTCTTTTGCCGCATAAAGTGCCTCAATTACTAAGCTTTTAGCTGTACCTACGTTACTAATAATGTTAAACGCCACCGTATAGTATTCTTCTTTTACCATAACTTCTCCCCTCTTATCTTTTATTGTTTAGTAACAAATTCTTAATTCAAATCCTTTGTTATTTGCTTTTTATTAACTGTAATGCATCTTCTAACACTTTTTCACCGTTCATCATACCGTAATGTTGCATATTAATAGCTTCAATAAAAATATTTTTATCTGCCAATTTAGTTTCTAATTGCTTTTTCAAATATTTCACCTGAGGCCCTAATAATATGACGTCTACATTTCTCTCTTTCAAAGTAAATTCAATTTCAGAAGCCGATTTGGCAAAAATATCTACTTTTATGCCTTTTTCCTCAGCTGTTTTTTGCATTTTCGTTACTAATAAACTTGTACTCATTCCTGCTGCACATACTAACATAATTGTATTCATAATCTTTTCCCCCTTAAATTCCTTCATTTACTGAACAACTTAAGTTTACAATTAAATCGCTTTCTTTTTAACCGAACCTTTTTCCAAAAACAATAGGAAACGTTTGTGGTGTAAAAAACGGCTCCTTGTTGTTTCAGTTTAGTAACTGCATGATTTCTTCCACGGAGTCTTTGGCAAGAATTCGTTGGACAATCTCCTTATTTTCTATAAGCGAACCGAGTTTCTTATACATGTTTTCTAAATCGACATTGTTTCCTTCTTTAATGTTTAACAAACAAATCAACTGTACCATTTGCTTATCGTTCCATCGAATTGGGCGTTTTAACGTACATATGGTCCAGAAAGTTTCTGTCGTAACGGGAAGAGTCGGATGTGGAATGGCTACTAGATTACCAAAACTTGTTGGAGCCAATGCCTCCCTTTCTAATACTAAAGATACATAATCATCAGGTACAAGACCTTGTTTAACCAACTTACTACTTAAAAAATGAATAACGCTTTCCTTTGTTGTTAATTCTTTTTTCACAAACACCCGGGATGGCTCAAGATAAGTATGAGCTTCTCTTTGCTGTTCTGAAGAGGATAAGAGGTTCCTGATTCGATTTAGATCCTTATCATCTAAAAAGGTATTTACTACATAGACGGGTACCCCTATATCCTCTTTGATCGGAACTGTACTGATTATAAAATCTATAGAGGATAAATCGGCTTCTGCTAATTTATAATAACTGATTGTATTTACAATTTGTAACTTATTTTCAAATAAATTAATTAATCGATAATACAGTAATTTTGCGCTTCCGACACCTGAAGCACATACAATAATCACTTTTTTTATCTTGTTGTTTTTATTTTTCATTCTTTCTAAAGCAACTCCAATGTGTAAAGCGATAAAAGCCACCTCATGTTCTCCGACTTCTAAATTCAAAAAATTATTAATACACTTGCTGGCTATAAGAGCTCCTTCAAATGCCGCTGGATAATTTACTTTAATTTCATTTAATAAAGGGTTTCTAATGTTCATTTTGTACCTAAGTCTGTTCATTGCAGGCCTAATGTGAAGTGTGAGTGCTTGAATGAATTCAACGTCATGATTGAAATCCCAATTTAATTCTTTCTGTAATTTATTCAGAATACAACTCACAATGGATCCGACTTCATCCAACTTACTGTACTCTGACAAACTTTCTTTTGGAAGCAATTTAGTACCTACCAAATGGGTAATAACATAATTGATCTCCGAATCAGGAAATAGCAATCCTGTAATGTCTTCTATTTCTTTGACAATTTCATGGGCCACTATTTCTTCGAAAGGGTAGTCTTTTTGTAAATATACCGACGGATTATCAATTAAAAATCCCTCTTCGATTCTCTTACAAGCAATAATTAAATGAATAGCAAGGTTTTCTAAAGAAATATCTGATATTTCAATTTTGTATTTGTTTACTTTTTCGATTATTACTTCTTTAATTTTCTTGTATTCCTTTTTATCAAATAAAGGAAAGTCCTCATGAGATTGATCGAAGTTTTCTTCTCTTTTGTATAAATAATTTGATAAACATGTTCGTTTCATAAATTCATCACCCTCTATATACAAGCCGTAGTGGGGGCGATTTACTAAATTCAGGTTGTACTTTTCCAGTATTTTTCGCACTTCTTTTAAATCGTTTTGTATTGTAGATTTAGATACAAACATTTCTTCTTCAATAGTCACTAATTTTATATAGCTATTTTCTAACAAGAAACGGCTCAACAAATAAATAACTCGGTTATCTTGTTCAGAAAAGTCAATTGTAGAATGACTGAGTTTATCATTAGTTAAGTCATTGAAATTTTGATTAAACAAATCTTTATCGGTAATTTTTATGTCGTATCCTTTTCCCCTAATCAATTCTAAATTTAGACCCATTGGAGCAGACTTAATTTGTATATATTTCAAATCATTACGTATGGTTCGATCACTAACATTTAATTCTTTAGAAATCCATGCAGCAGTAACAGGATGATTAGAACTAATTAAGTATAAGAGTATTTCTTTTTGCCGTTTTGAAAACAATCTTATCCCTCTTTCTTTAAACTTACTTATTAAATTTAAGTCATGGAAATGACAGACGGAGTGTCATTTAGAATTCACAGTATTACTAATTTTATTCTCTGTCAAACAAATCACCGAACATGGCAGTGACATCCGAAGAAAACACTCGATATAAGCTCTGTTTGGGCGCAGCATGAAGTCAATTGCTAATGACCTTATTAAACGTGATTACAAGTTTCGTCAACCCCATGTTATACGCCTTTCCTAAGCTCAGTTATGATCTTTGTTAACATCAAAAAAGTCGACTCCTTATTAAATAGGAATCGACCGTTTAAAATCTTAGTGATCATCATTAATCCATTTTGCTAATGTTTGATCAAAACAATGAGGTTCTTCAAACATCGGGTTATGCCCACTATATTCAAAAATCACTTTTTTCACGTTCTCGTAGGTGTCATCGACCCTATCCCATAATGAAACAGGTGCAACCAAATAATCATACCTTCCCAAACCAATAAATACGGGTTTATGGATATCCGCCAGGGATTGTATCAAATTCATGTTACCAAAAGCTTCTCCCCATAAATAATCAATGATAGGCATGTTCGTGTACACATCATTCCACGTGTAAGCCGCATCATAGGCATAATCATAAAAGCTTTGGGCTCCCATTCGTATACACATGTGAACAAACCTTCTATCAGGGTCTCTTTTGATATCTTCCTCTAATAAAACAATGTCCTTTTCAAAACGTTCCTTTCTTTCTGGACTGGCCGTTTCATAAAAGAATGAAGCGCTTCGCCGCTGTCTTTCCTGGCTGTTCGTAGGTGCTGAATTTAAAAGCACCACTTTTTGAACATAGTCCGGGTATTGTTTAGCATATTCCAAAGCCATAAAGGCATGCCCGGAATGTCCTAATATGATAAATTCGTTTAGATTAAGGCATTGTCTTGCTGTTTCTATATCATTAATAACTTTATCCAAAGTATAGTCTTCTGGTTTTAAAGCTCGAGTCGGTTTTGCAAACCCTCTATGATCCAGAAAAATAAACTGAAACTTTTTATATAAATGGTCTGAAAATAAGCGAGGATAATATACACTACTGCCGATCACCAATATCGGCCTTCCGTTACCTGTTATAGCATATTTCAGCTCAAATCCATCACTAATAACTGTTTGATAAGTGCTCATTTATAATCTCCTTTTCTTTTTTAAATCACTCCCTTTCCTTTGTGTAATTCCCTTGTATTCTCCATAGAACGTTCCAACACTTCAACTCACCTCAGAAAGTACATTTATTTTTAGGAGAAAAGTTTAACATGGTTTTTTCAAAAACAAAACTGGGTTATTTTTGTCTTACTTGTCTTGACTTATGGGATCCATACTGGATTTTTGACAAGCACATCTTTTGTGAAACAAAAAAAACGCGATAATGGTCATACCCCTGTCAAGTAGACAGAACTAAAAAGACATCTTTAAGCAGCAACCGTTTCTCGGTATTCAATCGGGGAACGGTTGTTTAATTTTTTCTGAAATCTATTTTCATTATAAAATGAAATGTACTCCCGTACGTGTTGTTCTACCTCCGCTAGGGTTCCGGGTTTCGTTAAATAAATCTTCTCTGTTTTAAGATGGGAAAAGAAGGATTCTATACAGGCATTGTCTAGGCAATTTCCACGCCTTGATTACTGCTCTTGCCCTGACATTTATTAATCAACTAATTATTTTTGTTCTGGGTCCCAAGATCGCCGCAGGCAGCACACTGCCTCTTTTGGAAACTGTTCAGTTGATTGAATTGGCAGAAGTGTTCGAACGCATGGATGCACTTTTCACCTTGCTCCTCTTTCTTGGCTTAATTATTAAAATGGTCGCATTTTTTAATAGTGCTGTGATAGGGCTTGAAAGAATAACTAAAATTGGATTTAAAAAATGGGTTCTGCCT
Source organism: Paenibacillus sp. LRG-1 (assembly GCF_057220305.1). NCBI lineage: Bacteria > Bacillati > Bacillota > Bacilli > Caryophanales > Paenibacillaceae > Paenibacillus > Paenibacillus sp. LRG-1. Next base: position 2,796,409 of record NZ_CM170126.1, on the reverse strand, counting down.
CTCGGGGCTCTCATTTATGGGCTTTCATTTCTATCCCCTAACTACACTCATCATATTATGACGGGTCGGAAGACTGTGGTTACTTTTTGGTTTCCTGTTTTTCAGTTTATCCTCCCATTATTGCTTTTTATAGTAATAGTTATTAGAAAAAGAAAGAAGCTAAAAAAACAGCCTGCTTCGTAATTCAGCCTCTTTTACTGTACATTTTCTATTTCATCGGCACGATGTGAATTGTTCCATCCTCGCTAAACTCTGCGTAGGCGATTTCGTCGATACTATCATATCCCTGCTCGCGCACCTTTACTTTAATCTCTTCAATATCGATTGACTTCCCACGCATAGATTCGTTCAGGAGCTTTCCTTTATCAATGACTGTTACAGAAAAAAGGTCAGGCTGTGCATCTATTCCCATATCCTGAGCGGCGGGTGGCTCGTATTCGGGTTTGCGCATGACTGACAATGAACCATTCGTTTCTAACGTGGCGTACCAGACCTCACGAAGAGAAAAAATATTTTGCTGGCGTAGCATGGAGAGCAGCTGGGTAAATTCTATATCATATTTTTCAAGCATCTCTTGATTGACCTGGCCCTTATCCACGAGTAGCACTGTTCGACCTTCTGCCATATATCCAAATTTCACAAAACGGGTCGTCGCCTTTTCAAAAAAGTAGGCCAGCGCGCACCATAGTGCCAAAGCAAACAAAAGCTGCCCAATGGTCACCTTATCGTCATATAACGTATTTCCCACAATTTCGCTTAACACCAATGATGTTAGGAAATCGAGTGGTGTTAACTGACTGAGTGTTTTTCGACCTGTAATAAAAGTAATGATCCACAAGCCAAAAAAGCTGATGATCAATTTGACACCAATCGTAACAAATACCTCCATAAATAGGCCTCCCGGAAGAAGTTGTTTTCCTTATGTGTTATTTACACCTGTCTACCTCAGCATAAACAGAGGGTTATTCCTAAAATGTCCGATTAAAAAAGCCCGCTACCAACTAGAGGCAGCGAACTTTAATTATGGCTAGTATATAATCTTAATCTTTCAGATGTTTATCAAAAAACTTCTTAACAACGTCCAATATATGTGGCTGGGTAAAGGCAATATGCCAGCTCCCGTAATTTTGTACATAGTAACATCATTGCCCGCTAGCATGGACTCTGGAGACATGATTATCTACTTTTCACAAGAAGCTGAATCGCTTCTTTAACCAGCTTATCCGTGTCTCCTCCTGCCTCTTGCTCTTCCAATATACATCGTTGCAGATTCTCTGCTACAATTTGGGCAATCGCTTTATCTGATGCGTTACGTACGGCAGATAACTGGCTAACGACGTCTTTGCACGATTTACCTTCATCCATTAAACGAAGTACCCCACGTACCTGTCCCTCAATCCTCCTCAGGCGCGTTTTCAGTTCATCACTGTAATTGTAATCCATAAGTAATGCACTCCTTTTTTGACTTACCATATACACGTATAGGTATATTATAAACCAAAAAAATAAATAGGATACCCTAAATAAATAGATTCACCTTCCCCTGCGAAGCATCCCCCAAGTAGGCGGCTACTCCAGCATATTCCAAACCGTCGATTAGCTCTTCTTGCTGCAGTCCTAACAAATCCATGGTCATGGTACAGGCGACGAGCTTGATCCCCTGCTCTCGTGCCAACTCTATAAGCTGCGGCAAGGAAAGCGCATTGTGCTTTTTCATGACATGCTTGATCATCTGTGGACCGAGTCCGGCAAAATTCATTTTGGATAGTGCAAGCTTTTTGGGTCCACGAGGCATGATCCAGCCAAAGGCTTTTTCGAGCATTCCCTTATTGGTGCTCACGATTTCATCCTTGCGCAGCGTATTTAGCCCCCAAAAAGTAAAGAAAATAGTTACTTCATGATCATATGCTGCCGCTCCATTCGCAATAATGAATGCAGCAATCGCCTTATCCAGCTCCCCGCTGAATAATACAATCGTTGTTTTGGACTGAACATGTTCTTGATTATTTGTATAAATTCCTGCTGTTGTACTCATATGGATTCGCTTCCCTTAGTTTCTCCAGCCCATTCGGATATGCCTGAAAGCACAGATTTGACTTTTTTAGCGCCTTTGGAAACTAAGAACTGACAAGCCATTTCACTGCGTGCTCCAGCTTGGCAAATCACTGCGATCTCTTCTTCCAAGTTCAGCTCAGAAAGTCTGTTCTCCAGTTCGCCAAGAGGGATGTGCTTAGATCCAGGGATATGTTTAAGCGCAAATTCAGCGGGTTCACGAACATCAAGCAAAATGAAGTTCTCTTTTCCAGAACATTTTGCTTGTAGCTCTTCATGGCTTATCGTAGAAGAAAATATTTGCTCCTTCTTCACTTCAGCCGGATTTGCTTTTCGTAAATAATGTCGCATTACATCTCCTTCTTGGAGGGTGCCCAAATATTGATGTCTGGTGTTTTTAGCCCAGCTCTGAAAATCGGCTAATGAACCTTTGTCAGTCGCCTGAACCTCTATAATCTTTCCGGGAACGAGCTCATTCATAGCCTTTTTTGTTTTTACAATAGGCATAGGACAAGCTAGCCCTTTGCAATCAAGAATATGATCTGCTTGGATATTGTTAGTTGATGACATTCTATAACCTCCGCCTGTTTTTTGAGGGGACTTAGTTTAGTTAAATTTCTTTATACATATACCCCTATGGGTATTAGAATAACGAGACTCGCTTCTCTTGTCAACTTATTTGGCCGTTTTTTCTCAGAAGCAAATGAAATCATGTCTTAAACAAAATAAAATTAAAAGCAAAAAAAGCCGCGCAAAAACGCGACTCTAATACATAAACCAAAATTAATCGTCTTTTTTCATCAGTTCTGGTAGATCCAGCGACATCGAAATATTACACAGCATACCTCTGGCGAGAAAAAGCATCGTTCTTTCCATTGCTTGTTCAATACCTGCCCGTCGGAAAGCATCATAAACCGTCGTATGAATTTCACGGAATCCTTGCTGCATCACGCTTACAACCTCATCCTCGCGGATCGTCTGCGCCTGCATTTGCAAAAGTGTTTCATTGCGGTATTCCATCATAATTTGCGAATAGGCTGCAATTAGCTCTTGCTCGAGCTGTTCAGATGAGGCCGAATGAATAACTCTGTGAAAAGAGTCTATGATACGTGCAAATGAAACCTTCAAGGCTTCAACAAGCAACGCTTCCTTGGTAGCGAAAAAACGAAAGACATAGGGCTGAGAAATATTGGCCCGTTCCGCAACTTTGGCTGTTGTAGCTCGGTAGTAGCCCATCTCTGCAAACACTTCAATGGCAGCAGATATGATTTCCTTTTGGCGATTTATAGATGTTGACGTAGCTTTAGCCATGTTTTTTTCATCCTTTAATTTAGCACAGTTTTCTGATTAGTGATTAATCAATTACTAATCAGTATAAACGACATAACCTAAAAATGCAATGAGTTTGAACAAAGTCGCCCCGCAATTCTGACGGAAACGACTCTCTTATATACATCCAATTATGGCGTCTTAGAGTTAAAATATAATCGGATATAATTGACCTTTTGCGTTTTGGTTTGATAGGAAAATACTAAATAATAACTAAGTCCTGATGTGTTATTGATCGTATAATTAGCTTCTGCTGTGTCAGGTATGTCTCTAGAGGTGTCAACGGTTTCCGTAGGTTGGCCCAATTCGTCAACAACTTGTTTGATAAGCAACTTCTTATAGTCTGGATCGGAAGATGTGATTTCTGTAACTTTATCGCTTCCATCCAGCACGATGTCTGTATGATACTTAGCGTAGCTTCTCATAGGACCTGTAGAACCTGACTCGGATTTCCCCCACAGCTCAAATAACAGATCGCTGCTAGTTCCCAAGCCAAGACCTTTAGGCAAATTCGGTAAGGTCCCCTGCTTGGCTGCGCTGAATATAGCGGCTGCGGAGCTGTGTTTACTGTGAGATGAAGCTGTACTACTGGCAGGTTCTTGATGGGTAGAGGTTGAGCCTTGCCCATTAGTATTGGGATCCGTGTTTTGATCTGTAGAACTAGCAGGTGGTGTGACTGTTTCTGCTTTAGTAGGAGCAGTTGATTTTGCTTCCCCGCTATTGCTGCATCCTGTCATCACAGCAAAACCTATAGCCAAGAAAGCACTAGTGGTGATTAGCTTGCAAGCCAACTTTTTACGATCATGAGATTGATGTGTATGCTTCATTATAAGATCACTCTTTCCTTGTTCATGGGTACAAAGCAAGTGTAACCGAACCTCGTTTCCAGAATACCTCTACTTGTATCCAACTTGTAAACAAGGACATTGATGATTTTCTAACATACCCTATTTACGACCGTAAGCTCCCAGCTGTTGTTTAGAAAAGGAGTAAGGAGAGTCACTCTTCTTCAACCATATATTCCCTTTAATGATGAAGATGTATACAGCAAAAACAAAGTAGATCGTACCCGCAATCCAGTCTATTGCCGTTGGGATGTCTCGCTGTACTATTTCATGAATATACCAGATTCCGACTGGAACATGCAGGAGAAGTGCCGTAAACAAGCCAGGATTATATAAGGTTTTTGCTTTAATATTGACAACGATACCGTGCCAAACGACCTGAAAGAATCCCATAAAAATTGGTGCGAGTCCAAGCCAGACTACTTGCGGGAACCATACGGGGAGCAGATAAAACACGTAGGCAATTGCCACATTGATAATCATCGCTGATTGAGTGTTTAAGGGGTAATGATCCGGTGTATCACTTTTAAACATAACATTGTTAAATAAACCAGCAAAATATCCAGGCCAGCGGTACTCCTCAAATTGATGAAATAATATAGCTACAAAACTCAACCATAACATGCCTGTTATATCCGAAAGGATAGCTGGATTCATAAGTAAAACAATACATACAACCACACCGATTATAGCCCCTGCATCTTGCCAATATTTTCTTAAAAAATTCATATTAGTCACCCCTATGATTTATTTTTGATCAAAATATCTTTCGAACAGCAGATTTAATTGTTCCTCTATTGAAGGTATTTCCACAACTGCCCCTGATTCAAGAATCGGACTCATCAGTGCAGGCAGAAAAATAGCTCCAAATATTTGCAGCATCATCGCTAACAAGCGCTCCGGCTGTTGCTCACCTGTCAGCTCCTTGATCGTGCTCTGAACCTTTGGAAATCCCATGATGTTTAAAAACCTTCCGTATTCCTGTTGAGATGTAAAGGGCGTGCTGCCCATGGCAATAATTCGCGAAAGAAGCTCTGGATATTGACGAATGACCTGTAGATAGTTAAGTAAAAATTGTTTCAGTCTATCTTGGGGGGGCATCGCTGTATTGTCCAAAATAGAAAAGGTGTGCTGAAAGCCATTTAATATCACTTCAATAGCTTCACTGAGCAGATTTTCCTTGGAGCCAAAATAATAATTAACTAAAGAAATATTAGTAGCAGACAGGTCGGCAATTTTTCTGATTGTAACCGCCTCAAAACCTTCCTTTTGAATAAATTCCAGCGTAGCGTCTAAGATTTTTTCTTTGGTTTGTTGTTTTTTGTCTGGGTGATTCATGTTCTTCCTCCTCCTGTTTCGTCCAATCATAACGGATGAATGAAATACACAACTTTATATAAGTAACTTTTCAAACAACAATTAAAACATTGTTTAAATTATTGTTTGAACTCAGTTTAGCACTTTATATTTCACAAAACAAGGGGCGATCTGAGATTTAGGTATAGAAAAACCCGCAAAACGAATAAGATCGTTTGCGGGTCGATTGAATGGAGATTGAGAAAAGGCCTAAATGGCCCAATTTCCTTTGCGGAACACGGCTTCTTTACTTCCGTCTTGCAGTTCGCCGTCAATATCCAGCTCAGCTGAGCCGATCATGAAGTCAACATGAGTCAGGCTGACATTGGCACCGTTCTGGAGCAGCTCCTCCCGGTTCATTTGTGTGCCATTTTCCATATTAAATGGATACGCACTGCCTAGAGCCAAGTGGCAGGAGGCATTTTCGTCGATACCTGTATTGTAAAAAATGCGATTGAGATTGGAAATCGGTGAATCGTGCGGCACCAGTGCAACTTCTCCCAAATAGCTGGCCCCTTTATCCGTAGCGAGCAAATGAGTCAGATGCTGCTCGCCGGATTCTGCTGTATATTCAGTGACTTTACCGTCCTTAAAGGTAAACGTTATGCGATCCACCAGTTGTCCATTTAAATTGAGTGGCATGGTACTTGTGACATGACCATTCACACCTGTACGCTTAGGCATCGTGAACACTTCTTCTGTCGGCATATTCGCGACAAAATAATCTCCGTGCTCGTTCTCACCACCACCGCTGCGCCAAATATGACCGTCAGCCAGTTCAATTCTCAAATCTGTTCCTGGTGCACGATAATGGAGGCTTTTATACTTTTTATGATTCAGCTTGTCTTGTACCTGTTCAAGGTTTTTCAAATGTTTCTGCCAATTCTGAATAGGATCAGAGCCATCTACACGGTTCATTTGGAAGATTGTATCCCACATGACACGTATACGATCCTCTTCTGCTACATCTGCAAATACTTTATCGGCCCAAGCCTTCGTCGGCGCTTTAATCAAACACCAGCTAATTTTATGATTTCGGGTATATTTGGAAAAACCTTCTCTCGCCGTAGCTGCCGCCTTAGTCGCACGAGATACCTTTTGTGGATCAATGCCTTGATATAAATCCGGGTTCGGCACTTTAATCGTTAGTGTGGCTCCACCCTCTTCGGCAAATTTCTCCATCATTTCTGCCTTCCAAGTAGGGTAGTAATCAAAGCTGGCTTCGTCACCATGTTCAAAACGACTACGTGTAATGGAATCATCCTCGAACTCTACCTGTACATATTTAGCGCCTGCTTCATAGGCTTTGCTGACAATCAGGCGTGTAAACTCAACAGTTTCCAGTGGTGCAGTTACCAAAAACACCTGTCCGGGCTGAATGTTAACCCCTACTCTTACGACCAGTTCTGCGTATTGCTCCAACAATGATTCAAACGTACTCATTTTTCCACGCTCCTGTTCCGTTTTGATTATATTGAATGATTTCATCACTACAGTACGGATTGCTTCTCCAGTTCACGCAGCTCCACTCTTCGTATTTTGCCCGAGCTAGTTTTAGGAAGCTCTTTAATAAACTCTATTTTTCGTGGATATTTATAAGGCGCCGTCCATGTTTTCACATGATGTTGCAGTTCCTTCACTAACGCCGGTGATCCTTCTACCCCAGCTTTGAGTACGACAAAAGCCTTTACAACATGTCCACGGATTTCGTCAGGGCTGGCTACGGCAGCACATTCCTGCACGGAGTCATGCTTCATAAGCGCTTCCTCTACTTCAAAAGGACCAATAGTATAGCCAGAACTGATAATGATATCATCACCACGTCCTTCGAACCAGAAATATCCATCCTCGTCTTTGCGAGCCCGGTCTCCCGTAACAAAATAATCTCCGTGGACACTAGCTAATTTGCGTTCTGGATCATGGTAATACGTATGGAATAATGCCGGCAGATCGGCACGCACTGCAATATCTCCCACTTGCCCCGGAGCCAGCGGAATGCCATCCTCGTCTACGACCTCAACGAGCCCCGGTGCAATGGATTTGCCCATCGAGCCTGTACGCAGAGGTGCATCCTTTAAATTACCAATAATTAATGTGCTCTCCGTTTGACCATAGCCGTCACGAATCGTAATGTTGAATTGCTCCTGAAACTTGTTAATGACCTCCTGATTGAGAGGCTCTCCCGCAGAAACTGCGCTGCGCAATTGGGATAGATCATATTGATCCAAACCATCCGTTTTCGCCATAATCCGATATTCTGTCGGCGTACAGCACAACACTTGGATTCCATACTGCTGCATAAACTGCAAATACCGACCTGGACGAAACGGACCATTATATACGAATCCGGTCGCTCCATTTCCTAGTACGGATAAAAACGGACTCCAAATCCACTTTTGCCATCCCGGTGCAGCTGTAGCCCATACTATATCTGAAGCTTGAATATCCAACCATGGTGATGTTATCCGCAGATGAGCATATCCCCAGCCATGGCTATGTACAACACCTTTAGGATTTCCTGTGGTGCCGGAAGTATAGGCCAGAATGGCCATGTCGTCACGGTGCGTCTTCACAGCTTCAAAAGTATCTTCCTGTCCATCCATCAGCTCATTCAGCACGAGCCAGCCAGATACATCTGCCGTGTCGTCCCCGGAGACCACGATGCGATAATCCAGAGCAGGCAAATCATCATTTATTTTGTCCACTTCGCTTGTTACTCCGGTCCAGGCAATGACTGCGCGCGCTTCTGAATGGCGAAGACGAAATGCAATATCCTTGGCACGTAGCATTTCTGAAGATGGAATGACAGCAAGCCCAAGTTTCAAGCAGGCCAGATAAATTACATACGCAATAATACGCCGTGGTACTACGACCAGAACTCTGTCACCTTTGTTAAATCCCAGATTTGCGAGTCCTCCAGCCAGTCGGTTAGCCTTTTTCAACAGCTCTCCATAGGTGATTTCTTCGTATTCTCCTGTCTCACTCAGCCACTTGAGTGCGGTTTTACCAGCATCATGGTGTTCCATTTCCGAAGTCATATTGTAATATTCAGGCGCAAGCCATTGTTGTTGATCTGTCAAATTATACCTTCCCCTTTATACATAAGATGAGATCCACTTTCTTACTGTAGTATAACACGTCTTAGTACCAGGTTCTAATACCAGAATCATTTTTTTGGAAAAAAATAAATTTGGTAAAGCGAACGACAAAAAGAAAGAGCCTAATTACAGGCTCTTTTTCTTCACTACTATCGTGATTTACAACTGGAGCTCTACCACTGTAGAAGCCGCTTCCTGACCGTTTACGAGCAGTGCAATCCGGTGCGCTCCCGCATAATGGCGACGAGTTGTCAGGTCTGCAAAACGGTGTGTCCGTGTACCTGTAAGATGGGTTCCTCCAGGGACCGTTTTGTCAGATAGCAAAAACAGTTTACGTGAGACTTGTCCTCTCGCCTTCACAAAGTCGATGCCGTACTCGATGCGGACTCGTACCGGGTCACCTTCACGAAGCTGAAGCGCGTAGCTCAACTCACAGCTATCACCAAGCTTTAGCATGGCAGGGTCTGTGGTGAAAGAGGCTCCCGTGACTAACGGCGCCCCGTCTGTTTCATCCGCATAGCCGAACATTGCCATCACTTCGGGGATGGATTTGCGAATCAGGGTCCGACAGCCATGACGCACAATCCAGTCGGTGTCAGGATGTGTTCCTTTCCACCGTTGAGCCGTAGCAATGACCACATCAGGATGATCCTTGGCAATATCGTTCAGGTTGTTGGCTACACTTTTACGTACATACAGTGAGGGATCGGCTTTCAACAGCTCCAGCACGGCCAATACCGGAGCGGGATCGCGCTTAAATATGGGCAACGCTTGCCCCCACGGCAGTCGTGGACGACAGCCTTCGCTGGCAAGACGGCGGACGTGCTCGCTCGGATGCCCTGCCCAGACCGTCATCTGGCGCATCATCCGTTCCGGTTCGCGCAGCAGGAAGGGTCTGACGGCAAACTCCGCAGATGACTTCTGTGTGAAACGCTCCAGCGCTTCCATGGAAAGCGTCCAATGCTCCTCCCCCTGCCCATACACCTCCACAAAATCCGGAAAGAATAAGTACGGGAAACCGCTGCAATGCTCGTCTAAAGCAAAAAGGACAGCCAGGGCTTCTTCATAACGACTTGGCAAGAACGTCCCCAATGTTAGTGAAATCCGCCGCATCCGGGCTTTTAGCTCCAGCTCATTCCACGATTCGTCCATGACTTGATGGATAAATCTCTGGGTATCAAACGAGCTATACGCCGTTTGTACTCTTTCACCGAAAAGGCGAAGAAAATCCTCTGTGTATATATTTTTTAAAGGTTCAGCCATCTTGTATCTCCTTTTGTATCCGAATGTAAACGATAGATTCATACCTTCGTCTATGATAACCATAAACAGCGCTCCAACACCAGCACTAAAACGATCAGCTCCTACGTTCCAGAGCCAGAAATACTAAAAATGCCAGGCCCTGTGATGAGGGCCTGACATTTTGCATGCGTAGCTTATGAATTTGGATCAAGCTCTAGCTTATGTCCTCAGTAACGGGAGTTGGGGTTACTCTTCCAATCTCCTCTGAAGGAATCTCAAACTGGCGAATATCCTTGACCAAAAACATGATCAAGCCGCACAATACGGTAATCAGTCCGCTGAAAAACAGCACCTCACTAAGAGCAAACCGTAAAGCTAGCGCACCACCAATCAAGGCTCCCAATGGCAGGGCTGCGCTCGACAGCGTGTTTAGAAAGGATGCCACCCGTCCCATTAACGGCAGCGGGGTAGTAATTTGAATCAAGGACGTTTGCAGTACATTGATGATGCCTGTAAAAATACCTAGCAACAGGGCGGCCAGCAGCTTCATCCACATCTCCGGCACAATGGAAAACACGTAGATCGCCAGCCCCATGGCTACCCAGGAGACCGCAATGGTGATGCCGTTCTTTTTCAATACACTGACCAGAAAGGAACCGACAAAAATACCGATAAAATAGGCCACATACAGTAAGCTGTAATAGATCGGTGAGCCATAGGATACCGCAATGGAAGGTATGGCAATAATTAAAATGGCCATCGAAAAATTCGTCAAAGCAAAGAACGGGAGCATAATTCTCAGGAAGGCGTGCCGTTTTACAAAAAGATACCCTTCTTTCAGCTCCCTCAGATAGTACCCCAGCTTCAGTGAACCTTTACCGTTCGTGTCCTCCATCGCAGGAGCGTCGATCTGCTTGCTGAGCCTGATATACACAAAGCCTGCCAGAAACAGCATTGCGCTGGCTAGAAAAAACGTGTTTTTCATCCCCATGGCGATAATGAGCGAGGCTCCAGCCAGATACCCGGCGATATTAATCACCTGATCCGTCGACGAAATCATGGAATTCGCCCGGACAATCAAATCCGGCGAGCCTACCAGTTGCGGCAGCATTTTACTGTTGGCCGGATAAAACAATGTAGAGAAGCAGGATGCAATAAAAACAATAACAAGGATAGCGACCAGATTAACCATCCCGTCCTGAATGAGAAACGGGACAGCCAAAATGAGCACAGCCTGCGTAAACAAGGCGATACTGGCCAACAAAGGCGGTGAATAGCGATCCACCAAAGGACCCACGAGAAAGCTGAAAATCGACGCCGCAGATACGGCCGTATACGTGAAGCTGGTCATCGCCACCGACTGTGTCGATTGCTGTACAAAATACAGCAGGACGATAGAATAAATGCTGTCCGCGATGTTGGCAGAAGTACGGGAAGCAAAGAAACGGATAAAACGATGATCCTTAAACAATTGATTCACATCTTCATCTCCTTACTGCGAGATGGTCAAAGCGGTTAAGAGCCTGTCACTGGCAGCTTGGAAGATTCGATGAATTTTCTCGTGATCCTCTTCAAAGGGAAGGGATAGAGAAATCTGCAATACACTTTCTGTGTATACAGACTCAAAGAAAATCGCTTTTCCTCCGTTTGCCTGTTCCTTCTTCCTGTCCAAAGCACCGATTTCATTTAAGCCTCCCTGCATTTCACCCAAGTAGTTAAACACGATTGGCAGTTGTTCAAGTCCCTTTTTTAGAATGTTGCTTGATTGCGGGTAAGCTGATTTCATTTCTTCGTTAAAGATCAGATTGAAGAAATTTAAATGATGATGTGTGGCAGTATCCAAGAGTTTCTGGATATCATTTTCGTAGGATATTCTCTCCTCCTTCAGGAGTAAGACGGGAATGTGGTCAATATATTCTCCCACCGATCCAAAGTAGTTCCGATCCCCATACTGTCGTCCATACTGTGTCAACCATAATGGAACTTCGGACTGTTCAAAATAGCTGCTCAAGAACTGGAATGCCATTTGCAACGAAATATCCCATAGGTTCACAGCCTCCTCCTGCGTTCGAATATCATGCAGGTTTAGATTCCAATGATATGAAGTAGGTGCTGCATAATTACACCCCAGCATCCGTTCATGGATACGACTATTATGATCCTCAAATGCCGGGAGCTTAAATTGCTCCACAATCTGCGGATCGCTGAGTCCTTGAGGACCTTGGCGGATATGATCGACATAATCGTGATAATGGAATGTTTTAACTGTCTGACTTTGCTGTATATGATCGTATTCCTCCAGAAGCTGATTATGCAAAACTACACCACTCGTCGCATCAAAGATGATATGTGAGCATGGCAGTAGCAGTAAATGTTCCCGCAAATTCAAGCGAACCAGCATCATCCGGTATTGCAGAGCGTGTTTCTGCTCATATGGTTCAAAATAAAGATTCGACATGAGGGATGAAAGAAGCTGCTGTTGGGTCTGTACCGGATAGATCGAAAGATCCACACAAGGCAATGAAATATGCTCCGGTGTTGGCCGTACTTCCCATTCCCAGACTCCATCCGCGTGTACAAGCACACTTCTCAGTAATTCATGGCGATGAATTAACTGCCGAATCGCTGTATTCAGACGCCCCATATCCACGTATTGGTCCAACCGAACCACGGTGCCCGAGGAAGCCGGGTGCATCAAATGGTAATGCTGAGCAGGGGCCAGCGGGAAACGATAGATAGCCTCTGAGCTGAGTAGATGCTCATGCCAGCTAGCATTCATTTCAGCGATTTTTAAAATCCATTCTTCAGTCTGACGTTGGTGACTGTTTTCCTGTTCCTCGTCTGTTTGCTCCAGCTCTGCGTGCCCTGTTCTGACCCTTAGGCTGGCGTCTTCCTCACCCATCGGAACGATATAATGAGGATGGAGGTCGGAATGAACATGAGACGAGATTCCGGCGGTCATCTCGTCCACCTGATCTGCCCGTAAGGGATGCACATGCAGAAACAAGTAGTCGCGTTCATCGTTAGGTACGAATTGAAGCATGGCCTGTACGCCAAAGGTTTCGCTAATCCATTGTTCAGCTTCCGTTACATCTGTAAGCAATGAAGTATCTTGCTTGGTGACAACTTTATCAAGGGATAACAGATCGGACAAGCTTCGAATGGTTTGATGTTGCAACACTTGGTGTATGCCGAGTGGAATACCTGATTCCTGTGCTTTGGAAACGAGCTGAATGGCCTTTAAAGAATGACCTCCAAGCTCAAAGAAGTTCTCGTCGATACTTACCTTTTCTACCCCAAGCACCGCCCGCCAGAGATTCGCCAATTGTTGTTCCACTTCATTTCTTGGAGCCACGTAAGCTATATCCGGGCTACTTGCCAATTCCGGCAGTGGCAGTGCCGTGCGGTCAATTTTACCGTTTGGTGTTAGTGGCATGGATTCCAGCTGCACAAAGTACGAAGGCACCATATAGTTAGGTAGCTTTTCACCCAGTAAGCTGCGTAACTCACTTGTACTCACTTCGCGCTCTGCCACATAGTACGCCACCAGTTGGTTTTGACCCTGCTCATCCTCATGGGATAGTACAATTACCTCTTGCACAGCCTCCACCTTCAGCAGGTTTGCCTCCACCTCGCCCAGTTCAATCCGGTACCCCCGGATTTTCACCTGGTGGTCGATCCGGCCTAAGTGCTCAATGTTGCCGTCTGGCATCCATCTCGCCAAGTCCCCTGTGCGATACATCCGTTCATATCCTGCTTCTCCGTCCGTAAACGGATTAGGTATAAATTTCTCATCCGTGAGCTCCGGACGATGCAGATATCCACGTGCCAGCCCTTCCCCCGATACACACAATTCTCCAGCTACGCCCACAGGTGCCAGATGTCCATGCGCATCCACGATATATACCCGGTGATTCGGTACGGGACGTCCGATAGAAATCCGTTCATCCGCATTCGCATCCTCAGACACCGGCCAGATCGTTGTGACAATTGAGTTTTCCGTTGGGCCGTATCCGTTATAATACGGAACCTGATCTTTCCATTGCTGTACAAGCTCTAATGAGGAGGCCGATCCGGCTGTAAACAGGATACGCAGACTCGACATCCGCTTCGGTTCCAGATACACCGCATACGTCGGTGGCAGCATGACTACGGTAATTTGGTGCTCTGCGGTATATTGTTCAAACCGCTCATAGTTTAAAATCGTCTCCATGGTCGGTACGTACAGTGTGGCTCCGCAGAACAGCGTTTGGAACACTTCCCAGCAAGCGGCATCAAAGGAATAGCTGGCAAACATCAGGACATGATCCGACAAGCTCATGTGTAGGGTTTCATCAAAATAGGTTTTCAGATTGCATGGCCCGTGATGCTCGATCATAACGCCCTTCGGCTGGCCCGTCGTTCCTGAGGTATAAATCACATACGCCAGATCGTTCGGGCCAGACACTGGCTCCAGATTCGCCCCCTCTTCGTGATAGATCCCCTGTTCCCCATCCAGCACCAGTATCTTGCCGTCGAAGGCCACTTTTTCCACCAGATGGCTTTGTGTTAATAAGAGAGCTGTTCCCGAGTCGTCCAGCATGTAACGGATACGGTCCTCTGGATACGTTGGATCTAGAGGAACATACGCGCCTCCCGCTTTCATAATCCCGAGCATCCCCACGATCATATCCACCGAACGCTCCGTCATAATCCCCACCAAGCTGTCTGTTGTTACGCCGTGACTCCGCAAGGTACGAGCCAGTCGGTTTGCACGTTCATTCAGCTCGCGGTAGGTCAACTGTGCTCCTTCGAAGAACAATGCTGCCTGCTCCGGGGTCTGCGCCGCTTGCGCCTCGAACAAGCCGTGAATCGTCTGCTCGCTTGGATAGTCCGCTGCCGTATCTCCCCATACGCGCAGGATTTGCTCCCGTTCTGGCTCACTCAATACATCCAGCTCACGTACCGAAATATCCGGGGTAGCTACCACCTGTTTCAACAGTTCCATCAGATGACCCTGAATTTGCTCCACACTTTCGCGTTCAAATGCCAGCGCATTGTAGACAAAGCTCATGTGGATCGTGTTCCCCGGCAGGACCACCAGGTTAAAGTCATAGTTCGTCTGCTCGACGGACTCCACTCCCGTAATGCGGAAGCTGGATGCTTCCCCCTCACCCAACTGCTCGATTTGTTCCTCCATCGGGTAATTTTCAAAAATAAGAATATGATTAATCAAATCCTGCTTCAGCTCCGACAGCCCCTGAATTTCATATAGCGGGTACGTATCATAGGCTTGGGAAGCGATGGATTGCTCCTGATTCTGCTTCATCACGTCCGAGAACAGACTGTCCTTATGACTGTGAATGCGTACAGGAATCGTGTTAATAAACAGACCGATGATATACTCCACATTTGGAATCTCCGCCGGACGTCCGGATACGACGCTGCCGAACACCACATCATTCGTACCGTTATATTTTTGAAGCAACATGCCCCACACCGTCTGCATCAGCGTATTCATCGTCACCTGATAACGCTTGGCGATTTGCTGAATTCCAGCCGTTAGACCCGCGCCCAAATCAAAGTCCAGGCGCTTCGTCTGATAACCTGTTTTGCTCTGGATTTTGGCCTGTGGCAAACGAGACTGCTCCTCATATCCATCCAGATACCTGCTCCAATAGTTTGAAGCAGCCTGACGATCCTGTTGCTCCAGCCACTCAATATATTGGCTATATGGCGTTACAGGTCCCAGTTCCGGCTGTTTATGGGCGAGAATCGCAAAGTAACTCGCAAATACCTCATTCGTCACCAGCGACAAGCACCAGCCATCCATTAAAATATGGTGAAAGCTCCATACAAAACGATATGTTTTCTCAGCCGTACGCAAAATCGCGACACGCATCAAAGTATCCTCCGCTAGATCAAAGCCTCTCTGCTTGTCTTTGCGCGTATATTCGAGGATATAATCGTTCCGCTCTTCTTCCTCCATATCTCGCAAATCCTCTATATACAACTCACTGCGTTTATTCCGGTACACAACCTGCAGGGGCTCGTCCTTCCAGCCGCTATAAAAATTTGTCCGTAGTACAGAATGCCGCTGTACCAGCAGTTCCAGACTCGCTGTAAACGCAGCCAGATTTAAACATCCTTTCAGGTCAAAGGAGGACTGCTCAAAATAAGCACCCGATTGAGAATCCATCAAATTGTAAAACAACATCCCCTTTTGCATCGGTGTTAGTGCATATATATTCTCTACTTCTCCAACCGACTGCGTTTGTTCCACAATGGCATCCAATTGCTCCACGGTGAGTTCCTTAAGCAGTACGTCGCTAGGTGTTAGCTCCGTCCGTTCTCGAGATATGCAATGCCTGATCACTTCCTGTAAATTCTTCTTTAACAGATGAACCAGATCCTCTATCGTATCCTTGCAGAATGCCTTGCTATTATATTTAATCTTAAGCTCCAACCTGCCATCTGTTACCATTCCCCCCACGTCTAAAGCAGATTTCAGCTCAATTCGGTCGCTGAAATCTCTTCCAGACGAATAGGGTGAAGTGTGAATATCGCTATTTTGGAGATCCTGATCAAACTCTCCCAGATAGTTAAAGTTCACCTGTGGTTCAGGATGGCCCCCTTTTTGACCTGTTTTACTCAGATATCTCCAAATACTGTATCCGATGCCTTTATGCGGTATTTGACGTAGACCCTCTTTGACCTGTTTGATACGTCTCGACACGTCGGATTTCTCTCCAATATTCAACAAAACCGGATATTGACTTGTAAACCAACCAACCGTACGAGAAATATCAATGTCTGGTATAATGCTCTCCCGTCCGTGCCCTTCCAGATTTATAAAGATACTCTCATGGCCCGTCCAGGCATACAGCGTCATACCAAGAGCAGTCAACAGCAAATCGTTCACTTCCGTGCTATATGCATGATGCGCTTGTTTCAACAGTTGAACGGTCTCTTCCTCTGTGAGTTGCATTGTTACGGTGTCCATGTCGCGAATCATAAATCTGCCATCATGCTTATAATCCTCAGGTAATATAGCCTGATCAGAACTGATTACTTTGTCTAATTGCTCCCAGTACGCGCGTTCGCTCTCCATTGCCGGGCTGATTGCATAAACAGCCAATTTTTCAGACCAGGCACGGAAGGAGTCCGTCTTATCAGGCAAATGAATTGCTTCTCCATTCACAGCTTGCGCATAAGCAGTCGCGAAATCTTCAAACAAGATACGCCACGATACCCCATCCACTACCAAATGATGAATCACGATCAGCAAATGGTCACCATCCGCACAACGGAACAAACCGACTTTCATTAGTGGCCCTTCATTTAAAGAAATACTGCTTTGAATCTCATTGGCTTTAGCTTCAATTGCTTGGTTCAACTCCGATCCAATGGGTATATCGTCGAAGTCCAACATATCAAGATGATATAGCTCACCTTCTTGCGTCCCACGATTCCACGCTTCATAGCTATGCTCCGTTTTGCGGAACACCGTTCGCAGAATATCATGATGTTCCACCAGTTTTGTCAGTGTCAGGCGCAGTGCCGACTCGTTAAATCTCTGGTCCTGGTGTAGCATAACAGCCTGATTAAAGTGATGTGCAGCCGTTTCATCCAAATCTGCAAACCAATGTTGAATCGGCGTAAGCAGCACATTGCCCTTAATCTCACCCTGCTCGGCAGTTCTGACACCCGCCACACTCAAGTACGGAGCCAATTCTGACACACTCGGATGCTTAAACAATGTCTTCATATCCAGCTTGTAGCCTGCCTGAAGCAGACGTGAAGATACTTGAATCGCCTTGATCGAATCGCCGCCCAAATCGAAGAAATTTTCTAGCAAGCCAATTGGCTTCTTACCCAGTACGGTTTGCCAGATAGAAGCCAGAACCTGCTCTGCATCCGTTTGTGGAGCAACATATTCACTTCTACCCTGAAAATTTGTTTCCAGTGCTGGCAGTACTTTGCGATCAATTTTACCGTTCGGTGTCAGCGGCATGTTCTCCAGTTGTACGAAGTACGCAGGCACCATGTAGTTTGGCAGTTTCTCACCCAGTAAGCTGCGTAGCTCACCTGCATTCACTTCTCGCTCTGCCACATAGTAGGCGACCAGTTGGTTTTGCCCCTGCTCATCTGCACGTGCCAGCACGATGACCTCCTGCACATCTTCCACTTTCAAAATTTGCGCCTCGACCTCGCCCAACTCAATCCGGTACCCCCGGATTTTAACCTGATGGTCGATCCGGCCCAGATATTCGATGTTGCCATCCGGCATCCATCTCGCCAAGTCACCTGTCCGGTACATGCGTTCATAGCCCGCTTCTCCATTCGCAAACGGATTCGGTACGAATTTCTCCTCCGTCAGCTCTGGACGATCCAGATAGCCGCGTGCCAGACCCGGCCCGGATACGCATAACTCACCCGCTACGCCCACTGGTGCCAGATGACCATGTGCATCCACCATGTACACCCGATGGTTTGGCACAGGACGTCCGATGGAAATCAATTGTCCTGCTCTCGCATCCTCAGACACCGGCCATATCGACGTAGCTACCGAGTTTTCGGTTGGGCCGTAGCCATTGTAGTACGCAACCTGATCCTTCCACTTGTACACCAGCTCTATCGACGATGCTGATCCGGCTGTGAACAGAATACGCAGGCTTGACATCCGTTCCGGCTCCAGATAGACCGCATAGGTCGGCGGCAAGGTTGCCACGGTAATGTGATGATCCGCCATATATTGCTTAAACCGCTCGTAGTTCAAAATCGTCTCTGACGTTGGCACGTATAACGTGGCTCCGCAGAACAGCGCCTGGAAGATTTCCCAGCAAGCCGCATCAAATGAATAGCTGGCAAACAACAGGATATGATCCGATATGCCAATATGCAGCGTCTGATCGAAATAGACTTTCAGGTTGCACAGTCCGTGATGCTCCAGCATAACGCCCTTCGGCTGGCCTGTGGTCCCTGATGTATAGATCACATAGGCCAAATCGTTCGGCCCGGATACAGGCTCCAGGTTTGAACCGTCCTCGTGATAGACCGCCTGCTCTCCATCCAAAACCAGCACCTTACCGTCAAAAGCTACGTTGCCCACCAGATGATTTTGCGTCAATAACAGCTCTGCCCCAGAGTCGTCCAGCATGTAGCGGATACGCTCTTCCGGATACGTCGGATCAATTGGCACATATGCTCCCCCGGCTTTCAAAATCCCAAAGATGCCTACGATCATATCCACCGAACGATCGGTTATGAGACCCACCAAACGATCGCTCGTCACTCCGTGACTACGCAGGGTACGGGCCAAACGGTTGGCGCGTTCGTTCAGCTCGCGGTAGCTCAGTTGCTCTCCCTCGCAGAACAATGCTGCCTGCTCCGGGGTCTGCGCCGCTTGCGCCTCGAACAAGCCGTGAATCGTCTGCTCGCTTGGATAGTCCGCTGCCGTATCTCCCCATACGCGCAGGATTTGCTCCCGTTCTGGCTCACTCAATACATCCAGCTCACGTACCGAAATATCCGGGGTAGCTACCACCTGTTTCAACAGTTCCATCAGATGACCCTGAATTTGCTCCACACTTTCGCGTTCAAATGCCAGCGCATTGTAGACAAAGCTCATGTGGATCGTGTTCCCCGGCAGGACCACCAGGTTAAAGTCATAGTTCGTCTGCTCGACGGACTCCACTCCCGTAATGCGGAAGCTGGATGCTTCCCCCTCACCCAACTGCTCGATTTGCTCCTCCATCGGGTAATTTTCAAAAATAAGGATATGGTTGATCAAATCCTGCTTCAGCTCCGACAGTCCCTGAATCTCATACAGCGGGTACGTATCATAGGCTTGGGAAGCGATGGATTGCTCCTGATTCTGCTTCATCACGTCCGAGAACAGACTGTCCTTATGACTGTGAATGCGTACAGGAATCGTGTTAATAAACAGACCGATGATATGCTCCACATTTGGAATCTCCGCCGGACGTCCGGATACGACGCTGCCGAACACCACATCATCCGTACCGTTATATTTTTGAAGCAACATGCCCCACACCGTCTGCATCAGCGTATTCATCGTCACCTGATAACGCTTGGCGATTTGCTGAATTCCAGCCGTTAGACCCGCGCCCAAATCAAAATCCAGACGCTCCGCCTGATAACCTGTTTTGCTCTGGATTTTAGCCTGTGGCAAACGGGCCTGTTCTTCATACCCATCCAGGTATGCGGTCCAGTAACGAGAAGCCTTCTGACGTTCTTGATGCACTTTCAGTACATCCACTGTTTCTTCCACTGTAATCCATTCCAGCTCACTCAATGTGGTATCTGGGCTAGCCGCAATCACTTCAGCCAACCGTACAAAGTGGCGTGTGATCTGCTCAATTGTTTCCCGCTGGTACAGCATGGTCGCATACTGCAATCCGAACTGTATTCCGGATTCTTCCTCTCTCGCTTCCAGCGTCAGGTCAAACTTCACTGGAGTTTGCTCTATATCGTATAGTCGGAAGCTCAGTTCTTTGAGCTTCAACTCGCTTTGCTCGGTGTTTTGCAGTACAAACATCGTATCGAAGATCGGATTCCGACTCATATCCCGCTTCACATTCAACTTGTCCACCAGGTTTTCAAATGGATAGTCCTGGTGCTCGTAGGCTTGTAAAGCCCGGATTTTCACATCTTCTAGAAAGCTGCGGAACGTCTGCTCTGCAGTCGGATAATTGCGTAGTGCCAGGGTTCCGACAAACATCCCAATGATGGGCTCAAGATCGGCATGTGGGCGTCCCGCAATTGGGGTGCCAACAATGATATCTTCCTGCCCTGTATATTGATATAGTAACGCTGTATAGGCCGCTAATAACACCATGTACAGCGTCGAACCTGTCTGTGCTGCCAGTTCTTTTAAGCGCTCGCTAACTTCACGCTCCAATCTGAATACAACCGTGTCGCCTGCTGTGCTCCGTACCGCCGGACGGGCAAAATCGGTTGGCAGGTTCAGCACAGGCAGATTGCCCCGGAAAGTATTGAGCCAATACGCTTCCTGACCTTCCATCCAATCCTGTTGCGCTTCACTTTGCTGCCATACGGCATAATCTTTGTATTGAATCCGTAGCGGTGGCAGCTCTTCATCGCTGTATAAGCGAGCAAATTCGCGAGTCAACACGCCCGTCGACACACCGTCCGAGATGATATGGTGCATATCGAGCATCAGCAAATACTGCGGCTCTTCTTCTATTCCCTGTACGCCCAAATCGATCAGGGCAACCCGCAGTAACGGAGCGGCTTGCAGATCAAATGGACGTACAAAGCTTTGGACCTTTTCTTGTACTTCCTTGCTCACAAGCTGCTCAGTCACCGATGCATACCGTTCCTGCACTACATCACGATGTAACACTTCCACATCGGTTTGTCGATCTGCTGCTGTATAAGCTACGACATGTCCCACCTGCACCTTCGCATACTCCAACTCGAACGATACGGTATCCTGAATCTGCTGCTTCGGCTCGTTATTTATCATTTCAAAGCGGGTACGGAGTGTTGAATGGCGTGAGATCAATTGACGGAATACTTCTTCCATCCGCTTCACATCCAGCGGGCCGCTTACCTGGAACATAGCAGGCATGTTGTAGTTTACATCGTCAGGGTCAAGCTGGTGCAATACGTACATCCGCTTTTGTGCAGAGGACAGCGGATAAAAAGTTCGTTCTTCCGTCACCGGAATCAATGCATACTTCATCTGTTCCAAACTTTCAATCACTACAGCCAGCTGTTCAATCGTTGGAGCTTCGAAAATACTGCGTAACGACAGGGATTTATTCAGTTCTTTGTGAATCTTTGAAGTCAAGGTAGTTGCCCGCAGTGAGTGTCCACCAATCTCGAAAAAGTTCTCTTTCACGCCGACTTGCTTCAGGCCCAATACATCCTGCCAAATTTGGGTCAGCTTCGATTCCATTGGCGTTCGCGGTGCGAAATAATCCGTTCTGCTTTGCAGATTATCTTCCAATGCTGGCAATGCTTTGCGGTCGATTTTGCCATTCGGTGTCAGAGGGAAACGATCCAGTTGTACGACATATGTCGGGATCATATAGCCCGGCAGTTTTGGCTGGAGTATGCTGCGCAGCTCCGGCAAATTCAGCGCCTCGGAAGCTACGACATACGCACACAAATCCTTGTCTCCGTTTTCGTTTTCCCAGGCGGTGACTATCGCTTTCTCGATGCCATCCACAGTCAGCAGCTGCGCTTCCACCTCGCCCAGTTCAATCCGGAAGCCCCGGATTTTGACCTGATCATCCATCCGGCCAACAAAGTCCACATTGCCGTCCGGCATCCACCGTGCCAAATCGCCTGTGCGGTACAGTCGTTCACCCGGTACGTAGGGGTTCGCTACGAATTTCTCGGCTGTCAGGTCCGCACGGTTCAAGTATCCCCGTGCGACCCCAATCCCGCCGATGCACAGCTCACCCAGTATGCCGATTGGCACCGGATTCAGTTGGCTGTCCACGATGTAGAAGCGTGCGTTCAGCCATGCCTGACCAATCGGTACATTGCCGCTGCTTGGCAGCTTCGACAGCTCTTCGTCATAGAAGCTGGAGTCAATCGCCGCTTCCGTGACGCCGTAACTGTTCATAATGCGGATATCTGCGCCAAACCGTTCTTGCAGCACCCGGTAATCTGTCACGCTACAGCTATCCGAGCTGGTGATCAGCAGTTCCAGACTGCTCATGTCTAGCCCCTGTTCATGCACATGCTGCATAAACGGTACGATCAGGGCCGGGGTCGATTCGAACACTGTAATCTGGTAATCGCGAATCCAGCCATACAAACGGCTAAAATCAATCCGGTCGTCTTTCGGACAAATAACCATCGTGCCACCGTTATAGAGCGTCCGCGCGATATCCCCGACGAAGACGTCGAAGGAGAAGCTCGCCAGCTGCAGCAGTCGTACCGGGAACTGGCTCAGACGGTAATCCCGACGATACGCCGCAGCCGTATTGACCAAGCTGTGATGTTCGATCATGACGCCCTTCGGACGTCCTGTTGTCCCGGACGTGTAGATCACATACGCCAGATCCTGCGGCTCATTGATCGGCTCGATATTCGTGGCATCCCCGGTGTACAGTGATTCGTCGTCCAATGCTAGTACGGTGTGCAAACGTAAGTTTGCTACGGATTGGGATGCTGCTTCGCTGTCAGTTGGCGAATCTGCTGCTCCATTCACAGTTCCATGAAGAGCACCTGATTCCATCGTTTCGGCGCCAGTCGCTGTTTCCAACTCACCCTCAGTCTTACCCCTGGTCAAGGACTGCTTGCTTTCCTCCAGCCATGCCTGTGCTTGCTCCTGCAATCCCGTTTGTGTTAACAGTACCGTCGCACCACTATTCTCCAGCATGAAACGAATACGTTCGGACGGATAATCCGCATCCAGTGGCACATATGCGCCGCCAGCCTTCCACACCGCCAATACGCCGACCAGCATATCCATGGAGCGTTCACTCAAAATGCCGACAATTGACTCGCGTCCAACGCCTTCATTCCGCAATCTCCGAGCCAATTGGTTCGCACGCTCGTTCAGTATGCGGTACGTCAACTGCTGCTCCTCATACACCACCGCCATATGATCCGGTACAAGCTGAGCCTGTTCTTCTACGAAGGTATGGAACAGGGCTCCTGCTTCAACTGCAGCAACATCTCTTACTCCCACTTCTCCAAAACCGTAGATGAGTTGTTCTTTTTCCTCGACGGTTACCATATTCAAAGTTGCCAGTGACTGCTGCGGATGATACGCAATAGCTCGGACGATCTCCGTAAAATGCTGCGCCAATCGGGCGATAGTCTCCGGCTTATAGAGCGCCGTGCTGTATTCCAGACTGCACACAATCCCCTCCGGCTGCTCCATGGTCTCCAAGGACAGATCCAATTTGGCCGTAGTATTCCCTAACGGGTACGAATTCAAGGTCAGACCTTCCAGCTCGAACTCCTGCTGCTCCAATGTTTTCAACTCAAACATCGTGTCAAACAGCGCATTCCGGCTCGTATCCCGTGTTAAATTCAGCTTTTCAACCAGCTCTTCAAAAGGATAGTCCTGATGCTCATAAGCACTGAGCGCATGCTCCTTCACCTCTTGCAGATAATCCAGGAACGATTTGTCGCCAGACGGATAATTGCGGATCGCCAGCGTGTTGATGAAGACACCTACCAGACTCTCCAGTTCCGCATGCGGTCTTCCAGCAATCGGCGTTCCCACTACGATATCTTCTTGGCCTGTGTATTTATGCAAGAGCGTAGTGTACGCCGCCAGCAGCACCATATACAAGGTTGAACCTGTTTGCGAAGCCAGTTCTTTCAAGCGTTCGCTAACTTCACGCTCCAGTCCAAATTCGATCGTATCCCCTGCCGCACTTTGCACTGCCGGACGGGCAAAGTCGGTTGCCAGATCCAGCACAGGCACTCCGCCCCGGAAGGTGTCGAGCCAATATGCTTCCTGACGTTTCATCCAATCCTTTTGCGCTTCACTTTGCTGCCATACGGCATAGTCTTTGTATTGAATCCGTAGCGGTGGCAGCTCTTCATCGCTGTATAAGCGAGCAAATTCGCGAGTCAACACGCCCGTCGACACACCGTCCGAGATGATATGGTGCATATCGAGCATCAGCAAATACTGCGGCTCTTCTTCTATTCCCTGTACGCCCAAATCGATCAGGGCAACCCGCAGTAACGGAGCGGCTTGCAGATCAAATGGACGTACAAAGCTTTGGATCTTTTCTTGTACTTCCTTGCTCACAAGCTGCTCAGTCACCGATGCATACCGTTCCTGCACTACATCACGATGTAACACTTCCACATCGGTTTGTCGATCTGCTGCTGTATAAGCTACGACATGTCCCACCTGCACCTTCGCATACTCCAACTCGAACGATACGGTATCCTGAATCTGCTGCTTCGGCTCGTTATTTATCATTTCAAAGCGGGTACGGAGTGTTGAATGGCGTGAGATCAATTGACGGAATACTTCTTCCATCCGCTTCACATCCAGCGGGCCGCTTACCTGGAACATAGCAGGCATGTTGTAGTTTACATCGTCAGGGTCAAGCTGGTGCAATACGTACATCCGCTTTTGTGCAGAGGACAGCGGATAAAAAGTTCGTTCTTCCGTCACCGGAATCAATGCATACTTCATCTGTTTCAAACTTTCAATCACTACAGCCAGCTGTTCAATCGTTGGAGCTTCGAAAATACTGCGTAACGACAGGGATTTATTCAGTTCTTTGTGAATCTTTGAAGTCAAGGTAGTTGCCCGCAGTGAGTGTCCACCAA
Source organism: Paenibacillus sp. LRG-1 (assembly GCF_057220305.1). Taxonomy (NCBI): domain Bacteria; kingdom Bacillati; phylum Bacillota; class Bacilli; order Caryophanales; family Paenibacillaceae; genus Paenibacillus; species Paenibacillus sp. LRG-1. The sequence goes on along the minus strand of NZ_CM170126.1, from coordinate 2,771,199 downwards.
TCTCGAAAAAGTTCTCTTTCACGCCGACTTGCTTCAGGCCCAATACATCCTGCCAAATTTGGGTCAGCTTCGATTCCATTGGCGTTCGCGGTGCGAAATAATCCGTTCTGCTTTGCAGATTATCTTTCAATGCTGGCAATGCTTTGCGGTCGATTTTGCCATTCGGACTTAATGGCATCTGCTCCAATTGTATAAAGTATGATGGCACCATATAGCTTGGCAGCTCTCGGCCCAGTTCGCTTCTCAGCTCGCTTGCGCCAATTTCTTGCCCGGCGACGTAGTACGCCACCATTTGCTTTTGCCCTGTTTCATCTGCTTGAGCAATGACCGTTACTTCCCGTACAAAATCAACTTGCAGCAGCTTCGACTCAACCTCACTCAGTTCAATTCGATACCCGCGGATTTTCACCTGATGGTCGATTCGGCCGATAAACTCCAGGTTTCCATCCGCTTTCCAGCGGGCGAGGTCCCCGGTTTTGTACATTCGTGTTCCTGTTGAAAATGGATTATCTACAAATTTGTCCGCCGTCAATTCCGCGCGATTCCAATAGCCACGGGCCAAACCTTCCCCTGCAATGCATAGCTCGCCTGGTACACCGATCGGCTGTAATTCACCCTTTGCGTTAATGACATAAATTTGCGTATTCGCGATAGGACGTCCAATGTCAATCTGTTTGGCCTGGGTAAGTTCCTGTACTGCCGACCACACCGTCGTTTCTGTAGGTCCGTACATGTTATAAATGCGGGGACCGTTCAATTTTTGCAAGGCCTCCAGCAGCTTGGGTGGAAGCGCTTCTCCCCCCACCATAATTTCCTGTACACCTTGGAGCGCACGAGAGCCTTCCTCATGACCCAGCAGCATTTGCAGCCGGGATGGCGTCATTTGCAGCATGTCAATGTGATGTGCTGTAATCAGCTCGCCAAGTGCCTGAGGATTGACCTGATGACGGTGGTCACCAAGTATAACGGTCATTCCGCCCAGCAACGGCAGGATCGTTTCCAATACGAAAATATCGAACGAAATGGTGGTTAACGATAGAATCGTTTTGTCCGCTGCAAAGTCGATCACTTCGCGCATTCCTGTAATAAAGTTCAGCACCGAGCGATGCTGGAGCATAACGCCCTTAGGATTTCCGGTTGAACCAGAAGTATAAATAACGTAAGCCAGATGCTCCGGCTGGGCAGTGGCTTCCAGATTGGTCTTTTCCCCTTGATATACTTCCTCATCTTCGATAAACAGAGTGTTGGCGCTGTAATGGTGTTCTCCTACCAGATCGCGACTGGTCAGAAGTACGGCGGCCTCACTGTCATTCAGCATATATTCAATACGGGCTGACGGATATTCAGGGTCGATCGGCACATAAGCACCACCCGCTTTTAACACGGCCAGCAGACCGATGATCATCTCCGCCGAACGCTGTACCATCAGGCCAACCAGCTTGTCGGGTCCTACACCGTGCGCTTGAAGTACCCGTGCCAGTGAGTTAGCGCGTTCATTCATCTCTAGGTATGTCAACTGCTCCCCTTCGAAAAATAGCGCTACTTGCTCTGGTGTTTGTAAAACTTGAGCTTCGAACAAACCGTGAATCGTCTGTTTATTTGGATATTCTATTGCCATATCTCCACAACCAACAAGGATTTGCTTGCACTCCTGTTCGGTCATCGCTTTCATTTCATGCACTTGAATGCCCGGGTTAACCACAACTTGTTCTAGTAGGTGCACCAAGTGTCCATAAATTTGCTTTATACTTTCTCGATCAAACACAAGTGCGTTGTAACTAAAGCTCATTCGGGTTTTTTTCCCTGAAAAAACTACCAGGTTAAAATCATAGTTGGACTGTTCGACCGACTCAACCCCCGTAATGCTAAAGTGGGACTCTATATCATCACCTAGTTGCCCAGACTGTTCCTCCACCCAGTCATTTTCAAAAATGAGTATATGATTAATTAAATTTTGCTTAAGTTCTGAGAGTTTCTGAATTTCATATAGTGAAAAAGCATCATATTTACTAGAAGCCACTGATTGCTTCTGGGTTTGTTTCATTACTTCCCAGAACGAGTTGTTCTCACTACTGGTAATACGTACAGGGAGTGTATTCAAAATCAAGCTGAGCATACGCTCCTTATTTGGAATATCACCCTCATTTCCGGACAGCGTACTACCAAACACTACATCATCCGTGTCGTTATATTTTTGAAGCAAAATGCCCCACACCGTCTGAATCAGCGTGCTCTGATTCACCTGATAGCGGTTGGAGATTTGCTGAATCCCGCTCATCAGACTCGGACTTAAAGCTACGTTAAAATGCTCCGTTTGACACTCTGCTCTACTCTGAGTTTTAGCCTGTGGCAAACAGCAAGCTTCTTCATACCCGTCTAGATATGCGCTCCAGTAACGCGAAGCTTTCTGACGCTCTTGATGCACTCTCAGCACATGCACTGTTTCTACCTCTGTGATCCATTCCAGCTCCCCCAGTTTAATATCAGGATTCACCACAATAGCCTCAGACAATCGTATAAAATGACGCGTAATCTGTTCAATCGTTTTCCGCTCATACAACGATGTTGCATACTGCAATTCGAACCGAATACCTTCTTCTTCCTCGCTCGCTTCCAGCATTAAGTCAAATTTCACCGGAGCCTGCTCCATGTCGTATGGACGGAAACGGATATCCTCCAGTTTCAGCTCGCCTTCTTCGGTATTTTGCAGTATAAACATAGTGTCGAACAACGGATTACGGCCCATATCCCGTTTCACATTTAGCTTGTCCACCAGTTCTTCAAATGGATAATCCTGATGCTCGTAGGCTTGCAAAGCTTGGGTTTTCACGTCTTCCACATAGCTTCGGAACGTTTGCTTAGCGGTTGGATAATTGCGCATTGCCAGTGTGCCAACAAACATCCCGATGATCGGCTCCAGATCGGCATGCGGCCGTCCCGCAATCGGAGTCCCGACAATGATATCTTCCTGTCCAGTATACTGATGCAGCAGTGCTGTATAGGCTGCAAGTAGCACCATGTACAGCGTTGAACCTGTCTGCGCCGCCAGCTCTTTCAAGCGCTCGCTGACTTCGCGTTCCAGTCTGAATACCACTGTATCGCCTGCCGTACTTCGTACTGCCGGACGGGCAAAATCAGTTGGCAGATTCAGTACGGGTAACTCACTCCGGAAGGTATCCAGCCAATATGCTTCCTGACGTTTCATCCAATCCTTTTGCGCTTCACTTTGCTGCCATACGGCATAGTCTTTGTATTGGATCCGCAGCGGAGGTAACTTCTCACCGCTATATAAGCGAACAAATTCGCGGGTCAACACACTCGTCGACACACCGTCCGAGATAATGTGGTGCATGTCGATCATTAGCAGATGCTGTGTTTCTTCTGTCCCCTCTCCGTTAAGATCCAGTAAGGCTACCCGTAACAGTGGAGCAGCTTGCAGATCGAATGGATTTACAAAATTGCTAACCAATTTTTCTATTTCCGTCTCAAATGCAAGTGCGTCTGTCCCTGCCTGTTTTTCCCGTACCTTGGCATACTCCACCTCGAAAGGTACCCTTTCCTGAATCCGCTGCACAGGCTCATTGTTCACCATTTCAAAACTCGTGCGGAAGGCCTCGTGGCGTGAGATTAACTGCCGAAATGCTGCCTCTACCCGTCTTACATCCAGCGGTCCGCTCACCTGGAGTACTGCGGGCATGTTGTAGCTCACATCACCCGGATCAATCCGATGCAATATATACATTCGTTTTTGTGCAGAAGACAAGGTATAAAAGGGACGCTCTTCCGCCACTAAAATAGATGCATACGCCACCTCGTTCAGATTTTCAATCACCACTGCCAGCTGTTCAATCGTCGGTGCGTCAAAAATGCTACGTAGAGGAATTGGTTTGTTCAATTCTTTGTAAATCCTCAAGACCAACGTCATTGCCCGTAGAGAGTGTCCACCAATTTCAAAGAAGTTTTCCTTCACGCCGACTTGCATCAAACCCAACACGTCCTGCCAGATTACCGATAGTTTCGCTTCCAACCACGTCCGTGGGGCAATATATTCTGTCCCTCTTTGTATATTACCTTCCGGTGCTGGCAGCGCCTTCCGATCGATTTTTCCATTCGGAGTCAACGGTATACGATCCAGAAACACAAAGTAAGACGGTACCGAGTAATACGGAAGCAACTTGGCGGCATGCTCATGAATTACGGTTAAGCTTGGTGTTTCTTCTGTATGCAGTACAATGTAGGCACACAAGACGGATTCATGATCTTTGCTTTGATTTACAGTGACGACAGCCTCTCGAATTGCAGAATGGCTAATCAAAGCATTTTCAACCTCACCCAGCTCAATCCGGAATCCACGTACTTTCACCTGATGGTCGATTCGGCCGATAAACTCCAGATTTCCATCCGCTTTCCAGCGGGCGAGATCGCCCGTTCTGTACATTCGTGTTCCTGTTGAAAATGGATTATCTACAAATTTGTCCGCCGTCAGTTCCGCGCGATTCCAATAGCCACGAGCCAATCCTTCCCCTGCAATGCATAGCTCACCAGGGATTCCAATTGGCTGTAATGCACCCTGTCCATCAAGGATATACATTTGCGTATTGGCAACGGGGGACCCGATATCAATATGTTTAGCACCTGTCAGTTCCCTAGCTGATGAAAATACAGTTGATTCCGAAGGTCCGTACATATTGTAGATACGCAGCCCTTTAATTTGTTGCAATTTCTTCAGTAACGTAGGCGCAAGCGCCTCGCCCCCAAGAATAATCTCCTTTATACCTTGTAGTGCGTGCATTCCCGCTTCACTGCTGAGTAACATTCTAAGGCGAGAGGGTGTCATTTGTAGCAAATCTATATGCTGAGCAACAATTAATTCCCCAAGTGTCTGTGGATCAACTTGATGATGGCGATCACCCAGTACAAAGGTCATTCCGTTTAGCAGCGGCAATATCGTCTCAACCACAAAAATATCGAAAGAAATAGTAGTCAGCGACAGAATCCTTTTGTCAGGCTTAAAATCAATCAATTCATGCATTGCTGTGATAAAGTTCATAACGGAACTATGCTGAAGCATGACCCCTTTTGGATGCCCGGTCGACCCTGAAGTATAAATAACATAAGCTAGGTTCTCTGATTGAACATTCGCTTCCAGGTTCGACTTCTCTCTCTGATATAATTCCTCATCTTCTAAAAAAAGCATTTTTGTTTTGTAGCTATTCTCTTCTACCAGTTTACGATGGGTCAAAACTACAGTCGCCTCGCTGTCTTCAAACATGTATCTAATACGGGCTGGTGGAAATTCAGGATCAATCGGCACATAGCAACCGCCTGCTTTCAGTATAGCTATCATACCAACGATCAGTTCTGTCGAACGTTGCAACATCAGACCTACGGGCTTGTCAGGACCAACGCCATTTTCACGAAGCACTCGTGCCAGTGAATTAGCCCGCTCATTCAGTTCTAGGTAAGTCAAGCTCTGATCCCTAAATACAAATGCTATGTTCTCCGGGGTCATTGCAACCTGCTTTTCAAATCGTCCGTGGATCGTCTCATCTGTCGGAAAAGGTACGACGGTATCGTTAAATCCGGTCAGCAGCAATTGCTTCTCTTCATCAGATACGATCGTAATATCAGCCAACTGCACCCCGACATCCTGCGTCACTGTTTCCAAAATTCGCACAAAATGCTCTGCCAGCCGTCGGATGGTCTCCAGTTTAAACAGCTTCGTGCCATACTCCAAAGTGAAGGACAAACGTCCTTTTTCTTCAGTCACATGCAATGAAAAATCCACCTTGGATATGCCCGCGTTGAATTCTTCCGGCTTAAAACGAATGCCTCCTGTTTCCAAAACATCTGTGCCGACATTTTGCAGACTGAACATCGTATCGAACACCGGGTTTCGACTTACGTCCCGTACCAGTTCCAGCTTGTCTACAAGCTCATCAAACGGGTATTCCTGATGCTCCAGTGCCAGCAGCGAATTTTGCTTAACCTCCTGCAAAAAGGATTGGAACGTTAAAGAAGATTGCGGATGATTGCGAAGAACCAGCGTATTGACAAACATGCCAATCATCGCTTGAGTATCCACATGCCGTCTTCCGGCAACAGGTGTACCCACGATAATATCCTCTTGACTAGAATATTTGCCCAGCAGGACATTATAAGCTGCCAAAAGTACCATAAAGATCGTAGATTCGGTATCTTGGGCCAATTTGTAGAGTGTGTTAGTAAGTTTGGATTCCAATGTAACGGTCAAGCTGTCACCTTCAAAACTTTGTGCTTGCGGACGTGAAAAGTCCGTAGGCATATTCAGTACAGGAAGCTCGCCATTCAAGGTCTGGAACCAATATGATTCATGCGCTTGCCATGCGTCGTCATTGATCTGCTGCTTCTGCCAAGCAACAAAGTCCTTGTAATGAAGCTGAATGTTCGCAAGCTGTCTGCCCTGATACCGTTGAATGATTTCATCCAGCAGCACGGCCATGGAGAAACCATCGGACACAATATGATGCATATCCACTAGCAGTATGAAGCCACCTTCGATAAATTCGTACAGTTCGGCACGGAATAAAGGAGCTGTTCCCAGATGAAAAGGCTGAACAAACAAGACCCGAGCCTGCTTTGCTTCTTCCTTGGAAATACGGGTATACGGGATGTCGAATGGAATCGTGTCCCGAACTTTTTGTACTACTTCCCCGTCTTCCAGATCGAAATACGTCCGAAAGGATTCATGTCGCAAAATAACTTCCTTAACGGCTTCAATAAAGCGGGGGACCTCCAGATTTCCCTCTATGAAAAGCTGACCGGGTACATGATAGGCCGTTCCGCTTCCCATTTGATCCAGCACGTACATTCTCTTTTGGGAAGAAGACACCGAATAAAAGGCCTGCGATTTTACAGATACAATCGGTTCATAGGTCTGCTTTGTTCCACCCGCAATATATGTAGCCAGCTCAGCAATCGTTTGCAGCTCAAAAATGTGGCTGAGCGGAATGTGTACACCCAATTCCTTGTTGACTCTCGACAGAATGACCGTCGCTTTTAGCGAATCACCGCCCAGTTGAAAAAAGTTATCGTCATAGCTGATATCCGTTACATTCAGAACGTTCATCCAAATGTTCACGAGCTGATCTTCTACGCCGTGGTTCTCAGAAGCGACGTCTGTTTTAGCGAATACACTTGCTCGTTCTGGCGCTGGTAGAGCCTGTAGATCAGGCTGACCATCCGGCAGAAGAGGAATATGATCCATAGGAATCCAAAAACGGGGCTGCGTATAATCTGGAAGAATTTCGATTACAGCCTTTTTCAGTGCGTCTTCTTCCCAAGGCTTCGATGCGTTTGCAACCACATAGGCGGTTATATATGAGACTTTTCCAGTTTCGCCCGTTTGTGGTGTAATGACGCAGGACTCCCATTGGAAAATTTGCAGCAGGTGTTTCTCCAGTTGCTCCAGATTAACCTGATGTCCGCGAATGTGAATGGTCCGATTTAAATTTCCAATATGCCGCAGCTTGCCATCGTTTTCCACGTAAGCCCATTCCCGGGTCGTTCCCAACAGGCCTGCTCCTGAGGCTTGATACACCTCCCCTGCTGTCCCGACAGGTGCCAAATGCTTGTAGGCATCTAGAACGCAAAGATAGTTTCCGTTGGCATCGGTATTTGCTGCCCATGCAGCTCGAAGTTGTTCGTTCTCCGACGCACGAAGTAAAGACATCGCGGAAACGCGAGCCCCTTCTTCCTCTACAATGGAATGCAGCAGATTCAGGAAATACCCTGACCAAGCTTCGATGATGTTTTGCTGAAAAAGATCCGAATTATAGTCAAAATCAAGACGTAATTGCTTCTGTGCCTCTGTCACGTTCAAAAACAACTCATATTTGCTGAATGATACCTCATTCTCAATGAGTTCTGCTTCCATACCATGGAATTGAAAACGCGGAATCGGACGATCCAAATTGAATACAGCGTTAATGACAGGCAAATTTCTCAGCCCCAGCTGAGCGAGTCCGGCAAAGCTGTATTTTTGGAAGCTGTCCAGTTCATTCATGCGCTTTTTAACCGTTTGGGCATGCTCCGTAAAAGTAGCATCAGGACGCACTTCGCTGATCACTGGAAGTAAGTTGACACAGTTGCCGATCAGGGAGAAGGCGTCCATATGGGATTGTCCTGCAGTAGGAACCCCCACCGTTACTTCCTGCTGCCCTGTCAGGCGATGCAGAAAAATCTGAAAGGCTGATAGCAGTGTTATAAAAAGACTGGTGCCAAGCTTTATGCTGGCGGATCTCAATTGTTTAACGAGCGGCGCTTCGAGCATTACAGTATGTCTGCTTCCGCTAGAAGACGGAATCTGTATTCCCCTCACCGGAGATGGTAGATTGAGGACAGGCGGATGATTTTCCAGCACTGCTGACCAAAAAGCAAGGGCCCCTTCTTTCCCGGCTTTCAATTGATCCTGCTGCCAAACAACGTAATTCCGAAAAGGTACTGGATCGGGAAGGTTGTAGTCAGCATTTCGGACAAGCGCAGAATAGATGTGTTCCAGTTCCTGAATGAATACACCAATCGACCAGCCATCCGCGATAAAATGATGGAACGTAAAGACACTCAGATGCTCCTCATCTGATATTTTCAGCAGATGGATTCGGAATAACGGATCTCCTGGCGTCATGGCAAACGGGATTTCGCTGTCCTGGATCATCCATGCCCGGATATGTTGTTCCTGTTCATTTAGATGGTGACTGGTAAAATCATGAAGCGGAACTTCCACTTTCATCACAGGAGCGATCACCTGAGTTTCCCCATCACCACTCATAAAGGTATGTAAGGCTTCATGCCGGTTCACAATGGTCTGGACAGCCCGGTTGAACTCCTCCTGCTGAAGTGGACCACGAAACCGCAACAAGGCGGTTTCGTGTAAAGATTGAGAGTCACTTCGTTCTGAAACAGAGGCGAACCAAAGCTGCTTTTGATCAGGAGTCAGCGCAATTACGGTTTCTGGAACACTCACTGCTTCAGCTTCTGGAGGTACAGTTACAGGTACAGTTTGCTTGCCCGGCCCTGGGCCGTTTCCATTCGGGGGCGGGTCCGGTAAAAATCCCCCTTTTCGCAGCTCGTTCACGCTATCCTTGACCGCTTGCACGATTCGCGCAATATCATCCTCGGTATGGGCCGTGGACAAGAAGCAATTTCGTCCCTCCCAGATATAGATGCCTTTGTCCAGCATGTGATAAAAGAACAATTCCAGATCGCCTTTGAGCACGAAGCGGAACAGAGAGCCAAAGTTAACAACTTTCATAGGTATGTGTTCGTCCGTGAAATAGCTGTTTAGCTCCGCTGCTAACGCCGAGGTGCGGCTGTTCAGACGATTTTGCAACTGCTCACCGTTGCTCTCCAAATGATCCAGCACCGCTAAGGATGCAGCCATTGCCAGCGGATGATGACAGAAGGTCCCCGCGACAAAGGTCCGCTGTTGCTCATGCTGCGGGTAGGAGTCGTCCCCGAAGCTCCACGTACCTCCGTCGATCCCGTTCATAAAGGCGGCTTTCCCGGCTACGATGCCGATCGGCAGCCCGCCACCAATGATTTTACCGTAGGTCACAAGGTCGGCTTGCACCCCAAACCAGGCTTGTGCCCCTCCCGGCTGAATACGGAACCCTGTTATAACTTCATCAAAAATGAAGGCAGTACCCGACTGCTCCGTAATCTGGCGAATGTCCTGCAAAAAGGCTTGAGGCTGAAAATCTGGACGGCGGCTTTGCACCGGCTCCACGACAACCGCGGCCAGCTCATGCGCATGGGTGCGGATATAATCCAGCGATTCGTCCGCTCCATAATGAAGCACGACGATATCGTCCACCATATGCTGCAAGATACCTGGAGCGAGAGGCGTCGAATGCTCCTTGTTGTCACCTGCGCTCCCCAGTGCCAGTACCCCGTCAAATGTACCGTGATACGAGCCAGCAAAAATGACGATTTTAGCTCGTCCCGTAGCAGCACGCGCCAGACGGAGCGCGACCATGACGGCCTCCGTGCCAGAATTGTACAGCGCAATCCGTTCCACGCCGGTCATCTTGCAAATTTTCTCAGCGACTTGCCCAGCCATGTTGGACATCGGGCCGACACACATGCCGTTTTTCAGTTCTTCCTCAATTTTTTCTCGGATAAAGGCCGGATTGTGCCCAAACAGATTCACGCCAAAGCCCATCGTCAAATCGACATATTCATTGCCATCCAGATCCCAAATTTTTGATCCGTCTGCACGTTGAGAAACGATTTGGTACACCATTTCCTTCAAAACAGGCCGGAAACCAGCCGCATTACGGTTATTGGCGTATACGGAGCGATACTGCTGGGTGTACTGCTTGGTGCTACGCGTACGGGCCGTGTAGCGTTCAATCAGCTCTTGCAGATGTTGTTCCTGACGGAGCGAAAGCAATTCGCGTGCTTTAACATCCAGCTTTTTATAAGGCGTATACGGTTTGGCTTCATTGCCTGTCTGCTTGGGAACAGCCTTTACGGATGGAGCCGGTGCTAATGCAGCCGCGACTTCCTGCTTGGACTCGATACGGATAATCTCCGCGCTTCCTATACTTGCTGAGGGCAAAATGCTGGATTCCGGGCTAAATGGCTCGGAAGCTATTACGGATGCAGATGGCTGATGTCGGAGAACATCAAGCTGCTGTGACATCAGATGTAGCTGTTGCTCCAAAATTCGCTCTACACCTGTGGCTGTAGGGATTGTGAAGCTTTGAGCCCGTATTTGCTCAGCCGGAACGCCGGATTCATGAGGCAGTTGGGTTAAGGGGGAAGATGCATGATCAGCCTGACTCAGAGTTGTTTCCGAACGATTTACCACAGACTGAACCGGGGCTTCAGCAGAAGTGGAAATGCTCACCCGCTCGGCTACGTAGCTGGCCAACAGCTCCAGCGTGGTCAACGTTTCGAAAAATTCGTTCATGGGAATGTCCAGTCCGAAGGTATCCTTGATGCTGTGGCGAACCTGAGACAAATTAATGGAATCTAGCCCGAGCTCCAGAAAATGTGTTTGTGGCTCCAATTCCTCCAGACTGAGTTGGGACACGTTACCGATCATTTTCGCTAACTTTTGAAGGATAGAAGATTTGTGCTGATCGGTAGCTGATGCTGACACCGAATACTCTTTCCCCATAATTCCAGTCTCCCTTACTGTTGAGTTTTCATGAACGGGCGCCTTCTGTTCCTTTCGAACCTGTTCGGGCACGTTAATCCAGCATCTTTTCCGTTCGAATGGATACGTAGGCAGAGAAACCTTTTTGTAGTGCCTACCTGCATATAGGGTACTCCAATCAATCTGCGCTCCCTGCACATACTTGGCAGCCAGTTGCTCCAGTGATTGCAACGTGTCCAAGCTTCCAGTGACCGTCTCTGTGCCACCAGCGCTATCCGCTTTCCCGGTGTATACACCATCGACGGCTCTGCCTTGTTCGTGCAACTGAAGCACCTTTGCTTTCAGCGCATCTGCTCCTGCGGCAGTCACCGCAATCCGGTGATTCAGGTGGCTTCTCCCCGTGTTAGCCGTATAGCATACATCCTTCATCACGAGTTCTTCCGCCCGTCTGAACCGTTCTGCGTATCGCCCGACCAGCTCGCGTAAAGCGGATTCACTCCGCGCTGACAGGGTCAGCAGCAGCGGTGATGATCCATTATTGCTGCCCGTGGAGGATTTATCCGATTCCGTCTTTGCAATATATTCCTCCAGTACCACATGGCAGTTTGTCCCGCTGAATCCAAAGGAACTCAGCCCGCTTCTTCTCGGGAAGCCGTTCGTCTTCCATTCCCTCAGCTTCGTATTGGCATATACCGGAGATTCCTCGAAATGGATCTTCTGGTTTGGCGTGCGAAAATGAACGAGCGGCGCAATCTGTTGATGCTTCATGGACAGTACGGATTTGATCAAGCCCGCAATCCCCGCGGCTTCGTATAAATGGCCGATATTTGTTTTGACTGTGCTGATCGCCACAAATTGCTTGCGCTGTGTATGCTTGCGAAAAGCCTTGGTAATGCCATCAATCTCGACCGGATCGCCCAGCTTGGTCCCGGTGCCATGCGCTTCGATGTAGCTAACTGTTTCTGGATCAATCTGTGCATCGTGCCACGCCTGCGAAATTACTTCCGCCTGAGCGAGCGCATTCGGCGCGGAAATACCAATCGTACTGCCATCCTGATTGATTGCACTTCCCTTGATCACGGCCAAAATATTGTCACCGTCTTGCTCCGCTTTACGCAGCGGCTTTAGGAAAACCGCTCCGACGCCTTCGCCCCAGCCCGTTCCGTCCGACTGGTCGTCGAAGGCTCGTGCCCGATCATCGGAGGATTCCATGCCAATACCTGCTTTCAACGGCAGTAAAATCGTCTTCACTCCACCTGCCAGTGCCATATCGCAGTCTCCGTTGAGGATAGACTTGCATGCCAGATGAACCGCTACGAGTGAGGAAGAACATGCTGTATCAATCGTTAACGCCGGGCCTTTTAGATCGAGCAAATACGCAATTCGGCTGGAAATAATGGACGGTAAATTACCAATGGCAAAGTTCGGCAGCGCACCCGGTTCCACCTCGGACAACAAACGCTCGTATTCAAAGCTGGTCTTGGAGAAGCCGACATACACGCCGACCTTTTGGCCTGCAAGTTGCTTACCGCCATACCCCGCATCCTCAATCGTGCTCCAGGCGGTTTGTAGAAATAGCCGTTGATTCGGGTCCATTAGCAAGGCTTCCCGCGGAGTCAGCTTAAAGAAGGAGTAATCGAACTTATCTACTTCATCCAGATAGCCACCTTCTGCGATTTGCATATTCCGCCCTTCCGTATTCAGACGGGAAATGAAAGCTTCGGCGTCTTTTCTTCTTACGTCGCTGTACGGACCGATATTGTCTGCACCTGATGCGACATTCGCCCAAAACTGCTCCAGTGTTTCCGCTTGAGGAAACTTGCCGGACATGCCGATGATGGCGATATCCCGGTCATTGGTTTTCTCCTTGCCCTCGGGCTGTGTTAGTGCAGTCGCATCGCTGCTTAGGCCTTGACTGGAGATATACGAAGCCAGCTTGGCGATGGTCGGATAGGAAAAGAAGTCCGTCACCTCAATATGAACCCCTAGTTGGTCCTCCAACTGGTCCACAATTTGAACGAGCTGCAAAGAAGTCACTCCGATATCAAAGTAGCTATCATCCGTTCCAATCGACTTTACATTTAAAATATCCTGGCAGACTCCAATCAGCTTTTGTTCTATTTCTCCTTGAGGCAGGACTATACGCCCAACTGCCTGCGCGATTTGAGTAGCCTCGGCCAGTGATGTCAATATTTCATTAAAGTCACCCTGCTCATAATTCTGGGCTAATTTGAAGCGCTGAACCTTCCCGCTGGTTGTTTTAGGGATACGTCGAATCGGAACTACATCCTGAATATGCCAACCTCCCCGGTAGTTCAGATGGCTTTTCAGCTTTTGAACTAGCGGTACAAAATGCTCTATCTTTTTCGTGTGCATCACAAAGGCAACAATACGATCCTGCCTGGTTTGCGCATCATGTACACCGCACACAGCTACTTTCCCGAGATCCACGCCATCCAGTTCCTCGGCAATCCTCTCGATGTCATGCGGGTAGACATTCTGTCCGTTCACGAAAATGATATCCTTGGCTCTACCGGTAATAGTCAGGCGGCCATTTCTCATAAACCCTAAATCTCCGGTGATGAGCCAGCCATCCTCGGTTTTGACCTTCGAAGTAGCCTCTGGATTGTTGTAATATCCAGCGGTCACATTTTTGCCACGGATTTGCGTGTGTCCAATCACACCATCTTCCAGCACCCGATTTTGTTCATCGCAAATGCGGACAGAGGTGCTGGCCATCGGATACCCCAAATCCACAAAAGTAAGACACCGCTTGTCGGACTTGTCTACTTCTTCTATGGGTTCACCTACGTGTAACTGCTGCCGATTCAAATAAAGCGGAATAAAGGAATCTTTGTCCAGAGGGGGAGTGGAAACACCCACGCTCGCCTCTGCCAATCCATAGACGGGAAACATCGCATTTTTATTCAAGCCGTGAACACTCATCGCATCCATAAACACATGGCAAAGCTCTACAGATATCGGCTCAGCCCCATTTAAAATCATACGCACGCTTGACAAATCCCAGTTATCCGCTGTTTCAGGTTTGTACTGATCGAGAAAAAATTTATATCCGAAATTGGGAGAGCATATTTGAGTCACCTTGTGCTCCGATACTTTTTTTAGCCATAAAGACGGGCGTCGGATAAAAAGTGCCGTCGGCATAATCAGCTGCTTGGCATTAGCGACCACACAGGTTAAATGAAAGGCGATCAATCCCAGGTCATGCGTAAGCGGCATCCAACCCAAATAAGCATCCTTGGAGCTCATGCCTGTTTGATTTGCGATATCCCGAATATTGTAAACCAGATTTTCATGTGTCAACATGACTCCTTTAGGATCACCTGTAGAGCCTGAGGAAAATTGGATAAAAGCCAAATCCTCCGGTTTGGATGCATGAACTGCCCCTTTACCCTCAATGGAATAGTCGAATGTATGGCTTGAAAAAGTTGCTTTTTTAACAGGCTCAAAGGAATCCAGCAATCCGTGCTGGTGCGAGTACTTTTCCAGTTGTTCCATTACCTTATCATCCGCAATCATATAAGGGCGGGATAGGGTATTCCAGATTTTAAACAGTTTCATTTTATGTTCATCATTATTCCCGATGCTTACAGGAACAGGAACGATTCCACCGAGCAGGCAGCCCCAAAATACATTCACAAAGGTATGATTGTCGTCGATCTGCATGATCAGCTCATCGCCAGGTTGTATCCCTTTTTCCTGTAATGCATGAAGCACCTGTGATGCTTGCTCCAGAAGTTTACTGTAGGACACATATTCCTCTTGCTTATCACCGGAAATAAAGGTGATCCCGTTCTCATCCCGGCTTGCACGGTCTTGAATGATTTCAATTAAAGTTTGAAACTGCTCCATCCTGATCCCTCCTCAATTGCTCTAGCATTACTTCCTGCTCTCCTTCGTCGACCTGTTTGGTTTGCAACACCAGGCGAATACACCCCAGTATTTCCTGTCTTAGCTCAGAAGCAGGAGGTGGACTGCTGCCTGATTCTGAGTTTCGCAGTAATTCTTCCAGTCTCCGAACAGGTAAAATAACACCCTTTCGATACTCATCTTCATTCCAATTGGCATTGGGGGTAGACACCGCCAGTGACAGGGAACGGGCTACCCAATCACGGATCGAGAAACGGCGTTCCAGTTCAACGCGATCCAAGTCTCTGTCCAGGGACAGTACTTCGATGGTAGTGTTTATTTCTTTCGCCAAATTTTTCAGCACTGTCCGTGGGCCTAACTCAATGCCTTGCTCCACGCCATAGTTTTCCATATATTGCATGGTTTGTATCCATCGAACCGGGTGAATCATTTGCGAAACCAATCCTTGACGGATGCTGTCCACATCGGAGTATGGCTGAGCGGTCGCATTGGAAATCACGGGCCACCGCGCTTCATGGAAAGTATATTTTTGCAGCTCTGCGGTCAGCTTGTCCGCAGCGTGTTGCATAAGCGGACTATGAAAAGGACCACTGACCTGCAACCGGGTAATTTGAGCCCCTCGCTGCTCTAATTCGCCAGCTACCACAACTACCGACGTATGATGACCTGAGACGACGTACTGATTGGGCGAATTGTAACAAGCAATGACAGCAGGCTGATCGACTGTGGAGTGCAGACGACAGAATTCTTCCACGGCGTTCAACTCAGCTCCGCGAATGGCAATCATGCTGCCCAGACCGGCCTCTGCGGCTGCTTCCATGAAGCGTTCCCGCTCTTGTACCAGTTGTAAAGCGTCGCCAAAGGATAGAACACCGCTACTTACCAGAGCTGAATATTCACCCAGGCTATGACCTGCTGAAAATCCGGGAATAATTCCGATTTCGTGCATATAACGTCGGAATGCAATGACGCTGATCGTAAGAAGTGCGGGCTGAGTATAGAATGTCCTGGATAATTGGGTGATCAGACCTGCCATGCATAAAGCTTTCAGGTCATATCCCAAAATATCAATAGCCTCTTCAAACAAACGATCCACTTCTGTAAAATCGCTATGCCATGCGGGTCCCATTCCTACATACTGAGATCCTTGTCCCGGAAAAACCAAAGCCATGCGATTCATACCACCCCCCTTTCCTCTCCACATAGATGTGGCAAAAAGCAACAATATAGATTTCCAAAAATTAGAAATATATATTGTAAATTTGAATTGGTTATGGAGTTTCCATTCGTGGTGTAATTGAGATTAAAAGTATGATGTGTGAGTAGACTTGGAAGTGTAAAAACCTTGGAGTATGCTGGAATTTCAGGCTTGGAACCCAAAATTCAGCATCATAGATGAATGTGATGTGAAAGTGCTGAGGTCATACAAAATGTTATTACATAAGTAAGAATTAAATGTGAAATATTTTATTTATATAATAAATATGGACTAGAAAAATGTCAATATTTTTTTTAAATTCCTTTAATAAGAAAAAAAATGTGATATGTGATTTTTTATGTTATTATAATCACAAAATAAATTAAAGTATGACATTATAATGTATAAATATATTATACACACAAACAATGCCCTTTTTTGTCTAAAAATCAGGCATTGTTTGTAATTTTTTAATGAATTTTTGTAAAAATTTCTGTGTCGTAAGTGCAAGAAATCGATTTACTTATAATTCGTGTTGGGCAAACCAATTGGTAATACGTTGCAGTCGTTCCACGCGAAGCTGCGGGTGCCCTTTTCGTGAAAGCTCGTGACTTGAAGCTGGAAAACGGACAAATTGCGTAGGTTTCCCCAAGCGACGTAATGCTGTAAACAGCTGCTCTCCCTGCTCTATAGGACATCGCAGATCCTGCTCCCCGTGTAATATGAGCAGCGGTGTGTTGATTTGCTGCACATAAGCCAGCGGAGATTGCCTCCACAAAAGCTCGCAATCCTCCCACGGATTCCCGCCGACTTCATCTTCAGTAAACGAGTACCCTATGTCACTCACTCCATACATGGACAGCCAGTTAGATATGGAGCGCTGGGTCACAGCTGCGCGGAAACGATCGGTATGGCCGACAATCCAGTTTGTCATAAAGCCACCATAGCTGCCTCCTGTTACACCCAGCCTTTCCGGATGAATGAATGGAAATTGACGTATAGCCTCGTCCACTGCGCTCAGCAGATCGGTGTAATCGCGTCCGCCGTAATCTCCAAGGACGACATTGGTGAAAGACTGTCCATACCCTCGGCTTCCTCCCGGATTCGTGTAGATGACTGTATACCCCTGAGCGGCCAGCAACTGAAATTCATGAAAAAAAGAATTGGAATACATGGCATGAGGACCACCGTGAATCTCCAAAATAGCAGGATAGGATACCCCCTCCTTAAACCCAGCAGGCTTCATCACCCATCCCTGCACCCGTCGTCCATCCTCAACCTCAGTCCAGAAGCTCTCAGGCACACTGATCTCAATCTCATCAAGCAGAGAATCATTCACTCGTGTCAGCCGTTCCTCAGTTCCTGAATGAATCGCAATCTGGAATAAATCACCTGGTAAAGCTACATCGGTGGAGGCGGCAATGATATGCTGCTCATCCGAAGTAAGCTCGAATTGGTAAATTTCCCGCTCTCCTTGGGTTAAAATTTTAAAAGTCCTATCAAGCGCAAACTGATATACGTGCACATTTCCTTCATGGGTAACCAGCGTATACAGAGATTGACCGTCCGCACTGAAGCGTGGTGGTCCTACATGAAGATGTGAACGCATGTCGCTCATACCCGCATTACGGAGGTGAGCGTCAAGCGTCTCACTAACGCATACTGCCGTCCCCCCACTGGAAGGAACCGTGTACAGTCGGGTCTGAGTAGCGTCTTTGGCATGTCGATCATGACCGTAAAAGGCAATCGTTGAACCGTCGGGAGAATAAGCGGCACTCTCGATGTGCAGTTTAGAATGGGTCAGCTTAAGCGGTGCTGCTGCATCACCATTTGAAATCGCAGGGGCTATCGTAAACAAATCATTCTGCTTACGTAAATCCGTATCCTCTTTCGAATGCTCTGCTATTCTGGCGACGAATAAAATACGTTGACCATCCGGTGACCACACAGGCTCCGCCACATCATAAGCGCCGGAAGTCAGTTGAACTGTGTGCCCCGAAGTCACATCAGTTACATACAAGTGATCACGAGTATCATCCCACAGTCCATATCCGTCGGATTTAGCTTTCGTTCGATTAACAACTCGTCCCTTAAGTTGTGCCTCCTGAGTTCCTCCATCGGATGTAGGGCTTGACGGGTTCTCGGCCGTTTTAGCTACAAACGATATGCAAGTCCCATCAGGAGACCAGGCTAATGAACGAACATTGTTCTCTACGTGTGTAAGCTGTCGTGCCTCCCCTCCGCGTTCTGGAATAATCCACACCTGGCGCTTGCCGTCTGTTGTACGGAGAAAAGCTAGTTGTGATCCATCTGGTGACCAGACAGGCGTTTCATCTTTCGGTCCGTATGTAAAGGGTAATGCGCTAGCGCCTTCGGACGATAATAGCCAAATTCCTGAGTTATAATCTGTCCACTCTTTATTAATATACTGTTCTACGTAAGCGATTTCACCACTAATAGGATGAATAGCTGGATCGCTAACCCAGTGAAGTCGATATAAATCCTCGGCTGTTATACAGCGCTTGGTCGTACTAGATTGTGAGTCGCTCAAAAAAATTCCTCCTTTATATCATTAGATTCCACATCTTTAAATTTTAATTAATCCGATTAATTTTATGTGATTTAAATGAATATACAATTACGTTACTCTTTTTATTTATCTCTGTCAATTTGTCTAAAACTAAAAAGACCCTCTCTCAGTCGCTATCGACCCGAAAACACCGCTACTTCGGTTGCTTTCATGAGAGAGGGTAACGTTATTCATCAATCACAATTGGAAAATAGGAGAAATGGAGGGAGCCCCATTAGGAATAGCAGCCAGTGATCCATTTTCTTTGTGTAGGTTCGGCACCTGCTGCCAAATAGTGCTGGGAATCTCTCGCCGCAGCACAGGAATGATATCCTCGGCAAACCGATGCAGCTGTTCAAGCTGCTCCTGCTCTCCCAGCCCATCCACGCTTATGCTGAGTACCTGATGGCCGAACGCAGTATAATAGTTCCGTATTTTTTCAAGAACGCTGTCCGCAGAACCAATCAGAACTGGACCGTTGCGGATATTGTCCTCCAAATTTGTAAACGGGGATTGATTATGTTGAGCCGCCGTCGTCGAGTGGTAAGCATCATAATACGGGCGATAGCGTCTGATCGCTTCCTCGTCTGTATCCGCCAGATACAAGCTCCCGGCTCCGGCACCAATTACGGCTTGAGCAGGATCATGACCGTAATAAGCGAGCCGTTCACGGTAATGATCAATTAAGCCTTTATACTTGGCCTGAGGATGGAAAGAATTTGAGGAAAATAACGGCTCTCCATATTGTGCAGCCAGCTCCGTCGATAATGTACTGGAGGCACTTCCATGCCATATCGGAATTTGCTGTTGATATGGGCGTGGCTGTGTCGTGACCTGATACAGCGGGGGCCGATAGTTGCCCTTCCACGTAACCTCTTCCTCGCTCCATAGCCGTTTGAGCAGACGATAGCGTTCTGCTAACGATTCCCACTGCTCTTCCTCCGTAATTCCAAACAACGGATAATGGCGTGGATCATTGCCTTTTCCGATAATCAGTTCTAATCTTCCGCCCGATAAATGATCCAATGTCGCATAATCCTCAGCTACGCGTACTGGGTCAAGTATACTAAGCACCGTTACCATCGTCAGCAGACGAATCCGTTCAGTTCTCGCTGCTATAGCGGTCAGAACGAGTGGAGGTGAAGACGACAAAAAAGGCGCACCATGCCGCTCCCCCACACCATACGCATCAAAACCAAGCTCCTCTGCGAGCACAGCCTGCTTAATTACATTTTGGAATTTTTGCTGCGAACTCCAGGCTTCTCCGGTAATCGCATTAGGCAGATTAGCCATTAGGCTGAACAATACAAACTTCATTCGCTCCTGCCCCCTTTCTGCGAACGAATCGGCTTCTTCCGTTCCCTATGATCGCGTCTAATTTCGGTTAGCTGTCTCGGCTTCATTTTTTTCACGAATGTAGGTGGAGAATAATTCAGGATTCACCACTTTACGCAGTAAATGCATCGTCCCGTCCCCTGTTCCATGGTCAAAAGCATGGATACGTTCATACCCCCAACGCTCATACATGGATAGCAAATAGGGATGCTTTTCCGCAGTCGCCAGTGTCACAGCAGGAGCACCGACCTTGTCACGAATAATCGTTTGCTCTACCCAATTCAGCAGTTTTTTCCCATATCCTTTGCCCTGGGCAGCCGGGTCTACAGCAAACCACATCACAAACGGTAGATCGGTTATAAAATTAAGGGCTCTATTTTTGAGATGGCTAACGGTAGCCTGAATGACACCGTCTACTTCCAGCACATAGCAATCATTATTTTTAATGTTTTCTTGAATGAGAGCAACATCTGCCTGAGCGGCAGGCCATCGAAGCTCCAACTGCCGAATTGTTTCATACGCCTCATACGTCACATACTGCAATCTTTCTGCATCCTCTTGGAGTGCCAGACGATAGATTTCACTCATACTAACCCGCCTTCCTATAGTATTATTATAATGCTCGTGAATCACCAAAATAATTAATCCTATCTACTTAATGAGATATAAAAGTTAACATAACTGTAGCATGCTCACCATCCAGCGACAAATTAATTTTTTCTATAACTCCATTTAAAATAACAATAGCCCCTCGAAAGATGGGAATTCGTTAATTAAAGTCAACGCAAAAAAGCCCGAAAATCGGGCTCCTCTACTTTCTAGACGAATAAAATGCTGGTCTTATCTCCGGCATTCAAAACAAACCATGTATGCTGTATTACTCCGCAGGGGCAGTAAAGCTGCGTTTGGCAAACTCGCTGTCCAGCATATAAAAGGCGTTGCTGTCTCTTTCAATGCGCTTAAGCTTCTGGATAACACTGTCGAACAGAGCTTCCTCTTCGACTTGCTCATCAATAAACCATTTCAGGAAATGGATCGTTGCATGCTCGCGTCCATCGAGGGCCAAGTCAGCCAGATGATAAAATTTTTGCGTGTTTTGCTGCTCATGCTTGTAACCATGCTCAAATACGTCCAGCATGGAATCGTAGCTGTTTTTTGGCTCCGGCAATGCAGCCAATGTGGCGCGTCCTCTACGGTCATTAATGTATTTATACAGTTTCATGGCATGAAACCGTTCCTCCTCAGCTTGTACCAGGAAGAAGTTTGCAAACCCATCCAGACTTTCACTGGAGCAATAAGCAGCCATCGCCAGATATACGTGAGCGGAGTAAAATTCAAAGTTCATTTGCTCATTCAGAGCCTGTGCCAAATTGTCATTCATGTCTCAGGTCACCTCGGTCATGTATGTAATAATGTAACGATCATAGTGTACCACGAATCCGATCACAAAAAAACGGACGGAAGTGAATTAAATGATCTCACATTCCGCCCGTAATCTCTACAATTAGTTTACAATCAAGGCTCCAGACCCCAGACACGTTTGTCATTTATATACAATGGTGCTTTGCCCCAATCCGTATAAGATGTCTTGGTTGGATCATAGGAAAAATCATCACTTTCGTTATAGTTGCTCCAGTCCGTCTTGTTCATGCGAATCTGAATGTCCCCTGTGTTTTCCCCTGCTGCCAGACTTCCCGCACCAGCTCCAAAGGAGATTTCCAGATAATAATCTGCGCCTGTAACGGCCTTATCCAGTTTCACAAAACGTCCCTGAACGTTACTACTGCCCAACTGTGCATAGTCACAATGGAATTCCTGTGACTTGTCGCCATCTACGGTGTAGTAGTATCGCAGCTTGACATTTTTCAGATCAACTGCTTCTTTACCTTTGTTTACAATACGGAACAGTGGCCGAATTTGATTATCTCCCGGGTTTGTGTCGCCCACGCGGTATTGGGCAATCACATCTCCCGTTGCTGGAATGGGTGCTGCCGTAGGCTTGGCACTGACCTCGGCAGAATCCGGGCTGGTTCCTAAAGAATTTGTTGCACTTGCCACATAATAATAAGTGGTTTCATTCACCACTCCTGTATCCTTGTAAGTGCTGTCTGTTACCGTTGCTACTGTGGTATAAGGGCCACCACTGGTTGTCGAGCGCTTGACTGTATAGCTATCGGCACCCGTCGCTTTGCTCCAGGTCAGTGTAACCTGAGCATCCCCCGCGTTTGCCTTCACATTTGCCGGAGCTTTGGGAGCTGTAGGCTCGGTTGGTCCACTACCGTTAATGAGACGGTCATACTCGGCATAAGCCGTTGCCATATCAACTTGGGACCAGAAACGGTGATACGTAAATTCTGGAGCGCCTTTATCCCATTTTTTGGTCTGCTTGTTCCAAGAAGTCGTGTATTTATCTTTAAGATAGGACCATTGCGGATCTTTGGTGATATTAGGGCGGATATCGCTGTAGCTGGAATACGTACCATTACCACCTTTAGACGGATCAGACGATGTAGCGTCGGTGCCAGGGATCGTGTTGCCTTGCCCAGTCTTACCACTCCAGCCGCTCGGGATATACACTTCTTTGGTAAAATAACGATAATAATCCTCGCGCGCTTCCTTCGTTGTAATGCCTATACCATCGTTATAACCCCATGCAGCATCAAGCAAAGCTTTAGACAGATCCTTAGCTTCCTTGCCTAACTCGGAATAGTCTCCTTTTTCAGCTTTCGTTCCAGCAGCAAAGAAAGTAAGTGCTTTAACATAGCTGCCCAGCACTCCGGCATCCTGCCCCGGATTCTTTGTTACCACATGGAGATTGGTATTCCCTTTATGAATGGCAAATCCGCTCCAGGTTTCAGGCTTTCCGCTCCATTCCAGATTGCTCGGTAGCCAGAACTCACCTTTAGCCACTGTAGTAGCCACTTTCGGATTCTTGCCACCCAGAATACGCTTGCCTTGAGCGTCCAAATAGTATCCCTGTGCATCAGTCACAGGCCGTTCGTTGGCAAATACATAGCTCTTGGACCACGCTATCCAGTTTTCCGTCACTTGTTTAGCCATTTTAAACTGCTCGGACGAAGTATCCCCTTTCTTGGCTAAAATGTAGTACAGCTCGGCAACCCGCTCGACAGGCCAAGCCTGCATCCCGAACCAGTTGTTCGACGGTGGATCGTTATATACAGGAGCCCCTGTATAAGCCATGCCATAAAAGGTACTTGTGCCAGATGGATAAGCCTTGTAGGCACCATCCCAGCTATTCGTCGCTCCACCTGCAATAGCCCCCTCATCGGATTGCAGCCAAGTATAAAACTCCAATTGGCGCTTCAGCGAGGTCGCCCAGTCCTGTCCCGCCGTTGGTGAATTCGGTATTAATCCACCATCTTGATCGGACAACGCATACGCTGCGACGACATTTTGATAGCCCTGATGTGCATGGCTGGCACCAATACGCCAAGCCCAGTTGCCGCTTTGGCCAAGTCCGCCGCCCCAGGCTGTATACCATGCCATCAGATAAAGACTGGCATCCTTGCCCGTACCAGCAATTGGACTTCCGTTGGAAGCGCTTCCGGTTTTCTGGAAGTATTTATCGTACATGCCGTAACGCAAAAAGTCTCCCATCTTTTTAGCTTTATCCAAATATACGGAGTTGTCATATCCTAATTCCTTAGCCCAGTACATTGCTTGAACTGCCCGTGCATCTGCATCGGTGGCATTCGTGTAACGCCATTGCTGTGCAGGGGCATTATTTTCCTTGGTAAACAAGCTCATAAAGCCTTCATTAGGCTTGCCAAACTTTTGATTGTCTTGCGATGGGTGTGGTACAGCCTCCCAGACCGATTCCTGTTCCCCGCGCTGGAAGGTGTTTACATAGGCTGCTGTATGCGACGGATTCAGAAGATTTCCGAAGCCGTACCAATTATCCACGTCCAACAACCAGTGCATCAGATAAGTCTGGTTGTTGCCATAGGTTGCCTTCAGCTCAGAGTCCAGTGGATCCTTGCCACCACCATACTGTCCACTCAGACGGCTTGGGTATTGATCCGGCTGTGAGTATTCTGCGGCATAGGTGGCGGGGCTGTTCGGGTTGTAGTTACTCATTGTCGGCTGCTCTTCCTTACCGTCGCCTTCATTAACAGGAATGATATATTTCTCCATGTTGTCCCATGCGGATTCCAAATGCCCCCAATCCCCGGTATAATGACCATACAGCACTTCCAGCCACATCCAGTAGCTGTACGCTTCCGAAGTCGTTAAGTGTCCGTAATCTGGAGCCTCGCTCATAAGCGTTTCAACGGAATGATAAGGGATGCCTTCTTTTGAAAAGTATCCGCTAGCCGGATCCTTCAGCTGTTTATACAATTGTAAAAAGCGTGTCGATTCCGGTGTTGCGGCTGATGCACGGTCGGGTCCTGCCTGAAATAAGCCCAAGGTTAACGGAAGTACCAAAATGGCTGACATGACCATAGAGACAGATTTCCTGAACACTGATTTTCTGCTGATCACTTTTGCATTCATCCTCTCCATTATCAATTTTGGCTTTACACAAGATTTTATTTCGAAAAACGACAGCACAAAAAGACAGCATCATCACCTCACTTTCCCATAAAAAAGGTGGAGGACACGCTGTCTATTGCTCCAAATGCTTCGCATTGGCCCTGGAAAAAATATACCACACTAGGCGCCAAATGAGAGTCGAAAAATTCTATAAGTTTAGAGATTCACAAGGAAAATTGACGAAATCGATTGGAATCGGTACTATTTCACAGGGAGGCGTTAAAACATGAAAATTTTGCTATTGCTTGGTTGTATCGTGATGTTTTTAGCCGTAGCTCTGGGAGCGTTCGGCGCACACGCATTGAAAAAGAGACTTTCCGTAGACATGATGAGCATATTCCAGACAGGAATTCAATATCAAATCGCTCACGGACTGGGTTTGCTGCTGCTTGGAGTTCTTGCTGACAGCCTTGTCCATTCTTCTCTCATCGTTACCGCAGGCTGGGTTATGCTGGTGGGTATTCTCCTGTTCTCCGGCAGTCTGTATGCCCTTAGTATATCTGGTGTGAAAAAGCTTGGGGCAATCACCCCCATTGGCGGGTTGGCTTTTTTGGCAAGCTGGGTCATTGTGATCGTGGCGGTTGTGCAAGGTTAAACAAGGATAAAGGAACAGAGACTTGGAAAAGGAGGCGCTTCCAAGTCTCTCGAATTATTGACATAGCATTCCTGAGTATATGAAAGAATACATTATTTCGTCTGCACTTGTTGCGCCTTCTGAGCGGCTATCCGATGACCTTCGATATAACGTCTCGATTCTGCCATCTCATGCTCCTGAGCAGCTTCCATAATAATATGAACCCCCGGCTTGTACTGCTCCAGCAGTTCCATGTAGAGGGCATAGTTCATGTCACCATAACCTGGCGGCACCGTCTCAATTTCACCTGACGATGACAACCGCCGGTCTTTGGCATGCGCTGCGATAATCCGAGGGCCCAGCAGTTGGAAAGCTTCGCGGATGATCTCATCCTGCTGCGCCAGATTTTCCGTTTTCAGCAGATTACCCGGATCAATCACAACACCGATGTGTGAAGAAGGTACTTCCTCCAGAAAGGCAGCCAACTCTACGGCAGTTCCGACCAAGTGATCGTTTGCAGCTTCCAATCCTACGAATACGCCCCACTTCTCCGCTTCATCTGCTAATTCACGCACTACTTCCCTTACAACTCTCCAGTCACGTTCCGTATAGGCGGTACCATCCTCATTACGTCCGACTTCGGCTGCAACCATTGGTGCTCCTAACAGACCCGCATATCGGATCAGCTCTTTGAAGCGCTCTACATTTTCACGCAGCAATTCCTCATCCTGTATAAAAAAATGTAAATAGCACCCGAGCACCGATATGGATACACCATGCTTACGAAATTCTTCTGCGATAGACAGTGCCAATCCCGGATTGAACTTACCCGGTTTATTAAAATCCACATCACTGATCGCTCTCCACGGAGCCAGCTGAACATGAGTAAAGCCCGCTGCGCCTACCTTTGCAGCCAATTCACGATAAGGCAACTTGCCAAACAAATGTGCCAATACACCTACTGTCACTAAAAATCACCTCTTATTTTTATTGTTGTATGCTACTTGTTACCGTACTCTGCTCCAAGGTCTCATTGATGATGTGCGTAATCCGTTCCACTTCATCATGAATAAAAAAGTGTCCTCCCTCAAAGGTAAACATACGAAATTGCTGATCCGTATGGTGTGCCCATGCCTCCGCATCTTGTAAGGTCACCGTGTTATCGGTCATTCCCGTCAAAGCGGTGATAGGACAATGTAAAGGTGCGGCTTTAGCCATGTACCTATACAACTCGACAGCTTTGAAATCCGCTCTTAACACCGGCATAAAATAGTCGTATAATTCCCGATTGTCAAAAATCGCTTCCGAAAGCTGACCGTACCGCTGCAAATGCGTCCTGAACTGATCTGCGGGCAGATCGTGTAACCACGGGGAATTTCTTGGGACATGCGGTGCCCGTCCACCCGAAACGAACAGATGAGCAGGCTTGCCATATCCACCGTCCACCAGCTTGTAGTACAGCTCGAATGAGATCATCGTCCCCATACTGTGGCCGTATATGGCATAAGGATCGCCAGGGGCTATCTCTTCGCTGATCTTGTGCAACAGATCCTCGCTCATCTCCTCAATGCTTTCCTTTAGCGGTTCCCCAGAACGAATACCTCTGCCCGCTAATTCCAGTGGAACAAGCTTAATCTGCGGAAGCAGCAACTTTTTCCATTTGAAGCTGACCGACGCCGATCCGCCTGCATACGGGATGAAAAATAATGTGATAGGTGCCATTCTTGCAACCTCCTGCCTTGCTAAGTTCTAACTTTTTCATTTTAGCATAAAAAGGTATATTTACCCATTTCAAATATTTTGCAAATTCCAGAAGATAGGTTGAGAAAATCAAGCACATTTTATATAAGGCAGGAAATGTCTTTCTAAAGAAAGAACGGCTTTATGTTTGAATATAATCATGTGTTGGGTCTTTTATTTTTTCAAATCGAAAGGAGTTCTGCGCCATGAAGTACGGTTTTTTCGATGATGTCAATCAAGAATATGTCATCCACACCCCTCAAACCCCTTATCCCTGGATTAATTATTTAGGTAATGAACGATTTTTTGGACTAATCTCCAATACAAGTGGCGGCTATGCATTTTACCGGGATGCTCGCTTACGTCGCTTAACACGTTACCGGTACAACAATATTCCTGTCGATAACAGTGGTCGATATTTTTATATTTATGATGATGGGGATTATTGGACTCCAGGTTGGATGCCAGTCAAACGGGAGCTGGAGCAGTATGAATGCCGCCATGGACTTG
Source organism: Paenibacillus sp. LRG-1 (assembly GCF_057220305.1). Lineage (NCBI taxonomy): Bacteria > Bacillati > Bacillota > Bacilli > Caryophanales > Paenibacillaceae > Paenibacillus > Paenibacillus sp. LRG-1. The sequence goes on along the minus strand of NZ_CM170126.1, from coordinate 2,743,685 downwards.
GCTATACCTCAATTATGGGAGAACGCAGCGGTATTCGGGCCACCCAGCTGGCTTTTGTGCCCCTTTCCTTTGACGGCGAGGTCCATCAGGTTAAGCTTCAGAACACATCGTTACAAACCAAAAAGATCAAACTCTTTTCATTCGTGGAATTTTGTCTGTGGAACGCCTATGACGATATGACCAACTACCAGCGCAACTTGAACACGGGTGAGGTAGAAATACAAGATTCTGTCATTTATCACAAAACGGAATACCGTGAACGTCGCAATCACTATGCTTTTTTCTCTGCTAATCGTCCGCTAGCGGGTTATGATACAGACCGTGAAGCTTTTCTGGGGCTCTACAACGGATTAGATCAGCCTCAAACGGTCGCCGCTGGGCAAGCCTCGAACTCTATTGCCAGCGGATGGTCCCCTGTCGGATCACATTGCATTGAGGTAACGCTGGAGCCAGGCGAAGAAACAAGCTGTAACTTTATACTCGGTTATGTGGAAAATCCCGAGGAAGAAAAATGGGAGTCGCCCGGTGTTATTAATAAAAAACAAGCACATGCCATGATTAAGCAGTTTGCGGATGAAGCTGATGTAGAACGAGCGTTGAGTGAGCTGCGGACCTATTGGAATAATCTGCTGTCCAAGTATACCCTTCAAAGCCACGACGACAAGCTGAACCGAATGGTAAACATATGGAACCCTTATCAGTGTATGGTTACGTTCAATATGTCGCGTTCCGCCTCGTATTTTGAATCTGGTATCGGGCGTGGAATGGGCTTCCGGGATTCGAATCAGGACTTGCTCGGCTTCGTCCACCAAATACCGGAGCGGGCAAGAGAACGGATTATCGACATCGCCTCTACTCAATTTGAAAACGGCGGAGCTTATCATCAGTACCAACCGTTAACCAAAAAAGGAAATCACGAGGTTGGCGGTGGCTTTAACGACGATCCGTTGTGGCTTATTGTCGGTACCGCAGCGTACATCAAAGAAACGGGAGACTTTGGCATACTGGATGAACAAGTGCCCTTTGACGGAAATGTAGAGCGTACGGCTACGCTGTTTGAACATTTGAAGCGTTCTTTTTACCACGTTGTGGGTAATCTGGGCCCGCATGGTCTTCCACTCATTGGCCGGGCTGACTGGAACGACTGTCTGAATCTCAACTGTTTTTCTGCTACACCAGATGAGTCCTATCAGACAACTCAGAATCTGGAGGGTCGAATAGCCGAATCCGTGTTCATCGCCGGACTATTTGTATATACGGGACCGGATTTTATTGAGCTTTGCAAGCGCAGAGGACTGGATGAAGAAGCAGCAACCGCTCAGGCATATGTGGATCGTATGCGAACAGCCACATTGGAGCATGGTTTTGACGGGGAATGGTTCTTACGTGCTTATGACCATTATGGAGACAAAATAGGGAGCAAGGATTGTGAGGAAGGCCAAATTTTCATTGAACCTCAAGGCTTCTGTGTCATGGCAGGAATTGGCGTTGAAGAAGGTCTAGCTCAAAAAGCTCTCGATTCTACACGTGATCAGTTAGAAACTCCCTACGGCATTGTGCTGCAAAATCCACCGTATTCTCGCTATTACATCAATCTGGGCGAAATCTCATCTTACCCTCCCGGGTATAAGGAAAATGCCGGTATTTTCTGTCACAATAACCCTTGGATTATGATGGCGGAAGCCGTAATAGGACGTGGGGATCGCGCTTTCGAGCTATATAGCAAAATTGCCCCCGCCTATCTAGAGGACATTAGCGACATTCACCGCACTGAGCCGTATGTGTACGCTCAAATGATTGCGGGCAAAGATGCTGTTCGTGCAGGCGAAGCCAAAAATTCCTGGCTGACGGGTACAGCGGCATGGAACTTTATAGCTATTACTCAATCCATTCTCGGTATTCAGCCCGAATGGGATGGTCTGCGTATTGATCCGTGCATTCCTACAGCCTGGGACGAATTCACAGTCACCCGCGTCTTCCGCGGTGATACCTACGTGATTCATATCACGAATCCACAGCATGTCTCCAAGGGTGTAGTTACTGTTACCTTAGATGGCACCGTCCTTACGAATAATATTCTGCCGGTTGCAGGGGACGGGGCTATCCACCAAGTAAAAGTGTTGCTAGGCTAACAAGTTCATGGCCTTTAAAAAAATTAGCTTCAACTTCATCACATAGTATCTTATAATACGAGAATGGCTAAAGATACATTAAGTGTGGTGACATCATGAACAAGACAAAACGGCTTACTCAAACCATGGATTACAAAACAAAGCAAGCCCGCTGGGTACGCAAAATGTTATTACTGTATTGGATGATTATAGCTGTACATTTTATCGTCCAGCTGGGCAGTTACTTATTTCTTGATTACTCCGCTTCGCCTTATGAATTTTACGTCGGAACCCTTATTGTTCCCACGCTAATCATGAGTGGTTCCAACTTACTGGCAGAGTTGGCTCATTTTAAATTTAACAGGTATTCTTTTGTGATCCTGTTTATGGCAAGTACCGTCATTTGCTGGATGATTATTCGCCTAAACTATGATATCCGGATTATTACAGCGTTGTGCTTGTTGCCTATTTTCTCTTCTATCCTGTTCTTCAATCGCCGCTTAATATGGCTTTCCTTTGTATTACAAGTAGTCGTCTTTTTTCTGTTGCTGGCAGTGGATGCATCATTTCGTACCTATTTGTCAGACTTTGATATCGTGGCGATTCCAACCTTTTTGATTATGTCCACCTTTATTGCTCTCATTATTCAGGCCAGCGGCCGCGATTTGTTAGTGGATTTGTATAAAACAAAGCGCGCGCAACAGGAATTAATGATCAGTAACGCGATTATCAGCAAAATGTCAATGACTGATGGTTTGACAAAGCTGTACAATCATTTGTCCTTTCAAAACTTTTATGAAAAAGCACTCGAATATGCCGAACAAGGCGCGATCATCCATCTGGCGTTAGTGGATATTGATAATTTCAAGAAGATCAATGATACTTACGGACACCAGTTCGGAGATAAAATTTTGGAAGGCATCTCGCAAATCATTACAGAACAGATTACCGCAAATGACATTGCGGCTCGCTATGGCGGTGAGGAATTTGCTATTTTGATGTTCGAGCATACTTTCGAAGAAGCTTATCAGATCGTCGAAAACATCCGTCGTGAAGTGGAGAAAATGACCTTTCAGGAGAAATTGCAACTCGTTTCTGTAACCGTAAGCATTGGACTGAAAAGCTATACAGAGGAAATGAACAAAGATAAAGATGTATTTTTTCAGCAAGCAGATGACTATCTGTATCAAGCTAAGCGCTCCGGGAAAAACAAAATTGTTGCTCTTAATCATATCGCTTAATGTAAAAACACTTCATTTGATGAGACTCCGGCATGAGCTTGCCGGAGTCTTTTGAATATAGAACTTAAAATGTAATAGAGTTGACAATTCCATAAGTTGAAACTAAAATAGTTACATATGTATTGGTTATTTACTAACAATAAATAAGTTCGAAGGAGATGGTTTTTTAAATGTCAACCCTCGTTATTGTCGTTCACCCTGATCTTGCGGAATCTCGCATTAACAAAAGATGGGTGCAAGAACTCAAGAAACAATCCGGCGTGACCGTTCACAACCTGTATGAAGTATATCCTGGTGAGCAAATCAATGTCGCCCAGGAGCAGGAACTGCTAGAGCAGCATGACCGTATCGTTCTGCAATTCCCTTTTTACTGGTACAGCACTCCTTCCCTACTGAAAAAATGGCTGGATAAGGTTCTAACCTACGGCTGGGCTTATGGAAGCGAAGGTGGCAAGCTACAGGGCAAAGAGTTGTTGATCGCCTTGTCTGCTGCCAGCGTTGAGGAAAATTACCAACATGACGGACGGAACAGGTATACGATCGAAGAGCTGTTGAGACCTCTGGAAGCTACAGGCCATATGATTGGTGTCAAATTGCTCCCTTATTTCGTACAATATGGTGCTGCAGTTTTGACCGATGAGCAACTAGAGCAATCCGCACAAAAATACGCGCAAACGGTTATTTCTTAATTTTTTACTAGAAAGCCCCTTGGACGGCGCCTGCCATACCTGCTTTACAGCAGACGGCAGCTCCAGCCAAGGGGCTTTACTGTTCGATTTACATCGTAACCAACGTGCTGGTTACCTGGGCCATACTTTCTTTAATAATGTCGCAGCCCTTACGCAAGTTTTCCAAGCTTATCGTTAACGCTGGCATGATTTTAATTACCGTATCGTTACGCCCAGCACGTTCAATAATGAGTCCCCTACTAAAGCAGAGAGTCGCTACCTCCTTGGCGAACGCTTCTCCCAGATGGGATACATCAATTCCCCAGATTAGTCCCATGCCGCGAATTTCAATTAGAGGATCTATCGATTGGATATGTTCACGCAAGAACTGCTGAACAAAAGCCTCTTTTTCCTTCACTTGTGCTTCCAGCTCTACCGTATCTCTGAACTCCAGCGCAGCCTTTGCCCCGACAAAAGCAAGCTGATTTCCACGGAAGGTGCCGTTATGCTCACCTGGACTCCATATATCCAATTCTGGCTTGAGTAGCAACAGAGACATTGGCAAACCGTATCCACTGATCGATTTGGACAAAACAACCATATCAGGAACAATTCCCGCCCGCTCGAATGAGAAGAACGAACCAACTCGACCGCAACCGACTTGAATATCGTCAACAATGAGCAAAATATCATGGTCATCGCACAGCTGTCGCAAATCACGCAGCCATTCGGTATCTGCAATATGAATACCGCCTTCAGCCTGTACCGTTTCCAAAATGATCGCGGCAGGCTTTTCCACACCCGAGTGAGTGTCTGTTAAAAGCTGCTCCATATACAAAATGGTATCCATTCCGTTAAATGTGCTGTTATAAGGTATGAAGGTAACATTGTTCAGGGGGACCCCTGCGCTCTCTCGCATGGAGTTGTTGCTGGTAATAGATAAACTACCCAGCGACATTCCGTGGAACGCGCCCATAAAAGCGAAAATACCATTTCTGTTTTTCACCTTGCGTGCAAGTTTCAGTGCTGCTTCCACCGCATTGGTTCCGGTCGGTCCGCAAAATTGCAGCTTATAATTCAAGCCCTTGGGCTGGAGAATACGCTCTGAAAAAGACTCAATAAACTCTTGCTTAGCTGTCGTGTACATATCCAGACCATGCATAATCCGATCGGAACTTAAATAATCCAATATCCGGTTTTTCATAAAATCATTATTATGCCCATAGTTCAAAGCCCCTGCCCCAGCAAAAAAGTCAATATAACCCTTGCCTGCCTCCGTGTACAGTACATCGTTTTTAGCTTTGTTGAAAACAACTGGAAAACTTCTGCAATAGGATCTTACATTGGACTCCAGCGCTTCGAATGTGTTCATGATCTCTCGTCCTCCCGCTGACCTGATTTTAAAAAATACAAGCATGGAAAGCAAAAAAATGTAAATATGTAATCTAAATGAGTAGACAGTCTGAATTCACACTGGGATATCCACACCAAAGAATCATAAGTATGATCACAAGAACAATTAAAGTACGAAAATTAAATACAGAGATAGCACATGAGAGTATGTTAGTAGAAGATTAAATAGTGGGTTTTTCTAAGAGGCCTATCAGAGGATGTCAACTCCTATGTAATAAAATACCATAATTTTCATTTAAGTCAATGCATGTTTCTGATGTGTTTTGTTAAATTTTTGTAATTTATCATCAATGGCTTGTAGTATATTGTTAAAAGAAAACGAAAAATGTCGTATTATAGTAATAAATCTCAAAAATAGTACATTTCCATATCAAATAGATATACATCTGGACTAATTGTCCACAGGATTGTCACAACAAACCTGATCTTTTGACAGACTGTCCAAAGGAGTTTACTCTATCAACAGGACCTGCCAAAAACTTGTTGTAAACATTGCAGTTATCCTAACTATTTGGCTCGAATTTGATAGAAAGATAAGGAAATATGATCATGTCTAATGTTTTAATTATTGAAGATGACAATATGTTGGGAGAGACCCTTTCCTTGTATTTAACAGGAGAAGACTACAACGTTACTCGAGTGGAACAAGCGTCTGAGGGTATTGCCCGGCTTGAGATCGTACAGCCCGATATTATTTTGCTGGATCTGCTGCTTCCAGATTTGGATGGGGTAAATCCCTGCCCACTCATACGCAAGCATACGGACGTGCCCATCATCGTGATTTCTACAGAAAACAACATATCAGAGCGTATTCGTACACTTACGTTGGGAGCAGATGATTATATTTGCAAGCCTTTTAGTATGCAAGAGCTAAAAGCACGGATGGAGGCTCTTTTCCGTCGTATTGAAATCACGCGCTTGCAAGGAAGAGGCAGAGCACCTGAACCTGAAACCGGCATTACTTTGGATCTAGCGAGAAGAATGATTACCGTTAACGGACAGAATGTGGAGACAACATATTCAGAATTTGAGCTCATGAAGCTTTTTTATTTGAACCGGGGAATTGTATTCAGCAGGTATGCTTTGATTCAGGCTCTCCGTGGCACAGACTCCTTTATTAATGAAAGGGCTGTGGACGTACATATTAACCATTTACGCAGAAAAATCGAAAAAGACCCTAAGAAACCGCAATTAATCAAGACCATCTGGGGAATCGGCTACAAATTTATGCAATAACACGGTCAGCTCCAGGGAAGTGATGACTTGATTTGGTTAATATCCTTCTGAACCGTGCTCAGATGCTTTTTCCAGTCTGGATACAGTGCTCCTGTTGAGGTTTCATTGCTGCGCTTCAATGCCTTTTCCAGCTCTATTACCTTTGCCAGCAACTCAGGCGCGCACAGGTTCCCCGTTCCTCCCTTAAGTGAGTGGATTAATCGAAGAGCAGAAGATAACTGCCCATTGTCCATTTTTCTCACAACTCTTTTATCGAGATACTGGTATTCCTGTATCCATTTATAAAGGGCAAATTGAAAAATATACACCTTGCCATCCATGCCTGCTATCGACTGCTCAGCGTGAATACCATGTAAATCTTGCAGCCACGCTAAATTAATCCAGCTAGTTAATACTCTAGCAGCGGTCAGTTCATGGACAGGCTTGAACAACACGGCATTAATACCAGCACGAAGACAAACTTCCTGTTCATGCTGCACAGCATCAGCGGTAAAAGCGATAATGGGAAGCCTGTTAAAAGCTTTGTTTCTCCGAATATGCCTCGCCGTCTCAAAACCATCCATCTCTGGCATATGCAAATCAAGCAGCACCATATCCCAGTAACGCAGTTCCAGTAACGCTATTAGTTCTCTTCCGTTCGTGACCATCGTTACCTCAAAGTTACGCTCTGCTAAAAACTCGGTAATCACCACCTGGTTAATTTCGTTATCCTCTGCTATGAGAATTTGATACTTCTGTGTTGTATCCCCTATCTCATTGTGGGAACTCATCGTCGCATGAGTCTCCAGAGTATTACCATCTGCTGGCACTGACTGTTCCTTCTTCCAGCAGAGAACCTCCAGCAGAGCGTTTCGGGTAACGGGCTTGGACAAAAAGGCATCCACACTATGATTCATGTCCCCTGCAGCTATTGTTTCCATCTGAAACACGGTTGTAAGTCCAATAATCTGAGTTATCTGCCTATCCAGCATTTGAAGCCACTGCCTCCGGGAGTCCAGTTCTCTCAAACCTTCCATCCCCATATCGATGATAACATAATCAAAATGCTCACCCTTTTGAAAAGCGTCCACACTTTCTTGGAAGGATGAATTAGTGAATGTTTTTAATCCCAAGTCTTGCAGTAGTTCGTTCAAGCTGTATCTCACCAGTTCATGCTGCGCAACAATTAAGGCTTTGCCTTTGATTTGTTTTTCTATTCGTGTGCTTCCTGCATTCAATTCCCCAGTTTCCAGCTCGACATTAAAGTAAAATTGACTGTACTCTCCTAATCGACTTTTCACCTCTACTTTCCCGCCCATAGCTTCAGCCAAATGCTTGCTAATGGCCAAACCCAGCCCAGAGCCCCCATATCTGCGGCTGGTTGATGTACTCGCCTGGATAAAAGGGACGAATAGCTTGTCTATACACGTCTCGGAAATTCCTATGCCCGTATCTTCTACCATAAAAGAAACGCCTACTCGCCCTTCCTGCTGACTTAGCATTTTTACCTGTAACAATACATGTCCCTGATCCGTAAACTTGATGGCATTGGTCAGAAGATTTGAAAGCACCTGCTCCATTCGAAGAGGGTCTCCCTTAAAGCTTTTCGGTAACGCCGGGTCCGTTATAAATACGACCTCTATTTCCTTATCCTCAAGTAAAGTTCCAACGGTATCTGCGAGATGCCGAAGCATTTTTTCCGGCTCGAATTCTACCTTTTCCAGTTCCAGACTGCCGGCTTCCATTTTGGAAAAGTCCAATACGTTACTGAGCATGGATGAAAGGGTACGAGAGGAAGCGAGAAGCTTGTGGAGGTAATCTCTTTGAACGGCAGTCAGTTCAGTCTTATTTAACAGCTTTGACAGACCGATGATTCCATTCAGCGGGGTGCGAATTTCGTGACTCATATGAGCCAAAAAAGTGCTTTTCGCACGGTTAGCCTCGTCCATCTCCTTTCGCTTCTGCTCAGAGGCTTTATACTCTGTAATATCCAACACGTGACCGATAACATGCCTGGTATTCCCGTCCTCCCTAACCGGATGTAAGGTAATGAGAGCCGAATATTCCCAAAACTCCAATTCAAATACGGTCCGATCACCGAACCAGGCCTGTTTGTAGTATTGACTTAGCTGCTCCATCGTTTCAGAGGAAAGCTCCAAAATGTCCCCGAGACGCTTCACATGCTCCCTTTTATTGTAGTTGACTTGTAGATTCAGACCCACTCGCTCCAGCAATTCACCTTCAAGCAGCCTATAATAAAATTCATCACCACTTTTCTCCAGCCTAAAGGTAAAGCCAGGTTGAACCCGAAGTAAATTCAGCAGATCACGATCTTTGTCTAACAAACGTTGTCCATATGAATACTTAGCGGTGGTTAAAGCGTGCACAAACAGCGTCATGAACATTAGACCCATCCCCAGCTCCAGCACGCAGGTCAGCAGTGTTTTATCACTTATGCCAAAATATAAGAACAGAATTCCTGCCACTCCATAAAAAACACCTGTAATCGCCTGACGAACAAGCTGCCGCTGAAAAATCAAAACTAACAATAATATCAAGATAGCATATAGCACTAAATCTCGAACCAAGTGTTCGCCCCCTTATAATCTTCCATGTTTTGTGAGATATCGAAAATATAAAAAAACTCAGGACAGATTCCTTATGCCATAAGGCTTAAAGAACTGTCCCGAGCATTCATTGTACTATACATTCCATAGGGTTCAAGTTCATTTTAATATTTGAAACGACTGATCATTACCTTCAAATCAGCAGCCATGGTTGAAAGCAACTGTGCAGAAGCTGATATTTCCTCCATGGAAGCCAGTTGCTCTTGTGAGGAGGCAGCAACTTCCTCAGATGTGGCGGCATTACCGGTTGCAATCGTCGCCAGCTCGTTGGCTGTCGCTGCAATTTCTTGTACACTGGCTGATATTTGCTCTGCAATCGCAGCGACCTCCTCTACCTGAGGCGTTGTCTCTCGAATGCCTTCCATCGCATGACCTAGCTTGACAATGGTTGCTTTGGAAATCTGCAGTCCATCCTGCACCTCAGTCGTGACCCTGTCCATCGTCTTCACTGTTGTTTCGGTTTCATGCTGAATTTCGGCAATCAAGGTGGCAATCTGTGTGGCGGATGTCTGAGACTGCTCTGCCAGCTTACGCACCTCATCAGCAACGACGGCAAAGCCTTTTCCATGATCACCCGCTCTGGCTGCCTCAATAGCTGCATTCAATGCCAGCAGGTTTGTCTGATTGGAGATATCACCGATAACCTTCGTAATTTCACCGATTTCATGAGAGCGGGCTTGCAAGGTTTGAATCATCTGGTTGGAACGCTCTACTGATTGATGAATGGAATTCATTTGCTCGCCTGTCTGCTCAACAGACTTTCGTCCTTCCTCGGCTTGCAAGGCAGATCGTTTGGCCAAATCAGCTACCAAAATCGATCGTTCAGCAATTTGGGTGATCCCTTGTGCAATTTCATCCAGGGCCACCGAATTATTTTCCAGCCCTGTAGTCTGCTTCTCTGCACCACTGGCAATTTCTTGCACAGCCTGGGACACCTGCTCACTTGCAGCACTGGTTTGTTCCGCGCTTATTGTGAGTTCATTCGAAGAAATTGCGACATGATCTGCACTGTTCCCTACGTTCTGAATGACAGATCGCAGGTTATTCTGCATATTTTGAAAAGCCACTCCTAATTCTCCGATCTCGTCCTCGCTCTTTACTTGAATGTCCTGTGTTAGATCTCCGGCGCTCACATTTACCGCTTGTTCTTTTAACTTTAAAATCGGTTTGATGATGGAACGAATCAGGAAATAAACAATGATAATACCAATCACAAGACAACCGACGATGGTTAGTAAAGTGCTGATCAAAATCGGTCCTGCTGCTTCATCGACTTCAGACAAATACAGCGTTCCGCCTATCTTCCAGCCAGTCAGCTTGTTAGTCGCATAGTTCATATATTTGGGCTGGCCTTCATACTCATACTCGTATTCACCAGTATCGCTCTGAAACATGCGTGATTCAATATCTGTAATTTTGGTGCCTGCTTCCTTCGTCGGATGTACAATGTAGGTATGGTTGCTGTCCAGCAATATGGCATAACCTTCATGACCTACTTTAATATTGTTCAACGTCTCTTTAATACCACTAATTTTCAGGTCAATGCCAATAACACCCGATCCATCTGACGTTGCCCGGGACACCGTAACCGTCATTTGCTTCGAGCTTGCCGAAAGATAGGGAGAACTAATCGCTGTCTTTGCTTGCTCTTTTATCGCTTCATCGTACCAAGGTCTGACCCGTGGATCATAATTGTCCGGTAATTGCTTCTGTGGATAGGTTATAAATTTACCATCCTTCGTACCATAAGAGATGGATTCTGCTTCAGGATGAAGTGCAGCATATTGTTTGAAAAATTCTTCCAGTTTGGCCGCTTGTTCCTCCGTCTCTACCCGATTGCCTTTTAGTCTTTCTGCAAAATATTCTGCGTCATGTACCTTGGGTTCGATAGTACTATCAATAATAAAATTAGTGCGGATGATAGCCTGCTCGGCACTTTCTTCAATCTGGTTTCGAATCTGCTGACTGGCGCTCACAAACGACAAAGCCCCCACGATCATGGACGGTAAAATCAGAAAGGCAATAAAGGCGACCATTAGCTTCGTTTTAAAATTTTTGCTGAGCATCCTTGCGACTAGCCACTTTTTTCCCGATAACTTCTTCATTAATAAACATCTCCATTTCATTACCTAGATTTCCTAACCTATGGTGAACCTCTTCGTCTTGCCGATGATGACAATCACCCGACAGACTCTCTTTCACATTTTTCACATCTGCTGCTAAAACGCTTGGACATAAAAGATATAAACACGCTAGTTAAATAGGTATATGTACTTATTTTCGAAAACAGCAAGGCTGGTCGGAACCGGTTCTTTGATATAATATACCTAAAAAATATTAAAAAAAATGCGTAGCACATGTTAAGAAAATATTAGTTTCATTTCACTATACCTACCTCTTAACATGAAAATAATCCCCTTGAATGTAGCAAACATAGGGTCATTTTCGATAATCACCATATGCTTACTACCCCCAAGGGGATTAAGTTTGATCGCTTTATTCAGTTCAATCCAACAACACCTTCAGATCTTCAAGCCTGGTAACAGGTGCCTGACAGGTAAAATGCTCACACACATATACGGCTGGTTTGCCTTCCACAAGATTGTAATCACGGATATAAGAAACCGTCTCTGCAATCTCCGACTGTCCTTCATCCTTCAAAATAACGACCGTATTCGGCCTGAACCCAGCTCGAACTGCCTGAATGAACTGTACGGTCTGCAGATCGTCCCTATGACCTACAATCACAATCTCCTTCGTCGTTCCCGTCGCATACAACAACGCGCTGAGCAACGCGGAGTGGCCTGACGGGTAATGAGCAACCATACCGCCAAAAGCCTTAAACTGCTTGGCTGCATAGTTCTCTAATTGAGATTCACCCGTTAGCCGCGCAAGCCTCACAAAATTATAGGCCGCGATGCTGTTACCCGACGGAATCGCACCGTCATAGATTTCTTTAGGCTTGGCAATTAGCTGCTCACTATCTGACCCATAAAAGAATAATCCGTCCCGTTCCTCATCCCAGAACAAATCGATCATATTTTGATTGAGCGTCAACGCCCGTTGCAGATACTCTATATCGAAGGTCGCCTGGTATAACTCGATCAAGCCCCACACATAAAAAGCATAATCATCTACATAACCGGGATAAGCTGCTTCTCCGTCCCGATAACGTGCCAACAGCCGTCCGTTCTCCTGTCTCAAATGGTTCCACAAAAACGTCTCAGCCTTCCGAGCTTGCTCTGTATATCTCGTGTCTCCAAAAGCTTGTCCCGCCTTCGCCAGAGCAGCAATCATCAACCCGTTCCACGAGGTCAAAATCTTGTCATCCTTGTGAGGATGAACACGTTGCTCTCTGGCAGCAAACAGCTTGGCGCGTAGCTCACTAACCCGCTGCTCCAGTTCCTGCTCAGTCAAGTCATGCTTGATCCCATAGGCTTCCAGATTGATATCAATCAGGTTTGGAATGTTGTGGCCTTCAAAATTTCCGTAAGGTGTAATTCCATACAAATCGTTGAAAAAGGCGGCATCCTTATCGCCCAATACAGCCCTTACCTCGGAATCGTCCCAGACGTAGAATCTCCCCTCTTCTCCTTCGGAATCTGCATCTTCCGCCGAATAAAAGGCACCACCTGCATCCGTCATGTCTCTTGTGATATATGTAAAGATTTGTTCTGTAATCCGTCGGTACAGTTCCTTGCCTGTCACCTGCCAAGCCTCTGTATACGCGATGGCCAACAGAGCATTGTCATACAGCATTTTTTCAAAATGCGGCACCAACCATTTCTCGTCCACGGAGTATCGTGAGAACCCCATGCCTATATGGTCGTAGATTCCGCCCCGGGACATCGCATCCAGCGTCTTCTCTGCCATTTCCAGTGCCTCTTGATTCCCCGTATGCTGTGCATATCGCAGCAAAAAAGACAGGTTATGCGGAGAAGGAAACTTAGGAGCTTCCCCGAAGCCGCCATATTCCTTATCGAAGGTGTGGCTGTATTCATGGAAAGCTTTATTCAAGCTCTGTTCATCCAGTTCACCGCGATAACCTGCAAGCAAGTCCTGCCGCTCATGCTCGGTAAGCACCTGCTCACTCAGCTCCACCAGCTCTTCGGGCTGTTCTTTCCACCGGGTACCCACCTTGTCCAGCAGCTCCAACAGTCCGACACGGCCAAATTTCTGCTCCTTGGGCAAATACGTCCCCGCAAAAAAAGGCTTCTGATCCGGCGTCATCAATATCGTCAGTGGCCAGCCTCCATGCCCCGTCATCGTCTGGCAGATGGACATATAGATATGATCCACATCTGGACGTTCTTCACGATCCACCTTAATGGATACGTAATCCCTGTTTAATACCTCAGCTACTTCTTCATCCTCGAAAGATTCTCTCCCCATTACATGGCACCAATGGCAAGTGGAATAGCCGACAGATAGGAAAATAGGCTTGTTATTACGCTTAGCAGTTTCAAAAGCCTCATCTGACCAAGGGAACCAATTTACTGGATTGTGAGCATGCTGTAGCAAATAAGGTGATTTTTCCTTGGCTAGTCTATTCGGTTTGCTGCTCGTTGTCATGGGACATCACCACTTCCGTAGTTGGATTTTATGCTTGGTACTATTTTACCCTAAATGAATGGTAAAAGTCGGAAGGGATGAAAAAAGATAATATCAGATTAGAATATATCAGTATCCCTCTCCCTCACCGGCTCATCCAGCACGATCAACTTGAGTTTTAACGCAATCACCTTGGCGACATTGACACGCTGAGGTCGGAGCTTATTAGAGGAGTTTAACATTATACTCATTAGAACATCTCCAGAGCTTTCAGTAAGGCATATTCACTTGTTCTAGCCCCTTCTTTTGAAAAATGCGCATCCGGAAACGCGGGAGACATATGATGGTACCCGGGATAGACATGTAATTCCACTAAGACACCATCAATGGCCAGTTGTTTTGCAAAAACTAAGACCTCATCAATGAATAAATCAAGGGTACCTATATTTATATAAGTCGGTGGTAATCCGGCCAATGACTTAGCACGGGCCGGCACATAATACTCACTTACCTCCTCCTGACCCGGTTCATCCCCCAATACAGATTTCCAGCCAAAATAGTTGCTTTGTTTTGTCCAAATAAACTCTCCTGCGTATGGATGCTCTGGTGCGGTGCTTGTGCGATCATCTAGCATTGGCCTCATTAATCTTAGATGATGGATTTCGAATTCCTTCTGATCACGAATGTACAAGGCTAGGCCAGCCGCCAATCCGCCGCCAGCGCTGCTGCCCCCTACGGCAACTTTCTGAGTATCTATCCCTAACTCTTCCGCATGTTCAATACACCATTTTAGGCCCGAATAACAATCCTGTAACTGACTTGGCTGTACATGCTCTGGTGCTAGGCGATAGTACACAGATACACAACAAAAACCATGTTGTGAAGCAAGAGATGCATTAGCAGGACGATCCACGACTGGACTTCCTAAGACCATCCCGCCTCCGTGTATCGAATAATATAGAGGCATCTTATGATGCTTTGATTGTGAGGGCTTAATGATTTCTATTTGAATATCTGGACCCCTAAATAGCTTGGCACAACCTTTTTTTCTAATGTAATAGGGAACATCTGCGTTACATCTATTTGTTGCATCATTTGAGATTGATTTTTACGTGCTTCCATTAGTGTAGATTCGGTAAGGTCGGTTATTGGTATTAAATCAACTGCACTGATAATTTCTGGATCAATCAGATGTCTACTTCTACTTCTTTGCTCCCCCATAGTAATCGTTTCCCCGCTTTCTTGTTTTAAAGACAATGAATCAATACATATTTCAATTGTTGCTGTCGTTTATATTCATATTTTAAAGATTAAAATAAGCTTTATAAATGAAAACAACGATTTAGAATCATTTTTGGCATAAAAACAATAATAAAAAAATGAAGTACAGCCTTTGAAATAGAATGGGTCTGTTGGATCATTGAGGGAGGGTGAGCGGAATTTTGGGATCAAGAACGGTATGTAAAAAGTTCAAGAGAGAAAATGAAATGCCAAAAACGTATTTCGGAATCTGGATGTGGGAGATAATGCGAGAACACACATCAAACCTTTTGCCAAATAAAAAAGACGTGACCGGATTGGTCGTTCACAGCGATCATCCGATCACGCCCTAAGCTCACCACGTTATGAGGCCAAAATTAAATTCATTTATGCGGGTAGAGTACCACGCCACTTTACAAACTAGGTATTTTTATGTGAATAAACAATTTTCTTAATGGTTTCGGTAGAGAGGAAAAACTCCTTAGCTAATTGCTCGATACTGCTGCTATTTTGAAAAGCATTTCTGATTGCGGCATTTCGCTGTTCAAGCAACCTTCTCCCGCCACTCAAACTGCCCCAATTCATTTATTCCGTTTTTGGCTTGGGAATATACAGAGTCTCTCCTTGAACATATTTTTGAATTTCCATAATTAGTTTTTTAGGTAAAATTTTTGTAGCATTCGTATATCTCAATTTTGCTCGCCCCTTATTTTGATTCTTTAAAATAAGGTGCAAAGCCAAAAATATTAAAAAAGCTTGTTCAGCGTTAAAAATTGTTTCGCCCCATACAAAGTAACGCTTTCCTAATAATTGGCTTTGCATGAGTGTAAGAAGTCACAGACAATCCCAATAGATTCTCCATCAGTAGGCACCCCCTTTTACTTCGCAAGTATAGCATAACTTCTGCTCACCTGGGACCAGCTAAATGATATCAGTACAATCCAACCATTAAAATTGAGCTGATATATAACTGATCTTCATTCGTTTATGAGGTGTTGCCGGGACTTTTGTTTGCCCGACTCTTGTTATTTGCAAGCCGATGTTTTATATTGACATAAGAGCAGGTCAAAAATAAAAGAGGTGACGGACGAGATGTCTCCACGCACGAAGGAACAAAACGAAGAGATCCGGCTGCGGCGTCTGGCGCAAATCCGGAAAGCCGCTGCCGA
The DNA here is from genome assembly GCF_057220305.1 of Paenibacillus sp. LRG-1. Taxonomy (NCBI): domain Bacteria; kingdom Bacillati; phylum Bacillota; class Bacilli; order Caryophanales; family Paenibacillaceae; genus Paenibacillus; species Paenibacillus sp. LRG-1. The sequence continues at coordinate 2,727,430 of NZ_CM170126.1, read as the reverse complement.
TGTGTTTTTGAATAAAGGGCCTTTACTGGAAATCCGCGATGTGGCCGTCCAAGCGGGACTCGGCTATGGCACGGTATACCATTATTACAGTAATAAGGGCAATTTGCTCCACGATCTGCTATGGGACGCGTTGGAGCGGGCCGGGGGATGGCTGGAGGCCCCGCGCGCTTCGGCTTCGGGGGAGGCGCCGGCGGGCGGGCATTTCGGCTTGGCTGCTGCGGCGGACACCGGGAACTCGGCTGCCGCGGATTCCCAAAGCGGAAGCCGCGAAACGGCCGCTGCCGCAGAGCTTGGCCCCGCCGCCGCCGCCGGCATTCGGCTGCTACAGCTTTGGGCGGAGGACCACGCCCTGTACCTGCTGCATAAGCTGGCCGGTGAGGGCTTTGCCTCGCTGCCTGAAGCGCGCTCGGCCCCGCTCTCGGCCGCCTTTCGCCGGGAGGTGCTCGCGCCGCTTGCCGCGCTGCTGGAAACCGGTCATGCGGTGGACGGGACTGCCGCTTCCGGCGGAAACGCGGCGGAGCCGCCGTATCCGCTACAGCGCGCGGAAATGCTGCTGGCCGCCTTGGTCGGCTGCGCCTCGCTTTCGCTTCGCCGCGGAAAGCTGCACGAGGAGGCCAAAGATATCGTCCGGTTTTTAAAATTATAGAATTGATAAGGAGCGAATAGACAAAAATGATCATTCTAAAATCACCTAGGGAAATCGAAGAGATGAAGCCGGCGAGCCAAATCGTTGCGGACTGCTACCGCGAGGTGGCCAAACTGATCGGGCCTGGGATCACCACCCGGGAAATCAATGACTTTGTTGCCAGACACATCACCAAGCTGGGCGGCAAGCAGTTTACGAAAGGGTACAACGGTTTCCCCGCCGAAACCTGCATTTCGGTCAACGATGTGGTGGCCCACGGCATTCCTTCGAACCAGGCGCTTATGGACGGCGACTTGCTGAAGCTCGACATCGTCGTGGAATACGGCGGATGGTTTGGCGATTCGTGCTGGTGCTATGCGGTGGGCAATATCCGGCCGGAAGCGCAAAAATTAATGAAGGTGACAAAGGAATGCTTGGATCTGGGGATCGCCCGGGCACTCCCGGGGGGCCGGCTCGGCGACATAACGTCGGCGATTCAACAGCATGCGGAATCAAACGGGTTTTCGGTCGTACGCGATCTGCTGGCGCATGGGATCGGGCGGAGCCTGCACGAGGAGCCAAGCTACGAGCATATCGGCGTAGCCGGCAAAGGCATTCGGTTAAAGGAAGGCATGGTGTTTACGATTGAACCGATGATCAACCAAGGTACGTTCCGTATCACGATCGACGACGATCAGTGGACGGCGAGAACGGCCGACGGCAAGTTGTCAGCGCAATATGAGCATACGATCGCAGTTACGTCGGACGGACCACTGATTTTAACGGCCCAGTAAGAATAGAGGCGAACGGACGGCAATGCGTCATTTTAGGAAATAAGTCGCCAACCCGGCCTGCCTGGCTTGACGAAAGTTCGTAATCTGAAACGCGAAAAAGCGCTGGTTCCAGCCTGGGACCAGCGCTTTTTTTATATGGTTTGTAACTTTACCGATTTACGAAAAACCACATTGTTATGCGGTTTTTTATTATGACTTTGGTATCGTGTTACGGATTTACACTCTCTCTTGGCTAGCCTGTCTTGCGTGTATTTTTTTCATTGCAAATCTTGCTATTGGCTGAGCAATCAATAGCTCAATCCAAAATGCTACACCAAAATTTCTAAACCAACTATGAAAGAAGTTCTGAAAAGGTTCTAGGCTTATTTGTTTCGTACCAACCCAAGTTCCTATAATGGTTAGAAGAACAGATAAGACCGTAACATTCAATAAAGTATTCAATAAAACTCTAGCATTAAATCCATCTGTTTGTCCTGCGAATTTGGGTATCACTTTACCCACTAACGGTCCCGCAACCAATCTTACTAACAAAACAACGATAATCCACATAAACGGAATAATCTTTAGCGTTTCTAAATAATTTTCTTTACTAAAGCCGCGCTCCAATCCCATAATAATTGGGGCGATCGTGTTTACTGAAATAATTGAAATAATCAATAAAAATAATATACCTTCTTTTGCGTTTTGAGGCAGTCTTTCTTCCTTATACATATTGTTTCCCTCCGAAATAAAAATATTTCAGATGGTAGACGTATCATGCGACATATATTTTTGGTCATTAAAACTAGTACCAATATCTCTACACACTGATCTAACAATTATAACAACTTTTTTTAAACAAATAAAAGGGTTTCTAAAACATTTTTTCCAGTTAATTGAACAAACTCCAGCTAACTTTAATTAGAGAAATCTGATAATCTAAGTTTATCAAAAGAGACATTAAGGAGTATATGAATCAGATGAGCAATTTTCTAAGTGAATTTGAGGAAAGATTTAGGGCAGGATTTTTGGATGATCTTAAAAGCATACTGGAAGAAGTGAAGAATGAGCGGGTTTACGCTTGTGCTTTTGGCACAGACAGCGATTTTATCACCTTGTTTCTTGCTGTTAATACGGAGGAATCACTTGTTAGACATATCACAAACATGAAAGCCCAAGGCCTGTGCAACAGCAAGGAAGATGAAAATTATTATAGATGGGGATTAAGCGAATATCAATATGGCGATACAACACATCTCAATCATATTAGCAAATTTCTGTATGCAACCGAAAATGTGTTTGACTATAAAGATGAAGTGATAAAAATTATGGCCAAGGTAGTTAAGGAAACAGACGATGTACTTTTTAATCAATTCGGCCAATCCAAAGAAGATATTATTTTTTTCGTGTCCATGACGGATGATGATATGGCCGAGGAACTGGAAAATCAGTCCGTAATTCAGATGACAAACGCCAAATTAGTTGATGACTTCTTGCATCGTTATCAATAGAAGTGCAGTTTGAAGCAACTCACGAACTGTCTTCTCCTCCACTGTCTTCTTTTCACCACCAAGTATAATGGGAAGCAGTGAGATTAACTCCTTGCTTCCCATTTGCTTATTTTGCGAATAATTGTTCTTTCAACCACTGCCTATAAAACTGCAGTTGCTCTTTGGTGTGAAAATAATGTTTTCCATGTTCCATCACTTTTAGATGGCAATGAAATCGGCTTGCAAACGTAGATATGACATCATATTCACACAAGTCATCTTCAGTACCATAAAGAATGGCAGTTGGCTTATTCCATGTATCAACCGGATGTGATTTTACATAACAGTAATAATCCCAATAAAGTGTTTGCCCAATGGGTGTAGATACTTCTCTTTCAACTTTTAATCTATCCTCACTTACACTGAACCATGTCATCATATTTTTGATTATTCTCTCCATATCTAGCACTGGAGAAAGAAACAGACATTGTTTTAGTGGGAGATGATTATAAGCAAGCAAACTAAAATACGCACCCATGCTACAAGCGAAAATACTAATGTCATCCCATTGCTTTTGTGTGTAACGCATGATTATGTCAAGATCATGAACACAATTTTGAACTTTACAGACGTACGCTTCTTCTTTGCGATCACCATGTTCAGGCAAATCAAAACTAATGACTTGATACCCTTGTGCCGTTGCTTCTTCTGCAAATATAACGATCACATCATCTGCCTTGTTTGACATATTACCGTGGATAGCTATAAATATCTTATCTGATTCAACACCCCACAAAATTGCCGGAATGCCCTCGATTTTCAATTCTTGCTTTATCATTACTTTATCCTCGCTTAAAACAGCCAATGGTACGTTGTCTTCCTGATCAAAATGTTCTTTGCGATTCCACTGCTCCAAATTTATTTTGTTAGAATTCATGATCAGAACCCTACTTTCACCCAATTCAGAAAAATTGAGTGCTATATCCTATGATACTACGATGGTAAGAAAAACAAACTACGCCGCTATCATACTCATGGTATGGGAATCCGTTTGTTTTATTGTAGCGAGACTCCGGTGCAGCTTATGATTGACGATTCCGATCACCACGTCCGGCTCCATTTCATCCTGATGGGAGAGCATAACCATTGCTGCAATATCTCCCATCTGATATGCCGCCGTCAACGCTCTCAGAAAAGTTTTCGAGTTTTCACTTTCCGGTAAGGATAACTCTCCTTTCAGAAGATCCTCCCTGACTGCTCCAAGCGATTTTCGTGCCCGGTGGAGTGCAACTTTTACCGCTCCCTCCGTTGTTTCAAGCATGTCGGATGTCTCACGAATCGAATATCCAAACACATCTCGCAGCAAAAAAACAGTTCTCTGAAGCGGAGATAAATGATTCATTAAGGAATGCAGCGCTATCTCGATTTCAAAAGATCCATGATCGGGTACAGTTACTTTCGCTTGTTCCCTATTCAATATCCGAGTGTAGACTGCTTTTCTCCGTATGTCATCAATCCAGGTGTTCTTAGCAATCCGTAGCAAAAGCGCTTCGGGATTTGTATGCTCGAAGCTATTTAACTTACCTAATGCTTTGATCCAAGTGTCCTGAGCCAGTTCTTCCGCATCCCAATTTGATTTCGTAAGCGACAGACAGTAACGTTTCAGGACCGCCTGTAATTCCTCCAAGTTCTCGATGTTTATTATATTATCTGTCATTTGTATAGAATCATCTATGCGCATAGGTCCTCTCCTCCACGGTCTTATTCTGCCCTTTCCTAGAGCAAAACCATTTGCTACCTCCAATGTAAACGAACAAGTGGTTGTAAAAGTTACACCATTTACGTAAATCGTTTTCCCATTAAAGCCTCCGTATCTTTTTACGGCCTCGGTTCGTTTACAAGGAGAAATCAACTGGAAACAGGAAATTGGGGGTATAAAAAATGAGTGTTTATGTGCCTTATGTTGTCGAGCAAACTGCTCAAGGTGAAAGATCGTACGATATCTATTCCAGACTATTAAAGGATCGTATTGTGTTTGTCGGGGCAGCCATTGATGACCATTTGGCTAACAGTATTATTGCTCAATTATTGTTCCTGGCGGCAGAAGATCCGGAAAAAGAAATTTACATGTATATCAACAGCCCGGGTGGCTCTACTTCCGCAGGATTTGCCATTTATGATACGATGCAGTACATCAAACCCGATGTGCACACGATATGTACGGGATTTGCTGCTTCGTTTGGCGCGATCCTTTTGCTGGCGGGCGCCAAAGGGAAACGTTCGGCGTTGCCGAACAGTGAAATCATGATCCATCAGCCGCACGGCGGCGCACAAGGTCAAGCTAGCGATATTGCGATCAGCGCAAAACGAATTTTATGGACTCGTGAAAAGGCAACCCGTATCACAGCTGAACGGACCGGGCAATCTTTTGAAAAAGTCGAAAAAGATATGGACCGGGATTTTTACATGTCCGCTCAAGAGGCACTGGAATATGGTGTTATTGATCAAGTGATAACTTCTTTGTAAAGTATGCTCAAAACCTAATGATCTGCAAGAAACTTCAAGAAATAATACGAGGTGATATCATGTTAGCAAGCTTACAAGGCAAGGAAGTAACTATTCATTTTATAGATGGGACAAATGTATGCGACGGGATATTGGATCAGATTGACGACAAGTTCGTTAAATACGTTACGCAATATCAGACGCTTGTTATTCCTATTACATCCATTCGCACCGTATCCATTGACATTAAGGAACGGCAACGCTACAGAGTTGGATTCGCCCCATGAACCTATTTTAGCATGGGTGGCAATTACATGTACGGAGGCCCGATATTATGGAAATTTCACAGGGAGTAGAAATGCTTCAGCTAGATTTTCATGGGAATATGATTCACCCCATTCTTTTGTGGGATCGAGAAATGGCTGTATTAATAGATACAGGATTTCCTGGGCAAATTGAAGATTTACGCGTGGCTATGGAAAAGGTAGGCGTGTCGTTTGACCAACTAAAAGCTGTGATTTTGACGCATCAAGATGTGGATCATATAGGAAGTCTTCCTGAGATTTTGCAGGAGTGTGGCAGTCATATTAAAGTCTATGCACACGAACTGGATAAGCCGTATATTCAGGGGGAGATCCCTCTTTTAAAAGATGGTCACCTTGTGAATCCCCCGAAGGGCAAAGTGGATGATATCTTAATAGATGGCCAGGAACTTCCGTTTTGCAGCAGGATTCGAGTCATCCATACGCCTGGGCATACTCCGGGTCATATCAGCCTTTATTTAAGGCAAAGTAAAACTCTTATTGCCGGGGATTCGATGTACAGTGTAAACGGGATTCTCGCAGGAATTCATGTCCCGACCACACCCGATATAAATGCAGCTCATCTCTCATTGAAAAAGTATTTGGATCTCGACATTGCATCCGTAGTTTGTTATCACGGGGGATTAAGTAATGTACATGTGAATGATCAGATATTAGGACTTACCCAAGGATTATAAAATTAAAGTTCCAGCAAGTTACCTTTGGTGGAACGATGTTGTGAACGAGAAGATTATTTAAAATAACACTTTGTTAATTCGTGATTGAACTTTAACAAAGTGTTATTTTGCATTTTACAAAATAGATCTTCATTGTTTATTCCTGCAATCCAACTAACTGAGATGAACGATAATTTTCATTAAGTTGCATTCTCTGAGCGTATGAGTCATTATTCCATCCTGGCTAAACCTTGCTAACTGCGAATTCGAGGAATATCCACCTTTGCGTCCCTCCCCGTTTGGCTTTTAGGGTATGATCTTAATTAAATCGCTAACCGATTATTTGCTCCGTCTCTGCTACGTCCCCTGCCTCAACCATATCATCCAGTTAGGCCTTCCGAATCGCCTGTTCCAGATCCTCCTACATATCCTCGGGAGCTTCAATGCCGATCGACAGCCAAATCAGGTCGGGGGTAATTCCTCCCTCTGGTCTGCCACTGCTTGTATCATGCAGGAGATGTTATAAGAATTAATGAAGTGTCTTTAGTGCCTCCGCCGTAAAAGGAATTAGCTCATCTGTCCGGCCGTCACGAATTTTGGCTACCCACTCAGGATCAACCAACAGGGAACGGCCTATGGCCACCAAATCAAACTCCTCACGTTCGAGCTTTTGGATTAATCCATCAATCCCAACATGATTTGCTCCCTTTCCTTCGGTGAAAACACTCATAAATTCACCGTCAAGGCCAACGGACCCAACCGTAATGGTCGGTTTACCTGTTAGTTTTTTGGTCCAGCCGGCAAGATTCAGCTCAGAGCCCTCGAATTCAGGCTCCCAGAAACGGCGAGTAGAACAATGGAAAATATCCACGCCCGCATCAACCAGTTGCGCCAAGAACTGCTCCAGCAGTGCCGGCGTTTCAGCCAACTTCGCTGTATAATCGCTTCCTTTCCATTGTGATAAACGCAGTACAACTGGGAATTCTGGTCCAACGGCCTGACGGCAGGCCTTGATGACCTCCACTGCAAAGCGTGTGCGTGCAATTATATCACCGCCATAACGATCGGTACGTTGATTGGTTTTTTCCCAGAAGAATTGATCGATCAAAAATCCATGAGCACCATGCAGCTCAATACCATCGAACCCAAGTCGCTTGGCTTCCGCTGCTGCCTGTGCGAAGGCTTGGATGATCTCTGCAATTTCTGCTTCCGAATAATCGTTAACTTGGCCTCGTGCTCCCATATGCCAGAATTGCGGGATGATCTTTCCGCCTGCCTTATGTACCTCAGCCACCACATTTGCCCAACCGTTTAGTGCAGCTTCACCATAAAAGTGCGGAACATCGGCTTGATTGGACGCGTCCAGGTGATTGATCACCGTTCCTTCGGTCACAATAAGTCCCACACCATTCTCAGCTCTGCGGCGGTAGTAGGCAGCTGAATTTGCACCAGGCACACCGTCCGGAGAAAATTGACGGGTCATCGGTGCCATCACGATACGATTAGATAATTTCAAGTTGCCTAATTCAAAAGATTTAAACAAGGGTTCTACGGATTGAGTATGGTTCATAATTGCCTCCAAATTTGATATTTATTTAAAAAGCTTAAGAAGTATCACAGACCGTTCCTTTAATGTAATAAAAGTGATCTACTCTTCCCAGTGATGACGTATTATTGACTACAAAGTCAATAACTTGACAAAAAAAGATCAAGGCAAGATCATTGAAAAAGACACGCGTAAGATTGCCTTGATCTGTTCCCTGGACGCACCTGATTTCTCCTGAATTCGCGCGCCGAGAATAGCGTTGTTCAGATAAGATGCAAGCTCTTCGCTGGAAAAACGCGTCGTAATCAACTGCTGTTCCTGGCCACTGATGACGATTTTCTCCAGTATTTGTTCGGCTTCAGTGAACATCAACTCTATTTCGCGTGTGACCTGATCATCTTCTGTTCCGAATTCCAGAGCGGAATTTACCATCAGACAACCTCGGGAAGTGGCTTCTTCGTCCAGCAGAGAGTCGCGTAACGATTCCAGCTTGTTCACTGGAGACATTTCCTGCGCTTCCAACTTTTCAAGTATCTCTATATATTGTTCACGATAGTGTACTAACGCCTTCAGGAACAACGATCGCTTGTCGTTAAATACACCATACAAACTTTGCTTCTTAACCCCCGTAGTGCGAGTTAGATCCTCATAGGAGGTTGACTTGAATCCCTTGTTCCAGAATACTTCCATAGTCTGTTGCAACACACGATCAACATCAAATTCTCTTGGTCTGCTCATGGACTCACTTTATCATTTATTGACTATGCAGTCAATAATCTTTTATTGGTAAAATTATAAAAAAAGACGGTGAAGACGTTAATTCGCGGTTAGCTTTCCCCCTTTTGAACAAAGAAATACGAAAAAGAGCCGTGCGTCAACACGACCCATGATAATAGATAATGTATTCTCCTAATGATTTATCGGTCATAAAAACATCACTCCACGTGTGCTAACTTGTATATAGATCAGACTTTAACTGATTAAAAATATATTCTTGCATTTGATCTAAAAGAAGAATGATGTTAGCATCTTTGCCATTTTTCAAAACCCACTGAATAGACATCATTGAGTTAGCAGCATATAGTTCTGCTAAATACTCTAATGCGATCGAAGTTGAAGAATTCTGTTGCTTTAAATAATCTAAGCAAGTCCTAAACAAAATTTGTTCAAATTCCTTACGTAGATCTGCTGTTACTTCATGAACGGCTAACAATGTTGAAATTTCGAGCTTATTCTTAATCATATTATCGGTTACAAGTTCTATGGCGTTTGCCACCTTGCCATCTTCCGTGGGATCAAAACGCTGCTCAATTTCAACTTTAAAATCAGAAGCATACTGTTTAACTATTTTTTCTAGCAAGTCGTACTTATCCAAATAATGACTATAAAAGGTAGAACGTCCGATAAGAGATTGATCACAGATTTTTTTGATCGTAATTTCTTTAAAATGATTTTGTTGGAGTAATTCTATTAAAGCTCGCTCAATAGCTATTTTTGTTTTATAAATTCTGATATCTTCATTCATTCAACCACTTGCTCCTTATGTGTAAGTTTTCGAACACTTCATATATAACATGTAAGACATCTTACAGATTATGCGATACTAATTATTTTTTATGTAGTAACTATACTCTATAGTAAGCACATACCCAAATTGAAGGAGGAAAATATATGTTTAAATCATATGTCAATAATGAACAATTCAATCTTCAAATTAATCGTTTTATCAATGATTATTATCAAGAAGATGATCAATACGTACCTATTAGCCGACTCGCACAAATCCAACAAGAATTAATCAATGCTGCGTCCATTACACCAAAGTATTTACTAAAGAAACAGGTGGTAGCAGGTCACAGGGAGTTAGCATTTAATGAAATGAAGAAATTCATATAACAACTGTAAAAATATATTGTTCGTACGCAACATGCCCATCAAAATCGTAGTTCCATAGCTTCAATCGTTATTATCCAATCAAAGCAGATGTTTTTTCAACAACGTCCATTCGCTCTCATTAATGCCCGATCCTTTTCTTTTAATCGCGGACATGCGTAACAGTAACCAAATTCACGATCCAAGCAATAAGCCAGGCAACAAGCTGTTTTCACTAACATTTTTTGATCAGGGATATTTGGGTGTTCAATGAAATTTGGTTTAATATTAAACGGGTTATTACGGAGTCCGAACGCACTAGCATCGACATCGTGTGTGAGCAATTTGAAAAAAGAAATGATCCTGGTTCTACTTTCTTCATCAGACGCTTCGGCCAACTCTTCTTCCATTTGAGCATACAACGCATTAACGATTTGTCCCCATAATGGAATAGCGTTTATGGGGGCCAGTTGGGACAAAAGTTGGATTATAGGCGTTACCTGTTCCCTGTAAAAGGAATCAAGCGATTTCTTCTCCCCCTCATCCCAGTCCATTATCGAAATTTGGTTAAATCGCACTTCGTTGATTTTAAATGAAAAAAGCGGATAGCCGTCAACTACATATAATTGTACGGATAAATTAGATAATGATAAATCCAACAGCAACACGTTGCCTTGATACAGCATGTGCTGCATCGCACCGCATACCCCGGCGTACCAGCTAATAAAAAAAGCTGCTGCTGCTGAACGTTCTTTAGCTTTGATGAGCGTGCCGTATGTGTCGATTAAGTGATTCATATTTTCAACTTTTAATAGATCAAATGCAGGGATGGTAAGCACGGTTTTATCGAGCTCATTCAAAGTAAGGAAAAATTTTTCTTCCAAATGTTGAAAATCAACCGTGCCCATAGCATACACTCCCATTATTGTTCTCTATTTTTCAAAAGCATGAACGACATCGTTAATAGCATGAAGATCTGCCAATGGAGACATGCCAAGACTAAACCATTCCTTGCCTCCCATCATGTGAACCTGTTTTTTTTTCACGGCTGTCATGTTTTTCCATAAAGAGCTGTTCAGCATTTCCTCATATCTATTCCGAACTTCTTGACTGGAGTCATCATCTAACTGCAAAATGATATGGTCAGGATTATATTCCGGTATTTTTTCCAATGAAATGGATAGACTTAGCTCACCCTGTGGATATTCTTTAATCGGCTTTAGACCTAATGTCTTATGGATGAAGATTCCCCGATCACTATTTTCTCCGTAAATAACGATCTCCTTCGCCATAATCATCATGTACATGACTGTCTCGTCACCAACTAGAGAATGAAGTTTCTCCTTCGCTTCAGTTTCTTTCGTTTGCAAATCCTGAATGACCTTTTCAGCCTGTTCCACTTTGCCTAGAACCTTGCCAATATCCCGTAACTCATCACGCCAATCATCCCGCTGCGGTAAAAGCACCGTTGGTGCAATTTTGGAAAGCTGAGCATAATCCTTATCGGACCACCACGTAGGGGCAATAATTAAATCCGGCTTAGAGGCCAGAATAGCTTCAAAATTAGGAGTTTGGGCAATTCCCATCTTCAGTGTATCTTTAAACGGTTCCTTTAAATAGGATGGGAAATCCGGATGATAGTTTTGTACCGCAACAGGCGTAACGCCAAGTGCATATAACAACTCTGGGTAAACAACAGAGAGTCCAATGACCCTTTTGGGCTCCGTTGGAATACTAAGGTCCCCTTTTAAAGTTGAAATAACGTGCTGCTCAGCAGCGGCTCCTTTATTCGCTTTTTCAGTATTGCTAGCTGTGTTTCCTGCATTATTGGCTCCACAAGCAGTACTTACAATGACGAACAATACGATAATTAAACCTGCGATTATATGTCGTTGTTGCTTCATTCTTCGGTGGTCCTCCTGATCATTTGATTTATTTATGACAACCTCTAATTAAAATTGATTATCATTATCATATATTAGGAGTATAGATGAATTTATAATTTCGGAATATTGACGATAGCGACTTTTTTTCATGCACGATCCCGCCAAATCTTTAAAACTTCATCCAGCATAAGCTCATGAGTGAAAGCCGTATATTCTACCCAAGGATATGAGGGAAGGAAGTCCACCCGGCTGTTCCTGACAGCTTTCAAATCACTCCATAGCTTAGAATTCATGAGTGTTTGCCAACTTAATTGTGACTGAATGTCCTCGTCTACGATGAGCAATAAACGATCTGGATCAAAATTCGCTAGTTGGTCAGGCGTTATCTGCTGATTTTGACTCAAAAGATCGACACCTTGCACAGGCAGAACATGCAGATCATCGTAAAATACTGTGCCTAGGCTTCTACTGCCCAAAACATTGTAACGATCACCGGTGATTCTCAGAATGAGGAGACGATCATCCTTGAATACATGTTTCACTTGCTCTCTTACAAAAAGAGCCCTTCGATCATATTTTTCAAGCCAAGTCTCGGCTGTTACGGTCTTGTCCAGAAATTTCCCAATTAAGCGCAAATGCGTACGCCAATCGTTCTCCATCCAGGGTACAAAAAATGCAGGTGCAATTTTCCTCAGCATTTCCTGTTCCTCAGGAGATACCAGAGTGTCGATACCAACAATAAAATCGGGTTCAGCAAGTCGAATTTCTTCTCTCTTGATCCATTGATTTGAACTTAGAGGGAGCACGGCATCCATGTGATACTTTCGCTTGAAATAACCAGTCCATGGGTGATCGGCTGGTGCGGCGAAAGGATTAATTTGAAGCGCAATCAATTGTCCAATGTTGGGGAAATCGTAGGCGACTATTTTTTTTCTGCTGTTCTGCATAAATGCCGCTGGAGGCACGCCCGATACCTGTTTAAATTTGCGCCGAAAATAAGTATCGTCATGGTAACCTACATGTCGTGCAATATCTCGAAGACGATTTTGCCCACCCGACCTCATCAGCTGTTGTGCCTGCTCGATTCGGAACACTGCCAAATAGTCGATCGCGCTGCAGCCATACCTTTTTTTGAATAATCGCATAAAATGACGGGTACTCATTCCCCCCACCTTGGCCAAGTGATCGATTGTCAGTTCTTTCTGGTAATGCTGCTCTATATAGCCTTTGATATAGTCTAGGGCTGTTTCCGAATCGTTTCCTTGTTCAAGATGGGCATCTTGCAAGATGGTATGCAGCAGTTCTTGAAAGAGAATTTGCCCGCGAAATCGTTTTAAATGATCATCCTGCAAGTATTGGTTAATGGTATCGCACAACGTATTAACAGAAACAGGCGACGTAACGATAACTTCCCCTTTAGCCGGAAACGGGCTGTTCTTCTTAATAATCTGCATCGAATGGGCTGAAGATACCTCATCGTCCATAACATCAAATCGAAGATAATAAAACCCTCGTTCATCAAAGGAGTGCGCGGCTGCTTCGATGAGTTCTCCTGGCGTACACACGTAAACGCTGCCCTGTCGAAGTTCGGTGAATTGCCCATCAATCGTTAGCCAGCCTTGACCGCTTGCCGCAACAAGAATCATGTGGGATTCGATAAACTGAAGTCTTAGCTCCCAATCATTTGCTTGATTCTTGATATGCTCAATTTCTCGTAGCTTGAAACACATCCCTTCGAGGGGTGCATATTCTTTATGTTTAAAGTTCTTTTCTATATCAACCAAGTAATCTCACCGCCCTCATACTAGCTAAAACATTTAACCTTGATACAAGTCAGACTTTAACTGATTAATAATATATTCTTGCATTTGATCTAAAAGAAAAATGATGTTCGCATCTTTACCATTTTTCAAAACCCACTGAATAGACATCAAGCATACTGTTTAACTATTTTTTCTAGCAAGTCGTACTTATCTAAATAATGACTATAAAAGGTAGAACGTCCGATAAGAGATTGATCACAGATTTTTTTGATCGTAATATCTTTAAAATCATGTTGTTGGAGTAATTCTATTAAAGCTCGCTCAATAGCTATTTTTGTTTTATAAATTCTGATATCTTCATTCATTTAACCACTTGCTCCTTATGTGTAAGTTTTCGAACACTTTATATATACCGTGTAAGATATCCTACAGATTATGCGATACTAATTATTTTTTATGTAGTAACTATACTCTATAGTAAGCACATACCCAAATTGAAGGAGGAAAATATATGTTTAAATCCTATGTCAATAACGAACAGTTCAATCTTCAAATTAATCGTTTTATCAATGATTATTATCAAGAAGATGATCGAGCACAAGCTGACTTGGAAGAAATGATTCCGAAATTAAACGACACCCATAGCTGGTATGAAGCTTGGCTCAATTTTGCAAAGAAACGCGAAGACAGCAAGGACTATGACTTAGCCTCAGTCTACTATCAAGCTGCAGAATTTTATCTTGCAACCACAGACCCCAATAAAGAAAAAATGTATCGAAAATATAGAGAAATGTTCTATAAAGGCTTTCATGATTTTGATTATGAATCCTACAAGATTCCCTATGAAGACTCGTATCTTCCTGCTGTAAAATTATTGACACCTGGAGCTACGAAGACATTACTTGTCTTTGGTGGCTATGATTCTTACATGGAAGAGATGCTTAAAATGATGAGATTTATGAAGGGAATTGATTACAATATTATTGTATTCGATGGCCCTGGCCAAGGAACTGCTTTAAAAAACGGCCTAAAATTCATTCATAACTGGGAAAAGCCCATATCAACGGTGATTGATTATTTCAAATTAGATCATGTTAGTCTCGTAGGTGCTTCTTGGGGAGGATATTTAGCTATGCGTGCGGCAGCCTTCGAAAAGAGAATCGATAAAGTAGTTGCTTTTAACATTTTCTATTGTGGTTTAGATGCCTTAAAAATGGGAATGTCAGAAGAGACTTACCAGAGCATAGTGCAGCTAGTCGATCGTAATGAAGTAGATCAAGTGAATTCATTATTCGAACAGATGATGACTCACAATATTGATTTACATTGGAAGATTACCAAAGGGATGGAAAACACCGGTGTAGCAACGCCTTTTGATCTCATTAAAAATTTCGAAAAGCACACGATGCAAGGCATTGGAGCATTCATTAATCAAGATGTTCTTTTATTAGCTGGAGAAGATGATCAATACGTACCTATTAGCCGACTCGCACAAATTCAACAAGAATTAATCAATGCTGCGTCCATTACAACCAAAGTATTTACTAAAGAAACGGGTGGTGAGCAACACTGCCAAGCAGGCCACAGGGAGTTAGCATTTAATGAAATGAAGAAGTTCCTATAACAAAGAGATATAAATACTATAATTTCTTGCATAAAAAATTCAGAGTATGGTTAATGCGGATATTTAGTAAATATTTAAAAGAATTATGTATAACGAATGGTTTCCCCAAAAGGGGAAACCGCCTTTTTTACGTCTCATTTTGATCTGCGTATTTAATAAGAATTTTATCCCCTATGATTTTTTTTATTTCTGGGTAAGTTAAATGATCTAGTCCTTTGTTTGTTCCTACAATAATTATACCTTCATCATCAGATCCGCTAAATTAGCGGCTTTTTTGTTTTAAAAGTGCTGGCGCGTCAGTCCTTTTTTTATAAAACATCAACGTGGTTTCCATATATCGCAAAACCGAGAATGGATGGTATAATGAAGGATGATTTAAAGGAATCTGTAGTGTAGTGAAGGGATGATTCATATTGATAAATCACGATAATCTTGAAGAGTATCGAGACCCGATTAATTATGATCTTGAATTTGGCGGTGAGACTAATAAATACAATTTCTATCTTGATATGGCTAGATTGAACCCAGGCGAGGTTCTGGAACTTGCATGTGGTACAGGATTGACAACCATTCATTTATCAAAATCGGGGATACATATAACAGGTGTTGACATTTCTTCATCGATGCTTGAATATGCGCGGGTTAAAGCTCAAGGTTTGCCTGTGGATTTTATTGAAGCTGATGCTCGTACATTCGATTCCGAAAAGCGTTTTTCCATGATTTATTTGACAGGAAATGCATTCCAGGCATTTTTGAGCGATGACGATCAACGAGCCTTACTCGAAACCGTCTACAAGCACCTAGAATCAAATGGGATATTTGTTTTTGAAACACGAAACCCCTTGGGAACCGATTTATCCAACCAAGAGGAAAGCATCTGGGGAAATTTTATCGATAAAGATGGAATTAAAGTCAAGATATCTGGGACACAGTCGTATGATTCAAGTAACCAGATCATGCACTGGGTCACGTTCCGTGATTGGGGATCGGAGAAAACAATTTCTCGAATTGCATGTCGCTTTACTGATAATGACACGCTTCAGCGTTTATTAACGAGCCGCGGCTTTTGTATCGAAAATCAATATTCGGACTGGGATAAAACACCGTTTACCCCTTTATCTCCTTCCATCATTACTGTTTGTCGAAAACATGGAGCCTAAAACGAATAATCCCGGAATGTTCATCCCAAGTGTTTGACGACCGCGCGTAAGATATCGATGTCATTCGCATGTTTTTGAATGAACAACAGGCTATTCCAGTGATTCCCGGAAAGAAAAATCGCCGAGTCACCCTAAAATATGATCAGGACGTTTACAAAAAAAACGTTATTTACCTCGGTTGAGTTCATTAAGACATAATAACATTATTCAAATTTATGGAAAATCATCTTTATTACTAATTGTTATATGAATTAGAAGACTTAATCCCTATGACCTCTGACTTATATTTATTAAATTCAGCTCCCCCTTCATTATAAATAAGTACCTTTTTAATGCCTCATCTTCTTCTGAATAATCGTGAAAATATATCTTATTTCAGTTATATGATCATAAGATTAACAGCCATCTCATATTAAATAAGCCGGTACGCTATAGCGTCCGGCCCTTGCCTTTTAACTCTATTCTGTATAAGTTTTCTTTCCCTTTACTTTACAAAGGTATACCTTAGTTTCGATAATTTTTCCCATCAAATATTTCTAACATCATCAAAACTCCCGTTTTGTACCCAGAAATATAATCCGAGGCAGATAATATAGAAATTAGGACATCATTTAAATCAGATAGTTCTTCAATTAACTTATAATCTTGTTCTGGCAATCTTGCTTTTAGAGTTTCCATAGAAGCGGATATTTTCTGATGGGTTAGTTCAAGTTCAGGGTTCTTCGGTTTGATTCGTTCACTTGGATACCATTTGCCGTAATATATATCCTCCAAGATACTCATTTCATCTTCTCCTTCTTGATACAGACTTTGCGTAAATTTCGGATCCGTAGATGCGTTTTGTTCCCCAAAAATAAGAATATCCTATTGGAAATATCAATATTGAATTTTAGCGAATATTTCACTAGGAATAATTGAAGGACTATTGGCAAATTTCCACCAAACAAGCACAGACTATTTATTAAATAGAACAAACCAAAAGAAGCCCTACCCCTTAGGATAGAGTTCCTAAAATCATCAAGCCATCTCACATATGAGCATTTTCCGCTACAAAATTGTCTGATCCTATTGTTCGATCGGCATCTTCCGTTCAAGAAACATTTCATCTTGATATCCAATGGGTAGTACATTAATTAATCTAACTCATAGCCTAACGACTTAATCTGCAATGAAACGGTTAAAAGAGCCAATCTAATTCATCTAAAGTAGGCTTTAAAGAATAAGGAACCTCCATAAATGGAGATCCCTTTTTTTAATAAAATAACATAAATATTTAAAATTTCTCACTTATTAAGCAATTTTTTTGTTACCCAGGTTATAGCTGCATTATTGACATCTTCACCCTGGCCACCGTGGGGAGCTTTAGAGTTAGACATAAAAATATTTTCTACTCCTGCATGGTTAAGAGTATCTCTAAGTCTCAAACTTTGTTGAATAGATACTAAACTGTCACTTCCTCCATGTGCAATAAACATGGGTGGATCATCTGAAGATACATAATTTATAGGACTTGCCAATTCTGCCAACTTTACTTTTTCCCAATAAGGAGAATTGGTTTGTTTTTTATCCCGAATATCTCTCAGGACTGCCACACCTTGTCCTTCTTTATCAAATCCAAGAAGTTTGGCTTCAGCTGCTCGTGGAGAGTCATGTGTTTCGGCTGCCTCCTCAGGAGATTGCAGGGTTGGGTCCATCTCAGGGCCCATGGTAAACATATCTGTTGGACCGTAAAAATCAACTGCAGCCATTACTTTGCTTGAATACTCAAGATTGCCCCCAACATCACCTTCAAGCTCTTTTATATCACTAGTAACAGCGAGTTCGGTAGCCAGATGTCCACCTGCAGAATTTCCTGCTACTGCAATTTTTTCTGGATCAATACCGTATTCCTTGGCATGTGCACGCAGATATCTGATACTGCCCTTAACATCATAAATGGGAGCCGGAAAAATAGCTTCGCCACTTAGCCGATAATCTATGGAAACGAAAGCAATTTTATCTTCTAATACTTTTTTGAAAACTTGATATGCTGAATCTGTAGCCACTTGATCTGTAGCTCTACCTGTCATTTGTGCTGGTCGATTTGGTGGCGCGGCTGTTTCCTTCTTTGCATCTTTAGGCGCATCATCGCCCTGATAGTCCCCTATAGCCCATCCTCCACCATGAATATATACCAAGACAGGAGTTGCTTCGGTTACACCCTCCGGCTTAAAGATGTTCATTTTTAACTCTTTTTTCTTTCCATCGTCATTAGTTACGGTTGCATACACCACATCTTTATAGGTAGGAGCCATACTAATCACATCTGTAGGAGGACTTTCAGCAGCTACGAAACTTTCCTTTTGTGTGGCAAAAGCCAATGTTGCTAAAAGTACGAAGGATACCATTCTTAGTTTTTTATTCATACTCTCTCTCCTCACTTTTTTTCATTCTCGCATTCTATCAGGTTATCTAAAGTTCTTATTAAGAAACTTTGATACAATGCTATTTCTTCCTCGCTAAATCCCTTGTAAAAAATCTCTCCGACTTCATCAATAATCTTTTTGTTCAATTCCACTAATTTTTCATTTCTGTTCACTACTTTAACTATTGTTTTCCGTTTGTCTGTTTGGCAAGGCATAAAACTGATATGTCCTGCTTTTTCCAACTTAGCTAATATACTCGTTAAAGTTGACTTTTGAAGATTGGTAACCCTTGAGATTTCATGTATAGGTATTTCGTCTTTCGTCCAAAGATAAAACAAAATCCTTGCTTGAGTTGCTGTTAAAGTATCAACCTCAGATTCCCTGTGTTTTCTTGAAACTATTCTAGCCAGCAATGCATCTATGGATGCTGATAAAAAAACAGATCTTCCTTTTATAATTCCCATGTGCACCTCCATTTTCTCAAAAAAAGTACCATATCGTACTAATATTATAGTTCGATATGGTACTATTTTCAACCTGTATTTTTTGAATGTTTGCATTCATTATCTCTTGCGATCTGTAGATCACCCCAATTAATAGTAGTAAGTACGGCTCAACAGACATTAGGCATTCACTACAGCGAGGAAAATGTTTTATTGGGATGCATGGATGTTTAACCAGCAGGAAAGTTTGATTTACCGTGATGGGTCTTCTTTGTTTTCTAATCTACATCTTTAAAATTTGAACAGAGATCTCAATTAAATACTCTTCATAACCTCTAACTGAAAGATCATCTAACAAAACATCCTCATAAAAAAATCCCTGTAATTCTATGCTCTTATCTTTAGCATAACTTATTATTCGATCATAAGTGTCACATACGCTTGAGTATCCCTCTATATGGTACGCGATTAAATATGTTCCTTTTTCTCGCTTGAAATTTGAATAATTTGATTTTTTACTAACTCTAGTAAAAAGATAATCATAATTGAATGTTTCATTTGTTAAGACTCTTTTAGTATCTCTCATCCAGCCTACTGTATGGGAAGCATCAATACTATAAATGTTCAAGTACTTTTCGTGTTTTATCATAGAATCGTAAATGCTTTTATCATTTGTGTAAGGATCAGCCTCTGTTACTACCAAAAACTCCTCCTTTTTTTCCTCAATAATAATATCAGTTGTAACGATCTCAGTTGCTGCTTGGGTAATTCGTTTCTTCTCTGATATTATATTTTTCATTTTTTGCAGTTGTTTAATTTTAGAATTCAGCATTGCCTCTTCTTTCTCAAGTAGGACAATGAGCTCCTGAGGTGACCTTTTATTTAAATACTCTTTTATCTCTTTTAATGGCATTTCTAATTCTTTAAGTATTGAAATCACTTTAAAAACATCGATTTGATTAATTGAATAATATCTATACCCATTTTCAGCTTTAAATTCAGGAGAAAGAATTCCAAGTCGATCATAGTGAAATAAAGTATCCTTGCTAATACCCATCACTTTTGCAAATTGTCCTGACGTTAAATGAGTTTGAACATTATTCTCCATGAAATCCCTCCTTGACTATGGTGTTACACCACACTTTATTATAACCAAGTAACCTTCATATAGCAGTAGACCATGAGGAGTATCTAATCGAAAGTAATACCTAAATAATTAATCTTGGGAGGATATAAGGAATGAAAGTTCTAGTTACAGGAGCAACAGGAAGTGTGGGGAGTCATATTGTTGAACAACTAGTTGCAAAAGATATAGAAGTAAAGGCATTGTCAAGGAAGGAAAGCAACTTACCTAAAGGAGCACAAGTAGTTCTAGGTGACCTTGATATTCCCGAGACTATACAAGCACATCTCCATACTATAGATAGCTTGTTTCTGATCACTCAGAGTGAACAATCGGACGAAAAATTTATAAAAAACAAAAGAATTATTCAGATGGCAAAACAAGCTAATGTTGCAAGAATTGTAGCCCTGTTAGATTTTGAAGGAAACCCAATTGAGGACGTTATTAAAAATAGTGGAATGGAATGGACTTTACTAAAGCCAGTGGAATTTATGAAGAATGCACTTTACAGTGGTTGGACAGAATCAATCCAAAAAGAAGGGATTATTCGTACGGCTTTCCCTGATAGTTTAAGCGCTAGAATTCATGAAGCTGATATCGCTGATGTCGCAGTAAAGGCACTGACAGAAGAAGGCCATGATAAGCGGACATATGATTTGACAGGACCAGAAGCATTGTCTCCAAGAAGTATGGTTAAACAAATTTCTGTAGTTATAGATAAATACATTGATCTTGTTGAAATTACAGAAGAACAAGTAAAACAAGATTGGAAAAGCAAAGGCTATGACAATGAATTTATTGAATACTTTATTATAGGGATTGGGAAAAACCCTCCTAAAGGAGCCTATACCGTTCTACCGACAGTAGAACAAGTTACAAGCAAGCCAGCCAGAACATTTACTCAATGGGTTAATGAAAACAAACATTATTTTGTATAACCCCTTATTTGCTTTTACTAATTACCTAACGGAAAACATTAGCTGAATGAGGAATGGCAAAGAGTAAAACGATACTACATTATACTGATGATCCAAGTAATAGAAACAGCGGCAGCCATGGACGGAAAAATAAAGTCCTAGACTGCCGCTGTTTTATTGAACTCAGTAAAACCGCACCTGTAATTTCGTTAGCCAAATTTTTTCCATGTTCATAAGGGATAATCGGATCTTCAGTACCGTGAATCACCAGCCTTACCTCCATAAAGTACTTTCAGTTCCTCTTCCTTCATCGTAAAAGTATGTTTTTCTTCAGGAAACCGTTTATTCTTCACATCAGCAGTATAAGCTTGAATGGACTCCAATATAAACGGATTCAACGAATGGTATTGTTTTACAAACTTAGGAACACGTTCAACACCATAGCCTAAAATATCATGATATACGAGAACCTGGGCATCCACATCCAATCCAGCACCAATTCCAATCACCGGAATCGAAAGGGCTTTGGTTACTTCTTCTGCAAGTTGTCTTGGAACACATTCCAAAAGAAGAGCAAATGCTCCAGCCGCTTCACATTTCTTAGCATCTTCCAGCAATTTTTTAGCGGCTAATGCATCTTTTCCCTGCACCTTATATCCGCCTAAAACTCCAACAGTTTGCGGAGTCAGTCCCAGGTGGGAGCAGACAGGAATTCCTGCTCTTGTCAGGGCGGCGATATGTTCGACGACTTCATCGGCACCTTCCAGCTTCACCGCATGGGCACCGGCATCTTGAACTAATTCCCCAGCATTGATTAATGTATCTCTAACAGACAAATGATAGGTTAAAAACGGCATATCCGTAATGATAAATGTATCCTTCGCTCCTCGTTTAACAGCTTTCGTGTGGTGAATCATGTCTTCGATTGTAACTGGAATTGTTGAATCGTAACCCAGAACAACCATTCCAAGCGAATCACCAACCAATATGACGTCAACGCCCCCTTGTTCTGCAAGCTTTGCAGAAGGATAGTCATAGGCTGTTAACATGACAATCTTTTCATTGTTTTGCTTCATCTTCAACAAATCTGTAGTTTGTTTCAACGTATTCCCTCCTCCTCAATTTAAATGTGACATATATTCAAATGCTGTTGTTCCATATACACTTTTAAAGTGTTTATTTAAATGGGTTAAATCAACAAAACCACATTCTGCTACTGCTGAATAAATATCTCTATTTTTTTCTATTAACTGCTTTGCACGTTCGATCTTGCAGTTAAGAAAGTATTGGTATGGTGAAATTCCAGTATGAGCATTGAATAATCGGATAAACTGAAATTTCGATAAATTAAGCTCTTTACATATCTCGTCAAGTTTAAGTACATGTTCTAAGTTGGTATGAATCATATCCTTCGCTATTCGAATTAAAACGTTCTCTTTCTTATTGTCTGTAGAAAGATTGGTTTGAAAAAGGCTATCCGTCAAGGATAAAAGTAATTCGCTACACAAAGCCTCATCTTTTTCGCTTAAGATAGCCTTAGAAAGACTTAATATTTTTTGTTCAAGGCTATAGTCATACACAATTGGCGTTGAAAACCGTACGATATCCTTGTGCTCAATAATCTCTAAAAGCAATTGTGGCTCAATATATAGCATGACATAATCAAGCCCCACCTTATTATGTGCCATTCCGTCATGCGCCTGTTCTGGATTAAAAAGCATCACACCATTTTGATAGGATAACTGTAAGCTGCCATCCAAGGTATACTCTTGAATTCCACGCAATGTTACGCCTATTGCATACTCCATGTGAGAGTGCTTCTTATACTTAAATTCAGAAAGACTTGCTGATAATGCAGTAATACCTGCTGATTTCTTATAGATAAATTTGTCCATTTCAATCACCCCTAACAAGCTTACCTACATCCATATCATTATGGCCGCATAGGCTAAAAATAAGGCCATCATTATATTAACAGTCTTTTTATGCTTCTGTAAAAACTCCTTGAAGATTGCACCGAAAAGAACCCATGTCACAAATGCTAAAAAACCAATAAGCGTTATAGCGACAATACTTATCGTCACCGCAGGTATTGCGATATAGTGGGGCATAATAAAACTAGGAATTACAGTCATTGTAAATAGTACTACCTTTGGATTTAGAAACTGCATAAGGAAGCCTGACATAAAGGTAGCTGATTGGTTTACGGTTGGATTGGATGTATCCATTTTGTAAACTTGATAGGCGAGATAGAACATATAACAGCTTCCAATTATCTGCATAACAATTAAAATTTTCGGTATGATCGTTATAAGCATCGTATTTAATATAGCAGAAATAACAAGTAATAAACCAAAAGCTAGAGTTGCTCCATACGTATATTTCATTGCTTTTTTTGCCCCAAAATTATGGACTGTAGATAGTATAACGATATTAGTTGGACCTGGTGTAAAAGTGGCAATAAAGCAGTAAATTAAAACAGATGTAATATTCATGAGGAAAACTCCTTTAACGTATTCTCATGAAATAATACATCTTAAGATAAATGGCATATAGTATATTATTGCAGGTATTGTACCCTTCGTAGTCACCCTTCTGCTACGCTGTTTGCTATATCAAAATTTCCCTTATCCAAGAGTTGCATCGTCAGTTCCTTGTTGTCCGTAGCTGTCTTCAAAAATTACTTAGCCCGAATCCTCTACCGTTAAAGATGTTTTTAACCTTACCGACAACAAACATAATCATGGATTATTGTGGTATTATTTCGGATTATTGTTAATACTACGTATCTGAGGAGGGTGAAAATGAAGTTACATACCAAATTTTCAAGACAATTATGCCAGAATATCGATCTCATTTGTGACTTCATGGGAAACAGTTCGGATTTTATTGTTCGTGAGATCACGACTGGCCATAAACACGCCGCTCTTTTTTATTTGGATGGAATGACTGACATGCAAAAGGTACAGGACAACGTGATCCGTCCGTTGCATGATCGTGTTTCCTCTGACGAGATCACTTTACCGTTATTGAAAAACGCAATTTTGGACATTGGTGAAGCAAGCTTTACTCAAAACTTTGAAGATGCCTTGGAACAGATCCTCTCAGGTGGTCTTCTCCTACTACTGAACGATACGGATGAAGGATTGGTCATTTCTTTGCCTGGATGGGAAGAACGCAGCATTACGGACTCGAAGACGCAGCCTGTGGTCAGAGGTCCGCAAGAGTCGTTTACAGAAACTTTACGTACGAATACGACTATGGTTCGTCGAAGGGTGAAGGATACAAGAGTACGTCTAACTACCATAAAAGTTGGCGAAAAAACCAAGACCGATATATCGGTCATGTATTTACATGAGGTGGCTGACCTAAAAAAGGTGCAGGACATGATATCCAGGTTAAAGGACATGCATGTAGAAGGTGTGCTTGAAAGCGAATATTTGGAAGAATGTCTCCAAGAAGATAAACAACTCACGATATTTCCGCTCTTTTATAATTCTGATCGCCCAGACTCTATTGCAGCAGGAATTATGGAGGGGAAAATTGCGATATTTGTGGATGGATCTCCCTTCGCCATCCTTGCACCTGCGGTGTTTGTAGATTTCCTTCAATCCGCAGAAGATTATTATCAATCCTTTATTTACAGTAGTATCATTCGAATATTAAGGTATATCTGCCTGGCAATCTGTATGTTGGCTCCCTCCATTTATGTCGCATTAACGACATTCCATCAGGATATGATTCCAACAGTTTTGTTATTAAGCTTATCCGCGCAACGTGAAGGAGTTCCGTTTCCAGCATTTATTGAGGCGATGATCATGGAAGTGGTTTTTGAAATTCTGAGGGAGGCAGGTCTTCGTATGCCACGGACGGTCGGTCAAGCCGTTTCTATTGTTGGGTCAATAGTAATTGGCCAAGCAGCTGTAGAAGCAAACATCGTTTCGGCTGTTATGGTCATTGTTGTTGCAATAACTGCCATTTCGAGCTTTGTCATTCCCTCGTACACCTTTGCCATTCCTATCCGTATATTACGTTTCGCTTTCATAGGAATAGCCGCTATGTTTGGTGTGTACGGATTGACTGTTGGTATCCTCATGCTCTTTGTGCATCTGAATGGACTTCATTCATTCGGTGTACCGTATTTGAGCCCCTTTGCCAATTACAAATCGTCGGAGCAGAAGGACGCAATATTGCGTTTTCCATATAGAACTAAAAAAAAACATCGCAAAAACTAAAGGAGTAGACCATCATGAACTCGTACCGATCCACCATTTTGTTACTGTTAATGTGCACCTGGCTAATGGTGTTTCTTACGGGTTGCTGGAACAATAAGGAATTGAGCGCAATTTCCGTCGTGATGGCTATGGGTATTGATGCAGTGGATGACCAATATGAAGTCAGTCTACAAGTGGTTGACCCATCGCAAATGTCTCGGAATTCCCCCATGGAACGGACGCCAACGATCGTTTTTTCCAAACGCGCCGATACCATATTTGAAGCTATTCGAAAATTAACAACGGAATCCTCCCGAAAATTGTATATGTCCCACTTAAAATTTGTAATTTTCGATGAAAAAACAGCAAAAAAAGGAATCAAGGAGCCGCTGGACTTTCTATTCCGTGATCATGAAGTTCGGCCTGATTTCTATTTGGCGGTTGTCAGAGAAAACTCGGCAAAGGAGGCCGTTACTTTTGTAGCTCCAACCGAGATCTTGCCTGCAATGGATATGTATAAGGCATTAAGGCTTTCTGAAAAAGCCTGGGCTCCCACTTCCGCGGTCAATGTAAAAGATCTTTTGCAGAAATTTACGGAGGATGGCATTGAACCAGTCCTCACCGGTATTCGACTGACAAACCTAGAAAAAGGCCTAACTATTGATAATGTGACAAAGTCGCCCCAACATGTTAAATATTTTTTCACTGGAATTGGTGTTTTCAAGGGCGATCGACTTCTCAATTGGATGGATGATTCACAAAGTAAAGCCTTTACCTATATATCCAACCGTGTTTCCAGCACCGTAGCTTCCATCGATTGTCCGTATTCCAATGGAAAATTTGTTGTTGAAGTAATCCGTTCCAAAGTAAAAATGCGTCCAGAAATAATAGACCATGAGCCGCACATTTCTCTTATTGTGGATACAGAATCCAATGTCGGAACGGTCTCGTGCAATGCCAACCTTAAGAATGAAGAGACATTTAGAGATCTTCAAAAATCAGCTAAAGAGCATCTGGAACAGTCTTTGAAGGAAGGCATTCGAAATGCACAACACATCGGTTCCGATATATTCGGGTTTGGAGAAGCTTTTCACCGCAAGTTCCCGCGTGAATGGCATAGATGGAAAGAGGATTGGTCACAAAAATTCCAAACGCTTAAAGTGGATATTCAGCTCAATTATCGTTTGATCCGGTTCGGAGAAATCGCCAGTCCAATCGATATGGGACTACACAATCAGGAGTGAATACATATGCTTTATGTGATTCTCGTAAGTTCCATTTTAACATCGCTGTATGAGTTTAAAAAACTCAAGAAGAAACAATATGTGCGTGAAATTGTATTCAGCTCGGTATTGTTGACTATAGGCGTTATATTGATTATCCTACGGATCGCCAACATTGAATTGCCGACTCCACTGACGGGCATTCGAATCCTATTCCAACCAGTAAGCCGGTTACTTATAGAAATGTTATCTTAAGGGGGCATTGGAATGAATTCCAACTTGACCGTTAGACAAGCTATTATGTGGTTTACATTATATCAAATAGGAAGCGCATATCTGGTGCTCCCAGCGGCAATTACTGCTGCCGCTAAACAAGATGCCTGGCTCTCCATCCCAGTCTCCTTAGGTTTCCATCTGTTATTGATACCTTTATATGCCTCCATCGCTAGGCAAATACAGGGGAAATCTTTCGTAGAGCATCTCCGTTGCCTCTTCGGTCCCTTGGGCGGGACGATTAGCATCGTTTTCATTTTTTTCTTTCCCTTTCTTGTGTTCATCATGACGCTTCGAAATCTAGGCGACTTTATCACAATAGATATTATGCCGGAAACTCCCTCCGACGCGATATATTTCATCATGCTTATAGTCATTTATTTCGCCGTTCGATCAGGCCCTGCTGTAATTGGCCGTTGTGCGGAAATCCTGTTTTTTTTCCTTCTGGTTCTATATCTTTTGGTCAGGATTACCCTTCTTCCTGAGACCAACATAAATAATGTGCTCCCTATTTTTGAGTATGGTTTGAACCCTATCGTTCTCGCTTCGTTCAATTTGTTTGCCTTTCCCTACCTTGAAGCAATTCTGTATCTTTTTTTTGCACAGTACATTCCCGATCCAAAGAAGTGGAGAAAGACAGTGATTACATGTGCTTTGATTAGCGGCGGCATGTATTTTTTCATGGTTCTACAAATAATCGCCGTGATGAGTGAAGGTGTTGTATCTAATTTGACGTTTCCTACTTATTTTATTAGCCGAACAATCAGTAACGGGGAGTTTCTTCAACGGTTTGAAATTGTCGTTGCAGTGTTCTGGTTTGTTACCATTTTTTTCCGACTCGCACTGCTTTTATATGTTTCAGCGCAAGGGCTTGCAGATGCTTTTCGTCTTCGAAGCGCTAACTCTCTCTTAGTTCCTCTGATCCTAATCGCAATGGCAATGGTTCATTCTATTTGGCCAAATATGCAATTTTTAATCAAGTTTTTTTCAGTATGGCCTTTTTACGCCATGATTTTCGGTATCGTGTTTCCTATTGTGCTATGGCTGGTGGGTAAGGTAGGCGGCTCGTTGAAATTCCGTAAAAAGTATCACTAAAGTTGCATTGACCGTATGAACATACTGTCCAATTCCAGCCTCTCCACCACGTCCAAAGGACATGGAAGACGCCTATTGGGCTAGGGGACTTGCTCTTGTTGTAATCATTATTGCAATTTAGCAAGAAGTAACTCCAGTTCCTCCCTCTCCAGATGTCTCCATTGCCCACGTTCCAGATGATCCAAGGTAATATTCATAATTCGAATACGTTCCAACTTTAGCACCCTGTAGCCCAAGGCCTTGCACATTCTGCGAATTTGCAAGTTCAGACCCTGCGTCAAAATAATGCGGAACTCGTATTCGCTCGTACGATCAACCTTGCACGGTTTAGTAATGACGTTCAATATTTCAACGCCACGAGACATGGCCTGCGTAAACTCGTTTGTAACAGGTTTGTCTACAGTCACTATATATTCCTTCTCATGACCATGCTCGGAACGCATCATTTGATTGACAATGCTTCCATCGTTGGTTAATAGAATGAGTCCCTCTGACGCTTTATCCAGCCTGCCAATGGCAAAGATACGTGAAGGATAATTGACATAACTAATAATATTGCCAGCCACTTGCTCCGCTGCGGTACAAACAATGCCTATAGGCTTATTCAGAGCCAAATATACAGGTTCAATGGAATTAAGCGGAATAGCTTTTCCATCAATCAGCACGATATCCTGTGGCTCTACTTCTGCGCCCGCTTCACAAACATTTCCATTAATCGTAATTCGTCCTGCTGCAATCAACCTATTGGTTTCCCGACGTGAGCAAAATCCTGTCTCACTTATGTACTTGTTAATTCTCACGATTCACCTGCTTCTGATTATAATATGCGAGTATAAGTAAAATAATTAAAAAAACACCTGATTGTTCTTGCTTAATCAGATGTTCGCCGTTTACGACAACTTATACTTTCCCGGCTTATTTGCTACTGCTGCCGCCGCTTTTATTCCTTGTTGGTTTGGCAGTGCCGCCTTTTGTACCACCTGCCGCTTTGCTTCCCGGTGCGCTTGTAGAAGCGCTTTTTGTCCTTACTGGCTTCGCAGTTTTGTTCCAGCGTGTCCAGCCCTTACTACCTGTACCTCTGCCGGTCCCGCCGCCCTTGCTTTTTCCACCCATATGATCACTCCATTACTAGTCGTTCAGATTTAACTAAGCTATCATACCATTACTTTGATCATAATGCCCATTTGTTTTAAAAAATTGAAGCATAAACTGTGCCAAATAAAGGAGCACATAATCATGTGAAAGCTCACACATGTTATTGTAGGCCGCGAAAAAAGCTTTCTTTTCCCCCACTTAAATGGCTAATTTTCTCTAGAAAAGAAGGATACAGGATGAATAATGACGTAAGCCTGTTTGTGGTTCGTCACGGTATTGGGACTGGTAATGAGCCGGATGCTCCGCTCAGAGTTCCAGAGGGCTTCGAGCAAGCCAAGCAGTTGGCGGATTTTCTACTGCATATGGATGGCTTGCATGTAGACCGTTTGATTTCCAGTCCGTATAAACGAGCTTGGCAGACAGCGGAAATCATTGAAGAACGATTAAACATCAAACTTGATCCACCTGAAGATCGTCTTAGAGAACGAGGGGTGCCCGAAGTTACGGCTGAAGAGTCTGAAAAAATGGTTAACACCCGGGTCACTGCCTTAACGGAAGAATTGCTGGAGAGCGGTCGACACACCTTTCTGTTAGTCACCCATCGCTTGATCATAACACTCCTGCTGCATCATTATGCTCCAGATTTTATTCTGGAGGAAATCACGAATCCGGATCTCTATCTTTTAACTTTTAGTGATGGAAAATGTCAGGCGAAGCATTTGTGGAGTACAGAGTAAACTGTTGTAGTTTAATTCAAAAAAAACTGGGAGGTCATCTAATTATGCAAGGAATGCTCGAAAGAAATCGCATCACCGCTGTTACCAAACCCGACGTATCCAACATGTCTGTTTGTATCGAAAATGTGAAAAAGGCGGTTCTCTCCAATCTTCAGGGGCCGGCAGCCCCTACGGATTATCACCAATTGATGGGAAGACTCCATGCGGCAAAAGCCAAACTGCCGAAAATATATCAGGAAACGGTCGCGATTCCGTTTATTAAGGAATTGGACAAGCTTGGGCAACAGGGCTTCACTGAAATTTTGATTCAGGACCCAAGTAGAACTAGAGCTGCCGGACTCATGCTGGATATCGCTCAGAGCATTCTGCAAAACGGAGAAGGCTACAATGCACTTGCGACCGATGCTTTTCAGGAGATTGTGAGTGACCTGTATGACGGTTTTCTTAGCGCAGAAGATCGTGAAGGAATAAAAGAACCGGATCTCAGTATTATTCCAGCACTTGTTAAATGGGGAGAGCCGGAAAATGGCCCGTACACATGGCCCGCTGATGCCACAGCAGTATTTAAAGTGCAAGCAGCGATTGTCAGTCTTCCTCCTGCGCATGCGACAAATGGACTGCTGGCTTGGTCCAGTATCCCGCATGAAGTATGTGGTCATGACATTTTGCATGCTGATCTGGGTCTAATTCAAGAGTTGGCCAATGTCGTTAGAAACAGATTAAACAGCGAAAACATCGGACAAGGACTACCGGACTACTGGGCTTCCCGCATCGATGAAACCGCCTCGGATGTATTGGGTGTCCTTAATCTGGGACCAGCAGCTGCCATTGGCTTAATCGGTTATTTCCGGGGTATGAATGCCGCCTTTTCGGGAAGAGCTCAACTTCGAAATGAAGGACCTACCCGTGATCCACATGCTGCAGATATTTTACGGGGATATTTGGGTGCCTACGCCACTGCACTTTTGGAATTCGACCAAGCTGGAGCATGGGCAGAAGTCATTGAATCGGAAGTCGACAAGGATCTATCAAGTATTAAGCTTAACGGCAGAGCCATCGACGCTAATACAGCAAAACGTTCTGCACGAATTGTAGCTGAAGCCATTATGAAGACTAAACTTGCAAGCCTTGAAAATCACAGTCTGGATGAAATCCAAAACTGGAGAAACGAGGATGAGAGCGTCGCCGTACTTTTACGTACCTTGCTGCAAACCACCGGTTCTCTTACCGACGAGCACCGCTCTGGCTTCTACGCCGCGCATGTGGTAGCTGCTGCTGTTACTGAGGGACTTTCCCGGGAAGCGGATCTGCAGGTTATATTTAATCGGATGCTGTCCCTGTTAAAGCTGATGCACGATACCAATCCTGCTTGGGGACCACTTTTCGTACAGCATCCCGGCGATATTTCACGTCATCTGCTCTATCACCCTGCCACTCCAAACCTGATTTCCCTCTAAACAAGCCATATAATAACCCGCAAAATAGTTTGCTTAAGAGCAAGCAGTCTTTTTGCGGGTTACTTTAATTCTAATCCCTAAAAAAGACGCTAACATCCCCCTTAACGGCTACACGTTAGAAAGTCAATGAACACTTAGTATTTTTGCTTCTGCACAGGCTAATAATGATAGGTGAGAATTTGCAAGTAAAAAATCAGCCATAAAGGAGTGAAACACATGTCTGTTGATGTTTATCTTAACTTTAATGGAAACTGTCGCGAAGCAGCGGAGTTTTACGCAGAGGCATTTGGGACTGAGAAACCACATATCATGACGTTCGGTGAAGCACCACCCAATCCCGATTATCCTCTACCAGAAGAAGCCAAAAATTTGGTCATGCACACGCGGCTTCAAATTGATGGTAGTAATGTCATGTTTTCAGACGTTTTTCCTGGTATGCCTTTCGTAGCCGGAAACAACATCAGCCTCGCCATCGTCAATAAGGACGAAGAGAAAATTCGATCGTACTTTCATAAGTTAAAAGAAGGGGGGACCGTAAACATGGAGCTTCAAGAAACATTCTGGAGCAAATGCTACGGTAGCCTTAAAGATAAGTTTGGAATTGAATGGCAATTGAGTTATGACAATGAAGAATCGCCCAAAGAACAATAAAAAAGACGTTAACCCAGCCATATTTTGCATGGACATGGGTTAGCGTCTTTTCATTATGCATTTAACTGGCTTTCGACAGCAAGTAAAGGAAATAAGGGGTAACCAGTATGGTGATAATAATTCCGGTTGGAATATCAGCTCCAAAACTAATCGTCCGAGTAAGTGTGTCAGCAATCAAAATGACGAGTGCACCAACTAATGCCGTCGTAGGTAGCAATAGCTTATGATTGGGTCCTACTAGCTTGCGTGCTAGATGGGGACTGACCATGCCTACAAAAAAGAAATTTCCGCCAAGTGCCACGCTACCAGAAGCGAGCGCAACGGCAGCAATCGTCAAGCCGATAAACTCCCTTTTAATTGCTACGCCGAGCCCCGATGCTGTCTGATTCCCCAAATTCAACGTATTGAGTGTGTTCGACCTGTAAAAAACGTAAAAGCAAATGATAAGCACCCACGGGAGCAGCACCATAATATAGCTCCAGTCGTCCCCCCACAGGTCTCCAGCCTGCCATCTCAGAGCAAAGTCATACTGTTGCTTGTCTAGCCGGAGTGTCAACATCAGAGATAATGCGCTGTAGCCACTGCCCATAGCGACACCGGTTAAAATTAAGCCTGTAGGCGAGATGTCTCTTCCCCGCCTGAAAGCAAACATAAAAATCAAAAATGCTGCCGTAAGGCCGCCTGCAAAAGCCAGTCCTGGAAGAAGAATAGGCGATAGCAATCCTTCACTAGCGAACAACGTAATATACATAAGTACAAATAACCCTGAGCCTGAGCTGATGCCGAGTGTCCCCGGGCTGGCCATGTCGTTTTTGAGCAAGCTTT
The DNA here is from genome assembly GCF_057220305.1 of Paenibacillus sp. LRG-1. Taxonomy (NCBI): domain Bacteria; kingdom Bacillati; phylum Bacillota; class Bacilli; order Caryophanales; family Paenibacillaceae; genus Paenibacillus; species Paenibacillus sp. LRG-1. Next base: position 2,694,749 of record NZ_CM170126.1, on the reverse strand, counting down.
GCATAATACAGCCTGATATCCCCATGCCAATACCTACCAATATAGAAAGCACAATACGTGGCAGTCGAAAGTCAAACACGATCAGGTTCTGTTTGCTCGTTCCTTCGCCAATGATGACCTTGAAAACTTCGAGTGGAGAAAGGTTCATTTTCCCAACATTCATACTGAGTACAGCCACTAGCAGCGTCAGCACTACTAACAGTAAAATAATGCTAATCCCCCTGGTATTACGGGACAGTTTCAACTAAACTCCCTCCTCTGCTTGCGCACAAGGTAGAGAAAATAGGGTACGCCCACCAAGGCAAAAATAATGCCAAGGGGTGTTTCGTGAGGGCGATTGATCAGTCGTCCGAGTAAATCCGCCGCCAACAGAAAGACTGCTCCATACAAAGCTGAGGCCGGGATAATATACCGATAATCCGTTCCGACCAGATGGCGCATAATGTGTGGCACGATCAAACCAACGAAGCCAACAGGGCCGACCACAATAACCGATAACCCTGTTAAAATTAATACAATTAAGGTTGAAAACAGCTTAATCCTATTCGCACGAATACCCAAGCCTGATGCCACATCCTCCCCGAAGCTCAAAATCGTAATCGAGGGAGAAAGCGCGATGGCACAGACCAAACCCACTACAAACAGTGGCGCAATGAAAGCTAATTCGCCCCACTTGGCACTGGCTGTACCACCAGCAGACCAGTAATCAAGGGCTTGGCCAATCTCATACTTAATAGCGATAAACGTACTAAACGCACCAAAAAGCATGGAGATGGACATTCCTGCTAACACCAGTCGCTGAGGCGTCATTCCTCGCTTGCCTATAGAAGCGATGTAATACGTGATGCCAGTAGTGATTGCTGCACCTAGGCAAGAATACAGCATAGTTTCTCCGTAGGTACGACCAGGCAAAAAGGCCATACATAACGCAATAGCAAATGTCGAGCCTGAACTTATGCCAATGAGTCCCGAATCCGCTAGTGGATTACGAGTGGTTCCCTGCATAATTGCCCCACACACAGCCAAGCTGCACCCTACTATGATATCTGCCACGGTACGTGGAAAACGCAAGGTGTGAATAATCTGATGTTCCGTAATGTTGGGATCAAACTGAAATATAGCCCCCCACGCCAGCTTCAAGCTCATTTCCGCAGCACCAAAGGTAATAGATGCTGCGGTAACCACCAGGAGCAGGAACACGCCCATGATCATATAGCCTATAAAATGAAATATTCCTTTTTTATTTGGTTCTTTGTGAGTAGACATCGATTACACCCTTAGTTGGTCAATTATGCAACGTTACTTAGTCTGTTCCAGCAATTTGCTAATAATATAATCTAGCTGCCCCGTCATACTAGCAACGTCGGAATAATAGAACAGTCCTGCATATTTCGCTGGAATTTCGATGATATGTCCGTTTTTAACGGCTGGAATACTGCTCCAGATTTTTGTCTTCGCATATTCGGATTCCTTGCCTTCCTGCTTAAACCAAAGGACATAATCTCCAAAGTATTCAGCAGCTACCTCGTAGGATAAAGAACCTCGACGCTCTCCGGAGCTTTTAACCAATGTGTTGAGCTTTTCCGGTTTGTGAAGTCCAAGATAATTGTAAAGCAACGTTCCTCCACGTGAGCCTGTTTCATAATAAATTCCATAGGAGCCACTGCCCCAGTCCTCGAAAATGCTAAACGTTTTGTCCTTGAATATGTCGGAATTTAGTTTTTCTTTGGCCTGACTCAGCTTGCTTTCAAACAGTGAAATCACTTTGTCTGCTTCTGCTTCATGTCCTGTGGCCTGACCAAGAAATTTCAAACGTTCTAGGGAGGTCATTTTGTCCTCAGGTATCACAAGAACAGGCGCAATTTTAGAGAGCTTATCATAATCCTTTGTATCATATGTAATGATGAGATCAGGATCATACTTCATAATTTCCTCAGTTTCCCACTTTTCGATATTGGGGATGTCGTTAAACTTATCGTAAAAAGGCATCGTTTCTTGTTTCCACCCCATGACTGCGGCCGGCTTAATCCCTAGTGTAAATACATCGCCAACATACCAGTTCACGACTACCCGTTGAGGATTAGCGGGCACCTTCACATCTCCTTTTACCGTAGAGACTGTACGCGTATCAGAATCACTGCTTACCTCTTCCTTCGTGGGCGACGCGGGTTTAGCAGATGAATCAGAGGAACTGCCAGCATTCCCACAACCTGAAATAACAAAAATCACTACGAATAGTGCACATAAAATCATGTGAAATTTCTTGTTCATCATACGATGCATGTTGTAAATCTCCTTTGAAATATAGTAAGTGCAAAACATACTTAAAATTAGTGATAATGATTATCAATATCACTAATATAAAATTGTAAATTTTATATTAGTGATTGTCAACTGTTTCTTTATTTTTTTGTTTTACTTTAATGGGTTCTCCAGTGCTCCCCTTCTATTCGCTTCATGCCATTCCTGGTAGATTCCTCCAATTTCATAAAATGCTTTGTTCATTGCAGTTGTCAGCTCCTTCGTGATTTCCTTGGTATATTTTAAATGAGTATTTATGTTATCCACTTTATATTTGCGAAGCAAATTTAGATGAGCAATGATGTGAATTGTATCTTCGATGATCCAATAAATCACATCCTCTTCCTCTTTCGTAAGCTTGTTCAGCATCTGTATGCCTCTTTCATACATCTGGAGCGTATAACCCCGCTTGCCCACTTGCACATACGGGCTCAGATCATCATAAAAATCCGTACGGAAAGGTCGTCTTACATATTGCTCATACTGGTCTTCATATATTGAAGTTTGTTCAAGCTGTTTAATAGTCATATCTATGAGTTCTTGTTCGCTATATATTTTTTTCATCAGATTTTCCCTTCCCTTTCTCTACTAAATAAATTCAAGTCATAATCATGTTAGATCACAAGTGATGCAATAAGAAGTCAAATTCTTTTTTTACCAACCATTAACAATTCTGTTTGATGCAAACGATAATTAGAATAGAGGGAATTTCCTCAATATATCCAACTGAAGGAGACAGGCGAATGAATAGAGTATGGACGAAAGCATCAGCTATTCTATTGGTAGTGGTATCCTTAATATTCAACGGAACGTACGCACTCGCAGCTTCGGCAACATCAACGTATATCGTTACGTTTCAACAAGCAACCTTGGTATCCAACGATCACGTAGGCAACGAATGGGCCATTGCTGCCCAGGTGGCAGATCAATCCATTAGTGAAGGTAACAGCGTGAAGGTCAAATCGAATGGTAGCATAAAGCTGTATGCGTATGCCGAGGAACAAGACAAAATTCCTGATGAAGGCGAAGCCACCAAGAATGTAAAGGTCTCCTCGGTTTCTGCCAAAGGTTCTACCGTTAAGTTAAGAGTGACGGTTACTGAAAACCGTGGACGTTATTCAGGTCATCAAGCCGTTTGGGAATTTACGTATAAGATTAAGAAACAATAATAGAATGCTAAAAAAAGACCGTCACTCCCAGGAGCGGCGGTCTTCGCTTTTACAAGTCGCTGTAACTGGGCACGTACCATTTCGGTATATAGGTTTGAAAGTAATTATACGCCTCCAAAACCTCTTCAGCTCGTTGCACCATATCGTCTACCTCTTCTTTGCCAAATGGAATGGCCCAGTGAATCGATGAAAGCTGATTGCTTGCAATATACAGAGCCATTAATCTAAAAAATAAATCAGGTACATGGTTATTAAAATAACTGTGGATACGGCCCGAAGCGAATAAAGGACTTAATGCTGCACACCAGGTAATTCTATTGAATTCCTCCCAAGGATCACCATAATCCATTCTATTAAAATCAATGATACCCAGTTCACCAGATGGGTTAACCACCATATTGCCTACATGATAATCTCCATGCTGAAAAGTCTGGGGACGATTTTCTAATAGATGGCGGTTTTTCTCAATAAAGCTTATGGCTTGATCTGCTCCCTTTAGGGGAATACCGCATGACTTATAGTTTGTAATATATCTGTTGATTTTGGCATTATAATGTTCAGCCCATGGGACTCGATCTTGCTCCGCATGAATCTCATGCATTTTTTTTAGTGCATCTCCTGCCTGAACTCCGAGTTGATACTGTTGTGCTGCGGTTAACGTGGGGATAATCTCTTCAGCATCTTTCCCTTCGATCCAGGTGAACAGAGAATACACAGATTGACCATCATGACAAATCCCAAATTCAAGCGGCCGGGACATGAACAGATTCTCCACGTGATTCAACTTTGTTACAGCTTCAAACTCGCATTTCTTTTTATCATAATGAACCATATCCGACATTCTTAGCAGCAAGTCCCTACCGTCAGTGGTTTGAATATAATATTTTTTGTCACTAGACCAGCCTTTATGAATCTCTTCCACGCTGCTCCACATGCTGGCACCCGGTATTTCACTAAAGAGTCGATTCACGCTCATCCCCCCACGTTAAGATAGCCTTACTTACTATATTTGCTTTCCATAGTTTACCTTTGAAATGACAGAGGAATCAATCTTCTTCCAGGAAAAACTCAAATAAAAAAGGCTGAAAAGACAAGTCGTCTCTTCAACCTCAATATTCACTGGGTTGCCATCGTGAACACCCATCACTTGTATTGTCAAATTAGTAAGAATAAGAAAACTCATGTTTAAATTCGTCTACCCGTTGAATGGTTTTCAAAATATTGCGACCTTCACGTGTGCCATCAATAATACGACGAGCTTGTTTACTATCCCCGATATTAATAACTTCTACTTGATGTTCTTTACCATATTCGAGCAAGCTGTCCATCAGCGGACTGTATGAACGCATACCCAAGCATACGAATCCAAGGTCAAAAGGAATCTCAAACTCCTGTTCTCCATGCTTTACTTTGAAGCGGTCGCTACACACTTCTGTCAAAGCTGTTTCCGTATGGACGTTCACTTCCTGCTCCTCTACCATTTTCATCATGGAAATGCGAGTAATCATATCCAGGTCTTTACCCAGTAGCGGCATCATCTCAATGATGGAAACCTCTTCTGCTCCACGCTCTGCGTAATATTCGACGACATCCAGTCCCACAGCTCCGCCACCAACTACAGCAATGCGTTTACCTTCAAACTCCTGGAATTTCTCCATGTTGTGCAAAAGATCAAAGATGGAGAACACTTTTGTGCCCGGTTTGCCCAGTTGTTCATGCAAACCTGCAATTGGCGGAAGAAGTGGTGTGGACCCCGTCGCATTGACAATAATATCAGGATTCAGGGCACTAATCATCGCCAAATCGGCTCGGGTCCCTGTTACAATGTTCAGATTGGTTAACTGTTTGGTGCGTTGAATCAGATAATCAGGGAAATCATTGATACGTGTTTTGTCTGGCAAGCGGGCAATATCACGAGCCAAGCCGCCCAACTCTGGTTTCTCCTCAAAGAGGGTTACTTTGCAGCCTACTTCGGCTGCCGTACATGCTGCTTCCATGCCGGCAGTGCCCCCACCAATAACAACAACCTGAACATTGTTTTTAACACGTTGTTTCCGGTATTCAGCTTCCTTGAACAGATCCGGATTTACCGTACAGCAAATCGGTTTACTTTTGGAGATACGATGATCGGCACAACCAATGTTGCAAGAGATACATTTTCTAAGCAAATGTTCGTAGCCGTTTTGCACTTTAAGCACCCAGTTCGGTTCTGCAATCAACCCTCTACCCATAGCCAGAAGATCAGCGTCACCTCTCTCCAAAATATCCTGCGCAGCCTGTGGGCTCCGAATATTACCTGAGGTCATCGTGACCTTCCCGAATTTTTCTTTTACCGCTTTAGCCATATATGAGCGCCAACCATCCGGCAGGTTCATCCCGTCAATCTGGAACTGGATGGAATCATTCAGAGCAGCAGAAACGTTCAGAATATCTACCTCATCATTAAGATACTCCAATAACTCGAGTGTATCTTCCAGTGTGTTCCCACCTTCTGTGAACTCTTCCGCGCTAAAACGTAAGCAAATAGGGAAAAATGGGCCGACCACTGAACGAATTTCATCAATGACTAATCTGGCAAAACGAGTACGGTTTTCTGCGCTTCCGCCAAATTCATCCGTGCGTTTATTATACATCGGTGAAAGAAACTGACTCAGCAAGTAGGAGTGTCCCGCATGAATTTCAACACAGTCAAATCCTGCTCGTTGCGCTCTTCCCGCTGCTTCTCCGTATTTGCGCACAATGGCGTAAATTTCTTCTTTTTGCAGAGGTCTTGGAATAGCTCCGCCCTTTTTAGAAGGAATATTCGAAGAAGATACAGGCTGAACTCCGTTCAGTCGTCCCGCATAAGCCGAAGCACCCGCATGGTTAATTTGTACAGAAACACAGGCTCCATAAGAATGCAGGGCTTCTGTTAATCTAAACAGTCCGGGAATAAACTGGTCGTTATCCATACGCAACTGGGTTGTTCCGTTTGTACCCATCGGGAAATCCAGACAAACATTTTCTACTGTTATCAAGCCGGTACCACCTTTGGCCCGTTGCACGTAATAGTCAATATGATCCTGAACAAAGCTTCCGTCCATGGCAGCAAAGTTAGTTCCCATCGGGGGCATAACAATCCGATTTTTCAAGGTCATGCGTCGTATGGTTAGAGGTTCAAAGATAGCAGGATAGTGGTTCATTGTTCTTCCTCCTTGCGAGTTTACAAATTTCATGTTCAAGCTTCCATTAAAGCATTCTCATATGTGATTTTTTTCACTTTTGGGAATATCGAGATGTTATTGAGTACGATCATTCCTTATGACTTGATTTTATATCATCTAATCCATAAATTCTAATGCTATTTTATGTATCAAATCATAGTTTCAGTCTATAGATTAACTGGATTTAGACATAAAAAAGGAACAATCCTATGAGAAATGTTCCTTTAGTGTGAAAAATCATGCTTATATTCCGGACCATCTACCGATCCGTTCTTTTGAAACCGTTGGGTACACGCTCCAAAATCCCTTCCCTAACATATCTGTCCAGCAGCCCACACATTGTGGCATATCCATTTTTTCTGAATAAAGGTACGTAGGCTGTGGCTTTAGGAGAGATTGGAAGTTGTGAACTGTGCGAGCGATTGGTCTATACCCTTACGCCTCATTGCTATTTTCCTTCCTCCTCTCCATCACTAGAAGTATTCCATTCAGAAACCAAAAATCCCCTGCCCGAAAAGCCGGGTGAGAGTCCAATGAAAGGAAACACCTCAGCTTGACGTCAAGGGAGACTTGTCTAGATTATACTTTTAAATCACCATCATAGGTGGCAATCATATTGTACAGTTCAGGACGACGGTCACGGAAAATGCCCCATTCAATCCGTCCTACTTCCAGCTCATCCAGGTCAAATTCAGCAGTAAGTACTTCCTCATCAGTACGACCCGCTTCTGCGATCTTGTTACCTTGATGCCCGGCAATAAAGGATGAACCGTAGAATGTAATACTGGAGTCCTCGTCTGTTTCAGTTCCGATCCGATTGGAAGCAATGACTGGGATCAGATTGGAAGCAGCATGACCCAGCATGCAAGTCTGCCAGTGATCTTTGGAATCAATGGCAGAATCCTGCGGTTCCGAGCCAATAGCTGTCGGATAGAACAAAAGTTCTGCGCCCATAAGCGCCATACAGCGGGCCGCCTCAGGGTACCATTGATCCCAGCACACGCCTACCCCAATTTTGGCATAACGTGTATTCCATACTTTAAAACCGGTATCGCCCGGATTAAAATAAAACTTTTCCTCATACCCAGGACCGTCTGGGATATGACTTTTGCGGTATTTACCCAACACTTCACCGTCTGCGTCAATGACAGCAAGACTGTTGTAGCGCGCGTAGTTTTTCTTTTCATAAAAACTGATGGGCAGTACAACCTGTAATTCTTTGGCGATCTTCTTAAAATGGTTAACCGCCTTGTTGTGCTCCAGCTCAGTTGCATATGAATAATAATCAGACTTTTCCTTCTGACAGAAATATGGAGTCTCGAACAACTCCTGCAGCAAAATAATTTGTGCGCCCTGCGCAGCCGCTTCACGTACTAGCTTCTCTGCTTTGCTTATATTTTCTTCGATATTGGTAGAGCAGCTCATTTGAGTCGCTGCCACTTTTACTTTTCTCACTTTAGTCCTCCTTTTAGATGTTGTATCGTTCAACGCTTTAAAGCAGGCATCTGCTGGGTCGTACAGTGTACGTTACCGCCTTCACGGATGACCGCCATACCGTCTACAGTCCGAATGGTGCGATCTGGAAATACATTTGCCAGCACTTGCTCAGCTGCAAGATCGCTCTCAGCGGCAGTGCCGCCAAACACTGGCAAAATGATACCGCCATTCACAAAGTAGAAGTTAATATAGCTCAGTGTCAATCGGCTGTCTTCATAATCCACACGCGGCGGCTGACCGATCCGAATCACTTCCAGCTTACGGCCTTGGGCATCCGTTGCTTGCTCCAGAATACGCAGATTTTCCTGCGTGATTTCGTAATTTTCATCCTCAGGATCATCACATACTTGCATAATGACCTTGCCAGGAGCTGCAAAGCAAGCAATATTGTCCACATGGCCATCTGTTTCGTCGCCACTAAGACCACGTTTTAGCCAAATTATTTTCTCTACACCTGTATACTCACATACATACCGTTCAATTTCTTCTCTGTTTAATTCCGGATTTCGGTTGGAATTGAGCAAACACTCTTCGGTTGTAATCAGTGTGCCTTCGCCATCTACGTGCAGTGAGCCGCCTTCCATCACAAGCGGTGCATCAAACCGTGGAACTCCAAGTTTGTCCAAAATTTGCGGCGCAACCTGATCATCCAGGTCCCATGGAGCGTATTTACCACCCCAGGCGTTAAACTTCCAGTTTACACCTGCCAGCTGACCATGCTCGTCTGTGAGAAAAGTAGGGCCATTGTCACGCAGCCACGCATCGCTGTGTTCAATCGGCAGCAGTTCTACACGTTCCCCAAGTTCAAGCGCCTTAACGCTCTCCAGATCATCCGGATTTACGACCACAGTAACTGGTTCAAATTCCGCCATGGCGCGTACAATTCCGGCATAGCCCTTGCATACATCAGCATGCATATTCGGGTAAACCATTGAAGATTTTACAGGCCAAGAAATATACGTGCGTTCATGTGGCGCCCATTCAGGCGGCATCTTATAATGTGAATCCTTAATTTGCATGTAATGAAGCTCTCTTTCTTTTTCATAATGTAGACTCCGCTCCTATCATACAATAATATGATCTTTGTCTCAATCGAAGCGGAAAAGTTTTAATAATTTACAATCACATTTGAGTAAATTACTTTGAAAACGTGATTGCTTTCACCGTATTCCCATCAAAATCCTTCACAGTGAAATGTGCTCCCTCCAGCACACCGTAAGAGGATGGATAGTTATCTTTTGGCAGCGAGATCGAACCGGGGTTCAGTATAAAGACCCCATTTTCCACATCCGCTACCGGAATATGAGTATGTCCCTGGATGAACACATCTCCCGCTTCCAGTGGTGGTAAATTTCCGATACTAAAGCCATGTCCGTGCGTGACATAGATTCTCCGTCCTTCATGGTACAGCCAAGCATAATCACCCATCATAGGAAACTCAAGTAGCATCTGATCCACCTCTGCATCGCAATTCCCGCGCACAGAAACCGCAATGTGGGACTTGTACTTATTCAGCAGAGCGGCCACTTCTGCCGGATTATACCCTTCTGGTAACGGATTACGTGGTCCGTGGTACATATAATCTCCGAGCAAGACAAGACGATCGGCTTTCTCCTCCCTGAACTTTTCCAGTGCCAATTGCAACCAGTGCAGCGAGCCGTGAATATCTGAAATAAACATCAATTTCATGATTGTTCTTTCCTTTCTGAATAGGCTAAAAAACATTCCACTTAAGTACATTATTGCATTATTCCCTGAACAAATCTGTGCAAAAATTTTCTCTCGTTTGATAATACTCTTTTAAGAAAATAAACTACAGTTCCGAGTGAGCTGTAGTTTATTATTAGTTCCTTTTGTACTTGGTCTTATCATCTTCGGTGATTTTACGGATTACCGTGCAAGGGTTTCCAGCAGCAATCACACCAGAAGGGATATCTTTGGTAACAACACTTCCTGCACCGATAATGGAGTTATCGCCTATAGTAACACCAGGCAGAACGCTGACATTACCACCGATCCACACATTATTGCCGACTGTAATTGGAAATGCAATCTCCAATCCCTCATTACGTTGTTCTACATCAAGAGCATGACCCGCAGTATAAAATCCGCAGTTAGGAGCAACAAACACATGATCACCAAAAACGATTTTTGCCCCATCAAGCAAAACTAGATTATGGTTACTATAGAAATTTTCACCGATTTCAATGTTATAGCCATAGTCACATACGAAAGGTTGCTCAATCAAGAATCTATCAGTTGTTTTCCCAAGTAAAGTTTTGATGAGTGTTTCTCGTTCTTCGATATTTCTAGGATGGAGCTGATTATATTCGTGGCAGAGAACTTTAGCGTGTAAACGTTCTTCAATTAACTCTTCATCATAATTAGCATTGTATAGGAGTCCTAGTTGTGATCTTTCTTTTTCTGTCATGTCCATCCTCGCTTTGCTTATTTAGATACAGAATTCAGATTTCTTTTAAAGCTTCATTGTAGGATTCCACATGCTCACTCTTCAGAACTGGAAAGCTACTCACATTGAAATTTCCACCAAATTACCTTCTGGATCTTTAATTACGCTTTCATAATAGCCGTCACCTGTCAATCTTGGCTGACCCACAACTTCATATCCTGCATGCATGAGCTGCTCTGTCTTTTCATTCACCCGTGCTTTACTTCCAACGGAAAATGCCACATGAGCCCAGCCCGTAATATTTATCTGTGGTGAATGATCTACTCCCGTTTTACGCATAACCTCTAACCTTGCTCCATCCTCAAAGGTGATAAAATAGGACTCAAATCCTTTTGTAGCGTTATAATATTTATCGTTAGATTTTCCATCAAAATATTGCTCGTAAAAGCTTTTCATCTTTTCTAAGTCTCTCACCCAGATCGCTACATGCTCAATCTTCATTATTTTCCTCCTTCTGCAGCCCTCATCATTAATTTATACTGGACTCAATTTTTAACATCGTTATTATTAACGTTTTAATAAGTCTCAATATATCTCAGTAATTAATTTTTGTCCAATCTATTTATCATCAATTACCAATAAATAACGCTTACGAATCATTCATGAAAGCTCTTTCGTCCTCAGCTTGTAACCCGGTTGCTAATACCCCTAAAAAATTAGCGACCGCTTCGTAAAAGAGAAGAAGCGGTCGCTATCTATAAGCCTTCATTGTAAATTTAATACTTAATCACTGGTTTATTTATAAATTAACGTTTCAAGCTTTCACCGTTCGTAGCAATAACTTCTTTGTACCAATGGAACGATTTCTTCGGATATCTTTCAAGTGTACCGCTGCCATCATCATGACGGTCTACGTAAATGTAGCCATAACGTTTTTTAAGCTGAGCGGTCGATGCGCTGACAAGGTCAATACATCCCCAAGACGTGTAGCCCAAAACCTCTACTCCGTCCTCAATAGCTTCTCCAACTTGAACCAAATGATCATTCAGGTAGTTGATTCGGTAGTCATCTTCAACCGTTTTTTCGCCTTTTTCATTCGTGATCAGTTCATCAACGGCGCCCAGGCCATTTTCAACGATGAACAGTGGTTTTTGGAAGCGATCATAGAATGTATTCAGGACATAACGCAGACCTTGCGGATCAATTTGCCAGCCCCACTCACTTGCCTCGAGATGCGGATTGCTGACACCACCAAGGATGTTACCTTTACCTTTGACTTTTTTAGCTTCGTCAGCTGTCTCACAAGTACTCATATAATAGCTGAACGAGATAAAATCAACGGTATGCTTCAAATCTTCGGCATCACCTGGTTCAAAGTGAATAGAAATTCCGTTTTCTTTAAAGAAACGTTTCATGTAACCTGGGTATTGACCTCTTGCGTGAATATCGGCAAATGCCATGTTTCTGTGATCAAATTCCATCGCAGCGATCACATCGTCCGGATTAGGTGTCAGCGGATAAGTAGGCATGCTCAGCACCATACAGCCAATTTTGAAATCAGGGTTGATCTGATGACCGATTTTTACTGCTCTTGCACTCGCTACAAGCTCATGGTGAATAGCTTGATAAAGATCTTGCTCACTAAGTTGATCTTTTGGTGTGCTAATTCCTCCACTCATGAATGGTGCTTCAAGAATGGAGTTGATTTCATTGAAAGTCAACCAGTATTTAACTTTATTTTTGTAGCGATTAAATACAGTTGTAGCATAGCGCTCATAAAAATCAACAAGCTTACGGTTTACCCAACCATCGTATTCTCTGGACAAATGTAAAGGTGTTTCATAGTGAGATAATGTAACGAGTGGCTCAATTCCATATTTGTGAAGTTCATCAAACAAATCATCATAAAATTGCAAGCCTTTTTCGTTAGGCTCCAGTTCGTCACCTTTAGGGAAAATACGTGACCATGCGATAGAAGTACGGAATACTTTGAAGCCCATTTCCGCAAAAAGTTTGATATCTTCTTTATAATGATGATAAAAATCAATACCGATCAATTTCATGTTATCTTCTGTTGGTACATCCGTAACGGGCCCCCAGCCACCACGAGGAGTTACATCCTGAATGGACCAGCCTTTTCCATCTTCTTGATAAGCGCCTTCGAGCTGATTAGCAGCAACTGCTCCGCCCCACAGGAAATCTTTTGGAAACTGTGTACTCATATTTTCTCCGCCTTTGCTGATGTTTTTCATTAACTAGGATAGAAATACGTTACCTCTATGCTAATGTGTTATAAAGTACTTCTAATTGAATCTTAAGGTTTGTAACGCGTTTCATGTCAAGTATTATTTTAAAAACTTCCAGAGCTTATAATTGTATTATCTCCAATAATTACTCCCATATTTATAACTCTTCTATTATTGAGTAAAATGGCTATTCTTCAAATGGCGGATCTACATGAATATCTCTATCTGGTTCAGTGCTTACCCAGCGAGTAAAGATAACCTGAAAGCCGGCTCGAGTCGGCGCGCAGGCAAAAGGACCCGCCTGTTGTCCCGTTTCATAAGGAAAACGTGCTACACGTACGGTGCGCCAGCTTTGATTTTCGGTTCGGGCTCTAATGATAACTGCATCCTGTAGCTGTGAAGCACGAATCGTCACATTTTTCCCTACCCAATCAGGTACAGGAGCTAATGACCAATCGGAATAGCCATCCGTGACTACGACTGCCAGTTGAGGAATTCCATCATTTAATTCGATTCCGGCTTTAATCCACTTTTGCTGTCCTTGATACAGCATTATACCTGCCTGATCGTAGAGCTCCGTAAATGAGCCTAATTGAAACGTGACTTCGATGGCAGAGCCTTCTTCCCAGTCTGTAAGCAGGGAATGTCCGCTACTGCGTTCAAATCCATACAAAGTTTTTTCCCAGTAGTCGCTTCCTTCTCTGGTTTCAACTTTAAGGAACTGATCTTCTTCTATGGATGATACAGGGTGATTAGTCCATGTCCCTGTAGTCCATGCAATCGATTTTTGAGTCATTAATCTCATCCTCTCATTCTTTATTGAACGATGCCCTATTTCCTTTTCTCCACCAATTGCAAATTGTACGTCAGACTTTCAAGGGTCACCGAAATCAACCCACGCATGTATTCATCATGTGTATCGTTTTTCACAAAAATCTCGGGCATATGTTCTTTGGGTACATCTTTTAGACAGCCGTTATAAATATCGTCCAACAGATTCGGCTTGGATAACTCTCCAGTCAAAGCGATAGATACAGGATCTATAATCGCAATAATGGAAGTTATCGTTTTGATCGCCAAAGGAACAAATCCCTCTGTGCTATTTAACTGTTTAAGCTGTTCCTCTCTTGTTAAATCAAAGGGTAAGAAGGAAACCTCCCCAGCAAATTTGGTATTTCCTTTTAACAAATGTCCATCGACAATAAAACCCGCGCCGGGGAAATTGTCTTTGGGAAACGTAACAATAGCAAAGGTTTTATCCTCATCATAATTCTGCATGTTATAAAATCCGTAGACTGTCAAATGCATATCATTTTCAATGGTAACTTCTAATCCGTATTTATCTTGAAGCCGTGGACCTACAGGGACTCCTATGAGCAGGTCGAGATCACAAACATCGATAATCCCTTGATGAACAACCCCGGGGATGCCAATCCCAATGGCTTTGACGTTTCCATAGTTATTAATCAGCTCTCCAATTTGGGTTTCTATGACCTCATAATCAATATGAGGCACATTGGAAGTATTCTCGATGATGATATCACCAAGCAAATTGGCAACAGCATAAGTAAGAGAATGTATACCGCCTTCCGTTTTCACATTTAAACAGATAATATAAGAATAGTCAGCGTTATATTTGTAACGTCTAGCCGGACGTCCGCCATTCGACTCTTCCAATTCCGTCTCTAATACTTCCCCGGTTTGAAGAAGCTCATTCAGAATATTTCCGCAAGTTGCCACACTAAGACCTGTGATACTGGCTATGGATGACTTGGTTGCATATTCCTTGGATTTCAGTGTGTTTTTAACTAACTCTACATTAATTTGTTTAACCCGAATGGTATTATTGGAGACTGGTTGTATTTGAATACACTCCTTTTCCAGTATTTATTAAAAGGTTTATAATAAGTTGTAATATAACGCTCTGCCTGCAAAAAGTCAATTTGTACACATTTTCCTCTTCTCTTCGATCATCATGCTATACTAGAAATAAGAATCAAATTTTTAGTGCGGCATCTTTGCGATGAAACTAAGTGAAATTGGGGGGATTCTGTTGTCAGCTATTGAGTATATAGCAATAATCGCGTTGCTCCTCTCCGTCATACTTTTAATTAAGGTCTACAGCCTTCAATCTCGGCTTAATGACTTGAAATCCGACGTGGAGCGTCTTGAAAATCGTTCAGGAATACAAGGCGCATCGCTGTCAGGTACCATCGCTGCCACTCCTCCACATATTCTAGATGCAGGAGCTTCAGAAGATATCAATGAAAGGTTGCTCCTGCTAATTAGGGAAGGTAAAAAGATTCAAGCCATAAAAGAGCTGAGAACCGCTAAGGATCTTTCCCTTAAGGATGCAAAGGATTATGTGGATCACTTGGAAAAACTCTAAAGAAAGGAAGAAATAAGATGAGTGCCAGCAAAACAAACGCCATGCGCATATTGGACGGGCAACATATACAATACAATATTTTGAGTTATGATCATCAAGACGGAAAAATAGACGGGATGAATGTGGCTGAGAAAATCGAGAGAGCCCCGGAAATGGTTTTCAAAACTTTGGTTGCACATGGCAAACAAAATCTGTTTATTTTTGTGATTCCTGTACATAAAGAGCTTGATCTCAAAAAAGCAGCCAAATCCGCGGGAGAGAAAAAAATTGAAATGCTTCCAGTTAAGGATTTGCAAAAGTATACGGGATATATTCGCGGTGGCTGCTCCCCCATAGGAATGAAAAAGCTCTACCCCACTTTTATCGACCAGCCTGCATTGGAACTGGAAGCCATCGTTGTGAGCGGTGGGAAAATTGGGACCCAACTGGAGTTGAGTCCACACGATTTAGCTCTAATCATTCAGGCACAGTTTACAGATCTGACGCATACAGCATAAAACTCACCACATGATCATAAAATCTTTATGCGTATTTTCTCTTATCCCATACTTCATCAAGCTTCAACCTGGAGAGGAAGATCTAATGATGCATAATGATTGCCCGAAAAATGCAAGAATCCCCCAACCCATCAGAAGTGATGGTGCTGGGGGTATCGACAAGGGTCCACGTGATGTGATGAGGGATCTACAGAATCCTGATATGCTGGTTCCCCCCGTAACGGACAATGGTCTCATTCCGAATATGAGATTTTCTTTTTCTGATGCTCATATGCAGCTTAATCATGGTGGGTGGTCAAGAGAAGTAACAGTAAGGGAATTACCTATTGCTACAACCCTTGCCGGGGTGAATATGAGTTTAACACCGGGTGGTGTACGTGAGCTTCACTGGCATCAGCAGGCGGAATGGTCATATATGCTGTTGGGAAGTGCTCGCATTACGGCAGTTGACCAAAATGGACGTAATTTTATTGCTGATGTGGGTCCCGGGGATCTCTGGTATTTTCCTCCTGGCATTCCGCACTCTATACAGGGGCTTGAGGATGGGTGCGAATTTTTGCTGGTTTTTGATGATGGCAGTTTCTCCGATCTGAACACCCTATCCATCTCGGATTGGTTCGCACATACTCCCAAAGACGTACTTTCTGCAAATTTTGGTGTACCAGAAGCTGATTTTGCAGCGATTCCTCAAGATCAAGTATACATCTATCAGGATTCCGTTCCCGGTTCAATCCAAAGCCAAGCTGTTCCCTCTCCTTACGGGACATTGCCCCAATCCTTCAAGCATGAATTACTAGCCCAGCCCCCAATCAAAACGCCGGGCGGAAGCGTACGAATCGTTGACTCCTCCAATTTTCCGATTTCCAAAACCATTGCAGCCGCCCTTGTTGAGATTGAGCCCGGAGCCATGCGAGAAATGCACTGGCACCCCAATAATGACGAATGGCAATACTATCTTACAGGGCAAGGACGGATGACTGTCTTTGGTGGTAATGGCGCGGCCCGCACATTTGATTTTAGAGCCGGAGATGTCGGATATGTGCCTTTTGCTTATGGTCATTATATTCAAAATACTGGCTCTAGCTCACTATGGTTTCTTGAAATGTTTAAGAGTGACCGTTTTGCGGATGTTTCACTAAATCAATGGATGGCTCTTACCCCCACAGAACTGATTCAGAGTAATTTACATGTAGGTACTGATGTGATCTCTAATTTACGAAAGGTAAAATGGCCCGTCGTCAAATATCCTGGTTATTCTTATGACCCTAAAAAGAAATAACCGGGAACGGTATCACGCTCGCCACTAGATCAGTGAACCTTCTTTTTGAATATGACGGGTTGATTCAATTGCCCCCTTCATTATTACTTCCATTTTCACGTATCCTTCTATCCAATCCCGCCAACATATCTGCATACTCTTCAGGCATTCCAGCGTGAACCATTCCCACTTCCAACTCTTCATCAGACAACGAGATATGCTGAATCGGTTGGCCTGTTACTTTCCCGATAATCTCAGCCACTCCGCCAAAGATTAGCGACTGAGGTCCGGTGATTACTATACAAAAAAAACACCGTATCGGAATACGGTGTTTTTATAAACTAATTAACAAAAACTATTCCTCAGAGTCTACATTGTGGTAAACCTGCTGAACATCCTCCAAATCTTCTAATGCATCAATCAATTTATCGAATTGAACCTGTGCATCTTCTGGAAGAGAAATATCATTTTGGGCAAGCATGGTGAGCTCCGCAACGGTAAACTCAGTCACTCCTGCTTGTTTGAAAGCTTCCTGCACAGCATGGAATTGATCAGGTTCTGCATATACGATGACGGCTTCATCTTCTTCAATGATGTCACGTACCTCTACATCTGCCTCCATCAGCAGCTCCAGCACTTCATCTGCGGTTTTACCCACCAGACCAATGACTGCTGTTGAATCAAACATGTAGGCTACAGATCCACTCACGCCTAAGCTACCGCCATTTTTAGTAAAAGCAGAACGCACATCTGATGCTGTACGGTTAACGTTATTGGTCAGTGCATCTACAATGACCATGGAACCGTTCGGTCCAAAACCTTCATAACGAAGCTCTACGTAGTTTTCATCGCCAGCACCTTTTGCTTTTTCAATAGCACGGTCAATGATTGCTTTGGGTACATTGTACGTTTTTGCACGTTCTAAAACGACTCTTAATACCCGATTGGATTCAGGATCAGGTTCGCCCTGTTTGGCTGCCACATAAATTTCCACGCCAAATTTAGCATATATACGACTCGTATTAGCATCCTTGGATGCCTTCTTTTCTTTAATGTTATTCCACTTACGTCCCATAATATCCCGCTCTCTTCCTGTATGAATATACACAACGAACTTCATTATATCCTTGTATATTATATCTCCTAAAGGACATACGAACAAGTTCAAACAACTCCGTTATGGAAAAATAAACAATTCTACCTAATTAGGGATGCTTGGAAATGTGAACTTTCAATTCTCCTCATCTATGGACAATCCCCCTATCAATCTCTAAGATGAGGAGGAAGTCTGACTTGAAGGAGATCATTCACTTGGATGTCTTGTACAAAAAGTTGAGCCATAATCATGAAATCACAGTATACGAAACCACTGAGCTGTATGGTGAAAAGGGATTATTTCGAGTAATGCAGTTTTCAAATACAGCCGTCCAAGGCGCGGTGGACTTGAATCATCCGCAACGCATTGTGTTCGAATATCCGAGAGCAATCATCCATCTCATGGAGCTGAACGATCCGTCATTTGAAGATGTATTTGTTATTGGGCACGGTATAGGTACAATAGCGGGTCATTTTACAGATAAACGCTTTAAGATTGCCGAGCTGGATGCACAAGTCGTAGAGTTCAGCCGAACATTCTTTGGATACGATCAGGATAATGTGACTGTTGGCGATGGACGACGCATTCTGGAGAAGGAAGCGCCGGATGCTTATGACTATATTATTTTGGACGCCTTCACGGAGCAGGGTACACCCTTGCATTTAATATCCTGGGAATTTTTCAAGATGACCAAAGAAAAGCTGGATTCCGAAGGCTCCCTGATCATGAATTTAATGGGCAAAAGTGAACACGACCACCTGATCAATGCCATTCACACAACGTTGCGTGAAGAATTCGCCTATGTCACAACTTTCTCGATCCCCTCGGAAGGCGCTGCCGACATTCAAAATATCATTATGATTGGTCGGGACAAGCCCATCCGGTTTCAGGCACGTCAGATGGCGGACTTTCATGAGATTACACTTGGAGAAGGTCATATTCTACGGGATACAGATGCTTAGTGTAGTTCCAATATTCGTCTCTCTACATCTTCGATATGAATCGTCTCTTTGTTGCAGCTTTTTCGTTCCACTAACTCTACTTTCCCGTGTTCGGCATCTTTACCAACGACGATGCGCACGGGAATACCTACTAAATCGGAGTCTTTGAATTTAACCCCGGGCCGTTCCTCCCGATCATCCAGCAGCACCTCCACGCCACGATCCTGCAGCTGGTTGTATAATTTCTCGGCTATTTGCATCTGAAGCCTGTCTTTCACAGAAATCGGAATAATATGAACTTGAAATGGGGCCAGCGCATAAGGCCATATCATTCCGTTCTGATCGTGATTTTGCTCTACAATGGCGGAAAGGATCCGGGATACGCCAATGCCATAGCAGCCCATAATCATCGCTTGCTCAGTTCCGGAAGCATCCAGAAAAGTCGCACCCAGCTTCTCACTATATTTGGTGCCTAGTTTAAATACGTGTCCGATCTCAATCCCACGATGAAGTTTCAATTCCCCTTCGTCACATCGAGGACATCTATCCCCTTCTATGGCATTCCGCAAGTCAGCCACATGCCGAAGATCTATATCGCGCACTGGATTCACATGTCGATAATGATAATCCAGCTCGTTGGCGCCTGCGATACCGCTGGACATTTGGACAACGGCGTAATCTACCCACATAGGGATCGTCAATCCGCATGGGCCTATGAACCCCGAGGGGGTTCCAGTCGCCTTTGACACAGTGTCTGCACTTGCTATTTCGAATTTTTCACTACCTAAAATATGTTTAACTTTCACTTCGTTGACCTCATGATCACCCCTGACAACTACAGCAACAGGTTGATCGTCAGCCATATAAATCAGTGTTTTGATGATTTCTTCAGGTTCTATGTGAAGCGATTCAACCAGTTGATCTATTGTACGCAGACCTGGAGTATGGAATTTTTCCATTTTAGCTGTATCGAAAGAAGGATGGCTGACATGTTCATTTTCATCTGAGACTGGGGCTATTTCTATTTCCCCCGTCGACCGCGCCACGGCTTTTTCAAGATTAGCTGCATATTCACAGCAGGTACATGCTACAATTGTGTCCTCTCCAATATCAGCTAGAGCCATAAATTCATGGGTTTCACCTTCGCCACCAATGGCACCCGCATCTGCTTCTACAGCACGAAAATTTAGACCACAGCGGGTGAAAATACGATGATATGCCTGGAACATGGTCCAATAGGTATGATCTAGTCCTTCCCAATGTGCATCAAACGAATAGGCATCCTTCATTAAGAATTCTCTGCTGCGAAGCAGGCCAAATCGAGGACGTCGTTCATCCCGAAATTTGGTTTGAATTTGATACAGGGTTACAGGCAATTTGCGATAAGAATTCACTTCATTTCGTATTAAAGACGTAATGACCTCTTCATGTGTAGGCCCCAAAGCAAACTCCCGATCATGCCGATCTTGCAAACGCATCAGCTCAGGACCGTAAACATCGTATCTCCCTGATTCTTGCCACAGCTCCGTTGGCTGCAATACAGGCATCAGCAGTTCCCCAGCCCCTACGCGATCCATTTCATCCCGTACGATTTGCTCTACTTTTCTGAGCACCCGTCTGCCCAGTGGCATGTAGGTGTACATTCCAGCCGCCAGTTGACGGATAAATCCTCCCCGCAGCATAAGCTGATGACTGATCACTTCGGCCTCTGCGGGTGCTTCACGCAAGGTTGTCAGTAATAATTGGCTTTGGCGCATGTGTAGCTACCTCCTTATATGGACGATAAAATGTACGCAAAAAGACACATCCGTCAGGGACGAATGTGTCGTGGTACCACCCTTAATTTGACCGTAACCATACACGGAACGGTCCTTCATCAGATAACGGCGTCTAGCCGGTAACGGTTTATCTTACAAACCGCTACAGCTCGCAAGGCAGGGAAACGTTCATTCGCGGCGAGAAACCTTTCAGCCCATGAGTTTCTTCTCTGTACAGCGGGTATTGAACCTTTGATCCTTGGTCTACACTATTCCTATATATTACAATTTTCACCACTTTACACGAAACGTAAGTTCTAGTCAAGGAGATGATCGTCTATCTGGAGCTGTCCAGGGACATGAACGATATTTAGATTTCAAGATAATCAAATTCCGTTGGTTACCATATTGCATAATGAGCGGCCAGATTTTAGGACGAATACGCCTGCGAAAACCCAGAACAAAACGGACAAAGCGAGGCGAAATATCCCAAATACGAACTGCTTCCTCCTTCACTCCTTTAGGTAGCTCCTTGGAAAACAGAAAACGGTTGAGCGAACGTGTGATAACGCCTGTTATTGCTTCAAGCGTACTAACATCCATTACAATGATCGTATCGGCGCGCTGGAGTCGCTCGGTAAAATAACGCTCATGATAATTCCCTTCGATGATCCACTCTTCCCTTTGGAGCACTTCACCCAGCTGTTTGAGAAATTGTTTGTCAGTGCTCCGCTTCCACTCCGGGCCCCAATACAAATCATCCAAAGAGATATACGGCAATTGAGTCCACATGGAAAGACGTTTGGCCAAAAAAGTCTTACCGCTTCCCGGCGAGCCGATCACGATAATACGTTTAGCGTGCTGCACAGCACGAAACTCGTTATCCTGTCCTGCATGTAAGGGCCGCATGGAATAGATCAATCGATAGAGTAAACCTACTACCAAAGAACCTCCCTTTAAAAGCAAATAAAGGAGGCACAGTGGCAGAAAAACAATTACGTATTTCACACTGTCCATCAGACAACATGCTCCTTTTACAAATTCAATAATTGAGGCCATTACGTACGTGAAGCTCCAAATACGCGTTGTTGTAGGGTAGAGTTCTCTTGATTACTTATGTATCTTTCTTTTTAAAATACACGCCCTTGAAAAACACAAAATTTTGCGAATGTGTGCCATACAGCTCCTGAAACCTAGAATGGAGTTTATTCATAGAAAGGGTCTCTGAAACCGTCCGATCCGTTTGCAGGGTCAAGTCGACACAGCTAATTCCAAATTGGCACACTTGCTCCATAGGATAACCTTGGGTAATACCATAAATCATCCCGGCAATAAAAGCATCATCTGCGCCTGTGACATCAATGACCTCTTGAACAGGATGCATAGGAATTTGTCCATGAGTTCCATCCTGAGAGGCGTACAAAACACGATCAGCACCGCAGATAAAAATGACATTTTGAACCCCAAGTTTGTGAAAAATCCGGGTGGCATCCAACATATGCTGATCATCTGTAAGTTCTAGCCCCAAATAGGCTTCAGCCTCCACCGGTTTACATACCAGCCATTCCACCCCATGCAAATTTCGGGGAAGCTTTCTCATCTTGGAGGCTGATACCGAAGAAACGACAATCGGAACCCGATGCTCATGGCAGACATGTATGGTGGCCGCAATTACGTTCATAGAGAAATTAGTGTCCAGCAGAACCAGTCGGGACGAGGCGATTAAAGGAGCATTTTCAAAAATTACTGAAGGACGAATCTGATCATAAATCTCCATTTCTGCTGTCGCTACAATCAGTTCACCACGCTCGTTCAGCAAGGCAGTATAAACTCCAGTTGACGGTTCACCTTTGACTTGCAGAGGAACCACGTGCATGTAACGGCTGGACTGCTCGATAATAAATTCACCTTCCGCATCGTCTCCAACCGCAGTTAGCAGGCTGACCCGCTGGCTCAACCTCCCTAAATTTTCAGCTACATTTCGTGCTACCCCACCGCAAGATTGCAGCCTTGTACTGCTCGGATTGGAGGTATGAAGCTGAAATGTACCTTTAATCATGATTTTACGATCCAGATTGGCCCCCCCGATACATAATATTGGTTTGCTAGAGGGCCAAGGCTCGTCCTGTTCATTTTTGTGGATTTTTTTTAATTTCATCATTTGACTCCTTTCTCGAGTCTATTCGTTAGAATGATTTAAATTTGTACAGAAATAGGCACTATATAAAATTAACACGTTCCAAATGTCATATTCCCAAGAATAATGTCGAGTTCGTTAAAATATCCTAAAGTTACACATGCAAAAAAACACCCTATCGTAAAGATGCCTTCCACTTTTACGATAAGGTGCTTGGGTTGGAACTGCGCATAGTTCTTCCTTACATTATTTCAAAATAAATAGAGCTGCTCCGTGAGGAGGTAAATCTGCGGACAGTTCTTGTGCTAAAACACCTAAATCTATATGGTTCCATAAATCTCTGGCATTTGCCTGCCCTTCAATACCAAGGTCTTTTAAGGATACACGCACCTTTGAAGCTTCATCTCCAGCATTAAACAAAGCTACATATACATGACCCTCCTCGTTATG
Source organism: Paenibacillus sp. LRG-1 (assembly GCF_057220305.1). Lineage (NCBI taxonomy): Bacteria > Bacillati > Bacillota > Bacilli > Caryophanales > Paenibacillaceae > Paenibacillus > Paenibacillus sp. LRG-1. Next base: position 2,671,398 of record NZ_CM170126.1, on the reverse strand, counting down.
TGAAGTCCAAACGATATGTTCATCCTTTCTATACACCTGCCGCGCATTCAAACCGTTACGATGAGCATTTAACACTTCTTCATTAGTTAGCAAGGAAAGGGTCCATGCATCATTATCCCGCAGTTCCCCCCCGAACATCAGTGGAGATCGGAAAATGCTCCACAAGGTCATCATCGTTAGCTGCTCATCCTTCGTAAAGCGTGTCCATCGGTCATGGCTGCCGGAATCTACCGAATCTACCGAACGAATACCCAGATGACCCAGTGGTAGCATGTCGCAATCCGGCCAGTGACCTGGACCTACATGTTCCGCCCATTTTTCGCAGCGCTCAAACATACCATACAGTAAAGGCCATACATCCCAGAAGTCATCCGTCATACGCCACATATTCGCGTTTGCGATTAAATCGGATGCATGCTCCAGCGGTGCCGGACCAGGCGATAGACTCAACACCATCGGACGTCCGCATTGGGCGATAGCTCGCCTAATCAATTCAATTTCCGCCAAATGAATACCATAGAGACGTGATGCAGCAATGTCATCTACTTTGACAAAATCCACACCCCATTCCGCATACAGGTCAAACAATGAATTATAGTACTCCTGTGCGCCCTCCTTGGATGCATCTACCCCATACATATCTGTGTTCCAAGGACAAATAGAGTTGGGATGCGCAATTTGTCTCGCCGTGGCTGTGGTTCCCAAAATCGGGGTATCCTGGTGCACCGCCTGACGGGAGATGCCTCTCATAATATGTATACCAAATTTCAATCCCAGTCCGTGTACATATTCCGCAAGAGCTTGGAAGCCTCGTCCATCTGCTGCCGAAGGAAAACGATTCACCGCTGGAATAAGACGTGAAAATGAATCCATTTCCAATGGGACAAACGGGCGATACTGTGAAGATACTGCTCCTGACTCATACCACTGAATATCTACAACGACATATTCCCAACCATATTCCTTCAGGTGCTCCGCCATATATTGAGCATTTCCCCGTACTTCCTCTTCCCGTACTGCTGCACCGTAGCAATCCCAGCTATTCCACCCCATAGGTGGTGTATGCGCTGTCAAATGATGTTTCATTTCATTCATCCTTTCATCTTGTATAACTCATCCTGCTACTAAAAATCCCCTCAGTACTACGTTACTATTATAATGTAAACCCTTACTTTTGTCGCTCGTCATCTTTTCCATTTCCACTTTTTATACATTTAAGTTGACTAACTTAAAGAATGTGGTACATTTAAAATTGCTTGTTAAAAAACTTTGACTTGAATCAGAGGGTGATTTTACGTGTGTGAACATGCTTATCGAATTTTGTTGTTTTACAAATATGTCAACATTGAAGATCCTGCCACCTTTACGGCAGAGCATCTGGCTTACTGCAAGGAGCTGGGCGTCAAGGGAAGAATCTTGATTGCTGCGGAAGGAATCAACGGAACACTGTCTGGTACAGTAGAGCAAACTGAGCAATATATGCGTGATTTGCGCGCCAATCCGAAATTCCACGATATCGTTATTAAAATAGATGAGTCTGACGGTCATGCGTTCAAGAAAATATTTGTACGCCATCGTCAGGAGCTTGTTACGCTGCGTCATGAAGATGAGCTGGACCCTAATGAAATTAGCGGTAAGCGTCTGTCACCAAAGGAGTTTTATGAACAGCTTCAAGATGAAGATGTAGTTGTTCTGGACGGACGTAATGACTATGAATATGACATCGGTCATTTCCGTGGGGCTATTCGCCCCGAAGTCGAATCGTTCCGTGAATTTCCACAATGGATTCGCGACAATATGACTCAGTTCAAGGACAAGAAAATCTTGACGTACTGCACCGGAGGTATCCGTTGCGAAAAGTTGTCCGGTCTTCTGATCAAAGAAGGATTTAACGATGTAGGCCAGTTGGATGGCGGCATTGTGACTTACAGCAAGGACCCGGAAGTACAAGGACGTTTATTTGACGGTAAATGCTACGTGTTTGACGAACGAATCTCGATTCCGATCAATCATACGGATGAGGAAGTCATTGTTGGCAAGTGCTTCCATTGTGAAACGCCTAGCGATCATTATATCAATTGCCCAGTGTGCAATCTCCAGCATATCGTATGTCCGGATTGCGAAGAACAGCATCAGCACTATTGCTCTGACGATTGCCGAACCAAAGCGGAAACCGTGGCTACTGCATAAATCAGCAGCATCATTAGTTCATTATAACAAGAGGGATGCCCTATTAGCCGTTCAACATGGCTGTGGGCATCCCTTTTGTTGTTTTCACAATAAGTGTCGAAAGCTTCATAGTATGTACCTATGACCTTGATTGTATTTTCATCTTGGACGGGCTCGAAAGTAGCGTTTTATAATGGAAAATGTCATTACAGAAAGGATGGGTGGAATTCATGATTCAAATCGTACTTTCAACTCTATTATCCGTTATCGTTCCGCTGTCCATTCCGGTGATCGCCGGATTTTTACTCGGCAAATTCATGAAGCTGGAAACGAAACCGCTCTCGACTTTGTATTTATATTTTTTAAGCCCCGCAATGATTCTGGACACGCTACTCAAAGCACAGCTTTCCTGGCATGATGTGGCGCAGACTGCCGCTTTTTCAATACTGAACCTACTGCTGTTGTGGGGAATTGCACAATTAGCGGGGAAAATCTTTAGACTGAGCACTCCGGAAACGGCTGGACTTACCTTAATCTCTACGCTGACCAATAGTGCAAATTATGGCCTGCCCCTTATTTTACTTGCCTTTGGGCAGCTCGGTCTGGATAAAGCCTCCGTGTATGTCGTCATCCAGATGATTATGGTCAATACCATTGGCGTTTACTTTGCAGCCCGCTCTGAATTTTCTGTTCAAAGTGCTGTTAAGTCGGTGTTTTCACTTCCTGCGATCTATGCAGCTCTACTTGCCATGGGATTGCGGTTGCTGGACTGGCATCTTCCCTCAGGGATTCAGTCAGGCGTCTCGATGATTGCTGCCGCCTATTCTCCAGTCGTGCTTGCGATCCTTGGTACCCAGATGGCTTATGTAAAAATATTCAAGCTGGAGTCGTCTATTAAAAAAGCCAGCTATGCCGGACTAACAATTCGGCTTCTGCTCTCGCCGCTTGCGGCTTGTCTTGCTATGCTGATACTGGGAATTTCAGGCCTTTTGTTCTCCGTTCTCTTCATTTTGGCCTCGATGCCGGTTGCTGTGAATGCTGTCATTTTAGCAGAAAAATTTAATGCATCGCCAAAACTGGTTTCCACCTGCATCCTGTGGAGCACGCTTGCCTCATTCCTGATTTTGCCTATTCTGATTATGTTGGTAGCAGGTTAGCGAGCAAAAAAGACTCTCTACACCATAGAGAGCCATGCGCGATTCTGTCTCCATTCTACTTGCACAGGCGTTTCAAAAAAAGCACTAAGCGTTTCACTGCTTAGAATATCAGTCGTTTTACCTTTGGCAAATACCGTGCCCCGGCGGATTAGAATCGTATGCGTGTACATCGGTAGAATTTCTTCGATATGATGTGTAACATACAGTAAATTCGGCGAAGCCGGCGACTCCGATAACTGGCGAACGCTATCCAGCAATGCTTCCCGGGAGAAAAAGTCCAAACCATTACACGCCTCGTCCAAAATCAGTAGCTTGGGCGAGGCCATTAATGCACGGGCGATAAGCACTTTTTGCTTTTCTCCCTGTGAGCATCCCTGATACAACCGATCCACCAGATGAGCACACCCCAGTTGCGTCATAAGCTGAACGGCCTGTTCATAATCTGTATCCGTCGTCTGATCATAAAGTCCAATGGAGGCAAATTTGCCACTAATGACAACATCCTGCGTACGCTGACTCCCATTAATTCTTTCCTGTAAAGAGGAACTGACCCAACCGATAGATTTGCGCAGTTCCCTCAGATCCACATCTCCAAAGGTATGGCCCAATACACCGACACTACCTGTGGTTGGCCATATGTAACCGTTAATCATATTGAGCATCGTTGTTTTACCTGACCCATTCAAGCCGAGTACAGCCCAGTGCTCTCCCTCAGCTACCTGCCAATTGATTTGGTCCAGTATGGTGCGGTTATCTCTCTTCCAGCTTACATTGTTAAGTTCAATGACAGAATTCATGGCATACATCCTTTCTATTCGTCGTATCATCAGATGTTTATACGCATAGTAAAGATCATCGTTAGTACGTCTAGCTTCTCTTTCATGTAAGCATAGCATAGGGTCACTGGTTGTTCAATTTTAAATAACCCACTCCATTGTTCATATAGGAGTGGGCTCAACATGTACTGCTCATGTAAATTCTCTCGCTTCATCTACTGTTTCTTACGTTCGCGAAATCGACGTACCTTCATCAAATTACCGCACATCTTATCGTCGCAAAATCGCTTTGACCGATTTCGGGTATCATCGTAAAACACCCATCGGCAATCGGTGTTATCGCAAATACGAATTCTGGAGCCGCCGCTATTGACGAATGCCTGGGCAAAATCGGCTACCACCTCTGCCAGCACTTTTTTCCAACCATTTGCCACAGGTTCCAGCACAATGTTGAAATGCTCATCCTGTTGCTTTAATAAGCGAGTGACCGGCCCCCCTTCTATCATCTTCCGGTTAATCGTATCCACCAGATCAGATGTCATTTGTCCTCCGGAAGTCAGGTGCTCAGCGAAGCTACGCAATTCCCGCCGGAGAATTTGCATTTCTTCGATATCTTCTGCACTGGCTGGGACCGGAGCGGAAAATTGCCACTGTATGAGAAAGTCATTTTGCCATTCCGGCTTCAACAAACGATCTTCTGAACGCCCGCTACCTCTCCAGTCATGCCATTCGCTGTTTACAAAATCAGTCCAAAGTGTATTCAAAAGAGTTCCCCCTACCGCCTGTAACCACTAAAATCATTTTAACTGGTTGCAAATCTTATTTTGTCATGCTACATTATTAATTGTAACGATTTATTCTACATTTAGCGAGTTACATCCCTACAAAAGGAGTTGGGTTAGGTGAGCCGAGATCGAGTAAATATGCTGGTATTGCAAAGAGAAAATTCATGGGATAAGGAAGAATGGATTGTTCCTCTTGCCGCAGCACTTCACGGTGTGAATACACAGGAAGCCACTTGGACACCACCAGGTGGAGGAAACACGATTTGGCAAACGGTTCGTCACATTAATTATTACAATGAGCGTATTTTGAGACGTTTAACTGACCGACCTGTAAGCTCAACTGGAATAAGCAACGATGAGACATTCGGTCCGCCAGGGGATACTGAAGACCATGAAGGATGGCAGAAGACACTGAAAGAAGCAGAAGCTATTGTAAACCAACTGCTTGTCGCCATTACTGCTTTGACTGATGCTGATCTGGATAAGCCTTTCGGCTCCGAAACTCTCGGTGCAGAATTATCGCGGTGGACGCTGCACGATGCATATCATAGTGGACAAATCGTACTTATACGTAAACAACTGGGTACTTGGCGCGTTTAAAAATAAATATCCTAATTAAAAAGGATGAATTATGAAATATTCATCCTTTTTTCTGTATTAGCTGCTGGCAATGAAGCAATCTACTGGTCAAGATATTTTTTCTTTTTTTGAATCTTTAATTACATTCTTATTTTTATCTTTACTCTTATCTTTATTCTTGTCTTTATTTGTATCTTTGCTTGGGACGGAGACTTTCCTTTTTTCATTAGCCAGTCGCCAATAGCTTAACACTTTACTGTACATGGACTTATCTGTTAATTGGTTAAAAATATATGGGTCCGGCTTCGTATTCACCTCAATAATCCACGGGATAAAGCGATGATCCAGTCCAATGTCCACACCAATTTGCCGGAAATTCGGATATGTTTTTTGCAGTTGTTTGGCGATGGTAAGACCCAGTTCATTTAGTTTCTTGACCAGCTCCGCCTGTTTGCTTTGCGATAAATGGGATTTTAGTAACTGCTCCAAGGCCATCGGCTTACCACCACTATGATAGTTAGTCACGATTTTACGAGGATGACCAAGACGTCCAATAATTCCGGTAGACTCCCATAGCCCTTTTTCATTCCGCTGCACCATAACCCGAATATCAAAATAACGCATTTGATGGCGTAGTAAATGGATTCCCTTTTGAATGAGATAACTTTTCTTCCCCGTATGTTTCGATAGGCTGGTATATAGTGTATCCAAATGTTTGAATTCTTGACGCGTTTCCTCATATTGATAGGCGAAACGCTGGCCGGCCTCCTGCTCTACTCTCATTACACCTTTACCAAAGGTACCTCGCTCGGGTTTTACATAGACCATACCGTATTTCTCCAGCATTGACTTCAAATTTGCTTTGTTATATTTGCGAGTTTCTGGTACATAAGGTTTGATGCTTCCATGCTGGAGCAACAATTGGGTTTTATGCCATTTGCTGCGCAACGCCTGCGCTTTTGAAGAATTCACTTGCCCCTCTCCTCTCTACTCTCAGGTAGAACGCTCCTGTTAAAAAAGATCAATCTATCGTATGCGCTAACTCCCCATTCGAAGCTTCATCAGCCCTGTCCTGCATAGAAATGGACGTTTGACCTTGCCCGGTCGAAAGCGCCTGTCCAAGCATACGATATTGTGAGACGCTGGGAGCATATATTTGCACATATAGGGAGTGAATAACATGTCAGCGCAATCGGATGGGCCACGGAAGGGTTCCCTTACAATCGATGTTCTGATTCCCGCAATTGATAAAGATATTGCCACACTACCGCTGGTGATTGATAGTCTGCGCCGTCATGTGCAGCACCGAATTGGAAATATTTATATCGTTTCACCGCAAAGCACCGGGATTCGCCGTCTGTGCGTAAACAAGAAATGTACATTTATAGACGAAAAAACGGTGCTGCCCATCACCAAAAAACATATTCATTACGGGACAACGCGCTGGGACCGCTCAGGCTGGCTGTATCAACAATTGCTCAAAATGAATGGCGACAAAATCAGTAAAGCCTCTTTTTTTCTCGTCATTGACGCGGACACGATTTTGATTCGTCCACATACGTTCCGTAAAGACGGAAAAACGATTTTTTACTACCGCAGCTGGAGCCAGCCTGAGTATTTTCGCACCTATCACAAGTTGATGGGCGTTAAAGCGCCCTCACCAAAGTCCTTTGTTACTCACTATATGCTTTTTGAAAAAGCGCGGCTTACCCAGCTCAAGCAAGTTATCGAGGCCCGACATGGAAAACCTTGGTACAACGCAATTATCCACAGTATAGACCGGACAAAACAGTTTGGGTTTTCCGAATATGAAACGTATGCCAACTATTTATACAGCAATCAGCCCTCTCGGATGATTTTGCGCAAGTCATTGAATAAAGCGCTTCATAGTCGGGCTTCTTCCCTGTCGCAAAAACAATTGGATGTCTTGGCCAAGAGCTATCGCTCCTTATCTTTTCATCAACGCAAGGTGTACCAGCTTGCTCCAAAAACAAAGATTGAATCATCGCTAAAATAGTTCTTAAAATCCTGCAAAATGATGCAGTACAATGGATCTGCATTGAAGGAGGAAACGTCCGTGCGCATCGTATTGTTATGCGGTGGTGCCGGAAAACGGCTATGGCCACTATCCAACGAAATCCGGTCGAAGCTGTTTCTCCGGTTGTTGTCCGCTCCTGACGGGCGAAAGGAATCTATGCTCAGCCGGGTGTACCGTCAGCTCACCTTAGCCGGGCTGGATTCCTCAGCCCTGCTTCTGGCTCATCGGAGTCAGGTAAATCTAGCCTTTCGCCATACAGAAGGTCGTCTGCCCGTTCTAGGCGAGCCTGCCAAACGGGGAACCTTCACCGCAGCTGCACTGGCGGCTGCTTATTTTCACACCAGAGGCACGGGGCTGGATGAAGTTCTCTGCATTGCTCCAGCGGACATGTATGCAGGGGAGGATTTCTTCCATAGCATAGCAGCGCTCTCCGGCTTATTGCTTGAGAGCGGAGCCGATCTGGCTATGCTTGGGACAAGGCCTACTCATCCCTCCGACCAATACGGCTATGTCGTTCCGGGTCTGCAAATGATACGGGAAGGGAAAACTTCTTATGCGCAAGTTGCCCGCTTCACAGAAAAGCCGGATCTCTCCGGGGCACAACAGCTTATTCATCAGGGCGCGCTGTGGAACTGTGGTGTTTACGCTTTTACATTACGGTATATGCTGTCCTGTATGGAGCGAAGTTATTTGCCGCTGAACGATAAAGCATTATGCGCAATGTATGATAGCCTCCCGGTTCGCAGTTTTGATGAGGAGATTGCAGAGCGTGCCGAACATGCCATCGTCCTGCCCTACGATGGCGAATGGCACGACATCGGCAACTGGCAGGCCCTAACAGAGCAGCTAAGCAGCCAAGTGATCGGGCGTGGACAGATTAGTGGTCAGACTCTTGGTACGCACATCGTCAATGAGCTGCCCTATCCAATTCATGTCATTGGCGTGGAAGATATTATTGCTGCTGCGAGTCCCGACGGCATTCTCATTGCGTCCAAGAGCCATGCCCACGTAATCAAGGAGCAGCTAGGTAAACTTCAACTTCACCCCATGCATGGTGAAACCTCTTGGGGCAGTTACCGGGTGCTGGACGAGTTTGATCATCGGAGTCTGAACGATATACTGGCCATACGGCTGACGGTACTGCCAGATCACCGCTTGAATGGCCGTATTCACGGCAGTGGACTTAAAGTATGGACGATTGTGTCCGGTCGTGGAGAGGTCATGCTGAACGGAGAGCGTTTTGCTGCCGCAAGCGGTTCTGTATTTAGCATTCCGGTTGATACGTATCACACGATCCGTGCCGATCTGGATACACCACTGGAGCTGATTGAGGTACGTCTGGGGAACAGCTTGGTGAATGCCTTCTATAAATCCGAGGCCTGACAACACATAGATCAGGATTTTGCAAAATTCGATTCCAGTCGCTCCAAAGTGCAATATATAGACGAACTAGAGCATTGCGATCTATATATTGTTCATTGGAAGTCGCTTATTAGATTTTTGCAAAATCCTCAGATATAACATAGCACGCTACGGATTCTGAACGGAGGTCGCACATAATAAATCGCTCCTGAGCAAGGTGAAAAAATCCTTGCTCCAGAAGCGATTTTATTTTGTGATGCCATATTTTCTTGAGATAATAGTTCTAACCTTGGCAGATAAATATACCTCGTTGCCTTTGACTATTCCGGCTTCTTTTAAAAAATGCCGGACAATCTCTAACTGATAGTGTATGCGTACTTTCTTGGGCAGGCTCCAACCCGTTTCCACGGTAACCGCGCGTGTACCTAAAATGCGGGCTGCAGCAGTGCGGGAGGAACCTGGGAGCTCATGCAGCCGAATGTTGAAATGTCGGTCGCTCACCTGGATGGAGCGATTCATTCGCTTAATAATCCGGCGAACCGCAGGAACCACCGAATTGGCTTTGTTGGTGATTAGCGTTTGACCAAGCACCTTGGAATCCTTTTGTGACAATCCGTTAGCCTCATGCAAGTCGAGATACCATTCCGGTTGATGCTTTTGTGTTAATTTGAATAGAGCAGCGGAAAGTGGTTGTGTTGCCAGCTGCTTTTTTTTGCGCGGAAAGGTTCGATTAAGATCAGGTATTCCTCTAATCCGTTTGCGGTAAGCCTCTTGATTTACAATCGGTACAATTATAAGCTTACCCTGGCTAAATCGCAGTTTTTGCTGATTCAAAAGCTTTACCAGTTTCTCAGCAGCTCGTATGCTTGCTATTTCTTTACCATGTATTCCCGCCACCACCATCACACACGGACCTTTCTGTGCCCCTGTGGCTATATAATAAGGAGTTGCCCAAGAGCCCTTTCCGAGCATATACCGTTTAACCTGCATTCCCCTCACCTCCGTGTAGGCTGTCGTTGTCCTCTCTTTTGTTCTCGCCGACGGATGATTTCACGGTATAGTCTTAAGTAGTTACTGGTCATCTGTTTGTTGGTAAATCTTTGAGTCACATACAAACGCAGCTTCGCTGGTGACGGGTAGTTTTTTTGCTGTGCTTTTCGTGCCATTTGGCTAACCGATTTGCAAATCAACTGTGGAAAGCCCGAGAGCACCTCGGGAACGGAGCCGTTTTTTAATGCCAGCACCGGTGTTCCACAAGCCATGGCCTCAACCATAACGAGTCCAAATGGCTCTTCCCACAGTGTCGGAAACAACAGACACTCTGCATGTTTCAGCAATTTCTGTTTCTGATCGCCTCCAACTGCCCCCACATAGCGTATATTCGGATTACGCTGAATTCGTTTCTGAATCTCTTTGCGGAAAAATTCTGGAGCTTTGATAGGACCTGCAATAAGCAGTTTTTTTCCTGTTCGTTCTGCAACCTGAATGGCCTGCAATACACCTTTATTTCGTATAATTCTGCCCATGAACAGCAAGTAGCCACGCTTCTCACTGCTGAACTCGTATTCATGTGTGTTAATGCCGTTATAGATATAAAATCCTTTGCCCCTGCCCATCAGCTGACGTGCTCGTTTACTGACATATACCGGGTTTTTACCGTGTCTCTTCACTGGAAGATGAACGGTGCATACTGATGGACAAGGCAGCTTCCTACGCCCTACAGCAGAACGAAAGGTATGATCATGAATGATATGTGTGTCGGAAGGCATATGCCGGAGTACATATTGGGGGATCTGACTATGTTTCAAACCCTTGGGATAGGTAATCAACCGCGCACTGCTCCTGCTCCCAAGAGCGGCAAAAAGAGATACATGATGCCCTCGTCTCACCAATTCCTCAGTTAATTCATGCACGACCTTTTCCGTGCCGCCCTTGTTGGAGGGTACCGGCTGTGCATCTGGATAGTTAGAAATGACCTGAACAATGGTTAGACGCCGTTTTTTGAGTGCTTTATTCTGTTTTGAAGCCATACGAATTCCCCTTCCTGACCGGAAATACGGTGTGATCCTTACAATGTCAACGGGAATCAGAGCATACTCCCGTACAAGTTATAAATTGTAGTATATAGGTATGTATATTTTGCGTGATTGCTTGTGCCAATCGTCTGCAAGTCGCTTTTTGTCATACGAGCCTATCTATAAGTGGAGTCTATACAATTTGTCAAGCCAAAATTAAGGAGAAAATTCTCATCGTTTTCTAATAAATGAGGACAAAGCGTTGGGGTAACAGGTTTGTAACCATGAGTGGTAAATTCCGGATATTTTATTTGTGTTATTGTCATTTCAGGACATCAACACAATACGAATAACGGAGGAATTTATATATGAAACATACTTCTAAAAAATTGTGGATGGGTATTTGCTTTACTATGACTTTGGCATTGAGCGCAGGGAGCTTCGTCGTTGGACCAGCCACCACTCATGCTGCTTCGGTAAGTAAAGCTGATCGGATTATTTCTAAAGGCTCCCAGTTTATGGGCGTGCGTTATGAGCATGGAGCCCCAGCTGGCAATACAAGCTCTTTTGACTGCTCTTCATTCACTCAATATGTATTTGCACAAAATGGCATTAAGCTACCACGTTCGTCTAGACAGCAATCAACTGTTGGCACTTTTGTACCGCGTAGTCAGCTGAAAAAAGGCGATTTGGTCTTTTTCTATGCACCAATTCATCATGTAGCCATTTACATGGGGAACGGCAAAATTCTGCATACGTATGGTAAAGGCGGCGTAACGGTTACAGATCTAAATTCCGGATGGTGGAGTCGCAATTACACAACAGCACGTCGTGTCCTTTAGAATAAATTTTAGATGATAAAAAGGGCTGTCCCGCTAGTAGATATATCTACTGGAGGGACAGCCTTTCCTGTTGTCTTTGGGGCAGCGTGACGATGACTACCGTTCCTTCTCCTTCTACGCTCTCCATGCGTATCGTACCCTGATGGGCATCTGTAATTGCCTTGGCAATTGGCAACCCCAGCCCCGTTCCTCCGGTTTTACGATGCCTGGAGCTATCTACCCGATAAAATCGTTCAAAGACCCGCTTGATCTCGCCCTCAGGTATTCCGATCCCATAATCCTTAACCTGGATATAGACATCCTTTTCATCTGTAGATAACCCTATTTCGATCTCATCCGAGCTGTATTTTAATGCATTATCCAGCAGGATCACTAGCAACTGCTTTATTTTTGTCAGATTGGCATCCAGCCAAATTTCGTTCTCTTCTGTTAAAATAGAAATTTGACGATCATGTACAGGCTTGAGATGCGCTACCACCTGTTGACAACAACCGATCATTTCTATCCGCTCATGCGGCTCAGGATCTTTCTGCTGTGAGGAGGCAAGAGTCAGCAACTGCTGTGTCATCGTACGCATTCGCTGAGTTTCTTCATAGATCGATTCAATGGATTCCTTACGAATGTCCTCGTCACGCGTGCCCCACCGCCGCAGCATGTTGGCATAGCCCTCAATAATCATAAGAGTGGTGTTCAGCTCATGTGAGGCATCTGAAACAAACTGCTGCTGGCTCTGAAAGCTTTCTTCTAATCTCTCCATCATTCGGTTAAAAGTGGCGGTCATTTGGGACAATTCATCTTGATTATGACTGCCAGCGGGGATTTTTTTAAATTTCAAGCTTCTTTCAATTTCCTGCATCGTTTGAATACTACTGGAAATCGGCAGCAATATGGCATTCGCCAAAATCGTGCTTCCTACCAAGCTTAGCAACATAGCCCCTACAGTCGATGTGATGAGAATCGTATTTAAAATATCGAGATTGGTTTCGAGTGCATCCCATTTTTCCACGATTTCCAGCGTCCCCTTCTGATTGCCCTCCAGAGAAAGCACAGGCAGATGGATAACCAGAATTTTATGACCCTGTACATCTGTCAGTTGAGAGCTTTGAGAAGTGTTAAAACGTATATCGCCCAGCTTAAAGCGGGACTGGCGACTTACTTCATACAAAAGTCGGGATTGCTGATCAAATACCCTCAAAATGGTATCTCCAGAAAGCTCATCTTTCAGTTTGGGGCCCCATGCATTCTTCAGAATCATCGTGGGTCCGGTTTCGGCAATGATTTCAGTCCACTTATTTTGCAGCACTTCTCTTTCATTTCGCGTAGCGATTTTAACGAACAATAGGTGAACTGTAACATCCACAAACAGGAGTATCGACATCACTAAAATAGAACTGAGCAGGGTGATTTTGGTCCGAAGCTTCACTAGTCTTCCTCCCGGATGAAGTACCCAACACCGCGCACGGTTTTTATCAATTTCTTTTTGTATCCATGATCAATTTTTTTGCGAACATACCGGATATACACATCTACGACATTCGTATCACCGACAAAATCAAATCCCCACACGTCCTGAATCATTTGATCCCGCTGCAATACCTGATTTTTGTGCTCCATCAGATAAAGAAGCAGATCATATTCTTTTGGCGTCAGTTCGATTCGGTTTCCTTCCCGCACTACTGACCTGGTTTTGCGTTCCAACACCAAACTATCCACTTGGAGCCTAGACGGCGGCTTGTCCTCTTCTTGTAAAGCGGTAGCTGTTGGCTCCATTTGATGCCTCATACTGGCCCGCATCCGCGCTAATAACTCCTCGATCTCAAAAGGCTTCGTAATGTAATCATTGGCACCTTCATCCAGACCTGAAACCTTATCAGGAGTCGTGTTACGTGCAGTGACCATAATTACTGGTGTATGATTGTCCACTTTTCGAATCTGCTTCAGTACCTCGACCCCGTTCATCTCCGGCAGCATTACATCCAAAATGATGATATCCCATGTACGTGCTAGAGCTTTTTCCAATCCTTCTCTGCCCGTCTGTGCGATTTCAACTGCATATCCTTCATGGGATAACTCCAACTGAAGCAATCTGGATATCTTCTCTTCATCATCAATGACCAGCACCGACTTTTCCATCGCAAAACCACCTATTTTCTATAGAAAAAACAAATGAGTAATGGAAATGACATTCATTTTTTATTTGATTTTAAGCTTTTATCCGTGTAGTCGCTCTATAATATAACTTTGTTATTCAATTTTTTGATGTTAAGGAGTAATTTATTCATGTTAATTAATGTAGATTATGCTTTATTTCACTGGATCAATGAACTGGCTAATTCCCTCGCCTTTTTGAATGGAACCATGCGTTTCTTGGCGCAATATGCACCATATTTATTCGGAGTGGCTTTGCTGATTTACTGGTTCACTTTTAAAATGCCGCATCGGATGATGGTTTTAGAAGCCGTTATAACGGTTTGTATCGGTTTTGTAATTAGTTGGGGCCTTGGACATTTGTTTTACAGAGATCGACCTTTTGTCGGACATTCAGTCATTCAGCTTGTTCACCATGATCCTAATGCTTCATTCCCAAGTAACCATGCACTTGGAGCGTTTGCTCTGGCTTCCATTTTATGGCTTCATCATCAAAAATTCCGTGTTCTCTGGGTTATCTTGGCTGTACTCATCGCAGTATCCCGCGTGTGGACCGGAGTGCATTATCCCTCGGATATTTTGGCAGGTGCGCTTATTGGTGCAGGTTGTGCCATTGGCGTTCATCAATTCATTCGAAGCCGGAAGCTTCCTGGCATCTTCATGCAGGCGGCTATTATATTTTATGGAAAATGGGAGCAGAAGCTGGGGCTCAATCCTGGTGAACAGGCCAGAACTAAGATGACTGAACACACTTCCTCTGTCCAAATGAAAAGCAGACGCTAAAGCGTCTGCTTTTTTATATGCTTCATTTATTTATGCTACCTATTATGCTGTCGATTTGGAGCGAAGTGGCAGCATTCGTCGTTCTTCGTACCGCTGATAAAACCAAATACAAGCCGCCATCCAGCAGCCACTCATAAAATAGCCACCCACAACGTCGCTCGGATAATGTACGCCCAAATAAATGCGGCTCGTTCCGATTGCTACAATCAGCAGACTGCTGAGCACAATAAGAAGGATACGCCCCAGCCTAGAAGGAACATGCTTCCACACTAAAAATGTCAGCGCAGCGTACATGCTGAAAGCTGTCATGGAATGTCCGCTCGGAAAGCTGTATCCATTCTCTTCAATAATACGGTTAATCTCCGGTCTCGCACGCTGAAAAAGCAATTTCAGTATCGTATTCAGCATTACCGATCCCAACACACCAGCCGCCAAAAAAAGCAGTTCTCTGCGGTGTCCCAATACTCTATAAAGCACGAACATGGCAATTAAAATGATGATCACAACTGGAATCCCGCTGCCGATCATGGTGAAAAATTTCATTAGACGGGTCATGGCGGGCGACTCCAGCTGTCTAATAGCCGTAATAATTTTCTGGTCAAAATACCGTATTTGATGGTCGCTCACCCATAATGCGATTAAGCCAAAACCGAGCGCACATACTATACATGTGAGCAGTGCTAAGGAAATGGGCAGCTTTGTTGGTGTTTTCTTCATTTTCTATAGTTCCTCCATAACATTCATTGCGTGATAAAACAAAGTCCAGCATTAGCTTTCGTATATATCTTACTTTACCCATTTTTCTGTTATCATTTCATTCAAAGACTAGGTGCATCCTCCACATGTCGAAACCCATTTTTTTGGAAAAGGTGGGATCAGGCGCCCATGAGGTATCCCTGTTGGTATATAGCCGGGTGCTTTTTGCACGCTTCTCATGCAATAGCATCCGTCCTCCTTTATTTGATGATCATATCATTCTATGGACGTGGTTGGAGTTCTCATATAGCCTCTCCCAACTTTAAGAATCATTTTATAATATAAGGATTTCATATTGACTACAAAATCACAAGCGGAATGTAGCGAAAAAGCAGCATCAAAAAAGGACGCCATTCTAAGCCTTATAAACGGCTCGAATGACATCCTATGATTACACGTGGCATACTACAAGCGCAAATCTTAAGTTAAACAAATATCATCTTCTATTTAGGTTGGTGTGACTTCTCCAAGTTTAACCTTACTCTCTGCTTCCTCTATTGGATAGCGTCTGCGGAACCACAGCGACTGAAGCAGCAAAAAGGTGCCGCTTACTGTCCAATATAATGGCATGGCAGAAGGGGCATTAAAGGAAAAGACCGCCATCATAATCGGTGAAAGATAGCCCATGATCGCAAATTGCTTGCGCTGGTCAGGCGTCATCTGAAGCTGAGAAAGCTTGGCCTGTGCCAAGTATACAACTGCGACGACGATTGCCAAAATCCAGTCCGGCTGTCCGAGCCGGAACCATAGGAAGGAGTGAGACGCCAGCTCCGGGGTTAAGCGGATTGCAGTGTACATACCGCTCAAGATCGGGAGCTGAATGAGAATAGGCAGACAACCGATATTAAGCGGATTGAATTGATGCTCTTTATAAAGCGACATCATTTCCTGCTGCATACTCTGCTGGCTGGTGGTATCTTTCTTGTTTTCATACTTCTTCTTAATTCGGTCCAAGTCGGGCTGCATGGCGCTCATCTTACGCTTCATCCCCTGCTGGGCACGCGTTTGACGCATCATAAGAGGCAGTAAGGCCAGCCGGACAATGAATGTCAAAGTCATAATCGCCAGCCCAAAGCTTCCACCAAACCATTGCGCCAATTGCTGAATAAGCCAAGAAAGCGGGAACACCACGTAATGATTAAAAAATCCGGGTGTCTGTGCATTTATCTCCGCAGCATTCGCACCACAACCAGACAGCAGCATAACCACCGCCAACGCTACCATTAATCCTAATATCCGTTCTTTTTTACCCCAAAAGGTGAATCCCTTGAATCGTTTCATATGTTCCTCCTCGTTGATTGGCTGTGCCATCGTTCAACGAGGGAGAACAATCGGATGCATCTTCATCCGGCGCTTCCTTACGCCGGATATGTCGGGCCAGCCGGACAGGCATGTCCTGTCCACGGGCAGACATCGGCATCTGTGGAGAAGCATGCGACCTTACGGGCCCGCCTTCGACCCAGCATTCGGGTACATTGCCGTGCAAATGAGCGAGATATGCATAAGTCACTGTGCACAGCAAGCCGATTGTAAATAAATAAGGGAGTAGGTCCTGGAGCTCAAACAAGGGATTCACCTCCTTCGGTTTGTTGCTACAATTATAGCACGAAAACCGGACAAGCGACTAATCTTTAATTAGAGATACAGGTTGGACACAAGCAACTGAATTTAAGTATTTATGCTCAAAACAACCAAAATGTAAATACAACATGAAACTTTTGGGTTTATTTACAGTCTAATCAAAGGTGACTTTCTATAAAGCCTTACTCCCCTATTAACCATTAAAGGAGCCAGCGCGTATGAGAAAAACGATACACAGCACATTGTTTACAGGATTGGCGTTAGCCAGCATTGGGCTGCCCTTAATCAGCGATGGATTCACTGAAAAGGCAAGTGCAGAGCAATCTGCAGTCTCCATGAGTAACGCCGCTTATAGCACCACAATCCAGGCACCTGTGATCAAACCTTCCTGGTCTTTTCCCGTTATCCCAATCGATAGAAACCGATATCCAGATAAGGCGGTAGCAATAGCGGAAAACGGTAAGGTATTCGCGGTTGACTCGAACCATAGACTGGTTGCCCTTGAGGCCAGTTCGGGTCGGAAATTGTGGCAATATGGTGATCAACTTACCCCTGTTTTAACGTACAACAAAGGTATCATCTACGGAATGACACGAAGCGGTTCTATCTATGCCGTTACAGAAGCTGGCAAGAAAGTGTGGTCCACTCCGCTTGGATTTACTGAAGCATATGGTATTCAGCGCATTGGTCCAACTATATATATTATGCAATCGGTGCAAACGGCTGCCATTGATGCTGTCAGTGGCAAGGTGAAGTGGAAAATCAGTGAGGATAAGAACTCATACAGTGGTTTGGGCGAAATAATGGAAACTGACGGTGTGCTTATCCGCAACTATAATGTACAGGGCAGCCTGACCTTTGAACAGATTAATGCCTATGACGCTAAAACCGGCAAAAAGCTTTGGGACAGCTTCAGAAGTTCTTTTCCACTGGCCGTTAAAGACGGGATTGTCTACTCTGTTGCCAATACGTTTATGATTGATGATGACCCGGTAAATCGAAAAGTTACGATAGCACAGTACGACCTCAAGACAGGTGAATCCAAAGGAGATCGTCAGTACCGATGGACTGAGGCTGAAAATAAAGATGGCACTTTCCAATCTGGAGGCATATACGGTTCTGCTTTTTTGTACGGTAAAGACCTTTATGTCTTTCAGGGAAAGATACTAGCTTCCTATGACTTCTGGAACTATAAACCAGATAGCAAACCTGCTCGCAAGTGGGCGCAAAATGGCTATGATCAACTTGTTCCTTTATTGTCTATTCATGAAGGTCGCATGTTCTACCAAGATTTTAGTACATCCAGACTGACTGCTATGAAGCTGTCCTCAGGTCAATTCATTCATTACGACGGCGATAATCCGACCGTTCAAGCTGACGTATTCGGTAAAGGAGTCTATGTCGGGCAATCAGATGGCGTATTTCATGGCTATGATTTGATGAGCTTAAAGCCCGTGTTTGCTGTCAACACAGGCTCACGCTCCTTCGGTCCAACGCTCAAATCCGGTGGAATGATATTTATTCAAAGCGGAAACCGTCTGCTTGGCGTCAAGCTCCCTGCTTCTTTAAAATAAGACCAAAGATTTTAAGCAGCATTCTCGCTGGAACAGCAAAAGGTTAACGGATAGCAAGCATACGATTCAATGCTAGTACAGCATCCTGTCTGATCTGAGCATCCACACGAATCACACCCACAGGCTCACCCCGATCAAACTGCTCCATTGCCCACAGCAAATGGGGAAGATCGATCCGGTTCATGGTCAGACAGGGACACATATCGGGATTGAGCGATTCAATCTGCTGTTCAGGGTACTGCTGTTTGATTCGTTGCACGAGATTCATTTCTGTGCCAACAGCCCATTGGGTTCCCGGCTCTGCCGCGCGAATGGTATCGATGATGAATTTTGTGGAGCCCGCGCAATCTGCGAGCTGTACGACCTCATAAGAGCATTCGGGGTGCACGATGACCCGGATGTTCTTATCACGCTCGCGGACATTGCGAATGTGATCTACCGTGAATTTTTCATGAACAGAGCAATGTCCTTTCCATAAAATAATTTTTACGGTTGCCGGGTCCTGTTCAGTCTCCAGCTGATCGGTCATGGGATTCCACACGGCCATTTCATTTAGCGGAATTCCAAGATCGTAAGCTGTATTGCGGCCCAAATGCTGATCCGGCAAAAACAAAATACGTTCCTTTTGCTTCAGCGCCCATTCCAGCACTTGTTTGGCATTCGAAGAGGTCACGGTAGCCCCGCCATGTCGCCCTACAAAGGCTTTGATCTCTGCTGTGGAATTTACATACGTTAACGGTATGATCGTATCTCCTACCCATTCCTGTAAATGCTTCCATGCTCGTTCTGTCTGCTCCACATTCGCCATATCTGCCATCGAGCAGCCTGCACGCATATCCGGCAGGACAACAGTCTGTCGATCAGTAGTCAGCATATCCGCTGTCTCGGCCATAAAATGTACCCCACAAAATACAATAAACTCCGCTTCCTGATTTTGTGCAGCCATTTGAGCAAGCTGTAGAGAATCTCCTGTTATATCAGCAAACTGAATAACCTCGTCCTTCTGATAGTGATGGCCCGGTATAAGCAGCTTGGGTCCCCATTTTTGTTTCAACTCGGCCACTCGCTGCTCCATGTCAGCAACCGTCAGTGTCTTATAATGCTCTGGTATAAGCCCTCTATTTCCTTGTAAAATGTCAAGCATAGACATTAGAATCCCTCCATATCGATGCGGCTGATCGTTTCCGCTCTCACGAACAGATAACCGCTTTGTGTACATAACTGTTTACAAGTGTCTTGACACTTATATTTACACATGACTACAATAATCTCAAGAGTTTTTGAATGGAATTATTTTTAAGCAGGGAGGAATTACTGTGATTTATCTGGACTATGCCGCTTCCACACCTATGTGTGACGAAGCTTTAAATATGTATAACGTATTAAATAAGGAAATGTTCGGAAATGCCAGCAGCCTCCATGATGCGGGCGGTCAAGCAGCCTACACGCTGGATTACAGCAGGCAACGAATAGCAAATATGATTGGCGGGCAAAAGGAAGGCATCTATTTTACAACCGGGGGAACAGAATCCAATATGTTGATTGTGCAATCAATCCTGAACGGGTTGCCGCCGCATAAAAAGCATTGGATCATGAGCGCTTTGGAACATCACTCGATGTACAACCTTGCTACTTTGCTGGAACGTCAGGGCTATGAACTGACCATTGTGCAACCGGATCGGGAAGGACGAATGACTCGCGAAGCTCTTTTACCTCACCTGAGAGAAAACACCGGACTTGTATCTGTACAACACGCCAATTCGGAAACGGGACTGGTTCAGGACCTTGCTGCCATATCTCCCCTGCTACACGAACGGGGTATTTTGCTGCACAGTGATGCGGTACAGACATTTGGGAATATTCTCTTAGATGTAGAAGCCATGGGAGTAGATGCACTCTCTGTATCGAGCCATAAAGTGTATGGCCCCAAAGGTGTCGGTGCTGCATATCTCAAACCCGGAACCCCGTGGCGTCCCGTGTACCCTGATACGCTACATGAAAACGGATTTCGTCCTGGAACGGTTAATGTTCCCGGGATTGCAGCCTTTGTCGCGGCGGCAGAAATGATGACCGAACAGATGGAGTCGCATCAGGAGCGATATGCTACCCTGAGAAGACACTTTATTAGGAAAATTCAGGAAAGATCCATTCCGTTACGTTGGGTCGTACAGGAAAGCGAGAATAAAGCAGTGCTTCATCATATAGTTGGATGTTTTTTTCACGGTTACGAGGGACAATATGTTATGCTGGAATGTAATCGCAGAGGTGTCTGTATATCAACCGGAAGCGCATGTGCCGCCGGACACCACGATCCTTCGCCTGCCTTACAAGCGCTTGGAGCATCCGACCGTGAAGCATTACAATTTATCCGTATTTCTTTCGGAAGGGCAACCACCATCGAGGAATTGAATGTACTGGTAGATATTTTGACAGACCTGACGCATCGACAAGAAAGGAGCTTATCCCGTTGACTGAATCTTTAAAGCGGTCAGGTACGGATCGCCGCGAGCAGCTGCTGTTGTGGCTGAAGAGCGAATCACCGCTGACCGGGAGCGAACTGGCACGCAGATCCTCCGTTTCCAGACAAGTAATTGTACAGGATATTTCCCTGTTAAAAGCAAGCCAAGAGCCTATCCTTGCAACGAGTCAAGGATACATTTATATGGAGCCTGCGGGTCAGACAGCCCCCTTAGCCTCACGTATTATTGTGTGTAAACATCGACCTGAACAGACAGAAGAGGAACTAAAGCTGATTGTGGACTACGGTGTAAGTGTGCAGGATGTTATTGTTGAGCATCCGGTATACGGGGATCTAACTGCTCCGATACGGGTTGGAACTCGCAAGGAAGTGGACGATTTTATCCGTAAAATCAGTTCCACCCAGGCCACTTATTTGTCCCAGCTGACGGGAGGCATCCACCTGCATACCTTGAATGCCTCGGATGAAGATAAAATTAACGATGCCTGCGCTGCACTGGAGCAAGCAGGCTTCCTGATGACGGACTAACTTAGTGCGCTATAGCGGAGTAAAGAAAATCCTGTCCAGTATGTGGAGTGCAACTGTGCTCCACATGGACGGTATGTAAGTAGCGAGAAATAAAAAAATCCCGGCCCCCTCATATAAGGGAATCGGGAATGAACTATGTGAGCTTAATTTCAAGCAACTCATATTTGATTACAGCCATGGGTGCATCCACATGAATGATACTGCCCACTTCTTTCCCCAAAAGTGCCTTGCCTAAAGGACTCTCATAGGAAATTTTGTTATCCAGAACATCCGCCTCAGCAGGACTTACAATTTTGTATTCCATCTTCTCCGAAAATTCGATGTCATTCAGAATGACAGTCGATCCGATACTAACGGTTCTAAGGTCTAAATTACTCTCGTCCACGACCCGGGCTTTGGTCAGCATCTTCTCCAATATGAGAATGCGGGTTTCCATAAATGCTTGGTCGTCCTTGGCTGAGTGATACTCACTATTTTCCTTCAAATCACCGTAGCTGATAGCCAACTTAAGCCGTTCGGCTAGCTCCTTACGTTTTACGGTCTTCAGTTCCTTAAGCTCATCCTCTAGCTTGGCCAATCCCTCTTTAGTTAACAATACTTCTTCATTCGACATATTTTATCTACAACTCCTATTTCAGCATTTGCTTAATTCCAATTCAACGCTCAAAAATACAATAAACGAACTAAACCGTTTCGGTCTAAACATTGCTGATTGGAAACGCTCTTGGGATGTATGCAAATTGCTCATTTGGCTTGCTTTATTGTAGTTTACTCTAAATCGGACCAACATGCGAAATAAATTACTGATAATAGTAGCCAACTACCTTCAGCCAGGGTGATTCTTATAGTAACCAATGCTCTCTTATTCGCATATCGTATGATCATAACGTATATTGATGAGCACATGCAGTGCCGCTGTCCTTGTCCCGAATTTTGTGAAAACCAGGCAGGAGCAGTATATGGCGGGAGGAAGATTCAATGGCTTCCTTAGGAAAGAATGGTAATGGGAATGGGAATCGTAAATCCAAATCCCCCCCCAACGGTCAAAAGAAAAATGGATTAAACAGTAATTCGGCTATCTTTTCTGCTCTTCAAGGGAAAAATGTGGAGGTCTTAGTGGCAGCCCTCCTACTAACGGGAAAACTAAACGTCGATTCCGTGACTTTATACAGACAAGCAACATTATTTTTAGGCCTCACTGGAAAATACAAAACATTAGCATCTACTCCTTCCAATGTCGATAATATGGTAAAATTCTTAAATGATAATGGAAATATGACACTTGATCAAGTAATACAGGCCTTTTCACAGAAAGTAAACAATTAACAAGTGGCGAAAGGAGATATTTGTGGTGAGTGAGTTTGATGGAGAATATTTTGCAGAGGTTGTCATTATTGTGATACTAGTTGCCTTGTTCTTCTATGGCTCCTCAGATATAGAGGGACTGTCTGCTCAACCAACACAATCCTAAAATGATAGTACCCGCTGCGGGTACTTTTTTCATGCTTCTCTCTTATATAAATACAGCTCGACAGAACACCATAGTGGCAGACATATCGTAAAAATAAAATAGAGCATCTATAGACTCTCACGAGGTCAATAGATGCTCTTACTTTTTAACGGACCATCCTTTCTACTTAATGGCCCTTTACTTCTACACTTATCGTTTGACTAGAAACTTCTCCTGAAGCATTGACTAACTCGGCCCGATACTCGTATGTACCCGGCTTTTGATTTTGGATGTTGGTGACTGCACTTTGGGCCTGCGGGCTTTGGCTTGGAAGATCCTGGGCGTCGATCAGTTCTCCATTTTCATATAAGTTGTATTTTGTCGCATTCGTGCCCCACCACATGTTCATTGTAAGGGTGTAGGTGCCGTCACCGTCCCAATTGTCATGAGACAGCACTGGAATGCCAGGGGAAGCATCGGTCACTTCTACAGTTAATGGGTCGCTGGTCGTTTTACCAGAAGCGTTGATCAGTTCTGCAGTATACGTGTAGGTACCATTGGTCTTGCCTGTAACAGGAATGACTGCATGCTGTGCTCCAGGGGAAGCAGTTTGCAATGATTCGGTGCCAATCAGCTTGTCGTTTTCATACAACTTGAGTTCATCACCATTCGTACCCCACCACAGATTCATGGTGATGTTGTAGTTGCCATCCTTCAGTCCAGTGTCCTGCCCGTTATCATGCGACAGCTCAGGTTTTCCCGGCACTTCACCTACAGCAGTCTTTTCGACTCTAACGGTTACAGGATTGGATACCACTGTTTGACCGTCCAAGGTGACGCTGGCTGTAATCTCCGCGCTTCCCTCTTTTAGGGCCTTAAGTTCTCCATACGTATCCAGCGAAACGGATTCATGACTGCTGATATACTGAACAGAAGCGCGGCTTAAATCAGCTTCGCTGCCATCTGTCAGCGTACCCTTGAGATGTGTCGCTGCCGTATCCCCAATGTTGAGGGTCGTTTGATCCATTGAAAGCTCTACTTCCTGCAAAGCTGCGCCTGCCTGAGCTGAAAAATCATCCAGTCCACGCGGTTTCAACTGATAATTCCCTTTGAAAATCGCCGAAATTCCCTTCAGCTTCACTTGCTGTCCTTCTTGATATGGAAAAGATGTCCGTGTTAAGCCTGTACGTGCATCGACGCGCACATGGTGACTTCCTTCACCAGATACTGCATCAAATTCAAACGAACCTACGGGAGTCGCGTCTATCACATTACGAATCATTGCCGTAGGAAGCTCAACTAACTGTCCTTGGTTCGCATCACTGAGTTCGGTGACTTGTACAGCTTCCGGCGTTTGTCCTTCTCCCGTTTTTTCAATTGCCACTGGATCGGTTAACTCTAGCTCACTATTATACAGTGCCAAGCTTGCTGTAAGCTTTACTCGATCACCTTGGTGAAAGCCGCTTTGGTTCTGATATACATAAATCCCACCACTTTCATCCTGCATGTAAAAGGCTTGACCGCCGAATGCACCTGGTTCTGTCGTCACAATACCCTCTAAGGTCACGACTTTGCCAGCCGGGAGACTCCGTGCTTCTGCGACACTGATACGAGCTGGAACCGTATTGCCTTCCTCAGGCAACGGCTGGGCCGGGACATCAGCCAGCACGACGGATTGGGTCAGCAGATTGCTGCCGTTTTGCCTCAGTCTAAGATTAGCTGAACCACTGGTTCCCGGCTTGATCCGCACCGTCAAGTCCTTATAGGCATGACCTTTGCCGTTGGACTCCAGGCTAAATGTTCCGCTATAGCCGTAAGAGGTTGGCCAGCTTCCATCCGGATTTTGAATTTGGGCTACTTGATTGCCGCCCGCTACATAAATACCTGTGCTGAATCCGCTAATCGTGCTGTTAGGAGCCAGTTGGTCGGCAGTAACCCGAATTTGAAAAGGCTCTGCATTGGGCAGCTGCTCTTGACGAACGATGCTGTACACAGGCTGCGCACTGGCTGTAGTTCCGCCATAGGACCCTGCTTTGAATGTTCGCTGATCCCACCATTTGTAGCCGGCTGCGGGAGCGGACCAAGGCTCGGCTTGTGGTTCCGTGGAAGCCTGGGGCTCTTCAAAAGGTAGTAATGCCGTCGGCTGGTCCAGCTGTAAGCTTTTCACTTCCGTCAGGCTGGTATACTCCTCCTTGTTGGACAACCAGTCTACGATATTGACCAGTAACACAGCGTCATCCTGCTCCTTAAAGCCGTCATACGTTGTCTTCTTGGTTCCTGTCTCTTCGCGCAAATATTTTGGCGTTGCATCTTCAACAGGAGACGAGTCCCCAATGAAAGCAGCTTTGCCTAGTCCTACTTTCGATACAGCTGCATAAGGTCCTTCTGGAATGCCGCCTCCGTTATAAACGCCCTGATCTACCGCGTTGCCCCAAGCCTGATTGGTTTTAGGAAGATATACGATTCCCTTGGCTTTCGCCGGGTCGATAATTGCGAGTGTTGATCCTGCATGCATTGCCACATTACTCACTCCAGCTGTAATGCCGAACGCCTGCGCTGGCTCGACAATCTGATTGGCCGTGATATCGCCTAATGCATTGTAGCGAAAGCGCACACCAAACTGGCTGCCCAGCCAATCTGAGCTGACTACGCCCTGCATAGCTGCCGAGCTTTTTTCTTCCGCACTCATTCCCTTCGCAGGGTCTTCCCATGCACCACGACGGTAGCCATTAATGCTCTCCGATCCGTCCCAGCGATTCTTGTTGCGGTCCGCGTTATAATGATCTCCAATGAAAAAAATACTATTGCCTGCTTTTACATACTGCTCCATTGCAGCCTGTTCGCTCTGTTTAAAAGGAATATTTGGCTCTGCCGTAACAAATACATCATAATTCTTTAGATCATTGTAAGTAATAGGCGTAGATTGGCGAAGCTCGTGTACATCATAGCCATTGCTCGCGAGGGCTTGGCCGAAGTCTGAAAATCCACCATCAATCACCCAATCTGCTGCGCCAGCTGTCTGTCCATGTGTATTATCAAACAGCACTTTTTTACCAGCGTTCTCATTGACCACTTTCGCAGCAATGAAGGGGGCTGGGTCCGCCGGACCTTCTGCCCGTACCGGTTGTATGCTGCCCGCAACACCAGCGTACAACGATAAAGTGAAAACCATAGCAGTTGCGTATTTGAAGCTACGGGATGTAAAGCGACGAAAGATTCCCATTATTCTCCTCCTGTTTGTTGGTTTAAAGCCCCTCTGGGGGGCATCAGATACAAATTTTAGCATTCATTTATGTTCGAATATGCATTGTTTTGTAAATCTTTAGGAATAATGAATAGGAAGTAAATTCCAATAAAAGAGATACACCGTATGCAGCAATGTGAGTACCGCAAATAGGATTTTCCCAGCAGCCCGGGGTCTCCTTTCCCCTGTAATCAGCTTTGCGCCATTCACGATCAATACCCATACGGCAATGAGAGCTGAAATGAGCGGTAACGTGCAAATTCCCCAGATATACCAGGCGGAATAGCCATACACTATCTGATTGTTACCATAGATGACCTGCACCCCGAGAAAAATCGAATTTAGTGACGCAATGAATGCAAGGTTGGACGAAATGTGATTATTCGTTTTACGGATATCTCTGATCACATATCTTACGATCCAAATCAGCAAGGTTGTGATGAAAAATAAGGAGGCGGCAGCGTAGCTGACAAGCAGAGTCCAGGTACGGTGCCAAAGTGTCGTCTGCTTCATGGTCTTACTGTCTGGGGCAACCATCATCCAAGTACCGTTTTCCTGATACAGCAAAATTTTAAGCTGGCCCCCCTTTTCCACAAACAATCCATCACCTGCTGCTTGAAACACTTTGTCTGTTGCTTCATTCTCATTTGGGTGTTTTCCTTTAACAATTAACGTATGATCATCTTGAATCCGCACGGTGTATGTAATGCTTCCCAGTATCCGAATCCATTTTCCCCAACCATGAACAGGATTAGAATCCACCTGATATACGCCCTCGATCTCTGGCGAAAGTTTCACTTGTGTGGAAGAGCGAGCTAGTGACTGCGAAACGGCCTGCGGCTCTGAGGGCAGCATTTGGGCTATCGCATTGATGACTTTTCCATGAAGCAGGGTGTCCGTGTCAGCTGAATTAATGATCACAAAAATACCAATCTTTTGGGACGGAATCAATACCATCTCAGAAATAAAATCATCAATTTCCCCGGTAGCCCACAGCATAGGTACTCCCGTCTCCAAATGACCACGAAAAAATCCGTAGCCCACGCCATCCAGGCGTGCATCGACTGCAAATTGTTGCGCATGCATCACTTTTACCGTATGTGGCTGGAGCACCACTTTGCCCTCATACTTGCCTTGGTTTAAATGAGTGATCAGATAATGGGAAAACTCGTTGGGTGTGACGTTCAACGCTCCTGCTCCTGGCAGATTGATATACGACAAAGGCTGTTTCAAATACGCTCCATCCTTCCACTGATACGATTGGGCCAATGCAGGATGATTTAACGGCAATTCCAGTGTCGCGCTGGGCATATTCATCGGCTGGAACAGATGTATACGGAGGTAATCATTCAGTCCCTGACCGCTTACTTGCTCCACGATATTACCGATCAGACCGTAGGCGACATTGCTGTAATCATACTGAATTCCAGGTTTGCGGATGGGAGGCTGATTTTGAAAATACGTGCTGAGATACTGCTCTGTGGGCAAAACGCCTGCCCGAGTCGAGCTGTTAATGTTGTACAGCGCTTCATCCAATCCCGAGGTATGTGTCAAAAGCTGATGCAAATTGAAAGGCTGATTTTGGTATTGTGTAGCTTTATAGCTGTGGAGATAGCTGTTCACGTCTTCATTCAAATCAAGCTTGTTTTGCTCAACCAGCTGCATCGTGGCACTTGCACTAAATGATTTGGTTAGAGAGCCGACACGAACAATGGTCTTTGCTGGATCAAATGCCACTTTCCGCTCAAGATCTGCATATCCATAGCCTTTACTAAAAAGGATTTGGTTTTCCTGGGTCACGACGACTGCAGCCCCCGGAATATGCAATTTTTCCAATTCTGTACTCATGAGATCGTCCACTGTTTTTTCCAATGAATCAGGTGTTATGCTGTCTGTTGCCCATGCCGAAGCAATGAGCAGGTTCGAGAGAAACAACGCTGCTAAAAAAGCGGATAGGTAGCAAATGCCTTTATTCTTCATATTGAAGTACCATCCTTACGTATGAAGTTGATTTAATGATTTGAACCGTGCGGTGATTGCATAGCGAGCAGATATTTATACTCCGTATGGAAGCCATCAGCATGGCGCTATGGAATCATCGCACTTCCCATCGCGGGAGTGCACATAATAAAGCGAATCCTGATCGAGTCGCGTAAGCAGAAGGCTTCTTACCTGTCGATCAGGATTCATGTGTTACAGATTAAAAATTAGAGATTCAGTTCGTTAAATCATCAACCGTAGATTTTCAAGATTTATGATGTGCCAAGTCTTGTGTCATGTCTTTGTCCGTGTTCCGAGTTATCTTTTGTATTGTGGCACGGATACTTTTTACATTTTCCTCGATAAATCCGGGTTCCAGCAGTTCATAATGATTGCCAATCAAGCTATGCTCTTCATAGCTACCTTGTGTAGCGTCTTTCCATAAAAGTCGATTATCTCCTGTACCCTTGACCGTTTCCGATCCAACGGCGACAAAGCCGTGAATATTCGCCTGAACGCTCTCTGTATTCACAAGCTGGTTGCCATATACCGCGTAAGCGATCATTTTACGTTGGTACGTTTCATTCAACAGCTCACGGTAGGAGTCGGGAACTTGTTCCAGCATGTCATGAATTTCATGCTCTGTTTCTTCAACTGTGAAGGGCAGGGCTTCCGCCCTTTTGACCGAATCGAGCATAAAAATATCGGATACAGCATGGCCTTGACGTTCCAGTGTGTCAGCAACCTTATGCGCCAGATTACCACCTATGGAATAACCAAGCAGTACATACGGACCTTGCGCTTGCGTGCTGACGATCAAATCAACGTAACGTGCCAGCATGGCCTGCTCATCCGCAGCATCATCCACGAACTCCAATCCATACACGACTGCGTCCTGATCCAGTTGTTTCGCCAGCTCCGCGAACGACAGCCCGTATCCAAGCATAGGAGGAAAGCAGAAGATGGAGATCGGACCGTGTTCATTCAACCGAATGATTGGACTATCGGCCTTGTATTCCAGATCGGCTTTCAATAATGTGAGCGCCTGCTCTTCTATAGTCGGGAAGTCCATTACACTACGGATGGGAAGCTCAATGTCTGTGGCAAGGTGAACTTTGCGTATAAGCTCCAGTACTTTTAAGGAATGTCCACCTAACGTGAAAAAGTCATCGTGGATACCCACTTGTGGAATTTCAAGTACTTCCTGCCAAATGGCTGCCAGCAACTGTTCCACATCAGTTCGCGGTGCGACATATTCTATACCCGTGTGCAGCCCTTTGTCCGGCACAGGTAAAGCTTTGCGGTCGATTTTGCCGTTTGTCGTCAGCGGAAACCGATCCAGCTGTACAAATGCGGATGGAATCATATAGCTCGGCAGACTGGCCGACATCGCAGCTCGAATCTCACGGATGGTCAGCTGTTCATCGGCAGTGAAGTAAGCACATAATTGCTGCTGACCTGCTCCATCCCGCAAAGCGATAACAACGCTATCCCGCACGGACGGTACACTTGCCAGCCGCGCCTCCACCTCGCCCAGCTCAATCCGGTAACCGCGAATTTTAACCTGTTGATCAATCCGTCCAGCGTATTCCAGTATGCCGTCTTCACGCCAGCGAACAAGGTCTCCCGTACAGTACAGGCGATCTCCGTCCACCCACGGGTTAGCAAGAAATCTCTCAGCCGTCAGCTCAGGACGGTTTAGATAACCACGTGCAACTCCGTCTCCGCCGACAACCAGTTCACCCCAAGCTCCGACCGGCTGCAGGTTAAATGACGAATCCACAACATACGCCGTCGAATTGCGGATGGGGCGTCCGATCGGCACAGAATCCAGCTGTTCTTCCGTAATGTGATACGTCGTCGAAAAGGTTGTATTTTCCGTTGGCCCATAGCCGTTAATGATGTTGATGTCCGGATTATCGCGCAGAACCCGGTTAATATGGGGTGCAGACAAAACATCACCACCAACGAGCAAATACTTCACATCGCCGAAAAGTTTACTATCCTGCTGTGAAAGCTGATTAAATAACGGTGTGGTCAGCCACATCATGGTGACGCGATGATCCCGTATCGTCTCTTTAAGCTTGGCCGCGTCCAATAGATCATCCTTATGCACAAGAACAAGCTGACCGCCGTTCAGCAGCGCGCCCCAAATTTCAAACGTAGATACATCAAATACAAACGCGCAAGTCTGCAGCATTCGGGTCGATTCATCAAATGGCACATAATCCGTATTGCGGACAAGGCGCACGACACTTTGATGCTCAACAACGACACCCTTAGGCTTACCTGTTGAACCTGAGGTATAAATGACATAAGCAGCATGATTACCCGCTCCATCTATACCCAGATTGGAAGCATCTGCACTGTAGGACGTATCCTCATTCAGATTGACAATCTGTCCTTCAAAATAGCAACGATCCAGTAAATCCTGCTGAGCCAGCAGCAGCTTGGCTCCCGAGTCCTCCAGCATATAACGGATACGGTCCTCCGGATATTGAGGGTCTACCGGCACATACGCGCCACCAGCCTTCAAAATAGCGAGTGTTCCCGTAATCATATCCAGTGAGCGCTCCGTCAAAATGCCCACAGGTTCATCGGATTTCACCCCTGCATCACGCAGCGTATGCGCTAAACGGTTGGCTGTCTCATTGAGTTCCCGATAGGTCAATGATTGATGACCCAAAGCTACGGCAATATGATCCGGCGTGCGCTCTGCCTGCTCCTCAAACAGTTTTTGGATCGTGTGATTGCTTGGATATGCAGAGGCAGTGTCATTAAACTCTCCTGTAATTTGTTGTTTTTCCGCCGCTGTAACCAGTTCCAGCTCTTCTACGCAAACATTCGGGTTAAGCAAAACTTGCTCCAACAGGTTCACAAAATGTCCATGCAGACGCTCAATGCCTGTTTGATCATAACTTAACGCGTTATACATAAAACGAATCTTGATGCATTCTCCCGGCATAACGACTAAGCTCAGATCATAGTTAGTCTGCTCTGCAGCCACCACATTGGAAATCGGGAATGTATCCTGCCCGTCACTTCCCAGTTCCTCGACCTGCTCATCTACTGGATAATTTTCAAACACCATAATATGGTTAATTAAATCCTGTTTCTGATCGGTCAATGCCTGAATCTCAAACAGTGGATACGTATCATATGCATGAGAAGCCAGCGCCTGCTCCTGCGTTTTCTTCATAACTTCTGCAAAAGATTCCCCTGCCTCACTAAGAATGCGAACGGGAATGGTATTAATGAACAAGCCGATAATATCCTCTACCCCGATAATATCTGATGGACGGCCTGAGACGACACTGCCAAATACGACATCACTGTGGTTGTTATATTTTTGCAGCACAATCCCCCATGCGGTTTGTAATAACGTATTCATGGTCACTTGATATCGCTTAGCCGTCTCCTCCACCCGGAGGGTCAACTCACGTTCCAAAACCGTCACCCAATCACTAGCCGTGTTGCCTTCACTCTTGCGACCGGATTTTACAGCTGGTAACGCTGTTTGCTGCTCATATCCGGATAAATAGCTGCTCCAGTAGTCGGTTGCCGCCTTGCGATCCTGTGCTTCCAGCCATTCAATAAAGCGGCTGTACGGCACTGCCGGTGCCAGTTCTGGTACTCTGCCCTCCTGAAGTGCTGCATAGCTTTCAAACACTTCTTTGTTTATAAGGGACAGACACCAGCCGTCCATGACGATATGATGAAAGCTCCATACAAAATGATAGCTGTCTTCTCCGGTACGTAAAATCGCTACACGCAGCAGGACATCCCGACGCAGATCAAAGCCCCGTGCTTTATCTTGTAGCTTGAAATTTTTCACCCAGGAATCTATTTCATCCTCATCTAGATGGTGTAAATCTTCATATTGAAAGCCGCAATCCCGATTTCGATACACCACCTGCAACGGTTCCGTATTTCTGCCAAAATAAAAATTTGTACGCAGCGCCTCATGTCGCCGAACCAGAATATTCAGGCTTTCTGCAAAAGCCCGAATGTCCATCTGACCTCGCATATCATAAGAAACCTGCTCAAAATACGCGTCATTCGCAGCTGCTTGACTATCTAGCTGGCTGTGAAACAGCATCCCTTTCTGCATCGGGGTCAGTGCATATACATTGTCAATCTCACCCGCAGCACCCATTTCAGATAAGAGGCTGTCCAAGCCCTCCACACTCATTCCTTTATAGGAAATATCACTTGGGGTAAGCTCCGGGTGTTCTTTATGGATGCAATGCGCCAAAATTTCACGCAGGCTCGATTCTAGAAATTTCGCCAATCGCTCGATCGTCTCCGCTCTATAGCTCGTACGGCTATAGCTAATCGTCAGACCCAGTTGGCCTCCCGAAATGATGCCGCCAAAATCAAGCGTATACGTTCGAGCCATGGTCGGGCTCAGCGGCATCCCACCCTCATATGAGGATGATTGCAAGTCGTTCCCTTTCATATCCTGATCGAACTGTCCCAAATAGTTAAAGCTGATTTCGGGATCTGTCGTAAATATGGCTGGAGATGCCTCCGGTGCCTGTGTCTGGCGGTCGGCTAAATATTTCAGTACACCGTAGCCAATCCCTTTTTGCGGGATGCCGCGCAGTCCTTCCTTCACACGCTTAATCCGTTGCGAAAGTGCCAGTTCTTCCGGCATTTCGAGCAAAACAGGATATTGGCTTGTAAACCACCCTATCGTTCGGGTAATGTCCACCTCTGGTAAAATGGCTTCACGCCCATGTCCCTCCAGATTAATCAGGAAACGCTCATGTCCGCTCCATGCTTGCAATGCCATTCCTACCGCCGTCAACAACAGGTCATTAATTTCTGTACGGTAGGCACGATTGGCCTGCTTGAGCAGCTGCTCTGTCTCAGCATGTGTCCACAAAGCAGTAACCGACTCACTATCGCCAATCAATGGCTTTTCGTGCTCGTTATGCCCGTAATCCTGCGGCAAAGGAGCCAGTTCCGCTTGTGCAAGTTTCCCCCAATACGCTCGCTCACGTTCCATAGCTGGACTGTTGGCATAAGCGTGCAGCTGCTCGGCCCACGTTTGGAACGAATCTGTTTTATGAGGCAGCTGAATCACCTGTTCACCCTTGGAGGCTTGATCATAGGCAGTCGCCAAATCCTCGAATAAAATGCGCCAGGATACCCCGTCCACCGCCAAATGATGAATCACGACCAGCAGATGATCTCCATCCGGGCAACGGAACAGCCCCAGTCTCATCAGCGGACCTTCGCTTAGGGAAATACCAGATTGAATTTCATTGCATTTCGCTTCAATTATCTTCGCCAAATCTTGCTTGTTTACATCGCTGTCATTATAGTCAAAGCACTCCAGATGGTACGGTTCGCCTTCCTCTACACTGCGGTTCCATGCTGTACATCCGTTCTCCGACAAACTAAAAACCATACGCAATGCATCATGGTGCGAAGTAATCTGATGGAGCGCCCGCCGTAGTGCCTGTTCGTCATAACCTTCCTGACGATAGAGCATGACAGATTGGTTAAAATAGTGTGGTTCTTCCGTTGGCTGTTCAAAAAACCAGCGCTGAATCGGTGTAAGCACTACATTTCCTGTAACCTCGCCCTGCTCGGCTATTCGGTTAACAGGCTGAATATATGTGCTTAGTCCCGCAATTGTCGGGTATTTGAACAAGTCCTTCATTTCCAGCTTGTATCCAGCCTGAAACAAGCGGGACGATACTTGGATGGCCTTGATGGAGTCACCACCCAAATGGAAAAAGTTATCCTGTATTCCGACTTTCGGGATACCAAGAATGGCTCCCCAAGCCGTAGCCAGTGCCTGTTGGACATCCGTTTCGGGTGCCACATAATCCATACCTGTATCGAGATTGTGCTCAGGTGCGGGCAGTGCCCTGCGGTCTACTTTGCCATTCAGCGTCAAAGGCAGTCTGGAGAGCTGCACAAAGTAAGACGGCACCATATAGCCAGGCAGATCCTGCGACAAAATGTTACGTAAGTCGCTGGCGCTCAATTCACTGTCTGTTGCAAAATAGGCACACAGCTGTTTTTGTCCGTGATCATCCTGCCGCACGGTAACAACCGATTCCTTCACACCTGGAATCGTGGACAATCGGGTTTCAATTTCACCCAGTTCAATGCGGTAGCCGCGAATTTTGACCTGTTCATCCATTCTTCCCTTGTACTCCAGTACACCATCAGCACGCCAACGCACTAAGTCACCTGTACGATAGCAATATTCTCCAGACCGGAATGGACTTTCAATAAATTTTTCCGCCGTAAGCTCGGGCCGATTCAGATATCCTCTCCCAACACCGTCGCCACCGACGATCAGCTCTCCCCAGGCTCCGATAGGCTGCAGCTTCAACGAACGATTGACCACATAAGCGGTCGAGTGATCAATTGGACGTCCAATGGGAATAGCCTGGGTTTGCGGTTCTGTAATGTCATAGATGGTGGAAAAGGTGGTGTTCTCCGTCGGCCCATAAATATTGGCCAGGCGAAGCTGCGGGTACTCCTTCAACACACGATTGACGTGTGGTACAGACAACACATCACCACCCACGAGCAACTCCTTCAAGGACGCAAACACTCCGATTTCTTGCTGCGAATACTGATTGAATAAAGCCGTGGTCATGAACATCGTGTTAACACGATACTTGTCAATTGCCTGTTTGAGCTTGGAGGCATCCAGAATAGTGTCATGGCTTACCACATACAGTTGTCCCCCGTTCAGCAGCGTTCCCCAGATTTCAAATGTGGAGGCATCGAACACAACTGCGCCCAATTGCAGCATACGTGTATTTTCATCAAGCATGGCATAGCTTTTGTTTTTCACTAGGCGCACGACATTACGGTGCTCAATCATCACGCCCTTCGGCTTGCCTGTCGTACCAGAGGTGTAGATCACGTACGCAAGATCGGAGGAAGATCCCCCTGTTGTAATCGCAATTGTTCCATCCGTCTGAGCGTCACATTCAGATTTGCTATTGCATCGCTGTTCATCACTCAAATCGATGACCGGAATGCCGGGTTCAAAAGGAATCTGCTCACGTCGCTGTAACAGTAACAGCCCAGCACTGGAATCCTCCAGTAAATAACGGATACGCTCTTCAGGATAATCAGGATCAATGGGAACGTAAGCCCCTCCGACCTTCAAAATCGCCAGCATACCGACGACCATTTCAATGGAGCGTTCAGCCATAATCCCTACTCGCTGTGTCTCTGGCTCGGACCCGCGCCGTATCCCATGGGAAGCGAGTACGCGTGCCAGACGGTCGGCACGTTCATTCAGCTCGCGGTAGGTAAGCTGCATGTCCGCAAAGGTGATGGCCAGCCGATCTGGTGATTGCGCTACCTGTTCCTCGAACAGCACATGCAGTGCCTGATCTCGTGGATACGGATAGTCTGCTACCGTATCATTGAATCTCTGCACAAGCAGCTCTTTTTCTTGGGCCGAAACCATTTCTATAGCCGAAAGAGCGATATCCGGCTGTTTTATAACCGCATTGATAAGCTGCTGCAAATGTTCAGTCAGTCGTTCGATGGTTTCCCGTTTGTACAGCCGAGTTCCGTATTGAAGAGCACAGGAAATTTGTTCTCCATCCTCCACTGCGAACAGACTCAAATCAAATTTGGCCGCCGTTTGTTCACTTGGATAAGATGCCAATTGCAGCCCCGCCAGCTGCTGCTCTTTTTGCTCTATGTTTTGTAGTGCAAACATGGTATCAAATAACGGATTACGGCTTAAATCTCGATCCACGCCCAGCTTCTCCACCAGCTCTTCAAACGGATAATCCTGATGTTCAAAAGCCTTTAACGCGTTTTCCTTGACCTCCAACACATAATCGCGGAACGTTTTCCCGCCTTCTGGATAATTACGGATTGCCAGTGTATTCACGAACATCCCGATCAGACTGCCAAGATCTGCATGGGGCCGCCCTGCAATTGGCGAACCGACAATAATATCTTCCTGCCCGCTATAGTGGCTAAGCAAAGCCGAATAGGCAGCCAAC
Organism: Paenibacillus sp. LRG-1; assembly: GCF_057220305.1. NCBI lineage: Bacteria > Bacillati > Bacillota > Bacilli > Caryophanales > Paenibacillaceae > Paenibacillus > Paenibacillus sp. LRG-1. The sequence goes on along the minus strand of NZ_CM170126.1, from coordinate 2,635,149 downwards.
AGCACCATATATAATGTCGATTCCGTCTGCACCGCAATGCTTTTTAAGCCTTCACTTTGTCGTTGGTCAAGCGTAAATTCCAGCACATCTCCTTCAAAGCTTCTCACCGCTGGGCGTGAATAATCAGTCGGTAGATCAAGCACAGGTAGCTCTCCTGCGAAGGTATTGAGCCAGTAGTTTTCCTGTTCCCGGTAGCGTTCACTTTGCTGCTGCTTCTGTTGCCAAGCGGCGTAGTCTTTATACTGAATGCGCAGCGATGGCAGCGTGTCGCCTGCATATAAATGAATGAAGTCCTGAATCAGTACATTTATAGAGGTACCGTCCGAAATGATATGATGCATATCTATGAGCAAAATATGATGCTCTGGGTCTGTTTCAATCAAACCAACTCGGAATAACGGAGCTTGCCCCAGATCGAACGGCTGAACAAAGTTATGTACCAGCTCATCCGTTTCCTTTGAGGCAGCTCCGTGAGCATAGGTCAATTCCATGCGAAAAGGAACCTCGTCATGTACTCGCTGGACAGGTTCACCGTTCATGGTCTCAAAACTTGTGCGCAATGTTTCATGGCGTTCAATAAGCTGACGGAACGCGTTATCCAGTGCCTTGTGATCAAGTGAACCGGTCAGAGTCAGGGCACCAGGTATGTTATAGCTAATTCCCGCTCCATCAAGCTGATTGAGGATATACATCCGTTTTTGAGCCGAAGAGACCGCATAAAATGGCTTATTCTCCGTAACAGGGATGGTTTCATAGGTGGTTTGCTCCAGTGCTTCAATAACCTGCGCCAGCTGTTCAATTGTCGGATGCTGGAACAAATCCTTTAGCTGCACATTTTTATGCAATTCCTTATAGATGAGTGATATGACATGTGTCGCCCGCAGGGAATGTCCTCCTGCCTCAAAAAAGTTATCCTTAATCCCAATGCGCTCAAGCTCCAGCACATCTTTCCAGATGCTAGCCAATTGTGCTTGTAATTGATTTTGAGGAGGTACATATTCTGCGCCTGAGCTTACACCTCCCTCTGGCTGTGGCAACGCTCGGCGATCCACCTTGCCGTTGGGCGTCAGTGGCAATTGCTCCAGCTGTACAAAATACGACGGTACCATGTAGCCCGGTAGCTCCTGGCTCAAAGCACTACGCAGCTCACTTTTTGCTACTTCCGCATGGGTGACCACATATGCGCAGAGCAGCTTTTGCCCTTGCTCATCTTCATGTGCAATTACAACAGCTTCTCGGACTGCCTCCAGCTTCAACAGCTGTGCTTCCACCTCGCCCAGCTCAATCCGGTAGCCTCGAATTTTCACCTGCGCGTCGATTCGTCCCTTATATTCCAGCGTCCCGTCCGCATTCCAACGCACCAGGTCCCCTGTTCGATAGCAGCGTTCGCCGCCACGAAACGGACTGTCAATGAACTTTTCGGTCGTCAGTTCTGGGCGGTTGCGGTATCCGCGAGCCACCCCGTCACCGCCGACGATCAGTTCTCCCCACGCTCCAACAGGCTGGAGCTGCATCGAACGGTTCACGACATATGCTGTCGAGTTATGGATCGGGCTACCAATGGGCACAGATGCCGATTGAACGCCGGTAATGGCATGTGTGGTGGAAAAGGTCGTATTTTCCGTCGGACCGTAGCCGTTAATGATATGTAGATTCGGATGGGCCTCCAATACCCGGTTAATATGCGGTACGGACAGCACATCACCACCAACCAATAGCTCCCGTATCCCCTCAAATAGTTCCAAGTCCTGCTGGGATAGCTGATTAAAGAGTGGTGCGGTCAGCCACATCGTGGTAATGCCGTGATTGCGAACAACTTCCTTGAGCTTGGGCGCGTCCAAAATAACATCCTGACTCACCAGCACCAGCTGTCCACCGTTCAATAACGCACCCCAAATTTCGAAGGTGGACGCGTCAAAGACAACAGACCCGGTCTGCAAAATGCGCGTGTCGGCATTCAAGCGTGCATAATTTGTGTTTGTCACCAAACGCACGACATTACGGTGCTCCACCATAACCCCTTTGGGCTGGCCTGTAGTCCCTGAGGTGTACATAATATAGGCCAAACGACCAGCTGCGCTCGCCTTCGGTTGTTCTCCAGCTGCATAAGCCTGCTGTATTTGTTCTGCTTGTTCTGATTGCGTAGCTTTTGGTTGCATGGTTTCTGGTTGTATGGTTGTCGTAAAAGCAAGTTCGGGACTGGCGAAAATGGAGTAGAACGGATCTAGGCAGTCCACGTATCCCGGATCAGTATTCGTCCCGTGATCATTCGGTAAAATTGGATCGTAACGATTAGCATCATCCGTTCCATAAATTGCAGCATCGCTAAGGTCAAGCACCATTCCCTTAAAATCAGTGGGCCGATGTTCCATTCGCTGCACGAGCAGTATGTCCGCACCGGAATCCTGCAGCAAATAGCGTATACGCTCATCCGGGTAATCAGAATCAATGGGTACATACGCTCCACCTGCTTTGAGAATTCCGAGCATACCGACAATCATCTCAATCGAGCGTTCAGCTACAATGCCGACCGTCTGCTCAGTGCGGATTCCCTGCTTACGTAAAGAATGAGCCAGTCGGTTGGCCTTTTCATTCAATTCTGCATAGGTTAGGCTATCTTGCCCACACACTACCGCCACCTGCTGTGGTGCCTGCTTCGCCTGTTTCACAAACAATTCATGAATAGACGCATGACGTGGATAATCCACAGTTGTATCGTTGAAGGTATGGACCAGCTGCTCTACTTCTTGCTCTGACAGTACTTGTGCTGTGGAAATCGCCAACTCTGGCTGCTGCAAAACAATAGTGTACAGCCGCAGAAGCTGCTCAACAAAGTGCTCAATCGTCGTCTCGCTATAACGGTCGCTACTATACTTTACGTTCAGGGAGACCGCTTCATGTTCCCATTGAAACTGGAAATCCAGTTCAGATTGTACGTGATTTAAAAAATCAGAAATATGAATATTTTGCAAGGATACTGTGGTGTGAATAAGAGGCTTTTCATCCTCATTACGTTGAATGTCAAGTAATTCAGAATAGTTCCAAAAAGGAATGTTTTGATGTTCAATAGCTTCGCCGACAGAGGTTTTGATTTGAGACAGCAAAGCTTTGAAGGTTGTGCTGGAATCCAGCGTATTTTTCAATAAAAGCAGATGGTTGATCGGCTTTGTAGCACCGTTGCCAGACTTGGCTACCGGGATGCCCAGCAGCACACGTTCCTCACCTGTGTATTTATGCAATAAGCTCTCTACTCCAGCAAGCAGGACCATAAACACGGCCCATGGAGCGCCACCTGTTATAGATGATATTCTTTGGGAAATTTCAGTTGGAAATGTGAGTGTGTACGTATGGGAATTTAAACTCGTTACAGTTGTACTTCTGGACACATGGTTGGTGTATGGTAGGCGGATGATATGATCCTCAGATTCCAGTTTATGACTCCAGTAATTTTTTTCCTTCTCAAATAAGGCTTTCAATGACATCCCTCCTGCTTCTCGGGGCCTGTTCCCCCGGTTGGATGGTGCGTTGTTACGTACATGAGCGTTGTGTCAGAAAAAGAATACTTTGCAGGCAAGGGCAGTCGGACAAGCCGCCGCCCTCTGCACAGCAAAGTGAAATCATTGCATCTTAGAAAACTGATTTAGAAAACAAAGTCGATGGAATCCGGCGAGAAGCCTTCTGGCTGCTCGTCCGTGTTCACCTGAATATCGCTTAACAGCAAATCTGGGTCGGTTCCAATCTGGGACAGGATTGCTATCAAATCTCTGGTTAATCTCTCAATAGCGTTGGCCCCAAACAGCTTCGTGCAATATTCAAAGGAACCCTTGATTTCCCCATCTTCATCACTCATGGACAAAGTCAAATCGAATTTAGAGATACGATGCTCCTGAACATACGGGCTGAAGGACAGCGTCTCAAGCTTCGCTTCCTGTGACTCCGTATTTTGCAGTACAAACATAGTGTCGAATAACGGGTTACGGCTTGCATCCCGTGCTACATCCAGCTTTTCCACCAACTCTTCCAGTGGATAATCCTGATGCTCGAAGGCTTGCAACGTACGATCTCTGGCTTCCAGCAAGTAGCTGTGGAACGTTTGGTTGCCCCTCGGCTGATGCCGGATGGCTAGCGTGTTGACGAACATTCCGATCAGCGGCTCCAGTTCAGGTAACAAGCGTCCTGCTACTGGCGTACCGATGATCAAATCGTCCTGACCGCTGTATTTGGACAGCAGAACGGTGTAGGCACTCAATAGCACCATGTACAGCGTACTTCCAGTCTGTGCCGCAATTCGGCGCAGTTGCTCAGATACATTCGCGTCCACTGTAAATTCATACATCGCACCCTCGAAGCTGCGAACAGCAGGTCTAGGATAAGCAATTGGCAAATCCAGTATCGGCAATTCTCCGGCTAAATGCTCCAGCCAGAAGTGTTCCCGGCGTTGGTATGACTCACGCTGCGTCTCCTGCTGCTGCCATACGGCATAGTCCTTGTACTGAATTTGCAGCGGCTCCAATTCCTGCCCTTCGTACAGTTGTACCAGCTCCTGCACGATATTGTTAGACGATACACCGTCTGAAATAATATGGTGCATGTCGTACATCAGGAGGTGGCGCTCTGGTCCAGTTTGAATGAGACGGACACGCAGCAGTGGTGCCTGGCGAAGATCAAAGCTGCGTACAAAGGACTCGATATAGGCTTCGGCTTCGGACTCCCTGGCCTGCAGGTGTTCTACTGCAAACTCCACTTGATCGTAAACCCGCTGAACGACCTCGCCTTCCACCATTTCAAAGGAAGTCCGCAGCGTTTCATGGCGGGCTATTAACTGACGGAACGCATCCTCCAGCCGATCGGCCTGAAGCGGTCCCTCCACGGTTAATACACCCGGCATATTGTAACTGAGATCCCCACCTTCCAGATGGCTCAAAATGTACAATCGTTTTTGAGCCGAGGAAACCGGGTAGTACGCCTGTTGCGCCGCCGCAGGGATCACCGTATAGGTGTCTGTACCGTGCGTTGCGATGAGCTGGGCTTGCTGCTCAATCGTGAAGTGTTGGAACACCTCACGCAGCGTAATCCGACTGTCCAGTTCCTGATGGATTTTAGCCACCAGCGTCGTTGCCCGCAGGGAGTGTCCACCCACGTCAAAGAATGAGTCGGTAACTCCTACGCTGGACAGCTTCAAGACATCCTGCCAGATTTGGGCTAGCTTGGTTTCCAGCGGTGTCCGCGGTGCAACGTACTCCAGGCCTCCTTCGAGGCGTGCTTCCGGTGCCGGCAACGCCTTGCGGTCGATTTTCCCGTTCGGTGTCAGCGGGAAACGATCCAGTTGTACCACATACGTCGGGATCATGTAATCCGGCAGCTTCGGCTGCAGCGCATTGCGCAGCTCCGGCAAACTCAGGGACTCTGAAGCTATGATATAGGCACACAGGTCCTTGTGTCCGTCTTCGTTGTCCCATGCTGTGACCACGGCTTTCTGAATGCCGTCCACGGTCAGCAGCTGCGCTTCCACCTCGCCCAGTTCGATCCGGTACCCCCGGATTTTCACCTGGTGGTCGATCCGGCCCAAATACTCAATACTGCCGTCTGGCATCCACCGTGCCAAGTCGCCCGTCCGGTACATCCGGTTTGCGTGATCCGCTGGATCAGCTGCTGCCGCATCAGCGAACGGATTCAGGACGAACTTCTCTGCCGTCAGCTCCGGCAGGTTCAGGTATCCTCGTCCCACACCTGCACCTCCGATATAAAGCTCACCTGCGATACCGATCGGTACCAGCTGTTGCTGGCTGTTCAGGATGTACACCGACTGGTTCGCTATCGGCGTTCCGATGGATACTGTGTGCTCCCCTTTTTCCAGCAGTACGTTCAGGGACTCCACATCTTCAATCGTATAAGCAGTCGCATCTACCGTCGTTTCGGTCGGGCCATACACGTTCGTAATGACTGGACGATACCCGGACCACTTGTGCAAGAACACATTTACCAGTTGCACGGATAATGCTTCGCCACCGATCAGGTAATGCTTCACTTCCGGCGCTTCCGTCACACTGACACTTTCGTTCAAAATATGCAGATGCGCAGGTGTGCCGTCCGACAGATCAATCCGGTGCGTGCGGTAGTAGGTGATCAAATGCTCTCCGCTCAGACTGACGTCACGGGACACCACATGCAGGGTGTGGCCTAACAGCAAGCTGGCAAAGATTTGCTTCACTGAAGCGTCAAATACAAATGCCGACAGCCATGCGACATGAAGCGGCTGTTCATGACGGCTGTATACTCGTTCCAATAAAGCATCTACCAGATTGCTAACACTGCCCTGCTCGATCATGACCCCTTTCGGCTGACCGGTGGTACCTGACGTGTAAATCATATAGGCCAGGTTGTGCGGGCCAGCGACAGGGATCAGATTGCCAGCATCCTGTGCTCCCAACTGAGCTTGAACGTCCTCGTCATCCAAGACTACAGCTCGAACTGTGGATGGCAAGCTGAGCGACAGGTTGGCGACTCTGCTTGTAATCACGATCTTGGCCCCACTGTCTTGGAGCATGTAGTCGATGCGCTCCTGTGGATACACCGTATCCATTGGTACATATGCGCCTCCGGCCTTAAGTACCCCCAGAATGCTCACCAGAATATCCGCAGAACGTTCCAGCAATACGCCAACCGGTTGATCTGCTTCGACCCCTTCCGCTCGTAACACACGAGCCAATTGGTTCGCACGCTCATTCAGCTCAGTGTAGGTCAGCGCGGTGGCCCCAGACACAACTGCTATCCGCTCAGGGTTGCGCTTCGCTTGCTCTTCAAAGCGCTCGCTGAGCGAACGGCCTTGTAATGCTCCAAGCAGGCTGTGCGCATTCGGATCATTGAACACCTTCAGAATCTGCTCGGTTTCTTCTGCCGTAATCAACTCCAGCTCACCCAATTTCGCATCCGGGTTCGCCGCGACGGCTTCGGCCAAGCGAACAAAGTGACGCGTCATCCGTTCTACCGTTTCGCGCTCGTACAACGCAGTTGCATACTGCAATCCGAACTGGATACCTGCCTCTTCCTCTCTGGCTTCCAGCGTCAAATCAAACTTCGCTGGCGTTTGTTCCAAGCCGTATGGACGGAAGCTCAGATCTGCCAGCTGCAACTCGCCTTCCTCGGTGGTTTGCAGGGTAAACATCGTATCAAACAGCGGATGGCGGCTCATATCCCGCTTCACGTTCAGCTTTTCCACCAGTTCCTCAAATGGGTAGTCCTGATGTTCATAGGCTTGCAGAGCACAAACTTTCACTTCTTCCACGTAGCTGCGGAAGGTATGTTCCGCTGTCGGATAGTTTCGCAATGCCAACGTACCGACGAACATCCCGAGGATCGGTTCCAAATCTGCATGCGGTCGTCCGGCAATCGGTGTGCCGACCACAATATCTTCTTGCCCGCTGTATTGGTGTAAGAGCGCGGTGTACGCAGCCAGCAGCACCATATACAGCGTAGAGCCTGTGTGCGCCGCCAGTTCCTTCAGACGTTCGCTAGCTTCGCGCTCCAGCCCGAACACCACCGTATCACCTGCCGTACTTCGTACCGACGGACGGGCAAAGTCCGTAGGTAGATCCAGCACAGGCAGTTCACCCCGGAAGGTGTCGAGCCAGTACGCTTCCTGGCGTTGCATCCACTCTTGATGGGCTTCGCTTTGCTGCCATACCGCATAATCCTTGTACTGGATACGCATTGGCGAAAGCTCTTCACCGTCGTATAAGCGGACAAATTCATCGGTCAGTACTCCCATGGACACACCATCCGAGACGATATGGTGCATATCGAGCATGAGCAAATGCTGCGGTTCCTGCTCGTTTCCTTGTACACCCAAATCTACCAAGCCTACTCGCAGCAGCGGAGCGACTTGCAGATCGAACGGACGTACAAACTGTTGCACACGTTCTTGTGCTTCCTTGCTGACCATCGTGTCCGCAGTCGCACCCTCTACCTGTACCTTCGTATATTCCACCTCGAACGGCACGGTGTCCTCAATCCATTGCACCGGCTCACTGTCCACCAGTGCAAAGCGGGTACGCAAGGTCGCATGGCGGGCGATTAATTGACGGAACACGTCCTCCACTCGCTTCACGTCCAGCGGACCACTCACTTGCAGCACTGACGGCATGTTGTAGTTCACATCATTCGGGTCGAACTGATGCAGCACATACAGTCGTTTTTGCGCCGAGGAAAGCGGGTAGGAGCTGCGTTCTTCCGTCACCGGAATGGACGCATACGCCACTTGATCCAGACCTTCCATGACCGCTGCCAGTTGTTCAATCGTTGGCGCTTCAAAAATACTGCGTAGTGGAAGCGGCTTGTTCAGCTCCTTGTGAATTTTCGAGGCCAGCGTCGTCGCCCGCAGCGAGTGTCCGCCAATCTCGAAGAAGTTTTCCTTCACACCGACCTGTGCCAGACCCAGCACATCCTGCCAAATTTGCGCCAGCTTCACTTCCACCCATGTCCGCGGTGCTACATAATCCGCTCCGCTTTGCAGGCTGCCTTCCGGTGTTGGCAGTGCCTTGCGGTCGATTTTACCGTTCGGTGTCAACGGCATCTGCTCCAGCTGCACCAAATACGAAGGCACCATGTAGTTTGGAAGCTCCTCGCTCAGTAAGCTGCGCAGCTCACCAGTGCTCACTTCCCGTTCAGCAACATAGTACGCCACCAGTTGGTTTTGCCCCTGTTCGTCCGCTTGTGCCAGTACGATGACCTCTTGTACGTCCTCCACTTTCAAAATTTGTGCCTCGACCTCACCCAGCTCGATCCGGTAGCCCCGGATTTTCACCTGATGGTCGATCCGGCCCAAATATTCGATGTTGCCGTCCGGCATCCATCTCGCCAAGTCACCTGTACGGTACATCCTTTCATAGCCCGCTTCGCCAGCCGCAAACGGATTCGATACAAATTTCTCAGCCGTCAGCTCTGGACGATCCAGATAACCCCGAGCCAGACCCGGACCGGACACGCACAGTTCACCCGCTACGCCCACCGGAGCCAAATGTCCATGCACATCCACCATGTATACCCGGTGATTCGGCACAGGGCGTCCGATGGAAATCAGTTGTCCGGCTCTCTCATCCTCGGATACCGGCCAGATGGATGTCGCCACCGAGTTTTCAGTTGGACCGTAGCCATTGTAGTACGCGACCTGATCCTTCCACTTGTACACCAATTCTGTTGAAGATGCAGAACCCGCAGTGAACAGAATACGCAGGTTTGGCATCCGCTCCGGCTCCAGATACACCGCATAGGTCGGCGGCAAAGCGGCCACGGTGATTTGATGATCCGCCATATATTGCTCAAACCGTTCGTAATTCAAAATCGTCTCTGACGTTGGCACATACAACGTGGCTCCGCAGAACAGCGCCTGGAAGATTTCCCAGCAAGCCGCATCAAACGAATAGCTGGCGAACAGCAACGTATGATCCGACGTGCGGATCTTGAGCGCCTGATCAAAATACGTTTTCAGATTGCATAGACCGCGATGCTCCAACATAACACCCTTCGGCTGCCCCGTTGTACCCGACGTATAAATGACATACGCCAGATCGTTCGGACCAGACAACGACTCCAAATTGGAATCATCCTCGTGATACACCGTTTGCTCCCCATCTAGCACCAGCACGTGACCGTCGATAGCTGCTTTGTCCACCAGATGGCTTTGCGTCAACAGCAGCTTCGCACCCGAGTCGTCTAGCATGTAGCGGATACGCTCCTCTGGATACGTCGGATCGATGGGTACATATGCACCCCCGGCTTTTAAAATCCCGAAGATGCCCACGATCATGTCCACCGAACGCTCGGTCATCAGACCCACCAAACGCTCCTTCGTCACGCCTTGGTTACGCAAGGTACGAGCCAGACGATTCGCACGTGCATTCAGCTCGCGATAGGTCAGTTGCTCTCCTTCGAAGAACAACGCTGCCTGCTCCGGTGTCTGCGCCGTTTGTGTCTCGAACAAGCCATGGATCGTTTGCTCGCTTGGATACTCAGCAGCTGTATTTCCCCATACGCTGAGAATTTGCTCGCGCTCCTGCTCACTTACCATATCTAGCTCCTGCACTCGAATGTCCGGCTTCGCCACCACCTGCTCCAACAGCTGTATCAGATGGCCCTGAGTCCGTTCAACGGCTTCACGATCATATAACTTCGCATTGTATTCAAATCGGATTTTCATCGCTTCCTGCGGCATAACGACCAGATTGAAATCATAGTTGGTTTGTTCAATCATGCCCGCATTGCGAATTTCAAAATCCGACTCTGCACCTTCGCCAAGTTGCTCGACCTGCTCCTCCACCGGATAGTTTTCAAACACGATAATGTGGTTGATCAGATCTTGCTTTTGCTCGCTCAAGGCTTGAATTTCATACAGCGGATACGTTTCATAATCTTGAGAAGTCAGCGCCTGCTTCTGATTCGTTCTGATCATGTCGGCAAAGGTGTCCTCAGCCCCGCTGCGGATCCGTATTGGAATGGTGTTAATGAACAAGCCCACCATATTTTCGATCCCCGGAATATCCGCTGGACGACCAGACACTACACCGCCAAAAACAGCGTCGTCACTACCGTTGTACTTTTGGAGCAGCAAGCCCCAGGCTGTTTGCAGCAATGTATTCGCGGTCACGTGGTGCTGCTTGGCCACCATTTCCATACGTCCGGTCAAGTCCTTGCCCAGATCGCACAGGATATGCTCAAATTGTGCACCGTCCGCTTTCACGCCTACTTTTCCGGTCGGAATCGAAGTTTGCTGATCATAGCCGAGCAAATAATCCTTCCAATAGGAAGCTGCAGCCCCTACATCCTGTGCTTCAAGCCACTCAATATACTGACTGTATGGAGTAACGGGGGCAAGCTTCGGCTCTCTATGCTCCACGGCTGCAAAATAAGCCTCAAACACCTCATCCGTGACTAACGCCACACACCAGCCATCCATCAAGATGTGATGAGAGCTCCACACAAAATAATAATCCTCGTCACCTGTTCGTAAAATCGCCACGCGCATCAACGCATCCCGGGACAAATCGAATCCGGCTGCCTTGTCCTTGCGAATAAATTCCTGCACATACGCGTCACGCTCCTGCTCATTCAGATGACGCAAATCTTCACATTTGAAACCAACATCCTTGCGGCGGAAAATGACCTGCACGGGCTCATCCTGCCAACCGCTGATGAAATTGGCTCTAAATATCTCATGCCGCTGCGCCAAATGATTCAAGCTATCTTGGAAAATATCCGCTTGGAAGCGTCCGTGCAAATCAAAGGTCGTTTGTTCAAAATAAGCTCCCGACTCTGCATCCATCAGACTATGGAACAACATGCCTTTTTGCATCGGCGTCAGCGCATATACATTTTCCAGTTCCCCCATGTCACGAGTCTGCTCTACCAACTGATCCAGCTCGGCCATGGTTACATTGTTAAGCATGACATCGCTTGGCGTCAGCTCTTGCTGTTTGCGGCTTGTGCAATGCGTAATGATTTCCTGCAAACTGATTCTAAACGCTTCAGCTAGCTGCTCCATCGTTTCATGGCGATACTCCTGCTTGCTGTAGCTGATCGTCAATTGCAGCTCGCCTTCGGAAATCAGTCCGTTCATATCCAGCGTGTGCGTTCTAGCTGCATGGGCGCTAAGCTCTGCACCGCTAGAGTAAGGAGATACGCCAATGGATTGATTTTGCATATCTTGGTCAAATTGTCCCAAATAGTTAAAGCTGATTTCGGGTTCGGTTACAAAACGCTCTTGCTCACGTGCTGCGGACAGGTATCTCAACATCCCGTAGCCAATGCCCTTTTGCGGAATGCGGCGTAGTCCTTCTTTCACATGTTTGATGCGTTGTGAAAGGTCTTGCCCCACGCTCATATCCAGCACAACCGGGAATTGAGTCGTAAACCAGCCCACGGTGCGCGTAATATCCAGTTCTGGCAAAATGGACTCCCGTCCATGACCTTCCAGGCTCACGAGCACTCGTTCCAGGCCCGCCCAGCGATAAATCGTCAGTCCCAATGCGGTAAGCAGCAAATCATTCATATCCGTGTTGTAGGCACGATGTGCCTGTTTTAACAGCTGCTCCGTTTCCTGAGCTGTCCACGTGACCGTAATGTTCTCGCTGTCCCTATTCAAGGAATGAGAATGGGATTCGTCTTTTGGAAGCGGCTCATACATTCCCTGTTCAATTTCTTGCCAGAATGCGAGTTCTGCTACCATTGCCGGGCCGTTCGCATATTGAGACTGCCCATCAGCCCAGGTGCGGAACGAATCCGTTTTGTGCGGAAGACGAGCGGCTTGTCCGTTCAATGCCTGCTCGTAGGCGGTCGTAATATCCTCAAACAAAATGCGCCAAGATACGGTATCCACCACTAAGTGATGAATAGCCATCAGCAAATGATCTCCATCGGGACAATGGAACAGCCCCAGCTTCACCAGCGGTCCTTCGCTTACATGAATACCCGCTTGAATTTCATTCACTTTGGCCTCGATCGCCGCAGATACCTCAGACTCATTTCTGAAGTCGGCCCGATCCAGCGTATACAGCTCGCCCTCCCCAACCGCACGGTTCCAAGCTTCATATCCGTACTCCGTAGGACGGAAAATGATACGCAGTGCGTCGTGATGGCTCACGACGTGATCCATCGCTGTGCGCAGGGCCGTTTCATCAAAACCGTCCTTGCTATGCAGCATAATGGACTGGTTATGATGATGAGCATCCGTCAGGTTCTGCTCAAAGAACCATTGTTGAACAGGTGTCAGTTTCACAGCGCCCACCACTTCGCTCTGATCCGCCAATCGGGTCACCGTTTGGACTTTCAGTGCCAATGCAGACACGGTTGGATGACTGAACAGGTCTTTCATCTCCAGTCGATAACCTGCTTGCAGCAATCGGGAGGATACTTGCAAGGCCTTGATCGAATCGCCACCCAGTTCGAAGAAGTTATCCTGCGTGCCTACCGCTTCCACACCGAGCACCCCGGCCCATACCGCAGTCAGTACTTGCTCCACCGTGGTACGCGGTGCCACATAGGCTGCACCGATATGGATGCTTCCTTCCGGTTCCGGCAAGGCCTTGCGGTCGATTTTGCCGTTGTGGGTCAGTGGCAAGGTCTCCAGACGCATCAAGCGTGCAGGTACCATATGTGCTGGCAGTCCAGCTTCCAGCTCAGCCTGTACCTCCTCAATCCGCAGCTCTGCTTCTCCTGTGATGTATCCGCACAAATACTTGTGTCCACGCTCATCCGTCCGGTCGATGACTACCGCTTGACGCACACCCGGCACCCGCTGGATCGCCGTTTCAATCTCACCCAGCTCGATCCGGTAGCCCCGGATTTTCACTTGATAATCCATCCGGCCGATAAAGTCCACATTGCCGTCCGGCATCCACCGCGCCAAGTCGCCTGTGCGATACAATCGTTCACCGGCTACATATGGATTCGCTACGAATTTCTCGGCCGTCAGGTCGGCACGGTTCAGGTAGCCTCGTGCTACCCCGGCTCCGCCAATGCACAGCTCACCCAGTACGCCGATCGGCACCGGATTCAGCTGGCTGTCCACAATGTAGAAGCGTGCGTTCAGCCACGCCTGGCCAATCGGTACACTGCCGCTGCTTGGCAGCTTCGACAGCTCTTCATCATAGAAGCTGGAATCAATCGCCGCTTCCGTAACACCATAGCTGTTAATGATGCGAATATCTGCGCCAAACCGTTCCTGCAGCACCCGATAATCCGTCACGCTGCAGCTATCCGAGCTGGTAATCAGCAATTCCAGGCTGCTCATGTCCAGTCCCTGTTCATATACATGCTGCATAAACGGTACGATCAAGGCCGGTGTTGATTCGAACACCGTAATCTGATAGTCGCGAATCCAGCCGTATAGACGGCTTGGATCAATCCGGTCGTCCTTCGGACAGATAACCATCGTGCCGCCGTTATAAAGCGTCCGCGCAATATCGCCGACGAACACGTCGAAGGAGAAGCTCGCCAGTTGTAGCAATCGTACCGGGAACCGGTTCAGACGGTAATCCCGACGATACGCCGCAGCCGTATTCACCAAGCTGCGATGCTCAATCATGACGCCCTTCGGACGTCCCGTTGTACCGGAGGTGTAGATCACATAGGCCAGATCCTGCGGTTCGTTGATGTGCTCGATATCGGTGGTGTCTCCGGTATACAGCGACTCATCGTCCAGCGCCAGCACGGTATGCAGACGCAAGTGCGCTGCGGGTTCGACTGTAGCTTCGCTTTCCTCCAGCCAGACCTGTGCACGCTCCTGCAAGCCCGTTTGGGTCAACAGTACCGTCGCACCACTGTCCTCCAGCATGAAACGAATACGTTCGGACGGATAGTCTGCATCCAGCGGTACATAGGCACCTCCAGCTTTCCACACCGCCAATACGCCGACCAGCATGTCCACCGAACGTTCACTCAAAATGCCAACAATCGACTCGCGTCCAATACCTTCATTTCGCAGTCTGCGCGCCAATTGGTTCGCACGCTCGTTCAGTGTGCGGTACGTAAGCTGCTGCTCCTCGTACACCACCGCCACGTGATCCGGTACAAGCTGCGCTTGTTCTTCCACAAAGGTATGGAACAGTGCTCCTGCTTCTACCGCAGCAACATCCGATACCCCTACATCTCCAAAACCGTAGATGATTTGTGCCTTTTCCTCGACGGTTACCATCTCCAAAGCTGCCAGTGACTGCTGCGGATGGAGCGTAATTGCACGAACAAGCTCGGTAAAATGCTGTGCCAATCGCGCGATGGTTTCAGGCTTGTACAGCGCCGTGCTGTATTCCAGACTGCACAGAATGCCTTCCGGCTGCTCCACTGCATCCAAGGTCAGATCAAATTTGGCCGTATGATTGTCCGTCGGATACGTCTTAAAGGTCAGACCCTCCAGTTCGAACTCCTGCTGCTCAAATGTTTTCAACTCAAACATCGTGTCAAACAGCGCATTCCGGCTCGTATCCCGCGTTAAATTCAGCTTTTCAACCAGTTCTTCAAAAGGATACTCCTGATGTTCATAGGCACTGAGCGCATGCTCTTTGACCTCTTGCAAGTAATCCAGGAACGTCTTGTCGCCAGCCGGATAATTGCGGATCGCCAGCGTGTTGAGGAATACGCCTACCAAGCCCTCCAGTTCCGCATGCGGTCTTCCGGCAATCGGCGTGCCGACGATGATGTCCTCCTGCCCCGAATATTTATGCAAGAGCGTGCTATACGCGGCCAGCAACACCATGTACAAGGTGGAGCCGGTTTGAGCGGCCAGCTGTTTCAACTGCTCGCTGTCCTCCAGGCTGATCGCAAATTCCAATCTAGCTCCTTCCAGACGCTGTACGGCTGGTCTTGCAAAATCCGTTGGCATATCCAGCGCTGGAATGTCACCAGCCATCGTGTTCAGCCAATAGCTTTCCTGCTCACGAAGACGTTCACTTTGCATATCAGCATGCTGCCAAACGGCATAGTCCTTGTATTGGATGCGAAGTGGCGGCAGTTCCTTACCTTCATACAATTGAGAGAACTCCTGCACGATAATGCCTTCAGTCACGCCATCCGAAATAATATGGTGCATGTCATAGAGCATGACGTGACGTTCTGGTCCGTTTTCCACCAACTGAACCCGCAGCAACGGTGCTTGTGCGAGATCAAATGCACGTACAAAGTCCAGTGCATACTGCTGGGTCTCTTCTTCGCTTGCCTGCACATGTTCCACGTTGAATGCGACGCCCGATTCAATCCATTGAATCACCTCGCCATCCACCATGTCGAATCGGGTTCGCAGGGCTTCATGACGGGCAATCAGCTGGCGGAAGGCTTGCTCCAGTCGCGTTTTATCCAAGGAACCTTCAATGATCAAAG
The DNA here is from genome assembly GCF_057220305.1 of Paenibacillus sp. LRG-1. Classification (NCBI taxonomy): domain Bacteria; kingdom Bacillati; phylum Bacillota; class Bacilli; order Caryophanales; family Paenibacillaceae; genus Paenibacillus; species Paenibacillus sp. LRG-1. The sequence goes on along the minus strand of NZ_CM170126.1, from coordinate 2,619,285 downwards.
CGCCTGGCATATTGTAGCTAACCTCTCCACCTTCCAAGTGACTCAGCACGTACATCCGTTTTTGCGCCGAGGAAACAGGATAATATACGCGCTCCTCCGCAACAGGGATGGATACATACGTTTGCTGTGTCTGATCTTCTCCCATCACCTGCACCAGTTGCTCAATCGTCGGATATTGGAAAATATCTCGCAGGGCCAGCTTGTAGTTCAGCTCCTGATGGATTTTCGCCATCAGTGTTGTGGCGCGCAGAGAATGTCCTCCCACTTCAAAGAAGTTATCCTGGATGCCTATCTGCCGATGATTCAAAACGCTTTGCCAAATACGTACCAGTTGCTCTTCCAGCAGTGTCCGCGGTGCCACGTACGCCGTGCCTCCTTCGAGGCGCGCTTCCGGCGCAGGCAACGCTTTGCGGTCAATTTTCCCGTTTGGTGTCAGCGGGAAATGATCCAGTTGTACGACATACGTCGGGATCATATAACCCGGCAGCTTGGGCTGCAGCATGTTGCGCAGCTCGGGCAAATTCAGCGCCTCAGAGGCTACGACATACGCACACAAATCCTTGTCTCCGTCTTCGTTTTCCCAGGCGGTGACGATGGCTTTCTGAATGCCTTCCACGGTCAGCAGCTGTGCTTCCACCTCGCCCAGTTCAATCCGGAAGCCCCGGATTTTGACCTGATCATCCATCCGGCCGATAAAGTCCACATTGCCGTCCGGCATCCACCGCGCCAAATCGCCTGTGCGGTACAATCGTTCACCTGGTACATACGGATTCACTACGAATTTCTCGGCCGTCAAGTCCGCACGATTCAGGTAGCCTCGTGCCACTCCGGCTCCGCCAATGCACAGCTCGCCCAGTACGCCGATCGGCACCGGATTCAGCTGGCTGTCCACGATGTAGAAGCGTGCGTTCAGCCACGCTTTGCCAATCGGCACACTGCCGCTGCTTGGCAGCTTCGACAGCTCTTCATCGTAGAAGCTGGAGTCAATCGCCGCTTCCGTGACGCCGTAGCTGTTCATAATGCGGATATCTGCGCCAAATCGTTCTTGCAGCACCCGATAATCCGTCACACTGCAGCTATCCGAGCTGGTAATCAGCAGTTCCAGACTGCTCATGTCCAGTCCCTGTTCATGCACATGCTGCATAAACGGTACGATCAGGGCCGGGGTCGATTCGAACACGGTAATCTGGTAATCGCGAATCCAGCCATACAAGCGGCTAAAATCAATCCGGTCATCTTTCGGACAAATGACCATCGTGCCGCCGTTATAGAGCGTCCGCGCGATATCCCCGACGAATACGTCGAAGGAGAAGCTCGCCAGCTGCAGCAGTCGTACCGGGAACTCGCTCAGACGGTAATCCCGACGATACGCCGCAGCCGTATTGACCAAGCTGTGATGTTCGATCATGACGCCTTTCGGACGTCCCGTTGTCCCGGACGTGTAGATCACATACGCCAGATCCTGCGGTTCGTTGATGTGATCGACGTCTGTTGTATCACCGATGTACAGCGACTCATCATCCAGCGCCAGCATCGTCTGCAGACGCAAGTTCGCTGCGGATTCGGATGCTGCTTCGCTGTCAGGTGGCGAATCTGCTGTTCCATTCAAGGTTCCATGGAGAGTACCTGATTCCATCGTTCCAGCTCCAGCCGCTGTTTCTAACTCGGCCTTAAACTGCCCTCCCGTCAAGGCCTGACGGCTTTCCTCCAGCCATACCTGTGCACGCTCCTGCAAGCCCGTCTGGGTCAACAGTACCGTCGCACCGCTGTCCTCCAGCATGAAACGAATACGTTCGGACGGATAGTCTGCATCCAGTGGTACATAGGCGCCTCCAGCTTTCCACACGGCCAATACGCCGACCAGCATGTCTACCGAACGCTCACTCAAAATGCCGACAATCGACTCGCGTCCAATGCCTTCATTCCGCAATCTACGCGCCAATTGGTTCGCACGCTCGTTCAGTTTCCGGTACGTAAGCTGCTGCTCCTCGTACACCACCGCCACGTGATCCGGCACAAGCTGTGCCTGTTCTTCCAGAAAGGTATGGTATAAGGCTTCTGCTTCAACCGCAGCAACATCCGATACCCCCACATTTCCAAATCCATGGATGATTTGTGCTTTTTCCTCGGCAGGTACCAGCTCCAAAGCTGCCAGTAGCTGCTGCGGATGCAGTGTAATTGCACGTACAAGCTCGGTAAAATGCTGCGCCAACCGCGCGATGGTTTCAGACTTGTACAGCGCCGTGCTGTATTCCAGACTGCACAGAATACCCTCCGGTTGCTCCACTGCATCCAAGGTCAGATCAAATTTGGCCGTATTATTGGCTATCGGATACGAATGTAAGGTCAGACCTTCCAGCTGCAATTCCTGCTGCTCCAATGTTTTCAACTCAAACATCGTGTCAAACAGCGCATTCCGGCTCGTATCCCGCGTCAAATCCAGCTTTTCAACCAGCTCTTCAAAAGGATAGTCCTGATGCTCATAAGCACTGAGTGCATGCTCCTTCACCTCTTGCAGATAATCCAGGAACGATTGGTCGCCAGACGGATAATTGCGGATTGCCAGCGTGTTGATGAAGACACCTACCAGGCTCTCCAGTTCCGTATGCGGTCTTCCGGCAATCGGCGTTCCCACTACGATATCTTCTTGGCCTGTGTATTTATGCAAGAGCGTAGTGTACGCCGCCAGCAGCACCATATACAAGGTTGAACCTGTTTGCGAAGCCAGTTCTTTCAGGCGTTCGCTAACTTCACGCTCCAGTGCAAATTCGATCGTATCCCCTGCCGTACTCTGCACCGCCGGGCGGGCAAAGTCGGTTGACAGATCCAGCACAGGCACTCCGCCCCGGAAGGTACCCAGCCAGTACGCTTCCTGACGCTGCATCCACTCCTGATGGGCTTCGCTTTGCTGCCATACCGCATAGTCTTTGTACTGAATCCGCAATGGCGATAGCTCTTCACCGCCATACAAGCGAACAAATTCATCGGTCAGTACCTCCATCGACACACCATCCGAAACGATATGGTGCATGTCGAGCATGAGCAGATACTGTGGTGCTTGCTCTGCTCCTTGTACGCCCAAGTCCACCAAGCCTACCCGCAGCAGCGGTGCAGCTTGCAGATCAAACGGACGGACAAACTGCCGAACCCGTTCTTGTGCTTCCTGGCTGATCGTCGTGTACGTAGCTGTGTCTTGATCTGTATCCGAAGTCGCACGCTCTGCCTGTACCTTCGTATATTCCACCTCGAACGGCACGGTGTCCTCAACCCATTGCATCGGCTCATTGTCCACTAGCTCAAAGCGGGTACGCAAGGTTGCATGGCGATCGATCAATTGACGGAACACATCTTCTACTCGTTTCACATCCAGCGGGCCGCTCACTTGCAGCACCGACGGCATGTTGTAGTTCACATCATTCGGGTCGAACTGATGCAATACATACAGTCGTTTTTGCGCCGAAGATAACGGGTAGAAGCTGCGTTCTTCCGTTACCGGAATGGACGCGTATGTTACTTGATCCAGCTGTTCCAGTACGACTGCTAATTGTTCAATGGTTGGTGCTTCAAAAATACTGCGCAGTGGAAGCGGTTTGTTCAGCTCCTTGTGAATCTTCGAGGCCAGTGTCGTCGCCCGCAGCGAGTGTCCGCCAATCTCAAAGAAGTTTTCCTTCACACCGACCTGCGCCAGACCCAGCACATCCTGCCAAATTTGTGCCAGTTTCACTTCCACCCACGTCCGCGGTGCGACATAATCGGCTCCAGTTTGCAGGCTACCTTCCGGTGCTGGCAGGGCCTTGCGGTCAATTTTGCCATTTGAACTCAGCGGCATTTGCTCCAGCTGTACAAAGTACGATGGCACCATGTAGCTTGGCAGCTCCCGGCCCAGCTCACTTCTCAGCTCGCTGGCACCCATTTCTTGTCCGGCGACATAGTACGCCACCATTTGTTTCTGGCCCGTTTCATCCGCGCGAGCCGTGACTACGGCTTCGCGTACCGATTCCACTTGCAGCAGCTGCGATTCGACCTCGCCCAGTTCAATCCGGTAACCCCGGATTTTCACCTGATGGTCGATCCGGCCCAGATATTCAATGTTGCCGTCCGGCATCCATCTCGCCAAATCGCCTGTGCGGTACATCCGCTCATAGCCTGCTTCCCCGCCAGCAAACGGATCTTTCACAAATTTCTCGGCCGTCAGTTCTGGACGGTTCAGATAACCTCGGGCTACGCCGACACCGCCGATGCACAGCTCACCCGCAACCCCGATCGGCTGCAATTGCTCCGTGCCTTCCTTCACGATGTACAGACGAATGTTTTGAATCGGTTTTCCGATCGGAATAACTCCATATTCCTCATCCGGTTCACAATCAAAGTACGATACGTCCACCGTCGCTTCGGTTGGCCCATACAGGTTGATTAGCTTTGCTCCGGCCAGGCTCGACACAAGCTGTTGGAACCGTGCGACATGCTGTGGCGGTAATGCTTCGCCACTGGCAAAAACGTGGCGCAGCGTTCCCAGCTTCGCTTGCATCACTTCCCGTGGCTGCTGCTCCACATATTCCAGGAACGCATGCAGCATGGCAGGTACAAAGTGCATCGTACTCACGCCATCGCGAGCAATCGTGTCGACGATGTCTTCCGGGTTCTTTTCCCCGCCGACCGACAGCAGGCTTACCTTTGAGCCGACCAGCGACCACCAGAACAGCTCCCACACCGACACGTCGAACGTGAAGGCCGTCTTTTGCAGAATCGTATCTTCCGCACTCAAGCCATAACGATCATGCATCCACAAAATCCGGTTCAAAACGGAATGGTGCTCCACCATCACGCCCTTCGGTTTCCCTGTGGAGCCGGACGTATAGATGACATAGGCTATATGGTGCGGTCCGGCCAGTGGCTCCAAATTCGAGCCATCTTCGTGGTAAATGTCTTGGCCAGACTGCTCATGACGATCCAGCACCAGCACCTGGCCGTCAAAACTCAGTGATGCTTGCTCGGCCAGATGCGATTGCGTCAGTACCAACTTCGCTTCCGAGTCCTCCAGCATAAAGCGGATGCGATCCGCCGGATAGTCCGGATCGATCGGCACGTAGGCTCCGCCTGCTTTGAGGATCGCGTAGATGCCTACGATCATGTCCAGCGAACGGTGAACCAGTATGCCTACAGGCTGATCCGGTTCAACACCTTCCGCACGCAGCGTCCGAGCCAAACGGTTCGCGCGTTCATTCAACTCCGCGTAGGTCAACGATTCCGCTCCGCACAACACTGCCACCTGATCCGGTGTTCGTGCCGCCTGCTGCTCAAACGTTGCACTTAGCGTCTGATCCTGCGGATAGGCTGCCGCCGTATCTCCCCACACCTGAACGATCTGCGCCTGCTCTTCCGGTGTCACCAATTCCAGCTCATTTAATCGGATATGCGGATTGTCGATAATTTGCTCGATGACATGCAGTACATGTCCTTGCATCCGCTCTATCGTAGACCGGTCGTATACATTGGCGTTATATCTGAACATGATGCGGAAAAGCTCATCGGGCATCACAATCAAGTCCAGATCATAATTCGTTTGCTCAACAACCTCTACATTCGTAATTTCAAAAGCGGACGGACGAACTTCACCCAGCTGCTCAACTTGCTCCTCTACCGGATAATTCTCAAATACCATAATGTGGTTAATCAGATTTTGCTTCTGCTCGGTCAACGCCTGAATTTCATACAGAGGGAAGCTGTCATAGGCTCCCGAGGCCAGTGCCTGTTCCTGCGTTTTCCGCATCACTTCCACAAAAGTGGCATTCCGTTCACTTTGAATCCGAACCGGGATCGTATTAATGAACAAACCGATCATATGCTCTACGCCGGCAATATCTGTTGGACGTCCCGATACGACACTACCGAAAATAACATCCTCATTGTTGTTATATTTCTGCAAAATAAGGCCCCACACGCTCTGCATCAGCGTATTAATCGTGACCTGCTGCTGCTTCGCAATCCGGTGTATGGCTTCGCTCCACGTTGGATCCAGATCTACCGTTATTTTTTCAGAGATATATTCGCTGGTGTCGCTTGTTGTAGTGGATACAGTATGATCTCCGCTGTCCGCCACTTGGTCTTTCGGTGAAGTATCCGATCCAGGTAATAACGTCTGCTGTTCAAAGCCCGCCAAATAGCTGCTCCAATACTCTTTTGCCGCACGTTCATCCTGACGCTCTAGCCATTCGATATATTGGCCATACGGTGTGATAGGAGCAAGCTCTGGCTGCTTCTGCTCCAGCAGCGCAAAGTACGTACCAAACACTTCACCAGTAACCAGCGATAAGCACCAGCCATCCATGACAATGTGATGGAAGCTCCATACCAAGTGATACGTTTCTTCATCTGTTTGCAATACCTGTACGCGCATGAGTGCATCGGTTCCGAGATTAAAGCCTCTAGCTTGGTCCTCCAGTTTAAACGCCTGGATATACGCCTGTTGCTCCGCTTCCTGCATGCCGCGTACATCCTGGAAGGAAAGGTCGCTATCTTTGTGACGGAACACGATCTGCAATGGCTCCTGACTGTGCCCTGTCTCAAACATATGGAAATTCGTCCGCAGCGCTTCATGACGCTGTGTCAGTACATCCAGACTCTTGCGGAAAATTTCAACATCAAAGCTTCCTTTTTGATCAAACGACGCTTGCTGGAAGTAGGCGCCTGACTCCGGCTCCATCAGATTATGGAACAGCATCCCCTTCTGCATAGGCGAAAGAGCATACACATTTTCCAGCTCGCCTACAGAAGAAGTTTGCTCCGTCAACTGTTCCAGTTGTTCCAGTGACAAGCCCTTGAACAATACATCGCTTGGTGTTAGCTCACTCCGCTCTTTGGAGGCACAATGAGCGATCACTTCCTGCAAGCTTTCCTGCAGCAACTGCGCAAAGTTTTCTACATTTTGCTGATGATATACTTTGCGGTCATAGCGAATTTCCAGTGTCAGGGCGCCCGCTGTAACCATTCCGTTCACATTCAAAGGATGCTCCAGTACGGTATGATCACTCATCGGCTCTCCACCTGGATGTGAAGACAGCGTGATATCTCCATTTTCCAAGTCCTGATCAAATTGTCCCAAATAGTTAAAGCTAATTTCAGGCTGCAAGGCAAGGGAATGATGGGCATCATCCTGAGACATATATTTCAAAATGCCGTAGCCAATGCCCTTATGCGGTACATGGCGCAGGTCTTCCTTCACCCGCTTGATTCGCTGCCCTACTTCTGCCTTTCCGTCCACACCCAGCAGCACCGGATATTGGCTTGTAAACCAGCCCACGGTACGGGTGATGTCGATATCTGGAACAATGGCTTCCCGGCCATGTCCCTCCAGATTGACCAGCACGCGCTCTTGACCGCTCCAGTTATATAACGCTGTACCGAGTGCGGTTAACAGCAGATCATTGACCTCGGTGTGGTACGCACGGTGTGCTTCCTGTAGCAGCAGTCGTGTTTCCTGCTCGCTCCAAGCCACGGTCACAATTTCACTGTCTCTCAGCGGATAATGCTGTCCTTCCGCTCTTTCTTGATCCTTAGGCAACGATGCAATTTCTATTTGGGCAAGACGCTGCCAATATTCGCGTTCATCTTCGATGGCCGGACTATTCGCATATTGTGATAAGCGCTCTGCCCAAGTGGAGAACGAGTCCGTTTTATAGGGCAAACGAATGGCTTCTCCACGAACCGCCTGCTCATATCCCGTGGCAAAATCCTCAAACACAATCCGCCACGAAATCCCGTCTACGACCAAATGGTGAATGGCAATCAGTAGATGATCCCCATCCATGCAGCGGAAAAGTCCCAGCTTCACCAGCGGTCCTTCGTTCAGACGAATGGAACCTTGGATGGCATTGGCTTTCGTTTCAATCGCCACCGCCACATCTGCAGCGTCTTCGATACCCGTCAAATCAACAACGTCCAGACTGTATAGCTGACCTTCGTTCAAACCGCGATTCCACGCTTCATAGCCCTGTTCGGTCTGACGGAAGACTATACGTAGCGCATCATGATGCTCCGTTACCTTGGTCACCGTTTGATGCAATGCGGCTTCATCAAAGCCTTGTGCTCTATACAGCATCACCGACTGGTTAAAATAATGCGGCTCTGCCGAGGATTGTCCAAAGAACCATTGCTGAATCGGGGTTAGCTTGGCGCTTCCCAAAACTACCCGCTGATCGGCTGTACGGCTGACCTTGTGTACATAACCACTCAGCAACGAGACAGAAGGATATTGGAACAAATCCTTCATGTCCAGCTTATAGCCCGCTTGCAGCAAACGGGAGGATACCTGGATTGCCTTGATCGAATCGCCGCCCAGATCAAAGAAATTATCCAAAATCCCGACTCTCTTCGTTCCTAATACAGCCTGCCAAATGGACACTAACGTCTGCTCCAGCGCTGTGCGCGGCTCTACATAGTCCGCTCCGCTTTGCAGGCTGCCTTCTGGTGCTGGCAGGGCCTTGCGGTCGATTTTACCGTTCGGTGTCAGCGGCATTTGCTCCAGCTGGATGAAATACGATGGCACCATGTAGTTTGGCAACTCCTCACCCAGTAAACTGCGTAGCTCACCAGCGCTTACATCTCGTTCAGCGACATAGTACGCTACCAGTTGGTTTTGCCCCTGTTCGTCTGCCTGGGCCAGTACGATGACCTCTTGTACGTCCTCCACTTTCAAAATCTGTGCCTCGACCTCACCCAGCTCGATCCGGTAGCCCCGGATTTTCACCTGATGGTCGATCCGGCCCAAATATTCGATGTTTCCATCCGGCATCCATCTCGCCAAGTCACCTGTACGGTACATTCGTTCATAGCCTGCTTCGCCAGCTGCAAACGGATTCGATACAAATTTCTCAGCCGTCAGCTCTGGACGATCCAGATAACCCCGAGCCAGACCCGGACCGGACACGCACAGCTCACCCGCTACGCCCACCGGAGCCAAATGTCCATGCACATCCACCATGTATACCCGATGATTCGGCACAGGGCGTCCGATAGAAATCAGCTGTCCGGCTCTCTCATCCTCGGATACCGGCCAGATGGACGTCGCCACCGAGTTTTCGGTGGGACCGTAGCCATTGTAGTACGCGACCTGATCCTTCCACTTGTACACCAATTCTGTTGAAGATGCAGAACCCGCAGTGAACAGAATACGCAGGTTTGGCATCCGTCCCGGCTCCAGATACACCGCATAGGTCGGCGGCAAAGCGGCCACGGTGATTTGATGATCCGCCATATATTGCTCAAACCGCTCGTAGTTCAAAATCGTTTCTGACGTTGGCACATACAACGTGGCTCCACAGAACAGCGCTTGGAAGATTTCCCAGCAAGCCGCATCAAACGAATAGCTGGCGAACAGCAACGCATGATCCGACGTGCTCATCCGAAGCGTCTGATCAAAATACGTTTTCAGATTGCATAGCCCGTGATGCTCGAGCATTACACCCTTCGGCTGCCCCGTTGTACCCGACGTATAAATCACATACGCCAAATCGTTCGGACCAGACCACGGCTCCAAATTGGAATCATCTTCGTGGTACACCGTTTGCTCCCCATCTAACACCAGCACGTGACCGTCGATAGCTGCTTTGTCCACCAGATGGCTTTGTGTCAACAACAGCTTCGCCCCTGAGTCGTCCAGCATGTAGCGGATACGCTCCTCTGGATACGTCGGATCGATGGGGACATATGCACCCCCGGCCTTCAAAATCCCGAAGATACCTACGATCATGTCCACCGAGCGCTCGGTCATCAGACCCACCAGACGATCCTTCGTTACACCTTGACTACGCAGGGTACGAGCTAATCGATTGGCGCGTGCATTCAGCTCGCGATAGGTCAGCACTTCTCCTTCGAAGAACAGTGCTGTCTGCTCCGGCGTCCGCGCGGTTTGCGCCTCGAACAAGCCATGAATCGTTTGCTCGTTTGGATAGGCTACCGTTGTATTGCCCCAAACCTCGACGATTTGCTCACGCTCCTGCGCGGTTACCATATCCAGCTCATGTACGCGAATGTCCGGCTTCGCTGTCACCTGTTCCAGCAGCTGTACCAGATGACCTCGAATTTGCTCTACACTTTCCCGTTCAAAGGCCAGTGCATTATAACCAAAACTCATGTGAATGGTGTTCCCTGGCAGTACCACCAGGTTAAAGTCATAGTTGGTCTGCTCGACAGACTCGGCTCCGGTGATACTGAAGCTGGACTCATCGTCGTTGCCTAATTGCTCCAATTGTTCCTCTACCGGATAGTTCTCAAAAATAAGAATATGATTGATCAAATCCTGCTTAAGCTCTGACAATCCCTGAATTTCATACAGCGGGTACGTATCATAGGCATGGGAAGCAATGGATTGCTCCTGGGTTTGCTTCATCACGTCTGAGAATAAGCTGTCCACTTGACTGCGGATGCGTACAGGAATGGTATTGATAAACAGACCTATGATGTGCTCCACATTTGGAATGTCTGCCGGACGTCCAGATACCACGCTGCCAAACACCACATCATCTGTGCCATTATATTTTTGCAGCAAAAGGCCCCACACCGTCTGCATCAACGTATTGATCGTTACCTGATAACGCTTGGCTATGCGCTGAATGCCTGCCGTTAGCTCCGCGCCCAAGTCAAAATCTAGACGCTCCGCCTGATATCCTGTTTTGCCCTGAATTTTAGCCTGTGGCAGGCGGGACTGTTCCTCATATCCTTCCAGAACCTTGCTCCAGTAACCTGATGCGGCCTGACGATCCTGCTGCTCCAGCCATTCGATATATTGACTGTATGGCGTTACAGGGGCCAGTTCCGGCTGTTTATGGGCCAGTATCGAAAAATAACTTGCAAACACTTCATTGGTCACCAGCGACAAGCACCAGCCGTCCATCACGATATGATGGAAGCTCCATACAAAACGGTACGAAGCCTCACCTATACGCAAAACAGCGACACGCATCAAGGCATCTTGTGCCAGATCAAAGCCTCTCTGCTTGTCTTTACGCGTATATTCGAGGATGTACTCGTTTTGCTGCTCTTGCTCCATATCCCGCAGGTCTTCCACATAGAGTTCGCTGCGCTTATTGCGGTACACGACCTGCAGCGGTTCATCCTTCCAGCCGCTGTAGAAATTCGTGCGCAGTGCCGTATGCCGCTGCATCAATACATCCAAACTTGCCGCAAACGCATCGATATTAAAATGTCCTTGCAGATCAAAGGAGGCCTGTTCAAAATAAGCTCCCGATTGCGAGTCCATCAGATTGTAAAAGAGCATGCCCTTTTGCATCGGCGTCAGCGCGTATACATTTTCCAGCTCACCTATATGTGCGGCCTGCGCTGCCATGTGTTCCAGTTCTCCAGTCGTCAGACCTTGGAAGGACACATCACTCGGCGTCAGCTCCGGCTGTTCCTGAGCGACACAATGTGTAATCACCTCTTGCAAAGCGGATTGCAGAAGTCCCGCCACACGTTCCAGCGTTTCTTTGCGATACTGCTTACGACTGTAAGCGATCGTCAAGTGCAGCGTGCCTTCCGAGATCATCGCGTTCAAATCCAGCGTGTAGAGTAACGGTGAATGGGCATCCTCTGTCTCCCCTGCGCTATAGGATGACAATGTGATTCCACTATTTTGCACATCCTGATCGACCTGTCCCAAGTAGTTAAAGCTGATTTCCGGTTCTGCTCCAATCGCCTGCGCTTCATCCGACGCGAACGCAGGGGACAGGTAGCGCCATGTGCCATAGGTCAACCCTTTATGTGGAATGCGGCGCAGACCTTCCTTCGTTTCTTTAATCCGCTGGGCCAGCGTCAGGTTGACATCTGTGTCCAGCAGCACCGGATACAAGCTCGTAAACCAGCCTACTGTACGTGTTATATCCACCTCTGGCAGGATTGCTTCCCGGCCATGTCCCTCCAGATTCACCAGCACCTGTCCGGCGCCTGTCCAATTGTGCATCGCCAATCCTAACGCGGTCAGCAGCAAATCATTGACCTCGGTGTTATAGGCGCGATGGGCCTGCTTCAGCAGTTGCTGGGTTTCAGCTTCGGTCCACTCTACCGTCAGCACTTCGCTGTCTGCATTCAAGGAGCCCTCATAGGCAAAATCCTTAGGTAGCGGCGCCGCTTCCGCTTTGGCCTGTTCCAGCTCCTTCCAGTAGACTGTATCCGATGCCTCCGCAGGACGGTTGGCGTAAGACGACAGCTCCCGTGCCCATGTTTGGAAGGAATCCGTTTTATAGGGCAATCGTACCGACTCGCCCTTGATCGCCTGCTCGTAGCCTGTCGAGAAATCTTCAAACAGAATCCGCCACGACACCCCGTCTATCACCAAATGGTGAATGGCTATGAGCAAATGATCTCCCTTTGCTGTGCGGAACAATCCGAGTTTGACCAAAGGTCCTGCGGACAGGTGGATGCTGCTTTGAATTTCATTTGCCTTCGCTTCCATCACTTCCGCATAGGCTACTTGTTCACGGTAGTCTGCGGTTTCCAGCGTATACAACGCGCCTTCATCTACACCGCGTGTCCAAGCCGTATAACCCGAGGAAGTCTGACGGAAAACTGTACGAAGCGCATCATGATGCTTCACGATGTGATCCATGACTTGGCGAACCGCCGTCTCATCAAAGCCCTCGGCACGATAGAGCATGACCGCCTGATTAAAGTGCTGCGGACGCTCGCGCTCCTGCGCAAAGAACCAATGCTGGATCGGAAGCAAAGCGGTTTCCCCGCTCACTTCTCCTTGATCTGCCATACGACTGACCTCGTGCATATGCGGTGCCAGTGTTGCAACCGTTGGATACTGGAATAAATCCTTCATGTCCAGCTTATAGCCAGCCTGGAACGCACGCGATGCGATTTGGATCGCCTTGATCGAATCGCCGCCCAGATCAAAGAAATTGTCCAAAATACCAACAGTCTGTAGTCCCAGTACTGACTGCCAGACCGCTGCCAGAGCACGTTCTTGCGCGGTACGCGGCTCAGCATAATCCGCTCCGGTTTGCAGGCTGCCTTCCGGTGCTGGCAGGGCCTTGCGGTCGATTTTGCCATTTGGACTCAGCGGCATCTGCTCCAGCTGTACAAAGTACGATGGCACCATGTAGCTTGGCAGCTCCCGGCCCAGCTCACTTCTCAGCTCGCTGGCACCCATTTCTTGCCCCGCGACATAGTACGCCACCATTTGTTTTTGGCCCGTTTCGTCTGCACGCGCCATGACCACGGCTTCTCGTACCGATTCCACTTGGAGCAGCTGCGATTCGACCTCACCCAGCTCAATCCGGTAACCCCGGATTTTCACCTGATGGTCGATCCGGCCCAGATATTCAATGTTGCCGTCCGGCATCCATCTCGCCAAATCGCCTGTGCGGTACATCCGCTCATAGCCTGCTTCCCCGCCAGCAAACGGATCTTTCACAAATTTCTCGGCCGTCAGCTCCGGTCGGTTCAGGTAACCGCGGGCTACCCCGATACCGCCGATGCACAGCTCCCCTGCAACCCCGATCGGCTGCAATTGCTCCGTGCCTTCCTTCACGATGTACAGACGAATATTCTGAATCGGTTTCCCGATTGGAATGACCAAATAGGCTTCATTAGGCTCGCAATCGAAGTACGATACGTCCACCGTCGCTTCGGTTGGGCCATACAAGTTGACCAGCTTCGCTCCAGCCAGGCTCGACACAAGCCGTTGGAACCGTGCGACATGCTGTGGCGGTAATGCTTCACCACTGGCAAAGACATGGCGCAACGTACCCAGCTTCGCTTGCATCACTTCCCGCGGCTGCTGCTCCACGTACTCCAGGAACGCATGCAGCATGGCGGGTACAAAGTGCATCGTGCTCACGCCATCGCGGGCAATCGTGTCGACGATGTCTTCCGGGTTCTTTTCCCCTCCCACCGACAGCAAGCTCACCTTCGAGCCGACCAGCGACCACCAGAACAGCTCCCACACCGACACGTCGAACGTGAAGGCCGTCTTTTGCAGAATCGTGTCTTCCGCACTCAAGCCGTAACGAGCATGCATCCATAAAATCCGATTCAGCACAGAATGGTGCTCCACCATCACGCCCTTCGGTTTCCCGGTGGAGCCAGAGGTATAGATGACATAGGCTACATGGTGCGGTCCAGCCAGTGGTTCCAGATTCGAGCCGTCTTCGTGGTAAATGTCCTCGCGATCCAGCACCAGCACCTGGCCGTCGAAACTCAGCGATGCTTGCTCTGCCAGATGCGATTGCGTCAGCACCAGCTTCGCGCCCGAGTCCTCCAGCATAAAGCGGATACGATCCGCCGGATATTCTGGATCGATGGGCACGTAAGCTCCGCCTGCTTTGAGGATCGCGTAGATACCCACGATCATGTCCAGCGAGCGCTGAACCAAAATGCCTACCGGCTGATCCGGTTCAATACCTTCGGCACGCAAGGTGCGTGCGAGACGGTTGGCTCGCTCATTCAGCTCCGCGTAGGTCAACGACTCCGCTCCGCACAGCACCGCCACCTGCTCCGGTGTGTTCGCTACCTGCTGCTCGAACAGCACACTTAACGTCTGATCCTGCGGGTAGGCTGCCGTCGTATTTCCCCACACCTGAACGATCTGCGCCTGTTCTTGCGGGGTTACCAATTCCAGCTCATTCACACGGATATTCGGATTGTCCACAATTTGTCCGATGACATGGTCGATATGCCCCTGGATACGCTCCATAGCAGATCGGTTATACACCAGAGCATTGTATTCAAGCAGGATGGAGATATCCTCGTCAGGCACGACAATCAGGTTGAAATCGTAGTTGGTTTGCTCGGCAAGTTCCACATTGGCAATAGAGAAGCCATTTTGTGCTCTTGTCTCACCGGAACCGCCCACCTGCTTCATCTGTTGCCCGATCGGGTAGTTTTCAAAGACCATAATGTGATGAATTAGGTCTTGTTTTTGTGCAGTCAGTGCCTGAATGTCGTATAACGGGAACGTGTCATAGACACCAGAGGCCAAAGCCTGCTCCTGTGTGCGCTGCAATACTTCTGCAAATGTAGCATCCGGTGCACTGCAAATACGTACCGGAATCGTGTTGATAAACAACCCGATCATATTCTCCACACCCGGAATGTCTGCTGGACGACCGGATACCACACCACCAAATACAACATCCTGATGATTATTGTATTGCTGTAAAATAACGCCCCACACGCTTTGCAGCAAGGTGTTAATCGTGACATGTTGTTGCTTGGCCATTTGGTTCAATGCCGCGGTCCGTTCTTTACCCAACATAAATGGAAGCTTTTCCGAAACATAGCCGGAATGGGAACCCGCACCGCTTCCGTCTGGTTCTTCATCCCGTGCAACTACAGAAGCTTGCGTGTTCTCACCAGGCAACAAGGTTTGCTGCTCAAAACCCGCCAAATAGTCACTCCAATAACGGGTCGCTTCCTGTACATCCTGATCTTCCAACCATTCGATATAGTCACTATACGGCTTGACAAGTGCGAGCTCTGGCTGCTTGTGCTCCAGCAGGGCAACATAGGCACCAAACACTTCATCCGTCACCAGCGACAGGCACCAACCGTCCATCACAATATGATGGAAGCTCCATACAAAACGGTAGGAGCTATCACCCGTGCGGAAGACGGTTACGCGCATGAGCGCATCCTTGCCTAAATCAAAGTTTTGAGCTTTATCCTGGGACACAAATTCAGCTATAGCGTGCTCACGGCCTCGGACATCCTCATAACGGAAGCTCGGATTTTTATGACGATAGACGATCTGCAACGGTTGGCCATACCAACCACTGTAGAAATTCGTCCGTAATATAGCATGTCGGCTAACCAGCAGCTTCAGACTTTCCTCGAATAGGGACGGTTCAAAGTGGCCCTCCAGATCAAAGGTCGCCTGTTCAAAATACACGCCTGTTTCTGCATTCATCAGACTATGGAACAGCATCCCCTTTTGCATGGGGGTTAACGGATACATATTTTCCAGTTCCCCAACCGTCTTGGTCTGCTCCTTAATCGTTTCTAATTGCTCCAGGGTCAGACCTTTTAGCAATACATCACTTGGAGTCAATTCGGTCCGCTCCTGCGTAACACAATGCTCGATCATTTCAAGCAGGTTGGATTTTAACAGATTAGCCAGCATGTGGACGGTGTCCTTACGGAAGGCTTTGCCGTTATACCGAATGTCCAGTTCCAGGATACCGTTCGTTACGATTCCGCTCACATCCAGAGCATATTTCATCTTCGTCCGGGCACTAACGACCGATCCAATCGAGTAAGGAGACCAACGCATATCGCTATTTTGCAAGTCCTGATCAAACTGGCCGAGATAGTTAAAGCTCACTTGTGGCTCGACAAAAGCTTGATATTGACCAAGGTGCCGTGCATCTGCTTGCTGACCAACCGTTTGGCCGGATTCACTCAAATATCTCCATATACCGTAGCCCATTCCTTTATTCGGAATATGACGCAGACTCTCTTTGACCTGTTTGATGCGTCCCGACAAAGCGTGATCACGACCGATGTCCAGCAATACCGGATATTGACTCGTAAACCAGCCTACCGTACGAGAAATGTCCGTATCCGGCAAAATATCCTCACGTCCGTGTCCCTCCAGGTTGATCAGGCTGCGTTCATGGCCGGTCCATGTGTACAGCATCATGCCCAAAGCAGTCAGAAGCAGATCATTCACTTCCGTGTTATATGCGCGGTGTGCTTGCTTCAACAGCCGTTCAGTCTCTTCTTCCGTAAGCTGGACGACCACTGTATCCGTGTCAGCTAGGATAAATGGCTCAGCCTGCGCTTGATCCTCAGGCAAACGCACTTGGTCAGCCCAAGCGGCTGCGTTCAGTTGCTCCCAGTAGGCGTGTTCACTTTCCATGGCTGTGCTATTCGCATACGCGGAGAGTCGCCCAGACCAGGAACGGAAGGAATCCGTTTTGTTCGGCAGCTGAAGCACTTCCTGATGAACAGACTGTTCATAGGCAGTAGCCAAATCCTCGAACAAAATACGCCAGGATACCCCGTCCACCGCCAAATGGTGAATCACTATCAGCAGATGATCCCCATCGGCACAGTGGAACAAACCAGCCTTTAACAGCGGTCCTTCTTGAAGCTGGATACTGCTTTGAATTTCGGTGGATTTCGCTTCAATTGCCGCGCTGAGCATGGCTTCATCCGTCAAATTTCTAAAGTCCAGCACGTCCAGGTGATACAGCTCGCCTTCCTGTATTCTGCGGTTCCACGCTTTATAGCCTTGCTCGGTCTTGCTGAACACCATCCGCAGAGCATCGTGGTGCTCCGTCAGCTTGCCAAGCGCCTGACGCAAAGCAGCTTCGTCAAAGCCCTGCTCCCGGTGCAGCATAACGGCCTGATTAAAGTGATGCGCATCCACTTGCTCCTGTGCAAAGAACCCGTGCTGGATCGGAAGCAACGCCGTCTCTCCGCTCACTTCTCCCTGATCTGCCATACGACTGACCTCGTGCATATGCGGTGCCAGGGTTGCGACGATGGGATAGCGGAACAAATCCTTCATGTCCAGCTTGTAGCCTGCCTGGAACGCACGGGACACGATTTGAATCGCCTTGATCGAATCGCCACCCAGGTCAAAGAAATTGTCCAACATTCCGACGGTTGGCACGCCTAGGACGGATTGCCAGACCGCTACGAGTGCCCGTTCCGGTGCAGTGCGCGGCTCTACATAATCCGCTCCGCTTTGCAGGCTGCCTTCCGGTGCTGGCAGGGACTTGCGGTCGGTTTTACCGTTTGGTGTCAGCGGCATCTGCTCCAACTGAATGAAATACGACGGCATCATATAGCTCGGCAATTCCCGCCCCAGCTCATGTCTCAGCTCACCGGCGCCAAGCTCTTGACTCGCGACGTAGTACGCCACGAGCTGTGTTTGGCCCGTTTCGTCCCCACGGGCCATGATGACCGCTTCTTGTACCGACTCCACCTGCAACAGCTGCGATTCGATCTCGCCCAGTTCGATCCGGTAGCCCCGGATTTTTACCTGATGGTCCATCCGCCCCAAATATTCAATGTTGCCGTCCGGCGTCCATCTTGCCAAATCGCCTGTATGGTACATCCGCTCATGGCCTGCCTTGCCACCAGCAAATGGATTATTTACAAATTTCTCAGCCGTCAGTTCTTCACGTTTCCAATACCCACGGGCTAATCCTTCCCCTGCAATACATAACTCGCCCGGCACACCGACGGGCTGCAACTCTCCACTCGCATTCATGATATAGATTTGGGTATTCGCGATGGGACGTCCGATATTAATGTCTTGAGCATGGGTCAGTTCCTGTACGGCCGACCACACCGTCGTTTCTGTAGGTCCGTACATGTTATAAATGCGGGGACCGTTTATTTCTTGCAGTGCTGCGAGCAGCTTGGACGGAAGGGCTTCACCCCCGACCATAATGACCTTCACGTTTCGCAGCGCGCGGGAACCTGCTTCATGACCCAGCAGCATTTGCAACCGGGATGGGGTCATTTGCAACATCTCAATAGAATGTTGAGTAATCAACTCACCAAGCGCCTGCGGATTCACCTGATGCTGGCGGTCGCCAAGCACAACAGACATTCCACCCAGCAGGGGCAGGATGGTTTCCAAGACGAAAATATCGAATGAAATGGTCGTGAGTGACAAAATGGTTTGGCTCGTTTCAAAGTCAATGGCTTCGCGCATCCCGGTAATAAAGTTGAGTACCGAGCGATGCTGGAGCATAACTCCTTTCGGATTTCCAGTCGAACCCGAGGTATAGATGACGTAAGCCAAATGCTCTGGGCGGGCAATCGTCTCCAGGTTGCTACTTTCTCCCTGATACAATGCTGCATCCTCAAGAAACATGGTATGGGCATGGCAATGGTGCTCTTCTGCCAGCTCACGACTGGTCAGAAGCACTGCGGCCTCGCTGTCTTCCAGCATGTATTCAATACGAGAGGACGGAAATTCGGGATCGATTGGCACATAAGCACCACCTGCTTTGAGAACGGCCAGGAGACCTACAATCATTTCCACTGAGCGCTGCACCATCAGACCCACCAGCTTGTCAGGTCCTACTCTCTGGGCTTGAAGCATTCGGGCCAATGAGTTTGCCCGTTCATTCAGTTCCCGATAAGTCAGACTCTGATTTCCAAACACCAATGCCACTTGGTCTGGCGTACACTCCACCTGATCCTCGAACAGCTGATGGATCGTCTGTTTGGACGGAAATGCACAAGCAGTGTCATTAAATGCCGCTGTAATCTGTTGTTTTTCCGCTGCTGTGACCAATTCCAACTCTTCAACCCGAACATTTGGGTTGAGCGAAATTTGCTCCAGGAGGCGAGTAAAATGTCCATACAGACGCTCAATGCCTTTCCGATCAAAACAGAGCGTGTTATACATAAAGCGAATCTTTATGCCTTCTCCCGGCATAACGGCTACGTTCAGATCGTAGTTGGTTTGCTCTGTAGCCACCACATTCGAAATCGTGAACGGTTCCTGTCCTTGGCCTCCCAGCTGCTCTACCTGCTGCTCCACCGGATAATTTTCAAATATCATAATATGATTGATTAAATCCTGCTTCTGCTCGGTCAGTGCCTGAATTTCATACAGCGGGAACGCATCATAGGCATTGGACGCCAGCGCTTGCCGCTGTGTTCGTTTCATCAGCTCGTTAAAGGCTTCGCCCTCTTCAGACTGCACACGCACTGGAATCGTATTAATAAATAGCCCGATCATGTGCTCCACACCTGGAATATCGCCTGGACGACCAGACACTACGCTACCGAACACGACATCCGAACTGTTGTTATATTTTTGCAACAGAACGCCCCATACGGTCTGAATCAACGTGTTGACCGTCACCTGATTTTGCTTCGCCACCCGTTCGATCTGAGCAACCAGCTCCGGCTGGAAGTCACATTCCAGATCTTCAGCAACATATTCCCCATCTTGCATCGATTTAGGCTGTGTTTTTTGCTGAGGAAGCGTAATTTGCTGCTCGTAGTCTGCCAGATATCCACGCCAGTATTGCAAGGCTGCCTCACGGTCCTGACGCTCCAACCATTCAATAAATCGACTAAACGGCGTGACAGGCTCCAGCGTTGGCTCATGACCCGCACGCAGTGCCAGATAGCTACCGAATACCTCCTGTGTCATAAAGGACAAGCACCAGCCATCCATCAAAATGTGATGGAAGCTCCAAACAAAGTGGTACGTATCATCCCCGGTTTGCAAAATGGAGACACGAATGAGTGCATCCTCTGCAAGATTGAATCCTTTCGCTTTATCCTCGATGACAAAAGCTTCAACACAAGCTTCTCGTTCCTCTTTTTCTAGTCCGCGCAAGTCTTCATAATATAATTGCCCGCTACGATTACGGAAGACGACCTGCACAGGTTCATCCTTCCATGAACTGATAAAGTTCGTCCGTAACGCCTCATGACGCTGTACGAGCAAATCAAAGCTTTTGCTGAAAGCAACCACATCAAAACGTCCATTCAATTCAAAGGTTGCCTGCTCAAAATAAGCTGCCGAACTCTCATCCATTAGACTGAAGAAGAGCATGCCATTTTGCATCGGCGTCAAAGCATACACATTTTCTAGTTCACCCATATCTTGTGTATCTTTCACCAATTGCTCCAGCTCGTCCAGCGTTACATGTTTTAACAAGACATCACTTGGGGTCAACACCGTTCTTTCCTGCGCAATGCAATGGCTAATCACCTCACGCAAGCCGGATGCCAGTAGTTCTCCAAGCCGTGCAATCGTTTCGTGCCGGAATTGTGTGGTACCGTAGCGAATAGTGAACATCAGCTCGCCATCCTCGATTAATCCATTGATATCTAGTGCAAAATCCATAGCCGCGTTCGTGCTAACAGGCACACCGATGGAATAGGAGGAAGGCTCCAGATCGTTGCCTTTATAATCCTGATCGAATTGACCCAGATAGTTAAAACTGATCTCAGGCTGAGTCTTTAACTGCACGCCTGCTTTCTCCAGAACATTCATATCTGACAGGTATCGCAAAATACCATAGCCGATGCCTTTTTGCGGAATATGACGCAGCCCTTCCTTGACCCGTTTAATCAGCCGAGCGGTATTTCCACCTTGTCCCAGACTTCCATCCAGTACAACCGGAAATTGGCTCGTAAACCAGCCGACTGTGCGCGTAATATCCACGTCGGGTACAACGGCTTCCCGTCCGTGGCCTTCCAGGTTGACCAGCACTCGTTCGGAACCAGACCAGTCATAGACGGCTTTTCCGAGCGCAGCCAGCAACAGGTCGTTCATTTCCGTGTTGTACGCGCGATGAGCTTGTTTGAGTAGCTGCTCGGTTTCCTGCTTCGTCCAGCGGACCGTCACAACCTCGCTGTCTCCGAGCAGTGCATTGTCATTCGCAAAATCCTTCGGCAAAGGCTTCGCGAGGCTGGCTTCCGCCTGTTCGATATGCTGCCAGTATGCAAACTCCCGCTCCATCGTCACACTATTTGCGTAGGCTGACAGCTGTTTGGCCCATACCTGGTAGGAATCTGTTTTATGCGGCAGTTGAATAGCTTTACCCGTTTTACCTGCAACGGCCTGCTCATATCCGGCTGCCAAGTCCTCCAGCAAAATGCGCCACGATACACCGTCCACAACCAGATGATGAATCACGATTAGCAAATGGTCGCCTCCAGCGCAATGGAACAGACCGAGCTTCACAAGCGGACCCTCGCTCAAATGAATGCTGGCTTGAATTCCACTCGCCTTGGCTTCTACAGCGGTGGATTCGTCTTCAACTCCGCTAAAATCTACGATGTCCAGTGTGAACAGCTCGCCTTCCTTTACACTGCGGTTCCAGGCGGCATAGCCTTGCTCCGTCTCACGGAATACAGTGCGCAATGCGTCATGATGCTGGACAATGCGTTCCATCGTACAGCGCAGCGCGTCGACGTCAAAGCGCCCTGCTCGATACAGCATCATCGCCTGGTTGCTGTGGTGCAGGTCTACCGGCTGTTGCTCGAAGAACCACCGTTGAATGGGTGTCAGATCTACCTGGCCTACTGCCTCTTCCTGACTGGCAATCTTGCCATCTGTACGAAGCAAAGGACTGAGTGACGCTACCGTCGGATTGCTGAACAAATCCTTCATGTCCAGTCGATACCCTGCTTGCAGCAAGCGGGATGATACTTGCAGCGCTTTGATCGAATCGCCGCCCAGTTCAAAGAAGTTATCCTGCGTGCCTACCGTTTCCACGCCCAGCACCCCGGCCCACACTGAAGCTAAAACCTGTTCTACCGTAGTACGTGGAGCCACATAGGCTGCGCCGGTATGGATGCTTCCTTCCGGTTCCGGCAAGGCCTTGCGGTCGATTTTGCCGTTGCTGGTCAGTGGCAAGGTCTCCAGACGCATCAAGCGTGTAGGTACCATATGTGCTGGCAGTCCTGCTTCCAGCTCGGCCTGTACCTCCTCGATCTGCAGCTCGGATTCTCCTGTGATATATCCGCACAAATACTTGTGTCCACGTTCGTCCGTCCGGTCAATGACTACCGCTTGACGCACACCTGGCACCCGCTGAATTGCCGTTTCAATCTCGCCCAGCTCGATCCGGTAGCCCCGAATTTTCACTTGATAGTCCATCCGGCCGATAAAGTCCACATTGCCGTCTGGCATCCACCGCGCCAAGTCACCTGTGCGGTACAATCGTTCACCCGGTACATACGGATTTGCTACGAATTTCTCGGCCGTCAGATCCGCACGGTTCAGGTAGCCCCGTGCTACCCCGGCACCGCCAATGCACAGCTCGCCCAGCACACCGATCGGTACCGGATTCAGCTGGCTGTCCACGATGTAGAAGCGCGCATTCAGCCACGCCTGACCAATCGGCACACTGCCGCTGTCCGGCAGCTTCGACAGTTCTTCGTCGTAGAAGCTGGAGTCGATTGCCGCTTCCGTGACTCCGTAGCTGTTCATAATGCGAATATCTGCGCCAAACCGTTCCTGCAGCACCCGATAATCTGTCACGTTGCAGCTATCCGAGCTGGTAATCAGCAATTCCAGACTACTCATGTCCAGTCCCTGTTCATGCACATGCTGCATAAACGGTACAATCAAGGCCGGGGTCGATTCGAACACCGTAATCTGATATTCGCGAATCCAGCCGTATAGACGGCTTGGGTCAATGCGATCATCTTTCGGACAGATGACCATTGTGCCACCGTTATAAAGCGTCCGCGCGATATCCCCGACGAATACGTCGAAGGAGAAGCTTGCCAATTGCAGCAGCCGTACCGGGAACTGGTTCAGACGGTAATCCCGGCGATACGCCGCAGCTGTATTCACCAAGCTGCGATGCTCAATCATGACGCCCTTCGGACGTCCCGTTGTCCCGGACGTGTAGATCACGTACGCCAGATCCTGCGGCTCATTGATGTGCTCCACATCCGTGGGATCCCCGGTGTACAGCGACTCATCGTCCAGCGCCAGCACGGCATGCAGACGCAAGTTCGCTGCGGATTCGGATGCTGCTTCGCTGTCAGATGGCGAATCTGATTTCAAGCTTAATCCCTCATTAAGGCTGTCTCTTTCCATCGTTTCAATGCTAACCGCCGTTTCCAGCTCACCTTCAGCCTTTCCTTCGGCCAAAGCCCATCGGCTTTCATTCAGCCATGCTTGGGCACGCTCCTGCAAACCTGTTTGCGTAAGCAGCACCGTAGCACCGCTGTCCTCCAGCATAAAGCGGATACGGTCAGACGGATAATCCGCATCTAAAGGTACATATGCACCTCCGGCTTTCCATACCGCCAATACGCCGACCAGCATGTCCACCGAGCGCTCGCTCAAAATACCAACAATGGATTCACGCCCAATGCCTTCATTCCGCAATCTACGAGCAAGTTGGTTCCCACGCTCGTTCAGCTCGCGATACGTAAGTTGCCGCTCCTCGTATACAACTGCCACGTGATCCGGCACAAGCTGCGCTTGTTCTTCCACATAGGCGTGAAACAACCCTTCTGATTGCTTTTCATCACTCCATGCAGATACGCCCACTGATCCAAAACCGTCGATGATTTTCGCTTTTTCCGAAGCAGTCACCAACTCAAGCTCATCTACCAGCGCATCTGGTCTGTTAATCGCTTCTTCAATAATATGCAGCAAATGCCCGCGGATTTGCTCTATAGCTGTACGTTCCAATACTCGCGCGTTGTACTCTAAATGGACATGAATTTCATCACCCGGCACAACCGTAATGTTGAAATCATAGTTCGTTTGCTCCGATACGGAAGCATTTGTAATTGTAAAACCATTCTCACCACGGCTACCCATTTGCTCCATACGCTGTTCCACTGGGTAGTTTTCAAACACCATAATATGGTTCACCAGGTCCTGTTTTTGCTCTGTCAGGGCCTGAATTTCATACAACGGATAGGTTTCATAAGCACGGGAAGCCAGTGCCTGCTCCTGTATCTGCTTCATTAACGCAGCAAACGTAATATCTTTCTCACTGTGAATCCGTACAGGAACCGTATTAATGAACAAACCAATCATTTTGTCTATGCCCGGAATATCCGCTGATCTGCCGGATACGACACTGCCAAATACAACATCCCGACTGTTGTTATACCGTTGCAGCACAACGCCCCATGCTGCTTGCAGAAGGGTGTTGACCGTCACTTGCTTTTGCTTAACCAGCTTGTTCATCCGTTCCGTCACTTCGCGGCCCAGTGTAAACGAAAGCTTGTCCGCTTCATATTCTTTAGCGTGACCGTCCAGCTGTTTTGCCTGCGGCAATACCGTCTGCTGCTCGAAACCAGCAAAGTAATCACTCCAGAACCGTTCAGCCTCCGCGTTGTCCTGTCGCTCCAGCCATTCAATATATTCGCTGTATGGCGTTATCGGGACAAGCTCCGGCTTGCGGTCTTCGAGGATGGCAAAGTACGTATTAAATGCTTCCCCCACAACCAGGAACAAGCACCAGCCGTCCATCAAAATATGGTGGAAGCTCCATACAAAACGGTACGACTCCTCGCCTGTACGCAAAACAGACACCCGCATCAGCTCGCCTGAGCTGAAATTAAAACCTTCGACTTTGTCACGCTCAGCAAAATCAGCAATGTATGCGCCCTGCTCTTCTTGTCCCATTGAACGCACATCTTCAAAACGGAACCCGGCATGTTTGTGGCGGTACACCACCTGTAAAGGCTGCTCATTCCAGCCGCTATAAAAATTAGTTCTGAATATTTGATGTCGATCCACCAGTTGATTTAAGCTTTCGGCAAAAGCCTCCACTTGAAAGCTGCCTTGCAGATCAAATGTCGCCTGCTCAAAGTACGCCCCGGATTTCGGCTCCATTAAGCCGTGGAACAGGATGCCTTTTTGCATGGGTGTGAGCGAATAAATATTTTCCAGTTCTCCCGCAGCAGCCGTCTGCTCTACAATATGATCCAGCTCTCCAGCCGTCAGTCCTTGGAAGGACAAATCGCTTGGCGTCAGCTCTGGCAACTCTTTTTCCACACAGTGAGCCAATACCTCACGCAAGCTCTCCTGAAGCAGATCAGCCAGCTTTTTGATTGACTTTTTCATGAACATTTTGTTGCTGTAGCTGATCGTCAACTCCAGTGCACCGTCCGTGATCATGCCGTTGATATCCAGAGCATACCGCTTGGTTAACGTGTCACTAATGGAAGCTCCGATGGAATAAGGAGACATGCGAAAGGCATTATTCTTTAAATCCTGATCGAATTGTCCGAGATAGTTAAAGCTGATTTCCGGCTCGGCGACAAAAGCGGCTTCCCCTTCCCTAGGCGCAGAAAGATATCTCAAAATCCCGTATCCAATCCCTTTATGCGGCAAACGGCGCAGTCCTTCTTTGACGTTCTTGACACGCCGTCCCACATTCTGTTTCTCGCCCATATCGAGTACAACCGGGAATTGGCTGGTAAACCAACCGATCGTACGCGTAATGTCTACATCCGGCAAAATGGCTTCCCGTCCGTGCCCCTCCAGATTTACAAGCACCTGACGGATGCCTGCCCACTCCTGAATTGCAGTGCCCAGAGCTGTCAGCAACAGGTCGTTTGCTTCCGTATTGTAGGCGCGATGAGCTTGTTTCAAGAATTGTTCCGTTTCTTGTACCGTCCACGCTACTGTCAGTGTCCGATCATCGCGAAGCTGTGGCTTAGCCTGAGATTTACGAGTGTAATCTTTAGGCAAGGATGTCTGACTCTTCCCTGCTTGCTCAATCTGCTCCCAATACGCACGCTCATTCTCCAACGCTCCACTGTTCGCATAAGCGGATAGCTGATCTGCCCACAGACGGAAGGAATCCGTTTTGTTGGGTAAACGGACAGACTCGCCCTGTAAAGCCTGCTCATAACCGGATGCCAAATCCTCCAGTAAAATACGCCAAGACACGCCGTCGACCACAAAATGGTGGATCGCTACCAACAAATGGTCTCCATCGGTGCAACGGAACAGACCCAGCTTCACCAAAGGGCCTTCATCTAGACGGATATTGCTTTGAATTTCGCTGGCTTTGTCCTCCAGCAAATGAGCAAAGTCAGACTCATTTGTAAAATCAACTACTTCGAGGCTGTACAATTCTCCTTCTTGCACGCCACGGTTCCATGCTTCATACCCACCGTCCGCATTTTGGCGGAATACGATGCGCAAAGCATCATGGTGCTCGACAATGCGTTGCAGTGCCTGACGAAGCGCCGTTTCATCCAATCGATCCTCACGATGCAGCATCAGAGCCTGGTTATAGTGTTCAGGATTGGATGGCTGCTGTTCAATGAACCAGTGTTGAATCGGTGTCAATGCCACGTTTCCACTGACTTCTCCTTGATCGGAAACACGGCTCACCCGCTGCACTCGTCCATTCAGCTCAGCAATCGTCGGATACTGGAACAACTCCCTCATTTCCAGCTTGTAACCATTTTGCAGCAGTCTTGAAGACACCTGGATGGCCTTAATCGAGTCGCCCCCCAGATGGAAAAAGTTATCCAGCACACCAATATGCTCAATACCAAGTACAGATTGCCACACAGACACTAGCGTACGTTCTACCTCATTACGTGCCGCTACGTAATCCTCACCGGAATCCACGCTTCCTTCTGGTTGCGGCAATGCCCGACGATCCACTTTGCCATTTGGTGTCAACGGCAATTGCTCCAACTGCACAAAATATGACGGTACCATGTAACCCGGCAATTCTTGGCTCAAGGCGCTTCGCAGCTCGCTAGCCGCGATATTCGCAAGGGTGACTACATATGCACAGAGCTGCTTTTGCCCCTGCTCATCCTCACGTGCAATGACGGCGGCTTCTTGCACCGCCTCCAGCTTCAGCAGCTGTGCTTCCACCTCGCCCAACTCAATCCGGTAGCCCCGGATTTTCACCTGTGCGTCAATCCGTCCTTTGTATTCCAACGTCCCGTCCTCATTCCAGCGCACCAAATCGCCTGTGCGGTAGCAGCGCTCTCCGCTGCGGAACGGGCTGTCTACAAACTTTTCAGCCGTTAAATCCGGACGGTTCCGGTAGCCACGTGCCACCCCGTCGCCGCCGACGATCAACTCCCCCCATGCCCCGACAGGCTGAAGCTGCATGGAACGGTCTACGACATACGCTGTCGAGTTGTGAATCGGACGCCCAATCGGCACCGCTTCCAATTGCACGCTGGCAATCGCATGAGTTGTAGAAAAAGTTGTATTTTCTGTCGGCCCATAGCCGTTAATGATCCGCAGGGACGGATGAGCCTCCAGCACCCGGTTAATGTGCGGTACGGACAGCACATCACCACCGACCAGCAGTTCTTGTACCCCCTCGAACAGCTCCAAGTCCTGCTGAGATAGCTGGTTAAAGAGCGGCGCAGTCAGCCACATTGTCGTGATACCATGGTTGCGCACGGCTGCCTTGAGCTTTGGAGCGTCCAAAATGACATCCTGACTTACCAGCACGAGCTGTCCACCATTCAATAGCGCACCCCAAATTTCGAAGGTGGACGCGTCAAAGACAACGGCGCCAGTTTGCAAAATGCGTGTATCAGCATCTAATTGCGCATAGTTTGTACTTTTCACCAAACGCACGACATTGCGATGTTCTACCATAACCCCTTTGGGCTGTCCGGTCGTGCCCGAAGTGTACATCAAATAAGCTAGTCGGTTTCCAAATTTACGTTCTTGTTCTCCAGCAGTGCTGTCTACGACAGACGAGGATGATTCATTTAAAATCTCATTTTTCAGATTAGTATAATCGGTATAATCCGCATGATAAGCCTCGTTTTGCTCCCAATGTACGGTATTCAAGCCTTGGTCATTCTCTGCCCCGTACACCTTAGCATCGCTCAGATCCAGTACGATTCCGGTGTATTCCTCCAGTTGCTGTTCTGCATGCTGCACCAGCAGCAACTTCGCCCCCGAATCTTCCAGCAGGTAACGGACACGTTCAGCCGGATAATCAGGGTCAATCGGCACATATGCGCCGCCCGCTTTGAGAATCGCCAACATGCCGACAATCATATCGGTGGAACGCTCAGCAACGATACCTACAGTTTGCTCGGCGGTAACACCGTGTCCGCGCAACGTGTGAGCCAGTCGATTTGCTTTTACATTCAGTTCGCCATAAGTTAAACGGGCATTTCCGAACACGACTGATGTCTGATTCGGTGTACGTTCAGCCTGTTCCTCAAACAACTCATGAATGCCTGCTTCGTGTGGATATTCCACCGCAGTAGCATTGAATACGTCGACGATTTGTGCCCGTTCTTCCTCACTGATCAGCGACAATTCCTGTATCCGCTTGTGTGGGCCCTGCACCATATGCTCCGCCACACTCAAAAATTGTCGAATAATTCGAGCAATTTCCTGTTCACTAAACAGCTCGGTACGATAATCTAGGTACAGCACGAGTCTATCGTCATCCAGCATTTCAACCATGTGAATATCGAAGTCGTTCACCGTATCTCCGCAGAAATCGTTATCTACCTGCTGAATGGCTTCATCAAACCGGGAGAAACTCAATGTACGATACTGGATGGAAGCACCAAACAGACGCTGAATGTCCAGACTGCTTTGCTGTTCACGCAAATCCTGAATAATTTTGTTGTATGGGTAACGCTGATGCCGCAAAATGGACGCCTGCTCCTTCCCTACACCTTGCAGGAAGGTCAGCAGTTCGGATTCTGGTTCGACCAACAGACGCGTAGCCACGGTGCTGACGAACATACCGATGGTATCCTTTTCCTTCTTAGACGTACGGTTGGCATAGAGTGTCCCCACGGTTAGGTCCTGCTCTCCCGTCACTTTATGCAAATAAATATACAGAGCCGCCAGGAAGAACGTGAAAATACTAATTTTATGTTCCTCGCAAAAAGCCGTAACACCACGATACAACTCATGTTCCAGTATAAAGCTCTCCCGGCGTGCAGCTGTGCTCAGTGTCAGCGGGTTATATGATTTCAAACCTGTAGTCTCTGGCAAATCGGCAAACTTTTCTGTCCAGTACGTTTTATCCTTTTGGTAACGGTCTGATTGCTCATAGCTTTGCTCTACCTGGATAAAATCCAGATATGGATTGCCTTTGGTCGGTGCATCTTGACCTGTACCATGCACAATATCCATATAATGTCCGGTGATTTCATTAATGGCCTGATTCATGGACACGCCGTCTGAAATAATATGATGCATTTTAAAATTAAACCATGTTTCTTCTGCTGCGAGCTGCAAGATAACAAATCGGTACAGCTGCGAATCCAACAATGAGAATGGCTGTGGATTATGGCGCTTTAACCATTCCTTTGCTTCTTCCGGGGTAACTTGGAGCGTTTCTATACTTTCCGCCGTAAACGGCTCTACATATTGATATGGAATCCCATCCTGAGCAGTGATCTTGATACGGAAAGAATCATTTTGGGCAATCACCCGGTTCATTGCTTGTTGCAAGGCATCTATACGAACAGTTCCCCTGATTTTTACTGTTGCAATAATTGTTGATGTGTTCCGATTAGGATACAGAAGCTCCGTATACCAAATCCGTTGCTGTGGCTGGCTTAGCGAAAATAATTGAACATCTTGCTGTGTCATCCGTCTCTCTCCTCGCAAAATAGATATTGGTAAAAAGGACATTCGCATATTTATGCGGTTTGTTCCTCGGGATGCTTTCGAAATTGAAGCTCATACAGCTCTGCATAATGACCTCCCTCGGCAAGGAGCTGATCATGGGTACCCTGCTCTTTCAGTTCGCCATCGGCAAGGACACAGATCGTATCCGCCCGTTCAATCGTAGACAATCGATGGGCAATAACTAATGTCGTACGATCCTTCATCAGCTCATTTAAGCCCTGCTGGACTTCATATTCCGATTCTGCATCCAAAGCCGAGGTCGCTTCATCCAACAGCAAAATCGGTGCATTTTTGAGCAAAGCACGGGCAATTGCGATCCGCTGTCTTTGACCGCCGGACAAATTGGCTCCGCGTTCACCGACAATCGTGTCGTACCCCTCTGGCAGCTCGCCTATGAAGCCGCTGGCATAGGCTGTTTTGGCCGCAGCCTCTACTTCTTCATCCGTGGCAGCCGGTGAGCCAAAACGGATATTATCCGCTACTGTACCGTGGAACAGCGTAGCCTCCTGTGGTACATAGGCCATTAAATCCCTGACCTCATCCAACGGAAATTCTTCTGCCAAGCGACCACGAACCCGCAGCACACCTTCGTCCGGTGGGTAAAATCCCAGCAACAGCTTCATGACTGTGCTTTTGCCACCACCACTCGGGCCGACAAGCGCGGTTACCTGCCCTTCTGCCACGACCAAGTTTAACCTTTGCAGCGTTGGATGGTCAGGCTGATAGCCAAAGGTGATGTCGTGCAGCTCCAGCGCAGCCGGAGTCTGTTCAATGGCGTGGTCTGTACGCAAGGTCTCAACATCGCCATAGAATCCCCCAGATTCACGGGCTGATAAAGCTGCCGTCTCGGGATCGATAAGCCTAGTCAGCGGTCCCTTCTTTTTAGCCGCGGGGAACTGCTCCTCTTCCTTCGACTCATCCAGAATTTCGCGAATACGCGCCAAGCCTGCCAAGGAGTTTTGTAACAGTGTTACAGCCGCCCCTAGCTCCAAAAACACCGTTGAAATACCGGTTTGCAGCTGCACAATCTGTCCCAATACCCCCAGTTCCATTTGCTTCTGCGATACCAGAATCAATCCGGCGACAAGCACACCGCCCAGCGTGATGAACTCTATGACAAAATTGCACATATCCTGCAAGCCCATATGACGTCCCTGCCGAATGCTGATGCGGTTTATGTCCTCGCTTGCATCGTTACAAAGTCCACCTACCTTTGTCCTCAACCCAAACAACTTCACCGTCTGCAAACCGGAAAGCAAATCACTCAATCGTTCCGTGAACCTGCTCATCCGTCCCTGTAACTCTTCACTCGTCTTTCGCATTTTCTTCGCGAAATGAGCGTTTATCCAGGCTGAAGCCAGCCCAAGTAAAACCGCCATAATCCCAAATCGCCAATCCAGAACCATCAAAATGACCAACGAGCCCAAGAAAAGCGAAATTTCTAGTATAATCGAGCGGATATGAACGGTGTAAGCCTGCTCCAGCGCCTGTACATCGTTCGTCATACGGGATACAAGATCACCCGAATGGTGTTTTTCGGCTTTTTCGTACGATAGCTTGACAATGTGGCCAAATAGTTTCATTCGTACATCGGCAATCGCCAGCTTTACACACCGTTTATACATATAGCTGCACAGGGGGGAAATAAGACTTAATGCCAAAAATGTACCACTGACCAAATAGACCGCTCGGTATAGCTCCTGTACATCGCCATTAACCGCAAAATTCAGCAAATAATGCACCACGAAAGAAAGTAAAATCGTGATGCTGGCATTGGTCAGACTATTGCCAACCAGCCCGGTAAAATACCATTTTCGATGCGGCTTCATCAGGGACATCAACTGCTTAAATTCATAAAACCCCTGCTTGAAGGTCACGACGCTCACTCCTTTCCTCAGGCAACGAATTACCGTTTTCCGCCGTATGCTGTTCTTCTTCAAAATTTTTCAAATACAGCTTTCGGTACACACCATCACGACCTAGTAATTCCTCATGAGAACCCGATTCCACAATGCTCCCCTGATCGAGTACAATAATACGGTTCGCCTGACGTACGGTTGACAGTCGATGAGCAATGACCAGTACCGTCCGGTTTTGCATTACCGCATTCATCGCATTCTGCACCTGAGCCTCCGACTGACTATCGAGTGCTGAAGTCGGCTCGTCCAATAAAAGCAGCGGAGCATTTTTCAGTAATGCTCTTGCTATAGAAATACGCTGTTTTTGACCGCCAGACAATCCGCCTCCCCGCTCGCTCAACAGGGTTTCATAGCCCTCGGGAAGTTGAACAATAAAATCATGCGCATGTGCCGCTTTCGCCGCCTCGACAATTTCTTCCCGAGTCGCCTCCAGACGTCCATATCCGATATTTTCTGCAATGGTGGCCGGAAAAAGCGACGACTCCTGAGATACCATCGAAATATGACTGCGCAGGCTTGTTAAATTCCAATCTGTCAAACTCTTTCCAAATAGTTGAATGGTTCCGGCATGCTCTCCAGGTTCATTAAATCCGCAAAGCAGCTTGAAAATCGTGCTTTTACCGCCACCGCTGGCACCGACAATCGCCACCATATCCCCTTGCCCTGCCTGGAAGCTGATATCCTTCAGCACTGTGTTCCCTTCATCGTAGCCAAAGGTCAAATGCTCAAAGCTGACTACAGCAACACCATCAACGCCATCATCGCTTTCTGCTCCGCCTTCACTCATTCGGTTGGCTTCCCCATCTGCATCGTCTTCCAAATGAGGCGCCCTATTCTCTCGCCTCTGATCTACCAAGGTCATTTCGCCGTCCTGACGTTCATTCTGCCAATCCAGCACCTCAAACAAATGCTTTGCGGCTCCACCCGCTTCCTTCATTTGCGAAATGATTGTCGGCAGCATGGCAATCGGCTGTAATATGAACGAAATCAGGTATAAAAAAAGTACTATGCCTCCAGCATTCAGCTCTCCATGTTGTATCAGGTATCCTCCGTATACAATGACCAAAATAATTGGTGTTGCCAGCATCATCACACCTACTGGAGTAATGGCTGCATAGCGCTTTTCTAGCCTTAAGCCGCGCTTGACGACCTCCTCCATAATCACCATATACTTCTTCAACAGCACAGCTTGCATATTGAATGCCTTGACGATAGGGATTCCTCCGATTGCATCTTGCCCCACAGCGTTCAAATGAGCAATTTTCTCCTGAAGATCTGCGGAATATTTTTCAATCGGCTTGCTCATTAGTGATGTTATGATCATTCCTATTGGCATGAGCGCAAGACTTGCCAATATCAGTTTCCAGCTTGTCAGTAAAAGCAATATGAGTGATGCCGTAAACACAAGCGGTAAATAAAACAGATTGGAAAACTGCTGGATAAAAAAGTTCTGTAATACTGCCGTATTATTGGTTAGACGGGATACCAAATCTCCGGTAAATTTCCTTTCCACGCTGGAAACCGGTAAATCGCAAAACTTATGTACGAGATCGCCTCTCAAGTCGCGCAGAGCACTAACACTAAAACGCGCTGAAGCGTACCTCATCACAAACTTACAGGGCATTCCAATTAGCGTCATCCCAACAACCAGATAGATCATGTTCTGGGTAGAGGAGAATGTCCCCTGTGCCATTTGCTCAATAGCCTTACCCAAAATAATGTCAATAGCTGCCAAACACAAGGAGGCGATCACCGTTATGAAAACCCATAGATTATACGGCCTTACATAACGTGCGAGTCTCCGAAAAGCAGAATTTGATCGAAACAAGGGCATCCCTCTTTTCGTTGCCCACACTTTTTCAGTGCGAACTTTTTATATTGGCTGTGGACGTCGTTGAGATAAACTCTGGGTTTGGATGCATGAGTATCCGTACAGAATAAAATGCGATTTTGAACTATGCTGGAATTTGCATCTTGTTTGTGGGTTGGTTGTCGATTGTTGCTGAGATGGTAATAACGAAGTGTATCGTGATGTGTGGGACATTCAACTCTGTCTGAATCGTGGTTGTAGGGTGCTTGTGTTGTAAGCTGTATGAGCTGCCGCCGCGTGGGCCATCGGCGAGGATGTAGAAAGAATGTTCTCGACTGCGCTCATAACTTCTTGTTCTTGTTCATGGATGAAAAAGTGATTACCTTCGAACATCTGAACATCCATAGGTGATGTCGTATGCTGTTGCCAGGCATGGAGTGAATCTGTGCTAACCTCAAAATCCTTCATTCCGCCTAAAACGGTCATCGGACATACCAGTGGATTTCCCGGCTGATAAACATAAGTTTCACATACCTTAAAATCTGCACGCAGACGAGGCATAATAATTTGCATCAATTCTGCATTTTGCAGCACCTCTTCAGGTGTTCCCTGCATCAAACGAAGCTCTTCGGTGAAAGAATCGTCTGCTAAATCATGGAGTCGTTTTTTGGAGTATGGAAGATGTGGTGCGGATTTACCAGATATGATGATATGCACAGGTAGCTTTCCAGTTTTGCTGTACAACTGTCGTGCTGTTTCAAATGCAATCAGTGCACCCATACTGTGCCCAAAAAAAGCGAACGGCTTATGCATGTATGGGGCCATAGCGGGAATCAACGATTGAACGATGTCCTGAAGAGTATCCATTGGAGCTTCTGTTGAGCGGCTTTCACGTCCTGGAAGTTGTATAGGCAACACGTTAATATCAGGCGCGAACCTAGACTTCCAAGAGTTAAATATGTAAGCGCCACCACCAGCGTAGGGGAAGCAAAATAGTTGGAGCTTCGCAGTCGGTTGGACCTCTGTTTTTGCGAACCAAGATTGTGATCGAGTTGTCAAATGAATTCCTCCATCCTCTATGCAGTTCATAATTTTACAGTAAATCCTTATATCTCTTTTTTTCTTCCAACACTTTCTAACTGTTTTTAAATATACAAACTTTAAAACCGCTTGGCATGGGACAAAAGGGCTAAATTGATGGAGCTCATAAAAATAAAACAAAATCCATATTATGTTATTTGTTTCCAAACTTCAAAAGCAACAATTTCACTTTTTGTATTAGTTATCTGTCAATCATGATCTGTTAATTTAGTTTAAAACGAAATTTTTGGTTTTCACGAATTTTGTAAAACTAAACTCATTATGATTTACATTGAAGCTCCAACCCCTTATCCTACAACAATTTTATCTTTACATGCCATTAACATAAATGTAACAAATTCAACCTGATATCATCCGACAAATTCCGCCTTTTTCCGCAACTCTCTTTAACCTCCTAAATAATGGATTGAATTTGTATCAAGCTCACATAAGCCAAAATTAATAACTCTTTAATTTTGTAATAAATATTGTTATTTCATAGTCCTAAAGGACCATATTTTGCATATTTTTTTCTGACTCTTCGTCTAAAAAATTCAGTTCGGATTGAGTTTTTCTCTCCCAAAGCTATGAATTTTCTTTTCAAACTCTAATAGAAACGTTTCTATCTCGCTTCAAAAGTACCTGTTCTCTAGAAATTTATAGCCTTACTTTTAATCTTCCCCCTCAAAAAACAGTAACGGCAAACAGCAAGGCTCCCTGTTGTTGGAGACTTGCTGCTTTATAAATTTCATTATGTTTGACTTCACTATCGGTCGATATGCAGAGTGTTGTAAGCTTTATTGTAGTTATCCCCCAATCATATTAATTTAGTGGAATGGAGTATATGTATGGGTTTCTTGTATATTTTCCAAAACGCGAAAGCCTTATGGTATACAAAAAGAGCACAGCCCATTAAGGCTGTGCTCTTTAATCTTGCTTGGCGACGTCCTACTCTCCCAGGACCCTGCGGTCCAAGTACCATCGGCGCTGGAGGGCTTAACGGTCGTGTTCGGGATGGGTACGTGTGGAACCCCTCCGCTATCGCCACCAAACATGAATTTGCTATGCAAATTCTATCGTACGGTTATTCGGTTCATCACTTATCGTGTGAATGAATAGCCATGCGCTTATCATATGTCACTTGTACATACTTTCAAGGTTACACCCTGAAAACTGGATCCGAAACTTATTTGCGTTTTATTCTTAGGATAAGCCCTCGACCGATTAGTATTGGTCAGCTCCATGCATTACTGCACTTCCACCCCCAACCTATCTACCTCGTCGTCTTCAAGGGGTCTTACTAATTGGGAAATCTCATCTTGAGGGGGGCTTCACGCTTAGATGCTTTCAGCGCTTATCCCTTCCGTACATAGCTACCCAGCGGTGCTCCTGGCGGAACAACTGGTACACCAGCGGTACGTCCATCCCGGTCCTCTCGTACTAAGGACAGCTCCTCTCAAATTTCCTACGCCCACGACAGATAGGGACCGAACTGTCTCACGACGTTCTGAACCCAGCTCGCGTACCGCTTTAATGGGCGAACAGCCCAACCCTTGGGACCTACTTCAGCCCCAGGATGCGATGAGCCGACATCGAGGTGCCAAACCTCCCCGTCGATGTGGACTCTTGGGGGAGATAAGCCTGTTATCCCCAGGGTAGCTTTTATCCGTTGAGCGATGGCCCTTCCATGCGGTACCACCGGATCACTAAGCCCGACTTTCGTCCCTGCTCGACTTGTAGGTCTCGCAGTCAAGCTCCCTTCTGCCTTTGCACTCTTCGAATGATTTCCAACCATTCTGAGGGAACCTTGGGGCGCCTCCGTTACTCTTTAGGAGGCGACCGCCCCAGTCAAACTGCCCACCTGACACTGTCCTCGCACCGGATTACGGTACCAAGTTAGAACCTAGATACGATCAGGGTGGTATCCCAAGGATGCCTCCTCTCAAGCTGGCGCTCAAGATTCAACGGCTCCCACCTATCCTGTACAGATCGTACCCAAATTCAATATCAAGCTGCAGTAAAGCTCCATGGGGTCTTTCCGTCTTGTCGCGGGTAACCTGCATCTTCACAGGTATTAAAATTTCACCGGATCTCTCGTTGAGACAGCGCCCAAGTCGTTACGCCATTCGTGCGGGTCAGAATTTACCTGACAAGGAATTTCGCTACCTTAGGACCGTTATAGTTACGGCCGCCGTTTACTGGGGCTTCGGTTCATAGCTTCGCCCGAAGGCTTACCACTCCCCTTAACCTTCCAGCACCGGGCAGGCGTCAGCCCGTATACTTCGCCTTGCGGCTTCGCACAGACCTGTGTTTTTGCTAAACAGTCGCTTGGGCCTTTTCACTGCGGCCCCCTCGGGCTATTCACCCTACCGAGGCACCCCTTCTCCCGAAGTTACGGGGTCATTTTGCCGAGTTCCTTAACGAGAGTTCTTCCGCGCGCCTTAGAATTCTCTTCTCGCCTACCTGTGTCGGTTTGCGGTACGGGCACCTTCTCCTGGCTAGAGGCTTTTCTTGGCAGTCTGAGATCATGACCTTCGCTACTACAATTTTCGCTCCCCATCACAGCCCAGCCTTACGATGTGCGGATTTGCCTACACACCAGCCTCACTGCTTAGACGGACATCCATCAGTCCGCGTCACTACCCTACTGCGTCACCCCATCGCTCATAACGGATTACGGTGGTACAGGAATTTCGACCTGTTGTCCTTCGACTACGCCTATCGGCCTCGCCTTAGGTCCCGACTTACCCTGAGCGGACGAACCTTCCTCAGGAACCCTTAGGCTTTCGGCGGATCTGATTCTCACAGATCTTTTCGTTACTCATACCGGCATTCTCACTTGAATGCAGTCCAGCGCTCCTTACGGTACACCTTCAACCCGCATTCAACGCTCCCCTACCCCTGATGCAAGCATCAAGCCATAGCTTCGGTGGTGTGTTTAGCCCCGTTACATTTTCGGCGCAGAGTCACTCGACCAGTGAGCTATTACGCACTCTTTCAATGGTGGCTGCTTCTAAGCCAACATCCTGGTTGTCTGTGCAACTCCACATCCTTTCCCACTTAACACACACTTGGGGACCTTAGCTGATGGTCTGGGCTGTTTCCCTTTCGACAATGGATCTTAGCACTCACTGTCTGACTCCCGGAACTAAATCTATGGCATTCGGAGTTTGACTGAGCTTGGTAACCCTTGCGGGCCCCGCACCCAATCAGTGCTCTACCTCCACGATTCTTTTTTCCGAGGCTAGCCCTAAAGCTATTTCGGGGAGAACCAGCTATCTCCGGGTTCGATTGGAATTTCTCCGCTACCCCCACCTCATCCCCGCATTTTTCAACATGCGTGGGTTCGGGCCTCCAGTGCGTGTTACCGCACCTTCACCCTGGACAGGGGTAGATCACCCGGTTTCGGGTCTACGTCCACGTACTCATTCGCCCTATTCAGACTCGCTTTCGCTGCGGCTTCAGCTCTTCACCTTAACCTTGCACGGGAACGTAACTCGCCGGTTCATTCTACAAAAGGCACGCCATCACCCATAGATCGGGCTCTGACTTCTTGTAAGCACACGGTTTCAGGATCTATTTCACTCCCCTTCCGGGGTGCTTTTCACCTTTCCCTCACGGTACTGCTTCACTATCGGTCGCCAGGGAGTATTTAGCCTTGGCAGATGGTCCTGCCGGATTCATACGGGGTTTCACGTGCCCCGCACTACTCGGGATCCGTCTCGGAGAGAACAAGTTTTGAACTACAGGGCTTTTACCTTCTCTGGCGGGCCTTTCCAGACCTCTTCATCTAACCGGTTCCTTTGTAACTCCATGTGAGACGTCCCACAACCCCAAGGAGCAAGCTCCTTGGTTTGGGCTAATCCGCGTTCGCTCGCCGCTACTGACGGAATCACTATTGTTTTCTCTTCCTCAGGGTACTTAGATGTTTCAGTTCCCCTGGTCTGCCTCTATTCTGCCTATGTATTCAGCAGAAAGTGACTGTCGATGAAGACAGCCGGGTTTCCCCATTCGGACATCCCCGGATCAAAGCTTGCTTACAGCTCCCCGAGGCTTTATCGTTGTTCGCCACGTCCTTCGTCGGCTCCTGGCGCCTAGGCATCCTCCGTGTGCTCTTTGTAGCTTAACCTAGTATTTACATGGTAAATACGATTCGCTTTGAATTTCGGTTCAACACTTACGTGTGAATGAAACTCAAGGCAGCTACCTTTATTTCACTTGTTTACACAAGATCAGCTTAAAGGAATATTCTAAAACGCAATTTCGTTTCGGTATCCAGTTTTCAAGGTGCAATTCGCTTCTTCGAAGCGAAACCCGATGAATATTTCGGTTCCACACGGATGTGTGAATGAAACATTCGTCGAAGCTTGAGAGTTTGAGCTCTCAAAACTGAGCAACGAGTGAGT
>NZ_CM170126.1:445000-2577500 GCF_057220305.1 Paenibacillus sp. LRG-1 | reverse complement strand
AAAAGCACGTAAATGAAAACCACATTTCTAATACGGACCAAAAAACGGCAAAAATAATTATGCTTACGTCACTCAATGAAAGTGAGGTTATACTCGATGCGTATTCCATGGAGTTGATAACTTCATCTGTTCCATGACAGTTAGAATGACCCCGAAATATGAAAAACAGCGGTATCCTTGGATGAGTCCTAGATACCGCTGTTTTTTTGAACTATCGTTCCTTGTTTGTTAAACGATAAACTTAATCTCCGTATTGTGTTTACAGCATACGAAACTTCTGCTTTGAATTCACCTCTGGACGATGCAAGGTGAAGAAGAACCTTTCGCCTACTGTGGGAACAGATTTAGGAAGCCATGACTTCAATGTTCAAGAGGATGCCGCTACCGCAAGCGTACCGGAAGAATCCGCTGTATGATGAATACTCCGCACGAAGCGAATCGTTTTTGTTTCTGAGTGCATTACGACTGAATGAGTTTCCGCTCTGTGACCAGGAAGAGAACGAACCCCCTGCAACCACTCTCCAGGTGTCACACCTGTAGCCACAAACATCACGCCTTGGCGTCCGACCATATCATCCATGGAGAGCAACGCACCGGGATCAGTAATGCCCATACGCTTGCAACGCTCAATCTCTTCTTCACCATGAGGCAGCAGGCGACCCTGGATTTCTCCGCCCATACATTTCAGTGCTGCAGCGGCCAATACACCCTCAGGAGCGCCACCAGAACCGATATGCAAATCTACACCGCTATCCAGGCATGTTTCAATCGCACCCATCACATCCCCATGGCCAAGCAGTTTGATTCGAACGCCGCTTTCCCGCAGAAGCTTGATGATCCCGGCGTGCCGTGTACGATCAAGAATAGACACGGTAAGATCAGACAAGGATTTACCGAGTACTCGTGCAGCTTTTGACAATGTAGTTGGAATTGGGTCCTCAAGTGATAGCTTTCCAGCCAATGCCGGGCCAACGGCCATTTTTTGCATGTACATATCCGGAGCGTGGAGTAGACTACCACGAGGTGCAGCAGCAATGACCGACAGAGCGTTATTCAAACCATTTGCTACCGTTTCGGTTCCCTCTAGTGGATCGACAGCGATGTCCATAGCCGGTCCTCTGCGATTGCCTACTCTTTCCCCGATATACAGCATGGGAGCCTCATCCATTTCGCCTTCGCCAATGACGACCGTGCCGTCCATGGATACCGCATTAAAATGAGTGCGGATGGCTACCGTAGCCGCCTCGTCTGCGCTATTCTTATCTCCACGCCCTGTCCATTGTGCTGATTGCAGTGCCGCTGCCTCTGTTACCCGAACGAATTCCAATGCCATTTGACTCTCCATACCTATCCCTCCACCTCTCCTAAAAATTAATTGTTACCCTTAAGCAAATGAACTATTTAGGGCAACTTTGCTGCAATCTTTCTATTTATCTATTAAACTCCTGTATCCTACGATTTTAATTTTTAGTTATATGAGCAGCTACTAGGCTCTATAACATTCTGATAATTAAACCTGCCGTCTCTTCAATCGCCTTATCTGTAACATCAATAACCGGACAATTCAGCTCTTTAAACAAAGACTGCGCATACGCTATTTCCTCTTCTACCCTCATCGCTGTAGCATACTGCACATTATTAGGAAGCCCCATAACCTTTAGTCGCTCACTGCGTATTTTCAACAGTAACTCTGGCTCGATCGTTAATCCGAACACTCGACCACGCTGAACATCCTTCAACTGAACAGGCGGTGTCAGCTCCGGTACAATCGGTATGTTGACCGTTTTATAACCTTTATGCGCGAGAAACATGGATAAAGGGGTTTTGGAAATACGGGATACTCCAAGCAATACAATATCCGCTTTGAGAATGGCGCTCACATCTTTGCCATCATCATATTGAACCGCAAAATCCAAGGCCTCTACACGGCGAAAATAGTTATCGTCCAGTCGGTGCAGCAGACCAGGCTTCTCTTTGGGATCGTTATGGAACGTATCAGCAAACGCCTGCATCATCGGTCCCATAATGTCGACAGCCCGCACATTCAGCCGGACAGCCTCCTCTTTCATCGCTTCTCTCAATTCTGGCTGTACCAGCGTATAAGCTACGAAGCCTTTACGCTCGGCAACTTCCTCCATCACCCGGCTCAGTTCGTCTTCATCCCTCACGTTCATAAATCTTTTGATCTCTGTGTCCGGTAACTCAAATTGGCGCATGGTCGCCTGTACGACAGCTTCTGCCGTCTCGCCAATCGAGTCTGAACAGATCGCTATAAAATGACTGCTCACCTGAACCATTCGATTCCTCCCATTAATCCTCTGCTACCATATCGAGCAACATTTTAATAATATTCGTTTTTGTAATGCGTCCCACGACTTTCCAGTGCTCCCCTGGCTTGTCGGAGTCGGAAGGGACGACAACAGGCAGGCTGTCGATTTGACGGGCAATAATTTTGCGCGCTGCCTCTAATACCGTATCCTCTGGGGAAACGGTGACAACATTCGCCTGTCGGGTCATCACAAGGCTGACAGGAATGGTTGCTGCATTGGGATTCCCTAACGTTACCTTAAGCAAATCCTTGCGGGAAGCTACCCCTGCCAAATCTCCGTCTTCATCGGTGACGATCAAATTGCTCACATTTTCCAAAAAGAGAGCTACGACAGCTTCCTGAATCGTGGTTGTTTCTCGTACGATGACTGGAACCCCATGAAGATCGCCGACCTTCATTTGCAACAGCCGGAATTTTTCCTCCCGGTTCGGCGTGCCCCGCTTTCCAACAAAATATCCGACCTTGGGCTTTGCATCTATGTAATTCAGAATGCCCAATTTGGATAGGTCGGTCCGAATGGTCGCCTTGCTGAGATTAAGCATTTCCGCAATCTGATCCCCGGTAATCGGGGCATGCTTTTGTACGATGTTTAAAATTTCTACTTGTCTTGCCGTAAGGTCGATGATGAACGTCCCTCCTTTTTTCTTGCGATCTAATATTGAATATAATACGTCATATATAACAATAAATCAACCTTAAAAAGCATATAAAACATCACATATATAAAATTAAGGCGGTTATTCATGTCTTTTTATCATTTAAAACACTTATTTAACACAAAAAACGGGTACTTTGCACCCTGCTCTTTCGAGTAAGGCGAAGTACCCGCTCCCTTATTCGTATCTTAAAGCATCAATTGGACGCAGCTTCGACGCCTTTCGCGCCGGATATACTCCGAACAACACTCCAACCCCCATACAGCACAGAAAAGAGTACAGCACGGGCTCTATCGAATACACAATCGGCATTTGGACGAATTTCTCGAGCAGCTTTGCACCTCCGAGACCCACCATTACGCCAACCAGTCCACCCATCAGACTGAGAAAAACAGCCTCAGCCACAAACTGCAGCATAATATCACTGCGTTGCGCACCAATCGCTTTACGAATCCCGATCTCCCTCGTACGTTCCGTGACGGACACCAGCATAATATTCATAATGCCGACACCTCCAACGCCAAGCGCAATTGCAGCTACACCGGCCAGCAGCATATTCATAATCCGATCAACCCCGGACACTGTTTTTAAGATTTCCGTCTGGGTCATGATCTGAAAGTCATCGCCCTCTGATGGCTTTAGCTCATGTCTGGCACGTAGCACCTGCCGAATTTCAGCACTTGCCTGATTAATCTTCTCCTCTGTTGTTGCAGAGGCGTTCACCTGCTGAATACTCATATTGCCTAGCCGTTCCATCCCCGTTGTAATCGGTACATATACCTGCTGACCACTGTTACTCATATTGGAATTGGAATTTGCCAGCACACCAACCACCTTAAAAGGAAGCTGTTTAATCATGATCGTCTCACCGACCGCTCTTGAGGCATCCGGACCAAAAATATTACGGGCCGCATCACTCCCAAGCACGGCCACATTCATTTGTTTATCCACTTCATAGTGGGTAAACGACCTGCCTTGAGCTAGTGACAGCTTTCTCACATGAACGAATGCCAGCGAAGTCCCCTCAATTTGCGCGCTGACCTTATTGCGACTCCACGTAATATCTGCATTGGTCATGGCACTTGGCGCTACCTCTGCTACTGCTTTTTGCTCCTCTAGCGCATCAATATCTTCCAGAGATATTCCTTTCGTCTGACTGAACGACATGGAGCTGGAGCCATCATATGGAGCATAAGGATAGATCATCAGCAGATTATTTCCCATACTGTTGATCTGAGATGTAATCGTAGCCGTTGATCCTTTACCGATGGCTACAATCATAATCACAGCGGCCACTCCGATAATAATGCCCACCATGGTCAGCAAAGATCGCAGCATATTGGTTCGCAAACTGTTGAGCGATACACGGATAATTTCCTTAAACTTCATGCCTTCACTTCCTCTGCCGCCATTCTTCGTTTCCCAACAGGCTGATCCTCTTCAATCCGCCCATCCCGAAAATGAATCAGACGCTTGGCGTATTCCGCAACCTCCTGATCATGAGTAACCAATACAACCGTTTTCCCCTGATCATTCAGACGCTGAAAAATCCCCATTATTTCAACACT
Source organism: Paenibacillus sp. LRG-1 (assembly GCF_057220305.1). Taxonomy (NCBI): domain Bacteria; kingdom Bacillati; phylum Bacillota; class Bacilli; order Caryophanales; family Paenibacillaceae; genus Paenibacillus; species Paenibacillus sp. LRG-1. The sequence goes on along the minus strand of NZ_CM170126.1, from coordinate 2,572,947 downwards.
TGTTTTGGAGTCCAATGCGCCTGTCGGTTCATCCGCCAAGAGAATGACCGGATTGTTCACAAGTGCGCGCGCAATAGACACCCGCTGCTGCTGACCGCCTGACAATTCGTTTGGCCTATTGTTCATCCGATCGCCTAGACCTACGCTAGTAAGAGCCTCCATTGCCCGCAAACGACGCTCCTTGGCAGGAATACCCGCATAGATCATAGGCAGTTCCACATTCTCCAAAGCCGTTGCTCGCGGGAGCAAATGGAATTTTTGAAATACAAATCCGATTTTCTGATTACGTATAATAGCCAGTTCATCCTCGCGGGCATCTAATATCGAATAGCCATCCAAATAAAATTGTCCCGATGTAGGTAAATCCAGACAGCCGATGACATTCATCATCGTGGACTTGCCTGATCCAGACGGTCCCATGATCGCAACAAAATCACCGTCAGCAATATCAAGTTGTACCTCACGCAGGGCATGAATTTCCTGATCTCCGACCTGATACACTTTTTTCAAATCCTCAATCTGAATGACGTATCTCATACCCGTTTAAAAGCCTCCCTGCATGCCGCCCATAGCAGAAGGGTCCGGCGGAGGTTCAGGAGCAGGCACAATAAGCGTGTCACCCTCCTTTACACCTGACTTGAGCTCGACTCGATCTGGCGTGTAAAATCCGAGTTCTACGGGCTTGAATGTGCGCGCCCCTGGATTCGCAGCGTTATTAGCGGAAACATACACACCATCCTGTCCCCCTTCCGATCTCAGCGCAGTAGCAGGTACGAACAGCACATTTTTGTGTACTCCCAAAATAACGGCCACATTCATAATCATGCCCGTTTTGAGCTTGCCTTTCGGGTCATGAACAGACAATTCCATCAGATACGTCGTCATCCCTTCATCCGTAGAGGCTTCCGGTGAGACGAATTGCACCTTCCCTGGAAATGATTCACCCGGATATGCATTGGTAGTCAACACGGCTGAAAGACCCTTCTTTACTTTGACAATGTCGGTCTGACTTACCTTCACAACCACCTTAAGATCGTTGGAATCCGAGTTATTCATGACAATGAATGGAGCCGTCGGACTGGTCCCTACATCCCCGTTCACCTTCAAGATTACCCCGTCCCAAGGTGCTGTGACCTGAAGCTTGTTCAATTCATTTTTCTTCTGCTCCAGTTCCGTCGCCTGTCTTCGAACCTCTATCCGTGAGGCTTGAATATTGGATGCATCAGCCGGAACCTGAATTTTGCGAAGCTCTGCCATTGCCGTACGATATCCGATTTCAGCTTCTGAAATGGTGCGACGTTTTTGCGACATGATTTTGCGGAACTGCAGATCCAGACCATCATAGTCCGTCTGTGCTTTATCCAGTGCTTGCTCTGCCTGCTCCAATTCACTGTTGGACACCGCACCGGCATCATGTAAAAACTTTTGGTCTTCATATGCCTTTCGCGCCTGTTCCAACTGCTTTTGGGAAGTTTTCTTCTGACTTTCGGCTTCTTCCAGCTCAAATGATTCTTGCGCTGTATCGATAGCCATTTTGGCCCGAAGTACATTTGTTTTCTGAATTTCAATGTCCTCTGCCTTCGGACCTTTCTCCAATTCAGCCAGCTTGGATTTGGATATTTCCAAAGTATCAGACGCAGTCTGAATTTGCATTTTAATTTCTGAACTGTCCAGAAGAGCCAGCACCTGTCCTTTTTTCACCTTGTCCCCGGCTTTCACATTTACCACTGCCAGCTTGTTATCACCTGCACTCGTGAAGTTTAACTTCACTTCCTTGGACGCTTGCACGGTACCGGACGTGTCCAGCTTCTCACTCACATCGCCGCGCTCTACTTTAAGCGTCTCATCCTGAACCAAAGGTGCCGCCTGCTCCTTGGGCAGACTCAGATATACTGCTGTTCCGCCTCCACCTACAACCAGTAGAACAATTGCAGTCCATATCCACTTTTTTCTCCGTTTTTTCCGTAACTTGATTAAAGCATCATTTAAAACCGTTTCTGCCAACGCCTTTTCCTCCCTATGTGCTCCATGGCTTGTTCAACGTATACTCATTTTGATCCAACTCGATCGCCAGCTCTTCCATTTGCCGTTCAATCTGGTTCACTTTCAACTGATTATTTTTCAATTCCATCTCGATAATTAGACCTCTGTCCCACTTTTTGCGCGATAACTCCAAGGCCTCTTTTGCCGTACGCAAGCTTTCTTCCAGTTGTACATATTTTTTTTGGTTTTCCTTAACCGTGGCATACAAATTACGGAGTGATTCGGCAAAAACCTTTTGACCTTTGTCAAGCTCCTCTTTAGCCGTATCGACATCCATTTTAGCTAGATCGTAAGCACCCGCACCGTTGTTAAAATCGAAGTATCTCACATTAAGTTCCGAAGTTTTGATGCTATCCTCCAGCTTCCATAAGTTCGGATTCATGTCTGTCAGCTGTTGTATATGTAATTCGATATCCAGTTTCTTTGGTTCCTTGTATACGGGTCGATCAACCATTTCATAGGCTGTTCCGTTAGGTTGTCCCATGAGGAAGTTCAGAGCATCCCTTGATTTTTGCAACGCAATTTTCCCCTGTTCTACTGTTTGCTGAGCCTGGCTTCTGGCCTGTGTACTCTCGTTTTTCGCATACTCAGACAGCTTGCCGCGCGCAAATTTGGCAAGTGCAATCTTTTCCTCCGCTTGGGCAATTTCAAGCGCTTCTAGATCATTTTTCACTTGATTCTCTGCCACGAACACACTTTGATAGCTTTTCATCACATTAAAATAAATCTGGTCTTTGGCGAACTGCGCCTGCTTTTTGCTGGCTAGATAAGATAGCGTCGAAGAGTTATAACTTCTCCAAGAGGTATTATCATCAACATATTCACCGTCTATAAAATCAACAAATGCATTTCCCAGATCCTTTTCTGCATTTTTCAGTTCCATTCTGCGACGCTCTACGTCCCGTTCGGCGGTACGCGTATTGTAACTGTTCGTCTGTGCCCATTCCACGGCCTGCTTGAGTGTTAATGTAGGTAAAGCCTGACCCGTTACGGATGATGTCTTCGATGTAGCCGCAGTAGATGGACTAACCGACGTACTTGATGCTACATTTCCTGATAAACTCTCAGACTGTACAGTGGAGGCCAATCCTGATGATAAGGACAATACAAGCAGCACGACAGCCGCTTTTTGCTTCATAGATGAATCTCTCCCCTTTCGGTTCATTCCCCGAATCTTTTCCATTTTTTTCGACATAAACTTCCACGAACTCTTTGCATTCTAATTGTACTTTCAGGTTTATGTTGGTACAAGGTGTCAAAACAATACATTTTTGTAACCTTTACTTCCTGATTACTCGCTTTATACTACTTTTCGTCCAATGAGATATTGATTCAACCTATTTTTACCTGAACTTTACCTAATTTTCAGCTAATTTTAAGGAAACCAACAGCATCTATTAAGGTTTGGAACATATACTAGAGAAAGAATAACAGCCGCTCACTGGGAGGGTTAATAGATGATAAAAGAATCTCGCATGACAACCACTAACGAACCGTCTGATTTGTGGATGACCCGCTTTTTACGTGAATCAGAACAAAAAAAGAAACAACTGATCCGGGAAGCCCGGAAAAATAACGATATACCGCTGATGAACAGCATTTCTTTTCACCTTGCCCAACGGGATCAGCAGCATCTCATCGGATAAAATGACAAGTGAATCTTATGCTATAAATAACAGATTACCTCTAGTTATCTGCTTCGTATGCTAGATGAAAAAAATCCGGGACAAATCGATAATTGATTTGTCCCGGATTTTTGTGATCATCAAATCTAATATAAAACCGCATAGCTTGTTCCGTTCCTATTCTTCCATCTCCGCCTGCGGATCATAGAGATATTGATCGAGTGGAATACGCCCGCTTTCATTAAAACGTATGCCTTCCTCCTCCAAATACAGACGCTGCAGGGATGCGGACTCATCCTCCTGCAAAGCAATCTCCCCCAAACGGTTGACCACTCTATGCCAAGGAAGTCGGTGTTTTTGGCTCAATGTATGCAAAATTCGCACCACCTGTCTGGCACCTCTTGGGCTTCCGGCCTCTGCCGCAATTTGACCGTAAGTCATTACTTTTCCCTCAGGGATCAACAGTATAATTTGAAGCACACGGGCAGTGAAAGGCTGCATGTTCTAATTCCTCCGTATTACTATTGCTTTTTCAATAATTATAGCACCCTGAACAGAGGCTAAAAACCCCTGCTCCTACGAATGTAAGAAGCAGGGGAAAACCCATCGTTTAAATTTAGAATCCGCTCAGACCCTGCCTTTTTAAATCCTGTGCTACCAAGCGGGCCAGTTCCCTTGCACCTTCATAGTTTGGATGGAGTGTATCACCGTTCATATACAAGGCCAGTGTAGCGTCTTTACCAATAGAAGTGAAATAAGCTGAGCTAAGAACATTCAGGTCGACTAAAGGCGTTTGTTCCTCTTGAGCCAGTGCCAAAATAGCGCTTCTATACCATCTATTTTCTGCGTTGTGTACATTGTTAGCATTAAAGTCAGTGGCTCGTCCTTGCGGAGTTGACAGGATTACCGTCGCCCCTTTAGCCTTAACCTGCCGAATCATATCCTTCATCCAGTCCTTAAACTCGGCTTCGCTTTCGTTATGCTTTGGATTGGTGTCATTGATGCCCAATTGGAGAATAAAATAATCCCCCGGCTTAATATATTGGACGATGGCCTCCAACTGACCGTCCTGGTGGAAGCCTCTAGCAATTTGGCCTCCTGACGCCATATTGCGAATTTGAAAAGTATTCGTGTTCACAAACTCTGGCAGCAGTTGACCCCATCCCGCCTGTACGCTGCTATCTAGCGGATAATAGTTACAAACCGTAGAATCTCCACCGATATAAATCGTTCGATTCGTAACCGGATTGCTAGATAATTGCCTGATTTCCAATGCACTGAGTGTGAAGACCGCGCCCTCTTTGCCTTCAGTAACCAGCAGATTTAGCTGTCCATCTGTCACTGGAATTTGAAAACGATCCTTGGCCCCATTCCCTGTCATATTAATGACCTGATACACCCCTTCAGCCGCAATACTCGAACGAGAGGTATCTCCTAAAGTAACCGACACCTCATACAAACCAGGAGGAAGATCAACGTCAAAAGTATTCTCGCTTTTCGTACCTGTAGCCAGGAACCGTACCGCATCACTTGCCACTCCAGTCCCCGAAGCGCTGACATTACGCATATTCTCAGGGGTACGAAAGCCATACCCACGTGCTGAGTCATAGGACAGCGAAGCACTCACACCGGTATAACCCGTTTCGACCGTACCTCCGCCAAAATCAAACTTGTACTCGCCAGCGGATGCATGTGCCGGCGTAGCTATGCCCCCACCAGGTGCACCACATAAAAAAGCTACTAAAAGCATACCAGTCAATCCTTTTTTCCACTTCATTCTTCATTCCTCCTCCAGATTTTTAATTGTACGAAGCAAAGGATATTTTATTTTTTGTAAGCGCATACATAAAATTCTACCAATTGTTGCAGGGTTATGCCTATGTAATTCTTATGCAAAAGAAAAGTAGTTTATTCGTTAAGCTGAAACTTGTACTTGTACACAAAAAAGCCTCGCAGTTACAACTGCGAAGCTTTATGAAGCAATATTTCGTCATATCAAAATTACTACATTAATCCGCAACCAAAATTCCGTCAAAGCTCTCTGGACCTACTCGTACTGTACCCAGCAGGTTAGAAGAAACAAAAGCTGTATAAACCAATTGTGGTGTAATCGGCGGGTTAAAGTCATCGGCTGAGAACGCAATAACCTGTGGAGCTAATAAACTCAAACTGAAAGTAGACGTAGCCGAATAAACAACAGGGTCAGTTACCAGGGTACCTCTTACAATAGTGATCGTTATTCCGACTAAAGCAAGCGGAAGTTGAAGCGATATGGTTCCTTTAAGCAGAACCCGTGGCGTACCTGTAGCTCCCAGTGTGTTTAATCCGATCTGCCCAAACAATTGAGGCGTATTTAAAAGAGTGATCGGAATGGCAATAGAGTTAGCTGTCGAAGCGTTTTGGGATGTTCTCCCATCAATAAATGTTCCCATGGTTTCCCCTCCTCTCTCTACCAGATACTCATAGACTATGAAAAAGTTTGTTTTGTGCTTGGACTGAATATCTTGTAAAACACACAACTTCTGATGAATAGGCTATTGTGCAGCCCTTTTCCTGGCCCTGTGAATACACTAAACCAACACTGGGAAAGGAGGGATGTCATGTCTAATAAGTTTAGAGCCACCTTAAGGGGGGCTAATGAAGTGCCTCCTGTCAGAACAAATGCGACAGGAACAGCCGAATTTCGTTACCGTCCAACGAGCCAACAATTAAGCTTTGAACTGACTGTACGCAATATCTCACGGGTAACCGAAGCGCATATTCATCTGGGACGAAGAGGTGAAAATGGCCCTGTTGTTGCTACACTGTTTGGTCCTTCGAAGTTTGGGATAACCGTTAGAAGAGGCGTCGTTAGCGGCGTGCTCCGTGCATGTGATCTTACCGGTCCGCTCAGAGGCAGAACCATTTATGATTTGGTGTGCCAAATTAGAGAGGGCAATGCCTACGTCAATGTCCACACCATCCGTCATCCGAACGGTGCCATTCGTGGACAAATTAGACGCGCACCTATCAAACGCTGCAAATAACGAATGATCATGAGTATAAAAAAGAACTTCCATGTCACTCATTTTGAGGCTATGGAAGTTCTTTTCTTAATTCAGGATTTTGCAAAATTCGATTCCAGTCGCTCCGAAGTGCATATATAGACGGACTAAACCATTTCAATCTATATCTTGTTCATTGGAAGTCGCTTATGGGATTTTTGCAAAATCCTCAATTCTTAACAAAAGTTAAGAAGTTCATAAGCGTTTCTTAAGCCCTTCCCTTCAGGGTTGTTAAGAACTTTATCTTTTAATAGAAAGAGTTCAACAAGATACAGTTCACTCCTGAAAGGAAATGAAGCTTATGAAGCCTAAGACCAAAGAAAAAATTCCCGAATTGCAGTTGGTCAGAGCCATGGCGATTTTAGCCGTCTTGATGGTACATGCCACTTCTTATGCAACGGTTCAGCTTACAAATTCCAGTCTTTATGTTGTATACAATGCGCTCAATGTGTTGATGAAGTATGGAACCCCCGTATTTATCGCGCTTAGCAGCATGGTGCTGTTCTACAACTACAAGGATCGTCCGATGGGACGACAGCTCTTAAGCCGCTTTTATAAGCAGAGATTGCTGTACATCCTCTTACCTTATGTCATGTTCTCTCTGTTTTTTTTCTTCCTGTCCCTTACGGCTGGCAGCTCCGAACCATGGAATATAGCCACACTTGCGAAGAACTTTGCTCTGAAACTGGCCACAGGCAAAGCTTATACTCATTTATATTATATTTTTATTATGATGCAATTCTATCTTGCATTTCCATTCGTACTGTGGCTGTTCCAACGTTGTCGGCAACTTCCACAATGGTCTATTGTCCTTGGGCTGTTGGTACAGTGGTCATTTGTTATTGGAAATAAATTTCTATTTCAGGTTCAAAATAAGGGCAGTTGGGCACTGTCTTATATAGCCTGCTACATGCTGGGTGCTGCTCTCGGTTACTACTACCCACAGCTGAAAACGTGGTTTCTGATGCGTAAGGGGGAACGAAGTGTTGCCGGAGTGCTGACATGGATCGCAATTTGGGCTTTATGGCTGATTTCAGCCACCATGCATGTCTATATGTGGTACGAAAATAGAATGTACGGAATCTCGTACAATTCGCTAGTTTTTGAACTTATGTATAATATGTACAGCCTGTCTAGCACGCTGGTAATACTACAGATTTCCTTTTTAATGTTTAGACGACAACATTCCTTTGTGACTCGCAAACTGGAACGTCTGGGCACACTGTCCTTTGGTGTGTATCTGATTCATCCGTTCTTCCTGCTCCTGTATCGGCAGTTTTCACCACATATCGGTTCTCCGCAGCTTATTCATGTGTGGTATGCCGGAGGTTTTTTCTTTGCACTTCTTTGCTCTTGGCTCGTCGTGTCGATCATCTCCCGTTTCCTGCCATTTGCTTGGATCTTGTTCGGTCAACTACCAGAAATAGAAAAAAGACAATTCAAGCAAGAAAACCGTATTACTTCAACTGAAACAGCACTATCCAAAGGCTGACGACCCCAAGCAAGCGAACTGAGATGAGTGTCCATAGCCTCCATCTTTAAAAAGGTATATAATACGCCCATATTATATACTGCTGGAAAGAACAGAAAGGGTGCACAACCATGCATAACGGAACCATTTTATTAGTAGACGATGAACCTGAAATTATTAAGCTGATGCAAATTCATTTGGAAAATGAAGGATATCGACTGCTTATGGCACGAGACGGATTGGAAGCGCTGGAGCAAGTCAGTCGGGAATCGATAGATGTGATGGTGCTTGATGTGATGATGCCCAATATGGACGGGGTTGAAGCTTGCATGAAGATCAGAGAAACCGAGCATTTTCCGATTATTATGTTGTCTGCGAAGGGACAAGATATGGACAAAATCACAGGACTCAGCGTTGGGGCCGATGATTATGTCACTAAGCCGTTCAGCCCGTTGGAGCTGGTGGCACGCATCAAATCCCAGCTGCGCAGAGTACGGAAATACACCCACTCCTCCCCTGCATTGGAGCATGAAATGATACTGGATGAACTCTCCATTAATTCTGCTACGCATGAGGTCACTCTCGCCGGAGAATCCATTAAGCTGACCCCGCGTGAATTTGCCATTGTCGAGCTGTTGGCACGTAATCGTGGTCAAGTGCTGAGCATGGAGCAGATCTATGAAAAAGTGTGGAAGGAGCAATATCTGGAATCCAACAACACGCTGATGGTTCATGTGCGTAAAATTCGCGAGAAAATTGAGGCTGATCCGAGAAAACCTAAATACCTGAAAACGGTGTGGGGAATCGGCTACAAAATGGAAAAATTCGATTAATGGAGGATTCACGTCTTGAAGGCAAAACGATATGACACATTGGGATGGAAGCTGGCAGCCCTTAGCCTTGCCGCCTTCACTTTAACCGGACTGATTTTGATGGTGTTTTATTATGGAGCATCTTTGCTACTATGGCTGAACCCTTCCCGTTCATTTTTTGGCACTCGTCTAATTCGCTGGACCGTGAATCATATTGGGTCCCCACTCATCATGCTGATTGGAGGGCTGCCTTTATATATTTATTTCTTTTTCCTTTTTACCAAAAATACGATTGGCTATCTTCGCGAAATTACGACGGGTATGCAGGAGTTTGCTGATGGAGATCTGTCCTATACGATCCCTGTTTCTTCAGCGGACGAGCTGGGTACCTTGGCGAAAAATATGAACACCATGGCGGACAAGCTCCGTCTCTCACTGGAAGAAGAACGGGCTTCCGCCAAAGCCAAAAACGACCTGATCACCGGCGTATCTCATGATCTTCGTACCCCGCTAACATCCGTGATCGGTTTTTTGGAATATATTGAAACCGACCGCTATCGGGATGAAATTGAGCTGCGCTATTATGTGAACATTGCTTATGAAAAGTCATTGACGCTTAAAAAGCTGATCGATGAGCTGTTTGAATACACGCGTGTGAGCGGTGGCAGTCTGCCACTGGAGCTGGAGCCTGTAGATCTCGGCAAATTGCTTACCCAGCTTGCTGAGGAATTTGTACCCTCGCTGGAACAGGCGGACATGTCCTACCGTGTCCGAATCGTCGAGCCTGTTCGGATTCTAGCCGATACCGACGAGCTGGTACGCCTGTATGAAAATTTGTTTTCCAACGCTATTCGATACGGAAAAGACGGCAAACGCCTCGATATCACCATAGGACGCGAAGACGACGAGGCGGTGGTAATCTGCACTAACTACGGCACCCCAATTCCTGCGGAAGATGTCCCGCACTTGTTTGAGCGGTTTTACCGGGTGGACAAATCACGTTCCAAGGAAACCGGAGGCACCGGACTGGGCCTTGCGATTACCAAAAGTATTACCGAGCTGCATGATGGCCGCATTTCGGTTAGGAGCAATCGCAGACAAACAGATTTTGAAACCCGTTTTCCCCTCTACTCCTACACATAAACAAACGAACCAGCCAAAGATCGTATCTCTGGCTGGTTCGTTTCTGACTTTTATGGAATACAGGATTATATTCCTTTATTTTGTTCAAACAATACTTCCCCATTGGATTCAATAATCTTTTGGTACCAGTAGAAGCTGTTCTTTTTTCTTCTTTCCAGCGTACCCGTACCATCGTTGTTTTTGTCTACATAGATAAAGCCGTACCTTTTTTTCATTTCTCCCGTTCCCGCACTGACAATGTCGATTGGACCCCACCAGGTATAGCCAAGCACTTCGCAACCATCCTCAATAGCTTCATGCAGCTGGATCAGATGCTTGTTCAGATAGTCTACCCGCTCGGGATCATGAATTGAACCGTCTTCCAAAATTTCATCATGACTGCCGTAGCCGTTCTCTACAACAAACAGAGGCTTCTGATATCGGTCGTACATCTCATTACACACATAGCGGAAGCCCTTCGGGTCAATTGGCCATCCCCATGGCGTTTTTTCCAAATAGGGATTGTCGAGTCCCATAATTCCCCCTGTGTTGCCCAAGATGGGCATACCTGCTTTATGTGTCGTACTTCGATAATAGCTAAATCCTAAATAATCCGCTGTATGCTCCCGCAGTAATTGTTCATCTCCGGGCTCCATTTGAACCATGATGTTATGCTCTTTCCAAATCCGTTTGGCATAGCTTGGATAATAGCCCCTAAGGATCACATCGGAATAAAATAAGGATCTTCTTCTCAGCTCATAGGCTTCAAACACATCGTCCGGATTGCAGGTATTCGGATAGATCGGGCTCAGGGATAACATAGCGCCCATCATCGCGCCCGGGATAATTTCATGACACAATTTAGTAGCCAATGCGCTGGCAACGAAAACATGGTGACTAGCCTGATAAATGGTCGGCAGTTTGTGCTCATCGTCTTGAACAACAATGCCTCCTGCCGCCAAAGGAATGGTATGAAAATGGTTGATTTCGTTGAAGTTCATCCAATATTTCACTTTGTTTTTATAACGTTTGAAGACAACTTCCGCATACTTTACGTAGAATCCAATCAGCTCGCGGCTTTTCCAGCCTTCGTATTTGCGAATCAGATTCAGAGGTAGCTCAAAGTGAGAAATGGTGATGACCGGCTCAATTCCATACTTCAGTAGCTCATCAAACAGATCATCGTAAAATTGCAGCCCTTTTTCATTTGGTTCGGCATCATCCCCATTCGGAAAGATTCGGGACCATGCAATGGAAGTCCGAAAGCATTTCATGCCCATTTCGGCGAACAGGGCGATATCTTCTTTATAACGATGGTAAAAATCAATCGCTTCATGGCTGGCGTAGTACTTGTTTTCATCAATCGTATCATCAAACGTCCCGCCTACTATTCCTCCCCGAAATGCATCGCTGATTGCTGGCCCTTTACCATCCTCGTTCCATGCCCCTTCAGCCTGATTCGCTGCTATAGCACCACCCCATAGAAAATTATCAGGAAAACTTTTGGCTATCTGTGCTGTCATAACTCATTTCCTCCTTTATTTAATGTACGGTGAGTAAAACACTTTGCAAATCAACGGATTTTTGCTGTGTCTGGGTAACCTTTTGGTAAGCAGTGCTGTTGGTAACAATAATCGGAGTGGTCAGGTCATAACCGGCTGCCTGGATTTTCGGAATATCAAATTCAAGCAGCAAATCGCCTCGTTCAATCCGTTGCCCTTGTTCTACATGCTTCGTGAAATAGCTGCCTTTCAGCTTAACCGTATCTAGTCCCACATGAATTAACAGATCCAGATGGTTATCTGAGGTGATGGCTATCGCATGGCCGGTTCGAAATACGAGCGAGACAACCCCGGAAACCGGTGAATATACCTTTCCTTCACTCGGTAGAATGGCTATTCCTTGACCCATCGCTTCTGTAGAGAACGCAGGATCAGGAACCTCATGAAGCGGAACAATTTGGCCATGGATAGGCGCATAGACATTCTCGGTGACTTCGGTATGTCCAGGTTCAGTTTGTAAGGCAGGCTCGGATTTTTCTGCTTCCGTCTTTCCTGTCTCCGCATCCGTTGCCCCGTTTCCTTCATTAAAGCCCAGAATATAAGTCAATACGGTAGTAACCACAAATGAAATGATGATACTAATCAAATAAAAAGCAATTGTATTCGTAAAGAATGCCGGAATCGTTGTTATTGCCGGGAACACATAAGCAAGCACGGTCGTTTGGAAATGTCCGGCAATGGCCCCTCCGATCATTCCCCCGATGACGGCGGCAATCATTGGTCTTTTCAGCTTCACGGACAATCCGTAAACGATAGGTTCTGTAATACCAGCGAACAGTGAAGGGAAAATAGATGACAGTGCGTAAGCTTTCAGCTTTTTGTCCTTGGCTTTCAGAAAGACCCCAAGAGCGACACCGGATTGGGCGAAGGTCGCAGAAGCCATCATAGGTCGAATCGTATCAAACCCTTTGAGGGAAAGATTGTTGATCATCGCAGGTGCAATCCCCCAGTGTAAACCAAACATCACCAGGAAGGTCCAGCCGCCTCCCAGAATGGCTCCAGTCAAGAGACCGCTTTGCGTACTCAAAAATTCAATACCATCCGCAATACCTTTACCGGTGTACACTCCCAGTGGACCGATCACAATGGCGGTAAGCGGAACCATAATTAATAAGGAAACAAGCGGGACCATAAACAATTCAATGCTTTTCGGAACCACCCGCTTCAGAAACCGTTCCAGATATGAATACAGCCAAATGGCTAAAATTGCTGGAATAATGGATGTCGTATAACTCATCAGGACAACGGGAATGTGGATAAAGGAAGCAATATCCCCCGTGTTTTCCATCAACTTGGTGAAGTTAGGCTCCAGCAGAGCGGCCATAATGGCAGCAGATACGATAGGCTGGGTCTTGAATGTTCTCGAAGCTGAAAACGCCAACATCAGTGGCAGGAAGAAAAATACGCCATTGCCTGCGGCAGCAAGGATAGCATAGGTACTGGAGGCACTGTCCAACCACTCTAACTGTGTAAGAATAACCAGGATAGCTTTCAGCATCCCTGCACCAGCCAAAGCAGGTACAATCGGCTGGAAGATAGAGCTCATGACGGTAAAAGCACGACTGATGAAATTACCTTCCTTTGCATTATCCTCTTTCTTTTCGTTGCCGCTTTTTACCTGAAGGTTATAGTTCTTCGCAATCGTATCATAAACCTCGTTAACATGATTGCCGATCACCACCTGGTACTGCCCTCCGCTTTCTATCACGGAAATGACACTGTCGGAATTTTCCAAAGCCTGTTTATTGGCTTTTTGCTTATCCTTAAGTGTAAATCTCAGACGGGTCATACAATGGTACAGATCACGTATATTTTCTTCTCCGCCTACATTAGTTACAATGAATTTCGCTAATTCATCATGTTTGCTCATAATGCCTGCCTCCAATGTTCTCTGGTTGATATAAAAAAAACCTGAGTAATCCCCGATACCAAAATGCAATTTAGTATCGAAATCACTCAGGTAATGCCCACGAATGGTAACACCCTGTTAGTTTTCAGTTCTGTTGACCAATCTGGAAATGTGAATCATAAGATACATCATTTCATCATTGGTTAATTTCTGCTCAAACTGCTTATTCACATACACCCCTATTTTTTGTACACATCTGTGCTCTTCTGGAAATTTGATTTTCAGGTCTTCGAACAAATTCATGTACTGCGGGTCTGCCGATTCGTGGGCAAAAAGCCGCTGGGCAAAAAATTTAAGATGGGTTACAAAACGGTTGTAATTCCATGAATCTTCATCAATCTCGACATTGAAGTGGTATTTTACAATATCCATAATATCCTTGATGACTTTTGACGTTTTTAGCGTCAGATCAAGCTTCTGGTTATCCAGGCGGGCGTTGACGAAATGCAGGGCAATAAACCCAGCTTCATTCTCATCGAACGTGATGTTGATCCTGTTACGAATCATCTCCAGCGCGTGTTTTCCGATCGCGAATTCTTCGCGATAAAACCGCTTGATCTCCCAAAGAAATCGGTTTTCAATCGGTGTTCCCCGTTCATGCCGTTGGATGGCGAATGAAATGTGGTCGATCAGGGCTAGGTAAATATAGTCACTAATGTCTCCAGCCAATCTCGGTCTGGCATACTCCACGATTTCATCCGCGATTTCAATACATTCCATCTTCACATCTTTCAGCAAATCCGCCAGCTTCGCGGATAAATCCTGAGTTTTGACTACAAACAGCTTCGTGATTTTTCGCTCATCGATGGTATCCCCCGGTTTCAGGTTGAATGCGATTCCATTTCCTGTCGCAATGACCTCTTGGGCGTCCTCTTCCTCTGCTAAAACGACATTGTTGTTAAGCGCTTTCTTCAAAATCATGCGACCACCTGCTTTTATTTACTGGAAGGCCATTTTTTAAAAGACTCTGTTAAAAAATGTGCATACACTAAAAAACCTGAACAGAATACCGCTTCATAGACGTTATCGCCCATTTACCGGAACTCCATTCAGGTTATGCCTAAAATAGTAACACCCTGAAAATTATGAGATTCATTTTTGTAATCGTTTTCTTGGCTTCATTATAATAGAGTTTCTTTTTTTCTGTCAACCCTTTATTAAAAAAAGCCTTCCATCCGCTTACTGCGGCTTCGGAGTCCCTGAACGATTCACAACCCAGATGCCCGCCAGTACTAAGAAAATGCCAAGCAAGGTAGCCGCTTTGAGCGCCTCGTGAAGAAAGATCCAGCCGGACACAACACCGATGATAGGAACCAGCAACAGCGTAACAGAAGCTTTACTTGCTTCCATTCTAGTGAGAATATGAGTCCACAGCAGGAATGCAAGAGCAGACGCCACAATGCCGGAAAATGAGATATAAAAGATCGACGCAGCGCTAAAGTTCGGCTCCCATCGCTCAAACAACAGGGAGTACAATAACAATCCGAGCGCACCGAACGCCATCTGCCAGGTCGTAAACTGGGTTTTATCGCAATGCTGGAGCTTGAGCTTGATAATCAGGTTCGAAAGTGCCCAAGCAATCGCTGAACTCACCCCAAGCAGCATGGCCCACAAATTGCCGCCCAAATGAATGTCCATAGCAAATAATAGCCCCAAGACCCCTGTAGCAATTCCAATCGTTTTGCGTGTGTTCAGCCGCTCACCTGGAATCATAAAATGAGCCATAATGGATAAAAACAGCGGCATGCTGTACGTAAGCACGGAGGTTAAGCCCGCATTAATGTAGTTCAGGGATATCTGAATCGCAATATTAAAATAGGTAGTCTGGAGAATCCCGCAGAGTATATACCATTTTATCGTGTGCCTGTCAGGGTTCGGAACCCGTTTCCACATCAGAATTCCGAACAGAAGTAGCGTCCCTGTGAGAAACCGAAGAGCCGCAAATTGAACAGGTTCAAAGGCTCCATTGCCCAATTTCATGATGACAAAATTAAAGCCCCAGATCAGGCATAAGAGCAGGCTCAAGCCTTTCATGCATCATACGCCTCCGTTTAGAGCACTTCTCCGCCCGATTCAATCACTTTTTTATACCAGTCAAAGCTTTTTTTCTTGTAGCGGTTCAGTGTTCCGTTGCCCAGATCATCCTGGTCAACGTAGACGAAGCCGTATCTCTTGGATGCCTGTGAGGTCGAAGCACTGATCATGTCGATGGGACCCCAGGCGGTGTAGCCGAACAGGTCCACTCCATCCTCAATGGCTTCCCTCATTTGCTCGATATGTTTTTTCAGATAGTCGATACGGTAATCATCGTTAATGGTGCCGTCAGGATTCATTTGATCTGTCGCACCCACGCCGTTTTCTGAGATGAACAGTGGCTTTTGATAGCGGTCATACAGGTTATTGAGCGCATAACGTAATCCTTTAGGATCAATCTGCCATCCCCACTCGGACTGCTCGAGGTAAGGATTCTTCACGCCACCAATCAGATTTCCGCTTGCTTTGGCATGCTGATCGGCAGTGGCACTGGCATTGTTGGACATATAGTAGCTCAGGGACACGAAGTCCACGAGGTTATCTCGCAAGATTTCATCGTCGCCAGGTTCTTTATGCAGAACAACACCCTTTTCTTTGAACATACGTGCGGTATAGGACGGATAATACCCTCTAGCTTGTACATCACTGAAAAAGAAGGACACTCGTTCTTCCTTTTGGCATTCAAGCACATCATCCGGATTGCAAGTATTCGGATAAAGCAACAGATAGCTGATCATACACCCAATCTGGGAGTTCGGTATAATCTCATGACAGGCTTTGACTGCCAGCGCGCTGGCTATAAACTGATGATGGGCAGATTGATACTTGTCCTGCTCCAGATTCGGGTGATTCTCTTCAATGATCCCCGCGCTGACAAACGGATGATGTTTGACACAGTTCATTTCGTTAAACGTAATCCAGTACTTTACTTTATCCTTGTAACGGGTAAATACAGTCTCGGCAAAACGGACGAAAAATTCAATCAGTTTCCGGTTTTTCCAGCCACCATATTCGGTGACAAGATACAAAGGCATATCGTAATGGGTCAGCGAGATGACAGGTTCAATTCCTTTGGCCAGCAGGGCATCAAAAACCTTGTCATAGAATTGCAGCCCTTTCTCATTGGGTTCTGTCTCGTCGCCATTCGGGAAAATACGTGTCCAGGAAATGGAAGTGCGAAAGCATCTAAAACCCATCTCGGCCAGCAGATTAATATCTTCTTCATAACGGTGATAGAAATCATTTCCCCGACGTTTTGGATAATTTTTGGTGCTGTTTGGGTCCAAAGCTTCCTTGACCTGCGCATGGGTCATCATATGCCACTGATCCAGCCAATGCTTTTTGTCGAGTGCTGGATCAAAGGTAAATACATCAGAAATCGAGAGCCCTCTTCCATCTACGTTGTAAGCCCCTTCAATCTGCATGGCAGCGGCTGCCCCGCCCCATAGAAAGTTCTTGGGAAAACCTTTTGCCTGTTCCATGTTGCATTCCTCCAAGTAGGTTATAATTTGTGAAGAAGTATGCGGAACCCATGTCCTTCAAATGCATCCCGGATTGCTGCATACGCTTTATGCTTTCATGCTACAATCTGGGATGCATTCCAGGTCAAGAACTAAATTTTTGGAGTTGAATGTCATGCATAATATAAAAAGAATTGCTGAAATTGCGGGGGTATCGACAAGTACCGTGTCTCGTGTGCTTAATCATCATCCATATGTCAGTGAAGCAACGCGGACCAGGGTGATGGAAGTCATTCGGGAACTGGATTATATTCCGAATATTAATGCGGTGCAGTTGAAAGTAGGCCGTACCAAGGTTATTGGGATCATGACCCCAACGATTAATAATTATTACATGCAAATCATCAAGGGAGTATCCAATGCGGGTAAAGAGCAAGATTATCAGGTTTTGATCTACCAGACGGAGGAAAATCAGGATTTGGAAAGCGCGGCGTTAGAGCTTTTGAGGCAGAAAAAAGTGGACGGGATCGTCATTTTACGGCGTATGCTGGATTGGTCTGCTGTGAGGCATTACACCAAGTATGGGCCGATTGTGACCTGCGAGCCATTAAAAAATAAAGAGATTTCATCCATTTATCTCGACCATTATGAAGGATTTCGGATTGGATTAGAGCATTTGGCCGAGCTGGGATTTGAAAAAATCGCCTGCACCGTAGGCAGAAAAAACAGCGTAAACAGCCAAAGAAGACTCCAGGCCTATTATGACCTGCTCGCGGCAAGGAAGCTGCCAGTGAATGAGGAATGGTTGCTCAGTGGTATCCATACGGTGCAGGACGGAATGCGAGCGTTCGCCAAGCTGGAGTCTTTAAAGGAACGTCCCCATGCCATCATGACAACCAATGATTTGGTGGCATGCGGTATTATCTCAGCTGCTCGTAGTAAAGGGTGGAAGGTTCCAGGAGATTTGGCAGTGGTCGGCTTTGAAGCTGACGAAAGTCAGGTAGCCGACGCCATGGGACTGACCAATATTACGAACCCGTTGCAGGGAATCGGACAGGAAATGTTCCGTACATTATATCAGCAATTGAACGGGCAGCCTTTGGAGCCAGCCTCCCTTGCTTTTGAATTGAAGGTCCGCCAGTCTACCTGCTAATCCATCTACAAACTAACCAATCAACAGTGTATAGACGATACCCGGTCCGTGTACACCGATCGTCAGATCATTTTCAATATCCGACGAGCGGCTCGGTCCAGTAATAAAATGAATGCCTGCGGGCAGTTGCTCACGCCCGGCTTTGTCAAAGCGGTTTAGAATTTCGCCCAGTCGTGTTCGCAAGCGCTCTACTGGCAGAAGAATGATCAGTGCAGTTGGCAAAAGGCTGACTGCACGGCCTTTCTCCGGCGAGGATAACACCGCTACCGAACCGGTGTAAGCAGCCGCTTCGTCGGCGATGACGATGCCAATATCCGCCTCAGCGGCGCGGGCCTTCCAATCCTCGACTGGATCGGTGTTCCACACCGATAAACGGACTTCCGGTAGCGCCAATTCCAGCTGGAGCGCATCCAGGTCCGGCTCATTCTGCCGGACGATATAGGCCGCTCCCAGCTCTCGCGCTTTGTGCGCGATCCAGTCTGCGGTCTGCTCCAAATCCGACAGACGCACGACATGCCCGCCAACACTTGTAAAGTTGGCGGTGAACTCCTCGATGCGCTGCTCCGCGCTCCATTCGAATTCGTGCCAAAATGCAGGTGCCCCGCGAAACGGCTGAACTGGCGGCTCCGTTTGTCGTGGACGCTTGAGCCGCGTCGCGATGTCGTCCATAAAGCGTACCTGCTTGGCACGGGATTCTGCTTCCATTTGATGAAGCCACGCTTCATGGACCGCTTTTGCTTGCGCAGAAGGATTACTCTGTTCACTCATGCTGCGTCCCTCCTTTACTTCTATCTGCCAAAATCTTCTCCATTCGACTGAGAACATCCGGCTGCATCACGTTGCGTTCCTGCTCCAGCTTATGCTCCAGCGTGTTCCATTGCTGACGGAAGGATTTTTTCGCCAAAGAGGGAGCCACACGGTACGTATTCCATCCCTTTAGGGGGCCCAGCTTTAGGGTAATTTCGCCCTTACGAACGACCGCTTTCTGAGCAATCTGCCCTAGCCGAATCGCCGCTGTGAATCGCTTCGAGCTGGAAACCACGGTCGCAAAACCTTTCATTCCTGCCGTTTCCAGCTTATCTCCTTGTCCGGCCTCTACCTTACGTCTACGCAAATATACCAGCATATCATGCAGCGGTATTTTGACCGGACAGGCTTCATAACACGCACCACACAGACTGGACGCACTCGCAATATCGTTCCACTCTTCGATGTTGCCATGAAGGGCAGGCGTAAGCACTGCACCGATAGGGCCACTATATGTCCCGCCGTACGCGTGCCCGCCAATGTGTCGGTACACCGGACAGGCATTCAGGCAAGCCCCACAGCGAATGCAATTCAGCAACTCTTGAAACTCGGGATTGCCTAGCTGTAGTGAACGTCCGTTATCTACGATGATGATGTGCATTTCGTCAGGCCCATCGGCATCTTGGCTGCGCCGAGGGCCTGAAATACCAGACATGTACATGGTCAGCTTCTGTCCAGTAGCGGATCGTGGCAGTAATGTAGCCATCACCTCCAAATCCGTCCAGGATGGAATAATCCGTTCCATGCCCATCAGCGTAATTTGCGTTTTGGGCAAAGTGGATACCATTCGTGCGTTGCCTTCATTTTCAAACAGGACCATGGAGCCTGTCTCGGCGATGGCAAAATTACACCCGGTCATGCCAATATCCGCTTCTAGAAACTTCTCACGCAGCTTTTTGCGGACAAAGCCCGCCAAAATCGTCGTATCCGCGGACAATTTCTCCCCTGCTTCTTTGGATAACAGCTCAGCAATCTGATAGCGGTTTTTGTGAATCGCCGGAATGACGATATGAGACGGGGGCTCTCCTGCCAGTTGAATAATATATTCACCGAGGTCACTTTCAATCGTCTCGATACCCGCACCCTCCAGCGCCTGATTCAAATGCAGCTCCTCCGACACCATCGACTTGGATTTGACGACGGAGCGGGCTTGGCTATGCGCAGCAATATCCAGTGTAATGCGTACGGCATCGGCTGCTGTATCGGCAAAATGAATATGCACCCCGTTGGCACGGGCATTTTCTACAAATAGATTTAAGTAATAGTCCAGATGGGCAATGGTATGCAGACGAATTTGACGGCCCCGTTCACGCCATTCCTCCCAATTTCCGTGCTGCTCTGAAGCCACCCGCTTGCCGTTGCGCAGCCGCTCCGTAGTGAAACGAACTGCATTCCGCAGAAAATCATCATTTAGGGCCAGCTCTGCGCGTTTTTTGACCTTTTGGTTCATGGAATGTGAGTGTACGGCGGTCATGCGTGCTTCACCCCTTCGTACAGCAGCTCAGCCAGATGCATCACCCGAACTGGCTCCTCCCGATACCGAAGATTTCCAGCAATGTTCATCAAGCAGGCCATATCTAGTCCGACCAATACCTCGGCTTCGGTCTCCCTGATGTGGTTCACTTTTTCAGTCACCATCGCTCCCGAAATATCCGGCATTTTCACCGCGAAAGTCCCGCCAAAGCCACAGCAGTCCTCAGCAAGGGGAAGTGGTACTAATTGCAGCCCCTTTACACTGCCAAGCAGCTTCATCGGTTCCTCCTTCACGCCGAGCAAACGTGTGCCATGGCAAGACGGATGGTAGGTTACCGTATGCGGAAAAGACGCGCCCACATCGGTCACGCCAAGCACCTGCACCATAAATTGCGTAAACTCATACGTCTTTTGCTCCAGCCTCCGTGCCGAATCGAGCCATTCGGGCTCATCCTTAAACAACTCCGGGTAATGATGAATCATATATGTGCACGAGCCGGAAGGAGATACGACAAAATCGCTGTCGTTAAACGCTTTCAAAATCGTTTTAGCCGCAACCCTCGTTTCATCCCAATAGCCGCTGTTATAGGATGGCTGTCCGCAGCATGTCTGTATCTTCGGAAAATCCAGCTGAACACCATATCTGACAAGCAAGCGTGCCATCGCTTCCCCCACCTTGGGATAAATCGCATCACTCAGGCAGGTAATAAATAAAGATACCTTCATACGGAACACCCTTCCGTCCATGGAATAGCTATTACTTTATAACTGAAAGGTTACCTATAGTGCCGCTGCGCAGTCAGATGGTGCTTCCCATCGCTGTTGCCCCCAGATTCTTTACTCAATGCTAAAAATCCGGGGGAAGTGATACTTTAGAAGCTTGCAGTGGGATTCTCACTTATAACTTTTTTACATCATCAAAGAATCCCACTGCAATAGCGATCGTAAGACCAAATGAAACGCAAAGCAGCCTTCACCTTGGAAACTCCCCGCTTCACACAACCGTAACTGGAATAGCCAGCTCCGCAAGTTGACTGCGAATCGGGTCCGACAACCGCGAATCCGTAATAATCTCGGATACCTGCGACAGGTTCACGACATGCGTAAACGCCTGTTGCCCAAATTTGCTCGCATCCGCCAGTAAAATCACACGGTCTGCAATGCTGACCATTTTCTGCTTCAAACGTGCTTGCAGTTCATTCGATTCACTAATACCGCGATCCAGATGAACCCCCTGGCTGGAGAAAAACAATTTATCCACATAATAGGTTTCTAGTGAACGCTCTGCGAGCGGGCCTACAAATGACAGCGAGCGTTGAAGCAACTGCCCCCCTGTCGAAATAACCTCGATTTTTTCCTTACCCGCCAGCTCTGTAGCTACCCGAATTGAATTTGTTAATATTGTCAAAGGAATATCCGGTAAACTTGACGCCATATACCAGGCGGTTGTGCTGGCATCCAGCAAAATACGATCATTCGGCTGAATCTGCTTGACCGCTTCCTCGGCAATCCTACGCTTTTCCTCTGCGTTCATAATTTCCCGTACCGCATAGGGCGTTTCAGGCTGCTCGTTTTTGACACTGACCGCTCCTCCATGCGAACGGCGCAGTCGTCCCGCCTGCTCCAGGCGGTCCAGATCACGGCGGATCGTTTCCTCCGTTACTTTGCACAACTCACTCAATTCGGACACCCGTATGCTTCCTTTTTCATTAACGAGCTGCACAATCATCTCATATCTTTCTGCGACCAGCATGGCAATCTCACTCCACATCTTTAATGTACAAAAAGTCCCGCCACCCGCCGGAATTGCCCGTAGGCATCCTCCCACGCTTCTGACTCGGCAGGTTCATATTCCTCCACGGAAATAGAATCCGCGATGATCCGGCGTGCTTCCCATATATCGGCGAACTTTCCCTGTGTCATCCATTGTACCGCAAGATTGCCGATTGCGCTCGCTTCTGCAGGTCCCGCCCACACTGGTTTTTGAATCGAATTGGCCGTCCATTGGCACAGCAAGCGATTTTGAATCCCTCCTCCGACCATATGCAAACCATTAAACCGTTGTCCTGACACCTGCTCCGTAAGCTCCAAAATGTAACGGTACTTTAACGCCAGACTCTCCAAAACACAGCGCGTGATTTCTCCCGGCGTCTCAGGCAATGGCTGCCCGGTGTTGCGGCAATATTGGCGAATACGTGTTTTCATATCCCCGGCGTGCAGAAACAGTTCATCGTCCGGGTCAATCAAAGAAGTGAATGCTGGAGCCTGTTCTGCCATATGAACCAGTTCGGGGAAGGAATAGGAGTATCCCTGCCGCTCCCATTCTCTGCGCGCCTCCTGTAAAATCCACAAGCCCATAATGTTTTTAAGCAGCCTGTAAGTTCGACCGACCCCACCTTCGTTCGTAAAATTAAAACGAAGCGTATCGTCATTGATTACAGGCTGTGCCGTTTCCGTTCCCATCAGGGACCATGTTCCGCAGCTCAAGTACGCAAACGAGTGCTCCAGCGCAGGCACGGCAGCCACAGCAGATCCCGTATCGTGCTCTGCTACTGCAATTACAGGAATCGCCCCAATACCCAGATCGGTCATGACCGACGAGCGGATAGTTCCTGCAACATTTCCTGGCTCCAGTACCTCACCAAACCAGGAACGGGGAATATTGATTCCAGACAAAAGCTCATCATCCCATTTTTGCTGCAACGGATTATATAATTGCGTGCTGGTCGCATTCGAAAACTCATTGTACATTTCACCTGTCAGAAAATACCGCAGCAGATCTGGAATCATCAAGAAATGCTTTGCCTGCTCCAGCAACGGTGAACTCGCATTTCGCATAGCAGCCAGCTGATAAATCGTATTAAACGTCAAAAACTGAATGCCTGTACGCTGAAAAATGAAGTCTTTTCCCAGCCGTCCCTGTACTTCTTCCATCACCCCGTGGGTGTGCCAATCCCGATAATGATAAGGGTTCCCCAGCAATTCTCCGGTTTTCCCAATCAATCCAAAATCGACCGCCCAGGAGTCAATCGCAAGACTGGACGGATTCACTCCCATATGCTTGGCTTTGAGCAATCCTTGCTGAACCTCGTGATACAGACGCAACAGATCCCAGTGCAGACGCTCCCCAACCTTGACCGGATCATTCGAAAAGCGATGAATTTCCTCCACCACTATACGTGAATCTGTCAATTCTCCGAGTAGAACCCTGCCGCTGCTTGCCCCCAAATCATAAGCGAGGATGCTCACCAGCTTGCACCACCCTGGCCTCTTTGCAAAATCTGCGTGCCATACTCAGACGCTAAATAGGCTTTCATCGGGTCTGCCGGTAACCCTTGCTCTTCACGGATCGCTCTGAGCAATGGTGCCACATCGAACTCAAACGCTTGGCGCACGGCATCCTCCGCACCCAGCACATCCTGGCGACTCGCCGCTTCCTCCACCTCTGCATGATTGATCAGAAGTGCCTTCGCATATTGAGTCTGCACATTCAGCACCGAGCGAATCATCGCCGGAATTTTGGGTTCAATATTGTGCGATTGGTCGATCAAATAAGCAATTTTATCGACGGTATGGCGAATATCCGCATCCGCATCCTGAGCCGCATTCAAAATCTGATAAAAAATCAAGAACAGTTCATACGGATTCGCGGAGCCCACGATCAGATCATCATCCGCATATTTGTAGCTATTAAAATGAAAACCACCTAATCGCTTCTCATCAATTAGAAACGCGACAATATGCTCCACGTTGGCTCCCGGCAGATGATGCCCTGTATCCACCAGCACCTGTGCCTGCGGCCCCAGCTTGGTTGCGAAATTGTACGCCATGCCCCAATCGGCAATATCCGTATGGTAAAAGGCTGGCTCGAACGCCTTGTATTCAATCAACATGCGCATGTCAGGAGTAAGCGCCTTATACATTTCACTGAGCGCTTCCAGCATCCAATTTTTCCGTTTGCGAATGTCTCCCTGACCGGGATAATTCGTTCCATCTGCGAACCATAAGCTAAAATCGTTAGAGCCCGTTTCCTTCGCAATATCCACGCATTCCAGCAAATGGTTGATGGCCTTGCGGCGGATGGCCGGGTCTACATTGGTGACACTGCCGAGCATGTAGTCCTCGTCTTGAAACAGATTGGGATTCACGGCCCCAATCTGTAGTCCCAAGCTTTCGGCATGACTGCGAAGCTTGCCGTAATTGTCTACTGTATCCCACGGAATGTGGATCGCAACGGATGGACATAGGCCTGTCACGGCATGAACTTGCGCGGCATCCTCCAACTTTTCGAACGGGTCACGCGGCACGCCTGTTTTCTGAAAGACTTTAAATCGTGTACCTGAGTCACCATATCCCCAGGATGGTGTTTCTATGCTAAGCGCTTTCAGCTTTGCCTTTACTTGCTCCAGGTCAATGCCCCGTTGTTGCTGTTGCTCCTCGAATAAGGCGTACGCTTTGTCACTCATCGTGGTTCCTCCTTGGAAAATGAAGTGAGTTACGGGAGGCCGCTTCGCGTGCGGATTGTTCTTCCGATCGCTGTTGCAACGGGATTTTTCATTTTATAACACATGATAAGGTTAAAATCCCGTTGCAAAGGCGAACACATCGTTTCTTCAGAACAATTCCGCCCGCTCTGCTGCTGACCACCCATAAAGTCACTTCTATTTTTAAAGTGTTAGTGTGTATATAAAGGATAAAAACACGTAAATACGTTATATAACTTATTTACGTGTTTTCAACTAATTAATAAGCCCTTCGAAACTATCGTCATGTGGCTTGGTTTAGTGAAATAGATTAGTACATTAAATTAGTTCATTATAATCCTAAGTGTTGAGCCGTTGAAATGAGTCTATCGCTTACATAGGTTCATTTTAATTCGGCTAGCGTGTAAATGCTGCGGGAACGCCACCGTCGATGGTCAGCATACAACCTGTCGTTTTCTCTGCCTTGGATGAGGCGAAAAAGGCAATGCCCTCGGCGATATCCTGCGGGTAAATGTTGACCAGCAGCGTCGTCCGTTTGCGGTAATGTTCCTCCAGCTGGTCGGGCTCAATCCCGTAGGCGGCAGCGCGCTCGTTGCGCCAATTGGAGTTCCAGATTGCCGAGCCTTGCAGAATGGCATCCGGCAAAATGGTGTTCACACGGATACCATATTCACCGCCTTCTGCGGCAATACAACGGGCTAAATGCGCTTCCAGCGCCTTGACCGAGCTGTAGGCTGTTACATTTTTTCCTGCGTAGACCGAGTTTTTGGAGCCGACGAACACCATGCTGCCGCCAAGTGTCTGCTCCTTCATGAGCTTGAACGCTTCTCGTGCAACCAGAAAATAACCCGTTCCCAGCACATTCACATTTAAATTCCATTCCTTTAACGATGTTTCATCGAACGGACTGGATGTAGCAAGGCCTGCATTGTTGACGATGGTATCTACACCGCCATAGGTCAATGCCGTTTCTGCATAGGCAGCCTGAATTTGCTCCTCCAGCGTCACATCCATTTTTACGGCGATGGCACGATTTTCTCCGTAGCTACTATTTATCTCTGCGGCTACCTTTTGCGCGCCTTCCAGATTCAGATCTGCCAGTACGACATGTGCGCCTTCATCCACCAAACGACGTGCGGTTGCACTGCCAATTCCGCCTGCACCGCCTGTAATGAACGCAATTTTACGGGAAAATTCAGCTTCTGCTGGCGCGAGTGACAGCTTATAAAGCTCCAGCGGCCAATATTCCACGTTATATGACTCGTTCTCGCTGAGTGAAACAAACTCTCCTAACGCCGTTGCTCCTCGCATGACAGCAATAGCCCGATGATACAAGGCGCCGCTTACCTGCGCGTTGCTCCAGCTTTTTCCTGTGTTGATCATACCAATACCCGGAATCAAAATTACACGTGGCGCAGCCTCAAACATAACATCTCCCTCATGTCGATTGCGCTCGAAATAAGCTTGATACTGCTCCTTATAGGCTGCTATACCCTCGGCAAGCTTAACTTTCAAGCCCTCTACATCCTCCACATCCGGTGTCCAATCTACATAGAGTGGCTTCATCTTGGTATGGACCAGATGATCCGGGCACGCAGCCCCGACCTGGGATAAAGCAGCAGAATCCCGGCCGTTCACAAACTCCAACACATCCTCCGCGTCATCAAAGGTGAGGATCATCTTTTTCTCATCACTGACTGCACCACGGACGGATGGCATGACCTGGGATGCAATGCTACGGCGTTCTTTATAAGTAAGCGCTTTATATTTTGTGCCTCCAAATGCCTGCTTTTCCTCTTGACGAGCTCTAATATAGCTTTCTGCTTCTTGAATGATTTCGATTGTTTTCGCATAAGCCGCTTCGGATGTCTCTCCCCACGTAACCAGACCATGCTTTTCCATCAATACCAATTCAGCTTGTGGATGATCGAGTACACCTTGGGCAATCATTTTCGATAGCTTAAAGCCAGGACGGATATAAGGCACCCATACAAAACGGTCACCGAAAATTTCCTTAGCGATTTCCTTGCCGTTGTGCGCACAGCACAAGCTAATAATCGCGTCCGGGTGTGTATGATCCACATGTCTAAAAGGCAGAAAAGCATGCAATAGCGTCTCAATTGAAGCCCGTGGATGCTTGGCATCTATCATACAGTTCGCCAAATATGCGACCATATCCTCGTCAGACATATCTTCCCTTTCAAATAAAGGACGAATATCCTCCATACGAAGCCCTGTGAAGTTATACGCTTTCATTGTTGCGAGATCGGAACCGCTGCCCTTAACGTACATCACTTCTACTTCACGCCCACGAAAATCTTGTATCATCGTTTTGGCCGAAGTGTTGCCGCCTCCCCAGTTGCACACACTCCTATCTGTGCCAATCAGGTTAGAACGGTATACGAGCTGTTCCAGCGTGCTTTTCTGCTCAGATGCTTGTGAAGAAATCCACAGACTTTGTACCATAGGAAAAAGACCTCCAAGTTTAGTTTTAGTTTTGAAAGGCTTTATTACAGTGGTTATTCTTTGTTTATGGAGACTATAACACTTTTGTTTTAATTTGAAAATAAGTAATACAAAAATAATCAAAAATAAATTTTAATTTTTACCCATCTATAAAACGGATATATTCATTGTAAAACGATTATTTCCACGCAGAAAATAAAGGCCATGTCAGAATCGGTTATAAGAACCTTTCTGGCACAGCCTCATTTGTTTAACTCATCTAATTACCCAACTATACGCATCATTTTGGCTAGCAGCTCGTACGAGCGCAGGCGCGCTTGATGGTCATATACCTGAGAGGTTGTAATCAGCTCATTGGCTCTCGTCTGGTCGATTATCAAATCCATCTTTTGCTTGACGGTGTCAGGACTGCCGATGGCTGAATACCCCAGCATATTACCACGAACCATCTCCTTCTCGTGCTCACTCCAAAGCTTTTCCATGTCATCCACTGGTGGCTTCAGTCCTCCGCTGTGCCCGCGCAGCACATTTAGAAACTGCTGTTCTTGTGAAGTAAAGAGCCATTTTGCTTCCTCATCAGAATCTGCAACAAGCACATTAACACCGACCATCACATATGGCTTATCCAGTGCTTTGGATGGCCGAAAATTGCGATGATACAACTCTAAAGCCTGTAACAAATGAGCCGGGGCAAAGTGGCTGGCGAACGCGAACGGCAACCCAAGCTGACCTGCCAGCTGTGCGCTGAATCCGCTTGATCCCAGTAACCAGATGGGAATGTCCAGCCCCTCTCCAGGAATCGCTCTTACTCCCGGAACGGCTCCGTTTAGCGCTGGATTCAGGTAAGAACGCAGCTCATTCAATTGCTCGGGGAAATCTTCCCCAGTACTGTGAAGCCCTCGCCGCAGTGCCCTCATCGCGGGTTGATCCGTGCCTGGAGCCCGGCCAAGTCCTAGATCAATTCGTCCCGGATAGAGCGACTCTAGGGTTCCAAACTGCTCTGCAATCATGAGTGGAGCATGGTTAGCCAGCATAATACCGCCTGAACCGACCCGAATCTTGTCTGTATGTGCAGCTACATGCCCGATGATCACGGACGTAGCCGCACTGGCGACCGCCTGCATGTTATGATGCTCCGTTAGCCAGTACCGATGGTACCCCCATTGTTCAGCATGCTGGGCAAGATCCACCGTGTCGCGGAAGGAATCGGCAGGAGTGCCGCCTTCAATGACAGGTGCAAGATCTAATATAGATAGTGCAACGTTACGCGTAGTCATGATATATAAACCCCCTGTCAAAATATTATTTTACATATTTCCCTCAACGTCTTAATTCTTTGACCCATCAATTGATACGTCAATTATGATAATGTGTTCCGTTATGAATTGCAAATGATTTAAATTTTTAGTTTTTATCAAAAAACAGTTTACTTTTATAATAAGCTCATCTATTATGCAATATATGTGGATAATGTTTATCCACATTAGCCTGGTTATAAATATTGAGGTGATTGCTAGTGCATATGAAAACAGGTGTCGAACAATCTGTCTACGCTCTTCTTCTACTCACGATGCTGCCGGACAAAGCCGTTTTACCTGGGGAGGCCATCAGCCAGCAGTTAGGTGCTTCACCTACTTATTTTCATAAACTGTTACGAAAATTGGTTAGTTCCGATTTGATTACTTCTGTACCTGGTGTCAAGGGCGGGTTCAAATTAAAGAAAAAACCTGAGGATATACGGGTATTTGATATTTATCTAGCGATTGAGGGACAACAAACCCTTTATTCTTCCAGTGGTATATACAACGAAATGCTTGAATTAAAGAAAGACGATGAGTGTTGTTTACTGGCAAATTTGATGGAAGAAGCGGAAGCCTCCTGGAAGGCCGTTCTGAAAAGAGAAACCATCGCGTCACTATCCGCTGACTTTTTTAAAGAAGGATATGATGACAAAATTACTTCTTTGGAGAACTGGATTCAGGAAAAAATGGTCTTGTAAAGAACTCTAATTAACAGAAAGGAATATGAACATGAACGATTATTTAGTAAAAGCTCTTGCCTACAACAATCAGGTACGGGCTTATGCCGTGAGAACAACGGAAACGGTAAGTGAAGCCCAACGGCGTCATTATACCTGGCCCACAGCATCGGCTGCATTGGGACGTTCTATGACGGTCGGCGTCATGCTGGGAGCCATGCTTAAAGATGAGGATAAACTGACGATCAGAATCAACGGTGGCGGACCTATCGGCACCATTCTTGTCGATACCAACTCCAAAGGTGAAGTTAGAGGTTATGTAAAAAATCCACAAACCCATTTTGAGCTTAATCAGATAGGGAAATTGGATGTCGCCAGAGCTGTAGGAACAGATGGAGCGCTAATTGTATCCAAAGATATCGGCTTAAAACACCCGTTTGTTGGACAGGTCCCTCTCATATCGGGTGAACTGGGCGAGGACTTCACATCTTATCTCGTCCAATCCGAACAAATTCCTTCTTCTGTGGGAGCGGGAGTTATTGTTAACCCGGATAACTCTATACAGGCGGCTGGAGGTTTTATTATTCAGCTGATGCCAGATACACCAGAAGAGGTTATCAGTTTTATCGAGAGACGTATTGAGAGCATTCCAAGCATCTCCGCAATGGTCATGGAAGGTCTTACACCAGAGCAGATTCTGGGTCAGATTTTAGGAGAAAGCAACATAAACATACTGGAAACCATGCCTGTACAATTTCATTGTCCCTGCTCAGAAGAGCGCGTTACCAATGCCATTATCAGCTTAGGGAATAAGGAAATAGAAGATATGATCCATACCGATGGAGAGGCTGAAGCTCATTGCCACTTTTGTAACGCACACTACCATCTTACCAAAGAAGATCTCAAGGGCATGCTGGAAACAAACATCATTTAAATATGGCTGTTCCCAAAAAGTAGGTTTAGCTACTGGGGAACAGCTTTTTTCTTTCCCAATGCTTCCGATGGTTTCTTAATCCTAAATACGGTAGACTTGTTCATGATGTAAGTGATAATGTTATATTATTCCAATCACTTGAGATGAGGTGCGCTATGCTTGAAAAAGATACGCATGAAATTCTGGCTTATTATGATGGCGGTGCAGAAATAGGCAGGTTAGAGCGAGGCATAGGAAAAATAGAACTGGAAAGATCAAAAGAAATCATTTCACGTTATCTCAGGGAGTCTACTCATGTTATTTACGATATCGGCGGCGGTGTAGGGGTCTACTCTTCGTGGCTGGCGGAGCTGGGATACGAAGTTCATCTATTTGATCTATCTTCCCAAGCCATTGAATTCGCTCGTCAGCAGCAACTGAATAAACCCATCATCAGCAAGCTGGAAACCGCGGATGCCAGAAATCTTGATCGTAAAGATGAAAGCGCGGACATCGTGCTATTGATGGGACCTTTATATCATTTAACGGAACAGAAGGAACGAGTAAAAGCACTGCAAGAAGCAGCGCGTGTCTTAAAAAAAGGTGGAACGCTGATTACTTCAGCTATTTTCAGGTTTGGCTCGCTACTGTGGGGGCTATCGGTGTACGGTGAGTGCAATACCATTGTGGAGGAAGATGCGTTCATGGATATGGTCAGACAGGAGCTAACAGATGGTCAGCATGTGCGCCCTGCTGCTTATCCCTCTTTTCTCACACGCTCCTACTTCCACACACCGGATGCCTTGCGCGCAGACTGGCAGGCGGCTGGATTGCCGAAGCCTCGTGTACTGGGCGTGGAAGGACCCGTCTGGATTGCACCCGGATTTGAGGAAAAGTGGGTGCTTCCTTCCCATCGCAGCCGTTTGCTAGATATATCACGGCAGGTCGAAGAGCAGGAATCCGTAATCGGTATGAGCCCGCATATGCTTGCGGTAGGTACCAAGTCTTAAAACTCAGCACCTCTACAATTACGGTCAGATGCCGCTGCTTTAATAGTTCACGATCTATTGCTACGATATCCTCTCCAAGCGGGTTAGCTATACCGTCCAAATGCTGAGTAAACGTCATTCGTCCACTCTTCATAGGCCGTAAATCCTTCATCACGGTTTCAAGAGCAGCTTCCCACTTCTCATCTGTCGGGTAATATAGCACGTAGTCTAATTCTCCTTTGGATGCCAGTTGAGGTAATAGGATTTCTTGAAGCAACATGTTGATTTCTTTTAAAAAGGCTTTATTGTCCGGACTTCCTCCCAGAAAAATGCCTTGGGGGTTGCTCAATACAGCGGTATCCCCATTATTAGATAAAAAAATTCTACCCGGTATGGTGCCGCTAATAACACCTTGAATCGATATGTGATGCTTCATTGTAATAAAAAGACCGAATGCCTTATAAAAATAAGATTCCGCGAGTTCTATTCCTTTAATCATGTGATGAGCACACATCTGTCCGATTTGCCTCCCATAAGCCTATGAGAGATTCTTTCTTATTCATTTAAATACATAAACCTCTCATAAGCTTTTTGATTTGTTTGTTCGTATTCAAACATCATCACTCCTTTAAACGTATTAGAGGATTAGGCTCTAAGATGGTCTGTACTTGATGCCTCGCTTCATTATGGATAAAACATACAATTCGGTCAAGTGTACTTCTGGTAATGAAGAAGGCCTCGGCAGCACAATTGAATGGCTTCTGTGTATAGGCTATTGTAAGGATAGGAGACTTTTCCCAGATAAAAGAACTTACAGGAGGTTGTTTTCCTTGATGATCCTTGAGCTAGTGGCCATTATTTCTATTGCTCCCTTGTCCACGTTTTTCTCCTTTAGATACCGCTTGTGGAGACAACTATTATGAGAAGTGAACATGAAATGCTTCATACCATTCTCCATCTTGCTCAAGAGGACGAACGGGTACGTGCCGTGATTCTGAATGGTTCACGCGCCAATCCACATGCTCCACGGGACATTTTTCAGGATTATGATATCGTCTTTCTCGTATCCTCCATGGACAGCTTTATTCAGGAACGTCGCTGGATCAACCATTTTGGTGAATTGATCATTATGCAGACGCCCGATGAGCATATGGAACCTACTCCGATGCCCCGTGATCGTTTTGCTTTTCTCATGTTATTTACGGACGGCAATCGCATAGATCTTACTCTCTATCCTACAGAAAACATCGCCAATTGGACCCGAGACAGCTTAAGTGTACTGCTGCTGGATAAAGACGGGCTTGTGCAGCCTTTCCCACCGCCAAGTCTTCAAGATTATAAGACGATACCCCCAACCGCCTAAGCCTATGCGGATTCCTGCAACGAGTTCTGGTGGGTCAGTACTTATGTGGCTAAAGGATTATGGCGACAAGAGCTGCCCTATGCTAAATTTATGCTGGATCGGCCTGTTAGAGATGCGCTCCACTTGATGTTGGAATGGCATATTGGTATACGAACAGACTTCGCGGCAGATCCGGGTAAGCAGGGAAAATATTTCGAGAACCACCTTGAGCCTGAACAATGGACAGCCTACATCCAAACGTTTGCGGATGCAGATTATGAACATATGTGGCAGTCTCTTTTTATCATGGGAAATTTATTTAGAGAAGTTGCCTTGGAAGTAGCGAACCATTATGGTTACGAATATCCGACTCTGGACGATCAACGTGTTACGAACTATCTCCATCACGTAAAAGCTCTCCCAGCAGATGCTAAGGACATTTATTGATAAAAAACCAGTCGGCACTTGATTTATATGTGCTAGGCTGGTTTTATTTTTATACACTAACGTTATTCTGTCGTATGTGCTGCTTTAGATATTGCGCTGTTCGTTCCGGTTGCGAGATCGGAAAATGATGGGCTGCCGGAATATTCAGCGTATGCAGGGCATGAAATGGCTCGGGCAACTTATAGATCTGATCCTTCACACCCCATAGAATCGAAACCTCCTCTTTATCCATTCTTTCGGGTATCTCAGGGACCGACCGGAAGCTATCGGACTTGGTTAGCATGGCTAGGGCTTGCGCAGTCGTCTTTCTTACGCGTGGGGAACGCATTTCTTCAAGAACATATGTGATGTATGCTGACGGGATATCGTCGATACTTTCAAAACAAGTCTGCGCAAGCAATTGCTTGCGTAAGCCTGACTCGCTGAGTCTGCCTAGCATACTCTCCGTAATTCGTGCGCTCCGATATCTGCGCGGAGCAGTATGCAATACAGGCTGCAATAGGTGTAAGCTACTGATACGCTCAGGTACGCGTTCCCATGCCTTAGCAGCTAGTAGTCCGCCGAACGAATGACCTACAAGGCAGATTGGCGTTTCCAAAGCCTGAATAGCCTGCACTAACGATTCAATGTGGCCTTCTAGTACATCCTCCTTATGATGGTATGGGGAACGGCCAAAACCGGGAAGATCCACCAAGCAAACAGAGGATTCCGGAAATTGATTTGCCAGCGGTATCAAACAATCTGCCCCGCTGAAAGTACCGTGAACTAATACGATCGTTGGATTTCCATTCTTCACCCTTCGCTCCAGGGTAGCTAATGGCCCACGTCTGTTGCGGACATATCCATCTGTATCTATGGTGGAATGAGCAATCCTGAAATCAAGATCAGTAATGACAAATGGGAACATGCTTTTGTTCGTTGCCTGTGACAACCCGTATTTACGTTGAATCTCTCGTGCTGCATCCAGTGGGTAGTCCACATCCACGATAAAATCGAGTGATTCCTTCGGAATACCTAACTTTTGGCCCAGAGGAGTACCCAATATACTGGTTAGCCAAGCTGGCGAGATCGAACCGAGCGGTTTACAGACACGAAGCTCCTTCGCCATATTCGTTCCCAGCTCTATCATCGTTGGACTCTGCTGCCTGTCATCCATCAAGTAGTATGTTTCACTAGCAGGATGTGATTCCTTCGTAAGAACACTGATCAATTCGGCTGCATGATCTACATGGACCAAGGGAAGCCAATGAGATTTTCCGCCGGGGACAAGTCCCATAAGCTTGCGCGCTGTAGAACCTACGAGAATGCCTAGCCCACCAGTTTGGGGCGTATCCCCAGACTCTGAGTCACCCATGACAACGCTCAAATGGACAACCGAAAGCGGAAATCCTTCCTTGTGTGCTCCTTGACGAATACGCAAATCAGCCAAAAATTTCATCCTTTCATATGGAGGCGCCTGTTCCAAATGAGCGATGACGGGCTCAGGAGTAATCCAGTTATGATCATTAAAAGGGCTTTTATACCCAACCAAATGAATAAA
The DNA here is from genome assembly GCF_057220305.1 of Paenibacillus sp. LRG-1. Lineage (NCBI taxonomy): Bacteria > Bacillati > Bacillota > Bacilli > Caryophanales > Paenibacillaceae > Paenibacillus > Paenibacillus sp. LRG-1. The sequence continues at coordinate 2,538,273 of NZ_CM170126.1, read as the reverse complement.
ATGTCGTAACCCTTTGCTCGCATGAATATGTGTAGCCAACGTTATCATTTCTTCTGCCGCTTGTAGAAAAGCTGCTCTCGCATCCTCCTCTCCCAGCAGAATATCCATCGGGCCTCCTGCGTGAATTATCACATCTGCTGTCTCCACGAGTTGCCTGTCAACAGGATTTAATCCTAGAGCAGGTATACTCAAATTGCCAATAACCGGTGTTAATTTCCCGATATGCCATGCTGTCTCCAAATCCATTTGCCTGCATATTTGTTCCCACTTCTGCTGCGAACGAACCAGGACGGTAATAGTGTGTTCCGCCTTTGAAAGTTGTCGTAACGTATGCATGCCGATAAACCCTGTACCGCCCGTGATAAAGATATGTGCCATATACGAAACCTGCCTTTTTTAATTTTTAGTACTTCGTAGTACTAATGAAGATTAAAAAAATCACTTTAGCAGAAGTGCTAAAGTAAATTTTAAATTTTCGAGTATGCTCGGGTCCTGGCTTGCATGCTGCAGAAAGAGCGCACCTTCAATGGCCGAGACGATGAATTGGGCCGTCGACCTCGCAGGAAGTTCAGCCTGAATCTCTAATCTTTCCCTTCCCTCGTTCAGCAATATTTCTACGGTAGTGATTTGGCTTTGGAAGAACTGGCTTATTTTATTCCGAAACAAGGCGCTATCTTGAGGCATTTGCGTATAAAGAGTAATAAAGGGACAGCCTCCCAAACAATCTGTCTCTTGCTCTGTCAGCAATTGAAGAAGGATTTCAAAACGTTCCTGAACAGACTGATCCTTACGCGAAACAACTTCATAAATCATCTCATTATACGTTTGAATCAGTTGATCCAGAATGGCTGAAAGTAGCTCTTCTTTACTTTTAAAATAATAGTAAATGTTGGTTTTGGACACATTGCTCACAGCCACAATTTCATCCATACTTGTTGCATGATATCCTTGGGTAAGAAACAATGAGGTGGCGATGCGCAGAACAACATCCCGATTCGTGATTTTATTTTTTTTCATCATATTTAGCACTATACGGTACTAAAAAAGACTTGTCAACCTTCGCTGGAACATGTCTGCTCCAAAATATTATTTTTCGGCCAGAACCCGGTCACCTCTGCTCGCAGGCTGAGAAATAACCAAAAATTCAACATCCTGATTCGTTTCATTAAACATTTGATGAGGCACCATAGGAGGAACCTCACACCCTTCCTGAGATCCTAATTGGATTCGTTCACCATCCACTTCAAGTACCGCTGTACCTGATAAAATAAAGAAAAATTGGCGCGCATGATGATGATAATGTCTGACCTCATGTGTATTTCCGGGCATCCGCTCATGAATAATGCTCAAATCATTATTTTTCACCAAGCGCCAACCATCACATTGATCTCCCCATATATAATGTTCAGCATTATTTTTACTTATTTTCATATTGAACTCCTCCTTTTGCAATTACAGTTTTATTTTAAATATGGATTCATAGAGCTACAATCTTAATTTTAAAAAACGGCGGGACAAATGTAAAAAACACTCCGACTTAGTCAGACTGTTTTTATATATGCGCCTCGATAATTTCCTCCAACTTAATCCAGCTAAAATCCTCTTCCCCACGGGATAGCTTCACTTCTCGCCGACTTGTGTTAATTACTGTGACCAGTCCACGCAGCTCCTCATCATCAAATGGATTGAACACTTTTAGCGTAATAGGCTTACGTTCGTTATAGGATACGATAATGGCCTGTTCAATCTGCTGCATTTCCTGATCGTCCAGTGCTGGCTTGCCGCGCCTTCCTTGCTCCTTCATCAGTCTTAAATATGCCTCCCGATGCTCAGGCAAAATCATGCGTGAGCTTTCCCATATGCCATTTCCTTCAAGCTTTTTCCCCATCGTAAGCCCCTCCTATGCTGTTCTGGTTACCGGATGCCATGCCAATACATGATCTAATCGAAAAACACGTGGCTGGCCTGTCTGTAAACAGATGGCTCGTATCAAGCCATTCTGCACACGATGCACCTCGATACGCCGATGAGACAGTTTGCCCTTCCGATCCAAATACACGATTTCCACGATCTGCCCCACGTATTTTTCCAACATGATCCTTCACTCCTTATCAGAACGTTTGTTTGTATTATATGCGAACATGCGTTTGATTATCAATGTAAAAAAATCCCCTGAGGGATTTGACTCTCTCAAGGGATTTCGTAACAATGTAATCTGAACTTAAAAATTTAACTTCTACAAAAATTTATTATTTAGTTCGTTCCCTTACAGCAAAGTAATTTTCTTCATTATCTGCAAAGTTAAACACTCTTCCGAAAGGCATAGTTACAATTTCTCCAACTTTGACATTTTTATTTGATAAGTCGTCATATAATTGATCAAGATTTTCCGAAAAAAACATTAAAGAAGGTGTACCGAGATTTAATTCAGGTGACATTTTAGCAACGAATTCCTTATTGTGGAGAATAATGCTTGTTTCTGCACCCTTTGCAGGAGCAATTTCAATCCATCTCATTCCTTGACCATTATTTTCTTCAGAAATTACTTTAAATCCTACTTTTTTTGTCCAAAAATCCAGTGCCTCATCCTGGTTATTTACATACAACATAATTTGACCGACTTTACTAATCATTGATTTTTCAACTCCTTTGTATAAGTAATTACCAAACCTCGATGGCCCTAATCCCATCTCCTCACTTTAAAATTCATAGGTGGATAGCTTAATATCTTCTTTATTCAAATCTTTCAGCGGATAGACAGGGCCATTCCAATAAGTCAGAATATCAAGCGGCTCATTAGTACCATGTTCTTTTAAAGAAAGAGATAATTCAAGTAATAAATGTGGAAGTTGATAAGAGCTTGTTAAAAACTGATATTCCTCTGGACTTTCACAGTCTTCTGCTCGATAGAACACAAAGTATCCCTCGGTATGATCCCCAATGAGTACAATATAGCGAGCAAGAAACATAATTTCGCCATTGGCAAAAGGAATGGAATGTGTCGAAGCAGAGATCAAATCGGTCTCTAATCCCTCAATACGAAGGGTAAGTTCATTGTTAAGAGCATCCATTCTTTCCCTTTGTTCGCTGACGAGGTGTTCATAATTTACAGGGACAAGCCCTCCATTCTTGATCGTAGCGATCAGTTCGTCTATAAATACTTTTTGAGACAACACTCGATTGCTCATCCTATTCATCTCCATATTCGTGAAAATAAGCATGGAATTCTCGCTTTAACATGTTCAATATTTATGTATTAAAAATCTTGATTCCTTAACTCCCCAGCATTTTTGTGACTGCATTCACGACCCTTTCCATCTCAAATGGTTTAACAATAAAGTCTTTTGCACCTGCCTGAAATGCTTTTATAATCGCTTCCTGCTGCCCCAAAGCAGAACACATCAAAATGTTGGCTTGGGGATCAAGCTCTACAATCTTTTTAACAGCCTCAAGTCCGTCCATCTTAGGCATATTAATATCCATGGTGATTAAATCGGGACGAAAGTGTGCGTATTTCAAAACAGCATCATACCCATTTTCTGCTTCCGCAATAACAGCGTGACCTAAATCCAAAAGAATATCCTTAAGCACAGAACGCATAAATAAAGAGTCATCCACTACTATAACTGTTGCCAAATTAACCTCTCCAATCCGTTGTCAAATGATATGCACGCCCAAACTTCAATATCGGTGAATAAACTAGTAATATTAATAGAAAGAATCTGTAAAAATAAAAACGCTACCAATGAATTATAAAAGAAATTTGAAACTAGCTACTACAGAATTAGTTTTCAAAAAAACGTTTCACAATGACGTAAATCATTTCTGAAAAGCAAATTACAAAGGACTATATATCTACTGTATCTAGAGCACTAGCCCAGAAAGTACAATCTTCTTAGATAGTTATAAAAAAACTGACGCCGGTATCATTCCGACGTCAGTTTTTAAACTTATTCGTTTAAGAATTCCTTATTCATTCAGAGCTTTTTTCAAAGCCTCCAGATTGTTTTTCATCACACCAAGGTAATCCAGGTTCTTCTGTTTGTCTTCATCCGTCAATCCTTCGAGCGGATTCAGTACATCGGTTTTTGAACCGATTTCAGTAGCTACGGTCTCAGCGACCTTCGGATCAACAAGAGTTTCAAAGAAAATCGTTTTAACATTATTTTCTTTAGCAAATTTGATAATACCCGCCAGCTTGTCTGGTGTAGGCTCTTGTTCCGGAGATAATCCGGCAATGGGTACTTGGGTCAGACCATATTGCTTAGCCAAATAACCAAAAGCAGCATGCTGCGTAATAAAGTCTTTACGTTTTACATCTTTCAGACCTGTTTTGAACTCGTTATCCAGCTCCTTCAGCTTGGCGATATAAGCATCAGCGTTTTTCTCATAATCAGCTTTGTTTGCCGGATCGGCTGCCACAAGCCCTGCTTCAATGGACTCCACTTCTTTTTGGGCCAAGACTGGATTAAGCCATACATGAGGGTCCAGCACATGATCATGATCATGGCCTTCCTCTGCGTGTGCTTCTTCTCCTTCTTCCTCAGCCGTGCCTTCCATCAGGTTCAATCCTTTGCTCGCTTCAACTACAACACGCTTATCGTTGGACGCGCTGCTCAAAGCCTGTTCTGCCCAACCTTCGACGATACCGTTATAAACAAATACGTCAGCATCCTTAACCTGTGCCATATCTTTGGCGCTCGGTTCCCAGTCATGCGGCTCAGCACCGGCAGGAATCAACGCGGTTACGTTAGCATGGTCTCCAGCAACTTGCTTGGTAAATTCATACATTGGATAAAAAGTGGTGACCACATTCAGCTTGTCTGCTGTTTGTGCCGCATTCGGCTCGGTTTGGGAAGCATTTGTAGCTGTATTATCAGATTTGGCTCCGCAGCCAGACAAAATAAGTGCTAGTCCCGCAGACAATACAAATGTTTTTTTGAACCATGTATTCATATTCATTACTCCTTTATGCGTTAGTTTTTAGTCACTCTCACTGTAATTACACTCACTGGCCTGTCGCATTCTTCCGTCGGGAAGCCTGCTGCTTGCCCAGCTTACGGACCAGCTTTTGAATACCAGCTCCTACGATCAGGAATAATAACAGCACCATGGCAATTGTCCCCCCTGGGGGTGTACTAAGTTCATACGACGCCGTTAAACCCATAAATACGCCGATCAATGCAGTGATCATAGATATCCAGATGGCTGCCGCGAAGCTCGGTGCGATTCGAATCGCCAGCGCCGCAGGGAGCACGATGAGTGAGGAGACAAGCAGCACACCGACAATCGGCATTGCAGCAGCTACAATCATCCCTGTTAAAATACTAAATGCAAATGAGATGGACTTGACAGGAAGACCATTAGTCTTCGCCGTTTCTTCATCAAAGGTAATCTGATACAATGGACGCCGGAATACAAAAAAGAAAATACCTCCGATCACAGCCACTACAATCATCAACATCAGCTCTGTCTGATTGACCGCTACTACCGAACCGAACAAATAAGCGGAAAACCCTTTGTTGATGCTCTGATTCAGATTCATTAAAATAACGGCCGTCGAGAGGCCACCTACCATAATAATAGCCACAGATATCTCACTATATGTTTTATAAGACCTGCGGACGTATTCAACGATAATCGCGCCGATTACGGCAACAATAAATCCAGTTATCGTTGGGTTAATGCCTAAATAGGCACCCGCTGCCACCCCTGCCAGCGATACATGCGATAGCATGTCCGCCATGAGAGCCTGACGCCGTAGCATCAGGTATACTCCAAGCACCGAGGCCAGCAGTGCAATTACCCCACCGGCACAAAATGCCCGCTGCATGAAGTCGTAGTGCAGCATTTCCATCCGCCATCTTCCTTCCTCTCAAGCTCAATAATTCGATCCAGATAATGTTGCACTTCCGATAGTCCATGGGTCACCATGACCACAGTTCTTCCATATTCCTTAACCTGCTGATTCATCAGATCGTAGAAATGATGGCGGCTTTCCTGATCCATTCCGGTCGTAGGCTCATCCAAAATGAGCAAATCCGATTCCTGAGCGAGTGCTCTTGCCACACAAATACGCTGCTTCTGTCCACCCGACAATTCTCCGATTTTACGGTGACGCAAATCCCACATGCCTACTTGACGCAGCGCCTGCTCAGTCAGATCATGATCCTCAGACCGCATACGGCGTAACCAAGAGCCATGAGTATATCTTCCTGAACGGACAAATTCCAAAATCGTACTTGGAAATCCGCCATTGAAAGCAGCAATTTGTTGGGATACAAATCCGACAACGAGCTTTTTGCCTTCACCTGTACGGTTAGACATGAACACCTTGCCCTTCCAAGGCTGAAGCAAGCCGAGCAACAGTTTGAGCATGGTTGATTTGGAAGCACCATTCGGTCCGGTAATAGCTACAAATTCTCCCGAAAAAATTTCAACATTGGCATCCACCAAGTTAGGAACGTCTCCGTAGCCAAATGTGACCTGTTCCAATGAGGCCAATAACATGACGCAAATCTCCTTTTCCTTTAAAAAGCCTGGAGCCATCTGAGCGATCATCATTTGCGCAGATTCTCCAGGTCGTTTATGATCATTAAACCATCTACCGTAATTATTACGATTTGGTAATAAAAAAATAAGCGTTTGATAAACGTAACCTTTACGCATTAGCAAGTTTAACAGTTTAGGCAAGGTTCGTCAATGTTTTGGAAACTCTTTTGTTTGTTTACTTCACCTTGTCCGGGTATAAGCCTGCCGCCAAGGTTTTCAACGCGATCGGAGCGCGCACGCCTTCAGCCGCTGCGGATAATGGCAGTACTATAAACCGTTTGTTTTTGATCGCTTCCACACCAGCCAGCGCAGGCTTGCTCAGGAGCAGCTTCTCTTTATCCGCCAGTGAAGTATCTCCATAGTCGAGAATGACAATGACGTCAGGATTACGGTTCACAACCTCTTCCCAGCTTACCTCGGTAAAACTTTTGTCGATATCATCAAAAATATTTTTCGCCTTCACACTTTCAATCAAAGACGTTAGGTAATTGTTGGCAGCCGTAAAGGGCTTGTCTTCTCCGCTGTCATAGACAAACACCTTGGGTGGCTGTTCAACAATACCAATTTGAGTCTGAATGGACTGCACTTGTTCACGAATGTCATTTACCAGCTTTTCTGCACGCTCCTCAACCCTGAAAATACGCCCAATATTTAGTATATCCTGATACACATCTTCTAACGTGGGACCCGGTTTATTTGAGGACTCCTGTACATAGGTCAGCACCCCTTGTTTGGCTAGCTCCTCACGGGAACCCAGATTTTTATCATTAAAGGCACTCTTCCAGCCCGCATAGGCAAAATCCGGTGCAGCGGCCATAAACACCTCTTTGGACGGATATTGTCCGGCCAGTACCGGGATTTTGTCATATTGAGCCTTATATTTTGGCAAAATCTGATCATCCAAATACGCAGTTCCTACCATAGAGGATTCCAGTCCAAGGGCCAGCATAACCTCAGTTGCATGCTGGTTCAATGTAACCGCGCGTTTGGGCGCCTCGGGAAATACCATTTTAACGCCCATGTTCTCAAGCTCTACCAACGTCTTATTGGTTGCCGATTGCAATGCGGCAGGTTGCTGCCCGTTTGCCAATGGATCGCTTGTTTGAGCTGTGTTTCCTGCTGCGCAGGCTGATAACAACAGCATCATCGCCAAAGCGAGCATAACCAGCGGTAACGCGGGCTTGCTATATTTTTTCATATGTACCGTCTCCTCTTTTATTTGTAGTATATCTTACCTCATCGTATCACCTTTTCTGTTGACGTTATGGATAGCCTCCTCTCCTGAGAGAATCCGGTAAAAAGGTAATATTCGGCTTCCCGGTTTTTGGATGAATGCAGATTTCTGTCTCCACACCGAATACACTCCACAGCAGGTCTGGCTGAAGCACATCCTCCGTTATGCCAGAGGCTACCACTTTGCCTTCTTTTAATACATACATTCGATCACAATAAAATGCCGCCAAATTCAAATCATGTAGTGCAGCTAGCGTAGTTATCCGAAGTGTTTTGACCAAATCCAAAATTTGCAACTGATACCTGATATCCAGATGATTCGTCGGCTCATCCAAAACAAGAAATCTCGCCTGCCCGGCCAAAGCTCTGGCGATCAATACCCGTTGCTTTTCGCCGCCGGACAAGGTGGCAAAGCCCTGATCTGCCTGAGCATCCATGCCTACCCGCTCCAGCGCCTGCTCGACCAGTTCATGATCGACGACAGTATCTGCTTCCAGCAGTTTCTTATGCGGATGGCGCCCCATCAGCACGATGTCCCGTACTGAAAAATCAAACGTTTGCGGCGCATCCTGACTCACCACTGCCATTTGTCGGGCCGTCTCTTTATACTTCATCCGCAGCATATCCTGGCCATCCAACGTAACCAAACCACTGTCAGGCTTTAGCACACGATACATATTTTTGAGCAACGTCGATTTCCCGCTGCCATTTGGACCGATCAATCCGACCAGCTCCCCTGCTTTTACCTGGAGACAGATGCCGTCGATCAGCCGTTTGTCGTGAATACTGAAGGTCACGCATTCGACTTCTATATTCATTTTTCGCCTCCAAACGAGTAGGAACTACGACGCAGCAGCCACACAAAAAAGGGTCCTCCGCACACAGCCGTCACAATACCAATCGGCAGCTCCTGGGGAGCCAGCAGGAGCCGGGCACACACATCAGCCCACACAACAAAAATAGCTCCCGCCAATAGACTGACAGGCAGCACGCGCCGATGATCTGATCCTACGACCAGCCTAACGATGTGCGGAATCATAAGCCCGACAAAGCCAATCGAGCCACTAACTGATACGACTGCCCCGGTTAAAAGAGACGCCATAACAACCAGTAATACGCGGAACGCCTGTACGTTCACACCGAGCGTTACTGCGGTCTCTTCACCCGTTAGCAAAGCATTCAGCGAACGGTATCGGGTCAGGAGCACAGCCGTTCCAACGGCTACAATGAGGCTTGGAATAAAAAGCGTATCCCATTGAGCACCTGCCAGACTTCCCATCATCCAATACATCGCGTCACGAATGCCTTTTTCATTCGGGGCCATCGTAACGATAAAGCTAGTCACTGCCGACAGCATCATAGACACCGCCACCCCTGCCAGCAATAAGCGGGTCGTCGATATGCTCCCAGCCACACGGGATAACGCGAACACCATAAGCATTGCAGTTAACGAACCTATAAAAGCAGATAAAGGCAGCGCAAGTCGTCCTAAAAATCCGAAAGCTCCGAACACAATCACCAACGTGGCTGTTACCGAAGCCCCAGACGAGACTCCTAAAATATAGGGATCTGCTAACGAATTACGGATTAATGCCTGTATAGTCGCCCCTGTAACAGCAAGTCCTGCTCCTACGACAACACCTAGCAGCACGCGTGGAAAGCGGATTTCCCAAACGATATATTGCTCAGGCTTGGTCCATGTCACGGGTATCCACTGGTCCAGCCAGGGAAGATGGGACAGTGCAATTCGCCATATCGTCCCCGGTGCGACAGCTACAGGACCCAGCATAACCGCGAGTGTGACCGAAAGCAACAGCCCAGCAGTCAGCAGCAGAATTGTTGTAAATCCCCAAGTAGGCTTGCCCGCTAGGTGTGCGCGAGAATTATGTTGTGATGGATTAAGGTTGCTCGTTCTCGAAGTCATGAACTACTCAATGGCTTTTCGGCCGCTTCCAGCTTTCTCAATTGTCCCTCGATCTCGGAAGCAGAGAAATTCTCACCCATGACAACCGCTACATCGTTCACTGGCTTTTGCGGGCGGATCGGAATGATTTCCAGCTCCCGATAGGCAAATTGAAACATCATCTGGCCCTCTGATTCCAGAAACCGCACAATTCCTTTGGCCCGGTAAATTTCAGCTGGCAAACTGCGGAACAACTGTTCAAACTCGGATCGTGGCACAGGTTGTCCAAAGAAATGCGTGTGAACAACTACATGGTCGTAGGAATGATAATGCTCCCCATGTTCGTGGTCATGGGCGTGATCAAGGTGATCATGAGACTGATGGTCTGTATGGTCATCATGATCATACGTGTGCAGATGATTTTCCGAATGAGGATGTTCACTCTCAATATCAACTGCGGATTCCTTATGCCGCAAAACGTCCATACGCTCCTCTCCTTGAGTGGAGAAAAAAATACCCGCGTCCACGTCACTTCGTTGCGTGCTCACAGTCAGAGCATATGGATTTAACTCTTTTACGAGGGCCTGTACTTTCTGCAACTCGCCCGCAGCCAATAAATCGGTCTTGTTAATAATCAGTTTGGAAGCGCACCGAAGCTGATCCTGCATCAAACGAAGCGACTTGCTTCTCTCGTTCCCCGAGGCAAAGTCCAGAAATTGATGCGCGTCTATGACCGTGATAACGGATTGTAAAATCATAGAGGAATAGATGGAGGCGTCTGTCACTGCATCTACAATCTCCATCGGGTTAGCCACTCCGGTACATTCTACAATAATCACGTCCGGCTTATATTCATCAGCAAGATTCATGAGCTCGACGCCCAAATCCCCGCGAATGGTACAGCATATACAACCGCTGAGCATTTCCTTCATGGGTGCTTGGCCATTCACCAAACTGCCGTCCAGATTAACATCACCCAACTCATTCATCAAAATGGCTGGCTTGAGGCCCTTCTCCTTGTAGTAAGCCAGCGCATGCTGAAGAAGAGTGGTTTTACCGCTACCCAAAAAACCGGATAAAACAACAATCGGTATCATATAACCCCTCCTTGTCTTTGCAACATTTAATATGGATCGTACCGTAAAAGTTTCCTTCTTGCAATCATTTATCGAAATTTAATCGTAATAATTACTAATAACAAACATAAATATATATGACCACTCTTTGAATTGTCAATATAGGAGGTGAGACAAGCACAATCCAGCGGGCATGATTGTCCCTCTACAGACATAGGATGTAGATAAGAACCCTTATTCTCAAGGAGACGTGGAATGAAAAACAGTACGCTGTTGAAGATGCTGCCTTTTATAATTCCGTTTGCCTTTCTCATCCCTGTGCTTGTCACGCTATCTCCCCAGTGGCTTCGTTTGTTAGATATGGGGCAGCTGCAACCGTTAAAAACGGTATTTATGGGCATTTTTCTGGAAGCTGTTCCGTTTCTCCTTATCGGTGTGCTCGTCTCATCCCTTTTGCAGTGGCTTGTACCGGAGACATGGATTCGCAAAATAGCGCCTGCGCATCCTGTACCGGGTGTCCTGCTGGCCTCCTTACTAGGTATGCTATTTCCCATCTGTGAATGCGGCATGATCCCTGTCGTTCGGCAATTAATGCTCAAGGGAATGCCTGCCTATATGGGTATCACTTTTATTTTAAGCGGGCCCATTATCAATCCCGTGGTACTGGCTGCGACGATGATGGCTTTCCCTTCCCATCCCGAGGTCACTGCCGTTCGAATGGGTTTGGCTTTTGCCGTCTCCGCGATCATCGGGCTGATCGTGTATGCCTTTGTACGAGTGCATCCGCTCAAACGGTCGTTGCTCTCTTTTAACCAGCAAAAGCAGAACAATCAGACTCATCGGCATAGTCGCACATGGCGGGGCTTTTTTGTACATGCTGGTGACGAGTTTTTGGACATGAGTAAATATCTCATTATCGGCGCACTATTAACAGCCTGCATTCAAACCTTCATCCCACGCGATGAACTGCTTTCGTTAAGCAATGGAACGGTTGGATCGTACGCCTTTATGATGGGTTTTGCCTACATACTGTCGCTGTGTTCCACCTCCGATGCCTTTGTAGCCACTGCTTTTTCACATACCTTTACACTGGGTCCGCTGGCAGCCTTTCTTGTACTCGGTCCGATGCTAGACTTCAAAGGCACGCTCATGCTGCTAAGCACCTTCCGCACCAAATTTGTCGCCATCCTGGGCTTGCTCATTGTTTCACTCGTCCTAGTGGGTTCTATAGCTGCTGAATGGTTATTAGGGAGGTGAATACAAACGTGAATTCAACCTTTAGCATTCGCTGGCAATACGGCATGCGCTCCTTGCTCCTGATCGGATTGGCTGTGTACATCGTCTCATTAAGCCGCACGAATGCACTTCATTACTACTTGGCTCCCCATATGCAAAAGCTGCTCCTACTCTGTCCTGTACCACTCTTGTTCATCGCATTGGCGATGGCATGGCACGGAATCATCGGGGAGCGGGACGGTGAGGATGTATGTGATTGTGAGCATCCGTTGCCGCAAAGCTGGTTCAAAAAAACACTCGTATATGGAATGCTGCTCATCCCGCTCCTGTTCGGTTCTCTGCTGCCCAATCAGGCACTTGGTAGTGATATGGCCGCCAAAAAAGGCATGTCCTTCACGTATCCCAACCCGGATATCCGACGAAAAACAGATACACAGACCACGAAAGCATCCACCGCCTCCCTTTTATCAACTGCATCTTCCGTCCCAACTTCGTCCCCTCCAGAGGGAAAATGGAGTCAGGAAACGCTGGATAAGCTGTTCGTTCCGCCTGACAAGTACAATGTAGAATTCGCCGAGCTGGCGAAACGCCTGTATCAGCAACCTATCATACAGATCAAGCCTGAGATTTTTTCCGAAACTATTGGAGCCATTGAGTTATATAAACAAGCTTTTGAAGGAAAAAAAGTACAGGTGACTGGCTTTGTCTATAAAGACGACAACCTGCCGGGTAAAGGCCTATTTGCAGTAGGAAGATTCCTCGTCATGTGCTGTACTGCCGATGCCATGCCATTCGGGATCATCGTCCAATCCCAGAAGGCCCCGTCCTTTGACAAGGATACCTGGGTGACCATTGAAGGAACACTGCATGCCACACAAAAGGGCAACGCTCCCGTACTTGAAATTCGATCCGAAAAAATAACCGCTGTCGAGCAGCCAGAATCCCCTTATGTCTATACCCAAGCAGACTCGGTAGCTACCTTTGATCGCTTGAACACAGCACACTAAACCCACCAAGGAGGAAAAATGATGAATAAAGTTCCTGTTATTTTAATCAGTGGTTTTCTTGGAAGCGGCAAAACAACACTGCTTTTGCGCCTATTAGCCCATACTCGTCAAATCCCCCTTCGTGCTGCTGTTTTAATGAACGAAATGGGCGAATATGATGTAGACAGCGCTATAATTTCAGAGGAAATGCCTGACGTAACAGTAGAAGGATTGCTAGAAGGCTGCATTTGTTGCAGCAAAAGAAATGAGCTGGCAGGGGCTCTGCATACCCTGCTCAGCCAGGAGCCAGATCTGATCTTCATGGAAACCACCGGGGTAGCCAACCCCGAACAAGTACTGGAGGAGCTTCGCTCCCCTCTACTGGCAGATCGGCTTTATCTGGTTCACAGCATCAGTGTTGTGGATGCTGAGCTGTTCCATGAATACAACAGCCGCTTTACGGCTGATAAAGAACTGGTTCGCACCCTGCACGGACAGCTGCGCACCGCAGACTTCATTGTGGTGAACAAGACGGATGCAGCAAGCAGCCGTGAAGTGACGAAGGTCGTCAAGAGCATCCGCAAGCTCAACGATACGGCCAAGCTGCAAACTACTGAATATAGCCGGGTTGACCTTGAACCACTACTAGAGCCTGTTCTGGCCTCCGCATCCGTTGCCGCGAAACCTGCACAGACACCTCAACCAGCACCTGCACAGGTCCAGCTCACTGATGCAGATGCACCGTTCGTCCCCATTCCCGTCAAAAGTATCGGAAGCACCAGTAGTGTCTCCAGAAGTACGGCTTTCAAAGTTATTTCGACACACAGTCATAACCACGATCCTAAGCAGCCTCATTCGTTCTCCCGTCTGGAGAGCATAACGCTGCATCAATATTCTCCTCAGCCACTCGAAAAACAACGATTAGAAAACTTTCTAACCGGGTTAGGTTCCTCACTGCTTCGAGCGAAAGGTTATTGCGTACTTCCTCAGGAAGGTACAATGCTTTTGCAATTTTCAGGAAATCACTTGGAGTGGCAGCCTACTGCACTTCCCGTGAGTCAGGGATATGTCACGCTAATTGGGGAGCAGCTCGACAAAGCATCCATTACCGACCAATGGGAACAGTGCTTCATTTCGCTATAAATGACAGGTCTAGATTAAGACAAAAAAACCTCCTGCATCTGCAGGAGGTTTTTTAAAAAGCGATGTTCACGGATTATTAGCATAATCCATAAACATAACGCTCGACTGTTCTTACTTAAGGTTATATTTTTTGTTAAAGCGATCCACACGGCCACCGATATCCACGTTTCTTTGTTTACCAGTGAAGAACGGGTGGGAAGCGGAGCTAGTATCTACACGGATAACTGGGTATGTGTTGCCATCTTCCCATTCCATCGTTTCTTGCGAATATTTAGTGGAAGCACTCAGGAAAGTAAATCCACAGCTAGGGTCCAAAAAGATAACTTTGTTCAATGTTGGATGAATATCTTTTTTCATTAGTTTCACCTAATCTTTCATATAGTTTTAGTTTCAAACTCAAACGTACTGGCGCAATACTCCATCAGTTGGCAAAAGGAACGGTTATGTCCCAGAAAAAAAGACGACAGATTATAACGGTTGCGCTCAAGCTCGTAAACGACAAGCAAACGATGCCGCATATATCGCATCGCCCATTGCACGAACGCTCCGGATCTTTCGTCAGCCTTCATCGTTATATAAGCATATAGTGAATGGTCCTCCGGCTCGTCCCAAATGCTGACACCAGCACAGGAGAACTCGGTAGCCACGTGCTTTCGATTCAAAAGGCAAAGCGTGCCATGTAGCTCGGCATCTATCATACAGCCTTGATAAAAAGCCGTTTTCTTAGGTGCAAGCTTTAACTTTGGACTCTCTGTCCACTGGACTAATTCAAGTTTTCGCCGGTTCCATAACGCAGGCTTTTGCAAACTTAACACGATTTCTTCATCGTTAACTGGAGAGATCATGCCGCAGCTCCTTTCATGAAGCCCTATATTCATTAGAATTACAGGCTCCGTTCAGGATGCAGGATCATTCAGGTTGCTATATAGCAAGCCTCAAATTATCTAGTTTCACGATGGATCGTGTACTTTTTCAGACGCGGAGAGTATTTTTTCATTTCAAGACGCTCCGGATGATTTCTTTTGTTCTTGGTTGTTGTATAGTTGCGATCACCGGATTCGGTGCATGCCAAGGTAACAATTACGCGCATTTCTCTTCCTCCTTAATTGGAATACATGGTATACAATTACAATAGTAATTTTTACGATTAGTTCTATTCTATAATTCATGCTCCGCTTTGTCAACCTTAGAGTCACGGTTTGTCGCTTCTTCTACCGTGTTCCAGCGATTACGGTACTGTGCAAGCTTCGGATGAAGTTCCTGGGGTTCGCTCGAAAGCAGCAATCTGACATTTCTAATCCATTCTCCAAACGATGCATAGGAAGCGCACAAATTTGCAGTTTCAGGACTCATGTACAAAAAAAGTGGGGTCGTATACTTTTCCGCCAAAAAACGGATGGCTGCTTCAATCGGCGTATACTTTTTACGCTTACCTTCCCAACTCTCAATCACAACAGCACTCAAAGCCTGCTCCCGCTGCCACTCTCCCAGCTCGTCCACCCGCTTGTAATACGAACGTACCGGCTGCTTCCACATTCTTCTGACGGTTTCTTCATGTAGCGGATACAGCACCAGCTTTGTAAAAGATAATGCAGCCCCCGTTTCGGCAAAAAGCTCCAGCTCTCTGGCTGTAATCTGCTCGAACGTATCATAGTAAACCATGGTCCCTTTATGCGTCTCGATCGGAGGCTCATAACCATAGGGCACATATTGAAGGTTTCTTGTCATGCTGGACACTCCGTCCTTCCATAGATGAACTTTTCCTTCTATATTATACCCTTGTTTTGGCATGAGTTTGCATCAAATGTTTATCCTTGTTCAACAGCAGGCGTATTACGGCGTGAACCCCTTCGGAATTGCAACGCATAAAGTCCCATCGTCACAAGCGCAATCAGTGCAAGCACCGTAAAAATATTGCTAAAATTGAACACCTGCACATTAGATACGACAGGATTCAAATGAAAGGACGACGAACTATCCAGCGTTTTGCCCAAAATACTTGTCGTGATCGCTCCGGCAATGAAATTCAGCAGAGATAGCAGCCCCATTCCAACACCAATCTGGTCTTTCGACAAGGTACGAGAAATCGTGTTGGACATGGCAATTTGCATGAAGGTCTGACCTACGTTTCCGAAAATAAGCAAAAATAAAATCAGATACGGAGATGCACCCACAAACGTAGACAAGCTGATAAAACAGATGAACAAAAGCGATACAGCTGTATAGACGAGAAACGAATTTCCTTTACTATCCGCCAAACGCCCCCCTCTTTTACCCAATAGAGCCGAAGCAATAGCAGCCGGAAACATAACCAGTCCAATTATTGCCGGCGTAAGCTGATTGAGACTGTTCAGAAACTGCGGTGCCAAGTACGGCAATCCAAAGCTAATCCCCGTCCCTAAAAAAGCGATAAGGAGCCCGTATGAATATTGCTTGTTACGGAACAGCTTCGGCTGGATGAATGGATCATGCGCAGTGTTAATGCGCCATATAAACAGTGCAAATAACACCATACCGAGCAGAAAAAACATCATATTGGTTTGCGAAATCGAAAGTAACAAGAAGGCTACTGTTCCACCCAGCAATAATCCACCAAGAAAATCGAACTTCTGATCCTCTCCACGCTGATCGTCCAAATATTTGCGGAAAAACGGCAATGCGATCAGTGGTAGCATGGAAATGACGAACAAAAAACGCCAGCTTGCAAAGCCTGTGATCAAACCGGAAATAATCGGAGCCAGTGCAGTACCTAACGCCAAGCCGATTGCTGTGACGCCCAAAGCACGTCCTCTTTTTTCAGCCGAGAAATAACGGACTGGGACGATCATAGCAGTTGCCGGAATAACTGCAGCCCCTGCAGCCTGAAGCAAACGAGCTACAATGAGCATCCAAAATTGATTGGCCAACAGTCCAATAAGCGAACCCAGTGCAAAAAAGATAATCCCAAACGTCAGCAAATCCTTAAGACGATATTTATCTGCCAATTTGCCGTAGGTCACCGAGCCAACCGCATACACGATCATATAGCCAGTCAGCAGCCAACTTACATCGGAAGCACTAATATGAAACTCCTCCCGAATCACAGGCATAACGACATTAAACATAAAAGCGTTCATCACTGAAAAAACAAGTGTGAAAGCCAACACACGCATAAGCTTATCCGCATTGGGATAAGTTTGTTCATTTATCATTTGGTTGTCTCCCTCTCCTGTAAACCTCTTATCTAAGATCGTATTTCACTGCTTTTGAATATCCCTATCCGGGTAAACTCTATATATATCCGCTCAAACGCGGGTGTTCGCATAACGGTAATCGTGGAGAATTTTTTTAAGCAGGCCGCGCAGCGTCTCCGATTCTCCGACAGATAACGTTTCACCTACCGAGCTTTTAATTGCCTCAATGGTACGTTCAGCTGTCTTGTGAATCTCCAAACCTTCCTCAGTCAAATAGATTTGCTTCATTCGTGCATCTTCCGGGTGACTTTTGCGTACTGCCCAGTTTTTCTTAACGATCCCGTTAACCAGGCTGGTAACGCTTGATTTATCAATAAGCAATAGCTTTTCCAAATCCGTATTGGTGACTCCAGGCGACATCGCCAGTATATAGAGCGTCTGCGATTGTGGGGAGGTGAGCCCCAAAGGGCGCAGTGCTGTTTCAATTTCGCGCCGGACGGTAGTGAAAATCCATTTAATTAAATACATCGTACTCTCTTCCTCCCAAGGAAGACAAACGGGATACACCTCACTTCCCATCTCACTACTAACCTCCATATCTATCTAATTTTAATAGTTTGAATTCCAACTAATTTTAATCAGCTGCCTAGTTGGTGTCAATACTTTCGTAAAATGATGTTTTATTAGATAAGGTGAATTTCAAATTTTGAATTCATCCTTTATGGAAATATAGGCATAATAAAAGACGAGCCCTTGAAGGAAACCCGTCTTTTACTTCATTCATCATTCATTACTGTTTTATTGTTGCTTAGTCCGCAGTTTTCACTTGAACTAGCGGATATTCTTCTCCATCAACGGTAACCGTACTAGCATCATTCAGCTCCAGCCGTTGCCAAATGGTCAACAGCGTACGATAAGGATACTTCTTCAGATCATACTCCGATGGTGCGTCAGTGTCTGTATTGGTTCCATTACCACTACCCTCAGTAGAAATCTCTGAAGTCGAGCCTCCGTCCGTATTGCCTGTCACTGCTCCAGACTGATCACCGCTTGTTCCACTGGGTTTACCACCACTGTCTGTGGATTGTCCATCTGCTGTCGTGCTTTTTGTAGTGGCGCTCCCAGTGTTTACGTCACTGGATGGATCATTGTTCGCTTTAATGGCTACTTCCTTGTCGTTCTGTTCAGCAAGCGTAAAATTTTCGTATAAGTGCTCCTGTTGATCCGTCCCGACAATGACGAGCTTCTTCGGCTTAAATTCTGCCTGCTCTGTCGATGTCTGAAACGCAAACAACAGCTTGACCATTTTCGTAGTGGACTTGGTATTAGGCACATGTGTCACTATCGCCGTAGGCTCCTCTTTTACGGGCACTGTAGGCTCTACAGGCTGTTGTACAGGCTTCGGAGCAGCAACAGGCGCAGGTGTGTCAACAGATCCGATCACTCCGGTTGCTTTAAGGCCACCTAGCGTACCTACAATGACAATCAGCACAATCCCGGAAATCACCCCACCTTTACGGAAACGACGAAGTGTTTTGACCAACGGCGTGTCCGTCTCCCGCTTTGCTGCCAAATAGAAATTTTTAAAAGCAGGCTTTGCAGGTTCAAAATATTGACGCCACAGCGTTTTTTTGTGCAATCCCTCTCGTCCTTCCTTTTGGAAGAATAGAAGTAGCGCACGTCGATACGCCGGTTCGAAACCGCCACGTGGAGTAGCAAACTCGGGGTGTTCCTCTGACCATCGGATAAAACGGTACATCGTATCGTTATCCTTCGCCCATTTGCGGATCGAACCGACTAGGCGAGCGAAGTCCAATATTCCTTCTCCCGGCCCGTCAGAACGATAGAAAGCAGGCAACAGACGGGCAAAATGGCCTTCCGCAAGCTGCTGGGGCAGCCAGCCATAAGCCCAATCCTGTACCTTTTCTACTTCGCCAGGCTCCAGGCCGTCCAGCACCGCCGGTTCCGGTTCCTCCGTATTAAACCAATCGTAAGCCGCAATCAATCGCACTGCTTGTCCCTTGAGAGGAGCAGGCAGCTTTCCAACCCACTGCACCAAATCGGGCCGTGTGAAAAATGGAATCTGTACGACCTGATCGGGTGATATTTCTTTTAGCTCTACTTCGGTAAGTAAATACCGATCCGACGCTTCCTGCAAGCGCTCTGTCAATCCAGATTGCTCCAACGGGGACAGTTTGCCTACGGCAGAGCTGCTGTCCCATTGACGCAAGCGTTGGTGAATGGCAGCCACAGCCTCTACTGGTTTTCTTTCGGCACGCAGTCTGCCCATCAGCGCAGATTCTGCCAAAAGCTGAAAATCGGCATTCGCCGACACTTCGATATACCGACTGCCCCATTCGTGCACAACAGCCAGCAGTCCCTTGGCATCCGGTGTTCTTTTCATCTGACTGTCCATGTAGGGAATGAACAGCATTTTTGTAAGTGCTGGATTACCCAACACTTTCGTAAAATATGCCTTGCCTAATGATGGATTTTCTTCAATCGTATGATAAATATACGTAACTGCTTCCGTATTTCTGGCAGTATAAGCATTGTTTAGCGAACGGATTAAATATTCCACCAACCGATTTTCGCTGCTGCGTGCATGAACTTTATAATAGTCCTTGAAACTATCGACTAGACCTACGTCTGGAATATATCCATCCTTCACCCGATCAAATTCATGATCAAAAAACGACAGAAACAGATCATTCAGCCTCATTTTACGTGGCAGCGCATCGGGTGGCGATAAATAATCAGTCAAGCTTCGTAACACAGCGATTCGTTGTTCGTTGTATAATGCCCGCTCTCCCTGCTCAATTCTGTACAACGTAATGAGCTCATGATAGCTGGATGGCGTCAAATCACGCCCGGCCTCCATACCTGTCAGCATTTGCTCGGCAAATTTGAAGAAATCGTCCGGCGTCTCACCATTCAGCAACGTACGAACAATCCAGTCAAAATACGGCTGTCTCACCTGCTCTGCATCCACATTAAGTATTCGACTATGGTTAGACAGGTCAAATACAAAGTCCTTTTCCACATTCCGATCACCGGGACGCAAACTAAAAGGCTCAACGAACATCAAGTGAATGCCTTTTCTGCTGTTCGGTTCCTGTGCATATGTAAGAAATCCGAGTCTGTTACGAAATGCATAAGGCAGTGCCGCATACAGCACACCCAGTAGCTGCTTGGCTGAAGATCCGACCGCTTCTACAGGAACATTCAGCGCTACATATACCTTTTTGCGACCTGCTGCGGACATCATGACTGCGTATAAAAGCTGTTTGAACACTTCTTCGCTCAGCTGTAATTGAGTCAGCACTGTAGACGGGTCAACAGCCGGAAATACACTTCCACCCGGTAGACGCTCCAATTCCGGCAAATCCGTTCCCTGCTCAATATCATAGGTATCAACAAAGGATGTGTTCAGCCACTGCTTATAGTCAGACGGAGATTCACCATGTCCGGCTGGAATCACATAGTTGTGCGTGAAAAAGGCGCTCCGCAGCCCAGTAAAATCCGCGGCCTTATAAATACTGCGGCCAAGCACTACATCCCCGGACTCCGTCCGTACCAGATGTATAGCTTCCGGATAGACGCTTTCCTGTTTCTCACCACGCGCCGTCAAAGCAGCAGGCGCATCATATACACATAAGGGATGGAGCACCTTTTTAATAAAAGAAGCATCCAATCCTTTGGAATTAGCCACTGTATCGAAGCCTTCCGTAGAACGGAAAATACCACGCCGTTCCCGTGTGTACATCTGCTGTTGTATTAAATGAGAGGTAGAATAACTCACTGTGATTCTCTCCCCTCAATGTACTTCAACTTATAAAGCAGCCAAATGAATGGCTCATCCACACGGATCGGACTAACCAACCCTTGCAGCTTTTGCTCCACCGGATTGCTACCCAGCGCGGAAACTGCGAAATAGGCCGTATCCGTAAAATATACATCCATCGTGCCCTTGAACGGCTTATCCACCTTTTCGATGAAGCGTCGAACTTCGCCATCAATGTTCGCGAACTCATCCAAATCCATATATTTGCGATGCTCCATCGGATTAAAAATATTGCTGTTCGTCTTGATGTATGTGCCTTCTTCATCTGCCAACGCAGTAAGCATATCACTTTTGGTCAGGACGACAGCGGTCGGAATATCCGTTTTCCCTTTTTCCTGATAAGCGATAAAATCACCGAACATCGTAAGTACGACATCACGCGGTTCATCGTATTGCGAGACCCATTCACCCGGCTTATCGCCAAGGTTAATCTTAATGCGCTCCCGAATAGAGCGGATTTGCAGTGGATCGACCATAAAGAGAATACCTGCAGAATTCTTAATATGCTGTCCATGCAGTCCCAGATAGTCCTGATCTACCATTCCCTCACCGGCGACATCAAAAAATACCAGCGTCAGTGGCGGCTTTTCCTCATCCTTAAATACAAAC
The DNA here is from genome assembly GCF_057220305.1 of Paenibacillus sp. LRG-1. Classification (NCBI taxonomy): domain Bacteria; kingdom Bacillati; phylum Bacillota; class Bacilli; order Caryophanales; family Paenibacillaceae; genus Paenibacillus; species Paenibacillus sp. LRG-1. Next base: position 2,516,518 of record NZ_CM170126.1, on the reverse strand, counting down.
TGGAAGATAAAAGGCTCCTGCATCTTTTCTTTTTGTGTCGATGTAAGCAGATCCCCTCGTTCAAATAGGGGTTCCTCATACATGGTGCGGAACTTTCGGCTGATCTCTGCATTGAGCGGCATGCAAGCCGCGTCAAAATGATCGGCCGTAACATGCTGCAACGTGTGAATCAGTGAGGTCATATAAACAGATTTCCCCGCCTGCGAAGCTCCAATGATCGAAATGATATTGCTAGGCACCTTACCCGCGGTCACGGGCAGTTCGTTATGGCAGTGCGGGCACAGTCGGTGACGCGTCAGCTCGCCATAACGGTCCGTCAGTCCTGTCAGTACATGATCAGAATACAATCGATGTTCCTCAGGGACATCATGGGGATGCAAAATCGCCTCCATATCATGCACACTGTCCAAACCAAAACGCTCCCGATATTTGTTCAACAGCTCATCTTCACCCAAAGCGTAGTCCTCGTCATCTTCACGGTGATGAGAAGCACGGAATACCACTTCCTCCGGGGAAAATTTACTAAAGCAATAAGGGCACACAATATCATAAAATAACGGCCTTGGCGCTGCCTGTGGCTTTCTTCTGAATAAATTGCTAAGAAAACTCATCGGTTGCGGCCTCCTTTCATTCAGGGACTAATTCATATACCGTGCCATATTTCTGGCCATCCGTAAAAAACAGCCGCACATATTCATCTCCCCCCACTTCAACAGCGGGTAAAACATTCCGTCCCGCGGCAAAAGGTGCCGTGAACGGATACAAGGTTCCATCGTCCCGGTCTGCTGGATAACCCCCGCGCTTCTTCACGTAGCAAAGCGCCTCTTGCGGGACAGGAACTTCGGCTGTCACCTGAATCTGGACGGTTTTGCGGCTGCGAAACCAGCTTTTTTTATGGTGAACTGCATATCTGATTTTAGCCCTCCCCGTGCTCAACTCCAGTTGGTTGGCTCCGTCTTGCTGACGGATCACGTAAGTGTCTCCATCCTCCCGAACAGCTGGATATACGATATACCGCACGCGTCCAATGCCTTCAATTCGGTCACGATAGCTGCCAGCAGCCTTATACTCCTCGCGTGTAAAAAGTTTTAGGCTTGAAAAAGGCGGTAAAACTTCACCTTCATTTTGCCCATTCACACCTGCATCGGCTGATTGTTTCGCAATATATACCACGGCTGCGCCCTCAGGCCACTGCCAGCGTAACACAACCCGGTTGTCATCAATTTTGTGGCTCAGCTCCGAAATAATAGGATCACCGGGCTGTGCTTCCCTATACTGCATAAGTTCCAGCCTCCCGTTCTAAAATCCACTGCTGCGTCGATTGCGCGTCGGGGCTTCCGGTGCCCCTCTCCGGCGTCCTGATGGCGCACCCTGACTTCCTCCACCGGAAGATCGGCGAGTATTTTCCGCAATCGGCAGAACAAGCGAAAAGACAGCAATAAGGGCTGCCAGTACGAGCGCTGCCACCAAACGAATCATCAAGTCGCCTATAGGCGAGCCAGATAGTCCCTTTTCCAAAATAAAACCAGCGAGCAAGCCTGCCGGGACTCCTCCAATCGCAAAATTCCGTGCGAGAAAACGGTTATCGAACATCAGCCCAAGAGCCAATCCCAATAAAGCGCCGATAATGACCAGCGCCGTTACGCGATAAATGGCAAAATACAGACTGTCGGCATACTCACCTGTCCGCTCCGTTACCAGTGTGCGATCACCGATTTTGTTATATATTTTTCCGAACGCCTGAGTAAGTCCTTGGGCATTGGCTACATTAGAATAAGTTCCGCCCGTCAGGTCAGCAATATTTTGCAATAAGGCTATACCATCCGACTCTGCCAGTTTCAGCCCGATCGTATTAATCGGAATCTGGCGGGCGATATAAGGAGCCAATGCTGTCTGGGTATCCAGATCGCTAAAGCCATCAGAGAGCATGATAACGAGAGAACCTTTTTCTGCATTACCTTGGGTTTCAATCTCTTTGATCGTCTCGTCCAAAGCAAGCCCGATCTCTGTACCGCCTGACATTATAGTCTGCATACTATCGATTTTGGAATAAACCGCTTGCTTCTCTGCATCTGTGCCAATGGGAGTAAATGGCTGAACCAACTGCGCAGCAGATTCAAATGAAACAATGGCTACCCGCTTGTCTCCATCCATTTGGCCAATCAGACTCTTGGCAGCCGTTAGGCGCTCATTATCGGGATCTGTTTGCTGCATACTCCCGGAATTATCAATCACAAGCACGAGGTCCTGTACGCTCTTGCGCCCTTCAGGGTTAACCTGATAGCCCAACTCCAATAGCAGACCTGCCACGAACAACATCACTAGTGTAGCAGGCACCAGTAACTTCCAGGATAACCCAGAGTAGCGCTGCCGCCATGAATGCCCATTTAACTGTGGCGAAATTAGTTCGCCAATCAGACAACCTAGGCCAATGCACAGTGCCATGATGCCAAAATACAGCCCAATCACGACGATATGCGGCCAGTGCCCTATCAATTTGTGAAGAATAAGCTCTCCCAAGATGAAGCCTACTACAGCACCCAACAAGCCGAACAGTAATAGGAGAACGTTAAATTTACGTTGCTTCATAAGAATCGTTGCTTCCTTCCATCATTAAAGTAGGATTAATATGTGGCTACCGCAATTCCGGCAACCGGTCCACGTCGATTCCGTGAAACACGAAACCATTCGCAGTATATGTCTCATAATACGTTTTGCCGTTGCGGTAAACCATCAGATCCTCCAGATGGAAGCCGCCCATCAAATGCAGCTTTTCCACCCCGCTGCTGCGACGCTCATGTACAAAACCCAACTTGTAAATACGCGAAGTAATGTCCACATCCATCGCATAAGGAAGAAATTCGCCTTCGTAGTCACCAAAGAAGTACTTTTCTTCATACCGATGCTCATGGGTATAGTCGAGCAAACGTACGTTAATTCCACCATGTTCCTCTAACGTTTGATACAGTTTTTTAAAAAGCTCATCCTTCGGAACGACCAGCCGATTTTCATATGCAGCAGCTACATTGGCACGCCGCAATAATTCTTCTTCGAAGGTCTGATTAAACGGCTGTGAACTGAGAATCAAGGTTCGACAGGTCTGCGTAAGTCGATCCACCAATGCGGACAGGCCCCCGTCCAGCAATCCGGATACAGGCCCCATATGCCGGGTATCAAAGAATATAGATTTTCCCCGCTTGCTTTCCAGCTCACGCATGACATCCTCCGTCACACGCTCGTAATACTCGAACAGGTTTTGACCTGTGTAACTATCAGCCTGCCGAATACTATCCGTTGCAGCTTGATGCAGTTCACGCTCCAGGCTGGAAAGCTGTACTGTAATATGCTTCGCCTGTGCATGCCATTTTTCTAGTGCCAGTTCATAGCGACGAAGCAGCTCCAAATCCGCTTGAATCCGCAGCATGTGCAGCTTGTGCCCGTAAACCGTCTCGGTCAGGTAACGGATCAAGCTACGCACATTATGCTTATCCATGAGTGGCAGTCGTTGAAAAGGCTGGTCCTCCACCTGACCGCTATACAGGGTGTCCAGTTCAGCGGTACTAATCTGCAAGTCATTGGACGTATCCCGAATCAGCCCCCGAATGGCCGTAAGCACATTTCCTGTTTTATTTTCATCCGTCCAGTCTGTCAACTCGAATAAGCCGATTTCAGGATATTCCTTGGAAGCTGCATTCACAGCCAACTGCAGACCTGATTCCGCCTGAAAATCTCCCAACCGTTTGTGCATAATCCGTTCACAGTTATCGCGGAAAAAGGCTTCGCAGCCCTGACCGAACAAGGCTTCCTCCGCCTCACGTAATGTCATTCGCTTCAAGGAGCCGTAGCTGGCTCCGCTGGTCATCAGTGCGCTCATGTCCGTGATCGCCTCATTACCAGGAACGAGATCATTTCGCGTGCGACCGCGTTCAGCAGCATCTAAACCAAAATAATTCAGCTTATCGCGTATGTCCCACTCCTGCTCTGTTCTCATACGCTCTAGCAGCTTTACATAAAAGTGATACAGCACCGTGAGTGCGATTGACTGGTTAGGGCGGTTGACTCGGGAAAATCCAGCCGACACATAACCCTGCCGCCCGGATTCCGTCATGATGTTGTTTTTAAACGATGTATTGTTGTATCCCCCATCCTGTGACCGATAGGAATCTCCTGCCTGATAGCGGTTTTTAAGAAGCTGAATGTGGCAAATGATGTCACAGCTTTCCCGCAGGCTATTCGGCACCGTTACGCCGCGTTCGTTCTTGTCGGACAGCACATAGACGAGATCGAACAACGGTGATGGAGCATGGGATACTGGAATGGTCAATTTGTCCTCGGTCATATGAAGCGGTGCCGTAAACGTATACTCTGGACTCTGGATATAGTCCAGCTCCCGCATGAAAGCAACGGACGTTGCACTACTGTAGCCGAATTGGACAGCCTGATCGCTTTCATTCACCAACACATACAGATCCATTTGTACCGATTTAAAAGACTGTGCAAAAATATACTCCGCCAACAGCGTAATTTCAGGGATTAATACGTTCATGGGGTCATCCGCTGTCGTCAAAATCGACAAATGGACACGCTCGAACGAAGAATACAACCGACCGTAATCTGCCAGATGTCCACTAGCCCGGCGCAACGCGGTGTTAAGCTCAATTAGCTGCGATTCATGTGTATAAAAAGCCTGGTGCAAGTCACGGCGTATCGTTTGGTGGCCACTTTCCTCCGGTACCGCTATCGTATGAACAATAGCATCCACCGAACGATCTACAGCCGCATGTTCTTCCTGCGAGCGGATCTGAATATACGTTACTCCCGTGCTGTTATCCCACTTGGTCCGGTTGATATCTGCAATGGTGTTCATCACCGGGTTCATGCGATCACCGATAAAAAGAAACACGGACGGGAAATGGATGCTACTGCGTCCATCCCCGCTTCCGATTAATTGGTCCTCTGCGGCTGCATAGTCAGCCGCATAACGTAACAGCTGCTCTCTCATACTTTACTTCAACTTTCTGCGGATGTCGTTTAATTTTCCAGCCATTTGAGCATAGAATGCATAAAGTTCCGCTCCGTTAGCGAGCTCCACCTTTTCATATTCCAATTGATTGCGGGCCTCTGTGTAAGTTGCAGCCAGTTCATCCAGCTTCGCCAGCAATGGTGTAATATCCTCAGATGAAGTCAATACAGCATCACGGCGATCCGCCTTGCGCATTAGAGCAGCAAATTTCTTTTCTTCCAAACCACGGAAGTTTGTAAACACTTCAAACTCTACATAATTACGGCTCTTCATGACATTGGCAAATGGCTCCCAAGCCTCTTCCTCTTCGTCGCGATCATAGACGTACAAAGCACCTTTTTTCGTAATCGTGTCCGTATAGAGTGCCTGAATGAACTGATCCAGCCATTTTTCTTCATCCTGATATTTGCCCAGCAAAGCTTCCAATTCAGCGGCTTTCGCTTCAATTAGTGTATATTTCGCCAGTTCTTCACGAACCACCTGTGTTAATTCTGGTGAACGGATCAGGTTTTCCTTCGCCATCTCTTCATTGATGCTGCCAAAGATGTCCTTGCTTCCGGCCTGCTCCAGCCCTTCAGCCAGCAGACGTTTCAACTCAGACCATGCTCTTTTTACCTCACCCAAATTCGGCTTGGATTCCTGCAAGCGCATATCGTAGCCTGCCAGCATCGCATTCAGATCTAGCGCATGTGAACGGATTACAGTGAAGCGGCTGCTCGTATTCTGATCGACATCCTTTTCCCGAATCACGCCAAGTGACTTGGCACGGTCAAAATCATTACGAATGCGGGCATTGTAAGCTTGCACACGCGAATTGACGTAAGTTTCGCCCCATGACTTTTCAGGAATCGGCGACGGCAGATTAGTCCAGTTGTTCTGACCTGTTTGCACCAGATGGCGGCCAATACCTTCGCGGTCAAGAATCGTTTTTTCATAGCTTTCTTCATACACTTTGAGCGGCGTATATACAAACAGAGGTACACCATTACGCGTATTGAGCCAGAAAATCCGGTTACGAACTTCACTCTCTTTAATAGTAAAGTGTGATTTGCCAATTGCATTATTTTGATAATTGCGAACGCCTTTCAGGATATTAGGCGACTGTACTGGTACTGAAACGAATCCCCATGATGGGAAGTACAAGTTGCCAGAGCTATTGCTCAAATGGAACACAGGTACAGCTTCCTCATCCAGTTTGCTCGCAATGTAGCGCTCCACAAATTTTTCAATGGCTTCATCTTGCCCGTATTTCATGACGAGGAAATCCTCCATGGAACGGGTAATGAGATCACCAAACTTATCAGTCAAGAAGTTGGAGATTGAGCTAATGATGTCCATATCCTGATCCTTCACCCATTGATCTGAATTTTCGAGCAATTCTTGGGCAAAATCACGAATCAAATCATCACCGTTGCGGTTGTCCAGCAGCTTGGTCACAACTTCAGAAATATCCGGTACACTTACCAGATTCCAATAGTACGTTTTGTTACCTTTGTGATCGGACTGTTCCTCGCCGTTAATCAGCAGATCGCCATTCTTCTCGAAAATTGCGCTCAATGCGTTCAAAATTTCAGTAAATACATTATAAATGCGGCTATTTTCCTTGTTCAACAGGTCATACAGGTCTTCATAAAATTCAATGAGCTGCTCTGTACGTTCCACATCAGCCCGCAGCCAATATTCGTTAATTTTCGCTTCAATGTACGCATTTTTCTTTTTATCCTTGGACACAAACGCGCTCTTGGCATCGCCCAGCTTTTCATTCGCCTGCTCACGCGCCCATTCAATGTCCGTTGGAATACGGTGCAGTGATTCACGCAACGTCTCAACATATGAAAGCAGCATTTTCAGCAAGCTAAATCCTTTTTCAGTATAAATCATGCGGGATACATAAAACGGCCCTTGCTCAGGATGCAGAAACATCCGGCGGATTTGGTCCGTAAACTGTCCTGTAATTTCGCCAGGAAGCTGTTTCTTCGCTTTGATATACTCTTCGCGGGCACGCGTCAGGAACGTTTGCTCCAGCTCGGTGTCCATATTGACAACTTGCATTTTAACAACATTGCTATAACTCAACCGTTCACTGTTTTCAAAGCCCGGAAGCGGCTCAGGTACACGGGATTCAAAGTTTTTAATCATGCTATCCAGATCCACGCCCAACTTGCGGGCAAACTTCTCTACATCCTCTTGATTTGGCGATTGCTCAAACATTTTGGACATTTTGCCAAACATTCGATAGGCCAGATATGTCGTCATTTCCTCCATTGGCAGTACCGCCGAGGAAGCCCCGATAATATTGTAATCGTAGTTTGCCGGATAGGCCTTATTCATTTGTGCGATGTTGGTACGGATATTGCTGATATAGTCATGAATGGCAAACTCTTCACCTGACTGTTTTTCCTCACTCGCCATAAAGTTGGTGATGTTCTCGGCGGTGACATTCATGCAGTAATCATAAGCATTTTCCAACAGCTTGCCTTCCGTATTCGTGGCCGAAATGAGATGACACAGATTAAACGGCGGAAGCGGCGAGTTCACGGTCAAAATATTTCCGTACTGCTGTTTAAAGCGTTCACCACGGCTGTCTACATTCATCCAATAGTCCAGCTCTTTCAGTGCAGCATAGCCGTTCTTTTTAATATATTCACGTGTATGCTCGCTCAGGCTCTTGTTCGCTAAATTAATGTCCGGTGTAAACAGATAACCTAATGTATTTACACGGTCTACACCTGCAGAACCATAGTCACGCTCAATAATTCCTCGGACGATATATGAGATATCGAGGAAAGTACCGCTTCCTGTACCGCCGGACAAACCGGACAGCAGGAACACCATAAGCTTCTTGTTGGTGCCTTCAGACAAGGTTTTGATTTTTTTATCAATACTTTGTACGACCTGATTGATTTTGGTGAACAACAGCAATCGTCCTGCCTGACGTACCCCTGCCGCCCCATTCATACCATCGGTAATGCTCAGCTCTGGAGACAGCCAATCGGTAATGTACGGCTCAAGAATGCTGCGGTTTTGCAGCAATCCGCCGATTTCCGCATTGGATAGCAGTACAAACTCATTGATGGGGTCCAAACCAATCCCCTTGTATTTTTTGTTGCGGTCTTGTTCATTCGTTTCAAAAGCGAGAAATTCCACATTGTCCGGTTTATCGCTCTTTTTCTTGGAGATCGGATCTGCTGGAAGCTTGAATCTGCGGTTAATTTGATATTTCAAGCGGAGAAGGGCATCAATTCCCGTGCCTCCGAGTCCGATAATTAAAATAGGATTATCAATAGTATCAACTCTGATCTTATCGCTTACGATCCCCCCGCCGAGTGATACGTCTAATTGTTGGATATGCTCTCTAACTACTGGTTTCATAGATATGACCTCCTAAGGGTTCGTTTAGCTGTTTACTGAAATAAATTCCAGTAAAATGGTTTTGTCCACACTGGCTAACGGGATGGTCAGACGATCACCGTTTTTGAGTTCAAGACCGTTGCCTGTGTCTACAGCCCGTCCGGATTTCTCAATCGTAATCTCGGGGGTACTGCGCACAATGATACGATCCTGATTGGCTGGTGTGAACACGACCTTGTCGGTTCCAGCAAATTCCGGTGCCAGTTGCAGCAACTGGTGCAGATTAAATTTGCCCCGGAAGGTGTTCAGCTTCTTGTATTGTGGATACGTTTTTTCGCCAGTGTTCTCATCCCGGATTTCCAGTACGATTTGACCGACAAAGCCACGGTTGGCCTTTTTGACAGCCTTCCAGATGAAATATGCGGCAACCAGCAGAATGAGCAGTCCCAGCCCTAAAAGAATGAGTGGCATTAGCTTGGACTTTTCAGCAGGTGTTGTTGGCTGCGTTGTGCCTGTATTCGTACCGCTCGTCGCCCCTGCTTTAGCACTGATGGTTACAGGCTGTGTTTCACGGTAGAAGCTCTTCTCCTCTGCTCTAACGGTTAGTTCGTAGTCATGCTCATCTGGAATCGTATAGCTACCGGTAAAAGAATCCCCTGCATTGGTTAACGGCACCTCATTCGTTGTACCGGAATCCAGATCCTTGACCTTCAGAACAGCATTCATATTCGCATACAATTCCTGATCCTGAAGCTGCTGGCTATTGCTCGTCAGGTAGGAACGAATTTGAACTGCATCGCCTTTTTTGTATGATTTGGCGGACGGTGCGTCCATTTTCAGCTCCAGATCGTAGTTAAACACCAGATTAATATCAATCTGATCCTGCTGGACTCCCTTGACTTGGAGCTTCCAGTCACCAGCCACAGGCTTGAGCAGTTTAATCAGCGAGTAGCTTTTGGACTTGGACAGCAGCACATCGCTCGAAGGAATCGGCTTGGTGTTGCCCGACGGGTCTATCAGTCTCGCATCCACCGGTTTCGAGGACATGATCGAAATGTTAGCCTCCAGCACACTATCGTTCGGTACGGTTACCGTTACATCCTGATAGTCGCCGTTTGCCGTAATGGACTGCAAAGGCACCACTTTCAACTTCAAATTGCTGGCGAAAATTTCACTTAAAATGTTCGGCAAGTCATCCGCTGAGCTTGTAATAAAGGACTTGCCGCCCGTTTGCTGCGCTATGTCGGCAAGCTTGTTTTTATTCAGCTTCCCATCTGCATTCAAGCCGATGGTGTAGATCGGAACGCCGCTATTTTTAGCCTCGGCTACAGCCTGTGCCATATCCTGATCGGATTGGCTTTCGGTTCTGCCTGTCGTCTTATTAAAATCGTTGTTACCGTCGGCCAACATGACGATCATAGGCGCATGTCCAGCTGTTTTACCATCTTGCAAAATGCGGATCGCTTCCTTGACACCCACGGAGGTGTCAGTATACGCCCCCCGGTTCAGTCCGTCAATAAACGTCTTCAGTTCCTGCTTATCCGCTTCGGATGTAATATTAAGCAAGGCTTTCTCGCGCTGTACGACATCCGTATACGCTACAATCCCGACCTTGTCATTTTGCGTCGACAGCATATCAATGAACATTTTCATGGCTTCATTGCCAATTTTCCCAGGATCACTGGTGTTCATTGAATTACTTACATCGACGACCAGCACCGCATCCACCTTAGAAGCAGAGGGCGAAGCGGCATTCGCCATCTGTGGCTGCCATGCCAAAATCGAGGTCATGATCATTGTACATATGATTCCGATGACCAAAAACCATTTTCTGTCTCTACTAAACATCGCTTGTACCCCTTTGCCGGTTAATTCTCATTCTAAATTACAGTTGTACTCCCCTACTATTAAATTATAATGAGTTTTACATGAACGCCAGCTGAAAATACTGCCCAAATGGTCTGAATCCAACCAAAAAGCCTGTTATACCGCGAGATTTTACCAATATCCTGCAGTAATGATATAATTATACCCCAACAAGGGCAATCGGGCACCAGCCTTCTCCTTTATACGACAAAAATGACAGTAGCGAAACCCGCCCATGTAAAATATTGAAGTAAAAATCCAAGCAGAAAGAGGAAGTACACTATGATCTCATACGGATGTCTGGCGATTATGTTTCTTTTTGTCGCCATCAAATCACTAATTTACTATATACATAAAAAACGCGCCCCGTCGATTACACAAATCGACACCGAGCTTCTGGCACTGCTGAACCGGAGAAGTGAGCGCAATGAATAGTTCCAAACAAGCTGTACAATTTCGCCCATTTACCCGCACAGAGCACGCCTTCCAAAAGCTAAGAGTCTGCAAGCGTTGTGGACAATTCACCGCCCTTTGGGAAGAGAAATGTACATCATGTGGTCGGGATACACTAGTTCCTGTAGAGCAATATGCCAAACTTAGAGCCAAACGTTATTTTCGTAAAGACCTTGCCGTCGGCGTCATATTGCTGGCCGCTACTGTTTTTTTCGGCCACTCGCAGCAACAAATGTTTCTATGCGGTATCGTCGGTGCGTTCTTTCTGCTGCCCTTGGTGCTTCTACAGCAGGGTATTTATCCTTATGAACAGCGTAGGCAGCTTATACGTCTGTTCAGAGGTCGTATAGGGCAGATCCAGGAAGGACTAAACGTTAATCATAAAAACGCGGTTGCCCTGCGGCAGCTCAGTGAGCGTGTCTCCTATGAAATGCTGCGTGAGATGGCTGTACTCATTCACAATGATCGGATAAGGCTCCAGCAGGTCGCCCTGCTGCAATCTTTTGTTCTCCGCAAAGACATGGAATTAACGCTCGATCCTCTCCTGATCAAGAGCTTCGAGCCGCTTATGGTCAGATATATCGGAGAGATTGCCAGACTCAATCGTGAGCTGATCAAGGACCGGACATTCCGATACGTAGTCTTTTATGAGCGCCGTATTCTGGAATTGGCAGGGGGCGAAGATATTCTCGTCCGCGTAGCCAGTGCAGCTGTCCGTAAAAAGCGCTACGTAGTCACCCATGCCGCTTTCATTTCCAGATATGTACGCAAACTGCCAAAGGAACGAGTCCAGCGTTTATATCATATCATTCAAGAGAATCCGTTAGAACCCTTTGGAGATTTGGCCGATGAAGTAAAGATCATGTACCTGATGGAGCAGTATAAAAACTGATCTGTCCTAACGCCCTTCTATATATGACGTCATTACCATGACAAACCACTGCAATAAAGCAGCAAAAAACCGTCAGGATCGCCTGGGTGGTATCATCCCCTTCAAGTAGACACTCTAAAAAAACCTTGTGTGTTACCATGAGGGTATGAGTGAACCTGGAGGGGATTTTCGTATGGCTAACCAACTCAAAGTTTGGGTGAAGAAGGTTCGAAATGCTGAACCGCTCGATTGGCGCAAGGGTTCATCCAGCCCGATGAAGGGGCGTACACGTACCTCCTTTTCCAGTATCAAAGAAGAACGAGATTACTTGATAGCTCAGGGGTGGACTACTTAAAAAGCGATATTCAAATCTGGTGACGGAGCGAAGCTCAGCGGTTTCAGGATAAACTCAAAAAGCGCGCCCCGATCGAGTATCGGCACGCGCTTGCAGCTTAGCTTTTTTCATTCGTCTACTTGACAGGGGTATGACTACTCAAGGATTCATTTTATTCCTCTTGGTACAAACTTGTTTTTATTAAGATTCAGGCAAGCTCTGTCCTCCGTCGATAATAATTGTTTGTCCCGTGATGAAGCCAGCCTCCTTAGAGGCAAGAAACGCAGCTGCATGTCCCATTTCTTCAACGGTTCCAAACCGTTTCAATGGAATAGCTGGAAGCATGGTTTCAATGTATTCTGGGAAGGTTTGTATCATTTCAGTCATTGTATTACCGGGCATGATCGCATTGATTGTAATACCAAACGGAGCTAACTCAAGCGCTGCACTGCGAATAAAACCGAGTTGGGCAGCCTTACTCGCACCGTAATGCGACCATCCTACAAATCCTGTCGCCGGCCCCGTAATCGAAGATGTTAACACCACTCTTCCATATTCAGCTTTTTTTAAGAATGGCAGACAAGCCTGTACAGAAAATAAAGCTCCACGCACATTAGTATTCATCACGCTATCCCATTCTTCAGCAACCATTTCTTCAATTGTAGTCATAGGGGCAATACCTGAGTTAGCACATAACACATCAATGCCGCTAAAGGCCACCGATACTGAATGTGCCATCATTTCCATAGAAGATCGATCCGTGACATCACCTCTAAAGCCTTGCGCGTATCCACCGGATGCTCTGATTTCGGCAGCGCATATCTCGGCCTCATCTAGGTTACGAGAAATAATGGCTACTTTAGCTCCCTTTTCAGCAAAGACTTTGGCGATTCCTTTACCAATCCCCTTACTCGAACCAGTTACAATAACCGACTTGTTTTCAAATGAATTTTCCATTATGTTTTCCCTCCTTCGGAGAGAGAGCATTTGCTCTCTAAATAGATCAAAAAAAATATCTTATAAGAATATTAATAGATTGCATGACTAGATTAATCTTTTCCTGTGCACTTTATGTGCCTTTCCCTGGATAGAAGAAGGATTCAAAACGTTTATGATGATATTCACATTTTTTAGCTTTGTCAATAAAGTGGACGCACAAGGCTACTTCCATATCTCGACATGGTTGAGCTCTCTTGAAGGAGTTTTGATTTGTCTCACTAAGGGGTCAGTCCCCCTCCCCAACTCCGGACGTTTTTTTATTTTAGGATTATCGTGTCTAATTAGCTGTCTTCTTTATTGGCCTTGCAGTTTTTGCTGCGCATGTCTGATGGAAGTAAAGTTAAAAGCACGCACTCCCTTGCTATCATACACAATAATCTCTTTATTCAAATATGGGTGTAAACCATTAAAATATCCAGGCATAATCAGTCTGCGCATAAATAGGTTTTTACCCAACATACGGGGGGAATTGGTCGCTACGACAAGCATTTGCTGGGTTGCAGACCATGGGCTAGGTTGAATATATGACAGACAATACTCGCCTGCCGTAAAATCGCCGCCCAATGTATACCCTTCCTCCGTACATGTAATTTGCAGATCAGCTTGGTGCTTCTGAAGCAGCTCATGTCTGGACAAGCCCGAAGTGACACATATCACGTTGCTATCAGCCAGTGCTTCCTCTGTAATATCATTGGAAGACACCACCGGATAATGAACACCGATATACGGATTCCAAGTCGCTGTTCGTGGGCTAGCCAAGGCGTTCGCCGTCCGTCTCACCGCCTGCTCTTCCTCCGGTGTAGCATAGCTGGATGGAAGGACAATGTGAAGACGATCCATATAAACGTCAAGCACACCCATACCATGGCTCAAAACGTTTCTTCCCACGCTTTTCGAATCCACAATTTCCTTTTTGGCATCCGATTCTTTTGAAAAGCATTCACTGCTTTCTTCCTCCCGTTCGGCAATCAAACGGTATTCAGGTGAGGGACGTTTATGTGAGTGTGTTTTAACAAAGCGAAAGCGGCTGTATTCCCGCAAGTCCAACACGAAAATACGGGCTCCGATACGAACTTGGGCCAATTCCAAGGGCATGACCTCTTGAGAAAGATGAATGATAAATTCTTCGGCGTGAACTGCCTCAATATCCAACTCACCTGTGGCACTCATTTCACCGTACAACTCGGCATATTCCTCATTTTCATCCATTCGCGTCAGTTCCAGCCAGTAAGCCCGGTTATGTCTGCCCCGTTCCGTCCGATAGGCAATACGCTGAGGTACGACATCCCTTTTCCATTGCATAAGCCAACCCAGTACGCCGTCCAGAAGTCTCAGCTCATGCGTATCCCAGTGATTAGACTGCCGCTCTACGACACCTTTAAAATGATCAGATGGAAGCTCTGTTACAGGGGCTGTGTATGCTTGTGCAAATAAGTAATCCTGATCTCCGCATACATTCAATATTGGCATATTCAACAGATTTATCAGATGCTTGGGATGTGGCGCTCCAGAGATAACCGCAATAGCCGCAAACCGAGAAGGATAAGCCTGTGCCATCGCCCAGGCCGCATATGCTCCGTTCGAATAACCCGTCAGATAGATCCGCTCTTCGTCCACTCGGTACGCTTGCAGTATGACATCCAGCGCCTCCAAAAAAGCAGCTTCTCCAATATAACTGCCCAACGTTACACCACGGCATGAAAAAGTAACGAATATAGCTTCCTCTTCCCAGCCTTGCCCAAAACCTCGATTCTGAAAATCCGGCAAGCCCAGTTCATATCGCTTGCCTGGCATCAGAACGATCAGAGGATACTGTCGGTCAGTCGAATAGCTTCTGGGAAGCTGAATGGTATAGCGTTGCAAACTATTGTCCAAACGGGAGACAAAAAATCCTTCCCCAATTCCGTCATTAGACAAAAAGATGTGTTCTTCTTGAAGTAAGGACGGGGAGTGTGACTGTTCGGCATGTCCACACGTGAAGATTTGTTTTAATAGCTTGATATATTCACGTACAACCCGGTAATCCCAGATTTCAAAAGGATCTTCCGGCAAATCCGTTAACCTTTTTAATTCCTCAAGCAGGCCCTCTATTTGTATTTTCTGCGCAGAATGAAGAATATCTATAGCGCGGGCTTGAATGTACCGGTCATACTCTTCCTGCAAGCCCTCCACGACGACTGACAAAGGCCGCACAAGTGCCGAATACACAAAATGATGCTCCACAGCCTCATGATCCCGATATGTAACGGTGAAGTGCAGCATTCCCGTATTCCTGGCCTTTTCCTCGTCCCAGTCATAGCTTTGCTCCTGCTCCCAATGTGCTGGAAAGCGATCCAGCTTCATGCCTTCATCATTCGTTACCTCGACCCATAACGTTTGATCTAAGGGAAGATCTATCCGATCCTTACGCAGTAAATAAAATAAGATCGGGCTGTCGTCACCCTCCCTGCCAGCACTTTTCTCAACCTCTAACCAAGCCATATGAAAACGTATATTACGCTCTACAAATTCACGTTGCAGTTCTGTCACATCTGGTTCGTCGCATACCTGATTTCCACTGATACGAATAGAGCGGGCCTCCTCGGGAATAAACGCAGCAATGATAACTACCGTGTGATCGCCTTCCTCCAGATACAAGCGAAAAGGACCGGATTCCGCATATACCAGTGTGCCATCTATCCAAATTTGTCCCGTTCCTTCAAAGGGTCTGAAAATCACTTCCTGTGCAGCCATACAACGAAGATTTGAAACCAGCAAAAGCCTTTCTTGTTCGGCCAAAGGCGGAAAAACACCTAGATTTAGTTCGGCAGTCCGAGGATCCAGCTCGGTCAATAATCGGCAAGTTGCCTTTCCTCCGGCTGAAAGCTCTACTCCTTCTTCATCACAAGCCTTTTCCAAATTCCATTCCTCATGGGCAAAATAACTTGTCCATTCCCTGCCCACACCGCAATTTTCCGGGAGCATGACCGGACCGACTGCATAAGCAGACCTCAGACGTACCGGATGATCCGACAGCACAGTTGTTGCTTTTTCCAGATGTGTGAACCTCATAACATTCCCCCTCCAGGTTTTTGTTTCCTCAGAGACGTAGTCGCGGTTATATTCCGTTTAACATTCAATTTAACTATATAAAACTATTCGTTATTACCTCTACGTACTCCTCTGTTCTTCTCAAAAAAGTAGCTATGATAAAACAAAAAAAACGAAGAAAGCAGAGTGCTTCACTTCGTTATTAAAAATTTCTATATCTAAAAACCTATTTAATGCTGCCATGATTGTTGCTAACAATACTAGGGTATAGTATGTTTAGGGTGAAGTTACTATTTTAAAAATGTGCATAACTCGCTTGAATTTGCTTTTCCAACTTAATGCGTTCTAACTTTAGCTCCCAAATCTGTTCGCTCCACGAGTTTCGATCCGCCGCGTTATTACTATTTCGTAAGAGATCAAACAACCTCAGCAATTCATCGTTAATCTGATCAAAATGCCGCCACAGCGTATTAATCTCAGAATCTTTAGTCTCTTTGCCATTCTCCAGCAATTGATGCCGCAGGGCTTCTTTGAGCTCCTGTTGCCACTCTATATCGTTCAATTGTTTCGCATAATTAAGAAGATCCAGATAGTCATCTACCTGCAGGTAACTGCGTGTTTTTATCTGTTTCATAGGGTCTCTCTCCTTATGGCTCAATCTATTACCAAGTATTATACTCGGTTATTAAGGGAAAGCAATACTTTATTCTACAATACACAAAAAAAGAGGCAGCCTCAGCTACCTCTCTTGAACATTACGATTATTTTCTTACAATGCTGCCTGCAAATCTTCGATCAAATCTTCCAGATCTTCAATCCCAACCGAAATCCGCACCAAACCTTCGGTAATACCTAGCTCTGCACGACGTTCTACTGGAATAGAGGCGTGCGTCATACGTGCCGGAACACTAATCAGACTTTCAACCGCTCCCAAGCTTTCAGCCAGTGTAAAATATTTCACCTTTTTCAGAAGTGCAACCGCGTTAGCGTCGCTACCTACATCAAAGGAAATGATGCCGCCAAAGCCTTCGGCCTGGATTTTGGACAGTTCATGCTGTGCATGGCTTTCCAGTCCAGGATAGTACACTTTGCTAACCTTCGGATGTTTTTCCAAAAAGGCTGCAATTTCCTTCGCATTTTGCTCAATCGCTTCCATACGCAGACCCAATGTTTTAATACCTCGGATCAATAACCAAGAATCTTGCGGGCCGAGAATAGCACCAATGGCGTTTTGCAGAAAATGAAGTTGTTCTCCCAGCTCGTCGCTGTTCACAACAGCCAGACCGGCTACAACATCGCTATGGCCGCCCAAATACTTGGTAGCAGAGTGAATGACGATATCAGCCCCAAGTGTAATTGGCGTCTGCCAATAAGGGGTAGCAAATGTGTTGTCGACGATCAATAAAAGATCATGTTTTTTTACAAGCTCCGAAACAGCGCGGATATCCGTAACCTTCAAAAGCGGGTTCGTTGGCGTTTCGACATACAATGCCTTCGTATTCGGACGAATTGCTTTGGAGATGGCTTCCAGGTCAGTCGTATCCACAAATGTGGACTCAATTCCGATACGGCTGAGGACTTTGCTTACAATACGGTAGGTGCCTCCGTATACATCATCGGTCAGCAAAATATGATCCCCTGCATTAAACAGTGAAAATACCGCATGGATTGCTGCCATACCCGAACCGAAAGCAAAACCACGCTTTCCTTCCTCCAGATCCTTGATCAGCTCCTCCAGAGCAAACCGGGTCGGATTGCCTGTACGCGAATATTCGTATCCCTTATGGACGCCAATTTCCTCTTGCTCATAAGTGCTTACCTGATAAATAGGAACGTTAACCGCGCCTGTATGGGGATCGGTAGGAAGCCCGCCGTGAATCAGTTTTGTTTTGCGTTTCATTTTATATCCCGCCTTCATATATTTTTTTGCTCAGATAACGTTCGCTGCTATCCGGGAAAATGGTAACAATATGTGCGCCATCCGGTGCATTTTCGGCTTCCAGTAAAGCGGCATGTAAAGCAGACCCTGAAGAACTGCCAACGAGAAGACCTTCACGTGCAGCCAGTTCCTTGACACGGTCAAAAGCATCAACATCGCTAATGGTGTGAATGGCATTAAAATATCCTTTATCCACAAATTCAGGGATTAATTCCATGCCAATTCCTTCCGTTTTATGTGGACCTGACTCGCCGCCATTCAAAATGGACCCTTCCGGCTCCACGATGACCGTTTTAAGGGCTGCATTTTGTTCCTTAAGATAACGCGAGGTTCCCATAAACGTTCCCCCCGAGCCTGCACCTGCCACAAATACGTCCACTTTGCCGTCCAGATCGTTCCATATTTCAGGTCCCATTGTCGTATAATATGCCTCGGGATTATCCGGATTACTGAATTGCCGTGGCAAGTATGCATCTTTTATTTCAGCAGCCAATTCTTTTGTTTTTTCGATAGCTCCTTTCATCCCCTCACTTGTCGGGGTATGAACGATGCGTGCTCCCAATGCCTTCATCAGGTCCTGCTTCTCTTGGCTGAACTTCTCAGGCACAGCAAAAATAACCGAGATATTATAATGAAGCGCCGCCATCGCAAGACCAATACCTGCGTTGCCTGCTGTTGCTTCAATTAATGTCCCACCTGGCTTCAACTGACCTGTTTTTAATGCTTTTTCAATTAGAGCCTTACCTACCCGATCCTTTACGCTGCCGCCGGGGTTCATAAACTCCAGCTTCGCAAACAGGCGAATTCCTCTCGGTAGAGAATAGCTGTTCAGCTCCACTAATGGCGTACGTCCGATGAGTTCAAGGGTATTTTGATATACATTCATAATTTCAAGCTCCTTTTAATGGCGAATCCAAAATAAACCAATGGTCAAAAATTAACGCCTTTTGTCGGAGAAGTTCTCTATCATCTCCGAGAAAACATAGTAATACGGTAAGTATTGATGCAATAAGATTTTATGTGTATTTGAAGCTTTTGTCAAATGGACCAGTCACAATACCCACACACCCTGCCTGCTTGCTCGATATGATAGAGAAGATGTCACAAAATATCCCCGTGCAACATAAGGAGGAGTTCATATATGGGAAAGCAATTTCTGAAGATAGCTGCCGTATATTTTGCCCTCAGTGTGCTGCTTAGTGTAATTATTGGCTTGTCGGGTGATTACAGCCTGTCCAATGTTCAGTCTCATATTCATTTGTTGGGTTGGATTGCACTTGGAATTATAGGTCTGATCTATGTGACCTTTCCTGCACTTTCAGTTACTATTCTGGCACATATCCATTTTTGGATGCATAATATCGGTCTGCCTGTGTTGATATTGGCAATTATAGGTGAAAATTACGAGGTTCCAGAGGCTGGAGTTTGGGTCGCCATAGGGTGGGTGTTACTCGCGGGGGGGACTATGCTGTTTATGGTGAATGTGTGGGATAGACTGCGCTAGAGCAAATAAGTTCTCTTCATTAGACCATAAAAAAGGAGCCTGGTCATCCCAGGACTCCTTGATATCTTCATTATATGTTAGCTATACACCAGCTGTACTAGCTAAGTGTTCTATACTGTTACTTCACTGTTACTTCACTGTTTCATCCTGTACATGTTCTTTACAGAAGTTCTCAACAGCTTGCAGCTCATCATCTTCAAGTTCAAGATCAATGTAACTATTCGTTACTTTTTCAATTAATTCATACTTTAGCAGTCCCGTCTTTTCTTCGTCTACTAAATAAAGACAACGGATATACAGTCCGTTTTCAGTGTATAGCTCGTCGTCCTCCTCTACCTCTACATCAATGATAAATTCATAACGCTGTCCAGTCAAAATACCAAAAGCATCTTTAATCTGATCTACTGTGTACGTTGTAAAATTCAACATGTTTTTATTCCCTCCGGGTTTCCTTCAATTACGGTGCATTCTACGCCCGCAGGCAGTAGTTGTTCAACTTGTGTGCGTACTTCTTGACGTCTCAAATCCTGGCCCATGATGGATATCCAGCCTCGATCATTACGCGAGCGAATTAAACGCCCTATGCCTTGTCTGAGTCTAAGTGCCATGTGAGGCATATCTATCTGAATAAACGGATCTGCTGCATCCTTGCGCAGAGCCGTAAAAACCGGATCATTCGGAGGAAATGGCAGTGACCAGATAATGACGTGCGACAGAGAAGGTCCAGGAATATCCAATCCTTCCCATAATGTAACAGCGCACAACACACTTTCCTCATCATTCTGAAAAGCTGAGATCAGATGGCTGATTTCAGCCGAACCTTCGTACAGAAAACGATAGGCTGATGCCTCCGGGTAAGCAACGAGATCCTTCTTGAATGCAGCCAGTTCCTCCTGTGAAGGAAACAGGATAAGCGCTCTTCCCTGCGATTTCTCCAGCAGTGTCAGCGCTCTCTGGATTGGATCATGCCCCACTTGCAACGGGTACAGTGCAGCTTGCATCTGATCGCTGTAGTCATAAGGTGAAGCAACAGAAAACGTTAGTGGATTTTCAATACCGAGACTCTGTGCCATATAGTCAAAAGAGCTCTCTACGGAAAGCGTAGCTGAAGAGAATACGATTGGTATATGCTGCGCAAATACTCGTTCTTTGAGAATCTCTTTTACCATCTTCGGCATAACCACAAGCGTTAACCCATCCTGATCCTCCATCACCCACGAAATGAGAAGTTCAGGACGCTTAAACAAAGCCAATGCGGTTTGAATCATTTCCAAATGTTCTTCCACAATTTTGACTTGATACTCATCCAAAGAGAATAGCCCGCTTTCAAATACAAGCTCTTCTTCGATCGTGCCGATCAATTCACCAAAGCGGTTTACCTCTCGAATCAGCGACTCATTCAGGATGAACTCCTTGCGATTAGAACCCTGTACAGGCTGACTGTTCTTATCAAGCGCAGCGAACAAAACCTCACTTTGGGAGATCGCATCTTCGATCGTCATTGCCAAAGATTCTCGCACTTCCCCCTCGAGAAGTCGGGTAATAATAGACTCAAACTGAGCGTGCTTAAGCTTGTAGGTAAGTGCATTTTGTGCCGCTGTCTCCAGCAGATGCCCTTCGTCAAAGACGACAGAGCTGTGCTCCGGCAGCAACGGCAGCTGACCCTCGCGCTTTCTCGCTTCGTAGGTCCATACATGCTCCATATAAAAGTCATGAGAGCAAATGACCAGATCTGCCGCTTTGCGGTAATGATCACGAGACAACGTCTGACCGCAACGATGGCGCTGATGGCAAACGAGACAGTCTTGAAATACATCCCATCCGAGTCTGCTCCACTGTCCATCTGTTAGCTCGGGATACTCCTTCCGATTTCCGTAAGGAGTGAAGGACTGTAACGTATCTGGAAAATGAACAAAATCCGGCAGTTCCTGATAAATATCACGGAAAATATCTGCGTCCTCATCCAGTCCGCCTCGCACCTCATCCAGCTTATTCAGGCAAATATACTGATCCGGCGACTTCCCCAATCTGGCATCAATCGTCAGACTCAAATGCCGTGCCAGCTTGGCGATATCCCCTTCCGGCTTTACCAATTGTTCAATTAACGATTCATCCGCACAGGCGATAATCGCCGGTTTTCTCATGTATCGAGCATATGCAATAGCGTACAGCAGGTATACCAGCGTTTTACCAGTGCCCACACCTGCTTCTGCAAAAATGGTCTTTTTTTCCTTATAGGCACGTTCTAGCTGGAATGCCATATAAATTTGTTCATCCCGAACCTCAAAGCCGACTTCAGGCAAAACTTCATAAAATACATCCGCAATCCAGTCACTTGCCTGCTCAATAAACGGCTTGGACGGATCAAAGGCAAAAGGGTAAGTAGTCAATCGGGCTGTGCCTCCAATTCGTTCATAATGTGCATCCTTTCATTATAACGCAAAACAAGCTAAAAAGAACATGAAAACTGTAAGAACAGCTTACATTTTTTATTTCGCCATGAAATTCTATAAATAAAGGACATCAGGGTTCGTTTGTGTGAGTATGCTACGAGGAGGATTTGGCGAAGGATTTGGTGGAGAAAGCTTGATAAGAGATAGGTTAAGCAAGGGAAGTATTCATAGCATAATGAGAAAACAAAGAAACCAGCTAATGCTTTCAGGCACTGGCTGGTTCCATGTTTACTTTTGCTTCATCAAATCTGGAATTTGTTCAAGAAGCCGTTCTCTCGTGATGGCATCATCAAAATTCCATGAGCTGTCGAGTGTATATACCCGTTTGTTTTGAACCGCGGGAATGGTCTTCCATATTTCACTGTTCATCAGATTATTAGTAACTGCAACTGTTTCTTTACTCTGATCCGACAGAATAAATAGTTCATCCCCGATAAATGCAGGAAGCACCTCGTTAGAAATGGTAGCAAAGCGCTCTTTTTTATCAATCAGGTCTGTTTGTACCTTGGGAGCCGGTTTAAAGCCAAGCACATCATACAAGGACACGGATGCACCCTGATGTCCCATAACATACAGGTTCTTCCCCATAACTAACAACACTGTCGCTGTCTCTCCTGGCTTAATGTCAACATCCAGCTTGGCCTTCATTTGTTTGGCCTTCTCGTCATATAAGGTTTTGAATTGGTCTGCCTCTTTAGTTTTTCCAAGAAGTTTACCTAGCTCCTGCATACGTTCAAAAGTTGCCTGGTCGGAATGAAGAGCCACGGTAGGTGCAATTTTAGCTAACGTATCAATCGCCTTTTCATCCCAATTGTCGTGAAGAATAAGGTCCGGTTTCAGCATCGTCACTTTTTCCAGATTCACTGGGTAGCCTACATCGGTAATATCCTTGGTAAGGTCCGCATACACAATTTGTGACTGAATGACACTCAGACTCGCACCTGCTGGACGTACACCCAAGGCAAGCAAATCCCCCGGATCACTGCCTACATAAACGATCCGCTGTGGATTTACCGGAATCGTTACTTTACGTTTTTGAGAGTCTGTATATTCTCGGGTGGTCGGCGTTGTTGATGCCTCTTCCTTTTGAACCGTGCTGTTTGCAGCCTGTCCTGCTGTAGGGGAAGTTTGGGCAACATTTCCTTGAGAGCTACAAGCTGATAGTACAACGGCTATAATGAGCAGTACTCCCGCCAGTATAGGGAGTTTGGTCGATTTTTTTACATGTAGCATATGGATGTATCCTCCAAGTTATATAGTCTATAGAAAATGATAATCATTATCATTCACTTAATATTACATAATAGACCCATCTTCTGCAACGGAAATTTCCTTAATTCATGATATTTGAAGCTACTGGAGTGAAGGACAATTGCTGCTCATGTGCTGCAACTCCTTTTTATTCACAACAAAGGTGTTGGTACAAAGATCGTGGAGTCCCTGTTTTTTGGCAGTAAAAGCAACCACAATATAAATAATATGAGCAATTACAAAAGAAATGGCTTTAATCCAATAACGTCCTGAGGCATGTAAGAATCCAAGACGCTTTCCTTCCTTGTCTACAACAATTAAAGAGAACACCAGCTTACCCGGTGTTGCTCTTACCTTCGATGATTCCCATAACACACAGTACAACCATGGCACTACGAGCCATAAGATCAGCGGCCACAACATAAGCAGTACTTGTATGAAACCCGTCTCCTTTATGCCCAGAAGATCTGGGATAATGTAAATTGCGCCTCCTACTAAAAGGACTATGGCAGTAAGGATGATCAGATCAATCACAAACGCTGCCGTTCTTATCCAAAATCCTCCGTATATTCTTTTTGTACAATCACTTGTTGCTGTCATGATATGTATAACTCCTTTTGCAAATGAGATTTAAAATCCAGTTTATTCCTTTACACAAAAAGATATCATACGGTTACCCACCTATATTGTCAATTTACGAGTAAATGCTCTTAAACAAGTAAAAGGACCTATTTCCATGCATCAAAATGAAAATTTTCATAGGAGTTAAGAGCTTATATCAATGATTTTTCTCTGATTGGGTACAAAATAAGCTCAGCCACAATCTCTTAACCCCCTATAAGTAGTACTTTGGCATCGAAATAAATCCAGCCTTTTCATGCATAAAAAAACAGCGTATATGTAAATGAAATTACACACACGCTGCTTCACAATTCATTCCGTAAATCTGACAAACGACCGTATGATTAAAATGAGTTCGTTCTTGCACGCTTATACACTATATTTTTTTGCATTCAACACTAAACAAACCTTCTTCTCCGCGCAGCTTTGCCAATGCCTCGACAAAGAAATAATCGCCATAGATAATGGGAACGTTGATGTATTTTTGCTCAGGATAATGTACAGTCCCGTTCATCAGCAATCCCTCATGCTCCTCGCCCCACGCCGTACATGTATGATGCAAGCCCTCGAGGATAGATGCTGCAGCTTCTGTAAAATGCTCTGCACGCGTCGAATATTTTGCCAGCTCCAGCAAACCACTGGCCGCAATTGCCGCCGCCGATGAATCCCATGCCCCGCGGTGCTCTTCTTCTGCTCTAAAATCCCACACAGGCAGGCAAGCATCGCCCAGCTGGGACAGGAAAAAGTCAGCCGTGTTCTCGGCCACCTTCAAATAACGCGAATCGCGCGTGTACCCATACGAAAGCGTAAAACCATACAAAGCCCAAGCCGTGCCACGTGCCCAGGCAGAACCGGGAGCAAATCCCTGTCCACCATGCTCGGCGACCTTTTTTCCAATCTCCGGATCGAATTCGATCACATGTGCGATAGAGCCATCCGAACGGACAAATTCACGTGCTACGGTATCTGCATGCTGCACAGCGAGAGCGGCAAAACGCGGATCTCCGCTTTCCTCCGAAGCCCAATAAAGCAGGGGTAGATTCATCATACTGTCTATAATCGCAACGCCCCGTGTATCCATGTCCTTCGAGGGGAAGTTCCACGCACGAATAAAACGGCCATTCACGTTAAAACGGGCAGCCAGCAGATTGGCAGCCAATAACCCACGTCTTCTGGACTCAGAATCTCCGTTCAATCGGTGGGCGGCCACGCCGCTGAGCATCCAAATAAAGCCAAGATCATGGTCTACAGCTTCGCTATTATAGAGTATTTTTTCCAAACGACCCTCGCACCGCTGTGCAATCCCGGCAGCCACACTGTCAGGACGCGCCCGATTGGCTAGCCATAGCAGTCCCGGATAAAAGCCTGCTGTCCACCACGCTTCTTCACGATTATCATAACGTCCACCCTCTGCAACATGTGGAAAAGCGTCCCCCAGTCTTGCCGCCAAGGCAAGCGTTTTATCCAAAGCCAGCTCCCACGATTGCTCCAGCCACGCTTCTGTTTTCGTCATTTCTTTTTCCTCTCCCTTTTTCCACATGTTTAAAAATATATATGGCTACACCAGTTCCATTTATTCAGGTAACCGAATGATAAAGGAAATGCGGTTGCCTTCACATTCCAGACGCGCTCCCTTAAGTAAACCATTCCGACAGGCCACAGAAGCTAATTCTTCCGGCCAAACCACGTTCGTTCCTTCCGTCGTCGGGATGACTTCAAGGCTTGCACCTGCGTATTCTACTCGAATGCTTTCCGTTTCTTTCCCAGCTGACATGACATGATGAATAACACTGCGCTCCCGACCGTCGTACGCCATTAGGGGAATAAGTGCCCCTACATTCTGAATATTGCCTTGAAGCTCATACGCCACTTCAATTTTGCCGGGTACCTGACGATAATGCGTTCGGATTTCCCTCACTCCCGGGAATGGGCCTTCCCACAGGAGTGTAAAATCCGTTGCTCCGTCAGACGCTGAGCTTTGTTCCATCTGTACGGTTCCTCCACCATCCTGCGGGTCAATCCCTCCATCCCGGTCGAACTCCAGCGTACCGGGAATGCCCTCCGACAAGCTGTGCCACTTTCCGTCCTCCGTTTGCCAGGCCGGGGTATAGCTCAACGGGAAAATATCTCCCTCCGCGAAGCCTGTAAAGCCGCGGTCTGCATGACCTGCTGAGGACGGACCGATCAGCGACGGCAGCGCAGACTGCTGAATACGCACGATGCCCGGAATATTGTACGGGTCGTTGACCGATGTTTGCACAAGCATTTGCTGCCCGTCTACGGCTGCAATGACAGTCTGGAACCAGCCATCCGTTGCCAACACCCGGCTGCCGATCTCCGCCGGGATGAAGGTTGGGGAAATGCGATCCATCTCCTCACCATGTAGAAGGGTGTGGGCCAGCACAGCCGCCGTCCACAGACTGTAGCAGGTATGATTCGAGTACACCTCAAAGCCATGCCGTGCCTCGGACGGATAATGGTTGCGGACGATATGCAGCTTGCCGTCATCCGTCTGCCAGCGGCTAATCGCTTGCCAGCATAGATCTGCTGCCCGTCGGAACGCACCTGCGAGCCCATGCTCTCCTGCTGTAAAAGCCTGCTGTGCATGTGTTGTAAAGACAAAGGCCGCCGCCGATTCGTTCCACTGATGCTGGGCGCTTCTTCCACGCGGCGGAATTTCCCCGTGCGGGGATAGCGCCAGTAATGTGCTGAGCGCCCCCTTGCGAAGGTGGTCACGCAGTTCGAGTGCGCAGCTGCCATCATATCCGTTCTCCAGCATCACGCCCAGATGAAAACGTGTAACGATATCGTAGGCAAATGGGCTATTGGGCCGATCCAACGGACCATCCTGATACAGGCCCAACCTGGTAAAACGAGGCAAATGGTAGCTGCGGATATACGTCTCCATCCATTCCGAATCGGCTGCAATTCCTTCCGTTGCACGCAAAAACTCGCCGGAAATCATAATCGCATTCCAGTTGATCATCCGGTTCGGATTTTTCATTTTGCTCATCGTAAAAATGTAGGTCTGCTCCGGCTGAATTCTGCTCAGTTGCTGCTTCCATGCCATGGCTTGTTCTGGCAGCAGATTTTTAAGGAGCCGATACGCTCCCATCATCATAATTGGAAAAAAGTCTGGGTGGTGATCTGGCGCTTTTTCCTCCACTACACAAGCTATGCTATGCGTCAAGGCCGCAGCAGCAGATTCCAGTAAATCATGCCGGCCTTCTTTGACCAACACCGCCGCAGCCAACGCATAGGAGGGGGTGGAGTAGTACCGTTCACTTTCAGAATGGGGGTCAATGATAGCTCCGGTTTCGTCCTGATGCAGGGCATATGCGCGAACCAGCTTTTCCAGCACAGCCAGCTTATGTTGGTGAGTCCAACCGTCATTCACTCGATTTGGCGCGCTTTCCACCTGTTCAATAAATCTCTCCAGCTCCGTCTGCCAAGGGTACACGCTGCCTGTCTGCAGCTTATTCATCCTGTCTGCCTCCCATTCAAAATGAAAATTAATGTATGGTAAAAAACAGATTACAATCTACGCTTGCAGAACCGTTCCATTGATTGGAGTCCAGTTGCAGCGATGTTTTATAAAACACAAAAGGAACTCCGTCATGATCTATGTGCTTCACAGCCTCCAACCCCGCCCGCAGCACGCTGGCATCATAATCTAACCTGACCCCTGCGTTCGCTCCCTTCCATTCCACGAAGCCTGCTCCCAGATTAGGCTGAATACGACTGATCAAAAGCTCCTCCACATCCCGTGACTTCATGCTCACGCCAGACGTTTCAAACTCAAAATGATCTGTGACGGTAAGCCTTGCCCCCTCGTTTCCCTCCAGCACATTCCATGTAAAGGAGCGGGTGAAGACTGCCAATTCTTCTACAGGATAAGCAGATGTCAAATCAAGCTTAAGCCTTGTGCCCGTCTGTACCTCCTCCTGCTCATCCAAAGCAATATCCAGCACAGCCGCCTTTGCCTGTGCGCTCGATTGCTGCATAGTCCCATTGATGACAGGCACGGAATGACCGCCGGAGGAGATATTAATAATCGACTCTCGTCCCGATGAAAAATAGGCTTTCGTGTACAAGCCTGCTCCCAGATCGCACAATATATTTTCGCCACCGCCATGAAGGATGAAATGTCCAAGATCGTTATGATTGTGCGGTTCATTGTTATGCCCAGCCTTCGCTGAAAATGCAAGCATGACACCTGGTTCACCCTTTTGGCTTTCGGGTCCACTATGGCTGGAACTGCAGCTGCGGCACATCAGCCAACCGAGTTGCGGCAAATAATTGGTAACGGTCTCACCGCTCCCGAATGCCAGAGGATTCGTCCAGACCAAGTTGCGCAATACATGAGCCCAGCGGCGACAGGGGTCTTCCAACAGACCAGGTACGCGGAAAGGGAGTGTAGATGGTCGTCCTTGCAAAGAATTCAAATGAGAAATGAGTCCGGAAGGCAATCGTTCCGTTTCACTACTGTCCGAATAATTAGCGAAAATGCCATCCGACAGATGAACCCGCTCTGCAAAGGCTGCGATTTGCCTAACCTTTTCCGAGTTCAGAATATCCACAGTTCCCTCGGTAAACTCACGCAGCATATCGGCAAAATAAGTGAAATAACCAAAGCCGTATACCCAGTAACCTACGCCTTCGGGACATCCCCCATCCTCTCTGTAGCCTGCCAAAAAACAATCCAGCGCGCCCAGCATACTCTCGATGGCTACCGCTCTGGAAAAGTCGTCTTCTACCAGCAGCAATGCTGCAATTCCGCAACCGGAAGCACATACTGCCGACCAATTATGATCTGCGGTTTCCCATCCAAAATGACGAGGCTTCCAAAAAACGGGTTCCAGCACACGACGTTCAATCTCTTCGTGCACCTGAGCGACCACATGGCTAGCCAGTTGTTCTCCTAGCAGCAATAAAATTTCAACCAGCGTTTGTGCTGTTTCGGACGCGAATAAATCCACCTGCTGCCAAGGCGGTGTTACTGTGTCCTCTTCATTGACATGTGCAGGAAGCGCCCATGTGTACTCGCTACATATGTCCAGCAGACCGCTTTCCACCTCTTTCATCTTTCGAGGCTCCGGCTTGACAACAGCTTCAAGCACTATAGCAACCAGTCGTCCACGCCGTTCAAAGTACACATCCTCATACGGCTTGCGCTCTCCTGTATTAGTAAATTCCCGAAACAGAGACAACGGCAGTTCAGGCCATGATGTTTCCCGATTATCTTTACAGACACGCACAATATCCATCCAAAGTTCGGCGTATATCGGCTCAGAGACAGTCGTCCGCAGCCTTTTTGTCCAATTACTCCTTAACCGTTGCCTTGCTGAATCCTGCATGCCGCCAGCCAGCGCCTTAACGAGCCGCGAAGCAGGCCAAGCCTCCCTCAGAAGACTCATTTGCATTTCCTCCCCATGAGAAGCATTTGTTTCACCTTCTTTTTTGTTAACGCTTTCATTGTATCTAACAATCATCCTAAATTCAAAGGGGTAGTAAAACAATTGAGAAAAAGTAAAAGAACCTCCATGCCCCGTTGCTGTGGTCATGGAAGTTCTTATTTTACACTATTGCCAATCCCCGTCCAGATTCGCTTTGATCATTTTTTCTAAACTGTGGGTTTCTCTTGTTTCCACTTTCTAATCCCGTCATCTTCCAGAATACCCAATGCTGCATCTGAGATATTAGGATCACGTAGCAAAGCGTCCTCGACTCTAAATTTAATATCGTCAGCATCTGCCAGCGTCATGCCCGGTGTAAGCTCAATCAACCCTTCCACGTGATAGTAGCGTCCCTCCTGTAAAATACGCATTTGATAAATATCCGTTACATGTGTATCTGCTAGAATAATGGAAGCCACACGTTCTTCGATATCAGGAGGAGCAGATACACCAATCAAGCCTACCATGTTGTCGTAACCGACCCGGAAAGCAACACCGACCATCAGACAACCGATGAGTATACTCGAAATTCCGTCCAGCAGTTTAAAATCTGTCAGCGATGTGACCACCACTGCTAGCAGAGCAAGTACTCCACCCGTTGTTGCTACCAAATCTTCATAAAACACCAGCCGGGTTGGCGGTGCAGCACGCCCCACATGGCGGAACGCAGTGGTGAAAATGCTTAGCCCCTTCGCTTCTACTCTGGATTCATGCAGCACTTCTTTCATCGCTTTGCTCCATACAAATCCGTCCACCACTAGTGACAAAATCAGCACTACTACATTAATCCAAAATCCATGTGTAGATTCAGCTGGATGCTGCAGCAAATGAATGCCTTCCAATGCGGTTTCATAGGCCATAATCGTTACAACAATAACGGCAACCATACAAAACAGGTTAATCACTCGTCCAAAGCCGGTAGGAAAGCGTTTTGTCGGTTTTTTCTCTGCCAGTACACTGCCCGCGAATACAAACATTTGATTCACTGCATCCGCAATGGAATGCATCATCGTAGCAAACATAGAGCCGCTGCCTGTCAAGGCAAAAGCAATCCCCTTAATCAGAGCAATGCCGGTATTACCTAACGCCGCCGAGCCCGAGGATTTGTTTCCTTTTTTGACCATACTCCAAAAGGAGTCCTCTCTCTGTTTCACTTCCATCTTGTAGCTCCTCCTGAGGTATACATAATCTGATATATCCACATTATGTAATCGTTTGTTATGTATATTTTTAACCCGTCCATATTCTACCTAACCATCTAAGGAGAATCAATACAAACGATAATATTTTCCATAGAAAAGGAATGCCCCATGTCCCCCTACGACATGAAGCATTCCCGTTACAACCTTCTATCAGACATATCCTCAGGTTAACAACACAGATAATCTCCATGCGCTGACGATCGACATAAGTGCCTGTTTACCAGCTTGATTTCGTAATTCCTGGAATTTGGCCTTTATGTGCCAACTCGCGGAACGCGATACGAGACAGCTTGAATTTGCGCAAGTATCCTCTAGGTCTGCCTGTCAGCTCGCAACGGCTTTTCAGGCGGGTTGGAGATGAGTCACGCGGAAGCTTTTGCAAAGCTTCGTAGTCCCCTTTTGCTTTCAATTCACGTCTCAGGTCCGCATATTTAGCTACAATTTCCTGGCGTTTCTTCTCTTTTACGACTTTTGACTTCTTGGCCATGTAAAGCTCCTCCTTGTGATATATGCCAATCATGAAGGCTCACCATCACTACCGCGAGATTGATGAACACGGATATGGACATGATTTCACACCTTAAATAGTAATCGTTACGATTACTATTTAATATACCGCTGCTCCAGGTATGTTGTCAACCCAAGCGGTTTGAATCACGACATTAAAAAGCCGTTGAAACAGCAGCCCCCTTCACTCTTGTGAACGGTCTGCCGTTTCAACGGCTTTAAAATTTGCTGACTAACTTTGTTCATTCAGCCAAATGGCAAGCTACCCAGTGATCTGGACGAGCCTCACGATAGAGTGGAATCTCTTTGGAGCAACGGTCGATTGCAAAGGGGCAGCGAGTATGGAACTTGCAGCCCGAAGGCGGATTAACCGGACTTGGAATATCCCCCTTGAGCAAAATACGTTCTCTCTTCAGCTTCGGCACCGGAATAGGTACAGCCGACAGCAACGCCTTCGTATACGGATGCAACGGATTCCCGAATAGCTCGTCACGCGATGCCGTTTCGACCATGGAGCCTAAATACATCACGCCAATACGGGAACACAAATGTTCCACCACGCTCAAATCATGCGAGATGAACAAATATGTCAGACCCCGTTCGGCCTGCAATTTGGCGAATAGGTTAATAATCTGCGCCTGTATGGACACATCCAGCGCTGATACCGGCTCATCAGCGATAATTAAATCCGGCTGAAGCGCCAGCGCTCGGGCAATGCCGATCCGTTGGCGTTGACCTCCCGAAAATTCATGGGGAAAACGGTCGATATGATACTCTGACAATCCACATAGCTTGAGCACGTCCAGCACAATCTGCCGGACCTCCTCCTTCGTTGCTATACCGTGATCCAGTAGCGCCTCACCAATGGCATCACCAATCCGTACACGCGGATTCAGCGAGCTATATGGGTCTTGAAAGATCAGCTGAATTTTGGGACGAAGTTCCTGCATCCCTTTGGCTGACAAGCTGTGTAGATCCACCCCTTTGTATTTTACGGTACCGTCCGTTTTATCCGTCAATCTAACAATCGTGCGGCCCACTGTGCTTTTACCGCTCCCCGATTCCCCTACCAATCCGAAGGTTTCACCCTGACGGATCGTAAAGCTGATATCGTCTACCGCCCGCACATGTCCTGAAGTACGGTTCATAAACCCGGACTTCACCGGAAAGTACGTTTTTAAGCGGTCTATTTCCAACAACGGCTCAGCCATGAACAACCGCCTCCTCATATAACCAGCAGGATGCTTTCTGCTGAGCTGAAACTTCTTTCAATGTAGGCTCCTTTACACGACAAATGTCCATGCACTGCCCACAGCGGTCATGAAAATAACAGGAAGTCGTCAGCTCCAGCGGATTAGGTACCTGCCCGGGAATGGAATACAGTTCCTCTTGGCGCTGATTAAGCACCGGTTTGGATTTTAGTAACCCTTGTGTATAAGGATGCTTGGGATGATTAAACAGCTGTACCACTTCGCCTTCCTCGACGATCTTGCCTGCATACATCACAATGACGTAATCAGCCATTTCGGCGACAACACCCAGATCATGGGTGATTAGCATGAGCGACATATTGGATTGGGCTTTAAATTCACGCAGCATATCCAGGATTTGCGCCTGAATCGTTACATCCAACGCCGTGGTTGGCTCATCCGCGATAAGCAGCTTGGGACCACAAGAAATAGCAATTGCAATCATAATTCGCTGCAGCATCCCCCCGCTCAGCTCATGCGGATAACTTTTTAAAATCTGCTCCGGCCGGGATATACCGACCTGTTCGATCAGCTCCAGTGCTCGCTTACGAGCTTCCTTACGGCCCATTTTCAAATGCTCAATCAGTGGTTCGGATAGCTGTTCACCAATGGTCATGACCGGATTCAATGAAGACATCGGCTCCTGAAAGATCATGGATATTTCATGTCCGCGAATCGTGCGCATCTCATTTCTGCTAAGCTCTAGCAGATCGGTTTCCTCAAAGCGGATGCTTCCGCCTGCCACTTTACCACCGGGACTCTGGATCAGACCCATGATGGACATCGCGGTAATACTTTTGCCGCATCCCGATTCACCGACAATGCATACCGTTTCCCCTGGCTTCACACGGAAGCTGATATCATCCACCGCTTTAACCGTTCCTTCTTCTGTATAAAAATGAGTGCTTAAATGTTCAATAGAAAGTAAATTGTCCATGGTGTATGATCACCTACCTCTTATGTTTCGGGTCAAGTACATCCCTCAGCCCGTCACCAAAAATATTAATAGCGATGACTGTAGCAAAAATAGACAGTCCTGGCGGTATCCACAACCACGGACGTTGCTGAAAATCCAGCACATTGTTAGCGGCATCAATCATGTTGCCCCAAGTCGGTGTTGTGGGCAGCACGCCAAGGCCAAAGAAGCTGAGCACAGATTCACTCAGGATGGCTCCGCCAATATTCAATGTAGCGATAACGATCAACAACGGTAAAATATTCGGCAGTAGATGCTTGAACAGCTTTCGACGATTCGAGAGTCCCAGTACCGTCGCGGCTTGCATAAATTCACGTTCCCGCAAACTAAGCATCTGGCCCCTCACCATCCGTGCAATCCCCGGCCAGTTGACCAGACTAAGCATCAGCATGACAATATACATCCGTTGATCGGGTGGAACCTTCCAGTCAGATAGCAGCGCGCCCATAATAAATAGCAGGGGCAAACTGGGAATCGTCAGCAGCAAATCAGCAACGCGCATAATAATCTGATCCGCAATTCCGCGAAAATATGCGGATATGACCCCCAGCGTAGCCCCCAAAAAGACTGACAATACCATTGAAGCCAAACCCACGGTAAGAGAAATTTGACCTGCTTGCATCACACGTGTCAACACATCCCGCCCCAGCTTGTCTGTTCCTAACCAGTGATGGATATTTGGCGCCTTGTTCATCATTAATATATTTGTTTTATTATCGGAATAAGGAGAAAATAGCGGACCGATAAAACAGAGCAAAAACATAAATACCACGACAAGCAGACCAGCCATAGCAAGCTTGTTTCTGAACAGCTGCCGGAGCGCTTGCTGCCACATTGAAGATTTAACAGTTGTTCGCAGTCTGCCGTTGCTCTTGCTCAAATTACTGCTCACGGATGACATTCCTTAGCCCCCTTCTTACACTTTCACACGCGGGTCCGCGATGCGATACAAAATATCGGACAACAGTGTTCCGATAACGCTCAATATGGCAATTAGCATCGTAAAGCCCATAAGTAGTGGATAATCCCGGAGCGAAAAGGATTGCATGTACAACTGACCGATTCCTGGCCAATTAAAAATCTTTTCAATAATCAGGGACCCGCCAAACAGCGCAGGTAATTCGAAGCCAACGAGCGTAATGGCAGGCAGCAATGCATTTCTCAATGCGTGCGTAAAAAGTACCTTTCTTTCCTTTAAGCCCTTTGCACGGGCTGTGCGTATATAATCCTGCTGGATCACGTCGATCATATTGCTACGGAAGTAGCGGGTCAACGACCCCAGTCCCAACAGCGTCATAACGATCACTGGCAAGGTCATATGCTGGAGAACCTCCTTCACATACTCCATACCTGTAGCGTTACTCCCCGTATTAAGCATGCCACCGGGTGGCAACCACTTCAGGTCAACCGCTGCGATTTTAATCAGATACAACCCGATAAAAAATGAGGGCACAGACATGGCAGCGAAAATCACCACCATTACCAGAGTATCAAACCATGAATACTGCTTATAAGCAGCAACCACACCGATAATGACCGCGATAAACCAGGTCAGGAAGGTCGATACAACGGCCAGCAAAAACGAGTTCCAGATATACTCATTAAATAAGGTCAGCACCGGCTTTTGCTGGGCAAGCGAAAAACCAAAATTTCCATGCAGCGCATTGCCCAGCCAATTTCCATAGCGTTCAAGAATAGGCTTATTCAGGCCGTAAATTTCTCTCAGTTCCGCCTTTCTCTCTGGCGACAGCTTCAGATTGCCGCTAATGAAATCTCCCGGTGTCATGGCATACAGGAAAAAAATCATCATCGAAGCGGCCAACAAAATAATAACCATATACGTCAGTCTTTTCGTTAAAAACGAGCTCATGACAAACTCCTTTCAATTCAAGGTCAGGCTACTCATTACGTTTCCCCCATTTGGGAGGCCCCTTGATCCGAACCTGATGTTCTTCACAAGGGGCCCGCAAATGTGGCTTATTTAAGGGACCATTCGAACAGATTACCAGACAAGCCAATGAACGGACTAACCTTTACATGTTCCATCCGACCATTGTATGCATACACCGTCTTCTTATAGTTGGTAAAAATTACGGGCAGTTCATCGTTTAGCAGCACATATAATTCTTGATATATTTTCTTGCGTTCTTCCATATTCGTCGTAGACAAGCCTTTTTCATATAGCTCTTTTACCTTTGGATTGTTATATCCCTTGACTTCTCCATTGACGAATTGCTCGATTCCATCTGATGGATCTGTCAGCATGCCTGTCGAAAAGGCGGCAAGATCATAATCTTTACCTTCTACTTTGGCGACCATTGCATTAAAGTCTGCAAAGATTTCCGGCTGTAGGTCAACGCCAATCGCTTTGTAATTTTCAGCCGCAAGCGCAATAAAGGTATCTGTTTCTGGACGTTTAGAGGTCAGCAGGTGAATGGTCAGCTTCTGACCGTTTTTCTCACGGATGCCATCACTACCTTCTGCCCAGCCCGCTTCATCCAGCAGCTTTTTCGCTTGCTCTGGGTCGTAGTTATATGGATTGATTCCATCGGTCGTGTAAGACCAGAATATTGGGGAAGCTGGAATGTTTGCGACCGCCCCTGCTCCCTGTGCTGCGTCGACATAAATGCTTTTCCGATCCAGTCCATAGGTCAATGCTTGACGAACCTTTTTATCCTTAAGCTTTTCATTTTCAAGATTTACTTGCAAATATCCATAAGTGCTAGGGGTATACGGCAAAATGTTTAAAAAGCCAAGCCCTTTTAGTTTGTCGATATTTTCCTGAGTTGCGGTGAATTGAGCAAAATCGGTATCGCCTGTTTCTATGAATTGCCAAGCGTCGCCTTCTGCTGTTTTGTAAATGAAATGCTGTGTTTTCGGTTTGCCTTTGAAAAAGTGATCATTCGCCTCCAGACGAACTTCTTGCCCTGGAATGAACTTTTCCAACTTATAAGCCCCATTTCCCAGAGGGCTACTATGTAAATTTTTAAAATAATCCAGCTGTCCGAACTTGTAATCCTTGCCGTAGTAGGCTTTGGACAGTACATAGTCACCCAGAATCGGCAGAGCCAGCGCGTTTGGTTTTTCCAACGTCGCAGAAATGGTCTGCGCATCAATCACCTTGATTCCTTCAATTTGTTTTGCCTTGCCTTCCGTATAGTCTTTGCCGCCTTTAATGTTCAGCTTTCGGATTTGGCTGTCACCAGGATAGGCTTTGTCATAGATCAACGTCCAGGTAAAAGCGACATCCTCTGCTGTCAAAGGAGAGCCATCACTGAATTTTGTACCGGGAACCAGATGAAACGTGTACGTTAGATTATCCTTAGAAATATCCCAGCTCTTAGCCAGATTTGGCAGCGGAAGCCCCTTCTCGTCTACCGTGACCAGCGGAGTCCACAACTGCGAAATCACGTTGCCATCATAGCCGCTTTGGTTAAAATACGGAGTAAACACCCCGGCTGGGTCAGTCAGACCAACAATAATCGTGTCGCTTCTCTTTTTGGACACTTCCGGCAATTTGGATAAATCTGAAGCTTGTACCAGACTTGTTAATGGCTGCGCTGTAGCGGCTGTCTGTGCGACATCACTATTTTGCGAAGTAGCCTCATTAGCGCTATCTGATCCACCACTAGAGCAAGCTGCTAATAAGGTAGAACTTGCCAGAAATAGACTGCTGAGTAGAATAATTCCCTTTTTCAAAATAATCCCCCCGAGTTAATTTAGTAAATTCCGATCGAACAAGTTGTAATTAATAAGATAAATCTCATTATAGGAATCTATTCCGGTTCTGTAAAGAGAGAACTCCATTTTTTATAAAAAAAAAGACGTCAACTCATCTGGATTCCAAATGATCGACGTCTATTTGTTTAAAGTGTTAAAGTCTAACTGGTGCGTGTAGCCTAATTTCGCTCCATATAGCCAAGAATGCTCCGATGCATTTCATCCACAGCCGAAAGCCGTGCGCTATATCCGAGTAATGTTTCGCCATCAAAATGTGCATGGATGAAGCCAGAGGCCCGGAGCTTAAAAATATGATCGTGCGTGATTCCCTTGGACAGCTTGAGATGACGGACAATCTCAATAAAGGTTCGTGGGGACTGGCTTTGGTACAAATATTTTAAAATCTTTAGCCTGCTCTTCTCCCCCAAACTTCGGATCATTCGATATTCCTGTGGGGATAAAAAATCGTCCTCCTGAACATAAATCCCTGCCGAATAATGGCACAACAGGAGCGACCCAAATCGATAAATGATATTAATCGGCTGAAAATGGTATTGAGGCACCAGCAACACCCGTGTCAGCCCTTCGGAAGGCTCGAACCGGAAGCCATTAGTGGTACGATCCACCCACTCCATAGAGCTATGTAAGCCCTTCTCCTTATTTCTCCGTTCAGCTTCCTGTTCCAGACCGCTTAGAATACTCGTATCCACATGGCGAAAATACTCCTCGTCCCAGCCAGATAGCAGTTGCAAAGCAAGTTTACGAAGCTTCTCCATATCGTCAGGCAGCGGGACCCCAAAGGCTGATGCCTGTTCATTTAATTGCTGTACAGCCCGGTTCTCCAGACGGTCTACGACCTCTTCAACGTTCCCCTGATCAGAAAGCATACAGACGAGTCCATAAATAACCTTCCAATCTGCATTGATTTCCATGGACTCCAGCAATTTAGACAAACCTGGAGACAGCGTTCTACGCACTTGCTCCGCCCACCCGGCTGATAAATCGGTCTTCTTGTAAGCCTTGCGGCAAATAAAGGTGTGTAAGCTGCTGAGCAGCTCAAACACCGGTCCATATGCTACATGTACATCGTAAGGAGCATTCACGTCGTGACTCATCGCTTTCTGTCCTCTTTTCTTTCATGTCTGATGTCCATTATACATACTATCGTACACCCGTTCATTCTTAGTGATCCATTCATACGAGAATTTAGCAAAACATAGATACAAATATGAAGGAAACAAACGCCATAATCAAGGCGCAAAAAAAGCCTGATCTCATCAGACTCTAACTGATCAGCTATGAATTAGAAAAGGTTGTCTCCCACAAATATTGTAGGAGACAACCTCTGGACAAATAATATGATGCTTAAAGTTTGTTAGCTGCTACTTTCCACTCTAATATTCCTGTGGATGCTGAACCTTTGGATACCATTTCAATTCTTAATTTCGCTGTTTTTACAGGCGTAAAAGTAGTCGTATTATACTGATCTGCCGAAGTACCCAATCCATTAGCCTGCTTGACATTGGACCAGCTACGACCATTCCAATACTTAATCTTGTAAGACTTAGGAACATCAATGCCAGCGCCATCTTTAAACCAATAGACATCCGTTTGGGATATCGTATATTCTTGATCAAAATCATATTGGACCCATTGTGTACCCGTCTCAGGCCAGTTACCATACACAGCATGACTTCTATCGTTGGAATTGGCAGGTTCAAATCCATCGTTTAGCGCGCTTACATTTTCCCAAGATGAAGTATAAGAGCTGCTAGCCGTTGCCGCAGGTGCTATGTTCACGATTTCATCAGGATCTGTTTCAATTGGGCCATCGTCGTCTTTAGTCGTGATTGGGAAACGAGCCGTATCCTTTTTGATTTGACTCCAGGTATAACGTAGCATCCAAACATCCCAGTCGGTGATATGATCGGAATTGCCGGCCCACATAATGGTGTTCGTTGGGAATCCACCTGGTGGACGCTCATGTTCTTCATAAAAATCGTTTAACCCAAATCCGTGACCAATTTCATGTTCAGTAATCTCAATCTCATCAGCGTTCACCGTACTCAGAACGTATTCATCATTCATACGCTGTCCCCAGTCGCCGCCGGCTCCCCCGCCAAAATTTTCTGTGGCCCAGAGATACATATCAAAGCGTTTATCCAATCCACCCGGATACGAATAGTTCGGGTCCGAAAAATGCTCAAACCGGGATATTTCATTAGGCGCAACTGGAAGCGCAGCAGGAATTTCCGGTTTTTCAGAAGCTAGTGTATCTGTAATGGTATCCGTATAAATGACCTCGTCAGGCTGCTTGTTCAGGAGCAGTGAAGGATCGGCAACAGCCCAGCCTACCACTTTTACTTTAATATTCTTATAGGGCCAACCGTCATATCCTTGAAGATGATCTGTCCAATGGTTCATCTGCCGATCTATCATTTTAGCAATATCCTGGCGTTGCTTCAGTGTGACGGGCTTAGAGGATTGCCAGCGTATAACATAATTAAGAGTCCCTTTTCCCGCAAAAATTTGATCAAAAATCGTATTTTTACGAACCGTCGAGCCTTCAGTCAACATCCTATTCTTCCAAACCCATTCCACTGAGGATTTGAGATAAGCTGGCATATCAGCTAACGTCGAATCACCCGTTGCCGCAACCACAGAATCCCCGTTTAGATGAGAATCCGCTGATACAAAACTAGCGTTTCCCATCAGTAATGAACTAGCAATGACTACTGAAAAAGAAGCCATCATCATTCCTTTTCTGTTCAACATGTATGTACCTCCATATCCATTGGTATTATTGCAATAGTTTTCTTGAAATAACTATCTCTATCACCTCTCTTTTCGTGTTTGCGAACTAATCTAGGAGATTAAGAGTACACTATCAAATCTCCTTGTCGTTTTTTGTAAATAATCACAAATCATATTATCACTGGATTATTGCATCGTCAATATTTTCCTTAATGATTTAAATTAGTCATTTTAATCGTATCTTGGAACATATACTTGATCTTTGCATGCACAAAACTGGTATTTTATAAAATGAAAAAACCGTTTATTCACTAAATCAATTCCACCATAGAATTTGATTTTGGAACAAACGGCTCTATTTATAAGCTTTTTTCACACTACTCTAGCATTTTTTAGCGGTTAGGAAAACGAGAGGTATCCTTCTTAACCTGGCTCCAGGTATAACGCAACATCCAGGTATCCCACTCTGTTATTTTGGGGGAATTTCCGGCCCACATAATAGTTGGCACAGGAAACCCACCGGGTGGACGCTCATGTTCTTCATAGAAGTCAGGCAAGCCGAATCCATGCCCCATCTCGTGCTCTGTAATCTGGATTTCATCCGAATTCAAGGTGTTCAGGATATAATCATCAGGCATACGTTGCCCCCAATCCCCGCCGGCTCCGCCTTGAAAATTGGACGTTCCCCATAAGTACATATCAAACCGCTTGTCCAGGCCACCTGGGTAAGAATAGTTAGGGTCCATAAAATGTTCAAATCTCGATAGTGCGTTAGGAGCAACCGGAAGTTTAGCTGGAATATTCGGGTCTGTTTTACTTAAGTCATCCGTAATGGTATCCGTGTAAACGATTTCATTAGATTGTTTGTTAAGAATCTGTGATGGATTCGCAACGGCCCAGCCTACTATTTTTACTGTAATATTGTTATAAGGCCAGCCATCATACCCTTTCAACTGCTTATTCCAATTATTGATTTGGCGACTCAGCATGGAAGCCATATCTTTACGCTGCTGAAGAGTGATATTTTTAGAGGATTGCCAACGCACTACATAATTTAGCGTTCCTTTTCCCGCATAGATTTGATCAAAAATCAAATTTTTACGGTTGGTGGAGCCTTCTTTGACCATTCTATTCTTCCAAATCCATTCTACCGATGGCTTAAATTTAGCAGGTATATCAGCAGCAGCCAAATTAATATTTGTCGACTCTATATCGGAAGTGCTTTCCAAATCTGAGGCTGCTGAACCAACGTTAGCCCCGCCAACCAGTAAAGAAGCAGCCACTACCAATGAAAAAGAAGCCATGATCATTCCATTTTTCTTCGGCATTTATTTAACCTCCATACCTTTTATTTTTACGAGACATCTAAAAGGACAACGCCTACTCTCTTATTACACCCACTCTCGTTTTTGAATAAAATTACAATTTTACACTATCATTGGAATGATATAGCGTCAAACAAAAATATCCCCTCTACAAGGAGGGGATAAGTATCCATAGACTAGGCTCGCACTCCTACTCTATGGATATCAATGCCGATTCTGCCAGTGAAGCCAGTAGCTTCGCTGTTCCGGGCAACGCGCGTTCGTCCAGATCAAAGGCAGGATGATGCCATTCCTGGCTTCCCGCAGTGCCGACAAAGACAAATACACCGGGGATGTTCTTCTGATAAAACCCAAAATCCTCGCTCGCCGAGGATGGTATGGGACGAACTACGTCCAGGCCGACCGCTTCTGCCGCCTCCTCCGCGATGACGGCCAACTTACCATCGTTCAGCACAGGCGGCGGACCCTCGATCCAGCGGATGTATGCTTTCGTGCCGAAAGCATCCGCAACGCCTTTTACGACCTGCTCAAAGCGCTTAGTCACCTGTGCGCGAACATTTTCGTCAAATGTGCGAATTGTTCCGTCCAAATGGGCGCGGTCAGGAATGATGTTCCAGGCGTTGCCACTGTGCAGCTTCGTGACGCTAATGACCGCGCTATCCAGCGGATTAACGCTCCGACTCACAATGGATTGCAGCGCCGTAATGATATGTGACGATACCACGATGGGGTCAATCCCTGCATGCGGCACTGCCGCATGTGTGCTCAGACCCTCCACCTCGATGTAAAAACCATCCGCCGCTGCCATTAGCGGACCTTCTTTGATGCCGACCGTGCCTACGGGCAGGTCCGGCTTGTTATGTAGGCCAAATATGGCCTGCACCCCTGCCAACGCACCGCTGTCCAGCACTTGGGCAGCGCCTTTGGCCTTTTCCTCAGCTGGCTGGAACACCAGCCGAACCGTGCCTTTCAGCTCCTGCTCCCGCTGCTTCAACAATACGGCTGCTCCTAACAGGGATGCGGTATGAAAATCATGCCCACAGGCATGCATCTTGCCGGGATGCACCGAAGCATAAGGCAATCCCGTCTCTTCCTGAATAGGCAACGCATCAATGTCTGCACGAAGCGCGACAGTTGGTCCCTCCTGCTGTCCGCCGATTTCCGCTACTAATCCGGTACGCAGCGGCACATCCAGAATGGTTATGTTCTGTTCTTCCAGCAGACGGCGGATAAAGGCGGTAGTTTCAACCTCCTCGTTAGATAACTCGGGATTTCGATGCAGATGGCGGCGAATGTCCACCAGCTTCTGCTCCAAAACCTGCTCCTTCGTCCCGGTTGATCCACTCATCCCTATTCCTCCTTCGTGAACCCAAAATAGTTACAATTCTCTCAGACCAACAACATCTAGGACTGCACAGGCAACCCGGCAAAAGCTTCATGCAATAACTCGAACGAGCGCACGCGCTTGTGTATATCCCTTATTCCTGTCGTAACAATTAGCTCATCGGCCTGATACTTCGCTTGAATTTCCGTCAACACAGCATAGATTTCGTCTTTATTCCCTTTGTTAATTTGCGCTTGTGTAGCTTCAATTGTATATTCTTCACCTGATTGCTTGCCGAACTCTTCTGCACTTTCCAGCGTGCCCACCGTAGCCGTCTTGCCACTGGCCAGATGAATTTTGTACAGCTTGTGCTCCCCTGCTAACTCCGCAGCTTCCTCGGAAGTGTCCGCTACGATGACTGAAAGCGCAAAAAGAGCTTTCGGCTCACGTCCACAACTATAATCGAAAGACTCCCGATACGTACGGAATGATTCCAATGCAATCTGCTCATTACTATTGATAAATTGCGAGAAAACGTAGGGCAACCCCAAACGCGCAGCAATTCCAGCACTGTCTGTACTTGTACCCAAAACGTAAATATCCGCTGGTGTTTCTGGAATCGGATTCGCCTGTAACCCGGCTAACGGTCCTTCTTCAGACGGAATATTATGAATATAGCGACTTACTTCATCAATTTTTTCTTCGAGAGAAGGCGCGTCATGAACGTTTCGTTGTAACGCCT
This sequence comes from Paenibacillus sp. LRG-1, assembly GCF_057220305.1. Classification (NCBI taxonomy): domain Bacteria; kingdom Bacillati; phylum Bacillota; class Bacilli; order Caryophanales; family Paenibacillaceae; genus Paenibacillus; species Paenibacillus sp. LRG-1. The sequence goes on along the minus strand of NZ_CM170126.1, from coordinate 2,473,567 downwards.
GTGTGGATTTCGGCAACCCGCCCGGCGCGCGTCCAATTCCCAAATCTACGCGACCCGGTGCAAGAGAGGACAGCACATTAAAGTTTTCAGCTACTTTATAAGGGCTGTAATGCTGAAGCATCACTCCACCAGAACCGACTTTAATACGCTCAGTGCGTGCCAGCAAATGGGAAATGAGTACCTCTGGCGAAGAGCCCGCAACCTGCTCGGAATCGTGATGCTCTGATACCCAGAAGCGCGTAAACCCCAATTCCTCTACACGCTGTGCTAGCTTAATCGTATTACGAAGGGCCTGCGCTGCCGTTTCCCCCTCGTGTATAGGGCTTTGATCCAATACTCCGATTTTAATACTCATGTCTCCCTCTCCCGTCTAAATTGAATAGTTATATTCCGGTGTAATCCGTTTCAGGAATTGTTTGGTACGTTCCTCTTTGGGGTGGTTAAAAATGTCGTCCGGTGTGCCTTCCTCGATAATATGACCGCCATCCATAAATACCACATGATTTGAAACATCGCGCGCAAAGCCCATTTCATGTGTAACGACAATCATTGTAATGCCTTCCTTCGCAATCTTGCGGATCACCGACAGCACCTCACCCACCAATTCAGGGTCCAGCGCCGAAGTCGGCTCATCGAACAAAATCACTTCCGGGTTCAGCGCCAAGGCACGCGCTATGCCAACACGCTGCTGCTGCCCGCCGGATAGCTGGCTTGGATAATGATTCAGCTTTTCACCCAGACCGACCTTTTCCAGCACTTCAATGCTAATTTTTTTCGCTTCCTCCTGCTTGACCTTGCGGACAACGACAAGCCCTTCCATGACATTTTCCAGTGCTGTTTTATGCTTGAACAAATTGTACTGCTGAAAAACCATAGCCGTCTTTTGACGTAGAGCCAAAACATCCCTCTTCGCAGGTCGCTTGCAGTTCACTGTAAAATCGCCAATGCTGACTTCCCCATCATTCGGCTTTTCCAGATAATTAATGCAGCGTAGCAGAGTCGTTTTTCCTGAACCGCTCGGGCCTAAAATAACGACGACCTCGCCTTTGTTCACGGTCAAATCAATGCCTTTGAGCACTTCATGTTTGCCGAACGACTTCGTTATATTTTGCAGACGGATCATGATGCTCGACCTCCATTAAACACATTGATTTTTTTCTCCACCAAGCCGGATATTCGCTCAATTAATACCGTCAAGCCCCAAAATAGCAGTGCAGCCGCGATATATACCTCTAAATATTTCCAGTTGGTAGATGCCAGAATTTCAGCCTGTGCCTGGATTTCTGTGACCGAAACCGTGAAGGCCAAGGTAGAGCCATGAAGCATCCCAATAACGGAATTCGTCAGGTTTGGCAAACTCACCACGAACGCCTGCGGAAATACAATCCGTCTCAGCACTTGCCACGTCGTCATACCAACGGCATAAGCCGCCTCGATTTGCCCCTTGTTGACCGATTGGATTCCAGAACGGACGACCTCAGACATATACGCGCCACTGGTAATGGAAAACGAAATGAGTGCAAATACCATATAAGGAACATCTTTGGAATGCAGAGGCCAGCCGAAATGCTTCGCTCCCGCATCAATCAACAAAGGCAAACTGAAATAAATAAGCAGCAAATGCATCAGCATCGGTGTGCCACGGATAAAGGTGACGTAACCGTGAGAAATCTGGGACAACACAGGAACCTTATAAATTCGCGCCAGCGCCGTTATAATACCGATGACCAACCCTGCCAGTACGGAAACCACCGTAATAATTAAAGTGTTGGGCAACGCGGAGAACAACCCTAAAAAGGCAGTATATATAAAGCCAAAATCCAGACTCATATGCCTTTACCTCCTTTACTAAGACGGGGACTTCTCAGGTAACGCACCACAAAGCTTTTTCGTTTTTCGGGTTCTTTCTGTACTGCATCCCGATGCTCATGCCGGAGAAGCGTATTTTCCAGCACCTTGAACAATTTTTGTAAAATCAGACTGATCACCAGATAGATAAGGGATAACGCGATATAGGTTTCAACAAAATGCTGGGTAGCCGACCCTAATGTCTGTGATTTCCCTGTCATCTCCATCGCTCCGATCGTAAATGCCAGCGAAGTATCCTTCAGATTGCCAATCACCAGATTGGAAAATACCGGAACCACCACAGCCAGCGCTTGCGGCATTATGATACGTGTAAAGGTCTGGTAGCCTGACATGCCGACGGACTGCGCAGCCTCGATTTGTCCTCGATCTACTGCCTCTACTCCTGACCTGATAATTTCGGAAATAAAGGCTCCACTATTGAGCGCGTAGGTCGCTACGGCAAACCACAGCACATCCCATCTGGAGGAATTGATATCCACCAGCTTTAGTAGCTCTGGCAGGCCGTAATACACCAGAAACAATTGGATTAGAATAGGTGTTCCGCGAAAAAAGGAAACATACACTTGAGAAACACGTTTGAGAAATGGAATGTTATACATGCGAGGCAGCGCAACCAACAGACCAATGATAAGCCCCAATACAAGCGAGCTTGCCACAATAAACAAGGTGATGTGTAAGTAAGACAGCATTTTCGGGATAAAGCTAAAAACATAGTCAATATTGAACTCTCTGCTCATATGCCTGCCTCCTTTCTATACATCAACGGTCAGAATACATAGAGTACCCTGACCGCTGAAATGTCCAAGTCTATCCTTACTTCTTACTGCTACCTTCTTTTTTCACATCTTCCAGAGACTTAGTGAAATCCTCTCCAAGCCATTTAATGCTCAGCTTCGACAACGTACCGTCGTCCTTCACTTCCTGAATGGCTTTGTCCAGGTCATCCGCCAACCCTTGCTCATTTTTGTTCAGTACATACAGTACATCCGATTGAGTCAAAGGATCACCAACGGTCTTCAGAGCTACTTCTCCTTTTTCATCGGTGTTAAAACGGTTCGCAAAGTCTGTCGTAACGGTAGCATCTATACGGCCGCTCGTAATTTGTTGCACCGTATCATTGGCTGCACCACTCGTATAAACGATATTCAGGGCATCTCCGTGGGTTTTGTTATACTCTTTCAGCACATACGCCGCATTACTGGTTGGGCTGGTGAGTACCTTTTTCCCTTTCAAATCATCAATTGAATGAATGGTATTGTTATCCTTCGCTACAGCGACTCTGTTCAGAAAAATGCTATACGGATTTTTGTTGAACAGATACTTGGCTTCGCGCTCCGGGTTTTTTTCCATTTGATGCGATACCAGATCAATCTTGCCGGCATCGAGACTTAGCAGCAAATTTCCAAAGTCCATCGTTTTGAATTCAAATTCGTATTGAGGCAGGCGCTTGTCCAGCTCCTTAATCAGCTCCACATCAAAACCTGTTAAATTTCCGTTTTCGTCAATAAAGCATACATTTTTGAATTGAGTACCTGTGCCTACGATAATTTTCTTCACGTCTCCGCTTGAACCTGACGCGCTAGACGCGTTATCTGAGGAACCGCAGCCTGCCAACACCAGGATGATTGCCATAACAGACAATATTGCAAACCACTTTTTCATATGAATCCCCCTCATCTCTTTGTATATCAGCAGTTTGCGACATACATGGTAGCTACAACATCCAATAATTCATAATTCCTATAAGCTTAATTGGTTTTAGGATGTGATTAATTTAACACCTGGAAACCTATACGTCAATCCACCAAGCTATAGAACATTCCTATAACAAAACAGCACCCCGGAAACCTTCTGTCAGTGCATCTGCAAAATCCGAGGTCACTGCACAGTCTTCTTTGGTCGCTATTATGCTAATCTGCATAGACACCCCAGCTACCTCTGGAACATGGATACGGAACAGTTTCTGATCTTTCACTTCACGGTTCACACAGACATCCGGCAAAAAGGCAATACCCGCTTCTTCCAATACCAGCTTTTTGGCCGTGACCACATTGTCTACCTGAAAAGCAATGTCCGGTGGCTGCTCCAGTGATTCAAAAGCGCGATGAATCCTCATCCAATCTAGTGATCCGCATTCGAAAAATACCAGTGTTTCACGTTGAATATCCTGTATGCTGGCCTTTCCTGTTTTCATAAACGGATGGCCGTCGTATACATACAGGGAAATCGGATCTTCATAAAAAGCAAGCGTACGGATAGCCGGATGCATCACTTTACGGACAAAACTAATGTCTACCTCACGGTTCAACAGTTTATGTACCAGTTGATCCGTCGTAGCCGTCACAATTTTGTAGTTAACCTCTGGATAACGGGCACGAAGCTGCTTTAATATCTCAGGAATGATGTAGTTCGACACCGATATCGTGCAGCCAATTCGAATTTGCTGAGGGGCTTTCTTACGCTGTTGGAGCTTTTGCTTCCCTTTTTGCAGCACCTGAAGCATCTGCTCCGCATAAGGAAGAAACTTTCGTCCATCCTCCGTCAGAACCGTTTGCTTGCTTTGGCGGTCGAACAGCTTGCATTCTAGCTCGCGCTCTAGCGTCTGAATCCGTGCTGTAACGGAGGGCTGGGACAAGAACAAGGCTTCTGCCGCCTTGTTAAAGCTCCCATAATGATTCACGTATACAAAGGCTTCCATATTCTCGATATTCATACGTAAGTCCCCCAGTAAGTTTTATATACATTTATCCAATATGTTAACTTGGTTTTTTTGTATCATAAAACTCACTGAACGACCTGTCAATGGAAATATTGAAAATATCTATAATTTTAATAGCTCATTTATTTCTTTAACAGAACGTTCCAACCGTGCAACCAATTCTTCGGACAACCCGTATGCTCCATCTGGTAGACGTTCGACCCACTGATCCACTGCATACACCCCGCTAAGAATATGTCTTCCGCCCAGTGCATTAATAACCGGCTTCAAGGCATAGTCAATGACCAGCAGATGAGCCAGCGTACCTCCGATAAATAAAGGCAGGACAGGTTTTCCTCTTAGCCCCTCCTGCGGAACCAAATCCAGGAATATTTTCAATAGTCCTGAATAGGACGCCTTATAGACTGGAGAAGCCACAATAACGGCATCCGCTGCTGCAATCAATGCAAGTGATGCTGTGACGTCGGGGCTGTTAAAGTTAGCTGTGACCAGATCCTCAGCTGGCAAGTCAACCACATTCAGTAATGTAACCTCCGCTCCAGCCTGCTGCAACTGCTCCGTTGTATAGTTAATCAAGCCGTATAAACGGGATTGTGTAGACGGACTGCCTGATAGGATGACAACCTTGGACATATTTTTTCCTCCTTCTGTTATGCGTCAACCTTCACTTTGGATTTGGCTGCTGTATAGCGGTTCTCAGGAATAGGCACGCCCAGGTTTTCACGTAGTGTGCTAAATTCATAATCCTGACGGTAAATACCGCGTTCCTGCAAAATAGGCACAACCAGATTTACGAAGTCATGCAGACCCGAGGGTACATCAGAACCAATGATGAATCCGTCTGCTCCTTTTCTTTCAAACCACTCCTGCACTCGATCCGCCACCTGCTCAGCGGTTCCGATAAAAGAGGTTCTCGGCGTAGCTGAACGCAACGCAACCTCGCGTAAGGTCAAATTTTGTTCCTTGGCTACTCGTTTGATTTTATCTGTACCGCTGCGGAACGCATTGCTGCCAATACCATCAAGCTCAGGGAATGGCTCATCCAGCGGATATTGTGAGAAATCATGATGATCGAAGAAACGTCCCAAATATTTTAACGCAGCCTCAATCGTCACCAGATTAGTGATCTCTTCATACTTACGTTCCGCTTCCTCCGTCGTGCTGCCAATAATCGGCGATATGCCCGGCAAAATGACAATATCCTCTTCGGATCTACCATAGCGTACCGCACGTTCTTTCACATCACGATAAAACTGCTGCGCTTCCTCTAACGTTTCATGTCCTGTAAATACAGCATCCGCTTCCTTGGCGGCCAGGTTTTTGCCATCCTCCGAGGAACCTGCCTGAAAAATAACCGGCTGTCCCTGCTTGGATCGTCCAATGTTCAGTGGACCCTGCACAGAGAAAAACTCACCTTTATGGTTCAATGTATGCAGCTTTTCAGGATCAAAGAATACGCCGGCTTCCTTATCACGAACGAACGCATCCTCTTCCCACGAGTCCCACAGTCCTTTGGTAACCTGTAAATATTCCTCTGCAATTTTATAGCGCTGCGGATGCGACGGGTGCTCGCCTTTGCTAAAGTTAAGGGCAGAGCCTTCCAGCGGAGAAGTTACCACATTCCAGCCTGCACGACCTCCGCTAATATGATCAATGGAAGAAAACTGGCGTGCTACCGTGAACGGTTCGCTATAGGAAGTCGACAGTGTGCCGACCAGTCCGATATGCTTCGTCACCCCAGCCAAAGCGGACAGAATCGTAATTGGTTCAAAACGGTTCAGAAAGTGGGGAATAGATTTTTCGTTAATGAACAGGCCATCTGCGATAAATACGAGGTCAAACTTTCCTTCCTCTGCCTTTTGCGCCTGCGTTTTATAAAATTCAAAGTTAACACTCGCATCCGCAGGTACTTCAGGGTGACGCCAAGTCGTCATGCTTCCCCCAACACCGTGAATAATCGCACCAAATTTAATTTGTCTATTCTTAGCCATAACTCTTCCACCTCTCTTGAACATAATTGTTATCCTACGGCTATCATTTTTTTAGGGCAGCTAGGCTGCTAATGGTTTGTAGGGCAGTCTCCGCTACTTATTTTGTATAGGCAGCGGAGTAACTGATCCTTTTCCTATTGGCCTATACTACTTGATTGTAACTTTCCAGCACTTTACCCAACTCTTCCAGATCCGGGTTGAGCAGTGCTTCATATTTATTATCCCCGCCTACCTCGACGACAGGGACATAACGAATACCATATTTGGTCTCCAGCACGTCACGCAGCGCATCATTTCCGTCCACTTGGATATTTTCATACGGCTGATTTTGGGATTCCAGGTACGATTTGATCTCTCCACAAAAATGACAGCCGGTTTTACTCCACAATACAACTTTAGGTTTGGACGACATATACATACCTCCGTGAGCTTAATGTTTATAATCCCGATGAATTAAATAAGAATTATATCTATAATGTATCCTCCCCCCTCCTTTCCGTCAATCGCTTGTGCAATAGACAATGATAATTCATCGATAGAAAATTTTAATTATATATTGTATTTCATCGCTTATTGGCAGCTTGGTTATTTAAATTTAGGGGAATTGGAGTTTAAATGTGCCTTGACGCGGATATCCTTGGAATAGTAGCGTCCTTGTGGCGAAATGAAATGAGGTTGAGCAAATGCAGGATTGGGCCGAGGTTGCTATACGCACATTAATGGCTGTCGCTATATTATTTTTAATCACCAAAATTCTTGGAAAACGTCAGGTATCCCAGCTTTCCTTGTTCGAATATATAACAGGAATCACGATAGGTAACCTGGCTGCTACCATTCCTATGGAGCGTGAATCCACCTGGTATCTAGGCCTCATAGCCTTGTCAGTATGGGTACTGACAACACTTGGCATTGAATATTTGCAAATTAAAAGCAAGAAAATCAGAGATATAACAGATGGAAGGACAACAATCCTGATCAAAGACGGCAAAATTTTAGAGGATAATCTGAGAAAAGAACGGCTCACCCTGGATGAACTCATGGAGCAGCTTCGAAGCAAAAATGTATTCAAAGTATCTGACGTGGAATTTGCTCTTATGGAAACCAGTGGCGAAGTCAATGTGCTGTTAACCAAAGACAAGCAGCCTGTGACACTTAAGGATTTGAATATGCAGCAATTACCGGAGAAGGAACCAACAGCAGTCATTATGGATGGACAACTTATGGAGCAACAAATGGCATATATGGGGATCACTCAACAATGGCTGGATGCCAAGCTAAAGGAAAAGAGTTTAACAGTCAAAGATGTGTTTTTCGCGCAGGTGGATCCGCAAGGAGAACTGTACATTGACCAATATAGTGACAATGTACAGCTAAACAAGGTGCAGGATTCGAATCAAACCGTGCTGACTTTGCTGGAACAATGCACAACGGAGTTGCAAAAACTCGCATCTGGTTCCAGTGAGCAACAAAGAAAACAGCTATATGAGCAATGCTCACAAAGCTTGAAAGAAGCTATACAGGAGATGAAGCCGGTAAATACATCTAAGTCCTGAGCACATACGCATATGCCATAAGAGTATAAGTATGGGAACTAAAAAGGAGCGTCCTTCAGCCGTTTGTGGCTTTGAAGACGCTCCTTTTTAAATTACTGTGCCGTTGTACATTTCACAGTTGCTGCTGCCTTTCATTACTTTCTGGCGCAGCGGCAGCATAACTGTAAATACCGTTCCTTCTCCCACCTTGCTGGATACAGAGATAGAGCCGGTATGCATCTCTGTTATTTTATAAGCAATGGAAAGTCCCAAACCACTGCCTCCTGCAGTTCGGGCCCGTGACTGGTCTGCTTTATAAAAACGTTCAAAAATGCGCTGCTGATCCTGTTCGTTGATGCCCTGTCCCGTATCCGCAATGCAGATAACCGCCTGATCACCATTACTTGAAAGAGAAACAGATATGCTTCCACCCTGTGGTGTAAATTTAATGGCATTGTGAAGAAGATTCACCCAAACCTGGCCCATCAGATCCTCGTCCGCGTTGACCTCAACTATATCCACCTCAACAGTCATATCGATTTTTTTAGCCTCCCATTGCGGTTCGCAGGCGAGAATAAGCGAAATCAGCTGCTTGTCCAGCCGATAAAGGGACGGACGAAACGGATGCCGCTCCGAATCCAGAATCGCCAGCTTCATGAGATTATCGCTTAGCTTGGATAGACGAATACACTCCGTCTCGATGATCGACAAATACCGGTCTCGCTGCTCACGATCCAGATTCTCATCCTTAAGCGCCTTGGCGAATCCGATTATCGAGGTCAGTGGTGAGCCGATTTCATGGGATACGTTCGAAATAAACTCCTCCCGCAGTTTTTCCATAGCCTTCAGATTTGCAGCCATATCATTGATACTGTCCACCAACTGTACATAAGGATGCGGCCTCCGATGTTTTCCGTTCCGCCCGCCGAGGTCCCAATCCAGATTAATGTGAAAGTCTCCTTGCGAAATACGTTTTAAAGCATCGATCATTTCGGTAAAAGCGTGCTGCTCTCTAGGTTGGATGAAGCGCCTTACCGTCATACTGAAAATACCGAAGAAGAAAAAGCCAAGCGTCGCATTAATAAGAAAGACGAACAAATCATGAAAAGCCCATGACATGCGCGAATAGATCGCCGCCGTAATAAAGTACGCGGCAGTCCAGCTGAGATACAGCACCAATAACACCAGCATGAGTCTCGCAAGGATATGGAGGAATCCCGGTTCCCGCTTCATTGCCTTACCTCCAGCCGATAACCCAATCCTCGGATCGTACTGATCCGGAAAGAGTGCCTTGCCTCCGGAAATCGTTCCCGAAGGCGCTTGATATGGACATCAACTGTTCTTTCGTCTCCCTCATAATCATAACCCCAGATCTGTTCGATCAACTGGTCGCGGGTAAAGGTTTTGCCAGGATAGCTGGCCAGCTTGAAGAGCAGCTCAAACTCCTTGAGCGGCAGGGTAATCTCCTTCTCTCCAGCCCGACACTCAAATGTATCGCTGCGCAGGACAAGATCTCCGACAGTCACTGATTTTGAAGCCATGATACGATAACGTTTTAATAAAGCCTTCACGCGTGCGACAAGCACCATGGGGTCGAATGGCTTAACAAGATAGTCGTCCGTTCCGAGCGCGAAGCCTTTCACGATCTGTGACGTCTCGCCTTTGGCTGTAAGCATAAGCAGCGGCAGGTCGGTCTGCTCTCGCAGCTTACGGCACAGCTCCCAACCATCCATTCCCGGCATCATGATATCAAGAACAAGCAAATCGACCTTGATTTGATCAAAAATGCGCATCGCGTCCAAACCATCCACCGCCTCGACTACCTCCAGACCTTCCATTCTCAAAAAGTGTCCGACCAGTTCACGAATATGCGGATCATCATCAACGACTAATACACACGTCATTTCAATCCCCCCTAACTAACTCTGCCTTAAATCTCTCGTCCTCGTCAAGAAGACCGCCATCTTATGCTTTACGCATATAAGCACGCACCGTAAGCGGCGCGAAGATCGCCACAATGACTGTAGCGCCAAGCAGTGAGATCGCCAGTTCCTCGCCAATCGTTCCCGTATTCGCAAGCTCCCTGACTGCGTTCACAAGATGTGAAATCGGGTTGACGTTTACAAACCACTGTAGCCAACCAGGCATTGTGTCCACAGGCACAAATGCATTGGAAACAAAAGTGAGCGGAAACAGAACAATCATGGAGATGCCTTGTACACTGGAAGCAGTGCGGGCAATCACGCCAAAGAAGGCGAAAATCCAGCTGACTGCCCAGGAACACACGATGACCAAAAGCGCAGCGATAGCGACACTCAGCAGTCCTCCCTCTGGCCTATACCCCAAAATATACCCCATGGCGAAGGTAAGTACAGTCGCAATAGTATACCGGATACTGTCAGCCAGCAGAGCTCCAGCCAAAGGCGCAATGCGTGCGATTGGGAGTGACTTGAACCTGTCGAACACTCCTTTGTCCATATCCTCACGTAGTTGGACGCCGGTAACGACGGAGGTCGAGATCACCGTCTGCACGAGGATGCCTGGAATAATAACCGGCAAATAATGCTGCACGTCTCCTGAGATGGCGCCACCAAAGATATAGGTAAACATAAGGGTGAAAATGATTGGCTGGAGCGTGACATCAAACAATTGCTCGGGAGTATGCCGGACCTTCAGAATGCCCCGGTAGGCCATCGTCATGGAATTGAAAAACGCCTGCCTGAAACTCACAGACTTCTTCAATGTGCGATCAGAACCTGTCATAACAGTAGTACTCTTCATGCTCTCGCCCCCTCCACAGCATGCGCTCCTTGGGACGTCTGCTGTCTGTTTACTTGTGCCCCATGACCAGTGATGGACAAAAACACCTCGTCGAGCGTCGGCTTCTGCACACTCATCTCTGCTAGACGAATCTCTCCGGTACGGAGGGCGATCAGCAGGTCCGTTACCCGATCTGCGTTGGCCATCGGAGAGATAATCTTTCCAGCTTCCACTGACACGCTGGACTTAACTGAAAGCACCTGTTCAACGATCTGAACAGCTCTCTCGATGTCCTGTTGATTTTGCACTTTGAGTTGCAGAGTCGACGCCCCCACTGCCGCTTTCAGTTCATCCACCGTACCCTCAGCGACTACCCGGCCATGATCGATCACCGCGATTCGATCAGCAAGTTGATCCGCCTCGTCGAGGTACTGGGTTGTAAGCAGTACGGTGGAACCGGTCTTGACCAAACTCCGGATCGTGTCCCACATCTGGACACGCGTGCGCGGGTCTAGTCCGGTAGTCGGCTCATCCAGGAAAATCAGCGGCGGCTTGGCAATGAGACTTGCGGCCAAATCCAGCCGACGGCGCATACCTCCGGAGAAATGCTTTAGCGGTCGTTTGGCCGCTTCGGCCAAGCCAAATTCCTCCAGCAGCTCCGCTGCCTTATGACGCGCCTCGGCACGTCCCAGTCCAAGCAGTCTGGAGAAGATGATCAGGTTCTCGGTAGCGCTAAGCGACTCATCGACCGATGCGTACTGACCTGTCACTCCGATTAACTGACGCACAACCTGCGGCTCCTTTACTGCATCGTGCCCGAAGATACGGGCTGATCCCCCATCGGGCCGCAATAACGTTGACAGCATTCGGATGGTAGTCGTTTTGCCTGCTCCATTAGGACCAAGCACTCCGTAGATCGTGCCAGCACGCACGTTCAGGTCGACACCGTCAACCGCCTGCTTGTCACCAAAAGCTTTTACGAGTCCCCTTGCTTCAATGGCCAAGGTCTCTTTTCTGTCTGTATAATCCACATTCATATCCTCCCTGTACGGTTTCTATAGAGAGGATAACCCACGTTTATGAACTGAATATGAATAGAACCGTTTACGTTTCCCAAAATGGTCGACGATGCCTTTCTGACAGAGAAGCCAAAGAAGTCCCATATGGGACCTCTTTGGCTTCAACTCATGGATATCCTTTTAATGGAATAATGGAATTAAACCTTTATTTCCAGATTTGGCCTCATGCTAAGCACTAACTTTGATATTGAACCTATTTACACTGTAAAAAAATAATCTCGTTCTACCTTGCTCACTCTTAACCCAAATGTTTTATACCACTCGGATTTCCCTTTTTCCTGCGCTACCTTGTGCAGCTCGTTATGTTTCCAATTTTTTATAGCGTCCAGAGACTCCCAATAGGAAACTGTAATGCCTACTCCATTGTGGTCACGAACACTTTCCACACCTAGAAAACCAGGCTGTTGGGCAGCCAGTTCCACCATTTTGTCTCCCATCACTCCATAACCGCCATCTCCTTCCGTACGTTCAGAAGTAAAGATAGCTGCATAATAGGGCGGCCGAGGAGTTTTAGCAATTGAGTTCATATGTTCCTCCTAAAATAAAATTAAATAACCTTTCTTTAATTTGATTATAATCATAAATATTAAATAAAAAAATGAATATATCTGATATGATGCATGAATATATTTCATAAAAAAATAGGAGTGAACACGAATTTGTTTAAATATAAGATTTTTCTTTGCGTAGTTGAAATGGGAAGTTTCACAAAGGCCGGGGAAGTTTTAAAACTTACACAATCAGCAATCAGCCATGCGATCTCTGGGTTGGAACATGAACTAGGGCTGACTCTTCTGATCCGAGGTCGTTCAGGCATCAGATTAACCAATAACGGGGAAAGATTAATGAAGCGATTTAGAGAGATTGTACAAATGGACGAAAAGCTTTACCAAGAGGTAGCTTTAATTAAAGGATTGGAAATCGGAACCGTAAAGATCGGTACATTTTCAAGCGTCTCTATTCATTGGCTGCCGCGTATTCTAAAAAAATTCAATGAGCAGTTTCCTCTTATTGAAGTAAAACTGCTCGATGGGAACTACCATGAAATTGAGAGCTGGATAGTCAGTGGGGAAGCTGATTTCGGCTTTGTGAACCTACCCACGTTAGACACATTAGAGGCGTTGCCATTAAAAGAAGAAAGCATGCTTTGTCTACTTCCTTCCGATCATATTCTTGGAAAGCAAGCCTCAATTCGAGTAGAACAGCTCAGAGATGAGCCTTTCATTATGCCTGTTGCAGGCTGTGACACCGATGTAAGAAATATTTTTTCACAGCATAATATGTCACCTAAAATCAAATATGAATTAGAAGATGACCATGCGATTATGGCTATGGTGCAGAATGGCCTAGGCGTGAGTATTCTTCCTGAAATGATCCTGTCTCACATTCCTTACGACATCTCTATTCGACCTTTGGACGAAAGGCATTCCCGTACTATCGGTATCGCTACCGCTTCCTTAAAAAATGTTTCTCCAGCAGCTAAAAAATGTATGGACTTTATTACTGAATGGATCAACTAGCTTCAGCATGTCGGCCAAGGAAGCGGATTCTCAAAACTGGACCAGTCCATATCCATTTCGTTATCGTTCAGTAGACATTCATCTAGCTCTTCTTCCAAGTCCGATCGATTCATTTCGATACCTATCATGACGATTTCGTTCATACGGTCGCCCCATTGTTCATCCCAATGGTCCAGAGCCTCAGGGTCGGCTGCGACGATCTCCTGCCGTTCTTCTTCAGATAACGCAGCAAGCCAGCTTCCCGCAGGGCCAAATTGAATAGATGGTCCAGCTTGGCTAATACTCGCTGCCCAATCCTGCGGGGTTGCAATCCAGGCCAAACCTTTGGCGCGAACGACCTCCTCCGGCCAGTAGTTCATAAATTCAGCCAATCTCGCAGGATGAAATGGTCTTCTACGGCGATATACAAAGGAATTGATCCCATATTCGTCCGTTTCTGGTGTATGGCTTTCAAGCTCCAGCTCACGAATCCATCCAGCGGATTGACTAGCCTTGTCAAAATTGAATAGCCCTGTATTCAAAATGTCCGAAGGAGCGACCTTTCCCTTGGAAGTACGAATGATTCGGGCTTCAGGCTGTAATCTCCGCAGCACACCCTCCAGCTTGTCCAGCTCCGCAGGCTGAACCAGATCGCACTTATTCAGAATCAATACATCACAGGTTTCAATCTGGTCAATCAGCAAGTCCGAGATATCGCGCGTGTCGTCTTCACCAGTAGCCTGACTGCGATCCAGTAGCGTTTCTCCCGATTCAAAATCATGCCAGAAACGATTCGCATCAACTACGGTCACCATGCAATCCAGTTTTGCCAGCGAAGCCAAATCAATGCCCGTTCCTTCATCAACGTATGTAAAAGTTTGAGCGATTGGCACGGGTTCACTGCTGCCTGTAGATTCGATTAAAATATAATCAAAATCGCCTTGTTCCGTCAGCTTCTTGACCTCCAGCAATAAATCTTCACGCAATGTGCAGCAAATACAACCATTTGACAACTCGACCAGTTTTTCTTCTGTTCTGGACAAGCCGCCCTCTTTTTTAACCAGCTCAGCATCTATATTCACTTCACTCATGTCATTGACGATGACTGCCACTTTCATTCCGTCCCGATTGTTTAATACATGATTCAAAATCGTTGTTTTTCCTGCACCCAAATATCCGCTCAACACTGTTACCGATATTGCTTTCTTATTCATCGCTGTTACGCTCCCTTGAATATTGGCTTTTCATTTTCATTCTTTTTTAAATCGTAATAATTACTATTAACATTAACTTTCAGTAATATACAGCATCCCTCTTACCTTGTCAACTGTAAGAAACTCTTGAATTGAATGATCTAAAGTTATTAATATGAGAAATAACGATACTTAAAGAATTAGGTGAATGCTATGCGCTCAATCTGGTTAGGTGTGTTGGCGGCTTTCTTTTTTGCTTTTACATTTGTTCTGAACCGGTCTATGGAGCTGTCCGGCGGGAGCTGGATCTGGAGTGCTTCATTGCGATATCTGTTTATGGTTCCTATTCTAGTCGTCATTGTGATGACCCAACAAAAGCTTAAGCCTCTTTGGAAAGTCATGAAGGAACAACCAGGAACGTGGTTGTGGTGGAGCTTCATCGGATTTGGCTTATTTTATGCTCCGTTATGCTTCGCATCGGCTTATTCACCAGGGTGGTTGATCGCGGGAACCTGGCAAATTACCATCATTTCTGGTTCTTTGCTTGTCCCTTTATTTGCTGAGGTTGTCCAGACGGAGAACGGCCCTGTCAAAATACGAGGAAAAATCCCCCTCCAGGGACTGTTGATGTCTCTCGTTATTTTAATCGGCATTATTGTTATGCAAGTCGAACAGTCGCAATCCATTTCTACCCAAGATTTTTTATTCGGTATTCTACCTGTCATACTCGCCTCAATCGCCTATCCATTAGGTAATCGTAAAATGATGGAAGTCTGTGCAGGACGATTGGATGCCTATCAGCGTGTGCTCGGGATGACATTAGCCAGCTTACCCTTCTGGTTATTGCTTTCGTTATATGGAGTTTTCAGCGCGGGAATGCCAAGTAAGGATCAGACGATACAGTCTGCTTTGGTGGCTGTGTTTTCAGGGGTGATCGCTACGGTTTTATTTTTTAAAGCTACAGATCAGGTTCGTGGAAATATGCAAAAGCTGGCGACCGTAGAAGCAACACAATCTCTGGAAGTTCTTTTTGCATTTATGGGAGAATTAATCTTTTTGTCTATCCCCATGCCGTCTCTTTTATCATGGATGGGTATGTTCATCGTCATCCTCGGCATGATTCTGCACAGTTATGCAACACATCATAAGAAAACCAATCAGCAAATCATATCTAAAAAGATAGATCCCATTTAGCGCATATTTATTCTTGTCACGGTCGTTCAAGTGTGGATCAGGCACCAGAAAAAAAGCAGCAGATCAAAGAGGAAGCTCCTGATCTGCTGCTTTTTGCCGATTATTTCTCACAAAGAATGATGTTTTATTACGAGTACGAAGTATTATTACCAAGCGTAGGCTTCTGGCGCAGGTTTTCCCGGACCGGGGAAAATCTCATTCAGCTTGGCAAGCACATCTTCGCCCAATTTGACCTCAGGTACCCGTAGAGCATCCTCTAACTGTTCTAAGGTCCGTGGTCCGATAATTGGAGCCGTTACGGCCGGATGGGACAGTACCCAAGCCAGTGCAATCACGTCTTCCTTTTCACCCAGCTCGCGGGACAATGCTGCAAATTGCTCCAGCTTCGCACGATTCTGCTCCACCTTTTCTTTGGCGCGTGCGCTGCGAGAACCAGTACCTGCTAACGCATTCCGTCCCAACAGTCCGCCCGCCAGCGGGCTCCATGGGATCACACCCAGACCCAGCTCTTGAGCTGCTGGTAATACTTCAAGCTCGGCGGAACGTTCGTTCAGGTTGTACAAATGCTGCTCGGATACAAGCCCCAGAAAACGCCGTGCCTTCGCTTCTGCCTGCGCCACCGCAATATGCCAGCCTGCAAAATTACTGGAACCGATATAATCAACTTGTCCCCGATCCACCACGGACTCAAATACGCCCCACAGTTCATCCCATGACACATTTCGGTCAATGTGATGCATTTGATATAGCTCTACATGGTCGGTTTGAAGACGTTTCAGCGACGCATCCAAATGACGGCGAATTTTGTAAGCAGACAAGCCTGATCCTGCATTGGGTCCGTCATGTTCATTTTTCATGTCTCCGTATACCTTCGTTGCCAACACGACCTTCTCGCGTCTTCCGCCGCCCTGCTGGAACCAACGTCCGATAATTTCCTCTGTCCAACCTTTACGATCATGGCCATATACATTAGCCGTATCAAAAAAGTTAATGCCCGCATCCAGTGCGGCATCCATAATTTTAAACGCATCCTTTTCTTCGGTTTCCGGTCCGAAATTCATCGTCCCCAGACATAACCGACTAACCTTCAAGCCTGACTTTCCTAAGTATGAATACTCCATACTGCTTCCCGCCTTTGCCTAAGGATTTTAAAATTCCGCAAAATTACATGCCAAAAAAGACCATACTCCGTTTATTCACCAGAAAAAACCACATTGAAACAACCCCAAATGCAATTTAAGGTTGGATAGCGCATGCAAAAAAGCCCCACGCACCGCCGAAGCAGCAAGCGCGAGGCATCTCCTACCATACTACCTACTCCATATGAAAAAATAGTGACTTTACGGCGGTTGCAGCGGAGCGGAGAATTTGAATCTGGAGAAGCGAAGCGTTCGCCTTTGCCATGGGATTTTTACCTTGTCATGTCCTAATCCAAAGAATCCCGTGGCAACAGCGATCGTAAGATCAAATCCTTCGCGGAGCGGCTCACTTCAGCCACCGTAACTCATTCTTTTTTTACAATCAAGGAATCAATTTCGTTTCTTTTGCTCGCTCGGCCATTTTTTTCGTATGCTTGCTGAGCGGCTTCTTAAACACCAATCCAAACAGGAAGCAAACACCGATAAATACAAACAGCATCACCACATCTCGTATCACCGTTGAAGGCAACATCCCTCCTACTGTCTCTCGTAACAGACTAACCGCATAGGTGAATGGTACGAACGGATTCAGCGCCTGAAAAAACGGTGTACTCGTCGCAATCGGGAATGTCCCTCCTGAACTGGAGAATTGAAGCACCAGCAGGATGACTGCCAGTCCCTTGCCGATATTGCCGAACACAGAAACTAGTGTATAGGTCATCGCCGTAAACACCAGACTGATCAGCATAGACGATAGTACAAAAGCTACTTTGGCATCCACATACGCCCCGAGCAGGAACAAGTCACCGAGAGATACGCTCAGCGCTTGAAAAATGCCAATCGTGGAGAATGTCATAAGCCGTCCGAAATACACTTGGTAGCTTTTAAATTGTCCTTCCGGGTCATCCACATCTACCCTGAACATGGAGACCAGTAGCATCGCACCTACCCAAATCGACAATGTAGTGTAAAAAGGTGACATCGCAGAACCATAGTTGGGAATTGGGTATATCCGCTCCTGCTTCAACGATACCGGACTGCCGAGAAAATCACTTTCCTTTTTCACATCCCCCTTTAACAATGCAATAGCGCGTCCGAGTGCATTTTCGCCCTTAAGCTTGCGAATTGTGTCTGCAGCCTGACGTATGGAATCCTCGGCAGCTGGAAGATCGGTCCTTACAAAATTGGCTACTTGGTGTACCGCTTTTTCAGCTTCAGGAAATTTATTTTCAATTAAATCAGCCATTTTGACAAACTGTTGTTCCGCTTTAGGCAAATCATTACGCACAAAATCTGCTGCCTGATGAATTTTATTTTTAACCGCTGGCAAATCGTTATTTACAAAGTCTGCCGCTTTGTTCACAGCATTCGTAAACTCGCCCATGCGCCCCTGAATCGTCGTCGCCGCTTCATGCAGTTTTTGACGGTATTGTGGCAGATCCTGCTGGAGACGTGTTAGCTCTTGCTGACCGAATTCTGCTGCAGCCTGTGCGTCATTTAATAGCTTTTCAATATTCGGTAGCTGCTCTTGAGCTGTAGTCAGCACATTGGCAGAATTGCGGGCAACGGATTTGATCTGATCCAGCGCCTTTTGAATGGCGGGTGCATACTCCGTATCATAATTGCCCAAAATGCTGTCAATTCCGCTACTGATTTCTCCTGCAAGGCGATCAGTGTCATCCAGCAGATTTTGCGCAGGCTTTTCGCCGCGCTGAATGGCATCCCCGATGCTAGTTACTGTGCTATTCAGACGACGGAAACGATCCTCTACCCCGCTCACACGGGAAATAAGTGAATCCAGAGGTTGACTTGGCAAGTATCCGTTCACACGGTTCAACAATTGAGAAATATGATCCAACACTCCCACGGCAGT
Source organism: Paenibacillus sp. LRG-1 (assembly GCF_057220305.1). NCBI lineage: Bacteria > Bacillati > Bacillota > Bacilli > Caryophanales > Paenibacillaceae > Paenibacillus > Paenibacillus sp. LRG-1. The sequence continues at coordinate 2,454,719 of NZ_CM170126.1, read as the reverse complement.
TGTCAGCCTACCGCTGACACGATTCACCGCAGCTTGTGCTGCTTTAGGATCAAAATCCACACCACGAACAATGTCTGTAATCTGAGAAACTTCATTCGCGATTTGTTGTACCAGTTGTAAGTCTTCTTTAACTACTGTACCAATCGAATCAAGCGCACCCTCGTTTTTGTCCAGAAATTCGAGTAAACCGGTTGTAAAATCCTTGCCTGTGTCCGCTATTTTCTGTACTTCCGGCAGTGCTTTCTGGGCAGCATTAATGACTTTAAGAGCCGTTTGCGTGTCCTCTAGGGCGGTGGCCAGTGCGCTTTCTACCTTGCTGAAATTTTGATCTAGTTCAACAATTCGATCACCGGCCTTTTGAATATCAGGTAGTCTTTTTTGGATATCCAAAATAACAGCGGCTACCTTGTCCAGCTCAGGCATGTTTTTGTCAATTTTGAGCACCAGGTCACCGGCACGGTTAATTTCAGGAATTTTCTCCTTCAATGCAATGATCTTTTGTCCCTGTGCCTTAATTTTGGGCAGATTTTGCTCCAGCTCCAATGCCTGTTTGCCCAACCTATCGATATCTGGTAATCGATTATTAAGTTCCAACACCCGGTTCTCAATGTTACGAATCGTCGGGAGCTCCTCCTCCAGCTTGACTCCGGCTTCCTTCAACTTCGTCAATACCGCCTGGCTGGCAGTTTCAATAAAGTTTTGGCTAATCTGGTTCGTTAGAGAGGTTGCCCCCGAAGATGTAATTTTCGGAGCTACTGCATTAATTTTTTCATTTACGGCGTAATCAATTTCCGGCTTTTGCGGATTTTCCGTCAGCACACTCGTAATTTTCTCTGAAAAATCTTTCGGGATCAGCAGGCTGGCATAATAATCACCATTCAACACACCTTTTCGTGCTTCCGCTTCATTGACAAAAGTCCAACCCAGCTTCTTGTTATTTTGAAGGTTATGCAAAACCTCATCGCCGATATTAATCTTTTTACCATTCACTTCTGCACCCTGATCTTGGCTGGTTACTGCAATTTTAATCCCAGATGTATTCGCATACGGATCCCACATCGCTTTCAAATTCACCCATGCATAGACAGAAGGCAAAAGAATAATGCCAATGACTAATAAAGTCCCGGTTGATACTTTGAATACATTTCTCCAGTCTGTTAAGTAGATTTGCCATATCTTCCGCAACTTCATCACTCCTTGTATGTACATTAACCTGTCGTCCATTGTTGTATGCACACGTATTGTAAACGATTCGAGCGAATGAAGCCAATCCTGTTACAAAATATGTCAAAAGCGTATGCCTCTTATAGAGATCATACGCTTTTCAATAAAATCATTCTGCTTAATTTCGAACTCCATTCGCGGGCATAGCCTCTAGGGAATAAAATGCTCCTTTTTTATTGATTTTTCCCACCACAGTAACTGCGCCTTTTTGGGAGAACGTATACTCGTTATCCTTAATTTTTACGGTATATCCTTTTAGGTTAATTCCGAAAAGAGATTGCACTTTCGACTTCGCGGCTGAAAGAGCCTGAGTTTGGCTGAGCTTTGGCTTAGCGAATGCTTTGACAAAATCCTTTTCCCCCGTCCAATCCATGCCAAGCTCGTTTTTTACGGCCCACACTTTACCAGTTTTCACCCCAATCAACACGTTGTTTAACTCATTATCGTCCCGGAAATTCCAAACGGTATCATTGTTTTCATGCTGACGAAACACATATTCAAACGGATTGCTCGAAGCAATACCAACTGTTTTAAGCGAACGATTCGCTTTGTTGGACAGTGAAGCTTTAACGTCTTTAAGCGAATACATTATGCTAGCCGTTATTTTATTTCCTTGATCAAGGTCAATGTAGAGACTCTGGTCATGCCCCCATAGCACCCAATAATTTTTGAGTTCTCCTTCGTCATCCGGTGAATATACACGCCAGACAGCATCCGTTTTAAACACTCCATCAGAATCAAATGTTTTCAGGAACGATGCAACCTTGCTGCGTAGATTATTGTCCATAACTTTGTTGAGATCAGCCGCATCATAAATAATGCTGGTGGATTGCACGATTCCCTTTTTGGAATCGTAATTTTGGATGAAATCAGCATTAGCTGTCCCGCTCAAAGTACCGTTTACCGTCCATGAGTCAAAAGCAGTATCAGCGCTTGTAAACTTTATTGTTTGTTTCCCCGCTAATGTGTTCAGCACATCTGTTAAACGCTTAGTGGCGGTTGGGTCCAAGTTAACAGAAGTTTGTGCGTTTTGAGCTATGGCAGCGGCGGGCTGCTGTGCCCATGCAACTGGAACCGTTCCCAAAAGCGTGGATATTGCCGCAACTGTTGCAGTGATAGAATTCCATTTTTTCATGGGGCAATTCCTCCTGATGCCTCAAAAGAGACTTAAAAGAATGGATACATATATTCCTTAGACGTAATACAAAAATAAAAGTTGCTTGCCCCAACTCAAAGAAGCCCTTCGGACCTAATAAATAGGCTCGAAGAGCTTCTTTCCTATGCATCGTTATCCATTCTTCAGCAGTCTGGCCGCCGAAAATGCTGCACCATGACGCAACTTCCGCTTTTCCAACCGTTTGTGCAGCGAACGATTATACAGAACCTGAATGACAAAATACGAGATAATGCCCAGCACCACACCGAAAATCGACATGCCGATCAGGATGTGCAAGCCTCCGTGCAGCAAGTCTCTGAATACAGACCAGTTGCCGTGAAACAGCTCCATAAAAGAATGCTCGTGAAGTCGTCCGCCCCTGACATGTACCGGGTAATGGGATGGATAAATCCAAGCCCCCACTTGCTTGGCGAATGGCATCAGTACAATTGGCAAAAAGGTTAGCTTACCTACAACGTTACCCACAATGGCCGCAGGCAACGAGCCGCCGGACAGACGAACAATCGGATAAAAAACAAGGTATACCAGAGAAGCCGTGGAAATCACAATCATCTCCAGCGCAAAGCCAATGGCGAAGCCCAAAGAGATCTTTTTAACTCCACCAGGGGCGCGCAATAGCTTGATGAAATTCAGCCGAATCGCACGCCATATATTTTGAAACATATTATATTTCTTCTTCGATTTATGAGGTTTGAGCCTTTTCGGATTGAGCTTTATCAATAGGAGGACTCCTTCAACAGTACTATTCAAGTTCAGGAATGAGTTAATACAGCTCCCATCCTTACTTATGTCTATACTGTCATTATAACCCTCAGCGTTCGAAAAGCAATGTTATTCCGCCTGTTTCGCCGTTTTAGGACAGAATTCGCTTGTTGACATCGTTTTGGAGAGGTACAATGTCCCAAATCTCAGCCGCGTACTGCTGAATCGTACAATCACTAGAAAATTTCCCAGAATGGGCCATATTCACAATAGCACGCCGAGTCCACTCCGAGGGATTCCGATACACTTGTTCAATGTGAACCTGTGTATCCACATAGGATGCAAAGTCTTTGAGCACAAAGTATTCATCATTATGATCAATCAGGGATTGATAAATGGCCTCAAATTCCCGTTCATGCCGCGTAAAAGGAGCATCGTTCACGAGTTGATCCAACACTTCACGCAGTCTTTCGTCACTATTGGCTGTTTTGCGCGCCGAATACTGGCCGTCCCGGTAATATGCCTCGATCTGATCCACCTTCAATCCAAAAATGAACATGTTGGCATCCCCTACCATTTCATGCATTTCAACATTGGCTCCGTCCAATGTACCTATTGTGAGCGCACCGTTCATCATAAATTTCATGTTCCCTGTGCCTGAGGCTTCCTTGCCTGCCGTGGAAATCTGCTCACTGACATCCGCCGCAGGAATAATCAGCTCCGCTAGCGAGACCGAATAATTTTCAAGGAAAACGACTTTCAGCTTGTCCTTGACATCTACATCCCGATTGATCGTGTCCGCCACGTTGTTAATAAGCTTGATCGTCTGTTTGGCGAGAAAATAACCGGGGGCGGCTTTGGCTCCAAAAACAAACGTGCGTGGCGTCACATCCAGGCCAGGATTACTTTTAAGCTGACTGTATAAATGCATCACATGCAAAATGTTGAGCAGCTGTCGCTTATAACCATGTAACCGTTTGACCTGTACATCAAAAATGGAGGACGTATCCAGTCGTACTCCCTGTTTTGCAAAAACATGCTCAGCGAGCCTGACTTTATTATTTCGCTTAATCGCCTGTATCCGTTCTTTGAACGACTCGTCCCCACTGTAACGAAGCAGGTCGATGAGCTCCCTTGGACGGGTCCTCCAACGTGTGCCGATGGTCTCATCGTACAAGCTTGCCAGCTCCGGGTTAGCGTGCATCAGCCAGCGGCGATGGGCAATCCCGTTTGTTTTATTATTAAAACGGTCAGGGTACAGCTCGTGAAACGACTTCATCTCTCGTTCCTTTAATATTTGCGTATGCAGCGCAGCCACCCCATTAACGCTGTAGCTGCCGACGATTGCCAAGTGAGCCATACGGATTTGTTCACCGTGAATAATCGCCATTTCACCAATTTTGATGTCCTGGCCTGGGTAACGCTCCAGTAGCATAGCGCAATAACGTTTGTTAATTTCTTCAATGATCAAGGAAATACGAGGTAGTAGCTCCCGTACCATATTGACAGGCCATTGTTCCAGCGCCTCACTTAATATCGTATGATTCGTATATGAAACGGTTCGTGTCGTAATATCCCATGCTTCGTCCCAGCCCAAGCCCTTCACGTCCATCAGAATACGCATCAGTTCCGGTATAACCAGCGTCGGATGTGTATCGTTAATGTGCAGTGCTATTTTATCGGGCAACTGGGCGTAAGGTAAACGAAGCTTCTCGAACGTACGCAAAATACTTTGCAGGCCGGCCGAGCACAGGAAATACTGCTGCTTCAAGCGAAGCAGCTTCCCCTCATAATTGGAGTCATCCGGATATAGAAATGCCGAGATGGATTCCACCGATCGATTGTAGTCGAGAAAGCGGTAATAACCGCCCTCGCCTCGAATCGGTCCTCGAACGGGATCAAGCGCTGATTCCGCACTCCAAATCCGCAGCGTATTCACCTGCGCATGACCATAGCCCACCAGCGGAATATCGTAAGGGACAGCCCAGACCGTTTCGGCATCCTGTGTCTCGAATACAAGACGTCCCTCCTGTTCACGGGTTTCCACTCTTCCCCAAAAATGAACCTCGACCTTTTTGTCAGGACGGCGTTCCTCCCAGACATTCCCTTTCTGTAGCCAGTAATCCGGCAGTTCAACCTGATTGCCGTCCACAATACGCTGTTCAAACAGACCATATTTATATCGGATACCGCAACCATGTCCTGCATAGCCAAGGGATGCCAGCGAGTCCATGAAGCAAGCCGCCAGACGGCCGAGGCCACCATTGCCTAGCCCCGCGTCCGCCTCCTGTTCTTCAATTTCCTCCAGATCCCAGCCCAGTTCACCCAATGCCTGCCGAACCATATCCAGTACGCCCAAATTCAACAGATTACTGCCCAATAGACGACCTATCAAAAACTCCAGTGAAAAATAATAAATCTGCTTCTCTTGTCCTTCTTTGTAGGCTTGGTTCGTTTCTGCCCAATTCTTTCCAACTTGTTCACGAATCATGCCACCCAAAACCTTATATACATCTTCCGACTGAGCCTCCTGCATCGGTTTGCCCAGCCTTCCGACCAGTTGCTCTCGAAAAGCCTGCTTAAATGCTTCTTTATTGCTGAACAAAGTTGTACCTCCTGTTATTTCCGTTTTAATGGCTAAGTATATCCTTTAAATTACGCTATTCTTGGCAATGACATAGGGAACTCTAATGTCTCCAATCAGAGTTCGATCTGGTGAAAGCTGTACATCTTTATCTAAAACCACATTCTCCACAACTGCCCCTTTACGGATGACGCATTTTTGCATAATAATCGAGTTGCTTACCCGCGCACCCTCCTCCACCCGTACTCCACGGAAAAGAATACTGTTCTCGACCTTGCCCCCAATGGTGCAGCCATTGGCAACAAGTGAATGATCCACCTCGGCGCTGTGCGTATAACGGGTCGGGGCTTCATACTTGATTTTGGTATGCACCGGCTGATTCTGAAACAGTGCATGATACTGCTCCTGATCCAGCAGCTTCATGCTATTTTTATAGTAGCTCTCGATAGAATTAATGACCGCATGATAACCTTCATAACGATACGCATAAATGCGCAGTCCACTTGGGTTTTTCTGGATGGCATCGCGAAAGAAATGATTATCCTGATGGGCAATGCAATGCTTCACCTGATCCAGATACAAGCCTTTGTCCATCACGAACATTTCCAGATAAATATTATGATGATCCTGCTCCTGATGAATACCAGTCACTCGTCCGTTCTCATCAATCTCCAGTCGTGCACAAGGAGCATGCTCAGATTCGAGCTGGTCTATGGGTTTATATACGAGGGTAACATCTGCATTTTTCTCCCGATGATAACGGTATACATCCTCGATATCAACCTTATTGACATGCTGAGTTCCTGCGTGAACAATGGTTTGCCCCGATGAGCGATGGAAAAAGTCCAGATTGTTGTGCACATGCTGCAAATCCCCACGTGATGCATCCGTCGGATCATTCCAGTCCGGTGGCAAAATAAACAACCCGCCCCGTCTGCGGTCTAAATCCCAAGGCCGGCCTTCACCCAGATGATCCAGCAGCGAACGGTATTTGCGGCGGATAAACAGTGCAATATCATGCACCCCTGCATGCATCATGTTGGATAAGGTAAAATCAATGAGCCGATATCGACTGGCAAAGGGGACTGCGGCCCCGCACCGGAAATAGGTCAACTCCTTCAACTGATCCAGTTCGTGATCCAGGTTGATAACTCCAATGAGTCGGCTCATAGCAGACACCGTCCTTATCCGGGTTAAATTCGTGCATGAAGCTGGCTTTCCTGATCGAACAAAATAATCTCATCAGAACTATCTTCAGGTCCGATAAACGCGTTGTCTTCAATAACGATGTTCTCATTCACGATAGCCCGGTGGATACGTACATTGCGCCCAATTTTTACGTTTGGCATGATGACAGAATCGGTAATAACGCTCCCTTCACCTACTTCGACCCCATAAAATAGTACAGAATGCCTTACTTCTCCATCCACCATGCAGCCTTCATTTACAATGCTGTTTTTGAGGATTGCCCGTTGGGTTATATACTGGGCCGGTTGATTAGGACTGCGGGTATAGATGCGCCAGAAAGGATCGTTCAGATCCAAAGGCGGATCCTGAACCAGAAGATCCATGTTGGACTCCCACAAGCTCTGAATGGTACCTACATCCTTCCAGTACCCGGCAAACGGGTACGCATACAACGACCGACCATGCTGAAGCAGCAATGGAATGATATCCTTGCCAAAATCATGTGAGGATTCAGAATCGCTTGCACTTTCCAGTAAATAGCGACGTAACACCTCCCATTTGAACAAATAAATGCCCATGGAGGCCAATGTGCTTTTCGGCTGATCAGGCTTCTCCTCAAAGTCATATATTTTCAGATCATCATCGGCGTTCAATATCCCAAATCGTTTGGCTTCCTGAATCGTGACATTGATGACAGAAATGGTGCAGTCTGCTTCCTTCTCCTTGTGATAGTGGAGCATTCGACTGTAGTCCATTTTATAAATGTGATCCCCTGACAGAATGAGTACATGCTCTGGGTCATACTGATCCAAGAAATGCAGGTTTCGATAAATTGCATCCGCCGTGCCCCTGTACCAGTTGTTTCCATTTTCTTTCTCGTGCGGTGGTAAAACAAAAACTCCTCCATCCAGGCGATCCAAATCCCAGTCGCTCCCAACGCCGATATAGGAATGAAGCACCAACGGCTCGTATTGGGTCAGTACGCCTACGGTGTCTATACCAGAATGAGTGCAATTGCTGAGAGGGAAATCAATAATGCGGTAAGTTCCTCCAAAAAATACTGCCGGTTTGGCTAGTGTACGGGTAAGTCCTTTGAGTCTTTTGCCTTGTCCGCCGGCGAGCAGCATGGCAACCACTTCCTTCTTTCTCATAACAAAGACCTCCCTGTCATGTGCGTCTGAAGCAATTGTGGCGGGATATTTAATAATATCCATTAAACATGAAAAGACAGTCGTAATCGTTTCATTGGCGAAGGAACGGGTAAGATTTGATGGAGAAGGGTAAAATCATAGTTATGCGGAACGAGTGCAAGGAATCACTAAATCGTAAAATCCCGTTCATCTTTTCACATTTTGGATGCTTTTAAAGCAAGCGTGTATGACAACATGATCATAAGGAGGCGTTATTCATGAAGAATAAAAAATGGGTGGTAGCCGCATTGGGAATGGGTGTTACGTATCTGATGAAAAATAAAGGGGCACGCGATAAGGTATTGAATAAGGTACAGACTATTGCCAATCGTGCGAAAACATCTGCAAAATCGTAAAATGTTAAAGCTAGAAAAAAGCGAGCCTCTCTGAAGCATGGTTCAGGGAGGCTTTGCTCTGACTTTTCTCTGCGTCTACGAACAAAATATTGTTCGAGGCTGTATCCGTAGACGGTCAGGCGTTCTCCTTATGTTCTTCTACTTCCATGATATGTTCAACGGTAAAGGTTCGATGCGTCCATTCGGAAGAACGGTAAGCCTCTAGGAGACCAAAGGTACGAATTTTCTCCTTGTCCACCTTCTTAAAGGTATGAGTAATCCCTACCTTGCCCCTGAAAGGAAAAAAGGAAAGACCTACAGTCTGATCCGATAGCCACTCGGCCCAAACTCGCCCGCTTTCATGTCGAACAGCCGGGAAGCTTAAACCTTCAGCAAACCATTCATAATCTGCTGTAGGCGTGCCCGGCTCTCGGCTGCACAAAAACAGACTCAATTCGTCACAAAACAACATTCTCCGTACATCCGTCCGCACTTGATGGTCGAAGGTTACGCCACATGCCAGCTCCTGTTTGAGCCTCTGACGACGCTGTGCCTCCGCTTCCTGATAAGCATGCGTAATCTGCTTGTCCTGAGCGTTTTGATGCTCGGTCCGTCCGACTAGCTCCTTGTACATCAAGCTACACAGCAACGCCGCATACGTATTACCTTGTTCGACTTCATCAATCCCAAGACGATAGAAAACAAAACGAGGATTGAGCGGAAAATCAATAAACGTATAAGGTGCAGACACATGATCATTCCAGAAAGGAGCAGCGTCTAACTGTATCCAGCCCCGATCATGCTCCCTTGCTGCATATACAAAATCCTGCTTATGACGTCTATTCTTGAAGGCACTCTCTTCCCATTGTGAAGCCAACTCACCTGAAATATGGGCATGGTCATGCTGCGTCGTCATGATATAAGCTTGGTCCGTTTCATAAATAACCATATGCTCTCCCCTTCCGTTCGGCGATTCGTGTGATTGTGTACAAACTCTCTGATTGAAGGCGATGGTTATGCTTACGTTTATTATATCAGGATAAGGTTAAAAAGGCAGTGAAGTTTTCCGCCTCTTTATATCTAATTACCCCTTTGATTCTGCACTCGAAACTGTTGCGGGGTCATCCCCTCCAGCTCACGAAACACTTTGTTAAAGTGCTTTGCATTGTCAAAGCCCACGTTAGCCGCAATTTCATAAATCTTGCCCCCTTGACACTCCAGCAGCTTTTTGGCTTCTGTAATGCGCAGCCTTTTTACATATTGAACAAAGCTAAGGCCTGTATAGGCTTTGAACGCCTGACTAAAATACGTATAATTCAAGGATACTGAATTGGATACTACTGCCATATTCAAATCCTCGCTGTAATGAGCATGGATGTATTGGATAGCACGTGTCATACTACCGCTTCTATCGACGATGGCACTCGCGCCAGCTAGTCTATCTTTATCTACGCTGACAACACCATCGTATATGAGGTGGTTCCTCTGCTTCAATTCCTCATTCAAAACTGCCAGCGCACCGAACAGTTCCTCCCTTACGATCGGCTTGAGCAAATACTCCCGTGCCCCACAGCGAATCGCTTCGCGCGCATACTGGAACTCGTCATATCCACTGAGAATGATTACCAAAGGTCTGCGACCCGGCTCCAGCTCGTGAATATGCTGCATCAGCATAATGCCATCCATAACAGGCATACGGATATCCGTTATCACCAACTCGGGCAAAAACTGCTTCACATGCTGCCAGGCTTCCATTCCGTCCTTGACCAGTACACATTCATAGAGACCGGAAAATTCCCGTTCGATCATAGCTTGAAGTCCCATTCGAATATTTTTCTCGTCATCCGCAATCAACAGCTTGGTCGTCATGGTCTGCCCCCCTCATCATGTAACGTTTAGGCAAAATCAGGGTCACTGTCGTCGATTGTCCGGGGATGCTGTCTAGTCTTATGCCATACTCTTCGCCATACTGCATACTCAAACGGCGATGCACATTATACAAACCGATTCCCCCATTCATCCCGGGCTCGTGGGAATCCATTTCCGTTCGCGCTAGACCAGCCATGATGGCGTTTCTTCTTTCTTCAGATATCCCCACTCCGTTATCCTGTATGCGCAATTCTATAATATCCTGCTTAGGGCAGGCTTCAATCGTGATGCTGAATGGGCTTTGCAATGCACTCCAACCGTGCTTGATAGCATTTTCGACTACAGGCTGCAGCGACATTTTCAGCATCTCCAGTTCCATAAACGCCGACGATAGATGAATTTCCAATCCAATTTGGTTATCGTGGCGAATGTTCATGATGGCCACATAATGCTGAATATGGCGGATTTCATCCCGCAAAGCAACACACGATCCCGACCATTGGAGATTATAACGCATCATCGAGCCAAGGGAGGTAAGGGCATCCGACAGCGGATACTGTCGTTCTATCTCCGCCATCATTTTTAAATTTTCCAATGTATTATAGAGAAAATGGGAATCAATCTGATGCTTGAGCGCTAGCAGCTCAGCCTCCTGAGCAGCGGCCTGCTTGTGTACTGCCTCGGCAATGAGTCCGTTAATCCGACTCAGTAGACTGCGAAAATATAGAGCCAGCTCAGCCACTTCTCCCCGCCCATATACTGGAATTCTAAGCTGAAAGTCACCCTCCTGCTCTACTTTTTTCATGGATTCACGCAGTGTATGTAGCTGCTTGAGAATGAAGGCATGCAGGGTATAAGAAATGACGGACATAAACAAAATCAGCATACTAATAATGAGCAGCATGGCATTGCGTTTCTGACGGAGATCACCCAGCGGACCGTCCAGCGCCACCACATTTAGCAAATAGGCGTCCAACCCTTCTATATAACGGTACATGCCGAGATAAGGCTTATTCTCATAGGAAAAATCAAAAGCACCACCCGGTCCCTGAACCTGGGACTGAAACAGATGGTGCACATGGGACAGAGGGATCGAAATTGAATCTGATTGAGAGGAAGCTGTAGCTATATCGGTAGAAGACATTGGTTTATCAGCGTTCCTTGAGCTGGAATCGTCGCCGTCTAGAATGAACATTTGCCATGCGCGGTCACGTTGTGGGATTCCAAATACTCTAGGTGAAAATAGCTCCAGCCTCATGTTTGTTTCTACCAACCCTGCGTGTCTTCCTCCGGTAGACTGAATTTCACGCAGCAGTGCCATATACTGCACTGTCTCACTTTCCTGCCGGGATTGCCCCAGAAGTAAGCTTTTCGGCCCCTTGTACATTTCCCACCATATTTTCCCTTGTCGGAGTTGGGCCGTTTTCAGCCAGGAAGCTTTAGGCAGTCGTGATTCATTAAAAATCATCGGCCATATTTCATGTGCCTGAGGATTACTCGTATACAGTCGAATGTTCTCTACATTGGGATTACTGTACAGCAAGTGCTGTAAATTTGGAAACACATTCAAGTTGAATTGGACCAGCTCATCGCTGCTTATTTCACGTTCCTCGGTCAGATAACGAAGTACGTTGCGATCTGAGATCGCAAGCTGTGCGGTTCGCTCCATAATTTCCATATTGCTGTGAATATGGGCCAGCTCTGTATCCAACACATAATGATTTTGTACGGTAATGTCTTGCATGGTATTCTCGTACAGTTGGTGAAAGGTATATAGCGAGAACAATACCACCGGAATTAAAATGACTCCGATATACGCGACAATGAGCTTAACTTGAAGAGAGCAACCGCCAAGCCGATCGGCCGTCCCCTTCATCCACTGCCATATAGTGCTGCGCAGCAGGCTCTTCATCTGTGAACGTGCACGGCCTGGCATGAAATCACATCCTTAGGGGTTCAATAGATTAAGTCATCGAATTAAATCATTTGGTGAACTGTTCAATTTTCTTAAGGTTTTCCTCATAGGCTTTTTGCTGATAGGCCATAACTTTGTCATATCCTGCTTTTCTGCGATCTTCCAAAAAGCGAGCAAACAGCTGGTCGAATTCCTCATCTGAGGAAGCCAGCAGCAGCTTCGGCAATGTCTTGCCCCAAATTTTATCTATCTGGCCTGACGCAATGCCCTCCGCCGAAGTTCCGGTCGGTTTGATATTGTCATATTGGGAGAAGCCTTTCGTCTTGCCTTTCGTCCAATCCTCTGGCTGCTTATACGGCTCGACGCTGGGCGGCGCCCACTGCAAATTCATATTCGTATCCATCAGCATCCAGAAGGTGAAGGAGGCTCCATATTTTTTATCAAAAGCAGAACGATCCTTGTTCAGCAGCTCCTGCACCTCTGGCTTGAAGGCTGGCTTACCGTTAACCATGTCCCACAGCTTGCCCTGCTCCCCCAGATACAGATCGCGGTTTCCTTCCTCGCTAATCAGATAAGTCAGAAATTCAATAGCCCGCTCCTTGTCTTTGACATCCTTCGAAATAAGCGTCACCGTCCAGCCGGAAATACCCGGCCCAGCCAGCGTCGGCGGGTCCAGCTTACTGTTCGAAGGTCCATCCACCGCGATATAGACGGAGTTCGGGTCCTTCGCATATAACATTACCTGTTGTGTGGCAAAGTCAGAGCGCTGATATAACATGGCAAAATATCGGCCCTGTGCCACCTTTTCCTCCATTTGCGGACGTTTGTCGATAAATACGTCCTTGGCGATCAGGCCCTGCTCATTTGCTTGACGGAATGTTTTGAGCCAGCGAATATACTCTTCGTCCGAACGACGATCGTATAGCTTGCCGTCTTTTTCATGAGGAATGGCTAGGAAGTTAAGTAAATAGTCTTCAAAAGAATAATTTCCGTTATCCGTAAATTCGTGGAATCCCATCGGGATAAGAGGCTGACCGTTCACCTCTGGAAATTTCTCTTTCACTTTTTGAAGCGCTTTCAAAAATCCTTCCGGTGTTCTCATATCCGGCTTGCCGATCGCCTCGTACATATCCTTCCGAACCATAAACGTCTGGTTGGAAACAAAATTTTGGCCGTATTTTTGATAATCCTGTGGCGAAGAAGAAGCGTTAGGATACCCGTAAACATTCCCGTCCGTTTGGCGATACCAGGACATTTTCGCCGGATCAGCTATTTTAATCAGATACGGATCGTATTTCTCGGCCAGCTTGTTGAGCGGAAGTACCATCTTGCCCTCAATCATTTTTTTGACCGCGTCCTCTCCCCAACCAAGCGTGACAAAATCAGGCAGCTTGCCGGAGGCCAGCATGGTGTTGAGCTTTTCATTTTCATTTCCTGCGGGTACGATAAAATTGACACTGACCCCAGTCTTTTGCGTAACATACTTCGAGGTCATATCCGTCCCCCACTTGTTCGGGAACCAGGAAAAGTTCAAATACCAGTCAAACGTAATCGGCTCCATATCCGCCTTCCATCCCGGTGCATCTGCCGTAGCCTTGGTCTTCTCGTCCTGTAATTCCGTGACAGTACCGCCTCCACCGGACGTACATGCCGCGAGCAAACCCACCAGCAGAACAGAAGCCAACAGCCCCTTCTGCCATTTGCGAATGTTCATCATAAATCTCCCCCTTGGATGATGTGCTATCCCTTAATCGAGCCGATCATCAGACCCTTGACGAAATATTTTTGCAGAAAAGGATATACCAGTACAATGGGCAGCGTCGTCACAACCATCGTCGCCAGCTTGATCGATTGCGAAGTGACGGACTGGGCAACGACCCCCGGTGCAGCAGCCATCATCTGATTAGAGCTGGATTGAGCAACAACCCGGTACAAATACGTTTGAATCGGCTGAAGATCCGTATTATTAATATAGATCATTCCAGTAAAATAATCGTTCCACTGGTATACCCCATGAAACAACGCAATCGTCGCTACTACCGGCATGGATACAGGAAGCACGATCCGGCAAAAGATACCGAAATCGTTCGCACCGTCTATTTTCGCCGCCTCTTCCAATGCATCCGGCAGTTCTCGGAAAAAGGCCATAAAAATAATGAGGTCAAAAAAGCTGAACATTGTAGGAATGATGTACACCCAAAAGCTGTCCAGCAGTCCGAGATCACGAATCAGCAAATACGTTGGAATCAATCCCCCACCAAAAAACAGAGTAATGGTGCCAATCAGCATATATAGCTTGCGCCCGATCAGCTCCTTACGGGAATATGCATATGCAATCATAGCGGTAAAAAACACATGAACAATCGTGCCGATAAGCGTCTTGGCAATAGTCACTCCCATCGCAGTCATAATACCGTTGTTAGCAAATACGGCCTGATAGCTGCCCAGACTGAATACTCTTGGCCACCAGTAAATGCCGCCCCGCATAGCGTCTGCTCCTTCGTTAAAGGAGTTCACCAGCACATACCACACGGGATACAACGTGACAAAACAAATGATCAGCATGAAGACGTTGTTCACGAAATCGAATATCGCTTCGCCTGCTGTTCTGCGTTGCAATAGCTGCATGCACCCGTCCTCCTTCAAAATAGGGATGTATTATTCACCCGCTTGGTCACCGAATTGGCAATTAGCAGCAAAATGAGAGCAAGAACCGATTTTAGCAAACCCACTGCGGTAGAATACGAGAAACGGCCCTGCTGAATGCCCACCTGATATACATAAATATCAACTACATTACTTGCACTTTCATTCAGCGAGTTACGCAGGACGAGAATTTGATCGAAGTTGGAGTTCAATATGCCGCTGACCGCCAAAATAAACAAAATGGATATTGTCCCCTTGATAGCGGGAAGTGTGACGTACCACATTTTCTGAAAGCGTCCGGCCCCGTCAATGGTGGCCGCTTCGTACATGTCCGTAGATACCCCCGCCATTGCTGCCAAATAGATAATAGCTGACCATCCAAGCTCCTTCCAGATATCCGAGCTAACGACGATAGCCCAAAAATAGCTCGGCTCTGCCAAATAACTGATCGGCTGGTCAATCCAACCCCTGGCTAGCAACAGTTGATTGATCATCCCGGTATCTGCCAGCCACGTCGTTAAGATCCCGCCAAGAATGACCCAAGATAAAAAGTGAGGAAGGTACGAAATGGTCTGAATAGATTTTTTGAACCGAGTAGATCGTATTTCATTCAGGAACAGAGCAAATACAATGGGCAACGGGAACCCGATCGCCAGCTTAAGCAGGCTAATGCCCAGTGTGTTTTTGACAATGTACCAAAAGTTATCATCCTCCAAAAAGGCCCGAAAATGCTCTAATCCCGCCCAAGGTGCGCTTGATAGGGTACCAATAATGTCAAAATGTTTGAAAGCAATCAAAATGCCGTACATCGGAATGTAATGAAAAATAATCATCCAAACCACCCCAAGCAGCGCCATAGTCTGCAAATGTCTTTGTTGAACCCATTTGCGCGCTAGTGATGCCCCTCTCCCCGATCGAACTGGCGGCTGTGTCTGCGGATTCTTCCATCCTGTACTCATACGAAAACCTCCCTTCTTTGTAATGTAAGCACTTACATTTATTATTTTAGAGGCTTCTGCTTCGAATGAGTAGTACTGGATTTTTCGATTTTGGTATCTAAAGTTCAGGTGGAGATCTGACTATACGCACAAGTTTTCTTCCAGCCTTTGGATTTTTACATCTATTAATTTACGAAGAAGACTATCAGATGGTACGATAAGACTATATGTGATTCCAATCATTACCTATATACCTAGATCAGGAGGATTAAGAATGGAAGAATTGGTTCGTTCGATTCAGAAACAGGTTCGAATTAAAAAGGTTGCCTGCTGGGCGGGGCTTATCATGTTTGGCCTGTGTACTTTAGTTGGCATTGCAGCTCAGGAATGGCTTATGACGCTCTTGGCGCTCGCGATGACAATTTTATCCGTCTATGGATTAACCATGATGCGTGGTATGACAAAGTTTACTAAGGAGTATCAACCGGGAAAGGGCTACGGTTATTATCGTCGTACGGTACAACAAAAGCTGCGCTATCTAACTTGGGGACAGTGGTTAGTAGGCGGCCTTATTGTCCTGATGTTCTTTATATTTAACGTCCGACTTAGCGCTTTTCTCATAGCTATTCTGGGTATCCTAACCATTCAGTTCAGTATCAAAAAACGAATTAAAAATCACCAGGAGCCCGATATCACTGAGCTGGATGAGTTTGTACGAATGGGGATTGTTTCTCCGCATGAGCAGACTATTGGGGTATATAAAGATTTTCTACACCTGAGCCATACGTTTCGGGGTAACCAAATTGTTATCGTTACAGACAAACGCCTGATTTCTGTATTTGTGGAGGAACAGGGGCGTGCGGTTAAAACGGAAATGCTGCTCTCGGGTATAAACAAAATACGCGCAATCGGTACGGGTTTTCAGGGTCAAGGTATATTGCTGTCTGTAAGTAACCGTGACCATAACGAGCTTCACATTCATATGGTCGGGAAAAGCATTTTCTTTTCTCCAGAGCAATTCATAGGCTCCTTGCTACGGGCACTAGATGCAGCGTTAAAAAGCAGATCATACAGCACGGAAGAACCATTCCCGAGCTACCAACAGACAAGAATTTCATTGCACCCATCAGAACAAGGTTTGCTGCATAAACCTACAACAGCTTAAATATTTTTGGGACATGTGCCACGTTATATATACGTTATGATCGGTCTTCATAATACGCCAAATAGCAAGTAAGCCCTGATCTTAATGAGCTTACTTGCTATTGGGTGTACTTCTACTTTACTTCTGCCTTCTTAATGATTGGCTCCATGATAAAACTCCATCTAATACAAAATGGTATTCATTTTTCTGTGGATAAACAAAAAAGAGCCCCGAAGGGCTCAAGCAGATTTCTTTGCATTGTAATCTTGCACAGCCTTTTCGATCACGGCCAGTATCTCCTGTTCAGTTACATTGATACCCATCACCCTCAGTCTACCAATGACATAGTCGATGGCTTCCTGTAGCTTCTTATCTCCCTCATATCCCTTGAATACAGATTCAGCATAGGCAACAGCCTCAACACCAACCTTATGCAATAATTCCCGGTCCTTTACTGACGTGTTAGCCATATAGTATTGTTCAGCCTTCTTCTGTGCCTTTTTAAGAGCACTTGTAGCAATCGTAGCCAATAGACCGATCAGCGCTGTTACGATGGTTAATACATACGGTTGAGCTGCTTCTATTAATTGTTCCTTCATTATATAGTCACACTCCTATTTTATAGTTTAGGGAAAATGTCTACACGCTTAGGATTACTCTTGTCCCAAAAGATCCGCGCTCCAAGTGCTGTGGTTAACGCACGAGCTGGTACATGACCGATACCGTTGATGTTTACCGTCTCTACCGCGCCGCCATTGATAGTAACCTTGCCGCCTGTATATCCGATCTTACCGCCAAGCATTTCACCGATAGGCCGGGATGGTACAAAAGTTACATTCTTAATGCTGTAACCCACAAAATCCTGACCACTTACAATGACCTCCATTGTCGGGTACGGCGCTGTCTCAGCTGGTTTAGGTTCAACTGGCACTGGTGTAGGCTTTGTATCAGGTCCCGTAAACGGTACGCCTACGTGAGCACACAAGCCTTTTACAATGGCCAGAGCTACACGGTTCTGAAAGTCGTTGTCAAAGAGCGTTGCTTCTTCCACTGCGTTGCTGATAAATCCAACCTCTACTAAGACTGCATCCATTGTGGTAGAGCGTATTACCTGAAAGTTACCATAAGCTACGCCGCGGTCTCTTAGCCCTGTAGCTGCTACCATATGCTTGTGTACGGTGTTGGCAAGGTTTTTACTTGTCGGCCGCATATAGTACGTCTCTGTGCCTGTTGCATCTGGATTACTGCTGCTATTTGCATGGATGGATACAAAGGCATCCGCACCAGATTTGTTAGCAATGGATACGATCTCTTTAAGCTCCATAAATACATCTGTACGGCGTGTGAGGATCACCTTTAGTTCTGGGTTATCTTTTAGAAATGCCTCCACTTTAATAGCCATCGTAAGGTTAAAATCCTTTTCCTTCTTGCCAGTTGGCCCAAGTGCGCCCGGGTCCTTGGCTCCATGTCCTGCGTTAATTACGATCGTCTTTTTCGCCATGATTTGTTCCCTCCAGTTGTTGGATTTGTCGGCATCTTGGGCATAGGTAAACGTCACCCAGGATAATAAAAAGGGCCGTTTTGGCCCCTTCAGAAAGTTTGGCAAATCTTCGTTTGGCGTGTTCGCATCCCATTCAATCCCGGCCTCCTGCATGATTAAATCTATCTTGGATTCCATTCGCATCATTCGTATATCTTGTTCCTCGGTCAGCAGCCAAGGAAGCCACTTTCGAAGCAGTCTTTTCACTTTCTTCTGTTTCAGAATCAAAAATATTATTCCGGCCGCCGTTGACAGCGAAAGCCCGTTCTTGATGATCTGTTCTGCTGCTGAAATTATAAAGTCGTACACTGCTGTCCACCGCCGGGTATAAAAACTTGTCTCGTGCTGCTGGGCCTAGTAACCATAAAACCATATTCAAAAACTCTGGAGATACCGCACACTCTCGGCTATCATCATCCAGCTCTATATATTCCATATCGTTTCCCCCATAAAGAAAAGGAGCCCATAAGAGCTCCTCAAGGTGTGTTATTTTAATCCAAGTTCTTTCCTCATTTCTTCGCGTCCTTTTTCGCCAGCTTTATCTAATGCCTTTAAGGTCCTTTTAATCTTTTGCTCTGTAGTGAGATTAGGATTAATACGATCAAGACGCCGAACAACTTCCTCACCCACAATCTTTTGATAGCGAGAAAGCTGCTCGCCATTCAAATCAATTCGTGTAGTCTGTTTTGTTACGGGGTCTTTACCCGTAATATACTTCGGAACTGTACGCGGCACAATTGATTCCTCGCCTGTTTCATTAAGCAGATTTACAACAAACTGAGCAGCCTCAGATGGCATGTATTGCGACCTTTGCGCCGGGCTAATGAATACATCAAAGAAATTATTTGAGCGTTCGAGTGGCTGTCCTAGGGTACCTATTTTTTGAGGTAATTGATCCGTCATACCGGGAACACGGGATATCGCAGTATTGTACAACTTGCCACCTAAATCTGTAGCATAAGTTTGCCGTTGTGCGCTATCTTGATACATTGCTAATCGATTCAACATCGAAGGCGTGAACATAGACGGGAACTGTTTTGCCAGATTCTCAGCAAAAGCAAGCACCTTGTTATCTTCTCCCGGCATAAAATCAAAGGACTTCTGTAATCCAGATAAAAATGAAGTGTTCATCATGGTATTTAAGCCACCAAAAACGGCATTTTTGTAAATTTCAAAACCACTCATAGATTCTTTTTTTCCTGCCAATGCATCAAGTCGAGCTTGACGATTGCTTTGTGCTATATTTGCTCCTACAGCTAGTGGAATTGAAGTAGGTTGCGCCCATTCATACTGCCATAGTGTATCTCCTAATTGAATTTTTGCCGCCTCGTCAACATCCTTTAAATTACCTGTAACCATCGCTCTAAGCATACGTGTTAATGCTGAACCATTTAATTGATACTGTCCTAGTCCGGCGTTAGATTCGAGGCTACGAACATCAACATCTCCTGAACTTTGCCCTCTAAGAACACCTTTGTCGGCCAACCATAATCCTGCCCCTGTTAAACCTGTGCCAAATAACGCACGAGTTACGGAAGCTATAACATCTGCTCGGGTTAGATCAGTATTCGGCTTCATGACAATCTCAGCAGCTTGTGTGATAGCTTTGGCGAACCCAGCTGGGCTAAAGTCAATAGCTCTCATTAACAGGTTTGCTGGTGTTTTAGCAAATGGAAGAACTAAAGAGCCCATACCAAAACTTTTGTATAGGTTACCAAGCCTTCTTAATTCTAATGCTGCCTTTGATACCACCGTATCATCTTGAAAAGTGAGATATTTACCATATTCCGTAGCGATTGCAGCAATATTATCGTCCAGATTAACTAAATAAGTGTCCATATGATTCTGAATTGCTTGTTTTCCTTTAACCCCAGCATTCAGAGCGTCCAGATATGCCATTTCACGCAATCTTTGCTGTACGGCCCGATTATACGATGCATAGTCAGGTCCTTTCATTACTGCACCCAAACTTTTCTCAAGATACGTAAACGGGTTAAGTTTAGAGGTGAATGTTTGACTTCTAATATCATAAGCAGTCGTCAGACCATCAGGGTTTAATCCTCTCCATCCTGCACGTGAACCTATACCTAATCCTTTAATATAGTCTCTTGTAGGTGCAAAGAAGTTTTCCCATGTCATGGGACCGGATCTTGCTGTAATTGTTCTTGGCTTACCTGTTACTTTGGAATATCCATAATCAATCGGAGTGGCTACCCAACGCGATAAGCGCTCAAGTCGATAGATAATATCGTTACCGACAATATTTCTAATTTGTGTAACAGGATTCAACAGCATAGCAATGTACTGTACTGATGATATTTTCTCTCCTATTGTGGACTTTTCCAATTTGTTCAAAGCTGCCTGCAAATCCATACTAGCCTGCATCTTTACCTCACCAGATAGTCCAGATACAGAACGAGCCAAACTACGAATAAATTCAGCATCTTCTGGAGTTATCCGAGCTTTGTTCCTATTCACATAGCTTTCTGCAATTCGCTCAGCACGGCTTACAACCTGCTCGTTGATATTCTTGGAGTTCTGCTTGAGTATTTTTTGTGATTCATCATAAATTTTTGCTAAATGCGGACGAATGCTTTCCCCAAACTCCTTAATCATCTGCTCAGACCAATCAGCAAATTTAGCAGCTCCATTTACAGACATTTTCGCAAGTTTAGAGGCACCAATAATTGTCTGATCAGCCCATTCATCCAGCGGAAGAGAGTTCAAATTTCCGCGGCGTGCTTGTGACCGCGCTCTTGCAGCTTGCTCTTGCTCATCTAAGAACGATATAACACGATCACGTACACGCTTGTCACTCATTTCCTTTGGCGCCCTGGTGTTACGTGGTTGTCGTGCTGGCTTAACGTAAGACCGTAGATCATTCACAAAATCAGAAATAATCTGTTGCTCGTTAGATGATATGCTTCCCCCAGCTTTCATTCGGTTTGCAATATCCATGACTTGTGCTGCTCGTTCTTGGCTGGCACCACTTCGTTGTATTGCCGCAGCAGCATCCCTTATATCCTGGGCATTCTTCTCGGTCAATTCAACTTTTTTTTCAAATTTAGAAAGGTTCTTGTTTATATTAGCTACTTTTCGTTGTGCAGCAACAAATGCTCCTTCTGGTGTTAATCGATGCCAAATAGACGCTGCCTGCACAGTTTGACCAGCCTTAGTCAACTTCTCAGCAAGATTTTCGGCTATTGTAACTGCTCGTTCGGTTTGTCCACTGTTTGAAAGCTCCTGAATCAATCGCATACCTGTGGTAATTTGTTCAGCACTTGCTTTGCTTTTTCCATCCAAAACAAAAGCTTCAGCTTCATCAATATTTTTAGCTATACGAGCATTAGCTTTGGATACTGTTTCTGCATTAGTGATTGGTGTATAGCGTGAATTTAAGCCCTCTCTGACTGGATTAGGTGTATTCTCTGACTCCCTGAGTGTTCTAGCAAATCCACGTTCAACCTGTCCTGTTTGACTTGTCGGTAACTGCGTCTCATTAACAATCGGACTTACTGGTACTTCTTCCGCTACACGCGGCGCATTTACAGGTGGTTCATTTGCTGCTGCTCGGGCATTAGCTGCATCTATCCTTTCCTGTCGTACACGCATGAACTTAGGTACAGCAGGATCATTTATATCGAATGTTTGCTGACGATTAACAGAAGATTCATTTACCCTTTGAACAGGTTCACGACTTGATCCAGGACGAGCACCCACACGTTGTGCAGGTAATGACGACTCACCAATAAAGGTAGAATTCCGACCTGCTGGAAGCCCCAATGGTTCAGGTGCCCAGTCAGTAGGGTTTACAATAGCATCATCTCCACGCGCCAAGCTTGAGCGCTGCCCGGCTTGCGCCATACGTTGATCACCACGACCAAGAGGCAGAGCAAGTGTATCCTCTGCCGTATTTGTACCTCTGCCTTTTCCTCTGGTAATACCAGCCCCTATACCTCTGATCAGTAAATCTCCACCTGCTCCGAGTCCAGCCCCTAAAGCAGCATTATGCAATATTTCTTTTCCTGTAGTCTCATCACGATTGATTCCAATAGCTGTATTGCCAATAGCACCAGCAGCAGCACTGCTCAACGCTCCACGAGTTAACTTATCCGCAGTCCCGGCACTTACTCCCGGAATCCTAGTAGCTTGCTTTCTAATTGTATTTGTAAGAGCATTGCCGGCATGTGTAGCAAGTACATTTTCAGCAGCCTCTAATGGTGCAGTCACTAGATTTTGACCTTGGATACCTGGGGCACCAGGATTAATTCCTGAAGCAGCAAGCCCAGCAAGAGAGCCAGTAAAATCTGCTACCTTATCGGCTGTAGCATTACCTGTTGTAACGTCATAGTAAGGCTTATCACCTGTTACAAAACTACCCGCTTGTCCAGAAAAACGGGTAGTAAATTGTCCTGGCTTATTGTCCAAGACAAGACCAGCAATACCCTGTGCTAGTGGTTTCACTGGTGCGATCGCAGGGAATCTTTCTACATCTTTATCTATGCCTTCCATCCATTGTTCATATGCACTCAATGGCTTGATTGTTTTACCTGTTGCAGCTTTATAGGTACCTATGGCATCCCTATTACCTTGTGTTGCTTGAGCAAAAGTAGAGTTTTCGATAAAGCCCGGTCCCACTATTAATGATGGCGGCAACTTAAGACGGTTTTTTTCCCGGTTAGCTGCCTGTCGTTGCATCTCTTGCCCCGCGTAGTTTAAACCTTTATTTACAAAGTCTTTGACGCCTGGGCTAGTCAGAGTGCTTTTTACATTGTCTAATAAAGTAGGAGGTGAAATATCGGCAGTACGATTTCGCACAGCCGCGAATTCACTTTCAGGATTACTACCACCAATATTGGGATTACTAGCACGAGCCAATACCCTAGCTTTAGCATCTGCTCCTTGTTTTTTTCGATTTCGCACTGCGTCAAATTCGCTTGCCATATAATCACCCCTTGAACATACTGTAATATTTTGATACGCCGCCTACCCAATTGCTATTAAGGTTAGTAGGATCATTTCCGGCTCCGACAGGGGCGTATTTGCGTTGAATTTGCGGAATTGTAGTAAGACCCTTGTCAATATAATTACGTTTCAAATTAGACGCCATTTTATCAATGCCATCCTGTAAACTATTAAAGTTCATAAGACCATTCTTACCCATCATACCGCCAACATTATTTCGATTTTTCACGGCTTTACTACTGCCATTGCCTGTTTCATGCACTGCTATGGCTGCCAACAGAGCCGGATCGATACCGTATTTTTTCCCAGCTTGTACAAATACATCGCCAGACCCTTTAAGAGCACCACTCAGGGTTTTATTTAATGCTGCCCCACTAGCCGTAGCCGTGGGGCTAGTCAGTTTCCCTGGTATAGCTTATTGTAGTCCGCGATTTCATTCTTAGTCATTCCTAAGGAGTATAGGATTTGACGAGTTTCATCATCAGGACGATTTTGGTCAACCACGTTTTTGAACATCTCCAGCCGTTTTTTTGGATCTGACGTAATCCGCGTGCCTTCTTTTACGCTATCACCATCGGCATTTGTTCCGTATACAGGTTCCGAGTATAAACTTTTCATGTTAGAAATAACTTGATTAGCTGTCAGACCTCCATCTGCACCAGACGAAGTTGACTGTTTATAATCCAAATCAGCCCATTGCCGCGCATTGTCATCTTGCTGAATAGCTAGTCGTTGTTGATCAATAGCATAATTCATACCAAACTGCCGGACGTCCTCATCAAATTTCTCCCGATCAAATTGATTCTCAACTGCCTTCTGATACTGATTAAACTGCTGTTGTTGAGCTTCCAAAGTAAGAGGTGCATTAGGATTATTAGCTTGTCGGATAAGACCTTGCCAGTCCTCCTGTGGTGTTACAGCGCGTCCGGTCATTTGGCTAATAGTATTGGCTGCATTAAGATTGGATTCTTTCCGCTGCTGATCTACTTGCTGTCCCTGCAACGTCCTCATTCCGACATTCGCATTTTGAGAAGCCTGATTTGCGTTTACATTAGCTCCGTATTTAGTTGGGTCAATACCCATAGACAATAAGGTATCTCTAATATCATTCGCTTGGCTGTTGTAACCGCTTCTTTCTTCGGCAGTTACTCCTTTAGCCTCCGCTTGTCTCTTTAAAGGTATGAGTTGACTAATGAGTTTCTGAGCATCAGTAGACAAATAGTTTCCTGTTTGTTGTGCCTCAGCCAAAGGCTTAGTAACATCCTGTTGATACTGGAGTCCATATAGGTTAGCAAGCTGCTGCGC
This sequence comes from Paenibacillus sp. LRG-1, assembly GCF_057220305.1. Lineage (NCBI taxonomy): Bacteria > Bacillati > Bacillota > Bacilli > Caryophanales > Paenibacillaceae > Paenibacillus > Paenibacillus sp. LRG-1. Next base: position 2,429,997 of record NZ_CM170126.1, on the reverse strand, counting down.
TTGTTGTTGCGCCGCGCTTTGATCGTAGTTAGCCTTGTCGATAAACCGACCATATGCCTGCTGCATCATTTGCGGCAAAGTTGTATTCGCAATGCTTTCCATGCTTCGGTTGGCCAGTTGATTGGCTACCGTTTCGGAATAAGATGATCTACCCTGCCCCGTAGCTCTCAAGCCAGCGTTGGTATTGCGCTGTGCCGTCCCTAGATTCGCCTGTGCCTCTCTCAAAGCAGCCTGATAAGCTGGGTCAGAATCAGGGTCATACTTGAACTCTGGCAGCTTAGAAGCCTGCGTATTGGCTAACCCTGACAAAGAGTTAAGTGTCTGCTCTAGGCGCGGCGTAGGCGGTGTAAATGTTGGTGTAGTTGTGTTATTACGCACATTATTTGCAGCCTGCACCATAGGTGACGCCTTAGCTACAGTTGGCACAGATACAGGCTTAGTAGGTGTCATACCCTGCCAGGCGTTGTTAAAGTTTTGTTGCGTGGACATTGCGGAACCATTAGCCACTGAACCGGGCTTAAGAAAGTTTTTACCGTTAACCGTTACGAAACCATCTTTGTAGCCTATTTGATTGTTTTTAACACCCTTGTTGTTTAGCGCCTGTCGCACACCGTAATTATTGGTGGTTGCCATTGCATACCTCCGTTCTATTTATTAAATAAAGGACCGACATCAAATTGATTTAGGTCCATCTCTAGACCACATAGGACCACTCCTTTTCAATAAAAAAAGCACCTACAATTAAGTAGAATGCTTTTTTTAATCTGATTTTGGACTTAATGATTATAACTACTAAGCTATCAACTTTTTACTTAACAATAATCTGTTATAGTAATCAGAAAGAATTTGCTTTCTACTCTTAAAATCTGGTGTAGAGATAAGCAAACCTATATCAACTCTTTGAAGTGTTTCAATGCCCTTTATTTGTTCTGTTGTGAGATAAGGTCTAATAGATTCTCCTTGCTTTATTCCTTTTTCCTCTCGAACTTGTTTAGCTGAAACCCCTAGAACAATTCGATTAATCATGTCACTTTCGTTTGAAAAGTGGTAACTCTTTGGTATTTCATGAGAATCCATAATTGCCTGTGTGAAAGCAGGATGATCAAGCCGAGCAGTATTTAATGATCGAATGAATAATTCCATAGCTTCAAAACGATTGAGAAGACCGATTTTTATTGCCGTTGCTTTTCTTCCGGTGAATCCCATTACAATAAGCATTGAACCTTTACTCGTCATTAATACTTGTCTATTTTTCTTCCCAGAAGAATCTTTATAATAATCCTCAAAGAAGTTTTCTTTGCAAAATTGCTCGATAGTCTGTCCGGCTAATAAAACTTCAAGTTTTTCACTCACCCCATTTTTGGGGTCAGTCAATTCGTCATAAGAACGTAACACCCTATCATGCCTTTTATCAAACTCCTCAGCCACCTGCCGACTACTGTACAATGCCTTTCCATTCAACGCATACAAGTTGCAATCAGTATTGAGAATTAATTTACTCATAATTCTTCTCCTCCTAGTTCAATGAGACTGTCGAGCGTAGTAATAAAATCATTGAAAGAAACATCATTTAATTCAGAAATTTTATTTCTTAACGCAAGATACTGATCTGGAGAAGAATTAAAAATAAAGTCTAGAATTTTTTCTTCCATTAAAGTTTAGCCTCCTAAGATTAGGGGCATAATACTTTCTAACATCGTCACAAATAAGCCTTTACACCTAGGCAATAAGACCCGAAATCTTACCTATAAAGTATGTTGAATACGTTTATATTTGTTTATATGTGTGTTACAATTGTGACTAAGTTAGAGGGTATTAGCCCCTAAATTCTACTAAAGTCACCTATCTTCTTGGCGGGAGGAGGTGACTTTTAACTTGCATTTTTTTTATCAACTTGCTGATATTTTGTATCAAGAAGTTGATCAATTGATTCTACCTGAAAGATATTTTTTAGAATCTTAGCTACTCCTAAACTTATCTTATCTGGATTCTTTTCTAGGCGACCATAATATTGCTGAGATAAACCTAGAACTTTTGCTACATCGTCTTGAGACATTAAGCTTTTCATTCGATGATAAGCAATACTATTTTTCGGAAGAGGCATTTCATCCCCCCTTTCACTACTATTTGATTACATGATACACCTTATTGGTGTATTCGTACATATGTGAGGTGTTTTATTTGGAAGTTTTTTCGGCTCGTTTAAGGTGGCTCAGGCTACAGAAACAACTAACACAAAAAGAAATGGCTGATCTTTTAGATATTTCCCAACAATATTATGGGAGATTCGAACAAAATAAAGGTGAGCCTAATTTAGAATCTCTCGTAAAGATTTCAGAAATCTTCAATGAAAGTGTAGATTTTCTACTTGGAATTGAAGATTTAACAAAAGAAGCTAAGGAATTACGTGATAAATCTCTTGAAATGGGAAAAGAGATGAAGACATTAGCTGAAAATTTAGAACCCCTATTCAAAGATATGAATGATATTGATAAAGAGGTAAAAGAGAATCTCATGGATTCTTATAAGAAAAACATATCTCTTTATAAGACAAGGTACAAAGAATTATCAACTAAGTTTGCCTTACTTGTAGTTAAAATCCCTTTCTCTAAGTTTCATGGATCAGGAGTAGTAGATAATGAAGGTAATATTCTTTATGATCCAGAAAAAATAGTAGATGAGTATCAAGAATTAGATTAACTATTTACTTTAACTACTTAATTAATTAGTTAGATAGAATAATAAAAGGACTGCCTATTTATTTAGGAGTCCTTTTATTATTTACTATTTTCTCGTTTTCTAAACTACTATTTTTCTAGTTCAGCTTTTTGCTTTTCTAGATTTTCATTCGCTTTCTTATAATTCTCGATATTACCTTCGTACAATTTAAGGTCTGTTTCAGCAGATCTCATTAGAACATCAGAGTAAGTTCCTTTTTTCATATTTTCTTTCATCTTATCAATGGCATCTTGGTTTTCCTGTATCAGTGAATTATTTTCTTTAATAGCTGCCTCAATTTTTTCGAGTGTAGGCTCATAAGATTTCACTTTTTCTTTCTCTTTTCCATCCAACGGTGTTGGTGTTGTGGTCTCATTTATTGGATTACTAGACTCGTTACTCAATGAAATTCCCTCACTTCCATATTGGACCTTCATTCCAGCCGCTTCGGCAACAGATCGTACAGGAGCGTAGCTTTTACCTTCAACTACAACAGCTTTATCGATAGATTTACCGTTGACTGAAACCGCGGTCTCTCCTTGAATTTTCTTTCCAACCAAACTTTGAATTTCATCAGCGAAAGACGTCGCCCCAATTGTAAATAGCGCTCCTACTAAAAAACCAGCTACAATTTTCTTCATGATGTGTCTCCTTCGTTCCATTTTTCACCAATATAACACATCATGAATAGTATATAAATTCTTTTTTAAGGATTCTCTAAAGACTCAAGACGATTATAAATTTCGTTCAGTTCGTCTTGAAGCGTCTTGTTTTCATCGACATTTTTAAGCTTACTCCATCTTTGGATGTTAACTGTTTCGGAAGGATTAAGAGTTATGCTTCCTCCAGCGGCTTGAATATTCATAGTACCTACAGATACAATATCAAATCCCAAAATAGTATTAATTCTGCCTTGTATTTCTCCATTTCTGACCAAATTAATTGAAGGTGAACCGAAGTAATTAGGCTCAATAGAAATATAGTTTTTCTCGTCAAAATAAGCAGCGAGCAAATTCCCCTCTGACCCCATCTCAATCTTAGGATAAGCCCCATCTGTACTGCTCAGCAAAAACTTAGTTAGTGTAACCAAGCCACTTTCAAACACCTTAAACGCTGCCTTAGCACGATCTGGATCGCCTGCCCAAATGCGCAAATCATCCTCATCTGTACGCGCGCTACTCATGCCTACGGCACCGTCTCTGGATTGTAGCTCCGTTTTGTTTACGTTGTAACCACCAATCTCCCGAACATTCCTAGAGTCGATTGCCCCGTTAACGATAAACTCTAATTCCTTAACTACTTTTGCGAACTCGTCCAACAATTGTTCATGACTCGTTTGTGCGGTTAGTAATGGAGCTTGGAACATTGCCATGTGTAAAACCTCCTAATATAGTGGCATCTCACGTTGTTGTCGTGTGAGCTCATGCAGTTTGAAGTAACCTGTGCCCTCGAATTTAATCCGAATATAATTTTCATTCGCCATCTTGGCTGTAGGTATGATAACCCGATGCTTAATAAGGTCGGAAGCTGGTGTAATCTCACCAACCTGTACCCAATCGTTACCGTTGATAGATGGTGACAAATATATCTTAAGGTTGCTAGTAGAGAGTAAATCTACCACAGCCCATAGCTTGTACATACGTAGCTTTTGAGCGATTGAGCTATTGTTAAACGGCTTGGTTACAAGTGACCATTTAACGTCCTGTGTGCCATCCTTAGCGGATCCAAATAGCTGTAGCACTCTGCCCTTGCTATCACCAACATAAAGGTTGCCGCCCATCTCTGCAAAGCACAGTGGATCAATATCATTAAACATCGTCCAAGCTTGGATGCGTGGGTCATAATTTAATATGTCGTTTTGGTGAGTGGAAAAGAATAATGTCTTACCGTCTGTCCCGGCGCAGCTTGTCGATGATACGCCGTTTATAAAGCCCTTGACGACCTCGCTAAACGATTTATCAGGTAAGATACCACCAGTATATTGATAGACTCCGTTAAGATTAGCGAAGTAAATAACACCGTCCTGGGTGATTACGCTCTGGTTGTTACGCACTCCGATACGGTCAGCCACCATCTTAGTGGTAAAGTCCGATGGGACACCGCCATACATCTCATGGAGGCTGTTAGGCATGCCTATCGTAAGCTTGGTTAAGCTACCGGACAGCATATTCACGGTTTCCCCTGCCATGGACTCCATCTCTTTACCGTAGCTATCTTCATCGTCTCCATTGTACAGTTCCCATTGCTCCGGTTGATCTAAGGCACATGACTTTATTTCTTTACCAACAGCACACCACAGCCTGTTTTGATAAGTGGTAATATAGTTCCCTTTGGCTGGTGCTCCGGTTAAATTAGCTACTGCGGTACCATCATAATGCTTGATAGCATCTACACCGTTAGCCCCTACTAAATGGATATCTGACCAATTGCCTTGAAAATTCGTAAACGACCAACGAGCCGAAGTATCCAACCCTGATGCTAGTGTCTGCCAAGTATTATTGTTAAACACTCGCCACGTACCGTCTCCAAATACCGCATGTAGCTGCTGGTTTTTCCACACTCCCAGCCCGAGCACTGACGTACTTATTGCACTGCCAAGTACACTGTAACCGCGCCTTGTTGCTATAACCGGGTATTCGTCCAATACAAAGTTGCTGATGCTGGTAAAAAGGTTATCCGCAATAGAGAGAGGGTCGAAGCTACTCAACCCTTTCCATTCACGGACCGTAATAGCTTGTTGTATGCCGGGTAACGGCTGGTAGTTGGCTTGTGGGTACCGAATCACATTCACGATACCACCGCCCTTTGATAGTTCTGAGCCGCGACATTCCAAGCATTCTTATACTGATTTTCGTAATTCGCAGCCTTAACCGAATCGTCCATTGAATTAGCGATGTATGCAGCAAGAGCCGGGATATACGTCCAGTGATACTCTGCTGGCGAATCCGGCTCTATGGTTAAGTTGCTGCTTGTATAGGTTGTGGTACCAATTTTGCTGTACCTCACCAGACCTCCTAAACCTACTGTATACGGCGGCGGCGATAGAGTTAATACTTTCGTTCCATCGTCGAATCTAAACGTATTCTGGAGTGGATTAGGTGCGTCTGCTGATAACTCGTGGTACTTGACCACACCACACATTACGTAATCTATATTTTTAAAGCGCACATTAGCTGACAAGGTGTACTGGCTTTGATCCAGGACCGAAACGAACGAATCGAATGCAGGAATTTTCACCACATTGAAAAAGTCCTGGTTAATTGCGTTAAGCCAGATCAACTTATCTGCTGTGTCGACTGCATTAGGTACAAGTAAATCAGCTTCTTTTATGATGTCGTTAATGTTCATATCATCACCTACGACTTTGTGACTTCTACTGTGACTTCAAATGCGTTGTTACTGCTGACCACGTTGATTAAAGTAAGGGATATCTTAGCGCCTTCGCTACTCACACCCCAGCGGGATATGTTGAGTTTGGCTGCTGGTCCGATGTTGGACGTACCTATCACATCGGTAATATTGCCCTGCTGAAAATGAGCATCAGCAAAGTCACGAATCACCACTAAAAATACGCGGCTGACGGAAATGATATCCGTTGATGTGTCTTTCATGGTGATGGTAAAGGTATGAGTTTTCTTACTGTTATCAATCAATGAGTCCGTCCAGAAATCGAACGTTTTTTCAACGCCGTATGTGAGTGTATCCTTTTGCCGCTTGTACGTTCCCAGGTTATTAACTACTGAAATATCTGATGCACCAGTCAATAACGATCCAAAGGAAGCCTTATCCAGGTTACACCCGGTAAAGTTAATATTTTTACTGCCTGAACCAGTTACAAGGTGTGTGGGCTTTGCATTCCCTTCCCAATAATCCATCGTAAACACGTTGCCGCTGAATACGATATCTTCACAATTTATCATCCGTAAGTGTGTTTGTTGCCAGTCATTAACGTTAGAGTAACCGGACGCCATCATTACATTTCCAACAAAGGATAAATCCCTTGTGTTATTCATGTAGATGCCTTCGTTCTCGCCTCGGTCAAAAACATTGCCCACAAACGTAGAACGCTGTGTACCAGTCAGTGATATATGCATGTCGTTATACTCAATTTTATTGTTAACGATGTTGCACGCTGACCCGTTATATACCATGCCTATCTTGCAAGTGTAGATAAAATTATCAAACACTTTGGAGTCATAGAGCAGGTTAATTCCAACATTGGCGTTAAAGATAGCGTTGCTATTGATCTGCCACTGCTGCCCCTGTGTACCGCCAAGGTCAAACCCTATTGCCGTGTTAAATCCTGCCCATTGGCAATTGGTTACCTGGAGCAGTCTTACCGATCCGTCGATACCATTAGTCACCCGGCTTTGACCTACAAGAGTAAGATTGTGTATCCCGATGTGGCTGGCACCGTTAGCCCTAAATAAAAACTCGTCGCCAATCTTAGAAATGATTCGTGATGGTCCCAGGTCATATTCGTAGTCCCAAGTCTGGTTAACACCCATGAGAGAGATACCGTTGTATAAAGTTAGCTCACCAGCGTAATACTTTCCAGCCGGGAAAAATATATAACCGCCTACCAGTTTTAACGCATCAATAGCTGCCTGAATCGCCGCGGTGTCGTTAGTGACTCCATCACCCTTGGCTCCATAGTCCTTAACGTTAAGCGAGTATGTTCCTTTTTTGACAAAGGTATTTTTGTTTGTGACCCAATCATTCAAATCTGCCACCTGTTGCGGACTCATCAGACCGCTCACAGTAAGTGTTGAATTGGGGATTGGGTCGGCTCCATCGCTCAAATGAGACGATCCATGCAAGCCGGGAATTGCTTCTCCAGTGGCTGTGAAGATTATTTTGTCTTCCTCTGGATTCGTTGTAATGGCTATGCCTGTGCGAGCTTCAAGGGTTAGCGTATCTTCCTTATCATCAGCCACTACCGGGAGTTTGCCGGGCACCTCGATTGTTTTAAATGCATTCTTAGCAAAATTGTCGTCAGCATATTTCTTTGCGTTTTCCTCAGCCTTATCAGCCTTTTCTTGCGCACCCAAAGGGGTTTCGTAGCGCGGCGGAAGCTGTGAACCAATATCTTGTGTTGTGTTAGGACGCCATGGTAGCACCAATATCATTCACCCCTTTACGGCCTACGTCCTAGCCGTGTAAGTCTTATATGCACGTTGTACAAGCTGTATGTGCCTGTACCTGACTGCGATGCCTTAAACGTAATTACATCAGTTGCAGCAAGGTAACGCTGCTCTTCAAAGCCTAAAAACGTGACTGCGCCGGCTCCAAATCCAACAACCTGACGGCTCGTCAACATTGTGCCATTTTGATTAATTGTCAAATCCAATCGGTTAGTTGCTGGTAGGTCCTGCACGGTAGCAAGTAGGTTGATGCTGTACCAGCCATCTAACGGTATCACTACGGTGCTGCCGCTACGCATGCTGTAACTATCCTCTACCACTGAGGTTATTGGAACATCCAGTACGGTAGGACTCGCTGGCAAAGTTAATAGCCCGCTGCGCACATAGGTAAACGGGAAATCAGCCCACGTTAGATAGCCTTGTTGCTTTACATAACCCGTTGTTGCTACCTGAGTATTGTTGGTTGCTGCCGCCGCTGTAGGAGCCGTTGGCGTGCCCGTAAGCGCAGGGCTGGTAAACATGGTCGCCTTACTCTCGTTGGTTACATTACTTAGTCCTACATCAGCCTTAGTTAGCGTCACGACGCCAGTTTTCCCGGCTACACTCTGCACAGGTGACATAGGTGTAAGCAACTCCTGCCAGTTGGCTAATACTGTTGGGTCAGTACCCTTCAATATGAACGACTTGCTAAGGTCCGTACGTATAGCCACATCACCCGTTTCGGCTACCAGTGCCAACATATCGGCTTGAGTAGCTACCACAAATGTATCAGTGACCGCTATAGTTGGCACAACAACAGCGTCAAGCTTGCCGTTTTCGTCCAATACCGGGACATTGCCTGCTGCGGTACCAGCGTCCAAGTAAGCAGAGTTACCAGCATCATATACCTTGCTTAATGGGATAGGGTCAATATCTACTGGCCCAGTTGCCGTAACGGTGATTGCCCTGTCGTCCGGATCTTGTGTTACCCGTATGCCGATGCCCTGCAATATTTTGAGCTCAGTCATCGGCGCATTGGCTGGGATACCATTAATGACCGTATAGGCGTTTTGGTTGACCTCTGCTCCCCACTCAATGCCGTCTAGCTTGTTATGGTCAGTTTGAGTGACATGGACCGTCTGATCAGCGGCATGAGCCTTAAAACGGTCGTCTAGGGCATCGGTGTACGTCTTAGCGTTCTGCTCGGCTTTGTCTGCTTTTTCCTGGGCGCCAAGCGGTGTTTCATACCTCGGGTCCAGTTCTGCCGCTGTATTTTCACTCGTGTTACCGTGTTTCCATGGATAAGGATTAGCCACGTTACCACCTCTCCTCTATTACATACCGCTCATAACCACTCGTAGCCGTACGATAGTCAGCCAATAGCTGCTGATAACGCACATCAAAGTTATTGTTTTCTGGCATGATGTCCCTGAGCACACCGTAAACCAACAACATATCCCAATCCGGGTCAAAACCTGTTGTTGATTGCATATCATTCACCGTGATTTCAGGGTATACTGGCGTGTAAAAAATCTTGATGCCATAAGCCTTCGCATACTTAGGCGGCGGGAATATACCAATTTGACCAGCAACGAAGTAGTAATAGGTATGTTTCATACGCTCATTAAACTGCCTGAGCGGTATCCTGTGCCAATCTCGGCTATCGTCATGACCTTCGCTATTGTCATAGATTGCACGTCGTATATCGACGTCTGTGACGTTTCCCGGCGGGCATGGCAGATCATACAACCCTTCGCCCACAACGGTGTCAATGGCTTCTTCGATTACCTCTGATTGCTGCTGTGCTGCGGTTGGCGTACGCAACAGCATATCTCTTACATTAGTCAGCTTCCGCAGTATGGACACGACTGGGGTTTTGTTCTCCGGTAGCTTCTCGACTATTTCCTCTACTACATCCTGTACGCGCATAGTGACACCTCTCTTAGTACAGCGCTAAAATATTGGTTGCTGTCGTCCCAGTCGCCTTGATTCGTTTAGCAGGTAAAAATAACGGTACGCCTGCTGGTACAGCCTTAATCGTTACAGCATTACCTGACGGGCTTACAACAGCCACATCGCCACCTACACCACAGTACACACCAACACATTTACCATCAGGCAAATCGGCTGTATCGCTTGGTGTGACAGTCACATAATCACTTGCCTGTTTTACGGGTAGTGGATCTAATCGGCTTGACATTCTCGTGCTCACTATCTTCACCTCTCGTTTGCTTTACTATGATTTCAAGCAGCTCATTTGTCCGTTGCTGCTCCTTAACAAGCGCGTTTAAAGCATCAATCTCCATCCTGTACGACATCACAAGTACCTCCTATACATAAAAAAAGGGAGCATTTAGCTCCCCTTCTTCTCCATCAATCCATTGTTAAACAGAAAATCACGCATGCTGTTAAAGTTGGTAACCATGTCCTTTTGGGAGTCGTTAAAGTCCTCCGAAACCTTAAGCTTCGCAACGTATTCATGCTTTGCGCCACCAGCTTTAGGATTGGTTACTGTCCATTCAACATCCCCTTTACGGCTCACGGTGCCACCACCTTTACTTTCCAACTACCGGAAGCAAGGTCTACTGTCGCTCCAGTTGGGTTGAACAAGGAAAATTTAATGGCATTAGCAGCAGATACATAAGCCTGTACCTGTACCCCTTGCAGATCATATGGAGGGAATACCTCTACACGTCTACCAAGGACAGCACCAGTTACGGTAATAGCGGATGATACTGCGCCAGTCATCGTGGCCAAGGAAGGAGGATCAAACGTCACCGTAGCGGCTATGACGTTGCTTCCACCCACTGGTTGTCCTGCTACTGTCAAGTTATTAGTCTCAATCGCGTCAAAATGTGTTTTAGACAATTTTATCCCTCCTTATACTGGGAAGTGACCGAAGCCCCATGTCCAGTCGATGCAACCAGAAGACTTACGCATAATCACGCTATACTTTGCAATCTCTGTATCAAAATCAACCATGCTATTTTCTTCTGGCTTACGACGATCAAACCATTTCATAGAGCGTTTCATACGACGACTGTCGGCAACAATCCAAGCCTTTTTATTACCTTTACTAAAGAACGGATTAACAATTACCTTGATGTCGCCTTCATAGATATTAATGTTGTGATCAGCAGATCCAGGCTCATATCCTTCTCCCTTTCCACTGATTCCTGCAATTTGGAAGGCTGCACGTTTGTTATAAGGTGCAACAATTATGGTGTCTGCCATAACAGGGATTAGGTTCCCTCTGTCGTTCGTCCATTCTTGCATAGCTACTACAGTGTCGTCGAATGAATCAATCGTCAGAGCATCAGTGCCTTTGTTAGATTGCCCTGGTCCTGTGTCGCCAGGTGCCAAAGGATGGTCGGTGGCAAACAAAGCCTTTCCATCAGGCAAAGAAGCATCATATGTCCGACCACGGTAATCAACTGCTCCTGTCGTCTTGTCGCCGTTAACAAACCATTGTGCCGCCATGGTTTGACGCGTATAGTAAACCGACTGTGCTAGTGATTTAATACGGTCTTTAATAGCAGTCAATTTCAAATCGTCGATGAAATCACGGTCAATTTGACGACCGTCTGAAAATTTATCATGGCGGAAATACTTCTGCCAGAGTTCATTGATATCAGAGTAGTAGACTTGTTTGTTAGAATGACCCCACTCCTCCATTAATCCCTCTCCGCCAATCATTTCGATACTCTCTACTGCCTTGTCTGAGTTTTGAACATCGAACATTTCAGGAATATAGTCTTTCATTCCCTTTACCTCTTGTGAGTACAACTCCCTAAACACAGGTTCTAGAACTTTTTGATCCCAACTCAATGCACTTTGTACCATAATTTTATATCCCCCTTATATTAAAGCTGCCGATTTTTAACTTTTACGCGGCAAGTTTTTGTATTTGTATTGATCTCTTCGACAGCAAAAGCACCGCCTGTAATGTCACTGGAAAGGATGGATAACCCATCTGTAGAAACATCAGCCGTTCCTACTCCAACAACAAAACCAGCGTCTGGCGTGCCAGTGTAAGGAGCATCGTACCAGTCTCCCTCACGCGCCAAGGCTACTTCAAGAACCTTATCTGTGCCAGCATCTAGTTTCTGAGTTGCAAAACCGGCAACAGCATCCCCATTACCAGCCTTAGTCCATCGACCACTAGCAATTTTTACAGCTTCACCCTTCACAAATGCTTCATTATTCGTTGCGAGAATGTGACTCACACGCCGTTGTGGCGCTCCAAAATCGTTGTATACCCAACTGAAAGCCATATGTTTTTACCTCACTTTTTCGCGTATTTTTTCGCTGCTTTTGGATCTAATCCGAAAATAGAAAAAGCGCTCGCCAATTCTTGCGGCACTTCTGGTTCTGTTTCTAATGCTGCTTGTTTTTCCACCTGAGCACGCTTATTCAGGCGTTGTTGCTTGATTACAGCCTGCTCAGTGCGCTTGCGTTCATCAGCAATGATCTTATCCCGGTTGGTAAGTTCAAACGCATGAATAGGCTTGTATCCCTGCTCAATGAGTGCGTCCATTTCCGCTGTCAGCCAATCCGGCTTTTCTCCTTCGGCTGGTGCATTCTCGACCAACTCAGGGTGCTGGTTAAACAACTCTTCCCAGCCTTTCAGTAGCTGTTGTTGCTGCGCTTCCTGCTTTTGCGTCTCCTGCGACTTGGATTCACGCGCCATCACTTCCTTAGCCTGCTGTAGCAAAGGATGTGCGTCCAAGTATCTTTCAACATAGTCAGGATCAAGCCCAGCGTTTTCGACTTCTTCGCGAAGCTGTTGCTTGAGATAATCAAAATCATCCTGCTTTTTTTGTATTGCCTGTTGCTCGATTTTGTCCAAGTTAGCGAGGTATTCGTCTGCTGTTTCAAACCCGGCGAGTTTGGCTGCTCGCTGCAAGGCTTGTTCAGCTTCGGTTCTACGTTGGCGCTCCTTGTCCAGACCGAAACCCTTCTGCACTAGCTCGGGGATTTGGTCATCATCAACTTCAATCTCTTCTTTGTTAACTTTGACTCTGAGCTTCTTGGGTTCATCCGCTATGGCTTGCGGCTCGTCCTCTGGCTCAAGTTCTTCGTCTTGCTCCGGTTCGTCTGATTCTTCGCCCATTGGTTCATCCTTGATGATGCCGAATTCCCTCAAAGCTGCGTTGATATCGACGTCCGGTGTATCTGGTGTTTCATTAGGTTGAACGTCCTCACTATGGCTGGTGGGTTGTTCGATTGGTTCATCTTCCATCGGTACTTCCTCCTATCGGATAAGCTGCTATGGCTGGCAGCAGAGATAAGCAATATAAAAGGCCGCCCCACGACTGGGAACGGCCTGCATTATTCGTTTGTTTCTTCAATATAACGACCCATAATCATCATCTTGGCGAATTCGATCATGCCCAAAGCTTCTATATAAGTTAGTTGATCTGGATTCTTATAGTCCACATCACCTGTAAGTACATCAAACTCAATAATGATTTGTTTAGTCATTGTAGGGGCATTCACGCTACACCACCGCCCATCTGATTCATCAAGCCTCCTGCTACTTTGCTGGCTTCAATGTCCAGTTTCTGTTGCTGCACCTGCTGATTGAACTCCCGATCTTGCTGCTCCTGCATCTGCTTCTGGCTGGTCAACTCACCAAGCTGTTGCTGCATTTGCTGGTTCTGCTGCTGAAGCTGTTGGAATTGCTGTTGCATTTGTTGTATCTGTTGTTGCATACCTGATTCCTCTTGTACCCGCCGATTGATTACGTCCATTGACTCCATGCGACCATTATCAATGGTGTAACGAACAGCCTCACCATCAATCATCGGAAGTTGTGTGACTGGGTCTACCATTTGCAGCATATTAAACGCCATTTGGATGTAATATTCTCTATCCTGTGGTTTGTCAGCACTGATATTAACCAGTATGTCGAATGCAGGTACATATTCCTCGGCTACATCTTGAATGTCAGGTACTTCCTCACCTGTCGTTGGATCAATAGCGGTATTACCTGTGTCGTACTGTGAAGGTGCCTGAGATACAAGAGATTCTCTACTAACGCTGACTGAACGCCCTGTAACACGCGCTACACGCTCGGTGGTGTAAAACTGTGCCATCAACTCAATGTACTGCTCAAACACGTCTTGTAAAGCTTCCTCAATCGTGTCAGTTACAGTATTTAAGCGCGTGCTTGCCGCAGCCATGAGTGACTTGGCTTGCTCGCCGCTAGTCACGTTGCTGCTGGCCTGACCATTCGCGCTGTCAAACTGTCCTGGTAACTTTTGCAGCATCTCCTTGTAGTATTCCAGCATGTTAAATACTGTAGGTGGTACATTGATGCCTTCCAATTCCTTGACCCTAGCAATACCGCCAGTTGCTACAGGAAGCATTGCACCGGGCTGTGAACGCATCTCTTTCCACGTGTTGACCTGTTTTGAGGTAATAGCGCCTTCTTCATACATCATGCCGCCATTCCCTTGTTTAGCCATAGTCTCTACAGCTATCTCAGCAAATTTGTTCAGCATGATTTGAGGACTGATCATATCCCTAACAAAGCCTTTGCCCCACACATTACGTTCATCTGGGTACAGTGTGCGAGCTGTGAAAGGATATTTGCCATGATCATACACATACGCCTTATGCTCCAAGAACACGCCATCTGCGCTTATATAAATGCAGTGTATGCCCTCCATATCACCATTCGCCTTAGCCAATGATTCCGACGGGTCTTTACCTTCCATCAGTTTCGATTCAGCTTGCTCGTTAAATATCTCCTTATCGTCACTACTGACCATCTTAGGCAGTCCACGATACCAATACTCAATCAATCCAGCAGTGCTAGACTTCTCTATGCCAGTACCATATGATGCGCCATAACCACGGTTAAATCCCTCACTGTTCGTTGATTCATGGTTGAAGATTTCAATGTCGTCTGTGTCATCGTCAGAAGTAACCTTGTTACCTTGTCCTTGCCAACGCTCTTTGAAATACTCAAGCGTCTTACGAGACTTAACGATGATAGCACCCATGTCCTGTAGGTTAATAAAGTCCTTAATCCGTGGATCTGGAAAGAATGTGCCAAGGTCAACAGGAATGATATCGTTTTGCCCTGTCCACCGATTCATTCCGCGCCCACCCTCAACAGTTGGGTCGTATACCGTCTTGAATATCAGCGGACCATGAATAACCATACGCCGTACAGCACGGATGTACTTCTGTTGGAATTTAATCTGTCGTAGCTCATAAGGCATATAATCATTTAGGTCAGCCGCTTTCTGTTCATCGCCTTCTTCTTGAGCTTCAAAATCAGGGTACGGCGACCAGCCTGTTAGCTTGCCTACAATGGACTCTATTTGTGAGCCTATAATGTTATCAATGCTATTCGGTCTTACAAGGTGCTCTGGACGCAATCCTTTCCAGTGGTCACCCATGTAAAACCGTTGTTCCTGCTGCCAATGCTTCTCAATGCTTTGCCTAGTGGATTTAAACTCTTCAAAGTCACGTTGCACCATAGTGACTAACTTCTGTTGTTGTGGCGTGTTAATCGGCTCATTAGATTGCTTTTTGCTTTCGTCTGTGCCAAATATACCAGCAAATTTGCCTTTGGCTTTCTCTAACACCGATGCCATTCAATCACCCCTTTCAAGCAAAATAAAAAGCCGCCATCGCGACTTATTGAACTTCCTCTTCTGTTTCGCCCCCATCATCCCAATAGCTCATACGTTTGCGTTTGGGCTTCGCTGTTTCCTCGTTTACAGGCTGCTGATACAGCTTATACTCGCCATAGTCCTTAGCCATCAGCTTGTTGGTCAAGTCCTTTATCGTGTCTTGTTGCACCCTTGTAATGCGGTATATAAGCACACCAGCAGCACACATGCCTACTGTAAATACACCAGCTATAAACTGTATGTCTGTCATTGTCTCACCTCACCAGAATGTTTCGTTTCCCCCAAATGGGTTATGTTCGTCGTCATCATCTTCATCAAATCTCACCTTATAGCTTCCGTCTGGCATTGCTGACCACGGCTTTTCCTGTACATCATTCTGTGGTCTGCTCATGCACCAGTAACGCAATGCATCAGGCACGTGGTCAAGTGGATGGGCTGCTGCATCTTCCACATGTCTAGCATCG
Source organism: Paenibacillus sp. LRG-1 (assembly GCF_057220305.1). NCBI lineage: Bacteria > Bacillati > Bacillota > Bacilli > Caryophanales > Paenibacillaceae > Paenibacillus > Paenibacillus sp. LRG-1. The sequence goes on along the minus strand of NZ_CM170126.1, from coordinate 2,414,043 downwards.
TGAACCATCGCCGGGATAGACTCAATCGCATGGAGACAAGTGTTGAATATCTTTAGGTCGGCGTCTTTGTACATCTTGCCTGTCACATGATCCAGTACATCCTTTACATGTAGCCATTCCCTCACCCGTTTCCATCCGTTAACACGTTCTTTCTTAGCTTGAATTAAAGGTACTTGGAAACGCGCAAATATCTCGGCTGGCGTAACATCCTCCATTTTGGATTTATTCCAAAAGGATGTATCAGCTACCGAGTATTCATAATGCTCTGTAATAGGGCTGTTCAGTCTCACCATTTCAACCTGTTCGCTTGTCAGTAGCTTGCTTTTCACAAACTCGCGGTAAAGATATGCCGTACCCTTGGGGTCTAGTGCTATCCATAGACATACAAAAGGGTCATTGTAGCCTTCATCCATCGCCCTGAACTTCTTCCAAGACGTCGGTATATCAAACGGTTCTACAACGTGTATAGCCCGGCTAAACTCACCAAAGTATTGCCCTGCGAATGTGTCCCAGTCACCTTCAAGCAACTGTTTCCGCTCATTGTCAGGCAACGACATCAGCCGCGCTACATATCCGGGGTCATTATCAACTAACGCTTTGTTATCAAATACATTCGCCGGAATGAATATTCGCTTACGAATTATAGGCTCCCCAGCGTTCGCCATTCCCTCCGGCCAATGTAGTGGATTACCGTTGTCGTCAAGCTCCGGCATTTCATGTATTACCTCAGGTACACCAATATCAATGAAACGACGTTTAACCCACGAGTGACCTATGCCCCCTGGGTTGGTTGTGCTTTTTACGCTTCTAGGATAAGGCTTACTACCCCGTAGACGTGAAAGCATATATGTGTACCATCGTTCCTCAAACTGCGTTAACTCTTCCCAACGTATCTGATCGTACTCAGCACCTTGGTATTTCATAAAGTCGCTGTCATTGTCCCAGTGAGCTAGCTCGACAATTGAGCCATTAAGGAATATCCATTCATGCTTTGACTGATTGTACTTACATAGCTCTTTCGGATACACCTGCAATGTACGCATGATAATCGACCGCTGCAAGTCAGGGAATGTACGTCTAAAGATAATCTGTCTGCTACCCGGATACTCCAAAGCATACTTAAGCGCGTCCCATATCGTAGCTTCTGACTTACCTCCACCTGCTGCACCACCATATAACAGTTCATCTACCCCTGTGGCTTGGTGATACTTCTGCTGTCTTGGTTGAGGCTTATAAGGTATCCTGAGCGTTGTCATGGCGACATACCTGCATCAAATACCACCGTAACGGTGCCTTCACTGTTAACATCTGCAACTATCTTATCAGTTGCTTTGTATCCTGCGCGGTCTAACAAATCTTTAGCCGCTGACAGCCTATCTCTGTGTTGTGCAGTCTTGTCATTCATGATCTCCAACATCACTTCGTAAGCCTTAACAGCATCGTCTGCAAACATTAAACGCAAGTCCTTGTTAATACTTTGTTGAGTATTGTTAAGATACTGTTGAACTTCAACACTTTTCAGCAGTCTACTTGCTTGGCTATATGCCGACTTTTCAGAGTAACCAGCTGCTATTGCGGCGGCTGTACCGTTGCCACCATTCTTGATGTACTCCGTCACAAATAGCATAATTTGCGGTCTCAGCTCTGCCATGTGTCTACCTCCTCTCTCCGAACCAACTGTAACACTGTAGCGCCATCATCAACGCTATACATCCCGGTAACCAACCTATCCTAATGGCTATCCTCATGTACCATGGGAATTCCCTTAGATCAAACATATAGCTTACTGCGATGTAACAGATGCCTATACATAGTAATAGAATCATGTTGCCTACTTTCTCCCGTGTACCTTACTTTACCGTCACCCCTCGGTGTTTCGGGTTTAGATTACGGGATGCTTATTTAACTGCTTCTTCTCTTCCTCATCATGATACCGAGATGGGGCATACGGAAAGTTGTTTCTGCCAAATGCTTTTAAAGAATCAGCAAACATTTTCATCTCATTAACATAGGTTTCTTTTTTTATGATTCTTTCTTTACAAAATTCATCCAGACTAATATTCATTCGTTGTATATCCCTCCTTATAGGAAAACCCTCTATACGGCCTCCGCTTCGCTAAGTATTTCGTTCGACTCGATGGCCTTCGGCAAAAACAAAAAGAGCAACGGTTACCCGTTACCCTCTCTGTACAGATATCATTTTGCGGATGCTATAGCTTGCCTTTTGATTGGCGCAAGTCAACCATTCTTGTGTCCCCGTTACCATCCGCGCCCGTTTTGGACCTACCGGCTATTGTGAAGAAACAGCGTGGACAGCGACTGCGCAAATAGCTACCGTTGCCCATCGCATATTTCCTATACTACTATCTTAGCAGGTTCTCACATGGTTTTGCGTGCAAAAAAATGCGTAAATCATGCAGGCTCCCTGAATATCCACGTTGGATCAAACATGTGATCAAAGTTTGTAATCTCCATTTCATCCTCGCTCAATGGTTCGAGGGCGATAGATAATTTACGTATAGACTCGGTATGCAGGCGTGAAATAGTACTGGGGTCTTTATGCATCTTTGTAGCAATCTCATGCAATGTTAATGTGTTTCTGTTCAGATACTTTTCATTTATGACCATTTGCTGGTCGTCGCTTAGAACCTCGCTGACTGCTCCTTTAACCATACTTACAATACGTGCATACCTCAGACCGTCAAGAGATCCATGCCTAATCAAACGATTAGTCGATAAATTTGCTGTATTTGGCACCAACTCGCCATGGCTAGAAGATAATCCACACATTCTTTCTGCATACTCATAAGATCTAAAGTCTTTCAACAACTCAGTTACCCTGTCCTTGTCCATCAATATCCCTCCTTCAACTCTACTAATGGCACAAAAGCTACTTCTCTGTACCCTTCATGCAGTTTGTACTCCTCGTATAGATGGAACGATGGCCTTGTCCAACGTCCTATACTCCAACCTTTTCTATCGAAATCGAAGTAGACCAGCAATGAACCTATTGCCTCTTCGTCTTTTAAATCAATCATCACCGAGTATGGCTGATCTATTCCCGGATGATTAAGCCGATAATGCTGTATCACGCTTTTATCACGTTTAAGCATGGTTACCCTTCTTTTAGGAAAAGGCAGCCGTTAGGCTACCTCCTCTGGTCTTTTCACCATTTTCTCCACAATAACTACGCGTCTTTTGAGTTCTTCAAACTCTTCCCGCGTAACTGTCTGTCCTGCCACCGACTCACTAACGTTCCCTTTAACCACTCCGTCGGCTGTGTCTTCTTCGGTTTGAAACTGTGACGGCAATTCTACTACTGTTCCTGCCGTGTCCACACTCTCCCCAGGTTGTGCCAGATCCTCATTAGCACGTTTTGATTCCTCGGCTGCTCTTCGAAACTGATCCGCTTCTTCAGCGGTCACCTCCCGGAATTTGCCTTTTTCCAGATAGTTAAAGGTGATTTCTTCATCGGTTTCAGCTAGTTTCGCTTTATAGTTCGCTCCGCGGTTATCCAGAGGTTGAACATCATAAATAGCTGGACGTGTACTTTTCAGCTTTTCCATAGCTTCTGCCAAATTAGTATTAAGGTTGGTATCGACCACCTTTGTTGCTGCTTTGGCCCCAATCGCAATTTCCGTCACATGATCGTTCAACCGCTCAATCTCTGCTTTGGCAGAAGCCAATTCCGCAGCGGCTGCATCACGTTTAGCTGAAATGTCCTCAATCTCTAGCTTGGCATTGCTCAATTCCGTTTTGGACTGCGCCAATTTATCAGATATTTCGTTGTTTTCAGAGATGAGCTTAGCAATCTGCTCTTCATACTCTTTTTGGAGTTCATCAATTCTTGTAGCGTAATTGGTGGTCAGCGTAGTTACCTTTGTTTCAATAGCAAACTTAGCTACTTGATAAGCTGCATCACTGTCGAAAAGAGTTCTGATATTCACGTCGCCGTTGTCGAATGAAATGCCATCCAAAAAATAACGTGGTTCAGTTGTAATTACGTCCGTTTCTTGCGTTTGTACTTGCACATTTTCCTGATTTTCCACTACATACACCTCAATCCGATTATTTTCATCTCTATACTATGATTATACCATATATAGTGCCGTTATAGTACATTTTTCGCACTATTACACAACATTTCGTATGCATGTAAGGTTTGACTATCTCAAATACTTGCGAATGGCGACCATCACAATTGCATATATCAATAACGCTGCTAATAAGTCCATGTTTAGGCTCCAACCTTATCCGGTGGTTTGCCTATGAATCTATGACCATCCATTTTAAACCACGTAGCAGGCTCGTAGAGACCTTTTAACTTGCGACCTAGTATTCGGTTATCCATTACCTTTATCACGCCTACACGAGTACCTAGATCGTCCATAAGGGTATATCCGTCTTTGTGGTTGATCCAACATGCTATCATCGAACCTTACCCCCTAGCAAAGTTCCATCTCCTAGCAACTTTCCATTATCATCAAAACGTGTATTTGCATAATAGAACTCTTGCCAGAAATCCCCGTATACCTTTTTCAAGAATTCACGCTTCTCCCGTCTACGTGCCTTTGCTTTTAGTTGTGGACGTGTCATATCTCTTCCCACCCTCCATTTTTGTAAGTGATCAACTTGAGCTCAATGTCCGGGTACTTGGAGTCAAATAGTTTTCGCTTTATGTTAAAGTCCTTGGTCTTCACCCCTTTCACGTCTACCACTACGGTTTTACCGTGCTCCTTGTACTTAAAGTCTGCTCGGTACTTCGTTGCCCTGATCGTCCTGCCCATCTTCTTGAATGCTGGTATCAATTCAAACTCTGGCTGCAACTCTAAATCAGATATCAAGCCAGCTCGCTCCATGAGATTGAGCTGCGTGTAATACTGTGATTCCATCTTGCTGTCAAAGGTTATCCCGTTTAATACTGTCTGCTGGGCTCCATACTTATTAGCCCTCATGCTGATTCATCCTCTTCATACTTGCGGTACTTATTCCTTTCTCTTGTAGACATTTCTTGAAGGAGTATAATTTCATGGATTACTCTGGCTTTCGATATACCCAGCTTCTTAGCAATCTTGGAGCGCGCTACGCCCTGTTCATCCTGAAACAGAATATATTGGGTATCCCTCGGGTGTAATGGCTTGTACAGGCTTTCTATGAGGTCGTCTGATGCCTTGGGTAACTTGCTTGTCTTGATCGGCTGTGCCTGCTCCCGTATAGATCCACCTGTACGATAATGCTTTTTCATCATGCTTCTCTCTCCCTTTCTGCTTCCCATTGCAATTCTTCCAAAGCAATCCGGAGTGATCCCTCTAAGTCCTCGTCTAAATAGTTGTATTCGTCTGTTGGATTCATGGGGTATCCTCCAATGGGGTTTCATAGATGTTTCCAATTACCGTGACCTCAGCCGATTCGCTGAACAGATAATCTCCGTCCTTTCCATCCAAGTCTTCAAGCACGTATGAACCGTCTATAAATTTCACAACGCCTGTCCGTGTGCCTGATAGAGGGATTAACATTTCTTCTGCAGTACATATGTCGCCCTCATAAATTTCCTGACCGTTACGGTCTTTTAGTCCGGTATATTGCATGTATTCATACTTGTTGTCCATTCCAAGACGAGCGTTTATCAATCCGACATCGCTCGCAAACAATCCGTCCCAATAGTCAGCCGAATCATCCTCGTTGTCGTAACACATAATGTTTTTCTGCTTATTCCACGCTCTAAATTTGATGGGTCTACTCATTTGTATCATCTCCTTTCAAAGCTGCACGGGCATGTTCTCCACCCTCTTTAAGAAGTGTAGAGTACGGGGTTTTATTGTAGTTATCACCGTCCGCATAAAACTCTAGTGCCTTATCCTTAATCTCTATCTGTTGTAGGAGGTAGCCAATATATTCATGAGCCTTCCGCGTGCTGCTGGTTGGATATTTCAATAAAAAATTTTCTTCCTTGGCATGTGCTTCTCGTATCTCTTGTATCTTCTTATCCATGGTTTAGACCTCCGATTAGTAGTTTAATTGCGTAGCTTCTAGCACGAGTTCTCCGCTCTCGTCAGAAACCACCTCAAAAGTATTGGTTGTGCCATCGTCTCCTGTGTAGAGCCATACTTCTACATCACCATTAGTACCAGCAGCATCTATCAACTTTTCGATTAATACAGATAGTTTCATATCCCTTATTCCTCTCCTTGCCCTTTAGGGGCTATATTATTGAATCCAGACCGTTTCACCAAACATATTTTTGTTCGACGTCACTTTAGGTTCGGATGTGTATTCAGGCTCATTGCGGTTACCAAGCGTTATAACCGAAATCTCTGCTTCAGGGTTCATTGTCTGTAGCTTTTCAATTAACTCTTTTACTTTCATTCCTCTATCCCCTCTCCTTGGGTAGCTATAATACTTTCAGCTTTTTACGGCGCTCTCCGAACAGTTTTTCCTTCACTTCTTTTTGACTCACTGGATAAATAGGCCTAGCCATGAACGATATAACCAAATCAGTTCCTTTAAGGGCAATCTCCGTATACTCTTGGATTTTGTATAGTTGTTCACGAATCCACACGGTTTTTCCCGGCTGATACTTTTCCAGATCAGGCTCATCATACTTCGCCTTAACCTCGCCTTCGACAGCATTATAGGCAGGTCGTTTGTAATTAGAATGCTTTGGCGCCTCGTGATTGAGTCGCTGGCATGTGTACCAAACTACTAATCGTTCCCCTCGCAATTCATATTTTTCAATACCGATCACAAGCACAGGATCACCCGTATCATTCGGCTTGAAAGTTTCACCGATTTTTCGAGGCTGCTTGAAAAGCCGAAAGGTGCATACGATGGTCGTAATCAGCCTTTCCATCCTATCTTCTTCCCTTCTTATTGGAGTCTCTTATTAAGATTCATGTCTTTTTTTATGATGGCTTTATAGTCCTTACACATTTCATTGATCCTGCTGCCCACGCCTTCGTCATACTCACACATTTCAGCAATATCTTTTTCTGAACTGATGAGTATAGGCAGATTTTCCATGTATCTATAATTAATGATGGCGAAAAATTGTTCTCTCTGCGTTTTGGTAGGCTCATCTCGTCCTTTATATACATCATCAATGAAAAGTACCTCTGCACGTTGTAAACGCCGTACACGTTCCGGCATAAGTTTGAAATCCTCGCTAATCTCTGTCCAACCTTCCACCCAAGGAAAGTAAATCACCTCTACTCCTTTAGATATCAAATTGTTTGACACTGCCATAAGAAGGTGAGTTTTTCCACATCCAGGCTGTCCCAGCAAAGCAATGCTGTTTTGGCGTTTTTTTCGAATGTCCTTAAAGTTCTTCGTGTACTCAAATGCATAGTCATATGCTGCATCTACTTCTGAATTACCTTCCTTTTCAAATGCTCTAAAGGTCTTACTTCTAAATTCCTCTGTTATCTGGCTGGCAGACATTAAGCGCTCAGCCCTCCTTCTTTTTACGCATTCACAATCTCGCCAAAATGAATTTCCATCATCGTCAAAGTAGAAATCACCTTCTTGATCCTTGCATATTGAGCATTGGTACTCAGAAGATGCTAGGGTCGTCGATAAGTGGGGCTGCTCCTGTTCTTGGACTGTTGACATTGAGGAAAGCATAAGGGCTCTCCTTTTTATCTCCTCCAGATCGAATGCCTTGAGACTTTTCTTTATAGCCTCCACCATTACCGCCTCCTTTTTGCTTTCTGAATGTTTCAAATGGTTTATTCTCAGATAGAAACTGATCTATGTTTTTGGGATTCATAAACTTGTCCAAAGTGAATTTGTACGTATACCAATAAAGTTCGCTTGTAATAATAGTGTTGTAATTGCCAATAGCCTCTCTTATTTCATCAACGGTCATATTCTCTAGTCGGGCGTTTATACTAGATTTAATTTTCTGAGTTAGTTCCCGATGTTTGATAATCTCAAGAGAATTCCAAAATTCATATATATCTTTTATATCTTTTATATCTTTGTTTACATTGTTATCTTTGTTATTACTTTGTTCTTTTGTGGTTAGCAGATGGTTAGCAGATGGTTGGCAGGTGGTTAGCAGATGGTTAGTCTGCTGGTTAGCATCACCTTGAATCCCTTGCCCTGTATGGTTTTCCTGCTGGTTATTCTGGTGGTTAAATTTTTCGTAATTTATAACTTTGTAGATCGAGAAGTATCTATGTTTTGAAACTAACTCGATCATTTCTTCTTTAATTAGCTTTTTTATAAGAGTTCTAATTCTCTGTTCTCCCACGTTTAACCGACCGCTCCACTTAATCCGACCAAACATAAATTCCCCGTAGTTCAGCGTGTATACTTCACCATCCTGAAAATCTGTCTTTGGCTCTCTCGCATACCTGGCGCAACACAGCATTTCAAACCAAACTTTGAAGTATTCCGGATCTTTATAAATCCAATGATTTCTTATGTCCCGGTCAATACCGATGAAGGCCATAAAATCACCACCTAAACCGCTTGACTTTGATCGCTGTTCATTTTGTACCAGTGGTTTCTTACAGACGCCTTGGTTCTCTCAAGTTCAGCAGCAGCTTGGACAAATAGCTCGTCCACTTTCATTCGTTGCTGCCTGCCAGTAGTCATGATATCGGTAAGAATTCTTTCTTCCTCGTTTGTCCATTCGTGATAGTAATAGCGAACCATTTCATCATCCCTCTCATTTGTTCTTGTTGATTCTAGTATACTCTATTCTACTCATTATGGGTACTATATTACCCATTTTGGTCTATACTGTTTACTTATCACATGAACTGCATATGATAGAATTAAATAATAAGTGTGTAGGTGATCACGTGATCCGTAATAAATTGTCCGTTTTAATGGGTGAACATAAGGTGAAGAACTTTGTTTTGTTAGAGAAAGAAACTGGCATCACACGTAAAACGTTGGCAAAGCTTTATAACGATGAAGGTAAGGGCATCGACTATGCTACGCTTGACGCCCTATGTACCTTCTTTGGATGCCAGCCTGGTGACATACTGGAACATGTACCAGACGAGGACTAAGCCCCTCTTGTCGCACTCTGTATGGAGTGCGTGGATTGAAATTGCTCTAACCGATCCATCTTTTGCTTAATGCGGTCTATCTGCCATTCGTAGTGCATTACATCCGCATAATTACCATATCTATCGGCCTCGTCTCGCTTCTCTACAGCATAGGCGAGGTCAATTTTCAGTAGTGTGTAATCGTTGTTTACTGCCATCTTTACTTTCCTCCGAGTCTTTTATGAGACGATCAAGGTAATATCTCGCCTTCTTCAAATCTTCCAATCCATTCTTATGCTCATAGCGAGAAATATATTTAATTACGTTGCCTGCTAGAAAGCCTCTATAAGCCACAGGAGACATTTTCGCATGCATGAAGTCAATTGGTTCAATGCCACCGAAAGAGTAATGAGCTGGGCGTATAGCGTCACTCATGGTCAACTCTCCCTATGCTCAAAGTGTTCGGCTCGATATGCTCAATCAACATATACCTATCTATACTGACTACACCCACATATAACAGTAATGCTATTAATATAGAGGTATAGGCTCTTATCATCGACTTTTCCCCCAATAGGTTGTACATACACAGAAGAAAATCCACATCCAAAATGCCATCCAAGGGTGAGCCATCATCCAATCAGCTATGGTCATAGCTTGTCTCCTTTATCTTGCAGGAGAGCTGTGAGGTTGGCTATTTTTACGTTCAAGCGTTCTTCCGTTTCGGTCGCATGCGTAATAGCGTCGCTACATTGCGATTCCCAAAATTCAGCCAGACGTTTTAATACAGCGATCTCTGTATCCTTTTGTTGTATAAGGGATTCAGCCCGATCTGCGCGGTTCTTATGTTCTGTCCTCTTGTTCTCCCAAAAGTCTCTTTCCTTCTTCAACTCATCATAATTGGCGCTCGCGGTTTGGAAATCAGCCTCTGCCGAGTCAGCGCGTTTTTTCTCCTTTTGAGCTTGTTGGAGCCAGTAAGGAAGGGCTTCACGGGCTGCTATGATAAAATCAGAATCGTTCTGTGATATATAGATTGACTTGCCACGCGCAGACGTTGCCAACGTCACCACAGGCGCATGAGCTTTGAGTTGTGGGTGAATATCTACCGTTCCTATGCAATGACCATCACTATCTACAAATTCCATCCATGGGCCTCTTGTAGCCTTCTGACACAGTTTAATATCCTCTTGCCAGTTACGTGGTTTATCTGTCATTGTTGTTCCTCCCTAGCGGCAAGTTTTTTCTTTGCTCGATCCCTTGTTTCTCTTGCTATTTTTTGTGCTTCCGCCCTTGTAACACACTCTTTCAGGCCGCTTTTCGATGTTTTGTCCGCGACATAGGTTAGCTTTCCGTTACACATAATCTGTGGTATATACCTTTCTTCCAATTCTTCCAAGCGAAAAAAATGCATGCGCTTAGTGCTTATTCTGTCTCCTACTGTTTCAGGTTTCATATCCCTGCTCCTTTCTATCATTACGTGCAAATAAACGATATGATCGGGTGCCGTGTGACCGACACCCTGTATACAACCCGGTTGCAAAATACACATTATTTTAGTGAGATAGTTGCAAGAAGCTTTTGTCAATCCCCTGTATTGGTTTAATCCTCGGTTTTTTCGTGCAACTCAAAAATCTCTATAGCCTCTTTTGCATCAAAATCAATGGATATGTCTCCATGCTGTGGATGTGACATTTCAAAAGTGTAAAACGGTGGAATGAGTCCGGTTTGTCCAGATGAATAAATTTCAAGTATCGTTTCAGGCGCCAATGTCACTGTATGATGTTCGTCCATATCCATCCCATCCCAATACCACGAAAATTCATGCCAGTCGGTAAGCTTTACTTTGTCACCTGGCTGAAAAGCAAGATTGTCTAAAATATCGCCCATATCTATCATCCTATCTTGTATTGTTTTAATCCTGACTGGATAATGTCATATAAGCTGCTTCTGCCCTCTGTCTTGGTGTAGCGTTCGTTATTCGTGCAGCATGTTTATATTGCAAATTAATGCATTCTCCCCACAGGACATGATTCATGTGAGTAATGTACAGTTCAGCATCTTTGTCTATTGCCGCCGCCTGTGCCTCCAAAGAGGCGGCAGGATCGTTGCAATACTTTGGCCCGTACAGACTCCATACACCAGGCTCATATGCACATGACTTTCCTATTAACTGTCCAGTTGGGTCAACCAGCCTGTAGTAAACCTTTGTTGTGTTCGTTTTTTTTATGCTATACCCCATCAACTCACCAATCGCTCGGTTAAGCTCTTGGTCTGTCATCTCCAACATATCTATCATCCTTCCACGCCTGTAGCGTATTGTATTGGTGGTTACTCCCCTAACTCGTTAGTAAGCCAGGCTATTTTGCGGTCCCTCTCTGCAAGCTGCTTGCCCCTCTCGGCGGCCGTTCGGAAGTTTGATAGGCTTTCCTCATTCAAGCTATTTACCTGCTGCTGGAGTGAGTCTATTTGTGCATAGGCGGCATCAAGAGCGTTGACCAAATCAAACACATCATTACTCATATGAGCTTCTTCACCCCGAGCATAGTCGGCTTTGTTCCAAATAGTTTTCAAATCTTCTTCTGACATAGGTTGCAGACCATCCGGTAAATTAATTATCCGTTCACTCACCTTTACCGCCTCCTTGGGGCTGTAGCAGCTCCGGGTTATCGTGGATACTCCCAACAATTTCATAACTGCATTTAGGATCTAAAAACTCAGATAGGTTGTTGGTGGCGTGATATGGTTTATCACTTGCCTTGCCAGCTCCCCAAAAATATGAAGGATATGAAGTGCTTTGATCAGTGTGGACGTACCATGATACAGCCCCGTCCATCGGATACTTTTCAGGTGTCCCAAATCGAACTTCACCGACTACCAATATTTCAGAATAATCGGCGTATTCGTTGTAGGTTCTGCCCACTCTCCGTCGTGTGGTACCAGTCCGTACGCTGCGTACCCGAGCCACCAAGTGACCGCCATAAATCTCCTCGCCGTTCTTGTCCGTGCGTCCGGTGTATTGCCCTACTGATTCGGGATGCACTTCATCTGCGCTAAAATTGTCACCGATTCGTTTTACGATCCAAGCTTTATCACCATCAAATACAGGCACACCATAAATCCATTCGCCGTAATTGATCTTTTTACCACGGAATTTAATATCTCTCATGCTTATCGCTCCTTATATAGGGGGATTTATTTTGCTCTTACCTTGAAACCTTTTCTAGTGACCAACTCATGCGCCCAATCAATGCAGTGTTCAGCAGCTTCATTTCTTGTGATATCTATGCCAGCATCTGCAATTTTCTCCATGACAAATCCCAATTTCCGTGCATGTTCTTTACTTATTTCAATGTTTTGACCGCTCATTTCATCGTCTCCTTATATATAGGGGTATAGGGTAAGAGGCCAGAAGGCCCCTGTTTAAGCGCTCGGTTGATCCAGTGTGTCGATAATTACTTCTGGACCGTCTAACATCCAGTATTTTGTTGCGTGGTCGCTGCTGAATGCCTCGTTAAGCACAGCCTGAATCCGGTCATAATGTTCTTGCTTTAAGAAATCAAACGCCCTGTCATCCCAATCTTCGTACATTTCGTCATACTGTGTTTCGATGTACTGACGGAGCATAGCCTTTGCGTCCGGATGCCAGCGATGTTCCTTAGCGACATACCATGTGTGCAGCAGCAGGTCTCCGTCCTCTTTTGCTTGTTCACGTAGTTGATTTGGCGTAAGTGTGCACTTAGAATCCTCATAGCTCAACATTGTTTCATTTGGCAGTTCAGACAATTTCACGTTTTCCATTTCTATATCGCTCCTTTGATATTTGTGTTGAGATTAGGGTAAGAGGCTGTTATGCCTCATCCCGAATTTATAAGTTCAGTACAGCCAATAGCACAGCCGGATATATTAAAACTTTAAAAAAACTACTCCTACGTATCTCCACCCGGTGTCGCACGTCCACTTTTTTAAAAACTCAGCCACATCATCCACTTTTGAAATCTCTTTTGTGGTGGCCGACACCCAGTTGACGGGTTCCCTTTTCAACATTCTGTTTTTGCAATCTGCACAATCGCAGTATTTGTATAATCCATATCTTTTTTCGCCTGTTTTGTCATAACAAACCCTATAATTTAAATGCTTGGGTGTTTTCAAGTGTGTTATCTCTCCCTTGATTAGGTAGTAGGGGGTGTATCCCCCTTATGGAGGGCTGTTCCCTCCTTCTTATCCCCTATGGGGCTATGCGTACATGCCAGGAACTTTTATGCCCGCGATTTCAGCTGCCATTCTTATGCCTATTGCTATGCCGCGATACTTTCTGTCGCCAGAGGAAATGTGCATTTCGTACTGTTGTAGCAATTTTTCTTCTACTGTCAGTTCAATTTCATAGCCGATATATAAAGCACGAATCAAGGTATCGTGATCTATTGAATTGATACCTCCTTTTACGTGTGCTGTACTTCCCGGATCGTTTATAGCGATCGCCACAATATCGCGTTTACTATAATTTTCTCTCAAGTTTTCCAAATGCCACGCCTGTGCCTTCGTCAATTTCACTTTATCCATTGTTATGTCCTCTCTGCCCTTGGGGGCTATATATTTAATCCTCAAAACGCTCTCCGTAACCATAAGATGGTGATGGTCTACTGTAATTGTTCAGAGCATCGGATATCATGACGGTAAGTACGCTCATTTGCTTAGTATCCATAGATTCTAGCAATCGAATTTCTTTGGTTTTTAATGAGCGTCCTGCTGCTGTAACGAGCAATTCCATGATCGGCTTTATAGATTCAAACCGCTCCTGCTTTTGGGCTTCTAAACGCTCCTGTGCTGCCTGCTTGCGGTTGTACTCTTCCCAATCTTGCTCATCGAACCAGAATCTAGGCCCGTAAATCAAAGAGTATGTTGATATCCACCCTTGGAGCTCTTCCTCGTTTGTCTGGATACGGTCATGACAAGCATCGCAGACACGCATGGCATTGGTTTTAACACCACGTCCGCTCCGACCTCTTGGCATTACGTGGTGAGTTTGTGTTGCATTTCGTCCGCAGTTGCACTGGCATAACCCATCTGTTTCCTCAATCAGTTTCTTAACAACTTCTGGTGGAAACTCAGCTCGATCTGCCCGGGATGGACGTGACTGGTGATGGGCCAGAATACTCCGGCGCCACTCTTGTATAGGTTTCTTGCGTTTCGCTAGTGCCATAGCTACCTCCTAAAATGGTCCGTCAATGGGCTCGGGTAAGGGGCCGCCGTTGTCATAAAACGGGTCTTTATCGCGGTCATATTTGTTCATATCATCACGCTCCTGTTGGATAGTCATTAAGCTGATTAATTAAGGTGCTGGCTTCTTTTTTGGTTAGATCCTTAATGCTCTCCTTTCCCGAACTAACCTGTTTGATCATCAGCCTGAAATCTTCCTCTGATATCTTTTTTTCATTTTTAATACGGTGACTGTATTTAACTTGAGCTTCACTAATAAGCATGCTAGTTGGTGTTTTACTTTCGTTGTTAGGTGATGAATTATTAGTTGTTGGCGGCTCTGTTTCATCCTGAACTACAGATTGAACTATAGGATTTTGAGGTTTCCCAGAAGCAGCAAACCCCTCAGGTAATGCCCATTCCGGAAGTGTTGGAGTATCCCAATAGCCTTTGATATATTCATCTCTTCCAGATGACTTCACTTTAACGTTGGCATAATGCTCACCACGTTCTTTTAGAGGTATTCTATTTTGATCAAGCTTGTACAAGTAGCGGCCTATGCCCCACTGTACAGCTGCGCGCTTCATAGCACCTGACAATCCACCTTTAACAGCGTCCATATTGCTGTCGTCTGACCCGTCCCATTTGGTTATCCATTCATCGCCAATTTTCACTGATATGCCACAAAGCTGGCTTCCTTGCTTCCATTCTTTAAATTCATTTTTCCAGCCTGCAGGACCAAATATTTCATCAAGTCGATTCATAATGGCTCTGTTCGTTACGTATACAAGGACAAATACAAAGTTCCCATTTGAGGTTTTCTGTCCACGATCCACACGCCATTCAACCTCGTCTGGTGGAAATGGAGCTTGTAGGGCCTTCGTTATCTCCTTCTGGTCCATCTGGTCCCACCCCCGGTTCATAGGTTATTTGTATGGGAAAAGCACGAAAGTTCTGTGGATCATCAGGACCGAATCGACCTGTTAGGAAAAATGCCAATTCTTCTTCATCATGAAACTTTGCGGCTTTCATGAATTCTGCTACTGGTTCCGAGTATATGTTGATGAAATGTCCATCTTTGTGTTTCGGTACATAACGGTATATAGTTACCATTGCTAACCCTCCATTCTAATGCTATAATTTCCGTAATTGTTTTTATAAGTAGAGCTGCCGTTGCCTCGGCGGCTTTTTCTCTTTTATAGGCTATTACCATGTTCTTGAGGTATACCCTCAGCAGTGTGGGTGTCAGTACGCCCTTTTCCTTCGCTATCTTTGCCAGCTCCAGGAACACCCTGCGATCCGTCAGATTCATCCTTTTTCACCTCCTGGTTATCGCCTCCCTTGCCGTAATGCTCTAATATGTCGTCTACTGTCTCAAGCTTCATGCTGTGCGTTTGTCCTCCCTGCTGTCTTCTGGGTGAAATAGCTCGTCCAATACTTTGGCGCGTTTCTCATAAATCACATCAGGCCGTTTCAAGTCAAAATCTATTGCCCATTGACTATCCGACTTTCCCAACTCCATTTCATCAGCCAACTGGTTGAGCCAGAATGATTGGTCTCGTAAATATGCGATGTACTCAACTCTGGTCATGTTAGCAAGCCCCGCCATATACTCGCCGCCCTCCTGCTTCTTTAATGAGCCAATTTGTCACGCATCCATCATCCAGAAATAAATCACCGTCGATAATTACATAACTGTCCATGCTTGTGTTAATCTCACAGCCACAGCCGCATTTGCAGATCACTGCGTTGGTTGATTCTTTGGCTGGTTCAGGACGTTTGAATGGGAAAATTGGTGTCAGTACGCGATTTTCAATCTCCTTTGGATGTTTAGCCACTTTTCTTCTCTCCCTCCAGGTTGGTTACTCGATGTCCGTATTTTTGGTTAAGCAATATAATTTTGCGAGTGAACTCTAGTCGTGTACGTTCACTCAGTTCTGGCGTGTTTTTCTTTAATTCACC
Source organism: Paenibacillus sp. LRG-1 (assembly GCF_057220305.1). NCBI lineage: Bacteria > Bacillati > Bacillota > Bacilli > Caryophanales > Paenibacillaceae > Paenibacillus > Paenibacillus sp. LRG-1. Next base: position 2,397,886 of record NZ_CM170126.1, on the reverse strand, counting down.
ATTGGTAAAATTTCCTTTCATTCCGCAGCCTCCTAGATGTACAATGGGTTGTGGTTGTTCTTACATATGCGTCAAGATGTTGATAGAGGGTGCCACTAATGCCGACACCCTAGATTGAAACTAGGGTCTATCAACACTCACAACCATTTTTTCAAACTCCATAAGCTCAACATAATCAGGCATCAAATCTATTACATCAGCGTTTAAATTTTTTGCAGCCAGTTCGCAGATTTGTTCAACAGAAATATTGTTAGGGTCAAATTCTATTCCTTCAATTTTCATTTGATCACCAGCGGCGTTCGTTACAATTTCAATAAAGCTCATAGCTGACTTGTGACATTGTTCGTAATGCTTTCTTAGTTGTTTGCGAGTTAGTTCATGTTTGTCCATTTTCAGCAATCCTCCTAAGGGAATATTTTATAGATAATTCTCGGGGTCAAAATTTTCTACAAATGAAAGAGCTGGTTCAAAATCAATTCGTTTTATATGAATGTATTTGCTAGTTCCAAATTTCTTTTTCATTTTGCTCCAGATATTTTTACGGTACTTACCAACGATTTTTGGGAAATTTTCTTCCGCTTCTTTGTGACGTATCTTTGCTAACTCAGTGGACTTCTCTACCACCGCCATATAAAGTTCGTCAATCTCAGCAGGGAGCAGTCTATTTATGTCTCTGAATTCTTTTGCAAACACCTGAATTTCAGCAGCGGTTTGATTTACACTTTGCTCGATCACCATCATCCGATCTAGCATTACTTCCATTGCATTGCCTTGTTCGCGTTGATTGGCAAGTGACTTTTGAAGAAAGCTGTAAACTTGGTTGGATTCTTGTGGGGATTTACTCATTTGAATTTCCTCCTATGATTCGGCCATTTATGGCACCTTTTATTTGTTTAGTGAATTCTTCTAACATCTGTATTCCTTGTTGAAGACTTTTCTTTGTTTGGGCATCCGATGAAGCAATAGCACCCAGCATGTAACTCGAAATAGCCACTTTTTCGAGAAACTTATTAATATGAACTCTAACTTCCAAGGAGTTATAATTTGCATCAAGTTGAAGTCTGTGAAGTTGTTTTCTAGACTTCTCTTCATCAAAATCAGTAGTGTCTTTTACTTCATACTCCAGTAGCTTTTCTTTGGCATTCTTGTAACCGTGCCTTAAATCATTGTTTTCGAACTCTAAGTTTTCAATTTTCTTTTTCAAAGAATCTGGAACCACTTCAATCGGACGTTCTATGACTTGAGGAGGTTGATTCTTCGCTTCTTGCCACAGGTGTTCATAATGAATCGCTGAGTTTTTGGCTGTTTCAGCTTGCTTTTGCGCTTGTTGAAGTGCTTTCTTCACTTCTCTAAGCTCACGAACGGTCATTTCGTCAACTGTTTTTTGTTCGCCAGTTGAGGGTATTTCGTGTGCTTGCTTAGTGAATTCTTCACGGTCAATCGATTCTGGAAGTGAGAGCATTTCGAAAATTTTCCCGGTTGGTAAATCGGCAGACGTCTGCCGATTTCCAAACTGTTCATAAGCTTGGATTAATGCTCTTGCTGTTCTCGGTGCAATATCTATTGATTGCAACCAAGGTTCCCACTGTCCATGTACAAGATCATTGTCTTTCACATGCTTCAATCGTTTTCCAATCTCAAAGACAGCCTGTCCAGCAACTTGTTTGAAACTGTTAATTTCAGCAGTTACTTCGATTAAGTCTGATGAAAGTGAAAGTTGCGTCATATAATCACTTCTTTCATGCACTTTTCTCGTCCTGTTCAACATGTGTTACAAGTCGATTAAAAAAAATTTCCCTTGGGTCTTTTTCTAGCACTTCACTGATTAAAATCAGTAACGAACCCGATGGTTCTTGTCCGTGAAGTTCTATACTAGTGATTGTCTGACGAGTTGTTTTAGCTCTCCTCGCTAACTCAGCAACAGACATCCCTCTCCTTTTACGGAATTCACGAAGCTTGTTGTTTAACATGTGTAACACCTCCTTGATGACAATGTAACACATGTTAAACATAATAGTCAAGTATGTTTTACAGAAAAAAATCAGTACTTTCTTTAGTTCCTGTCAAAGATAATGTAAAGTTAGTGTTACACAAATGCACTGTTTTCGATAATTTTTATTAAAAAGGTGGATTGAAATGTCAGAACTTGGGGATTTATTAAAAGAACTCAGAGGAAAAGAATCGCTAAGAGATGCAGCAAATAGAATCGGCATAAGTCACACATATTTAAGTATTTTAGAAAAGGGATATGATTTACGCAGTAAAAAGCCTATAAAAGCTACACCCGATACATTGAGACTTTTATCTAAAGCTTACAGATATCCATATGAGAAATTATTAGAAAAAGCAGACATAATTGATGAAAATTTAAAATTACAAATTGAAGATCAGCATAAATTGAAATTGCTTCAAGACTTCGAATCATTAGATGAAGAAAGCCAGAAAATAGTTTCTGATATGATTGAGAGACTTAAGAGAAACAATTAGCAGCTTCATTGCCATGAATAAACATGGTGTGGTAACATAAATCTGTACAACATGCCGCTATAAGAGTAAAAAAGACTGTTTATCTTTTCGGGAACGGTCTTTTTTACTGCAAAAAATATGGAATTGAATTGCCATGAATAAACTTATTGTGATAACATAAGAATAGAAATAAGGACGGTGCACCAACCGTCCCTAGTACAAACAACTTGAGTGGGGAAACCCTCCTGAGTAATGCTTAGTCAGAAAGAATGACCCACACTGGCGCTAACCTGTGAGTGGGTCATTTACGTTTATCGATGTAAGTGAGCAAAGCAATCAGGAAGATCCCGAAAGTAAGCACTTCACCAAACGAAATGTGCATCGCATCACCTCCTTTCGGAGGGTGCGTCCACTCAAGGTGTGTTGTACAATCCAGATTATACCACATTAGTCCTCAGTTAAGAGGGCTTTTTATTTTGCCATATTAACCTTACAATCAAAGATAAGACAGTTAGGAGGCACAATATGAGAGTAGCAATATACATCCGGGTAAGTACAGATATGCAGGTTGAAGATGGCTTCTCTATTGAAGGGCAGCGTACAAGGCTCACAAGCTATGCAGCGTCTCAAGACTGGGAAATCCACGACTTTTACATAGATGAAGGACAGTCAGCTAAAGACCTTAAGCGTCCTGAAATGGAACGCATGCTTTCGGACATGGAAGAACATAAATTTGACGTGGTACTCGTTTATAAACTTGACCGTCTCACGCGCTCTGTAAGCGATCTGCACGACCTTCTAAAGCGTTTTGATAATCATAGCGTAAAGTTCAAGTCAGCCACTGAAATATTCGACACTACGACTGCTATGGGACGTCTCTTTATCACAATCGTTGCTGCGATGGCAGAATGGGAACGTGGCACCATCTCTGAGCGCGTGCGGTTTGGTATTGAGCAAATGATATTGGAAGGCAAGCGTCCTGGTGGAGTTCTACCTTATGGATACACACAAGACAGTGAACTTATAGAAGAAGAAGCAGAATTAATTCGTTACGCCCGTAAACTATATATGAGCGGTTTGGGATTCAAATCTGTAGCTATGAGATTGAATCGAGAAGGTAAACTGCGAAGAGGACAACTATGGACGGCTGCAACGGTTGCCTACACGATAGAGAATCCTTTTTATGCCGGCATTCTTCGACTTGGTTCAAAACTTCCAGGAGGAGGATATGTTAATAGCGGACGTGACGACAAAGTAAAATGCCTGTATGGTGATGGTGATCATCCTGTTATATTTACCCGTCTGGAATATGAAGAAACAAAAGAGTATATGAAGCGTAGAACCCATGGAGGATTCAGTCGTATCCAGACTTACTGGTTTTCTGGCGTGCTGCGTTGCGGGCGCTGTGGAGCAGCCATGTTCGGCAGAATGACAACTAAACGTCTTAAGTCCAGTGGTGAAGTTGTACGTAGACCATATTATATCTGTTATAACAAGCACTCTAATAAAAGCTGTGACATGCCCACATTTAGACAGGTACATGTAGAGCATCTATTTATGGAGTATATTAAGCAAGTAACCACAGATGATGAAACCGTAAAACAGGTTGCAGCTACTATGGAAAATGATGAGATTAAAATAGTAGATGAAGTTGCGTCCGCAAAGAAAGAGTTGAAAAAAATAGCAGAGCGACGCGAGAAGTGGCAATACATGTTCGTCGAAGGTCTTATAACTAAAGATCAAATCCGAAAAAGAATTATGGAAGAAGATGCCGCTGAGGAAGAAATAAAAAAACATCTGGTCGAAAATAAAAATATGATGTCTGCTGTTCCAAAATCGGATGATTTAAAAGAGCTCCATCAATTGTGGCCTGAAATGAATGATGAAGAAAAGAAAGATATGATTTTTACATTGTGTTCTAAAATAGTATTGAATACGGATGAAACAAAAGTTAAAGGCGTAAAAAACAAATTTTTCGACGCTTATATTGGTGAGGTACTTTATAATTGATACTGTATTTATAGCGCTCATAAAAGAGCGCTTATTTCATTTCATATGAATACCATTTTGTATTGCATAGAACACCGTGATGAGGTCATGACTTGTAACAAACACTAGCAAACTAAACAGACTGAGCGACAGAGGGCGTGAAATCAATTTTTTCATCCTTTAACACTCCTTTTAAAATAGTTATATATTGGTCTTGCTGTGTTGCTGTAGCTTGGGATCTGAAAATTTCAAATATAGCAGTACATTTCCTAAACTCATGCTCATGTTCCATACCCAGGGTATCGGACAGCATGAGAGATTGCAGGATATAGCCCAACGCAACCGTAAACTGTTGTTGCTTGATATAATAAAGAGCCAGTTGATAGCAGAAGCGAAAATAATAAGATACATTCACAGGCTCTTCAAAATATGTAAAACCTTCAATTTGTTCGGCAAATGATTCTAGCACAGCCTCTAAAGGATAGTCGTATCTCGACGCTCCCTCAACGATGGAAAGAAGCCCCGGTAACAGTTCTTCCGGATTGTTACGAAGAAATTCGATGTATTCCTGCAACACTTCGGCATGACCTGACAAAATATCAAGGGCATACAAATTAGCTCTGGCAGCATAGCGGTAATATTCTACCTCTGCCTCCCCATATTGATCGAGACCATTAAACCAGCCCAATTCTGCATATTTTTCGATGCAATCGCGAGCGGCCTCATACTTGCCCTGTTTTTGGAAGGCCATGCCTTTCATAAGATGACTGTAGCCGTAGTAGTAGACTAGCGGCCGTTTGGTATGTATGGGTTGTATAGGTTTCTTGCGCGCTTTGTAGAGCTGCAATTCCTGATACTTTTGGTTGACATGGCTATACAGCCGGTCGCATAAAGCAATCATATTGGCACCATCCGCAAATGAAAAAGACAGCTTAATCATGTTAACAAGTGTGTCTAGATCTGTGATGTCGGAGTGAACAAGATCATCCACCGTTCCCGCCTCCTTATCCGACTTTTATATTCACCAAACAAAAGTAAGATCTAAATCCTATCTAAAAATAACTTAATTACGTATTTATTACGTAATTAAGTTATACCATAAATTCAAGCATGTGACAAGCACATTATGATAATATATTCCAATTTTTCTAACATGCTTATTTAGAAGCATACAAACTCAAAAAGGGAAGCGGAATAATTCCGCCTCCCTTACACTTCAGCCTTTTACAACGTAACACCGTTTTTAAAAATAGCGAGCTCTCTGAAATTGTTTTTCTCATTGTTCACCCAGGTTCCGCTGGCTACATCGACGATGTAATCGACAAAGTTGCGGAGCGCATCTTCCATACTGACATCCTCCACCAATGAACCGGCGTTATAGTCGATCCAATGAGGTTTAGCCTTATACAACGGCGAGTTGGTTGAGACCTTCATCGTCGGAACAAAGGAGCCAAACGGCGTACCGCGTCCGGTTGTGAAAATGACGAGCTGGCAGCCCGCTGCGGCGAGAGCTGAAGATGCCACCAGATCGTTTCCCGGCGCGCTGAGCAGGTTGAGTCCCTTGGTCTTAAGACGCTCCCCGTACTGAATGACATCAGTGACCGTGGAAGACCCGGATTTTTGCGTGCAGCCCAGTGATTTATCCTCCAGTGTCGTGATGCCCCCTGCTTTATTGCCCGGTGACGGATTTTCGTATACTGGCTGCTTGTAATCCAGAAAATATTGTTTGAAATCGTTAATCAGATGTACGATCTTATTAAATACTTGCTCATCGGCAGCGCGCTCCATTAAAATCGTCTCCGCCCCGAACATTTCAGGTACTTCTGTCAATACCGTTGTTCCACCTTGCGCGGCCATATAATCCGACAATCGTCCGAGTAATGGATTGGCAGTAATACCCGATAAGCCATCAGATCCACCGCATTTCAAGCCGATGTTGAGCTCAGACAAAGGTACAGGTTCCCGTCGATCTTCTTGCACGGCCGCAAAAATTTCATGAAGCAGCCTTACCCCTTCCTCTACTTCATCCGACACATCCTGGGAAAGCAAAAACTTTACCCGCTCCGAATCATATTCCCCGATGGCTTCCTTAAATTCTTTCATCTCATTGTTCTCACAGCCCAAACCCAGTACAAGTACACCACCTGCGTTCGCATGTTTCACAGCATCGATCAAAATCGTGCGCGTATGTGCATGATCGTCACCCAACTGAGAACAACCATAGTTATGCTTGAGCACCAGTGCATTTTCAAAAGGTGAAATATCTCCCGCTTCCTGCTTGAAACGGTTTAAAATAAGTTCAGCGATCCCGTTCACACAGCCGACCGTCGGCACAATCCACAACTCATTGCGAATCCCCACACGACCGTCCTTTCGCCGAAAACCTTGAAACGTACGACTCTCCTGTTCATATAAATGAGGAGCTGGCTTAGGCTTATAAGTGTACTCCTCCACGCCTGTCAGGTTCGTCTTCGTATTATGCGTATGCACATGCTGACCTGCCTGAATGGGCTGAATGGCATGACCGATGGGATATCCATATTTCAGAACATACCCACCTTCAGGTATATCCTGCAAGGCGATTTTATGCCCACGTGCTACATCCTCGGCTAGCTCCACCCGTTGTTCTTCTTGTGCTCCCCACGCCAGTGTCTCTCCCTGCTTGTAATCACGCAAGGCGACAGCCACGTTATCTTGATCATGAATTTGAATGAATTCCAGCATTCCGGTCTCCTCCTTGCTTATGCTCTGGGCACGCTGTTCCCGGTTAGAGAATCGAGCGTCTCCTTCATTCCTCTGCTTGTAATTTCATACACGTGCTGTGCCGTTTGTTCAGCCAGTCCTTCGATCTGATTCAGGTCTTGACCCCACCATGACTGCCGACCAAGTGCCAGCGCAGTCAATTGCTTCGCCCCGGCAAGAGTACCGTCATATTGACTCCACAGTTCACCAAACGTACTCAACACTTCAGCTTCGTCAGCCAACGCAATCGACTCGCCATTTCTGTCACCCCGGTAAAATACGAGCAAGGACGCCAGTGAAAACACGATTTTGACAGGCAGCGCCTTACGTTGCTCCACATACTGGAGCAAAGATGGCAAGTTCCGTGTCTTGAACTTGGACACCGAATTTAGTGCGATACTCATAACATAATGACTTACATAGGGATTACGGAATCGTTCAATAACATCATCGGCATATACATTCAATTCCGCTTCTGGCGAGTCCAGCGTCGGAATAATTTCTTCTCGAATCAGCGACTGGATAAAGTTTCCCATAATATCATGCTCGACCGCCTGCCCCACCGTGTCCAGGCCATATAAATAAGCTACAGGTGTAAGCGCCGTATGGGCTCCATTCAAAATGCGTACTTTTCGTGTACGGTATGGCGCCATATCGTCGACAATCAGTACATTCAATCCGGCCAAATGAGCAGGTAATTCTTCTTTAAGCCACTGTGGCCCTTCAATAACCCATAAATGATACTGTTCGCCCACAACAACCAAATCGTCCTTGTAACCCAATTCTGCTTGAATCTCATGAATCCGGTCTTTGGGATAACCAGGTACAATCCGATCGACCAAACTGTTGCAGAACGTATTCGATTCCTCCAACCATGCAATAAACTCAGCCCCAAGCTTCCATTGGTCCGCATATTTCAATACGATTTCCTTGAGAGCGTCTCCATTACGGTCGATGAGCTCGCACGGAATGATCACCAGTCCCTTACTCTGATCGCCCCCGAAAAATTGAAAGCGCTTGTACAGAAAGGCAGTCAGTTTGCCTGGGAAGCTCTTTTGCGGACGATCTTCCAATTGATCCTCTGGTGCATAAGCGATCCCCGCTTCCGTCGTGTTCGACACGACAAAACGCAGCTCCGGCTTTTGGGATAATGCTTCATACTCGGAAAAATCAGAGCCGTATGGATTAATCCCACGAGTGACGCACTCCACAACGGTATGCTCCTTCATGGCCTTCCCATCCTTAATCCCTTCAAGAATAACCGTATACAGGCCATCCTGCTCGTTAAGCTTCTCCACGAGGCCTCCTGGCTGCGGTTGTACAATCACAACTCCCGTATTCCATTCTGCCAGCTTATTCATTTTGTCAAATTGCCAGTCTACAAAAGCACGCAGGAAGTTCCCTTCCCCGAATTGCAGCACCCTCTCAGGATGCGGGTCTGTTACGATAAAGCTTTTTCTGTTTAATTGGTCTAATTCATCTACTTGTTTCATCCGGAGTAACCTCCCACAATTACCATAATGATTTCATCGTTATTTTATCACAATGCACACGTTAACAAAATAGTTTTATCAATATTTTTAGTTTAAAAAAATAATAATGACAATAATATGAACACGTTAACATATACGTTTATATAAAAATTTGCAAGTATATCGTCCTTTTTCTGTTGTTTCGCACCTGATCCAAGACGGTTAAGGCTAACTATCACCCTATCCCGAGACCTTGTTCTTATATACATTTCAGGAGAATAGACGCAAGAAAGCACGGGCAGGATAACACTACTTACTAGGCAGGAGGAACATCTATGAAGACAATCGCAGATACTATTGTACAAGTTTTGGTCAATGCAGGGGTCAAGCGGATTTATGGCATTGTTGGAGACTCTCTAAATAATATGGTTGATTCCATTCGCAGCAATGGTCAAATCGAATGGATTCATGTAAGGCACGAAGAAGTGGCTGCCTTTGCAGCCGGAGCGGATGCTGACCTTAGTGGCAGCATTGCTGTATGTGCTGGAAGTAGTGGTCCCGGAAATTTGCATCTGATTAATGGTTTATATGATTGCCACCGCAATCGGGTGCCTGTACTGGCTATTGCAGCTCATATTCCAAGCGACGAAATCGGAAGTGAATATTTTCAAGCTACGCATCCTGAGCATCTTTTCGGAGAATGCAGTCACTTCTGTGAGGTTATTACGACACCGCGTCAAATTCCCAGAACGGTGACCATGGCCATTCAACAGGCAATTTCACGTTCAGGTGTCTCCGTCATTGTTCTTCCCGGTGATGTAGCAGCCTTGGAGGCGGAAAAGGTACCCGTCCCTGAACATGTCTACCATCCCACTGCACCTGTAGTGCATCCGTCAGCTTCCGAAATTTCCAAACTGGCCGAATATTTGAATAAAGGCAAACGAATTACGTTACTATGCGGCGCCGGCTGTGCACAATCTCATGAATTGCTCATGCAGCTATGCGACAAGTTAAAATCCCCTATGGTATCTGCTCTGCGAGGCAAGGAATATCTGGAGTATGACAACCCTTACTATGCTGGATTGACGGGACTGATCGGGTATTCTTCCGGGTACCATGCGATGATGGATTGTGACGTCCTGCTTATGCTCGGAACAGACTTCCCTTACAGACAATTTTACCCTGAAGATGCGATTGTCCTACAGGTAGACATAGAGCCAGCCCATCTCGGCAGACGTACTCCGTTGACGTATGGTTTATGCGGGGATGTAAAAGCCACATTGGAAATGCTGCTACCGCATTTAACGTCAGAGCATGATTCCAAGCATCTAGAGAAAAACGTCTCCCACTACACCAAGGTACGCCAGGAGTTGGATGGCCTTGCCGTCGGTAAACCAGGTCATACGCCGATCCATCCCCAATATCTCGCCAAGGTCATCAGTGACGCCGCGCAGAAAAATGCTATTTTCACCTGTGATGTCGGTACTCCCACTGTATGGGCTGCGCGTTATTTGCAGATGAATGGTCAGCGTCGGCTTCTCGGCTCGTTCAACCATGGCACGATGGCAAATGCGCTGCCGCAGGCAATCGGAGCGCAGGCTACTGAGCCTGACCGACAAGTGATTGCCCTCTCAGGCGATGGCGGGCTCACGATGCTGATGGGCGACCTGCTCACTCTGAAGCAGCATCAGCTGCCTATTAAAGTCATTGTTTTCAATAATGGCGCTCTCGGTTTTGTCGAGCTGGAAATGAAAGCAGCCGGATTCCTGGAAAACGGCACTGAACTGGTGAATCCTGATTTTGGTGCTGTAGCGCAAGCCATGGGGCTCAAGGGCATCCGGGTTGAAGATCCAGCAATGCTGGAGGATGCCATTCAGCAAGCATTGGCTCATGATGGCCCTGTTGTGGTAGACGTGGTGGTGAACCGTCAGGAACTATCTATGCCACCCAAAATTAATCTTAAACAAGCAGAAGGATTTACACTGTGGATGATGAAAGCGATGTTGAACGGACGCGGTGACGAGATTGTAGAACTGGCTAAAACCAATCTCTTTCGTTAAATCCAGACGAAGCAGAGCGCATTTCAACCTAAAAGGGGCAGAAACCATACATTTAGCATGGTTTCTGCCCCTTTGGCCTGCTGTTAATAAAACGAAACTCAGCGTGGTCTGCTTGCCGTTGATTTCCGTTTCATAAGCGCAGTCTCCATAAATATAAGCTCACCCTCATTGGACGGTGACTGAATTCGTTCCAGAATGCAGGCGGCTCCGCGCTCACTTATCTGCTCAATCGGTCTTTTGACCGTTGTTAACGGTGGAGTCGTATACATTGAGAACCCGATATCGTCAAAACCAATGACTGAGATATCCTCTGGTACCTTCAAGCCGTTTTCGAATACCGCATTCATGGCCCCAATAGCCATATCATCGTTAGAGCAAAATACCGCTGTCGGCGGCTCCTGCAAGGAAAGCAGTTGCTTCATTGCCTGGCTTCCACTTTCAGTATCATAATGACCTTGCACGATATATTCATGTCGAATCGGCTTACCACTATCAATCAACGCATTCATAAAACCCTCACGGCGTTGCTGGGTAGACTTGAAGCCTTCTACCCCTTCGATGATCGCAATGCGTTCATGCCCGCTTTCAACGAGAAAGGAGACCGCTTCATAGGACCCTTCCTTATCATTAGAGATCACATTTACAATCCCCGCACCGGACACCTGCCGATTCAGTACAACAAGCGGAATACCTTGACCGAGCACATGATAAATAAAAGGGTTGTCCGCCTCGCTCTGGCTCATCAGAATGATACCATCAAAACGCTTGTGGTGAATGGCCGAAAAATCGGCGTAATCGTCAATTCCTCGCACAAACAAATTGTAATCCACCCCGATGACATGATTAACTCCGCGGATGGTATCCGCAAAAAAGCTGGAGCTGGTGCCTTCTGAAATACTGGTGAAAAACAGGCCTATCGTATGCGAGCGCTGGAGAACCAGGCTTTTGGCATTAAAATTTGGAATGTAATTGAGTTGCTCTGCCAACTCCATAATTTTGCGTTTCGTATCTTCTTTAATCAGCGGGCTATTATTGAGCGCCCGGGAGACGGTTGTATGGGAAACATTAGCCAATTTGGCAATGTCTTTAATGGTAGCTGCCATATACGTATCCTTTCCTTAGTGAGGCTCTAAAAAAATTATATACCCACCATACCACAGGAGCCGCCCGGAAAAGAAGACTTTCACAAATTATACGCGGTTGTCCGCATGTCGACGCTGCAACTCTTGAACCATTTCTGCATGTCTACTGTCAGTCAGCTTGTACATTTTACCGATGACCAGCATGGCCAAAGCCAGGGCAACAGCCGGATAGAGACAAAGTAATGCCTTGATCCCAAGCAGCGTTCCAGAGGACTGAACCACATTCGGAACATACCCGATGAGCGCTAGTCCAATACCCGATAGAAAGCCAGACAAGGATTGAGCCAACTTACGTGAAAAGTTAAATAACGAGTAAGTAATCCCTTCCTTACGCTCCCCGGATGACCATTCGCCATAATCAATGATATCGGACACGAATGCCCAGGTAACCCCGTTAGGAATACTAATACCAATGAACGAAATACTGGCCAGGATTGTGAAAATATATACATTTGAAGGCATGAAAAAGTTAATAGAGTCGGCAATGACACTAACCAGCATCCCCAGTATAGCTGTTTTTCGTTTACCGAAGCGCCGTACCAGCTTGGGCAGGAACAACACACCCAGTAGCGACGAACCGATAATAATAAAATTCATATAAGCCATTAATTCTACATGCCCCAAGTTATATTCGGCAAAATAGATCAGCAGTGCGGACTTAATATTGTACGCGGATATGGTGAAAATCGTCATCAAAACGAGTACCAGCAAAGGCTTGTTATTCGTAAAGGTATGCACGATAACGCCTATAGATAGCTTCTCTTTTGGCCCGGACTGGCTAATAATACGTTCTTTCGTTCCTCGGTAACATATGATGAAAGCGATCACACCAATGAGTGACATAATCCCCATCACAACCGGATAGCCAACATGATGGTTAGGAAACAGTAAAATAAGCGGCATGACAACGACACTGGTGACAAATAATGCGCCCAGAGATCCTGCCTGACGGAAAGATGACAATGAAGCACGCTGATGAGTATCCTGCGTAATGGCGGCACCCAGCGAGCCGTATGGAATGTTTACAATAGAGTAGCCGATCCCCCAGATCATATAGGACGCATAGGCGTAAATGAGTTTTCCTGTGGGGGAAATATTCGGCGAAATAAAGGTTAGAACCGTAAGAATTGCAAGGATAACGCTTCCAACGATAAGAAAAGGCCTAAATTTTCCACGTGCACCGATATGTTTGCGATAATCAACAAAGGACCCGACAATGGGATCACAGATGGCGGCAAACAGCTTGCTGACCAAGAAAATGCCTGCGGCGGCTCCTGCTGAAACCCCTGCTACATCTGTAAAAAATTTCAGCAAATACAACTGCCCCAAATCAAACATGAATCCGTTTCCAAAGTCACCCATACCATACGAAATCTTTTCTTTCAGGCTAATATGCTCGCCTGTCTTGTTGTCAGTTTGGACGCTCTCCTGCACGATAGGCACTCCCATACCTACACACTCCTCTATGTTTGTAATTATTTTCACATATCTAGTTCAGGATTTTGCAAAATTCGATTCCAGTCGCTCCGAAGTGCAAGATACAGACGAACTAAACCATTTCGATCTATATCTTGTTCATTGGAAGTCGCTTATGGGATTTTTGCAAAATCCTCAGTTGATAACTATTTTGTTTTCAATTGCTCTTACCGGGAGTTTGAAACAAGCTCCTGGCAAGAGCAATTTTTTATAAAGTTAGTGAGTTCTCACCTTAGGCGGTAGCTTCACTTACTATGAACAACTGTTGGGAAATTAAAATACTGCTCAGCGTTATTGTAGCAAATGTTTTGTACCATTGCTCCGAGCAGTTCCAGATCCTCAGGCGCCTTACCCTCCTGAACCCACGTCCCAATTAAGTCACAGAGTATACGGCGGAAATATTCATGGCGTGTGTAGGAAAGGAAGCTGCGGGAATCCGTCAGCATACCAATAAAGCGGGACAGCACCCCATAGTTAGCCAGCAACTTCATCTGCTCCTGCATGCCTTCGATATGGTCGTTATACCACCATGCCGTGCCAAACTGGATTTTCCCTACAGTTCCACCGGATTGGAAGCAGCCCGCGAGACTTGCCAGTACTGGATAATCAACCGAATTAAGCGAATACAAAATGGTTCTCGGTAATCCACCTGCCAGCTCCTGTGCGTCCAGCAATGCCGCCAATGGACGAGCGATAGAGCCATCATTTACGGCATCGTAGCCTGTATCCGGTCCTAAATGACGGAACATAGCCGTGTTGTTGTTACGCAGCGCGTGAATGTGGTATTGCATAGCCCAGCCATGTTCTGCATACTGTTTGCCAAGGAAAACCAGAACGTATGATTTATATTTCGCCTCCTCTAAAGGAGTCACATGGCCTTCCTCCAGCGCCTTGCTGAATATGGCTGCCGCTTCCTCCAGTGTCGTTTCTTCATAGACTACAGTATCCAGCGCATGATCAGATACCCGGCCTCCAGCAGCATGGAAATGGCGCACCCGGCTCGCCAGCGCATTCAAAAATCCTTCCAGGCCAGAAACATCCAGTCCGCTGACTTCACCCAACCGAGCCACCCAAGGCTGGAAAGTTTCACGATTAATTTCCAAAGCTTTATCGGGGCGGAAGCTTGGCAGCACTGCCACTGGGAAATCGGTCAGCTTGCTGATTTGTTTGTGGTATTCGAGATGGTCTGTCGGATCATCCGTGGTGCACACCACAGTTACCTTCGAGTTCACAATCAGATCACGTGCGCCAAAGCCCTTTCCCTGCAGCTTTTGGTTTACCTTTTCCCAAATCACTGGTGCGTTCTGTTCATTCAGCAGCTCATAGACACCAAAAAAGCGTTGAAGCTCCAAATGCGTCCAATGGTACAGTGGATTGCCGATCAGTGTAGTTACGGTTTTGGCCCAAGCCAAAAATTTGTCATAATCTTCACCATCCCCCGTAATCAGGCGTTCCTCAACCCCATTGGCCCGCATAAGTCTCCACTTGTAATGATCTCCGTACAACCAGGCTTCCGTAATATTCTTGAACGCTTTATTTTCATAAATTTCTTGTGGACTTAAATGACAATGATAGTCGATAATCGGCATATCCTTGGCGAACTGATGGTACAAGATTTCAGCCGTTGGATTGCTCAACAAAAAGTTTTCGTCTAAAAACGCTTTAGTCATTACTCTCTCATCCCTTCTATAATCGTGTTTCCCAATAAATTGTTAACGTTAACAAAAATGTTCGAACTCTACTTGTTTTTCAACAATAACATTCTCCATCACATAGCAGATTTCGTGATTACACAAGATAATAAAGCTGTAATACGATATCTGTACATCATTTCAAGCTGGATTACTTCACCTTAAATTTAATGTTTACGTTAACAACAATTACATTGTAACCGCTATCCTTTGTAGAGGAAAGTGATTTTTATCATGTGAGCGGATAAAAATGATCTGCCTCCATTTGGGACAGATCTGTTCTATACCTTCTCGATGACCGACACCACAAGAAAATTCCACAATTTTAATTTTCCGTGATAGATCAAACTTTGAAAACGTTTTATATATTTTTCTCTTTTTTTCTGAAAATTTCTTTCTTGAAAATACCAGTTATTGTATTATAATTGCAATATACATCCATTGATTTACATTAAAAGTATTTCATTAGTTATTTCACAGAGAAGAAGAAGAGGTGGTAGCATTGAGTACAAAAGTGCAAGCTGTTCAAACTAAAACTATATCCGATACAAAAGGAGCCGACCTTGTTGTCGATTGCTTGATCAAGCAAGGGGTTACCCATATTTTTGGCATTCCAGGTGCCAAGATCGATTCTGTTTTTGATGTTCTTCAAGATCGGGGGCCCGAATTGATCGTATGTCGTCATGAACAAAATGCCGCCTTTATGGCAGCGGCAGTCGGTCGATTAACCGGTAAACCGGGCGTATGCATTGTTACCTCAGGTCCAGGCGCATCTAACTTGGCGACAGGACTTGTCACCGCTAATGCAGAAAGTGATCCTGTCGTCGCCATTGCGGGTGCAGTCCCAAGATCCGAACGCTTGAAACGCACGCACCAATCTATGGATAACGCCGGACTATTCGAACCCATCACCAAATACAGTGTAGAAGTAGAACATCCTGATAATGTACCGGAAGCAATTGCTAATGCATTTCGAATTGCGACCTCAGCCCAGCCTGGAGCCACATTCGTCAGCCTGCCGCAGGACGTGTTGACTTCGTCATCTGAAGTAACAGTCATTGAGAAGGTTTCTCTTCCCCAACTCGGAACCGCACCCGCCGGACTCATCAAACAAGTCGCAGAGCAAATCAAAAAAGCCAAGTTGCCCGTACTTCTTCTCGGCATGAAAGCCAGCACGCCTGAAGCCACCGCAGCTATCCGTGCTCTCATCCGAGATACAGATCTGCCTGTTGTCGAAACCTTCCAGGCCGCTGGAGCCATCTCCCGTGAACTAGAAGACCACTATTTTGGAAGAGTGGGTCTGTTCCACAATCAACCGGGTGATATGCTTCTTGGAGCCGCAGATTTGGTACTGACGATTGGCTATGATCCTATCGAATACGATCCAAAAAACTGGAACATTCCGGCAAACCGAACACTCATTCATCTGGATGACCATCAAGCCGATATTGATCATGATTATCAACCGGACTACGAGCTAATCGGAAATATAGCCCTGATTGTGGGTAGCCTTGCAGAAGAATTACCTACCTTAAAGCTACCTAAATCCTCCTGCGACCAATTGAATCGTCTGCGCCATGATCTAAACGAGCAAGCGGCTGTTCCCGCACACAAGCATGATTTTCTGATTCATCCATTGCAATTTATTCGTACACTGCGCAGCCTGATTGATGATAACGTCACAGTCACCTGTGATGTCGGTTCACACTATATTTGGATGGCACGATATTTCCGTTCGTATGAACCGCGGCGCCTTCTATTCAGCAACGGAATGCAGACGCTAGGCGTAGCGCTGCCTTGGGGGATTGCTGCCACGCTCGTCAATCCCGGTCACAAAGTCGTTTCTATTTCTGGAGACGGAGGATTTCTTTTTTCATCCATGGAGCTCGAAACCGCCGTACGTCTTAACTCACCGTTGGTGCATATCGTATGGAGAGATGGTTCCTATGACATGGTCGCTTTTCAACAACAGATTAAATACGGAAGAACGTCTGGTGTAAAATTTGGAGATGTTGATGTAGTGAAATATGCTGAAAGCTTCGGGGCCACTGGATTACGCGTGCACTCTCCTGAAGAACTAGAAAGTGTATTGCAGCAGGCACTTCATACCGATGGTCCTGTGGTTGTCGATATTCCGATTGATTATCAGGATAACATCCAATTGGGACGTAAACTGCTGCCTAACCAATTAAACTAACCTTAACCATGCCTCACTCGTGACGGCTTTATGACAATTATGGAGTATAACGTTTTTTTTATGATTTTTTTGAGTTATTCATGTTATTTACTGAAATTTTACGTTTATTATTGAAAAAGAAAGAAAATAAATGCATACAATTACAAAAGGAAGTGTATTGCCATGACCGTTGCACAATTGGAAACCAAGCAAGAAACTGATCATGATATTTACCAAACGTCCACCATGCTTGCTCTATTAGATGGTCTTTATGACGGAGTTGTTGCCTTTGAGGAGTTGCAAAAGCACGGGGATTTCGGAATTGGTACCTTTGATCAACTGAATGGCGAGATGATCGCGTTCGATGGTGAATTTTATCACTTGCTTCCAGACGGTACGGCCCATCGCGTAAAACCGGAAGAAACTACACCTTTTTCCACTGTCACCTTTTTCCAGGAAGATTTCACATATACTATTGACCGCCCTATGCATCGTGAAGAGCTGGAAGCTCTGCTGTTAACGTTGTTTCCAAGCCGTAATCTGTTCTATGCCTTCCGTATGGATGGTACTTTTCGTGAAGTAAAGACACGGACCGTACCTCACCAAGTTAAACCATACAAACCGTTTATCGAAGCGACCAAGTCACAGCCTACCTTCACTTTTAATGAGGCTTCCGGCGTGATTACAGGTTTTTGGACACCTGCCTATGCTCAAGGTATTGGGGTAGCCGGATTTCATCTGCATTTTATTAACGATGAACGCACTGGAGGCGGGCATGTCTTTGATTTTATCGTCGAAAAGTGCACCATCCGCATTTGTCAAAAATCCAATCTGCACCTGGTCCTGCCCGATACCCCGGATTATTTGAAGGCCAACCTGTCCAGAGAAAACCTGGAGAAGGAAATCGCCGTTACTGAAGGTGCGCAGTAATCACAGTTATATAACTCATCAAGTAACGGACCTTATAGCTAAACAATAAACAGCAAAAGATCACAGTCAGAGAATTACTGCTCTCTGTCTGTGATCTTTTTATGTACGAGCGTATATACACGTTACTGCTTATGCTCTCACTCCGGTTCACCTATGCCTCGATCTGATCCAGTTTATCTGCATAATATTGAATGGCACGTGAGTACTCCTGTGTAGATAAATCCGAGGTCGTCTCAGCCACCTCCATTAGCAGCTCCTGCATGGCTTTCCCGTATTCCCCCAGATTATATAACACCATCGCGTAAAATACCCGAAACGGTCTGTAATCCGGAAATTCGTTCATTCCTGTTTCCAACCACGCTTTCGCCTTGGCGTAATCTCCCAATACACGATATGTACTGCTTAGTCCCAGGATGGCTCCTTTTCTTGATTCTGCGGATAACGCCATACCTAGGCTTTTTTCATAATAGGCAACCGCTTCCCTCTCTAAGCCCAATGAATCATGCGTCCAAGCTGTCTGATACCACAATTCTGCATCATTTTGCTGCTGTTCTAATGCCTTTAAAAGAAGCTTACGTGCTTTCTCTGCTTGCCCTGTTCGTCTAAGCTCGTCAGCTTGCGCCATGATATCGTTCATATTCTCCTCCACTTCTGACTCATGCCTATCTTTGAGATATATGTTACCCGACATTTGAATGCAATGTAAATGGAGTTTTTCCTAAGATTTGAAATCCAAAAAAACGACCCTCCCTTTAGGAGAGCCGCTATATTTCCGAATTGAAGTTACGGTTTATTTAACCTTCAATGATCCTACAGTTAGTATTCCCGCTACACGCTGCGCGTCGAAAATACGAGAAAGCTCCTCCACTGCCGTCAAGTACAGTAGACCGTTGCCCTCCAGCTTAGGAGAATTGCCCAGTGGAATCGTGCGTTTGATGAGTTGTGCGTATAATTCCGGTTCGGTGAGATCACGCTCAAAGCTCGCATTCGCCAGCTGCTTAATCAACGCCAATGCACCTGCTACGTGCGGAGTAGCCATCGAAGTTCCGCTAAAGGTCGCATATTTGCCGCCCGGAACGGTGGACAAAATATCTTCTCCCGGTGCAACCAAATCCACCTCATTATTAGAATTACTAAATTCTGAGGTGTGCCTGTCAAAATTGATAGCACCTACGCTAATCACTTCATTATAACAGCCGGGGTAGCCAAGCTCGTCCGTTCTGTCGTCACCATCTCCCTCATTTCCAGCTGCACAGATGACTAAGATTTGGCTAGCTACAGCCTTTTTTACTGCTTCATGAAGCTCTGGCACATCCTCAGGACCGCCAAGTGACATCGATATGATATCTGCCTTTTGCTCAATCGCATAATAGATGCCTTGAATAATCCAGTCATATTGACCGGAGCCCTGCTTGTTTAGCGCTTTGATGATGAGTAGGTCTGCCTCTGGAGCAACACCCACGACACCATCCGCATTTTCTGCTGCCGCAATGGTTCCTGCCACATGCGTACCATGACCGTTGTAATCCTTGAAAATTTCCGGATCACCTTGATCATCATCCGTGAAATTCCGGCCGCCAATAATGCGCGCCTTCAAATCAGGATGGTCCGAATCACAGCCCGTGTCCAGCACCGCCACCTTCACGCCTCGGCCTCGAGTCTGGTTCCATACCGCAGGAGCCTGAATCAGCTCTACACCTCGCGGTATTTCATTCACTTGTTGCTCCTGCTTGATCACTTGGTAAGGAATGATATGCACTTTACGTTCCATCTTATTCCCTCCTTCATGGATACAATCGGAAACCATCCGTCTTTGAAACTTTGAAACTTTGAAAACCTCTATTACATTCGAGGTTACTATATTCTAGCAATTTTTGAAAAGTTTGAACATCCCCATTTTGCTTATTTTTGTAAAAAAACAGACATCCTCCAATTCGCTTGGAGAATGTCTGTTGTAGAATCTCTTTCAGCCTTAGGCTGATTCCGCCTGAAGTTCAGCCTTAGATAACAGCGATTTGTGCTGCCATTTCCGCCCCTTCCAGCGTAAATAGTGGAAAATGCCTCGTACCCACTCATCGCAGGCATGTGCAATCCACACTCCCAGCACACCATATCCCATATGAATGCCCAGCACATATGCTAGCGGGATTTTAATCCCCCACATTGAAATAATGGCCATCATCAACGGGAACTGAACATCTCCCGCCGCTCGCAAGGAGTTAATGACAACATGATTAAACACTCGGCCCGGCTCCAGCAATATACAGAAGAGCAAAATTGCTGCCCCTAATTGAATGATCGCCGGCTCATCTGAAAAGATCGCCATCACTTCATATCGGAAAAAGGATACTACCACGATCACAGCAATCGTAATGACCAAAGACCATTTCAGGCTCCGTAAAAGTTGATGATAGGCCTTTTCCTTGTCTCCTGCTCCAATCAGGCGGGCAACAATAATTTCTGTCCCCTCACCTACAGCCATTCCAAATACCATAAAAAAGTACACAATTGTATTCGTATAAAAATGGGTTGCGATCGCCGTTGTACCCATAAAGCTGACAAACCGGGTCACCATCATTTGGCTAAGCTGATAAGACAACCATTCCAGCCCGGCAGGAATACCAATCTTCAGGATGGCTACCAGCTTACTCCATTGAAGCTGTACATAATACCGGATGCGAATCGGCGCACTTACACGCTTGTACAACAGTAGAAAAATCCAGACACATGCTACAGCACGGCTAATAACTGTTGAAATCGCTGCTCCCGCCACTCCCATCTGCGGCAGACCAAACCAGCCATAAATGAGCAACGCATTCCCCACGATATGCAATATATTCATACCAATGCCCACGATCATCGTATCTTTAGTAAAACCATGCGAGCGAATAACCGGACCTGCGGTTAGCATGAGCGCTTCCAGAAACAGCGAACCCCCTGCCAGCATCATATAGATTTCTGCATTTTCCTTAATCGTCGGGGTAATATGATAAAAGGATAGTAAAAAATCCCGGCTCACAATAAACATCAAACTCAGCGCCAGACCAAACACCAGATTAAAGGTTAGTGCCGAAGCCGTAACACGGCTTGCATCCACATGCTTTTGCGCCCCCAATAGCTGAGCAATGATCACACCTACACCAAGACCAAGCAGATTGAAAAGTATAATCGTAAATTCAATCAACTGTCTTGATACACCTACAGCCGATACAACCTCATCAGAAACATGGCTTAGCATGAACGTATCCACGCTACCCATCAAAATGTGAAACAACATCTCTATAAAGATCGGCCAAGTGATGGCAAAAACCGTCATCGTTTTAACGGCTTGTGCTTGCTTGGAACCGTTTTCCTGAGACAGTGACATCCTTCCGTATTCCTCCTAAATGCGACCCAATTATTACTTAATACCTACACGTCAATATCGATAACACTTACTCAATCATAAAAAGTCATATGCTTTTTATCGTTTCTATAATAGTTCAAGCGGTCCTGCAATTGTCCTGTGTGGAATTCAAACTTATGTCCGTCTGGATCTGTAAAATAGACCGACCTTTTGTCCTGTTCATTCCGCTCTCTTCCGGGCAAAATGGTGACATTAAAAGTTCTCAGCTTGTTAAGCATGCTCTCAAAATCCGCTTCCGCTACCGAAAATGCAATATGCGTATAGGATTGATGAATTTCATTTCTTGGGATATCCTCCTCCACATTGAGGGCCAGCCACATTCCCAAGCAGTCCAGGTAAGCCAACTTACGTCCTTTAACGAGCAGTTTTCCATCTAGTATATTCTGATAGAAATGTATAGACTTCTCCAAATCAGACACCGAAAAGCAAATATGATTCCACCCTTGTATGCTCATGTTCCCTATTCCTTTCAGCAAATCCTGTCTAGCCAATAGGTCCACGCTTCTGTATATTGATCTAGATCTCCCGGATGATGCCGAATGCAGGTAGCAATACGAAAGTATAATCCTTGTAGTACCTCCCTGTTCAGCTCGTATTCCCCTGTCATCTCCGGCCCAAGCTTCTCTAAGGCAGGCAAAATAGTATCGACGATCAGCCTATCGGGTGAAGAACAAAAGGCGTATATCAAATCATACAGAGGCTCTCCCACGACTGGGTCAGGATCAATAATGCCTGTCAACGTACCATTTTCGGCAAACACAAAATTATGTACTCCACAGTCACCATGAAGCAAATATTTAATATTCCGTTGCGGCGATCCGGCCACAAGGGTATGGACGAACCGATGATCCTCTGGGGGTAAAACGTCTTGTATGATCTTTTCAGATTCCTTCGTTCTGTGCAGCAGAAAATCTCTCCATTCCACAAACGGGTGGTCCGGATAACCATAATGACGTTCCTCACCAAAAGGCTTATAGTGCGAGATCACCTCCGTCGCCAGACGAAGTAACAAATCGCTTTTGTTTCGTCCATGATACTGTGTGAGCCCTGACCTAAACGTGTACACCAAATAACGGTGCAACGGATCTACATAAACCAAACGCGATAGTTTCTCAATCTGTACATAGGTATGTAAGAATTCTGCCTCGGCTTCTACGACAGCGGGATCATTTTGCTTAATCACGTATCGCGGCTTAGTTCCGTCCATGACAACAACCACTTTGCTCGAAGTTCCGCCGGTCAGCGGTTTGAGATTTCGCATATGGCTTTCAAGCACGCCCGTTTCGTGAAGCTCATTCAGGATCAGTTGAACATCCATCTTACGCCCTCCCTCCATGCGTCTGATCGACAATGCGGCTGGCGATTTGGATATTTCATTAAGATCCAACACGTTCGCCAGCCGCTCTTCTTTTAAAAATAAATCTTTTCATGCTCCGCATAGATTTCAAGCGCCCGCTCCATCTTATGCACATAGGTCTCATCCTGACTAGAACATAGAAATGTAATGTGTCCCTCCTGCGATGGACCGGATTTTGGCGAAGGCTCCAGCAAATTACGCTCAGACAACACCTGTTTCAACCGTCTAACTGTTCCCTGGCTCCCGTCAATTAACTGAATATGAGAAGGCAGTAGTTCCCTTAGAATCTCCTTATAAAAAGGATAATGAGTACACCCCAATACCACCGTACCATATATGTCGAGATTGAACGAAGACAGCTCCCGGTTAAAATATTCGGACATTTCTGCCCGGTCAAAATTCAACTGTTCGCAATACTGTACTAGCTCCGGCAGAGGTAGTGAGTCCACGCTCCCATGATCGTCAACTCTGGATACCAGCGCTGCATAACAGGATTGTTTCAAGGTCAATGGTGTGGCTAACACCAGAACTCTTTTACCATTGGATCGGTTCATCTCGACCGCTGGCTTCACTGCTGGCTCCATACCAATAATCGGAATAGGATATTCTTTCCTTAGCTCCGCAACCGCGATACTTGTAGCCGTATTGCAGGCAATTACCAATGCCTTAACATCTTCTTTTAGAATCGTTTGTACTGAAGCCTTGACATAACCAAGCACCTCTTGGGGAGTTTTCGTCCCGTAAGGCACATGGAGGGTATCCGCCATGTATACAAAATTTTCGTTTGGCAAACGTCTTAGTGCCTCGGACAATACTGTAATTCCACCCAATCCTGAATCAAAAAAACCTATCTTCAAGCTACTCACCTTTTTTCGTTCAACTATTGTGCTATATCTTGCTGGCACCATGTTCATTTTCTTCTTCGCCTACTCAAACCATTCTCTTCATTAAACTTTACATTTAAATTTTACCGCAAAACTGATATTTTGCAAAAGAAACACGTAAAATTTTCAGTGTAAAAAATAAAGTAGCTTTTCAAAGTAAATTTAATATAAAAGTGTTGACAGATATTATCTTTATATTGTAATATTACTTGGTAACTTACTAACTTAACTTACTTATTCAACTTACTTAGGGGGAAATAAATCATGTCTAAAGTATTATTTGTCAAAGCTAATGATCGTACAGCTGAAGAATCTGCAACAGTTAAATTGTATAACGCCTTCGTAGAAAGCTACAAGTCTTCCCACCCAACTGATGAAATCACTGAGCTGGACCTGTTCTCCGTCGAGCTTCCTTATTTGAACGCTAACATGATCAACGGCACGTTCAAATCCGCTAGAGGCATGGAGCTGAACGCAGAAGAAGCTCGCCTGGCAAACATTGCTAATGGCTACCTGGATCAATTCCTGGCAGCAGACAAAGTCGTATTTGCTTTCCCGCTCTGGAACATGACGATTCCAGCTGTACTGCATACGTACATTGACTACCTGAACCAAGCTGGTAAAACATTCAAATACACTGCTGAAGGTCCTGTTGGTCTCGTAACTGAAACTAAAGTAGCCCTGCTGAATGCAAGAGGCGGCGTTTATTCCGAAGGACCAGCTGCTGCAGCTGAAATGTCTTTGAACTTCATGAACAACATCTTATCCTTCTTCGGAGTGAAAGACATCGTGAAAGTTGTTCTGGAAGGACATAATCAATCTCCAGATCAAGCACAAGAAATCGTTGCTTCTGCTGTACAACGTGCAGTAGACACAGCAAAATCGTTCTAATCATATATTATGAAGAGAAGAGGATATCCGCGCCCTATATGGGCTGGATATCCTCTTTTTTTGTTATAAAGTATAAAAAAACACGTGCTCCCCTGATCTATAATCAAGTGAAAGCACGTGTTTGTGAAATGAGATTACTTCTATTTTAAGGAATGAATTGCTGCACGATTTTTATAACTTTACCCTCACGAAGCGTAATATGGTATGGAAATTGACTGAGGTCCAGAACGTCCTTTTTAGCAAAATCTTTCTCAAACTGTGCCAGAGGAATCGATTCGTTCCATTGCACGTCTGTATCTTCTATGTTACCCGTGTGATCATAAATCTGCACCTCTACTGAAGCATCTGGTGCAACCTGATACACGTCATTTTGCACGGAATTGTTTACGATGTAGTAGCCATCCGGAGCTCCATCCAATCCTGTATTTCCTTCATGCTCCACAAATGCTTTGTCAGCTGCCGCGCCTTCATACCATTCAATCGGGTCTGCCGACAAATAAATTTGTCCTTCACGAATCTCCATTTGGTTTATATATACGGTCTCCTGATTTTCAGCAGCTGCTACAGGCGTGTAGCCTTGCGCTGTTGCCCCTGCCGTCGTAATCAGCATCATCATTAAAGCCAATACGGTCCATTTCGAAGCTAGTTTCATCATGTCTGATCTCTCCTTGCCGTTTGGGTATGTACACGGTGTCTGTAAGCTTCATTACCCTTGTGTACTTATCATAAACGTTGCACGGTTAAAAAGTGTATCAGATACATAAAAAAGAAGTTACGATTTTTTAAGACTTGGTCTTAAAACTTGATAACATGTCCTATTTGTCTTTGCTATCTTAATAATCCGACCTGACGTGCCTGTTCTTCGGTGAGAATAAACTCTTCATTTTGCCATACTTCGTCCTCTTTGGTCACAGCAAACATCCCCATGATCTCTGTCCATATTCCTTTGTCGACGGCTTCCTTTTGCGTAATGATAATTTTCATTTCGTTTCCTCCTTTATATACTCTTATCGGTCTGTGAGGCCCACTTCGCGATCAGATGGTTTCTCCGATCGCTGTTGGAGCTTGATTTTTTGAATATATTTTAATGGTTAAAATCAAGTTCCAAAGGCGAACGCTATCGCTTCTCCGAAATCCATCTGCCCGCTTCGTTACTCAGTTTATCCTTGCCATTGGTCATTTTTCATGAGTTTGCCTCTAAAAAAGCCAACGACCTAAACTAATACTTAGGCCAAATATAATACTTTTATTTTAAGCCTCTAACCCTTATATGGAACTCACAATGCTTGTCCTAGATTTGCATTATCGGATTGAGAGATTCTTGTCCCGCTTATAACATATGTACCCTTTTCCTGCCGAGATTATTCGTATCTTATTTGTAACCATAAAATTTTATATTATTTTTGTAGGTAGTGACTTCTTTTGAAATGACTAAGCCCTAAAATAAAAACGGCTGTAGGTTATCCTACGAGCCGTTTTCACTAAAAAATTTTCTATGCTTGGTTAATCTATCAGTACCATCAACATATACGTATTCATTTATTGTTTCTGCATAAAAAAATGGTCGCCAAAAGCACTAAAGCAGCGGAGAGGACGGAATTGTTCTGAAGAAGCGGAGCGTTCGCCTTTGTCCCCGGATTTCTACCCTTGAACATACAATCGAGAAATCCGGGGGCAACAGCGACCGGAAGAATGATCCGTTCTCGTAGCGACCATTATCCGCATCACTATCACTTAACCACTCCGCATGATATAAATGTAGCGCTCCTTTTACACAGAAAAGTAAAAAGGCTGTACGCATACTGGCTTGGACACGGTTACTTGTTGCCCAGTGTAGGTCAAGCGTCCACTTGCCTTGTCCACTTTGAACGTAACAATGTTGTTGGTGTCGCGGTTGGCCACGAGCATATGGTCACCATTTGGAGTCAAAGCAAAATGGCGTGGATGCTCCCCTTCGGCAGATACATGCTCGACCAAGCTCAACTTGCCATTTGCTCCGTCTACAGCGTATACCACAATGCTGTCATGCCCGCGGTTGGAACCGTACAGATAAGCTCCATCCCCCGAAATCGCAATTTCAGCAGTTGTGTTTTCACCTGTAAAGTCAGACGGCAATGTCGGTACGCTCTCAAGCTCAGTGAGCTTGCCAGCCTCTGCATCGTATGCAAAAGAAGTAATGGAAGAATCCACTTCGTTAATGACAAAAGCAAATTTACCATTCGGGTGGAACGTCAAATGACGTGGACCTGCACCTGCATGGGTTTTCGTTTCACCATGAAGCACCAGTTGTCCTTTGCTGTCATCAATGGTGTAAACGCGGATCAGATCCAGACCGAGATCTTGTACGAACAGGAAGCGGCCATCCGGACTAAAGAAACTGGAATGTGGATGTGGACGATCCTGACGTTCAGGATGTGCCCCTTTGCCCTCATGCTGTTTAACATCCAGCAACTCACCGATACGTCCGTCCTCGGTCAGAGATACCAGTCCCACCATACCTCCGTGGTAGCTGACTACAATAAGGTAACGATCAGATGGATCACGCTGAATGTGGCAAGTTGTTGCACCCACGTTTTCCGCACGATTCAGCAATGTAAATGTTCCTTTAACTGGGTCAATTTCGAAAGCAGAGGCTTCGCCTACTTTCGCTCCTGCAGCAGAAGTCGTCTCTCCAATGGAATACAGCTTCCGATTTTTGACGTCCACATTCAGGAATGTAGGATTTTTCAAGCCGGAGAACTCATCCTGTAGTGTAAGTGCTCCTGTCTGTTCATTAAAAGTGTACGAATAAACTCCGTTACCTTCCAATTCGGCGTAAGAGCCTGCGAATACGAGCAATTTTTGTTGTGCTGTCATGGTTGTGTCCTCCTTGGATTAAAAAAATGATGGGCAATTGGAATGATTGCTCCTGTTACAAATATCGCTTTAAGAGGCGCGCTCCACCACGGGCTCTGTGGACAACGTCACATTTCCCGCTACGGCACGCGAGATCATGCATGAGGTTTCTGCCTGCTCTGCCAGTCGCAATGCTTGTTCGATCTGCGATTCTGTCGCATCGGCGGCCAATTGAACCTGCGGACGATGCACAATTCGGCGATATGTAAAAATATTGTTCGTTACATCGACAATCCCTTCGGATTCCAGCGCCAGTGATGCCACCGGGAGACTCGCGCGCTCCATCATCGCCGCCAACGTAATCAAATAGCAGGTAGCGGCGGCACCGAGCAGCATTTCATCTGGATTGGTGCCCACACCAGGGCCCCCCATCTCAGCTGGGATCGAAATTGCAGTCCGCAACTGTCCAGCCTCAATACGGCCGTCGCTGTTGCGCCCCCCGTTCCAGTCTGCCTTGAGCAGAAAGGTATGCTCCATTTCAGGTCACTCCTCTCTCTTATATTATGAATCTTTACACAGGTGAATGTAAAGGTTAGTCAATCTCCTGGTTTTTGGTTTCCGTACCCAGCAACCATACAGCCGCTGCTCCGATCAAGATAGCTACGAAGAAAATCACAAAGATAGATGGTAACGCTACGCCTTGTCCTACGAGTATACCGACCGCAAAAGGCCCGATAACGCCTCCAATACGGCCAAACGCAGCCGCCATACCCACACCGGTAGAACGGACCGCTGTCGGGTACAATTCCGGAGTATAAGCGTACATGGCTCCCCAAGCACCGAGATTAAAAAAGGACAAGCAGATACCAGCAGCTAGCAGCATTCCCGCCGTTTCCGAGGTGCCGAACCAAAGGGCGGACACTGCTGTGAGCAGCAAGTAGATGATCAGTACGAATTTGCGCCCCAGCTTTTCAATTAGATAGGCGGCGGTAAAGTAACCTGGTAGTTGCGCAAGCGTCATGATCAGTACATATTCAAAGCTTTTAACCAGTTCGAAACCTTTCATAAACATAATGCTCGGTAGCCACAGGAACATGCCGTAGTATGAAAATACAACTGTGAACCATAAAATCCACAGCATCAGCGTAGACTTGCGATTGGGTCCCGACCAAATCGAAGCCAATCGTGCACGCAGCGGAAGTTTAACGCTTTGCTGCTTGTAACGCGGTGAATCCTCAATAGCTCTGCGCAGATAAAGAGCGTACAGCGCAGGTACTGCGCCGAGAATAAATGCCATTTGCCAACCATACTTCGGAATAACAAAATAAGCAATAAGAGCCGAAAGGATCCAGCCTGCCGCCCAGAAGCTTTCCAGCAGGACAACCGCTCTTCCTCGTTCTTTTACAGGCACTGATTCTGACACCAGCGTCGAAGCAACAGGCAATTCCCCGCCCAAGCCTGCACCAGCAATAAAACGCAGCACCAGCAGCATTCCGAGTCCTGTCGCCAAAGCTGATAAGCCGCTGGCAATAGAAAAGATCAACAATGTCCACACTAATATGGCGCGTCTGCCGTAACGATCCGCCAAAATCCCCGCCAAAGCGGCTCCGAACACCATTCCTATCGAATTCATTGCAGTCAGCAGTCCAATTTGCTCAGATCCCAGATGCCACTCCTTTGCCAACGCTGCGACTATAAATGAAAGCAGCCCCACATCCATAGCATCAAACAACCAGCTGAGCCCTGCGCTAAACAGCAATTTTCTTTTTTTGGCTGGTGGTAATGAAGTTAATTCACTCATGATTCGCTCTCCCTTAAAAATATATCGTATGCAGACGTATATTCAGGTGTCTTGTCACCTGTAGCCTAGCATCTATTGTACCGTAAGCTTCCTTAATCTGCGAGCTTTTTAACACAGAAAAAAACGGAAGATTGCCTACGGCAATTCTCCCGCCTTCTGGAACCTGCCACTTACCGGTTTTGGACCAGACCGATGATCGTCACCATGAGCACTAGCAGCTGGATGAGTGTATCGTTACTCATTCCAATCGCCTCCATCCCACATGAGATACTCCTTCGGCCGTTTCCCCTCTCCCCGGATCATGACGCTTGTTCCCCAATACATACCTATGCAGGTGGCGGGAAGCTTATGATCAATAATGGATGAAAATCTCCATACGTTTAAGGTTTAATCCAGGACCACTGCAAATCCATTTCCTGAATACATTCACGGTTATCATGTTCATCATTGGCCACCAGTGGGGTCACTGGATAGATGCTCATGTCGCCTTGCTCATACGTGCGCAGTAGAGGCAACAGCTCATCTATGTTCTGGACAGACGGGTCCAGCCATGAATCTATATGATCAGCTTCCAAAATAGCTGGCATACGGGTATCGAATTCACGTATATCCGTATTGGCATGAACTGTCATCATCGTACAGGTGCGTAAAGACTCCTTACGACTATCCTGCCATACTTCATATAGTCCCGCGACCGCAAACATCTTCTGTTCCGGCAGTACCACCCGTACAGCACACATGCGTTTACCCAATTTGCGCCAATAATAAAATCCATTGCATGGAATAATACAACGTCGGGTTTCCGCCATCTTGCGATAACTCGGATTTACCCGAACCGTATTCAAGTCTGCATTGACACAATCCTTGCCCCAGTAGGGAATAAATCCCCAGCGAAATTCATCAAGTACCCGTTCTCCATCCTGATGCAGCACAATTGGAACATGCTGGGTGGGACTCATGTTATAACGCGTTTTGTAATAATACATCACCCGTTGTATACCAAAATGATCCCTTACCTCATCCAAATCAGCCGATAACGAAAACCTTTTGCACATATGCTATTCATCCTTCCGCCTTTTTCACCTATTGTGCGGATATACAAGGAAAAATATGCATATGCAGGTTTTGCAAACATCCAATAAACGACAAAACATATAGCAATATCCCCGCAGTTGTGAAGCTACGGGGATAGATACTAGCTTATATCGTTATTACTTCTTTTCTACCGCGTGACCGCCAAATTCATTGCGCAGCGCAGCAACCACTTTCCCGTTGAACGTGTCCGCATCAAGAGAACGGTAGCGCATCAGCAGGGACAAAGCAATGACTGGAGTTGCAGCCTGAATGTCCAGCGCTTCCTCAACCGTCCATTTTCCTTCACCAGAAGAGTGCATAACCCCACGGATTTCGTCCAGGTTTGCATCTTTGGAGAATGCCCGTTCAGTCAAGCCCATCAACCAAGAGCGAATAACAGAACCGTTGTTCCACACACGCGCTACTTGTTCATAATCAAAGTCAAAGCTGCTTTTTTCCAGCACTTCAAATCCTTCACCAATGGAAGCCATCATGCCGTATTCCACACCGTTATGAACCATTTTCAGAAAATGTCCGCTTCCGGATTTACCTGCATACAGATATCCGTTTTCCACTGCTGTGTCGCGGAAAATAGGCTCAACAACCGCCCAAGCTTCCGGATCGCCACCGATCATGTAACAAGCGCCATTGCGTGCGCCTTCCATCCCGCCTGAGGTTCCAGCATCCATGAAGCTGATACCATATTCTTGAAGACGGGCATGGCGAGCAATAGACTCTTTGTAATGAGAATTACCACCTTCAATAATGATGTCTCCTTTGGACAACATCGGTTGAAGCTGATCCAGCACAGAATCCACAATTTGGTGAGGAACCATAATCCACAATACTCTAGGGGATTGAGTTGCCTGTACAAGCTCTTCCAATGTGGAAGCACCTGTAGCTCCATAATCCTTCATTTCTTGGATGGCGGCTGCATTGACGTCGTAAGCCACAAGTTCATGCTTATGATCGATCAAATTTTTCCCGAGATTTAAGCCCATTTTTCCCAAACCAATTAATCCTACTTGCATTGTAAAGGCCTCCTGCCGTAGCAAACATATTTTGTATATACTTTCTTATTGATGTTAAGAACGAACGACTGCTTTTTCAGTGCTTTCGGACTTTTCGTCCAGCCACCATGTAAAGCCTTGCTCTTCCAACAATTGATCTGAAGCTTCTGGACCGTAAGAGCCTGCTGCATACGTATGAAGTGGAACCTCACCACGAGCAAAAGCTTCCAGTACAGGTTGAACCCACACCCATGAAAGCTCAACTTCGTTCCAATGAGCAAAAAAGGTGGAATCGCCGCGCAACGCATCAAAGATGAGGCGCTCATAGGCTTCTGGTACATCCTTGGCCTCGGAATGATAATTCATCAGAACCGTTTCCAGTTGACCAGCGTTTAACGGGTCTCTGCTATTCAGACGCAGCGTTACCTTTTCATCCGGGTTAACATGGATGATCAGCAAGTTCGGGTCAGTGGGTTGCCCTTGAGCGGCATAAGGATCTGTGCTGTCCTTTTTGAATTCCACAACGATACGAGTAGATTTTTCTTTCATGCGTTTGCCAGTACGAATATAGAAAGGTACACCCGACCATTGTTCGTTGTCAATCCATAGGCGAGCTGAAATGAAAGTATCATTTTGTGAATCAGGACCGATGTCCGGCTCTTCATTATAGGAAGGAACTGCTTTTCCGTTGATCTCACCGTTGGTATATTGGCCTCTAACCACGTTGGAAGCAATATCGGAAGGATCAAGTGCACGAAGCGCGTCCATCACCTTGCTTTTTTCATCACGCACCTGGTCAGCCGTGACATGTCCCGGCTTGTTCATAGCCGTCATCATCAACACCTGTAGCATGTGATTTTGTACCATATCACGAATAGCGCCAGAATGATCATAGTATCCTGCTCGCTCCTCCACCCCTACAGTCTCGGATGCGGTAATTTGCACATTGGCGATGTATTGATTGTTCCATATCCCTTGAAGCAATGGATTAGCAAATTTTAAGGCTTCCAGGTTTTGTACCATGGGCTTACCTAAGTAATGGTCAATACGATAAATCTCATCCTCAGCAAATGTTCTGCTCAGGCGATCATTCAGCTCACGTGCTGATTCCAGATCATGTCCAAATGGTTTTTCGATAATGAGCCGTTTCCAACCCTTTGTTTCAGCTAAACCACTCTCCCGAATATTGAGGGCAATCACATCAAAAAATTCCGGTGCCACCGATAAGTAAAACATGCGGTTCCCCGGAATTCCCAAGTCATTTTCACGTTGCTCAGCAAGCTGCAGCAGCTTTTTATAATCTTCCGGGTGGTTGACGTTCAATGCGCTGTAACGGAAAGCACTTAAGAACTGATCCATCTGTGCACGGTCTTCATTCACGTGTCTGGAAAAATCCTTAATGGATTGCTCTACATTACTTTGAAATTGCTCGTCCGCCACTTCACGACGCCCCATCCCAATTACAGAAAAGGAAGCCGGAATTTTACCTTCTACAAACAAATTATACAAGGCAGGGTAAATTTTGCGTTTCGCCAAATCCCCTGTCGCTCCAAATAAGACAAATGTCATTGAATCCATGAAATATTCCTTCTTCCCATTATAAAGATGAGGTTATTAAAAGTTACCTGAGGAATTAACGTAACCCATAATACACCCAAAATAAGGGGCAAGTCAATCAAATTTTAGCGAAATCGTGAACATTCGATATATCCTGTAATGATAACGTTTTCTGTGGTATGATTGACGAAAGGAAAGAGAAAAAACTGTTAAATATGTCACAGTTGATACAAAGCGTTATAGTTACTATTGGTATACAGAGTTACTTTTAGTATACTGTTTAAAACAACAATGAAATTGAGGGGATTCAGATGAGCGACGACAGGCAGCCTAAGCTTTTGTGCGGTAAGGTGGAACAGTCCTTTCAGATCATCAGCAAAAAATGGACCGCTCTCATCATTCATACTTTGATGGAACATCCCAAACGATTTAGTGAAATTCACGTCTCCATACCTGATCTTAGTAAACGCATGCTGAACGAACGCATCAAGGAACTAGAGCTTTCCGGCCTGATCCTTCGCAATGTCATCACAGAGCGGCCTGTGCGTACCGAGTATTCGCTGACACGCAAGGGTAAAGAGCTAGGTGATGCATTAAATGGTGTGGAGAGCTGGGCCGAGAGATGGCTTTAACCGCTAACAGGAGGTCGTCACACAGGGTCTCCTGTTATTGTGTTACCCCATGTGGATCATAATACAAACTATAGTACGAAAATAATGGAACAACCGCGCAACAGCTCATGATTTCAGAATGAGCCAAGGAAGGATGAGAACGATGGCATTTGGCATTACCCGGCAGGAGCTTATGGCCTGGAAAAGAGAGGTCAGTCGTGGTGAAATTGCTTTCCTGACACATTACTGGCTGGATGATCGCTTTCCAGGCATTACAACCGTCACCAAGGTGGGATGTTCTGATTTGGACAAGCTGCGCTTATGGTGCAACCATAACGGATTGAACCCCCAATATATTCATCAGCGTCAGCCCTATCCGCATTTTGATCTTATCGGCAACAAACAGACGGAAATTTTACGTAAGTACGGCATGAGCGATCAATTAAAACGCTTCGAACTTCAACTCCCAACGAGTACACACCCATCGTTCTAAACCGCAGCTCTCAGAGCTGCGGTTCTTTTGTTTTCATACCAGTTAATACCTTGTGTATCCAAATCGCTGACATAGCTCCTTCTCCCATCGCCACAGTCGCTTGCTCGGCATGAGCTCCTAAGTCCCCGGCTACCCATACATTTTCCACATTTGTCATTTTGCTGCGAGGATGAGTCTCAATATGCTTATTATGCAGCAGATGTACACCCAGTTGCTCCGCCAGCTCTGAATGAACGTGATTGCTGCCAAAGGCTAAAAAGCCCCGCTCTGCTCGAACCACATGTCCATCAGCCAGCCGCACTCCTTCAAAACAGCCCCATTCTCCGGTTATAATCTCTGAAATGGCTGCTTCCTTATAGCCAATCCCTTTTTCCCGCAGCTTTACGATCAGCTCGTCCGGCACCTCTGAACGCTCATGATTGACATAAACAAGTTGATCGGTGCGCGCTGATAAAGTCAGAGCCATGGAAGCTCCTGCTTTGCCTGCCCCCATAACGACCGTGCTGCGATCCTGAACCTCATAACCGTCACAATCCGGGCACACATATACACTGTTGCCCAAGCAGGCTTGTAACCCATCCAGCTTTGGAAAACGGTCCGTTAGCCCTGTCGCCAACAGCAGCGTTTTTGACGAATAGACGGATCCTGCATCCACTTGAATGTCAAAAAGCTCATCTCTTTTGGCGGCTTTTGCCGCCTTCCCTTCAACAAATTCAGTACCTAGTTTCGTGGCTTCACTACGTCCAAGCCGTCGCAGCTCTTCACCAGAAATTCCGTCAGGAAAGCCCAAAATATTATGATACTGGTGGCACAGCGTAGATCGACCATAGCCCGAATCTATCACTAGAACTCGATGACTGCTGTATCTCCCCAATTGAATCGCTGCTTGCAATCCGGCAATTCCCCCACCAACAATAATGCAATCATAGTTCATCACTTTTCCTCCTTTGAATGCGCGTTATCCTAGACATCTGCATAAAACCGCAATAACACCAATGTAAACTTCTCATCCAATTTTAAACATAATATCACCCACTAACGGATGAATTAACCCCTGTGTCCGTACATATCAAAGCTTATATGCCTTAAAAATGGAATGACAAAAAGCACTGTGGATACCCACAGTGCTTTACCAAGTCGAGCCTGAATCGTCATTTTATCGTGAAAATTATAATTATTTAAATGTTTTTACTCGTTCTTCAACAGGCTGGAATTCTTTTTCACCTGGTTGGAATGTCGGTTTACCAAATGGCATTTCAGCAATCAGTTTCCAATGCTCAGGAATGTTCCATTCGTTTTTCACTTTTTCATCAATCAATGGGTTGTAATGCTGAAGGGATGCCCCCAGTCCTTCTTGCTCCAGAGCCGTCCATACTACCAATTGCAACATACCATTAGATTGGTTGGACCAGATTGGGAAATTGTCCGCATAGGCTTCAAATTGTTGCTGCAGACCAGCTACCACGTTATTGTCTTCAAAGAACAAGACTGTTCCGTATCCGCTGCGGAAACCGTTCATTTTCTCGGCAGTAGACTTGAATTGCTCCTCATTGCCTACAACCTCACGCAAAATATCTTCTGTAATATTCCACAGTTTATCATGATGCTCTCCGAGCAACACTACAGCACGTGAAGTTTGGGAGTTGAAAGAGGTAGGTGTATACTTAACAGCTTCCTCTACAATCTCTTGAATCCGTTGGTCAGAAATGACCTGTTCTTTGCTAATACCATAATAGGAGCGTCTGTCTTTCAGAGCTGTGAAGAAGTCTTTAGCCATTTTGTTACCTCCTGAGAAAAATTAATTACTTTTCGTAACTTAATATACATTACATATATCTTAAAGTCAAGAGATTTCTTTTTAAATATTACCAGTTAGTTGATGATTATACGCCACCATTATATTTTTTCTCACTGGAAGAGGTGTGCTTGGTTGCATCCTTGTCTCTCTCCTCCTGCCTTTCCATCTTCAAATCCTCTACGGGAATGGCGTCTACCGTCTACTCAATCTCAAAACGGTCAAACAAGCTTTCCTGCTCTGTCGGATACTGCTCTGCATGATCTCGATTGATCGACTGTTCCTGATGTTTAGACTCCGTTGTTCCTTTCCCCGTCTGTCCTTTCTGCTCATTCTGATCGTGCAGGTTATCTTCAAATGGGGCCATTTTACTTCCCTCCCTATCGGATTGGTGTTCACAGTATACTTTTACCTTTCACATCGAGGATTAAACGCAAAAAAGAGAAAATCTCCGCAAAGATTTTCTCTACTCATGTTCTTATAAATGGTTGATTGGATTATTCCGAGCTGGATTTACCTGTACACTCATGAAAAAGATGAGGTTCCAGCTTCTCTCCCGTTACGAGCTTCTGCACCAGTTGAGTCCCCGAGTCGGGGGTCATTTGACCATACCAGTCCCCTTGAGGATATACGATCACAACCGCAGCATCATGACAACGCCCATTACAGCGAGTTCTGGTCGTGTGAATATATGCTTCTGCATTTTGTTTACGAATTTCATCCCGAATTGCCTGTGTAACTTCTTCACCCTCATGTCGCATACATGTGCCTCCATTGCAGATCAACACATGATGCTTCATTGGTTCTAATTCAAAAATGGCCATAGCTTCCCCTTTAATCAACAGTTGTTGGTTTTAAATCAATGTTTATCTGGATAAAGAACAAGCTGTGCTTCCATCTGACCAGCTTCAATCGTCAGCACGATAAATGAATATTCGTCTTCGCCGCGTTTGTCCGTCGGAGACCCCGGATTAAGGACAAGCTGACCGTCAATCGTTTTGACCACCGGAATATGCGAATGTCCATAAATCAGGCAATCCAGCGTTTCTCCCTTAAACGTATTCAATGCGATATTTTCTGTCGTTCCTCGCCAGCCGTGACCGTGAACCATACCGATCCGCTTGCCTTCAACTTCAACGATTCGCTGATAGCCTAAACGCTCCACGATGTCCATTCCATCATTGTTTCCGGCAATGCCTTGCACAGGCGCAAATTCAGCTAGACATTCATATACGAACCAATCCGTCCAGTCTCCGGCATGGAGAATGAGGTCACTTCCTTTTAACTCCTGTACAAGCCGACTAGGCAACGTTTTGCTTCTATGCGGCATATGAGTGTCTGAAAGTACGATGATTTTCATATAAATTCTCCTTACCAGCGTCTTTACACGGATGAACTTTGTTGCCCCACGCGCTGCTGAAGTGCCTGCTCCAGATCTCGCAGCGTAACGGTCTCGAAAAACGCCTGTATTTTCTGCTCTGCCACGGTATATAAACCATCCAATAATGCGTCTATGTTCCTGCCTACCTCACAATTATGATTGCTGTCGGTATGGATGGCGAACAACGGACCTTCATCCTTGGTCGCCTCATAGATCATTTTCAGATTGATGTTTGAACTGGACATGCTTAGACGAAAGCCGCGTGCTCCAGGCGACGAATCCACCAAACCCGCTTGTTTGAGTCGGCTCATAATCCTTCTCACAACTACCGGGTTTGTATTGATGCTGGAAGCAATAAGTGACGATGTCATTCGCTCCGGTGCCCCTTCAGCCAGAAGAAGCAGACAATGGATACTAACGGAAAAATGGGTACTCATGTTAACCACCTTTATGTGTGTGCCTCATTAAATGTTTGGAAAAATGCTTGTTTCCATCATACCACAATAGAGGCACCAACACAGTGCTTACTGCACCTTACTCCGGAAAATAGTCATTTTCAGGACGTACTCGCACTTTTAATTGGCGTACACTATATTCCAACTGCTTAACGATATCCTCCAGTTGACGACGGTCCAGTCCATTAAGGTCGGCCGCAGGCTTGGGTGCATTTTTCAAATCACGTATGGTTGCCTGCTGCTCCTGCCACTTGTCCATCAGGTCGGCTATATTCGCATAAAAGCGTTCATAATCCTTGATCACTTCATCCAGAAAGGCATCCACCTCGTCCGGATCATAGCCGCGCATTTTATTCTTAAACTGTTTCTCATGAATGGAGAGCGCGTCCAGCTGAATGCCCAGTTGTTTAAACAACTGCTTTTGTTTATCCAGACGA
The DNA here is from genome assembly GCF_057220305.1 of Paenibacillus sp. LRG-1. Classification (NCBI taxonomy): domain Bacteria; kingdom Bacillati; phylum Bacillota; class Bacilli; order Caryophanales; family Paenibacillaceae; genus Paenibacillus; species Paenibacillus sp. LRG-1. The sequence continues at coordinate 2,359,755 of NZ_CM170126.1, read as the reverse complement.
CGCTTCATATGTTCATCCATCGGTTATTCCCTCCTTAACACACTATTCTTTTTATATCACATTCTAGGCTGGGAATAAAAGTCTCTGCTGATTGCCCGGCCCTATGAACGGGTATAAAAGAGCATACGTGTCACTTATACAGACCACGAAGGGGAGAGATGATCATGAACCATTTGAACGATTCGCAGCTTGCAGAGCTGAAACATATGTTGCTGGAGCAGAAAAAGGATTTAGAAAAGCATTTTGAACAAAACGGTCAGGAAAACGCTCAATTGGGAGAAACACTGACAGATTCCACAGGTGAGCTCTCGTCCTATGATAACCACCCCGCTGATATAGGGACAGAAACCTTTGAACGGTCCCGTGATCTGGCGATTAATGATTCGCTGCAAGACGAGCTGGAGCAAGTCAATGCAGCACTTCAACGGATGAAGGATGGGACGTACGGAATATGTGTGGCGAGCGGGGAAGAAATTCCTTTTGAACGGTTGCAAGCCATTCCATATACAGCCTATACAGTCGAGCACACGCCAACTCGAGAATTATCGAATGACCGTCCTGTAGAGGAACAGGTCATGACTCCGCCGCCCAAGGGTGCAGGTGAGGTTCGCCAACGGAATGCAGGACGATTTGACGATGCGGGCGCATGGGACGCCGTGGAGAAATACGGTACATCGAACTCGCCTGCAACTGCCGCCAAGCGTGATGTCACTGATTATGATGAAAATATGTAATGCTATATGCTTATGTATTCGTTCATCTAAAAAAGCAGCTTGTCCTTTGGACAGGCTGCTTTTTATGTCTTTACGGGAATACAGTGATCCCGTTATCCAATTTCTATCCGTTTCCGACTGCGAGCTGACTCAATACAAGCATCGATTACCTTCATATTGCTCACCGCATCTTCTGGCTCATACGGCAACGGGACACCGTCAAGCACCGCTTTAGCAAAAGCATCCGCTTGCAGTTCAAAGGAATTAAAACCTTTCAGACGTTCCTCACGCGTGACCGAACCGACGTGGACGAAAATTTGCGGTACAACAGACGTTCTTTCCCAACCGAACATTTTGGGCATCGCAATCGTACCCTTGCTACCGAGAATTTCCATGTTGGAACGATTAGCTGCCCACATGCCACAATCGAAAGTAAGGTTGACTCCACCCGGAAATTCCAGCAAACCGGAAGCCATCATATCGACGTTGTCATGCTCCGGGGAAAATAAGGCATGTACCGTCACTGCCTCCGGTTCCCGATCCAAATACATACGAGCGGCTGATATCGGATAGACGCCTACATCATATAGCGAGCCGCCGCCCATGTTTTTATTAAAGCGCACATTATCTGCCTGATCGGTATTGTTAAACGTAAACGTGCAATGGATGCCGCGAATGTCACCAATTTCCCCACTATTGATAATTTCCTTAATTCTTCGATGTTTGGGATGATAGCGATACATAAAAGCCTCTGCAAAGATCACTCCTGCACGTTGACATGCTTCAATCATGCGGCTTGTCCCGGCCGAGCTAAGAGAAGATGGTTTTTCACACAAAACGTGCTTCCCAGCCTCCGCTGCCCGAATGGTCCACTCTTCATGCAGATGGTTCGGCAACGGAATGTACACCGCTCCGATTTCGGGATCAGCCAACAGGTCATCATAGCTTCCATAACTTTTCGGAATATCGAACTCCCGGGCGGCCTCAGCGGCTTTATCCGCATTACGACTAGCAATCCCAAGCACTTCTCCGCGTTCGGATTGCTGAATTGCCGGAATTACAGCGATTTGGGCGATCTCCGCAGTGCCTAAAATTCCCCATTTCAGCTTTCTACCCATCGTTCTCATCCTTTCGTGGTTAGGAATAGTTGTCTTGTTCCGCTTTATGCAGCATACCTAAGCAACGGTCCAAATCGGCTTTGACCTGCTTCTTGTACAATCGGGCTTTCTCCTCCCCATCATCTGTAAAGTGATAGAGTACAATCTCCTGAAAATCCACGCGCGGGTCTGTTCCTTTCAATCGCTTGGTACGGTAAAAAACACCTTCCTGTACCAGCTCATGCAGCGCCCGGTAAACCTCGCTCTGAGGCGGAACATACCCAAAGCCACTAAACTCATCTTTCATCGATTCGAGCATCTGATATCCATAACCGCGATGCCTCTCCACCATTGTGATCAGATAAATTTTGATAAAAGCCCGCTGGGATATCATAAACGCCATTTCACAGCCTCCTCCACACCTTATTCGTGCACCTTATCTTCCATTATAAACCACTCTGCGTCCATACACTATTTCCTTTGATGATATGAGAGCGTATGAGAACCCTTCATCTCTTGTGACCTGTTTTAAGATGGCGAGAGATATAGAATGAGGCGATATAGAGTAGTGTGCGAAGCGCTGAGAAATGATTTTATTGTTTTTGCTATTATGAATTTTTCATATGTTGAAATAATATAACTAAAGCTAAAAAAATAGAGTTACAGATTACGAAGACTGGATTAATTGTTTTAAGGCCTCCGTATCGTTACTTGTCAAAACAGGAATATATTCTGTTATTTTTTGGATGTCCCAGTCCCACCATTTCAGGGTTTGTAGCATAGCTATAGTTTCCTCATCAAACCGATAACGAATTAACTTCGCGGGATTTCCTCCTACAATGGAATATGGCCGAACATCTTTAGTCACCACGGCGTTTGACGCAATGATCGCACCATCACCAATTTGAACTCCGGGCATAATGGTAGCGTTGTAACCAATCCAAACATCATTTCCAACCACAGTGTCCCCTTTGTAGCCCCCACTTAAATTGGGTAAACCAACTTCCCAATCTCCGCCAAACGCTCCAAAAGGAAAAGTCGTAAATGCATTTGTATTATGATTAGCACCATTCATAATAAATTTGGCTTTGGCTGCAATCGCACAAAACTTACCAATCTTTAATTTGTCCCCTATAAAATCAAAATGATAAAGGACATTTTTCTCAAAATCCAAAGGGTTATCATCATCGTCATAGTAGGTATAATCCCCGATTTCGATATATGGATTAACCACTACATTGTTCAAAAAACACAGACTTCTAATATTTTTCATCGGAAAAACGCTTCTTGTATCTGGACCACTCATTTTGCGACCCTCCCATATGGATGTTCCTTCACCTTACTGGTAAAGGAACATCCAGTCTATCAGTATGCATACTATTAAACAAATGTAGATAGAAAAGTATCCCATTGCCTTATTTCTTGGCTTTGGGATACTCTTGTGAACATATATGATTGGGTTATCAAATCAGGCTTGCTTTTGTAAGGCTGGCGGACCTCCAGTCGGGCGAGGACGAACCCGAAGCCCCACGATCCATTTGCCCAGAGGCAAGCGTGCAAGTAGCCATGTTCCGGCAACGGAAAAGATCATACAGAGAACGAACGAAGCCAGCGTACGAAGAACGTGGCTCCAGTCTGCAAAAAACGTCTCGTCAAAATAATAGGTCACACGCAGCATAAAGGCATGCATGAGATACGCTCCATAGGACAACGTTCCGATGGCCGTCAGCATACTCGCCGCACGTCCCCCCTTATGAGCAATCCACGTCGCTACCCGATAAGCTACAAAAATAGACGCGACGCAATATACAGCCATGACCGGACGCAGCAAAGACAAATAGTTAAAGGAAAGAACTGTACCTCGCGGCGTCTGGAACTGACCGATCATCTCGTACAGTAAGTAGCCTGTAATCACGATAAACAACGGCCAGTATATCATCTGTGCTTTGGTTACCCAAGCATTCCAACGCTTGACGTTCATCCCGGCTGCCGCTCCTAACACAAAATAAAAGAAAAAGTAGATCACATTCCGGTCAGCGTACAGGGTAAACCAAGAGGTAATGACCGGAAGCTGGAGCTTATCCATCGCTTGGTATACGGGTCCAACGGCGAACATGAGCAAAATATATAGCACGCCGAATCCAGCCAATGCAGCTGGTCGCCATTTTGACGGCAGTAGCGCAGACAAATGACGGACCGCATAACGAAACACGGGAAATAACACATAACATTGGATAATCATAACGATGTACCATAGATGATAGCTGCTTTTCCCGTTCAATAGCTTCTGGAAAAAATCCAGCGGGTGAATATATCCACCACTTTGGGCAAGCTGATTTCCCAATTCGTATAAAAGAGACCATATGATATACGGAACAATGATGTCCATGAATCTTTTACGTAAAAACGTTCCGTACTTTAAGACCCCATCATAATTGTAAAATAGCACCATGCCCGTGATAAACACAAACACCGGAACTGCAAATTTGGAACACAGCAGTAAAAGTGTCATCAAAACCCCGTCCTGGATGCGCGCCCCCTGCGCAACCGCATAATGTGCGACGGAATGCTGAAGAACAACGGCGGCAAAAGCCAACCCTCTTAGCAAAGCGACTTCGGAAATTCTCTCTTTTTGACTCATGTCACTCTCCTGTTACATCTAGCAATTTATAAATCCATGATTTTTCAAAATCCTCAAATCTATTATAACGACAATTCTGTAAAAATATATAGAAGGATAAACGAGCCAACAACAAGCAAAGCATCATTTATCTCAGGTTTATTCTATGTTTCACTAACATGTAAAAGCAGCAGTCTTCCCTCTCGGGGAGACTGCTGCTGTAGAAACAACCTATATACAAAGGAGATAGGAAAGCCTGTTAAATCACGTTCTCAACTAGCCGTTAGTTGTTTACAGGTTCCTTCTAGTATCTGTGTACGCATCTGTCCGCGTATCCGCCACCGTATCATCATACGTTCTGTAACGATCCGCATTCAGCGAACGGTTGGTGCGGAAAATATCATAAACATCCCTGTGATGGTCAGCAGAATCCACCAGCACTAAAATCTTGCCCTGATCGACGTATGTCTCGTATTGACGTGCATCATCTTCTGGAATGCCTAGCCCGACCAGTCCACCGACCAAGCCACCTGCTCCCGCTCCGACAGCTGCTCCGGTAAGAGTAGCCGCGATAGGTCCAGCAGCAAGGATCGGTCCGATACCCGGAATAGCCAAGGCCCCGATGCCTGCCAGCAAGCCAGCAACGCCGCCTACAATACCGCCGGTAGCCGCCCCTGTCGCTACACCCTCCGGTGCTTTGGTGCCTGTCTCTTCACTAATCGTCCTTAGCTCGTCACGGTCACGGGTGATCACAGAAATTTCACTGCTTGGGATTCCTTTGCTCTGCAATTGTCCTATCGCACGAGATGCTTCCTGCTCTGTATCAAAAACACCAACAATTTTCTTTTCATTATAATCGTTTAAGTTATTAGCCATAATAGTTACCTCCCAATATTTTGGTGTTGAGTGGTTCGTCTTTCATTACCCCGCCATTATGACGTTTAAACGATTTTACGAAAATTCAAAAAATCGATTAGCATAAAACAGCTTCTATTTAACGCTTTGGCTTTGCTCTGTTGGTCGCCACAGCTTCCAGTGGATCATCCGGCCAATAATGCTTGGGATATCTGCCCTTCAGGTCCTTTTTGACTTCAAAGTAAGCCTCGCTCCAGAAGCTGGACAAGTCGGAAGTCACTTGGACAGGTCGCTGGGCAGGTGACAGTAAATGCAATACAATGGGTACGCGTCCGCGTCCAATAAGAGGCGTATCCCTCATACCGAACAACTCTTGTAGTCGTACGGCCAGCGCTGGTGCCTCAGGATTCGAATAATCGACAGGAATGCGGGAACCGCTGGGTACGCGGATATGCGTCGGCGCTTCCTGATCAAGCTGCTGCCGCTGTTCCCAATCCAGCCTGCCAAGCAGCAATGCAGCACTGTCCAGCCGTTGCAAATCGGATACATTTTTGGCTCCTAGAGCAAAAGGCAACAGCCACGATTCCAATGAATCCAGCAATGCCGATTCCGTGCAGTCCGGCCAGTCCTCAGGCGCCGAGAAGTGCATAAAAATCAAACGAGCCTGCAACTGGAGGGTTTGCCGATTCCATGACAGTAGCTTCAGACCTCGTTCACGGACACCCTGCATCAAGGCGGCAGCTACTTCCTCTGCCGGAGGTCGCTCATAGGACGTTTCCTTTAAGACGAGTGAGCCCAGCCGCAGTACCTTGCGGGCTCTCGCTGCTGAGGCGGAGCTATCCCAGTATACGTTGGCTTGTTCTAGCAGCAATTCGCTGCAATGCTGAATCAGCTCTTGCAGTTCAACCGGTGCCGCCAACTGAATGGCGCCATCTGCTCCCTCGTCGTCCACTTCGGCGGCGACGAGATAGGACGAACGCGACATCCACTCCACTTGTCGGAGTCGCGCCCCCCGACCGCCGCTAAGCAAAAAGCGGCCATCCCCCCGGCCCTGCGCGATCCGATCCGGATACGCAAAGGCCAACAGCAGCCCGCAAGCCGCGGAGCCATCAGGCTCGTCCTGCGCTGCGGCTGCTGTCGGCAGCGTGGCTAGCAGCTGCCGGCTCTCCTGCACGATACGGCGAATCACCGTATCGTCTGCTGCCCGCAGCAGGCTGTGCGTACTGCGGGCATGGGCCGCCTCGCGCAGGGCATCCAGCCGCGGGCGCAAATCCGTTCCGCCATGTGCGCGGAACGGGTCCCGCTCTTGCAGCAGCGCAGCCAGACGGCTGGCAGTCGGGGCCAGGCCAAGGGCGGCTGCGCGCAACAGCATGTGCCCAAGGCGCGGGTGCGTGCCTAGGGCGGACACCTCGCGCCCATGCACGGTGATGCCGCCTGTAGTGCCGTCGGCTGCTTCATCCAGGCAGCCGAGCTGGTGCAGCAGACCTGTGGCCTGGCGGTACGCGGCCTCAGGCGGGGCATCCAGCCAGGCCAGCTCGGCGGGCTCGCGCACGCCCCAGGCCGCCAGCTCCAGCGCGAGCGGGGCCAGATCCGCCGCGGCGATTTCCGGGCGACTGGCATCGGGGAGCGCGGCATGCTCCTGTGCGCTCCACAGCCGGTAGCATACGCCCGGCTGGAGACGGCCCGCCCGTCCGCGCCGCTGGTCGGCGGAGGCCTTGGACACCTTGACGGTGGTCAAACGGCTCATACCGGTTCGCGCGGAAAACACCGATTCCCGCGACAGTCCGCTATCGATCACCACCGTAATCCCGGCGATGGTCAAACTGGACTCGGCAATCGATGTGGCCAATACCACTTTTCGACTGCCCAAAGCCGATGAACGTATTGCCTCATCCTGCTGCTCCAGCTTCATGCTGCCGTACAGCGGAATTACCTTGACGTGTGCTGGTAAATGCTTTGAAGCCAATTCTCGTTCCGTTCTATGAATTTCTCTAGCCCCTGGTAAAAACACCAACAGATCGCCTTCATGAACATCAAGCGCCTTATCTACCGTCTCAGCCGTAAAAGACTCTAATGAGATTGATGAAGGTTTGGACATATGAAAGGTTTCTACTGGAAATACGGTGCCTGGACATTCCAGCAATGGCGCATCCCCTAATAGTCTGCATACAGGCTCTGCCTCCAGGGTGGCAGACATGATCAATATCTTCAAATCCGGTCGCAACAGCGCCTGGCTTTGCAGGGCAAGTGCCAATCCCAAGTCTGCATGCAGGCTGCGTTCATGAAACTCATCAAACATAATCAGCCCGACTCCCTCCAATGCCTGATCATGTTGCAGCATCCGGGTCAGTACGCCCTCCGTAACCACTTCAATCCGCGTGTTTGGTCCTACTTTTGTATCCATACGAACTCGATAACCCACGGTCTTCCCGGTGGGCTCTCCCAGCGCTTTCGCCATTTGCGCTGCTGCTGCACGTGCTGCCAAACGCCTCGGCTCCAGCATAATCATCTTTTGCCCTGCCAGCCACGGCTCATGCAGCAGCTCCAGCGGTGTTACCGTCGTTTTCCCCGCTCCCGGCTGTGCAATCAGTACCGCCGCCGAATGGGATTGCAGTGTATGTTTAAGCTCGGGGATCACTTGCATAATAGGCAGTTGTTTATCTGTCAATGAAATCTCTCCAATGATACGCTTGATGCGTAGAATCTAAGTTTTAATTCCTTTATTATTGTGAATTTTTCATTACCTGTAATTATTGAATATTGAATAAAAAATGTTAAGCTGCACTCTGGGACTTCTCTTTGATCTGTCGTGCATAATTCTTCTAAATCTATTATACAGATATTTAAATTTCCCGTCTGGCCATCGCAGCTATGTAAGTTTTCTGTGTTAGCTCCTATACCCTGTCGAGATGCACTCGCGGCAAGTTCGTTTTATAATATGGTTGATATGGATTGCTGAAGGACGGAATATAGAATCGAGGTCACTTTCGTATGGAATTACAGGCCCAACCCATCAGAGGGCGATTTGCCCCAACACCATCGGGATGGATACACTTAGGAAACGCTCGTACCGCCTTATTATCCTGGCTGCACGTTCGTTCCCTGGGTGGAACCTATATTTTGCGCATGGAAGATATCGATATGACGCGAGCTCGCAGCCAGTTGGCGCAAGGGATTATGGAAGATTTGCGCTGGATCGGGCTGGAATGGGACGAAGGACCCGACGTAGGCGGTCCCTACGGTCCCTACACTCAAAGCCAGCGGCTGGAACGCTTCCAATCTGCATTGGAGATACTACAGGAGCAAGATTTGCTGTATCCTTGTTTTTGTAGTCGGGCCGACATTGTGGCTGCCGCCCATGCTCCACATGGACTGTCTGGTGAAGGACCCGCATATTCAGGTGCATGTCGTAACCTTAGCTCTCAAGATGTCGTAGCCAAAGCACAACATAAACTCCCTTCACTTCGCTTTAAAGTACCGCAAAATCCAGATGCCGTTATTTCGTTTCATGATCAGGTAGCAGGCCATGTGACCTTCGGTGCGGCAGAGGGCGGCGATTTTATCGTCAAACGGGCGGACGGCATGTTTTCCTATCAGCTGGCTGTCGTTGTCGATGATGCAGATATGTATATGACCGACGTACTACGTGGGTATGATCTTCTCGATTCGACTCCCCGTCAGCTATTGCTGTACCAAGCTTTGGGGTTGCAGTCGCCACGTTTCGCACACGTTCCCCTTGTCCTGGGCCCTGATGGGCGAAGGCTGGCCAAACGACATGGTGGCGTAGCACTCCGAGCTATGCGCCGACAAGGTATCACACCGGAAGCAGTCATTGGCTGGCTCGCCTATTTTTCCGGGCTGCTGGATTCACCTGAGCCTGTGAAGGCTATGGATTTAATCGATGACTTTCATTTGGACAAACTGCCCAAAGAACCCGTCATCCTGACGAAACAATGCCTCATGAGATTATCTGCACTGCAACGGTAATGAGGTAAAGCGCGGAAATCAAAGTGTACGGGCAAGGGCATTCCGCCCTTTGCTCCGCTCGCTTCTATTCCTTCAGTCGCTTACGCATAGCGGACTCATATTCATAAAATACAGACGACGTATTTAGCCCTCTTTCCTCCAGCAGCATACGGAGACGTAGTGATTTTTCAGTCAGCCTGCGACTGATCCGTTGTTGCTCTCCTGCCTCATGACAAGCGTGAAGCAAATCACGTAGCTGGACACATTCCTTTTGTAACTGAAGCTCTTCCGGTAAAATGCCTGCATTCTTCAACAGCTTGTACGACATCCGCAGCTCCTCTGGAACATGTGACAAATCCTCGATCACCAGTGGCTTGCCCTCTCCCGGTAAATGATCAAACTCACCTTTGGCCATCGCCTCAGCAATCTTCTGCTCTGCCATTCTGGAGAACATCCCCATCACTCCTTGTTTTAAGCTTCCTATGTACAATCTATATTAAAGAAACCTGGAGTCCTTTGCCACTGTAGCTTACATATCATTAGGATGCCCTGTTTCCATAAAGGAGAGAGGGGGTTATTCTTCGATCCCAAGCAGTTGACATACTTGTACTCTATATTTTTTGGCCTTACGTGTTCCATGAATGAGATTAGACAAGCGGCTAGCAGGAATATGATAGGTATCACAAAATGTTCTCTGATCCATTTGCCTCTCGACTAGCTTTTCTTTGATTTTCCAGCCAAAAGGGGTTACTGCATTGCGTTTTTTCAACAACGTTACCACCTCTTCATAGTATGGGATTTAGGATTTAGGATTATGATTGGGGTTTGGAGATTGGATTTCACGCTCTTCCTTTAGCAACATGTCATGAACTCATTTGTTAAGATTTCATTTTGTATATTTGGTATTGATTCAATAGTTCATCCAGTTTCATGGATTGTTCAATCACTTTGGGATGCGTTAAAAATCCGTATTTCTTCTGGACTTGGTACAGTCTTTTTCTGGCCCGTTCGACACGAAGTAAAGTCACACCTGGATTCATCAGCATGATTCCCCCTTCTGTGTCGTATCCTAATACAAAACGTAAACTTTTGGATTTTTTGAAAATTTGCTCGACAAAAAAAGTGCTTCTGCAGCATTCCAGAGGCACTTTTTGGAGTTTTATGTTTATTTAAAAAAATGCAACAGACTCCTACAAGCTGAACTTAAAATTCAACTATTGTTTCACTACGCAGTCGGATGTTGCTTCCCATCGTCACCGCCCCCGTATTTCCTTAAAAAAGTCAGAGGAGGGTTAAAATTCGTGGCAAAAGCGACCGCTTTACTTGCACAGCAACATTCTACCTTCTTCGTTTTCCATATATATTTTATTTTATTCAACTTGGAATCAACACTGAGAAATGATTAATAACTATTAATAATAAAATAATCTTTCTTTTCGCCCTTCTCTAACTAAACTTTCATACTTCGTACACATCCTAAAGTCTGCAAATTGTTTGAACTGCTCAAATAATCTTATACAGCTAATGAAGAAGGCTTCTTTGTTAATGACTAATGATTTAGATAAAACGTCTAGTAAGTATTTAAATCCATATGAGTAATTACCTTTATTTAAGTAGTATTTAGCCAGTTCATATTTAAAACGGATTGATTGTTCTGGAACCACTTGATGAGTGTACATATCAGCAGATGGTTGCTGTTGGGTGATCGAATCTATCTCCGTTTCGAACTGCTTAAGTATTTCATCCACATCAACTTGAAATCGGTTAGCCGCCATCATAATATTCAACAGCTTTGTAACCATTTCTTTTTCAGAAGCATCTGGCGAAGCAGCAATATATTCAACATAATTGTTTAGTACACTTATATCTCCAGATAATAGCTTATAGGTGTAGATATTACCTTCTGCCCAATCTTGAAACTGTTTAATCCAATGCAGAGTATCCTCGTCAGTCTCTTTGACCCAATCTAAATTAGTGTAGGCGTATGTATATTGTAATGCCTGCTCATAATCGCCTTTGGCCTCATATACACTGGCACACAGTAAATCAGAATAGGTGATGTACACAAACAATGGACGGCTCAGCCTCTTTTCAAGTTCCGCAGGCTTTCGTTTTTTCTGCTGATGCTCTAATGTATATTGAATTTCCGCTCTAACTCTCATTTTTCGAGCGGTCACATCAAGCCTGTCCCATAAGCGCAAAGAACGAAACACATTCGCCAAATCTTTTAGCGCATCAAGTTGGTCTATTTCATCTAGACGTTCCACGAAGGATTCAAATAGCGTTGCTGCCTTGAGATTACGGCTTTGGTCGTCTCCAACTTGAATCGAGAATATACGATATTGGCAGGTGGCCAAGCGTTCAGAATACTGATATTTCTCCACTTCTGCGACATTCTCATAGAGAGGCAGCGCAGCAGCATGTCGTCCCTGTTCAAATAATGCTTCTGCAACATCAAATAGCCTAGTCGCATACAGCGGATTATCCATGATATGTCCAACCATTCGACGGATTGCATCCAGCTTGTCCAGCTCCGCACAACGATACAATAATGGCTCGATTCGCCTAAAATTCGGGGAAAGGTCAATGATGTAATTTTCTATGTATAGATCGTAAAAATAGCCTTCTGGCAAATCCATAGCCACAGTGATTCGGTCTAGCTGCTGTACGGAAACAGGACGATGCTGAGTAATCCAATTACTAAGCGTTCTTTGATGAACCCCTGAATATTCGGCAAATTGACTCAACGTCATATCATTTTGTTTTAGATAATCCTCAAACTCCGCTGAAATCGTAGGTGTATGCTTCAAGTCATAACCACCCTTCACATAAAAATTCCATTATTTTAAAAATCACCCTCTATTCTTCTCCATAATTAACCATCTGTCAATATATTATGCAACTAATGTTTATAACGAAAATTCAGCATAACTCACACATATTGAGACATATTGGACAAGCGACATCCTGAAATCATTGAATGGTCCCAAGTAAAAGGTTTCACAATGTTGACATGACGGATTCATTTCCCCATGTGCATTCTCACCAGTAAATGATATAGAGGTCCCATGCAAAAACTCTGTTGGACCTTTTAATTACATGAAAAATCCCCTGATGTTGATGCAATCAAGGGATACATAGATCATTTCTCTCGCTTTGATAATGCGAAGTTGATTATTTCTCCAATCACAATTCCTGTCAAAATTGCATAGATTCCCATAGCGCTCATCTGATATCCCAAAGCGTAAAATAACCCTATACCTATTGCGTAGCTCAACAAAATCGCTGCATAGCGTTTTAATTTCAATCCACACACTCCATACAGAGTGCGACCAAAAGGTGGAACTGGGTTAGATTCGATGATTTCTATTTCAATCCACGCACTCTATACAGAGTGCGACTACGATTGCTACAAGTGCTCTTAAAAAGGCGCAGCAATTTCAATCCGCGCACTCCATACAGAGTGCGACGTGCGACTTCATCACCTTCGATCATGACCAGGTTCCCACTTATTTCAATCCACGCACTCCATACAGAGTGCGACTCAGGTAAAGATGTGGCCTACCCCAACAACGAGAATTTCAATCCACGCACTCCATACAGAGTGCGACTTGGCTGGCATATGTACAAAACATATTATTTGGTATTTCAATCCACGCACTCCATACAGAGTGCGACAGCGAAAATGTAGTAATTCATACCCTAATGATATCAATTCCACACATTGTCGCAAAAAATGATGCCAAAAAGGCTTGTATCGACTATTGACTTTTTCTCATAGATAGCATCCTTAATGCTTTTCGACAAATTTCGAGGTGCGAAGGACCAGGGGTTTTTATGTGAGCTTCACATTCGCACCGTACAAAATCAGTGAGCTTTCCATATCGGAAGCTTCTTTAGCCCCTATATGCTCTTCTTCTTTTTATAGCTATCACCCAAATTGTAGAAATGCAGGCTATCTTCTCTTTTATCTATTAATTCTTCTAGTTCATACTTTAAACGTCGAAATTGGGTCAAATCAAAATACATTCAAATATGATACATAATCCTATCCTGTTTCATTGTACCATGCCTTCATTACGATTTTCCTTGTATTATCGTTTCATCATGACAGCCCATTTTCTTTTTTTTTTTTTGTAAAATCCTTTATCTAGTCATTTTCTTGTTAATCAAAAACAGGACAAAACAGTCGGCATACGCCTCGAAACTCTTTCATCATATCCAGTGTCAAGGAGGTTCATCCCGGATGATCTCTATGCAGAAAACCTACATTAGCATCCAAGCCGACGACTTCCAGTGCTGATTTCATATCGTTGGGCGGCAGTGTATAGGCAAAAGATAACAAAGCATTCACATGATCTAACGGCGGGCACTTATGGCGTCCATGGAAGTAAAAATCATTTTTTTGCTGCAAAATCAGTTCATCCCAAACGGAATTGTACTGATCCGCCTCCCTCCCCTCAAAACAGCGTAAAATCTCCAGCTCCTCACTTCTCTGTGATGCGATGCGTTCATGATGACAGGACATTGGTCAGATTTAATTCTGCCTGGATGATAATATAATCCAGTTTTCATATAAATACCTCAATACTCCCTGTTTATATCATCATCATACGAAATTGAATGTACATCATACGTCCGCGTCTAGGTCCATTACTTCTACTTACTTAGAGGTTAAAGTTAAGAAATAGAGTTTTGAGAGTTATAAGTCAGCAACGGTCAGAATCTACCTCATGCTTGCTTTTGATTGGTTTCCATTTTAAATATTTAACCATGTTTATTGGAAATATGGTAAATTATATGATCTTGATTTAATGTATCGTTTTGTACATAATAGATTCGTGCTAAAAATACCAAAAAAAGGAGGATAGTGATTTTTTATGTAATTGTAACAACAAAAATTTGAGGGAGATGAATGGATTTTGAAGGTTAAGAGTTTGTGTACGTGTGTGGTTGTAGGCATGCTTTCGTTATCGCTAACTTGTTCAGTAGGTGCAGAATCACTCCAAAATGAACAGTTAACCAATCCATCGATGACTAAATCAGACAATGCTTTTTTGAGCGATATCATCAACTAGCTGGACCCCGAAGACAGAGAAAACGTTACATACATAGATGAAACGGGCAAAGTGCTGGTAAACAAGGAAAGTTTAAGGCAGGAAGTTATCTCACTGGAACCAGTGAGTCAGGTTACGTATAAGAATTCGAATTCATCCCTCACATCCGTAACTGATACTACGTATAAAAATAATAGGTATAAAGATTCAACGGGGCAGCTATATACTTTACCCGTGTTACAGCCTAAACCAGCGTGTATGGGAAATCACTCATTAACACCAATGGATTTTAGCACTAACTCCGCGAGCTTCCCTGAATGTCGAGACCTGAGAAACGGGCCGTATCGTTCGGTATGGTCACATATAGGGTTTGCATGGGCTAGTACACGAGTTCATTTACCAAGTGCTAGAGAGATACGTGATAATAATAGTGGTTATAGTGGAAGCACAGGATTTATCTATATGGGTGGTTGGAGTAACACCAATATGGCGGTTGATGTTGGATTGCAGCATAGTACAAAATATAATGACTGGGCTCCTTTTATGCTTATTGAAGGTGTGAAGAACCCGTATACTTTTAAGCCACGTTTTGAACCCGATCAGGAAGTACAAATGAAATTTTATGTTCCTTCTGACGGTAACATTGCCTTGACTGTAACAGGTTATGCAGACGGTGAAAAGATAAGTAGGAGCTATGTCGAGCCGGCCCCAGATTGGACTGCTACTGGCAACGGTAACCTTATCAAAAGAACGACAAGTATAGGGCAGATACAAGATCGACAAGACTATAATGACGGATCTTACATTAGAAGAGTTCGTTGGGCCACATCCTATATCGGTTCAAATTCAGAAGATAATATCCCTTGGCGTAACAGTCAAACCTATGATTATTGTTCTATGCCACGGAGTAAAGTTGAAGTGGATTACGTACATGGAGGAGAGGAAACAGACAGTATATTTTTAGACTGAATTTTTAAGAGAGGGGCTGCTTCACCCCTCTCTTTTAAGGAGGAAATTTTGTGGGAAAGATGTTGTTCAGAATTATGCTTATAGGTGCATTGTTTTTTTGCTTTTCTCAACCCAATACAGGAAAAATGTCAGCTCAGAGTATAGCTCCAAACACTCCATTTTTGAAGATTAACAATTACTATGTCTTGTTCACAGCCCCCAAAGCACCTTATATTGATCAGAACAATCGCTATATGGTGCCTTTGAGATCCATTAATGATTTGTTGGGAGGACAGACTACGTTTAACCCGACTTCTAATACGGCTACAATTAAGTTTGGAACACACAAGGTTGAGTTTAAAATGAACTCCACTGAGATTGTTACCGACTCGAACACGTCCGTGATGGATACCGTGCCTGTACTTTATAAAAATGCGATGTTTGTGCCTTTAGGGATACTTACTAAGTACTTAGATATACACCAGGAATGGGATAAGCAAAATAAACTGTATTCCCTCTCTGAGAAAGAATTAATGAAGACACCTATGATGGAGAATGTAGAAGATTTGGATCATTTTAGAGAACAAGTGGATAATGAAAATGCATTCCAGTTGTTATCGTACAAATTGACCATGGGAGAAAAAATTCATCTGGCCATTACAGCTAAGAATATGACAGGGAAAAAGATTAGTGAGGGCATTGAAGATTTAAATACCACTTTTATTTTTTCTGACAATAGCACGGCCGGGGAAAATAGAAATCGTAAAAGACCCAGTATAGATAAGGATGAAATTGTAACTCGCGAAGATGACATAGATTATGTGAAAACAATAGAGAATAATAAAATTATCAAACATGAACTGTCGTATATTCTCTTTAAGGGCAGAACGCTAAAGACTCACAAGTAAAAAAGTACTTTTACTTGTAGAGTGGAATGGGTAAACAGTAAAGCTGATTCTAGAAAGGATCAGCTTTACTATTAAATATTAGATTTGTGAATTTCAAATTCCTTACGTTCATAAAAATAACCCAACCTACTCCATTGTCAATTAGGGACAAACTTGATAAATAGTGATTGCTTTCTCCGTTCCCAACGGTGTTTTTACTTGACTGATTATTTATGTATTAGAAAGTTTATCAAGAGTACGTCTATATTTTCGACTGCCTTCTTTATTCTGGGGTGTTATCATGACGATCATCATTTTTATTCATATAATCCTCCTCGTGCAAATCTTCGTTTGTAAAATGAAAATGCTGACTGTACTGAACCACGACTGTTCTAAACCAAACCTTTTAGCAGCCAACAAATTCGCAATCCACGCACTCATATAGAGTGCGACCCCTAAGTATTAAGCTTCTACTGGAACACCAGTCAATTTCAATCCACGCACTCATATAGAGTGCGACAGCGAAAATGGGTTAAATGCCCCCTATTTAAGTAACATTCTAGCGTTATTTTGGCAAAAACGCATCTAATATTACCTCATCCTCTTGCTATCGTTTAAAACTTGTTCACATTCGATATAATTCGACAAAATCTGAGGTGCGAATCTCTCGGAGAATTCATGTGAGCTTCACATTCGCACCTGGACAGACTCGCTTTTTGGCTTAGCAACAAATACCTGCCTGGACTTATTTCACCTCTGCCAGTTCTGCCACCTGTGAAGGAGTAAGCGCACATTCGAATATATTTAATTCATCGATAGCTCATTTAAAAGCAGGGTCCCACCAGTTAACACCAAAGCTGAACGTTCTGGCTTTGGGTAAATACATCCGGAAATATCCACTACATTGATCAGAAAAATACCTTTATGTTTTCAAAAATCATAAAGGTATTTGTAAAATATTTTATGAAAACGTTCGGCAAAAGTTGAGTTATTAACCCTGTTCATCATACCGGCTGCATTACCTGCATAATCCTTCCCATCCGTTCCAGCGCCTTCTCCAAATCGACGAGCGAGGCTGCATATGAGCAGCGAATAAAGCCCTCTCCGCCTGATCCGAATACATGTCCCGGTACGACCGCCACCTTCGCTTCCTTCAGCATACGAAGTGCAAACTGCTCAGATGACATGCCAGTAGAAGTAATTGAAGGGAAGGCATAGAAAGCCCCCTCAGGCTCATGACAAGCAAGCCCGATTGCATTCAAGCCGGCCACAAACAGCTTGCGACGTTCATTGTAGCTCGCCATCATCTCATCCTTGGCAGCCAAGCCATGGCGCAATGATTCCAGCGCGGCAATCTGTGCAATGGTGGGCGCACACATGGCTGTGTACTGGTGGATTTTCAGCATGCCGGCAATCAGCTCATGCGGACCGCACGCATAGCCTACCCGCCAGCCTGTCATCGCAAATGCTTTGGAAAAACCACTGATGACAATCGTACGCTCCTTCATGCCCGGCAAAGAGGCGATACTGACATGCTTTCTCCCGTAAGTCAGTTCGGCATACACTTCATCCGAAATGACGACCAGATTATGTTTGATAATGAGCTCTGTCATCGGCAGCCAATCCTGCTCCGTCATAACTGTTCCAGTCGGATTACAGGGATAATTGATCATTAAAACCTTTGAATGAGGTGTAATTGCCGCTTGCAGCGCTTGCGGGGTCAGCTTGAATTGCTCCTCTGCCGTAGCCGCCACCTCTACAATTTTACCGCCATGCAGATGGGTAATGGGTTCATAGGCAATATAGCTTGGTGCTGGAATCAGCACCTCGTCACCCGGATCGATCACTGCTCGCAGCGCCAGGTCGACGGCTTCACTGCTCCCCACCGTCACAATCATTTCCTGCTCAGGGTCATAGGAAAGCGCGAAGCTGCTGGAAAAATAAGCCGAGATCTCCTCCCGCAGCTCCATCAAGCCGGCATTCGAAGTATATTTCGTCTGTCCTTCACGCAATGCCTGAATGCAAGCTTCACGTACCTTTTCCGGTGTAACGAAATCAGGCTCTCCGACCCCAAGGGCGATTGTACCTCCGCCTGCTGCATTCAGATCAAAAAAAGCGCGAATTCCCGATGGCCGAATATCCCGTACACGCGAGGATACAAACCGCCCTGTCCCCTTTTCACTAAACATATTACGCCATCCCCCATTCCTGTTTCCGCTCATGGAGCGAGCTGGCAATAATATGGTCCAGTAGCTGTGTAAAGGTTATACCCGCAGCTGCCGCACTCTTCGGAAGCAGGCTGTTGGCGGTCATTCCCGGTAATGTGTTCACTTCCAGCACGTAAGGTCTATCCTGACACAAAATCATATCGACCCTTGCATAGACCTTACATTGCAGCAGCCGGTAGCTGGCCAGTGCCGCCTCGCGCACACGCTGTTCAATAACGGTGGGAAGCTCGACCACCTTCTCCTCAGCACCGCCGACCTCATATTTTGCTTTGTAGTCGAACCACTTCGAACGAGCGGAGCTAATGCTAATAATTGGTAATACCTCGCCATCTACGATGGAGCAGGTAATCTCCGTCCCTTCATAATAGGACTCAATCAAGATCGCTTGATCCAAGCTGCAAGCCCCCTGAACAGCCGACAGCAGTTCCTTCTCATTTTGTACAAGCTGGATGCCGATGCTGGATCCCCCCGTATTCGGCTTCACAATAACCGGGTAGCCCAAACGCTCCACCACCTGCGGATCATAATCGTCCATCCCCTGCCAGTAAAGGCCTGAAGGCGTATGCACACCCGCTGCCTTCAACAGCATCTTGGACAACTGCTTATTCATGCATAAGCTGCTTGCCAGGACACCGCTGCCTGTGTAGGGAATGCCCAGCGTCTCCAGCGCTCCCTGCACCGTGCCGTCCTCGCCATACTGACCATGCAGTGCCAACAGCGCGATATCAATGCCTGTCTGCTGGACCTGCGCGATTAAATCCGCTCGCTGCTCGATCACCATTGGAACCACTTCATAACGGCTGCGATCCAAATGATTGATCATCTCTTGACCTGTCTGCAGAGAAATCTCACGCTCAGAGGAAATACCGCCCATAATAACGCCAATTTTCATCATGACACCTCATTTTTCTTCAAAATCTTTATGTGGCTACGGATGTTCATCCGATCGCTAGTGCTTCTTCAGAACAATATTCCGTCTCTATAGCTCTTTTCTTAATCCTTATGCCTTAAGAAAGTTACGCGTCTGTTGACCGATTATTTGAATACCCCGTTCGATATTTTCATCTGTTACTCGTGAAAACCCAAGCCGCAATGTATTCGTCCCTTCGCCTTCTTGAATAAAAAACTTGTCTCCCGGTGTGAAAATGACGCCCTGTTCTGTGCAAGCTTCTAGCAGCTGGCGTGTATTTACGCCTGTCGGGAAGGTAAGGAACAAATGCAAGCCCCCGTCACCTGACACATGCGCCTCAGGAAGATGTGCTTCACAGCATGCCTTTGTCAGCTCATATTTGCGCTTATACTCTGTACGTGCTTTTTTTACATGTTTATCGAAATTTCCGTTAAGCATATATTGGTATAAAATCGATTGATCGATTGTTGAGGTATGAATGGTGCGCGCACGCTTAATGCTTTCCAGAGTGTCAATCAGTGCTCGGTCTCCAAGCACCCAGCCTACACGCAAGCCAGGGAACAGCACCTTGGAAAAGCTGCCAATATAGATTACTCCGTTCCCTTGGCCTGCTGTCGCTATTAAGGGCGCAACATGCGCTCCCGAGTAGCGTAGCTCCTCATTGAATCCATCCTCGATCACCGGAATCTGATAGCGCATCATTAATTTCATAACAGCGCTACGCTTTGCTGGCGACATGACGATGCCTGTCGGATTATGATAGGAAGGAGTCAAATAGGCCAAATCGAAGCTATTGGTCTGTAATACCTCCTCTAGCCGCTCTACATCAATACCGTCACACTTCATCGGAATGCCGGTAATCTCAAATCCTTGCAACTTCAAATTTTTGATCGCTGTGTGATGGGTCGGATTTTCACAAATTGCCGCTCCACGGCGTGCAGAAGGGCGTAAAGCCGACAGCACAATGTCAAAGCCTTCTGTAAACCCGCCTGTAATCAGCATATCCTTGCCAATTATATCGACGCCTTTGTTCTCCATATAATGCATCAGGTAATCAATCAGCGGCTTGTAGCCCTTGGCATAGCCGTAGTTGAGCAGCACCTGCCCTTCGATTGCCATCCGATCCATAAAAGCTCGCCTTACATCCCCCAGATCAAACAGCTGCTCATCCGGAGCGATGCTTGTGAACGAGATAGTTCCCTTTTGGGCACGAATGCCCTGCTTCATCATATCCAGATCAACAGCCGATACAGCATACTCGTTCATTCTTGCCTTCCAGTCGACCTCCCAGGTGGCAGAACCGTCAGATCCTCCGTTATCTACGGCCGACTGGCCCACCATGGCGGCCACATAACTCCCCTTTCCGGGAATCGCATACGTAAATCCGTCATCCTCCAAGCCTTCATAGGCTGCAATGACTGTATTGCGGCTCACCTTAAGCAGAACGCTCATTTCTCGTGTGGAAGGCAGCTTCTGATCCGCCTGAAGCGCCCCTTTTATAATTAAACGATTGACGTATTCTTTTACTTGTATCGAGACCGGGCGGTCACTTACGAGCTTGAAATCCTGGAACATTCTTCATCGCCTCCCCCTATAATGATGGCATACAAGACGAGTGAAAAAAAAGAACCACCGCACTGGATTTTTCATCCTTCGGTGGTTCTTCCGCATTTTATCCCCTGTACGCCCTCATATTCTTGCCTCATTCCCCCGCATCATTGCCTCTCATCGCGCCCATTGCGAGCATTGTACATATCACAAAGATCGTTTCACTTCGATTTTATTTTCTTCCTTCTGCGGCTGAAGCCCTGAGAACTATGCAAAGCATACCAGTCAAACAAAACCATATGCCGTAACGACTGACCGTGAATCCTGCCGCATCGTCAATTGTCACATGGAGTGCGCCTATTTCTTTCTTGAGGACGTCCTCCATTCATCATATTTCAATCCACGCACTCATATAGAGCGCGACCCGACCGGATACATGAGCGACTACCGCTGAATGGTCGATTTCAATCCACGCACTCATATGGAGTGCGACAGCGAAAATGAAGGAATTCATACCCTAATGATATCAATTCCATGCATTTTCGAAAAAAACGATGCTAAAAAAGCTTGAATCGACTATTGACTTCTAACGAAGAAAGCTAATCCGAATCCATTTCGACAAATTTCGAGGTGCGAAGGACCCGGGTTTTTTATGTGAGCTTCACATTCGCACCGTAACCAAGACAATACACTCAGGATACCACAAAACATTTCTCCGTCCCAGAGCATGCTCTATTTTCTAAAACAATAACGACTCTGCCCCATCAATTACAATTTGTGCACCAGTAATGTGACGCGAATGATCTGAGGCCAAAAATGTTACCAAATCAGCTACCTGCTCGGGTTGACCCGGTCCATCTGCCAACGGTTGCCCTCCTTCGGGAAACTTGACGGGGATGGTAATTTGCTTTAACCCTTCCGATTTCTCCGTGGTTTCATCAATATTGGTCGAAATGGCCCCAGGATAGATGACATTGACACGAATACGGAACTTAGCCAGCTCCAGCGCAGCCATTTTAGCAAAACCGGTTTGACCCGCCTTCGATGTGCTGTAGGCTGACATTCCAAAGCTGGTAAAGCGCTGATTTCCATTAATGGAGCTGGTAATAATAATGCTGCCGCCACCGTTCTTTTTCAAATGTGGTATTGTATACTTCACCGTCAGGAAGGTACCATCCAGATTCGTGGACAATGTTTGCCGCCAATCCTCAATGCTCAGATCCTCGATCGGTCCGACGACCCCGTTAATCCCGGCATTAGCAAAAATGATATGCAGACCGCCAAATAATTCAACCGCTTCCAGAACTGCTTTTTCCACACGCACCGGATCGGCAATGTCCACGTCAAATGCCCGCGCCGACCCTTCACGTATAGCATTAATTTCTCTTTCTGTCTCCAAAATACGCTCATTACTTACGTCAAAAAGAGCGACATTCGCTCCTTCTCTAGCCATTTGAATGGCCGTTGCCTTGCCAATGCCAGAACCAGCCCCCGTGATCAGAGCCGTTTTGCCTTCAAAGCGTGCGCCTCCTGCATATGTGTAGCTCATATGTATCGCTCCCTTTCAGTAATCTGTATAATCACAAGATTACCCAAAAGGATATACTTTATAATCACCATTTTTGCGCATTTTTTGCTATTCCTTTGCGATATTTGAGAAAAGGACGAATATTACGCGCATTAGCGCGTATTTCCTTCTCCTCCTCGTTACATTCTATAAATATCTTAACGAATCGTATTTTTCTATGTATTCATCAAAAAAAGGACGTTATACAACCATGGATATGGATGCATACGTCCTTTTGCTTATTCATTTACCACTGAAGCTCAATAAATGCAGCATCATCATCAAGTCCCCCGGTATGGGATGCGTCCAGCAATACCTGTATCTGCTCATCAGGGACAGGCTCGCGAATGGGGTCCAAATCGGATAAACCGTCCGTATACACCTGTAATCTCATCGGCATATCTGCGGGTATACTTCTTTCGTACCAATGAGGCTTCCCACCAATCGGCCCACGACTTGTTGACCAGCGCTCCGCTGTAGAAAAAGTATGATCGAACAGCTCGCTAATTTCCTCGGCACCGTTCCATAGTCGCAAACGTGAATCCCCTTGCCAGGCAAGTCGGAGACGGCCACGGCTACCACGCTTCGGCAGTTCGATTTTACCGCAAATATACATGGACTGGCTTCCCTGACGACGTTTATCTTCCAATACCGAGCGCATTAAGCCTGATTCATGATCCAAAGGCTGCCGATCCAGTTCCTCTGCCGCTGTACCTGCCAAACGTTCAAGGTACACTCTTAATTGATCAACAGACAGATCTTGTCCCCGTTCCATCCAATCCAGTAAAGAGGAACCCAGATAGCGGGCTGCAAAATCTCCTCGGTAACTGAGCCCGACACCATCACACAAGACAAAACAACAGACGGATTTATGAATACGTACTGCGGCGAAATCCTGTCCGCTTTCCCCCATACTGGCAGATTCGGCAGATCTTCCATAGCCATAACGACACATAAAACGACTGTGATGAGATGATAAAGGCTGATCGCCTGTCTGAGAGCTTATGTAAGCAAATTGCTGAGTCAGCCTTGCATTCATTCCCTTTTTTTTGCTCGCGGGGAGCAGGGACAGCAGTGGATTCATGCTTTTACCTCCTTACCGTACAGGCGTTGCAGCCGACATTTGGAACCCAATGGACACCAGTTCCGCACAGGTTCCGGGCAGCATCATAATGGCTCCTTCACCTAACTGATAATCTGCCTCAAACAGCATTTCTCGATAGCTTTCAGGCAGTACAGAAGACATATCACGCAATTTCACAGCATGTTCATCCTGCAAAGGCGTATTATGCGTCAGACCTTTCCAGCGACGGGGGTCCTGAATAGGCGTTTCCAGCAACCTGTCGGATAAAAATATATTTTCCACCAGTACATTACCGTCCGGTACACTCATGCTCATAATACGCTTCGCAATCGGTTCCGGATCATCGCCTGTGGAAACCCCATCTGTCATATGACAGACCAAAGGTGCAGGACAGTCCTGCATCCCTGGTAATTCTGCCTGCAAAATACGCTCAGCTTGCAGGAAGGCTTTTGCTGAATCTGAAAATCGTTTGGGTGTCAAATCGGGCAACGAACCAATGGCCGCGATTTCATCAATTCCCTTGACACCATTCAGCAGGTCATACACGTCGTCACTATAAGCTAAAATCGCAATCCGATAGCGTGCTGTCAGCCGATTTCCTTTGGTTGAACGGAAAACCATCTGCCGGATCGCCAACGATATAGCTTCATATACAACGTCAATACGCCGCCGCCCCTCCATCAGCATGTTCATCGACGCGCTGATGTCAATCAGGTAAATGATCAGGGCGGGAGTGCGTTGTGAAGCCTGTATTGTATAATTCATGGTTTGTACATGCTCCCCTCAGTTACCTTCTATCTTCATCTGTTTTGTAGCTATCATTCCGCCCATATATAAACATATGAAATATTAAATTTTAGGCAGTCTAAAATTCGTATCGCCTAAAAAATTATAGATCGAGGAAGCCCGATATCCCACTTCGCCTACCGAACGATAATAAGAAGGATTACTATCATATAGTGTTCTAAAACGCTTCGCAAAGCTCTTTGCCTTCGCAGCGCTTCCACCTTCCTGAGAGGCATATGCCTTGTTGTACAGGGAAATAAGCTGAAGAACGTTCTCCTTGTTTCGTGCATGCATAGACTCTTTTTGCTTTTGTTCCGCCTCGGCTGCTGCCTTACGAGCTGCCTCTTCCTGGGCGGCACGGGTTTCCTGCTCCTTTTTCAAAGCCAAGTATTTTTCATACTTTGCCTGTTGATCATACGCTTTTTGCTTCGCCAACTTGGCAGCCGCCTGCTTATTTTGTTCCTTTTGGGCGAGATAAGCTTCATATTTAACCTGTTGATCGATAAGGGCTTGCTGTCTCTTCTGCTCTTCCTGTTGCTTTTGAGCGGCAAGTACCTGCTGTTTGGCCTGCTGTTCCGCTTCCTGGCGTTGTTTCTCCGTCAGCAATTTTTGAGCGGCTTCCTGCTCGGCTGCCAGCTTTTCCTCGGCCGCCTTTGCAGCCTTCGCTGCCTCTTCCTGCTTGGCTGCCTCGATTTGTCGCTGACTGGACTGATCTGCAAGAATATTCACGGCTGGGATTCCAGCTGCCAACAGAACGACTGCGGCCGCAGTTGTCACGATAAACGCTTTGGAGCGATACCAGGCTTTTGATTTTTCAGGTTGCTCCGGCGTCTTGGGATTCAACTGCTCCTCTAGCCCTGTGATCGCAGCCGACACCTCCACATGCAGAGGACTGCCGTCTTCTACAAAATGATACAACGACCGGTATACTTCCAGCGCTGCAGCAGGTTTGTTCTGCTGCTCCAAATCACGTGCCTGTCGGAACAGCTTGTCCGTTACCCCACGCTCTCCCTGCTCCAGGGCAGCCTGATTTAGCAGGGCAGCCTGTTCAGCCTTGAGCGGTGCAGGTGCTGACAAAGAAGATGCAGCTTCACTGGAAAGGCCACTCACCGCTGCCGATTCTATTGTTTCTGTCGCAGCAGGCTCCGGTTCTATAGCCTCAACTGGAATTTCCTGCTCAGTAACTGCATTAAGTACAACCAACCATTCGCCAAAAGTAGGGCAACTGCTTAAATCCTGACTATCCCAGGCGCGGCTGAACAATTCTACCACCTTGCTGCCCCAGCGGGATTCAAGTGATTTTCGTAAAATAAAATAACGTTCGCAAGGCGTCTGCATTTCATGCTGATCAAAATAACTTTCGCCCCACGCTTTGTCGACTACAACACGGTCAGACCAGCCTAGCATTTCTCCTATAATAATTGCCCCTGCAAAACGGTCTGCATACGCACTCCATAAACCGCTGTGGACGGTACGATGTGCGGCATACCCTGGCGAACCTGCCAATAGAGCGTCTGGACGATCCATTTTAGTACTATACATTTGTTCCACGTCCACCAATTCCACAGCTGACGTGCCTTGAGGCAGTTCCACTTCAGAAAAAAACGGAAGCATCACATTCGGCGCCGATAAATCACAGTGCGCCAATCCTTTTTGCTCCATAGCTGAACCGATCCCTGCCAATGCTCTGGCTAAAGCCAGACTATCGGAAGCCTCAAGCTGACGCTGATCTGTGAGACAATCGAACCATGTCATACCGTGAACCCATGGCATCAGCACCGCATACAGCAAATCAGGCTGCTCGGCGATCAGACTTCCGTTTCTTTCTGGAGTGAGCACATCACGCTTGCATACCTGCAAACCGGGAATATCCCCGTATGCTTCCATATGCTCAGATTGATAAACCATAGCCGGGATGCGGAACTTCGGAAAAAACACTTTAAGGGCTTTTGCCTCATGCGGTGCTCCGTTTTTGGCATTCAGTTGGTATACAATTCCCTGCCGCCCTGCTTGAGCATAGGCTAAACCGGGTGCAGCGGGATGTCGTCCAACCACATAAGCTGTGCCGTTTATGATCAATTCGTCTCCCGGATTCGGTTGAAAAGACATGAAACATCCCTCTCCTTACATCATTCAGTATGCTAGTTTTCCTCACCTTATTATATACATCTATGGATGGCAAGAAAACCGGGTATCCGAAGATCGCCCGGTTTTTCCTGAACATCCTGTGCCAAACCGTGAGGAATGGCTCACATATTGCTTCTTATAGAGTGGTATATGACAAGTTAATGCCTATCAGGCAAGGCAACTTATTTCGTTTGGTCAACCGTACGGAATTTGTTAGCGATAGCTGTCAATTCTTGGCTGATGCTGTTCAAAGTCGTTACAAAAGCTTGCATTTGTTTGCTAGCTTCCTGAAACTCTTGGAAGAAGCGTTGTTTAGTCATACCTTCCCATTGACCTTCCATACCTGAGATGGACTGTGTCAAACTGGAAACGATCTGTTGGCTTTGCTCACCACTTTGTTTAAATTGGTTAGCCACCTGATCAACCTGTTCTGGGGTAATTAAAATGCGTCCTGCCATTTTTTGCGTCCTCCTTGATGATAAAAATGTTTTTGTTTTATCTAGTTCAAATTGTACTATGGCTATTTAATTCCCTACAAAAGGCAAAGGACCTAATTGTAACAATCCCACTTTTTAACTATAAAACAGCACCTAACAGTATAATATTAACAAAACAACCACCTAATAAGTCCCATAAAGTCGGGAATTGCGAAACGAATCAAGTAAATTTTGCAGTCGATCCAGATTGTCCCGGAACGCGATCCCAACTAAGCGACAGGCTGATCTCTTGTTGTAGACGGATCAGTAAAATACCAATCCTGCGGACTGCTAGAAGACGCCTGCATCAGAATATCCTGATGCAACGTTTCTACATCCGAAGACTGTACACCAGCAATGGCATGTACGACAGACTGCGGGTTTGAAATCAGACTGCCTGTTTCCGAAGCTTGCCCAGGCAGAATAGACGGTGATTGCTGATTCGACCAATCGAGCATTGTGACGGGTCGTCCCAATGGTTGGCTGGCAAATGACAGAATCGTTTGATAGTTGTGGTCAACAGACTGAAACTGCTCTGCCTTTCGGTTCAGTTGTGTACCTGATGTATGGAGGTAAGCATGAATCTGTTCTGACATCCGCTTGGCCTGCATCCAATGATTCAAGATCGCCTCGCGTGCAGATACATCCCAATCCAGCGATTGTAACGCCTGCTCCAAACCTGCTGTTAACTGTTGAATTTGCTCCGCCGCATGCTGTAGCTGCCCGCTAAGCCCCCGAAGCACATCCGGTTCAACTCGAATGCGCATATCCATCACCCTTCTTCTGTCACTTCTTCATTCACTGCCGACTGTTTCAACCAATTTAATAATAAATCCACAAACTGATCCCTTGAAGCCATAGCTGCAATCAGCCAGTCTCCGTTACCACTTGAGCTCATCCGAAATATCCAGTTCATTGCAGGACACAGGACAAAGGCTGCCCGTTGTGATTCCCACTCCCTGCCATTCCATACCAGCAATTGCAGTTCTCCTTCGGCTACACGAGAACTCAAAGACTGAGCCAGTCTTGCAGCCCCCTCTGCATCTCCGCTAGCCTCGGTCAGTTTACTGCTGATCAGAGACACACTTTCTCCTGCCGATTGCTCATAAATTTTATTAAATGCCTGCTTGGAGAACATAAGTGCGGGGGATTCAGGCACAAGTCGATCTACCCAACCCATTTTATCAATCAATGTCTCGCAAGCCTTTTCCACATTACCCAGATCGTACAGTCGATACTCATCGGGTTCATCAGCGGATTTCACGAGTTCCACTACACGCTCGTTCGTGCAATGGAGATAGCCTTCAAACCGCTTACCTCCCCGCGCATAGCGTATACGGCAAGCCCTGTTGGATAATCCCGCGATAGCGACTCTTGAAAAAACGGTAGGAGGCATTGCTAGCTCTTTGCCCTTATCTACCCGCTTTAGATACCCCTTTTCCAAAAGAGTAGCTTTTACCTGCTCCCACTCTTCCGCCAACTCCTCTGCTAGATAGCCCTTAAACGGATCTTCCACCCCAAGCAGTCTGTCAGAACCCAATACGCCTGCCAGAAAAAACAGTTCCTTCGCCTTGAGGGTTATTAACTTCTGCTTGGAAGCTTGAAACGTTAACATTATGAGCCACCTCCCTTCAAACTACAACATGCCATCGGTCACGAATTTTCGTTATCCAATCCTCACAGCTCACTTGCTCTGAGAAGGGAATTGCCGCTTTTATCCTGGTAAATTTGCGCCGTACGTAGTATCCCTGCCCAGGTGGCAGGACTTTTAGGCCACCAGCAGCGGCGTTCGCCTCCGAATAAGGGATACGAAAGAACGATAGATCATTCGAATCTAGTGTTCCAAATAGCATACCGCTTTGGCTTGCCTTGACATCATTAAACCAGTCCACACCAAAGGTAGGGAAATCAGATGGCACACCCGATAGCACGACATGCACATTGCGATCACGTCCCAACCGTACAATGGCGGAGAGCTGATCCTTTATCATAAAATCGTTCAGTTGCTTACTTAACATATCCGCATCATCAATGACCAGGAGCAATTCGGGATCATTCCCCTCCTTGTTCCGCTGTTGAACGATATCATACACTTTCTGTACCAGAGGTCCCATTTCTTCCTCGCTTTCGGCAGCAGCCTTAACATGAGGAAGATGCCGTAATCTAGATAGTCCTCCGCCTCCATAGCGTGTATCGATCGTATAGACTTCCAATTGATCGGGTGATGTGTAATAAGCAAGCGATATAATCCAGCTCATTAGAAAAGAGGTTTTTCCACCCTCCATTGGACTACCCACTATAAAATTGGGCCCTTCTTTCAGATTCAGGAGAAAAGGCTCAAGATCGTCACTCTGTAGACCTACAGGTACTTCATAAGGAAGTGCACCCGAAGGTCCACTCGTCTGATCCCACTGCTGAAGCAGTTCCGACAATGGAATCCGCTCAGGTAATGGGAGGATGGCTGGTGCGTGCTTGCCTTTCCATTCCTGCACAATGCCAGCAATATTGCGGCGTAACCGTGCTGATCGCTCCGCCTCATCTTCTCCTGGTGAAGGCAATGCCGTCTGGAACTCCAGCGGAGGAACATGCCCTTTAACCAGAGCGCGGCCTGGAATTAACGGTCCTGGCGTTTTGGCTGGTCGTCCTACCGCATAGTAATAGTCACTCGGGTCGGACATTTCAAAAGAAACAGCATTCGGTATGTTACTGCGGAATTTCTCAAACACATCGGTAATCCGGTTCGCTGTAATGATAAACGTAATACCTAGACTGCCTCCTTCTCGCAAAAGAGATTCCAGCAGTTCATTTTCATCTGGATAAGCATTACGGAAATTAAGATATCCATCAATAACTACGACAATTTGCGGAATATCCTCAACAGCAGAACGTCGATAAGAGCTTATTGTTTTGACACCAGCCTCGGAAAGCATTTCCTTGCGTACGGCTACCATCTTGAACAGATAACGGAACAATCGCTTGATCCGGTCATCCTCCTCAGCCATCATAACAGCCCCGATTTGGGGAAGTTCCCCAAAGTCGCGCATCGTTCGACCCATATCAATGATATACCCGTTCCAATGATTCGCTGCAAAACGCTGAGCCGTGGACATCAGCAATGTATGCAAAAAGGTCGTTTTTCCCATACCCGGCATGCCATACACAGCCCAATGACCATGATCCAGCGATGCATAAATTGGCTCCTGCCGCTGATTCGGCAAATCATCCACCAGACCAATAAGAGCCTTCAGCTCCAAAGGTGATGATGTACTATCTATTTCGGTGCATACCGGCAGATTTGTTAAATCCAGCAATTCAGGCAGCGGTGGAAGCCACGGTCCCTGAAGTCGTTCGATCCCTGCCTTAGCAGCCTCATTCGCAATATAATCAATAAATACTTGAAGCTGTTTAGGGGCTTCTTCTCCTTTTAAGCCTGAGCTTGCCCGTTCGCCGCCCGTCAGTAGCGCTTCACGTTTCCCGTTCAGTCTCACTTCATGTACAGGTAGTGCAGAAGAAATATCGCTGTTGCCTATATACGGCGCACCGCTCCAAGCAAACTGCATCTCTTCAAACACCTCGTCGCTACCGACCTGGAAATATCCTCGTCCCGGCTTCGTAATCCACGCGGCATTCGGTATTTTCAACATGTCACGGCTATCACCTTCGCTTTGCACCCGTAAGCAGATGCGGAACCTGGAGTTACTCCAGATCTTATCATCTACGACACCTGCGGGCTTTTGCGTCGCCAAAATCAAATGGACACCTAGTGTCCGCCCAATCGCGGCAATACTGATTAACTCGTCCATAAACTCTGGCTGATCTCGCTTTAATTGTGCAAATTCATCAATAATAATAACCAGATGAGGCAGCGGTTGTTCCTGCCGCTGCCGGAGTAGTCTGTAATATTCATCAATATGCTGTAAATTGCCTGCATCGTTCAATATCTTCTGTCGACGAACCAGTTCTGCTTTAAGAGATATTTTGGCACGTTCAATCAAATTATTGTCCAAGTTCGTGATCGTACCCACAACATGCGGCAAGTTAACGAACGTGTTGGACATGCCTCCACCCTTGTAATCGATCAGCATAAAAGCAAGATCATGTGGATGAAACTCGGCAGCAAGCGAGGCTACGATGGACTGGATAACCTCACTCTTCCCTGAACCCGTTGTACCGGCGATCAAGCCATGGGGACCATGTCCTTGACGCTCTATCTTATCATGCAGGTTAATCATAATCCTCTTACCGCCTGCTCGCACGCCCATCGGCACAGGTAAGGTATCGGGATGGCGGTTACGTCGCCACCGATCTGCCACGTCCAGTTCTTCCACACTCGCTACGCTCATCATATCAAACAGAGGTAGCACAGCGGGAATGTCAGAAGCAGAGGAACGCTTCAAGCGAATAGGAGCCATGTACCTCGCCAATGCATCGGCTTCCTCTTTTGACAAACGATCCGGTTTAAAACTTTGCTGTTCAACCTCCGCCGATTCTGATTTGCGGGCATATACGCCCTGCTCTTTGGAAGCCTCCACAATCAGCTGACACTGCATCGGCAAAGCCTCTTTACGAGAAGCCAGCACAATCGTACACGCATCAATGGCTCGACCGTCCTCCAGTAACAACGGCAGCAACGGTTCTTCCTCAATCAGCTGGGTGTCAGATAAAACAACGATATAACACGGGACTTCCATTCCTTTGCCCTGGCGATCATTGCGATTATTTTTACGACGGTTCAGTCTGGCAAACAGAAAATCAGCTAATTGATGTGCACTGCTACTGCGGTCTGACATCATTCTCTGGATGCGGTCATCATCCCACACATGTGGGAGCCAGCGCATCCAAGTCCATTCACTTTCCTCTCGCTCGTCATAGAAGGAAGCAATTTTCACTTCATCTGGCGAGTGACGAACCGTCACCTGTGCCAAAATGACTCTTAACGCAGCAAGGGTATGCTCCCGGTCGCCGACCAATCCAACCACTTTGGATTGAAACAGCGGTAATGCAATGGAAGCAGCGTCTACCAGACGAAATTCCTCTTCCAGTTCATCCGCAGCTCCCAACAAAGGATCTCGGTCATAACCGTCTGGGCGTGGAATTTGCAATTTAATATGAAAGGGAACTTGTCCAGTCCCAATACGCACCTGCAAAAAGTCCTCATCCTCCGGTGATCGTTCCCAAAGTGAACTGTTGCGGTTTTTGACGATTTGAGTGCATATTTGCGGGTCACCGTGAATTTCATATAGTGTGCGAATTTGCTCCTCGCGTTTCATTTCAAGTTCTTCACGATGCTTTTGGAGTTGTTCTCGGTACATCCGGTCCCGTTCCTCCAGCTTACGCTTGTATTCCTTCTTATTATTTAAATAGACGAAAAAAGGAATCGTATAAGATGTAAGCATCATGACCACGGTGACCATCTGGAACATCAAATAGTTACTGTTACCCATCTTGCCTGTTTTGCTCATATATACGTAAAAGCCTATAGTCACCAACGTCATCATTAACGGAATAAGTATAGATATAATAGAAAAAGACGGCTTGCTCGGCTCAGCCGGAGGCCGTAAAATCTCCAGCTTCTCCTCTCGGAGCGCCGGCCTTAATCTCGGGGATCGCTGGTATAATGCATTCAAGACAAAAGTCCCCCTTTTCGCTTACTATTTCATTTTACCAAGGTTTCATATAATTTCATGTGTGTATTTACCCATTTTTTTCACTTTGAAACAGAGAACGCCTTCCATACACAGGCGCTTCGTCCTGAGTTGTCGAAAAAGCGCGCTGAATACGCACAGTACAGCCTTCCCGTAAGCCTGATCCTGTGAGTAGCTGGTTATCCCCCACCCTGAACCAAAGCCCTTCTGGGAACTTTGCTTCCATAATATATTGCATGCCTTCCGCCGGAGGCTCGCCGAAAATGCGCACACCCAGCATCAGCTTTAAATGTTCCACCGAGTATTCATCAGCTACCTCGATGTCAAACCACTCTGTTTCCTGTCGTCCTGAAAGCACGGTCAGGATCATCTGTCATCCCTCCCGATCCTTAATATATAGCAAAGTTCACGCAAAAAGCCTATTTCAACGGAAATATGGCTATCGTAACTGTAGCATCCGACTATTAGACTGTCAATTTGTTACAAAATACCCACTCTAAAAATAAAACAGCGACTTTAGTCATATTCTCTCACATTAGTAGAGTCATTGGTATCAATAATATGTATTTAATCATTTCTAATACGGCTATATACGTCATTTTGTCGATTAGTTAGAACTAAATTCGATTGTTCCCTAGATTGTTGTGAACACTTTGTAAATTTTTCAGACCTTTATGTTTTTATAAGGTGTTTTTAAGGTAATTTTAAGAAACGGGCACTACAATAAAGCCATGAAATAACTCAGGCGAGGTGATTTTTGTGAGAACATTAATTACATTTCAAAACAAACGTATTCCCGTATACTTCAATCAAGAAAATAAGCAACCGGTACAAAAAACTTTAAAACTTCTAAGTAACACTTTGGAGAATAAAATCTCCAGCGGCAAGCGTGCCCTTCAAAAATGTCTTAACTCTTTGATCAGTATAGAGATTGTCGGTTGTGAAGCCATCCTGCATAGCGTTAGTGAAAATGATTCATTGGCATTGTCCCTCTATTAAGAGGGACTTTTTTTTGTCCATATTAGACACAAAAAAGAGAGGGGCATTTCAGCACCCTCTCCATATCAGCAGCTTTGAAACATGATACATGTGACTTACCGCAGCTTATGCATTTGATCAGACTCTATTTAAAGTATTCTGCGATAACCTTTTTTACCGCCTCGTTCCTTATTCTGCGCCTTCTCAATCCGTATTCTAAACAGTTCTAGTAAATTAGCGCGTGTATGCTCTTCCCGGCAGTTGTCCAGCTTTTTTAAGATAAAACGGTCAATGGACATATGACTCAGGCTCCTTTACAGCAAGCTGCCCCTGCTTTTCAAGGGGATGATCAGGCTATCCATTTTTAACCATTCTGTACGTTGTTTAAACAGGTACGTTCCTTATAGGATAAAGCAGGCGGGATTACATACCCTTTAATTAGGGTAAATACATAAAGTTTCGAAAATTTTATCACGTTAAGCCTGGAAGCTATGGACAAGGAGCGAGCAGAAACCATGAGTAAACACATGATTACCAAAATAGGCTGGAACCTTTTATGTGCATTCTTAATCCTAACGATGCTGGCTGCATGCAGCAGGGAAAAAGCTTCAACCCGGAGTATGGCCCAACATGAAGCTGAAGCACGTGCCTACACCGTAACGGGTAATCCCAACCAAGGCGCATCATCCCTTGATGAAAGAGCTGCCAATCATACACCTGTTCATCAGCAAGGCAGCAGCTATGTCGAAATATCAGGTGGCGTTAGCATTGATAAAAATACCGTGAAAGTTACAGGACATTCCAACCTCCCAGCCGGAGCACGGATCAAAGGGAATCTTGCGGTCAAAAACTCCCTGTTAACTGGGTACACGGATGAGACCACTATTCAAAAGGACGGAAGTTTTGTACTCCGAGTGCAACGCCCTGGAATACAGGGCAGTATGGATCTGACTGTTCTGTTCCGTCCGGATGACCAAGACAATGAAATACGAAATCTGTATGGCAGCGGTGGCAACAAGTTGGAAGGTCCTTATGTATATCAATACGAAGAAAACAAACAGCTTCTGCATGAAGTTCGGATTGGGGCTGAATTTGATCCTGAACAAGAACGCAATACCCCTTTAGTTAAGCCCGTCTGGAACAAACCTAAGGACTACGGTAGTCCTCAAGTGTGGATTAAGCCTGATGTGAAGCAAGAAGGTAACTATTATCATGTATATGCGCGCAGCAATTTGCTGGAAGGGTCGGACGTCAAACTCACGATTGATTTTCCGGGACGATGGCAGTTTGGCTACGATGATCAAACCAAAGTTATGCCTGACGGCTCCTTCAGCATGAGGGTCAAAAAGCCGAGCCTTGCCAACCGCTACACCATAGTCATAAGTTTCGAACCAAACGAAGATATGTGGACCAACGCCAAACAGGCATACGGTACACAAGGAGAACGTCTTTCGGGACCGTTAGTCAAATCCGCAGACGACAAAGAGGGCTCCAAACAGATTGAAGCCCGTATCCCTATCCAACCCAAATCGTAACTAAACGCAGCATCTAACTTAAAGTTACGGCCGTTCGCCATGAAATATACTTCACAGATACAGCCTATGACGCGGTATCCACGTCTGAGTAGATACAGAATCTAGTATCGTCTAGCCGCTACGGCTGTATCGTGACTGGCGTGCCTATACTTACCTTTTCCTGAAGCTCAAGCACATCCTTATTCTGCATTCGAATGCAGCCATGTGACACCATCTTGCCAATGGACCATGGCTCATTGGTGCCGTGAATGCCATAATGCGGCTTGGACAGCCCCATCCAGAACGCTCCGAAAGGGCCGCCGGGATTGGGCTGTTTGTTAATAATCGTAAATTGCCCATGCGGTGTCTGTGTAGCCAGCTTGCCAATACCGACTGGATAACTAAGAACAATCTGATCTCC
The DNA here is from genome assembly GCF_057220305.1 of Paenibacillus sp. LRG-1. Lineage (NCBI taxonomy): Bacteria > Bacillati > Bacillota > Bacilli > Caryophanales > Paenibacillaceae > Paenibacillus > Paenibacillus sp. LRG-1. The sequence goes on along the minus strand of NZ_CM170126.1, from coordinate 2,324,328 downwards.
ATCTTTCAAATATAAACGACGATCCGATAAATCCACCACAATGCTGTAGTTCGGCATATATTCACCCCTTTATACCATATGCCGACTACAACATAGATTTTCTTATATTTTTACATTTGATGCTTCACTGCAGTTCGGCTTACCACTCCACATCACGTCGCCAGCCGCTTCGCTGATCCCTACGACCCGGGGTTGTGCTTGAACGGCTATCTTTCCTGCGCCGGTCTGCCTCCTTACGCGCCTGATATTCCAGTTCCCGCTGCATTTTGCGATAATTGTTCACTCTGGATTCCGACAATTCCCCTCTCTCTATAGCTTCCTCCACTGCACATCCAGCTTCGCCCTTATGCTTGCAATCTGCAAAACGGCATTGCTGCGCCGTTTCCATAATATCCGAAAAGGTATGAGCGAACCCCATGGAATCATCCCACAGATTTAACTCGCGCATACCAGGTGTATCCAGCAAAACGGCTTGCTTTGCGATGGGAAAAAGCTGTCGGTGAGTGGTTGTGTGCCTGCCCCGGCTGTCTTCCTCCCTCACATCCTGTGTCAGTTGAACTTCAGACCCAGAGAGCCAGTTTACTATCGTGGATTTTCCACTACCGGAAGAGCCTGTCAAAGCAACTGTACAGCCAGGTTGAAGAAACGCCTCCAGTTGCTCTCTGCCTTCGTTCTGCAAAGCAGAAATAACGATAACAGGTACACCAGGGGCAACTCCCTCCGCTTCAGCAACCCGTTGTTCGACATCTTCACAAAGATCACTCTTACTCAAAACGACAACTGGGTTTACCCCGCTGTTCCAAGCCATAATTAAATACCGTTCCAGTCTGCGCATATTAAAATCATGATTCAACGCATTAACAAGGAACAACGTATCCACATTGGTAGCGATCAGCTGCTCCTTCGTCTCAAAGCCCGCGGCCTGTCTAGATATTCGACTTTTCCGTGGCAAGACGGCATGGATGACTGCATCCGACACTTCATCTGGCGTAGTGATTGCTAGCCAGTCCCCTACGGCAGGCATTTCCGCCGGATCGACAATAGCATGTCGTAGCTTACCTGAAGCCGCTCCCCAGCGTTCTCCATCCATTGTGATAAGCTTCACCTTTTGTCCATAATCGGCAATCAAGCGGGCAGGACGTATCTGTGTATTTCCTACGCGTTCCTCAAAACTTTGCTTCCATTGGTCCCAAAAACCGTTCCAGTAATCAGACCAACCGTATTCATGTATACTCATTGTTTTCCTCCTGAAATCATTATTATTTTTTTGATCGTAGTGTTATTCGATCGATCGGTATACATTTTTCTCCCCGCATGCAAACAACGCAAAAAATCCGCAGGGGTTTCCCTGCGGAGGGTATACGATTCAGGCCGATGTGATCCGTTCGTTCACTTAAGCAAGCAGTCTTCACAGACCACTCCCCAGAACCAGCAACTGGATAACAAGATGCCTAACCATAAAAAATCCGCAGGGAATCACTCCCTGCGGATTTCGTTGGTTCTACTGCCAACCAACTGCTAAGCCAAGACTATAGATCTATACAGTCTTTAACCGTGCATCGTCCGTGCGGGAGACAAGTCATTCTGCTGCTGAAGCCATCCATTCATGTTCGTACGCATATAACATCGCCTCCTCCTAAAATTTCCTTTATCATACAAGTCCATCAATTGTCTGTCAAGGCTGCCCACGAAACTTTTTTGAAATCTTTGTCAAGTTTCGTTTAGTGTACTTGATCCCAGCGCGTCCACATCTCACGCGGGTTCAATTCGTACATTTCCCGTTCCCTGTACATAAACTGATGCATAATCAGCTCACGCCGAATCGTTGCAAAATCCTCATGGTATTGCTTGATCCACTCGTTTAATTCACGTTCAGGATACATGCGGCCTGGCTCCAGCTTTTCTGCCAGCATCTGAAGTACGATTAATTTTTTCTTATACTGCGCAGGGATTTGGCGCAACTTGCCGTCCTTGGAAAAAAAATTGCGTAAGACCGACGCCTCCAGCGTTTCATTCAACTCTGACATCTCTTCCTCCCCCTCTCCTTTTTCGAAAATAAATCGCACCGTCGCCTCGGCATGCTGCCGGATCAGCTCTGGATTCAGTGTAAAATACACCATGTTTTTATCACGTCGTTCCTTAATCAGCCCAGCCTCACGGAGTTTGGAAGCATGATGTGTAACAGTCGGCTGGGACAAATTCAGCTTTTTCGCCAAAGCTTGACCATGCATCTCCCCACGGGACAAAAGAAGTAATATTCGCATACGCGTTGGATCAGCGAGTGCTTTATGATAATTGACCATTTTATCCAGTTGCATCGTTATTGCACCTCTTTTCACTAGTACATACTTGCTATGCAAGCGAATTCAATCACATAAAATAGATATATATCTAATTATATGTTTACTAAAAGTAGCTGTCAATCTTCACCTTCCATCATCACTTTCTGAAAACGGCTGGATATTGTGTTCGCATTGCGGTAGGATTATTATTTGAAAACTTCTCACATACTGAGCTATTTGCTTCAATACTCAGATCCGTTTTTAATCGTCAAAATAATGTTAACCCTACAAAACTGGCGTAATAAACCAATACAACTGGAGGTTCATCCAAATGTACGACGTAATCATTATCGGTGGCGGACCCTGCGGACTATCCGCTGCAATCGAATGCAGCCGCAGAGGTTTGCAAACTGTCATTATTGAAAAAAGAAACATCGTTCACTCCATTTTTCTGTATCCGACCAACATGCAGTTTTTTAGCACCGCCGAACTACTGGAAATCGGTGATGTTCCATTCAGCACCCCTAATGATAAACCTTTTCGTCATGAAGCACTGGCGTACTATCGTAAGGTAGCCACTCATTATAACTTGAACATTCAGCATTATGAGGAGGCCCAGTCCATTCATCGCCAGGATGACGGTACATTTACCGTACATACCCTGAGCAAAGGGGAAATAACCAACACGTATTCGTCACGCTATGTCGTTGTGGCTACAGGATATTTTGATCATCCGAACTATTTGGGCATTCCCGGGGAACAATTGGATAAAGTCACGCACTATTTCAGCGAAGCCCATCCCTATACAGGAACCCGGGTCGCAGTCATCGGTGGCAGTAACTCTGCGGTAGATGCTGCAATGGAATTGGTGCGGGTCGGAGCTACGATTGATATGGTATATCGTCGAAGCGAGTTGTCCCAATACATCAAGCCGTGGGTTCGTCCACTGTTTGAGAGTATGGTACAAAAAGGGAAGATCACGCTGCACTTAGGCGCACGTATTACCGAAATTCATCCAGACCATGTCGTAGTCACTCCGCTGGACACTGAAGCATTCCGGCTCGAAAATGATTTTGTACTGGCACTGACTGGATTTCACCCGGAACGAAAACTACTGGAGTCTGTTGGCGTCCACATGGCTGAGGATCTGGACAAACCAGAATTTAATCCTGCCACGATGGAAACGAACATCCCAGGTATATATGTCGCCGGGGTCATCGCTTCAGGCAGCAATGCCAATGAGGTGTTTATTGAAACAGGCCGCTGGCACGGGCGACAAATCGCCGAACATATCCAAAGCTAAATAAACGAAGGAGAACATCTGTATGGATTACAGCTCACTTATCTTACTGGTATTGGCTGGTCTTGGGATTGTTAGTGGCAACTCTACCGTGACTATTGCCATGGTTGTATTACTGCTGCTGCGGGTAACCAGCTTTCATTCTGCTTTCCCCTGGCTTGAAAGGTATGGCCTTACGATCGGAATTATTATTTTGACGATTGGGGTCATGACCCCGCTAGCCAGCGGTAAAATCAGTATCAATCAGGTGATGGAGTCTTTCCTGCACTGGAAATCACTGCTCGCGATTGGTATCGGAATTCTGGTAGCCTATCTTGGCGGCCGCGGAGTAACTTTGATGTCTGGACAGCCCATTATTGTGACAGGTTTACTGATCGGGACCGTCATTGGCGTTGCCTTCTTTAAAGGAGTTCCTGTTGGACCTCTGATTGCTGCCGGATTGCTTTCCTTGTTAATCGGCCGCAGCTAAATTCGTACAACAAATATAGGAATAAATGATAGCAATCTGCATGTCGGGCTGAATTCAGTCCCGCTTTGTGGTATACTCATATCGCATAATTTGGTAAATGCAGGAGGCTTGACCGATGTCTCGACAATTTGTAACGGAAGCTGTAATGGTGGCTATATACGGCCAACTACTTACATCTCCCGCCCCTGTGGAATATATAGTGCCTTACACATCACTGCTAGAGCTATACGAATTCCAGGATAGCACAGAGCCGCTCATGGATAATCCTATGGACGATCAACATGTGAAGCGGAAGGTAAGCGAGTTGATCAGTTATTTTGAGGAACCGTTGAATCAGAAAAAAATTCGGCGTGCCCTTCAGATGCCTTGGGCCAAGAGCTTGCCTATTCTATTCGATGCCAATACATCACTCATTATCATTAATGCTGTTGATACTGCGCATTACGGAGAATATTTTGATCCAATTGAGACTGAACTAGTGTTGACAGCTCAACGTGAATCATTACCTATTCTGACGGATCAATTGGACTGGATCCACCGCATTATCGAAGCTTCCGTACCTGTACATGTGTACGACATTGATGATTTTGATTTTGCACTCGATGGCCCGATACTTAACAACCCTTAACATACGACATACCCGCCTTAACCACAAAAAAGCGGCGGAGCATCATGTACAGGTTCATCTCCTGTAACACGATACTCCACCGCTTTTCTTGTCCAAGAACAACTATTTGCACGCTATGATTGACAGTAGAGCGCTAAGCTTGTCCATCCTCAACATAGGTGTAAATAATGTCATCATGTTCCTCCAAATACTTAACTTCCAGATGATGGCCCTTCAGATACCAGTAATCCTGGTCCTCCATATAAAACGTAATGCCAGCCGCTTCATGCTGTAATACGGGGTGCTGCGGAGGCTCTACGGCAATTCCCAGAGAAAAGCCTGGATGCAACCCGCCGCCAGAGCTATAGCGAACAAAAAAACGGATCGAATCTCCACGATTCAAACTAAGCTCCTTAATGTACCACTGTGCCGCAGGTTCAGTTACCTGTATGCTCATACGTTATGCTCATCTCCTTGTACAATGACGTCTGCCAACTATATCATAGCATCTTTTAGAATGACCACCAACCGTCCCAACCTAGCGAGATTCTTGGACAAGTCATATACATTTTTTTGAAAAAGGTTTGACAATTCGCAAAAAAGGGTGTTAAGATTCAACCATACGAGATCCATTTTGAAATTTATTACCAATTTGAACGATTACTCATGTTAGAATGAACCCATTTTGAGGAAGAAAGGAGTGTTACCGGTGCTAAAATTTCCTATTGCATTTTACCCACATCTACAAACACAACAACTTCATACCGGAGCATCTCCCCTGTCGCATCCTTCAGAATTGGGCCATTCACGTTGTATGGTTTAATACGAGTGGCTGCCTGCGTTTGAGCAGTTTTTCAGTGGTGAGTGTGCTGAAAATACCTGCGCGCCATATGATATTGAGATTTAGGGCATATCGTCTGCGGACGGTATGCCTTTTTTGCGCCTGTTGCCGGATCATATTTGTGGTAGCAAGTCGCTGTTGTTTCTTCAAAATGGTACACAACTCTCGAAAGAACTTGTCATGAAAGGATGGGATTCCTCTTGTTTTCGGTACTTAAAAATTTAAGCTGGTTTTTTAAAAGAGAACGAAGCCGATACTCCATTGGATTGTTTTTGCTGATAGCCGTTGGTGTGCTGGAGCTTGCTCCACCTCGGCTACTAGGTAGTGCCATTGATGAGATTGTGCGCGGTTCGATTTCCTGGTCCTCACTTTGGCGTTATATTTTGTACATCATAGGCATTCTAGCCGTCATCTACTACATTACGTACATATGGATGCACAAGCTGTTTGGTGGTGCCAATCTGGTGGAGCGCTTACTGCGCACACGCTTTATGAATCATCTACTGCGGATGACCCCTCCATTTTTTGAACGTAATCGTACTGGTGATCTGATGGCTCGTGCTACGAACGACCTTCGCTCCGTAGCAAGTACAGCGGGCTTCGGCATGCTGACACTGACAGACTCTACGGTCTATCTGAGCGTTGTATTAGTTGCCATGGGTACCCTAATCAGTTGGAAGTTGACACTGGCAGCTATCCTGCCCCTACCTTTTATTGCACTGGCTATGAGCATTTACGGTAAAGCCGTTCACGAGCGTTACACACTGGCACAAGATGCATTTGGTGATATGAACGATCAGGTGTTGGAATCCGTAGCAGGCATCCGAGTCATTCGCGCCTATGTGCAAGAGCGAATGGACGAAAAGCGTTTCGCTGATATTACCGACGATGTATTTCGTAAAAATCTGGCTGTCGCTCGGATGGATGCTCTCTTTGAACCAACGATTCGTTTATGTGTAGGACTTAGCTATGTCATTGGACTCGGTTATGGTATTTATCTGGTATTTCATAACGATATCACGCTAGGCGAATTGGTCTCCTTTAATATGTATCTAGGAATGATGATTTGGCCGATGTTTGCCATTGGAGAGCTGATTAACATTATGCAGCGCGGTAGCGCTTCCCTGGACCGGGTCAATGAAACTCTCGATGTCCAGCCAGACGTTCAGGATGCAGCTCAACCTGTTCCAGTGGACCGCCTCGAATCCATCAGGATGAAAGACGTTACCTTCCGTTACCCTACTTCTACTATTGACAATCTGTCACATGTGAGTCTGGAGCTCAAACGCGGAGAAACGCTAGGCGTCGTTGGTAGAACCGGCAGCGGGAAATCCACTCTGCTCAAACAGCTACTGCATGAATATCCGACGGGTAGCGGTGATATTTTAATCTCCGGCATATGTTTGGAGGACATTGCAGTAGAACAACTACACAGCTGGATCGGCTACGTGCCGCAAGAGCAAATTTTGTTTTCTAAATCGGTGCGCGAGAACATTCAGTTCGGGAAACCTCGTGCAGATGATGACGACATTATGGAAGCTATCCGTACAGCTGCCTTCGACCAGGATTTAGGTACCTTGTCTGATGGGCTGGATACACTGGTCGGAGAAAAAGGTATCGCCCTGTCCGGCGGCCAGAAGCAGCGTGTTTCGCTGGCACGCGCCTTTATCGGTGATCCGGATATTCTATTGCTCGACGATGCACTATCTGCAGTAGATGCCCGGACGGAAGCAAGGATTATTGACAATATCCGACGTAAGCGCTCGGGTAAAACAACCTTGATCTCCACCCACCGCCTCTCTGCTGTAGAACATGCAGACCGGATCGTCGTGCTGGAGCAAGGACGCATTATTGAGGAAGGGACCCACAGCGAGCTGCTTCAGGCTGACGGATGGTACCGACAACAGTATGAACGGCAACAAGTGGAATCTGATCTGACCTCAGGGGAGGTATCCTAATGAAACCTAATATCGGCAAAAGGCTATTCCAGTACGCGCTGACGAGCAAAGCAGGCTTTATTGCCGCTCTCATCGCTTTGGCTATCGGAGTAGCCGCCGAGCTCGCTGGTCCCTTCATCGCCAAAACGATGATTGACGACCATATGCTCGCTATTGAAAAACCATTTTATGAAACAACTAGTGTGGACGGCACTGTAAGCTATGCTGGAACCCACTTTAAGCGTGAAGATCGCTTTGAGTCCGGGGAGACTAAAGGTCGCGAAGCGAGGATTTTACAAGTTGGGAAATCTTTCGTATTTATCGATGGCTCGGTTCAAGTGGCTGACGGTAACCGCTCCTTTACGAACGGAACGCTGACTGTGACACGCGGCTCCGACACCTTTCGCTATGAAGCTAAGGCTCTGACAGCTGATGAACTGTATAGCTTTTACAAACCGGAAATGCCCGGTATCTTTCAGCTGATTGGCTGGTATTGCTTCTTCCTGGTTATTTCCATTTTTGCTGAATTCGGTAAAACATACTGGCTGCAATCCTCGGCGAACAAGGTCATTCAAAAGCTTCGGCTTGATCTCTACGCTCACATCCAGCGGTTGCCAGTTTACTTTTTTGATAACTTGCCCGCAGGCAAAGTCGTATCCCGTGTTACGAATGACACTGAGGCAGTCAAAGATTTGTTTGTGGCTGTGCTCTCAAATTTCACTTCAGGGATTGTAACGATGGCAGGAGTATATGTTGCACTCTTTTTGCTAGACTTCAGACTGGGTCTTATCTCTCTGTTTATTGTACCGTTATTGATCTTGTGGATTATATTGTATCGCAAGGTCGCCACCCGCTATAATACAATCATTCGGTCCAGACTCAGTGAAATTAATGCGATTATCAATGAATCGATTCAAGGGATGTCCATTATTCGCGTGTTCCGGCACCAGAAACAAACGCAGCAAGAGTTTGAAGAACTGAATGATGACTATATGAAGCATCAGAATAAAATGCTGAATTTGAACGCCTTCACTTCGCACAATTTAGTCAACGTGTTAAGAAATCTCGCCTTTGCCGTCGTGTTGTGGTATTTCGGATCTGAGGCGCTCGGAACTACAGGTAGTGCTGTTTCACTAGGCGTATTGTATGCCTTCGTCGATGTGCTGGGTCGACTGTTCCAACCTATGACGGGTATGGTCAACCAACTCGCCGTACTGGATACTTCCATCGTATCCTCAGGACGCGTATTTGAGTTGATGGACGAAACTGGAGAGCCGGTGACGGACGGCACGATGCCGCGCTACAAAGGCCAGGTAGAGTTTAACGACGTTTCCTTTGCCTACAAAAAGGATGATGTACTTAAACATATATCCTTTACTGCACAGCCCGGGCAAACAGTTGCCCTTGTCGGACATACCGGATCAGGCAAAAGTTCGATTATTAACCTGCTATTCCGGTTCTATGATCCGCAAAAAGGAACGATCACCATTGACGGAACATCTGTCAAAGACATCCCTAAGCAATGGCTTCGCCATCATATGGGTATTGTTCTTCAAGATCCATATTTGTTTACAGGTACGGTAGCCTCTAATGTCAGTCTCGAAGACAGCCGAATCACGAGAGAACAGGTGAATAAAGCGCTGCATGACGTTGGAGCCGACAAATTGCTGGCCCATTTGCCGCAAGGATTCGATGAGCCCGTTATTGAAAAAGGTAGCACCTTATCAGCCGGGCAACGCCAGCTTATTTCCTTCGCTCGTGCACTAGCCTTTGATCCCGCAATTTTAATTCTGGATGAAGCTACTGCCAATATTGACACCGAAACGGAAGCGCTCATCCAATCCGCTCTTGAGGTACTCAAGAAGGGACGTACGACCTTCATCATTGCTCACCGTTTGTCCACCATTCGCAGTGCGGACCAAATTTTGGTGCTGCATCGGGGTGAAATTGTTGAACGGGGTAGCCATGACGAACTTATGGCCCAAGGTGGTCGTTACTTCCAAATGTATCAGCTCCAGTCGGGAACAGTTGCAACAGATTCGGCTTCATCCTCTGCTACGCCTTCTGCGCAAGATGACCTGCTTGCAGGCAAAGTCAGCATTTAAAGCTTGAAGGTCCTATTGCTTAGGGCTAACGATTAACATTTGGTATGAAAAAAACCAGCAAGTCTCCCCTACAAATTGGAGGCTCGCTGGTTTTATTTATATCTATAACATAGGGCTCGTAATTTTATTTAGCTACAGACGTGCCTGTTCCTGTGGGCGGAAGCACTGTTCCATCTACTGCTTTAAGCGTAACCTTATACTTGCTGTCTACCAATGTGCTTGTGTGGGTATCCGTAATGACCTGAATATTCATTTCCCCTGGCTTTGGACTAGTCAGCTTGTAGTAAATTACTGCATTCGTATCATCTACGTAGTCGATGTGATCCACTTCAATGCCGTAACCTGGATTAGGTGCCTGCAGACGGGTGATTGTCACTTTTTTTTGCTGGTCATTTGCCTTCTCTATACTCATACTAATGTTATTTTGTTGAACCGGATCTACAGGCTCAGCCGGATTTTCAGGAGTAGCTTCAACCGTTTTATGACTTTGTACAAATTCGGATGCGTTATAGACCATTTCTGCTGCCTCCATCCGCGTTACTTTACGATCCGGGTTAAAGTTGCTCTGTTCGTCCAATTTTGCAATTTTGGTCAATAGCAGGAATTGAACGGCTGCGTTTGATTCCTGGTCTAGTTTTTTGCCATCCGCTACATTAATTAACATACGGACAGTTGGATATTCACCCGTTGCACTCACTGCTTTATACAGAATATTCGCAAATTGTTCTCTTGTCATACGGGTGCTTGGATCAATATCTGGTGACAAAGGGATTTGGTGTTGGGCTGCAATCCGATAGGACTGGGCATACCATGCGGAAGCCGGAATGTTTGCAAAGGAACCCGTTGTGAAATCAGGCATTACCTGAAGATCCATCGCACGAACAACCAAGTGTACTCCTTGTGCATACGTGAGCGTTTGATCCGGTGCAAATTTATCCTTGGTTATTCCTTGAATAATTCCTTTGTCCTGAAGTGAGTTTACGATCTTCTCCTGTTCAGCTCCCTTTATATCACGAAAAGCAGAAGCCGACGTAGCTACTGCCAATGAGCAGATGACAAGCAGGGTAGCTGTCACGCTTTTGTTCTTTTTCATGAGATACACCTCCATGTTTACTTTGCTTCTACACTTACCGACGCAATAAAAGCATCAAATGTTTCAAATATGCACAAATTGGTTGCAAAACAGTGGAATACCTGCGTTTAGTGTACCCGTCTAACTCTTTTCTGCTCACAATCTTTATACATACCCAAAAGTGCCTGTAACCGATTAATCTTTTACAGTATTCCTTTGGAAGAGCCAGGTCTGGGTAGCAGTCATCCCGCCAGCAAAAACTCGTTCCCCTTTGTTCGCTTTGCTTACATCCGATTCGGTGCTTTCAGACCAAGAAGTTGCAGCGCGCATGCCAGAATATCGGCAGTTTGTTCTGCCAACTGAATACGCCACTGTCCACCATCGACAATCCTTTCCTTGGCGTAAAAACGGTTAAACGCCTGGGCCGTATCCAATGCAAATCTCGCAATTACCGAAGGCTCCAGTTGGCGAACCGCACGTATCAGTTGTCCGTGATAGCGATCCAACTGCTTAAGCAGCGCCCAACCTGTGTCACCCAACATTCCATCCGATACGTCATTCAAATCACGAGAATGGTTATCTTGGACAAGGGCGTTGTCGCTAGAATTGGTATTATCAACATCGGCGCGAGCGTGAGCTTTCTCCAGAAGGCTGCGTATGCGCGCATGAGTATACTGCACATAAGGCCCGGTCTCGCCTTCAAAGGTCAGCGCCTCCTCCAACGAAAAATCCACTTCATTCAGCCGGTTGTTTTTTAAATCACCAAAAATAATCGCCCCGATACCAACGTCCTCAGCTACTGCCTGTTGTTCCTGCAAATCGGGGTTCTTCTGAGTAATGATGGCTTGAGCACGCGCTATAGCTTCATCCAGCACCTCCTCCAGTTTGACAACTTTTCCGCGTCTTGTGGACATTTTCTTACCCGCAAACCGCATTAATCCAAACGGCACATGCTCACATTGCTCCGCCCAAGCCTCCCCTGCATGCTTCAGCACCGCAAACACCTGCTGGAAATGCAACTTCTGTTCTCCACCAACGACGTACAGCAACCGATCAGCCTTCATCACTTCATGACGATAAATCGCTGTTGCCAGATCACGTGTCGGATAAATGGTAGTCCCATCCTTTTTTAGAATAAGACACGGAGGCAGTTCTTCATCTTCCAGACGAACCACGAGCGCGCCATCACTTTCCTCCAGCAATCCTTTTGCTCTTAATTGAGCAACAACTGCCTGCATCTTATCATTGTAAAAACTTTCTCCCAGCACATGGTCAAATGTAATGTTCAGACGCTGGTACATACGATCAAATTCACCCAGACTAACTTCAACAAAAAACTCCCATAGTTGTTGAGCCTCAGCATCCCCATGCTCCAAACGTCGGAACCACTCGCGGCCTTCATCCTCCAAAGTCGGATCATGCTCGGCCTCCTGATGAAAACGAACATATAGCTTCAGCGATTCACCAATCGGATCATGTTGTAGCTGCTCCTCATTTCCCCATCTTTTATAGGCCGCAATTTGCTTGCCAAACTGTGTTCCCCAATCCCCAAGATGATTCACACTAACTGGAACATATCCGGTTTCACCAAGAATACGATACAAGGCAGCACCGATAACAGTAGAGCGAAGATGACCGATACCAAACGGTTTGGCAATATTGGGCGAGGACATATCAATAACTACCCGCTGTCCGTGCCCGATATTGGGCCTGAGGAAATCGGCCTTGCTCAATTCAGCAAGCATAAGTGGAATATGAACAGATCGATCCAATGTTATATTTACATAGGCACCCGATGCTGAAGCAGTTAAACCTTCTTCATGATTCACTAGCTCCGCCAATTCCAGTGCAATGTGCTGTGGAGACTTTCGAAACTTTTTGGCCAGCACAAAACAGGGAAACGCCACATCTCCCCATTCGGGCTGCGGAGGCACCTCAAATAAAGATACAATTTCTTTCTCCTCCAAGCCCGTATGGGCCAATATCGCTTGAGCAGAAATCCTCATCAACATGATCTCTCTCCTCTTTTTATAGAATCTAACAAAAAAAGCCCCCGCCTCTTGAAATAATTCAAGAGACGAGAACTTTAATATCCCCGCGGTACCACTCTTCGTAAATCGGTTGTGTAGTTACAGCTAACTTACACAAATCGCGATTTCACTCCAATGACTAATAACGGTGTCTGCCGGGCTGATCTACTAGAAGTTCTGCTCGTTGGATCAACCGTCTCCCGGGTGCGCTTCACATCGGACCTCATACCGGCTTACACCTCTTCCGGCTCGCTGTAATGATACGGCTCCGCTGCTACTCTCCCGTTCCATGACGTTAATTCCAATCATTATACAAACCTATTCAGTAGAAAGCAACCTATTATTTCCTCTTCAGGCACTAGTTCCATATATGTAATTACACTGCCACCAATTGGCGGCACGCCTGAACGCAACGACGGCAGGCTTCTGCACAATGTTTGCAATGATCATGGGAATGCTTGCTGCATTCAGCAGCACATACCTCACAGGCCTTGGCGCACAGCTCACAGATTTGCTCGGCAAAATCCGTTCCACGCTGCAGCATTTGAGCAGCAAATCCGCATATTTCTGCACATTCCCTACTCACTCGAATACATTCACGCAGCATAGCTAAATCATATTCCTTCAAACTCGCTACGTAACATACATTGCAAGCGTTCATACATTCCAGGCAAGCATCCACGCATTGTTGGTATGAATGATTCATATTACATTACCTCCCAGTTGTTGACCCTGCTGTACTATTACCCGCTGACCCTTGAGATTAATCATTTGATGTGCGCGCTTTCAATAAAATAAAAACAAAGTAATCCCGACTTATGTAAGGAAGTGTACTATATTCCAGTGTGCAAGTGCAAGGATATTAATCACATGGATTTTTAGCCCCTGTTTCTGACTTGCATACACTCAGTCATTGCTCTATTGTAAAAAGTGTATGTCTAACCACCGATCAAGGAGTGAGCATTTCAATGAATATGTCTTCTGTAGAGGAGCATCGACAGGAATCCCCGCAACAGGTTAATTGCATGGTCGTGACTGTCTCGGACACCCGCACCGTGGAAACAGATACTGGGGGACGACTGCTCATGGATCTACTAGAAACCAATGGATATAAGGTTGTTCGATATGTCATCGTCAAAGATGACTACGAAGGTATTCAGCAGTTAGTATCCGAAGCAGCGGCACATGATGAAATCGAGGCTGTACTTTTGACAGGCGGTACCGGTATTTCTCCACGTGATACTACATATGAAGCCGTCTCCTCTCTACTGGATAAGGAACTACCTGGCTTTGGAGAAATCTTCCGTTATTTAAGCTTTGCTGAGGACATTGGTTCAGCAGCTATCTTAAGCCGGGCTGTAGCTGGCACTGTGGGCCAGACAGCTGTATTTTCTATGCCTGGCTCACGCGGAGCCGTTCGTTTGGCAATGGAACGCATTATTGTCCCTGAGCTACGACATGTGATGAGAGAAATTTATAAATAAGCTCCTATTTCCTACATGCCGCGACACAAAAAGGCACCCCATATATTCATGAGGTGCCTCTTCCAACTATTCTTTTTCTTCAACTTCGGGCTGCATATAGCTATCGATCAGCTTTTGCTTCAGCTCCCATACCTTCTCGCTCAGATTTACACGATAAATTTCAGGGTTCAGCTTCCGCAAATATTCTGGCCAAAACAGTTTCAACTGTGAAGTATGGTAGGCACGAATTTCATCCAGCTCAGGAAGCTCATATACCTTCTGTCCATTTATAAAAATAGGCTCAAGCATTGGTACGGCTTCATAATTTTCTACATACTTCTTCATATACGGATGCAAAGGATTAAACAGCTTCAGGCGCTTACCATTACGCGGACGCTCTTCATCCGGGAAAGAAATATAATCGGCCACAGCTCTCCCTTTTTTCTTATCCACAATGCGATATACATCCTTCTTGCCTGGTGTGGATACTTTTTCTGGGTTACCCGAGATCTTAATCGTCGGCAACATTTCGCCATCAACTTCACGCTCAACCAGCTTGTACACCCCGCCAAGCGAAGGTTGATCTGAAGCCGTAATAAGCTGTGTTCCTACACCCCATACATCAATACGTGCCCCTTGGGCTTTCAGGTTAAAAATCGTATTTTCGTCCAAATCATTGGAAGCTACGATTTGTACGTAATCTAAGCCTTCAGCATCGAGCATTTCCCGCGCCTGAATGGATAGATAAGCCAAGTCACCGCTATCCAGACGGATTGCATTCATACGCTTGCCCTGACTCTCCAGCATTTTTGCTGTCCGAATCGCATGAGGAACACCACTTTCCAGCGTGTCAAAGGTGTCTACCAACAGTGTAACCTGGTCTGGTAAAACCTTCGCATACACGTCAAACGCCTCCTGCTCCGTCATAAAGGTCTGCACCCATGAATGGGCATGTGTTCCCTTCGTCGGGATTCCAAAGTGCTCGCCTGCCAGCATATTAGAAGTCGCGTCAAAACCTGCCACATAAGCTGCTCGTGCTCCCCAAATCGCCGCATCTGCTTCCTGCGCACGCCGTGTTCCAAATTCGAGCAGTGTATCGTCACTTGCCACCTGCTTGATGCGCGATGCCTTTGTCGCAATGAGTGTCTGATAGTTCATAAAATTCAGTAATGCCGTCTCGACAAGCTGCGTTTCCATAATCGTTCCTTCGACACGTACCAGAGGCTCGTTTGGAAAAACAAGTGCCCCTTCTTTCATCGAATGGACTGTTCCACCAAACTTAAACTGGCGCAGCGCCTCCATGAACATGGGATCGTAATTCTCCTCCTGTTCAGACAGGTAGCGAATGTCCTCTTCTGTAAACCGCAAATTTGCAATATAATTCACAATGCGTTCCAGACCAGCGAACACGGCGTATCCATTACCAAAAGGGAGTTTACGGAAATACGCCTCGAACACAGCTTTACGCTGATGACTTCCGTTCACCCAATGGGCGTACATCATATTAATCTGATATTTATCTGTATGTAATGCGAGGCTCGTTGACTGCATCGTAATCATCCTCTCTGACTGTCCCCAGGTTTGTGGCAGCGTACCGCCTCATCTGCCCAGATTCAGCAATATCCGGCTCCATTTTGTTATCGGACATTGGTGCACAATCGTTAAGTTATTTTACTTCTTCTGACGTAAAACCGTATCCTCAGCCGACCGTACCGAAGCTCCAAGACTTCCCTCAAAATGACCCAAAGCCCAATCCTGTCCAGCTTGATTAAAGCTCGCCACAGCGTCCTTGTATACAGTAATAGCAAAACCTTTGTTATAAGCATCTACAGCCGTATGCAGCACACATATATCTGTACACACACCAATTAGATGAACTTCCAGAACACCACGTTCACGCAGCCTGAGCTCCAGATCTGTGCCCGCAAAAGCACTGTACCGTGTTTTATCCAACCAGTAGATAAGATCACTTTGTTGCTCATATAGGCTACGTAGCTTGCCATACAAATGTCGTCCGTTGGTTCCACGTATATTATGTGGAGGAAACAGCTTGCTCTCCGGATGATAAAGGTCGTTCTCCTCATGCAAATCCACAGCCATGACAACAAAGTCCCCTTGATCCACATATGCCTGCGTAATTGCTGCGATCCGTTCATCCAACTCAATCGCAGGTTGTCCTACAGGCAAACTACCGTCCACAAAATCTTTCGTGTAATCAATAACAATTAGTGCCTGCATCGTACGGTCAGCTCCTTATCCTCAAAGTGATATTGTACGTTCTATGCGTAACCTATTACATTAGGCGTTACGTGTAGATAGATAAACGCGGTACTCTGTCACTAAAACGGTACAACTGTGCCGGTCTTTGTGAATACTGGTTGGAACTGAGCGGTTTGCCATTCTCATCACGCACCTCTTCCAGTATTCCCTGCCTGCTACGAGTCGATGTTATTTTGCGAATAAAGTTTGGCTCTTCGAAATCCGGTACGACACTCTGAATCACCTGATATAATTCACCCAGTGTAAAATGTAGCGGTAAAAACTGCTTGGCTATCGTCGTCTGAAGCATCTGCAACTGAATTTTGCGATAAGCATCTACAATGATATCCCGGTGATCGAATGCCAGCTCCAATTCCTCCAACGCTTCGCGGATGGTGAATAGCCCGACCTCGGAAGCATCATCGGCCGCCTGACGCTGTTCCAACATCCATTCTTCTACCAGCGCAAAAAACGCATGCGATATGATCCACCCGCGCGGATCACGTCCCGGTCCACTATATACACCCAAATACTCCAGATGCCCGCCGTCCACACCCGTTTCCTCTAACAGCTCCCGCTTGGCAGCTCCATACATGGATTCATCTTCCTGACAAAACCCTCCAGGCAACGCCCAGCGTCCTGCAAAAGGCCAACTGCGGCGCTTGATGAGCATCACTTTCAGCTCACGAATCGGCAATGTCTTTGTTACCGTCTTACGCTCCCGCTTCGTTAAGGTAAACATAACGATATCCGCCGGAGCTCCATCCGGGGTACGGTATTTCTTAATGTTGTACGACGCCTTTTGCGCCTCTTCGTTTATACGATTGCTATCCATTGGCATCACCATATTATATCGTTTTGATAAATTCATTATGACATACTAAATTTTTTTGTCAAGTGTCAGGCCTTGCCTGAATCACTTGCTTGTGTACGTAATACTCGGAAGGTTGCTGTAGATGTAGAACCGAGTGTGCCTTCACTATCTCTTACTTCCGCCTCAGTGGTTATCGTGCGACCTCCTTGATGAAGAATTCGCGCCCTAACCTCCAGTCGTCCTTGCCTCATGGGTGACAAGAAATGAACATTCAGGTTCGTCGTTACACATGGATCCATATTTCGTGAAGCCATACTGACCATCCCCATCGCCTGATCCATCAATGAAGTAAGTACACCCCCATGGACAATACCCATCACATTGGTATGCTCTTGTTTGGCCTCCAAAGCGATCTGTACCTCGTTTGCATCAGCTGCAATCAGTTCACACCCTAAATACTCCCAAAAAGTATTATTCTCTCCCTCTAGCATCTTACCCAACTTATCCATTCCCTTGCTTCCATCCCTTCTATGTTGTCCCATTTCTCTTGAAGTCCTATAACCATATACGTTGGCAAAATGCTTTCGAAAAAAAGGCGTGGAAGCTACGCCTCCACACCATAGATTTCATTCTAATCACTGCAATTCGACGAGGAAGTGCTTTTTCCCTCTTCTACGTTTACCTTCTCAGCAACGGTATCACGGATCGCCATAATCACCATTTGCAGTAGCTCATTAATTTCCACCTGACTCTGCTGAAACTCCGTTACAATTGGAATACCGTCAAGCTCTTCCTGTAGCTCCTGAAGTTCGGCCTCTATTTTGGCAATCATTTTTTGATTCTTCAAGGATTCAAATGCTACAATTTCCTTTTGCTTCTTTTTCATCGTTGCAATCAGTTGCTGGATGCGCCCATGATCCTGAATCTTTTCTTCTGCTTTTCGGAATACCTGTACTTCCTCACTGCTACCCAAAATACCTGCCAATTCTTTGGCTTTTGCCAATATCATTTCGCGATTGACCAAATGATCATGCTGGCGCGCCGCCGATTGAAGTTCTGTTTGTTGCAACCGCTCCTCTGTCATTGTCCATCGCTCCTTTTCTCACTTAGACGGCTTGCACACAGCCCTTTACTCAGACCGCATGCAACCCGCTAGAATATTCTTTTATCCGTTAACTGCTACAGCCGTTTCAACCAGATCACCTTTGATGTAAAAGGTCATAGGTTCCGTAATTTTCACTTGAACAAAGGAACCAATCAGGTCCTTAGAACCCTCAAAATGTACAAGCTTATTGGAACGGGTCCGACCGGCAAGCACTTTGCTGTCATTTTTGCTCTCGCCTTCCACCAGCACTTCAACCACTTCGCCACGCAATCGACTATTAAAGCGAAGGCTGTTTTGGTTCACAGCAATGTTCAGACGCCGGAGACGCTCTTTTTTAACCGACATAGGCACATTATCTTCCATCGAAGCAGCTGGCGTACCTTCACGTGGTGAATAAATAAATGTGTAGGCAAAGTCATAGCCGACCTCGCGCACCAAAGATAGAGTATCTTCAAACTGCTCGTCTGTTTCGCCCGGGAAACCTACGATGATATCTGTTGTCAGAGAAACATGCGGAACAGCTGTTTTAATCTTCGCAGCCAGTTCCAGAACACGCTCACGGGTATATTTTCGGTTCATTTTCTTCAATATATCCGTATTACCGGATTGAACAGGCAGATGGATATGCTCCACCAAATTGCCACCCTTACCAAGCACTTCAACCAAATGGTCATCAAAATCACGTGGATGTGATGTCGTAAAACGTACACGCGGGATATTAATTTTGCGCATATCATCCATCAGATCCCCGAATCTGTAATTCAAATCTTTCAAATCCTTGCCATAAGCGTTAACATTTTGCCCCAGTAAGGTGATTTCTTTAAAGCCTTGACGTGCCAAATCCCGTACTTCAGCGATAACATCCTCTGGACGGCGGCTTCTTTCCTTACCACGTGTAAAGGGAACAATGCAATAGGTGCAAAATTTATCACAACCGTACATAATGTTCACCCAAGCCCGCATACCCTCGCGCTTCTTCGGCAGGTTTTCGATAATGTCGCCTTCCTTAGACCACACTTCGACCACCATTTCTTTGCTAAAGAGTGCTTCCTTGACGAGCTGAGGCAGACGATGAATATTGTGGGTACCAAAAATCATATCGACAAAACCGTGTTTTTGCATAATCCGGTTAACGACATTCTCTTCTTGTGACATGCAGCCACACACGCCGAGCAGCAGTCCTGGCTTTTCTGTTTTGAGATGCTTGAGGTGACCCAGCTCGCCAAACACTTTATCCTCCGCATTTTCACGGATAGCACAAGTGTTCAGTAAAATGATGTCTGCTTCCTTCCGATCCTCGGTTGCCTGGTAGCCCATTTGCTCCAGCAAGCCTTTTATGGTTTCGGAATCATGCTCGTTCATTTGGCAACCGAATGTGTATACGATATAATGCTTTCCCTCACCGATATGCTTTAGCTCATCCGGGACTGCGTTATCATATAATACCTGTACATCCTCTTTACCGCGTTGCTTTTCTTTTCTATGGTTCGGCTCCGCCATAATGTTGATTTCACGTCCGCGAATACGGATCTTTTTGCTATGCTCATCTTCAGAAATAATCTTCGCATCCGAGAAATCAAAATATTTGGAGTAATCTTTTGTTTTCTTTTCCATTCCTTAGTCACTCCTTACACCATCTATTTCACGAGCTAATTTGTGATTTTACTGTATCTTTAGGCTTGGTAAATTTATTTTAGTTCTAAAAAACCTTTAAAAAAGGCATTACACTAAATTATAGCATGATTTATAGGCCATCGCCATAGATCAGCCGCAGATACCATTGAGTGCAATGTGAACTCATGTTCTTTTTGTACATTAGTGAAGTATTTGTGAATTATATAGTATGTAAAAAGCCCGATTCTTTTGCAAGAATCGGACTCTTTAAGCCTTCCGGCATTTAAATACGTGTATATTAGTCTACGATTTCAGCGTTGTCACCGTTTTTCACACCGGCTCCGTTCGCTTCATCTGTATCAATGTGCATATCCAAAGCAAAAGAATCGGACACACGTGCAAGAACATTTTCAAATACAAGGCCACGTTCGCCGCCGACACGTACTTTCAGCAACTGCTTGTCCTTAATGTCCCATTTAGCTGCATCAGATGTATGGAAATGAATATGGCGGGCTGCTACAATCACGCCTTCTTGCAGTTCCACTTCACCAGCGGGTCCTTTTACCGTGATTCCTGGTGTACCATCAATGCTACCAGATTCGCGTACAGGTGCTTTTACACCAATAGCAAAGGAATCAGTGCGAGAGATTTCCAATTGGGATGCGGGACGAGCAGGTCCCAAAATGCGAACCTTATCAAATTGACCCTTAGAACCAATTACAGCTACCGTTTCATTTGCGGCAAATTGTCCTGTTTGGGACAAAGGTTTAAATTCAGTTAATTGATAGCCTGCTCCGAACAAAATTTCAATATGCTCTTGAGTCAGGTGAATATGACGGGCTGAAACGCCGACAGGTACGATTTTACTCATCGTGTGGTCACTCCTTTTTCTCTATACAATACTTTACACATCTATGCTATTATACTCCTATTTTACCAAGAAAGAAAAGGAGAGCGTATAAAGTTCCCTTTTTCGCCCTAATCGGCGTTAAATATCGTCCATAGAAATCGGATCAAACCGTCGTTTTAGCGAACAAGAGAAAGAAAAGCATGATTTCAGCTACGATGAGATGAGGGGGAACGACAACAAATATATTAAGAATAAACAGGACACAGAGTATTCCAGTTAAGAAAAAAATGACTCTGAGACGAGGTTTCAGATGACTTAATCTGTACTGATGAAATACCAGCAAAACCGACAAAAAGTAAATAAAAACAGAAGCAAAGGTAAAGCAAAGCACAAAGATATAGTCTACTTGTCCCAAAAACAAGAGCTGAATCGAAGCAGCTAGCATGCTAAGGGAAAGATAAATAAACAAATGACCATAAATAATAGTCTGTCCTGCTGATTGTTTTGATTTATCTACGCGCTTCTCCATATTCTCAAAATATTGCCACCAGATTGCAATGACTAATACAAAAGCCAAAGCAGCAAATACAATAGAAGAAACCGTAAAATGATCGGATTGTAAAACAGAAAGCATACTTATCACAGATTCGCCAAGCAAAATTAAGGTGAACTGTGCAAAGCGTTCTAAAAGATGCTCCGTATGGATAGGTGTGATCACCAACTTTTTACGGCCAATCAAAGGAACGAGGATATCAATAGCTATACCTGTATATAAAATCAAATATCGAACCCAAGAATCAAAGAAGAGGGAGAAACTAGAGATAACTATTCCAATCCAAAAATAAATTCCGAAAAAACGAGCTGTTTCCTGTTTATGAGCCGTTTCTTTGGGTGCCGAAAGTAAATATTGAACGACAGTCAAACCTCTTAACCCAATATAGCCAACAAAAAAAGATACATAATACGCATCAAAATCTATATTCAGGCTGGCGGTCATGATCAACACGAAAAACAATTGCAGGATCATAAAAATTCGATGTGTTATACTGTCTTGCCCAAAACGATTGTTGTAGACCGTTTGCCCCACCCAAGCCCACCATATTGGGATAAAAATCATAATAAACTTTTCCATATGTTCCCATGAGATACTACCATGCTCAACATGTAGCAAAACATGAGTGGCCTTGGAGACAGCAGCTACGAACAACAAGTCATAAAAGAGCTCAAGCCAGGTAACCTTTTTTATCAACATTATGTAATGGAGCCCCCTCTGATATGGCGGTGCAGCATGGTGACCCGTCAGTCTCGCTCCAACGTCTGCCGTATTTCTGCAAATGTTATTTTAGCACCATGCAATTCTAAGATGCTCCAATTATTTCGTAATCCTTCTCGCTTTGTCAAGAGTGTTCGCAGCTAAAAATTCCCTCTATAAATAGCTATTTAAGAAGAAATTTTGGAAGGCAGATTCGTTTGCAAGTATTCCAGCGCATGTCCTCCCAGCCATCCCTTGACCAGCTCCTCAGGGTAATGCTTCAGCAGCAGTTCTGCAAAAATCGGATATTTCCCCGAGTGCTCCAGCCCTTGCACATGGTGCTCGATACCGTCAAAATCAGAGCCAAACATCAAATGCCTTTCGCCGCCTAATGAACAAATATGCTCAATGTGTGGTAGCAGATCCTCAGCAGTTACCATGCCCTGCTCTTTGAGAAACATTGTGACGAAGGTCAAACCAATCCGTCCGTTACGAGCGATCAGTGCACGAATCTGTTCATCCCGTAGATTACGGGGGTGAGCACACTTCGCAAAGGCATTCGAATGCGAAGCAATGGGCGGTAGAGTGGCCTCCTCTAGCACCTCCCAGAAGCCCTGTACGGACAAATGCGATACATCTAGCAGCAGTCCCAGGTCATTACAGCGATTGACCAAATCGCGCCCCTTGCTACTCAGCCCGCCACCTCTATGTTCCATAATGCCGTCAGCTGCCCAGTTCGCATAATTCCATGTCAGTCCAATCAATCGTATTCCCATGGCATAGCACAATTCTGCATAAAACGGGTTCCCTTCCAGCGCATCTACCCCCTCCAGTGAGAGCAAAGCCCAAGGTGCCCATGTATGATCCGTCCCATTACCATCCACATACGTTATCTTTTCCATGCGCTTCTCTTTTCCTGCCTGCTTTACTTGCTCCTCCTGATGCACTGCGGACGTATTTTTACACATTACCAAGTCTTCCTTCCACAGCAATGGTCTCAACCCACCTGAGATAGAGGTAACATGCTGCCTGAACAGCTCAATTTGACGAATCACATGCTCAAATCTTGGCGTGCCCAATACCTGAGAAATATATATAGCAAATGTTTGCAACCGCACGTTACCTTCTAGCAAACGTTCTTTTGTGACATCAAGCGATGGATGACTGAAATCGATCTGCGCATCGAGCTGCATTTTACATAACACATCACAATGAAAGTCAACAACTGGCCAATTCACTTTTAGCTTATCATTCATGCATCTTACCTCCATTTAGAGATTGAAGCATCACAAATTTATTTTAAAAATCATAGTAACAGACTCACAAAGCAAAAAAGCCCGTTTACAAATCGTAAACAGGCTCAGGCAACTTACATTTATTATCTTGGCTCTACAATCAATTTGATCGCAGTCCGATCTTCTCCATCAATAACAATGTCTGTAAAAGCAGGAATACAAATCAAATCCACTCCGCTTGGTGCGACAAATCCCCGGGCAATGGCTACCGCTTTAATGGCTTGGTTTAGTGCACCCGCTCCAATCGCCTGTAATTCTGCATTTCCGCGTTCACGCAGTACTCCTGCGAGTGCGCCTGCAACTGAATTGGGATTGGATTTTGCTGATACTTTTAATACATCCATAGTAAGTACCTCCCCTGGGAATGATGATGGTTTGATTCCACTATTAGATGTTATTCGAGGGTCAGCAAAAAATTCCTGCTTTTTGGTGACAGTTTTCCTTATTCTTTCCTTAAGTAGCTCACAAAAAGGTTAATCCATCCGCCATTCATCTTCTTTGAGTCTGATTTTCTGAATTTTGCGGGCTTTTCCATCGTTATCATTCAGCTCTACGCTGATGGCATGAAAATGCCATTTGCCCATGTCCACTTGAAAACGTACTGGAAGCTGGGTCTGGAATTTCTGTAACACAGCCTCTTTCTGCATCCCAAGCACTCCCTCATAAGGACCTACCATTCCCGCATCTGTCTGATACGCAGTTCCTTGTGGCAAAATCGTATCGTCATTGCTCTGTACATGTGTGTGCGTACCTACCACGATTGAAGCACGTCCATCCAAATGCCAACCCATAGCGATTTTTTCCGAGGTTGCTTCGGCGTGGAAATCAACTAGGATATGTTTATGTTTTTTGCGCAGCTCATCGACAATTTCATCTGCTGCACGGAATGGATCGTCAATAGCTGGCAAAAAAGTTCTACCTTGCAGATTAACAATAGCCAGCTCCTTACCTCCACCTTTTACAACGGTATGACCCCGGCCTGGTGTTCCTGGTGGAAAGTTAGCCGGGCGGATGATCCGCGGCTCATCATCTATAAAATCAAATATTTCCTTATTGTCCCAAGTATGATTTCCCATCGTAATCCCATGAACGCCCCAATCAAAAAACTCTCTGGCGATGGCTGGGGTAATTCCTCTTCCCGAAGCCGCATTTTCTCCGTTCACAATAATAACATGCGGGTTGTATTTTGATTTTAGCGAAGGGAGATTCTCCCTCAGTGCCTTTCTGCCTACACTGCCGACGATGTCTCCAATAAATAATACGTTGATAGAAAGCCCTCCCTAGTCTGCCTTACATAATGAAAAGTGGCCCTACAAGCAGCGGCCACTTTTCATTGAAATGCTTTTATTTTGCGTATTCTACCGCACGGGTCTCGCGTATGACGGTAACCTTGATATGTCCCGGATAGTCCAGTTCATTCTCAATCGTTTTCGTAATATCGCGGGCCAGTCGGAATGCTTCCGCATCATCAATTTTCTCTGGCTGTACCATGACACGAACTTCGCGTCCGGCTTGAATCGCGTATGATTTTTCAACGCCTTCAAAAGATTCGGAGATGCGTTCCAGCTTCTCAAGACGACGGATGTACGTCTCTAGCGTTTCACGCCGCGCTCCCGGTCTTGCTGCTGACAGGGCATCTGCCGCCCCAACCAGCATGGCGATCACTGAAGTCGCTTCGCAGTCGCCGTGATGTGAGGCAATGCTGTTGATGACGACCGGGTGTTCCTTGTACTTCTTCGCCAGCTCCACGCCAATTTCAACGTGCGAACCTTCCACTTCATGATCCAGCGCCTTCCCGATGTCATGCAGCAATCCTGCCCGTCTTGCCAGTACAACGTCTTCGCCCAGTTCCCCGGCCATCAGACCTGTCAAGTATGCAACTTCCATCGAGTGCTTCAATACGTTCTGTCCGTAACTTGTACGGAACTTGAGACGTCCCAAGATCTTGATCAAATCTGGATGCAAGCTATGCACGCCCACCTCAAAGGTGGCCTGTTCACCATACTCACGGATTCGTTCGTCCACCTCTTTACGGGATTTTTCCACCATCTCTTCAATACGAGCCGGATGTATCCGTCCGTCCGCTACGAGCTTTTCAAGCGCAGTACGCGCAATCTCTCTACGAATCGGATCAAATCCAGACAAAATAACAGCTTCCGGCGTATCATCAATAATGAGGTCAATTCCTGTAAGGGTTTCAAGTGCACGGATATTACGGCCTTCGCGCCCGATGATCCGGCCTTTCATTTCTTCGTTCGGCAATGTGACAACAGAAACCGTCGTTTCTGCTACATGATCTGCCGCACAGCGTTGGATGGCCAGTGTGATGATTTCACGAGACTTTTTGTCCGCTTCTTCTTTGGCCTGCTGTTCAATTTCTTTAATCATCTGAGCTGTTTCATGACGAACTTCCTGCTCTACGTTGGTCAGAATAATACTTCTTGCATCCTCCATCGTCAGATTGGAAATACGTTCCAACTCAGTTACCTGACTCTTGTAAATCAAATCAATTTGCTGCTGGGTTTCATCGATTCGTTTCTCTTTGTTGGCCACTTGTTCTTCTTTGCGTTCCAGCGATTCCAATTTTTTATCCAGCGATTCTTCTTTTTGCAGCAATCTTCGTTCCTGTCGTTGAATTTCATTGCGACGTTCACGAGTTTCTTTTTCAGCTTCGGCACGGATGCGGTGGATTTCATCTTTCGCTTCCAATACCGTTTCCTTCTTCAGCGCTTCTGCCTCTTTTTTCGCGTTCTCCACGATTTGCGCGGCAGCTTCTTCCGCACTGGAGATCTTAGCTTCTGCAATAGATTTGCGAATAAAATAACCAATCCCGAACCCAAAGAATAACGCGGCTACAGCAACGAGAACGAACCAGATCGCAGTCATCATACTGTTCACCTCCCCGTTGGTTCCTCCAAGGCATTCCTTGGGACTTTTTGCAATTGTCACATTTACTTTGATCGTCAAACTAAGACAACGACACAAGGTCGTTTCATTTCATATGCACATGCTTTCACATGTACAATTCCGCCTGGCATAGCGGCATCACTTGTTATTTGGCGATGAGAACTCACCGTGGATTCCGCTTTTTTGGAAGGAAAAAGGGCGTTCCACAAGTATCGTTTCATATATATTTTATTATTTGACAAATGGCATTGTCAAGGGAATGCAAACATTAGTAGACTACCATGCAGCTTTCCATGTAATAACTAGCTCATCCTATCCGTTCATACTAGCCAAAGGTTCAGCAGCCGTTTGGCAACTATTCCTCCCACTGCAACAATTCCTCGTCATCTGAAGCAGCGTCATGCTCGGTCGCAGTGAGATGATTGACTACACGGCGTGTCATATCCCCCGAATATCCGCGTCTCATGAGAAAAGGGTATGTTTTCCTTTTTTTCTCCATTATATCACCACGTACCTGATTCCATTTCTTACGTCCGACCGTCAAAGCGCTCTCCCACTCCTCATTATCGGTGATCTCACCTAACGCTTCGCCAATAGAGGCTTTAGAGATGCCCTTCTGACGAAGTTCTTGCCTAACCCACATCTTCCCCTTACGTTGGCTTGTTATGCGCTGCCTTGCCCATTGACGGGCGTATAAATCATCATCTACGAGTTGTTCCCTATGGAGTCGGACCATTACTTCGTCAATAACAGACTGATCCAGTTCTTTTTGCGCTAAACGCTGGGCAATTTCCTGACGTGTGCGAGGCTTTCGCCCCAAATAGCGAAGCGCAAGTACATAAGCCTGTTGCTTTTCATCTGCCAGAACGATATCTTCCAGTTCTTTTTTATCAAATGACGTTCCTTTGAACATATTGTACTTGATCATTACATCTTCTAATACAGACAGTGAATAAGGACCAAAATGTATGATATACCTTCCATGTTTGCGTCCCTGTCCCTGCTCTACCCTAGTAATCATCAATTCCTCATGATCCGGAAAAAGAGAAATCCCTTGTTGCTTATTTGCTTCCGAAGTGTATTCATCTTCATCGTCCAACTGCAATATATTTCCCTCACTTTGAAATTCACGAAAGCAGCCTTTGAACACCTGCTACGCAAAAGTTAGATTCCACTGACAAAGCAGACTCTAGTTGATGCAAAAATGCCCTGCACAACTGTGCAGGGCATCAGAATCATGCTATTCAAACGGACGGTGCCATAACCCTGGCCCCAGTTCACAAACCAGGATTCACCGAGCTTTATTCAAGCTCCAACAATTCCTGTTCTTCCTTCGCTTGCTGTGCCAACTCTTCTTCTGTAGGCGGAGCAACCGTCGTAATCAGATTGCTGGCCACCCGAATTTTTTGTTCGATCGTACTAGCAATATTCGGATTTTCCTTCAAAAATTGCTTAGCATTCTCACGTCCCTGACCAAGGCGCTCACCTTCGTAGGAATACCAGGCTCCGCTCTTGTCGACAATGTCATGCTCCGTACCGATATCGATCAGGCTACCTTCTTTGGAAATGCCCTCACCGTACATAATATCTACCTCAGCCTGACGGAAAGGAGGGGCAACTTTGTTCTTCACGACTTTAATACGTGTGCGGTTACCCACAATGTCGTTACCCATTTTCAAACTTTCAATACGACGAACATCCAAACGTACCGTAGAGTAAAACTTCAAGGCACGTCCACCTGGTGTTGTTTCAGGGTTACCGAACATAACACCTACTTTTTCACGTAGCTGGTTAATAAAAATAGCAATGGTTTTCGACTTATTAATGGCTCCAGAAAGCTTACGCAATGCCTGAGACATCAAACGTGCTTGAAGACCAACGTGGGAATCTCCCATTTCGCCTTCAATCTCTGCCTTGGGCACAAGTGCCGCTACGGAGTCAACAACTACAATGTCTACTGCTCCACTACGTACAAGAGCTTCGGCAATCTCAAGCGCCTGCTCTCCTGTATCTGGTTGCGATAGTAACAACTCATCAATATTGACACCCAGCTTGCTTGCATACGACGGATCAAGCGCATGCTCGGCGTCGATAAAGGCGGCTTGTCCGCCTGTTTTTTGCACCTCTGCGATA
This sequence comes from Paenibacillus sp. LRG-1, assembly GCF_057220305.1. NCBI lineage: Bacteria > Bacillati > Bacillota > Bacilli > Caryophanales > Paenibacillaceae > Paenibacillus > Paenibacillus sp. LRG-1. The sequence continues at coordinate 2,295,993 of NZ_CM170126.1, read as the reverse complement.
GCGTGAAGAGCTACTGTCGTTTTACCGGATGATTCCGGTCCGTATATTTCAATAACCCGGCCTCTTGGAAAGCCGCCCGTTCCTAACGCAATATCCAAAGCAATCGAACCACTGGGGATCGTTTCCACTTGCATGTGGGTAGACTCACCCAACTTCATAATGGAACCTTTACCAAATTGCTTTTCTATTTGACGGAGCGCCATATCCAGCGCAGCACGACGATCTGACAATAAACTCACATCCTTCATTGTTTGTACTTTAATAATACCTTGTTTTGACACGCTTGCCAAGCATTTTTTCGAACATACATTCGTTTTTTTGTTCACACAGCTCTCTTCTACAATTACACCTGTCTCTTAAAACAAAAAAAGAACCGCTGGCAAAAGGCTTTGCAACGGTTCTTCCGATAAGATGATTATATCATGAATATCTATCTAAAACAACTCTACGACCCACACTGTACATAGATGTTTAAGAGAGTTTCTCGTTCTCTACCAGCCTGCGCCACAATCTGTACAGGATTGCTTTGACTGATCGCAGTCGGATTGTTTCACGGTTACCACTCAGTCTCAGTTCATGTACTTCCGTTTCCTTGTCGCGTTCAGCAATGCCAATATACACCAAACCGACTGGCTTCCGTTCGGAATACCCAGGCCCGGCAACACCAGTAACTGAAAGTCCAAAATCGCTGTCCATGATCATTCTCGCCTGCTCTGCAAGCACAAGGGCTACTTCCTTACTCACTGCACCTGGCGCTTGATCCCCTTCCAAATAATCATAAGGCACGTTGAGTAATTTCATCTTCATTTCATTGGAATAGCACACGATGCCACCTTGAAACATAACAGCACTGCCAGGTATAGAAGTGATGTGTTCCATCAGCATTCCACCTGTACAGCTTTCTGCCGCACTCACAGTGAGCCCGCGTTTGGCCATTAGATCTACGATAACCTTCTCCAGCGTAACATCTTCACTTGCATACATATATTCCGAAAGACGCTGCTGAATTTCTACTTCCGTAGCCGTCAGCTTAATTAGTGCTTCACTTTCGCTGGCCGCCTTGGTGGATATACGGATCGTGACTTCCCCTTCCTTGGCATAAGGAGCAATCGTGGGGTCTGTCTGGGATTGGATCAGATCTAACAAATGGGTTTCAAGAGCTGACTCACCGATCCCTGCAAATTTTAGCATTTTTGAATAAATTGGCATTTCCTCACCGCTCAATGCCTGCTGAAGCAACCAAGGTTTCGCTTGGTTTGCAAACATGGGTTTGAGTTCCTTAGGCGGTCCAGGCAAAACTACATAAAATTTACCGTCCTGTGCAATTGCGTCGCCCACAGCTAGCCCTGTCTCATTTTCAAGCGGAGTAGCGCCTTCAATAGAAAGCGCCTGCCGGCGGTTATTCTCGGTCATTTCTACCCCACGGTTACGGAAAAACTGATCTAGCTTGTCCATTGCAAGACGATCTATGTGCAATTTTCGCCCCAATACAGACGCTATCGCATCTTTCGTCAAATCATCCTGAGTCGGTCCCAGACCACCGGAAAACAAAATAATATCCGCACGCTTCTGAGCAATTCTTATCGCTTCCTGAAGCCGATCTATGTTATCGCCAACTACAGTCTGAAAATATACATCGATTCCGATTGTAGCCAACTCTTGTGACAAATATTGAGCATTTGTATTCACTATTTGTCCGAGCAATAACTCTGTACCTACTGCAATTATTTCAGCTTTCATCAATTCTTCCTCCTGTACTGCGAATATTATGGGAATTATGTAAAGAAACAGCAATAAGTTTAGTCCCTATTGCTGTTTCCATAAAATTTATCCTGTTAAACTTTGGAGGAGCTCAGCAAGTGGATATTTTTCACAAAATAATCAATACCCGAATAAATGGTGATCAACACCGCTGCCCATATCGCTATTAAATCAAACGGGATACCAAGAAAAACAAACGGGAAATTATTAATGAGCAACGCTACAATAGCAACGATCTGGATGATCGTCTTCAATTTGCCCCAATTACTTGCAGCAACCACAGAACCATCCAGTAAGGCAATCTGACGCAGACCCGTAACCGCAAACTCACGGCTAACAATCACAACGACAATCCACGAATCGATTTTTCCCATTTCTACCAAGGAAACCAAAATGGCGGTTACCAAAAGCTTATCAGCAAGGGGGTCCAACAGCTTGCCCAAATTGGTGACCATATTATTTTTACGTGCCAAATATCCGTCAAGACCATCCGTGCTGGCTGCTACAAGGAAAATGATAGCCGCAATCAGCTGATTATACGGCAGCTTGAAAGCTCCGATCTCAATCGGCGGCGGATAAAAATCAAAGTCCACCAGCAAAGCCAGCATCATCACCGGAATAAGGCAAATCCGCGTTATTGTAATTCTGTTGGGTAAATTCACAACACACTCTCCCCTGATTATCGTACTTGATTACAAATGGCAGTTTTCGGATTAAATTCAATCCTATGTAAATCGCTATCGACGAGCGCTATACACCTGAATTGTCTGCATTTTCGTTACAAGTATAATATGGCACAAAACGCATGTCAAAATAACCTGCCGCACATCAAGCAACGTTTTTTCCTACAAAATGTATGAGGGAAAACGGCTTTATTTCATGTTTGTAAATTGAAGCTCCAATGGCAAATCAGCTTTACGCAGCAATTGAATGATCGCCTGTAAATCATCCCTGTTTTTTCCGGTCACTCGGATTTGATCACCTTGAATCTGACTTTTAACTTTTAGCTTGGAGTCCCGAATAAGAATGTTAATTTTCTTGGCATTATCCTGATCAATTCCCTGCTTAAGCGAAAGACGCTGACGCACTGAACCTAAAGAGGCGGGTTCCAATTTGCCATACTCCACATTTTTAAGGGACAGACCTCGTTTGGCCATTTTAGATTGCAAAATATCAATCACCGCATTCAGCTTGTATTCGTCTTCCGATGCAATCGTAAGAGCTTCTTTCTCAAGCTTAAGGCTACTTTTGCTATCCTTGAAATCAAATCGAGTTTCAATTTCACGCTCCGTCTGATGAACCGCATTTGTTAACTCCTGCATATCCATTTTGGAGACGATATCAAATGAATTTTCTGAAGCCATCGTTTCACTTTCCTTTCCACAACAAAGTTCAATATCTAATTATAGGCTAGTCATTTACAAAAATCCAATAATCCGTTGACTAAAAAGGCGTTCTTGCCAGTTTTCCTGACAAAAACGCCTTTATTTCATTTACGGTCAAAATATCTAATTATGGCTTCGTGTTGGAGTTCGGAACATATCCAAAAGTCCAAGCACAATGTGAGCAAGACCAAAGCCCAGTATGCCATAGCCCCATGCATTCGGTGTCAGATAATAGCCCAGTAAACTGACAATTATACCGAGCCCAGTCACAATCCAGCTGACGGTCATAACGTATACACCTCACTTTGCGGAAAATGAAATGACTGCCTTTCCAGGAATTACAGTCATTAGTATTTCCTCGCACCAAGGCGTTTATTCACCATCAGTAGTTGTAGAATCTGTACTACTTTGTGCTGAATCCGTACTGCTACCTGTCGTAGAATCTGCAGGTGAACCCGTCACCCCTGCACTCGTTCCGGTCGAAGAAGCTTCTCCTTGCTGGATCAGTACACGAGTAGTCGATTTATTATCTGTTATCGGTTGACCTGCTACGGAAATATCTGTGGCAGAAGACCGTCCTGATTTGATATATAAACCTTCTGGACCAATATCGAATGACATGGCATCTCCACTTTTAGTCATACCATAACTCAGCTTTTCTCCACGGGAATTTTCTCCCTTGTACACTTCAAGCCAGCTTTCGCCCGTCGCTTTAATATCAACCTTGACCGCGGCTCCCGTTGAACTGGAAACTTTAAAAATCGTCGTCTTGCCTTGCTTGCCGTCCTGTGCCACAGTTACACCTTGTTGTGGCGTAGTCGTATCCGGCTGCTGTCCAGTATCTGGAGTAGTAGCACCCGTACTCCCCGTACCACCTGGCTGAGTTTGGCCGGTTTGCCCCGCATCAGGAGTCTGCCCACCAGCACCATTTGGAGCCGTCGTTTGACCATTGTTCGGCTGTGTCGTAGTGGTATCAGGAGTAGACGTGCTTGGTGTGGTGCTTGGTGTTGTACTTGGTGTTGTAATCGGCGTTGTGTTTTCTGCTGTTTTTGGAGTTGAATGGTTGTTGCTCACCCAATAAGCATAAATAACCCCAACAATGAGAACTAGAAAAAGCCACATTAACGCTGTAGGCAACCATTTAAGATTACCAATCGTGGCGGGACGGCTGGAGCGTTTCTGTGTAACAGGCTCCATGACTGCTTCCGGCTCAGGTTCAGGCACATTGCTTTGATGCCCTTCCAGAATCTCATCGGGGTTCAACCCGACCGTTTCAGCGTATGTTTTAATAAAAGCTCTGACATAAAAGCTTCCCGGCAGCACTTTGTAATCGCCCGTCTCAATGGCTTCCAGATAACGTTTGCGTATCTTCGTCATTTCCTGAACATCGTCAAGGCTCAATCCTTTTTGCAGCCGGGCCTCCTTTAATTGCTGACCCAGTTCTGACATGTCATCATCTCCTTGTGTAATTACGCTTATTTAAAGATCTTCTGTATAACTGGCTGTAAAGGTATCATAAATAATTTCCTCAGCCGGATTATTGCGAAGCTCAATAATGATATTGAAATCGTCAAAGCTGTATCCTGATTCACGTACAAATACATCAGGATGCTCAATCACTTTAGTACTTGGCATACTCATGATTTCCTGAAGCAGATGATAATGTCTTTCATTTGACCGAATTGTACTCACAATACCATCAATAATAAACACATTGTTCGGGTTCATTTCTTCTTCAGAGAGCTGACTGCGCACCGTCTGTCGTAGTAACGTTGAAGACACAAAAGTCCAACGCTTCATTGCGCATACACTACTGGCAATAATGGATTCCGTTTTGCCCACACGCGGCATCCCGCGAAGACCGATCACCTGATTGCCGTCCCTCTTTAATACTTCACCCAAAAAATCGACCAGCAACCCAAGCTCATCGCGTGTAAAGCGAAATGTTTTACGATCATCCGAATCCCGATCGATGTAACGGCCGTGTCTTACTGCCAATATATCAACCAGTCTCGGAGCACGTAAGGCCGTGACTGTAATGTTGCTCGCTTTTTTTAACGTGTCTCCGAGAATGCGTATCTTCTCGTCATCGTCCGTTTCAAGCAACATCCCCCGTCTTTCGCCTTCAACACCGTTGATCGTCAGTATATTAACCCCCAGAATACCAAGCATGGAAGCAATGTCTCCCAGCAGTCCGGGTCGATTTTTATGTATCTTGTACTCCATGTACCACTGTTTCGTTTCTTCCGTCACGTTAGCACCTCATTCACATTCAAACCGTCAACAACTCCAAATCAAAGCATTATTGTATCATAAAATAACATCTTTCGACAAAACCAATTATTGAAATTTGATAGGCTGCATTGTGTTGTAAGCCTCAATCACGTTTATGATATATAAATTACAATGGAATTACAAGAACAGCTCTGTAACCATTACAGAAAAGCCCCCAAAAGGGAGCTTTTCATGTTGGTTCCTACTTATGCGTTGCTCTTGGCCAATTTAACCATTAGCCGGGCGATGGTGTGACGCTCGTCCTCATCGGCAACTCCCCACAGTTCTTTCAGTGCGCGGTTGGAGTGGTTGGCTGGATCGACCTTCTCATCCAGAAAATCACCAATTTCATAAGCAAGCTCAGAAATGGTATCTTGGCTGATTCCCAGCTTCTCCGCTTGCTCTACACGCTGACCGAGGAACTTTTTCCAAACATCAAAATTCTGAACAACTGTTGACATACTTAAATCCTCCTTAGATGATTCAGATTTAAAATCAACAGTTGTAATATGCTCTTCTCAGACGCTTACTATACTGGTGGATTCCTCCAAGCGCTATTTCCCTTAAGTCACCCATCCTCCGTTAGGACTTATGACCTGGCCATTAATATAACCTGACTCAGGAAGCGCAAGAAAATAAACTAGGGACGATATTTCATCAGGTCGAGCCAATCGTCCAGCAGGAATTTCTTCTTCCAAACTGGTAATTTCGCCTTCATCCAAATGATCCAGCATCGACGTATCCACTGCACCTGGAGCTACAGCATTCACTGTCACCCCGGAAGGTGCTACCTCTTGAGCCAGCGCTTTAGTGAAAGCGTTAATGCCTCCCTTGGTGGTGGAATACAACACCTCGCACGAAGCACCACATATCCCCCACACGGATGAAACATTCACAATGCGGCCATAGCGTTGGGAAATCATATGTGGCATAAAAACCTGCGTGCACAAAAAGGTTCCCTTAACATTGACAGCCATCACTTCGTCCCATTCCTCTTCCGAAACATCTGTTAACAGCCCATAATGAGATAGTCCGGCATTGTTCACAAGAATATCCGGCTTCATCCCGTGATTATCCAGCTTTTCACGCATGCGTTCGATCTGCTCCTTGCTCCGCAGATCCGCTGACACGGTCATTACCTTGCCTGAATAAGCCATGCAACGACGGGCAACTTCATTTGCTTTTTCATGGGACTTCATGTAGTGAATGACCACATTCATCCCTACAGCTGCAAAACGCTCAGCAATAGCCGCACCAATTCCGCCACTTGCCCCTGTAATCAGCACGGTTGTATCGCCAATCGCTTTTAGTTCTCCGCCCTCGGTGGTCATCGTTTCCCTCTCCCTGGACATTACGGACTCACCACTAGTGATATTGCGAGTTGATCCCACTGGATATGGTCTTTCAGACGGCGATTTACATCCTCAAGCGTGATACTTTCATAAATCGGAAGCAGTTGGAAAAAATCGCTGCCCCGGAAGCGATGTCTTGTAAATTCATGCGCAATATTTTCTGGTGAATTGAGTGTACGCAGATAACCACCGATTTTCTTTTTGCGTGCCCGTTCAAAATGTTCTGCTGCAAAGCCCTGCTTCTGGATGGACTCCACCTCTTCACGTATTCTCGCCAACAGCCGATCCGGGTCTTTGGTATCCCCACCGATTGCAGAGAATGCATATTGCTGCGTGCTATTGTACTCATGACCAAAACTGTCCGAAATCAGATCCTCATCGTAGAGCTTTTGATACAATTGTGTACTGGAGCCAAACAGGAGATCTAGCATCAGCTTGGTTTCCAGATCATGACGGAGCAATTCTTCACCCGTTAGGCCTACTTCAGCCTCCTTAAATCCAAACAGTAGCTTTGGCAGAGAAACGGCCAGCTTTACCTCACGACGTGGTTCTGCAACTGTAGTGGGTTCATCGTCGAAAATCCGCTCGATCTCTCCCTGCGGCTTATAGTCCTTTTTAGCCTGATTGTTACGTACCAGTTCTATTACTTCAGCTGGATCCACTCCGCCCACTACAAAAAGAATCATATTGCTTGGATGGTAGAAAGCTTCATAGCAACTGTACAGCGTTTCCTTTGTAATCGTACTGATGGATTGAACAGTACCTGCGATATCAATATGCACCGGATGGACCTTGTACAACGCCTCGATCAGACCAAAGTAACTCCGCCAATCGGGATTATCTTCATACATATTGATTTCCTGGCCGATAATGCCTTTTTCCTTCTCTACATTTTCATCTGTAAAGTAAGGATGCTGCACAAAATTGACCAGCGTGGTCAAATTTTCTTGAATACGCTCGGTTGCCGAAAACAGATATACTGTTTGATCAAAGCTCGTAAATGCGTTCGCCGATGCCCCATTAGAGGAAAAGGTAGCAAAAATATCGCCTTCAGGCTCTTCAAACATTTTATGCTCCAAAAAATGGGCTATGCCATCCGGCACCTTTACGGGCTGTTGACCTTCTACGCGGAAATGATTATCAACCGAGCCGTATTTAGTCGCAAATGTAGCGTACGTTTTCTGAAAACCCGGTTTGGGCAACACATAAACGTGTAAACCGTTATCCATTACTTCATAGTACAACGTTTCCTGCAAATGCTCATATGGTATATGCTCCACCGCTATTCCCCCTTCTGGTCTCTCAAGAAATAAATAGTGTCCAGTCGGAACGTCCGGGCGGCATCCTGAACATCCTGCACCTTGACTGCCTCCACCTGACTCAGCAGCTCATCTACCGTCCGCTCTTTACCAGAAAGCTGTCTGTTAAAATCATAGGCGATCATTTCAAAAGCGGAATCCTGCATCTCCTTTAGCAAGTTGCGAATCATCGCCTGCGTTTGGGTCATTTCCAGCTCGGTAATCGCTCCATTTTGCGTATCTTCCAGTTGCTTGCGGATAATAGTAACCGCTTTTTCATAATTAGGAATTTCGATACCAGATTGAATCGTACCAATCCCTTTATGCCCGTCATACCGCGATGAAGCGTAATACGCCAAACTTTCCTTTTCCCTTACATTAACGAACAGCTTTGAATGCGGATACCCACCCAAAATGCCATTGTACATCAGAGCGGAAGCATAGCGATCGTCTCCATACGTAATAGGGGTGCGCAACCCCATGTTGAGCTTGCCCTGGTTCACATCAAGACGCTCTACAACGGTTTGAACCTCACGCTCTACCGATTTGGGCTGTTCTGGAACATACCCTGCTTCCGCTGAACGGTTCAATTGAAAATAGCGATCAACAAACTTCTCAACTTCTTCCAGCGTCGTATCTCCCACAACGTATAAATCCATGCTGGCATGATTCAGCCATTCTCCATAAGCCTGATACAAACTCTGTGCATCTATGCTGTCCAGATCGGATCGTTGACCAAGAGGGTGCAGACGATAAGGCTCATCTTTGCACATTTCCTCCATACAGCGCTCACCAGCATAACGTATTTTATCGTTAACTATAGATTCCAGCTTTTTACGCACATTTTCTCGTTCCTGCTGGACGTATCCCGTTTGAAATGCACCATTTTCCAATGCAGGCTTCGTCAGCACTTCTCCGAGAAAAGCAAACGAACGATCCAGCAAACTATCCGGACTGTTTACAAAGCTGTCATTAATCGTATCCATGCGAAATTGCACGATCTGATAATCTCCACGTTTGTATACATCGAATCCGAAACCCGCGCCATACAATTGTTCTAACTGTTCTCTGAATTGTGTAGTCTGCGGATACGATTCTGTACCCCGTCGCAGAACGAAAGGTACCAGCCCCACTCGGGTAACGGTTTCCTCACGTAGCGGAGTACCTACATACAACGATATGGCAAACGTCTTAAAGCGCTTGGTCGGCAGTACATGAATCCTCAGTTGTCTGCGTGTGCCACGCTCGAAACCTGTTTTGTTCAAGTCCAAAACTCCTTTGTGACGTCAATTTGCGTCTAGCCTTTGATTAGCATTAGCTGCTGTAAATCATCCTCCTGTAAAGAGGTAAAGTGTACCAATCTTTATTCTAACCATGCAAAAGCCAAGAAGCAACCGGAGACAAGCTCCCGGCTGCTTCGGCGTTTTACATGCAGAAAATATGCTCCCCAATGGTTTTCACCTGCGGACGGGACCAAATCCATTTGGAGGTGGCTGTTTTTGGGTTAAAATAATAAAGACATCCTCCACTTGGGTCCCAGCCGTTCAGTGCTTGGCGTACCGCCTTTTGTGCAGTCTCATTCGGTGTGAGCCAGATTTGGCCGTCTGCTACAGCTGTGAAAGCTCCTGGCTGAAAGATCACTCCAGATGGTGAGTTGGGAAAGCTCGGTGACTTAACCCTGTTCAAAATAACAGCCGCGACGGCAACTTGTCCTTCAAATGGCTCGCCGCGGGATTCACCGTAGACCGCGTTGGCCATAATTTTGAGATCATTTTCAGATAGTCCCATGGTGTTGGCCGATCCCATCGTTTCATCATTTTGATCCGCTTTATCGTTATTGTCCGCTGTCTGTCCCTGAGCGGAACCTTGATTGTTACGATGCATAGGAGTTTCCGTTGGCTTCCAGTTAGGAGTAGCATTCACCAGCTTTAATTTCGTCTTTGCTCCGACCACTCCATCGGGACGGATGCCAAATTCCTTTTGAAAACCCTTGACAGCTTTTAGTGTACTGCTGCCAAAATGGCTGTCCACTTTCCCGCCAAAAAAGCCCAGCAACTTCAAACGTGATTGCAACTCATATACATCCTGACCGTAAGATCCAAAATCAACCGCTCCCGAGCTGAATGTCGGCTGGGAAGGTTGCGCTGCTTGTACTTTCTGCTGTGTGCTCAGCGGCTCTGCTTGCTGCTGTGCAGAGTCATTTTTAAAAAGTCCTGTGTACGTAATAGCCGAGGCTGCGAGGATACCCGTGCAAATCCAGACCATTGTCTTTTTCATATGCTGCGCTCTACCTTTCTTTTGTGGGATTAACAGGATGGCTACGTTTATTATGACAAGCTCCGCTTAAAGCTATTCACCCTTTTAATCTTCTTTCAGCAGGTAGTCGCCACACCTCAAAAAAACATCACAAAAAACGCTGTTTGTTCACTTGGAGTTGTCATATTAGAACAACCACCATGCGAACAAACAGCGTTTTAATGTAGTGCTGAATAGAGATAATGCTTAGGAACTAACTTTATTTTGCTGATATTGCTCCATTGAGATAAGGACCTCACGGGGCTTGCTGCCCTCGTAAGGGCCGATGACTCCGCGAGCTTCCATGGAGTCAATCAATCGAGCAGCACGTGTATAACCGATCCGCATACGGCGCTGAAGAAGCGAAACGGAAGCTTGTTTAGCCTCTAAAATGATGTTGACAGCCTGATCGTACAGCTCATCCAGCATTTCATCTGCATCAGCCGATACCTCTTCCACCTCCGGCACAAGCGTTTCATCATACTGCGCTTCACCCTGTTCACGTACATAGTTAACAATATTTTCGACTTCTTGATCGCTCATGAACGCTCCCTGAACGCGGACAGGTTTAGAAGCCCCCATTGGCATGAACAGCATATCACCACGTCCGAGTAGCTTCTCGGCTCCGCCCATGTCCAATATGGTACGGGAGTCTACCTGCGAGGAAACGCCGAAGGCAATACGTGAAGGAATATTGGCTTTAATCACCCCGGTAATTACGTCAACCGAAGGTCTCTGGGTTGCAATGATAAGGTGGATGCCTGCTGCACGTGCCATTTGGGCAAGTCGTGCAATCGCATCCTCCACATCTCCCGCAGCTACCATCATTAAATCTGCCAACTCGTCCACAATAACGACGATGTAAGGCAGAAATGCATCCGGGTTATCTTTCATCAGATTATTATAGCCCTCAATATTACGGGTTCCTGATTTGGAAAATAACTCATATCTTTTTTCCATTTCAACTACAATTTTCTTCAATGCAAGTGAGGCACGCTTTGGATCAGTCACGACCGGAGCCAACAAATGCGGGATTCCGTTGTACACGTTCAACTCCACCATTTTAGGATCGACCATCAAAAATTTGACCTCATCCGGCTTTGCTTTGTACAAAATACTCGTGATGATCCCATTGATACACACTGATTTACCCGAACCTGTTGCCCCAGCTACAAGCAGATGGGGCATCTTGGCCAAATTACCAACAATCGTCTGTCCTGCAATATCACGTCCGAATGCAATGGATAAATTGGAAGTTGACTCCTGGAAAACGGTTGTCTCCATTACCTCACGCATCGTGACAATGGAAACTTCATTATTCGGAACCTCAATTCCGATAGCAGATTTGCCAGGAATCGGAGCCTCCATACGGATATCTTTGGCAGCAAGCGCAAGCGCAATGTCATCCGTCAGACTCACAATGCGGCTGACCTTTACTCCAATGTCCGGCTGAATTTCATAACGCGTTACGGCAGGGCCACGTACAACCTCCAGCACCTTCGCCCGCACACCGAAGCTTTCCAGCGTTGCTTCCAGCTTGCGTGCCGTTTGCATGTAATCCTTTTGTCCCATACCTTTGCCTACGTTTTGTGGTTTAGCAAGCAAACGAAACGATGGGAGCTTGTACGGTTTAGGCGGCGGCGGAGCCGGAATAGCTGTATGGGTACCTTCAGCCTCTTCGCCTGCAACCCCAGTTGCAATCGTCTGAGCTTGTCCCTGAGCACCTTCTAATGTCCCCTGGATCGTTGTCGAATCATCCATATCCGTATTCGCATGGGCATCCACAAAGTCATCATCCAGGGATTCATCAATAATGGAAGTTGTCTGCTCTGCCCCTGTCAGGGACTCTCCAAATTCAGCTTCCGGTCTTCTTTCCTCATGCTTTACTTGTTCAAAGAAATCCCTAATAATGGGCGACCTTTTTACCGGAGTTGCAGCTTCCCCCTCAGCGTGTTCGACTACGTCAGACAGCTCTTCACTCTGGTTATCGTTTATCCACTGGGCCTGCGCGTCCTCAGCTTCATATGGAAGACCATGATCATCCTCATCCGTATCGACGGAATGCTTCTCCTTGTCCGCTTTATCTGAATTTTTGAGACCAAACAACTGAAAGAAAATCGGTTGTTTGCGTGCAGGAGGCTGCATTTCGTCAAAGTCATCATCCATGTCTTCCTCATAGGCAGGAATCGGCTCAGACTTGATTTTTCTATTTCCACTACCTTTGCTAGATGCCGAAAGCGGAGTAGCTTTACCAGTCCATTTTTTACGCACGCTTCCCCCGACTGTCAGCAGCTTGGTCTTTACAATCCGTACCAAATCCACATAGGACAGTTGGGTCATCAGCATGAAACAAATGACGAACATAACAATCATGATCAGTTTAGCTCCTGTGAGACCAAACAGCCACAACAGAACAGTAAGCTGCAATGCGCCTACGTACCCCCCGCTGATATCCTTGTTCAGCATTGAGGTATGGCCCTGCTGGTCAGGCGACAGCAACTGCTCACGCATATCTATATGTATCTGGGTCATCACTCCGCCCGGCTGAAGCGCGTTGATCGGCCCCAAACGCTGCTCCATAGATGAAATAGAACTCATAAGTGTAAAGGCAAATACCAACAGGAGCAAACCCGTTTTACGCGAGTTCCACTGGTTCGGCCACTTGCGGTGAATCATCACCATCAGACCATAATAAATGCCAATGAGAGGGATAACAAAATAGAATTTCCCCAGTACGAGCCCAAACATCTTGGATAGCGACCGACCAACTGCCGCTTCACCCGACAACGCAATGACCGCTAATGTAATCAGCACAATGCCGTAAATTTCAAATTTTAGAACTCCGCCAAATGCGGCTTTCTTTTTTCTTTTTCTTCTTCTGGACATACAAGGTCACCCCCCAGAAGAATATTATACCACGTCACCCGGTATCCGCACATATGTTCTTTTTCAGCAGTAAATGACCTATTTCTATACTATTCGACACCTTCTACGACCACTCGATAACTTGACCTGGTCCATAACGCGGATTCAGGTAGGCTTCCAGCGGACAGTCCAACAACCGTACAATGATCCCCCGACGACTTTCAAGCGGCTGTACCTGCATAAGTAGACCGTCTACCCGAACCTCTGCAAGCTCCTCAGCCTCTTTCCACATCCCTTGCCATACCATTTCCATTGGCATCACAGTATATAGTGTCATTGAGGTAGCTCCCTGCTTTGCTCCCCTGACAGTGTCTCTGTAGGAGTTCCTGTGGGACTGGGAGAAAAAGGAGCATACGGAGCCTGCTGTTGAATCCCAGCGATCCCGTTTTGCTGACGCCGCGTTTCAATAATGGTGTTCAGCTGTTTTAAAGCCTCTCCGATGCCTCCAACCGCGTCCATCAATCCATACTTCACTGCATCCGCTCCCCCAACCGCTGTACCAATATCGCGGTTTAACTCACCGGTTTTAAACATCAGTTCCTTAAACTGCTCTTCTGTAATACGAGAATGAGAAACGACGAAGCGTACAACACGTTCCTGCATTTTTTCCATGTATTCAAAAGTTTGTGGTACTCCAATGACCAGACCGTTCATACGAATGGGATGAATGGTCATCGTCGCACTCTCCGCAATGTAGGAATAAGTGGAAGACACAGCAATGGGCACACCGATGCTATGCCCCCCACCTATGACAATAGTCACCGTTGGTTTACTCATCGATGCGATCATTTCAGCAATAGCCAGTCCTGCCTCTACATCACCACCAACTGTATTCAGCAAAATCATTAATCCTTCGATACGAGGATTTTGTTCTGCCGCTACCAACTGGGGAATAATGTGCTCATATTTTGTCGTTTTGTTTTGAGGCGGTAAAATGAGATGCCCTTCAATCTGACCGATAATCGTCATGCAAAAAATATTGGACTCGCCTCCAGGCATGGAGGTTTGACCCAGTTGCTGCAAAGCCTCCATAGCAGGTAAAGCGGGTCTTTGCCCAATTTCTGGTTGATCTGGAGCTTCCGTTTCCTCGTTGCCAGATGTTAGATTGCTGTATTGTTCCATATGGGTGATCTTCCTTTCGCTTTACGCATCTATATGACCCGTATTCACCCTATAGTATGGGATGGAAATGGAATAATTTATACCCGACCCCATGCTTTTCCTTGTCCCGCAAAATCAAAAAAGCCTCTCCTCCCGCGGAAACCGTCCAATATTTCCTGCGGGAAGAGAGGCGACTGTGTGCCTGTGACTTAAGTTTTTAATTCAGGTTTTTGAACAAATTTCAATTGAATCACACTTCCATTATAATTGGCAGGATCATCGGTCTGCGACGAGTTTGCTCATACAAGAAGCGACCTAGTGCATCCTTGACATTTGTCTTGAGGGAAGCCCATTCATTTACATTTTCACTCATGAGCTTATGCAGTGTACTTGAGACAATACGATTTGCTTCATCCAGTAGACCTTCCGATTCACGGACATATACGAAACCGCGGGAAATGATATCTGGGCCTGATTTAATCGTTCCGTCTTGCTTGCTCAGCGTGACAACCACCACCAAAATACCGTCCTGTGACAGCAATTTGCGGTCGCGCAATACGATATTTCCTACATCCCCTACGCCTAGTCCATCGATCAGTACGTTGCCTGCTGTAACTTTACCAGCTCTGCGTGCTCCGCCATTCTGAATTTCAATGACTTCACCGATATCCGTGATGAAGATATTTTCAGGCTCTATACCTACGCCTTCAGCAAGAAGAGCGTGACGACGTTGCATTCTGAACTCACCATGAATTGGCAAGAAGAACTTTGGTTTCATCAGATTCAGCATCAGCTTGAGTTCTTCCTGGCTTCCGTGTCCAGAAACGTGGATACCTGGATTAGCTGCGCTGTAATATACATTGGCACCTAGACGGAACAGTTCATCTATTGTACGTCCAACGTATTTTTCATTACCCGGTACCGGAGTAGCTGCGATGATGACTGAATCCCCTGGAAGAATGTCAACCTTTCGATGTGTGGAACGAGCCATTCTTGTCAAAGCGGACATCGGTTCACCCTGACTGCCTGTGCAGAGAATAACTACACGATCCGCTGACATTTTGCCAACTTCTTCAGGCTCAATCAGCATTCCATCTGGAATTTCCAAATAGCCCAAGTCCGAAGCAATACCTACGACATTAACCATGCTTCGACCAATAACTGTTACTTTACGTCCCGTTGCTTCAGCAGCATTAATTACCTGCTGAATACGATGTACGTTAGAAGCAAAAGTGGCTACGACCACACGCTGTCTCGACTTGCGGAAAATGTCTTCCAGGACAATACCAACGCTCTTTTCCGAAGGTGTAAAGCCCGGTTTCTCGGCATTTGTACTGTCTGACAAAAGAGCCAGTACACCACGTGTGCCAATTTCAGCCATACGCTGCAAATCTGCATATTGTCCGTTCACCGGAGTATGGTCAAATTTGAAGTCACCTGTATGAACAACAGCGCCTTCAGGAGTATCAATACATACACCTACAGAATCCGGAATACTATGGTTGGTTCTGAAGAAAGTTGCTTTTAGTGTGGAACCCAGCTTGATTTCGGAATCAGCATTGATCAAAATACGTTTGGTTTCACCAAGCAGATTCGCTTCCTTCAGCTTGTTTTCCACCAATCCCAGCGTCAATTTGGTACCATATACTGGTACATTCAAATGTTTCAACACGTAAGGCAAACCGCCGATATGGTCCTCGTGACCATGAGTCAGCACAATGCCTCTTACTTTGTCGCGGTTCTCTGTAAGGTAGGAAATATCAGGAATAACGATATCAATGCCCAGCATGTCCTCTTCCGGGAATTTCAGACCGGAATCCACCACGACAATGTCATTGCCGTATTGAACGACATACATATTTTTCCCGATTTCACCGACGCCGCCCAAAGCGAAAATCATCAATTTATCGTTGTTTGTTTTTTTAGACAAATGAATCTAAACCTCCTATGGTAGTTGGACGTCGTACCTTGATTTGTTTATTTAATTTTCAAAAAAATACCGCACCCAGTCACTTGACCCCATTATACATGATTAAAATAAGAAAAAACAAGTCATCCTGTTCGTTACGCTAGGTTTCCCATTGCCGTCTGAAACCATTAGTATCTGTCATTTTATCTACATGCATAGTTAAAAGCACAGCAAAAAGGACGTCCTATAAGAACGCCCTTCACGCTGGAGAACCTTGTCAGACAATAAACCCTATCGGTTTTGTACCTACCGACTGCCCTTAACAAGGATACTCCTTAGTATTAATTAACAGCTTACATTCCTATTTCTCTTTAGCGGGTAAATAATTTCTTAATAAATTCCGCTTCATCCTCAGTTGGAGGAATGAGTGGCAACCGAACCGAACCTACCTTAATCCCCCGTAATTCCAATGCATATTTTACTGCCACCGGATTAGGCAGAGGATGAGGACAGCCAAACAAACCCTTGAAAATCGGGAACAACTGCTGATGCAACTTGGCTGCCTCCTGCGAGTGTCCTCCTACAAGTGAATCGATCATCTGCTTCATTTCAGCACCTACCACATGACTCGCTACGCTGATAATACCATAAGCACCTACAGCCATAGCAGGCAACCCAGAAGCATCATCCCCGGAATAAACCAGAAAACCTTCTGGCGCTGCCGCTGCAATCTGTGTGACCTGCGCAAGTGATGCACATTCTTTGGTTCCCACAATGTTCGGAATTTGTGCAAGACGCAGCGTTGTTTCAGCTGTTAGACTCGCTCCAGTACGGCTTGGAACATTATACAGTATAGCTGGAAGGGATGTGGAGTTTGCAATACTTTCGAAATGCTGATACATCCCTTCCTGATTCGGTTTATTATAATATGGTACTACCAGTAGAACACCATCTGCTCCTGCCTGCTCCGCGGCACGGGTTAGATGAATAGAGTGACGCGTATTGTTGCTTCCAGTCCCGGCAATAATTTTACATCGTCCAGCTGCTTTTTCTACAACAAATGCAAACAACTTGATTTTTTCATCATCGCTCAGGGTAGGAGACTCCCCTGTTGTTCCAGATACAACAAGTGACTCTGAGTGCTGTTCTTCTATTAAGTAATCAATCAACGAGGACAATGCAGTCCAGTCAATCTCTCCTTGCTGATCAAAAGGTGTCACCATTGCGGTAATCAATCTGCCGAAGTTCACCATGCTGCCTCCTTTTTGCAAGTCCGAGCACGGACAATGCACCTATTGATGGAGTTCAAATTTATTATGCAATGCGCGTACAGCCTGCACCATATCTTCTTTTTTAACAAGTACCCAGATCGTCGTGTTGGAATCTGCGGATTGAAGGATCTGTACGTCTGATTCTGCCAATGCCTCCACAATCGTCGCCATAATGCCCGGTACCCCGTTGATACCACCGCCTATGACAGAAACTTTAGCACACCCGGCCAGTATCTTAGGTTCTAGACCCAAACCGTTCAATACTTCAACCGCTTTGCTTCCATCATGATCGAACACAGTATAAACTGCCCCCGATGGAGTTACGTTAATAAAGTCAACGCTGATTCCATGTTCAGCCATAGATTTGAATACTTGTAATTGCAAGTGCTCCAAACCCGGCTTTAATTCAACATTAATCTGAGTGACATTGCCGACATACGCAATACCGGTCACGAAACGGTCTACGATGTCTGCCTGCACGTCTTTAAAGCCTTCCGGGTGGGTAACTAACGTACCTTCTCCTTCAGAGAAGGTAGAGCGAACACGGACCGGGATATTAGCCTGCATGGCGATTTCAACAGCACGAGGATGGATAACCTTTGCTCCCTGATGAGCCATATTGCAAATCTCCGTATAGCTAACATGTGTAAGTGGCTTTGCATTTTCCACAATGCGCGGATCGGCGGTTAATATACCATTCACATCCGTATAAATATCGACCATATCCGCATGTAGAGCAGCACCCAGAGCAGTAGCTGACGTATCGCTGCCGCCCCGACCCAAGGTGGTCATATCACCGTCTGCTGTTTGTCCCTGAAAACCTGTCACAATGACAACTCTGCCTTGGTTCAACTCTTCAACAACACGGTCTGGCTTTATATCCAAAATACGAGCATTGCCGTATTGATCATCCGTAATAAAGCCCGCCTGTGCCCCAGTTAGCACCGTAGCAGGAATACCTTCCTTCTCCATCAGGCTGCATAATGTAGCAGCAGAAATGATTTCACCACAGCACAGCAGTAAATCCCGCTCGCGCTTCGGAAGACTGTCGCCGTTAGACGCCGCCCAATCCAGCAGCGTGTCGGTGGCATAAGGCTCTCCTTTTCTCCCCATGGCCGACACAACAACAACCAATTGAAGATTTTGCTCCAGCTCCCGCTTCACATGTGCCAGCACAAGTTGACGTGCTTCAGGTGTGGACAGCGAGGTTCCCCCAAATTTTTGCACCAAAATACCCATTATTCTTCCCCCATATCGGAACGTTACTCCGCGTTTGCAGCAATAATTTCCGCGATTTGCACCGCGTTCCATGCCGCTCCTTTGAGCAGATTATCGGATACAACCCACAAATTCAATCCACGGCTATTGCCCAAATCACGGCGTACACGCCCCACAAATACGTCAGGTTTTCCAGCAGCTTCGGATGCCAGTGGATAAAGCTGAGCAGCAGGATCGTCCACTAGCGTTACTCCCGGTGCCGAAGCCAGCAGATTGCGGATTTCTTCTAAATCATAATCTTTTTTAAGTTCTACATATACAGATTCCGAGTGACCGTATACAACAGGAATACGTACACACGTTGCTGTTACGTCCACAGATTCGTCACCCAGTATTTTTTTCGTTTCACGTACCATTTTCATTTCTTCCAGTGTATAACCATTGTCCTGGAATTTATCGATTTGCGGGATAGCATTGAAAGCAATCTGATGCTTTACTGGCAACGAGCCTACTGGCAACAGATCAGGCTGAACTTCATCACCGTTAAGAATCGCTGCGCTTTGACGATTCAATTCATCAATAGCTCGGCTTCCAGCCCCGGAAACGGCCTGGTATGTGGATACTATGATACGAGAAATGCCATACTGATCATATAATGGTTTCAAAGCAGCTACCATCTGAATGGTGGAGCAGTTCGGGTTCGCAATAATTCCTTGATGCTCGGCAATTTTGTCGCTATTCACCTCAGGCACTACAAGAGGAGCTGTCGGATCCATTCGGAATGCATTGGTGTTGTCAATGCAAACCGCCCCATGACGAACAGCATGCGGCGCCAATTCCTTACTTACGTCTCCACCTGCACTAAACAAAGCAATGTCGATTCCTTCAAAGCTGTCGGGGGTAGCAATCTCTACTGGAATTTGCTGACCTTTAAAGCTAATTAACGTGCCGGCAGAACGAGGCGAAGAAAGAAATTTGATTTTGTCCACAGGAAAATCCCGTTTTTCCAGCAGATTTACGATCTGTTCTCCTACAGCGCCTGTTGCTCCAACGACAGCTACATTAAACTTTCTATTGCTCATCTGGTGTATCTCCCCTTCTCGACTAAAAAACCATTTTTTATTCTGAAAGCATCCACCGCCAACAAGAAATTAGACTCGATACAATATCGAATCATCTTCTAGGCGAGGGATGCTCAGCAGTTAACTATAGTACTTCATGGGGTCTTGCGTTCCACAATCATCGGCTGAAGCTGTTTACCTTGCAATGCTTCATAAGCAGCCTCGGGGATCAACTCCATGTTAGCTACAAGCGAGTTCGGCTTTTTAACTGGATTGTCCTGTCCGAACGGCACAAAAAAGATATTTTTGGCTACGAGTAATTTGGCGATATTGGCAGCATTTAGACCCAGTCCATCATTAGTAGATATGGCTAAAAGAAGTGGACGACCGTTGCGCAATTGCGCCTTGGCAGCCATCAAAACCGGACTGTCTGTCATCGCATTCGCTAACTTACTCATTGAATTCCCCGTCAAAGGTGCAATCACCAGCACATCGAGTATTTGGGAGGGACCCAGTGGCTCAGCCTCCACAATTGTAGAAATGATATCATTCCCTGTTATATCTTTCAACTGTTTTTGCCAACTTTGCGAAGTACCAAAGCGAGTATCCGTTGTTAGTACTGTATTGGATATAATAGGAATGACCTTCGCACCCTCATCAACAAAGCGCTGTATAACAGGCATTACCTCTTCAAATGTGCAATGTGAGCCTGTAATTGCATAACCTACTGTTTTCCCTTGCCAACTCATTGTGCATCCCCCCGATCAGGATTATCTTCCATTAACAACTGCACCAGCGTATTCGCTATAATGGCACCAGCAGTTTTGGGAGCAACAATACCGGGAAGACCAGGGGCAAGCATAGCCTTGATTCCACGCTTTTCCGCATAACGGAAATCACATCCGCCCGGGGCGGAAGCAAGATCTATAATCACGGTGCTCAATGGCAATTTAGACAGGATTTGCGCTGTGATAATCATAGAGGGTATCGTATTAAAAATCAAGTCAACTCCCTTTGTCTCTTGCGCTAAATCCCTTGTCATAAAAGGCTTCCAACCCATTTCCACGGCTCTCGCTGCATCCTCTGCCCGCCGTACTCCAACCTTCACTCTGGCTCCCAACCCCTGTAGTGCCCTTGCCATGGTAAATCCAGTCCGTCCCATGCCTAGAACCATACAATCTGCACCGTGAATCGTAAAATCGGTATGCTGAATGGCCATCATCAGTGCGCCTTCGGCCGTAGGTATAGAGTTGTATATGGCCACATCATCTCTCTCCAGCAGCTCTACCAGCTTTAACTCATGTCTGGTACAAATTTCTTTTAAGTACGTCCGCGCCATCCCTGTATATACAACACAATGCGGTGGAAGAGCAGCAGCATGCTCATTCAGAAACTGGAGCTTCTGTGCTCCAAAAAGTGCATTTACGTTGCCTTCCTCATCGCATCCCACCACCGGCAAAATCAGTGCGTCTGACGATTCCAGCAGCTTGACAGACATTGGTTCTAGTGTCACTCCTTTGAGTGGTACTTCAAGCTTGTCAAAACCGACCACACTGACGGTAGCATCCATGTCCACACATTTGCGGATTACCTCAAGCTGCCTCGCATCGCCACCCAAAACAACGACGCGTATTCCTGTTAGCATCCGGATCACTCCTTTCCGAGACACGATATGCTTTTAGTCTATGCGAGTGCCCGGAGAGGGGTGAAAAAACACAAAAAAAAGCCGCCCCTTTATGAGGCGACCTTTATTTGCATGCTTACTCTTAAGCAAGAAATTTGAAGATTTTACAAAATAGACATTCGTATATCGCAAACCAACCATAACCTCAGCGTCCTGTATGGCCAAAGCCTCCAGCACCACGCACTGTTTCAGATAAATGGTCTACTTGTTTCAGCTCTACCTCAGGTACAACCTGAAATACCATTTGTGCAATTCGCTCATTGCGCGTAATCGTGAACGATTCCTCGCCCAAATTAATAAGAAGTACCTTAATCTCCCCACGATAATCCGCATCAATCGTTCCCGGTGTATTGAGACATGTAATACCATGCTTAAGAGCCAGTCCACTTCGCGGACGGATCTGTGCCTCCAATCCCGCTGGCATAGCTATTGCAAATCCAGTTGGAACGAGGCAACGTTTGCCGGGTTCCAGTACCAGATTTTCCTGTACTGCTGCATACAAGTCAAACCCTGATGCAAGCTCTGACATTTTGCGGGGCAGCTCAATATCTTCATTGCCCGCGAGTCTGTTAATTTCCACGTAAGTTAACAAAATAGTCCCTCCTCATATCCTTTACCGCTGAATCACTCGCTCCCACCATCGACAGGGCAAACGGCTCCGAGAACATCCGATCCAGCACTTTATTCACATCATTTGCCGTCACTTGCTCGATATGCTCGATCATTTGATCCAGCGTATAATGCTGACCAAGCATCAATTCATTTTTTCCAAGCCGATTCATCCGGCTACCTGTACTTTCAAGGCTTAAAATCAAACTTCCTTTTAATTGCTCCTTACCTTTACGAAGCTCATTAGCGTCCAAACCGTTGACAGCCACATCTCGTAAAAGCTCCAGCGTCAAATCCAGCACGTCCTTTGTTTGCTTAGGAGCCGTACCTGCATAGATCGTGAACATACCACTGTCCGCATGGGAGCTATGATAGGAATAGACCGAATAAGCCAGTCCACGCTTTTCCCGAATTTCTTGAAACAAACGTGAACTCATGCCGCCGCCGATCGCGTTATTCAGCAAAACCATAGCATACTGGAGTTCGTCACCCGTTGCAAATCCAGGCAGGGATAAACAAATATGATTTTGCTCCGTTGCTTTCTCATGATACAACAGCTCACCGTTAAACGCAGGTACTGTCAGCGGCGAAACGGTTCCATGATTATCAAAATGTCCAAAATGTCGCTCCAACAATTCTACCAAGCGATCATCAACATTACCAGCCACACTGATAACTGTATTGTCGATTGTATAATGCTCCCTCATATAATGGCTGAGATGTGAGCTATCCATAGCAAGCAGGTGATCTTCGGTTCCGAGAATCGGATAAGCCAGTGGATGTTCACCATAGGCCGCGCGAGATACAAGATCATGAACCATATCATCCGGTGTATCCTCGTACATGGAGATTTCCTCCAAAATCACATTCTTCTCTTTTGCCAATTCTTCCTGATCTAGTTTGGAATTAAAAAACATATCAGACAGCACGTCAACTGCGATCGGTAGATGCTCATCCAACACCTTGGCATAATAGCATGTATATTCCTTCGAAGTGAAAGCATTAACATTTCCTCCGATGGCATCGAATTGCTCAGCGATTTCCTTAGCGTTAAAACGCTCTGTTCCTTTGAAAAGCATGTGTTCGATAAAATGAGAAATACCGCTATTGTCCGGCGTTTCATTTCGGGAGCCGGTTTTAACCCAGATACCGAAAGAAACAGAACGCACGGTTGGAATTTTTTCAATGACCACTCTTAGGCCGTTTTTGAGTTGAATTCTTTCCACGATTGGCCCTCCTAAACTGAATTGCATACTTAGCCATAATGTTCAATCCTAACAGAAAAAAGACGTTCACTCAACCGGAGCAGGTAGCTGTCGATCAGGGGAAAGTGTCTGACTGACAGTTCCGAGCACAAGTCCCTTACTACGAATGGCATGGATCATGCCTTTGAGAGCAGCCGCTGAGGAGTCTGTTGGGTGCATCAATATCAGTGTGCCTGATTCAACTTTACTACTGATTTTGTTAATCACCGATTCTGGTGACGGATGTTTCCAATCTACAGTGTCCAATGTCCACAACACTGTTTTGAGCCCACGTTCTGCTGCTATATCCACCGTTTGCTGATTAAAATCGCCCGATGGAGGGGCAAACCAGTTATTTTTGACGCCCAAAGTTTCTTGAAGAAGCTCTTGTGTCTTTTCAATTTCTAGTGTGGCTCTGGCCCGACTCAGACGGCTCATATTCGGATGAGAGTAAGCATGATTCGAAAGCTCATGCCCTCTTTTTTGAATCTCCTTGGCGAGTTCTGGATTTTTTTTCAGCCAACTTCCATCAAGAAAAAATGTAGCCTTGACCTTTTCCTGATCCAGCGTGTTCAGTATCGGCAGGATAAATTCATTCCCCCATGCTACATTGATCATGAAGGATACCATCGGCTTTTCGGGATTCCCCCTGTAAATTGGAACATTACCAAGCTGATTTAAATGTATTTTAGGTGCCAATTGCCGATATACATATTGAATGGGTCGATCCGGAGATGCAATCGCTTTGCGATAGGTAGCATCCAAATCCACCTCCAGTCCGTTATAGCCTGGAATACCCTTCCATACCCTGTCGATCTTGGCATCAACTGGTTCCCGCCGCTGACGGGCTGCTTCTGTTCTTAGTCGCTGCATAAGCGCATTATCGGGTAAAGCCGCCATCGCCATCGTTGTTTCAGCTTTAGGCTCCCCAACTCCTGTAGCGTCTCCATTGCGTAATTGATTAGCGAAGTCACGAACCCCGCTAAACTGTCCGATTACCAGTGTGATGGCTAAACTGGCTACCACCCACACTGCTCTTTTTGCCCTACTCATGATTCCTTCATCCTCCCGCCCGTTTGTCCACATTGTATGCGGGGAGGACAAGAACTATGACGCAGTAGCCTCTAGAAGCCTACTTTGGCGCAGCTTGTGCATATGTATGAAAAAAGAGCCAGAAACGTAGCTCTGCCTCTTTCCAAAAGCTTAAACAATGCTATTCAAATCCCTTGTACTGTTAATACGAAAAGCTACTCCTGCCTTTCTAGTCTGCAACATGCAGGTACCTAGGATTTTGCAGGTGCTTCTGCAGTCAGAACAGCCTTACGGGACAGATTGACACGACCTTGTTGATCAATTTCGGTTACTTTCACCGTAATTGTATCCCCAATAGCAATTACATCTTCAACCTTGGCTACACGTTCAGTAGACAGTTGAGAAATATGAACCAGACCATCTTTGCCCGGTAAAATTTCAACAAATGCACCGAATTTCTCAATCCGTTTTACTGTACCGATGTAAATCTCACCGACCACGACTTCCTTTACGATACCCTCAATAATGGAACGTGCTTTTTCATTCATCTCTTGATTTGTGGAAGCGATGAACACACGACCATCTTGTTCAATATCGATTTTCACGCCGGTTTCTTCGATGATTTTGTTGATGATTTTACCACCAGCTCCAATAACATCACGGATTTTGTCCGGGTTAATGTGCATCGTCATAATTTTTGGAGCATACTGAGACAACTGCTCACGTGGCTTCTGGATCGCTTCCATCATTTTGCTAAGAATGAACAAGCGTCCTTCTTTAGCTTGCTTGAGCGCATCCTGTAAAATCTGGCGGTCAATACCGTTAATTTTAATATCCATTTGAATGGCAGTTACGCCTTCCGCGGTACCAGCAACTTTAAAGTCCATATCGCCCAGGTGGTCTTCCATCCCTTGGATATCAGTCAATACGGAAACATGGTCTCCATCCTTGATCAATCCCATCGCTACACCTGCAACCGGAGCTTTAATCGGTACACCTGCATCCATCATAGCCAGTGTACTTGCACAAATACTAGCTTGTGAAGTCGAACCATTTGATTCCAGTACCTCGGAAACCAAACGGATGGTGTATGGAAATTCAGTTTCGGAAGGAATTACTTTGGAAAGTGCACGTTCACCAAGAGCACCATGTCCGATTTCACGACGGCCTGGCGCACGCAAAGGACGAGCCTCACCTACGCTGAATGGCGG
The DNA here is from genome assembly GCF_057220305.1 of Paenibacillus sp. LRG-1. Taxonomy (NCBI): domain Bacteria; kingdom Bacillati; phylum Bacillota; class Bacilli; order Caryophanales; family Paenibacillaceae; genus Paenibacillus; species Paenibacillus sp. LRG-1. The sequence goes on along the minus strand of NZ_CM170126.1, from coordinate 2,270,363 downwards.
GAAATTGTAATGATGCATGAAGCGTTTTGTTTCTTCCAGATCAATACCGTCCAAAATTTGTACATCACCCAATGCACCAAGTGTACAAATGCTAAGTGCTTGCGTTTGACCGCGTGTAAATAAGCCCGAACCATGAGTACGCGGCAAAATGCTAGTGTCGCTTTCAATCGGACGAATTTCGTCAAGCTTACGACCATCAGGACGCACTTTATCATGCGTGATCAGACGACGTACTTCTTCCTTGACGATATCATAGAGAACTTCGCTCACGTCGCTCAAAAGCTCAGGTGTCTCTATGTATTGTGATTCAAAATGGGCAACTGTCTCTTCGTTGACTGCATCAATCGCCTCTTGACGGGCGTGTTTTTCTGCAATTTTAACAGCTTCCATTAAACGTTCAGCTGCATAAGCACGTACTTCACTGTTCACTTTTTCATCAACAGCATGCAGTTTAACCTGCATTTTTTCTTTACCTGCTACTTGCACCAATTGTTCAATGACTGCCACAATGTTCTTAATCTCATCATGACCGAACATAATAGCTTCCAGCATAACTTCCTCTGGAATCTCATTGCCCTCGGCTTCTACCATCATGATGGCATCTTTCGTTCCGGCTACAACCAGGTACAGATCGCTTGCATTCTGCTGTGAAATATCCGGGTTAATCACAAATTGCCCGTCTACACGTCCTACAGCGACTCCACCGATTGGCCCATTAAAAGGTACATCCGAAATGCTAAGTGCTGCCGAGGTTCCGATCATTGCTGCAATTTCAGGTTCGCAATCCTGATCGACACTCATAACCAGGTTCAACACCTGTACATCATTCCGGAAACCTTCCGGGAACAATGGGCGAATTGGACGGTCTGTCAAACGGCTGGACAAAATTGCTTTTTGACTCGGACGTCCTTCACGTTTAATAAATCCGCCAGGAATTTTCCCTACAGCATACAATCTTTCCTCATAGTTTACGGTCAGGGGAAAAAAGTCCAAATCTTTCGGTTCACGGGAAGCGGTCACGGTACAAAGCACAACTGTTTCTCCGTAGCTCACTTTAACTGCCGCATTGGCTTGTTTCGCAAGACGTCCTGTTTCCAGCACCAGCTTTCTTCCGCCGAGCTGCATTTCTACGCGTTGCTCCATGGTATCCCTCCATTTCATTTCATTGTAAAAGTTCTATACATATCCAGTATTTCCTGCGCAGGGCTTATTCATAAGAAGCTAGCAGACAAATCAGGATATGTAATTCAAAAAAAGATTCCTCATTTCAAAAAAGAACCCGGCTGCTGTCCGCCGTCGCCTTAGCAGGGACAAGCGGTGAACAACCAGGCTTCTTTTCTCATTACATGTCTGAAAATTAACGACGCAGTCCGAGACGCTCGATCAACGCACTGTAACGTTTAACATCAGTCTTCTTCAGGTAAGCCAAAAGTTTACGACGCTGACCGACCATTTTCAACAACCCGCGGCGGGAGTGATGGTCTTTCTTGTGCGAACGAAAGTGACTTTGCAAGTTGACGATGTTTTCAGTAAGGATAGCGATTTGTACCTCTGGTGATCCTGTATCGGATTCATGAGTTTTGTACTCCTCGATCAATTGCTGTTTACGCTCTTGAGTCAATGCCATCCTGTTCACCTCCTTCATTATAATCGCCATTAGCCTCGTAGCCGCCGGTGAAAGCGGACAACCAAGCTAAGGTTCATCGTTGTTTACACAACATAAGTCAGTATAACACAGCGCCTGTCTTATGTAAATAAATTAGCCTAACAGCTTTTTAGCCGTTTGTGCGTCATTGCCAATTTGGCTGATCAGCTCATCTACCGAAGAGAATTTGCGTTCAGGGCGGATGTAATGGTGAAGCTCCACAAGCACAGAATTCCCATAAATTTGCTGATTAAAATCAAATAGGTGTACCTCAAACGACGGATTCAGCACACCTTCATGAAAAGTAGGCTTAACCCCTACATTCATTACACCATTTATCCAACGATCGCCTACAAGCGCCCGTACAGCGTATACACCCTTGATCGGAATCACGTAGGTATCATCCAGTTTGAGATTAGCAGTCGGAAAACCGATCGTACGTCCGCGCTTCTCTCCATCCATTACAGTACCTTGGATACGATAAGGACGTCCCAACCAGCGAGAGGCATGTGCTATATCCCCGTTCTGTAAAGCACGGCGAATGCCAGAACTGCTCACCTTGTCCCCATCCAGTTCGAACGGTGATACGGTGTGTACAGACATTAGCTCTCCTCCCAGCTTACGGAGGGTATCCTCATGCCCGGCTCCCCGGTGGCCAAACCGAAAATCAAAGCCTACTACCGCTGTTCGAATTTGCAACGGAAGCAGCACATCGCTTATAAACGCCTCAGGGCTGACCTTAGAAAATTCTTCGTTAAAACTCAAAATATAAAGTACGTCCACACCCATATCAGCCAGAATAGTCTGCTTGTCCGCAAGCGGTGTTAAATAACCTTCATAATCGCCTTTTTTCATGACTTCCTTTGGGTGAGGATGAAATGTCATGACAGATACCGGCACTTGCTGTTCACGAGCCAGCGCAACGGCCTTACGTATCACGCTTGCGTGTCCCAGATGAAGACCATCAAACTGACCGATCGCCGTGACCTGTGGACGTCCCCATTGCTGCAAAAGCTCATCACTCAATGGATAAGATAACGATACGGTAATCATTATTAATTCACCTGCATTTCACATCATTTGACTAACTTCGTCAAAATTATAGCACAATTCAAGGTAAAAAAACTTTAATGGGAGCGATCGCGTCTGATTCATCCCGACCATATATGCCTAAAAACGTTTTATCCTCTTTATACAAACGGAAGGGCTGGTTGTCCGTCACAGGTGGTGAAATCATATTCAGCGACAGACGTTGGCCTTGCAGAGCCGCAGTTACCTTGGCTTCAGCCACTATATGCTCAGGCATATAGTCAATCGCCTGATCCGTTGTAATAAGTCGCTCTCCAAGACTACCATCCGCTACGAAACGCTCTATCTCTTCGAAAGTCAGACAACGTTCCGCAGGAATTCCCGCAGACATGGTTCGCTCCAGCTTAACCATCGTTGAAGGATATCCTAATTCACGGCCAATATCAACACATAGTGTACGGATATAAGTACCTTTGGAGCATAAGGCACGAAAAGAAATATCCACATACGCCCCCGTCTCCGCGAATCCCGTCATTTCCAACTCGTAAATGCTCACTTCACGACTTTTGCGTTCCACGGTTTTGCCTTCTCGAGCCAGTTCATATAGACGTTTGCCATCCACTTTTAGCGCGGAGAACATTGGAGGCACTTGGGAAATCGTACCAACAAAACGTTTCAAAACCGCTTTGACTTCCACTTCCGTCACCTCTACTGGACGTTCACTCTCTTCCGTGATTTTCCCAGTTAGGTCTTCGGTATCCGTGGCAATTCCTAATCGCAGTGTAGCCCGATATTCTTTGGGCCGCTCTTGCATGTATTCCACCACACGGGTGGCACGTCCCAGACACAAAGGCAAAACACCAGTTACTTGCGGATCAAGCGTTCCAGTGTGTCCGATTCGCTTCATACCTAATAAACGGCGAGCCTTGGCCACCACATCATGAGAGGTAAATCCAGCAGGTTTATAGACAGGTAGAACGCCTTCCCAAGTTGCCTGTTCCTTCTTTATCGGGTTCATAGCTCAGACTTCACCCGCCCTACAACTGTCTCAATGATATCTCCCAGCTTACCCTCTAGCCGGCAGCCAGCTGCACGTACATGTCCACCGCCTCCAAATGATTGAGCCAGCGCAGCTACATCAACATTCCCTGCCGACCTCAAGCTGGCCTTGACCGCTTGATCATTAATAACCTTAAAGAAAATACCTACCTCAACTCCACGAATATTTCTTGGATAATTCACAATGCCTTCCAAGTCCTCATTTACAGCGCCACATTCCGTCATGTCGTCAGGTGATACTACGACCCAAGCAACTTTTCCATCCTCCGACATCGTGAGCGTCTGCAATGCTTTTGTCAGCATCTTCATTTGTGGAAAAGTCATTTCCTCCAGCAATTTCTCGGATAAAGATGGACCATCTACACCGTAAGCAAGTAGCTGTGACACAGTAGACATCACTTTCGGTGAAGTGTTGGAGTAACGGAAACCTCCTGTATCCGTTAGCAACCCTGTATATAAAGCCGTAGCTATTTCGACATCCCAAGTCACTGCGAACTCTTTCAGTAGGTCAAAAAGAATTTCTGCTGTTGCCGCAGCATCCGATTTAATCACATTAACTGTACCATACGCATCATTCGTTGGATGATGATCAATATTCAGGATAATGGCATCTTCCGTAAAAAACTGCTCTGTCAAACCAACACGACGGTAATCCGCACAATCTACACAAATGATCCGGTTGTATTTCCGTTCTGGCGGTTGCTGGCTCATATCCATAATCTCATCGGCATGCCATAAAAAATCCATACGCTTGGGAATAGGTCCCTCATTTAGCATGGTAAATTTCTTCCCCAGACATGAGAGAAGCCAGCCCACCGTTACGGTGGAGCTGACTGCGTCTCCGTCCGGCTGTACATGCGATACGATCAGGTAATCATCATGCTCCAGAATAAATTCCTTCGCTTGTTGAAGCGCCTGTTCATAGGTATGCATTGCCTTCTCCTTTACATTCAGTTCATGGTTTCTTCAGACAAACTAAAAGTTTTATTTTTCATCCTTGTCGATATCACTCAGCAGTTTTTCAATTCGACTGCCGTAAGCAATAGATTCGTCAATTTTGAAAATCAACTCAGGAATATGGCGCAGCCGTATCCGTTTGCCGAGTTCAGAACGAAGATAACCGTTCGCTTTGTCCAATGCCTTCAGGGAAGAATTTTTTTGTTCTTCATCCCCGAGCACGCTCAAGTATATTTTCGCTTGGGACAAATCATTTGTAAGATCGACACCCGTTACCGTGATAAAACCGATGCGGGGGTCTTTTAATTCAGTTTGTATGAGTTGGCTTAGCTCCTTCTTGATCTGCTCGCCAACCCGACCTGTACGTATTTTAGCCATGGATGCTCACCTCTCTGCCGTTAGCGCTCCACTGTTTCCATGACGAACGCTTCAATAATGTCGAGTTCCTTAACATCATTATAGCCATCAAGGGTAATACCGCATTCGTAACCTTGGGCAACTTCTTTTGCGTCGTCCTTAAAGCGTTTCAGTGAGTCGATTTTACCTTCAAAAATGACGATGCCATCACGAATCAGGCGTGCTTCTGCTGAACGGGTAATTTTACCGGATGTCACCATACAACCAGCGATCGTACCGACTTTAGTAACTTTGAATACGTTACGTACTTCAGCATGCCCAATCACATTTTCTTTATATTCAGGATCCAGCATGCCCTTCATGGCTTGCTCTATTTCTTCAATGACATTGTAAATGACACGGTGTAGACGAATATCCACTTTTTCAGCTTCCGCTGTAGATTTCGCCTGGTTATCCGGACGAACATTAAAACCAATGACAATAGCATTGGAAGCTGCTGCCAAAATAATATCGGATTCGGTGATTGCTCCTGCACCACTGTGAAGAATTTTAACGCGCACACCTTCGACTTCAATCTTGTTCAAGGAACCTTTCAACGCTTCGACGGAACCTTGTACGTCACCTTTAATAATGACGTTCAGATCCTTCATTTCGCCATCCTTGATGTGTTGGAACAGGTCATCCAGTGTTACACGGGTATTACTGCCCAGATCAGATTGGCGTTGCGTGATCGCACGTCTATCAGCAATAGCACGAGCTTTGCGCTCATCCTCAAACACCATGAATGGATCGCCAGCAAGTGGAACTTCTGTCAAACCAGTAATTTCAACTGGAGTGGAAGGACCTGCTTCCTTAAGACGACGACCTTTATCGTTGACCATGGCACGCACACGTCCGAAGCAGTTACCCGCTACGAAAGCATCGCCGACTTTCAGTGTACCGTTCTGAACGAGGATACGGGCTACAGAACCGCGACCTTTATCCAGTTCTGCCTCGATGATGGTACCACGTGCCCGTTTGTTCGGGTTCGCTTTGTACTCATTCACTTCAGCTACGAGCAGAATCATCTCGAGCAGGTCTTCCAGACCCATTCTTTGTTTCGCGGAAACGTTGACGAAAATTGTATCGCCGCCCCACTCTTCAGGTACCAATTCATATTCAGTGAGTTCTTGCTTCACTTTATCCGGGTTGGCATCCGGTTTGTCGATCTTGTTCACAGCTACGATAATGGGCAGACCTGCCGCCTTCGCATGGTTAATAGCTTCGACCGTCTGTGGCATAACACCGTCGTCAGCTGCAACCACGATAATCGTCATATCTGTCACTTGGGCACCACGTGCACGCATAGCAGTAAAGGCTTCGTGACCCGGTGTATCCAGGAAAGTGATTTTTTTGCTGTTAATTTCAACTTGGTATGCACCAATATGCTGTGTAATACCGCCAGCTTCGCCACCGGTTACATTAGTTGAGCGAATGGCATCCAGCAAAGTTGTTTTACCGTGATCGACGTGACCCATAATCGTTACAACCGGTGGACGTGTTTTGAGATCCGCAGGATCATCATTTTCTTCCACGGTTTCAAAACGATCTTCTTCGACAGGAATTTTCACTTCTACCTCGACACCAAAGTCTCCGGCAAGCAAGAGGATGGTATCCATATCCAGTTCCTGGTTGATGGTCGCCATTGTTCCGAGCACAATCAGCTTTTTGATGACTTCTGACGCATCCTTATGAAGAAGCTTGGCTGTTTCGCCTACGGTCATCTCACCACGCACAATAATTTTCTTAGGCGTGTTGTCGATTTTCTCGCGACGCTCCTGTTGTTGACCTTTACCACGATTGTTAAATTTCCCGCCACGATTGCTGCCGCCGCGATTATTGCCTCCACGACCACCGTTACCACCGCGTCCGCCGCCTTGACGGTTATCGTCAAAACGTCCTTGACCGGAACGGTTACCACCGTTGCTGGAGTTACTACCTGTACGGTTGCCACCACTACGGTTCGCATTGTTGCTACCTGTGGAGGATGATGTTCTTACAGCCGTACCACCCTGACTACTTCCCTGAGGGCGTGAGTTAGTGCTTTGGTTACCTTGAGGACGCGAACCTGTGTTACCGCCGGGACGCTGTTGTCCTCCCTGTTGTTGACCATTACTGCGGTTCTGTGTACTTTGCTGACCAGTGGGTCTGCTAGTACTTTGTTGACTGCGGTTTTGACCGCCCTGCTGACTGCTTTGCGCTTTTGGAGCGCTACTTCGGTTACTGTTTTGGTTGTTGTTTGTCCTATTCATACTTACCTGCTTTTCCTGTTGATTTTTGGTTTGCTCAGTTGAATGATTACTATTCTGGCTTGAACCGGCCTGATTCGAGCTTACTTGCGCCGTACCTGCTCCGCCTTGCTTGGCCGCAGCATTGGATTTAATATTCTTAAAAAAACTTTCCACTTTACCTACGGCATCATGTTCCATGACGCTCATATGGTTGTTCACGGGAATATCCAGCCGTTTAAGAATGGTGATAATTTCTTTGCTGCTCATGTTCAACGATTTGGCATATTCGTATACCCGCACTTTGTCTTTGCTTTCTTGTTTACTCAATATACTCCACCTCCGACATTATCCCCGCATGTTTCTTGATCAATTTCGCGAATCCTTGATCCGTCACAGCCAGCACAACCCGTTCAGGTTTGCCGATACTGCTTCCCAAGCTTTCCCGGTCAAATCCTATCAATAAGGGGATTTTGTACGTCCCGCATTTGTCGCGGAATTTCTTTTGAGTATTCATTGAAGCATCTTTCGCAAGAATGACCAGCTTGGCTTCTGAAGACCTGATCGCTTTAAAAACGATCTCATCACCTGTTAGCAGCTTGCCAGCTCTCATGGCAAGACCCAATCCAGACAGCGCCTTATTCATCCTGCACGCTGCCTTGTGCCGCCAGGAATTCTTCCTCGACGGCAGCAAAATCACGACTTAGCTGCTCATAAATATCAGGATGAACCGAGTGCTTCAATGCTCGATCCAGTGCCTTGCTCTTTTGAGCCAGCTTGAAGCAGGCGGCTTTGCCGCACAAGTAAGCGCCGCGTCCCGACTTTTTGCCAGTCAAGTCAATCAACACTTCGTCTTCAGGGGTTTTGACGACACGGATCAACTGCTTCTTTGGCATCATTTCATGACAGGCCACACATTTGCGCAAAGGTATCTTTCTCTGTTTCATGCATTAACCCCCCTACACTCCGCTTAATCTACAGAAACGGAATCCTGATGCATTTCATCGGTGGATGTTCTCGGTCTGCCGAGTTCTTCCTCCGCCTGTGTTTCACTCTTAATATCAATTTTCCAGCCCGTAAGCTTAGCAGCAAGGCGAGCATTTTGCCCTTTGATACCAATAGCAAGAGAAAGCTGATAATCAGGCACAATAACACGCGCCATTTTCTCTTCTTCAAATACTTGCACTTCGAGCACCTTGGATGGACTCAGCGCATTAGCCACGTATTCATCAACATTATCCGAATAACGTACAATGTCAATTTTTTCGCCACGCAGCTCATTTACAATGGTCTGTACACGTGTACCTCTAGGACCCACACAAGAGCCGACCGGATCAACCTCGGCGTTACGGGAATGAACCGCGATTTTAGAACGGAAGCCTGCTTCACGCGCTACGGAACGAATCTCTACAACACCATCAAAAATTTCAGGCACTTCGAGTTCGAACAAACGCTTAAGCAGACCCGGATGTGATCGGGACAGCATAATTTGCGGTCCTTTGGTTGTGTTTTCTACCTTAGTGATATAAGCCTTAATTCGATCCAGATGGCTAAATTTCTCATTAGGCATCAATTCACCTAACGGGAGAACCGCTTCCACCTTACCAAGATCAATATAAATATTACGTGGGTCTTGGCGCTGTACAGTTCCTGTTACAATATCCTCTTCCTTGTCCACAAACTTGTTGTAGATCAGTCCCCGTTCCGCTTCGCGGATACGCTGGGTCACGACCTGCTTCGCAGTTTGTGCAGCAATCCGTCCAAAATCACGTGGTGTGACTTCAATTTCAGCAATATCTTCCAACTGAAAATGCGGGTTAATCTCACGGGCCGCAGGCAACGAAATCTCGGTGCGAGGATCCAATACCTCCTCAACGATCAGCTTGCGGGCATATACCTTAATGACTCCCGAGTTGCGGTTCATATCAACACGCACGTTTTGTGCGGTGTTGAAATTCCGTTTGTAACTGGAAATCAAGGCTGCTTCAATGGCCTCAAACAGCACATCCTTGCTGATCCCCTTTTCTCTTTCCAACTCGTTCATTGCTTCAATAAAATCCATACTCATGGATTACTGCTCCCCCTTTCAAATGATGCACCTGCGTACTGGTCGGCACACGAGGCAAAAAACATGTAGTACATGTCAAACAGCAACAGTCAAATCTGAATTAAAATATGATCGCGAGCCTTGCACCAGCTACCTTGTCATAAGGTATAACATGCTTCTTTTGTCCGCTTTGAACGGTGAGTTCCCCATCTTCAAAAGAAAGCAAACGACCTTCGAATTCCTTCAGGCCGTTGATCGGCTCGTATGTAGTAACGAATACGTTTTTGCCTACCGCTTTAGTAACGTCCTCCGCTTTTTTTAGCGGTCTTTCGGCGCCTGGTGAAGACACTTCCAGAAAATATGCTGTAGAAACAGGGTCATTTTCATCCAACTTTTGACCCAGATATTCACTGATCATACTGCAGTCGTCCAGATCAATTCCTCCGTCTTTGTCCACAAAAACGCGAAGAAACCAATTGCTGCCCTCTTTGACATACTCGACATCGACCAGTTCAAAACCATGCTCATCGAGGTAAGGTTGGGCCATTTCTTCTACTACTGATTTGATCTTTGGTGTGCTCAAAGATTATAACCTCCAAAAGTGAACTTTCCTGTGGTGAAAAAAAGACGCCCTATTACCATGGACAATGCTTCTCCATCACCGGCATTTTCATTTTCATTTGATGTAATGTTCATTTCGGGCTCACTGCAAATAAACCGGCGTACCGGTTTCGTGCCCAAAAATAACCTTTTCACGTTGTAACTGTATATCAAACAGTAAAGAGTGGGTTTCCCCACTCTTTTAGCAACGGTTTTATCTCCATGATTACCAAAAAAATTATAACATAACCATAGTTATGTGACAAGTGCCAGAGCTTGACTACTGTAGTTCGGATTAAAACAGAGACAGCTGATTACTCTCTGGCAAACCTCGAAAGCATCCCAACTGGGATAGCATTTCGACAATGGTTTTACTTGCCTTCGATTTTTGTTGAAAATCCTCGACAGACAAAAATTCACCCTGTTCACGGGAGGCTGCGATGTTACGTGCTGCATTGTCTCCAATTCCCTGAAGAGCTCCGAATGGCGGAATGAGTGAATCTCCATCGACCTTGAAGCGTGTAGCTTCGGAACGGTACAAATCAATGGATTTAAAACTAAACCCGCGAGCCGTCATTTCCAGAGCCATTTCTAGGATCGGAAGCATCCCTTTTTCTTTGGGCGGTGCCTGAAAGCCAAGCTGCTCGATTTCGACAATCTTCCGCGCGATTGCATCATATCCCTGACAGCACAGCTCAATATCAAAATCAGCTGCACGTACTGAAAAGTAAGTCGCATAATATTCAATCGGATGATACAGCTTAAAGTACGCTGTGCGCACTGCTGAAATAACATAGGCTGCAGCATGCGCCTTCGGAAACATGTACTGGATTTTCAGACAAGAATCAATGTACCACTGTGGCACTTTGCATTTTTTCATTTCCTCAATCCATTCAGCACTAAGCCCCTTACCTTTACGTACGCTCTCCGTAATTTTAAAGGCCAGACCTGCGTCCATCCCTGCCTTGTAAATCAGAAACAGCATAATATCGTCACGGCAACCAATTACAGTCTTGATGTTGCAGGTATTATTCTTAATCAGTTCCTGTGCATTCCCCAGCCATACGCCCGTGCCGTGAGACAGTCCGGATATTTGCAGTAAATCAGCAAAAGAACTTGGCTGCGACTCTACTAGCATTTGGCGTACAAACTTCGTCCCCATCTCTGGTACACCATAGGTTGCTACAGGCGTGCGGATTTGCTGGGGGGTTACACCGAGCGCCTCCGTGGAGTTGAACATGCTCATCACTTTAGGATCATTCATTGGAATGGTCGTAGGATCGACACCGGTCAAATCCTGAAGCATTCTCATCATAGTCGGATCATCATGACCCAGAATATCGAGTTTGAGTAAATTCGCATCAAAAGCGTGATAATCAAAATGCGTTGTTTTCCATTCCGAGCTTGTATCATCGGCGGGATACTGTACCGGCGTAATATCCTCGACCTCAATATAATCGGGAACAACGACAATTCCGCCTGGATGTTGCCCTGTACTACGTTTGACCCCTGTACAGCCCGAAGCCAGCCTGTTCAGCTCAGCCCCACGCCATTTTTTATGATGCGCCTCTTCATATTTCTTTGCAAAGCCAAAGGCAGTTTTTTCGGCAACTGTACCTATGGTTCCAGCACGGAATACACTTTTCTCACCAAACAGTACTTTCGTATAGTTATGTGCGACAGGCTGATATTCGCCAGAGAAGTTCAAGTCAATATCGGGAACTTTATCTCCCTTAAACCCAAGAAACGTTTCAAACGGAATATCCTGTCCCTCACCCTTCAATTTGCCACCACAGTTCGGACAGTTTTTGTCTGGCAAGTCAAATCCACTCGGCACACTACCGTCCAAAATCCATTCGCTATGTCTGCATTCAGGATTACCACAAATATAATGTGCAGGCAGTGGATTAACCTCGGAAATTCCGAGAAAGGTAGCGACCACAGAAGATCCAACAGAACCCCGTGAACCTACCAGATATCCATCCTTATTAGACTTTTTAACCAGACGCTCGGAAATGAGATAATTGGCAGAGAAACCGTATTTAATAATCGGCTCCAGTTCTTTTTCAAGGCGGGCTACAACCACCTCGGGCAATTCCTCACCATAGATGGATTTAGCCGTCTCGTAGCAAGTGTTGCGGATTTCCTCGTCCGCCCCATCCAGCAAAGGTGTAAACAGCTTGTCAGGGAACAACTCCAGCTCCTCAAACCGATCCGCCAGCTCAATGGTATTCTTCACAACGACTTCATAGGCTTTCTCCTCGCCCAAAAACTCGAATTCTGCCAGCATTTCGTCTGTGGTGCGTAAATGCGCATCTGGCTTACGAATATCTTTTAGCGGGCTAAATCCCGTAATGCCGTGTATCGTAATATCACGGTACAGCTTATCGCGAGTTTCCAAATAGTGAACATTACCTGTGGCAATTACGGGCTTATCAAGTCGCCGACCAATTTCGCATACTTTGCGTATCGCCGTTTTCAGAGCATCAGGCCCACTTACCAATTGCTTTTCCACTAGATGCATATACATTGTCAAAGGCTGAATCTCCAACACATCATAAAACTGTGCAATTTCCTCGGCCTCTTCCTCGGACTTGTTCAACACAGCCTCGAAGAACTCTCCTTTTTCGCAGCCAGAAATAATAAGCAACCCGTCTCTCATTTCTGACAATTTTGATTTAGGAATACAAGGCACACGCTTGAAATATTCGGTATGAGACATCGAAACCAGCTTGTACAGATTTTTTTTACCAATCGGGTTGAGGGCATAAATACAGCAGTGAAAAGGACGAACGGTCGATAAATCCTTACCCACATAATCATTCAGACGATCGAGCATTTTTAAACCCTTAATTTGTTCCGCATCATTCAGCAAGCCATTCAGCACTTCAGTCAGTGCGACTGTATCGTCAATGGCCCGGTGATGGCTTTCGAGCGCCACTTTATATTTGGTCGTCAGCGTATTCAGACGGTGGTTTTTCATCGTTGGAAACAGTAAACGAGCCAGTTCGAGCGTATCCAGTACCGGATTGGTCATTTCAGGCAAGCCCATATTTCGAAGGGTGGCCTGGATAAAGCCGACATCAAATCGCGCATTATGGGCAACCAATACAGCATCGCCAGCAAAAGCTACAAACTCCTTCATAACAGGTTCTACATCCGGCGCATCCTTGACCATTTCATCGTTAATGTTGGTCAGTTGTTGGATATTGTAGGGTATACGCTCATGCGGATTGACAAAGGTAGCATAACGATCAACTTCTTTGCCATCATGCATTTTTACAGCCGCAATCTCAATAATTTTATTCTGTGTAACCGATAAACCGGTGGTTTCAATATCAAAAACGACATAAGTCGCTGTTTTCAAATTTAATGGTTGTGCCTGCATTACAACCTCAACGGCATCATTAACCACGTTAGCCTCAATACCGTAGATCATTTTAATTCCGTTTTTCTTTGCTGCTTTTGCTGCGTCAGGATAGCATTGCACACCACCGTGATCGGTGACCGCAATCGCTTTGTGCCCCCATTTGGCGGCTGTTTTGACGTATTGATCAATCGAGGCGACAGCATCCATTGCACTCATCTTTGTGTGTAGATGGAACTCAACCCGTTTTTCCTCTGCCTTATCCTTACGTGTGGGTGGAGCCTGTACTTCAACTAGATCGGAAGGAATCATAACCAGCTCGGGAATTTGCATAAAACGATCATATTCAACTCGCCCCCGCACTTTGACCCATTTCCCGTTAGCCAACAAACTGAGGATCTTCAGATCTTCTTTAGTTTTAGCAAACATTTTCATTTGCAGGGAATCACTAAAGTCGGTCAAATAATACGTAAACAACGTACTGCCATTGCGCAATTCTTTACTATCCAAACCGAAGATTGTCCCTTGTAAGGTGACTTTCTTTTCTTCGTCCTGAATATCTTGCATCGGAACAGCCGGTTCTTTGATGTCATAACCAAATTGAAGCCGTACGTCTCCTTCTTCTTCGTCCAAAGACGGCATTTCGGATTCCATACTTTCCATCATCTGCTGAATAACTTCGCGTTCTTCCTGCATCTTCTTCTCTTGGAATTGCTGTAGTGCCTCCTGGTTACTTTCACCCACCTGGACTTTAATGCGCATAGAGAGCCCGAAATATTTATTGTAAAATTTGATGATAGCTTGATCTATCTGCTTTTTACGCGCCAGTTCCAATGACATACTGTCGCTCATCGTTAGCAATAATAGACCGTCTTCCCACTCATGCACAGCCCGATTCAACCAACCGTTAACAGAAGGAATCTCACGATGTACCCACTCTAGAAAAAGTTTCCAGTATTCACTAATGATATCACCCGGCTGAATCTGCTCACTATACTGAAAACGGAACGTAATTTTTGCGATGTGACTCATTTTTTCCTGTACTTGAATACAGAACGTACGATACACCTGAGCGGGGACCAGTGTCTCCTTGGCAATAGTGATATTCCAATCCTTATTGGTACGGCTAATCTCCACTTGATCAATCCAACCGTCCAAAAAATAAGGTTCAACCACTCCCGTCGGCATCACAACCTGCTTCATCAGCAGTTCCAGCCGCTTTCTCTTTTCTTCAGCTCCGCCCATGGCTCTCCCCCCAATTTCAAATCTACCATTCTGAAAACATGAAAAGCTTCTGCGTCAAAAACATCTCCGACCGCAAAAGCTTTTCGTAACCCTCTTTAATCCTCCTCACAACGACATAGATCCTTCGGAACATTGTCCGGTAACAGCTACCCTGTCGGCGAAGAGAATGAAGTGAGTATAGTGGTATTGCCCTACTTCTATATTAGTACGCCCGTGCGAACACTACTGTATGCTTGGCAGGTTTGCCACAGCACAAACATGTGGACTTTTGCTCGGTTGTTTTAAACGGTATATTACGGCTTGTAGCACCTGTCACTTCTTTAACTTTGTCTTCACATTCTTCAGATCCGCACCAACCTGCCAAAGTAAAACCGCGTTTTTCCTCCATGAGAGTCTTCATTTCGTCCAACGTATCGACAGAATAGAAATTTTCTTCCATGAAATTTTTCGCACGATCAAACATCTCCTGCTGTACCTGTGCGAGCATCGCGTGTACTTCCTCAACCAGATTATCCTGCTGCACGATTTTTTTCTCACCGCTGATACGGGATACGAGCACACAGACGCCGTTTTCCATATCACGAGGCCCGATTTCCATACGAACCGGCACACCGCGCATTTCATATTCATTAAATTTCCAGCCTGGGCTTACATCACTGCGGTCGTCCATTTTAACACGCACTCCCGCTTGTTTCAACTCAGCAAATAGTTCATCTGCACGAGCGATAACGGCATCACGCTTCTTAGGTGGCCCAATTGGAACCATAATAACCTGCGTAGGCGCAACTTTAGGAGGCAATGCCAGACCACGGTCATCTCCATGGACCATAATCAGTGCGCCGATCAAACGTGTACTTGTTCCCCATGAAGTCGTATGCGCGAATTCCAGATTGTTTTCACGACTCAAATATTTAATGTCAAATGCAACGGCAAAATTAGTCCCCATGTAGTGGGAAGTCCCAGCTTGTACCGCCCGTCCATCCTTCATCATCGCTTCTAGTGAAAATGTATCCTTCGCACCTGCAAACTTTTCAGAAGGTGTTTTCTGTCCAGTAATAACCGGAATAGCTAGAACTTCCTCAATAACCTCACGGTATACTTCCAGCATTTTCATCGTTTCTTCACGTGCTTCTTCTTCTGTTTCATGGGCCGTGTGACCTTCTTGCCACAAAAATTCACTTGTGCGCAAGAAAGGCAGCGTGCGTTTTTCCCAACGCACTACGTTAGCCCATTGGTTAATAAGCACCGGCAGATCACGATAGGATTGAATCCATTTGGAGTACATATGGCCTATCATGGTTTCCGAAGTCGGACGTATTGCAAGACGCTCTTCCAGCTTTTCTCCACCAGCCTCGGTTACCCAAGGTAGTTCAGGATTAAACCCTTCAACATGCTCTTTTTCCTTTTGAAAAAAGCTTTCGGGAATGAACATTGGGAAATAGGCATTACGGTGGCCTGTTTCTCTGAAACGCACGTCCATGGCTTCCTTGATATGCTCCCAAATTTCAAAACCATCGGGTCGGAATACAATACATCCGCGAACAGGGGAATAATCCATCAGTTCTGCTTTTTTAATAACATCAATATACCATCGGGAAAAATCTTCGCTCTGCGGCGTAATTTCCTCGACAAACTGTTTATCATTCGACATAGAAATGCATGTCCTCCCATACAGACCGTTTTTATATAAGTCCGTCTCTAATTAACCATTAATTAAGCGTAAAATATCGTTATACGTGACCGCAATCATAAGCAGGAATAGCATAGCAAAACCAACGAAATGGACCATTCCTTCCCTGCTCGGATCAACGGGACGTCCTCTTACCGCCTCCACACCAAGGAAAACAAGTCTGCTTCCATCCAGCGCCGGAATAGGCAATAAATTAAATATCCCCAGATAAAGACTCATTATAGCAGTCCAATACGTCAACTGCTCAATCCCCTGCTTGGCAATTTGCCCCGTCACTTCAAAAGTACGTACCGGGCCTCCCAGGTCGTTGATAGAAAAACGTTGAATGAGCTGGCTAAATCCTTGGAAAATAATATCGGTCGTTCTGACCATGGATTGTCCGGCAAATTTGAACGTTTCACCCACACCTGCTTGGCGTTTTGGAAGTTCAGGCACAATGCCCACCTTGCCACCCTTTTGTCCTTCCATTGCACGAGGTGTAATAGTAAGATCAAAGGTCTTATTATCACGGCGAACCGTCCACTTCATCGGCTTGTCTTGAGAATCCGCAATCAGTTTGATCATGTTTTCAACATTTGCACCAATGGCTATTCCATTCACCGATTCGATGATATCTCCCTTATGCAAATCAGCTTCAGCAGCGGGCATACCTGCTGTAATTTCACTAATTTGGACATAGGTCGGGTTGTCCACTTGTATGCCGACCATCTGAATATGAAGACCAAACAGAATAAAGGCAAGTATAAAATTCATCAGTGGTCCAGCAAAAATAGCCATCGCACGCTGTCCTACTGTTTTACTCCCATACTGCCGATCCTTTGGTGCAATCTGAATGGATTGTCCTTTGGTTACCATCATCGCTTGCGGGTGTACTGTGTATTGCTGATCTTCGCCATCTACATCCAATTTTAAAGTTAACGACTGTTCCAGATCAATATCCAACACTTCGCCGCGTACCACATTCTTGCGATTATCCAGTTGATCTAGATAGATGGTTTTAACGACGTCATCCGTTACGCGTACAGCAATCGTTTGTCCGGTCTCAATTTCATTGATCTCCGGATCCTCTCCCGCCATGCGGGCAAAGCCACCAAACGGCAACAAACGCAGCGTAAATCGCGTCTCGTTTCTTTTATAAGAAAACAGTTTCGGACCGAAACCGATCGCAAACTCACGTACCAGAATCCCGGCGCGCTTGGCAAAATAATAATGCCCCCATTCATGCACCGTCACTATGACGAAAAACATGAGCACCGTCATCAACACTATTTGAATCGTTTCCAATCGTTTCCGTTCCCCTTTCAATGAGATCGAGTTTGTCTTCCTAGATTATCATTATTCTCCAATCCCGCACAAGAGAATCACATTTCATTTCTAACCCAACATTAGCCTACAACCCCGCAGCTATGCTACGAGTCTCTCCGTCACAGGCTTCAATCGCAGAAAGATCAGGATTAGCCACATTGACATGCCGCTCCAGCACACGTTCAATAATAGCTTCAATATGCAGAAAAGAAATTTCTCCACGCAGGAAACGGGCAACAGCAATCTCATTAGCTGCATTAAATGCGGTCGGTGCTGTACCACCCATTTTACCACATTCGAAGGCAAGCCTTAAACAAGGAAAACGATTATAATCCATTTCCTTAAAATGGAGTCTACCCACTTCAGCCAGTGACAACGGCTTCGCCGGGGACTTCATACGCTCAGGGTAAGTCAACGCATATTGAATGGGTACTCTCATGTCCGGATTCCCAAGTTGAGCAACAATGCTTGTATCCTGAAACTCAACATAGGAATGAATAATGCTTTCCGGATGAAGCAACACATGAATCTGCTCATAATCAAGTCCGAATAGCCAATGCGCCTCAATGACTTCCAGCCCCTTGTTTACCATCGTTGCTGAATCAATCGTAATTTTGGCCCCCATTGACCAATTGGGATGCTTGAGTGCATCTTCCACGGTAACTTCACGCAACTGTTCTCTTGTCAAATCTCGAAAAGAACCCCCTGATGCTGTGAGGGTAATATGTGCCACATCTTTCATACGCTCACCATTCAAGCATTGGAAAATAGCTGAATGCTCACTGTCAATCGGCAGCAACGGCACTCCTTTCGCCCGAGCCCGCGCTGTGACCAGATGACCAGCAGTAACCAGTGTTTCCTTATTGGCCAAACCGATCTGTTTTCCAGCCTCAATCGCGGCCAGCGTGGAGTGCAATCCGACACTGCCCATTACAGCCGTCACAACCATATCCGCCTCTGTGTTCGCAGCAAGCTCAACGAGTCCTTCATTTCCCCAATACAGTTCCATTCCAGAAGGCAGTAAAGGACGAATTTCATCTGCCAACTGCCGAGTACCTACAGACACCTTTTTGGGTTTATAGAGATGCGCCTGCTCAGCAAGTAACTTTATATTAGAACCACCTGCTAAAGCCTCAACAGTAAACTGATCCGGGTGCATGGACACTACATCCAGCGTTTGAGTTCCAATAGATCCGGTTGAACCAAGTACCGTAATTCTTTTCATGATGCACCTTCCTATCCTGAAAATCACTTTTAGCCAGGAGCTCATTGTTTGTTATTCAGGCAGCTATGCTACTGGTTCCATCCTTCTAATAACGCAGAGTGAGCAACATAGAGATTAAGCCTGAGCATAAACTGTAATCAACAGACTCATGGAAGCAGCATCAGCATATGTACAAATGGAAAAACGACAATCCAGCTGTCGCAGCGGTCTAGTATACCACCGTGCCCTGGCAGCAGATTACCGGAATCTTTAATGCCGTACACTCGTTTGTATGCAGATTGTACCAAATCGCCCAGTTGTCCCACAACTGCACATGACAAACCGATGCCGATGGCTTTGCCCCATGGCAGCAGTCCACCTGACAATCCAGCGAATACTAGAGCTATAACCAACGCTAAAACAATGCCGCCAATGGATCCTTCGACCGTTTTGTTTGGACTAATCGCAGGCCATAGTTTCGTCTTCCCTGCCATTTTGCCTACAAAATATGCCCCTGCATCACTTGCCCAAATACAAGCCAACAATAAAAAAGTCCATAACAGTCCATGTTCCATATGACGTGATTCCGCTATATACGAAAATCCAAACCCTATATAAACGGTACCAAGGAATAGTATAGCTACCGTTTGAATCGGGATTTTATTTTTCGTTCCTACCGTGATGATCATAAAAGCTATCATTACCAGCCAAAGCATACTGGCAATGGGTAAGGGTGAGTGCAAACCAAAAGGTTCATATGGAAATACAAAAGCAAATATGCTTACGTATCCAAGTATTGCTGTACCTCCAAAAGGAGATACCTGCGTCATTCGTGCGAACTCATAAAATCCGATTAGGGCCATCGCCAATATAAGCAAATGGTAGGCCAAGCCGCCCCACAGGACCATCGCCAAAAAGAATATGCCTGCCAGAATACCGGTAATTAATCTCTGTCTCAACGGCTTTCATCCTCCATTTACTTCAGTCCGCCATACCGCCGTGTTCTTTGCTGATATTCGATCACTGCTTCGTATAAGTGTTCTTTCTTAAACTCAGGCCAATAAATATCAGTAAACCACAACTCACTGTAGGCAAGCTGCCAGAGCATAAAATTACTAAGTCTAAGCTCACCGCTTGTTCGAATCAGTAAATCAGGGTCTGGCATACCACTAGAAAGCAACGTATTACCGATCAGCTCAGATGTTATATCTTCTGTTTTAAGCTTCCCATCCGCAATTTGACGGCCCAATGTTTGCATGCATTCTGTGATTTCCAACCGACTTCCATAATTCAATGCAAAATTAAGAACAAGTCCGGTATTATTTTCAGTTCGTCGAGTCGCTTCAGTCAGCGCCTCAACGGTATGGGAAGGTAAATGTTCCTTGTTTCCCATCATACGCACCTGCACATTTTTTTCAATCAGCTCATCCAGCTCAATAGCCAGAAATTCCTGCGGTAAGCGCATTAGAAAATCAACTTCGTCCTTTGGACGCGTCCAATTTTCAGTTGAAAATGCAAACAAAGTCAAATACTTAATACCCAGTTCATCCGCCGCAATTGCTGTGCGTTTCACTGCCTTCATTCCATTTTGGTGCCCTACAATCCGCGGCATTCCAATCCGTTTGGCCCATCTGCCGTTCCCATCCATGATGACAGCAACATGCTGCGGAATATTGTCTTTTGAAATGGCCGGTGTTTGCTGTTTTTGTTCCCCGTTCCACCAAGACCGAACCCGTTTGATCATTCCAGTTCCTCCAGCATTCTCTGAAAATGTGCCTCAGGCTTGAAAAGAGACAAACCCCACCGTAAGGGAGGGGCTGCCAATCTTTTAAACTTCCATAATTTCTTTTTCTTTTGCAGCTAAAACTTTATCCACTTCAGCAATAAATTTATCAGTTGTTTTCTGGATATCTTCCTGATATTTACGAGATTCGTCCTCGGAAATATCACTTTTCTCCATTTTTTTGATGTCATCATTTGCATCACGACGAATGTTACGAATAGCGACCTTCGCTTCTTCACCGTTCTTTTTCGTCAACTTCACCAAGTCAGTTCTGCGCTCCTCCGTCAAAGCAGGAATGCTCAGACGAATGGTGTTGCCATCATTCGAAGGTGTCAAACCTAAATCGGATTTTTGTATAGCGCGCTCGATATCGGCCAAGGAAGATTTGTCCCAAGGCTGAATCATCAAGGTCCGGCTGTCAGGTGTATTGACATTCGCCAGCTGGTTGACTGGAGTCATTGCACCATAATACTCTACCTGCACACGGTCCAGTAAAGCTGGTGTCGCCCGTCCTGCACGCAAAGATGCAAGATCACGTTGCAATGCTTGGATTGCTTTTTGCATGCGCTCCTCAGCACTCTTTTTCACAGATTGTGGCATTAATTTACACTCCCTTTGACGATCGTACCAATTTTTTCACCCAGCACGACACGTTTAATGTTACCTTGCTCTGTAATAGCAAAGACAATCAACGGAATATTGTTATCCATGCACAACGAGGAAGCAGTAGAATCCATGACACCGAGATTTTTGTTGAGCACATCCAAATACGTAAGCTGCTCATATTTCTCAGCTGTGCTATCTTTAAACGGATCAGCAGAATATACGCCATCCACTTTATTTTTAGCCATCAGAATCACTTCCGCTTCAATCTCAGCGGCACGCAGTGCAGCTGTAGTATCAGTCGAGAAGAACGGATTACCTGTACCTGCTGCAAAAATTACAACCCGACCTTTTTCCAAATGACGGATAGCTCTACGGCGGATGTATGGTTCTGCAATCTGTTGCATCGCAATGGATGTTTGTACACGCGTAGGTACTTCAATCTGTTCCAAAGCATCCTGTAAGGCCAGTGAGTTCATCACTGTTGCCAGCATACCCATGTAATCTGCCGTGGCCCGGTCAATTCCGTTGGCACTTCCAGCAATACCACGCCAGATGTTACCGCCACCACACACGATAGCAACTTCTACTCCCAGTTCCACCACATCTTTGACTTGTTCAGCAATGGACGCAATCGTATCCGCATCAATACCGTAACCGTTAGGGCCTGACAGCGATTCACCACTAACTTTCAGGACAACACGCTTAAACACAGGTTTTTCCAAATGATCACCCTCCAATATCATTTATACTTTATGTAACAGGATAGGTGTCCTGTTGCAAGAAAAGGAACACTGATGTGTTCCATTTCCGTTTTTTTCATATGCAATTACCGTTCGTTGGTAATTATTGTTTCACTTGAGACATAACTTCTTCGTAGAAGTTGTCTTCTTTTTTCTCCAAACCTTCACCCAGTTCAAAACGAACAAAGCGACGCAGGGAGATGTTTTCGCCAATTGTACTGATTTTTTCGTTGATAAGCGTGGAGATTGTTTTGTCCGGATCTTTGATGAAAGATTGCTCCAGCAAACAGAACTCTTCATAGAACTTACCAATGCGGCCTTCAACCATTTTCTCAACGATTTTCTCTGGTTTACCTTCGTTCAGAGCTTGTGCTTTCAGGATTTCTTTTTCTTTTTCGATTTCTTCCTGTGGCACTTCTTCACGACGGACATAACGAGGGTTCGATGCAGCGATATGCATTGCAATGTCGCGTACAAAATCTCTGAACTGGTCTGTTTTAGCTACGAAGTCTGTTTCGCAGTTTACTTCTACCAGTACGCCGATACGGCCGCCAGCATGAATGTAGGATTCAACAACACCTTCAGTAGCAATACGACCTGCTTTGTTGGCTGCAGCTGCAAGTCCTTTTTCGCGCAGAACTTCAACCGCTTTTGTCAAATCACCGTTTGCTTCTTCAAGCGCTTTTTTACAATCTAGCATTCCTGCGCCTGTTTTTTCACGAAGCTCTTTTACTGCGCTAGCATTAACTGCCATATTATTTCCCTCCAAATTTGATTTTCAGTGGTATACCGTGCTTTATTCCTTAAAAAAAGGGTAGTGAGAGGTTATACACCTGCCAACCACCCTTTTCATTTAATTCATATAGGTATTTCCTAATGGAAATATTATGCTGTAGTTTCTTCGCCTTGGTTTGCTTCCATAACTGCATCAGCCATTTTACCTGTCAGCAATTTAACAGCGCGGATTGCGTCGTCATTACCTGGGATAACATAGTCGATTTCGTCTGGATCGCAGTTTGTATCAACGATACCTACGATTGGGATACCCAATTTGCGAGCTTCAGCAACCGCGATACGTTCTTTACGTGGATCAATGATGAACAGAGCACTTGGAAGGCCCTTCATGTTTTTGATACCGCCCAAGAATTTTTCAAGACGATCTTTTTCTTTGCGAAGAATGATAACTTCTTTTTTAGGAAGAACTGCGAATGTACCATCTTCTTCCCAAGCTTCCAGTTGTTTCAAACGGTCAATACGTTTTTGAATCGTTTGGAAGTTAGTCAGCGTACCACCCAACCAACGTTGGTTAATGTAGAATTGACCAGCGCGTGCTGCTTCTTCTTTAACGGAATCTTGTGCTTGTTTCTTCGTGCCTACGAACAGAATTGTACCATTCTCAGCTGCAATGCTTTTTACGAAGTTGTAAGCTTCCTCAACCTTTTTCACTGTCTTTTGCAAGTCAATGATGTAAATACCGTTTCTTTCAGTGAAGATATAACGATCCATTTTCGGGTTCCAGCGACGTGTTTGGTGACCAAAGTGAACCCCAGCTTCCAAAAGCTGTTTCATGGAGATTACTGCCATCTTCACGCACCTCCTAAGTTTGGTTTTTTGTGTGTCCTCCGCCGACATCATTTTTCATAAAGACTTTCCATTAGAAAGCACCCTTTATAAAATTAACCGACGTGCGTTTTTAACACCGTCAATTAATATACCATAACACTTGCATCGTTGCAACCAACTTTTCGACAATAGTTGGAACAACGCAAGATGTGACGTTTTACGCCTCTCATCGAACTTGTCAGCAAGAATAAAAGCCGCCCACTTCCCAGTCTGGTCAGTTGGACGGCTTTTTCGTAATTTTAGTAATGATAGAACTGAAATCCTCACCCTTAGCAAACTGATAGGTACCAGTACGAATTTTGGTATTGATTTTTTGAGCCTTAGCTGCTGCCTCAAATGCACTAGCATCAGATACGACCCCTGCCCGTTGCAATCCTGATGCCACACTTCTCAAATTGCTTCCCGATGCAATGCTATACTGCACTTGTGGGGTGGCAGGCTGCTTGGGGATATTGGGAGTCGTTGTAGTGCCAGCTCTTTGAGTTTGCGGCTTATTCGGACTTTGTGGAACCGATGTGCTAGTCGAAGGTTTAGACGTAGCCGAGGATGTGCTGTTTGCAGGTGCCTTTGGTGTTGAAGGCGTTTGAGCTGGTTTAGCCTTTTGGGGTGCAACCGGATTTTTGTTGCCTTCCTTAATCACCTTATTACGCCATTCCTCTTCTGTCATTTTCGGATCAGAACTGTCATTAATCTGAAGACTTAATTCGGCTGCTGCCTTTTCTAACTGCTCTCGCGTCATGTCTTTCGGGTCTATTGAAGATTGCTGCGATTGTCCCTGACCGATCATTGCCAGTTGCAACAGCAATGCCCCCGTTATCAGACCAGTACCCATGCCTAGCATAAATGAACGGTTTTTGATCACGTTACATCCTCCCGCTCCGCGAGTTGCAATATGAGCTGTACTTCACCCCGTTGAATGCCTGATTGCTTGGCTATATAGTCCACCGACTTGCCTTGCTCATGCAGCGCAAACAACTCTTGATAACGATCACGGATGGACTCTGCTTCCTGCTCAGTTTCAGGGTCTTGTAATACCGTCTGCTCCTCCATAGTTATGAGGGGAGCTTCTGAACCAAAGTAGCCTTCCTGCACAGACATTCCAGGTTGCGGACTTTGAAATTGACCGTATGCAACCGCTGCCTGATGAGAAGTAGCTGTATGTTGTATTTCCTTAGATACAGGCTCGGTTTGCATAGAGACAGTCGCAAACATAGCCTGACGCTCAAGCTCCACGATACGGCTCCGAAGCTCAGCTAATTGCTCCTGTAATGCCGCCTGTTTAACTGTATGCTCTTGCTTCATACCCGAAACGAGCTCAATCAACTCGTCATTATCGTTTTCAATATCGGCCATATATTGCTCCAATGTGGCCTCGACCTTTTGGACGACGGCCTCTTCTGTTCCCCGGCTTGGCTGACGCTTAGGCAGAAGCCAGGCGTAGACAACAGCTGCGGCGCCCAGCAGAACAATATAAATCCATGGTTGATCCACTGCCCATCGTCTCCTTTAATAACGCTTCTCCACCTGTCGGATCAGAGCGAAAAATCAATATGGTGTCCCTTGAACGGATGCTCTGCCGGATGCTCCTTAGGTAGCTCAGACTCATCTGAGCGAGAGCGGCTCTGCTGGGAAGAATCTCTGCTCTGCCCTCCTGTTTGCCGCTCACCGACGAATGTTTCCGCAGACTGGTCTACGGCACTGCTTCGCTGACGCATGTTTTCCGTCTCCAACGCGGCCTTTTGTCCAAGCAATGCTTGATCATTCATCGGCCGCTGCTGGGACTCACTTTGGTATTTTCCTGCTTCGCTGGTGCGAGGTACGGCAATTTGCAATTCAACAGCCTTCAAGCTCATTGGACCACACCCTTTCCGATTGGGCATCCGTTCTGTCTTCCAAGGAATACAATGTTGAATGTTGTTTTTCAGTGTGCCGAATTACACGTAGGAGGACATGCTGATGTCTCCTTCGTGATAATAAAACGCCATTCTTTCCACTGAATCTTTAATGAATTTTGTATATCTGCCGATAACTATTTTAGAGCCACCGTAAATTACATTTTTCACTTCTACCCGTGCGCGGCTTGTATCCTCTAATGTTCGTTCAATTTCAAGCATTCTGGACTTGGTTTCCAAAAGCTCCTGTTCATTAGACTTTTTAGTAGATGTCAGCTTGATTCGCATAGCCATTCTTTCAGGTGCAAGCTGTCCGGCGGCGGCAAGCTGATCCAATATGGTAAGAGCCTTATTCGTTTTATCCTGACTGTCTGTCTGCTGCTTCAAACGTGCGCGGAGTTCTGTCAGTTCATCGCGCAGTTCGGGAAGCACACCAACTTCGATAACAGTAGCTGTGGACATCGTATTACCGATGGTACGAGCCACTACCTTTTTACCAGCTTGTACACTGCCACCTACGATAAGCCCTTTGGTCCCCTCACAGAGTACATTTACACTCGCTTTAATCTGGGAATGCATGATGCTCTGGGATACAAGTATATCGCCTCCGGCAATCACGTTACCATCTTGTATGAATGAGCATTTGACATTTTGTGCAGCTTTCACGAACCCCTTATGGTATCCGATAATACCGCCACTGATTTCCACTGAACCTTCCGCCTCAATTTCAGCGCCTTCCACACCACCGATGACACGAATGTCGCCAGCCGCCCGAACACGAAAACCAGTCAAGACATTCCCACGAATGACGACGGTTCCAACAAAATCAATGTTACCGACACTATAATCGACGTCCCCGTTCACTTCATATACAGGGAATACATTAAGTTTGCCCTTTTCAGTCGTAGTCACCAGTCCGTCAATAGCCGCATACATCGCAACACCTTCTGGATGGATCACTACATTTTTTCCGACTTTAAAACGCGCCTCTTTACCTGGAAGAAAAGGAATTTCCTCTCCGGTTACAGCAATCCCCGGTACACCCGGCACAGGATCAACCCGTTCGGCAATCAGTTGACCACGTTTTACATTTCTTAAACGAGTTAATTCTTTATAATCCACCCGTCCATCCACGGTTTCAAGCGGCTTATGTGCATCTTCGCCAGTCACAATATCAGCCAGATTAATTTTTCCGTCTGTGCCATGGATCGGCTGCTTTCCCTGAGCAATCAGTAATTTTCCGAAGAAATGATCTTCCGGACTTGCCGCAAATACACGAATTGCATCGGTCATTAAACCGTAGGATATTTTTTGGTTGCTTAGAAAACGCTCTAATTCTTCCACAGAACAGGCAAAGCCTTCTTCACGTTTGGCAAACTCCAAGTAGGCGGTTTGTTTGTCAGGTGAGACAACCACTTTTAAAAACTGGTCCAAAGCATATTGCTTCTCCACAAGGGTGCTCCTTCCGTCTAACTGTTACTGTAACCTCCCGTACGTTAATCTTTACGCATTAGCAAATCCCGTTGTTTGTCCAATGTCGCTCTCAGACGTAATATTGCTTTGGAATGCAACTGTGAAATTCGCGATGGAGATAGCGACATGACCTCAGCGATTTCACTGAGTGACAAATCCTCGTAATACAATAAAGAAACAACGATACGTTCTTTTTCAGTCAATTTATCAATGCCTTGTGCAAGGGCATCACGAAGTGTAAATTCATTGACCTTATGATCCGGATTTTTCGCCTTCTCGTCCACCAAAAGGGAAAGCCGTGTTTCCGATTCCTCTTCGCGGATCGGGTCCTCCAGTGAGACAATCGACATAACGGCGACCTCCTGGATCATATTTTGAAACTCTTTCTCAGAAACGTCCAAATAATGACTCATCTCTTCGTCGCTTACCGTGCGTAGATATCTTTGTTCCAAATGCTGGTAGGCATCCTCGATTTTTTTCGCTTTTTCCCTAACTGAACGAGGAACCCAATCCCCTTGACGAAGACCATCCAAAATCGCTCCACGAACACGCCAAGAAGCATAGGTCTCAAACTGCAAACCACGCTCATAGTCAAATTTCTCTAAAGCGTCAATCAAACCCATAACGCCATTACTCGCCAGATCATCCTTGGATACATTTTTAGGCAAGCCTACTGCAAGACGGCCTGACACATATTCCACAATATGGAGATACTTTTCAATTAACTGTTTTTTTGCTTCCTTGTCACCGTGTTCTTTCCATTGTTCCCATAGTTCGGAATGGTTTAAATGAGCGGCTTTTCGCTCGTTCATCGGCTTCACCCTCCTTATTTGTCTGTCAGGTGACGAACGGCCTTGGCCAATTCTTCAGGGTCCTTGTTGGAAACCAGCTTAGGTGGGTTTAAAGGTGCGAAACCATTATTCCCCTCGTCCGTCTGCTCTGGTTTCGGTTTCAGCAATTCATTCAGGTCTTCATTTTCGTCTGGTGTCGTCAGGTCCAGGTTCCCCCCTACGCCATCTACCTGAGAGCTTGCCCGGCTTTGGGCATTCCCCAGATCTGGCCGCGCCACAACACCTAGTGTCCAGCGCAGCACAAATGCAAGTAGGAACCAAAAAACGAAGGCGATCAAGCCACGAATTAAGCTCGTGGTCAGCAGATTGCTGCCAACGGACAACACAAAAGTCAGAATAAATCCGACTACTCCAGACCAAAGATTAATGCGTAAGCTGCCAAATAACATGTTTATAATTCCTTTACACCTTTTTGTACGCTTCGAATATTCAAAACGCCAGTTTCAGAGTCCAACTCAATCGTTCGTCCATAATTGCCACCTGTGTCCTCCGCAATCAAAGGAATGCCGAGATCTACGAGCATTTCCTTGCATGATTCTACATTACGTGGACCAATCCGCATGGTGTCTCCACTACCAGCAAAGGCGAACATCTGCGCTCCCCCTGCCATTTTGGCAATCAGCCTGCGTCGTTCAGCACCCAATTTCAGCATCCGCTCAAATAACTCGGGCAGCGCCGTATCGGCGTATTTAGCAATATTCAGTTGCCCTTCACGTGCAATATCCGAGGATGGTAGCATCACATGTGCCATACCTGCCAATTTCAAATGAGGATCGTAGAGAGTCAATCCGACGCAGGAGCCAAGTCCTGTCGTGCGAATCGAGTTCGGGTTACTGGTAACATTTAAGTCAGCCATACCGACTTTAATGATGCTTTTATCCTCAATCATCGTTCATCGGGACTCCTAACGACCTAAAGATTTTCCCGAACGATTCTGGATCAGGAATCAGGAAAAATTGACCCTCTATCTGATTCTGCCCTTCCAGAAACGATGTGTCAATCAATAATGCAGCATCCCCCATCTGCCCAAACTGCAGCAGTCCATAGCTGAGAATTGCTCCTGCCATGTCCAACGCCAGCGCAGGGACTGTTGGATACATAGATAAACGCGTAAAGTCTGCCAGCGAAGACAGGTATGAGCCCGCTAAAATGTTTCCGATCTCCGACAGGGCTGAGTGCTCCATTTCGTTAAAACTGTCCTCGTCATCTGAAGGAATATTCGCCAAACGGGAAAGTAAGCTTTTTGCCGCCTGAGGCTGCAATATGAAGAATAGATTCCCGGGGGCTTCCCCTTCTACCCTAAAAAATATTGCAACAACAAGTTGCTCATAGCCGCCGACTTTCTCGGCAATTTCCTCAAAGGGCAGCATTTGTACTTTGGGGACACCCATATCGACCGGTTTATTGAGAAGCCGGGAGAGCGCTGTAGCAGCGTTCCCCGAGCCAATGTTGCCGACTTCTTTCAACACATCCAACTTGAAGTCTTCAAGATTTCCGAGATTTTCCATATGTTAATCCTCTAAGCCTTCCAGTTGGTTCATCTCGCTACGATTCAGGACTTCGGACAAGTTCAGCATAATCAACAAGCGCTCTTCACCAATTTTAGCAACTCCGCGAAGGTATTTAGCCTTAACTCCGCCAATCACTTCCGGTGGTGTCTCGATATTGTCAGTATTCAGGTCAATAACGTCATTCGCTGAGTCAACGATAAAGCCGACTTGCATTTCACCCACTGCAACGATAATGATGCGAGTTTGATCGGTATATTCAGCTTCAGGCAATCCAAATCGGCCACGAAGATCAATAACCGGAATGACTACGCCTCTCATGTTGAATACGCCTTTAACAAAATCGTAGGTTCTTGGAACCCGTGTAATCGGCACCATGCGTTCAATAGATTGGACTTTTTCTACTTCAACACCGTATTCCTCTTCACCAAGCTTAAATACGATAACTTTAATTTCTTCTCCCATGTCTAAAAACCCTCCTTATTGATGTCAGCAACTTCACATTTCTTTCATTTCTGATGAAGACATTATTTAATGAAAACATTCGGGTCAATGATCAAAGCAACCTGACCGTCACCCAGAATCGTGGCGCCTGAAATTCCTTGGATGTTTGGAAGGTATTTGCCCAGATTTTTAAGGACAATTTCACTTTGCCCCAAAAAGTCCTGTACGGAAAGAGCTGCCAGACGGTCTCCCTTGCGGATGACCACGACCTCTGTCTCTTCTTCTTCATCTTCATTGAAGTCCGGTACCTCAAACAGCTGACTCAAGGAGATGAGCGGGATATGAGAATCGCGGAAAGCAATCATTTTATTGCCATGTACAGAACGAATTTGTGTCCGTTTGACGATCGCAGTTTCCACAATGGAGGACAATGGAATCGCATATTTTTCAGAACCGATCTGTATCATCATGGCTGCAATAATGGATAGGGTCAGCGGCAATTGCACAGAGAAATTAGTGCCTTGGCCCAGTGTAGAGTGAACCGTAACATTGCCACCCAAAGCGGTGATTTTGGATTTAACAACGTCCAAACCGACACCGCGTCCTGATACGTCTGAAATGACTGCAGCTGTGCTAAAGCCCGGAGCAAACAATACCTGATAGGCTTCCTCGTCGGTCATGACCGCTGCCTGCTCTGCCGTCAAAATCCCTTTAGAAATAGCACTGTTTAGTACCTTATCGCGATTAATACCATTTCCGTCATCTTCAATCTCGATGAATACGTTATTTCCGCTATGGAAAGCACGCAAGTTAACCGTTCCTGTCTCAGGTTTACCAGCTGCTATCCGATCGGCTACCGACTCAATGCCATGATCCACGGAGTTACGAAGCAAATGCACCAGAGGATCGCCAATTTCGTCGATAACAGTGCGGTCCATTTCAGTCTCTGCTCCAGTAATAACCAAATCAAGTTTTTTATCCAGCGATTTGGCCAGATCGCGCACCATACGCGGAAAACGATTGAAAACAGTATCTACTGGTACCATCCGCAATTTAAGAACGACGTTTTGCAAATCGCTGCTCACACGACTCATGTGCTCTACGGTTTCTGTCAGTGCTGGATTGGAAGCTTCACTTGCCAACTGCTCTAACCGCACACGGTCAATAAGCAACTCGCTAAATAAGTTCATAAGTACATCCAGACGTTCAATATCTACACGAATCGTACGGTTATGCGTAGGCGCAGCTGCCTTAGCTGCTGGCGCCTTACCTGCAGCTGGCTTAGCCACAGAGGCCGCAGCTGGAGACTGCGGCTGGGAAGGAGCAGGTGGTTGCACGGCAACAGGAGCTTCCTGTACTGCAGCAGTCTCAGCCAGTCCAGCAGTAACTTCGCTCATTTGTTTAAGCGATTCCTGATCTAGTTGTACCACTGAGACAGTCTCAATTTCAGAGATACCCGCGATTTCCTTTTCCAGCTCCCCAACTTCTTTCTGCGTTATGTAATATAACGAGAAGCTTTGCTCGAATTTCTCCTGCTCAATATCCTGTACCGACGGATAGGCCTTGACGATTTCACCAGAGTTTTCCAGCGTATTGAACACCATAAAAGCACGTGCCGCCTTCAACTGGCTCTCTGAGCTGATTGTTACCTGTATATAGTGAACACGATGTCCTTCAGAAATAGATTGCTCCAGTACAGAATACTGGAACTGATCCAAGACAAGCCCAGCACTATCGTTTTTGTCCACTTTTTTAGATGGAGACTCCTCAGTGGCAGCATTTGCGCCAGACTTTTGGAAATCCCCGCTCACGATGGATTGTAGTGAAGATACAATAGAGGAGACATCCGCTTTTCCGTCGCCTCCCTCTGTAATGTGCTGCACCATGGACTCCAAAGCATCCAATCCTTTAAATAAGGTATCGAATATAAATTCATGCATCGCCAGCTTGTTGTTACGTACCAGATCAAGAACGTTTTCCATTTGGTGAGTGAGCGATGCTAGGTCTTCAAACCCCATCGTAGCAGCCATTCCCTTGAGGGTATGGGCAGAACGGAAAATCACCTGAACGATGCCTAGATCGGTTGGATTGCTTTCCAGTTGAAGCATTTTTTCGTTAAGAGATTGCAGATGATCATTCGACTCATCAATAAACATGTTTAAATATTGGTTCATGTCCATTGTGAGACACCTCCTCCATGAGTTACACTCCGATTATTTCACAACTTGTACAAGCTTGGGGGCGATCTCCTGCATTGGCAGAAGGTGACGCACACATTTTAACTCTACTGCTGAGCGGGGCATTCCGTACACTACACAAGTTTCCTCATTTTCAGCAAATGTGGATTGTACCCCAGCATCATAAAGCTTTTTCATCATTTTGGCCCCGTCGCTCCCCATTCCAGTGAGCAATACTAGATGCCGCTCCAACGAGGTTAACGAGAGCAACGATTCAAACATCGTATCTACGGAAGGACGGTGACCATTGCGAGCTTCCTCCATCTTCAGTGACACAGTGTATTTACCACCGGCTCCTGGCACAATTCTTAGTTGATATCCCCCTGGGGCAATGTAGGCCGTTCCAGTCTCCAGCGTCATTCCCTGCTCAGCCTCCACAACTCGGAGTGGACTTAACGTGTTTAAGCGTTGTGCCAGCGAACGAGTGAAGTTTGGCGGCATATGCTGAACGATAACGATTGGAGCAGGAAAATCACCAGGAATGCGTTCCAACAGCGTCTTAAGCGCCCGCGGGCCGCCCGTAGAACATCCCACCGCCACCAGTTTGCGAAAGCTGGACGTGTGCACACCTTTTTTAAGAGAAAATCCCTTAGATGTGGCAGGAACTGTAGGTGCCGTTACTGGAGGCGTAGCAGCCGCAGGAGTAGGCGTAGCTGATGAAATCACCGTCTTACGGGGCTCCGGCTTAACCAGCCCTGCTTTATCCTTACCATGCAGCGATTTGCCAGCGGCCGTATTAGAACTGTTTAGTTGCCCTGGTGTTCGTCCCATCCCCTTGGACAAGTCTTCCTTCTTCTGAACAGTAGGTGCTTGGACTGACTTGCTTGGCTGAGCACCTGGCTGTTCTATGCGCCCCGCTGTAACAGATGTTCCAGACTGTTGTCGTTTAGTTTCCTGCTTGGCTGTTGCCGGGACGGACTTGCCCGCATCACGCTTCGGCTGAGCTGATACAGCAGGTGAAGGAGCAAGCGGAACAACAGGAGGCTTGTCTGTCGAAGCTTGACTGCCTGTTCGTTTCTCAGTCACAGCCTGTCCTGGAGGCTTTTCCTGTGGCGTTTTCTCCGCTTGTTCCAATGCAGCTTTGCGCTCATTAGCTTCCTTGCGTTCCAGGCGGCTCCGCACTGCTTGCATAGCAGTGTGCATCTGTTCCAGCAGCGCCTTGCTCACTTGCTCAATATCTTGCGCATGAGCAATGGAAGGCTTTCTTATAAAATCGAAAGCTCCTGCCTCCAGAGCCATGATGGTCTCCTTCATACCTTGTTCATTAATGCCTGACAGCATAATAACAGGTAGCGGATGGGCTGCCATAATCAATGGCAATGCTTCAAGACCATTCATTTCAGGCATCTCGACATCCATGGTGACCAAATCGGGCTGCAATTCCTTCACTTTCTCTACAGCCTCTTTGCCATTGGCGGCTGTACCTACGATGTTGAACGACTCATCCCTTACAATTAAATCTGTAATAATTTTGCGCATAAAGGCCGAATCATCTACAACCAGCACCTGGTAAGCACACATGTTAAACACCTCTGTTTCCTCTCATCAAAATCAATGTACAGAACGCCGCAACCATTTTTGCATAAACCCTTTAATTCCACTCAATGCACCTGATTGCGGAATCTGTGGCATTGCTGCAAAACGGTGTGCCAGATTCAATACATCTCTTGAAGCCGCACATCCCGGAAAAGCAACCATAAAAGGTACTTGCCTTTTGACTGCTTGCATGACATGAGTATCATCACTGATATGTCCAAGCAACGGGATTTCGATCTCCAAAAAGCGTTTCGCAACCAGTGCGATCTTATCGGCAACTTGACGGGCCTCATTATCGTTATCGGCACGATTGACTATAATTTTGAATACCGTATCCTTTTGTAACCCGCTGACGACTTTAATTAGCGCATACGCATCTGTTAAGGACGTCGGTTCCGGTGTGGTTACGACCAGGCATTCGTCAGCTGAAGTGATGAATTTAAGGTTTTCTTTGGATAAACCTGCACCTGTATCAAATAGAATGTAATCCATATCTGCCGCCATTTTCTCTACTTCTTCGGCAAAATAATTCAGATCGTTATCCGATAACGTAAACAATTCGCTCAAGCCCGATCCTCCAGCAATATAAGGCAAACCACCTACACCCGTTTGAATAATTTCATCAATTGATTTCTCTCGTTTTAGCAGGTGAAGAAGATTGTATTGTGAATTGGCTCCCATTAATACATCAATATTGGCCATACCTATATCAGCATCAAACACAAGTACCTTTCGACCAAAGGTTTGCAGAGCCAGAGCAAAGTTCAGCGTAAAATTGGATTTGCCCACCCCGCCTTTACCACTGGTGATCGTTATAATTTTCGCTTGACGATTACGTGGGGGCAATCGATATTTATCCAAGGAAGAAGCCATTTGTCTAAGTGATTGGGCTTGGTCACTCATATGGAATCTCCGTTAACTCCTGTTGATGCTTTGGGTCCAAGCAGCATGCTTGTCACCATTTCTGCATCGGGATGAAGCAGGTCGTCAGGAACATTTTGTCCATTGGTAATATAGGCCAGCTGCATCGGAAAATGATGTAAAAGGTTAAACATCCCACCACAGCTACCTGTCTCGTCCATCTTAGTAAATACAACCTTACCAAGACCAAACTTACTGAAATGTCCAGTTATATTGAGCATATCTTTACTTTTGGATGTCAGACTGAGTACCAGATACGTCTCACTTTCATTAATAGGCGAAAGCAGACTTTGCAGTTCCGAAACAAGTAATTCATTACGATAATTTCGTCCTGCGGTATCCATGAGGATCAGGTCACAATGTTCCAGACGTTGAATGGCTCTATGGACGTCACCAGGAGATTGCACAACTTCAAGCGGTACATTCAAAATCGTAGCATATGTACGCAGTTGCTCGACGGCTGAAATCCGGTACGTGTCAGAAGTAATAAATCCAACTTTGCGATGATGCTTAAACAACTGCTCTGCTGCTAACTTGGCAATGGTTGTCGTTTTCCCTACTCCGGTAGGACCTGCCACATACACAATTTTGGTATCTTTAGAGATCCCTTTGTCCAGTCTTGTCTGAATAAAACTGGCCACTTCCTCACGAAAGGCTTGTTCCCAATCAAAAGTTTCAGGCGCAAAAGGGTGCTCACTCCGACGCACATATACCTGTTCGAGCCAATACTCCAGTAAATCACGTTCCACTTCCTGCTCCAGTACACGCTCACAAATCTCTTGCAACGGCTCCGGCCAAGTACTTTCCAATGAAGAATTTCGGGAAAACCGAGTCATCATGGCTTTCATTTCCCGCAATTCATTAAGCAGAGCCTGATTTTCCTCTACTCCGCTCTTATCTGGAGCACTTACTTCAATGGGCTGTTTAAACAGTTCACTGGATGATTTCATGTTCGAAAGCAATGCTTCATGATCAAGTGCTTGAGATATAGTCTCCAGATTATTTGCAGACCTAGATGACAAATGCTCAGTTGCTGAAGCAGCTTGTTCTTCATTAATCGTTAATTCAGCTTGTTCTTCTTTGGAACCACCCGTCATCTGCGTTACCCGACGATAAGCTTCTGGAGCAGCTTGTCTGGGAACCACAGGCATAAATGATTTTTCTGGCTGTTCAGGAGCGTTCATTAGAGGTGAAGCTGCCTGGGCAAGTTCTTGTGAAGAGGTTCCAAACCGTCGTGGCTTTTGAGGTTGCTTCTCCTCTACCGCAGCAACCACTTCGATTTTCTTTTTACTGAACATTCCCATGAAACCGCCGACCTTCATTTCCTTTGTACTTAAAATGACGGCGTCTGTTCCTAAGTCACCCCTGATTTGCAGCATAGCTTCTGGCATGGTATCCACTACATATCGTTTCACTCTCATAAGTTCACCACCCCGACACTTTGAATTTCAACGTTCGGCTCCAGCTCACTGTACGACAGCACCGGGACATCCTGCATCGTCCGCTCCATCACTTGCCGCAAATACATACGAATTGTCGGTGACGTTAACACAATAGGCTGCTGTCCAGATTGAATAAGGCGGTTGATTTGCTCCATCATTCTTTGATACACCGTTTGCGTAGACACTGGATCAAGAGCCAAGTAGCTACCTTGCTCCGACTGTTGCACGCTTTCAGCAATTTTCTTCTCCAATCCTGGTCCCACTGTAATAACGCGTAACGTCTCCCCTTGTTGGGCAAATTGCTGCGTAATCTGGCGGGACAACGCCTGACGGACATATTCAGTCAGCACGTCGGGATCTTTTGTATAAGTGCCGTAGTCAGCTAATGTTTCGAAAATAGTCACCATATCGCGAATGGAGATTTTTTCTTTCAACAGCTTGGCCAGCACTTTTTGTACATCCCCAATCGCAAGCACAGAAGGAATAAGGTCGTCCACCAGCACTGGATAATTCTCTTTGAGATTGTCGACCAGCGACCGTGTTTCCTGTCTGCCAAGCAACTCATGAGCATGTTTCTTGATTGTCTCCGTAAGATGAGTAGCTACAACTGAAGGTGGATCAACTACGGTATAACCCGATAGTTCCGCAACATCCTTGGTGTTCTCATCAATCCAGAGCGCAGGCAATCCGAAGGCTGGTTCCGTCGTTTCGATTCCTGTAATAGAATCATCGTCGTATCCTGGACTCATAGCCAGGTAATGATTTAACAGAAGCTCTCCGCCGCCCACGGTATTACCTTTAATTTTAATTACATACTCGTTAGGCTTGAGCTGAATGTTGTCCCGAATACGAATGACCGGCACAACCAAACCCAGCTCCAAAGCACATTGACGACGGATCATAATAATCCGATCCAATAAATCCCCGCCCTGCTGTGTATCCGCCAGCGGAATTAACCCGTATCCAAATTCAAATTCAATTGGATCTACTTGAAGCAGATTAATGACACTTTCCGGACTACGGACTTCTTCAATTTGTTGCTCCTCTTCCAGCTGTTCATCGGCTATCTGCTTGCGCTCCATATTGCCCTGCATTCTTCGAGCCGCGAAAAACAGCAGTATCGCCAGTGGAAGAGTTGTAATGATATGAATAGGTGTGAAAAGTCCCAATAATGCAATTGTGGCTGCCACAATGTAGATCAGTTTTGGATAAGAAAAGAGCTGTCCAGTTAAATCCTCCGCCAAGTTGCCATCCGACGTAGCCCGCGTAACAATCAAGCCTGACGCCGTGGATATGAGCAGTGCGGGAATCTGGCTGACCAGTCCGTCACCGATGGTGAGGACAGAATAAGTCGACAGCGCCTCTTGAAATCCTTTTCCCTGAACGGCCATACCGATAATAAAGCCACCGACCAAGTTAATGATCAAAATGATAATACTAGCAATGGCATCACCTTTAACGAATTTACTCGCACCATCCATCGCTCCGTAAAAATCTGCTTCCCGTTCGATTTTACTGCGTCGTTCACGGGCTTGCTGCTCATTGATCAAACCTGCATTCAGATCAGCATCAATACTCATTTGTTTACCCGGCATCGCATCCAACGTAAACCGTGCGCCTACCTCAGCAACCCGCTCAGATCCCTTGGTGATAACAATGAACTGTACGACCACGAGAATGAGAAAGACAACAAAACCGACGGCAATTTGCCCTCCTGCAATCCAACTACCAAACGTAGCAACTACTTCCCCTGCATGGCCCTCACCTAAAATAAGTTTGGTTGTAGAAATATTAAGTGCCAATCGAAACAACGTTGTAATGAGCAACAATGAAGGGAAAATAGAGAACTGTAATGCTTCCTTCGTGTTCATAGAAACGAGTAGAATCATCAAAGCAATAGAAATATTAATGACGAGTAGGATATCCAGCAGCCATGATGGGATCGGGAGAATCATCATAAGAACGATACCGATGACGCCTGCAAGGACAGTTATTTCTTTTATTTTCACGGGTCTCTAGCCCTCCGATCCCTTTATTTCACTTTACCTTTTAATTTATATACATACGCCAGCACTTCGGCAACGGCCTGGAACAGATCAGCTGGTATCGCATCCCCGATTTCGGCTCGTTGAAACAGCGCCCGCGCCAGCGGCTTGTTTTCCATCGTTATTACGCCGTTTTGCTTGGCAATTTCTTTAATTCGGAGTGCAACGTAATCTTGCCCTTTCGCAATAATCTGCGGCGCTTCCATCTCCGAACCGTCATATTTCAAAGCCACAGCAAAGTGCGTAGGGTTGGTGATGATGACATCTGCATTAGGAACCTCCTGCATCATACGCTGCATAGCCATACGGCGCTGACGCTCGCGAATTTTCCCCTTGATCAGCGGGTCACCCTCCATTTTCTTGTATTCATCCTTAATGTCCTGCTTGGACATTTTCAGGTTTTTCTCATGCTCGTAACGTTGATACATATAATCCAACACCGCTAAAACGAACAGCACCACACCAATTTTGAGCCCCAGTTCCATCGTTAATGAAGCTGTAAAGCCCAACATCTGATCGCCGGACATTTCAGCTAGTTTGGGTAGGTCAGCCTTTGTTTTCCAGAGTACGCTGTACACCAGATAACCAATTACGGTCATCTTTAAAACAGATTTCAGGAATTCAACCAATGACCTCATGGAAAAAATATTTTTGAATCCTTTAATCGGATCAATCTTGCTAAACTTGGGCGTAATGCCCTCTCCGGTTAATAAAAAACCGATCTGCATGTAATTCGCTACTATCCCGATGACAATAGCCCCAATAAAAATAGGTGCCAGCATAATCAAGATTTGCACGCCGTACTCGCCCATCATCAGCAGCGTTGTGTTCGGCGTTACCTCCATAGAGAGCCGATTCACAAAAATATCTCGAAATAGTCGAACAGCATGATCCTTAAAATACCCGCCGAAAATCATGAGGCAAAAAAACGTAACCAGCAGGACACCAGCGGCGGGCAACTCCATGCTTTTGGCAACCTGCCCTTTTTGTCTTGCATCCTGTTTCTTTTTGGGTGTAGCTTTTTCCGTTTTTTCCCCTGAGAACAACTGCAGGTTCATAGCATATTTAAATGACAAACTACGTTCCTCCAGACCAGACATTAAGGACGATTACCCATAATATCCAACAAGTTGCGCATGGATTCGAACATCACAGAAAACAATCTTTCGAATATAAAAGCAAAACTTGGCATGAGAAGCAGTAACATGAACAGTCCCACAATAATTTTAAGAGGTACACCAATAACAAAAATGTTGAATTGTGGCGCTGTTTTAGCTAAAAAACCGAGTCCCACATCTGTTAAAAAGGTAGCCACTACAATGGGAGCAGCAATTTGAAAAGCAAGCATAAATGATTCCGCAAAAGAACGTACCAAGAATTCAGTTACACTGCCACCATACAGCTTTACAAAAAAATCATTTGTCAACGGCACCCAATCATAGCTGTATAAGATAGCATTTAGCAGATGATGGTGCCCATTTATACTTAAAAAGAACAATACAGCTATGGCAAACTTGAAATTCCCCGTTAAAGGCGTTGAAGCCCCTGTCATGGGATCAAACACACTCGCCATTCCGAAACCCACCTGTAGGTCTATAAAAGAACCTGCGGTTTGGATCGCTGTCATGAACAGATATGCAGTAAACCCCAATAACAACCCAATCAGCACTTCACGACCCACTAAGAGCACATACGCTACATCGGTCGGTACCTGTTGATGCGTACCATATGTAAGATACACGACCAAAGCTAGAAATCCTGAAATTCCGACCTTAAAGATATTAGGTACCCCTCGGGTTGAAAAAATAGGCGCTACTACAAAAAATGAGGTAATCCGACAAAAAATCAGCAAAAAAACAGGAAAACTCTGTAACAATATGTTCATAACATTCAGCCTAACCTATATATTTGTACAAATTGTCCAGAATGTTATACGTAAAGTCCACTAATGTGGTCAATATCCAGGGCCCGAACAAAAGCAATGCCAGCAATACGGCGACAATCTTCGGAACAAAGGCCAGTGTTTGCTCCTGAATTTGGGTTGTCGCCTGAAAAATGCTGATAATCAAACCCACGACTAGCCCCAAAATCAGCATCGGAGCGCTCACCTTGAGTACAATGTACACCGCTTGCCCAGCCAGGGAAATAATAAACTCCGAAGTCATTGCCGTCCTCCTTGATTGCTGTCCTTGCATGAAGTATTCATGTGTTAAAACTCAGAAGCAATGATTTGACAACCAAATACCAACCATCTACAAGTACGAAAAGCAGTATTTTAAAAGGAAGTGAAATCATTACTGGTGGTAGCATCATCATCCCCATAGCCATGAGTGTACTCGACACCACAATGTCTATAACTAAAAACGGTATGAAAATCATAAAGCCCATCTGAAATGCCGTCTTCAACTCACTGATTGCATAAGCCGGAACCATCACCGTTAGTGGAATATCCTGATAATTCTTTGGTTTTTCCATCTTGGTGTATTTCATAAAGAGCAGTAGATCCTTCTCACGTGTATGAGAGAACATAAAGGTCTTGATCGGTACCGATGCCTTATCCAGCGCCTGAGACTGTGTTATATCCCCCTTGAGATACGGCTGAAGTGCAGTTTCATTCATAGCTGAGAACGTCGGTGCCATAATGAATAAAGTGAGAAACAAAGCCAGCCCGACAAGCACCTGATTAGGCGGCATCTGCTGGGTTCCCAGCGAAGTTCGCACAAAGCCAAGCACAATCACAATTCGCGTAAAACTTGTCATAAGTACAAGCAACGCCGGCGCTACACTAATGACAGTAATAAGTAAAATAATAGACAGCGAGGTGGCACCGGGCTGTCCTTTGTCCGAATTGCCGACTTGAATATCAATGTTCGGAATCGGTTCCGCAGAGGCCGCCGTCACCGAAATGAAGCTGAACAAGACAAGCAGCAAACATGCAAGTATAATCTTTTTTCTCATGAATCTCCCGACCGATCTGTAGTATTCTCCTCATTGCGCAGCTTTTCAAGTTTATCCTTGCGATTCGGCATTTGCCGAAGCTTGGATTCAAACATCTCGTGAAAAGATGTCTCCTCTTCAGGCTGCTGCTGTGCCGCGTTGTTCCGGCGAAGCTTATCCGCAATTTTAGCGAATAGCGGGGCAATCGGGCCGCGCTGCAGAGAAGCTTCTTGCTCCAGTGCGGCCAAAATTTGCTCCACTTCTTCAGGATCGGATACTTTGTCAACAAGCCGGATATCTTCTCCCACACCAATGAGGTACACACTGCTACCAACTTCAACAAGCTGAAGGGATTTATTGGGACCAAGTCCCACGCCTCCCAGTATGCGAACGGAGCGGTTGCTGAACCAGCTCTGATTTCTTTTACTCAAAAACCGTATCAAGTACACGATCAGTACGATGATAAAGATTAGCACGAAAAGGACCCAGGCAATGTTGCCTATATTGCTGGATGTACTCAATGCGTCAGAGGCACCCTGTTGTGTATCCATACTGGGTGCGCCTTACACACCCAGTGTTTTGTTGATGGCTTCGATAACCCGATCCGATTGGAAAGGCTTAACGATAAAATCTTTTGCGCCAGCTTGAATGGCATCAATAACCATTGCTTGCTGACCCATCGCGGAACACATGATAACCTTTGCGTTCGCGTCAATTTGTTTGATTTCCTTCAGAGCGGCAATGCCGTCCATTTCAGGCATCGTGATATCCATCGTAATCAGGTCCGGACGAAGCTCCTTGAATTTTTCAATGGCCTGTGATCCGTCCTGGGCCTCTCCTACTACTTCAAATCCATTTTTGGACAGGATGTCCCGAATCATCATTCTCATAAATGCAGCATCGTCCACGATCAAAATACGGTTTGCCATCTGAAATAAATCCTCCCTAAATTATGCTTTTATTGTAATTTTTGAATACGGTCCCATTGGCTTACAATATCTGTTACACGCACGCCAAAGTTCTCGTCGATTACGACA
Organism: Paenibacillus sp. LRG-1; assembly: GCF_057220305.1. NCBI lineage: Bacteria > Bacillati > Bacillota > Bacilli > Caryophanales > Paenibacillaceae > Paenibacillus > Paenibacillus sp. LRG-1. Next base: position 2,228,516 of record NZ_CM170126.1, on the reverse strand, counting down.
ACCTCGCCCTTGGCAATCAGTTTGTTGTTAACCAAAATGTCCACCGGCTCCCCGGCAAGCTTGTCCAGTTCAATAATTGAACCTTGTGAGAGCTCCAGAATATCTTTAATTTGCTTTTGGGTCCTTCCTAATTCTACGGTGACTCTAAGGGGAATGTCCATCAATAAATTTAAATTGTTTTCATCCACTTGCGCAAATGCACCGGACTGCAAGTTAGAAAATTGTACAGGTTGTACATTTACATTACGTCCCGGTACTGCGCCGTAGTGATGAGGCGTTCCGTAAGGAGCTTGCGGTGGTACACCAGCTGGCATTCCATAACCCGGTGTTCCATAGCCTGGAGCGCCCTGCTGCCCGTATCCCGGGTCTTGAGGATACATTGGCGGTTGTTGCCCATAGCTTGGGTCTTGCGGCGCCTGCGCGGCTGCAGGCGGCTGCTGATAGGCTGGTGCAGGCGGTTGCTGCGGAACGCTAGCTTGTTGCGGCGCTTCAGGAGTTGCTGTTGCAGCTACCTGCTGTGCGGACGCTTGCGGTTGTTCCTCTTCCTCTCCGCCATTCATTAGGATGCTCACCATTTTTTTGGCGAAATTAACAGGTAACAATTGCATCAGCGTAGAGTCAATAAGATCCCCGATCAATAACCGGAAGGATACTGTAATGAGCGTCTCTTCATCCGGCAGACTGGATACTCCATCACCGTGCATAGGATCCAAAATATCAATCCCCGGTGGAGAGATATTAACAAAACGATTAAACATGGTAGACATAGAGGTCGCCGACGACCCCATCATCTGGTTCATCGCTTCCTGCACGGCACTGATGTGGATTTCATTCAATTCTTCATCTACTGGGTTTCCTTCACCACCAAGCATTAAGTCCGCTATCACTTGTGCATCACGCTTTTTGATTACGAGTGAGTTAATACCCTCGAATCCATCGACATAATTTACATGTACAGCTACGTGTGGCTTTGGAAATGCAGTTTCAAATTCAGAACGGGTAATAATTGAAACTTTAGGTGTCGTAATATCCACCTTTTGACCGAGCAGTGTGGAAAGAGCCGTAGCTGCGCTGCCGAACGTTATATTACCGATTTCCCCGAGAGCATCCTGCTCCAGAGGAGTCAGAAAATCGTCAACGGTCTTGTTGGCGGGAGTAGAATCCGTCCCCGCTTCAGACTGTTTCAGCAAGGCATCGATTTCCTCCTGGGACAAATAGTCTTTACTCGTCAATTTCTTCAACTCCTTCGTTGACAATTTCATCAATTTGTACGGCAACACGATCTCTTACCATGCCGGGACTTCCCATAAACTTCAATTTCTCGCCTACCCGGATGGATAGTCCTTCTTTGACAGGCTTGTTCAATGAAATGACATCCCCTACCGAAAGACCCAGAAACTCGGCTACATTTATCCGGGATTCACCCAACTCCGCAATAATAGGGAGCTCTGCTTTGGTGACCCGTAATCTCAAGGCGTCGATCTCTTCGGGCGCCCTTGATTTCTTTTCGGATGTAAACCACTGGTGCGTGGACAGTCTAGCCATAATGGGTTCCAATACCACGTGCGGGATACAGAGGTTAATCATCCCTGTGGTATCACCAATTTTGGTGCTAAGCGAAATCAGAGCAATCGTTTCATTCGGCGAAACAATCTGCATAAACTGCGGATTTGTTTCCATCGCCTCTAGGCGCGGTTCAATGTCTAGTACCGTTTTCCAAGCCTCTTGCAGGCTATCAAAGGTACGACTGAAAATTCGCTCCATGATCGTCGTCTCGATTTCGGTCAACGCAGCAACCTTTGACGGTGCCGAACCTGTTCCTCCGAGTAGCCTGTCCAACATGGCATAAGCAACGTTCGGGTGAACCTCAAGCACCATACGGCCTTCCAGCGGTTCAGCTTCAAAAATGTTTAGAATGGTCATTTTTGGAATGGAGCGAATGAATTCATCATAAGGAAGCTGCTCCACCTGAACGACATTAATTTGGACAAAAGTACGAAGCTGCGCTGAAAAATATGTGGTCAGATACCGTGCAAAGTTCTCGTGTATCCGCGTCAGACTCCGTATATGATCCTTGGAAAACCTAAGCGCTCTTTTAAAATCATAAGCGCGAACTTTCTTTTGGGTATCTTCCTTTTTAAGTTCTTCCGCATCCATTTCACCGGACGAAAGAGCTGCTAAAAGGGCATCAATTTCCCCTTGTGACAGTACATCCACCAATGTTATTCACCCCCTTACGTGTTCCTGACAAGTTCACCTGGAATCAAATGGCTGCCAGCAAAAAGTCTGTAATTTTGGCGTTCCCCAGGTGACCTTCAGGGAGCGACTTGTTGATGAGATCCGTCAGCTTGTCACTGAACTGGTCCCGGCCTTTAGCCGTTCTGAGCTCATCAGGTTTGGTGTCTGCAAGTAATTGAATAACGATGGGCTTAATACTGATATCTTTGATTTTTTCAAAAGATTCTTTTGCTTTGGCATCGTTCAATTGAAAAGATAGGTTCATCTGGACAATGTAATCTGCGTCTGCCAAATTCGTTTTGATACCGGTAATTTCAGAGCTCACTTCCACCAATTCATCTGCTGACAATCTTGGAAGTTGTTCTGCTTGAGCAGCTTGCGCATTCGGTATGACTTCCGACTTCTTCCCGCTAAGCGCTGGTATAAGTACAAAGGCCGCGCCTGCAATCAAAGTAATCGCGAGTAAAATTGTAATGAGCCATGGCAGCATCTTCTTCATTCGTCTTCCTCCATTTGTTGCACTTTTATCGTGGCGGCATGCATGCCGATTTCACGGCTGTAACCCTTGATCAAGGAGACGACATCTGCCGCTTTTTCCAATACAATCAACCGTTTCCCCGTCACCAAAGTGACGTATGTATCCGGTGTTTCCTCCACAGTCTCAATGAGCAGCGCATTAAGCCACATAGGCGAGCCGTTCAGCCGCGTTAACGGGATCATCGTAACACCAACCTCCTGATAGGTGCGGAGGAGCCTCTACTCCTCCGCGTTTAAATGAGATTATCGTTTCAAGTTTACAACTTCCTGAAGCACTTCATCCGAGGTCGTAATGATACGCGAGTTCGCTTGGAATCCGCGCTGAGCTACGATCATTTCGGTAAATTCGCCTGTCAGATCAACGTTGGACATTTCCAGCTGACCTGAGATAATAGCTCCCAGACCATCTGCGTTCGCTACTCCAGGCTCAATTGCATCAATATTTGAGTTGACCGTAGTACGGTACAAGCTCCCGCCGATTTTTTCTAAACCTTCCGGATTCGTGACTCTGGCTAATCCAATTTGCGTGCCATTATCAACTGTTCCGTCATCCAATTGTTGTACAATTGTACCGTCCTGCGAGATGGAGAACGCTGTAACATTGTCAGCAAGTGTGATGGGATCTCCACCCGCATCTCCTACGAAAAATCCATCAGATGTAACCAGATTTCGGTTCGCGTCTACATGAAAATCGCCCGCACGAGTCAGATAAGGAACTTCCTGTGCATCATTCATTTTGACCAGGAAAAATCCGTCACCGTTAATACGTAAATCCGTTGGGTTATTCGTAGTCATTGCACTACCTGGAAGGTGCAGTGTATCAATTGAACTGACCGATACCCCCAAACCTACCTGCTTGGCATTCTGCCCGGCGGTTGTGGTTCCGTCTGGTGCACTTGCGCCTGAACTCGTTTGGCTCAAGATATCCTTGAACATCACTCGGCTGGACTTGAAGCCTGTAGTATTTACGTTTGCAATGTTGTTACCGATAACGTCCAGCTTCGTTTGAAAGCCCTTCATGCCCGATACACCTGAATACATTGATCTCAACATTGAGTATAAATCCTCCTCTGATTGGTTGCTTAGTTGACCGCATCAGTCGATCCGCGGCTTTTTCATGGCTTTCCTATTCGGGCCAGCCACTTCGTATACATTTTTCATGAAATAATTACAGCACTATCTATCTGCGTAAATACGTTATCCTCCATGGATTTCTTATCCATCGCGGTAACAACTGTTCGATTAGGTACACTTACAATCAAAGCCATATCCTGCATTAAAATCAATGATTCTTTGGCGCCTTTGGCAGCTGCTTTATCCACAGCAGAGTTAATTTTCGCCATTTGGTCACTTCTCAACTCTATTCCCCGCTGCTCCAGACGCTTGGCTGCATGGTTGCTCAGCTTGAGCACCTGATCCTGCAATACCTGACCGAACGGTCTGGCATCCTTGGATACCGAATTTACTCGGTTTTGTGAGATTGCTGCCGGGGGCACGTTGGCGGGAAAAAGGCGTCCGACCGTTATCCTGTCATTCATGAGTTCTCACCGCTTCCAGTAGAGGAAGAAGATGAAGTATCCGATGTATCTGTAGCGGGAGTCGTCGTGTTAGCCTGGCTCACTGATGTTACATCTTTTAATGCCACCTCAGCCGCTCCCATTTTGGCATACTGCACACCGTCGCGAATAACGATGGAATCCACGATTCCACTTTTCACTGTACCCGCACCTGTCTCACCTGTAATGGAGTCTTTTTTACCTGCCTCAATCCAGCTGACTTCTTTTCCTATCAAACCGGAAGCCGTACCCAAAGACTGTCCCAATGCATTCAACTGCGTAGAAATGTTCATCAGTTGTTCCACCGAGGAAAACTGGGCCATTTGAGCGATAAATTCTTTATCCTCCAAAGGCTGCATCGGATCCTGATTTTGTAGCTGGGTGATCAAAATTTTCAGAAATTGATCTTTACCCATCGTTTTAGTATCCTTGGCACTTGCTGTTTTGACATTATTCACATTGTAATTCGGCCAGACGTTACTGGTGGATACATTGTTGTCTGTAGTCGTCATTGTGTTCTCACCTCCATCATTACGCTTGTGCTGTAAAGGAGCCTGTCCGATTCATATCATCTGCGCGTTGTTCTGCTGTCCAGTTACGAAGCTCTTCTGCCATTTCAGCTACCTTCATAGCATCCTCGCTCTCTTCTCTACCACGAGCTTTGGAACGTTGGTTGGATTGCTGCTGCTGATTAGCTCCAGATCCGCGTCCATCCTGATACATATGGGAGGAAAGCGACTCATTGTGCGTTACTTCTACCTTATCTACCTGGATACCTTGGCTCTGCAGGCTCGAACGCAGCTGCGACATTTGCTGTTCCAGCAAATCCTTCGCTCCGCTATGCTCAGTCATGAACTGGGCAACCAGATGACCATTTTGCATCGTCAGCTTAACCTCCAGCTGGCCCAGATGATCTGGACGAAGCATGATGGTCGCTTCCGTCAAACCAGTGTGTTTTACAATGTCAAGTTTCTGAACTACAAATTCGGTCATCTCCTTGGCAAATTGCCGTACATGTACGACTGGTTGAGCTGGAGCCGAAGGTGTTGTTCCTTGCGTTTGTACCGAAAGCTGTCCCGCAGTTGTGATCACTGGAGTCTGATTGTCAGTTGCTGTCGGATCCGCTTGCTCAGTTGCATCTACGAATGCACTCGCTTCATCCGCTCCAGTCGTCTTAACTGTAGACTGAACGAGAATATTAGTTGATGAACGTTGCCCTTCTGAACCTTGCTGATTAGTTTCGCCCTGACTTGCTTGCTGCTGAGAAACAACAACCTGTTTGTCTGTAGTAGCTGTAGCTACGGTCTGAGTACCATTTGCTCGATTTGCAGAAGGCTGAACCGCTTGTGAATCCCCACCATCAGCAAGTTCCACAGCTTTCATTACACCATTCCACTGCTCATCGGAAATAGCTCCCGTCCCTGCCGTTGCGCTTTGGAGCGATTGTAGCAACTGTGCCACCTGGGACTTTTGGTCTCCAGAAGCCTGCTCTGCTACATTGGCAAGTTGTGACAAAGCGTCCTGCAATGCAAATCGAAGAGTAGCCGGGTTGGCTGCCAAGGCTGTTAAGCCTGTCGCCTCTGACGTTTCTCCACCGTTTAACTGTTGATTTGTTCCGTCGCCTTGCAAAAACTGTTGTACTTGCTGAATCCACGCTTGCAGAGAAGCAAGCAGAGCAGGATCGGCAGCTACCTGATCATCCAGCTTTTCGAGATTTTGCAGCAAAGGAGCCAGTGTTTCGACCAGCGGCTCGGTTGGAGCTTCCGTGGATTCTCCGGTTGCAATCAGCGGAAGTACCATAACTAATGGAGAACCGTTCGCATCTGTGCCTGCTGAGCCCGTTTGCCCGCCTGTCATCATTTGCGTAAGTGTTTGATTAAAAGCACCCGTGGTTGCTCCGGCAGCCGTGGCTGTACTCGTTGTTGAGGCTGTCGTACTGCTAGCTGTTTGACTGGAGCTGAGCGATACACTTTGAGAAATAAGGGTCATTTATTTTTCACCTCCCTTCATTTAAATTACTTACTGCCCATCAGTTTGTTCAAAATTTTTGCAGTCTGAGCCGCATCCTTGGCAGACATATTTTGTAGTAAAGAACCACGTGTCGAATCATCTACTGTATTTAATATGTTTAATGCCTTGTCTGGACTGATTTTGTAAGTTTGTAAAATAAGTTCGGCACCGCTCTTCTTGTCCATGGAAGCAAATGTGCTACTGATTTGAGTGCTTTGCAAACTCTTACTCGTCGTGCCAGCTGTGGTACCTTGATCCTTTTTCAGACGAGACTGCAACGCAGCAACTGACAAATCCGTAGATGGCGTTACGTTTTTCAGAGCCATAGTAATATCGGCTGCTTTTTTAGCGTCCATCTTTTGCAAAATCTTTGCACTGTTGGCAGGGTCCATGTAGCTTAGCAGCTGCACAGTCTCTTCCGTAGTCAGATTCTCCATAATCGGTGCCGCTTTACTAGCTGTCATTCCTTCATACATGCTAGCAAGATCTCTGGCCTGTTTTACATAAGGATCTTCATTTGTTGTTCCACCTGTAGTTTGCGTACCAGCCTGTCCCTGCTGACTGGCCTGTGGCTGCTGTTCCTGTTGCGTTTGCAGCGTATTGACCTGATTCTGCAGTTCAGTAACCTTTTTATCTTGTGTCGTCTTAGCAGCGGTAGCCTTTTTAAGCTCCTCCGTCTGCTTGGCTAAATCTGACTTTAACTGCTGAATGGTTGCTTCAGAACTTTCAGACTGTGCCTTCTGATCTGCCTCTTTCGTCTGGGTAGCCTTATCTTTCGGTTCAGGCACCCAATTTTTAACAACTGGTATTTTGTTCCCTAATGAAATCATTTCGCTTCTGAAGTCCATATTGAACAATGTAAGCAGGACCCCGACCAGAACGATTGTGAACACAATCGGAATCAGGAAAAACATAAACCGTTCAAATCCCCCGCCTGATTCTTTTCCTAAATCCATATCCAGTTCATTTTCTGCTAACTTCTGTGCCATCGTCTTCCTCCTCAGGCAGCTGATATGCGTATCCTATGACTTTCCGCTTACCGGGCTTTCATGGCAAATCGCACGGAAGCCATTTCATCCAGCTCGTTCTGCTCGCGCAGGAGCATTTCCTGTTGGAATTTCACGTTGGCCTTCTCTCTCGCTTTCAGCCAAACCTGTTCATCCAGCATTTTATCGGTCAAAACGGTTTGTTTGCTTTGCACATTTTGCTGCGCATATTGAACATCCCTATGCTTGCGTGTAATACATTGGTCCAGATGATTAACATAAGCCTGTAATTCCTGAATAGTAGAGAGTGGCGCGCAATCCTCGGCAGCCTTTTGAATGGCTGATATGACCCGATTCCTTTCGCCTACAAGCTGTGTTAATGTCTGCTCCTCAGCCTGCAATTGTCCGACAGCACTGGAAAGCAACCATTCGGCCTGTGACTTTTCGTTGGTTTTCAAGTCTACAACTTTCTGAAAGGAATACTGAAATCTCATCGTTCAACCTTCATCTCCTCGTAAATTCAGAAATCAAACGCTCCCTTACCTCGTCCAGCTCAGCCTTTTCATCTGTTCTTTGTCTTGTAAAATCCCATATATCCCGTATACGCTCCATGGATTCGTCAATTTCTGCATTTGAACCCTGCTGATAGGCCCCGATATTAATCAGGTCCTCCGAATCTTTGTAGACGGCCATCAAGCGCTTAATGTTCTCGGCAGCGTCTATCTGATCTCGTGGTGCGATATCCTTCATAACCCGGCTAATACTCGCTAACACATCAATTGCGGGAAAATGTCCTTTGTTCGCAATCCCACGATTCAAGACAATGTGTCCATCCAAAATCCCGCGCACCGCATCCGCGATGGGCTCGTTCATATCATCACCATCGACCAGTACCGTATAAAAAGCGGTTATGGAGCCAGTAGGACCTGTCCCTGCACGTTCTAGAAGCTTAGGTAGACTAGCAAACACGGAAGGTGTGTACCCTCTCATTGCTGGCGGCTCCCCTACGGCTAGTCCCACTTCACGTTGGGCCATCGCATACCGGGTAACTGAATCCATCATCAGCATGACATTTAACCCGCGATCCCGAAAATATTCCGCGATCGTCGTTGCAATAAGTGCACCCTTAATACGGATTAACGCAGGCTGGTCGGAAGTTGCCACAATGACCACGGAACGTTCTAGTCCCTCCGGACCTAAATCCCGTTCAATAAAGTCCAGCACCTCGCGTCCACGTTCCCCGATCAAGGCAATTACATTCACATCAGCTTCCGTATTACGAGCAATCATTCCCATCAAGGTACTTTTACCTACACCCGAACCTGCAAAAATACCAACCCGTTGTCCTTTACCGATAGTAAGCAACCCGTCGATAGCGCGCACCCCGATACTGATTGGTTCCTGCACACGCGGACGATTCAGCGGATTGGACGGAATATTGAAGGTTGAATATCTCGCCATTCGAGAGGGAATCAATGAGCCATCCAGAGGCTGACCCAATCCGTCCAGCACTTTGCCTAACAGCTCCGACCCGACCTGCACATTCAACGGTTTCCCTGTTCCTACAACATCACAACCGGGGCCAATGGATTGCAGTTCTCCAAGTGGCATCAGAAGCACTTTATTGTCCCTGAAGCCTACGACCTCCGCTTGCAACGGCTTTGCCGTTTTACCCGGATAAATGTAACAAACATCCCCGATACTGGCGTCTGGACCTTCCGATTCAACCATCAGGCCGATAACCTGCGTAACCTTGCCATTTACCCGAACAGGGTCCAGCTGGCGCAAATGATCCATGTAGCGCTGCGCATTAAGCCCCTTCATGTCTTCGCTCCTCATTCTCATGTGCCAGACGCAATAATTCCTTTTTGATCTCAGCTAATTGCGTATCAATCCGCGCATCCACACTTCCAAAGGAAGAACGGATAACACAACCGCGATCTTTCACGGTACCATCAGGAATAATTTGCAGTTCTGCCTGCGAATCGACAGTTAATGACAATTCTTCTCGCGCACCTTGCACAAATGCGAAATGCTGAGGCGACACACACAATGTAATGGTTCCTTTTTCCCGCTTACGAGCCAAATTTTTACGAATTAATTCAATCGTGTATTCAGGCTCAAGGCTAAGCTGTTTCTCAATGACCTTCTCAGCAATAGCACTACTCAGTTCAACCAGGAAAGGCTCAGCTTCCTGAATCAGTTGTTCCTTGATCTCATAGGCCTGACGCAGAATATCCTGTGCTTCTTCCATCATCTGCTCTGATTTCGTCTGGAGCTCGGCCTCAGCCAGCTTCTGACCTTCTTCATATCCTTGCTGAAACCCATCAGCTTTTAACGACTGAGTTAACTGCTCGTCATGCTCGCGTCGTTCCTGCCACCAGGCTTCAATCTGCTGCTGTGCCTCCTGAAGCATCCGTTCCGCTTCTTCAGCTGCGTCGCGAACCTGACGTTCGGCAAAATCCTTAGCATCATTCAGCATTTCATCCCGCAGCCGTTCAGCCTCGTGATCTCGCTGAGGCTCCGGCTCCGTATATTCAGTTGTGATTTCTTCATCCGTCGTTTCTGGCGCATACGTATGTGCCACATCAATTGTTTTCAAAGCCTCTACAGGAACATATTGGAAAGATTTAATCAAGTTAGACAATGATGTCATCTCCTCCGCCGCGTGCGATTATAATCTCACCGGCCTCTTCCAATCTGCGGATCGTCGATACGATACGTGTCTGTGCTTCTTCCACATCACGCAACCGCACCGGTCCCATGTACTCCATTTCCTCTTTGAAGGTTTCTGCCATACGTTTCGACATATTTCGGAAAATCACATCGCGTACTTCTTCACTGGACACTTTAAGCGCCAATTGCAAATCTGCATTGTCGATATCGCGGATAATGCGCTGAATGGAACGGTTGTCCACATTGACGATATCCTCGAACACGAACATTCTTTTCTTGATTTCCTCAGCCAGTTCTGGATCTTGAATTTCAAGCGAGTCGAGAATCGTACGTTCGGTTCCGCGGTCTACGCCATTCAAAATCTGAACAATGGACTCGATACCGCCCGCATTCGTGTAATCCTGCGTTGCGGTTGCAGACAGCTTTTGCTCCAACACTCGTTCCACCTGGGAAATAACTTCCGGAGATGTACTGTCCATGACAGCGACACGCCGGGCCACATCTGCCTGTTTTTCCTGTGGCAGAGACGACAGAATTGCAGCCGCCTGCTCGAATTGCAAGTACGAAAGCACGAGAGCAATCGTTTGCGGATTCTCATTCTGTATAAAATTCAATATCTGGTTTGGATCAGCCTTGCGGGCAAAATCGAAGGGTCTTACCTGTAACGTCGCTGTTAGACGGTTAATGACCTCAACTGCTTTTTGCGATCCGAGTGCTTTTTCCAATATTTCTTTAGCGTAATTAATACCGCCTTGGGAAATGTACTCCTGAGCCAAACAAATTTGATGAAACTCGGCCATGATGGAGTCCTTCTCAATGGCATCGACCTTCCGCACATTGGCAATTTCCAATGTAAGTTGCTCGATCTCCTCATCACGCAAATGCTTGAATATTTGAGCAGATACCTCTGGTCCCATTGTGATCAGAAGTATAGCCGCTTTCTGTCTTCCCGTTAAACCTTGACTGCTTGCCTTTGCCAATGAACTCACCTCTATTCGTCAGCCAGCCATGTACGAAGCAGATTGACGAATTCGTCGGGTTTCTTTTTCGCCAGACTTTCAAGCTGTTTACGCACTTGACTTTCATTTGTCACACTTTCCATGGTAATAGACGGGAACTCCGTCGGCGTTGGCATGAGTTGCAATTCTTCATCCAACTCTTCTTCCTGATTACGACGACCGCGTACGATGAGGAAGATTACACCCGCCAGCAGTGCCAGAACAGCAGCTCCGATGCCCCATAGCCAAGGGTTGGAAGCTGAGAAGAATGTATTCGTGCTCGCAGGCGCCGGAACAGCTTGTGAGAACACTGAAACCTTCTTAGCCAAATCAGCGTCTGTAATAGTAGTACCAGAATTCGCTAACGACGCTCTTACAATATTAACCAAAATATTTTGAATTGCTGTCTGAGTTGCAGTATCCAACGTTTGCTGACCTGTTGGTGGTTCAACTGCTACATTAATGGTTAAATCTTTTACAGTGTACGGACTTTGGATAATATCCCTTGCAATTCGGTTAACTTCGTAGTTAATCGTACTTGAACTCTTATCTGAGCTGGTATTGCCGGAATTAGCTCCTCCAGGATAGCCTGGAACATCCTGTGTTCCTGTTCCTGCAACTCCTCCGGTTTGTCCACTACTGCCCGTATAGCTTTCCTGAATTTGTTGGGCGCTAATTTCAATACCCTTCATTTTCGTTTGATCAACAGGTGTGACCATTTGTTCCTTTGATGTTACTTTGTCGAAATTTAGCTGGGACATAACCAGCACATTTACCTTGTCGTCTCCAACAATTTTCGACAAAAATTGTTGAACATTATTCCTTACATCGCTCTCAAACTTCTTCTGTAGAGCCATGTTTTCCTGAACACCACTAGTGAGCCCACCTTGGCCGCCCTTGGCCGTTGGAATCAACTCATATTCCTTATTGGTGATCGTAATGTTTTCCACTGGCAGATTCGGTACGGCCGTTTTTACCAGATTAAAATATCCGTCGATCGCTTGCTGATTTGGAGTAAAGCCAGGCTCGAATTCCATTTGAATCGAAGCGGAGGCTTTGTCCTTTTCTTCAAGTCCGGCAAAAATGTTTTCCTTTGGCATATTAATGACAGCTTTGGAGCTTTGGACACCATCCATCCGTTCCAACAGTTGCTGTATTTCGCCGTTCAATGCATTATTGTACTTCACATTGAACTCGTTCTCCGTCATACCAATGGCAGAGGAGGACTGGTCAAAAGCACTCATGCCGATTGAACCCTTCTGAATCAGGCCTTGAGACCCAACATCTACCTTCGCCTTATCCGCATTAGCGGTTGGAACTGAGATTTGTGTCCCACCAGCATTAAGTTGATACGGTATACCCGCAGAATCGAGATATTTAATGACTCCGGCTGCATCGTTAGCATTTAAATCTCGGAAAGCCACTTCATACTCGGTTTTAGTAAACTGCATCGTTAGCACTACAACGGCGATAATGATGAATGCTAATGTCGAAACAAGTAATATCTTCTGTTTTTTGCTGAAATTATTCCAATACCCGGAAATCTTATCCCGATATTGGGCGATTCTCTCGTTCACTCCGTCACCCCATCCGAAACTTTGCTAAACCCTCTTTACATCTGTGTACGCATGATCTCCTGATAGGCTTCGATCGCTTTGTTTCGGACCTGTGTAGTAAGCTGCAGGGAAAGCAGCGCTTGTTGGGAAGTGATCATGACCTGATCTACATCAACTTTGCCTGCCATGAATTGGTCGGACATCTGGTGCGTAGCGGCTTCCTGCTGCCCTACTTCATTGAGAGCATCCTTTAGGAAGGAACCAAAATCCTTCAAGGATTCGGAAGGCGTCGCTTTCGTCAACTCATTGTTAGGCGATTGAATCTGCTGTATTACCGGTGTCTGTACATTAAACATGGCGTTCTGAATCATGTTTTACTCTCCCTATTAAGTAGTTAGTAGTCCTAGAACTTAGCGACCGATTTCAAGCGCTTTGGAAACCATAGCCTTTGATGCATTCAGAGCTGTTACATTGGCTTCGTATGAGCGTGTTGCGGAAATCATGTCGACCATTTCTTTCATAATGTCTACATTAGGCATATATACATAGCCATCTTTATCAGCGTCCGGGTGACCCGGATTGTACACAGGCTTCAAAGGTGACTGATCTTCCTGAATTTGCGAAACCTTAACGCCAGCAGCGCTTGTGCTACTTCCTTCCATTTGAGCCTTTAAAACATCGGCAAAGCCAGATTGGTTCGGCTCCAAAACAACCGTTTTTCTCCGATATGGAACTGCTTGTCCATTCTCTACTTTCGCCCGAGTTGTCTCTGCGTTGGCAATGTTGCTAGATATAACGTCCATCCGCAACCGTTGGGCCGTAAGAGCAGATGCACTAATATCAAAGCCGTTGTTAATCTTCACCTAGTCCTATCTCCCTTCTACCGCTGTTCTCATCATTTTGATGCGCTCATTAATTTCTTGGATGTAGGTATTATATCTTAGTTGATTTTCAGCCATAAGACTCATTTCTCTGTCGATATCTACGTTGTTCATATTGTTATTCATGACTGAGTACCCATCTTTGGTGACCGTGGCATCTGGAATGGAGTTCACAGGTCCTATTTGAAAATGTCTTGAATTGGTTACTTTTCCACGTAGTGGTGTGACATCACCGTCCATTTGCTGCTGAAGCAGTTCTTCAAATGAAACCTCCGAACGCTTAAAATACGGGGTATCCGCATTGGATATATTGTCCGCCATCACACGTTGTCTCGTATTTGCCGCCTGTACACCTGCCTGAAGCTTTTGAAAGCTCATATCACCCAGCAGATTCATTTAGCTCCTCCCTCCCAGCGTCTACTCCAAAGTAAGATTCAATAAAACAAGATTTTTCACTTTTTTTCGACAATAAAATTTCATAATTATACATTTCTTTTAGGTCTTAAGTAGAAAATAATAACTTTCTGTCATATATTCTAAGTTTCGTAGAGTTGGGACCTAATTACAATAAGAAAAAAGCCCTATCTTTTTTAAAAAAGAGGGCTTTAGATGCATAAAATGTTAAATTTTTCAGGTTTATTTCAAGAAAATGAATGTTTTCTTAGCACTTTACACCTGTAAAAGATTATACGTCCTACTTTTGGAATAGACAGAAAAATCATCAACTTGACCATTATCTAGGTCTAAACGACGGTGCAAGATAGTGTTATTCTGGACCACACACCCTATTTTTAGAAACCCTATTCATAAAATATACTGACTAAGGTCCCTGTTTTGGGCAATATCTCCCAGCTTCTCACGTACATATTCCGGGGTAATGATCATACGATCCAATGTAAGCTCTGGTGCTTCAAACGACAGATCCTCCAGCAGCTTTTCTAGAATGGTATGCAAACGACGTGCGCCAATATTTTCGGTGTTGCGATTTACAGACTCAGCAATGCTGGCAATCTCACGGATCGCTTCCGCAGAAAATTCGACTTCAATCTCCTCAGTACGGAGTAGATCAGTGTATTGCTTGGTCAGCGCATTTTTAGGCTCCGTCAGTATCGACACAAACTCATCCAAAGTCAGGCTACTTAATTCCACACGGATTGGAAAACGGCCCTGAAGCTCAGGGATCAGGTCAGATGGTTTTGCAACATGAAAAGCACCTGCAGCAATAAACAGAATGTAATCTGTTCTTACCGGACCGTATTTGGTCATGATGGTAGATCCCTCGACAATAGGTAAAATATCGCGCTGGACGCCTTCTCTCGACACATCGGGGCCGCTCCCCTTACCCTGGCTGGCAATCTTATCTATTTCATCAATAAAAATAATACCGGATTGCTCAGCACGCTTCACAGACTCCTGAATCACATCATCCATATCGATCAATTTGGCAGCTTCATCTTGAATTAGCACCTTGCGAGCTTCCTTGACTGGTAGCTTGCGCTTCTTCGTCCGCTTGGGCAGAAAACTTCCGAACATCTCCTGCATATTCATACCCATTTGTTCATTCCCTTGCCCAGCAAACATATCGAGCATATTGGGTGCAGTATCCTCCACATCAATCTCTATAACATCATCCTCAAGCTTACCAGACAACAGATCGAATTTAACCTTACGGCGCTTTTCTGCCAAAGATCCATCCTGTTGTGGTGGTTCTTCTTCTACCGAAGTTCCCGTGTTATTGCCAAATAGCATTTCAAAGGGATTACGTTGCGATTTGTTTGACTTTTCTGCAGGTACAAGGATGCTGACAATCCGTTCATTTGCCATGTCTTCCGCTTTGTCCTTCACATTCTCTGTTCGTTCCGTCTTAACGATGCGAATAGAGGTTTCCATCAGATCACGCACCATGGATTCCACATCACGACCGACGTAACCCACTTCTGTAAATTTGGTCGCCTCTACCTTGACAAAAGGAGCCCCCACGAGCCGTGCAAGTCTACGTGCAATTTCAGTTTTACCCACACCTGTTGGTCCGATCATCAAAATATTTTTAGGCACAATTTCATCCCGGATATCATCCGGTAGCTTACTACGCCGATAACGGTTACGCAAGGCAACAGCAACAGATTTTTTAGCTTCCTTTTGTCCGACAATATACTTATCCAGCTCGGATACCACTTGTCTGGGCGTCAACGATTGATTATTCATTTTGCACTCCTCCACCCTTGAATACTCAGAGCCGATTTACAGTTCTTCCACGATAATCTGATTGTTCGTATACACACATATTTCCGAAGCAACCTCTAGCGCTTCCCGTGCCATGTCCTTTGCTTCCATGCCAGAGCCATGGCGTTTGAAAGCACGGGCAGCCGCCAATGCAAAATTACCACCTGAGCCAATCGCAAGCACATCATCATCCGGCTCGATAATTTCGCCGCCTCCAGAAATGAGCAGCATTCCGGATGAGTCCATCACAATCATGAGCGCTTCCAGCTTGCGCAGAATACGATCCTGACGCCAGTCCTTGGCCAGTTCCACGGCTGCTCTTTGAAGATTTCCGTGGTGTTCCTCTAGCTTATTTTCGAACTTTTCAAATAACGTGATAGCATCTGCCACCGAACCCGCAAATCCCGCAACGACCTGACCACGATACAATCTGCGCACTTTTTTTGCCGTCTGCTTCATTACAACACTGTTGCCGAACGTTACCTGTCCATCACCCGCAATAGCTCCTTTGCCATTGTGGCGTACAGCGCAGATGGTGGTAGCATGAAAGGACATATCCATAACGCGCTCCTCCTTTTCCTTCATCCTTATGCCTGTACTTCAGCTGACATAACTCCCGTTTCGTTGATATAACCATGCAAACTTTCCAGCGCGCGATTAGCGAGAGCTTCATTTTTTTCCTTTTTGTTACGAATCCGTTTCTCCAACTTTGGAAGCAAACCAAAATTTGCATTCATCGGTTGAAAATGCTTAAAATCAGCGGTCGTAATATACCGCGCCATGCTGCCTAATGTCGTTTCTGCAGGAAATACAAACATTTCCTGTCCACGCGCTGCTCGTGCCGCATTCATCCCGGCCAGCAGACCAGAAGCCGCCGACTCCACATATCCCTCTACACCGGTCATTTGTCCGGCGAAGAATAGATTACTTCTTCCCTTGAACTGATAGGTTGGATGAAGTTGCTGCGGAGAATTAATAAAGGTATTGCGATGCATCACACCGTAACGAACAAACTCTGCCTCTTCAAGACCCGGAATCATTGAAAATACACGCTTTTGCTCCCCCCATTTGAGGTGAGTCTGGAAACCAACCAGATTATACAACGTTCCTGCGGCGTTATCCTGCCGAAGCTGAACAACTGCGTGGGGCAGTTCACCTGTATGTGGATTTACGAGACCCACAGGTTTCATCGGTCCGAACAATGCCGTTTGTTTCCCACGTTGCATCATCACTTCGATGGGCATACAGCCTTCGAAATAAATTTCTTTTTCGAATTCCTTGACTTGCGCTACCTCAGCCGTAATCAGAGCCTCATAAAAAGCATCAAATTCCGCTTCGTTCATCGGACAATTCAAGTACGCTGCTTCTCCCTTATCATAACGGGAAGCCAGATAAACCTTGCTCATGTCGATAGAGTCCTTTTCTACAATCGGGGCTGCCGCATCGTAAAAATAAAAATACTCCTCTCCCATCAGCGATTTAATCTGTTCCGACAAAGCTGGAGAAGTTAAAGGCCCCGTCGCAATGACCACAATACCGTCCTGTGGGATTTCCTGAAGCTCTTCATTAACAACCTCGATCAAAGGGTGTTGATGAAGCGTATCAGTAATATGACCGGAAAATCCGTCACGATCCACTGCCAATGCACCGCCAGCCGGAACAGCATGACGATCTGCTGCACTCAGAATCAAGGAGTTCAGTATTCTCATCTCTTCCTTCAGTACGCCTACTGCATTCGTTAGGCCGTTTGCCCGCAAGGAATTACTGCATACCAGTTCGGCAAATTTATCTGTATGATGTGCTGGTGTTTTTACAACCGGCCTCATTTCATATAACTTAACTGGCACTCCACGGCTTGCAATTTGCCAGGCAGCTTCGCTGCCCGCCAAACCTGCTCCGATGACCGTTACCTTTTGTAGTTCACTCACGTTTAAATCCCCCTGCTATTGTTGTTCTTAAGAAGTCTCTACGCTCTCATCGCTCTCTTCCAGCATTTCGCTGTGATCGCAGACAGTACAGTTGAGCTTCGTTCCTTGTTTTGTACGTTTTTCGACCATTAGGCTACTGCAACTTGGGCAAGGCTTAATGGACGGTTTATCCCAGGAAACAAAATCACATTCCGGGTAGCGGTCACATCCATAGAAGACACGTCCCTTTTTACTCCGTCGTTCGACGACATGACCCTCACCGCATGTAGGACAATTAATCCCGATATCCTTAACAATTGGCTTTGTGTTACGGCAATCTGGAAAAGCAGAACAGGCCAGGAATTTACCAAATCGGCCAAGCTTATACACCATTTGGCTGCCACACTTATCACAAATGACATCGGATACTTCATCTTTTATTTCAATTTCTTTCATTTCTTCTTCAGCCACTTCAAGTCGCTTCTCGAATGACTCGTAAAAGTCACTCAACACCTTGACCCAATTACCTTCGCCTTCTTCGACGTGGTCAAGATCACCTTCCATATTAGCTGTAAACTCCACATTCAGAATCTCTGGGAAGAACTCCTCCATCTGTTCGATGACCAATTCGCCCAGCTCTGTAGGGAAAAACTTCTTCTCTTCAATAGCAACGTACCCACGTTTCTGAATGGTTTCCAGCGTTGGTGCATACGTACTTGGACGTCCTATACCCAGTTCTTCCAGCGTCTTCACCAGTCGCGCTTCCGTATAACGGGGAGGCGGTTGTGTAAAATGCTGCTTCGGCTCAACCGCTTCTTTTTTTAATTTATCGCCTGGATGAAGTGGTGGCAGCAGTTTATCTTCTTCGGTTTTACCGTCGTCATTTCCCTCTACATACACTTTCATGAAACCTGGAAAACGGACCTTAGAACCTGCTGCCCGGAATATCGTCTCACCCGCTTCAATATCTACGGACAAAGTATCCATAATAGCAGAAGCCATCTGGCTGGCCATGAAACGTTCCCATACCAATTTGTACAAACGGAACTGATCCCGACTCATAAACGGCTTAACTGTTTCCGGATCGCGTAACGCAGAGGTTGGACGAATCGCTTCATGCGCATCCTGGGCGTTGGCCGCTTTTTTTGAATATTGACGAGGAGTTTCAGGTACAAAAGCTTCGCCATATTTTTGAATAATTAATTCTTTCGCTTCCTCTTGAGCTGAAGCGGCGATCCGTGTGGAATCCGTACGCATATACGTAATCAGACCCACGGTCCCTTCTTTACCTAAATCCACACCCTCATATAGCTGCTGAGCTACAGACATCGTTTTAGATGCACGGAAGTTGAGCTTCCGAGCCGCCTCCTGCTGCAAGGAACTTGTTGTGAATGGAGGAGAAGGATTGCGTAAACGCTCTTTCTCTTTAACATCGCGTACCTTGTAGGACGATTTTCCGATAGCTTCTAACACTTCTTGTACATCCGCTTCGCTAGAGAGTTCTTTCTTTTCACCGCGCAGCTTATGAAATTTCGCTTCAAAGGTACTGTCTTTAATAGCTAGTTTAGCTGTAATCGTCCAGTATTCTTCCGGTACAAACTCATTGATCTCGTTTTCCCGGTCCAAAATAATTTTCACCGCAACCGACTGCACACGCCCAGCGGATAGGCCCTTTTTCACCTTTTTCCAGAGCAACGGGCTGATTTTGTAGCCAACAAGTCGATCCAGTATCCGTCGTGCCTGCTGAGCATTGACCAAATCCATATTGATTTTACGGGGTGTTTTAAAAGCATCTTTGACAGCCTGCTTCGTAATTTCATTAAATACAACACGGCAATCTGCTGTATCGTCCAGTTCCAGCGCATGCGCCAGATGCCAGGCAATAGCTTCACCTTCGCGATCCGGGTCAGCCGCCAGATATACTTTTTTTACTTTTTTTCGGGCATCCTTTAATTCTTTTAGAATTGAGCCTTTACCTCGAATGGTAATGTATTTGGGATTAAAATCATTTTCGACCTCTACGCCGATCTGACTCTTCGGTAAATCCCTGATATGACCCATGGAAGCCTTGACGATATATTTGCTGCCTAAGTATTTGCCGATCGTCTTCGCCTTGGAAGGCGATTCCACGATGACGAGTGAATCCGCCATAGGCT
Organism: Paenibacillus sp. LRG-1; assembly: GCF_057220305.1. Lineage (NCBI taxonomy): Bacteria > Bacillati > Bacillota > Bacilli > Caryophanales > Paenibacillaceae > Paenibacillus > Paenibacillus sp. LRG-1. Next base: position 2,208,792 of record NZ_CM170126.1, on the reverse strand, counting down.
CTTCCTCCTCTCAATTACACACATGAATATGATAGACTTCCTGAAATGTGGTGAGTTATGACGCGATAGAGAGCTTCACAGATTGGTCATTCTTCCGGATCGCTGAGATTCTTCAGAAAAATTCCATCTGCTCCGCTGCTGCGAGTCATAATGTCAACACATTTCAGGAAGTGGGGAAGGAGTAGGAATCCGCGACGCGGATGAATGCCATACTGCCCTCCACCTGATGTTTAAAATTGAATTTGTGCATTTACTAACTAAGGACTTTGCAAAAACAACTACTAAATAAGCTTGTATTTTGTGCCCGCTAGCTGGGCGATCCTTTTTTTTATGATTAACGATAACAGAACTGCGTGTAAAAGTCCAAAATCCCATGCCGTAGCATCAAGCAGTTCATCCAGTGTCATGGTTCCCTGTTCAAGCAACAGTATGACACGGTTTTCCTCAGAAGTCTCACTTTCTGGCACTTTGGAGACCTCCTTCAGATTAAGACTCTGCTCTCTATTGTATGAAGAAACCTCCCTTGTACGCAAATCTGCTTCATACTCCTCAATAATATCCGAAGCTTCAGTGACCGTTTTTGCCCCTTGCTTAATCAAGCTCAGCGTACCTCTACTCTTCGGTGACGTAATGGGTCCGGGAACAGCAAACACATCTCGATTTGCCTCCAGTGCAGCATCAGCGGTAATCAAGGAGCCGCTTCTTGCATCTGCTTCGACAACAAGCGTTCCCTTCGTTAGACCGGCTATAATCCGATTACGTTGTGGAAACATTCCTGGATGCGACCTTGTGCCTGGAGGATACTCTGATAAGATCAAGCCATTGCTAGCCATCTCTGCAAATAAAGACGCATTTTGGGGAGGATAAATTTGATCAATCGCTGTTCCCAGTACACCAATCGTGTTTCCTCCCCGGCGCAGGGCTGTTTCGTGACAAATACTGTCAATCCCTCTCGCCAATCCGCTAACGATTGTAATCCCTGCATTACATAATCCCTCTGTTAGTATCTCCGCTGCTCTACGTCCATAAGCGGTGGGAACGCGGGTTCCTACCATGGCTATAGAACATGTATGCAAAAGTGATTTATCCCCTTTTGTATACATTACCCAAGGTGGGTCAACTGTTTCCTTCATTAATAGGGGATAATCCTCGTCCACATAAGTTACCGTTCCAATATCACAGGATTGAACTCGCTGATATCGTTCATGCACCCATTCTTCATCATAACACTGAGCCGCAATGCGTGCCTGAGCAGGGCTTAACCCTATCTCGATCCACTTCTGTTCGCTAAAATGCAGTAGCTCATGCAATTGATAGTCACTCGACCAAATACGCTGAATTGTTTTTCTTCCGATTCCCTCTAACTCATGTAAGCCTAACAAAAGCCATCTTTCTTCCAAACTATGGTTCCCCCATTCACGGAAGAGTGAACCCTCCCTTATTTTGTGGCACAATGAATCATTTTGCAAGCGTTTCCCTGACAAGCCTGTCTTAACGCAAAAAAGCAACCTTTTCATCCCCTGTTTCAGAAGATAAAAAGGTTGCTTACCTTTCTTTCATTATACACTAGCCTGCGGCAAATTTCGATGCAGTTTTATGGCCTGTATATTAATGAAGAAACACGATTTAATGTGTCGTACACAAATTCAAAATACCACGTGCTTCCAGCACACTTACCAGTGTCGAGCCCATTTCGGAAGGAGTCGGTGCCACCTTGATCCCGCAGGCTTCAAGCGTGGCAATTTTCTCTTTGGCCGTTCCTTTTCCGCCAGAAATAATGGCACCTGCATGCCCCATCCGTTTGCCAGGAGGCGCAGTCACACCACCGATAAAACCAACCACCGGCTTCGTCATATTATCCCTGATCCACTCGGCAGCCTCTTCCTCGGCTGTACCACCAATTTCTCCGATCATAATGACAGCATGAGTGTTGGGGTCCTCATTGAAGCGTTGCAAAATATCAATGAATTCTGAACCTTTAACGGGGTCACCGCCAATACCAACCGCAGAAGATTGTCCTATACCTCGGGTCGTTAACTGATGCACTGCTTCATAGGTCAAAGTACCACTACGTGACACAACGCCTACATGACCTGGTAGATGAATGTAACCTGGCATAATACCGATTTTACATTCTCCTGGCGTAATAACGCCCGGGCAGTTAGGGCCAATCAGAACGGTCTTTTTACCTTCCATAAAACGTTTGACCCTGATCATATCAAGCACCGGAATGCCCTCCGTGATACAAATCACGAGATCTAATTCCGCATCTACAGCCTCCAAAATGGAATCTGCGGCAAAAGCTGGTGGCACGTAAATCACGCTCGCTGTAGCGCCAGTAGCTTCCTTGGCTTCGCTCACTGTATTAAACACCGGCAATTTGACCTGTTGTCCGTTCTCCAGTGTAATTTCTACCTCGGTGCCTCCCTTACCTGGAGAGGTGCCACCTACCATTTGTGTGCCGTAATCAAGTGCACCCTTGGCATGAAACAACGCCGTTTTTCCCGTAATCCCCTGTGTAATCACCTTTGTATGCTTATCGACCAAAATACTCACGATCTTCACATCCCCTATCGTTTATTCGGCATATCGGAATGCAAACAGGCTATTGAACAAGTTCGACGATTTTTTGGGCGCCATCCGCCATGGAATCGGCTGCCACGATATTCAAACCGGATTCCGCTAAAATCTGTTTGCCGAGCTCAACATTCGTACCTTCAAGACGGACAACAAGCGGACGAGTCAGCCCCAACTGTTTGGCAGCCTCCACGACGCCGTTCGCAATGATGTCACACTGCATAATTCCGCCGAAAATGTTCACGAAAATACCTTCTACCTTCGGATCGGACAAAATGATTTTGAACGCTTCGGTTACCTTTTCCGTCGTCGCACCGCCCCCTACGTCTAGGAAGTTGGCCGGATCGCCACCGTAATATTTAATAATATCCATGGTTGCCATCGCCAAACCCGCACCATTGACCATACAGCCAATATTTCCGTCCAGAGCGATATAGCTTAGATCGTATTTAGATGCCTCAATTTCCTTCTCATCCTCTTCATCCAAATCACGCAATTCCAAAATATCCTTATGACGGAACAACGCATTAGAATCAAAATTCAGTTTGGCATCCAACGCCAGTACATTCCCATCACCCGTAACGACTAAGGGATTGATTTCTGCAATCGAACAATCCTTGTCCACAAAAGCTTCGTATAGCGCCAGCATAAACTTGACCGCTTTGTTTACCAGTTCATTAGGAATATTAATGTCATATGCCAACTTACGCGCCTGATACACCTGAAGCCCAATCGCTGGATCAACAACCGCTTTAAAAATTTTCTCCGGAGTGGCTGCAGCCACCTCTTCGATTTCCGTACCGCCTTCTTCTGAGGCCATCATTACGATACGTCCAGTCGCACGATCTACGACAACGCCGACGTAATATTCTTTATGAATATCGCAGCCTTCCTCAACCAAAAGGCGTTTGACCTCTTTACCTTCAGGTCCGGTCTGATGCGTCACCAGCACCTTACCCAAAATTTCAGAAGCAAAAGTCCGCACCTCATCCAAACCTTTGGCAACTTTCACGCCACCCGCTTTACCGCGTCCACCAGCATGAATTTGTGCTTTTACCACCGTAACAGCGCTTCCAAGCGATTCTGCCGCAGCAACGGCTTCCTCCACCGTATAGGCAACCTTACCGTTCGGTACAGCCACTCCGTACCGCTTTAATACTTCTTTACCCTGATATTCATGGATATTCATTCTGGAATCCTCCTATCAACATGACTGCAACAAGGGCGGTTCACAAGGAAATCTATACTAAACCTACATCATTGTAACATGTTTTTAAAACGCTTTCCTTATAATTTAACCTCATGAATTACAGTATTTTGATATCATTATCATTCCCAAAATCGAATGCTTGGATATTATTGGATATTACCATTAATACAAATTCACACAAAAAAAAAGCACCTCTACAACATGGGATTACCTAATCCGCATTAAGAGGCACTTTATTTCTTCAAGCATTATTACTTTCAGCTGAGAACAACTCATGCCATAAGATTCGCAAGAGCAACTGAAAATACCTTATGATTTTTCAATTTGTACATTCGCTTGATGAACACGGTCAAGCAGATCATTGAACTGGAGCAGAAGCGACCCAAATTGATCATGAGTCATACTTGTTTTTTCCTGGATGCATCCTGGTACAGATAGAGCTTTTTCCCGCAATGCGCTTCCCTCTGTCGTCAAAGAAATCAGCACCTTACGCTCATCCTGAGTGGAACGCTTTCGATCGATCAGCCCGGCGTTCTGCAATCTCTTCAATAGCGGAGTTAGTGTGCCGGAGTCCAAATATAGTGCCTCACCCAATTCCTTCACTGTACACTCTTCACGCTCCCAGAGCACGATAAGTACCAAATATTGCGAGTACGTCACACCGAGCTTTTCCAGATAAGGCTGGTATAACTTCGTAATCTCTCTGGAGCATGCATATATGGCAAAGCATAACTGATTATCAAGTTTTAATGCTGTACCTTCATTAGGGTTGTTTTCCATGCTGTCTGATCACCTACTTTCGTCATTATTTTAGCACATTATATAATAAAATACATGCTAATTGCACAAAATACTTTACAAACGATAATTATTTTGATAAATTAAATTGTGTAAAATATAAATTGAGCGAGAGGCAGTGATTGGATTATGATGACCATTCAACAAAAAATGTATGAAACAACAGTAAAAGCGGTTGGTGGACGTAACGGTTATATCGAGTCTTCTTCCCCTGAACTTCGTTTAGATATTGATACCCCAAAAGAAATGGGCGGCGCAGGCGGTGCAGGTACGAATCCAGAGCAATTGTTCGCAGCAGGCTATTCCGCTTGCTTTGATAGTGCTTTAAATATGGTTGCTCGCATGCAACGTGTTAAGCATGAAGGTACTGAAGTAACAGCTACGGTCCATTTCGGCAAAGTGGAAGACGGCGGCTTCGGAATTGGAGTAAACCTCGATGTATTGGTAAAAGGCGTCGATCATGAAACTGCATTAAAACTGGTGGAAGGCGCACACGAACAATGTCCATACTCCCGCGCTACCCGCGGTAATATTGAAGTGAAACTGAACGTTTTGTAACTTAGATTTTATTTAGTACATGTAGGGGGACGTCTTCATCTCTCTTCATGGATTCAATAGTTTCGTTAGAATGAATTTCACAACAAACCCCTCAACCGTTTTTGTCGAGGGGCTTGTTATCCTTTCAGCTATCCCTTCGTTAAAGACTGTTTGTTTTTTTCCATCAAGTAACATGGGAGATGCTGCATAAACGTATATACGGAACTGATATATTCATAGTATAATCACTAATGTCATAATCTTATTTTTCTTCTCCAGATCTTTATTGTCTGGAGCTTTTTTTGTCCTTTTTTTCCATTTTCTATTGTACATACCCTTTGGAAAAACTCTTTCATAAAAATGATTGTGTTATAACTACTAAGTTTTATCGCCTTTTTAACTTTCAGGAAAACTGGCATTTGCTCTATCCATGTGGCGGTATTGAATAGCTTCAGCCACATGTGAAGTCAAAATTTTCTCTGAGTCATGTAAGTCTGCAATGGTACGCGAAAGCTTGAGAATTCGATCATACGCACGCATGCTTAAACCGAGTGCGTCCATTGTCTGATCAAGCAAGTCCGCTGCATTTTTTTCTAATACGGCATATTTACGAAGCATCTGACCGGACAGCTCACTATTCCATGAAAAGGGAAGCTTGCTATATCTGTGGATTTGTATCGCTTGAGCAGCCAGCACCTGCCTTCGCATTTCAGCGGATGACAATGATTCTTTTTCCTCCCGCCAATCCTTCGGCTGCGATACTTCAAGCTGAAGATCAATCCGATCCAGCAGTGGACCGGAAATACGTGAACGGTAGCGAGCTACTGCTGCAGGTGAACAGGTACAGCGCTGATGTTCCGTATCATTTCCGAAAAAGCCACAGTGACACGGATTTAAAGAGGCAGCAAGTAAAAAATGCGCCGGATACTTAAAAACAGCACGTGAACGACTGATCGTAACATTGTGGTCTTCCAAAGGTTGACGCAGCACTTCTAGTACATGACGGCTAAACTCAGGCAACTCATCCAGAAATAAAATCCCCCGGTGTGCAAGACTGATTTCTCCTGGTTTGGGTATACCTCCCCCACCCACCAAACCAGCAGCAGAGATCGTATGATGAGGCGACCGGAAGGGACGAATATTCATCAGATGGGGCGATGACTCCTTCCACTTCCCGGCGGCGCTGTATACTTTCGTGACTTCAAGCGCCTCTCTTTCAGTCAAAGGCGGAAGGATAGATGGCAACCTGCGGATGAGCATTGTTTTTCCAGCCCCCGGCGGTCCCATGAGCAGGATATTATGCATTCCGGCTGCAGCGATGACTAACGCACGCTTGGCGTGCAGCTGACCCAGCACATCGCTGTAATCCTCCATGTTGCTAGTTATCTCTTCTTTCTCACACAACGGTATTTGCTCTGCCTGAGGTAAATGGTCATAGGAACAGATCAAGACTTGTTTACTGGCAGTACAACTCTGATTTGTCGCTTGCCTATCAACAGTCCCTTGTGCACAATTTTCAATCGGGATAAGATCTGCTAGATGACGTATAGCGTAAATACGTATACCCGTAATCAGACGAGCCTCGCTTGCGTTTTCCTGGGGAAGCAGCACGGAGTTGAATCCTTCTCGCTTGGCCAGATCAACCATGGACAGCACCCCATTTACAGGGCGAATACTGCCATCCAGCGCCAGCTCGCCAATAAACAGCGTCCGTTCTCCCACGGGTAAAACGACCTGTTCACTGGTTGTCAGCAACCCTAAAGCGATAGCAAGGTCAAAAGATGAACCTTCCTTACGCAAATCAGCAGGAGCTAAATTAATCGTGACACGCTGGGACGGATATTTAAAGCCACAGTTTTTAATTGCTGCTCTGACACGCTCCACTGCCTCTCGAATCGCCGAATCCGGCAATCCTATAATCGCTGTCTGAGGCAAGCCATTGGACAAATCAGTCTCAACTTCAATCAGAACGCCATCTATTCCATACAGACAAGCTCCGTGTAATTTTCCATACATATCAAAAAGCACCTCTCCTCATATTGGAATGCTCCCTCTCGGGAATCATTGCATATATGAAAAAAGGTGCTTCCAAATTTTCATTCTTTGCAAATGTAATGTTCGAAATTTTAGCTCCGAACTATGCTTTCAAAATTCTTGACTAAGTTTATCTGACGACAGATTATTTGTCAAACAAGGTCAGCTTATCAGCTGCGGGAGTACGTGGTCTTGGTTCCGGGATAACGTCAGGATAGCCTGCATATATCATTCCTATTACCTTCTCACCTGGTTGAATTCCCAAGTGCTCACGGAACTTAGGCGAATACAAAAATGGCTTTGTCACCCAAAACGTTCCGATTCCTTTGCTCCATGCGGCAAGCATAAAATTTTGTACAAGCGCGCTGACCGCTGCAAAATCCTCATCCCAAACCGCTTGACGCGGGTCTTCTTCCAGCACTACTAAAAGCTGGATCGGGTTGTGCAAAATGCCGCTCTCAAACTTGTTGTCCTTACCGATATCGGCTGCAATTGCTTTTGCAAGCTTTTTCCGTCCTTCACCAGCAAACAACAGAAAACGCCACGGTTCACGCATTTTATGATTAGGAGCCCACACAGCGACGTCCAGCAATTCTTTGATCGTATCTACCGGAATAGAGTCGGATTTAAATCGTTTAATCGTCCGGCGTTCCTGAATTACATCTATGACATGTTCACTAAAGGTATGTTTTGTCACGTAAATCCTCCTTCACAGGTACAACTTCTCGATATTCATTTTCAGATGAAAATGATAACTATTCTCAATAAAATATACCTGTAGCTTTCCTTCCTGTCAACCTGTACATATGAATTCAGTCCCGCACTCTTAGCTTCGAAAAAGCTCTTACTCTTAAAATGCGCCTATTAAATGGTCTGTAACAACTGCCTTTTCGTCAGTTAATTGTACAGAAATCATGTCAAAGCGGATTGGAGCATCTCCAATCCCGTTCATATGCAAATATACAGCGGCTGTTTGGCGAACTTGGGCTATTTTACGCGCAGTAACTGATTCTGCTGGCGTTCCATATTTGGAGCTACTTCGACTACGTACCTCAATAAACACGAGTGTATGCTCCTGCTTGGCAATCAGATCTATTTCACCACTGCGGCATCGCCAATTACGCTCTATGATTCGGTAACCAACGTTTTCTAAAAACAAAGCCGCTACCTCTTCGCCCATCGCTCCTTTGGCTTTCCGTTGATCCTTGCCTCCAGCCTTCATTTCATTCCACATCACCAGTCATCCCTTGAAGCAAGCCGATCCATTTGATATATATAGGTAAGCACCTCTGCCACCAACTGATAGAGCTCAGCAGGGATTTGTTCGTCCAAATCAAGTTTGGATAGTACTTCAACCAGCGCAGCATCCTCCTGTACTGGAACACCATGTTCTTTAGCTTTTTCTAAAATGCTATCCGCAATACGGCCGCTCCCTTTGGCAACGACAATCGGTGCTTCGCTCTCACCAGGCGTATATTTAAGGGCGACCGCCTTCTTTATGGAAGGAGAAGGGGGTTCCAACGGCTCTTTCATATTTTAAGATCGACTCCTTTATACGGCTGAGGCACATAGCTTTGTACTTCAGAAGAGGCGAGGCTGTTCTGTTCAGTCCTTATGGGCATGGGCTCGGTACGAAGCGATAGAAGTTGGTATCCTAGTGACTCCAACGCTGTGTGAATGGACTCACGCCCACTGGTTAACAACGACGCCGCCCATTCATGATCATTATGGAGCTTGACACTTACAATCCGATCTACAACCTGGACATCTACCAGGGTCGGTCCAAGTCCCTTCATGTCCAAATCAAACCAAAGACGACAGTTGGAGGCGTCCAGCTCTCCCCGTTTGCCGCGGCGGGACTGAATCTGGATCGTAGCTGTTTCGCGACCGTCCGGTCCAACGAATGGTATAAACATGTGTACTTGTGCAAAAGGCGCCGTTCGGTCTGTATTGAGCAGCAACTGCTGACCTGTCAGGTGCTGTACAACCTGCTGAGCCGCCTCTTTCAAAGCGGGCGGCAGGTCGTCACTGCTCATCAGCTGGAGCAGTGCCCCTTTTACGGTGTCTGCGTCTGCTGACACCGTGTCCCCAGACGCAGCCGCTAATCCCGGCAGCGTCTGGGGCATTCCCTCTGGCGGCTCCATACGTGCCGCCGCCCCTTGCGCGACCTGTGTAGTCGCGCGGTGCACTTGCTGCTCGTGCTCTGCACCGAGCAGCTTCAGTACGCGGCCTACCCACGGGTCTTCCGTGGGAGTGAGCTGCGGGCTGGACGTCACAGGCTGCGATGCAGTGGCGTCTGCAGCCCGCAAAGCGCCGGCCATTGGCTGCGCCACTTCCGTTGCGGGCTGCTCTGGCACGGCCGTGCTCAGCGCGGGTGGCACCGCCGCGCGTAGCTCTTGCAGCAACGTGCGCAGCCGCTGGAGCGGCACCTCTGGCGCAGCAGTGTTGCCTGCTGTGGATTGCGGCACAGGGCCACCAGCCTGCTGTGCCGAGAGACGGTTAGCCGTGGCTGCGGTTAAGGCGGGCTTTGCCCCCGCAGGCTCTGCCGTGACAGCCGCTGGAGCGCCATCCGCATCCTTAAGCTGTGTGCTTGCCGCAGTAGCTTGCTGTGACTGCTCCACTCTGGTGCGAGGACCATTTAATGCATCAGCACTCGATTCTGACGCATTTACGCCAGCTTCCGATGCCACTGTCGCTCCGCGTCCATTGGTTGCCTCCGATTCTCCTGAAGCAGTCCCTTTGGCTGCAGATGTAGCCCCCGTCGCAGTATCTGAATCTGTTGCCAAAGCACTCGCTTCACTCACTGCAGTAGCAAGGTTGGCTGCTTGAGTCCCTTTTAAAAATTCCTTGCCGCCTGTGGTTTGTCCAGCTTCTGTCTGCTTTGCAGCGGCAGAAGCATCCTTGGACAATGTAGGAGCTTGGCCTTCCTGTCCATCTACCACCACAGAAGAAGCACCTGTTGGACTTGCAGACATTCGGTCAGCGTTCTTTATAGCTGTCGATTCCCCCACTGAACGATCAGTGGATATTCCCTGTGCTTGCTGTTTTAATACCGTTTCAAGCTCTTGCTCCAGCGAAGACAACAGATCATTTAAAGGAGGCCCAAACATCGCTTGACGCAATCCGTTTATGCTTTCTGCCGTCAATGGAAGTCCCCGCTGAAAGGCAACTGCCGCCGCCTGCACAAACGTTCCCAATTGTACATTGCCGCTTTGCTTCGCCATAGCTTCTCGCAAAGAAGACGCATTTTCCGACGTCAACGGCACACCATTCTTTTGCATTGCCTGTATAAGCTCCCTGTTCTGAACTGTATCCGGCAGTCCCACCGATTCCAATACATCTGTCAGCGCTACGGTTTGCTGTGGTGTATTGGCCACATCGTTCAGAGGCTTAAGCACCGTCATTCCGCTGGGGGAAGCCGGTTGAACCTGAAACGTTGTAGTCTGTCCAGGTTGAAGAGGGGTCTCCAGCTTTGCCCTGACCTGAGAACCTTGTATTTGCAACACAGCCTCACCGCCGTCCTCAGACACCTTTAGCACGACTCCTCGTACGACCTGACCTGGCTGCATATCAAGTTTTTTAGCCTCTCCAGCCTTCACATCTCCAAGTAATCCACGAAATACAGATCCGATGTTCATATCGCCCCTCCTCTCACTCTCCCCCATTCAAAGGGGCTTATGGTATTAGTTATACTTTATATCGGCATTGTCCCGATTCATAATAAGTAACTACAAATCAAACAGTGTCGGTTGCTCCGTCAACAAATTGCCCAGAAAGCTACGTCTATGCATCTTTGTAGGTCCTAGCGCCAAAATTTGTTCCCTGTGCAACTTGGTAGCGTAACCTTTATGTATACCGATCCCATATTCCGGATACTTCGCATCCCATTCACCTTTACACAGCCGATCACGGGTTACCTTGGCGATGATAGAGGCCGCCGCAATGGACTGACTGTTCGCATCTCCTTTAATAATAGAGAGCTGAGGAATAGGCACATCTACCTTTTCTGCATCCACCAGTAAATAATCAGGAGATACATGTAAAGCCTCAATGGCCTGCTTCATAGCCAAACGAGCTGCCTGCTTAATATTGATATCATCAATCGTGTGCGCGTCTACATAGCCAACTCCTACAGCAATAGCCTTCTCCATAATCAGCTCGTAGTAAGCTTCTCTCTTCTTGTCCGTCAATTTTTTGGAATCATCCACACCTTCCAGTAACTCACCCACTGGTAAAATGACTGCTGCGGCCACAACATCACCAAACAGGCATCCACGACCTACCTCGTCAATACCTGCAATCCGCTCACAAGACTGCTCCCAGCATTTTTTTTCATAATGTAGCATGTCCTTCGCTACAATCTCTTTATTTTCCATATTCAATACCTACCCATCTATATGTAGTTTAACGCGTCATTCATGCCGTAGCTCTAGCGATTGAATTCAGCTTACCACAGACCTTCACCGTCCAAAACCCTTTTCTAGCTACCTTCAAATACCAAAAGAACCTTCCTCCTCTCCGGAGAGATGGGGAAGGTTCTTCCTTGCCACAAAATGCTATGTTCTGCATCGGTGTACCAGTAAAATCAGTAAGGAGCTTCCAAACTGAATCGTCCCAGCTTCCCTGCACGCAGCTCACGCAAAATGATTTTTGACGCCTTTTCGAGATCTACACGTCCGCCGCTAACAATACAGCCACGTTTACGTCCGATCGCTTCCATAACGTTGACAATTTCATCAGCATTTTCTGTATCTTCAGGACGTTCGGTGAGCTCAAAGCGCTCTGCCAGTGCATCCCAATAGTACTGAACTAAATATTTAGTCGCAAAAAAGGCAATATCCTCGACATTCAGAATTTCTTCCTTGATCGCACCTGTAACTGCCAGACGATAGCCTACATTCTGATCCTCAAATTTAGGCCATAGAATACCTGGTGTATCCAGCAATTCAATTTCTCCGATCTTGATCCACTGCTGTGCCTTCGTTACCCCTGGACGGTCACCCGTAGCTGCAATATTACGTCCCGCCATTCGGTTGATCAGTGTCGATTTACCAACATTCGGAATACCAACAATCAACCCACGCATAGGACGCGGGTTCATTCCCTTCCTAATCTGCCGATCTATCTTTTCCTTAAGCAGCAGCTTAGCCTGAATCGGAATTTCTTTTAGTCCCGTCCCAGTTGTGGCATCCACCGGAAGGGCCACATGCCCCTGCTCCTTAAAATAAGCAATCCATTGCTGTGATACTACCGGGTCCGCCAAATCTGCTTTATTCAAAATAATCATCCGCGGCTTGCCTTGCAAAATATCATCAATCATTGGATTTCGGCTGGAGAGCGGCAATCGAGCATCAATCAGCTCAATGACCAAATCAATTAACTTTAATTTTGCTTCAATTTGGCGGCGCGCTCTGGTCATATGACCAGGAAACCATTGAATCGTCACCGTCATCACCCCATTGATCGTAACTCCTACTTTTACCCTTAGGCTCTTAGTTAGGATTACGGCAGCTATGCTGCTTATTAGTTATTCTAGTGGTTAATCCACTGCATATCTTTCGCCGGCCAGAAAATAACGTCAGCCCGACCTACGACTTCCTTCAAATCAATATATCCAATCATCCGACTGTCTGTACTATTGGAACGGTTATCTCCCATTACAAAAATATGCCCTGCCGGAACTTTTCCATCCTTAAACTTCTCATTTGGAAAATTTGTAAACTTGTTGTAAAGCTCGCCATTCTGATGGGCTTCTTCTAAAGGAGCTTTCAAATAAGCTTCCTGAATCGGCTTACCATTTACTGTAATCGTGTCACCTTCTACCTTGACCGTATCTCCTTCAACGGCAATGACGCGTTTGATAAAGTCTCTTCCTTCCTCCGGCACATGAAACACGATCACTTCGCCTGGTTTAGGGGCGCGGAAATCATACAAAATCTCATTTACAATGACGCGTTCTCCGGTATGAAAGTTAGGCTGCATCGACGGGCCATCCACAATAAACGGCTTAAAGAGAAGCCAGCGGATTAAAAAGACAAGCACTAACGCAATAATGATGGCCTTGAGCCACTCAAAAATCTCATTTTTTGGTTTACGCTTGGGCGTACCATCCTGATCAGTTGGCTGCTGTACAGCTCCTTGTCCTACTTCTTGCTCCATAGCTCACTGTCCTCTCTTTACGGTCAATAATCCACAGTTCCCTATGTACGTAGAAAAAACGAAAGGAGCTTGTAACCAAGCCCCTTTCGTTATTCGTTGTATTAACGACGAATTTCTTTAATTCTCGCTGCTTTACCGCGCAGTTCACGAAGATAATAAAGCTTCGCACGACGCACTTTACCACGGCGAGCCACGTCGATTTTATCGATTTTCGGGGAATGAAGCGGGAAAGTTCTTTCCACACCTACACCGTAAGAAATTTTACGAACTGTAAAAGTCTCACTGATTCCACCACCACGGCGTTTAATTACAACACCTTCAAACAACTGGATACGCTCACGAGTTCCCTCAATAACTTTCACGTGCACTTTCAAAGTGTCACCAGGACGAAAGTTAGGCAAATCTTTACGCAGTTGTTCTTCAGTGATCGCTTGGACGATATTCATCTATGACTCCCTCCTTCCGTACAGGTGTTCATGCTTCTTCTGGAAACACAACCGTTTCCTTCATCATCCACAGAGGACCACCGTATTACACACAACAGATGTATTGTATCATGGAGGATACCGCATTGCAACAACAAAAAGGGATTTGACCAAACATTATTTAATTGACTCCATTATAAAACAGGTCACCGCCTGCTTTCAAATCCACTCATGTCTAAGGCGCTTTATTGCTTATCCCCCAAACAGTCAGATTTGCGCTGCTCCTCAATCCACATGCGCTCCTTGCCTGTCAGTTCAGCCTGTTCCAACAAGTCTGGTCGGCGTTCCATCGTGCGACGTAACGCCTCTTGGCGTCTCCAAGAATCAATATTGACGTGATGCCCTGACAGGAGTACATCAGGTACTTTCCAGCCCCGAAACTCCGCAGGCCGGGTATAATGGGGGTACTCCAGCAGCCCCGTACTAAACGAGTCCGTTACCGCACTCGTTTCGTTCCCCAGCACTCCTGGTAGCAACCGTGTCACACTGTCAATGACGGTCATGGCTGGAAGCTCACCACCAGTCAATACATAATCTCCGATAGAAAGCTCATCCGTCACCAAATACTCTCGAATACGCTCATCATAACCCTCATAATGCCCACATATAAAAATAAGATGGTCCTCTTTGGCCAGCTCTTCCGCTTTCTTTTGCGTAAAAGTCTCGCCTTGTGGACACATCAAAATGATACGCGGAGATTTTATGTCTGTGTTACGTTCTACCCCTTCATGTTGGATAACTTCATCGGCTGTCTCTAATGTTGGTTGCTCTGATTTATCCAACAGCGCTTCCACCGCAGCAAAAATAGGGTCAGGCTTCAAAACCATGCCGCCCCCACCGCCATAGGGCGTATCATCCACTTGTCCATGCTTGTTGCCAGCATACTGACGAAAATTAACCGCTTGCAGTGATACAATTCCCTTATCCCTTGCTTTTCCCAGAATGCTTGCATTAAATACTCCATCAAACATCTCTGGAAACAGGGTTAGCACATCCACCCTCATTACAGCAGACCTTCCATTAACCGTACCGTAACCCGTTTTTCACGCACGTTTACATCCAAAATAACATCCTCTATATACGGCAATAGCAGTTCCTTGCCTTTAGGCATTTTGACTACCCATACATCATTGGCTCCCGGAGTCAAAATTTCTTTGACCACGCCGAGCTCATTTCCGTCTTCGGTCACCACTTCCATGCCGACTACTTCATGAAAATAGAATTCGTTTTCTTCCAATTCGCCTAACCGCTCAGCAGATACCTTCAACAATGTACCTTTATATTTTTCAACTTCATTAATATTGTGATATTCCTTAAATTTAGCGACAACCATATTTTTTTGAAAACGCGCTGTTTCAACAGTTACGGGGATCGGTGCTTTACCTTCCGCCGGAACAATCAAAAGCTCACTACCTTTAGCAAAACGATCTTCTGGGAAATCTGTCGTCGTTAATATTTTAAGCTCCCCACGGATTCCATGGGTGTTCACAATTTTTCCGACATTAAACAATTGTTGCATCGTGTTCCTCCTGCTTGTAATCGGTCCCGCTCCATATCATCTTCATCATGTACGAAAAAGGGTTAGGACATACATCCTAACCCACTTTCGTATATCTTTAAGATATGATGTCTACGGTAACCCGTTTATCCATCTTAACGGCTGCTGATGCAACCACAGTGCGAAGCGCCTTGGCGATACGACCCTGCTTACCAATGATTTTGCCTACATCCTCAGGATGCACACTAAGCTCATATACAACAAGCCGATCCTTCTCCAAGGTCTTCACGGTTACATCTTCCGGATGATCGACTAAAGCCTTAGCAATGATTATCACTAATTCTTCCATGGTTGACCCTCCGTATCAGCACCTTATTTCTGTAGTTTAGATTCATGAAACTTTTTCATTACGCCCGCTTTGCTAAGCAAGTTACGGACTGTGTCGGATGCTTGTGCACCATCTTGCAACCATTTCAGCGCTTTATCTTCATCAATTTTTACAACCGCTGGTACTGTGATTGGGTTGTAGTAACCGATTTCTTCGATAAAACGACCGTCACGCGGGGAACGAGAATCAGATACCACGACGCGATAGAAAGGAGCTTTATGTGCACCCATACGTTTCAGACGAATACGAACTGCCACGAAAATTCACCTCCTTCAAAAAGTAGACTGTATATTGTTATCCCATAATTCCAAGGGCCTAACGGCCTTAGCGGAAAGGAAACTTCATACCTTTACCCATACTCTTCAGCTGCTTCATAGCCTTGTTTTTGCCACCCTTAGGTCCCATCATATCTGAGAACTGCTTCATCATGCGACGCATTTCGTCAAATTGCTTTATCAGACGATTTACCTCAGCCAGTGATGTTCCACTGCCTACAGAAATACGTTTGCGTCGGCTATGATTAATCATGTCTGGGTTTTGCTTTTCCTGTGTGGTCATAGAATGAACGATAGCCTCAATCCGGCCCATCTGTTTGTCATCCACTTTGATATCTTTCATTTGCTTCATGTTGCCCATACCGGGAATCATATCAAGAATCTGGTCGATTGGACCAAGCTTCTTAACTTGATCCATTTGCTCCAGAAAATCTTCAAAAGTAAACTCGGCATTACGCATTTTACGTTCCATTTCCTTCGCCTTATCGGCGTCGATATTGGACTGCGCTTTTTCAATCAGGGACAACATGTCACCCATGCCTAAAATCCGTGAAGCCATCCGTTCAGGATGAAACGGCTCCATCGCATCCAGCTTTTCACCCAATGTAGCAAACTTGATCGGGCATCCCGTCACAGCCTTAACTGATAAAGCTGCACCACCACGAGTGTCACCATCCAGCTTCGTCAGTACAACTCCCGTCAACTCCAAGCTACTATTAAAGTGCTCTGCAACGTTAACCGCGTCCTGCCCCGTCATGCTATCTACAACCAGTAGAACTTCATCCGGGTTGACGTTGGTATGAATCTGGCGTAACTCTTCCATGAGCTCTTCATCAACATGAAGACGACCAGCAGTATCTATAATAACGTAGTCATTACCATTATCCTTAGCATGCTGCAAACCCTGTTTCGCAATTTCTACCGGGCTTGTCTGATCTCCCAGTGTAAATACAGGAGTATTAATCTGCTCCCCCAGAACCTGAAGTTGCTTGATCGCGGCTGGTCTATAAATATCACCAGCTACAAGCAATGGACGATGATTTTGCTTTTGCAACAATTTCGCCAGTTTACCAGACGTCGTCGTCTTACCTGCCCCCTGGAGACCCACCATCATAATGACCGTAGGCGGTTTGTTTGCTTTGGCAAGCTTGGCCTGACTGCCACCCATCAACTCGGTCAGTTCCTTGTTCACGATGTCGATGATGACCATGCCTGGCGTAAAGCTGTCCATCACTTCCTTACCAACGGATTTCTCCTTTACCTTGGCAATAAAGTCCTTTACAACCTTGAAGTTAACGTCCGCCTCAAGCAAAGCTAATCGTACTTCACGCATCGCCTGAGCTACATCATCCTCAGACACTTTTCCTTTACCGCGCAGTTTACTGAATACATTTTGCAAGCGAGTCGATAATCCTTCAAATGCCATACTTTCGCACCTCCTTGTCTACCAGGGTTGTTTGTTCTTATATCTATATGTCCTACAATTCCTGCAGGCGATTTACAATTTGATGGACATGTTGCAGAGTGCCTTCATCGGACTCACCGATTTTACCGAATGCCTCATACAACGTCTTATTTAATTCTTCGAGATCTTGGATTCTACGCTCATACTTACTTAGCAAACCAAGCTTTTCCTCGTACATTTCCAATACCTGTTCAGCACGTTTAATATGTTCATATACTGCCTGACGGCTAATTTGAAATTCCGATGCAATTTCCCCTAAAGAAAAATCATCATGGAAGTAATATTTTAAAAACATCTGTTGCTTCTCTGTAAGCAGAGGTTCATAGAAGTCAAACAGTCGGTTAATCCGGTTTGTCTTTTCCAGCCGATTCTCCTGACTCATCTTGTATACCTCCATCGTCAAGGAAAAACACTTTACAGTTCTTTTCAACGTTCCTTATGATACATAAAAGAAAAGAAGATGTCAAGCGTTATCCCTTGTCATACAAAAAAAAGCCGATCCACTGCCCTTAAACGGAAGTACGGATCGGCTTTTTGCCCACTGTTACTTAAACCCTTACTGGAGTAAGATACAGCAGAACAGCCAGAAAATGAAGTATGCTGCCTGCCAAAACAAACAGATGCCAGATCGCATGGTGATATGGAAATGCCCGCCACACATAGAAAATCGTGCCCAACGTATACATAAGACCACCTACGAACAATAACGTCATCCCTCCGGCGGGAACAGTCGCAACCAGAGGATTCCAGGCAATTGTGATGAGCCAGCCCATCACAATGTAAAACACGGTAGACATAAACAGGAAGCGCTTGGTGAAAAACGCCTTGAACAACACACCAAACAGTGCAATCCCCCAAATCACCCCAAACAGTGTCCATCCCATAGTACCTCGCAGTGCAACAAGCATAAACGGGGTGTAGCTGCCTGCAATGAACAGGTAAATGCAAGAATGATCGAATATTTCGAACAAATCCTTCATTTTCCCTTCACGCAGGCTATGAAGCAACGTTGAATTGGTGTACAACAGCAACATCGTAATCCCGTAAATCGTAAAGCTGACGACATGCCAAGTGGTTCCTTTCATGCTAGCAAAAACAATGAGCAACACAAGCGCTGCTACGCTTAAAACGGCTCCAATTCCATGTGTAATGGCGTTGGCTACTTCTTCCCGTCGGGAGTAGGTATAGGTGTTTGCCATCGGTTTTTCACCCGGCTTCCTGATTTATATTTTACATACAAGATACATTACATATACGGCATCGACAGACTTCTTGCTTTCATTATACATCTGGGCGAACTTGAGCAGCAACAGGATGGCTACTTAGTCCCAAACGTAGCATGAAAGCCTACTTTAAACGTATCAGTTCTGTTCTTCCTCACCTGTAGCAGTTGCTTCGACCGTCTCTTCCTGAATCAACCCCGCAAACAACGCATGAACGAATTGCTCGGAATCAAACGGTTGAAGATCATTCACTTTTTCACCTAAGCCCACCAGCTTAACAGGCAAATTCAGCTCCTGACGGATGGCCACAACAATTCCGCCCTTCGCTGTACCATCCAACTTCGTTAGTACCAGCCCGGTTACACCGCTTTTCTCACCAAACAGCTTGGCTTGGTTAAGTGCATTTTGTCCAGTCGTCGCATCAAGTACCAACAACACTTCATGTGGAGCATCTGGAATTTCGCGTTGAATCACACGGAAAATTTTGTTCAGTTCCTCCATTAGATTGCTTTTATTCTGAAGACGTCCTGCGGTATCACACAACAAAACATCCACTTTACGCTGCTTGGCAGCCTGTACGGCATCAAACATAACCGCAGCCGGATCGGAACCGGATTGCTGCTTAATAACCTCTACACCTGCCCGTTCGCCCCATACCTCCAACTGTTCAATCGCACCCGCGCGGAACGTATCCCCAGCAGCCAACAATACTTTTTTGCCATCTTGTTTAAAACGGTGAGCTAACTTGCCAATGGTTGTTGTTTTGCCGACGCCATTGACTCCCACGAATAAAATGACTGTAATCCCGTCAGGATTCATTTTGAGCTGACTATTGTCATTACCCCGCAGCAACTCAGACAGCTTCTCCGACAATACAGGCTGTAACTCGGATGCGTCCTCGATTTTGCGCTTTTTCACTTCTTCTCGCAGGTCTTCAATGAGGTTCATAACCGTGTTGACGCCTACGTCCGCTCCGATCAGAATTTCTTCCAGTTCCTCATAAAATTCCTCATCAATCTTTTTACGGCGAATCATCAAGTCTGTTACTTTTTCAACAAAACCTTTACGTGTTTTTTCCAAACCATCTTTGAACTGTTTTGTGACAGATTCAGTTTTGTTTGCAATGCTTTCCTTCAATTTCCTAAAGAAACTCATGGATTCCCTCCGTTGGTCTGAAAGTATGTTATTTAATGTCAGGCAATCTCAGCTTCATCGTTGTCCAGCTTGACAGATACGAGTTTGGAAACCCCGCCTTCCTCCATCGTAACCCCGTACAGCACATCTGATTCTTCCATTGTGCCCTTGCGGTGTGTGACTACAATGAACTGTGTCTGCTCCGAGAATTCTCGTAAATACTGGGCAAAACGCACCACGTTTGCTTCGTCCAATGCAGCCTCTACTTCATCGAGTACACAGAATGGAACAGGTTTAACGTGTAAAATGGCAAATAGTAACGCCATCGCTGTTAACGCACGCTCACCGCCCGACAGTAGCTGCAAGTTTTGCAGTTTTTTGCCCGGTGGTTGAGCTACGATGTCGATTCCCGTCTCCAGCAAGCGTTCCGGGTCAAGCAGCACGAGATCAGCACGTCCGCCTCCGAACAGCTTGGAGAATACCGTTCCAAATTCGCGCCGAATAGCATCGAATGTAGTCTTAAAGCGTTTGGACATTTCTTCATCCATTTCACGAATAACCTGATAAAGCGTTGTCTTGGCCTCCACCAAATCAGACTTTTGCTCATCAAGAAACGTATAACGCTCATGCACACGCTGGTATTCCTCAATGGCACCTAGATTCACCTCACCTAACGCGGAAATACCACGTTTGAGCCTTTCTACCTCACTCTGCGTACCTTCAATATCTTCAGGTATAGGGTAACGCTGCTTGGCTAACTCATAGCTGAGTTCATAATCATCACTTAATTTTTTCAGAACATTTTCCAGTTCCACATCAAGTCGATTTACTCCAATTTCCGTTTGACGAAGCAACTCCTCCACTGACTTGAGCTGAATTCGCTGTTCTTTCGTGTCGTTCTCAGCCACTTCCAGCTTTTTGGACAAGCTACTGCGTGCAGCCCGCTTGAATTCCAGTTGCTGTGCGGCTTCTTCCTTTTTCAAACGGTATTGATTGAGATTTTCAATCTGTTTCACGGTCTCCTGCTCATTGGTCAGCAAATCTGCTTCGATGGAAGCAAGCAAGGTCTTGTTTTGTCTCGAATCCTTACCAAGAGTATCATAATCCCCACGCAATCTGCGCAGCTGCTCTTCCAATGAAAAGCGCTCCTGGTCCAGCTTTCCTTCTCTTACCTTGAGATTCGTGAGCTCTCCCTGCAGCTGCTCTTTGGCAGATTCGTTGGCTTTACGGGCGAATTCGGCAGCGTGAATGGCCTGATGCGTTTTCTTCTCTTCTTCCTCCAGCGCAGCCAACTTTACCAACGCTTCTTCACGGGAAGTTTCCAGCTCCTTGATTTCCTGATCAAAGCCCTTTTTCTCCTGACCAGACGCAGCGACCTGCTCCAGAACATGACGAAGTTCATGCTCCAGTTGCTTGAGCTCCATTGCCATCTGCTGCTCTTCACCGCGCTTCACATCGCCGCCCTGACGCAACTCGTCCAGACGGGTCTGTGTCTCCTCCAGCTGGCGTTTGGTATCTATTGCACTCTGGCGCAACCTTGCAATTTGCTGCTCCGTATCTACAATGTCTTGATCCAACTGATCCAGCTGACGTTTACGTCCAAGCAGATTAGCATTTTTCTTGAACTGGCTTCCCCCAGTCATGGAACCCCCTGCATTGACAACATCGCCTTCCAAAGTGACCACGCGGTATCTATATTGGCAACGGGCCGCAATACGGTTTGCATCTTCCAACGTACGGGCAATGACCACATTCCCCAAGAGACTGCCTACAATTCCGGCATATCGATCATCATACTGAACAAGATCTGCACCGATCCCGACAAAGCCTTCAGCGCCTTCTGCAATTTGGCGTTCCCCCGCACCGATTTGACGCGGGCGGATAACATCCATAGGCAAAAATGTCGCTCTGCCCAGTTGACGTTGCTTTAGAAAACTGATCGCCTGTCTGGATACGGATTCATTTTCCATCACGATATGCTGAACTGAAGCACCCAAAGCGGTCTCCATCGCCTGCTCTAAATGCTCAGGCACCCGAATCAGCTCCGCTACCGCTCCATGTACACCGTGCAAGGTTTCTTTTCGTGCAGCCTTCAATACCTCTTTAACTCCAAGCATGAAGCCGTCAAAGTCATCCTGCATTTCCTTCATCGTATCTCGCCGTGAAATTAGAGCCTCTCGTTTTTGTTCCCATTTACGAACCGTACCCTGGTTTTCTTCCAGAAGTTTTTGCAGGGCTTGGTACTTTTCACTTCCCTGAATATAGCCACTACGCAAACTACTGATTTCCTGCCCTAGCTTCTGAACAGCAGCTTCCAATCCCTTTTTGCGCTGTTCAAGCTGTACTTTCTGGGCTTCCCATTTGCCGGATTCGTCACTTACGCGAGTCACACGCCGTTCCAATGCTTCCTTCTGTTGGTCTGTATAACGAATTTCGTTACGGGCCTGTGCCATTTGATTCATCAGCTCCAGCAGACCACCCTTTAGGCTTTCTTCCTGCTCCTGGCTGATTCCGCCTGTAACACCAATCAGTTTGGCCTCTTCGTCAGACAGCCGCCCACGCAACTCGTCAAGCTCTACATTCAGTGCAGACAGCTTTTCGTTCAGTTGATCCAGTTCACTCCTGCGCTCGGAATGCCGTGATTCGCTTGTGCTAAGTGATAAGATCAATTGTTCCCGATTAGCCTCCAGATTGCGTGTGCGCTCTTTGAG
This sequence comes from Paenibacillus sp. LRG-1, assembly GCF_057220305.1. NCBI lineage: Bacteria > Bacillati > Bacillota > Bacilli > Caryophanales > Paenibacillaceae > Paenibacillus > Paenibacillus sp. LRG-1. Next base: position 2,186,298 of record NZ_CM170126.1, on the reverse strand, counting down.
CAATTCGCCGTAGCCTTCACTTTTCTCCGTCGCTTCACTGTATTGCAGCAGATCCCTTTGCAACCGCTCTACTTGCTCCTCCAGCTGGCGTAATTCGTTGCGGTCACTTTCCAGCATCGCATCGTGGCGGGACACCACCGTAGACAACTGAAGCTGCTCCTGCTGCAGCAAAGCTAGTTTGGAAGTCGCATCGCTCCACGAAGTATGAATTTGTTCAATTTGATGGACGTACATTGAAATTTCTTTGGATTTCAATTCACCGCGCAGCTCTTTAAAATGAATCGCCTTTTCAGACTGCTCCTTAAGCGGTCCAATCTGATCCTCCAGTTCACTAACCAAATCGTGAATACGCAGTAAATTTTGCTCCGTTTCATCCAGCTTGCGAACCGCATCTTTTTTACGCGATTTATACTTTACGATACCCGAGGCTTCCTCAAAAATACCTCGACGATCCTCAGATCGGGTACTCAGAATTTCTTCGATGCGTCCCTGTCCAATAATTGAATAAGCTTCTTTACCAATCCCTGTATCCATAAACAGCTCTGTAATATCTCGGAGTCTGCATGATTGCCGATTAATGAAATATTCACTATCCCCACTTCGATGTACACGTCGCGTTACCGTGACTTCACCAAAATCCAGAGGCAACGCCTGATCTTCATTATCCAACGTAAGCGATACTTCACCGTAATTAACAGCCTTACGAGCATCACTACCCGCAAAAATAATGTCCTCCATTTTGCCGCCACGCAGTGATTTGGCACTCTGTTCGCCAAGCACCCAACGAATCCCGTCAGAAATATTACTTTTTCCGCTTCCGTTGGGTCCGACGACTGCCGTAATGCCGCGGACAAATTCCATTTCCGTTTTATCTGCAAACGATTTGAAGCCCGCCAGCTCAATGCGCTTTAAAAACATGCTCAATCTCACCTCTAACATTTCAAATATGCTTGTACAACACCGTACACCTGATTGATATGAATTATCCCTATTGTAGCATAAACTAGCTTGTATAAAGCACAGTACCGACACTCACATTACACCAGCAAAGCCACGAAAAAAGAGCAAAACGCAGTCCATTCGCCATTACGGGCCGGGACTCCCCGCGGACTGCCCTTTGCTCTTACTTTGTGTCCCCTGCTTGCGTAACCCGTCCGGGCTGCTCAGGTACCGATTACGATTCTGCCAGCTTCAAACGGTTTAAAGCTACTGCCGCCGCTTGCTGCTCAGCTTCTTTTTTGGAGCGTCCTGTACCTGCCCCTAGCCGTTCGCTGTCCATATATACTTCAGCTACAAACTCGCGCTCATGGGCTGGTCCGCGCTCCTCTACAATCTTGTATTCAAGCATCCCCATGTTATGATGCTGCGTCAGTTCCTGAAGCTCTGTTTTGAAATCACTCATCTGAAGCTTACCGTTTAATACAATTTGAGGAAAAATATAACGTTCCAGAAACGAACGGACGGCCTCCAGACCCTGATCCAAATAAAGCGCACCTACGAACGCTTCGAATACATCAGCCAACAGAGCCGGACGAGTACGTCCACCTGTCAACTCTTCACCTTTTCCAAGCAGTACATATTGCCCAAACTCAAGCCCGACAGCAAACTTCACCAGAGAAGGCTCACAGACAATAGCTGCACGCAGCTTGGTGAGTTCGCCTTCGGGTCGGTTAGGGTACTGATTGTACAATTGCTCGGACACCGTCAGTTCCAGAACAGCGTCACCTAAAAATTCAAGACGCTCATTGTCTGCATGCTGACTGAACCGATGTTCGTTTACGTAGGAAGCGTGCGTAAAGGCCTGCTTCAGAAGCTGCCGATTGTTGAATTGAATATGAAGTTTCTGCTGTAATTGCTTCAAGTCTCCACTCAACGAACTGACCCCTTATGCTTCATATTTTTTTAGAATAACCGTAGCATTGTGACCGCCAAAACCAAAGGAATTGGACATAACCACATTCAGTTCCGCTTTTCTCGGCTTATTAGGTACATAATCAAGATCGCATGCCGGGTCTTGATTATCCAAATTAATCGTTGGCGGAATCGTCTGATGCTGAAGGGCGAGACCACAGATCACGGCTTCAACGCCGCCCGCTGCACCCAATAAATGCCCTGTCATCGACTTAGTTGAGCTGATCGCTACCTTATAGGCATGCTCTCCCAGCGTTTTCTTGACTGCTTCCGTTTCGGATTTATCACCGACTGGCGTAGATGTACCATGTGCATTGATATAATCAATCTCTTCAGGATTCAATCCAGCATCACGGATCGCCATTCTAATGCAGCGTGCTGCTCCCTCTGGATCAGGCTCCGTCATATGATGGGCATCGCCAGAAAGACCGTAGCCAATCACTTCACCGTAAATACGCGCACCACGCTTCAAAGCATGATCCAACGATTCTAGAATAAGAACACCAGAGCCTTCGCCCATAACAAACCCGTCTCTTTCGGTATCAAAAGGACGGCTTGCCTTTTCAGGCTCGTCGTTACGCGTGGACATTGCTCGCATGGAACAAAATCCAGCCATACCAATCGGACGAATAGTCGCCTCAGCTCCTCCGCAAATCATGGCGTCTGCGTCACCACGCTGAATCATGCGGAAGGAATCACCAATAGCATGACTGCCCGTGGCACAAGCCGTAACTGGTGATGTATTGGGGCCTTTAGCACCGAGTGAAATCGACACTTGACCGGAACCCATATTAGCAATCATCATCGGGATGAAGAAAGGGCTTACGCGTTTAGGTCCTTTTTCAATCAGTGCGTTGTGCTGATCCTCCCAAGTTCCCAATCCGCCAATACCGGAACCGACAGATACACCAACACGCTCAGCATCCGCATTTTCTCCGATTACAAGTCCGCTGTCCTCAAGCGCCAATTTACTAGCAGCAACCGCAAACTGCACAAAGCGGTCCATTTTACGCGCATCCTTACGTTCAATATAATCCTCTGGATTAAAATCTTTAATGGAAGCGGCTATTTTCGTAGTGTACTCACTTGTATCGAAAGCTTCGATTTCACTGACGCCGGATTTTCCAGCCATCAGATTATCCCATAGTGTGTTCAAATCCTGTCCCAGCGAAGTGATTACACCCATTCCTGTTATGACAACACGTTGTTTCAAAGATAATCACCTCTATGTCTACTGCATATTGTATTTTAAGACCGCACACTCTTGTGCGTAAAAATAATATAGAATCAACTAAAGTTAGTAATGCCGCATACTTCTCAGCCTTTGACTAAGTGAAGCTGAGCCAGACTCAAAAACACACGGCAATTCCGTCTTTAGTTCAATCTGTATAATTAGGAGAAAGTCCCGCCTGTAACAGAACGGGACTTTTGATGACATGAATTAGGTATGAGATTGTATGTACTTCACAACTTCACCTACAGTTGTAATTTTCTCTGCATCTTCATCAGAGATTTCCATATCAAACTCATCTTCCAATTCCATTACCAATTCAACTACATCGAGAGAATCAGCGCCTAAATCATCTTTAAAAGATGCTTCAAGTGTAACTTCGGCTTCGTCGGCTCCCAAACGGTCAACGACAATGCGTTTTACGCGCTCCAATACATCGGACATCCGGCTCACCTCCTCTTAGGTATTATACGAAAATTACAATTAAAATGCCATAGAAGAGAGTATTCATTGACAACTCTTCATCGGGGCATGCGGATTGGCAACATGCTACTACATATACATGCCGCCATCCACATGCAAAGTCTGGCCCGTCATATATGAGGAAGCATCCGAGGCCAAGAACAGCACCACGTCAGCAATTTCCTCAGGCCGTCCAAGACGGGCCAGCGGAATACCGCTCAGCATATTGTCACGCAAATCATCAGCCAGCACCTGCGTCATCTCAGTATCGATGAATCCAGGAGCCACACAGTTCACTGTAATACCTCTCGAAGCAAGCTCTCGAGCAGAGGATTTGGTAAGACCAATTACCCCTGCTTTAGCAGCAACGTAGTTGGCTTGTCCTGCGTTGCCAAGTACACCGACCACGGATGAGATATTGATAATTCGGCCAGAACGCTGCTTCATCATTGGACGTGTTGCCGCCTTAAGACAATTAAACACACCCTTCAGATTCGTTTCGATCACCTGATCGAATTCCTCTTCCTTCATGCGCATGATTAAATTATCTCTTGTTATGCCGGCATTATTCACCAGGATGTCAATCTTGCCCCAAGCGCCAATCACATCCTTGATCAACTGATCCGCTTCATCAGCGCGACCGACATTAGCCTGAACTGTAATAGCCTCTACACCTTTGGCACGAATCTGCTCTGCTACCTCAGTCGCAGCCGCCTCACTACCAGCATAGTTTACCGCCACATTAGCACCTGCTTCAGCCAGCGCCAACGCAATACTACGGCCAATTCCGCGCGACGCTCCTGTAACGAGCGCCGTTTTTCCACTCAATGGCTTAGACATCATAGTCCCCCCTTGCAAGTATATAACCCGTTAAGGCAATGATTATACTTTTAACGGGCCTCCAAGGCTTCCGTTACAGAAGCAAACGACTCCAGGCTGCTTATATTATACAGCTTAACCGTTTTGTCGATTTTTTTAACCAGTCCAGTCAATACACTTCCCGGTCCAAACTCAACAAAGGTGTCAACACCTTGTTCTAGTAGCCATGCTACACTGTCTTCCCACAGTACCGGAGAATAGACCTGATCCACCAACAGTTGGCGAACTTCGCTCCCCTCACGTACAGGTTTAGCTGTTACATTGGCAACAACCGGAACCTGAGCTTTGGAGAAAGTTACAGCCTCCAACTTGCCGGAGAGCTTGGTCGCTGCTTCCTTCATCAATGACGAGTGGAAAGGACCGCTAACCTCCAGAGTAATAGCGCGCTTGCCTCCTGCTTCCTTCACACGTTCAGCGACAGCAGCTACGCCCTCCTTCGTACCAGATACAACAATTTGTCCAGGACAATTGATGTTGGCTAGTTCGACCAGTTGACCAGACTCCGTAATATCACGGCACAATGCTGCCAATGCTTCACGATCAGCTCCCAACACAGCAGCCATCCCGCCTTGCCCATCAGGAATGGCCTGCTCCATGAACTCGCCACGTGTACGAACGATTTCAACCGCATCCTCAAATGCGAGAACACCGGAAGCGACTAGCGCGCTGTATTCTCCTAGACTGTGTCCAGCCACATAATCGGGATGAATGCCCATTTCTTCCTTGAACGCTTCATACAACGCAATGCTCGCCGTTAACAGTGCAGGCTGCGTATTGGATGTTTGCTTCAAAGCTGTGTCCGGCCCTTCAAAAATCAGTGTGCTTAGTGCGAACCCTAACCGTTCGTCCGCTTGGCGAAATACTTCTGTTGCAGCTGGAACTGCTTCATAAGCATCTTTAGCCATACCTACAGCTTGTGAACCCTGACCGGGAAAAATAAATGCCGTTTTGCCCATCGTGTATGCACCTCTCTGTATCCAATGCTTGTCCTGTAAAACACTACACAAATTCAATATTATATCAAAACTTCCATCTTATTACCAGACAAGAACCGACGCTCCCCAGGTCAAGCCACCGCCAAAGCCCACCATTAATACACGGTCGCCTTCCTTCATGCGGCCTTCCTCAGCTGCTTCCACAAGAGCGAGAGGGATTGATGCTGCCGATGTATTCGCATATTTATGAACATTAACAACTACCTTTTCCTCTGGTAAATCCAGACGTTGCATCGCCGATTGGATGATGCGAACATTGGCTTGATGCGGAACGAACAGATCAATATCATCTTTGGACAGCCCTGCTTTTTCCAACACATCGACCGTTGCCGTTCCCATAACACGAACCGCGAACTTGAACACTTCGCGTCCGTTCATGTAAATATAGTGCTGTTTATTTTCCAGTGTGTCTGCACTCGCAGGCAAACGCGAGCCTCCTGCTTCCAACTTGAGTAAGCTGCCTCCGGCACCCTCAGCCCCGAGATCAAAGGATTGGAATCCTCTACCTTCAGGCACTTCGCCAATCACTACAGCTCCTGCACCATCTCCGAATAGAACACAGGTATTGCGGTCGGTATAATCTGTAATCCGAGAAAGACAGTCTGCCCCAATGATTAATGCATTATTATAGATACCTGTCTTAATGAAGCTCGTTGCCGTAGCCAGTCCGTATACAAAACCCGAGCATGCCGCAGACAAATCGAAAGCTGCTGCGCCTTTGGCTCCCAATTTGTCCTGAAGAATGCAGGCAGTTGACGGAAACGCCATATCCGGTGTAACCGTAGCTACAATAATTAAATCCAGATCCTGTGCCGTCATACCCGCGGACTCCAACGCCTTAATTGCTGCTTCATAAGCTAAATCAGATGTAGCCTGCTCTGGAGCCGCAATATGGCGCTCCTGAATCCCTGTACGGCTGACAATCCATTCATCACTTGTTTCTACGATTGCTTCCAAATCTTTATTGGTCAGAATTTTCTCAGGTACGTATTTCCCTGTTCCGATAACACCAACCGGCCGTAATTTATTCATATCGTCACTCACTTCCTGCTGATTTCCTTGGATATACTTTCTACCAATCGGTTTTGCAAGGCCGTACGAGCCTGCCTTACCGCATTTTTGACGGCAACGCCGTCAGACGAACCGTGACTTTTCAGGACGAGTCCACTCAAACCCAGCAAAGGAGCCCCGCCATGCTCTTTATAATCCAATTTACCTTTCAGACTGCGAAGCTCAGGCATAATCAAGGCTGCCGCAAGCTTGGTCTTCAAGGATTTGGTGAATTGCTCTTTTAAGAGAGAAAATATGGCTCCGGCTGTACCCTCTAGCGATTTTAGCATGATATTTCCAGCAAATCCATCGCACACCAGTACATCGCAATTCCCGGTTAACACATCTCTCGATTCAACATTACCCACAAAATTGACAGGTAACTGCTCAATAAGTGGATATGCCAACTTCGTCAGTTCATTGCCCTTCCCAGCTTCGGTCCCCACATTTAGCAGACCCACCCTTGGAGAAGACACACCGTGAACTTTCTGACGATACAAGCTCCCCATCAGTGCATACTGGGCAAGATGCTCAGGCTTGGCATCCATATTGGCTCCCAAGTCCAGCGCTAGAATACCCTGATCATCTATCGTTGGTATCATCGGCGCGAGAGCCGGACGTTCAATGCCCTCCATTCTTCCAACCACCAGCAACCCTGTGGTCATTAGCGCGCCTGTATTACCTGCGGATATCATGGCATCCGCTTCGCCTTCTCTGACCATTCGACCAGCTACGACCATCGAGGCATCCTTTTTACGGCGCACTGCCTTTACAGGCTCGTCCTGCGCATCTATCATTTCGGATGCATGGCGAATGCTGAGGTTCGTCGGCAACGCCCTACCGTTCAGAACCGATTCAATTCGTTCCAGGTCACCAACCAGCGTAATGTCCGTATCCTTCCATTCCGCTGCCGCAGATAGCGCGCCCTCTACTGTCGCCTCAGGAGCATTATCTCCCCCCATGGCATCAATGGCGATCCGCATGCTGACTTCCTCCTTCGCTATACTCTTCCTCCGTGGAGCGATAAATGACAAAGTTGCCTTGGAACACCATTTCTTCTCCTACGTAGGCAAAGACTTCCACTTTAGCCTTCCCTTTTTGTTCTGGATTTGAGCGTACATATGCCTTGGCAATGCACTTCTCACCTAAATGAACCGGGCGGACAAAGCGTATATCCGCTGATGCAGTCAATGCTATCTCATCATTAATCACGGCAACGGCCAATGAATTGGCCTGAGCAAATACATAATGCCCCCGCGCAATGCCAGTACGCGAAAAAATATGTTCCTCTTTAATCTCAAAAATCGAAATACCGCTTCGATCCAACTGTAGATCAACGATATCCCCGATCACTTCATGCAAAGGCAAGGAACGAACCTGGTCGTAGGAGCGCTCAGCCATCAGCTTTAGCCGTTCCCGCAATTCTGGGATTCCCAGTTCCATCCGGTCCAGCCGAATAGTCTGAATACTTACCTTCAGCTGTCTTGTCAATTCCTGATCCGTTACGAACGGATTATCATCAATTAATTGAGTCAGCCGCTGCTGTCTCTGTCTCTTCGGCAAACGTTCGATGTCAGTGACGCCTCCTTTCCCTACAATAAACTGTCGTTCAGACGACAGTTCGGGTTACTTTACTTCACTTTCTAACGGCGAAACTTCAAGCCGATTTGTCTTCTTGTATGTATAAAGGAACCTCTTCGGCCCTTCTTTCTTAGAACCTGGTACTAAAACAGTATATAGCATGCTGACGTAAAAAGGAAGCATGCAGACAAAAAAAAAGTAGCGCCTCACTGAAGTGAAGCGCTACTCTTCCTGCGAAGATTCCAAAGAATCCGCTTATCGGACATTATTGAGAGATGATCTCTCTAGCTTTGTACGTTCCGCAAACTTTGCACACATGGTGAGCAAGTTTCAATTCGCCGCATTCGGAGCATTTCACCATACCTGGTACTGCCAGTTTAAAGTGAGTACGACGTTTGTCGCGACGAGTTTTGGATGTTCTCCGTTGAGGTACTGCCATTATTCCCACCTCCTTAACCAGATCACCCCCGCATAGCGGGTATGACTTCTTATCTCATTCAAGACTGAAAGAAAATGCCAGAAGCAATTATCTTACAGCCGGTGAATCAAGCCTGCAACATCCACGCATCGGTTCAGTAACTCTCCGGCACAAGCGGATGATGATTTTTCAGAATTGAACTCAATTCTCATTTAAAAAAATCCTTAAGCCCTGCCAGACGCGGATCAATCTTTTCCGTATCGCCATCGTTACTGTCATCGGAGCCAATACTCCAGTTTTGTCCGGTCTTTGGTGCGATTCCCTGACAATCCTCACTGCACAAAGGCGCAAACGGCACATGCAGTACAAACAGTTCTTCACAATACGGTGCAATGTCGAAGGAGTCCTCCGTCACTGCGATAAAATCGCCATCTTCATCCTCCTCTTCAACACTCGAAGAGGTTTGCTTGAACCGTTCACGGAATTCAATCTTTAAATCCTCGTGCATCGGGCTTAAACAGCGTGAGCATAGCATGTCCAGACCTGCGGTCAACGTGCCTTCTACGCTCATCAAGCCTTGACCCAGACTAACGGCGACCAAGTCGGTCTCCAGCGGGGAAACGGCCGTAACATCAGCACGATCATCCACCAATTCACTCACATTAAGAGATTCACGGATAGGAAAAGGACCGTCACTTGTTGCTACTTTGCGAAAAAATAGTTGCATCACTATCACTCCAAACAAACAAAAATTATTATACCGACTGATCGAGTCGTTTGTCAACACCTTTCACTTTACACCACTCACAAATCCACCGGTTTTCCAATGGTTCGACAAGTTTTATGCAGAAGCAAAAATGCATTGTGCTAAACATGTACCGATGAGTATTCGTACCCCCGCCACTCTTCGTGTACAATAATGCGAGTATAAAGCTTTTTCGTCCAGGTCTCAATGGTCTTGTTCATGCCGACGATGAAAAACAGTATAGCTGCCCTGAAAACAATCATTCACGGGTACTTAACCATTATTATCAAAATAGTTACCCAATAAGTTACTTTAAGAAAGGAGCTGACATACGGTCTTGAAAACACTCGGTATGGTTGTAGAGTACAACCCCCTGCATAACGGACATGTCCATCACTGGGAGGAGTCTCTTCGCATCACTGGTGCACAGCGCACAGTGGCTGTGATGAGTGGCCCTTTCCTTCAGCGGGGTGAACCCGCGATTACAGACAAATGGTCCCGCACCGAAATGGCACTCGCCATGGGTGTGGACCTGGTTCTGGAGCTGCCTGTGGCCTATGCCGTCCAGCCTGCAGAATGGTTTGCCCGCGGAGCGGTCGCCCTGCTCCATGCGACGGGCATCGTCGATGCGCTCTGCTTCGGTAGCGAGAGCGGAGACATCGCCCCGCTACGCGCGCTGGCCCGCGTGCTGGCGGCAGAGCCGGCCGAGCTCAAGGCCGGCATCGCGCAGCGCCTAAGCAGCGGCGCGAGCTATCCCGCTGCCTACGCGGGAGCCGCAGCCGCGCTGGCGGCCGAAGGAGAGGACGGCGCTGCGCTCGCCGCCCTCATGCAGCAGCCCAACAATACGTTGGGGCTGCATTACTTGATTGCGCTGGAACGGCTGGGCAGCACAATCAAGCCCTTCACGGTAGCCCGCACGGGATCGGGCTACCATGAAGCCGTGGCTCCTGCGGACGGAGTCATCGCCAGCGCCACGGCCATCCGCCGTCTGCTGCTGGACGGCGGGCCGGAGGCCGCGTCGCCGTACATACCTGCGGCGACACTGGAGATTTTGCGGCGCGAGTGGCAAGCCGAACGCGCGCCGCTGCATTGGGAAGCGTTCAGCCAGCCGCTGCTGAACGCTCTGATCACACGTAGCCCGCAGCAGCTGGCGGAGCTGCACGAGGTCACCGAAGGGCTGGAGCATCGTCTGCGGCAATCGCTGTACACGCTCCCCCAGCCTTCTGTGGAGGCCCTGCTCGCCGCTATCAAGACAAGGCGCTATACTCGTACGAAGCTTCAGCGGATGTGTACACATATTTTGCTGAATCATGCCAAAGCCGATATGACTCCTGCTGAGCTGGCGAAAGGTCCGGGCTATATCCGCGTGCTCGGCTTTAACAGGGCTGGACGCAAGCTGCTGGCACGTATGAAGCAGACAGCCACCCTTCCGGTATGGGTCAAGCTGTCTGCCGGATCACATCCTCAGCTGGACTGGGATACAGCCGCAGCCACCATACACGCAGCCGGGATGCCACGTCCCGCCATCCGCGACATGTATGCTGATTACTTGCGACCGCCCATTATGGTTTGATGGGCAGCTTTTCCATATAATTCAGCGCATCGCCAAGCTTGCGAACCGGAACAAGCTTCATCCGGGTTCCAATTTGCTCAGCTTTGGCCTTCGCCTCTTTATAATTATCTGCAGGGACGAAAAACAAATCCGCATCCTGACGGTCAGCAGCAACTATTTTATACTTTGCACCACCAATCGCTCCAACCTGACCGTCCTTATCAATAGTACCCGTACCGGCTGCACGATATCCCTTACTCAGATCACCTGGTGTCAGTTGGTTATAGATTTCCATGGTAAACATCAAACCTGCCGAAGGACCGCCAACATCCGTAGATGTAAAATGAATCGTTTTACGTCCATCCTTCGGCTGTACCTTCTGTACCGTGGCAATACTGACGCCAAATCCAGAACGTTGCTTGCCCGTCTCACTGTCCTTGATGGTCGTTAAGGGAGCTTGCACGGTCAGCAACTTTCCATCACGCTTTAGCTTCACTTTAGCCATTGTTCCCGGTTTTTCGTCCTCCAAAGCCTTCCGAATGGAACGATTATCGGTCACCCTCACTCCGTTCAGCTCCAATATTTCATCTCCAGGCTCGAACACGCTGTTCGATCCCGGGACCTTAAATACATACACGTAATCTGGCACAATCCGATAGGGGACATGGGCACGGGTGTATGCAGCCTCCATTGCGGAAGATTGGGAATCCCCCATATACCATACCTGCTCTGCCGCATATTCGTCTTCACTTCTTCCATGCAGACGATCCTCTTTGCGTTGAATCTCCGAATTGCGGTCCAACTTGGACAGGCCCAACATGATAACATTGGCATAACGCGCCGATACCGTCGTCATCATAAAGGTCCCCCGTTCGATGCTGTCACCCTCCTGGACTCTAACCATCGGTTTGATCTCGTTTGCCCCACCTGGTCCATAGATCAGATAAGGGGTTGGCATATAGACCAGCACATAGACCATTGCAGCCAGCATTAAGACATAACCGGTTGTAAAAAAAGCTCTTTTCCGGTTTATTCGTTTCATTGCTTCTCCCCCTTGCAGCCTAACTTCTCCTATCCTACCCAAGTGCCTCTACGCCACCTGTTCTCAAGCCTTCCGAAAAAGCATACATTGTTTACGACAACGTATACGAACAACCTATCCCAAGACAACGAACGTGAATAAACGCTGGAGACAGCATCCGACTCTCCTTAGTATATTTATGAGAGGTGAATTCTTTGATGCAAAAGGAAGCCCATTCCGCTCCTTATTGGACAACCGTACTGCTTGGCCTTGGAGCCATTTTACTTGTACTGGCTGTTGTCGCCTCACCAGAAAAAGTATTTCAAGCCTCTACTCAAGGCCTTAAGCTATGGTGGAGTATTATTTTCCCGGCCATGTTGCCTTTTTTGATGCTGTCCGAAATGCTCATCGCCTTTGGTCTAGTACATGGACTAGGTGTCCTGCTGGAGCCGTTTATGCGATTCTGGTTCCGTCTACCCGGGCGAAGCGGCTGGGTGTTGGCCCTCGGCCTGACCGCAGGATTCCCGGCTGCTGCGGAAGCAGTGCGCCAATGGGCACAACAGGAGGATATGACCGCGTTTCAGCTTCGACGTCTAACCGCTATCGCTCATTTCTGCAATCCGATTACCATCCTGCTCGTCATCGGGACAGGGCTACTGCACAATGCTGCCGCAGGTGTGATGTTACTTGCCGTTCACTGGATTTCCGGGCTGCTGGCAGGCTGGATCACAGCCAGACTACCTGTACCGTCCAAAGAATTGCAAAAACGGGAAACGCCAGCTGCCCTCCGGCGCACCTCAGTTTCCCGTACTTCTCCCTCCCTGATCCGATCCGCATGGGAAGCTACCCGCTCTGCCAGAGAACGGGACGGCCGCAGTTTCGGAAAACTGTTGGGCGAAACCGTATCCCATGCTGTACAGACGCTGATGGTGACAGGTGGATTCATTATTTTCTTTTCCGTACTGATTCGACTGCTGTCCATATATACAGGCCAAGGATCGCTTTCTTTCATATGGCCTGCCTGGATGGAAATCCATCTGGGTTCCTATGAAATCAGCCGTCTGCCCTTTGATCTCCGTACACAAGCAGCCCTGATTAGTGCTGTGTTGGGCTGGGGGGGCCTGTGCGGCTGGCTTCAAATTACCGCCGTCACCAGGCCTTCCGACAAGGGCATCACCTTCACCCTGTCACGAGTGCTCCATGGGATCATTGCTTTTGGACTTACCTGGGCGACATGGGTCCCGCTTAGCCGCATCTTCAGCAATACAACTCCCGCTTACGTCAGTCGCAGTTCTGTGTCTTCTTTTGCGGAAAACGTAAATGAATCCGCCACGCATCCTGTCATGGCCGGAGCCAGCGGCTTATTAACACAAATTGAAGGAACATCTATGTACCCCTGGCAACTAACCGTACTGTCCATTGCACTGCTAGGTACAATTATAGTTACCCTGCTGGCCTTTTCCTTTATGACTTCATGGTGGAGCCGCCACGATTCGCGTTGACCTTCGCACGCAGTGCGTCTTCCACCTCCGGTGCCACCAGATCTACAACCTTGCCATCAAAATGCGCAATTTCCTTCACCATACTGGAACTCAGATATGAATAAGCTGGATTGGTCATCATAAAGATCGTTTCCGCATCCGGGTTCAGCTTATGATTTGTAGAGGCTAATTGTAGCTCATATTCAAAATCAGTCACCGACCGAATTCCTCTGACAATAACCTGGGCCCCTTTTTGACGTACATAATTAGCTGTCAGATCACGGAAGCTGTCCACTTCAACGTTCGGGATATCGCGAGTTACCGTTCGCAGTAACTCCATTCGTTCCTCAAGTGAAAACAGCGGATTTTTACTAATATTGTTAAGAACCGCGACAATCAATAGATCAAACTGTCTGGCTGCTCTTTGAATAATATCCTGATGCCCCATCGTCACGGGATCAAAAGTTCCCGGATATACAGCAATACGTGGTTTGTGCTCAATCATGATGGTCCTCCCCGTCTGATTCGCTGATGCCGAATTTGACCCCTCCGGCTTCTGTATGTTCTACGACATCCGACAAAACATCGGCTGCAAAATGATAAATAGATAACGCCGTTTCACCATAAACTGCTTTTCTGACCTGTTCGAACGGCCCGAATCTTTCCGGATATTCATGTCCCGATTCATACTCCAGCACGATGATTGCATCTGAACGAAGCAAGTTAAACTCAGCCATACGGCTCATTAATTCATCTCCGTGTTTGAGACGATAGGGTGGGTCCAGAAAAACAGCATCAAAAAGAGCTCCACGTTTTGCCAGCACCTTGAGCGCTCGTCCGGCATCATTGCGGAACACTTCAGCCTGTCCTTCCAATCCAGTTTTTCGCAAATTTTCTTTAATGACATCAATGCTTTTGGATTCCATATCAATAAAAACAGCCTTGTCCATTCCCCGGCTAAGCGCCTCTATACCCAGGCCACCACTGCCAGCAAACAGATCAAGTGCGACTCCCCCATCAAAATAAGGACCTATCATGCTAAATAGCGCTTCCTTGACCTTATCCGTGGTCGGCCGCGTCCCTGTGCCGGGAACTGCCTTTAACGGCCTTCCTTTGGCACTACCCGATACCACTCTCACGCTGAAACTCACCTATTTTCTATATGTGTTCATAACCATATAAGATTATGACGCTATCGTACCACATGCACCGCCGTTTGAAAAACTTAGGATGAGGCAGGTATAAAAAACCATTCCCTGGGCATCCTTAGGATATCGGCATTCAACCAATGTCGTAGACAACCGCGGAGAAGACTTACGTTTCCCCATAAGCTCTTCGTCCGGTTTCTCCTCTCCCATTCGGGCGCTCTTTAATGGAGCGCCTGATTTTTTTTGCATAAAAAGAAGCTGCTTAATAGCAGCTCTATGTATCATTTTTCTATTTCGGTATTTTGTTTATTTCAGCAGTTCCTCGGGTGTATCCCCTTGATAAACATACACGTAACTCGCCACTGATACAGCAAATGTTGCAAACATAGACAACGATGTAGCTAATCCATATACCATTTTCCTCATCATTCCACTCACCTCCTTCCCCGGATCAATGTTAGGCTCTGGACCAAAAAAGCAATAGCCACTACAGAGGAACCGATTACAAAATTAGTACATACAAGCAAGGAGGATAACAGTCGCAAGAGGGGATAAAATTGTACTGGAATGCGTGACTGCTTTTCAATTCTGGACGGGGCAAAACATAAAACGAGAATGAGAGCTATTCCGGTAAACAGGTTTGTCCACCAACTATTTAAGGCAATGCAGGATATGTAAGTAAAAGCTGCTGAGGTCACCAACACACATGCCATGCCCGTTTTCAAATGAATGCCTCCTGATATTTGGCGCAGCAGGGCGAAGGCGACGAGAATCATTACTGCCTCTACCATCCGCCCCGTGAAGATTGAGGCGAATAGTGTTAACACGATGATCATGGACGCATTCAGAATGAGAGCAAGTGCGTATTTAAGTACCGCGACAGAGGCCGGATGATCAGGCACAGTACGTTTGATCTGGTTAGCAAGTTTGAAAGCCATCGCTTCAATCATCCCGGTATTCCTTTCCGATTGCATAATAGATGAAAAATCCCGAAACCAGTGCAAAAAATATCATATTTAACCATACCTCGTTATAGTAGAGCACAATAGAAGTTGAAATGAGCGACAGGATAATCAGCGTGATGACAATGCCATATTCCTCTTTGAACTTTAGCTTCTTGAAATTAGGGGAAAAGCCGATCCCTTTTCGATACAACATCAATGAAATAAGCAGTCCTACTGCCGCGCTTACCACTTGTAGCAGATAGCCCTTCAAGGACCCATCCTGCAGCTCAGAAACCGGAAGGTTGCCGAACATGACTTTTAGGAATACAGACTGAACAACGGCATATGCAAAATAACCTGTAACCGTCATAATACCGGACCACACAATCGGAATCTTCACGACCGTAGCAAGTAAAAAAATAAAAAGCAGCATATTTACGACAGGCACCAAATACGAAAAGGAAAACTCCTCTCGGAGCATATAACTTTGCAAATTCATAATCAGGTTAACAAAAATGGCCTGCCATAGATAAGGGATCATTTTAACTTTAAAAATACTCAAAATCAGCGCAAAAACAGCTACTCCCTCAAGCGTGGAGAAAAGCAAAAAGCCGATTGGCTTCAAAAGCATGCGTGCATCTCCTTTACAATTACAACAAACCTCATCGGTGTATTCAAAAACTTGGATGTACATCGAATATAAAGGGCTGGGAGCTACTTTTCAAGAGGTCTTTTCAATTATTTCATAGTTTATTCAAGCACTTCAACCAAATGTTATCGGATGCTGTTTCAAGTTGCAGCTTAGGCAACACTTTCTTTGACCGAATCTCCCTGCTTGTGCACAGGCTTCATACGTGATATAAGCTTTTTCCCCCAACGGATGCCGGGCTGTTCAATCCACGAGTAGGTAAACCAGGATAGTCCGATGGTGAATAGCAACATCATGATAAACATAAGTGTGAGGCTGACTAGGGGAGCAAAAGGTAGTTTAACCTGTACGATTAGTCCCAGAACCAGCATATGCGTCAAATACATGCTGTAGCTAAGGCGGCCGATCCATGACCACACCCGATTAAGTAGCCAGATCGGCTGCCAGTGATACAAAGCATACGCTCCCAGCAGCAACCCGACACCTATGAGATAATCGGTCATGCCTCCAAAAAACGCAAATAGCACAGAAACCAGCAGCCAACCTCCACTGACCCGGTCTATACTTTTCCAATGCCGCTCGTCTTTCCAAATGAAAAACAACAATATACCTAGCCCAAAGACAGGCAATTGATTCGGAAACCATAAATACAGATAGTGCCCCCATAAAGAGTGATCATTAATCCATGGATATTGAACAAATACCGTATTTAGCCCGAAGCTTACCACAAGTGCCATCACAACAAACCAGGTCGCATGGCGGACTGATCGGATCAGCTTAAATAATAGGGGGATAAACAGATAAAACATACATTCCACCGCAATGGACCATTCCACACCAATAATGCTGTTGATCCAGTACGGATTCAGACCATTCAAAAACAGGAAATGAGCAGTGATATTGGTGGCAGTGACTCCCTCCTGATCTCCAAGCCAAAATCGTGGACCTGTCCCGTTCACAACCAAATAGATTCCTAACATCACGTAATACAAAGGAGCAATTCGAAAAAAACGACGCAACAGGTAAGCTGAAGTTCTTTCCCTCTTGTCACCCGAACGTCTGCTCAAGGACAGAAATAGTGTAAAAGCGCTGGCCATATAAAATAAAGCGACTCCTTTAGCTCCTATACTCAAGCCTTTTTGCAACCATCCGTTTAATCCGTCTACATGCTGGCTGACATGCACAAGTAAAACTCCAATAATAGCCAGCGCCCTCAGCGTATCTACAAATTGCAGCTTGTCATCTTCCATTTTCCCCTTGGCTTCGGGCATCGTATCCCTCCATAACAGTCTCGAATGATACATTTCGTATCTATAATACACAAAATGTATCACCAAAGTAAATATCTCCGTTATGCAAAAAAAACACCCTCCGACCGCAAAGAAATGCGGCCAAAAGATGTTCATTTTGTCCTTGCTATAGTCAGCTCACACAAATGAGTTGGGCTAATTGGCAAGTGACTTTATTTCAGGATTTTGCAAAATTCGATTCCAGTCGCTCCGAAGTGCAAGATATAGACGAACTAAAGCATTTCGATCTATATCCTGTTCATCGGAAGTCGCTTATGGGATTTTTGCAAAATCCTCATTTGTTTAAATGAAAAGGTACGGTCGTTACGATCACGTCTTTGTAATTAATCAAATAAGCTCTCATCAGTAAGCTGGTCTGATTGTGTAGAATATTTTCCCACCAGTGCTTGGTGATGAATTGTGGAATGAGAACAGTGATATGGTCCTCGTCTGCTTTTTTCCACTCTACTGTATCGATGAACTTGCGGAGCGGATTAATGATGCTGCGATAACGGGATCTCAGCACTACTAAACGTATGCCCACGTCCCACTCTTCCCACTTCTGTTCCATTTTTTGAATCGCCTCATCATCCACACCCACATATACGGCAACCACATTATCCGACAAGGTTTTGGCATAGCTGATCGTATTCATAACGACTCGCGTAATACCTGCCACCGGAATAATAATCGTATTGCCTTTCACCATAGGTTTATCCTTGGTAATATCAATGCGCAGTTGTTCAGCCGTATTTTTGTAATGCCTGTTGATCTTCATAAAGAAATACAGAACCAAAGGCAGAAAAATAAAGATTACCCACACCTGGCTAAATTTGGTGAAAATAAAGATGAGCGTAATCGACAGCGTGGTCAGCATCCCAACCGTATTAATAGCAAGTTTGACGATCCAGCCTGGCGGTTTGAGCTTGATCCAGCGAATCATCATGCCAAGTTGCGAGAGCGTGAACGGAATAAATACCCCTACGGCATAAAGCGGGATCAGATTTTCTGTGTTTCCGCCAAATACGATAACCAGCAATGCCGAGAAGATACTCAGAAACAGGATACCATTAGAGTATCCAAGCCGATCTCCACGAACCATGAACATGTGCGGCATGTATTTGTCCTTCGCGAGCATAAAAGCAAGCAATGGAAAGGCCGAATAGGCTGTATTCGCCGCCAAAAACAAGATGAGCGCCGTTACGCCCTGAATGATGTAATACATTACACCGCGCCCGAAAGTGGCGTTCGCAATTTGCGAAATGACCGTTTCATGCGGATTAGGACGAACACCGTACCAATAAGCCAGCAAACTAATTCCGATAAACATACACCCGAGAATCAAACCCATCATCATTAGTGTAGTTGCTGCATTTTTGGCAGCTGGCTTGCGGAAGTTCGGAATGGCATTCGAGACAGCCTCTACCCCAGTTAACGCCGAGCAACCCGAGCTGAACGCCTTCAGTAGCAGGAACAGGCTGACGTTGGATACCGTAGCTCCAAATTGCGGTGCTGCAGCATGAGCTCCCCCTGCCACGTAATGAATGATACCGCTAATAATCAAAACAAAAATAGCAACAACAAATAAGTAAATCGGTACAGCCAGCACCGAGGCAGATTCTGTCACCCCGCGCAAGTTCATAATAGTCAAAAAGATAATCATAATCAGAGCAATGGCGATCCGATGATCATGTAACGACGGGAACGCAGATGTAATGGCATCTGTACCTGCTGATGAGCTAACTGCTACCGTCAGAATATAATCGACCAGCAAAGAACCACCTGCAATCAGACTCGGACTCTTTCCCAAATTGTCCTGTGCAACAATGTACGCTCCGCCACCACCAGGATAGGAAAATATGGTCTGTCTATAGGACAGGATCAGAATGATCAGCAAACCCAATACCGCAATGGATATAGGAATGGAATACCATAGGGCAGCGAAGCCAGCTGTAATTAAAACCAGCAGAATTTGCTCCGTTCCGTAAGCTACAGAGGACAAGGCATCTGAGGACAGAATGGCCAGTGCCTTGAGCTTATTCAGTTTCTCATCTTCAAGGGCCGTCGACTTTCGCGGACGACCGATTAATAATCTTTTGACTTTACTCAGCATTTCGTTGACTCCTTCTTTGGATGAGGGTTTTGCAAAAGAACTATGGATCTTATGTTTATTATGTCACCTGCACATCAGTTTGATGAAACAAATGAACTATTATTTTATACTCCCTCATCCTGAAAAAAACAATAAGGAATGCTCCCTAAAAAGAGCATTCCCGAGTAAGAAAGAGTATTTCGATAAAATACCCTTATGTATACAGTAATTTGAACCTTTCCGGGGTAATTCCTTCAGCTCGGCGGAAAGTTGCCACAAAATGACTGGCATCTCGGAATCCTACTCGCTCCGAAATCTCCTTTACTGTTAATTGCGGATATTCCGTCATCATTTCCTTGGCCTTCCGCAGCCGAATTACAATCAGATAAGCATAAGAAGTCACACCAAACGCTTGCTTAAATAATGTATTTAAATGACGGGAGCTGACATTCATCATAACTGCCATATCACCTAGGCCCACATCTGGACTGGCATAATTTTGCTCCATAAAGGCCAGTACAGGGGTTAAACGTTCCACATTATGGGATAGGGAAGGCATCGAGCTATGTTGTCCATGTTTACGCAGTAGAGTCAGAAAACGATACATATTGGCCGAAGCATCTAATCCAGACAAATCACGTTCACTAACCATGGAATGGAGCATAGTTTCCCCAAAGCTGTGCAGCTCGCTATCCGGGTCCCAATGATACCCGCGTGTATGCTTCAATCCCAGTGCAGTCAATACAGCAGCGGCGATGGGGCCGTCAAATGTAATGTATAACGTTCGCCATACCTTGGTCGCCCGTCTGTATGCATGGGATTCCCCGGGCAGCAACAGAACCCCGGACTGCTCTCCCAGACGGAAGGTCCCCCCTTTAAATGTAAACATCCCTTCACCAGACACCGTCTGAATCCAGTGAAAGCACGGATAACCCTCTGGACGGGACACATCCTCCTGCCTGCTGTTAAATCCGATACTTTCAATAAAAAGGGGTAAAGAGTGCTCACGTGTAGTCAGGAAAAATCTTAAATGATGGGGAGTTAAAATCATAAAAAGCACCTCCGGCGTATGCGGGTATGTATTCTTCATGTAGATCCATATTGTTATATACATGTTCATTTTATTATATTTAAAAGCAGTTATTTGTATTATAAGATAGAATTATTCTTATATACAGAGGTGATTGGCATGATAAGCAGCAAACTTCCTAAAGTATTTTACGGTGGAGATTATAATCCTGAGCAATGGGATGAGGCCACGCATCAGGAAGATTTACGGATGTTCAGGCAAGCAGGGATTGATATCGCCACGGTCAACGTATTCTCATGGGCCAAAATTCAGTCCGACGAAATCACATATCATTTTGAATGGCTGGATCAATTGATTGACAGTCTTTATGAAAGCGATATCTTCGTTTGTCTAGCTACTAGTACGGCAGCGCACCCTGCTTGGATGGCTAACCGCTACCCCGACGTTCTCCGGGTAGACGCTGACGGACGGAAGCGGAAATTCGGTGGCCGCCACAACTCCTGTCCGAACAGTCCAACGTATCGAAAATACGCGGAGCAGATGGCTGACCGAATTGCAGAACGATACAAAAACCATCCCGCGATCCTCGTGTGGCACGTGTCCAATGAGTACGGCGGGGATTGCTATTGTGATAACTGCGCGGCCGCATTCCGGGTGTGGCTCAAGCAAAAATACGGATCACTGGAAGAGCTAAACCGGGTGTGGAATACTTCCTTCTGGGGTCACACCTTCTATGATTGGGATGAAATTGTACCGCCAAATAATCTGAGCGAGCATTGGGGAGAAAATCACTCCTGCTTTCAGGGCATATCCCTCGATTATGCGCGCTTCAATTCAGACAGTATGCTGGATTGCTACCTATTGGAATATAACGCGATTAAAAAACATGTTCCCGATGCCGTGGTAACAACCAATCTGATGGGTTTTTTTAAGCAACTGGACTATTTTAAATGGGCTAAGTACATGGATATTGTATCTTGGGACAGCTATCCCGGGGCCAATACTCCGATAAGCTATACGGCGATGGCGCACGATCTGATGCGCGGATTGAAGGATGGGCAACCCTTTATGCTGATGGAGCAAACACCGAGCCAGCAGAACTGGCAGGCGTATAATTCGCTTAAACGGCCCGGCGTTATGCGGTTATGGAGTTATCAGGCAGTCGCGCATGGCGCGGACACGGTCATGTTCTTCCAGCTTCGCCGCTCGATCGGCGCTTGTGAGAAATTCCACGGGGCCGTCATTGAGCATGCCGGGCATGAGAACACACGTGTATTTCGCGAGGTGGCACAGCTTGGCAGTGAGCTTGGCGCATTAGGCAACACACTACTTGACGCGACCGTTAATGCCAAAGTAGCCATTTTATTCGATTGGGATAATTGGTGGGCTTTGGAAAAATCAAGCGGCCCTTCTGTTGCCTTGAAATATATGGATCAGGTACACAAGTATTATACTCCCCTCTTCCGGCGGAATGTACAGGTAGACCTGGTTTCTGTTGATGCAGATTTCCAGAAATATGATCTCATTATCGCGCCTGTACTCTACATGGTCAAGCCGGGTACCGCCGAGAAGCTGGAACAGTTCACAGAGCATGGCGGCACCTTCGTAACGACCTTTTTCAGTGGCATTGTAAATGAAAACGATCTGGTCACAACCGGAGGATATCCTGGTAAACTACGTAACTTGCTCGGGATCTGGGTGGAAGAAATTGACGCCCTTCTGCCGGAATCACACAATCGCATTGTATTGAAAGAAAAGGTGGGCGTATTACAAGGTGAATATAAATGCGGTCTGCTCTGCGACTTGTTGCATAGCGAAGGCGCCGAAGTACTGGCAGAATACGGCGATGATTTCTATCAGGGCATGCCAGTGCTGACACGCAATCGTTTCGGTCAAGGTGAGGCATGGTACGTTGCTTCAGACCCTGAAGAAGCTTTCCTTGATGGCCTGCTGGGCTACATTTGTGAGCAAAAAGGGATTCCATCCCTGCTGCGCGCTCCTGCGGGTGTAGAAGCCACTGTACGGACCAAAGATGGAAAATCATATCTATTCGTTCTGAATCATAACGCCCAGACGCAGCAATATCATCTGGATGATCAGAAAGGGAATGAGCTGATCAGCGGTAAATACCTGGAAGGAGAAATTTCTATTGAAGGCTACGGCTTTCAAGTACTGGAGCTATCATAATCACTCAGATTTGACTCATGCAGTTCAGCTTGCTGCATGAGTCAAATCTAGGTATCAAAGGAGTTCATCATGAAACGACTGCTTTGGATCGGCAGCTTATCTTATTTTTTAATCGGCCTGGCACACGTGGTTGTAGGCTCCCTACTGCCTGTGTTGTTAGAGCATTACGGTAGAAACTATACGGATGGCGGAAGTCTAATCTTCGCTCAATTTTCCGGTTTTCTGGCTGGAGTCCTGCTGTCGCCGTGGCTTGCCCGGAGTTTCGGCAAACGCCGAAGTCTGGTATTCGCCCTGCTCCTGCTATGCGCGGCTGAAGTGCTGTACTCATTGCTGCCGCCTTGGGGTTGGCTATATGCCGTCGGGGCGACAGCCGGGTTTGGCTTCGGTATGGTAGAAACACTCATTGGCACTATTATTATCAGCGGTATTACTCAAGGAACGGGCGCGGCTATGAGCCGTCTGGAAGTCTTTTTTGGGATTGGCGCTTTGGCTATGCCCGCTATCGCCAGCCAGCTCATTGCACTCGGTTGGTGGCGGTTGGCCTTTCCCATCATTTCCATGTTTGCAGCCATCACCATTATAGCTTGGCTGCGCGGGTCCTTCGGCACGCTGGACGCTGTATTAGACCAACAGGAACACCAAGGTGACAACCATACGCGTTCCACTAACTCACCCAAATCCCCCACGGTGGAGGCTTCTAAGGGTAGCCCTATAGGCAATTGGAAGCTACTTGCACTATTTATCGTCTTTTTCTTTATCTATGTAGGGACAGAGATGAGCCTGGCTAATTTCCTGCCCTCCATGTTCATCGAACGGCTGGGTCTCACACAAGCCGAAGCAGCACTTAGTGTCACCTGCTTCTGGTTAGCAATGGCTACCGGCCGGTTATTCACAGGCTACATTGCCGATCGATACGGCTACGGTGTCTTTGTCGCCCTGAGCTCACTGGCAGCGACCGTGCTGCTGTGCGTGTTCCCGCTGATCAAAGGGACTGAAGGCGCCTTTATCCTTATTGTACTGCTGGGGCTGGGCATGTCCGGCATCTTCTCCATCGCACTTGTTTTTGCCAGCAAAATGATGCCGGGTACAGAAGAATCTACCACTAGCCTGCTTATCGGCGCAGGTGGAGTTGGGGGAGCTCTGCTGCCTTTATGGCTCGGAAATAGCATGGACCGTGGTGGAGCAGTCTCATCAGCGTGGTTGCTGGCAGGCTTCGCCTGTATCCTGTGCCTGCTTGGGGGCATCTTGTACGCCCTATATGTGCGCAAAAAACGGCTTCAAACCGCTTCATCATGAGACTCGTCTCTACTGGCGCCTTTGTCTGTTCCTTGGTTGTCATCCAAGTGCACATTCAAAGGTGCTTTTTTACATACTAGACGAATGCACCTTGTACAGCAGCCCGTTTTTAGTCAAAATAGATCGTTTCCTATGAATCACAGGACAGATATCCATGCCTCCTCTAGATGAATGGAGTAGTATACAACAAACCATATGGAGGTGTTTGTATTGGGTCATCCTGAATTAAAACGAAAAAAAGGCCGTAAAAAAAATGTTTTTGTCCGTGCCTGGTTTGATAAGTTAGAAAAAAAGTTTGAGGAGAAGCCCCCAAAGAGAAAAGTCCGCTCGAAACGGAAAGGGGTTGGAAAAGATATCATCGTCAAAAAGCAACTTGTAAGTGTGAATATTAATCATAGCGCTTTAGGGCCTGAAGGGGATCCTGGAACCATAGGTGATTTAGCGCAGTTCGGTTATATTTATAATGTGAAGCCCCAAGTTGTTCCGATTGAAGGGGATGTCATTTTGGATACGAACGGTATACTTACACCTGGAATTGCTCATGTTCCAGGAACTACACAGATTGCTGTATCCGATGCTGGAAAATATGAAGTTCACTTTTCGGTGTCCGGTGTGGAACCTAACCAATTCGCTATCTTTATTAATGGCGCACTGGCTGTGGGAACTGTATACGGCTCAGGAGCCGGGACACAACAGAACACAGGGCAAGCTATCCTCGCTCTGGCATGCGGTGACGTCCTTACTCTGCGAAACCATAGCTCTACTACTGCTGTTACCCTGCAAACACAAGCCGGAGGAACTCAAGCCAGTATAAACGCTTCTGTCCTCATTAAAAAATTGAGATAGGCTTGAACTCCCGCAAAGTCTCAGTGTACTAAAAAGGGTTTATCCATACAGCGAGGATAAACCCTGAATATTTTTAAAAGGCCATAATGATCCCTTTGTCATTGGCATACATTGAACTAATCCCTCTGGTGGACACAATATGAATATCTTTAAATTGATAGCGTTTCTTCAGCGCATTCATCAATTTTTCCGCCAGCCCAGGATTATTGCAGTGAGTAATGACGATGCTTTCTCCTTCGGTAGCCCGGCCACTTTTTTCAATAGTATCTGCCAGCTTTTCGATAATTTGATTCTGACCGCGTGCTTGAGTAAAAAATGCGATATTCCCGTCACCATCCGAGCCTAAAATAGGCCTGATATGCAAGAGTGAAAGTATCTTTCCAGTGATTTTATTCATTCGTCCGTTCTTAACCAAATTATCCAGATTTTCTAAAACAAAGTACGTTTTCATCTTGCTGATAAAGCTCTCCAAGGAAGAAATAATTTCGCTTTTATGATAGCCCTCGTCGATTAGCTTGCGTAGTTTTAGAGCTAACAAGAGCTGTCCAGCCGAAGCGCTTTTCGAATCAAATACATGAACATCCGCCCCCTCTTCTTCCGCCATATCTTTTCCTACCAATGCACTGGAATAAGAACTGGACAGGTTGCTGGATAATGTAATGGCAAAAGAAGTATGCGTACCTTGAAAGGCTTCCTTATACAGCATAGGTGACGGTGATGCGGATCCAATTTTGGTTGTACAGGCTTTCATTTCTTCCATAAACTGAGGCAAGTCCAATGTGTCATCATCTACGAAGCATTTATCTCCCAGCGTCATATTTAACGGAATTGTAGTAACTTGCATCTCTTCTCTAAGCTCTCTCGTTAAATCACAGCAGCTGTCTGCTATTATTTTATATCTCACCCGGTACACCCTCACATTATGTTATTTTTCAATAGAACCCGCATTCATAATACTCAAAGAAAGCTCAATTAACCGTATAAATTCCTTCACATTCTTCTCACCCAAACCTACTACAAGCGCTTCAAAATAACCCTCAATTCTCTGTTGCTTCTGTTTGATCAAGGATTCACCATCTACTGTGAGCCTTACACACATTCGTCGTCTGTCATGCTCAGACATTTCCATAGTCACATAGCCTTTTTTCCTTAATCCCGTAAGCGCTGCCGTAATTCTTGATCTGGATACATGCAGATGATCGCTGAGTAAGGAAGGATTAATTTCATCATCCCGATGCTGAACTAAATATTGAAGCACATGGTTTTCCCCCTGAACAAGCTCCGTCAGGCTACTGAATAATTCCATGTCATAAATCCGGTTAACGGATTCTCTCAATTCGTCCCTTAGTTCATAATCTTTCATAGTGAACCTCCGCAAAACACATAATACATACAGTTAACTATTAATACTATGTACTATAATGAATTGCCCACGATAATAACAATGAAATATTTGTGAATTTTAATACAAGGGTTAATGAGCTCAGCGTCGAATAAGAAAAAATACGCTTGATCACCTCTTGCCAGTTTACGGTAAAGGAGTTGTTACATAAGATGAAACGGTTTACTCTTCGCCAATCCCACAATTCGGATATTGAAAGCATTGCTAATTTACGGGCGATTGTACTGCGGAACGATTTAACCAGATTAGGAAGGTTTGATGAAGAGAAAGTTCGTCAACGCTTTCGTGATGCATTCGATTCTGTCCATACCTGGATCATTGAGGAAGACTCTTCTTTTGTGGGCTGCATAGCTTTTAAACCGAGATTAGACGGTTATTTATTGGAGCATTTTTATATTCATCCCAGTTACCAAGGTAAAGGAGTCGGCAGTCAAATATTAAAAAATCTGCTAGAACAAAATCATGTAAAAGGAAAACATGTAACCTTAAATGTTCTGCAAGGAAGCTCAGCCAGACGTCTTTATGAACGGTTTGGTTTTAAAATTGAACGTGAGGACCCTATTGACGTTTACATGTACTTAATCGTAGAGGGACATTCCAAAACCGTCGAAAGATCATAGAGTCATGCTTCAACCACCCTTGAATGTCCAGTTATATCTGCCCCAAGATGCTATTACAAATTCAAAAGATCTATGAACCGGGATGTTGGAGATATATAAGCACTATAAGAAAAGGCCAACCACTAAATACGGGTTGACCTCATCATTTAAAGAATGTCTTACGTTTCTAAGAGAACATAAACTGACTTTACAGCACCGTTTTAACCGTGTCTTGGACTTGCTTCAGCAGTCCTTTATAACCATCTTCATCAAGGTAACCAATACTTCCAAGCAGCAAGTGACCGACGGATTCAATTCCAACGAAATCAAAAATTCCCGTATCTGATGTGATCTTCAATCCTGCGGTCATACCGATTTCATCGTAGATCGCGTTGGGAGTACCATGTGTATTCACGATAAAACCTTTTTTACCTGTAAGCAGCTTATTAATCCCTTCCGCACCAGCCGTATATGCAAATCCGTATGCAAATACACGGTCAACGTAACCTTTCAGGATGGCAGGAAGACCTGTCCACCAGATGGGAGAAATAAAAGTAATTGTATCCGATTGTGAGATGTATTCCTGCTCCACTTTGATATCAGCCGGAGTTTGCCCTGCTCTCATAGCGGCAGTATCCTCAGGTTTTAATACAGGTTGAAAATCAAGGGCATATAGATCACGTACAACGACTTCGTCACCTTTTTCTTTCAGAGTATTTACAACCGTTTCGAGTATCGCGTGATTAAAGCTTTCAGCGTTAGAGTGAGCATAGATGATAAGATGTTTCATTTAAATAACCTCCAGAAGTTTTATTGTTATTTTGATATTAATATAGATATCTATGCATTTATTCAAAAAAAAAAAATTATAATCTGTTTTTTACATGCTCTAACAGATATTCCAGTTGTTCTTTTTCCTCGTCTTTCAGACCACCATAGATGGTTTCTTTTAATCTATTGGAGATCGCCGCAAACACAGGCTCCAGCTTTCTTCCCTTATCGGTCAAATATATCAGGGTAACTCTGCTATCCTCCCTTTCTTTTTTTCTTTCGACATATCCCAACTTCACTAGCTTGTCGATCAAAACAGTAACAGTGGGTTGCTGACGAGAAATTTTTTGCGTCAATTCCTTAATGGAAAGCCCGTCATTTTGATAAAGGAACATTAAGATTCCGCCATGAGTAGGAACAATCCCTTCAATTCCATTTGATTCGAGCTCAGACACAATCAATTTATTGATCGAGTCTCTAATGGTTCCTATCAGTGCAGCTGCATTATTTTTTAACATACAAACATTATTACATAGACATCTATATATATCAAGTATTTATGTCAGTCTGATTTGGTTTTAACGTATGAAATGCTTCAAAGAATTAAGAATAAGTTTGTTATAATGGGATCTAAAATAGATAGGAGCTTATTAAATGGAGCAGCTTTTAAAGAAAATTAAATACTTGAGTACCCAAGAAAAGAAAACTTTAAAGCAGATGGTTCTTAAATTGTCCGAAGAAATAGGAGAAACTTCTCAAGCCATGCTCTCCTATGTGAATGCAAGCGGAAGCGAATATAAGCAGTTGAGTATATCTGATGTCAAAGAAGAATGTGCAGACGTGATTCTGGTTGCCCTTTCTTTATTTTATAAGTTAAGCAGCAATGAAGAAGAACTCCAGGAGTTCTTGAATAAAAAAGTGAACAAATGGGAATCTGTGATGACTTAATCTAAAATGGTTCATGGTGGACTACTATTGCAGACGCATAAAAAAGCCAAAACACCAAAGCTCCTTACCTGACTTTGAGTATTTTGGCTTACACTGTTTATTTAAAGAGGTATTCGAAGTATGATATGTTTTAGTTGAGCGTTTGAAGTACCTCAGGTGTAAAGGTTTGAAGATCATGAATTCGGCCTTCACGTATTTTCGTAGCCCATGCAGGATCACCCAGAAGCGCACGCCCAACAGCTACCAGATCAAATTCATTGTTGTCCAGCCGTTCCAGAAGTTCATTAATATCTTGGTGTCCTGCCCCTTTCCCTTCCATATAACTTACAAAATCCTCATCCAGACCTACAGAGCCAACCGTAATCGTAGTTTTTCCAGTCAGCTTCTTCACCCATCCGGCAAAGCTCAAATCGGAGCCTTCAAATTCAGGTACCCAAAAGCGACGTGTCGAGCAATGGAAGATGTCCACGCCCGCTTGTACCAACACATTCAGGAATTGCCCCAGTTTATCCGGTGTATCGAACGGTTTTGCGTTGTAATCATTCATTTTCCATTGGGATAGGCGCATGGCAATAGGGTAGTCAGGGCCAACCTCAGCACGAATAGCTTCCACAAGCTCAATGGCGAATTGAGCACGTTTTATGATATCGCCACCATAGCGATCCGTACGTTGGTTCGTTCTCTCCCAAAAGAATTGATCAACCAGATAGCCGTGCGCTCCGTGAATTTCAACGCCGTCAAAGCCCAATCGTTTTGCATTCGCAGCTGCATCGACATAGGCCCCAATGACCTTGACGATTTCTTCTTCTGTCATCGGCTCGGTCACTTTTTTTCCTTCCAGATCCAGCCCTGATGGACCAATCGACAGCGCTTCTGGGTTCGGCTGAGATCCCAAAGGGCGAGCCATCCCCATATGCCAAAGCTGTGGAAAAATTTTACTACCGGCTTCATGAACCTGTCTGACCACTTCAGCCCAACCGTTTAAAGCCGCTTCTCCATAAAAATTAGGTATCCTCGGCTCACTTGTACCAGCAGGATGGTCAATTACTGCACCTTCAGTAATAATAAGACCTACACCATTCTCTGCGCGACGGCGATAATAAGCGGCTACATCCGGTCCTGGCACACCATTTGGTGAAAAAGCGCGGCCCATTGCCGGCATTACAATACGAGTCTGTAGGGTCAGATTATGAATGGTATAAGGTTGAAATAAAGCTTCTGTTGAATGGACATTTTGCGGTTGATTACTCAAGGATTGTACCTCCCCATTTTCTTTTATCGTTTTTAGCGATATATAAAAAGCTCGTGCACCATCAAACGGGGTGCAAGTGAAATGTTAGCAATGTTTAATTTATCATTCAACCGACAAAATGTTCATTCTGTTGCTTAACCAAAAGGGTTATAAAATTGTTGTATATCTAAACTCACTTGTTGACAAAACAACACATGTTTATAATGGGGGAATCATTTAATTTACCTGAAAGGAGTGTCTTGAGGATGCCTGGTGTAACCTCACCCAACCCAAACGATCCGCGCGTCATTCGAACACGTAGATTAATTCTCGACGCATTCGTTGACCAATTAAATAAGAAAGACTTCTACACGATTACGATCAATGACATTACCCAAAAAGCCACCATTAACCGTGCCACGTTCTATGCACATTTTCAAGATAAATATGCACTGCTTGAAACCCTTTTGTCAGACGCATTTTTGGAGTATGTTATCAAGAGGATTGATGCTGAGGCACGTTTGTCGGAGGAGATCATTCAGAAACTTATTCTTTCGTTATGTGACTATCACGACTCAAGTAACCAATGCGTTCATAAATATAATTCAGTGGCACCGATCCTGGAAGAACATATTAAGAATCAATTAGAGCAATTCATACTTCAACTCATAACAAGAGAAGCCAATAATACAGACCAAAGAACGTTAGAACTTGCCGCGACCATTTTAAGCTGGTCCATTTATGGTGTAACCTTTCGCTGGAATGTGGAAGGAAAAAAAGAGTCTCCTACAGATTTAGCCGAGAGAGCTGTGCCTTTAATCTTCAATGGGGTTGTCTTATCTCTAGTCTCACAAATCTCTTAGCAGAAAATGCGAATAAAAAGGGCCGTTCCCAGTATACTTCGATCAGTTCCTGGGACAGCCCTTATAGTATTTAGTAAAATAATTGCATCTTTTATTTAAAGAATTTTCTTAAACATCTCGATAACTTGTTCTTTGCTAGGTATGAACGGATTGCCCGGAGCGCAAGCATCCTTCATTGAGTTCTCGGCAAGCAGATCCAAATCCACTTCATTTACACCCAGTTCAGAAAGTTTGGAAGGAATCCCTACTTCCTTCGACAGGTCTTTGATTCTTTGGATTACATAGTCTGCGCATTCCTTATCCGTTTTCCCCTTATCTTCAAAACCGATGACCTTAGCGATGGCACGAAACTTCTCTGGTACATGCTTGGCATTCTCCTCCTCCACAATCGGCAGCAGCATGGCATTACAAACACCATGAGGCAAATCGTATACGCCGCCAAGCTGATGCGCCATCGCATGAACGTAACCCAATCCGGCATTATTAAATGCAAGTCCTCCCAAGAAAATAGCGTATACCATTTGCTCACGTGCTTCTATATCATGACCGTTGCTCACTGTACGAGCCAAATGATTAAAAATAATCTCTACTGCTGCCAACGCAGTCGCATTCGTTACAGGATAGGAACCTGGCGTAACCAAAGCTTCAATAGCATGGGTCAAAGCATCTAGTCCTGTAGCTGCCGTTAACGCGGCGGGTTTGTCTACCATCAGCTCAGGGTCGTTGACCGAAATCGTAGCTACACTATTCTTATCAACCATAACCATCTTGACCTTGCGCTCTTCGTCCGTAATGACATAATTGATCGTGATTTCAGCCGATGTTCCTGCTGTGGTATTAATAGCTACAATAGGAAGCGATTTATGCTTGGATTTATGAACGCCCTCATACTCGGTTATATGTCCCCCGTTGGTAGCAATAATGCCGATTCCCTTAGCCGTATCCTGTGGTGATCCTCCGCCAATCGAAATTAAAAAGTCACATCCGTTTTCTTGCAGAAACTGAACACCATCATGTACATTTTTACAGGTCGGATTTGGTTTTACTTCATCGTATACCGCATAGTTCAATCCAATATCATCCAGCAAAGATGTAACCTTGCCTGCAATGCCACTCTTCATCAAAAATTTATCCGTAACGACTAGAGCTTTGTTTAAATTCAGTTCTTTTATATACGGCCCAACTTCATGCAAACAGCCTGTTCCCATAAGATTGATAGATGGTACAAAAAATACATGTGCGCTCATATAAAATCGGCCTCCTAAAGGATTCACTTCTTGTTGCCTCGCTAAATACGGAATTATTCTCTAAAGTGAAATATTTCACATTTATAATGTTATCTTTATTTTATTTTGATGTCAATGATAAAACACAGATATTTATTGGTTTTATTTTTGTTTGTTTTGTTTTTTTAGTGAATCCAATATTTGGTACACAACTAATCGGAGGAAGCCTCGTACAACTTAGATGAACACATTAACAACGAGGTGATGACAGCATGACAATCAACAAGGGAGTATTGCTGGCTCTGCTGGCAGTATCGCTGCTCCAAGCAAACCCGTCTTATGCGAAGTCGGTACCGCTGACTCCGGTGACGACCGTTTATGTGGATGACCACCCGCTTCAGCTTGCCGCCGAGCCGCTGCTGCTAGACGGGACAACGCTCGTCCCCATGCGTCAGTTGTTTGAGGCGCAAGGAGCTGTGCTTTCCTGGAACGGATTCAGCAAAACCGTAACAGCAACCAAAACCGACACGGTGCTGACCTACCACATCGGGGAACTCGTTGCTACCCTAAACGGCAAAACGCTGTCCCTGAATGTTCCGGGACAGATCGTTGAGGGCAACACGATGATTCCACTGCGTTCTGTGAGCGAAGCACTTGGGAGCACAGTGAAGTGGGATGCCCTTACCCGGACAATCCGGATTGCCTCCAGGGACGATTTTTTCACAACAGTTCTTTCCAGGGTCAACCTGCGCAGCGAACCGGATTCATCGGGAGCTTCCCCTTCCCTGCGGCTTATTCCAGCCAGCGAAAAGGTTCACGTCATCCGCGAGGTCAATGCTCTCTGGCTGGAAGTGCGCACTAAAGACAACCTGACCGGATACATATCGGCAAAACCAAAATACAGCGACTATTCCAGCCCATCCCTGGCGGAACGGCAGGGAGATGAACTCATCGCCTACGGAGAGAAATTTCTCGGTATCCCTTATGAATTCGGCGCAGCAACCGGACCGACATCGACCTTTGATTGTTCTTCTTTTGTGGGGGAAGTGTTCCAGCATACGCTCTCTATCGACCTCCCCCGTGTCTCTTATGATCAGGCTAAAGAAGGGCGGGAGGTCGGGCTGAACGAGCTGCGCAAAGGCGACCTGCTGTTCTTCAGCGCACGCGGGCTAGAGATCGGCCATGTGGCTATCTATGCAGGGAACAACAAATTGCTGCATACATTTTCCAAAGAACGCGGCGTTCATTTTGACACGCTTGACGATAAATGGCAGAAACGTTTCGTCACAGCGCGCAGGCTGTTTTAGGACGAACCAGATAGCCAGTAACAGTAGGCTATTCCAGTCCACATTCATTATCTTCTAATTGCCTTTTGCCGGACGCTCCCTTGCGGATTGCGTTCAGGCGGCAAAAGGTCTGGATTCATTGTAAAATGGAGGTCATAACGTTTAAAGACTACGTTCGCTTAAAAAATTGGATTGAGGTATTAATCGTTTTGAAATACTAGGTAGAGTCTTTTGACTATAGACAGGAGGAATAAATAATTATGCAATTTGAGACAAACCGGCTCATCATTCGTGATATTTTCAGATCTGATTGGGAAAGTATACATACGTACACGTCATTGCCTGAAGTTACTAGATATACAGCCTGGGGACCGAATACAGAAGAAGATACAAAGGCATATATAGAACAAGTTTTAGCTTCGCAGCAGGAACAGCCACGACAAGACTACGAACTAGCCGTTTGTCTGAAAAATAATGGAATCCTGATCGGCGGTATGGGTATTCATGTCAAAGATACTAGTGCAGAATTGGGTTACGTTTTGAATCCAGATTATCAAGGGAAGGGTTATGCAGCAGAGGCAGCACGAGCGTTACTAGACTTTGGATTTAGCACACTTGCTGTCCACCGTATTTATGCAACATGTCGTCCAGAAAACAAGGCTTCTGAGAAGGTTATGCAACAGATCGGAATGCAACGTGAAGGTTTGATGCGTGAACACTGGTACTACAAAGGCGAGTTTCATGTTTCATGTTTGTACTCTATTCTTGCTGAGGAATATAACAGGACATAAAAGGTGTTTTTTATATCTAAATATATTTTTGATTATTCAACAGACAATTACTCCTTGAGAAACATGTTGCTGCTATAAAATGATAGTTAAACCATTTAATGACAAATAGGTTTGAGGAACTTTTCTGAACGATATAATTTTTAATTAAGGAGGGAACAACATGGAAGCTTTTGCAGAATATTTAGAGCATATTGATAACCCCCAACATCGGGCCCGAACGCAAGAGGTTTTGGCTTGGGTAACCAAGAAGTTTCCAAATTTAATGGCAAAAATTGCGTGGAATCAACCTATGTTTACGGATCACGGCACATTTATTATTGGCTTTAGCGTAGCCAAACATCATTTGGCCGTTGCCCCTGAAAAGGCAGGGATTAATCATTTTTCTGAGTTAATTGTGCAGGCTGGCTATGATCACACCAAGCAGTTGGTACGTATCCAGTGGGATAGTCCAGTTGATTTCTCATTACTTGAGAAAATGATCGAGTTTAATATTTTGGATAAGGCAGACTGTTCAACCTTTTGGCGGGAATAAAAAAAGGTTCCTTTTCTCGTAAAACTATACATCGAGCATCACAAATAAGTATTTTTCTTCTCGCCCCCTCTACCATCCTTCCAAATCTCATCATGCTAATCACCCTTAAAGTGACCCTATGCTATAATGTGGAAAGTATGGATTGTTACATGCACAGGAGGATTGGAGCAGAATGATTGGGAAATTTTTAATTTTCTCTCTACTATGGAGTTTGCTCGGCAACCCGTTTTTGGCAATGCTCGTACTCCTAATCGTGATCTATATATTAGATCGCAGCTTTGTCGGTGTATTGCCCAGCATCAGCAAACCATGGAAAAGAAGACGCAATGCCGCTCGATTGCGCCAACAGATTACGCTAAACGCCAACGATGTGGCTGCCAAGTTCGATTTGGCTCGTATCTGGATCGAAAGCAAGAAATATCCTCAGGCTTTGGAGCTGTTATTGGAAATTCAATCCCGTTATGAAGAATCAGCAGACTATTGGAACGCACGGGGAACGGCTGAAGTTCACACAAACCATCTGGAGGATGGAGAACAGGATTTACTGAAAGCACTGGACATTAACCCGCGGGTGCAATACGGTGAGCCTTATTTGCATTTAGCCGCTGCTTTCAAAGAACGTGACGTAAATAAGTCACTTCATTATCTGCAGCAATTTCAGGAGATTCAGTCTTCTTCCAGTGAGGGCTATTATCTGACAGGCTTGATGTACCGTATGCTGGGACGCAAGGATGAAGCCACTATAGCCTTTAACCAGTCCATTGCCGTCTATCGTTCCCTGCCCAAATACCGCAAACGAAGTGAGCGCAAGTGGGCTGCACGCAGCTTATTCCGTAAAATAATCGGCTAAACAGCACGCCTACTAGTGCAAAGAAAGAGGTTCATGATGGTCAGTTGCTACTGTCATGATGAACCTCTTTCTTTAATATACTTTGTCCGATCCCAAGCATCCTCTCACGCTCAGCGTAACGGCGCATAACCAAGCCGATTCAGCTCTTCCGCAATCACACGATAACCACGACTGTTCGGATGCACCCGGTCTAACGAAAGTAGTGCCCGTTCATAGCCCTCAAATGCGGGATAAATGTTCGCCACCCGGTAATTGGGTCCGCCCAATGTGTAGAGAAACGAGTTGTACTGGCGCACATATACTCCCGCCTCCCTTACCTCAGGAAAAGGATTATATAATCCCACCATCCGGATGATACATGGCTCACGCTGACCGGATTTTATCTGATACAGGGCATGTACAATTTGGCGCACATGTTCTTTGGTGTGATTCAGCGCTTGCGAAATGGAAGAACCTGACGAGCCGGAACCTCCAGCAAGGGCGCTGATGTATGGGCGCAGATCATTCCCGCCGATCGTTACCGTTATAAGTTCAGCCCGGCTGAGCGCCGACCGAAAAAGCGGATTGTTGCGGACCATTGACAGCAACTCCTGCGATGTCAGCCCGTTGATTCCCAGATTCTCGTAACTGACTGGCGTACGGAGATGTCTTTCTGCCATTCGCCGATAGATAGGTACAAATCCGCCGCTCAGCAACGTCCCCGCACCTGTTGTTAAAGAATCTCCAATCGCTGTATAGTGGTACGCCAATGAAACCCACCTCCCTCTTTCTACATAACATATCTTATGTAGAAAGAGGAACGCGGGACCCGGAGATTCGCTTATTCTTCGTCTATTTCATATACACAATGGAATTGCCCACCATCCGGCAAATCCTCTGATCCATATACGGCAAAGCCCACATTGCGGAAGAAATCTGCCCCCTCCGCATCCGTGTCCACAGTAAGCCGTTTCGGATTACGCTCCTGAATAAGCGTAAGCAGCATACCTCTGGCATATCCTCTATGACGGTTTTCAGGCAACACGGCCAGATGGCGAATTACGGTTGTTCCATCCTCCTGCTCCTCAAAGCCAACAATACCTACAATAAGTCCTTCATCTTCTACACCGAACAGCTTCCAGTCATCCGAGGCTTGATAGGTACGTAAAGCTGCTTCTCCGCGTTCAGGATGATCCAGCACAGCGTAGGTTAACAGCTCCAGAACCTCCTCACGATCTGAATCTGTTTTTATATTTTTAAACATTGTTTGTCGTCTCTCCTTAATATCCTGAAATTAGGATTACCTCTAATTCTCCATAATAAGCAACGGCCAGTTATCAAGCCACTGCTTCTCAAATACACGCTGACGAAAAGCCGTTGTGTGACGAAACAAAGGACTTTGCCGTACCCGCATATCCAGCAGATCTTCCAATCCATGCGGACAAATGACCTCTATTTGATCCTTGTCATTCAATCTAACCGCCACAGCCGTTGCCGTCTCTGGCCAGCGGCTCATCGCATCCTCTATCGAGGAATAAGGAGCCTCTCCGTTGCGAATATGCATCCGAGCCTGATTTTTGACAGACCAGTTACGTCCAGCCTGCTTACGGTTCAAGGACAATTCTAGATACTCATCTCGTTCCTCTAGCGTATTTTTCGGGTCAAAGTAAATAACATCAATATCGTTTAAAGGTGTAGCAGTTGTATAGCCATGGAGCTTGTCCCAAACCCGGTTACGTACATAGCCTGCGGCAATACATCCTTGCGGCAACTTCAGCTCTCGCACATATCGCAAGTCTTGCAGTACCTGCGGATCATTCATATATTGTATGATTCGTAGCACATTTTCTTCCGACTTCATCCTGCACTCAACTCCCTTTTTATGATGACAGTTGCTGCACCGATTCTCCTCCTTGAGCCGCGATCCGTGCTGTACGCTGCGCCAGACGGCGGCGTGCGACCAGAAGAAACGGAATGCCAATCACAACCGACAGGGCAACCGGAACAAAAACGGCAAGCGGCGCCGTTTGACCATAGATATCCAGCAACCAGCCACCAAATAAAGGAGCCAGCACGCTTCCCAAATTATTAAAGCCGATTGTACCGAAGTAGGTCCCTTTATATTGAGCATCTGCAATTTGGTCAATCAGTACGTCCAACATCGTGAACAATAACACTTCACCAACCGTAAACAGCACCATATCCAGTATAAACATCCAGCCTGAGTTTAGCATACCGCACAGCAACAGGCTGACCGCAATACATATATTCCCTGCAATCAAGGAATTCACCGGGGAAAATCGACTTGCCAATCGCACCAGCGGATATTGAAATGCCAATACACAAACCGCGTTGACCGTCAGCATGTATGTAAACCATCGGGTTCCTTCTGCGAAGGATAAGGACAAGAATTGAGGCATTGTGGAATTGGAATGAGCATAGCCCATCACACAAAATACCGTTCCCAGCAAAATCGGCATAAACACCGGATCACGGCTGGCTGTACGGAATGCCTCGCCCATCCGCAGTGGAGCCTCTCCCGCCGTTGTACCTATATGCAGATCCGATGCATACCGGGCAAATTGGATCAACAACAGTACCCCGTACAATGCGTACACACCAGCAGCTACCATAAACGGCGTACCCGTGGATGCAGATCCTAACATTAAACCAAGCAACGGC
Source organism: Paenibacillus sp. LRG-1 (assembly GCF_057220305.1). NCBI lineage: Bacteria > Bacillati > Bacillota > Bacilli > Caryophanales > Paenibacillaceae > Paenibacillus > Paenibacillus sp. LRG-1. The sequence goes on along the minus strand of NZ_CM170126.1, from coordinate 2,148,331 downwards.
CCTGCCACCACCCCAACATTAATGGCTGCATATCTCATATTGTAGATAAGCAGTCTTTTCTCCTTCGGGGTTACATCTGATAACAGTGCCCGTGAGGTTGGCTCGAACAAGGATCTGCACAGTCCATTCAGAGCATTAATGACAAAAAAGGCCCAGGCCGCTTCCGCCAACGCAAAAGCAACGAATACAAGCGCCCAGCTCGCAATGGACACCAGCATCACCTTTCGCCGTCCGATTCGATCTGAAATATATCCACCGTAAAAGCTGGCAAAAATGCCGACCAACGAGCTGACCGATACGATCACCCCCGTATGAAAGGGGGACACCCCTAGACGGGTGGTAAGGTAAATAGACAAAAACGGGATACTCATGGATGTCGCCATCCGTCCAAAAATTGTACCGACAATAATCGTCCAGGCCAGCGGGTGAATGGAACGTAACTGTTCTTTCATATATGTCTCTTACGTCCTCCTTCCGTATGCAAGTCTAACAAGGGGGAAATCTGTCTAGCACTGGTGAATATAGCGTTCCAGCTCTAAACACGTTGCTTGATAGACAGATTGGAGCGCAGACAACTTCGCTTTCGCATTCTCAAGTCGGTTCTCCCGTGCAAGCTGTTCAATATCGGACAGCAACGAGGACAAACGCCCGACACCCAGACTCACGCTGCCTGATTTCAACTCATGAGCAGCCTCTACTACTTTTGTGGCTTCGCCCGCAGCAGCCAGTTCTCTTAACCTATTGATTTTGGCAGGTGTATCACTAGTATACATTTCGACCAATGACTCCAGTAGTCCCGTGCTGCCATCCTCGTCCAGCATCATAATTTCACGTATAACTTCCTCATCCAAAATCGGCTTGGTTTCAGGCTTTGGAAGCCATTTGACAAGCTTTTCAGAGAGCCTTTCAATCGTTACTGGCTTCATCAAGTAATCGTTCACTCCAACCTCCTGGCCCCGTGCCTGATCCTCCTCGGACACATTTCCGGTCAAAGAAATGATTGGCACAGGTGGTTGCTGGTTTTCTGCTTCCCGCTGGCGGATCGCTTTCGCCGCATCATGACCATTCAGCAGAGGCATATGATGATCCATTAGAATACAAGCGTAGGATCGTTCGGAGGCCGCTCTTACAGCAGCTTGTCCATCCTCAGCAAAATCAATATGCTGGAATCCCAAGTGGTTAAGCTGTAATTGCACCACCTGACGATTTACCCGATTATCCTCAGCCACCAAAATAGTTTGAGAATGACTGTGCTCACGCAGCAACTCGCTAAACACCTTCAAATCACCAGTTTCATGCTTCTTCATTTCGTCTGCCTGCTCCGATCCTTTCATGAAGGGAATTTCAAACCAGAACGTAGAGCCTTGGCCTTCTTCACTGACGACCCCAATTTCTCCCTGCATGAGTTCCACAAATGAACTGCATATCCATAGCCCCAGACCCGTTCCTCCATATTGGGAGGCGCTTCCTTCACCGGCCTGTACATAGGGCTGAAACAGCTTATTCTGATCCTCCGGTGAAATCCCAATACCCGAATCCTGCACCTCAAACCGAACACGTTGGGAATCTTTTGTTTCCTCCACTAATTTTGTTCGAACGATGAGCAATCCTTCACTCGTAAATTTATTCGCATTGTTCAACAGATTGAGCAAGATCTGCATGATCCTTGCCGAATCTCCCTCCAGATGCTCTGCCACACTGGTATCGGTCTCTATACTCAACCGGTTACCCATCTGATAGATTTGCGGCTCCAACAACTGGGCAACGTGACTCATAATCGCCTGAACTCTGACATTTCCGATCTCCAGTTCCATCTGTCCTGCTTCCACTTTGGATATATCAAGCAGATTATTAATCATGTTCAACAACAGGGAGGCTGACTCACGTATCACACCGATGGCCTGCCGTTGATCTGGGGAAAGTTTGGATGAACCTAACATTTCGATCATTCCAAGTATTCCATTCATTGGCGTTCTGAATTCATGACTAACCACAGCCAGAAAAGTGCTCTTTAGGTCATTAGCCCGTACCGTTTCTTCCTTCGTCCGTGTTAATTCCGCATTACTTTTGGCAAGCTGACGCTGCAGATTGACCAGTTCGTTGTTCATTGATGAAAATTCATTCAGCAGCTTTTCTTCCTCAGCCTTGCTTTTCACAATCTCATCCGTTAATTGTTCGACCGTTTTCCGCAGGACAGCCATTTCTGCTGTCGGTTCCTTCATATTAAAAGGCCCCCTTTACAAAATGACTTACAGGTTCACAAAACTAACCTTATTTCCTGAGCGAAAGTAAGTCACCTGCAACCTCCAGTGCTTCCTCCGCACCTGGTGCGTATCCGTCCGCCCCTACTTCCTGCCACAAGTGGGAATCGAGATTAAAAGGCAAGCCTCCGACCATAATTTTCACATGGCTAGTAGTTGGGTCTTGCCGAATGAGAGCAATCAACTCTTTCACTAGATGGACATGGTAAGCCATGGTAGCTGAGATAGCCACCACATCCGCCTTGTAACTCACAATGGCATGAAGCAGACTCCGGTTAGGTACATTGGCACCTAAATAATACGTATCCCAACCATCCATTTCAAATATATCAGCCAGCATACGCAGACCAAATTCATGCTGCTCGCTGCCTACACACGCCGCCACGAGGCAGCGTTCCTTACTTCCACTTCCCATCCATCTGGGGTACAGGCTGGAAATAATAAATTGAGTCGCGGCAGTGCAAAAATGCTCTTGACCGACGGTGATTTTGCCTTCATGCCATAGACGGCCTATTTCATATTGCGAAATTTGAAAAATATATTTATACGTATGTTGAATAGAGATACCCTCATCCAGCAAACGGACGATCCAATCCAAAGCCTGTCTGCGATTACCTGAGAGTAAATATTCCAAATATTGAGCCACGTTAGCAGCATAAGGATTATCATCTGTAATAAAAGAGGCATACTCCTCTTTCTTTCCAATTTGCTGTATCCCCAAATCCAGATGCTCCAGCACCATGGTTTTATCCGTATGATCGAAGTGCTCTACCAACGTCTGCTGGATTAATCTGAAATTGATGCTCAAATCTTCTTGGGTTATGCCGAAACCCTCCAGAAGCTTTTTTAACCAGGAAACATACTGTGTAAATAAAATAGGGCTGTTCATGATTACACTTTCAGCTAAATAGTTCAAACTATATATAGAATCCTGTTTTGTCTTTATTTTACCGTTATCCCCAAAACGCTGCAAAAGATCGGGCTGTAATTCGTATTGCTTATGGGTAACTAATTCAGCCAAAGCTCCTGCTTGCATCAATAGCGATTCACCTGCGGTATATTGCTGTATACTCATGTACAGCTCCTTCCCCGACAAGGTATTTGTATTCGAAACAGATACTGGGGATTTGTTCCAGACGTGACTATTAGACAATTATACCTGATTTGCGTCTCTACATTAACCCTACTCCCCAAAATACGACAAAAAAATAAAATACCGAGAAGTCGGTATTTTATCTAAAAGCAGTTTTAACCTGCATACGCACAATTTATGATCCGTTACTCTTCTGCCCCTCAGCCGTTAGTCCAAGCTTTTTTAACAGATGAATAGCCTGCTCTTTCTCTTCCACAGATAAGCCATCTACGGTCTCCATAATGACACGATGATGCTGCGGGAATATTTGCTCAAAGAAATGACGTCCATCATCAGTCAATTCTGCATAAATCACACGCCGATCATCTTGTGATGCACGACGGGTAAGCAAGTTTTTTTTCTGAAGTTTATCTACCACGTACGTAATATTCCCACTAGAGATTAGTACCTTTTCTCCAATCTTCTGCAAAGGCTGTGGTCCCCGATAATACAGCAGATCAAGCACTCCAAATTCTGTTGTATTTAATCCATGACTATGAATGTCCCGATTTGTACGGGACGTGACCGAATTATAAGCACGAGCCAGAACAACGAACAAATTAAGTGCTAAGTCCTGATCATCTGGTTTTACAGACATATTAACAGCCTCCGTTACTCATATCTTTATTCCAAGATATCTTAATTGTGCACTTTTGTCAAGTTTAAGCGTTCCTTTCCCTGCTCTTACGGCCTATAAATGGAGGAATTACCGTCTATTATGAGAAGGTTACAGTTCATTATGTAAAAAAAGCCCGCTCTCAGCCAGTCTTAAAGCACTGATCCAGAGAGCGGGACGATTATGTTGTTATCCCTAACTTCTTACGTACAAATACGTAGGCAACACGGCCGCATAATACTCCCAGAACATTCAGTATGATGTCATCTACATCCATTGTACCTGCGCCCAGTAGCATTTGGGACACCTCAAGAATGACCAGTGCGATCACTATCGTTAACAACAGACTGCCTATACTTCGCATGGACACCCAAATGATAGGCACAAGGATACCGAAGGGAATAAATACGCCAATATTACCGAGCAAATTAACACCCCATACCCGAAAAGGAAACGACTCCATTGCCCGCCAGTATTGCCTAATCGTATCAAACGGAACAATATTATACGAATACGGGGGTCCTGGTCGTAATGTACGACCAAAACCGAGAAACATCCAATATAATAGAAGCCCTGTATATAAAATCAATAACATCAATGCCACATGATGAAGCAGGCGGGTCCTAGACATTACTTGTTACGGACGTCGATCTGTCCATTGGCCCGTGCGATAATAACCTGGTCCGCCATATTAATGAACAGTCCGTTATCGACTACACCCGGAATTTGATTCAAGCGGATTTCCAATTCCTGCGGATTCTCGATCTTACCATAGCGACAATCGGCAATATAATTACCATTATCCGTAAGGAAGCGCTCGCCGTCTTTCATACGCCATTCTGCTTTACAGCCCGTCCCCCGCAAAGCCTCCAACGTCCACTCACTGGCAAAGGGTACGACCTCAACGGGTAAAGGAAATGCACCCAGCACCTTCACATCCTTGGACTCATCGACAATAATGATTAATCGGTCGCTATTGCTTTCCACAATTTTCTCTCTCAGCAGGGCTCCGCCTCCACCTTTCACCAGTACCAGTTGCTCGTTCACTTCATCTGCACCGTCGATGGTAACGTCAAGCCTTCCAATCTGATCAAACGGAATGATGGGAATTCCCAGATCCCTGGCCTGATCCTCCGAGGCTTGGGATGTAGCTACAGCCTGTATATGTAATCCTTGTGCTACACGCTCACCGATTTTTTGAATAGCCCAAAAGGCTGTCGAGCCTGTACCAAGTCCTACTTTCATGCCGTCCTGAATCGCCTCAACTGCTTTTTCGGCCGCTTTTTGCTTCAAATTCATTATCATCTCTCCCGCTATATAGGCTAGTATTGATCATCATCCATTTTATAAGAGAACGCTTTATAATAACAGAGACAGCTTTTTACCATAACAAAGGCTGTTTTCATCGTGTTCATACTCCCCAAACCGTTCAATAGGTTCGTATCCCCGCTTGGTATAGAGAGCAATCGCTTCAGGTTGGGCCGCTCCGGTCTCCAGTTTAATTCTTACAACTCCTCGTTTGCTGGCTTCCTCTTCCAAAAAAGATAATAGACTCACCGCAATTCCTTGTCTGCGATAAGAGGAATCGACATAAAACCTTTTGAGCTCCATTTCTTCCGCATCTATAGGCCTAAGCCCTCCACAAGCCACCGGTTTTTCGTCCACATACACAACAGCGAAAACCATTTTTTTAACTTTCGGATTGGAAAAATCGACCAAGTAAATTTCGTCGGCAGGATACCTTTCCAGCAAGTCCTCATCCAGCCTTTGAATCAACTTATGCAGATCCTCATGATTACTCTCAACCTTTAAAATCGTAAGCTTGGACATTCTTCTTATCCCTCTTCTCTTTACATGGATATAAGGACTCATTTCGCAAACAATTCACAAAAACCGCGCTAAATCAAGCATTTCCAACGTCAAATATGAAAAATGTCCCAAATTGATAAGTGCATTTGACTCTATTATAAAGTATGATGGTTTCTGTTGAATAGTTGCTTATGGACTTTAATGAAGTCGAATTTCAAGTAGAAGTATAAATTGGAATATACTGAAACACAGACAGCGTTTACCTATTAAAAATTAATTTTTTATTGTGTAAGGTATTCATTTCAAGGGCTTTTCGTACGACATATATATAGGGATATCATACTTGTCTATAAAAGGACTTAAGACCTATTACTTAAAATTCAAGGGTCTATGATCTCGATTAATATGTTTGTAAGGGGGACTTGATTATCTCATTCGATAAGCGGTTCAACACCATATACAAAAATACAACCAGGGAGTGGAACATTTTGAAAAAGTGGAGTAGCTTATCATTCTTCACCAAAAACTTATTATTATCCTTCTTCAACATCGTATTGATTGGGCTAGTCCTTATTGTGTCCAGTTATTTGATCCAACGTACGATTTTGATAGACCAATTGCATGGGCAAGTGGAAAAAATCACATTGAAGTGGGCCCAAGGCATTAATTCCGATGATGTAACCCAAGCGGTTCAAGAGAAAAATTATGATGGACCCGTTCAAACCAAACTCCGCGCGTATCTAGATAATATCATGGCGACGAATCCGAATATCTCTCATGCTTATATTTTCGGGACGGAGCTCGAAAATGGCAATCTAACATCTATTGTGGCGATGCCAACGGATCTCAGAGAAGCATTTGAAAAAGATAAGCTGCTCGTTGGCTCCATGTACGAGCAACCCAATGTCGTAGCAGTAGGCGTAACCGGTATGCTGGACAGTGGCAAACCAACATTCACCAGCTTCTACGATGATTCTTTTGGTACATGGACGACTTTGATGACTCCGATTAAAGATCCAAGTGGCAAAATCTTTGCATATTTTGCAGTTGATGCAGATGCCGGTGCCGTACCTGCAGGATTGACCAAGCTGCTCATTAGCGGCGCTACCATTTTAGTGATTTTCCTACTGATCTGCCTGGCGCTTCAATATTGGGTTGTGAAACGCACGCTGTCCCCGATTAAGCAACTGATGTACGGTATCAGTGAAGTAAGCAGAGGAAATCTGGATGTTCAAATTCATGCAGGTCATGATGATTTAGGGCTCGTGAATCAGAACTTCAACAATATGGTAAGTCATATTAACAGCATTATGACCAAAGTGAAGCAGACAACGGATGAAGTCAATGAATCTGCCAAGGAATTACTCGCAATCTGCGAGCAAAACGGAATCAATTCCAACATCATCAATCAAAACATCAGTGAAATCACGGAGAATATCCGTTCGCAGGAAAAAGCAACAGGTGATAGTGCACGTGCCATGGCTGAAATGGCTTCGGTAATTCAAAATATTGCCACTAGTTCTTCCAATGTTGCGGAGGAAGCCAATTCGGTAGAGAAACGTTCTAATGAAGGCAACGAGATTGTAGGTAAGGTATCATCCCAAATGCACTTGATTACCGATACAGTAACCAATACTTCCCGTATCATCAAGTTGCTGGACAGTCGTTCGCAGGAAATTGGCAATATCATCAGTACCATTTCAGGCATCTCCAGTCAAACCAACCTGCTCGCTCTGAACGCTTCTATTGAAGCTGCCCGTGTTGGTGAAGAAGGTAAAGGCTTTGCCGTTGTTGCCAGTGAAGTACGTAAGCTGGCAGAACAATCTGCGGATGCAACCAAACAAATTACGTCCCTGATTGAAGAAATTCAAAGTGAAATCGGACAAGCTGTGAAGTCGATGGAGCAAGGAAACGTTGAAGTTCAAAACGGAATCGTCGTTGCCGGACAAGCAGGCGTGCTGTTCAATGATATTCTTCAAGCAACTAAAAATGTAGCATGGCAAATCCAAGAAGTATCCAGTGCTACTGAGCAAATATCTGCGGGTACACAGGAAATGACAGCAACAGCAGACGATCTTTCTTCCACCGTAACCAAAACAGCCAATAACAGTGTTCACATTGTGCGAACGGTGGAGGAACAAAAAGCTTCTTTGGATTCGATTATTGATTCATCCCATAAATTGACATCCATGTCTGAAGAGCTTCAAGAAATTACATCTTATTTCAAAATTGCAGACACCAACCGTACCAAATCATAATAACCATTTATCGACTCCAAAATTAATTTCATAAGTAAATCATTCGGTAATGCCTCCCTCCTGTTCATGCATTTGAAGGGATCGGAGGCATTTACTGAGTTTACCATTTATATTAAGACATCATACATTCAGGAGGTTAGCGTAATGGCTTCATTACTACAAAACAGCACACAGACAACCCCATCCCCATTCCTAGTTCCCTTGGATTGTGCACGTATACAACGCAAGCATACATCCTCTACTTATCAAGTAGAGCTAGAAGCGTCCATCTCGGAACAATTAAATCAGCAAAAAACTGCGGAAGACAAGCAAGCGTTGCTCTTATCAGCATATACTGCATGGGTATATCGCCTATCCGCAGAAGAAGAAGTTTCTTTTTCTACTTTTGTGCCGCAAACCGGTCTGCTTACAGCTTCGCTGACAGTCGAAAAGGAAACGACTTTTCATGAACTAGCAGGCTTATTTCAGGAGATGCTCCGTGAGCCTAATGCATACCTTGCGGAACCACAAGCCGATACTTCATTTTCGGCAAATCTGCCTACAGACAGCGGTGTAGAATCCCGTATTATGGACTGGGCTGTTAGTGAACACAATGGCGCTTATCAAATACAGATACGATATGATCAATCACTCTTGCTGGAAACAACGGTTGTCCGATACGCAGAATACTTTGAAACCCTTTTGCGTGGCGCGCTAACCAACAGCCATGCACTTGTGAATTCCATTGATATATTATCGGATGCGGATCGAGCTGCTCACGAAGCTTTAAATAATACAGTTGTGAAATATCCTGAGCACCAAACTATTCATGGAATGTTTGAGGAGGCGGCTTCACAATACCCTGATCGTCCGGCTATTGCTTCACACACTGGAGAGTACACGTACCGTGAGTTGAACGAACGTGCTAACCAAGTCGCACGTGTCTTGTTATCCAAAGGTCTTACCAAAGGTGAATTCGTGACTATCTTCATGGAACGGAGCTTAGAGACCGTCATTTCACTGCTTGGTATCCTGAAAGCCGGAGGTGTATATGTACCTGTTGATCCCGCCCACCCTGCTGACCGGAGTAGCTACATTGTCGAAGACACGCGTTCTCCTTTTGTCTTAACAACTTCCGCACTCATGGAACAAGCGACTGAACTGTGCGGTTCGATTGAGACGGTAAAAGAAATTTTAGCGATTAACGGGCCACTGGCAGGCTATGCTGCAAGCAATCCGAACGTTAATGTAAGTCCGGATGATCTAGCTTATGTCATCTATACATCCGGCTCTACAGGCAAACCGAAAGGTGCCCTGATCGCTCACCGCGGTGTCGTTAACCTAGGAGCTGTCGTGCAACGCGATTGCGACATTACACCTCAGGATGTGTTGACCCAATTTGCGACCTACAGCTTCGATGCATCCGTTTGGGATACAATTGGAGCCTTGTTTTACGGTGCAAAATTGTACTTGCTGTCTTCCGAAGAACGTGTATCTGTTGAAGAATTCGCTGAAGCCATTGCACGTACAGGCACGACGATTATTACCATTTTGCCGACCGTATTCTTTAATCAGCTATCTACGTACTTGTCAGACGAAGGCTATCGCAAACTCGCTAAGGTACGGATTGTTACCGTGGCAGGCGAAGCGCTGTACGGCTCACAAGTTCGAGCGTTCCAAAGCAAATTCGGTACAGATACCGACATCGTAAACGTATATGGACCGACAGAATGCACCGTAGCAACGACGACCCATCGGGTCCGTGGTGCCGTGCCTGAGCATGTCGTCAATATTCCGATCGGCAAGCCTATTTACAATTACAAAGTGTATATCGTTAACGATGATAACAAGCTTTGCCCTGTCAATATTCCGGGTGAAGTATGCATTGCTACTCCTGCATTGGCCCATGGCTATCTCCATCAGCCAGAACGTACAGCCCAATCATTCGTGGACAATCCTTTTGTTCCGGGTGAAAAAATGTACCGCTCGGGTGATATCGCCAAGCTGCTGCCAGATGGTACGATTGAATACGTAAGCCGCAAGGATTCACAACTCAAAATTCGGGGGAATCGGATTGAAATTGGAGAAATTGAAGACCATTTTTCCAAACATCCAGGTGTTCAGGACGTCGCTGTAGTAGCCGTCAAAGATCACACAGATCAGAACATGTTAGTTGGCTATTTTACCACTTCGGATGGACAATCCATTCCACAAGACGTTATTCAGTCTTATATTGGGGGCAAGCTGCCTTCTTATTTTGTACCAAGCCATGTCGTTCATCTGGAAGCCATGCCAATTTCACCAACTGGCAAGATCGATCGCAAAAAGTTGGCCCTGCGACCACTTCCGGAAGCGTCTGATCTTTCATTTGGCGGGGAACCTCTCCGAGAAGGAACCGAAACACTTATTGCCGAAGCATGGACTCAAGTGCTTGGTAAAAATAACATTGGCGCTACCGATGATTTCTTCCTGATCGGGGGCGATTCGCTTCGTGTCATTCATGTGCTGGCTATTCTAAAGCCGCGCTATGGCGCGCTGCGCATCGGAGATTTTTTCCGCTACAAAACCGTTCGCGAGCTTGCTGAATATGTGGAACAATTAGGTACGGAACAAACGCCGCAACGCAAGCCACTCGCGATTTCTCAAGAAAAAATGGACTTGAATGAGCATCCTATTGAGTTGTCTGGTGCTTCTGACTTAGCTGAGGTCCGCGACTTGCGCGTGATCTTGTTGACCGGTGCTACAGGCTATCTGGGCTCGCACATTCTGTATGACCTGCTTCAACGGACAGAAGCCAAAGTATACGCGATGGTACGCCCTTCTCAGGATGGTCCATCCGGTATCGAGCGTATTCAGTCCGTATTGACGGGATATTTTGGACAAGATATCTCCAGCTTGATCGAAGGACGGGTAAAAGCTGTCTATGGGGATCTGGAGCAAGCTGATCTTGGTCTCTCTTCCGTCGACCGCCATATGCTGGAGCACCAAATCGACGGCATCATTCACAGCGCCGCTGATGTTCGCCATTTTGGTGATTCGGCAGCCTTCGATCGCACGAATGTGACCGGAACACTGGAACTGCTGAAAATCGCTCAAGCCAAGCCAGGAGTATCCTTCCATCATGTCTCTACTATGGGAATACCAGAGGATCTTGCTAACGAAGGAAAATGGGAGTCGGCATTGGAGCTTTCTGCCTTCCCAGAAGAACTGAACGTGGACAACCTGTACACGAACAGTAAACTCGCGGCGGAGAAGCTGTTGTTCCAAGCAGCTCAAGCGGGTACGCCTGTCTCGATCTATCGCGCGGGCAATTTGACAGCCCATTCGGCCAACGGACGCTTCCAGCGAAATATCGACAGCAATGCTTATTATCGTATGATGAAGGCGATGCTGCTGCTGGGCAAAGCGCCACAAGCCGATTGGCATACGGACTTCACACCGATTGATTACGCCAGCCGTGCTATCGTAGAGCTGTCCGTTCATCAAAAAAGCGCAAACCGCATTTTCCATATCTGCAATCCGAACCCACTGCCATATGATGAACTGATCGCTATGGTAAACCAACTCGGTTACGCAGTAGAAACCCTGCCTTTTGACGATTACAGCGCTTGGCTGCTGAATCCGTCTTCCGGCATTCAGGAGGATGCACTTCACCTTGCTATGGGACAACTGGAAGGTGACGGAGCCAAGGATTCAGCTTACCGTTACGGATGCTCTGTAACCGCAGCTCTGCTGGAACAAGCTGGCGTTCAATGCCCGGCAACCGACCTTAACTTTATTCGGAACATGATCCAGCATGCCGTCGAGATCGGTTACTTCCCGACCTCTTCATCGGTATCTGTAAAAGCAACACAGAGGTAACAAAGTTGTGATATTTCCCCCGCATGTTTTCGGTATGATAGACTAGATTTTGCTAGTTTCATATTTAGTATAAACCTCTATACTTTCAGAATTTTTTGCATGCGGGGGATGTCATTCAATGAAACACACTTTTTTTAAAAGAACGTTGCTAATCATAAGTTTGTTGGCTATTTTAGGGATTTTGGTGTATGAAGCACGTAGCATATACCACACACCTACAGTTAAAGGGACTCATCGTACACGTACAGCTCATGCAGATCGACTGGTACGCCATTTATTCTCACTGACGCCTACACCAGATAAAGTATATTACCAAAACAAAGTCATTGTCCTGATGTATCATGAGGTGACCAAGACTCCACCTGATCCCGGCGCTCTCAAGCTTAGTAATTTAACGAGGCAGTTGGACGAAATGAAAGCTAACGGCTTCCACTGGATCACGATGAAAGAGTATACCAACTTTATTTTACATAAAGCCAAGGTTCCTGATAATGCGGTACTCATGACATTCGACGACGGCTATGAGTCCTTTTACACGGACACTTTTCCTGTGTTGAAAAAGTACCAGGTACCGGCAACCAATTTTCTCATCACGTCCACGATCAGCAATCCCAAGCACATTGGTATTCCAAAGCTCACATGGGATCAAATTCATCAGATGCATGCCGAAGGCATTGATTTCTACAATCACACCAATGACCAGCATGCTTACGGATACTCCAACACAGCCCGCACCAAACAAAAGCCGCTTCTGATGGGCCCGGTGTATTCGAAAAAGCTGGGGCGAATGGAAACAGAGAATGAGTTCAAACAGCGGGTTTATACCGACTTGGACATGGCTGACAAGAAGCTGTTCAAGCATCTACACAATGATCAGAATGTACTTGCCTTCCCTTATGGTGGGTATACCAAGGAGACGTTGGAAATTTGCCGTTCCTTGGGAATTGACGTTACATTCACGGTAAAACGGGGGATTAACTCGCCTGGGCAAATGAACGGCTATCGCGTCAATGCAGGTGGAATACACAATATTCCAGAAGTATTGGTGCAATACATGAAGGAAGGTGCTCCCCTTCGCCCACTTCCTTTTGCCCAAGGTCCTAACAAGGTATCCTAAACGTTAGCTAGCTTATTCAAGGATAAAAAAGAACCTTTAAAACCATTTATGTCGTGGTTTTAAAGGTTCTTTTGTTGTATGAGATGTAGATTAGGGCCAGATGCGAATTGCCGCGATAACAGCCAGATGTACCGGGTAAAAGCTGCGCCACAACCAACGCGGTACCCGACTATAAAATCCGCTCTCTCCCGTTGCAAAACATACGATCAGAATGCTGGACAGCAGACTAAAGTGTTGGAGATTTGCGTGGTGCACCATATCATACACAACGTTCAAAGCAAAATGGGCTGCAATCATCATATATGAGCGAGTGTATCGATAAATGAGAACCAGCAGTAGACCATAGGCCCCGTAATCCATCTGGCTGAACTCCATGACCAGAGCTGTAAGGACGTACAGACCCGTTACAGCCGCCCAATGCTTCAAGCGGGATGCAGCAGCCAGCGCGAGCAACGAGGCCAGTAGCGTCCAGATTACATTCGGTCTGTATACATCAAACGCCAGCATATAGGGCACCTGAGAAATCAGAGCCAGCCCGAGTAGACGGAGCATATAGCTCCGCATATCTCGGGTACGGGTATACCCCATATACAGCGCGTAGGCATAGATTGGAAAAGCAAGTCTGCCGGCAATTCTCCAAGCCGGATCCGTCGGAAAAAACACAAGTCCGACATGGTCAATCAGCATCGTCAGCATGGCCAACCAATACATACAAGGCCCCCTTATTCATCTTTTACGTTTTTTCTTCTGTCAAGCTCAGAATGGCGTTCATGATGTCCGTTTTCGTAACCCGCCCTACCAACCCTTGAATTGGAGTTGAGGAGCTACATTGCTCGTCCAAAACTGGAAGACAATTGACCTGATGCCGAATCAGTCTCGATATCGCTTCCAGTAAAGAGTCTTCTGGAGCAAGCGTCGTCATTTGGGCCCGGCGCGTCATTGCCATGGTCACCGGGACGGTGTGAAGATCGGTATGCCCCAGCATGACCTTCAGCAAATCCTTGCGCGTAACAATTCCAATGAGCTCCTGCTCCTCCCCTGTGACCATCAGCGTGCCTGTATTTTGCTGAAACAGCATCAGCACCGCATCATAGGCGGTCGTTTCACCGGAAATCAAAATCGGATCACTAAGTATATCCGCCACAGTCAGCTTTTTGAGCATGTTGCCGATATGACTATCATATTTGGGGTAACGTCCTGGCAAGTAGCCTACCTTCGGCTTGGCATCCACCAGCCCGAGCATAACGAGCAGAGCAAGATCAGAACGGAGAGTCGGACGCGTCAGTCCCAGTGTTTCAGCAATTTTATCCCCCGTAACAGGTGCCAGACGCTGGACAATATCAACAATTTCCCGCTGTCTTTCAGACAGTTGAATAATGATTACCTCCTTATGAAGTGGGGTAGTATATATTATAAATGAGCATAGATCGGTAAATTTCAGCATCTTCCGACAATTCATCAAATTTTAATCATAGACAGCTTGTTTTCAAATTTAAAATGTGTCACAATTAAGGATGTAATACATACTAATTATAAGTTTAACGTGTGCAATATGCTACATTTAAATGAGCTAGTGTACATCGCATGTGATATGTATTATGAATTATATAAACCTGAGGAGGAAATCAAATGAAATTTTTCTTGGATACTGGTAACATTGAAGAAATCAAACGTATTGAACGTTTGGGTCTGGTTGATGGTGTAACAACGAACCCTTCACTGATCGCTAAAGAAGGTCGAGTGTTCAAGGAAGTCATTCAGGAGATTTGCAGTATCGTTGAAGGTCCCGTAAGTGCTGAGGTTATTGGCCTGAAGGCTGAAGATATGCTCAAAGAAGCTTATGATATCGCCAAGTGGGCACCGAACGTGGTTATCAAGCTTCCTATGACCGAAGACGGCTTGTACGCTTGTAACGAGCTGACCAAGAACGGAATCAAAACGAATGTAACACTGATTTTCTCCGCGGCTCAAGGTTTGATGGCAGCCAAAGCTGGCGCTACTTTTATCAGCCCATTCGTAGGACGTCTGGATGATATCGCTGTTGATGGTATGAAGCTGATTCGTGAACTAAGACAAATTTTGGACATCCATGGTCTGAAATCCGAAATCATCGCGGCATCCATCCGCAACATTAAGCATGTAGAAGATGCTGCTCTGTCTGGTGCACATATTGCCACCATTCCAGGTTCCTTGCTCCCTTCTCTGTGGAAACACCCGCTGACAGACAGTGGTATCGAACGCTTCCTGAAGGACTGGGAAACTGTACCTAAAGCTTAATTCGCCAGTCATGGCAAACGATATTATATCAACCTAAACAGCCCGTATTTTATGGGCTGTTTTTTTGTTTTGTTTTGTGATGGCAGAATTAAAAACGCCGAACAACTTTTTTTGACAAAATAACTTGTTGTTCATATAATTGTTATAACAACTAATTGATTTCAAAGTAATTTATGTACGGGAAACAGAAAGGAGTACCTTATGAATAACTTGCCTCCCGATTGTTCCATTGGGATGTTGCTCGGGATTACTCACCGCAAAATGAGTCAGCAGCTCTTGCAGCGTCTCAAGCCTTATGATATTTCCCCAGAGCAATGGTCGGTTCTGTACCAAATCTATCAGGCTGAGGGTTTAAATCAGAAAGAAATTGCAGCTAAGGCCGTGAAGGACCAGCCGACCACGACTCGAATTATTGATTTATTAGACAAGAAGGGCTGGGTACGGCGTGTGAATAGCCCTCAGGATCGTCGAGCCTATTTACTTCATTTGACTGAAGCAGGCCGACAGCTTGTAAAAGAGATTCTTCCTATTGAATATGATGCCAATCACGATTTTGTAAGAAGAATTTCCTCAGCCGATCTGGAGCAATTCCGCCAGACTCTTTTACAAATTCACGCCAACATGACCGAATCAGAAAAACAAGGAGATAACGATTAATATGCAACAAAGCAAGCAACCTCTTTGGACCAAGGAATTTATTGTTCTTACGGTTTCCAATTTATTTTTGTTTTTGGAATTACAGATGATCTTATCCTCTATTCCTTCTTATGTGAAAAATACATTCCACGCTAGTTCCGTTCAGGTTAGTCTCGTTACCACTTTATTTGCTTTAAGTGCGATTGCGGCACGGCTCTTTTCCGCCCGTATGCTGGAAAAAGGGCATCGCAGCACTCTGATCTTCGTGGGGCTGCTGTTTGCATTGGCAGGAACGCTGGGGTACAGTGTTTCGCCGACGATTACAGTGCTTCTGCTCATGCGGATGTTATTCGGGATCGGCTTCGGTATGAGCAGTACGGCTTTTCCAACGATGGCCTCTGACGTCATCCCGTCCAAGCGCCTTGGTGAAGGAATGGGGTATTTTAGTTTATCTACCAGTCTAGCGATGTCGATTGGGCCGACCATTGGCATCTCAATGCTGCAATACGGGAGCTTTAACCTGCTCGCCTATACGACAGCAGCTGTCATTATTGTTATATTCCCTTTGGCTCACTGGCTCATTCGTACATTACCTAAGGGGCACATCGAACCCCCTATGATTCCTTTGGAAGAGGGGCGAAAACCGGCATTTAACCGTAAACTGTGGATTCCCGCCTTACTGAACATGCTGATGTCTATTACATATGGCGGATTACTCAGCTTTATGGCGCTTTACGGAAATGAAGCAAATCTGGCGCACCCGGCCTATTTTTTCCTGTTTAATGCGGTTTCCGTGCTGATTGTGCGTCCCTTCTCGGGCCGTATTTATGACAAAAAAGGAGCAAAAGCACTGCTCATCCCCGGCTCCCTCTTTTTAATTGGCGGTCTGCTCCTGCTTTCCTACGCGCACAGTGATGATTTCATGTATGTGTCGGCTCTTTGCTACGGTATCGGATTTGGTGTGATGCAGCCAACCCTGCAAACCTGGATGATTCAGATTGTATCTCCTAAACAAAGAGGCATGGCAAATGGTATGTTTCTCAATTCCCTCGATTTCGGGGTTGCAGCCGGTGCGCTTATACTTGGCATTATTGCCAAAGCAAGTGATTATGCGTGGATGTACCGCCTTTCCTCGCTGTTTATTGTACTGTTTTTGCTGATCTATGTTATACAAATCATCGCAAGCCGTAAGCCTAAATCGCATGTTTCTCTCAATGGGTAAAGCTATTGTTTTCAAATACATTTAGTTTATAACTGCTTATAATCAAAAGCACCCGTTGCCATGGTTGTGTGGACAACGGGTGCTTTTTCATTTTATTTCGCAGGAGTTTTGTGTCTTAGCTTGGGAGAAAGAGGCTTTTCTCGGAACAAGCCTGTCAGCTCCTCCTTTACATTTTTACGGTCAGTGGATGTGTCATCCGCTGGCTCATCCTGCTTGGGTCTGACCGCAAACAGCATCAGTAGAGCTGCAATGCCCCCCACAGCGGCCATCACGCCAAAGAGCAGACCATGTCCACTGCGACCCAGCAGCAAGGAAACAACCGGAGGGCCTAGCGATACCCCGACAAAGCGCATGCTGCTGTACAACGAAGTAATGGTTCCGCGCTCCTCTTTTTCAATTCCCTTCGTAATCAGGGCATCCAAACAAGGCAATGCGAGCCCAATTCCGCCTCCCCCTAACGTAAACAACCCAATCACCGCATAAATATGTTGAAAAAATCCGAGAATGGCAAAGCTGATCGTCAATATGGCCAAACCGCTGAAACCGATCCATTTCATGCGCTTTTTGTGCTTGCCGATAATCTTGCCTCCTACATAAGAGCACAGACAGAGGGAAATAAGCGGAATGGCCAGCACAAAACCTTTCCAGACTCCACGGAGGTTGTAACGACTTTCTAGTATGTCGGATAAGTAAAACAAGACGCCAAAAATGACAAACATGCAAATACCGCCCATAGCGAAAATAGCATAGAGCCAGCGTCCTTTTTCAGCAAGCACCCGCTTCACATTTCCCACAAACTCTCGAAACATAATCGGTTGGTTCTTACGTTTGGGCACATGGATCAGCCAAAGCACCAAAATGAGCGAAATCAGACAGAGTCCTGGAATTACTGCCAATGGCAAAAACCATAGAACTGCTCCCAACGCGGCACCGAGGATCGGACTTAACACTTTACCGAATGTGTTGTAGGTCTCGACGACGCCCAGGTTCTTGCTGGCCTCATCCTCGTTTTCGTACAAATCACCTACAAGCGGAATGACTATAGGAAAAGCCCCTGCCGCTCCCGCACCCTGAAGTAGACGGCCTCCAATAATGGTCCAGTATGCTGCCGAATCGTGAAGCAGCCATGCTCCCGCCGCAGAAATCCCCCCTCCAATCACAGTCAGAATCAGACAGGGAACAATCACCGCCTTACGGCCAAATCGGTCGGAGAGATAGCCCGCAATCGGTATCAGTAAAATGGCCACTACCGCATATACTGTAATCAACATGCTAATCCGAAAAGAGCTTACATGTAGCTTACGTCCGATTTCCGGTAAAACAGGAATCAGCATGGAATTACCCAGCGTCATCATCAGCGGGATGGAACCTAACGCAAGCAGATTCCCTTTATTTTGTTGCATCCCGTTACCACCTTTGCAAAAGTAATAACACAGCTGTTCTGATTCGTTCAACAGATGTTATTGTGTTTACATTGGTGGGGATTTATGCGGTTACACTTTAAATCCACCGACCCTTGCATTCAGCAGTTGCGACATATCCGCCAGTGTATGAATAGATGATGCAATTTCCTCCATGGAAGCCAGCTGCTCTTCAGCTGCCGCACTGACGCTCTGGGTTCCCCCTGCCGACTGCTCTGCTACTTCACGTATGCGTTCCACCGCTTCCACCATTCGCTCGGAACCGCCGGACATCTGTTCTACAGACCGATTTACACTGTGAATCTGTTCGCTGACCAGTTGAATGGAACTTCCAATCTGACGAAATGCGGTTTCTGCGGATTGCATAACCTTTACGCCAGACTGCACTTCAACCGTCCCTGTCTGCATACTGGAAGCGACATTTCCAACATGCTCCTGAATATTTTGCACAAATTGTGTGATTTCTGCTGCTGAAACCGATACCTGCTCGGCCAATCTTCTTACCTCAGAGGCTACAACTGCAAATCCTTTACCCTGCTCTCCGGCTCTTGCCGCTTCAATCGACGCGTTGAGCGCCAGCATTCCTGTCTGTTTGGCTATCCCAGTAATAACAGCTCCGATCATGCCAATCTGTTCGGCCTGTTCACTAAGTGAACGTACAGCACGTGCAGAGCTGTCTACACTTTCGCTTACCTTCTCCATCTGAAGCATAGCCTGACCTATAGATTGTTCTCCTGCTTCTGCATCTTTAGCGGCTGTATCAGACAACTCATACACCTGCTGGCTCGTAGCTGCAATATGCTCCAGTTCGTGGGCTAGCTCTTTTACGGTATCTGTAGTTTGTGTAATATCATCGACCTGATGCTCCATACCAGCCGCTAGCTCTTCCATTACACCGGAAGTATGACGATTGGCCTGATTCATTTCCTCTGTACTTACGCTAACCCGCTCTGCGGTTACGGTTAATGTACGCGCCGTATCCTGAGCATCCACTATAATACTGCGGAACCCCTCAATAAGCTTGTTGTAGGAGCTTGCAATCATACCGATTTCGTCTTTGGACGTAATATCCAGTCGGCTACGCAAATCTCCCCCACCTTCAGACATTTCCAACAGCTGCTCATTCATATGGTGTAATGGACGAATTGAACGAATCAAAACGATGGATTGAACAATACTGTAAATGATAACTAGAAGTCCTACAATACTCGTAATCAAGGATGTATTCGTCATCGTTTGGTGCGCTTGCTGTACTTTCACCGTTACCATATCTTCTTGAGCTTTGACAAAGGCTACTACCTTGGTATCAAGTTGCTTACGCAACACCCGTTCGTTTTCAAAATCATCGAGCAAATCAGAAAATGGCGGGAAAGCATCGTCTCTTGTACTCTGATACCCCGCTGTAGTCAGTAAACGATGAACTTGATTCATGTAAGTATTAATCCCCGTCTTGAGATCAGTCATTTTTTTCTTAGAATCCTCATTACCTGTATTAAGCAGAGCTTCTGTCTCCTGTAGCAACTTTGCAACTTCACTTTGCTTGTTTCCGATCTCTCGCCCGTACTGTTCATCACGAGTTAGCAAATATGCCCGCTCATCATTAGATATGCCGTTTAACAAAAATTGAAGAGACTTCGAGTTATACGCAATAGCCTCTTCACGATTCATAATATCCTTGTACTCATTCTCACTATGTACGCTTAAAATGTAATTGGTCAGCAGCATAGCTGCAATCACACTCGGAATCAGTATCGCGCTAAGAATCATTTTGGCCTTAATTGTTAAATTCATGAATCGGTCCCCCAGTTATTTCTGAATAAAATGTCCAACTTACTATATATCGTTTTATTCGATTGTTTTTTTGAATGAAACAGAAAAAGTGTATAGATTTTTAAATATACTTGTGTCTATTCAGTGAACATATATATCTTTTTTAATATCAAAGAACAAAAAAATTCAAAATTAGTAAATGAACTGTTTTCAGTTTGTACTCTTCGAATTTCGGACTATTAAAATGATATACTATGTATTGCTATGCCATAAGCCTCAAGGAGGATCTGCATGAAAAGTCTGGAACTAAAACCGCTTATTCACGTGCTTAACGAATTGGAAACCCGCAGCTGCCTTATTGAGCAGCAGGGTAACATGATCATGAATTACTATCGTGAACCTCAAATTGCTAATGAACTCTATAAAATAAATTCCTGTACCAAAAGCGTGATTTCCGCATTAGTTAGTATCGCTATGGACCAGCAACGGGGACCGAAACCGGAGACGCCGATCCTCGAATTCTTTCCCCAGTTGGCCACAGATAGTGATTCTCGTAAGCGTGATATTACGATTGAACATCTGCTGACGATGTCCGCAGGCTTTAACTGGACGGAATTTGGCGGACAAAATTCTTTTCCTACCATGAGCAAAACGTCAGACTGGGTGCAATTTGTGCTTTCACAGCCATTATCGGATGTGCCAGGTACGCGAATGGAATACAGTTCTGGCTGTTCTCAACTTTTGGCCACCATACTACGTAATGTTTCTGGACAAACAGTTGCTGAATTTGCCGAGCAGCAATTATTCCAACCGCTCAGTATCGAAAGCTATCATTGGGAAACCGATCCTCAGGGTACTCATACGGGTGGATTCGGACTGCATCTCAGGCCGATGGACATGCTCAAATTCGGGCGGCTTTATCTGAACCAAGGAGGCTGGGAAGGACGGCAGATCATCCAAACAGAGACAGTCCGATATTCAACCCGTCCGTTTCTTCCTGCTGCCAAACCACAAAAGGCATTTTACGGCTGGCACTGGTGGACTTCTTCCTTTTCAGATGAAACAGAGATAGGAACTGAAACGGACTATTTTTACGCTCTCGGCTTTGGTGGGCAATATATTGTTGTCGTCCCGTCGTATGACATGGTTGTTGTCGTTACCGCTGATAGATTTAAAAAGAAAAGGACTCCTGTAGATATTTTCCGGCAGTATATTGTACCGCTGCTACTCCAGCAGAATAAATAGAAATAAACACCAAAGCTAAAAGTTGCAACTGGTCTCTATCAAAAATCTGCATCAAAAAAGGCTTGCCTATTGGATCAGGCAAGCCCTTTTTTGCATATAATCGCTACATTATGACATACTTCATCCACTTTCTAGCGCCTTACCTAGCCCAAGTGAATAGTAAGCTCTTGCTGTCCGCTGGAAGCTGGTGTAATGGTTACACCCTGTTCTCCCGACTGGCTACTGCCTTCCTCCACTTGAACAGCCTCGTGGATACCGCGCAGGACTATCGACCATGGTTTAACAGCACCTTCTGCCTTCACCGTAATGACAGAATTCTTGCGGCTAGCAGTAACCGTTAGCTCTTCTTCACCTGACGTATTCACGATAATCGTTCGAGCCTGTTGCCCCTCACCAAGTTCAAACAAATGAAGCGCCACTTGATCAGCATAATCATAATCCGGACGACTGTTCTCATGACCGATTGCCAAAAGTGTGTTCGGCTTCACGAGCACAGGCAAAGTTGTAAAATCATGATGCTCGTTAACCCAACAACCACCTGACACGCTCTCATTCGTAAGTAAATTTGTCCACTTACCCTCTGGTACATAATACTGCACATTGCCTTCTTTATTAAAGATCGGGGCTACCAAAATGGAATCCCCCAGCATGTATTGCAGATCCAGCGTTGCACAGGTTGGGTCCTGCGGGAATTCCAATACCATAGCCCGCATCATCGGCAGTCCCTTTACTGAGGATTCCACAGCAGAAGGATACAGGTATGGCATTAGCGAGCATTTGAGTTTTGTAAAGCTGCGCACCACGTCGACTGATTCTTCATCAAACAGCCAAGGCACGCGATAGGATTCGTTTCCGTGCAGACGGCTATGAGAGGACAGAAGCCCGAATTGTACCCACCGTTTGTACACGTCCGGCGCAGCCGTTAACTCAAAGCCGCTAATATCATGGCTCCAGAAGCCGAAGCCGCTCAAACCAAGCGACAAACCGCCTCGCAAGGATTCCGCCATCGACTCATACGTAGACGAGCAGTCTCCGCCCCAGTGAACCGGGAACTGTTGCCCCCCGGCTGTAGCGGAACGTGCAAATAGTGCGGCTTCATTTTTACCCAGCTTTTCCTCCAGCACATCAAATACAGCCTTGTTGTACAAATGCGTATAATAATTATGCATCTTCATTGGATCAGAGCCGTCATGATATACTACATGGGTAGGGATGCGCTCGCCAAAATCAGTTTTAAAGCAATCCACCCCCTGATCTACCAACACCTTGAGCTTATCCTGGTACCATGCGACTGCAGCTGGATTCGTGAAGTCAACCAGCCCCATCCCCGCCTGCCACATATCCCATTGCCACACGCTGCCATCGGCGGTTTTGACCAGATAACCATTCTCCATACCTTCATCGAACAAAATGGATTTTTCCGCAATATACGGATTGATCCATGCACAAATTTTGAGACCCTTTGCCTTCAATCTCTGCAGCATGCCTTCCGGATCCGGGAACATGTCTTGATCCCACTGGAAATCGCACCATTGGTATTCCTTCATCCAGAAGCAGTCAAAATGGAATACCGAGAGTGGCAGATCCCGCTCAGCCATCCCGTCGACAAAATGGTTCACTGTCGCTTCATCATAATCTGTTGTGAACGAAGTGGTCAGCCACAAACCAAAGGTCCAGGCTGGTGGTAATGCAGGCTTACCCGTCAGCTTGGTGTAATTGTCCAGTACTTCTTTAGGGTTAGCTCCACCAATAATAAAATACTCTAACGATTCGCCGGAGACGCTAAACTGAACCTTTGATACATTTTCTGATGCAATCTCATAGGATACCTTTTCTGGATGGTTGACGAACACACCATACCCTTTATTAGATAGATAAAATGGAATGTTTTTATATGCCTGCTCACTGCTAGTCCCGCCATCTTCATTCCAGATATCAACCACCTGGCCATTTTTTACGAACGGAGTGAAACGCTCTCCAAGTCCGTATACGTACTCACCGATGCCCAACTCCAGCTGTTCCCGGAAAAAAGGCTGATCCTGCGGGTCTGTAATATAGCCTGGTCCCCGATGTCCGCTGCCTGTGACTTTGCGATCCTCGACATAAAAGCCTACATCCCAGCTCTTCCCACGGCCGACTCGCACACTCAGATCGCCGCTTTTCAGTACCGCTACGTCCTCATCCACCGTAATGTCTACCTCTGTTGGCAAGGTGTGAATTTCAAAATTCGGTCCCTGATGCACCCGTCCCTTATGGTGGTTCAGACGCACCTGAATGACATTCGGCATAGGCGAGCTGTAGGTCGCTTTCAGCAACGCTCCGTTCAGCGTATCTCCTTTATGCTCGATCCGGTGGGTCGCTGCATATACCGTCATGGAAGCATCGTCCGTCACAATATCACGGATTTCAGCAGGATTTTGTATCTCATAGCCCTTGCGAATCATCCAATAGCCATCAGTAAATTTCATCTGTTTCTTCCTCCGCTTCAATCTTTATTTTCTTAATCCCAAATCGCTTGTTGGATTTTTTCGAAATCCTTACTATAATAATATTGATTTATGTAAGGGTTTACTTCGTTTATTTTGACGTATTGTATCAATATTTTGATGTTTTCTATTTAAATCAGTTTGCGGAAAAGGAGTCATAGAAATGCAAAGAGAAATGTTGCGGGAAAACCGCATTCATGGCAATCCCATGTACCCAGTCAGCGTATACCCAAGCGTGGAGCAGTTGAACGGAAATAGTATACTGGAGTCTCATTGGCATGAAGAGATGGAGTTTATCATAGTCGAACAGGGGAGCGCCGTATTTCAGACGGATATGGTCTATACGGAGGTGAACGAAGGTGAAGCTCTTTTTGTCAACAGTGGTGAGCTTCACGCAGGTTATTTACAAAAAAGCGCTCGTTGCGTATTTTCTGCGGTGGTGTTTCACCCCGACATGCTGCACAGCCGCACGCAGGATACGGTGCAAACACAGTTTATTGACCCATTTATCAGTAAAAAGCTTGTCCCTCCCCCTCACATTCGTGGCGTGCAGCCCTGGGAGCAAGAGGTGCTGGCTGCATTGCGACACATTATCACCAGCCATGAGCAGAATGCGCCTGCCCGTGAACTGGCGACCAAGGCGCAGCTCTATAGCATGATCGCCTGTCTGTACCCACACATGACCCCCGCTAACGGAGAGGATGTGATTATGGCAGGGCAACGCAATAAAGTTGAACGGATCAAAAAAGCGCTGGTGTATATTAACAGTCATGCTCATGAGCCTATACGTTTACGGGAGATCGCAGATGAGATTGGAATGAGTGAGGGGCATTTTTGCCGTTTTTTTAAGCAGATGGTTCAGAAAAGCCCGGTAGAATATATTAACTATCATCGGATTCAAAAGGCTTGCAGGTTGCTGGAGCAAAGTGATCGCAAAGTGGTTGATATTGCGCTGGATGTTGGTTTTGACAATCTAAGCTATTTTATTGCGACCTTTAAAAAATGGAACGGCCTGACCCCTTCGCAGTACCGTAAGCAGCACGAAGCAGATCAGGCGCTTGCTGTCCCTTATATAACAGACTAATATGCATAGGATAAATCATTTATTTTTTTTGGGCTTCATAAGTACTAAAATTATTTTTCTTCCTCTTAACTTAGTAAATATGTAGCTAGCTACGCCTCCTAAAACAGAGGGAATTAACCACCCTAACCCTACATTATATAATGGAAGAAGATGAGTGAAAAAATCATTAATTACATTAATTTTTATTCCAGCAGCATTCAAGCCATCAAATAAACTAATGATAAAGGTTAATATCAAACTGCCTTGATATACTTCTGACCTTCCTTTAAATACGGGATGTAAAAAAGTTAAAAATATTAGAGAAATAGCAATAGGATATATTGCCATTAATACTGGCGTTGAAACCTTAATGAGCTGTGTTAAACCTATGTTGGCTACAAGGGTACTAAATATAGATAACATGAGAGCAACTCTTTTGTAAGAGACTTTTGGAAATAATCCATGAAAAAAGGAAGAGCAGGAAGTGATAAGCCCCACACTTGTCGTTAAACACGCTACTGTAATCATTAAGCCTAATAGAATAGAACCATAAGATCCAAAATAATAGGAGGAAACCTTAGCTAACACCTCAGCGCCATTTCCTAAAACACCCAATTTTTCAACGCTAGAAGCTCCCATGTATGAAAGAGACGTATAGATAAAAGCTAAGAGTATAACCGCAATTGCTATCGCTTTGGCACAAATGATCATCAACTCTTTTTTGGAAGTAACTCCTCTATCCTTAATTGCATTCACAATGATAATTCCAAAAATAAAGGCTACAAGAGCGTCCAATGTTAAATACCCCTCTTGAAAGCCTTTGAAAAAGACATTCGATGTATAACCCTCCGCAGGTTCTTGGAACTTTCCTATTGGGTGAATAATAGCTACAATCACAAGTAATCCAATGAATGTCAATTTAATGGGTGTTAAAAACTTTCCGATTACATCAATAATTTTTGTAGGATTAAGTGATAACAAACATGCAACTGCAAAAAAAAGGATAGTAAATACAAAAAGTGCGACAGGATGATCTGCATTGTTTGAAAAAAAAGGTTTTACTCCAATTTCAAATGACACACTACCGGTTCTAGGAATTGCATATAAAGGCCCGATGGCTAGATAAAGAATAGTTGTAAAGACAATGCCGAATACAGGATGTACACGACTCGCTAAAGTTTGCAAATTGCTTTTGCCCGAAAAAACAAAGGCTGTGACGGCTAGTAATGGTAAGCCAACTCCAGTAACCAAGAAACCTGCATTGGCTATCCATACATTCTTTCCAGCCATTTGCCCAAGCATAGGTGGAAAGATTAGATTCCCTGCACCAAAAAATAAGGCAAATAGCATTGATCCTATAATGATAATAAAGGACGCAGAAACACTTTTCGACATAATAAATCCTCCAACTACGAATTCACAACATTTTGTTTTTATTCGTTTTCTCTTTAATTTGTATAATATATGTTAATAGGGGCGTAGCCCATGTTGCATCCAAAGAACGGTATCTGATTGCCTAGAGTATGTAATCTGGTGCTTTTCACAAATAATGCTCAGTTCGATCTAAATGACCTCACCAATCAGGGACAGCCATCCGCTCCCCCCTTCTGACTAGTGTAGGGTGATAACCTGTCCCTTAGGGTGAGTGGATTTCGTCTTAACTCATCGTTACACAATACTCTATATACGATCACTGTTTCAAGTAACTTTGTACTTGCAAAATGAATCACTTCATCCCCTTGCTTTTACAATTATGATGCCCCCCTATGTTTCTCCTCCTACTTGATGAGCTTAATGAACTATAAGGAAATTTTACACTTAGGACTTATTTCTTACAAGACGTAGATGTAGTTACACACACCCGGTAGGTCTCGTAAAAGTTTTTAATTAGTTCAAACACCCATGTAACAGCATATTCTCATGTTACCGTCATATCGCTTACATCAAGAGCTGCCTGGTTGCTTTTGGATAAGGAAATTGAGTTAACTCTCAAGCGTTCGCTATGTTAGATTTCTTTAAAATCATACGCATTCTTCATCTCTGTTCGAAAGAGTAATACATAATATTTTTTGTATATTTTACCATATTTAATCCATATCAGGATCGGCTGTTTTATTCGAATTATCAACTGATTGTAATAAGCACAGGAAATCTTGGGAAAATGCCCTATGGAAGCATCTGAATAATCCTTACAATTAATAGTACAGACAATGCATATTAACGTTGTATACAATTTGAGCCGCTACAATTTAAAGGGGTGCTTAAACATGATGAATTTGGCAAAACGCAACTATTGGTCTTTGAGTATTTTCAACTTCGCTTATCTGTTTACATGGTCTGCCGCCATGTCTTTTTTTGTCATTTGGCTGGGACAAAGCCTGGGAATTTCACAAACCTACACGGGATTTCTATACGCGGCTAATTCAATCGTCGCCTTGATCATGCAGCCCCTGTTCGGTTACTTATCTGACAAGCTGGGCTTGAGAAAACATCTGCTGTACATACTCTTTACAATCCTTTTGCTCGTCGGACCCTTTTTTATCTATGTGTACGGTCCATTGCTTCAAACGCAGTTCGTCATTGGTGCCATTGTTGGTGCGCTATTTATCGGCCTGGTGTTTAATGCAGGTAACGGTGTCGTCGATTCGTATATGGACAAAGTTTCGCGTAAATATGGCTTTGAATACGGACGGGTTCGTATGTGGGGTTCGCTCGGATGGGCGGCGGCTACTTTTGTTGCTGGACGGGTCATCAATATCAATGTAAATCTGACCTTCTGGATCGCCTCGGTATCTGCCATTGTTGCCATGATCTGCATCTTCCTGACCAAAGTCGAAATTTCCGGACAGGAGCAGCAGAAAACAGAATCGTTGAAGCTAATTGATGTACTGCATCTCGTACGTACCAAAAAGTTCTGGTTTCTTATGCTATTCATGGTTGGCGTGACCCAAATTTATGAGGTATATGACCAACAGTTTGCCACATACTTCGTATCGCAGTTCAGTTCCAAAGCGGAAGGAAATCAATTCCTTGGCGATTTGAGCGCTGTGCAAGTTTTCCTGGAATTTGTGTTCCTTTTCGTTACCCCTTGGTTTGTAAACAAAACGACCGCCAAATGGGCATTAATTATTGCCGGGTCGATTATGTCTTTGCGTATTATCGGCTCTTCGTTGCCATTCGGTTCCATATGGGTCGCTGCAATGAAGATGATTCACTCCCTGGAGAAACCGCTTATTCTGGTAGCCATCTTCAAATATATTACCGTTAACTTTGACCAGCGCCTGTCCTCCACCATGTACCTGCTGTATTTGTTTATGGGCTCCCTGGTGGTTTCCATTTTCTCGCCCATTGTGGGGCATATGTATGAAGTATTAAATTTCCCGATTACCTATGTAATTCTGGGTTCCATTGCAGGCCTGTTCACCATCATATCCTGCTTTACACTGACAGCAGACAAGAAGAATGGGGAACGGTATCTGGAGGAACGCCGTAAACAAGATTTGAAAAGAGCAAACAAAAAAGCTGAAGCAGTTCATTCGTAATCTAATGGTTTGAGCTTAACAGAACAGCGGCAGTCTAGGACTTGTTTTTCTCGTCCAAGGCTGCCGCTCTTAACTCCAGTTAATTTGAAGCTTATTTTAAATCTTGAATACCGACACCGTTTGATTCATCTCTTCCGCCCGCTTGGCAAGCATGTTAGCACCTGCAGACACTTCCTGCATGGAAGCGGTAGTTTCCTCGACCACGCTTGCGACTGTTTGAGTAGAATCGGCTGCACGTTCGGAGATTTCAGCAATTTTTCTCATAGATTCCACCATAGAAACGGTTCCTTCATTTACAGATCTTGCTTCTACAGCCGCAGTGTCCACCTCACCGCTCACTTCTTCAACGGCACCTACAATCTCAGAAAAGACGTTACCGACACCTTCGACAAGCATCATACCTTCATTTAGAGATTGAACACCTTCGTTCATTGAAAGCACGACTTCGTTTGTTCTTAAGGTAATTTCGTTGACCAGAGAAGAGATCTTGCCTGTTGCTTCACTTGCTTGTGCCGACAAATTGCGTACTTCAAAAGCAACAACCGCAAACCCTTTTCCCTGCTCTCCCGCTCTTGCAGCTTCTATACTCGCATTTAGTGAAAGCAAGTTGGTTCGGGCTGCTATATCACTGATCATAGCTGTGATCTGTTTAATCTCCGCCGACTTTTCGCCTAGAATATTTACCACTTCAGCGGATTGAGTTACCTTGGTATGCACATCTCTTATTTGGGAGACAGTCGAAGACATTCGGGTTTTCCCGTTGTTTGCTTTTTCTTGTGCTTGGGTTGTGAGATTAGCCACATGAACAAAGCGATTGGTTATGTTGTCTACACTTTTAGAAACGTCTACCGTGTAATTCAGCGTTTCAGCTATATCTGCAAGCTGTGTCTGAGATCCCTCTGCGACTTGAGTGGCACTTATAGCTATCTGCTCGGTAGCGATGCTTGTCTGTTCCGCACTGGCCGTTAACTGTTCTGCTGTAGAGGCAACCAGTAGAGAGTTATCCACGACTTCTTTTAAAAGGTTACGCAGTGAATCGCACATTTCATTAAAATCGGATGCCAGTTCCCCGACCTCATCTTTTGATCGGATACTAAGGGGTTCCACTTGCAGGTCCCCCCTCGTTACCAGCTTTATCTGTTCCGCTATCTTTAATATGGGCTTAGTGAACGATTGAGCCAGTAAAAAAGAACCAATGATTCCAAGTATCGTACATATGATCGTCAGAGAAATCATTAAAATTCTACCTGAATGGTAAGATTGACTCGATTGATTAGCGGCATCAGTAGCGTACTGCTCATTAAGTAGCTTCAGTTTATTTACATCATCTAATGCTGCCTTATAAATAGAAGAATTTCCATGAATGATCATGTAGGCCATCACTTTGTCGTTTTCTTCCATGGCAGCGGAAACCACTTTGAGATGGCGAAGATACATTGCCCACTGACCATAAAAGTTGGTGAACAGTTCTTTTTCCTCTGCCGTAGAGGCTAAACTTTGATATTCATTTACACTCTTATCCATTGAAGCAGTAGCTTTGGTTAGTTCTTCTTGATAAGTGCTGCGAACAGCCGCATCCTCTTCAAGTATCAATCGAACGGTGAGTCTATCGATTTCTGTAATCTGCTTATCCATACCCTGAAGAAGAATAACCGCGGGTAAAGACCTGTTATTTACCTTGTCAGAAGCCTCACCCATTTCCGACATCTTAATGACGCCTATAACACTTGAAAGGGACAGTACGATAACCAGTATGAGTGCTGCACTAATTATTTTTTTCTTTAACGTTAATTTAATCATCTTTATCTTCCTCCCGTAACTGGTCTCGATCATCACTGCTGAGCTTTCCAGTATATGCGTATTTGGCGCAACAGCTCAGCCTTATCTATCTTTCCACTGATGTAGCTTTGGATAGATGCTCCTGTGATGGCTGCATGATCAGGTGGAAGGGTTGACATAAACGGCAGCGTCTTTCCGCTCGAGATATACGACTTGATTGATCTTCCCAAAGGATCGGCAGGCTCTAAATCAATATTTTTGAACGCGGGTACCGTATTAGCCTTGTTTACAAGAAAATCTTGTCCGGACTTGTCGTATACCAGCCAGTTCAGAAACTTCTTTGCTTCCTCTTGCTCCTGAGGTGTGGTAGCTGTGGAGTCAATGAAAATATACTTTGTTACACCGACTGTAATCTTAGCATTGTTAGGGTCATCCGTATTATCGCTTAACGGAAGGGGCAAAAAACCGTATTCCTCATTTGCTGTATCATTGCTCTTAATCCCCGCCCAAGCCCAGTTGCCCATAAACCAAAGCCCCACTTTTCCCTCTCCTAATGCTTTAGCTCCATCGTCATACGTGCTGTCCAAAGGCGAATGCTTATTGATGCTGTTATCCTTGAGTAGGTCTAAAGTTTGTACCCATCCAGACATCACACTGTTTTGGGACATGTCTATGGAGTTATCCTGCATACCTTTAACAAACTCCGGAAAACCCCCAGGCTGAACAGAATAAGACAAAGCTAAAAGATGAGAGCCGAGAGACCAGTCCATTGGTGAAAGCATGACCGGTGCTACTCCCGTCTTCTGAATCTTAGCCATTAATGAGTTCAGGTTGCTTCTACTTTTTACCGAGGAAGCATCAAAAGCCCCACCTGTTGCTTTGTCCAGCACTTTCTTATTGTAAATTAATCCGTAGCCTTCCACTGCAAATGGAAACCCCAGCACAGCATCACTTTTCTTAACGGCGTCAAGTCCATTTTCTATCGTATCAGCTACCCACTTTTCTTTGCTTAAATCAACGGCTTTATCCAGAAATTGCTGAGCATCCCCAGGATCCAGCATCGACATGGTAGCGGGACTTCCTGAGCCGTACATCGACATCAGCTTTTGATATGCAGACGTCCCCTCAGGAGCGGTAATAATCTCCAAAGATACTTCAGAGTGCTCTTGATTGTATTGTTTTGCTACTTCTTCTAACTGAGTTTTTATTTCACTTTTGGAATTCAAAAGTGTAATCTTGGTCGTCTGCTGTGATACTGGTGAGGCTGAGCAACCTATAAACATCATTAAACATGCTAGAGAAATCGCAACTTTTAGCTGTATTCTCATTAACTTTCCCCCTAAGGATTTACTTTGATAAATTTTATGAATAATATTCAATGTTATCGACATAATTCCCCAGGAAGATTAGAAGTTTAAAGTTGGTAAATGTCGGAAGTTAATTAAATAGTACAAACTGGTTGTTACGTTAAGTTAACAGACAGGACAGCGCAACGATCTTTATCCAGTTGCGTCTTAATATGGGGTAAAGTTGCTGTGCAACAAATTAAACCAAGAAAGGAGCAATCATTTATGAAAAAAGCTTTCTTTGGGGCTTTTCTTACAATTTTTTTATTTATTTCATCGTCCACTACTTATGCAGCAGAAAATCAAATCAAAGTTGACGGTGTGACTACTACATCCGATGTGAAGCCCGAAATGAAGAACAAACGCACAATGGTACCTCTACGTGTTATTAGTGAAAGTTTGGGGGCTAGCGTCGAGTGGTCCAATTCCGAGGTTATTCTCGCTAAAAGCGATATGAAAGTGAAATTAGCAATAAATAGAAACACCGCGAAAAAAAACGGAGAAAAGATACTGCTTGATGTAAAACCATACACGAAAAATAATCGCATATATGTTCCACTTCGTTTTATTGCAGAGACGTTTGGCTGTAATGTCAATTACAACAACTTTGCAGTGACTGTTGATACTAAACCATTGTTCATAGACGGTGTACAAGTAAAAGCATTGCAATATGAATACCATATGTTTATGGGCGGCGTAGTTCAGCAAATTAATGTAAATGCATTTAATGAAACCATTTATAATATTTTTGCAAAAAACATAGGTGAAAAGGTTGAAGCACCTGCAAACTACTCTTGGAGCTTCACTATTGACACATTTGGGTCTTATTATAAAAATGCACAATATGATTTCTTAGACCAAAAAGGGAAAAGCTTAGTTCGTTTTGATATTTATTCTTTAATTAGTCCTGTTCCATCTGAACTTTCAACAGAATATCCAGAGATTTTAGTTCATGACGTATCGAAAGATGAGTGGTATTTGTTTAACGATACCGCAAGAAAATCCATTAATCAGTTAATGTTTACCGCTGGGAAGAACGGTTTTCTGAAGATTATAAGTAACACAACTGTATAATGTGATTTTTTCTAATTACACTTTTTTCGTCTCCAAAAGATAAAAGGCGAATTCCCTGCTGAATATGCTTCACATGGGTTTGCTCTACAAACCTGTTCCAATCCTGCTCTATAATCGAGGCATGATGAGCCATCTTTTCTAATGAACGATAATAGGGATGCATCTGCTCACCTCTCCTTGACTTTTATAAAGGAATCGAAGATAACTTTTTTGGCTTCGTATATGAAAAACAGGGGTTATCCCTCAGGTCTGGTCAGACCTGCAGGACAACCCCCAGCGACGTGTTCTATCAGACTTCCGCAGCATCCTCTTCCACGAAAAGAGATACCTTGCGGATGCCATCCGCTCCGATCACGACAAGCCCCTGATCCGACAGACGGATTTCAGGGATAACGACCAGTGCGAGCAGTGACAGTGTCATCAGCGCGTTGTTCAGCATGCAGCCGGATTGCTGAAGCGCCCGGCTGATACTTTCGGACTGCGCAGCCACCTCTGCAAACGGAGCTGGGGACATCAGCCCGGCGATAGGCAGCGGGAAGCGCGTCTCACCCGAGGCGGATACGACGACCACGCCACCACGCAGGGCAACAGCCTGCTTCGCCGCCTGGGTCATGAGCCCGTCATCATTACCAATGACGAGCAAGTTGTGGCTATCATGCGCGACGGTCATGGCAATCGCAGCCGGCTCGGTGAAGCCTACACCTGTTACAAGTGCAACCGCGTGACTGCCACTGGCATGATGGCGCTCGAAAACGGCTATTTTGCACAAATCCTGTGCAGGATCTGCCGTGACTTCTCCATTACGGACCGGAACGGTCATCCGCACTTCCTTCGTGTCCACGTGATTTTCCGTAACACGAATCACTCGTACAGGTACATCCCCCTCCTGTACTGGAGCCGCAATGCGGAAATCTGCAGCACTCAGCTCTCGCCCCAGATGGACGGTGTCCATCACTTCCGCAGGATAAACGAAGCCGTCCCAATCGGCGACCATTTGACCGTGCTCGGCCACCAGCTGGCCCGCTGCGATGGTAGCCGTCACATTCACTTCGGCCAATCGGCCATCAAGCAAAATAATGTCGGCAATCGC
Organism: Paenibacillus sp. LRG-1; assembly: GCF_057220305.1. Lineage (NCBI taxonomy): Bacteria > Bacillati > Bacillota > Bacilli > Caryophanales > Paenibacillaceae > Paenibacillus > Paenibacillus sp. LRG-1. The sequence continues at coordinate 2,114,347 of NZ_CM170126.1, read as the reverse complement.
ACCCGGAATGATCGCTCCGATATCCCGTGCCACGCCGAAGCGCTCTGCCGTATTCAGCGTGGCCATCTGAAACGCGGTTACGGGCTTGACGCCCTGTGCAATGGCATGACGCACGACGAAATCCATCTGTCCTTCATGGAGCAAGGATTCTGCGCTGCGGTCATCCGTTACCAGCATCATGCGGCGCGTGTCGAGACCCATTTCCGTGCTGGCTCGGATCGTCTCGGCCACATCATGCCATGCGGAGCCTTGCCGCATCTTGGCATACATGCCGAGCCGGATACGCTCGGCTACATCCTCGGGCGTGACACACTCGTGATCGCCCGTAATTCCCGCGGCTGCATAGACCGGCAGACGCCAATCATCGGAGGCCCATGTAAAATGGCCATCCGCCACCTTGCCCGCGCGCAGCGTGGCCTGAATTTCCCCGATCATCACATCGTCTCCATAGACGACACCAGGGAAATTCATGACTTCGCCCAGCCCGATCATATCCGGGCCCCAGCTTAACGCCTCTGCGACTTCCGCCGGGCCGAAGGAGGCACCCGTCGTTTCCAGTTCCGGACCTGTGGACGGCACGCAAGAAGCCACCTGCATGTAAGCAGCCAGCGGTGTCGTACGTGCTTCGTCCAGCATCAGACGAAGCCCTTTTAGACCCAGTACATTGGAAATTTCATGCGGGTCAAAAAAACCACCCGTCACTCCCAGCGGCAGTACAGCCTTAGCGAACTCAGTTACGGTCAGCTGTGTGCTTTCGATGTGACAATGTCCGTCCAGTAACCCCGGTGCCATATAGCGGCCTTCGGCTTCAATGATTATGGTGTCTTCTCCAATCGTATGACTGACGTCCCTACCGACGTAAGCGATACGAGAACCTTGCACAGCAATAGACATGCCTGGCAGCAATTCGCCCGATACCACATTGACCAGCGTTCCTCCGCGGATCACCAGCGATGCCTTGCGCTCCCCTCTAGCTGTAGCCACCAGCTCGGGTACACAGTCCGCCAGCGGCGGGCGTTGAAATACACTCTTCATGTCCATTACGTTTGTAACCTCCGTTTATGCTTCTTACCTGTTTTTCTTATTTGCTTATGTTACTGGAATACGCTCCATAATGCCAGCCAACTCTACATCTATTCAAGCATCGCATGGGTTTCTAAGGTATTTGCCCCCAGCTGATTGCCAATGTCCTCTCTATAGAACACGATCACTTTCTTCCACTTTGCGAGTATACGTATCCGAATCCCGTAAACTCACGAATGGCGTAATCTCCCCTATGCTATAAATATGCAGCAGATGCATCGCTCGCGTACAGGCGGTGTAGAATAACTTACGCTCACTCTCACGCTGGTATTGTTTCGCTGATCCGTCATAAATCAGGACCGCATCGAATTCCACGCCTTTTGCCAGGTAGGCCGGAATGATATGAATCCCCTTTTCAAAAGCGGGAGTTGTTTTCTTAATCAATTTTGGCTTCACTGACAGCTTTTCTTCCAGCGCTTCGTAGGCTGCCGCGCTTTCGTCAGCATTTTTACAAATCACCGCGATGGATTCATAGCCTTCTGCCAACAATTCTGTGACATTCCCAGCTATCTGTTGATGCAACTTTTCACGCGAATGCACCTCGTTTACAAGAGGCTTCTCACCCTTACGATTAAACGGTACAATGTGCTCTCCCCCAGCGACCATCCCCCGAGTAAATTCCACAATCTCCTGTGTTGAGCGATAGCTTCGTGTCAGGGAAATCATTTCGGTCTGATCTGCACCATACAAGTCATACAATGGCTCTGCATCCTGAAGCACCGAGGCATGGGCATAGATAGCCTGATTAAAATCACCCAGTGCCGTCATTTTAGCCTGTGGAAATAAGCGCTTGAAGAAAGCCAGTTGGAATGGGGAATAGTCCTGTGCCTCATCAATAAACACGTGACGGATGTTGCTATTAGAACGGAAACCCAGCATCAACTCACGCAAATATAAAAAGGGTGTCACATCCTCATACGCTAACTCCCCAGCCTGAATTCGTTCCAGAGTTTGTCGACTAATTTCACCCCAGCTGACGGGCAGCTCTGCATGATTCGCCAGTTGGCTCAGCAGCGTCTCGTTCATAAACAGCTCGCTGTAGAGCCGGGTCGTATCTACGAAGCGAAGCGCCTTAATCCATTTGCGCAGGGGCTTTAAGCGGTCACTGACCACCATACGCGCCAATATTTCTCTTTCACGCGTAAAATCGTCGAAGGTATCGCCCTTATTCTTGGATTTACGGCGCATGCGGTTATAGGCACGCTGATAATCCTCCGGCTCCATCAGATCCATCTGTTGATCCACCCATGGGGCGGAGCATTCTTCCTTACCAAAGCGGGCCAGCTCTTTGAGCATCCAATCCCGCAGCAGTTCCAATCGGTTCGCCAGCCGCACCGTAGAGTCGAATTCATAAAACTTGCGTGCCATTTGCTCTACTGAAACCACCTCACGTCCCTGAAAGCGGATGGGTTTAAAACGCATTCCCTCCTTTTCCAAATACGTCTTGTAGCCTGTAATCACATGTAAGAATGTCTTGGACGACTTAAAGCGGATACCCTCCATCCTAGCTTCATACCCAGGCTGTAACGACGCTGAAAGCACATATTCCAGCTGTTCAAATGGATCTTCTAACTGAAACTCCCGGCCCAAACGCCGCTCCAAATATTCCTGAAACGTGGCCTGAAGCATATTTTCCTCACCCAATTCAGGCAATACTGTCGATACATAACTGTTGAACATCGGGTTAGGCGAAAATAACACGACCTGATCCGCTCGTAAGCGATCCCGGTACTTATATAGCAAATACGCTACTCTCTGAAGCGCAGCAGAGGTTTTGCCACTTCCCGCCGCCCCCTGAACAATGAGCATCCGACTTCGATCATCACGGATGATGCGATTCTGCTCCTTTTGGATGGTAGCGACAATACTTTTCATTTGAGCATCCGAGCTGCGACTCAATACTGCTTGAAGAAGTTCGTCTCCAATCGTCACCCCTGTATCGAACATAAAACGGATCTGTCCATCACGGATCGAGAATTGGCGCTTAAGCGTGAGTTCCCCTTCCATCTCCCCTGCCGGGGTCTTATATGAAGCGGGCCCCGGCATGTTATCGTAATAAAGATTGGAAATAGGCGCGCGCCAGTCGTATATCAGAAACTCCTCATCTTGATTATCCAGCAGGGAGGCAATCCCCAGATAAACACGTTCCGCAGTCTGCCCTTCCTCAGCAAAATCAATGCGTGCAAAATACGGTGAATCAAGTAACTTTTTCAAACGACCTAACGCCTCTGTAGAATGCTTGTGTCTTCGTTCCCGCTCAGACAAAATCTCAGACTGCTGACGCAAACTGGTGGACGTCTCGCCCACATCATCCGCCTCACTGAAATTGATCGTTACCTCATCCCAGAAGTCTTTACGCATATCGACGACATCTCCGCGCACAGAACCAACCTCTGTCTCTAGCTTCCGAATACGCCCGCTAATCACTGCGGTCACATCTTCTACTCTTCGTTGTTCTTCATTCCATTGCTGTTCAGTAGTCACTGACATCGCTCCTGTTCCGTTTCCTCCTGCTCCACGCAGGGCTCCCTTGCGTACAAACTATGCTCTATTATGGACCCGGGCATACTCGCGGCATCCCCCTGATCCGGGAAAATTGACTAATCCTTTGAAGCATGCTATAATATAAAAAGAAGTATGATTTACAACTTAAGCATATGGTTTTACCATAAAACAGAGCATCCTCTATTGTATCAAGTTCAGTCCCTGTTCGCAACCAGCGGGCTTTTTTTGTGCGTTCTGGCAACCTTCTATTAACCTGTTCTTACATAATTGAATTCATTACATAAAAAAGCGACCAGCCATCTGATTGATGAATGCGGTCGCTTTTCTTTTAGGAAATTCGCCTATCTGCTCTCTTCCACAGGATGAATATGATCGGCCAGTCTGCTCAGCCTCTCCAGCTGATGACCATAGTCGTACATCGCCGCAGCTACAATGGAAAGCCGCAGCATTCCCTCCTGACAATGGTCAAAACGTGTAATCGCATGCTTCATAAATTCGCCGTTGGCTTGCTGAAACAATTCACTTTCGTCCTCATTCGGTTTTAGCTTATTTTCGAATTTCAGTAGAGCATGCTCGTGAAAACGAATCAGTAGCTCCAGATGACTGTCAAAAAAAGCATCCGTTCCCTTTGGCCGTAGAGACTGGAAGTAGTGCCTTTCCACTGCATCCAGTACCTCATATCCTTTGTGCAAACTTCCGAGCATTTGTTTGTATACTACCATTTGTCTCGTTTGACTAAACTTAGAGCGCTTGAGCTTCTTCTGCTCTTCCTCGAACAAATGATATTTGTCCGACAGCGATTTAATGGCTCCCTCCAGATTTCCTTTTTCCTCTTTAAAGACAGACTCCTTAATCTCATCGGAAATGGCAGTACGCAGCAACAAAGACATGCTGTTAAATACATTTTGAATCTGATTAATAAACTGCCTTTTCGGTTTCGGGGGAAAAACGCTAACATTGATGACAAAAGCAGACACAATCCCAATCAAAGTGAGTGCAAAGCGGGTCACCGCAAATTTCCAGTCCCCTGAGGCTTCCATTACAGAAACAACGGTCACAAGTGTCAATCCAACCGTATCAGCCATATTTATTTTCAGACATATCATAAGTACCAATACACATACCAGCCCGACTGCAATCGGCTCATTCGAAAATACCATTCCGCCCAGCAACGCCATGATTGCACCTAGTGTGCTTGTTTGGAGTTGATCCAGAAAATAACGCCACGACCTATATATCGACGGTTGCATGGCAAAAATAGCGGCTATCGCTGCCCCCACAGGCGAATGGGTGTTCAAAAGCGTGCTCAGAAAAAGGGCGAGCGTCACTGCGATTCCCGTTTTTAACACCCGTGCTCCAAAAGCCAAAGCCATCCCTCCTGCTTACCTTTCAAATTTATTCATACCGAATTACTATAATGAAAATTCAATGTAAAGTCCATGCTTTATTATTACCCAAAACAATCGGAGATCAGGAATATTTATGAAATGTACAGTTCCTGATAGAATACATATCAACAGAATTAACTTATTTTCAACAACGTCACAGGAGGAACTCATCGTGTCATGGATTAGCAAAATGTTAGAAGAGCCCCGAAAGTGGCCGCGTAATATCCGATTGTTTTTTATGGCCAATCTGCTGTACCAGATGGGTACGGGAATGTTTTCTGTGCTGTACAACCTGTATATCCAAAAGCTTGGCTTTGACGATGATATGAACGGCCAAGTGGTCAGCATGCAGGCGCTAGCGACGGCGTTGCTGTTCATTCCGGTCGGATTTTGGGGCGATCGGACGAGCCGCAAAAATATGCTGCTCATCGGCGCGTTATTCAGCGGCCTGGCCTTTCTCGCCCGTACCTTTACAGATACCAGCGGAAGCATGTTGGTATTTGCCGTAATCTCAGGTGTATTCGCCGCCTTTATTCAGGTGCTGGCTGTGCCTTTCTTAGCGGAAAGCATAAGTAAAGCCCAACGCTTAAAAATATTCAGCTATTACTCAGCTCTTGTACTGGCAGCCCAAGTCCTAGGCAGCTTCGGGGGTGGTGTACTCGCAGATGGGCTGCAGACGTGGGGAATCACACCGCTATCCAGTCTGCGGGTTGCTCTGTTCCTTGGAGGAATGGCAACATTGACCGCTTTTATTCCTCTATTATTCATCACAAAAACTACGGCAACCTTAGAAGCACCAGCTCCTGCCGAATCTTCACCTCAAACAGAACAAGTACATACGCCGCACAGTACATCCGATATACCTGACTCGGAGACGCCTGCTGCTGCTTCTGATCGCCGGGTTATTGGACAATTTGTTCTGGCCCAGTTTTTTCTTGGGTTAGGTTCAGGTCTGGTCATCCCGTATCTTAATTTGTATTTTACGAACCGCTTCTCCGTATCACTCAGCGCAATGAGTTTACTGATTGCACTCGGCCAGCTCATGACCATCCTCTCCATGTTGATCGGACCTACCCTCGGTAGCCGAATAGGACTGGTCAGAGCTGTAGTTGGCTTCCAAATGCTTTCGCTACCGTTCCTTCTCATTACAGGCTTTACGAACGTGCTATGGATCGCTTCCATCAGCTTTCTATTCAGGCAAGCGCTAATGAATGCAGCCAATCCGCTGCAAACCGCCATTCTCGTCGAACGTGTGTCAGATAAAAATCGTGGCATTGCCAACTCCATTCTCCAGACGACCTGGATGCTAGGCACCGCAGGTATGGGACCTGTACAAGCCTATTTGGTTACAACTTATGGCAACTACTGGGGCTATGCCATCACATTTAGCATGACAGGTGTTTTCTATATTTTGTCTTCCCTCGTCTATTACAGAATGTTCCGAGAAAAGCGCCCGTCCGCGGGCCAGCTTTTACAAAACCCGGCAAGCCCGTAAACAAAATCATGACACAATAAAAGCCGGAGCCTCCAAGCGGACTCCCCTGGAACGTCATAGGATAAATGAGAATGGCGGAGGAGGAATGAAGGCATGCTTCGAGTTGCATTATTTACGGACACGTATACGCCTGACGTGAATGGCGCTGCTCTGACCCTGGAACGATGGATTGGCTATCTGGAGACACATGGAGTATCTACGCTCGTCTTCGCACCGGAGGCAGACCATCATCTGCCCTCTGGGCCGGGTGTGGAGCGATTTCGGAGTATTCCCTTTTTATTGTACCGGGAATGCAGACTTGCGATCCCCAACGCCAAACAGATCAACGAGCGTCTGTCAGCCTTTTCCCCGCATTTGATTCATGTCGCTACTCCGTTTAACCTTGGCCTGTATGGAACAAGCTACGCAGCCAAACACCATATTCCACTCGTCGCCTCATATCACACCCACTTTGATAAATACCTCGAATATTACAAGCTTCGCTGGCTTGAACCTGCGTTATGGAAATACATGCTCTGGTTTCACAGACATTGCGAAAGGGTGTATGTCCCTTCTCAATCAACCATGGAATTGTTGCGCAATAAAGGAATGGGGCAGCTCGAAATCTGGAGTAGAGGCATTGATACTGACCGATTTCAACCAAAGGTGGACCGTAATGCAGTATGGAGGAAATGGGGCGTTCATGCAGATGCATTTGTTATTTTGTATGTGGGCAGGCTTGCACCGGAAAAGGGGATAGACACGTTACTGGATTCCTATCTCCAGTTACCCGACGACGTCCGCGCAGCCTCTGTGCTGGTCATTGCAGGAGATGGTCCATTGTATAAGGTCAAAACTACAGCGGATATAGGGGTACCGGAGCATGCAGTCCACTGGCTTGGTTTTGTGAAAGGGCCGGAATTAGCTGAACTCTACGCCGCAGCCGACGTATTTCTCTTCCCTTCCACCACGGAAACCTTCGGCAACGTTGTACTGGAGGCTATGGCGAGCGGTACACCTGTGGTCGGTGCCAATGAAGGCGGGGTAAAAGATAATCTAATCCATGGAAAAACAGGACTATTGTGTCCTGCTGGGGACGCCGCTGCCTTTGCCAAAGCTGTACACCTGTTGTACGAGGATGCCTCACTTCGCGATTCGATGTCCAGAGCGGGTAGAGCCTACAGCCTGGAGCAGACGTGGGACCGTATTTTTGAACGGCTACTGGACAGCTACATGGACGCAGCAACCCTACACCTCGACAGCCGTCCCATGACGCGAATGTAGCCTTCAAAAACAGCGAAATTCCAGATAGCATGATAAAAGCGAGGTAAATAAATTCTGCTAATACCTTAATTGTTTCAGCAGCTTGTTATGTACCCCACTCAACAAAATCACTGCGGTCAAGGCACCGATGAACGCAAGAAGCATATCCCATTGGGTATCCCATACATCTCCTTGTGTGCCCAAAAAGGCTTCTGCTGCCGTTCCGGTTGCCTTGGCTACAGCAAACTCAATCAGCTCGTACACAGCGCTGATCGCAAGACACACACTAACCGTGAGGAAAGTGAGCCAGCTCCCGCTTCCCAAGGCCGTTTTACGCAACAGCACTTCCCTGACAATGAGTGCAGGTACAAAACCTTGTACAAAATGCCCAAGTCGATCATAATAATTGCGCTCCAGTCCGAACGTATCCCGAATCCAGTTGAACAGTGGCATTTCGGCATAGGTATAATGTCCACCGACAATCAAGATCAATGCGTGCAGCCAGATTAGGGTGTATACCAGATTGGTAAACCGAAATCTACGGTACAAAGCCGTCAGCAGCACAGCTCCCAAAACCGCGGGTAGAACTTCCAGTACCCATGTAAAATAATCCACCGGGCGAATCAAGGACCAAATGAGGGCAAGCGCCAGCAATACAAGTAAAACAAGCGGGTAGCGATCATTTTTAGACCATGCCGTTGCCTGGTTCATCTTCATTCCTCCTCAGCCCAAAGCTCTAGCCTTCGTTCGTTACGATATGTTTGACACGCCCAACCTGTCCGTCTGCCAAACGCACTTTGATTCCATGCGGATGACGCGGGGAATTGGTCAAAATATCTTTCACCGTTCCTCGCGTCAGCTTACCGGTAGGCTGATCCTTTTTAAGTACAATATCTACCTGAAGACCAGCGCGGATATCGGATCGATTCTGTCCGTTCATTGTAGCTATTCCTCCTTTGTTTTTACATTTTTTGATGATATCCAGCCACTCAGCTGCAATCAAATCACCAGCGACGCCATTCGTCCTGGCGGTTGTTCCCCATCCAGACTACGCACATCGTGGATACATAGCTGACGAGCAAAATGACGAATACCATCCCACTAAACTCCACAAAATGAGTACGTTGCAAGGAGTCTGCCCATATGGAAGATACTTGTGCATACAGTTGAGAGGGCGCAGAAACAATATCCCATGTGTTCCCTCGAAAGAAACGGCCAATGTAAATACCCAGGCTACTCAACAAGAGTACCGCCAGCATAAACAGCCAACTAACAAGCCCACCACGTGCACGCTGTACCAATTGTCGTACGGATTCGAGCGATACAAAACCCATTGTCAGGCCAAGTACGGCTACCAGCAGCATTCCCAGTACATGATTCCAAAAGTACGGATTTCCCCAGAAGCGTTGCTCCCCGAGAAATGGATATCTGGCGAATACATGCAGCAAATCTGTGATCAAATAGGGTGTATTGGGATAAAAGAAAAGCCATGCCGCCCCCGTAATCCAGAGTAAAAATGTCCTCGTTCCCCGCCTCCACGAGCTGTACATTACATCAAGCAGTAGCGTCAACACCATAGGAATCCAGGCCAACATCATATTCCACCAAATAAAAAGATAAGGGCGGCCCCCTGAGGGCAGTCGCACGTTAATGATCCACAATGTACTGATTACGGAGCATAAGGCCAGTGCTAAAAAAACATAGAGTTTTAGTGGATAATTTAACGATCTTAAACGGGCATACATATGTGTCTTTCCCTCCTTGTAACCGTCTTGCCTTCCTGACGTTCCAATTTACACCTGTTCTGGACAGTGTACACCACAATGGCTTCAAGCTCAATGGAAGCGCTCTACCCTGGCATAAATGAACATAAAAAAACATCCGTTCTCCGGGAATGGACTTCATCCCCGAAAAATAGATGCTTACTGTGTTTTAGACTTCACTCACAGGTAAAGGCGACATACGAATGCGGATCGTATGATCAAACGGAGTCACCCAATTAACCAGCAATGTATGGCAATCCATGGGGAGAGTGGCTCCCCTTACCGAATTAGCCTTATGCTCTACGGTTGTTCCCAGCAGCTCAAACCACGCATTCCCAGATTCATAGCGCGCCATACCGCCAGTCCAACATTGAACCGTTTCGTTAACCAGCCTGTATTCCCCGCAAGTGAAGCGTCCTTCGCGCCCAAAAATAAATCGAATCTGTGTCATGCAATCTACTGGACCCTCTGAGCGAAAACGAAGCGTCCACATATCGCTCTGACGATCCACATCGACCCGAATTTCATGCTTTTGTTCATGGGTTAATGGCCGTTTGTGATGCGGAAGCAAGTACCACGGACTGACTTCCTCCTGCGAGGTAGGCGGCAGATCTAAGGTCGCTACAGGGCCATAATAACCTTTGACCTGTGTGCCCGACAGAGTCCAACCATGTTCGTGAGCTGTCAGCTTCTGCATGGGTACAAAACCAGGCGAGAAATACGATGCAGCCTGAACCGCCAATAATCGTGCATCTCCGTGCCGCAACGATAGGAACGATGAAGCCTCGGTCATCAGTGTGGCACTGGTATCCTCCTGCCGATATCGAACGACTGGCGCGCCAAAGTCCGTATGCAGTCGGCTATGATAAATCTGCTGGTGATGGCCTGCCTCATCCATTCGACTCAGATAGTCAGCCCTTGGGAAGTCTCCGTTCAGTAACTGGTTGTAGGTGACAGGTAATGTAGCTGGCAATACTTGACGAGTTTGCAAACGCGGATCTAGTAAAAAGCGCACAGCCGCATTGATAGGAGCACCACCCGGATGATCCATGACTTGAATAGCGGCGACAGCCATCGCTTCAAATATAGCGTCCTCATCCTCTGTAGCCAGCATGGCATATGGTAGAAGATAAGAAGATAAGTTCATGATCACCCCAAAATCCTGTCTCCCTGAATACTCTGTGACCACTTCACCATCAGGATGGACAAGGTACACCATCATGCGTAAATTACGGCGCACCGACTCTAGTAGCTCCGGCAGTTTTAATAATCGGGCAGCATGAATCAGCATAATATCGCTAACGGCATTATAAATTCCGTTGCTGCGCTCCGTCCATTCGCCATCTGGCGTCCCGTCCAGCCCTTCGGCTAGCCAAGCCTCAGCCCGCACGAGCGCCTCGGGCAGATCAAACAGCTCATGTAGAAATCCCAGCGCAGCACACAATACCCAACGGTGATTTGGCGTATGGCAACCTCCGGTCAGCATGACCGGAATCGTCCGCTCCAGAAACAAGTAGATCGCATCAGTCACCCGACGCAGCTCCAGCCAGTCGTCACCAACCAGCAGCTGATAGACCTGGGCGTAGCCTACCACCACGAACGCTGTATCCGGTGGCGAGTGAAAATTGGTCCAGCCCGGTGAAATAGAACCGTCCTCATGCTGCACACGTAGCATGTACTGCGCAGCCAGCTCCAGTCGGATGAGTACATCCTCATTCCGATAATATGCAGAATCCGGATTGACGAGCGCTGCCGCCCAGATCGCCATTGCGGCAGGAGTACCAACCGAATGATTAGGCCAGGCGATTCCATTCTCATCATCAGTCACTCCGCCGTAATAACGGCTGTCAGCATCCAGTACCTGATGGTCCATACCTGGTTTTACCCAGGCATCGTTGATCGCTACGATTTTACTATACATTCCTCTCAACCCCTGTAATATCCATAATCGTTTATCATCCTTGCGGCTGAAGCTTCGCTATCTTACTTGTCAGCAACTCATGGCTACGTTCAATATCCTCCGGCTGACAAGCTGCTTTCAGCTCATAAACCTTAATAGGGGCCTGCCGGATAATATTCACGAAACGATCAAAGAACTCCAGATCACCGCTATGAATATAAGGGCACCAGTGATCAGATAATCCAATGGTTTCATGAATATGAACACCGAGAATATAGTCGATCATTTCATTGGCTTCCTTGGCGTTGTCGTACAGTCCCATTCGGTCCATAATCATACCGTGTCCAATGTCATACCACAGATAGACAGGTGCACCCTTCAAACGATCTATAATCGTCTTTGCCTCCTGCAACGTAGGCATCTGATAGCAACGTGAACGCGTTTCAATGCCAATGGCTACATCATATCCCTTGGATGCGATGCGGTCACACACCTCTTCCAGACTATCACGGATGCGTTGTACATAGTGCCCACTCAGTGAATTCCGACGCTCCAGCATTTGGCCCCACAACGTTTGATAAGCAGCAGAATCCCTGCCCTGCTCATTGAAAATATCCTCTAGTTCCTCACTGATATCATATGGAAATGGAACCTCTCCGGGATGCACAACTACCGCTTTTGCACCATAACGATGCGCATATTCCGCAGATTGCACCAACAGCTCTATCGCACGTTGTCGCTTGCTTTCATCGTCAAACCCGAGCAGAACGGAATCCGTGCCGTAATCCGGGTCTGGTGTATGAGGAAATGTATTATGCACACTCGATATGCCGATTTCTCCCCGCTCAATCATAGGCTCAATCGTCGTCAGCATTTCCCGGGTAATGTTATAGTTCAACTCCACCCTGCTAAAGCCCAACTGACGGATTTCCTCTACAAGTTCTCGGCCGACCGTATGCTTTTTAATATTCCAACAGGTGGAAAAGGAATATTCCCCCTTCGCCTTCATTATCATCACCCTTTCACCGCTCCCACCATCACGCCGCTGACAAAATATCTTTGCAGCCACGGATACACTAGCAGAATTGGAACCGTTGCAAAAATGACACTTGCTGCCTTCAACCCTTCAGGCGTAATTCTCGCGCCACTGGCTCCTTCCAGCCTGGTTAGCTCGGATACCATATTATTTTGAATCATTTGATACAGCTTGAGCTGTAACGGGAACAAGTCGGGGGTTTGAATATACATCAGCGTATCCTGAAATCCGTTCCAACGGCCTACACCGTAAAACAGGCTTAATGTCGCCAGCACAGGCAGGGACAGCGGTAGTACAATCCGAAGCAAAGTGCCGAACTGGCTGCTGCCATCGATTTCTGCTGCTTCTCCCAAGCTTTCTGGAATCCCATTAAAAAAGGAAATCAAAATAATCAGATAAAACGGGCTGATCAGCCCTGGTAAAATAAGGGACCACATATTATTCAACAAATGTAAGTCGCGCACCAGAATGTATTCAGGAATGATGCCGCCGCTGAAAAACATCGTTACTACAATAATGAACATAATCGTTTTACGACCTCTTAGGTGTTTCTTTGTTAATGGATATGCTGCGATAATTGTCATTAACATACTCAGCACTGTCGTGATCAGCGTCAGCATAACTGTAAACCCGAGCGAACGGATCATGCTCATATCAGAAAAGACCTTTCCGTATGCCTTCAAATTGAACTCTACTGGGAACAAAGTAACTTCCCCGGATGTAATGGCCCGGTTCGAGCTAAAGGAAATAGACAAAATGTGAATAAACGGGGCCAAGCACAGTAGTACAGCCACACCCACTAACACGGTGGTTACGATATCAAAGGTGCGATTTGCAGTACGTTCACTCATCAGATGTCAGCTCCTTTCCCCTTACATAATACTTTCATCTGTCAGTTTCTTGGAGGCATAGTTAGCTCCTAATACGAAGATGAGACCAACCACAGCTTGGAACAGGCCTACCACCGTTGCCAGCGTATATTGCCCGGATTCCATCCCGATGCGATACACGAACGTGCTAAGTACATCGGAATAATCTCGAACCGCCACATTTCCAATTACATAAGGACGATCAAAGCCAATGGTGATCATATTACCCAAATTAATGATAAGCAGCGTAGCAATAGTCGTTTTCATGCCAGGGATCGTAATGTACCAAATTCTTTTCATGCGTCCTGCACCATCTACCTCGGCAGCTTCGAACAATTCCCGGTTAATCCCGGTCAAGGCAGCGAGGTACAAAATCGTTCCCCAGCCTGCACTTTGCCACACTCCTGTCAGCAGGTAGGTGAGTACCCAGTCATTTTTATCTGTCAAAAATGGAATCGCCTGAAAGCCGAGCGAAGTAAGCACATTGTTGATCATGCCGGACTGCGTACCAAACACCTGGTACACAATCCCGCCAATAATCACCCACGAAATAAAATGGGGAACGTACAAAATCGTTTGTGACAGCTTTTTAAACCAGACTACTTTCATTTCATAGAGCAAAATCGCCAAGATTAAAGGTGCTGGAAAAGATACCAGCAAATCAAGCAGGTTTAGCACGATGGTATTGCGCAGCGTTCGATAAAAATCATCCATACGAAACACTTCTCTAAACGCATCGAACCCGATCCACTCACTCCCTGTAATTCCCTGAAAGAAGTTGAAATCCTTAAACGCGATCTGTACTCCCCACATCGGACCATATTTGAACACAATGAAGTAGGCCAGGGGCAGCACAAGCAACGCGTATAATTGCCAATATCTGCGGAAGTAAACGTTCCCTTTCATGCGCTGTCTCCTCCTTTACTTTCCGCCTTCTTACTTGCCTGTCATGGCCTTATAAGCTTCGGTACGCTCATCCAATATCGCTTGACCACCGCTCACCATATAATCCTTCAACGCCGCTTCGAATGTTGCATCAAACTGCGCCGGAGGCACCATCACGGATTTAACGACCATTTCGTCAAACTTATCCAGCAATGAGTTACTGTATTTGGACTCGGCTTTAATCGGATGGTCAAATTTCACTGGTGAAATTGTGTCCGTGTTGGAAATATCCATCGCCTTGCGAACATCCTCTTGGAATTGGGACGGCATGCCCAAAACAAAGGCTTCCTTGTTTTTGTTATCGTCTCCTGCAATCTTGCCATTCGCAATAATGACCACATCACCCTGATTATAGATACGATCCTGCGCTTCTTGTGTCGGTTTCTCCTTGGCAACTGGAATTCCGTCTTTCAAGGTATAGTTCTCGCCTTCCACACCATTTTGCATATCAAGCAGCACCTTCTCGGAAGACATCCAGTCGAGATACTTGATCGCCTCAATCGCATGCTCACTGGATTTAGGTACCATAATGTAGAGTCCATTGGATGCAAATTCTGGCTTGGCGTGCTTACCCTCACTGTTGGTATAAGGGTCCATTGGAGTCAGCTTCGCTGCGGACTGGTTAGCCAACAGATTCGGATAGGCGGAGTCGTTATAATAGATGTTGTCGTAATCTTCACTGAAAAAACCGGTATTTCCGCTTTGAATATCCTGAGTCAGCTGTTTTTTGTCCTTATCCAGACCAAAGTCCTTGCTGATCAGATTCTCATTGTAAAGCTTGTTCATAAACTGAACTCCATCCTTGAATCCAGGTAGCAGGATTGGATAGTCACGGGAACCCAGCTCTTGGGTTAGCGTATATTTCTGCTCATCTGTCACTGGCTTAATAAAAGACCACAACAGCGGATCATATTGCCCCGGCTCCATCGTCATTCCCAGCGGAACGACCTTACCGCCGGTCTTGCCGGGGTCTTTTTCCTTGAACGCTTTTAGCGTGTTGTATAGTTCGTCTGTCGTTTTAGGAACAGGCATATTCAGCGTATCGAGCCAATCCTGACGAATAAAAGAGGAATATTTCCCTAAGATGGTACGTTTGCCGGGAATGGCGAACTGCTTGCCCCCCACCTGACCGTAGCTGAGCGTATCTTCACCGAGGAATTTTTTAAGATTTGGGCCGTACTCATTCAGCAGAGGGGTCAAGTCTGTCAGTCCACCCTGCTCCGCATACCGTTCAAAGGTTCCGGAATCATAAGTGAACACGATATCAGGTACATCACCACCGCTAGCCATCAGAACATTCAGCTTGGTAACTTCTTCGGAGCGCTGAACGGGCACGTACGTCAGATCAATATCGTTGGGTTTGCCAAAGTTTTCTTTTGCATAACGAGTTAAATAGCTGTCAGTAATGGTATAGCCCTGAGGTGTATTGCCTCTGTCAAAAATTTCAACCTTCAATGAACCACCCTTGTTTCCGGTAGCGGTCGAAGCCTTGTCCGCCTCACCCGACGAGCATCCACTCAATACAACCGACAGTGCAACCGTAGCTGCAAGCAGCAGACGAAGCTTCTTCAATGTTCCTCCAGCCTTATTCCCACTCATTCCTGAACACCCCTTTGTCTGCTTTTCCCGTTCGTCGCCTCTTCTGATGAGGAGGTTATGACATTTCATGCATCGGCATGAGTCTGTCCCTTTTGGTCCGGGATGTGCCTTAGTATGACATGACCGCAGGAAAACTGACAATAAACTAGTTTCCCAATCATAAACCGGTTGATTGAAAGCGATTACTGAACATGATGAAGCGCTTACTCTTATTAAAAATCACTATTTTCCTGTGAATAAACCATTTTCTTTGTTCGTTTCGTGTGAGCTATAGTTCCATATCACGTGATTCAAAAGTTTTTCGCACGAAAAAAAGAGCATCCTCACCCTCATCAGGGATTCGATGCTCACACTACATTTTGTTAATTTCAATGAAATACTAACGTCACTACTCCTACTGTGAAGTCTCTGAAGGGAGGCTCATGGATAGCTTGCGTACCTTCCCTGTTTTCCCATCCTTACGGCTACGTGATACATAAACCATCATTAATGCCCCCAAGGTTGCGCTGATCAGACACGCCAGGTTCATTAATTGCGGCCCTCCAGCGTGAAGAAGAAAGCCATTTAACAAATTACCTACAATCCCTGCCAGCCCGGCAAATACCATATTGAACACGCTTTGTCCGGTCGCTTGCATATCCTTTTCAGTTACATGTGAAACATACTCGACCGCTGCAATGTAGAAAAAACCAAATGACAATCCGTGCAGCACCTGCACAGCAATCATAACGGTAGGGTCGGGAAAAGCTAATTGAATTCCCCATCGAATCATATAAGCGACTGCCCCTAGCAAAAGAGTTCTCTCTAACCCAATCTTTCGAATCACTCGTGAAGCGAGCAGCATTGAGGGGACATTCGTAATGGACGCAATCAGCAGAGCAACCCCGACCAAACTCGTAAGTCCTCCCGACATCTTAAAGGCCAATACAAAATAGGTGTTGAATGCAGTTAACGTCTGATTTACTAAAAAACTGCCCCCCAAAAATATTAAAAATGTCCTGTTGCGTATCAATTGACCAATGCCGTCCGAAAACGATTTGCGCAGCACGAGATCTTCCTCCGTATTTTTCGGCAACGCCAGCGCCGTCAGGGCCGCAAGACTGTTCAGCACCAAAAAAGGTACCCACATCATAGTCACAGATAACAGCGATACAAATAGCCCCCCGGCGTAACCGCCCACCGCATTGCCTATACTCGCCATAAATCGTATACTGCCATAGGTCGTTCCTGCCTTCTTGGCCGCCACAATCGCATAGGAATCCGCAATCGGCGCCTGCGTTGCCGTAAATATTGCCATAGTTGAATACACAAGCGCCATCAGAACAAAACGCTCCGACTGATAACATACAGCCATAATTCCCGGAACCGCTACACTCAAAATGAGCACCAGCCGCATTTGACGATATTGATCCACAATAATTCCCCATATCGGCTGAACCAAAATGGATACCAGCGTACCAATTGCCATCAGAACACCGACACTGCTGCTCGTCAATCCATTCTGAACCAGCAGTAATGTCAAATATGGATTAAACATGCCCCCTGCCAAGCCAATAAACAAATAGAAGCTTCGTAGCTTCAGCATTTGTGAGCCTACCATCTGGAAACCTCCCTGTTGTTTAGCGTACCGAGCTGTCCAGAATCGTAGCCAATGCTCCGATGGCCCCGGCTTCATTACCTAGACCAGCAGGTACAATAGTACAAGGAATATCCGTCCATAAGGCTACTCTTTGCCGAATTTCATCCAAATAATACGTGTTACCTTCTGCTACACCGCCACCTACAACGATCATTTCCGGGTTCAGCAGGCTGATCACATTCGTCAAAGCCATCGCCATATGCACTAGTGCAGGCTCTAAAATCATCTGTGCTTCTACATCCCCTTCGGACGCCGCTTGCAATACATGTCTCGCCCCTACCTCGTCCCTGTTTCCTCCTGCTAGCCGGATCATGTGTGTACCTGGTATGCCAGAGGCGAGTGCTGATTTTACACTGCGCGTTATTGCCGTCCCCGATGTTAAAGATTCGAACACACCGAACTCATCCGTCCCTTTCTGTTTTGCTGCTTGCCGTGCCTGTTCCTCGCCTGCAATCCAATAAGCCATTTCACCTGCTCCGCCTGCGGCTCCCTTATACATCTCTCCATTTAAAATAAGGCCACAACCGATACCTGTTCCCACCGTTATCATCATCACATGCCGTAATCCCCGAGCTGCCCCTAACCATTGTTCTCCCAAAGCAGCCATATTCACATCATTATCCAGCACTAAGCGACCACTGTATCGGTGTGCAACGATAGATCGTATACTTTCATGCGCATTACCGCCATGCGTACTGTCGCCATGTATACGATCTTGAACACTCCATGGAATTGCCGGGGCGTGGGTAATCGTTCCGCTATCGTTATCCACCACACCAGGGAAACCGATACCTATGCCTTTTAACTGTGCCAGCGACAAGCCTTCCTGCTTCAGACAATGGTCCAGCTCCTCAAACAGACTCTCAAAGAAAAAATGGGCATCCTTCGTATGAACTGTCGGAAATTTATGCCTCACCACTACTTGCCGCTCCGCTGTGCCGATACAGATCAGCGTCTTCGTCCCGCCAACATCAATGCCTGCGGCCCAGCCGGAAGCCTTCGGCTCATCCCTGTGTTGCTTTTGTACATACATGTCCGCCATAGCCATCCTCCGTCATTCCGGTTCGCCATCATGCCTGCCAATACATCGGCTGTTGACGCCCTGTAGGTTCAAGATATGGACATAAGTATCGCATTTGAACACCTGTGCCGCAATAAACTAAATTCCGCCCCATAAACTGACGCGCTTTACTCCCCTTTTTAATGAAAAAAACAAAAAAGGCGAGCGCCTATAGCGCTCCCCCTGTTAATGAATCCTCCGGTTTTAATCTCAGCTTGCGATAATCTCCCGGCGTTACGCCGACTACCCGCTTAAATACCCGCCCAAAGGTAATCGAATTGGCATAACCAACCTGAGTCGCAATATGCTGAACCGTCTCGGTCGTGTTACACAGCATTTGCTGGGCATGATTCATACGGAGCCGGGTCAAAAAATCGACGAATTTCATATCAAATTCTGTTTTAAATAGATGACTAGCATATTTAGGTGACACATCAAAACGTTCACTCAAATGATTTAACGATAAATCCGGATTCGTATAGTGCTCTTCAATATATTGCTTCATTTCGCTAACCATAGCCCGGTAGCTTTTGGTTTCACTGGCGGCAACGTAAGTCCGATACACAGTGGTCATGTGCTCCAGCATTAGCGTATGCATCACAGCCAATGAAGAAGCAGACTCGACCTCACATTTCCATCTTTCTGCTTCCGGTCCGTTAAAATAACGATCCAGCGCCCCCGATACATCCTTCATCTCACGCATTTCCCGTTGCAGCAGTTCTTGCATCCACTGCATTACCGTTAAAATATCCCCATCCTTCAGCTTGTCTGTTTCCATTGCCCCAAATAGTCCTTCCAGCTGTACACGCCAATCGTGGCTCGCCAGCCGAAAAGAACGAATCGTCTCCGAAATCAGCGGCAAATAGGAGTATAATGGAATGTCATCAGCCTGCGGAACCTGTTCACTGGTTACAATATCACGCACTCCAAGCGTTAACCGGTACCGCAGAGCAGAAATGGCGGACCGATAGGAATCCTGAACATGCGCCAACTCATGAATCTGGCCGCCTATCCCAATCGTGAGCTGTACACCCAGATGCCCATGCAGCCACTCACAGCCTGTTTGTGCCATTTCTTGCAGCTTCACACCCAGTAAGCCTTCCTCATCATCTACCTCTTTCCGCAATAAAATGGAAATTCTTTTACGACTCATCCATTCTGCCCAGCCCTGCCATCCATAGGTAGCTGCTAGTTCCTGTACCACACCAAGCAACGACAGGCTTAAACGCTGATCTTCGCCCCCATGATCCTCTAAACGTCTGCTACCGTCTGCTGTCTGTGGCAGATCCAGATCGTGCAACTCTACCACCATGACAGCATAAACCAGAGTAACACCTCTCTTCCCGCCATCTGCAAAAGGAGAAAGATCATTCAGCCGAAGCTCTACCGTTTCGGTGCCTGTACCTTCCATAAGATCAAGGAACAGCTGCCGCCGCCGAATGAGTATATTCGCATGCTCCTGCTGTTCATAATCAATCGTTTGCCGAATCAGACTTTGCAACGCATGATCAATCATCCACAGCTCGTCCTTGTTGTTTTCCTCACCCGGACGGCTGGGCAGTTGTTGAATACGCTGCATCATCAGCTGAATTGGCCTGTAATTTCTGCGGGTCACATAAATAATGTAGATCACCGCTAATATAACAACAGCCAATCCAACTACAATCCAGACGTAAGAGATAACAGACACCCACTCGAACAATTGTCCGGCACGAATACCACTTTCAAAACTCCATCCCAGCCGGGGGGACATCAGATGAGTCAGTTGCTGCCCGTCCTCTGCTTTTACAGCATCTTTTGTACCAGATGCAGCTGGATAAATGGTTTGACCGCTAGCATCATTAATCACCAGATAGGAAACTGTCGGATTCGTCATTTGACCAATCATTTGCTGCAACGGATACACACCGATATTGATTACCAGCAGCCCTTGTCCTCCAAAAGGCAACGGGAGGCGCTTATGCATCGAAATCACACGTTCAGACGTATGTGTTCCCGGCTCCGTCCATTCCCGCACAGGTGACCACTGGCGATCCTCCGACTGAAGAGCCTGCTCAATATACGGATAATCACTGAATGTCGAAGCATCCTGAAGTCCACTTCTCGTTAACACCGTGTGATCCTTCGTTCGATAAATATAAACGGAATGTACCAGTTCATGATTATCCTTAAGCGCGCGTAGGCTTCCAACCAGCCCATACAGCATCGTGCTGCCACTTTGCGCCTGCCCATTCAGAAAAGAACTGTAGCTCTTGTTCGTCTCCGCCTCGCTTAATACGTCCATTTCTACCTTTGTCAGCGACTTCTCCACACTGTCCATCACAAATCCGGTTGTAATCCGATTCGCCTTTCCAGTTTCATTGCGCGATATTTCGTTTACAATCAGGAAGGATAAAAAAATGAGGATCGACACCGTTAACATAAAAATCGGGAAATAGGAAAAAAGCAATCTCCTGTACCAGCTCTTTCGCATCATGTCCTCCCCCTGCCGCCTAATGCTTTCATGACCCTCTCTATAGGGCTTCGCTCAACACTAAGCATACTCGTGATGTCAGTTTTAATGCGGATTTGATTATACTTTGAACCTATTCTACCAAAATTAGATGCTAAATAGATAGATTTCTTACAAATGATCTGTTATCACTTAAGTCGAAAACCCTCTTTTTGTTATGTATATTAACATTATGAAAACGCTCTACATATCATAAAATAAATTTATATTATAAAAAAAGCCTATCCATCATCTACTTAAAGACGGATAAGCTTTTACTTCTGTCTAACCTTGTATCCAATTGACCAATGAATGTACTGTCAATGTACCCGGCGCAGCTGTCACAAATGCTGATGAACCGTTGCGCAAGGCCAAAAATTCCACTGTTTTTGGAATACCGGGAGCCAGATCCAGATGGTTGTCACTGAAAATACCTTCCTGCTCTGCCGATAGCCACACGTGTCTAGCAAGTACATCCGAACACAGCATGAATCTGCTGCCTCCACTTCCCTGAATCTCTGTCACTTCAATTTTTGCCTGCGGTAAATCCATCTCTTTTGTGTCTGCAAAATAAATTTCACCAGAGGCCACCTGTTCACCATTCTGCGTCAGACGCGCGACCAGCATATGCTCCGCCCGCTTCAGGCCACTCAGCCATTTGTCGATAGGCAGTATATGTACAATTCCTGCACCGCCTGCTGGTTGCTTTACCTTAACGTTCTCTTCATGAATAGCCTGGCTGCTACGGATATGCAAAAGCGTCAGCCGCAGCGTACCTGATATCGGCTCTAGTGTATCGTTGACCAGATGCAGTGCCTTATTCCCCTGTTCTGTATCTGTTGCACTCAACAGCACATCGGCAAAGCTGCGCTTAGCCGTATATTGGAGCGCTTTCCAACGACCAAAATAGTCCATACTCGACCAGGAGGCAACGGGCCAGCAGTCATTCATTTGCCAGTATAATGTTCCCATGCAATAAGGCTTGTGACGACGATGCGCCTCTATAGCTACTTTCATTGCTTCTGCCTGTAAAATTTGGCTCATGGGAAGAAAACTTGTAAAATCCTTTGGCTCTCGCATGTACCGCTCCATATATTCTTTAATCAGACGATTGCCTGCGCTGTTCTTCTGATGTGCCAGCATCACCGCAGATTCCAGCTCCAAATCCTTTTCTTCCGCATAAGTACGAACGGACTTGTATTCTGGAAAGGACTGAAAACCATATTCACTCATAAAACGACCCACATGGACATGGTAATTCTCAAACGGCTCAGACGCGTGCCATACACCCCAATAATGAATATCACCTGCAGCTGAAGACCGATGGGCATGCTGGTTCCGATCTCTCGTCAGGTCAATCAGTGGGGAGGAGGGCCAATATGCTGTCTGCGCAGACCAAGTGTGTACCGCCTCCGGTAGAATCCGATGAAAGAGCGTTTCATAATCATCCCACAGGCGCTCCCGTTGCTCAGGTGTGTAGTCCTTTTTCCACCCCCAGCCTCCGTTCTCTTCATAATGCGCCCATGCAGAATCGATCTCATTGTTGCCGCACCATAAGGCAATGCAGGGATGATGACGCAGCCGCTTGATATTGTCCTCGGCTTCCTGTGCCACATTGTCCATAAAATCCTCATCCCCTGGGTACATGCTGCAGGCGAACATAAAATCTTGCCACACAAGCAAACCGTATTCATCACAAAGCTCATAAAATACGTCTTGTTCATAAATACCGCCACCCCACACCCGCAACATATTCATATTCGAGGCTGCTGCACTGGCAATTTCATACCGATATCGTTCCAGCGTAACTTCAGTGACAAAGCTGTCATTCGGAATATGGTTAGCCCCTTTTGCAAACACTGGAATTCCGTTCAGCTCAAAATGAAAGCTCTCTCCTGCTGCATCCCGTTCACGTACAAGACGGATGGAACGCAGTCCCGTTTTTACTGATTTTTCCGCAATTACAGCTCCTTGTTCTTGTTCCACCAATTCGGCCACAAACGTATATAGATACGGCTCCCCCAGCCCACGGCACCACCACAGCTTCGGCTTCTTCATCTCCAGCTCCAGCTCCACCGTCTGCTTCCCCTTCAGCAGCCGAACTGGCTTGGACCACACCTTCCCGTCAGCGGAAATACGCAACTCGGCATCTCTAATCTCATCTGCATTTTCGATCTCTACCACTGCCATGAGTTTAGCCCCTACCGAATTCACCTCGTCCTGTCGAATAAACAAGTCTCTCACGATCAGACCCGACCACGCTTCGATCCGGACCTCTCTCCAGATACCGCTCGTCACCAGCCTCGGTCCCCAATCCCAACCATAGTGGTAGGGAGCCTTACGTGCGAAAACGCTTACCTTTTTGTCGGACAAACCACCTATCTCGGACTGATCATTGGGTGCAGGGAGTCCATAACCTAAGCTTTCCAGCTTGGGTACATCTTCAGCAATCGGAGAACGAAAACTGATTTCCAGCCGATTTTCCCCTTGCTGAACAAATGCCTTCACATCTTGTCTCCATACCCGAAACATATTATTGGCTGACAAGACAGATTGACCATTCACTTTTACATCCGCGTATGTGTCCAGACCTTCCAACACCAACTCTACACATTGACATTGAAGCTGATCTGCATTTATCTCAAAATGGGCTTCATATACCCAATCCTGCTTATCAATCCACTGTACCTCCATCTCGTTCATACCGATAAACGGATCAGGAATTTTGCCATGTCGTAAAAGATCGGTATGCACACAACCCGGCACTTTCGCGCTGAGCCACTCATCACTTTGTGCTTCCCTAAACCTCCAGCCATCCAACCCTATCACATTAACCATCGTCACAAGCCTCCCTATAAGCATGATTGGGAACATCTGGATTCATCAGTAACATAACAAAAATAACATTAAGCTAACAAATTAGTCAATTGTTTTTTGGAACAAATGACAAAATACAAAATAAAAGTCGCCCTCTGCCCCTAAACAGGCTAAAAGCGACCTCCTTCGTCTCCACGGTGTATGGTGTCATAACACGTATCTGGACATTAACTATATGTGATTGTGCTGATGGAACGCTCACGGTCATCATTTTCCCGGCTGATCCGGGGTGCATGAACTTCCCGTACGAATAGCTCAGCATGTAGCAATTTTTTCTCGACAGGCGAGTCCGGGTTCGTTATGCGCCACAACAACTGGTCCACTGCACGCATTCCCAGCAATTCCTTATCCACTCTCACCGTGGCATAAATCGGCATTTGTTCATTCGTATCGTCAAACCCGGTCACTCCGCAACGCCTCGGAACGTCAATCCCCTTTTCTTTCAGCACATCCACGACTTGCGCAGCAGTCACATCATTAGCACATACAAAAACCTCAGGCAGTTCGTCCTCAGACAACTTGTCCATTTCCTCAGCAAGCGCCTGCGCTCCTCCGTGAAGAAGGGCTTTATTCTGCTGCAATTCTACTCCGCTCATTTCCAGTGTGGAACGACAAGCTTCCCAGCGTTCGTAGAAACTGTGAGCGTCATCAATATGACCCACAAACTGAAAGCGGGTATAGCCCCTGCACAGCAAGTCCTTCATTAATTCACTCATGCATGTGCGATTATCTGTAAACACCGTATCACTTAAAAATGCAGAATCCCAATGATCTACCATAACGACCGGAATACCCATCCGATAAATGTTCAGCAACAACGAAGTTGAAATCGTTCCTACTGTGATAATCCCTTTAATCGCCTCCGGGTTCAGTAGAGAAAACGTATCTTCAGTCGAGGGCTCCGTTAACGTGATCATATCCATACCCTTACGGTTCAGACGCTCGGAAATCCCTTCAAATACAGGCCCCCAGTACCTGGATTCCCTGTTCTGGTACCTAATATTCGGAAATAACACTAGCACGGTACCCGACCATTCTCTGGGATCTGTGTCCCGAGGCTCTACCCCTGTCATTTTGGGATGATTGCGAAAATAGCCCATCTGGGCAGCAAGCTTGACCAGAACCGCCCTTGTCTCTTCACTTACACCGGGTTTGCCTGACAGTGCACGCGAAACAGCGAACTTTGAAACGCCCGCCGCATCCGCAATTTCTTGCAACGTTACTTTTCCACGCATCTTCTCACCCAACCCTATTCGGAATCTTTTTCTACCTTAACCTTTCTAATACACGGGTGTACCTATAAACTGGTACCATCGTAGCATACTTTGTTTTAGATCATCAAATGATAGATTTGTACAATTCCACACCCTCCACCAAAATATGTTTGCTTAATAAAAAAACAAACCGCATAACAAACAATTATAAATAACTTGACGTGAGGTTTTTTATTTCCTACAATTTACTATTGAAAGCACTTACATTGTGTAAATCATACTTATTAAGGGGGATTTGCAAATGTTCATGAACAGGTCGGTACGTCAGAGCTCCATCCTGCTCCTGTCTTTGCTGCTGCTCGTTACAACGGGCTGTGCGAACGGAACAGGCAGTAAGGCAGAAAAGGAAGATCCTAATGACACCAGCCCTATTACATTTACTTTCTTTGGCGGTGATTCCAGCTCTAACTGGAACAACATGAAGGATGCTGTCGGGCAGGAAATTATCAAGAAAACGGGCGTTACGCTAAATGCTGAACATGCTGTCAATGGCCGAGGCGAGGAAAAGTTTGCTTTAATGGCAGCGAGCGGAGAGTATCCAGATCTCGTGTACCCCAAATCAGACATTGGCAAGCTGGTCGATGCCGGAGCACTCATTGACCTAACCGACCTCATTGACAAATACGGCCCTAACATTAAGAAAGTGTATGGAGACTATTTTAATCGTATTAAATATAGTAGTGAAGATCCAGCCATCTACACGATCCCGACCAATTTGGGTGTGGATCACATCGCGTTTGATGCACAAGCCGGCTTCGAAATCCAGCATCAGGCACTTAAGAAGCTTGGATATCCTAAAATCCGCACCGTTCAAGATTTTGAAAAAGCACTTAAAGATTATGTCGCCAAATACCCTACTACCAATGGCCAGCGAACCATCCCCCTATCACTTGATGCCGAAGACTGGAAAATTCAAATTACAGTGACAAACCCGGCTGTTACCGCTACAGGTGGACCGGACGATGGCGAATATTATATTGATCCTAAAACACACAAAGCCATTCTTCACTACAAGCGCCCAGAAGAACGTGAATATTTCCGTTGGTTGAACCATATGTACAATGAAGGACTGTTGGATAAGGATACTTTTGTGCAAAAAAGTGATCAGTATAAGTCCAAAATCGCCGCAGGCCGTGTCATCGGACTCATTGATCAGGAATGGAACTATCAAGATGCCGAAAATGCGCTCAAGGCAGCAGGTAAGGATGAATTCACTTACGCCCATTTTCCAGTCACTTTAAATGAGAAATACGAGGATCATTCCCTCCAGCCCATTGGCTTCGATACCGCATCCGGGATCGGAATTACAACCTCATGTGAAAATCCGGTGCGAGCTATCAAGTTTCTGGATTTTCTGGCCTCCGACGAAGGACAAATTTTACGCAATTGGGGAATTGAAGGCCAGCATTACAACGTAGAGAACGGCAAACGAGTCATTCCGGCGGATGTGCAACAACGTAAAAACACCGATAATGCTTCTTTTAGCAGAGAGTCAGGTATCGGTTTGTACTGGATATGGGGGCCACATTACGGCGATAGTGTAAAGGACCCTTCTGGCAACTATTACACAACCAATTATCCGGAGATGATTACCGAAAATTATAGTCAAGCCGAAAAAGAGTCCCTTCAGGCATACAAAGCCCAGACGTGGAAAGACCTGTTCCCGAACGAAAAGGATTTTCCGGTAAAAGAGTGGGGTGCTGCCTACAACATGCCTGTTCCGACCAATACGAATTACAATGTTATTTATCAGAAGTCGCAGGACATTGTACGCAAACGGATTCCTGAGGCCGTACTCGCCAAGCCAGATCAGTTCGACGCTGTGTATGACCGCATGCTCCAAGAGCTGGATCAGGCGGGTGTGCCAAAAGCTGAAGAAATCTACACTGGCCTAATCCAAAATCGCCTGAAACTGTGGTACGGCGAAAAATAGGGTTTGTCTTTTAATGAAATATTATAGGGCTGACAGACAATACTGTTCAGCCCTTCTACATACTTATCTGCAATAGCCCCTGTGGGTATCTCAAACAAAAAAAATACTTACAAAGAATACAACTAGCAAGAAGTTCGCACTCTGCAAAGAAAGTCCTTTAGCTAATAGAAAAAGGATGAGCGTAGTCCTCGTGATTTCACTCATAAAAAATTGAAGAAAGCTGACGGAGTAAAATAGCTTATGAGGTTGCACTCTTAGGATTCCGTCGCTTGCTCTGCAGCCTCGTATTCGCTTCGCAAAATCCCCATCTGAATAATGTCATAATATTGCCCTTCCCTGAATAGCTTTTCCCGTAGCCGCCCTTCCTCCTTGAAGCCGCATGCCAAATAGCAACGGTGTGCACGTTCATTGAACGCATAGACCTCCAACTCCAGCCGATGCAGGTTCAGCGTATGAAATGCAAATTTTTGTAACAGCCGGATCGCTTCCCGTCCGTAGCCTTTGCCCAGGTCACCGTCACGCCCGATCACAACACCAAGGGTGGCGTGCCGATTTACCCAGTTGATTTTGAATAAATCCAGTTGTCCGATATAGTCCAGTGTGTCTTTATGCGCAATGACAAAACCTTTGATCTCGGGGTTGCCGTCAATCATCATCTGCACAAAGGATTCGCTATTCACCTGTGAATGCGGGTAGATAAACACGTCGCTTAAACCACGTGTGATTTCCGGGTCATTGACCCATTTTCGGATAGCTGGTACATCTTCTTGACGGTATTCTCTCAATACAATTCGTTTTCCAATGATATGCGGCATCGTAATCTTCCCTCCAATTATGTATTTGTTTTGGCAATACTAACTCCCCGCCAACACCTTTATGCTTCCATTACTCTTACAAACTCCAGAAAACGTGTACCTTTATAATGAAGCTTCCCACGATCCCCGATCACAATCATACCAAAGTCCGTATCCTTCACCTCCAGCTCCATACGCTCACCCCCGTCAAACTCAAAGGTGATATAATAATATGTCGAAGCTGAAAAATCGCCTGATCCCCCACGCACTCTCGTCCGTTTATCCACAACCTTACATGAACGTTGTACCCGTTCGGCTGCTTGATTGGACAGGCCCGCTCCTATCGTTTTGACAATTCCCATCAGCTTCATCCTTTCTACAGTAAAATGTAAATTTTCCATTCTATTGCCCATTGACAAATCGTACATCTTCACCCTCAAAAACTCCAATACTTTTTTAACATACTTACGAAAAAAAAGTTCTTTCGCTCTTTTCCGCACCCCGCTTGGACTTATACCCGATCTGGGTCCGCTGATCCCCTCTAGACCGATTGACAAAACTATATATAGATATAAAATAGAGAATGTACTCTAAATATAGTGTAAAAAACGTATTTATGCCCGATATCTTGAAGATACAGGTATGAAAATACATGTAAATATAGAGTCAAAAATTTTAAATGGCACAGCCAGCAAGGGTTTCCAGCTATGATGGATCTCGGGCAATGCCGTTTTCTTTTTTCGTTAATTGTTTAAGGAGGTTGCATACCATGCTGATTGCATATGATTCCAAGACCGGCAATGTAAAAAGATTTATAAACAAGCTCAAGCTTCCAGCGGTTCAGATTGAGGAGCAAATGACTATAGAAGAACCTTACGTACTTATTACATATACAACCGGGTTTGGGCAGATACCTGAGAGGGTATCTTCCTTTTTGAAAAAAAATGCACAAAACCTTGTTGGTGTAGCTGCAAGCGGCAACCGTAACTGGGGTGAGAAATTTGCCAAAAGTGCGGATTTGATTTCCGACCACTATAATGTCCCCGTAATTAGTAAATTTGAATTATCTGGAACGTTCGGAGATGTAGAACGTTTTAAACAGGAGGTGAGCCGAGTTGCGGCATATTGAATTGAACAACATGTTGATGAAACGCGATACAGACGGCTTTTTCCAATTGGAAAAGGACCAAGAGGCTGTAGCGGAATTTATGAAGGAAGTTCAGGAACGGAGTTTGAAGTTTGCTGACACAGCCGCTCAAGTGCTGTATATGATTGAGAATGATTATTACGAAAATTTCTATAACAGCTACACGTCTGACGAAATTAATGATATTTTCCATATCACTCATAGCTATAATTTTAAATTTCCTTCCTATATGGCAGCATCCAAGTTTTATACCGACTATGCAATGAAGAGTAACGACCGTAAAGTCTATCTGGAACATTACCCTGACCGGGTTGCTGCTGTCGCGCTGCATTTAGGACGCGGTAACGCCGATACGGCACGCCTGTTGTCCCGCTCGATGATGGAGCAACGTCTCCAGCCAGCGACACCAACCTTCCTAAATGCAGGCAAAAGTCGTCGTGGGGAATTGGTATCCTGCTTCCTGCTCGAAATGGACGACTCCCTGAACTCAATCAACTATGTGCTGAACACTTGCATGCAGTTGTCCAAAATTGGCGGCGGTGTTGCCGTTAACCTGTCGAAGCTGCGGGCACGCGGTGAAGCGATTAAGGGTGTAGAAGGCGCAGCAAAAGGCATTATGCCTGTGCTGAAGCTGATGGAAGACGGCTTCTCCTACGCAGATCAAATGGGACAACGTAAAGGTTCTGGCGCAGCCTATTACAACATTTTCGGATGGGACGTGCTTGAGTTCCTGGATAGCAAAAAAATCAATGCTGACGAAAGAGTACGTCTCAAGACACTTTCTATTGGATTACTGGTGCCAAACCGCTTTTACAAGCTGGCTCAAGATAATGAACCGCTGCATGTATTTGCTCCTTACAGTGTGTTCAAAGCCTATGGAACGCATCTGGACGACATGGATTTGGATGAAATGTACGACACGCTACTTGCTGACGATCGGGTGAAGAAAAAAATAGCGATGAGCGCACGTGACATGCTGACGAAAATTGCCATGATTCAGTTGGAGTCTGGTTATCCATATATCATGAACAAAAGTAACGCGAACCAGGCACATGCTCTTAAAAACGTGGGTCAAGTCAAGATGTCGAACCTATGCACGGAAATCTTCCAGTTGCAGGAAACTTCCGAAATTACAGATTACGGACAACAGGATACTATCCGCCGGGACGTGAGCTGTAATCTGGCTTCTCTGAACATTGTAAATGTGATGGAACATGGTAAAATTCGCGAATCTGTTCATGAGGGTATGATCGCGCTCACTTCAGTCAGCGATATGACCCAAGTAGCTAATGCACCAGGTGTTGCGAAAGCGAACCGTGAAATGCACTCCGTCGGTCTGGGTGTTATGAATCTGCACGGCTACTTTGCCAAAAACAAAATTGCGTATGAAAGCAATGAAGCAAAAGACTTTGTCCGTACCTTCTTCATGACGATGAACTATCATTCCATCGAAAAGAGTATGGAAATCGCGAAAGTAGCTGGACAAAGCTTTTATGGATTTGAGGAATCGGATTATGCGACAGGCGTATATTTTGACCGATACCTGAACACAGATTATCGTCCGACAACTGCACGTGTGCAAGAACTGTTCAAAGGCATCTATGTTCCGACTTCAGCGGACTGGGACAAATTAAAAGCAGATGTGATGAAAAATGGCCTGTACCACGCCTATCGTATGGCAATTGCGCCGACTGCTAGCATTTCGTACATTCAAAATGCAACATCCAGCGTCATGCCGATTGTTGAGCAGATTGAAACCCGTACCTATGCCAATTCGACGACCTACTATCCAATGCCTTATTTGCAAAAGGATAACGTGTTCTTCTATAAATCCGCTTATCAAATGGATCAGTTCAAAGTGCTTGATCTGATTGCAGAAATCCAGCCGCACGTGGACCAAGGGATTTCGACCGTGCTTCATGTGAATAGTGACGTGACTACGCGTCAGTTAGCACGTTGCTATCTGTACGCCGCACACAAAGGACTTAAATCGTTATACTACACACGCACCAAAAAGCTGTCTGTGGAAGAGTGCCTCACCTGCTCCATCTAAAATATAAATGGTAACAAACTGTAGTATAAAAATTAGATTTTGAATAGATATGGATGCTTTGCATTAGAAGCTGTATCCAGCGTGTGGTTCAGACCTTTTACGGGACTGGACAAGACCCTCGCGGATACAGCTTCCGTATGTCAAGCATACGATGATTCGCCTGCACTATTTCAATATGTGTTTCCAGGGAATCTCGCAAGCTGAAGGGAGAATGCTAACAATGACAGGTATACAAGCTGTAAACTGGAATCGCTCGGACGATGATTTCACACTGATGTTCTGGAACCAGAACATTATGCAATTTTGGACGGATGATGAAATCCCGTTGTCTGACGATAAAATGTCCTGGGTAACCCTCAGTGATATCGAAAAAGAAGCCTACATGAAGGTGCTGGGCGGATTGACGCTACTGGATACCATTCAAGGCGGCGTGGGTATGCCGCAAATTATGGAGCATGTGGACGGACTGCAACGCAAAGCCGTACTAAGCTTTATGGCGATGATGGAACAAATTCATGCCAAGTCGTACAGTAGCATCTTTACAACGCTAGCTTCCACGGAAGAAATTGACGGTGTGTTCCGCTGGGTGGAAGAAAATCCACATCTCCAAACCAAGGCAGAAACCATTCGTCAGTATTATATGAATATCCACACACCCAAAGACCTGTATCTCGCTATGGCAGCGTCGGTGCTGTTAGAAAGCTATTTATTTTATAGCGGCTTCTTCTACCCTCTTTATTTGGCGGGCCAGGGCAAGCTGACATGCAGTGGAGAAATTATCGATTTGATCCTGCGGGATGAAAGTATTCACGGTGTGTACGTAGGTGTACTGGCACAGGAGATTTATGCAGAATTGGCCGAGGAAGAACAACGTGATCTTTACCAGACGCTGGTAGGCTTGCTCCGCTACTTGCACAATAACGAGGAACAATACACCGAGCAAATTTACACTCCTATTGGACTCGTAGACGATGTGAAAGTCTTTTTGCGCTACAACGCCAACAAGGCCATGATGAACTTGGGCTTTGATCCACTGTTTGAAGAAGAAGAAGTTAATCCCATTGTATTCAACGGTATCAGCACCCACACTAAGCAGCATGATTTCTTTTCTAAAAAAGGAAACGGCTATGTGCGGGCGATGAATGTAGAGCCGCTGACAGATGATGATTTTAATTTTGGCGTATAAGTACAAATACGTGAAATTAATTTAGCAAGGTGATACTATGAAGAGCCATCCGCATGCGGATGGCTCAGACTGTAAACAAAGTAGATAGTTTACATATTTCAGGATTTTGCAAAATTCGATTCCAGTCGCTCCGAAGTGCAAGATATAGACGAACTATACCATTTCGATCTATATCTTGTTCATTGGAAGTCGCTTATGGGATTTTTGCAAAATCCTCATTTACTTGCGTTCGCTTATATAAAACTGGTATTGCCGCTGCTATAAGTATCATACCCATAAAAGCGGGTGCGGCATGACCAAGTGATACATAGATTTGACCTCCAATGATAGGCCCAATCATTCTTGCTAAAGCCTGAATAGATTGACTACCTCCTTGAATCCTTCCTTGTTCACTAGAATCGACAGACTTGGAGAGCATCCCATTGAATGAAGGCCCAAAGATCGAATCACCAAAACCAAATATAAACATTCCAGCGATAAAAAGAGGATAGAATGAGAACAAAGTAGATAGCGCAATAAGACTGTAGCCTATAATCTCCGAAACCATTCCAAGAATTGCTATCTGTTTATCATTAAGTTTTATCAAAAGCTTTGGCATGATGAAACCTTGTGAAATGAAGTCTTGGAAGCCCATAATTGAAAACATAAGTCCGATTAGTGCAGGCTTCCAACCGAAGGTATCCATTGTAAATTGTGAAAAAACGGCCTGTAAAGATCCGTTGGGTATCCAAAGTAAGAACGCCGAGACAAGTAGCCTTCTTAAGCTTTTCATGGAAAGTATGTTTGCAAGCTGTGTAAGTGGATTCAGTCTTACAAAGGTAATCTCTTTCAGTCTATTATTCTTGGCAAGGCTCTCTGGCATAAAAAAGAATCCATAAACAACATTCAATAAAGTTATGATTGCTCCAAAATACATAGGTACAGAATAACCAAACTTGGCAAGTAATCCGCCTAGAGTTGGGCCAATGACAGTGCCTACACCTACAACCGCACTCACCCATCCAAAGTATTTGGTTCTCTGTTCTGGAGGAATGATGTCTGCAAAATATGCGAAGATCGTGCTTATGCTCCCACCTGTTATCCCCTCTATTATGCGTCCCACAAATAGTACCCATAGAGCTCCTCCTATGCCAAAAACCAAGTACCCGATTGCGGAACCCAAAAGGCATACTAAGAGCAATGGACGACGGCCATATTTGTCACTCAGAGCTCCAAGTATGGGGGCCGCAAAAAACACGCAGAAGGCATAAACAGAGGTCAGCAGCGTGACAACGATAGCTTGTTGTCCCGGATTGCTTATATAAGGCTGTACTAAGAATGGGACGACAGGTGCTATGATACTGAAGCCTATTCCGCAAAGAAACACAGAGATAAGGCCGAATATTAAAGCGTGTTTATCTACAATTTGTTCTGTGTTCTGTTCATGGTGTGATCTAAATTTGAACACTTAAATTCTCCCCTTAAAAATTGTTGTTTTGCTTCCTCGGAATCAAAAATATCGTATCACAGTTTTGCTTCCTCGGCAACAAAACAGTAGCAAAAAAAATGCAGCCCGTTCTCAATAGAACCCAGCTGCCTGTGGTTTGATTTTCATTATTCAAATTTATTCCGACTTAATATCTACACCCTGTTTCTTTATTTCTGCATCCAAATGCCTACTATACTTTTCCAGGAAGCTAATCATACTGTTAAATTGCTCCTCAGTTACCTGCTCAAATACAGCTTTATCCCGCTCTTGAAACTCTTTGTGCAGTTCCTCATGGATTTTATAGATTACTTTCCCTTGCTCCGTAAGCCTAAAATAGATTTCTTTCTTGTTATCCGGCTTCTGGTAGCTTTCGATAATGCCTCTTTTTATGAGCTTCTTAGTTATTTTACTTATGGCACCGCTAGTCATATAAAGGGACTCCGCAAGTTTTGTCACGTTGGAATCTACATTTCTTTCAATGTATTCGATGCAATGTACTTCAGAAGACTTATAACCCTTAAGACTGTCTTCCATCTTATCCTTATTAAGCCAAACCATCTTGTTATATAAGTCCCTGAAACCCATTATGACCTGTTCTTCTTTGTTCATGGCCTGTCCTCCCACCCGTTGGTGCATTAACAACATAATATAATATATTTTTGTTTCTATTTCAACAATAATAAAATCATTATTTATTCTAGAAATTGAACTATACGTAAAAAAAACGGCCAGATCGCTAAAGTAGCGGAATCGAGCCGTTTTCCATTTCTTAAGACCGAGCCTCTGTGAACATTTGAAAGGTGACACCAAACTTGTCTGTTACATTCCCATAAGCGGGACTAAAATGGGTTTCCTGCAAAGGCATTCCCACCTGTCCTCCTTGCTGTAGAGCATCAAACATTTTTTGAGCTTGCTCCACACTATCGGTTGTAATACAGATACTCACCTGATTCCCGCTGCTAAACGGTGATCCGGGAAAGGTATCAGAAAACATGAGCTCTGTCTCACCCACTTTAAGGGTAGCATGTCCCACACGTTCCTTGACCTCTGCGGGAATGGGAAAATCGGGGTTTTCCGGCATTTCCCCAAAGGTTTGAATAAAAAGCAGTTGAGCATCCAATGCCTCTTCATAAAATTCGATTGCTTCTTTTGCATTTCCATCCATCGTGATGTAAGGAATCAAACGTTTGGACATCTTCAACACAGCTCCTTTAATTCGAGGTGATTACCCAGCCATTTCTCCTGTATTATATACAAAACTTGTCAAGAAAAACAAATCTGTATTCTTAGCTTTCATGCACCTGAACGCCAAGCTGCTTTAGCTCCTTTATCGCTTCCGTAACGTTACGCTGTGGATGAAGCGCAGAGATCATCTGTGCAGTGACCGGAACGCCGTTGAAAATCTGGCTTACCACCCCTAGAGAAATCGGCAACTCATAATAACTTTCAGCCCAATCCTGATATTCCTCCGGTGTAACTATAATTTTCCCCAGCAAAAAGGATGAGCCATCGTCATACGCCTCGGGAATGTTCGCATTGCCCATACGCCACTCCTTATCTTCCGCTTTCCTCCACATACAAAAGGTAACGTCCTCCTTCTCCAGGGCTTCGTCTTCCAAAAGCTCCATCATATCATCAGGCACACCGTCGTACATGCCCGGCCAGACCTCATATTCGTCTCTCGCATGAGGACTTACAGGGGATTCGTGGTCAAAACCCTTCAACAGCACACCTCCACGCGTCCATAGCATATGAATCGTATCTCCAGCGCCGTTGTTCACCTCACCCAGGCATACATCACCAGACCATTCAGATTGCATACGATACGTGCGTAACCAATCTTCTGGGGACAATATAATGTCCAGCGCTGACAGCAGCATCATTCTGTCTTTTAAACCATTCGGCGTTACCTGTGCATCAAGCATCATATTCTTCATCATTCCTCCACCTTGTCCATGCGTACTAAGAATTCATCTGTCCCTGCCTATATCTTTCAAGCTTCGCCCGCTCAATCACCTTCCGAATGAATGGTCCTTTGGCTTCGGTATACGCTGCACGGTCATATTTGAATTGGCACGCCAAATCTTTTTTTAAAGTATCATACGCTCGCAGGCTATCAGGATGCGCTTTTAAGTAATCTCTGAACAATAGATGGTTTTCCCAATGCTCACCTTTATACTTGTAAATATGCAAGTGATGAGTCCCAGCTCCCCATTCTCCACGGCGAAAGAAAGCTCTCTCTGGAAAATCAGGCTTATGTACATATTCATATTGAAACCCTTGTAGACGCTCTCGATGTTCGGATTGAAGACTTGCCAACTCTTCTACTCCAACCATAATATCAATAATAGGCTTGGCTCCCAGATTAGGAACGGACGTACTACCGATATGCTCTATGCCGACACATACATCTTTGAGAGCCTCTACAATTTTCCTTTGCTCTCGCATATACTCTTCAGCCCACTGCGGGTCATACCCGGATATTTCCACCTGCGAGGACATACATGAACACACCTCCACTAGCTTTCTAAAAAATGCCTTCCAATCGTGCTTGGCACAAATCAGAAGGCATTCTCTTGTTCAAATTAAAAATCATTCAGCAATTCCAGCCCTATTATTCGGCTTCTCAATCACGATCAGACAGGTACTGTCTGGCAAAGGAACCCGCTGGCCCTGCTCATCCATGAACTCAACACGGCTGGACAGCGCCTCGGCATAGCCCTCCTGTAAATAATGGCGGCTCACCCGGATAATCGCTTGTGATCCAAGTGTGTTACGGATACACTCTTCATACTGTGACGGGGTAAAATAACCAAACTGCTCCTGCACTTCATGTACATAGGCTTCCGCCCCCCATGTATAGGTATATAGAAATTCCATCGCATCGTTCACTGGCAAAACAGCCTCATGCTCACCCACACGCTCTATTTCAATGTGGCGTCCCGCAAAATCTTGCGCATACCGCATCAGCCATTCCATTCCATCCGGCTCCAAGAATCGAATTCGTCTGCGCTGCTCTACTGGTTCGGTCATAATACCGTCACGAATGATGATACGCCCGCCGGGTGCAAGCACACGATAGGCGCTCTGCAAAGCATCCTCCACCGTTTGTGGATTGAACCGAATTCCATCTCGTTCGATGTAGGAATAGAGCTCGTGAAGAATCGAAGAGAAGATGACCGTGTCCATGCTCCCCGTTTCTACATATTCCTCCAACCGAAGCGCATCTCCTTTGATGACATCCCAACGATGGCGCTCCAATTGCTTTTTACGTTTAAGTGCCTCAATGACATTCACAGAAATATCAAGACCTAATGGCTTCGCATCTGGTCTTTCCTGTTCGATCAGATCCAGCAGCACGCCCCCGCCGGGTCCAATATCCAGTATGCGGGTTCCCGTCACGTAATCTAAAATGACCCTTTTATAATCTACGGTCTGGTTCATATCTGTAAGATATGTTTCCTCATTGTGAAAGCGATCATAAGCATCACGCCGTAATCCGAACAGATCGAACAGCAGCAGGACTGCTTTGTCATACAGAGGCGTTTTTTCTGCTTCAATACAAAAATCGATTAGTTTCTCAGCCGCAGATGAAAATACAAAATTAAAAAATACAGTACTCGGCAGCTCCTCTTTATGCTCCACGATCACACTCAAATGAGGATTATGCTTCCGTTTCCCTTTTGAGATGTCCTGCCAGGACAGTGCACTTAAATATTTTTCTATCATTCGTTTTTTATATACGTTAATTTTCTTGACACCACGATAGTCATAATACATCGTATTCATAAGCGATTCGAAGCTGATATGGCGAACGGTCGCAGGCTGTTCCTGCCCCGTCCCATCCCTCAATGTGAGTAAGAATACCTTTACCAGTTCTTGAAGTGAAAAATCCTGCAAAGCTGATTCTACATACCAAAGTGTCCGATTCTCCAACGGAGCCAGCGCCTTCTCTACATTCAACTCCTGCTCTAGTTCTGTGTAAGCCTGCTCGAACGGCTCTCCTTCATGAATCGAAACCGACCGTAATCTCTCCAGTCGCTCCTTTACACTCCAGACTACAGGAGCGTTATCCCATGCAATCCAGCCGATCAGCTGCTCTACTTCACTGCGTACTTGGTCCCATAATGCAGGTTCTACCCCGGCGATAATACACTCGTTCAGGGCCCGTAAAACAAGCTCCAGTTCCTCAGAGCTCAGCCAGCCCTTACGAGTAATTTCAAGCAGCAGTCGATTTTCAGCAAAAGGAATTTCTCCCCGTATATATTGCCCGATCAATCCATGCGTCTCAATCAGAATTCGGGTCATGCTATTGCGCGGGTACGCAGGGGACTCCGCTTGGGCCTGTCTGACATACAGTTGGGAGGAGCCGATATTATGTACAAATAAATTAATGCCCTCATGCTGCCAGCGTAGCCGTTCGCGGACTGTACCTCCTTTGGCTGTCTCAGACCACACCAATACATCCTCCAGTAGCTCTTTAACCCAGAATGACAATGGAAGTCCGTCCAAAATAAGCAACGTACGCTCCACGTAATCCAGTACAGGATTCGCATCCTTTAACTCACCTATAGATCGAATGCGTTCCAAATTTACAATACGCTCCTCAGCCGAAACAAGCAGCTTTAACCAAGTCGGTGTATCCCAGGCCAGATCATTTTCTTTCCTGTAATTAGCAATGGCTTTTAACGATTGCAGCATTTTTCTCACCTCGTGTGATTCGGATTCGGTATGCACAGGAGACTTTGGATAGGACATTTGGATAAAACCTTGTATATATTACACTTTACCATACATTTGTAGCTTCCATCTCGTGGAAAATATTAAACATTTGTATCAATCAACCGCTTGACATACTTGCCAAACGCATACATAACCCCCAAATGTACTTTGGCCTGTGTATATTTATAAATAAACCAAGGCAGCGATGGCACATAATCATGAATGGCTACGACACAAATATTTGTACCGGGAATTTGCAGGAACTCAAGCCTGCCGCGATGGTCTTCCTTTACAGTGGCAAAAGTACCTCCTGTGATTCGATAGAGTGCAAACTCAGAGGTGCTCTGCGCACGGTCATAAATCATTTCTAACAACGGCTTTCGACTACCCAAGAGATACAACTGATAGGTATCCGGGCCTCCTGTCTCGACACGCACCCAAGGTTTTGCAAAGACCGGAAGCCAGGCCAAATAGCGTTCCCCGGCCCATGTTGCATCCTTACCAGGCGGGAGTTTGATCCGTTGCACCGAGCGTACATCAGATTTTAATGATCGAATTGCTGACTTTAACGGCTTTTTGGACTTGCTATGGGAATTCTTCTTATGCCGATATTCTTCTTCCTGCTCGAGTGAGGTTCGAGCTGCTTTGTCAAAGGAAATCTTCCCATCGCTGATGCCTTGAACCTTATGTTTCCGTTGCGCCACCATCGGATGAGCCAAGCTTTCAATCAGCGGATAAGCCATCTCTTTGGGGGCTCCAGTCACTAGGGTAACCCAAAGGCGGGACAGTTTGATCGTCAGCAACGGCACATTAAAAAAGCGACGCTTTTTATCCATTATTTCCGCTGTTCTTTGCATCATTTCTCTATATGTCATAACCTCCGGCCCGCCTACGTCTATAATTTGTTCATCAAGAGTACGGTTGCCGATGCTCCGATCCAGCGCATTCAAAATATCCTCCAATGCAATCGGGTGGGTCTTGGTTCGGGTCCAACGAGGTAGAATCATGACTGGTAATCTGCGAACGAGCTTGACCAAAATTGGAAACGATGAACCCTGTGGGCCGACGATCAAGCCTGCACGAATTGTGGTTACAGGTACTCCAAAAGACTTCAATACACGCTCAACCTCCAGACGGCTGCGTAAATGTCGGGATAGTTCATCCTCACTTGTATGCTCGGGAAGGATACCGCTCAAGTATACAATCTGCTTCACCCCGTTATTACGCGCTGCCCGGGCAAAATGCTCTGCCAAAATCACATCCATATCCTCAAATGTTCCTTGTGTCAGCTTCGCTGAGGGCAACATGGAATGAATGAGATATACGGCATAATCCGCTCCATGTAATCCTTGATTTGCATCCTCCATGGAAAAAAAATCACACGAGCGCCATTCCACGTGCTCTGTATTTTTACGCTGATCTCCACTGCGGGATAAGGCAATGACATCTGCATGCTCAGTCAGCCTCTGCAGCAGATTATGCCCGATATAACCACTGGCGCCTGTCAGTGCAATTCGGGATCTGCCTTTTGGATACAATGCTTCACACTCCCGCTCTACTTGTCTTATCTCAGGTTCCGGTCGATACTGCTCATCTATACGCCTTTGTCTGTCATTACGTTGCTGCTCATTCACTACACACCGCTCCCCACTCGTTATCACGCTCTGTGTTTCACATACCCTGATTTACAGTACCCGTAACAAGCCCCATGACAAGACATGGAAACGTAAACTAGACAGTGCCACCCCAGACAAAACAAATGACCGTAACTTCCATATAAGGAGTTACGGTCAGCCTGTTTACTTCCATATATAGTTTAACGGGACGACTCCCACTACCTCCATCTTCCGAACTTATCATTCTGCACTTCGTTAACCTGTCCAAAAAATACCTGCTGGATCTATTTCTACCTGTTCGAGCTGTTCTTCAAAGCACGGATTAGGTGCAATCTCTTTTACGCGCTGCCAGCTTTCAGCCTCTTGCCGGGCATATACATGCCAATGATTTTCCTCCCAGCGAAATTGGACAATGTCCGTGCGATCCCACGACTCAGTTTCATTAGAAGGCCTTTCCTCCGTCAAGATCAAACAGTTATCCTCTATTTGATAAATGAGCCGCACGTCAGAACGCACGTAGCCTGGCACCTTTAGCGCAATATAGCCATTCAGCAGGTATTCAACCTTTTTAACGGTAAACGGATCAATCCGCTCGTTCACGAGATTTCCACCCCTTGATCAATTCGTAAATATTACGATTTAAATATAGCAGAAATCGAAGTTTTTGAAAAGAGTCCTCATTGCCGTCCCAAAAGCAAAAAGATACCCTCCAGCCTGAAGGCTCAGAAGATATCTTATTACTCTTGTTATACGCAGTCGAATCATAATTCCCTATGATTTCTAGAAAGTTACAGTACCGCTGTGCAACACGTCAACCATCTATAATAGATTTCGCTTATTTATCAACAGAAACGCCATCTGGTATTGGAATACCAAAATCAGGTGTTCCATCTTCCTTCCAGTTGAACGGCTGAACACGTGTATGACGATTCGGATCATACAGCGGGTCTCCAGTAATTTCCTTGTAGTTTCGGGCGTGATATACGATTACATCGCTACCGTCAGCAGCAACCGTAAAACTGTTATGACCTGGCCCGAATTGTCCTGTTTCCTCATTGGTGCAGAATACCGGCTCAGGTGATTTCGTCCATGATTTCGGATCAAGTAAATCCGTATTCTCATCTGCTGTCAACAGGCCCATGCAATAATTGTGGTCTGTGGCGCTAGCTGAATAACTGATAAAGATCCGCCCGTTCCGTTTCAGAACCGCTGCTCCTTCATTCACCTTAAAACCGATGATTTCCCAATCATATTCAGGAGTAGAGATCATGATCTGCTCACCGCGCAGCGTCCACGGATTGCTCATTTCAGAAATATACAGATTGGAATTACCGACGATGTCCGGGTCCTTCTGAGCCCACACATAATACAGAACTCCATTATGCTGGAAGGTTGTCGCATCGAGAGCGAACGTCTCCCAACGGGTTTTGATCTGTCCTTTTTCCACCCATTCCCCTTCCAGAGGATTAGCTGAATCATTTTCCAGCACGAACATCCGATGGTCGAACAGGCCTTCCTTCGTCTCCGTTGTACGAGCTGCTGCAAAATAAATGTACCACTTGTCGTTAATATAATGAATTTCCGGTGCCCAAATGTTCGCACTTAACGGGCCCGTTTCATATTTGTGCCACACTGCGACAGGCTCTGCTGTACTCAAGCCTTGAATAGTACTTGATCGTCGAACCTCAATGCGGTCATACTCTGGCACAGATCCGGTGAAATAATAGTATCCGTCACTATGCTTGTAAATCCAAGGGTCTGCCCGTTGCTCAATGACCGGATTATTAAAGGGTACAGATTGATTCATGGTTTTTCTCTCCTCTATGTGTAGTATGTAGTTCATACAATTAATCGCTGATACGTTTTCCCCAGATGGAAATTCCCTTTTCATTCATACCTGTGAAAATTAGAGTATGGCGACCGAGCTCCCAGTCCCATGAAGGAAGCAATAACAGTTCTTCCTTTGTTCCTTCGGATGTATTGCTCCAATCCATTGTTAGAGTACGCTTGCCATCAAAGCTCCAGTGACCTTCAAGAGAACCACTGGTTGCCCGCCCTCCATCTTCAAGACGGAGCGGTTCAGCTTCCACCTGACCATCTACTTCCTGCCTTATCACGATGCGCTCCCAGTTGCCGGATAATAGCCTTTTGGGTATATCCTGCTCCTTTTCCCCCGCATAGCGCTCCGGAGAGACGACCGGCCAGCCCTCTGCCGTCCATAATATTTTGCGTACATGCAGGTACGGCCAGCTCTTGTCCGTTTCTCCCCGCGCATGATGTACAATATAATAATCCGCACCGTCCTTCAGGACAGAATTGTGACCTGGCGCAACCCAGCCTTCTCCTTCGCTGAACCGATAACCGCCCAATACCTTGTTTCCAATCTCGTATTGAGGCAAATAGCTGGTATCTGCCATGTCATGTCCATTCATGTCCACATAAGGCCCTGTGATAGAATCTGAGCGAGCAACGCGAACATTGTAGTCCTCGAACAAAGAATCATACGAGACGAACAAGTAGTATTTACGGAACATTGGATTGTACACAATGTAAGGCCCTTCTACAGCACCGTCCTCAGTTGCCCGATCTCTGGAAGCGATATTTTTGCCATAGCCGGACTCTTTAAGCTTTCCAGTCAGGGGATCAAGCGGCGTAATGTAAATACCGCCGAAAAAAGAGCCGTATACCATCCATGGATTTCCCTCTGCATCCAGCACCGGATTGGCATCAATCGCATTCAGCTTGTCATGCTCTCCCGTTTTAACGACCAGCCCCTCATCCTTCCAAGGGCCTTCCGGGGAGCTGGATGTCTGCAATCCGATCGCAGACCGTGTGCTGCCAAAGGTAGAAGCGGAGTAATACATCCGATAGGTATCACCCATCTTGATGATGTCCGGTGCCCACAGATTGGTTGCTGATGACCACGCCTCCGCTTCCTTTGGAATGCCGGGGAGTGCATACTGAACCCAGTTCCAGTGAATCAGATCAGTCGATTTGCGTACCATAACACCAGGTCTCAATTCTCCACCTGTCTTTACATCCGTTGAGTAGACATAATAGCCTCGATCTGTTTTGATAATCGCCGGGTCATGTGCATTGTTAATGGTCCAGCGCTGTTCATCGTTAATCGTACTTTGATCATACAAGTGATCGGGAGGCGGAGCCTGCGGATACACAGGGTCCGGAGTGTTATCCCCACAGCCGGATAGACCCAGCATGAACAGCATAACCATAACTGTTATTCTCCTCCTTCCTTTACCCATTACATATTGTGACTGCCTTACATCATTCATCCATACCCTCCAAGTGTCAATTAGCCTTTGACACCCGAAATGGCAACCGATTCAATAATTTGTTTCTGGAAGATCAAGAATATAATCAGTACAGGTAACAAGGCTATAATTGATGCTGCCATGATAAGCGGATAGTCCGTCTGAATGGCGTAAGTCGCATTAAAATTCGCGATAACCAGCTGCAGTGTCTGCGTTTCTGGTGAGTTCAAGTAAATAATCGGTGCCAAATAATCGTTCCAAATCCCCATGAACCATAAAATTAGTTGTGCCGCAACTGCTGGCTTAATGAGCGGGAACGTAATCGACGAGTAGAGTCGGAAATAAGAACTTCCGTCAATTTTCGCAGCTTCGATAATGGCATCTGGTACACTAAGCAAGTACTGCCGCAGGAAAAAGATCATAACTACATTTCCGAACAAACCTGGAACAATCAGAGGCAAAAGTGTATCGACCCAGCCAAGTTTGGAAAACATCATAAACTGTGGAATCATAACCGTTGGGTATGGAATCATCATAGATGCGATGAGTGCCAGAAACAGTTTATTTTTATGAGGGAATCTCAGCTTTGCAAATGCAAAAGCGGCTACACTGGATGTAAAGGTACCTATAACGGTAACACTTACAGCCACAATCACACTGTTCTTGATCCCGCTTAACAAAGGTCCTGC
Source organism: Paenibacillus sp. LRG-1 (assembly GCF_057220305.1). Classification (NCBI taxonomy): domain Bacteria; kingdom Bacillati; phylum Bacillota; class Bacilli; order Caryophanales; family Paenibacillaceae; genus Paenibacillus; species Paenibacillus sp. LRG-1. The sequence continues at coordinate 2,070,301 of NZ_CM170126.1, read as the reverse complement.
TTCCCAAATTTCCTTATACTTACCAAACTGGAATACCTCTGGTATCCATACTGGTGGAAGAGCAAAGACATCCTGCTTTTCTTTCACCGAAGTGGACAGCATCCAAAGCAGCGGCGCGATCATCACAATCGCTCCAATCGCTAGTACAATAAAGATAATGGTATTGGTAACTTTCGTTTTTTGACTATGGGACATAATCAGACTCACTCCTTTCCGCGAAAATCAATCCCCATCAAAGGACGATTTTTCATTCATTTTGAATTGAATCAAAGTTACGATAAAAATGAAGATGCCGAGAATCATAGCCATCGCGGAGGCATATCCCATTTGCAGGTTTTTAAATGCCTTATCCCAAATATAAAAGACGATTGAGGCGGACGAGTATTCCGGACCCCCTGTAGGTGTCATAATGTTCATTTCAGTAAAGATTTGCGAACCACCAATGATATTAGTTACGACCAGGAAGAAGGTTACTGGTTTCACCATTGGCCATGTAATATTGCGGAACATCTGGAATCCGCTAGCTCCATCTAGCTCTGCTGCTTCATAATAAGAGCGAGACACGCTTTGCAGGGCTGCCAAATATAGCAGCATCGTATAGCCGAGACCCTTCCAGACGGTCATGAGAATCAAGGCCGGTTTGACCGTATCCTTATCCATCAGCCAGTTAGGACCCTTAATACCGAATATTTCGAGGAATTGGTTCACCAAACCATAGTCTCCGTTGTATGCCCAGTTCCACATAATAGAAACGGCAGCCAACGAAGAAATAACCGGGATATAGTAAATCACACGAAATGTTGTCGTACCTGGAATCTTGCGATTCAAACCTAGTGCCAGCAGTAAAGCTAGTACAAGACCGATTGGAATACCCAGCATTAAGAAAAGAGTATTGTACATCGATTTATAAAAGAGCTCATCGCTAAATAAATCTTTAAAATTGTCGAAACCAATAAAATTCATTTGTCCCAATCCGTCCCAGTCTGTAAAAGAGCCGTATAACGAATAGACAAACGGGAATAACGTAAAGATTAGCAGACCGAGAATAGGTGGAAGAATAAATAAGTATCCATATATCTTCTCTTTGCGGTAGAGATTAGATTTGGTTATCACAGGGCTCACCTCTGTTTCTAATTTGGAATGAAGATGATGTTAGCAGCATGATATTTAGCCACTAACATCATCCTTTTTTCCTCTATTTACGCATTATTTCTGTGATTTTTTCTCTTGCTCCACCGCTTTATCCAGCAGTTTCTGCATTTTCGGTTGTTCTTGCTTCAGATAATCTGCCGCCGTAATTTTGCCGTCCAGTACAGGCTGAATATCTGTGAAGAAAATATCATACCATTCTGCATTATACGTATAGTTGCCTGGTAATGAGCGTCCATAGTCATTTACGATATCAATAAATTCCTGTTTATTGTTAGGCTTGGTTTTCGTATCTTTGGACCATTCATCAGCCATGTCCAGCAGATTCGGAATTTGTACCTTGGCATCTACCAGCTGCTTCATTCCTTCTTTGGAAGTGGTCAGGTAATTAACCAGTTCTACAGCTTCATCTGGATATTTTGTTTTAGAGGAAACACCGATACCCAGGGAACCAATCCATGTTGCCGATTTTCCAGTCGATCCGGCTGGGAACGGCAGCAAATCATATTCGAATGGCAGTTTTTCAAATGTACTCATATCCCAAGGACCTACCGGGAAGAATGCCATTTCGCCCTTCATCCAACGTTGGTATGTGTCCAATGTTTGCGATTGTTCAATACCAGGTGTGATTTTATATTTGTTTTGCATGTCAGCAAAGTACTGAAGCGCTTCCGCAAATTTCGGATCATCAACCGTTACTTTGGTTTTGCTCTCATCCAGCCAATCCGCCCCATTGCTCCATACAAAGGCTTGTAATGCCCACTGAACGTTAAAGCCTGTACCGTACTGATCTGGCTTGCCGTCACCATTGGTATCTTTGGTTAACTCTTGGTTGACCTTGATGAACTCATCCCATGTATACGGTTTGTCTTTATCAGGCAAAGGCACGCCCGCTTTTTCGAACATCGTTTTGTTGTAGCCAAGTGCGAATGGACCCAAGTCCTTCGGCATACCGTAAATATCTCCTTGACCGGCCATTTTACCGTCATAGCGATATAAATCCACACCGTATTTCCAAATGTTATCTAGGTTTATATCCTTATTCTTCTCAATGTAAGGGGTGAGGTTCTTCAGTACCCCACTGTTTACATAAGCTTTCACATCTCCAGGGTTAAAATAAAAAACATCTGGAAGATTATTTCCTGTGATCGCAGCTCTAAGCTTTGTAGCATATTGGTCCGCTGCTGTCACGACCATTTTAACCTTTACGCCAGGATGTTCCGCTTCAAATTTCTTAATTACTTCCTTATAAGCCTTTTGCTCATCTGTTCCACCACGGAACATGAATGTCAGTTCCTTGCTTCCATCACTACTGGAACTTCCCCCGCCACAACCAGTCAATGCAGCCATCATTAACAACAGAACAACCATTGCTATTGCAAAACCTTTTTTCTTTATCAACGCGACCCCTCCTAAATTTAAATGAAACCGCATACATTTGGTGTTAAAATAACTTCATACCACTCGGCCTAATCTTTAACTGTGCGGTACACAACCCGTTGTTGATTGCCGCTGTGATTATCATCCCTCTCATGTACCATATAATTAACATTTTACTTTATCAATAATGAATTCGTTTACAAACAAAATATAGCATGCGCTTCCTCAGTTCGTCAATGTATTTTTCAATCTTTTTAAATAATTATAAAACATAGATTAGAGTAACATGAAAAGCAAAATTAAATCGTATTTAAGTTAATTTTCATCTAAAAAACTAGTAATAAAACTTAAATACGATTTATTTATGAAATAATCTCTAATTTGGAGCCTAATCACTCCCCTCTTTATTTAGTAAAAAAAATTTACAAAAAAGCAGTTTACTTCTTTTTGATTTTATTTTAACATAAATCAAAGTAAAAAATATAAGCGCTTACATCACAATTTTTATAGATAAGGATGGTCTATAGCTATGATTTATATTAAGAACTTAATGTCAGGGTTAGATATTTTTAAAGCACTGGGTTCCGAAATCCGCATTCAAATTCTCGAGCTACTTGCTTATCAGGGCCAAAGTATGAATGACATTGCAAACAAACTTAATTTGAGCAACGGTACCATTACAATGCATATTCGAAAGTTGGAAGAATGCGGCCTTGTGGAGATCAATACCGTTAGCGGCAAGCATGGTACCCGAAAAATGTGTTATTTGAACAAGGATAAGCTGATGGTAGATTTGCGCAGCAGAGAACAAAAAAATGTGTATGAGGTTGAGATTCGCGTAGGTCATTATAGTAACTACCAAGCGTCCCCCACTTGTGGATTGGTGACCCGAGACAGCATAATCGGCGATTTTGATGATCCACGCTATTTTGCAGATCCCGGGCGGCTGGAGTCGGAAATGATCTGGATGGCCGAAGGTTTTTTGGAATACCGCATCCCCAACTATCTGAAAGCGAATCAATCCTTTAAGGAAATTCAATTCTCCGCAGAACTGGGCTCAGAAGCACCCTGCTATTGTGAGGAATATCCCTCTGACATTTGTTTTCATATTAACGGTATCCCTATTGGGCACTGGACCAGCGCCGGAGATTTTGGAGAAGTGCCGGGGGTTCTGAATCCAGATTGGTGGCCACCGCATTTGAATCAATATGGTATGCTCAAATTAATTCGCATCAATCAGCATGGCAGCTTCATTGACGGGTGCCGCATATCCGAAGTCACAATAGACGATATTAACCTTAACTATAAAAGCGACATTACACTCCGTTTATCCGTAACCGATCAATCGGAAAACAAAGGTGGGCTCACTATTTTTGGCAAAAGATTCGGGAATTTCAGTCAGGATCTGCTTGTACGCGTGCTTTACGATGTGCACGGGGAGGACAGCACCAACTCCTGACACTCTACATGTAAAAAAATAGGCCGAAGCCTGTATTCATTGAATACATGTCCTCGGCCTAAACATCCTGATTCTCACTTAAAGAGATATAGATCAATAAATAAAAAATGACTGCTATCCCAAACACCAGCCAGCAAAAGGACAGCAAATGAAGCCTTGGTCCTGCATGTACTCCCCATCTCCAAATATCCGCAAGGAGCACCAGTGGCTGCAATAATACATCCCAGCTATTCCAGCGAGCAAATCTGCCAATATATACGCCTATGCTGGCCAGCCACAACAACACAAAAACTACAGCCCATGCGAGTCCACCTGAACAAATCCTCCTCAGCATATGGTGGATCACCAATACACAAAGGGATGTAAGAAAAAGGCCCAGCCCTGCTGCTGAAAAAGACGTAAATAAGATAAACCAAAATTGTGTGTTCAACCAAAAACGTGTATCAGGATTCACATCGTAAAAACGAAACGCATGAAGTAACTCAGTCACCAAATAAAGAGCATTCGGCAGAAAAAACAACCATACAATTGAAGAGAAAAATAAAAGAATACTTCTCACTTTTGTACTTTGCAGTCTGAATAAAGCCATCATTCCCAGAGTGATAAAGACCGGAACCCAGGCCAGGAATATATCCCAGTACAGAAATTGATACATCCTTGTTCCGCTTGTGGACTGTAAATACATAATGAGTCCGAAACAGCCCAACGTAGCTACAAGCAGCACTCCCAACAAACTGAGCAGCTTGTAGCCCTTCCTTCTTAACAGCAAGTTTCCATCTACCTCCTGCCTGAGTATGCGTATATACGTCTTTTCAAGCCCTATTTTATAGCGCTTTCATACTTAGAGAGAAAGCCTTTGTCTATTTACTCCACGTTTCGTATGTCCTCGGATACATGGTTTGTTATCGTCAAGGCATCAAAGGTAACAGCACAGCCCTCCCCCACCGGGGATTGAGCAACAACTCCAACTTTTAGCTGGTTAGGAACATTCATACCAAAATATCTCGCCAGCTTCCAATGCTGACCGTCTGATGAATAATGGAATGCAAAGCAATTTCCAGCTCGTGCCACTCGTAAATACGGATTGGACACGTCCATCGCCCCAGAGATACAATCATCGGATGTATCCCGAGTGACCACACTAAGAATAGATGGAGTGCTTTCAAAATATTCAAAACACAGCTTAGCCCAGTGGGTATCATCCGCCATCATCATCAAGCATCCTGAATCATAAGGCTGCTTCATATCAACACGGACCCTCGTCCATATTGTAAAATCACCTTGAAGCGTTGTATGCAAAAAGGGTGCGGACGATTTAGTCGCTGCGCCAGACGGATCCCTAAAGAAATCTGCCTGTGAAGGTGCAGAAATTTGCAAAGACTTGGAATCATCGAATCTCCACTCAGCCGGCTCATTGATCCAGCTCCAATCCGCCGGCAAAACTTCACTGCTAAAGCGTTCAAATACGTTCATATGGATACCATTCCTCTCTGGCAATATAGTCATATAACACATTGAAATCTGGGGCACAATCCCCTTGATACCACTATATACGTTATTTTCCAGTCGTCAATGATGATGATGTGTCTTTAAAGTTTATTAAAAAAAAGACTTGCCATCCTGAAATGTTGTGCTTATAATTACACCTAACTTGATACGGTAACAAATTTCAATGACGAGAACGAGTAAGCTATACAGCGGATTTGCAGAGAGTTGGGGCAGGTGAAAGCCAACATTCCGAGGGTAGCCGAACGCCATCTCTGAGAAGCGGGCTGAACCTGAAGTAAGCTCTGCCGCCTTTCCAGCGTTAACCGGAACACGTATTGATGGATACGTGAACAGAGTGTCATTTCCTATGGAATGAAACTAGGGTGGTAACACGGGTATAAACTCGTCCCTTTTACAGGGGCGGGTTTTTTTGTTTTTTAAAAAGGAGGAAATCATCATGACAAATGTATCGACAGCAGTATCAATAACCGATTTTTTGACTCCAGCTGTACGGGAAATGCCACCTTCAGGCATCCGTAAGTTTTTCGAATATAGTACAGGCAGAAAAGATATTGTATCGCTTGGTGTCGGTGAACCTGACTTTGTAACCCCTCAACATGTCAGAAAGGCCTGTATCACAGCACTGGAAAATGGTAAAACATCATACACACCGAATGCTGGTCTTCCCGAGCTTCGTGAAGAGATTGCCGGATATCTGGAGAGCAGCTTCAGCACATCCTACAACCCGACAGATGAAATCATGGTTACCATTGGCAGCAGTGAAGCACTGGATTTGGCACTACGCGCCCTGATCACCGCACACGATGAAATACTCATTCCGGCTCCATGTTATATTTCGTATTCACCCATCACGTTTCTGAACGGAGGACATACCGTAACGGTTGAAACCTCTGCGGATCAGCAGTTCAAGCTGACAGCTGAGGCACTCCAAGCCAAGCTGACTCCACGATCCAAAGTGCTTATTCTCTGTTATCCGAATAATCCGACGGGTGGGGTGATGACCTATGAGGATTGGCTACCGATTGCCCGCCTGGTTGAGGAGCATAATCTTGTCGTCATATCAGACGAAATTTATGCTGAACTGACCTATGGACAGAAGCATGTAAGCTTCGCTGCTCTGCCGGGAATGAAAGAGCGCACCCTGCTCATCAGCGGCTTTTCCAAAGCATTTGCGATGACAGGCTGGAGGGTCGGCTACGTGTGCGGCCCAAGAGAGTTGATTTCAGCTATGCTGAAGATTCATCAATATACCGCCATGTGCGCTCCTATTATCGGGCAAATTGCCGCAATTGAATCCCTGCGTAACGGGCTGGAGGAAAAAGATCGTATGATGGAATCCTACAATCTGCGTAGAAAATGGTTCGTTGAAGGCCTATGTCAGACAGGACTGCCATGTCACGAACCAAACGGTGCCTTCTATGCTTTTCCCTCCATTATGCACACAGGGTTAAGCTCAGAGCAGTTTGCCAAGCGGTTGCTGGAAGAAGAAGGAGTCATTACTGTACCCGGTTCCGCATTTGGCCCAGGCGGCGAGGGCTTTATCCGCTGCTCGTATGCATCATCACGAGAACAGTTGGAAATGGCTTTGGAACGCATCAGCGTATTCTTGAAACGTCTATAAATACGATTTTTCCTATCATGAAATGAACATGAGTACTGGATGAAAGTTACTTTAGCAGCTTCTGAATAAGCTTTTTCTGGTGTGCTGGCAAGCCTTCCGGCCATTCCCCTACACGGCAATAACAAATGTCGGAGATTTCGGCGCTTGGTCGGAAAGTATCCAGGAGTCCGGTCGTCCTAATCTTTAGGATGTCCGGTATTCAGAACATTTTGCACAAAATCAGTCTTGGCCTCCGTGTATGCTTCACGATCATGCTGATTTTCCATCGCCAGCCGTCTTTTTAATACATCATATTGCTGAATCAGCTCAGGCTGTTCACGAAGTCGATTCCGAAACAATAGCTGCTGATCCCAATGCTCATCAGATTTCAGCATGAGATGCAGATGTCCCTTTCTTTGATCCTGTTCCACTTTAACCAAAAATCTTCTCCATTCCCGACCGTCCAATTCAGGTGGAACATAGTTCCAGCCTGCTGGTTGTAAAGCAGATACGACCTGTTCCAGTTGATCCCAAGATTCTAATTTTGCCATAATATCAATAATGGGCTTAGCGGAAAGATTGGGAATTGCCGTGCTTCCTATATGTTCGATTTCCGTCACCTTAAACGGCAGTAATAACTCCCGCAACTGGTGAATGACCTTTAAGCCCTGCTCTGACCAGGCAGGATCAGCATTCACTATTTTTACAGGCTCCGTAGCCCACACCGGCCAATGTTCCTGGTTTTGCTCCTCATGCATTCATGATCCCCCCTAATTTCCACGCATGTATTCTCTCATTCAGCTGATGTTCGGAAAGGCAATGCTTCGTGCATTCAGTTCTAAAGCTAATTGGAGTGCATTATGGTAGCATTTCGCCAATAGCTCCTCTTCCCGATGGTCGCCACCATTCCACACAGGACCGACAGTATGAATAACATATTCAGCATACAGTCACGTTTAATAGTTCAATTTGGGTATCCATTGATCCTGCTCCTCTTCTAAAAATCAACCGTTTATATAGTCATCTTATAGTCTCCACAGGCAATTTCTACTATATCGTCATAGGTTTTCAGCATAAGGTGCTTTAGATTTTTCCCCCGTGCACTTGCTATTGTAGCCAATAACGGCGTATCTGTAAGCTCATCAAAGCTGCTGCCCTGCGTATATTCCCGATCAGACAGGTGCAAAGCAACGTCCAGTTCAATCATGTTGAAGTAGTAGACTTCTGTGAATATCAGTTCGTAGGGCACAAAACCATCTGTTGCTTCCGCTGCCAGCCCCCCATTAATCTCTCCCTTCAAAACTAGCTCCTTCTTCGAATAATTCATATGCACATGGTCCAAATAGATCGCATCTCGTCCATACAATGCTCCAATCGGGGTTTGAACGGCCTTTATCTGTGGCATCCCTGCTTCTTCCCTTCATCTCTATTTCCCATCCAGTAATATAAGTAAAGTCGCAACCGCCTGATCTACAAAAGAGCGCGCTGGACGTGATTTCATCATCACGGTAATCCCGATTAACAAAGAGACCATCGTATGGGCCAGAGCTCGTGCGTCCATGCTAGCCTCCAGCTCTCCTGATCGTATACCGCGCTCAAGGGTTTCCTGAAAGACGGCAGAAAGATACATCTGATGTTCTCTGGTTAAAATTTCAAATCTTTCATCATGAGGGGCTAATTCTACCATCGTATTGATACAAAAGCATCCCCTATTAGGCCCATCCTCGTACTCTTCTGCCACGATTCCTCCAAAAAAATTGTAAAACGCTTCTTTTACAGAAGAATTGCTTTGTAGTCTAGAGCGTACATAAGCAGCGTGGGATTGCGTATATTTGCGCAGCGCGGCTTCGAATAATTGCTTCTTGTCTCCAAAAGCAGCGTAAATGCTAGGGCGCTGAATTCCCATTTTGGAGGTTAAATCGCTTAAAGATGTAGCCTCGAATCCTTTTTCCCAAAAAATTTGCATCGCTGCATTCAACGCTTGATCTTCATCAAATTCCCGTGGTCGAACCATAAGCAGCTCCTTCTTTTCATATCGTTCAGTATATTAAGATTGTATGATCAGGAAAAGAAACTGTCAAATATGTACATGATAAACTCTTGACATTTTATATTTGCACGAGTTATATTGACCTAAATTCATTACATACCAATCGGTATATTATACTCAACGGTATGTAAATTACAGAAAGCGACGTGGTATGTGAAAATGAAGACGTCAGAAGAAAAAGCGGTACTCCTCCCTCATCAAAAGGTAGCAAATGCTGCCGAAACAGCCCCCATTCCCTCCTTGTCCCGATCTGTGGCACTCTTGTTTGCCATAGCCTGCGGGCTGGCTGTCGCTAACATTTACTATGCACAGCCATTGCTGGATGCGCTGGCAAACGAATTTGGCATTACGCACTCATCGGTAGGCATGGTCATTACCATCACGCAAATTTGTTATGCGTTGGGATTATTGCTGCTCGTCCCGCTTGGCGATCTTTTGAATCGACGACGACTGATTACAGGGCAAATGCTGCTATCCGTGCTGGCACTAATCGTGGTTAGCTTTGCTCCTACCCGTACAATACTGCTTATGGGAATGGCAATGATTGGACTGCTGGCTGTAGTCACTCAAACACTCGTGGCTTTCGCCTCTACCTTGGCTAATCCGACTGAACGTGGGCGTATCGTAGGTCTGGTGACCAGTGGAGTCGTTATCGGCATTCTGCTGGCACGAACCGTGGCCGGTGTATTAACTGATCTGGCAGGCTGGCGTTCAGTTTACCTTGTTTCTGCTATACTTACGCTGTTTATGGCTGTAGCTCTGTTGCGGGTGTTGCCAAAGAACGAACCCACAAGTGTGACACTTTCCTATCCGCAACTGCTCCGCTCGGTTATCGTACTGTTCGTGCAAGAACGAATTCTGCGTATTCGTGCTGTCCTTGCGCTGCTCATTTTTACGGCGTTCAGCATATTGTGGACTTCGCTTGTGTTACCTCTCAGTGCCCCGCCTCTATCTCTTTCACATACAGCCATCGGAGCCTTTGGCCTGGCTGGAGTCGCCGGGGCATTAGCAGCAGCACGAGCAGGGCGTCTTGCCGATCAGGGCTTGGGACAACGGACGACGGGTATCGCACTAGTTGTATTGCTGCTATCCTGGTTACCTATCCGCTACACCGAGCATTCTCTGTTCGCTTTAGTTCTTGGAGTAATACTTTTGGATTTGGCCGTACAGGCTGTACATGTCACCAACCAAAGCCTGATTTTCAATGTTCGCCCTGAGGCACGGAGCCGACTTACTGCAGGCTACATGATATTTTATTCCATCGGTAGCGCCACCGGGGCCATTGCTTCCACTCATATGTACATCTATGCCGGATGGAACGGGGTGTGTCTATTAGGAGCTGGTGTCAGTGCTCTGGCTCTCATCTTTTGGGCTGTAACTCGACGTTCAACTTGATGGGGAGACTGCTATTGATTGAATCAGAAAAAACCGCTTGGTCCACAATAATGGCCAGGCGGTTCTCTTCTGTCACGACAAAATCATCACTTGATTGCAATATAAATCAAAACAGGTTCATCTGGACTGCCATACACTTCAAAATCACCTGTGTATGTCCGCTCCCCTTGTCCCATGGCAGCCCACTCCCAAATCGTCTGCCATACACGGAAGACAGAAGAAGGTTCCTGAGTTCCCTGAAAAATAGCATAGCGTGCAGCCGGAATGACAAGTTCTTCAAGATCGTCAGGAGTCTGGAAATCAACAGCCACTTCCTTCCCGATAAAAAATGTATACTCGCCCAAAGCTCCATTTTCATAGTCAGTATAGCAACCATAGACAGAAGCATGTCCTGCTTTTTCCTTTATCCGACCAGGCACGTCCTCACTCCAAAAACGTTCCCACATGTTTGGAATGATCCCGTGAGATGTTTGTTCATTCTGATTACTTGTACGTGCTTTCAACCCAATCAAACGGATCTCACCTCGATATTCTTCCCGAATGGGTCCATCCAGTGTAAGCCCCGTATCCTCTGAGGACCGCCATCGTTTCAAAAACGGCAGGTAATTACGCAGCATCGAAGTCGCTTCTTCTTCCTGCATCCCCTTCTCTACCAGGAAAGGCACAGACTGCTGAATCATTCCCTCCATAGTCAATTCAGGCTGTACAAATTCGCCTTCCTTGTAACAATACTTGCAATACTCATCCGTTTTATGATGTTGTGCATCCGTTCCATATTGGTCCTCATGCTCCAACGGCATCCCGCAACTTTGACAAGCTTTATCCATCCTCGTAAATCCCCTTTCGCTAACTGATATCAGGTATGCCACCAGTATAACGAAACAAACCTGACAACTATGGGTCAGGTTTGTTTTACTTAATCTAAGATGATTCCCGAACTTCTTCATAATTAGACGCAATACTCAGCGCCATCTTATGAATCTTGTCTCGCAAATGGGCTGGTTCCTTGACAACCACATCCGGTCCCAGGCTTAAAATAAATCCGTACGCCCATGCATCCTCGGGAAACGGGACCGAAACCGTGTAGATCCCTTCCTCCTGCTCGGTCAATGCTTCTACGCCAAACCAGTCCTCCGCCAAATGCCTTGAATTACGGTTAAATTGTAGCGTAAATGGTTGTACGGCTCTGGATGCCTCCATCCGTCCCTCATTCCACGGCAGCACTTCATAAGAAAGGTCCCTGCGAGCAAAAACTGTCTCTGTAACCACAGGGTCACTCATGCGGGAGAGTTTGAATAGACGAAACTGTTCCCTATCGGGACAATACGCATATACAAACCATTGTTGTCCTTTCAGAACGAGCGTATGCGGTTCAACATTCCGTTCCGTTATGGCTCCTTCCGCATTTCGATAGGTAAAAGCGACAGTACGCGCTTGGCTCATTGCTTCTTTCACCTTTTTCAATTTGCCTTCCTGTGCAGCTTGATTTCCCCATCCCGAATGATCGACGATAAACTGTGTGGTACGGACACTAAATCGCTCTTTCCCGGACTCAGGTATGATACTTTCAAATTTATGAAGTAACCGCGACACATTGGGGCTGCCCAACGTCGAGGACAAACTCTGCAGCCCCATCACAATGTCCTTGACATCGTTATCCGTCAGCATACTGCGATCCAAACGGTATCCTTCCATCAGACCGATTCCCCCATTGGCTCCCTGATAAGTCACCACCGGAATACCTGCCATACTAATCGCTTCAATATCTCTATAGATCGTCCGGATCGAAACCTCATATAAATCAGCCAGTTCCTTCGCTTGTACTCTATTTTTCTTTAGCAGCAAAATGACGATAGAAAGCAATCGGTCAATTTTCATTTTTTCAAAACCTTTCACCCTTAGTAAAAATAAGCCATGAGTTCCTCATTATATTCCTGTCCGTGATATTCTAAAGCATTCTTTTCTATACCATAGGTTTCAAATCCCAACTTCCTATACAGCTTAACAGCAGCTTGATTGGTAGTTACCACACTCAGGTTAATTTGCTTCAAACCTTCCAATTTTCTACCTTGGCTGATGACTTCCAATAAAAGTTTTTTAGCGATCCCCTGACCTCGGTAGGTCGATGGTACATAAACTCCCCAAATCGTTCCTTTATGCTGCGTTTTTATTTTTTGTTCTCTTCTAAACCCAGTCATACCAGCTAGCTGATGATCCTTTGTAAATGCACCAAGTATGTAATGATCTCGTTTATTTTGTATCTGCTTCACCACATCAGATAATGGAACTCTTGCAGCTTCCTCATAGGAGGTTCCAAAAGCTTCAGGGTTCATTTGCAGGGCTTCCAGTCTCAAATTCCAATACGCTTCAGCGTCTGCTGATTGTATGTTCCTGATTAAAATCATGGTTTCACGTCCCTCCAAATGTTTTCCTTCATCTTACTCTATCTTTTATCTAAAATGAATCTGTTATTCTTCGATTAAAATAACCTCAGGTGCTCTATCCAGCCGGATAGAATGCCTGAGGTTTCAATAACTCCTTACAAATTATGACTCGTAGCGCTTCAGCACAATAACCGCATTATGACCACCGAAGCCGAAAGAATTAGATAGCCCAATATTTAGTGGAACCTTGCGCGCTTCGTGAGGCACATAATCCAGATCGCAAGCAGGGTCTGGATTATCCAGATGCATCGTTGGCGGAATGATACCTTCCCGCAGGGATTGTACAAGCGCAATCGCTTCGACACCGCCCGCAGCCCCCAGCATATGACCCAGCATGGACTTATTCGCAGTAACCGGAATCTGATAGGCATAATCACCAAAAAGCTTGTGGATTGCAAGGGTCTCAGCGACATCCCCGACAGACGTACTCGTCGCGTGGGCGCTAATCACGTCCACTTCCTCAGGGGAGATGTGAGCCGAACGAAGGGCCGCTTTCATCGCCAAGTAAGCTCCGGTTCCTTCGGGATGCGGTGCAACCATGTGATAAGCATCCGAACTGGCTCCATAACCGATGACCTCACCATAGATTTCCGCACCACGTCGGATAGCGTGTTCCAGTGACTCCAGTACCAGAATACCTGCACCTTCGCTCATGACAAAGCCGTCCCGATTCTGATCAAAAGGTCGACTTGCTATAGAAGGCTCCTCGTTACGTGTGGACAAGGCAGTCGCATTAGCGAAACTCGCCAAGGCCAATCTAGTCACCGCCGCTTCAGCCCCACCGGCAAAAATGACATCTGCATCTCCTGTACGAATCGTCCGAAACGCCTCTCCAATTGCTGTATTCCCAATAGAGCAAGCCGTCACGGGTGAAAGCGTAGGTCCCATCGCTCCAAACGCTATACTAATTTGAGCAGCAGCCATATTCGAGATCATCATAGGTACCAGCGTTGGGCTAACTCTACCCGGTCCACGATGTAGCAGCACATCTACATTGTCCACCAACGTATCCAAACCGCCGACTCCCGATCCCACATAAACACCGACACGCTCCAAATCGGTGTGATCCAGTTCCAGACCGGAATCCTTGAGTGCTTGCTCTGCCGCATATAATGCAAACTGAGTAAACCGATCCATTCGTCTAGCATCTTTACGTCCCCATTGCTTTTCTGCATCAAAATCCTGTACCAGTCCAGCAATTTGTGCTTTCAAATCGGACACATCGAATGTATCAATTTTACGTATACCTGAATTGCCTTCCAGCAAATTCTTCCACAACGTGTCCACTTCATTACCCAGTGGGGAAACGACACCCATACCTGTTATCACTACTCTTTGCATAAGCTATTCATTCCTCCTGCTCGGTGACTTACTTATAATCCTCATTTTAACCTCGTCTTATCCTATTACAAGTGTTTGTTTATCCTGGTATAATGAACACTACTATAGTAAATGCCTTATTTGCTCACTTCGGATATACCCATTGAATGGAGAGAAAATACCTATGAAAACGGAAGCACGTCTGGAAGCACTATCTGTTTTTCTAAAAACGAAAAGAGCCCGCCTACACCCACATATGGTCGGTCTCCCCCAAGGATCACGTCGCAGAACACCAGGCTTGCGCAGAGAAGAAGTCGCTCAGCTGGCAGGTGTCAGTACGACCTGGTATACCTGGCTGGAACAAGGACGAGATATTAAGGTGTCCGCCTCTGTGTTGGATGCTATTGCTGCCGCATTGCAGTTGAACACAGACGAGCGCAAATATTTGTATGATTTGGCGATTGAGGCCGGGTCTCACAGCCTTCCTGCTCCTGCAGAGCAAGCCGTCATTTCCCCCTCTCTGCAAAAGATCGTACAAGAGCTGCACTACTGCCCTGCTATTATTTCAGATCGGCGCTGTCATATTGTCGGCTGGAACGCCGCTGCTGCTCATGTTTTTATGGATTTTGCCGAGCTACCCCATGAGCAACGCAATATGATTGAACTGCTATTCACCAAAAAGGAGTTTAAAAGTCTAGCCGTGAATTGGGAACACTTTGTAAAGGGATTCCTTGCTATTTTCCGTGCTTATTACGGGCAATACGTGACAGACCCCTGGTATGCACAATTTATACAAAATATGAGCCAGGCCTACCCAGAGTTTAACGAGCTTTGGAATCAGAGTGAAGTAAGCTCCGCACCGGAGGTGCTCATTGAATTTCGTCATGCCAAGGCTGGCAAAATGCTATTTGACCTGACTTCTCTTCAGGTACAAGGCAGTGTTGATCTCCGTTGTAGCATTTACACCCCCAATGCGCAAACCTCTACGGAAAGTAAACTCCAAAAGTTAATGGAAGGCAGCTAAAGGATTTCATCCCTCCTGTTATGAAGATATCTTTTTCCGTCCATACTACATCTACGATCTGTGCTAAATAGATGCCACATATGTGACAGAACCAAGAGCTTCAACTGTGCTACTACCAGGAGGGAGGGAATCATCATGAAAGCCAAATCGACAAGTTCCCCGCATATACACAATCAAGCGCCACTGCCTGTTCCGGTGCAATTTGATCGAAGCTGGCAGGATGAGCTGGACCAACGCCTACGCAAAGGTGGCCCTTGGGGAGATTGGAATCTGTATCAGCTGGCCATTGAGGCTGAAAAAGCCAAGCTGGTGCCGAGCTTCGATGAGCTTCAATGTCTACAGCATTTGCAAGACCTCACTCCACTACCCCATCAGCTGGATACCGCTCGGAAGGTACTGTTTCAAATGTCCGGACGTGCCATTCTTGCCGATGAAGTCGGCCTAGGCAAAACGATCGAAGCTGGAATGATCCTAAAAGAATATCTGGTTCGCGGGCTGGCTTCCAAAGTGCTTATTCTTGTACCCGCATCCCTGGTCCTACAATGGGTGCGTGAGCTGAACAGCAAATTCGGTATTCCCGCTGTCGCCCAGAAGAAAGCGTATTCTTGGTCTTCCGAGGTCGTCGTGGCCTCTATGGATACCGCCAAGCGGGAGCCCCATAGTAACATCCTGCTAGATACCGATTATGACCTGCTCATTATAGACGAGGCTCATAAGCTGAAAAATAAAAAGACATCCAACTACCAGTTCATTATGAAGCTGCGTAAAAAATATTGTTTGCTCCTGACAGCAACACCTGTACAAAACGATCTGTCTGAGCTGTTTAACCTGATTACACTGCTCAAGCCCGGTCAATTGGGAAGACATGGCGATTTTTCAGCCAACTTTGTTGTAGATAAACGTCTGCCTAAAAATGAAGATCAGCTCAAGGATGAGCTGTCTAAAGTCATGATCCGCAATCGTCGCGGAGAAGGCCCGGTTCAATTCACCAAACGAAATGTTTCCAACATTCACTTGGAACTTTCGCCGGAAGAGCAAGCGCTGTACGATGGGGTGACCTCTTTTGTCAAAGAGCAATACCAGGCAAATGGCGGAAATTTAAGTAGCATGCTGTCTCTCGTCACCCTTCAACGGGAAGTGTGCAGCAGCCGGGACGCTGTGTTCGTGACTCTGGTCAATTTGTCTAAAAAGATGGCTCCAGACTCTCCTCTACGCGATCGTGTCTGGGATTTGGTTGCACACATTAAAGCGATCAAGGCCAATTCCAAAGCAGAAAAAGCGCTTGAGCTTATCCGTCAGATGAACGAAAAAGTGATCATTTTTACAGAATACCGAGCCACACAGGAGTATTTGCTGAACTATTTCCGTGACCGTGGCCTATCTGCTGTTCCTTACCGAGGCGGCATGAACCGTGGACGCAAGGATTGGATGATGGATCTGTTCCGTGGGCGCATTCAGGTCATGATTGCCACCGAAGCGGGTGGTGAAGGCATTAACCTGCAATTTTGTCACCATATGATTAACTTCGATTTACCGTGGAATCCCATGCGCGTGGAGCAGCGGATCGGACGGGTACATCGACTTGGACAGACGCATGATGTTAATATTTTTAACTTGTCCACAACTGGAACGATTGAGGAGCATATCCTGCATCTGCTGCATGAAAAGATAAATATGTTTGAGATGGTCATTGGCGGATTGGACGTTATTCTGGAGAAGTTTGAGAAGAAAGAATCCATTGAAAAAAGTTTGTATAAAATTATGCTTGAATCCAGTAGCGATGATGAAATTCGCAAAAAAATGCAAAATCTGGGTCACTCGCTGGATTCCATCAAACAGGAAATGGAACAACTGCGCACAGACCAGCCAAACACCGAGGATTTATTAGGCTTAGCAGGCAATACGGTTCCTCCGGGCAAAGCTCGACGCAGTGTGAAAGGAGGTCGCTAGTTTGACCATGAATGCACAGCAAGTCCAGCGCTTTGTCCACACCTATCTGGAAGCTACCGGATGTAGTGTCATCGAGAGGTCGCCCCACCATGTAACCGTCAAGCTTTCTCCAGAAGCGGATAAAGCCCTAACAAACCGCCCCTACTATTGGGGATACGTAGAGCGTACTGGCGTTCCAGCGCAGACGATGTCCTTCACTTTCATCTTTGATGGGGAAGCCTATCGCACAGAACAGGAACGTTTAGCCGATCATACGCCACCAACTCCAGCATCAGGCAACGCAGCACAGGATCAGGTCATGGGGCGTTACTTCGGTCATGTACCGACGTTACCACAATTAGGACCTGGACGTATTTTGCAGGAGGAGCTTCGATATGGAAGCCGTCGGCTGCATCAAATTTTTGAAGCCGCACGAGATGGAGGGAAATATGTTTATTTGTTTGAGCAGCCTGATGCCCGTCAGCTGTCTGCCCGCTCTCCCGTAGTCTATGAAGCTTGGCTCAGCATTTGCTATAAGATTGAATTCGCCTGCGATTTGAAGCGTGAGGAACTTCAGTGGCTAGGTATTTCGCTCAAAAGCGGCACCATTGTAACCGATTTTGGCGCCATGCTCGAAACCCGGCAGCTCAGCCCGCTGCTGGCGGGCAATATGCATGTACAGCCTGCCAAGCTATCTGTCCCTGAAGCTTCCACCTCGCTTGAAAGCTACATCACTGAACAACTCCGTCAGCAAGATTATGGTTGGGCTGAGCAGGCGAAGGAACGATTGCGCGAGGAATTGGAGGTTATTGACCACTACTACGATGATCTAATCAAAGAGCAGAAAGAGGAAGAGGATAAAAAAGAAGCCATTTCAGAGCAGCATCAAGCCCGCCGTAAAGAAATGGTATGGCAATATGAGCCAAAGGTACTCGTATCCGCCATTAACTGCGGGATATTTCATCTGCGGTAACCGATATCTCTCGCTCCTTCGCAGGAAAGTTGCAGAGGTATCGTCAGCTTGTAACATCTTGCTTCAGCCTACATCAGTTTCCGCTGCTGTAACCACAAGTTTGGTTAAACATGTCTCCTATGTATCGACAGCAAAAAACGAACCTGGATACGACATTTATGCCGACAAGGTGCAGCAGTCTTTTTATCGGACAGGCTGTATGCTGGATAAAAAAGAATGCCTCCGTCGGGCAATCAAGCCGACAGAAAGGTGGATTACATTGAATAAGAGTCATTCCGGGCACTATAGCATAGGTATGATCGCAGCTGTTCTGATCGGCCTGTCCGCAGTCTGTCCGTTCACTTCCATTCATGCGGCTCCCTCAGCCGCACAAGGCAACAATTTAAACTCGGTGTCTCTCTACAACGAAAGCTCGTGGGTTCCTCCATTGAATTCCACGAGTCCTATTCCCCCTTCCCCAGGTGACGTTTCAGCAAGTTTTCCTACTGAGGAGCAAGGCGTGCCCGCAGACGTAAAACAGACTGCGGACAACACGGTACAATCCCTATCATCGCAGCCCCCTTTTGCCTCGTGGAAAGATGCTGAGCTTAGCTATCATCCGCTCGGACCTGGAACCCATAGTTGGCTTGTTCAAGTAAACCGTGCGGGAGAATACATCGGCTACCTGATTATCGGCTCAGACTCCAATGGCGCATATCAACTCAACGAATACGGGAATGGTCCGGGCGGGCCTTATAGTATGGCTGTACTTCGTCAATCCCTGGTGTCGCTCACAGATACTGATCTTTCATCTATCGACAAGCTGCAAATCACACCTATGTATGAGGAACCGCTACTAGCCTACTGGCTGGTGCGTTCCTCTACAGGCAGCGAAATATGTATTGATGCTGTGACTGGCGATCCATTACCTGTAGAAGTGGCAGATGGGAGTTGGAAACATAAGCTCCAGAACAACGCATTCTCTTTATCTGTACCCTTTTTGAAAACAAAGGCGCAAGCGGTTACGGTCTCGTCTGCTCCTTTTGATCCCTATGACGATCTGGGTTGGCTTCAACCCAAGCAAAAACTTTCTGTCCGTAACACAGCCCAATTTATGGATACACTGAGTATTTCACCGCGTATTATATTTTCTGCCACAGGTATCAATTTTGCCTTTGGAGGTCCCTTATCCATTAGTGGGTATCAGTCCTGGATATCCCCAGATCATCCGTCCCAACCCAATTTATATGCGTTAACCTACCATCATGGACTGTCCCGATTTGTACCCTTAAAACAGTTATTGTCAGCTGGTGAATTTTTTCGTTTGGACTCTTAGTTATTAAGAAACACGCAAAATGATTCGGAATGATCCCTACAACACAAAAAGAGACCTCAAATGGCATCCCCTATGCCTCTTGTGGTCTCTTTGGCGAGTTTAATGTCGCTTTCTTCGTTCTCTGCGTGTGGATTTCATCCACATTTTCAGAGCCAGAGGCAACATGCCAAACCATTTGCTCACCCACGGCTCTCTGGCTTGTTTTTGACTGCGTCGAACATCACGCGGCGTTTCCATATAGCGAACAATTCGCTGCGTAATATACGTCACCAGTTCGTCACTCTTCGCCATCCTCCATGACCTCCTCTATTCTGCCCCTATCATGTCCATTCACATTGCTTGGAAATATCGGATTTACACGTTAGGTGCAGATACAACTAGCTTGCTCATTTTCCAAAAGGTCTAACCCCTGTGGGAATAACTATGCATGGTTTCCCTTAAATGGAACATACTATCTTCAACATAACAGTTACCTCAAGGCTAATTGTTATGTTTGAAGGCAGCTACGTTGCTTTAGGTTTGATGTCTGTTATGCATGGTTTTTCAGTAAACAATCAATTCGTCCACTGGAGGAATAGAACGTGCGAAAAAAAAAGTTAAACAAGATATGGCTGAAAGGGCTGGGGTTGAGTCTATGCATCCTTTGCAGTGCTGTATTTGCCCCATTTACCTATCTAGCTGCTCAGCCCAACGAGAAAAGTAGCGAACCGAACAAGTATACAGAGGGTCCATCCAACGTACATTCGTCCTATCACGCTTTTGCCAAGCCCGTTGTCCTGATTGATGTAGGCCATGGCGGTGTGGATGGTGGAACAAGTCACAAAGGGCTTTTGGAAAAAGATATCAATCTCGCCATTGCTCAAAAGCTGTACTTGATCTTACGCTCCCAGGGTTACCCTGCTGTCCTGAATCGGGACAAGGACTACGCACTGAGTGACGATAACCGTTGGTTGCAGTCCAAATCCCGGCACCTTAAAGACCTGGCTCAACGTAAAAGTCTAACAGAACAACTGCCCACCGCTTTGGTTGTAAGCCTGCATGTCAATTGGACCAAACGTACCGAAAAACGTGGACCCATTGTGCTGTATCAGGATGAAGGCAGCAGCTATCTGTTGGCTGAACGGATTCAGCATTCATTAAACCGCTTATTTTGCATGAATAGAGAAACAGTGTACGGAAAACCCTTTTATCTTCTGAATAAAATCCAGCATCCCGCTGTAATTGTGGAAACCGGATTTATCAGTAACGAACAGGACAGAGCCATGCTTTCCGGGGATCGCGGTCAAAAAAGCATTGCTGAAGCTGTTGCCGAAGGCATTATTGCGCATCTGACGGCATGGTAGTGTTGGTGGCTGGGTCTCCAGTCCATCCCCATACAGCACGCACCAAATCGCTAATACCCACAAATTTGGCGTGCTCCTTTAGCTTGGGAACCGATGAATGAAGAGCCGAGGATGTATACATGCCAGACACGCCAACGTGCCCAATCGTTACGCATGTATCGTGCTCGTCCAGCCACTCAATCACTTTTGTAAGTTGCCGATTCACATGAGCGAGTGTATGGACATCATCCAGGAAAACATCATTGCGTACCGGTGGCATTCCCTTTTTAGCGGCAAGTTCAGGTACCACTGACCAATAATTAGTACGGCTGTCGACAAAAAATAGTCCATGCTCCTTACAAACATCAAGAACAATAGACATAATGCGTTTATCCGAAGTGACCTTGGAACCCATGTGGTTGTTCATTCCTATCGCATAAGGAACATCCTTTATGGCTGCTGTCACCTTAGCACGTACTTCTTCATCCGTCATATTTGCCTTAATTGCTCCGGGTCCAAGCCATTCGGGCTTTCCCTGCTTTGGTTCCATTGGAAGATGGACGATGACATCATGACCACGCTTATGCGCTTCCATAGCGTCCTGCTTGGTTGTAGGCAGGAAAGGCATCACAGCAACGGTAATCTTAACGGGTAAATTTAAAATTTGCTCAGTCCCTTTCATATTATTTCCCAGATCGTCGATAATGACGGCAACCATCTTTTGCGGCACGTCCTGTTTGTCTAATGCTTTTGCAACACCAGTACTACAGACCATGAATAACATGCATACCGAAATACAGAGTACTACGGTTCTCCGTATTTTAGAGCTTGAATGGAATACAGGTACATAAGCTGGCTCTTTCCGGCCGCGAGATGCCTTTAAAGCCTTTTTTATTATGTTTCTCATGTGTAGCTTCCGTCGTGTACTCATTGCGGGTCAGCCTCCTTCTCTGTCCCTTCATTGTGTGAGTAACCTCGTCTAAATATGTATAAGGCAGATCCATGGAATACTCCCTGATCTGCCTTATCGTGCGTAGAAACGTATATTAAAGCCGCTTACCAGTTCTTATCAATAAATTCATCACGGCCTGATTGGGCCCGATCTTCCTTATAGTGCTTCACGTTTTTCTTGTGGTAATCCTGATGATAATCCTCTGCCGGATAAAAAATAGAAGCAGGAAGAATCTCCGTTACAATTGGCTTATCAAAACGTCCACTTTGTACCAACTGCTCCTTGGACTGTTGCGCAAGCTCACGTTGCTGCTCTGTATGATAAAAAATTGCGGGTTTATACTGTGTACCCCGGTCCTGGAATTGACCTTCCCCGTCGGTAGGATCTGTTTGCGGCCAATATAATTCGAGCAGCTTTTCATAAGGAAACAGCTCAGGCTCAAAAGTAATCTGCACCACCTCGTAGTGACCTGTAGTTCCTGTTTTAACCTGCTCGTAGGTCGGATCGGGAATCGTTCCTCCAGTGTATCCTGACACAATGCCATGAATGCCCGGCTGCTCTTCAAATGGTGTCACCATACACCAGAAGCATCCACCTGCAAAAGTTGCTTTCTCCATCTTACATCCAACCTTTCAATAGCTTCATCATAAAGTGCGTTATTTTCTATCATATCTTAAAAGATAACCTTATAAAAGAAATTTTCTCCCTTTACAAACCTCAACCGATATCCGTATTACATAGTCGTCTGGATTTTTTTCTGCGAAATAGTTGAGCAAATCCACTGCGTACGCACTCCCGCACACAGTCATCCCTTTACTCGCTATATACTCTTTTATAACGGAGTACGCTTCAGACATTGTTTCATATGATCCTCTGTGATTTAAGACAGCATAGAGGCCTTTGGATTTGGTAACTATTCTCTTTCCCACAGTCGGAGCCTTTAGCTTATTGGCAATATAATCGGAATAATAATCCCCTGACTCAAACCGATCCTTGGATAAAATGGTCCAGATCGGAAACTCATAATCAGTAAAGTGATTTTCGCAATAATCTCGATGTTCCTTTAATTTGTGAGCAAACTCCTTATCACCATCACCCTGTTCCAGTTGTGTGGCAATGAAATATTCCTCTTCACATTCTTCTATTGACGGTCCATCGTGTAACTCTCCCTTGGCTTGCTCCGTCATTTCAATGGCACCTTTCAATAGGCTTTGCATCCGTTTTATTCTAATCCGTTCCACTTCAAGGTCATGCAGTTTCTGTTTGAATAGCTCTATGAGCAGAGGCGTATTCTGATTCTCAATAAATTCCTTGATTTCCTGTAGTGAGCTCCCCGCCTTCTTTAGCACATTAATAATATCAAGCGCGTAGCATTGCTGAATGGAGTAAAAACGATAGCCTTTTGAGTTTGTGAATTCTGGTTTCAAGAGCCCGATCTCATCATAATGGAAAAGGGTATGTTTGGTGACTCCGCAAGTCTTGGCCAGCTCACTGGTAGTAAAGTATGGGCTGTGACTTTTTGACATAACTCATTCCTCCGTTATGTTTTAGAAGTTTAGTATGTCTATTTTATCCCGAGAATTAGCACTTGACTATAGGGTAACCCTATAGATTAAGGTTTTAAATTGTAATAACTTAAATTTGTATTCACGGAGGAACAACATGTCTAAATTCAAACGCTGGTTGGTTCTAGCTATCGTATCAAGCGCTCTTTTGCTTATTGTGATGGATATGACCATCCTGTATACCGCATTGCCGAGCTTAACCCATGACCTCGGTGCATCAGCGTCAGAAAAATTATGGATTCTCAATGGCTACTCGCTCGTTATGGCGGGTCTGCTGCCAGCAATGGGAACGCTTGGGGACCGCTTGGGTTATAAAAAAATCTTTACCCTCGGGTTGCTTGTATTTGCTGCTGCTTCGCTTACTGCCGCCTTTTCCCCCGTGCCCTTTGTATTGGTGGCGTCTCGAGTTCTTCTTGCAGTCGGAGCGTCTATGATGATGCCCGCTACCTTGTCAATCATTAGGGTTACATTTACAGATGAACGCGAGCGTGGATTCGCGATCGGCATTTGGGGCTCCGTTTCTGCAGGAGGAGCAGGACTAGGTCCTATCGTCGGCGGGCTTCTTTTAGAGCATTTTTGGTGGGGTTCTGTATTTTTGATTAATTTGCCGATTGCGATCATTGCTTTTGCATTAACTCTGATTTATGTTCCAAAACATGCGGGCAATAAAGAGAAAAAATGGGATCTTACCGGCTCCATCCAAATCATGATCGCCATGGTGGGACTCATCTATTCCATCAAAGAGTTTGCCCGTCGTGACGGGTCTCCAATATTGGCCGTAATAGGTGCGGTTATCGGCGTCTTGGCACTTATCATCTTTATCCGTCGTCAAAATAAAAGCGCTAGCCCTCTTATTGATCTTACTTTATTTAAAATTACAAGGTTCAGCACCGGATTTATAACTGCCTTGGTGGGTGCATTTACACAGATGGGGATTCAATATATTGTAACCCAGCGTCTTCAACTGGTGGAAGGTCTGTCGCCTCTCCAAGCAGGACTGTACACGATCAGCATACCGATTGCATCTCTCATTGCCGGCCCCTTAACCGGGTCCATATTGCATCGCTATGACGTTATCCGTATTAAAAGCTCCTCTCTTCTGATTGCCGGTCTGGGAATGGGCATCTATCTCACGCAATTTAATTCAGGCATGGCCGGGCAGATTCTTGGATTGGCTTTACTTGGTGTGGGTTTGGGAGCAGGTATGACAGCAGCATCTCACTCCATTATGAACTATGCCCCGGCACACAAAGCAGGCATGGCTGCATCGATTGAAGAAGTTGCCTATGAAATGGGGGGAGCATCAGGGATTGCTATCATCGGAAGCATGTCAACTCTTGCGTATTCCCTAGCTATGAAAGTCCCTACGGGACTCCACGTTCCAGCGAATGTGAAAGACAGCCTGGATGAAGCGCTCATAGCTGCAGAGGGTTTGCCTGCCCAGGCTGCAGAAGCACTGAAAGATGCGGGCCGTTCTGCTTTTGATCAATCCTTTTTTGTTATCCTTGTGGGAGTAACTGCAATTTTGGTGGTAGCTTCGCTAGTTGTCCGTTTGGCAGGGGCGCGCTCCAAGAAAAAAAGAGATGTTGAGTTTTGATACAGTTAATTCCATGTAGTTAATTCTAAACAACTGCCGCTACATCTCACGAGCGGCAGTTGTTTTATTTGTTATTTTTTAATCGCCTCCAAAAGTCTCGTATTCAGTAGATTCAATTAGGAAAATTTCGACAGCCATTGGTAAGCATATTGAGTAGATTGAACTGAAATAAGATCAAGCATGGCAAGGCTGGAAAGAAAGAGATAGAAGAGGTGAAAATATCGACTTCATAATAGAAATGGGAAAAAATCCACCGGAATGCGCTTATAAGGTCATTCCAACAGTAGACTTATTATCCTGTTCTCATAGCTTCGGAGAGATTTCTTCGACACAGGTCTTGGGTAACAACTTAAATTTTTTAAGCATACAAAAAGGTCCGCAAACTGCTATAAAAGCAATTCACAAACCTGTATATTATAAGATGATGCGGTCGAGAGGACTCGAACCTCCACGGGGGTTAGCCCACACGGACCTGAACCGTGCGCGTCTGCCAATTCCGCCACGACCGCATATATGTTGTCATATACCTCGAAAGATCTATCTTTCTTAGCGACAAGATAGATCATACCATGCTCATATCAAGATGTCAAACCTTTTATGTTTGTTAATTTCCCCTTGATAAAAAAGGAATAATAAGCTAAAATAAGAACATAAGTTCTCAGGAACGAAGGTTCTTTTTTTCAATCGGTTATGAATTATCATCACATTTTCCTAAGGCGGTGAATGGTAATGACTTCTTTAGATACTACTCAGCATGAATGGTCTCTTGTGAAAAGTTATCTGCTCCTTACCTTTATTCAAAAAGTATTTGAGCGGGACAGCCTAATTCTTGAAGAAAGCGGTATGCTGAAAACCCCTGATCTTTATGTCGAAATGGTTAACGCAGGTGTAGATCGTACCGGAATCCTGCTATCTGAAATAAAACATGAATTTAATAAATATCACATTCATGTTCTAGACATACAACAAAACCACTCCGGCGTTCACGCCACCTATATAAGTAAAGGAAATAAAGAGCAGTTCAATATGGCTATGCCAGCATTCCGTAAAGAAATGTATGAGCGGATGCGAGCATATCTGGGGCTCTCGACCTCCATGCCTCATACAGCCGCCCTTCCTTTACTAGAGAAACATCGCCCCGAATTACCAAACAATTCAACTTCCAAACCCCTACGCATCGTTGAACGAAGTTTGGTTACATCCTCTTTGGCCTATAAGCGTAAAACGTCTCGCCCTGCTGCTTTTGCCGCAAGCAGAAGAGCATAGTCCCCGCACAACAAACACGCAAAAGAAAGAAGCTTCCGCAGACACCAACTGTGCTCGGAAGCTCCTTTCCATAACCATCATATATCAAAATCGATCTATATTCGCTATCACGAAGTATAAGCATATCTATTAATGATTTGCTTTATTGCAACGCCTTCTGTACACGCGTAACCCCTTGACTTAGAGCATGTCCTCCACCTACTGCTGCGGCCACAGCAATGGTCTCCATAATTTCCTGATCACTGGCTCCTTTGGACCGCGCCTCGTCCACGTGATAAAACGTGCATACTTCATTGTTGGCAAATAAGCCAATGCCTAGCGCAATCAGTTGCTTGGTTTTCTCATCTAAGCTGCCGGCTTGAAAGCACTCTCCGGTAAAGCGATGATATGCATGAACTACCTCGGGCAACTGATCTTCCAAATGGCTGATTTGATCCTTGTATGCATGTACTTTTTCGTCCATAACCGTCATTGACACAGCACGTCCTCTCTGTTGGATTTCCCTTCATTACTGTGTCCGATTTAGAGTTTCTGTATGCCTAATGAATCGCTCAGTTATTTTTATCCAACACCCATTTGGAACCCCTTCCTAACCCAGATCTATCGGATTGTGACGCGGCTCGCCGAACGGCTGGTATGTATAACTGCGATCCAACTTGACCACACGTCGATTCTGGCGGCGAATAAGCACCTGTTCATCATCCCATGCCAGTACAATGCCAACAACATCGTTGGACTCCAATCCATCGCGTACGACACGCACCTTTTCACCGGAGAGTCGATAAGCATCCAATTCTTCGTCCATAATCATCCTTGTCCCCTCCTTATTCACTTTTTTAACACAGCAACCATGATTCTATATACATGAAAAAAGTTTAAAAAGAGACCTAAACAATCATTTAGGTCTCTTCTCTCTTACTACTTATATGGATTGCCAACAGAGCGACAAATTATCCCGACTGGTTTACACTGTGATCATGTTCTTTTGTATCGTTCTTCTCGTACCAGAAGTCCAGCACTTGTGCAGACAACACTCGCTGATCTACATACTCCACTTGGTGAGCAGTAAATTCTTCTTTCCAAGAGAAGGACAATTCTTCGCATAGGTTAACCAACGTCAACAACTCAGACCAGGCCACATAGCGTTTATACCAAAAAAACTGAGGATGTTCAATCATATAGGGATACAAATCGTCGAATTCCGTATGCTTACAATCCAAGGCACGCTCAAAGTGTACTTTAGCCGCTGCCAGTTTTTCCAGAAAAAACTGTTCGGTCAATTGTTCTTTCCCCATGTTGCTGCCTCCTCTCCAAAACCTTATCTATATTATAAGCGAAATTGAAGCTCATGCAAAGGTTATTATTAGAAATAAGGATCAGGAGTTTTGAATTGTTACTATTCAGCAAACTCAATCTTGCCGTCAGCTAACGACGAAATTTTGACCAATGACTCTACACGAATACCCTGCTCACGGATGGTTCTCGCTCCGGCCTGAAAGCTTTTTTCCACCGCGACACCGAATCCAATCAACTCCGCTCCGGAGCGTTGAATGATTTTAACCATGCCTCGTGCCGCATCACCATTAGCGATAATATCATCAATGAACAGAACACGATCATCTTCGTGAATAAATTGACGAGACAGCATAATATCCGTAACAATACCTTTAGTAAACGAAGGTACGCGTTCACATAGCGCGTCTGGATCAGCTAATAGGGTCTTTTTACGACGAGCAAATACCAACGGTACACCCAATTCCAATGCTGTCGCAAACCCGATGGCAATGCCTGAGGACTCCACGGTCACTACTCTGGTGATCTTCTCTTCCCGGAAACGTGCTGCGAACTCTCGTCCCATTGCCATTGTCAGCTCTGGATCAACCTGGTGATTAAGCAAACCATCCAGCTTCAGCACCTGATCTGATGCAATCACGCCTTCATTTAAAATTCGTTTCTTTAATACTTCCATTACATGACCTCCCACGACATTCCTATGCGGTAAAAGTACCATACTTCACCCGCCGCTTTCAAGCTGTAGCTGCTTTCCATGCGGTCATGTGACATTTTTTTTACGCTTGTTCCAGAACCATGCGGTGATTCCTCCCACAACGATTAAAAGAATAACGACCAGCCCTATCCGATGCGTCACCTTCTCCATTAGCTTCGCCACCTGCTCCCAATGCATGCCCACCGCATGTCCAATCCCCAAAAATGTACCGCACCACAGCAAAGCTCCTGCTGATGCATAACTGATATAGCGAAAAACGCCTAGACGGGTTGTACCTGCCAGATATGAGGATACATGTCTCAAGCCGGGGACAAAATATCCGAACAGGATTCCCCAGGTACCATAGCGCCCAAACCAATTTTCAGAAGAGGCAATTCTAGAAGGCGTAAGCCTCACCCATTTTCCGTATCGATGCAAAAGTGGTTTGCCCAGCAGACGCCCCAGGGTGTAGCTAAGCATCATACCCGTCATACTACCGAAAAATGTGACTGCCAGTGCAGCAATGAAGTTGTAGTGCCCTTGAGACACGAGCCCGCCGAAGGCGATCATTAGCACTTCGTCGGGTATCGGCATACCCGCTACTCCAAGTGCAAGCAAACCGAACATTGCCAAATATCCGTATTCCAGTATCCATGCAAGGATTTGACCCATAAATTACGCTCCCGTCAAGCTATTCATTAAATTCACTTTAATTATTTTCAGTCTCATCCAGTCATGTCCTATTTCAGTTGAACATAGTTTGTATTATATGCTCGCTGCAGCGTTATTCAAGCAGGCAAGGAGGGACTGGGGATGAAACGTAATATTCATGTTTTCCAGATTGCTTTTACATACATCGGTACAATCGTCGGTGCCGGATTTGCTACCGGACAAGAAATTCTGCAATTTTTTACGCAGTACGGTCGTTGGGCTACACTCACTATTATGCTATCCACAATCATATTTGTATGGTTGGGTACGAAAATGATGCTGATCGCTCATGATATTTCAGCCAAATCCTACGAGGACCTGAACAAACATCTTTTTGGCGCCAATGCCGGGAAATGGATTAGCTGGTTCACACTCATCGTGCTGATTGGCGTAAACAGCGTCATGCTGGCAGGAGCTGGCTCTGTTTTTGTAGAGCACCTTCACCTGCATTACCAAACCGGACTGCTTATTACACTGATTGGAACTTATTTGCTGCTAAGTAAAGGCATTAAAGCCATCTTGCACATGAACACCGTGGTTGTCCCTTTGATGATCATCATGTCTCTTCTGCTCGTTCACAGCACGCTCTCCATGCCTAATCCTCAGAGCTTTATTACGAATACGACAGATCACAGTACATTTCGAACCTTGCTCTCTCCACTGCTGTACACGTCCTTCAACCTGACTATGGCCCAAGCCGTGCTTGTACCCCTTGGCAGCCAAACCTTTTCCCGAAGAACCATCCGCTGGGGCGGAGTTTTGGGAGGAATTGGTGTCGGATTTATGCTGATGGCTGCGCACTTTGCCATGTCAGCACATATGCCGGGTATTCAGCAATTTGAAATCCCTATGGGAAGCATTGCTTACCGTCTGGGTGCCTTTGTCGAAATCATATACATTCTACTCATTTTCATGGAAATCTTCAGTACCTTTGTAGCCGACATTTATGGAGTCAGTCTGCAAATTCGTCAGCATGTCCAAATTTCGCCCAAGCTCATCACACTATTCATTATGCTCACCTGTTTTTTAATCAGTCAGTTCGGCTTCAGTTCACTGTTATCTGTCCTTTATCCTATTTTCGGAATGCTCAGTCTGATGTGGGTTAGTAAACTGATCATAGCAGGACGCGGGAGACCTTTCCGTTCCTCACGTCCTCGCTCCAGCTTTCGGCATTCCGATTCCAAACCAGGTGATACTCGTCATGGTTAATGTGGAAATTTCAAATACATTTTCTTCAACTCGTTAACCGCTCGACTTAAAGAATAGCTTGATTTAGCCTTATCACAGGCAGATCTAGCCAGCTCATAACGATAGGCAGGGTCAGCAATGACCTTCTCTAAAGCGTCTGCCAGTGCCCTCGGATTGTCGGGTGGCACGAGCAGGCCATTTACCCCATCCTCAATCTGCTCCGGTATTCCTCCCACTTCTGTACCTACCAATGCCAGACAACTCAACGCTGCTTCCGCAAATACCGAACCAAAGGCCTCCGCCCGAGAAGGCAAAACAAATACATCAAAGAAAGGCATAAACTCTTCTGGATGAAGGGTATATCCATAAAAAATCGTCTCATGGTATATATCGAGCTGTCGTGCCATCTCTTCCAGCTCAGGGCGAACCGGACCGTCTCCAATAATATGAAGCACAAATTCCAGATTTCTTTTTTTAAGTTCAGCACAGGCCCGCAATAAAATATCCAGTCCTTTCGCCGGAACAAGGCGGCAAACGGTTATGAGCTGTGTCACTTCATTTTCGTGTGGAATGGGCTTGAAGCGCTTCTCATCATATCCGTTCGGAATGACTGCAATGTCTTGCGGATTCTGAACGTAAGGAGTTAAGTAATGCTGAAAAGAATGAGATACCGCTATCAAGCGATCCGCCTTCTGCTCCATTTCCCCATACAGTGACACCAAGAATTGGTGTTCAGGCCCGTTCTCCTCTATTTTCCCGTTTAGAATTAACTCCTTCTCATAGGAAGAGTGAATCGTCTGTACGAGCGGAATGTCAGGAAAAACAGTTTTCATGGCGATTCCGGCAATAGGATGATGGGCATGAACGAGGTCATAGGGCTTCTGAATACGAAGCCGTGTCCACCACAAATAGTCACGGTACGTCTGAATATATTTTTGGACGATTGGATATTGTTCATATCTCGTCCAGTCAAAGGTATCAAAAGTTACTTCGTCCCTACCCTTGTTGCGAATCCGTTTAGGGATTGAAAATAGCTCCATTTCCCAACGGGGGGATGTAAATCGCTCTTGCAGATATGGAATCATGGATGAAACGCCTCCCGGTTGCTCGGGTGGGAAAAAGAGAGCCTGTAGCAATTTCATGACGTGCTTCCCCTTTCAAGCATTAAACTGCCCGGATCACAGATTGTATGTATAGGTTTCCGGATTTTCTGAAAGATGATATATTGAGAATAAATGTTAGTCACAAAAGAAAATTATAACATTTTAAATGGGATAAATCCTGTCTATTGTATCGGAACGGTATCATCCGTTCAATAGATTGACTACTTTTGCAAATGGAGTCGGTGATGTTGACGTTGTTGTCCTTATCGGGAACCTTGGGTTTCCCATCTCTGGCCGGGGCCGTAAGTGCAGCCTGCGGTTTGTATATTATACTCATGATGGCACTGATGTGCGTGATCATATATAGCAGACAACGAAAAAAAGCCTATATCCTTTTTTCGGTTGCCGCTATTATTATTATGACATATGAAGCCATGAATCTCTATTCAGCAGGCGGAGGCAAGATACAACTCCAAGGAATCGTGTGGAAAAATGCGCTGGAGGCATCTGCCTTCGTGCTCATCAATGCCGCCGTATTTCAACTCTACCGGAAGCTGAAACGTGTGCAGACATGGACCCTGCTGCTGCTGGGTGCGTTATTGATATTGCCGGTTATTGCTTGGACTGCAGGTTTGTTGCCCGCTTGGATCAGCGCAGCGAAACTAGTTGGGTTCACTCTGTTTTATCGAGTACTGGTACTTATACTGAGCCTTGTGTTCATAACCCCACGAATCGGACAGCCAAAGAAGTATGTAGCGGGCTTATTCATGTATTTGCTCTGGCTCGGCTATTTGTGGCTGCGAAATGACATCCCTGAAGAAGCAGGCAGGTCAAACGCAGTCCTGTATATGTCATTTTTACCATTGCTGTACTATACTACGTTGTTCATCATCCTGTTTGAACGGATTGTGGAGCTGCTCCAAAGGATTTACCGTTCTTCCATCACCGATGGTCTGACAGGGCTGTATAACCGCAAATATTTTTCGGGACGACTACGGCGATATATGGATCAAGGAATCCGCGTGTCGGTCATTTTTTGCGATATTGACAATTTCAAAAAGCTGAATGATACGCAGGGCCATGCTCGTGCGGATGAAGTACTCAAACAGGTCGCACAGATTATGGAGGATGAACTGGATGAAATCGGACTGACCGGACGATACGGTGGCGAGGAACTGGTCGCAATGGTTGTGGATCGACGTGCCAAGGTTGGACATGTCGCAGAACGTATCCGCGAGCGGGTCGCGGAAGAAAGCATTGTCACGATCAGTGTCGGATACAGTACAGTGAAGAAAGAAATGAACCCGGATGAACTGGTCAAGCAGGCCGATCAAGCAATGTACATATCCAAAACGACAGGTAAAAACAAGGTTACAGCTTATAAAGCAGCCGAAGTGAAAAAGAGTCGGGCAGCACGCGCACAATAATTCGTAACCTGCAATTCAGTGTTGAACGTTGAGTTTGAATAATTCTCTGTCTGGTTGCCTATATCATAAAATGACGCACAGGAATCTCATAAGAACCTGTGCGTCATTTATATTTAATCTGCCTATCATACTTCTGACGTCGCAGATGCTATATCCCGGCCGATCCATGCCAGTTCTTCACTAGTCAGCTCTCGATAGCTGCCCAGTGGAAGCTGTTCATCCAGCTTCAATGGCCCCATGGCCGTTCTTTTCAAATAGGTCACCTTTTTACCAACCGCCTCGAACATACGCTTCACTTGATGAAACTTACCCTCATGGATTACAAGCGAAATATAGGAAATGACTTCTCCATCTGCCTGGTACGGATGTTCGTGACGAAGAATGGTCAACTGCGCGGGAAGGGTAACATACCCATCATCCAGTTCCACTCCTGCTGTAAATTGATGAATATCCTCCTCCGTGACATGACCCGACACGGTAGCCTCATACGTTTTAGGGACATGCCGCCGTGGAGAAAGTAGTTCGTGCGCTAGCTTACCGTCGTTGGTCAACAACAATAGTCCTTCTGTATCTTTATCTAAGCGTCCTACTGGAAAGGGCTCAAAATGTCGTTCTTCCGCACTCAGCAAATCCAACACCGTCCGCTCCCTCGTATCTTCAGTTGCAGATATGACGCCCGGTGGCTTGTGCAGCATGATGTAAATATACTCCCGAAAAACAACAAGTTCCCCGTTCACTTCAATCTGATCCTGGTAGGGATGAACCTGTAAGCCGCTATCCTTGGTGGTTCTCCCGTTTACCGTGATCATCCCTTGCTTCACCTGTCTCTTGATATCACTACGGGAGCCATATCCCATATGGGTTAAAACTTTGTCCAAACGTTGCGTTTGTCTTCCTTTTCCACTCATACCGATGTCCACCTCCAGCCTGTAGGGTATTCATTTTTGAGCATGCCGTCCTGCCATTTGCCCCACCCAGCCGAATAACCATCAATGCACACGAGAGTATAGCCTTTGGGCTGGACTTCGTTCCGCAGTGCCATTCTCTCAACGGGGATGGACAAGGTCTCACCTTTTAAATACCGGATGGCCTCAGCATCTGAACTGGAGAGATTGATGCTTCTAACCGCCTCTGAAGGGCGTAATGCCACCGCCAGCGGATGTGAAGGCACAAAGCGACCATTCTTGTCGGTACCCATAAACCAGCCTGGTCGCACCACCTTCAGGCCGTCCAAACGATGTGATGCCAGTGGCGACTGATAAATGCGATCTCCGTAAACCACCGTATAGCCTGTTAAGCACACCTCCAGCTGCTCCTTCACAAATTGGTGATAGGACTCCAGCACATCCTGTGGGGAGCGTGCAGCGGATTTTACATTTTCTTTGCCAGAACGGGACTTATTGCCACCCAAGCCGCGCGCGGACTTTCCTTTACCGGACTTCCCATCCATTCCTTTACCACTTCGTTTAGGCTCACCAGTCGCATGTCTTCCTTGACCGCTTGGCGTCAACGCTTCCTTGACGGACAAAAACTGCTTCTTCCGTGGATACACTGCATCTATGTTCAATGCCCTGTCATTCTTGTCCTCACGTTGAGTCAAATCCCCGGATTCAGTGTGATCTTCCATCGCAGCAGCATTGCCACCCTGATGTTGCAACACAGCGATAAAATGGCCTTCTCCCTCTACGAGATGCGGCCAAAGGCGTGCTGTTCCCCGCAGTTCGGGGTGTGCTGCCGCGACCTCTTCACTCATCCATTCCGGATGACCTGGTGCAAAGCCTGCTTCCGATGGAACAGGGACTACGTCAAAATCGGGATGAGCTCCCAGAAATTCTGCGATCATTCCTTCGTTTTCTTCTGGCGCAAAGGTGCAGGTCGAATAGACAATTCTCCCTCCTGCGCTCAGCATTGAGGCCGCTACACGCAAAATGTCCCGTTGCATGACTACACATTTATCCACCGAATGCGTCTCCCATTGTTTTGCCATATCCTCATCCTTGCGGAACATACCTTCTCCCGAGCAAGGTGCGTCAATTAGTATCTTGTCAAAAAAATGTGGAAAGGCAGCGGCGATTCGATCCGGGCTTTCATTCAGTACCACGGCATTACGCACACCGTACAATTCCACATTTTTAGCCAACGCTTTGGTTCGGTCCGCGCTAATATCATTTGTCACCAATACGCCGCTTCCTTGTAGTTTGGCAGCTATTTGGGTCGATTTCCCGCCCGGTGCAGCGCACAAGTCCAATACAGCTTCGTCCTGAGCTACATTGAGTAGCTCAACTGGAGACATTGCACTCGGTTCCTGTACATAGTACAGCCCCGCATGGTAGTAAGGATGTAACCCCGGCTTTGTACCGTGCGGAATGTAGAAACCCGTGGCACACCACGGAATCGGCCGCAGTTCGAACGGAGAACGTTCCTTAAAGTCCTCCATCGGAATTTTTAACGTATTGACGCGAATCCCGGCATGGGGCGTGTGGTCATAGGCGGTCATAAATGCTTCAAATTCGTCGCCGAGCAATTGCTCCATGCGCTTTACAAATGCTGTGGGGAGCTGTACACCCATAATCGTAATCATCCTGTCCTTTTAAAATAAATTTTATTGTACCATATTCAACCTGTTATCCTGCAATATCGGTGTGATTTACAAACTTTCACTACAAGCTGTAATGTTGTATAATAATGAGATTCATAGCTACATATTTTGAATTTTGATAGGAGAGATTGCATTGAACGCACAAAAATCCAACAAAAAAAAGCTTATACCTGTCATCGGCTTTTTTGTTGTGCTGGTCATTTTGCTTGGAGTGCTGCTCGCTTTAAATTCAGGCACTAAAAACAAGCTGTATGGCGTTTCCACAGCCTCGTTAAATCCTGCTACTCAAGAGCTGCTGAATGACCCGAACTATCAGCAAATTATTAAGCCAGAAGATCTACAGAGCAAAATTGACAAAAAGGAAAACTTCTTCGTCTATCATTTCGCGTCCGACTGTGTGCATTGCCGCGCCACTACTCCCAAGCTCTTGCCTTTGAGCAAGCAGGAGAACATCACGATGCACGAATTTAACCTGCGTGAGTATGAGGATGGCTGGGACAAGTATAAGATTGAGTATACCCCTACGCTCATTTATTACGAAAAAGGCGTGGAAAAGGAACGTATGGTAGGCGGGTTGAAGGAAAGTCCTTCGGACAATGGGTACACACTCGACGATTTCAAAGCCTTCTTTGAGAAATATAAAAAGAACGTAACCTCCTAGTCAAACGTTCACACACCTGAAACGATAAAGCAGCCCGATCCCCATGAAACGGATCGGGCTGCTTGCTTATCATGTGCATGTGCTTCAAACTCAAGGCGCATCCTTCGTTTCCACCGAGACAAAGCCCGATCCGCCAGCGGCCTGTCTTCGCCTAATTGAAGCTTCCAGCGCCTGCTGACGCTGCTCATGCTTTTCCCCACGCCGAGGACCTCTCTGCTGCGGGATGTTGACTGGAATGGACGACGATGCCTTCTCCACGGCACGGCGCAACCCGGGCTCGACGATTTCAATCGTCAAATCCCGATAAACCGGCGGTTGGTGCTGAAGCTCCTCCGTGCAGGTCATAACAGCTTCAGCAAGCTGACGGGCGCAAACGCGCGCCTCGTCCACCAGCTTCGCCATATTAATGCCCAGCGCCTGCGAAGGAGCATGCTTCAACCGATGGACCGCACTATCCAGCATCATATGTCCACCACGATAGTTACCATTCCGAAAATGATACAGTCCTACAGCAACTTGCAGCAAACCTTTATATACAGGGTCACGGTCCAGCTTAAGCCACAGCTCTTCCAGTACCTCATGACATTCAAAGTAATCCCGATCCCGATTGAAGTATACCAAATAAGTCACGTACAGCGGTTCGTAGGAAAGGTTTGCCATTTAATATTCATCCCTGTCTTCTTCCTTGGTAGAGGCTTCTAGCATCTCTTTAACCTCATCGTGAAGCAGCTTGATTCCTTCCATGTCGTGCCGTTCCCACAGTTCATTAAATCTGCGCTGCGCATCAATCGTTTCACTGATCTTATGGTAGAAATACAGCCGATGCATACCTGTTAGCACTTTGGATACGATATTGGCTTCATCCTCGAACTTTTTCTGCGCTTCCAATATTTCAATACGCATGGAAGACATCTCATTATCCAATACAAAGGCTGCCTCAGCTGCCTTTTTCAACCGTGTGCGCATATTATCAGGCAAGCTTTCACGATACTTATAGCTAAGAGAATGCTCAATAGTTGCCCAAAAATTCATAGCCAACGTACGGATTTGAATCTCTGCCAGCACGATTTTCAACCCCACTGCTGTCTGAACCGGATACTCCACAATCATATGAAAGCTGCGATAGCCGCTGTCTTTATAATTGGTGATATAGTCCTTTTCATACAGTACGGTCAAATCCTTACGTCTTCTGATATATTCGGCCACCCGCCGAATATCCTCTACAAATTGACACATAATGCGAATGCCTGCAATATCCTCGATTCCCGTCTCCAGCTGATCAGAAGGAACTTGTAATCTCTTCGCCTTATCGAGGATGCTTGATATTTTTTTAACCCGTCCGGTTACGAATTCGATAGGAGCGTATTCCTCGCGCTTTTTCAGCTCCGCACGCATTGTTTTGAACTTGACCTTAAGCTCTTCCACCGCCTGATCGTATGGCAGTAAAAATGTTCCCCAGTCTCTTCCGTCCATCCCCGTACCTCCTGTCTCTTCCGACAACACTTTTTTATCTGTGATCTGCACCAACAGCCTCGTTAATGTGTCTAAAGCCGTCCTTTCGAAGCAGCTCACGCAGGCCAGCATGTATAGCCCTATTTACTTCCGGCCCTTCGTAGATCAATGCTGTATAAATTTCAATCAGGCTTGCGCCTGCTTTAATTTTGTCATAGGCATCACGACTCGTGAAGATGCCGCCTGATCCGATAATAGGCAGCTTACCTTCCGTCTGGCGATACACCCGTCCGATGACCTCTGTGGAACGGTCACGCAGCGGCTTACCACTCAGCCCTCCTGTTTCACTCGCATTTCGGTGCGTCAGACCAGCTCTGGATATTGTTGTATTGGTCGCAATAATGCCGTCTACTCCACTGGCAGCAATCGCGTCTGTCATATATTCCAATTCCTCATCCGATACATCCGGCGCAATTTTAACCAGTACAGACTTGGCATTGCCATACTTTTTCGCCTGGACTCCCATCTCTGCCCGAACCGCTTCCAATAGCGACTTCAGTTCATGACCATGCTGGAGCTTTCGTAAATCCGGCGTATTCGGCGAGCTAATATTCACTACAAAGAAGTCCGCATATGGATACAGTGCAGAAATACACTTTTCATAGTCCTTATGAGCATCCTCATTGGGCGTGAGTTTATTTTTACCGATATTAACTGCGACCGGAACAGGTCGATGTTTGAGTGCAGCCAGACGTTTGGCCATGCTCTCAGCACCCAGATTGTTAAAGCCCATCCGATTAACTAACGCCTCATCGGGAGGCAGTCGGAACAAACGAGGTCGATCATTGCCGGGCTGTCCCACAGGTGTCACCGTTCCCACTTCCATAAATCCAAACCCGATGGAAGAAAAACCAGTAACCGCTTCTGCATTTTTATCCAGTCCTGCAGCCAGTCCAATCGGGTTGGGAAAATGAATGCCAAACAGATCAACGGCAAGATCCTCCGTTTCCTTGACTCCGTACATCCCTCGCAGTGTCGCTGCTCCACCAGGGAGTGAACCCGCATGTTTTAAGCCGTCAATGACTACATGATGGGCCGTCTCTGGACTCATTTTAAAAAAAACAGGTTTCGCAATCCTTCGATACAACACGATTCATCCACTCCGTTCTATGCCCTTGCACAATCCTAAAAAAACATCTCTACAAAATAGTTTAGCTTTTTCCATACCAAAAAGAAAGTAATTTGCGAGGTGTAGTATCAGAACAATTCAGTTGTCATGGAGATGTCATTGAAAATGTATAATCAAACCATTTACAATGGACATAGTAAGACAAGACCTTAGCCCGTTAGAAAAGAGGGATTGCTGATATGAAGACCAAGCGCAAGCCGCCCAGTCTGCAAAAGAAAAAGGATGAGGTGAACAAGAAAGCGATTGTATGGACCGCCGTCAGCTTTGTTCTCCTCATCATTGTGATTATTCTGGTCATTGTTTTAGCACAAGCAGGAAATCGTTAAACACCAAGTAGCAATAGCATCAAAACGTTAATTTAGCCAGTGATAGGTTTTGCGGGGATTCGTCTGGTCATGCTGCGGCTCACTTGTAAATCGAGAACCAGGCACAAGCACTTGATCAGGCAATCCCCCGTTACCAATGACCACCTCCGTACCCGAAGGTACGAGTGCAAACAATTCCTCCACATCCTCTTTACCCATTCGGACGCAACCCAACGACTCATTTTTGCCAATGCTGTCCGGCTCGTTCGTGCCATGAATGGCATAATTCGTTGCAGACAGTTGCATTCCACGACTACCAAACTCACCGTTGGATTTACCGTTCGGATTTACTACTTTATCGGTAATCACAAATTTCCCTTCTGGTGTTCTTTCTCCACCCAAACCGATAGGATAATTTCGAATAAGTACATTGCCACTTACCAGGGCGAGCCTGTGCTTAGATTTGTCCACCACAATTCGCAGCGGTTGCCCCAGAAAAGGTCGTCCGTGCAATGACGATGCCAGTAGTGGACTGCTTTCGGCCGACGAGTCAGCGTCTAAATCTACTGCCTTCCCAGTTCCATGTCCAGGTGAAGCAAGTAATTTACGCATAGGTGTAAAAGCCTTCTTCATCCCGTCTGTCGTACCGTACATCGTGTTAGCGGGAAAGTCTCGAGTCAGTTCATCAAGACTCTGGGGAAGACGTTGATGCTGTGAGCGAAAAGCACGCATGGAGCTATTCAACACAGCTAATTCCTCCTGTCCAGCAGCCCATTTTAGACCTGCTTTGCGAAGATTTTCACTGTCTGACGGCTTGCAAGCACACGCAGCGGCGTCGTAAGACTGAACAGCTAATTCGCCGTTTCCTTTGTTCTGTACACTAAGTAATGGCTTCATGCCCTCTCTCCAGAGCAGCCACGAGCCCCCTTGCTCCATGCCCAACACCGTAGTCTTGGACGGCAATCGGCTAGTCTTAGCCAACATATCAGTAAGCCCCGTTCCAGCTCCACTCCCTTTTCGAGCTTGAGCCGTAAACACACCACCAACCGCACCGATCTGGGCCATCTCCTTCGGATCAGCAGTGGCCACTTTCGTAACTTCAATATTATCAATTGCTGCCTGCTCAGTTCCGGATGGAACAGATGTATTTTCATTTGAGGGTCTCGGTGAATTGGCTGAAGGAACCCATATGAGCAGTAGTACCATTAACGCAGTTAACAGGTGGCGTGTTCGAGCCGTCCTTCGCTCCTTCTCCTTGGACATCTGAACCAGTTTATCCTGATATTCCATCCATACGTCTGCCGGAATCTGTTTATGCTCGAAGGCTTCGAACACTTCTCCTGCGCGATTGAAGCAATAATTTGCTTTGCCCTCCTGACCGCTGCTCTCATACTCTTTGCCGAGTAAATACCAGGCCATTTTATTATCAGGGTGTTTTTTTACATACGATTTAAGATGAGGCGAATGGTTCATCGGATCCTCCTGATCGTGTAATCTTGCATACTTCCTATTATGTATATCGGTAAAAATAGACTCGATGGACAGCACATAAAAAAAACGTCTATCGATGGACTTTCACGGAAGCCAGACCGCGTTTGGCAGAAGTTTTTCTTGCGATTATAGAATGGCTCAGCTCCGCTAAACCATTTTATAATCTAAAAAAAAAAACAGCACCAACAGCTTACTTTCACCGTTATACGGCGAAGGGAGCTGTCGGTGCTGTGCCTATCAAAGAAGCCTACGCTTAACCTTCTTTATTGAACGGCTCGTCTGCTACTTTAATGGAATCTGTAGGGCAACCGTCGCAAGCATCTTGCATATCATCAAACAAATCATCCGAAATTGCCTTGATGCCTTGGTTTGCATCCCCTTCAAAGATCACTTCAGCCAAACCTTCATCATCATAATCATAAATGTCAGGTGCTGTAGCGCCACAGGCTCCGCAAGCAATGCATGTATCTTTTTCTACCCAAGTGTATTTAGCCATAACTTTTCTCTTCCTCCTATACAATCAAACAAACCAGCTTTTACATTCTATTCACATATTAATACAAACCCAATATTATTACAAATTATTTTCCTTTATCCTTCGTGCAAAAAATGCTTATAACGTAAGCTTGTGATGCTTGCAATAATCTATCCAAAAGTTCACTCCGGAGTTGGTAGATTGTCTTTTTGCAGCGAAGTTCCGCGCAGCTTGGAGTTGCGAAGAAGTACCGAAGGATCATCTCCCAGCATCCCAGCGGTCAAAATTGCATTTTCACCAAACTTATCGCGCAGTGCATCCATCGTCTTCAATAAGCTTTCTTTCTTAGGCTGATCCTGGTATTCAAATAGATCCATTTGAACGGCCGCTTCCTCCTTTGGAATGAGCTGCTGTAACGTAATCCCCAGTAAGCGCACAGGCTTATCTTCTCCCCAATGGCGACGATACAACGAACAAGCTTCCTTATATATGTCCTCTGCACTTTCCGTAGGAGTGCTCCTGACTTGAGAACGCGTAAAGGTCTTCATATCCGGCGTCCGAATCGTCAATTGTATACCTCCTGCCAGCATACCGTGTCGTCGAAGCCGCCGGGCTACCTGATCACTAATGTTAAGAAGTACCCGTTGGGCTTCTTCCAGCTTTACCACATCCATAGGCAGGGTAGTCGTGTGACCAATGGACTTGTTTGGCTCCCGCTCAGTGCTGACAGGTGAATGGTTAATTCCGTTAGCGGCCAATTTTAACCACGAACCCGTCACACCAAATACGCCAACCAGCATATGCTCATCGGCCTTAGCCAGTTGCCCAATGGTACGAATATTCATTTGTAGAAGCTTATCTGCCGTTTTGCGGCCCACACCAAACAATTGACCACAAGGAAGGTTCCACAAAATATTGGGTACATCACGCAAACGTAGAATAGATATCCCGCGTGGTTTTTTCAGATCAGAAGCCATTTTGGCCAGCAACTTGTTAGGAGCAACTCCAATTGAACAGGGCAGGCCCAGCTCGTCTTCTACTCTGCGCTGGATTTCCTCAGCAATTTCCATAGGTGTTCCAAACTGTTTGGATCCAGAAATATCCAGATAGCACTCATCAATTGAAGTCGCTTCCAGCATAGGCGTATACGAATATGCAATGCTCATAAATGCTTTGGAATAACGACGATACAAGTGAAAATCAGGCTGTATTACAATGAGCTGTGGACAGATCCGGCGAGCCTGCTGAACGACCATCCCTGTTGAAATGCCCAATCGTCGGGCTTCATAAGAGCAGGTTACAATTACACCTTTGCGCAGCTCACTACTGCCTGCCACCGCGGTAGGCAGTCCCTTATATTTCTCCGGCTCCTCCGCTGCATGAACGGAACAATAAAATGCATTCATATCCACATGCAGAATAACTCGCCCACCAGCCGGATAATAAGCACTGACATCTTTCATGCTCAACCCTTCTTTTTAACTGTAAATTCACCCGTCATCGCGGGAATATGTGTTTTGATTTTATACTTGAGACACTTTTAAATGCTATTTCTATTTTACATAAAAATAATGGTTTTGCGGCTAAAAATGATAATTATATATTACAATTGAAGTCATAAGTTGATATAATCGACTAACATACGAACACGACAAACTAACGCTTTCCTGTTTTTAAGCGTTAAACAACTAAATTAATATGCTTAAAAAAGCAGAGCATCACCAATCTGAGCAATCCGCAAAGGAGGAGTCCCTCATGTCCACCGCTATTTCTATCTTTGACACAACGCTGCGAGACGGCACTCAAGGAGAAGGAATTAGCTTGTCTGCTGATGACAAATTGAAAATCGCCAAAAAACTCGATGATCTCGGTGTTCATTATATTGAAGGCGGGATTCCCGGAAGCAATAGCAAGGATATCGAATTTTTCAAACGGGTACAAGAGCTGGGCCTTCAGGCAAAGATTGTCGCCTTCGGCAGCACGCGACGCAAAGATAGCATCGCAGCACAGGATGTCAATCTGCAACGAATTCTGGAATCCGGCGCTCAGGCTGCTACACTTGTGGGTAAATCATGGGATTTTCATGTACACACCGCCTTACAGACGACGCTGGAGGAAAATCTGTCTATGATTTACGACTCCATCGCCTTTTTAAAGCAAGGGGGCATGGAGGTTATTTTTGATGCCGAACATTTTTTCGACGGATATAAAAATAATCCCGAGTATGCAATGGCCGTTATGAAAAAAGCTGAAGAAGCAGGCGCGGATTGGCTCGTGATGTGCGATACAAACGGCGGTACCCTACCACATGAGATTCAGGAAATTGTCACTATGCTGCAAAGCCAGATAACGAGGTCACAGTTGGGTATTCATACACACAATGACTGCGAATTGGCAGTAGCGAACTCTCTAAGTGCTGTACAAGCAGGCGCAAGGCAGGTTCAGGGTACCATCAACGGCTACGGTGAACGGTGTGGTAACGCTAACCTGTGCTCCGTCATTCCTAATTTGCAGCTCAAGCTGGGCTACGACTGTCTAGATATTGAAAAGTTAAATCAACTCCACAATACAGCCCGCTTTGTGAGCGAAGTCGCCAACGTCAATATGCCTGTGAACCAGCCTTATGTTGGCAATGCAGCTTTTGCCCATAAGGGGGGCATTCACGTGTCAGCCATTCTACGCGACTCGCGAACTTATGAGCACATCGCTCCTGAACTCGTGGGGAACAAGCAGCGGGTTTTGGTCTCCGAACTGGCCGGGCAAAGCAACGTGGTATCCAAAGCGCAAGAGCTGGGCATCACCCTTGACCCATCCAGTGATGAGGCACGTGGCGTAATTAGCCGCATCAAGGAACTGGAGCATCAGGGATACCAGTTTGAAGGCGCGGATGCTTCGCTGGAACTGCTCATTCGTGAAGCAGGCGGTGAAGTGAAGGAAATGTTCTCTTTTGAGTCCTTTAAAGTGCTGGTAGAGAAAACAGCCGGCCGCCCGGTCGTATCCGAGGCATTCTTGAAGCTGAA
Organism: Paenibacillus sp. LRG-1; assembly: GCF_057220305.1. Taxonomy (NCBI): domain Bacteria; kingdom Bacillati; phylum Bacillota; class Bacilli; order Caryophanales; family Paenibacillaceae; genus Paenibacillus; species Paenibacillus sp. LRG-1. The sequence goes on along the minus strand of NZ_CM170126.1, from coordinate 2,026,444 downwards.
TGTCGCAGGGACGAGTGTCTATACCGCAGCTGAAGGCAACGGTCCTGTCAACGCGCTCGATAACGCACTCCGCAAGGCTCTTTCTCAATATTTCCCTGCCTTGCGGGACATGCATTTGGCTGACTACAAGGTACGTGTGCTTGACGAAAAGGATGCCACCGCCGCCAAGGTACGTGTGCTCATTGAGTCTAAAAATTACGAGGACGTCTGGAGTAACGTAGGTGTATCTGAAAATGTAATTGAAGCCAGCTGGGAAGCTCTCTTGGACAGTTTCCGTTACGCATTGTTGGAAGCACCAACTCCAAAAAACGATCAGGCAGAGCTTACTCATCATGGATTAGTTAATCACTAATCAGGTGCTCGCATGAGCTATAAGGTGCCTTTGGCGGTCTACTCGGCTCCCAAAGACACCTTCTTTTTTTGAAGAGTTTTTATTTTGCGTTCCAACTCCTGCTCACTGAGCATTCCGATTATGATTTCGCGGACCTGTCCATGATGATCAACCAGTACATGGGTCGGAAAAGCCACCCCTCCAAATCGTTCAAACAATGCTCCTTGCTCATCAAGTAAAATGGGAAATTGGAGATCCAAAGAGCGGGAAAACTTCTGTACATCCTCCAATCGATCATAGCGAGTTACATTGATACCATAAACATCCACATCATCTTTGTACTTACTATACAACTCATTCAGCATAGGTGCTTCTAATCGGCACGGGTCGCACCACGAAGCCCAAAAGCTAATAACCAAAGCTTTATTGCGCGTGGCCCCTACATCGTAGGACTTGCCATTTAACCCCTTTAAAATCAAAGAAGGAAGCCGTTGCCCAGGTTTTATCTTTTTCATTACCTCTACCGCATGTGTTTCAGCCTCTACCTCTTTCTCAGCTTCAAGTCTTTCTCTACCATATTCCTCTTTTAATGGTACATTTTTTATGGACAGGCTTGCTGCATAAGTTGTGTTTGCAATAACTCCCCATGAAGCCCCAATCACAACCAGCATAACCATCGCTCTGATGAAAAGAAATCTTTTCACGTCTTATCACCTGTCTTTCATCTAAATGACCCTTACCTTCTCCATAGGATGCCCATACTGTTCCCACCTCTAACCTTCTAAATCTGAACAGGACGCAAAAAAAAACAGCAAACCCACGAAATCGCGAACTTGCTGTTTTTATGTGTATATGAATGCTATGCCTTGTACTGAATCAGGCATGACTTAAATGCGCGTAGACATCTGCCAAATTGGTCACGTTACGCTTCAGCATTTCCTGAACATACGCAACCCACAGCTTAGCCGTCATTTTCGCATCCTCTAACGCATGGTGCCGCCCTTCAATCGGAATGGATTGGTAGGCCAACAATTCATCCAAACTGTAGGTTTGATGTTGCTGTGGCTCGAGCCATTTGGCAAGCATCATCGTATCCAGAACACGATGAGTCAATTGGACTTTAGATGTTTTCCATAACGCAGCATTCAAAAAGGCCTTATCATGAGCGCTAGCATGTGCTACAAGTACTCGCCCACCTACAAAGGACATAAAGTCGTGCAGTCCATTCATAAGTGGTGGAGCTTGATCCGTCATTTCCCGGGTAATCCCAGTTAGCTCGGTAATGTGCTCAGGAATCACAGTCCGTGGATTAACAAGCGTATAAAACTGCTCTTTTTCCATAATCATGTCCCCGACAACCCGAATCGCCCCGAACGATAAAATCTCATCTCCATGCTGTGCTGAAAATCCCGTTGTCTCCAGATCAAAAACTACCGTCTCCAAACGATCCAGCGGGGTCCGCAATACTTCAGAGCGCCGTTGCTCCCGGGTTAAGGAGCGAATAAACGCCATCTGCTGAGCCGTAGGAGCCCCCATTACAGATGCGATCGCAGACGGTACTCCTCCTCTGCGGAGAGCGCTCCAGAAGCCACTTCCCTGCGCCGGTTCCTTCATGACCTTCTCCCTTCCATAAATCGCAACTGCCTTTGCAACGCACGATGCAGCCGTCGTACCGTCGAAAGCGCCTCGCGCAACTCATGCCAGCCTTTACCTTGTTTCAGCGGCTTTACAGCCAGGTAGCCATTGCTGACCAGCAATCCATCATTCTCTTTCACTGGCGTAGCCATTCGTAGCTGAAGCGCAATCCGAAAGGCTCGCTCGCAAGCATCGAGTAAAGGCAACGGTGCCGCTTCCAGTGATGCGAGACGACTGAGCCTTTTGAAGGTGGAGGTTTCCTCTACACCATGTTGCAACGCCAAAAAACGGACTGCGTTCACCAGTGGAATGTACAATCCGTATTTCACATCAAAATCGCCCGCATGCTCACCGAAGCGCTCGGTAACGATCTGACCTAAAATATTAAGTGTCGCTTTATGCCTCACTGTGTTCCTAAGTACCGCCGAGGGTAAATCAGGATGTTTTCGGAACAACTCATAAAAACTTCGTTTCCAGTTTGCAGATAGTCGCTCATCTCCAGCGATATGCCTCATATCAGACGAGATAATCAGATAACGGATCGGCTCCCAAGCAAAATCATCCGACCATTTCGTTAGCTGTTTTTGCCATCCAGACAATGTTTGACGCCACAACGGCTCCGAGCACATTACTTTCCCTTCACATTTGGGATATCCCAAATACTCTAACATCGCAGACACTCTGCGACCAAACTCTCTAAAATACAATTCTTTGTCAGCAGATATTGTGTCACTGATAATCATACCGTTATCCTGGTCACTCCACAGCGTCGATTCCGAGCGCCCCATGCTTCCGAAGGCTATAAATGCGTAAGGGACGGGAGGAGGGCCGAAGCCATCCTCAACCATCCCTTTTTCGCACATTTGTACAGCTCTGGCCGCGATGCGGTCATGCATTTCATTCGCCGTTCGTAACCAGTCTGATAACGGAGCGGAGGCTTGGGAAGCCAGCAGCCATTTTTGAGAGTCGACCCTGGCCTGCCTTAGCGATTCAGGTGTATCTGCATGATCTATCGCTTCGGCGGAACTCACCCAAGGGGCCATATTTTGCAGTTCCATACTTCCATCTCCTCCGCTCATCCATACTGGTTCTTTATATTTTACATATTAGTTCACAATTCCAGAACGCTTTTCAGCCTCAGCAACCAACTTCATTTGCTCAGGATAGCCGTACGTACCGTGTTCACTGATATCCAGTCCCATTGTTTCTTCCTCTTCCGTAACGCGAATACCCATAATTGCTTTCATCGCACCCAGAATAATGAAGGAAATGACGAACACGAAAGCCAAGGTGCCAATCAGTCCAAGCAGCTGTACTCCTAATTGGGTAAATCCACCACCATAGAACAGACCCGCTTGACCTACACCTGTTATTTTTACAAGCTCAGGAGTAGCGAACAACCCTGTGGACACTGCGCCCCACATCCCTGCAACACCATGCACGGAGAAAGCATATACCGGGTCATCTACTCTTGCACGCTCGAACCATTGCGCTGTGAAGAAAGTGACGATCCCTGCAACTGCACCAATGACCAGTGCCGCCCAAGGTGCTACAAAGGCACAAGAACCAGTAATGGCAACCAAAGCCGCCAGCACACCGTTTAGCATAGCAGGAATATCTGCCTTTCCGTATACCATCCAGGATACGAGCAAAGCGAAAACTCCACCTGCCGCAGCAGCAATATTGGTAGTCAAGGCCACATATCCAAAGAATCCGTCATTCATAGCCGATACAGCACTACCTGGGTTAAATCCAAACCAACCAAACCAGAGAATAATAACACCCAAGATAGAGTACACCTGATTATGACCAGGGATAATGTTCGGCTTGCCATCTTTATTGAACTTGCCCAGACGCGGTTTGAGCAGCAGTGTAGCGACAAGTGCCGCCGTAGCGCCTGTCAAATGGACTACCGTCGAACCGGCATAATCCTGCATTCCCAACTTACCAAGCCATCCGCCGCCCCACACCCAGTGAGCTACAACCGGATAGATTACGATGGAGAATAAAATACCGAAGATAATGTATACACTTAATTTTGCACGCTCTGCCATCCCCCCGCATGCGATAGAAAGTGATACCGCAGCGAAAGCAAAGTGGAACAAAAACATAATTGTAATCGGAACATCCAGACCTGAAAGAGCATCAAACGATACTGCAGCATCCGTACCACTCATGAAGAAACCCGTCAGTCCCATAAATCCGTTGCCGCCATCATTACCAAAGCCGAATCCAAATCCAAGTGCCCAGAAGGACAAAGCCGCAACACCCGTGGTGAGAATCGTTTTACCAGCGACATGGCCCGCATTCTTCATTCGTGTCGAGCCTGCCTCCAGCAATGCAAATCCCGCTTGCATAAAAAATACAAGTATAAATGCCAAGAACGTAAAGGCCGTGTTTAGCCCAGCTTGAAGTTGAATATTTGTCGGACCGTCAGCAGCAAACGCACCTACCGGAAAAGCTAATACTGTCAGCATGGCCAATAATACAACTAACCACTTTTTTCTCATGAAGCCCACTCCCTCGAATGTTAAGTTTCTTTACATTTCGTGAAATTCTTATTGTCATTATAATCAGAATACATGAAAGTTGACAAGATTTTTTTTATTATGTTAAAAAAATATGGTCCCAAACAATCCATGTCACATTTACTAACTATAAAAGTAGCTTGTTTCTGTCCGAAAAAAAGCATGACGTTTGACTGTATGGTTGGGAATCATGTAAAATATTCTTTATAAACACTCCGTTTGCAAATGCTAATATTGAAGGTTGAACGAAGAGCGCGAGGTGAAGACAGATGGGGATATGAAGCTGTATCGAATTGGTGAGCTAGCCAAGGCGGCTGGTGTCAGCGAACGAACTATTGATTATTACACAAAGCTTGGTTTAATCACACCTGAAGAACGATCATTGAAAAATTATCGGCTTTATAATGATGAAACCTTAAACAGGCTTGAACGTATTAACCAAATGAAACAAGAGAAATATAGCCTCGAGGAAATCAGACAGACACTGATTAAATGGAACTCGGTCGCGGGGGAAGAGCACGTCACGGACAAATTAACGAGTCTAGAAATGCACATGCAGCGTCTGGAACGTGAAGTCAATGAACTACAGCCTCTTCTGGGGCAGCTCAAGCCCGTTCAAGCGCGCAAGTTGCTTACTGGTCTACTACCACAAAGCGCCGCTTGTATCGAAGCTCTGAAGTATCTGCTGGAGCATAGTTCTATGATGTAGATGCCCGGGCTAGTGATGAACAATAATGGAGGGTTGCTTTATGATGGGTATGTATATATTGATTATTCTTGCGTTCGGATTATCCTTATGGGCGCAATTCCGTGTAAAAGGTACTTTTAATAAATGGTCTGATGTCCCAAACGAAAATGGGTTGACCGGTTATGATGCAGCTCGGCATATGCTGGATCGCAATGGTTTGCATGATGTGCCTATTGAACCAGTACCTGGTGCGTTGTCTGACCATTATGATCCAATGCAAAGAGTCGTACGGCTGTCCGAGCCCGTTTATTATGAAAAATCTATTTCCGCAGTTGCCGTAGCTTGTCACGAGGTTGGTCATGCCATTCAGCATAAAGAGCACTATCCCATGCTGGCACTCCGTCACCGGATCTTTCCGATCGTAAACTTCGCTTCCGGGATTGCACCGTTTCTGCTGATTGCCGGTTTCTTATTCAGCTACACGAACCTGATTGGCTTGGGTATCATCTTTTTCTCGGCTACTGTCGCTTTTCAATTAATTACATTACCGGTTGAATTTAATGCTTCCAACCGCGCCCGAGAAATTATGGTTTCCGAAGGGTTTATCCGTAGTGATGAAGAACGGGGTATAGCCAAAGTATTAAATGCTGCTGCATTAACTTATGTGGCTGCAGCTCTCGTTTCATTGCTGGAACTAATCCGCTTAATCGGTATCTTTAACAGCCGGGATTAATTGCTTGTATTACAAAAAAAGGTTGTTCCTCCACCAAGAGGAACAACCTTTTTCCTTTATCTAAAACCAATCAGCTATACTCACTGCCCTAAATCCGCTTTAGCACTTCCATTCGGAGTAGCAGCACTACCTTTAAGGCCAAAATATTGCAACAAAAAAGTTCGGAATGACTTTGCAACTAATGGTAGTTTGTCATCTCTGCGATGAATCAAGCCAATAGTTCGCGTGACCTCTGGATCAACAATCGACACTCTTGCAGGTTGAAGCGGGTTGGTCTGAAACAACGCCATTTCAGGCAAAAGACTGACTCCCATACCAGCCGCAACTAATCCGCGAATCGTATCTGTCTCTTCACCTTCAAAAGCGATATCCGGCGTAAACCCTGCCTCCAGACAAGCCTGCCAGACAATCGGACGTAACGAATATCCATCTCTGAACAGGATGAATTTTTCTCCTTTAAGCTGACTCAGCGTAATGTGTTTGGCCGTAGCTAAAGGATGATTGGGCGGGAGAACAGCAAACAACTCCTCGGTCAGCACCACATCCCCCTCTACATGATCATGACGATCCGGAAAAGGAGATACAAAAGCCAAATCCACCTCACCCGCTAACACATCACGAATTAAACTCGGGTACATCCCCTGTTTAAATCTGAATTTAACATTGGGATACCGCTTTCGGAATTCAGCCACCACCGTAGGAATAAGATGAATCCCCAAACTGTGCGGAAAACCGATGCGGATTTCGCCCCCCTCAGGATCCAAAAACTCATGAACTTCTAAAACAGCTCGCTCTAGATCTTTTATAATCGTCTCAACCCGTTTGCAAAATAGTTGTCCCACTGGCGTAAGCTGCAAATTGCGACCCTTTTGCATAAAAAGATTGACTCCCAGCTCCTCTTCAAGCTGATGAATTTGCCGACTTACCGCAGATTGCGCCACATGTAGCTCCTCGGCTGCCTGAGTGACATGTTCTTTTTGCGCTACCTTCATGAAGTATTGCAACTGTCGTAATTCCACTCCGATATTCGCTCCAATCTGTTTTTCAACATCCGGAAGAAGACGTCAATCGAACATCATCCTCTTTCTTCCCCTGCTAACTTACCGTAAAACTATCTTTAGTGACGTTTGCGTTGGCCAGTCAATCTGATCATTAATCCATAAAGGAAAAACCCACTGAGCAATCCCCCGAAGTGAGCGGTCCAGTTAATGTTCGCTACAGCGAAAGAAAACAGGATACCAAACCCAAGCAGCGTGTACAGCGTTTTACGCGAGGCGTCATCCATCAGTGACCGCTGGAACAGGGCAACGTATAGGAATGCTCCATAGATGCCATAAATCGCTCCTGAAGCTCCTACAGAGACTGTCGTTTCCGTCATCATATTGTAATGCGCGATGGACAGTATGTTCCCTACAATGCCCGTGACCAGATACAATAACACATAGCGGAAGGACCCCAGCAAACGCTCCAGCGGAGGAGCGAAGACGAGTATGGCGAAGGAATTGAACAGAAGATGATCAAACCCTGCATGTAAAAACATAGCTGATACATATCGCCACAGTTGATCAGTGAATGGCGCCTCATTAATCAAAGCTCCATATCGGATCAACGTCAAACTATTTTCCGATCCACCCTGTACGGTGAGTACAATAAACATCACAATATTAATGAGCAAAATCAGACAGGTTACTGGGTAAAACCGCAAATAACTTTTCCAGTTCTCATAACGTAAAAAAATCAAGGCAATCCTTCCTTCATGGGTGTCTCCACCTTATTCAAATTGGACAATGTCTTTTATAAAAGATTATAATAGATTTCGGCAACGATAACCAATGCTAAAAACCAAGGAGGCTATTACATATGGCACAAGAACGTACAGGAGCTGCTACTTTTAAAGGCAATCCTTTGACACTCTTAGGTCCTGAACTGAAGGTTGGAGATCAGGCACCTGATTTCAAATTACAGAAAAACCTGCTAGAAGCAGCTACGCTCCAAGACTTTGCAGGCAAAGTCAAATTGATCAGTGTTGTTCCTTCTTTGGATACAGGCGTGTGTGACGCACAGACTCGACGTTTTAACCAGGAAGCTGATTCCCTTGGGGATCAAGTCGTAGTGCTGACTGTCAGCGTCGATCTGCCTTTCGCTCAAGCTCGTTGGTGCGGTGCTGCCGGTATCGACCGCGTATTGACACTGTCCGACTATAAGGATCATTCCTTCGGCGAAGCTTATGGTGTGTTCATCAAGGAATTCCATTTGGATCATAGAGCTATTTTTGTGATTGATCAAAATGACAAAATCGCTTACGTAGAATACTTGAGCGAAATGTCCGAGCACCCTGACTATGAGCAAGCGATTGCAGCAGTGAAAAAACTCGTCTAAATCAAGACTGAATATTAAAAAAGCGAGTGAAGGGTTGCCTTCCTCGCTTTTTTTGACGTTTGTCTGCCACATCACTGCTCACACATCTACAATTACTGCACGACCTTATGAGCGGACAGCTTCTTGTCAATCACAGCGAACAGTTGCAAAATGATGCGGTAATTCGCGCCCAAGTCCCCTAGCGATCCGCGTGAAGCAGAATAAATATCCACCGCACTCCGAACTGGCGAGACGGACAATATAGAAACGGTAATGTCGACAGTTCTACCGAACGCCGTTCGCTTCTCTAACGTAATCTCACCTACGGATGCTACCTCATGGAGTACCTTGTAGCCAGGAATTTTTTTCAAAATAGATGATACTTCTTCCCAAGCCTTGTCTCTCGATAAGTTATAATAGCGTGTCTTCATTTGGGGGTCCTTGACCCGGTCGCTTGTACCTTCTTGGCTGCGCACAATCCCTACCAGAGTCCTCTTCAACGACAAGACATTTCCTCCTTCACGATAATCGTTGCCATAATGCAGCACATCGGTTTTTTTGCTGCAAGCGCTTTATAAAAACGTTAAACAACAAAAATTTAACCGACCATACCTGTGGTATGCGACCTTAGTACCTCATGTCTTAGTTTAACATTGTTACATACAAAAAACACCCTGTTTCTGCACGAAGCATGAACAGAGTGTATTCATTATCTTTGGAGTACCCGCCGATGCCGTCCGACCATAGCGTCTTCTGAACCTGCTTTAGCAGGTGGGTGACCGCAGAATAAACTTTTGAAGTCCCCTTGTCAGGAATTGACAGGGCTTTTCAGCTGTTCATCCGTATAGATCTCCCTAGACATTGTCATTGGTTCAAAACAACAAATGACCGTAACGTGCATCGCAGGATGTGACCTTATTATAGCGCTTCTCACTCAGAAAGTAAATGCTAGGAGAAATATGTTTTATTTTTAGAGGTTATCACTTTTCTTGTCTTCAATGGTTGCCGTATCTTCATCTTTCTGCTTCATCTTTTCCATTTGATCTTGCATTTTGAGGAATGTTCCATAAAAATTAAAGAAAGCGAACCAGGCAACCACGCTGCCGATGAAGAATAGGAAAAGCACAGGATATTTGACTCCAATAAATATAACAACGGCGCTGCCGAGCATGGTGGAAAATACACGGAATGGTCGAATCAGCGTCAATAAAACCGCATTTTTAATAATTTGTCCGGTAGACATATGATAATGAGCCACCATCGAAAAGAAGTTAAACATAGACACAAGCAAAATAATGATAAGAATAAGCATAATTACGCCCACGATTTGCAAGTTGCTGAGTTGTGTCATATATACGGTATAATCCACATACATGATGACAAACAGCAATGTGTAAAAGATACCCCCGATCAGACTCTGCTTATAATTCTCTTTATACCCTTTAAAAAAGGTACGAAACACGCCCGTATCGGTATCACCCATTACCCATTTGCGAACCACTGTGAACATAGCCGATGTGGCTGGAAATAAAGTAAGCGGTGCCAAAATAGCCATCGCCCAGTTCATTTGTAAAGACTCATTAGCCAAATTCTGATTCATTACAAGTAATTTCAGTATGAGGCAGAATACAAAGGGCGACGAACATAACACCCATAACAAATTTGTAGCCGCCAGTCGGGTAATCCACTCGGTCAGGCGGTAAATACCACCCATAGCTCCTTTAAACTCCAATGTCAGTCTCTCCCTCCGCAAGCCTTGGCAGTTCCAAGACTCATGTTGCTATGCCTATAAATTCCGGCTCTTGACTATATCATACCGTATTTCAGCCCTAATACGCCAGAGAAATCAATACGTGACCCATTAAAGCAGATCGCTAAAAGGTTCATTCATACTGATCAATCATAACAAAAAAGCCGAAGCTTCATCTGCTTCGACTTTTCATTATTTCATTTCTTATTCGGAAGAGGAATCTTCACGTCTTGCAGGACGACGAGTTTCTCCATTGCTGCTCGGGCGTGGTTTACGATCTCCACTGTAGCGGCTTCCGGAATCACGGTTGTAGCCACCGCCTTCTTTGCCACGGTTGTAACCGCCATATCCACCTTTACTTCCACTACCGCTGGTACCGCCAGAACGGTTGGAATTGTAACCACCATTGCTGCGACCGCTATAGTTGGAAGGCTTGCGACCGCCAGAACGCACGTCTGGTTTACGACGTTTTGCACGGATCGGATCTTCTGGAGTCAACTCAATCGATGCTTCTCTTTTCTCACCAGTCATCAGTTTCAGAGCTGCGGAGAGAAGTTGTACAGAATCATATTGCTCCAGCATTTGAATAGCCAAACCTTTGTACTCGTTCAGCTCACCGCTTTCTACAGCCTCTAGGAGACGTTCAGCAATGATACGTTGTTTGCCTTCCAGAGCTTCAGCCAACGTTGGAAGCGGCTTGCGTGGAATGCGGTGACGAGTTACACGTTCGATAAAGTGCAAATGGTCAATTTCACGAGGCGTTACGAAAGACCAAGCTTCCCCTTCTTTACCTGCACGTCCAGTACGTCCAATACGGTGAACATAGCTTTCTGGATCTTGCGGAAGGTCAAAGTTCACAACGTGAGTTACGCCGGAAACGTCCAAACCACGGGCAGCTACGTCAGTCGCTACGAGCACATCGATGCTTCCGTCACGGAATTTACGCATTACAGCATCACGTTGGTTTTGAGACAAGTCACCATGCAAACCGTCTGCAGAATATCCGCGTTTTTGCAGAGCTTCAGCCAGCTCGTCTACCCGACGCTTAGTACGCCCAAATACGATAGCAAGTTCTGGGGATTCCATGTCGATCAAACGGCTCAATGCTTCGAATTTTTGACGCTCAGGAACTTCGATATAGGCCTGATCAATCAGTGGAGCACTAACTTGTTTAGGAATAACTGAAACATGCTCAGGATTTTTGAGGAATTGCTCAGCCAATCTTTTAATATTAGGAGGCATTGTAGCCGAGAAAAGCATCGTTTGGCGCTCGTCTGGAACTTGCTTCAGAATGGATTGAATATCTTCCATGAAGCCCATATCCAACATTTCATCTGCTTCATCCAAAACAACTGTGTTTACATCTTCCAGCTTGATGGTTTTGCGATTAATATGGTCAAGCAAGCGTCCTGGCGTACCAATAATAATTTGAGGTTTCTTTTTCAAAGCACGAATCTGGCGTACGATATCTTGTCCACCATAGATTGGCAAAGTACGAAGACCTTTGAAACGGGAGAGTTTTTCGATTTCTTCAGCTACCTGGATAGCAAGCTCACGTGTTGGTGCCATGATCAGGGCTCTGATTTTTTCGTCGCTTCTAGAAATTTTGTTGATCAGCGGAATACCAAACGCAGCAGTTTTACCAGTACCTGTTTGGGCTTGGCCAATCATGTCTCTGCCTTGCAGTGCAATCGGGATGGATTGGGATTGAATTGGTGTTGCTTCTTCAAAACCCAGTTCTGTAATCGCCTGAATTACTTTCGGTTCAAGATCAAATTCTGCAAATGTCGTCAAATTTATTCAAACTCCTTCATAATGGTGGATGTGGTGGACAATCCACAATGTTGTCTGTATTCTTAAGTAGCGATATTATTGTATAAGTTTTCCCCAATACAGTGACAGTTTATTTAGACCTATAACTGCATCTTTCTGTAATGAATTTGGGGAACCTATCCGATACATCTTAAACGAATTTATCCTTTTTAAAACAGTTTAAATTTTAAGTGTTTCTCTGGACATAGGTCCCTACTCAAGAATATCCACATCGCATTATAGCACAGAACAATTCATGAATACCAGCAAGTTGCTTCCCGTATAATTTAAATGAGGTGAAATTAAGTTGTTAAAAATAGTGTTAAACTGCTTAACTGTCATTTTTGGAGCCGCTGCCATTGCATGCGGTTTTAATCTGTTTCTCGTGCCACACCACTTGCTGAGCGGAGGAGTAGCCGGGCTTTCCATGTTAATCGGCTACTTCACAAAATTTGATATCAGCGCGATGTATTTTATTATCAATATCCCGATGCTTATTGCAGGCTGGTTTATTTTAGGCAAGCGTTTTATTAGCCTGAGCATTTTATCCGTTGTCGTTACAACGTGGATTTTGGCGTGGGTGCCGGTGCAATCTGTCGTGTCGGACCCTCTGCTGGCCTCCGTTTTTGGTGGGGTAATGATCGGCGTTGGAGCAGGAATTTCCTTTCGGGTAGGAGGGTCCACGGGCGGTTTTGACATTATCGGTTCCATCGTCACTCGTTATCGTGACTTCCCCGTAGGAACTGTACTTGTTGGCATGAATGGACTGGTCATTCTTGCAGCAGGATATTTGAACGATGATTGGAATATTGCACTTGCGTCGATGCTATCTATTTTTGTGACTGGCAAGGTATTGGATCAAATCTATGTCAGTCACACGAAGATTACCGTCTACATTATTACAGAGCACACCGACAAGCTACTGGAGCGGATGTTGACCACACCACGCGGTGTTAGCAAAATAAAAATTGAAGGCGCATTTTCACATACCGAAAAGGACATGCTGATGACTGTCACGACACGCTACGAGCTAGTTGAATTAAAACGCATCATTAAAGAAGTGGACCCATCTGCTTTTGTCAATATTGTGGAAACGGTTGGGGTGATGGGTTCATTTCGCCGAAGATAAGCACAAACCTAAGTGTCAAAATACAGTTTCTGTGGTACACTATATGTGCGCTGTTCCCATAGTATATAAAGACCAGCTTTACCTGCTATTTCACAGGCACTTTGCTTTTCCGAATCGTATTGAATGATTCTTTTGGAATGATTCCGAGCAGGAAAGGGTGATTTTTGTGGAAATGGAAACGGTAAAACTGTCCGACATTGTCTTAAGGTGGTACCCGGAAATGCTCCCTTCTCTCAAAAAGGATGAGCTTAACTCGATGATTGTGCTTCGGGACGGGATGGCCATACTCAAGCCAACGGATGCGCTAGAAATTATTCAGTACAGTATTTGCGAGCATCAAGACAATAATTATCTTCAATAAATTTCTTTACCAAGTGCCGCTTCTTCCGGTTGCATCTACGACCGCGAAGAGAGCGGCATTATTTATGCATTTTTATGGATTCAATGAACACCGGTTGGGTTAATCATGTAAGACTGTGCCTGATGATTCCAGTATTGGTTACAAGCGTGTTGTTTTTCGATACATAACTTTACGTATAATCAGGTAAGCGACATACATAAGGGAGAGAGTTAGGAAATGAATATGATTTGGGCAATTATGCTATTGGCGATGGGGATAGGCGGAAACGGGGATCAGTCAGCCAACGCTCCAAATGTAAAAGATACGGTGGCAACAACAATTAGCAGCGCCATGATTCAGGCTCAGCACAATAATATGAAGGTGGATGCCTCCAATCCTCCGGTTAAAATTGACCCACAACCGACGACTCCTGCTATCAAGGGCATCTATGTCACGGCTTATAGCGCAGGCGGTTCGCGTATGACCCAGTTGCTTGAACTGCTTGACAAGACAGAGCTCAATTCCATGGTTATTGATATTAAAGACGATGCAGGTTACATCACTTATCCAACGACCACTCCCGAGCTGCTCAAATTGGGCAAGCCGCAAAAATTCATTCGGGATATTTCCGGTTTGATGGACCGATTGAAAAAGCATAATGTTTACCCGATTGCTCGTATTGTCGTATTTAAAGATACTGTACTGGCCAACAAAAATCCCGAGATGTCTTTCCGTAACCCTGACGGCTCTGTCTGGAAAAACGGCAAAGGAGACGGGTTCGTTAATCCCTATAATAAAGAAGTATGGGATTATAATATCGCCATCGCTAAGGAAGCAGCCAAACTTGGTTTTAAGGAAATTCAATTTGACTATGTACGTTTCCCCGAAGGCTTTGAGAAAAGAGCAGACAAGCTGAAATATACCAAATCAGATCAATCCCGCTCGGATGCAGTCGCTGAATTCGTACAATATGCCCGCAAAGAGCTTGCTCCATTAGGTGTACGAGTATCGGTAGATATTTTCGGATATGCCGCATCCGTTCCTGCTGCGGAGGGGATCGGACAGGATTTCACTAAAATCTCCGAAAATGTGGATGTCATTTCGCCCATGGTTTATCCAAGTCACTACACCACAGGCTGGTTCGGTGTAAAAGATCCCGATAAGAATCCTTACCAGACGATTAAAGGCTCCATGGCCGATACCCACAAAAAGCTCGATCCGACGGGCAAGCTAAAGCCAATTATCCGTCCTTGGATCCAGGATTTTACCGCAAGTTGGTTGGGGAGCGGACATTATGCCAAGTATGGGAAAACTCAAGTAGAGGATCAAATTCGCGCGCTTAAGGATATGAAAGTGGATGAATATTTACTCTGGAATGCCACAAACCGCTATACAAGTGGAGTAACTTACAAATAATTTATCCCTCCGGACTTCTCGTTCTCTTATACAAGATTTAGAAATTATATAATTATTTCGAAGGCTGTCCCGTTGTTTGGCGAACGGGTGCAGTCTTTTTTATTACTGTTCAAATGTAGCGGTATCCCTTACAATAAATACTTACATGTTATGATATATACAAATAATCAATCCCTAGTAAATGAGGAAAACAAAAATGCAATTGACACTAACAACGGGGCAGAAATGGAAGCAGCTTTTCTACATTTTGCTCCCTATCCTGATTACCCAGCTTGCACTATCTGCCATGACTTTTTTCGATACGAATATGTCAGGGCACTTTTCCCCTGCCGATCTGGCTGGAGTAGCCATTGGAGTAAGCCTATGGGTTCCTGTACAAACAGGCCTTAATGGAATACTTATGGCTATCACGCCCATTGTATCTCAATTGGTAGGAGCACAGCGCAAAGATAAAGTCTCCTACTATGTCATTCAAGCACTTTGGCTCTCTCTCGCCCTGTCTATGGTCGTTTTGATTGCTGGCATTATTTTGGTCAAACCTATTTTGAACGGTATGAATTTGGAACTGAGAGTTCATAATGTGGCCCTATACTACCTTTGTGCCATGGCCTTCGGGATTGTTCCTCTATTTGCCTACACTGTGCTCCGAAGCTTTATGGATGCATTGGGACAAACCCGCTTTACGATGTTAATCACGCTCATGTCATTACCCATCAATGTATTGTTAAATTATCTACTTATTTATGGAAACTGGGGTTTTCCGCGTCTGGGGGGTGTGGGTTCCGGGGTAGCGACGGCGACCACCTACTGGATCATCATGCTGGTTGCCGGTATCACTGCGCATCGTGGAAAAATATTTGCCGAATACCGAATCTTTAACAAAATATACGGGATTGCTGCTGGTGCTTTGAAAGAGCTCATCAAGATTGGAGTACCGATTGGATTTGCTATATTTTTTGAGACTGCCGTCTTTTCAGCCGTCACCCTCTTCATGAGCAGTTATAATACAGCTACCATAGCCGCACATCAGGCCGCCATGAACTTTGCATCTACGCTGTATATGATTCCACTCAGCATTTGCATGGCACTTACGATTCTGGTTGGCTATGAAACAGGAGCTACTCGCCCGCGGGATGCCAAAGCTTATAGTGTAATGGGTATCAGCAGCGCAGTAGGTCTATCACTGATTACAGCTATTGTACTGCTTATCTGGGGTGAACAGGTTGCTCGACTTTACTCCACCGATCCGCAGGTCATTCAATTGGCACAGCATTTTCTAATCTATGCGATTTTCTTTCAGATATCTGATGCTGTCGCTACACCTACACAAGGAGCGCTGCGCGGGTATAAAGACGTCAATCCAGCCTTTTTGCTCACATTCCTCTCCTATTGGGTCATTGGGCTTCCTGTAGGATATATACTGGCACGCTGGACTTCACTAGGGCCCTACGGCTACTGGATCGGTTTGATTACAGGATTGGCAGTAGGCGCTATTTTACTTCTCTGGCGTCTGGTGAAAGTACAACGTCGTTTCTCCGAAAAAAAACAACACGCAGAGGCAATTTAGCCTTTGCGTGTCTCGATTACATATGCTGCCCCTAAAGTTATTCGTTTTTTCTCCACAATCGCCACTTCGTTCAGCTTGGGAGGATAAAGAAAGTGTCTCTCCACATGTTGTTCAATTTCTTCAAATGCCTGTTCTTCATTTTCAGCAGCGAGAATGACGGTCAGCGCTCCTTCCGAACTGTCCACTTCGATTTTGAATAGGTACATGTATGACTACCTCCTGATAAGACTCAAAGCTAAAAAAATAGCGGATGACTCGGGTCATCCGCATAATTTTGATCTTTTCCAATATCAGAGCCGATCTATTTTACATAAGGCTCTTATTATTGGGACAAACGCAAGGCCAGCTCATAAAGCTCCATATTGAAATCTTTTTTGGTATTTACAACCTTGTCAATATCTGTAGCTACCAACTTACCGTCGATCGTTCCGCAAGCCTTGTCAGATATGCCCTCGATCAATTGGCGAACAGCAAAGTCACCCAAACGGCTCGCCAGGTTGCGGTCAAACGCTGTTGGTGTGCCTCCACGTTGAATGTGTCCAAGCACTGTAACACGAGGCTCATAATCCGGACAGTTTTCTTGGATAACCTGTGCTACTGTTTCGCCTTTGCCTACACCCTCAGCAACGATAATGATACTATGGCGTTTGCCATGCTTAAAGTTTTGTTTCATCCGATCGGATACTTCATTCAGGTCAAATTCTACCTCAGGCACCAAAATCGTTTCTGCGCCAGAAGCCAGACCCGCATGCAGTGCAATATCACCGCAATGACGTCCCATAACTTCCACGATGGAAGAACGTTCATGGGATGACATCGTATCACGCAGCTTGTTGATTGCATCCACTACGATACTAACCGCTGTATCAAAACCAATAGTGTAGTCCGTGAAAGAAATGTCATTGTCAATCGTTCCCGGAAGACACATGGTTTTAATGCCTTGCTTGGTCAGTTTGTTAGCTCCTTGGTAAGAACCGTCGCCACCAATCACGACTACGCCGTCAATTCCACGGTTACGCAAAATTTGAGCGCCTTTTTTCTGCCCTTCTTCAGTCGTAAATTCCAGGCATCTTGCAGATTGAAGTACAGTACCCCCACGTTGGATAATATCTCCGACGCTTCTCAGATCCATTGGAAAAATATCATCGTTCAAAAGGCCTTGATAACCGCGTTGAATCCCGAATACTTCCAGTCCAAAATACAATCCGCTACGTACGACGGCGCGAACTGCCGCGTTCATCCCTTGTGAATCTCCACCACTTGTTAATACTGCAATTTTCTTAACTGCTGTCATGATTTATGACCTCCTCAAAATAATCATATAAGCCTTCTTATCCATCGACTGTTTAATAAGAAAAACAAACGCATGAGCGGACTATTTTTCATTAAACGTCTCGAAACAGCGCGAACGTCCTGCTGCTCGCTAACTTTAGGGTCGGATAAATATAAAGCCAGCAATCCCTCGATAATCATCCGGTGAAAGGAGCTGGCAGGGACATCTGCAATATCAGCCCGCGCCCGATTCACAACGTAGGCGATCCGGTCTAGCATCATGTCGGTATCTTCATAATAATTGCAAAAGTTAAGATCTCCGCCCTTCCGGTCTTCGTCTTGATCGATTAGATAATCCAGCAAAATATGAAGACTGCACACATGTGGAAAATACGATGCATGTATTGAGGCAGCCCCCGCATCGGTCAGATGCTGGTCGCTGGCAGCAAGAAACAGCATAAAGACCCCCAGAGTTGAACCGGTAGCCGCAGCAAACTCATTCCAGCGCAACTCTGGTGTACGGTCTTTATGAAGCGACCACCAGTCCAAAAGCGCTTGTTCCCGCAGCTCGGGTTTAATATGCTTGTATACTTGCAAATCCGTGTATAATCGCGCCAAATCCTGAACGTAAGGCATTGCCGCCTCATAGCCCGGAAGCCTGCTTACACAAGACTGACAGGTTGTCACCAGCCCGGTCAAATAACCGCCATCCTCCTGCTCACGACGCAACTCATAATAATTCACTGGCCTAGCCGTCGGATTAACCGCATCCAGCATAGCCTGATGCAACAGCCTGAAATCATCCGGGTCCATGGACGTACTGCGATCACACAGGTTGTCCAGATAATCACTAATGGTCTGATACGCTACGATCAGCGGAATTAGCGTCTGCCGGGCAGACATATTGGCTGCGGCATAAACCGCCCCACCCACGCAGTGAAACGTCTTATCCGCTATGCTCGCAAGCGCCTGGCTTCGCAGCTCAGGGTCCGGAATTTGTTCGGCCTTGCTCTTCCAGTTACTCAATTCTAGTTTCGTTTCAGGGAGAATGTGCTTGTACATTCGGCTCATTAGACCTATGGGGCCTCTCGGTACTTGATAACGTCCTTGCTCAACATAACTCAAATGACGGTGCCTCCACATTGTTGTCTACGTAATTATACCTATCCAAACCATATCCATTATAATATGTTCGTCCTTTTAGCACAAATGAACAACCTCACTTTTTTCTTTAAAATTCAAGAAAAATGAGCTATTCTCACAAAAAGACTTTATAGCTGTAATGTTTTATTAGTCAAAAATAGGAGTTACACAAAATCTATCCTTATAAGACTTTAATCGCAAATAGTATAAATGGCCTACCTATCCCTTGTCCTCTGCTGGCTTCACCCCTTGGATTCCCTCTCCCATGCTTGCCTGCTTCCATTTCCCGAAAGCATAATAGAAAATGACTGCTACGGCAGAGATAGCAAAACCAACAGGAAAACTCCACCATACAGCATCTAGACCATACTCATCAACAAATACATAGGCCAAAGGTATACGAATGCCCCATAATAAAATAATGGTAATTAAAAGCGGTATCATTACGGAACCCGTTGATCGAACAACACCTGTAATGACATTAGTAACACCGAATATAACAAAAGACCACAAAGTGATCAGATTAATCCGCATACCCAATTCCAATGCACCCCCCGTAGAAGGAAGGAACATGAGCAAGGCCTGACGGTTAAACACGTAAATTAATACCACAGCTCCACCAGTCAACACAAAATTATACACAATCCCAATCCAGGTTGTCATGCGCACTCGATCCCAACGTCCTGCTCCGATATTTTGAGCGGCAAAGGAAGATACAGCTGCACCTAACGCCATTGCCGGCATCTGCACATAGCTGGACAAATTATTGGCTGCTGTATAAGCTGCTGCTGCCACTGTTCCGTAGCCATTAATCAGATTCATTAAAGCAATCGCGCTGGTGGAGACAGCAATCATTTGCAACCCCATCGGCACTCCCTTACGGATTAGGGTCCAAATAATCTTCCAATCAAATCTGAGTAAATGAAGCTCTGAAGAAGTAATGCGCAAAAAATATTTTACTCGATATAGGTAAATGAGGATCAACACAAAGCTGATCCCTTGAGCGATCAGGGTAGCAGTAGCGGAACCTCCAATGCCCATAGCAGGAATCGGTCACCATCCGAATATTAACAGCGGGTTGAGTAGTACATCCAGTACGACAGAAACGATTAGAAAATAAAATGGTGTTTTGGAATCTCCAGCCCCTCTCATTACAGTCATTATATAGTTATAGCCGTACAAAAAGGGCATGCCTGCGAAAATAATACGTGTATACGTGATCGCCATATCCACCGATTCGGCAGGTGTATTGAGTACATGAAGAATCCAAGGCGCACTCAAAAATCCGATAATACCTATAGCAAAAGCGAGCACCAGAAAAAAGACTGCACTTGTACCTACTACACGCTTGGTTTCAGCTACGTCTCCTGCTCCGATATTTTGTCCGATCATAATAGTGGCAGCCATGGTGACGCCAAAAATCGAACTGATAAGAAAAAACATTATAATATTTCCATTGGAAGCGGCAGTCAATGCGGCTTCTCCCAGAAACTTTCCAACCCAGATCGAGTTGATCGTTCCATTCAGGGATTGCAGAATGTTTCCGAACAGCATCGGCAAAGAGAACATAAACAGCGTTTTAAGATGTCTTCTGCTTAGTTTTATTACGTATAATACCCTATTCCTGCTCAATCTTCTCATATCATAAACGTATTTACGCAAAAAAGCGCAGTCCCTTAAATTTAAGGAACTGCGCTCTCAATTCATAGTTTAACCGTAATATATAAGACATCCGTAGAAACGGAACCATTCTTACAATTCAGTTACACTTACAGTTTGATTACGTTAGCTGCTTGGGGTCCACGGTTACCTTCAGTAATTTCGAATTCAACCGCTTGACCTTCTTCCAAAGTTTTAAAGCCGTCGCCTTGGATTGCGGAGAAATGTACGAATACGTCCTCGCCACCATCCATTTGAATGAAGCCATAACCTTTTTCTGCGTTAAACCATTTAACTGTACCTTTCAAGTGAACAACCTCCTAAAAATACCGCCATCTATGGCGAATATCCATATTATACTTCATGCTTTTTCACAATGCAATTGATGTTTTCCCTGGTTTTTCGGGCTGGAATGATTTGCTTTTGCGGCGGAAACTGCGGTATCATGAACCAAAACATCTATAAAATCGGAGACATGCATATGATGAAAAAACACGAAATATACAAAAAAGACAATTGGAACATGATGACTGTCGAGGTGCAGGGCCGTTACATCGTTCTACGGGAAATATCCGATGATTGGGGCGAGGAAGCCCACACGTTTTTAAGCCGTCCGGCGCTGATGCATTGGGCTCAAAATCGGTTTCCCAAGCAGTCCTTTCAAGATAATGAGGAAGAGTGGCAGCGGATCATGAACGCTTTCAAACAGGTCTAGCCTATTCATGGTGTCCAACAGCTATCTCATCTTCATTATTCTGGCCTTCACGCTGGGCGGAGTGCTGATCATGAAGCGTGATACGATACCGACTCCTCTCAAAAAGTGGATGGCCCTCACTGCTGTAATCATGGTTTGCCTTGCCTTTTATCTTATTGTATACAGCTTATTAAATATAGGTTCCAACCCACAGTAAGGAAAATTATACTTTCGGGCGTAAGAGGTCATACTATGGCATAACAAGCCATGGTATAAGGAGGATCTGCCGTTACATGCATCCTGTAAAACCTCTTGCCCTGCTGCTTACGGTAAGCGTGGCGGTTTCTTCGTTTTGGCATCCGTCCCTTACTGCCGCAGCCCTACCCCACATTACGTTCGATCAGAGGAGGCTCTCCATGAGTGAAATTGTAAAACGCGCTGATGCGCCAGTGGAAAATACATGGAAACTGGAAGATTTGTTTCCCAACCGCAAAGCATGGGATCAAGAATACGAAGAAGTCAAACAACTAGCCAAAAAGGCTGAACATTTCCAAGGCAAGCTCAATTCAGCAGAGTCGATTGGCAGCTGCTTTAAATTGGAAGATGAATTGTCGCTTAAAACCGAGCGTGTATATGTGTACGCACATCTGCATCATGATGAGGATACAGCTGAACCTACATACCAGGGTCTTTCGCAAAAAGCCAAAAAATTAGGCGTTGAGGTTAGCGAGTCTCTTTCTTTTGTGACGCCTGAAATTTTGGCACTGCCGGATCAACAGCTTGATGCCTTCATTGAAGATCCGAAGCTTGCAGATTATCGGTTTACACTTCAAGAAATGAAGCGGGAAAAAGCACATATTTTGGGCAAGACAGAAGAAGCACTGCTCGCTCAGGTTGGCAATCTGGCTCAAGCCCCGCAAACGATTTTTGGCATGCTCAACAATGCTGATCTGAAGTTTCCAAAAATTAAGGATGAGAACGGCAAAGAGGTTGAGCTGACTCATGGCAGCTACATTCAATTCCTCGAAAGTCCGCACCGCGAAGTACGCGAACGTGCTTTTAAAGCGGTATATGACACATATGCCAAAAATAAAAATACAATTGCTTCTACACTAAGTGCCAATGTAAACAAAAATATTTTTTATTCTCGTGTTCGCAAATACCCTTCTGTACTGGAAATGTCACTGTACGGTGACAATATTCCGAAGGAAGTGTATACGAATCTCATTGATACCATTCATGAAAGCTTACCCCTGCTCCATCGTTACATCAAGCTGCGTAAAAAGTTGTTAGGTGTGGATGAGCTCCATATGTATGATTTGTTCGCTCCGCTTGTGGACGAATACAAGATGGACATTACGTATGAAGACGCCAAAAAGCAAACAAAAGAAGGCCTTAAGCCACTGGGCGAGGACTATCTCGCTTCGCTGCAAAAAGGCTATGATGAGCGCTGGATTGATGTATACGAAAATGAAAACAAACGCACTGGTGCATACAGTTGGGGAGCTTATGGTACCCACCCATATGTGCTGCTGAATCATAAAGACAACCTGAACAGCATGTTCACACTTGCTCATGAAATGGGGCATGCGTTGCATTCGTACTATTCAGACAACGCATTGAAGTATAGAGATGCACAGTACACCATTTTCCTGGCTGAAGTGGCATCCACAACCAATGAAGCGTTGCTAATGGACTACTTGCTGAACAAATCAACCGATCCGAAAGAGAAAATGTACCTTCTCACCTACTATGCAGATCAATTCCGCACAACGGTATTCCGTCAAACCATGTTTGCGGAATTTGAGAAAATTGTACATGAACGCGCTGAACAGGGGGAATCCCTTACACCACAGCTTTTATCGGAGATTTACTATGATCTGAATGTGAAATATCACGGGCCTGGCATGAAGGTAGACAAAGACATTGAAATGGAATGGGCACGGATCCCTCATTTTTATAACAGTTTTTATGTCTACAAATATGCTACTGGCTTCTCGGCAGCAACTAGTTTCTCGAAACAGATTCTGGAAGAAGGCCAACCAGCCGTTGACCGTTACTTGGGCTTCTTAAAGAGCGGTGGCAGTGATTATTCAATTAATATTTTGAAAAAAGCTGGCGTTGACATGTCCTCTCCGCAGCCGATCCGCGAAGCGATGAGCGTATTCGAAGAAGTCATTACAGAAATGGA
The DNA here is from genome assembly GCF_057220305.1 of Paenibacillus sp. LRG-1. Taxonomy (NCBI): domain Bacteria; kingdom Bacillati; phylum Bacillota; class Bacilli; order Caryophanales; family Paenibacillaceae; genus Paenibacillus; species Paenibacillus sp. LRG-1. The sequence continues at coordinate 2,003,198 of NZ_CM170126.1, read as the reverse complement.
AAAGCTAACTGAAGGAAAGTAAAACCGTGCGCACTTAAAATCCAGCATTGAAATGATGCACGGATAAATCCCTTGTCCATGGCGGGCAAGGGATTTTATAATGTAACGGGAGGAGGTGGCATTTTGAAAACACAATGGTCTTTGATCGCAGCTCTTGTTATTGCTCTGTTAACAGCTGTATTTGCTGTTATTAATGTGAATTCGGTTCAAGTGAACCTTCTATTCAGTATGGTTAGCATTCCTTTGATTCTGCTTATTCTTGGTTGCACTCTTCTAGGTGGACTTATTGTCGGTTCTTTCGGTATTTTCCGCCAATATAGGCTTCAGAGAGAGATTAAACGTCTGACTACTCAGCTTCATACATTACAAGAAGAGCACACATCCACGGTGGAAGCAAACGCGGATGTGACCTATGACACGACTGGGTCTTCCAGCACAGGGTCTACTTTCGACCAAGATATAGAGCAACCGTCCTCTAACCCTGATCGGTTGTCCAAATGAGGAGGAGCAACAAATGACGATTCAATTAAATGAAGATTATATGATGAACTTTTTAAATCAGCTACTGAACACGCCCAGTCCCAGTGGGTACACACACCATGTGATGGAGCTGATTCATAAGGAAGCTGAGAGCCTCGGGGTACCCATCGAATGGAATGCAAAAGGCGGTGCCATCTTGACTCTGGAAGGTCAGGAAACGGACCGTACGGTGGCGCTGAGCGCACATGTGGATACATTGGGCGCGATGGTACGTTCGATTACAGCACAAGGCACCCTACGTCTGACATCCGTCGGCGGTTTCATGATGAACAGCATTGAGAACGAATACTGCCTTATTCATACCCGAAGCGGACAAACGTATACGGGTACTATTCTGTCCAGCCATCCATCCGTGCACGTCTATGATGATGCACGAAGCTTTGAGCGCAAGGAGAGCCACATGGAGGTTCGGATTGACGAGCTTGTTGAGTCAAAAGAAGACGTGCTTCAGCTCGGTATTGCGGTGGGCGATTTTATTTCGTTCGATGCGCGTCCAGTCGTAACACCGAGTGGATTTATCAAGTCACGGCATCTGGATGATAAAGCTAGTGTAGCTGCACTGTTTGGTCTACTGGAATCTGCTGTACATGGAAACTGGAAGCCTCGACATACCGTTAAATTGCTCATTTCTAACTATGAGGAAGTGGGGCACGGAGCGGCTTACATACCTGAAGGAATCAGTGAGATGATAGCTGTCGATATGGGCTGTATGGGTGAAGATCTGAGCTGCAAGGAAACGGATGTTTCTATCTGTGCCAAAGATTCCTCCGGGCCTTACGACTATAATATGACGACCCGTCTGATTGAACTGGCCAAAGAGCTGAATATTCCGTATGCTGTAGATATTTATCCGCACTACGGTTCGGACGCTTCGGCTGCACTAAGAGCAGGTAATAACATCCGTGCTGCTTTGATCGGCCCTGGCGTACACGCCTCCCATGCAATGGAGCGCACGCACAAGCAGGCCGTGGTGAACACTGCACGTCTGCTTGCAGCTTATGTGACAGTTTAATTCGAACGATAAAAACCGACCTGTTCCACTGGAGAATAGGTCGGTGAAGGCTTAGTGAAAGGAAATCACAGCTATGGATCTGAAAAAACTACGTTACTTTATCGCAGTAGCGGAAGAACTGCATTTTAACCGTGCTGCGAAAAAACTGAATATCACCCAACCTCCCTTGAGCCAACAAATTCAAAGCCTTGAAGAAGAGCTTGGTGTGAAGCTTTTGGAACGAACCAAAAGACAAGTTCGACTTACGTCAGCAGGAGCGATATTTTTAGAAGAATCCAGAAATATGGTTGCTCAATTGGAAAGATCTATTAAGATCACACAGCTTGCAAGTCAGGGGAAATTCGGACAATTATCCATCGCTTTTGTAGATTCAGCCTCTGGCAGTCTGATGGTTAATGCCTTGAAGAAATTCCAAGAGCGCTTCCCAGATGTGAAGCTTACGTTATTTGAAATGACATCTGCCCAACAACTAAAAGCCATACACGATGGCAAAGTTCATGTGGGCTTCCTGCGCAGTGCAGATCCATCTATACATATCACTTCTCGTCTTTACACCAACGAATCACTCATGGCCGTTCTTCCTCAGACACATCCGTTAGCCCACCATTCAACCTTGTCTTTACGTTCTTTAGCGGACGAATCTTTTATCCTGTCTCCGCCTCATATGGGAGCTTCTTTTCATAATCTCATACTCGACTTTTGCGGACAACACGGATTTCAGCCTCAAATCGTACAGGAAGCCGTTCAAATGTATACGATCGTTAACTTGGTAGCGGCGGGTATAGGTATCTCCATTGTCCCCTCTTCCGTATCTGTCTTTCAACGCAGTGATGTCGTATTTCGTTCATTTCAAGAAGAGTCTCCGTCCATCCCACTTTATGCTGCATGGAAAACAGGTGCACATGAAACTGTTCTGACTCATTTTCTGGAAGTGGTTGAAGAAACAGCTTGTAACGAAGAGTTAGACATGTAAATCTCCTTGATCGTATATCTTAACCTGTTTTTCTCGGATCACGTTCAACAATACCATTTAAAACGCTATCCAATTGTCTCATGACCTGCCCATCTAGACGGACACCCGCAGCTTTTACGTTCTCTTTAACCTGCTCGGGCTTGGAAGCACCGATAATAGCTGAGGACACTTGCGGGTTTTGTAAAACCCATGCGACTGCAAGCTGGGGCAGCGTCAGTCCGCATTCTTCTGCAATCGGCTGAATTTTCTTTACTGCCAAAAGGACTTCTTTACGTAACCATTGTCCAGCCAAACGTTCGAAAAATGGTGACCCTGCTGTCGTAGAAGCTCGTGAACCCTCGGGTAACGGCTTGTCTGCTGTATATTTACCAGAAAGGATACCTTGTGCCAGAGGTGACCAAACCACCTGCCCAATCCCTTCCTGCTCACAAGCGGGAATCACTTCAGCTTCAATGACACGCCACAGCATGGAATATTGGGGCTGACTTGCCACGAATGGGACCTTTAATTCCCTAGCCAGAGCAGCTCCTTGCTTAATCTGCTCTGCTGTCCACTCGCTTACTCCTACATACAAAACCTTCCCTTGCCGCACCAAGTCGGATAAGGCCAAAAAAGTTTCTTCAAGCGATACGGTTGGATCAAAACGGTGTGCATAATATACATCAATATAATCCGTTTGTAGGCGTCGAAGAGAAGCATGGCAGGCCTCCATGATATGTTTGCGAGACAGCCCTTTATCATTCTGTCCGGTACCTGTGGGATGAAAAACCTTAGTACATAATTCAATACTTTCACGGCGTATTCCCCTTAAAGAATGACCCAAAACCGTTTCCGCCAGGGTATCCGAATACACATCAGCGGTATCAAACGTGGTAATCCCTGAGTCTAATGCAGCGTTTACACAGGCTTGCGCTATGGTATCATCCACTTGAGCACCGTGGGTGATCCAGTTTCCCAATGCGATCTCACTTACCATCAAACCACTTTTTCCAAGTTTACGATATTCCATTTTCAATTCCTCCCCTCCATCTGCAATCCATTATACCCACTGTAATTTAATATTAGAAATATATAATTCACTCGCTTTTAATATGAAAAACGTATTAATAATTCGATAAAAAAAGCAAGCCCCCACTCTGAATGGTGACTTGCTTCTGTATTTTTAAGATTTACTTTGTTCAATCTGCTCGGCTAGCTCATTCAGGTAGGTCCAGCGTTCCATTTGGTGCTCCAGATGCTGTTCGGCCTTTGCTTGCTCAGCCATGAGCTCCTGTAGTCGTGCTGAATCACTGAAAGACTCTTCCATCTGCCGCTGAATGTCGGCCAACTTCTGTTCGGCTTGTTCAATCAGCTCATCAATTTGCTCATATTCCCGCTGTTCCTTGAAGGTGAATTTAAGCTTAGTTTTACTTGTCTCCTTGACTGAATCGGAAGGACCCGCAGACTTAGGCGCGGAAGAGCGATTCGAGGAAACCGTACTCGTCGAGACAGACGTATTCACAGAAGATTGAGCATTTTTACTGATCCATTCTGCATACTCGCTATAGTCGCCTACATGTACACGTACCTGTCCGTCCCCTTCAAACGCCAGTATTTTGTCCACTGTCCGATCCAGGAAATAGCGATCATGAGAAACAATAAACACCACGCCCGGGAATTCATCCAGATAGTCTTCCAAAACGGAAAGGGTTTGGATATCCAGATCATTTGTTGGTTCATCCAGCAATAGCACATTCGGTGCCGACATCAGAACACGAAGCAGATACAAGCGCCGTTTTTCGCCCCCGGACAGCCTGGAAATAACCGTCCATTGCGCGCTTGGTGCAAACAGGAAACGCTCCAGCATTTGTGCTGCTGTAATCGTCGAACCGTCTGCTGTACGAATCACTTCGGCTTCTTCCTTAATATATTCAATGACACGTAATGATTCGTTCATTTCCTGATGTTCCTGAGTAAAATATCCTATCTTCACGGTCGGCCCCAGGACAACACTGCCGGAATCCGGTTCTACACGCTGTGCAATCATTTGGAGCAGGGTGGATTTCCCACTACCGTTAGGACCTAGGATACCAACACGATCACCAGGAACCGCAATGTAGCTCAAATCCTGTATCAGCTTACGAGAATCTACCGATTTGGACAGATGCTCAATCTCCAATATCTTTTTACCCAGACGTGTGGAGGCAACGGACATATCTACAGATCCAGAACGAGCTTCCGGTTGCTGATCCCTAAGCTGCTCATATCGATCAATACGCGCTTTCTGCTTGGTGGAACGAGCCTTTGCTCCACGACGAATCCAGGCCAGCTCATTACGCAGCAAGTTCTTCCTTTTTTGTTCCGTAGACGCTTCCCGCTCCTCACGTTCTGCCTTCAACTCCAGAAAACGGGTATAGTTAGCCTCATAACGGAAAAGGCGGCCATGATCCAGCTCCAGCATGACATTTGCAACTCTATCCAGAAAATAGCGATCATGCGTGATCATTAACAACGCACCACGTCTTTTTTGCAAATACTGCTCCAACCATTCAACAGACTCATTATCAATATGGTTTGTAGGCTCGTCCAGAATGAGCAACTCGCAGGGTTGGATCAAAGCCGCCGCCAAAGCCACCCGCTTACGCTGCCCGCCGGATAGAACGCCCATACGAGACTCAAACTGGGTGATCCCCAGTCGGGTAAGTATATTTTTGGCCTCACTCTCCAGCTGCCATGCCTGGAACGTATCCATTTGCTGACTTGCTCGCAATAGACGGTTTTGAAGCTCCTCGCTACCCGGATTTAACTCCAACAACTCCATGATTTCCGTATATTCACGCACCGCTTTCATCTCAGGCTGGTTGCCATGAAAAATATGCTGGAGTACCTTCATTTCGGGATCAAACTCCGGATTTTGTGCTAGATACTGAATTCGCACATCGTTGTTCACTGCAATATTGCCATCATCTGGCGGCTCTAAGCCGGAAATTACCCGTAAAAACGTTGATTTGCCGGTACCATTTACACCGACGACCCCTATTTTGTCACGTTCATCCATACCAAAGGAAGCATCCTCAAACAACATTTTCTCGCCATAGCTTTTCGTTATATGTTCAACGGTCATAATATTCATACGGATTCCCTACTCTTCCCCAATTTTGTGATGCATCCTGTTTATTTTAACACAGACACAGCCAATGATTAAAAAAACCGTTACCTGAACGAAGTCAGTACGGTTTTTTAGCAACAAGATGTCAGGATTTTTGTACCCCGGCTTTACAGCCATGCATAAATAAGTTCGCCGCTAATTCAGCCGTCTGATCTACGTCACATTCGCGGAAATCTTTATTCAATAAAATATCCATTTTTAGGCGTTCCAACATACCAATGAATGCCTTCGCATGAAACTCAGACTGCTGTACACCCTCTGACGCCAGTTTATTTTTGACCAAATCAGTATAGTCCTGGATAAATCCCCACATAAACTCCATTAGGTCGGGGTCACTGTTGGGGGTCATAAAAAATAATTTAGTATGCTGCTTGCGCTTGAAATAGTAGTGCAGATGCAAATTTGCCATCCGCAGCAGTCCTTCTCCCAAAGTACGATTGATTAATGCGCCTTGCATTTCGGCTAGGTATTGCTCGCAATCTCTACGTGTGACTGCTGTAAATAGCTGCTCTTTGCTTTTAAAGTACAAGTATACTGTGCCTTTGGCAACTCCCGCTTGTTCTGCAATCTCGGAAATTTTGCTTTCATAAAAGCCTTTGGTGCCAAAGACGGTGTAAGCGGCGTCCAAAATAGCTTCATATTTATCTCCTTGTATATCGCCCATCTTAGCACCTCCTTATACAAGGATTGAAACACGGTCAATTCTTATAACAATTTTTTCCTTGTAATGATCTCCAGCTCCGTGTTCAAAGTATAAAAAAAATACCTGCAAGAGCGACCAATCCTCCGAAAATAGAACTAATGCTATTCACCCGATCATTGCTCATCCAACGCCAGCCTCGTACATAGACCGTCGTTTGTCCACAATGTGAGTCTACTTCTACTTCCCGTCCGCAAACCGTGCAGGAACGCATCATTTGCACCGTAGCACCTAGATAGGAATCAGCAAAGGCCCCGGCGCTACCGGATATACCTCCAACCAGTGCCCATATCCATAACGGCAAGCTCGGCGTTCCAATGGCGTGTCCAAAGCCCCATGCACCTATGCCGATCAGTACACCCCCAGCCAAGGCCGCAACCGTTCCCAATACAGATACTCCACCTGAGGTTCCGGGTGCCAGCACCTTCCCGTTAAGCACCGAACGGGGTGGCCTACGACTCAGGCTGCCAAATTCCGTTGCCCACGTATCGGATGTTACCGTAGCCATGACACCGACAAAAGCCAGCTGCCACGTAACATGAGGCCATATCGCATAGCCCAGGCATAGCAGCATACCTAATCCCCCATTGGCCCATACTTGGCCTGCATCCCGGTTTCCGGTTTTGGCATACGATTTTTCCAGCTCAGCCTTGCGCTCCTTTTTGAACCTCGACAGGAGGGTCGACGTGATAAAGAACAAGAGCAATGTGCCGAACCAGAACAGGTTACCCGCCCCATAATATACGGTTCCCATCAGTACAGCCGTGGCAAAGCCAGATAAGGTTAAGGATTTTTTATAAAATGCAGCTCCGGCCACCACAGCAGCACAAAGCAATCCGATGATCCAGTCCATGATATACCTCCGCTTTTGAAATGAATCTCCGTTTTTCTTTTTTCGTTCTGTATATTATTGTACAATGCTCTACACTTATATAAAAGCCGTGTCCCATGCTTTGGCACAGGACACGGCCTTCACAATGCTTTTCTAAGGGAATCGCTCTTTATTTCCCAACTACCAAGAACATTCCCTTTTTTAATCCTCATCCATGAATGCCGTTCACAAGTTTATGCGATGGTGAAGCTCCCCTGACGATCACTCCCCCAGAAAAGCTCAAAGCGATCCCCGCTTGCTGTAGGCCCTACTCCTGCTGGAGTACCTGTAAAAATAATATCTCCTTCACCCAGCCCATAATGAGTCGCTATATATTCGACGATGTGCTGGATAGAAAAAATCATATCTTTAACATGTCCACGCTGGACTTCCTGTCCATTTTTGAGCAAGGAAAAATCCTGCTGCTCCAGCATGTCCAATTTTTCTAAAGGCAGGAATGGTGTCACGGGAGCAGACGATTTAAAGCCTTTGGCGGCGGTCCATGGATGGCCTTTTTTCTTGAGAACACTTTGTACATCACGCAGGGTAAAATCAATGCCGAATGCAAATGCGTTCAGACACGTATCTGCAGACATGCCTGGTTCGTATTTACGTCCTACAGCCACGACCAGCTCAGTCTCAAAATGAATATCTCCCTGCCCCTGAGGAAGCTCCAGCGTGGCGCCATCCAGCGGCACAACCGCATGAGACGGCTTCAAAAAAATCATCGGTTCTTCGGGAACCTCATTACCCAGCTCCTCCGCATGCAGCTTATAATTGCGCCCAACACAGTAAACATTACGAATATCCACGTTCATCACGATCCGTCACCCTTCCCGCGTATGTAGTCCAATTGATTAACGAATAAGTTTACGTATATAGTGCCACATCCGGTGCTTGGAAAGCAAAAAAACCTGCTCCCAGCGATCCGGCCAATTAGTGCAAATCATCAATTCAGGATGCAATGAGGACAATTTCCGCATTATACGGCGGTCATCCACCGTCCACGCCATGACAGTAATACCGCGGCCAGTGAGATCTTTCATCAGGTTTCGATCCAAACGCGGATAGCCCATGGATAAAAAAGTGCATTGTAGCTGCTCCAGTTGCTTTGCCAAGTCATCTGGACGCGCATCGATAATCAATCCTGTACGGATCTCAGGAGACAGCTCCTTAGCCCGGCGTACTGCGGCACGCTCAAAAGAGGTTAATACCACCTCTCCCTCCATCCCTCTCATCACAATTTCACGGAGTACGGCTTTCTCCAGTCCCGGATACATATCTCCCGCTGTTTTAAGCTCAATATTGAGTGATACGCGGCCACGACATAAATCCAGTACCTGTGCGAGGGAAGGGATCATTTCTCCACGGTATTCTGCACTTTTCCAGCTACCAGCATCAAGTTGTTGCAATGCTTTCCAGTCTGAATCCTTTACTTTCCCTATACCATTCGTCGTGCGCTCCAGCGTAAAATCATGAATTACCACCGGAACACCGTCCTTTGACAGCTGTACATCCAGCTCAATCCAGTGTACAAATGGCTGCTTCAACGCAAGCTTAAAGGCTGCCATCGTGTTCTCGGGAGCAATCCCCGAAAAACCGCGGTGAGCCACGCACAAATGATTCATCTTGTTATGACCTCCATCCACAAAGGAGTCCTTCATACGATCGTTCCGTCAATTCCCATATAAAAAATTTCTTTTCGAGCTTCTATTGAGCGCTTACTGTACCATCCGTCCCTATAGAGACATTTCCCGGTGACAGTGCCGCCACTCTCTGCAAAATTTTGCTGGCCTCCGTATCCTTCAATGGAATCGGTTGACCTAGCTCCGCCCGGTAAGGGGTCAGCTTCATTTCGCAAGCCCCTTTTCGGGTGCAGGTTGCCTGAAATATGGCTGTATCCCAAGTGGCTGGCACCGTTGATTTAGAAAAAATAAAATTGCCTGTGCTGTATGCGATCCATTTACCTTTATATTGCTCCATCCCTTGAAGCACATGTGGATGACCGCCAATGACAAGATCAGCTCCAGCATCAATAAAAGCATGCGATAACTCGGTCTGATGGGGCTCAAGTGCAGTAGCGCGCTCCTTCCCCCAATGGGCAATGACAATCACCAGATCGGCCTGCATTCGTGCCTCACGGATGGACTTTACGATAGCGGACGAATCATAGGCTCCTGCTACACCGGGCAGTTTGGCGCCCGCATTCCAGTTGGCTTCAGGCATGACACGTGTAGTCCCCAACAACGCAATTTTGATCCCTTTACGTTCAAAATAATGCGGCGCATACGCTTCTTTTGCATTACGTCCGGCTCCAGCATGGGCTATACCTTTTTCATCCAGATACTTCAGTGTATCCAGTAATCCGCCTGTGCCCTGATCCAAAATGTGATTGTTGGCCAAATTGACAGCATCTATCCCTGCCGCAGCCAACGCAGTTAACGCCTTGGGCGAAGATTTATACACATACGTTTTATTTAACGCACCCACACCATTCGTTGTCACGGGCGTTTCCAGATTGGCAATCGTCAGATCGTCTTTATGAAACAAGTTTCCGAGATATTGATACGGAAACTCAAACCCATTCTGTTCCAATCGCTGCTCAACTTTACCGGAAAATTGCACATCCCCTACAAAGTGAAGCGTGACTGTCGGAGAATCTGCACCGTCTGTTTTGGATCTTTTTACATCCTCCGTTCCTCCCTTATCCGCGGATGGATTACCGTCGTATTCCTTATTGGACGTATCGTTCCCTGCTTGCCCGTCTTTCCCCGAGGATAATTTTGCTCCTGAAGAGCTGCCTTCGGGAGCATTTGTGTCAGACGTTGTCGCGGGACGATGGCTTGTGTCTGAAGCAGCAGATTGCTTCGTTTCATCGTCAGCAAATTGCTTATCTGCATGGGAGCCTTCGTCCAGCTGTTTATTTGACAAGTCTGTAACATTTTCACTGACCGAGGGAGTAGACCGCTCTTCACTAGCAGATTCCGTTTGGATTTTCTTCTCCGTTTGCGAATACCCGGCATTTTCCGCAAGAGAGGCACTGTTGTCGTGTTCAAATATGTAATAATAACCGAAAAGACCTACGATCATAAGCAGCAGGACCAGATTCGTAATAATCCAAGCCTTGCCTATTTTTGGTTTTCTTGCTTTCTTGCGACCTTCATTTCTCTGTGATCTGGGAGGGTACATTCTTCACTCCTTCTATGCTATTGCATATGCATAACTTCTTTATTAGCTGGCGAATTTTACACCTTCTCCATTATATATCAAATTTCAATATAAATAGAACCCCTCGCCTGGATCGCGAAGGGTTCATCATTGAACATTTACACCTGTACCTGGACCGCTTCCTGCTGTGTCGTTTGGACGGCATGGGAGGCCCATTCCTTAGCCTGACGGATGCAATCCGGTAAACCAATCGCATCATAGCCAGCACCCAACACATACACTCCCGGCATGGCAGTGCGTAACTCTTCCCGCAAATCAGCTATAGCCTGCGGATGCCCTACCGGATATTGCGGCATGGAATTGCGAAGACGTGTAATTTCCGTGAACAGCGGAGTTGCTGTAACTCCCATCATCTCTTTCAAATCCTTACGTACCAGTGCAATCAGCTCATCATCCGGTAACTCTACAGTGTCTTCAGCTCCTGCTCGCCCTACATAACAGCGCAACAGCACCTTATCATCCGGGCTAGTATGTAGCCACTTGGCAGACGTCCATGTGCAAGCGGTCACGCTGCGTCCTTCTTTGCGAGGGACCAGAAAACCAGAACCGTCAAAGACATTCTCAATATCATTTTTATCGAAGGCCATGACCACGTTTGCTACGGAGACATAATTAACGGCTTCCAGTGCAGCCACATTGACATGATCTCGCAATAGCGGCGCAGCAGCAAAGTTGGGAGTCGTTACAAAAATATCATCCGCCTCCAGCGTCTCTCCATTATCCAGCATAACGCGATATGGGCTGTCTCCACTTTCCGTGGTCTTTGTGAATTCTGTAACAGCCATTCCGGTGCGTAAATCACAGTCATACAAATCATTCAGCAACGCATGCACCAAACTTTGCAAGCCTTGACGGAAGGTCAAAAAGGCGCTTTTTTTCGTACCTGTATGTGTTTCAGCTGGTTTTCGGCCTGTCATCATCCCGTGAATGAGGCTTCCGTACTGCTGCTCTACCTCAGCAAATTGTGGGAAGGTCGCCTGCAAACTTAGCGTCTTCATGTTGGCAGCATAAATCCCCGCCAGCAGTGGCTCGGTTACATTTTCCAGCACTTCTTTGCCCAGTCGGCGTTCAATAAAATCACCCAACGCCTCATCTCCCGGTACACGGCGAGGCGGAATGACAAAATCCATCATAGCCCGCATTTTCCCGCCTAGAGAGATCAAGCCGCTGCGCAAAAAAGGTTTCAGCTCTGTTGGAATCCCCAGCACCAGCCCAGGAGGCATCGGATGAAGCTGTCCTTCATGCAAAATGTATGTCTTTTTAGCCTCAGGATTTGTGCTCACCAGTTCATGATCCAACTCCAGCTCTTTTGCCAGGTCTATCATGGCCGTTTTACGGGCCAGAAAGGAATCTGGCCCCTTTTCAATTACAAAACCATCTTTATGCAGCGTTTCAATTTTCCCGCCCAGCACGGAAGCTTTCTCCACCAACGTAATTCGAGGTGTATAGCCAGCTTCTTTGTACATTTTTCGTGTATAAAAAGCAGTGCTAAGCCCGGTCAAGCCTCCGCCTACAATTACAATATTACGTAACTTTTGCTCCATTATGTCCTCATCCCTTTTTCCATTGGTCTATGATGACATCACTAAGCGTCTCCATATACAGTGGATCACTGTTGAGTGAATCAATACGCTGAAAACGCATATCCAATTCCTTCGCTAACGCCTGTGCTTCAATATCCAGATCGTATAACACCTCTAAGTGATCAGAAACAAAGCCAACTGGCGCAGCCAGCACATACTCCACTTGCTCCTCTTTAAGACTGTGCATGGTATCCAAAATGTCTGGCCCCAGCCATGGCTCTGCTGTACGACCGGCGCTTTGCCACGTAAACTGCCAGTTGGTAATTCCCGCCTTGTCCGCAACAGCCTGCGATGTAGCCATTAATTGCTCAACATAAGGATCACCCATAGCCAAAATCCGTTCAGGCAAGCTGTGCGCACTAAACAGAACACGAACCTCATCCCGCTTGGCTCCAGCTTCTTCAAAAAGCGCCAGTTTGGCGTTTACACGCTCAGTCAGCGTCTTAATCAGCTTTGGATGAAGATAATAGCTCTCCACAAATGATATGGCTAGATCCAGTTCCTGTGCCTTAGCCTGTGCGCGCTTAATATAAGTGCCTACACTCATAACGGAATAGTGAGGAGCCAGCACGACACCCACCGCTGTACGAATGCCATCATGCACCATAGCTTCCACACCGTCTTCAATAAACGGTTTGGCATGTTTGAGTCCCTGATAACAGACAAATTCAATGTCCGGGTTGCGGTTTTCCCGATTTAAGGTTTCCTGCAAGTTTTGAACCTGCCGATCCGTGTTCTGCCGCAGCGGAAACACACCGCCTACAATAGCTTCATAACGATCCTTTAATTCTTTTAACTGCTCCGGCGAGGGAGCATTGCCGCGACGAATATGTGTATAATAGGCTTCCACCTGATCCAGACTCTCCGGCGTCCCGTAGGACATGACCAGTACACCCACTTTTGTTTTCATTAACAGATCACCTCTTAACATTTCTAATGTATTCATTTTTTGACAAAACCGAGCGGGAATACTCATGTACATAATTAGTAAGCTCTCTTAGCTTATCTAGCGAGGCCTCAGGAAATAAACCATGACCGAGATTGAAAATGTAACCCGGCTCCAAAATGCCTTCATCTACAATGGTTTTCGCATACTGCTTGATAACATCGATTGGCGCAGTAAGCACATAAGGATCCAGGTTTCCCTGTACACCAAAACCGTTCCCCAAGCGACGACGTCCTTCAGGTATACTTACCCGCCAGTCCAGTCCAATCACATCGGCTTTTAACCCATTCAAGTGTGGGAGCAATTCACCAGAGCTTACGCCCGGAAAATAAATTTTAGGTACATCCAGATCAGATAGTTCATGGAAAATACGTGTGATAGTCGGCAGCACAAAAGTTTGAAAATCATAAGGCGAGAGCGCACCTACCCAGCTATCAAACAATTGAAAAGCCTTACCGCCATTAGCGATATGGGCTCGCACGTATGTAATAACCATGTCTCCTAGCTTATCCATCAGGCGATGCCACAGCTCAGGCTCTCCATACATCATCGCTTTGGTGCGAATATATCCTTTCGAAGGCCTTCCTTCTATTAAATAGCTTGCAATGGTAAAAGGCGCTCCAGCGAACGTAATCAATGGCACGTTCAGTTCACGGTCCAAAATACGAATCGTTTCCAAAATATGACCCAAATCGCGTTCCACATCAATTGGACGCAACTTATCTACGTCTGCAGCTGACCGGATCGGATTATCAATAACCGGGCCAATATTTTTGACAATATCAAAATCAACCCCTAGAGAGGCTACCGGATTCATAATATCAGAATATAAAATTGCAGCGTCCACCCCAAGCTTGCGCACGGGCATCAAGGTCACTTCTGCGGCCAACTCGGGCTGGCGGCATATTTCAAGCAACGTATATTTTTCTTTAATTTTGCGATACTCAGGGTCATACCTTCCGGCCTGCCGCATGTACCATACGGGAATATGATCCACAGCTTGCTTGCGGCAAGCGCGGATAAAAGTATCATTGTAGGTCATGACTTCAGCCTCCAGTTCGAATCATAAATACTATATTTTATTATGCCCTTTTTCAAGAGTCGTAACAACCGCAGCTCTCGAACAAACCATGACAAACCCATGACATTTGGATAAAGTTTCAATGAAGTGTGCTATACTAGAGAAATGGCTTTTTTAAAGCTCCGGAGAAGTTATGCTTTGATAAGTAGGATTTACAACAGGATGAGAATGGGCAGAAAGGAAGTGAAAGCACATTGAAAACGTGGGAGACGTGGAAAATCAATCTCATTGTGCTTTGGTTCGGTCAGTTTCTGGTCAATGCGGGTATCACGATGATTACTCCGTTCCTCGCCCTGTATCTGGCTCAGGACCTTCATGTGAAGGGAGAGCACGATATTGGTCTATGGGCCGGAGTTATTTTTGCCGCTAACTTTTTGACCTCATTTATGTTCCAGCCTTTGTGGGGCAAGCTGGCTGACCGATATGGACGTAAAGTCATGCTGCTTCGCTCAGGCTTTGGTATGGCTTTGGTCATCGGATGTATGGGTTTGGTCACCCACCCGTGGCAACTGCTGGCGCTTCGCCTGCTGAACGGTACGATTTCGGGTTTCAATCCGGCATCGATTTCCCTAGTGTCGGGTACCACTCCCAAAGAGCGAACCGGATTCGCTATGGGGATTATGCAATCCGGTCAGATGGCTGGCACGATTCTCGGCCCTCTGCTAGGCGGATTTTTGGCTGACTGGGTCGGATTCAGACCGATCTTTTATATTACAGGCGCTCTAATTTTTATAGCCTCGCTCATCGCAATGTTTCTGGTTAAAGAAAATTTCAGCAAAACGGAAGCCGCACGCATACCGCAAATTTCGGTTCTTGCCGGATTAAAGGAGCTAAGCCATACGCCCCAGCTTCCGGCTTTGTTCACCGTAACGTTTCTACTCCAGTTTGCCATGATCAGTACGGTATCTCTGCTGCCGTTATATGTGCAAAAGCTGTATGGGTCGGCAGAAGGAATTGCGTTAATTGCCGGGTTCGTTACGGCTATTACAGGCGTATCCAATATGGTTGCTGCACCGCTCCTTGGAAGATTGAGTGACAAGATAGGGGCGCACAAGATCTTGACCATTGCACTGCTCGGAACGGCGGTTATGCTCATTCCGCAGGCTTTTGTCAATGAAGTATGGCAACTTGTCATTATCCGTTTTTTCATGGGTGTATTTATGGGCGGTCTGCTACCAAGCGTAAATGCGTTGATTCGCACGTATACACCGGAAGGAATGGAAAGCCGTTCTTTCGGCTTCAATACCAGTTCGCTAGCGCTCGGAAATATGCTGGGTGCTGTCATTGGCGGGGTGCTATCCGGGTTTATTGGCATCGAAGGACTGTTTATCATGTCAGGTGTCCTGTTAATCGTCAACATATTCTGGGTACGCATGAAGCTTTTTGATCGTAAGGCTACGCCTGATTTCAGGTAAGATAACCTCGTGGTAAGACAAGCCTGCCTTAACAGATAAGAACCTCCGCTCCACGCTGCTGTGGACAAGGAGGTTCTTTTTGTATAGCTATACATAGGGAATGAACACTATTTAACTCGAGCTAGCGCCAATCCATCGTAAGCTGGCAAAAGCGTGCTGACCAGCCGTGGATCTGTTGCTATCGTTTCGTTAAAACGTCTCACGGCCTGGACGGCAGGGCCGTTCTTATCCGTATTCAGCGTCCGTCCGCGAAGGAAACAGTTGTCTCCCGCAATAATGGCACCCGGATTCGCCAGAGCAATCGCATATTCCAGATACACTGGGTAATTTTCCTTATCTGCATCAATGAAGAAAAAATCGAAAGTTCTTCCCTCTTCCTGAAGTTCCTTCAAGCTGTCCGCTGCGGGTCCGATACGATATTCGACACGGTCACCGTATCCGTTGTTTTCCATATGTCGATGTGCCAGCGCTGCGTACGCTTCTTTCAGCTCCAGTGACACAATGCGGCCCTTTTCTCCCAGCCCACGAGCCAGACATAATCCACTGTAGCCGCCTAATGCGCCGATTTCCAGTACATGCTGTGCGCCAGATACTTCAATTAGAAAGGTCAACAGTTTTCCGTAAGGATGAGCAACGGATACTTCCGGCATACCTTCTTTAACGATAGCCTCCCTAATACTGCGCAGTGCTTCATCTTCTTGTACCAGCTGGTCTACATATTGTTCAGGGGTCATATTTGGTGTAATTTCCACGGTTCATCTCTCCTTCTTGCTTAATCATAGCGCAGGTTGGACGTGATGTCCTTCGTAAATTTTTTACCTTAATGATTTGTCTCTTCGAGTACAATGACCTATACTATAGGGATTGAACCAAGCTTACATGATTATGGGGACGGAGTGAATACGTTTAATGACTCAACTGCAACTAATTGCAACTGCGCCAATGGGACTTGAAGCCGTCGTGGCCCGGGAACTCAGAGAACTCGGGTACGAAGATCTGACCGTTGAAAATGGCCGCGTCGTTTTTACCGGAGATTATATGGATATATGCCGGTGTAACCTGTGGCTTCGCACATCAGACCGCGTGCTTATAAAAATGGGTGAATTTGCTGCAACTACCTTCGACGAGCTGTTCGAGGGTACCAAAGCATTGCCTTGGCAGGATTGGATTCCTGTAGATGGTGAATTTCCCGTAGAGGGACGTTCGCACAAATCACAGCTTAGTAGCGTACCAGCCAGTCAGGGAATCGTCAAGAAGGCGATTGTAGAGAAGCTCAAGGAAACCTACCACACAGATTGGTTTGCTGAAGATGGCCCTCGTTACGTCATTGAGGTCATTCTATTGAATGATCGTGCATTGCTGACACTTGATACGACCGGTCCAGGACTGCACAAACGCGGCTATCGTAAGCTCGTTACAGAGGCGCCTCTCAAAGAAACGATGGCTTCTGCTCTTATTCAGCTTAGTCGCTGGAGCCCTGACCGACCATTCTATGACCCATGCTGCGGTTCCGGTACTTTATTGGTCGAAGCTGCCATGCAAGCCTGGAACATTGCGCCAGGCCTGAGACGTACCTTTAACTCGGAAGACTGGCCTGTCATTGGCAGAGAATTATGGGATCAGGCTCGCGACGAAGCGATGGATTTGACCCGCGATGACATTCCTTTTGAGATTGCAGGTAGCGATATCGACCCAAATGCCATACAAGTTGCTGAGGCAGCTGTAAAAGCAGCAGGCTTTGCTAAAGACATCCCTCTTAAGGTAATGCCTGTAACTAAAGTCAGACTCGAAGGACAATATGGTGTGATGATTACAAACCCACCTTATGGCGAGAGACTGAGCGAGCAATCCGAGGTGGAAAAGCTGATCCGTTCACTCGCACGCACGGCAGCCGAAATGAAGACTTGGTCCTTCTTTGCCATCAGCTCCACCAAGCAATTTGAGCATTATTGGGGCCGTAAAGCAGACAAGCGCCGGAAGTTGTTTAACGGCCGTATTGAATGCCAATACTATCAGTATCTAGGCCCTCTGCCTCCGCGCCGCAAAGATACTTCGCCGTTGCAGCCTTAAATATGATGAAGTTTAGGCCAGGAAACGAACCCTCTGTTCGTTCTTCTGGCCTGATTTGTGCTGTATTTTCTTTACTTAATCATTGAAATGCGCGAGATGAGCGCTATAATAATTAAAGGCATTTCGGTTTTAACATTACGTTAATATGTAGTTTATACTAGCCGAACATTTCTGCCGGAGGGGGTAAAGTGTTGGTTATTCGCACGTCCAGTGCAAGTCGCACTGGTAACACGTTCAGCAGAGTGCTGCTGTCTCGATATTTTGGATTAGGTCTGTTTTTTGTACTTATGATCGGCAAGCTCGTACTGATTCACTATAACTTGCATGCCCAAAATATTGACATGAATCCGCTGGATTATGTCATCGCTATTGGTTCTCTTTTACTTGTGAGCTTCTGGACCTTATGGCTACCACGTCGCGGACGTTTGATTGCTCTTGTGGTGCTCGATGTTTTGCTCACCGCGCTCATTTATTCCGACATGGTTTATTATCGGTATTTCCAGGATTTCATTACGATTCCCGTCTTACTTCAAGCCGGACAAGTTGACTCTCTGGGCGGAAGTATCGCATCCCTTATGTACTGGTGGGACATTTTCTTTTTTGCAGACTGGATTCTATTCATTCCGTATGTCATATTTGTGGCTTCGTTACGACGTCGACTTACAACGAATGATACTTATTTAGAAGCATCCCGAAGCTCGTTCACAAGGAGGTTCCTGCTTCGCTTCTCCAAAGGGGCATTGGCCTTCCTGATTGGCTATGTATTGACATTTGGGCCGATCAAATATTATACCTCCACATGGGCAACTGGCATATTTGTCGGCAACTGGTGGTCGATGGCCTTGTACAACGTAACCGGATTGATCGGATTTCATGGATATGACATCTACCGCTATGGTCAGGATCACCTTGGTCCCCAGCCTACATTGGCTCAAGCAGAATCCGATAAGGATAAGGAATGGTTTAATCAGCACCAAAAGTTGCTTCAGGTTAAAAATGATCTATCTGGCAAGTATAAGGGCAAAAACGTGATGGTCATACAAGCTGAAGCGTTCATGAACTTTTTTATCGGCAAACAGATCAACGGTCAAGCGATTACGCCTAACTTTGACAAACTGACGAAGGAAAGCATGTATTTCAACAATTATTTTCACCAGACTGCGCAGGGTCGTACTTCGGACGCGGACTTCTCTACACATGCTTCGCTGCATCCGCTCCCTACTGGCTCGGTATTTATCCGTTATGCGGACCATAAATTCGATACGTTACCTTCCATTTTGAAGGATACTGGGTATAGTCCCAATGCGTTTCACGTGTACGATAGCAGCTTCTGGAACCGTTACACCATGTATAAGGCAATGAACTATGACAAGTTCTACAGTAAAAAAGATTTTAAAATAGATGAGCCACTGGGTTGGTCCCTAGGAGATAAATCCTTTTTCCGTCAAACGCTCAATGATCTCACCACCGAAGTTAAGCAGCCGTTCTACGCCTATATGGTCGGTATCTCCAGCCATCATCCGTACAACCTGTCACCTGACGCGGTAGATTTGGACGTTGGCGAGTTTGAAGGTACCATGTTCGGAGACTATCTGAAATCTGTCCATTATGTAGATGAAGCACTGGGCGAATTGGTAGATCAGATGAAGAAAGACGGACTGTGGGATGATACGATCCTGATGTTTTATGGGGATCATGACAATTCTATTAAAGACAAAGCACTGTATGAGAAGTTTTTAGGCAAGCCACTTACGGATCTGGACATGCAGAAAATCATGAATCAAGTGCCATTGCTTGTGCATCTTCCTGACGGAAGTCAGGCGGGCACGTATACGGAACCGGCAGGTCAGTTGGATCTGACGCCTTCCGTAATGCACCTACTTGGGATTTCTACAAAACCATATCATTTTATGGGAAACGATCTGTTTAGCGGGAAGCCTCGTATGGTTGTACTGCGTACTGGTGCTTTCACCGATGGACGAGTGTACTACATTCCATCTGAGGACGGTACATTCTCCAAAGGGACCTGTTACAACCTGAGTACAGGCCAGCCTACAGATGTTAACGCCTGCGGACCGGGCTATACCGAAGCTCTCAATCGGTTGAACATATCCGATCAGGTTATCACATACGATCTTATTCGCGAATGGGAACCACAAACAAAGAAGTAACTCCTTCTTTATCTAATAGACTTTCTGTGGGAGGTTGCTAACATAGCATCCTCCCCGAACTCTTTTAAGGATGCCGATCGCATACCCACCCTGTATATAACAAAAAAGCACGATCCATCAGCTTGTAAGTGCTGTGGATCGTGCTTTTTTATATGGATTGTCACTCGACTGCGCTAGGAACGCAACGTTTTTTTAGCTTGTTCAAGCCGTTGTACCTCTTCACCAAGCATGTCCTCTGCAACTTCTACTGAGTCGTCACCAAGGCTATCCTTTGCCTGCTGTATGGCATGTTCCGCATGAGTGCGAGATTGCTCCGCCTGTTCAATCAGTTGCTCAGCCGGATGTGACAATGCCTGAGAGACGGCATTGTGTAGCCTGTCCACCGAGTTTTGTGTTTGAGCTTCAACACTGTGATTGTCGAGATTAGAATCATATTGGGCCATGAGTCACTCCTCCTTCTGGGCAGTGGTCTACATCCATTAGCATGGATCAGAAGAAGGAGAACTATTCAAAAATTGCGAATGCTGCGTACTGGAACTATTTGATAAAGCGCGCAGCCTTCTCCAATACTTCATCCTCTGTGGCCGCACTCACATAACGTCCGTTCACATATACAAACGCTCGTTTCCCACAAGGACCGCAATACGATTTGCAGCCGATTTTGATCTCGGCATCTGGTGCCATCTTTTGCAACTTGGGCAAGATCGTTTTCAAGCGGATATGATTGCATTCATCACATACGCGAATATCATTGGCCATCTGTCATCCCTCCGAGCTCCGGCTTAGTGGTCGCCGTGATTACCTTGGGAAGGGTTAGTAATGACAAATCCTTCTTCGGGGAAGTACAAGTAATCAATTTTCACACCATCCAGCAGCGGCTGGCCGTTTTCCAAAATTACGTCAATGCCTTTATCTGTAGATACGACAGTATCTGTTTCTTTAGGCGTGTCCAAATCCAGCCCGTAATGAGCATGATCTCCATGAGCATGAGTAATAACAACGCGCAGGCTCTTCCCTTGGTTCTCTTCCTTATCCAGTTCAAGTTTCAATACTTTAGCTGCGTTACGAGTAATTTTGCAGTTCATCAAACTTCATCTCCTTCATATTCATTAAATGAAATGTGGTTCATTGGATACATATCCACACCACACAACCTAGCGGGTAAAATCAACAACTCAAATAATTAGCCTCTATCCCAGAGGGAAAGAGGTACTACGGCAGCACAGCTGCGTCTGAAACATCATCATGAGCCGATAGACCACAATTATATTCAGCATAGCAAAAGGCAATATTCCTATTGTAAAGAAAATCGTGAAAAATCGCAATCACGAAATTCATAAGCTTATCTACCGAACACGTACATGCTGCTTTTCAAGCACATCTGGATATTTTCGTTCGGCACGGGTGACAAACCAATTCATAAGCAATAGCGTCACACCAATATCGTCGATGGGCATAAATGGCATGACATCAGGTAATACCCAATAGAGCAATACAGGCACCGCAAAGAGTAACTTTTCTCCCAGCGGAATCCTTGATGAAGTAATAAATCGGGGCATACGACGAAATACATGTGACCATTGACGGAGAGATAGTAATCTTTTCCACTTCATAGTTGTTCACTCCATTTCCAATGCTCCTAAGTATATATACCCCATTGAAGGGACATGTAAAGAGGAACACTTATAAAAAACGTGTTCCTCCTAATACGCGCAAATGATTCGATACGTTTCAGTAGGCCGAATTTTTCACCATGACAGCACTGTTGCCATTAACATGCCCACTTCTGCTGCAATATCATCGTAATCACGCGTGGGCAGCGGATTTACACCTAGACCGACTTCAACGGTAAACCCTGGTTTACCAAATCGCTGTATAAACCAATCCTTGTACCCTGCATCGCTCCCACCCAGCTTTACCGCCCGGTACCCTGTTGCGGCAGCTAGCCGTAAGGCCCAATCTCGGCTCTCCTTAGGCTCTAGATCCCGATAATTCCAATAGATCTCCTGTCCCTGACTGTGTATGGATAACACCATGTCGAACTGTTCGCGCTCCGTCAGATCGGCAAGCGCCTTGGACTCTGGTTCAGACAAAGGTGCAGGTCCTGCATAGTCTCGTCGAGACGGACCTATTTTACCGCGTCTGCGTACCTCTTCTTCCCAATATGCCGGAAATTGATCGTTGAGATCGACACCACGAATATTGGCCTTCCAACCGCGATAATCAGCACGTCCTTCATTCCACTTTTTGAGATCATGATACAACGGATGAGTTGGGAGTACACCTTGTTGCACCAGCTCTACCCCATCCGGGTTGACCATCGGAACCACCCATAGGGATGTATGCTCCAGCAAATCCTGCGGAGAACCTCCATACACCCATTGAGAGGTCCCTATATGTTCTTCAGTCCCATCGATCCCTTGTGCATATTGCTCTATAAAACGCAGCAAACAAGGCGTCGTCAGCCATTCATTAGCATGAACAGAAGCATTGGCATGAATTTTACGGGTTCCCTGCCCAATACGTACATAAGGAATATCCTTCCCCATGACACTGGTGCCAATGCTGCCAACTTCAATAAACGGATATCTGAGGGCCAAGGCCGCTAGGTCTTCCTTTAAATCTTCATATCCATATTCTCCACGTAATCGTACAATCTGATCCTGATGGTCTTCAGGAATAACAATAGTTTTTCCTTCCGTAAAATCATGCTCCGCAAGTCCTGGATTGGCTAGCCGTAACTCATCAAGCTCCACACCAAACTGCTTGGCAATCTGTCTTGCATACTCACCAGGCTGAATAACGTATTTACGATCCGTAGACGGACGAATATATAACACTTGACCACTAATCAGATAGGGTTGCGTGGCGGCCCACGGATTATCTACGATCAAAGTATCCGCCGATAGTTTAAAAGCCGAGGCGACCCGGTGCAATGTATCTCCTTTTTGAACGATATATTCCCTCATCTTACTACGCCCCTTCCATCTGCCTTACTGCATGTTATGCAGACGCGGCGTGTCTTGATGTAGCGAAAAGCAAAACAACCGACTTCTTTTGTCCAATGACAAAAAAAGTCGGCTGTCTCGTTAATCCAAATTGGTGACTTGCCAGACGACAGGCGTTTGGCGAATTTGCTCCCCGAGCCACTGTGCGGCAATGCGCTGGAACAATTCAGGATCGCCGGAACAAAAAAGCTGATGCACCGGCGTTTCGTCCCCAGCTTCCAACTTGCCTTTGTTATACAAAATGGTACTCGTCTCACGCGCCGTTTCATCTGCCGAGCTAATGAGCTTTACTGCAGGCCCCATGACTTCTTGAATCGTTTCCTTCAAAAAAGGATAATGCGTACAACCAAGAATCAGACAATCAATCGGATACGTTTGAATAGGTCTCAATGTCTCCTCCACAACCTGCGATGTCGTCTTGGAGCGGAATAACCCTTGTTCCACCAATGGAACAAGCGCAGGACAAGCATGGCTCACCACGTCTACATAAGGAGACAATTGCTTGAGCGCAGCTGTATACGCTCCGCTTCGAATCGTACCGACAGTCCCAATCACCCCGACATGCCCGGTAGCCGTCGCGCTAATCGCAGCACGAGCCCCAGGGTGAATGACTCCGATCACCGGAATGGATACCTTTTGGCTTATATAGTCCAATGCCGCGGCAGTAGCCGTGTTACAAGCAATAATAATGACTTTCGGATCAAATTGAATCAGAAAATCAACCATTTGCTCTGTAAATTTTTTAACCTCTTCCGATGGTCGGGGGCCATACGGAGTGCGCGCAGTGTCTCCAAAATAAATGATTTTTTCCCGTGGAAGCTGACGCATGACTTCTTTTACAACCGTCAAACCTCCTACACCGGAATCCAATATTGCAATCGCTTGCTGCACGTACACACCGCTTCCTTTTTTGTTCAAATATGAGTTGTTTCATCTCGGAAAGCTATCCGTTGCTACATACCTTATGTCGTATTAATGTAAAAGGTACCCCAAAAGATTACCCTAAAACGAGGAAGTGATCAATAAAAAGGCTCCACCCCAACGGGAGAAGCCACGAATTCAAACCGTATTCAGTGTTTCACCTACGTTTTACAGACCGTTACAGAGCATCTTTTTCCGTATCTTCTTGAACAGTCGCTGATGAAATACTAACCTCAGGAATAATTTCACCCTTTTTACGCCATTGCCCAATTTCATGAATGACGGCTGAGGCTGTCTCCTTAATTTTGTCAGTATACTCAATTGAGGTGTCTGAAATTTTCCCCGCTAGCTCCTGTCCCTTATCACTTACGTTGCGCGCCTGATCTGTAATATTCTGACGCAGCTCACGACCAGACTTAGGGGCAAATAACAAAGCAGCAACCGAACCAATAATGCTGCCTGCCAACGCGCCTCGGATAAAACTTTTGCAGTTCTCCTTCATCATCATCTCTCCCTTGTGCCCGGGCGAATGCCCATCTGTTAGTGCATTATAAGCATGGAGAGCTTGTCATGATACAGAAAACAAGCCTGAAAAGTTTTACTTTTTTTTAGAGCGGATACGATACAGGCAACAACGGCCCCCATCCGCCAAACAATCCTCACGAACAACCTCGGCATCAAGCAGCTCCTCAAACATTTGCTGCTCGCATTCACAAGCCTTGCGGTAACGGCCTGCAATTTGAGAGATAGGACAATTGTATTCCACAATAGAGTAGCTACCATCCTCTTCCTCGTGCCACTCTGCCATATATCCGGAAGCATTCTGGATGCCCGAAAGCTTTTCCACACGTGAGGCCAGTGTAGTCTTCCCCTCCATGTGAGGGGCGTAGCGCTTCATCATTTTACGTTTTCTACCATCAAACAGCGAGTAAACAGCTTCCATTCCCTGTTCTTCATCCAGCTCCTCTAACAGTTCCAGTAACAGATGATCATAATTACGAGGAAACTGCTCGCTTCCCTGCTCGCTCAGACTGTATAAAAACGTCGGGCGTCCCATCGCCTGTCTCACGATCGTAGCCACGATCAGACCATCCTGCTCCATCAATTTGAGATGCCTGCGCACTCCCATTTCGGTAATGCCCAATTGAGCTGCCAAGCTTCCGACGCCCACAGGTCCCTGGGTTTTCAATAATGTCATGATCATGCGCCTAGTGGGCATTTCGGGTACGATATACTTATCCGTCACTTTTGCCTTTACACTCCCTCGGGCTGGGGACCCAATTCCTTATTTAAATAATCATGCACGTTAGATGCAAAAAGCTCCAGCAACCCAGGCAGCTTTGGTGTAAGCGGGTGAAGGCTTGTCCGGTCCCAATGGAAGTACTCCTGTACTAGGGGTTTACGTAAGCCTACCAGCTCTACTAGCGAATGAAATACGGTATCATCCAGTACACCCTCCTCATGAATGATACCGATAATATCCTCATAGCTACTAGCGTCACGCATAATAAATCCGTCGATGATATAGCTTCCTACGTCCGTTACCGTCTCAATTGCCAGATGAAGGCAGCGCTCCTGCACTAGCCCCTGCAACAGATCGCCGTTCCAGGCAGCAGAAGTCTGGCGAAGTCCGGCGACAATGTCGGGAACAGCCCCTAGTCGAAGCTCAATTTGTTCCCGGTTGACATAATACAAGGTCCTACACCTCCAGTAATCGCTTTAGATTTCATAATCAACTGCGATAGATACATCCTTTACTTCATTCATGTGTACAATAATTTCCTGGTGCACAGGATGTACCTGATACGTTTGCAAATCCTCCAGTGTTTCGACAACAGCGGTAAGGGAAATATCATAAGAACGTTCCGAACGAATCACATCCGTACCTACTTCGAGTGACAGCAGCTCTTTGATTTTGCCGTTCATGCTGCGCAAAATGGATGCCGTGTGCTCAATGCTTTCGGGGGAGCGGTCTTTCAATTTGAACAAAACAATATGTTTAATCATGCGTATAGGCTCCTTATCTTAAAATGTTCTCTTGAAAATTTTATCATAACGCCCCACATACGGAAAGAAACTTTGTAATTCTAGCGATCTTTTCCGCCATTTTTACCATCAGACTCCTTGTCCTTTAATAGGGCAAAAAAATTCTTGAGCTTCGGTGGGAGCGGCAGACCCATTCGTGAACAGTTTTCCGTAATAGAGATCAATTCATTGGATAAATAAAAATACGTTGTCGCCCCTTTCATGATTTCGGTACCCATCAGGAGATCCACATGATGCGCCAAAGAAATTACCATTAGCATTAAAGCCTTTCTAGCCAGCCCCCAAAAGCCGGCTTTACTGCTTAAACCTTGCCCAGTCTTAATTGCTGCGGCGACTCCAGTCACATAATCAACAGCCATTGCAACCGTGAATAGCACCATTAGCTGATTCCAGCCGCCAAAGGCAAACGTAATAAGGGCTCCTGCGGTAGCGCAAATCATACTAAACATACTCGGATTAATATTCATACCTCTCCTCCTCTCGGGGCGGTTACTGTAATATATGCAGCGACGTGGTAACCCGTAAAGTCATATGACCTGTGCATAGACATGAATTCATAGATTCATATAAAGCATGCTGCAAACTTCACAATTCCGAGCGAATACAACAAAAAGACACCTTTTCAACCACTATATAATGGTTGAAAAGGTGCCTTTTCTTTCATGCTATTCAATTAACGATGATCATTCCAAAAATTAAGCGGAGTCAGGTTATCATTCAACGGCTCGAACGAATATCCTTCTTTCTGCAAAGCGGCCATGATTTGTGGAAGAACCTTGATCGTAGATGGCTTATCATGCATAAGAACGACTGGTGTTCTGCCTTGCTTTTTCAATCTTCTAATATCACTTAGGACAGTCTGTACAAAATGCTCTGGATTTTTAGTATAACGCCAATCATTGGAATCGATATTCCAGTCCCAAATATGATAACCTGCACCCGTCAGTTGATCACGATATGCTTTCTTCAAATACGGTTTGCTGCCATAAGGTGTACGAATCAAAGAAGTGCGTTTTCCTGTAGCCTTAAATAAAATTTCATTATCCTGATTCATCTCTGCCAATGCTGCTGCCGGGGATGCATAGATTTTCTTCACCTGATGCGTCATCCCATGCAGGCCCAAACCATGACCCGCCTCTACCATTCTTTTCATCACTGCGCTATGTTGACGAATTTCAGGTCCCAGCATGAAGAAAGTAGCCTTCGCATTATATTTATCTAAAATATCCAGCAGCTGCGACGTATGCGCCGTAGGACCATCATCGAAGCTCAAATAAATCGTACGACTGGATGATGAGGCAGTTCCCTTGTTGCCTGAATTGCTGGCTTTGCCCGGTTTGACAGCTGCATACTGTTTAATTTCTGTTGCGAATGTATTCAAAAACTGAGCATCAGACAAACTAGCATTTGCGTTCTGAATTCGATATAGATTACTTGTTGGAAGCGTAATAGTGAAGCCGAACGCATCGGTCAAAGTGCGAATTGGCACCATTGTACGATCTCCACGCTCGAACACATCCCCCTTGTTCAAATCCAGCGTAAAGCTGCGATTATGTCCAGTCAGTACCAATGTGTTGCCGTTGGCCGAAGTAGAAATCCCCATCTTTTGCCCTAATGTAACGATAGGAACATACAACTTATCATTTTTCATTACGGGCTGAATGGTATTCGAATCTAGCAACACATCATTGACCCCCAGCAAAGGAGCCTTCGCTTGTGCACTCGCCGTATTCGTATGTATACCTAGCAAACCCAAACAACAGATTGCCATCAAGCATACAGCCATCCATTTTGCATTTAAAAGCTTCATTCATTACACCATCCTGTGCTGTATTTTATAATGTGCGGGAGCTATCTCTAGCTTGTCTATGAAGTTATACAGACATGACGATATAGACATGGCAATATAGACATTCACTCAACATATAGAACATAAACGCGTATGAACCGACTGAACCTGACGTCTTTTCGTTCCCCCTATATATATTAATAGATTACCAGACTATAGTAGGTAAATATAGTAAAACAATTTGAAAACAATCTCGCAACCCCCCTACCAGAGAAGGTTACAAAGTTGTGAATAAATTGGCCGGAGTTAATAAGAGTACAAGCGATTAGTAGATTCTTTTGATGGAACTAGAACCTATAAAACAAGTCTTTTATGAATTTTATACTCAGTATTAAGTGGCTATACCGACAAATTCCCCTCTGCCCGTTAGGAAACTATCTGATTATCATTTATAATATACTTATTGTTTCAGCAATAGTTATACATAATTATTTAAAATTATCATCTAGACACTCTTCTGCTCATAAGAAATACTTCATTTCTCGAACCTGCTCGTGTATTCTTTAAATAAGTACATCCTAAAATTCTTTTTTTTGTAATTTCATTATTTATCTTTGGGAATACATTTAAATTATATAAATCTAGCTATGTTCGAAAAAATTATTTATGTACTTTGAGTGGATCACAAAAGAAGACCTTGAAGAGAAATCTCCAAGATCTTCTGAAGTATTAATCCAATGTAAAATAACCATCATCGATTTTTCCATTTAAAATCAAATAACAACCTCATTTAATCTTAACGTCTTACAATATTGGAATAAAAGATATTACTTGGTTTTGACTACATTCCGAAAAGTTACCTAACATCAAAGCACCTCGTTGCAATTCAACAATTAATCTTGTTTCTGGAAATCGCCAAAATAGCTTTTAAATCCATTCGGATAATCTTTACTATAGTTATCAAAAGCATTCCTCATCGCTTCTTCAATTGTAGAGAACTCCTTCACCATCAATTGCGTTATACTCTGCAATTAAACGCGACATGCCCGAAAGGCTACCCTCTTCATATCCTGATTCCCTTAGCCCCGATATAATATTGAAAAGAACTCTTTTCCATTCTGATCTAAAAGACTTCTTAGATAGAGTAATAGCTCCTTTAGTGGTCAATAATTGTTCAGTATGTCCCAAAACAGAACCCCATTGAGAGTTTATTTCCATTTGCTCATCCGACCAACTTATATTCCATACATTAGCAAATGTATCAGATGCCCAATGCAAAGATATCTCACCAGATGAATTACTTCTTAATTTTTCAAGAATATAAAGAATATCATCTATCATATAACTAATGTCATATTTATAACATAGCGGTATATATATGGATTTCCAAACCATGACAGCCTTTTCAGTCATCATTGGAAATATTGTTTCAATTGCATTTGATAAATTTTGATCTTCTCCATCAAAGAAACCTGTACATCTAGGACAACTTGCTTGAATCCAAAAATCCACAATTCTTGACCTCCTCTTATTTTTTAGGGCATAGGATACCCATGCCAAGTTCCCGTGCCATTATTTCGAACCCACATTTTTGTAGCTGGAACTGTTGTTCCATCGGGCAAGTGTATAATGGATTTTGAACCTGATGGCAAATCAAAATATCCATTTTCACCAGGTTTTAATGTGTTCGCCTTCTCTGTAGCATAATCTAAATCAGCCTTATTCCACTGACCTTGAGGTTTCCCTTCGTTTTTGGCTCGGGCCGGACCTTCTTTCCAATTCACACCGTGTTTTTTACTCCCATTTACGGCTGCTTCCGGTTTGACAAGACCTCCTTTAGCACCTTTAGCAGCCCCAATAGTTTTGCTAAGTTTCCCTGCCACGCCTTTAGATCCCGGACTCAGAGCGGCTAGTCCATTGGATATTCCTACGTCCCTTCGCCATTTGGTATAATCTGCAAGAAGCTGGCTTTGAGCCCAACTTGCATTACCTGATGTATTCCCATATGACCCAGTCCGGGTCATCATCCCAAATAGATACTTATAGCGATTGTTATTAGCTTCTCCATATATTGGTCCAAAGATTGTTCCCAATTTTTCACGCGCTAACCAATAGGCCGCATCATTTGGAGTAAACTGCTTAGAATATCCCAACAAATTTTCTATGTCCGGTACTGAATACAGATGCCCACTCGGATCCACATAGAATAGTGGATTATTGGCTGCATACGCATACCCGTTCAAGCTTTGCGGATCGCTCATCTCTCCCTGATACGTATCCTCGCCCATAAAACGGGCTGTGCCTGGATCATACCAGCGAGCCCGCAGGTACTGGAGTCCGGTCGTATCGTCCCAATACTCGCCAGCATAGCGCAGCACATTCGGAACGGTCTCTTTGACCTTCTCCGGGCCGCCCCAGATATCGTAGCTGTAGCTATTCAATTCCTTGCCCGAACTATCACTTAGGCCTACTACATCACCGTGACCGTTGAGCTGATAATATTGCAACTGCCCGCTTACCTTGTCTTGTCTGGCCCACAGTTGACCGGACAAGTCATACACGTAAGCGTAAGTGATCTTGGCTGTTCCACCTTGGACCTCGGCTTCCGCAATCAGCTTCGCTTCTTCGTCATAGTAATACCGAGTCGTTTTGCCGCCCTCTGTACGCTCGTACAGTAGACCGTCTCCGTTATAGCTGTACCCGACCTCTTTGCCTTCACCGGTCACCTTTGTCAGACGGCTGACAGAATCATACGTATATTCAGCATTTTTCATGCCGAACACTTTGCCACTGCTTTCAGCGCTTCGGTTTCCATTCGGATCGTAGCCATAGGTCTTATTTTTTTCACCAGCGGCTTCGCTGGCAATCCGATTTGACGGGTCATATCCAAACTGGTCTGTTGTTCCGTTTTGTGTACGTCCGATGATGTTTTTATTCCCATCCCGTTCATAACCAAATTGGTGTAGCGCCGTACCGCCTTGCTCCACCGTAACCCCGGATAAATCCAGTCCGTTATAGCTGAATCGTGTACTCAGTCCTCTGCTCGAAGACTGACCTTTTAGCAAACCATTAGGAGCATAATCAAACGTCATGCTATCTAGTGATCCACCCGCAGCAGCACTCGCTTCTCCCAAACTCTGTACATTTGCCACACCGGTCCCAGCGCTAATGTCCATTTGGGTAACTCGGCCCACACTGTCCAGCTTGGATTGAACATGCATAGACGTGCCAGCAGCATCTGTTAGCACATAGCCTGTACGAGACTGCTTGTTGTATTCATAGCTGATGTGCGTACCATCAGGGTACTTCAGCCCAGTCAACGACCCATCTGATGGATCATAGGCATAGGTGGTCGTTCCCTGACCATCTGTCATGCTTTTTCTTCGTCCTGCGCTGTCATAGGTATAATTGGTTTTAAAATCGGGACCTGCCGCTTCGGTAACTAATCCGTCAGTGTTATATTGAAAGGTAATGGCATCCGATTTTCCTGTCAACATACGGGAGATAGTTCCATCCGTATCGTAAATATTTAACGTAGTTCCTCCGCTTGATTTCTCAAGTAACGTACGTCTGCCCAACTCATCATATGAATACACATTTTTTTGCCCATCTGGAAACTGAACGGTCTTCAAATTTCCGGCTAGATCATACACATAGCTGACCTGCTGTCCGGATGGATCAGTGACCGAGGTCATTTGTCCCAAAGCATCGTAATCATAGAGCGTGCGTTGACCATTACCGTCTGTACGGCTAGTGACCATACCCGCATAATTATAAGCTAACGATTCCAGCGGCTGAAATGATCCATTTTTAGCTTCTTGTGTGGAAGTCACACGACCTAAAGCATCTGATACTTCACGCACACGATAACCGGACACATCCGTCTGAGTGACAGTACGATCCACCGCGTTATACGTCACGGTATCTGTTGTGCCATCCGCATAGGTCGTCTTCACAGGTCGTCCAAAGGCATCATAGGCATAGCGAGTGGTTGCTTGTTCGGCATCCGTGCTTTCTACCAAATCCCCATTCTCATCATAACTATAACCATAGATTGCATCACCCACTTGCTGCTGGAGCATTTGCCCGAACGGATTATACAATCTTT
Source organism: Paenibacillus sp. LRG-1 (assembly GCF_057220305.1). Taxonomy (NCBI): domain Bacteria; kingdom Bacillati; phylum Bacillota; class Bacilli; order Caryophanales; family Paenibacillaceae; genus Paenibacillus; species Paenibacillus sp. LRG-1. The sequence continues at coordinate 1,971,588 of NZ_CM170126.1, read as the reverse complement.
CGGCGCTGATACCATCGGGTCCGGTGACAGTGACATCATTCGTATCATCCTTGTACACCACGACGGTTTGAGTTCCATCTGGATAAGTAACCTTTGTTACACGTCCCAAAGAATCATATACATAGGACTCTGTTTTGCGCTTGGCATCTGTTTGGGACTTGATTTCTCCAGTCGGATAGTAGTCATACGTGTACTCAACACCTTTAGGCAAAAGCTGCCTTGTTGGGAGCTGAGAACCATAGGGAGACTTATAATCAATAGAAACATCCGTATAGTTTCTGTCATCAATAAGAACTTTCTGACCACTTACATTCCCTTTTGCATTGTAAAAAGTATAGGTATGTGATAAAAGCTTCCCTTGCTCTGTACCTTCATAGTTTTTCAGTTCATACAATGCGCCCTCTGCTTTATAAGTTCGAACTGTCGTTCCAGTTTTTCCTTCACTTATTTTAGTAACCGTCTGGGTAGGTTGAACCCAGAAAAAAGGCTCACTAGAGGTTTTATACGTATGAACAGTCTCCGATCCCGTACTTTGGGATATTTTCAAAGGAAGGCCATATTCATTGTAGTCATAGGAGGTCGTTACAGGTTCTGATGAAGAACCTCCCTCCGTATAGGACTCTCGCATTTGCACAGGCAAATTCCAGTCCATGGCATCATTATACGTGTAATCTATATGATAGCCGGTAGAATCTCCCTCTTGATCATAGCTGTTTAGAACAAGCTTGTCCGGTACGTTATCTCCTCTAAAGACTTTACCGAAATGGAAGGTTTCCGCTGTACGTGTCCCTTTGGCAACTACCGTCCATTCAGCGTTTTTCCCATAGTTGGCTAGATCTTCCCCGGAATAGGTGAAATCAATTTTATTTAAATAACGATTGCCTGCGGTTGTACTGTACATATCAGCGCGTGAAACCACCTTGAACACGCCTTGTGTACCGTATACACCTATCTGCTTGTTAAATGCTTCATAACGAATGTCTGTGATCGATGAAGTAGGTCGTACAATTCGTGTAAGCAACGCCGATGCATTTTGCTGTAGGGCTCCAGTCTTTCCTTCACCATCTACGACCACATTAAAAGGAGCGTCCATGAATGTATACGCATAGCTTGTGCTTCTGGAAAGAGAATCCAACACTTCTGACAGCACCTTGCTGCTTCCCTCGCCACTTTGACGATAAGTGTACTGATGGTCTGTACCCTGCTCTTTAACAACAAGCTGTCCAGCATTGTAAGTGAAGTCAAGCTCTCTGCCATCATTATTTCGAATCGAACGAATGAGCTTTGCTCCACCAGAACTTGTATAGTCAAATTCCACCCGATTCTTATACGCATCCTGGATTAAAATCAAATAACCGTCCTGATCCAGAAAATAGTCGTTTCCATTCAGCACTGCTATTTTGTATGCACTGCTTACTCCCTGCACGCTTGCGCTTTGATCTGTACTGATCTTCAGATCTTTGTATGCATATCCTTCAAGCTGCAAATCATTTTTCATTTCATAGGAGCCTGTTCCCGGCATATACAAATACCGCTTACCATCCTGTTTCTGTATATGAGGAAGATCCCACTTCCAGCCTCTTCCCAGACCAGAAGCTGCTTCCTCCTCGCGGATGGCACTGGTGTTTGTATACAACCCTTCATTTTGCTGCACACCAATCTGGTTATTTGCCAATGAACTGTTATACACACGAGTCAGTGCGAAGGGTAATGAACCCGGCAGCACCAAGTCCGTATTTTGCACGACAAGCTGTCCATAAGCGGTGGATACACCGTTGTCACCGTAATTCAGCCCATAACGTGAAGCATCATCACTCAACCTGCTTTGTGCAAGCGCCGCCTGATCAAAAGGAGCATACACATCTGTTGTAGCAGATACCTGCAACAAACTTTGTTTAAGTAAATCCTTCCCGATCAGTCCGTTTTCTCCTGGAGTCGGAGCATATACGGAATCATTTACTCGGGGGATGGATGGTATATCCATCTCAGTCGTGTCTGGAGCCGGCGCTTTATCCTCTTCCTTATCTAGCGGTTGTTGAGTTGCCCTTTCATCCTGGGCGGCCTGAGTGGGCTTTTCACCTTCCTTCAGCTCAGCCGACTCATCAGACGGTTCCGCCTTTGCATTTGTGCTCAATGTCAGCCCATTCTGCTGTACCCACAAGCTTGGACTTTGCTCCGGTAATGAATTTTCTCCACCATCTTTTTGCCAAGCTTTATAAATATCATATAAAGTATAGCCTTTGGATAACTGTGCATTGACCCAAGCCTGATCTTTACCAGTTTGCTGCGCAAGCCATGCTCTGGTAATAATCTGTGGAGTGGAAGACGAAGAAGACTGAGAAGCTGCCGCCTCTCCGTGCCCTTCTTCTCCATATGCCCATGTGCTCCATGGACCCAGCAACATTGCCATACATAGTAGACTACAAATATAACGTTTAAACACTCGCTCACCCCTATTTAATAATGCCTGTACATCTAACTATCTGTTATGTTTTTTCGAAGCAAAGACATCCTTTTAATCTGTAAAAGGAAATACCTTCTTCGTCCGTCTAATGACGTTTCCGTTTAAGTCATAATCCAGTTGAATTTGATCACCGGTGAACAAAATAACTTTATTCAGTCGGTTCCCTTTTCCATATTCATATGAAGTATCCTTACCAAGCGCCATATGTGCTGCCTTAATTACGGTTTGTAATGCGCCGCTATTGGTTTCTGTCAACTTCACATAAATCGTTTGGCCTGCCTTCATCTCATACTCTAAGACCGTGTAATCCCAACCATATATTTGTGCTTGCTCTGTTGAAGAGACAAGCTGGTTACTAAAATCAGGGTCCGTAAACAAGCTTACAATGGGTTGCTGCGCAGCAAAGTTGGATTTCTCCTTCACCGCAAAACGGTAAATCCCGTCTTCTTTGGGTGTAAAACGATATTTTCCTTGCTGACCTGCCGTAAAGTCAGCTTCTTTATCTATGAGCTCAATTAGCTCGTCCAGCTTGCTGTCATCGTTATTTTTTACAGCAAACACACGATAAGGCGCTCCAAAGTTAACAGCAGGAGCAGCTGCAGCTACGGCAAGATGAATATTTGCATTAGCTGGCACTTCCTGTTGATTATCTATCGCCTCTTTATGTTCACGAATCACTTTTCCAGCCTGATCCGTAACGGTATATTGATACGTTCCACCAGCCGCCTTCGCATTCGTCACGATAGGGGCCTCCTGACTTCCGCGATTGATCCATATCTCCTGCTTGCCGCCAGACAAAGACGTTTTTAACAACGCCGGTTCTGTGCTTGGCTCCGCTTTAATTTCATTCTTGAAATGAAAGGTCACGGCTTGCGGCGAAGTGACAGTCACAACGAGCGTACCTCCGGCTCCAAGTGAGATTTCAGGTAGAGAAGCATCCATACCTGCTCTATCCACCTTGGAATTTACACCGCTACCTTCTTCATATATGGCATAGTCGTAGAGGCGGCTTTCGTTTGAAGCATCTGTCGTTAATGAGGAAGCCTGTGAACCAGTATTATGGAATACATAGCTTTCTCCCTGCTTGACAGTGACTTGATTGCCTGTCGGCACCTGAGCATCCTCAACGTCGAATATTCCTAACACAGCTCCATAAGTCACTGGCACATCCGAAACCGTCGTTACAATGGCATATCCACCAGCCTGTACCAACGGCAATTGAGTCGTATCACTGGCCTGACTGTACACCGTACCGTCTGCCTTGTAATTCATGTAATTCCACTTCATACCGCTGACTGAAATGACATCCAGAGCCTTGTCCAAAGTGCTTACATTGATAAATTTCCGGCTTTCACCGCGTTTCAATGTAATTCGATGGAAGGCTGCCTGTGCGTTAAGCATAGCCTCTACCTTACTGCTGTAACTAAAGGTGATTGGCCGATCGGATACATTGGTGACAATGGCTTCACCGCCTGCAACAATCTCTGGGTCCACTGTATTGTTGAAATGATCTGATGTCAGTAAACGAAGCCCTCGATAGCTTGCCGAATCAAAGCGTGCACTTCCACTACTTTTGTCATGCCGCAATGAATTCGATTTGCTATCATGATTGCGGAAAATATACGAATCCCCTGGCTCCAGCGTCGTTTGCCCGATACCATTATCATCTTCGCTGGCCTTAAAGCTCCGATAGATACCACCAAACGTGATTGGCGTGTCACTGGTTACCGTCACACTGGCCTTTTTACCTGCACCAACCAAAAAGGTTGAGTTCCCGGTATTGCGCCTGGATTGCTCTGTACCATCTGCTTTGTACAGAACCACATCATATTTTCCTTTAACGGTACTGGCAGTGCTGTGCAGATTCCTCAAATGATCACTAATATTGGTAAAAGCATAACTTTCACCTTTCGAAAGTGTTACCCGCAAGAAAGCAGGATAGCTACTCGTTTCCCAGGAAAAATCATCTGTATAGTCAAAGATAATAGGACTCGGACCGATCACAGTCACAATGGCATATCCCGAAGGCGGGATCATGGGACCAGACTGGCTGTTAAAACCAGAGGAATTTACCGTTCCATCCGGCTTGTAAATAGCATAGTCGAACAAGCTTCCTACCTTTTTGGAGTTATTGTAGATCGGATTCATTAGCGTACCATTATTGTGGAAAATGTAGCTCTTGCCCACCTCAAGCTCCACACGGCTGATTGCATCACCACCCACAGGACGAGCAATAAAATTGCGATATGGAGCCCCGTATGTAACCGGATTGGCAGTGACCTGGGTAATTACCGCGTATCTGTCCACAGCAATCTGCGGCTTCGCCGTAGTGCCACTGCCGCGTGAAGCCTCTGTTCCGTTTGCCAGATAAACAACATAGTCAAGTTTATCTTTAGATGTACCGTCACTTTCCACCGTATCCAATCGGGTTCCCACATTGATAAATTGGTAGCTTTCCCCCTGATTTAGGGTAACCCGCGCATAAGCCGGCTCGCCGGTGCTTTCTATACTGTATTTGCCGTATGGAAATCCGAAGGTCACCGCATTGGCAGTGGAACCTGTAATAATCAGTTCCTCGCCATCACCCAAAGAGGGATGAGCAATGCTATTGAGATCAGATGCGGATAAAGTTCCGTCTGCCTTGTATTTTGCGTAATCAAAACGGCGATTGTCCGCATTTGACCCATCATGCTGAATCGAACGGGCAGTCCATCCTTCATTCACAATCCGATAGCTTTCATTTTTAGAGACCGTAACTCGCTCTAGTGCCGGGTCCTCCGATGTACTGTAGGTGAAGACGTCCGTTACTTTTACGGTTAATGCTGCTGTTCCTGTATTCGTAATAAACGCTGTGCCTCCCCCAGGAACACCAATGGGGCTAATGCCATAGTCCATATGGACAGTGCTGATGTCTCCGTCCTCTTTGTAACTTACACTATCGTACAAAATGCCTTTTGATTGAGAAGCGTTGCTATATATGGACTTACTGATCGTATCTGTATTCTCGAATTCATAGGTTTCCCCAGGTTCGATAACGATTGACGTATACTCCACCGTTGCCGCCAAGCTCATCATGAGTGCATTATAAACGCTGTTTGTTACAGAAGTTGGCGGATCAAAAGAAACTGTTTCATTAGTGATCTCCTGTTCCTTCTGTACCAAATCTGCTTGGTCCAGTTGCATTCCGTCCTTTAAATCTTGTTTTTCCGCTCCTGCCACACTAGGCAAGCACAGCAAAGTGTTCGTTGCCAAAAGTGCCGTCAGAAACCATACCATTACCTTTTTACAAATCATCTAACTGTATAACCTCCCTTTCTCTCGTCAAAAAAATTGCATGTTGGGCTGCAAAAACCCACTTTTCTCTCTGTACATCCTTACAATCGTAAGAGAAGAACATATTACCTCCATTTCCATTAATAATGTCACATTTTAATATATCGACACCTTAAACTTCCATTTTTATAGGCCAAATGGACCTTATTTTCCATAAACCGGTTAAGCCCATGGGATTAAAAGAAAATCAGGAGAGGAGTCACTTGCAAACCCCCCTTCGGGTATAGTAGTATGTGGTTAAAAAAAATCGGAGGGTATATGCCTAAACAACAAGATAAACATTCCATTCAGGCGTGGTCTCTGATCAATCGCAAATATTTGGGAAAAGGTGTGCGTGTCAAACGTTTTCGTAAACCAACACGCTGTCAAGTGCGCAATCGCGTTTTGCTTGCCGTTTTGATGGCTAATGACATTAAACTGTCCCAACTTGCCGAGGAGCTTTCCATTTCCTCCCGTAGTGTCAGTGCGTGGGTATATGAAGGTCGCATTCCCGGCAACACTAATCTGGAAAAGACGTGTAATACACTTGGTTATCCGCACCATATTCTATTTAATGAAGAGGTTGTCCGGCGTTCACCACTCATCTGTCAACCAGCGCCGTCCCGTTTTATGAAACGGACTGTGACTCGTTCTCCGGTTAAAAATCGGATCTTGGCGGGTCTATGCATGGTACATGATATTTCGGTGACCGATGTGAGTCATTGGATTGGTGTTCACCCCGGTACATTTCGGAAATGGTTGCATCAGGGTACCGTTCCTTCGCAAACCTTCCAGGATCAGGCGGAACAGTTTTTCCGTATTCCAAAATCCATTTTGTTTGCTGATGCCATGCTGAAAAAGTAAAAATGTCCGTAAAAGAGAAATAGTTGTAATTTTCATGAAAGTCTTTGAAAGGAACGCATTACCATCTTTCATCCGCTGAGACTTTCACATCATGTAATTCACAGAATATAAAAATGCAAAAAAGCACAGTCTGCCGATTCCTCGGCGCACTGTGCTTTTTAGATAACAGACCTTTAAATACTTCTTGCTTATATTTTGTCAGCTTTTTAAGAATGAATGCTTGCCGTTTCAGTTGAACGTTTGGCTTCTTCCTTGATGGACTTTAGCTTTTTCATCATCGGATTGCCTCCACGTCCAAAGTAGTCGTGAAGACGGCTGTATTCCTCGTACAGCTTATCATACACGGCCGCGTTCTCAGGGATCGGCTTGAAGCTCTCGTCCCGTACACGCGCCATATGACGCGCTGCTACGACGATATCGTCGTACCCTCCAGCTTCAGCTCCCGCAGCCACTGCTGCGAACATGGCTGCACCCAACGCAGGAGTTTGGGTAGAAGCAGCGACCTTAATTTCCCGTCCGGTTACGTCAGCATAAATTTGCATCAAAAGACGATTTTTCTGCGGCAATCCACCGCACGTATACAATACGTCTACTGGCACGCCGTTATGATGGAATGCATCGATAATTTTACGTGTTCCGAACGCAGTTGCTTCCAGCAATGTACGATACACTTCCTCTGGCTTCGTCAGCAACGTATATCCGACAATCAGCCCCGTCAGGTTGGTGTCAACCAACAAAGAACGGTTACCGTTCCACCAGTCGAGTGCCAGCAATCCGGTTTCGCCCGGTTTATATTCAGCCGCTTTACGCTCCAGCCATACATGGACGTTCACACCTTCCGCAGCTGCCTGCTCCTTCACTTCGCCCGGAACAGCATGTTCCACAAACCATGCGAAAATGTCTCCTACCGCCGATTGTCCAGCCTCATACCCGTAATAGCCCGGAATAATTCCGTTCTCTACAACGCCACACATACCTTCTACTTCTTTTTCTTCCTCACCGAGGAGCATATGGCAAATGGAAGTTCCCATCGCCATCACCAGCTTGCCTGGTGTGACGACGCCTACTGCCGGAACAGCCGCATGAGCATCCACATTGCCTACCGCTACTGCCGTTCCCGGGTTCAGTCCGAGTTTTGCAGCCATCTCCTCTGTTAATCCACCCGCACGGGCACCCAATTCATAAATCTCACCGCGCAGCTTCGTATCCGTCAAATTATCTAGACGCGGATCGAGCGCTCTGAAAAATTCACGATCCGGATAACCATCGCGATGATGGTAAATAGACTTGTAGCCAGCTGTACACTGATTACGTTTCAGTTCCCCGCTGAGCTGGGAAATTACCCAGTCGGTCGCTTCTACAAAGCGGTCTGTTTGATTATAAATGTCCGGTGCCTCGTTCAGAATTTGCCAAATTTTTGCGATCATCCATTCGGAAGAAATTTTCCCTCCATAGCGGGGCAGAAAGGCCTCTCCTCGCTGCGAGGCAATGGCATTTAAACGGTCCGCTTCATCCTGTGCTGCATGATGCTTCCACAGTTTCACCCAACTATGCGGGTTATCTTTTAGGTTCTCGTCAAAGCACAACGGTTGTCCTTGCGCGTCGATCGGCAGCATCGTGCATGCTGTAAAATCAATTCCGATCCCGATGATATCGTCTGGAGAAATGCCAGTCTCCTTCATAACGGCAGGTATAGAAATAGTCAGCACTTCAATATAATCAGCCGGATGTTCCAGCGCCCAATCCATATCCAACTTGCGTCTGCTACCAGGCAATACTTCATCAATAACTCCATGACGGTAAAGTGTTACATGTGTAGCAATTTCAGCTCCGTCAGACAGGTCAACAATGACCGCACGGCCAGACTCCGTTCCATAATCGACACCAATTGTATACTTGCTCATTTGTGTGCCTCCTCCTTTATCGTTGACCATCATAAGCGTTCGCCCCATGCTTGCGCAGAAAATGCTTACCCAGCAGCGCCAGATCCACTAAGGTGAATTCTGGATTCCGAACGAAAGAACGGTATAGTGCCAGATGATGTGTAGGCGTATCTGACGAAGGCCGAAGGTCAACCTCGACAATATCGCCTTGTAGAATCAGTACAACCAGTTGCTCCGCTTTCAGTTCTTCATAGGCCACTCCTTGGAAGAGCCAAATTGGCCTCCCATACTTCCTTTTTCAATTGTTCTAATATGTATAAAACACACCTTTTACTATCATTTCTGAAATCTGCAATGGAGGAGGTGACTGAAACTAACTTCAAATGGAAAATTACAGGAAGGTCTTAACGACCCTTTATCCTTGGTTCCGCTTTCATTATATGCTTGTACGTACAACTTAGCTAGTCTTTTTTATGTATTTTCTCGATAGATTTATGTACTCATTTTCAGAAAAAACATAGCAAAAACAGTCTATTTCTGCAATCCAGAAAACAGACTGTTCGGTATGGCGAAAAACATGCCCATCAAATATTAAGCGTTGAAGCTGTACACTTACTAACTTGTCCTTACATGTTAAGACTGATCTCCCTGCCTAGTTTTCTCCAGGCATTACCTGAACAGGCCCCGTAGATTCACGAACGATGAGCTCAGGCGGTAGAATTAACTGACGATCTTCTTCATGGTACCCCTTCTCTTCAATCATCGACAGCATGGTATCGGCAGCACGTAACCCCAATTCTTCCTTTGGATGTCGAATTGTCGTTAGCTTGATTTCCGTTGCTGTCGCCAAAAATGAATCATCAAACCCAACCAGCGATAGATCATTGGGAATGTTCAGGCCCGCCGAACGTACAATATCCAGGAGTCGAACAGCCAACTCATCATTATAGGTCACCCATCCAGTAGGACGCTCTCCCGCCTCCATCGCCAGCAGCCTCGACGCACGTTGTAGCGGAATCTCATTTTTTTCTTCTGTCCGGTAAGTCGTTACTGCGTTCGGGTGTAATGTCACTCCATATTTGCGGTGAGCAGCCACAAATCCTTTCATACGAAGAATTCCTTGCATATCATCGGTTTTGAAAAATCCGGCCAAGCGTCGGTGTCCCAGCTTAATCAGATGCTCGGCCGCCAAAAAACCACCCTTTTCATCATCTACTCGCAGACATGGCGCATCCATTTCCTCATAACGCGCATTGATCATCAAATAAGGGATTTGGCGATTTTCCACGGTTAAATAATAGTTCAGATTGGGGTTACGCTCTCCACTTTTGGTCGGTTCAATAATAATTCCGCTCAGCGGTTGACTTAACAGCATTTCTAGGCACTGACTTTCTTGCTCAGGGTCATTACCTGTGCTTGACAGCAGCATCTTGTATCCCTGGCGACTCAATTTGGATTCAATTCCCTGTACAATGGATGGGAAAATATAATCCGATATATAGGTTGTAACGACTCCAATCGTCTTTGGATCTTCGGGCTGCTTGCTGTCCCGTGTCGCGACAAAGGTTCCCTTGCCCTGCATCCGAAACAGCCAGCCTTCCTGCACCAGCTCACCCAGCGCCTGACGCACCGTTTGCCGACTAACGGCAAATTGTTCAGACATTTCATGCTCAGATGGAAGCTGGCTTTGTGGTTCCAGTTTAGATGAATGAATCCAGGACAAAATTTCTTGTTTAACTTGTATATATTTGGGCGCCATAATTTCCTCCGTACTTGCAATATCGTGTACCTGTTCATATTCCACGATTATAGCATACCGTTCATTTGTACATACAAATGTTACAGGAACAGGATATCGTCGTATTGCTGCCGGAGGTGTAAACCCATTCGCTTATCCCTTCCTTGCCACACATAACTGGCCGAATATCTAAGGACAATTTGTGTAGATGTTACACATTACGAACGAAGCAATTGATGTTCATTCATATACTTGAGTCCAGTATAGCGATCACGCAAGGTATGGGCCGTGCGCAATGCACGCGCAAGCTGTTCCTCCGTAACCCCCAGCTCGGCAATGGTAGATGGGCCTCCGACCTGAGCCAGCCATGCACGCATCTGCTCCGACGTAGGCAAAGCCCGATACACCTTAAAAGCCTCTACATCCTGACTGGCTGCTAAATCCCTGTACAGGTCAGACAGCAATGCGGATGCTACGCCTACTTTGGCACCATGCAAAACTTGCTTGCGTCCCTCTGCAATAAAATCCATTTCAATTCGGTGGGAAATATGGTGCTCTCCCCCTGACGCTGGACGGGAATGATCTATCATCAGCATCGAAATACCAGATGCAATCAGCGCATTCATCAATACCTCGACACCAGCCTTGCTGCCTGCCGCAATCTCGTCGACATGCTCTACACAGTCACGCAGAGCCTCCTCAGTAATGCGATTAGCCACAGGTGAATATGGCTCGTTTCCCAAATCTCTGGAAACATGCCAGTCCGCTAGTGAGGTGAACTTACCGAGCATATCGCCAAAACCGGCCGCAGTCATCGTCTGTGGCGCATTTGCCAGCACGGACAAATCAGCAAAGATCGCCTCTGGCGGAACTGCTTGGAATGTCTGCTTGCTGCCGTCCACAATTAGTGGTGCGCCTGCGGAGGTAAAACCATCCACCGAAGCAGCCGTCGGAACTGACAAGAACGGACGATTCATTTTATAACATACGAAGCGAACCAGATCATGAATCGTGCCGGAGCCTACAGCAAGTACAGCCTGACTATTATCCGCCACACCCAGCAGCACTTTCATAATGTAGGTTTCATCAGCAATCACATCCCCTACAGCATTCGGAGGTAAGCGGACTACATCAACTGTCAAACCTGCCTCACGAATCAGCTCAGCTACTTTTTTTCCAGCCGCCGCCGAAGTATGCTCATCTTCTACCAGAGTTACATGACGATAATCCTGTTGGTTCAGATAAGGAACAACAGACTCCAGTGCTCCATCCCGTACCTCAATAAACAATTCAACCTTTCGGTGAGGATGATCAGCGTTACTAGCCTGCGCCTCTTCGTTCCACAGCTTGATCTGCTCATTCATATTCATTTCATCAGCCTCCTGAAAAAGGAATAATTTGCACAAGAATGATCCATAATGATTAATAGATTCCGTTTGAAAACGATTACTATTTAATTGTACGCACAAGTGTGTGTCCAAGTCCAGCGAAAAAGTACAAGTTACTTTTTAATTTATATATTCGAAAGGAACATGTTTATGAAATTTGGAACGGATATTGCCTGTGCACTTGGGTTACTGGCAGGTACAACGTTTGGCAGTGGTATTGCTTTTTTGTTCGGCTGGCAAGCTTATCGGGCACTGACTTCTGTTGCAGTCTTTGGCGTTGCGGGGATTGTCATTACCATTGCCGTTTTTCGCTTGCTGCACCGTAAGTCACTTTCCACGTCTAATTCTCGATAAATGCTGTTAGTGAAACGAGTGCAACTTGTTTTTTTGCCAATATACATAAAAAACGGGTCTCTTAAGCAATTGCATCGCTTGAGAGTACCCGTTTTTGTTTTACAAATATTCACTTATAAAGTTGTATCAACCTCTGGATTAACATCTAATTCATAATCAATTTCATCAAACCCGAATCCAAATAATTGAAGGAAATCCAGACGGTATTGTTCGAGATCGCCTAATTCAGATACATTTTCTGTAGTGATTTCGGACCAAGCTGCTTTGACAGCCTGCTGCACATCGTCTCTCATTTCCCAGTTATCCAGACGGATGCGTCCTTCTTCATCCGTTTCCACAGTGGACCCACTGTATAGCGTCTCGAACAGACGTTGTGCCTGCTCAATACATCCCTCGTGCAGTCCCTTTTCCTTCATGACCTTAAACAGCAAAGAAATATACAAAGGTACGACTGGAATAGCCGAACTGGATTGTGTAACCAAAGCTTTATTCACAGAAACGTAAGCTTTTCCATGATAACGCTCCAATTGCCTTGTTAAAGTATGTGCTGTAGCTTCCAAATCATTTTTAGCTTGGCCAATGGTTCCTTTACGATAGATAGCCTCCGTAATTTCGGGACCAATATACGAGTAAGCCAGTGTGGTTACCCCTTCAGCCAGCAGATCAGCTTCTTCCAACGCTTTCAGCCACAAGGACCAATCTTCGCCACCCATTACCGTAATGGTGTTCTCAATTTCCTCCTGCGTAGCCGGTTCTAGCGTAATTTCTGATACGACACCTGTATTCGTATTCACTGTTTTATTAGAAAAAGACTGTCCGATAGGCTTGAGAACGGAATTAAAGGTCTCACCCGTTTCGGGATGTGTCCGTCGCGGTGAAGCGACACTATATACAATCAGGTCTACCTTGCCCAGCTTTTCCTTTACCAGCTTCAACGTCGCCTGCTTAATTTCATGAGAAAAAGCATCTCCATTAATGCTTTCTGCTATGTAGCCAGCTGCTCTGGCCGCTCTTTCAAAGGCTACCGTATTATACCAGCCTGCTGAAGCCGTGCGCCCCTCTGATGCAGGACGTTCATAGGATACCCCTATGGTGTCCGCTCCCAGACCGAAGCTCGCAGCAATACGAGAAGCCAGCCCGTATCCAGTAGATGCTCCGATCACAAGCACCTTTTTAGCTCCTTGTATTGATGTGCTTTCTTTGATGTAGTTGATCTGACGGTTAACATGAGCCGCGCATCCTGCAGGATGTGCAGTCGTACATATAAAACCACGGATTTTCGGTTTAATAATCATTGCAAGGGTCCCCCTACTTTAGCATTCATTTAATATGGATGTAATGGTTGTCCAGTCATAACTATATAGCAAATCAGCTTGCGGCTCAACACATAACACTTGAAGACAGCCGAAGAAAACTACCGTAAACATCATAGTCTGCAACGCTTTTTTACTCCACTATTCATTTTGAATCATTTTCTAACAACATCACATCTTCTCCTTGCTGTTGTCTTATTTGGATATTAGCCCTTCCCCAAGAACACATTAAGTCAATAATTTCATTTGCTGTAATTCCATATTCCGTTATATAATACTCCACTTTTGGAGGCATTTGATTATACACATGTCTACCTATGATACCATCCTTTTCAAGTTCGCGAAGTTGCTGTATAAGAACCTTTTGAGAAATGCCTGAAATACTACGCTGTAATTCACTTGTCCTTTTTCTACCAGACATTAATAAACATATGATTAATGATTTCCATTTACCTCCGATGATCTCAAGTGTTGCTTCTATGCCTAAATTATATTGTTTCATAGTACCACCTCTTCAACGCTAAAAATAACAAAGTTTATCTAATTAATTCTATAATCGCATATCTTCACTTTAAGTCCAATGCATACTTTCAAGTAACTATCTTACTTTATTGTGTGTATTTACTTTTTTTGAAGCATACAGAATAATAATAGAGCATCTACAAAGGCAAATATGTTACGTAAGAAAGGTGATTTATGATGAAAACTCTTGTGATTTTAGCTCATCCCAATATCGAAGATTCTAGAGTAAATAACAGATGGAAACGAGAATTACTTCAATATACCAATGAAATTACAATTCATGAGATTTATAAAGAGTATCCAAACTGGAGCATTGATGTTTTGAAAGAACAACAGCTACTTGAAGCATACGATAATGTCATATTTCAATTCCCTTTGTATTGGTATAGTTACCCTCCTTTATTAAAAAAGTGGTTCGATGATGTTTTTACCCATGGATGGGCTTATGGTTCAAAGGGTGATAAGTTAAAAGGAAAGAAGCTAGGGATAGCCATGTCCATTGGCGATAAAAAAGAAAATTACTTACCTACTGGTTCCGTTTCTTTTACTGTAGATGAAGTTATAGCACCTTTTAAGGCAAGCGCAGTGCATGTTGGCGCCATAACATTACCCTATTTCGCTGTCTTCGGAGCCTCGTTTCAAGCAAGCGACGAAGACATTAATCAGAGTGCAAAGGACTATATTAAATATATATTTCAGTATAAATAAAATAGTTATAATGGTACACGCATCTTAACCATATAAAAACAGGCTCTTGGTGGCATCCAGCCAATCCAAGAACCTGTAAATGTTAGGCTATGATGCGGTCGAGAGGACTCGAACCTCCACGGGGGGTTAGCCCACACGGACCTGAACCGTGCGCGTCTGCCAATTCCGCCACGACCGCATATTATGTATTCACACCGATGTTTTCAATCACGGTAATTTAGATTATATCTTCCATAGAACATAAAATCAAGCTATTTTTATATTATATTTTCTATGAATCATTTCCGTAAATATAAGAAAATCACTGGATATCACAAACCAGATATGGTAAAATGGGTCCATCAGGAAAGGAGGTGCGTCAACATCAATAATCACATGTTGAGCGTATCCCTTACCCGGTCCGTTATTCTCTAATTTACAGAGTTGACGGAGGCGCGGGATACGGATCAAAGCTTTAAATAAGCGCCACGGGTAGAAAGACCGTCCTCGGACGGTCTTTTTTATTTCAGCATCATCTATAAGATTACATACTGCACTGTGAAAGAGGAGATACGATGTCGATTAGACCCGCAAATGTGGAAGAGTTCAACGAGTTGGCAGCCATCTGGCTAGATGCTTCCATAGAAGCCCATCATTTTATTGCTCCGCAGTATTGGGCATCACAAGTTACCGAGATGGAAAACAGGTACCTTCCTCTCGCTCAAAACTACGTTATCATACAAGATGATCATAGCATTGGCGGCTTCGTCTCCATGTTGGATGGATACTTGGCGGCTCTGTTTATACGTGTTGGTTCTCAAAGAAAAGGCTATGGCAAGTTACTACTAGATTGGGTGAAGAAGCAACATAATGAGATTCAATTAAAGGTATACCAGTCGAACACGAAAGCATTTAGCTTCTATACTAAAAATGGATTTACCATTCAAGCGGAATCTGTTGATGCCGAAACTGACGAGAAAGAATTTGTAATGGTATGGACAAAACATGAATGATAATGAAGCACCTAGCACCTTTAGCCTAGTAGTACAAAGGCTCTGCTCCCGTAGAAATACGGCGTAAGCAGAGCCTTTTACTTTTATCTATTACAACTAAGTGTCTAGTCTCCTATTTAAGCCATAAACCTCGGCATATAGAATCTCTTTAAACGGAGCAAAATCCTGTTCAGCCAGCGCACCTGGATAGCTCATTATTTGAAGCCGCAGATCAGCCTGTCCTTCTCTTAAAGGAGGCTGTACATAGTCAAAATGGTTCAGATGAAATCCCAAACGTTCATAAAAACCAATTCTTCTCCGGGTCCATTCATCCACTGGTGGCTCAACCTCCAGTACTACCGGTTTACCGGACTGTGAAATAAACTTGCTCATAAGCTCTTTACCTAACCCGCCACCTCGTATAGCCGAATCTACGGCAATATGCTCTACAAACCGAAAATCTGTAAACTCCCATCCCGCCAAAAAAGCAATTGTTTGCCCTTGTTCGTCCTTTTGGGTAAGTAAACGATAACATGGATGATGAAGCAGAGCCCTCTGTGACTCGAATGTCCTGCATTCCGTTTCAGGAAAAGAAGCCTCCATAATCGCATATACTTGAGAGAATTCAAGTTCATTCATTTATACTTTCAACTCCTCTAACGTTAACTTGTTGGTCTACTAATGTCATTTGCATTAGGGCTCTAACCCTTTAGACCTTGTTTAATTCCATAAGCGTCAGCAATATGTGTTCCAACAGCTCTGGAATGTCTTCCATCTGATCTTCGTTAATTTGTCTGGAAAATCGGAGTTCAATCCTATTTTGGTATGTAGATGTCTTCTCTCCGTAAATCTGACTAAGCGTTTGTACCGGTCGAAGATCGGGCTTCCAAATTTCGGTCAGTATATTTTCAATCTGGCTGCATTGTGACTCAATTTCACGAATTTCCATGTAAAAACTCAGCAACAAGACACATCCCGGAATTTGATCTTTGATTTCCAAAATTTCCGCAGCCAAGTTGTTTAAATCCGCCTTTAGTTGAATCTCTGCTGTCACACTCGGGTGTTCTCTCAGTCTGAATTGGACAGCAAATTCACGTGACATCACAGACATTTCCAATCTGTCGATTCGCTGTGTAATGTCAATACGTGAATCCAAATTATCCAGATCGTATACTGTATTTTCCATGGCCACTTTTAAATTATCAAAAACCGTCGGATCGAACATATATTTTTCACCTCCAATTATGGAGTATAACATAGCTTGTGTTACTCCTAAAATAGGATGCCCCTTTTCACGACAGCATATTAAGACGGGATTTTATAGTATACAGTAAGTTGGCTAACTCTTAATTGAAGTTTAGTGAATAAATTTGTAAAAACGCATAATTGTGACAAAAAAATATATATTTTTGTTTATAGTTCCATTTTTATTCCATTTTATTGGGATTCAATATATAATAATGGATGTAATTGGTTATATATATTCGTTTAAATCCCAAAATATAAGAAGGGAAGAGATTATTAAATGAAAAAGGCAGTTTTTTCTACACTAGGTCTTGCACTTCTATTAAGCACATCCACCGCCGTTGCATCTGCTCAAGAAGCAGCACCCGCATTGCAAAAGGAATCTATCCAGCTATCTGGAATGGGACTGACAGAGAGCCTAATAATAGCTTTGAAGAAGCAAGCGAAATTTTTTTAGGTGATAATATATATGGAAGCATTGGAGAACTTATTGATGGAAGATACTATGACACCTACGACGTTTACAAATTCAAGGTTTTTGAAACCAAGTGGGTTGATTTTAAACTTGAAGGAGATAAGTATCCGAGTGCGTGGTTAAAAATGGTTTTACGTGACAGCAATGGTCATAAGATAAAGTCGGCAAATGATGGTCAGTACACTTTAGGTAAAGAACTTGAAGCAGGCAAATGGTACTACTTAGAAGTAGAAACGCCAGGCTACGAAATCGGTCAATTGTTCTGGTATAAAATTCCGGCTACAATTGGACAATAAAATACGTTGCCTTCGTAGATTCAAATAAAGAGTCTAGCCTCTATTTTAAGGTATAAGGCTCTTTTAGTTCAGATTACATTATCCATTCGTGCCACTCCAGTCCATTAATTCTGTCTATTTTACACTAAACACGAGCTAAAGCCCGAGTAGGAAAACTTGTCGAATCCTTAAATGCCTCACAGATATATTCACCTCTACCTATTATTTCATCTCACACATCAAGTCCATTTTTAAATAATTCCCAATTTAGTATTTATATTTTACTCATTTATCTCCATGATTTTAACCCCCTTAAAAACCCTAAAAAAGAAAGGAACTTTACTATGAAAAAGACATTGTTAGCTTCATTAGGCCTGACACTTATGCTGAGTACTACTGCTGGTATCGCTGCAGCCGAAGAAACAAACCCTACAGCAAACAAGCAACTAATTGCTGTTCCAACCCTTACTGGAAATGAACAGGAACCAAATGGCACCTTCGAACAAGCGAACCCTTTTTTTGTAGGTGATTCTATCATTGGGACCCTTGGTAAAGAAGGGGTTCCTGGAGTCTGGGAAGCCTATGATGTATATAAATTTAAGGCTTATGAATCGCAAAAAGTTCATTTTGCAATTCAGGGAGACAGATACTCTGATTCCTGGTTGCAAATGACTGTTTATAATAGTAATCATCATAAATTGAGTCGTTCAAGAGACGATCAATATTTTTTAGATGTAGAATTTGAAAAAGGTAAGGAATACTACCTAGTCGTCGAAGCACCAGGACTTGAACCTTATACAGGTAGGACGTTCTTTTATAAAGTCTCTACTGAACCTAACTAAAATTATGTATTTACTTAGTAGTTTAGAAAATCAATAAATACTAACTACAAAAGCCGTGCCCCTATTTCAGGGACGCGGCTTCTTGTGTTAAGTCACTTCACATTATTTATTCCTTACGACAAACGCGAGCTAAAGTCCTCGTAGGAGAACTGACGGATTACCTTAATGCCTTCTTCGTCGTTGTAGCTGGCGATGGCTGGCAGGTTGACTCCGTTGAACATGTGGTTTTTGACCATCGTGTAATGGGCCATGTCGCAGAATACAAGCTTGTCTCCCGGCTTCAATGGCTCTTTAAAGGAATAGTCTCCAATCACATCTCCAGCCAAGCACGTAAGTCCACCAAGTCTGTAGGTGTAAGCATACTCACCAGGCTTGCCTGCATCAATGATATTCGGACGATATGGCATAGCCAGCACATCAGGCATATGACATTCAGCCGAAGTATCCAGAATGGCAATATCCATTCCGTTTTTCATCGTATCCAATACGGTAGCCACCAGATATCCAGTATTCAAAGCAATAGCTTCGCCTGGCTCCAGATAAACCTGCACACCATATTTATCCTGAAAATATTGAATACAGCGTACCAGCGTGTCCAGATCATAGTCTTCTCTGGTAATATGGTGACCGCCGCCGAAATTGAGCCATTTCATATTCTTAATGTATGGCCCGAATTTCTCATCCACGACTTTAATGGTGCGCTCCAGCGTATCTGAATTCTGTTCACACATCGTATGAAAATGAATACCATCCACGCCATCCAGATCCTCAGGTCTAAAGTTAGCCAGGGTCACACCCATTCTGGAGTTGTTGTAGCAAGGATCATACAGCGGCGTTTCGATTTCCGAATATTCCGGATTAACCCGAATGCCGATGTCGATTTTTTTGGAAGTTATGCCTTGCACTCTGCTTTTGTAGCGTTTCAGTTGATCAAAGGAGTTGAAAACAATATGGTCAACATACTTCAATAGCTCATCAAATTCACTGTCAACATAAGCAGGTGCGTATACGTGAACCTCCTTGTCCATTTTTTCGCGACCAAGTCGTGCCTCGAACAACGAACTGGAGGTTACGCCTTTTAAGTATTTGCCAACCAGAGGAAAGGTCGAAAACATCGAAAATCCCTTAAGAGCGAGCAAAATGCTGCAGCCTGTCCGCTCTTGGACGGAATTTAAAACCTCAAGGTTTTTGACAAGAAGTCTTTCGTCAACAAGATAACAAGGTGATGGAAGTCCTGTAATATCAATATTCATCGCAGACCTCAATCAAGCAACGTTGGCGTAAAGTTCTCTTGCCATGGCAATCCGTGTTTATTTAGTGCTTCCATAAATGGATCTGGATCAAATTCCTCAACGTTGTAAACGCCTGGTTTTTTCCAGATACCTTTGATGATAAGCATTGCGCCGATCATGGCAGGAACACCAGTTGTGTAAGAAATGGCTTGGGAGCCAACCTCTGCATAACATTCCTCATGATCACAAACATTGTAAACATAATACGTTTTTGGTTTTCCATCTTTCACGCCTTGGATGATGCAACCAATGTTCGTTTTGCCTTTTGTTCTTGGTCCCAGAGAAGCTGGGTCTGGCAAAATAGCTTTTAGGAATTGCAGTGGAATGATTTGTTGTCCTTCGTAATCAATAGGCTCGATAGAAGTCATGCCTACGTTTTGAAGTACATTCAGATGATTCAGATAATTGTCCGAGAACGTCATCCAGAAGCGGATTTTTTTCACGCCTTTAATATTCACTGCAAGAGATTCCAGTTCTTCATGGTACAAAAGATATATATTTTTCGGTCCAATTTCAGGAAGGTCGTACACCTTTTTCTCAGAAAGTGGCTCAGTTTCAATCCATTCTCCGTTTTCAAAGTAACGGCCCTTCGCCGTAATTTCACGAATATTGATTTCCGGATTAAAATTAGTTGCGAAAGGATATCCGTGGTCCCCTGCATTCGCATCCACAATATCAATCGTATGAATTTCATCAAAGTAGTGCTTTTGAGCATAAGCCGTAAATACTCCAGTCACGCCTGGATCAAAACCGCTGCCCAGCAGAGCTGTAATTCCTGCTTTTTCGAATCTTTCTTTGTAGGCCCATTGCCAGCTGTATTCAAACTTCGGCGTATCCGGCGGTTCATAGTTCGCCGTATCAACGTAATGAACACCTGTCTCAAGGCAAGCATCCATTATCGTCAAATCCTGATAAGGGAGAGCCACATTGATAACTACATCCGGTTGAAAGCTTCGAATCAAGTCAATGACCATGTCGGTGTTGTCAGCATCAAGCTGAGCCGTTTGTATCTTCGTACGACCTCCACCCAGCTTCTCTTTAAGCGCATCGCATTTCTCAACAGTTCTGCTTGCGATACAAATTTCTTCAAATACATCTGGGTTTTGGCAACATTTATGCACCACAACGCTGGCCACGCCACCGGCGCCAATAATCAATGCTTTTCCCAAAATAAATAACCTCCTTATTCCATACGCTAATCGCTAATCATTCTTGCAAACAAAATGATTATAAAGACATCCCACCAAATAATCAAGAAAAACGACAATTTGCTGTATCAAAATTCACAGGAGCATGTCACAAAAACTTTACAAATCCCAAAATTAGGCATAAAAACTTCGTAAAGTGAGCAGAAAACAAACATTACCCCATACATACCAGGGAAGTCAGCACGCATTTAACGGAAGTTTTTTTGAATATAATGCTCATAGCCCTAAAGAGTTAATATTATCTTATTTCTAAACAAAAGACCACCCCTCCGCATCCTATGAAGAAGATTCATGTGGGGGTAAAATTATGGGCTGATAGCGTAATGCCTCATCTACGATCTCTGCCGCACTCAAATCACGATCATCCCAGTAGATTAAATTACTGATCCCCGGATGGGGCGTATTTTGCATCACTATGGTCAGCATGCTGTCGATTTCCTCTTCTGTTCCCTCACCTCTGATGATTTTTTCCACCAACTCTATAAGCTCACTTCGGTTTAAATTTTGGAGTTCCTCGCTGGCTCGATCCAGACTCATGTAATCTCCCTCCTTTGTATCGAGTATGATCGGCATTGTGTGGGCCCATCCCTTCCTCTGTAAGCGCTATATGATCTATTATGAAGATTTAAGAAACGTTTATGATAAATAAAGCCGCTCCCAGTACGGGAACGGCTCTATATAGTAATAAAGCTTGTTAAACCATGATTTTGCAAATATCATTCGTGAATTCAACCGGATCTTGCAGCGGCAAGCCTTCGATCAGCAAAGCCTGATTATACAGTAATGCCGTATAGAGGTTTACTTTCTCCTTATCCTCGGCAAAAGCTTCTTTCAAAGAGTTGAACACCGCATGGTTTATGTTGATTTCCAGCACTTTATTCGCTTTGACATCGGCGTTATTAGGCATAGCGTTCAAGATTTTCTCCATCTCAATCGTCACTTCGCCGTCTGCGGACAGACATACCGGATGTGTCTTCAAGCGCTTGGAGGCTTTAACACTGGATACCTTGCCTTCCAGCAAGCCCTTCATGTACTCGAACAGCTCTTTGTTGTCGTTTTGTTCTGCTTCTGTTTCTTTCTCGTTTTCGTCAGGCTCAATGCCCAGATCGCCGCTCGATACAGATTTGAATTCTTTCTCTTTGTAGCTTAAGAGCATTTTAATAGAAAACTCATCAATATCATCGGTGAAGTACAGAATTTCGTAGCCTTTATCGGCCACCATTTCGGTTTGCGGCAGTTTTTCAATACGCTCGTTGGACTCGCCGGAAGCATAATAAATATACTTCTGATCCTCTGGCATACGTGATACGTATTCGTCCAAGGTAACCTGCTTTTTCTCTGTAGAAGAGTAGAACATAAGCAGATCCTGGAGAGTTTCTTTATGTCTGCCGTAATCGTTGTAAACACCAAATTTCAATTGTCTGCCAAATGATTTGTAGAATTGATCATACTTCTCCCGGTCATTTTTGAGCAAGGTCAGCAATTGGCCTTTAATTTTGCTTTCGATATTTTTGGCAATCAGCTTCAGCTGACGGTCATGCTGCAGCATTTCTCTGGAAATGTTGAGTGACAGGCTTTCGGAGTCAACCATACCTTTGACAAAGCTAAAATAATCCGGCAGCAGGTCAGGAGATTTTTCCATAATCAGCACACCGTTGGCATACAATTCCAGCCCTTTTTCATATTCCTTGGAGTAGAAATCAAACGGGATATTTTCAGGAATAAACAGAATAGCTTGGTACACTACCGCGCCGTCCGCGCTGACGTGGATATGCTGGAGCGGCTTGTCGTAGCCATAGCGTTTTTCCGCATAGAAATTTTGATAATCCTCGTCGGTCAGCTCGCTTTTGTTTTTTCTCCAGATAGGAACCATGCTGTTGATACGCTGTTCTTCTTCGTAATCCTCGAACTCGTTGTCGCTTCCCTCTTTCAGACGCTTGCCTGTAATATCCATTTTAATCGGATAGCGGATAAAGTCGGAGTATTTTTTAATCAGTGCTTTTAAACGATACTCGTCCAAATATTCGTCGTAGGACTCATCTTCGGTGTTTGCCTTGATTTTCAGAACAATCTCGGTTCCAACCTCGTCCTTCTCAGCTGCTTCAATGGTATACCCGTCTGCACCTGTGGATTCCCATTTATAAGCAGTATCACTTCCCAAAGCCTTGGTAGTCACTGTAACCACATCGGCTACCATAAAAGCTGAATAGAAGCCGACGCCGAATTGACCGATGATGTCATGACCATCCTTGGATTCATTTTCATTTTTGAATGCCAGTGAGCCGCTTTTAGCAATAACACCCAGGTTATTTTCTAGTTCTTCTTTGGTCATACCAATCCCGGTATCACGCAGGGTTAGCGTTCTATTATCCTTATCGGCCGTTACTTTGATATAATAATTTTCTTTGTCAAAGACCAGTTGATCATCCGTCAATGCTTTGTAATAAATTTTGTCAATCGCATCACTTGCATTGGAGATCAGCTCTCTTAGGAAAATTTCCTTTTGCGTGTAAATCGAGTTAATCATCATTTCTAGCAGACGCTTGGACTCAGCCTGAAACTGTTTTTTCTCCATTCGGATATCTCCTTTCAGATATGAACCTATGTAAGGCCAGCAGATATGAGCTATGCAAACGATTCAACTTTGTTAGCACTCCCATCATTCGAGTGCTAGCCTACCTTTTTTATAACATTCCTCATTTTTTATGTCAATATCTCGGTTGGCTGAGCAGTAAAATTACATTTTAGGAAATCGCTAGTGTCTAATGTGCTTAAACATCACGTTAAACATTTCGACAGAAGATGGAAACAACCCCTGTACATGGGGAAGCAGATTACTCCTGATCCGCAACTCATCCTCATTCAAATGCTGTAGGTCCTCATGAAAGAACCAAACAATAGGATAATCGCCGTCCTTATGTCTGCTGCCTGCATTTAAACAAACGGGGCCCTGGTCGTCCTCTGCTATTGCAAAAGGAATGTAGCCTGCTGACAGCAGAGGTGACCATTGATCGAGCAAATCATAAAATGCCTTTAAGCCCTGACCTACAGGCAGACGTGGAAACTCAACAAACGTACAATCGCTCCAGTATACTCCCGGAATGGATTCATTATCGAATTGTAAAGATACATAATGGTAGGACATGATAAAACTCCTCAGCAGGGGCGGCAGCTCAAAATGGTATTTTTCCTCCATCTCCCGAACTTCTTGTTCAGTAATCTGTGAAGGGAGAGGCTTCCATTTGATCCATCCCTCCTCGTCGACATTCCCATCACGCATTTCAATCGGTACATTTTCTTCCACATCCATAAAAAAGGCTTCATCCATCTGAGCAAATAGTTCCTTCATGGATGTACGAATATCCGCTTTCTTGTCCATGTCCTCACACCTCTTTCCTCTCTATTCACATTTTGCATCATGGGTTAATGCCAAATGCCTCTATCTGAAAATAGCATTGTAATCATGTGTTACTACACTTTTTAAGTTCAGCTTATCAGAACTTGCTTTTATCACCATTTGCGGAATATTAGTATTACCAGCGCAATGGCTCATAGTTCCGCCAGATCACCCAACGCGCTGTCTCGTGAATTGGCGCGGTGCCAATGCTATATTCGTCCTTCGTGCCGCTCTGCAAATCAATCAAATGAAGCATACCTCCATACGTTCCAACCGCCAACATACCTTCATCAGGTGTAACTGCCAGCCCGGATAACGTACTGCCGACAAAATAGCGCCAAAGTTCACGACCCCTCCTGTCAATCAGACGGAGATAACCGTAGGCATCACCCAAAATAGATCCTTGTGTCAGCGCTGTTGCAGCGTATACTCGCATTTCTTCATTCATTATCGACCATTCTTCCTTATTCTGAGCAAGACCCTGCTCCACCTCAGCAATCGACACTTGAATGGTGGCACCGTTGTAGAAATGACAGGCATTGTACCAGACGTCCAGATCATCTTTGGAAAATAGAGCATAATGCGGATAACTAGAACTTGGCTCCAATGTATGCACCGTCTTATCGGACAGATCCATAAGCATATGCTCACTCATCTGGCTGCCGTATGCGATCCAGCGTCCATCCCTCGACACAGCTCCATGTGCCATATCCACAATCGTATCTTCCAGCTCTAGTTCTCTTCGTTCAGACGCCTTAGGATGGATCAAATCCACCTGATCACCAGCCAGCAAATAAACGCCGTAACCACAAACCAGCAGAAGTCGCTGTCCATCGCCAAACGGAATCACTTCATCTAATATATCCTCAGGATGATCCTCATCTCCCAAGCACTCCAGATCAGGAATGGATGCTTTTAAGCGTCCTTGTATATCCTTCCACTGAAAATGTGCTGTCTCTTCTCCTTGCAGATTTCGGTCCGGTTGACGAACAATACGAATCCCCTGTCCATCCACCAACGCAAAATAAGTCCCGTCCGGCGAACAGCCTACTCGATGCAGTCCGGGGATTTGCAAGATTCCATCTTTTCCCGTCACATAGATCGTCCCACGTTCCCGAGGATTGCCCGCATGTACAATGATTTCATTGCCTCCATTCACAAAAGCTATCGGCCTAACGGCTTGCAAAGCCTCCTCGAACGCTGGTGTAAGCGGCCAAGATGCGGCTGGAATTTCTCGACGTAACTGCTCCATTTCACCAGCCTGATTTGCCTCCTGAATCATACGAAAAATATCTTTAGCCATCTTGGGGCGTTCGTCCTGCTTTGGCTCTGATTGCTCCTGCTGCCATTCACTTTCCATGCCGACTCTGATAAATTCATTCACATCTGCGGCATACCTTTTTCCTTCCTGTCGCCACTTTGCTGCCATTTCATGATTCAACCAACTCATTTGCTTCCCCCATCCAGTGTATGTATGCCCTGTTTGTTCTACAGGCTTTGTTCATTATGTAAGGTGGTTTCTCACCTTTGTCAGCACAGACCACAGGTCTGTCACTGCCTTCACCTCTTCATAGTCCAGATAGGCATCTCGTTTGTCATAGTATTTTACCGCCATAATCACCATCTGAAGCGTCACTGGCTGTCCAGCAGCCTTAAGGACTTCTACAATACTTTCGAAGGTCGCCAACTCAAACCAGGTTTGAACCTGACGATCCGGCACCCACTTGGGAATATACTCGTCCTGTTCGTTGGTTACGGCTGTACCCTCCTCTGCACATTCCTCTAGCCAATGCTCATCCCAATAATAAATCGGTGTGTAAACAGGGTCCTGATCCCATTGATCCACATTCACATATAACCAGTTATTATGCAGTTGCCCCACGCTACGCACCAATTCCTGTAATCCTTCAAATACACGATAAGACGGGCGCTCTCTGCGACGGTAATCCTCAAGTCTTGTCTCATACCTGCTCATCTCCAACCTCCCGCTTCCTATATCAGCTAAACACTCAAAATTCGCATAACATACATTTACAACTTATAAAACCCGATATAATTACAAGCACCTCGTAAAGTGTCAAGACTACATAAGGAGATTGATCTATTCATGAAAAGAATCACCGCACTTGTTATCCTGTCCTTGCTATTACTTGTATCCCCGATCTACGCTGCTGCCCCAGCACCTATGCTGGTCTATGTGGACCAGAGTAACCACTCCTTCATCCCGCTTCGTCTCCTGAACAGCTATGAAGGGATCACACTCAACATGACGGCAGCGGACAAAAAAATAGAAATTGCGCAAGGCAATACTCGGATTACCCTATTTGCCGGAAAATCTACTGCCAAAGTGAACGATCAAACGGTCCGTTTGCAAAATGCTCCTTTTACCGATAATGGTTCGACCTATGTACCCTTGCAGTTCATCAGCCAATATCTAAACCTGCAAGTCTCATGGCAAAAGGAAACCTCAGCTGTACGCATTAAGCAGGGTACAACGTCCGTCACGCTTCCGGTACTTACCGGTAAGCTACCCGGAAATACTACACCCATTACGACGGCTCATAAAAGCTTCAAGGTCGGATCTCGTACCTTTTCCGCTAAGGTGGTCACCATCTCTATGCTCCATCCCAAGGTAAGCCTGGATGTGGCTCTGGCAGGCAATACTATCGGCAAAGTGGAAGACTTAAGCAGTCTCGCCAAACGTAATCAAGCGGTTGTAGCCATAAATGGTACATTCTTTGACGCCTATACCAAAAGCTCCTACAAAACGCCTTACGGCTACCTGGTCAGTCACGGAAAGATGTTGAAAAAAAGCTCCGGCGACCAACGGACGGTCTTCACCTACGATGCGAACCATTTAGCTGAACTGGTGTCAGGTTCTGCCTTTGAACAACGGTTAAGCCAAGGTAACGTCGAAGGTGCCCTGCAAGCTGGGCCTCGTCTGGTCACAAATGGACAGGTTTCCCTAAATGTCAAAGCCGAAGGCTTCAAGGACCCAAAAATATTAACAGGCGGCGGCGCCCGCAGCGCAATAGGAATGAGTCGGGATCATAAGCTGATCCTCCTGACCACAAGCGGAGCGACTATACCGCAGCTCGCCCAAATGATGAAACAGGCCGGAGCTTATCAGGCCATGAATCTGGACGGCGGTGCTTCCAGCGGGCTGTATTACAACGGCTCCTACCTCACCACACCCGGCCGCCAAATCAGCAATGCCATTATTGTAAAGTATCAATAGACGGATAAAGGGCTGCCTTCACGGATGTGTAAGCCGTGGGGATAGCCCTTTTTCCATTTTCCCCCGGTTCCGGTTGTTCCTGCTTCCACCTGTTCAGGTGGCTTGTATGGGCCATTACGGGTTGATCCTGCAACCTACAATCGAATCAGACCCGTAAAGCTATTGGTGCCTTCGCTTCCTTTTTTTAAAGAAAGATAAATACGATTGTCTTCTCTGCTCGCCAAGCATTCATAAAGTCCCGGTTGCACAGAAAGGAACGTCCCTCCCCATACACATTCAGGCTCCAGTCCACCACTTGTGGCTTCCTCCCCTGCTCCAATAAATAGGTTACCTGAGGGAACCTTCAAAAACAGTCGTACAGCAGGCTTGTCAATATGATCTGTCATCACAACCTCATAGGTCCCGTCGGCTCCCAGATTCAAAAAAGCTACATTTCCCGCATTCAACTCGCCCAGCTCGTCCTCTTCGATGGACCACCAATCCGGATCATCGTCCAAACGATGCTTAAGTGCTTGCGTATCAAATAGGCAGAGAGTCGCCGTGTCTGTCGTAAATTGTAATGGACTGCTTGCCATATTCATCATCCGATCCTCCTGATTTTGGTCAGCGAATTTCCGTTTTTCCACGTCTTACGCTATCCGTATTGCTATATACTTGAGGGAAAATCTCCCTGTATGTAAAGTATAACAATGCTTGCAGAACCAGACAACATGTTGGACTAACACCCATTCTGCATAAAAAAGCCCTCCCTCACGATGTCGTGAAAGAAGGCCGATTTGTGGATTTAAGCGATGCTAACCTGCTGTTAGATCAGAAACGACTTAGTAATAATCACCAACAAAATGAACAATACCAAAATCGCTCCTGTGGATGTCCATGCTCCACCGTAACCTACTTCACCCATGTCTGAATCCCTCCTTGCGTTAAAGCTTACTCTTATCGTATGAAGAAAAGCGGATAACGACAGGGCGAATCGGCAAGTTTATTTGCCAAGGAAGGGCTATTCAGAAAATGGACTGATACGTCTCGGATGGATCGCTAATCACTCGGGATGACAACTGGCAGAGAATGTCGTCCGTTCTTCGCAGTAACCTGCTCACATCCTTGTGCTTCATCTTTTGAAGGAGAGAGCTTTCTAGCTGAGATGAAAGAAATTGAGTGGTGCCTATAAATACGACAACATCCAATCCCGGGTTGGTTTCGGTATGTAATAAGTGCAGCAGGTCAGTCATAGACAGGAATCCGGGAGGGAAAAGGCTGTTGTTTTCTTTCATATATATAGCTTTTAACATGGAGGTTAACGCCCAGTCACATAGGATAATGCAGCATTGGACTTGATTGTGCTTGTACAGGATTTGGGCTAGTTTCATGTGGTATTGGGATAGAGTGTGAAAATCCGTTATTGAACTATGTAGGTGTTGTGAGGGTCTGGACGGTTGAGTGGAACTTGGAATAAAGGTAGAAGGAGCTTCTTTCATATCTATTCCTCCAGAGAATTTCAATATTAGTCTTATTATACTCTAAAATAATACTTATAGATATAATACATGCTGAATATACGATTCTTAATCTCATGTTTACCCAAGAAAATCTTGACTACACTTTTTAGTATAAAGGGGTGTAGATAAATGCAGGACAAAGAAGTACTAAAGCTAGTTGGGGCTAGAATAAGAGTGTTACGCAAAGAAAAAGGCCTCTCACAAGAAGCTCTTGGGGAAAAAGGTGGATTTCATTTTACATACATTGGACAGATCGAACGTGGAGAAAAGAATGTTTCTTTGATAAATGTAGCTAAAATTGCAAAAGCACTAGACGTAAACTTAGTTCAGTTGTTTTCATATGTAAGCGAGGACCCCAAAATTGTGGAGTCTGATGAAGATATTATAGAAATTATTACGATGCTCAAAAAGTCGAGTCCAGAGAAAGTACGTTTGGCGAGGAATGTGATAAGGGAAATTACAAATTAAAAAAGATTTTTTTGCAAAAATAAAGGAGCCACCTTTAGTTAATAAGGCAGTTCCTATTGCACTATTGTTTTACGTAAGTTCAATACCCTATCGAAAATTAAAATAACATATATATATCCACTATTAACTTAATTTCAAGTTTCTTATATAAAAGCGCGAACTGAATCGAATACGAAATTACAAAGGATTCCCCGCGACTATGAAATTATTGGCTTCTAGGTAGTTTCTTGCGGTCATTCAATTTAGATTTTCTTTTTACCCTTTTTGTGGGCAATACCATACGAACATTTTTTAGCTTCGTTTTTCTTTGAGCACTATTTGTAATAAGGTTGACTGTAAAAATCACGAAACCGCGTTGGATGTTAAGTGTTTTAAAACCAACTCTTCTGCAATTATTACATAAATTCCCATTAATATTCCAGATCCAACATCCACTGAAATTATAATTAGGAACATGTATCGGGAAACTACCTGACCACACAAGATTTCTTGATACGCTCTCAGCGTAATAATAAATTGTTCTATCCCCTACGTTGCCAGTAACAACTTCCCTCGTTTGACCGGGCAAACATAAAAGAGTCTTAGCCTTTTTTAGGATATTCAGAAATTATACTTTTTTAGATTTTCCCGCCATCTGTTTAGCGAAACCATATGACCATATTGTTTATGTTATGGAATTCAATCAAAAGAATACTCCCACCTAATCTTGTAAATATTAAAAAACACGTCAATATATGACGTGTTTTTTAATAAAATATCTTTAACTAATAGAACCTTTTAATTACCCTATAACCCTTACTTCCAAATCTCGTCCGCAATCTCTTTAATGAAAGCAAGCTTTTTCCACTGCTGCTCTTCTGTCAGAATATTGCCCTCTTCTGTCGAAGCAAAGCCGCATTGTGGGCTGAGGCAGATGTGGTTGATGTCGACGAATTGAGTCGCTTCCTTAATACGGTTAATGACCGTCTGCTTGTCTTCCAGTTCACCCGTTTTGGAGGAAACGAGGCCTAGTACGACCTGCTTTTGATCTTTCAGATGCTTAAGCGGTGTGAAATCACCTGCACGGTCGGTATCGAATTCGAGATAGTAGCCGTCGATGTTGTCGATGCCGAACAGAGTTTCGGCTACAGGCTCATAGCCGCCAGAGGATGCCCAGGTGGAATGGTAGTTACCACGGCATACGTGGGTCGTAACGACCAAATCGGCTGGGAGATCATTCACCGTTTCCTGATTCACGCGAGCGAACAGCTTTTTGGTATCTTCCACATTCTCACCCGCATGCTGTCTAGCTTCCCAATAGTTTTTATCACAGAGCATACCCCATGTGCAATCATCCAGTTGTAAGCTGCGGCAGCCCTCATTGTACAACGCTTGAATCACGGATTTGTAAGCTTTGGCGATATCCGTCACCAGCTCATCCAGATTGCTGTAATACGTATCGGTTGTTTCTTTATTCTCTCCGCGCAACAGCTCGGCCAGGAATTGCGCAGGTGCCGGAATCGTTTGGCGCGCGATGGCATCCTCACCTGCTACTTGCTTCAGGAATTTGAAATCTTCAATGAAAGGATGACGGGAATGTCCGATTTTACCGGACAAGCGTGCGGTTTCCGCTCTTGTTTCCACACCTTGGAATTGGTAGCCGTTCGAAAGCTGTACCTTTTCCACGCCGTCCAGACCCCACATAAAATCAAGATGCCACCAGGAGCGTCTGAATTCACCGTCTGTCACGGCTTGAAGTCCTACGGATTTTTGCTTTTCCACTAGCTTGATAATTTCGTTATCTTCAATCTTTCTCAGCTCGTCCGCAGAGATTTCATTATTTTGAAATTGAATTCTGGCGTCTTTAATCGCTTGCGGGCGCAAAAAGCTTCCGACCATATCATGTCTAAAAGGGGTCACTTTACGTTGGGATGCATTGTCAAGGATGCTGCTCATTAGGGTTATCTCCTTTTTCGCTTCTGTAGTGAAGTTCTTGTAAGAAAGATAACATACATTTTCAGTTATAAGGTAACTCCAATAAACTATAGCTAGTTATAGCCTAAGGCTATACCCAACCTTTTATTCCCCTATCGCCTCATGCAACGCTTCTACATAGACGGTAGCCAGCTTGGAGAGCGCAGCGTTTTTATGGCAAATCCATCCCACATTAATAGACTCATCACATTCCAGAGGGACGGAAATAATGTCGTTACCGTTCAGATCCGCACTGATCACCCCGGTAGAAATCGTATAGCCGTTCAAGCCAATGAGCAGATTAAAGAGGGTCGCCCGGTCATGGACACGAATGCTTTTGGGATGCGATAACGTACTGAGAATTTCCTCGGAAAAGTGAAAAGAATTGTACTCCCCTTGCTCAAAGGACAGATACGGATAGGGATGAAGCTGATCAATGGTCACGATAGACTGTCGGGATAGCGGATTATTGGCACTGATAAAAATATGCGGCTTGGCCGTAAACAGGCTATTGAATTGCAGATTCGCATCTTTTAGCAGCTTGTTAATGACCTTGGCGTTAAATTCGTTCAGATACAGGATTCCAATCTCACTGCGCAGGCTTTTGACATCCTGTATGATTTCATGGGTTTTGGTCTCTCGTAAAGCCAATTCATACTCTTCTTGACCATATTGATTCACTAGATTCACAAATGCATTTACAGCAAAAGCGTAATGCTGCGTGGACACAGCAAAATGCTGTGGTGAAGGCTTGGCATCCAGATAGCGACTTTCCAGTAACTCCGCCTGCTCAACGACCTGGCGTGCATAACCGAGGAATTCCACGCCTTCCTTGGACAAAGAAATCCCCTTATTGGTACGCTCAAAAATGGTGATATGAATTTCTTCCTCCAAATCACGAATCGCGTTCGACAGACTGGGCTGGGAAATGAACAACCGCTTCGCCGCCTCATTCATGGAGCCACGATTGGCAACCTCAATGACATATTTTAATTGTTGTAAGGTCAATGCATAATGTCCTTTCCGTTTGTGTTTCTTCTATTATATAATACATAATTACACTTCTGGAAAAGGGATAGTTGTTGCTTAAATGAAATCAGCCTCTCCCCCTAAGGTTTAAAAAATATAAACACCTCCCTAAATGAAAATCTTCCATTCAGGGAGGTGCTCTAGTTATGATACTTTAATTAACGAATTTCACCGTTTGTGGAGATCAGCTTTTGATACCAATAGAAGCTTTGTTTACGAATACGACGCAGATCCTTGAGATCAAACTCCTCACGATCCACATAGATAAAACCGTAACGCTTGCTGGAGCCCTGATGGGTACTAACAAGATCAATCGCAGACCACGGACAGAAGCCGAATACTTCTACACCGTCTGTAATAGCCAGTTGAATCTGCTCGATATGTTTCTTGAAAAAGTCAATGCGGTAAGGATCATTCACTACATCCCCTTCTTCAAGCTTGTCAAAAGCGCCCAAGCCGTTCTCTGTCACGATTAAAGGCAAGTGGTAGCGAGAATAAATTTGGCGTAATGTGGTTCTAAAGCCGACCGGATCAATCTCCCAACCAAACTCCGTCGTTTGCAGGTTGGGGTTGATGGAACCTCGGTACGCTCCGGGTTCACCCACAATTTCATGCTGATCTCCTGTATGTGAAAAATCATTTCCGTCATCTAAACTTTCTCCTACGGTTTGAGAGGTATAATAATTAAATGCGATAAAGTCCGGGTTCCCCTTCGCTAAAATGTCCATATCCCCTTCTTCAATGACAGGCTCATAGCCTTTCTCGACCAAATAGCTCCACGCAATGTGATTGTAACGGCCAAATACAGCCATATCCAGATAGAGCCAGTTGCGAATGGCTGCATAGTTATCAGCCGCCAGTGTATCTTCCGGCTTGGAACTGGCTGGATAGATAACCCCGATATTCGGCGCAGGTCCAATTTTCGCGTCAGGTAGCATTTCATGGCACAATACCATTGCTTTCGCCTGCGCGACTAACATATGATGATTTTGTTGATACAGTACCCTTTGTGGATTTTCGAGACTTGTATCTAATGTGCCAATAGAACCGGGATGGAGAATCAGCATGTTCTGCTCATTAATGGTTAACCAATATTTCACCCTGTCTCCAAAGTTCTCAAACAATGTTTTGGCATACTGTTCGAAGGCATCAATCGTCTCCCTCTTCGACCAACCGCCTTGTTTTTCAAGAGCATAAGGCAGATCAAAATGATACATAGTAACAATCGGTTCAATCCCGTATTTAATTAGTTCATCAATTAATGAGCTGTAAAACGCGATTCCCTTCTGATTAACTTCACCTGCGCCCTGGGGATAAATACGTGTCCAAGCAATAGAGAAACGATATGCTTTAAAGCCCATTTCAGCCATCAGAGCTACGTCTTCTTTGAACATATGGTAATGATCACTGGTTACCTTAAAATCAGTGACCCCTTCGACGTGATTAGCCATGTCAATGACAGAAGGTCCTTTTCCATCTTCGTCCCATGCACCCTCTACTTGATAAGCGGAAGTGGAAGCTCCCCAGAAAAAATTTTCAGGAAATGCCTTCAATTGATTATGTTTCATGATCTAGTCCCTCCAGTTATAGTTATATCCTTCTGATGTTCGCAATTCATATATGTGATGATGATGCTTGCCAGTATCACACAACCAAAGTTAACAATACTTCATTTTTTTGAATCTGCTCCTGATTTGTCTCAAATACGTCCACTTTATGTTGCGTAAGTGTGACGATGACAGGCGTCACGATTTCGTATCCTGCTTCAATAATCTGCTCCCTGTCAAATTGGATTAACAAATCGCCCTGTTTCACGCTGTCGCCCTCTTTAACCACTGGATTAAAATGCTTCCCTTTCAGCGCAACGGTGTTAATTCCGATATGAATTAATATCTCTGTACCTGCACTGGAAGTCAATCCTATGGCATGTCCTGTGGGGAACAGCGAGGTTACGACTCCATCTATTGGCGCTACAACCTCGCCGACAGACGGTTCAATGGCTAACCCTTTTCCCATGGCCCCTGTAGAAAATGCAGAATCATTCACTTGACTCAGTGGTGTGGTCCTGCCTGTGATCGGGCTGTAGATTGTTTCTTTCTTGATATCAACGGCCTTGGTTGCTGTAACAACAGGCTCTGGTTCTGCTGTTTTCACGGATTCAACTGTTTCTGGGGCCTCCCCCTTCACCTTGCTTTTATATCCAAAAATAAGGATCAGCATCGTTGCAGCTATAAATGAACATGCAATGGCGATAACATAAATTAAGGTTGGCGTATATACTGGAATTGCAAAAATGTTGTGAAAAACATAAGCCGTCATTTTCACTCCAAAATGTCCATTGATAGCTCCGCCTATAGCGCCTGCGATAATGACAATCGGAATGACACGTTTATAACGAAGCACCAGACCATACACAATCGGCTCTGTCACACCAGCCAGCAATCCTGTAATACTCGTGGAACCGGCAAGAGTTCTAAGTGTTTTATCTTTTCTCGCCTTCAGGAAGATACCAAATGCGACACCAATTTGAGCAAATACAGCTGCTGCAGCCATCGCCTCAATCGGATCACCGCCAACACCGATATTTTGAATCGTAATGGGTGTAAAACCCCAGTGAAGTCCGAAGACGACCATAAAGGTCATAAAACCGCCAAGAACAATCCCTGACAAAATGCCACTTACACCGATTAACCATGTCACACCTGAAGAAATCCAATCTCCTACCCCTGTACCGAAAGGTCCGAAAGCCATCGCAGATAGCGGAACCATAATCATCAAAGCCAGCATCGGAACTAAAAATAGTTGTAAATCCTTAAGAATGATCTTCTTCAAAAACTTATCCACCAACGCATATATGCTAATGGATATGAAAATCGGGAAAACACTGGCGGAGTAGTTCATCATGACCACCGGTATTCCTAAAAACGATACATCAGAGCCTTTGTCCATCAGCCCCGTAAAGTTGGGTTCCATGAGAGCCGCACCGATCACACCAGCTACATAAGGATTCGCCTTCAGCTTTATACCAAGCGTGATCCCAAGCAAAATCGGCAAAAAGTAAAACACAGCATTCCCTGCAGCAGACAGGATCATATAAGTATCACTTGTTGCAGACATCCATCCCAGCAAGGTCAAAACCGTCAGGAGTGCTTTTATCATTCCCGAGCCCGCCATCGCCGGAATCAACGGGGAGA
Organism: Paenibacillus sp. LRG-1; assembly: GCF_057220305.1. NCBI lineage: Bacteria > Bacillati > Bacillota > Bacilli > Caryophanales > Paenibacillaceae > Paenibacillus > Paenibacillus sp. LRG-1. The sequence goes on along the minus strand of NZ_CM170126.1, from coordinate 1,935,956 downwards.
AACTGCCGGAAATGACTTCAAAGATTGTGGATATGACCGATGTTTTTTTACCACTAGATTCACTGGCTGTAGAGGAATTCGATTCAAAATTCCTGTTTTTCATGATCTCCGCATATACATAGGCAACATGGCTGCCAATAACAACTTGAAATTGTCCTCCGCTTTCAACAACTGTAATGATCCCCTCGTGCTTCTCAAGCGCTTCTCTTTCGGCTTTTCGTGAATCCTTCAGGTCAAATCGGAGTCGTGTAGCACAATGGACAAGCCCATTGATATTTTCTTCTCCTCCAACGAGACGTACGATGTCTTCGCCCATTTTCTTATGGTCCATGTTCATTCTCCTCTTGGGCAGATTGCCTGAAAACAAAAAAATACCTAAACGAAAGGCCTGTATGATCAAAGAACATGATCACTGCCATTCATTTAGGTATCGCCTGCTTAACCAGTAACAATCCTTATATTTAAGTTGTGAGCCTACTATAAATCACTTAGAAATCGTTTGCAAGCTTTTTTTTCTAAGAAGTAGCCATATCGTTTCTGGAGGTTACACGCTGTATATGAATCGTCAAATACACTTTTTCGTCAATTGACATAGCACTTTCATGCTTTAATTCCAAATATTGATTGATTAATTGGGTGCATTGAAAAGCCCTCGCATATTTATCTTTGACCTGATCATACAAGAAATTGTCACCTGAAGCCAGTTGCTCTTGTTCATTGCTCAGCAATCGTTGGGCAAAGTACTGCAAATGAGTAATAAACCGGGAATAATTGAACGAAGTTTCATCCAGTGTAATCTGATAGTAATCGGTTACAATGTTGAAAATATCATCAATGACCTCGGTAATCTCAACCGTTTGTTTCATTCCCTGACCGTCTTGTCTTGCATTTACAAAATGCATAGCAATAAAGCTGGCTTCATGCTCATCCATTTGGATGCCAAATTGAGCATGGATGATATCCAATGCATTCATTCCAATCATAAATTCTTTCTTGTAAAATTTTTTAATTTGCCATAACAGTGAATTTTTAAGTCCCACGGATTTTCTGTATCGAGAGATGGCAAATTGAATATGGTCAATCAGAGAAATATAGATATTATCACTAAAAATATCTCCCATTTCCCTTTTCGCGCTGCCTACAATTTCATCCGCCACCTTTAAATACTCTACAGATGTTTCTCCAATGAGATCAATTAATTTTTGCGGAATTTTATCAGACTTTAATACAAAGGTTTTTTCTATTTTTTCCTCATCAACCCTCTGACCATTTTTCTTTTTAAAGCCCAGACCATTCCCGATGACAACAAATTCATGACCCACCTGATTTTCGGCCCGGATGACATTGTTGTTAAATATTTGCCGGATGATCATTTATCTGCTCACCTCATTGATGTAATGACAAAGTTTGTAATAACAAAAAAAACCAAATAACGACTAAATCAATTAGTCATTATTTGGGTATCGCCTGCTAACCAGTAACAATCCCGAAGGGCACTTGACCCTTCATTCAATTACTCTTACTATACCGCTTTCAAAGCAGAATAACAATACAATCATGCTGAAAAGTCTTCTGGGAAGATCGTTTATGAACAAATCAGATAAAAATACTGAGTATCATCACGATACCAAAAGCACTGAACCCGAGAATGGTTTCCATGACTGTCCACGTTTTCAGCGTTTGAGGTACGGACAGGTTCATGTATTCTTTAACAATCCAGAAGCCGGAGTCATTCACGTGGGACAAAATGATCGAGCCTGCTCCGGTAGCCAACACCAGTAGCTCCGGGCTCACCCCCGGCATCGTGACTGCAATCGGAGCGACAATACCTGCCGCCGTCGTCATGGCTACCGTGGCGGAACCAACGGCGGCCCGGATAAGACCTGCAATCACAAAGGCCAATACAAGCGGAGACAAATGTGCATGCTGGGCAAAACCTGCAATCGCATCTCCTACACCGCTGGCAGTCAGAATCTTGTTGAAACCACCGCCTGCACCGATCAGCAGGATGATAGAAGCAACCGGACCCAGGCAATCGTTCGTAAACTTCAATAGCTGCTTGCTATCGAAGTTGCGTGCATAACCAAAAGAGTAAAGCGAGAACAGCAAAGCAATCAGCAACGCAATAATCGGACTGCCGATGAAATCAATGACCTGTCTGAAGACGTTGGCTTCTGGCAAAATCAGATCGACAATCGTCGCCAGCAGCATCAGGATAACGGGAAGCATAATGGTGAAGAGTGTAATACCAAAGCCCGGCAATTCTCTTTCTTTCGTTTCTGTAAATTGTTCCATCAATTCACTCGAAGTCTCCACCTTGATACGTTTGGAAATCCAGCTTCCGTAGATCGGACCCGCAATCGCTGCGGACGGCAATGCTACGATAAGCGCAAGGAAGATCGTTTTACCAATATTCGCGTTAAAGATACCTACTGCCAGCATCGCTGCCGGATGCGGAGGGATAAGACTATGCACAACCGCCAATCCAGCCACGAGAGAAATTCCGATTTTGATCAGCGAAGTTCCGGTATGCTTGGCGATTACGAATACGAGCGGAAACAACAGTACGATACCTACCTGAATGAATACCGGGATACCACAAATAACAGCGACCACCATCATGGCCCAGTGAACATTTTTCTCACCGAACACCCGCACCATGGTCTTGGCAATCTGCTCCGCACCACCAGACTCAGCCATCAGCTTACCCAGCATCGTACCCAGACCAAGAACAATGGCGATAAAACCGAGCACACTGGCCACACCTTCTTGATAAGCTGTCACAATACTTTTCAGCGGCATACCTGCAATTAGACCCATGAATACAGCACCGACGATGAGCGCGACAAATGGGTTCATTTTGACTTTAGCGATCAGCACAATCAGTCCAATAATAGAAATAAGTGCATACAATAACAAACTTGCATCATGACTGAGTCCGAATACGGAATACATGTTATAACCCCCTCATTAAGTAAGCGCTCTCTAAGTTTGTTGAAAAACAGGGGTTAACCCTGCTCGTTTTCAATTTTCTCTACGGTTTCCAGCAATGTTCGTTCTCCGCCCACATTACCAGGGAACACAATATACGGAATGCCGCTGAATTTGGCTTCGTTTCCGGTCAGCCACACAGGGATGCCTGCCGCAACCTGGCCGAGTACACGTGCTTTTCGGATAGCAAGACCTTTGGTTGCCACATCACTGGAAGTAATGCCGCCTTTGGCGATGATAAACTTAGGCACCGTCTCAAGCGACTGTACGATTTCGACCAGTGCACCGGATACCGTTTGACTAATTTTGAAATTATCAGCTTTATTATCTACCGCAATGAGTTTGCGGCTACTGTATACCACCACATTGTTGCCCGCAGCCAGTTGTGTATTGGCTTCTGCGATAACACGGCTTAATTCCTGTGTGTAGCCCTCAGAATCCAACACCCGTTCCACATCAATTTCAAGACCCACAATTTCCGGGTACGTAAGTAACTGCTCCAGCTGTTTTGTTGTTTTTTGAACATAGGAACCGACGACCACAATACCACCGTGACCTTCCTGTCCACTTGCAATCAGTCGTTCCTTTGGCAAATATTCCTGGTCAGATATCCCGGCATACGATTTCACAAAAGAAGCAGCTGTGCGGAAAATAAACGTTTTCCCTTGCTCTTCTGCTTTCAGCAGCCCCAGTGATACTACATCCATATCCGCATACGAAAGCACGTTGACGATGATTGGTACGTTATCCTTCGCTTGTAGCAATACTTCTTGCACAGCGTCTGGTCCCTTGCGAATCTGTTCCAGTGAAATAACAAGACATTCCGAGGCATGAATACGGCCTTCTGTCTTTTCTTCCACCCAAGCGGTTAAATCGCCGTTTTCATAGCCAAATACCTTATCCTTGGCAAACTCCGACTCATGTACGGGGATTAGCGTATCATCCTCCACCATATAGTGGGTGTTGCCTCCGGTTACTCGTCCAGCTTCGAAAAAGGCTGGAATGATCAAATGACCGTCGTAGCTCCGTCCACTTTGACGCGATCCTTCTTCTGCCAGTACGTCCGTTTCCAGCGGGTAATACCCACGCAACATGGAATCACTACGGCTGACAAAGGTAAATGATTTTCCCTTTTCGGTGGCGACAGCCTGTACGTTGCGAGCAATCTCGCGGTTAATCCGTTCTGCGGTTTGCGCATCAAGTCCGCGTGTATTGGTCAGGATATAAAAAAGCGTTTCCGGTGAGTCGAATGCTTCACGAAGCAATGCTTCATCCCACTGCGTCAAAACATCAATATCATGAACGGTTTGTACCCCGGTCGGATCATCGTCTAATACGATAATTTTCCGTCCTCTGGCGTCATTAATCCGGCGAATTTCCTGACGCAATCCTTTGCTGTCCCATTCAGGAGGCAATTCTGCTTGAAGAGCTAACAACGAAGTATATCCTGCATTTACATTCATGTGATCTCCACCTTATTCAAATTCTTGATTAGCATGCTCTACTACTCTGCTTTTACCTGTACGCCTGCGAGTTTTTCAAAATATTGCACGATTCCGCCGTGATCATCCGCCGCTTTACCATCCACTTTGAGTGCGTGGAATATTTCCAGCAGTTGGCTACTAAGTGGCAACGGTACACCGATGTCATGCGCGGTTTCCATAACGTTCGTGATGTCCTTGAGGTTAATATCAATCCGACCCCCAGCTACAAAATTCCGTTGCAAGATCAGAGGAACTTTAGCATCCAGTACCGCACTGCCTGCCAATCCACCGCGAATCGCTTGCACCATTTTTTCAATATTAATTCCCGCCTTGGCTGCAAATACAAGCGCTTCGGACATGGCCGCGATATTCAGGTTCACCATGATCTGGTTAGCCAGCTTTGCCGTTGTGCCGCAGCCGTTATCACCAACCAAGGTGATATCCTGACCCAGCACATGCAGAACATCCAAGACATGCTCAAACACTGATTCTTTGCCACCAACCATAATCGCCAATGTCCCATCAATTGCTTTCGGTTCGCCACCACTGACAGGGGCATCCAGCATGTGCAGACCAGCCTCAACGGCTTTCACCGACAGCTCTTTGGAGACGACTGGAGAAATCGAGCTCATATCAACGATAACGCTTCCAATACTAGCCCCTTTTAAAATCCCGTTCTCACCCAAAATGACTTCTTTCACATGATTGGAATTCGGCAGCATCGTAAAAATGATTTCACTGCGCTCCGCAACTTCCTTCGGGGATGCCGCTGCATGTGCGCCTGACGCAACCAAAGTAGCGACGGTTTCCTGATTAATATCAAATACGGTCAGCTCATAATCCGCTTTCAAAAGATTTAACGACATCGGACGACCCATAATACCTAATCCAATAAATCCAATTTTCTTTGTCATGTTAAAGTCCCTCCATAGCTTTTCGAATTCGATTTCCTATTCAGGATTTTAGATAAATCCATTTGTAAACGCTTTTTATCACATGTAAGCGCTATTAATTTGTATTTACATTTGCGATTGTACACAATAAATTAATTTTTGTATACAAAAATTTAAAATTTGCATCAATTTTTATCAAATACATAGGAAAGACATTGTTTAACCTCCATCTTTTCGCTAAAGTAGACGTAGAGGTGAATGACATGCAGTACAGCAGCAATAACTCTCGAACGGCGCACCAGCAATCTTATGAAACACTGCGTGATATGATCCTGAACGGAACCATCCCTCAAGGAACCAAGTTGGTCGAGGAAAAGCTTGCCACGCAGCTCGGTGTAAGCCGCACGCCTATCCGTGAATCCATCCGCAAATTGGAGCAGGAAGGGCTTATCGTCAATAAACGTGTAGTCAAGCTATCTGAAACCGACCTGCGCAATACCTTTGAGCTACGGATGCTGCTTGAAGGACATGCGGCGCGCAGCGCGGCTGCCTACTTGTCCGAGACAGAGCTACTGGCTTTGGAGCAATGTGTGGACATCGGGCGTTCCGGCTCGCTGGATGAGGTGATGCAAGCGAACAAAGAGTTTCATGAGATCATTATGAAGGCCAGTAATAATTCGATGATGATTGATTTGTTTGATCGGATGCAATCCGTTATTTATTTATTCCGTCATACGGTCGTCTACTATCATCGTCCCTTTCTGATTGATGAGCACCAGCATATTTGTGAGGCTATCCGCGCACATGACGGCGATGCAGCAGAACGGCTGATGAAGGAGCATCTGCAGGCCGATCTGGACTTTTGCCTGCATCTGATCAGATAGTCCTTCGCTTCTCCATTTGTATGCCATACCAAAAAACCGCCAAACACTCGGAATCCCTTGTGCTTAGCGGTTTTTTTAGGTTCATGTTTAACTCTCTTTCTCTTTACAAAATACCTCTTTGGCAACCTGAATAGCTGAGGCTGCCCGGGGCCATCCTACATAAAAGGCAAGCTGTGTAATGACCTCAACCAGTTCTTCCTCCGAAATCCCGTTCTCCTTGGCCAGTTTCAGGTGATAAGGGAGTTGATTTACATGCTCACCCGCTACCAATGCGGAGACGGTGATGAGACTCCGTTCTCTGAGAGATAGCTCACTTCTTCTCCATACATCTCCAAAAAGAACATCCTCCGTATAACCTACAAAAGCGGGAGCAAAATCACCGATGGTTTCTCGAACACTCGATTTGATCAATTTATGCTTCATACAATCATCTGGGCAAGTCCGTTGCCAAAGGACCAATCCTCTAATTCAGTCTCTACCAGTGTTACAAATACATCCTCCGGTCTAACCTTACATTCAATAGATAAGAGTTCCGCTAACTTTTGGTAGAAACTCTTTTTTTGTTCCGTAGTTCTACCCGTTCCCATTGTAATTTGAATATACAGCAGCTTATCTGTTCTGGGTACATTCAAATAATCGGGACTATAATAAAACTCGCTTTGCTTATGAGCATGAAAAACCTGAAAGTAATCTTTTTCCGGAACCTGAAAATGTTCGATCAAAGCGTTCATGATACAGCGGCTAATCCAAGGCAGCTCTTGCTCTGTGTATTGCTGCTCCATGTATCCAACTCGTACAAATGGCATGCTCATCTCTCCTATCCGTTGGGATAAGATAATTGTACTCCCCTTACTTTCATCTGTATAATTGAAAATAATCATAAATATATTCAATTTCACCGATGGAGATGAGCATGCGTGGATCTGAAAGAATTAACTACATTTCGTACCATAATCGAAGAAGGAACGTTTTCAAAAGCTGCTGCCAAATTAAACTACGCTCAGTCTACAGTCACGAGCCAAATCCAGAGGCTAGAGAAAGAGCTGGGATTTCAGCTTTTTAAAAGGGGTTGGGATGCGGAGTTAACGTCCCCAGGCAAACTATATGCCGAGGAGATAGACGGGCTTATTCAGCATTGGAATTTTGTAATGGACCAGGCGAAGTCTCTGAAAAAGGAGGAGATTGGCACGCTTCATATCGGTGTGATTGAAACGGTGGCGGCTACCGTACTGCCCTTGGTTCTACAGCAGTTTCGAGAGCATAAACCGAATATTACGTGCCATTTTACAGTTGGAAACACGGATGCACTCGCAAATGCTTTGGTGGACGGTAAGCTGGATTTTGCAATCTCTGGGGAACCTCACTCGATTCCTTCCTTACACTTTGAACCCATATATCACGAACACATCGCCTTTATTGTGTCCCGTAATCACCCTTTTGCGGTAAAAAGTGAGCTTCATCTCGAATATCTGTACGAGTACCCGCTTATCGTCGGAGGTAAGAACTGCTTGTACCATATACGACTGGAAAAAGAACTTTCCCGCTTCCCGTCGATGCCGTTTTTTTATACTGTCAGTCAAATCTCGTCGATCCCCACATTTGTAAAAACGATTCCTTCAGTTGGAGTGGTTCTATCATCAATGCCTATGCAGGAGGAGCTGGTCACCGTCCCCCTCCAGTTAACAGACCCGAATATTCCTATTGGACTCCTACAAAACAACCATCACCAGCAGTATATGTTTTCGGCCCGAAAGCTGTTTATACAGCTGGTTAAGGAGCTTTGTAGGCTATAGCTCCAATGCAATAACTACTAATAAGCTATATAGGCAAAGCCGACACCTTTGCATAAAGAAAAAGCCGCCAAACACTCAGAAACCTGGTGTTTAGCGGCTTTACTATTTTGAAGGCCTAAGGAAATGTGACCCTCTTTTTATTTTTTCACTCCTGTGATACCCGTTATTTCGCTTCGAGCGGTTTTTTCCACAATCCCAGAATGAGCGCGGAAATCACGGAACCAATCGCCACTGCAAGCAAGAACAACAAAGCATGATTGGCAAGAGCTGCTACAAAAATTCCGCCATGTGGAGCTGGAAGATTGATTTGCCAGAACTGCGTCAGACCACCAGCAATCGCTGAACCTACAATACAAGAGGTCAGGACACGCAGAGGATCAGCAGCTGCGAATGGAATGGCTCCTTCCGTAATGAAGGACAATCCAAGTACATAGTTCGTCAAGCCAGACTTGCGCTCTTGCTCAGTAAACTTATTTTTGAAGAACGTCGAAGCTAATGCGATCGCCAACGGAGGTACCATACCACCTGCCATAACAGCCGCCATCATAGCTCCGTTCGTGTTACCACTGGAAGTAAAGACACCGATCGAAAATGCGTAAGCTGCTTTGTTAAAAGGTCCACCCATGTCGATCGACATCATTCCGCCCAGAATCAGACCCAAAATAACTGCATTACCTGTTCCCAAATTGTTCAGAACATTGACAAGCCACGTATTAATACCACCGAAAATCGGATCGAACAGGTAGAACATAATCGCGCCTGAAATTAGGAGTCCAAATACAGGGTATAACAAGATTGGTTTTAAACCATCCAGCGCTTTCGGCAGACCTGCAAAAGCTTTACGCAGGAAGATCACCACATAACCAGCCATGAAACCAGCTGCCAGACCGCCAAGGAAACCTGCATTAGAGTTTACAGCCATCAGACCCCCAACCATACCTGGCATCAGTGCCGGGCGGTCTCCAATGCTCATCGCGATAAATCCGGCCAGTATCGGAATCAGGAAGTGGAACGCACCTGTTCCACCGCCAATTGTCTGCAACAGTTGGAACAATACATTGTCTTCTCCTGCCACTTGTTCAATCAAGAAGGAAATTGCTAACAAAATCCCCCCGCCTACAACGAATGGCAGCATATGAGAAATACCGTTCATTAAATCCTTGTAGATTTTACTGCCCACGCTGCTCTTCTCCGCTTTCGACTCATCAGCGCTGCCTTTACCTTCACTACGATAAATTGGGGCATCGCCGTTCAGCACTTTGCGGATCAGTTCCTCAGATTTACGGATACCGTCGCTTACTGGTCTTTGCAATACAGGTTTACCGTCAAATCTGGCCATTTCAACCTTCTTGTCAGCTGCGACGATTACACCTTTGGCACGGCGAATTTCATCCGCTGTCAGTACGTTTTGTGCGCCTTCCGAGCCGTTCGTCTCTACACGGATATTTACACCCATTTCTTTCGCTTTCTTAATGAGAGCATCTTCTGCCATAAACGTGTGTGCAATGCCTGTAGGACAAGCGGTCACTGCAACCACAAACTCGTCAGAACTCGGATTGCCAACGATAACGTCTGGTGTTTGCTGCGCTTTGGCAACCTCTTTCTTAGCCTCTTTTGCTTTCTTGGCAGCTTCTTCTTCCGCCTGCTTGGTATCAAACAGCATAGCTACTTCATCCGGTGTTTGCGTTTTCATAAGGCTCCCGATAAAATCGGTATCAATCAACAGTCGGGAAAGGGCAGCCAATGTGCGAAGATGCGTATTTGCTGCTCCCTCCGGAGCCGCAATCATGAAGAATACTTTCGCCGGCTCACCGTCCAACGATTCGAATTCTACGCCTTTACTGCTTTTGGCGAAAACGACGGTCGCTTCATTCACGGCTTTGGTCTTGGCATGCGGCATCGCAATGCCGCCGCCAATTCCAGTGCTGGATTCTGCTTCGCGTTTGTAAATCATTTCTTTAAACAACGCCCGGTCATTAATACGTCCACTTGCTTCGAGACGAGCGATGAGCTCCTCAATCGCCTCGTCTTTTGTCGTCGCCTGCAGGTCCATGATCATCGTTTCTTTAATCATCAGGTCTGTTATTCTCATTTTTCACACTCTCCTAAGTTCGATCAGCGTGTTGACACACGCATAATAAGCTCATGATGCAGCTGGATTACTGTTTTGAAATCGTGACTTGCGGCCGTAATTGTTCAATCTTCTCTCTAGTAGCCAGATCATCGGAGAACGCAGTTGCGCTTCCGGATGCCACCCCTGCACGGAATGCTTCGATCGGATCGCCATGAAGAGCCAGCGTACCCACGAATCCAGCAATCATTGAATCACCTGCGCCTACAGAATTTTTCACCGTTCCTGCTGGTACATTTGCGTGATACACTTCATCTGCCGTAATGAACAAAGCCCCTTCTCCTGCCATGGAAATCAGTACATTTTTTGCACCTGCTTCCAGCAGCTTACGACCGTAAGTGACGATCTCCTCCTTTGAATGAATAGTTACGCCAAACAACTCAGCCAGCTCATGGTGATTCGGCTTGATGAGCAGCGGTTTATGAACCAGTGCCTTCATCAGCGCCTCACCTGTGGTGTCGATGACGAATTCAGCTCCAGTTTGCTGGCATACGCTAATCAGCCGATCATAGAAGTCTCCTCCAAGTGACGGCGGGATACTTCCCGACAAGACGACAATGTCATTTTTCTGGAGTCCCGCCAGCTTTTGCACCAACGCATCGGCCTCTTGCTCACGAATCGCAGGTCCCAAACCGTTAATTTCCGTTTCATCGCCATGCTTGAGCTTAATGTTAATCCGTGTGTCATCTTCGATAATTACAAAATCAGTTTTAATGGATTCTTCCCGCAATGTATCGTCGATAAACCTGCCTGTGAATCCTCCGAGAAAACCAATCGCCGTGCTATCTGCTCCCAACTGGTTCAGTACACGTGATACATTAATTCCCTTACCACCTGGCAGTTTTAAATCACGTTTCATCCGGTTCAAATCACCAAGCTTCAAATCATCAACTTCCACGATATAATCAATGGAAGGGTTCAGCGTTACTGTATATATCATTGTTATCCCTCGATTATCTTAGTTTTCTGAGCGATGGATCGGCGTGACCGTTCTGGCATCGATTCGGTAATAAGTATAGCTTCCTTGAGCTCGAACAGTTTGGCGAAGGTTACTTCTCCAATTTTGCTGGAATCGGCTAACACATACGTTTTGCCAGACAGCTGGTGGGCACGCCGCTTGATCAGCGCCTCTTCAGGATCAGGAGTCGTATACCCCATTTCCATATCCACCCCGTTCGTTCCTAGAAAGCACTTGTCGAATCGAAAATTGTCCAAATTTTGTAGGGCAATACTCCCGATTACGGCTTTGGTATGAATTTTCATCATCCCTCCCAGTAGATAGCTTCTGATTCTTTTGCTTACCAGTGCTTCTACGTGGGATAGTCCATTCGTCACGACCGTCACGTCTTTAGCTTCAATGTAAGGAATCATCGCCATCGTTGTTGTTCCCGCATCCAGATAAATACATTCGCCATCCAAAATTTCTTTGGCTGCTATACGGGCCACTGCATTTTTTTCTTGAACGTTTTTGAATGTTTTTTCTTCCATGCCAGGTTCCTGACTTTTCTGATTCAGCAAGGTTGCCCCGCCATGAATCCGCTTGAGCAACTGACGGCCCTCAAGATCTATCAAATCACGCCGAATCGTTGACTCAGAAGCTCCCAACAGATCAGCCAATTCTTGCAACTTTACAACACCACATTCTTGTAAGCGCTGTATTATTAACTTGTATCTTTCTTCCGTCAGCATCATCATTCCCCCAACTGTTCATATCGTACCACAAACTTGACAAAAAACAATCATTTTTCTTCAAAAAGATTCAAAAAAATTCATTTCTAATTCATTTTTTTACAAAATGGTGAATTCCTGATCCAATCATTATGATTGCGTTTACATTTTAAAGAAAATCCATCTACTTTTATGTAAATTCATTCTTCTTACATAGGAATTCAGCAGTAAACGTTCAAAAACGTTCTAAGGCTTCCATCAGTACTATTTTACCATTATGCGCACAATTCGTCCCCATCTTCTCTACTCAGAAAAAAGCTAAACACGAGGACTGATCCCCTTTGTGTTTAGCCAATCGAGACGCTTAGCGTTCAGCCCTTAACGATTCCAATGACGAAACCGTCATACCCCTTGCTCCCCACGGTTTGGATAGCTGTAGCTGTAATTCTTGATTCTTCAGCCAGCATATCATAAAACTTTCTTACTCCCTGCACCTGAGGGTCTGTGCTCAACTTCCTCCTCTTTCATCTGTGCTAACTGCTCCAAAGCTTCTCCCTCCCGAAGTTCCACCATTCCATCCAACTGAGCCAGCGATATATTCGACCGGGCAATTTTAGCATGGATCGGGTTGGCTTCCAGCGTAACTATTTTTCCATCCTTCAGCAACGCCCTTCCCAACCAGATTGTACTGTAGCCTCCCAAAGTACCGATCTCCAGCACGCGTCGCGCTCCCTGCATTTGAGCAAGGATATTTAATAGCTTTCCCTGATTGGGCGATACATCATGCGGAGGTAGTCCCGCCTTTTGGTTAGTAGCCAATACTTGTTCCAAGACAGCATCATGCGGAACGAGACTCTCCGAGATATACTGGTCTACTTGATCCCACGTGTTCGTTTGATTCATTCGCTCCACTCTCCTTTGGATTAACTTACAATTTGATTGTAAATGAATTATTAGGGAGTGTGACACGTGCCTCTGAACTTTTAAATATTAGCCAACCTGCGATTACCGCCCAGATTAAAAAATTTGAAAAAGAAATATCTCTCACACTGCTCATGCCGCTAGGAAGAGGGATTGCCTTAACGGATGCTGGTAAAAAGCTTGCTGTACTCGCCAAACGGCTCTTTGCCGTCGAACAGCAAATCGAACAATTATCTCAAGATTATCGTGATGGAGTCCATGGTCATATCCGGCTAGCAGCTACTTATTTACCGGCTCATTTTCTCATTCCAGCCTGGATTGCAAAATTCAAACAAGAATATGAATATGTAGAACGCGGCGAGCTGTGCCGGGTATATGTAGAAGACATCCAGCTTCTCAATTCAATCGCCATCTGTACCCGCAAGAACGAACCCCTATCTACCGCTACCCTAAATCTCATTCAGCTCATACGTAACCATTCCTGATGAGCATTAGGCATCTGTGTACACTAGCGCTGTATTTTAAAATAACAAGAGCCATGACTGCGTGCATACCGCATTCATGGCTCACCTCGTTATGATAAATATTCCCCCTCAATAATCTTCTCCAGATAATCTTCCGGCTGTGCAAGAAACTCGGCAAAGCTGCACACATCCGCATATTCCTGATGCTCCTCGTCATAATAACCCAGGCACTTCTGCCTCGGATTCCACACCAATATAATATCCGAGTAATTATCTACTTTTAGAGACAGACGCAACAGCTTTTGCCGACCTACCTTCATCTCAACCGTATCTATGAATGAGAAGAACTCAACAAATTGAATATCAAGATCATTTTCTGGCAGGTCCACACGGAGCTGATCCCCCATCAGAAAGGCAACAATCTCCTTTGGAAGCTTGTAGCTTTTCAAAGCATGTCGTTTATTTTCCAGATTATGAAATGCTGGAGGCTCTACAGACTTTAAATACTCAGCCATTTCTACGTTTTTATTACTTAGTGCAATTGTATATGCCCGTTCTCCATCTTTTTCTGCCAGCGTCACATCAGCGCCTTGCTGAACCAAATACTTCACCATCGCAAAATCATTGTTGCGTGCCGCCACTGTCAAAGGCGTGGCTTTATAAGGATATACCATATTAGGGGCATTGAAATTAATATCTACGCCATGTTCCAATAGTAATGCTACTGTTTTCAGGTCATGCTTACTAACTGCGTTGCGGAGTGTTGCTCCAGCATGCTGCTTCATATCGAGGCCCAGCTCATGGATAAGCAGCATATTGCTTTTGTTACCGTAGTAGGCTTGCTCATAGGCACCGGATTTGACATGATTTTTCCCGTCCAGCTTCGCGCCATGGGCGACCACATAACGGACAATCTCTTCGGTACCATAGCGAACAGCCGTCAGGAATGCGGGATTATCCTTCACATTAAGTTGAACCCCCTCATCGACCAGTAGCTTCAAGACTTCCATTTGCTCAGTGATGAGTGTAATATCCAATGGACTTAATGTCGTATATTTACTGAGTACGATCCCTTGTTCTATATCCCAGCCTTCGGTCAGAGCTTGGCGTAAAGCGGATATATTGCCTTGAACGATATGCATCGCTATCTCAGGAAGAACCTCGAAATTGCCTACATCTTTTAATTTAATCATCGTTATTACCTCACTCTTTATGTATCTACTATCAAACATGCATATCTATTTTATACCAACCTCCCCTTTACATAAATCCGACAGATTCCCCAAAATTCATTATTCACTCTAGCGCAAACAAGTGAGTAATAGAGGTCAAAATACCTCAGAGAAGCTATAATTGTATTATGATTCTGTATACCCTGTGCAACGAAAAGGAGAACATATGAATAGCATTCAATACCTGTCCCAATTTAATTTGCTTCATAGTCTCTCATTAGAAGATTTAATTGAAATGGACCAAATGACCTCCATTACGACTATAGCGAAAAAAAACTTTATACAAACCCCAGAGACCTTTTCCGAGGGACTTTATTTTGTGAAAAAGGGAAAAGTACGTCTGTATAAGCTAAACGCTGACGGAAAGCAATTTACTTTGGATATCCTCAGCGAAGGAAATGTATTTGGTGAAATGGATATGATTTCACTGGGGACAAGGGATATGTATATAGAAACGATAGAAGAATGCGATATCTGCCGGATGGACAAAGACCGATTCGAGCATTTTTTAATAGAACATCCCCGGTTCATGATGAACATGATCAAGGTGTTAAGTGACCGAATCTCAGGAATGAGCAGTCTGGCCCAGCATTTAGCTTTGGGAAATTTACAGGATAAAATTTTGTATGTTCTTCTGAAATTGTCCGATCAGTTCGCCCTCCAAAGCCGTGAAGAGTATTGCAAAATCAATTTTCCTCTCTCCCATCAGGAAATTGCGAATCTGGTCGGGGCCACCCGTGAGGCTGTAACAACTGCTCTTCAGGAGCTTGTCAAAGAAAAGGTCATTAAAACCGGCTTTAAGACGATTTACATCCATCGCGAAAAGCTAATGAAGTTGTAAACTACATTACATCTATACTCCTACCCAAAAAAGTATCGTATACCTATCAGACAATTTACGATATGGAGTGAATGAAATGTTACACCGAAAAGGGGCCCGCAAAGGGTCAGATATTCCTAATGATGTGCTTCAGCTGCTACAGCAGGGGCGGCTTGAGACGGTGAATCTCACCGAATGGCTGGCTGTCGATCATGTTGTACTATTGCAAAATACTCTTGATGAATTTGGCTTGCAGCGATCATCCGATGTCTTCATGACCGAATTGAATCAGCTGAAGGAAAAGAAGATCATGAAAATGATACCCGCAATCGCGCGAGCGTGGCTTCATGTGTTTGAGCAACAAGCGATAGAAGAACGTATTCGCATCTTTGATGCGATGGCCTCCCATCTTTCAGACAGCATTCGCTGCTGGGCTGCCTACATCATCGGGATTGATCCCCGTTTAAGTGTAAAGGAAAAATTGGCTGGCATTCGCCCCTTTGCAGCCGATTCCCATTTCGGAGTACGTGAAATAGCCTGGATGGCCGTGAGAGAATCCATATCCTTGCAACTGCTTGAAGGGCTTGCCCTGTTAGACAGTTGGGTGCGAGATGAGGATGCTAACATACGTCGTTTTGCCATTGAATTAATCCGGCCACAAGGCGTTTGGGCCAAGCACATCCCTGAACTAAAAGAACATCCCGAGCTGGCTCTTCCTCTCTTGGAGGCTGTTCAGTCCGATCCGGCCAAATATGTCCAGGACTCCGTTGGTAATTGGTTGAATGACGCCAGCAAAACCAACCCAGAATGGGTTCTTCAAGTTTGTAATGCATGGCTGATGATTTCGGATACCAAAGAAACGAAGCGAATAGTAACCCGGGCCCAAAGAAGCTTGAACAAAGAGAAATAATTGGAAGACTCCTCCCCCATCCAATCCATATCTAGAATATTCACATAAACTATAATATTTATCTGGAATATTAGGAATGGAGGAATTCCTATGTCTATTATTCGAATCTATCTGGAAGCAGACAGTATCGTATCTGGAAACATTGCTATTACAACAAGTATCAATGTCACTCCAGTGGTTAATCGTTACACAGCTATTGTCGTGCTTGGTAATATATTAGGTGGAGTGACCACTATCCCGGCACAAAATTTCACAAATGATAGTGGTACTTCAGTCGCGGCAAACAGTCTTGTTGTTCCGACCAGTAGCGGATACTACAATGTATTTGTAAATGGGACGTTGCAGCGAGGCGGCTTAACAACGCTTTCTGTTACAAATCTAATTATAAATACAGGCCTGATTGTTGGTGCAACAGTAGTCGTTGAGGTTGTTAATTTCAACTCTAGTGCTTCCTCAACCTCTGTCAACAATGTCACAGTAACGACTACCATAAGCGACTGAGAGAATGCCTTCGTAAAATTACTATAAAAAACCGCCAAACACAGGGTTTATCCTCGTCTTTAGCGGTTTATTTCTCTTTGAACCTCGAATATTTAAATCTTGAAGTTCTCTACAAGCACCTGAAGCTTCTCGGCCAGTGATGAGAGGAGCGCTGCGGAGGATTCCACTTCTTGCATGGCAGCAAGCTGTTGCTCCGAAGAGGCGGACAGGGACTCTGCCCCTTTAACCGTATGGTTAGAGACCATTACGGTATTCTGAATGGCTTCAACGAGCTCTTCAGAGATCAGCGCCAGATCCCGAACTGTGGCTGATATTTGCTCGCTTTGGGAAGACATGTCGGAGATGGAGACTTCAATCTCGGAGAAGGAGCGCCCGGCTGATATGATCAACTCCTTGCCCTGCATCATTTCGTTCGTGGAACGCTTCATAGTTTCTCCTGCCTTGTCCATTTGGGCGATAATCAGACTGATCAGTTCGCTGATTTGTGTGGCAGAATTGGCAGAACGTTCGGCCAATTTGCGGACAGAGCCAGCGACAACGGCAAAGCCCTGACCTTCTTCTCCGGCGCGCGCAGCTTCTATCGCTGCATTCAAAGACAGCAAGTTGGTCTCCTCGGCGATGCTGGCAATGGTGCCGACAATGTTCTCAATCTCCTTGGAGTGGCTGCCAAGCGTATGAATAATGCTTGAGAGATCGCCGATGCTTTCGCTGACAACTCCCATTTGGGAGGTGGTGGAATCCATTGATTCCCGGCCAAGGCGTGCTTTCTGGACATTATCCGCGGCCTTGTTCATTGCGATGTCCGCATTGCCAGCAATATCGCTGATGAAGCGGGACATATCCTGAATAGCTTTATAGCTTCCTTCCAGGTTTTGCAGTTGGGTATGCGCCCCATCTGCCAACTCAATCGTAACATTCACGCTATGCTCTCCAGCACGGTTCGTTGCCTGTGCGCTGGCAGACAGCTCTTGAGAGGAAGAAGCGACCAGCATAGAGGTGTCATTGACCTGAGTAATCAGGTTGCGCAGGTTCATTGTCATATCGTTGAAGTCGCGGGCCAGCGTCCCGATTTCATCCTTGTTTTTGAAGAGAAGCGGTTCATGGGTAAGGTCGCCCTTGGTAATGGTGTTCACAGAGGCTGACAGCTTGGTAAGCGGACTTACCATATGGCGAATCAACAGGTAAACAACAAGGATAGCCACGATGAAAATGGAGCCGCCAATAATAAAGGGCTGAACAATAATATCCAACGTCCGTTCCTGAATTAACGAGCCGTCAAAATTGATGGCCATCAGTGCAACAATGGGCTTGGTGGGATCATGGTCCTGATAAATGGGGCCGTATCCAGTTTTGAGCGAGGTTCCTTCATATGTATAAACCTTGGAATATGCTGAATGTTTCATGGTAGTTATCATTTCTTTGTCTTCGTCTGTAAAGTAGAAAGAATCGCCAGCTTGATAGCCTCTTTGCTTAAAGTTGGCATCGGCGGCCAAAATTTTTCCATCTAAAGAGATAATAAAAGCCTCCTTAAAAATAGGCTTATGGGCTACAATCCAGCCGATCCGGTCTTCAATGGCAGCAAGTTTGCTGTTATCTCCACTGACCAGAGCCGATATATCCGCAGGATCTATAAGGCCAGTCGTAATATTGGCGCAACCCACCAGCTCGATTCCAGCAGCTTCATCCACTTGATGGTAAGCGGTACGATATCCGAAGTATCCAATGGAGGAGCCTACGAGAAGCAATATGATGAGCATCATCCAAGTTAATTTTGTTGCCAGCTTCATTATTTGAACCACCAATCCTGACTCTAATAAATTTTTGTGACAATCCGTTTTCACTGCTACGATTATAGCCTATCAACACTTACTATAATATGGCATTCCAGTGTCGGAAGATGTCGTTTTTTGTGAGAATAGTCACTGTTTTTTGTAAACGAGGACGTTGCAGCGAACAACAGTCATTAATGGCGTGGTGACGACTACAATAAGCGACTGAGGTGAGTGCCTCTGTTGAATTACGACAAAAAAACTGCTAAACACAGAGGTTTATCCTCGTTTTAGCAGTTTTTTTGTCTATGAATCAAGTGTTTCATCGGTAACGTATTTTCGATTTTTATAGCTGTATTCAGCTTTATTTTTTGTGGGCTAATAAGAGATTAACTATGGTATCCAATTGAAGCTCCAATGAATAAGGGTCTTCCATCACAAACTCATCCCCTTTATCGCTAAATGAACCGTACATATAAACCTGTCCTTTTTTTACAGCCGGAAGGCCTTTCCATAGCTCACTATGCAGAATCTGATTAGCCCCTTCATCTTCTGAACCGTATACAAAGATGTGATCTCCCATATACTCGGGTAAAACTTCAAGCGAAATATTTTCAAATCCTTCTTTCATGTTCAATGCCTTTTTGGTAGGTGGCAGCTTTAGCATCTGATAAATGGTCGGACTTCCGTAATTGCCGCCTTTTGCTGCAAAAACATATATCGATTTATTGGCGACTTGTACAATTGAAACCGTCTCTCCGTCTTTAACGATACCTTGAATTTTCGTTCTGGCCTCTGCAGCTTTCTTCTCATATTCAGTAATCCACTGCTCGGCTTCTTTCTGCTTGCCAAAGATTTCGCTAATTCTGCGGAATTTATCCAGCGGTCCCGCTGTAGATTCGCCTTCCCAATACGGCAGGAACACAGTCGTTCCTACCTTTTGGTAGCTGTCGATGTTCTTTTCGATTGAACCGATAATTAAATCCGGTTGCAGAACGGTCAGTTCCTCCAAATCCATAGGAAATTCACCGAGATCCTTGATACCGGCCAATTTCTCTTTGGGATATCCCGATTGATCAATCCAAGCCTCATTCAGCATAAAGCTTCTGACCCCCACCGGAATAATCCCCAGCTTCAAAAGATGACCCATATACTGATCCGATGCCACTCGTTTCGGGTTTGCAGGTACTTCCACATCGCCTTTTAATGTCTTAACCGTTCTTGTCTGTGCTTGCACTGCCGCTTGTCCATCGCTGTTGGATGATGTCGCTGTATGATGATTAGCCTTCGTTTGCGAGCTTCCATTTGTATTCGTCGGAGCCGAGCAAGCTCCCAGCATCAATGATAAACACAGCATAATCATCATGGCCGTTATTTTGACTCTTCCGTGCATAAACAAATCTCCTTCCGCGTTATACCGATATTGATAATCAATATCAGTATAACGTGCGAAAGATGTCCGCTGAAGGGCATATTTAAGCATCGTTTGGGGCATATCCTGATCTTGCTTCTGAGCATGATGCTCCCGTTCCTTTTTGAATCGTACGGGAGATAGTCCCTTATATTTCTTGAAGCTGCGACTTAAAGAATGGGCATCTGGATATCCCACACGCTCTGCGATCTCCTGCAAAGTGGCGTCCGTCTGCATTAGCAGTTCTGCCGCTCGATCTGCTCTTACTTGGCCCAAGTAATGAATCGGACTGGTATGCATTTTATTTTTGAACAACCTGGATAAATGTCCAATACTGCATTCTAGCTCCTCTGCAATGGACTCAAGTGCCATAGGCCGACTAAAATGCTCACGAATATAGGCTACAGCCTGCGATACCAGGTCGGGCTTAAGAGGCTCAATGCCCTGCCGATACAACTGCTGCAACAACTCATATACAAATTGTTGAAATAAGGCTTTGACATGCAGTTTGCCAAGTCCGGAAGCTTCACGCCATTCTTGCTCCAACAGCTTCACTTTATCGTACAGGGGCAGTGGGTAATGAGGTGCGAAAGCATACTGGTTCTGAAAAGGATTTTCCTTTTCCAGCAATTGTGCAATCTCTTTGCGGCTAGGCAGGGCAAACGTTGCCTTGTACAAAATGATGTAATATTCAAGCACCTCTTCCGCCAGGATACTCAGGCACATTCCTTTTCCGCCATGCAGTACATGGAAACGCTCTACCCTGTGAATACTGTTATCCAACCGTACCCGTGCGTTTCCACGAACGGTATACAAGAACGCACTGGCAGGAAGTCGATAGGTTCGTAGCTCCTCCCCTTCTTCGATCTTCTTATGACGAACATCCATCACCTGTATAAAAACATGATTCCACAGCAAAATGTGATCATTCAACTTCATTGCTTTTGTTCAGCCCCCGATCCAAACCATCCACGTACCTGCTCAAACTCATATTCAAACTATAATATATTATAGTTGATAATTATTCTCACAGGCAATGAAGTGATTTCATACGGAGCCTCTACTTTGGACGGTCCATTTTTCTGACCGCATTCTCCGCAGCCTCCATGATTACTTCTCCCAATGTAGGATGGGGATGAATGGTTAGAGCTAAGTCTTCTACGGTTGCTCCCATCTCGATAGCCAGAGCAAGCTCGGAAATGAGTGTTGAAGCTTCGACGCCGACGATTTGCGCCCCCAGTACGATCCCCGACCCCTGCTTTGCTACGATTTTGATGTACCCCTCTGCTGCCCTTAGCGCCAATGCTCTGCCGTTAATTGCAAAGGAAGCTCTGCCAATGACAATCGGTAAGGCTTTTTCCTTTGCTTCTGTTTCACTTAGGCCAACACTAGCCAGCTCTGGTTCAGAAAAGACAACCAGCGGCATGGCTTTATAATCCACTTTAGCAGCTTGACCTGCAATCGCTTCTGCCGCAATCTTCGCTTCATAGGAAGCCTTATGGGCAAGGGCTGGACCCTCCGTAATATCTCCAATGGCAAAAATATGCGGAATAGCCGTTCTACACTGCTCGTCTGTCTCGATCAACCCCCTGCTCGTCAGTGGCAAGCCAATGTGCTCCAATCCTAATCTGCCATCCGTATTCGGTTTTCTGCCTACAGTAACTAATACAAACTCAGCGGTGACATGATGCTGCTCTTGATCTTTTGAATAATGCAGCGTAATAGTATCCGTATTATGCACGACTTTTTCGGCTATCGCCCCAGTTACGATGCTTGCACCATCTGTTTTCAATTGCTTAACAACAGGGGCCACAAGGTCCGTCTCAAATCCCGGCAGCACCCGTTCCCCTCCCTCCAGAATCATTACCTTTGTTCCAAATTTGGCATACATTTGTCCAAGCTCAACGCCAATATATCCACCACCTATCACGATCAGGCTGGACGGAACCGCTGGAAGCGAAAGCGCCTCTGTAGAGGACAAAATACGTCCGCCAAACGGAAATGCTTTCAGCTCGATTGGACGGGAGCCGGTTGCCAATATGGCATACTTAAAGGATATCGTTTGTTCCGCTCCATTTTGATTGATGATGGCTGTATGCCCATCAACCAAACTCGCCTCCCCTTCCAGAATGCTCACACCTGCCGTTTTCATTAAAAAGCCAACTCCGCCTGCCTGCTTATTCACAATCCCCTGTTTGAAAGCCTGAGCATTCACGAATGACATCGCTGCATCTGCCTGATTTACCTGCCTGAGTATATCATAGCGATGTGCTTCGGCAATCAAAGCTTTGGATGGAATGCAGCCCACATTCGTGCACACTCCACCTAGCTGACTGCGTTCAACAATCGCCGTTTTCATTCCAAGCTGAGAAGAACGCAATGCTGCCACATAACCTCCTGGCCCTGATCCAATGACCAGTGTTTCTACAGATTCATGCTTGCTCATAACTAATACCTCCTGTTAAAATGGCATGATTTAAAATATGATGATTATAATATATTATAGTCATCATATTTTAAAAGCGTCAATAGTCTTGATCAGCCTTTCTGAAGTTGTCGTTATAGGAAGACAAATTGACACGTTTTATTATGATGATTATAATATTTTGAAGTTAGCATTATAAACCCGTGGAGTGATTACAATGCCTTATCCAAAAGGCCATAAGATGAAAGTGCGGAGTAAGATCGTTGAAAGTGCTGCCCAAGCTTTCCGTGCCAACGGTATTCAAGATGTAAGTGTGCCCTTTATTATGAAAGGGGCAGGATTAACTCACGGCGGGTTTTATTCACACTTTGATAACAAAGAACAGCTAGTCGCCGAAGCCTGTCGCTATGCCGTCAGTGATACCCTCGCACTGCTTCAGGAGGCCGTTGACCAAGAAAAGCAAGATCCTAAAATTAATGTTGTCATCGATTACTATTTAAGCACCCATCACCGTGATCGAACAGAAATAGGCTGTATTATTCCTGCCCTTTCCGTAGAAATAGCCCGTTCTTCCGAAGAAATCCGGCAGATATTCACGCAGGAGTTGGAAAGAATGATTACGTTTATCTCCAATTTGGGGGGAATGGATCAGTCCAAGGGCAGTGCATTGTTCAGTAGTATGGTTGGTTCTCTTGTGCTTGCACGTTCTGTTAATGATCCTAAACTGAGTGACAGCCTTCTCTCGGCAGGCAAACAGTATGCCAAAGCGCTGGTTAATAGTTGAATGTAAGTATGTTTTACGTATGCAAAAAATCCGCTAAACACCAAGAAATCCTTGATGTTTAGCGGATTTTTCCTAAGAATCTAAACTCAAAACGAAGGTAACGATTTGTCAGAGATTCGAAGTCTCCACCTGCCAAATCTCCGTTATGTTCCAAATCGTTTGCGGTACCCGCATTTTCGGCATAACTCTTCTACCGCTTCTCTCTTAGAGAACCCGAAGTACAGACGGTTTGCACGCTCCCCTTCCACAATGTCGGAAAAAGATTGTTCATGCACGTTACCTAAATTTATGACGCCTTCTCCATCCAGACAGCAAGGGACCACCGTTCCATCCACCAATACCGCCGCTTGGCTACGGAGTGCATGGCAAAAGCCTTTTCCGTCATCTTCCGGAGCACTGAGGCTCGGCCATTCAAATTCATGGTCTTGATTCAAATAAACGTTTGGTGCGATTTTGACCCCACTGCCCGGTATCACCTTTTCCTCAATCCGATAGTCCAGTCCAAACTCTTGCTCCAGTCGTTCAAGTGTTTCCCGGTTGCGCTGACGCTGCACATTAGTCAAATTATCTTCAGTCAAGTTCCATAGACGGAACGAAATAATGACATTGTGTTTCACCGCTTCTCTTACAAACGTGAAAATATTACCCAAATACCCTTCTCGATCCACGGAGCCTTCATGCCCGTCAAAACTGTGGAGAGAGAAGTTCATCTGACGCAGCGCTGGCTGCCCAAGCAGCTTATGTCCGGTCTTCGACAGCAAGGTACCATTGGTGGTTATATTGACCTTCAAGCCTTTCTCATGAGCACTTTCCAGCAAAAGATCAATTTTCGGATGGAGCAACGGCTCTCCTTTTACATGCAAATAGATGTAATCCGTGTGTGGTTTGACCTGATCAAGCACATTTCGAAAGACTTCCGGATCAATAAATTTTTTGACACGCTGTGTTTGAGGACAAAAACTGCATGCGAGATTGCAAATGCTCGTTATCTCAATGTATACCTTTTTAAAAGTTTTCAACATGATTTCCCCATTCTAACCTTCATCCGGAGCATCTTGTTTATGCTCACTAATCTTATGATTATAACGGGTTATCACCGACAGGTAAACTCTCCAGTCTCTCCCTTGGTGTGGGCATCAAATGCTCGACACATACGCCTATCCAAGATTTGATTTGATATTTTCTATTGACCCTAGGTCTGACCTAAGGTTTATAGTGGAGTTATTCAACTATCAGTAAGGAGTCCTACCATTGAAAGAACACATTACGATCAGCCAGCTTGCTCAGCTCATGAATGTATCTGTACATCAACTGCGTTATTTTGAAGAAAAGGGAGTCCTGTATCCATCACATACAGAAGAAAATCAATATCGAATGTACGGGCTTCATGAGATTTATCAGCTTTCGCATATTTTATTATTACGCAAATTAAATGTCCCTGTCGATCAGATTCAAGAATGTATGACTTCCTATGCTGCCGATGACTATAACCAGCTTTTAGAGCATTCGTTGCAGAAGGTACAGGCCGAAATAGCTAACTTGAAGATGCATGAACAGTTTATTCACAAAGTGTTAGAAGAACATAATAATCGGACCCAGCAGGACGATGAGTATCAGGTCAAACGATTAGGTCCCCGTCATTTAAAGCTATGGTTTGCATTGGAGAATGGTCAAGAGCTCACTGCCGGTAACCTATTTGAACACCGCCCTGCCCCACCTCGATTATTTGAAAATGACCTGCATTACTTGTCTGATGCTGGACAGGCGAAGCTATGTTATGAAACGGCGGATGTGGCTGACTATATTCTGGAAGAGGGCAACTATCTTTATAAGCATCTTTCCGTCATTGAAGAACCAGAGATTGATTATGAAATTAAACAAATGGAACGATATGTAGCTCATCACCAATATAACTGCCAAAGCAAGATTGTTCTAGTAGAAAAATCTTATCTTTCGATGTTCGACAACAACAAGCTGCAATACGAAATTCAGGTTAAAGTAGAATAAATCTTGGAGGGCGTTAAATGAGTGCAAAATCCTTTGACATTGTTGCATACCAGAAACAAGACCATGAAGCTGTTTGCAGTCTTTTAGTCGAATCGTTTAAAGCAAAATTCCAATCTCTTGTTACACTGGAGGAGCAAGATATACAGAAGTTGTTAATGCAGGTTTGGGTTCAAAATCCTTATTCTTCATCTATGAAACAATTTGTAGCCAAAGAGAACGAAGATGTTGTCGGTGTTCTTTCCCTCAAATGGAAGGCCCCCTCCTCTTCACTTCCTGAAACAAATCCCATTTCTTTAGCTCCGCTCCTAAAACAGTTTGGTTGCTTCAATGTATTTAAATTTTTGACAGGTATGCATGCGCTGGAGTATACCCCCGCTGCAAATGAGTGTTACATTGATCATTTGGCGATTCGTTCAAGTCATCGTAACCAGGGAATAGGACGCCGTCTTCTAGCTTTCGCACAGCAATTTACGGTTGAATCTGGGTTTCATGCATTGACGCTTCATGTAGCGCATAAGAACCAAGGGGCTATCCGTTTGTATCACAAACTGGCGTTTGAAGTAGAACAATCCAAGTATAATGGGTTACGGCATTTTTGGTTCAAGGAGCCTGTATGGTATCTGATGAGTTGGAAAGAGAACCTGCATTCGAGGAGAGAGCATCGTTGAAAAAAACATTCAAGCTTACTTTTGGTATTGCGGCAGCTCTGGCTGTTGCCTTGATACTAATTGTTCTATATCAAAATTCCTACAAGATGACAGAAGAAAAAATACAAATTAAGACACCTAAAGGGCTGTTAACAGGTACATTAGCTTTGCCTAAGAACTACTCGGGAAAGGTTGGATTGGTTGTTTTTGTCCATGGGGATGGTCCTATTAATGACACATATGATGATGGATACAAACCACTGTGGGAAAAGTTCGCTTCCAAGGGTTATGCCTCCCTGTCACTGAATAAGCCCGGTATTAACAGCGCTCCTGGCAATTGGCTCGACCAAAGCATGGAGGACCGCGCACAGGAGATCCGATATGCAATAGACTGGGCAAGAAGCTTACCGATGATTGATAAGCAAAAAATCGGCCTATGGGGAGCCAGTCAAGCAGGATGGGTCATTCCGAAGATCGTTAAAGAGGAGCATGATATTGCATTCAGCATCCTTGTATCGCCTGCCGTGAACTGGATTTCCCAAGGACAATTTAATACCAGAAAAGAAATGGAACAAGAAGGAGCTACTCCGCAAGAAATTCAAAAGACATTGAACTACGATCAAGAAGTTCTACAGTTACTGAAAAAGCATGCTTCTTATGAAGAATATCTAGGCATAGCCGATCCTGACGATATGATTTCCAAAGAAAGATGGAGCTTTATAGGCAAAAATTTTCTGTCTGATTCCACCGAAGAATTAAGTCACTTCCATTCTCCTGTACTCTTGGTTCTGGCTGGCAAAGATATTAATGTTGATGTAAAGGGTACCGAGCGAGTCTATCGCCAGAAAATACCTCCAGAACTGCTGTCCGTGATTCATTTACCTGAAGCCGACCATTCCATGATGGATGAAAAAATCGCGCGTTCAAAATCTCTAACTTTCTTAACAGCCGTATTCGCCCCAAGAAAATTGGTGAATGGTGAGTATCTCAAATCCCTTTCCGATTATGTCAGTCATCGTTAAACAATGATGTTCTTTTTTGCCATACTTCTTTTGATATGCTAATGAAAAAATGCTAATGAAAACCCCATAACTGTTCTCGGTTAGACTGGGAATAGATCTATAAACAACAAAAAAACGGCATCTCTGCCGTTTTTTCTAAAAGGATGGACTCTCAGGGACTCGAACCCTGGACCAATTGATTAAGAGTCAACTGCTCTACCAACTGAGCTAAGAGTCCATAATAAAAGTTTGGTGGAGCCTAGGGGGATCGAACCCCTGACCTCATCGCTGCCAGCGATGCGCTCTCCCAGCTGAGCTAAGGCCCCATCATAAGTAAGTTAATCAACGTTTCAAGCGACTTCTATATCATATAAAATTTTTATTCCTGTGTCAATACTTTTATTAAAAAAATATAATCATCTTCCCACCTTGACCCAAGAAAGATACAGTCAGCGATCAGTCGCTGGCTGTATCTTTAGATAACAATGTTTTCAGTTCCTTCATAAACATATTGATGTCTTTAAACTGACGATAGACGGACGCAAAACGTACGTAGGCGACTTCATCCACTGGGTAAAGCTGTTCCATGACCAGCTCCCCGATCTGCTGACTATCGACTTCTGTGGCTGCTGTGTTGCGGATAGCGTTCTCCACCTGGGATACGATCATATCCAATTGCTCGACGGATACTGGGCGCTTCTCACAGGCTCGAATGAGACCGCGCAGCATTTTATCACGACTAAACTCTTCACGGCTGCCGTCTTTTTTGATGACCATGAGTGGGGTTTCCTCCACCATTTCAAAGGTGGTAAAACGCCTGGCACACTGCTCACATTCACGGCGGCGACGGATGGACTTGTTATCATTCGCAGGTCGCGAATCCAACACTTTCGTGCCATTGTAGGCACAATACGGACATTTCATAATCTCACCACTTTCTTTTTCCAATAAATTCCCGAAGATTTTTAGTAATAATTTTGTCAAAACGGATCATAATATGTTTACCACATCGCGAGGAGGTGAACAACAATGGCACAAGGAAACAATGGCAACTCCAACAATCTGGTAGTCAGCAGATCCTCCGGCGCTCTGGAGCAAATGAAATATGAGATCGCTCAAGAGCTGGGTATCAGCATTCCTCAAGATGGATACCAAGGTAACATGACTTCCTATGAGAACGGTTCGATCGGGGGCTACATCACAAAACGCCTCGTAACGATCGCCGAACAACAATTGGCAGGTCAATACCAATAATCGCGGTAATAATGCAGAAATAACAAGAAAAAGTGTATGGACGGGCTGCTAAAAACAGCCTGTCCTGCGCTTTTTTTCATTTTAAAGCGAAAAGGCTCATCATGTCATTAACTTGTCTTTTAAAAATCATTATAAATTTTCGTGTATTGCCTGTAGTAATAAATGACCCGCTGTACATAATGTCGTGTCTCACCAAAAGGGATTTGCTTAATGGACTCTTCTTTTCCATCCCACACTCCCTTATCGAGCCACTCTTGAACTTTACCCGGCCCTGCATTGTAAGCAGCTACGATTGCTACAGGATTATCCTGAAACTTCATGGATAGGTTATGCAAATACCAGGTTCCCAGCTCTATATTGGTACCAGGCTCGTGCTTGACACTGTCTAGCGGAACCTTTTGAATCTGGGCGCTGTCCATAATCCAATTTGCTGTATTCGGCATAATCTGCATCAACCCCAGTGCACCCTTATGCGATTGCTTACTGGTTTTAAAATTGGTTTCTACGCGGATAATAGACGCCACCAAAAATGGGTCCACTTCATACGTTTGTGAATACTGCCGAATCTCATCCTTATATTGAATCGGATAGAACCAGGACATCCAATTTGAATTGAGGAACAGAATCAGGACAAACCCGACAAACAAAGTGAGCAGGACTCTTTTCTTTCGCAAAATATTCATGCAAGTCCCTTCCGCTGCCAAAATTGATCAATTTGTCGTTTCGTCTCAGACTGTGTTCCGCTATTATCGATAACGATATCGGCCAAGTTTTTCTTTTGTTCAATATCCATTTGTGCGGACAGCCGAAGTCCAGCTTGTTCCTCCGTCAGACCGTCTCTGAGCATCAGACGCTGGAGCTGAATATCACGTGGTACGTACACAACCATAATTTCCTCGTACAAGCTCTCCAGCCCGGACTCGTACATTAACGGGATATCTGCCAAAACAAGCTTGTCCGGCTGTTCCCGTTCATATGCTTCCATACGCAGTCGCATTTCCTCACGAATAGCAGGATGTGTAATATCGTTAAGTGCCTGCCGCTGGGCAGGGTCTCCGAATACAATCTCACCCAGTTTTTTGCGGTGCAGGGTTCCGTCACTGTTCACTATAGCTTGTCCAAAATGCTGTATGACCGCCGCCAGCACCGGATGCCCCGGAAGCATCACTTCCCGGGCAATGGCATCTGCGTCGATCAGCAGCGCACCTTTGGCGACCAAAAGAGCCGACACGGTGCTTTTTCCGGTAGCAATACCTCCGGTTAATCCGATATTCATGCTCTTTCACCTCATAACAGCTTCAATATGCCCATCATAATCAGTAATAATGCCGGCAATACACCCAGCGCCTTCATAAATCGAAATGCTGATAGAAAGAAGCCTGCCTTCATCCCTGCAATCAAAAATGTTCCACTGAATAACGTAATAGCCAGCGCAGTAGACAGTGGCTGAAAACCAAGCATAGCTGCCCCTAATCCCGCTCCGAACGCATCGACCGATAATGCAATACCCAGCCAAACCGCTTCGGTAGCAGATATACTGCCAGAACGGTCCATATCCGCAGCAGACGGGCTTCGAAGAATCCGAATAACAAGTCCCCATTTGCGGAACTCCAGAGAAAATAGCGTTCGCTCCTGCTGCTCTACAGAAGCTTCTGCCGACAGATCTTTTCTTGAGCTAAGGAAAGACTCTGTATCAGCATCCTCTATACTCTTCTTCTCTCCAAGAACAGATCTGCTCACTGGATCAGTCTGTTCTGTAAGAAGCAGCCCCCGAGAGGCCTCCGCTGAATCCTCTAGCGAATCCTCTTTGCGGTGCAGAGCTTGAAACAAAGAGTAACAGCCGATACAGATCAGGATGACAGCGCCGAAAACGGTCGTATATACAGGAGACAGGACACGAGATAGTAATGCGCCCAATTGCATGGATATGCCAATCACCAAACCTGAACATACGGAGATGATAGCAATCGACAACAGTGGAATTTTCATTTTGCGCAGACCATATGTAACACCGACTCCGAAACTGTCCAAACTTAGCGCAAATGCCAGTAACAGCAGGGCTCCCCAATGATTAGCCACTCCAATTCCCTCCCATTGCGAAGGCAGGGCCTTATAACAACCGAAACCCTCCGCAGTATTGGTACTTGGAACAATATATGAGAGGGATGGGCTTGGGGTGACTGTGCCTGTTTAGCGCAGAGGCTGGCAGACCGGACAATGATGTGTGCCACGTCCGGCTACGACAGATTTTTCGATCAATGTGCCACAGTTAATGCAAGGCTTCGCGTTACGTCCATAGATTTGCAATTGATGCTGGAAGTCGCCCGTTTTGCCCTGTCCATTAACGAACGATTTAATGGACGAGCCTCCAACCTGAATCGACGCACCCAGCGTGGAGACAATAGCTTCATGCAAGACATGAAATTGGCTATCCGTTAGGCTTTTGGCTGGCTGTGCTGGATGAATCCCCGCCTTAAACAACGATTCATCTACATAAATATTCCCAATGCCCACCACATATGACTGGTTTAACAGCGCTGCCTTGATCGAAGTCGAACGAGTTCCAACAGCGACACGCAGCATTTCGGGTGTAAAGGCCTCGTCCATCGGTTCCAAACCAAGCTTGTTCAGCGGCTTTTCCAGCAAATCCTGTCCTGCCGGAAATAAGTGCATCGTGCCAAACTGGCGCACATCCTGATAACGCAGCTCCGTACCATCTTTAAAATGAAAGATGACATGGGTATGCTTTTCCACAGGATCATGTTGCGAATACAATCCATATCGCCCTTCCATTCGAAGATGGGAGACCAACACCAGCCCGTCCAGCAAAATCCGCAGAAACTTTCCGCGTCTTTCCACCCCTGTAATCCGGTGATCGGCCAATTCCATCGCAAAAGCATGGATATCATCGGGCCGTTGAATGATCCGCGGTAAATTCACGGTGACATGATCTATATGTTTATCAACGATAAGCTCGTTTAGCGTTCGTTTAATTGTTTCTACTTCCGGTAATTCCGGCATGATGTCTTCACCTCACCCTATATTATAACGGAAGCAGCGTCAAATTGGGACTATCTACTCATTGAAATATCTTACTTGGCCTCATACCAATTGCTTCCATAGCTTACTTCGGCTTTGAGCGGCACAGCCAGCTTTAATGCAGCTTCCATGGTAGCCGGGACAAGCTCTTTCATCGTCTCCATTTCCTCAGGCGGAACCTCGAACACAAGCTCATCATGTACTTGGAGCAGCATTCTGCTGCGAAGATTACGTTCACGTAGCGCCTTATCCATCTGTACCATCGCCAACTTGATAATATCGGCAGCGGTACCTTGAATCGGCGTATTCATCGCTGTACGCTCAGCGAATGAACGCAGGTTGAAATTGCTGGCGTTAATCTCCGGCAAATAGCGTCTGCGTTCCAACAGCGTTTTTACGTAGCCGTCCCGCTTCGCATCCTTCACAATATCATCCATGTAACGGCGAACGCCTTGGAACACATCAAAATACTGGTCGATAAAGCGAGCCGCTTCCTTCCGCGTAATATTCAAATTTTGTGACAGACCATAATCACTGATTCCATAGACAATCCCAAAGTTGACTGCCTTCGCAGAACGCCGCATGTTGGAGTCCACATCTTCCGCTGCTACACCAAACACATCGGATGCGGTCTTGGTATGGATGTCCATATCGTGGACAAAGGCTTCCTTCAAACGTTCATCATCCGAAATATCAGCTAGCACCCGCAGCTCAATCTGTGAGTAGTCTGCCGCCAAAATAGACCAGCCCGGTTCGGACGGAACAAACACTTTGCGGATTTTACGACCCTCTTCAAGACGAATCGGAATGTTTTGCAAATTCGGAAATTGACTGCTCAAGCGTCCAGTTGCTGCAACCGTCTGCCGGAAATACGTATGCACCTTACCCGTTTTCTCCGAAATTTCTTTAAGCAATCCTTCGACATACGTCGATTGGAGTTTGGCAATTGTACGGTACTGCAAAATATTTTGTACAATATCATGATAGGGGGCCAGCTTTTCCAATACCTCCGCATCGGTCGAGTACCCCGTTTTCGTCTTTTTAATGACAGGCAAACCCAGTTTATCAAACAAAATCTCACCCAGCTGTTTAGGTGAATTCAGATTGAACTCTACTCCGGCAATGCTGTAGATTTCACCCACCAACGTTGCAATCTGGGCTTCAAATTCTTTCCCCAAAGCGCGCAGTTCTTCTACGTTCACCAAGATGCCCTGCTTCTCCATATCCGCCAAAATGCGGGACAACGGCATCTCCAGCTCATGAAACAGCTTGTGCATTTCCGTTTTTTCCAGCTCCGCCTGCTGCACAGGCACCAAAGCTTCAATCACCGCTGCCTTACGCGCCACATGATCGGACAGTACATCCACGTCAGGGACTTTATATTTAGCTCCTTTGCCGAACACTTCTTCGTCTGGACGGATCGAAGACAAGCCATGTTTGGCTGCCAATCCGCTCAATGTCTGGTTTGCATCGGTTGGGTCCAGCAAGTACCCTGCCAGTTGCACATCAAACTCGGCACCTGCAAACTCAATTCCATGCCAGTGTAAAGCCAAATCCGTTCGATGCAGATCATGACCGCGTTTTTTGCGTTCAGGGTCAGCAAGCCATGCGCGAATAGGTGTAGCTGCATCGCTTTGCAGTGCATCCAGTGTCATAAAAAATTGCTGTCCCGTTGCGGCAAATATCAGACCTACAATGTCAGCATGATGCGGATTATCACCATGCGTCTCAACATGCAGCACATCCACACGATCCAACACTTCTACCAATTCGCTAATCCGCTGCTCATCCAGCACTGTTACGTCAGCCTCGGCTTCCTCTACGTCTACCCCAGTACTTCCAACCTCACCTGAAAAGGATAAACGCTCCAGCAAGGACTTGAACTCCAGCTTCGCCAGAGCTGGCCCGGCCGTTTCTGCTTGCAGCCCGCCGAAGGCCACATCTTCCAGCTGCTTGTCCAACGTTACATCCCGATAAATGGTCGCCAAATCTTTGCTCATTCGCGCATCATCAGCATGTGTCTCTACACGTTCTTTCATTTTGCCCTTCAGCTCATTCGTGTGCGCCAGCACTTCTTCGACTGAACCGTATTGATGCAGCAGCTTGAGCGCTGTTTTTTCTCCCACGCCAGGAATACCAGGAATATTGTCCGACGTATCGCCCATCAGACCCTTAAGATCAATAATTTGCAGCGGCTTCAGGCCATATCGTTCCTGAATTTGCTCAGGTCCATACGTCTCCACCTCAGTAACCCCTTTGCGAGTCAAGCCGACTGTGACATGGTCTGAGGCCAATTGGAGCATATCCTTGTCCCCAGTCACGACCAGCACATTAAAACCGGCTTCGTCCGCTGTCTTGGACAGGGTGCCTATAATATCGTCCGCCTCATAGCCATCCAGTTCAAACTGGGCAATGCCGAAAGCGGTCAATAGCTCTTTCAGCAACGGAAATTGCTGAGACAGCTCTGGCGGTGTTTTCTCCCGTCCACCTTTGTAATCCTCGTATCCTTTATGGCGAAACGTTATTTTGCCGGCATCGAAGGCAACCAGAATATGTGTTGGTTTGTGCTCCTCCAAGAGCCGCAATAACATCGTCGTAAATCCGTACACCGCGTTCGTCTGCTGCCCGCTCGAATTCGTTAACGGTGGCATAGCAAAAAACGCCCGGTAAATGATACTGTTACCATCTATAAGCATGAGTTTATCCATTTAGCACCTCGCAAGTTCATCAATGCATTCGTAACGTTCTTACGTTTTACGCATTCCTCTTCCTATCTTAACATACAAGACTCCTTTTTCAGAAAAAAACGGCTGCTTCCTAACCAAATTTGCCTTTTGCTCAAAGACAAGTCTGGGTCAGAAACAACCGCTATATACCTGAAAGCTCTACTGGTTCAAATCTGGTCTCTCCCCTGTCACGAGATATACAGTACTTTCACCGATATTCGTAGCATGGTCACCAATTCGTTCAATGTATCGTCCTACAAGCAGTTGCAGCATGGCTTGTGAAGCCTCTGCCGGCTTTTCTACCATAAAGGCGTACAGATCGCTGATCATGTGGCTATACATGGAATCCACACGATCATCCTCTTTGGCCATTTTGTAGGCCAGATCTGTATTTTCATCCAAATAGGATTTGATCGCATCATCTATCATTTCTTTAACAATGGAAGCCATGTGCGGAATATCCACCAGAGGCTTAATGATCTGCTGCCCTTCCAAACGAAGTGTCACCTTGGCAATATCAAGTGCCAAATCGCCCATTCGTTCCAGATCACTGGAAATTTTAAATGCAACAATGATCCGGCGCAAATCCTTCGCTACCGGTTGCTGGGTAATAATGAGCTTGGAACCCATATCGAGAATATTCTCTTCCAGCGTATTGAGGGATGCATCATTTTTGACCACCTGCTGAGCCAATTCTATATTTTTGGTCTGCAAACATTCAATGGCCTGATCGAGCGCCTTCGAAACGTGTGCACCCATTTCGCGCAGTACGGCTCTCAGCTCATCTAACCCTTCATCAAAACCTTTTCTACGTATCATTTCGAAGTCACCCCTTCTGGCATATTCATCTGGTAGGCTTTAGCCAAATCGCCCTGAAATATAATCTTCTGTACGT
The DNA here is from genome assembly GCF_057220305.1 of Paenibacillus sp. LRG-1. Classification (NCBI taxonomy): domain Bacteria; kingdom Bacillati; phylum Bacillota; class Bacilli; order Caryophanales; family Paenibacillaceae; genus Paenibacillus; species Paenibacillus sp. LRG-1. The sequence continues at coordinate 1,901,306 of NZ_CM170126.1, read as the reverse complement.
GAATCTTGCGGCGTGGAAAACATCGTCTCTGTATCCGCCGCTTCCACCACAACACCATTTAAAAAGAACGCAGTTCGACCGGACACACGCGCTGCCTGATGCATGTTATGCGTCACCATGACGATGGTATATGTGTCTCGCAATTCCTGAACCAGTTCTTCAATTTTCATCGTGGAGATCGGATCTAGCGCAGATGTCGCCTCGTCCATAAGCAAAATATCTGGCTGTACAGCAAGCGCCCGGGCAATGCACAACCGCTGCTGTTGTCCACCGGACAAGCTCAGAGCTGAACGCTTCAGAAAGTCCTTGACCTCTTCCCAGAGTGCCGCCTGCCGCAGGCTTTGCTCGACCAATTCGTCCAACTTGTCCTTTTGCCGAACTCCATGCAGACGTGGGCCGTAGGCCACGTTATCATAAATTGATTTGGGAAATGGGTTAGGCTGTTGAAAAACCATTCCTACCTGCTTACGCAGAGTTTCTACTTCCATAGTATCGCCGTATATATCCTGACCTGCGATACTCACGGTGCCTTCAATACGCGTTCCCGGTATCATGTCATTCATCCGGTTCAGCGTACGCAGCAGAGTCGATTTGCCGCAGCCGGACGGGCCGATAAAGGCAGTTACCGTTTTTTCAGGAATATCGAGGTTTATATGTTTCAGCGCGTGAAATTTCTCATAATATAAATTCAGCTTATCAATCCGGATTACGGAATCATTCATGGATTTATGATCTCCTTCGTGTTGCAGTTATGATCCTCAAGCATTGCACCTGATTTGCACAATATGAAGATTATATAAGCTGTGTGTAAATTTAGTGTGGTGGATTTGTTAACGGTATGTAAAATGATCAAGAACTTAGCATGAGCTCAAGCTCCTGTGCAATTTCGGCTGCATTCAAAGCCGCTTCCTCTGCGGAATGGGACATTTCGCTGTTTTTGGCTTCAATTTCATCGACAGCCTGCAATAGTTTGGCAAAAGTTTGTGTTCCAGCAGAAATATATTGAGAGCCTGTATGAATCTGCTGCATACTCGTATCCGTCAGTTCAGCAGTGTCACGCAGCATCTGCTCGATATGGGTGAGTAAGCCTGTAATCTGCGTGGAAAAAGCTTTCGTCTGGAGTGACATATTCCTCACCTCCTGAGACACAATCTGGAAGCCTCGTCCATGTTCGCCAGCATGCGCCGCTTCAATGGACGCATTGATCGCCAGCAGTCCGCTTTGATCTGCCAGTGCACGAATGGATGAGGCCATGCCCGCAATGTCATTCAGCGATTGGGTCAACGCCGTCATCTGCTCATGCTGGCGCTTCATTTGCTCCGTGACCGCACGATAGGAGAGCAAAACATCCTCCAATTCTACTTTGCCACGGCGGGATAATTCACTCATTGAGCGGGTTAGCCGCACACTGTCATCGGCCTCTTTAGCTGCATCCAGCACAGTCAGCTGAATACGCTGGACTCCGTCATAGCTATGCCGAATCACATCGCCCCGCTCTTCGTCCGCTTCTCTTTGCATTCGCTGCACGACGGACAGGATATCACGAATCGTGAGTACGCCGAGTAATCGTGTGCCTTCCTTAATCAACACACAATCGTAAAAACGCTGTTCTTCACGCAACATCGCCAATTCCACAATATCCGATGCCCGGCTTTTTAAATCCACAATTAATGTATCGGGGTCGGCAAATATGGCCGCAGGCTTGTCATAGAACAACGCCGCAGCAAATCTGCCCGTAAAATGGCGATTGTACGCATCTCTCATAATAATGCCCAGTGGAAGATCATTTTTATCCACAACAATAACACAAGGTATATCTTCCTGTGTTTTCATAAGTGCTAACAGTTCTTTACAAGACATGTCCGTACCAATGATCGGAACCTCCCGGCATGGCACATGGGTAGTAATCGGCTTGTATGCTTCACGTTCAATCACGGCAGTGGAACTCGGCTGGGTCTTTGGTTCCGTTATCATCGTTCTGAAGTCCCCTTTTTTTAACTACTTGGAGTGACGGGAACATCATATCGGTCATTTGTGATTCTAGCGATCAGTTTTGTTAATGAAATGTAAAATCACGAAATGGACACAAAAGTCGCCGGACACTGCCATAGATAAAGAAAAACGCTCCTCATTTATAATAAATGAGAAGCGCTTCTTTTTTTATTTACAACCAGCTTGTACCCCACTCCACGGATCGAATCAATATGAACCGAGTCGGGATCTAGCTCCAGCTTTTTACGTAAGGAACTGACGTGCACATCCACGGTCCGTTGACCGCCAATGTAGTCAAAACCCCAAACAGCATTCATCAGATCATCTCGGGTCAATACCACACCCGGCTTGCGGGACAAATAAAGAAGTACCTCAAATTCCTTTGGTCTGAGGCTGATGGACTGACCTCCAAGAATGACTTCATATTTTTCGGGGTAAATCTCCAGCTCGCCCAATTGAATTTTGGAGCTATCTTTCTGATCAGACAACACTCCTTCATCCCCGCCGGAAGTTCTTCGCAGCACAGCCGTCACGCGGGCCAACAGCTCAGAAACGCCAAAAGGCTTCGTGATGTAATCATCCGCACCCGACTTCAGCCCTTGAACAACCTCTGCTTCACCGTTTTTGGCCGTTAAAATAATGATAGGCGTCGTCAGCCCCTGATGGCGAAGTCTGCTCAGAATGTCCAGTCCGTTCATTCCCGGCAACATCAAATCCAGCAGGATCAAATCGTAGGACTCTCTGGAGGCTTTCTCAAACCCGGCACTGCCATGATCCTCCGTGTCCACTTCGAAGCCTTCTTGTATCAAATTGTAGGATAGCAATCTGGCAAGCGTTGGTTCATCCTCAATAACCAGCAAGCGTTGTCCCATAAATAACTTCATCTCCTGTTTACCTGTTAAAGGCGCATTGGTCAAAATCCTGAAACCTTTTTCATACTCATGCGACACCCGTTTATTTTATCACGGCATTGTTAACAGAATGTAAAAAATGTTCTAGTTCATTCTTCCTGTTGCAATAGTGGTAATTCAACTGTAAACGTGGTACCCAATCCAAGCTCACTTTCCACCGAAAGGGTGCCATGATGCAAATCGACCAAGTGTTTGACGATCGACAATCCCAGCCCCGTTCCGCCAGAGTTGCGCGAGCGTCCTTTGTCCACCCGGTAAAAGCGCTCAAAGATACGTGGCAGGTCCTTCTTCGGAATTCCAATACCTGTATCACTGACTGTAAATACGACCTTTTCCGTGTCATTCTCCCGCTGTATCGTTAGAACCTTAATCTTTACCTTGCCACCATCAAGTGTATAGTTGATGCCATTAGACAAAAGGTTCAAGAAAATCTGCTGAAGCTTATCTTCATCTGCCTCCATAAACAACTCATCCGGGATATCCATGTGTAGCGTAATTCTTTTTTTGGCCGCAACATTGTTCAGTTTTTCCAGCAATGAATCTATGAACGACGAAACGTGCACCGGCGAGCAATCCAGCGGAGAACGCTTGGATTCAATTTTGGATAGCTCCAGAATGTCACCGATCAGCCGATTCAATCGTTCGCTTTCATCATATATAATTTGCAAAAATGAGCGGGCCGTTTCTTCATCTTTAACCCCGCCACCGAGTAACGTCTCGGCAAAGCCCTTGACCGCGGCAATCGGTGTTTTTAGCTCATGAGAAACGTTAGCCACAAATTCACTCCGCATATTTTCCAACCGTCGAATGGCCGTAATATCCTGTAAAAGGAACAGCATCCCGCGGTATCCGCCTTCATCCTCATACATCGGGACACCGTCCAGCAACACGAGTCTCTCCTCGGGATTGTACAAATGAACCTCACCATGCAACCTCTCTCTGCTTTGTATGCTGCCCTCAATTAGCTTTGTGAGCTCATAGTGCTTTTTCAACTCATGATACGGCTTGTCCGTCACCCGTTTACCCACGACACCAAGCATTCGCTCAGACTCACGGTTTACAAGCGCAATACACTCACTTGCATCAATCATTAGAATTCCGCCTGTCATATTACTCATGACGCTCTGGAGTAGATCCTCATTGTCGCGTATCGTTTTCATTTGGTTTTGGAGACTGTCAGCCATACGATTAATGGCTTCACCCAGTTGCCCTACCTCATCCCGGCGCTGTACACCGACTCTTGCGTCATAATCCAGCCCTGATATGCGGTTGGCTACCCCTGTAATATGTTCAATGGGCGAGGTGAGGCTGCGAGCAATACGATAGCTCACCAGTCCAGCAGCAATAAACAGCAACACAAGACCAATCCCGATGGCCGTCCAGCCACGCCGTACTCCCTCCTCCACCGCTTTCAGGCTCATAGACAAACGGATATACCCATCAAAGCCCTTGTCCGATACAACAGGTTCAGCGACGTATAGCATGTTTCGTTGCAGAGTTTCGCTGTAGCGTATTGTCCGACCGATTCCTTCCGCCGTGGCTTGCCGTATTTCATCACGAGATGCGTGGTTTTCCATCTTACGAGGATCACTTAACGAATCGCCAACCACCGTCCCGTCCTTGCGAATGAAGGTCACCCGCGATTCCGTCAGACGAGCAATTTCTTTCGCCTTTTGAGAATAATAAGAGACATAATCCGTACTGGACAGGGCATCTGCATTAACAAAAGGGAATGTAGCCCGAAGAAGGTCAATCTCCCGTCCCATGTTCTCCTCTAGCACCTTCATATTCGAATTTTTAAAAATTTGTCCCATCGTGATTCCAGCAGCAAGGACAGATACGCCAATCAAAATCAGCATGATCAGGGTAAGCCTGAAACGAAACGATTTCATAAAATATGCCCATCCTTTATGTAGGTTAAGTCTCATTCTACAGGCTACTTTCATTATGTTCCACTGTGAAAAGAAAAAAAGGCCAGGGCATAACACGCCCCCAGCCTTTCCTTTATCCTCTTATCCGTTTATAACTTCACCGCCGTTGATATGAATAACCTGCCCGCTTACATATGAAGAATCGTCTGAAGCAAGGTACACATAGGCTGGCGCCAATTCTTCCGGCTGGCCCGGACGCTTCATTGGCTGTGCTCCTCCAAACTCGCTGACCGTCTTGGCATCAAATGTAGACGGGATTAACGGCGTCCAGATTGGCCCTGGTGCTACAGCGTTCACCCGAATACCTTGATCCGCCAAATTGAGTGAAAGGGAACGAGTAAAGGATGTGATTGCCCCTTTCGTCGATGAATAATCAATGAGTGTCTTGTTCCCAGCGTACGCGGTAATCGATGTTGTGTTGACGATAGTGCTTCCTTTCTTCAAATGCGGCAATGCTGCTTGCGTCAGGAAGAACATACCAAAAATATTCGTACGGAAAGTACGCTCCAACTGTTCTTTGGTAATATCCTCCAGCTTTTGCTGTGGATGCTGCTCTGCCGCATTGTTCACAACGATGTCGAGCTTGCCCAGCTCGTGAACCGTCTGTTGAACCGCTTTTTTGGCAAATTGGTCATCTCCGATATCGCCAGGAATCAACACACATTTGCGTCCCTCCTGCTCTACCTGACGTTTTGTTTCTTCCGCGTCCTTGTGTTCATTCAAGTAAATGATAGCTACGTCCGCACCTTCTTTGGCATACGTGACAGCTACAGCCCGTCCAATTCCACTGTCTCCACCAGTAATAAGTGCAACTTTACCTGTTAGCTTGCCAGCAGCTTTGTAAGTTGGTTTTTCAAACTGGGGTGCAGGCGACATTTTGGACTCAATCCCCGGTTGCTGGTCCTGATGCTGTGGGGGCAAGGTTTGCTGAGGTTGGTTACTTTTAGGCATTGTACATTCTCCCTTCAAAATCAGATATTTTTTAGGATGCAACATTTGCATCCACTCTACTCCTGATTTACCACACAAAGTTATTCGTTAAACGAAAAATGTAGTTATTTGAGCGCACAAAAAAACGACCTATGCTTATTCAGCACAGACCGTTTTTTCAATTTAGCATTTGTCATCATTCGATTACAGGCTCTCACCAAATGCATAATTAAATAATATGGCTGTATACCATTAAAAACGTAATTAAAATCAGGAAGACGGCAAGCAGCGTACTGAACATTCGCATTTTGCCAGCGTATTGCGTAATAGGCTGTTGGCTACGAATCGCTTCCAGCGACAGCCGTAACGGCTTACCCATGGCTCCCGCGATACCAGAAATGGCGAGAAACAACAGCAAAACGACAACGATCCATGCTACCGAATAAGAACCCCAGGGAAAAATCATATAGATACCGCTAACAAGCACAAGGATCAGTGCAAATTGAGCCAAACGGTTCAATAGCTGAACAGCCGATATCGTTCCCTCCTGCACGCTAGGAGCCAATTTGTCGATTTTGCCCACAACGAAGGGGAGCAATAAATAAAAACCCATTGCCAGTGATCCAATAATGTGAATAAAAAACATTCTTTACAACCTCCATTTCTTTGTTTTCTTACAAACTTTTTTTCCATAGAACGATCATATTCCAACGAATGACTACCATCTTTTCAGTGTTTTGGGACATGCTTTTCTATGTCAGGATTTTGCAAAATCCTCATGTAACTATCAATACATATGAACTCTATTATACCGGGGAAGTGGGTCAAAGCAAAGGAATACAGAAGAAAACGAATAGATTACTTAAAAGTAAAAGAGGTGTCCAGCGGCCATGACTATGGCTTGGGGACACCTCTTCAAGTAAAAGTATACCGTCTTAGTAGAAAATTGAATCTATACGGTAACTATTTTAATCACACTGCGGACCGATTCGGCGGATTGATCGAGCGCTGCTTTTTCTTCGGCTGTCAATTCCAACTCGAACACTTTTTCGATGCCATTGCCGCCAAGAAGTGTCGGTACGCCAAGGAATAAATCCTGATAGCCGTACTCTCCCTCCAGGTATGCAATGACCGGAATAATCCGTTTTTTATCTTTTACAATCGCTTCTGTCATTTGTGCAAGCGAAGCTGCCGGAGCATAATATGCGCTACCATTACCCAACAGATTAACGATCTCTCCGCCACCGCCGCGTGTACGTTGTACGATTGCTTCGATACGTTCCTGCGAAATCAGGGTTTCGATAGGTATACCTCCAACGCTGGAATAGCGTACCAGGGGCACCATATCATCACCGTGACCACCCATAACGAAGCCGCGCACGTCTTCGACAGAAACGTTCAGTTCTTGTGCAATAAAGGTACAATATCGCGCTGTATCCAGCACACCTGATTGGCCAATAACCCGATTTTTCGGGAACCCAAGCGTTTGATAGGCAGTATAGGTCATAGCATCTACCGGATTACTCAGAATAATGACGATAGAATCCGGCGCATACTTCTTCACGTTCTCACAAACGGATTTTACAATTCCTGCGTTCGTATTTACCAAATCATCACGGCTCATACCCGGCTTGCGTGCAATCCCGGCTGTAATAATGACGATATCCGAGTTAGCTGCATCCTCGTAATTGGAAGTGCCCGTGATCTGGCTGTCAAATCCCTGTACCGGACCGGCCTCCAAAATATCAAGCGCCTTGCCTTTGGTCGGATTCTCTAGTTGCGGAATATCGATGAGTACGATATCACCTAGCTCCTTTTGAGCCAGCAGCAATGCGGTAGTGGCACCGGTAAAACCGGCGCCAACAATGGATATTTTTTTACGTTGAATGGACAAGTGGTATTCCCCTTCCTTACAGGTTACTAATAATGGTATCTGCGAACTCGGAGCATTTCACTTGTGTAGCACCATCCATCAGACGAGCAAAGTCATAAGTTACAATCTTCTTATTAATGGACGTCTCCAGCCCTTTGTAAATCAGGTCAGCCGCTTCTTGCCAACCCAAGTGTTCAAGCAACATTACGCCCGACAGAATTACGGAACCAGGGTTCACTACGTCTTTGTCGGCGTATTTTGGAGCTGTACCATGTGTAGCTTCAAAGATAGCATGCCCTGTTACATAGTTAATGTTCGCACCTGGCGCAATACCAATTCCACCAACTTGGGCAGCAAGAGCATCGGACAGATAGTCCCCGTTCAGGTTGAGCGTAGCAATCACATCAAATTCAGAAGGACGAGTCAGTACTTGCTGAAGTGCAATATCAGCAATCGCATCCTTGATAATGATTTTGCCTGCATCTTCAGCTGCTTTTTGAGCTGCATTCGCCGCATCCTCACCGTCTTTTTCCTTGATTACATCATATTGGGCCCAAGTAAATACTTTATCTGCAAATTCTTCCTCAGCCACTTCATAACCCCAGTTTTTGAAGGCACCCTCGGTAAATTTCATAATGTTACCTTTGTGTACGAGCGTTACACTCTTGCGTCCGTGGTCAACAGCATACTGAATGGCAGCCCGCACCAGACGCTTTGAACCCTCGGAAGAAACTGGCTTAATGCCAATACCAGAGGTTTCAGGGAAACGGATTTTGTTCACACCCAGCTCTTGTTGGAGGAACTGAATAACCTTTTTCACGTCTTCAGACCCTTCAGCATACTCGATCCCCGCGTAAATATCTTCTGTGTTCTCACGGAAAATAACCATGTCTACCAATTCAGGACGTTTCACTGGAGAAGGAACACCGTTAAAATAACGAACAGGACGCAGACATACGTATAAATCCAGTTCTTGACGCAATGCCACATTCAACGAACGGATACCACCGCCAATAGGTGTCGTAAGTGGTCCTTTGATGGCTACAATATACTCACGGATGGCTTCCAAAGTATCGTTAGGGAGCCATTCGCCGTATGTATTGAAAGCTTTCTCACCAGCGAATACTTCATACCAGGCAATCTTTTTGCTGCCGTTATATGCTTTTTCTACAGCTGCGTCCAGTACGCGTTTGGAAGCTTTCCAGATGTCGCGACCCGTGCCGTCACCTTCGATAAACGGAATTACCGGATGGTTCGGAACCTGTAGTTGACCGTTATCAATCGTAATTTTTTCGCCTTCAGTTGGGAGCTCAAACTTTTCAAATTTCGCCATAAGTTCCTTTTCCTCCTCAGATATGAATGGGTACAGGACGAAAGACATGATCTTTATCACAGACAAAAACGTACATCTCTCGTCGTCCCCTCTATTGTACCTTATTTTTTAAATTCAGGGTATACAACCTCAATCTTCCTTCGACAAAGGGTTAGCGCAACTCTGGTGATACATATTTTTGATCCATTGGACCTGTATATTCGGCGCGAGGACGAATCAGGCGGTTATTTTCATACTGCTCTAAAATGTGTGCGGTCCATCCAGATACACGACTCACAGCAAAAATAGGTGTAAACAGGTCTCTCTTGATACCCAGTTGGGTATACACAGAGGCAGAATAAAAATCCACATTGGGCTTCAAGCCTTTTTGCCCTGTTACAATTCCTTCAATTCGAACTGACATATCAAACAACGTTGTGTCACCGTTCATTTCCCCCAGCTCGCGGGACATTTTGTGCAAGTGCTTGGCACGCGGATCACCGTTTTTATAGACTCGGTGTCCAAAGCCCATAATTTTTTCGCGGTTATCCAGTTTCGCCTGAATATAGGAGTCCACCTGATCCAAACCACCAATCTCCTCCAGCGTTTTGGCCACAGCCTCATTGGCCCCACCATGTAGTGGTCCTTTTAAAGCTCCAATTGCAGACGTGATTCCAGAATAAATATCCGACAATGTGGCTACCGTTACACGCGCAGCAAAGGTAGAAGCATTTAATTCATGATCGGCGTGCAGCACGAGAGCCTGATTGAACGCTTTAATAGCCGTCTCCTCTGGATCCTTGCCAGTCAGCTGATACAAAAAGTTTTCAGCGATGGAAATACCTTTTTTAGGCGCAATCGGCTCCAAGCCCTCTCGTATACGTGCTATCGCTGCCACAATGGTGGGCAATTGCGCCTGAAGCTTGACGGTTTTAGTCACATTAGACTCTCTCGACATATCATCCGCCTCTGGGTCATACAAAGCGAGAGACGATACGGCTGACCTCAAGGCAGCCATCGTGCTCAAATTTTTCGGGTATAACTTTAATTGAGTAACAATTTCATCCGGAATAGCAGCGTAATCGCTTAACTGGTTGCGAAGCTCCTGCAATTGCTCTTTATCAGGTAATTTTCCAAACCACAACAAATAAGCTACCTCTTCAAAATCGGCGTTAACAGCCAAATCATCAATGTTATAACCCCGGTACGTGAGAACGCCATCTACGATAGAGCTTATGGAGGAAGTGGTCGCTACGATCCCTTCCAGACCTTTAGTCGCTGTCATCGTTACATCTCTCCTTTGTAAAAACATTGTGAACGGACTTGCAATGTAAACATTTTCAAAAGTAAGATATGTCTTTTAAATAGCTGAGTAATGTTAACGCCATATGTCAATATTTAAACCTTCTTTCACTATACTGGATTTTGTCGTTTATGTGAACATTGAGGGCTATTCCAACACATTCAAATGTTTTATCGCTTCCATAAAGAATTTTTTGAAACCCCTTACAAAAAATATTGATTTATTTGCACTTTTTTACATAGGTCTTGTCTCCCCCCTTTCCCGCATATGTATAGTAGAGCATTTATTTTATGAAAAACTATCGTAAAAGAAAGGAGCCGTGAGAGCTTGAGCCGATTAATCCTGAATCGCATATTTCGTGCTCTATGGGTGGCAATCGTGATTGTAGCTCTGTTACTGGGCATATATGCGCTTTTCCCTCTCATCTATCCTTTCCTATTCGCCTGGCTTGTGGCTTATGCCATGAATCCACTGGTTAGTTTTCTGCGTAACAAAGCCCGTATGCCACGTTGGACGGCTGTCACGGTCTCATTATTTGTATATTTAGGTGGAATTGCAATTATCCTTTCTGCGGCAATCACCCGCATGGTCCGAGAAGTTATAAAGTTGGCCATGACTTTCGACGGACATATTGAGCGTTTTAAAAGTCTGTTTATCGATTGGACACAAAGCGATTTGATTCAAAATGTAATTATTGAAATTAACCATTTTATCCGGGATAATCCGGATTACCAACATACCATTAACAGTAATATTGATAAGACAACTCAAACCGTGAGTTCGGCTGTCACTACGCTAGTCGCTCAATTTTTTAATGGAGTTTTGAACTTGCTAACCTCTCTGCCTAATATGGGAGCAGTTCTAATGGTTATTGTATTAGCAGCCTTTTTTATTAGTAAGGACTGGGACCGACATAGTCGGATGCTCTCAAATACGGTTCCTGATACGATTCGCAAACCATTGTCGGATATATGGCACGATCTGCGTAAAGCACTGTACGGCTATTTGCGTGCACAGTTTATTATCATCTCCATTACGGCATTAACAGTCATTGTTGGGCTGTTCATATTGCGTGTGGAATCCGCCTTTACCATCGGTTTGATGATCGGGCTAGTGGACTTGCTACCTTATTTGGGGGTTGGCATTGTGATGATTCCGTGGATACTGTATGCGTATATGTCTGGTAATTTGGCACTAGGGGTAGGATTGTCGATCCTTTATATCATCCTGTTGATTGGACGACAGATCGTGGAGCCTAAGGTGCTGGCCAGCAGCGTGGGCTTGAACCCGCTTCCCACCCTCATCGGTATGTTCATCGGGCTCAAGCTATTTGGCGTTTTAGGATTGATTATCGGACCTGTATCACTAATTGTCGTTGATGCACTGAATCGTGCGAATGTCATTCAGGACTTGCGCAACTATATTCTCGCTGGAAGAGTCCGCTAGATCATGGATAGGAAAAACGGCAGCTCACGTCAAAATCGCCGAAACGTAATACTGCCGTTTTTCATTTTTTTCTCCAGCCACTTCAATAAAAAGCGGCGGTACAACGCTCGTGTTAAAGGGAATACCAACGTAAAACCAATAATATCTGTTAAAAATCCGGGGATAAGCAGCAAGCTCCCACCGAAAAAGACACATAATCCATCCAGCATTTTACGGCCGGGCATTTGCCCCCGGTTCATTTCATTTTTCGCATCGGCAATCACCTTACGACCTTCAAATTGCATCATGGCAGCCCCGATTAGGGTCGTCAGAATGATGAGTAAAATCGTTTTGCCCGCTCCAATCCAATGACTTACCCATATAAACCCGTACAGCTCCGCCAAAGGAATGAGCAGCAGCAACAGCCATAGACGTTTACGCATCATCATGACTTCTGCCCCTCCCCGCCTGTAAAAGCAAACCTTAATGCAGTGTACAGCTCAGGTAGCGCCTGATCTAGTCGAACAGGCTTCCATTCGGTGTTCAACCATACATGACGTGTCATCCCTGTGACAAGCAGTTCTCCCGGTAGCGTGTCTGCCTGGGTCCATACCTTTCCCAGATACCTTTGATGCTCATCGTCCGTTACCCGTCGAACCTCATAGGTATAGTTTAGACGTAGCCTAGAGAAGTCCGTAATTGCCGTATAAATGGTAATTAAATCATCATATCGAGCAGGACTCGCATATTTCGCATTGATTTCAATAACTGGCAGCAAGACTCCTCGTTCCTCCATGCTCCGATAGTTAAAGCCCGCCTGCCGGATCATTTCGGTACGCCCGATCTCAAACCAGTTCAAATAATTTGCATGATATACGACCCCCATCTGGTCGCTTTCCTGATAACGGACACGTAGCGGTGCGCCATACCAGCGTAATTCCGTTTGTTTCTCCTCTTGAGTCATACAAGCTCTCCTATCTTTGTGCATCTTTATCTCTATTTTGCCCTCTCTCCATTAAACCATATTTACAGCCCAGGAACAAAAAGAGGGCAGACCGACCGGTCCACCCTCGCAAATCATATATAATAATGCCTTTATTATTGTGGCAACGGCTTGGACAGTTTATAATATCCGCTATCCGAAGCCAGCTTAAGCAAACTCTTAGCCTGGCTTCCCGCCCAGGCGTAACCAAGTCGTCTTTCCTCACTAATTTTCATGATGTCGGTATACTTTTTGCCATCCCGGTCTGAAAAGAAATACTTATTGTCTTCCACATTATAGAAACGATACCACATTACGCTCGATGCATCCTTTTGGAAAAACTCCGGACCTTGACGATTGTATTTGATACCGTCGATTCGGTTCGCGTCGAACCATTTCAAAGCGCTCTGAGCCGCTTTTTTCACTTCAGCGGTTTGCGGCTGGGACATGAGAAAAGCAGTAATGCCTACTGATTCCGTAGTTGTTTTGGAAGGTAGCTCAAATGCCCGGGCTTCAACAGATGCATAAGTAGCCGGATCGTGCTGTGCACCCCAGATTGTCGGTGTACCATTATTTACAATTTGAGACTTAATTGTGTACTGGATACCTTTGTTTAGTGCTTGCTGAAGTCTGGAGCGAGATGCATCGTCCAAAATATCGCTATCAAACGGCTGCTTCTTGTTCACAATATCGTCAGCCAAAACCATAACTCTAACCATCGCATCATCATTATAAGTTACAGCATCGGAATAATTACCACGTTTAGGGTATACTTGCGGCCAGCCACCGGAGGAATACTGAGAGGTTAAAACGAAGTCAATTGCTTTTTGTACACTGTTCTTAATGTCTTTATTTTTTGTTTTTTTGTATACATCCGCCAAAAAGCGAATCTCGGTTGTCGTGGCCTCGTTATCGAACGTTCCGAGCTCAACACCATCCTTGCTCTTCCATGTGGAGCGTGCAGTTTTGCCATCCCATTTGGATTTATAATTCTTTTCCATAGCTTTGAAGAATCCGCCATGTGGTAATTGCCAGGATACAATATTTAAGGCAAGTGTAGTATCCTTGGATGTATTCCCCGTAGAGAACTTGCTAAAGTCGCGCATTTTGTTCAGGAGGCTGTCTGTATTCACAACAGCGGTTGGCTTCGTCACAGCCGACAGCCCAAATAATTGCTCACGATCCAAAACACCTGAATTTACACCGTCACCATAAACGTCCCGTCCCACAGCTGAATCTGTGGTAAGCTCATAAGAAGCAGTCGCCGATTCACGTCCTGAATCATATGTAGCCGGCACCATCTCCTGTGCCGCAGCCCATGAGGGACTTAGGAGTCCTGACGTTACTGTAATCGCCAAACTTGAGAGCGCTATCATCTTTACGGTTGGACACATCTTCTTCTTCATTTGAACCTCTCCCTTATTTTGAGTTGGGTAATTGCGTTCAGTTTAACCCTATATATTCTTGCTGAAGATTCTTTTTGATAGCGAAGGGAACTGAACCACTATTTATGCATGATAAATAGTTAGTTGTATTATATGAAAATATATCCAAACGATCAATATATTTTAATTTACTAATAGATTAAAAAAGTTACAAAACGTTGAAAACAATAAAAATCCTCTTACTAATGCTGGATTAGTAAGAGGATTTTACGTGCAGCTAATATATAGTAGGTCGATGAGCAACATCGCTTAACCAAATCGACCCATGATGTACTCCTGAGTCAGCTCATTTTCAGGATTCGTGAAAATATCGTTCGTTTTCCCATGTTCAACCAGACTTCCGATATAAAAATAAGCAGTATAATCGGAAATTCGTGCAGCCTGCTGCATATTGTGCGTCACAATAACGATGCGCAGTTCTTTTTTTAATTCGGTAATGAGCTCTTCTACCTTGCCTGTAGACACAGGGTCCAGCGCGGAGGCTGGCTCGTCAAGCAATAGAATTTTCGGTTGAACGGATAGTGCACGTGCAATGCAAAGCCGCTGCTGTTGCCCGCCAGACAGCGCCAGAGCGGAGTCATGAAGGCGATCCTTGACCTCATCCCATAATGCTGCTTTACGCAGGCTGCTTTCGACGATTTCATCAAGCTGTTTCTTCTTGCGCACCCCACGGTATTTGGGACCGAAGGCGATATTATTGTAAATAGATTTGTAAAAAGGGTTGGGACGCTGCCACACCATGCCAATTTGCTGACGCAGCTTGATCACGTCCGTTTCCGGTGCTGTCAAATCCTGTCCATCCATCCAGATGTGACCCGTTGTAGAGGAAGATGCAATCTCATCATTCATCCGATTAAGGGAGCGCAAAAAGGTCGATTTACCGCAGCCGGAAGGCCCGATCAGGGCAGTCACTGTCTGCTCGGGAAAGGCCAGATTCACTTTTTTCACAGCCTCAAAGCTGCCATAATAAATACTCAAATCCTCAGTACTGAACGGATGCGGCGGTTGCCCCGCAAGCTGTTCCGAACGCGTAGACTGAACGGATGTTGCTGGTGCGGCGGTTTTTGCCGTTCGCGTAATCACATGTTCCATTGTTCTCCATCCCCTTTCTAATCCATACGTTTGGCAGCTGTCAGACGGCGGTATACAACTCTTCCGAACCATCTTGCACTCAAGTTGAATGCAAGCACAAGCAGCACCAGTACGGCAGAAGCGCCTGCAGCAATATCTTTGGAGTCAGGAGCAATCCCCTCACTGTTGACCTTCCAAATATGAACAGCCAATGTTTCAGCAGGTCGCATCGGGTTAATAGGCGATCTGGCATGCAATGGATTCCAATCGGTAAAATCAAGCGGCGGCGTACTCATCCCTGCTGTAAACAGCAGTGCGGCGGCTTCCCCGAAAATACGGCCTGCGGCCAAAATCGTACCCGTAATCAAGCTTGGCAGCGCAGCTGGCAACAAAATGGAGGTGATGATTTTCCACTTGGATAATCCAAGCGCGAGTCCAGCTTCCTTTTGCTCCTTCGGCACAGCTCGGAAAGCCTGCTCAGTTGTGCGAACCATCAGCGGCAGGTTGAATACGGCCAAAGCCAAGGCTCCTGATAAGAGGGAAAAGCCAAAATCAAACGTATTTACGATAAGTAGTAGTCCAAACAATCCGATGACGATAGACGGGAAGGAGGACAATACTTCGACGACAAGTCGTATAAAGTCCGTAATTTTCCCCGGCTTTGCATATTGCGCCATGTAAATACCTGCGCCCCAGCCAATCGGAATGGTGATAATCAAAGTTAAGATTAACAAAAATACGGAATTAAATAGTTGTGGGCCAATGCCACCGCCTGCACGTAATGTTTGGGGAGCACTGGTTAAAAAGTCAAAAGAAATATGACTGACTCCGCGGGCCAAAATGAAGCCCAGTAATCCCACCAAAAGCGCAACAATGAACAAGGCGAAGAAACAGATTACAAATGTAGCGATCTTGTCGGTCGTTTTAGCTTTCATCAAACCCGGTTTCTCCTTTCAAGCAGCCTTACCAGCAGCACGAAAATGAATGTCATGAGCAGAAGAACAAGCGCCATGCTCCAGAGAGCATTGTTATGAACGGAGCCCATCGCTGTATTCCCCATGCTAAGCGTAATGACGCTGGTCAAGGTCGAAGCGGATTCCAGCAAGGAATGCGGTATGTGCGGAGCATTCCCGATTACCATCTGTACAGCCAACGCTTCTCCGAAGGCACGAGCCATACCGAGAATAATTCCTGTTAAAAGAGCAGGCAGCAGCGTCGGAATAATAACACGGGCAATTGTCTGCCAGCGGGTAGCACCCAAAGCATAAGAGGATTCACGCAGCCCCCCCGGTAAGGAAGACAATGCATCCGCCATAATACTCGTAATCGTCGGCAAAATCATGACTGACAACACTAGGCAGCCTGCCAGAATGCCAATGCCTTGTCCTCCAAACACGTTCCGCAGCAGCGGGACGATGACGGTCAAGCCGACAAAGCCATATACAACCGACGGAATACCAGATAATAATTCAATCGCGGGTTGAAGGATACGTTTACCTGATTTCGGCACGATTTCCGTCATAAATAAAGCCGCACATAAGCTGAGCGGACTGGCAATTAAAGCCGCCAGTATGGTTACTGCAAAAGAACCCGTAATAAACGGAAGCGCTCCGAAGGACTTAGGCTCGCCATCCGGGCTCCATTTGGTTCCAAAGAAAAACTCTCGCAGACTGACTCCATTCACCGCAAATGTAGCTACACCTTTGGAGGCAACAAAATATACGATGGAGACAATGACTGCAACTAAAAAAACGACACAAACCGACGTATATATGCGGCCGGTCCATTCTTCCCAGTAATGTCTTTCTTTCATAACTCGGGATCGTTTATTCTGTTCCATGTATGCCTTCCCTTCAATTGGTTCCATACTGTAACTCCTTTAACCGAAGAATAGAGGCAGGACGCTAGTCCGCCTCTTCTTCGTGAATATACTCGCGTTAGCTGCGTTCATCGAACAGGAGGTGTGACTCTCCTTATTTCGTGATATTACCGTCAGCATCACGTTTCACTTGCATACCTGCTACTGGAATGTATCCCAAGTCTACGACATCCGTTTTTTGGATTTCATCTGACAGAATGTAGTCAAGGAATGCTTTCACATGCTCTTTTGGCTCACCTTTAGTGTACATATGCTCGTAAGCCCATACTGGATATTTACCTTGTTCTACATTTTCAACGTTAGCTTCAACGCCATCATATTTCAAAGTAGTTACTGTGTTGTCGATGTAGGACAGAGCCAGATAACCAATCGCACCCGGTGTTTCAGCAATCAGCTTTTTCACAGTACCGGAGGAATCTTCTTGAATGGAGCCCGGCAGATCTTCCGTTTTTTGTCCCAATGCGTATTTTTCAAATGTTGCACGAGTACCGGAGCTGCTTGGACGGTTTACGATAACGATTTTTTGATCTGCACCGCCAACTTCTTTCCAGTTCGTGATTTTACCTGTAAAGATTTGTACCAATTGATCTTTTTTCAGGTCTGTAACGCCTACTTTAGGATTCGCTACCGCTGACATGGCTACAACAGCTACTTGGTGATCGACCAGTTCATCTGCGCCGCTCTCCAGTTTTTCTTTTGCAAACACGTCGGAGTTACCGATGTCCGCTTGTCCGCCGGAAACTTGAGTCAAGCCAGTACCGCTACCGCCGCCCTGTACTTGAACTGCAATGCCTTTATATTTATCGACAGCCATAAATTTTTGTCCCGCTTGCTCTACCAATGGTTGAAGTGCAGTGGAGCCAACAGCCAGAATATTTCCTGTCAGTTCAGCAGCTGCTTTATTGTCTGTTCCTGTAGCAGCTTCTCCTTGTGGTGCAGCATTGTTACCTGATCCGCAAGCTGCAAGTGCAAATACCATGGTGAGAGTCATCAGAATGAACGGCCATTTTTTCAACATTTTTTATTGTCCTCCCCTTAGTTAAGTGACGGTTTTTTATTTATGACCATCAACACTTTTACATTGTAGGCCTGGAATGTTAGACGAACGACGTGGTTTTGTAAAACAAATATAAAATATTGATAGATAAATTATTTTTCGGTATATAATTAATCTATAGTTTGAAATTCACATATGAATAAACATATAAGGAGAGCTGCTGGATTCCATGAATATTCTAAAATTGCGTATCTTGATGCTGATCGACAAATTCCATAAGGCGACGGATGTGGCCGAAGCTTTGCAAGTCAAACAACCTACCGTCAGCTTTCATATGAAAAGCCTGGAAAAGGAAATGGGTGTTTCCCTATTCTCTCTTCAACAAGGCAGGATTATGCTAACGGAAGCTGGAAAAAAATTATTACCTTACGCAAAGCAGATCATCTCTCTGGAGCAAGAAGCTAGACAAGCTGTAGATGAACTGACAGAAGAGTCACAGGGTCAATTACATCTGAGTGCAGAGTCGATATCAGGTACGTATCTCCTCCCCACTTTGATGGCTAAGTTTGCTCAACGATATCCAGATTGTCGTATTCAGTTGGAGATTCAATCCCCGGATGCCATTAAGCAGCTACTGAAACAGGGAGAAATTGATTTTGCTTTTCTCGACGATAGAGATTCTCTTTCAGAGTATACGGTGGCAGAGCCAGTGGCTTCAGATCAAGTAGGAGTTATCCGTTCTGCATCTGCACTTGCACCTGCATCCATATCAGAGGAGTTCGATGGACCCGATATGCTGGACAAGCACACATGGGTAAAATATAGCGGTTCATCAGTTGTAGATCAGTATTCCTCGCTAGTTAAGCCTCATCTGGAAATCAACTCTTGGGAAGCGGTAAAGCAAGTCGTAAGCGGCGGAGAAGCGCTTGCCTTCTTTCCTGCAAGTGGAGTCGATAATAATGAAAATGCTGTTCCCTCGGTGGAATGGCTTCCTTATCCCGAGGCTGATAACAAAAGGAGTCATTATCAAATAAACATCGTGTACCAACAAGATACACACATGAACTTGACGCAACAGGCATTCCTTGATTTCATACGACGAGAAGGACTGGAAATGAAAAGCTAGAGAACATAAAAAAAGAGCATCCAAGTCTTATTGACTTGAATGCTCTTTTGCTTGTTGTAACGAACACATACAGCCTCGGTATTATTTCGAGACTTTAATTACGCTTGTGCTGGAACGCAGCTAATTTTGATCAGGTTCGTAGAACCGGAATCACCAAGAGGTACGCCCGCAGTAATCACAACCAAATCGCCCTCTTTAACGAGGCCAGATTTGCGACCGCCTTCCAGCGCATTGTCAAACAGACTATCTGTTGTGTCAACGACTGGTCTGCCTTGTACTGCATGTACGCCCCAGATCAGAGCCAAACGGCGAACTGTTCTTTCCTGTGTTGTAACAGCAACAATCGGAGCTTCAGGACGGTATTTAGAAATCATACGCGCCGTTGTTCCGCTTTGTGTGGACGTCAGGATCGCTTTGGCATGCAGGTCAAGTGCAGAAATAGAAACAGATTGACTGATTGCTTCTGTAATACTAATTTCTTGAGCCGTTCTTTGTTTCTTGAACAAATCACGGTAGTTCAGAGAAGACTCAGCTTTTTCTGCAATACGTGACATCGTCAATACGGATTCTACCGGATATTTACCCGCAGCTGTTTCGCCGGACAGCATAATTGCGTCTGTTCCGTCAAAAATAGCATTCGCCACGTCACTTGCTTCCGCACGAGTCGGACGCGGGTTACGTTGCATGGAATCCAGCATTTGTGTTGCCGTAATAACAGGCTTGCCAGCTACATTACATTTGTTAATCATCAATTTTTGCGCCAGAGGCACTTCTTCAGCAGGAATTTCCACACCGAGGTCACCACGAGCAACCATCAGGCCATCCGAAGCTTCCAAAATTTCATCCAGGTTGTCAACACCTTGCTGATTTTCTATTTTGGAGATGATTTGAATATGACTTGCGTTGTGTTTCGCCAGCAATTCGCGGATTTCCAGCACATCACTTGCTTTACGAACAAAAGAAGCCGCGATGAAATCAATGTCCTGCTCAATACCGAAAATGATATCATTAGCATCTTTTTCCGTAATACCAGGCAAAGAAATAGCGACGCCTGGAACGTTAACGCCCTTCTTGCTCTTGATCGTTCCGCCATTAACAATGCGGCATTTGATTTCAGTGCCTGATACTTCAATAACGGTGAGTCCGATCAGACCATCGTCGATCAGAATGGTGGAGCCGGGCTCCACGTCCGAGGGAAGATCTTTGTACGTAATAGAAATACGATCTTGCGTACCGAGAATTTCTTCCGTTGTCAGCGTAATGAACTCGTCCTGAACAAGCTCAATAGGTTCAACTTCGAGCTTTCCTGTCCGGATTTCCGGCCCCTTCGTATCGAGCAAAATAGCAACGTTCTTGTTAAGCTCCTTACAAGCTTGACGGATGTTTTTAATCCGGTTGCCATGCTCCTCGAAATCACCGTGAGAGAAATTCAGGCGGGCTACGTTCATACCAGCCAAAATCAGTTTCTTCACATTTTCCAATGACTCACTGGAAGGACCGATGGTACATACAATCTTAGTTTTGCGCATTTGGGTTTTTCCTCCGTTTTCAAAGGTGCTACTCTTTATATCTTTTTCCAACAATTAAATCTACTACACTTTTTCCTATTTGTATAGGAAGTTCGTCATATTTATTGTTACCCGTTTACAGCGTATTACAACATAGGCTCAGATTCCGAAGACTTCAAGAAGGTGTATTGACCTATTTTTCGGAATTTTTGATACCGATCTTCCCTCAATTCATCGCAGCTCATATTCGTAAGGTCTGCCAAATGACGTTCCAATAGCTCCTTGATTGCGGCAGCGGTCACTTCATAGTTACGATGCGCGCCCCCTTTCGGCTCCGGCACAATATCCTCGATAATTTCCATGCGCAGGAGGTCATTAGCCGTGATCTTCATGGCTTCAGCTGCCTGATCGGCCTTGGAAGCATCTTTCCATAGAATCGAGGCAGCACCGTTTGGAGAAATGGCCGAATAAATGGCATGTTCCAGCATCAGCACACGGTTACCAACTGCAAACGCAAGCGCACCGCCGCTTCCACCCTCGCCGATGACCACACAAATAACAGGCACCGAAAGCTTTGCCATCTCCCGCAAGTTGCGGGCAATCGCTTCCGATTGACCTCTCTCCTCTGCTGTATTACCCGGATAAGCGCCCTTCGTATCAATGAATGTAATAATAGGGCGTTTGAATTTATCAGCCTGCTGCATCAGACGCAAGCCTTTACGAAATCCTTCCGGATGAGCACTACCAAAGAAACGTGCAATGTTATCTTTCGTATCCTTACCACGCTGTTGACCAATGACGGTCACCGGAATACCATTTAGCTTGGCAATTCCGCCCACAACCGCCAGATCGTCTCCAAACAAGCGGTCGCCGTGTAATTCAATAAAGTCCGTAAACACCTGCTCAATCAGATCAAGAGACGTTGGTCTTTGATGATGACGGGCCAAATGCATTTTTTGTGGTGCTGTAATGTTCGAATATATTTCTTCTTCCATCTCGAGATAACGGTCCTCGAGACGGTTGATTTCATCTGTAAAATCAATTTGCTTATCCTGTCCGAATTGCTTGAGTTCTTCGATCTTCTGTCGCATCTCGACCAGGGGCTTTTCATAAGGCAATTCACCAGCCATCTATTCCACCCCTTTCACACTGTGCAGATCAAGCAGTTGCCCGAGGGTATCACGCAGTTCCTTGCGGTGTACAACCATATCCAATTGTCCGTGCTGCAAATTAAATTCGGATGTTTGAAAATCATCCGGCAACTTCTGTCTGATTGTCTGTTCAATTACAATACGCCCTGCAAAGCCGAATACAGCTCCTGGCTCCGCAATATTAATATCTCCAAGCGTAGCAAAGCTGGCGGATACTCCGCCTGTAGTCGGGTCGGTGATAACAGAAATATAGAGCAAGCCCTGCTCATCCAGACGAGCAAGAGCAGCACTTGTTTTGGCCATCTGCATCAAGCTTAAAATACTTTCCTGCATACGTGCCCCGCCAGAAGTTGAGAAAATAATTAGCGGCAGACGCTTGTCTATTGCTTGCTCAATGGCGCGGGTAATTTTCTCTCCTACGACCGAACCCATACTGCCGGTAAAAAAGTCAAAGCTCATCACAGCAACGACAACAGGATGTCCATAAATAAGGCCGTCGCCTGTAACGACAGCCTCTCGCAAGCCAGATTTCAGGGTCTGTTGCTCCAGCTTGCTCGCATATCCCGGAAAGTCCAGCGGGTCAACCGAAATCATATCTGCATCATATTCCGTAAATGTGTCTTCGTCGAGCACCATGCGAATGCGATCCATTGCATTCAAACGCATATGGTATCCGCACACCGGACACACTTTCAAATTTTTCTCTAGTTCTTTGCTGTATTGAATACTTCCGCACTTGCCACATTTGGTCATAAGACCTTCGGGAATTTCCCGTTTGGGACGATCCGGCATGTCCGCTTGATCGCCGCTCAGCGCCCGTTCCGAAGGGATGGTCGCGTATTTACGCTTCTTTTGGAATAAATCTTTAAACACAACTACACCTCTCCAGCCGTTTATTTGTCAGCCGTAACCGATACAAGGTCCTCTGCCGTCTATGCGGCACCTCTAAGCATTATGTTCATACACACGTCAACGCCTGTTACTAAAACATTACCGCCGATCGTGCATCCTTTGTTCCACTCATGCTGCTGTATCACTTCCGCCGTTCCGGACTCAAGGGCGCAAAATCGAATTAAGCACTTCCTGTATTTCTTCGACTTCACCCGAAGGCACAAGTATCTCAAACTGTTGCTTGGATGCGCTGATGGCCCGGGCCTGCACCATAAAACCTTCTTCAGACAGTTTGAGCTTAATCATGTCAGCCAGTCTGGCCGTCGGTGCAATATAAATCACCGTCCACATGCCTTGTTTCTACCCCCTAAGCCTCAAGTTTTGAGCCCATATAATAGACTCATGATAACATACCTTACTTTTTTCCCGCAACAAAAGCCCTCCTGATCATTCAAGTTCCGTCGGAGGGCCTAGAAAATCATCAACTCTGTCCACACAGGTCAATTAAGCGTCCAATGATGCAGGATAATGCTTAGCATGGAGGCTCCGATGTGCAATGCGCGAAGAAGCAGCGGCAGCCAGTCCGGCGACAAGATCGTCTAAAAACACATGAATACCACTGCCTTTTTGGTTCAGCTGTTCAATAATCCCCGTCTTTTCCTTATCCAGATAACCAAAACTGGTTAAGCCGATCATACCGTACACACTCGTAATTCCAAGAGCCAGTGTCTCGTCCACTCCGTACAGCGGTTCGTCAGCCTCCATAATGGCTTGCAATGGCTGGGGGAGAAGTTTTTTTTCGGCCAGTTCATCAAGCGCAATACCTGTGAGCAACGTATATTGAACCTCGCGCTTTTGCAAAACCGCTTTGACACTGTCTATACATTCTTCCATCGTCAAATGAGGATAATATTTTAGCTGAAGCTGAAAAACAATGTCCGCAATGGACTCGATCCGAATGCCTCTGCGATTTAACAAAGTTTCTGCATATTCATAGGACATAATTTCCCTCCCGCTTTCACCGTGCAGTTCTATTCTTTCACCGTACGGGACCTTATGGTGCAGGGTACGTGTTGAATCTCCTGTTCCGCCAGTTTTCCAAGTGTATGCTGGAGGGAAGGAAAATGTTCATTAAACCGTTACAATAAGGGCGCTTTGCTGTGTGCCTATCATTTGACTTTCACCGTGCCTTCACCCAACATCGACTCCATTTGATCAAAAAGCTGAGGAGAAGGCTTAATGTTGTAAGCATCGCTCAACGCAAGCAGACGCTGGTTGCTCTCATAAAAAAGCACGGTAGGCATAGCACCGGAATGCTCCTGTAGCAGTGCCTTGAGACTGACCAGCAAGCTGGCGTCCTCCTCGGCATGGCGAGTGATTTTGACAAACACCCGCTGACGAGTGGTCGGCTCCACGCTGCGCGGGACCGGCACCTGTTCACCGCGATCCGCTTCGGCTCCGCGCGGTGAAGCAGCCGTCACGGGACGGGCCGCCTTCGGCTGAGGCGAAGCAGATGCAGTGGCTGCCGAAGGCGAGGGTGACACACGCGGCGCTCTCCCGCCTGGGCCGCCAGCAGCAGAACCAGCAGCTGGTACGGATGCTCCAGCTGTGGCGGACGAGCGCGTACTGGCACGTCGGCGCTGGAGGAGCCGTGCCAGCGAGTCTTCCGCCAGCGGGGCGGTCTCATCCGCAAGGAGCTTGAAGTGCTCGTCCTGCTGCTGCATCTTGGCTCGAAGCGTAAGCAAAGCTCCCTTTTCAATCCACTGCTGGCTTCGCTTCCATACCTCAGGAAACAGCACAACCTCACAGCGCTCAATCTGATCCTCCAGCTCAATAAAGGCCATAGCCTTACCCTGCTTGGTCGTAATCGTTTTGAGTGACACTACCATGCCTGCAGTCACAACAACCGTTTCATCAGGGACATCGCCCAGCTCCATCAAACGATCCGCCTCGCTGCTTTCCAACAGCGACTCAAAATCATCCAACGGATGCCCCGATAAATACAGTCCCAGCAGTTCACGTTCCAGCTCTAATTGCTGGCTGGCACTAAATTGGGGTACATTTGGATATTCGATATCCCAATTGGGCATTTCCACAAAACCAAACATATCAATTTGCAAGTCATCCCGTTCCTTGCGCCATTTGACGGCTGCATCCACCGTTTCATCCAGCATGGCAAGCAACTGTGCCCGATGACCCGTCAACGAATCAAAGGCCCCTGCCTGAATAAGCGATTCAATTACTCTCTTATTACATACCCGCAAATCGACACGTCGACAAAAATCGAGCAGGCTGTCGAAAGGCCGTTCCTTGCGAACAGCGAGAATGCTCTCCATCGCCTGTGTGCCGACATTTTTAATCGCAGCCAAGCCGAAGCGGATGCCTCCCTGCTGTAACGGAGTAAACAGCACCCCGCTCTCATTCACATCAGGTGGCAACACTGCGATATCCATACGACGGCATTCGACAACATATTCAGCCACTTTTCGATGACTTCCCATCACCGCTGTCAGCATTGAAGCCATAAATTGTACCGGATAATGGGCCTTTAAATAAGCCGTCTGAAATGCTAGCACACCATAAGCAGCTGCATGGGCACGCGGGAAGCCGTAGTCAGCAAAACGGACAATCATATCGTAAACCCTTCCGGCCTCCTCCTCCGTATATCCCTGCTTGATACTGCCTTCGACAAAATGCCCGCGCTCCAGATCCAGCACTTCGCGCTTTTTCTTGGACACAGCTCGGCGCAACAGATCGGCTTCTCCCAGGGAAAAACCCGCCATGCGTGAAGCAATCTGCATGATTTGCTCCTGATACACAATAATACCGTACGTGTCCTTTAAGATCGGTTCCAGGTCAGGATGCGGATAAGAAATCTCAATCTGACCATGCTTGGCCTGTATAAAGTTAGGAATAAAGCCCATCGGGCCCGGACGATACAAAGCCAGGACAGAAATGATATCCTCGAATACACTCGGCTTCAAATCCTTGAGTACCCGGCGTACACCGGCCGACTCCAGCTGGAATACGCCTCCTGTATCTCCTTTGCCCAGCAAGTCATAGGTATGTGGATCATTATCGGGAATACGGCTAAAATCAGGCGTTTCTCCATGGTCTTCCGCAATCCAGTGTATGCACCGTTCAATAATGGAGAGTGTACGCAGCCCAAGGAAATCCATTTTAAGCAAACCAATGCGCTCTAGATTTTCCATCGAGTACTGCGTCAAAGGTACCCCTTCACTCCCCTCTTGAAGCGGAACCGCATCGGTCAATGGAGTCCGCGAAATGACAACACCTGCTGCATGTGTCGAAGCATGACGAGGCATTCCTTCAACCTTGATCGCCATATCCAGCAGTTCACGTGTCTTGGGCTTCGTTTCATATAGCGTTTTCAGCTCCGGGGTAATTTCCAACGCATGACGGATATTAATGCCTAGCTGCGCCGGAATCAGCTTGGCTGCCTTGTCCACCTCGCCATATGGCACGTTCAATACACGACCGACGTCACGGACAGCGGCTCTTGCCGCCAGCGTTCCAAAGGTAATAATTTGCGCTACATGCTCATTTCCGTACTTTTGTACTACATAGTCGATAACCTCGTCACGCCGTTCATCACTAAAATCAAT
Organism: Paenibacillus sp. LRG-1; assembly: GCF_057220305.1. Classification (NCBI taxonomy): domain Bacteria; kingdom Bacillati; phylum Bacillota; class Bacilli; order Caryophanales; family Paenibacillaceae; genus Paenibacillus; species Paenibacillus sp. LRG-1. The sequence continues at coordinate 1,874,953 of NZ_CM170126.1, read as the reverse complement.
ATCTATATCCGGCATACTAATTCGTTCGGGATTCAGAAACCGTTCAAAGAGCAGGTTGTATTTCATCGGATCGACATTCGTGATGTTAAGCACATAGGCAACCAAACTGCCTGCTGAGGAACCCCGCCCCGGTCCCGTTGCTATCTTATGCTTATGAGCGAAGGCAATAAAATCCCATACAATCAGGAAATAATCGCTGAAACCCATACTGTCAATGGTATTTAACTCATAGTTTAGCCGTTGGTTCAGCCTTTCCCGTTCCTCCAGCTGCTCCCATCCGGGATCGCTTCCATAGCGACGCTCCAGCCCTTGCACGCACAAATTGCGTAAATAGGAAGAAGAGGTCATTCCTTCCGGCAGCGGACGATATTCAGGCAAAATGGATTGACCGAATTCCAGCTCCAGTTCGCATTTTTCAGCAATACGCACCGTGTTGGCGATGGCTTCTGCCACATGCGGGAATAAACGAGCCATATCCTCCTGACTTTTCAGATACAACTGACGTGTTGGTATACGCAAGCGCTCCTCATCGTCAACTGTCTTCCCTGTCCCGATACAGATCAGAACGTCCTGCACGTCTGCATCTGGCTCAGTCAAGTAATGCACGTCATTCGTCGCCACCAGTGGAATATCCAGTTCCTTCGCCAGTGCGATCAAGAGAGGATTTACGCGTTTTTGCTCCGATAGACCATGATCCTGGAGTTCCAGATAAAAATCATCGCCAAAAATGTTACGATATCGCTCCGCTGCTCGTCGTGCTTCAGCTTCCCGACCATGCAGTAAATGCTGCGGCACTTCACCGCCCAAACAAGCGCTCAGGCATATGATGCCTTCATGATGGGCAGCCAAAGCCTCCATGTCGATGCGCGGCTTGTAGTGAAAGCCCTCCAAATGGCCGATGGAGCACAGCTTCATCAGATTTTGATAGCCTGTTTTATTTTTGGCGAGCAAAATTAAATGATATATGGGCTGATCCTTCCGGCTGCCACGCTCCTTGCGCGATCCTGCCGTCATATAGGCCTCACACCCGATAATCGGCTTAATGCCGTTCTCTACACACGCTCTATAAAAAGGAATGGCACCGTACATGACCCCGTGATCTGTAAGGGCCAGCGCCTTCATTCCGTAAGCTGATGCCTGTTTGACCAACTCCGCGGTACGAGCCGCGCCGTCCAGCAGGCTGTACTCGCTATGAACATGCAAATGCACAAATGAACTCATGCGCTTCTCTTCCTTTCACCGCTTGATTTTCTTCAAACTATTTTATCATATCCGCGTTAGTAGCGCCCATAGAATAAAAGTACAGACCTCGGCGGACAAGCGCCGTCCTGATTCGTATACCTAAGGAGGAAAAGAGCATGAGCACTTTTATATCCAAAGCGATTCTCGACTTCTTCATTGCCTTCGGCATCGTGCTCGGGGGAGCCATGCTCGGCGGAATGGGAGCTGTGGTATCGCTTCAGCCGCCTACCCAGACCATGCTGGAGGTTGCTGGAAGAATTAAAATATGGGCGCTTGCCGCCGCTGTGGGGGGGACGATGGACCCGATCCGGGTTATTGAAAGCAATATGTTAGATGGTAATTTGTCACCTGCCATTAAGCAGATATTGTATTTGATTTTCGCCTTTTTAGGCGCTCATATGGGTGCAGAGCTGGTCAAGTGGGTATGCGGCAACGGACGGCCGTGAGGTGAAACGACTATGAGAGTCCCCCCTTTTGAGCGCCTGCGCCCTTTTATGCAATTATCCTCCGTCTTTGTACTCGGTATGATTACGGGAGGAATGATCTACAATGCCATCTGGCATGCCAGCTTCAATCAGCTATGGACGAACAACCAGGATCTTCAATTCCAGCTCCAGCAAGCCGAGGAGGACAACAAAACATTGCGCAAATACAGCAAGCGCCAAACCGTTGTCAAAGAGATCAAGCTGATTCCGGAGGAAGCTTCGGCCGAAAAAATTGATTCTATCAACCTAAAGGAACTTCTGCGCCGTGTCAGTCGTGATCTGGAGGTGCTGCGTGGCAGAGATATGTTTGAGATTGACTCTGACAGCAAGCTGGTACGTATGTTGCTGCATCAAAAAAAATACACCGTTCGTGACAAGGAGTATACGATCCAGGTCAAAACGATGCTTGTAATGGAAGGTGTGCTGCAAATTTGGCTGGAAGCAAAAGAAAGACTGCCTGAAAGCCACTAAGTCGATCTATTCGACTTCACACCTTGCTCCAATCCACTGGTAGACTAACCATGTTCAATGGATTGAAGCGTCATCACTGCTTTGCATACCAAATGATTTTCCCGTGAAATTGCAATTTCTAGCTTGCAGGTGCGGCGACTCATCTCAAGCAACAACGGACGAAGAACGACAGCATCCTCTATCTGTACGGGTCTAATAAAATAAGTCGTCAAATTGTCCAGCACATAATCCTTGCCGGTCATGTCTCTAGCTGCCCGGTAGCCCGCTTGTGTCATCACGTTGACCAGTACGCCTTCCGAGATCGTACCTAAATTGGTCGCCATTTGCGGAATGATAAAACCGCGAAAAAATAACGATCCATCCTCATTGCGCTCCTCAGCAAACCCGTTCCAGATCAGCTGGTCGAACGTCTCGCCAAGTTGTGGCTGCTTTTGGGCGTTACGCAGCGCCTCCAGCACCTCACGCCGTGTAACGGACCCGAGCAGCTTGCGGTTGCGGTCCACGACCGGCAAGTAATCCACACCTTCCCACGCCATCATTTGCGCGGCTGAAGCCAGCGAGGTCTGGTAAGTGACCGTTATCGGATTGCGGATCAGACATTTATCCATCGTATGCTCAGGTTGAAGCCCCTCCACATCTTTGCGGCTGACGATACCAATTAAACGATTCCATTCATCCACTATTGCAAAATGATGATGTCCAGTCGTCACCGAAAGTTCTTCAAACTCGGTAAGCGTGCTGTTGATTTTCAAGGTCAACGTTTTCGGTTTGCCTGCCGCAATGTCTTCAATCAGCATAATTTTCTTTTTGATCAAGCGGTCAAATATGGCTCTATTAATCATAGATGCCACTGTAAAAGTATCATGGCGTGAGGAAATAATCGGCAGACTGATCTTGTCTGCGAGCTGCTTAACCTCTCGGCTCGTACCGAATCCTCCTGTAATCAGCACACCTGCCCCCTGCTCCAATGCAAGTGAATGCGCATCCTCACGGTTACCAACGATCAGCAAACTGCCAGCGTCAATATAACGGGCCATAGCCTCCTCGCGCATCGCCCCAATAACATACTTGTGCAAGGGCTTCTCCAGCCCCTCACTTCCGCCCAGCACATGTCCCTCTACAATATTCACGACATCTGCAAAGGTCAGCTGCTCGGACAAGCCGCGCGGACGCTTCTCTACTCGTACTGTTCCGATCCTTTCCTTGGTAATGACAATTCCCAGGTTCTCGGCTTCCTTCACGGCCCGATAGGCCGTTCCTTCGCTGACGCTCATTTCTTTAGCCAACCTGCGCACAGAAATTTTGGAGCCTATTTTCAACTGCTCGATATGTCGCAATAGCTGCTCATGCTTCGTAACTGTTTCATCTAGCCCGTCCAACTCTGTTACACCCCCAACGTTCAATCTGTATCATTCTGTATCTATTATAGCACAAAATACCTTTATTTTAGACCTTTGTTCATTTTGAGTTTTCTGCTTCGGAAATAGCAAAAAAGCGATCCCCTCTATTACAAGGACCGCTTCTTACTATGATTGATTTGTATCTAGGGGCAAGCCCAGGACAAGCTAAAAAAAACTCACTGCATGCTACCTTTGTCAGCTTTTTTATCCCATTTCATCTGCCACTGCTGCATTTTGGCCCGCCGCACACGCTCCAGCGTTTTGCGCTTTTCCTCATCCACACCCAGCAAAAAATGCATGTTCGCCCCGATGACTAGCAGCGCAAAAAGTACCCATACTATCCCAAAGCCGTTGACCCAGTTCAAACCGCCTGCAAGCGAGATGCGTGGTAACGCAACCAAGACCATAGCCAGCGCAATCAGTGTGTACAAACCGTGTTTCCATTTTTTAAAAGAACCCAATCGTATCCCTTCCTCTCCCTGTGACTCTATGTATCTAGTCTATGAGAGGACAGGAAGGAATATGAGACAAACTTACAGAGATGAACCGTACAAATCTTGAAGACTGTCTGCAATAATTTTGTTAACATCCTCAATAATCACGCTCAAGCGGCGTTCAGCGTCGAACAGGCGTCGGATGTTGAGGTTCAAGCTAAGTACCTCAAACAGCTTCTCCATCTTTTCCATCTCTTCCTGTGCTGGCATATCGCCGCTCATCATCCGTTGCTGTACTTCCATTTGGCGTTCACGGAAATCGTCGAGCATTTTCTTAGCTTCTGGATCGGTTTCGATCAGCTTCATCGCTGACGTAATTTCCTCTACCTCTTTGCTTTCCTTCAATGCTTTCGCTAAATCATGGGCTTTGTCATAGATGTTCATGATTGTTTATTCCTCCAATACAAGTTTAGTGTCAACATTTCACATTGTCCGTCAATCACCAAGGGATATATGTCCTCATATGATGAATCAGTGCTATTACAGCCCATTCACGTTTCCCGTTACTTTCAAGACATCAAGTTGCTGCCCGGAAGGAGATCCACGATGTCCATCAAAAAAACAACGATTCAAATCATCGGATCGGGCATCTTGCAGGATGACGTACTCATGGTCGGCGAGTCCCTGCTTCGCAAATGGAAAATATCCGCTGGCCACCCCGTTCAGCTCGCCTTCGGTTCGTTCCGCCAAGAGGTTACCGTCATATCGGTGCCCCGCTACAGCGGCCTACGTGTGGGAAGCGTGCTAGCCCGAAAAATGGGGCTTCATGCCAATTGTGATCTGCGAGTAACCTACAGCCGAGGTCGCCGGACACTTCGAGTGGGCCCACTTATTAGCGTGCTGGTCAGTCGGGACTATCCCGAACAGCCCGACAAGCCTTTCGGGTCGATCACCCTGTTCTGCCGTGAACTAGTCGGGGAATGCCGCAGACAAGGAGCATATGTGTATTTTTTCACCCCGGAGCATATCGGAAGTCAGCCCGGGCGAGTTCAGGGATGGGTGTATGACGGAGGCTGGAAAAAGACGGTCATGCCCGCCGGCGATGTCGTCAATAATCGTCTTACCTCCCGTAAACTCGAGAACAGAACTAGCGTACAGCATTTCATGAAAGAAGTAAAATCGCAGTACGGCACGACCATTTTTAACGAAAAGTTTCTGGATAAGAATGAAGTATTTGATGCGCTTAAATCAAATTCTTCCCTGCGCAAGTATTTACCCGAGTCCCACTTGCTGCAAACCTTTGCTGTTTTCAAAAAAATGTGCAACCAGTATCCCGCTGTTTTTCTCAAGCCAGTGCGCGGAAGCTTGGGTAAAGGCATAATGCGCATTAACAAGCAAACCGATGGCACCTTTTCGGTGTTATCCACAACAGCGGGCACGCCCCGCAAGCAAACGTATGCCAACGTAGATAAGCTGTACAAAAGCTTAGCGGGAAAAATGAAAACAACACGCTTTCAACTCCAACAGGGACTTACCTTGATTGATCACGGTAAGCGTCCGGTCGACTTTCGTGCGCTTGTACAGAAAAATTCGTCCGGAACCTGGACCGTAACATCCATTGTCGCCCGGATCGCTGGAGGAAGCCACTTTGTGTCCAATCTGGCAAGAGGCGGCACGCTGAGCACAGTCAAGGAAGCACTTGCCAAAACCACGCTGCCCGCAACCGTTAAATCGAATGGGCATACCTCTCTGAAAACAGCAGCACTGGATATCGCAAGCGGAGTGGAAAAAGAAATTCCCGCCCATTTCGCGGAATTTGGTATTGATCTGGCAATAGATAGCACAGGGCGCATCTGGTTGCTGGAGGTCAATTCGAAGCCATCAAAGAATGACAACACGCCGTTAAATGATCAGAAAACTCGCCCGTCCGTTAAAAAAATGATTGAATACTGCTGTTATTCAGCCGGCTTCAAATGAATTCATCTCTTCCAGAGTCTGGCTGCCAAAGGAGCTGTTGTCGGTGTCTCTTGTTGTGCCAGGTACGCTGGGCGTGCTTGTTAGCCGGAATCAGGCCGTCACTCCCCCTATTACCGAAGCCGATTTTTGCCGCAGGCTAAGTCTGTTGGGCAGGCGCTCTGGTCTTAGCGTAATGGCGTTTACCGCCGAAGGAGTCTCACCTGAAGATCACTCCATACGAGGTTATGTTTATCGTAACGGAGTATGGACATCCGGCCGCTTTCCGTTGCCGGACATTGTGTATAACCGCTGTCTCCATGTCCACGAGAGCCAGAATGTCAGGCGCACACTGGAAGACATGGCGGAGCAAAAATCGCGCAAGCTCATCTACTGGTCGCGTAACTTACCTGGCAAATGGCAGGTGTATCGCGCTTTGCATGCGGTAGATAAAGTGCGTCCCTTTGTGCCGCCTACGGCGCCTTACCGGGACACGACTCAGCTTGTGGAATGGCTACGACGCCATTCGGAGCTGTTTATGAAGCCACAGACCGGAACACATGGCAAGAGCACACTGTATCTCCGGCTGGCAGAAGGAGGTCAGGGACTACTTGTACAGGGTAGAGACTCCCGTAACCGCCCGTTCCGGCGCTCGTTTTCCGAATTGGATGCAGGATTGTCATGGATCCACGGAATTGCACACAAACGCGCTTATATCGTGCAGCCTTATTTGAAATTAACAAGCCAAAGCAATCATCCCTTTGATGTTCGCGCACTCATGCAAAAGGATGGAAACGGCTATTGGTGCCTGACGGGCTTTGCCGTAAGAGAAGGCAGAAAAGGAACCCTGACTTCTAATCTGCACGGTGGAGGCGAAGCCCATCCTGCTGAGCCTTACCTTCGTGAACAATTTGGCGCGGACACCACGCGTCTCATCATCAGGCAGATGATGACGCTGTCCTTGACCATTACCAGGGCGCTGGAGGAACGTTATGGCCGCCTTGGCGAGTTGGGAATTGATTACGGTATTGACCGGATCGGGAACATCTGGCTATTGGAGGTTAATTCCCGACCTGGGCGGGCCTCCTTTTTTCAGACCCGTCAGCCAGAGTGCGCTTTCCAGTCGGTCAACCGCCCGCTCGAATATGCTCGATATTTAATGACCCATTCCAAAGCGACAGGGCCAAAGGGCGCGGACGCCTCCCTTGAACATACGGTATAGGAGGATAAACAGATGAGTTTAACGCATTGCAATGTGCATTTCTCACAGCAGCCCGACAAGGTGGCGTATATATCCACTGCCTTGTTGAAAAGCCTTAAATTATCCGGAGCCAAGTCCGTTCGTCTGCGGCTCGGTAAGGATCAGATCCCCGCTACAGTAAAACCAATTCAGAAGGCGGGACGCCATCTATACTTGACCTCCGGCTTACGTAACGCAATCCGTGTTCCCAAAAGCGGGTCCATCTATTTGCGAAATCTGGATGGTGATATACAGCTAGGGCCGTTGATTGGCGTGCTGTCTGACGGTACCACCTCCACCACTCGCCCTTTCGGATCACGCACAGGCTTTATTAAGCAACTGCTGAAGGAAGGTAGCAAAAAATCGTATATTTTTGCCTTCACCCCTCGGGATATCAACTGGCAAAATGATACGATTAACGGCTATTTTCTGTCATCCAGCGGGGAATTCACACGTAAACTTGTACCTTTGCCAGACGTGATCTATAATCGTTTGCCGAGCCGTCGCTCTGATTTTTCCCCGGCGATCAATCAACTACGCGAACGCTTTTCCCGCAAACGAATTCCCTTCTTTAACTGGAGCTTTTTCAATAAGTCCGATATCTATAATCTGCTGGAGAATAACCCAGATGTTAACCGCTATGTCCCTGAATCATACACGAATCCCAGCTCTGAACGTATCCGAAGTATGCTGGAGCGACATCAATTTGCTTATTACAAGCCAAGTGGAGGCAGTCTCGGTAAAGGAATCTACCGTCTGTCCCATGTTCCCAAGCAAGGATATTATGTGAGGTACCGTAAGAAAAATAGCAATGTATTGCTAAAATTCACCTCTTTTAACTCCATGCTCAGGATGCTTCACTCCAATCAGGGACAGATGCTAAAGGGTTATGTCATTCAACAGGGCATCCAGCTGATCGAGATTGACAATTGCCCGATTGATTTCCGGTTTCACATGCATAAAAATGGAAATAACCAGTGGGTCGTTGTCGGCATTGGAGCTAAAAAATCCGGACGTGGCAGTGTCACAACCCATATCAAAAATGGCGGCTCCCTTATGACACCTGAACAGGCGTTGAACCGGGTATTCGGAGACCGGGCGGGTGAAGTGCTTCAACGTGCCAAGAACGTAGCAGTTACGCTCGCTGAAGCCATTGAACACCACCACCAGCATCTACTGGGTGAAATCGGCTTTGATCTGGGCATTGATCAGGATGAAAAGGTATGGATGTTTGAAGCCAACTCCAAGCCAGGCCGATCCATTTTTCAGCATCCATCGTTGCGTGCGGAGGGTAAAGCATCCGTGGAGCATATTTTGGACCACTGTCTTTACCTCAGTAAATTCCGCAGAAAAGAGGAACTATGAATACCCGGGCGGAGCATAAGCCAGTCGTTGCTGTATTGACAGTGCACGACGAAGGGCAATTTTTCAAGGGTAATCAGCGCAATTTCAGGGATATTCTTGAAACGGGAACACGGATGGGATATCAGGTGTACATTGTTACCGTCAGGGACCTGAAACTGGCAGATGAGACGGTTAAGGGCTATGTCTTCAACAAGAGCTTACAGACGTGGGAGGAACAGAATTTCCCACCTCCACAGGTCATTTATAATCGCATCCCAAACCGTAATTATGAACTTAAAACCTCTGTGCGCACAAAGTTGGATGAAATTTCACATGCCTCAGGCATTGAACTGTACAATCCAGGCTTTTTTAACAAATGGGAACTGTTCAAGTGGTTGCGTACCTCGGAAACCACTCGTCAGCTTGTTCCGGCAACCAAACGGTTAAGCAACCTGTCTTCATTAGGAAAAATGCTGTCTGCGTATCCATACCTGTATCTCAAGCCGGAAAACGGTAAGGCCGGAAAAGGGATTATGATTCTTAAATTCCACCCAGACCATCTCATGGCTTACAGACTGACCATTCAGCATGACAAAAAAAGTGTAACCTACAAATCTGTATCGCTATCCCGGCTGTGGGGACGTATCCGCCGGGAAGCAGGCAACTCGCCTTATATCATTCAACAGGGTATCGATCTGGCAACCTATCAGAAAAAACCCTTCGACCTGCGTATCCTGGTACAAAAAAATATCCGTGGCTCCTGGAGTATAACCGGGGTCGGTGCCAGACTGGCGGGTAAAGGGAGCATCACCACACATGTCCCGCGTGGCGGGAGTGTAGAGGACCCGTTCAAGCTACTGTCCTCGCTGTTTGGGCCTGAGGACAGCACGGATCTACTGAGCAAAGTTAAAAGTACGGCCATACAGATTGCACGTCAAATTGAACGCGCATCCGGTCTTTCTCACGGCGAAATGTCCATGGATTTGGGCGTGGATACGCTCGGAACACTCTGGTTTTTTGAGGCCAATGCCAAACCGATGAAATTTGACGAGCCGGAAATCCGCCAAAAGTCGCTTAGACGCATATTCCAGTACAGCTCCTTTTTGGCCGGACGATTGAAATCATGATCAAGGAAGTGGAATCATGCCGCAAATTAGCGATGTTCAACATTTGCCTGCCCGGAGCTGGCTACTGAGACGACGACAGTTGCTGTTTTTGGCCCGCAGTTCAGGGGGCATGCGCATTACTCGTAATGCTCTGCGGCAGTTGGCAGTTTTAACGCCCGAGCTATTGAACACCCCTGGCTCCTCCCTCCTGTGCGCATATGTGCGCACGGAGAAGGGGCTGCGGATTGCGGGATTTTCCCTCGCTCTGAATTACGGGAAGGATGCTTGCATCGTAATTGTTCGTCCGCTTTACCGGGGCCGCAGACTGGGCGCTAGACTGCTGTCCGCCCAGCTCAAACAGCTGCGCCGTCTGACGTGCAGCGTAGCCGCCGACAATATGTCCAGTCTCAAAACCTGTTTCCGCGCTGGACTTGTTGCGCACGAAATGACAACTGGACCGACCGGGAAACCCACGCTGATATTTCACGGGGAGTTATCCCAAGATAAGCAGACGGCAGAGGAAGGTGGAATGCTGTGCCAAAACCTGTCCTAGGCATCATGACCTTGTATTTGAACAACAAGAAGCAATTGGAGGAGCGCGACATATATGAGCGCATGATTGCAGAAGGGAAAAGGCTGGGACTGGATATGTATGTATTCACTCCTGCAGATGTCCACAAGGATCGCAGGCTGCTCCTTGCCCAAATCTATGATCCACACAGCGGAAAATGGACCCGAAAATGGCGAGAGTTTCCAGATATGATTTTCGACCGTTGCCGGGTACAGCGCAGTGAGCGATATCGTCAGTTGAAGCAGTTCCGATTGCAATACACAGACCTTGTATATTTAAACCGACCGCTGAGTAACAAGTGGGTCATTCATCAGCAGCTTGCGAGGAGGTCTGCCTTTCGCGCCCATTTGCCTGCAACAGAGCTGTTCAGTGGATTTCATAGTGTAAAACGGATGCTTAAACAGAATTCACTAGTGTACCTCAAGCCGATTAACGGTACGGGAGGCCGCGGCATTTTACGTATTGAACCTGTTAACAAGCAAGGAGGCCTGTATCTGATTGAGGGCCGCAATCGCAAACGCCATATTATTCCCCAGCAGCGGGTACGTCTAGACCGTCTGGAGCCGCGTCTGAGCAGCTGGAACATGGATAACTACATTGTTCAGGAAGGCATTCCTGTGCAGTTGCCGAATGGCAGAGTCCATGATTACCGTATGCTGGTACAGAAAAATAGCCAAGGAGTATGGGAGCTAACCGGATGCGCCGGGCGAATCGGGGCACATCGGAGTGTCACTTCCAACCTGCATGGTGGAGGCAAGGCGGTACCGATGAGCCAATTGCTGACGCAATGGATTCGTGATGAAAGCCATAGAGAGAAAATCATCAAGCAAGGGGAAAAACTCGGACTGGACATCGCTGCATATCTGGAAGAAAGCTACGGGGCATTGTGCGAGCTTGCGCTCGATTTGGCAATTAATAAGGACGGTCATATATACGTGCTGGAAGTCAACCCGAAGCCAGCCCGTGAGGTCTTTTCACGTATTGGTGAAAAAGAAACCTATCGCCGTTCCATCGCCAAGCCCATGGAATATGCTTTGTGGGTCTACCACACACAAATTAATCCTAAGCCTCAGACGGACTACAAAGCAGAAGATAAAACAGAAGATAAAGCAGAAAATAAGACAGAGAATAAGACAGAGAATAAGACAGAGAATAAGACAAAGGAAGGCTCCACGTAAAGTGGCTGCCTTCCTTTCTTTTTTCGTCTGCCCGACAGTACCAGCATGTTTTAATTATATGGTGCGTCGAGCCTATTTATAACCAATTACCTGTGTTTCACAGTTACTCGGCGTTTTTATAAAGTGTAAGCAGTTGCGTAAAGTCTGTAATAATCGCATCGGACCCCTTCAACTCATCGTTCACACCAAATCCAGCATAAGCGCAACCGATCACCGTCTGTCCGTTCTTTTTGCCTGCTTCCACATCTGAGGAACGATCTCCTACCATCCATACGTTCGAAATATCGTGCTTGCTCAACAGAATTTCCAGCAAATTCACTTTGGAAAGCGTGCTGTACTCCCCAGCACTGTACAGTCCTTCAAAAATGGGAACCATTTCATACGCAGCAGCGATCCCCTTTACATAGTCCTCCAGCCCGTTACTGGCTACGAACAATCGAACACCTTGCTCACGAAGGGTCTGGAGTGTTTCTTTTACATGTGGATACAGGGCATGACTTCCGTTCTTCAATCCTTCCAGTTCCAGCTGAAGCAGCAGCTCGTCCGCTCTTCTATGGGCCGCTTCGCTGGCTTCCGGCATCACTCTTCTCCAGATTTCATCCAGCAGCATGCCCAAACTATTCAAAATAAGCTCCTCGGGAGGAGTCTCTCCTTCATAAAGCCCTTCGGCGCGCAGCGTATCAAACAGCTTGTGGTACGCAGGAAGCAATAGCGTCTCCGTCTGAAAAAGTGTACCGTCCATATCAAATACCATAGCCTCAGGTTTCTTCAACACAGGTGCATTGTTCATGTAGTTATCAGTCATTCCTTTCCTATGTAGGTTTACAACTCTAACCCCTCTCATGATAAGCAATAAGAGAGGTCCGTGTAAACCTCATTGCGCATACCGCTAACTCTTATATTTTTTTAAAACAGTCCTGAAACAATGCAAACCACCCCACATATCCGTGTGTAAAGCACCCCGTGGAAGCTTGAGATCCACACCATTCCAATACGAAAATCCCGCCTGCTCTATCCATTGCTCCATCGCTGACAGGTCCACTGTAGGGTAATCAAACGTCAGCAGAAGCATTCCGTCATCGCGTAAGGTCCGGTGAAATTCACGTAAGGCTGCCAAAGATTCATCAGGTGTTAAATGCTCCAGCACCGAAATACATACAATTTTGTCAAAACTGGCATCCTCATAGGGCAGAGCCGTCAGATTGGCATGTGCGGAGTGGAGCCGAACTGGCAAAATCTCCTGAATGCGCTCGGCAGCCTCCTCTCCGATATCCCGCCGCACCTCGGCCAAAATGGCATCCACGGAAATGATCCGAATATCCAGATCGCAGGCATAGACCTGAGCGCAACGGCGGGCCAACTCAAATTTGAATGGATGTGGGATTCCACATGCTGCGTCCAGCACTGTATCTTGCCCAGACATAAATTGAAGACACCACTCATACTCATAGGGGCGACTCCACCAGCTTTGGGGGAGTCTGTAAATCATGCTGGAGGAGTTGGGATCAGAATATACAAAAAAGCGAGACAGATACGGGTCAGACATGTTCATGGATGCTGCCTCCTTTTAGGGATGATTAAATTACTCTTGCGACACAGCACAGTTCATGACCCCGTTTCTCGCCTTGAAGTTTGGCTAACAATCCCATTTGCTCCGTAAAGGCAAGCTCACCGTACAAAGGATGGGCTTGCAGCAGGGCATCCAAACCAGAGGGAAGTTGGCGGGTGAACATAGCCACTGGGCGGAAGCCAGACTTTTCCAGTAAGAGCGCAAGCGTATGCTCAGAATAATGATACAAATGATCTTCCTCCGTAAATAAAGGCGAATAAACACCATAAGCCTCATTGGTGAACGAGTTTTTGTTGGGCACCGTAATATACAACGTCCCGTCAGGTTGAAGCTGTTCGCGTAAATCTGTCAAAAATGTAACAGGGTCCGCAATATGCTCCAGCACATGCCAGCATGCTACGGCCTCGTATTTGTGATCCAGTGATAAGTCAGTATCTTCTTCTGCTTCTTGTTCTTCATTCAATTCCTGTATTTCATGTGCTTCTTCGGTTTGAGTATCTTCTTCGGCTTCATCGCCCCAGTAACCCGGCAATAAATCCACGTCATATTTGTATTTGGCGTAAGCACGCGAGTCTATGGAAGGTTCAATGCCCACTGCATCCCAGCCGGCTTGAAGGGCAGCATGAATAAATTCTCCGGTACCTGATCCAATCTCAAGCAATTTTCCTTTACTGGTACTGAACATATCCAGCAGCATAAGTCCAAAAAGGGCATGATCTCCATAAGTTGAAGTTGCTGCACTATCCCGCATAGCAACCCATTCGGCATTATAAATTTTTGCAATCATATCCTCTGGCTGTATATGATCTACATCATTACGAAAAACCAATCCGCAGGAGCCGCATCCCATCAAGGTAAAGCGTTCATAGCTATGAAATACTGCCGTGTCAGATGAGCCACACAGTTTGCATTTACTATAAAGTAAGTCCTTTGTTTCACTTTTTATTTGTAGGTCGGAATTATTAATAACCTGGACACTCGCAATCTCAGCAACATCCATGGCGTTCACATCATCGGCAGCTTCATACTCTGGTGCAGTTTCTTTTTCTGCATTTATGTTGTCCTGATCTACCCAAAGCGTGAGTCGGGGGTTCGGGTCCAAAATAGATTCATATTGCTCTTTCCAGCCATAACGAGCACTTGGATCAAGCAACTGGTATCGCTGAAATTTGGCCATGCGAATAGCAGGTGTACACCATCCCCAATGCTGGATACGGTAGTTGCTGATTTCACTGGGTAGGTCAAGCACATTTTCGGGAAATCTCCCACAGTGCAAGGACTGCTCCTTCCATTTATAAGAAAACCCTTCCTTATATCGAATTAAAAAAGGACGGTAATACTGATGAGCCTGCCAATAATCATCATCGCGATAATGCGTGGAAGTCCACATATCAAACAACCTGAAACAAATCGTATCCGCTTTCGTTCCTGCTAACAACGAATGTACCCCTTGAGCAAAACGGGATTCGAACATTTCGTCAGCGTCCATGTTTAATATCCATTCGGGAGAGGATGCCAACGTCTCTCTCCACTGCTGTTTTCGCAGCTCTAATTCATTGGTAAAAGAAGCTGTTTCATTGCGTATTAAACGCAATGGGATTCCCTTCAGGATCTCGCGGCACAACTCTCCGCTATCATCCTGACTGCCATCATCAATAATGACCGCTTCATCAATATATTCCCGATGACTCCGCAGCACGTCAATGAGCTTGCGATCTGCCTCATTGTATACCGTCATGGTCAGCGTCAATTTGGGTTTGGAGACAGGCGGCGTATGAAGTTCACTTTGTCGTGGACCAGAGAATGTTTGTGGTACAGCAAAAGAATCTGCAGTGTACTTGGCAAAGACAGCTGACTCACGGAGATCATACGGTATAACAGGAGGTTCAGGGAACTTAGAGGGACTTGATGATGCAGAACGATTGAAGGCAGGAGAGTTAGTAGAAGTATCGGAGTGATCCAGATATGCTAAATGTTCTGAATGGTCCGTATGAACAGCACTCGTTGTAAAATACTTTAGGGTGAATAGTAGCTGCTCTGCCTTTATTCTATCCGCTTCCCGGTACAGATGCATCGCCGGATAGTGTGTATCTACAAAAAGTGGAAATCCAAATGCAGCTGCCCGAATACAGAAATGTCGATCTTCTCCCCAATAGGAAACGTTTTTGATTTTACCAAAGTGAATCCCTGCTTCCAGTGCACGTCTGCGGATTAGGGTGCAAGCGCCTAGACCACCCACCTCGTACAAACCAGGAACGTGCAATTGGTGTATGAAATGCAACTCGCGTTGCGCTCGCTCCTCTGCCGACAACACTTCGCCTTCTTCACGATGGAACAAATTATATTCATCACTAACCCACACCTGAGGCAATAGAGGCCCCTCCGGCTGCCAGCGTGTCCAGAAAATCTCAGATACAATATCCTTCTCCGCCTCTACCAGTTTACATAAGGTACGGGAATGGAGAATCAGGTCTGAATCGACCAAAAACAGCGCGTCATAATTATGCTGAAGTGCATAATCAATAAGACGATTTTTAAAATCAGCCACTTTCCAGACGAGGGCAGGCGGCCAATAATGAGTGTGCTCATCACTTCGGTTCTCCACTTGCTGTGAGCCTGTCAACAAGGGCAAAACCCTGCCTGGCAGTCGATTAGAAAAATCGGCAAGCCATTGGCTTGAAGTCGGATTGTCATTATCATCGACAAATAAATAATCGGGCAGCACGTCAGGTGCCTCCAGTCGCTCCAAAGCTTGAAGAAATAAAGACAATGTTTCCGGTTTCTGGTGCACCGGGCTACCGATTAGTATACGCATGATTCAACGCCTCCATCAGGTAGAAGCCTCATAAACCGTTCTCCCTCCATGTCCTAAGGCATACCATAATTGCGACCAAGCGATATGGGAGTGAGCGTGGTAGGAATGGACTTACACCTGGAAATATCAATAAAAACGACATCAATACAAAAATACAACCTTAACATCCAGTTAACTGCCTTTTTTCTGTTTTTCACCTGTTTTCCAACTACATTTAGCCATCAAATTTATTTCCTGGTCGCACTTGATAATATCGAATTTCGCACAATCTCCTCCCCCTTCATATCAGACTTTGATTTTCTAATTTATTAGAGCAAGTTTGAATTTATGATCATTACACATCCTCTAAATGCTCCATCGGAATTACTACATAATGAGCAAGCTATCCTACATAAAATGGAGATTATATCAAGTTTTTTGGGAGGGACAAAGAGCATGGTAACTGTCAGCTTATGTATGATTGTCAAAAATGAAGAAGAAGCACTTCATACCTGTCTGAAATCAGTCCATGACCTGGTAGATGAAATCATTATCGTTGATACTGGCTCTACCGACAGTACCCAAGAGGTAGCTGCATCGTTCAACGCTCGGATATACCCTTTTGAATGGTGTGATGATTTTTCCGCAGCCCGCAATTATGCGTTTGATCAGGCAACACAGGAATATCAATTTTGGCTGGATGCCGACGACATCCTAGAAGAGCAAGACCGACTGGCATTTCTCGACTGGAAAAAACAAGCCACCGTCTCGTATGACAGCATTACGATGGATTATGTGCTATCTGTAGATGAACAGGGGCAGCCGCTGCATAAGCTCAAAAGAAACCGAATGGTGCGACGTGATCGTAAATTCAGATGGATCGGATTTGTTCACGAATTCCTGAATGTGACAGGCAGTACCTTTCACAGTAATATGGCGGTGACTCATAAAAAGACACGTGCTTACACTGATCGTAATTTGCATATCTATCTCAAGCATCGGGAGCAAGGCACCGCATTTTCTGAACGAGATCACTACTACTTCGCTAATGAACTTTATGATAACGGACGCATACTAGAAGCCATCCAGCAGTACAAACACTATCTGGGTCTAGATCTCGGATGGATTGAAGATCGGATTGCTGCTTGCTTTAAGCTAGCGGATTGCTACGCTCACCAGGGTCAAAAACAGGAGCAGCGTATGGCTCTGCTTCGCACACTTAACCTTGATGTACCACGCGCACAGTTCTGCTGTGCCTTTGGCAATTTGTTCATTGAAGATGAGCAGTATACTCAAGCCATTTACTGGTTTCGTCAGGCGACGCTGATAGAGCCTCCACAAGATGTGATGGCCTTAACCAATTCCTCGTACTATACCTGGTTTCCACACTTGCAATTATGCCTGTGTTACGACCGAATCGGTGACATCGAAAAGGCAAAATCGCATCATCGCATCGCTCAGTTGCACCATCCTACCCATCCAAGCGTGTTATATAACGAGCAATATTTTGCACAACTGAAGCAATAGGGATGAGAAAGACGCGCCAGGGAAGGTCGTTTAATGTAGGCGGCCTTTTAGTCATCATGCCGATATGTGCTCGGCACGATACCCGGGCTGACAGCCTGCAATTTTTGGGGGCTTTTATTTTTGCCCCCTCTTATATACAAAATGCCCATTGCTACTCCTTGAGAACGACCATTTCATAGCTTAGATGACTTCAAAAGAAAAAAGTCTCCTGCAAGCTTAAGCTCACCAAGAGACCTTGTGTATCATTTTCTCAGAACACTTTCTTCCGATCTCTTTCCCCCTTCAAAATTTCCACAGACTCATGGAAACGGAGCGAATGGATTATTTCGCGTTCACGCAGAAACTTCAGACTATCCTGCAAATCCACATCATCTGTTAAATCAATCAGCCACTGATATGTAGCTCTCGCCTTTTCTTCTGCCGCAATATCCTCATACAAATCCGCAATTGGATCACCCTTGGCTTGAAAATAGGTCGCTGTAAAAGGAACTCCGCCTGCGCTCTGGTAATACAGCGCATGATCATGCGCCGCATAATATTCCCCCAGCCCGGCTGCCTTCATTTGCTCTACACTCGCATCCTTGGTCAGCTTGTAAATCATAGTCGCAATCATTTCGAGGTGCGCAAATTCTTCCGTACCTATATCATTAAGTACGCCGATAACCTTATCCGGAATCGTATACCGCTGATTCAGATACCGCAAAGCCGCCGCCAGCTCGCCATCCGCTCCACCATACTGCTCCATAAGCAGTTTGGCCATATGAGGATCACATTTGCTGACACGTACGGGATATTGCAGTTTTTTCTCATATACCCACATTCATGTTCCTCCTTTATAAAAGGTTGTACCTACCTAGACCTGCCACGGCCAAGGAGTTTGGTTCCATTCCCAAGGATACTTGGAATAGGCACGGCCAAAATTTTGTAAAGGCCCATATAAGATCTGGTACTCGTTAGCAATCGCCGTTCTTTCCTGCGTCAGCTTATTGAACTGTTCGATAGCCTGTAAATCATCCGGGTGTGTATTGAGATACAAATTCAGTTCCACCAATACAAAATCTACCGCCTGAAGCTTCTCCAACAGCGCATAAAACTGGGCATCACCCGGCTTGGTTTGGGGCGTGCAGCCTTGGGCTGGGTTTCCGGCTTGACTATAGTCCTGAGCTTGGCTCTGATACTGGTTCTGGTATGAATACGGATTTGAATAAGGGCTTTGATATGGATTCGGCTGTTGATATCCACTCTCATGCTGAATTTGCTGTTGGAATGGGTTTGGAGACTGACCCTGTTTTGGATTCTCCATTCTATTCGCCTCCCCCCTGGTTTCTCATAGGCTCATAAGGGCTGTAAAGTAAAGGCCATAGTGTCCCCTTCGTCAGCGCCTCATCTGGACTGAATTGCGGTAGACCAGGGGGCTGAAATTGTACAAATAAGTTTGGCGGAAGCACATAAGTCTTGCACAGGACGGGTGGACACGGATCGAACGGGCCGACAAACGGGGCATACTCACCTTGCTGTGGAAATTTCACGGGCCGGGACCTCCTTTGATTGATCCATCTGCTTTACTATTCAACATATGCCGCATCGCCCAAGTCTCGAACAAAAAATCACAGATAAAAATAATTGTTCAAAGAAAATAACCATAGAACTGTTTCTAATCAAAAAAGAGCCTTTAAAACCACGGTACGTGGATTTAAAAGCTCTTTCTTCAGCACTCTATAATAACTTACATACCTCAACTGATCTTACCTATCTCTGTGGATCAGGAATCAATCGGTAGAAAGCTCATCTTCAATCACAGGATCAGGCTTGCGGTGAATCTTCACTCTCATTATGCGAAGCCTTGTCGCTTCCTCCACCTCAAAGGTAAGGTTATAAAACTCAATTTTCTTCCCTTTCACCGGAATGCCTTCTAATTCCTTGAACAGCCATCCCCCGATGGAATCCACCTCGTCGTCTTCAATATTCACTCCAGTCAAATCATTGACATCCTCAATGAGCATACGGCCGTCCACAGAGATGAAGTTCTCCTTCATTTCCACGCTCGGGCGTTCATCCTCAAATTCATCATAGAGATCCCCGACGATTTCCTCCAAAATTTCCTCCGCTGTCAGCAGCCCGGCCGTTCCGCCGTACTCATCTACCACGAGAGTCATTTGGGAATGTTTTTTCTGCATAAGGCGTAGCACGTGACTCACTTCCATGGACTCCGGCACATTCAAAATAGGACGTACCACCGAAGCCAGATCCAGTTGCTCTCCCTGCTCAGCTAGCAGAAGATCCGTAATATGGACAAAACCGATAATCTGGTCTTTATCCTCAACCGCTACCGGGTAGCGGGAATGCTTGGTCTCGCTGATAATCTTGAGATTTTCCTTAAACGACAAATTCGTGTACAAACAATCCATATCTGTACGCGGCAGCATAATTTCGCGGGCAAGCAAGTCAGAAAAATCAAAAATATTATCCATCAGCTTAATTTCGTCCTTATCAATCACACCGCTTTTGGCGCTCTGATTCATCAATATACGAATCTCTTCCTCCGAATGAGCCGCTTCGGCTTCACTCGCCGGCTGAATACCGAATGCACGCAACAGTAAATTTGCCGCAGCATTCAATACCCAGATCACAGGCAGAAAGACCTTATAAAAAAGCAGCAAAGGCGCCGATAAAAACAACGCCACACCTTCGGTCTTCTGAATCGCTAAGGACTTTGGCGCCAGTTCCCCCAATACGATATGCAAAAAGGTAATTACGCAAAATCCGACGATAACGGATACCGTTGTAATCAGTGTACCGTCAGTTACACCGAGTTTGTGCATGAGTGGCTCTATCAGGTAGCCGGATATTGCTGGCTCTCCAATCCAGCCTAGGCCCAATGAAGCCAGCGTAATGCCCAATTGGGTGGCGGACAGATAAGCATCCAACTTTTGGTTCACCTTCAGCGCATAGCCTGCCAGGCGATGACCCTCGCTTTGGAGCTGCGTCAATCGGGATTGGCGCATTTTGACCAACGAAAATTCTGCGGCCACAAATACACCATTTAGAAAGACAAGCAGCAGTACCAAGAGGAGATTCACAGCTAGCAATCCCCAATGAAACTCGGTATGACCATCCAATACGAACTCCCCATTTCTATAGTTTGCATTTTGCATCTTTTGGTTTGCAAGCAATTCAATCCAAATTTTATTGATTGGAAGCTGCTAATTAAAATCATGCAAAAATACTCATAATTGTAATGCTTTTCTTGATTTAAAGTCTATTCCTTTGTAGTACATATCCGCCACGAGCAGGTTCGGTCCACAACAGGCAGCGGCATCACAATGACAGTTCACAGTCTGATTCAGCGGATGCTCATTCAGCCATTCACCAAAAATATCGTCCAGACTGTCTTCCTGAATGTTTCCGAAAGCCGGAATGTCTGCAAAATCCGTCACATACACGCTACCCGTGAACATATTCACATTCACACGGTTTCTTCCGTCTGGATCATTACGCACCGTAATATTCGGTTCCTGACGCAAGCGGCGAAGCAGTTTACGGTCTTCTTCCCGATCCGAACAAGCAAAGAACGGTAATGTCCCAAACAACATCCACATGTCCTGATTACGTACATCCAGCAGCTTATGGATAGAGTTTCGCATATCGTCGAGTGAAAGCACAGGCAAAGCAGAGGCAAAATTCGACGCATACATTGGATGAACTTCATGCCGTCGGCATCCCATTTCGTTGATTAACTGATGAATGCCCTCCAGCTTCGTGTGTGTCCGATAATTAATCATGGATTCAGCTGAAATGAACATTCCCATTTCACTCAATCTGCGGGCATTTTCCATCATTTTTTCATACAGGCGAACAGCGCCCGCACGTGGAGTCGGCCGGCCGGTATTTGCAAAACCCACTTCATAAAAATCGTCCGCATTCAAATAGTTAAACGAAATATGCATCACATCCAGATAAGGAAGCATCTTCTCATATCTGCGAATATCTAACGTCAGATTGGAGTTGATTTGCGAGCGAATACCGCGCTCCTTGGCATATTTCAGCAGTGGAACGATCACTTCATCCACTGTTTTATCGAGTAAAGCAGGTTCCCCGCCTGTAATACTGATGGTCTCCAGATGCTCGACTTCATCCAGACGCTTCAGCATTAGGTCTAACGGTAGGAAAGGGGCCTCCTTCATAACTAACATGTCGCCAACAGCGCAATGCTCACAGCGCATATTACATAGATGCGTTACGGTCATTTCCACACTCGTTAGCAAATGACGACCATGTGTACGCAGTGAGACAATCGGGTCCCACGGATCATAGGTTGGCGATATTTGGGGTAGCGTGTTATTTTGTAGAACTGTCATTATGTTTTCACCTTATTTCTGTTATTAACCTCAAAAGACGTATAATTATCATATCATGATGTGTAAAGTGTCTGCATGCTTTCTTCCACATCATCTGCTAATCTACGTGTACTCCTCCGAAAGGGGCGGCAGTAGCGCCCAATGTGTTTGTAATCATAACCGAGAGGGATACGGACAAATCGACATCATAAGGTGCCTTCACTTCTTGCCCATCCCGGTCCCTTACGATGCGAATGACGGGTCTTTGCGGGATTTTGGGATGTATACGCACCACGACCCCCTCTTCCCCCGTGTTGAGCACCACAGAGAGTCCCAGGGGGTAAATAGCTACACAGTCACGAAAGGCTTCCAGCATTCGCTGCTCATATAACGTTCCTGCCCCGGCGTACAGCACTTCCATCGCTTCATAAGGCAACAAAGCCTGTTTATATATCCGACTTGCTGTCATTGCGTCGTACGAGTCCGCCAGACCGATCCATTTCGCATATTCGTGGATCTGGTCCTTTTTCCAACCATGTGGGTATCCACTGCCGTCGATACGCTCATGATGCTGTAATGCACAATGAGCCGACAACAAGGGAATTCCAGGCTCGTCTTTGAGCAGCTTGTAGCCGATCACCGTGTGTGTTTTCATATGCTCATATTCCTCATCCGTCAATTTACCCGGCTTATAGAGTACTTGAGGTGAAATTTTCATTTTACCGATATCGTGCAGTAGTGAACCTATCCCCAGCTCCATGAGCTGGTTATTATCGTAGCCATTGGATATTCCAAGTACTAGTGAATATAAACATACGTTCAAAGAATGATGATACAAATCCTGATCCGCGGCCCCGATATCCATCAACATAATGATGGTGTCCTGACGGCCTCCAATATCGTCCAGAATGGATTCCATCACCTTATAAAATGACTTGCCAAAATATTTGTGCTTATGATCTACGGAGTAGGATGACAACCCTTGAAACTGCTTTTTGATTTCCTGTAGCGCCGCGGCCCTTGTCTGTTCATGGATCATCTCAGGAATGACGATATCTTCTGTCACAGCATCCTCAATGTATACATATCCAATACCGACTTGGCCTAGACGTTCAATCAATCGCGAAGTAAGCTCAACACCTTCCGAGAGCAGCACCATTCCGTTTTCATTGTATATTTTTTTGCCCAGCTTCATGCCGGCTCTCAATAATGTAACAGGTACCAGTCGCAGCTTAATCCTCTCCCGATTGTTTTGATACCTGAAGCCACCTAGCTGCAAAACATTCTTCCATCGCGCCCGGACGCTTCAACTCCATTTCAATCAAATCCCGTAAAAATTCTGGAAGCATAAATCGGAGATCTGTTCCGTTCGCAAGCACTTCATAACCTGCTTTGAAAGTGAACATATCCAACGTGCCCACTGTGTATTCCTCATGCTCTTCCAAAGGTTGACCCGCTACACGAATGTCCGTCACTTTTTCATAAGGAGCACGGCCCGAGTCATACTGAATGGCCAAGCCTTCCACACACATCGTGCCAAGCACTTTGCCTCTGAAGCCAAAGCCCGTCATGGGCTTGTCTGTAAATTCAGGCAGCAAGGACTGCTCCAGCGCCAACCGAATATCTCTTCCCCGCAACTTCATAACACAGGCATTAATCGGCGAAGGGCATAAGGAATGTAGTATTCCTTTGCTGATATCCCCTTGAGGTAATGGGCCGAGCAGTTGTCCCGCATTGACGAGGGCAATTTCTGTTCCTGTAAAATGGGACACCGCTTGTGCCAGCATATTCCCAAAAGGGGATTCCTGATCATATGCAATCTCCAGTTTCCGATCCGTCACCGCAATGGTGCTCTCCATGGCGCGCTCTGCTTGTCTGCGATGCACCACAATGGCCGATGCCACTTTTTCGTCCAGTAGTGTCTGATCTACAGGAACTACGCCGCCTGACGTGACTCGAAACGGTTCGAGGCTATTGTTACGACTTAGTGTCACTTCACCCAGTAGCGTTCCGAACTTACCCGCCCCACATAAAGCTGTTTTTCCGATCCAAAGCGGTTCTTCCAGCACATGATGGGTGTGACCTCCAAGGATAACGTCAATTTCAGGAAACTGCGACGCTAATTTTTGATCGGAAGGTAGACCCAGGTGCGACATCACAACCAAAACATCAACCTGCTTTCTCAGTGCCGCGATCTGCTTACCCAGCACCTCAAACGGATTGAGCACATCCCAGCCCAGCAATTGATAAAACTCTACAAAAGGAGCCGTCACACCGAGTAAACCGACCTTGATTCCTGCTTTGTCTACGATAAGGGATTCCTTCATCCACGAAGGGTTCATCCCCGTAGCACGCTCTGTCATATTGCCACATACGACCGGACAATGAATCCCTGCATATGCCTGTTCAATCATATCCGGGGTAAAAGTCAGTCCCTCATTGTTACCGATCGTAATTGCATCGTATCCTGTTAGATTAATCACATCCACATTTGCCCCACCGAGCGTTCCTTCCGTTTCGGGGGCCATCCGGTCCATGTGGTCTCCTATGTCGAGCACAAGCAGCGCATCCCGTGATGCGGCTCTTCGTTCATCGATCATCGCGGCTATCGAAGGCATACTGCCAAAATGACTATGGATATCATTGGTATGCAAAATGGTCAACGTTTGCCGAGTCGTCATCTCCATAACCGCCCTCCTCTATACTTTATATATATCGACTTTGGAGCTTCTAATGTTTAAGCATACCATGTTATTTAGCAATATGGTACATATGAGTGGACATAGTCCTTAAGCTTCGCTGTACTCTCTGAACAATCTCACATCATAAACATAGTGAAAAGCATTGACGTTATCTACTGTAGGTATCTGATAGGAAACGGGTTCCTGGGACCTATTTTACAGCTTGGAATAATAGTAATTTAGTCGTTGTCATCCCATATAATTCTTGATATATTAGGGTTGTTTCATATTTTCGACAAATTTACGACAATAAGGAGGTTAGCACATGAGAGTTCACGTTACCGATGCCAAGCCGGGAGATCGCCTCAAATCCGATACATACAATGGGCACGGTGTACCTGTCATGATTCAGGGCACCGAGCTTCAGCATGACGACATTTCCAAACTCATTATGCATGGTGTCGATTATATCGACATTGATGCCGGTTCTGCGAGCATTCCGGTTGACTTTGCCCCCGATGTTCCAGCTTCCCCTGAATCCCTCAAACGCGCCGTTCCCCTCATGGAGCAGACGATCAGTGGCTTTGAAAGCATGTTTCTCGAAGCTTCCTCAACTGGAAAATTTGATGAATATCGAGTTGATGAACTGTTCGGCCCTCTCGTTTCAGAGCTGGCTCGTCAAAAAGATGTCGTATCTCTGCTGTTAATTATGGAGCGGGGAGATCACTATACCTATAATCATTCTCTCCAAGTAGGTGTACTGTCATATTACATTGCCACATGGCTTGGATATACAGAAGAAGAAGCTTATGCCGCTGGTAAAGCCGGATATTTACACGATATAGGCAAATCCATGATACCGAATGAAATTTTGAACAAACCGGATAAACTGACACCTGAAGAATTTCATGAAATGAAGAAACATTCTCTCTATGGCTATGATATTATTCGCAATTCAACCAGCGATGAGATTTCTGCAATTGTCGCCTTGCAGCATCACGAGCGTGAAGATGGAAGTGGATATCCCCATGGACTGTTCAAGGAAGAAATTCATCCTTTTGCCAGCATAACAGCTATTGCAGACGTGTATAGCGCGATGATTTCCAATCGTGTGTACCAGACGAAGCAGGAGCTACTCGCCGTATTACGCGAGCTGCACAGCATGAGTTTTGGACATCTAAACCCAGAAGCTACCCAAGTGTTCATCAGACATATGCTTCCTAATTTCATTAATAAGCAGGTTCTGCTGACTACAGGGCAGACAGGAACGATTATTCTGAACAATCCTGCTGATTACTTCAGACCCTTAGTGAGAATTAACGATGATGAATATGTAGATTTGTCTAGGGAACGCCATGTATCCATTGATGAAATTTATTTGGAATCCTGATCCGCTACTGCCTCCCGGCGTTACTTCGGTGGAACGAAATGTCTTGCCGAAGCCCAGGCTACGCGAATAAAAAGAGACTGTCCTTGATTCGTAGGTTCTTCTACGAAGGACAGCCTCTTTTTATGTTAGGGACATTAACCTAGTCACAATTTACAACGATCAAACACAATAAAAACGCGTTTCTACTACTATATTATTTGCTACATTTGTTTATTAAATAAGAGGTGCCTGAATCAATGTTGCGAAATTGAACTGGTGTACATGACCATCATTTAATGTGGTTTGGCCCGTAACAAAATGTACGTGCTTGCCATTTCCGACTGGAATAGCGGGTCCTGTTCTAATCCTTCTCAGATTATGAAAATGGTTCACGAAATCAGTTTTTGAAAGATCAATTTCATGGACATGACTTCTTCCAACTCGAATCGCTTGCCCAGTAACACCTGCAAAGCGGTGGTTATGTCGGTCTGCGCCTTCTTCAGCCAGTTTGGTACTACCTTCAAATTCATGTACATGCCTCTGTGTCTGTTTAGAAGAGAGGGTTTTCTTCTTCACTCCAGCTTTATTCTTCTGCATCCGTTGCCTGCCTCCTTATGTTTTGTGGCTTTACAATATCCTATTAAGCAAACATAGTTAAGTGCTAGGCAATTATCCGCAGTCCTAACAATAATTTTTTTAATTCTATCTCCCCTTATAAAAGCGGTTTCAGAAAACTGCCGACATCTTTTTAGACATTACGGAAAAAATAGAAGAAGGCGAACTTAAAAAGTTCGCCTTCTGTACTAGCAGGAAATCCGAGTCGGCACAAAATCGACACGACTCCAATTTAACAGCTTTAGAATACCTCAAAAACCTTGTCACACCAAGGGTTACTGCGTTTTAACCAATACTACCTTCCATTTCGAACTTGATCAAACGGTTCATTTCTACCGCATATTCCATCGGCAGCTCTTTGGTGAACGGCTCAATAAAGCCCATAACGATCATTTGCGTTGCCTCTGCTTCAGTCAAACCACGGCTCATCAGATAGAACAGCTGATCTTCCGATACCTTGGAAACCGTTGCTTCGTGCTCAAGCGTGATGTCGTCATTCATGATTTCATTATAAGGAATAGTATCTGAAGTTGATTGATTATCCAAAATCAGCGTATCACACTTGATATTCGATTTTGCACCTTGAGCCTGACGACCGAATGAAGCTAATCCGCGATACGTTACTTTACCGCCGTGCTTACTGATCGACTTGGATACAATTGTGGAGGTGGTGTCTGGTGCCAAGTGGATCATTTTCGCACCTGCATCCTGATGCTGGCCTTTGCCTGCAACAGCGATGGACAGGACCATCCCTTTCGCTCCACGGCCTTTCAATACAACGGCTGGATACTTCATCGTCAACTTGGAACCGATGTTACCATCGACCCATTCCATCGTTGCGTTTTCTTCTGCAACCGCACGTTTGGTTACCAGGTTATAGATGTTTGGTGCCCAGTTCTGGATCGTTGTATAACGAACGCGTGCGTTCTTCTTACAAATAATTTCGACCACAGCACTATGCAGCGAGTTCGTGCTGTAAATTGGAGCCGTGCAACCTTCTACATAATGCACAAAGCTGTCTTCGTCCGCAATAATAAGCGTACGCTCAAATTGACCCATGTTTTCCGAGTTGATACGGAAGTAAGCCTGCAATGGAACTTCACATTTCACGCCTTTTGGTACATAGATGAAGCTACCACCTGACCATACCGCACTGTTCAGTGCAGCAAACTTATTGTCCGCAGGAGGTACAACTGTTGCAAAATACTCTTTCAGAATCTCAGGATGCTCACGCAACGCCGTATCGGTATCCATGAAAATAACGCCCTGATCTTCCAGTTCCTTTTGCATACTGTGGTAGACAACCTCGGATTCATACTGTGCGGATACACCAGCCAAAAACTTTTGCTCCGCCTCAGGAATACCCAGTTTATCAAAGGTTTCTTTAATTTCCGTCGGAACTTCTTCCCATGTCTTCCCTTGTTTTTCGGAAGGTCTTACATAGTACTGGATATCGTTGAAATCCAGTTCATCCATATCTCCGCCCCAGTTTGGCATTGGCATTTTTTCAAACTGTTTCAGTGCTTTCAGACGGAACTCCAGCATCCATTCTGGCTCATCCTTAATTTTGGAGATTTCCTTTACAATTTCCGGAGTGAGACCCTTACCTGTTTGGAAAATGGACTTGTGCTCGTCACGAAAGCCATATTTATACTCTTCCATTTCCGGTGCTTTCTTGGCCATGTTTCTCAAACCTCCTCTGTTCTATTTAAATTATTTATCTTCATCAATCCCTTTGCGCAGCGCGTTCCAAGCCAGTGTCGCACATTTGATGCGGGCCGGGAACTTATTCACGCCTGACAAAGCTTCCAATTCTTCATAATCATCGAATTCAACGGCTTCTCCCTTCATTAAAGAAGAGAAGCGGCTTGCCATATCCAGTGCCTGATCAATCGTTTTTCCTTTGACCGCTTCTGTCATCATCGAAGCTGAGGACATACTAATCGAGCAGCCTTCGCCAGTAAAACGGGCATCTTCGACCACGCCGTCTTTCGTTTTGAGTTGAAGAGAAATCCGGTCACCACACGTAGGATTATTCAAATCCACCGTAACGGCATCGTCCTCAAAACGTCCGCGATTGCGCGGATTTTTATAATGATCCATAATCACGCGTCGGTACAAGTCATCAAGTTGCATCGCCAAAATACTCCTTTGTTTGGATTAAGGCGCTGACCAAAGCGTCGACTTCCTCTTCCGTGTTATAGAGGTAAAAGCTGGCACGTGCAGTCGCACTGGCTTTCAACCAGCGCATCAATGGCTGGCAGCAATGATGGCCTGCACGTACAGCCACCCCTTTGCTATCCAATACGGTAGCTACATCATGCGGATGCACATCATCCAAGTTGAATGTTACGAGCCCAACATGACGGTCTGCAGGTCCGTAAATCGTCAATCCCTCCACTTCACGGAGACGTTTGAGAGCATAGTCGACCAGACGGCTTTCATGCTGTGCAATGGCGTCCAGTCCGATGCTTTCCAGAAAATCAATGGCAGCTCCCAAACCAACGGCTCCGGCTATAATCGGGGTTCCACCTTCAAATTTCCAAGGCAGCTCCTTCCATGTGGATTCGTACAATCCCACATCGTCGATCATTTCACCGCCGAACTCAATGGGCTCCATGTTTTCCAGCAGCGCCTTCTTGCCGTACAGTGCTCCGATCCCAGTAGGAGCACACATTTTGTGACCCGAAAAGGCATAAAAGTCAGCATCGATGTCTTGCACGTCTACTTTCATATGTGGTGTGCTTTGTGCACCGTCTATAACGATGACTGCGCCGTTGCGATGCGCAATAGCTGCAATCTCTTTGACAGGGTTCACAACACCCAGCACATTGGAGACATGCGCAATCGCTACAATTTTCGTGTTTTCTGTAATGGTATTCTCAACATCAGCAAGATCAACGCTACCATCCTCTTGAAGTGGAATATATTTCAAAGTCGCGCCTGTGGCTTTGGCTACCTGTTGCCACGGAATCAGATTACTGTGATGCTCCATTTGGGTGATGACAATTTCATCACCTGCCTGGCAATTAGCCCTGCCATAGGAAGAAGCGACCAGATTCAACGCCGTTGTTGTTCCTCTTGTAAAAATAATTTCCTGACTGCGCTTTGCATTCAGAAAGCGGGCTACCTTATCCCGCGCACCTTCATAAGCATCCGTTGCGCGACTACCCAAGGTATGCACACCACGGTGAACATTTGAATTATCATATTCGTAGTAGTGCTTGATCGCCTCGATGACCGCCAGCGGTTTTTGCGAAGTGGCCGCATTATCCAAATAAACCAGCGGATGACCGTTAATCTCCTGATGTAAAATCGGGAACTGTTCACGGATCAATGCAGTATTCATTGGCCTAACTTCCTTTCAACAAGGCTTTGCAGCTGATGTTGAAGTCCTTCGAGCGGAATTTCAGATACGACAGGTGCCAAGAAGCCATAAATAATCAGACGTTCAGCTTCTGCACGGCTAATCCCGCGGGACATCAAGTAATACACTTGTTCACGGTTTACCTGACCAACCGATGCTGCGTGACCTGCCGTTACATCATCTTCATCAATCAGCAGGATCGGGTTAGCGTCACCACGCGCTTTCGGGCTGAGCATCAGAACACGTTCTGTTTGCTGACCGTCTGCTTTGGTAGCACCTTTTTCAATTTTTGTAATTCCGTTAATGATGGAAGACGCTTCTTCACGCATTACTGCGCGCGTAATCATCTGACTGGCGGAATTTTTACCAAAATGCTGTGCTTGTGTCGTATAGTTCAGCTTTTGTGAGCCAGAACCAACAGCAATGATCTTAGCATCCGAATTGGAGCCATTGCCTTTGAGCACGGACATGGTATTGCTTGCTGTATTACCGTTGTTCATTTCGCCCACAATCCATTCGATAGCTGCGTCATTTCCCAACGTAGCACGACGAATCGAAATATCCGTTACTTGCTCTCCAAACTGATGGACTGTCGCATAACGTACTTTAGCTCCTGCATTTGCAACAACTTCTACCGCACCGTTATGAAGAACAGGTGCCGCCAAATCCGCAGATACATAGTTGTCTACGTACGTCACGGAACTGTGGCTTTCGACAATGAGCAGCACATGCGGCGCAAACGTTGCAGTCGCATCGTCCGTCAGGAATACAGCTTGAAGCGGAACGTTCAGTTCTACATTTTTAGGCACATAAGCAAATACTCCACCGTTCCAGAGTGCTGCGTGCAATGCAGATAATGAATTTTCTTCAGCCTTAATAACTGTGTTCAGATGAGCTTTAACCAAATCAGCATGCTCTTTAACCGCTGTTTGTAAATCCGTGAAAATGACGCCTTGCGCCGCCAATTCCTCGCTCAGCTTCACATATACCGCGCCGGAGTTGCGCTGAATAATCAGACCACCCTCCTGTTGCTCTTTGACCAGATCAGCAATGGCTGCCGGGACCTGCCCTACCGATGCAATGACCTCGTTCTGTTTATGTTGACCGTAATCGTTTAATTTCCATCGTTCGATTTTTGTTTTTTCAAATACCGGAAGCTCCAGTTTGCCTGCAAGCTCAAGTGCTTTTTGTCTGTCTTCGGCCAACCAAGATGGTTCGCCGTTACGTTCGGACAGAACACGCAGTTGCTCGGAATCTACCGGAAGGATTGTTTGTGTAGTCATTAGTTTTCCTCCTCGCTTCCGGCTTACGCCTCTTGTCCTACAGTTTCATCAACGATACCCAGCTCTTCCTTGATCCAGTCGTAACCGTCCGCTTCCAGACGCTCAGCAAGCTCAGGACCACCGGATTTAACGATACGTCCTTGCATCATTACATGTACATAATCTGGTTTAACGTAGTTTAACAGACGTTGATAGTGAGTAATGATAAGGAAACCACGCTCTTCGGAACGCATAGCGTTGACACCGCTAGCCACGATTCTCAAAGCATCGATATCCAGACCGGAGTCGATTTCATCAAGAATGACAATTTTCGGATCAATCATCATCATTTGCAAAATTTCATTCCGTTTTTTCTCACCACCTGAGAAGCCTTCGTTCAGGTAACGGTGAGCAAACTCAGGATTCATTTCGAGCTCTTTCATTTTGCTTTCCATTTGACGGATAAACTTAATCAGGGAGATTTCTTGTCCTTCTTCACGGCGTGCGTTGATCGCACTACGCAAAAAGTCGGAGTTCGTTACCCCTGCAATTTCACTCGGATACTGCATCGCCAAGAACAATCCTGCACGTGCACGCTCATCCACTTCCATATCCAGCACGTCTTCTCCATCCAAAGTTACTTTGCCATCTGTGACTTCATATTTAGGATGACCCATCAAAGCAGACGCGAGTGTACTTTTACCCGTACCGTTAGGACCCATGATGGCATGGATTTCTCCGCCCTTCATTTCGAGGTTAATACCTTTCAAAATTTCCTTGCCTTCAATGGTCGCCTTGAGACCTTCAATCTTAAAGTTTGTAGCCATATTCGCAATACCCTCCAAAAAATGTAGTGTGGTGTCGAAATCAGAAAGTATATTTAAACAGGGGAGCCCCCTGATTTCAAGTAATATTTAAAAATTTATTTATAATCATTCTAAACTGATTCTCAATGATTCTCAAGTTATTTTATAATAAATATCTTTAAGGGTGCAACCAACAGACACACGTTATCCAACTTTCTTCATAAAATGTTCACCCCACCAGGCACACAAATAGCAAAATTCATCCTGTGGTTGTTCATATAATTATAAATTTGTACAAAAAACATGGGATGCATGATCTTTTTCCAGCCATAAAAACGCTACTGACAGCATGACGTCAGTAGCGTTTTACATGTAGAGAGTTTATTTCAGAGCGTAACCCCATCACTATGGAGTGGAATTAATTTCACCGAACTAAGCATTGGGTAATGGAGCGAAATTCGGCCAATTAGCCCAAATAAGAGCGAAGCATCCACATATGTTTCTCCAGATCCGCTTTATAACCAATCAGCAAATCTGCAGTTGGCTGGTCGGAATTGCTTTCCGCCAGTTCGATACCTTCCTGAAACTCCTCGCATACAGTTGCAAAATCCTCGATCAAGGTTTGTACCATCTTAGGAGCATCTTCGTTGCCGGTTGCTTCCTGAATCGACGACAGCTTCAGGTATTCCTTCAACGTTGCGGAAGGAGAACCTTTCAACGCGAGCAAACGCTCGGCGATCTCATCCATTTTCAATGTCACTTCATTGTATAACTCTTCAAATTTAACATGGAGTGTGTAGAAACTAGAGCCTTTCACATACCAGTGATAGTTATGAATTTTTACATATAACACATTGAGGTTAGCGACTTGACGGTTTAAAAGTTCCTCCACCGATTTGGTTTGCGTATTTTTCGAGTTACTTGTTGTTTTAGCCATCATAAATCCCTTCCTTTTTCATCAAATTGACTTTCAGGAACGTTTACATATCCATCACCGTCATTACTGACGGTAAGACGCCAGCGGGCATCCTAATATCACCTGCCGGACGTCTGTCTCATATTTACCCTCTCTATACGGAGACGAAACAAAAAAAGAGTTCTCCTTTCTTCCTCTTTCAATCCCCATAAAAAAAATGTACAAAACTTCAATGATTTTCGTTATACTTTCTCTATCCTATCAAAATACTTGGTTTAATATTGTGATATTTTTTGAACTATTTACATGCGCACATTTTATGGAGGTGACTTCGTTGTCCCAATATCATCCTTTAACCACTGAAGAAGCAATCGAATTCGTGAAGAACATCCCCGGATTTTTTAGTCAGGAAGCCCGTCTGGAATGCCGAGAAATCGGTGATGGTAACTTAAATCTGGTTTTTCATATTACGGATTCTGAATCTAACAAGAGTATCATTGCCAAGCAGGCACTTCCCTATGTAAAAATTGTGGGTGAATCCTGGCCGCTTTCACTGGATCGTGCCCGTATTGAACGTGAGGCACTTCAGCAGGAACACCACATTTGCCCCGAATTAGTTCCTGCGGTACTGGCGTATGACGATGAGCTTGCGTTGACCGTGATGGAGGATCTTAGCTCACACACCATCATGCGCAAGGGACTAATAGAAGGAAACACCTATCCATATTTCGCTAATCATATTGGGGAGTTTCTGGCACGCACGCTCTTCTTCACCTCAGATTTGGGCATGAATCAGCAGGATAAAAAAGACCTGGTTAAACGCTTTATCAACCCGGATCTCTGCAAAATAACTGAGGATCTGATTCTGGATGAACCGTATCGGTTCTCAGATAATAACAACTATGGTGCGTACATCGAAGACGAAGCAGAGGCACTACGTACAGATCAAGTGCTTCACCTGGAAGTGGCTTTGCTGCGAGAAAAGTTTTTGACACGAACCGAAGCGCTGCTGCACGGTGACCTTCATACTGGTAGCATTTTCGTAACGACCGAATCGACTAAAGTCATTGATCCTGAATTTGCCTACTACGGACCCATGGGCTTTGATATCGGAGCAGTGATCGCCAATCTGCTGTTGAACTACGCAGCACAACCCGGATGGACCTCTGGCGAGAAGGCTCTAAAGGAAAGGCGTGACTGGGTTCTGGAGACCGCCATTCAGGTATGGGAGCAGTTTGAGCGTAGGTTCCGCAAACTGTGGGATGAGCATGTCACCGATCATATGGCACGTACAGCGGGATATCAGGACTTGTATCTCCAGAAAGTACTGCAAGATACGATTGGTTTTGCAGGGTGCAAAGTGATTCGCCGTATCATCAGCCTGTCGCATGTGGCAGATATCGACACCATTGCCGATCCTGCTATCAAGGAAGCTGCGGAACGTCTGGCGTTATCTATCGGTAAATCCTTGGTTCTTCGCAATCGCGAGCTTCATTCGATTCGGGAACTGGGAGACATTGTTCGGACAGCAACAGCTGCCCAAACTAAAGGAGCTTAATGAATATGAGTGAAAAGAAAGAATCGTCGCCCGTAACCTCTGGGAAAGCTACAGTGCCCAGTCAGGCTCTATCTTCGCTGGTGTGGAAAGGCAACCGCTTGTCTATGTTGGATCAGCGTCTACTGCCCGAAACGATTGTCATGCTGGATTTATTCACGGCCGAGGAAGTATGGGATGGCATACATGCCATGAAGGTACGTGGTGCGCCCGCTATCGGGATGGCTGCGGCCTACGGCGTTGTGCTAGGAGCTACCGCCTACGACGGCACCGACGCTGCTGGGTGGCTGCAGCATGTACACGCCGTGTGCGGACATTTGGCTACTTCACGCCCGACGGCAGTGAACCTGTTCTGGGCCTTGGACCGCATGAAGAAGCGGGCTGGGGAACTCATCATTGAAGCTAGCGGAGGTCAGGTCAAAGACTGGAATGCCGGGCTGGAGCGTGAAGCCACAGCCATTCAGGCAGAGGATGAGGAAGTATGTCGCCAAATCGGCATCCATGCTTTACCTCTGTTCGAGGACGGGATGGGCGTACTTACTCACTGCAATGCAGGCGGATTGGCGACAGCGAAATACGGAACAGCGCTCGCGCCGATGTACCTTGCGCAGGAGAACGGCATTCACCTCAAAGTATTTGCCGACGAAACCCGCCCCGTGCTGCAGGGGGCGCGCCTGACCGCTTTCGAGCTTCAGCAGGCAGGCATTGATGTCACCCTGCTCTGTGACAATATGGCGGGCATGGTGATGTCCAAAGGATGGGTACAGGCCGTTATTGTCGGCACAGATAGAGTCGCTGCTAATGGAGATGTGGCCAACAAAATCGGCACCTATAGCCTAGCTGTGCTAGCGAAGGCGCATGGCATTCCTTTTTATGTCGCTTCGCCACTATCTACCATTGATTTGCAGACCGCAACAGGCGCAGATATTCCGATTGAAGAGCGTTCTGCGGAGGAAGTTACCGAAAGCTTTGGTAAAAGGACCGCCCCGCAGGGCATCAAAGTCTACAACCCAGCATTCGACGTTACACCTCATGAGTACATTACCGCCATCATTACCGAAAAAGGGATTGTACAAGCACCCTTTAGCGAGAACCTGACCCATTTGTTTGCCGAATAATTGTTCTTGCAGGTCATATCGTTCGTATATAATTCATATGATTCAACTCGATAGAATAAAACTTTTCATAGAAAAAAACCGGAGCCAAAAAGTCCGGTTTTTTTCTCTTCTTGTTCCTCTACTTTTATGCAACATATGCACATAGGCTTCATTACACCAGTTTCAAAAGTGCTTCGTATCCTGGCATACCTGGCTTAATCCCTAGTTGCTCCGCTTCAGTCGTCACCGATTCCATCGGCGCTTCCAACAATTCCTTCAGCGTTTTTACCCCCACAGCTCGTGCGGCAAGAATTTTCCGATCCGCCAGCCGCTCATTGAGCAGCCCAACATCCAGTGCACCACACATGATGTAACCACGGGAGTTAGAGATCGTCAACAGCGTTGTTTTAGGCAGTTTGACCTCAACTCCGATAAATGTATGCTCACCCACTTGCACGGATTCCATGTGTATCATGGT
This sequence comes from Paenibacillus sp. LRG-1, assembly GCF_057220305.1. Taxonomy (NCBI): domain Bacteria; kingdom Bacillati; phylum Bacillota; class Bacilli; order Caryophanales; family Paenibacillaceae; genus Paenibacillus; species Paenibacillus sp. LRG-1. Next base: position 1,839,155 of record NZ_CM170126.1, on the reverse strand, counting down.
TATTACATGCACCTCCTCTTTGTTCACCCGGGATATTTTATGCAGCATTTCCGGGTAAGTGTGGACGCCCGTGGATACATTCAAAATATTAGGAGGCTTATGGGTCTAGACTAGAAAGTGGACACATTTACTTTATCTGTGTTCACAATATTATTCCTTCAGTATCTCTGGTCCAACATCCTTACTTGCTCAGATGTGGCTGTTCCTTGCTGCTATTGCAGCATACCATTTATAGTCTTCAACCCATTCATCTTCTCCAATTGAATCGGGGATATCTTTTATATGGACATTTTGTCCATCTGCTTGATTACCTTATCCATCCAACAATTGCACTACTTGTGTTCCCTTTTTTATATCTTTAATATTTTCTGAATCCTTTACACTAATACCAATGAGTGGAAGGTTAGCAATGGAAAAAGAAAGGCTAATATCCAATACGTCCAGTTCACATTTTGTCCCATCTACCTTATCTACTTGTATTTTTGAACCTATCAAACTTTTCAGATTCGTATGATCCTGCTTATCTAATCCAATATTTGTTCCAATTAAAATGATTCCTTTATTGGGTGTTTTAATAATATCGTCTAACTTCATAATCTCCAAAAGAACATCTCCATGAATCGTTTTGTTTAGCTCCCCGTTCCATGTACCCATGATACATTCCTTTTGGAATACCAAAAGACATATATCTAAGAAGCTTCACACTGAATCGAATTTCTTCTCATAGCATTTTGAATTAGCGGCTACAAAATCCTGACCTAGTTCAGTTAAGCTATCTGCCGATTTTCGAAATGCGTTTCATGTATCTGCAGTAGGAACATCACAAGAATTAGGTGGGGGTGGTAAACAACTTGCGTCAATGTTACCTGCTTCCATCAGATCTGCTAATCTGAATTTATCTGCATGGTGACGTACTCCCTAGCACTAGAATTCGTCAGGGTAAGTCATTCATATTCTTCTGAGATGTATGGGGTTAATTGTAAAATTTCTCCTTAGTCAGCCCTTCCCACAATTGCCCCATAGATGAAATTTGTTGTACTAAATTGCTATTCATTTGAGCTACTAATTGTTGTGCCTGTTCTAATTTCTTGGAGACAGTCGTAAGCTGCTAAAGGCCTTATAGGATGTAACAACAACCATATCCTGCAACTCAGGAATAAGCATTAGCAATATCCCATGAGTTTTGCCATCATCGAGTTCTTTTAATCTTTTTTGAGTTCTTCTAATTCCTTATGCACTTTCTCAACTACGGCATTAACAATCTTATGAATTTGGTACTGGGTTAGATCTTTATCAGTCTGCATTCTAATTCAAAATTTAATGCTACAGCCATAAAATCTTTTTACCATTGCCATACTGTTATGTTTTATCTTTTCAATGTTATACTGTTATGTTTTATTCTATATATTTGAGCAACTTTCCATCTGGGATAAAATCGCACTTGGCGTAAAAAGTGTATACTTCTTCATAGGTCATATTTTCATTGGGACGAATCCATCCAGTAATTTTTGATATTCTCATTGATGGCCATTTGGCAGTCTTATTGTGGTAATCAATTTTAATACTGAATTATCTCCAAAAGGCTCTCCAGCATCATTTTTCCCTAACCAACTAGTTTTTCGTGCGTTTGCAACTCTTCAATCATTAATTCATCGAAATATGTAAAGTATCAGCATGAAAGGTTCCAAAGTTAATTGTATTTAAGATAAATCGATACAAAAATGATTCTTTGCCATTGAGAATTGTGATTTTACTATTCAACAACTTGCCTTCCTATATTTATTCCATATACATTTCTTAAAAGTGACAGTAAAATCCTGCTTTTATGGTGTTACTCCATCGATGCAACAACTGTCTCATTTCTTCCATTTTACATTCAGGAACAATTTCAAAGTAGATGTCAAATCAATTGGTTTTTCACCATGCTTCTCGCAACTAGCTACATACCAGTTATTATAAACATATTTGTATTTTGAGTAGTGCTTCATACGTAATTTTCTCCCTTCAAAAGATTATCAAATACTGTTTTTATGTTCCTCAAGTAAGTAGTAAGTGCTTCACTAACTTCTTGAAGTAGTACTTATTATTCGGTTTTCTCAAGAACTGATTAATTGTTATAGTAACAGCAACTTTTCTCCAATTCATAAGCATTGCTAGACTATTTACATCCTTAATCAGTGTAACCCATCCAACTTCCTTATCATCATTAGTTAAGATATGTACATCGCCTCATTACTTCCCCTAAAGGGATCTCGCAACCAGAGATAATAAAAGATGCCGTTTGACAATTCATATATGTTATAGTCTCCATCCTTAGCTGAACTTTAGTTACATACTTTTATTAAATTATCAACTTTCATTATATTTATTTGTTTGATTTCAATTAGATTTATTACTAGTCTACAATTTGATAATTTATTTTATATATGGTAGTATATTCCTTGTAAATCAAATCCATTTAAAGGATGTTAATGGTTTTGTTTTACTAACATATCTAAGGAGTGATTATAAAGTGAAAAAATTATTAAGTTTGTTTGTTGTATTTGTATTATTTTTAAGTGTACTTCCTTACTCAGTTAACGCACAGGATTCTTTATCTATTAACACCCCTGAAGACTACATTAATTATCTAAAAGCCAATAATAAAGAACTCAACTCGCAGAACGATAATGACTCCTCTGTCATTCTAGAGCAGTTCACAAATCTCTCGCAAGAAGAACAACAAAAGTTTGTAAATTATATGAATGATCCTGAAGCGATAAAATCAATTTTTAATGTAATACAAAGCGGAAAAGATTCAGATTTATATAATGGAGATATAAAAGTGAGGGTAAACCAAAACAAACAAGCACACTCTACTACTCCTTTTGCGACTGAATATACACCTCATGCTGAAACAGTCGTTTCTACATTTGGTATCAATATTATTACAACACAAGTATATATACATTACAGAGTTAGTGCGGGGAAAGTGACTGAAATTCTAAATGGCGGTGGAGTTGTTACAAGAAAGTGGGTCCCTTTAGTGAATATCACCATAAAAGAAGAGAAACCACATATTAACTCTGACAAGCGCAGCGCCTACCAGACAGCATATTTCACTTGGAACTTTACTCATCCGTCTCTTGAAGAGGTAATCGGAACTGGTACACATACAATTTGGGGATATGCAGACGGTACTTGGGAATCACAATTTTTAAATTAATAACAAAGGACGCAATTAATATTATGAATAAGAACCAGTTACAATAATAGGGATAGCGCTAGGCATACTACTTATTCTATATCTATTAACCAGATTATTAATAAGAGAAGCGTTTGATATATTTACTCAGCGCTTCTCTTTTCGTGATAAAAGTAGCACTTTATTAATTCATAGCGCCTTGTGAAGTAAAGCACCAATCCCCCAATAAGGAAAAATGTAGCTCCAATTAAAAAAACTCTTATCAAAGCCATGATAAAAATCTCCGATTCATAAAACCCCTCCCCTCTAATAATCTCATTAGACTATTTTGTTCTTCCCATAATTTTGAGTATGTATCATACTTCATAACATTCACGTACCTTCCGTATACTTTAACCATATCACTAAGTAAGTAGCCTGATTGAAGACTCTCCTGTTTAAACCCACCTCTAAATTCTTAGTTGCATGCAAATTATCTTCTTTATCAGATAAATTACTATGAAAAATGAAAAAAGCTCACTCCTATTTTATTGTTAAAGGAGCAAGCTCGGTTCGTATTATTGAAGCTACTTTATGATTCAAATGTCAACTTTTCGGGAAATATACCACCTTCTTTAACGAAGCAACGTGCCATCCGCTGTGCAGCCCTATCAAAATAAAATTTATTTGAATGACTCGGATCTGGTAAAGGTTCAATTTCAGAGAATAGCTTAGTCTCTTTGTTCAATTGAATTTTCCCCATAATGTGTTCATTTGGGCCATATCTATAAATAACTACATTCTCATCCTCATGCTCTTTAAAAAGTAAAACAAATGCTCCCATTATAAAATCTCCTCTATTCTATTTCCCATGGACGACCCGACCTTACCGCAGCTTTATGAGCAGTCTCATAGTCTGTTTTAAATATACCCTCAAATCTGGATTCAAACAATTCATGATTAAGCAAATCCATATCTTTTTCTGTTTGTAATCCTTTTTGTAATCTATCCCATGCTTGAGCTATTTCGTAATCAGAATGAAATCTGCCATAACCACTCGACTTTATATGTTCATTTATGAAAACGTGTTCTTTGATTCTTTGAACTCTACTTTCCTTCATTCCAGAATTTTCAGCTATTGCTCTTACATCACTATCAGACGCTCTGATTTGATCATACATCTCATCTGCTTCAGCTTCTCTACGAAAATATTCATCAATTGAAAGATCGTTTCTTCCACCTGTTTGTACTTCTGTTTTAGGTTCAGATTCTATTGAATTACGCAATTTCGAATTCGCATTATTCTTCGGAATCTCATACTTAATAGATGATTTCAAACCAATTTTAGGCTTGATTACTGAACTAACTCCTCCAATTAATCCAGCTGTACCGATCATATTAGCCCAGTGTTCCTTTGACCAGGCATTGTTTGGATTAAATGCCCCTTGAATCATACCTGTTACTCCAAATGTACCGAAATTGAGCATGTCATTCCATGAATCGTTTTGTTTAGCTGCCCGTTCCATGTACCCTTGGTACATTCCTTTTGGAATACCATATGACATATAATCTAGAAAGCTCCAGACTGAATTAAACTTTTTCTCATAGCGTACTGAGTTAGCGTCTACAAAATCCTGACCTAGTTCAGTTAAGCTATCTACTGATTTTTGGAACGCATTCCGTGTATCTGGAGCAGGAACAGCACATGAATTCGGTGGAGGTGGTAAACAACTTGCGTCAATGTTACCTGCTTCCATCAGATCTGCTAATCTGAATTTATCTGCATGGTGACGTAATTCCCTAGCAATAGAATCCGTCAAGGTAACAAAGTCATTCATATTCTTCTGAGAGGTTTGGAAGGAATAGTAAAAGTGCTCTTTAGTCAGTCCTTCCCACAATTGCCCCATAGATGAAATTTGTTGTACTAAATTACTATTCATTTGAGTTGCCGTTTGCTGTGCTAACTCAAACTGCTTGGAGGCAGTCATAAGCTGCTCAGGTGTCACTTTAATTGTTGTCATAATATACCTCTGTTTGAGTTCGTTATGACATAGTAACATTATTCCGATTTATGGAAAACGAACTTAATTCCTAATTGTTATGTGAAATAAGATAACTTTATACCTATGACCAAAAGCTTATAGTCATCGCTTTCAACTCCTGATCTTCAAACATACCCTGTAACTCAGGAATCAACTTTAGGAGTTTTTTATAGTTATGTAGCTGTTGTTTCGTGATACCGAGTTCCTTAACAATATCGGTAATATCTTTTAGATGGGCATTTTGTTCATCTGCTTGATTCCCTTATCCTAGCTCAACAACTTGTAATGTTGATATTGGAGCATGGTAATTTGAATTTGACGCACCTTCGTTTGAAGCAAGGTGTTTGTAAATGTCATCCTCCTTTATTCAGATTGACTAACTATGTAAAAGGCCCACTCCCGTTTTTATTATTAAGGAGTAGGCTCAAATAGTACTTTTTCAAATGTCTATGTTATCCCACAACTCTAAAATAGTCTTATCATCAATCTTCCCAAGAATAAACAACTCTCTTGCTGATTCAAACGACTGCGAAAAACTGTCTCTTTCACGAGTAAGAAAGTACCCTTCTTCATTCTGGCTAATCCAATAGCTATCATTTTTATAGGAGAACTGAAACTCTTCCCCCATTTCAAAACGTTCCACCAATTCATTGTATTCCAAAAAAGTCCCTCCTACTTCTTGTTAACTCTTTTAAATGCCCCATCTTCTTTCCATTCAAAAACATGTTCATGAGGCCACTCTGGATGCTGCTTTGAATTTCCATGATTCGTGTAGTCTATTGTTTTAATTTTCTTAGGTGTAATGGCATCCTACTACTTTATAACGAATGTTAGACCATAGGGGACTATATGCTCTGTCGTGCTTACAATTTATGTGGTACCCATACAAACCAAAAAGGCTAGATGGATAATCCCATCTAGCCTCGATTGAGTGAAAAATACACAATTGAGGATTTCCAGAGTTATTCATATTTCCAAATAATAGATCCATCAGTAGATGTTATCATGCTGGGAGGATCGTTATGGAGAGAAATTTCAATAAAGGGGCTCTTTCCTTTTTGTAACCAATTATATATACTTCCTTCGTCGTTAATCGGCTTAGATACTATCTTTTTAACTTCAATAACCGCAGCATCATATTCAATGAATTCATTATCATCTTCATCTAAACCATTGTTTGTTTCATAAATGGTGTCCCTAGTACCAATAATCTTTAATCCACTTCCCCACTGAATAGTTAATTCTTCTTTCGGTACTGAAAGAATGGCTTTAATCAAAGAATCATATCCCATATATTCCTCCTTGGTTTAAGGCGCTGCTGGTACAATATGTGCGCCATCTTTACTGTAATGAATAATTCCTTTTGTTGTTTCTTCGAACATACCAGTATCTCTATTATAATATTTCCCGATAGGTTTTCCGAAATCAATCCTTTCTCGCCCTGCTTTAAACATAGCACCTTTTCCAGAATAACTATCAAGTAATTCTTGTGCGGTTTTGTTATCACCATAGAAAATACTCTTGTTCTTACCATTGGCTAAGTCTTGTTTGTAGTTGGGCGTCCCAACAATATGCTTCTCCTGATCTCCGTGTTTTACTTTTACAGGGTAACTGTCAACTTCACGATAAGGACCTGCTGGAACAGATTTTTTCCCATAAGAAGGTACACCTTCTCCCTTCATCATCTGCCACAATTCCGCTGAGCTCTTCCCTATTCCGCTTGCGCCTTTAACTGCGGTTGTACCTCCATGTGCCGCTAAAGCTGCTGAGCCAATCAATCCAGGTATTCCGATAATACTACCAACTCCTGTGGATGAAACAGCAACTGATAATCCTTATCCACCTGTTCCAACGATTACCTCACCAGCTCCCTGCAATGTCGTAGCTACGTGACCGAGAGTTTCACCTACTTTAGCAGCCATAGGATGATCATAGTCACGGTCTTTGTCAGGAAGCATCCCCAAGGTTAAATCTTCCTGAATAGCACCTTTCGCTCCCTGAGCAGTATCCCACAAAATTTCCCCTTGAAGCTTACTAGCTTCCATCTGAGCTTCAGCCTTGGTGATCTCAGCTTTACCGATCTGTTCAAAGATTTTATGTAACCAACCTTCACCGCTTGATGCCGTTTTAACAGGCACACCATTCCCTGGCACATCCAGTACGACTTTTTCTCCATCTACCTGTGTGAAGTTTTTTGAAATAAAAATGAGTTCTTGTGCAACCGTAGAAAGTCGTTCAAGCGTCACGCCCATGGATTGTCTAGAGACCTGAAAATCTTGGAAAAACCTCTCTCGGGTAGCACCAGACCAACCTTGTTGGACAAAATCAATTCTTCCATTCAGTAAATTCAACATACGTTCCATTTCGTGTTTACCATGCAAGAACTGGTCAGCCACTTCCATTAGCTTGTCAGGTGGAACCAATATTCTCCCCAATTGATCACGTCCATTTTAATTTAGATGGAAATAATCTTATCAGAAGGAGATGTTTAGGGATATCCACCTGTTATCCTGAAATTTCCTTTTATATTATGTGACAAATGGACTGATATAAACGGATTTACTATGTCAAAAGTATTGTATAAACCCTCTTTTTAATATAAACGAAAATATCAGTGTTAAATTTTTTTAAAATATTGTGGGGGCACAAAATCCGCAAGCCAAACACCATTGTTAGCGATATAGAACTTCACATTGTTAGCCATTGATTTTACTGTATCGATTTCAAGAATGACTAATTCACCACGTCTCTTACCTGCCAATGTTGCAAATTCAAGTGTCTCAGATAGATGAACATACTTTCTCCCCATGGGTTTAATTCCCTCGGTAATAATTTTATCAACTACTTTGCTATTTGTTCCGTGATAAAGAGAAGTTGGTGGAGTGAATTCTTTGTAATCTAATCTTCCTGTACTATGCCCGTAGTTAGCTCATATGTATCCATTTACCATGTGGTATCGCTTCTTTGGACAATTAGTTACGACTTGATCAATTCCTGCTTCTCCTATATCCGACCATCTATTCTCTGACTTAATTGCTGAAATTAAGTCATGCACGTGACAATAACCTTCATGATCCAACTTAATTCCAAACTGTTCTGGTGTATGCCTAAGAATTTTACTCATAAATTTACTAAGGCTCTCTTCTTGTTTTGGTGATAACATCATATACTCCTTGTAATGAAATATTTGTTTTATCTATAGTAACCAATCTGATGATTCATAGCTTCTTGTGAAATAAAGCACCAATCCCCCGATAAGGAAAAATGTAGCTCCAATTAAAAAACCTCTTAGACTATATCTGCTATAAGCCTCCAATAATACTGCAACTCCCAGCCCACAAGGGAAATACCCGAAAATACCCCTTATCAAAGCCATGATAAAAAACTTACGATTCATAAATTTTTCTCCTCGCTAATCGTACTTCATTATATAAAAACGAACAAATTTATTTCATCCATATCCATATATCCTCTTTGTCCCCATTTCACAGCAATCCAAAGTCGACCAACAATACCTTTCCATTCTAAGCCTAAATTAAAAAGACAACAGGTGATACCTGCTGCCTTTACTCACCATTATTCAGCTTCCGTCAACATTTTTAAAATGCCAGTAAATGAGCCGTCAATCGACATAATATCTCCATTAACTTGTTTGCTAAATTGAGACTCCGTAAGTTTATCTTTTCCTGCTGTGTGATTCTTAATGAATTTTATAAGCTCTGCTTTCTGCTTTGCAATATCCTTTAATGCTTGTTCGCTTTCTTTTTTGTAATTTTTAACTGTTTTATTTAGTTCCACCTTAGCCACGCCGAGCTGCTTCTTTAATTTATTACAATCAGCCTTGGCTTGAGCTATTACCGCTTTACTTGATTTATTTTTCACTTCGTTTTTATAGCGCGCTGATGCTTGACTTAATCTCTGAGTTAGCTCACGAACTTCTGCCCCCAGAACAGCATTAAGTTTTTTTTGTGCAATTTTAATTTCCTTCACACGATCTTTGTAATTCTCAAAGTATATTTTTTCGATTTCACTTGTTGACATTGCTTTTGTAGATGTTGCTGCCAATACTTGTGATGGAATTAAGATAGCAAACATTAATAGTAGTAGAATAGCTTTCTTCATATGTATCTCCTTCTTTGGTAATAGTGCAATTATCATAAGGGAAATGAAGGGAATAGGCAATATGTCTTGTTATTTAAATACTACTTTCCACATTGTATATTCTTTCAATGATCGAATAAGCATTTTACAGATAAAGGTCCCCTCCCGTTTTTATTGTTATGGAACCAGCTCAAATTGTACTTTTTCAAATCTCTTTATTCATATTTCCAAATAATAGATCCATCAGTAGATGTTATCATGCTGGGGGGTTCGTTATAGAGGGAAATTTTAATAAAGGGGCTCTTTCCTTTTTGTAACCAATTATATATACTTCCTTCGTCGTTAATCGGCTTAGATACTATCTTTTTGACTTCAATAATCGCAGCATCATATTCAATGAACCCATTATCATCTTCATCTAAACCATTGTTCATTTCATAAATGGTATCCCTAGTACCAATAATCTTTAATCCACTTCCCCACTGAATAGTTAATTCTTTTTTCGGTACTGAAATAATGGCTTTAATCAAAGAATCATATCCCATATATTCCTCCTTGGTTAGGGCGCATGTGCGTCATCTTACTGTAATGAATAATTCCATTTGTTGTTTCTTCGAACATATCAGTATTCTATTTTAATATTCACCTTTGGAAGCTGTTGATTAGACTGGGATACCATTTCCTGGATGCCCAGTACGACTTTATCTCCATCCACCTGTGTAAAACTTTTTGAAATGAAAATAAGTTCAATACATTTAAAAATCTTTTCCATATTAAGAAGCTATACGGATAATCCCATCTAACCTTTTTGAGAATAGTTGTATTCTCAGGGTCTACTGTGATCTTGAACTTGAGAGCATTTTATTCTCAGATTCCCCCGTGGTGACCGGTTAGTTCATAATTGAAGCCATTCTCTTAATGCTCAATAAGAGGAGCTACCACTGCTACTACATAAAACTGGCCTGGAAGGGTGGGGTCAGCTTACTCTTCATCTTCGTTAACCGCTTTAATCAGGTTCCCGTAGACTGCCCTCGTGTGAGCAGATGCATGTTCTTTAAAATGTGTAAACAACCTCATACATCTGATTGCTTGTATTCTATTATTAGCTTCAGCAGACTTTTCCAAACAGCTGAACAAAAATGTGAAGCCGTCTGAAAATCTCCCCTTACGCAAAAGATAGATCGCCAATTCCCTTGAAAAATGAGTAAAACGTTCTGAACTAATTTGTTGAGTATATACGCCTACCTGATTTTGTTCATTCAAAAAAGACTGAATTTCTGCTTCAAACAATTCAAGGATGTGATCTACATTTATATTATATCGATTAGCCACCTCAATTATATTATCTATTGCGGGGAGTATTTCATCTTTCTTTGAAGAAAAATAAGCAACATAATCAGGGATTACACTTAAGTCGCCTGACATAAGCCTATTCACATAAATATTAGCGCTTGCCCATTCTTTAAATTGATTTTTCCATTCTAGGGTCGTTTCATCTTTCTCTTCTACCCAGCTTAAATCGGCATATCTCTGGATATGTTGGAGTGCTGTCTCATAATCTTTATTAGCATCACAAACTTCAGCACGTATTAAATGCGAAAATGCCCAGTAGACAAATGAAGGGTATAGCGGCTTCTTTGTATGTTCACTATTTTCAGAATGCTGTTGATCAATTTTGTATTGTATTTTCGCTTTATTTCCCAGCGATTTAGCAAAATAATCCAATTTAACCCATTTTCGTAGAGAACGATATGTATTCACCAACGCTCTTAGTGCATCAAGCTGATCTATTTCATCTAATCTTTCAACGTAAGGCTCGAACTGAACCGCTGCATCATAGTTCTTCTCTTGATCGTCTCCAACACGAATCGTAAACAATCGATAATGGCAAACCGCCAATCGCTCTGAATGTTGCTGCCTTTCACTCTCGGCCACATTTTCATAAAGAAACGCCGCTGCTTCATTGTGACCATCTCTGTAAATATTCTCGGCTACTTCAAAGAGTAACGGAGGATAGATTGGATTATCCAGCAACAAAAATACAACTCGTTGCAAGCAATCGAGTCGATCAAGCTCCACACATCGGTACAAAAAAGGGCTAATTCTTCGCCAGTTGAGCGTTTCTTCTATGATACACTCTTCAATGTAACGTTCATAAAAATAGTCTGGTGGTAATTCCATCCCGGCAGTAATGCGATCCAATTGGTTAACGGATAAAATACGATTTCCAGTAACAATACTGCTAACCGTACCTACATTCAAATCAATGATGTGTCCAAACTCGGTCATGGTTAAGCTTTTCCGTATCAGATAGGTTTGAACTTCTGCTCTAATCGTAGGTGTGATCTCCATAGATAAACCACCCTTCATCATAAACTTTTCATATGATGCATAGATAAAAAACTATGTAATTGAGAAACGAGTTATAAAATTAATTTATTTGATCACTCATGATTATACCGTTTTTTAGAATAAAATCATATATATTTCAGATATTTACTCAAGATACCTTTTTGGATAGTTTACAATGATTTCATGATAAAGTGGAATATCAGAGGACAAATCAAGCAATACAAATTTATCAGATTGAGTAGATGTGTTCAAATTCCATTATAATTTATCTGTAGATTGGTCTTAAAATTGATATGTAAAGCTGACCAACTACCGTCTACAATTTGCGTATGGTATCAAGTCGAAAAATAGGCTGAGTCAGGGAGTGGAAGTGCTATGCCCATATTTGTGGAAATTGAATGGTAATTTGATTTTAACCACCTCCGGGGTATTTAGAAGCAGAAATCAGCGTCCATTAAATAACTATACGGTGTAGATAGATGTGCTGGAGGAAATTGTAGAAATTAAAGAGATGTTTTGGGTGTAAATCCCCCCCCTCATTTTATCTAAATAATAATATATGGATATTAAAAACAAAGAAACCTAGACATATTATCTAGGCTGCAACAGTGTACGAGTGTACACATATGAATTTAGAGTCTGTTCATTTCAGTCAGTTATGAGATTTTAATAAAATGAACCAGTACATATCAGTAAATTGAAAACAGCTATGAAAGCTTTATTTATCCAGATATTTTTATGCAGCAATTGCAGTACTGTGGACATCCGTGGAGCCATAAAATATTTAGGGCTTATTCATGTATAGTAAAATAATATTAAAATAAGTCATATAAAAAGAGCTAGACGGATAATCCCACCTAACTACTTGATAATAGTTGATTTTCTATGCTCTACTGTAATCATGAACTTGCGACATTTTATTCTCACATTCCTCCATGTTGCCCTGTAGGCTCATAAGTAGACCCTTTGTCTTGGTGCTGAAGAAGGGGAACCGCTACTACTACTAGTATAAAACTGGTAACTAAAAAAGATAGAATTACTTTACGTTTCATCATTATCCACCTCATTAATTAAATTTCTATATGCTGTCTTCGTCTCAGATGCTGCACATTCCTGATAGAACTCATATAGCTTTACACACTTAATTATATACGACTTATTATTGATTAATGTAGATTTTCCCAAACAATTTAACAAAAAAGTAAATCCATCCACAAAATTATTTTTGTTAAAGTAGTAAACCGCTAATTCATGTGTGAAATGAACATAACGTTCTATAACTAATTGTTGGTTGTACGTACCTACACACTCAGGTTTATCCAGCAAAACTAAAATTTCTGTTTGAAATTGATTTAGTATATTATCAACATTTAAATGATATCGATTAGCAGCTTCAAGTATGTTATCTAATCCGGAAAGTAACTCTTCTTTCCTTGAAGAAAAAAATGTTACATAATCAGCCAAAACACCAATTTCACCAGCATGAAGTTTATTTACATAAGTATTGGCTTTAGACCATTCTTCATATTGCCTTTTCCACTTCAAAGTAGTTTCATCTGAATCTTTCACCCAACTTAAGTCACCATATTTGTACGTATGCTGAAGTGCCTTCTCATAATCTTTATGAGCCTCACAAACTTCTGCACGAAGTAAATGAGAAAATGCCCAATAAGCAAACAGAGGAAAACTTGGTTTCTTTGAATTTTCTTTTTTCACATGATGCCGCTGTTGTTCCAATTTGTATTGAATTTTAGCTTTGTCTCCCAAAGCTTTAGCGAACAATTCTACTTTGTCCCATTTACGTAACGAACGGTATGTATTCGCCAAATCTTTTAACGCTTCTAACTGATCTATCTCATCTAGTCGTTCAACATATATTTCAAATTGAACTGCCGCTTCATAGTTTTTCTCTTGATTGTCTCCTTGCCTCGTATGGAACAAGCGGTACTGACACATAGCCAGACGTTCTGAGTATTGTTTTTTCTCACTTACAGCTACATTTTCATAAAGTATGGCTGCCGCTTGGTACATCTTTTCATGAAATAATTCTTCAGCAAGCTCAAATAAGGATTCTGAATAGCCTAACTTATCCATCAATAAATTAACAACTTCATGAATACAGTCCAGCTTATTCAATTTTGCACAATTATGTATGAAAGGACTCATTCGACGCCAATTCGGATTAGCCTCTGTTAAATACTCAGACACATACCGTTCGTAGTAATAGCCAACGGGATGCCCCATTGCTTTTGTAATTCGGTCTAGCTGATCCACTGAAAGAGTGCGGTTCCCATTAATAATACTGCTCATGGTTCCCGGATTCATTTCTGCCTCTCTGGCAAGATCACTAAGGATTAAATCTTTATCTTTCATATGTTTTGTTATCTCTGTGAGTATCGTGGTTGTGTTGTACAAAAGTAACCACCCCTTATCAGGAACTTGTTAGGATATCAACTCATTAAAAAGAGGACTATTGCAATCCAATGATTGTATAGCCTTTCCGCAATTTATTGTACCATCTTTTGGCACAATATCATATACCTTTCAGAACCTTACTTAAGATACCTTTGAAGGGTTTGCAAAGAAATTAAGCTCTATAAATCCTGAGACATACGAATCATATCTCTACACTGTATGCCATTCTCATAAATTTCTTCTAGATAGTTATGTCTGACAAAGAAATCTAGATCTACACCAACAATTCTGAACCCACATTTTTGGTAGAGAGCTAACTGCCCAATGCTAGAGTTTCCTGTGCCCATTTCCATCGTTTTATAACCTTGTGCCCTAGCTGTTTCAATTGCATGTGTTACTAATTGTCTGCCTATTCCTTTACCATGCATACCTTCTGATACTGCTATATTCACTAACTCAACTGTTTCAGGTCTTGTAGGTAAAAGAACATAGACTCCAACAATATGATGGTCAATCTCTGCTACAAAACACTGCCCTCTTTTTAAGTATTCCTCAACAAGTTGGTGCGAAGGATCAGCTAGTAACAAGAGCTCTATTGGATATTTTTCATTTGAATGAAGTAGTCTAATATTCATATATTCTCTCCTGAATGTATTATCGCCCCTGGATTCCCCCCATCGTAAGCTTTATTCCAGAAATCCGGGGAAGCCCTAAATCAGTTTGATCTCAATTCATACAAACCATTGTGAAGCGAAAGACTGGCAGAGCATGGAGCTTCAAACAAGACTCTGGTGTTAAATACGGCCGGAAGCCTATCATCAGGAAACCAAGGCCGTTGCTTGTCTATGACTATAAATGATCCTTCTACATCCCCTAGCGGCGCGAATTTCTGTCCAGCCCCTCCCCATGAATCAAGTTGGAACGTTTCGGTGATTATCCTTGATACTTCGGAGACATCGTCGACAGGAAGACCGATCTCGCTTATACGAAGTAGAGAGTGGGGCCCGAAAGCTTCAGTGACTGCGTTGTTGAGTGTATGGTGAGCGATGAACTCGACAAGGTTATGATCCGGATCATAGAAGTAAAGCGCTGTTGCATTCCAGTTTTCGAAAAAAAACTCATCTTCTTGGGGTCTTGAGATCAATGAAATCCCACGGTCGATTATCCACTGTTTTGCTTCTATGAATTTATTCGTTGGAATCGTAACCGCAATATGATAAAATTCATTTTCCATGTGGGAGGATTCCTGAAAAGCAAGAACCGATTCCCCTACTTGAAAAGACAACCGCGAAGGGTTTTCCTCCACAACCTGCAAATCCAAGAGAGAGCCGTAAAAAGCTTTTATCGCTTCGAAACTGTGGGTGCCTAAAAGCACTTCTTTTAATTTCAATGCATTGGTCCTCCCCATAAATAATATTGAAACCCATTTTCCGTCGTATCCAGATCAGCATTTTATCTCAGACTGTATGAGGCCATTTCATTGGTTATTGATTATCCTTTAAATCGCTTAGAAGTTTGGCATTCACATCTAACGCTGCAAATTGAAGTAGTATATCCTGTTCATCCAGTGCTTTACTTTTCGCCATTTTGAGATAAAGCTTGGGCTGGTCCCGAAATGCTCTTGCACTCCCAATCGAGTATGCCTTCTGGAGATATTCATGAGCTAATACAAGCTTGCTCTGATGAAGAAGTGTTTCCGCCATCTGGATATAAGGTTCAGCATGTATAATCCGGTACCCTGAACCTTCCAAATCTATAATCTCCCCATTTAAAAGCTCTACTGATCGCTGAGTATGCCCGTTATAATTAAGAATTTGAACGTATTGATGTAGGGTTACACCTGTAATGCCCCATGTATGCTTAGGTTCGGGTATTAGATCCCAGGCCCTCTGTGCTTTTTCCTCAGCTAAGTTGCTATCTAATGGGAGCATATGAGCTGCTTCCTCACCAAGAGCCCAAATTTCCTCTTCCAATTGAGCCTCCAGATCATGATACATTCGAATATTCATCTATTCCTCCCAATACATAATGTAGAGTACTCTTCTAATGTCTATCCATATTTTAACGCACGCTGGCTTCCGTTGCATTCGAATTGAACAATTTTATTTTTATAATCATAGATAAAAACGCTAGCAGCGCAAACATCATTCCGCTCCAGATGAGCTGGTGTATTCCCAAGTGAGAGATAAACCAGCCGCCTATAGCAGCTCCCATCGTAATACCTAGATTAGAAAATGAGACAAACAGGCTGTTTCCAAACTCTGGAGCTTCTTTCGCTTCAGTGGTTAACCATGTTTGACTAATAATTAGCCCCCCGGAATGCACGGCCCCCCAAATGAGCACAACCACAATCATCGGTAGGAAAGAAGCCCCCAGAGCATAAGTGAATACGTAAATGACCATATATAGCAATGGGAACATGATGACGGTCTTAGTCAGATTTTTATGTAATAATCCTCCAAATAAAAAGTTTCCAAAAATCATGACGATTCCAAAGACCATCAACATCATACTGATCCATGACCCGTTCATAAGAGTTACTTCTCCAAGATATTCGGCAAAGTAGCTATACACCGAAAACATAGCTGCAAAGATAAAAATAACAGTCACAATGTTGAACCACAATTGAGGTTTACGTAATATACCAAGCTGTTTGCCATAAGACATCTTTTCCTGAACTGGCAGGGAAGGAAGCCATACGAGTATTCCTACAAATGCAATCATGCTTACGACAGCACCAAATAAGAAAGCAGCTTCTAACGATATCTTATCAGCAAGATAGGAAGTCAAAGGCACGCCAAAAGCAAATCCTACTGTAATTCCAGCGAAAACCTTGGTGACGGCTTTACTACTCTTTTCAGGGGGGACAAGATGAGATGCAGTCACGAGAGCGACCGAAAAAAAGACAGGATGAAAAATAGCAGGAAGAACACGAAAAATGAGCATGACCTCAAAATGAGTGGTATAGGCATAGACAATATTGGAAATGACAAAACTGAATACAGCGGTTAATAGAATGACTTTACGATTCATGCCGGAAACGAGTAAGGTCAAGAACGGACCTGAAATGGCAACAACTAAAGAAAAAATACTGACGAGCCAACCAGCCTGGGCAGCTGATACATTGAATTTTTGAGTTACTTGGGGGAGAACACCTATAATCCCCATTTCCGTTGTAATAATGCCGAATACGCCTAAAGCCAGAATGATAATAAGTAACGGGTTAACCTTTTTCATTTTAAGTATAAGCCTCCAATTTAATTATATATATAGATTTGTAGATATGTTATGTGAAAAAAAACCTCCTTTCAGTTTATAGTTCCTTTTGAACGTACTCGGCAAATTCCCGGATTGTTTTTTCATTCCGACGATAGTACGTCCACTTCCCAATACGCTCAGACTCTAACAAACCGGATTTTTGCATCGTTAATAAATAACTTGAAATCACAGACTGCGCAAGTCCCGCTTTAGCCTGTATATCTCCCACACATACACCAATTTGAAAATTAAGCCCTTGCTTTAGATAAGCCTGTTCATCAAAAAACTCTTCTGGTTTTTTTAACCACAGCATAATTAGACGACGAGTTTCGTTTGACAATGCTTTATAAATCAATGACGGTTCCATATAAAATATTATATCTATTTTATTAGATTTGTAAATATAAAGCCCAATGACTACGTAGGAGAATTAATAATAAAGGCTGCTTCCCCACAGAAATCCGCTGGGAAACAGCCTGTTTGTGTACATATTCAACTACACTGACTTACTCTTATTGGAGCGATACATCAAGTACAGGAAATACGGTGCACCGATCAGTGCGATCAGCAATCCGGAAGGAATTTCGGTCGGCGCAAGCACTGTCCGGCCAATCGTATCAGCCAGCACCAGCATCACCGCTCCCAAGATGCTCGACAGAACAATGGAGCGGCGTACATGGTGCCCAATCAACGTACGCACGATATGCGGGGCAATCAGCCCGATGAAGCCAACTGTACCCACACAGGCCACCGCTCCGCCCGCCAGCAGTACACCCACTGCCATGGCCAGTAGCCGGGTGCGGCGCACCGGAAGTCCCAGTCCCATGGCGCTGCTATCGTCAAATACCAAAAGATCGAAGCGGCGAGCTAGCCACCAGGCTATTGGCAACAACACGAGCAGAAAAGCCAGAATCGTCGCCACCTGCCCCCAGTTTCGAGCGTAGGTACTACCCGTCAGCCAAATATAGCCTGTGCTGCCCCAAAGCGAACCTTGGATAATCAGTATCTGAATGCCAGCTGCTCCGATCGCTGATACGGCAATCCCAAGTAGGATGACCACAGACGGGTTTAGGTGCTTGTTCCATGATAAAAAGAAGATCACCGCCGCCGACACCGTCGCTCCGGCAATCGCCGCGATGGGCAGCATATAAACAGGCAGCCCAGGCCAAACGATAATTACTGCAAGCGCGCCGAAACCAGCCCCTGAAGAAACACCAATGATCGAGGCATCCGCTAAGGGATTACGAACGGCTAATTGGATCAAGACACCGCTGACCGCAAGCGCGATACCAGCCCCGGCTGCCACCAGCGTGCGCGGAATTCTAAACTGCAGCAAGGCCGAATTTGCGTTCTCACCGCCGAACAGGCCGGACAGCAAATCGCCGACCGGAATTCGCATTCCTCCAAACATCAGGCTGAATACGGTCAACAGCACGGCACCGCACCCAAGCAACATGACCAGCCTGCCATACGGTAATTTCCGAGAGCGCACACCTATGTTCATTGAAGATTGTCCACTAATACCAGAAGGTAGCTTCATCTTCCACAGAATCAACCAAATTAACCAAGGAGCACCGATCAAGGCCATCATTGCTCCGGTCGGCAGATCCATGCTTGATTGGTGGACCATTTTCGCCAGCACGTCAGCGCCCGTCAACAGCAATGCCCCCCACAGGAAGGAACCAGGCAGCACCCAACGATGCATTTTTAGACCGCTTAAGCGAACCAAATGCGGAGCTACCAGACCCACAAAACCAATGGGTCCAATGACGCTGACTGTAATGGTCGACAGCAGTACAGCCAATACAATTCCCACCGCCCGGGTCAAGCTAACCTTTTGTCCGAGCGACGTGGATGTGGACTCATCCAGATCCAGAACATCAAACTGCCTTGACAGCAGAAAGGCAATGACCGAGAGTCCTACGACCCATGGCCAGGCGTAAGTCGTCCCGCTCCAATCGTTTTGCACAAGCGAGCCAGAACCCCAGAGAAACAGTCCCTGCGTTTCAAATGAATAAAAGATATGCAAAGCTCCGGTAAACGAACCGAGAACCATGGATACAATCAAACCGGCAAGCGCCAACCGAATCGGACTTCCAGCTCGTCCCCCGCCCATGAAGTAAGCCAGCACCGCTGCAAGCAGGCCGCCAACAGCGGCAAATAGAAACGGCGCCTGATGCAGCAATCCGGGAAACATCACCGCGCCAAGGACGACCACAAAGTAGGCACCGGCGTTAATTCCTAGTGTATCAGAAGCCGCCAGCGGATTTTTGGTGATGGCCTGGAGCAGAGCACCGGCGATGGCCAACGCACCACCAGCCAGGATTCCGATGACCGTACGCGGCATTCGGAGATCCCACACCATGTTATGATCGAGCGTATTCTGACGCTGGGTCAACGCCTCAATTACTGTATGCAGCGGGATTGAAGCCTCTCCATAACACAAGCTTACAAAAAAAAGCACGATGAGGACGATCAATCCGCCCCCAAAAATGCTTCCTACACGCCAAGTCTTCGATAAACCCGTTGTGCCTGTTCGGGTCATTTCGTCAGAGCTCCGACTACTTGATCAACCAGCACTTTGGATGAGATTGGGCCGCCGAACGTCCATGTTGTACCGTCCAGTGGGTAGGTCCGTTTTTCTTTGACAAAGTTCAGTCCGTTCCATACCGAGTTGTTCTTCATCGCGGCTCCAAATACATCGTCCGTCTTTTGCGTAATATAGATAAAATTGCTGTCCTGCACAGCTGGAAGAGCTTCAATGCCAACGGTGCTAAACCCGTATTTCTCGGTCTTGTCCGACTTCCAGTCGTTCACCATGCCGATTTTCGCAAGCGTTCCCACTACAACCGAATTTTCTTTGAACATTCGCAGACTGGCAGCATTTTGAGCTGTAAAGGCTTGTGTCAGCGCATAGTGAAAGTCTGCTTTGCCTGCCTTCTCCAATGTAGCCTTTGCATCTACATAGTGCTGGTCAAGTTCGCTTAGGACCTTATCAGCCTGTTCCGTTTTTCCGGTAGCCACAGCGACTTGCTTGAAAATTTCGACCATACGGTCGTAATCATAGCCGTTCCCCTTGTAAGGATCGAATTCTATCGTCGGTGCAATCCCCTTAAGCTGTGCATAGATCGCTGCATTGTTATCGGCGTTAGAGATAATAAGATCTGGCTTGAGCGCCGCAATCGCTTCTAGATTCGGTTCGCCCCGTGTGCCGATATCAGTTACGGTATCAGCCAGCTTTGCCTCCGGTGTTACCCACAGCTTGTAGTTTTCATTGTCCGCATTGCCGACAGGCTGTACGCCAAGTGCAATGAGGTCCTCGGTAAACGTCCATTCGAGTACAACGACACGTTCCGCTGGCTTGTCCAGCTTGACTTCCCCGTGGTCGTCCTTAACCGTAACTGGACCAGCCGTAGTAGATGTCTGCTCAGACCCAGCAGTACCTTCCGTCTTCGAGCTATCCACAGCTGCACCGCAGCCCGCCAATACAATAGTAAATACTACAAATAACAATAGGCTATTCAACATCTTTTTCATTTCTCTCAATCACCCCTGTATGTATATTGCATTGGAAAATGATAATCATTATCAGTAAAAGAGTATAGGGCTTAGTGACTTTTGTCAATACGGATAGATCTAAAATTGAATCGCAAACGGGTTCCGTATATGATAGCTTTATCATTGTTTAAGGGAGGCTACATTTACGTGGCAGTATTAATCAACGAGCAAATTAAAGCTGACGAAGTGGTACTCACTGGACTCGCAGGGGAGAAGCTCGGCGTTGTCTCGAAGTCAGAAGCCTTGGCTATGGCCCGATCCAAAGGGGTGGACCTGGTCTGCACCTCACTGATGAGCAGTCCACCGCCCTGTAGCTTGGTCGCAAAGGGCAAAGGAAAAGCGATTGCGCAAAAAGAAGCCGCAGCAAGCAAAACGAATGTCGGCCGAACCGCAAAAAACAGCGGCAAAGAAAAGGTCAAGGAGCTTCGCTTCACTGCTCATATTGAGGAGCATGATTACGACACGAAGCTGCGTCAGGCAGACAAACATCTGCGTTCCGGCAAACCGGTGCAGTTGGTCGTTAAAGCTTCTGGAGCAAAAGAAGCACCTGTTGCTAAAGCGGTACTAGAGCGGCTACTGGTCGATCTGAAGGAAGCCGGAGTGAAGGAAACTGGAATCCAGACGGGCGGCAAGGGCTCACAAGTGAAATTAAACCCTCGCTGAATGGCAAATCCGTAAATTGGACAAGTCACTTAGACCGTAGGAAATAGAGGGAGATCACTAATGGACATGAATGGACCTGTCAACATTTCTCGAAGTGAGAGACTTCAGACTTGCCACGAAATAGCTGCGAGGTTACATGAAGTATACAGAGACAAAATTCTGGCTATAGGGATCTATGGATCTGTTGCCAAAGGTACTGACGGCCCTTTCTCGGACATTGAAATGTTTTGTGTACTAAGTGAACCAAACGGCCCCGTAGAATTTAGCCATGAATGGTCGGCGGGGCCCTGGAAAGCTGAGGTGAACGTCTGTAGTTCAGACATTCTTCTTAAAATTGCCTCTACTGTTGAGGGCGATTGGCCATTGACACATGGACCCTTCTTTTCCCCACTTCGTCTGTATGATCCTAAAAACTTTTTTTCTATATTAAAGGAAGCGGCCGAATCCCCAACAAAGGAAGATTTCAGGCATGCCATCAACGAAGTGCTTGTAGGTGAAATGTACGAGTTTATAGGAAAGCTTAGAAATGTCCGTGTAAATGGCCCTCATACCTACTTGCCGTACTTGGTAATGCAGTTTGCCCAATATGGGGCTATGTTAGTTGGGTTGCACAATCAGAAGCTTTTCTCAACGGGTTCAATGGTTCTACCGGAGGCCATGGAACTGCCGAGTCGTCCAGAAGGATTTGATGATGTAGTTAAGTTGGTGATGTCCGGAGATTTAGCTGAACCAGCGAAGATCATTTCAGCCTGTGAAGATTTTTGGAGTGGTCTTGTGAGTTGGGCAGTCGAACATGACTACCTTATTCGACCACAACGAATCCCCTTTTGATCGCAAATAAAATTTACTTTAATTGCGATTACTATAATATATCATGTTTTTGATATGCCCCATCCCCCTTTCGTTAAGGGGGATTTTACTTTTCTTCTGGATGGATGATACTGCTTCGTTATATTTTCCCACTGTAACATATTTAAAATTTAAACTACTTGATTTCACCCCCTACCTCCTTTATTCTCTGTATATGTAAACCTGGCTTTGCTTATCTATATCTGGTGCTCACATACTGACCTCATTCGTGTACACATGCAAAAATGTACAATTCCGGTGTACTCCATTAAAATTTTACACATAGGGCTTTATATAGATTTTATTTTTGTTAATATCCAACAACAGGGCCTTAGGCACTATGATAGATTACGTTTTAATGATATATTGATAGGTACTATAAAAGACTAATTACCCATGGCTTGGGCTGGAGGATGTATGAAAAAGGAATCAAATCAAGACGAAACCAGTTATTTATTTAATGTAGATGTATTAGTTAAAGGCCGTTCGAACGTAGAGGCCCTTCAGTTCCTGCTTAATCTCTTGAGCCAAAACGAACACATTGCGGATAGCCGGATTCAATCCGGTATTGAACTTGGGAATTTAATCGAAGCTGCACTGTATCTAAAAAAACAGTCAGCCAGTAATAACCCGTCTGACGCAGCTGCTACGCTTGCGGAAAAGTTCTCCAAAAAGAAGTCAGCCGCAGTTACGAACAAGCCGCCAGTCGTTCAAGAGATCAAACAATCCCACGTACAGCCAAAGCCTGCAACACAACAAGAACTTAGTACGTATGAATGGATCAAACGCTATATACAAGATAATACGCTTGTACGGTTAATCGTGAACCGCTATGGCGGACAGCGTAGCATCCCTTGCCGCATCCTCAATCTGGATCATGATAATAGCCTGCTGAGTGTGTATCATGTAGATGAGAAGCAAGTGTACTCCTTTAAAATGAATGAGATCGATGAAATTACATCGTAAATGTAAATACTTCATAAAAAAACGAAGCAAAAAAAAAGAGAACGGGCAGGAAAAACATGACGTCTTTCTTGCCCATTCTCTTTTTTTTGCATTATCCGAAAAGAACTCTAATCCTCTTTCTTCAGACCCATGGCAGCCCATGCCAGCAATATCCATCCTGCAATAAAACACACGCCTCCTAAGGGGGTGATAGCCCCCAGCACACGGATTCCGGTCAAACTTAGCACATACAAGCTGCCGGAAAACAAAATGATACCCGTTAATAACAGACGCGCTGCCCATCTCAAACGGTTGGAAGAACCCCACTGTCCAGCAGCCAACGCAATAATCAGCAAACCGACAGCGTGAATCATATGATATTTCACACCTGTTTCATACACGGCCAAAGCATCCGCGTCGATCCGGGCTTTCACAATATGTGCCCCGAACGCTCCAATGGCTACCGCCAACATCATCATTATAGATCCCACAAATATCCATTTTCGTTGCATGTTTGTGTACTCCTTTTCATCTCATCCTTTTAGCCGAATGTTCTTCTTATTTTATCGAAACCGTATGAAGTTTACCAGCCAGCGTGTGTGAACAGACCGCATACAGAATTGGATGATTAGACCCTGTCTTTTGAAGGGTAATGTGTAGGGTGGCTTGCTTTTTTGTTTATTTTGTGGAAAATTAGTACCTGTTCGGACTATGTTCAAGGAGTTGAAAAAATGAGTTACCAAGATCCTAATTTGCAAAAGCCTGCTGCGCCTGAGGAGCACCCTGTTTTTTCAGAAACTCCTGTGTTCCAGCCTCCGGTCAAGCTCAAACATTCCGGTCCCGGAATTGCTTCTTTTATTATGTCGCTTGTCAGCCTGATCGGATATATTATTCTGGCTATTATGGTTATTAATCTGCTGGCTCATTTCGGCCAATACCAAACGATGAACCCGGAAGTCGCTCTGCAGCAAACCGGAACGGTACTGCTTCCTTTTATTTTTTTAGGCAGCCTGTTGCTGAATTGTAGCGGACTTGTGGTCGGTATCATTGGAATTGCGTTAAAAAACCGTAAGAAAACCTTTGCTATTACAGGCTTAATCATTAATGCACTTATTATTGTGGGCTTTATTGCACTTCTTGCCATCGGTCTTTCCGTTCCGAATAGCACAGCGGATATCTATCCTTCCTCCGTGCAATCTTTATAATTTTTCTGCATCACACAGAGAGGATTCAATGTATGAACAAAATTAAAATTTTTGCCGACAGTACCAGTGATATTCCTGCTCACTGGCGTCAACAGTACGAGATTAGTATTGTGCCATTGTATACAGTATTTGGTGATGAAGCATTGCAGGATGGTGTGAACATTCACCCAGAACAATTATTTCAACGTGTAAGCCGCGAGGGACATTTACCGCGTACCGCCGCACCTTCTCCGTCGGATTTTATTCAAGCCTTTGCGCCCTACATAGAACAAGGGGACGACATTTTATATATCAGTCTGTCTTCCGAGCTATCATCGACGTACCAGAATGCGCTACTCGCTGCCTCCGAATTTCCGGAAGGTCGCATTACGGTTTTTGATTCCTTGAATTTGTCGTGCGGCTTTGGCCTGCTTGTGATGAAAGCTGCTCGTGCGGCAACCAACGGCAATACGATAGAGCAGATTGTAGACATGTTGACAAAAACCAGGCCGTTAATAGACACGGAATTTGTCATTGATACACTTGAATACCTGTATAAAGGCGGAAGATGCTCAGGCATGCAAAACCTGATTGGCAGTCTGCTCAAAATTCGTCCGGTGATCAAAGTGATTGACGGAAAAATGACGCCTGCCTACAAAGTCCGCGGCAAACGTGAAAAAGCACTGGATCAGATGCTGCAAAACGCTCTGAATCAACGAGATCAGATGGATAACGATATCATTATTGTCGTGCACGCTTTGGCCGAGGAAGATGCGCTGATGTTGCAAGCTCGCTTGAAAGAAGAAACGAACGCACAAGAGGTACTGCTAACTACAGCAGGCTGTGTCATTTCCAGTCATTGTGGTCCACAGACTATCGGTATTATGTATGCCAAAAAAGCATAGTTTATCCAATATCAAACCCGTTGCCGCATAGGTAGCGGGTTTTTTGGTGTTTTTCCAGCAATTTAGCAATGAATAACTTTCCTCTTTTTGATAGTATTATTCGTCGAGTAACGATATATGAATCTACAATCTATCATAAAAAAGAAGGTTATTTGGTATGAGTTCCAAACGATCACGTTGGTTAACCAGGCTCACCCTTTCAGCAACTGCAGCCATCACAATATTCACAACATTCACTTCATACTTAGCTGCTCCAGCAGCAGCATCATCCGGCGCTACGTTCCAAGATATTGCACACAGCTATGCCTATCAGTCTATTATTTCCCTGCACGCTAAAGGAATTTTGAACGGTACACAACCTGGTTACTTCTCTCCTAAAAAGGCTGTTACCAGAGCCGAATGGGTTACCGCACTGGACCGTACACTCGGTCTGGAGCCTGTACAAGCAGCCGTTTCCTCCTACCGAGATGTTGCCAAAAAGACGTGGTACTATGGATGGATTGAAGCGGCTTCTCAACTCAATATCGTTCAGGGGGGAACGTCTGCCACATTCCAACCTAATAGTCCTATAACCCGTCAAGAAGCGGCCTTGATGATCGCACGCCTCATCCGTTCTTCGGGCGGATCAGGAAATGCTACTTCCTCCTTCACAGATGCTGGCGAAATTGCAGATTGGGCTCTTGATGCGGTAACCACCGTAAATCGTTACGGCTTTATGAAAGGTGAAAGTAACTATTTTCGTCCAGCATCCTCTCTAACCCGCGAAGAAACAGCGGCATTGCTGGAGCGTCTGCTAACGTATTCAACAAAGCATGCTAACCAAACTGCTTCCACCGCTTCTTCCATCCGACTAGGCTGGCAATATGATCAAACCGTTCAGCAGTTTGAAAATACGGTGCTCCAATCCAACATCAACACCCTGTCACCACGTTGGTTTTTTCTAAATGAAACAGGTAGTATAAGCGACTATACCAATGCGTCGCTGCTTACCTGGGCCAAACAGCATCATAAAAATATCTGGGCTATGGTAGGCAACCGTTCCAATCTGGTGCTGACGCACCAAATTCTATCCAGTGAGGTTCTACGGAATAAAACTATAACTCAGCTTGCCAATGTCGTATCTGTATACGGTTTGAACGGACTTGTCATTGATTTTGAAAATGTAGATGGTCAGGATCGTGCCAATTTAACATTGTTCGTCCAACAATTAAAAGCTAAGTTGAAGAGTCAGAATACGGTACTGGCGATTTGTGTATCTCCTGATTACGGAACGGACTGGACTGCCGCCTTTGATTATAAACAGCTTGGCGCTGCGGCAGACTATCTGATCCTGATGGGATATGACGAGCATTGGGGAGGTAGCTCGATCCCCGGCTCTGTGTCCTCATTGCCATGGCTCCGTGAAAGCGTGCGGCGTTTCGTACAAACCACCTATCCGGAGAAAGCGATCTTGGCGTTGCCATTATTTACACGGAACTGGACTCTTAATGCTAGCGGACATTCAATCGCTTCCTCTGATATATCACTAGATCAGCAAAACCAGCTAGTATCCCGTTCCGTCTCCAAACCAATCTGGAATGAGGATATTCAGCAGTATACCGTGTCTTACAAAGACACACAGCTTCATAAGCTGTGGCTTGAGGAAGGACGATCCTTCACTCGTAAGTATCGCTTGGGGCAGGATGCTGGGTTTGCTGGCTTCGCCTACTGGTATCCGGGCGGAGCCAGCTCTGATCTGTGGTCCAGTGTAAAAAACGCAGACCGATTTATACAGCGTGGTTTATAAAATACAAAGCCTTCAACCTCACGTGAAAAGTGAAGTTGAAGGCTTTTGGCATACAACTTATTACCAGCCTATGACCGATATGCTACTTTCCCGTTTACAACTGTCATTCGTACCCTCACGTCAAGTAAAGCTTGCGGGCTTTCCGATACATCACGGTCAATGACTGTAAAGTCAGCGGCTTTCCCTTCAGCTATCGCCCCTCTTTCATCAGCTTCTCCGGCTGCTACTGCGCTTCCCGTGGTAAACAGACGAATGGCTTCATGTACATCCAGCTTTTCAGCGGGAAGATAGCCCTCATGCATTTCTTCCGGCTTGGCGCGAGTCACTGCCGCATGAATACCAAGAAAAGGGTTTAACGGCTCAATCGGCGCGTCACTACCTCCAGCACATGGAATGCCTGCTTCCAGCAGTTTTTTCCAGGCATATAAATATTCAGTCCGTTCTTTCCCCACCCGATCCAGTACCCAAGGGAAGTCACTTGCGACAAAACGGGGCTGGATGTCCGCAATCAGCGGCAGCTTCGCCATTCTCTTGACCAAATCCCTCCTAAGCACCTGTCCATGGATCAGGCGATCTGGCAAACCGCTTTCCTCCGTGAGCACATGGGCCTCCATCGCTGTCAAAATCATGTGCGCTGCCCCATCCCCTATAGCATGTACAGCCACTGGAAAGCCTGCGGCCCTGGCAGCTGCCACCATCTGATTCAGCTCTGGCTGCGGTTGAATCGCCATTCCGCGGGTATGTGGAGCATCACTATAAGGTTCTGATAATAATGCCGTTCTTCCACCAATAGCGCCATCGGCAAACATTTTAATCGCACCGATTTTAAACCACTCATTTCCGGTACCTGCACGCAGCCCTTGCACTTTCGCTTCTTCCATAAATGGATGATAGATGAGCTGGTGTGTGCGAAAAGCAAGACCTTCTTCCCTCAGCTCCCTGTAAATTCGCTGCATCGTCTCCACACTGCCCAAAAAACGTAAATCTTCCGTGTGCGCAGCAGTTAGACCAAGCCGTAGCGCATCCAGGCAAGCCCGCCGAATCGTATCCTTCTTAACCGAATAATCCGGCTCTGGCTGCACGCTAGTAAAGGCAAAGGATGCTTCCTCATAAATCAATCCGTTCAACCGTCCATCTGCGTCTCGTCCATAGGCTCCCGAAGCCGGGTCAGGGGTGTCCTCGCTAATACCCGCACGCCGAAATGCCTCTGAATTGGCCAAGAACGTATGAAAGCACGTACGAGTGAGATATACCGGATGCTGATCTGTAATGGCATCCAGCTCGGCTATACCTGGAATTTCAACAGGAATAAACGCATTTTCATTCCAGTTAAGTCCTAAAATCCACTCTCCCGGCGGTGTTACAGCGACCCGTTTGCGCAGCATAGCCAGCATCTCTTCCTTGGAGGTAGCTGATGTTAAATCCAGCATAGCCAGCTTCATACCATGCATAGACAAATGCATATGTGAATCAGTTAAGCCTGGCAGTACATAGGCGTCTTCCCAATCCACAGTTTCATATTCCTTACCGGTCAACTGCAATTCAAGCTCCCGAGCATATCCGATGGCTTGTATCCGACCCTGCTGTACAACGATGGAGTCTCCTTTGGAAGCCCAATCCCCATGCAACCGGCCGTGCTTGAACAAAACGAATGTCAACGCCACTCATCTCCTTTTTTCAACTATACGCATATCCACTTCATATTACGCCTGTGTCGCCACTTCCAAGCGTAGTGTATTTATATCTATCTGCTGCACCTGCTGGGCAAATTGGTCATGAGCTGCACAGACAGCCATTTTATAATCCTGATCCAGCTCATACTGCTTAAAATGACAATACTCGGTGGTAAAGCCCTCTGTCGTGAAGCCTATGAACGGTTGTGCCTTCAGCTCGAATGAAAAAGACTTCAACGGTAGAGTTAGTCCCTGCCCCTCGGCCTTCACAAAGCTTTCTTTAAGCGTCCATAGATCGTAAAAATAGGACAATCGGTTGTCTGCGTCCTGACGCATTAACGCATCATACTCTGTGTCTGAAAAGCACACTCTGCCTACCTCAAAATCAATAGGACGGAGCTGTTCAATGTCGATTCCAAGCGGGTGATCATCAATGGCGCATACCACCCATTTTCCCGAGTGAGAAACATTAAAATGGAATGCGGGTGCATTTATCAAGGAAGGCTTACCGAATGCATTGTATGTAAATTGAAGACTAGCATTAGATACCTTCAATTGCCGGCAGGCCAACCATCTTAGCAGCACATCGGCATATAAGCCCCTCAAAGCATCTTCCCGATGTAAAAAACGATCTAACTTGTGCTGCTTTTCCAGCGAAACCCAATTTACCAGTAATTCGTAATGCTCCTCAGCTTCCGGCTTGCTCGTATCAATCGCGTATATTTTCATGGTTGCCTCCTGTATATCTAATGAATATCAGCCAGTTTGTAACACTCACCGTTCGATTGAAGTCTGTTAGATATGGATGGCGTGTGCCGTGTACATGGTCAATATACTACTCTAGCACTTTCAATTCAATATGGATACAATTGGGATAAGCATCTCTATTAAAACTACTTCATAGAGCCCATTAATGAAAGCGCTTTAAAATAACGCATACAGAGGAGGACGAAACAATGAAATATGATTTTGCCCGCTTGCTGTGTATTATGCTCTCTATTTTGCTGACGTTGAGCATTTTTCAGATGTTTTCACCTAAGGTCGCTTCAGCCGCTTCAGCGAATGTTGTGAATGGCATTCAGTTTAAAGATACAGATGGAAACGTGGTCCATGCCCATGGGGGTGGTATGATTAAAGTAGATGGTTACTATTATTGGTTTGGTGAAAATCGTAATCCCAACGGCACATTCAAGGCGGTATCCGCCTACCGTTCCTCTGATTTAAAAAACTGGGAGTTTCGTAAAAACGTACTGACCAGCAGCTCCGCTGTAGAGCTGAATGTTTCGAATATTGAACGTCCGAAAGTGATTTACAATGAAAAAACACGTAAATACGTATTATGGATGCATAAGGAGAATGGGGTTAATTACAACGAGGCCCGAGTGGCTGTCGCTTCTTCCGATACCGTGGACGGCGATTACACGTATCAGGGCAGCTTCCGTCCTCTGGATCACGATTCGCGCGATATGACCGTATACAACGATAACGGTACAGCTTACCTCATTTCGGCTACCCGGGTAAACGCGGATCTGAACATCTATCGTCTGACACCGGATTTTCTGCAAGTTGAATCGCTGGTGACTACACTTTGGCCAGGACAATATCGTGAAGCTCCGGCGATGTTCAAAAAAGGAGACGTCTACTTCCTGATTACATCCGGGGCAACCGGCTGGAATCCCAATCAAGCCAAGTATGCTACCGCATCCAGCATTGAAGGAACCTGGAGTAATACGATAAACTTCGGGGACGGTACGACATATGGTTCACAGTCGGCTTACGTGATTCCTGTTGAAGGTGCCCAGACAACTTCATACCTGTATTTGGGCGACCGTTGGGCGGGTGCGTGGAGCGGTCCTGTGCAGGATTCTCAATATGTATGGCTGCCACTGCGTTTTCCAACAGCGACTTCATTAGCCATGGATTGGTTCGACAGCATTAATATTGACACCGCCAGTGGTGCGGTCGAGGGGATAACAACGCCAATTGCCATTGATCCGGATGCCTATTATCAGCTAGTGAATCGCAAGAGCAATAAGCCACTAAGCATTATTGGCAATGCAACGACGGACGGTGCAGACCTGGAGCAGCGTGCAAATTCCGGAGCAGCAAACCAGCAATGGCAGCTCAAGGATGCAGGCAGCGGATATTATAAAATTGTGAACCGCAACAGCGGAAAGCTAATTGGTGTTGAAAGCGGTACCACAACAGACGGTACAGTTATTGAGCAGTGGAGTGACGGAGGCTGGTCCAGTCAACATTGGCAATTAGTATCCGTAACCGGTGGTTATTACAAACTGAAAAATCGGGCAACCGGCAAGCTGATCGATATTTCTGAAGGCGCCACCGCCGATGGAGCCAAAGCCATTCAATGGGGCGATAATGGTGGGACGAATCAGCATTTCCGTGTAGTTAAAGTAGAATAGCTCAAGTTATTTTCAAAAGGAGCCGTATTCCGAGCAGATCATGGTGACTGCTAACGGAAAAGACGGCTCCTTTTTACGTAAAACGATGAAATTGATAATCTCTAGTACGTTACAGTTCCCACGGATAATCTGTTGTCAAAAAACTAGCCAGCTGCTTACTTTCTTCTCTCCGCTGACGCCGTATGGCTGCGCGTGATGGAGCCGTCTGGTGCAATTGTAACTGCTCTTCTGTTTCTGGAATCACCTGCGGGACAGTCACCTTACGGTTGTTCTCGTCCAATGCCACAAAGGTCAGAAAGGCGGTGGCTGCGATTTTTCGGTCACCAGTCATCAGTCCTTCACGAATTACCTTTACGAACACCTCCATCGAGCTACGGCCTGTCCAGGTTACGAACGCTTCTAGAGTGACAGAATCACTCGGATGGATAGGTAGCAAAAAATCCACCGAATCCGTAGAGGCTGTAACTGTGTTCGTACGACACAGCTTAGCAGCTGCAATAGATGCGATATCGTCGATATACGACATTAATCGGCCGCCGAAGAGCGTGTTATGATTGTTGATATCGTTGGGAAATACTCGGGACGTCTTGAAGCAGTAGGTTTCTCGGATGTACTTGCTTTCCATGGATTCTTTCCTCTCTTTTCCTCGTTGCTCTCTTTTTATATCTCAGGATTTTGCAAAATCATGATGTGGAAGCCTGTTTTAGACTATGCTAATCATCCCACTAATCCGCATAATAAATCAATACATAAAAATCGGCATCCTCATCCGAATCATTCCGGTAGGTATGTATGTCAGATACTTGAAATTGCACGGCATCCCCTGCACTCAGCTTGAGCTGTTGCCCCTGCATTTCAAAGTACATTTCCCCACGGATCATGAGAATCGTTTCCTCTCCCAAATGCTTCTCTGCCTGGTGTGTAAAGCCTGGCTTCAGACTTACCGTGAACACCTCAAACTTCTTTTCAGCGTGATACGGGAATACAGGGTAAACAAAATAGTTACCGTCCTCATCAATAACCGGATGCAGGTCTTCCCTCCGAATCTTCGTGATTTGCGGCGGGTCTTCTTTGAGAAAGGTGGAGAAGGATACATGCAAACCGTTCGCAATTTTCCAAAGGGTTGTTACCGTAGGATTGGATTTCCCCTTCTCAATCTGAGCCAGCATCCCTTTGCTGACCCCTGTCAGTTCAGCCACCTTATCCAAACTTAATCCTCTAGTCTTCCTGATTTGAGCCAAATTAGAGCCAATAATATGCTGCATTGAATCCACGGACGTTGCCTCCTTGTATCCAAAAGTCTATATAAGAAGAATACACAAAAGACTGTGTGTTCGCTATATATAGACTGTATCGTAAAATATCATTTATCTTTTGCAATTTTGGATGCATGACTTATTATCCACAGTAAATTAATTGTAGCCGATCAAGGTAATACAAAGCTTAAATGGGAAGTAGACATGCTACAATTTACTGTAATTGTAATATGGTCAGGTTCCTCGCTTACTTCAACATGCAATAAAAACATTTGACATTGAATATAAATGTCCTTAAACTTTTCACTTATTAAAACTTTTTTCAAAACTATTGTAATATCCTGAAGGAGGGCTGCTATCCTATGACTTTTCCGTCCCTGAACACCCAACAGGTGAGAAAATCAAGTTTGGCTATCTAGGAGGGACTAAATTTGAATCTGCAAACCCGCAAGTCCCGCCACATGTATACGATGCAGCTGGCGACAATTTTTATTGGCTTTATTGTATTTGGCATCTCGGAAAATATTAAAGGCCCTGCCATTCCACGCATCCAATTCGACTTCAATCTGGATGAACAGCAGCTCGGAACATTGTTGTCTCTAAACGCACTTGGTTATTTGATTGCCTGCTCGTTCACCGCTGTCCTTGTCCGTAAGTGGGGAATCAAGGCGGTCAGCATCATTTCCTTTGCTTCCATGATCATCCCGGGAGTGTTCATCTATCTGTCGCACACGTATCCGTTCTTCGCCTCGTCCTACTTCTTGATGTATATCGGGAACGGCATGCTGGAGATTGCGCTCGCAATTTTGGGGGCGAGGATTTTTGTGAAAAATACCGGCACGATGATGAATTTGTCCCACTTTTTCTATGGGCTCAGCTCAACAGTCGCCCCTTTGCTGGCGACGGGAGTCATGTCACTGACGGTATTTGGACATATGCTGGACTGGCGGGGGATGTATCTGGCTATGTTGTCGCTCTGCTTGCTGCCGATTGTGGCCGCACTGCTCAGCACCTTCCCGGGAGACGATTTGCAGCATGAGGATCGAACCTCACTCAAGACGCTAACCCGCGATCCAGCACTCTGGATGATGGTAATGATCCTGTCGTTTGGAGTAGTCTCTGAGCTCGCAGTTGGGGGCTGGCTGGTCAACTTTTTAGAGAAAGCGTATTCATGGAGCACGGTGGAGGCGTCCAGCATGCTCTCAGCGTTCTTTCTTACCTTCTCGTTGGGGCGCCTATTGCTTGGTCCACTCACAGACCGGATGGGGTTCGTGCTTTCGACGATTCTATTCTCCGCCTTCTCAGCGATATGTACGTTCGCAGCAATCGCGGGTGGAGAGAGACTGGCGTTTCTCTTTGCCGTATCAGGTGCAGGTATTGCAATGATCTATCCGACCGTGATGGCGTTCATAGCAAGGAGATATCCGAAGGACAGTGATACAGCTATTACGTTCGTCGTCACGCTGATGGGCATAGGTAGTGTCATTGGCAACTATGTGATCGGCTGGGTAATCGAAGGGGTCAAGATAGTCTACGGCGCAACCACTGAGCTTGGCATACTGCGCGGACTTCAGGCGGGATATGGAGTTATCGGTCTATGCGCAGCCATCTGCGCGATCTCGGGAATTATTCTCTACGGATATCTGAAAAAGCGGCAGGAGCTTATATAAATCACCACCTTAGGGTTGCCCCATAAGTCATGAACTGACTGGGACGCCCTTTTTTTACGAGTTCCCCATTCAGTCAAAACAGCCCTTATATGAACACATCCGAGCTGCTTTGATTCATCATCAGTTCTTGCCCGTTTGCCATTTCGAAGAGCTCATCGGGAGTACATTTGAACACCGCTTTTGGATGACTGGCTGCTGCCAAATCGTCTGGAACCGGAACACGACCGAACCTTTTTGGTAAATACATAGCCTTCATTGGGTTGTCAACAGTAAAACAGCTTTTTAAGAGCAATTCTCCTGTAGGAACTATTCAACATAACATACAAACGTATAATATATTGATACTTTACAACTTACGTTATATACTATTATAAAATTTATACACTGGGGGTAAGGTTAAAATGTCCATAGCTTCGGAGTTGAGCGGAACGAAGCACGATTCACTCAGCTTTTTACAAGGGGTTAAAGATTGTATTCCTACATTGCTCGGTTATGTATGTATTGGGTTCGCGGCAGGCATTGTGGGCGCTTCATCAGGGGTTAGCACCATGGAAATTGCCTTCATGTCGGCGCTTGTATACGCAGGAGCCTCCCAGTTTATCATGTGCTCGATGCTGGCTGCAGCCAGTCCTCCATCCGTCATTATTTTAACGACTTTCATTGTGAATGCTCGTCATCTGCTGTTAAGTGCGTCGCTGGCTCCTTACTTTTCTAAATATTCATTGTGGAAAAACATAGGCATCGGTGTTCTTTTGACGGACGAATCCTTTGGAGTAGCGTCGGATAAATTGGCTAAAGGCGGGCAGGTCAGTGACCGCTGGATGAACGGGCTTAATATTACAGCTTATCTCGCCTGGATTGCATCCTGTGTAGCGGGAGGGGTTCTCGGGAACTGGATTTCCCGGCCGGAGGCTTTTGGTCTGGACTTTGCCTTGCCAGCGATGTTTCTTGCCCTGCTCATTTCCCAACTCCAAAGTGTCCAGACCTCCAAACTCAAGCATCGTCTGCTGCTTGTGCTGTGTATGGCTGTTCTGATGTACCTATTGTCCTGGTGGGTACCATCACATATCGCCGTCATTGTAGCGACCATGATCACCGCAACGATTGGAGTGTTAACTGACAAATGAACATTAATCCCAATGTCCTGTATATCATAATCGGTGCCATGCTTGTCACGGCGATTCCAAGGATCATTCCCTTTGTCGTGCTGCAAAGGCTGGCGCTACCCAAGCCAGTGCTACAATGGCTTTCCTATATTCCCATCTGCATATTCACGGCCCTCGTGATGGAAAATCTGCTCGTTCGAACCGAAACCTCAGTCACTCTTAATGGACAAGTGCTTATGGCTGTCTTTCCTACGCTAGTGACCGCCTTGTGGAGCAAAAACCTGCTGGCTACCGTCGTTGTCGGTATTGTGAGTATGGCTGTAATTCGACTTTTGTGGTGAAGAAAAAAATTACCCTCCTACAATAGGAGGGCATCTGTCCTTTCTTAGGCTCCACCTGTCGTCCTTACTAACGAGGGCGACAGATCTCCTTCCTCAAAACCACGTTCTCGTTGTGAAAGATACGAGGAGGCTTGCAGCCTAAACATTTCTGCATACACTCCGTCTATATCCATTAAGTGTTCATGGCTACCTGCTTCCACAATTTTGCCCTCCTCCATTAAAATAATGGTATCCGCCATACGTGCGGAGGACAATCTGTGTGAAATAAACACTCCAATTTTCTCATGAATAAGCTGATCAAACTTTTGAAAAACCTCTTTCTCCGCGTGTGGATCCAAAAAAGAGCTCGGTTCATCCAAGACATATATATCGGCATTTCTCATAAAGGCCCTGGCTATTGCAATACGCTGCCACTGTCCTCCAGATAGCTGCTGTCCATCTTCAAACCATTTTCCAAGCAAGGTATTCATTTTATCAGGCAGGCCGACTATCAAATCTGTAATCCCCGCCTTATCTATAGCTGTCCAAATGGCCTCATCATTTTCTCTGGAAGCCACATTACCAAAGCCAATATTATCTCTAACAGCCATCTCATAATGGACAAAATCCTGAAAAACAACGCCTATCTTTTCTCTAAAACTGTCTTTATCCAATTCATGTATTGAGTGTCCATTAATTAAGATTTCTCCTTCAAAATCGGAATACAAATGAGTCAGTAACTTCACAATCGTTGATTTACCCGATCCATTTCTCCCTACAATGGCCAGCTTCTCTCCTTGATGAAGCTTGAAGCTAACATTAGAAATGGCATTCTCCTCCGTGTTCGGATATCTAAACGATACATTCCGAAATTCAATACTGTGAATAGTGGACAAAGGCAATTGCTGAACCGTTTTTTGTATTTTTGCCTCTTCCGGCATATCCAAAAAGTCAAATAGCTGCTTGATGTACAAATTATTTTGACACAAGCTTAAAATCCCTTGTACAATGCTCTGCGATGTTGACTGGGTTAACGTGATACCCTGAATTAAGCTCACCAAGTTCCCCACTAAAATTTGACCAACATAAGTGGCTTGTATGGCCATGAAAATAATAAATGCACACGCACCCTGATTTACAATCTGAAATACAAGAGAGGTATAGGATCTACGAACCGCTAGCACTTTATCCTCGCGATAAAACCCTTCGAGTATCGTTTTATATCTTTTTCGCAAATAGTCTCCCAGTTGAAATATTTTCACTTCTTTAAAACTATTATCTCTTGTCACTAAAAACGACAAATACCAGGATTCACGTTGTCTTCCTGCTCTTTGAAAGTGAACATTAAATTCTCTTTGCCCGATACGTAAAAAAGAATAAAATGATAAGCATGGAATGAGAAAAATGAATAAGAATGCCCACCATCTCCATGCGATGAGAATAGCACCCGTCGAAAATAAGGTTACAACACT
Source organism: Paenibacillus sp. LRG-1 (assembly GCF_057220305.1). Taxonomy (NCBI): domain Bacteria; kingdom Bacillati; phylum Bacillota; class Bacilli; order Caryophanales; family Paenibacillaceae; genus Paenibacillus; species Paenibacillus sp. LRG-1. The sequence goes on along the minus strand of NZ_CM170126.1, from coordinate 1,802,014 downwards.
GCTAATAATGGCAAGGATTTGAGTGAATATTTCAAACGGCCTAAAATCTGCCTCTCCCTGAGCACGTTGGAGCATATTTTGCACATCTGCATCCTCAAACGACTGCAAAGACATCTTTTGTGCTTTTTCAATAATTCTGATATTTACCTGGTTCGATAGCCGGCTTTGAAACATTTTACGAAAAAAGCTTTCGCCAATATTGATCAGATCGTACAGCAAATTGACACCGATCAAGACGCCAAAAGCTATAAAAACAGGTTGAAAGCTGCCCCCTGACGCTCCGGCCACGACACTGTTGATTAATTCTCTCGTGGTTAAAAGGATCACAGCAGGAATTGCACCCTTCAATAAATTCGTAATGAGTATAGCAATCAAAAAGGAAGGATGTGTGTCCCAAAGCAGCCTGAATATACGAGGCCAAAATAAAAAGGTACGAAATATATTTTTATAGGACAAAGAGATCAGGTCATTGGTTTGTCCATTAGACTGTGACATAGCTTACCCCTTTCCTATGCAACAGGTTAGCTACTGTATGCTTAGCTAAAGCCATACATTTTATTTCTCGCTCCCTATTTACACCAAGCAGACGATTCAAATGCATATGAATGATGCTGCCTAAAATATCATAAGAAGGATTGGTAAGTTCGTGATTATTTTTAGCCAGGATTATCGCTTGAGCATACTGCTGAATCATAGTCTGTCTTTTTTCTACAAGCGCTAAGAAAGCAACCTGTGTGTTCGTATCTGCTTGTCCAATCCATTCATAATTCGATTCTACAGCGGTAATCAATGTTTTTTTGACATCCCTGAACGCCTTCATATGAGGCTTGCAATCAATTCTCTCTTCTAGCCATTTCACTTGCTCCTGAATCGTTAAACCAAAACCACTCAGATAATGAATAATGTTAATCACAGCCGCAATCTCTATGTCCAGATTGAAAGCATTAGAGCGAATTCCCTTCATATAGGCGATGACCCATTGACTATCCACGTCAAAAACCTGTTCTGCCAGCTCCATAAGTGTCTGTCCTCCATACCTCTCCAATTCAGGATGGTATGTATCTATGACCATATTCGTTATTAGCCCCTCTTCACGTAACTCGGCTGCCCACTGATTTAATTGCGCCAAACCAGCTGTCCATAGCTTATCGGGCTCTCCCTGAAAACGTAAACGGATATGATGTTCAGGATCAACGTATCGCAAAAAGTAAAATTTTCGACTCCAATCCTTAAACCCCGGCTGTTTTAAGAGATGCCCTAGGCTTAAGCCTACCAGGTCAGTCTCTCTTTCCTTGACTCCGTACAATTTAAGGTATAGCCACTCCCCTCCTGGAAATATGCCTCTATGAATGCTGGAAGGAGTATGAGTAATGAAGTTTTGAGAAACAATATGGTTTTGTGAACTAGGGATACTCGGTTTCACCTTTATTTTTTTCTTCTTTAGTGGAAACACAAATTCTCCCATATATCTTCCTGCCGTCCCCTGTACTGGGGTATGGAAGGGATTACCCAAACACTCGGTAAGAAGAAGTTCCTGTCCTTCACGTGTCTTGCTCACCTCATGTAGCAATTCTTTGATATGGAAGAGGTTACATAGGTCTAATAAAAGGCGATTATCCCCCATCGTTAGATAAACATAGCGCGGTACATTCCATTGTTGTCTCCACACATGGAAAAGTTCTTCTCCTTCTTTGGACTCGCATGATTCTGAAATATTCAATGAAGCTTTGCTCAGTTTCCACTGCGCAGCACTAATAATGATCTTTTTATATACTAGTCTTGGCAAAAAAGGGGATTGCTCTAATGGCCCCCAGTCAAAATAAGACCACGTACCAATCTCTTTATTGGTAATATCCGTTAGAAATCTGAATATATGTGGTGAAAGCTTGTAATTCAGCATGTGTGTTTGCAAGGGGATTATTTCCTTACCCAAACGTCTGGACTTGACATAAAAACGATCATGAGTAGCACCCACCACTAAATCATCAATACAGAGCGTATGGTCCTCATCTTTAGAAGAGGTGGTTCCCGACACAATCTCATATGCCATTAAATTTTTGCTTAATGAGATATTTGATATTTTCCCCTGTTCCGGCATAAAAACCATCTCTGACAATAACGCATCGGGATGAAAGCATCGGTGATGATTATATATTTCAGAGAATTTTTGTACAAACTCCTCACTAAACATATCCAGAAAACGTCCAAAGGTTTTACCCGCTCTATTCGAGCCAGCACTGGCTCCAAGTAAAAGCGAATAGTCTCCAGAATCAACTTTTTCAGGAGACTCAGCAAATATACTGTAATAGATCTCCATTGATTCTGGGGAAGTGTCGTAGTTATCAGAAATCATCAGTTGCTCTAACTGTTCATCTGTAAGGGCGAGTTCTATTTCATGATTAGAAATGGCATTCGAAACCCATTGAAAAAGAACAGCGTTGCGTTTAAATGCCTCCATGCCCATTGATTTTTTTTCATTTGAACGATACATTTCCGGTATACCCAGACCCCAATCCTCATCAAACAGTTCATGAATAGGAACCTCCTGATACACACCGTACTTTTCCAAGAAACGATTCAAATATTCAGCCAATTCATCCGTTTTGGGGGATGCATACAATTTGCACATGACTTCAGCCCCTAATGAAACCTCATCAAGCACATGTTTCGGCAGCGTTACTTCTTTATCCAAAAGAACATCAACTTGTACAGGTGTTTTTACAGAAATGATATCCAGCATTTTGTCACATAATTTCCGGTAGACCTTCTCTCCTTCTCCAATCGTGCATTGATTATATTGAAGTAATAAAGTATCAATTTCGTGTAAAATGTGAATCCAAGGATCGGAAATGTCCAGTTTTTTAATTTTTTCGAATATGTAATGAAAGGGTGAATGATCCATTAACGGAGGTCTAAGCTCGCTCAAAATAAACTCTTGCTCTACTAGTTGCTGCAAATAATCAGCTATGATTTCCAAAGTAGCGTCAGGGAATGCCTTTAATAGTATTTCTTTCAGTTCCATCACCCGAATTGGATGTTCCGCAGCTTCAAACGTCATTCGAACAACGTCAGTAAGCCGAATGGAATTAAAAATTTCTGCCGAATCATCAGCTTCTGCTGCTCCATGCTTAGGTCGAAATGGTAATTTGGCTCGATTTCCTTTGATCATAACCGTTTTGTTTAGGAAAACCTTTAGTTGATTAAATATGGCCGGATCAGCTTCTATTTTTTGAATCAGTTTATATATCCATTCCATGTCGGGTCTGGCTCTCTTCAGATGCTTAGGATAGCTACCAATATCCAGATCGGTGGTCTTCCCGCAAATCCCCTGCCCCACTCCTGAAAATAACCCAAATGGAGTCGTTCGGGTAGTCATCCGAATAAAATAACGATAAAAGCTGTTCAGCGTCTTCTCATACTTCTGTAGCTCTCCTTTATCATCCAAAGCATGACCATCATTCAAGTAATGTAAAAACTGCATTAGGGACGGAGAGGCTAATGCTATGGCTTCTTGAACAACAGCTTCTTGGGATATCAACTTTAATCGACGAGTTATTTCCTCCAACGTAAGCTGGCTGTCCACATCTTGATCCGAAAACACCTGAAAATATCGGTCTAGCGATAGTAATGGAGCTCTGATTAGAAAAAAATCACATGCACTAAACCATCTTTCATCCCGATCTCTCACTTCATTATGTAGTTTATGCGCATCAGTGTAATGCAGTTGTCTCTTCACAACTGACCACCTCCAAGTTTTTAGGAAATATATTCAACTTGTAACCGATTCCATGACATGTTACCAGAATTTTTGGATGACTTGGATCATCTTCTATTTTCTCTCTCAATTTTCTGATGTGCACATACACCGTATTAGACGTAGTAAAAGCATCCACTCCCCAGACTCTGTCTATAATGTGATCAATCGTAGAAGCACACTCTTTTGCAGTAAGAAGATACATTAATAATCGGAATTCCATCATAGTCAGCATATGCTCATGCCCTTGCTTCCAAATAACCTTTCCAGCAGGATCAAAAATGACATTAGGTGATAAACTAATAGCCTGCTGTTCTCTTTCCATTTCATATGCAGATGAAGCCATTGAAAACAGTTGTTTGAGGAGATCCAATTGCCGTTGGTCATCACTATGATAGGAAAGAAAGATAAATGGAACTGTAAATTTTTCTTTAATGCTGTGCCAGTAAGACAAGTCCTCTAGCGTTATATGATCCTGATTCAAAGCTACACCGATACACTGCTCATCAATCTCCGGTAGAGCCTGGTAAAGCGAATCATAAAACATGATTCGAATGTTTTCTGGAGTGCTTAAAGTCTCAAAAAAATGCTTAATCTTCCTAAAAGATGATATAACCATAAATTTTTGTTTCATCTAATCCCCCCAAAACCAATGCTTCAGATAAGCAATAAGGTAGAGCGCCCTTAAGAAATTAGAAACAATTCACTCCATCTCCCTGAATATTTAGGATGTTCTTTCCCAATTCCATAGTCCAGCAAACTTAACGCAATCCCTGTTGCTCCTTGCAGTATTCCTACATTATGAACATGAGTTGTCCCCTCCAAATCCCGGTATCCAAATGGGAGCTCTTCATCGTATAAATTTACTAACTTTAAAGCTATCTGATCGGCAAAGTGTAAGGCTGCTATATTACCGGTTAAGCTATAGAATCTATGAGCCATATGAAGCAAACCGGCCAACCCGTGACAGAAAGTAGGGGATAGCGCGTTTAGTAGCTCATCATCTAAGCAAAATATGGATTCCATAGCTTTTTCCGCTATCTTTTTCCATTCTTCATTACTGCACTCAATTCCTGCTCTGAATAATGTCCAAGCTATTCCAAAGGTTCCATGACACCAGCCTTCAATTTCTCTCATCCCTACTTTTTTCTCTCTCTTGTTCATTGAAGACGCTTGAGAGTTTACAGGCCAATACCAGCCATATTGATCCTCCTGAATTTGAATAAGCAAAAAATCAGCTATATGTTTTATAGCCTCATGTAGTCCTTCAACTTTGATCTTTTTTTGTAGGGCAGTGACAAGCAGTGCAAGTATTCCGGTGATACCATGCGCCAAACCTAGATGGATTGAAGCCGAATCTTCCCTTGACGACAAATGTATATATTCAGGTATAAAGTGCGTAATGGTGTCTAATAATTGACGAGACAGATCACACATCGTCTTGTCTTCAGCAACCTCCAGAGTGTATCTGCCCACTCCGAGCAGCCCATTGATGATATCCATTTGCCTACTGAACTCTGTAATTGTGCCAATTACAGGTAAATCCCCCCACTTTACTTCAATATACTTATTAAGCTGAGAGATTAGTTTGTTATAATTAGCTCTGTTATTGGAAGCTAATAATATGCCATAAGCTACTCCTGTTGTTCCATAATAAAGAGAAATACGAGGCAATAATAATAGAGAGTTAGCATCTAAGTACCGTAACTGACTATGCACATGCTCTGCCCAATTTTGATCTGGCTCCAGGTAACCCCATTCGGACAACAGCGCAAACACACCCGGAATTCCATCGGCAAGCGAGCCAGGATTCCAAGGGGGATTTCCACGTGAAGGTGAAAGGTTGTTTGTATGATTAACTATCTTTTCTGTATATGATAGGTCTATTAGCTTTTGTGCTATATACTTACTGATTTCAACTGATCTCCCCTTCAAATCTTCAACCATAAATCCTTCCCTCATTTTCATAACTGGAAAAGACACGGTTATAGAAACCGTGCCTTTTTTCCATGTATTTTCGTTATTAACACGTTTTGCAGAAGGTAAGACTAACTTGACAATTCAAAGTACCTGTTGCACATGAAGGAGTACAGATAATACCACTGGCTGGTTGAACTCCTTTTGGAGCAACCTCATTTTTAGCTACTTGCAAGTCCAGATCAAATTGATTTTTCATCTTGTTACCTCCTTTTTATTTTTTACAATTTTATTATAAGTTATATAATCTTAACTAGACTTTATATAATTCTTACATTTGTCTTAATTTCAACGAGTACATTTAAGATAAACCTTCATTATTTTTTAGTATTTTTAAGGACAACACACTAGATTTTAGTGACAATATAATGAAGAAAAAAATAATGGAGGCTTTCATATGAAAATTGATAGTTTTGTTATACAACAATCCGACCAAGTTCGTGCAAGAGATATTAGTAAAAAAATTGCTTTACGTCTATGCGAGCCCGAATCCGTCTATGCAGCAGTCCATGCGGAACACAATGTTTCGCCAGAAACAAAGTACCACCCATGGGGAGAAACTTCACTTTCGCATGGTTATCCTGGTAACATTCATTTACTATCGCAATGGCGTGCTACAGACCCTTCGTATGATTGGAATAAAGCCATACATTTGAACATGGCTCAGATCCAATCCTCGCTTGCTAAAAATGGTCTTAACGATCTCTCTCTTTACAGTGGCTGGGCAGGCATCGCTTCTTCCGTAAGAGAGGCTTCTAATCATGGAGAAAACTACAGCAATTTTTTACAGCAAATCCATCAATGGATGATTCCTCAGACAGAACAATGGCTTCAGTTAAATACAGAACAATTAAGTCTGTGCGAAGGTATGCCCATGCAAGCCTTTGATACGATTTCAGGAGCATCCGGGATTGGAAGATATATTTTGATGAACACAAACAATCCTATCTGTACTCCTCTCGTTGAGCCTATTCTTCGATTTCTCACCGATCTTACACATCCCATACATATTCACAATCATTATGTCCCAGGCTGGTACTCTCCGCAAAAGTTTCAATTTTTAGACCGGGATAAACGTAACTATCCTCTGGGCAATTTTAATTGTGGAATGGCACACGGTATTCCTGGACCGTTGGCTTTATTATCTGTAGCTTACAGTGCTGGAATTGAAGTAAAAGGCCAATATCAAGCGATTGAAACCATTGCGGAATGGTTGCTTAAGTATAAATATGAAGATGAATATGGTAGCTACTGGCCTCATATTGTTCCATTCGAAGCTGAAACAGGCTCTCTACGGTTTGATTTGGAACGAGCAAGAGAAGCATGGTGTTACGGTACCCCCGGCATTGCCTGTACCCTATTTCTTGCCGGAAAGGCTCTCCATAATGAGGAACTGCAAAAATTGGCTGTGAAAGCTTGTGTCGGTGCAATCTCCTATGAGATAGCTAAGCGGGAAATGGACTCTTCTGCACTCTGTCACGGTCTTGCCGGATTACTTACCATCTCTTGGCGAATGTGGTGTCATAGTAAAGAGCCTGCGTTTCTCCCGCTTATTCAACAGTTAACGAATTGTCTGCTTGATCGCTTTCAAATGGATAGCCCACTTGGATATCTGGACCCCGAGCCAAGGTCAGATGGCTCTTTAACTTGGCTGACAAAAGCGGGCATGCTTGAAGGCGTTGCTGGGATTGCAGCTGCTTTATTAAGTGTTTCTGAGAACAAAGAGATCGGTTGGGATTACATCCTCATGCTATCCTAACTACAACCAGTCCCTATTCACAAACATCTTTCTTCCACCATACAGATAGGCTAAAAACGTAAAAATGACAATCAGTCCGAGACTATAAGGCTCAACTCTGGGTGCATAAGTCGCTGTTTGCGGCATCATAATATAATAAGGAATCGTAAAAGGAAACCACGCACCTATGGAAGAGTGAAAGCCTGTTATGACAATATTAGGAACCACACAACAAATGGACATTCCCAGAGAAGCTCCAAAATTCCGAATTTTTATCGAGAGCATAAGCTGTAGTGCTGCCAGGGGAAAAATCCCGAGCCAACCTCCCAAACCGGTAGAAAGAACGACAGACCAAGGGATTTCTCCTGGAGCACCTGCTATATTTCCACTTACAAAATAGCCTACTATAAATATAAGCTGATCCAGACCCAGTATGAGAATGAGCAATATATATTTTGCATAATAAATTTGCTGACGAGGATACGGGCTGCTCAATAAAATCTTCCATCCTCCATCCCGGTGCTCGTACGCACACAAAAGAGAAGCAATAATTCCACAATAGAGCGGATAAAAAAACATAGAGTGAAATTGCGCTGAATAAGTATATAAAGTTAACCAACTGGGTGAAAAAAACTGCTTCAAATCATTCAGTTCCAGGACTCCCATTAAAGAATTTATGATCGCATCCAATATAATGAGAATCCAAACCATGATCCATTGAAGCTTTATTGTCTCCACGCGTAAAATAGAGCCCATGTATCTTTTCCTCTCTATTTGAATTCATGCTTGGTAAACTGTAGTGTACCAAGTCCCGTAAAGATGACTCCTGCACTTAAAGCAACGATCACCCAAATCATGTGTTCCTTCATCAGAGGACTTGATAATGCAGGGTACGACCAAGGCAATATTTTAATCCACAGAATACTTGTGCGTGCCAAAAACAAGCTTGCAATTGAACCGAATATACCAAACGCTAATGGGAATGCCTGATTAGTGAAAAGCGTAGACAGCCAAAGTTGAATTGCAAGTACTGGTAGGGTAGCCAAGCTTGCATTAATCGGCTGTAACAACATGATCCGCCAAGGAATGGGTTCGTTTGTATATAACACCCAGATGAGGCTCATACCTGCTACAGTGATCAAGGCGGTACCCAACTGCAGAATCACAATCCATACGATTTTGGATAAATAGATATAACTTCTGGGAACAGGCATGGCCATAAGCTGCTTCCATGTTTGAGTATCATGCTCTGTACCGGCCATAATGCTCGCCAAAAGTGTACCGCCAAGCAGCATCACAAACGAAAGGAACATAAACATAACGGCAAAACCAGCGTAGACACCTCCCGGTCCTTGCCGAAAGTAAAGATACCATTCCACAGCAGTCATGCCTGTAAGTACACACCCCTGTATAAGAGGAATCCACCAGCATATTTTCTTCAGCTTAAGCCCCTCTGCCTTTATAACCCGGAGTATCATAAGCTTCGCTCCTTACCTGTCAGTTCCAGGAATATCTCCTCCAATGTTTTTTTCTTCTCTGTGACCCGATAAATGGGATGATTGTGTTCCACAAGCACCTTGATCATCTCCGAAGATTGTTGCCGATCTACAATAGGAGTCACGACCTCATTTTGTTCAATCGATTCAGCTCCGGCCGTCCACCCATGCTGAATCAGTGCACCGGCAGCCAGAACAGGATCTGGGGTTTCAATGAATAATTGAGGCTTGCTTTTGGCGGTGAGTTCCTTCATCGTTCCCTGGAAGATCATTTCACCCTGATTAATAATTCCTACATAGGTTGCAATCTGCTCAATTTCGCTTAATAAATGGCTCGAAACCAGTACCGTCATTCCGTAAGCGCCAGGGAGGCTCATAATTAACTCCCGAATTTCCTGAATACCAGACGGGTCCAAACCATTCGTCGGTTCATCAAGTATCAATAATTTGGGGTTGGCAATAAGCGCCATAGCAATCCCCAGTCTTTGTCGCATCCCCAAGGAATATCCCTTTACCGGACGATACGCATCCTTGGTTAATCTCACTAAATCCAGCACTTCATGAATTCTTCGGGTCGGCAGTCCACGCATGGTTGTAACGATTTCTAAATTTCGATATGCGGATAAATGGGCATAATAGGCAGGTGATTCAACCAAGGAACCAATATCCTTCAATATTTCCATACGCTGATCCTTCAGCTTTTTCCCAAAAATCTCAATTTCCCCGGATGTGGATTTAATCAGCCCAAGTAGCATACGAATCGTGGTTGTTTTACCCGCTCCATTAGGTCCTAAAAATCCATAAATCTGCTGTCCGGGTACCTGGAGATTTATTCGTTTTACAAATTCCCGTTTTCCAAAACGCCTAGTTAGCTGCTGTGTATGTATTACATATTCAGACATTTCCTGATCTCCTCTCGACTTCTAATGCTGAAGCTTAAGTTACATACAGTTTACTGAAGTAAAGTAAACATCAGGTAAACAGTCCCTAAACAACAGGCAAAAAAACCGAGCAAACTGCAAAATGTGAGATCAAATGTTAAAAAGTTAGATGTTTAGCGGCAGTGAAATCTCCATCCTAGTACCCGCTTTACTGCCTGAAAGGATATGAAGCGTTCCGTTATGCGCCTCAATAAAGCTTTTGGCAATAGGTATTCCATGCCCTTGGGAATGAGATACCTGCATGTACTCATTGGAATTCATTCCTATTCCGTCGTCTTCGATAGAAATATGAAGCTTATCGTTCGCTTTGCTTACTTCCATGGAAACGTGTGTACCTGGAGGATTATGAATGATAGCATTAATCAAAAAATTCTGGAGCGCTCTGCCTAATAATTTACTATCGAAGGGCATAATACATGCCGCGTCCATTGACGTAAAAGAAAATTCGTATTGCTCGGCTGAAGGATGGTTAGCGATATCTATGACCGCACTACGTAGAAACTCCACAATGTCCTCCTTCTCCAATTGGATTGGCAATGGACCTTCCTTAAGCTGCATAGAAGCATTCAAATCCTGAATCAACTGCTTCATTTCCGTCACTTTCTCACTGATACCCATACTAAAGCTTCTTCTTTCTTCATCAGACCAGTCATACTCTTGAGCAGTCAGCATGACCGCATATCCTTCAATATAAGATAATGGTGTTTTCAGATCATGGCTTACACCTGCTACCCACTGCTGTTTTCGTTTCTCTATTTCCACTCTCTCTTCCTCATTGCTGCGCAATTGGGCCGATAAGATGTTCATTTGTTCAAAAACTTCTTTATACAATTGATACGGAGGTTTATAACTATTTTTCTGATTTTTTTTGCCCTCTGGCAGTTCCAGTTCACTTAGCGGCGCTTGGAATTCCCCTGTCGCAATATTTCCAATCCATTTAATTACATACACCAAAGGTTTGCCTATATACCATCCGTAGGCAGCTATGAACACAACACTCTGCACGATACCAAGTCCTGTCCAGAATAGATCAATATTTATATTTTGAGATGCTCCAAATATACTTTTTATAAAAATATATAAGATCGTGCAAATAACAAAACATAGAACATAGGCCAGTACAAAGCATAACGTTACTTTCATAAAACGAAAGGACATCTTAACTAGAGAGTTCATTCTTGCTCCTCCATCTTGACTGACATCATTTTATAACCAAGCCCTCTTACATTGATTAAAAATTGCGGGTGCTTGGGATCAGGTTCTATTTTTTTCCGCAAACGGGAGATATGAATCACTACGGTCTTCTCATCACCCAAGAAGGCCTCGCTCCATATCGCCTCATAAAGCTGCCGTACACTGAAAATACGGTTAGGATGCTTGCACAGAAATACCAGCAGTAACCATTCACGTGCCGGACAATCGACCTGCTTGTCCTCCACATACAATACACCGGATTCCAGTTCCAGACGAAAATATCCAAAATCTAAAGTGCGTAAGGTCGGTTTCATGGCCACTGTCGAAACTTTCCGATATTTCATTCGAGCTTTCATACGCGCAACGACTTCCAGCGGGTTAAACGGTTTGGTAATATAATCGTCCCCTCCGATACCAAACCCCATTAATTTGTCTAGGTCTGTATCTCTTGCCGTCAAAAAAAGAATAGGGGCATCCGTATATAGACGCATTTGACGACACACCTCAAACCCATCGTTATCAGGCAGCATAACATCAAGTACAATCACATCCACATGAGATTCCATCACGACTTGCAGCGCTTCCCGACCCGTTGCAGCATGCTTGACTTGAAGGAATCCTTCTTTTTTTAACACCGTTGTCAGCATATCCCGCAACCCCTGCTCATCGTCTACTATAAGTACTGCAATTTCTTCCATAACCCAAGGTTCTCCATTCTTTTTTTACATTTTTTACTTTCATTATAAAAGCAAACGGGCAGAATTTAAATCGAGTTCCATCACATATCGTTCATCCCCGTGAATATACTTAATAACCAACAAGGCCAAACTGTGCCGTGTATCCACTTGGGGGGTGCCTAATAATGCCGGAACCACGCCAGCCATATTCATTCGTCGTATCCCGCGAAGATTGGTCGCTGCATCGCAAAGGGTACCAGGACCAGCAACGTCATCAGCAGAAGGTCAAAGATGTCATTAAGCAAAATCTACCCGATCTGATAACGGAAGAAAATATTATTATGTCGGACGGTCAACAGATTATTAAAGTGCCGATTCGCAGTCTGGATGAATATCGCTTCATTTATAACTATCAAAAGCAAAAGCATGTAGGCCAAGGAGATGGCGACAGTCAGGTGGGGGATGTCATTGGACGTGATCCTGCTTCCCAGAAGCCAGGTAAAGGTGAGAAAGCCGGCGACCAGCCGGGACACGATATTATGGAAACGGAAGTCAGCATAGAAGAACTGGAAGATATGCTGTTTGAGGAAATGGAATTGCCGAATTTACAGCAAAAAGACAAGGATCAAATTGAGGTTGAATCTATCGTATTTAATGATATACGTAAAAAAGGCATGCAAGCGAACATTGACAAGAAACGAACCATTCTCGAAAATCTGCGCCGCAACGCCCGTGAGGGGAAACCGGGCATTCATCATATTAGTCCGGACGATCTTCGCTACAAAACATGGGAAGAGAAGACCATTCCCCAATCCAACGCGGTGATTATAGCTATGATGGACACCTCAGGTTCGATGGGCTCTTTTGAAAAATATTGCGCTCGCAGCTTCTTTTTCTGGATGACCCGCTTTTTGCGCCGTCAGTATGAAAAGGTGGAAATTGTCTTTCTCGCGCATCATACCGAGGCTAAAGAGGTTACGGAAGAAGAATTTTTTACCCGCGGAGAAAGTGGCGGCACGATCTGCTCTTCCGCTTATTTGAAAGCACTGGAGATTATCGACAAACGATATCCTCCTTCCAGCTACAATATTTATCCCTTCCATTTCTCGGATGGCGATAACCTGACCTCGGACAATGAGCGGTGTGTGAAGCTAATCGAGGAACTTATAAAGCGGAGCAATATGTTCGGCTATGGAGAAGTGAATCAATATAATCGCAGCAGCACGCTGATGTCAGCCTACAAGAATATTAAAAAGGATCAGTTTATGTACTATGTCATCAAGGAAAAAGGTGAGGTATACCAAGCCTTACGTACCTTTTTTCGCAAACGGGAAGGGGGATCGGTGGGATGAGTACCGACCAGAAGGAGCTAGAATATGCGATATCAGAAATTATGGAGATTGCCGATGGATTCGGGCTCGACTACTACCCGATGCGGTATGAGATTTGTCCGGCGGATATTGTATACACGTTCGGAGCCTATGGTATGCCCACGCGCTTCAGCCACTGGAGTTTTGGAAAAACGTTTCACAAGATGAAAATGCAGTACGATTTTGGATTGAGCAAAATCTATGAACTGGTCATTAACTCCAATCCCTGCTATGCCTTCCTGCTGGAAGGAAATTCTTTGGTGCAGAATAAACTGATTGTCGCCCATGTACTGGCACACTGTGATTTTTTTAAACACAACGCTCGCTTTTCAGCTTCTAATCGCAATATGGTGGAAAGTATGTCGGCCACAGCAGATCGAATCAACAGCTATGAAATGGAATACGGGTCAAAGGCTGTGGAATCCTTCATTGACTCTGTACTGGCGATACAAGAGCATGTAGACCCACAGATCATCAAACCAAGGCATCTGGATAAACAGCGTTACATGGAGCTCAAAATTCGGGAGCAGAAAGAACCTGGAAAACGCCAGCGCCCTCCTGGGCCTTACGATGATCTATGGTCACTGGAAACAGCGAAGCAGCATGATCCGACCGAGACCGAGGGCATCAAGGTACGCAAGTTCCCACCGGAACCTGAAAAAGATATCGTCTGGTTTATTCAGGAATTCTCGGAGGTGCTGGAGGACTGGCAGCGGGATATTATGACGATGCTACGGGACGAAATGCTGTATTTCTGGCCCCAAATGGAGACCAAAATCATGAATGAAGGCTGGGCCTCCTATTGGCACCAGCGGATTGTAAGGGAACTGGATTTAACCGGGGAGGAAACCGTTGAATTTGCGATGCTGAACGCTTCTGTCGTACAGCCTTCCAAGCAAAGCCTGAACCCGTACTATTTGGGACTGAAAATATTTGAGGATATTGAAAAACGATGGGATAACCCAACCCGTGAGGAGCAAGAGCGACAAGGACGCAAACCGGGCGAAGGACGCGCTAAAATGTTCGAGGTACGAGAGTTCGACTCAGACACCTCTTTTATACGCAATTACATGACCAAGAAACTGACAGAGGATTTGGATCTGTACGTGTTTGAGAAACGGGGACCCGATTGGAAAATCACCGATAAATCCTGGGAAAACATACGGGATCAGCTCGTGTTTTCACGTGTGAATGGAGGCTCCCCTTATATCGTCGTCGAGGATGGAGATTACCTGCATACGGGCGAGTTGAAGCTCAAGCACCAGTACGAAGGCATTGAGCTGGATTTAAAATATATGGAGCGCACACTTCCGTATGTATATCAGCTGTGGGGGCGCACCGTTCATTTGGAAACCTTGATTGAGGGTAAGCTTGCCTTATTCTCATATGACGGTAAGAAACATCATCGTAAGTTTGTATAGTCATACAAAATCAAATAGCCAGCCTAATTTAAAAAAGGGGCATTCCTAAAAAGGATATGCACCTTTTTTTACTATTTCATACAACCTTAAGCGACCTTCGTTTCTTGCCAATTTCAGGACACCTGTTTCGTTTTGGATCAGGGGTGTATTATACTAATATAATAAATGACCCACGGGTCATAATTGAGAAGCAGAACGAGGAGCGCTGATATAGATGAACACCCATCCCAGCTTTCGTGAAGTTCGTGAAAGTGACCAGCAGGTATTCCCGATTGCCTGGTACGCCGTTGGCTGGTCCAAGGAGCTAAAAAATAAACCGCTTAAAAAGCGATTGCTTGGCAAAGATTTTGTCCTGTACCGTGATGATCATCGTCAGGTACATGCCATCCATGCTTATTGCCCGCACCGAGGAGCTGATTTGTCGCTCGGCTATTGTCAAAACGGGCACATCACATGCCCATATCATGCATGGTCTTTCGATGAGAGTGGGCAGTGTGTGGATATTCCGGCACATCCGGGACGGGCTATTCCTGAGTTTGCTCATACCTATGCCTATCCCGTGATTGAAAAAGCCGGCCTGCTGTGGGTATATCCTCAGGCCGTTGGCTCAAAGTCTGAGATAAACTCAGGGTTGGGAACATCCACATCCCCCCCTCCTCTGGAGATTTTCCCCGAGCTGGAGGACCCCTCTCTCATTTTGTCTCCCTACGATTCCGTGTGGAAGGCACATCTGACGAGAGTTGTGGAGAGCGTGCTGGATGTCGCTCATTTGCCAATTGTCCATAACAAAACGATCGGTAAAAAATCCTCCACCGACATTCATATCGAGTTTGAAGCGGATGACAATCATATTCGAGTAAAAAACGGGAAAGGTTTATTACAATATACCTTTCCACAGCAATGGATTTTGACTCCCGCCAAGGAAGGACGCAGCAAGTTTATTAATTTCGTCACCTTCACTCCGATTGAGCAAGAGTTAACTGCCATCTACGGACTGGCTGGACGTAATTTTGCCAGATTTGTACCGGGTATGAGCCACATTTTTTCCAGATACAGTGGCAAGGTGCTGGAAGAGGATCGGGCTGTGGTGGAAAGCCAGCATCCGCGTCCAATCCCAGAAGCGCTGCGAATGGAGGCACACGTCCCCGCTGATGGACCTCAGGTTCGGTTTCGCAACCGCTGGTATGATTTCCTTGTCAACGATGAGCCTCGTGTACGACTGGGTCCAGAAACTACTTCCTCTTAAATTCGACGATGTAGCTTTGATTGAGCTGTTTTCCACCTTCCGAGATGTTCTGGTACATGGATAAAAACCGGGCGGATGGGCTCCATACCGTTGGGCTGTCATAGGATTGGATATCGGTCGTAACCGGAGTGGTTTTACCCGTGGACTGGTCAAACACATACAGCCCTCTCATGCCTTGCTGATCCTCATCATAAATGGAATAAGCAAGCTTGGACCCGTCGCTGGACCAGCTTCCACGACTCATTAAAGTGCCTTGACCGATGATTCCTTTCTCTTTGCCCTGTTCATCCAAAATGATCATACGGGCTGGTTCGGATGTATTCCATTTCCGTTTTTCAATGGCAATTGACTTACCATCAGGCGACACGGCAAAGGACATGGCCCCCTCTGCAATGGTCACAGCCTGAGAATGATTGAGGGTGAACCGATTCAGCACCGGATACCCTTGTTTATCACTGCCTGTATAAAATATGGCGTTACCCACTTTTTCGACATGAGACATCAATTCAGAGCGATTCGGATCTTGAAAACTCAATTCTTTAGCTTTGCCGTCCAGACCAATGAGCTGGATTTTACCATCCGGTGTGCCTGTAATGAGATCATTCTCATCGCTCCAGCTCACTTCGTTAGTCATATCCAGCTTGCCGATCGATGTAACCTTACCACTGCTTAGCTCCAAAATGTAGCCCTGGATATCATATTTGCTGCTAGTGCTGCCTTCAGTAAAAAAGACATGGCGCTGATCCGGTGATACCACAGCAAGTAACTGCGGAGCCTTACGACCTGGCGTTAAAATCCGCTCCTTGTCGGTCTCTACATTATGAATCCACAGCTGGGTTTTACGCTCCACAATCAGCTCTTCGTCGCTCAGCCAAGACCTCGCGTAGACATCCCCCAGCCTGTCGATAGACGATACCACCAGCTCGTCCGTTACTTGCTGCTGGGCTGCATCCGTGTCAATCACAGTAAGCTGTTGCCCCGGTTTCATACCGGATGCTGGATTTGTCTCTCCTGCGCTCTTTATGCCGCAACCGCTGAGCAATCCCCCGGCGATTATGCCGATCATGAGCACCCCCGTAGCTTTCTGTCTGAAAACTCTTGTGCGGGAATCTTCGCGACGAGGGGAGCCGTTCTTTTGCCCATAGCTGTCTATGTTTTTCTTTATCATGTACAACGGCCTCCTTGTTAACGATACCCCCATTTTAATGTCCGAACATCTCATGAATACATCGGATTGTTTCCAAATTGTAAACAAGACACCATTTTAGCCCTGTGCTAACAGTTGGCCGTTTACAGGGAGCCATCGTGAACCAAGAGAGGGAGTCTAAGCGAAAATTCATTCCCACTTACATTTGTATGCCCGTTGTCATTTTCCAACCCACTATGATCTGAAGCTGTAAGCTGCAACTCTCCCCCCATGCGCTCCGCTAGTCTGTGCGCCAGAGGAAGACCGAGTCCCGTACCGCTGTCCTGACGAGATCGATCACGACTTAAGGTAGCAAACGGCTCAAAAATCATGTCCCATTGCTCCCTAGGAATCCATGGGCCGGAATTGCGTATACACACAATCACGGTGTCCTGTTCTACTCGATTCGATAACGTAATCCATCCACCGTCCCGATTGTACTTCACTGCATTATCCAGCAAATTCAGTACAATATGCATCAGATGCTTAGGGTCTCCCCACACCTGGGCAGGAACGGTATCTATCGAAAAATTCAGCCTACGCGCTGCCGCTTTTCCTCGAATACGGCTCCCTGCATCTTCCAGCAACGAATGCAGTTTCACAGCCTCTGTATGCAATTCAAAATCATATTTATCCAGCACAGATAGCCGCAGCGAGTCCTCGACAAGCTCGTACAACCGTTTTGTTTCCTTACTGATACTTTCTCTCGCTTCACGCACCAGTTCAGGATCATCCCCATACATATCCAGTAAATCAGCATAAGCCTGAATAGAGGTTAATGGAGTCTTTAGTTCATGACTGATATTTCCAATAAAAGATTTTTGCTGCTGCTCCAGCTCTCTCAAACGCTGAACCGCTTCTTCCAGCCGAAGCTTTTCGTTTTCCAGCGCGGTAATGCTCTCCCGAATCACATGACTCATCTGGAGCATTCCTTCATCCAGCCTTCCCAGCTCGTCCTGCCGCCGCAGCAGTCTGGCTTCTGGATAGTGCCCTGTCGATATCTGCTCGGAAGCGCGAGTCAGTCGTCCGATATCTCTCGTCTGGCGGCTGACATAGCCTAAGCCCAAAATAAAGCTCAATACCAGCACCGCACCCCCTGTCCATAGAAACAACTGGGCAATGGCCTGGTAGAACTGCTGCTGCGCTTCTGTTGAGCTATGAAGCTGTACCACTCCCAGTAAGCCGTCCGGACCTTGAAGCGGAGCCAAATAGGTGACTGCGCTACCTTCCGTAATATACGCAATTTTGCCTTGGAGCGCATAGGAAAGGGCCTGGCTGACATTTGTTCTAAAAGCCAGCGGTAGAGAATTGCCAACCTCATGCCCCTGACCATCATATAAAATAACGCGCATATTGCTGGATACGCCCAGTTCCACTGCGAGTTGGGGCGCCTGCTTCTTCATGAAGCCTTCCGGTGATTGGCGCACTCCCAACAGGTAAGACTGTTTTACACGCATTTCTACAATTTCGGCCTGGCGCTTTAAACTGCGTTCCATTTGGTCTGTCTGGTTAGCGCGAATGCCAGTAAGCACGAGCCAGCTCAGCACACCGACAGTAAACAGCAGCAAAGCCGCCAGTACCAGGGGAAATTTCCAACGCAGGCTTAAGCCTGTAGGTTTGCGTTTGCGCTTCTGTTGGTCGGTGGACCGCAAGCTTCCTTGCTGATGGAGTGAATGATGTTCGTTCACGTCATTTTCTCTGCCTTATAGCCGATACCATACACGGTCTGTAATATCGCCTGATGCGGCTCAAGCTTCTTGCGCAAGCGCTGGATATGAATATCCACCGTACGCGTTCCGCCCACATAATCGAAGCTCCATACCTGCTCTAGCAGCTCGTCCCGTGTATACACCCTCCCGGCATGAGACACCAACAGCGCCAGCACATCAAACTCCTTGGGGGTCAGATCCAGCGCTATGGCTCCAAGTTCAGCCGTTCGGCTGGACGGACGTACCCGTAATGGGCCGAGTACCATTTCTGTTCCTTCCGGGGCAGGCGCTCCTTCTCGCTCCAGTCTCCGTACCAATGCTTTAATACGAGCGAGCAGCTCCCTTAGGTCAAACGGTTTGCTCATAAAATCGTCCGCACCCAGCTCCAGCCCGAGTACCTTATCAACGATATCGTTTTTGGCCGTCAGCAGTAAAATACCGATGCCCTTCCGACTTTCCAAACGGCGGCACACCTCATATCCACCCAGTTTGGGCATCATCACATCCAGTATGAGCACATCCGGGTGGAACAAACGCACTTTTTCCAAGGCGTCCTGCCCATCAACAGCGGTTTCCACCAAAAAACCCTCTCGCTTTAACGCATAAGCCAGCGCATTCCGAATGCTCGCCTCATCGTCCGCTATCAGTATTTTTTTATCCATGTCCTGCCCTCCCTGCATTAAAAAAACGCTCCAGCTACCTATGTTCCCGCAAATAATAATGAATCAGACATGTATGACATATAAACTGCTCACGTGGATCGTTAAGATCAAAATCTGTCATGTCGCGTATCCGTTCCAATCTGTATTTTACTGAGTTACGATGTATAAAAAGATAATTGGCTGTATCTACCAGACTGCCCCTGTTTTCCAAATAATAAAATAACGTTTTGAGTAAGTCACTGCCATGTGAGCGATCATATTGCTGAAGTCTCCCCAGCTTGCGTTCAAACAAATTTGAAAATTCCTCTTTGTCCATCGCTTCTCCAAGCATATAGTGCATCTCTATATCGCTGTATTTGCATACACGTTTATCAGGATACAGCCGCTGGGCTACAGTAATGGCACGACGTGCTTCATTGTAGCTTTGCAGCAGCTCCCATAACTTTTTGGCACTTCCGATGCCTAAATAATAATCGGCGGTACCCCAGGCTTTTTCAGTTGACCAGTTTTTCAGCGTATCACTCCAGGACGTTTCCTGATCAGAGCCAGGTGCGTTCTGATGATCATTCGGCTGAAGAGTCGGCAGAAATAATATCGCACGATTTGAACGGAACTCAATATGAGACACCACACGCCGTCGGGTCGATTCCATACTCAATAACCCAGAAAGAATCTCTTCTGGCGGAGCCGTAGCACTTTCCAGTACAGCCACCTCCCAGTTATATTCCGGGTTGAATCCCAATTGACGACCTCTCCGCTCAACCTCATGCCGCACCGGCAACGGAGGTGTCATGAGCTCATCTATAAAATTCCCCCGTAGTCGGCTTTCCGTATCTTCTACTGCCTTTTCACGCATTAATTCTAACGCCATCACCAGCCGTGCCTGCTCAATACCAACCTGCTCCATATCATCCAATTCATTGCGGGCAATGACCAACTTGGCGACTGTACGTTTATCCACACTAATGGGAAAATGACGAGCATCTTGTACCTTCGCCCAATCCCAATCTTGTGGTGAAGTGACAATGGCTTGACCACCATTATCAATCAAAGCAACCGGAGCTTTAAAAAGCTCTGCTATATTATCGCTTACAGCCTGTATGCCACTGTTCTCCAGCACCATCGTCGTTAACGTTCGATAGATTTCTTCCGAACGTCGCAGCAGCTCTGCCTGTCGGTTCAACACCATATCCATGACACGCTGCGTAATATCCGTATAGGGAATATCGGCTGGAATCTCAATCACAGGAAGGCCACAGGCATTACTTTCTTCAAGCGCACTATGGGGAATTTCCGTGAGAAAGCGGGTAGGCTTGATCACAAGCGCCGCCGCCCCGCCCTGATGCAGTAATTGAATAATTTGACACAATACCTCAGGCTCATGACGGATCGAATAAGCCGTTGTCATTAACAATACACCTTCCCGGACCCAGCCTTTCAGGTCAGGGACTTCCATAATGTCAATAAACCGGACAACCCGGCTTAGCCCTTGTTCTCCGCTTAATACCTTCGCCTCCTTCAACACGGGTATTGCCATGAGCTCTTGAACTGTTACACCCGGTATTTTCATAAAGACAGACCACCCTGCTATTTATTTTGCAAAATCCTTAGTTCATCTAATTTTCAGGATAGTGTACCAAAAAAGTGTACAAAACAAAACCTTTTACCGCTTGGTCAAATCTATCCACACCAGCCCATTCCTATCTTTAGGAGCTCAATGGAACATAAATAAACCGCCCTTTTCTGGAAAAGGCGGTTTATTTTAATATTCAACTATTTATAATGAAGTTTAAGAACTATCCTGCTTGTACCCCACACGAAGTGGCTGCTAGCGTACCGAAACAGCTGCACCCAACGCCACAATCGGGTCAATAGCCCGAATCCCTAGTGTACGCTCCAGCTCTGGCGCAAAGTTCATCGTTACAAAACCTGTGCAGGCAAGTACAATTACCTCAGCCCCCTTCTCCTGAAGCCGTAACGCTGCTGCCATAGCTGCCTCTTTACCTTGTGGAGTGTTCAAGTCCAGTGTCGTCTGCACACCTATGGGACGCTCTGTACCGATATAGGTATCGCCCAAAATGCGGCGAATCAGCGGCGGAGCCTCCTCCAAAATGGTCAACACGCCTACACGGCTGGCCGATGTCAGAGCCAAGAGTGCCGCACAGGACCCCGCCCCGTATACAGGTACAGATACAGCCTGACGAGTTTCCTCTAGCGCTGGATCAGCCGCGCAGCTAATACCGATAGACGTACAGCCTTGTTCAACGAGTTGTTGCGCCGCGAGCACAATTTTAGGCACCGCTTCCCGGTCTGTGATATCATCGTAGATCCCTTTCGGCTGATCGGGAATACATACACTGGTGACAGGTAGCCCGTAGCGCTGCTCAATGACCCGGCCGTGAAGGTCGATAGCTGCTTTGTCCTGCATGGTAAGCACTCTGATCATTCCAAGCATGATAACTTCCTCCCTTTATCGCTCTAGCAACTGACCAGCCTTCATAATCAGACGATCATCCAGATATACATCCGGTTTTTGTACGACTCCGTCAATATGTACACCCGCAGCGACAGTTCCCCCAAAAGTATTATTGCTGCCAAAAGCGACATGAATCGTGCCATATACTTTCTCGTCCTCTAACACAACACCTGTAATGCGGGCTTTATCATTCGTTCCAATACCAAATTCGGCCAGCATTCTACCATCGCCTTCGCCGAGCATATCCAACAGGGACTGTCCGGCTTCCCCTTCTGCGGCGATTAATCTACCATTTTGCACCGTCAGCAGCAGTGGCTCTTTTAAGGCACCGATTCCTGCTACAGAACCGTCCACCACAATCTGACCCTGTGCCATTCCTTCCAGCGGAGCAATATACGCTTCACCTGAAGGCAGGTTCCCCGATTCGCCAGGATTCAAATACATACCTGTGCTGGGAACGCCGTTGCGCCCTTCTATGGTAAAGTTCAGACTATATCCTTCCTTTTCAATCCGTACCTGCTTGGCAGCAGTCAGCAATGCGGTCACCTCTTCGGTCAGCGCCTTGACCTTCGGATAATCAGCAGCAATTGCTCCATTCATGAACATATCGTCTGTCATGCCGGGCATGGTCGCCAGGCGTGCTCCAGCAGCTGCGGCTTGCTTACGGGCACTTGTATGTGTCAGCGAATACCGGGTGACACATACAACAACGTTGGAGCGAAGCATGGCTTCGGCAACAGGGGCCGGAGGCTCCTCGCCCGATTTGGAGCGAACCTTCATCGTCAAAATAGCTGCTTCTGCCCCCAGTGCCTTGCCAGCTTCATATATGGACTCGCCCAATTCTTTTTTATCATCGTCGGTTACGACCAGAAGCGTCTCCCCAGCGGTAAGTCCCAAACATTTTTGCAATACATTTTTACTGATTTCAATACGTTGTTGACTCATAGTTCTTACCTCCAATTTTTAGCTCCTTACACCATTTCCGATACCAGTTTGCCAATCAAGGCATTGGACAATACAACGGGAACCCCTGAGTAATGCGCCGCTAGCTCTCTATGCGTTTCCGTATAGCCCATGCAATCCAGTACGATCAGATCGGCTTGATTCTTGAACTGTCCTGCTGCTCGGCGAAATTCTTCCTCACTGCCACTGTAAGGCGAGGCTGCCGCAAACTCTGGATTCAATCCATAAGGGCTGAATTTAAGCTTGAGGTTGTTCTTCTGTTCTTCGAGCGGTCCAATGAGACCCAACCTTCTTCCGCTGGACATGGCCTTTAGTACAGGAGGAAGCACATGATCTGGCTCAATTAGAAAAGCGCTTCGGGTATGCAATCCAGGAAACACACCGGTACAGAGTAGCAAAATAGTACGTATGCCTTGCTCCTCCAAACGTGTGATTTTGTCTTGGAGCAGTGGCTGGATTTTTTCGCGTGAAATGACCACCGACTCCCCGGTCGTCAAGCGCGAGGTTAATACATATTCTCCCGGTGACGGTGATAGATGCTGTTGTATATAGTCCAATGAGAGCCCATCTAGCGCACCAGCCTGTACCAGCTCTGCCCGTCCTTCCAATGCCCTTTCTACGATAGGGGTCACATCTGACCGGGGGGCTTGCCCAATCGTAATCATCCCAAGCTTATGCATTTTGAATCCCTGCTTTCGCTTCATTTTATTTTACGCTCCTGGCGACAAAGGGCAAGCCCGCGGTCTGCCTTTATTTCGGTTCTGGTGAATAGTTTTAACTTATGTTACTGCAACTTTCCTAACATAAACAATGTTCGTCCTGACCAAAACAAAGGCTTGTTTGTTGTGCATAAAGGATAAAAAAACAAAATCATAGCGCTATTATTACATTTTATCCCTTTATAATGTCAAGAAATATAACGCAGTATAAACATCTCTTCCCTCACTGCCCTGCGCTTTGGAGTGTCTTACCTGTCCGTATATGCTAAAATACTTCCGTATCGGCTATTCGCCTACAGGAGGGCATGATCATGAAACAATCTATTTTGATCGTAGAAGACGAAGAAAAGATTGCTCGGCTTCTAGAGATCGAACTTCAATTTGAAGGCTATCAAGTATGTAAAGAAAAAAACGGAATTGATGGGCTGGAGACGTATTGCAAAGGCAATTGGGATCTAGTGTTGCTGGATATTATGATTCCCGGTCTCAATGGCATCGAGCTACTTCGGAGGATTCGTAAGCATGATACGAACGTTCCTGTCATTTTGCTGACGGCTAAAAGTTCCATTGCAGATAAGGTCGAGGGACTCGATTTGGGAGCCAATGATTATGTTACCAAACCGTTTGTGATCGAAGAGCTGCTTGCACGTGTACGGGCTGCACTCAGAGTGGGTGCAACGATAGACATGGCTCCACAAGTGGTAGATAAATGGCTTAGTGCCGGGGATTTACGTCTCCATGAAGGTACTCGTGAAGTTCTTCGAGGAGAGCACAACATTGAGCTTACACCGCGAGAGTTTGACTTGCTCGTTCATTTACTCAGACACCAGCGGCAGGTACTTAGCCGTGAACAATTACTGGAGAATGTATGGGGCATAGATTATATGGGCGATACCAATGTGGTCGATGTGTATATTCGCTACGTGCGCAATAAAATCGACCCTACGCGCCAGCTCCCTGAGCTGATCCATACTGTACGCGGAATTGGTTATGTACTGAAGGAATCTTTATGAAGCTACAAAACAAAATCCATACGTACACCTCGTTATTATTCGCGGTCTTACTTGTAGCCATTAATTTTTCGATCTATTTCCTATTCAGCCAATTTTCGATAGACAATCGAAAAGACCAGGTAGAGGCCGCAGCAGAGAACATAGTTCGTGGGATTCAACGTGCTCCGGTATCCGTAGCCGCTGAGGATCTTCTCCGAGCCTATGTACCGCTGGATGGCATGCTTCGGCTGATGAAACCAGAAGGCGACTTTCTTCCCCCTATCACCTCTTCTTCCGAGCAATCTCTTAGCTTGATGAAGGGCGTTTTTGATGAAACACGGCAGGTTCACATGACTACCTATGAAAGCAATCGTTACATTCTTGTATCGCTCCCCATGATTTGGACCAATGGCGAGGTTGTCAATCTCCAGGTGACCGAAAGTCTGCAACCGACGATGCAGACGCTACAGGTACTCAGAATCGTACTTGTGGCTGTCACTGGAATTGCGCTCATTCCTGTCGTGGTGTCGGGAAGGCTGCTCGGCAGACTGATCACACGTCCAATTACATCTATGATTAGCACGATGAAAGAAATTCAGCGCAGCGGGAAATTTAAACGTCTTCCGCTCCATTCATCATCACGCGACGAACTGGTCGAAATGGGAGAAACATTTAATGACATGATTGAACTGCTGGAGCGGAATTTCGTCAGGCAAGAACAATTTGTATCTAATGCGTCCCATGAATTGAAGACACCGCTCACCATTATTGAAAGTTATGCCAGTCTGCTCAAACGGCGGGGGTTGCAGCATCCCAACATTTTCGCCGAATCCGTTGAAGCGATTCATTCCGAGGCGATCCGAATGAAGGACATGGCAGAGCAGCTTCTTCTGTTGGCCAGAAACGAAGAACAATGGAATGTCGTGCTGGAGCCTGTACGCCTGACCAGAATAGCGACAGAATTAAAAGCTACATTTGAAAATGCGTTCGCCCGACAAATTCAACTGGATGTACAGGCAGACTGCATTGGCTATACCGATGAAAATAAGCTGAAGCAGCTCCTATTTATCTTTTTGGATAATGCACGCAAATACAGTGACGAGCCGATACACCTGATGATTGATACGGTGGGCGGTACAGCTCAACCCTGCATAAGAATCACAGATCAAGGAATTGGAATCCCGGAAGAAAAGTTATCTAAAGTATTCGACCGCTTCTATCGTGTGGATGAAGCCAGAAGCCGCGAGGAAGGTGGGGCTGGGCTAGGCTTATCATTGGCTACAGGAATTGCACAAGCTATACATGCTCAAATTGGGCTAGAAAGTGTAGAGGGGAGCGGAACAACTGCAACGATCATCCTCCCTACCGTTCCAAAATAATAAGCCAAAGGAGGGAATAACGATGAAAGCCATCTATGTGTGGGTGATTGGGGGTGCGCTGGCGGCTGTATTGATTACAATTTGTCTTTTACAGTGGCCTTGGGCACGGTCGTTAGTAGCTTCTCCATTGGAAGAAAAGGCCGTCATCCAATCCGTTTTGCATCAGTATCCCGGTGAGGTGCTCGAATCCCAACGCTTGGGTGATTTTTATCTGATCAGGCTGGAACGCGCCAAAGGGAAGTACGATATAAAAGCCAATGCCTATGACGGTGTCATCGACTCCATTAAGCGGATACAGGTTTATTCAGATGCGAAGCAGGAGCCCCAAGACCACAATCCTGGTAACTCACCAACCAGAGACACATCGAATCCAGCTAATAAACCTGCCCCGGTTTCTCTCGTTATTACAGAGAAAGAAGCAGCCAAGCTTGCTGCCAAAGCAGTTAACGGAACATCCGATGATATTGAGCTTCATCGCAACGACAAAGGCCTCTACTATCTGGTTGAGGTTGAGGTAAAAGATGGGCGTGAAGCAGTAGTACAGGTCAATGCAGTATCGGGCTCTATCGACTCTATAACGTGGGAAAAAGAAAAACAGGAGCACAACGAATCATGACGACTTGATGATCATCTCAGCTCATGTTTTCTCATGGTTTTCTCATGATTCTATTATGTTCCTCTCATGTTCAAGAGATAAGCTGTATTCATGCTTATAGCACAAGGAGGAATTATGTAATGAAAAAAAACTATACATTAGGAATTATGGCAGCCACGGTTCTGCTTGGAGTTACAGTTACGGGTGTCTCAGCGAATGTTGTATGGGCCGCTAAACCTACGGGCCTTATTGGAGCGACCGCCGCTGCCAACATTGCCAAGAAGGCTGTGGGGAATAATGCACAAGTTGAAGATGTCGAACTGGAGCGCAAGAACGGAAAAGTCTACTATGAGGTGGATCTCCAGCAAGGGGATAAAGATTGGGATATAGATGTTGATGCTTATACTGGGAAAACCATCCGTTCCCATTCTGAGCTTGATCATGACTCGAATGACGAGTCCTCCCTTAACAAGCCAAATCACATCACCCTGACTGAAAAACAGGCTGGACAAATTGCGCTTAAGCACGTACCCGGGAGTACCCTTTTGTCTTCTAAATTGGATAAGGAAGATGGACAGTTCATCTACGAGGTAAAGGTACTCACCAACGAAGGAACCGTTGAGCTTGAAATCCATGCATCATCTGGCGCAATCGTGGATACAGACGAAGATGATGATGACAACGAATATTAATCACCCAGGTCATAATCAGGGTAACTAAATACAGAGCTAATTAATACGGAGCAGTGAACTTTCGCTGCTCCGTTTTTTTGACCAATGTGACATAGGAAAAGAACGAAGATGGCTTCATAAAACTGCACCTATTATTTCTTCATGAATAGACTGATAACTAACAGAGGATTACCTTTTTCTTCAATCCAAAGTCAAGTGAGGTTCTTATGGCGAAATCCTATACTAAAGCACAGATTCGCAAAATCACCCGTCGTTTCGGCCTGATCCCGTTAAAATCAAGCTTAGTCTCATCATTATACCGAAAAAATGCAGTGATCCAGGTGAAAACGAAAAAGGGAACTTATGCATTAAAGCCCTTTAGTCGTACAAAGATGATCCGTTCAAATACGATTCAACAGATGGAACGAGCTGCGAGTCATATAAGGCTTTTGAAAAAGAGAAAGTATACCTACATGCCCGCATGGCTCCCCACTCATTCCGGTAAGTTATGGACTCTACATCAAGGAACGCCATTTTATGTAAGTCAGTGGATCAAAGGACGGGGACTGGAGACCGCTGAAGATTTCGAAAAACTGGGGCGGGCACTTGCCACACTTCACGCCACCTCCACCGGCTTGCATCGGATGGATAAAGGAAAGTCCCCTCCGACCATTCAACAATTGCGGATATGGAAAAACCAGGATCGTCTTTTTCAAAGAAAAATGATAAAAAACAGTCGCCATGATAAAACGTACCGCAACTGGTACAATGCTCACGGCGAAGACTGCAAACGTTTATCCAGGCGAGCATGGAAGGATTTGCAGGATGCATCCATCATAAGGCTGCTTCGGATGGAACATCGGCATCCCTCCTTGATACACAGTGATATCACTACCCCAAATGTCATTATTTCGGATGACGGTCATCTCAAAATCATTGATTGGGATCGGGCTAAGATCGGCTCAATCTATGCTGATTTGGCAAAGGCCCTTATGAATACGACTCAATTCAATCCTGAATTTGTGCAATCCTTGCTGAAGGGATACCAAAAGCGTAAACCACTAAGCCGTACTGAACGGAAGATTGTTACAGCTTTATATAAACTACCACGAGAAGCCTGGCATGCTTCCCGACACCCGAATCGTTCAAGAGATCGCGAAATCCTGGACAATTGGGATCAGTCGTGGCCTCTTCGATTACAAATCATCCATATTTTGCAGGAGTGGGCTCATGTATAAAAGAAAGTGAGGATCAAAATGTCGATTTTATCGAACGTTGAGCAGATGTACGGAATCAAAATTCAGCGTACCCGTCAAATGAAGGACATTCACAAGATTGAGACCGCTAATACGACTTATTGCTTAAAACCCTACAAATTTCCGGAAGAAGAGATCCGTTTTATTACACGTGTCTTGTCCTACTTGGATGAGCGCGGGTTTACACGCAGCCAAAAGGTCTATCCAACAGTACAACAAACGGCTTACATGACCTATGAAGGTGTTTCGTATACATTAACCAATTGGGTTCATGGACTCAGACCAGAATTCACAAAAAGAATAGACTTCAAAAAGGGAATTGCTACTTTAGCCAAATTCCATTCCAGTGCCGTTAGCTTTCCTATCACTGAAGCTCCGCCATCCAGAATCCGTTATGAAGGCTTGAGCGATGAAATAGTTGGATACAAAAAACGCCTCATCCCATACAGAGGCACAGCACATCTCGTAGCTCTTTGTGAAGAAGTGTCCCATCGCCTACAGCAGCCCAAAGTTAGAGAAGCCATTGCTCAGGAGCAAAAAGCCGCCGCATTTATACACGGCGACTATAATTATCCCAATCTGATTAAAGACAAACAGCTCAAAATCCATTTGATCGACTTTGAAAATTGCTCCCTACATGTAAGGATGAAAGATCTCTCCCATCTTCTTCATCGGAATTGTCTTTGGAACGGGACAAAGATGCTGCGCGCGATAGATTACTATCAACGATATCGTCCATTGAGCACCCATGATTTGCATCTGCTTCACGCACTATTGATCTCTCCCTATCATGTAGTCCGCAATATCAGAATAGGCGGCTTCCGTTCTGCCAAGCGAGTCATTCCGTCGTTCGCGCATTTGAACAAATACCGACGTGAACTTAGATCACTCTTATAATCTGTCAGCTTGGAACTAAACAAAAAAACAGACCCGATGAAGCGGTCTGTTTTTTTGTGTTCTGACAACCAACTACAGGAAAAGCGCATGCCGCTAAAGCCAATCGAATTACTGACTGTACCGGTACAACCAAAAATATATAGCATTGTAAACAGCACTTTCCCCTTCTACAATGATGCTAAGACTCAATGCTTAATGGTTTCGAGAAGAGAATTTGGGAAACTAACAATAGAGGTGATTGTACATGTACACCATGACAAAAGAAGAAATAAAAGCTTATTTAAACAGAATTGGAATTCCCGAAATTCAGCCTCCTACCCTTTCCTATTTAGTTGAACTGCATAAGGCTCATGTAAAACATCTTTCATGGCAAACATTGGACATTTTCGCAAGGAAGCCGGCAGCCATTGGTTTTCGAGAATCCATTCAACTCATTCTACATGGGAGAAGTGGTTATTGTTTTCATCTGAATGGTGCCTTTAGTGCACTACTATATTCACTAGGGTACAAAGTCTCTCTGCATCGTGCCGGGGTACAACCTCTGGGAGCTGAACCACGCATTAATTCATTTCATCTTGGACTAACAGTGAACTTGCTAAATGAGCATCATGAAGATGAAGTATGGATTGTTGATGTCGGGCTAGGCGATATGCCATATGAGCCTCTTCCACTCCGTATGGGGACTTATGAACAAGCCCCTCTTCATTATAAAGTTATGGAATCCGGAGTTGTTACAAAAGGTTGGCGCTTAGAGCATGACTCACTTGCTTCATTTGTTGGCGTTGATTTTGCCCCTGCGGTTGTTCAGGATTTGGAAGAATTTATGCCGAAACATCATTTCTATAGCCGCTCAGCGGAATCTCCATGGTTTAACCTGTTTCTGATTCGGCAAAGGCAAGCATTAGAGGCGAATGAACTCAGAGGATGTATTTGGAAAAGACGCGGGCTAAACGGTTTGGAAAAAGTAGAACTGGATAAGAAGTCGCAGTGGCTGGAAGTGTTAGCAGATGTATTTGGCGAGCCGCTCGTTAACTACAGTCGCCAGGAACGGGACGAGTTATGGAAAAGAGTACTTGCGGCTCATATAGAATGGAAAAAGTCTATGACTGAATCGTTACAGTAGTGAAGCCTCCAACGTAAGGATAGCCTTCAAGCCACATCTTACACCTGCAGCATTTCCGAGGAGTGCTGCAGCATTTCCAATTCCTTCACCATGTTTTCGATCAGCTTTGTGAACGAAGCCAATTCCTCTGAGCTGGAAGCCTGTTGCCGGGCACTGGCTGTTGTGGCAGCTGTTTCGGATTGTACACTGTCAAGCATACGGGCAATATCCAGCACCTTGCGCTGAATTTGCTCCTGTGCTTGCTTCGAATTAGATGCAAGCTTTCGCACCTCCTGTGCCACAATTTGAAACCCGCGCCCTGCTTCCTGCGCATGGGCAGCCTCAATCGCCGCATTCAGTCCCAGCAGATGAGTCTGATCGGACAGTTCCCGGATCGTACCGCTCATCTGCTCAATATGCTTAATCTCGTCACTCAAATGCTGTACCAATTCCTCTGTATGTTCCTGCGAAGAAGCAGTGTTGCAGGCACTCTCCGCGATATTATCCGTATTTTCCCTAAGCTCAGCAATCATCCCGGTCAAATTTTGCGCAATTCGGGACACAACGGTCAGCACCTGCGTTTGTTCGTCGGCCAGCTCGTTGATTTGTTCCTTTTCCTTTTCCTTTTCCTGATAAGCTTCCAGTACAAGCTGGGAATCCAGGTTGAACATTTTGGAAAGAGCATGCACAATAAAAAACCAGTCCTCTATCCCCGAACGCTTTAAAATGTCCACTGCAATATCAAGATAAGCAATGTACGTGCCCAAATAATAATCGGAAGACAATCCGATTCGGGAATGTACCTGCCCCACAAAAAGACGGTGTTCGATAAACGGATCATCTATTTTTCCATCTGCGAGAGAAAGCCAGTATTCACGTTGTGTTTGTTTTAGTCGTTCAATATTCGACCATTTGGAAATAATCGACATGAGATGCGGAACCTTTTCTACATGCTCATAAAACCGATCGACCACCTCATTCACAATAGATTGGAATAGTCCCTGATAATGATGTAATAAAGCCAAATCATCATCAGTAATACCAATATATTGTATCTGTTTTAATCTACTCTCCGCGACATGAATCATAAGTTCCTCCAAATAATAGTTTACATAGATTTTACATTACCATATTTATCGGCAACTTTTTAGAAATTGTTAAAAAAGCAGAAGATTGATTATGATTTTTTTCATAGCAATTTCAGAAAATATATAATCACAACTGCCTGATGATACAAAAAAGAATCCGGCAGCACCTGAAATCCCCTGTGCTTGCCGAATTCCCTCTACGAAACACGTTGATCGGATACCTCACAACCGTGTGGCACCATCCAGATCAACCCATGGTTTCACCATACTGTACTTGTTTATTATTTCGTCTTACCGATTCAGGAGGCTACCTACATACCTCAACAGATCGTTAGCGCTGGCTCCTGTGTAGCCATGCTCCTCAATCAATCGCTTAATCACTTCATTCATCCGTTTGAGCTGATTAGCGTCAGGCGTTTTGGTCGAAGTCGTAATCTTCACAATATCCTTCAAATCGGCGAACAGCTTCTTCTCAATGGCTTCTCGCAGCCGATCATGATGATGATACTCAAACTTCCGTCCCTTGCGAGAATACGCGGAAATACGGATTAATATTTCTTCACGGAACGCTTTTTTCGCATTTTCCGATACCCCGATTTGCTCCTCAATAGAGCGCATGAGCCGCTCATCCGGGTCGAGTTCCTCATCTGTGAGTGGATCGCGAATTTTCGCCCAATTGCAAAAAGCTTCGATGTTATCCAAATAGTTGTCAAACAACGTCTTGGCTGATTCCTCGAAAGAGTACACAAAGGCCTTCTGCACTTCTTTTTTAGCCAATTCGTCATATTCCTTACGAGCCACGGAAATGAAATTCAGATAGCGTTCTCGTTCTTCCTTTGTGATGGAGGCATGTTGATCCAGACCATCCTTAATTGCTCGTAAAATGTCCAGGGCATTGATGGATTCCACATTTTGCTTAATCAATGCACTAGAAATACGATTAATGACGTACCGCGGGTCTACCCCGGACATACCTTCCTCTAGAAACTCACTTTGCATTTCTTTCAGATCGGCTTCCTTGTATCCTTCGACCTCTTCACCGTCATACATGCGCATCTTTTTGACCAGATCCATCCCCTGTTTCTTCGTCTCCTTCAAGCGGGTAAGCACGGAGAAAATGGCAGCCGTTCGCAGCGCATGAGGCGCAATGTGGATATGTTTCATATCACTTTGTTCAATGAGCTTGGCGTAAATCTTTTCTTCCTCAGATACTTTCAGGTTATAAGGAATCGGCATTACAATCATCCGTGATTGCAACGCCTCGTTCTTTTTGTTTGCAATAAAGCTTTTATACTCGGATTCATTGGTGTGAGCCACGATCAGTTCATCTGCACTGATGAGCGCAAACCGCCCAGCCTTGAAGTTTCCCTCTTGGGTCAGAGAAAGCAAATTCCACAAAAACTTCTCATCGCATTTCAGCATTTCCTGAAACTCCATCAGTCCACGATTCGCTTTGTTCAATTCTCCGTCAAACCGATACGCACGCGGGTCAGATTCCGAACCATACTCCGTAATCGTGGAAAAGTCGATGCTGCCCGTCAAATCAGCAATATCCTGTGACTTCGGATCAGAAGGGCTGAACGTACCAATACCAATTCGGTTTTCTTCCGATATAAATACCCGCTCCACGCGGACCTTTTCAATATCGCCATCAAATTCCGTGCGCAATCTCATCTGGCAGGATGGGCAGAGATTACCTTCAATCCGTACACCCAGCTCCTTTTCAAAATCGGGACGCAGCTCATGAGGAATCAGATGAAGGGGGTCCTCGTGCATGGGGCAGCCTTCAATCGCGTATACAGCTCCCTGATCCGTTCTCGAAAATTTCTCCAGACCACGTTTTAGCAACGTGACCAGTGTCGATTTCCCCCCACTGACGGGTCCCATCAAAAGAAGGATACGCTTGCGTACATCGAGCCGCCTGGCTGAGGAATGGAAATATTCCTCCACCAACTTTTCCAGCGCTCGATCCAATCCAAAGATCTCCTGCTCAAAAAATTTGTATCGCTTATGTCCCCCAACCTCTTCTACACCAAAAGATTCAATCATCTTGTAAACCCGTGCATGAGCTGTCATCGCCGGCGTCGGGTCTTTCTTGAGTATCTCAATATACTCTCTAAAAGTGCCGCTCCAGGCCAGACGGTTGTTTTCCGCCCGGTACTCCGCAACGCGTTCAAAAATATTCATGCTCGGTTCCTCCCATGACTGCGTAATGACTATCCTCCACTCCTGATGATTATGGCTACACTCGTCACGCCTTTCAGGATATGATGCAATCCTCTTAAAAAAAGTGTAATACATACCTATGCAGATTGATTTCAGAATTGACCTATTTTTTATGACAGGTCTCTCTGCTTTTTCGAAAAAACCAAGGGATACACTGTGCTAAAATATACAACAACGACGCGGACCTGACGCATTATGGTACAATATAAGCTCGGAATAATGGGATAAAGGAGCGGGAGAAGTCATGGCGGTTCGGCATGAGACGGAGTTGTACGCTCCGGTGAAAGCCTTTTTTGAGAACTTGGGATATGAAGTCAAAGGAGAGGTACGCAACTGCGATTTGGTGGGTATCAAGCCAGGGCAACAGACACCACTGATTGTGGAGATCAAAAAGACGTTTAACCTGGCGCTTGTGCTGCAAGGCATGCAGCGTTTGAAACTAAGCAGCAATGTATATGTAGCTGTAGAACGGAATCGTGCCAAAAAAGGGGCCGTGAATCAGCGCTGGAACGAGCTGGTCGGACTGTGCCGCCAGTTAGGACTTGGCTTGCTCACCGTCACCCATTTTAAAACTAAGCCGCCGCTCGTTGAGGTACTGTGTAAGCCTGCGGCGCCTAGCGACAATGTCCACAATGCAGCAAAGGTACGCCCCGGCTCGCGCAAGGAAAAGCTGCTGCGGGAATTTCACGCACGCAGCGGTGACCACAATATCGGCGGCAGCACCCGACGCAAGCTGGTCACTGCCTATCGGGAAAAAGCGCTGCGCGTAGCCGTAGCCTTGCAGAGCTTGGGGGAAGCCGCTCCGGCGCAGCTAGCCCGCATAGCAGCCGTCAGCACAGCTGCTGCCGTACTTCAGCACAACTACTACGGCTGGTTTGAGCGCGTATCCCGCGGCCGCTATCGATTGACTCCGTTTGGCGAAGCTGCCCTGAACGAGTATGCGGCAGTACTGCAAGAGCATGGCATTAAAACGGCCACTGGTATGGACGCAGAGCTTGACGAGGACAGTGGACAGCGCCAGATTGCGGAAGCGCCATTCACTTACTCCACTGTTGCAGCGGAAGCGGAAGATGACTGACATGGGGCGATGGTTTTTGCTAGCTCCGCGCAGTAAATTCACTGATCGTCTCACCGATCAGATTCATGCCCATAAGCAATTGCTCACGGCCCGGATGGCTAAAATTGAGTCGGATATGGGACGCGCCTTCACTGCCAACCGCACATAGCGCACCTGGCATAAAGGCTACGCCTTTGGGTAACGCCGCCTTTAGCAGCAATGCGCTGTCCAGCCCATCGGGCAACTGCACCCATACATACATGCCACCGGACGGAATATGATACGTCACGTCTTTCCAAAACGGGCGCTTGAGCAGCTCCAAGATTAATTGAAGTCGAGTCGAATATTCCTTGTTCAACATCGCCAAGTGCTCGTGCCATTGAAAACGCGAGCTGGTCAACAATTGGAACAGCAGCCGTTGGTTCATCGTACTGGATTGCATATCAGCCAGCTGCTTCAAGGCGTACATCCCTTCAATTAACGGTGCAGGACCAGCAGCCCAACCCGTTCTCAGCGCAGGAGCAACTGTTTTATTGAACGAACCAATATAGAGTACTTGACCTCCCTGGCCCGCATGATCCAGCGCAAATAGTGAGGGGTAAGTCTCTGCAAATTTTCGACTCTGACCATGCGGACTCTTGTCATGGGACTCATTTTTTTGCTTCAAATGCAATTCACCATAAGAATCATCCTCAACTACTAGCACCTCATGATGCCTGCACAGGTCCAAAATTTCCTGCCGCCTTGCCGCGCTCCACAAGGAGCCCGTCGGGTTTGTAAACGTTGGCGTGGCAAAAAAAAGCTTGGGTCGATAACGGATCATTAAAGCTTCAAGCTTATCAGGAATGACACCTTCCGCATCTGATTCTACAGGAACGATCTGCGCACCCTGCATAGATAGTACTTGTAAACATCCAGGAGATGTCGGGTTTTCAACTAATACCGGATCACGCTCATCCACCATCAGCCTTATGATCAGGTCAATGGCCTGCTGACTGCCTGTCGTGAGAAGGATTTGACCTGGTGGTACTCTTACTCCTTTACGCTGTTCCCACTCTCCCGCAAGCCATGCCCGCAAAGGGAAATAGCCCTCCGGTTCACCATACTGGAGGGCGTCAGGGCCGGAGCCAAACACATCATGGGCCGCTTCTTCCAGCAACTTCACCGGAAACAGCTCTTGTGCAGGTAGTTCTTCAGCCAGAGATATAAAGGAGTGTCTTCTCGCATTTTCCCGGATATGACGCACTGGAGAAGCCAACATCGCAGCCGTTCGTGAAGCAAAGGAATATTGCATGAACATCCTCCTTCTCCTGAAAAATAGGTCATGATCTCCGGGCTGACGCGTCAGGCATATAGCTGCTTCATCTGACGCGCATATAAGGCATAACGTTCAATCGCCTGCGCCCGGCTGGACACGCCTAATTTCGCATAAATTTTACGTAGATAATTATCAATGGAGCGCCGGCTAACTTCGATCTCGATAGCAATTTTGTCATATGTAATACCTTGTACAATACGTTCCATAATAAACACTTCGGTTTGTGTCAATTCGTCAAAAGGCTCGGATGCCATTAACGGCATAAAGGGCCAGTTTCCACACCGAATCCAGTCCATTGGTAAAGAAGCAAATCCTTCGCGTAAACCGTTGATCAGATGGATTAACTGGCTCGGTGATGCCTGCTTGGATAACATTCCATTTGCTCCAAGCGAAATTAGCTGCTGAAACAACGTAATATTATCCTCATCCGTCATAATAACAATATGGCTGTCCGGAGACAAGGCCCGCATTTGTGTCAAAAATGGTTCCGCCGTTCCCTCAGGCAACCTGTAGTCCATTAAAATGATTTCCGGTCGAATGGAACAAGCCAGCTCCAAGCCTTCCGTTCCGGAGGAAGACATCCCTCTGACAAGCAAATCCTGCTGGTCTTCCAAAATAAGCTTTGTTCCCAGCATACTTGTAGGATGGATATCTATGATGACCACCTGCCATACTTTTCTCATATCTAAACCTCCTGATTTTACAAAAAAATACATAGTTAGTAGCGAAAATAATTCTAAAATTGGGGATTGCATATGTAGAAATTGCGCGAATGTGAACGTATAGGAAGCGAAAAACGTTTAAGGAAATTGTATCCTAGGACTTCCTTCCGATGCAATCTCTTTTTCCAATATTTTTATACGACTATTTCACTTTTGCGAAATAAATAGGCCCATGATAGAATTGGTACTGCAAATAAAGACTGGAAATTTGACTTTACACGGGAGTTGAAAATCGTATGCAAGCTTCACCTGAACGTCCTCCTACCGAAGCTCGGCGGAGCAATTCAAGAAAGGGGTTACCCGTAAAGGCTTTTCTGCTATTTTGGTTCATTCTTATTATACTAGGTGCTCTCGCAACCTATCTGTATAGCAATCACTTGAAGCAGCAAATGCTAAACGAGATGCAAACCCATACAGACCAACAGATTCAAGCACTCAAATCTGACTATGAAAAGCAACTGACTGCTCTTTCCAAGGAAGTTAGCGGATTGCAGGGAAAAGTCCAGTCCTTCAATGAACTACTGACCTTTACGAAGGATAATGCAAACAATAAGACCGATAACAGCAATAAACTGTATACCCAATTAAACGAAGTCAAGCAGCAACTCAATACACTTCAGAAAAAAATGGACTTGCTAAAATGAATGTAGACGCAAAACAAGTGAACCGGTTCTTTATGTTGGCCCTTGCTCCTTTTATCGGTTTGTTGGGGTGTATTTTGTTAGTGCATCCCTCATTGAGCTTTCCTGGGTCTACTTCTTCGAGTCTGCAAAAAGCTGAAGTCACTCTACAAACGCAATCAGTAGGCAAGCAGCTTGATGAAGCCAAGCAAACGGCAACATACACCTTGTCTACGATTCACCGGACTTCTGAGCTATACAAGCAAACGACCCAAACGATGAATCAGCTTGTCGTGACTGCCTCTACGCAGTCCAAGCGGCCCGCGATCATCTATGATCGACGTATCACCGCCAAACTGGGGGTTCCCTATGAGCGGGTAGATAGCAACCGGATTACCATTGAATTGTTTAAGGTAAACCCGGGAATTTATCATGGCTACGCTATGAAGGTCAAACTTAAAGATCCTACTGCTATGAAAATGTCTTTGGGAAGTGACAAATTGGGTGGCTCCGAAACCACCATGCGTGCAGTCTTGAGACACGGAGCTATTGCAGGCATCAATGCAGGCGGCTTTGCGGATGGAGACGGCAAACGCTATCCATTAAGCACTACTGTCTTGAACGGCCACTACCTTACTGGCTTTCAGTCCAGTTTTAAGGATTTATCCTTCGTCGGACTGAGTAACGATGGCAAGCTTATCGGTGGCAAATTTTACAGTCAAGGTGCTCTTGACAGCTTAAAGCCTGCCTTTGGGGCTACCTTCGTTCCCGTCCTGCTGCAAAGGGGACAAAAAATGCCTATTCCTGACAAATGGAAAGTCTCCCCCAAGCGGGCCCCACGTACGGTCATTGGCAACTATAAAGATGATCAGTTGCTCATTATTGTCGTAGACGGCTACAATGAAAGCGGGGGTTCGGGCGCGACGCTCGAAGAACTGCAAGGGAAAATGTACAATCTAGGTGTTCAAGATGCCTATAATTTGGACGGAGGCGGTTCCTCGTCGCTTATACTTAACGGTCGAGTCGTAAACAAACCGTCCGATGGTAATTTGCGTCCAGTCCCTACTCATTTTTTGTTCTATAAATAGCTACCTAATAGTCTACTACTAAATTAAATATGCTAGCCGACGTACGGCTCTATCCGAAAAAAAGCATCACGAACGAATGTCGTGATGCTTTTGCCTCATTTAGGAGGAATACTGTGTCATTTCTGTCAGGCATTGAGCACAAATATAACGGTCTTTGAAATCGTTCACTTGTTCTACTGACCCGCAGAATACACATTTTGGACGGTAACGCTCCAAAATAATGTGGTCACCCTGAACCAAAATTTCGACAGGATCTCCCTCATTCATTTGGTACCTTTTACGCAGTGACTTAGGCAAAACTATTCTCCCCAGCTGATCAACTTTACGTACCACACCGGCAGGTTTCATCGTGATCGTACACCTCTCCTATTGAGTAATAACTTACAAATTTCTTACCATGCGAAAAACTAGGTACAAAGACACTATTCTTTATGTAGTATTCGCTGTCTTTTTGTCGAATCCTGCTGATCACAGGAAATTTTATTACATTTTTTCATAAAATCATGAACCATATCAAAGTATGGTACAGAATGTCTATAATATTTTTATCGACCGGAAAGCCAATTATCATTAGCCCTCGCTGAGAAATTTCGCAAATTTTCGACCATACAACCTTTATTTAAGCTCCACTGTCATGTACCTTTGAGCAACAAAGGTGAAACTCTTATTAGCAACTAAGGTCCTGGTTCTTTATTCGCATTTATACTTGTTCACTCGATGCTCTTTATGATAAATCCGGAAAATCCATTTGTCTCAGCGCTTCATATACAATAATCGCAGCGGAATTCGACAAGTTTAGAGATCTTACTTTATCAGACATAGGCATCTTGATACATGTATCTGGATTAGCAGCTAGCAGCTCTGGAGGCAAACCTTTCGTTTCTTTACCAAATACCAAGAAGTCTCCATCCTGAAATGCAATATCACTATATCGCTGATTCGCTTTGGTCGTCGCATAAAAAAAGCGGCCTTCCTGATATTTCTCCTGCACTTCAGCAAAAGACTCGTGATATTCAATGTGGACAGCATACCAATAATCAAGTCCAGCCCGTTTTAACGTGGCATCGTCGGTACGGAAGCCCAGTGGCTTCACCAGATGCAGATGAGTTCCGGTTGCAGCACACGTTCTGGCAATGTTACCTGTGTTAGCCGGGATTTCCGGCTCGACAAGCACAATATGTAATGGCATCACGTTTCGTTCCCTTCATCATTAAATTCATCAGACAAATAACCTACAGTTTAACCAAAGTGTATACATTAAAAACATACACATTCTTTTATTTTAACAAAATCAGACAGATATGAACATCAAACGACAAAAATTTCAACCCACACCACTAAAAGCCTTCCCCTATACACATTCAGGGAAGGCTCTACATTTACTTTTTCGATTTTAAATATCGTGTATCGAAATATATGTCCGCGTAATTAACTGTTACGTTGCTTGAATCCGTCCATAAACTCGGCTAATGCTTGACAGTTCTCCAGTGGAACAGCATTGTAGATCGAGGCGCGAAGCCCTCCTACACTGCGATGTCCCTTCAGTCCGATAAATCCGGCCTGTTCGGATTCCTTAATAAATTGTTTTTCCAGATCCTCATTCGCGAGGCGGAAGGTTACATTCATGATAGAGCGATCAGCGCTGTCCACACAACCACGATAGAAGCCTTCGCTACTGTCAATACGGTCGTATAGCAAAGCAGCTTTCTGCTGGTTCACACGCTCAATGCCTTCCAAACCGCCTTCTTCCTGAATCCATTTCAGCACTTCATTCACCATGTATATGGCAAAGGATGGGGGAGTATTGTAGAGAGAGTTATTTTTTTCATATGTGCTATAACGCAACATCGTAGGAATATTGTCCGGTGAGGAAGTCAGCAACTCTTCACGGGCAATCACGACCGTCACACCAGAAGGTCCCAGATTTTTTTGTGCGCCAGCATAAATCAATCCAAATTGAGTAACATCAAAAGGCTTGCAAAAAATATCGCTGGACATGTCCACAATCAATGGTACAGACCCCGTATCCGGGAATTGCTTAAATTGTGTACCTTCAATCGTTTCGTTGGACGTCATATGCACATAAGCAGTATTCTCAGGCAAGTCCAAGGAATCCACATTCGGAAGACGCATGTACTTCTCATCAGCGGAGGATGCGGCAATATGAGCCTTGCCCAGTAGCTTGGCTTCTTTATATGCCTTGTCCGACCAGCTACCTGTCATTACATAGCTCGCAGTCTGTCCTTCGCGCAAGAAATTTAAAGGCAGCATTGCAAACTGCGTACTTGCGCCCCCTTGTAGGAATAACACCTTGTAGCCTTGTGGATTGCCCAGCAGAGATAACAGACGTTCCTGCGCCTCATTATGAACAGATTCATACACAGCTCCACGGTGAGACATTTCCATGATCGACATCCCTGTTCCCTGGAAATCTACGAATTCAGCTTGTACACGTTCCAGTACTTTAAGCGGCA
Organism: Paenibacillus sp. LRG-1; assembly: GCF_057220305.1. Taxonomy (NCBI): domain Bacteria; kingdom Bacillati; phylum Bacillota; class Bacilli; order Caryophanales; family Paenibacillaceae; genus Paenibacillus; species Paenibacillus sp. LRG-1. The sequence continues at coordinate 1,761,000 of NZ_CM170126.1, read as the reverse complement.
ATGCCGCTGGTCCTGCATTAAAATTGTAGGCTCTCTTACTCAACAAATTCCCATCCCTTCTCTACTCTGGTGTGGATATTATCGCTATGATAGCAGTATTCATAAATGCGTTCAAGACTTGTATAAAAATGTTTTCAATTTCATTTATGATGTGACAAAGTTGTGAATGTTAACGTATTTAACATCTTTATTTTGTAATTTTCACTTTAATATTAAAAGGTCCCCGGCATAAGACCGGAGACCTATCTTGAATAACAACTGTTACCCGTAAGCTAGTGGTTGTTATTCAAAGCAGCTAAGCAATCAAGTTATTAGCAGTCAAAATACAGGCTATATTCGTGTGGATGAACACGGATGTTCACCGATTTAGCTTCAGAACGTTTGAACTCTACATAGTTATCAATAAAGTCCTTCGTAAATACGCCACCTTCAGTTAAGAATTCGCAGTCAGCTTCCAGAGCATCCAAAGCCTCATCCAATGAACCAGGTACGCTACGGATTTTACCTTTTTCAGCGTCAGACAGCTCGTAGATGTTGGTGTCAAGTGGACCATAACCCAATTCGATTGGGTTCAATTTGCGCTTGATACCATCCAGACCCGCCATCAGCATCGCTGAGAAGGCAAGGTAAGGGTTAGCAGTGGAGTCTGGTGTACGGAACTCGATCCGACAGCCTTTTGGAGTAACAGCCGCTACTGGAATACGTACAGCCGCAGAACGGTTACCTTTGGAGAATACCAGGTTAACTGGTGCTTCGTAGCCAGGAACGAGACGTTTGAACGAGTTTGTGCTTGGATTTGTCAAAGCGATCAATGCAGGTGCATGGTACAGAATACCGCCAATATAATGAAGAGCCATTTCGCTCAGATTAGCATAAGCACCTTTTTCGTAGAACAAAGGAGTGTCGCCATCGAAAATGGATTGGTGAACGTGCATACCACTTCCGTTGTCCCCGAAAATTGGTTTCGGCATGAATGTTGCCACTTTACCATATTGACGAGCTGTGTTGTGTACAATGTATTTATAGACGAGCAGGTTATCTGCTGTTTTCTTGAGTGTGTCAAAACGGAAGTTGATTTCCGCTTGGCCTGCCGTAGCTACCTCATGGTGATGGCGCTCAATTCTCAGACCTGCTTCTTCAAGCAAACGGCACATTTCACTACGGATATCTTGTTGGGTATCTACTGGCGCTACAGGTACATATCCGCCCTTCACTCCCACTTTAAAGCCCAGGTTGCCGCCTTCTTCCTTACGGTTCGTGTTCCAAGCTGCTTCCTCGGAGTCTACGAAGAAGGAGGAGCTATTCATGCCGCTTTCGTAGCGAACATCATCAAAGATGAAAAACTCGGACTCAGGTGCAAAAAATGCTGCTGTGCCCACTCCTGCGGATTGCAGAAATGCCTCAGCTTTTTTTGCAATGCCGCGAGGATCGCGGTCGTATTTTTCGCCATCTGGCGTAGCAATGTCACACAGAATATTCAGTGTAGGATGCTGAGTGAAAGGGTCGATAAAAACCGCTTCTGGATCGGGCAGCATAACCATGTCGGACTCCTCGATGCCACGATAGCCGGGAATGGAAGAACCGTCGAAAGCAACACCGTTAACAAATGTTTCTGCATCTACTTCGGAAGCTGGCAATGAAATATGGTGAGCACGACCAGACAAATCTACAAAACGAAAATCTACCCACTCAATATTATTTTCCTGAATTGTTTTCAATACGTTTTCAACGGACATGTCTTCTTCCTCCCAATTTTTCCGAACATTAAGTCTTATACAACCCTGAAATGTTCATGATCGAATGTTTTTTTCTGTCGTCATTATAAATCTCAAACATGACACGGGTCAATAGCTATGTAAGGTATTTTTTAAACTAATGTTAGATATGCTTACGCCCTTGATAACATTTGAATAGCACAAAAAGCCCGAAACATCGGGCTTTTAGGCAATTTAAATCTCATTACTGCGTTGCAGCAAAACTTTTATGCATTAATGTTAAACATTGGTTTTAAGCAATGGTAGTAGGCGTGTGAAATGTTTTCCCCACAGCAGGAGCCAATATTTCCAAATCTTTCAGCAAATCTGAAAATTGATCTGGGAACAGAGATTGTACGCCGTCACCCGTCATCGAGTTGTCGGGATCTGTATGCATTTCAATAATTAGTCCGTCCGCTCCGGCAGCGACCGAAGCCTTCGTCATAGGAACAACCAATTCACGTCTACCCGTGCCATGGCTAGGATCAGAAATAACCGGCAAATGGCTCAACTGTTGCAACACAGGGATCGCAGACAAATCGAGTGTATTTCTGGTGTAGGTTTCAAATGTGCGGATACCGCGCTCACACAGCATAACATTCGGATTTCCACCTGCCAAGATGTACTCGGCAGCATTCAAGAACTCGTCATAAGTCGAGCTAAAACCGCGTTTGAGCAACACTGGCTTGCCGCAAGTACCCAACTTGCGCAGCAGATCGAAGTTTTGCATATTACGTGTACCTACTTGCAGGATATCGGCATATTCCGCACAAATGTCTACGTATTCAGGTGTCATAACCTCTGTGATGGTCAGGAGGTCGTGCTTTTGACCTGCCTCAGCCATCATGATCAAACCTTCTACACCAGTTCCCTGGAAGCTATAAGGCCCTGTACGCGGCTTAAAAGCACCACCACGGAGAACTTGCGCACCTGCTGCTTTGACCAATCCGGCAATTTCATCTATCTGTGCAGCAGATTCAACGGCACATGGTCCACCCATAATGACAAGCTCGCCTCCGCCGATATTTACACCTTTAATGGAGATAACCGTATTTTCCGGATGAAAATCACGGCTGGCCAATTTGTAGGACTTCGATATTTTAACCACATTTTCTACGCCTTTCATTTGACGCAGATGTTCAGCCAGCTTGGGCTCTACGCTACCGATCAGTCCGATGATCGTGCGATCCGATCCCCTTGATACATGAGCCTGCAATCCTTCTTTCTCAATAACTTCAACAATAGCTTGAATATGCTCTTCAGGTGTTTGAACACCAGCGATAACGATCATTTTTTTCTTCCTCTCTATGACACATATTTTATTAACCCATTATAGATTGATATTATGACACTTAGACGCTTGTTCGCTTTTAAGCTTTTATTCGTTAAAGCAACTATACCTGTTTTAGCTATACTCGTCAAGGCTTAATTATCCCGAATTATTCAATATTCTAACTTAGTGAAGCTAACCGAATAATATCTATAAATTAAAACAATTTAAAAAGCCGCTATCCGGATGGTTGTATCCGAATAACGGCTGTAATCAATCACAAACTATTTCGTCGTTTTTGACTTCTCCCGTACAGGAGGCAGCAGTTTTTTCATATCTATGGTTCGCTGAATCTCCCACGTATCCGGGTTAGCCGCATCATACTGCTCCAAATACGTGATAACCTCTTTGGTAATCAGTGTCGGCGTGGAAGCCCCAGAAGTCACAGCCACTTTGGCTACGCCCTCAAGCCACTCCCTCTTCAGCTCGGTCACATCAGAAATACGATAAGCTGTTGTACCAGCAATTTCCTCCGAAACCTGAGCCAATCGGTTTGAATTGTTACTGCGCGGATCACCGACAACGATCACCAGATCCGCCTGTCCAGCCTGCTCAGCTACCGCTTCCTGACGTACCTGCGTCGCCAAACAGATTTCATTGTGTATCTCAGCACCTGGGAACTTCTCCAGCAGCTTCTTCATAATGTGCTTGATGTCCCATTGACTCATGGTCGTCTGATTCGTAATAAGGATTTTGCCAGCTGGTAACGTAAGACTGTCGATTTCTTCTTCCTTTTCAATCAGATGAACATGGTCAGGAGCAATACCGATAGCTCCCTCCGGCTCTGGATGATTCTTTTTGCCAATATAAACAATCTGATAGCCTTCGGCAGACTTCTCCCGAATCAGATCATGCGTTTTTGTGACGTCAGGGCAAGTCGCGTCTACCGTAGTCAACCCCTTGTCTCGTGCCAGCTTGCGAACCTCTGGTGATACGCCATGAGCAGTGAAGATAACAGTGCCGCTCTCTACCTTGCTTAAAATCTCCATACGGTTCGGGCCGTCCAGTGTAATAATCCCTTCGTCTTCAAAGGAATTGGTGACATGACTGTTATGCACAATCATGCCTAATATATAAATAGGCCGGGGTAAGTCCAGATTTCTGGCTGCCTGACGTGCCAATACCATGGCATCGACTACGCCGTAGCAGTAACCCCGGGGCGAAATTCTGAGTACTTCCAAAATGAGCCCCCGCTTTCTTCGACACAGTATACAGCTCCAAAACTGGGTAGCTGTGGGCTTCCACGCCTCTACCGGCCAATTCTATGATGTAGTTGCCTTCCTATTATAGCCTATTCCAAAGGCGCGGAAAAGCTGACCGGAAGCCAGATGACAAATGTCGTTCCTTCTCCTTGGCGCGTAACCACTTCCACAGACCCGTGATGTTCATCAATAATCCACTTGGCAATAGATAGCCCCAACCCAATTCCCTCCGTCACCCCGCGTGACTCATCTGCCCGGTAAAAGCGGTCAAAAATAAAGGGAACCTCACTCTTATCCATTCCAATGCCCGTATCACTGATCCGTAGCCCCACCTGTCCTTGATAAATAATGGCATCAAATCGGACTGTGCCTTCAGGTGTATATTTGAATGCATTATCAATGAAAATGAATAGCATTTGCTGCAAATAATCCTTGCTGCCATCCATATAAATACCATTCAGCAACGAAAAATCTCCCACATTCCATTCGGCCGTTCGCTCTAAAAACTGAGCACGACGGGCAACCTCACTTACAAGCGGTTCCAACGCAACGGGAGTCTTATCGAACGTTTTCCCTGTGTCCGCTCTCGCGAGTGACAACATATCACTCACCAAACGGCTCATCCGTTTGCCTTCATCCGCCATGTCATTTAATGCCTCCATAGAAAGCTCGCGAATCATCTCTTCATCCATATTCGGTCGCTCTCCTGGTTCGGTAGTCCACATTTTGAGCAAAAAATCAACGTTGCCACGGATCGTCGTTAGCGGCGTACGAAGCTCATGGGAAGCATCAGCCACAAAACGACGCTGTGCACCGTACGCATCTTCCAGCTCCTTGTAAAACACCTCTGTACGCCCCAGCATGTTGTTAACCGTCCCGATTAATTGTCCAATTTCATCTGGTGGTCCGTCATATTCAATCCGTACACTCAAATCATTACTGGATTGAATCTGATTTGCCCCCTCAATGACCTTGACCAGCGGCTTCATAGACTTGCGAGCCAGAAAGAGACCTGAGGTCGCAGCAGCGAGTAATGCAAACAACGAACCGTATACAAGCACATTTTGTAACCTGTTCATGAGTCGATCCTGAGAGCCCGTGAATTGTCCTACCTGTAGCAACCCGACCACCAACCCCAACTCCTCGGACTTAATGGGCTGTTGATAAATCATAAAGGAATCCCCATTTACGTTCACACGTCGAATCCCCTCATTTTGAACTGCTCCTGCCGCTGTAGATGGAACAGGGAAGGTGATATTGAGGTCTTTCATATTTTGGGTGGTTTTGGTAACCCCGGACGTATAATTGTAAATTTGTACATATAGCTGTGAGTCATCTATTCCACGCCCCTGCTCCAATCCTAAATCCAGGTTAGGGACTTCAAACAATCCCCCTTTAATAATAAGGCGTAATTGCTTGTTAATCTGTGGCGCCTGAGTCATAAGCTGACTTTTCACTTCATTATATGTGTAGTAATATACTAGTCCGTAAATAGCCAGACCAAAAATGACAAGTACAATAGCCAAGATGCTCGAATACCAAGCTGTCAGCCGCCACCGAATAGACATATTACACATCACCTCTTAAAATATAGCCAGCTCCCCGAATTGTACGAATGAGTCGTTTACCGCCATCCTGCTCCGTTTTTTGTCGTAGCATGGCAATATATACTTCCAGCACATTCGATTCTCCGCTATAGTCATAGCCCCAAATTTTGTCCATAATCAGATCACGCGACAGAACACGCTTGGGGTTTTGCATGAACAAATGGAGCAGTTCAAATTCTTTGGCTGTCAGTTCCAAGCGTTTGCCGCCACGAACCACTTCACGGGATTCGTTATCCAGTTGTAAATCCTCGAAGGTAAGCCGATTTCCGTTATTGTCCTGTTGTTCGGTTTTACGCCGCAAAAGCGCTCGCACTCGCGCCAGCAGCTCCTCCAGAGCAAACGGCTTGACGAGATAATCATCGGCCCCTAGATCCAAGCCCTTAACCCGATTCTCAACCTCATCCTTGGCTGTAAGCATCAGGACAGGTACCGTGCTTCCACCCTCCCGCATGCGACGGCATACCTCAAAACCATCGACCTGCGGCATCATTACATCCAGCACGACCACATCAGGCTCAGCTGTCAGCATTTTATTTAATCCCTCTGCTCCATTGGCGGCTGTCAGCACTTCATAGCCTTCAAATGCCAGCCCTCTGCGTAGCATGGAAACAATTTTTTCATCGTCATCAATAATCAGAATAGTAGAACGCATACACGATCGAACTCCTTTATCTCTTCTTTTCCCTCTATTGTAGCAGGAGTAGACGCGTGTAGCATCTGGCTGCTCCATACAGCAAGAAACGGAAGGGATCTTCCTTCCGTTTCTTGCGTGCACATGTTCATTTTTGTAGAGTTATCAGCTTATTGCTGAAGCGTCGAGCTAAAGTCATTTTTGTTGCCTATTTTCAGCTGAACATCTTTTTTCTGCCCAGCTCGTTCGATGTTAAGCGTCAGTGCTGTACCCACTTTTTGTTTTTGAATGAACTGGATCAGCTCTTGTGATGTGCTATAAGGCGTGCCATTGGCTCCGATAATCACATCGTAAGGACGCAGATCGGCCTGATAAGCTGGCGATTTGTATATAATATCCCGTACTACCGAGCCTTCGGTTAGGGATGTGCCCAATTCTTTGGCTACTTCAGGACTCAAATTTAACAGACTTGCACCAATGAAAGGTACAGGTTCTTTCGGGATAGGCTGGTTATTTTTCAGCTTATCGACGACTTCCAAAATTGTATTGGACGGAATCGCAAACCCGATTCCCTGTGCGTCTGCACTAACAGCTACGTTCATACCGATAACCTGCCCTTGCAGATTTAACAGCGGTCCGCCAGAGTTACCAGGGTTAATGGACGCATCCGTCTGAATGAGATGCTTGTATTGCGTCGGTTTTCCAGTCGATTCACTATTAATGGTGATCGTACGTTCTTTCGCACTTAGCACCCCGGCTGTTACCGAATGCTCAAAGCCTTCAGGGTTGCCGATTGCGACCATCCACTCGCCGACTTTAGCGTTATCGGAGTCACCCAAAGTTACTGTCGGAAAGTTGTTTTTGCCTTCAATTTTAAGTACCGCCAAATCAAGATCAGCATTTTTGCCCAAGACTTTGGCTTCGTAAGGCTTATTAGTTCCCTCTACTGTAACCTGAACCACACTCGCGCCTTCAACAACATGGTTGTTGGTTAGGACGTAACCCGATTTATCAAAAATAAAACCGGAACCAATACCAAGCGGAGTCAGCTGCCCGCTGTTGCTACCTTCATTTTCATTACTGTTACCGCTACTGCCACTGTCACCATACTGATTACCGAAAAAGTATTGATACAGCGGGTCATTGTAATAAGGGCTGCTTTGTCTGCCGCTGCTACCACTGGTTTGTTTGGCAAGCGTTTCGATTTTGACGACTGCCGGACCAGCCTTGGCCACAACAGATTGAACATCAGCGGTACCTGAAGGCATCACAGCCGGAACTGCGCTTGGAGTCGAGCCAGTTGTTCCTGAATTAGTCGTTTCTCCACTTTCAGCTGCCGCCGAAGTTAACGCCGTCTCGGGTGTGAACATATTTGTTCGGTCAGCTGTGTACATCAATACCGTAATGACCAGCATCCCAGCCAAAAAAGATAAGAAAATTGTTTTCACCTGCGACTTGGGCTTATTCGGTTTGAATTGCCAGTTGCCACCATTCCGACCCGAACCATCCTGTTGCTCAGGCATAGCGCGATGGTATGAGGGAGGAAGAGGTCTCACTGCCTGTGGTGGCGTAATCTCAACATCCTTTTCCACCGACTGCCCTTCCTTACGTTGTCCGTCCGATTGAACTGAAGAAAAAGGGCCGTAAGAATAATAATATGAGGAACCGTTCGAATCGTTTTGCCGAGTTGCATTATCGGTATCAACCTGATCGTTGTCGTTCCGGCGTCCGGAGTTATTATTTTTAAATTCGTCCATTGTATATCTCCTCCCAAACCCTATGCTTCAAGGTGGTGTTGTTTAACTGACTTTATTTTGCACTTTAAACCTTAATTCCACCTTAAAAACAATTAAAAAGGAGATAAAACCTTAGACCTATTGTACCTATTCACTTTCACTTAAAACGAAATGCCCCGGATATAATCCGGAGCATTATCAATTGTATATGCTTTTTTATTTCGTGTTAAAGTTTTCGTCGAACTTTTCGTTCGGTGTTTGAGCATTGTTTTGAACTTTGTTGCGACTGGAGTTTTGAACTTTTTGAGCTACAGCGCCTGTACCGCCTTGTTCTGTTGCAAATTCTTCATCATACTTCTCATTTGGTGTCTGAAAGTTGTCTTGAATTTTATTTTGTTCAGACTGCTTTACCTTTTGTGAAACGACACCAACCGTATTGTCTTGTGCAAATTCCGCTTTGAACTGATTTCCTGCGCTTGCCTTGAAGCCTTTGTTCGTGAAAGAACTTCCGCCTTGATTTGGCATAATTCTCAACCTCCCAGTATGTTTTGCGGGATAAGCTCATCCCGCAACATAGTATGTGATGTTGGAAAAAACAATATTCAAGGATTATATGGAAGCATCCAGTGTCGCGGTCGGAATAGTTTTATGCGTTTCTATCACCTTTTGGAGCGATTTGACCATCTTTTCTGTACATTTTCCGTTCCCTTTTTTTATAATTTGAACATCCACATCTTTCTTGCCCCATTCAGAATATACCTGCCGGGTTGTTTTAAAATACAAGTCAATTTTATTGCCCTTAATCGCAGAACCTGTATCTGCTACAATCCCGTATCCATAACCTGGAATGTACAATATGCTTCCCAAAGGAAACGTTTTGGGATCAGCCGCAATCGTAGACAGTGTGTTCTTGTCACGACGCACTTTTACACCGGAATACGTAATACCGTAACCGGGATGACTTGGCCGTTTGCCAGTCGATTCATAGCCTGCTGTATATCCTGTTGCCGTGACCGTCATGGTCGTAATAACCTGCTCTTCGCGTGGAGCTAAAACAGGTGTGGACTGCCATTTTTTATGCTGGACCGGTTCTTTGTGACCGTAAACTTCATTGCCGGGCAATACCAGACAGGTTGCAATTAACACGGTTCCCAAAATCCGTTTCCATACCAACATGGATCTCATAAAAAACCTCCCCTTGAGGCAAAGGCTTTCCAGAAATCCATTAGTTTATACGAACAGATTATTATTTTTGAACATCCTGACCTGGATAAAGTCTGCTCAGTTTCACTTTATCTTCAAAAATATGCAGGAGTGTCCGCACTATGGGGGTGTGTTCATCGTCTGTGTGCAATATAATGGAAGCAGGAGAAATCGAAATAAGGGTGCTCACGATTCGATCCTCGACCTCCATTTCCAATTCAATGCCTGGCATCTCGACAATGATGTCATCTGCATCAGGAATCGGTATGGGCACCATGGCACTATCCAGAATCGTAAAATTATGTCCGCCTTGGTGAAGTACGTGTACGAGCGGAACTTTGCTTTCCTGAAAAAAAACAAAATATTTAAGCAGCCCCATAAATTCTTCGTATTGCCGATCTGCCCAGAATTCTTCCATAGCATAGTCGACGATTTCTTCAAGCTCTTTTTTATACGCATGGAGCCTAAATTGAATCAGCCCTTCCAAATTGATCACACGAAGCTCCTTGAAATCCTTCTCCAGGAGAGTAGTCAGCTTACCATGACGCTTCAAACGACCTCTGGGGCCATCATCGTTTAACAGTGAACGAATCATACTGCGAATTTGCTCTGCATCCTCTTTCTCCAGCAACGAACAGGCTTTGGTGAGAATGAGATTGAGCAGCCCCCACTCCTTGACTTCGATAATATAATCCGCTATTGCCGAAGACATGATGCTGTATACACAGGGGAGAAAGCTTTCAAACGCCGAATTGCTTTCTGTGCCCTTGCAGGTCCATGCCACTTTGTTATCCAGCTGTCTGAAAGTGAATCGAAATCCGCGCCGTGACATATGTAGTCCCTTTGTTCTACTTTTGACCACTTCGTAAAACCGGTCGGTTTCCTGATCTCCGTCTGTATTGGTCCACACTGTAAACAGTTCCATTGGCTCACTCCTTTCGATCACTGCTTTCAGTATATGGCGGCCTCTGAAGGGTTATACGAAGTGAACGACTGGAAACAGAAAGACATATTCAAAAGAGGATGATCTGGTTTCAAAAAGCCGGTTGGCGTGTTATAAACATTACTGTGATATAGGAAAAAAACCGAAAGACGTTTGAATATTTAGGGTGGGGTATGTTAAGGTTATAGTAATATGAATTTTTCACAAGAGGGAGGAGATAAGATGTCAACGATGCTGAACATGCTGCGTACATTCATGATCGTCATATTGAGCCTCGTTCAGATTTTGTCCCTTCCTGTGACGTTTCATGCGGAAGACACCACTCAATCCCTTCAGTTTACGGCGGGATCTTCTCTTATGCCTCATGCTGATATTTCCTCGTTAGAAACAGACTCTCACGGTCTGGAGCATCATTCCAAACCAGCTATACGCAAGTCCTCCCCTTTACTTCATCTGGTGATCGCTGCGGCCAAATCACTTCCCTTTGTCATTTTGATAGCGCTTGTGCTGCTATTGAGCATCCCTAAACTACGTCTGTCTTTTATTCCTGTCATTTGCAAACTAAAGAAGCAATTGTACTTGTTCCCCATCAAATTTACCTCTAGTTATGTGGCTTAACCTCCCTTTGCATGCACATCACCACATTTGCATGTCTATTTGTTAACCTGTCCCAATAAGTGTAATACGTAAAGTCTATTTATCAGGTTTTTTATGTTAATTTATAAAATTTAATACAAAAAGAAAGTTTCCATGTCACTCCCAAAGTATGTGATTTATTTCCCATACCATTCATTTAAATAACGTATCATACAGGAGGCTTTACAAATGGATATTCGAGAGTCTATTTTGCCAGGAATCGGGATTAAGTATCGAATAGATGCAGAGAGTGGCGACCGAATTGTCATTATTATTCATGATGATGGCAGGCGCGAGTTGTATCACTTTGATTACGAGGATCTGGAACAAAGTATTTCTATGACAACCCTGAATGATCAGGAAGCGCGATTGGTAGCCTCCATCATCGGTGGTATGACCTATAAGCCCAAACAGCTTGAAAGTGTAGAAATGACGTTTGACGATTTTATTATCGAATGGTATAGAGTGGAATCTCATTATGCAAGTGTCGGCAAATCCATCGGTGAGCTGGATGTAAGGCAAAATTCGGGAGCCACTGTTATTGCCATTGTGGAGAAAAAAGGAAAGAAATATGTAAATCCTGGTCCTGAAGTGATGATTAACGATGATGCCACTGTAGTCGTTGTTGGGGAACGCGATCAGCAAAAACGCTTTAAACAAATCCTTATGAACGGAAGCGGGTGATTGGATGGATCATCTGGTATTTGAGGTTGGATTGGCTATTGCTCTCATCGCTGCAGCCGGACTTATTTCCTCCAAACTGCGCTTCTCGGTCATCCCTTTTTATATCCTGATCGGAATGGCAGTTGGGCCACATGCGATGGAGCTATGGCATTTTGATTTTCGCTTTATCGAAAGCGCCCCATTTATTGATTTTATGGGAAGAATCGGAGTGCTGTTTCTTCTCTTCTACTTGGGTCTCGAGTTCTCAGTAGGTCGGTTAATTAAATCAGGCCGTTCCATTGCCGTGGGCGGAACCATTTATATTGGCATCAATTTTACACTGGGGCTGGCTCTTGGCTTCCTGAGCGGCTTTCCTGTAGCAGAGACACTGGTTATCGCCGGAATTACAACAATATCATCCAGTGCTATTGCTGCGAAGGTGCTGGTAGATCTCAAGCGGACCGCCAATGCTGAAACTGAAATGATTTTGGGCATTATTATGTTCGAGGATGTTTTCCTCGCCGTATACATCTCCATCCTCTCCGGATTGGTTCTTAGCGATTCATCCTCGCTCGGTGGTGTGCTGCTATCAGCGCTAATCGCGCTAGGCTTTATGCTTGCAGTCATTATTATCGGCCGTAAGGCCGTCCCTCTGTTAAATCGGATTCTCCGTATTCGCTCCAATGAGGTATTCGGACTTGTTGTTTTCGGCTCTCTGTTTCTGGTGGCTGGTTTTTCGGAAACGATTCATGTGGCGGAAGCTATCGGCGCCCTGTTAGTCGGTCTGGTACTGGCCGAAACGGAACATGCCAAACGTATCGAGCATTTAATTGTTCCTTTCCGCGATTTCTTTGGCGCCCTGTTTTTCTTCAGCTTTGGATTATCCATTGATCCACTGTCCCTGGGAGGAAACGCGATATGGCTTGCACTGGCAGCAGTCGTCCTCACGTTGTTTGGTAACATTTGGGCAGGAATGCTGGCTGGGCGTACGGCCTCCTTATCTCCCAAAGCGTCAGCAAATATCGGCCTGACCATTGTGGCACGGGGTGAATTTTCGATTATCATGGCCAACTTGGGTAAAGAAGGCGGTTTGCTTGATATTGTTCAACCCTTTGCAGCCATCTATGTACTCATACTGGCGATTCTTGGACCACTTCTGACAAAGCAGTCAAAACCTATTTTTAATATGTTAAACAAAATATTTAAGTTCAAGGACCCCCGCCTACGAAAGGAAGAAAGTAAATCGGCGTAATTGTAAAAGCTGGATACGACAATCCATAGGAGGGAAGGCTATGCCGCACGCTGTAAAACATGCCGAAACTCTATGAGGCGGCTTGTCAAGCCCGCTTCAGGAGATGCGAGCAGGTTCCCTGTCTTTTATACGGTGATTGGCGGAATTACGGCATCCGTCGGTCTGGAATTGTTTTTGCATCCGCATGATATGATCGCTGGAGGCGTCACGGGGATCTCTAGACTCATGTCGCTTTATACACAAGAGCATTTTGGGTTACTGCTATTCGTTTTGAACTTGCCACTCATGCTGCTGTATTCTCTGTCTACTCACAAACCCATGTTGCTCCGTGCACTACCCGGCTTGTTCGCCTTTTCGGGCTCAGCCATTATTCTTTCGCCTTTTCCGGCAGTGAGTGGCCATCCGGTCGTATGCGCTTTGGGCGGCGGAATCTGTATAGGGCTTGGCGCAGTGCTGGCAGCTCGTCACGGTGGTCTGCTCGATTCACTAGGACTTAACGAGTCAGACGATGGCCGTCCATCCACATTATTGCTAACACATCGCAAGATTCCGTTAATACAGATTGTTATGCTGTGTAATGGTCTGCTGCTCATTACGGCTGGCTTTGTGCTAGGCTGGGAGCCAGCTCTCTATTCAGCCTTATCCTGCCTCGCCGCCTATGAAACGACCCGGCTGATGTTTACTGGTCTGACGCGTATGGTTTGTGTTGTCAGCAAGAAACAGCAAACCATCGAAGATGCCATATATCGCAGGCTGCGTATACACAGCACGCCTGTTGTAGACTCTGCCCAGATAGAGGGCAAGATTAAAAGCGAATCTGAGGATAAAAAAGAACAAATGGTCATCGTTTACAGCGTTCATCTGTTGGATTTGCAGCGCTTTAAGGCAGTCATCCAAATGGCAGACCCGCAGGCTGAGATCATGTATATGAAACGATGGAAAGCTTAGCAAAGTAACACATCAAAAAACGCTTATCTACACTAATCCTTGTACATAGATTAGTGTAGATAAGCGTTTTGTAATTAACAATATATTAACGGATATTAATTTTGCATGATAAAATCATGTTCAATACTGCTGGCACTGTCAAAAGTACGAATAATATCATAACGGGTATTGCGCTGTGCCGGAACGTGACCCGTCTCGCGGATCAACTGTAAAATGGATTCGATGTTAACCTTATACGTTGCGCCTGCAGCAGAAACTACGTTTTCCTCAATCATGGTGCTGCCAAAATCATCGCAACCGTAGTACAACGATTTTTTACCGATTTCAGGTCCCATGGTTACCCATGAAGACTGAATATGCTTGATGTTATCCAATACAAGACGACTGATCGCAACGGTCTTCAAATATTCCTCCGGCGTCTGGCGTTCCTTCTTCAGATTGGTGTTGTCTGGCTGGAAGGTCCAAGGAATAAAGGCCAAAAATCCTTCAGAATTATATTTGTTTTCAATGCATTCGTCCTGAGCATCACGAACACGCAACAAATGCAGCGCACGCTCCTCCATCAACTCACCAAAGCCGATAACCATCGTAGCAGTCGTGTTCATCCCAACCTTGTGAGCCGTTTGCATCACATCCATCCAATCACGCCAAGAGCCTTTGAGACGGCTAATTTTGCGGCGTGTGCGGTCATCCAAAATTTCTCCGCCTCCACCCGGAAGCGAATCCAATCCAGCTTCGTGAATGGCTCGAATCGTGTCTTCCATGGATAGACCGGATTTTTCCTTCATTTTGTGAATTTCAGCTGGCGAGAAGGAGTGCATCGTAATATCGGGAAAACGCTCCTTGATAGCTTTCAGCAAATCCGTATAATAACTGAACGGCAGATTCGGATTCACACCGCCTTGCATTAGAATTTCGGTGCCACCTACATCCTGCGTTTCCTTGATCTTCTGAAAGATCACCTCATCCGGCAAAACATAACCTTCATCAGAACCCGGTCTACGGTAAAAAGCGCAGAAGCGACAGTATACGTCACATACGTTCGTATAGTTAATATTTCGTCCGATGACGAAGGTTTTAATGGGATCGGGGTGCATGCGATTCATAACTTTATTCGCCGCATGACCTATTTTTTCTACCTCATCTGATTCGAACAAAGCAACGGTATCCTCTAAATTCAGGCGTTCGCCGCGTAGGGCTTTATCTAAAATATGGTCGATTACACTCATGGTGTATCCTCCTTCGCTGTCACAGGGCGACGAAATGAAAGACAGGACTTATGAACGAGAATGCTTTCACAAACCTGCGTTCGAACCCTGCCGTAATGTATGTTCATGACTGGCCTTGTATGTTGTCTGTGCTATTTAGCATAGTAAAACCTAATGATAATACTAACATATCTTTAGGTAAGGAACCATACTTATTCCCGCTTCTTTCTGCTTTTCACCTAGGAAAACAGGCAACTGCCAAGCTTATCTCAACATTGCATATAGCCAAGAAATAAGAAAACAGAACTGAAAAGTGCATTTTTTCACACTGTCCTTCATGTCATTCTTATAGAAAACAGCAAGCCTCCTGAATGAATGGAAACTTGCTGTTTAGTACTGTACATATTTGTTCCCTGCCTGAAGACGACAAAGATACTACTGATGTGCTAACGCTCTAGCGCAGCGCCTCATCCAGATCACTAATCAGGTCGTCAATATCCTCCAGACCTACGGAGAAACGAAGTAATCCGTCCGTAATCCCGCGCTCCAATCGTACACTATGGGGCATAGCCGCGTGTGACATCATCGCCGGATACGACAAGATGCTTTCCACAGCTCCCAGACTCACCGCTACAATTGGAATACGTACGCGACTGAGGACTTCTTTTGCACGCTCACCAGAACCCACATCAAACGATATCACTGCACCATAACCGCTGGATTGACGCTCATGAACTTCACGTCCTGGATGATTCTCCAGACCCGGGTAGTACACCGCCTCAATGTCGTTGCGCTCGTTCAGCCAATTGGCGAGCTTTGCTGCACTCTTTTCGCTGTGAGCCATACGAGCCTCCAGTGTCTTCATACCGCGCATGAGCAACCATGACTCCTGCGGAGCCAGCACGGTACCCAGTCCATTTTGGAGCTGCTTGATTTGTCTCCCCAGCGATTCGGTACGTGCTACTGCAAGTCCTGCCAGCACATCGCTGTGTCCGCCCAGAAACTTGGTCGCACTGTGCAATACAATATCGACACCCTGCTCAATCGGACGTTGATAATAAGGTGTCATAAAAGTATTATCCAATAGCGTCAAAAGTCCGTTATCCTGTGCCCAAGAGGTTATTCCTGCTACATCGGTAATTTTGAGAGTCGGATTGGACGGGGTTTCCATATATACAGCCCTTGTATTCTCCTGCAACGCCTCTTTCACAAGGTTGAGGTCCGTCATGTCAACGAAGGTCGTTTCGATATTCATCCGTTTCAAAATGGAGGTCAGCAGTCGATATGTTCCTCCATATACGTCCTCGGAAACAATGACATGATCTCCAGCAGACAAGAGCATAAATGTAGTAGAGATGGCCGCCATACCTGATGCAAAGGCAAAACCGCTAGCTCCGCCTTCTAATAAGGCGATATAATCCTCCAAAGCTTGTCGTGTCGGATTACCTGAACGGCTATAGTCATGCTGTGGAGGATTAAAAATATCATGATGGTGAAAGGTAGAAGCTTGATAGATCGGGACGCTCGAAGCCCCCGTAACACTGTCAATTTCAGAGCCGAAATGCAGCAGCTTGGTAGCGAACTTCCGCTCTTTGTCCAGATCCTGGCCGATCCTTCTCGCATCCTCTATCATTGCTGCTCTCCTCCTTCTACTTCTTGACGTGCCGCTTCCAGCGCCGAACGCAAATCTTCAATTAGGTCGTCTGTATGCTCAATGCCGACGGAGAAACGCAACAGCCTGTCATCTACCCCGACTGCATCCCGAATTTCTGCTGGTATGTCCGCATGTGTCTGCACAGCGGGATAGGTCATTAATGATTCCACACCGCCGAGACTTTCCGCAAACGCAATGAGCTTAATGTGACGAAGCAAAGGCTCCACATAACGAGCATCCTTTACTTTAAAGGAGAAGATACCCGTATTTCCGCTGGATTGTTTATTTTGAATCTCACGACCTGGGTGGCCTTCGAGAGCTGGATAAAATACTTCCGCCACCGCCGGATGCGTCAGTAAATAGTTAGATAGCACTGTTGCATTATGCTGATGTCGGTCCATACGCAGCGCTAACGTCTTCATCCCCTTCATCAACTGATAGCAGTCGCTCGGGGAAAGCACGGCCCCTATGGAATTGTGCAGGAAGGAAATTTCAGCTGATAGCTCTTTGCCTTTGGTTACGATCAACCCTGCCAGCACATCGTTGTGTCCGCCCAAATATTTGGTTGCGCTATGTACCACAATATCCGCGCCCAGCTCCAATGGCCGCTGGAAATATGGGGTTAGCAGCGTATTATCTACAATGGTAAGCAACTGATGTTGTGATGCCCACTCGGCAACCGCTCGAATATCAGTGATCATCATTAACGGATTTGTAGGTGTTTCTATGAATACAGCTTTGGTATTCGGTCGACATGACTGTTCGAGTGCTTCAAGATCATTCGTATCCACATAACTTGCTGTTACACCAAATTTAGATAAAATACGCTCCAGCAAGCGATATGTCCCGCCATACAGATCCAGCGATACAATGAGGTGATCTCCCTGTCCAAACAATGCAAATACCGTTTGCAGCGCCGCCATACCTGAGCTACATGCAAAACCTGCATCACCAGATTCAAGTGCAGCAGAAGCCTCTTCCAGTACCTTTCGCGTGGGATTGATCGTCCGAATGTAATCAAATCCTGTGCTTTGACCTAGACGGGGATGGCGGAACGCCGTAGATTGGTAAATCGGGTAATTAACAGCCCCGGTTACTGGCTCCTCTACTGAACCGATTTGTGCCAATCTGCTTTCGATTTTCCACTGTTTCTCACTCATATGAATCCTCCTGTTAACTTCCATAGTGGGTGCTATAACATATCCTGCAAAAATGGATGTCAAAGACTATACTGCTGCGCTACTGCAAGGTGGTACTGTACAAGGGTAAACTACAAGCCCCTTTTTAAATCTGGGGCCCGATATCGTAAGGTGTTTCTTGGTATACATAATAGTTCAGCCAATTCGAGAATAATAAATTGGCGTGTGCCCGCCAGATTGAGGGTGGTGTGCGCTTGGGATCATCATTAGGGAAATAATTTTTGGGGACTTCAACTTCCATTCCTTTGCCCACATCGCGGTCGTATTCCCATTTCAGGGAAAGCGGGTCATATTCAGAATGCCCAGTTACAAAAATTTGTTTACCGTCAAGCGTGGCTACGAGGTACACTCCAGCTTCCTCGGATTCGGATAAAACTTCTAATTCGGCAATATGATCAATATCTTCCCGCCGAACCTCCGTATGTCTGGAGTGAGGAGCATAAAACAGTTCATCAAAGCCGCGTAGCAATTTTACTTTAGGTTTAATCACAGTGTGTGGAAATACGCCAAAGCATTTGTAGTCGAGCCCGTATTTTGGGACATCGAAATGATGGTATAAGCCTGCCTGTGAGGCCCAACAGATATGCATGGTCGAAGTTACATTCGTTTTCGTCCATTCAAAGATTTGCTGGATCTCCTCCCAGTAGTTCACATCCTCAAACTCAAGCTGTTCAACCGGGGCTCCTGTAATGACCATGCCGTCAAAACGACTGTTCTTGATCTCGTCAAACGTTTTATAGAACATGTTCAAATATTCTTGCGATGTATTTTTGGATACATGAGATTTCATGTGCACCAGCGTGACGTCCACTTGCAGCGGCGTATTGCCGACCAAGCGCAACAGTTGGGTTTCCGTCGTCTCCTTTGTAGGCATTAAATTCAAAATGGCGATACGCAACGGACGAATATCCTGATGATAAGCCAAGCTTTCATCCATTACGAAAATATTTTCGCCCTCCAGCACTTCCTTGGCAGGTAGCGTGTCTGGGATTTTAATCGGCATGTAAACTCACTCCTTGTTCGGTAAGTTTTGCGAAAATCGTCTTGTTGAGATGCCGGGCATATAATAAAAAGACCTTTCTCAGGTTAGAGAAAGGTCATATTTGTATCCATATGCGCCTCTCTCATCTGTCAGGGCAACGCTCTTTGTACAAAGCGCGCGTCCTGCAAGAATTAGCACCGTGCGATTAAAATCGCCGGTTGCCGGGTATCATCGGGCTAGTCCCTCCACCTGCTCTTGATAAGATTTCGCTATATTCATTTTAGGTTCACAAAGTTCTTGTTGTTCACTTTAATGCATCGGCTGGGCTTCGTCAAGATGGGACTTTTAAATTTGTACCCTGCATTCACATTTTGTCTACCTTTTCCATAGGTTAAATCATATCCCTCCTATCGTTGAAGCTCTTGCCACTACTGTTGATTTAGCCCATGATTTTGCGCTTGAAAGGCCGTAGGCCGAGCGTTATACTATACAAGTGCTATTAGGCAAAAATATGGAGCAGTAGTGCAGATTTGAGTGTTTCCTGCGATACTGTGGCAATCTAAAAAAGACCATTTGAGAGGTGAATCCGGAATGGAAGGCGACCCGAGTCCGAATAGGCGGCGATCCCTGAACAACAGCATAGGAATGACTTCAGCTTGCCGAAAGACGGGACGCCAGGCTCTGCATGCTCCAAAAGCCTCCGGCTTTTGATGGGAGTGCACGCTTACCCGCACCGGCTAACTGGCTAACTGAGTCCATTCCTTATGCTTAAGGTAAACGTATTTCCGTTACGACGGAGCATAAGGAGTGACATATATGAAAATCCGTTTGGTCAACAACGGGGTTTTTACCCCTGTCGAAGAAATTGAAATGGCGCTTACTGCACCGGCAGAAGGTTTTTATTGGATTGATGCCGATGTCGATGATTTGACAGTGCTCCAGCCTTTATTTTCCATGCATGATCTTGCAGTAGAAGACTGTTTGAGTGAAGAAGAACAGCGTCCGAAGATTGAAATTTATGAAAGCCATTATTTTATCGTTGTAAATAGCATTCGTTTTGATGATGAAGAAATATTTTTGCGAGCTTTGAACATTTTTCTCGGCCGCCATTTTATCATTACGGTGACCAAGCAGAAAATAAATGAGCTTCGTACCCTCAAGCCTATGCTGTGGGAGCAAGAAGTCAGCCAGCCTGACCGTTTTATGTATCTGTTGGTCGACTTGATTGTTGACAACTATTTTCTGGTTGGTGACCGGATTGAGGTCCGCATTGAGAAGCTGGAAGAAGATATTCTAATGCATACGAAAAAGTCGCATTTGAACGAAATCATCGGCTTACGAAGTGAGATTCTGTGGCTGAAAAAAGTGCTGGGTCCACAAAAAGAAGTCATCAATACCCTGAACAAACGGGATTTGCGGCTCATCGACGATCAATTGCAAAAATATTTCAGCGACATTTATGAAAATGCTGTGAAAATTTCGGAGACTTTTGAAACTTACCGCGACTTGATGGGTAACCTTCGAGAAGCTTATCAATCCAGTATCGCCAACCGTGCCAATGAAATTATGCGTGTGTTTACGGCAATTACGACCGTATTTATGCCATTGACAGTCATTACCGGAATATATGGGATGAACTTCGATAATATGCCTGAGCTTCATACACGTTATGGCTATTTTGTCGTCATTGGTATTATGGTGGCATTAGGTGTCAGTATGTTCTGTATTTTCCGCAAGAAAGACTGGGTTTAAAAAGAACAGGGGGGAAAAGTACCGAGTTGGATACTTTTTTCGATTTTCAGCTTGGTCATAAAAAGCAGCAGCCGTGTCCTGTGTGGAACTCGCTGCTGCTTTTTAGTATGTTGAACCCTGAATGTACTTTAATACTTTAGCTTTATTCAATCAGTTCTATATTATCCAACATGTCGGTCGGGTACCTGCTGATGACGAAACCGTATACGGATCAGACGCAGACGCTCGTAAATTTGATCCAGTCCTGTTTCGGTTGCCTTTTCTTCCCCATACACTTTCAGCATGACGGGCTTGAGCAGCGTATCCCCCAACTCTTCATAAGCAGACCAGATGGCTGCCTGCTCCTCCTCAGATACATTCACCAACTCCTTGCGGATCAGCTTCTCCATATCAATGCCATCCCTGTCCAAATGCTCCACAGCTTCAATCATCTCTCTACGATGCAAACCTGTCTTCATTCCGATATGCTCCAGTGAAAGACCGTCCGAAATGCCTTCGATAATCGTTCTAGTTAGGCTGAATTTGTTCAGCTCCTGCCTGTACTGGTTCTCTTTTTGCTTGTATAGCCATGACAAAAAAACTTCTTCTTCCAGCGTCTCTGTTACCCAGTTTAACGGAAATGGTGTGGTCCGGTCATTTTGTGTCGTAATAGCCAATAGCTCCGTCCCATATTGCGACACTTTACCCTGCCCCATACCAGGCAGTTCCAACAGTTCTTCTTCGGTATGGGGAAGATAGACGCTAATGAGTCGAAGCAGCCGATTCGTAGCGATAAAATAAGGTGCTTTTCGTTCCGTTGCTGCCTTTTGCCGTCTCCACATCGTCAACTGCTCATACACTTCATCACGTGGAAACAAATCACTGTAGCAATACAGCTTTTGCAGCGTTTGTCCTCGTCCTGATGATCCTTCTTGCTCATGAAATACGCCATGGATTAAGGGCCTATAGCCCTCAGCCATTTTGAGCGCCAGCTCATGACGGTATACATGTAGTAATTCCTGCCACAAGCTGCCCTCATACCAAAGGTCGTCTATACTTTCATCCGGGACATGCTGTGTGCTCCAGCCTGCACTCCATCCCCCTTCATGCTGCCCAATCCATACCTGAGCAAAGTCCTCATAGCCCTGTTCATTTCGTTTGGACAAGCGATTTAAAAATACAATATCCATGATTTCTTCCTCCCTCATATCGTTGAAAGACAGTCCCGCACAACACAAAAACGCAAAAAAAAGCACCCATCCTGCGTATTCGCAAGAAAGGTGCTTCCCTTTTTGAGCCGTACTATACTGTTGCCTATATAATAACCGTACCTTGGAGTGCCGTCAACCATAAATTCTAATGATTCAGCTTTTCCTTTGCCAATGCCAGAGCACCGCACAATCCAGCATTGTCACCCAATCCCGGAGATACGATATATTGCTCAATATCTGTTGCCAGACTCGAATGCTGTACGTATCCGTTCAAAAGTTCTTGAAGCTTGGTACGAATGAGCGGGAACAGTTGGTCCTGCTTCATCACTCCCCCGCCCATAATAATTTTTTGCGGTGACAGGATTAATACATAGCTCATTAAAGCCTGTGCCAGATAGTACGCTTCCATTTCCCAGGCCGAGTGATCGACAGAAAGCTCATGTCCTTTAACCTTCCATCTTTTTTCGAGCGCAGGACCTGCTGCCAGTCCCTCCAAACAATCTCCGTGATAAGGACATGTCCCCTCGTAAGTATCTTCTGGGTGACGACGTACCAGAATATGCCCCATTTCCGGGTGGGATAATCCATGTATCAGCTTTCCACCAACCAAAGCACCCGCCCCGATGCCTGTACCTATCGTAATATACAGACAGTTGTCCAATCCTTTGGCGGCACCCCAAATAGACTCACCAAGTGCTGCTCCATTCACATCCGTGTCAAACCCCATAGGCACATCAAAATGCTCTTTCAGTTTGCCAATCAGATTGTAATTTCCCCAATGTGGCTTTGGCGTTGTTGTAATATAGCCATATGTATCACTACCTTCGATAGGATCAATCGGCCCGAACGAGCCTACGCCCAATGCTTCAATGCCCTTGCCTTCAAAAAATGCGATGACATTCTCCATTGTTTCTGCTGGGGTGGTTGTTGGAAAGCTCGCCCGTTCCAGTACCTCTCCACGTTCGTTGCCAATTCCACATACAAATTTGGTACCGCCTGCCTCAATTGCTCCCAATACTGTCATAGTTGCTGTTGTCCCCTTTCGATAATCCGGTTCTCTCTCCACTATATTCACCTGAAATGTACCTGAGGTCAATCCCCTTATCGCAATTGTATATAATCCTTCACATGACTATATAACTCCGTCGACATATGGGTATATAAATAAGGACACTAACGCACCAAGCGTCAGCATCCCTATATTACTTACTTTACTTAAATTGTCCGTATCAAGCCTAACAGCTTTATTAAGATCCGGTTGCGACACCCATCAATGTACACAAGCTTTTCATTTCAAGTTGCTCAAATTTGTCTACAATTTGCACGTGATCCAGCGTCAGCAGACAGCTATCCAAAGCACATGCTACAGGTACACCACAGTGAATTTCAGCAAGTTTGCGTGAAAGATGCAGCATATCCAAATCACTCTCAATTTTTTTACGGACTGAGGGTGTTAATTGATCCAGATTCTCCAGAATGCCCTCAATAGAGTCGTATTCCTGAACCAGCTTGAGTGCCGTTTTCTCGCCAATACCTCGTACTCCGGGATAATTATCGCTTGCATCCCCCATCAGGCCTTTAAGGTCCACCACTTGACGTGGCTTAAGCCCTTTTTCAGTCAGCAGGGTCTCCGGGGTGTATACCATATAATTGCCGTGCCCTTTTTTCATAATAATGACCCGTGTCCGCTCATCCACTAATTGAAGTAAATCATGATCTCCTGAGAGAATCATTACATCCATGTCCTCATTTTGCGAATAATGACGTGCAAGCGTACCGATACAATCATCGGCTTCAAAGCCTTCCGCTCCAATGTTGGGAATGCCGAGGCTGTCCGTCACTTCACGAATCAATGTAAATTGGGGAATCAAATCATCTGGTGCGTCGGCTCGGTTTCCTTTATACGCAGCAAAATGTTCCCCACGGAATGTCGTTCCGCCCATATCCCAGCAGCAAATGACATGTGTAGGATTAAACGTTTGGACTGCATCCCAAAAATATCGAATAAAACCATAGATGGCGTTCGTTGGCACCCCAGCTTTTGTACGACGGATATAACCGTTTGCGGCGGTTGCATAATAAGCGCGAAATAGCAGGGCCATGCCGTCAACCAGCATTACGGATTGTTCATTGCGTTGTGTCACAGATTGTATTGCTCCCATTCATCATAATATTTAACCCCCACAGTATAACATATCGTGAGTGTAAATTGGGCGTTATTGAGCTTCCCATGTGCCCTCAAATGTTTCCTCTTTGAATCCTATCGTTACTTTGTTCCCGTCGGTTACAATCGGGCGTTTGATTAATCTACCATTCGAGGATAAAAGCGAAATTTGCTCTTCACGACTCATGTCTCCAAGCTTATCTTTCAGCTTTAGCTCTTTGTACACCTCACCGCTTGTATTAAAAAACTTTTTCAGCTCCAGCCCGCTTTTTCGAATTAAATCTTCCAATTCCTCCAGGCCGGGCGGCTGTTCAAAAATAGGAATAAGTTCCGTCTCATGTCCCTTGTTTTGCAGCCATTTCACTGCATTACGACAGGTACTGCATTTAGAATACTGATATACTTTCAGTTGGCTCATCGCTAGATTAACCTCCATTTGGTTTCGCTAGCTTATTTATATTTTATTCTGAAAAATATTGCGCTCTTAATAGCTCCTGCATTTCAGCCATATCTTCAGGTAGAGGAGCATAGAACGTCAGCCGCTCCCCGGTTACAGGATGCTCCAAGGACAGCTCTGAGGCATGCAAGGCTTGTCGAGGCATCCTGGCATCAAGCTGATCATATCGTTCACGTTGCGCAGCATCATCGGGTGTAATCCGGTACATTTTATCTCCGATCAACGGACAACCGATATAAGTCATATGCACTCGAATTTGGTGCGTACGCCCAGATTCCAACTTTAGTCCGATGCGACTTCCCCCGTTCCACACTTCCTCCAGCTTATACAGCGTAAGGGCAGGATAACCATCCGGGGTCACCATACGTAAATGCGGATTATCCGGGTTGCGGTCAATCGGTCCGTCAACCTTACCTTCCTGCAGCTCAGGGCGCCCATGCACCAGAGCCGTATAGCGCTTATCCACCGTTCCCGCAATCATCTGCTCAGAAATATGCTGGTGTACATACGGATTTTTGGCTACTACCAGCACACCCGTCGTCTCTTGATCAAGACGATGAACAGGACGAAACCGGAACAGTTCTCCCTTGGTCTGCCAATAATGCACAACCCCATTAGCCAGTGTTCCAGTGTAATGACCGTGAGTTGGATGGACAATCATACCCGCCGCCTTGTTCACCACTAACAAATGTTCATCCTCAAACAATATCTCAAAAGGAATGGGTTCAGGTAAAATATCTTCAGAACGCTCGCGCTCCATGCGAATTTCTACTCGATCCCCGGACTTCACCTTTACGCTGATGTACACACGTGTCCCGTTCAGCATAATACCTTGCTCGGTCAGCTTGAGTTTGGATATTAACTTTCGAGAAATGTTCATACGTTTTTGTAAAATAGTCTTCAACAGCATGCCCTCCTCCTCAGGAGGGATCGTATATACGATAGGTTCATAGTACAAGCTCATCACAAATTCCCGGTTGCCTCCTTATTTGCGGAACACTTTTTTGCTGCGCACATATTCGACATCGGGCACACCCTGACGGACATTCGCTGTGCGAGCAACGGCAAAGAAATAATCGGAAAGACGGTTCAAATACCGACGTACCGCCGGATTGATGTCCGTATGTTTACCTAGTGTAACAGCACGGCGTTCCGCGCGTCGGCAAACCGTACGGCAAACATGAAGCGTTGAGGATAATGTGCTACCACCCGGTATAATAAAACGCTCCACCTTCGGATTTTCCTCCTGACATGCATCAATCCAGCCTTCCAGGCGCTCTGCCAGCTCGTCTTTCACCTTATATTTGCTTTCACTGATTTTAACAAACGCCAAATCCGAACCACAATCAAACAGCTCCTGCTGTATTTCCTCCAATTGAGTCCGAATATCCGCAAACTTTTCCCCTTCGGCAAAGCTGATCGCTTGTCCTACAAAGCTGTTCAGCTCGTCAATTGTACCGTATGCCTCCACACGGTCATCATCTTTGGACACTCGACCTCCAATCACAGAAGTTTGTCCTTCATCACCTGTTCTGGTATATATACCCATATTACTCCATCCCCCTTATCATTCCGTAAGTGCTTTCAGCACCTTGATGGCTTCTTCCTTATTGCTTGTACGAGGCGGAACGGTAGCAAATAATGTTTTTGAGTTATATTTTAGCTCCTTAAACATCTTCATCTGCTCCACCGGAATTCCGAACAAATGAGTTTCCTTGCTTACATCTGTTTCTTCTTCCTCCTGCCCCTTCTTCTTAAATACGCCGCCCTCGAACACGCCCCGAGCGTACGTCTTCTTGTCAAAAGTATCATCTAACGGCAGATTCGAACCATTCTGTCCATACAGCTTCATGTCCTCTTCCGGCAAAAGAAACAGATCATGCTCCCCGGCCGCATATTCTACAACCAGCTTCTGCTGGTTATACAGCGGACTGACTGAAATCTCAATAGTCGGAGCCTGTTCGCCCAGCTTATCCTTAAGCTTTTGTGCCAGCTCTTCACGGATGACTGAAGCATCCCCTTTATCCATAATAAAAATGGAGAAGCTGTCCTTGTCCCGTCCCCCACATCCAGCCAATAATACAAGTGTCAACATTCCGATAATCCATGGCGATAGCCTTTTTAGCCCTGCTCTCATATGTACGCCCCCTCTTCCATGCCATTAATATATCATAAGTTGTGAACGCAAAAAAAGAAGGCCCTACGGCCTCCTTCTTACCTTTGGCTGACTTCACACGGTTAAACCTTGCATTCCGTACCATACATTTTCATGTATTCATTGATTTTCAAATCGAGCTTGCAACTAATCTCGATGACAAGATCAGAGGTGAAGGACTGCTCTTCCTGAAACGTCCGCATCATCTCATTGCGCAGGAACAAAATTTCATCTTCTAGGGAAATGTCGTATCCTATTGAACTAGACGAATTATATCCAACATATGACATGAGCATTCCTCCTACAATTGAAAAATTGAACTTCCTGCTTTCGAATTCAAATTATAGCATAGAAATTTAGAAATAAAAGACTATTTTTTATGAATTACCCATAAAAAAATAATTTTAACCTTCTTTTCTTACTTTTTCTACAAAATGACCAATCCGATCCAGTGCCTCCGTCAGCTGAGCAACAGAAGTCGCGTATGAGCAACGAAGATAGCCTTCGCCTCCCAAACCGAACACATTACCCGGTACAGCCGCAACTTTAGCCTCTGCCAATAGACGCTGTGCAAATTCATCTGAGCTAAGTCCCGTGCTTTGAATACTAGGGAAAACATAAAAAGCCCCTCTTGGCTCATGGCACTCCAGGCCGATTTCCCGGAACCCTTCAACCATCAGACGGCGACGCTGATTATAGGCTTCTACCATACGATCTTTCTCACCCAAACCATTCCGCAAGCCTTCCAGTGCCGCAACTTGCCCCATAGAAGGCGCACACATTACGGTGTACTGATGGATTTTGAGCATAGCCGCAATCAGATCTGGATGTCCGCATGTATATCCAATACGCCAGCCTGTCATGGCGAAGGCTTTGGAGAAACCACTGACGAGGATCGTACGATCCATCATACCAGGCATAGCGGCAAAACTAACATGCTTCTCTCCATAATTCAATTCAGCATAAATTTCATCAGAAATGACGATCAAATCATGCTTTTCCACGACTTCGGCAATCGGAAGCCAATCTTCATAAGTCATCGTAGCCCCAGTTGGATTACTCGGATAGCATAAAATCAGCACCTTGGATTTAGGTGTAATTTTTGCCTCCAACGCCTCAGCCGTCAGCTTAAATTCATCCTTAGCAAATGTTTCAATACCTACCGGAATCCCGCCTCCAATTGAAGTGATTGGAGAATATGAAATGTAGCACGGCTCGGGCACGAGAATTTCGTCGCCAGGTACAATTAACGCACGCAAAGCAAGATCAATCGCCTCGCTTCCCCCAACGGTCACGATAATCTCATTTTTAGGATCATAATTAACTTCAAATTGCTCATTCAGATAATCACTAATCGCTTCACGCAGTTCTGGCGTTCCCGCATTAGACGTATAGCTGGTAAAACCTCGCTCTAATGAATAGACACAGGCTTCCCGCATATGCCAAGGGGTTGTAAAATCCGGTTCGCCTACACCAAGGGTAATAATATCCTTGTTGCCACCCACCAAGTCAAAAAACTTACGAATGCCCGAAGATGGAATTTCGCGCACCAACGGGGACAAATAGGAACTCATGGCTTTGTTACTGTCGGTAAATGCTTCTGTTTTGAGATTCATCATGATCTTCCTTTACGGCGAAATCACCAGACGATTATCTTCCTGATGATCCTCAAAGATAATTCCGTCCTGCTTGTATTTTTTAAGCGTAAAATTAGTCTTGGTGGACAAGACCGAGTCAATAGGAGACAGTTTCTCCGACACAAAATTAGCGACCTCACGGAGATTGCGGCCTTCAACTTCTACCAGCAAGTCGTATGCTCCAGACATGAGATAAACCGATTTAACTTGCGGATACAAATAAATCCGTTCTGCAATACCTTCAAATCCTCTTCCACGCTCGGGTGTAATCTGTACTTCAATCAAAGCAGTAACCTTTTCGTCGTCGACTTTATCCCAATTGACTACGGCGGCGTACTTAACGATTACATGTTGGTCTTCGAGCTCTTTAATTGAGGTGCGTACATCCTGCTCATCAACCCCCAGTAAAGTAGCCAACAAAGTCGGTGTTCTTCTTGCATCTTCTTTTAACAATTCCAGCACTTTTAATTTCAAACCATTTAGCTCTGTCATTCTACATAAGGCCTCCATCGAAAGAGATTACTATACATCATACAATACGCACTTTAAACCTGCAAAGAAAAACCGTCCGCCCCGGTAAACCCGGCAGACGGACGGCTGTTATGGGAAATTGCTTCAAAAACGGAATATCCCGTTTACATATAGTAAGGGTTATTTTGGTGAGTAGGCTGCCCTTGCTGATGCATAGGTTGACCATATCCCCCCGCTGATGACGACTTTTGCTGAATGAACTGTTGGCATTCGTGTTGGGTCTTGCGAGCTTCTTGAATCTGTTTGTCCAAATCAATGCGCAGTGCTTTTGACGAAGTGGAGTACATATTGTTCTGACTCATCAGACGATACAAATCGCCTTGTAGGCGCAGCGTATCGTTCGTAAGGTCGGTGAACATCTGACGCACAGACGGACAATTGGATTCCGTTGTCGCTGTTGTATACTCTCCCACCGTGCGTTTCATATCGGCAAGAATGGTATAGAGCAAATCTTCTTCGGGCATAAATGACGTATTGTTCTGTGAAAACATCGTGATATTACCTCCTTTATTGGTTAATCCATAATTACTGCTGCGGTTGCATAGGAGCAAGCTGCTGGTGCTGTTGAAGTGCATTGGAAAGCAGGTTCAGGTGGTTCTCATGAGTTCTCGCGAATTGCAGACAAGCTTGCTGAATGGCTGGATGCTGAATGGATGCTGCTGTCGCCGTACATTGCTTGAGCAGCAGTTCTTCATTGGAAATGGAGTCCACGATGTACTCCAGCTCTTTGCCTGTCAAGGGTTGCATGTTGGTAGATTGCATAGTCTCTGTGCCTCCTTAAATGTTTTGTTGCACGCTGGTTATCTTGTCCGTTTGGCGAAATACTATGTACACATAAGAGATACTACATATTGCCTATAAGGAGTGCTGTTTATATGGAATTGATTAGCGGGAATACGTATTGGCCGAGTACCTTGGAGCAAACATCGGATTTTCCGCCTTTGGCAGAGGATTTAAATTGTGATGTACTGATCATCGGAGGCGGGATGGGTGGGTCCATCTGCTCCCGGCTATTGGGAGAACGACAGGTAGACACCGTGGTTATTGATAAACGCAAGCTGGTACATGGAAGTTCTTCGGCCAATACCGGACTGCTGCAATATAGCAATGATAAGACCTTAACCTCCTTCATCAATACGTTTGGTGAAACGAACGGTGTACTGTTTTACCGTATGTGCAAAGATGCTCTGGATCAGTTGGAAAAACTGTCTACCACGCTGGAAATTGATCCGTCCTTTATACGCCGCAGTAGCCTGTACTATGCAAGTACATCGGAGGATGTGCAGATCCTTCAGGAAGAGTACAAACAGCTAACCCGGTTTGGATTTCCCGTCGAATACTGGGATGAGCAACAGATTGCAGCCCGATTTCCTTTTCGAAAATCAGCAGCCTTGTACACGCACGAAGATGCCGAGGTTAATCCATTTTTGTTTGCCCAAGGACTGTTGCAATCCGCCAGCCGTCTCGGTGTACGCTTATATGAGCATACGGAAGCCAAGCATTTTGAATTTAATGAAAATGAAGTTGTTTGTTATACCAGCGGTGGAATTATCCGAGCGAAAAAAATCATTTTTGCAACGGGTTATGAAACACAGGAGATTAAAACAGATCGCGGAGCCGTTCTGGAAAGCTCTTATGCTATCGCCACCAATCCAATCGGAGATGTTCCCTTGTGGCATGAGCAGTGTCTGATCTGGGAAACTGCTCGTCCTTATCTGTACATACGCTCAACACCGGAAGGACGCATCATTATTGGTGGTTTGGATGAACCTGTACTGGACGCCAATCAACGTGAAATCAGGCTGCTACACCAACAGCAAAAGCTATTGCAAACACTACAGGAGCATTTTCCCGGTGTTCCATTTCAGATCGACTATGCTTGGGCGGCTGTATTCGGCTCCTCTCACGACGGCTTGCCGTATATTGGTCCACATCCACGTTTTCCAAACTGCTATTTTTTGGAGGGTTACGGGGGAAATGGGACGGTTACGAGTATGATGGCCGCACAGCTATTGGCTGATGAACTGACGGGCACACACCGACCTGAAATGGAGCTTTATTCTCTAAACCGTACTACCAAGCCCTCGCCTGAAACAACGGAACCGATGGTTTAACATATGAATACAAAAAGAACCTCTTTCCCCTACTAATTGGGTCTGGAGGTCTTTTTTAATGTATTTTCAAACTATTCGGTTTGCTTGTGCCAGCGTTGTGCATGGGAATGAGATTTGCTCTGCTTCGTCTTTTGTTCCATTTTCAGCACACTTCGCATAAAAAACCATCCGAGCACTGGCATCAATGCAAGGCCAATCAACAACCAGATCATCGCCGTAGGAGCCTTGCTGATACTTAGGACACCCAAGAAAATGAGTGTTCCGGTCAATCGGCCTACCATTAAGCATAGTTCGCGCAGTACAACCAGTTCCACTCTCTGATTGGCATCTCCTTTACTCGTCCCCATTAAATCAAAGCTCGCAGAAATCATGGGAATTAAATATAAAGGCATAAATAAAGCGGTGCCGATCCCCATAATCAGTAGTGTGCTATACTCCATACGCCACAATAACGGTAATAGCGCGATCACCAACAACACGGCACCCAACAGCATACCCGCCGAACGATAGTGTGGCTTGAGCCATTTTCCGACAGCCCAAAAGCTGAAGAATGATACCGCCGAGGTGATAAGTGAAAACTGTGCCAGCTTCCATTCCTGTTGGGTAGCTACATATACGAGCAGCGTAATCAGGAAGGCAAACACCCCTTCACGGATGCCCTGGGCAATAAGCGATAACGACAACGGACGCCACATACTCCCTTTTTGTGACAATCGTTGCTTGGGCTCTTTCCAATTGTAATTTCCTGTCGGCTTACGTTTGCGAAGAAAGAAACTAAGCACCACTCCTACGACATAAAAGGCCAAGGAAATACTGAATATCACGCGATAACCTGCGTCATCCTCCATACGGGCAATAATCCAACCGGACAGCCAAGGACCCACTATACCAGAAAACGAGCCCAGCAGACCCACCCATCCGTTAAAATGATCACGGCTTGCCTGATCCGTGACTTCGAAAAAAATCACATTAAACGCCAGCCAGAATAAACCTAATGCTGCACCCAGCAGCATCCCGAGCGGCCATATGTAGTTCACAGCCTGCGGTCCCGTATATAACACGATCAGATAAAATAGGCCTGATAATGCGGTCCCCACGCGTAGGGCATTCATTTTGTTATGTTCCTTGACCCACTTTCCAGCCACCCAGACCATAATTCCCAGTGCAATTTGTTGACTAACATTAAACCAGCCGATCATCGCGTAATCCTGCCTGCTTTTCCACAAATACACGTTAAGAAATGTGCCTGACAATGCTGCTGCAAACACAAACAATCCATTCAAGCTTAATAGCAGAATGGATTGTCCGTTCAGGTTTGATTTCAATGCAGTTCCCCCTAACCGAAAAATCACCAATCAGCTTATTTCAAGCCAGCTTGTTCAAAGATTTCTTCGATTTAAGATGCCCGTATTGAGCTTGGGCCTATCCGGGGGATTGCTATTTAATTGTTGGAAATACCGCTGAGCTTCTCCAGCATCCGCAGTCGGTCATTCTCTGACAGTGTCTGCTGGACATGGAAGCAGCTAGGGCATACATAAACATTCAAGACGAACGGCAAATCCAGAACGGGCTTGCCCAGCGCTGGAGACATCGACGGTTCAAAACCTTCTCTGGTTACGGTTTGCGAACCTGCATGCAGCATGTACTCCCCACATTGAGAACATTCAAGAACCTCATCTTGTCTGTCGAGTATTTGTTCAGCGCCTTGTTCATAAGCCATCAGATCCGCACCGCTTTCTTCAAATTTTTGCAAAGTATGCAGCACAGGCAACTTATGAAGCTCATTATCCTGCAACAACGGTGCATCAACCGGTTTTTCAACTACGATTTCATCCTCTGCCTCATATAAAATATCCTGCTCCTCATCATCACCGAGCTGAATACTCAGTGTCCGATAACCCTTCAGGTCTTCTTTTCCATGAGAGTGGGGCGCCGGGGTTACAGAAGCCACATGATCATGTTTCGTCTCTTCATGTCCATGCTCACCGGCATGTCTATGAACAGGTGGAGAAACAGACTCATCTTCATCATCGGTGATGTCAGAGTACCCTTTTAGATCATTATGGCAATAAGGACACTCTTCCTCAGGTCCTAATTCTTCATCCCAAATAATTTCCATGTTACACCATGGACAAATAGTCATTTCCAAGCTTTATCATCCTTCCGTTCCAAGCGTATACCAAGCTCTAGTATACAAGATGTGTCAAGTTACACTGGCACCGATCACATAAGATAAAGATATGGAAATAATCATGGAGAACAAGCCGACAGCACGATTATCCTCTTTAATCTGTTGATCGATAGAAAATACTGGTGTCAGAAACTCAAAAAGAAAGTACGCCGCAAGAAGCAGTAAAAAGCCAACGAACGACCAAATCATCGTATCATACACACTGGATTTGGCTTCCATTGCAAAGCGGAGTACGTTGCAAATACCGAACATTTTCCCTCCCGTAGCCATGGCTACCGAAACATTACCGCGCTTGATCTCTTCCCAGCATTTATAGCGGGTTACCAGCTCAAAACACGACAAAAATACAATTAGCTCCAGCACCGCCACCGAGAAATAACCCAGCATCATCCCCAACGGATGTGACAGCAATTCATCAATCGCCATCTTAACTTCGTCCCTCCCGTTCTACCAAGCGTTCCCGGGCAAAGCCGGCAACCCCTAGCTATTCCAATTCAGCAACTGTTACGCCTGTGCCGCCTTCATTGTAATTACCGATACGGTAGCTTTTCACATGCTTATGCTTGCGGAGGTACTCCTGAATACCGGTTCTCAGGACACCCGTACCTTTACCATGAATAATGTGTACCTGACCCAGATTGGCCAGAAACGCTTCATCCATGAAGCGGTCCACTTCCATCAAGGCTTCCTCCACGTTCGCCCCCCGAAGATCAAGTTCACTTCGTACGTTATCATCCCGTGTCCGCTTAACGCCAGTCACTGGTTTTTGAACTCTTGGAGTCGTTGTTTGTGCAGGTTGCAGTAGTTCCAGATCATCCAGACTGACCTTCATCTTCATGATTCCCAGTTGAATCACAGCTTCCTTGGTACCGGACAGTTCAACCACGTGGCCTTTTTTATTCAGACTGTGGACGGATACTTCATCGCCAGCCATGATAGAACGAGTACGCGTAGCAGCCGGGCGTTTGACGGTACTTTTTTTGCGTTGTTTCGGTTCAGCCTCATCCAGTTCTCTGCGAGCTGCAATCAGCTTATGCTCCTTAACCGAGGCCCCTTCTTCCTGAGCCAATTTACGCAAATCAGTAATGATTTTCTCTGCTTCACTACGAGCCTTATCCACGAGAACCCTTGCTTCGTCCTCAGCTTTTTCCAGCATACGGTCCCGTTGGGACTCCAGCTTATCCAGCTCCATCTGATGACGGCTACGCAATGCTTCCATTTCCTTACGTAGCTGCTCCGCTTTTTCCCGTTCTTGCTCAGCTGTCAAACGGTTCTGCTCCAGTGACGCGATCATGTGCTCAACGCGCTGGTCTTCTTCCGTTACCTCACCACGGGCATAGTCTAAAATACGCCCTGGCAATCCCAATCGCTCGGCAATGGCAAATGCATTACTTCGTCCGGGTACACCGACCAGAAGGCGGTAAGTCGGGCTTAATGTAGCGACATCAAACTCCATGCTTGCATTAATAATTCCTTTGCGCTCATAGGCATACGCCTTCAATTCACTATAGTGAGTCGTCGCAACCATGCGGCAACCCATGGCATGTATATGCTCCAAAATAGATACAGCCAGAGCCGAACCTTCTGCGGGGTCCGTTCCTGCCCCCACTTCGTCAAGCAATACAAGACTTTTTGGCGTCATATTTTTCAGGATGCTAATGATATTGGTCATGTGACTGGAAAATGTACTCAAGTTTTGCTCAATGCTCTGCTCGTCACCAATATCGGCATAGATTGCATCAAATACACACAGCTGGCTTTCATCCTCAACAGGTACAAACAGTCCAGACATCGCCATCAAGCTAAGTAGGCCAATGGTTTTCAGGGTAACGGTTTTCCCCCCTGTGTTCGGTCCGGTAACGATAATAGAGGTGTATGAATTGCCTAACTCCACATCAATGGGAACAACCTGCTCCAACGGAATTAGAGGATGTCTGCCCTTTTTCAGCTTTAAATATCCGCGGTCATTCATTAAAGGTAAGGTTGCCTTCATTTCACGGGCGAGACGCGCTTTTGCAAAAATAAAATCAAGATTGCCCAAAATGTCCACATCATACAGCAACATATCTGCTTGTTCTGCGACGAGTGCGGTCAGCTTTTGTAAAATGACTTCAATTTCACGCTCTTCTCTCAGCCTTGTTTCCCTCAGCTTATTGTTCATGGCTACGATGGATTCAGGCTCGATAAACAATGTTGCACCAGACCCGGATTGATCATGAACAATTCCGCCAAAATAAGAACGGTATTCGGCCTTAACCGGGATCACAAACCGATCTCCGCGAATCGTAATCAACTGATCTTGAAGCATTTTGGAGACAGTTGAGGAACGAATCATGGAATCCAGCTTTTCACGAATACGCACTTCTCCCGAGCGCAGCTCCCGACGGATTTGAGAAAGCTCTGTGCTGGCAGAATCCAGCACCTCTGCATTCTCGTCAATACAGCCTTTAATGGAGTTTTCCAAACCTCTCTGCTCCGAAAGCTGCTCACTCCAATACAGCAATGTTTCGACAGGATTTTCCTCATGCAAACTTGTCACGTATACCTGTATACGGCGTGCGGCCTGAACTGTTGTCCGAATGCCGAGCAACTCCTGCGGGCTTAACGTTCCACCAATACGGGCACGCTTCACCGCCGGAGTGATATCTACTACTCCGTTAAATGAAGGCACTCCTTTGAGGCGATCAGCAGCATAAGCCTCATCCGTGCCTTTCAGCATTTTCTTGATATGCTCCAAATCATCGCTGGGCTGTAGTCGAAGGGCTGTCTGTTGTCCCGTTGCCGTTTGGGCATAGTGACTTAGTTTATTTAGAATTTTTTGATATTCAAGGGTTTTGAAAATTTTAGAGTCCAACTTCACTACTCCTTTCACTTATATCTATATTATACCGAAAGCAGCAAACTTACGCTATTTGCCAACTCTGTTTTACACATAAGAAAGCTCTTCATGCCACACACTAACCTTTGTCTAACCCTGTAAATTCAAAAAACAAAGGAGGTTATTCCGTGAGCATTCTCGGGCACATTGTACGTTTCATCGTTGCCGCTCTGGTGCTGATGGTCGTAAGCTGGATCGTTCCCGGATTTAGTGTAGGCGGCTTTTGGAGCGCGCTGATTCTTGCCATTGTCATTGCCTTGGTTGGTTACATCATCGAGGCAGTGTTCGGCCGACGCGTTTCTCCATTTGGACGCGGTATCGTAGGTTTTCTAGTGAGCGCTCTGGTTATCTGGATCGCTCAGTATGTGGTGACCAATGTCAGTGTTTCCGTTCTGGGCGCATTGCTCGCTGCATTGGTTATCGGGATTATCGACCTGTTCATTCCGGTATCGACACCGTTTGAAGCCGGTCGCAAAGACGGGAAATAATTTCAGTAGACCCTCCCGGCAAAGCTGTCCCGAAGCAGATTTCGTCTGCCAAAGGACAGCTTTTTGTCATAAACACTTCTGAGTGGATACAATAAGCAAACAATCCCCGGCGATGAGCAGCCGGGGATTGCCATACATTTATAATCCGTATCTACTGATCCTGTTCGATAAGTTCAATCCATTCATTGTACTCCGTTTGAAGCTTAGTGTACTCTTCCTGTAATTGACGTAATTCTGTAGAAATCTTCTCCGTATTTTCCCGATCTACGTCCTGTTGTACTTGTAACAGACGAAGCTGATGCGCCGCCATTTCATATTTTTGACCCACTTCGTCCAATTCAGACTGCAAGGCCATTCGTTCCTGCTCTATGGACTGCTGTTCAGCTTTCGCCGTTTTGGCAGCTTCAACCGCCAAACGAGTCTCCTCCTGAAGCTGTTCCTTTTGTTCAACTGTTACCGCTATTTCACGTTCCCAAGATGCAAATTCTTCCTTACGGGCAGCATCTTCAGCTTCCAGACGTTCCGCTTCTGCCTTCAACTGATCGTATTTAAGTTGCCACTCCAGAGATTCTTCCTCAGCACGTTCCAGCTTACTCCGCCGTTCGTGATCTTCTTGTTGAAGCTGCTTGATATTTTGCTCCAGCTTTCCAGCTCGGCTCTTCATGCTTCCATATTGCTCCTGAAGCGATTGATACGCCTTCGCTCCCTCTTGCTCTCGGACTTTGGCTTTCTCAAGCTCATCCTGAACACGAATCAGCTCAGGTGAAAGCTCCTTGATTCTCGCTTCGAGTTGAACTAGCCGTTGCTGTTGTGAAGCAAATTTATCATTAATAGCTTCGAGCTCAGCCGCTGTGTGCTGTAATTGCTCCTGTATCGCTTCCTTCTGTTCACGTGCTTCCAGCAGGGAGAGCTCCAGCTCATCAACTGCCAACTGGCGTTCTTCTGCAAGTTTCTTCCATGACTTCTCGCTTTCAGCTAGCGTAGCCAGCTCACTTTGCAGCTTGCGAGAAGATACGTGAGCTTGCTCCAGCAGCTTCTGCATCCGCCGCTGTTCTTCCTCCAGCTTAGCCGTCTGCTGCTGCGTAGCCTTGGCTTCAGCTTCTAATTGATCATATCGGCCTTGCAGTTCTTCACGTGCAAGCGTATCTGCCTGCTCTCGCTCTATCGCAACCTGTCGTTGTGTTTCCAGTACAGACTCCAGCTCGGACTGTTGTTGCTTCAGTACTCTTGCTTGCTCTTGAGCCTCTCCCAGACGAGAAGAAAGCTCTGTACTGCCTGCCTGTACTTGTTCTAATTGTTCCTGAAGCTCCTCGACCCGAATCTCCTGCTCCAGTGCAGCTTCATCAGCTCGTTTCTGCGCTTCCTGATGCTGGAGCTTTTCTTCATTCAACGCCAATTCAGCCTGTTTACGTTCCTGCTCCAGCTGCTCATTCAGCCCGGAGCACTTGGTCTGCCATTCGCTTACCTTCTTACTATGCTCTTGCTGCAAAGCAGATCGCAGCTTGTCCAGTTCTGTACGCTTTTGCTCCTGATGAGTCTTCTCTGCAGCTGACAGCTTGGCTTCAGCCTGTTTAGCTGCTTCAGCCACTTCCTTCTTCATCTGCTCTTCTATCTGCCGGATACGAGCATTGGCCGCCTCCTGCTGCTCTTTCAGCTTGCGAGAAGCTTCTTGACGAGACTCCTCCAATTCACGTTTAGCTTGTTTTTGTCCATTTTCAAGTTCAGCTGCTTTTTTCTCCTGCTGTTCCAGCTTTGCCTTCAATTGGGCAATCTCCTTGGCTGATACAGATTCGGTTTCCATCAGCTTCTTCTGCGTTGCTTCCTTTTCTTCCTTTAGTTGAATAAGAGATTGATGCATATCTGTATTTTTTTGCTGCTGTTCCCCTAGAGCCGTCTGGAGTTGCGCCAGATCTCCCCGGAGCTCTGCTCGTTCCGCTGCTAAGCGGTTCATATGACTCTGAATTTCCTGGATTTGTACAGCTTCTTCTGCCATATGAACCGCAGCCAGCACGGCAATTCGGGGCATATCCAGACGCGAATGAGCTTGAGAAATGCTGTGCATACGCTCATCCACGTAATTGGCAACCTGCTTCATATAATCGGTATTGCTGCCGACGAGTTTATAAGAAGTACCGTAGATCTCTACAGTGACGCGAGTACGATCTGGTGTAGTCACAATTATGCCCTCCTTCAATACTACTGTATGTTGATTCTAAGGTGTGTCCGGTACTATGGTAACCCGCCTTCCGTGAAGCGTTCAACCTTATTAGTCCGGCTTCCCCGCAGCGGGTAAATATCAGAGTAAGAGAGCTCCTATGATGATAGGCCAAAAAGCCGTATCGAACCTCTGTCACTAAGATTCGATACAGCTTCCCGCATTTCCTGCTACTTTCTCAATTCCGCTCCAAAAGTTTGTTCCAGAGACGTAACGACAGGAGTATGCGCCGCATTGATCTCTTCATCCGTCAACGTATGCTCCCAATGACGATAGGTCAGAGAGATAGCTACGCTCTTCTTATCTTCACCAAGCTTACTGCCTGTAAATACATCAAACACTCGCGCATCCTGCAATAGCTCTCCGCCTGCAGCGTGAATAACACGAAGCAGTTCACCTGCCTCAACGTCTTTATTTACCACGAGGGCAATGTCACGTTCCACGGATGGGAAGCGAGCCAGCTCTCTGAACTGAATATGAGAGTTTGCGTGTTCAACGACCTGTTGCAACGCAATTTCCGCTACATACGTATCATTCAGCCCATAAGATTGTTGAAGCTCCGGATGAATCTGCCCAATGGTACCGATCCGTTGAGAGTTCCCATTCACATCCAGCCATACCGAAGCGGAACGGCCCGGATGGTAGCTTTGCGGTTGGTCAGCCACATAACGAATGCTGGCACTCAACCCGAAATAGTCAAACACCGTTTCAAGCGCGCCTTTAATATCAAAGAAATCAACCTTTTCAGCACCAATATTCCATTGTTTTTCACGGCGTACCCCAGTCAGCAGTAGACTAAGCACTTGAATTTCCTGCGGCTGACGGGTTAATGTTTGTTCCTCTGTATAAAATACTGTTCCCATCTCAAAAATCGCCAGATTGTCTTGCTTGCGATTCATGTTGTACACCGCTGTATCCAGCATCTGTGGGATGATACTCGTACGCAAAACACTACGGTCTTCGCTCATAGGCATAGCCAAACGTACCGGATGGCTACCTTCTGTCAGGGCATTAAATAACCTCGTACTCTGCGGATGTACAAAAGAGTAGCTGATCGTCTCCTGCCAACCACCATGAGCCAGCAATCTGCGCAGGGAGCGGCGCAATGATTGCGATGCTGTCAAAGCTCCCGGAGTTGTCGGACCTTCAATCGGCGTGGTCGGGATATTGTCGTAACCATACAGACGAGCTACCTCTTCGATTAAGTCCACGTCAATGGTAATATCTCCACGGCGTGTAGGTACTTCAACTTCCAGTACCCCTTGCTCTGCGTCGCCACATCCGAAATGAAGTCTACCGAAAATCGTTTTCACCTCAAGCAAAGACAGTTCGGTTCCCAAATATCGGTTTATTTTATCTAGCGACAGCTTGATAATGCGGTTTTCAGCTTTTGCAGACGCAGATTCTACGATGCCCTGGTGTACAGTGCCTCCCGCATAACGCTGAATCAGCGCAGCTGCACGATTCACAGCAGGCACAACAGATCCTGGATCAACCTCTTTTTCAAAACGCAGACTTGCTTCCGAACGCAGTCCAAGTTGACGGGATGTTTTGCGAACTGTACCGCCGTCAAACTTCGCAGATTCCAGCGCAATGCTGACCGTCGCATCCGTAACCTCGGAGTTGGCTCCACCCATCACGCCTGCCAATGCAATTGGTTTCACACCGTCTGTAATCAGCAGCATATGCGGCTCCAGCTTACGCTCCTGATCGTCAAGTGTAATCAATGTTTCGCCGGCACGAGCGAGTCGAACTTCAATATTTCCATTTTCTAGCTTATCCGCATCAAAAGCATGCAACGGCTGACCGTATTCCAGCATGACGTAGTTCGTAATATCTACGATGTTGTTGATCGGACGAACACCTGCCGCCATCAGACGGTTTTGAATCCATAACGGAGAAGCCCCCACTTTTACACCTGTGATATAACGGGCCGCATAGTGCGTACACAGTTCAGGAGTATCTACCTTCACGGACAGATGATCTGCTGCTGCATCGCTAATTTCCACCAGATCCTTAGCCGGATCAGCCAGCGAAATGTCACGTCCCAGAATCGCACTCACTTCATATGCTGCTCCGTGCATGCTCAGGCAATCCGAACGGTTGGGTGTCAGATCAAAATCCAGTACCTGATCATCCAGCGCCAGCAGCTTCGTAATTGGCATACCAATTTCAGCATCCTCAGGCAGCACCAAAATTCCTTCTTGCAATTCCTTTGGAAGCAGCTTGTCATTCATGCCCAGTTCTTTGGCCGAGCAGATCATGCCCATAGATACAACACCGCGTAGCTTGGCTTTTTTAATGTGGAAATCTCCCGGCAACTTTGCCCCTACAACTGCAACAGGAACCTTTTGACCTGCATCCACGTTTTTGGCACCACACACGATTTGCAGATCTTCCTCTTGACCTGCATCGACAATACATACATTCAGCTTATCAGCATCTGGATGCTTTTCCTTGCTTTTAACATAGCCGACAACGACGCCAGTAATCCCTTGATTGCGCTGCTCGACCTCATCAATTTCTATACCCGAACGGGTGATTTTCTCTGCTAGATCCTCCGCGCTTACCTGGTCCAGCGATACATACTCGGACAGCCACTCGAATGATACTTTCATATGGGTTCACTTCCCTTGATATAGTTGTTTATTGACGCGCAAACTGTTTCAGGAACGACAGGTCACTGTTATAAAAATGACGAATATCGTCGATACCGTATTTCAATATAGCAATCCGCTCTACACCCATACCGAATGCAAAGCCGCTGTACACCTCGGGATCAAAACCGCCCATCTCCAGCACTTTCGGATGGACCATGCCACAGCCCAAAATTTCGATCCATACACGTTCGCCATTTTTCTTCACAAAAGTCACGTCTACTTCAGCACTCGGCTCTGTGAACGGAAAGAAGCTTGGTCGCAAACGGATTTCGGTCGATTCTCCGAACATTTCGCGTGCAAATTGAAGTAAGGTTCCTTTCAAATCACTCATACGAATGTCTTTTCCAATGACAAGCCCTTCAATTTGGTGGAATTGAAAAGAATGCGTTGCATCGTCATCATCACGTCGGAAAACTGTACCCGGACAGATAACCTTAATAGGCGTTTCGCCCTTCATCGCTTCCATCGCACGAATCTGAACCGGTGACGTATGGGTACGCATCAACAGATCCTCGGTCAGGTAAAATGAATCCTGCATATCCCGTGCTGGGTGATTTTTAGGCAGGTTCAATGCTTCGAAGTTATAATAATCCGTCTCTGCCTGTGGGCCTTCAGCCACTCGATAGCCCATACCTGTAAAAATATCCTCGATTTGCTCAATCACTTTGTTGAGCGGGTGCAGTCCACCTTGCGGCAACGCGCGTCCAGGCAGCGTAACGTCGATCTTTTCCGCTTGCAGACGCTCATTCGTTTCTGCTTTCGTGAACTCGTCCTGCTTACGGTTAACGACTTCTTCAATCGCCTCGCGCACCTCATTGGCTACCTGTCCAACAACCGGACGCTCTTCCGCGCTCAGCTTGCCCATACCGCGCAAGATTTCAGTCAGTGCGCCCTTTTTCCCCGAATATTTGACCCGTAAATCAGCCAGCTCCTTGGGTGTTGCCACCTTCTCCAATACTTCCAGTGCTTCTTCCTTCAAGGCCAGCAAATGTTCCTTCATTTGGATGGTTTCGCTCATCGCCTGTTCAGTCCCCTTTCTTCATATCCAGCTTTTCAGACAACAAAAAAAGGTCTTTTCTCCCGGTAAGGGACGAAAAGACCGTGGTACCACCCTCGTTAGACAATAAGCTCAGCTCACCCGGCGTTCTGCCTTACGGCAACTAGTTACAGGTGATTGTTCATGCTATGCATCATCGTCTCGCTCTGCACGTTGTAACGGTCGTGAACCGGTATCCCCTACTTGCACATTCGCCATTCACATGGCGCCTGAGGTTCAAGGAACTGCTCCGGAGCGAACTTCAACAGCCCAGTATTTGCAGAAACGCTCTCAATCCTACGGCGCTTCCTCCCTGTTCAATCGGACACTGTCTACTCTTCTCCATCAAGACATTTTCAAAAATTCGAACTATTGTTCATTATTATATGCAAACTACCGCGCTTTGGCAAGCAGGGCATACGTTTCATTTCTTTAGATATCGAGATCATCCAACCGCTCCAGATTTGCACGAATGCGCCTGATTTCGCTCAACAACTTCTCATTTTCGTCATTCGTGCCCGTCATTCCCATCAACTCTGTAAGACGCAATTGTAATCGAAGACGTTCCTCACGCCGCTCCTGGTCTTCTGGCTCCCGTTGACGGCTCCGCTCATCTTCTTGCTTTTCGTCGGCTGTCCCCTCATAGATTTCATATCCGCCCCCCGGCTTCATATCGAGTAACCGAGTTGCCGTGTACCTCACCAGCTCCCGATCATGTGAGACGAGCACCAGTGCTCCATCATAGTTACGCAAAGAATCCTCTACAATTTCACGGGTTTCAATGTCAAAATAATTCGTCGGTTCATCCAGCACCAGCAGATTGGCTCCACTAAAGTACAGACGCAGAAAAGCTACCCTGCATTTTTCTCCCATACTAAGTGTCCCGATCCTTTTAAACACGTCCTCTTTCGCAAAAAGAAAGCAGCCTAATACCGTTCTCGCTTCTGTTTGGGTCATCGTCGGGAGCGCAAGCAGACTGTCCAGCAACGTTTGATCCTCCGGAAGCTGCTCCAACTCCTGTGAAAAATATCCGATGTTCAACTGTGGGTTGGCTGTGATTTTTCCCGTCTGCGGCTCCAGTTGACCTGTTAATAACCGAAGCAGCGTGGTTTTACCAATTCCATTGGGCCCCCGAACAGACAGACGGTCTCCACGTGCAACGATCAGATTTAGATTTTTCACAATGATACGGTCGTCGTAGCTAAAGTCAACCTGCTCAGCACGCAGCAAATATTTTGCCTGAAACCCGCTGTCACTTAATTTCATGTGCAAAGACGCAGCCTCACGCGGTTGCTCTACTCTATTGGCTTCCAGTCGCTCCAGTTCCTTCTCCTTCGCATGATAACGGGAAATATTTTTTTTAGCCTTGGCCTTATAAAAGCTCTGCGTAACGGCCATCTCAACCTTGGATGCGCCACGATGCGCCTGATGAAACCATTCCCTGTAATTTCGAATCGTTTCCTCCAACGCCTGTTTCGCCAGCTCCTGCTTTCGATAGCTGGCTTCCTGCTCTCGCAGTTCCCGCTCCTTTTGCGCTTTATATTCCTTATAGCCGCCTTTATAGCGCCCAATACCTGTCGATGTGAGCTCAACTATACTCGTAGCCACCCGATCCAAAAAGGCTCTGTCATGCGATACAAACAGCAGCGTTCCCGGATACGTAGACAGCCACTGCTCCAGCCAAAGCAAGCTTTCGGCATCCAAATGGTTGGTCGGCTCATCCAACACCAGCAGCTTCGGCTGCCTGACCATGAGTCCGGCCAATCGCACTCTCGTCTTCTGGCCGCCACTCAGGTCACCATAAGCAATGGACCACGTCTGGACAGGCATTCCCATTCGAGTGAGCGCCTTTTCCACCTCAGACTCCCAGGCAAAGCCTTGCAGGCGTTCGTATTCATCCATTAGCTCGCCGTAACGCTCCAGATGATGCTCCATATCCTTCCCAGCATCGGCTAGGTCAGCTTCCAGCTGTCCCAACGCTTGCTTGAGACGCCAATGCCGAGGGCTGGCCTGCTGTGCGGCCTCCAGTGCGGTTCGAGACCAAGCCACCGTATCCTGCTGCTTCAGC
The DNA here is from genome assembly GCF_057220305.1 of Paenibacillus sp. LRG-1. NCBI lineage: Bacteria > Bacillati > Bacillota > Bacilli > Caryophanales > Paenibacillaceae > Paenibacillus > Paenibacillus sp. LRG-1. The sequence continues at coordinate 1,716,516 of NZ_CM170126.1, read as the reverse complement.
CAGCCCCGCTCTTCCAGTGGCAAATCATGCTCTACTTGACCAGAGGTTGGTGCTTCATCTCCCAGCAATATTCGCAATAGCGTCGTTTTACCTGCTCCATTTCTTCCAAACAGTGCGAGCCGTTCTCCTTCCATCACATCCAGCGACACATTCTCAAATAAAGATGTCCCGTTCCAATCCTTTACTACATTGCGAATACGCAAAATTGTTCTCATACCACGATCATCCTTTCCCAGTCCGGTTTTTTGATCCCGGAAGCAATAAAAAAAAGCCGCAGAAGGCTGCGGCTTGCATACAAGGAATATAGAATGACTGTTATGAATCGTTTCAGAACATACGCTTATGAAAAATAACACCGCAAACGAATAAGCCAAATCCCGTTCCGGAATAAACGCATACGTCCCTACATTCATTTTCAGACACACTTCTCCCGTTGCAGCTTACAGCCGCCTGCCAGTAACTGTGCAGTTAAGTGGGAAAATCAGTGTGCTTACTTCATCGGACGTATGGTTACCTTCCTTTTCATGGGATACTTACTTGCAGTCAGTATAGCAGATCACAACACATTTGCAAATAACCCGCGTTATTTTCCGAATACCAAAGTTGTATTGGACGAACCTGCATATTTCGTTACAAACTCTTTAGTATATTCAGGAGTCTGTACCTGATAGCTATAGTTTTTGCTTGGGTTCCAGTTGGTTACACGCGATTTTTGGTTGTTGATGGCGGGTAAACTCCCCACATCTTTAAACTCGCCATTGGCTTTATCATCAAGAATACCGCCCTTTTCACTACCTTTTCCAAAGTAGTTGTACTCAGAATAGATTCTTGCATTCGTAGCAATGGTGTAAGCAAGCTGGAAATTATTAATATAATTATTTTTAACATGGAAATATCCATATCTCATAAGTCCTGGGCCACGTACAAGCAAGTTTTCAAAGTAATTATTGGCGATCGTGATATGGGGCATGCCATCATAATTTTTATTGCCATCATCAGGGTATCCCAAAATGAGACCATATTTGTGATTGGCAAATTTGGAGTTACTAATGGTTACATAATCAGCCGATTGACCTATGTACAAAAGTTTGTCCAAATCCGAGCCATTCGCATTATAATTGTGACCTGCAAATGTAACATGATCAATCCAATAATTTGTACCTGCCGTGAGATAAAGTTGGATGTCATCGTTACCGTTAATGTTGGCACTGTGCTCAAAAGTTAAATTTTGAAAGATCACATTTCCCGAATTATTTGTTGTTTTCAAATGAATGTTAACCAGCTTGTTTTGCGCGTAAGAACCAATGAGTGATTTGTTGGAACCAATGTTGACCACGGTTTTAGAGGAGGCAGAAATATTTTTTTCGATTACCAGAATTTTAGGGGTTGAATCCCCTAACTGGTTTTTCAAATCGTTTAGATTATTGATATAGATGACCTGACCACCTTTTCCCCCCGTTGTGGCAGACTTCGTAGCTCCATTTTCACTTTTAGCCTGTCCGGCAAAACCAGTCATTCCATTCGTCGACGTATTTGGAAAATCAGCAGCGGCGAACGTAGAACTAGCTGGAAAAGTAAACAGCATCAAAGTTAATGCTAAAAACAGAAAAGAAAATTTCCTCATTGCAGCTACACCATCCTTTTTTTGGTTAAATCCTAACAATGCGACTATACTTATTTTTTAGTAATTGGTAAATAGTTCTTTTTATCTGTTTATTTATAGCATATAAGATAAATATTTTATATTTTATTTTGTGCAGCAATGTAAAAATAGTTCGTAAGAACGCAAAAAAGCCGTGATACCCCGTTGGCATCCCGGCTATAATGTATTTATCTAGCTCCAAATAAAACAAAAACCCTTGCGTCACAAGGGTTCCGAACTTCTTAAAATAGTAAGCGGGTGATGGGAATCGAACCCACGCTATCAGCTTGGAAGGCTGAAGTTCTACCATTGAACTACACCCGCATTTTATAACATCGCGATTCTTATGTATGACACGCTTAACCTATCGTCAACCAGCTGAATCAGGATGTTATTTAGTATAACTTACCTTTCAGCAAAATGCAAGCATACTACATACTATCCTGAGCCAGCCAATTCATAGGTTTACGTAAAAACAATTTTTCAAAGACTTCTGCCGGAATGGGGCGACTAAAGTAATATCCCTGACCCTCATGACAATCCTGTGCCTGCAAAAAATGAAGTTGCTCCTCATTTTCCACCCCTTCAGCCGTAACCTTCAGCTTCAAATGGTGAGCCATGGAAGCAATAGTAGATACAATTGCCGCATTTTTGCTGTCGACCAGTACCTCATTTACAAAGGAACGGTCAATTTTTAGACGATCTATCGGGAGATTCTTCAAATAATGCAATGAGCTATAGCCAGTTCCAAAATCATCAATACTGATTGCGACACCAATAGCCTTTATTTTTTTCAACTGTTCAAAGGCCCGATCCTTATCAAAGGTCATACTTTCGGTAATCTCCAGCTCTAGATAGCGTGCTTCAAGTTCCGTATAGGTCAAAATGCCCCGAATTACATCCACCAGCTTTTTTTGCTGAAATTGGCGCATGGATAAATTGACCGAAATCGGGATTGGTGGGTACCCGAGCTCCTGCCACTGCTTATTTTGCAGACAAGCCTCCCGTAACACCCATTCCCCCAAGGGCACAATTAAACCACTTTCTTCAGCCACCGGAATAAAATCGCCCGGCATCACCATCCCACGATGAGGATGATTCCAGCGCACCAGTGCCTCCAAACTCGTGAGCTCACCACTTTGCAGGTGGACACGTGGTTGATACACCAATGAAAATTCCTCATTTTCAAGCGCTCGCCGTAGATCATTTTCCAGCTGGAGTCTTTCATGCGCTCGCATCTGCATCGCGCTGGCATACCGCTGAAAATTCACTCCCTGCTCTTTGGCACTATGGACAGCCGTATCCGCCTGCTGAATAAGCTGTTCACTCTGATTCGCATCCAACGGGTATAAAGCTATACCAACGCTCACCGTCACATGATAAGACTCTCCATCAATATCGAAAGGCTGATCGAACAGCTTCACCATTTCATCAATACGATTTCTCATAGCATCTGTATCGTCGTATCCCGTTAGAAGAAAGGCAAATTCATCTCCGCCCATGCTAAAGACAGCTTCCCCTTCATGGCTAAAATGCCCCAAGCGTTCGCCTACTGCATACAGCAAATAATTCCCTGCCATATGTCCAAGCGAATCATTAATCGCCTTGAAACGATCAATATTTAGCACTAAAAGCGCTACTGTCTCATCCGATTTTAATGATTTGCGCAATATTTTATCTAAGCGTTGGGAAAGGCGACGACGATTGGGGAGTCCTGTTATATCATCATTATAAGCAATGTGATTAAACTCAGATTCTGCTGCCTGCTTTTCACGATAAGGAACCAGAACCATCAACCGAACCAGCCCGCTCAACATATTATAAAATGCTATCGCGTTGGTCAAAAGTCCCAGAAGGTGATTAATATCGTTCATTTGCTCAGCAAATAAATAGAACAACTGACTCACAACACACAGCCCAATCCCACGAACCATAAGCAACATGCCCAACTCTGCCGGGCAGGCTTTCCGATATTTTCTCACCCCGAAAATAAAAGTGAGCACAAGCAGTAACATCACAGCCAGATTTAACGTCCAGCCCAGGTTGCCTATTTCGTATCGTATACGTAGATCTGGTAAGCCTGCACCAAATGTCTTAATAACTCCTAGAATCAGCAAAGTGCAGCCTATCCCCGCCCACAAAGCCACTGTTTTGTATTCAGACTTCGTCTTGCTAAACGGGAGGAAACAAATACATAAGAGCAAGACAGCGGTAAAGGCACGATTTACAAATAGCAGCCATAACGAAATGCCCGGAGACAAAGCAAAGTCCGTCAGGCTTACGAAACTAAACGAAACAATATGAACAAGGTAAAGCAGACCAGCCACCAAAAACGTCGGGGCAATAAGAAGCCTCTGCAAAGATAACTGTTCCAGTAAAACGGACCAGGATTGATAAAAAATAGAAAAACAAATCGCAGCACAGGCAAATCCTACAATCGGATATAACAAGAAAAAAACATTATGGGAGTATATCTTATTCAAAGTTACGTGAAATAACTGAACCAAGACAAACAAAACTATCGAAGTAATGCCGATACCTATCATTTTTTTTACTTCCAGCCGTATACTCATTCAGCCTCTTCAGCCCCCTGCATATCGGAGATTCCGATCATCTAAGACGTTTGACAGCTTTGGAAGCCGTTGTTTAAGTCTATAGTATCAAAAATAATGTTGTATTCTGGTATATAATAGCATTTAATCTGTGAAAGGTGAATCATTTTTTTGTCTTAAATTCGTGAATTCATTTTCGCATTTACGCAAATAACCGAGCTTACAGCACCAAAAAAGCGCATCATCTTGTCAGATTATGCGCTTCAGACAACCTTTTCCAAAAAGGTGATACCTATACCCCAACGCTGCACAACATAAAAGAAATAGTATGTACAGGACCCCTCTGCGAAAACCTCCCCATATTAAACTACAGGAAGCGTAATTTTAAATTGTGTGCCACTTCCATGTTTACTGTCTACATGTATGAAGCCTCCGTGATTTTTGATAATTCGATAGCTCACAGCCAATCCCAATCCGGTTCCACTTTCTTTTGTTGTAAAAAAAGGATCAAATAAACGCGCCAATGTATTATGATCCATACCTAAACCGTTATCTTCAATACAAATGTGAACATAATTGCCCTCAAGCACTGTATGGATATCGATGCAGCCCTCTCGTTCCCCACCGATGCTTTCAATGGCATCCATCGCAATTTTAATCATATTGAGGATAACCTGCTTAATCTGCTTCACGTCAATGGAAACCTTCATGAGCTCATCATTTTCGTCCAATGCAATCTGGCAACCCTTCATCAATGCTTCGCTTTCTGTCAGCATCACTACCTCTTTCAGCAGCCCCATCACAGATACAGCCGTTTTTTGCGGAGCCGAAGGCTTGGACGAATTTAAGAACTCATAAATAATGTCGTTCGCACGATCAATTTCTGTTAATATAATGCGAGCATACTCATCCCTGCCCAACTCCACCAAATGCGGTCGAAGCAATTGAATAAAGCCCCGGATTGCGGTAAGCGGGTTACGGATTTCATGGGCGATAGAGGCAGAGATGCGTCCCAGCATCGCCAACTTATCGTTTTGATACGCCGTCTGCTCAATCTGCTTATAATCCGACACATCCTTGACGCTAAACAAAAAATCGCCATCCATCTGATCACCGTAGGTCACTGTTATCAACCAATGCCGACCATACTCATCAATCAACTCATGATAGCGCTTTCTATGAAAGATAGTTTCTTTATAAATCCGCATGATTTTCTTCTTCTTAAACCGACTTAACTCAGGATGATGCAAAATTTGCATCAAATTGCGACCTGCTAGCGAACTCCGTGGTAGCTCCAGCAATTTCGCCATTTGCACGTTAATAAAGGTCAGTACCCCGTCACTGTCAAACAGCATGATACCACTATCCAGGTTCTCCAGCACATTTTCATACTTGTTATTGGCGATCTGTGTGGAAGGACAAGCTCCCACGGTATCAAGCAAGGCTTCTTGGAATTCACTGATCATGCCAGGCTTCCCCCTTGTTTCGGAATGACAAACTGGCCGTATCGGACGCGTAATAATCTTAAAGAAGAGAAAGGCATCTATCGACTACCCTTCAATGGTGTAGAAAACAGTTTCACAGAAATCCGACCATCTCTTTCCAATTCGAGTCTTATTTTATGATAGACAAGATTAAGGATCGCAGTCAATCGGAAAAAGTGTCGAATCCACATTTTTATCCTGTTTTCTTTCGTCATAATATCTGCGCAACATTACCAAAATGAAAGATTACGTTAGGAACAAGCGCCCTACACACCAAAGAAGCTCTCCAGAATTGAGAGCTTCTTTGGTGTGTAGGATGTCAACTGCCGCTCTTATTATGTTGAAGCCGGGATCGTCTTTGGCTCATAACGGCCAGTCTTCTCTTAAGCTCTCCCTGCCATTTTTCATCATTCATCTGTTTGGCTACCATCAATAAATCCAGGGATATGTCAATTTGACGCTTCACAATTTCAAACGCATCTTCACTTTCACGATTCACACAATTTTCAAATATCGTATCATCGTCTTCCATGACATAATCCTGAAAATCAATCTCGGTTGCCCCATCTCCATGTGCATATTCAGCCAAAATTTCATACTCATTTTCGACTTTATAATGAACTTCAATGCGACGACATACCGGGCAAAACAGCAAAGGAACATTATGAACTTGGGTGCGGTAATGCTTCAGCGTTCCCTTGGTTCCTACCATGCTTGCTCCACAGCAATAACTCATCCGGGCTCAGCCTCCTCTGAACAAAACCTGTTCTGCCTTGTTTATCTTCTACAATACCTTATTCGCTTTCATCAGGCAAAATTCCTCCAGAACACAACAACATTTCCATAATTATTTGTTACTTCACTCTGTATTGTCTCATTCAAACAGGCTATCCTCACATCTTCCGCTGCACAGAGCAGGCAAGCAAGCCCCCAATAACGGAAGAGTAACCGCTAGTTGGGGGCTTGCTTGTTTAATTTCAACTTGTGAAGCTTATATTACAGATTTTGATCGCCTGGTTTCCAGTTCATTGGGCACAAGCCACCGGATTGCAAAGCTTGCAGTACACGCAAAGTTTCTTCCACACTGCGGCCTACGTCGTTGTGGTTAACCACTTGATATTTCAATTCGCCTTCTGGATCAATGATGAACAAGCCGCGCAATGCAACGCCTTCTTCTTCGATCAGAACGCCATAATCGCTTGCTGTTTTTTTCGTGATGTCAGAAGCCAATGGGAAGTTCAGTTTGCCCAGACCGTTGTTTTCTTTAGCTGTGTTAATCCATGCTTTGTGGCTGTGCACGGAATCTACACTGATACCCAGAATTTCAGTATCCAGCTCTTTGAATTGGTCAGCAGCATCGCTCAATGCTGTAATTTCCGTAGGGCACACAAAAGTGAAATCCAGTGGATAGAAGAAAAATACGAGCCACTTACCACGGTAATCGGAGAGCTTTACCGAACCAAATTCTTGACCGTCTCCAGTCACTGTTTCCAATGCAAAATCAGGGGCGGGTCTTCCTACCAATCTTTCTGCCATAATATGAAATCCTCCTTTAAAATATGTAAGAAAAACACCGAATGTGCTTTCCTCAATCATCTGTATTGTAATGAACAACTTACTTGATAAATGTTATCATTCGCTGAAATCAAAGTCAATATTGTAACCATTACTTTTTTATAATTATTTTAAACTAGCTTAAAAATTCACAACTTATTCACATTTTGAACTTTCGAATATACAAGTAGCTCCTGATTGCTCAGGAGCTACTGTGCCAAACATCTGCCGAAAAGGCTGTACTGTATAACCTTACTATATAATAGGAAGCTTTTTTTCAGAACGGGTACATTTATGGAGCTTTTAACGAATAGCTGCTGCGATCAGATCGCCCATTTGAGTTGTCGAGATCGCTTGAGATTTATCCACCGCAATATCCGCTGTACGGTGCCCTGCATCCAGTACCTCAGCTACCGCTTTCTCAATGGCATCAGCTGCCTTCTCGTACCCGAAGGTGAGACGGAACATCAAAGCAACGGACAAAATCGTTGCAATGGGATTCGCCAGTCCTTGACCTGCAATGTCAGGCGCCGAGCCATGTACCGGCTCGTATAGGCCGAAGCTGCCTTGTCCAAGTGATGCGGAGGAGAGCATGCCGATGGATCCGGTCAGCATAGCCGCTTCATCACTGAGAATGTCACCAAACATATTTTCCGTCACGATGACGTCAAAGCTAGATGGACGACGCAGCAATTGCATGGCACAGTTATCGACCAATACATGCTCCAACTCGACATCCGGGTAGTCTACAGCAACCCGGTTAACTACTTCACGCCATAAACGGGAGGTTTCCAGTACATTAGCCTTATCCACCGATGCAAGTTTTTTGCGACGTTTTTGTGCAATTTCGAAAGATTGGCGCACAATACGCTCTACTTCCGTTACATTATATGCACAAGTATCAACTGCTTCCTCACCTTGTGGACTTTCTCGTCTGAACTTCTCGCCGAAATAAATGCCGCCCGTCAGTTCGCGCACCACGATCAGGTCCGTTCCTTCCAACACTTCCGGTTTCAATGTAGATGCGTCCTTGAGACAGTCAAAGACGACAGCAGGACGAAGATTCGAAAACAGACCGAGCTCTTTACGAATGCCCAGCAGTCCAGTTTCAGGACGAAGTTCCTTTGGATTGTTGTCCCATTGTGGTCCTCCTACCGCTCCCAGCAGAACGGCATCTGCAGTTTGACATACTGCCAGTGTTTCTTCTGGCAATGGTGTGCCCTTCTTATCAATCGCAATCCCGCCGAACAGCGCATGCTCCGTTTCAAATGAAAGGCCGAACACTTCTTCCGTACGTTTCAAAATTTTTTCTGCCTCTGCGACCACTTCCGGTCCAATTCCATCTCCCGCTATTACCGCAATCTTTTTAACGTCTGCCATCACGTACACTCCTCTTGTTATACAGCTATACAACTGTATTTTTCATACCTTCTTTGTAACATACATGGCAGGGCTTTGACCAAGATATAGAATCTATCAATTCAATAGGCACAGCCTATAAGCTTGTTTTTTCATCAGAGAAAAAGAAAACAGGACCGGAAACACCCGATCCTGTATATATCCAGCTCTTAAGTCTACATAAAATTAAGATTTATAATCTACGCGATTACTGTAGTTTTTACGCTTGTCGATCAAACCATTCAGCGCATCCACGTAAGCCCGAGCACTTGCTTCCAGAATATCGGTGCTTACCCCGCGTCCCTGTACAGACAGTCCGTTTTGCGTCAGTACTACATGGACTTCACCCAGAGCGTCCTTACCATGGGTAACAGACTTGATGGAGTAATCTGAAAGTACAACGCTCTCGCTGCTGGCTTGGTCAATCGCATTATAGATCGCATCGACTGAACCATTTCCTTCAGCTTCTGTCTCGATAACCTGACCTTTATCGTCAACCAGACGCACTTGTGCGGAAGGCGTAGCCTTGTTCCCATAGGTAACAAAGATGGTTTCCAGCTTGAAAACTTCAGGTGCATCGGCCAATTTTTCTTCCAGCAATGCCAAAATATCATCGTCCGAAACTTCCTTCTTCTTATCAGCCAAATCCTTGAACTGCCCAAAAGCGCGATTCAGATCTTCTTCGTTCAATTCGTAGCCCAACTCGATCAAACGCTCACGGAAAGCATGACGACCTGAGTGCTTACCGAGTACCAGTTTGCTTTCTTTCAGACCGATACTTTCTGGTGTCATGATTTCATAGGTCGTTTTCTCTTTCAGCATACCGTCTTGATGAATACCTGATTCGTGCGCAAAAGCATTGGCTCCAACAATCGCCTTGTTGCCCGGCACTACCATCCCCGTCAAACGGCTAACCAAACGGCTCGTGCGCGCAATTTCAGACAATTGCAGAGACGTTTTGGCCTGAAAAAATTCCTGTCTCGTCTCCAGTGCCATAGCGATTTCCTCAATAGCCGTGTTCCCAGCGCGTTCACCGATACCGTTAATGGTTCCCTCAATCTGATCCGCACCGTTCAGAATGGCAGCAAGTGTATTAGCGGTAGCCATTCCCAGGTCATTGTGGCAATGTGCACTCAATTGAATCTTCTCCACATCGACCACATTTTCCTTAATGTGTTTGAATATATTTCCATACTCGTAGGGTGTCAAGTAACCTACCGTATCTGGAATATTGACGACAGAAGCCCCTTCTTGTACAGCCATAGTGACCATTTCAACCACAAAATCAAGCTCTGTACGACCTGCATCCTCCAAAGAAAACTCCACTTTAGGCAAATATTTCAACCCATAGCGTATGGCAGCACGAGCGGTTTCCAATACCTGTGCCTTCTCCATCCGCAGCTTGTGCTGACGGTGAATAGGAGAAGTTGCCAAAAAGATATGGATACACGGGTCCTGAGCTCCCTTGAGTGCCTCGCGAACCGCATCAATATCCTGTTCCCTTGCACGTGAAAGGCCAATAACCGTCGAATTTTTTACAGCTTTTGCTACTGCATTAACAGCCGCCAGATCACCCGGAGAAGCAGCCGGGAACCCAGCCTCCATACGATCGATTCCCAGCTTCTCCAACTGATGAGCGATCTCCACTTTCTCACGAGTATTCAAGTTCACGCCAGGTGACTGTTCTCCGTCTCTCAACGTTGTGTCAAATATATATATTTTGCGCAACCTAACGCACCTCCTCAGGATTAGGACCCTTAAATTACAATGCGGCTCACGCAATAAGCAGGGCCGCATTGTAATTAATATTTATAAATAATTCATGTTGTCGAGTTCATAGTACAAAAGATTATTACTTTTTGATCCAATGCATCATTTCACGCAATTGTCCGCCCACCACTTCAATCGGATGGTTAGCTTCATTACGACGAGTAGCCGTCAGGAATGCACGTCCAGATTGATTTTCAAGGATGAAGTCACGAGCAAATTTACCTTGTTGAATGTCAGTCAATACATCCTTCATGGCTTTCTTCGTATCTTCCGTTACCACGCGTGGTCCAGTTACATAATCGCCATATTCCGCTGTATTACTGATGGAATCACGCATCGTTGCCAATCCACCTTCATACATCAGGTCAACGATCAGCTTAAGCTCATGCAAGCATTCAAAGTATGCCATCTCAGGAGCATACCCCGCTTCAGTCAATGTTTCAAAGCCCGCTTTTACAAGTGCGCTCACGCCGCCACACAATACCGCCTGCTCACCGAACAGATCCGTCTCCGTTTCTTCACGGAAGGAGGTTTCAATTACGCCCGCACGTGTACAGCCAATGCCTTTTGCGTAAGCAAGACCGATTTCTTTGGCTTGACCCGTTGCGTCCTGCTCAATTGCGATCAACCCCGGTACCCCAAACCCTTCTACATAGGTACGACGTACCATATGTCCTGGGGATTTTGGAGCAACCAGCAATACATCGCTATCTTTAGGAGCTACGATTTGTCCAAAATGAACGTTGAAACCATGGGAGAACAAAAGAGCTGCGCCTTTTTTCAGGTTAGGTTCAATTTCATTTTTGTACACAGAAGCTTGAGTTTCATCAGGTAACAAAATTTGAACCACATCTGCACGGCTTGTTGCATCAGCTACGTTCAGAACTTCGAAACCGTCGTTTCTTGCGACATCAGCTGATTTGCCTTCACGCAAACCAATAACAACATTCACACCACTGTCACGCAAGTTTTGTGCCTGAGCATGTCCTTGGCTACCGTAACCGATAACGGCCACTGTCTTTCCTTTCAATACGCTGAGTTCTGCATCTTTTTCGTAGTACGTTGTAACTGCCATGGTTAATTTCCTCCTTTTAATTGGACCCTTCATAATGAGCGGGTACTCCAAGAGACTTCCCTCGTGATTAGTATCTAAAAATCTCTTCGAGCCCCCGCTCTTATGCGGGCGGTTCTTTATTGATGTAATGCGCTATAAGCGGTAATTCGTTAAAGCTCCATATTAAGCATTGCCACGTATCATAGCTGTAACCCCGGTTCGAGTCAACTCCCGAATACCGTAAGGCTTCAACAACTCGATCATGGCATCAATTTTTTCTGTATCGCCAATGACCTGTACGATCAAGCTCGTCGTTCCAACATCAATTACAGCTGCTCTGAATGTTTCTACCACGCCCATGATCTCTGGCCGCTGAGGCGGTTCTGCCTTTACCTTTATCATCGCCAATTCCCGAGCTACCATCGGCTTGGAACTGAGATCAATGACCTTGATCACATCAACCAGCTTGTAAAGCTGCTTTTCAATCTGCTCCAGGTTGTTCTCATCCCCTACAGTCACAATGACCATACGGGATAATCCAACTTCTTCCGATTGTCCCACAGTTATGCTCTCAATGTTAAAGCCTCGGCGACCGAACAGGCCGGACACACGTTGCAAAACGCCGGGTTGATCATTTACCAGTACAGCAATGGTATTTTTTGTTGTCATTTTACTCGTCCCCCATCAGCATTTGATCAATTGTCGAACCTTGCGTCACCATCGGATATACGTTCTCTTCCTTGCTGACTACAAACTCGACAACGACCGGTCCGGGTGTATCAAGCGCCTCCTGCCAAGCCCGACGTGCCTCTTCCTTATTCGTAGCACGCAGCCCTTTGACACCGTATGCTTCGGCAAGTTTCACAAAATCCGGACTTCCAGCCAGGTCAATGTGACTGTACCGATTGTCATAGATCAATTCCTGCCATTGGCGAACCATTCCAAGCACCTGGTTGTTGATAATAACGATTTTAACCGGAATGTTATTGATTGCACAGATGGCTAATTCCTGCGAACACATCTGCATACCGCCGTCCCCGTTAATCGATATTACTAATCTGTCGGGATTGGCCATCTGAGCACCGATTGCAGAAGGGAAACCAAATCCCATCGTACCGAGTCCACCAGAGGTGACCCATGAGCGTGGCTGATTGAATTTGTAATACTGCGCTGCCCACATTTGATGCTGTCCCACGTCCGTCGTTACGATTGCGCCGCCCTTGGTCGTTTCATCCAACAACTCAACAACCCATTGTGGTTTAAGCACCGTTTCAGAATCCTTATAAGAATAAGGTTTCTCATTCTTCCAATGCTGAATTTGTGCTCTCCATGCATCAGCTCGATCCGCGCGTTTCACATCCTGATTCAGCAATTCCAGCACTGCCTTCACGTCACCCACGATAGGAATATCTGCTGCAACATTTTTTCCAATTTCAGCAGGGTCGATATCAATGTGGACGATTTTAGCTTGAGGAGCAAACCCATCCAACTTGCCTGTTACCCGATCATCGAAGCGGGCTCCGATACAGATCAACAGATCTGACTGTTGAATCGCCTGATTGGAGGTGTATGTTCCATGCATCCCCGGCATCCCCGTCCACAGTTCATGTCCACTTGGGAAACCACCCAATCCGAGCAATGTTGTCGTAATAGGAATTTCCGTTTTACGAACAAACTCGTAAAGTGCTTCATGTCCACCGGAGTATACAACTCCTCCACCTGCCAGAATGAATGGACGTTCTGCTTCGGAAATAGCTTGAGTTAGCTTGTCTAGTTGAATTTTGTTGGGCAGCACTTTCGGGTTATAACCCCGCATGGTCACTGGTCCCGTTTGTGGAACGAACAACGTCTGGGCTGCGGAAATATCCTTCGGAATATCAATCAGCACCGGTCCCTTCCGCCCTGTGTTGGCAATATGAAATGCCTCATGGATGATTCGCGGCAGATCCTCTACATCTCTTACCAGATAGCTGTGCTTCGTAATCGGCATTGTAATTCCCGTGATATCGGCTTCCTGGAAAGCATCCGTACCGATCAGGGAAGATATAACGTTACCCGTGATGACCACCAACGGCACCGAATCCATAAAAGCCGTCGCAATACCAGTTACCAGGTTTGTCGCTCCAGGTCCGGAAGTCGCGATACATACGCCCACTTTACCGCTCGCCCGTGCATAACCATCTGCCGCATGAATAGCTCCTTGCTCGTGACGAGTGAGGACATGCTTGAAATCCTTAAAGCCATACATGGCATCATAGATATAAAGCACTGCACCACCTGGATATCCGAAGACACAATCTACTCCCTCCAGCAACAGGCTACGGAGTAAAATTTCCGAACCTGTAATCACTTCAGGCTTCATCCACTTTTCACGTAATTCATTGGTTGACCTAACTTCAGGAATTTGTGCACTCATTGGTCATCCTCCTTTACAAAATTTACATACATCTGACATTTGTAAAAACAAAAAAACCTTTCATCCCTAGAACAGACTTGCTGTTACTGAGGGACGAAAGGCTGTAGCTTCCGTGGTACCACCCGTGTTTGCCCGATATTTCGCAATATCGAACCTTGGCAGGTACAGAAATCGCAAAGGATCTCCATATCTGGCGTCTGTAACGTAGACCGTACGATTTTCCCTAATAGGTGATTCAGCGCACCGTTAATATCATCGGGCCCAAATACTTTTCAGGAAAACAGCTCCAAGGTGAGCTCGTTAAAAAGGGATTTTGGTGAAGCTTGCAGCTAATGCCTCACTCTCTGAACAAAAGAGCCCTAATCACTTCGTCCTCTTCATTGCCGTTGAGTTCATGTCATTCTTTCAAATGTTTAGACACATTATATGTCTCTCATCTGGGATAGTCAATACCCATATTTCATAAAAATTTATGTTTCTTTTCTGAAGCACCTCAGAGTCGCACGCTTGTAAGAGGTACCCGCATATTATAAAAAAGACCACACGGTGAGACAGTGCACTCCTCCAAAGCCACGTCTTATCTTGTTAAAAGGGTAGAAAAGGAGGCCCGTTTATGATTCGAAAACGCAGCTCTCAAGATGACACCATCATCTTTCGTCTAATCGAGCAAGAGCTTGTCCCCCTATCGCATTTAAGTGCCCAAGAAATGAAACAAATACGCAAAGAATTACCCCGGCGCTTAAACCGGGGCATCACTTTTGTAGCTTGCAGACCGGATAATGCACAGGTTGTTGGCTTCATTCATGTTATGCTGCATGGCGAACTATTATACATTGATTTGATCGCAATCTCTTCGGCTCATCAAGGTATGCGATACGGAAAAAAACTGCTGGAGCATGCCGAACACTACGGACGACTACGTCGCTGCAAGCGGGCTAAAGTTATGGTGGACGAAGACAATATCAGGGGGATCCATTTTTATCTGCGTCATCAATATCAAATACTGCGATACGTAGCTCTGAGCCGATGCCATGAACTCGAAAAGTCACTGTAAAAAGTATCTTTTTCGGGCTCAAAATTTTGTATGACTAAAATAAATTAGGGTAATACGGATATCCTACTCCGGGGTATCCCCCGTCTGTATACGGGCCTGGCTGCGGACCATATCCTGGTCCTCCATAACCTGGACCGTAGCCTCCATATCCCCCACCATAGGCACCAATGTATGGAGCTGTGCCGATGGCAAGCAAGTCAAACAGCACCAGAGGAATAATCGCCTTCGTGTTTACCTTTTTCTTGCGGTTTGGTTGAAGAACCAGTCGGTTACCCGAAATGCGAATCAGCTTGCCGCTGACCTGGGAACCATCCTTACGAGTAGCAAAGATGACTTTGCCGACAAGCTTCTCCACCTGCTTTCTGGTTACTGCCTGTTTCATCGTATTTCCTCCTTCTTTCTCAACGGATGGACAGATTGAACGGCTCCTTGATAGCTCATCACCACCACAAAATAGACCGGAGCTGACAGGGGCCGAGCGTCCCGTCCAATCTGCATAGCACAGTCTATTCCATTCATGCCAGTAGCGTATGTTTAAATGCCTGCACAATATAAAAAAATCTGGTACCTGCACATGCAGATACCAGATTTTTATACACCAGGATTTTGCGAAATTCGATTCCAGTCGCTCCGAAGTGCAAGATATAGACGAACTAAACCATTTCGATCTATATCTTGTTCACTGGAAGTCGCTTATGGGATTTTTGCAAAATCCTCACACCAATGTACATTTTTCAAAACATGCACATTAGCTGTCTATAAGTTTTAACGCTTGCTTGGATCATAAAGTTGACCCAAAGCGGCTGGAGCGCGTGAACGTCCGACAGCCGCCACCAGTACAATAATCGTCAGGAGATACGGCAACATAAAAATAATTTCCTGGGGAATACTTTGCGACCATGCGAACAGCTGCACATAGTTGCGAATGGCTTGTGAAAAACCAAAAAACACTGCTGCGCCGAAAGCGCCGAGCGGATTCCATTTACCGAAAATCATAGCGGCAATAGCAATATATCCCTGCCCCGAAACTGTATTGTGCGAGAACATGTTGGTTGTAGTCAGAGTAATTGTAGCTCCACCAATCCCAGCCAACGCCCCACTGATCATAACGCCAATATAACGAAGACGATTTACTTTAATTCCCACTGTATCGGCCGCTCCTGGATGCTCCCCAACGGAACGCAAACGTAAGCCAAACGGTGTTTTATACAAAGTAAAATAGCCAATAATAACTAATAGAATGGCTAAATATGTCGTTGGGTAAGCTTGGAAAAAGGCTTTTCCTGCAATCGGGATATCCACAAGGTAAGGGATGGATATTTCGTTAAAACCCTGAATCCGACCGGTGTCACCATCTCCCTCAAATAAAAGCTTAACCATGTACAGTGTACTACCAGCTGCCAGAAAGTTAATAACTATACCGCTTATAACCTGATCGGCTTTAAACGTAATAGAGGCTACAGCATGAATTAGCGAAACCAAAATACCGAACACGGCAGCTGACAGCACACCTACCCAAGCCGCAGAGGTGCCTCCTAGTCCAGCTTGCTCGGCATAAAATCCGCCAACACCCGCTGCAAACGCTCCAAATACCATAAGTCCTTCCAACCCGAGGTTTGTTACACCGGATTTTTCTGAAAAAACTCCGCCGAGAGACGCAAAAATAATCGCCGTCGCAAAAACGAGCGTTGTATGGATTAATTCACCAAGTGTTAACCAACTCATTTTACAACACCTTCTCTTTCTTCCGCTTGGAGTAGAGCGGCTTCACAACCCAACGTACAATACCTTGGGCCGCAATGAAGAAAATAATCGAGCCAATGACAACCCGGATAATCTCGGGCGGTACATCTGCGCTAAAGCTCATCCCCGCAGAACCATACGTAAGCGTTCCGAACAAAACAGAACCGAGCAGCACACCGAATGGGTTATTCATCCCAATCAGAGCTACAGCGATACCATCAAAACCCGTTCCCGGTGATCCTGCCATGACAGATTGATAATGGAATACTCCCAGCACTTCAAAGGCGCCTGCCAATCCGGCAAAAACCCCACTAATAAACATCGCTTTTATGATATTACGATTTACATTCATACCTGCATAACGGGATGCATCCTGATTAAATCCGACAGCCCGAAGCTCATAGCCCTGCTTTGTTTTCCACATGAAAATGTAGAAAAAGACTGCCGCCAGCACAGCAATAACTGTGCCCCAATGTACCCGAGCATTCCCCATCATCTGGGACAGCCATTCGATGGAAATTGAAGCAGAAGGCTGAATATCCACAGAACGATTTTCACCATCCATCAGTGCGAACTGATTGATCACCAAATTAGCCAAATACAGACCGATCCAGTTCATCATAATACATGTAATAACTTCATTAACGCCTCGTTTGGCCTTCAAATAGCCAGCAATCGCAGCCCACAGACCTCCGAAAACTGCACCTGCAATCACAGCTAGCGGTGCATGAATGATAGCTGGCAACCCATGAAGTTTAATGCCCACAATCGAAGCAGCTGTCATACCTACCAGAAACTGACCTTCGCCGCCGATATTAAACAAACCGGCGCGGGCCGCAAAAGCAAATGCCAACCCCGTTAAAATCAGCGGAGTCATCTCACGGATAGCCTCTCCAAAGTTGTAGGAATCTCCGTATACACGGCTAAACAAAGCAGAATAGGCCACAATAGGGTCATACCCGCCAATCAGCATCACAATAGCACCCAGAAGGAGACCCAAAATAATAGAGACCAGCGCCAGTACAAAGGAGTCTTTTGTGAATATTTTCAATAGATTAGCCATTCTCTACTCCTTTCTTCACTGCACTTCCTGCCATCATCAGTCCCAGTTCCTGGTCATTCGTTTCTTCTGGCAGCACTTCCCCGACAATCTTGCCCTCATAGATGACAGCAATTCGGTCGGATACATTCATAATCTCGTCCAGTTCAAAAGATATGAGCAATACAGCTTTACCTTGGTCCCGTTGGGCAATCAGTTGTTTCTGGACAAATTCAATAGCTCCGACATCCAGACCGCGTGTAGGCTGTGCTGCAATGAGAAGGTCTGGATTTTTATCAATTTCACGCGCAATGATAGCCTTCTGCTGGTTCCCACCAGATAATGCTCTTGCCTTCGTGTGAATATCCGGTGTTCTTACATCAAACTTTTCGATAAGACTTTTGGCCTGTTTCTCTATAGCATCTTTGTTCAAGAAGCCATTTTTACTGTAAGGCGCCTGGTAATACGTCTCCAGCACCATATTTTCACTCATAGAAAAATCGAGCACCAACCCATGCTTATGACGGTCCTCCGGTATATGTGAAACGCCTGCCTCTGAAATTTTGCGTGGTGGCTGATTGGCCACCTCTTGTCCGAGCAAACGAATGCTCCCACCATCCACCTTGCGTAAGCCTGTCAAAGCTTCGATCAGCTCACTCTGTCCATTACCATCTACTCCGGCAATCCCCAAAATCTCGCCCGCCTTAACCTGCAGGTTCAACTCATTTAGAACATTAATGCCATCCTTGTTTTTAGAAATTACATTGTTCATTGCCAGTACCGTCTGTCCTGGTTGCGCAAGCTGCTTGTCCACTTTAAAGGACACACGACGGCCCACCATTTTTTCAGCCAGCTCATTTGGTGTTGTTTCAGACGTCTTGACTGTATCAATAACCTGACCTCGACGAATGATCGTAACGGTATCTGCAATTTGCATGATTTCTTTAAGTTTATGAGTAATAAGAATAATTGATTTGCCTTCAGCGACCAAGCGCTTCATAATGTCCAGCAACTCAGTGATCTCTTGTGGTGTCAGTACAGCTGTAGGCTCATCGAAAATCAGAATATCTGCACCGCGATAGAGCGTTTTGATAATTTCTACACGTTGCTGCATACCAACAGATATATCCTCAATTTTGGCATTCGGATTTACCTGAAGGCCGTACTGCTCAGACAACCGCTGTACTTCTGCGGCAGCCTTTTTATAATTGATTTTCAGACCCTTACGTGGCTCCGAGCCCAGGACAATATTTTCGGTAACGGTAAAAGGCTGTACGAGTTTAAAATGCTGATGCACCATGCCAATCCCCAGATCAATCGCCTTATTTGGACTATCAATCTGTACGGGTTTACCTCCGATTTCAATTGTCCCTTCATCCGGCTGATACAGTCCGAAAAGAATATTCATAAGCGTAGATTTACCCGCGCCATTCTCACCCAAAAGGGCATGAATTTCTCCCTTATGCAGCTTGATGCTGATGGAGTCGTTGGCAACGATGCCGGGGAATCGTTTTGTAATTTGCTTTAACTCAACGACGGGGGTCGCTGCATCCATGAGATCACCCTTATACACTTTATAGTATGTGCTCCAATGAGCTGATTTTGCCCGTTATAATCCATATAACTCCAGACGTAAGAACAAGGCTAGTCTTATGAACCAGCCTTGTCGCCACCTATATGTTCTTCAAGCCAAACTTATTTCGAAGGAACTGTAATTTCGCCCTTAATAATTTTTTGCTTGTATTGTTCTACAAGATCAAGCACGTCTTTAGGTACGTTTTTCGTTGATGTGTCTGCCAAACCAATACCATTATCCTTCAGAGCCAGTGTCTCGACACCGCCCTTAAATTTACCGTCAATCACTTCTTTAGATACGCGTTTTACAGCTTCATCTACACGTTTTACCATCGAAGTCAATGTTACGTCGTCACCAAACTCAAGCGATTGGTCTTTATCTACGCCAATAACCCATACTTGCTGACCTTGTTGCTTACGTGCGAGTGCTTCGTTAAATACACCTGTACCAGATCCGCCAGCTGCATGGAAAATAATATCCGCACCGCTGTTATAGATCGTCGCAGCTGCTGCTTTACCCAGGTCCGGCTTATCAAATGCACCTGTGTAGTTAACTTCCAATTTTGCATTTGGATTTACAGCTTTAATTCCTGCTTCGAATCCTTTTTCAAAACGTTTGATCAACGGGCTGTCTTGTCCACCCACAAAACCAATTTTGTTTGTTTTGGTAAGTTTACCAGCTACAACCCCCACCAAGAAGGAACCTTCATTTTCAGCAAAAACAACCGATTTCACGTTAGGCGCATCCACGACACTGTCAATGATCGCCAAGTTTTTGCTTGGGTTGTCTTTCGCTACTTGTCCAATCGCATTCGCCAGATTAAAACCGATTCCCCAAGTCAAGTTAAAACCACCCTTAACAAATTGGTTCAGGTTAGGAATATAATCTTGATCGGATTTACTTTGCAGGTATTTAACTTTAGCGCCTGATTCTTTCTCAGTGGCTTGTAGTGCCTCCCAAGCAGATTGGTTAAACGATTTGTCGTTTACTCCACCCACATCTGTAACCATGCCAATTTGGACATTCGATGTTTTGGCAGAACCACCTGTGTCTCCACCATTTGCGTTGGACGCACCTTGATTTTTGTTACCGCAGCCTGCGAGAATGACCGAGATCGCCAGCAGCATAACCAAAGACATACTGAACATTTTCTTCATGCTGATACTGTTCCCCCTTAGTGTTAGATCCCTGGACTGTCTCTTTTCTTTGAACATGTACATGCTCATGCATGTCATTTACTGACGAGACAGATCGTACAGAAGACTTACTTTAGAGATTATACAATTATGATCGGCTAAAATCTAGACAATTAATAACCTTGGGTCAATTTTTTTTAAAGTTCCATCAATGTAAGCGCTACAAAGTTAAAAAAAACATACATTCTTCCATCTCACGTCATATTTATTCGTATTTTGGAGAAAACGAAGTCTTTACCGTAACATTGAGTATGTACAAAAAAAGGCATCCCTACACAGCGTACTGCTTGGGATACCTTTTTACCACTTTCGCGGTTTCCACGCTTCATTATTAATAATTAAGCGTTGATTTTGCCTTTAGCAACAGTTGCCAAAGAGTTGAATGCATTAATATCATTGACTGCAAGATCAGCCAAGATTTTGCGGTTAATGTCCACACCAGCCAATTTCAGGCCGTGCATCAATTTGCTGTAAGACAAACCGTTCAAACGAGCTGCTGCGTTGATACGCACGATCCACAGTCTGCGGAAGTTACGTTTCGTCTGACGACGGTCACGGTATGCGTAAACAAGCGATTTCATTACCTGCTCGTTAGCTGTTTTAAAAATGCGGTGTTTGGAACCAAAATAACCTTTAGCAAGCTTCAATACTTTTTTATGACGACGACGAACGACGAATCCGCCCTTTACTCTTGCCATATCAATAGACCTCCCAAATAATGTTTATACTTCATTCATTGCAGTGCTAGTGCTATTTCAGGTTAGCAAGACCTTGTTTCAGACGTTTAACGTCCCCAGGTGCCATCTCAGGGTTAGTACCCAGAACGCGTTTTGCACGTTTGGATTTGTGGGAAAGCAAATGGTTTTTGTAAGCTTTGTAACGCATTACTTTACCAGTACCGGTAATTTTGAAGCGGCCTTTAAGGCTGCTATGTGTTTTCATTTTAGGCATTGAACTTCCTCCTTAATTTGTCATTGACTCTTTGGAGCCAATATCATAATCATGCTGCGTCCTTCGAGCTTGGGTTGGCGCTCCACGGTACAAAGATCAGCAACTTCCAATTTCACACGTTCGAGAATTTTTTGACCCACATTAGCATGAGTAATTTCACGACCGCGGAAACGAACGGAGCATTTCACCTTGTCCCCTTCATTCAGGAACTTCACCACATTGCGAAACTTGGTTTGGTAGTCATGTTCCTCGATGTTGGAACGGAACCATACCTCTTTGATGTCAACGATCTTCTGGTTTTTACGGGCTTCCTTTTCTTTCTTCTGTTGCTCATAGCGGAATTTTCCGTAATCCATAATCCGACACACGGGCGGCTTCGCTTGAGGCGCCACGTTCA
This sequence comes from Paenibacillus sp. LRG-1, assembly GCF_057220305.1. Lineage (NCBI taxonomy): Bacteria > Bacillati > Bacillota > Bacilli > Caryophanales > Paenibacillaceae > Paenibacillus > Paenibacillus sp. LRG-1. The sequence continues at coordinate 1,694,690 of NZ_CM170126.1, read as the reverse complement.
CGAGATCCAAGTTTGCGTCAATCGCCATTTGCAAAGCTTCACGCGTCGGTGTAATCCCGATTTGTTCCCCATTCGCACCAACTAGACGTACTTCTCTCACCCGAATCTCATCATTGATCATATGTTCCTTACTAATAACCCTCCACCTCCAGAACCTGTTATTGTTGTATTGTGTTTAAGCACAAAAAAGGGATGACGACTACACAGCCGACATCCCTGTCTGATACTCAATTCATCATGAAAGTTCAATTCACAAATCATTGGATCATGACCAGCCGGCAATACCGGGCAGGTGAGAAGTCGGACCTTCTACTTGTTAATCCATCTTTTCAATTAACATACTCGAATATCTTATCACGGTGCAATCGTGGTGTCAACCCTTTAATGAAAAATGAATGACACCGATCTTCAGTCCTATTTCACCGTCCAATTAACCTTGCTTACTTTGAACCTCTTCCAAGCGAACGACACGCGTATGCTGGGTATGGCTCCATTGCTTATTGTTCTGTGTAAAGAACGCATAGACCGTAATCGGATACCACGAAATCGCATAGATCGGGAACAGCAATAAGTACAGATATACTTTTTTGAATGTGACCTTTTCCAAAATCATTGCGATCACAAAAGTAGCAACATTCAGACCAATAGCTATAACACCAGTCCAAGCTGGTAACTGTACATAGATGTTCTCGATATTAGGTCCACCAAAGAAGGCGATATCTATCCACATCGCTACTGTCATCAAGAAGGTGAGCAGTACGATATACACGTTCAGACCATAAAGAGCCATATCGAATTTAATCAGGCTTCTATGCTTGATACTTTGCCACAGCAACGGGAAAAAATAACGACGAGCAACAGTGAAGTGACCTTGCATCCAGCGCAGACGCTGTCTTGACGAGGCCTTGAATGTCAACGGCTTTTCATCATATACCTTGGCATCGTAATTAAATCTTGGATATACGTTGCACTGTGTGCAGCGCATGGTGAATTCCAAATCCTCTACCAGACTTGTCGCACCCCAGCCCATTTCCTTAAGCAGATTTGTTTCAAAGCACATGCCTGTACCACCGAGGAAATTAGCCATGTTCAGATTGTGACGTGACAGCTGCCACAAACGGTTGATGTACCAATAAGATACCCCGTATGCCGCTGTAATCCAAGAATCCTCAGGATTCTTAGTATCAATGTACCCCTGAATAACACGGGCACCTGTACACAGATCATTGTTCATTTCACTCAAGAAATTGGTATGCGCCAAATTGTCAGCATCAAACATGACAATAGCATCATATTGGCGCGGCATAGCCCATAATTCCTTGAGCATCCACTCAATAGCGTAGCCTTTACCACGCAGATTCGGATTCGTACGTTCACAAGCATTCATGCCGTGAGCGCGAACGATGTCCGCAGTCTTATCTGTACAGTTATCACAGATTACGAACACATCGTAAAGTTCCTTCGGATAATCAAGTTGCTTCAAATTTTCCATCAATGCTCCGACAACCTGTTCTTCATTGTGGGCAGCGACTAAAATGGCAAATGATTTTTCTGGAGCCGCGTGCTCTTTCCTTTTCTTGCGAACCAATCCGAACAAGGAGAATGCAAACTGATAGACTGCGATCACCGCCAGTATGATCTGGAGCGTCACGAAAATAGCGTCTAACATGATCTCTTGTTACCCCCTTTTTATACCCCTTAAAATCTTGCGTTTGTTTGTTTTCTATCTGTGTAGCGCAAGTTGCGGCGCTTTGCGCGCCTTTTCTGTAGTTTTTGACCCGACCCTTGCTTTCTTCATTGGCTGTGCGCAGCCCCCTTTTGGCTGACACAGGAATGCCATTACGATTTTCGTTGGTTTTCAATCTTTTGTCAAAGCCCTTAAACTGGTCTCAGCAGCAAAAAAACACAACAAACTCCCGTTTGAACCGGGAATGCGGCGCTGGGCTTCTCATTCATGACGCTTAGGTCTTATTTTCATCCATTTGCTAACTTTTTATTTCTTTGGTCCCTCCTTTTTGTGGGCCAATTAGCAACCACTTCTAAACACTCTATCTTATTAGACGGATGAACGCAAAGAAAGTTATACAATTCGGCTTATATTCCATTAACATTTTTGTGTAGAATTGAACCAAGTAATTTATGAATCTTTAGTGATTCTTGAAATGAACAGCGTTTAAAAATATGATGAGAGCAAGAGAATAATTACTTATGGTCTGATTATGTCAAAATGACTCAAAATATTTGCCGACTGACCTGAACCGGCAACCGGAGGAAACCAAATGCAACGTCTAGTCGTAAAACTTGTAAATCTGGAGCAGCAGTTGTTCAAATGGATCAACGGACGCTTACACAACCGTTTTTTGAACTTCTGGCTTTATTATCTCACACATTTAGGTGGGGCTACCTTTACTATAGCCTCCACACTCCTTATTTGGTGGCTCGCTCCGAATCCGTGGAAAGATTCCGGTATGAAGGGAGCCATCGCTCTCGGGGTCAGTCACATCCCCGTAGCTATCGTTAAAAGGCTGTATCCGCGGATTCGCCCGTATTTGGCGCTACCAGGTACAAATACATTCCGCAACCCCTTGTCGGACCATTCTTTTCCCTCAGGGCACACGACCGCTATTTTTTCAGCTACCGTGCCTTTTATGCTACAGTCACCGATGCTAACACTGTTGCTGTTGCCTGTAGCGACAATTGTAGGTTTTTCTCGGATTTATCTGGGTCTCCACTACCCAACGGATGTACTCGCAGGAGCGGTCATCGGAACGTCTGCAGCAATAGGAACGGTTGCATTCTGGCCTTAAAGCCGATATGGTATGATTGAGAACATCCCAGCAGGAACAGGTGAAATGAGAGTGGCTAAAAAACGAGTGTTATTATTATCGGAAGGTTTCGGTGCCGGACATACTCAAGCTGCCTACGCGCTCTCAAGCAGTTTGCGGAAGCTTTCTCCGAATGTGCAGACAAGAGTGCTGGAGCTGGGGAGTTTTTTGAATCCAAGAATGGCCCCGCTTATTATTACAGCATACAAGAAGACTGTTGTATCGCAGCCTCGCCTAGTCGGATTGGTTTACCGTCATCAGTACAAAAAATCATTAAACCGTCTTACAACGCTCGCTTTGCACCGTCTGTTCTACACGCAGACCCGAAACATTCTCCGGCAGCTTCGTCCCGATTTGGTGGTATGTACTCACCCCATCCCAAGCGCGGTAATTTCACGTTTGAAGCGCTTAGGTTTACATGTTCCGCTTTGTACTGTCATTACAGACTACGATGCACATGGAACATGGATTAGTCCCGAGGTTGACCGGTACTTTGTATCTACGCCTGAAGTCATGCGTAAGCTGCGCGCGCGCGGAGTACCCGTCTCGAAAATCCAGGTGACCGGCATTCCCGTTCATCCAAATTTTTGGGAACATCCTGGGCACGATGAAATTAGAGAACAATTTGGACTTAAACCCATCCCGACCGTACTCGTTATGGGTGGCGGCTGGGGCCTTATGAATGACGAAGTCATACATCGTTCGCTTACTCAGTGGAGAGAAAACATTCAATTTATTTTTTGTTTGGGGCATAATGATAAAATTCGTCGTAAAATGCAATTGGATCCTAGGTTTAATCATCCAAATATTCATATCTTCGGATTTACACGGGAAATCGACAAATTAATGGAGGTATCGAATCTGCTCATCACCAAACCCGGCGGAATGACATGCACCGAGGGATTGGCCAAAGGGATTCCGATGCTGTTTCACAAACCTCTCCCTGGACAGGAGGAGGAAAATTGTCAATACTTTACGGCTCAAGGCTTCGGAGAACCGATTACTTCGCTGGATGTTGTCGTTAAATGGATGAACCGACTGCTACACGATTTTCCAGAAATCGTCCGCAAGCGACAGGAGCACGTCCATAATGTAGCGCGATATTATCCTCTTCAGAGCGCACAGAGTATTCTGGATATACTGGAACCGAACAGGGTGCTTTCCTAAAAGGAAGCACCCTGTCTTATTTTATCCGTTTGATCTGTTTTTATTTCCCATACTTTTCGAGACGTGTTTTTCCGTACTCTTCCAAAGCATCTTTGCCGATCAGCACCTCGACTCGATGAATATTCATACCTTTGCCCATGAACTTTTGTTCATATTCCGTCATGACATGCTCTTCGTTGATCCCCTCACGATGAAGGTTTAACGAAATATTCGTCATCTGCAAACCGCTATCGGCAAACGAATTCAGAGAAAACTCAAACAGTGTCTCCGAATCGGTCTTAAAATGAATTTGTCCTTTGCTGTTCAAAAGCTGACGGTACTTGTCCAAAAAACGCGGATGCGTCAAACGACGACGTGCATGCTTGGCTTTAGGCCAGGGATCACTAAAATTCAGATAAATGCGTTCAATCTCTCCTGGTTCAAAAACATTCTCGATCTGTTCAATGTTTGCCAGTGCCAATTTGATATTAGGCGGCGTATCAACCTCTGAATTACTCCAGGCCAGACGAGACTTTTCTGTTGCACGGCGAACCAGCTCATCATACATATCAAAGCCAATATAGTTAACCTCCGGATTCCGGAAGCTCATTTGGCTTATAAATTGCCCTTTACCCATACCGAATTCCACATGAATGGGACGATCATTACCAAAAACCTGCTGCCATTTCCCCTTATACTGTGCCGGCTCCAAGATGACTAGATCCTGCTGTTCTTCCAGACTTTCCCGTATTCCTTTTCTTCCGCGTAAACGCATGTTACTCCTCCATATACTCTGTTATCAAGGAAAAAGGAATTTCACCCCCGCTTGAAGATACGGAAATGAAATTCCTTTTTCAATATATTTGGATTGGGGTCCAACTAATTTAATTGTTCATAGTCTACCCCATCAGCAGGTGAAAAATCAATTGTCTTTTGGCAAGCCGCTCTGATTTTTTGACGTGCGGTCGTTCCAATCTGACGATCCTGCCCAAAACGGACACCAGTCAATGCCAACGCCTCATCAAAGGTTAACTCAACAGTAACTTTATCCATACGCGTCTTATCCTGCGCATTCATAAAAGATCACCTCACGGGTTATTTGTGATGGAACCGACGTGCACTTACCCTAAAACAGGCGATAGAAACAGCATAGCTGCCTCCCTGAAGAATAATCATTAGCAACGGATAACTTTTATCTTCAGGATCGAAAACAGTCCTTTTATTGTATGTCTGGTACCGCTTACAATATAACACATTGTGTAACCTTTTTCAATCCGCAACGCCATAAAATCCGCACATTTTATTGACTTGTTCGGTCAAATGATTCCCAATGAAGACTGATTTTTGTTACAATAGGGTGATCGTAAAAAAAGGAGTACACCCATGAAAACAGATTTATTGCCTGCTCCTCTCCTGTGGGGAGATAAACGGTTCCATACTTGGAATTACGAAATGCGTGAGCAATTTCAAAATAAAGTGTTCAAAGTCATGCTGGATGCGGGTTTTACCTGTCCGAATCGCGATGGTTCCATCGCTAAAGGGGGTTGCACCTTTTGTAGCGCACGCGGATCGGGTGATTTTGCTGGGCGTCGTCGTGATGATCTGGTCACCCAGTTCAATACGATTCGGGATCGGCAGCATCTAAAATGGCCAAACGCCAAATATATTGGCTATTTCCAAGCCTACACTAATACGTATGCTCCCGTTGAGGAACTGCGAGAATACTTTGAGGTTATTCTGGAGCAGCCAGGCGTTGTCGGTCTGTCCATCGCTACACGTCCTGATTGCCTGCCTGACGATGTAGTGGATTACCTTGCCGAGCTAAACGAACGCACGTACCTGTGGGTTGAAATGGGTCTGCAAACTGTCCATGAATCGACCTCAGAGCTGATTAACCGTGCTCATGATACTCAATGCTATCTGGATGCGGTGGAAAAGCTGCGCAAGCGGAATATCCGCGTGTGCGCCCACATTATTTATGGTCTGCCCCAAGAGACGCATGAAATGATGCTCGATACGGGACGTGCAGTAGCGGCTATGGATGTGCAGGGCATCAAAATCCACCTGCTGCATCTCATGCGCAAAACGCCCATGGTCAAGCAGTATGAAGCGGGATTGCTACGCTTTCTGGAAAAGGACGAATACGTTAAGCTGATAGTTGATACGCTGGAGATTTTACCTCCCGAAATGATCGTTCATCGGTTAACCGGAGATGCCCCACGCGATTTGCTAGTGGGACCCATGTGGTCGCTTAAAAAATGGGAAGTGCTTAATGCCATCGATCATGAACTGAAGTCACGTGAAACGTGGCAGGGAAAATACTGGAGGCAACCTTAAATGGGGTTCCTATCCGTCCTGAGCTACGCTCATCAATTGGTGGCTGCGCGGGTGCAGCCAGGTGATACTGCTATAGATGCCACCGTCGGCACAGGAGCAGATACGTTGTTTCTGGCAAAAGCTGCTGGCAAACGGGGCCGTGTCTATGGCTTCGACATCCAGCAAGAAGCACTGCATTGCGCCCGTCGTCGACTGGAAGAAAACGCTTCGCCTTCATTAGCAGAAGTATCGCTACTGCTACAAGGTCACGAGCAAATGCGGGAGGCCGTTCCAGACATGCTGCATGGCAAAGTCGCTGCGGTCATGTTTAACCTCGGCTACTTGCCTTCCGAAGGCGCCGATCCTACTGTCATCACCCATACAGACAGTACGCTCGTCGCACTTGATGCTGCCTTACAATTGCTGCGACCACGCGGCATTCTGACTGCCGTACTCTATCCAGGGCATGCTGGAGGCAGCGAAGAAGCAGAAGCCGTCCTTCAATGGGCTTCAGCTCTCCCGGTCTCCAGCAGTCAAAGCATTATTTATCGTCAATTACAACGAGCCGCTTCGCCTTACGTAGTGGCGGTTGAGAAGAAATAATGTCGGATTTTAAACTCAGGTTATGAGCGGCTTTTTTAGCCGCCTTACATATATCATTTTTCAAACTCGTTTGGGCTCTATTCATCCCAGTTTATTGCCCCAGCGGCACGTTATTGATTTCCCTATTCTGTTAGGTCGCACTCATTACTCATTATGGAGGAGAGAAATTATGCTAAAGCCATACCCGCTGCAATTTCAACCTGAGTTCAAAGAGAGAGTTTGGGGAGGACGGGCCTTAGAGCAATTTGGTCTAACCCCACCAGAAGGACATATCGGTGAAGGATGGATGATTGCCGATCATCCAAACGGAACAACAACGGTCATCAATGGTGAGCTGGCAGGCAAAGGACTGGATGAAATCCGCGAGACCTACGGGCAGGATTGGCTCGGGGCCAAGGGTGTATCGGAAAAAGGCGGACGATTTCCACTTTTGATTAAACTACTGGATTGTAATGATGACTTATCCGTTCAGGTGCATCCGACAGATGATTACGCAGGACTTCCAGCCGGAGAATTAGGGAAAACTGAAATGTGGTACGTGCTTGATGCCAAGCCAGATGCCAAGATTATTTATGGTCTGACCGAAGGTGTAACTCGCGAGAGTCTGCGCACAGCTCTTGAAAGTGGGGACATCCTCGGCAGTTTGCGCCAGGTTCCAGTCGAAGCAGGCGATACGTTCTTCATTCCCGCCGGAACCGTACATGCACTGTGTGCAGGCGTTGTCGTTGCTGAAATCCAGCAAAATTCGGATACTACCTATCGCTTATATGACTACAATCGCCCCGGACTAGACGGCAAGCCTCGTGAGTTGCATATCGAGGATTCCCTCAATGTAACCTCCTACGAGGGTGCAGGTGCAACAACGATGAAAACGGACGGCTTACAGCCTGGAAAATGGCTCCAGCTGGCTGCCTGTGAGTATTTTGTTGTGGAAAAGGGTATCGTAGATGGAAGTTGGGCACTTTCTACAACGGAAGACAGCTTCACCATTCTCGTGATTTGTGAAGGCAGTGGGACCATAACATGGAACAATAATACCGAGTCTCTTTCCTGTAAAGCTGGAGATTGCTTCCTGTTGCCTGCTAACCTGAGCGGTTACACGCTGAATGACGGAATGACCGTACTTAGATCTTATCTTCCTTAAAGCTTAAAGGATGTGATGTCTAATTATGCGGGAATACACCTTCACCATCGCTGAAAATGACGGAACAGAGCTTTTTGCCTACCGCTGGCTGCCTGATCAGAATTTGCCCATTAAGGGGATTGTTCAAATTTCGCATGGTATGTGCGAGACATCCTATCGCTACATTCGACTGGCCGAAAAGCTTACTGGTTGCGGTTATGGTGTGTATGCCAACGATCATATCGGTCACGGGCGCACGGCTGGTGATCCTGATAAGCTGGGTATGCCGGGAGCTAATGCGTTTAATCGAATGGCAAACGGCATGCTGGAGCTAGGCGAAATTGCGGCTAAGGAATTCCCTGATCAGTCTCGTTTTTTGCTGGGTCACAGCATGGGGTCCTTTTTAACCCAGAAAATTATGTATGATGATAGGCAAACGTATCACGGGTTTATTTTATCGGGAACCAACGGACGACGTGGTCTCCTAAAGCTCGGAGAGCAAGTTGCTCTACTGCAAGCCAAGCTGCAAGGAATGGATCATCGCAGCATGCTGCTCAACGCTATGGTCTTTGGCGGCTTTAACCGCGCCTTTCGTCCAGTGCGTACGGCGTTTGACTGGCTGTCCCGTGATCCTGAGGAAGTAGATCAGTTCGTACATGATCCATTATGTGGAGCTATTTGCACGACAGGCTTTTTTCTGGATTTTTTCAGGCTATTGCAAGAAATCCACTGGCCTTCCTCGCTGAAACACATCAATCCCAAACTGCCAGTTTATATTTTTGCCGGGGATCGTGATCCAGTGGGTTTGTTCGGTAAAGGTGTGTTGTCACTAGTGGAAATGTATCGAAGCCTAGAGCTTCAGGACATGGAGTATCGCCTCTATCCTGACGGTCGCCATGAGATGCTGCATGAAACAAACCGCGACGAGGTGATGAGTGACATCGTAGACTGGCTCGACCGTCATGTTAACACAGGGGTGACCTCTGTTTCCGCATTGTCTGGAGCCTTCGAGGCACCTGAACAATCAAACTCGCCCAAGTCATCAGCCTTGTGAGGAAATAAGAAAAGAAACCTTTAAAACCACGATCAAAGTGGGATTGAAGGTTTCTTTTTAATTCCTTTATATTTCATTTGGGTATAGTTTTAAAAATCACCATGCATTTCGTTCTCTCAAGGAAGTAATATGAGCTGTATGATGTTTGCCATGCCAGGCATAGATGCCGATGTTTCGTTCCAGGCGGATCGTCTGGCCCGATTCAGGATGAATAAACGATCGATGTAGCTGATCTTCTCCCAACGATCGCAACACGGTCACCCACCGTTCATGCAGTCCTTCTAGCAATTGCAACGAAGGTTCCAGTGGAAGCTCCCTGGCGTCTGGTATTTCGGCCCAACGCCCCTCATCATATGGCTTGATCGTGGGTGTATCCTCCGTCAGTGCCAGCTTAAAACGGATATAGCTGTTCATATGGCTGTCTGCCACATGATGAACTACCTGCCGAATCGTCCAGCCCCCTTCGCGATAAGGCGTATTTAGCTGCTGCTCATTCAGTCCTTCGACCGCCTGACGTAGTTGTGCAGGCAATTCAGCAATATCGTGAATCCATGCGATAAGCTGTTCTTCTGTAATGGTATCTGGAACAACGAATGATCCTATCGGATAGCGCAAGTCTTTGCCCAAAACAGTTCCCGCCCTTCTCTACATCTACTGCCTGTCATATCAGTTGCCTTATGTTATAACTATGCAGGAAAAAAAGCAGACTCGCAAGAGTCTGCTTTTGTCATACACGTAAAGAGAAGATCCACTTACCTTTATTTTATCCTTCCAGTAACAATGATTCCGGATCTTCCAGCAATTCTTTAACCGTTACCAGGAAACGAACCGCCTCACTACCATCAATAATCCGGTGATCGTAGGACAACGCGATATACATCATCGGACGATTTTCCATGCGTTCCTCGTCGATGGCAATCGGGCGAAGTTGGATTTTATGCATTCCCAAAATACCCACTTGCGGCGTATTGAGAATTGGCGTAGACAGCAGGGAACCGAAAATACCTCCATTGGTTATAGTAAAAGTTCCCCCTTGCAAGTCGGCCAGAGAAAGTGAATTGGAGCGAGCTTTGCCAGCCAAATCTGCAATGCTCTTCTCGATCTCAGCAAAGCCAAGACGATCGGCATCCCGCACAACTGGCACGACCAAACCTTCCTTGGCAGATACAGCGATCCCGATATCATAGTATTTTTTCAGTACGATATCATCGCCATTAATCTCTGCATTCACGGTAGGGAAGCGCTTGAGTGCACCAACCACTGCCTTTGTAAAGAAGGACATAAAGCCCAAACCTACATCATGTTTTTCCTTAAACTTATCTTTACGGCGTTTACGCACATCGAGAATGGCGGTCATATCCACTTCATTAAAAGTGGTGAGCATGGCAGCTGTTTGCTGTGCTTCAACAAGACGCTTAGCGATCGTCGCTCTGCGTCGAGACATCCGCTGGCGTTCCACAGGCTTGCTGTACTCCGTTTGTGCTGGAGACGGAGGCGCAGGCTTGCTAGTAGCGGGAGACGTAGGTACAGATGCTGCACGTGACACTTCAGCGCTGTTATGCGTTTTTACGTCCTCCTGGAAAACACGTCCGAGCGGGTCCTTTCCCTGTACCTGTTCAAGATCAATCCCGCGCTCACGCGCCAACTTCCGGGCGGATGGTGATGCCGTCTGGCCATTCCCGTCGCCATTCGATGAAATAGGCGGTGCAGACTTTTCTTCTGCTTTAACGCCGCCTCCTACGGAAGACGGTGAAGTCGCTACGGACGGTGCTTCAGGCGCTTGAGTCGCTGCAACTTCTCCAGCACCGGTTGATTCCGCATCACCACTGCCGCTTCCGATCAAGCCAACAGCTTCACCGATGACCACAGTATCTCCCTCCTGACGAAGGATTTTCTGGACCACACCTGCTTCTTCCGCACTAATTTCCAGATTGACCTTATCGGTTTCCAGCTCCAGTAGAACATCTCCCTGTCCTACGGAATCCCCTTCCTTCACAAGCCATTTGGAGATTGTTCCTTCCGTGATGGATTCTCCCATTGCTGGCACTATAATATCGCTCACAGCCGCTACCTCCCAAGTGTAATATTGTTTTTGGAATCCTGCTTCAACGCCGATTGAATAATTCGCTGTTGTTCTAGGCTGTGTACTTGCTGATAACCGCTGGCCGGGCTTGAACGATCTGGTCTGCCTGCGTAACGAATTTCCGCTCCCTGTGGCACTACATTCCGCAGACGAGGTTCAATGTAACTCCAAGCCCCCATATTTTTAGGTTCTTCCTGAGCCCATACGAACTCCTTAACATGCGGGAAGCGGCCGAAAATATTCCGAATTTCCTCTTCCGGGAAAGGGTATAGCTGCTCCACACGAATAATATGCAGACGCTCTTCTGCCTCATTCTTATCCTTTTCCAATGCTTCTTCGAGATCAATGGCAATCTTGCCACTGCACAGTACAATGCGCTCTACACGATCCGGACGTGCCCCCAGACCAGGCTGTTCCAACACAGGACGGAACGCTCCTTCGCTGAATTCAGAAGCAGGCGAAGCGACACGATTATTACGAATCAGGCTCTTCGGCGACATCATCACAAGTGGACGGGCTTCCTCACTTTCGCTTAATGCAGCCTGACGGCGCAGCAGATGGAAATACTGAGAGGCACTGCTCAAATTAGCGACAGTCCAGTTATTTTGTGCGGACAACTGGAGAAAACGCTCCAGACGTGCGCTCGTGTGCTCTGGTCCTTGTCCTTCGCTACCATGCGGTAACAGCATCACCAGACTCGATTTCTGTCTCCATTTAGCACGGCCCGCAGAAATGAATTGGTCAAAAATAACCTGTGCACAGTTAGCAAAATCGCCGAATTGCGCTTCCCAAATCACTAACGTTTCAGGAGAATACACGTTATAGCCGTATTCAAAGCCGAGGACAGATGCCTCAGACAATGGACTGTTATGAATACTGAACGAAGCACGTGCTTCCGGCAAAGTATGCAACGGGCAATGTGTACGGCCTGTTTCAGGCTCATGCAGCACGAGGTTACGGTGAGCAAATGTAGCTCGCTCCGCATCCTGACCTGTCATACGAATAGGCTTGCCGTCTGCGAGAATGGTGGCCAAAGCCAGCGTCTCCGCCAAGCTCCAATCTACCTTTTCTCCCTCGTTCAGAGCGGTTTTTCTACGCTGTAAAATTCGATCCAGCTTCGGATATACATGAAAAGCCTGTGGCCATTTGAGCAAGTTTTCATTGATTTGGCGCAGCTTTTTCAATTCCACTGCAGTACGTACCATAGAACTCTGATTCTTTTTCGCCTTCACAGGAGTCATTTCCGGCTCTTGTTCCGGTTGATTCTTCACATGCTCATGCGCTTCCTTCAGTCTGGTTTGGACCTTTTCAATGAGGCCGGCACTAAACGCTTCATCCACAACCCCCTGCTTCATCAGCTTTTGAGTATACAACTTGCTCACCGTCGGATGATTCTTCACCTTACGATATACCAGCGGTTGTGTTGTTTCCGGGTCATCGGATTCATTGTGACCATAACGACGGTAACCAATCAGATCAATCAGAAAATCCTTCTTGAAACGATTGCGGTATTCGCCAGCCATACGAGCAGCTGCAATACAAGCTTCGGGATTATCCGCGTTCACATGCACAATTGGAATTTCATAGCCTTTAGCCAGATCACTGGCATAACGGGTCGAACGGGAATCGACACTTTCCGTTGTAAAACCCAGACGATTATTCACAATAATATGGACCGTGCCGCCATTACGGAAGCCACGCAAATTCGTGAAATTAAGTGATTCTGCCACGATACCTTCACCTGGGAAAGCCGCATCACCGTGCATAATAATTGTAGCTGCCTTGCTCACATCCAGCTTCGGATAACCAGCCTCACTGCGGTCTTCCTGTGCAGCTCGTGAAAATCCTTGTACCACTGGATTCACATATTCCAGGTGACTTGGGTTATTCGCCAATGTCAGACGGGCCTGCACCGCTCCCCCATCTTTTACAAAACGATCAGCACCCAGATGATATTTCACATCGCCAGTCCAGCCGTAGTTAATTCCTGTGGAACCTTCCGACGGGATCAAATCTTTATTCGGCGAATGATGAAATTCAGAGAAAATTTTACTGTAAGGCTTGCCCAGCACATGAGCCAGTACATTCAAACGGCCACGATGCGCCATACCCATCAGGACATGACTTGCTCCTGCATTTGTGGTTAGACGAATAATCTCGTCGAGTACAGGGACAAGCACATCATTACCCTCAATCGAAAAACGTTTCTGTCCGACGAATGTTTTATGCAAAAACTCTTCGAACTGTTCTACTTCTACCAATCTGCCCAGCAACGACTTGCGTTCCTGTGTTGTGAGTGGCTTGGAGGACCAGCCGGATTCTGCATAGCTGTTCAGCCAGCGGCGTTCCTCCTCGTTATGAATATGACTAAATTCATAGGCAATCGGACCTGTGTATGCTACACGTAACCGTTGAATGGCTTCCCATCCGTTAAGTGTTCCCGCAGGAGCGTTATCCCATATTAAAGAGGCTGGAAAAGCCTTTAAGTCTTGTTCAGTTAAACCGTAAGATGCTGGATTAAGCAAGCGTGTATCCTGCTCTGCATCCAGTTCCAGCGGATCGATTTGGGCGGCTAAATGTCCGTATTCACGGATATTCCACACCATTTTCCCTGCTGTAACCGCTTTCTGCAATGTGTTCGAATCAAGGTGCCCCAAAGCACTTGTGGGGGGGCCTTGCAATTTGTTGTCTATCATGGAAGCAGCCGAGTATTCGGATTGTGGCGGCTCACCCCATTGATCAAACAGCTCGCGGTAAGCCGGATCAACTGTTCCGGGGTCCGCTACATACTTTTCATACTGGTCCTGCACATAACCTAGATTAGGTCCGTAATACGCCTGCCAAGGTACCTGTCTGCTGCTCTCTTCCATTGTCATCTCGTTCCCTCCGTCAAATTTTGAAATTCATAGCTGGACGGAAATCATTTTCATTTTTTTATTAAGTCTTCAATTTAAGTTGTTCACAATATGCTCACATTATATGAAATCCTTCATCAAAAGTCGAATTTCACAATTCTTATTCCTCTTCCATTGTATAAAGTTTTCTAGCTATGAGCATTTCCTTTTTCTCAACATATCCATGCGTAAATGAGATGAATCGGGCTATTCTGTAATTCTTACACCCTCATTATAGACGATTACCGTATTGATTATTTCAGACAACATATCGGACAATTAAAAGAAGCCATTCCACAAAAAGAAGAAAAGCTTTGATTGGTATAAAAAAGTAATCGCTACAAATGGCGAGGATTTAGCTTCATTAAGATTGAAAACTGACACCCATTTGTCAGACTCAAACACCTGGCAACTTAAATAGCCAGCCGTCAGATATCAACCGACGGCTGGTTATTTAAGTTTATGTTGCTCCTCATACTACGCCAAACCATTTTGAAAACAACTTCCCAGTCCACCCCAATATGATTACGTTAACAGCAGAATTTAAAAGGTAGAGGGTCCGATACGATGCAAATTCAAACTTAAAGTGACATTAAAGTCACTTTTCTGTACAATATTCCTACTTTTCACTATTATTTTAATTAGGCATCTAAAAACCGCTTTGAAAGCGAAAGGGATGGAACTGTGACTGGATTAAAACAAGTACTCAGAAACAAGAATTATGTCAGGTTTTTTCTGGCAACCTTCGCCTCACAAATGGGAGGAATTATCGGGGTTACTGCATTCATGTTTTATTTGTTGAAACGGTTTACAAATCAGCCATACTATGCAACGCTTGCCGAGTTAATGTATTCGCTTCCGATGCTGGTAGTATTTCTCGTGGTTGGAGTGCTAGCAGATCGGATGGACCGACAAAAAATTGCTGTTAATTGTGACTGGATCAGCGCTTTTTTATCCTTATGTTTGCTTATTTTTATTTGGGTCGATTCGATTCCTTTGATATTTGCCCTCCTCTTCATCCGTAGTGCTGCCTCCAAATTTTTCTTTCCAGCCGAAAGTGCCATTATACAGGGGATATTAAACGAAGAGGATTACACCATTGCCGCAGGCCTCAATCAAATGATGGGGAGTCTTTTCATGTTATTTGGAGGAACTCTAGGGGCCGTCGTTTACTGGCACTTTGGAATTACTGGAGCCATCCTAATTGATGCTGTTTCTTTTATTGTGTCTGCATTGCTTATTCGTTCCTGCAAAATTCCAAAGGAAGTACGCCTTCCGAACGGGGCACATCAATTTAAACAATTAAAATTCAAACTTGTCATGATCGATTTTAAACAAGGGTTTCTTTACATATTACGCAACAGACTATTGCTTTGGTTGGTTTCAGGCTTTTTCATGTTTGGTATTTTAAATGGTGGTTTTAGCGTTTTACCGATGTTTATTCTTAAATATAAGCTAGCTCCAGACAACTATGAGCAGTATATGGTATGGACAGGTATTATTTTTGGAGCTGGTGTGTTGCTTGGTACCCTAATCGCATCTCTCATCTCCGCCAAGCTAAAGCTACACCAAATGATTGCAGCGGGAGTTCTGGTAGCCGGAATGGGTATGTGCACACTTGGATTTGTTGACCACCTCTATGCTTTTCTGATTATCAACTTTGTCATTGCACTGATACTTCCGTTCATTAACATTGGTATAGGAGGATGGCTTCCTCGTATTGTAGATCCTCAAATGATGGGACGAGTGCAAGGTTTGATTAATCCGTTAATGATGCTGTCCCAGTCTCTTACATTAGGTTTCATTGCTGTAAGCTTCCCTTCATTTATTCCAATTGAGCTCTTGTTTTTATTAGTTGGGGTCTGTACCGTTATTGTAGGAATATACTACACTATTGTGCTTCCCCGTTATGCTGATTACAGCACTTCTTCTAAAGCCCTTCAGGAATCTTTATAGGCAAATTAAAAAAGTCATACAGCAGACCATTCCGCCAACGATTGTTGAATTGCCACTTCTGCCTCCGAATCCAATGCAGAGGTGGCTTTATCCATATCTCCTCTCAAATGCTCCACAAGTACATACATTCGTTGCATACGACTAGCTCGTCAAAACCCAGTAGAGACAAGAGCGATAGGGTATGTAATATTCAAAAAAAAACGCCCGGCAGACGCATTAGCTGCATCAGCAGGACATTTTGATAAAAATCGGAGTAGCGGGATTCGAACCCACGACCTCACCCACCCCAAGGGTGCGCGCTACCTAGCTGCGCTATACCCCGATAACCCAGTGTATGTAGATCGATGCTGTTATTTACTATTATATTCTGGTCATAAAATCCTGTAAAGGGATTATTTTCTCATTCTTCCGTTGCATTTTTAAGTTGTTTTCATTATGGTAGATACAAAAGTTAAGAGGTCAAAGACAGAGATCTTAGGAGCTAACCATGCAAAGCAAAAAAGTGCTTATACCCGTTGCATTACTTCTTTTAATACAGTTAAGTGTTCCTATGTGCTATACCTTTGCACAGGATAACCTTGTCATAGATCATGAAACGAAAGAGAGATTCAAAGAACATTATGGCTTGGATGAACCGGAATTTCCTTCATCAAAGCAGCAGCAAAACATATTATTGGGAGGTGATTTTGGATTTACTCCCTCTGGTGATGCTGTTGTGGTGGAATTGACCATATTGATTCGGTATCCGCTCATTTTTATCAGTCAACAACTGGTACATTCACTGAAATCATAATTTTTTTCTACAAGTTCCATGATATAGAGCATAAGAATCATTTATTTCGTAGCAAGTTGTCTGCCACTCGGGGTCACTTCATCCTTCTTATTGAAAAGGTTTAATTCAATGGGGCCCCTCCCATGTAGCCACAGCAGTTCATCGAATAAAAATGTCAGTCCATCCTTAGCGCGTAAGCGTTCGATGATCTCCGTGACAACTTGCATAACTTCCCCTTGTACACCCTCTGCCAGTTGCAAGCCTCCGCTCTCTCCATCCAGGTAAAGATGCGTATGATATGATTGCTCCACCTTCTTCACATGGCGCAAACACAGTATGTCATTTTCGAGGTAAAAGAAATATTGATGGTCATACAGAATCCCCTCGCATATCTCATACATATGAGGTAAATCATATGGCCCCTGAACCATGGATACCCGTTCCAATCCCATTACCCATTCTGTCATACATCCTCGCTCCATTCCTTTGTTCAAAGTTTCTTATTTGCCAATATACTTTCTTCTACAGGTAGTTTTTCAAACTAGGTGGTTGAACGATAATTAATTGCTAATTGTAAAACGTTTTGGTACGATAAGCATATTACTACGACGTTCACAAATAACATTTCAATAAACCAAATGCACATTACAGTGTTATTTTTGTTGTTTTCAGAATACATCGAACAGTGTTTATTGTCAATACTTTGATGTTGCTTTTTAACACTATAGAATGCATTTAGCTGGAGGAAAATATGATAAAGATTCATCTTTCCCGTATTATGGGCGAAAAACGAATAAATATTGCCGAGCTTTCCCGCATGACTGGATTACATAGAAACGGAATCACCAAACTTTACAACGAAGAAACAGACGGTGTGAAATTTGATACGCTAGATAAAATCTGTAAAGCTCTAGACTGCCATGTTCAAGATGTTATCGAGTATGTAGAGGATGATACAGACTAGATCCCTTCCGTTTATTTTCCCCTCCTCTCGCATTAATTGTTTTAGGATTATCAAAATAGTGACTGTTGCTAAATTTAAAGCATTTTGATACTATGAAGGCATCAACTTAGTTTACTTATAATCTTGTTAACTAGATTACTTGATTACAAATATACACTTATGTTTCATACATGTCAACTAGTTTACTTGATTACTTTTTGGAGGAATTGTTGTGATTAGATTTTCTCTTGATAAAATTATGAAAGACCGTGGACTAGAACAGAAAGATATTGTTTCTATTACGGGAATTAATAGGAATACGGTTAAAGCTTTGGCCTCCAACGCAAACGCCCGAATTGACTTTCCAACCTTGAATACACTTTGTAGAACCCTTGGTGTACTCCCTGGTGAACTGATCGAATACTTGCCAGAAGACGACGAAGAGAGCCGCTAACATGCTTAACGGCTCTTTGTTCTTTATATAATATTCAAATTTTTTACTGATCTTCCCATTCAATTGATTTCGATCATCGTAATCCCTTCCTATCGACGATTTCAAATAAACTCTTTCCATGTATGATAAATGTCAAATAAAGCATTAGGGTTACGTTGTCCCTTTAATACTGCAAACATTTTATTCGATAAAATCATGATCACATCCATATCTTTTTGCTTAGTCAAACCAGTGATAACAGGGCGATTAAGGCTAACATACGACTTGGGTTTAAAAACAACTCCCCAATCCAACCCACTGTGATTACTTTTTACAACCTCACCTAGATAAATGGCAATATCCAGTGTAAAAGCTTGGGATTTTGTGTCGAGTTTATTCTCACATATATAGCTCTTCAATCATTCTTCGGTTTCTGAATGCTCCTCATCTAATTCTGAAGCACTTTTACTTTGAATCTGTACATTCCCTAGATACCATTCCCAAATATCTATGAGCAAAAAGGTGGTTGCATTAATTTATATTCCATTTCAAAAATCCCTTCTTGCTTAGCTATCTTAATTCGAAGAAAAATTCACGGTAACACCACCTGATACTAAGATCGTTAGAAGATCCGTAAAATATTGCTGTGGTAAAAATCTATAACCTCTCTCTTCTTGATCCCATTCTTCCTCGAATCTTTCCAAGAAATAATGTACGTTTTTCCAATGGATCGTGAACGGTCCTACTGTCCCAAAACCTCCACAGAGACAGTCCGATATACTGTCCAAGCTAAATCCATAGTACCCTCCAGGCCCATTAATCGCTTCACCAAGTGCTATAAAAAATGTTGTAAAATCAGATATGTATTCGCCGTCCAAGGTGTAGACTTCTCCTCGTTTATCCTGTCTGGCAAAATGATTAGATGCAGAATGTATTCTAGTCACGTTTAGCCACCCAGACCGTTCTTCTTTAGAAAAGCCTTGCCATATATTATTTTCAAGCGACTGAGCGCCCTTTAAAAACTCCCATAATCTTAATTCCACAGGGGAGGGCTTCGTTTCAAGTATACCTGTTAACTCCAGATTGAAGTTTCCTTTATTGTGGTTTAGTTTATGGATTATGTAGGATTCAGGTAGGTGATAATGATAGCTTCCAATCACTGTTTTTTCATCATTTAAAATAGCAATGTACAAGTTGTATACAGATTGTTTTGTCTTTGTTATGCTTTCTATGAATTCTTCGTTAAATACAAATTGCTCAAAAATGACCTTTTCATATGTTTCGACAATGATATCACCCGTTAAACCAACCACATCTCTACAATATCCAACTGTGAGCCCACTTTCATCGTCAATGAAAGCAAATCTATATTTCATATCATATCTCCTCACAATAATTTTAAGGAATGTAGAATTTAGCATTTCGGAATAGAGCAATAATCAATTAATTTGAAGCCAATAAGGTTTAAAGTCATCTACACTTTTTATTTTTTTTAGATCTTCTGCAGGTATTGCAAAATAAATTTTCTCCTTCTCGGACTTAAATGTTAACGAAGCATCATACTTCTTTTCAACAATCCACTGCTTTATTTCCAACATCTCTTGAAGATAATGAGTGGCTGAAAAGTTACCTTTAATAAGAATTGTAGCGTTTGATGAGAAGGCTCGGCTAACAGTAGAATAGCTTGGAATTTCATCGCGGTATATTATAGTATGACTTCCAAGACTATATATATCTACTATCACTTCTGCATCTGATCCTGTAACTTCCTTTGCTTTTTTGGTCACGGCAGTTTTTATCTCATCCATCCAAATAGAACAGGCATAGTTATCCATCATTTGCCCATAATAGTCTTCATCCACCAAAAAAGAAATCCCTGAGTCAGAGATCACATTAGCTATAAATTTATCATTCTTAAAATCATAATCTATTGAATCAATTTTCCAGTTCATAGTGTACGTTTTATGTAGGTAGTCAGTGACGTTACTCCGAAATTGGACTCTTTTTATCGGACTTCCTGTTGTAATGGATACAACTATGTATGCAATTACAATGATGATCACGAATAAAACAGCTTTTTTCAGCACTCCAACCAAACCTCTCTAATAAAGAATCATGTAAAAAGTTCTAAAGATTCCAGCAAAAATTCACGCTTATATTTGTTTTTATAATCGGCTAGCTTTCTTCTTATGATTTGTCTACATATGTCCTTTTGCGCCTTAGTAATTTTAACTTGCACGTTACTTATCAATTAATAGGATTGTCTACTCGCTTCAAAGGTATCATCCAGTAAATCTACCAGCGCCACAACATGAGTAGATACATCAAAAAATTCTAAAGCATATAACAGTGTTCCTCTATTCCCCTTGGTCTTTGGATTTCTTAATAAGTCGATAAGAGGTAACACCGCTTCACTGTCTCCTAGATCAGCTAACGTAATGGCGATTACATTTCTTAGCAATACACTATCCGTCGTTGCTAAATATCTCAATAATATTGGAGTGAATGTATGATCAAGCTTTTCACCTATCTCCTCTATAATCCTTACCGCTTCCTTTAAATCTCCACTTTCTATGACTTCTTCTAAACGCATTTTGTTCATAGTTTACCACCCCACCTTATTACAATATATAGCAACTATCCAGTCTTAATGCAATTCAACAATTTACATATGATAACAATCCTATGTCTCTTTTGTATATAGCGAACATTGTCGAGACCCTAAAGAGATATCCACTCATTGATTTAATATAAACAAAATGTTATATTGTCTATAAAATAACCATCATTTAATTGAGGTGTTTGCTAAAATGGATCATTCCGAACTGTTCTGGAATGCTGGTATCGAAGAACTGAAGCGAGGATATATTCGCCAAGAAGAGCAGGTCATTTGCCTGCTGGACGGACAGCGATTTGAGCAAGGCATTATATATCAGGATCAAGGGGTATTTTATGATGCCGAGAGGTACATGCGCCTTCATATTGAGCGGACGTATGGTTCAGTCTTTGACTATTTGATCGGCTTGGACAAAAAGCTGACTGGACTGACGGATCATCAGAATCGGTTGCTTCAGTTATTTTATCAAGGCATGGGCGATGCGGATATTCAAAAGGAAACTGGAATCGGCAGCGCATCCACTATACGTAATCATCGCTTTGGTCTCAAAGAAAAAGAACGGCAGGCCAAGGTATTTCTCACATTAATGGAGCTGCTAAAGGAGAAGGACCGCCACGCTCCCGCCATTGTAGAAGTACCCATAGGAGCACGGATGGTGGACGAACGCTACAACATTACGGAAAACGAGCGGCAAAAGGTACTCACGAAGTATTTTCCGAATGGGACAGACGGACGCCTAAAGACCTTTAAAATGCAAGAAAAACACAAGCTGATTGTGCTGCGTGAAATTGCGGACCGTTTTGTAAAGGGACAAATATATCATGAGAAAGATATCAATGCGATTTTACAGGAAGTGTATGACGATTATGTCACGGTGCGAAGATATATGATTGAATACAATCTATTGGATCGTAAGCCGGATGGCAGTGAATATTGGTTGAAGGAATCTTGAATCTCAACGTTTATGAAGTCAGCAATTTGCATAATTCGATTCCCAACGCTCGTAGGTACAATATATAGACGAACTAAATCGTTTCGATCTATACATTGCTGATTTGAAAATGCTCTTGGGATTTATGCAAAATGCTCAAATAGGAGGATTCGACAATGAATCGAAGAAAAGAATTGGTGCAGCAGTACATGGAGATGAAGACAGAGGCAGGAATCTATTGCATTCGAAATACACGTAATGGGAAAATTTTCGTCTCTTCCACGCCGAATTTAAAGTCGCTGAATGGACGGCGTTTTGAGCTGAACATGGGTGGATTTAAGAATAAACAACTACAACAGGAATGGAATGAGTATGGCGAAGATTCGTTTGAATTTGAAGTGCTGGACGTTTTGAAGAAAAAGGACTCAGCGTTCTTTGATGTCAAAGATGCACTAGCAAAGCTGGAGCAGACCTGGCTTGATCGACTCCAGCCTTACGGGGACAAAGGGTATTTGTAAACTTACCGATCCACGGGATGCTCTTCCCGAAGGTATCCAAAAATAACAGCGTCGACAAATTGACCTTTTTCATAAAAATAGTCTCTCAGGTGACCCTCTTTAGTAAAGCCACTTTTGAGTAGCAGCCGTCTGGAGCCTTCGTTATCTGGATCAATGAAGGCTTCTATACGGTGAACCTGCGGCAATTGAAAGCCATAATTCACGACTACCTTCATCGCTTCTGTCATCAGACCTTGCCGCCAATATTCCGGTGCCAGCTCATACCCAATTTCAATACGGGAGTGCTCCTTGTGCCAGTTATGGAATCCAATTGTACCCACGATCCGCTCAGGAGCTTCTTTTAACGTAATCCCCCAACGAAAGCCCTCTTGCTTCTCATATCTGGTTAGCATCGAACGAATAAATTTTTCGGCTTGCTCTACTTCTGTAAAGCTTTCCAAGTCATAATATTGTGTGACCTCATCCTTGGAGAAATAGCCGAACACATCCTCCGCATCCCCTACTGTAAGCTGTCTTAAACGAAGCCTATCGGTTTCTAAAATCGGAAACGTTTCCATTGACATTATCCATCTCCTTCACATCGAAGAATCTATCTTATCAGCCACCAGCCAATCCCAACCATCACTCCATTTATGAAGAATAATACAATACATGCTCTCCACTTGTTGCTTTCACTTGTTTGAAAAAAAACAGTCACTTTACTACGACACATGAACAACGTAAACAACAAATTCCAAATAATACGCATACCATATTTTACGTAGTATAGAGCAGGGTTTAGCTGTACACCGCCCAACGTTGGAGGGACATCCGGAATAAACAGAATTGCACACGTATAACGCATGGTCTCATATGTAAAATAAAATACTGCCAGCCACCAAGCCCACTTCTTACCAAATAACATGCCGACACCGGCAGTCGTCCCTGCCAAACCGAGTAACGCGATAAACCCTTGAAACATGCCCCTACAAATGCCTACTAACGTAGAAGCCTCATTTAATGCATTAAGCGTCAATAGCTGGGTCACCAACAGAAGTGCTCCATTAAAGATCAATAAAATGGCTGAAATGCTTACACCTAAAGGTCGTTCGAAAACCACGTTCGTTACATAATCTTCTACTTCTTTTTTCGTATACAGATCTGACACTTCTTCTACTCTCCTAACCCAAATTATATACATCCATTTTCGGGCGGGTATAATAACAGTATGTTCTCGCCTCATTCCCATATATCGGCTTTTAGGAAAATATGGTTTAATCTTTCCTGAAAATTCCGTATCCGTAGGCTAATCATTATTATTCATGGCAGCCATGCTGCTAATGATCATCCTCTAATGGTGTCAAATTAGCGTCATGAGAATCTCTATCATTAACAGAATCCCAAATAGAGTAATATCTATCCTTATACTACCATTCCAAGAATGAATCTGACAAATGAATAGACTACTACTCGCGCTTATGAATGTAAACGCGTTATTTTCGTGGCCCTGTAACCTTCAGATGACTGGATATACTCTACTTGATAACCCATTCGGGCATCCAAAAGCTCTTCCATAAACGGAAGGCACGGACTGTAAATAAAAGTCCCTCCTGGCCGAATGGCTCTAAGCAATTCCATATATTTGCGAGCGTACTCATGAATATTACCATCTGCCTTCAGATGATGATGTATAAAATGATTGGAGAATGCCATATGTGAAATGATCGTCCCCCATGCACGTTCTCCAAAGGTGATCTCTAACCAATCTCCTTGAGTGACACAACCTTCTGTTTCAGCCAACCGATCTGTTCCGTAAGCCTCAATTCCACAGGCACGTAAATAAGTAACTAACCGTGCCTCAGATCCGCATCCAACGTCTAGAACAGGCTCTTGCAAACGAGCAATGTCCAATCCCAGTAGATTGGCTTGCAACTCCGGCGTATACTCCTCACAAGGTATCCAAAAGGTATACTCACACTCTGCATACTTAGCAAACATTTCACGTCCGTTGGTACGAGTTAAAAAATCTCTCAAATGCCCGTAATGCTGCTGGAGCAGCAAGTCCAGGGTTGCTCTATCTATGAATTTCTTCTGGAACAACTTTTCAATCCGGGTGAAAAGTCGATCATACAGCTCCGTAAGCTCCCTCGCATGATCTGGGTGAAAATGTAGATACTGATTGGTATTTACAAACTGGGACAGTATTTTAGCCGCTACATCCGTCACAAAAGCATTATACGTATGCTGGCGCTTCAAGCTTTGAAGCATGAGGATCAGTTCCGAGCTTCTCTGCGTCAGCCAGTACGTCATTTCTGTTGAAGGTCCTAACAGAACAGAACCCTCGCGCATATAAAATAAACTCCGATGCTGATTGTACAGGAGTTGACCGTTAATAAGATTATGAAGTTGAGCGACTGTCATTCTCGCTTCCTCCTTAAGATCCAGAACATTAAAGCCCTACCCAAGCCTAAACAATGTTATCTTTGGGTAGGGCCAGCTTATTTTCTAAGTATACCATGACTATGGAAATAATGTTTTATTGCGAATCTTCCGCCTGTACATAAGAGGATAAAGGAATATTCAACTCACGTATTCCCTGAGCTACCAGCCGAGCTATTTGCTCCGCACCGTATTCCTGAAAATGTGTATCATCCTTCACTCCATCAGGAAATGCAGGATACACCCCTGGCTCCAAGTGTAAAAATAACGGGAGTGTTCCTTCCAGACCAAGTGTATCATAGTACGCTACACTCAAGCGGCTAAGATCGACCAGTGCAACATCTGTCTCCGATGCTGTTTCCTTCATGGCCTGCACATATTCCGGGAAACTAATCCGAAACGAGGTACTTGCCGCATCATAATCCCGGCGGCCAACAGGAGTAATTAGCACAGGCGTTGCACCGCGTTGGATGGCTCCTTGGATGTAGGTTTTTAAATAAACTTTGTAATCCGCGGGTGAAACATAACGCTCTTGGTTGTTGATCGCGGCATCATTATGTCCAAACTGTATGAGCAGATAATCTCCTGGACAGATATTGCGTAAAATATCATCTAACCGCCCTTGTACCAGAAAGGTTTTCGTGCTTCGTCCACCAATAGAACGGTTCACAAAAATAGGCTCATCTGTGAAGAACGGAGCAATCATTTGCCCCCAGCCCGCCTGAGGCTTCATCGCGGATTTATAGGTTTGAACCGTAGAATCTCCCGCAAGGTATACCGAAGGGTGTTCTCCAGCCGTTCGAGCATCCTTTGGAGTAATAACCAAAGCGTTAATCTTCGCTTCATTACCTGAGAAATACAATTCAAGCTGCCCATCGATGAGTGCAAGTTCAAATCCAGCCTCGACAAATTGTCCTGCTGTTTTGGCAGTAGGTTCTACCTTGACGATGGACTCGGCTTTAACCGTAATGTCTGTGTTTCCGGCAGTATCTCCGGCAATTAGGGAAAGCGTGTAATCCGCAGGTGGTAAATTGACGACAAATGATGATCCTTGAACACGAACAAAATCTGAGCGTATAGCATCACTTCCACCACGATCCTCTTCATTCACTTTGGAAAGATCGGTAAATCCATAGCCTCGCTCAGGCGTGTAAACATCCTTGGCAGTGACTTGGGTGTAGCCGTCAGCTACGTTCCCAGGGCCAAAGTCAAATCGAAGAGGCGCCGCAAGCTGTCTTTCGGCCAGTGCCTGCCCTGGGATAAGTATGGTTGCAAACAACAAGCTGAACCCTGCGCATAATCCAATCATCTTACCGAACAACCTGTGACGCTTTCCCTTTTGTTTCAAGCGCAACCCTCGCTTTTCAGGTTATTTGAGTGGTTTGTCATTGTCTCTACGTGTATTGCTCCCCGCCAGCTTTTGACAACCTTGATCCAGCGCCCAGGATACCACAATGCCAACCGTGTACCTGATCAGATCCGCGGTCAGGAACCCTTTCCCAAGCACCAAGCCGCCCAGCGTCGTTGCCCGAATGTGGTTAATCCAGGGAGCCTGGTACATCTGGCTGAACTCAATGGCGAAGCAAAACAGCAAGCTGCCCCACAGAGCTACAGACAATTGACGATTCACCCACAACATTCTCAGCCCAAAATAAATCATGCACGCCCACAAGGCATCCCCAAAGTGATCAGCAACGAATTCAGGCAACCGGGAGGAGTAAACCCGGCTTCCCAAACCCAACAAGATCGTGACCAGCACAGCAATTAGGTACGCAGCGCGAGCCTTCCAGCTGAATTTCGCCTTTATTTCCCGATTGGCCTTCCTAATGACGCTCTTACGAACGCTCCTCATGCTAAATCACCTGTCCTAATGCTGAGACATCTCCGCCAAGCTGCTGGAAATTCGTAAAGCATCCTCTCTTGGATAGCGCTTGCAAGATTGCTGAACCTTTTGCTGATGTCATATTGTATGCACACCAACTTGTCTGTATTTTTCATAATATAATTAATCATAATGAGCCTCCGTAATATCGTACAAACGTATCAGCAACTTCCAAACTGTTCGTGTGAGGATACTAAAATTCAATACCACGCACCTTGGCAAAAACCATTTGGTGTACCATGCTTCCCTCTTCATCATACTCGACGTTTCTTAAAATCCCCTCCAGTGTAAAACCTGCACGTTCCGCTACCTTGGCGCTGCGCGTGTTTCTGGAATCACAACGAATCTCCACCCGATTGGCGTGTAAATGCTGTATGGAAAAATCGGTAATACCGTGTACGGCCTCTGTTATAATGCCTTTTCCGGTCCATGATGTTCTGAGCCAATACCCAATTTCAAATCTTCGTGCATCCCAATCAATACGATGCAGACCGCTGCTGGCTACAAATTCTCCCGAAACCGTATCAAATATATACAACATCATATCAGACCGATCCAGAAATTTAAGTCTGGCTTGGCGCGAACGGATTTCAGATTCCTCTGCCGTAGGAAGATTTCTTGCAAACGGAAGCCAAGGCCGCAGTTCATTCGCACTCTCTCTCATCGCCTCATTGACTGCCGCCCCATCCCCCCATTGCGGAGCGCGTATGGTCAATCGTTCCGTCTGGAATTGGTCAGGGAACGATAAGAGAATGGGATTCGGTTGCTGCTCCATACTCATGATGCACCCTCCTCCTTATTCGTTGAATAACTGCGACGATCCAGCCAACCTGTGATTTCACGCAAACTCCCAATCTGATAATCCGGTACAATGCCTGTTTCCTGCCACGTCATAAAGCCTTCCAGCCAGATGGTATGCAATCCTGCACTTTGTGCACCACGAATATCATTTGTCGGGTGATCGCCTACATAACAGGCATGGCCGGGATCGACAATGTCCAGCTCATTCAGAGCCAACTCGAAAATTCGAGGATTAGGCTTCTGGATGTTGACGCCGCCCGATACGATAATAGAATCCACATAATCCCTCAGCATAACTCGGTCGATTTTCGCTTGCTGCGTGCGGAGTGAGCCGTTGGTAATAATACCCAGCTTCAAGCCACGCGACCGCAGTTCGGACAACACTTCCTTGGCCCCGTCCATCAACACCGTAAACTTATGAAATTCACCATACCAAAAGCCCAGCATCTCTTGTACTGACGTATCGGAATTTTTCAGTTCCAAGTCTGCATGCAGCTCGGTATACAGTTCCCTCTTATCCCGGTACCCGTCCTGATCCGCCAAACGTATCTGTTCAACAACAGCCGCGCGGCTCGCCGGTTCTTCTGCCACAATAAATCGTTCAATAAAGCGCTCTGTATATGCCGCAAACGCCTGTTTACGATGAATAAGAGTATTATCCAGATCAAAAATAATCGCTTCTATGGACATAAATAGCTCCCTTCCTTCATCTTCTTGCACCGATTAGGCTGAAACAAATTGAATAATTCCTATTAGAAATAAAAGAAAAAAAACAGACAAGAAAACGATGATCATGTACTTCAAGATTCTCTTGGAGGTCGACTTTTGTTCCAGTTTGATCTCGATCTGGGTCAACCTTTCTTTGATTTCTTCCAAATCCTGCTCCACCTTCACATCATGCTCCCCTTCCTTCGTTTCGACTTATTCATCTTCCTGACACTCACTCACACAAGTTGCTCCAAAAACGCACTTTTTTTACGGCATTAAAATCAATTTGTTCATAAGGCTTCTCCCCAAATTCCAGCTTGAAATACTCCTGCAAACATTCCCCATACACGATAATATCCGTTTGATACACTGAAAATACCGGATTTCCTTCTTCAGATGGCTGCTCTGGGATATATCGATGTCCGTTGATCGGGATTAGCTTGGGCACACGTAAAAACTCACGTTTACATATATCAACGGCTTCCGCCGAATCTGTCGGTTTTTCGCCCCATTCGGGAGGCCAGAATATATGCTGCTCTACATCAAAAATCATACCTTCCAGTGGCCAATTCAACCTTTGCCGAATTACACCCATCCGCTGTGGTGACGTATCTCTCCAAGGGATAAAGCCTTTACCGATGGGAAGAACACTCATCAGAAGCTCCCTCAAATCGGGCGGGAAGTGAATATCATACCTGTCTTCGACGTCGGTAACCTCTTGTATGGATAAGCCTGGAGCTAGGGTCACATCGTGTTTACGTAATAAATCTATGATATAAGCGATATCCATCTCTTATCGACTCCTCAGCAGCTAGCTAGTTGACCGGATTGGTCAAGAGGCCTACCAAGCTTGTAACTTCAACTTCACCAACACGGCGCGGGCCTTCCATAAAATATCCCCTCGTTCCTACCTGTATCCGGTGTCGGTGTACCTTTTCCCTCATTTCTCCAAACAAAACCCACATTCTCGCCTGTCCTTCCCGGTGAACCGGACGCTCGGTATCCATGATCAATTGACCATCTCCATCTTCAAACTCAGGATGTATGGCGTAAATTCCCGTCGTCGTGATATCATCGCTCTCATAGGCAAAATCGCAGCGGTACCCCTGAATAGGCAGCTGTTTCCTGCCTCCTTCTTCCGGCGTGTAAAATCGATACTTTATTGTAAAATCGTGCGTATGCTGTCTGCTATTTTCATAGGGGTTCCACATTTCATATCATCCCCTTAGGTCTTTTCCAAAAATATGTACTTCTTTCTAGTGTAATTCAATAGGAAAAGAAATCCAAGACCTATCCGCAATACATTGCTGAATAAGCTTGGATTATATGAGAGTCCTTTATTATAATATATATGACTTCTATACTTGCTGTCCGTTCACCTGAATATCTACGGCTACTTGCTGCCCCATCCAAGCCTGCATGCGATTCCACGAAAAAACCTGCTCCATGTGAAATACACCATATGGAAGTTCTGAACGGTACAGGGCGAGCGCTGCAAAGACGGTTGCCTTAGCGGTTAAATTAGATTGATGGTGCCCCCTCAGCCGACATTCGACCTTCGTCTCCTTGCCATTGAGCGTTCCTCGGGCATCTACCTTGACCGCTACAGCATTCCCTCCTAGATGTATCTTGCCAAAGCTGCGAATTACAGCATCACGCACAGTTTTCTGTCGGAGTAAACCTGATACTCCTATCGTTCGAAGCCCTGCCAGAAGCCGGGTGGTCAAGCGCGAATCGAAGCAAAGGCGTGTGCTAACCGTAGGAACTTTGAGCGTACGAGGAAGTGTCTGCTGATCCGAAAAAGGAAATCGATACGCCCGATGACGACCCACTCCTGCACCAAAGTCTGCTACTATGCCGTCGGTAAAGCTTTTTCGAGTCACAGGGCGTCCCTGTTCTATAACCTCCAAATCGGCATGAATCTGATCTACTGTCCACTCAATGGCAGCCTGACCGTGTCGATCCCCCAAGCCCAGCATCAAAGATATATTCAACTCATCCGTCTGATCCATGAGCTGTGTCGCTTGCAGTGCTAACAAATTGGTCAGCCCCGGAGCTAATCCTACACTTAACAGGGCTGTGGCCTGATAAGCTCGGGCCTCCTGATGACACTGCTCCACCTGACTCAAAAAGTCCGCATTCGCTGTAATATCCATGTAATGCACCCCATGTTGTAGACAGGCACGTACCAAGGTCGTATTATCCTGATCCAGACACATGATCACCATTTTGGCTTGCTCTAATATCGACGGGTCCATCGGCTCATGAATATTTAGCTGCAAGGGCCGTATCTTACCATTCGATTGTCTACTAAATTCAGTGGCCCGCTCCAGACTACGACCTGCGGCAAATACCTTGCCGGGAAACATTTCACTTAACTCCGTGCATATAATTTTTCCAACATGGCCATACCCGCCAATGATGATGATGTTATCCTTTGTCATAAGTCGTCTCTCCCTCTTTAACCGCAAACCATGCATTTACTAAAAAAGCGCCATAATACCTGGTGATGTGGGTAAAGCCTGCCTCTATCAACAGCTCCTGTATTGCCGCATTGGACACCGGGTTTGACTCACGACCGATGGAAGCAGCGAATCGTTCCCAATCCTCGAGTGAAATGCCCTGACTCAGCATATGACCTTTCCATGCCTGCATTTGGATGGAAAAAGAAGGCTCCTGCGGATTCCCATTAATAGAAGCTAGACAAAAAGGTGCACCCGGCTTGAGTCGAGCGGATATCTGGCGTAGCAATGCCTGTTTACTTTCCAAGCTCCGAAGAAAATGAAGCACCAGCAGGCAGGTAGCAGCGTCATAGACCGGTTCTCTGCATGACTCTTCGCCGTGCTTTTCGTGCTGTTCTTCAGGCTGTTCTCCAGACAACTCTTCCAACGTACCTGCAACAAACGATACTTTTGAACTGATGCCCGCATGTGTCACACGCTTACGTGCCAAATCCAGCATGTGCTCAGAGGGATCGACTGCCGTAAAGGACCATGCTTCATGGCGCCCTCCGAGTGTTATCAATTCCTGACCGCCTCCAGCACCGACAATTAGCACATTTGGATCTATATTTCTAGTATGAGCTTGTGCCTCAAGCTGTGCGGTTATCAGACAGTCTGTCATCTCATACAAATGAGCATATCCAGGTATTTTTAAAGCAATCGTATCCGCGTACTTATGCACATTCGGATGATTCCAGCTCATAGGTTGGTTTGAGTCCGTATTTCCAATAGGGGTATGTCTCATATGTGCTTTCCTCCAAACATTTAGCCTTGATCTTCTCAGACCATTCGTTTATTGTAGATTTTATTAAGAATCATTCTCAATTATAAAGACAATACGAATATCCACCATCCCATAAATGTGGGATTTAATAATCGCGCTTGAGAATCTCCAGCTTTCACGATAGGAGTAAATGATGAACGCACACTACACGCAATTTGCACAGCTTAAGGACGCCCGACAGCAAATCATTGATCTGGGGGAAAAAGCACCCTCATCCCTAACGTACAAGCACACCCTAATCGACCGCTTGCGTACTCAGATTGCTTTCGATGCGGCGTGCTGCACCTCAGTAGATCCGCGTACGCTGCTTTCCACGGGGGCATTTACAGAGTCGGGTGTGGAGGACATTCATAACAAACTGCTGGAATACGAATATCTACACGACGATATGATGAAATATGATCAGTTGGTGCGAGAAGGACAGTCTGTAGCGACGCTACATGGGTCTACACAAGGCCAACCGGATCGGAGCACACGATATAGAGATGTTTTGCAACCCGCCGGATTCGGGGACGAGCTACGTGTTCCATTTATGTACAAAGGGAGCTGTTGGGGATTTCTTACGTTGTTCCGTCATCATGGAAAGCCTGTATTCAGCGAGGAAGAGCAACAACTGCTTGAAGCATTAGCGCCGTCCATAGCCTACCATCTGCGTCAGGCCAGTGTCGGTTTATCTCCAGCCCCTGCCATGATCACGGAAAATGAACTTGAGCCAGGGGTTCTAATGCTTTCCGATAAGCTAGAACCGATCTCGTCCAATACAGTAGCAGAGCAGTGGCTACATCTGCTTCGGCAGCAGGAGGGAATCCATGAAGACAGCCTTCCGGCTCCTGTCCGGGCGGTATGCCTGCGAGCGCTATCCACTGCCACTGCACCAGCCCGACTATGTATCCCTTCCGCAGACGCAGGCACCCCATGGGTAACCATCAGAGCCACCCTTCTGCAAGGCGGACAGGAGCATACGGGTCAGAAGCAGCTAGCCGTATGGTTTGAGGCTGCTAAAGCAACTGACATGCTACCGCTTATGACCGAGGTGTACTCATGGTCCGAACGAGAGAGACAAATTGTCCAACTCATTGTTCAGGGCTTTTCGACCAAGGAGCTGGCTAGCGCACTTCATATTACTGCCTACACGGTGCAGGATCATCTGAAAGCGATTTTCTTGAAAACAGATGTAAGCAGCCGTCGTGAGCTAGTATGGAAGGTATATTCTAGATTCAATTAACCTATGTAAAGAAGACAGATGACCCGATTAGGGATCATCTGTCTTTGCATCACTGCTCTATTTGGACGCAAGAGCCTTATTTCTTCGAAGAGGAGTTCGTATCATCGTATGACACTGGTGAGGGCTTCGCAATCCATTCATCAGCCTCAGGCTCGATATCCACGCCATTTTCCAGCTTCGTTTTCTCCATCAAGGAATCTCCGTCCTCGTCCTTCTTGTTGCGGATTTTCGCTTCGTCTTGAGTGTAGTCGCTCATGTTGATTCCTCCTTTTTTAATTTCATCTGATGGTTGTACTTTACTCATAATTACCCATTGCCGTCCTGTACAAACCTCTACACGACCAGATGCCCTTTTTTCTCCGCCGGTCCAATGACCGCCTCAATGCCAGCATTAAACTCCAGAAAGTCGCTTTCTATTCCATCACTGAAAATAACTCCATTTTCCGGCATCTGCGATGCAATCCGTAGCGGTTTTTCGGCTGCTACCTGACCAAACACGAGTTCCGCAGCAGTCGTTCGACTGGGGAATGGTTCTCTCACCGTAAAATAAAGCGATGGCGAACTCCAAGTTGCACGATGATCATGACTCATTCCGTCTGCTGCCTCTTCCTGAGTGAAGGCTACACCGGGCATCAGCTGGCCTGGAGTCAGCGAGATTGGATGCCGTGTAGCACTGCCGACAATTCCGGCCGCTCCAGCCAGCACACTGGTCAGCCAGCCTGTCGCTCCCAATCCGGTTGAAACGATAATGCCGCTGGATGATTGTTGTTCTACTTGATCCTCCAGCCTTAGCTCATATCTCGCGGAGACATGAGTTTTGCGCCCAATGAACAAATCATTTACAGCATACAAGGATTGGCCATCATTTAATTGGGCTTTAGCCAGCGTAACCTCCTTAATTGGCCGTCTGTGCACGAACACATCCGGCACCACCCAGCGCAGGTCGGATACAGTAAACGGCAGCAATACCCCGTCCCAGCGCAATGGATCTGGATTCACACCGATAAGTGGCTGCTCGGTCAAATATTTTAACGTGTTGGCTACCAGCCCATCCTGACCCAACACCACCACTGTATCCTGCTCACCAAAAATAAAGTTCGGCACATGCTCCCGCTCCACAATCTGAACACGACCCAAGGCTGTTAACTCCGACGTTGCCGTTGCCACCGCCCTGCGGTAATTTTCGTCCTCCAGCACATAATCACTGAAATCCGCACCCAACCGTTCCATAAAGAAGCGAGCCTGCTGCACCGTATTGTATCGGACAATCAGTTCCTCCAGTCGCGTTTTACGCTTCACCAAAATGATCTTCTGCTCTGTCATTCGGCTGCTCATCGTGTTCTTCCTCCAGACCCTCTCGATCCTGCTGATCCGCTAGCTCCCGTATCTGACATGAGACCTTGCAGCAGATCCGGCGTAATATTCAGCTGACCGATTTTGCCTGCATTTTCTGCAAGCTCCTGGAATGCAATCGCAATTAGCTTATCCGGGCTCATATCCATGTTGGCCATAGCTTGAAGTACGTTCGGCTCAACATCCTGCAACGATTTCATGACTGCTGTCAGCTCATAGGCCTTGGCATCGGCTTCCGCCTTTTTATTTGTTACAGTCAGCTCAATCAGCTCGCGTTTTTTCTCCTCCAAGGCTGTGTCAAATCGTAGCTGCTCCTCTTTCATCTCGCTTTGCTTTTGCTTCACAGAACGCTCGGCATCGAGTTGAGTTTCGCGGATTTGTTTCTTTTTCGTCTCTACTGCAATCTCAGTGTTCAGCTCGTTTTCCTTCACACGCCGCTCTTGCTCAATAGATGCATTACGACGCTCATACAAAGCATGATCCGCGTTGCGAAGAATCTCTTCTCTCGCTTGAGCCTCCAGCGCTCTCATCGTCTCCTTATTGGGTAGAATCGCCAAAATCGACAGTCCCATAACCTCAATGCCGAGCTTTTCCATTTCCGTATGCTGTGCAATATCCT
The DNA here is from genome assembly GCF_057220305.1 of Paenibacillus sp. LRG-1. NCBI lineage: Bacteria > Bacillati > Bacillota > Bacilli > Caryophanales > Paenibacillaceae > Paenibacillus > Paenibacillus sp. LRG-1. The sequence goes on along the minus strand of NZ_CM170126.1, from coordinate 1,660,185 downwards.
TCGTCATATTTTGGGCCAGACGTTCACTGGACTGAACAGCTTCTTTGAGCGGGACACGCTCCAAATACTTTTTGGTAAGCACCTTGGCGATGTTAATCACCCGTTGGGCCAGCTTGCTCGGATCATCCGAAATGTAGCGTCGTTCCTTCAAGTCATACGTATAGTTTAAAATCTGCGTCGTTCTCCGATAATCCACAATTCGATAAGTTAGTTGCCCCTGCACCGTCACCGCCTGAAAATCATTCGTCATGTCCTCAAACATGAACGGCGCATCAATGGAAGAGACGGGCACGACAACAACCGAGGTGGTCGGGGCGTAGTAATAAAAAGATAATCCAACACCCTCCCGAACCACCTTCCCGTTTTTCACCTTCATCACATATTCACTGGGCTGAAATTTAACAAAATTAAATCCAAACATAGCCACTTCCTCACTTTCTTTATAGTTTATAATATTTTGTTATTATCATTTTGTTATTAACAATAAAATAACACACATTTTCGATAATATCAATATGACATTTATAAAAAAATAAAGGCCATTTCCCCTCCGATATGCTCGGTTAGAGGAAACAGCCTTATTGAAACACTTTATTTATCATCCACATTCCATTCTCTATAAAATTGCTCCAAGTACATCTCCATCCATTGATGCCGGACCTCCGCCAGCTCTTGAGCATAAGCGGTATTCATTAAATCCTTGAGCTTGAGCAGCTTTTCGTAAAAATGGTATATGGCACTTTTACCTGCGGCACGATACTCATGCTGTGAAAAGTCTTTATCCGGGTGATGCATCATACTGCCTTTTGAGCCAGCATACATAAAGGTTCTTGCAATCCCAATCGCTCCAAGAGCATCCAACCGATCCGCATCCTGCACAACTTGACCTTCCAGCGTTTCCATAGGCGGGTTTTGTCCACCATTGTAGGACATCGTAGCTATAATAGTCATCACGTGCGTGATCACATCTGGATCACTTACATGCAGAAGCAGCCACTGCTCTACTTTATCCAGGCCCGCTTGCTTGGAATCATTTAATTTTTCATCCGCTACATCATGCAGCAGTGCTGCCAGTTCACAAATAAACGAATCTGCACCCTCTTTGGCAGCAATTTTAAGGGACAGCTTTCTCACCCGGTCTATATGAAACCAATCGTGACCACTATGATCATGCTCCAACTGCTGCTGTACAAAGGGCTCCGCCTTTTGAATAATATCTGCCAAAATCGCTTCCTGTTGCTCCGTTCGTCTCTCCATATGTCACCTTTCAATCCCGTCCATACTTTCTATGGTAGGTTCGTTTAATTTTTTAATGCTTGGCCATCTGCTTACTGCGAATCATTGAGAGCGCCTTACGGGCTGCCAGTTTCCCATTCGGGCTTCCGTGCTTCACCACTTCTTTTAATAATTCGGTCGCTGGTTCATATCCATGATGTCCTAAAAGGACACATGCTCGTTCCTGTACATACATATCCTCATCGTCCAAATAGGTAAGCAATGAGTCTAGTTCGCAGATAGGCGTGATCGCCATTAGGCTGTAAAGAAGCTGACATCTCACATCATCATCCACAGGTGAATCCTTTTCTAGCAAGGCTCTTAGTTCATTCATGCAGCGAATATCTTCCGCTAATTGTTCTGTGCTAATGTCCTCGCCGGACGGATAATCCTTACGGAGCTGTTCCCACTCCAGTGCTGGATTTTGCTCCAACTCTGCAATCAGAGAAAACGCACTTCTGTACGCCGGTGACAAATCCGTTTCCTCGTGACTTATATAACACAACTTATATGCTAACGGCCCCTCCACATATATGCCAACATAATTAGAATGGTCATCCGTCCATAGAGGGACGATATGTTTAAATACCTCGATCTGCCCCATCCACTTGATGCCCTCGGCAAGCTCTTGCTCATTCATGAGTTGAAGCTGAACGTTCCGTCCCTCTCGTTCCTTGCTATGTACATGCAAAGCTTCCATCATGTCGTCTGGCAGATGAATTGCTAGCCGTTCAAGTACCTCTTGTAAGCTCATTTTTCACGCTCCTTATCTTCTCTACTCAAAATCTACTATATAAAACCGAAAAGGACAGGCTTTCTTCATTTTATTCTATATGGTGTATGCTATCCAACCTTTAGAACGAGAAGTCAGTAACCTGACAAAAAAAGAACCTCCAAAACCACATGAATTGTAGTCGCGGAAGTTCTTATACATTTTCCCTACCCTATCTCTAATCCTATATAACTTATTTCCGTATTCTTACTCTACGACACCAAGCTCGCGGTTTTTTTCCTTGAATCGGCTGTTATGAGAAGATACATATGCCGCTTTGTCAGCTGCTGGATCAATGTACAGCTTGGCGCTGTTCAGTGCAAGGGCGGCATCTGTGAACGTACCGGCAATTAGATACAGTTTGCTTCCGTATTCGACAAAATCGCCTGCCGCGAAAATACCTGGCAGATTCGTTTCCAGCTTTTCGCTCACTCGGGCATGCCACTCACCCATATCCAGCCCCCAATCCCGAAGCGGGCCGAAGTCGGATTTAAGTCCATGATTTACGATGACAGCATCGACATTCAACACCTGTATTTCGCCCGTATCTACATGACTGATCGTCACCTGTTCAATCGTCTCTCCATTGTTGCTATGTAGCTGACTCACCGCGTATGGTGTGAGGACACGGACCGAGGATGATTTCATACGAGCTACATTTTTCTCATGTCCGCCAAAGTGATCCCGACGATGTACGACGGTCACACTCGCCGCAATAGACTCTAGCTCATTTGCCCAATCCACCGCCGAGTCGCCTCCACCGGAAATCAGGACGTGCTTGCCCCGGAATGGCTCCAGCTCTTGTACAGTATAATGCAGGTTCGTAACCTCATAGCGGTCCGCACCCTCAATCTCCAGCTTAGCCATTTTGAGAATACCATAGCCTACTGCCAGAACGATCGTGCGTGTCCAATGCTGTTCCCCTGTGGCAGAAGTTAGCAGGAACGTGCCATCCTCTTGCCGATCCAAACCAGTGATCTGCTGTCCCAGCACAATGGTAGGCTCGAACGTCCGCGCCTGCTGCTCCAGCTGATCAATCAGCTTTTCACATAAAACCGGGGTAACCCCCCCGACATCCCAAATCATCTTCTCTGGGTATATGCGCATTCGTCCGCCCAGCTCATGCTTGGCTTCGATCAGCTTGGTTTTCATATCTCTCATTCCACTGTAAAATGCGGTATACATACCGGCAGGACCACCGCCGATGATCGTTACATCATATAATTCCAAGGACACTGTCACTCTGCAACTCTCCCTATCATAACGTAATATGTCTGCTCCTATTATAAGTGATAATAATTATCAATATCAATTAAGAAATAAAAACATGACCATTACAGAGGTTTTTGTGACCTTAGAACTACATTTTATAAGTTTATATAGCTACTGCTTCCATTATTCTCGTAGATTATGCAAGGATTGCTGCACTATCGCATGCAATGCTTTTTCATTAAGTCCTGTCTGTACAAATTGAAAACGGTGATCTGCCAATTTCTGAACTCGGTCTATGATCTGCCCCAGATGATAAGCCGTATGCTCCACCACATGGTATACGTCATACATATTTATCGTCCCCGTATGGTCCAATGCTACACAGAAGGATGAAAAAGCTTCTTCTACCTCATCCATCAGTTGTTCCTTGTTTTGCATGGAAGGTATAAAGCTATCCTCCATTCCTTGCTTGTATGTAATCGTCGGATCTACGAGCTTGGCTGCGTTTCTGCACACATGCACCATGATATGGTTGATGATCCCACCAATGCTATTCGTTTCCGTCTCACCTACGCGCCATAGCACCTGTTCATCCAAAAGCACAATGCATGCCCGCAACTTTACCAAATATTGATCGTACATTCTGTGCTTGGATATGATTTTAAACTCATGCATGGAAGAATCCATATATTTATTTCCTCCTTCGTCCTATCAAGTGAATTTCTCAAAAAAATTACTTCCCTCGATCATCCAATACTGTTCAGGTGAAGGTACCTCGTTCAAAAAGTTTTGATATTCCCCTTTCCACCCCGCTGGGACATAGTGTTCAAACGAGGCTGGCTCAGGAAATAGCGAATAGAGAACTTTTTCATCAAAGTTAACATACAGAGCAGGACAGAACTCCAACACTTCATCCTGATGCTGAATAGCACCATCAAGCAACTGGAGCATTGAAGTTAGTTCCCCAGTAGCCACCTTATATTCACAGATGTGATCCAAAAATGCTCCCACTGTGGTTTCATCCAAAATAGGGATACCAAACCGTTCCTCCATCTCGGTATTCAAAAACCAATACTCTCTTTCCGTCACATACCAATTCCATTCCCCTTCAAAGATAACACCAACAATGATGTTTTGCGCATATTCAGGCCATAATTTCATGAGCTTCTCGCGTTCCCCTCTTTCTCACTCACAGTTCGATCCAAAACCGGTTTACACGGTTTCCGTCTTCCTCTATGTAATCCTTGTCCGGCGTTCCGCCATTTTGTATGATTGTTTTTTTGGAGGCGATATTATCGGAGTCGCATACGACCAAGGCTCGGGAAATCCCCAGCTCTTTTGCTTTTTCTAACGCCAAGGCCAGCATTGTAACAGCGTACCTGTTCCCTCGTGCAGAAGGACGGATACCGTAACCGATATGACCTCCGGCATTCATTAGGTGTTCGTTAAGGTCATGCCTGATATTCACTGCTCCCACAACCTGTTCATTCGCATTCACAAGCCAGTATGTTGAGCTTTTGACCCAGCCTTCAGACAGGTTAATTCCATTTTCCTGATTACTTAAAAGCGTCAACATACCTTCAAAATCGTACGGCTCTATAGAGATCACCCAAGGTACCATATGCTCCTGGATCTGTTTCCATTCCTCATAAAATGAAAGATAAGCTTCCTTCCAGTCCTGATCCGGCTGTACCAATCTGACGGTCTGCATCCACTCACGGCCTCCTCTTTAAACGTTCAATTCATCTGCTATTGCTTATATTTCAATATCCATGAATTTTTGCGCCCAATCTGCAAAAGAGAGCTTATTATCCCAAGTGACTCGCTTCATCGCTTTGGCACATCCCCAGTTTAGAATCTGCTGATGCAGCATATGCACCCGGAAACGCTCAGTAAATCCTTCTTTGGCTTCCATCCCTTGTGCGTAAGCAGTAAGAAAACCCTTTGCCAACTCTTCTTCGCCGTTCTCCAGATGTCGTCGTCATCTCTACACACCATAGCTCTTAATCGTTGCTTCCAGGGTTTCATCCGTATCTGCTAGCCAAACGAAACTAACCTCAAACGTTCCCGGCTCGAAAAACAATGGAAATCTCCGCTTAAACCAATCCTGCATCGGCAGATTTAGCGCCTCCTTCATATCCACCCACAGCAATTCTCCCTCAGGGGGATTTTTTAATAGCTCACCTTCAGTGGCTGTAGCCAAATAGTTAAAGACCATATATCTCAGCCCTTGACTTGGGTCACAATATTCGTCGATTCCTTTAAATACAATTTCCGTAACGGTTAAGCCTGTTTCTTCCTTTACTTCACGAATGGCTCCATTCACAATGCTTTCTGGAAACTCTACTTTTCCTCCTGGCGCAATATAACCCGGAAACCCCTTTCGATTTGGTCTATTCATAAGCAATACCTTACTTCCGTCTTGAATCATACACATGGTATATATTTTGTGTGTCACTTCTGTTGTCAATCCGATCATACCTTTCTTTATTCACGATTCACTATAATCTAGCTTTTAACTTTCACACCGACATACTGTGGTTAAATATGGAATTCACCATACTTTAACTCGTTATTTTGTAGAGCGCAATAACTCTAACCATAGACTAGATTAGCGGGGTAACTTGGAGCGATCACAGTCCCTCGTCAAACAACTGTAGGCCTATGATTTCAAAGGCGACACCGTCGCCCGATTTAACGTTGACATCACCATTCATTTCTTCAGAATCCAAAATAAACGTAGTGTCTCCTATTACAATCTCCAGACATTCTATCCCGCCTGCTTCGTCCTGCATCACTTGATGTATCGTTCCTTGAATCCAGTAGTCGCCTAGCTTGGGTTGAGGTCGAAAAATCCCTGTCTCTTCAGTAGACTTCAGCCTTCTGAACCCTTCTATACTGGATTGAGAAGTCTCGACCGAAATGACACAGCCGGGAATCATCTTATTCAAGCTTTGTTCATACGGAACAACATACGCATATCCAGAAGTCAGTTCATGCCAAAAATATGTCCAGTAGCCGTATACTTTTTCCTTGCCAATACTACGAATGATGATATGATGATCTTTATTTATTTCCTTGATCTGTACGCGCATATATAGAGTCCTCAGTAGATACTTTTCTTATAATAATAGTGTTTAAAGCCTCTTGGAGCATCGTCAATGACACCAACGACTTTATAGCCATGCTTTTCATAGAATTCGGGCGCTTGAAAAGTAAAGGTATTAAGTTGTATAAAATTACACCCTTTATCTTTAGCAATTTGTTCGATTTCACCAAGCAGTTGTGAACCGTAGCCCTTTCCTCTGTAGCGCTGATCTACCCACAAAATATCAACCTCCACCCAGTTCCAACATTGTACACTTAGGAGACCGCCTATCACCTGACCATCTTCATCTTTGAGCGTAAGATTAATCTCTTCGTATCGGGTCCGAATATCTGCTGGGACGTGTTTCGCATTAAACTCAATCAACTTGTTTCTGACTAAACGCGCTTCATCTCTACTACTTCGATTCATCTGAGGTTCCAGCGTCATGGCATAAATCCTCCAATTTAAAATGATTACTAGCACTTACTGATTTAAATATAGAAAATAATAGGGTTAAAATACTTTCATCTTCCTACTGTTATATATTGTATATACTTTTCTATGTTTAGTCACATGATTCAATTTAGATGGACAGAATTATTCTAATCTAAATATCGCTGATTGAAAGTCGCTCCCTGGATTCATGCAAAATATTTAGTAAACGAAAAAAGCAGGCCCCTCTGAAACGGAGAGCCTGCTATCGTTTGTATCCATCGTCTGTCCTACAGGAAAAAAGATGGGATGATTAAATTGAAATATCCAGTGATTTCCCAACTCCTGTAATATCACTGCTGTTAGCACTGTTGATACGAGTCGTTTCCATGTTACTTGGAGCGGGCTTTTCCATTTTTGGAGTTGACGTGCTGCTGGATTGCGAACTTTGCTGTGCAATTTGAGCTTCAATCTGTTTAATTTGCTGTTGAAGCTGCTTCATTTTTGTTTCTTTTGTATCTTTATTATCTTTACTTTGCTGTACCTTGTTGTACTCCGCTTCAAGTTGAGCTTTTTGCTTTTCCAGACTAGCTGTATCGTTGGTACTGGATGAAGACGAAGTGCTTGCAATAGATATAGAACTGCTGGATGTGGATGAAATGTTCATACGAGATTTCCCCTTTATAAAAGTATGAGTTTACACGTGTGGGCTAACCGGTTCTAAGCTATGGTATTGCACTCTAATGACTAAGACGACGATGATACAGATTGTTCAAAAATCTTAGCGATTTCATCGAATAAAGCCGATATTTCTTCATCTGTGGCATTCGATTTGTCTGTATTTCCCCACGCGTCTTTTAATGTAGAAAGCAGATCTGTTTCCTGATCTTTGTCCGAAGCTGTTGACCCGGATATAAGACTGGAACTCAGAACGCTTTGCAAATCACTCAGCAAGGATCTTTTTTCATCTACTGTAAGCTCTTTCTCAGATGTAGTGCTGTTATCCTCTTGATTGGAAGTCTCTTGGATATTCCATGCGAATGGAGGCATAATTCCACCCATTGCCTGCATCATAGGAGGCAGACCACTGCTATCCATTTGAGGATGGGACGGGTCTCCTTCAGGCGGCGGTGCAGGACGATTATTTTGGATCGTTTCTGCTATCTTATCGAATAGCTCCGATACTTCCTCATCTGTTGCCGTCGAAAGATCCACACCGGCTAATAAATCGTTAACCGAAGCCAATGGATTCTTCGTGCTATTGGTGAGTTCATCTGTATCAGAGGAAGCACTTGAAGACATCAGATAACTTTGCAGATCAGACAACAGCATTTTCTGTTGGTCTGTAGTTAGTGCAATGGTATCCTGGTCGTCGTACTTGTAATCATTACTGTAGTTTTCCGTAGGAAGCGGAGCCTGCATTCCTCCCGTGTATTCCATAAATTCCTTGCTCAATTCGAGTGAATCGTTAGATTTCTTGTGTGTGGTATGACCCGTGGTATTTAGTCCATTCTCATTTGACTTCACCGTATTCGATTGATCATAGGAAGTCGTGATGAGATGCCTGTTAATGGATAGTGACAAAGTAGATCCCCTCTCAGTGTACATAATGTTTTTAGCTGCCCACCTACCTTTCATCGGCAGCAAATCTGAATGCAACCTGAGGGTATGCTGAATGATAACTGAATAAATACAGACTCATTAATACCACTCTTTTTTTATTTCCTAGACCATAGTCAAGGAAAATCCCCTCCGCAGGACGGGGGGATTAACCCTACTCGAGACAGGAGTAAGTAAAGGGATAATTTGTTACTCTTAGCAAAGAATAAATGAACGTATTCTAAAAATTGAAAGTAGGGGAATGATGTATGATCCGTATTAGCCATTTGGTTCACGAGAGACTTATGTTCCTATTCAAATTTTTGTACTCGCCTGCATATGTGGGTAGTGTAACACCAAGTTCCAGATTTTTAGCTAAAAATATGATAGAATCCATTCCATGGAGTGAAGTTCATGCTGTTGCCGAGCTTGGTGCTGGCACGGGGGCAATTACTCAATACATCCCGTCTGCTGCTAAATTTCAACCAAAGGTCTTACTCTTTGAAAAGGACCAGGCCATGCAGCAGAATTTAAAAAGAAGATTCCCGAATTATCTGTGCTATTCCGACTCGCGCGAGCTTCAGCTTGCTATGAAAAATGCCCAAATAGAACAGCTTGACTGCATAATTAGCGGGCTGCCATTTTTCAATTTTCCACAAGAGATGCGAAATCAAATTGTAGAACAAATTCATCTATCACTCAGGGATGGAGGAATGTTTGTCGCATTTCAATACTCTAAACAGATGAAGCAGCAGTTAGGTGAATGGTTTGATATTGAAGAAATCAAGTTTGTGCCAATGAATGTTCCACCCGCATTCGTGTATATATGCCGAAAGAAAACCTAAGAAAGGAGTACAGGTATGGACGTGGAATATTTAATTTCCATCATCGAACAATACGGCTATGCAGCATTATTCTTTTCTCTATGGCTTGGGATTGTGGGTCTGCCCATCCCGGATGAAGTCATTGTGATGACTGGCGGGGCTGTAACAGGCATGGGCATACTTCACCCGTTACCCGCTTTTTTAATTGTATATCTTGGGGTTATATCAGGCTTGTCCTTAGGTTATGTATTGGGGAGAACCGTGGGCACACCGATTCTAGAACGTTTGCGTCGGAAGAAAAAAATGGACAGGTACATTACGTTTTCGGAAAAATTGATACATAAGTATGGCAACTTCACTATTTGCATCAGTTATTTGCTGCCGATCGTCCGTCACATTATCCCTTATATTGTCGGAATCAATAAAATGAGCTTCAAGCGCTATGCCCTCTTCTCTTATTCAACAGGTTTGATCTGGACGCTGATCTTCTTTCTGCTCGGACGTATCTTTGGCGATCATGTACAAGCAGTAGGAGAACTAATCCATCGTTATGGCTTGCAGATGGCATTGCTTCTCATCATGCTGACAATTATATTTTTTATAATGAAATTTGTGTGGGGGAAGAAAACAACGGAGGAGTAAAGGTTGAGGATATTCGGCATGTTCATAATATAAGCGAATTTAAAAGTTACCTTTGGTTTTGTCCTTTTTAGCAATACTATCCATATGATATACTATAAACTAACAACAGAATGGCTTAGATGGGCGGTCGGCTAGTCTCCTGCAAAGGAGGTGATGCCTGTGGAGGTTAAAGATACATTAATGTTGATGATTCAATTTGCAACGTTGGTGATCTTGATTATTTCCTTCAACAAAAAGAAATAGACCGCCCTCCGGAAAAGGTTAGCGGTCTATTTTACTAATCCAACCCTACAGCCACCGCCCTTATAAGCGGCTGTTGTAAAAGAGTGAGGATGTTGGTAGCATCCTTACTCTTTTTTAGTATATACTTATTAGCTTTAGTTTATCACAGGAAAAACCATATTGCCAATATGGAAAATCTTTTTAAGAGGCAGCTTTCACCCTACGTTACTTCTTTAATTGAAGCAGCTTAACCAGCTTGTCATGAATGGCAGTATTCGGGTAATTCCCGCTAAACTGAGAAGATCCGGGGCCCATCGCGGTTAACGCCACATCAACAGATGTATGTCCTCCTGTGGTCCAGTCGATATAAAACTTTTCATTAGAGCCTTTTACAGTAAAAGGACCATCCTCTTTGGAGACGCCTTCACCGGATTCATCCTCCGCATCTTCGCCTTCAATCGCCAAACCGCCCGTTTCATGATCTGCCGTCACCAACACTAATGTATCTGGATGCGCTTTGGCATACTCTTTAGCTACTTTAACGGCCTTATCGAGCTGTTGCCCAGCCTTAATCGTTAACTCACCTTCATTGTCATGCGCCATCTCATCCGTTCCTTCTTCCTCTACCATCAGGAAAAAACCTTTTTGGTTTTTGGAAAGAACATCAATCGCTTTAGCCGTCATATCCGGTAAAGAAACCGTTGGGTTGTAAGAGTTACCCAGCTTGTTGTGAGCTTGAAACATCTCTTCATTGGCGAACAGCCCTAACAACTTAGAACCTTTAGCTGCTTTCATTTCTGTCTGATCTGTCACATAGCTATAACCCAGCTTCTTCGCTTGTTCTACCAAATTTCCTTGAGTTCCCTTACTAGCTTCCTCAGGATCTTCTGCCGGAGCATCTGGATGTTTGCCTACTGTTCCTGCAGGGTACCAGAAATCCTCACCACCGCCCAGAATAACATCCACCTTGCTTTTCTCCAGATACTGCTTGGCAATCTCGCTTTGAGCGGAGCGTTTTTCGACATGCGCACCAAAGGCGGCCCCCGTTGCGTCTGTCACTTGGCTTGTCGTCACAACACCTGTAGACATGCCTGCCTTTTTAGCCAGCTCCATAATCGTTGTCACTGGTTTTTTATTCAAATCCATTCCGATCGCGCCGTTATACGTTTTCACACCTGTTGCAATGGCAGTCGCAGCGGCAGCAGAATCCGTAACCAGGTTATCCCCTGAACTTGTGCTAACCAAGCCGGTTACAGGCATGTTGTCCATTTCAAGTAATCCCGATTTCCCTACCGTCGCCAAGCGAATCGCGTTGCGACTTGCTTCTCCCATACCATCGCCGATAAAGAGAATGACATTCTTAGGAGCATCGACTTTCGCTGACGAGGTTTTCAGTCCTTTGGATACCTGTGCGGTAGTAGACTTGGTACTAGATGAGGCTGCAAAAGCGTTAGGGATATTAGCAGATAACAATGGCGCACTCAAAACGGTAATGGCACCGAAAGCAAGGATACTCTTTTTCATCGAACGCTTTTTCACAAGGTCACACTCCAATAAATTTAATATTCATATATGATAAAGTAATCATATATCTGCTTTGTAAAGCATCGTAAAGCAAAAGATTACACGAATGTAAAATTTGGAGTGACCACCTGTTTTTATAAAACAAAAGAAGACACCGACTCTTGGTTTATCAAAGTCGATGCCCTCTGGCGTCTATATTTAAATGGCGGCGATATTTTTGCCGATCGGCATGGTGTAGTAGAGCGGTTTTTGCTGTCCATTTTGCTGATAGACTACAAGCAGAAGCGTGCGGCCTTCGGCTGTCAATGGGCTTCCCCCACTCAGGATATGATCCAGACTAAATGGCAGTACATCCAGCACCGCGTGCTTTTGCAGTTCCTTTTCACTCAGCTTCAATGAAGCAAAGGCTGGAATAATCTCGCGGTATGGCTGAGGCTGTTGATTGCCTACATTCGCCTCACCTGTACTCTCCTTGCTCGCATCTGCCACTAAATCTGCAACCGCAGGTGACAACAGCGCGTCCGGGTGCTGGAGAATCATTTTCATGTAGCTGGACCAATTGTCCTTCTCCAAGGTATGCTCCCACCAGATTTTACGCGGCTTGTATTTATGGTTCAGGAAATAATCAAGCTTCATCAGTCCAAGCACCATATCCATTCGCTTTGTTCCACGCGATTCCAGAAAGGACTGGAGACGCGTGAACAAGTCTTCGAGCTGATGTCCGATTTTTTGCCAGCCCTGTCCTTCCCAGTAGTCTCCGAATTCCTGAAAGAAATCAAAAGCGGACGAGAATTCACGCTCAATCAGATAGTTGACTGTATGATCCATACGATGAGAGTTCCAGTATTTCTCCAATACATCTTCCAAGCGCTTGAGCCGGACGATATCGGCAAAGGAAAGGACGTCATTGCTCAGCATTTCATACGGCGCAACATCCATATACGTATAGTTATACTTGTCTGCGTCGATACGCAGTCCGGTGCCACGCAGCATTTTGAGGAAGCCAAGTTGAAGCTCTTCCGGGCCGAGCGCAAAAACGTCATTAAACGTTTTACGGAACGTGTTGTAGTCCTCCAAGGGCAATCCGGCGATCAAATCCAAATGCTGGTCGATTTTACCGCTTTGTTTAACCTTGGTAACAGTACGGGAAAGCTTGTAAAAATTCTGGCGACGCTTAACCAGCTCATTGGTGGGATCATTCGTTGATTGGACGCCGATTTCAAAACGAAATACGCCCGGCGGCGCGTTTTCCGCCAAGTAATCCAACACCTCGGGACGCATAATATCTGCCGTAATCTCAAACTGGAAGACGCAGCCACGGTGATTTTCAATCAAAAATTTGAACATTTCCAGCGCATAATCGCGTTTAATGTTAAACGTCCGATCCACGAACTTGATTAGGTTGGCTCCATTGTCGATCAGGTACAGAATATCCGACTTTGTACGCTCGATATCGTAATAGCGCACCCCAACTTCGATGCTCGACAGACAAAACTGGCAGCTGAACGGACAGCCCCGGCTCGTTTCAAAATAAACAACCCGTTTCCCAAGTTCCGGTATATCCTCTGCAAAACGATAGGGCGACGGCAGCTCGTTCAAGTCCGCTTTCGGGCGACCGGGCATCTGAATAACCTCTTCTCCCTTACGGTAAGCCAGTCCATACACAAAATGGAACTTGCGATCCCCTTCCAGCTCCTGCAGCAGTTGATGGAATGTTTCCTCTCCTTCACCAACCACGATAAAATCCACATTCGCCAAACGCTTCATCCAGTGATCCGTATCGTAGGATACCTCCGGGCCACCCAGAACAATTTTGACCTCAGGCATAATCTTTTTCAACACATCAATGACTTTAATCGTCTCTTCAATGTTCCAAATATAACAGGAAAAGCCGATGACATCTGCCCCGCGTTGAAACAAGTCGGATACGATGTTCATCACCGGGTCCTTAATCGTGTACTCCGCCAGCTCGATATCAAAGTCCTTTTCACTGTAGGCTTTGAGGCATCGAATTGCCAGCGAGGTATGAATATATTTTGCATTTAACGTTGATAAAATGACTTTCATAGGTCACAACCTTTTATAGTTTGCATGAACTGTTCTATCCTTGCCTTAGTATAGCTATTCAAAATCCTCGTACACATCGTCTGCATAAATCTCGTCCTCGCTTACCGTTCCCCCGATATTCCCCTGATTTTGAAAAAAATCAAGAAACGGCTTGCCGTACTTGCGGAACTTCACTTCGCCGACACCCTTGATCCGCAACATGTCTGCCTCGGATTGCGGGCTCGCTACGCTCATCTCACGCAGCGTCGCATCATTGAAAATGATATAAGACGGTACATGCTCCTGAGCGGCCAGATCGCGGCGGATCAGGCGCAATTGCTCGAACACGGTTTCGTTGACTGCAGCCGGGTATGCATCGCGTCCCTGTCGTCCGCGTGAACCTGCTCCACCTGCAAAAGCCGTGGCATGTCGCACCACACGCTGCATGACTTCTCGCTGGCCTTTTAGCACTTCAGCCGCAAGCTGCTGCAAGCGTACGACCGGATATTGCCCCTCGGACAACATCAGATAGCCTTCCGAAACAAGAACATTGATAATTTCGGCAATTTCTTTTTCCGTCCGGTTGCCCATCACGCCATAGGTTGGCAGGCTGTCAAAACCATACTGCAGCACTTTTTTGTTACGCGAGCCTTTCAAGACCGAGGCGACCATCGAGACCCCATAACGCTCCCGCATGCGATGAATGCACGAAAAAATCTTTTGCGCATCTATGGTCATATCAACCAGTTCCCGCTCATCTGTACATGAACTACATATACCGCAAGCTTCATGCTCTTCCGCTTCTCCGAAATACTCAAGCTGTGCCGTACGTAGGCAACGAGTCGTGTAGCAATAATCAACCATCTGCTGGAGCTTGCGGTAGTCGTTGCGCTTGCGGTCTTCATCCTGTGGATTTTGCTCAATCAGAAACTTCTGCGTCACAATATCTTGCGGTCCGAACAGCAAAATACATTGACTCGGGTCGCCATCACGTCCTGCGCGTCCCGCCTCTTGCACGTAAGCCTCCATATTTTTAGGCATGTTGTAGTGAATGACATAGCGTACGTTCGATTTATCTATCCCCATGCCGAAGGCATTGGTTGCTACAATGACACGGATATCGTCGTACAAAAACCCTTCCTGGCTATCTGCACGTTCCTGATCTGTCATCCCGGCATGATAGCGCCCGGCTGCCATGCCTGCGTCACGCAGCCGTTGGTACAAATCGTCCACGTCCTTACGTGTCGCCGCATAAATAATGCCCGATTCACCCTCATGCTCACGGGCATAATTCAGTAAAAAGCTGCGTTTGTCTTCCCCGCGCAGCACACTGAACGCCAAATTGGGCCGTCCAAGGCCTGTAACGAACGTCTCCGGTGAGCGCAGACGAAGCAGGCGCACGATGTCATCCATGACCTGCGGTGTCGCCGTTGCCGTAAACGCCGCCACGATTGGGCGTTCGTACAGCCCGTCCACGAATGGAGCCACAGCCAGATAGCTGGTACGGAAATCATGGCCCCACTGGGATACGCAGTGTGCCTCATCTACCGCAACGCAGGAAATTGGCAACTGAGCCATTTCATCGCGAAACCAGTCCAGTTCCAGTCGTTCCGGTGCGACATACAGCAACTTCAAGTCACCATTTCGTGCAGCTCGTATGCGGTCATTCACTTCTCGACCACTCAACGTACTATTGATGTAGGCAGCAGCAATCCCCATTGTGGTCAGCGCATCCACCTGGTCTTTCATCAGCGAGATGAGCGGTGACACGACAATGGTCAGCCCCTCATGCAACAACGCGGGGATCTGGTAGCATATCGATTTTCCGCCTCCTGTCGGCATGATGCCCAACGTATCGTTGCCCTCCAGCATACTGGCCACAATTTTCTTTTGTCCCTCCCGGAAATCGGGATAGCCATAAAATTTTTGCAGCAAGTCCTGCGCCCGTTCCAATGTTGGTGCTTGTACAGTCATAGTTTCAAAACTCCTCATATTTCTAGCGTCCTTGACGCATATCGGCTTTTCTTTCGTTACCTTTAGTTTACCGGGGTTCAGGGTAATGTTCAACCGCTAGAAGACTGCCAATCTGGTTTAGTCCCTTATGGCGCTCGCTGTTTTCTCATGATATAGTGAACACGGTGCCGCAAATTTGTCCATAACTATGAAGAGACACGGTTCCAAGAAGGAGAAAGAATCCATGAACAATCGGAAACCCCAACGGAAAAATCATACAAAATCTACGTCAAACGCAAGCCATTCCAAACGCAGTCATAAACCTGCCGGAAGATCTGGCTCCCATAAACCGGAAGCTCAACGGAGAACGAATGCTTTAGATAAAGCCCCTGCCAAAACATACATCGTCCAGGAGCCTGCCGAGCTATTGAGCTTTTTAGTAGAACATGTGACTGGCATGGGTCGTAACTCCATTAAATCAGCACTGGCTCGTGGGCAGGTGTCCGTCAACGGCATTCCGCGTACCGTGCATAATTTTCCACTGGAGCAAGGTCAGACTGTCGCTCTTTCCAAGGAAAAAATAACTCCCGTCGTACCACTGACTGGGCTACGTATTTTGCATGAGGATGAAGCCATTATCGTTATCCATAAGGATGCCGGGTTGCTGTCCGTGGCTTCAGCGCAGGAGCAGGAAGTAACAGCATATCGCCAGCTTACGGCCCATGTGAGGCGCGAACATCCGTACAATCGTATTTTTGTACTGCATCGTTTGGATCGTGATACATCAGGAGTGATGATGTTTGCGAAAAGCGAAGCCATACAGCAGGAAATGCAAAAAGCGTGGAAGGAAGTTGTGTATGAACGAACATACATTGCTCTTGTCGAAGGACAAGTTAAAAAAGCTGAGGGTACAATCACTTCATGGCTGAAAGAAAGCAAGACGCTAAAAATGTATTCCAGTCCTTATCCGAATGACGGACAGCACGCAGTCACTCATTACAAGCTGCTTCAAGCCAATCGGCATTTTTCTTTGCTGGAAGTACGTTTGGAAACCGGACGCAAAAATCAAATCCGCGTACATATGGAGGATATCGGCCATCCAATTGTTGGAGATAAAAAATACGGTTCCAAATCCAAGTCGATTGGGCGTCTTGGCCTACATGCGAGGGTATTGTCATTTATTCATCCCGTCACCGGAGTATTGCTGCGTTTTGAATCCGACATTCCTAAAACCTTTTTGAATCCGTTTCGGGAGTAGAATTGGCAAAGCATACGGAGATTAGATGGAAAAATATAAGAGGAAATGAGGGGGCTGTAGAAGACAGCACCCTTTTTTGATTGATTAAGCGGTATACCTCCGAACACCATCAGCCATTTTCATCAACTCATCCCATATATATATGGGCGTATTACACACTGGACAATCTACCCAACCGTTTAAATAGGGTAATTGGGCAAGCAGCTTGTTCTCTTCAATTTTTTGGGCATATTCGTGTAACCACTGCATATTAGCACCTCTACGGTCCAATGAACGGGGGCTGATCGGATGGGGAACCAGATTGTCTGAATTTACAGGATCTTTATCATAGACAACCAGGGTGTCATTCTGTTCATCAGGCCAAATATAGAGCGGGGTACCGCAATGCGGACAATCCAGCGTATATTCGTCACCTGTATCGAAGCTTTGTAGCATATAAGCTACGCAGCGATAACCCTGAAAAGCAGCACCCGCAGCCAGAACATAGCGTTTACCGATATCTCCTTCGTGTTCCTTCGCATAGAGCACCATTTCTTCAGTCAATTCTGCAAGTCGGACAATGGCACTCCGATATTGCGCATAAATATATTCAGCCAGACTAGAATCCACTTTCACCTGATCCCTTGTAAATTCCAATGGAACTTTGGTATGTAGAGGATTGTTATTCTTCGCTTCGAATATTCCGCAAATGTTATATATATCTGCACGAATCCCTATATCAGAACTTTTTAACGCAATGTCTACAAGGTAAGGTACAGCCGCAAATGTACAAGTATACAACGTATTTTGGTGATACAGTTCCTCCCAATACAAGGTGTCAGCCATTTCGCCGTCATATCCGGCTTGGAGCTGCTTCAACATTTCTGGGACGTATTGAGAAGAACCGTAGGGACCTTGGAGCAGAGTCCAGGCCGGATCGGACAAAGCCAGCATCTTGATACTCCTTTCACCGTTTTTCTTACAGTAGAGGATTTTGCAAAAATCTCATAAGCGACTTCCAATGAACTTTCCAATGAACAAGATATAGATCGAAATGGTTTAGTTCGTCTATATCTTGCACTTCGGAGCGACTGGAATCGAATTTTGCAAAATCCTGACAGTAACATGGGATCGGTTTGTAAATTAAATTTTGCTATCAAAATTCATTTTAACTTCATAATTCTCAGCTTCTTACGTTTATTTCATTATACGCACATTATTAGCTGAAGTTGCTTTTCTCGATTTACGCAATATACAAAATCACTATTTTTTCGGGTCTATAATCATATTCGGTTAAGCTTTCAGCATTGTGAAGGTGACACACATTAAATTAATGAATTACTAACCCGGTTCTTATGTTTTACTACGAGTCCTCTGTCCATTCAGTTCCTTCGCCCTATGCATAGTCTACATTATAAGTCCTGTTACTTAAAAATCGCTGAGTAAGAAATAAAGTATATATACGTTAAAATTTCCATACATGTAAAAACAAAGACGCTGCCCTGCCTGTTTTTAATTATGCCAAACGGGTAAGACATACTTGTTCAAGGCTTTAATCTAACAGCTACAGAACTGATTTTATGAATCGGTATATGAAAAGGAGTGTTGGGAATATTATGTATGAATACTGCGACTATAAGGGGAAATAGCCTATGACCATAACACCGGAACAGCGGATTACCCTGCACGGATTTAACAATTTGACCAAATCATTGAGCTTCAACATGTACGATATTTGTTACACCAAAACCAAAGAAGAACGCGAGGCGTATATTGAATATATTGATGAACAATACAACTCAGATCGGCTGACAGCTATTTTAAAAAATGTATCTGACATTATCGGCGCCCACGTACTCAACGTAGCCCAGCAGGATTATGTACCTCAAGGAGCCAGCGTAACAGTACTTATATCAGAAGGACCCATTGTGGAGGTACCGACTGAATCTTATGCCGAGTCACCAGGCCCCCTGCCTGAATCTGTCGTGATACAGCTGGATAAAAGCCATATTACGGTGCACACCTACCCGGAATATCATCCAGACGAGGGGATCAGTACGTTTCGAGCTGATATTGATGTCTCTACCTGTGGGGAAATCTCCCCGCTCAAGGCACTCCACTATTTGACTCATTCTTTCGACACCGACATTATGACGATTGATTACCGGGTACGCGGCTTCACACGTGATACGAATGGACATAAGCTTTTCATCGACCATGATATCGCCTCCATTCAAAACTATATTCCGGACGAAGTGCGCAGTCTGTATGACATGATCGACGTGAATGTGTATCAGGAAAATATTTTCCATACCAAATGTAAGCTAAAACAATTCGATCTGGACAATTACCTGTTCGGCTACACCAAGGAAAGTCTGAGTGAAAAAGAGCAACAAAATATATCAACACGTCTCAAGATCGAAATGGACGAAATTTACTACGGTAAAAATATGACGTAACAGATCGAATGCGTGAAAATAAAATAGATCATTTTATTGAAAAAAGGATGATCGCTTGGACTGGAATGCAGCCGGGCTTTCGTCCTTTTTTAAATACAAAATAATAGATATTACTCAACTTGATCTGTACAAGCGAGAGATTGTTCACTATGATAGGGGAAGAAACCACTAATTTAAAATATCAGCATAGATTTTACATCCGCTTCTTATTGTAAGCGCAATCAATTGATCCTACGTATGATTTTGTTATGGAAGACAAAGGAGGAATTTGTATGCAAGGCGGTATTGGCGGTAAAAACATCATTTTGCGATTGGAAATTTCCACCGGACACATCCAATTTGGTCAATTGATTACGCTGGTAAACGAACATGGCGGAGATGTGATTGCCATTGACGTCATTAGCACCTCTGAGAAGGTCACTGTGAGGGATATTACAGTTACCATTGCCGATCCAGCAGAAATCGACCGAATGATTGCTCGGATTAAAAAAGCACAAGGTGTTAAGGTATTATCCATCTCTGATCGTACCTTCCTATTACACCTCGGGGGCAAAATTGAAATGCAGCCCAAAGTCCCAATTCAAAACCGCGATGACTTATCTCGGGTATATACCCCCGATGTGGCACGCGTATGCATGGCGATTCACGAGGAACCGGACAAAGCTTTCCGTTTGACGATCAAGCGCAACACGGTCGCTGTCGTCTCTGACGGAAGCGCTGTTCTCGGGCTAGGTAACATCGGTCCCTATGCAGCCATGCCGGTTATGGAAGGCAAAGCCATGCTGTTCAAGCAGCTCGGCTCCGTCGATGCCTTTCCAATCTGTCTGGATACGCAGGACACCGAAGAGATCATTAAGGCCATTAAACAAATGGCCCCAGCTTTTGGCGGGATTAATCTGGAGGATATTTCGTCGCCACGATGCTTTGAGATTGAACAGCGGTTACGTAAAGAGCTGGACATACCTGTTTTTCATGACGATCAGCACGGCACAGCTGTCGTTTTATACGCAGGGCTGATCAATGCGCTCAAGGTTGTCGGCAAAGCCCTGTCTGACGTCAAAATTGTCGTCTGTGGTATCGGGGCTGCGGGTGTGGCCTGTACGAAAATTTTGCTATCTGCAGGAGCAGTCAACATCATTGGCGTAGATCGTCACGGAGCGCTTACAGCTGATGAAACATACGAGCATCCGATGTGGAACTGGTATGCGCAGCATACCAACCCTGATCGGCTGTCCGGCACGCTGTCCGAGGTTCTGAAGGATGCTGACGTGTTTATCGGGCTGTCGGCAGGTGGACTACTGCAACGAGAAGACGTGAAACGTATGAAAGAAGCCCCGGTGCTGTTCACTATGGCTAACCCGGTTCCCGAAATTGCGCCAGAGGACGTCGAGGACATTGCGGGTGTCATCGCCACCGGACGTTCGGACTATCCTAACCAAATTAACAATGTGCTTTGTTTCCCTGGCATCTTTCGAGCGGCGCTCGACTGCCGTGCCCGTGAAATCAACGAAGAGATGAAGCTGGCGGCCGCAGAGGCCATCGCAGGCACGATCCGTCCTGAAGAACTAAACAAGCTGTATATTATCCCTGGTGTATTTAACGAGAGTGCAGTTCAACGGGTGCGTGAAAAGGTGATTCAAGCCGCGATTGCGAGCGGTACAGCCAGAAGAGTGCCTCGGGATTTCAGATAAAAGAAAAGGATTGCTCCCCTAAATACGGGTGCAATCCTTTTTGCTATCGAAAGATCAGTCTTCATATCCGTTTTCTTTACAGCGGTTATGACCTCCATTTAGAGAACAATTGACTGGCACGCTGGGCAAACTCCTCCAGATTAAAGTTGGAGTTGTCCAGCTTGTAGTACCATTTTTTAATCGTATCCAAAATCCATGAGGGAACCTTAACCTCCGAGATACCGGAATAAAACGTATGATACGCCCACACCAAATGCTCCCAGCGCTTGTCATCGCCTTCCTTCACGTATTCAGATACATCCAATACCTTGGCACGTCCGTCTTGCATGAGTACATTCTTGAGGTGAATATCACGGGGATTCAGCCCCTTGGATCGGACAAATTCCCTCGCCTTTTCCACATCCAGAATGACCTGCTCTGGCACAGGAATTCCTTGCAGCAGACAATCCAGCAGCGTAATACCGGATTCATAACTTATGACAATATACTTGTCGCCTTTTCCGTAATAATGAGGAAAAAAGTCAGACCCTCGCAAACGCTCATATACGTCGGCCTCCGCATCTTTCTTCTCGATCGCCATGTCTGAGTACACCTTGAACGCGTAGCCTGGCAACGTATCGAGCGTAAATACGGCCGCATCTGTCCCGATGCCAATACAGCGGACGTCTTGAGTGCCTGTTTTAATGGTAACCGGATCATTATCCTCCGTACTGTATACGGTCACTTGACTTATGATGTCTTCTGCCTGCCTCCATTGTTCTACCATGCGCGATCCCCTCCTTCTCTGTTCTAAACCAATACCAATAAAGTTAGTTCTATAACAGATAAATAGTATTACGGGTTATCTTTTGGAATGGCTTCAAAATAGGTTGATTCTTTTATAAATACGGTATGTACCGTGTCTAACGAGCGTCCGGCAGAAGCAACCTTCTTAACTCTGCATAGCTTGCTGCTGTTTTATAGATCCCCAGCACGTCAGTCTCCGGGGGAGCGTTCCTGTGATTGAACCAGATCACCTGCCAATTCGCAGCTATAGCTCCCGCCACGTCATTACGCCAGGAATCCCCAATGTAGCAGCAGTGCTCTGCTAACGTTCCTGTCCGTTCGTTCACTACTTCAAAAATGCGCGGATCAGGCTTGGCATAGCCAACGGTCCCAGATACAAAGATATGCTCTACTGCAACATGATTTTCCAGTGCCATGGCCTTGATCTTGCTCATCTGGTGTTCCTCAAGACCGTTTGTAATTAATCCAACTAAAAAGCCAGCCGAGCTCAAATCATTTATTAACGAGGTCGCCCCCTCAAAAGGCTCAATTCGGTACTGACGATCCAAGTATTCTTGTTGAACATGTACTGCCTGCTCACGGGTAATTTCTACCCCGAATTCTTGTAAAGCCAGAATGAAACGGCCTTCCCTCATCTCATCCAGTTCATCCGGCCCTGCCTTCCCCTCCAATAGTCCTCCTTTAGCCGATAGTACATCGCTGTAATAGCGAATACGATGGTAGGCTTTCTCATAAGGAAAACGATCACTCAATCCTAATACTGTACGCAATGCATCGCGTGTAGGGTGCAAATGATCGTACATCGTATCATCTACATCAAAAAAAACAGCCTTCTTTTGCAAGTTCATATGCCCACTTCTTTCTGTTAAATCTTCGGATGACGCTCCTTTTCACCTTGTCCTGATATTATACCCGTTGGCCTGTTACGTTGCACCTTGTCCTTCACACTGCGCATCCTGCAATCACACTTCACGTTTACTAACATACACTGAAAAGACCGCATTTTCACAAACTCACTTTACCTCTCTACCGAGCTAACATAGGTATCTTGTCCTGCTTTGCCCGAAAGCGTTTTATTTGACAACACACGGGTAAAAGGTCACATTTTTGAAAATATTCGTCATACAGGTTTACATTTCGTGTAAAATCACGTACCTTTTAGGGATGAACGCTTTACGGATGTACTTGGATAAGGGAGGCATACACGATGGATTCCGGTTCTAACCTAGCCTATGGATCAGCTACACCTTTGATTGAGGCACTTATAGAATTTGAAAAAGAGCTCGAAGCGAACCGGCATTCTCTGAGTTTTGATTTGGGATTGATTATGGAGCAGGGCCGCGCGCCACGATATATGGCTACACCACCAGATGTTGTTCCTTTTGCCCACGCAGGGGTGGACGGAATACATTATGGCTTTTTAACGGATTTTGGGCTTGAAAAGGACCTTTCCCGGGCCCCTATAGTATGTGTATCTCCCGTCGATTGGACGGGTGTGTGGGTGGTTGCCCGTCATTTGCAGGATTTTTTAAGCGTTGTTTATACAGAGAACAGTTCATTAAAACGATACTACGCCAGTGGAGATGACTATTCTGGACATGCAGGTCAGCGACTGCCTCAGATTGTAGATGAACGCACCGCGTTTGTACGCGAATGCTTTCGCGAACGCTTTGGTATCGAACCGATTCAGGATATGGCTGCGTATATCGACAGCTTGCGAACAGAACGGAAGCACAATGAAGCAGCTCCTACGCTAAACGGGTTGGGCATTCAGTTATCTTCTTCTGCGAAGCATAGCTCTTCTATGGAGAGTGCCCTCTTGACCGTAACGGAGCCTTTCCTTTGGGAACAACAAGGCGAAGCTGTGCGTGAGTTGTTCCACAACGGTTCGCGTGAAGCCAGACTGGCTTTTATTCGGGATGCCCAGACACGGCATTTGTTCACCCATTCTGCCCTTCGTGCTTTTGTAGCTGGACAGCTTAAGGTGATGGGTCTGTCTGAGGCCGCAACATATCTGGAAGAGTCCTACTATACCGTTATTCCCGATATGATAGAATCTTGATGAAATCCTTGGCTTCCGCCTAACATAACCGCCTCTGAAAAGGCGGCTTTTTGTGCTACAATAAATGAAAATAATAGGGTCGAACAGCCCGGTACGAATGAAAGAGAGCGAGTATGAATAATCATTCCTATCCTACTCCTGAAATCATTGAGGTTTGTCTGTTGGCGGGCAAACTGATGATGCAAAATGGAGCCGAAACCTATCGTGTTGAAGACACGATGTCCCGCATTGCTTCGGCCTATGGCATATCCCAGTCCCATAGCTATGTAACACCAACTGGGATTTTTTTTGCCATTAATGACTCGGAGCCTGCCAAGCTCATCCGCATCGTAGAGCGGACTACCGATTTGCACAAGGTGACAGAGGTCAATTCCATTTCACGTAAAATCAGCACAGGTGATTTGTCTCCTCGCGCTGCCGTCAAGGAGCTTTCGGAGATTGAACGTGGCCCCCTCCGCTATTCCAACCGTGTACAGCTGATGGCTGCTGCGTTGGCCAGCGGTTGCTTTATGATCATGTTTGGTGGAGTCTGGCGAGATTTCCCCGCAGCTGTGTTATGCGGAGGTATCGGATTTGCAGCTGTACAGTATTTTCACAGGCTCGTTAAGGTTAAGTTTTTCTCAGAGTTTTCTGCATCTTTTCTAATCGGCTTGCTGGCGGCTCTATTAACGATAGTAGGCTGGGGACAGATGATGGATAAAATTATTATTGGCTCTGTCATGCCACTGGTTCCAGGCTTGTTAATTACAAATGCCATCCGTGATTTAATGTCCGGGCACCTTGTTTCGGGTCTTTCCAAGGGAGCCGATGCTTGCCTGACGTCTTTCGGCATTGGAGCTGGCGTTGCGGTTATCATTTCTTATATGTGATTCGGAGGAGATTCAAGTCTATGCTTGCACAATTATTCACAAGCTTTATTGCCACCGCTGCTTTCGGCATACTTTTCCATGCCCCCCGGCGTTCACTACTGCAATGCGGTTTTGTTGGTATGCTAGGCTGGCTTGTCTATTATTCAACCACGGACAGCATGGGACCTGTGAGCGCCAGCCTTTTGGCAACGATTCTCATCGGCATCGTCAGTCAAGGCTTTGCGCGGCTGTACAAAATGCCTGTGATTATTTTTAGTGTGGCAGGCATGATTCCGCTCGTTCCAGGGGGAATGGCCTATAATGCCATGCGCCAGTTCGTACAACAACATTATCCTCAGGCACTGGAGCTGGCCATGAGCACGCTGATGATCGCAGGTGCTATTGCTGTCGGTTTAGTGCTGTCTGAGGTGCTTAATCAAATTTTTCACAGCATACGTTTTAAACCACAGCGCTAAAAGCGATGAAAATAGCAAAGTAAAAGAGGCTGCTCCTAAAATCATCCGCAGTGTTTGAGACGATTTTGGAAACAGCCTTTTTCTGTACACATTACAAAGAATATTTAACTGTCATAAGCTATTATTCATCCACTCGCTTGCCCAATATCGCTAAATCTCGCTCTATGCTGTCCAGCACAGCTACACGCGGATAGTATCCCCATTGCTCAAAACCAAACTTCCGCAGCAGCCCAATACTTGGTTCATTATGACCAAAAACAAATCCCAACAACGTTGTAATCCCCAGTCTCGGACATTCATTTAGCAAGTGCTGTACCAGTCGACTTCCTGTTCCTGTTCCACGAGAATCCTCATGGACGTATATGCTAATTTCTGCTGTACCGTTATAAGCTGGACGCCCATAAAAGGACTGAAGGCTGGCCCATCCGGCAATTGCACCCTTTTGTTTTAATACCCACAAAGGGCGGTGGTTCTCCTGATGAGCCTCAAACCATGGAATGCGACTCTCCACTGTCACCGGTTCCAGATCTGCCGTGACCATTCGTCCTGCGATCGTAGAATTATAAATGTCCACAATATCGGGAAGATCCTCTTTGCACGCAAATTCAATGGAAAAAGATTGGTCCTTATTCATTATTCGTATCCGCCTCCTATTGTGTGATTTATTTATTGTACAAGACAAGCGCCCGATCAGCCATATCGAGTTGTTTTGCGGATTAGTCCCAAAGGGTTTTATAATAGAGCTTGAAGATAAGGAAAAATAAAAACGAGGAAAGCGATTTAACACGATGAGACGGGAGGTATGTTTCGGAGTCAGGGATTCTGAAGCAGCTTAATATGAATATTGGAAATCAACTCTTGATTTTGAAAGTACCTATAGAATCTTTTTTTGGAAAAACGACCATTTATCCTGTGCTGCTCAAGGACGAGGATGGACTTACACTGATTGACACGGGAATGCTCGGCCAATTGGAGCCATTACGCAAGGCTATTTCAGATGTGGGTGAGGATATCAGCCGCCTGAAAAGAATTATTTTAACACATCAGGATATTGACCATATCGGAAATGTTCATGCACTACTGGACTTGCTGCCGAATACTGCCCTGTTAGCCCATAAGGATGACGTTCCTTATATGACAGGAGAGCGACCGTTTGTGAAGCTGACGTCGGAACGGATCAAACAAATGGATACTGTGCTTAAGCAGCAAGCAGAGGATATGATTCGCCGCCTGCCAGATTTGCGCTTTGCTCATATTCTTGAGGACGGTGAGCATCTGCCTTATGGTGGGGGCATACAGATTATTCATACACCCGGTCACACGCCCGGGCATATAAGTTTGTATGTGCCCGCACAAAAGCTACTATTGGCAGCAGATGAACTGCTGGTAGTCGAAGGTGAACTGGTCGGTCCTGCAGAGTCGGCTACGCCGGATATGCCGCTGGCCCTGAAGAGCCTCGATAAACTAACTGTATTGGATGTCGAGAAGGTACTCTGCTACCATGGTGGTTACTATGATCAGAATGTACAGGCACGACTGCAAACATTATGTCAGGAAAGAGAATAAGTCATTCAATGCTATAAATAATTATGTATGAAGAGCTATAATGAATAAATAGACAGAAAGGAATGAGACTTTATGAATGAGAAAATAACCCGACTGTATGATGAACTGAAGTCACAGTCTTGGGACGGCATGCTTGTGACCGATCCTAAACATATTTACTATCTGACGGGCTTTGCCAGTGATCCGCATGAGCGTTTTCTGGGTCTGGTGTTGCTTCGGGACCAAGAACCAGAACTGATCGTACCCGCCCTGGATGCAGAAGCCGCCCAAGCTGCTTCTTCTGTGACTCGTATATCCACCCACACCGATACGGACAATCCATATGATCTGCTGCGTCAACGTACAGGCACCGGTGTGAAAGCATTCGCGCTGGAAAAGGAGCACGTCTCCGTCCTCCGTTACGAACAGCTACATACTGCCATTGGCGCGGCTCAATATGTGGATCTAGGTCCAGTGCTTCAAGAAATGCGTGTGAGAAAAACTCCTGAGGAAGTGCAACGTCTGAAACATGCAGCTCGTTTGGTAGAAGATGCTCTTCGTCACGGTCTCACCCATGTGCGTGAAGGGGTGACGGAAGTCGAACTGGTGGCAGAAATCGAATACCAGATGAAAAAGATCGGCGCAGACGGCCCGTCCTTTGACACAACAGTACTGTCTGGACCCAAAACAGCCTTGCCTCATGGTGTTCCAGGCACCCGCAAGCTACAGCATGGCGATCTGCTCATGTTTGATATGGGCGTATACTCCGATGGCTATGCTTCGGATATTACACGTACTTTTGCTTTTGGAAAGCTATCGACTGAGCTGGAAACGATTTATAATACGGTTCTTCGCTCGAACGAAGCGGGAATTGCCGCCATTCGCCCGGGAGTTTCCTGCGCATCCGTAGATCAGGCAGCACGGGCTGTTGTTGAAGCCGCTGGATATGGCCCTGCCTTTAACCATCGAGTTGGACACGGCCTTGGCATGAGTGTTCACGAATATCCATCTGTACACGGAGGCAATAGCGATCTGCTTCATGAAGGCTTCGTGTTCACAATCGAACCCGGTATCTATGTGCCAGGCCTCGGCGGTGTGCGGATTGAAGATGACGTTTTGGTCACCTCTGATGGTGTTGAAGTGCTTACCTCTTTTCCAAAAGAACTTACGGTGCTGGGATAAAAACATCGCTATTCATTATATCGGTATGTAAAAAGTATGAAAAAAGGAGGGGCAACCCCAAGCCATTATGGCTTGAGGGTTTGCTCCTCCTCTTCTATAAAGCGGAAATTGCGTGCGATGTACAAAATGGGTGTACCCGCCGCGGTCAGTACAAATTTTAAGATGTATGTGGTGAATAATATCTCGAGCCATATCCCCCACGCATAACCGTAAAAGGCAATAGTACAGAAAATGAGCGTATCTATAAACGAGCTGATCATCGTGCTGCCATTGCCGCGAATCCAGAGCTGATGACGTTCCGGAAAAAACTTGCGAATCCAGGCATACAGACGCACGTCCAGCAATTGACTGACCGCATAGGCTGTCAAGCTGGCAAGCGCAAGCCTTGGCAACAATCCAAACAGCTGTTGCATCGGTGTCTGGGCAAAATCCGTTGCAGTAGGCTGGAACTGCAGCACCATTTGCATCGTTATCGTCGTCATAATCAGAGTAAAAAAGCCGAACCACACAGCTTTACGCGCCTCTTTAGGCCCATATTTTTCATTCAGTAAGTCACTGGCCATATACATAGAAACATACATCGTATTTCCCAATGTCGTGGTAATACCGACCAGATCAATCGTTTTGGTTACCTGAATGTTGGCTAGTACAGTAGCAACACCAATCCAGGCGTACAGCCCTTTTTTACCGAACAACCGAAAACATAACAAAAAGAACATAAAATTGACGAGGACAAAAGCTGCCCCCCATAACAGATTAAACATGAAATCCTCCTAGTTTTGATAGCGCGGGATGGTTGCGAACCGCGGTTCATCCGAAGCAAGCCGGAAAAACATTATTTTAATGTATCATAGATTAGGATTCGTGAACAGCTATAATTTACACTGTCCTAAACTCAATACAAAGAGCCGACCTTATGGCCGGCTCTTTGTATTGAGTACATTCTGTACGTGTGTTATATAGGCTACAGATGCGATAGGGGAATGCATCGTACACCTTTCGTTTATCATTTACTTAGGAGTGTGCCGTTGCATCCAAATCCATGCCATGATTGTTGAACACGTCTTGATCGTTCTCCTTGAGCACCTTGCCTGAAATGAGACCTGCGGTAATAGAATCATTGACATTTAACGCTGTGCGTCCCATATCAATCAACGGTTCGACTGAGATGAGCAATCCTGCCAATGCCACTGGAAGATTCATGGTGGAAAGCACGATCAGGGAAGCGAAAGTGGCACCACCGCCTACACCCGCCACGCCAAACGAGCTGACCGTAACGACCAGAATAAGCGTGAGGATAAAATCCCAGCTCGTTGGATCAATACCCACGGTTGGAGCAATCATGACCGCCAGCATTGCCGGATAAATACCAGCACAGCCGTTTTGCCCAATAGTCGCTCCCAAGGTCGCAGACAGATTCGCGATGCCGTCGGACACACCAAGCTTTTTCGTTTGTGTTTCAACATTTAACGGAATGGTCGCCGCACTGGAACGAGAAGTAAAAGCAAAAACCAGTGTAGGCAATACCTTTTTCACATACGTCACCGGATTGTAGCCGAACAAGGCCAGCAAAATAAGATGAATGATAAACATGACCAACAGAGCTACATAAGAAGCGAGCACAAACTTGATTAGCTTCAAAATTTCATCCGGATTGGTCGTAGCTACTACTTTAGTGATCAGTGCTAAAATGCCGTAAGGAGTCAATCTCAGCACCAGAGTTACAATCCGCATCACTACAGCGTACACTGCATCGATCACTTTACGGAAGGTTTGCGCCTGTTCCGGTTTTTTACGATCCAATCCGAGCACAGCCACACCGATAAAGGCCGAGAAAATGACCACCGCCAGCGTCGACGTACGACGTGCTCCCGTCATATCCTCAAAAGGATTTGAAGGAATAAATTCCAGCACCTGCTGTGGAATGGTCATGTCCTGAACTGTTCCAAGACGCTCTTCCATCTTTAAGCCCTGTGCTTGTTCCTTCTCCCCACCTTGAATCTCAATTGCCTTTAGATCAAACGACAAGCTGGTTACAATACTAACTGAAGCAGCAATTGCCGTTGTAATCAGTAGTACTGCAATAATGGATACGCTGATTTTGCCAAGGTTCTGTCTTCCCTTCAAATTCATAATAGCCGAAATAATCGACACCATGATAAGCGGAATAACTACCATTTGCAGCAAACGGACATAACCATTACCTGCGAGGTTGAACCAATCAACTGATTTTGTAATGACCTCTGAGCCTGCACCATAGGCATATTGTAGAACAGCCCCGTAGATCAGTCCGAAGCCAAGTCCGGCAAATACCCTTTTTGTGAAGGAGATGTGCTTTTTCTGCATCCAGACCAATACGCCTAGCAGCAAAAGCAGCACGATTACATTTAAAATAATAAAGAAGGTATCCATGTATTATTTCCTCCAAACTTATACTTAATATGTTTTATAAGGTGATCCCTCAATCCGAAGATTACTATATCACAAAACCAACTATTTTTGTAGGTTTTATAACAATAAAATAGTTAAGCAGCTTCCACTTTGGATTTATTGAAAATGCCAAACAGCAAGCCTTCATCTTTCGAAGGCTTGCTGTTTTTTGTCCTGAACACAACGACATGTATTCAACTTAGGCGTAAAATCTTTATCAGCCGTTAGACGATCACTGTGTATAACAGTTCCTGTTCCTTAACCACTTTATGCTGATTATCAGCGGACTCCAACTCGCTAAACTGAGCTACATTCGTAACAATAACAGGCGTTATCGTTTCGTAACCAGCCTTGCGGATTTCCACCAGATCAAACTCCAGCACGAGGTCTCCTACCTTCACGCGATCTCCTGCTTTAAGATGAGGCGTAAAATGAAGTCCTTTTAGTTTAACCGTATCCATCCCAACATGAATGAGCATTTCAAGTCCTGAATCACTCACCAATCCAACAGCATGCCCACTTTTGGAAATGGAGAACACTGTGCCATCCACTGGAGAAACAACCCGGCCTTCGGATGGTTCAATAGCCCAACCTCTACCCATGATTTCTTGAGAAAATGCAGGGTCATTGACTTCACTGAGCGGCTTAACTTCACCCATAATCGGGCTGTATACCGGGATTTTCTCACCTTTCGGCAGTGAGGACACAGCAGATTGTGCTATTTCATCAGTGGAGATGTCTCCGCCAGCGTCTGTTGTTGCTTGTGGTGCTTCTTCGTTCTTTTCATCTGTAAAGCCGATCAAATAGGTAACAATCGTAGCAACCACAAATGCAATAATAAGACCCAGGATTGCGTATAAGAAAGTCGGTCCAATAAACATCGCCAGACCAGGCACACCAACCAATCCACCCATGACATACGCTTTTGTACCAAACAAGCTCATGAAACCCCCGCCGACGGCTCCGCCGATCAACGCAGCAGTAAATGGTTTTTTAAACCGCATATTTACACCATACATTGCAGGCTCAGTTACACCCATAATAGCTGTCAAGCTCGTCGAGAAAGCCACTGTTTTGACTTTGGCATTTTTTGATTTTAAGAATACACCCAGTGCAGCACCAGCCTGTGCCAAGTTGGCTGCTCCCATAATTGGAATCATGTAGTCAAAG
The DNA here is from genome assembly GCF_057220305.1 of Paenibacillus sp. LRG-1. NCBI lineage: Bacteria > Bacillati > Bacillota > Bacilli > Caryophanales > Paenibacillaceae > Paenibacillus > Paenibacillus sp. LRG-1. The sequence continues at coordinate 1,628,710 of NZ_CM170126.1, read as the reverse complement.
CCCAACGTTGCAATCGATCCAATCATAATAGGAACCAACGCATAGTGCATACCTGTCATAATGATCAGGGAGAAGGTACCGCCTAGCAGCAGACCTGCAAGTGCACCTGTATTTTCAAACAACCAAGAGATACCGCCTGACAGGCCATTACCAATAATGGAGCCGAGCGGCCCTACAGCAACCAAAGTCAAAGGTACAATAATCAATAAAGTCAATGTCGGAACAACGAGCAACTTCAGTGATGCATGTGTATACTTATCAATGAATTTTTCAACATAAGATGCCAGCCAGACCGCAATAACGATTGGAATAACGGTCGAAGAATACGTGGCCGCTGTCACCGGAAGACCAATAAAGCTAACCTTCACGTTAGATGCCAGTAAAGCTGTAATCGTCGGGTGCAAAATGGAAGCACCAATCGCCGCACCAATAAACATATTACTGCCGAGTTTTCTAGCAGCACTGACAGCCAGAATAATAGGCAGGAAGTAGAACGCACCGTCACCTATTGCCGCTAAAATCGTATAGGTTTGACTCTTATCGGACATCCAGTTCATTGCCACTAAAAGAGCAATGATCCCTTTGATCATACCTGCGCCGGTGATCGCTGGCAAAATCGGTGTAAACATACCCGCAATAAAGTCGAACAGTTTGCTGATCGGGTTTTGTTTTTTCTTAGATGCAGTACTTGCTCCTGAGTCACTTTGCGGAGCCTTGGACATGTTGCTCACCAACGATTTGTACACGTTAGCTACATCATTACCGATAATAACCTGAAACTGGCCGCCACTCTCCATGACTCCCATGACGCCATCCGTTTTCTGCAACTGCTCTTTCTGAGCTTTCTTATCATCATGAAGGTTGAAGCGCAAGCGGGTCATGCAGTGAATGACCTGCTCTACGTTTTCTTCACCACCAACCAGTGTAAGTATCTCTTTGGATAATTGATTTTGATCCATGAGGTGTTCCTCTTTTCTTTTAAGGTATAAAATAAAATGCGCAAATGGGCAATAAAAAAACCTGAATACAGAAAGCAGACAGCTTTATAAAAAGCCAATCTTCTTTCAGCATTCAGGTTTTGCCTTCTGGTTTAGAAGTAGCAATCCTAAATCCCTGATCATACATAAAATCATTGATTTTTAATGATACGCTCGATATGAATGGTGAGATACAACATCTCATCCTGGGACAAGCTTCGACCATAGATTTTAGTGGTATAATCTCTTATTTTTTCCGCGCAGGCGTAAGCATTCTTATACTGAACCTTAACCATATCATGAAGGGAATTATCTGTATTTTGTACAGGGGTCCCATTCATTACCCGTTGAGCAAAAAATTTGAGATGTGTAATAAAGCGGTAATAGCTTAACGACTCTTCATCCAGATCCATTACAAAAAAGCGACTTACAATATTTATGATATCCTTGACAATGTTAGTCAGGGTTATCGTTTCGCGCATTTCGCTATTAAGCTGTGCATTCACCAAATGTAAGGCGATAAATGCTCCTTCATCATCTGGAAGTGTAACTCCCAGCTTGTCCTGAATCATGTGCAATGCTTTGGTCCCAATCGTGAATTCCTTACGGTACATTCGCTTGATTTCCCAGTAAAGTGCATTTTTGATATCCATACCCAAGCGATAACGCTCTATGGCAAAATGGATATGATCCGTCAGCGAAATATAGATGCTGTCATGCAACTCTACACCAAGTATCGTTTTGGCATATTGGATGATTTCATCAGAAATTTCAACATATTCAATAGGGATATCAGACATCAGGGTCATGAGTTTGCGAGAAACCTCGGTACTTTCAAGTTTGAAAATTTTCTCAATTTTCTCTTCTTCAATCTCATCGCCTGTGTTTTTTTTAAAAGCAATTCCTCTTCCCATAATGACTAATTCTTTCTGCTGTTCATCAATGACCGTTACGACGTTATTATTCAGCACCTTTGCTATCTTCATTCCATCACCTTAAGCCGCTTGGAGTAGTAAAAAAAGGCAATACCAAAACTGACACATAGTGCCTGCTTATGGTTTTGCCCGATACGCTCAGTAACAATCCACGATTGTGCAGTTTTGAATAACTGACACCATAATATCATATAAAGACTGAGGTGACAAGTTTTTTTGTAAACACTTTCATGAGGCTTTTGGGCGTTGGCACGCCTTAGCTGCCAGGGCTCTTTTCCACAACCGAGTTCGGAGAAGGAGAAGCATTCATGCCAGATGTGGACACTACTTGCGAATGCTCATCTTTTTCATCCACAAAGCCCATAAAATACGTAATTACGCCAGCTGTAACTAGTGAGATTAACATTCCCAAAATAGCATATATAAATGTAGGACCGACGAATAATCCCAAGCTGGGCAGACCTGATATACCACCAATAGCCGTTGCTTCAGTTTCAAATAAACTCATAAATGCACCACCGAGAGCCCCTCCGATCAACGCCGCAACAAAAGGCTTCTTAAAGCGCATTGTGACTCCATACATCGCCGGCTCAACCACCCCCATCATGGCAAGCAAGCCTGTCCAAAAGGCCAGCGTTTTCACTTTGACATTTTTGGATTTAAAAAGCACGCCAAATGCTGCACCTGCCTGGGCAAGTACCGCTGCCACTACCACAGGAAAGACATGATCGTAGCCCAGTGTTGCAAGCGAGCTGATCATAATCGGTACCATTATATATTGCATACCTGCCATAATAAGCAAAGACATCGCGCCCCCGAGCAGCAGCCCTGCAAACACTCCTGCATTATCAAATAACCATGCGAGTCCATCCGATAAATGTTGACCGAGATACCCCCACAACGGGCCAAGAACGAACATCATCAAAGGTATAAAAATCATCAGAGTCAAAGTCGGGACAGCCACTACTTTAAGCCAATAGGGGGTATGCTTGTCTAACCATTTTTCCACATACGACGCCATCCAAACGACAACAAGCATTAGTATTATGGAAGAAGCAGACTGCCCGTCTATGACTGACAAGTCGCCAAAGCGAACCTCCTCACCAGACTGGAACAACTCTGTCAGGCGGGGATGCAATACTGATGCTCCGATGGCAGCCGCAACAAACATATTGCTGTTCAGCTTTCTTGCCGCACTTGCCGCAAATAGAATGGGCAAAAAATAGAATACCCCATCGCTGATAACCAATAAAATGGTATACGCCTGTTGATCAGATAACAAACTAGTAAATACCTGTTGGTCTGAAAACAAAAAACCTAAGGACATGAAAATAGATATTAATACCTTGATCATTCCCGCCCCAATCATTGCCGGCAAGATCGGAGTGAATACGCCTGATACATAATCTAATAGACGACTTATCGGATTTCTCCCTGTGGCAGCTCTGTAACTTCCGAAAGTCTGCTCCTGTTCATCTTCTCCCCTGACCTGCGAAATCATTTCTTTGGAAAGTAAATCCCGATTCATAACTACCTTTTCCCCTTTTTATATGTATATTGAAGACCACTTTCGAACTTACCAAACCAAGCTTAGAAGAATATTGTAATAAAAGCGGTATTCCTTATGCTACTTATATTACTTCTTTTTTACAATAGTTTTAAAGAAGGAGTAATCTATTCGTTTTTATGCACCTGATAATTTACATCTAACTTACATCTAAACACCTAAGACCATAGTTATATATTTTTTGTTTGTTTTTGGGCAAATATGACTATTCAACCGCCTGTTAATTATGTAAAATAGGTCTAACCTACTTTTTAGTAAATCATGGATTACTTCCCTTTCACATTCTTGTCCCTTGAATACAGCTGAAATATACATAGAATCCGAACATTTTCAGTCTTTTCTTCAAGCAAGGAGAGGAAAACAAGTAGATCATGGCGTGCCTAGTATCTTATTGGACAAGCGGCCTACATCAAGCAGGGGAATTCGTCTGATTTTATTACCATCATGTGAGAGGAGAATTTTCATGAAGAGTTTTAATCGTTCCATTGGCGCGAAATTACGAATTATGTTTTTGCTGATTCAGCTCTTTGCATCCCTTTTGTTCAGCATCAGTTTCTATGCAATATCCATGAGTATCATTAATAACAGTGTCATGCCTCAAGTAGACCAATTGCTAGAAACTGGAGCTAAAAATGTGTATCAGGATCTCAATATTTCCTTAGCGGTTCAGGCCCAACAAGGAAGCGGTTCTGATTCCGGCTCCGCTATACAGATGGAATCCTATCTTCAGGAGAAGGTCGATACTCTCAAATTAGAATCGGCATATATCGCAGTAGTAAAGGATGGTAAAGCCGAAGTCGTCGCACGGAATGTAAAATCAGTATACAAGGTCAAGGATGCACTCATTCCAGTAGAGGATATTAAAAAAGCAAAACAAGGCGAGATGAATATCAGTGAAATTTACAGCGATTCGTACGGAGTACACAAAACCGCCTTCTTTGCTATATCGGGTAGTAATCTAGTTCTGGGTGTGAACGAAGATGTCGGATTCGTACAGGAAAAATCCCAACAAATTTTATGGATTTGCATAGGTATTACAGTGGCAACGCTCCTGCTGGGCGGAATTATTTCTACCCTCGTGATACGTAAAGTTGTAGAACCCATTGCTGAATTGGTTCGTCATAGCGAAAAAATCGCTCAAGGTGATCTTTCACAAGAAGCGAAAGTTCATGGAGTCAATGAAATTGCCCAACTTGCCCGCAGCTTCCAATCAATGTCTCATAACTTGAAAGAAATGATCGGCCATGTGCTTTCTACATCCGGTGCGGTTGTTGAAGGATCGGACGAGCTGCTTCGTCGGACTGAGGCTATGAGTGTAAAAGTGCAGGACTCTACAGTTGCCGCAGAGGAAGTAGCAAAGGGCAGTACCAGCATAGCTACAACTGCTGCTGAAAATGCACAGGCTATGGAGGAAATCGCTCAAGGTGTTCAGCATATCGCCTCCTCTGCCAATGATGTATCCGATCAAATCAGTGAAGCAACGAAAGAAACGGTTAACGGTAATACGCTCGCTCAAAAAGCTGTAGCTCAAATGTCACAGGTAGGACATGCTGCCGATGAATCGCTTCGATACATCCATAGTATGAATGAGCGCTCAGAAGCCATTGGCAGTATCGTTTCGGCTATTTTCGATATTACGAAGCAAATTCAAATGTTGTCCCTGAATGCCTCCATTGAAGCTGCCCGTGCGGGCGAACATGGACGGGGCTTCGCCGTAGTAGCTGGAGAAGTACGCAAGCTTGCCGAGCAATCTAAAGAAGCCACACAAGAAATTTCTGACTATTTGGTTACCATTCAAGAAGTATCGCAACAATCTGTGGACTCTGTGACCCAGGTTAGCCGTGAAATTCATTCGGGAACGGAAATGGTTCAACAAGCGAGCTCAGCCTTTAACCAGCTAAGTGAGCTTATGCAAAAGATCAATGCTACGATTCAAACGGTATCTGCAGCAACGGAGCAAGTATCCGCCAGCTCGGAGGAAGTATCTGCTTCCGTGGAAGAGACAGCTCTCATCGCTGCCAATGCACAGCATATGATTCAAGAAATCGGTTTTAACGCCGATGAGCAACTGAATGAAATGGAAAGCCACAGCGAGGTTGTTCGCCAATTAAGCAAACAAGCAACCGAGCTGCAAAAGGCAGTTCAAAAATTTAAAATTACGTAAGCCGATACAATAGAGGATTTTGCAAAAATCCCATAAGCGACTTCCAATGGACAAGATGTAGATCGAAATGGTTTAGTTCGTCTATATCTTGCACTTCAGAGCGACTGGAATCGAATTTTGCAAAATCCTGAATAAAAAGAGGTATCTCACAGTCTTGAAAATGGCTGTAGAGATACCTCTTTATTTTTTAAAAGCGATTTTAATAATCATCCATGAAGTTTATGAATTCATTCCCATAATACGATAAATTTGCTCCATATCTAAATGAGCCCGTACCACCTCTGCGACACGGTCAAACTCTCGTTCCTTGGCTTCACGTACAGTAAAAGTGCTTTCTAAAGGTGCCAAGCCCTTGGTTTGTCGCAATCCATCCAGCCAGCACCGACGAAAACGGTCATTATCAAACACACCGTGCAAATAGGTTCCCCATACTTTACCGTCTGTCGTACCCCAGCCTTCCTCAAAAGCTGTTCCTTCGCCACGCCGGATATGGAATAACCTTTTCATTTCGCTTAAGTTAAAAGTTATATCTGTAGGTGCGTATGGTTCCGTAACATACTCCGTAACGCCCATATGTATTTCATAGCCTTCAATGCTTGGCTTAGAGGCAGAACCCGAATCAGGCGCAAGCAAAAGCGGGCAATGATTAGACAGGGTTCCCAGTACGCGTACGGTTTGCTTTTCCTTTAAAAAGGTCGTGGATAGAGCCAGCCAACCTAACCCTTCTGCCTGCTGCGGCAACCCAGATTCGACGGCTTCGGGATCAAATAGCGCTGTACCCAGCATCTGATAACCTCCACAAATGCCAACTAGCTGTGTGCGTCCAGTATTCATAGCCTGCCGAATGTCTTTCTCCAGACCTCTCTCACGCAATTCCAGCAGGTCTCCAATAGTGTCTTTGGTCCCCGGTAAGATAATGGCGTCCGGTACGCCCAACTGTCCGGCTTCTGTGACATAACGAACACTCACATCCGGCTCTGCGGCCAGAGCATCCGTGTCCGTAAAATTGGAAATCCGCGGATATCGTATCACCGCAATATCCAGTTCTTTATCTTTTGCAGATTGCTTGGGCTTCTTGTCCAGTACTACCGAATCCTCTGCTTCAATGCGAATGTCTGGTAGATAGGGCAATACACCGAGTACAGGAATGCCCGTCCGTTCTTCCAGCCAGTCTAATCCCGGTTGAAGCAGAGACAGATCACCTCTGAATTTGTTAATGATAAATCCGCGGATACGCTGTACTTCATGGGGTTCCAGTAACTCGATGGTTCCTACGAGAGAGGCAAAAACACCGCCCCGGTCGATATCTGAAATAAGCAACACTGGTGCATCCGCCCAACCTGCCAAATTCATATTTACGATATCTCGGTCCTTCAAATTAATCTCTGCCGGGCTGCCTGCCCCTTCCATAAGGACAATATCATAGGTATCACGCAACCGATTCAGAGCATCCATAACGGTCTGTTTGGCTTTTGGCAAAAAATCCTTCCGGTAATCTGAGGCGCTCATATAGGCATAAGGTACACCGTGTACAACAATTTGTGAGTGCATATCTTTGACTGGCTTAATCAGAATCGGATTCATGTCAGTCGTGGCCTCAATACCGCAGGCCTCAGCCTGCACCCCCTGAGCGCGTCCAATTTCCTTGCCGTCCTCGGTAACATAAGAGTTTAACGCCATATTTTGCGACTTAAACGGTGCGGGACGATATCCGTCCTGCGTAAAAATACGGCAAAGCGCAGTTGTCACCACGCTTTTGCCCACATCCGACGCTGTTCCTTGAAGCATCAATACGGCTGCCGGGTTCGTGCAGGACGGTTCGAAAGTTGACAATTGCCTCTTCCCCTTTAACGAATTCATTTCAAATCTGGTCACAACCCGTACAAAATTACAATAAACAACAATAAAACAGTCTCCAGCAATTCGTTTAAAGTTCCGTATATATCTCCCGTAAGTCCACCCAAGCGGCGGTTAATACGGTTTGCCGTGAAGGTTCCAACACCGTAAGCCAAGACCGGAATCAACACAAAGCCTATCGAGATTGGAAGGCTCTCAGAATATGAAAGGAACGTCTGTATGGTTGATCCTGCCAACGACAGATTCCCAGTATCCCTTGTTGCTGTAGCCAAACCTGCCAGAAGATATTGTCCTACGGCAGCACTCAGGGTCACTAATACAGCCCAGAATACGGCTAACCCTACGCGGCCACCACTCATATCAGCAAAACGCGCAGCCAGCCCATCATCATTACGGGCTTTAGGCCAGCGCTTCATTGCATGTACCATAAACCAGCGGCTCCAAACCATCGGAAGCAGCAGTAAGCCAGACACATTCCGTTCAACCAACACTGTATACAGCAAAGAAGCCTTGAGCATGAGTAGCAACACACAAGCAATAACGCCCATTGCTCCTACACGGCTATCCTTCATAATCTCCAGCATCCGCTCACGGGATCGGTAGCTGAACAAGGCATCAGCCGCATCCATCCACCCGTCCAAATGCAATCCGCCCGTCAACCAAACCCAGACAACAAGCGTAAGAATCGCACACGGCAACGGCGGCAACACCATAGAAGTAAGCGCCGCAAAGCCCCAGACAATGATGCCAATAACCACTCCGACCAGCGGATAATAACTTGCACTGCGTTTAAGCAAATCCGGGGAAAAATCCAATTCCGCCTTCACCGGAAGACGCGTTAAAAATTGAAAAGCCGCAGCAACAGCCTGACGTTCGCGGCTCATAGCTTATATTCCAACTGTTTGAGTTCTACGGGAATGCCCGCCGTCACCAAAAATACTTCATCACAAAGACGGGCAATCCGCTGATTCATTACCCCACTCAAATCCCGATACAGCCGACCAAGCGGATATTCGGGCACAATACCGTCACCAACCTCGTTGGTCACGATGACGAGCTGCCCCGGATACTGCTCCACAGCTGCCGCCAGTTCATTAATGGCAGCTCTGGACGCAGCTTCGCCGTCCTCGCCTGCGGCCAGCAGCACGTTCGACAGCCACAGGGTCAGGCAGTCGACTAGCACCATAGGCGCGGGTGATGGCTGCGACGCTTGATCGCCGCCAAGCCGTCGCAGCAGCTCCGGCAGCGCCTGCGCTTCCTCCAGCGTCTGCCAGTCGTATCCGGCAGACTCGCGCTGGACCCGATGAAGGGCGATGCGCTCCTTCATCTCCATGTCATAGGCTTGCGCCGTTGCAATGTAGCAGGCGCCAGGCGCGCGCGACATGCATAATCGCTCGGCAAAGCCGCTTTTCCCGCTGCGTGCCCCGCCGGTCACGAGCGCTTTCATCGCTGCGCGGCTCCCTGACCGTCCGATACGCCTGCATCGGCAAAGGTCGCCATTTCGCGCATAATGCGGCACGCCGCATCAATCAGGTGCAAGCTAAGCGCACCGCCTGTGCCCTCCCCGAGCCGCATGTCCAAATGAAGCATGGGCTCCAGCTTGAGCTGGCGGAGCACCGCCGCGTGCCCGCGCTCGTCCGAGGCGTGCGAAGCGAGCATGTACGCAGCGCTAGCAGGCGCAAGTGCACGCGCTGCGAGGGCGGCTGCGCCTGAAATAAAGCCGTCCAACACGACTGGACAGCGATGTGCGGCTGCCCCGAGGATGACTCCTGCCAAGGCGGCAATCTCCAGACCGCCGACCTTAGTGAGCACGTCGAGCGCATCATTTGCATCTGGCTGGTTCACGTCCAATGCGCGGCAGACAACCGATATTTTACGGGTAAGCCCAGCCATATCTACACCCGTCCCCCGGCCTACGATAACTTCCGGCTCCAGTCCGGTGAGAGCACATACGACCGCAGCGCTGGCTGTCGTATTCCCGATGCCCAGCTCTCCGGTAACGAATAGCCGTGTGCCACCTTTGACCGCTTCTGCTACGGCTTCTGCTCCGGCCAAAACCGCCTGTTCCGCTTCTGTACGCAGCATCGCTGGCCCTTTAGCTATATTCGAAGTACCCATGCGTACCTTACGGTCCACCAGATTCGCGTGAGCGACATCCGCATTCACGCCAACATCTACCACCTTGACATCTGCGCCCGCATGGCGTGCCAGCACATTAATTGCCGCGCCACCTGACAGCATGTTATACAGCATTTGCTGTGTAACCTCAGCCGGAAAGGCACTGACTCCCTCTTCACACACCCCGTGATCCGCAGCCATGACCATAACCGTTTTACGATCAAATTCAGGCTTGTCCACTCCTGTAATTCCTGCTAGCTTGATGGCCACACTTTCCAACTTGCCAAGACTTCCCGGTGGCTTTGTTAATTGGTCCAAATGGGCTGAAGCTGCCGAGGCCGCCACCCCATCCGGCTGGGCAATGCTATCGATCAGCTGACGCAGCTTGTTGTTCATAACTTCCACTCCCTGCTCTTTTTAAGTGTGTTTCATCGTTTATTTAATCTGCTGTATCCGAAGCACTCCTGCGCAGCAAGAGCTGCGGCACACCGCTATCGGGATGCGGAAGCATCACAGGCTCAACACCGTATACTCGTCGAATCCGATCCTCGGTTAATAACTTCGATGAAGCTCCCAATCCTTCAACCATTCCATCTTTGAGTACAAGCAAATCTTCGCAAAATTGGGCTGTCAAGTTAAGATCATGCAAGACCGCAATAATCGTCACACCCGTTTCTTGGCGCCAATCTGCCAACAGTTCCATAAATTCAAGCTGATAGCGCAAGTCCAGATAGGTCGTAGGCTCGTCCAGCAGCAATATTCGTGGCTCCTGCACCATTACTTTTGCCAAAGCTACACGCTGTCGCTGTCCCCCACTCAAGCGGTCCAATGCTCTGTCCGCCAGCGTGGTAAGACCCAATCGCTCTAGCACGCGATCCGTGATCGCCTCCACATCAACACCCTTTTCCCTGCCTAGCCAGTCCTGATGAGGAAAACGTCCCATTTCTACGACTTCCCTGACGGTGTATCCCACTGGAGGAAGCCCTTCCTGTTGGAGTACGGCTATGAGTCGGGAAAGCTCTTTTCTGCTGTAGCTACCGACCTTTTTGCCATAGATATGAACGTTTCCCGAAGTTGGCTGATCTACACCGGAAAGCAAATGCAGCAAGGTGGATTTTCCACTGCCGTTCGGACCAATAATCCCCCACCAAGTTCCTTCGTCGACGCTCCAGCTTATATTCTTTAACGCATGGAACTCTCCATAGGCACGTGTTAGACCCGCTACCTCTAACGCCCGATCATGTACCTTCTGTGATTCACTTTGTTCTGTCACAGCATTTCCCCCCTGCGCAGCTTCTTGTTCCGGTACAGGAGATATGCGAAGAACGGTGCCCCAACAAAGGCCGTCATCACGCCCAGAGGAATTTCCGTGGGGGCTAACAACGTGCGAGCCGCCGTATCTGCCCAAGCCATAAAAATAGCTCCACCGAGCGCAGATAATGGAACAATCATCCGGTAATCAGGCCCTGTCACCAGACGAATGATATGCGGTACAACGAGTCCCACAAAGCCAATCACTCCACATACCGAGACAGCGGCTGCTGTCAGCAGCGTGGAAATGATCAGAACAGATAGCTTCGTCGCATCTACATGAACTCCCATGTGAGCCGCCTGACGTTCACCCAAAGCCAAAATATTCAGCACACGTGCCCGGTTCCATAGAAATACCAGTCCTATGACCACATAAGGTAAAAGGATTCCTGTATATGACCAACCGCGCAGGCTAAGACTTCCCATCGTCCAGTACAATATTTCATTGACCGTCTCCTTCGACATGGCTGTCAGAAAGGAAACAACCGCCCCCAGAAAGGATTGCATCACCACACCCGACAAAATGAGACTTTGTGTCGGAATTTTTCCACCTTCCCGTGCCAACGTCAGCACCATCCACAGCGTCAGCATTCCGGTCGTAAATGCCACTAGCGGCAGCGTCCATATGCCAACAAATGAAAATTGAAGGCCCCAATAAATCAGTACTGCCGCTCCTACCGAAGCCCCCGAGGATACCCCCAGTGTATACGGATCAGCCAAAGGATTACGCAGCACACCCTGAAATCCGGCTCCCGCCAGCGCCAGCGCTGCTCCTACCAACATTCCCAGTAACACTCGTGGCAATCTGACCTTCAAAATAATTTGCTCTGAGGATGTATTCCAATCCGGTGTAAACGTATCGCCTAACCATGGAAGGTGGTTAACCAGAATGCCCGTGATCTGGCTGACCGGAAGCTTGGCCGAGCCGATGCCAAGACAGAGCAGTAGCGTCAGTAACAGCAGGACAAGACCTGTTCCTCCAAAGCCGATCAGTTTACGGTTCATTTGAAAATTTCAGGATACACGCCCTTGGCCACTTCCTTGAGACCTTCCGTTACGCGTGGACCCGGACGACTAATCAAATTATCATCCACGGCAAATACCCGGTTGTGGCGAACAGCCGATATTTGATCCCATCCACTGCGAGCTTTAATGATTTCGCCGAGCGTTTGACCAGTTTTGTCGTCCTTGACACTTTTGCTGTACAAAATCACGTCAGGGTTCGCAGCAATAATATTTTCCTCACTAATTTGGTACCACCCCTTCTGCGTGGCGCCTACATTTTCGCCGCCCGCCAACGTAATCAGCTCGTCCATAAACTCGCCTTTACCAACTGTCCAGCCTGGTGAAAACTCGACGTATACCCGCAGCTTCTGACCTTTACCGATATTTTTAATTCCTTCTTTCACTTCAGCTACATCTGCTCTCATCTTGTCAGTCACCGCTCTCGCTTCTTTCTGATGATCGGTGATTTTCCCATACAATTCGATGTTAGCCATGACATCTTCAACTGTCTTCGGTTCCGTTTTAAAAATCATAATTCCCATGTCGCGCAGCTTGGTCGTAGCCTGTTCACTAAGTGATATCCCTGCAAAAACGACTTCCGGGTTAGCAGCAATGATCGCCTCTTCGTTCGGTTTCATAATACCGCCCACTTTAGGCTTTTTCGTAGCTGCTTCCGGGTAATCAGAGTAGTCGGAGACGCCAACAATTTCCTTATCCAGCCCGATGGCGAACAGCGCCTCGGTTTCTGCCGGGGAGACGGAAACGATTTTATCCGGCGCTTTTTTGAATGTAAATTCCTGTCCTGTTGTATCCTTAACCGTGAGTGGGTAAACTGTTTTGCCCGGAGGCTCTTGTGCGGTTACGGTCTGTCCCGGCTGCTGTGAAGAATTCTGGTTCTCTTTATTTTCAGCATTTTTCCCATTAGCTCCACATGCACTCAGCACAACTGCCAAAATCAGAACCAATAGACCTGTTGTCCAAACCTTTATTTTTTTTCCTGCCATGATTTGCACCCCTTCATAAAAAATCGTTAAGAGCGTTACTTGAACATCATCAGATATCTTCTAAATCCAGCCTTCTTTTCCTATCAAAAAAACCCCGCATCCTCATATCAGGACACAGGGGCCACGTTAGCGCAGATCGTGCGCAGGCGGCAGCTTCTTTCCGCATGGACAGTCACTGCGAACACGTCATCCTTTCCTCGAAGGACTATGGTGACAGGCGGACGGGCAGGTATCCTGACTTATGGTAAAATGCATGTCCTGAAATTCTTTCATATGCTTAGTAGCACATAAAGCAGGACTAACGGGCATGTTTCCATTTACAGTGGCGGGACCGCGCCGGACTCACACCGACTTCCCTTTTAACAGCGCAGGCAAGGGAAACCATAGTTTCATCACGCTGCGCCGACCTCGTCTGCTGGATATTTGATAAGTGGTAGTCAAGCCGTTCTTTTACTTGATGATTATAGGTTAAAAAGAGGCGGCTTACAACCCAAACAGCCTCTTTATCCGCAGGTGTCTAACCTAATGAGGAAGCATTTCTGCTATGTAATTGTGCCGTCCTGCCAGCCTCAATTGAATCCTAAATGCTTCTCCCGGCTTCGGATTCAAACTCCAAAAATCATGGCCCGGTATCAGCATGCAAGCTAACTGACGAATTACGCCACCATGCGTAACGACCAAAACAGAGGGTGGCGCAGCAGTCAAATCCATGGGTTGAACTTCCATAGCAACACGCCATTCATACAGAGAGTCAAGAAATTTCCGTAGACGATTCACAAAATCTGCCCAAGACTCTCCTCCAGGAGGGGTTATCCGTTGCGGCTCATCAATCCAAGCGCGATACAACGACACATCCTTGAGCATGTCATACGTTTTTCCATCCCACTCACCAAAATGAAGCTCTCGCAGACGTGGTTCCATCATAGGAGACATAGTAGATAGGGAACCTCCAGACGTCAATTCTGATTCCGGCACAATGATCTGCAAGGTCTGGCGACATCGCATTAAATCGCTGCAATAGATTCGAGCAAAGGACTGCCCTTGCAATTTTTCTTGCAAAGGCTTTAATTCCTGCTCTGCTCCCGGTAGCAAACCTAAGTCGGAGTGTCCTAGATATCGACGTTCCTTGTTCCATAAGGTTGTGCCGTGACGAACTAACACAAGTTCCATGTCCCAATGCAGATCTTCTTTAGCATCATACGGCACCTTATCCTCCTGTGAGTTCGGACTTTGTGCGTATTCTACTGTCCTTTTTGCTGCTATATCTTGTTTCAAGATCATGTCACTTCCTGCTCGATCATTATTCAGTGTGTCACTCCTCACCGCACCCATCCCAAGGCAAAACAACCTGCGGCTCCTAACAAACACAATCCTACAAACATACTGGACACGGCGAACATCAGCTGGATCGTATGCCGTATATCTTTCGACTCTAGCGGTCGTATCCAATCGCCCATGTATGCACGAAAGGAGCGCACGCCATGATACACATTATAGCCTCCAAGACGAATCCCCAGTGCACCAGCAACAGCCGATTCCGGGAAGCCACTGTTCGGGCTTGGGTGCAGACGAGCGTCTCGCTTGACTGTGCGCCAGCTTCTTGCAGCATCTCGCTTGTACATCCACGCCGCTACCACAAGCATTGCCGCTGTCAGACGTGCCGGAATGTAGTTAGCGACATCATCCAGACGTGCTGAAGCCCAGCCTAAATGCAGATACTTTTCATTTTTATAGCCAACCATGGAATCGAGCGTATTCACAGCACGATAAGCCAGCGCCAAGGGTGCTCCCCCGATCAGGGCATAAAAAAGCGGGGAAATAATCGCGTCCACGATATTTTCAGCGACCGTTTCAACCGTACCGCGTACAATCTCAGGCTCATCAAGCTGTTGCGTATCCCGCCCAACTATCATGCCCAGCTCCCGCCGTGCCGCAGACAGGTCATCCGCCTGCAACGCTCGGTATACTGCCATTCCTGCGTCCTTTAGTCCTTTGGAAGCAATCGTTGTCGCAATCAGCACCATTTCTACGCCGACAGACAACCACGGATGAATCCAGGCAAGCAAGTGCAATAGCGCCCAGGCGAGCGTAAAGGAGCCTCCCGCCACAATGAGTGGAAGCAGTATACCCGCACGTTTCAACCCCCGGTCACTTCGGGCCTGGCGGCGAATCGCTTTTTCCAATGCTGAAATGGCATGTCCCATACCGATGACTGGATGTGGCAACCACCTCGGGTCACCGATCAGCCTGTCCAAAAGATAGGCTGCCAGGATAATCAAGCTAACTGTCACGCCGCTGCTCCTCCTCCAGCACTTCACCCAATACAGACAGCAGCCTGTCGTTGGCTTCTGCATCCTTGACCGCAATCCGAAAATGGCTCGTCGTCAGCCCCGGATACATAGCACAGCTACGTATAAGAATTCCGCGTTGTCCAAGCGCCTGCTGAATCGCCGATGCGCTCCACGTACCCGGCGCCCTTGCCAGCACGTAATTGGCTTCGCCGGGAACAACACCGCAGCCCCATTCCGCCAAGGCGGTCAACAGGCGGTTGCGCTCCGTAGCAATCAGCTCCTGTGTTTGGTGCTCATATGCTTGCCCACTTCTCAAACACGCCTCCCCAGCCAGCAACGCCAATCCATTCACACTCCAGGTCACCTGTTTGGCCGTCATTCGCCGGATATAATCTGGATGAGCAATCGCATAGCCCAATCGCAAGCCAGGAATGGCATAAAATTTGGTCATTGACCGGATCAAAATCACATGAGGATAACGATCCAGCACAGGCAGTAGTGAGATTCGCCGTTCCAGCGGGATAAAATCAATGAATGCTTCATCCACCACCAGCACGGTACCCGTTTTGCCAGCCGCTTCTGCCAGTTCGCACAGCTCCTGCTTACCATATTGCACACCGTTTGGATTATTCGGCTGCCCAAGAAACAAAACATCTACCTGCTCCATGAGCTGAAGGATGTCCTCCACGTCCGCCTTCCATTGAAGCGAGGCCTTCCCGTACACCCGGTTGACCTCAGCTCCGAATTTGCCAGCCAGCTCCGCATATTCTGAAAAACACGGCTCCACTGTACCCACACGCTTAGGAGCCAGTCCCAATAGCAGGAGCGCCATACTTTCAGCCGCTCCGTTTCCGATACTTAACGACTCCGGTGGAACATGCAGTCGCCGTGCGAGCATATTTTTAAAATTCCGATGCCCAGGATCTGGATAGCGAATCACAGTGTCAAATGAGTGTTGCAGCGCCTCAAGCACCTCCGGTGGTGGACCAAGCGGATTAATATTTGCACTAAAATCTACAAAATCCGCAGCAGCTCCGCCGAATGTCGCTGCAGCTGTTTCCCTGTCCCCGCCATGACCGTAAACCTCTATCATTACCTCTCATCCTTTCCGGCCGTTTCCAATCATTTAGCTCCATTATGAGGCTGCTTTTTGCGTCCCGTCAATGCAAATGAGCTTTTGTGTACATGGCTCACTTGGGTTACAATAGAAGGAGGCACACATAAAATTACACAGTTTGTATATACGGAGGAATGGACATGCTGTTCATCGACAACCAGGGCATACACGATCCAGCCATTAATCTTGCCATTGAGGAGTACGCGCTCAAGCATCTTCCGCTGGACGACAGCTATCTGCTGTTTTACATTAATCAGCCTTCTATTATTATAGGCAAGCATCAAAATACCATTGAAGAAATCAATGCCGAGTTTGTCAGAGATAACAATATTCAAGTCGTTCGTCGCCTGTCCGGCGGCGGTGCTGTATATCATGACCTCGGTAATTTAAATTTCAGCTTTATTACCAAGGATAACGGGGAGTCCTTTCATAATTTCCTCAAATTTACGCAACCCGTGATTGATGCTCTGCGCCAAATGGGAGTAGAAGCTGAAATGACAGGCCGCAACGATCTACAGGTCGGAGAACGTAAAATTTCAGGAAACGCCCAATTTGCCACACGCGGACGGATGTTCAGCCACGGTACATTGATGTTTAACCTGAATCTGGACAATGTGGCTGCATCGTTGCATGCCAATCCCGAAAAATTCAAATCCAAAAGCACTAAATCCGTCCGCAGTCGCGTGGCTAACATCAGCGAACTGATGGACCGTGAGATGACCATAGAGCAATTTCGCGAGGAACTGCTGCGTTTCATATTCGGTGCAGAATTGGATCAGGTACCTCAATATAAGCTCACCGATACCGATTGGGCCAAAATCCATGAAATATCCAAAGAACGCTACCAATCGTGGGATTGGAACTACGGTCTATCCCCCGAGAGCAATATCAAGCACACACGTAAATTTCCGGTCGGCATTATTGATATCCGCATGGATCTTAAGGAAGGCTATATCCGTGATATTAAAATCTATGGGGATTTCTTCGGCGTGGGTGACGTTGCTGATATTGAAAATATCCTGCGTGGCAAGCGCTATGATGAAGGTGAGGTACGTCAAGCCTTATCCTCTCTCGATTTGAAGCACTATTTTGGTAATATTGAGCTGGACGATTTTGTTGGACTTGTATTTTTGGAAGACTAACCGTTACTTTTTCCCATCGTTTCAAGCCAATACTTCAGTGGTTATAAGGGGACAGGCTCTTATAGGGGCCGTCCCCTTTTCATTGCGATATTGTCATTTTGAATATTATAAGATACAATTTTAACATTGCCCCATGATAGAGATAAAGGAGAGAATACCGATATGTATAAATTAATTGCCATTGATATTGATGATACACTCATTAACGACCAGAAAGAAGTTACACCGGCGACACAACAGGCATTAGAAGCTGCTGTAGCGAAAGGTGTGGTGGTTACCCTCGCTACTGGACGAGCTTATGCCTCCGCACACAAAATTGCTCGACAAACTGGTTTGAACGTGCCAATCATTACGTACCAAGGAGCTTTGGTTAAAAACCTGCTGGACGAAAACGTGCTGTATGAGCGTTATGTTCCACTCGTGGCTGCACGTCGCCTGTATGAATTCTGCGTAGAACGCAATCTGCATCTGCAAACGTATATAGATGACAAATTGTACACACGTGAAGATAATCAGAAAATCAAAGATTACACAGAACTGAACAACACGGAATATTTTGTAGAGCCTGTATTCAGTAAAGTTATAGAGCAGCCGGCTCCTAAACTGCTGATCATCGACGAGCCGGAAGTGTTGGATGAATTAATTCCTGAACTTCGCGAACTGCTTGGCAATGAAGTTCACATTACAAAATCCAAGCCTCATTTTCTGGAAATTATGCATCATGAAGGCACCAAGGGCCATGCGCTTACCTTCCTTGCAAACCATTTTGGCTGTGAACTGTCGGAAACGATTGCTATCGGCGACTCTTGGAACGACCATGAAATGCTTGAATGCGCTGGTCTCGGCATAGCGATGGAGAATGCCATTCCTGATTTGAAAAAGCTGGCTGATTATATCACTCGTAGCAATAACGAAGACGGTGTTAAGCACGCCATCGACAAATTCGTACTCAATGTTGAATAAGCAAAAAGTGCCTGCTCCCATAATACTTAAATAAAGTAATACAACAACAAAGCCTCCAAACGTCGCATGATCAGTAACATACGACAGTTTGGAGGCCTTTTCTGTCAGATCATATAATAACCTGACCGCTATAAAATATCAGGCAGCAGAACGTACCTTGCGCCTGTTCACCAGACGGATAATTCCATTGTTCATAAGGATTAGTCCGGTCACAATGAGCAGCACCCCAGCCAGCATCCACCAGCTTACATGCTCTCCATACAACAACGCTCCCAAGCCCACCGCAATCGGCGGTGATATATACAGCCACGTCGTCGGAAACAGGGGATTTGTACGCTCCATGAGCCAGTAGAACAGTGTATGTGCAATCATTGAACCAAACAGGATCAGATAAAGTAAAGACCCCATGGCAGGAAGGTACTGCCACCCCTCAGAACTCCACGGTTCCGTGATCGCAGACAGTAACAGCAGCATCCATCCCCCATGGATCATTTGCGCCGCATTCAGGGCAATTGGGTTCGTTTCACGAAATACATCCATCACTCGCTTGGAATAAAGAGCTCCCCCGGAATAACACAGCTCCCCCAGCAAAATGACAAGGCATCCCGCCAGCCACAGACCACTGATCTGAACCGCCAATCCGGGCAGCACAACCAGTACCACACCAAGAAAGCTGATCATGCAGCCAACGACCGTAATCCGTGACGTTTTTTGCCGTAGCAGTACAGATTGCAAAATGACGATCATCATCGGCCCGGTAGCTGACAAAATAGCTCCGATCCCCGAGCTGACATATTGCTCTGCCCAATACAAGGCTGAAAATGTACCGAAGGTCGTTCCTGCTCCAATCAGCAACATTTCCTTACGCCATAATAACGACCATCGTACTTTTCCGGTCAGCTTCATAGCAATGAACAATATCGCCCCTGCCGCGAAAAAACGTACACCTGCCGATAGGAATGGTGGAAGTCCGGCTTCCACTCCCACTTTTATGGCCAAAAACGTTGTGCCAAAAATAAGACACATTACTGTAAACGCGATACCTATCATGATACGTCCCTCTCCCTTCAGTTGCTTTTAAGCATACAGGGGGACGAACAGAACAGATGTATAACTACAGAACAGTTGTATACGTTTTTAAAGTGCTATATAGTACAATACACAGAAAGGAGCGTGGACAGCATGGGTAAGAACAACAGCGAACTACTCTTTCCAGCCGATCATGCCTTAAAGCTGTATGAGCAGGTTATCCATTATGTAACTGTGCGGATTGATCGCGGGGATTGGCAAACAGACATGAAGCTGCCGTCCGTACGAAGCTTGGCTCAGGAGCTGGGTGTACATCGGCTAACTGTTTTCCGGGCATATCAGGAGTTGAAGCAACGGGGACTGGTCTATGTAAAAGACAAATCAGGATATTACGTTCATGCTTCCCAAGCGACTGGGCATGCAAAATATGCTGGCTACTCGGGACATTCGTCCATTGACCTCACGATTCACTCCGAATCTGCCCATGCGGCAGATGATCCGTCAGTTTCAGCCTGGAGAGGAATGGATGGACTTAGCCGCGTTCAATCGGTAAATGCGAATTTCCAGTTTTCCAAAGCGCTGATTGACCCCTCTCTCCTGCCCAACCGATTTTGGGGAGAGCTGATGATGCAGGTATTTGAAAAGCATCCAAAAGTAGCGGCCACCTATTCCGCTGTACAGGGCGATGCCGAGCTTCGGGAGGCCATGGCGCAGCATTTTAGCGTGGATAAGCATTTTGCTTTATCACCGGATGAAGTGCTGATTACCTCTGGAGCACAGCAAGCCATTGATTTAATTGCCCGATCTCTGCTCCGTACAGGAGACCGTGTATTGATCGAACGCCCTGCCTATGGCCCCGCTATGGAAATATTCCGTAGACTAGGCGCACGTCTGACTATGACTGATATTCGACCAGAAGGTTATGATATGGACCAGATTGAGTGGTGCATGAAAACGGAAAAACCACGCCTCTTTTATATGAATCCAACATTCCACAACCCGACGGGCTTTACGGTCCCCGATGAGCAGCGCAAACGACTGCCTGAACTAGCCGAGCGCTATGGCTGCCTTATTGTTGAGGATGACAGCACCTATGACATTAGCTTTGGGCAAAAGCCCCCTTCTCCGATTTTCGCCTATGATGTTTCGGGAAGCGTCGTCTACATTCGAAGTTACAGTAAATATGTCGCACCCGGTCTACGAATCGCAGCCGTGACCTGCCGACCACAGCTCATGAACAGCCTGCTGAACGTCAAAGCGTTAGTGGACAATGGATCGCCACTGCTGAATCAAAAGCTGTTTTTAGAATACTTTCAATCTCCACGTATGCAGCAGCATATTAAAAAGCTATGTATCGCGCTCCAGATTCGTAAGGAAACGATGGAAGACAGTCTCCGCGACTCCGGTTGGACGTGGACCAGCCCGGCAGGGGGACTCAACCTGTGGCTCCAGCTGCCTTCTACGTTGAAACCTAATGAATTACTTGCCAAAAGTTTACAAGAGTCCGTATCCTTTGTCACCGGCAATGTGTTTGATCCCATCGGCGCAGAGGGTAAAACGCATATACGGCTGTCTTATTCATACGCCAACGAGCTACAAATCAAAGAAGGAATCTCCACACTTCTACGTATCAGTCGAACGATGTAAAGGTAAAGGGCACCTTTATTCTAACGGCAAACTCATGCCGGTGTGTGCCAAGCTAATCCCTTCCAGAAGCCCATAGTTGCGTGTGACATCCACATCATGGGACATATGTGTAAATACCGTGCTTTCAGGCTTAAGCCTTCCTATAAGCTCCTGAGCCTCCAGCATGTCATATACGGAACGGGTGGCATACTCGGCCTCCTCATGATAAAAACTCGTTCCCAGGACGAGCAAATTCAGATTGTGCAAGGGCAGAATTTCCGCCTCATTCAAGCCAATCGAATCCGAACAGTAAGCCCACGAGAAGCCGTCCTTTTCCAGACGATAAGCGTAGGCATATCCGTTCTTCCCGTGATTCACACGCCATCCCCGGATATTCCATCCGCCAAGTTGGGCTCCCTGGTCTACTGGAATAAGATCCAAGTTTCCAGAGAGCCAGGAAAATTGACGCAAGATCGTGTCAATCACTTCCTGTGGCGCGTACAAGCGACCTCTGTTCCCAGTCCAGCGACAGGCATCTGCCCATTCTGGTAATCCTCCAATATGGTCAAAATGTGCATGTGTCACAAGGATCGTAGGGATAAAACGCAGACCGCGCAATTCTAGCTGTCTGCGCCAGTCCGGGCCACAATCAATCATAAAGTCCTCCGTCTCGCTTTCGATCAGCACAGACGATCTCAATCTTACATTCGCCCCTGTCGTGCGAGCTTCTGTGCATACGAGACAATCACAATATACACGCGGAACCCCCATTGCATCCCCCGTGCCAAGAAAAATAAGCCGATTCATGGTTTAACTCCTATCTATATGGGTCTTTTTACTACTATTATAACGAACAGACCGATTCTACGTAAATCATCTGCGTAAATCCTTCCAGCGTCCAACGCCAAAAGGAGCATGCCCAAAGCCGTGAAATCCGGCTAGACATCCCCTCATGCGTGATCGTATTTATTTTTAGATGATGATAGGCATTGGATCTTCCTTCAGGCGGTTTTCCACCATCCAGCTGGACTGGTCATTATAGAGATAGGCTCGATGCACCAACACTCGCACCTGCTGACCAGGTTCCAGCGTAGACTTCTCCAGTGAGCGGTATGTCATGAGACGATGATCCCCGACCTGTACTTCAACCATCCACTCACTTCCACGAAAATGCAAATGCTTCACTATGCCTTCCTCGGTCGCCGACAGAAGCGTAAATTCCTCGCTTGGCCCGACATCAATATACTCCGGACGGATCAAGGCACGTGTTCCCACTCCAGCAGCTTCTTCGAAGCCTCTAAGACTGCCTGCCTGTTCAATCACTGTAGATTCCCCAATAAAGGAAGCCACGAACGGGGTACCCGGTTTTTTATAAATATCCCAAGGCGTTCCTTTCTGCTCCAGTCGTCCCTGATTAATCACCATAATTTCATCCGCTACTTCAATCGCCTCATCCTGATCATGGGTGACAAAAATTGAAGTAATGCCCACCCGCTCAATCAACTCTCGCAGCCAGGTGCGCAGCTCCTGACGAATCTTGGCATCAATAGCCGCAAAAGGCTCATCCAGCAGCAACAGTTGAGGCTCTGGTGCCAAAGCACGCGCAAAAGCAACCCGCTGTCGTTGTCCACCTGACAACTGATGCGGATAACGATGCTCAAAACCTTTGAGCCCCGTTAGTTCGACCAACTCTGTAACCCGTTCCTTGATGCGGGTTTTGGAGCTTTTTTTCACTTTCAGGCCAAAGGCAATATTGTCGTAGACGCTCATGTGCTTGAACAAAGCATAGTTTTGAAATACAAATCCGATTCCACGTTCCTGCGGGGACAGCTCGTTTACCCTTTTTCCATGAAAATGAATTTCTCCTGCATCTGGTTGCTCCAGACCCGCCAATATGCGAAGAATGGAGGTTTTCCCCCCACCGCTTGGACCGAGTAAGCCAATAAGATGGCCCGCCTGAATATCAAAAGATACGTCCTTTACTGCATGAAAATTACCGAAATGCTTGTTTAATCCTCTTACTTCCACATGCATATCCGTACACTTCCTTTCCGCTTCTGGACCTGTTCAGGCACAGCAGCAGCCTTGCTTACCGCAAAGCACGTACCTCATTTCAAACATTTAATTATTCCAATGCATATACTTTGTTTTTTCTTATGTGATACTTTATCAAAGGAAAGTAATTTTCGTCAACTCTATATATTATCTTAGGAATTAAAAGGGTAAAGTATTAAGAAGAAAGGAGATGGAGTCATTGCTGCATACTTTAGAATTATCCACTACACGGCGAGATGAAATGCGCGATATTACACGAGAGGTTGCTTCATTGATTGAAAAAAGCGGGGTACAACAAGGAACCGCACTTGTTTATTGTCCACACACGACAGCCGGCATCGCCATTAATGAAAATGCAGACCCAGATGTCAAACATGATGTGATGTTAAGACTAGATGAAGTTTATCCGTGGGAGCATCCCCAATATCGCCATATGGAGGGAAATACAGCGTCCCACTTAAAATCCATTACGACAGGCCCCTCACAAACGATCATCATCCATGATGGAAAGCTGTTGCTCGGACGATGGCAGGGACTTTATTTTTGTGAATTCGACGGACCACGCAGACGCCAATACCATGTAAAGATCATGGAGGGCTAAAGGACCGGGTAAAAAAAACAGACCATGATGTTTTCCTGCTGGATGCATCATCGTCTGTTAAATCCTTAGTCGCTTTCGCAAAGTACCGTAATGATAAGTCACCGTCATGAAGTGCATACACCCAGAAAAGCGCCCTACATGTTCATGGCTGAAGCGTGTGAATGCAGGTACGCTCATAGGTGTCTGCACAGCAGCTTTACATGTGCTAAAGCAGCGGGCCTAATTTCTTCAAATGTTAAACCGTCCTGAATATAAAAGGATACAAAGCCATGCATGGATAAAAACAGGCTTTTCGGTACCCTTGAGCAATCTTCCTCCGAGTGCCCCTGACCACTCAATTCTTGACGGATCATAGACGCAAATAGTTCCACACAACGGTTTTGCTCTGTGCGACAGTATGCAAATAGTTCTTCATCGTGCATCATGAACATAATTTCGTACTGATATGGATTTTCCAAACCAAAACGGATAAATTCCAGCATCAAGTACTCCAGTCTGCTCAAGCCATCATCAGACGTACCTGTTGCTGCTTGCAGTAGAATCCCACGCAATGTATTAAAATCTTCAATCACAATGGCATAGAACAGTTCAGCCTTCTCTTTAAAATGATAATATAACGAACCATGACTGTAACCCAGATGCTGGCCAATGCTGCGCATTGAAATCGCACGGTAGCCCTTGGTAATAAACAAGTGCCTGGCCGCTTCCAGAATCCGCCCTCTTGACAACTCCTGTTCTACTGCTCTTCTAGCCATATTATTTATTCCCCTTCAATAAAGTAAAGCTGCTCTCCCTCCGACACAAGCGATTGCCCCTGCGTCAAGTCTGTTATCCAGTTGCTGAAGGATTCCGCATCACCAGCCAGCGGCAGACAGGTTAAGGTAACTTTATCCGTAAACATTGTTTCTCCAGTGCGGATGCTGCGATTGCGTAATTCATTTTCCACTTTGCCCAACCAGGTATAATCCAATTCTACAAAAACTTCGCGATGCAGCACACGCGTAATTGCATCCCCTGCCTCGATTGCTGCAACAGCACCATCTGAATATGCGCGAATCAGACCGCCTGCTCCCAGCAAAATCCCACCAAAGTAACGGGTAACAACAATAGCGACATTTTTCAGCTTCTGGTTGCGGATCACCTCCAAAATAGGCTTTCCAGCCGTACCACTCGGTTCTCCGTCATCCGATTGCTTTTGGATTTCGTCTCTTTCCCCAATCATGTAAGCAGAACAATTATGGGTAGCGTTCCAATGCTCTTTTTTGATACGTTCTATGAAAGCAGTTGCTTCTTCCTCAGTTTGAACAGGCTGAATATGACCGATAAAACGGGATTTTCGGATCACAATTTCCTTGTTGCCGGCACCGCGTACGGTTCGGTATTGTTCCAACATACACGTATAACCTTCCTTACTTCATTTTACAAGAAAGCAGTCCCCCGCTTCTGGCAGCTGGTGAACTGCTTTCCTGTACTTTAATTGATGCTATACACTATAACACTTCTGACCGAAATCCTGTTTCGCATCAGAGATTACAGCACTCTTATTCAGACAATCTCGCTTCAAGCTCAGCTTTTTCTTTTTCGAAGCCTGGTTTGCCAAGCAGCGCAAACATGTTCTTCTTGTAAGCTTCTACGCCCGGTTGATCGAACGGATTTACGCCCAACAGGTAGCCGCTAATGCCGCAAGCTTTTTCGAAGAAATAAGCAAGATAGCCGAAAGAGTAAGGGCTCAAGTCAGGAATATTTACAATCAGGTTCGGTACTTGTCCGTCTGTGTGAGCCAGCAATGTACCTTGGAATGCTTTTTTGTTTACAAAATCCACAGTTTTGCCTGCCAGGAAATTCAGTCCGTCCAGATCATCCTCATCTGCTTCGATGGTGATGTGACTAGGTACATTTTCAACTTGGATTACCGTTTCGAAAATGTTGCGGCTGCCTTCCTGAATGAATTGTCCCATGGAGTGCAGGTCTGTCGAGAAATCAACAGAAGCAGGATAAATGCCTTTGTAATCCTTGCCTTCGCTTTCTCCGTACAACTGTTTCCACCACTCGGATACAAAATGAAGAGACGGCTCATAGTTTACGAGAATTTCAATTGCTTTACCTTTGCGGTACAAAGCGTTACGAACGGCTGCATATTGATAAGCCTCGTTCTCAGCTACATTCGGGTTGCTGTACTCTTTGGAAGCGTCTGCCGCCCCCTGCATCATTTCCTCGATGTTAATGCCTGCAGTAGCAATCGGCAACAAGCCTACTGCTGTCAGCACGGAATAACGACCACCCACATCATCAGGAATAATGAAGGATTCGTAGCCTTCCTCGTTAGCCAGTTTTTTCAAAGCACCACGTTCTTTATCCGTCGTTGCATAAATACGCTTGCGTGCTTCTTCTTTACCGTATTTTTTCTCCAGAGCTGCACGGAATACGCGGAATGCGATAGCTGGCTCTGTTGTCGTACCTGATTTAGAAATGACGTTCACTGAGAAGTCTTTTCCTTCAATCAGTTCCAACAGATGATTTACATATGTAGAGCTGATGTTGTTGCCTGCAAAATAGATAGCTGGACCCTTGCGTTGATCTTTAGGCAGCGCATTGTAGAAAGAATGCGACAGCATTTCGATCGCAGCACGTGCTCCAAGGTAAGAACCGCCGATACCGATTACGATCAGTACTTCGGAATCGCTTTGAATTTTAGCAGCAGCCTTTTGGATGCGCGCAAACTCTTCTTTATCATAATTAGTAGGCAGGTCAATCCAACCCAAGAAATCGGAACCTACACCGGTTTGGTTGTGCAGTTGCTCATGAGCCAACTTGATAGGCTCTGCAAAATAATCAATTTCGTGCTGACCTACAAAGGAGAGTGCTTTAGTGTAATCAAAAATAACTTTTTTAGACATGTTTGGAACCTCCTGTTTGGTATTACTAAGACCATGAATACGAACATAAGGACTTAGGAATAGGATACTTTAATTTGCTGGGCCTGACAAGCTTGCGTTACCTGTGTATCCTGTGCTTGACAGCCCTTCTTGTAGATAGGGTAGCATGCCCATGCTACAATTAACTGAGATCAACCTGTTTCAATATTCAATTCAAGCCGAACTCGCAATCTGCATCGGACGGCAACTTCCAACAAGAAAGGTGATTAGCAATGAAAAACATCGGATTTATCGGACTGGGCACCATGGGCGCCCCGATGGCATCCAATCTGCTAAAGCAGGGATTCGGAGTCACAGTTTATAATCGTACCGCTTCGCGCTGCGAACCACTGGCAGAGCAAGGCGCACGTACAGCTTCAACTCCTCGTGAAGCAGCTGAAGGTCAGCACTTGGTCATTACCATGGTCAGCGATGATCACTCCATTCGTGACATCTATTACGGCGAAGACGGCGTGTTTGCCGGTCTTACGGCTGGCATGACTGTGATGGACAACAGCACGATTTCACCTGAGCTGGTTAAACAACTGGCCGCCGAAGCGGACAAGCTGGGCTGTTCCTTCATTGATGCACCCGTAACAGGCAGTAAGCCCGCCGCTGTAGACGGCACACTCGTGTTCATGGTTGGCGGTGATGCAGAAGCCATTGCGGCACAATCAGATGTTTTTGATACGTTGGGCAAAAAGGTACTTCATATGGGACCTAATGGCAGCGGAGCCGTAGCCAAGCTCGCTCATAATACGATGGTTGGTATTCATAACCTCGCTCTGGCTGAAGGCTTTGCTATCGCGGCTAAATCCGGTATCCCGGCAGACAGCTTCCTTGAATTGGTACAACTCGGATCGGCAGGCAGCAAGGCCGCTGACCTGAAAGGGCGCAAAATCATTGAACATGATTTTAGCAACCAGTTCTCACTTGCCTTGATGCTTAAGGACTTGAAGCTTGCTTCCTCACTAACAGACAGCCTGTCCATCCCTGCACCTATGTTATCCATTGCCAAAAGCCTGTTTCAAGCCGGGCAAACGCAAGGCTACGGCGACGAGGATCTATCCGCTGTCGTGAAGACATACGAAGCATGGATTGGCCGCACCATTGGTGGTCAACCTCTCGAATAAGCTGTACCTTTCTTTGTAACCATACGGCTGTGCTTGTGTACATATGGCATAGCTTTAGGGTAAGCACACTTGGCTTGAAAGCTGAGTGTGCTTACCCGTTTTGGCTTATTATTCGGGATAAGAACAACAATAATCAGTTACACTTCGTACTTCCAGCTTAAATGATGACTTTGCAGGTACGTGAAAGGTTGCCGCCCCTTGTATTTCCAGCCATTCTTCAGTACCTGGAAGCAACACTCTCAAATCCCCTGCCAAAATCTCCATGATCTCACGGGAATCCGTGCCGAACTCATACGTTCCTGGCAGCATAATACCCAGTGTAACCTTACTGCCGTCACCCAGGATGACTGTACGGCTTGTAACCTGACCATCGTAATAAACGTTTGCTTTTTTAACTACGCTTACTCCATCAAACTGTGTCATTCGTTATCCCCTCATCTGCTCTCAATGGTTGAATGAATATTTGTGCATCATAACATAGATTTGATTCCAGCTTCAGTATGAAAATACACACTGTATCACCGTATGCTATACACTGGAATTCAATAGTGATTTTTTTGCAAAACATCAACTGTATGAAACAAACAGCCGTAAGCCTTTCTCAGGTTACGACTGTCTGTTTTAGATGCTCCAGTGTTTTATTTCAACAAAGCTTTCACACGGCTAACAACATTCTCTACCGTAAAGCCGTATTCCTTAATCACGCGGTCGCCAGGTGCGGATGCGCCGAATGTGCTGATACCGAGAATGTCGCCTTGGTCGCCAACATATTTTTCCCAGCCCAGTGGATACGCCATTTCTACAGCCAAACGAGCTTTCACTTCTGGCAGCAGAACGGAATCTTTGTATGCTTTGTCTTGTTTTTCGAACAGATCCCAGCTTGGGAAGCTGATAACACGTACTTGAATACCTTGTTCTGCCAGTGCTTCCTGAGCTTTAACAGCCAATTGTACTTCGGAGCCCGTAGCCAGAATTTGAGCAACCGGTTTGCCGTCTGCTGCATCTGCAACCACATAAGCACCGCGTTTGATACCTTCGCGTGCATGCTCAGCACTAGCAGCCAGGATTGGCAGGTTTTGACGAGTCAATACCAGAGCAACCGGGTTTTTCTTGTTTTCCAGCGTGTAAGCCCAAGCAGCAGAAGTTTCGTTACCGTCCGCCGGACGAATTACTGTCAGGTTCGGGATAATACGCAGGGAAGCCAATTGTTCGATCGGCTCATGAGTCGGACCATCTTCACCCACAGCAATACTGTCGTGAGTCAAAACGTAGGTTACAGGCAATCCCATCAGAGCTGCCAGACGAACGGCTGGACGCAGATAGTCTGTAAATACGAAGAATGTACCGCCGAATACTTTTACACCTTGGTGCAACGCCATACCGTTCATCGCAGCAGCCATACCAAATTCGCGGATACCGAAATAGATGTTACGGCCGGCGTAGTCTTCTGGCGTAAAGTTCGTCAGGTTGTTCAAATGTGTCATCGTGGAGCTCTCCAGATCGGCAGATCCGCCTGTCAGGAAAGGTACGTTTGGAGCCAATCCGTTCAGAGCATTACCAGATGCTACACGAGTCGAAACGGCTTTGTCTCCAGTCGTGTATTTCGGAAGATCACGATCCCATCCTTCTGGAAGATCGCCGTTTACAGCTGTTTCGAACTGCGCTGCCAAATCAGGGTGAGCAGCTTTGTATTTCGCGAACTGTTCATCCCATGCTTTGTTCGCCGCGATACCGCGCTCTTTTACTTTAGCAAAATGCTCGCGAACCTCTTGTGGTACGTGGAAGTCCTCTTCGTATACCCATTTGTAGAAATCTTTAGTCAGCTTGGCTTCTTCTGATCCCAGCGGGGAACCATGAGTACCACCGTGTCCGCCTTTACCTTGTTTGTTCGGGCTTCCGTAGCCGATAACTGTTTTCACTTCAATCAGCGTAGGGCGTGTCGAGTCGCCTTGCGCTTCTTCAATGGCTTTTTGGATGGCTGGAAGGTCGTTACCATCTTCTACGCGCAGTACTTGCCAGTTGTAAGCTTCAAAGCGTTTGGCAACACTCTCGGAAGAGGACAGATTAAGCTTGCCGTCCAGTGTAATATCATTGGAATCAAACAATACAATCAGCTTGCCCAGTTGTAAGCGACCAGCCAGCGAAGCAGCCTCGTGGGAAATACCTTCCATCAGATCGCCATCGCCGCAGATTGCATACGTGAAGTGATCTACAACTTTAAATTCGTCTTTATTATATGTTGCACCCAGTTGAGCTTCAGCCATTGCCATACCTACGGACATTGCGAGACCTTGTCCCAGAGGTCCAGTTGTAGCATCTACACCAGCAGTGTGCCCAAACTCAGGGTGTCCGGGTGTAAGGCTGCCCCATTGACGGAATTGTTTCAGTTCTTCCATAGGAAGATCATAGCCGCTCAGGTGCAGAAGGCTGTATAGCAACATGGAACCGTGTCCTGCGGACAATACAAAACGGTCACGGTTAACCCATGTAGGTTGATCGGGATTATGATTCATCGTTTTAGCAAAAAGTTGGTATCCCATTGGCGCGGAGCCCATCGGCATCCCAGGATGTCCCGAGTTTGCTTTCTCGATGGCGTCAATTGCCAACGTACGAATAGTTGTGATGGACAAATTGTCGATCGTGGAGTTTTCATCCTTTTGAATCGCTTGGTTCTGGTCAGTCATGGTTTGCCTCCTCATATTGTATAAAGTATGTCAATTGCATTCGGTCATACTCTCCAACACCACCGTCCGATATAGAAACGATGTCTATTGAAGTGAGTGAATCTGCTTGAATGTTTCAATATGACTTATACATTCTTAAGTATTGTACCATCTGCCGTGAAAGTTTGCCAGATCGTTTATAAAGATGATTGTGGAAATGTAGTACCGAGTCCTCATATAAATATACCCGTAATGTATTAACCTCATTTAAAAAATTATAAAATCACAAAAAAATATTATGTACTGACTGTTTATTAAGGCGAGTAACTCACATGAGGATTTTGCAAAAATCCCATAAGCGACTTCCAATGAATAAGATATAGATCGAAATGGTTTAGTTCGTCTATATCTTGCACTTCGGAGCGACTGGAGTCGAATTTTTCAAAATCCTTACATAAAAAAACAAAGCCCGTTATACAGCGGGCTTTGTTCAACAAAAAATATATACTCACAAGTTTTTTCTAAAATTTTAAGATTAGTTAAAAACGACCGTTTTGTTCTCATGAACCAGAATACGATCCTCTGCATGCCACTTCACGGCTCTTGCCAAAACGACCCGCTCTATGGTGCGACCGATCCGTTTTAGCTCATTTACATCATCTCCGTGGCTTACACGCTGCACGTCCTGCTCAATGATCGGGCCGCCGTCCAATTCTTCAGTTACATAATGCGCAGTAGCACCAATAATTTTCACACCGCGATTATAGGCTTGGGCATATGGCTTCCCACCCACGAATGCCGGCAGAAAGGAATGATGGATATTGATAATCCGGTTGCGATAATGCTCAATAAACTTGGGAGAAATAATCTGCATGTAACGGGCTAAAATGATAACGTCAATGTCTTCGCCAATGACCTCTAGTTGGCGGCGCTCCGCCTCCGGTTTGGTATCGGCTGTTACCGGAATATGGTGATACGGGATGCCAAATGATTCCACATACTCCTTCATATCCGGATGATTACTAACCACCAATGAAATATCCGCGTCCAGATCTCCTGCCTGCCATTGCCACAGCAGTTCTACCAAACAGTGATCTTCTTTGGAAACGAAAATAGCCAGTTTTTTCTTGCGGCTAACCGCAGAAATCGTCCACTCCATACGGAATTGCTCAGCAACAGCGGCAAAATCCTGCTCCAACTGTAGCTGGGTTGCACTCAAATTCGGTAGATCAAATTCAATCCGCATAAAAAACATACCGCCGGACGGGTCCATTGTATATTGATCAGATTGAACGATATTGGCCCCATGCTCGTACAAAAAACAGGACACGGCCGCTACAATACCTGGTCCGTCTGGACAAGATACAAGCATACGCGCGCGGTTTTCATGGGCAGACAGAGTGCTATTTGGCTGATGTTTTACGTGAATTTCCATGTGGCTATTAATCCCCCTTAGCTTATACCGTCACTGGCAAATGACTGCCGGCAAACCAGGCAATCAACCGTTGATTAATGTGTTCTTCGCTCAAATCTGGAAATAGTGCTGCTTCCGTTATCATGTCATACAGACGTTCCAACGGCTCACGTGGATCGGCTTTTCTTGCTTTGGCATCATTTTTTAGCAGAGCCCAGGTGTCCAGCACAAATTTACGGACATCCACATCCTGTTTTTTGAAAAACGAATGCAATTGTTCTACCTGACCCAAAAACTCATCCCCAAAGCGTTCCTTTACATTTCCGCGAAGCAGGGCAATTTCAACCTCATACATCGGACGCTGAGTTTTGGCTTCCTTGCCAATCCATGGCGTCTCCAAAATAAACGGACGTCCTTGAAGTGCTTCATGATGCACCACATTATGAATAGTCTGATAGCCAATCCAGCCTGATCCGATAGGAGTATGTCTGTCTTTATGAGCGCCAACTGGATTTTTACTATCATTGATGTGAACAACTGCGATGCGATTCAAGCCGACAATACGGTCGAATTGCTCCAATACACCGTCCAGATCATTTACGATATCATAACCCGCATCGTGAATGTGACAGGTGTCCATACAAACCGTAAGACGCTCGTTATGCTCTACTTTATCTATAATGGAGGCAATCTCCTCAAAGCTACGACCCATTTCCGTTCCTTTGCCTGCCATCGTTTCAAGCGCAATGTTAACATCTGTCTCCTTCACGCCGTTTAGTACCTCGTTCAAACCATCAGCAATACGCCCGATTCCGTATTCTGCATCCTTATCGGTAAAAGCGCCTGGATGCAGCACGATATTTTTCACACCAATCGCGTGTGTGCGTCGAATTTCCTCCTGAAGAAAGCTGACCGCAAGCTCATAGGTATTTTCTTTGTAAGAGCCAAGGTTGATGATATACGGGGCATGCACCACGATATCTTCCATTCCCTTCTCAGCCATTAACTGCTTGCCTTCCTCCAAATACATGGACTCCATCGGCTTACGACGCGTGTTTTGCGGTGCTCCCGTGTATATCATAAAGGAGCTGGACCCGTAAGAAGACGCTTCTTTTGTAGCGCTGAGCAGACCTTTGTCCGAGAAGGACACATGAGAACCAATTTTCAGCATGATCCTGATTCATCCCCTTATCCTGTTATGCTTGTCTTATTTTAATTTAATCATTTTAACGTGATTATTGAAATCAAACAACATAGCTTTTATGGCAGCTTTCTTAAATGACTCTATTAAGGGAACACGTAGATAAAGTACACATCAGAATTTATGTTAGTCAAACGAGGGTAAATAAAATCATGGATTGACATCCTTAATCGTATAAAGGTACATTCATATGAAGTTTTTTTCTCAAAAAGGGTTATATTCTATAACAGATGTATTTTTTTGTGAATCGGAAGGAGAGCTGGCTCCATGAACATCATCGTATGTGGAGGAACTGGATTGGTGGGGAGTGCACTGGTCAAAAGCCTGCTAGACGACGGATACACCGTGAAAGTCGTTACCCGCAAGCCACTGGTAGGGCACGAAGCGAGCCCCCGCTTGCAATATATGAGTTGGAACGAATTAAAACAAAAGCCTGAAGTACTGGAAGGCACAGATGCGGTCGTTAATTTAGCAGGCGAAACGCTGAATCAGCGCTGGACGGATAAATCCAAACAAAGAATTCTTCAATCACGACTGCTATCTGTTGCCCGGTTGGCTCAAGCATTGAATGCTCTACAAAAAAAACCGAAAGTAATCATTCAGGCTTCAGCTGTTGCCGCCTATGGTACATCCCTGACCGAAACATTCGATGAAACGAGCCCGCGTCGTTCGGAAGATTTTTTGTCTCAGGTGGTTGAGCAATGGGAGGAAGCCGCCAATGCCTACCCTTCTGATGCCCGTTTAATTAAGTTACGCATTAGCCTTGTGCTGGACAGAAAAAAAGGGGTATTCCCACTCATGAAGATACCTTATAGCTTCGGATTCGGCGGCAAAATAGGCAGCGGTCATCAATGGATGAGCTGGATTCATATTGAGGATATCGTTCGTCTGATCACGTACTGCATCCATACGACGGAAATCGTCGGGGCAGTGAACGCATCTTCACCATACCCAGTGACGAACGACCAGTTTGGGAAAACCGTGGCTCAGGCATACCACCGTCCGCATTGGTTTCCCGTTCCAGGCATTCTCGTTCAAAAACTGCTCGGTGAGATGAGCACCCTTGTCTTGGATGGCCAAAAAGTACTCCCGCACAAAGCGCTGGAGCACGGATTTAAGTTTAACTATCCTTCACTTAAGGACGCTCTAAAGGAACTCCATTCTTCCCAAAAACAGCATTGAATGCAAAAAGAGGAACTCCAGGCTGGTAGGTAGTGTCACTACCAGCTTAGGGTTCATTTTTTAAGTCAGACACAATCTATCGAGCAGACTGCAAGTTTTTAAGATGCCTCATTTTATTCTTATTAATAGTCCACTATTCATAAAGAAGGAAGCCCTAAATATAGCAGGCCTCTTCTTGACATCTATCCATATAACCTTCATTTATGATGCATTGGAGGATTTAGAAGAGTCCAACCGATAAGTATAAGAGACTCCAGCGATTTTAAAAGTGTCTCCCTCATTCAGGATGTACTCCTTATAAGGCACCATAGGCTCTCCATTCAGAGCAGTTCCGTTCGTCGAGGATAAATCCTTAACAATGTGGCTATGTTCTCCTGTAACTATGCAAAGCTCAATATGAGAACGGGAAGCTCCATCCGTATGCTCCACAAACTGGACCAATTGCGGATCTCTCCCGATGATAAAGCTGCCTGCAACGAATTGGTCTGGCTGCAACCGGATGCGCTCGGTCCCTCCACTACCTGGTGGCTTGCGATCCAGGCAAGCAATCGGTGATTGCTGAACAGGTGAAATCTGTATCTCTTGATCTGGACGAAGCAGCATCGTTTCCTGCTTAGATGCAGCATTTAGCAGCTCCGTTACCCCGGAGAGAGACTTATAATAAGCCTCACTGGTATCACGGGCTTCCAATTCATTTCCCCGCCCCGCACCTTTCCACGATGGCTCGTGTAGGTCATAGTTTGCTGAAGTGTTCTCCCTATCTTCCGTAACTCGGTTTCCCACGCTTTTAGATTCTGAGTTTGGAAAAGTCCATCTCCAGCTCTCCTGCCCTTGATCACTCGAATCGGAAGATTGCTTGTCTTGATGATGACGTCCCGCTACAAATCCGGTCAGCTTATCTACCTGATAACGATCATTTTTCCCCTGTGCTGAGGAAGAAGTAGTTCCTAACCATTCCGAATCCAATACAGGTACTGAATCGCTGTACATATGAGATGAACCTCGATTGCGCTCCCATTTCCCCGTCCAGCTTATATAAGCAACAGCGGCAAGTACCAAGGTCAGCACCACGGAAATGATCAACGGTACCGTCTCTGGATGATCCAGATAAATATAACGCCACACGATGGCCGAAGCGAGCAGACATCCGAGAGTAATGTAGGTTTTATATTTTTGCAATCCAGGCTCCACATCTTCTACTTCGTTTTCTGTTACAAGCTCAGAATTCTCCTCTGGTTTCACGGACGGTTTGAGCCGATTGATCCGTTTAAGCTCCTGAATCTCCTGCAGAGTCTCCCGATGCTCTTGCCCGTATGTTCCGCCACGATCAGTATAGTTCCCCTGTGAGGTATGAGCAGATATGATAGGGTCGGATGATGAAAAAGCTCGCCCTTCCATACTTTCTCCCTTCACGCTAGCACTCTCTGTACCAGCCTTCATTCCTTGCAATAGCAGTTCCTTTAGCAATCCCAATTCAAATTCATTTCTATCACACAGATCGAGTATGCGTTGTATATATTCTCCCTGAAGGTGGGCCACACGAGTCATTAAACGAATAACCATCTGCTTAAATTGACTGCCTGTTTGCCCTGCATACTGTACACTGCGTAAAGGAACATAGGTTAAACTGGCGGTTTCCCTTGTACCTGAGCCACTTAGAAAAATATAATCCTCGTGCAAAATAAACTGGCGGATATCTAACATATATTGCGGGCTGCGATGGAGGGCATCTGCCACTTCAAAAAGAATCCGGTAGAAATCAGAAGTCGACACGCTCCCACCTTTCCATAACTGGGAAAGCATGCGTTGCCCCGAAATGTCGTAATGTAACTCAATCTGAAAATCGACTTCCTTTATTCTAAGTTCCAGCAGACCGGGAATCCGATTACCAGTCATCATGCCGGTCTGTACGGAATTTAAATCATCGGTCTTGAGCCCGTCTTCCTTGTTTAGAATCATAAATGTCCCGCCGTTCCGGGCAAAATCCCTGCTTAAACCAAACAATTCATGACCTCCTTAACAATTTCCTATCTCCGTGAGGTAGCATGATCTCCCCCAGCGGACATGTCATGGCAAGAAGTAAAGATAAGCACTGATCGCTCCCGGAATGACTGCGGTCATAAAAGGAAACCTGAGGTGTGCTTCATTTCCACTGGTCAGCGCTTTGCCGCTGCGAAATAGAAAAAATCCTCCTAAATTAAAAGCCACGCGCCGCAGTCTCATGATGGTTTCCCTCTTCCATAGCAAAATCCCTATGCCAATAATACCTGCAAAAAAAATCGAATATAAAGCTGCCTGCCATGCAAAAGCAGCACCTGTCCATGCTCCAATCAAGCCGAACAGCTTTACATCTCCTGCACCAACAGCTCCCATCCAGTACAAAATCAGCATGAACCCAAATCCGGTACCCAGTCCAGCAACAGCAAATAAAAAACCGTGCCACCCTCCAAACAGAGTATTGAACACCAAGCCTACCACTATGCCGGGCAATGTAAGCTTATTAGGGATTTTCATGCTACGTAAATCCGTAACTAACGCAATCGCGAGCAGAACTCCGCATACAATATACATCCACGTCAATGCGATCTTCCCCCTTTATAAAATAGAACTAGCAGACTACCAAATCACTTTCCATCGTAGGTATTCCTGTCCGTCTATGTCGAGTCGATTCTATCTATCCATCAGCTGGCTTTTCCACGGTAAACGGAACTTCTATACGTTGACCGTCCTCTGTTTCAATCACAAAGCTCCATTGACCGGGTGTTGTGTTCGTTCCCACAAACCAGTTCCATTCAATAATCCCGTCCGCATTGGCAGAGGTCCAGCCCAAATGCTGGGCCGTGCTTTGGCCCGACTTATAAAGTACAGAAAGATTAGCATTCGTCCCAGGCTCAACCTTGGCCTTGATCAAATTGTACACACCCTTCACAGCAGGTTCAGGCTTGACGAGCAACTGTATGGAATGCTGCGCATCCTTATCCGCTGTTGCCTCTCCTGTACCTGTCCCCTCCCCTGTGTTCCCAATCCAGAGACGTTCCTCTGCCGCCGCTTGAAGAACAATGCTGCGATACAAAAAGGGGACCTTCATCGGCAGTTCATACGATAGCTCTACTCTAAAATAAGGGTCCTTAGTTCCTGTAAGAGCAGGTACATGTACACTCGTTATATGAATACGGTCATACTCCAGAATGCTTTCCTCCATAAAAGGCTTTAGCATCGGCTTCAGAACAGGATCGAGTGCAGCTTCCGTAAATCGCCCCCGCAGCTCCTCCATCGGCTTTTGACCGCCCTGAACAGCGCTTTCTACCCAATCACCAATTGGAGGTGGCAACTGGGCAGCGAATTGGCTTGCATATTCACTCACAGATAACTTGGGCAATTCATCCAGCGGTTCACGGACTGCATCTATTTTCGCGGACGCCGCCTCCACGGCTAGAGAAACTGGGTAAATTTTAGTCGAAACCTGCTTAACCGCTTCTGAAGCGGTGTTCTGCAAGGCTGTGGATACCAGCGTCATCTGAACCATATAAATGAGAAAAATAATAAAAAACAGAAACATTGGCAACACCAGTGACGCTTCTAAAACAATACTTCCTTGTTCACATTGCTTCTGCCCACAAACTTTCCGTAAACACCGATTAATAGGAAAAATGCGCTGTTTTCGTGACATAGTACACACTTCCCTTAATACTCTCGCCTTCTTTTGAGGCGGTTCCGAGCATCTTCATTACCCCAGGTAGAAACCACAGCCTCATCCCATTCTTGACCTCACCCGTTGCATACGTTTGCCGCTCAGCAGGATTGACATCTGTATTCAGGCGGATCAGAGCAAGCATACGGGACATTTTTCGTTCATTATTGCTATGGAGCATCAGGAACAATCGCAAATGATCCTTGTATGTCAGTCGAAATTTCAGAAAATCAGACAATGGCACGTCTCCCTTTTGTGCCAGCATAATCATATCTTCTATCGCTTTTTCTACTCCATATAACAAAGCTGCCGCCAAAACGACCAGCGGATTACCTTTTGAGCTGTTTTTAACCAATCCCTCCATTGTTCGAATGGCAAGTCTCATAGCAAAAATTTCTCCATAGGCGGATGCCAGATTACCCGTCGGATTATGGAAGCCATACAGGATATACTCAACTTCCTGATTATTCACCTCCAGCTGATCTCCCAAAATCTGTGCAGCATTTCCCACATTTCCACCCGATCCGGCCAAACTGCCAAAACGGCTAAAATCCACATGATGGAAGTAAGAAAGTGCGTATTCATTCTGGTAAAACTCGTCTCCCAGTTGAGTCAGTAAATTGGATGCCGACCCGTATAGACCATCCATACTATCCATGGAAGCTCCCGCAGCATCATAGGTGTCATAGGGCAAATCAGCGGATACAGATGGACTGGATGTAGACTGGTTAAACGAAATACTTTCATTGTAATACCGCTCCAGATTTTGGAATTGTTCTGCACTTTGTTTACCTTTGGAAAGAACCTCAATGATCCGATAGGCTTGTTTGAGCTTGTTTTTCGCCTCTTTTTCCATTTTCTTGCGTTCTTTGTCCGGTCCACGTCGCGTATCCATCATTTTGACTTCACCGTCGAGTACATTGGCAGGTCCCGCCCAAGCATACGCATTCAAGTATTTATCTATCTCTTTGAGCGTTGATGCGACTTCTTGCTTGAGCATGTCTGCATTCAAAAATGGATCTGTATAAAAAGATAAGGTACGCATCATGCTCGTTATTCTATTGTTAGCAGTATTTATAGAAGTCCGTTGCTTTTCGATTTCTGCTTCCCATTGCTCAAATTCCTTGTCTGAAATCAACAAATCCTCTGCTTTTTGCCGTGCGCTTCCTACCGACGGATCTGCGTTGGAGCCTGCTCCGCTGGGAGTAGGGGCTGCTGAAACCTCATCGTAGCCTGCATTGGCCGCCCTCTGCTTATATTGGGCAATGACTTTGCGCATCTCTTCATTAATCTGTCGGGCCTCATTTAACGGTTCCTTGGCTTCCAGAAGCAGCTTATCATGTTCTTCTCCAGCCTGAACCATGATCTGACGCAGGCGATCAAGCGCTGCCCTCGCTCTACGTGCATATTTTTCCATCTGCATGATTTTAACGTCGTCCACACTTTTCTTATTGTCTTCATATACATGTACGTAATGCTTATATTGAGCGGCAATATCGGCCACAACCTCAAGCGGGTCCCATATATACTGATTGGGCATATAGGTGCCCCTCTGTTTAATAATCCGCTTGCGAACCTCTTCCATATAAGCTCCTGCCTTACGCTGCTTCTCCAGCATGTCATCCAGTTTGGCCTCTCGTCTGTCGTACAGCTTTTGCAGCCTTTTCAGCAAATCTACCGTATGAGAAGCCTCTTTCATATTTTGAGAGAGCGGCTTTAGCTTTTCGAGCACTTCAAACGTAAAATCGACAGGTGCTTTATACTTCATTTCTTCACGGATCTGCTCGTTAAATATGGCATATTTACCAAGCTCCCTTTCCATTTGCAGGGAACTAGAATCCAGCTTCATATTCATAAGCGGTAGCGTTTCTGCGCGTGCGGTACGCCGCGCGCTGTCATTCAGCACTTTGACCATAATTTGTTCTCCGCCGCCTTCGCCATAAGCAAACAAACCGTACTCCTGTTGTAATGTCGGATCATAAGCAGACATCACTGAACGAACCGCCGCATGGGTCAGCCGTTCGGTCTGCACATGCAATGCAGCAATTCTCGCGTAATCAATAAATACAGCAATAAAACCGAACATGACCGCCAAAATCAGAATTAAAAAGACCGTGACAGCACCTGATTCCCCGTCCTTTGTGTTGTGTCTCTTACCAAACACCCGCTTCCTCCTTTCCAGTTACATTCCCGTTACTTACTTCTCACTGACCGTTTTGACCATATTGCATCAGTACTTTCCCTACAACTGCCGAATCTACCTTTTCACCTGATCCTCTGCCCATAAACTTCGCACCATAATAACGGACCAACTCCACCGTACGAATCCATTCCACAGGTTCGACCACACCAGAGCTCATTTCCCCTTGCAAATCTGTCTGATCTAAAAACTGATTCAACAAAGGTACCCTCACTATCTTATTTAACTTTGTGGTCACCTTACGGTGAATCATACTGTTCTCATATGTCATCTGCCCCTGCATGCCCGCAGGCATTCTATTTTCTGCATTGGACAGCTTCTGAGCAGGTAACGAGCCTCCCCCATTGCCGCCCGGAACCTGTACACTTTCCTGATTGTTGGCTCCGGTCCAGCCAAACAGGGCTCCCAGCATAATATCATCCTTCAGGCGCCAATAGAGAGAATCCCGTTGCCCTTGTGTAAATGCTCCCGTACGTGGGTCCTTGAAGCTGTTATCCCAACTGTAAGCGGCCCTTTCCGAAGCAGTAGCAGCGACCTGCACCAATATAGATTTTTGATATATGTACAGGCAAAAAAATAACATCACAAAAATGACCAGCAGTAGAATGGGAAAGACGAGGGAAGCTTCCAAGGAGAAGCTCCCGTCCTCTTTTTGTGCTAATTTACGCAGCATTATGAATCCATAAAATCGTTACTTTTTTTATCCGCCTTTTTCAAAAGCCCTTCTACAATTTTCTTGATCTGATCCTTAAAAATAATTGCCACCGCAATCAGAATGGCAATGATCAGGATCATTTCTAACGTACCCAGACCATCCTCATCCTTGTACAACTTACGAATACTGCCTGTTACTAATATCATCATCGTTGTATTCCTCCTACATATTCATCATCATTAAAGCCGGAGCGCCCACCAGCACAATTACCGTTAGCAAAATCAGCGCCATCGGGAATACTAGCTTAGATGAAGCCTGCTCCCCTCTTGTGCGGCTAATTGAAGTCCGCTTGCCCCATAACGTCTGGGATAACTCACGTAAAGCCATCACGAAATCGCTCCCTCCGCGCCTCATATTCAACAAAACTGTCGTCGTAAATACTGTCATTTCCTGAATACCACAACGTTTGCTCAGGTGCTCAAATGCCTGTTGAAAGGAATAGCCGCTTTCCCATTCCGCCACCGTCTGCCTCAGTTCTCGATACAACGGATGTTCCGTATCCGCCCCTTTACGTTCCACGCAATGTAGCAATGCCCGTTGTACCGTCTCACCTGCACCTACTAAAAGCATCATTTTACTCAACAGTTCAGGCAATTCCATTAAAATTTGCTGATCCCGCTTCTGTACTTTCCCATGCAAATCCTTGATCAGCGCGATGGGTACCAGAATACCAAGTCCCAATCCGAGCACCAGCCCGGTCGCATCCCCGCCCAGCATAAGCGATATTAAAGCTCCACCAGCAGCCATTATATATCCGTAACCCAACATTTCTGTCAGAAAAAGCATCGTTTTTTCTCCGCTGTTGCGCATACCATACAGCTTCTGCACCGAACGCTGGAGCTTGAACATCAGCAAAGGCAGCCTGTGAGTAGCACGTGAAGCATGAATCATGTGTACAAATGGGACTGAAAGTCTTTGCAGCCGCAGTCCCTCCAGCTTCATATGGCGAAAATGCGCATACTTAGCACCATGCATCTGGTTCAGCACCACCCAGCCTCCCACTTGCAGAACCAGCATGACCAGACAAACCAACATCACCATACCCATCTCTCCTTACACTTCAATCTTCATAATGTGGTTGATCCACACAAGACACCCACCAAGCACCAATAAACAAAAGGTTGATAAAATCATACCTGTACCGCTGTATAAGGGCATCATGTAATCACTCGCTGTCATCGTCATAAACAATACAAACAAAAAAGGCGCTGCAAACATAACCCTCGATTCAAAACGTTTCTGCGCAATCATTACACCGATCTCCTGCTGAATTTCCAACTTCTCACCAATGACACTTGAAGCTCGTCGTACGACTTCTACCAGATCACCTCCGGTTCGCTTGCAAGCCGCAAATACGTCCGCAAAATTCGTAATATCCTCCATCTGCGCCCGACGGGCCAAATCCTGCAAAGCAGCCTCTACAGGCTGTCCGATTTCGAGACAGGCGGTAATAATGTTAAATTCAAAAATCAGGTCGTGATCTCCATCCGGGCTAAGCAATCTCAAATCCTCTACAGCCTCACGAAAACCATTCTCCACCGACCTTCCCGCTGAAAGAGAAGACGAGAGCGAATATAACGCCTGCTTGAATTGGATGCTTAGAGCAGACCTGCGTCGTTGCAGCAAAAATTGCCTAAAATAACGAGGCGTCACCACAGCCCCGGCAGCGCACAGCAACGATAATATCCATTGGTGATAAAATAGAAAGCCGATCATCGCAAACAGCACGCCACTAAAGAATATGCACAGACTTTTTTGTACTGTCGATAATGTATACACCGTATAATCTGGCAGAGAAGGGACCTCATGTGATACTTGCTTGGCAGTCGTTTTTCCTGGCTTCACGCTGATACTCCTCCCCTGTGCCAGTTTTGCGGATTGATCCCGGCCATTTGCAGCTTCAAAGTATGTTGCAGACCCTCGCCACAACGTTCCAGACCTCCTACGATTCGCCCCTTACTTTCTCCTCGTTCCTGAAAACGATAAAGGGGATTAAGCGTCACCTCACCATTTTCAAAACCAATCACTTCGCTAATTTCCAGTACTCGTCTGGATTTGTCGCGCATCCGTGACAGATGAACGAATATATCAATGGCCGAGCTGATCTGCTGCCGTACTACTCCAAGCGGAAGCTCTGCCCCTCCGAGCACCATCGTTTCCAGCCGGCTGACCATATCGCGGATATTATTCGCATGCCCAGTTGACAAGCTTCCATCATGGCCAGTATTCATCGCTTG
Source organism: Paenibacillus sp. LRG-1 (assembly GCF_057220305.1). NCBI lineage: Bacteria > Bacillati > Bacillota > Bacilli > Caryophanales > Paenibacillaceae > Paenibacillus > Paenibacillus sp. LRG-1. Next base: position 1,585,597 of record NZ_CM170126.1, on the reverse strand, counting down.
TACAATGTTTATAAAAAGGTTATTTAAAAACAAAAAAAGTGAGGGATACGCCCCTCACTCTCCATACTGCTCCATAAAGGCTATTTCCTCCTCATAGAGCATTTCCTCTTCGTAAATCTCTTGTTTTATAGTTGGGTTATTATTTATGATGTCATCCTCATCAGAATCAAGAAATCTCCAATTAATTTCTCTAAAAGTTTCACCCTCATAAGTTGTTATGGTAATTCGTTGAAGAAATTTACGTAATACTATATTACTCAAATCATTCAAATCGAGGTTATTCAACTCTTCATTGAAATCTTCAAATTTTAACTTTAGACTATATATTTCATCATCAATAAAATTCAATCTTTTAATTTCATTTTGTAACTTTTGCATTTCCGAATCAATAGATTGATTTCTAGTATTATATTCTTCGTCAGAAATAAATTTTTTAACTACCAACCTAAAGTTAGTCTCCTTCTCTTCAGCTAATTCAGTCAACCTTTCAGTATGTTCCTTTATTGTTTTAGCAAAATCAACTGTTTGATATCTATTTTCAATTAGCTTTGTGTAGTACCAGTCATTTACTTCTGGAGCATTGATCCGTTCCTTTATCTCTTCTTTTATCCATTCAAGCATTTCTTCTTCTCTTACTAAATTACGATATTCACATACAGAATTTCCGTATTGTTCATGGTTACGACAATAATAATAATGGTGCGTCTGACGAGTTGTTTTTTGTACTTTTTTTCTCATCATCCCACCGCAATTTCCACAACATAATAAATTACTAAATAAATGAGAGGTTGAATATCTTCCCCTACCATTTGTCTCGGCACCTGTCCTAACCTTTTTCCCGTCATCATGCTTTGTGTTGTATGTGAAGCTCTCAATATGAGGTCTACTAGCCATTTCAGCTTTTGCCCTAAAGAAAGTCTCGTCATCTATGATTCTAAGTAGTTGGTCATCATAAATAATCTGCTTATCGATTGGAATTTTCTCAATTAGATTAGAATTAATATCAGACTTTCTTGTTCTGTGCTGTCTAACTTTACCTAAATAGATTTCATTTTTTAAAATCTTAGCAACATGCGACCCAGTCCATTTACCTCCACGCTTTGTTGGTATTTGATCGTCTACATACAGTTTTTTAGCTATTTTATTTACTCCATATAAATCATCAATGTATAACTCATATATTCTTCTGACTACCTCAGCTTCATACTCATTAATAACTAATTTGCCCTGAACGATATTATAGCCGTATGGTTCTCTACCTGACCAAATGCCTTTTTTTGCCGCTTCTTTTTTTGCCCACTGTATGCTATCACTCTTCGACGTACTTTCTGCTTCAGCTAAAGTTGCGAAAAGTTGAATCTTAAGCATATCTGCATTATTTAGTGTAAAAGATTGTATATCTTCAAACCATACGCCTACACCAATTTTTTTCAGTTCGTCAATGTGAATCAACATCTCTTTTACATTACGACCAAATCTGCTGACTGATTTAGTTAATATAACATCAAAGAATCCAGCTTTAGCATCTTTCATCATTTGAAGAAAAGCTTTACGGTACTTAGTAGATTTAGCACCACTAAAACCCTCATCGACGTATCCCTTGTATGGAATATTTCCTCCATCTCTACTACTGAAAACACCAGACTCAGACAATATATAGTCATGATCCTCTGCGTATTTCATTAAACCACTAATTTGATTATCTATTGACTGCTTTTGCTCTTCTTTGTCTGTTGAGCATCTGGCATAGTATGTAGCTATTCTCTTCATACAAACCTCCATTTGTAAACAATACAATATTTATATAAAGGTTATCATTAAAACAAAAAAAATAATAGCTTAAATACGTATCAGACACACTACAACATGTTAATTGTAGATATTTTTTTTATTACCACATAAAATGTATTTATCAAACATAAGGAAGTGTACCAATGAAATCATTAAATCAGCAAACAACGGTAATTCTATTATCATTCTTATTATCTGTATTCGGAATTTTTATATTAATTTTCCCCATATTCGAAAAAATACTCTTTATCTTGTCATATGCTGCTCTTCTTCTTTTTTTAATAAAACAACTATTACAAATTCTATATTCTAGGAAATTCATTAAGCTTCCTGCCAATTGTCAATACAACTGGTTTAATCAAATTGAAATACACATTGGAAAAAAGATAAAATACCGAAGAGACTTTATTAGACAAATGCATAAAGTATTAGTTATATCAAAAAAAAGAAAAGCGAAAGTAATTGCGTATACTTGGTTGGTTTCATCTAAGAACATCGACAATTTATTAGGAGATAGCGCCACAGTAACAACACCTAGCCCTTTCAAAGAATTCTCTCAAAAATTTCTAAATAATATATATAGAAAAGTTCTAAAAGAAAAGAAGAATACCCTCCTACCTTTCATAAAAATTGAAATAGATGCTAATAAAATAACTCAACATCAGTTAGACAACATTGCGATTAAATATAAATTATAATCTGTGATATTTTTCCGTTTTATACTAAAAATTTCAGACAAGATTACGAGGAGACAACTTGCATGACATTTACTGCTTGGATAATTTTAGCAATTATTATTCTTATTATAATTGACATTAATGTTCTTGACAGTTTTGAAAAGACACTTATACATCCAATTAAAAAGAAATTTAAATCCCACTCCACATTCTATAACTATAGAAAAACTAAATTGTTGTATCAAGCATATCAAGGCGAAACATTCTATGACTTAAAGCTTCATAAAGATTATTTAGAGCATATTACCCCCACCAGTAATATTTTTTTAATCCTTATAGACTCATTTATAAAACTGATCTATCCTCTATTCACCTTTATTATTCTATTTCTTTTAACATCTAATAGTACTTTATTCCAATTAAGAATCAATAAATCTAATAAGGACGATGCTCCTACACTCATTGAAAATTTCACTAAAGTGATTAATAATATTGTTGAGAATAACGTAACAAGCATTTTGCTTATCTCTCTTGCTGTAGCACTTTTATTCGTTTGCACAAGTTTAATTCACAATAGGAAATTAAAAATTGTTGAGCTTCACAAGAATCTTATTAACCGAATAATTGAAGAAAAAAAAGAGGAAAAAGACTCTTTAGATTAAGCTTAAACAATGTAAACCCAGATGTGCTCTGAATTGAGGCAATTGGTTTTTTACAAAAAAGAGTCAACCCATAATTGGATTGACTCTATCTACTCCTTCTATATATTTTCTCAAGGACATTAATCAGATCATCATTATGTAGGACACCTATAAACTTCAAAATCTTATTATGATGTAAAGGAACCATTTAACTACACCGAGCGACCACTAGATATCTAAAAAACAATTCGCTTGGAATTCTATTTTTTTATATATAACCTTGGTTCCTACCCCTAACTCTAGCCCCCCTCAAACAACCTTTAACTTTCGTCTGAAGCGACTTCTATGTATGTTCATTCTTCTATAGGTTCCTTTAAGATGATTGCCATTTGTTCAAAAGTAAACTGCTGATAAACCGTTTGTACTTTCCCATTTCCAACTGATGTTTTTCTGACAGGGAGCCAGCCCGAATAGTTCAAATCCTCTGTTGTTTCGTAATCTTCAAGCTTTCTTCTGCCCCATGTAACGTCCTCACTCTGTATGAGGTATAGAGAATCCTCCACTTGATAGTAACGACCAGTATCGCTATGAGATTGTGGCAACCCGATTGATTTTAGCGCTTCTTTTTTAGTTTCATATCTACAAAACGATTGGGATTTATCAGGGTTAACACTATCAAACACCTTAAAAACGTAGTGTGGCTTACGAGTGGCTTTAGAAGCATTCTCTGCATTCGTTAAAACTTGTATATTGTCAAAATTATAATTCAGATGCTCATTAATTCGATCAATGGTTGGCCTAAATGATTGCTTATAGTCATTATCTATGTATTTTACTGTTGCTTCTTTCCAATCAAGCCAAAACTGTTTTTTATGTTTCACTAGCTCTAAAAATGTTTTGCTTTCATCTTCCCATTCGCATTCTACATGCTTGTAAATGCCAGCGTTATGACGACAGTTAACAATACGACAGTATATGCTGCCATGAAGAAGATACACTGCGAAGCGCTCTTCTGTACTACTGGAATCCTTCGTATAGTAGCGCTCTACGAATGCGATTGCGCGGCGCTTGTAGTCAACGTAATTATGGTCTCCATAGGTGTCAATCCAATCCTGTATAACTTCTAATTGTACAACACGATTTTTACTCAATAATATAGCCTCCTAGTTTTTATGAAATGTTGATTTTATCTGCTGTTCTCTTCTATAGGAAAAGGAAAGCGCCCAATTGATGGACGCTTGATTAGATTTATAACATGTAAGCTTTCAACTCTGTTTCGGTGAAACTCCCCTTCTCTACTAGATCAAGCGGAATCTTCCCTTCAGCGTTCTTGACCTTAGCATTGGCTCTGTACGTATTACCAGTTAATTCCCCTATATAAAAACCATTTTTATCTAAAACAGCCTCGTGAAGTGGGGAATTTCCAAGTGAATTAACAAGGTTCACATTCAAAGCATTCTTCTTGATCACAAGGTATGTCGCATAATCATTCTTTCTAATCACCCAATGTAGAATACTATCACCATTTGCATCCTGTGAATTAATCGTCAGCTCACCACTAGCAATGGCTGCTGCAATCTTCTCGCTGTCTAATTTATCTCCTTTTATGTACTGCTCCACGTTAAAGGTTTTACCTCCTTGCTTAACCGCTGATGTTGCTGGCTCACTTTTTGTGGTTGTTGTAGCAGATGGGGTAGAGGAGGGAGTAGAAACCGTTCCTTTGCTTTTAACCAACTCAATTTTACCGCCACTTGCGCTTGCTACATTATAGCCCATTGCTGAAGCTGTATCTCTAAGTGGAAGATACGCTTTACCATTCACATTGATCGGGCTGTCACTAAGTTTTGCTTGTTCTCCATCAACAATAATCTTTGTAGGTGTCAATGTTGCTTTTAAATATGTACTTGCTCCTGCTACGCCACTAACTGCTACTGCAACGCCAAATATTGCACCAGCGAGGAACGTTGGAATCCGCTTCTTCATTGTATATCCTCCAATTATTCGATTAGCATATATGATTACATACACTTACAATATATATCGGAGGTAGCCACAACATAAATTAGTTTACATTCGGGGTGCAATCAACATAATCAAAACCAATAGTCCTAACATTTATTTAAAGTTATAACGAGTCCCATCGAAGTCAATAGAACCATCTAAATTAAGCGTTATTGATGCTTTTCCATTACTCATTTTTATAGTTCCGTTCTCAGATGCAAAAGTAACATCTTTACTTTCGACTACAAATTTCCCACGTTCGCTCTTTATAAATAAACCGCTGTCTGCAAGACTTACTTCTCTAGCCACTCCTGAATTGCTTGCCTTATATACTATATTCAAACTACCTACTGGCTTCTCTATGGACGCTTTTCCATAACCATACAGGTCTCCCAAGCCTAGATCAATCGTTGGGTAGGCTGCGTCTCCTGAACCTTCAAACTTATATGTACTCTTTACCTTAACTTCGTCAAAGCTATATGACCACGCAATATCTTGTGTTTCATCTGGCGATAGAATTGTTTTTGTGTTATCCGTCCAGAATAGTGGTCTCCCCTTTGAATCTGTAGCCTGAACCTTGCTTCCCACTTTAGCTGTAATAAATTGAATGCTATTGTCTTTGATGTCTATGTAATCGACGTACTGACCAATCTCCACGTCTCTCCCGATTGTTTTTAGATGGTTAACTGTCAAACTATTTATATAGCCATCATCAGCGGTAATTGTGTTCACGGCGATCATTTCAGCCGTTAACTTTCCTATCCCCTCCAAATTCCACCCATTGAGGTCAAATACACCATTATTGGTATCAGCCAAAAACCTACCGTCTGGTTTAGTCAATTTAACGTCAGCAAATCGCGCTCTACCATCCATCATAGCATGTAGAGAATGTCTATCATTCCAATGTCTAAGATCCTTCTTTACATCAGGAATATCAATGACATGTTTAGTGATCGTCCCTTTGTTATTCACGTAATAGATTAGCTGTCCACCAACTACTTCATCGTTGAGTAGCATGTAGGATTTAACTACTGAATCAAAGATAGAATGACCTTGAGACACAAATTTCTGAATCAGTTTTTCGGCTTCATTTGTACCTGCACCAGCGCATAATACAGCGCGTTTATCAAGCACAGTCTTAAAAATTTCAAATGGTTCTTGAGAATGAGTGGTCATGTCATACATGATATACTCACCCTGTCTGTAGAGAAAAACACTCACTCCCATTTCGCTGTCATCATTTTTACATACTTCCCTGGTAATACGCTGAATATCAGAAATACTACTACTATCTGTTATCTGAGAGAAAATCTTATCGGCATATTCTGTGTATCCACCAATTGACACGGTTTTATTCCCATACTTCCTAGTCTTCTCGTATCCATCATAAAATTTGAAGTATATGCCTCCCATCCCCTTACTTGCTCTTGTATCTGAAAACGCATACCCTATTCCATTCTCTACTACATAGTTAAATCTGCTCACGTTCTACTCTCCACCTTATGTATTATTTTAAATAAAATTGATTATAATCAATGCCTTGCTTTTTAAAATATTTCTCGAATTCTTCCGATACATCATTTAAATATTGAGCATCCATTCCAGAAAATAATCCATCTTGTCTTAAAAAGGCTTCGCCCATAATCCTTAACATCTCTTCGTTCTGATCATCTTCGCTTACGAAAAAATACTCTGTCTGTAAGTCTGAAAAATCAAGTAAGTAGTTCTTTTTATCCTCAATCTCATACAATAGCTCTCCAGCTTCAGTTTTGGTTTTGAAATTCCCGTCTTGATCTTTTGCACAATATATTTCAAGTAGTTCTTGTCTATGTACCTTATACTGCTCAAACTTTTTTTCTAAAATGTCTAGGAAACGTCTTCTCATTCGATTTCCTTTTGCATTCATTGGGCATTCCATAATAAACCCCATCAACCAGTAAATCTGCTGATTTTGAATCTTCATCAACCAGTCTCCTTTATTTATTTACATGTACACAATTACAGCTTTAATATCTTTCGATTCGTAAACAGCTTTACCATTATCGAAGATAACATATTGACCATTTTTGATGTTTTCTTGTGCAGTATCTAAATATTTATGAGCATCTTCAATGCTGCAATTTTCTCTGTCTATAGCCAAATCTCCATTTTTAAACATCACCGCTAGTTTCATCTTATTTATCCTCTCTAATTTTGATTTTTTTGCATTCATTTCACTTTTACCAACTAATCCAACAAGCTAACTTGACTTAAAATCTACATTGTACCCACCTCCCTTCATAGCCTGCCTTTTAATTCAATCACGTTCAAATTCTATGTATGTATTATTCGTAATTCTCGTCGTCTTCACACTTCATATTCATGTTAGTGTTGCTATCGGTACTACTATTGCTATCACTGCTATATGTATCTGATTCTTCATTCTTTGTAATACTGTTATTAAAGCTCAGAATCTCTTTCTCGCTTAGACCAACATCATTTAGTTTAATCAACAATTTGGAAAGCTCTTTATGTGAAATCGTCCATCCACGTTCTACAAATTTGATTGTTCGAATAAAGGTATGTCCTACGTTTCTTCCTCGTTGATCGTTATAAACTAACTTCTTCTCATCTAGATATTTGAAATCGCTCAACGTTCCAATCTCTCCGTTGTAGTAGTAAAACATATTGTGCTTGAAATCAAATTCTGAAACTACATCATGAATGTTCCCCACCCATTGAGTAATAATCTGAAATTTGCCTATCGAAATTGCGTTATCTGTTACGATTAGTGGTAGTCCTTTATATGTACCCTTCTTAGCACTAGCACTACTTTTCTCTTCCAAGCCCTCAATACCACTAAAATAGTCCTTTAATGTTTGCGCGTATTTTTCATTTGTTAGAAAGAAATCATAATCGTTCGGCTCTTCCCCATTGTAGATACTGTGAACGCATCCACCTGCAATAAAAGCGTATGTATCGAATCGAGTTCGTAGATGGTTTGGCAACAATTCTTTAAGAGTTCGCTTTGCTTGTTCATATTGATTGTCTTCAATCTCTTTTTCTGGCTCTGACAGATGGACATCATAACTGTCATTCAGGATCTGCTTATACTGCTTGTAAAATGAATCTCTGTCTTTAATCTCTTTTCCCTGCTCGAAATGTCTCACTTTTTTATCCGAACAGCCCAATTTGTAACCAACACTTTGCTGAGACATCCCCAATTCAATGCGCTCTGCCTTCATGTTTTTTCCGATAGTCAGCCAATCATGTTTAGTTGTCAATTCTTTATTCTCCCTTTGTTATGTATATTTTTATTTTATATAATTCTAGCTTACTTCATGTGAAAACAGTCCAACACTAGCTCAAGCGCATCACCCCTTTCAATAAACCGCCTCTATGGTAAGTTTATGCGGCTATATGTAAAAGCGTAAAGATGAGTCCCTAAATCAATTTTAACGCTCATACCCCTATACATTTATCTATGAATAAACAGGTGTTATCCTTCCCTATATAAATGCCCATCCCAAAACGAAGCATCTTAATTTCTTATAGAGTACCCAGAAAATGGACGCACTAAAGACAAGCCAAACGTCATTCCATTTTGACCAAGTACATTGCTTATTCTGTTATCTACCCGTCAACTAAATGTGCTTATTAAAGCACCCCATAATGTTACTACTCTTTAGTCTAATGATATGAGGTGCTTAAAAGCGACCATTTAGTTGACACTTCTATAATCAGATTATCAATATAAAGTTTAATCTCTGCATTTAAGAACATTAGATACATATTGTCTTGAACATCCAACTAATGAAGCTATCTGAGCATTAGATAGACTTAAATCATGTTGCTTTAATCGTAGGATATGTGAAGCTTTGTCTTCTAATTGTTTACCTTGTTCTGATATTTCTTGATGATAAACGAAACCTTTTATATGTATAGGAATGTCAAACTGCTTTCTCAACAGCTTATTTACTCTTGCCCTACGATACTCCTGATTAGAAATAATTGCTGGTACATTCATAGATAGTTTTTTAGCTAGAAACCCATAACGCCACTTCTGAAATCCAACATCATTATCCAGTACAGCTAATGAATCTAATTCATCCGACTTCTTTTTAGGTATGTACTTGAAGCTGTCTTTGTATCGTTGCTTCATATTGAAATCTGAGATATCTATATGCTCAATAATCTCATTGTCATAGGTCCATCCCTTGACCTGAATTAACTCATCTACAACTCGCTTAATCTCCTGTGAGATGGATTGGTTTAAATTCGATATCGCTTCATCTGATCGATCAGGGAAGACACGATTTCCCTCTTCTACTCCACACAGCCTGATCAACTGTTCACGATTAAAGTTTGAAATTGTTAAATGATTCTTATAAAAGAATTGGCTCATCTCTTCAGCTAGTACAAGCCGCTCAGTATCCATGCTGACTATCTCATAATATCTCGCTATATTTTTGTAATGGATAATATTATTCTTATGAGACTCCTTTTGATACTGTTCAATTCTTCTCTGCATTTCATAGGGTAATTGGTCAACCCCAACACAATTGAACAGATACATAAATATCATGATTACTACTTTCGTGTTGGCCTTATTAATGCTGTGTAAATCTGAATTCTCGCTTAATAACTCCTCTATGACCTTCCTCATTGGTGCGAACACAATAGCGTTACTTGAATCCATATTCCTCATTTTAGCAAGTTGGGGAAGTTTTCTCCTTGCTATCTCATGGATCTGGATCAGCAGCCCCAATGTACCTTTAGTTTTCAGAAACTTCGTTAGGTATGGATAGTTCTCTTGTAAATCTATGTCGTACTTGAATCGTTCCAGAAACTCAATGTTAAATTCAATAAGTCTCTCTTGATCTAATTGCCATTCTGTTTTAACCTCGGCAATATTGTACAATTCTTTTAAATAGTCGAATGCTTTATGTATAGGAAGCCTTGTTATTCTCTCTATAATCTGAACAATATCATAATGGACTCCACATCGAGAACTGTGGCATTTATAAAACCACTTATCGTCATAGGAGTATATGTTTCCGCTGGTTGAATTACTGCTATTGTGAAAAATACAATAGAACCTATCAGAATCTATCCCAAGTAGGTGCTTTAAATTTTGCTTCTTCAAGAATTGCCTGATATCATCCCGGTCTATATAGCACAGATCATCTTGGTTATCTAATCCTAGCCTTTTCTTTAGTTCTGGAATTCCTTCAAACCCTTTGCTGATTGTAGGGATGTTACCGATATTCATTGAAGAATAATCTATCCCTACTCTGGATGGAAGACCTTTCTTTTTTGACAGGAGCTTAGTATTATATGTGGGTGCTTTACGTGAATTAACACATAACAAAGAGTCTGTTTGAACATGTACCTTCTCAACAACTTTCCTAAGACGAATAATCAAATCTTCTGCATCATACCTGACACTTCGATTCCATTCCTCAAGCTTTATTGTAAATGGATCATTTGAATCTTTAAGATGTAAAGTGTCAGGTACTCTCAGCAATCGGGCTGTATTCTTTACAGCCATATCCCCGTTATATATGTAAATTAAAAGTCCTTCTAGTGTTTCAAATTGGTGTCTCTGTGTATCTTTATTGAGCAAATAATATATATGAAACCCATTTTTCGTTTCCACAATTGCGCTTGGAGGAATCCCACGTTGTTTTAATCCAGAAACACGGCTCCTGAATATCTGTTTATAGTTGGTTTTCTCTGCACTATTCAGCGAATAAAACTTAGATTTTACCGCCTCTTGTAATTCATTTGGGCTTCCAGTAAACCCAGCAACAACAAGTTCATGCTCAATCTCATCTTTGATATCCATATCGATAAAACACGCACGAAATTCTGTTATTTCATCATTTTTGTAACCGCCGCCATTAGGCAAAAAGTAAATACCATAGCCCTTTTTGTTCCATTCCTCAATTTCCTTGGCAGCTTCTTTGCTGTAGTATTTCATTTTGCTTTTATGGACCTTACTTTTAAGCAATTGCACATCTTCATTACCTTCAAATATGTATGATAAATTTGTCTTCCCGTTGTTAGCAGTAACTTGAATAAAATCTCGCGTCTCTACAAAAGCCAAAAATATATACTTCTCCCTTCATTTTATATTACTATCCATCTAAATAGTCACAGTACTCAACAAAAATATCTCCATTCAAAGATAAATGAATATTTTAGCGAGTGAATAACCATTATCTCCGCAGAAATATAGACTACTCCCACCTTTCTTGTATTCAGTTTTCAAAGATCGCACAACAAATAAACTTAACGACCCATTTCAGATAGCAAATAAAACAATATCAAGTTTACCGATCCTAAAAATACCTTAATCCATCTATCTAATCTAGTATTCATCTTGTCTACTTGCTGTATTTTAAAACTACTTTGTTAATTGTAACTGTGGTAATGCAATATGTATTTTCAACTACTTAAATTTCATCCTATGTGATTCTGTTTCACCTTCGATTCATTTTGCGTCTCCTTTTCTTCGTCATTCCAACTGAAGTCAGCCATGCTCAATTGGTGTGCATATAATATATCACTTGTCCTTCGATGCTGTCAACAATATTTCTCAAAAAATGATAATGGAGGAAACACACGTTTTACTAGCAAGAACACCAGAAATGTATATAATGAAAAAAAATCTGAATTCCATTTTGTCGGGCGCTCTGATCCATCTCCCTTAGCCTTTTTTGATTAGAATAAATGTTACACTTTTAATTAAAATCCTCTACCATACTTTTCAATCGCACCTTTGTAAGTGGTAAAGGTTGTACTATTATATCTTTATACCATTATAAGGAGAGATATTATGAATTATAGAGTTACTGACACCCATGTTTATATCTTAGATTCCCATGATACAATTCACGATGTACTGTGCTTCCCTAGGTCAAAGCAAGACTATAAAGATTTAGTTGAATTAGTATATGACAGTGAAACACATGAGATAACAAACATTGACGATTTCAAAGTGTTTGACCACAGTCGAGTGACTGCTCCTTCAAAGGGCGGTTTCTTTTACACCCGGGAGTTCCTGAATCCTATTTTAAAACTGGTAAATGAGAATAAATTGTAAGATGAACACAAAAGGACTCTGCCAACATAATACATGGCTGGAGTCCTTTTGCTTTGAGGAATACTCATGATGGTGCTTTAATTTCCTCCGTGGTGACCTGTTAGTTCGTAATTAGACCTTTTTGCCGCATTTTTATTCTATCGCTTTACAAAATAATTTTTATTTATCTCCATGTAATTTTGTCAGTAACAACTCAATCATGCGCTCAATCTTTTTAATGTTCAAATTTCTTTGTCCATATAAATAAACAAATTCTTGTACACTATCCCAATTCTTTAGTTCATTTATTTCTTCGATCTCCTGAGTCAGACCTTCAACATAAGCAGGTAACTCCCTACTTTTGAACTCCTCAATTAAGTTCTCTAAATCAGCGAAATCCATACTCCAATTAAAGTAACTTTCTATAAAATAATTCAAATTTTCATAACTCACTTCTTGTTTCATATATTACTCTCCTCTTTTATTTAAATACAGGATAACCCGTAATAATTCTATAACCGGTAGGCATAGAGGAATCTTTTACTAAATACACTTGGGACCTTGATAAGTCATTTGTTACGTGCTTTGAAGACGAGTTTCCTCCATTCTTTGAACATGGAAATCAGAAGCAAATTGACATAAAAATGCCACATCCAATTAACAGGGATGTGGCATTCTATTTGGTTGCAACTTTACACTAAAGCATTTGTAGTATATTCGCTACACAGGAACGATTTTCCCATCTACTATTGTATACAATTTCTTGCATATATTTGCAACTACTTGATTGTGTGTTACCATTGCAATTGTGACACCCGACCTATTAAGAGCATGAAGTATTTCCAATATGTCCGATTCTGCTGACTCGTCTAAAGCACCTGTTGGCTCATCTGCCAAAATTATTTTCGGTTTTCTGATAAGCGCCCTTGCTATTGCGACTCTTTGAGCTTCGCCTCCAGAAATTTCATGGGGGTATTCATTAATTAAGTCAGAAATTTTAAGTTGCTCCGCAATAGAGTCAACACGGTGCTTAATTTCCTTTTTAGGTGTGTTCTGACTCAATAAAGGCAAGGCAATATTATAAAAAACACTTCTTTCTTTAATTAAACCATAATCTTGTACAATAAATCCGATTTCATCTCTTCTTAACACAGTCATTCGTTTCTCATCTTTGGGCTTAATTAGTTGACTATCAAAGAAATACTCCCCGCTATCTGCAATATCCATAAACCCTAAAATATTTAACAAGGTAGTTTTACCTGACCCGCTTCTGCCTATGATTCCTACTAAATCTCCATGATCTACATTGAAAGAGGCGTCGGAAAGTATCATTCTTGAACCGTAAGATTTATTTATATTCTTTAATGCAATTACACTCATTAGTTCCCACCTCGTATTGTTTTCGACAACTTTAATCTATTCACAGAAATCCATGGAGGAATAAAAGATAGTAGTGAAAGTGTGAAGCTGAAAATAAGTAGAATAGGAATATTTATATTTTGAGAAATCATAAATGAAAACAATGCTGCAATACATAATGATACCAAATTGATAAAAAATATCTCAAAAAGAATTGAAAGATTTATTACTGCTCTTCTTGTACCGTTTGCAATCATGATTCCATATGTGTATTTACGGAGAGTGATTTTAGCTATGAGATTTGTTGAAATGCTGAATAGCGCAACAAAAGCAATGACAAATGAAAATATAAATAAAACTTTTTGTAATTGCTCTCCTTCTAGCCCCCACATCGTAAGATAAAAATTTGAGACTCCTTCTACAACATATGGCTCGATATCAAGTTGCAAACTTTTTTGCGTGAACAGCTCTTGGATTTTTTGTGCCGAAAGAGAAGATTGGATGTAGCCACTTGTTTTATCCAAGAATAGTTTTAACATAAAACTTCTATCTTGTGCATGAATATTGTCTACTTCCAACGATGGAAATACAACAAGTCTATCCAAGTATTTCAAAGCGTATCCATTATTATAAAAGCTATGCTGCCCCAAAAAGCCAATTACTTTACACTTTAAATTTACTCCCATATATCCCACGTGTATGATTTGTTTCAACTTAAAATAATCTTTATATTCATAACCCAAAATTATAGGAATAACGTCATTTTTCACGTTATAATCTCCAGCTTGAAATAATCTACCTTCAGAAGTCTGGATAGCAAAATGGTCAATAAACTGTTGATTCACTTGAATACTTTCATATGCGTCTGGGGTTTCGTGTCCAGCTTCATATCCATATTGAAACTTTGCAGGCAAGCCTTGCACATCTAGAAAAAGATTTTGTCTGCTTGCAATAATATACTTAAAACTAGGATTCGTTTTTTCCCACTCGTACAGCTCATTTAAGACCTTGAGGTTATCCGATTGAGCAAGAAAGTTCTTTTCCTCATCATTGAAAAAATTGTCATTGACCTTGTATAAAGAGGATGTAGCATTTTGAACATTTGATGTAAGTTCATGTGTATGTGTAGCCAAGCTTAATGTCAAAATAACCAAAATGTACGATGCAGTACATTGTAAGATGGAAAGTATGGTTTTTCGTTTATGTTGTTTTAATGAATCAATAAGCAAATTGAGCATCACAGATCACCTTTGTGTCATCTTTATATAGGAGATACCGATCACTAAAAATGAAAACAATAAAAGCAGGATCGTCGCCCCTAACATAGCCGGTTGAAGGCTTGGCTCGACATCATGCATATTTTTTCCGAAAAACCAAGAAGAGCCAAGAGCCGATATTAAGCTCAACAATAGTATTGGGAAAAAATCTTTCCACACATCTATTAATATTTTCTTTTTAGTGTACCCGTTGCTCCATTTGATCTTCATTTCAGTATTCTTTTTTTCGTTCCAATAGATCATTACCGATAAGCTATTTACAAAGAGTACGAAAATAAAAATTATGGATGTAATTAATTGATTATTACCTCTATCAATTATATGCAAAATATTAACATTTTCCTTATCGTATACAGAAACCTGCCCGAACATTTTTTCGTTTCCAATAAAATTCAAACCATTTTGTATGGTTGAACTGCTAACAATATATTCAACACTAGAAGTGATATTATCAGCATTCAAGTTCAGCAAAATTGTTCGATCTATTCTAGTAGGTATATTGTACCCAATAATCCCTATGACCTCATAATCCATATGATTATATTCGACATATTTTTTTTCATTTATGGTTTTATTTATGGGGACATCTCTACCAATAACTGCAACATGCGAATTAGATATGAAATCAGATTCAGAAAAAAACCTTCCACTTATTAATTTAGGTGGAACATAGTCCCCCTTATATATAACACCTCGAATATCCTCTCCTTGCCTGAAAAACCTTCCGAATAATACAGTATCATTTGGTAATGCCTCATATAAAGAAGAAAAGTCAAGTTCAGTTTTTGATGTTTTGAAAGACAAGGCATTATCATCATAAAAGTTATTACTTAGTTTCTTTACGAGATTTACGTTTTCATTATAAAACAATGTAAATAAGCAAGCGAAACTGAACAGGGTGATAGCGATAAACAAAAGCACATCTAAAATTTTGACACGAGTTATACGAATATTGTTCATAATATATCCTCCAAGATAGGTAACAAGGTGAATTGTTTGGTGAATTTTTAATTATAGAATTACTAAAAACAGAGATTCATATCAGAAATAATTCGTTGAAAAATTAGATACCGTAGTATGTTTTGGCTACACCGGATCTGAGTGCGTTATAGTTTTCCCAATCAGAACGAGCATAGGATCTTCCTTGGTTGGTGCTCCATACTCGTCCAGAATCTCCATACACTGATCCAGTCAATTGTTCAAAACGTGCTCTCGTATAACTGTCTAGCTTTGTCTTCCCTTGCTGGGCCTGAGTGTTTCCCCAAACCTGTCTGTTGTTTCCATCCCAATCAATTCCGTGATTGTGATCGTATGTTATAGAAGCATTGTCTAATGGAGTAATTGAATTAACAGTTACGTTACTAGGGATATGCAATTCTTCCTTGGTTGAGATCACCAAGTTTGGATCAACTGCTTGGTTAGGTTCTGCCGCACTGTCGGCAGCATATGCGGGAACACTCGCTAATAAAAGACACGAACTCAATGCAAGGCCCATAATTTTTTTCTTCATGATTAAATAAACTCCCTTTCTTCTAAATTCACCTTGATACCCATGAAACATTATACTTCTAGTCCATTTTCTTGTAAAGTAGGATTGTCATTCCATGTGTGTGGTTCTTTTGAAAAGGTAGTGATTCATTAACAATATCCTTTTGCGTTTTTGCCAAAGTCAAATTATTTGACTTTGTATCTTTTCGTGAATGCTGATTTCCTCTATCTCCTCCATGTTCTATCTCATAAATTATCACCTATCCAACTCAGCAACGACTTAGCAAGTTTTCAGCAATACAAAAAGGCTAAACGGATAATCCCGTCCAAGCCTTAAATGTAACTTAATATTCTTCATTTGAATAAACGCTTTCACACTATTTAAAATGTACTAACTTCCAATATGCCAACCAAAAACTGAGATACCACCGTTAGAAATTGGCTGTGACATACTAAAATCTTGAATGTTTATTGTTTGTATGCTCGCTAACAACACCAATAAGTAAGTAGTTGCAAACAACCCATTAATTATGCGTTTCATACCATTACCCCATTTCCACTAAATTTCGATACTCCACTTTTACTTCATCTGAGACAAATTGGCGACAACGTTCAAACATTCTCACGCAACGAAGTATAGAGTGCTCATTATTAATTATAGTGGATAATCTCATACAGTCTAATAAGTAACTAATTCCCTTTTCGTACTGACCATTGGTCAAATAATAGTCAGCCAATTCACTTAAAAAGCCAACAAGCTGATCATTAATATTCTGCTTGTCATTCGTTTGTCTTCCTTCTTGATCATGTATGTTGGATATTTCCCTTTCAAATTGACTTAGAATACCATCTACATTTAATTTATAACGATTGGCTACTATCATTATATTCCACAGACCCGGTAGTAATTCCTCTCTATTTGTTGAAATAAGATCAGTGTATAAAGGAAGTACCTCTGTATCTCCAGCCATGAGCTTAGTTAAACATATGTTAGCCTCGCCCCATTCTTGAAACAAGCTTTTCCAACGCAATGCTTCTTCGTCGGTCTCTTTCACCCAATCCAAATCACAAGACTCATACGCAATTTGTAACGCCAACTCATATTTCTCTTGTTCATAATAAACGCCACCAATAAGTGATTTACTGAATGCTATATAAAAAAATAACGGTCTCTGAGGCTTGCGCTCTTCCCTTTCCTGAGAATGATCCAAAGAGTATTGAGCTTTGGCTAAAGTCCTTAAATCCTTAGCAACTTCCTTAGCGCGTTCCCATTTTCGCAATGATCGGTATACATTAGCCAAATCTATAAGTGCATCTAATTGGTCTATAGCATCGAGACGTTTGACAAATGGCTCAAATTGAAGTGCTGATTGGAAATTCTTTTCTTGGTCATCTCCAACCTGAATCTTGAATATGCGATATTGACAGATGGCTAGGCGTTCAGAATGTTGATATCTCTCCGCTTCAGCCACCCCCTCATAGAGCAGTAGTGCTGCCTCATGTCGTCCCTTTGCCAGCAATCCTTCTGCAATTTCAAATAGCTTGGGTGAATAGAGTAGATTGTCCATGATGGCTCCCACCACTCGACGGATCACACCGAGCTTGTCCAACTCCGCACAGCGATATAAAAATGGCTCAATTCGCCTCATATTCGGAGGATGGTCGATGATGTAGTTTTCTACGAACAAGTCGTAAAAGTGACCCTCTGGTAAGCCCATAGCTTCAGTAATTCGATCAAGCTGATTAATAGACATAGATTTATTACCTGTTACAATGCTACTTATTATTCCCCTATTCATCCCTGCGTTTTGTCCAAATTGTGATAATGTTAAGCCTTCTTGTTGTAGAAATTGTTCCAATTCTGCTCTAATCGTGGGTGTAATTTTCATCGATAAACCACCCTTTCAACGTAGACTAACAAATACGATGCATAGTTAAAATTATTATGTAGTTGTGAAACAAGTAGTAAAATATATTTGTTTGATTGTACCATCTTTTGGAATAAAATCATATACCTTTCATATATGTGCTTAAGATACCTTTTGGGATAGTTTGCAATGATTTTATGATTAAATGTATCGTCCTCATATTGATGTATAGTTTATTGGAAAAATCATAATACAACTCATCCAATACAAAGTTACCAGATTTATAGTTACATTCGTATTCCCTTGTAATTAATCTATGAATTGAGCTTAGATTGGATGTATAGCATCCAATTAACCTTAATGATATTAGGGATGGTATCGAGTCAAAAAATAACTTGAGTGTGAAAGTGGATGTGCTAGGGGCAATTCTGTAAATTAAATAGACGTTTATGATGTAAAATACCCCCGTCCTTTTTATTGTACCTGCTAGTATTGATCAGCAAACATAACAAAGAAACCTAGACATAATCATCTAGGCTTTAAACACATGAACAATTTATCCTACTTGCTTCTGTTGCTCATATTCTTTAACTCTACGATAAAACGTTCTATTTTTCATACCTAGTTCTTTCATTGCCTCCACTGCCTTGATTGCTCCAGATTTCCATTTGTCATATACACGAGCAAATTCAGCTGTGATCTCCTGCTTAGGACGGCCAAATTTCACCCCTGCTGCTTTGGCTACCTCTATCCCATCACTCTGTCTTTGCTTATTTTTTAACCTTTCCTGTGCAGCTATGTATGCAAGCATACTTAAGAATTGATCCTCTAAAAGTTTTCCTAAATCACCCATTGTTTTGAATTTGCGACTATCAAATAAAGTTTCATTATCCAGACATATAATGTCTGCTCCAACTTCCCGCGTAATGTATTTCCATTCATCTATAATACCATCATAATCTCGACCTAGTCTGTCCAGTGCATCTATGTAAATTAAATCACCCTCACGAATCATTAACCGCATTGCCTGATAGCGAGGTCGGTTAAAATTCTTCCCACTTAACTTGTCCACAAAAATATATCTTTCATCAATTTTCAATTCTCGAAACTTTACTAGTTGTCGCTCTGGATTTTGATCCTTAGCAGATACTCTACCATAAGCTAGTTTCAATACATTTACCCTCCCTTATTCCAATGTTGTGTCAAAAAGTATATACAATTCATGTCATGCGACTAAATTCATTATACCACTTTTTGACACACTTAAACAGGTATCTTTTTAATATGTCTAAAAGCATACTTTATGACACAAAAGAATAGCTTTTAACCCAATGAAATTATAGAAATACCGTTCTCTTTCTATCAGGTATATAAGATATATGAAAGGGAAAAAATGAACTCATATGATTAAAAAAATATTAACATACGATAAGGATGGTGACACTACACAATGAAATATAGCAGAAAAAATAATTTTTATTTTGATATCCATTACGCAGATGAAGAAAGTACAATACCCGCTGAAACAATCGAAAAAGAAATTATCCAGTGGATTGAATTAATTCTTCAAGAATATTCTCTTTTAATTCCATTAGAAATTAATTTAGTATCGGAGGATATATAAATGTTAACTCTTGCAGGATCACAAAAATTTAGTAAAGCTGAGCTTGAAGCCCTAGTCACTAAGATCAAGGCTCTTATTTATGCTCGTGTTTCTACTGATGGACAAGTAGATAATTACTCAATTGAATCTCAGATTGAGAGATGTATGGATTTAGCCAAACAAAAAGGCATCAACGAAGACGAAGTAGTGGTGTTGGTAGAAGATGGAGAATCAGGTGATAACCCAAACAGACCAATGATTAACTATGCATTGTTCTTGCTTGAATATGGGATTGGTGATCACGTTATCTTTCTACATCCGAATAGAATGAGTCGCTTCCTTCATCTTCAAACCCAACTATCCAATCGTATTTGGAGCATGGGAAAAGACTTTTGGTTTGTAGAGTTCGAATTTGACAAATCAAGTCCAGAATCGATGTTGAATTTTAATATTCAGGGTTCCATCGCTGAATATAATAAGGCTAAAATATTAGCAGATACAAAACGTGGAAGAATCACAAAAGTTAAAAATGGGCTTATACCGGGTTTAAATAGAATTTATGGATATACTTTTGACACCGAGCTAGACACACTTGTTGAGAATCCAGAAGAAAAAGAAATTTATCTGAAAATGGTAGATATGCTCCTACATAAAGATTATAGCTGTTCTAGGATTGCCGAAGAGTTATCTTTACGTAATGTGTCAGCTCCTAAAAAAGACAGATGGTATCAGGTTACAATAAGCAGAATATTTAAAAACGAAACCTACACAGGAAACTTTTACTTTGGTAAATCTAAAGTAATTAGGAATGCCGATGGAACAAGAAAGCAAGTTCCACAACCAAGGGAAGAATGGAGACGCATACCTGTACCTGCTTACATTACAATGGAGACATATCATAAAATTCAAAAAAGGCTTGATTTTCTGAATAAGAACAAACCAGGAAGACCGACAGAAGATTATCTATTGCAAGGAATTTGCCGTTGTGGTCGATGTGGCGCAGCAGTATCATCGGGGGTAACTACAAAAACTAAGAATGGACTGTTAAAATATTACGTTTGTCAGCATAAGACGAAAAAATCATGGGAAGTTGGGACGGGAGAGTCCAATCCAATCTGTGAAGGACGTAATTGGAGAGTTGATTACGTAGATAAGATTGTTTGGGAGTATGTTAAAAACATAATATCTGAACCAACAGAATTTTTTGAACGTATAGTTAAACAACAAAACGAAAACTCGAACTCTGATGAATTACTTAAACAAAAAAAGAAATTAGAAAAGTCCCTACAGGAAAAAGAAGCGTCTCGCGAACGTTATACAGAGATGTATGCGGCTGGAATAATCAAATCAATGAAGGATTTAGAGGACAAGGTATCAGCGGTGGATTTGCAGGTACATGACATAAAAGAGGAGTTACAAATAATAGAGCATAAATTATCAGCAACTCTTCACAACAAAAATGATGTGAATCTTATTCAAGATACACTTGAAAAGTATCAATATATTATGAATAAAAACATAATAAGTATGGAAAACAGACGCAAAATAGTTAGAGTTTTCTTTAGTAAAGTTGTATTAAATGACAATAAAATAGATCTGCATATGAAAGCTTCTAAGAATATCATGGATGGAATAATTGATATGAAAAAAGAAAAAATTCTCAGTCTATAGATTTAAAATACAGATTCAGAATCTCAATCGTCAAAATTGATCATATATTCAAATTCCCCATATTCCATATGCAATTCTTAAGTCTTATGGTCCAAAATTGTGTCTGTATATATTTACATCGTGCTGTATTGAAGAAGTAGTGAAAACGTAGATAAATGAAGGATTCTTTGTGGAATAGTTGGAATCGTAGCTTCAATCGTACAAATTGGAAGGAAATTCGCTAAAAAGCTAATGAATCAATGGATTTTTTAATTTTTTAGCAATTGTTTTATTCAAAATTTAAATTTTAAAAAACCTTTATTTATCTATGTTTTTTATCGTAGCTCAATCGAATCGTGAATCGTAACAAGAATCGCGGATTGGAAGTGTTATTTTCATGGTTTTTCACTCTATCAAGTTGGTTCTATATAATAGAAGAAACTCAAATCTTTTTCCCTCACAGTCATTTCATCCCCGGTCTTCTTCTCACCAGTCGAAGGAACAGTATGCTCCTGTTCAACAAATTCAAAACGATCAACAGATTCGGGTAGAGAGAGCAATTGGCATATTTTACCTACCGCCAAATCGGACGACGTCGTCCGTTTTCCAAACTGTTCAAACGCTTTTATCATTTTCTGTGCTGTTCTTGAAGTTATGTGTCAATAGTCTTCTGAAGTTAGTTATGTAAAAGGAACTTAAGAATTAACCAAAGAATGAAACTCTTAAGGAAAGAGGAACACCATTTGCCGAGGTTCGATTCTTAAGTTCAGTCCATTTAGTACGTTAACAATTTTAAATAATTATCTTTAGTTTCTACTTTACAATTTGCCCTTAAATAAAACCCTCGTTCTGTAGTTATAGAATGATCTGTATATCCAACAATACTACCTTCATAGTCAAGTTCTTTTTCCACATATAGCTGAACGGATACACTGGAATTTACGCAGTTTTGCAGTTGCTCATCAGTAAAAATTGATATTGCTCTCTTTTTAGACTTCAATGTAACCATTCCTTTCGAGAAAATGAGAGAATAGACCATATGGTCTATTCTCTATCGACTATTCCTTACTTAAGCGGGAAGTGTTCATAAAATTTATAAATCGAGTGTCTCTCCATCATACTTCCACTGCTTGGGAAAGGCTCGAATACTTTTCCTAAACGTAAGCCCAAAGCATATTGTTTAAGGATACTTAAAAACTCACCTTCTGTTGTATAATTCTCAATTTGATCGTTATATTCATCACTCAATAATTCGGAAAGTGTGACAGGACCATCGGTATAAGGGGTGAAAATTTCTATTCCCCACTGCCTTACAAGATTTGTAGAGTAACCATTAATAAAGAATGGGGCAGCATTAAAAGTTCTCCCCTTAATGAACTGATACTCACTATTCTTAAACACCTTATATGCATCTTTATTCCCTGTAATATTTGTTAGATTCAAAGAAGCTAACTCGTATGACATAACACTTGCTAAGAAACCTCCTAATGAATGACCAGTAATATAAATATTAGCTTTTGGGTTCTCTTCAATAACACTTGCTACAAAATCCTCTGCATTATACGTCTGTATATTGTCATTATTTATAAATATGGCTAAGTCATTGGCGAAGTCTTTTATTTGCTCCCACGTTTCAGATTCCGTTCCTCTAAATGCTATAATGATGTCATTACCTTTTTTCAATGCTACAGCTCCAAAACTAAAATTATACCACTTACTATTGTAGGCTTTAATGATTTTCCATCCTGCCAACTCAATATCAGGGTAAGCGTCACTGTCTTTAAATCTATTTATTATTTCTTCATTTAGTGTTCCCCCAAACTCAGTACCCTGTATTGATTCTAAATTCACATAACTCAAATCACTAACCATTACATTATGGCGATCTGTCACGTTATAAACTAGAGGTTGGGGATCAACTTTGTCACTCATACCATCTCCATCTGAATCTTTTTTCGTTGGATCTGAGAGCATTGAAAAATAAACAGGATCTTGATCAAAATTTTTAGAAGCAAGGATTGCCTCAATTCCATCCGGTATTCCGTCTCCATCCGTATCTGCATTGTTAGGATCTAATCCATACAAAATATCACCATTACTTAAACGCACGCCATTGATTTCAAAATAATCAGGAATTCCATCTTTATCGCTGTCTAAAACTAATGAGGCATCAATTGTTTCATCCGCTACATGTTCATACGCCAAGTCAATTGATTCTGCTGTAGTAGCATGGAAATATGAACCTCCTGTCTCTGACGCAATTCGCTTAAGCATTCTCTCATCAATGGATTCTCCTAGACCAATAGTATAAACAGAGATTTTCTCACTCTTTGCCTTTTGTATCGCATCATCAATAAGCTCATTATTCCGGGTTCCTTGCCCATCGGTTAACAGAACAATAAACTTTTCATGGTTGTCTTCTCCATTCTGCTCTAGCTCTGTTAATGCAGAATCTAAAGCAGAGTAAATATTAGTCCCTCCATCCCCACTTACCTGATACACAGCATCTTGTACCGACTGTTTATCAGAAGTCAAAGCAATTCTCTGGACAGAATAATTGTCGAATTGATAAATCGCCGCTCTATCATTCTCTTCCAACTTACTCACAAAGTTACTAACTGCTTGCAATCTCATATTCTTGGGATCATTCCAAGACATACTTCCAGAAGTGTCAATGCTAAACACGACATCAACTTTGCGATCACGCCCCGTTGAAGGATCTTTTTTAGGTAATCTGATTTCCTTCGCCCAAGCCGCATCCCATGCCTTACCATTTAACAAAATGTAGGTGCTAAAATGAGGGACAATGGCTGTTACTGAATGGGAACTCGGATCATACGTTTGATTCTCTACCTTTTCTAAGAGTTGCTTTTCTTTGTTGTAGTAAAATATTTCTGGGCGAAAATCATCTGATTCCAAAATTGGATTATATTCAAATGTAATTGCGGCTGTATTGAATTGGACATCTGTTGTGAATTCAAATGGCGCACCAATATATCCAGGAATGTTCTTATTAATAAAGGCATCTTCCCCATAAACATTTGTGATTACTGTAGAAGTTGCCTCTTTAGCGTCAGAAGCGATTTTTACTGAAGGTGTAACATTTCGGTCACGTTCATAGGATTTTATCTCTGTTTTGTACACAACCGATTCATCTCCATCCTTAATACCATTACCGTTCGTATCGGGGTTAAGGGGATTCATTCCAAATTTCTCTTCTATAGAATCTTTTAATCCATCATGATCTGAATCAGCCTCTAGGGGATTCGTAGCTTTCTGTAACTCGTAGGCATCTTCCCAACCGTCGAAATCAGTATCCTTATTACCGGGATTAGTGCCAAGTTGTATTTCTTTAGCGTTAGTTAAGCCATCTCCGTCCCTATCCTCATCACCATCATTTATACCATTTCCATCGGTATCAATTTTTAATGGACTAGTGCCAATAAGATTTACTTCTTGTCCATCAGTTAAACCGTCACCATCTGTATCTGGATTATGCTTATCTGTGCCCATCATTTCTTCCTTATAGTCAGGCAGGCCATCCTTATCAGAATCTAGTTTCGTATCAATATTATTTTTTTTCGATTTTTTATCTGTATCAGCACTGCTTGTAGAAGCGTTAGCCGTTTGAGTATTCTCACTTTGTTTAATTTCAGTACTACCTTCTGGATTAGTAGGAGGACTCAAAGTGGTTTTGTTGGAAGACTCAAATTTAATAGCCTTATCTAGCAAGGTTACCGCCTCAGCGCGAGTTAACAGATTTCTAGGCATCAATGTCTTATCCGGATAACCTTGCAGTATGACATGGTTCAGAACACCTGAGAAACTGGTACTGGCCCACTCAGCTACAGTATTGGAATCCTTGTACTCTTTAAGAAGATTTAAATTATCTTCTTTCAGGTTCAATTTGTTCGCTAGAATAACAGCAGCCTCTTGACGAGTCAGGGTCTTGTTCGGTTGAAACGTGTTATTGGGATATCCTTTAATAACCCCCTCATCAACAGCCTTTAAAACATCTTTGTAATACCAATTATTCACCTTCACGTCACTGAACTTGCTTTTCTTGTCCGATGCATCATAAGTATTTTGGCTATCAAATCCCTTATGTAGTATGCTTAAAAACTCCGCCCGTGTGACTTGACGATCTGGATACACCTTTCCATTTTCGTATCCTTTTAAGATTCCTTTGGACAACCATTCGTTCATTAATGAGCCAGCCCAGTGATTCTCTAATTCTTTCTCACTGGTTGCCGCCTGTGAAAATCCTGGCTGTGCTAGTATTAGCAGCAAAGAAAAAAACAAAATACATACTTTCTTCATATTGCACTCTCCCCAATCGATAAATAACTACTAGTTAAATAGACTCATCCCCCTTAAAATGAGACAAAAGTAATATTACCATTAGTCCTTTGAAAATTTTGTCGTTTTTTGTCGGTATAAGTTGGATTTTTTCAATAGGGAAATAAACAAATAAAACATTGTAATCTTGGTGCTAATTAAAAATATCAGCATGTTAAATGGTGGACATGTCTCCATTACACAAACATCCATTCAAATCCCCGATATTTTACAAAAGGGTACCTTTCCAGGGTATACAAAAAAAAGACTTAATTCGCTCTTTTTAGAGTCGTATAAGCCTTTAAATATTTTTGCGTATCTCCTAATTCAAAAATTTAATTAATACACACCTTTTTAAAAATTGAGACGCTTTTCACATGAATTTTTCATAATAAATAACTGCCCAGACTTTGTATATAAATACAGGTAGATAAGAGTTATTTCAAAATGAAAGAAGCCCCATCACCTCTCAACAAAATACCTATTGGTCATATACCAAGCCTTACCCTTAATCGTATCAACCATACCCTTCTTACTGTCCAGAAACACGATATCACCACATTCTTTACAGCCCCATTTGTTCCTCTTGTACGCTGACTCTTCTATATAGGAAGCTCCACATTTACACTCTACCTGAATCAATACCCTATGCTGGATGTATGCGTCTGCTAATTGCTCTTTACTCTTACTCGCTACTACTGGTTGCTGTATTGCTGCTACATATTCCCTCTGCTCGGAAAATTCATTATGTACCTTAAAATCTGCTACAAGCTCAGGATTCAAACCAAAGTATTCTTTTCCTACTGTCGTCACATATTTGCTCCCCACACGATATGACTCTATCCAGTCCTGTATTTGCTTGCTGGATAGATCGACAGTTCCTTTGATTCCACTGTTTAGTGTGTAGGTCATTGTGTGATGCTGGTTTAGATTCATTTTATGCTACTCACCCCCAATCATTAATAGGATTATACTTCTTACGCTATTTTGATGAGAATTCTTCAATTCGTTTTATTCTAAGCACATCCAACCCCTGTTTAAGGTAACGAGACAAAAGAAGCTTTTCAAGCATATGTCCAGCAGGTGAAGTATACTGGTTCAAATCGTGCAAATAATAATACATATTATTGAGAGCTTTCTCCGGTGTATAGCTGTGCCCACGAATAGCTTCTATATCTCTATAGTAATCATAGTCTGTAGTGTAGTCACTACGATCAATAAAATCACTTTGTCCAATGTACATTAAAGATTCCAACAACAACAAATTACGATACTCCCACGATTTAAGCTTAGACGACATTTCTTGATATATTGAGTCTCGATTTTCATTTTCTTCTGTTACTTCTTTATAATAATTGTCAGCTAAATCAATAAATTCAATAATTTGCGGTAAAAATGCTTTAATCTCACTAGTCATGCTCATAACATCACTCCTTCATAATACGAAATTTTTATAAATGAGAGAGGCATTATTGTCCCTCTAATCTTCTTTCTGTCACCTCTCTCTGTTCATGACTGAGTTTTACAAAAACTGATGAGATTTCTGAATTTGGATTGTCAATTTGAACTTCACGATTGTTAAAGTGGATATGTTCTATACTTAAACTATGAAATAAAAACTTCTCTTCATCTTCTAGGCCACTAAATGAAAAGTCTCCCATGTAACGAAAAACCTCTCCTTGTTTCATTAAAATGTCTAGACTCTTAGAGTCTACATGCACATTCAGGAGAAGTGAGTCAGATAACTCAATTAAAAAAGTGCCTTTACCAACACCTTGTTCTAGCCTATGCCATTTACCCGTAATTGCTTCTACAAGATTACTCCCATCTAAAAAATCATTCATCTAATTCCGGCTCCTTCTTGTCAATGTGTAAACTATAATTAAAAAATAAAACTTACAACTTTATCTATTTAATTTGGGAGGTACTCCACTTTTATCAGATTCATCAAAAGCAAACATTACTTTTAGTTCGTTTCTATATTTTTTCCTAGCTTCTTTTCCTTCTACAAGAGCAAAGCAGAAATGTGTAGTATCTAAGGTATTCTCTTCATTTAGGAGTTGATTATATCTCCTCTTTATATTTTCTGAATAAGATGCAAATGACTTTCCCGTTTCTACATTTCTACAAACGCACACCCCTTCTTCGTTAGGCAAGAAGAAGGAAGTACCTCTTTCAAACCACTCTGAATAAGTAAGGTCTAAAAGACTTCTCAGCGTATTAGCTCTAATAATTCTCAATTCATCTTCTTCAGTTATTCCACTTGCGTCAAAAATCATCACAACATCCCCAATTTCATTATATATTTTATAAGTTCAGTTCATCACTTTAAACAGCCTTTGATTTTATTACAATTAATCTAGATTTCAGATATTGAATTTAACTGATTCGTAGTTATATGAAGTTTCCTATTTACGACCAGCGCGAGACTGAGACAACACAGATCCAGCAAGTGATTTTGCTATTTTGCTTGAAGACTTGCTTTTCAACACGGAAGAAGCCTTTGAAGACATTTGTGCTGATGAAACTTTGCGAGTGCTAGATTTAGCCATTGTGAACACCTCCTCTGTATGAAATAAATGGTACACACTTAGTTTATGTAACTATATATAGATTGTCAACAACTAAAAATACTACATGTTGATATTTTAACTTGTGATACAATGAATAATAAGCCATCTACTATGAATATTTGTTTCATTATTGTACTTGCTCTAGTAACAAAAAACGCCTAATGTATTAGGCGCTCTCATCTATTAGCAAATTATTGGTTCCTTTATTCTAATTATATAGGTAACTAAACAAACCTTGAATTAATTTCTTCTAATTCATAAAAACCCTCGTAATCGTCCTTCTCCACAACTTCAAATATTTTATCTTTATCAGTGATCCTACAACCCTCTTCACATTCTGCAAAACTATCATGCTCAACATGGAGTGAATATTCATTACATTCAGGGCAATTATACTTTTTCAAATATCCTTCTTGGAACGCCTCCTGAACTTTCTTCCAGTAACCCATGATATCATCCCCTTTAATTTCGTTGTCATTCTAACATAATTAATTCTTTTCATCAATGAAATTATCTTTAGAAATTGATAGTATTATGTTGTTATGTGATTTTTCAATTACTCTTTCGACATCCTCTTCACAAGTCTGATGGCTGGCCTCTATTTTCAATCCTTTTCTCAAACTTTACCGTTCTTCCTGTTACCACTTTCACCAACTATCTTACATTTGAGCTAGTAAATTCGTATTCATTTGTCACAGTCTTTCTGTCACACTGAGCTAATGTTTTCAGGCTGACTAATTGCCCATCCCAAGTCTGCAAAAAAAGTTTCCCCTTTATGAGTCGTCCACATTTATACATTGGTTATCGCTCCTTATTTGATTTGATAGCATGTATTCTCAACATTATTGTGCTTATTCCAGTAGAATGCAGCCTGTTACAGTACGATGTTACGATGAAATGGTAATTTTACATGAAGTCGGTAATACATTGTTAGATGCATATTGTTCATTTGATTATTAATGTACCGACTTAACTAAGCGAACAAGGCAACTTGTGTCATATGCGAATACTTTCCTTGTTCAAGATAAGTGTCATAAATACGTTCAGGAACATCTGTATGGAATCGTTCCATTTTCCAGGCATGTACAGGTTCTTGGAATAGCTTTTCGAATGCGGCTTTCTTGTCACGATAGTAATCGTATACGAAGTCGGTTTTCTCAGTGTAACCGTAAGCGTCAATATACTCTTTACGCATTTTAGTGAGCAGGGACAAAGGATGCCTAGCAAAAGTGGAGCGATTCAGAAACTCGTTTAAACGTTCGACAGTGGTCAACATGAACTTCATTGATCCAATTAGAATTTCAGCTTTAGGTGAGATATCAAGGAAATAGCAAACTTGTTCGAGCGTGAGGTCAGAGTGGTACGGAATTTCCGTAGTGGTGGCCAAATTGGCTACCCCTTTTTTGTTAGTGATGGATTTGTTCAATGTAATCATATGTATCTTCTCCATTCGTTTTATAGTTGTGTCACGTGACACATTAGAAGCCTGAAACAATCCCTCTCGCTTCATCCTCAGCACGTTCGATAGCCTGAATAAACGGTAACAAAGGTTCCTCACGTTTGTACTCTATAGCCTTCTCAGCAGTACCGTTAGCGTTAGCCCATTCCCAATACGTGATGATATCAATAGGCTGTAAGAAATACACTGACAGAGCCTCCACAGGATTCACAGCGTACAATTGAGTAAACTGATCATCTGTAAGTTGGCTATGCTGAAGGTATTCATCCTTCATTTGATGGAGTAAAAGAAATCTACTTTCACGATTAACATTGATGATACGACTTACATACTCATTACGGCGCTCAACTGTGTTCAATATGATTTGCATGTCATTGCGAATGCCAGTTGCTTCAGGTCTGATATTGAGCATATTGATTAGATCATTGATGGACAAGTTAGGATTGTACAGTGCTGGCTCAATGATGCGAGTCCATGTGTCGTCATTACCATGCTCAAACACTTTGATAGCATCTGAGACATTCAGACCAATAGTCTGCCATTTGCGATTTAATGCATCGGTAATGTGGTAATAATGCAATTCTTTTTCGGTGTCTTCTTCTGATTCCCAAACTGGATTCATGCGTACAATGTCGATGATGGTTTGCTTGTTAGCTTTTTTGATCACTAGGTATCTTCCTCCTTGAGATATTGGTAAAATGGTGATGAAGGTGCCGAAGAAAGTACTGCACACTCCTTTGTTCAAGAGTATATTGCTCTATTCACCAGTTGCACTTTCATAGTGCAACTCTTTATACACAATATATCATATGCACTTTCATGGTGCAATGTTTATTCTAACTCTTTTGGAGGATAATATGGATCAGCAAAACTACATTTTGTATTGCAAGTTAGATGAAATTCTAAAGAGGCACGATAACATGTCTGTACTAAAATTATCTGAAGAAATTGGACATCGTAGAACTACGATTATGGAACTACTACACAACACCAATATGGAAAAAAAGAAAATATCAGCTTCGTTAATCACAAAACTTTGTGTTTATTTCGATGTAACTCCAAATGATTTATTTGAAATCCGTAAGCGTGTAGAATAGCAAGTATAACCAATCCTAATTTGAATACTAAAAAAATAAAGAAGATCTCGAAAGTTGAGGTCTTCTTTTCGTATCGGCAATTTCGCCGTGTCGTCAAAGTTGGCGATACCCTTACACATAAAAACACAATGGCGATTTACCTGTTAGCTATCCCTCAAATTTGAGGGGCAGGTACAAGATGTATCCTTGTTCATCTCACTATGTAACATGGGGAACGAAATTTCGTCCCCCATGCATAGGACTTCGAATATCGCGTTTCACGATAATTGAGTTTAGCTTTCATACCTTTCGATTCAGAAGGTTAGAATTACGATATGGCGATTCACCATGTCTGGATTTTTAACTCATGTTCATTGTGGACACCCGATGCTAGCATTGTTTGTCACAGGCATATTGTGTGACTGCGCAAAGTTGCGCCGTGAGAATTGTGTTATAAACTTGCTTCGTGAAATCGCGAAACGAAACGCCAAAGTTGTCGGTTGAAAAGTTAAGGTTACTTATCGAAAAATTTTCCGGGAGGTTCAAAAGGACAGCACAATTTTGTGCCCTCATTGGTGGAGGAGTATTTCGCGGAATCACGAAAAAGTCTTTTCCTCATCCGTCAGAATTGCCGAGCGAGGAATCGTGTCACTTGGTGACATGGAATAGTGACGACATTGCAATTTGATATTTCGTTGGGGTGACACCCATTTCGTTATGTAAACTATACTATCAGCTATGACAGCGCGATTCTGCGCCTTCCTCATTTAATGTGCAACTCACGCACAGTAATGTTGGGATGTCTCATCATTTGAATACTTCGAACCTCCTAAGCTTAACTTAGTAGCCTAATACTGAAATTATTTAAGTATTAGTAATGGCAACAATTAGGACATCAATAAGGTTCCCTGAAATTTTCATAGAAGCTTCTCAATATCAAGGTATCTATCAATCTGCACAAAAAAAGTGCATATTGAGAATTGGATACAAAAAAATCCAGTCACTGTCAATATAGGACAACTGGATGGTAAAATTGGTTTTTTATTTAAATACTTACATCAAAATACGATAGCTTTAAAGGCTCGTCTATTGGAAAGAAAGACATACTTTGAACTCGGTTTCTTTCGGATTGGAACGGAAAATAAATAGTATTAACACCTTTCTTTTCTGGTTGTATATAATCTACTCTGTTTTTTGATAAAATGTAAATTAAAGAAGAGATTTTTTTTGCAGTATCAAGAAGTTCATCTATATCAACTTCACCTTTCATGTGATAGGTTAAAAGGTTTTCTTCTCTCTCTAAATCTTTTATGTGTCCTTGGATTGGCCCATTAATATCTGGTATTACTATGTTGTAACCATTTTGTATTGAACGTTCTTGTTTCATTTTAGTCTCTATAGTTGAATTATCATAAACCATAGGAGTACCTTTTGTATTTGATTTTCTATAATTGATAAATTCCAGATTCATTTCACCACCAAACATTTTTATTCCTACAGATAAGCCATGTTTATATTGATTATAATAAAATTGAAATTTCTTAAACTTTTGAGATATTTCTTTTAGAGATATCAGCAATGTATCTACATTTTTATCATATATAGACAATATCTCTTGAGTCCTAGCTTCATCATGTCCTATCATAATCGATTCTATATACTCTCTATCTGGAATCATAAATGCTTTCAAAATATCTTTATCAGATTTAGTAGTAATTTTATGGACTAGACTCGTTACTTTACCAGCTTGATATTTCACTATCTTCTTTATGAAATACTCTTCCTCACGTATAAATTTAATTAAACAAAACAAATCTTCTATATACATCATTAGTTCCGAAATAGCACTAAAGATAAGACCATTGGTTGCTTCAACATATGCATAATGTTCAAAGTTTGCAATATAATTTTCACCATAATACTCTTGAAGAGTGTTAACGAATCGGTTTCTATTTTCTAACAAATGCTTTATGGACAAAATCTTAGTTTCTCTCCAAGTAGGTTCAAAGCCATTGAAATAAACAAGTATTTGATGGTCGTTTGCCTTTTTTCTTTCTTCTTTATTCATTGTTACCCCCAGTTTATATTTTTAAAAAATATAGGAACAATATACCATATATCAGCACACTTGTTCGAGTATATTTTTTTGATTCCTAGCACTTTACAATGACATACTCCTTAGACGCTCTCACGTTTGTTCTAAAGCTGTTATTCACGTTATGAATAGGGAAGTCCCAAAATCCCAGTAACTCTCACCTGTGTTGGCTTAACACTCTCCTTTGAGCTTATCTCATTTACTATACTCTCCTGCTGATATTCGTAATCTTTCAATCTAATTTCATAATTCATAGTTGCAGTTTTTTTCTCCAGAATAAATTTCCCAAAGCCATTGTTACGAAGAATACTATACCGTACAATCATTTTGCCCATGTGTTTCTGTCTCCTTTTCGAATAACCTTTTTATAGATTTGTCATGCAGCATATCCAATGCCTCACTTCCCCGGACCTCACCCACCACAATGCGGTTGGGCCGCATACGCAGGGAGGAACGAATCAGATCACGAATTGTGATTTCTCCCTTCCCCTCGGTGTTCGCATTCCGTGTTTCCATGGAAACTAGATTAGGGACCGTCACAATTTGCAGCTCTGCTGAGTCTTCAATGGTAATAATCCGTTCAGACGACGGGATAAACTGGGATAATGCATTCAGAAAAGTTGTTTTACCAGACCCCGTTCCTCCGCTTATAAAAATGTTGTACTTGCTACGTACCAAGTCCTTGAGCATAGCAGCGGTTTCTGCATCAAGCGCACCCATTTGTATCAAGTCATCCATCGTCATAGGACGCTCGGGAAACTTCCGTATTGTCATCGTCGGACCCTTGAGAGCAACTGGAGGCAACACAATATTTACGCGTGACCCATCCTTTAACCGGGCATCCACAATGGGGGAAGCCTCATTCACAATTCGGTTCACCCCGGCTACAATCGTCTGGATTAAATCCTCCAGCCGCTCGCGGGACTCAAATTGATCAGGTACCTGCATCACTTCACCAGCCCGTTCCACAAAAATTTCCCGGTGACTGTTAATCATAATTTCCGTAACGGTCGGGTCATCAATCAATGGCTGGAGTACATCCAGCCCACGGAAAGAGTTAAAAATCTTGCGGACGAGTGCATGCTTCTCACGGGAAGTTAAGCCCACCAGCTCTACATCGTGTAAAATTCGATTTTCAATATGCCGTACCAGATCTGCATCCTTTACCGAAGACGTTACGTCCAGCCCGTTTCGGATATCTGCTCGCAATGCCTTAAACCGTTCCTCATTCATGTTCATCAGCCCCTTTTAAGACCAAACGGCGGGCGGATGTGTTACACTGTCCACATTCAGCAGCTCGTGGCACAGATGACGAATTTCCCGCTGATAAATCGGTGAACTAAGCAGTAGCTCATGGTGCTGCATCTGCTTCCATGAAGGTATATAGGGTAACGCTCCGTTTATCTCCATGAAGTCACGAGGTAATGAGTTGATCATAGTTCCCATATAGCGGTTCACCACAAAGCTGGTTTTGCATATCATGTCTTCAAGCCCTTCAGGCTGCGTGGTTTCTAAAACATCCAGCCATAATCCGCACTTGTGCATGCTCATTAAATCGTCTGCCAGCAGCCAAATCAGCTTATGACTAGCTTCAAGCACGGCTTGAGCCCGATCACCTTTTTCAGAATCGCCATCTACGATCACTACATCATACTGCCCACTTTCGGCAACCGTTCGAATCAGCTCTTTCGCTTCATCACAAGTCATGTCCGTCAGCTCCTTGCGATTATAGACAGGCTGAAAAGTATCCGCCTGAATTTCAGGGCGACGAATACAGTAGGAAGCCATGGATAATGGAGTGTCCTCACTCCCCTCCGCCTTGAGATCATAGAGCAGCCTGGACAGCCCTTCTCCTTCTGCTCCGCTAGCACTGCCTGAACCAGTGAACAACGAGCTTGAATCCACCGTCTCCAGATTCAGATAGAATACCGAATATCCCTCATTCCCCAGCTGTTTGGACATATTGAGTGCGGCCGTTGTCTTGCCTAGTCCACCGGAAGCTGCTACGATGCCGATAATCATTCCACCTTCCCGACTGTTTACACTTTTCCGACCGTTCGACCTCTGTCTAGCCGTTTCCAAAATAAAACCGACCAGCTCAGATAAAGGCTGATACTTTAATAAAGGCTGTCCATATTCGCTCACTTGTTCTCCCTCATGCAATACCAAACAAGGAATATCAGCAGCTTCCCTGTCTGTCCATAGATTCAAAAAAGCCGCTTCACCTACCACCACATCCGGTCTTTTCATTCCACTGGTTTCCATCATGTATTGATGAAATGCCTCCGGTTGCGAAAAAGCCGTGATTCTCAGCCTTCTGGCGTACTCGCTTCCGTGAACATAATTCAGCAGCGGCTCAATATAATCCCGGCTTTCTACGGCCAATACCACTTTCACTGGAACTATAACGCTCATCCCTTTCCCTAACACAACAACGCAAAAAAGCACCGTTCATCCATCCGTAAGTACATACGGTTGGTGAACGGTGCTTCCGTCACGTGCAATCTATTTACTGGTAGAATAGCATAGCGCTTATATTAGAGCAAGTATTTTTTGTGCAAGTATCTTCCAAAATCCTCGTACTAGGAGAAGGCGGGCAGTCTAGCCCCGCCTCCTAGCATCTTCATCTTAGTAGAATTTGTGGTGACGACGATGACAGTCATGATGACGATGATGGCGGTGATGGCGACGTTTCCGGCAATGACATTTCTTATCAAAATCTTCATGTTTCCGGTGATCATGTTTAAATTTAGGTTTAAACTTAATGACAGTCACCTTAATGATCTTCTTAAAGATACGTTTTTTTGGCTTACGCAAATGACAATGTTTAAACATTTTTAATTCGCCTCCATTTCTTTGAGATAGAATATACTATGGAAGCAGCGAACCATCGGTAACCATCATATGACTATTTATGAATTTACTGGGCGAATTAACGATCTACCTCCAGCTTAATATCCGGATCATAATCCGCCACAATTAGAACATCCATATGACGTGCTTGACGGAGAATCCTCGGCACAACCGCAGCCTTCCCCCAACGGCTACTTCGGGAAGACTGCCCCACGATGAGCTGCGTACCTGAATATCCTTCCACTGGAGCAATCAAAATGTCGGCAATCTCGCTTCGGCTGGAAACAAGCCGTATCTCAAAGGTTCCCCCCAGTCGGTGGGTCAGCAACTTTAGTTGTTCCAGACGAGGGTTCAGTCTCTCGGGCATACGCTCACCGACATGAACATAAGTCACAATCCACACAGCCTTCAGACGAAAGGCGATACGAAAACCGCGGCGAATCAGCCTTTCAGCATTTTCGCTTAGCGTCACGCCTACGAAGATCACTTCCTCCCTGCGCCACGGTCCCCGAAGTGATTCGTGTCGATCCCAGGATTCCAGCCGCTCATCTACGTCATCTGCCAATTCCCGCAAAGCAAGTTCACGCAACGCAATCAGATTGCCCAGTTTAAAAAAATGGCTAAGTGCCTGTTCCACCTTCGCAGGATCGTATATTTTGCCCTCACGCATACGCTGCTGCAACGATTTGGGAGCCACATCAACAAGCTGTACTTCATCGGCCAGACGCATCATATGGTCGGGAACAGTCTCTCTCACTCGTATACCAGTAATCTGTTCTACCGCATCATTCAAGCTCTCCAGATGCTGTACATTCATTGTGGATATCACAGAAATACCTTGTTCCAAAATGGTAAGCACATCCTCATAGCGCTTAGATCTCATACTTCCGGGAACGTTGGTATGTGCCAGCTCATCAATAAGCACCACCTCGGGATTACGCCTGAGAATGGATTCCGTGTCCATTTCTTCCAAGTGTGCGCCATGGCGCTCGATGGACTGACGGGGTATCATCTTCAGAGATCCTACCTGGGCCAGTGTTTCTGCTCTTCCGTGCGTTTCCAGCAATCCGATAACTACATCGATCCCACTCTCCAGCAGATCATTCCCCTCTCTCAGCATCGTGTATGTTTTGCCGACCCCCGGAGCAGCGCCAATGTATACCTTGAGCTTGCCCCGCAGGATTTTGGCTGCCTCAGCCTGTGCTTCCTCAACGCTCAAACGATGATACGGATCGTTATCTCCCTCCTCCTGTCTCATTGTTGGCAAAATCCGCTCACCCTCCTGCTCGGCCCGGTCCGCAATCAGCAGCAAATCCATATTTTTCATTCGTTTTAAAATCCCGTTCACAAGCGATCCTTTCATCAGCTCCTGCCACGGCGTCTGCCGAGAATGCCCCATAACAATTCGGGTAACATTGTGCGTCACCGCATAATGAATCAGTTGACGAGGCAACCTTCTGCGGGAAAAAAGCGGGATTTCTTCAAATGTTGATCCGATCTTGTCAGCCAATTTCTCAATTGAACGCTTGAAGGCAGCTGATTCCTTGGACAGCTTGCGCTTCGAGCTGACAAAGGAGACTACTAGCATATCTCCACCCAACCGCTTGGCGACCTGTTCCCCCCTACGTACATAAATGGACCCATTCCAATGATATTGGACAGGTACCAAAATACGCTCTGCGGCTCCAGACGCCCCGTGCAAGCCTAACTCTTCCCGGTGCCGTTCCAGCGAATCGTTCACATCCTCTGCTACCAATCGCAGGGCTAGCTCACGCAATTTACCCAGATTTCCCCGGTGAAACATCTCAGGATTGGGCGTATGCATATAGCCTTTCGCCAGCCGTTCCAAAATCATCTCCGGGGTGGCATCAATCAGACGAATTTCATCCGCCAGCTCCAGTGTATCAACCGGAACCGTATATTCCGCTTCAAAGCCTGTCAGCTGATATACCCACTCCGTAATTCCTTCGAGTTCATAAACATTGACCGTCGTAATGACGCTAATTCCCTGCTCCAGCAAATACCGAATATCCTCCAGCCGTGTTGGAAATAGGGCGTCTTTCCGGTTATGATGTGCCAAATGATCCACCAGTACCACCTCGGGATTTCGTGCCACCAAAGCTTCCACATTCAGATCCTTTTGCTCCTCACCATCTTTTATCCAATGAATACTAGGCACTCGCTCCAGCGTGCCGACCTGTTCCACGGTCACAGGCCGCTGCATGGTTGAGACCGCACAAATCACAACATCAATACCTTCATGCTGCAGCGATTGTCCCTCCTGCAGCATATGATACGTCTTGCCCGAGCCACTGACCGCACCCATGTATATTTTGAGTCTGCCTCGATGCAGTTTGTTAATCGAATCCAGTATTTCCTCTGGTGATTTACGTTTGAAGCTCTCCACTTTCGTTCCTCCCCACAGCGTGCCGCTTGTTTGTTCCGTCCATTCTTATATGGTTGTAATGAATGTACTCCCGTGTCCCAATCAATTCAAGATGATCAATCAAGCTTGCCCCAAAAAAAGCCGCACAGGGCAGTATAAGCGCAAAAAAACGTGCATTCAGGTCTCTTATGCCTGAATGCACGCTATTTTGGGTAACTCATATGGGATCACTTCCTACAATCACTTGCTATCTTCGCCAACGATCCCCCGTTGTTGAAATAACTTTTGCCATACCACACCGTGAGACGGGGAAAAGAGAAAAGCTAAAAGCAGCAACACACCCGATACACACAGCATACATGCTGCAATAGAAGCATCCAATACACTTGCTGTGTAAAAGCCTACGACCGAACTGATCGCCCCAAATCCGACGCTGTATACAATCATATGGGACAACTTCTCCGTCAGCAAATAAGCGGTAAGAGGCGGTACAACGAGCATGCCAACCACCAGAATTGCACCCACGCTCTCAAATGACGCCACCGTCGTTAGTGAGACGAGACTCATCAGTAGATAATGAAATAAAACAACTGGAATGCCTAATGAAGCTGCCAAGGCGGGATCGAAGGAAGTGATTTTAAATTGCTTGAAAAAGCCCCCTATCACGAGCAAATTGATCAAAAACATCGCGCCCGTAATCCACACAGC
This sequence comes from Paenibacillus sp. LRG-1, assembly GCF_057220305.1. NCBI lineage: Bacteria > Bacillati > Bacillota > Bacilli > Caryophanales > Paenibacillaceae > Paenibacillus > Paenibacillus sp. LRG-1. The sequence continues at coordinate 1,546,688 of NZ_CM170126.1, read as the reverse complement.
CCTCGGACCGACATCGAAGCCGGCTATTTCTAACGTATTCCACGGCACATAAGCAATTTCCCCATACAAAACGTGATCCATATCCAGATGGGCATTGGAAGCAAACACACTGATCAGCAAAACACCGATAGCAAACAATGTCGTAAACACCACGCCAATGGCAGCATCACTTTGCAGACCGCTTTGTTGGAATAGCTGAATCAGGTACACCGTTAGAAGACCCAGCACAGCCGCACCAAACATCATCCACACCGAATCCCTCGATCCGCTGATGAGAAAGGCAATGACAATCCCCGGCAATACCGCATGACTGATTGCATCACCGATCATAGCCATTTTTCGGAGCACGAGAAAGCACCCAACGATACTACATCCCCCTGCCACTAACATTCCCGTCAAAATTACATAAAATGAACTCATAGGGCACGCTCCTCCCTTGGCTGTGTTCCGACTGTCTGCTCCAGATTTTTTCTGGCGTTCAACCGAACGATAGCCTTGGAGATCATCCCGCGCTGCGGCGCAAAAATCAAGCTCACTCCAAACACCACAGTCGCACACAACACGCATAACGGTCCTGTAGGCAGATTTTGTCCCAGAGAGCTAATGACCGTCCCACCAAGGCCTGCTATAGCACCAAACAAGCCTGATAGGCATACCATGACACCCAGCTTCTCTGTCCAGTATCTTGCCGACACGGCCGGGGTAATCAGCAGGGCAGCCATCATAATGACTCCCACGGCCTGAATGCCAGCAACCACCGCAATGACAATCATTAGCATCAACAACTTATCCAGCAAACCTGCCGGAAAACCAAGTCCGCGGGCAAAGCCGGGATCAAAGCTGAGCAGCTTAAATTCCTTGAAAAATAATATACATATTCCGATGAGTACCACCGAAATTACCGCCATCGTATAGACATCAGACAATACCATTGCCGCAGCTTGACCAAATAGAAATTTATCCAATCCGCTTTGATTGCCTGCGCCACTATGCTGAATTTCGGTCAACAACATAATGCCGAAGCCAAAAAATACCGACAGCACCGCTGCAATCGCGGAATCGCTTTTAATTCGTGAATACCGGGTTAATGCACTGATGGCAAAGGTAGCAACAATCCCCGCAATAGCGGCCCCAATCATAAATCCAAACACGGATTTTGTACCTGTGATCATAAAAGCCACACATACCCCCGGCAAAGCCGCATGTGCCAAAGCATCTCCCATGAGCGACTGCTTGCGCAAATACATAAAACTGCCAATCACCCCGCTGCTTAAACCGAGCAAAATGCAGCCCAGCAAAATCCACTGCATGTTTGGGTCGGTCAAAAGCGTTGCCAAGCTTGTCATACTGCTCACCTCACTCCGAGTATCGTACCGGAATCCGGGCCTGTTTTGAGTATACTCAGACGCCCGCCATACGTACGCTGCAGATTTTCCTCGGTAAAAATATCTGTCGTCTCTCCAAACGCCATCAGATGCCCGTTCAACAGCATAACCTGGTCAAAATAATCCGTGACCGTAGATAAATCATGATGAACGACAAGCACGGTTTTACCCTGCTGTTTCAGATCGTTGAGCAATGAAATAATGGCTTTTTCTGTTGCAGCGTCCACACCGACAAACGGTTCATCCATAAAATAAAGCTGAGCATCCTGCGCGAGTGCTCTGGCTAAAAAAACACGTTGTTGCTGACCGCCAGACAATTGACTAATCTGCCTGTCTGCATATTTGCTCATTCCAACCTTGTCCAAACTCTCCATCGCAGCCTGACGATCTGCTGCTCCCGGACGCTTAAACCAGCCCAATCTGCCATACCGTCCCATCATAACCACATCCAATGCGTTCGTCGGAAAATCCCAATCCACCGACTCCCGCTGTGGTACATAGCCAACCTTGAGTAGCTGTTGCTTATAGGGCTTGCCGTAGACCAGCACCTCGCCCCTAAGCTTTGGAATCAGTCCAAGCGCTGCCTTGATCAGTGTAGATTTCCCAGCCCCGTTCGGACCGATAATACCAATCAGCTTGCCTTCCGGCACCTCAAAGGAAACATCGAACAAAACGGGCTTTTTTTGATAAGCTACCGATAAATCACGAACGACAAGTGGTGAATGCCCCATGTATCTCTGCCTCCTTATTTAAGAGCTTTAACAATCGTATTAACGTTATGCTTGACCATTCCAATATATGTTCCATCTTCTGTGCCCTCTTCACCCATGGCATCCGAATACAGCTCGCCACCAACCTTAATTATATGACCTTGCTGAGCGGCCCCCTGAATAACCGCATCTATGGCCTTTCTCGGAACACTAGATTCTACGAATATAGCCTTGATTTTATGTTCGACCAGATAATCTCGCAGCTTGGTCACATCTTGAGAACCCGCTTCTGATTCTGTGCTCATACCTTGAAGTCCTCTCACTTGAATGTGGTAGGCATCTCCGAAATAGCCGAAAGCATCATGTGCCGTGACAAGCACGCGCTGGGCTTCCGGTATACTGGCAATCTGCTCTCTCGTGTAATCATCCAGCTCTCGCAGCTCAGTAAGATAGCTTTCTGCGTTGGCCTTATATTCCTCCGCATGAACAGCGTCTAGCGCCGACAATTCATCTCTGACGGTTTCTACCGCAGACATCCAATTCTGTACGTTAAACCAGATATGTGGATCATGCTCAGATCCCATTTCCGGGCTACCTGCACGCAAGTGATCCTGGGCGATGTTTTTGGACACGGATATGACGGGTTTTTGCTTGCTGATTTTCTCCAGAATGTCCTGCATTTTTCCTTCCAGATGCAACCCGTTATAAAAAATAACGTCGGCCTGATCCAGCTTGCGCATATCTCCCTGAGAAGCCTTGTACAAATGCGGGTCAACGCCTGACTTCATAATTCCCGTGACCTCCACATAATCACCGCCGACCTTGCCGACAATGTCAGAGATCATACCGATGGTAGCCGTAGCCTTTATTTTTTGTCCCGCCTCTCTCGCAGTTCCCTGCTCCTTCTTCTTAGCATCGGTACATGCAGTCGCTAGAACTAGAGCTAGAGACAACACTCCAACCGTCGTTACCCATCGCGGCAAAGCCTTCTTAAACTGCTTGTTCATGTTTTAAAATCCTCCTTTGAATATTCGTTTTAAGACAAACTATTTCCTTGATTCAATTATTTTTTATCAATACTATATTTTAGAGTATACACTAAAGTTTTTACCTAGGGAAACATTTTATAAAATATAATTCTTATGTATTTCGTTATACCGTTCGATTTTCGTTCTCCCAATGTGTAATATATAGAAGATATCCAGTCATTAAACCAAAGAATACATATAAAGAGGTGCAGGTCATGGAGCCAACAGGATACAGCCCTTATCGGAACAAACGTCGGCAAGTTCGGATACGAAAAATACTGCTCATTTTTATGCTGGTGTGCTGTCTGCTTGCCCTAACTTCCTGTGCTCGAGGTGACATCCATGTAGATGTTCATCTCGATCAAAGTGTAGATATGGATGCAACGTTCAGTGTAAACAACCAGACACTGATGATGTTGGACAATCCCGGGCTGCTAGATCGATTAGTCAAGCGTATTCAAAGCAACAATGTAGATGTACAGCCGCTAGCTGAACAGGGAAGAAAGGGATATCAAATCAAGGGACATTATCAAGGAGATTGGAGCACAAACAAAAAAAATCCCAGTCAGGGATTAAATCTACCTGAGGGATTAGAAATAAAGCGTGCTGTGAGTCAACATTTTTTCACAACGAATATTGATCTTACCATGAAGCTCGATCTACCACGGATGCTTCCTAAAGAAGCTCAAGGACTGAGTGACAAATTTGAGCAAATGAATGTGTTTGCGCGCAAATTACTGGAGCGGCAGCTGGATCTTAACTTCAGCCTATCCTTACCCATCCAACCTGCTACCAATAATGCGGACCGTGTGTCGGAAGACGGAAAAACACTATATTGGGGCATTGCTCCTTTGGAATCTAACGAGCTAAAATTGTCTGTTAACGTACCCAATGTACGACATATCGTGTATGTAGCTGTTACGAGCCTGATACTGATCGTGATCGCTGTGATCTTACTAATTCGTAGACATCGCTCCAAAAAAGAAACTTAAAAAAGCAACTAAAGTGCGTGTTCAAAAAGTCGGCTTTTCAGGACCGAGAAGGTTGGATGAAGCTAGGGACTGAGTAGCGGAGCGTAGACAGATCTACGTGAGCAACGGAAGGCCCGGCTGAATTCAAGATTCGACGTCGAATCCGCTTCTTGATTAGCTTCGTTATGGAAAGACGACTTTTTGAACAACCTCTAAAAAAATCGTTGTCTAATTTCTGGTGGGGGGATCTGACATTGATCCTCTTCATCCTTGCCAAACCAACGATATCGGTTACGCGCCACCCAGTTATAGACTGCATTGCGCACAAAGCGGGGAACCAGGATGAACACATAGGCCAGCGGATATGGAAAACGAAGACGTTTGGCAATTCGCAAAGCTGCGGTTGACCTTGTATAATACGTACCGTCTTCAATCAGCACGAACGTATCCAACTGATCTGTAGATAGTCCTCCTGCACGTAATAGTTCTTGTCCTGCCTCAGATTGCAGGGAACCAAAATGAAATGTTCCCTTAGGGTCACGCTTGATAATAAAGCGGGCCGCTCCCTGACAAAAGTGGCATACCCCATCCACCAACACAATGGAATGATCTGAATGGGCATGATCAGACTGGTTCATAAATGCATTTCACCTCCAGAGAAATCAACGGCATGAATACCAGCAACGCAACCATATGAATATAAACAAAAAAACGCCGAAAGTATCCGACGCTTGTTTAGAAATGTATAGTCTTTACCTGTTCGAAAAACTAGCTCAATGCTTTCTCAAACAGCTGTTTCGTATTAATTTGCTCTAAAAACTCCTCATGGAACTTATCCATACACTTGCAGATAAAATCCTTATGGCATACCGGGCAAGGCGTCGTTAGCAGTCGACTAATATTCGTCAAGGTCCACTCCGGATTACGTTGAGAAAAAACGCGGCACTCCGTTCCATCGGCCAAACTCATTTTAAACTCATAAAGCCCTTCTTTTTCGTTGCTGCCAGCCAGCGTGAAATTAACAATATTCGGTCTGTAAGACATCATATCACCCGTATTTTTCAAATTTGTTTCGTACCTGATGACCAGAATCACCTAAGCCATCTTAATGAATTTTGGCGATGATGTCAAATGGTCGCGAATCTCAGCTAATCAAGATCTATGTGCAAAAGCCGCCAATAAATCGGCGGCCAGAGTGTAAAAGTTATAGAAATGCAGTCAAATGACATTGAGCTCGACATCAATGTTACCGCGTGTTGCTTTGGAGTATGGACAAAAATCATGTGCTTGGCGTGCCAAATCTTCGGCCTGGGCGCGTTCAATACCAGGTATTTTCACATCCAGACGTACCGCCAGCTGGAAGCCGCCATCGCTTGGGTCCTTGCCGATAGATACGTGGCTGGTGACCTCAACATTATCCACCTTCACCTTAGCCTTTCGGGCCACGTTAGCCAATGCGCTCTCATAGCAGGCACCATAACCTGCCGCAAACAATTGCTCCGGATTCGTAGCTTCTCCACCTGCGCCACCCAGTTCCTTCGGCGTACTGAGCTTATGCTTCAAAACCCCATCAGATGAAGCGACTGAACCGTCTCTTCCACCATGTACCGTTGCTGATGCTGTGTATAATGCTTCCATGATTTCATCTCTCCTTCTCTATATTATTTGCATTCCGCAGGAATCTATCGTCATGTTAATACATGATTTCCTTCTCGTATGTACTTTAAACGAACTACACAAAATGAATCATTTAAAACATGGAAGTTAACTGATTTATTTACCGTTTAATTCCACCTGAAACGCGTAAATTCGAAGAAAAAGGATTGCACCGGGCTATTTATCGTTTCAGTCCGAATGACTACAAGGAAATTGATAAAATATGGAACGGCGTTCACCCGGAAGATGGACAACCTTTGTATGTTAAAGACGGTCCTCCCGAAGGAGCTCCCATCCCCGATTTGGAGGAAAAGCCAGAAATGTTCTCCCCAGGACTATCCTCGGAAGAAATTGAGGAACTGGCTGCACGGCTCTCCCGCAATATTTAAAAGATGTAATTTAAAAAAAATCCAAAACGACCAAGCTGCTCCCATCAGAGTGATATAGCTTGGTTTTTCTATTGTTCAGCTTTATACGATGGCTATATTGCTTCAAAAATACGATTAACTTGCTTGACCACACAAAAGTTGCACTAGACAAAAACTATTGTGGGTGTACAATAGGGATAACACAATCGTTATGTCACTAATAATATATTTCAACATCAATAAAGAAGGTGAAGCGTATGAAAAATACAAAGGGCAACTTCGCGGAAATCGCTTCACTGTCGGAAGTGAATCGTTCCTTGAGCGTCCCGAAAGACGGGACCTGGTTTCGGAAGTTTCTTGCCTTTGCTGGACCCGGCTATATGGTCGCAGTCGGCTATATGGACCCCGGCAACTGGGCCACAGACATCGCCGGCGGATCGAAATTCGGCTACACGCTGCTTAGTGTCATTCTAATCTCCAACCTGATGGCCATCCTGCTGCAAGCCTTATCCGGCAAGCTTGGCATTGCCACAGGTAAAGATTTGGCTCAAATGTGCCGTGATGCCTATAGTCGTCCTGTCGCGATCGGCTTATGGCTATTGTGTGAAATTGCCATTGCAGCCATGGATTTGGCCGAGGTCATCGGTTCAGCCATTGCGCTGAAGCTGCTGTTCGGTCTACCGTTACTATACGGAGTTATCATTACAGCATTTGATGTTATGCTCATTTTACTGCTGCAAAACAAAGGTTTTCGGGCATTGGAAACACTTGTCATTGTGCTGATGGCGACGATTGCCGGCTGTTTTGGCATTAATCTCCTTTTGGCACAACCGGAATGGGGCGGCGTATTGGGCGGCTTTGTACCAGACTCGCAAATTTTGACGAATCCAAGCATGCTGTACATTGCCATCGGTATTATGGGCGCTACTGTAATGCCGCATAACCTGTATCTGCATTCTTCTATTGTACAAACTCGCAAATTTGAGCAGACTTCAGCAGGTAAACGGGAAGCTATTACATTTGCAACTTGGGATTCCAGTATAGCGCTGATGTTCGCTTTATTTATTAATGCCGCCATCTTGATCGTGGCAGCTGCTGTATTCCATACGGCAGGAAGAACAGATGTAGCCGAAATTAGTGATGCCTATTATCTGCTTTCGCCACTACTGGGAACCACACTGGCGAGTATACTATTTGGGGTGGCGTTACTCGCCTCAGGTCAAAATTCAACCGTTACAGGCACTTTAGCTGGACAAATCGTGATGGAGGGCTTTCTGAATCTTCGTCTTTCACCTTGGTTGCGTCGTCTGGTGACCCGACTCATCGCGATCATTCCAGCGGTTATCGTCACTGCAATCGCAGGTGAAAAAGGTGCGGAGGAACTGCTTGTGCTGAGCCAGGTCATCCTGTCCATCCAGCTTCCCTTTGCCATCATTCCATTACTGCTCTTTACCAGCGACAAAAAGATTATGGGTGAATTCGCAAATAAAATGTGGCAAAAAGTATTAACCTGGATCGTGACCGCTGTCATTATCATCTTGAATGTAGTGCTCATCATCCAAACGATTTCAGGTTAATCGGTAGCCAATATATGAATATATTAAAAAGGTATCTCACTTGCCCCAATGGCAGCGAGATACCTTTTTTTTGTTCATCCTATTTTATTTGTCCTGTATAAATTAAATTTTGTATAGCACTCACATAATAATGAGACTCGGCAGAAATCTCAAACCCTATTGACCGATAGAGGTTCAAGGCACGCTCATTTTGCGTAACTACTCCTAGTCGAATCTTAGTGTACTGCTTGGCAAGCAAGATTTTCACCAAACAAGCAAGAATTTCACGGCCATACCCTTTGCCTTGGTATAATGGATGTACACAGAAATCATGAATAACAGCTGTATCCGTATGAACATGATTGACTCGAATCATTCCGACCGGTGTCAGTCTATCTACAGCGAGGTAAGTTACACGTTCTGGTTCTCTCGTATGCTTAAAATAGTTCTTTGTGCAAGACTCGGAATCACCAAAAGCTTGCGATGAACATTCAACCATAAAATCAAAATCCTGATCTTCTTCTAGCCGCAAAACTAAGCCGGATTGATGTAACCTATCAGATTGGAACCGATTTAAATTCATGGAGAATTCAGACGTACTAAAGTTGGCCCCCAAGTGCTTCACACAATCTATTCCAGGTATTGAATTGGACGGGATTCTGATGCGACATGCTTTGATGCCTTGTAATTGTATCTCAGCTGCAGCATTGTACATTAAGGTGCGGAATACACCCTGGCGCCGATAATTAGGATGAACCATAGCGTTAATATTAGCTTCGATTTCATCTGATGTATACCAACTGAGATAGCCAATCAACTGGTTGCCCAATTGGCAAAGGATCGCTTTATCTCCACCATTTTCTTTAAGGCTTTCTATGCCCACTCTTAAACTTGATCCGTCGAAATTCTTGCATAGTTGTTCCAACATTCGTATTCGAGCAATCTGATGATCTGAAAAATCATTCATTTTAAAAAATTTATAATCTTGCATATTATTGGTTACCCTCATCAAGAAGAAACCACGCAGTTTATGGACGAGTAGGCGCTGTCCTTCTATAGTCTGTCCGCTTATTCATCGTTACCATTTGGACCGCCTCCTTGATCATATTTGAGTACTATTTTAACTTAATTATCAGACAAATCAATTTATTATATTCTCAACGCTTGGCAGGCTCTACCTTCATTTGCGCCTTAAGCGCGAGATTCAGCTTGAGCACGTTCACACGTGGCTCGCCGAACACCCCGGCGCTGCGGCCTTCTGTCTGCTCCTGCACCAGTGCTCTCAGTCGATCCTGCGGGATACCCGTCAAGCCACTAATGCGCGGAATTTGCACCCGTGCCGCCTGTGGCGAGATGTGCGGGTCCAGACCGGAGCCGGAGTTCGTAATCAGGTCCACCGGAACCTGACTGACGGGTACATCCGGGTTATGCTTCTGCCAATCCGCAATAGAGTCCTTGACTCGCTGTATCAAGGCTGGATTCGACGGCGCGTAGTTACTTGAGCCTGAACCAGCCCCATTGTAATCAACGCTCGATACCCGACCTTGAAAAAACGCCGAATCGGCAAAGGACTGCCCAATCAGTTCGGAGCCGACCACCCGCCCCTCCGCGTCACGAAGCATACTGCCGTTTGCTTGCTGTGGAAACAGAACCTGTGCTACTCCTGTACTGGCTAGCGGATATGCCAAACCGCACAAGAGAATCATCAGCACTGAAGTTCGCAAAGCCACTCCAATAACTGCACTTCCTCGCATCTCTTGTCTCTCCGGTTGTCCTTCTGACACTGTCCCGGTCCCTGTACGTTTGTTATGACCTTGCCCGCCAGATTCGGCTTTTTCGTGCGCAGTAAATCTGCGTCCAGACATCATCCGATAAAAACCACTCATGTCGCTCACCCTTTCTGCGCTAAATCCACAAATGCACCAGCAAATCAATGGCCTTAATGCCGACAAACGGTACGACCATACCGCCCAGACCGTAAATCAGCAAATTCCGTCCCAGCAGGCGATCCGAGCTCATCGGCTTATACTTCACGCCCTTCATGGCCAGCGGAATCAGAAGCGGAATAATAACCGCGTTAAAGATCAGCGCCGACAAAATAGCGGACAGCGGGGAGCCAAGCCCCATGACGTTCAAAGCACCCATTTGTGGAATGGCCAGCATGAACATCGCCGGGATGATGGCAAAATATTTGGCAACATCGTTTGCAATGCTGAACGTTGTCAATGCTCCGCGCGTCATAAGCAGCTGCTTGCCGATCGCGACCACCTCAATAATTTTGGACGGATCGGAATCCAAGTCCACCATATTAGCCGCTTCTTTGGCCGCGACTGTGCCGCTATTCATGGCAAGACCGACATCCGCTTGCGCCAGCGCAGGTGCATCATTGGTGCCGTCTCCGGTCATAGCAACCAGCTTACCCTGTTCCTGCTCACGTCGGATAACCGCTATTTTGTCCTCCGGCTTGCTCTCAGCTACAAAGTCGTCCACACCCGCTTCTCGTGCAATTGTAGCTGCTGTCAGTGGATTATCTCCGGTACACATGATCGTACGGATACCCATTTCCCGAAGCTGATCAAACCGTTCCTTCATGCCTGGCTTCACTGTATCCTTCAGATAAATAATGCCGTATATCTGATCATCCAGCGCGACTGCCAGCGGTGTACCTCCTTCAGAGGCTACCTGATTCGCTTTTTCCTCCAGATCAGCTGGAACACTGCCGTTTTGCGAGACGATCCATTGCCGAACAGAATCCACCGCGCCTTTGCGTACCTTTCGTCCATCGGCCAGATCCAGACCACTCATCCGGGTCTCCGCCTTGAATTCGATAAAGGTTCCACCTGCTGCCAAGGATGCATCCAGCGTATGCTCCTGTTTGCGCATCAATTCGAGAACCGAGCGACCCTCTGGCGTCTCATCCTTCATAGAGCTAATCGCTGCCCACTTCACTAACTTTGCCTTCTCCACGCCCTCTACAGGCACGAATTCACTCGCCATTCGGTTCCCGAAGGTGATTGTACCTGTTTTATCCAAAATCATCGTGTTGATATCCCCAGAAGCTTCTACCGCCTTGCCTGACATGGCCAGCACGTTAAACTGGGTGACCCGGTCCATACCGGCAATCCCGATGGCTGACAGCAGTCCTCCAATCGTGGTTGGAATCAGACAGACTAGCAACGAAATCAGCACAGGAACAGGCAAATCAATGTTAAAATGACGGGCAATCGGCGCTAGCGTAACCACTACAATTAGAAAAATAATCGTTAAGCTAATCAGCAAAGTGTTCAGTGCAATCTCATTCGGCGTTTTTTGCCGCTGTGCGCCTTCCACGAGCGAAATCATTTTATCAATAAATGTCTCGCCCGGCTCTGTCGTAATCCGCACCTTAATCCGGTCACTGACCACTCGCGTCCCGCCGGTTACCGAGCAAAAATCACCACCCGATTCCTTGATGACCGGAGCCGATTCGCCCGTAATTGCAGATTCATCCACCGAAGCCAGACCTTCAATGACCTCACCATCGCTTGGGATCATTTCGCCCTGGGAGACAATAACCACGTCCCCCTTACGCAATTCGGTTGAACTAACCACCTGAATGTCATTTCCGACGAGTTTGTTAGCTTGCGTATCCTGCTTGGATTTTTTTAAAGAGGCAGCTTGTGCCTTACCCCGCCCCTCCGCGAGCGCTTCGGCAAAATTAGCAAAAAGCAACGTAAACAACAGAATAACAAACACGGCCAGGTTAAAGCCCATTTCCTTGCCAGTTCCAAAATAACCGGGAAGCAGTAACATTAGCAGCACAACCAATGTACCGATCTCCACGACGAACATGACAGGATTCTTCATCATAATCATCGGATTTAATTTTATAAAGCTATCCTTGATCGCATGCTTCAAGATGCTTCTGTCCAGCATGTGTTTGCGTTGTTCCTTCATGATCAAACACCCCGTTCATCCATTCTCATTTTCTTCTTCACATGGTCAAAAATTCAGCAACAGGTCCCAATACGATGACGGGTAAAAAGGTCAACGCACCAATCAGCAGCACGACCCCGATCAGAATGGCTCCAAATAACTTGTTGTCCGTACGCAGTGTCCCCGTCGTCACCGGAGTCGGTGCTTTGGCATTCAATGAAGCCGCCACAGCCAACAATGCAATCATAGATACATATCGTCCGAAGAACATAACCAGCCCCGTTGTCATGTTCCAGAATACGTTGTTATCCGAAAGACCTTCAAATCCCGAACCGTTATTTGCAGCAGATGACGCATATTCATAGAGCACCTGAGTCAACCCGTGATAGCCAGGGTTAGTGACCGCGTCGTATCCCCAATGACTCATAAACGCAAGCGCAGTTGGGGCGAGAATGAGGAACGGATGTACCAAAATGGCAATCGCGATCAGCTTCATTTCCTTGCCTTCAATTTTCCTTCCCATAAATTCCGGAGTTCTCCCGACCATCAGTCCGCATATAAACACACCCAGAATCGCATACATCAGCATATTCATCAGCCCGACACCCTTGCCGCCAAAAATGACGTTTAGCATCATTTCTCCCAAAGCAGCCATGCCACCCAGTGGGGTTAGTGTATCATGCATATTATTGACCGAACCTGTCGTTGCCGCTGTTGTGACCGCAGTGAATAAAGCCGATTGTCCAATGCCGAAACGAACCTCTTTCCCTTCCATGCTTCCTTGAGAAGCATCCACACCCAGTGTCTGGATTAACGGGTTACCTGTCTTTTCAGACACGTACGTAATAGATAGAAAAATAAGAAACAATACCATCATGGAGCTAAAAATAATCCAGCCCTGCTTACGATTACGGGCAAACAATCCAAAGGTATACGGCAACGAAGCTGGCATTACCCACATTGCCAAAATTTCCAGCACGTTCGTCCAAGGACTTGGATTTTCAAAAGGATGCGCAGAGTTAGCTCCCGCATAACCGCCTCCATTCGTCCCCAAATGCTTGATGGACTCCAGAGAAGCAATGGGCCCCATAGAAATCTGCTGCTGTGTTCCGCTCAGCGTCGTAAGATCCGCCGTAGGCTGTAGCGTCTGTGGTACCTTCAATCCAACCAGCACCAGCGTAAGCACAAAGGCCAGCGGCAGGAAAATCCTTATAATGGCTTTAATAAAATCTTGAAAGAAATTGCCCATCCCTTCACCGCGCCGCGTCAATCCTCTCATAAAAGCCGCAGCAACCGCAAAACCGGAAGCAGCCGAAGTGAACATCATCATCGTGACGAACGCCATCTGTGTCAGATACGTAAGCCCGCTTTCTCCGCTATAATGTTGGAGATTCGTATTCGTCATAAAGCTGATTACCGTATTAAAAGCTAGTGATGCTTCCATATTACTGTTTCCAGCCGGATTACCGGGAAGCATTCCCTGTAAACGCAACAGCAAGTAGCTGATCGCCACAAGCACGACATTCGTTGCAATGAAACTCATAACATACGTAGTCCAACGCATGCTCTCCAGCTTCTTCAATCCTACTATCTTATAAATCAGCTTTTCTGTTCCGCCAAAAATCCGATCCGTCCGATTGGGTTCATTCGAGAATACATGATACATATAGGTGCCCACTGGCTTTACCAAGAGCAGCAATATGACGATCACAATTCCAATTTGAAGCAGCTCCATCCTTTATTCCTCCTTCAAAATGCTCCTGCGTTTGGAACAACAGACCTGCTTCCAGAGCACCAAACGTGTGCACACGTTTGCGAAAACCTGCTACCTATGATGCTTAATATTCAGATCTGTTGTTCCCGCCCGCTCTATCCCCTATAGCTGATTAGAACTTTTCAGGGTTCAGGAGTGCGTAGATTAAATACATAAACACAATAGCCGTAAGTCCAAGTATAACGATCATCCTCTTCGTCCTCCTTTAGAGGTCTGCGCATCACACCAGCGTACAAACAGCAGTATCACTCCATAACTCACAGCCATGACGAGCAGCATGTATATATCCATCATGTTTATACCCTCCGTATCGGTCCTCAGATCGCCATTCTTATTTGATCATAAAATCATAAAACAACTATGTTATAAGTGCTTATCCGTTCAGCAGAAAACCCACCTCTCCGTTCAATGTGTAGATCACATGATCCGCTCCCAATCCCCGATAAATTCCTTGTGGATTACAGCCGTGCGTAATAACATAGATCGATTCCGATGTTAGCGGCCGACATATTTGCAGGAAACGGCACGTCAGATTCAAGCTGTTCTCGAACAAATACACACTACCAATTTCTTTTTTTGGAAAATTCCATTTTCCCGCTTGCATGGTATTGATGCGGACAATGTGCTCCACACCCATTTTTTTGAGCTGTCGTTCCTCCTGGGCGCTATTCGTGAGAACTGCAAACGCCAATTTTTTGAAAATAAGCAATTTCACAAAACTTCTGCCCGCTTCATTCGGTGCAGTGACAATAATTAACCGACCTTCCATCAGTAGCTCCTCTCCCGGTATAAAAAGACAACAAAAAGAAGCCGAAGGAAAAAGGCTTTCCTCCGGCTTCTTACATATCCATGATAAAATAAACCATGGCTGCACACGGCGGTTTGTTGCCTCTCCCTGTACGCTTACGAGGTTAGCTGTCGGATTCGGACGTGAGAGTCGCCCTATTTCTGGCACTTGACCGGAAAATTCACCCCATGAGACACACGGCTTCCGAAGCCGTACAATCTCGATTGGTTCCCCCGCTTTTGCAACTGCAAAATTCAGCGCTATAGACATTTCGTTGTTGCTTCATTCAAGTTAATTTGAAATTACGTCTTGAATCATACACCCGCGCATGGAAGACTGTAAAGCTCAACTGCGGGGTTATAAATCGGCCTTTAGAGCCTAGGATATTAATAATAGCGCTTACAATGCAACTATGCTTCTCACAGCTCCTTCAATCTCTGTTTTTCATCCCTTTTCGAAAATGACAAGCATGTCAATATTGGCGTAGGGTAGAGCGTTTTTGGCCTTTTTTTGTAAAAAGAGAAGAAAATACGCTATATGTACCAGCTAAACACCGATTGAACCCGCTTTTATAAGAAGAAACACCTTAATTCGCTCCATTTGCGGTGCGATTTACTGTTTTGAACAAAATACGATTTTACAGCGGCTAAAGGCTTGATACAGCTTTTCAAAACTTGCAACCTCGCTTTTAATTGCTTACAATTTAATTGCTGAATATTGAATAAGGAGAGATACTATGACCGTTTATGAATATGATGCGCACACCCTGCAAGGGAAACAAATTCCGTTATCCACATATGAAGGGAACGTTCTGCTTATCGTGAACACTGCCAGCAAATGTGGGTTAACCCCCCAATACAAAGCGCTACAAGAGCTATATGACCAGTACCATGAACAGGGGCTCGAAATTTTGGGATTTCCCAGCAACCAATTTGCCAAACAAGAGCCAGGTTCCAGCGAGGAGATTTCCGAGTTTTGCCAGATCAATTATGGTGTTACCTTTCCGATGTTCGCCAAGACAGATGTCAATGGCGATCAAGCGCACCCCTTATTTCGTTACCTGACCCAAACTGCTCCGGGGGTATTAGGGTCCAAAGCGATCAAATGGAATTTTACTAAATTCTTAATTACACGAGAAGGTAACGTATTTAAGCGCTATGCACCGCAAACCACTCCAGATAAGCTGGCGGGAGATATAGAGAAGCTTTTGCAGCAAAACTGACATCCTTCTTTATCACAGTTAATAAATGACCTATTGTCTACCGTTGCTTCTGTGGCTAAAGGATATAACGAAAAATGCTTAACAAAAAAAGCATCCCTTCACGTAAACCGTGTCAGGATGCTTTTTTAACTGAGTCTTGCATATAATGCGGTCGAGAGGACTCGAACCTCCACGGGCGTACGCCCACTACCCCCTCAAGATAGCGTGTCTGCCATTCCACCACGACCGCAAATCATAATGTAATGAGGCAACAGATTTATTATACTCTCTCATCAACTATTTGTAAACAAAAATATAATAATTATTTTATATGTTATTTTAACTAACATGTATGAGCGATAAGAATATTTGATTTGACACAAAAGCTATTTAAATGTAAATATATATTACATATATTTCGAATATTTTTCGTTATCCCCAAGTAAAAAGTAAAATAACATAACATGACATAAGGATTCACTTCGAGGAGGCGAACCACCTTGCATAAAGGCAACCGCTTGCTGAACTATGCATTATTGTTGGACCCTTCCCTACCTGTTGGTGGCTTTACCCGTTTTAACGGACTGGAGAAACTATCGCGTAACGGACATTTGAACAGTCTACAAGACCTGGAACATTACATGCTGGATGATTTGTATCCTCAATTTACAACCGTTGACGGCATGGCTATCAAAAGTCTGTATGTCGCCATCCAGCAGAATGACAGTTGGCGGATCGCCCTCATTGATAAGATGCTGCATACCCAACGTCCCTCCTGGCAGCATGTGAAGGAGTTTCGTCTATCCGGTCAGCGTCTGCTCAAGCTCGCTAAGGCTCTTTATCCTTGGCTTGAATTTGACCAGTTGGAATCTATACTCATTCAATACAATGCGATTGGCACACTCGCTACCGTTCACACCTGGATTAACTTCCTCCTCGGAAACGATGTAGAACAGACCGTTCACGGCTATCTTAGCGCAGCGGTGTCCTTCTGTGTGGAAGATGCCTTCAAACTACTCAATCCTCCTTATGAGGAAAAGAACCCTCTTATGGAGCGTATGACAAGCGAGCTCCTCTCTGCCTGGAAGAAGCTTAACCAACCTGAGCCAACTGCATCTCAGCGTCGCTTTCTTCACAGACATTGGTCCAGCTCCTACATCACTCTACCTCTTTATATGAGCCATAATAACCAATTGGATGAACCTAGACTGTTTTCCTCCTCAGGTCTATTCAAACGCCTTCCAGCATCCCCCTGATGCGTCGTTTCGCCAATGTGGTCACAACACCAAAAACACTCTGTCCCTTTCCTCAGGTGGCAGAGTGTTTTTTATCCACATATAATCGCAATTCACACCATTAGCAGACTCTAGACGGATTATCAGAACCACCTAGCACTTAATTAAGTAATTAATTCAACAAAATGACGCATTTACGATTGTAAAAACACGTATAAAAGTGTATCATAGTGTTAGATGGTTAATTCTAACATGTTTACTGATGATTATTATAACACACCAATTATTCCGCAAGAATCCGTAAGGGGCGATTTCTCTTGAATAACAAAATGCCTGTCACCTCCTTCGGGTGGGCCATCAAACAACGGCTTGTCGAACTTCGACTGGATCAGAAAACATTTTGTGAGACACACAATATTCCGCCTTCACGCTTGTCCAATCTGATTCACGGCACCCGCAAAGCACAAAGGTACAGAAAACAAGTTGCTGCAATTCTGAACATCGACGATAACGATTATAAGGAGGCACCGCACTCTAAACCTAACAAGCATTCCAGTTACATATAGGTCATTCCATATCACCAAGAAACCAAATAGACCCGTAAAGCGAACCCCACTAGTTCGTTTACGGGTCTTCAACCCAGACGATCTTTAGCCAAAAAATTATTCCGGCTTTGTTTTATCCTTCTCACTTTTTTGCTTACGGTATTTCGCAAATTCAACATATTCTAAAATAAAATTCTGTTCTTCCGTCTCAAGATCTTCTGCCTGGCAATTCAGTGGCCCCATCACTCCAAAAAAATAAGCAGCCTTCTGCTCCTGAAGTACGCCTTCTCCTGGCTTAATCCCTTTCATTAACCAATCGAGCGATACATTAAAAAAGTCCGAAATCTGAATCAAATGGGTGGTACCCGGCGTTGTTTTCCCCCTTCTCCAATCACCGAGATTCCCTGAACTGATTTTAAGTTTTTCACAAAATGCCTTCTTGGTCATTCCGCGATCCTTAATCAAAGCTTCAATCCGCTGATAAATAGTTTGATCTCCCAAAATGTTTCCCCTCCGACACAGTAACTTTTTCTGAAATAATTTTCATTTTCAGCCTTACTCATTAATAATCCTCATCAAATCCTAAGCAACCATTACCCCATAGTAGAATTGCGCTGGTTTTTCTCTTTACGAAAGCGGGTAAATTCAATATACTCAAGTATAAAATTTCTTTCCGCCTCACTAAGCGGTTCCCCCTGGCAATTCAGTTGCCCTGAAGCGCCAAAAAAATAAGGGTCTTGCGACTCCTTTAGCACCTCACCCTGTACATCTCGACCCAGCATGATCCAATCCAGACTGGCATCAAAAAACGAAGCAATTTCAATGAGTTTATTCGTGCCCGGCGTCGTTTTTCCTCTTTTCCAATCCCCGAAGTTCCCTGTACTAATGCCTAACTGCTGGCAGAACGCCTTTTTCGTCATTCCCCGTTCCTTGATGAGTTCCTCAATGCGATGGTAAATAGATTGCATAGAAGTTCCTTCCTCCCTAGCAGGCTCTCAAATAACGATATCATGTTCTCTGTTCCCATTTCAAAGATCACGTATGCTAAAATTACCGAATTATGTATGTTGGTTTCCATTATACCACAACACGCAACAAAAACCGCCTGTTTTCCGAAGAAAGGGCGGTCTTTAAGCCAGTTCACTTACGCCAATCACGTAGCAGCGTTGTCGATTTTAAGTAAGATATGCTTCAATTCATTCAAAGTTTCACTCAGATGCAATAAATCTTCTTCTGGCAAATACACCAGTCTTTCTTGAATTTTATTGGAGAAGGTATGAAATACCTGTTCACAAAAAGCATCGCCTTCCTGTGTAATCGCCACATTCACGACTCTGCGATCCGAATCACACGATTGGCGGTCAGCCAACCCATGCTCCACCAACTTATCCAGAAGAGGAGTCATGTTTGGACGTGAGACATTAAGTTGTTTGGACAAATCGGATACTGTAGACGAACGCACTTCACGCAGAAGCATGAGCACTTGAAAGTTATTAGGCGACAAGTGTAATGGGAAATCGAGCGGACCGTAGGTGAAAAATTTCTTCTTCACAATCGGAAACAAGCCCAAAATATTTTCTGATATATTTCCTAACAGTTGAGTGTCCATATTTTTCACCGTCACTTCATAAGTTTATACTTATCATTCTATAACATTATGGCATTATATTATACTATGGAATCATTATTTCATCATAATCATTACTTTATTACATCACTACACAAATAAAAAAAGCCTCTACCGCGAGAGACTTTTCCGTTTATTCCATTGATGCGGTCGAGAGGACTCGAACCTCCACGAGCGTACGCTCACTACCCCCTCAAGATAGCGTGTCTGCCATTCCACCACGACCGCATAACAAAATATAAATGGTGAGCCATGAAGGACTCGAACCTTCGACACCCTGATTAAAAGTCAGGTGCTCTACCAACTGAGCTAATGGCTCATGCTGTTCATCCAAGCTGTCCGCCATTAGACCAGACCTCAGGAATTTCCCTTAAGCATGCAACATGTAGTCTATAAAGACAACAATGACCCGTAGGGGATTCGAACCCCTGTTACCTCCGTGAAAGGGAGGTGTCTTAACCCCTTGACCAACGGGCCTTATTATTATGCGCCAACTTGGCGACAAGAAAGAGTATATCAAATAGAATAACGAATGGCAATACTTATTTCTAAAATTTTTAAAAAAGCAGTTTTTATAAGTACAAAATTCGCATTCACTTACAATGCCTTATCTAAAATCACTAAAATCCTGAAAATAGCGATAAACGATTGCAATATCACTTGAATTTACTTATAATCACTTACGAGATACCGAAATAATTATATATTAGAGGAGCTTTTTATGTATCAGGAAGAACGAATGTTAAAAATCGTTGATTACTTACAGCTTCATAAGCGTATTTCGGTGGATGATATTTGTGAATTTTTTAATGTTTCACGAGATACGGCCCGTCGAGACCTCGTAAAACTTGAAGAGCATCAAAAAATTATTCGCACCCGCGGCGGCGCTCTTCTCCCTACACTTCATCACGATCCAATTGGAAATTATAATGAAAGACTACTTACTGTATCCGAGGAGAAACAAGTGATCGGACAACTGGCTGCCAGCATGGTACGAGATAAGGATCGTATTATATTGGATTCCTCTACCACCGTACAGGCGTGTGCAGAAAGACTGAATGTGCAGGAATGTTCGGTCATCACCAATTCAATCAATCAGGCTGACGTGCTATCTGGAAAAGACGGTGTCTCCATACATCTGTTGGGAGGCCGCCTGCAAAAAGAACACCGATATGTATATGGCTCCTCCGTGATCGCCACTTTGTCTCACTATTTTGTAGACAAAGCCTTTATCGGGATTGGTGGTATATCAGCCCACGGACTAAGCCTGATTCATGAAGAAGACGGTATGTTGAAGCATCAAATGATGAAACAGGCAGATCAGGTGATCGTCCTTGCAGACCATTCGAAATTCGGAATCAATTTTCCATATCGTTTTGCCGATCTGTCTGAAGTTAATATCGTGATCACCGACAGATTGCCAGAACCAGCGATGCTGGAAATTTTGCAACATTATGATGTGGAAGTTGTTGTACCCTCATAAAATACGAAACCGATTAGCTAGAACTCAAGACTTATCACAGAGATATCGAAAGACAGGAGCTGGGGAGAAATGAAACTGTTTGCGATTGATATGGATGGAACACTGCTGAACGAGGAAGGAAAAATAAGCAAAGTGAACGCGGAGGCTATACGCCAAGCACAGCAGCAAGGCGTTCAGGTGACAATTGCCACTGGTAGAGCCGCTTATGACGCCTGGACAAAGCTAGAGGAAGCAGAGCTTGTAACTCCCGTCATTGGAGCAAACGGCGCAACCGTACACGATGTGCATCGTCGTCAGTTAACCTCTACTCCTATGGGCCGCAGTGAAACGTTTGAAGTGCTGAGCTGGCTGCATGACAACGACTTTTACTATGAGGTCATGACAGACCGCGCTATTTATTCTCCACAAAACGGACACCAGCTGCTTGCTGTTGAAATGGACCGCTTGCTGAGCTCCAACCCGGATATTTCGCTGGATACTTTATTACATGCAGCTGAAAAACAATATGAACAGACCGGACATACCCGCATCGCTTCATATGAGGACATTCCACTGAATGCAGAGATTTATAACGTGCTCTGTTTCTCCTTTGATCAAGCCAAATTGGATTGGGGCCGGGAACGTTACCGAAGTTTTCAGGGGCTGAACATGGTCATCTCTTCAGACCGTAACTTTGAAGTCGAGCATAGGGATGCGTCTAAAGGTAATGCATTGCGTTATCTGGCGAATCATCTGAGCATTCCCATGCAAGAAGCTGTAGCGATTGGGGACAGCTACAACGATATCTCCATGCTGACGATGGCAGGAACAGGCATTGCCATGGGCAATGCAAAAGACGACATCAAGGCCGTCTGCTCCGAAGTGACTCTGACTAATGCGGAAGATGGCGTCGCTCATGCTCTGTTGAACATACTCAAGACAGTCGAGGCTGACAGCGTGAAATAGAAGTTATTGGCTGCGTACAAGACAGGCTAACGTCGCTTCATGCTGTACGCAGCACGTCCGCCTCTCCATTTAAACGATTTCAGTCCACCGTTATTCTCAAAGCAGATATAGACGAAAAGGACGCTCGCAAGCATCATTACAATGCATACGAGCGTCCTTTTTCTGCTTAAAATACCAACGGAGAGAGAGGGATTCGAACCCTCGCACCGCTTTCGCAGCCTAACCCCTTAGCAGAGGGTCCCCTTATAGCCACTTGGGTACCTCTCCATGGCTCCCCGAACAGGACTCGAACCTGTGACAACTCGATTAACAGTCGAGTGCTCTACCAACTGAGCTATCAGGGAACATTACTGTAAATTATCATACAGTATGGTTAATTTACCATGATTCAGGGGGTGCCGTCAAGTGCCAACAGGCGAAGCTTACCTCCACACTTCCCACAGCGATACCGCTGAGGATTCATCTTACGCTTGCGCATATACTCCTGTTTACAGGAAACGCATACTAGCTTGTAACGATAAGGCTGAGGCTTACGTTCCGTTCTTCCTGGCAGAGTCTGACAATGCCTGCTCCCTCCTACACGGGCAAGCCATGCTTTGAAGTCAGCATCTCGATGCTGATAGCCCATCCCTCGCAAATGTAAATGATAATGGCACAGCTCATGCTTAATAATTTTCTCCACCTCAGAACGTCCGTAAGCTGCGAGTTGATGTGGATTAATTTCAATATGATGACTTTTCATAAAATACCTACCGCCTGTGGAAGACAGGCGCGCATTAAAGGTGGCTTGATGTCGAAACGGCACGCCGAAGCTCTCCAGCGAAATGCGCTCTACCCATTCTTGAAGCTCTTCATTACTCATAGAACGGTTCATAGAATGGTTCATTGAATTGCTCAGGGACTTAGACTCCATCCTTCCGGTCTCTCCTCCTTTGCTCCTTACTGACAAGCATATTATAAAATAACGGCCGAAGTCTAACCCCCAATTCATAAGCACACTTTAGGTACCCACCCCATATGCTAAACATACAGAAGTAACGCAGAGGAGGAGATCGGCTTGCCTCAATGGCTCAGCAACCAGCTCATGCGGGCCTTTTACAAAAAGGACCGGCGCCAAATTAAACTGTTGAACGATTGTTGGTTTTTTTATCATAAAGCACCTGGCGTGGAGTTCGATGCCAACAACGGGTAGAAGCTAAGGCATCCAAAAATGAAAGCGGGAATCTCCGATGCAGTTCGGAGATTCCGGCTTTTGTTATACCTTCACAAGAAGGTTGTACAGCTTTATTTAAAGTATTATGCCTGCGATTGCGCCTCTGCAGGAGGTTTCATCGTCAGACCAACCCTGCCTTTTTTCAAATCAACATTTAACACCCACACCGTCACGTTATCACCGACAGATACGACATCCATCGGATGCTTTACGAAGCCACTGCGCAGCTGTGAAATATGAACCAACCCGTCACTTTTAATACCGATATCGACAAATGCGCCGAAATCAATGACATTGCGGACGGTTCCCTGAAGCTCCATACCCGGTGAGAGATCCTCGATCTTCAGCACATCCTTGCGGAATACAGGCAACGGCAGCTCGTCACGCGGGTCACGGCCCGGACGCTGGAGACTGTCCAGAATATCCTTCAGTGTTGGCACGCCGACTTCAAGCTTTGCAGCCAATTCGTCAATGTTGGACACGCTCAGTGCTTCCATTGCAGTCTTAGTACCCAGATCGTGGGCGCTGATGTCCAGTTCCGCTAACAGGCGGTCTACGACAGCATACGATTCAGGGTGAATCGGTGTACGGTCCAGCGGATTTTCTCCACCCGGTATACGGATAAAGCCTACAGATTGCTCATAGGTTTTTGCACCAAGGCGCGGCACCTTCTGCAACTGACGACGGCTGCTGAATTTACCGTTTTCCTCACGGTACTTAACGATGTTTTTGGCAATCGTCGCATTGATCCCCGCTACATAGGATAACAGCGCAGAGGAAGCCGTGTTCACATCCACACCGACATGGTTAACGGCTGATTCGACAACATCCTTTAAGCTTTCATCCAGATGTTTCTGCGACACATCATGCTGGTATTGGCCTACACCAATAGCCTTCGGCTCAATCTTGACCAGCTCAGCCAGCGGGTCCTGCACACGACGTGCGATGGAAGCCGCACTGCGCTCAGCCACGTCCAAATCGGGAAATTCCTCCTGTGCCAGCTTGGAGGCAGAGTATACGCTCGCGCCCGCCTCATTGACGATCAGATACGCTAGACTGCTGTCACCAATGTCCGCGATGACTTCCGCTACAAATTGCTCTGTCTCGCGCGAAGCGGTTCCGTTACCAATGACAATCAATTCGATACCATATTGGGCAATTAGCTGCTTGAACTTTTCAGCAGCCTCGCGCTTCTTGTTGTTCGGCGGTGTCGGATACGTCACAGCCACTTCGAGCAGCTTGCCGGTGTCATCGACAGCCGCCAGCTTACAGCCTGTCCGATAGGCCGGATCGACACCGAGCACACGTCGGCCCTTGATCGGAGCCTGTAGCAACAGGCTGCGCAAGTTGCCTGCAAAAATGGAGATGGCCTGCTGCTCGCCCTTCTCCGTCATTTCAGCGCGTACTTCACGCTCGATAGATGGCGCGATAAGTCTTTTATACGCATCCTCAATGACACTGCGCAGCAGATCTTGCACGACAGACGATCCTTTAATCACTTGGCCGGCCACGTAATTGTAAATGGAATCTGGCGCTACCTCCAGACCGACCTTAAGAATGCCTTCCCGCTCCCCGCGATTAATCGCCAGAATACGGTGAGGTGGCATTTTCTTAGCGAGCTCACGATAGCTGTAGTAGTTCTCATACACGGATTCTTGCTCCGCGTCCTTCGCTTCGGAGGTCAACATACCATGGTCCAGCGTGTATCGGCGTACCCATTGGCGAATAGCCGCATCATCCGCTATATTTTCAGCTAAAATGTCCAAGGCTCCTTGGATGGCCGCCTCGGCGCTGTCCACTCCCAGTTCCGCATTAACATAAGACTCGGCTTCTTTCAGGGCATCGCCCTGTTTCGGCTGGCTCCAGATCCAGATGGACAGCGGCTCCAGTCCCCGTTCCTTCGCTACACTGGCGCGGGTTTTGCGTTTTTGCCGATACGGACGATACAGATCCTCCACTTCCTGAAGTTTAACCGCAGAGGTGATAGCAGTCTGCAGGTCTTCCGTCAGCTTGCCCTGCTCATCAATAATGCGGATGACCTCTACCTTACGATCCTCCAGATTACGCAAATACACCACACGATCTTCAATTTCACGCAGCTGATTTTCATCCAGCTCTCCTGTCATTTCCTTACGATAACGCGCGATAAAAGGAATTGTATTCCCTTCATCCAACAAACTGATCGTTGTCCGGATTTGCTTGAGTGCCAGCGACAGCTCTCTCGCCACTTGTTTGACAATCCGCTCTTGGCGTTCTGCTTCGTTCGGCTCCTGCCGGATTTCCGTCTTCGTTTCCTCGTTAGACAAACCTATCCCTTCTTCCTCACAGCTCTTGTCATACACCATGTCTTTCATTATCACAAAAAATGATTCAAAGCGCCAGCAGGTGACGTTAAAGCAAGCCCTACCTGCATTTTTCATTGGACACGCAAAAGGACAGCGCCCAAGCGCTGCCCTTTTCCCGTTTCACTCGTCGTTCCATCACGCTAAAAATCAATCAAACCGAGACTGATTTGTAGCGAATCGCTCACTTTGCGCATGGTTTCTTCATCTAAATGGGTGATTTTGTCGGTAAGCCTTTGCTTGTCGATCGTCCGAATTTGCTCCAGAAGAACAACAGAATCACGATCAAAGCCATGCGTCGCCGCGTCGATTTCCACGTGTGTAGGCAGCTTTGCCTTCTGAATCTGAGCGGTGATAGCTGCTACGATCACAGTAGGACTAAACCGGTTGCCGATATCATTTTGAATGATCAGCACAGGTCTGACGCCACCTTGCTCGGAACCGACTACGGGTGAAAGGTCTGCAAAAAAAACGTCGCCGCGCTTTACGATCAATATGGATTACACCCCGCTAACTGTACGGCCCAAGGTGCTGTTTGCATCTTCCTCCGCGTGAAAGGCTTCGGATGCCATGGTTAAGTTAATTTTAGCCATTTCCATGTATCCACGCTGCATAGCTTCACGAATGTAACGTTTTTTACGTTCGCCTACATACAGCTTCATGGCCTGCCTGATAAATTCACTGCGGTTGGAATTTTCCATAGCTACGATCCCGTCCACTTCCTGCAAGAGATGATCTGGCAAACTGATCATTATTCTTTTGGTGTTCTGCAAATTGGCCAACTTCTCTTCCACCCCCAAAACCTTGTCGCCATTGTACCATTATAACGTTATTCCCGGTAATTTATTCAAACGGAATACAAGAGAATGTATATGATATTCGTATATCATCTATGCTGCATTCCATTATAAACTACGCAGTTCGTTTTCGTACAGGCGTTTGATCCCCGAAATACAAGTGTCAGCGGAGCCTGATGCGTCTTTTGACAGTTATAGCGCTCTTTTCTTTCCTTTGTACATATTTCGGGACGTTCTGCGAAAACTCCTGCTTTTATTCGGTAATTTGCGTTATGAAATTAATTCCAGCGGGTTGGAAGAAGCGAGTTCACTCGAACAACAGGAACATGACCTCGTGTGTATACACGCGGTACCCTATCTGCGATCATGCAGATCACCTCATAGTGGATCGTACCAAGCTTGGATGCCAACTCATCCGCCGCGATAGTTTCGCCGGACTGCTGGCCGATGAGAACAACCTCTTCGCCGGTTTGGATTTCTTCCGCATCTTCTGCGAAAGATTGTAAGGATACCATACACTGGTCCATGCAAATCGTACCGAGTACCGGGACGCGGCGACCGCGTATCAACACTTCGATCTTCCCACTCAGCATGCGGGAGTATCCATCCGCATAGCCGATTGGCAGTGTACCGATCCGTTCTTCACTGGAGGTTACATACCGGGTGCCATAACTAACTCCCCAGCCGGGAGGAAGCGTTTTGGTGTAAACCACCGCCGTCTTCAATGACAATACTGGCAGCAGCTCAATGGCTTGCCGATTAACCTCATCAGACGGATACAGACCGTATATACTGATACCAATCCGCACCATATTGGGGGAAAGAGAAGGGGTATCAATGGTGGCGGCGCTATTGCCCGTATGTATAATGGGAATGGTAATACCTTGTTCCCTTAGCGCTTCCGCCACGCCCCGAAACCGATCATATTGTAGCAGTGTATAGCTTTTGTCTTCTTCATCCGCGCGGGCAAAATGGGTGTACATGCCTTCCAGCAGCACCTGCTCTAATTTGTGAGCCTGCCGGACAAAAGCCATAGCCTCTTCTCCAGGCAGCAAACCCAGTCTTCCCATGCCACTGTCTATTTTGATGTGCACCTTCAGCTTGCGTTCGTTTCCTTGGCGGTCCAGTCTGCGGATACCCTCCAGCACTTCTTCACTGAACACAGTCAATGAGATATCATGCTCCCAAGCCGTTTGTACAGCTTCCGGTGAGGTATAGCCGAGTACAAGAATCGGTAGCTGAACCCCCGCATGACGAAGCTCCAACGCTTCATCCAGAAAAGCGACGCTCAAATAATCCGCACCAAGGCGTTCCAATTCCTTTGAAATTTCCACGGCACCGTGTCCGTAGGCATTAGCCTTGACACAGACCAGTATCAGCTTATCCGCTGGCAATGCCTTGCGAAAAGCTTCATAGTTGGCGCCAAGGTGATCCAGGTTGATTTCGGCCCGGGTCGATCTGTATTGTGCTTGCAAATCCAGTCACCTTCTTCAATTGTTAGCCTGTAACATAACCTTTTACCATTCGGAGTGTGGCAAAGTTCTTGCTTCCAAAGGTTAATGGTAATGTTCAAAAACGTGGCTGTCAATGGCAGGAGACGTTTGCCTGCATCCTCTACAATGAACACGACATACAAGCGGTGCACATCCTAGACCGCGAATGAACAAAAGACGGATACGGGCGGCAGCAGAGCATTTTTACACTCTAGACCGTCTGCATCCGTCTATAAAGTTTTATTTACCCGATTGATCCTGTATAGAAGCGGCAATTTGTATCATTTCGCTCACAGGCAGGTCAGCACTGGTGATTCTGAACTCGATTCCGTCATTCATCCAGGTCATCGTCTGCTGTTCGCCTCCGGTCAGAACGGCAAAGCTTCCTCCAATATCAACCAGTTCGCCTGCGGCCAGTGCGACCGCCCGATCTTTGGGACGTGCCTCTACAATGGTATAGTTATACGTTCCACTATACCGCAGCATCACCGCATGTGTACCATTATCCTCGAGCTCCGGCGTATCCTTGATCTGTACTCCGGCTGGCGTGTAGGACGGTTCGATCAAGCCGAACTCACCCATCACAGCTTCTGCCGCATTTGTTCCCGCTGACGTTCCGTTTGTGGCATCCGATGTGCCCGGGGTTTGTTGCTGCGCCTCTGCGTTGGCTGCTGCGTCCGGTTTGGATGTATCGTTTGTGGCAGTACCGTCCACCTTCGCTTCCCCTGACGGCTGCTGGACTGCATCCCCTGCTGTTCCCTGCTCTTGTCCGGGTTCGCCAGACGTCACGCCAGTCGTCCCATCCACCGCACCGGAAGGATCAAGCTGACCGCTGGAATCTACTGCTCCAGAAGATGGCGCCCCTTCGCTACCCGTACTCGTCTTACCTGAAGCCATGTTCCGCTCCATATCAAAGGAGTCCTTGTCAAACTTCGTATCAAAAGCAAATTGATCGAATTTCAGATCAACAACTACCTTGGCATTCGCATCAGACACCTGTACCTGAGTGGGTGCATAGTCATTTTTGGACAGCCATATCTTTTGTCTCACCAGCGCATGGCTGTTGTAATTTGCTGCCACATCAAACACATAGGATTTATCGTCGGTAGCCAACTGACGGGAGGCATCGCCGATAATGCTGCGAACTAACGTTTCATATAAATATACTTGACCCTGATTGTTTGGCCAGTCGCTTTTGAAACGGAAGCTTTTGTTCAGGCTGGGTGTCAGTACAAATACACCCTCATCATTACGAAGCACAATTTGCGTAACATCCTTTTTCTCGTTCGTCATGGCAATTCGGTAATAGGACGGCTTGCGGTAGGAAATATCAACCTTGTATTCCTGCGGCGTGTCGCCGGTATGCAGCGTCATCAAAGCTGTACCGTGGTAGCTGTTCAGGTCGCTCACCACGTCACTCAAATCTTTAACCACATCGTCCGCGCTCTTCTTGCCGCACCCGGCCAGTAGCAGCGTTACACACATGACCATGGCAAGCATCCATGAAATCCGGCGCATGTCATCAACCCCTTCAGCACATGTTTTAAATGAATTAGTACATGTCTATGAAGGACTTGTTCGATTTATGCAGACTGGCATGACAAGCTTGAACGTATCCTTGTGTAATGCTATAAAATCTTTTGGAGAGTGATTATAAATTCATACAGAAAATACAATGAAAAACCGATCAAAACCACGCCTGCACTGATCGTAACCCACTTGATGGCGGTTCGATTCATCGCTTTTCGTGTTGTCGCAACAAGGGCCATCAAGCCTAAATCATGGATAAGAATACCAAACAAAATACCTAAGCCGACAATCAAGAATTGACTTGTATTTGACCGATCAAATGAGCTTGCCAGCACAGTTCCAAAAACACTCACCCAAAACACTAAATTTCCTGGTGAAACAGCTACAAGCAGCCCATTTTTATAGGAAGAAAATAATGATTTCGTCTTTTTCTCTCCTTCTAGCGCAATATCATGATCCGCATTTTTAATGCTGTCGTACCCTACGTAGCACAAAAAAAAGGCTCCAACGAACCACATAATCACTTGTACAACAGGTAATGACAAAACAGAGGCCAGACCAAAATATAAACCAATGATTAATAACAAATCGACGGTCATCCCCCCAAGGCCCACAATCCATCCATGCATGAATCCATTCTTTAGCCCTTGCTTCGTCATTTCAATGGTAATTGTACCTACAGGTAGTGCTATAGAGAAACCTAGTAAAACATATGTAATAAACAATGCCATTTCAAAACCCCTTTCAAATGTATAAAAATGATATTCTATACCTTAAAAAATGACAAATCAATAAAATTTGAAAAACCTGAAATGAGCTAAGAACACATGAGAATTATTTTGTACAAAATCGGATTCATTGACCAAGTTTGTCCATTGAGTATTGAGGGTCCAGCGCTTATCATTGCTTTTGTGATAATAATTCTCATTTACAAAATTCTGAATCATTCTATTATACGGAGGTTGCTATGACCAACAAGAACTCGACAATCAACAAAAATTCTACTCGACAATACACTGCTCTGATCTGCCTTTTCTTTCTTATGGGGGCATTGCTACTGGGATGCGGCGCATCTGACAATCAGACTGCAAGCAGCAACACAACAGCATCTACAAAAACATCGGAAGCTGCCACAACTCGTGACTACACAGACTATAAGGGACATACAGTGAACATTCCCACGACTCCTGGGCGCATTGCTTACTTCGGAGAAAACTATGGGGATCTATTGGTTTTAGACGTACAAGCTATAGGTACATCGACTTCTATGATTGAAGGTAAGGTTTATGAGAAGCAGGTTCAGAACGTGGCCGATCTGGGGTTCCCGATTAATTTGGAAAAAACCTTGGAACTTCAGCCTGACCTGATCATTACCGCCGATACAGATGAAAAACAATACGCAGCGTTAACAAAAATTGCACCTACAATTATGTTCGATACCTTTGCCCCGTTAAACGAACGTTTGCTACATCTCGGAGACATTGTGAATAAGAAAAAGGCTGCTGAAGATTGGCTTGCCCAATATAAAATAAAGGAAGCGGAGATGTGGACCAAGCTTCACGCAGAGGGTGTTAAGGCGGGGGAAACTGCTTCAGTGTTTACCTACTATCCTGGCGACCGTTTATTCGCAATGGGACGGACAGGACTGTCACAAATACTGTATGAAAAGAATGGTTTCAAGCCTACTCCTCTTATTCAGAAAGCACTGGATGAGGACAAAGGATTTGTACAAATATCTCAGGAAGTGATCGGACAATACGCTGGAGATCGGATTTTCATACTAAGAACACCAAGTTCAGAAGCCCAACAATCCACTGAACAGTTAATGAAAAGCAAGCTGTGGCTCCAGCTTCCTGCTGTCAAACAGGGACGTGTGTACACTCAGGATATTGGCAAAACTGAAAGTGATGCTTCCACTCGAGAATGGCTGCTGGAGGAATTGCCCAAGCTCATCAAATAAAAATTGGAGAAGCTTATCGACACTTGTTGATAGGCTTCTTTTTTGTTGAACCTAAAGGAGGTATACTTATACATACATGATAACCATTCTCAATAAAAGGAGCAATACCGTGAACCAGTCTCCGTCGTCCGTATATCCTCCCCCATTCAGCTCACTGCTTTTTCATTTTAAAGAAATTGCGTTGGTTGGTGAGCCTACCGATGAATTATTATCACGTCCCAATTCATATCACTGTCTTCTTATATTCATCGGTGGGACAGGTATGGTGGACATTGGCCCAGAGCAGTATCTATCCCATACAGGTCATGGGTATTGGCTAGCTCCAGGTGAATCCTATCAAATCGCTCCCCTGAATGGAACTGTACCCGAATACTACAAAATCACGTTTGAGGTCATCGCTTTGCCATCAGAACCACAAGCTGACATGGCCTTGGCTGAACACGCAGCACGTATGCCATCCCTATATCATGAACCTGTCCTGCCGGGACCGCGCGAATACATTGCCTCCTCTTCTTCCTCCAAACTTGTTCAGTTGACTGAAGAGTTATTTCATAGTACCCAACAAACGGTACAGCCGCATAACCAAACATCTGTATTACGGCAGCAAATCATGTTTCAAGAGTTGCTCTTGTTGTGGCAGGAAGACCACACCCATATTGATCAAAATAATACCTCTAATCCGGCATTGCCAGCATCGGTGGAAGGTACCCTTTCATATATGGAAAACCACTATGAAAAGCCCATTACCGTCAAGCAGCTCGCTGAACAAGCGAACGTTTCCATATGGCAATACTCCCAATTGTTTCGTAAAATTACAGGCAAAAAGCCGCTGCATTACCTCACTGAGCTGCGCTTGAACCATGCCAAGCGGCTGCTGCTGGAATGCAAACGGCCTTTACGTGAAATTGCCCGTCAGGTTGGTTTCTCTGACGAATATTATTTTAATCGACGGTTTAGGCAAATGACCGGGATTCCCCCTGGCAAGTACGCACTTTCTGTCTCCGGTTCTGTGCGCGTCAAGGATTGGACGGGTCACCATATTCACATTCCGCGCCGAGCAAGCCGCATCATCTATCATGGAGAAACGATGGGCGATCTATTGGCATTAGGGGCCAAAGCCATCGGTGGAAGTCTGCGACTCAGTGAATACAGCGTCTATAAACATCGTCTTGTGAATGTCGCCGATGTGGGCCTTCCACTGGATATTCGCTTGACCAGCGCTCTTGATCCCGATCTAATTATCATCGCCAATTCGGATGAACAGGAATATGAGCGCATTGCTAGTATCGCTCCCACCGTCACCTTCAACTCCTTCGCCACACTGGAGGAACGGATGCGTACACTTGGCGTCTGGCTCGGTAAGGAGCGGGAGGCCGAACGCTGGTTGTCTACCTTTTCAGCCCGCAATCTGGCAATGTGGCAGCAGCTCGGTACGCAAATCACAGCCGGAGAAACGGCCTCCGTCTTCATCTTCGATCATGGTGATCGGCTCTTTGTCATGGGTATGTCCGGATTCTCGTCGGCCCTCTACCACCCACAGGGCTTTCAGCCCGTTGAGCTGATCCAAAAGGTGCTCGACGCGGAACAAGGCTTCGCAGAAATAGATCCGAACGAATTGCCTGATTACGCCGGGGACCGCATTTTTATGCTTGTCCCAACAGCTCCAGAATCCAAACGTACGCTGGAACGTATGATCAGCAGCCCTCTCTGGCGCAGCCTTCCTGCTGTACGTCAAGGTCGGGTATATTTCGTAGAAGCTGACCGCTGGAACTGGAGCGATGCCATGACCCGGCAAAAACTGCTTACTGCACTGCCCAAACTGCTTGGCACTCCATCCTGAGAAGCTGCCATTTTTCTAAAGATACTACATTAGACCTTGAATGCTCCCATCTGCCTCCAGCGACATATGCTCAGCTGCTGGGGATTTGGGCAATCCTGGCATCGTCATAGTATTGCCTGTTTCCACGACCACAAAGCCTGCCCCTGCGGACAAAGAAACGCGGGACACGTGAATGGTAAAGCCCTCCGGTGCACCTAGCAGAGAAGGTTGATCTGAGAAAGAATACGGCGTTTTGGCCATGCATACAGGCAGTTGTCCAAAACCAAGCTGCTCCATACCGGCCAACGCCCGTTTGGCCGCAGGAGTGTAAGCTACCTCTGCCGCACCGTAAAGTTCCTTCGCAATGACACTAATTTTCGCTTGCAAATCAAGTGTATGCTCATACAATGGTGCAAAATGGGCTTTGTCCTCCTGGAGCAGGTTGAGCAGGCTTTGGGCTAGCTTTTCTCCCCCTTGGCTTCCCTGTGCCCACACCTGTGACAGCTCTGCGGGTACACCCAGCTTGCGGCATTCCGAAAATATTAGTTCCAGCTCGGCCTCGCTATCTGTTACAAAATGGTTGACCGCTACCAGTACTGGCACGCCAAACTTTTGCAAATTCCGTACATGCCGGTTCATGTTGGCTAATCCAAGTTGCATTTGCTCCAGATTTTCTGCGTCCAGCTCATTTTTAGCTACACCGCCGTTATATTTCAGCGCTTTGGCGGTTACGACCAACAAAGCCGCATCTGGCTGCAAACCGGATTGACGGCACTTGATGTCAAAAAACTTTTCTGCCCCCAGCTCAGCCCCGAATCCAGCCTCCGTAACGACCACCTCTCCCAGCTTCAGGGCCAGCTTCGTACCGATCAAACTACTGCATCCATGCGCAATATTCGCAAAAGGTCCGCCATGCACAATAACTGGAGTTCCCTCCAACGTTTGCACCAGATTGGGTTTCAATGCTTCCCGAAGCAGCACAGCCATACCTTCCACCGCATGTAGTTCCTCAGCTGTTACCGTTTCGCCATCTTCGTTATAACCAATCACCATCCGACCCAATCGCACTTTAAGATCGTCCATATCTTCACTTAAACATAATACCGCCATCACTTCTGAAGCCGAGGTAATCAGAAAGCCACTTTCTCTCACCGCTCCATTACCTGACCCCAATCCGGTCACAATATTTCGTAAACTCCGGTCGTTCATATCGACAGCGCGTTTCCACACGATCCGCTCCGGTTTCAACCGCAAAGCATTTCCATGAAACAAATGATTATCGATCATCGCTGCCAGCAAATTATGCGCAGCTGAAATCGCGTGAATATCACCTGTAAAATGCAGGTTAATGTCTTCTGCCGGAACAATCTGGGCTTGTCCTCCCCCGGTTGCTCCTCCTTTCATGCCGAAGCAAGGGCCAAGGGACGGCTCACGCAACGCAGCAACGGTTTTATGCCCCAGCGCATTCAGCGCCTGTGACAGCCCGATGGTTGTCAGCGTTTTTCCTTCTCCCGCCGGTGTGGGATTCATCGCCGTAACCAGCACCAGCTTTCCATTCGGGCGATCCTTTAACTGCTCCCACAGGGACGGGTTCAGCTTCGCTTTATATTTTCCATACGTCTCCAAATGTTCTTCTTCAATTCCTGCTTCTTTGGCTATATCAATAATCCTCTTCATCTTTCGTTATGTACCCCCCGTTTTATAAGTCTGACTGATGGTGCCAAACCCTGTATCGTTTTATTTTACCAAAGTGTGCCGCTTATTGCGCTATGATTCATTTCATCGCAAGCGTTGCTATCATGTGAGTTATAAAAAAAGAGCATTCCCCGCCCGCATGGACTTTGGTGGATGCTCTTTTGATACGTCTCGTTTAACAAGCAGCTCTCAAATTAACCTGCAAAGTTAGCAGCGTAATTTTCAGCAATAAATCCCTTAGAAATCAGGATAGCTTGGGATTTCTTAGTAGCAGGACCATAGCCTTGGGACAGCAGATCATTAATATGTAAGCGGTTATAGATGAAGCAAAATACAAAGTTGGACGCCCCACTCGTAAGGATCGACACCAGAAAAATAATAACTGCCCACTTCCAATCCCCTCTAAACAACGCAGGGAAAAAACCGAAAAAGAGCGTAGTCCATGAAAAACCTACTTTGCGTTCCTTGATCATTCCAGTTTTATTTCTTAATTTAATTTTCATTTACCCCTTACCTCTCTTTATATAGTCTTTTAGAACTATATTAGATTATATAGGACAGAGGGAATAAATGGAACTTAATTTCGGTAAAATCATAAATTTCTCAAATACTCTCTAGTTTATAATGCTTTTCTAGCATTTCTTTAAAAACATCAACAGGGTACTTGTATTCAACAGTTTTGAAAACAATCCGGTTATTCCACTGGTTTTTTTCCAGCTCGCACCCATGCTCCATATCCAGTTCCTTCATGATAAAAATAATCTCATCCAAGGTTCCCATTACACTATGACTATTCGTCGTCGTAGCCAGCATCTGCTCGCCTTCCTGTGTGTATGCCTTTACAATCTGCTCATCAAAGCCTTCACTGATCATTAATTCCTTCAAAGCTTGCACAAAAAGAACTGGCAGGTTGTTGTACTGCGATTTTTTGATCCCAAAAAGCGTGATGCTTAAGCGGGATATATCATGCATAAACACTATATTTTTTCTTCGATTAAGTAAAAACAAGCTGGCATGCCAACTATTCAAAGGCGGATAAATATCAACTTGAAGTGGTTCAGTCTCCCATTCCTTCAGCAGTTTTTGTGTTCCTCGTATAACAAACATTGTTGCTCTCCTTTATTGACGGTCCTGTACCGCAGCGTGATTCGACATACCTAGTCTCGTACATGAGGCATGTCCCGGATATTATAACACCGTATTCCAAACATCCGATTATAAACTCTTTCAGTATAATATAGGGGAATGATATATTACCAGACACATTAATTTTCCCTTTGGATATTTTTTATGGAAATCCCCTCCACTGCTCTATATAATTCAGGTACAGTTCGTCACGCGAGCTTAATCTAAAAATTAGGGGTGTTCCACACCTATGTCACAACATATTTTACTTATTGAAGACGATCTATCTATTGCCGAAATGCTACTCAAAGCACTCACTAAGGAAGGATACAGTCTAACCACTGCCTATGACGGGGAAGAGGGGCTTCTTGCCTTTGAACGTCATACCTATGATCTGGTACTGGTGGATTTGATGATGCCGAAGGTGGACGGTATGGAGGTGATCCGCCGAATCCGTACCCACAGCGCCGTACCTATTCTGATTATGTCAGCCAAGGACAGCGATGTGGATAAAGCGCTTGGACTGGGCTTTGGGGCAGACGATTATGTTGCCAAACCTTTTTCAATGCTGGAAATGACCGCTCGTATTCAGTCCGCGATCCGCAGATCTACTACATATGCCCGTCAGCAACAGCAGGAGGAACAGCCGCAAGCACAAGTTTTGACCTACGGCAGTCTGCGCATTGATTTTGATCATTTTACAGTCATACGCAATGAAAATGAAATTCAGCTAACAGCCAAAGAGTCCGATATTTTGAAGCTGTTTGTAGCCAATCCGAATCGGGTATTTACAAAAGCACAATTATACGGATTTATTTGGAAAGACGATTATATGGGCGACGAGAACGTGATTAACGTCCATATTCGCCGCCTACGTGAGAAAATCGAAGAAGATCCCTCTCATCCTGTCCACATTAAAACGCTATGGGGCATTGGCTACAAATGGGAGAATGGCTGATATGAACATCGAAAACATTTCTGAATGGATTGTCGGTCTCATCATGTCAGTCGTTATAGTATGGTTTTGGCGGGAGCGTATGGCCTATAAGCGCAAAATAAAGGATATCCGAACCCTACTAGAGCGGATTGTGACGGTGAACCATGCGGAAAAGCTGCTATATGTCACAGGTGACGTTGAACTGCAACGACTCATGACGGAAATTAACCGACTACTGGACTTGAATCTCAGAGTGTCTGCAGATTACAACCGTAGCCAAATCGCTATGCGCAAAATGATTTCGAACATTTCCCACGATCTCAAGACCCCGCTTACGGTTGTGCTTGGATATGCCGAGATGCTGGATGGCGATCCGACTATTTTGCCAGAAGAACGTATAAAGCTGCTATCCAAAATTCATCAAAAGACAAGCGAGGCGATTGAGCTGATCGGCAGCTTTTTTAGCTTGGCGAAGCTGGAGGCTAATGATACGGATATTCCGTTGACTCGACTAGAAGTGGGAGAACTGTGCAGACGCAGTATTTTGGAGTTTTATGACCTGCTGACCGCACAGGGGTTTACTGTGCATATTGAGATCCCAGAGCACCCCATTCATGCCTTGGGGAACGAAGGAGCGATTGGGCGGGTACTGAACAATCTGATCTCGAATGCCATTCGCTACGGGGCAGACGGACGGACGCTGGGTCTGGCTCTATCGGAACAGCAGGATACGGTGTGTATCGAGATATGGGATCGTGGGAAAGGCATACAGGAATCTGAGCAGGACAAGGTTTTTGAACGCATGTACACACTGGAGGACTCCCGCAATAAGGCGGTACAAGGCAGCGGACTGGGCCTTACGATTGCCAAACGCC
Organism: Paenibacillus sp. LRG-1; assembly: GCF_057220305.1. Taxonomy (NCBI): domain Bacteria; kingdom Bacillati; phylum Bacillota; class Bacilli; order Caryophanales; family Paenibacillaceae; genus Paenibacillus; species Paenibacillus sp. LRG-1. The sequence continues at coordinate 1,509,716 of NZ_CM170126.1, read as the reverse complement.
TGGTTGAAGCGATGAACGGAGAAATTCAATTAACTAGTAGACCATATGAGCGGACGGTCTTCTCTTTTACATTGAAGAAAATCAACTATTAGTCGAACTAAACATGCTCAACTTAATAAATTTGTAAGAATCACGAAAGAAAAATGAACATTTCGCCCTTTATCCTTGAATTATCAGCAGTATACGAAGGGAGAACACCCATGACTTACGTAATACGTACACATCAGTTGACCAAGGCCCTGAAGGGCAACGAACTTGTAGCGGGAGTCAGTATGAATGTGCGCAAGGGAGAAACCTATGGCTTTCTCGGTCCTAACGGGGCAGGCAAGACGACGATAATGAAAATGATTACGAATCTGCTCAAGCCGACATCGGGTGAAATTGAATTATTCGGTGAAAAATTAACGCCGAAGTCGTATCATCTGCTCGGACGGATGGGTTCAATTATTGAATACCCGATTTTTTATGACAGGCTGACGGCACAGCAAAATCTCGAACTTCATTGTGAATATATGGGCTACTATAATAAGCAGGCTGTTCGGGATGCCCTGGAATTAGTGAATTTGCGAAATGTAGATGACAAGCCGGTAAAGGATTTTTCGCTAGGAATGAAACAACGTCTCGGGATTGCGCGCGCTATTGCGACTAAGCCAGAGTTACTCATTTTGGATGAACCCATTAATGGTCTGGACCCAGTGGGAATCAAGGAAATCCGCCAACTATTCCACATGCTATGCAAGGAATATGGGATGACCCTGCTCGTGTCCAGTCATATTTTAGCGGAAATAGAGCAGATTGCGGATACGGTAGGCGTGATTAATCACGGACGACTGATTGAGGAAGTATCGATGGAGCAGGTGCGGGAAACCAATACGGAATACATCGAATTTACGACCAACGATTGTAAGAAGGCGGCCTACGTCCTCTCCCATCATTTGAGCCTGAATAATATAAAGGTGATAAATGAACAGAGTATACGTATTTACGATACAAATGTACCGCAGAAACAAATTACGAAGACGCTCATCTTAAATGATATAGAGGTGGATTCCATTCATCAGAAAAGCAGCACGCTGGAAGACTACTTTTTTCGCCTGTTAAACGGAGGTGATCTCCATGCTTAAATTGATGCAGTTGGAGCTGAAAAAATTCCATCTGACGGGTTATATCCGTTCAGCCCTGATCGCCAATGCATGCATTCTTGGGCTGCTCTGTGTTATTGCGCTGGAAAGTCAAAGTGAAGGAATACCTGAATTCACACAGTACACTCAACTATTGGATCTAATAGACAATTTTGTAAGAGCTACATTTATTGTGTTTGCTTCCGTTCTCCTATGCCGCTTTATCGTCGGGGAATTTAAGTCCAAATCGATTACGATCTTGTTCATGTATCCGATTCATCGTCAAAAGCTGATGATCGCCAAACTCTTGGTCGTATTACTGTTCACGTTCTTGTCCATTATTATTTCGGAAATAATCATTACGGCTGCTATTCATCTGCTCAACCAGTTTGTTTTGATTGTACCGGATAACCTTACTCTTTCCATACTGGGGCAACAATCAGCACGGACGTTAATCAATGCCGTTGCTGCCAGCTTTATGGGACTGGTTCCGCTGTATATGGGGATGCGAAGATACTCTGTACCCACCACCATTGTGACCTCAATCCTGATTGTAGCATTGCTTTTCTCCAATAATAACGGCGCTACACTTAGCTCCATAGCCCCCGTGCAAATCGGCTTCTCTATACTGGGAATGCTTGTGGCTTATGCGGCGATTCGACGTATTGAGTATAAGGATATTACCTCGTAATATGTAATTTCGTAGAGCGCTTTCAAAAAACAGATGAAAATCATTGTTCGATATACACACATTTTTCACTGGACTTCATTCTAAAACAGGTATATCCTATAGGAGAAATTAAAAACGGAATAAGGATCTTCGGGGTAGGGTGAGATTCCCAACCGGCGGTATGGCTCATGGAGCTAAGCCCGCGACTCTGTATCTGGCAACAGGATACGGACTGATTTGGTGAGATGCCAAAGCCGACGGTAAAGTCCGGATGGAAGAAGATCGAAATATCAACATGCCGCGAAGTGGATGAATACTGCGTTATTGGTTTTGCAGTAACTTCATTTAACTTGCATAAAGCGGCAAGTTTATTTGATCAACCCCCGTCTTGCATGGCCTTTCGCCATGGACGGGGGTTTTTGTGCCACCGGTCCTGTATTCGCAAGGAGCTAATTGAGTATGAGTCAATCTTCTACTGTACTAACATCCAAAGGTTTTGATCGTAGCTCCCACATGAAAAATGGTTTTTGGCTGGTCGCAATTGGAGCAGCCTTGTGGGGCGCAGACCCGCTGTTTCGTATTATTTTGTTAAAGTCATTTACTTCAACACAAATTGTACTAATGGAGCATGTGCTGCTTTTCCTCGCTCTGACACCGATGTTGTGGAAGCATCGTGAGGAGCTCAAAGCGGTACGGCTTCGTCAAGTTTTCGCTATTTTGTTCGTCTCGTGGGGTGGCTCGGCTCTGGCCAGCGTAATTTTCACCATGGCACTCAGCAATGGTGATTTGAATGCTGTACTCTTACTCCAGAAGCTTCAACCCTTGGTCGCTATTATTCTAGCTCGTATTATTTTGAAGGAAATGTTGCCGCGTCATTTTGGATTATTAATTGTCGTCGCTCTGTTCGGGACGTATCTTCTGACCTTCGGTTGGTCGCTCCCCTTCGGACATGTTCGTGATTTTGTCCAGGTCGGTAGTCTACTTGCACTCGGTGCAGCAGTTCTGTGGGGCGGTTCGACAGTCATGGGAAGTTACTTGCTTCGTTCAATGAAATATGAAACGGTAACCTCCCTCCGCTTCATGGTCGCGCTCCCTCTGCTGATTGTCCTCACCTCCGTAGAGCATGCGCCATGGAATATGCCTGCCGGTACATGGGCGGGCGCAGCTGTGATTATCAATCTGCTATTGCAGGCATTGCTTCCGGGTCTTCTTAGCTTATTGTTGTATTACAAAGGCTTAAGTACGACCAAAGCGTCTTATGCTACGATGGCAGAATTAAGCTTCCCCATGGTTGGTGTCGTGATTAACTGGATCGCATTTCAGCAAATTGTCACTGTAGCGCAATTGACTGGTTTTATGCTCATCTGGATTACGCTCTTTATGATTTCACGTCAGCAAAAAAATTAACAGTTCAATGTCCCTTTCATGACTCACCCAAGCCAAATCGTGAAGATGCTTTTGCATCTCTGATTTGGCTTTTTATGTATTCGTATTCATATAAATCATAGTTCTTTAGACCTATTTTCCGAAAAAAGTGTCTAAAACATGCAATTATTCCTCGTTTCTCAAAGATTACATCTATAAAATTCGTCGGTTTCTGTCGAATAAAACAATGTAGTGATCATCAGACACAGAGGAGCAATAACTATGACTAAAACAAAACAAACAGTTCCGTGGTGGAACAGGTTTCTCAAGCAGTTTTATTTAATGAGGACAAGATTAATAATATCTTTTTTGGCTGTGTTATTGATTCCGAGCGTACTTATCGGGTACTTTTCCTATCAGGGGGCTACGACACAACTCAGTCAGCAAATGGGCGGTTCCGTATATACGAATCTGTATCTGATCCGAAGCAATGTCAATCAGTATGTAGCGCCCATTATGAAAGATCTGGACGTGCTTACCACTGAAATCAAATCTGATTCCATTGGTACCAACCAAGAGGCCCTTCAGAAAAAGTTGGATGTCATCGTCAAGGCTCATCCCGAGCTAGATGCCGCGCTTCTCGGCAATGCGAAAGGGCAATACATACGTTCGCCGAAAAAACAGGAGGACGATTATGACCCCCGGGAGAGAAAATGGTACAAAAATGCAATGCTGGAAAAGGGCAAGGTATTCGTCGGTGTTCCAGTTGCCAGCGTCACGACAGGGAATTTAGTCGTTAATATATCGGGAACGCTGGAGGACGGTGAAGGAGCTGTTTCATTGGCTTTGAATCTGGACAAAATGGGTGAAAGTCTGCAGTCTGTCAAGATTGGTGAACGCGGAGGACTCATTATTGTTGATTCTGAACATAAAGTTGTATCTGGGACTGGAACAGCCTTTAACAAGGCAGGCAAAAAACCTGCTGACGCCATAGAGGGACTTCCCGAAGTGGCGACAACCGTCGAAAATGATACTCCTTCCATGTCGCAAATTCAATTTATGAATCGAGATATGCTGGCCTTTACACTTAAGGACCCTCTCACCGGTTGGAGCATTGTCGCACTGTCGGATCTGGAGGATTACAGTGATGCAGCCCAACCGATTCTGAAGCAAAGCCTGATTGTGATTGTCATTTCCATACTTGCCGCTGCAATCATCATTGTGCTTATGGTCCGCTCGTTCTTAATTCCGCTGCGCAAGCTGCAAGCAGGAACACGCATCGTCCGTGACGGAAATCTGACCGAACGTGTTAATCTATCCAGCAAGGATGAGTTCGGCGAACTGGCACAGAATTTTGACCAGATGACGCATTCCTTGCATACGATGGTTTCCGAGGTCAATCAAACGTCCTCCCGACTTGCTTCCTCTTCTCTGATGATCAAGGAAAGCACAGAGCAAACGACGGAGTCCGTACAACACGTAGCGGAAACGGTTATGGAATCCGCGGAAAATGCAGCCACCAGCGCCGAGGCGTCCGAGCAAACCGCTAATGCCGTTGAAGAAATGGCGAAGGGTGTCAGCACCATTGCCGAATCGGCAAGCTCCATCGTGGATTCAGCAGGACAAACCGAGCATGATGTGGCTCAAGGCAGTCAAATGATCAGCCATGTGCGGACACAAATGGACCGTATTCTGGAAGCTGTAAGCCAAACAGCTAGCCTGATGGATGAGCTATCCCAGCTCTCAGACGATGCGAAGCAGATGAATACAGCTATTGCCGCTATTGCCAAGCAAACCAATTTGTTGTCTCTGAACGCGTCTATTGAAGCTTCCAGAGCAGGCGAAGCCGGGCGTGGATTTGCCGTAGTCGCTATAGAGGTACGCAAGCTGTCTGAGCAATCCAAGGAAAGCGCGGATTCCATCAGTCAGATCATTACTCAGATGCTCGATTTGATTCAACGCTCCACCGCTACCATGAACGGTAATGTTCGTAACCAGGTAGGTGAAGGATTACGTATTAGCCAAGATGCAGAAGGTGCATTTACGAATATTGAACGCTCTACATCTCATATCGTGGAACAAATTCAAAGTGTATCCGCTGCAGCTGAACAAATCTCAGCCAGTACAGAGGAAGTTTCCGCTACTGTCACCCATTTGGCAAGTCTGTCTCGCAATTCAGCGGACAGTTCACAGACAACATCTGCTGCCGCTCAGGAGCAAATGGCGGCCATGGAGGAAATCGCATCTTCGTCTCAGGAGTTGTCCAACATGGCGCAGGATTTGCAACAGCTGGTTAAGCGATTTAAGATTTAACTTACACATTGCATCGTTGCAATTTCATGCAAGTAAGAATGAACAGCAATACATCTTATGACTAACAAAAGCCTTCGTCCGTATACAAATTACGGGCGAAGGCTTTTTACATTAGAGTTCTTAGGATGCTCTCTCTCTTGTCTACTTATAGGGTCATCTGACCGATTAACTGACGGCGTCTATCTCCTTCGGGGTCGTGCTCTACCTTAATATCCTGATGGAAAATAGCTGTAGTCCGCTCTTCCCTGTCGTACATTGGCCAAGCCGCCTCCGACAGCACAGGCTTCCCATCACGTGCAAAAGCAACCCATGCCTGCTGCATAGCTTGAGCCAGCTTCTGCATCGACGGTTGAATCTCTAATCCAAGCTTACCTAGCAGCTCCAGATTATCGAAAACAAACGCAATTTCGGCACCGTGAACCGCTTGTCCAAAGGTAGGATGCCCCGGCAATGTCCAATCAAAACGATACATCCATACAGGCGTATGCGCCGACTGCGCAACAGCAAGAGCCAACGCAGGACGCCAAAAAAATAGATCAGTCAACATTTGCGCCTGTCCCTCAATCGTAACCGGAAATGGTTCTATCAGGTCGCCGATGTCTGACATGCCCGTCATCATCTCCAATGCCTGACTCGCTGTTGACTTGTTCATTAGATGGGATTCTTTTCGGATGAAATAGGCCCCCTCATGCAAGTTCGTTCCAATCAAAACGGATACCTGCTTTGCTGAACCTTGCGCGATTGCAGACAGCGGTACATCTGGCAAGGTCACACCGTCCACGACAGGTTGATAGATCATCGCCATCCCTGGTCCGATGACTTCATGCGTCTTCGCCATAGCTAGCATCAGCGCATCTGTCGGCAGCGTAAACAACCGTTCTGGATGCTGAGTGTCCACACCCAGCTGCTGCAGATACACAGCCGTCACTTGTTCAGCCTGTGAAGTTGACAATACCTGCGACGCACCACTCTGCAAAATCGCACGCTGGAACAGTCCCTCAGCTGCTGGCATCGCCAATAAAGCGGCAATACTCATCGCCCCTGCCGATTCACCGAACACCGTTACTTCGTCCGAGTTACCGCCAAAGGCAGAGATGTGATCCCTAACCCATTCCAGCGCAGCGATCTGATCCAGCAGTCCCGCATTAGAGGTCAGGCCATCTCCCTTTGGAGTCAGATGCAAAAATCCTAACGGCCCTAATCGATAATTGATCGTAACAACCACAACATCGCCACTCTTCGCCATGCGTTCCCCGTCATATAAAGGTATAATCCCGGACCCCGTGACAAAGGCACCGCCATGAATCCACACCATCACCGGGCGTCCCTTCTCAGGTGCCTTCGAAGCAGGTGTCCAAACGTTCAGGTATAAGCAATCCTCTGACTGCTTAGGCGGTTCCACCAGATTTCCAGTCATGCTTTCAGCGGATGGCATAGGTTGCGGACAGATTGGCCCAAAACTCGTCGCAGCCCGTACACCCTCCCAAGACTCCAAAGGCTGGGGCGCGTGAAAACGTAGTTTTCCAACAGGAGGCTGTGCATATGGGATACCTTTCCATACATGATATCCATTCCCCGTTTCCCCACGTAATTGACCTAAACGAGTATGTACTGTAATACTCTCCATCATGAAGCCTCCTTTATTTCGTATCTTCAACACAACGGTATAATATCAATCTTTACATATCTCTATTATACCCTTTGCACACGGCCAAACCAAAAAATACCGGAAGCACTTTTGCGCTCCGGCATTTTTATAAACAAGATAGGGAAATAACGATTAATCCCGAACTTCTTCTTTGGGAATCAGCTTGTAAATTTCTTCGCTTTCCATAGAGTCAATTAGTCGGTCTAGCCACTTATAATAAGCGACGGCCTGCTTCATTTTCAATCGGTCTTGCTGAAGAATCGCCTTAAATTCCTCGTACTCTTCACCCTGATTCATCAATCTGTCCAGCTCATCTATGGCTTTGCGCAGCACCAGTAAATTTGTTTCTACCGCTTTTCTCCATTTAATAGCGAAGAAGTCAGTGAAGGTTTGATGCCAGTCATATTCGACTTCATACAAGTCTTTGCGTGAGCCCTTGCTCCATACCTTATTTACCATTTTCAGATCCAATAATGTTCGAACTCCTGTACTCATGCTCGTTTTGCTCATTTCCATTTCACGGCCCATCTCGTCCAGCGTCATCGGTTTATCCGCAAAAAAAAGCAAACCGTATAAATGCCCCGCAGACAAAGTGATCCCATACAGGTCCATGTTTTTACCTATAGCTTCTATAACACGTTTGCGAATTTTTTGCAGCGAAGCCTGCTGCTCATCACCTAACTGGTACAAGCTCATGCTTGCAACCTCCTAATTTTAGAGCATTTTGCACAACTTAGTATGAACGATTTACCCGTAAAAGATTAGCTTTGACGCAATGTATGAAATCTTTCAATATAAATGAAATGTTTCAAAAACAAAGCTTCTGTCTATATTACAACAGCATGGATCGTTCAAAATCATAATTCGCAAAATTGCTAATGATAGTAAACTTTTAAAATTATGGATATACATAAATCTTTTTCTTATGGTTATATTTCATTGTCTATTTTAAAAAAAGCACTATCGGTTGTAAAGTTCCGAATGTTTGAGCATTCTATAGAACGAAGGAGCATATCAAAGGAAACTTTGTACAGTTTTTTCTGTACGTACTTTATGAACAGTTTTTTTGTTTGAAATGTAAGCAATGCTTCTGTTACAATTAATTTTGTCATTAACCGTTCAGGATGTTCAGAATTATGATTTTTATACTCAATCCTTAATGCAACATGGGGTTAATACCAAGCAAAGTATAGAAAGAAGAGGTGTATGTATGACGATTTTGGAAGTCAAAAATGTCAGCAAACTCTTTGGTCCTCACGCAGAGCAAGGTGTTCCGCTCCTGGAGCAAGGCTGGGGCAAGGAAAAGTTGGCCAAAGAAAAACAGATTACTGTTGGTGTCAATAAGGCCAACATGGAAATTAAGCAAGGTGAAATTTTCGTAATTATGGGTCTATCGGGCAGTGGCAAGTCCACTTTGGTGCGAATGCTAAATCGCTTGATTGAGCCTACCTCCGGTGAAATTCTGGTCCACGGCAAAGATCTCCGTAAGATGAACAAAGAACAACTTCGTGAAGTTCGTCGTAAAACCATCAGCATGGTTTTTCAAAAATTCGCCCTGTTCCCACATCGGACTGTACTAGAAAATGTAGAATATGGTCTTGAAATTCAAAAGGTAGAAAAAGCACAGCGTCAGGAAAAAGCGCAACAAGCGCTGGAACTAGTTGGTCTTAAAAACTGGGGCGATAAAATGCCCGATGAATTGAGTGGCGGTATGCAGCAGCGTGTCGGTCTGGCACGGGCGCTGGCTAATGACCCTGAAGTGCTCCTGATGGATGAAGCGTTCAGTGCATTGGACCCTCTCATTCGCCGTGACATGCAGGATGAGCTGTTGGAGCTTCAAGATAAAATGAAGAAAACAATTGTGTTTATCACCCATGATCTGGATGAAGCGTTGCGGATTGGTGACCGGATTGCATTGATGCGAGACGGTGCGGTCGTACAAATCGGTACACCGGAAGAAATTATGATCCAACCGGCTAACTCTTATGTAGCCCGCTTCGTCGAGGATGTGGATCTGTCCAAGGTATTGACGGCTGCTCATGTCATGCTTCGTCCAGAAACCATTACCATGGATCGTGGTCCGCGTGTGGCTCTGGAATTGATGCGGGAGCGTGGGATTTCCAATTTGTTCGTCATTGACCGCACCAAAAAGCTACTGGGTGTTATTAACGCCGAGGATGCTGTGCATGCACTGCGCAACAATTTGAAGATTGAAGATATTTTGATCACTGACGGACCGCAGGTTCCTGCCGAGACTGTCATTAATGATTTGTTTGAAATTACAAGCTCGTCCAAAGTGCCGCTGGCTGTAGTCGATGATAAGCAGAAGCTACTGGGCGTTATCGTCCGTGGAGCATTGCTCGGCGCACTTGGTGGAGATGTTACCACTATGAAGGAGGTGAATGCCCATGATACCGAAACTGCCAATCGCTGAGTGGATTCAATCCATTGTCGACTGGATGGGTATTCATCTGGCTGGATTGTTTAATGTTATTTCTTCCATTATAGAAGCTGTAGTAGGCTTTTTCTCAGGCCTGTTCATGCTTCCGCACCCTCTGGTGTTCATCGTGATTATCGGGATTATCGCCTTTATGATCGGGCGGGTTCAGCTTACGCTGTTTACTGTCATCGGCTTCCTGCTAATTGATAATCTCGGCTATTGGAGTGAAACAATGAATACGCTGGGACTGGTCATCACGTCTGCGCTCGTATCCATTGTTATCGGGATTCCCATCGGGATCTGGTGTGCATACAGTAAATCCGCATCACGCATTATCACGCCTTTACTTGATTTTATGCAGACGATGCCTGCGTTCGTGTACTTGCTCCCAGCGGTTACCTTTTTCAGCCTAGGTGTTGTACCAGGTGTTATCGCTTCTGTTATCTTTGCTATCCCCCCAACCATTCGTATGACCAACTTGGGGATTATGCAAGTATCGGGTGAGCTGATCGAAGCATCAGACGCTTTCGGTTCAACATCTGCGCAAAAGCTGTTCAAAGTTCAGCTTCCACTGGCTTTGCCTACCTTAATGGCTGGTATTAACCAGACGATCATGCTGTCACTGTCCATGGTTGTTATTGCTTCCATGATCGGTGCAGAAGGCATCGGTGCTGTTGTGTACCGTGCTGTGACACAGCTGCAAATCGGTAAAGGTTTTGAAGCCGGCCTAGCTGTTGTCGTTCTGGCTATTGTGCTTGACCGTTTTACGCAAAACCTGTTTAAACCTACGCAAAAAGGCAAAAGCCGCGTATCCAGCAAGCAAAAAGTATGGATTACTTCTGCAGTTACAGCTGTCATTTTGATCGCTGGTGCATCTCAATATTTTGTTGGTACGGATCATTCCGCATCTGGCAAAGGTAACGCTGCTGCCAACCCGGTTGGCGAAGAAGTCGGTTACAAAATTATCGGTATTGATGCCGGGGCAGGCATTATGAAATCGACTGCCAAAGCAATTCAAGACTACAATTTGTCTGATTGGAAGCTCGTTGAAGGTTCCGGTGCAGCCATGACGGCCACACTGGACAAAGCCATTAAAGCGAAAAAACCGATCATTATTACAGGTTGGACTCCACACTGGATGTTCAACAAGTATGATCTCAAATATTTGGAAGACCCTAAGAAGTCTTATGGTGAAGCCGAGGGTATTCATACGATTGCCCGTAAAGGATTGCAACAGGATGCTCCTATCGCTTATGAGTTTCTGAAACGTTTCAAATGGACACCAGAAGATATGGGTGAAATGATGGTCGCCATTCAAGCCGGAACCAGTCCTGAGCAAGCTGCCAAGGATTGGGCGGAGAAACATGCCGACAAGGTTCAGGAATGGACTCAAGGACTGCAACCTGTCAATGGTGACACCTTCAAGCTAAGTTATGTGGCTTGGGATTCTGAAATTGCCAGCACGAATTTGCTGAAATATATTTTGGAAAACAAACTAGGTTATAAAGTAACCGCACTGCAAGTGGAAGCAGGTCCTATGTGGACGGGTGTCGCTAGTGGTGATGTAGATGCTTCACCTGCGGCATGGCTGCCGTTAACCCACGCGGATTACTGGGCTAAATACAAGGATAAGCTCGACGATCTTGGGGCTAATATGAGTGGTGTTAAAACCGGATTAGTCGTTCCAGCTTACATGGATGTTAAATCGATTACTGATTTGCAGGATAACGGAGCCGAAGCGGCTCCGGCTTCCGCCACAACTGGGGACTTTGGCAAAGAGGTCGGCTACCGCATTGTCGGTACCGACCCTGGAGCCGGACTAATGAAGCTGACCGCTAAAGCTATGAATGACTATGGCTTATCCGACTGGAAGCTGCTTGAAAGCTCTGGAGCTGCTATGACCGCTACACTGGATAAAGCTATCAAAGCCAAGCAGCCTATCGTCGTAACAGGTTGGACTCCTCACTGGATGTTTAATAAATATGATTTAAAATACTTGAAAGATCCTAAAAAAGCGTACGGTGATAAGGAAGAAATTCATACCATCGCCCGCAAAGGCTTGAAGCAGGATGCTCCAGTGGCTTATGAATTTCTAAGCAGATTTAAGTGGACTGCTGAAGATATGGGTGAAGTGATGATCGCGATTCAGGACGGTACTGCCCCACAACAGGCTGCCAAGAACTGGGCTGATAAACATCCTGACAAGGTTCAGGAATGGATCAAGGGCCTACAGCCCGTCAACGGTGATCCTTTGAAGCTGAGCTACGCTGCTTGGGATTCTGAAATTGCCAGTACGAACGTATTGAAATATGTATTGGAACAAAAATTGGGCTATAAAGTAACAGCCCTGCAAGTGGAAATCGGCCCAATGTGGACTGGCGTGGCCGGCGGAAGTGTAGATGCTACTGCTGCCGCTTGGCTTCCATTGACGCATGCTGATTATTGGGCTCAATACAAGGATAAGGTGGATGACATCGGAACCAGCATGACTGGCGTTATGTCCGGGCTTGTCGTTCCATCCTATGTGCCGATTGATTCTATCGAGGATCTTAAGCCGCCGCAATAATATTTTTTCCACTTTTAAACCATACGAATAAGCGAAAGTCAGATCAGGATTTAATCCTGATCTGACTTTTTATGATATCCATATTTAAAGTTGCTCTCAGCCTTTTAGCGTGAATCCTTCTTGAGCGGGCACATCGGCATGCTGCCCTGTCGTCTGGTGCTGTCTAAAGAATAACGGATAGATCGCGAAGGACACCAGCAGACTCACACAACCAATGACGCCCAAGGCAATCATATCTTTGAAGATGTATGTGATATCCAGTCCTTTGAGCGTGATATTCCGTACAGCATCCAGGTAATACGTCAGTGGCAATATTTCAGCAAGCCCCCGCAAGAAGCCGGGCATTGCCTCTAATGGCCACGTATAGCCTGATAGCATAAAGGAAGGAACAGCAATCAACATCAGGGTTTGGGTCGCATCCACTCTAGTCTTGGAAAAGAGACTGAATAGGAATCCTAACCCGCACAGTGCAAAGTTAAAGGCCAGCGACACTAAAATCAACGGTAATACCTGTCCCCTAAACGGAATATCGAAGCATAAAGCGCTGATACTGAATACAGTCAGCACATTGAAAGCTCCCGCTGCATAATACGGTGCCAGTTTGGCAATAGCCATACGCCAAGGGGTATTTCTCCATGCACCAAATCTCCCCCAAGTCCCTGCTTCCTTATCACGCGTGCAAGACAACGCAATACCAAGCAGCAAACACTGCTGGAGAGCCGCAGAAATAACCCCTAATGGCATGAAAAGTTTATAATCATATACCGGGTTAAACAACACTCTGGACCGGAACGGGATGGTAGTCAGCGTCGCGGCAGCCTGATCGGAGTTCATTCCCTTTTGCTTCATGGAATTGACCGATACTCCGGCACTCACACTGCTAATAACCTGATTCGCAATCCGACTGGCGCTGTTGGAATACATCATATTACTGCCGTCAATCAGCGTGAGCACGGGTGGATTTTCCCCATGCTTAAGCCGAGTCGTAAAGTTGTCGGGAATGACGATTCCGACCTTAGCTTCCCCGGTCTCTACCTGACGGACAACATCTTCCTGATTGGTCGCTTGCCGTGTAACGGCAAATGAATCGGTCGAATCAAACGCCTGAATGATCTGGCGACTGAGCTGCGAATTATCTCCGTCGTACACTGTGACAGGCATCTCGGTAATCCGCTGATGTGAATACAGGAAGCCAAATAGTATCGTATACACAATCGGCGTAATCAGCAGAATAGCCATAAAGCGGCGGTCCCGGAAGATGCTCAGCCATTCCTCGCGAAACACATCGCGGATACGAAGTCTTTCCTGTGAATCCTGCATATTACTGCGCCCCTTTGCCTGTAAACAGAACCGTGGAGCCTGTTGGAACCGAAGCAGCAAGGTCTGGCAATGCTACTTTAACACCGAAGGAACGGACATCCTTGTCACCGGAGCTTTGGCTCGGTTTTTGAATGGCAAAGTCCGCAGCCGATTCTAACAGAATGACTTTACCCTTCAGCTCCTTACCGCCAGACAGCAATTTAATTTGGACTGTATCCCCTGCTTGAAGACCGTTCAGAGACGTTTCAGGTACATAGAATTTAGCCCAACGTTGTGTCGAAGTTTCAATGGTATAGACCGGGAATCCTGCGCTAGCCATTTCACCTAAGCTAAGCGACTTGGATTTTATGATTCCATCTTCTGACGCATATAGCGTAGTGTAGCTCAAATAGGTCTGAGCCTCTTGAAGCGCGGCTTCCGCTTGGGCTACCTGAGCATTGGCACCTGCAACCGCAGATTGTGCCTGCTCAACTGTGGATTGCGCCGCCTTCACAGCGGATTGCGCTTGCTCTACCGAAGCCTGAGCAGCTTTGACGTCTTCCTGTTGCACAGCAACTTTGCCCGCTCCTGCCTGTGCTTCCTTCACCGCAGCCAAGGCTTGACGGTATTGAGCTTCAGCCGCCGTAATTTCCTCCTTGCGGCTTCCCTCCCGTGCCATATCCAATTTTTGCGACTCTGCATTATATTTGGCCACTGCCTGTTGATGTTCCAATGTCGCTTGATCCAAAGATGCCTGGGTTGCTGCTCCGGCTTCTTGAAGCTTTTTGGCACGCTCCAAATTTTTAACGGTCAGGTCCAGCGTTTCCTTGGCTATCTTCACAGATACTTGTAATTGCTCAAGCTCCTGCGGTCTTGCCCCGCTCTTGAGGGCATCCAGTTTTGCCTTGGCGGCGTTCGCAGCCGCTTTGGCCTGTTCGATCTGGCTGGAGGAAGCCTCTGCGGTCACACTGACCGATGTCGTACCTTGGCTTTTCTTGGCCTGAGCAGCACTCACAGTGGCCTGTGCCTGGCCTACTCCTGCTTGAGCCTGCAACACTCCAGCTTTTGCTTTGGATACATTACTCTTGGCTGCCAGCAACGCCGCCTGTGCCTGCTTCACCTTATCTTCCAACTCGCGACTTTCCAGATGGGCTAACACCTGCCCCTTTTTAACCTGATCGCCTTCTTTGACGAGCATCTGGTCAATCCGTCCTGCCATTTTAAAGCTGGCATTGAGGGTATCCGACTCCACATAAGCCGTAGGAATGGAAGAAGACTGATCCGCAGACAAGCTGCTTCCACCCCGTGGAAAAGCAGTCAAGGCATATATTCCAACCGCGATTAAAATAATAAGTACGACGTAAATCGTATATTTTTTAGCTTTCATGTTCTCATCACTCCATCTGTCTATTAATGTTGCATGCCCAATGCATTACACACAAATACTTCAATACTTTCTCGAACCTCTTGCAGATTCATCGTTTCGCCCCAAACCATAGACCGCATCGGAGCGAAAATGTAAATCCCAAATAAGCAATTGGCTGTTGTTTTGGCATCCAGCTTACTTGAAATTTTCCCATATAACTTACCGGAATCGATCTCTGCCTCCATAAAATCAAAATAATCAGCCAGCACCTGCCTAATATTAAAATGCTGCTCTTGTGAAACCCAGCCCTTACTGACCAATAGACGGCAAAAGTCCGGCTCTCTCACAATAAACTCAATATGTACTTGGATCAGCTTACGAACCCTAAGCTCCACCTGATCTTTAGGAGTATGAGCCATTGCTTCATGGATATCCCGGACAAAACGCTCCATCCCCATCTTCAAAATGTAAATGTACAAATCTTGCTTGTTTTTAAAATTGTAATACAGGGTGCCCTTGGCTATGCCGCATACCTTGGCGATTTCCTCCATATTTGTTTCATTAAAGCCTCGTTCGGAAAAAGCTTTGAGTGCGCCGTTAAAAATAATTTCCTTTGTCTGCTGTTTCATGCTTCCTCCTTTTTTGAACTGACCGTCCAGTACAAAAATTATGTATTTATTATAAGCCCATTTTTAGTTATCCAGCAATAGGAAAAATGAAAATAATTCATTTTAGACATTTCGTCTAAACACTCATTCTAAAAATGAAAATGCAAAAACGGATCGAATAAGTGAGGGGGTCACTCATTCGATCCGTTATGTCATAAAATCGGATGATAAGGGGGCCATTCTACAGATTATCAACCGATTTTAAGGGAAGGCCGACTATTTTTTTACGGTTTGATTGTATTGAGCAATTTTGCCTGTAATTTCTTGTGCAGCTTGATCCAATGCCTGTTTTGGCTGTTGCTGGCCACTCAGCACGGCCTCAATTGCACCTTCTACGATTTGACGCGCTTCTGGAAATACGCCCATCACCGCGCCCTGTGTAGCGGTGGATTGTGCCGATGCGTGCAATTGGTCAACCGCCGTCTGGAATTGCGGATATTTTACCATATTATCTTTGAGTACCTTCTCGTCATAGGCTGCTTTCGTGATCGGGAAGTACCCAGTATTTACACTCCATTGTGCCTGTACAGCTGGGGAAGCGACGAATTTAATGAACTCCCATGCTGCCTTCTGCTGAGCTTCGGGCTTGTTGTTCATGATGTACAAGCTTGCGCCGCCTACAACCACGCCGCCTTCTTTAGCTTCATTGGATCTTGGCAGGAATCCTGTGCCTACTTCAAATTTATCGCCAACCTGCTCCACAATATTACGCAGCGAAGCGGTGGAATCCAGCGTCATCGCAATTTGTCCTGCGGAAAAAGCCTTTGCCGTATCGTCCGAGTTACGTCCCAGATTGGATACAACCTTTTCATCGATCATTTTCTTCCACCACGTCAGCGTTTTTACACCGGCATCCGAATTCAGCATGGATTCCGTTGCCGCTTGATCACGACCATTGCCATTATTCACATAATCCGCGTTCTGATTGGCAAACAGTTGCTCCATGAACCAGCCGTAGATGGCAATGGAAGCACCGGATTTACCATCCTTGCTCAAGGCTTTTGCAGCCTTTTCGAACTCATCATACGTTTTCGGAGGATTAGCTGGATCAAGTCCTGCGGCTTTGAATGCGTCCTTGTTGTAATATAAAATCGGGTTTGACGTATTGAACGGCATGGCGTTCAATTTACCATCAATCGTGTAGTATCGTGTAATATTCGGCTCTAGCTGCGACAGATCAAACTTATCTGCATCAATAAATTGTTGTACGGGTGTGATCATTTTGGAGTCGATCATAAATTTACTGCCGATTTCGTATACCTGAATGATGTCCGGTCCGCTATTGGATCCAAGCGACGCTTTCAGCTTGTTCAAGCTGTCATCATATTTGCCTTGATATACTGGCTCTACCTGAATGTCCTTATGACTGGCGTTAAAGTCAGCAGCGATCTGCTTGATTGCTTTTTCACCGTTACCGGACATCGAATGCCACCAAGTCAGCTTCACTGGAGAAGCCGCTGCTCCCCCATCACTACCATTACTCGGCTTCTCTGCAGCAGTATTATTGCTACAACCTGCTGCAACCACCATGGCAGTCAGAATAAGCAGGGTCAATGCACTTTTCAGACGAAAAAATCCCATAATCTCTCTTCTCTCCCTTTGATTAAATGATTCTTGAATTGGCATTCTCTTGCGTATTCTTGTGTGTTGAAGCTCTGTATATGGGCTGCTTGCGCAGGTGTTGCTTTTCATTTGACATATGTGCTTAGCCTTTAAGCGCACCCGCTGCCATTCCACGAACCAACTGTTTTAGTCCAAAGATCAGCAGAAGCAGAGACGGTAAAATGACTAGGGCCGTACCCGCAAATACCAGATTCCATGAAGTCGATTCCTGAAATTCGAGCATGGATATTCCGATTTGTACCGTACGCATATTCTCGCTATTGGTGATCAGTAAAGGCCAGAGGTACGAATTGTACATATTCAGGAACGAATACACAGCCAGTGTTCCGAGCGCAGGGCGCGATAACGGAAGCACATGGAACAGAAAGTAACGGATATGCCCGCACCCATCCATACGAGCCGCCTCAAACAGTTCCTTGGGAAGCTGGAGAAAAAATTGCCTTAATAGGAATGTCCCGAATGCCGTCGCCAGAAAAGGGACCGTCAATCCTTGATACGTATCAAGCCAGTTCCAGCTTCGTACCGTCAGGTAGTTTGGAATAATGGTCACTTCCCAAGGGATCATCATCGTCGCTACAAACATGCTGAAAATGAAGTTTTTCCCCTTGAATTCCATTTTGGCAAAGGCGTAGGCCGCCAAGCTGGCTGTAATCAGCTGCCCAATCATGGTCAGACCCGAAATGAGAAATGTATTTCCAATAAAGGCTGCAATCGGAACAATTTCAAACACTTCAGTGAAATTCGCCAAATGAAAAGAATGTGGAAGAAAGCTTGGTGGATAAGCGCTTGCTTCCTCCGGCGACATGACTGCCATAAAAAACGTATATATAACCGGATACAAAATGAGAGCAGCTGCAATCGTAAGCAGCACATACAGCAATGTTGAATTCAGGTGTCTTTTCATTGGTAATGCACCTTTCTTTCCACCCATTTGAACTGAATCATCGTGAGCAGCAGAATGACAGCAAACAAGACAATCGCCTGCGCGCTCCCCGTTCCGAACCGGAAATTAACGAAAGCTTCCTGATAGATGGAATACACGAATACATTCGTACTGTTCACCGGGCCGCCTTTGGTCAAAATGTTAATTTGAGCAAAAGACTGGAAGGCTCCAATGATGGAAACTACAGTCACAAAAAAGATCGTCGGTGATAACAGTGGCATGGAGATACGCCAGAACGTGACGAGCGGGCCAGCTCCGTCCATTTTGGCACTTTCATACATATCATCTGGAATCCCTTGAAGTCCGCTTGATAAGATAATGTAATTGAAGCCTAGATTCATCCAGATGGTCATCATGGCTACTGAGAACAGCGCCCAATCCGGGCTGGTCAGCCATGGAACCGGATTGATATGTAGTAGGGAAAGCACATAGTTGAACATCCCCAGTGTCGGATGAAAAAGAAATTTCCAAATGACCGCAGATGAACCGACCGACAACACCATCGGCAGCGAAAAGGCAAACTGG
This sequence comes from Paenibacillus sp. LRG-1, assembly GCF_057220305.1. Classification (NCBI taxonomy): domain Bacteria; kingdom Bacillati; phylum Bacillota; class Bacilli; order Caryophanales; family Paenibacillaceae; genus Paenibacillus; species Paenibacillus sp. LRG-1. The sequence continues at coordinate 1,491,169 of NZ_CM170126.1, read as the reverse complement.
AAGATACGCATTCCCCGTAATTTACTGTGTGTAAGTGCAGCCAGTACCAGCGCCAATAAAATACCTACTGGTACTGTTAGCAGTGCAAACAGGAGTGTCACCTTAATCCCTTGCAGAAACAGTCCCGAGCTGAAAAGTGTAGTGAAATTATCTAACCCCACATAAGCTGCAACGTTTCCTGCGGGATCTGTAGAATGCAAGCTGAGATAAACGGACTTGATCATCGGATAAAACATAAATACAGCAAACAAAATAAGCGATGGAGCCAAAAAGGTATACGCCAGCGCGTTTTCGCGCAGTCTTTGAATTTTTAGCGAACCCGTGCGTATGCGGGCTTTAGACGAAGTCTGTTGCTGACTCCTCGTCCCCAGTCCCATAGATTTGTTAAGCTCACCCAAAACGGATCGCCCCTTTCTTTTCAAACCAACCTCAGTAAGTGTATCGTTTCGATGTAAAGGGAACGTCAAGTGGGCTGGAGTAAAATGTTAATGTTTTTTCTTTTTGTAAAAGCAACTCTCTATAGGTATGAGCACAAAGACATAGACTCCTGCATACGATGCATCATTACATGGTATGGAGGTTAGAGGCGAATGCCGTACAACACCGTCAGTCCGCAAACTTTATATCAAGCTAGACCGGAGTTACAGGCCGAACTCAAAAATATCCGCGATCATTTGCATTATCAATTAAGCCCCTACATGAATCACACGGTCAGGGTCCAAACGATGGATCATCAAGTATATGAAGGAACGATTGTGCACATCGATGCGGATCATTTGTATCTGAGAGTCCCTCAGCAATATCACTCACCCTTCTCAGGCACCACAACCCCTGATCGCTCCTATGCCTACAACAATGTCATTCTGCCGCTGGTATTATATAATTTATTGGTTATAACCCTATTGAGTTAGCGCTCGATCCATATCTCTCTCTAATTAAAAGACAAAAAAAACCTCCAAATTCTGTAAGGAGCCTTCTTGGCACATTACGAAGTTGGAGGTTTTAGTTATTTGTTTTCCATAATCATTAGTTCTCACAAGAGATACCTGCTTCTTGCTCTAGTACAGCTACAAAGCCCTCTATACAATCTCCACTCGGCAGGTGGGTGAACACCTCGTTCACACCCTGATTGATCAGCGTGATGTTCCCCCTAGAATCCGACAAATCCTTATCTAGCTTAGCCAGTGAAATATGGTGATAATTGATGAACTTGACCCAAGGAGTACCCATAGTGCAGGAATAAAAGATGATTCGTTCGGACGTCACTGCCAGCATTCCATGAAGCGATATCTTCTGGGAGCTCTGTTTCAAATCATACGTACACCCCATATATGATCGGATGTGTTCGCCCGCTTCTAACGTCAGACTAATAGCTCGCAACTCTTTTTCATTTGTTTTCATCCCGTCTCATCTCCTGTTCGAAGTTCAGGAATGAGTCGCAGCTCCTTGACCTCAGATCAGCTTTTGCGGCTTGTCCCGTCGACCTCTTCATTTTTCGTTAGATTAAGACTCTCACGAACTGGACAATGACCTACCTCAACTGCACATTGAAACCAAGGATGGATATGTACAACTTATCATGGGTACAGGATGTTATCAACAAGCAAGCTATCACTCTTTTTGAGCATAACTCCGTAATCTGCGCCTTGCTGAAGAAGCAATTAGATCTAATTTTAAGTGATTGGAATGGATGAATTTCAGAAACGAGGAATGGTATATGCTTCTTCTTGGCAAGCTAATGTGAGAATACGTTAGAACGGAGAAGAAGCCTTATGAAATATAACCGTTTGCTGTGCGCTGGAATCGCTGTTTCTTTACTGTGTATCAGCTCTTGCCCCACTCCATCTACCAATGCACAAGCCACATCATACGCCTCCCCTGCTCCTACAAAGGGAAGGGCCTATTACGAAGAACGGGGCGACATTGTATGGGAAGTTCCTACCCATCGTAAGCTTATCGCTCTCACATTCGATGACGGACCTGACGAAAGCAACACGCCTGCCATTTTGGATTTGCTTAAAGAATATGATGCTAAAGCGACCTTTTTTGTCGTCGGCAGTCGTGTCGAAAAGCTGCCTCACCTTGTCAAACGGGAACGAGAAGAAGGGCATGAAGTTGGCAACCATACCTTTCTTCACTCATCCTTTCAGTACATTTCCCGCAACAAAGCTCTGTCCGAATTGGATCAAGCTCAGGCGAGCATCGTTCAGGCAACTGGTACGGGAACCCATCTTTTTAGGCCACCCGGCGGCTCCTATACCGATTCGCTGGTTAAGCTCTCCAAGGAGAAAGGGCTGAAAATTATTTTATGGTCCTGGCATCAGGACACCTTAGATTGGCGAAAACCTGGTGTGCATCGCATCGCTAATAAAGTCCTTCGCAACGCCCGTAACGGCGACATTGTCCTCATGCACGATTATGTACATCAAAGTACACAAACCGTTGAAGCCTTGAAAATTATTCTACCCGAGCTCAAGAAGAGAGGATACACCTTCGTTACGGTATCCGAATTACTCTCTAATCGGGAAAAACCGGATGGGCTGATTGAAGTGAATAAGTGAAAGAGAACAATTAAACTCCGTCAATTATTTGTTGACGGAGTTTTATACATGAGGATTTTGCGAAAACCCAATAAGGAACTGATAATGCCGAGCGATAACGTGTTGTTAACGAATGACTCAGAGAATGTACGGTAAAGCTGGCTTCCCAAAAGCATAATCTATTTTTCAATAGTTTTTCATTGAACTTTAAAGAAGCCTATTACATCATATTGCTATTTTCATTTGCTAGCTATACCTTTCAGTCCAATGTTTTGGAGGCCAGCCATTGCATCATGGTTGTTTTCTTTCCGTCAATCACCTTCGATACTTCGTTGTTATACACGTAAATCCAGGACCAGTGGCCGTTGTATTCATACGGTGTTTGGTCGCTCTTCTTGTACAAACCAGAGGTATCCACTACGTTATCAAATAACGACATATGAACATCCTTTGCTCCGGCATTCACTAAACGGTTGTAGGTCGGAATCGCATAATCGTTGGGCGGTACTACGGTGTCGGTTTTGGCAGCCACAAACCAGATCGGCAGGTTCTTCATTTCGTTAATCTGTTCATCGGTAATAAGGCTGTCCTTTAAGGCTTCACAGGCCACCACAGCTGCTGCAAAATAATCTTTATAATCACGGATCATCAGCATAGTCATGTAACCACCGTTGGAGTCTCCGCCAATATAGATTCGATCTGTATCAATGTCTTTGTTCTTGGCCACGTACTCCTTAATTAAGGACATCAATGCTTGCTCGTACTTGGAGGTTCCGTCCCCAAAGCCTGTAAAGCCATCCATCCAGTAGGTTGGGGTCTGAGGTGCCAACACATAAGCCCCGCCAAAATAGGATTGGATATCCTTAGAAGCAAAATTCGCTGCTTTATTTCCGGAAATCGGAATCGTCGGATCGGTACCTCCCTCACCCATACCGTGCAGCCAGATCACTAGAGGGTTTTTCACTTTGTCTTGTGCCGGTGCGTAGTCCACATACGTTAAAGTAACACCGTCAAAAGTAGCTTTGCCAGTTGTAAATTGATCAACCAGCTTCCGTATCTCTCCTGCGGAAGTATCGATCTTCAAGCCGGAAATCGTTCCTGATTTGGTTTTAATAACTTTTTGCTGTGTGATCGTGTATTTGTTATCATTCCATGCATTAAACCCAGAGCCTGCCGCATCATAATGAATAGCGGAGCTTAGTGTTAAGGTCGGGCCGATTTCCATTTCCAATACAACGTAGCTTCCGGTTTTATTTACAGGGTTGCCACTTTTGTCCGATACATAGGCCTTGGTGACTTTCCGGTTGCCATTCTCAATAAAGGGATTTACCAGCCTGTTGTCGCTTCTTCCCACATGGACCTTAAATGTATCCTTTGTTATCGCATCTTTAGGTACTGGCTTACCCAGGTTAACAATGATCTTCGTAATGGCTGCTCCCCAATCCTTAACCTCCGCAACCGTCCGGTACGAGGTGGGCTGTATCTTTACATCCTTGGCCCATGCACCGGAATTGAAAGCAAGGGTCGTACCGATAGCTAAAGTGAATAACATAGTTGTTTTAGCAGCCTTTTGAAACCGTTTAAACATGATGTCTTACCTCCCGGGTCCATTAATAAAACGCTTACATTATTTATTTTAATGATTTTTTTATTTGTATCCTGTCTTTTATTAGCCTAATTCAGGTCAATTACTGACTCCTTGCTCCAGAATACCCCTTGTTCTCTTTTCGATATTGATGCGGTGTTGCCTGATAAACCTTTTTAAATACCCTGGCAAAAGACTTCTCGTTCGGAAATCCGTGCTCCAGCGCAATTTGTATGATGGAATGATCCGTATTCATGAGAGCTCGAAAAGATCTCTCCAGACGGATGGCATTGATATATTGAAATAAGGTCATCCCTACATGCTTCACAAAAAACCGGGACAAATATTCGGGAGACAACCCAAAAACCTGAGCTATCGAATCCAAGGATAAGCTTTGATCGTAATTCTTTTTGATATAATCGGTTATCAACGTCAGCCGCTCCAAATATTTATCGGAGTTAAAGCCACGGATAGATTCATGATCCATTTTAAAATGCATTAATAACAGATACACCAGTTTATAAGATAATGACGTTAAATGGATATGCGCTAAAGGGTCATTATGCCGGTTGAGATAAGCCACAAATAAGGTGTTTAACAAATCACGCAGCTCCGCAAAATGCAGTAATCTCTGCTCGTTAGTTTCAAAAATGGATACGCAGTCAAATGAAATCGGGTCACTGCCGTTAACATTTGCTCTAATAAATTCAGAAGGAATCAGAACCGTTATAGCCTCTCTCCCTTTTCCCTTAGCTACAGAAAAGGAATGAATGGCATTCGAATTAATGAGCAAAATATCTCCTTCTTTGGAGCTATAACTCGCGCCATCGATGTAGATATGGTCGATTCTTCCTGAAAGCACATAGGATATTTCGATGCTGTCGTGCCAATGCCCAGGTATGTACGCTGGTTCATTTGAGGAATGAACTATAATTTTTAACGGAAAATGATTGTCTGCCTGGACCAGCTCATATTTGTATTCCAAGTTTGTCGCTCCTCTCAGATGTGAACTCATAAATAGAAGAAAATGGCTTCAGCAGAGTGCCGAAACCACTTGTATTTAACCTTCCTCTCTCTATAAACAAAAAAACCTAAGTATAACAAAATACATAAGATCCTTAGATCTTAACATTTTGTTCCTTAGGTTTTGCCTGCGTAACAGTAACAATCCTAGAGCTATTCATTTAATTAAGCTAAGTATATAGCGGGTTAAAATCCATGTCAACGCTTTCATTTTAAATGTAATGAACCGAAAAACCCTTATAGATCATGTGTAAATCTATATAACACTGCATTTTGGATCATTAAAAAGGCTGATTATGAGAGAGTCCATAATCAGCCTTTTGTTTTACGCTATGTGGTCAAACAGGGCGTCTAATCATAGAAGCCCTTGATGCATAAGGTTTTTCCAACCCTATTACATCATGCCGCCCATCTTTGATTCACTCTCGCAGAGGAACGTCGTAAAACTTATCTTCTATTGTATAGCTTGTTTGGGCTTATCTTCAGAAAGTTTTATTCGTCTACATCCGCCCTCATTCGCCGGAATTGTGATTTTTCATGTGATTTTTTGTGATTCAAATAACCATGTTGCCCCCCACATAATTCATTCTAATCAACAACTTCCTTACAATTGTATATTGGGGTATACAAAGTAGCAATGATATTTCTGAGAATTTAATATTCTCTAAAATGCCTCTCACCTTCTCTTGGCAGCATAGGTATGCTCTATCCCGCTCCCAGCCCTCCAGAATGGCGATATCCCGTAGTGTAAACTTATCAGTCCCCATAATATAGTTATCTTGCTCTAAAGCAAACAAATAACTTTTATGTTCTCTGTACGCCTCCGCGTCTTTATCTCCAGTTCCTTCATGGTGGGCATCCGTCGAGAAGGAAAATCGTGAGCCAAAATAAAATGAGTATTAGACTCTCCCTAAAATTGAAACAGCGGCAGCCATGGACGAGAAAATAAAGCCCTAGACCACCACTGTTTTTATTTAAGCTAACGTGTCCCGTTAGCTTAAGTACATTAATTCACTATTCCATACCGTGACATTTAAAGTTATAGTCGGGATTTTTCATAACCTCTTCTTTCTGAAGTTCATATATGGCTATTTTATAGTTTATTTCTTCTAAGTGTTTAAAACTTTCGTCAATTTTCTTCTGCACTTCCAATTTATGCTGCATCAACATTTCTTCTCTTTGTAAATAGGTAGTATTTCCCGATTCATAAAGTTCCTTGTAATTCTTTATTTTTGAAAGAGGCATGCCTGTCTCTTTGAGGCAACGAATAAAAGAAATCCAATCTATTTGTTGTTTGCTATAAACTCTACGGCCTTTTTCGTCACGAGATATATTTGGTAATATCCCTTGCTCTTCATAAAATCGAAGCGTCTTTGCAGATACATTTAAATTCTCCACTACATATGTCATTGAATACAACATCTACTTGCCCCCCTTTTTTTAGTTATAGTTACTGTAACTAAAAAAATATCATAAAGAGAATGACAACGCAACAAATCTATATTTAATCATATAAAAATAAATACTTGACTTGCCGTTACAGCAACCAATTAAACTGAAATAGAAAAGAAAATATGAGAGCGAGGTTAATGAAATGAATCAGAAATACAGTAGGTTATTTGAATCCTTCACATTCAGAAATGGAATAACAATTAAGAACAGTATCGTTATGGCACCTATGACAACCTGGTCAAGTAATGACGATCTTACCATTTCGGATGACGAAGTAAAGTATTACAAACAAAGAGTGAATGGAGTAGGACTCGTCATTACAGGGTGTACTCATGTTACACCTAATGGGCAGGGTTTTACGAATGAATTCGCTGGGTACAATGATGAATTTACTCCAAGTTTACGAAAATTAGCTGAGGCAGCGAAAAGTGGAGGCGCTCCTGCGATCCTACAGATTTTCCATGCTGGCAATAAAGCCGTGCCTGGATTGGATGTAGTTAGTGCGAGTGCATTGCAACCCGAAGTTACTAATTTAGGTTCAACTTCAGAAACAAGAGAACTATCACATGAGGAGATCTTGTCGATTGTACGTGCTTTTGGAGACACAACAAGACGAGCAATTGAAGCCGGATTTGATGGCGTCGAAATTCATGGGGCTCATGGATTTTTAATTCAGAATTTTTGGTCGCCAGCGACAAATCAACGGACGGACCAATGGGGAGGATCACTTGAAAATCGCTTGCGTTTTCCGTTGGCGATTATTGAAGAAATCAAAAATGTCATTGAAAAACATGCTACAAAACCATTCATTATAGGATTCCGACTTTCTCCTGAAGAATCCTCCAAAGTGGACGGATTACGTATGAAAGACACGTATGAATTAATTGATTTCCTTGTTGGACAGGATTTAGATTATATACATGCTTCATTGGATAATGTGTCTTCAAAGCCAGTAGATAGTCAAGATGAAAAAACACGACTTGAATTAATTCTTGAAAGAGCAAACGGTAAGGTACCTGTGATGGCTGCTGGTTCCATAATAACACCGGATGATGCTCTTAAAGCTATGGAATTAGGTTTGCCGCTAGTCGCCATTGGGCATGCGTTAATTATGGATCCTAATTGGGTTGAAAAGGTCGCAAATGGACGTGATGCCGAGGTAGATTCTGAATTGAACGTTTCGAAACTCGACCAGCTTAATATTCCAGAAAAACTTTGGAATGTATTTCAAGTAATGCCAGGTTGGTTTAATATTAGTAAATAAAGAGTAGTCCTAAAGGCTACTCAGATTGACGAGAAACCCAAGTCTTTTATGAGACTTCGGGTTTCTTTTGCTGATTCTAAGGTGCTCCGTCCATCCGTAGTTCGGTAGGGCAATTCTTGCTGTTGCGGACACACATACCGCGTATATTTCGATCTTGAAGGCCTTTGCAAATAGAGGGCGTTAAATAACCTGAATCTAAGGCTACCGCTCCAGAATATTGTTGCGTTAAAATGCCCGTTAGCTTAATGACGTATTCGTTATTCTAAGACTTCATTTCCTCAGAACAGATGCCACGTACTGGGGATGGTTTCAGAATACACGTAAAGCGCCTTACAAAAAAGTGTACAATAAACGACTTTCGACATATTCAGACTTAGCAGCAAATAGTTTAATTAAAAACAATCCCCGCCGACCAGTTAAGGTTAGCGGGGATTGTTAAGGTGTTTTTGAGTTGTATTTACGATTATCTTTTTTTGTGGTTTTCATGGTCGCGACGTCTTAAGCCTGCCAATCCAATTAATCCTAACAGACCAAGCCATCCCCAATTAACATTATCGTCATCATCATTATTATTAGTGGTCAGCATTTGTGTTCTACCATTGTCGTTTGTGCCCATATTGGTTTCACTGTTTTCAGCAAATGCTACTACCGATCCAAAACTTGAAATCATTAATGCAACAACAACCATTATCTTCATTTTTTTCAACATACCTAAACCACTCCTTTAAATTTGTGTTTCCAATCAGTTTTTAATGTATTTAATATGCCCAGTAGAACATATTTGGTATACACACATTAAATCTTCACTACTGGGAATCATAAATTTGTACACCATTAAAATAAGCAAGGAGTGGTTTTTTATAACGGGTATCCTAAGCGGGAATCCAAAAGACGAGCCCATGCATTACGGAGAAATTTATAGTGTGTGGCAGTTTTCAGCGTTAGCGAAAGGAAGCGTTTCATTTTACCAAGCATGTTTAAACCACGCTGGAGACAAAGAACTCAAAAAAATACTGGATGATCTTATTGATCAAGCTAAACTGGAAATCCAAGAATGCGATGCAATGCTTACTGATAATGGTATTGCCCCAGCTCCTATTTTGCCTGAAAGACCCCCTGTGAAACTTGAGGATATCCCGGCTGGTGCAAGGTTTACTGATCCCGAAATTGCAGCTAAAATAGCATTAGATACCTCTGTAGGATTGACATCTTGCAGCCAAGCTATGGGTCAATCCATTAAAGAAGACATCGGGGCTTTATTTGCGAAATATCATCTAACTAAGACTGCTTTAGGAGTTCGTATTCTAAAAATGAACAAAAAAAAGGGTTGGTTAATACCTCCCCCTCTTCAATTAAAAAGACCTGAACCAGTTAAAGCCTAAATTTACTGTACGATTCTTCAACACACTGTTCCTTAGATTGTTCAACAAAAATCCCCGCCGACCAATTAAAGGTTAGCGGGGATTTGCTTTGCTTACGTTTAAGCACCTCCATGCTGTACTTGTGGCTGTATATCATGCGAGTGAACAGGTACAGTAACAATAAACAAAAAGCTAGCCGCGACGATCAGGAGAACCATTTTTTTTAACATTGTTCATCCACACCTTTTCAATAAGATTTAAAAAATCTGCTTTGGTTTCAGGAGCCGCATAATCCTTGAAATGCAAAAACAAACCCATACAATTTATAAAATAAGTCTCATTATTTAGTGTATGATAACTTACCAATGAATACATCAAATGTTTAAAACCATCACTGTAAATGCCCTGATTTAAGTAATAGTAGGCTAATTCGTAACCACACCACGCAAAATAATCAGGTACCACTTGTTGAGTATACATATCACTTGATGAGTGTTGCGATAATGATGCAATGTCTGTTTCAAACCGTTTAATTATATCATTAACGTTGATCTTATATCGGTTCGCCGCTATCATAATATTCAGCAGTTGAATAACCCTATCTTCTTGAGTTGTATCCTCCGCCGCATCAATATATTCAACATAATCTTGTAACACTTTTATATCTCCAGATAAAAGCTTATTCGCAATAACGTTAGCTTGCACCCAGTGTTGAAACAACTTGACCCAATGTTGGGTGTTCTCATCTGTCTCTTTGACCCAATCTAAATTAGCATAGGCGTATGTATATTGTAGAGCTTGTTGATAATCGCCTTGGGCTTCATAGACACTTGCACACAGCAGGTCAGAATAGGAAATGTATACAAACAAGGGACGAGTTAGTTTCTTAGTAGATTCATTACGCTCTCGACTCTTCTGTTCATGCTTCAAAGTATATTGAATTTCCGCTTTAACTCTCATTATTCTTGCTACTTCCTCAACCTTGTCCCATTTACGCAAAGACCTGTACACGTTAGCTAAATCCTTCAGTGCGTCAAGCTGTTCTATTTCATCCAGACGTTCCACGAAGGGTTCAAATAGCGTTGCTGCCTTGAGATTACGGCTTTGATCGTCTCCAACTTGAATCGTAAATATACGATACTGACAGACTGCCAATCGTTCTGAATGTTGATATTTTTCCGCTTCAGCTACCCCCTCATAGAGCAGCAATGCAGCCGCATGTCGTTCCTGCGACAACAATTCTTCTGCAATTTCAAATAGTTTGGGCGAATACAGTAGATTGTCCATGATAACTCCCACCACTCTACGGATCACACCCAGCTTGTCCAATTCCGCACAGCGATACAAAAATGGCTCGATTCGCCTCATATTCGAAGGATGGTCGATGATGTAGTTTTCTATGAACAAGTCATAAAAGTGACCTTCCGGTAAACCCATAGCCTCAGTAATTCGATCCAGTTGGTTAACAGACAAAGGCTTGTTTCCTGTCACGATAGCACTTACTGCTCCCCTATTCATATCCGCAATATGACCAAATTGTGTTAAACTCAATCCTTCTTGTTGTAGGTATCTGTCTAATTCTGCTCGAATCGTAGGTGTATGCTTCATATCATAGCAACCCCTCGCATAAAAATTCCAGTATTTTATAATCATTTACTATTTTTATCCAGCATTTAACAGTTGTCAATCTTTTTTTGCGAATCATGTGGAAAGCCACGTTTGTCATAAGAGCACTCCTACAAACAAAAAAACACCCCGCCGGCATTAAGCCAGCAGGGTGTTTCGTATTCCCAAACGCCTGTAATTATTCCTCATTAGTTGGACTGTCAGTCGACTTGCCATCTACATAAGCCTCCGCCAGAATGTAAGCAATCACTGCGCCGAATGCACCGATAACGCCGGGTTACTTGAATAACCGTGTCATTGTTTGCACCAAAAGCAGTGAGCAAGCTCGTGAGCAGTGCGGCCAGCAACGCCCAAAACTTACGACTGGACAATTTACGTTTCCAATCTGTCATTATGCGACACCTCCCCTTTTGAATACTCCAGCTCGGTCAAGCAGCGTGACCATGCGATAAAAGTCGTAGCTACCGTCATTCGCCGTGTCCAGTACCCCTACGGCCTTGGCGTTGATACAGGCTTGCTCTGCCCATGCAGGTACTTTAGGCTGTTTAGCTGTTGTCTCTAACGTCTTGATACGGTCAGCTTGCTTCTGTACAGTGTTTTGCAACGCTTTAAACGCTGCTTTTTCTTCTGCTGTCATAGGTTCATCCTCCAATTTATTAAACTTAGCTAAAGCTGCATTAAGCTGCGCTTGAGTTGGGTGCTTGCCCGCCCGAAATTGAGCCGTCGTGATTCCAAAGACCATCTGCAGGTGGGGCATGTCCTTAAAGCTGCGCCAGTCTCCTCCCCACTCAAGCCCTAGTTTCTTCGCTTCCTCAACCACTTCCGACCAGTCTGGAAGGGAATCCTTATCATCATCCTTCAGCGTGTCCCAGGAAACTGTGCGGCCATCTCGTAACAGCAGAGCGAAATCGGCTGCAAACCCAAAGTTATGATTGCTATATCCGCCCCTGGCTTTTGTTACTTTGGGACGCTTATCTCCATTCCGTCCTTGGGCATAGAGTTCGTCCTGTTCCGCATACGTGCGGAATCCTTGAGTAATTACTATCCAAACACCACGGGCATAGCAGCGCTCAATTAATTTTTCCATTACAATTTTAAAAACTGGATTCAGCCCGACAAGTCGATTAAGAGACTTTTTTTGTATCTGTTCCATCGTCAGCACCTTTGTCATCTCCTTTCTCTTTCAACTGTTGCAAGAAATTTTTAAGCTTGAACGGCAATGGAATTCCCATTGCTCCCCAGTTCTCGGCCAAGGAAAGTCCTTCACGGCCAGCGTAGAAGTAAATAGCCGCCGTCCGGAAGATCGGTGCGCCTGGTTGTAGCCAATTGTCCAATTGTGCAGACAATCCCACCACCGTCAAAACCGTAGCCTTTCGAATGCCTCCCCAAAACATCACATCGCTGTCCATTTTTTTGTTTCTAATAGCTGCGGCTACTCCAAAAATATAATCCAATACCATCATCGTAAGCAGCACCTGAAGCGGCTTGTCCCACCCACCCAAAAATGTAACAATCAGACCAGTCAGCGCAGTCACTCCCCCTGCCGCCGCTTCCTTTTCCGATGCCCCGACCATTCCGGTCCATACGGTGCTGCCAAACATTTTAATTTGGCTCACTACCTTTTCCCCCTTAAAAATAAAGCCCCCGACCACTCCGAGGGCAAAGAAATAGCGCATCCGATTGGATACGCCCCTTACGCTTCTAGTTCTGTTGATTGTTCTGCCGCCTGTGTAGCTGCTGGAGTCACATGCGCAGGCTCAGTAATGCCCAAGTCTGCTTTAAGCTGATCCTGCAATCCGGCTGGTACGTCCTCGATTGTACGACGGCCAGCGAGGATAAGATGTACAAGTGTGGTCGCAAAAGCTTTTTTAATCTGCTCATTCATGCTATCACCTCCCTTCATGAGCTGCATGAGAATAAAAAATAGAACCCGATCCCGGATTCTAGGTAACATTGCTTTGTTCCATAACGAGCTGGATAAGCCCGGCTATGGCTTCTTTGTTGTCCAAATCAGCCAGTTTAAGTTCTGCTACCCGCTCCGTTAAGGGCTTTTGAAAAATCGGTTCTGTGGTAGCACTATCTTTGTATTTAAACTCTAACTTTTGAGTAGCGGGATTGACCCAATAAGATATGGCCTGTTCGAAGTCTTGTTTGTGCTGTTGATACCCGAGTTGGATCACGCCTAGCTTATCGAAATCGTAATCGCGCAACTGCGGATAGAAAGCTGCATCATCTTCCGCAGTTGTTACAACTACATCGCCTGCCGACTCCGGTGTTACAAAAATCACTTCGCCAGAGGCCTTGCGCCAGAATACTTTTGAACCAATTTCAACCATTATTATCCCTCCATTTATTCGTATGCAAACCATTCATGAGCCTCAATGTATGCTATTGGTGAACCCCCAGCGTATTCTCGTATGTTGCTAGTTTCTACCGTAGCAGTAAAACCGCATGGCTGTTTCGTTAAATTATACATACTAATATAGTTGTTAAAACGTCCGTATAGAGCCCATGTTCCGTCTGATTGTGGTACGGATGCGGTTGAAAAACATTCCAAATACAAAACGTTTCCGTTGTCTTTCAGTTTAAAGCGAACGAATATACGACTTGGAGAAAAACCCATATTATTAACGGAAAGACTCATAGTAGCTCCACTACTATAATTGGGCGCCCCTGCCGATTGACCGTTAAATGAGCCTCTTGCGAATCGTTTTACAGATGCATTTGTGATACTGCCGCTATCTGATCGCTGTTCATGTCGGGACTGGCGCCTCCAAACTTGCCGTTGATCGCGCCCACAATTTTATTTTTAAGATCAACGGCTTGCGTAAAAGCTTGGTCTGCCAGGCTGTATGCTTCATTCGCTCGGTCATACGCCTGTTTAGTAGCGCTTGGTGTAGACGCCCGATCTTTAGCATCACTGGTTACTGAAGTATCGAGTATTGTAACGCCACGTGCTTGCGTAGTAGCGGAAGGCAGATCGGACGCAGAATGTGTATGATTCTTGCTGGCTAATCCGTCCCAAGGCAGCCACACTCCAGAGACTGTTCTAACCCGTTTGTATACCCCGCCAGTTTCATCAATATAAAGGTGGACGAGTGTCATGCCTTCTTCCACTGTGACAGATCCTACAAAAAGAACGCCTTTAGGGTTAGCCCCCGGCGGACTGTGATCCGAAGCTGGGTTTAAAGAAGCGACGTCAATCCTGTGCGTTCCGGGCAGAATGATAAAATTCCAGTCGACCGAAAACGGTTTGCCTCTGTCTACGAAAGATATGCTGTAAAGATCGGAAAGAGCTTTGCTGGTCGGTACAGTCAAAGGAGAAATTGATTTATAATCTGCGCTAAGTCGGACGATACCCTTAACTGTAGTGGTGGCTTCGTCTACCTATATTTTTAATAGCCTCGTCCAAAGCCTGATCGTTTTCGTAAAGCGTACATCTACAGCCCACATATCATAATGTTTGTTGATCTGGAACACATTCATATGTTCGTCCCAAAACAGCACATGATTTTCAACCTTGGGACTGGCTGAAGACCTATTCAAAAGGCAAGGTGAAAAAAAGTACCGTTAGAGTTAGAGAAAAAGAAATTAAAATCCTATTGAGGTATATTCCAAAGGTCATAATAGACAAGGTTACACATAAACAGCATCAGGACATCTTAAACGATTTAGATGATCAAGAGTATGCCAGGACAACCATTGAGGGCGTTCACGTAACTGCGAATATGATCATGAAATATGCAATAAAAAACAAAATGAGATTGGATAATCCATGTTCGGGTGCAATTATTCCGGCGAAAATGCTGACGGTAGAGGCATTGAAAATAGTACAATCGAGGATGGTTACTTAGAAAAACATGAGCTGGCTGAATTTTTAAATGCAGTGAAAGAACACGGTTTACCTTGTGACATTGAAATCTTTCACTTGCTTGCCTTTTCAGGGATGCGATCTGGGGAACTCTGTGCTTTAAAAGATACGGATTTTAACTTTGAGTTAAATGAGTTACGAATAACCAAAACACTTTACAATCCTGATAATAACATGCGTAAATACACTCTAACTCCACCCAAATCTACAGGATCTATTCGTAAATTTAATGTAATTGATATTGTTATGAATTTGCTTCAAGAACACATTGTTAAACAGCGAACGCTCAGACTTGAATACAAAAAATTATTTACTGACTATCATGAAAACAACTTTGTTTTTGCTCACAAGAATGGCTACCCGCTCATTCAGAAAAATATATTAATCCGAATGGAACGCATTCTCAAGAAGACCTCCATTACAAAGAAAGCAACTCCTCACATTTTTCGGCACACCCATATATCAATGCTGACTGAAGCTGAAGTCGATCTCAAAACAATCATGAAGAGAGTTGGCCATGATGACGCAAAAACTACACTTAAAATCTACACACACGTCACAGAAAAAATGAAGAAAGATGCCAATGAAAAGATTAAAAATCACTTTTCCGACATCCTTCAAATCTGACTCCGTGCAGAGAATGTGATTTTTATGTGATTTTATAGAAAAGGGCTCCCTCTCGGGAGCCTTTTAAATAGCGGTATTACAGGGTTTTGATACCCTTTGTTACATCATGCCGCCCATTCCACCCATTCCGCCCATGTCAGGCATTGCAGCCTTTTCTGGTTCTGGCTTGTCAGCGATAACCGCTTCGGTAGTCAGGAACATTGCTGCTACGGAAGCAGCGTTTTGCAATGCATAGCGAGTTACTTTTGCAGGGTCAACGATACCAGCGTCGATCATGTTTACCCAGTCGCCAGTAGCTGCGTTAAAGCCTACGCCAACTTCTTCGCGTTTCAGACGCTCAACGATTACAGAGCCTTCTTCACCTGCGTTAGCAGCGATGGTGCGGATTGGAGCTTCCAGAGCGCGCAACACGATGTTCACGCCTGTTTGCTCGTCGCCTTGCAGTTCAACAGCTGCAACTGCTTTGTATACGTTCAGGAGCGCTACACCACCACCGGATACGATACCTTCTTCAACCGCAGCACGGGTTGCGTTCAGGGCATCTTCGATGCGCAGTTTGCGTTCTTTCAATTCTGTTTCAGTTGCCGCACCGACTTTGATGACTGCTACGCCGCCGGACAATTTAGCCAGACGCTCTTGCAGTTTCTCTTTGTCGAACTCAGAAGTGGTTTCTTCCAGTTGCGTACGGATTTGGCTAACACGAGCATCGATGTCGGCTTTGTTTCCAGCACCGTCAACCACAATCGTATTTTCTTTTGTGATACGCACTTGACGTGCTGTACCCAGTTGGTCTACGGAAGCTGTTTTCAGGTCTAGACCCAGTTCTTCCGTGATCACTTGACCGCCTGTCAGGGCAGCGATATCTTGCAGCATTGCTTTACGACGGTCACCAAAGCCTGGAGCTTTAACAGCTACAGCGTTGAATGTACCACGCAGTTTGTTGACAACGAGCATAGCCAGCGCTTCGCCTTCGATGTCTTCAGCGATCAGAACGAGTGGCTTGCCTTGTTGTACGATTTTTTCAAGCAATGGCAGGATTTCTTGTGTGTTTGTGATTTTTTTGTCTGTGATCAGGATATATGGATTGTCCAGTACAGCTTCCATTTTGTCCGTATCTGTAATCATGTACGGGGAAATGTAGCCACGGTCAAATTGCATACCTTCAACCACTTCCAACTCTGTTGCAAAACCGCGGGATTCTTCAACCGTGATTACACCGTCTTTGCCCACTTTTTCCATAGCTTCAGCGATCAGTTCGCCTACTTCGTCATCAGCAGCGGAAATACCAGCTACTTGAGCAATGGATTGTTTGCTTTCGATTGGTTTGGAGATGGCTTGCAGTTCAGCAACAGCTGCTTTAACCGCTTTGTCAATCCCTTTACGGATACCGATTGGGCTTGCGCCCGCAGTTACGTTTTTCAGGCCTTCTGTGATGAGGGCTTGAGCCAAAACAGTAGCAGTAGTCGTACCATCACCAGCTACATCGTTCGTTTTGGTTGCTACTTCTTTAACCAGTTGAGCGCCCATGTTTTCAAACGCATCTTCCAGCTCGATTTCTTTTGCAATCGTTACACCGTCATTGGTGATGAGCGGGCTACCGAATTTTTTCTCCAGTACAACGTTACGGCCTTTCGGTCCGAGTGTTACTTTAACAGCATTAGCCAATGCGTCAACCCCGCGCAGCATAGAGCGACGAGCGTCTTCACTAAATTTAATATCTTTAGCCATTTGTGATAAACCTCCCTATGGATTATGAATGATTTGTTTCAATTCCTATATTCAGGTCTTGTCCGGGTTCCGGTTAACCGATGATCGCGTGGATATCGCTTTCTTTCATAATCAAATATTCTTTACCTTCATATTTGATTTCCGTTCCAGCGTATTTAGAGAAAATGACACGGTCGCCTTCTTTTACTTCCAGAGGAATACGGGCACCGTCTTTCAATGCGCCTGCGCCAACCGCGATAATTTTGCCTTCTTGCGGCTTTTCCTTGGCAGAGTCAGGAAGTACGATCCCGAAGGAAGTCGTTGTCTCTTGCTCAATTGCTTCCACCAATACGCGTTCACCCAAAGGTTTGATCATGAAAAAATAGCCTCCTTATTAAGTGTTTTATCCTGTAATTTGGTTGTTATGTTGTATGTATTAGCACTCGACAGTCGTCAGTGCTAACAACCAACTTTATGATACTCAACTTGAGATTGAATTTCAAGTCCCTAATGTATTTTTTATGGGAATTTTTATGGACAGCCCTTCTCGATTATTTCCATCTGACTTAAAAATAACCGCTGACCCAAGGCTAATGCTTATTTTTAGGGCAGCTAAGCTGCTGCTGTTCATACTCTGTAAATAGTTATGATATACAAATGCTATTCATCATGTGCAAGTTGCCATGTAGCGCGGACCCGAATAAATTGTTTACTGAGCCATTCAGGTCCTGCCTTTTTATTCCGAAGCTACACGCAACTGGGCCTCACGTTCCTCCTGCGCACGCAGCTGCCTGCGGTACACGACCGAAGATAAATACACGCTCACTTCATATAGCACCAGCAACGGAATCGCCACCAAAAAATCGGAAATAAAGTCCGGCGGGGTAATGACAACCGCGACGAACACAAGCAGAAAATAAGAAATCTTCCGCCATTTGCGAAGCCGCATTGGTGTTATAACATGAATCCCCGTCAGAAACATGATAAGCAGTGGGAGCTCAAACAACAGCGCTACAGGCAGTACAATATTAAACATAAAGGTGAAATATTGTGCTATCCCGTACGTTTCCTGTAATCCCATACTTTTGGTGACAGACGATGTAAACTGAATCGCCATTGGGAAAATAATGAAATAAGCAAAAGCTGCCCCAATGATGAACAAAAGCAGCACATAAGGCACATACCGCAAAGTCGCACTCCGTTCTTGCGGTCTTAAGCCCGGGCTGACAAACTTCCACAGTTGGTAGCAGGCAAACGGTAGCGCCACCGCAATCCCGATGATCATGGCGATCTTCATGTAGATACCAATCCCGTCCCAAAAGGAAAACGCGTTTAACTGAAAAGCTTGCGCCGAACCGGAGCGAATAAGCCAGTCATAGACAGAACCCGCCGCGAACAGACCACCAGCCAGTGCCAATACAAATACAATTAGCACATAAATAATTCTGCGGCGAAGCTCTCCCAGATGTTCCATTAACGGCATTTCATGCTCTGATGGGGTCAAGTCCATTCCTCCTTTCTGAACGGAACGCAGCAGCGCCTCCTAAAAAATAAAGCCCTTCACTGAAGAAGAGGCTCTTGTTTATTGTACAAGCATCAAGAATTATAACTAAATCTATGACAAGCGTTTATCCTCAGGCTGAGGTTGAACTTCTGAAGACGTCGTTTGTGATGCTTTGACCACACTATCTTTGCTGTCTTTACGCTCAGTCCGTTCATCTTCTGATAAAATATCGCGTGCCCCGTTTTTAAACTCACGGAATGTACGCCCTACAGCTCGACCCAGCTCAGGCAGCTTGTTCGGACCAAATAACAGCAGCGCCAGAATAATCAACAAAATATAACCCGGTGCTCCAATATTGGGCATGTGTAGTAATCCTCCTTATGTTGACGGACAAAATAAGAATCTTTGCCCGTATACGGCCTTATAAATTCTTATAGGTATCATACCACACACGATGTGCTGCCTTCTACCGGAACTGGCCTGTCACCATAAGCAACGCTTCTGGAAGTTGGTCCATTATCGCTGCCAAATTTTCATGCACACCTTTGGGTGTTCCTGGCAAATTGACGATCAGTGTACGTCCGCGTATTCCCACGATTCCACGGAATAGCATAGCCGCTGGATTTTTCTGCATCACGATCATTCTCATGGCTTCCGCCATGCCTGGCACTTCCCGTTCCACTACCCGCCTAGTCGCCTCGGGTGTCACATCACGGATCGCCAGCTCAGTTCCGCCCGTAGTTAGTACCAGGTCTGCATGAAAATAATCGGTCATTTCGATTAAAGCTGCAATAATTTCATCCGGTTCATCGGGAACGATCCGGTATTCCACAATCTCTCCGCCCAGTTCTTCTTCGATGAGTTCCCGGATGACCTGTGCGCTTGTATCCTCACGCTCTCCCCTTGCCCCTTTATCACTGGCTGTTAGGATCGCCGTTTTCCACACCATAAGATCACCCTTCTCCTATCATGAAAGAATACTTTCTCTTCTGAAAATCAGAAACAGCCACGCTGCATCCTCCATCACATCACAGTACCCTCTCGGCGACAATGTTGTCTATGTCAAGGTTCCCGGTGGTCCTCCCTTTGAAAATCCCCATGCTTGCCACCTGTTTTGGATTGCAGCATGGTAGGGCCGATGATCATATCTTTTTGCAGCGCCTTGCACATATCATACACGGTTAACGCTGCGGCTGAAGCCGCTGTCAAAGCTTCCATTTCTACACCTGTTTTACCTTCGGTCTTCACTTCAACTTCAATATGAAGCACATCATGTCCATTATCGGAAAAAGTAATGTTCACGCCTGTCAGGGCCAGTGGATGACACATCGGTATCCAGTCTGACGTTTTTTTCGCACCTTGAATCCCTGCGACCTGGGCCACAGCAAGAACATCACCCTTGCCGATTCTTCCTTCTTTTACAGCCGTCAATGTAGCCGGATTCATCGTAATCTGAGTCACGGCAACTGCTGTACGAATCGTAGACGTTTTACCCGAAATATCTACCATCCGAGCCCGTCCCTGTTCGTTAAAATGAGTAAAGGAATCCACGACTCCCTCACAGCTCCTTTCACATACCCAACTTTACTTCATTCATCATTTGTCAATTTTGCATAATCACAATCTAAGCGTCCATCCAGAGTAAACAGCACGTCCACTCGCAAATCACTTGGCTCCATGGGCACCTGTGTCAGCAATTGTCCCGGCAGCAGCAGCGAGACATAAAGCGGACCTACGTGGCTGTTGTTACGCTTCTCTGCCTCTACCTGTACGGTAAAGCGGTCATAATAGCCTCCGCCGTAACCAATCCTGCCCCCACGACGATCAAAGGCCAAGCCAGGCACAACAACCCAGTCAATTCCCGCCCACATTTCAGGCGACCATTCCTTGCATGTCAAAGCAGGCTCAGGGATGTTCCAGATACCGGGTACAATATCTCCGTACTGATCCATCTCCCTCAGCTCCATAGTCCGGGTTACCGGATCCACTCTTGGGGCCAGGACACGATCTCCCTGTGACCAGCAATGCTCAATGAGGGGAGCCGTCGAAATCTCGCTGCCAAAAGAGAGATAACTAAATAATGTTAGCTTATCTCCGTTTCTGTCTATTCTAAGCTGCTCCCATGCCTCGATTGCATGCCGACAGGCCACAGCCGATGCCTTCTGCCTTGTCAGCGGGTCCATGGAGTCACGCGCTTCCCGTTGCTGCAAACGCAGCGCGTTCTTCACATTACAGACATCCATCACATCCGCCCTCCCGCACAATCGTCGATAATCTTTAAAACGTTACTATTGTCCCATTTGTCAGTAAGTGCTGTACGTTGCAAGTTTTTTTCATTCTTTTTCACTTCTCGTTTAAGTTTATCATTGTTTATACAAATTGACTACACGCGGCTCAAGGGTTTACAGGGTGAAAGCAGTGCAATAGTGGGTAATTTCATGTAAACTGGAAGGAAGGTACCTGCGAAGAAAGCAGGTAGAACTGTGCAAAATGTAATGGAGGAACGATACGCTATGCTATTGCAAGTAACCGGAATTACTAAATCCTATGGAATTGAGCCCGTTCTGGACGGGATTAACCTTCAAATATTGGAACGTGAACGTATTGGACTCGTAGGTGTGAACGGTGCAGGCAAATCGACCCTGCTCAAAATCATTGCTGGTGAAATATCCTATGACAGTGGACAAATTTTCAAGGCGAAGGAGACCAGCATCGGTTATCTGGCGCAAAACAGCGGCTTGAATTCTGATCGTTCTATCTGGGGGGAAATGATGCTGGTGTTCACTCCCCTGATTGAAGCGGAACGGGAACTGCGGCAAATGGAACAGGACATCGCTGACCTGGCCAATGCTCAAAACGAAAAACGCTACGCAGATCTGCTGGAACGCTATGCACGTCGTTCAGACTGGTTCAAGGATCACGGTGGTTATGAAATGGAGACCCGTATTCGCAGCGTGCTGCACGGCATGGGCTTTGGTTCATTTGCACCTGAGACGCCTGTAGCTACTCTGAGCGGAGGACAGAAAACCCGGCTTGCGCTAGCACGCATCCTACTGCTCGCCCCAGATGTCCTTATGCTCGATGAGCCTACCAACTATCTGGATATTCAAACACTGACCTGGTTGGAGGACTATTTGCGCGGCTACTCCGGTTCTCTGCTGGTTGTATCACATGACCGTTATTTTCTGGACCGACTGGTAACGACGATTATTGAAATCGAACGCCATCGTTCTACCCGATATACAGGCAACTACAGCCGCTACATGGAGTTGAAGGCTGCCGAGTACGAAACGAACCTGAAACATTACGAAAAGCAGCAAGGAGAAATTGCCCGTTTAGAAGCATTCGTACAACGTAATATCGTACGGGCTTCCACGACCAAACGCGCTCAAAGTCGGCGCAAGCAGTTAGATAAAATGGAGCGTATGGATCGGCCCATGGGAGACTTGAAAAAGGCTCATTTTTCCTTTGAAACAGCCCATATGTCAGGTAAGGAAGTGCTGGAGGTACGTGACCTCTCTGTGGGGTATGAAGGTAAAAAGCCTTTATTCCAGCACGCATCGTTCGACTTAAAACGTGGAGATACCGTGGCACTGATTGGTCCGAACGGGATCGGAAAATCGACGTTGCTCAAATGTCTGACCGGATCACTTAAACCTGTTGCTGGCTCCATCCACTGGGGCACAAAAATCAAAATCGGCCTGTATGACCAGGAGCAGACGAACCTGAACCCCGCCAATACCGTACTGGAGGAGTTGTGGAGCGAATACCCTCATATGGAAGAAGCACGTATTCGTACAGTGCTGGGTAATTTCCTGTTTAGCGGTGACGATGTACTGAAAAAAGTAGCTGCATTAAGCGGAGGGGAAAAAGCCCGCGTTTCTCTGGCCAAGCTCATGCTGCGCGAAGCCAACGTATTAATTCTAGATGAGCCTACCAACCATCTGGATTTGTTTAGCAAGGAAGTGCTGGAAGCAGCTTTGATGGACTATGACGGTACACTGTTGTTCATTTCCCATGACCGTTATTTCCTGAACAAAATGGCGGAACGTGTCATCGAGCTGCATCCTGAAGGGATAGAACATTTCCTGGGGAATTATGATGACTATGTAGCCAAAAAGCAGGAGTTAGAGGAAATTGCGCTGGAAGCTCTGGAGGCAAATCAGGCCACACGCGGCAAAACATCGGCTGCCTCTGCATCCGTGACAGACGAGACCACGTCCAAATCACGCGCCGCCACCTATGCGGCGGACAAACAAGCCAAAAGCGAGGAACGCAGCCGTCAACGCAAGCTGGAGGCATTGGAAAACCAGATTAAAACGCTGGAAGAACAAATTTTAGGGCTGGAGGAACAAATGACCCTGCCTGAGATTTATCAGGATTACACAGCGCTTCAGAATATTCAGGCACAACTCGACACCCATAAACAGGAATTGACTGAAACCTATACCGCTTGGGAAGAGCTGTTAGAAGAATAAACACTACTGCATAAAATCTTAGCCTTAAAAAATTCACATTTTCCTCTTTTGTATTTTTGTACACAAGATTATCCACAGCTTATGTGTATGAATGAGATTGAAAAATGGCCTTTTGGGCCATTTTTTTATTGATAAAAAGCCGTTTTCAAATGAAAACCAAATTTATCCACCCTTTTATCCACATTATCCACAGATTTCACAAGAACTAAAGGTGTTACATATCCCCCAACTTGCTATCTCCAAAAAGTCTTATCCTGCTTGCTTCGGGCTCGGTTATCCACATTCGAAGCGGTATATGTGGATAACTTTGTTCACAACTTGACAAATCACATCATTATTCGGGCAGTATCAAAATTCCAGATTTTTTTGAGGAATCATGAAAAATCGTGAACAATTGTGACGAATAATGTGAGGGAATGAGATACTGCCATTCATTTGCTCAAACTCCTGTATTTTATCCTCTTGAATTTATATTTTTATGATAGTTATGGAGCAGGACAAAAAAGACACGACTCAACTGTGCCGTGTCTTGCTCATTCTTCTTCAATTAAGTTTGGACAGACCATTCTTCCAGAGACAGTCCTGGATCAGCCTTCATATCCAATGAGGTAAATTCCCCGCGCTTCCATTTGGCGTAGGCCGCAGCACCGATCATCGCTGCATTATCTGTGCAATATTTCATCGATGGTACAAGCAGCTCAATTCCTTCGCGCTCACAGCGCTCCCGCAATGCTGTACGCAGTCCGCGATTAGCAGCCACACCGCCACAAAGCAGGAGCTGCTTCGCACCGTATTCACGCATGGCACGAATCGCCTTTTCCACCAGCACCTCGACGACCGACTCTTGAAAGCCTCTTGCGATCGCTCCGACATGAACAGTTTCTCCGCGCATTTTCGTCTGGTTAATTACATTCAGCACTGCAGATTTCAAACCGCTAAAGCTAAAATCATAAGAATCCGGCTCCAACCATGCACGCGGCAAAGTAACCACTTCCTCCGATTCATGAGCCACACGATCCACATGCGGACCGCCGGGATACGGAAATCCAATGGCTCTCGCTACTTTGTCGTAGGCTTCTCCAACCGCATCATCCCTTGTACGACCAATGAGTTGAAAATGACCTTCGGACTCCATCAGCACCAGCTCTGTATGTCCTCCTGACACAACGAGAGCAATGCACGGATATACGATATCATGCTCCAGCTGATTGGCATAAATATGTCCCGCGATATGATGCGTCCCAATTAACGGCTTGCCAAACGCCAAGGCAGCGCTCTTAGCGGCGACAATACCAACCAGCAATGCACCAACCAGTCCTGGTCCTTGTGTCACGGCAACCGCCGAAATCTCGCGTGGGGTAATTCCTGATGTTTGCATGGCCTCGTCCAGCATGTAGGTGATGCTCTCCACATGCTTGCGTGAAGCCACCTCTGGCACAACACCACCAAAGGCTTTGTGTGTTTCAATCTGACTGGAAATCAGATTCGAGAGCACCTCTGTGCCATTTTTCACGACAGAAACAGCCGTTTCATCACAACTCGTTTCCACTGCCAGTATATAGCAAGGCTCGCCAGAGGCGGAGCCTGTACCTGCTTTTTCCTCTTGCATCATTGCTTCTGCACGCTTCCTTCCTGTTCACCGGATGCCCCATGCGCGGGAAGATCCGCCCACATGATCACAGCATCCTCGTTATTATCCGAATAATAGCCTTTGCGCACACCTGCGGGCTTAAAGCCTTTTTTCTCATACAAGCCTTGAGCGATCCGGTTCGTTACCCGCACCTCCAGCGTCATACGTTCCATCCCTAAATAAGAGGCGGTCTGCATCAGCTCATCCAATAGCTTGTCTCCAAGCTTACGTCCGCGATAAGCCTCACGAATCGCAATATTCGTAATATGGGCCTCATCCATAATCGTCCACATGCCTGCGTAACCAATGGCTTGTCCGTCTAGTTCCATAATCATATATTTAGCGAAATGATTCATCGTCAGCTCATTGCGGAATGCTTCCTCTGTCCACGGTAGCGTGAACGCTTCATGCTCAATCTCCAGCACATCGGGAATATCATTCAGTTGCATCAAGCGAAACTCAAGTTTCTCTTCCCGCTGTATGTTCTTTGCCATGTTGTTCACCGCTCTCTTCAGCGCTGGCGAAGCAGATTGGCTTCCGCCTCCGCCAGCTGGGTATAATTAGGAACCAGCGTATGTAACTCGTCATGTTCTTGACGAAGCAGCTTATCCGCCCCAAGGCGGCCAACCCATCTTCCTTCCAGCTCATAAGGTACGATACGAAGCTCGCTCCAAGCACGCAGGCGCTCGGCTGTTTCGGCGTGAACCGCCGTTTCACCGACTAGCCAAATGACTGGAGGACGCTCTTCATAGGGCAAAGCCTCCAGCCGTTGCAGCAGGTCATCGGTCCAAGCAGTCATCAACCGGATTGCATCTGGCTCCAGCCGTTGCGGACTCTCGACGTCGTCAACTGTACTCACGTCGAACAGCCCCGTGTAAACCTGACCACGGCGCGCATCCAGCACGGGCACAATCCAGTCTGCTGCCTGCGCTCCGGACGAACCGTTATTCACAGACTCATTTTTATCTTCTTGTCCCTTCATCTCGATGCCGCGATTCCAACCACCCCACGCCAAAGCATGCAAAGTGGATATGGACGTCACCGGGATACCCCAGGCCCAAGCGAGTGTTTTGGCTGCGGTCACCGCAATCCGGATACCGGTATAAGACCCCGGTCCAACACCAACTGCAATACCATCTACATCATCTCGTGTCAGCCCTTCTTCATTCAGCAGTCGTTCCAGCTCGGTAATCACATGCACGGAATGATTACGTTCGCCATAGACGTTGCTTTCTCCCAGCAATTCTCTTCCGTTCATCAGAGCGGCCGCCATCACGGTCGTCGCTGTATCTAACGTCAAAAACCGCTCACGCGGCTTTACATTCACATCTGTATGCTCTCTTTGCATGGTTCAAACTCCATTCTCCCGCAAACTGCGGCACCATTGTTCATAAGGCTCGCCGTACCCGGTCAGGTGAATCAAGCGCTCCCCGACATCCGTTGTTTCTATATACATGTGAAGCCGCTGCTCCGGCAATATATCCGGTATAATACTACCCCATTCCACCAGACATACTCCTGTCCCGTAAAAATATTCGTCCAGCCCGAGATCCTCTGCCTCGTCCTGGGAAATCCGGTACACATCCATATGATACAAAGGCAATCGGCCCTCGTACTCCTTAATGAGGGTAAAGGTTGGACTATTTACGATACCCGGCACACCTAAATGGCTGGCAAAAGCCTTGGAAAAAGCAGTTTTGCCCGCTCCCAGATCTCCATCCAGCACAATCACCGTTCCGGGGACCGCTTTGGCTGCCAAAAAACCTGCCAATGCCCCGGTCTGTGCCTCTGAGACAGAACGGAACATAAACTGCTCCTGCGAAATTGTCATATATTTTAATCACCTTTCGTCCGAATCGGACCGTTCCAACTTGTTCTTTATTATATAGTTCACCTTATGTCGCCGCAAGGCATGAAGACATGCTATTGTAAGTTAGATGATACACACAGGGAGGGATTGAAACGATGGGGCAAACCGTTTTACTCATGATTGATGTTCAGCAGGCTATGTTCATGTATGCTGAGAAGCTGTATCGTGAACAGGAAGTTGTAGCGCATTTGCAGCAGCTTTTGGACAAAGCCAGAGCTACAGGTACACCGGTGATTTTTGTACAGCATACCGATGAAGCGGATGAGGATTTCCGGGAAAACAGTGTAGGCTGGGCCATCGCCGATGTGGTGCGTCCTCTTCCTCATGAACGAATTGTTCGTAAATCATCCTGGGACAGCTTCTATCAAACCGAATTGGGCCATGTGCTGAAGGAACTGGGAGCCGATCAACTCGTAATCGCGGGGATGCAGACCGAGTTTTGCCTCGACACGACTTGCCGAAGCGCCTATAGTCTGGGATACCATAACAACGTGCTCGTATTAGATGCGCATAGTACATTTGATAGCAAGGTGCTGAGCAGTGAACAAATTGTAGCTCATCATAATGGGATGCTTGGCAATCGTTTTGTGCGTTTACTCGCGACGGAAGATGTACATTTTTCGTGAGTTGTTGAAGTTTTATGTTCTAAGCCGATTGCTTTCAAGCAAGTCGGCTTCTTTTTTAGTTCATGTGAAAAACCGCCCTTTCGAGTGACACCTTTAACGAGAAGCAAGCTGGCACAATAGGACGAAGATCATGAATATTGAAAGGCAAAGCCGTCTTCAGAAAATTCTGGAGGCTTTTTTTATTTCCCAGCGATGAGTTAGATGATATTTGCGAAGAAAACTTTTTCACGTATGGATTGAAATTTTCATTTTTAACATAAAATTCAATTTATGATCATGATTTTCAGAAAAATTAAGAAATTAACAGAAAACATTAGAATGGCCTAATTTTTGTGGAGTATATGGCCCTATAAACATCTGTACATAGAAATGTGTAAATATTTGGACATTGAGCAAAATCTGCATTAGAACTATGATGAAACTGGTTTTAATTTCCAATGAGAGAAGGCGATCGAACCGTCACACTCACTGTCTTAGGCACCATGATATGCCCGCATGCAAATGTATCTTGCGTCGCTGCGTCTCGTAGGTTAAAAACGGAAATTACGAATTGAAGTGCAATCATGGATGTATTGTGTCTTGAACACAGCGAAAGGAATGTGAGTTTTTAATGAAAAAAGTAGCTTTAGTAAGCCCGTTGAGAACAGCGGTCGGCTCTTTTAACAAAACCCTTGCGCCTCTAAGCGCTTCCGAACTGGGAGCAACTGTGATGACAGCATGCCTTCAGCAAAGTAAATTAGAGCCTTCTTTGATTGATCAGATTTATTTGGGAAATGTTCTTCAGGCGGGCAATGGACAAAATCCTGCCAGACAGGCGGCATTAAAAGCCGGTATTCCTATTGATGTACCCGAAACAACGATAAACACGGTTTGCGGTTCAGGACTTCATGCCGTTGCTTTAGCTTACAATTCAATCTTGGCTGAACAAGGCAACGTCGTCTTGGCCGGAGGCATGGAGAGCATGTCGAATGCCCCTTACCTGCTAAGGAATGCAAGAAACGGCTACAAACTTGGCAACGGTGAGTTGGTAGACTCCCTAGTGGCCGACGGCCTTACGTGCCCGATCAACCATTACCATATGGGAATTACCGCAGAAAATGTTGCCGAGAAATATGGAATTTCAAGACTTGAACAGGACGAATTTGCCTATCAAAGCCAGCTAAAAGCCGTAGAAGCAAAAAACAAAAAGCTTTTTGAAGAGCAAATTGTTCCGGTCATGATCAAAACCAAAAAAGAAACTATTTCTTTCACAGAGGACGAACACATAAGAGGAAATACAACGCAAGAAAAACTTTCTCAATTAAAACCTGCGTTTAAGGAGAACGGGACGGTTACCGCCGGAAATGCTTCAGGAATCAATGATGGCGCGGCCGCCGTGCTTGTAGTATCGGAAGACAAATGCAAGGAACATGCATTAAAGCCATTGGCATATATCAAAGGTTATTCACTTGTTGGCGTTGACCCTGCATATATGGGAATGGGGCCAGTGAAAGCCATTTCGACACTTCTTAAGCAGCAAGGTATATCCATCGATGCCATTGATCTTTTTGAAATTAATGAAGCATTTGCCTCACAAGCATTAGCGGTAGTGAAAGAGCTAGGGGTCAGTCTGGACAAAGTGAATGTCAATGGCGGCGCAATCGCGATCGGGCATCCTGTCGGTGCCAGCGGTGCTAGGATATTGACTACGTTGGTTCACGAAATGGTGCGAAGATCTTCACGCTACGGTATCGCCTCGTTATGCATCGGAACAGGAATGGGAATAGCGATGCTAGTTGAAAATGCGCTCATTTAAAGTGCGTGTTCAGGATGACTTTTAGAACTATCTCTTAAAAGGAAGGGAGATCGCTATGAATCAAAAAGATGTACTTTCACTCCAATCTATGCCTGCGGCTAGCGGCAGCTACGGGCGCCCACCATACCGCTTCATCAACCGGGAATTTTTTATCATTACCTACGAGACTGATCCCGCTGCGATAAGACAGGCGGTCCCAGAACCTCTTGAGCCGGATGGAAGCAATACGGTCTCCTATGAATGGATCAAGATGCCCGATTCTTCCGGTTTAGGATGCTATGAGGAAAGTGGTATTGTCATTCCGTGTACTTTTCATGGAGAACCCTGCAATTTTGTTGCCCAAATGTATTTGGATAACGCGCCTGCTATTCTGGGGGGACGTGAAGTCTGGGGATTTCCAAAAAAATGGGCAAAGCCTCGCTTGATCGTTGAGGAGACGGAGACGCTGACGGGTACATTGCATTATAACAACGTCCTGGTGGCCACGGGAACTATGCCTTTCAAATATAACATTCTTGATGAAAAGGAAACGGCAAAAGCTATCGCAAAAACGCAAGTTAATTTAAAGTTAATTCCTGATGTTGACGGTACCCCCAAAATCGCTCAGTTAGTAGCGTATAATCTTGAGAACATTACTGTAAAAGGAGCCTGGTCAGGGCCTGCCAGGTTAAGCCTGATCCCCCATGTCAACGCTCCTGTGGCAGATTTGCCGGTTAAATCTTATATTGGCGGGAAACATTTTATTGCTGATTTAACGCTTCCATATGGAAGAGTCCTCTACGATTATCTTCAATAAAGTTTGCTTTCCTAAAAAATATATATAAGGAGAAGGAACCATGAATAACAAAGTAATCTCCGCTGAAGAAGCAGTTAAGAAGGTCAAAGACGGAGACACGGTGATGATCGGAGGTTTTCTGGCAGGGGGCTTTCCGGAGGAGCTGGTTCGTGCGCTTGTCGACACCAATCCCGCCAGCAATCTTACGATTGTTTCCAATGACACAGGCACACCGGAATTATCTATCTATAAGCTTGTAAAAAGTGGCAGAGTAAAGCGAATTTTTGCATCCTATATCGGCTCCAATCCGGAAACGGGAAGGCTCCTGATGACGAAAGAAGCTGAGGTCCAACTCTTCCCGCAAGGCACGCTCGCTGAAAAAATACGCGCAGGAGGAGCCGGTTTGGGCGGGGTTTTAACACCTGTAGGTGTAGGCACCGTTGTAGAGGAAGGAAAAAAGAAAATAGAAATTGATGAAAGGGAATATTTGCTCGAACTCCCGCTCAAAGCGGATGTGGCGCTAATCAGAGCCCATAAGGCTGATGAAGCAGGTAATCTTGTCATCAACGGCTCTTCACGTAACTTCAATATGGTTATGGCTACAGCGGCAGAGTATGTAGTTGCTCAGGTAGACGAATACGTAAAGACGGGTGAAATTGACCCCAATCATGTCAACGTTCCCGGAATATTTGTCGACGCAATTGTAAAGGTGGGTGAAAACGCATGAATAACAGAGAATTCATTGCTCGAAGAATAGCCCAGGAATTCAAAAGTGGTGAAGTTGTCAACCTTGGTGTCGGATTGCCTACAATGGTAGTGGACTATATCCCCGATGACATTCATATTATGCTGCAGGCTGAGAACGGAATCCTCGGTGTAGGCCCCAAAGCGGCTCAGGGAAAAGAAAGGCTCGATTGTATCGATTCAGGCGGAAACTACGTTACAACCATGGAAGGAGCATGCTTTTTTGACAGTACACTTTCATTTTCCATCATCCGCGGAGGGCATGTGGATATCACCGTGCTGGGCGCCCTGGAGGTCGACGAGAAAGGCAACCTTGCAAGCTGGATGATCCCTGGGAAAAAGGTGCCAGGTATGGGAGGAGCCATGGATTTGGTAGTTGGAGCCAAGAGAGTGATTGTAGCCATGGAGCATGTGAACAAAAATGGGGCGCCGAAAATACTGGAACAATGCAAGCTGCCCTTGACTGCTGTAAATGTTGTAAAGACCATAGTAACCGAAAAGGCTGTCATCGATGTTATTCCGGGTAAAGGGCTGATGCTGAAAGAAATTGCTCCGGGTTTGACGGTGGAAGACGTTCAATTAGCAACAGAGGCTAAACTGATAGTTTCACCACATTTGAGGGCCATAGCAGTTTAAAGTTCATAGAAAGGAACCAGCTGCACCTTCAAATTAACTTGTCTGGCATTTAACTCGTCCCTACGACTGCATTTATTATTACAAATAAGGTTCGCTAATTGCTCATTGAGCAATTGCGAGCCTTTTTTTGTTGGAGTGGGACCTTTCAAGTAGCATTCTGCGATGAAAGCCTACAGCTGTGCAAGATCTTTCTAAAGCTATACCCCATACTATGGGGAAAATCTGGTTTGGTGCCCCTCTTCTATTGTTCTTCCAGACGATCCACACGGACGGTTTGGGTATTGCCGGGTCTGCTACCTATCTGTACCGTTGCCATACCGTTTGCTTGGTCTACATGCTCAATCCAGATCGGTTTACCATCCAATTGTACGGCAATATTTTCGGATGAATCATAAATAGCTTTTGCTCGTTCCACGTTCATGTTATTCTTCCCCTCCTGTTTGTTGTTGTGTGCATTCATTCAGAAATATAGTTCACCTAGTCTTCATCTATAATCCGTTCAACGTCTAATGAAGGGATGCTATGAGAAGGCGAAGTTGAAACTACAGCCTCCAAATCCACATGAGCCACAGCTACGGGAAAAGGCGGACGGATTCCATGTGAAAGAGCAAACTCGGGCGGCAATGCATCCTGTTCGCCTCCAGCCGGGCCCCGAAAGGCGATTTGGCTTTGACCCACACGATGCCTGATTTGCTGAGGATAGGATTTTCCGGACATAAATTGTGTACCCCCTTTTGAATCGGATATGCCTTACTATGCACCAAACTTGCTGTAACCATGCGCACGCGGAAGCAATTCGCAGTCTTCATTCACAACTCATACAAATCCTTTGTACGAAACATAAAAATGATTTACTCACAGCCAAGGCGTTGGAATCGAAGGATGCAGATGCGGATAGCTCATCACTATGCGATGCTCGGTAATCGTTTAGTGCGTTTGCTTGCGACGACGGATGTACATTTTTCGTGAATTTAAACATAAAACAGCCCCAGCTTCTCACGAAGACCGGGGCTATCTATGATTCCATCCCATAAATGAGGTGCGTATTATTTTTATGCTTTAGCTGCCCAAATTTCAATTTCAATTTTTATTTCAGGCAATCCTAGAGCAGTAAGGTAGCCGATAGTCATTGCAGGATAATCATTCCCGAATAACTTTTCCCATTGGGAATACATGTAATCCCAATCTATCTGCTCAGTTGCCCATACATTTACTTTTATAATATTGTCAGCGGTTAATTGTTCGGCGTCCAAAACTGATTTAATGTTATTAAAAGTATTGCTGATTTGTAGGTTAAAGCTTTCTGGGAATTGGCCATTCTGATCTACTCCAACTTGACCCGAAGTCACGAATAGCTCTGAATTTCTTGGAACTTTAGTTATATGTGTGTAATTCCCTACTGGTTTCGGCATACCTGCCGGATTTTTTCTAGTTATTTTTTCATTTTTCATTTAATCGACCTCGTCATTTTTAAATTTTTCTACCGTTTCTTCTAACCATTTTTAGGCAGACTCCACCAATAAAAATGATTTTAGAAAAAAACAGCAGTAGAGTATCCATATCCAAAAGATATAAAGTTTAATGATCTTTTCTTCATGACATGAACACTCCTTTCTTTAAAATGTCAAAATCGTTGTTTATCCCTTATCTTAATATAACTAATGTAACTTAACAACTTCATATCATTGTGTTATGCGATGTAGTCATACCTCAGAATGCAGATTAGTTGGCTCGCTCTTTTCTTTACACCTCATACATTCCTTTCTCCGAAGCATACTAAGTGAAAAATCTAAGTGAAAAATGGATATGCTCACAGCCGAGCGTTGGAATCGAAGGATACAAAATGCGGATTAAAGAAAAGGAGGAGCGGCGTAATGCATACAGTCTGGAAAGGTGCGATCAGCTTTGGGCTGGTTCATGTGCCCGTTAAAATGTTTTCTGCGACTGAGGATAAGGACATTTCCATGCGTTATATTCACAAGGAGTGTGGAAGCCCACTTAGCTATGTACGAAAGTGTCCCGTTTGTGACAAGGAGGTCGAATGGGAGGAAATTGGAAAAGGATACGAATATGAAAAAGGAAAATTTGTCATGTTCGACAAGGAGGAACTGGAGCAAGTTAGCGGACAAGCGGATAAAAATATTGTTATTTTAGATTTTGTGGATTTGCAGGAAATTGATCCGATTTACTTTCAGAAAACGTATTATCTGTCCCCGGATCAAGCTGGCTCCAATGCGTATAAGCTGCTCATGAATGCGATGAAGGATACCGGGAAAATCGGGATTGCCCAAATCTCCATCCGCTCTAAAAGCAGCCTGGCGGCTATTCGGGTGTTGGATGAATGTTTGGCGGTGGAGACGATGTTTTACCCCGATGAAATTCGCCCCATTGCTCAAGTGCCTAACTTACCGGGGCAGGAGGAGGTTAAAGAGAAGGAGCTGACCATGGCAAAAATGCTAATTGAGCAGCTATCTACACCTTTTGATGCAGCAAAGTATACGGATCAGTACCGCGAGCGTCTGCTGGATCTCATTCAACATAAAGTGGCTGGTGAAGAGGTGCGAATCGCCCCAACACAGCCTCAGACCAATGTAGTAGATTTAATGGCCGCCCTTCAGGCCAGCATCGAGGCAGTGCAACCTGT
The DNA here is from genome assembly GCF_057220305.1 of Paenibacillus sp. LRG-1. NCBI lineage: Bacteria > Bacillati > Bacillota > Bacilli > Caryophanales > Paenibacillaceae > Paenibacillus > Paenibacillus sp. LRG-1. The sequence goes on along the minus strand of NZ_CM170126.1, from coordinate 1,457,411 downwards.
CGTTACCGATCCCGGCCCTGCTGCGAAAAAACGCCCTGCGCGTAAACCAGCGGCCCCAACAGCACAGCAGGCTGTTGCAGGCGAGAACATCTCTCCGACTCCAGTCAAAAAGAAAAGAAGCACTGCCAAACGTAAAGAAACTTAAGCTGAGTTACAGAAAAGTCTGGTTAAGGGGTGGCGGTGACACTGCTTTGATACGATAGTAGCTGACTGAACGCCCCCCGCTCCTCTTGTTCCAGTTGGTGGTAGTTCCCCTGCTGTATGACCTCGCCTTGATCCAGTACGACAATTTGATCCGCATGTCTGATGGTTGACAGGCGGTGAGCAATGACGATCAACGTCATTTGACCTTTCATCCGTTCCAGTGCTGCCTGAATTGCGGCTTCATGCTCACCATCCAGCGCACTTGTCGCTTCATCTAGTATAAGTACCGAAGGATGATGCAAGACAGCCCGTGCTAATACTAGCCGTTGACGTTCTCCTCCAGACAGACGAATCCCGCGATCTCCAATTACTGTGTCCAGCCCTTCGGGCAATCTGGATACAAAGTTGTCTGCGGCGGCAAAATGTAACGCCTCCCATAGCTGCTGCTCACTAGCATCCTTATCTGCCAGCATCAAATTTTCGCGGACAGTCGCGTGAAATAAAAATGGGTCTTGTGACACGTAGCCAAACGACTGCCGCCACTGGAGCAACAATTCGTCGTCCAGAACAAGCCCGTCTATTGTAATCTGCCCCCCAGTTGGACGTAAAAAACCCATCAGGACATCGACCATTGTACTTTTACCTGCTCCCGATTTCCCTACAATGGCTGTCATTCCCCGAGCGGGTATGAACAAGTTAATTTGACGCAGCGCAGACTCTGCTGCACCATCGTAGCGATAATCCAGATGGCTGCATTCGATCCCATGACGAAGGGACAGGGGTTGCCGTACAGATGCAGATACAATCAATGACGGATCTGTGAAAGCTTCGCACTCCTGTTGCACCTTGGTGACACTCTCAAAAGCGGAGATCATAGACATGATGTATTCCAGACTCGCTTGAATAAGAGCAAATCGGGGCCATAAGCGTGAAAATATAAGAATCAGCACAATCAGTTTTTCAGGAGTAACATGCAGCCACTGCAGCGATGTAAATATGACACAAGCGACAAAAACAGCTGCCGCTGTACGATGAAAAAACTGTGTGGTCGCATTTTGCCGGACAAATTGGGTCGTATTATCCTCCATGCGTTGTGTCAGGGAGCGAAACCAATGGATATTCGCCGCTTCCAACAGATTGCTTTTAATATCTTTCATGCCGTTCATGTGATCCGTAATCCCAGCAAAATAAACCTGCGACAGCTCGGTGGTACGATCACCTAATTGTTTGGCATTTCGAATGGAGCGGCGGAACACGACAAACAGCCCCAATCCACTCAGAAATACCAGCCCGGTTAAAGAGGGGGATAACCAAAAAGCCAACGCAATCTGGATCATCGTAAACATGACAGCAGTAGTCAGTTGAAGAAGCAAATTCGTTCCCTGACTGACACGCGCCAGCTCGGTCGTCATCACATGGCTAAAATCAGATTTACGCTGACGCAAATAAAATGCCCACTGCGCCTTCATAAAGGAAGTGTACACGTCTATTCGCAAAGAGCGCATAAAACGCTGCTGAATCCGCGAATTCAGGATGGATTGGTAACGCTGAAGCAAAGCCTGCCCTGTAAGCAGCACTATAAAAACCATCAACATCCCCGGCAACAGCCAGCTTTTAGGAATGAACGGCAAAAAATGTTCCAATCCACCAGACAGAAATGGCATCCCTGAATGACCAACAAATACGCCGATAGCCGCCAGCATAGGAACAAGCATATAAATGCCAAAACCCTCCAGCAGGCTGACAATGATCATACATCCAATATTGAGAAATAACGCACCGCCGTTCACGCTATACAGCTTTGTCATATATAATCGCAGGTGAACCATAATGCACACTCCTTATCGAGAGTCAGTGCTTTGAAAATCGCCGCTTCAGCCAAAGAAAGGGACGTAAAGGGATATACAAAAAATGCAGCTGGCGAGGCAGTGGAAAAACGGCCGAATCCCCCGTAGAAGGAAACAAACGGCTGATGAGGTACCATAGTCTGTGTCTTGGCTCTTTTAAGGAAAGCAAGTAAGTGCGGCTGACCGGCTGATGGGCAGCCGCCGTGTTTCTGGTCATGACTTGGCTGGAGGCGACAGCTGGAGTAATGGGGGCACAACTGGTAGCAGTGCTCATCGGGCTATGGTCGTCGTTACTGGCATCTTCCGTGATGCTAGTAACGCCACTGGTGGCAAGCATGGCTGCTTCGCCACAGGTACCGCATACTGAAGCACCGCCATCCGGAGGGGCGGCTTCCGCTTGCTCCGCCAAAGCTCTGCTATGCAGCAGCTCAGATGGAGCAAGCCTACCTGTACCCGACCCGTGGGCAATCGGGTACGGTGCGGGAACGCTGGCCTGCATGAAGGCCAGCGCGCTCAGCGCGAGCCTGTGCGCCTGCCGGGTAGCCGATACCGGACGCATCGACTCCGGTATCGGCGTACCCAACAGCGCAGCGGCGAGTGCCCAAGCCTGCCCCCCAGCAGGCAGGCCCCCGTAGCGGCGCATCATCGGCAGTAGCGCCTCCCAATCGACAGCACATACCGCAAGCCTGTCGATGTCAACCAGCCAGCGTAGCCTGAACCAGCCGTGACGCGCACCATGCGCGCTCAAGTACAGAAATTGATGCTCGCTGCCCAGCGTATACATACAGGACGTCATCACAGTCCTGTTGTCGGCAGATCCCAATGGTACCTGCCGACTGGCTCCTGCAGCTTTGCCCATTTTCCGGCAGTTCCACAGCTCGTCAAAAGAGGGTTCCCCACCCCCATCCGGGTGAAGCCGCCAATGCAACTCAATCTCTACCCGTTTTTGCGGATGGAGGTAGGATGCATGATGGTCCTTCCATTTCCAACTTCCAAGGACACGCACTTCTCCGCTCTTGGACGCATATCCGGCTTCCTTCATCCAATGCTCAGCCTCATCCATATCGTCAGGGGCAATGAGTAAATCTATATCCTTGGAGGTACGCAGAGAAACATCCCCGTACAATTGCTGCGCCAGAGCAGGACCCTTCAACATAAGCACACGAATTCCATGAGCTATGAGCAGCCTGGTCAGACGCTCGGCTTCTGCTTGAAGATGGAGCATGCGAAGCGTGTTTCGATGATACTGCGCCTGAAGGTTTCGCAACAATTCTACGGGAATGAACGGATGATTCAATGTTTTCAGCTGGAGATACACCGTAGGTACCACTCGATGGTGCTCGGTCAGACGTAAAAAGCGGACCCAATCCATCTCACGCAGCTGGGTAGCAGCAGTCTTATCCTGCCAATGAGAAACGTCTTTCCCCAATAGAGAGAATAACAACGTTAATTCTTGATCCTCATTCCAATTCGCAAGTTCCAAAACAGACTTGGTGGGCATGCATTCTTCTCCTTCTTGTCTCATCGCATTAAAGTAAAGAACTACCTTTATCTGCCATCTTTGTATTTGTATCCGTCACAGCACGTCTCCCGAATATCCCCACCACCGTAAATGCTTCCATCTCCCGTTTCCCCGTAACATAAATCGGTCCGCTACGTACCCATGCATGTGCGGCCAAGCGTCCAGCGGCATTTTTGGCTGTGCCCAGATACAGCGTGCAGTCCAGTTTTCTGCGCCCCAGCAACGTCATCGCCGCAGCGGCTTGTACAAGACAACTACTGCGCCAAGGAGTATAACGGCTTGCCAGCTCCACAGCGTGCGAAATCTGCTGAATGCACTTCTCCTGCCTGACATCACACTTCCATGGAGTTTCTTCCATACATATGCCCCAAACCCTTGAGTAATCCCCAAAAGAACGACGCTGGCGCAACCTCGCCCATCCCAGCTCCAGCCAGGCTTCCGGCAACAATCTCCTAACCTCTGGAGACAGGAGAAGAAGCCGTTGTATCCGCATGTTATACCGACTCCCGTAGAAGCTTCAACAGTCCTTCCCGCTCCAACTCAGCCACAAAGGTATGTACCTGTTGTCTGCACTGTTCCTCGTCCACCTCATATTCATTCGTCAGGACAGTTACGATATCGCCAAGTGAAGGACCAGACTCTGCCAGTTCCCAGATTCGTCCTCCTGTGAAGCCCAAGTTATAATATTTACCAGTGTTAATGCTCATCATCACTTTTTCTCCGTCCATATCACTGACATAGACCTCTTCACCGTAAATGACGCGATAATGGTCCTTAGCTGAATTAGTGGCTGCCATAACTCTTTTCCTCCTTACGAATGATATCAAGTACCCGTTGTACAACCTCGGACGCAGTAAAGACGGAACTATCCCTCAGCAGCCGCCAGCCCTCTACTTTACGAGCCATCCTAGCCGCTGTATCAAACGACCATTCACTCAAACCCATTCGCGGAATAATCACCCTACGATATGTATGTTGTAGTAATGTATGCAAGCACTCCAGAACGTTCAAGGGCTGTTCCGTAACCGCCATTAGCTCCCCTTCGCGCATCAACGCACGGATTGGAGAATCTGCCACAAGCTCGAATACGCCCCCTAAGGGCAGCGGATCGTTAAAAAATTCATCTACGGCGGGTACGGCATATTTATTCAGTTCACCTGCAAGCATACGCAGATCACTGTATTGTGGCATTACAGAATTGTCATCAGTTAGGGACCGTATGTTATTTCTTTTGCGTGCATGCTTGTTCTCCCGTAAAGCCTCCAGTTGGAGCAAGCTATCCAACCCCAGCTTTTGCTGCGGATAAGCTGGATACACGATGGCTGAGGAAGCCGTAGCTTTTACAGCAATCACGTCATCACTAACCATCTGATAACCTGCCTGCCTAAAAGCAGCAGCCAGTGTCGATTTGCCCGTACCCGATTCACCCACAAATGCGTAGGCCCTCCCCCCGATGACGACCGCACTTCCGTGAATAGGTAATATTCGTCTTTGCATCAGCAGAACACCCATGCATGTACCCAGCACAAACAGCCGCACGGTGTCAGGATCGGCCCCGGAGAATATGCTTACTTCGATCTCCTTGCCTTCCCTGACGGCATAAATGGCCGTGCCTGGTATTTGGAACATAAATCGCTCATCTAGCATCACAAAATTGGCCTGCTCCAGCTGACCACTCCATGCAGTTAAATCAGCCTGCCGAATGACTACATCCTCTACTGCTTCCGGTGCTGCCAGGATCAGCTCAGGCAGATTCAGCTCACTGGCAATTCTGAGTCCAAAGGCTATATATTTCGTCCAACTGACATTTGCACTCCTGTCATGCACGATAGGACTCACTCCTCTGTCCTTAAAAATCCCGTCTTTATTTCTTGGGCAATACCTCTAACCCGAAGAAATAAAGACGGCTTTGTATTGAATACGAGTCCAATGGATTATGCTATTCTCGTTCATTCAGTCGTTATCGGACCAGTTTTTTGCTTCCAGCCCAACATCGGCTGCATGTATAACCATGTGTTAGCTTGGATTATGAAGATCGGCATCGTGGTCAGACACCCAGTCAATCTGTTTCCAGCCTTTACCCGCCATAGTCTGGTTAATATCCAGCACCTCTATCGTCGGTTCCTGCCATTCTTTTTTACTCATCTCATCACCTCCCCTCCAACGAATGGCGAACTGTCTGACCGGATAGGTTCGATCAGTTCAATCTACAGAGAAAACGGTACACGATCAGGCTATGCATTAGTAGTCGTATATTCGGATCAGACGCCTGCTCAGGGCGGGGGTGGTGAAGTTTCGCCATAGCCGTCTTAATAAACTCAATATTGAGATATTCGGCGGCTCGTAAATCATGACACATCAGTTGAAGCTCTCCCATAAACGTATCCCAGCAAGGAAGCATTCGATGTAGCCAATCTGCAGGCTGCACACCGCGTACCCGCTGGTTCAATCGAACATCATCAGGCAGATGATCACGCATGGCCGTACGAATGAGGGCACGGTCCCGACCGTTTTGCACATACTGTTCAAAAGGCACCGATAAGCAAAAGCGAATCACTCGGCTGTCTCCGGTCGGATCACGTTCCCACAGGCCATACCGTAGTGAAAGTTTGGTCGCGACCACACCATTTTTGTTAGCAATCGCCAAATTCGAAAATTTCTCTTTTCTCGTCTGATCGGCGTTTTTCATCCAGCCTGTTCCGCTCAATACAGGAATATCTTCTACATGCATCCGTTTGGCAAACTCCGGGTGGATCAGTGAAGGAACGGGACTTCGATTGCTACGCCGCAGCCATGAACGAGATTCAAGCGAAGTCGCTTTTTTCAACATCACAGGGAGTAGATGAGACATACGCCTGCCCGTAAGCTTGCTGTACCGCCACAACCCCTGAAAGGATTGCAACCAGTGCAAACGACGAAACTGCCGGGCATAATAATCAAGTGCAGGGCCCCACGATACGGTAAAATTGCCTCGTGCCCCTGTCAACAGTACACCGACATTGTGCTCCTGTGCTTTTTCATAAAAACCTCTGATCCAGAAGGAGTTTTCAAAATATTTGTAGGGTGCTTCCATGAGTTCCAGCCAAATATCAATTTCAGAAAACGGACTTTTACCCTCAAAATCCATATAATTCTCGTGAATGTTGCCTACATAGCGAGCCGTAGACTGAATATAGCTTCGTTCGTTCGCCAGCAATGTAGGCGGTGTCCAGTCTGTAAAATCTTGAACAGGCACATAGCTGTAGGCATGCAGCGGCTTTTGTTGCAAGTGCAGCGATGGTGCGGCAAAGCTGGCAACCGCCCCGGAATCCAGCCCTCCGCTCAAGGCAGCCCCTACAGCGCGATGCGTCCGTAGTCGGGCAGTGACCGCCTGTGTGAACACCTCGCGGAAAGCTTCTATGTACTCGCCCCCTGTTTTGAGCCGCAGTGGCTCTACCTCATCCAGACATGCATATTTATGAAGGGTTCGCTTCCCCTCCTCCATAGTGAACCAATGTGCAGGAGGAAGCTGGTTGATATGCTTGTATGCAGTCGTTCCGATATCGACGGATTCCTGCATGGCACGGATGGACAAAAATTCGGCCAGCCACGGTTCATGCAGTTCTTTTCGCAGAGAGGGCAGGGACAAAAGTGGAGCGACCACCGTGCTAAACGCGAATCCTCGGTCATGTTGGTAGATGTACAGCGTACGATTTCCTGTCACATCTCGAGCACCATATAATCGATGTTCCTTGGCATCCCAAATGACAAAGGCAAAATCACCTATCAGATAACTGGCTGCTTCCACTCCCCATTTGTCATATGTCAGCAAAATCAGCTCGCTGTCCGTGATATCTTGCCGCCGTTCCTGCTCAACTCCCAGCCGTTCAAACAGCTCGGAACGATTGTCAATAATCGCATCCGCCGTGATTGCCAAATCTCTTAGCTCATCATAGAAGGGAAGACGCTCATGAACAGATTCCGGGGTCACATGCTGGGCATGACAACCCAAAAATATTGAGCCTTCGCACCAAGCACATACGCGGTCAGCGGGATATTTTCGCAGGGCTTGCATCATTTTCCCGCCTTCTTCGGTGCTTACGGACTCATGCCCAAAGCTATAGATTCCGGCAATCGCACTCACGTTCTTCCCCCTTTTTCTTTTCCTATACTTGATAACGCTACAGACGCCAAGCGCCCGAGCTTACGGGCAAAGAGGTTGCGAGATCGGAGACCTTGATTTGGGCGTTGATAGCTTTGGAGCTGAGCGATAAGACGGTTCCGCTCCTCATAGCTATGTGCCAACCTGTTTTCCAGTGATTGGATCCGCCGATCGTTCACGATCTGGTCCACCTGCATCCTTGCCAGATCTTGAGGTACAGTATGATGGGTTGCATTTATCACAAGTTCTCTGTTATCTGCATCTTGGTCTTCCAGCATCCGATAAGCTGCCTTCCATTCAAAGCCGCTTTGTTGGAGAAATTGTTGTGTACGTTGACTCAGCAGCTCTATATCCGGCTCATCTTCAAAGCGGACTCCAGTCATCTGCTCAGCCTGCTCCAACGCTTCCGCGTAACCAAGCTGCCTAAACATGCGGGACCCAATGCTTCTGCAATACAGCTCAATTTCCGTTTTACTCAACAAATGTTGCCAGCTATGTACCGAATCCTGATGCGCCTGCTCATGCTCTCCTACGAATGGATCACCCGCTCCCATACTATAAAAAAGACTGGATTTGGGCGTATCCGCAAAGTCTCCGTACTTTTCCATCCCCGGCTCATACTTGATCCCCAGAAAACTGCACAGCTTCTCGATCTCCATCGTTGGATTGGATACGAGTTGTTCATACCTAAGCGGGTATGCAAGTGGATGAGGTGTAGCAAAATAATGAGCATAACGGAACAAACCAACCGTAATATCCGTCATTTTCATATTAAAATGCGGACTCCCCAGTTCCTCCAGCAGTTGAAAACGTCCATTCCGTAGCTGATTGACCTTTTTGAATGAGGCCACAATGGCTAAAGGATTCCGGATAAGCCACAGCCTGCGGGCATCAGGGAATAAACGGTCTATAAATTCCAGCACCGTATAGTAACGCGGGGATTTGTCGATAAGCATATCTGCTGTAGTTCCTTGAAGCAGACCATTATATATTTCAAGTGCATACGAACGGGAAGCCTGCTCCGATACATCAGGGGGGACCATACCTTTAAAAAATTGCCGGAGTATCCCAGTTCCTCCATATGGCCGTGCCTGTGACTGAGGAAGATCATATAAACTGAGCAGAAACCACATTTCCTGTGTGGCAAACAGGCGGGAATGGTTTTGCAAAATGGCGGTAAGCAGCGAGCTTCCACTTCGAGGGACACTCAACAGAAATACCAGCCCTCCGCCTTGCTTTTCAATCAAGCAAACTCCTCCTCTACCTCTGCTCAAGTCCCTTTAATAGATACATATCGTATTTTTATTATAAATTTATGATACATATTGTATCTTGTCAATCCCTTTGATGGATAAATTCAGCACTTCACGTTCATGTTAAACCATATGTAGATCTATAAGTGCAACAATCAGCCTGTAAATAAAGATTTTGCTGCATGTTAGCCCAAGGAGGATAGCACTATGGGACAAGCTGTAAAAGGTACTATTACCATTGAAGGTCAGGAAATTCCTATCACCAACCCGGATAAACCGCTGTGGCCTGAAGCAGGCGTGACTAAGGCGCTATATCTTCGCAAGCTCGCGGTATTGGCTCCCTTCCTGCTCAAATATTGCCATCATCGCCTACTGACCGTCATCCGCTGGCCACATGGGATTCACGGTGATTTTTTTTATCAGAAAAATGCCCCACGTCCTCGGCCGGACTATATTGAAACCGCTCTGCATGATGGTATTGAATATATCGTGCTCGGCAAATTGCCACAACTTCTCTGGCTTGGTAATCAAGCTGCGTTGGAATTCCACCCCTCTCTGCATGAAGCGGGAAGCAAGCTGCCCTGTGAATGGATGATTGACCTTGATCCATCCAGAGAGGTGGAGCCACGTATTATGGAGGCAGCCTCTATTGTCGGTGAAGTACTGGCTTCGCTTGGTTTGGATTCCGTCCCCAAAACTTCCGGGGCCACAGGTGTACAAATTATCGTTCCGATCCGTACAGGCATAACCTTCGACGAACTTCGCAGCATCGGGCTATTAGTTGGACAGTTTGTGACAGAAAAGCACCCGCATCTGTTCACACTCGAACGGTTAAAGAAGGATCGGGGAACAGCCATCTATTTTGATTATTTGCAGCATTATCAGGGGAAAACTCTGGCCGCTCCTTATACCCCGCGGGCACGCCCCGGCGCTACGGTCTCCACTCCGCTAACATGGGAAGAGGTACGGCAAGATGTATCACCACTTGACTACCATTTGCTGAATATTGAAGAACGACTAAACCAGGTAGGTGACTTGATCGACAAGGTTCCTCCCCAGCCCGTAGAAGACGTCCTCAAGCATATGCGCACCAAGGCACACCGAACCTGATCCATGCTTGGAAGAACAAAAAAGGGGACGAACCCCGCAGCCATTAGGCTGAGAAATTGTCCCCTTGCGCTAGTGTATTCCTTTTTTCTTAAAGCGTCCGCCCTTCACATCGTGAATGTTACCGATCGCAACGAAAGCGTGCGGGTCCCAATCTTCAACGATGCTCTTCAGCTTCGCTTCCTCCAGTCGGGTAATGACGACGAAAATCACTTTCTTGCTTTCGCCCGTAAAGCCGCCTTCACCTTCCAGATAAGTTACGCCCCGTCCAAGACGGTCTGTCAGGGCATCCCCGATATCACGGTATTTTTCACTAATAATCCAGACCGATTTGGACTGATCCAGACCCTCAATTGTAATATCAATCATTTTCATGGCGATATAATAAGCAATCATGGAATACAGGGCATTCGGCCAACCGAACACAAAACCTGCACTTCCCAGAATGAAGATATTAACGAACAGTACGATCTCACCGACCGAAAAAGGAGTTTTTTCACTGACGAGAATAGCTACGATCTCTGTTCCATCCAGCGAGCCGCCGGACCGAATCACAAGACCCACCCCAACGCCGAGAATGACGCCCCCAAAGATAGCACCCAATAGTGGTTCGCCAGGAGTCAATGCACTTACATTGTGAAGTAACGCGGTACCGATGGACATCACGATAATGCCGAATAATGTGGATAAAGCGAAGGTTTTACCGATTTGTTTGTATCCGATAAGTAAAAATGGAAGGTTCAACAGGGTCAGGAAAATACCGAGTGGATAGCCAGTAATCTTGGAGGCCATAATGGAAATACCTGTGACGCCTCCGTCGATAACGCCGTTAGGAACCAGAAATATTTCGAGGCCCACTGCCATAAGCGTCGCACCAAAAATAATCATGGCCGCACGCTGAAACAGGCGTTTTGCTTTGTTCTTCGGATTAGCTGGAATTTTGCTGATCTTGGTCAACTCTCCGGTTACATCTGTGATTTCAGACAGATTTTGAACTTCCTTGCTCACTACACTCATATATAAATCCCCCCGTTACAGTATGGTATATTGGACCGAAAAAGGGGCTGCTATCCGCAGTCCCCTCTCCTTTACCGCGCTTGTGTTATATGAATAGTGTACCATAAAACTGTGATTTTGCGCAAAAAAGTTAGCAAAGAGCACATAAATCACAATAAAGCGGGATTATATCGATAAAAACGGCGAAAACCGCCTTTAAAGGAGTGGAGAGAGCATGCGAGTTAGAATTTCAGCTATTTTCTGAGATCGAGGCCGTCTGCGGAACACGTTTAAATCTATGCGTGAGGAGTTGGAAATGTCCTCTACAAAATCTTCCGAAAGCCGTTCCAGCGCTGAATTAGCAAAAACTATAGCGGTCAACTCAAAATTATAGAAAAAGCTGCGCATGTCCATATTGGCGGTCCCGACCGAGCCGAGTAAATCATCGACAATCACCACTTTGGCGTGAATAAATCCTTTTCGATATTGGTAGAACTCCACCCCTGCCTCCAGCAATTCTTGCACATAGGATAAAGACGCCAGATGAACCAACTTCGAATCGGATTGGTAGGGAATAATAATTTTCACATCTACGCCACTGACTGCTGCTAGCTTGAGCGCCTCATAAATCCCCAGATCGGGAATAAAATACGGCGTCGTAATCCAAATCCGCTTTTTGGCAACTGTGAGCGCTCCAAAACACATTTCCTGAATCGTATCCCAAACCTGATCGGGACCGCTGCTCAAAATCTGTACTTCCTCATCCCCAGTGCAGGTATGTGGAGGAAATAAATTCACATCCATCAGCCTTTCCCCTGAGGCCAGCTTCCAGTCGCTAAGAAATGCATTTTGCAGAAAATAAACGCTATCTCCTTCAATCTGCAAATGCGTATCCCTCCAAAATCCCACTTTGGGGTATTTTCCGAGATAATCGTCGCCTACATTAATCCCTCCCACAAATCCGATCATGCCGTCCACCACCACGATTTTCCTGTGATTGCGATAGTTAATCCGGCGGTCCAACGTGGCGAAAAACGGAGGTAGAAAATAATGAAATTCCACTCCTGCCTCACTACAGGTACGAATAAAGGAATAGGGCAAATGGTAGCTTCCTACACCGTCCACAACGAATCGTACCTTTACTCCCTCACGTGCCTTGCGGATCATGACCTCTTGAAACTTTCTTCCGATTTCGTCGGCCCGAAATATGTAAAACTCCACATGGATATGATGTTGTGCATGTTCCATCGCTGTCAGCATAGCTTCGAAGGTTTCTTCACCGTTCGTCAGCACACGTGTGCGATTACATCCAGTCAACGGGTTTTCCGACATACGAATTAACTGGTTAAACAGTCGCTCCTGATGCTTGAAATGAGGATTATGCATTTGCTCCACATGTTCAATCACTTTGGATTGCGCCCACAGACGCTCGCGAAACTCACGAAACAGCTGCGATCCCCCTTTTCGAACCATTTTGCGCTTCTGATAATCCTGTGCAACAAAGTAGTACACGACAAAGCCAATGAGCGGGAAGCAAAACAAAATAAAAAGCCAGGCTACCGCTTTGGACGGCTTGCGAAATTCAAAGAGCAGGATCGTCCCGGTCTGAAAAATAAAAACAATTAAAACCAACAGCAACCACAGCATGTCTAAGCCTCCTTATATATCTCAGGATTTTGCAAAATCCTCATCTACGTTTTATACTAAGCTCCAATTTTTTTGACATGTTTGCCTCTTAAGCTGAATAGATAGTAACCAAGCACTATAGGAGCGATGTCCGGAAAGGAGCGATTATGAAAAAAGGAAGCCTAAATCGCCGGATGACCCTGCTTGTTATTCGGGATGCACAGCAACCGCCCAAGCAGCTACAATGCTCTACAGCCGCTGTCATTCTCGTCCCAACTCTTGTGATCGCGTCTATCTCTACACTCGTGATCGGGCTGCAAATCCGTTCTTCCCATATTATCTCCCAAATGGAAACGAATCTTGCTGTCCAGAGTTTGCAGATGGAGGTCACGGTAGCGGACAAGGATGCAGCCATTGGGCGACTACGGCAGGAAGTCATGGAGCTGACGAATCAAGCCACCAATATTCGTGAACGCCTTCAGCGTGTAACGGAGCTGGAACAGCAAATGCAGCAATTCATTCGTAAACACGGAAACTCATCTGCCACAAGTAACCATAAAAAGACCATGACGCCGCTCTCCTGGGATGCTTCCGGCCATATCGGGGGCGAGCTGATCGCAGTGCATGAAAATACTGCCCTCCTAACTCGCCAGGCAATGGATGATTTTCAGGAGATCGAATCTCTGTTGGACACGGTGGAACGTACGGTTCCCCGCTCTATTCAGCAAGCAAATGCCGTACAGCAGAATCTGGAGCGCAAACAAGCCGCACAGCTACTCCAGACTCGTAGGCTGGCTCTTGCCGAGCAAGGGAATCCCTCCATTTGGCCTGTAGGTTCACGGCGAATGACCTCCAGCTTCGGCTATCGCAGCGACCCTTTTACAGGCAGATCTGCCTTCCATTCAGGCGTGGACATTGCCGGACAAACCGGTGATCCTGTCTATGCAGCAGGAGCTGGCACCGTCTTGGAGGCTGCTTCTAGCGGAGCCCGCGGCAAGTGCATCATCATCCAGCATCCTGACGGACTCCAGAGCTGGTATATGCACCTGAGCGGCATGCAGGTGGCTCCGGGGGATCGTGTCCACAAAGGACAGACCATCGGTCTGCTGGGAAGTACCGGAAGGAGCACAGGACCTCATCTTCATTTTCAGATCGTCAAGCATAACCAACCTGTCGATCCATTACTGTATGTACAATGAGGATTTTTGAAAATATTCACAATAAAAGATTGGAGGAAAACCATCATGTTCAAGGAATCCAAAAAAAAGCTCTCCGCCCCAGCTATGGATACACTTCTCGCTAATGGCACCAGCTTTGAAGGTACAGTTGAGGCAGAGGCCAATATTCGGATTGACGGTCATTTTCAGGGCGATATCCGCAGCACTCGTACTGTCGTCGTTGGAGAATCTGCTGTTGTACGTTCGGATATCATCGCACAAGACGTCATTCTTGCCGGTAAGGTGTTTGGCAGCATTACTACAGAAGGACGACTGACCATTACGCCGACAGGTGAACTGTACGGAAATACCGCGACCACTGCATTGGTCATTTCTGAAGGCGGTATACTGGACGGCACAATTCAAATGAACCGAACAAAGGATGTAGAGTTGTCAACTTCTACGGATGAGTCAAACGACGAAACCCAATCTAGTTTCAGCAAAAACAAGGAGGATAGCCAAGCCGCTCTGCAATCCGAAGCAGGATAAAGTCAGTATATACTCCTTTAAATCCAGTGCATTCTCCATTCATTCCATAATATCCTCCACTCTGCGTTCCAAAAATAATTGGTACACCTTGCGTATGACGATTTTTCCGCACATATACAATGGAATCACCAAAATGATACCCAGAATCCCGAGCAGGTCGCCACCAACTAACAGTAAAATAACGACAGTCAACGGATGAATATCCAGCTGCTTGCCAAAAACTATAGGTGACAGCCAATTATCCTGAATTTGCTGTGCAGCGATCACCACGACCAGGGACCAGAGTGCCATCGAAGGTGATTCGAGTAATCCAATAATAACCACAGGTATAGAAGCAGCCACTGCCCCCACATAGGGAATAAAATTAAGAAAAATCGAAATAACGGCAAGCAGCAAGGCATAAGGCAAGCCAATAATTAAAAATCCAAGAAACATCATCACACCCAACGCGACATTAATCAGCACCCGACTCACGATAAAGCTGCTGAGTGCACTATCGATATCTTCCATAACCTCCAATGCGTCCTTGTGATATTTTTTTGGAAAGAAGTTTAGCATTTTAGGGCCAAACTTGCTCCCTTCCTTCAGCATGTAATAGAGCAATATTGGAAAGGTAGCCAATACAATAAAAAAGTAGGACACGAACGATACCAGCTTTACCGAATAATCAGACAGTGTCGAAAAAGCTTCGTTCAACGTATCTGACAGTTGTGACAGCGGGTCTTCACCCGGAGGCAGCACTTGTCTCAAGGATTGATTATGCCGCCATTGGCTCAATTGATCAACCAGACTTTTAATGAGCTTCGGCGCATTTTCAAATAAATTGGTAACTTGATCACGCAGCGTAGGCCACACACCCCATGAGAAAACAAACAATAACACTCCAATGACCAAATAAATCAGCAAGATGGAGATAGATCGTTTGATTTTTCTCCGTTCCATTACATCTACAATCGGCCTCAATAAATAATAGAGGAAAAAAGATAGCATCAACGGTACAACCAGCAAGCTGACCAAAGATACGAGAGGACTGAATATAAAGCTTACTTTGGTGCCCAAGTAAATGATGAGTAATAGCATGACAATACCCGTAGTCAGACGAAAAAAACGATTATTTTGCAGCATATCATGCGGCCCCCCTCTGTTCTGTTTCTCTCTACCTCTTTAAACGCAAAGTGACCCTATTGATTGATTCTTGCTGAAAATAGATTACAATATACCCCTGCACGTAGAATGTGTAGTAAAAAATGACATATACACAGGATAAAATAGTCTTAAATGAGGATTTTGTAAAATTCTGAAATAACAAAAGGACGTCCAAATGCTAGGCATTTGAACGTCCTTTGTGTTACTCTATGGCACTTCGATTTAGGTCGAAACATCCCGTTTTACGAAAACCACCCAGGCAATGGCGATAAAAATCACATAATAGGCGGCCAGCACGGTGAGCGAAAAGGTTAGACTGGAACTTACTGTACCCGGCGGCATATCTAAATATTTTTTCAGATCCATATGCGTAAATAGAACGTATTTGGTCCATTCAAAACGATCTGTGCTGAACAAGCCAATCGTGTTATAAACTGTTTTGGTGAACATCATGAACAGTGACAGCCCAATCGCCAAGGCACTGGAACGGAAAACAGCGGACAGCATAAAAGCAAAGGCCATCGTCACGAATAAGGCGATATAGCTATACAAGAAGTTCAGTGTTACGTAAGATATCGGATCACTGAACAGCGGAACAGAACCCGCTGGTGCATCCTTGGATAACATCAGCCATGAGGACAGCGTAACCATCAAAATCAAAATGATCGTTCCGAGCAAACTGAACAAAATCACGGATATATACTTGGACAACAATATTTTGCTGCGAGTCCAAGGTCGGATGAGCAGCAGCTTAATCGTTCCCCAAGTAAATTCACCAGCCACCGAATCAGCGGCTACAATGACCGTAAACGTCGTATTGAGGAAAAATGTAAACAACGTCGTCAACGCAATCCCATCCCACACACTGACCTGATCGGAAACCAAGGAAATCAGCATCGGAATCACAGCAGTGATGACCGCCAGCAATCCCAGCATAATCCATGTGCGCACACGCAGGTAAATTTTCAGATTTTCGTTATGTACCAGCTTGAAGAAATCACCCAATGACCCCGCCTCCCGTCACTTCCAAAAATTGATCTTCCAGCGTACGGGCAACCGGGCGAATCGCATATACTTTAATGCCATTTGCAGCCAGCAGGCTGTTCATCTCTGCAATCTGTTCCCGCTCCAGGTGAAGCAGCAGTTGATTACCTTCGACGCGCCCTGCTCCAGCAAGCGCATAAGCTTGTTCGGCATCATTTACCTCAAAAGCAATTTCCGCCTTATACACTTCCTCCCCTGTATTCTTCAGTTGCTTGATATCAACCAGCCGTCCGCTCTGAATAATAGCTACACGGTCGCACATCAGCTCCATCTCGGACAACAAATGGCTTGATACGAATACAGTAATTCCTTCCGTACGGGTCAATTGACGCAAATAATCCCGCAGTTCACGAATACCCTGCGGGTCCAAGCCATTGGTCGGCTCGTCCAGCACAAGCAGCTTCGGTCGATGCAAAATCGCCTGAGCTACCCCAAGTCGCTGCCGCATCCCGAGCGAGTAGGTTTTTACTTTATCGTGAATCCGATTTCCGAGTCCCACCAGACGAATCGCTTCTTCCACGCGCTCTTGGGTCACGCCAGGAGACATTCGCGCAAAATGCTGCAAATTTTGATAGCCTGTCAAAAACTTGTACATCTCCGGGTTCTCAACAATCGCGCCGACATGGGCAACGGCCTTTTCAAAATCGGTATTGATGCTGTCTCCACAAATATGAATATCGCCCTTGCTGATCGAAATCAGGCCAACCATCATACGGATGGTGGTCGTTTTTCCCGCACCATTGGGTCCAAGGAAACCAAATACCTGCCCCGCCGGAACCTCCAGCGTCAGATCATCCACGATCGCTTTTGAGGAAATGATTTTACTCACACCCTCCATACGTATGACGGGAACCTGTCCTGTCGCTTGCTGCATGCTTTGAAACTCCTTCCATCCGGAGTGAAGCTGTGATCCATTTTACTGTACATTTCCGGTTTTGGAAGTATTGTACCATATTTAACCTTTTAGAAACACCACGCAACCTCTATTCCTTGTCCTTATATATCCAAAGCACCCGCCATTTCTCATCTTCCTGCGTCACATAACAAGGCTGTACGATATCAAAGTTGCCGAATCGGGTCTTGTAATGCTGAGTGACCGTAATACGGTAAACTTTCCCTAACTCTTCTCCATTCTGATCGGTACGAATGTCATATTCAGCCTGCGGCTCCCCCAGTTCAAACGTGAACGTATCCGTCCCCATATCCTGCATAAAAACGTGCGCACGCTGCTGTACATACGTGGACTTCTCGAATTTCTTTTTCATTTGCGAATGAAAAAGCTCCCATGAGCCTCCGAAATTTCCCGATTGCTCCATAGTGTAGAACTCGTTCAGTGCTTCTACCGCTTGATCGCCCTCGCCTGTAGACATCACCCCATGCAGACCCAGCCACAGCAACCATAACAATCCACATATGATTGCAAAATATAATAGCTTACGGACGAACGCCGAAGCCGCTCTCCTTCTAAACAGCACACATTGCCCCTCCCTCTGTTGGACTATACCGAATTCTCTACAGATGTATGTGGGACAAGCCTTTTTTAGAAGACTTTATAAGAAAATAACGGGTGACCTCCCAATAGGGCACCCGTCTACATAAGGCTTACCTAAGGCGATATGGCCTCGGTAAGCATGTGCTTCTCCAGCACTCCATGGATACGCTGGCGTTCCTGCTCATCCACAATGTAATAATACACACCGTTGATTTTACGCCCATGTCCCTTCAGCTCAACGGTATCCGTCTGCTTGAGGGACGGACCGATCCGGGTCAGGAAGGTGGTCATATCGTCAAAGGTAATGTCTGTGCGAATCTGCTCCCCCGCTGCCTCCAGTATCGGTTTTACCCTCAACAGCCCTTCCTTGCTGATGGACTGGGCAAGAATTTGCTTGAGTAGCTCCCGCTGGCGAGCATTTCTTCCGAGATCCCCACGTGGATCATCAAAACGCATACGGGCGTAGGCCAACGCCTCAGCCCCGTTCAAGTTCAAATTACCCTGCGCAAAATGATGGCCCTCATATTGAAAATCAAGTGGGTTATGAACCTCGACTCCCCCCACAAGGTCCACCATTTTCGCAAACCCTTCCATGTTCATCTGCACATAGTAATCTATCGGATGGTTCAAAAAATGCTCTACCGTACGGATCGACATATCCACGCCCCCAAAAGCAAAAGCGTGATTGATTTTGTCCTCACGCCCCCTGCCGATCAGCTCTGTTCGCGTATCACGCGGAATGTTGAACATCAACATAGAGCCTTCGGCAGGGTTAACAGACAAGACGATCATCGTATCCGATCGTCCTGGATCGTGAGGCCGCCGATCTACGCCCAGCACCAGCACGGTGAACGGCTTGAACTGGGAGATGGCTGCCGGATTGGGTGTACTTGATCCAGAGTCTGTATCTACGGATCGCCCTGCTCCGCCCGTTGCAAGGGTAGAAACCGCCCCAGGCTGCACGATGCTGCGCGGATGATACATCGCATTCGCCGCTGTTTTAAAGGAATGATACACATAAGCGGTGTAGGCAGTAGCCCCTACGACCAATAACGCCGCAGCCCCCAATGTCATCTTCAGCCATCGTTTCATATGCAGCCTCCCCTTTACGGATTTACTACAGACTGATAACGATCTACATCCAGATTGTTCATCTGTGGCCTACCGACAGAATAGTATGCAAAGGCGGATTGTCTGATTTGCTCCTCGCTGTACACATTGCGTCCGTCGATCATAATAGGATATTTCATAAGCTCATTCAGCTCACCCAGCCCGATTTCGCCAAACTCCTCCCATTCCGTCAATAGACACAGTGCGTCGCATCCCTCTGCTGCTTCCCGTGCGCTTTCTGCCCACGTTACTTCCGAGCTGTCCAGCAGTCTGCGGAAGTTAGCGGTAGCGATCGGGTCATATGCACGAATTTGCGCCCCTGCTTCCAGCAGCGAATGCATAATATCCAGCGCCGGGGCATCTCTTACGTCATCTGTATTCGGTTTAAAGGCCAGCCCCCATATGCCAATCGTGGCTCCTTCCAGATCACCCAGCGCCTCTTTTAGCTTACGAATCACGTTAAAACGTTGCCCCTGATTCACTTCCACCACAGATTTCAGCAGCTTGAATTCATAGTCCACGTTACCAGCAATTTGGATCAGAGCTTGTGTATCCTTGGGAAAACAGGAACCCCCATAGCCGATACCAGCAGACAAAAAGGAGGAACCGATCCGCTGATCCAGCCCCATACCGTGTGCCACGCGTGTAACGTCTGCGCCCACCTTTTCACAAATATTTGCAATCTCATTAATAAACGAAATTTTGGTCGCCAAAAAAGCATTCGACGCGTACTTGATCATCTCCGCCGAACGGATATCCGTGGTTACGATATTTGTCGTCAACGGCTCGTGCAGTGTAGTCAGCACAGTGGACACATGCGGATCGGAAGCTCCGATGATGATTCGATCTGGCTGTAGGGTGTCTATGACTGCTGAACCTTCACGTAAAAATTCGGGAACCGAAGCCACACCAAACGGATAATTTGTGCGGCTCGCAATCCAATTTTGAATACGTTCGTTCGTTCCGACAGGCACCGTGCTTTTGGTGACAATTATTTTGTAGCCATTCATGGCGTCTGCCACCTCGCAGGCGGCTTCTTCAATATAGGACAGGTTCGCTTCTCCGCCTGGCAGCGAAGGCGTACCGACCGCCAAAATAACAATTTCGGCTGCCTCCACCGAAGCAGCCGTATCTGTTGTAAAGCTTAGTCGGCCTTGTTCTACATTATCTTTAATTAGAGCCTTTAATCCCGGTTCATAAATCGGCACCCCACCTGCACGCAGCTGATGAATTTTATCCTCATTCTGATCTACACAGACGACGGTATTCCCGAGTGCGGCAAAACAGACCCCCGACACCAGCCCGACATACCCTGCACCAATTACACATAACTTCAAAGCAACTCCCCCTTTTACATGCTGTCTCATTGCATCCTGCTTTTACCGACTTCACTTCTCTATATCTCTTCCTGCAAGCCGATTATGATAAAGCGTAAGCCGTTTGTTTTGCCGATAAGATTTTAGAAAACGGTATACATACATCGGATTGTTATAGGCATACCTCTTCCATAATCGCTTCGGTTCACAGATCAGACGGTACAGCCACTCCAGCCCCAGCTTTTGTATCGCTAGTGGCGGTCTACGAACCTTTCCAGTGATATAGTCAAAGGCCGCCCCTACTCCAATCATCACGCCATGAATGCGGTCTTTGTTTCGATGCATCCATATTTCCTGCTTCGGGCAGCCTAAGCTGACGAATATGATATGCGCGCCGGACGCATTGATTTCATCAATGATCCGCTCCTCCTCATCTGGGTGAAGCTCACGAAATGGTGGTGAAAAGCTGCCCGCGATGCGGATTCCGGGGTAATCCTGTTCTACTCTTTCTTTTAAGCTATCCAGCGTATCCGGCGTACTGCCGTAAAAATATATACTCACCTTCGTCTGTGGCGCACGTTCGCACAACTTGAGCATCAGACTGGGACCATCTACCCGATCCTGACGCTCAAATCCGTACAGCTTAAGCGCCCATACCAACGGCATACCATCCGGAGTACACAAATCTGCTTGAGTGAGCGCTTTGTGGAACTCGGAATGATTCCCGGCTGTGACAATGGAATGCGTGTTGCAAATACATACATAGCCGTTCTTTCGTTCGACTGCCCATTGTTCCAGCGTGTGTACCGTCTCCTGAAACGTAAGTGCTGCAATATCGGCATCCGCAATCCTTCCGACTCTATATTGGGGCAGCTGTTTCATAATCACGCTCCTCCATCGCCTCGCTATATATCGCCATCAGCTGCTTCACATTCACTTCTTCCGTATAGCGTGCAGCATAATTTTCCGACACCTTCTGTCTCATAGCTGCATAGTTTTCATAGGCTACTGCACAGCGAATCACAGTCTTTATATTTTCCAAATCATCATGTTGAAAATGGAAACCCGTCACCCCGTCCTCCACGACTTCCTCCAGTGCGCCTAGCCGGCTGCATAATACCGGAGTTCCAACAGAAAAAGACTCTACAATGGTCATGGGAAATCCTTCATACCAAATGGAAGGTACCATGACATACATGGCCCGGCTCATGCAATCCAGTACCGTGTTTCCATCCTGCTTACCGAGAAACCGAACATCTTCCTGCGGATAAGCAGCGGCCAATTCAGCCTTTTCCGGACCATCCCCAATGATGACCAGTCTCAATTCCCCCCGATCTTCCAACTGTGACCAGGCTTGCAGCAGATTGCGAACCCCTTTTTCAGCAGAAATCCGCCCCACGAACAACAAATAGCGATCATTCGGGTCATACTGGGTTTTCACTTTTTTATGATGGATAAAATTCGGCTTTACCGCGATACGATCCAGCGGAATACCGCTTTCGGCAAATTTGTCCCGTGCAAACTCCGTCAGCGCAATATAGCGACTTACCTTGTGCTGCCATGTGCCGATTAGATCGTTGAACTTAATCATCGCCGCCACCGGAATCGTCTGAAGCTGTGAACCTCGATAGCATCCATGACGGATGGAGTGCAGCAGCGTGCCGTGCAGACATTTTTCACAAACCTTATTCCCTCGCATAAAGGTTGCCGCCGGACAAATCAGCCTGTAATTATGCAGTGTCTGGACAACCGGAATCCCCAGCCGTTCACAAGCATGATAGACCGAAGGGGATATAACCGGGAAAAAATTATGCACATGCACCACATCCGGCTTCACCTGTAAAAGCAGCTTCTTAATTCTTTTGAATTCCGGCAGGGACCATGCCGCCTCTACTGCCAGCTTTGCCATGTTCGCTAGCCCTCTGCTTTGAATGCTGTCGTTGTGCACATAGTAATGCTCTGTCTCTATTCCTCTGGAACGCAGCATAGCCGATTCTTGCTCGACAACCTTGTCTTCTCCCCCGCTTTGCTGATAAAAGTTATGGATGATCAGCACCTTGCTTACAGGAGGGTTCATCTGTCTGCTGACCTGTTGGCTCACGTGGCTGCCCCTCTTTCCTGCGTTGATTGCATAACGTGGTTAGAATTCCCGGGCTTGATCCCTTGATGGCTTACTATTTCATCTGCGATGCGATCCCACGACATACGCTCGACCGTAAGGAAGGCCTTCTCCGCCATACTTCGTCTCAGCTCAGCATTATCCAGCAAAGCGCCTATTCGATCAGACCATTCCTCTTCTGAAAAGCTTCTCAGCATAACTCCGCTCACTCCGTCCTCAATCAAGGTAATCGAGCCCCCGTTTACCGAAGAGATAATCGGGACGCGAAACAGCATGCTTTCCAGCAGCACCATACCAAAAATATCGTATTGGGTCGGAAACAGCATCACATCCGCCGCTCCATAAACCTGCCACAGATGACGTTGCTCCACTCTTGAAAAATGTATAATACTGTCCGTTATTCCCAGTTCATGAGCATATGTCCAATAGCGGTCTGTGTCCGTCTTCCGTCCATTCCCCACCATTAACAAAAGGCAGCTAGGATGCTTTTGGAGTACCCTTTTGAACGTACTCAGCATAAAACGTATATTTCTCCGTTCCTCCAGTACACCAACATACAGTAGCACCGGACGATCTCCGATTCGACGCAGCTCATTCGCGACCTCACGGTTTTCCTCACGTTCTCCGCTTATGTCTTCACTGTTGTTACTGGTGTCACTGTCGAATGCTCTCTCTACTTTACTGCGATCCAGTCCGACTCCAATCGTAACCACGTTGTCAAAACCTTTATTCTCCAAATAGCACTTGGCAAGATCGGATTTGACATAGGTACGGCGTAGAGATTTTGCTACCTTCGGCAGCAGCATAATATCGTACAGTTTGCGGATCAGCGCGTGCGTGTTATCTCGGTATGGGCCGTGATACAACGCCAGCTTATCAGGACATTTGCGAGAAAGCAGATAGGTCATGATCTGGTTGTATTCTGTAGTAATGACCAGACCATAAGCATCCAGAAAAGAATCTTTGAGAACATCTCTGTAGATGCTGTTGCTTAAGAACTTAAACCCGTGGAGCCAGATAATACGCAGGGTGCATCCTTCGTGACGGTAGACCTGTTCCAGATGGGTTTCCTTACGATCGTTGTAGTAAACAATATCGCAATCGTAGCCTTTTCGAACGAGTGCTTTGCCCAAACCGACTTCCTGTAAATTGTATGAGTCCCCGTTCACCTTGCTAGCAAAATTGCGGAGATACAATATTTTTTGAATCATCATCAGGGCTCCTGCCATTTCATATTGGGTGAGTTATGGAGCACGGAGGGTTCAGAGAACGCTGCGCGTTCCATTTGATCTTCCGATCGCTGTTGCAGTGGGATTCCTGGATATATAAAACATTCCGATGTAAGAATCCCACTGCAAAGGCGAACGCTAGCGCTTCTTCAGATTCAAATGGACCGCTCCGCTGCTGACCGCCGGGTCCATAAAGTCACCCCATTTTAAAAAAGGGAATGCTGGGCATGAAGTGCCTTCGCTGCGCGGATACGCGAGCACGGATGCATGCAGAGCGTTGACTTCGTCAAACGCTTGTGAACTTGGCACGGTTATGGCACGCTCACAAACAAGCATGGCTATACTACCGCTAGGCTGACCACGAGACCTTAGCTAGGCTTGATTGTTGCTTGCCGTGAGTGTTATCCACCAAACACTGTCACCCTGACAGAGAACCGTGCTGAGTGTGCCCTACGCCGGCATGCATGCCCGGCGTGATGTTCGAGGCGATAGGGCGAAGCTATCGCCAGGCGGCTTTTACCTTCCCCACCTTATGGGCTGGGGGAAATTCTTTTTGGCTGCGGTGGGTAGCGGAGGGTAAGGGTTTGAATCTGAAGAAGCGAAGCGGTCGCCTTTGACGAGGGATTCCGCCCTCTGTAGGGCTTTATTCAAACAAAGGAATCCCACGTCAACAGCGATCGGAAGATCAAACCCGTCCCGAAGCGGCCTTCCATCCACAATAGTTGCTCCAGGATCAAACCCGCCCCGAAGCGGCCTCTCCCCTCCAAACCGAATGCTCACGCTGCCTTTCCTCCATCATCTGCATATTAAAATGGTCTGCCCCTTTGAGCTGGGCAGCTGCCATATCCGCCACTAAAGTCACACTCGATTCCATCGGCACAAAGCGGTATTTGTAGGCCGTAAGCCGATGATCGGTTTCGTGAAATAAAATATCCTGAGCGTAATTCCCCCATCGGTCCTTGGGCATCAAATCAATAGTCATGCCAGCATGCGCAGAGGGCAGCAGCATATTAGAGCCGTGGATGCCGATCACTAATCGGCTGGCTGCGTATACCTCGCAGACCCGCAGCTCACTTTCCCGGTCAAAGCGTGTGACACGCTCATCAGAAATCCATGCCGGGAAGCTCCCGGTACGCCCAAGTCCAGCGACTGTAAAACGATGATCTGGGAAGCTTTCTCTCAGCCTGCGGAACAGTCGTATGATTTTACTGCGCTGATGATAAATTAGCGGTTTTAGCCCACGCTTGAGCTGCGGAAATTTCTGTACCGCTCTTGCGATATGATGGCTGCCGCTCCACAAGCGATCTTCCCTCCATACGAAGGTAATGCGCGGCTCCGACTCACGCCTCTCGTCATAGCGGGAGACACCTGTAAACTGCTCAATATCAAACTGATTGGGATGTGAATATGCCGGGCTGACATACACCTCATCAAAACGCATCAGTTCCTCAATCATCCGATGATGTAGCACAGGATAAAAGTTTCGTGCCCTGCTGAACGGCACATCAACCGTCCAAATTTCAGACACATATGCTGGCACCATCCATTCCAGCGACTTTTGCACAATGACGATGATGCCCAGGTCCGGCGATTGCTCGTATTCGCGTTGCACATTGAGCAGCTTGAGCAAAGCATGGCCATACAAATAATCCATTGTGTTGATGATAATCACACGTGTAGAAGCTTTCATTTTATGCACAGTCATGCCGACTGCTAAGTCATAGGAAGGATTCATCAACGATTGCCGCAAAGGCTCTCCGAGCCATTTTCTCGACTTCGCATCACCTGTCAGAATATAGTCAGGCATTTCTACACGATAAGGTGAATACGTGGCATGACCGACCCTCATGTCCTCGAGATATTCGCGTCCGCACCCCTCACACGCAGTGCTGACACATACATGGATTCCCTGCCACAGCACCTCTCCACCACGTACCTTACCTCCACAATGCGGGCACTGTTCCTCATGCCGAACAAACGGTTTAATGGGTATCATGATTGTTCTCTCCAACTTTCGGTACTGTAATATGAACACGCCAGAAGGTCAGGATGGACTTCATCATCCAACCCAAATTAGATTTAACTTCCTTAAATAGCAAATCTAATAGAAATACAGATATCGTAAAGGACAAGATCGTCGCCACTAACGACCCTCGGACACCAAGCAACGGGATTAGCGCGTAATTGAAAGCGATATTCGTAACCGCACCCACCACCGAGGTCAGCAGCGTGTATCTGAACAAATTTTCATTGGTAATAAACAAGCTTTTAGCAACACTGAAGTTAGTGAAAAACAGACGAATCGCAAACAGAGACAACAGCGAACCTGCTTCGGTAAATTCTTTCCCATACAGCACAACCACTACCCATTGGGATAGAAAAAATAAAGGTACCGAGGTCACAAGAAAGCATATAAACATCAGGCGATACACCGTAGACAATGTCTGTCTGTATTCGTCGCTTCCTTTCTGCTTGGAGCGGGTTACTACTGGAGCATAGGCCGTTGTCAGAACAACCGGAATGAAGCCCAGCACTTCGATGAGTCGGAGTGCAACGGAGTATTGCCCAACCGCAGCGTTCCCCAGCAGTTCACCGATAATGACTTGATCGATCCGTGCCTGTACATATACAGCGGAGGATGACAGTATAAGCGGCCAGCTGTGATTCATGATTCGCCGAGCTGTGGCTAAGCGGAACGTCCATCGCTTCACACGTCGTCCTTCCTTACGGAAGAAATACAGCAGCAGCAGGCTCCCCAATAGAAACTCTCCATGAGCACACAACGCCACCACCCATATCGGAACACCGGACAACAACAGAATGATTTTGATGGTGGAGCCGAGAACAAAGGCGGTATTCTTGGCAACGACCGTGTATTTGGACAGCATCTGCGCACGAAACCAGTAGTCGATGATATCAAACAATTGAAATACCGAGGCCGTAGCCAAGATCAGATTGATCAACCGCACCGAACTGTCTTCCGGTCTGAGCAGTGAAATGAAGGAATAGGACAGTACAATGGCCATCAAAGTACCTACCAATTTCAGCAGAACCGCCGTACCCAATAGCTCATGCTCATCCTTAGGGTCTTTGACAAGATCGCGTACTAATATAGAATCAAAGCCAAGGGTCGTGAAAATCAGAAACATCCCGAAAAAGGATTCCGCATAATTCCACTTTCCCAGTTCCTCTGGTCCCAACACTCTCGCCATGATGATGCTGACTGCCAGGCCGAACACCATGCGAATCATTTTGTCACCGAACAGCCATGATGTATTCACCAGCAAACTTCTGCGCGGTTTGGCGCGTTTTTCGACTAATGTCATAGGTTTTACTCCATCTTGAAAAATGACCTTGCGTACAGCGAAGAGACCCCCGCCCAGGCGGATGGCCTCTCCATCTCTTACACGACGACAGAAGCTTCAACTGCAGCCTGCCTTTTTACCCGCTCCAAGTCTGTATCCACCATCATATGAATGAGCTGCTCGAAGCCTACTTCCAATCGCCAGCCCAGCTTTTCTTTCGCCTTGGCACAATCGCCGAGCAATAGATCTACCTCTGCCGGACGGACAAATTGAGGATCGATCACGACGTAATCCTCATAATTTAGGCCTACATGGGAAAAGGCAATTTGCAGCAGTTCACGCACAGAATGCATTTCTCCCGTGGAAATGACGTAATCATCCGGTTGATCCTGCTGAAGCATCAGCCACATCGCCTTTACATAATCCCCTGCAAAACCCCAGTCTCGCAGTGAATCCAAATTTCCCATGCGCAGCTCCTGCTGCAACCCCAGCTTGATGCGAGCTACCGCATCCGACACCTTACGCGTTACAAATTCCAGTCCTCGGCGTGGGGATTCGTGATTGAACAAAATGCCAGAGCAAGCAAACATATTAAAGCTTTCGCGATAGTTCACTGTAATCCAATGGCCGTATACTTTGGCGACACCGTAGGGACTACGTGGGTAAAACGGAGTCGTTTCTGTCTGCGGTGTCTCCAGCACCTTACCGAACATCTCGCTGCTTGACGCCTGATAAAAGCGCGCTTCCGGTTTGGCAATTCGAACCGCCTCCAGCATATTGGTGACAGACAGCGCTGTAATCTGACCTGTAGCCAACGGCTGCGGCCATGAGGCCGCTACGAAGGATTGAGCAGCCAAGTTGTAGACCTCATCCGGGTCGGACTGACGGACGGCTTCGATCAATGAAGCCAGATCGGTCATATCACCGGAAAGCCAGTGGATGTCATTCTGGATATGCGCTACATTTTCAAAGTTCGGTGTGCTGGTTCGTCTGCGCACCCCGTACACCTCATAATCCTTGGACAGCAGCAACTCAGCCAGATAGGACCCGTCTTGTCCGGTAATCCCTGTGATCAGCGCTTTTTTCATTCCCATTCCCCCACCGTTTTTTTATTGTTCAACCAGATCCAGACCTTGAAATGCCTGATACACAGACTTTAATCCCTCTTCTAGTGAAATACGCGCCGACCAACCCAGCTCGGAAATTCGGGATACATCTACCAACTTACGCGGCGTTCCATCAGGAGCGGAGGTGTTAAAGGTAATTTCTCCCTCATAGTCGACTACATTCTTCACTCGTTCAGCCAGCTCACGAATAGAGATATCCTCACCTACGCCGATATTTACAATTTCATTTCCCTCATAATTGTTCATCAGGAACAGACAGGCTTCAGCCAAATCATCAGAATGAAGAAATTCTCGCCGCGGCGTACCTGAGCCCCATACTTCGACAGTCGGAGATTGATTCAGCTTGGCTTCATGAAACTTGCGGATGAGCGCAGGCAGCACATGAGAGGTCTGGAGATCAAAGTTGTCGCCCGGACCGTATAAATTCGTCGGCATCACAGAAATAAACCGGGTTCCATACTGACGGTTGTAAGACTGACACATTTTAATCCCGGCAATTTTAGCAATTGCATAGGCCTCATTAGTAGGCTCCAGTTCACCTGTAAGCAGATATTCTTCCCGCAACGGCTGCGGAGCAAATTTAGGATAGATACAAGTAGAGCCGAGGAATAACAGCTTGCCTACATTCGCCCGGTATGCCGCATCAATCACATTCGTTTGTATAAGCAGATTGTCACGGATAAAATCAGCCGGATATTCGTTATTCGCCAAAATCCCACCAACCTTGGCCGCTGCCAGAAATACATAATCCACAGGCTCTGTTTCAAAAAAATGATCTACTGCCTCTTTATTGCGTAGATCCAGCTCACGGCTTGTGCGAGTAATAATATGACGGTAACCCGCATCCTGAAGCGCTCGGACAATAGCGGAACCCACCAGTCCGTTATGCCCTGCTACATATATGTTGGAATGAAGATCCATACTTATCCCCTACCTTCTTCGTGAAAATGAAAGACTTTAATACGCATCCTTGGAGCCTAGCAGCACACGAAATGTTTTCAGCATAATGATCATATCTGTGCGGAAACTGCGTCTGGATATGTACTCCAAATCCAGTTCTACCATCTGGTTAAAGCTTAGATGATTACGACCGCTGATCTGCCATAGACCAGTGCAGCCCGGTGTAACCGTCAGACGCAGCTTATCCCTCACTGTGTAATCATGGACTTCTCTTGGCAATGGGGGTCTGGGTCCTACCAGACTCATCTGCCCACGTAGTACATTGAACAGTTGTGGCAGCTCGTCGATGCTCGTTCTGCGAAGAAAGCGACCCACACGGGTAATTCGGGGATCGTCCCGCATTTTGAACATCGCACCCTCAATTTCATTTTCCACCAGCAGTGCAGACAATCTGGCTTCGGCATCAGACACCATAGAACGAAATTTGATCATGCGAAACGGCCGCTCGTTTTTTCCAATACGTACTTGATAAAATATTGCACTGCCTTTTGGGTCCTCCAGCTTAATCAGCAAAATGACAAGCAGAAATACTGGGCATAGCACGATGATTCCAATGAAAGACAATATAATATCCATGCTTCGCTTCACGAACGGGTATACGTTCCATCCTTGCCGCCGTTCAAGCCCATGAGCAACCGAATAAACATCCACTGACGCGCCCAGCACTTCGGCCTCGTTCGAGCGGGAAGAAGACACGTCTCATCACCTCGCTCCTTATTGATAAGTATTATTTATACATTGTTAAAAGAATTTTATATACTATCATTTTCCTCCTTTTTATTCATGTCAGATTGCGTTCCTCCATCCCCCGCTCGGCGCGGGTATTCGAACGCTTCACATTATTAAGTACTACACCCAGAATGCGCGCCTTTACTCTTTCCAAATTCGCTTTTGCTTTCTTGACGATATCCTTTTTGACCTTCCCTGCCTGCACCACCAGAATGACTCCGTCACACATAGCGCTTATAATTAAGCCATCCGGAAAGGACAGCAACGGCGGCGTATCCATTAAGATCACGTCATAATGTTCTTTTAGGTCAACCAGCAGAGCATTCATTCTGCGGGAACTGAGCATCTCGGACGGATTGGGCGGGTTCGGTCCGGCTGTAATTGCATGCAGATGGTCAATCCCGGTTTCCTGAACCACATCCTGCCATGCCTGTTGATTGGCAAGCACCCGTGTCAGCCCCGTGTGATTACGCAAACCAAACATATGGTGCAAAGAGGAACGACGCAGATCCATATCCATAATCAGCACCTTTTTCCCCTCTTGCGCATAGGTTACAGCCAAATTGCTAATCGTGACCGTTCTACCTTCACCCGCCTGAGCGGACGCCACCATCATAACCTCAATCGGCTCGTCTATAGAAGAAAACTGGATGTTAGTACGAAGCATGCGGTACTCCTCCGAAACGGAAGACTGAGCATGTAGGGATGTAACGAGCTGATTATTGATTAATCGCGGCATATTGCCCTTCACCTACCTGTTTAGGAGTTGTAGTGGAGCTGTCGGAGCGTTTATCTTCTTTTTTCATTTTCGTAATCAGGGATAGGGTAGGCAGACCGAGTTCTTTTTCAATATCCTCTTCATTCTTAAATGTATCATCCAGTACCTCCAGCAAAAACGCCAAGCCTATTCCCAACAATAAAGAGGTGGCAAAAGCAATAAATATCTGTATAGCGGGATTACTGTTCACGGGAACTGCTGGATCATTCAGACTGGCTTCGCTTAGGATGGTGACATTGTCCATTTTCATGATAGAGGGGATTTGCCGTTTGAATACTTTGGCTACCGCATTGACGGTTTTCACAGCCTTCGTATACGATAAATCGCGGATTGTTACATCCATGACCTGTGAATCACCTGCGGTGTTCACTCTTAATTTTGACGCCAAAGCTGACGGAGTGACCTTAAGGTCGGGGAAGCTGGCGACCACCTGATCCATAATCGCCGAGGAGATCATAATTTGCTTATAGGAGTTCGTTAAGGCTATATTCGTTTGCACTACACTGTAATCAACGACACCTGCACGATCCGGTCGTGGCGTCTGGTTGATAATGAGCTTTGCGGTAGCTTCGTAAATCTGCGGGGTAAAATATACATTTTTTATGCCCACTACAGTACATACCAGCAATACGATGCTACCAATCAACCACATTCTTTTACGGATCAAACGGATGTACTCTTTCAACTGCACAAGACCAGTCCTCCCTGATTGACTTGTTTTCGATGCAATAACGCTTGTACTGATCCTCTGCATAACGGGGAAAAGAACGATGCATGACCCTCTAATCTATAGTAAAATGTTGTATAATAGCGCATAGAAGGTCCAGCCAGCGAATAAGCACAAAATGCTCAATCATCGGTGGCCTCTTAGGGTATATAAACGAAGACATAAGTGAAAACTATGAAATAAAGATACGTTATGTAACTTACATAACTAATTTATGATACAAATCGTATCTTGTCAAGCGTAAAATTGCTTTTTTACCTTTCTTAACCTTGCCTTCAGGAGGAAAAACAGATGAATTATGGCACCCGCATCGCTGAATTACGAGAACATAAGGGATTAAAACAAGAGGAACTAGCGCAATCCCTCGGAATTACGCGGGCAGCTCTTTCTCACTATGAAAAAAATAGGCGCAAGCCAGATTTTGAGACCCTGACCAAGCTCGCTGATATTTTTGGGGTAACGATTGACTACTTGGTGGGACGTACGAGCCATCCGGTGGCAATATTGGATTCAGATGTGAGGGAATTTGTGGACCAGCTTGAACTGTCCGACGAGGATATTCTGCGACGTTTCAACCTGACCATTGACGGACGCACCTTGTCTGAGGAAGAAGCCAAACGTTTTATTGCATTTGTCCGAATGGAACGAATGATGGAATAAAGAAAGCGGCCGACTGCTTTACGTCTCGCTCAAGTAAGACCGCCGTTGGAATTTACACGCGCTTGTCCTTCCGGTATGTGCTTCCATCAGCGTCGCTTTCTAGCCATTCTGGTATCGTGATACCACATTGGAGCAAAATGTCCCGGATGTCCAAGTGGATGGTAGCTTTGTCTGCTTTCTGTACGTTGTTTCGAAAAAGAGGGTTGTTCACCCCTAATTCTGTCTCCTTGTTCATTCAGCACTAACCTCGCTTTATTATTCTTGGTCACCGGAAAGAAATTTCCCACAAACCATGTATGTATAGTCATGAACAAAACTATTATATATGAATACATACCTGCAATGTTGTCGTCTTATGGCGAGAATATAAAAGGATTTTCTTATTTTTTTCTTCATTATACGTAAAGTATTGGCAAATCAGAACGATTTTCCAACAAAAAAGAACCTGTCAGGTCCTATTTTCTCCTGATAGGTTCTTTTTTGTTTTATTTCGAAATGATGTTAGGTATTCGTTATCTAAGGTCCTATATACATTCCGATCTGATATTAAGCGACCTCGGCTGCCTGGGAAACCTGAGTGCCTCCGGTCGCCCGAACTTTGTAGACATAGTGACCTCCGGCTTTTACCGTCCGATCTGTATACGTGCTTCCCGCTACTTGCGAGGCAATCACCTGATAAGCCCCGTCGGTCCCGTCAGCACGCAGCACATCATAGGAAGATACGCCTTCTGCCTGAAGCCAATTAATCTTTACTGCCCCATCCTGAACAGAGGCTGCCTTCACCCCTGTTGGAGCTGAAGCTGCGGTTTGATCTGTACTTTTTAATTCCAAAATATATTGTACCGCTTCACCAGGACCCAGCTTTTCTTCAAAATCAAGGGCAGGAGAAGCCTTGAGTCCTGATATGGAACGTTGTGCCTGACTGTAAGTAGAACCCGCTCCAAAACGTTCACCCGTGTACAAACCGGCTTTCGGCATCGTTACCCGTACACGAACTGTCTGCGTGGTAGCTTCGAAATTCACTAGATTCACCAGCAATTTGTCTGAAGTAGCGCCGCTACCTGCCAGCGGTTTAAGCTTGGACGTATCCACCGCACGAACATACACCATCTTATCCTTGGTATCCTCTGGATTCAGCACTGTATAAGTCAGAGGTTTTCCATGGGTGGCATAGGCTAAGCTCAAGCGTCTCATGATCTTAACGCGGGTGTCCTGCCCTTGCCCAAACGGATAAATTTCTGTGTTGGCCGGATTATGACTTTGCAGATCGAAGCCTGTTTTAAACAGCGTATAATCCTTATAAAAAGCAGCGTGCTGGATAAACATATCGGCAAACCCAATTTGCGAACGCATAATCCGGTCGAATGCGGCTGCTTGTGGCTGACTAGCCCCGTAATCTGGATTGTCTCGATGCGTATCATTGGTACCGAACTCCGTATTCAGCATCTTTTTCGCCAGTCCATTGCTCGAACCGCCGAAGGTTTTCAAATTTTGGACGAAGCTACCCCCGCCCTCTTCATTATACGATTCACCATAGGCGTGTCCATTGGTCAGATCGGTGACTTCCTCCAGCTGTTTACGTTGCGCCGGGTCCCGTTCCCATCCATCTGGGTCACCGCATTTTTGCGTACCTCCGGTTTGATTTTTGCATGCCTTAGTAGAGTACGTTGGCCAGTAGGCCCAGCCCGGTGCTACGGTTTTGAGATGCGGTGCCAATTGCTTGCCTTCTGTATTCAACCACTTGGCCACAGCCAGGTTTACCGCCTTGGAGCGATTAAATAATCCAGGTTCGTTATCTACTTCATAATATTGAAGATAAGAACCGTATTTTTTTACATAATCGCGCAACTTTTGCTTGGCCGTCTCTGGTAGAGAACCATCTTTTTGCAGCTTAATATCACCTGTATATAAATACAAAGCAGACGATTGCATATTATACTGCTTTAACGTTTGATAGTAATCATCCACGTCTGTACAGGCCTTGCCCACATTACTGGCACAGGTGACCCTCATGACGTTGCCACTATAAGCAATGCCCAGCCACTTGAGAACGTATGGTAAATGCTTAACTGCACCCTCATCATAATAAAATTCTTTATTGTTCACATTTGTTCCGGTCAGTATATATTTACCATGTACCGGTTCGGTCGTAGGTGAAGCTAACGTCTCCAAGCTCAAGTCATCCCAAGTCCACCACACATTTTTATCTTCTGCAGAGGAGCAGTATAGGCAGCGCGCTGTCTTTAGCTTGAGTACGTTAACACCGCTTTGCAATTGCTCTTTGGGTATATACAGCTCGTAGTTGTTTTTGAAATTATAAGCACTCCCAGTACCGGAAACCCCGGCAATCTGAATAATACCGGACAGCTGATGATTTGAAAATACAGCCATTTGCGGGACTGCTTTGCCCGCATCCAAAATCCGAACACGGAATATCATACCATTGGGAGGAATCTGATTCAGCTTATACTGGAGTGTCAGTTCAGGGTTCGTGGACGCATTCAAACCGGGAGGAATATCTCCACTGCTGAGCAATACCGGAACTGTTGTACTCTCTGCTTCCGACAATGCTGACAATGATCCTTTAGCAGACGATTCGGTAGAGGCAGCTGCTGTAGAAATATCGATATTATCCCTACCGACCACACCTTTGAATTCCGCTGAAGAGTCATCCCTCTGACCCAGCTTCCATACTGGACTGGCAGCCGCTACTTTATCCGTCTGCAATTCTGCGCTTCTTGAAGGCGTGTATATAAACCAAGCGATCATCGCTATAGCTACGACCGCTAGTAGTCCAGATAAAACTACTGAATACCTATGGGATAACCATTTTTTTATCATATGATCCACCCTCTCTCCTCAAATTTTTTGACCGGGAAAGAGTATCAATCAAGGAAGAAACAAAGCGTTTCCGGGAATCACCGCTTTCGCTTCATGCTGACTTTCCCACATTAGACGTGCCATCGCGTCGCCTTTTTCATCATAGTATTCCACTTTTAAATCTACCATTTTGCCTGCTTCCAAAGTAATACTACCTTTACGCTCTGTCCAGCTTTGTTTGAACCAGCTGTCAATAACCAACTTGCCATCTACCCATACACGGATACCGTCATCAGATATCGTTGTGAACGTATAGGTCTCGCTATATTGCGGTTTGATTTTACCCGTCCAGCGAACCGAGAACTGATCGGCATTCACCTTTGGATCAGCTGCATTGGCACGCCAGTTGTAGTCCAGCTTGCTATCTGTACGGATCAAAGCAGGACTTCCGCTCAAATTCATATTGTTAAAATATTCGCCCTGCAGCCCGTTCACATATACCACATCAGGAACGGAAGGAGGAGCCGGAGTCGGAGCCGGGATAGGCTCACTTTGCCCCTCGTCCGGTAAGGTCGGTACGTCTGTCCCAGGTTGTTCGATTGCTGCCAGCCCATTTTTCACATCATCCCGCGTCAAACTCTTCGAATCATTCATATAATCCTGAATTTGATTTGTTGTGTTATTCTCAGTCAGCATCTTGCCCCAAGTCATGGAATATACCCATTTAGGTTGAGCCTGCAATACCTCAGAACTAGGCATCTCACCGTGCTCCCCAATGGCAATCGGCTTATTCCGTGCCAGCCCGAGCAGACCTTCGTAATGACTTTGCTTAAAATCATTGTTGTAAATGTCTACTGCCAAAATGTCCACTTTGTCATCCCCCGGGTATTTTGGGGTATACGGGACAGTATACGAATTGGGCGCATTCGGACTCCATACCCACAGCAGATTGTTCAATTGATGTGTGTTTGTAAAACGGTCATACATGATATTCCATAGCTGATTGAAATTAGTTTTGTTTCCCCACCAGAACCAGTCACCATTCATTTCGTGGTAAGGTCTCCACAAAACCGGAACCCCTGCATCACGAAGCTGCTTTAACGATACAGCGACCTTATCCAGATCGGCAATGAGGAGGTTATACTGCGTAGTACCTGGGGTCACGTATTTGTTGAACTCCGCCTGACTTACTTTCGCCTGTACATTGGCCCAAGTCAGTGGCCTACCTGGTAGCGCTTCATGAAAAGTCATCGTCACAATTCCACCGGATCTGTCCCAACGGATAGCACTATCGACGACATTTTTACGTTGTGCTGCTTCCGTAGCGTCAGATTGACCAGAGATAGCTCCCATCTCATAGCCGTGTACACCAACATATGCCTGACTGATTTTTTGGACCTTGTTACTTAATTCATCTGGACTTTCCAAATAATCATGCTGACCGGTGACTATTTTTTTCCCTGAGATGTTGAGTAAATAATTGTATAGTTCACGGGCCTGAGTAGAAGCGTCCGAATTAACAGGTTGTAATGAAGCAGCATTCGCCACAGACAGAGAATCTCCAAAACCGACGGGCAACAATGAAAAAAGCATAACAACGGGGAGTACATGACGTATCAGTCGATACAGAGGAATAAAATTGAATCTCACTTTCGCTCTTCCTTTCGGTAGCCAGGCTGCCATCCTTGTGGAAGGCCCTTTAGCTTTGCGTACCTGCCTTTCGACAGGGCTGCGTTTATCGTTGGAAGGAGTTTGGATTCCTTCTTACCCTAAGTATCGACTTTTTTTTACCAAAATTTAATAGGTCATGTTCATGAATTTACAGGTTTTCGCCCAATTTCGACAGTTTAGGCTATGAATTTTCATGAATTCGTCTTTTTTTCGTTTTTACGAAAATAATTAGGAGATAAATTGGTGACGGGAAATTTCATTCCAATCCATACAAAAGCGGACAATATCCTCTTCAACCAACTCAGAGCCAGTCTGCACCTCAATAAAGTCCACATCGGTCACTGCCAAAATGCTATGCTTCGTCCCTTCAGGGATACGTACTACGTCACCAGCCTTCACTTTGTGCAGCTTCTCATTCAAAATAATTTCCGCTTCACCGCTAATAATGGTCCAGATTTCACTTCGTTTGAAATGAAGCTGGTAGCTGATATTTTTGCCTTTCCGTACGCGGATTCGTTTGGTCAATACCTCGTTACCCTCGTCATACTTGACATAATCCACAACCCGATACTGTCCCCAACGACGTTCTTCATACATTGGACGCTGATCATGAGCCTTGAGCACTTCCTTAATGCGAGGACTTTCTGCCTTATTGGTCACAAGAATGCCATCCGGGCTAGCGGCTACGATCAGATCATTCGTTCCAATGATCGCCACAGGAATGTCTAACTCGTTAATAAGGCTCGTATTGACGCAATCCTCCGTTACTACACCTCTGCCCACTTGTTGATTAGACATTTCTTCTGTGAGCGTATTCCAGGTACCCAAATCCTTCCAAAAACCATCATACGGAAGAACTACGATGTCCTTTTCCTTCTCGACTACTTCATAGTCAAAGCTGATTTTTTCCAGAGATGCGTATTGCTTTTGCATTTCTTCATAATTAAGCGGCAACCCCTTGGATGCCAAGATATCCAGCAAATAACTTAATTTGAATGCAAAAACCCCGCAGTTCCATAGAGCATTGCGTTCAATCAGACGCTCCGCCTGCTCCCGGTCGGGTTTCTCTTGAAAATGGCTCACTTCACGGTAGCCTGTGCTACCTTGAGTGGCATCGTTTTTCGGAATAATGTAACCATATTTCTCTGAAGGATAGGAAGGGACAACCCCGATTAAAGCAAGCTTGCCTTCACTCTCCTGAAGCGTATGTTCCAGCTGGGCTACGGAAGCGAAGAAAGCATCCTCAACATAAGGATCTACAGGCAATATTGCTATAATTTCATCAGGTGAAACACCTGCAATGGAATATAGATAAGTCGCTGTCAGCGCAATCGCAGGAAAGGTGTCTCTGCGTTCCGGCTCAACAATAATGCGCGTATTCGGCCCGACCTGACTCTGGATCATTTCGACCTGTGCTCTCCCTGTCGCAATAAACGAGGATTCTGATAATCCGTTGTCTCCCAATTGTCTCCATACCCGCTGTACCATGGATTCCGAAATCCCCTCCGGGCTCTCCAGTACCTTCAAAAATTGTTTGGAACGGGAATCGTTGGACAAAGGCCATAATCTTTTACCGGAACCACCAGACAAAAGTACGAGCTTCATAACTCTCCACTTCCTCTCTATATTGGTTGGATGATCGTTCTGATGATGAGTTGACTACCCGCTACGGTATGAATTTAATCTTATGATCGCTGTTGGACCGGGATTCACTCGATTATATAAAATCTATATAGGTTTGAATCCCACTAAGCTTATGCTTCCGATGCGAGCTTTCCTTTGGAAAGCTTTCAGGCGAACGCTCCGCTTCTCCAGATTCAAATCCATCCCTGCGCTACTCAAAAATGCATCATGCCGATCATACCGTTTATTGCAAAAGGCACGACCGGACATTATTAAGTCCGATCAGCCTGTAAAATCTCACGCTTGGCGTTTACCTGCCTTGCTTCACAGGAGCGGCGCCGCGGTACAGCCGCATGGCGCTTTGATCGGAAGGAGCGGCATCAACCGCGCCGCTCCTTCCGATACGCCCTTCCTACTCCCACCCCATAAGGTGGGAGATTAAAAACCGTGACTCTATGCGGGAAAAGCAGCGGAGCGGTCCATTTGAATCTGGAGAAGCGCTAGCGTTCGCCTTTGCAGTGAGATTCTTACCTTGGAATGTTTTATATAATCCAAAGAATCCCACTGCAACAGCGATCGGAAGATCGAATGGAACGCGCAGCGCCTCCAACCCGCCACAGTCACTTTTTAATCTGTCACTTTTAAACCTCTACCTTATCCCGATTCCACCCACTCATCCGCGGACGACCCACGGAGTAGTATTCCAGCCCGGAGCCTTGGATCTGTTCCTCACCGAATACGTTACGACCGTCAATGAGAACCGGTTTGTGCAGAATGGAGGCCAGTTGTACGAGATCAACTTTTTTGAACTCTTCCCAATCGGTCAACAGGCACACAGCGTCGCTACCTTCAGCGGCT
Organism: Paenibacillus sp. LRG-1; assembly: GCF_057220305.1. NCBI lineage: Bacteria > Bacillati > Bacillota > Bacilli > Caryophanales > Paenibacillaceae > Paenibacillus > Paenibacillus sp. LRG-1. Next base: position 1,418,355 of record NZ_CM170126.1, on the reverse strand, counting down.
TGCTGTGGGGACAAGCACCATACAATATTCGGGTGATCCACGCGCTCCTTGAATTTATCCATCGCAATAGGATCATACAGCTTGACAATAGCGCCTGCCTGAATGAGCGTTTCTACGATTTCCAGTGCTGGAGCTTCGCGGATGTCATCTGTATTTGGCTTGAAGGCGAGGCCCCAAATGCCAATGGACACACCGTTCAGTTGACCCAGCGATTCGCGCAGCTTGGATACAATCATAAAGCGCTGGTCGGTATTCACCTCGACCACCGATTTCAACAACTTAAATTCATAGTCTACATTACCTGCAATTTGGATAAGCGCATTTGTGTCTTTCGGAAAGCAAGAGCCACCATACCCGATCCCTGCTTGTAGAAAAGAGGAGCCAATCCGTTTGTCCATACCCATACCGTCAGCCACACAGGTTACATCGGCGCCAACCTTTTCGCAAATATTAGCGATTTCGTTAATGAACGAAATTTTAGTTGCCAGAAACGCATTGGACGCGTATTTGATCATTTCAGCACTACGGATATCCGTCACATAGATTTTATCCGTGAAGACCTGATGCAGAGTGACCATGGTTTCACGCAATCCTGTATTGTCCAAACCAATAATGATGCGATCCGGATGAAGCGTATCATTGATGGCTGAGCCTTCTCTCAAGAACTCCGGCGCGGAGACGATATCGAAAGACAAACTCGTGTGACGAGCCAACACGTCCTTAATCTTTTCGTTCGTTCCGACAGGTACAGTACTCTTGGTCATAATAATCTTATACCCGTTCATGGCTTTCCCAACATCAGCGGCCGCCTGTTCAATGTACGACAAATTCGCCTCGCCGTTAGCCAGAGAAGGCGTACCTACCGCCAAAATTACGATATCCGAGCGGCGTACCGCATCGGCCAAATCCGAGGTGAACTCCAACCGGCCCGCTTCCAGATTCAACGCGATCAATTCCTCAATACCCGGTTCATAAATCGGAGATTCTGCCCGGTTCAACATGTCGATTTTGTGCTGCTCCAGATCGACACAAATCACCTCATTACCTTTTTGCGCAAAACATACACCCGAGACGAGCCCAACGTATCCAGTACCGATTACAGCCAGCTTCATTCCGTTCATCCTCCTTTTAGAAAGTTCACATAGGCTTGTTCTACATACTTTTTTAATTGATCCTTGAAGTTTTCTTCATCAAATTTGCGGGCATGGGTAATGATATCGTCCACATTCCATGCATGTTGCTCAACCTTTTCGACGGCCTCCAGCACATCCTCTACTTGATGCTTGCGGAAAAATACGCCGTTCACATGAGGAACAATCGTATCCAGCGCTCCCCCACCCTGAAAAGCGATGACAGGCCGTCCGGCCGCATTCGCCTCCAAAGGCGTAATACCGAAGTCCTCTTCACCCGGAAAAACGAGCGCTCGGCATTCTGCCATCAGCTTGTTAACCTCTTCATCCTCAAGCCTGCCGAGGAACTCAATGTTCGGGGCAGCCATACCTTCGAGTCGTTTACGGTCTGGTCCTTCACCCACAATGCGCAGCTTGAGACCGTTACGTTTGAATGCTTCGATCGCGAGATCGATGCGCTTGTAGGACACCAATCGGGATACGATCAGGTAATAGTCACCGATGTTTGTAGCGCGTTTAAAACGGGATGTATTAATAGGTGGAAAAATCACATCCGAATCCCTTTGGTAATAGTGCAAAATTCTTCGTTTAACAACCGAAGAGTTGGCAACAAACTGGTCTACGTTGCGAGAAGTTTTGGCATCCCATGTTTTCAACCGGTTCATGTACAGCTTGAGCATGTTTTTGAGCAGGTTGGATTTGGACTGCCGGGCCATATATGTATCGTAATCCCAGGCAAACCGCATCGGTGTGTGACAATAACAAATGTGAAACGTATGTTTGGGTACCTGGATGCTTTTCATAAATGCACTGCTGGAGCTTAAAACAATGTCGAAATCCCTAAAATCAAAATCACGTATAGCAATGGGATACAGCGGCAGCACTCCTTTGAAGTTGTCCTTCACCCCTGGGACTTTTTGTAGCCAAGTGGCTCTAATATCCGCATCCTTCAAGTTACGCGACAGGCGGTCGTCGCTGAACACCGTTGTGAAGATAGGAGCCTCCGGATACATATCGTGGAATACCTCTACTACCCTTTCCGCTCCGCCCATTTGGATTAAGTAATCGTGTGCTATCGCTATTTTCATCTGAATCATCCTTTAACGCGAATGTCGGTCAGACTCCTGCCAACAAACCCTTATAGTAATGAACTATATCCTTAACTGTGTTCTCGATGACAAAATGCTTTTTGACCCGTTCCATCCCTCTCTCACCCATCTGCTGACGTTCTTGTGGATGCTCCAACATCCAGCGGATGGCTTCTTCCAGCTTAGCCGGATCACCCGGTTCAATAAGCAGCCCGGTTTCATGGGGTACCACCGTTTCCTTGGGTCCACCCTCATTGGAAGCAATCACTGGGAGACCCGCAGCCATGCCTTCAATAATGACCTGACCGAATGGTTCTGGTGTAATAGAGGTATGAATCAGCAAATCACAACGCTGCATCAGGCCTTGAATGTCATCGACGTGTCCCAGCAGATTGACGTTAGTCAACCCGTATTCGCGCATCGTGGACTCTAATCGTTGCTTGTATTCCTCTTCTCCGAACAACGCATCTCCAGCCAGCCAGAATTTCACGCGCTGATCCGGTAAAAAGGAGCGTGCCGCTTCCAGTAAAATATGCTGTCCCTTCCATTCCGCCAATCTGCCGACCAATACGACGTTAAACGAGTCATCACCACGTGAATCCGCAGCCGTGTCACGTGCTGTAATTGCTTTGGCAAAAGCAGAGTAAACGACGAGCGTCTTTTTGTCCGGGGGTAACTCCAACGCACTCAGCGTGGATTTGGAATTTGCAATCACTCCGTTGGGCAAAAAGCGGGACATCAGCCGAATCCCTTTGGCCACAATCGGCTTCAGATACGGCGGACCGATGTGGTCACGGATATGCCAGATCAAGGGCAGCTTCGCCGATTTGGCGGCTACTGTACCATACAGTGCAGACTTGAGCGAGTTCGTGTGAACGCACACGACCTTTTCCTCACGCAGCAAGGGCGCAAGTTTTCTACCGTAAGCCAGCAAACGAAAAGCTGCTGCAGGCGCACCTAGATTCACGGCATTCCGTCCCCGATTGCGAATCGAATCGTCCAATGGAACGATGCGCACATCAATATCACGCTGCCGAAGCCGATCTGCTAAATCGCCCTCCTCTGCCAAAATAACGAGCGGGTCGATATGTTCCCCGATATTCGTCAGTATGTTGTACAAAGCGACTTCGCCGCCGCTCCATCTTGCCGTATGGTCAATATAAGCTACTCTCATCATTTCGCCGCCGCCTTTCTATCAAGGACCTGTCGGAACACCTCTTCCACCTGCTCCGCTACATGTCCCCATGTATATCTGCTCAGGACATGGTCCCGGCATTCCCTTGCATTCGGTAGAAGTTCACGATGATCCAGCACACGCAGCAACCCTTCAGCAATGGCTTCACTATCCGTTCCCTTGAACAAAAGCTCGGGACGGAATCCTCTTAAAATCTCCTTGTTGCCACCCACAGGAGTCGCCAGCACCGGCAGTCCCGAGGCCATCGCCTCCACTGTGATCAGACCGAAGCCTTCCAGTGCCTGTGTGGGTACAACGAACAAATTCGATGCTTGGTGATACAGTGGAAGCTCCTCATCCGACACATAACCGAGCAGCCTTACATGGTTATGAAGATTGTATTCCTCCACCTTGGAAGCCAATTCCTCCATCAAGGGGCCCTTCCCTCCAATCAGCAACAGATGATCAGGATGACGCTCGGTGACTCGTCTCCATGCTTCCAGTAGCTGTAGCAGTCCCATTCGATTAACAAGACGACGAACGGTGAGCACAATCGTCGCATTTTGCGGCAAATTCAGGCGCTTCCGCACCGCTTCTTGATCCTCTGCCGGGTGGAACCTTTCTACATTCGCCGCACCAGGAATAACATGAATTTTGCTGAGTGGAACCTTATAGTGCTCATGCAAAATATCCCGAAAGGTTTCGCTTAGCACTATAAATTTATCCGCCAATCCGTAGGCCTTCATTTCAATGGATTTGGCCAACGTCGTTTTTAGCAAATGCTTGATGCCCTGTCCTTCAATCTTCATTTCCTCCGTCCACGGTCCGTGAAAGGTGGTAACTACCGGGATTCCTCTTTTTTTCGCCTCCAGCGCCGGTCCGACACCATAGGGAGCAAAATGGGAATACAGTACATCCATCGGTTGCTTATCGAACAGCTCTGCTGCATATTTTTGCATTAGCTCTCGACGCTTCCACATGGATTGCTGCTTGCTGCCAATCGAATGAATTCGAATACGGTCGGGCGCCTGCGGCTGCTCTTCACTACAGATTAGAGCATCCAGCGTATTGCGCTCTAACGTAAGCTGCTCGCAGATGGATTTGAAATATGTGTTGAGGCCTCCTGGCTGCAAGGACGGCCAGCTAAGCCCCGTTGCCGCAATACGAAATCCGTTATTGTACGACATAGCTGGTTTCTCCTTTCTGCTCGGTATGTCCGTCATCCACGATTTCTATCTTTTTTCGCCGCTTGGTTAGCTCATAATGCTTGAAGCAGACGAGAAACTCATACATCACCCAGAATACTGCTACGGCAAAACCCGCCAATCCCTTGCGGTATAAGCCTTGGACAAAATACTTCTGCACAAAGCGGGCAGGAGGCCGCCACAACAGTCTGGTAATCCGAAAGGATCTTCCTTTGTTAAATGCCGTCTCTGCTTCCAGATCTGTATATTTGTTAAAACGGGTCATATGATCACTGATGCTGCGGAAGCCGTAGTGCCATAACACGCCCTCCAGATTGACAATCTGGGAAGAGGCTACATCCGGCATTTCATGAACAAGACTATTCGTAATGCCATAAATACGCCGATTGTACAAACGAACCAGGTATTCGCCTTTGTTCATCCATTTGCCGAGAAAATCTCCAATCCGGAATACGGAATATGCTTTGGCCGGATCGTGGAGCGTTTCCTTTACTTTCAACAAGTCTCCAAGCAACTCTGCATCCACTACTTCGTCCGTATCAATCAGGAATATCCAATCAAATTCCGCTTTTTCAACACCAAACATGCGCTGTTTGGCATAACCGGGCCACGGGTTAGAAAACACCCGACAGCCCAAGGATTCAGCTACCTGAATCGTATTGTCCTTGCTCCCTCCGTCAATGACGACGATATCGTCCGCAAAGGGCTTGCAGGATTTAATGGCGGCTGTGATTCGAGTGCCATCATCCTGAGCGATAATAACTACGGATATCCGGTTGTCCGCGGGAACGCTAGACATGTGGTTCATTAGCGGGTGCCTCCTTCTTTATCTAACCGTTAACTGGCTTTTTCCGGATGTAGTGTGACATCGTTGATCGGAGCCATTGAAAATCTTGTTTGGAAATAAGCAGTCTTGGAATCTTCATTTTTAGAACGAATTTAACATTACATAAAATGAAAATGAACCGTAGAATCCCCGAAGACAGCATTGCTATCCCTGCACCCGTCAATCCATATTTCGGTACGAGTATGGACAGCAATGGAATGACGAGCGCCAATCCGACACCCTGTAGAATGGTAACCAGTTTGGGCTTACCCAACGCCATAAATTGTTGTGCCAGCACCATGGTTCCCCCACTGATAGCAACCTCAAGCACCAGGAACCGGAATACCGTAAGCGCTTGTTTAAACTCTTGACCGTATAACAATGTAAATACGAACGGAGCAATCAGCATCAGCATCACCGCAGCCAGAAAGGTTGCCGTTGATGTCACTCGAAATGCCCGAAATGTTATGGCCACCGCCTCTTCCTTATTCAGACCGGAGGCTTTGGGAAACAGCACGACAATGATCGAGGTAGAAAATACATTCACCATCCTGGCCAAGCTGACCGCTACTGCATATAAACCGAGATCAGCGGGTCTGAGCAGACCCGCAATCAAAATCTGATCAATATAAGTGGAAACCTGCCCCATGAGATCATTTCCGTATGAACCCATACCGTAGGTAAAGAGATTTTTAAATTGCGTCCAGCTGTTCTTTACCTTTGGTTTGTACAGCCGAATCATTCGTATCGTGACACCAATATAAATCGGCAAGCCCGGCAGTAAATAGGCCAATGCCGAGGTGTACGGATTCATATTTCCGGTTAAGATCAGAATCGCCAGACCCAGCAGTGTACTTAGCGGTACCAGATACCGGAATAAATTGTACTGCTTATATTCCGAGCGAACTTGAAGCAATGCATTATTGATCTGTGAAATCGCTATGAGCGGACACATCATCATGGAGCACTGCGCGAAAAGTATGACCGATGAAGAAAAAGAGCGCAGCCAATAAGGAATTAGAAAAACTCCGACGAGTGTCGCCAAGCCCCCGAACATGGTAGCCAGTAGCAAGGCCAGACCATACAGCTTGCCCGTTTCCTCCGGTTTCCTTTTCGCATTGTAAATCAATGCAGACGGGACACCGAAGCTCATGCAGAAGGCGAGAAATTGGGACCAGTTCACCATCGCTGTCTGTTCCCCGCGTCCAGTAGGACCCAGGAATCGTGCCGTTAGCACACCAGTCAGCATATTCACGACGAGAATCAGCATACTGAATATCATCGTTTTTACTGCTGCAGAGCTGTTATCCTTGCTTTTGGCAAACCGAATCACCGTGGACCATAGTGTCCGGACAGGTGCGGATAATGCTTGTAAGTTTTGCACAGCCTTTACCTTCTTTCCGCGATGACATCTTTTGCCCATAGTCCTATTCCGATCATCATCCAGATCAGATAGCCGCGCATACCGGGGAAACCATTATCTGATATGAGACTGGCTACAGCTCCGGCCCACGTAGCCAACGCCAGTCTGATATAAGGCTGACTGGCATCTCGTGCGGCAATACGAGCGAGAAGGCGCTTGATGATAACGAAGAGACCACCGAAGAAAAAGAATGCCCCGAAAATACCGAAGGTGAGGAAAATGGCGATATATCCATTATCCATAATCCCAAGTTCGCCGAGATCGCCGCCGTTATCAAGCTTGGTTCCGATTCCTACACTCCCAATCCCCTGCCCGACCGGATTGCCAGCAATCGCCGGAAGCATCGTATGCAGTAAATCCAAACGTTCATTGTACGAATGATCCTGCTGAATATCCGTCAGCGTCTGCATGCGAGCCACCAAACCTTCTGCCCCTGGAAGTTTTGGAACAATGATGTAGAGAAGAAGGCCAACTATAGCTAGTTGAAACAAGGTTTTCCACTTTCCCTTGGAAGATGAACTGAGAATGTAAGCCAGTAACATGACGAATGCAATTAGCCAGGCTGAACGTACCAGCGTGATTAAGAGACAAACGACCGTCAGCAGGATTCCGATCCATCCCAAAGTGCCACGCCAACGTTTTTCCATTAGCATGGGTACAAGTGCCATCGCCAGGAAAATAGCGCAGGGACCGGGCGAGTTCATGGAAGAAAATACTCTGATTTGAAGTGGTTCTGGAACACCAATGGAATTCATTTCTACATGATTCATCCAAAATGCATCCCACGGAGGCACCGTCAAGTACTGAATAATGCCGTAAATTGCCACAAGAACAGCAATGTTGGCATATGAATACAGCAGTCGGTCCAGCTCCTTCGCCTTCATGGGCTTAATCGCAAGATAAGGCAACAGGATCAAAGGAACCACATAATTGGCTAAATCATAAGCAAAAACAATACCATTTTTGAATAACCCGACCACACTTCCGTAGGCCAATTCTATGCCGAAAAATACAGCAATTCGGGTCAAGGGTTTTTCCGCCTGATGAATGCCTCGCAACACAGGAATAATCAACATACTGCTTACCAGCAGCGGTGCCACGCTCAACAAGGAAACCGAGTGATACGTTCCCTCCATCCAATCCGCAATGCGGCGGATTTCCGGGCCTACTGCCCACACTGCCAGTGTGTAAGGAATCAGTAGCCGCGATTGCAAGATCGCCAGCAGGAAGGCCGGAAAAACGAGCGCCAGCAATATGGCTCCCTGCTGGCTCATGGTGGGATTCATCTTGGCGCTGACAAATCCGATGGCGAGTGGCAGCATACAAGCCAGCAATCCCATGCCGATCATGCTGATTCCACGCCGATTTCCTAGCCAAACGGAAATCTGCTGATCTGCCAACCGACTCATGTTTCTCACCCCTGACCTCCCTTCATCCGCTTCCGCTTGAACATCTCCTTAAACAGCAGAACGAGAAATTGGGAATCCTCAATCAAATATCTTTTCCACAATCGTTTAGGCTCCTGAGACAACCTCCAGAACCATTCAAATCCCGTCTTCTGCATCAGCTCCGGTGCTCTTTTCACATTTCCTGACAGGAAATCAAAGGTCGCTCCCACCCCAATCGAAATCGGAGCGCGGTAAGTCTCATAATATCTGTAAATCCATTTTTCCTGTTTAGGGGCGCCTACACCTACAAAAACGATGTCCGGGCGAGCCTCTTGAAGCAATTGGACAATGTGCCTGTTCTCCTCTTCGTTTTTCTCAAAGCCATAAGAAGGAGAGTAACAGCCCACCACATTCATGTTCGGATAAGATTCCTGGAGATTGAGCATAGCCTTCTCAGGAATACCGTCAGCTGCACCCAGAAAAAATAACCGATAGCCTCGATCCTCAAAAGCCTCTCCCAGCCGAGTGAACAAATCTGACCCGGACACCTTTTGTTTGAGGGGCTTTTTCAGTAACTTGGACGCCCATATGATAGGCATCCCATCGGCCACTACAGCTCCGGCATCCGAATACACCTTGCGGAATTCATCATCCTTGCGAAGCTTGATCACATGATCGACATTACAGGTCAAAATGTAGGAATGACGCTGATGTTCAATAGAAGTATCTATAAATTCGAGTAGATCATTAAAATCGTAATTATCAAAGTTGACATCGAACATGTTCACTCTGCTCATCGTATCACTTCTCTTTGCGAAAATCGGTTTGAGTAGATGTCTGGTATAACGCGTTCAAATACCAGCAAAATGGAATAATCATCTGAACCGTCGACAACGTATTATCTGAAAACGAGTAGATCAGAAAGCCTGCAATTAAGCTTACAAAATAAGGTTTGATAGACTTGGCAAGCGACCGGTAAATGAGAGCGAACACGATCAGCAATGAAAGCATTAATAGCCCGCAACCGATATATCCCGTGTCAAAATAAAAGCGTATATACTCGTTATGCGGTACAACAAAGCCATTGAATAATGTCCCGTCATTCGCGACCGTTACCGCGCCAAGACCTCTCCCTGACCAAGGGTAATCATGTACTCTGTTCAAAAAATATTCCCATGCCTCCGAGCGTCCCGACAGGTCAATGCCTGTATCGGTCTCCCGTTCGAAGGAGCGTTTTTTTAAATTGTTCCATTGCAGGGCCACCGCCCCCAGAGCAACCAAAAACGATCCGGCCAGCGGTAGCAAATAATTGACTTTCCCCTTGAGGTACTGACGGGCAATATCAAACAGATACACAGCAAACATTAATAACAATGCCAGAATCGGTCCACGTGTACCGGTGGCGATCAGAATCAGAAAGTTCAGTGCCAACACAGTGTAATAAAAAGCGGCTTGCTTGGGTTTACGCTTGACCTCAATTAGAGAGACAGCAATTCCGAGAAAGGAGAGCATTGCCAGATGCGGCGGTATATTCGCTCCTTGTACTCTGACTGCGCCCGTAAATTCTACATCCGTAAACGAATGCAGCCCTAGAACCTGCAAACCCAGTCCAATGACCACACTAATAATGGGCAACAAACTGATCAGTCGGATATGCTTTTCTGCCACATCCTTTTTCCACTGGATCAGTAAAAAAAAGAAAGGGAGTGATAAACCGACGAACGCCTTGACGGCAATCGAGGTCGTTAACAAAGGCAGCCATGCTGAAAATCCAAATGTGATCCCCAGCATGATCACCAATGCCCAGACCGGATAGCTGAACTTGAGACGTATGCCATACACGAGCATGCACGGCACCAGCAGAGCCAAAATGCCCAATTTGTACAATGACAAAATCTCAATACCGAACACGCCACCCTGATACAGAGAATCGACTGAGACTGCTGTACTTAGCAAAACAGCATAGCTGATGCGCTCCGGATGATGGATAGAAACAGCCAGCAAGAGCAGTAAACATACCGCCGCAATACTGACCACCGGCTGATAGGTAGCCGCAATTCCTACAGCAAGAGCGCCCAGTAGAAAAATAAAAACATGCTGTATGGTGTTTATTCTAGTAGTCCAAGGATAGTTACTCATGTTCCATCTTTCACCCCGCAGCTGACTCGCTTTTCCGGTTGCGCAGTGTATCCAGCGTCCCACGGATACTTTCAAGCCTGCACCGGTTCAACAGCTTCCTGCCCTCACTACGTGCCAGCAGGGAATCCAAAGTGATGTATAACACTTTGGCTGCCGTCTTCGCCATCAGCATCGCGTTGCCGCGCAGACCTACGGCCTGAGCAGCGTTAGACATGCCCTGACAATAGTAGCGGTTCATGATCCATTCTTTCGTTAACCGTGAAGACGGCACAAAATGTTCCACAGACATGTGTGGATGATACATAATCGTTCCACCATTTTTACGGATTTGCTCGAATACCCACGATTCTTCACCTGATAGAAGGATATCTCCCTTTCTGCCTAGATGAAGCGGGAACATAACGGCAGCAAAAGCCGTTTTGCGCATCGCCATATTCGCTCCAAATGGATTCAGTCCCGACGGATATTCACGAACGGCTTTGCCCAGATCAATAATCGTGTAAGGCAGTTCAAGCGGGCCTGTCAGCCAACCCGGTCGTTCCGTCTCAAACATAGGGTCAATTTTCCCACCCATAGCCGTCAGCTCAGGATTGTTCCCGAATGCTGACATAATCGTTTGCAACCATGTAACACACGGAATTGCATCATCATCGAGAAAAGCAATGACTTCCGCTCTTGATAACGTAATACCTGCATTACGAGCAGCAGACAATCCTTGTTCGCGCTCATAATGATATCGGAGATGGATATTCTGACCATGGGCGACGGTGAACCTTTTGATCGTCGCTGCTGTATGATCGGTGGATCGGTTATCGACCACAATGATCTCAGCCAGTGCAAGGTCTTCCAGCTCCAGCAGGGACATTAACGTTTTCTCCAGCAGGTCCGCCCGGTTATAGGTGCAAATAACGACGGACACTGCAGGACATCGCTTGAATGCATCCATCAGTAAGCATCCTTGGAGAACAGCATTTTAACGCCTGTTTTCATGATGATTTTCAAATCGAGCCACGTATTGCGAACATGAATATACTTCAAATCCATTTGCACCATTTCTTCGAAGCCTACACTGTTACGTGCGCTCACCTGCCAGTAACCCGTACATCCCGGTGTTACAATCAGGCGTTGCTTATCATAATCGGAATATTGCTCGACCTCGCTGGGCAACGGCGGACGCGGACCGACTAAAGTCATGTCGCCGACCAACACGTTCCACAGCTGCGGAATCTCATCAATACTCGTCTTGCGCAGAAAACTGCCAATTTTCGTGATCCGAGGATCGTTTTTAATTTTAAACATGGCGCCGCTCACTTCATTCAGCTCCATCAAGTCCTTTTTCAGTTCCTCTGCATTGGACACCATTGAACGGAATTTATACATATCGAATAACTTCTCATTCTTGCCCACCCGAGTTTGCTTGAAAAACACGCTTCCCTTTGGGTCTTCGAGCTTAATCAAAACGCCTACCACTACAAAAAGCGGAAGCAAGACGATCAAGCCCACGAACGACAGCAGCATATCAAGGAGGCGTTTTGTGACCAGGTAGGACATTTTATCCTGAATTTGTGTATTTCCGTATGGCATGTAAAACGCTTTACCTGACATGACAGCCTCGCCGTCCTCCGGTAAATTTTCCATGCTCATGCTGACGTACCCCCTCTCAACCTGCCGTGGTTGCTTTCTCGGTCTTTTTCAACCATTCATTCATGGCCTCCATAACCGGATACTTCAAATCATCGCTGGCAAGTGCAAATTCAAGTGTGGTTAAAATATATCCAAGACGCTCACCCACGTCATAACGTGTGCCTTCAAAATCATAGGCGTACACACGCTCACTCTGATTCAGCTTTTGGATCGCATCCGTCAGCTGAATTTCGCCGCCAGCTCCTTTTTCCTGAAGATCAAGATATTTGAAAATTTTCGGCGAGAACACGTAGCGACCCATAATAGCCAAATCGGATGGCGCTGTGCCTGGAGCCGGTTTTTCTATAAAATTATTCACTCGGTACAAGCGTCCGTCCTGCTGATCCGGTTCAATGATGCCGTACCGGTTCGTAAATTCCTGCGGTACCCGTTGCACACCGATAACCGAATTTTGAGTTTCCTCATACTGATCCATCAGCTGGCGCAGGCAAGGTTTCTGACCTGTTACGATATCATCGCCCAGCAGCACACCAAACGGCTCGTCCCCGATAAAGCGTCTTGCGCACCATACCGCATGTCCAAGACCTTTGGGTTCTTTTTGGCGAATGTAGTGAATTTCCACTCCCGAAGAACGCTGTACTTCCTCCAGAAGTTTCAGCTTACCGTCCTCGAGCAGTTTGGATTCCAGCTCAAATGCGTTGTCAAAGTGGTCCTCAATGGCACGTTTGCCTTTACCCGTAACGATAATAATGTCCTCAATACCCGAAGCAATCGCTTCTTCCACGATATATTGAATCGTAGGCTTATTGATAATTGGAAGCATTTCCTTAGGCATCGCTTTTGTGGCAGGGAGGAAGCGCGTACCTAACCCTGCTGCTGGAATAATGGCCTTTTTCACTCTTTTCGTCATCGCACTCATTCTCCTTGCTTCATCGAATTTTGGTGTTGCTTACTTCACCTGATTCATCACAATTCCAACCAGCGTCGCACTGGCCTGCTCCATGAGTTGCTTTGTTTTGCGTAGATCTTCCCGTTTGGTACGACCATGTCTAGCAACGAGAATCACACCATCCGTCAAGCCTGCAATCAAGCGAGCATCCGTATAATTCAACGCCGGAGCCGAATCAAGCAAGATGATGTCATATTCACGTTTGAGCTCTTCCAGCAGCTCAGCCATACGTTCGCTACCGAGCAGATCTGCTGCGTTGTACAGGGTGTCTCCACCGGGAACAACCGATAGCTCCAGCCCACCATGCCTAACGATAGACTTGGAAGAAGCCCCACCGCGCAAATAAGCCGATAGACCTCCGGTATTCTCCATTCCGAATATCTCGTGCAGCGCTGGTTTATGCAGATTGCAATCCACCAGAGCCACCTTCTTGCCTTCTTGTGCAAAGGAAACTCCGATGTTGGCGAGCAGTGTAGTTTTACCCGCTCCGCTTTCCGGCGAGGTCAACAATAGAACCGTTCCACGGTCCTTTTGCCCAATCACCTGCTGCCGGATGTATGTACGGAGGGATCGAAATGATTCCGAGATATACGATGATGGATTACTTTCTGTAATCAACATGTCATTCAATCGCAGCATATTTACGCTCCCCTACCCGTTCTTTGGAATTTCCGGCTGCTCCATCGACGTCTTTCTTGCGAATGACTGGAATCGATGCGATTACCGGAATGCCGATGTCCGCGTCCGCTTCTTTCTCCGAGCGCAGCGTGCCGTTAATGCTTTCCAGGAACACAATCGTGCCCAATGCAATCATCAGCGATACGAGAAAACTAATCGCAATATTCATGAGCGGGTTCCCATTAATCGGGTCAGGATTGGCCTGAGGGTCCGCTTCATTTAAAATTTTCACATTATTCAATTCCATCAATCCCGGAACCGTCTGTACGAATTTCTGGGTTACCGCGTTTACAACCGCTGCGGCCTGTGGATAGCTCCCTGCCTCAAACGTCAAACCGATAACCTGACTTTTATCCGAGGATTTAATCTGCAGCTTCTCTGCCAACTTCTGCTGCGTCAAACCGAACTCGGGATGAGCCGCTACAACAGCGTCCATAATTTTAGGTGAAGTGAGAATTTGCTTGTAGCTTTCCACCAAATTAAGACTTGTGTTGACGTCGTTCAGATTGTTACTCCCCTGCTTGGCGGAAATATGATTAACCAGCAGTTGGCTTGAAGCGGAATAGACTGGCTTCACAACATTGTCGCTCACAAAGTATGTTGTTACACATGAGAGAATGACAAAAATTGCGATCAGCCACAATCTTCTTTTGATCAGGACTAGATAATCCAAAATGGTTTTCTCCACAAAAATCCTCCCTCCTATACAATTTCTCTTCATATTTAAGTATGACTTTATTGTAACAATTGGCTCTGTGAACGACATGGAACCGAATGGCACTTTCTCCCTCACTATGGGGGGAGGGAAATGTATACTTTCGGATACGGCATGGTATACTTTTGTACCATGCTTTGTCGATTATGGAAAAAGAAATCGAAAAAAGCCTCAAAATCACAAATCTTGGTGATTTTGAGGCTTTTCTTTCCACTCGCATATAAAAGTGCAGCGCAGCTTATAGAGTCAGCGCATCATACCATGTTTGTTGGCTCGTACTTCGCCAGACCAATGGCATTGGCATACAATGCTGCCTGCGTACGATCCGCCAGCCGCAGCTTGGCCAAGATCTGACTGACATGCTTTTTGACTGTGAACTCACTGATAAATAACCGCGATGCAATTTCACGATTGCAGGCTCCTTGTCCCAGCTCGACCAGCACTTCCTTTTCCTTTGGCGTCAGGTCGTCCGACAGATTGCCCGCATCTTCACGCAGCTTGTTTTCGAGAATAGCCGGATCATAATATTTGCGTCCTTTGTTGACAAGATGAATCGCGTAAATTAATTCCTCAGGCAATGCTTCCTTAAGCACATAACCATCCACGGAAGCTTCCTCTGCTTTCAGAAAATCTTCACGTGTTGCGGAAGAGGTCAGCAAAATAAATTTGCTTCTGAAACCACGTCCGCGCGCTATCTTGATAATATCCAGCCCCGATTCATCAGCTAGTTTCAAATCCAGCAGCACCAGATCCGGATCTGTTTCCTCGATCACCACAAGTGCTTCCTGTTGATTCTGGGCCTCTCCCGCAAACTGAACATTGGGCTGCATGGATATAACCGCAGCGAGTCCTTTCCGTACTAAAGGATGATCATCGACAATGACAATTTTCATGATTCGGCCTCCTGTCTACAGTTCAGGATTTGCATAATCCCTATGTATCCGATTGTTACCGCAGATTTTGTATTGCAGAATGTTCACGCATTTTATTCGAGGATTTTGCAAAATCCTCATTCATAAGCATTTACCGGAATGGACAATCGGATCTGTGTTCCCTCTCCGATTCGACTTGAAATATCAAATTCGCCTCCCATCGATTGAGCTAAATATTCCATATTCATCATGCCCAGGCCCCCGCCTGCACTGACCGCCTCACCTCCTGCTACCATTCTCGCCGTCTCAAACCCTACTCCGTCGTCATGAATAGACAGTCTAATCACTTGGGGCGTCAATTTTAACTTCACATCAATTCGCTTGGCCAATCCATGACGGATTGCGTTCCCCGCCGCTTCGGAAATGATGCGGAACAAAGCTTTTTGGTACAAATACGGAAGTGAATAATGATCACCATGAATGTCAAAATCAATTTGTACATGGTTCAGCTTGGAGAGTGTATGGAGATGACTTTTCACCGTCCCTAACCAAGTTGAGCCTCCGCTTTTTTTCGAGCTTAGACTATGAATCGCCCCTTTCAGCTCTCTAACCGCTTGGTTAGCAGATTGCTGAATTTGCTCCTTTGGCTGATGACACCAGGTTTGCCGGAGAGAATGCGTTGCGTACACAATACCAAAAAGACTTTGAGAAACATTGTCATGCATTTCATTTGCAATTCGGTTCTGCTCATTCGTCACAATCAGCTGATTTTCAATACGCTCCAGCTCATAGCGCTCCAAGAACACAGCGCTCAGCTCAGCCAAGAATATCAGTTGTTGCACGAGCCAGCGTCTTCCTGTCAGACTTTGATCCGGGCCCAGCTTGAGGCCAATCGTCGCTACAAAACGGGTCGTCATCGGTACTGTGATCATGAGGAAATCGCCCCATTCTGGCAGATGTCTGAAAAATGGTTCACGCTCTTCCCTGAATTCCTCCCGATAATTCCCCAGCTCCTCGAATAGCTGCTCCTCCTCCTCTACCGTCCAGCCTGTCTGGCTGCTTTCCGGTGCATCCTCCTCCTGACTATCTAGCCAGAAAAATGCACGGCTCTGCTTTGTTAGCTTGACAGTATAGTCTGAGATGACCTGACCGAGATTTAAAGCCTCATTGTGGCTGGTCGTCTCCATGATGTGGTAAATCGACTTGATATGATCCATCGTCTCATTGGCTTGTTCTTTAGCCACCTTCAGTTCGTCCTTCATGACGCCGATAACCTGCATTGCCATCGTAGTTACGATCAGTACCAGAAACAAATTGATATTCTGCAATATAAGATCCCACAAAAAATATTGACCTGGTGTAAAAAAGATATAACAAAATGTAAGCACCAAGCCGATATAAGAAAGGAGGAGTGTCCAACTGTATCTCATAGACAGATGAGCACAAGCCACCAGCATGGGGGTAATCACATACCATTTGAACGGGCTATCCATCCCTCCGGTTGGGAATAACAACAAAATGATCCCTGCTGTTTCTAGTGCAATGCTGCATTTCAATACCATATCATGAAGTCTGTATTTACGGTAAATCCAAGTAAATGCTGTAACGGATAAAAATAGAAAACCAATCAGTAATAGCTTCTGCCACACGATTAACCTAGATGATTCGAACAGAAAAACAAGTGACGTTAGAGATAGTGATACATAACGGTATAAAAAAATCATTTTGTCTTCTGCTGACTTCCTCAACTTCATCCTGTCACCCTATTCTGTGTTTTGAAGGGACGATGGGCATATTAGGTTTGTTTGTGTACTCTAAAAAAATCATAACCAATCCAAAAATAAATAACAAGACATAAACTCTTACGTAAACGGTTACATTCCAAAAAATTTGGTACTTTTTATAACATATTTACCGTTTCAGGAAAACATTTTGGGGGTAATGTCAGAATTTATGACGTTTGTCAAGGAAATGAATCACATTTTTAGCAACCTAAAAAAGACTTGCTGGTACCACCGTGATTATAACAGCGGTATTCAGCGAGTCCTTTTTTAGTAAATTTGGTAGTCTACATTTTAGCCCCCGGCACGCGCCAATTCACGCATATTGGCTTCAAATGCTGCCAACAGAGCTTCATCTCCGCTCAAACCAGTTGCCTCTTCTTTTTGGATCTGTTCAACCATACGCTTGTAATCCTTTGGAATCACCCGTACAAACTGCTGAATCGCAGTCTGCCAATCATCCAAAATACGTTGTCCCGCTTCACTACCCGTGTAAGTGACATGGCGTTGAATCAAGCCGCGCAAATCCGCTGCTTCTGCAGGTTCTTCCACACCTTCCAGCAACACCATTTCCAGATTACAACGGCTCAGGAACGTCCCCTCAGGGTCATAGACATATGCAATACCTCCGGACATTCCGGCTCCAAAATTCCGTCCGGTTCCACCCAATACCGCTACACGTCCGCCCGTCATATATTCGCAACCATGATCCCCAACGCCCTCAACTACAATTCGTGCGCCGGAGTTCCGAACGGCAAAGCGCTCGCCTGCGATTCCGCTAATGTAAGCTTCACCGCTGGTCGCTCCATACAAGGCTGTATTTCCGATAATAATGTTCTCTTCTGCCTTAAAGGTCGCTTTGTGAGACTTTTTCACTATAACCTTACCGCCAGATAGCCCTTTACCGACATAGTCATTGCTATCGCCTTCCACGCTCAGCGTGATGCCTTTCGGAATAAATGCCCCGAAGCTCTGACCTGCCGATCCAATAAAGTTAAAGCGAATCGTATCCTCTGGCAGACCCGCCGCTCCATACTTACGGGTGACCTCGCTGCCCAGAATCGTTCCTACCGCCCGATTTACGTTTGTAATAGGTAAGGTACCCTCAACAGGCGTTCCGTTCTCCAGCGCTTCCGCAGCCATCGGTACGAGCTGCTGCATGTCGAGTGTTTCTTCCAGACCGTGATTTTGGCGTTGTACGCGGTAACGTACACTACCTTCTTCCAACTCAGGAACATGCAACAGCAAGCTCAGGTCTACGCCCTTCTTCTTCCAATGCGAATCGGCGTTCACGGTATCCAGACAATCCGTACGTCCAATCATTTCCTGAATTGTACGGAAGCCCAATTCCGCCATAATTTCACGGACATCTTCTGCGATGAAACGCATAAAATTCACCACATGGGCAGGATCGCCCATATAATTTTTGCGCAGCTCCGGATTCTGCGTAGCCACACCAACCGGACATGTATCCATTTGGCATACCCGCATCATAATACAGCCCAACGCCACGAGCGGCGCTGTAGAGAAGCCGTATTCTTCCGCGCCCAACAGGGCAGCTACTACCAAATCGCGGCCAGACAGCATCTTGCCGTCTGTCTCCAATACCACGCGGTCGCGCAGGTTGTTCAACATCAGCGTCTGATGCGTCTCCGCCAGACCCAGCTCCCAAGGCATACCTGCATGGCGAATGGAGCCTTGCGGGGAAGCGCCTGTACCACCGTCGTAACCGCTGACCAGAATAATGTCAGCACGGCCTTTTGCTACCCCTGTAGCAATCGTGCCTACGCCTACTTCTGACACCAGTTTCACGTTAATGTCAGCACGCGGATTGGCGTTTTTGAGATCATAGATGAGCTCTGCCAAATCCTCGATAGAATAAATATCGTGATGCGGCGGTGGTGAAATCAAACCTACTCCTGGCGTAGAACCACGTACCTCAGCAACCCAAGGGTATACCTTACGTCCTGGCAGTTGTCCACCTTCACCCGGCTTCGCGCCTTGCGCCATTTTGATCTGAATTTCGTCGGCATTCACCAAGTAATTCGATGTTACACCGAATCGGCCTGACGCTACCTGCTTAATCGAACTGCGACGAGAATCGCCATTGGCATCCGGAATGAAACGTGCAGGGTTCTCCCCACCTTCACCCGTATTGCTCTTGCCACCGATCCGATTCATCGCAATCGCCATATCTTCATGCGCTTCCTGACTGATCGAGCCAAAGGACATGGCTCCTGTCTTGAAGCGACGCATAATGGATGCAGCGGATTCCACTTCTTCCAGCGGCACAGGCTCACCCGTAGGCTTCAACTGAAGCATCGAGCGGATCGTTAAATGCTGTTCCGTTTCGCCCTGCACCAGCTTGGCGTATTTCTTGTATAACTTGTAGTCTCCAGAGCGAACCGACTGCTGGAGCAAATGCACCGTTTGCGGGTTAAACAAATGCTCTTCCCCGTCGTTACGCCATTGATAGTCGCCGCCCGAATCCAGCACTTTGTCGTTGCCGTCCTTGTCGGTGAAAGCACGGTTATGATGAACCAGCGCTTCCGTAGTCACTTCCTCCAGACCGATACCGCCAATGCGGGAAGGTGTCCAGGTGAAATAACGGTCAACAAAATCCTGTTTCAGACCTACAGCCTCAAAAATTTGTGCTCCACGGTACGACTGAATCGTGGAAATACCCATTTTGGACAATATTTTAACGACACCCTTTGTTGCCGCTTTAATATAATTTTTAACTGCCTTTTCGTGCGAGATGCCGCGCAGCAAGCCCTGCTGAATCATGACATCCAGCGTTTCAAAAGCCAGATAAGGATTAACCGCGCTCACACCGTAGCCAAGCAGCACCGCATAATGGTGAATATCCCTTGGCTCCCCGGACTCCAGCAAAATGCTCACACGAGTGCGTGTACCCTGCTTAATCAGATGGTGATGCAGGCTGGAAACAGCTAGCAACGCCGGAATGGCCGCATTTTCCGCATCCACTCCACGGTCGGACAAAATCAGGATGTTATGACCTTTGTCAATGACACGGTCAGCCGCCTCAAACAATCCTTCCAGCGCCTTGCGTAAGCCCTCAGCACCTTCCTTCGCTTCAAAGAAGATCGGAATTGTCATTGATTTGAAGCCCGGACGGTGTACGTGGCGAATTTTGGCAAACTCCTCATTCGACAACACCGGCGAATCCAAACGAATCTGACGACAGCTTTCCGGTTCTGGATGCAGTAAATTGCGCTCTGGCCCAATCGTAGTTGCGGTTGACGTTACAATCTCTTCACGAATGGCGTCAATCGGCGGGTTCGTGACTTGGGCAAACATTTGTTTAAAGTAATTGTACAAACGTTGCGGACGATCAGACAGCACCGCCAATGGTGCGTCGTACCCCATTGAGCCAATCGGTTCTGCACCTGTAAGTGCCATCGGCTCCAGAATTTTGCGCAGTTCTTCAAACGTATATCCAAAAGCGAGCTGAAGCTGATTTACATTTTCATGTTTAGGCTCCGGCTGTTCTAGTGCTTCTGGCAGCTCATCCAGATCAACCAAGTGCTCATCCAGCCATTGCTGATAAGGTTCCTCGGAAGCGATACGTTCCTTTAACTCTTCGTCAGAAACGATACGGCCTTCTTGGGTATCAACCAACAGCATACGACCCGGACGGAGACGATCCTTATAGAGCACATTTTCAGGAGCAATATCCAATACACCCGCCTCTGAAGACAGTGCGATCAGATCGTCCTTGGTCACATAGTAACGTGCAGGACGCAGACCGTTGCGGTCGAGAATGGCTCCGATTTGGATACCGTCTGTAAACGCCATCGCAGCAGGTCCGTCCCACGGTTCCATCATGGTGCTGTGATATTCATAAAATGCTCGCTTCTTCGGGTCCATGGTTTCATGCTTGTTCCAAGGCTCCGGCACCATCATCATGGCTACATGAGGAAGGGAACGTCCGCTCAGATACAGAAACTCCAGCGTATTATCAAACATGGCTGTATCGGAGCCATCTGGGTTAATGACTGGTTTTACCTTCTTGATATCTCCACCAAACGCTTCGCTTTCAAACTGCGCCTGGCGAGCATGCATCCAGTTCACGTTGCCGCGCATAGTATTGATTTCACCGTTGTGAATCATAAAACGATAAGGATGCGCACGGTCCCAGCTCGGGAACGTATTCGTGCTAAAACGGGAATGGACCAGCGCGATCGCCGATGTCACCCGCTCATCCTGCAAATCCAGATAAAATTTGCCTACCTGCTCGGTTGTCAGCATTCCTTTGTATACAACCTTGCGACATGACAAACTTGGAATATAGAACGACTCACCGTTCTCATCCTCTTGGTTATAGCGAATAGCAAGCTCTGCACGTTTGCGAATGACATACAGTTTCCGTTCGAAGTCCAGCTCTTCCTTTAGATCGCTACTGCGACCGATGAATACCTGACGCACGCCCGGTTTAGCTGCTTTTGCCGATTTCCCCAGCATTTCGTCATAAGTTGGAACATCGCGAAAACCCAAACAATTTTGACCTTCGTCCACGATGATATCTCTTAGCTTCTGCTCATGTACCTCACGAACTTTGGGATCATTGGATACAAAAAGCATACCAACGCCATAATGTCCGGCCTTTGGCAATTTGAAACCCAATCGCTCCGCTTCCTCTTGAAAAAACAGATGAGGGACCTGAATCATAATCCCTGCTCCGTCACCGGAGTTTGGTTCACTTCCCTGACCGCCCCGATGCTCCATATTCACGAGCATGGTCAAAGCCTGACTTACAATATCGTGCGATGGTTTTCCCTTGATGTGGGCAACAAAGCCCATGCCGCAGGCGTCTTTTTCGAATTGGGGATCATATAGTCCCTGTTTGGGTGGTAAACCTGTCTGTCTCATGGAACGCAACCTTTCTGTTATAAAGTCATGCTGGCCTGAAATACAGGCGGCCGAATAGAAGACAGTGGCAACAAGAGGTAACTCAAAGAACAACTACGAGGAATGGGGGACAAAACATGTGACGTATTCAAGGCGGTACGGTCCGCTGAATGCGTATGTTTTTCAATAATTATGCAATGGCTTGACTTGAAAAATACGTCGATTCCACTGATGAATCTAATTAGTTCTATCATTTTATCATTGACCTATCATGTTAGCAATTCAAAGTTTTTATGATTGTGATAATAAATCTTTTACATTACAGCTTCAACGTATCAATGCAAAAATATCTCATTTTTATGTATAAATATTCACTTTTAAAAAACAGCCTTTCCTATTCCTCTAAGGAACAGAAAAGGCGACAAAGGAGATTTGATGAGTTTATAGACCATCAAGTGTATTCCCGCAAATCAGATATCCTATTAAAATTCGAGACTTTCGCCGGGCTTCAATGCTTTCCCTTCAATGCCTTCTTTGTGTAGACGATCACAGAAGCCGTCTCCGTCCTGCTCAATACCCGGGAACGTATTGTAATGCACCGGTATTACGCGGCTTGCACGCAGCCATTTTGCTGCCAGCAGTGCATCCTCCGGTCCCATCGTATAACCATCTCCGATCGGCAATACCGCAGCATCGATGGAGTTAGTTTCCCCAATGAGACGCATGTCGCCAAACAGGCCAGTATCCCCTGCATGGAAAAAGGTTTGGCCTCCCATGGTCAATAAAATCCCCGCCGGCTCTCCCATGTAAACGGTTTGTCCGTCCACCGTCAAAGATGAGCTGTGGAACGCAAGCGTGAATTTCACATGGAAACCGTCAAAGTGGTGCCCCCCACCCAGATTCATACCGTGAGCTTTGGCCCCCAAGGATGAACAATATTCGGCCAGTTCCGCGACCGCGATCACTGGACAATCATTGCGCTTGGCAATTTCAACAGCATCTCCAAAATGATCGGCATGACCGTGTGTCAACAGTACGGCATCCACCTGAATATCCTCGGCTTGTACGGTTGCTTTAGGATTTCCCGTCAAAAAAGGATCAATAATAATCCGTTTCCCCTCTGCCTCTACCAGTACAACTGAATGTCCATAATATGTGATTTTCATATCATCTACGCCTCCTTTGTCACTTTCATTATTTTGGTTACTTTCCTTTACCTATTATAACTCTTTTGCATACTGGCTTCACCTGTACCACAAAATCCGTTCACAAAGCTGAACCCTATTGTTTAGAAAGGGCTGTTATTTGTAGAAGGCTGCCAACTAAACCGTTTCAATCTATACATTACTGATTTGAAACGCTCATGGGTTTTATGCCAAATGCTCATTTATAAAAGGTATGATGACCGATAGTTTTCACCTTGGTACGCGAATGATGAACCGTAAGGTCCTGGGCTAACGTAAGCGACAGGAAAAAACAGGTGTTATCAGGCACGGCTTTATGGCCGTTCAAAGCAGCAGTAACCGCACGGATGCTGTCCTGGTTGGGCTGAACACGACGAAGACGCCCGTTCGCGACCGGACTAAATTGCGCTTTTTGATAAATCACTGCCTGAATCGTATCGGGAAATGGGGCTGACCGCAGCCGGTTTAAGACAACGTTGGCAACTGCCACTTTGCCTTCGTACGGTTCGCCTTCTGCTTCTGCCATCACTATTTTTTGCAGCAGGAGCAGTTCTTTAGCGGAGACAGGATAGCTCCAGGTAGACAACGCCTTGTCATCCTGAGTGAGCATTTTTGTCTTCGTAAAGTAGATGGTTGTAGGAGGGGTTAGGATTGCGGACTTGCTATGCTGGACCTCAAGCTTTTTCTTGCCTGTAGCAACGTTATTCCGAGCTTGTTCCGCCTGCTTCATCTGGGAAGCGGGTAACGGTGTCGGCATGATTTCTTTCCAGCTTGGCTGCCCATGAGCAGCGACAAAGATGGGGCTTGTCCTGTTTGACCCGTTATGGGTCCCCATCCTGTCGCCATATGAAGGAGCCGAAGAGTTCCCTGACCAGCTCAGAGATTGCATAGGTGTATTTTTATGATTTTTCTGTGTTTGCTGAACCTCAGCGTAGAGGCCTATCCCCAATATACAAACAAGCAGCACACTCAAAAGAGGTGCAAACCAACGATGTTCTTTAACGATTTCCATAATGTTCCTCCCGTTAACTTTAAGCACATTCCTCAGATATGTAACCCAAAATGCGCCTTTTGAATAACGCTGAAACACTATATCACTAAATTCGCTGATAGATCAAGGGTTTCACCTCATTAATGGTAATGTTTGAATTATTTGGTACATTGGTTTTTGACCCATTCTGGTTGCATATAAAACAAATTCTCCCACTTCCCACGGCTCGCTGCATCGGTCATTTGGCTGCCAAATAGACGGTGGAATAGGCTGTTCTCCTGTGTACGAGCGTGCTAGGGTGATATGAGGTCGATAAGGTCGTTCCTCGGGTTTAAAACCCAGCGGTTCCGTAGCCTGGAGTATGGACTGGTACAATTGATCCAGTGACTCACGCTGCCCGGTCACTCCCCTCCACAGTACACGCGGAAATTCTTCACGGCCAAAAAAACCTGCTTCTCCAATGCCGAGTGTGAACGGGCCATGCTCAGCTGCAGCTTGAACTAAAACCTGCTCAAGTTTCGGTATAACCGAGGTCTCCACATCACCCAAAAACTGAAGTGTCACGTGGTAATCTCTGAAATCACTCCATTTGCGAAAAGTCAGGTCTTTTAAATCCTGCTCCACCCAATCATGTAATTTCTTCTTATGCTCATTTGGGAGAGCAATAGCTGTAAAAAGTCTTTGCGATTCATTTTTCATCAATCTATACCTCCTTTCCTAATAGATATTTGTGGATATCTCAAAAAGTAGCTGTTTGGATTGTCCCTAATCAGGGTAAAGCCATTTGTTGTTATATATAGTGACACCGCGAGCTCGTTTTTACCCTAATTATGCAATTTTTTCGGCAATCTGTTATTCTTGAAAGGATGGTTCGCCAGAATATATTGGAAACTCCAAGGAATCAAAAATCGAGGAGGCTATGAACTATGGGAAACATTTTAAGCTTACATCAACTTACGGAAGAGCAAAAAAAACAAGTTCGTGCAACAGCTCCGGGCTACGAGTTGATTATTGGCAAAGCTCAGGAATTGGAGTCTAAACAAATCTGGGAGGCCGAGGTTATTCTAGGCTGGTCAAAGCATATTGCCAAAGAGGCGTTACACCCAGACAGCAAACTGAAGTGGATACAAACCTGGTCGGCTGGAATTGACAAGCTACCGCTTACCGAATTGGAGAAGCGTAACATTTTACTAACGAATACAAGTGGTGTGCATGCAATTCCAATTACAGAGCAGATTTTTGGAATGCTGCTATCGCATACACGTTATTTACAGCAAGCAGCTCTCTTGCAACGTCAGAAAACATGGCAGCCACCGAAAGGCCAACTGACGGAATTACGTGGCAAAACGCTGTTGATTACAGGCGTTGGCGAAATCGGCCGCGAAACAGCGCGGATTGCAGAAGCCTTTGGCATGCGGGTGATCGGAGTCCGTCGTTCTGGCAAGGAAGCTCCCCATGTAGAGCACATGTATACTAACGAACAACTACACGAAGCATTGGGAGCAGCGGATATCGTGGTAAATATATTACCATTCACCAAGGAAACCCATCACTTCTTTGACGAAAAAGCATTTGCAGCTATGCGTAAGGAAGCCTTCTTCATTAATGTAGGCCGCGGTGGCACCGTTCATACGGATGCGCTTGTACGCTCTTTGGAGCAAAAGCATATTGCCTTTGCCGGACTGGATGTATTCGAGGAAGAACCGCTACCTGCTTCACATCCGCTATGGAGTCTGGACCATGTCTTGATCACACCGCATATTGCAGGCGATACGGACCGATATGCCGAACGGGCGGTAGATATTTTTCTTACTAATTTGAATGCCTATGCCGCTGATCAGGAACTGCCGCTGAATTTGGTTAACTACAAAACTAAGTATTAACACACTACTTACAGATCCAGATTTCCCGACTCATACCTGTCTTATGTATGCGGCATTGCTCCGTAAGGGTCCAACCTGAGTCGGATAACAATGTTTCCATCGGCTCCGTGCTCACGACCACTGCCCGCGCGGCCAAGCGTCTCAGACTGCGCAGCATCTTCTTTAGTTCATCAGCCGGGAGCACGGAGCACAGGTTATAGGGCATATCCAATATGGCCGCATCGTATGTGCCTTCGAGCATATTCATATCCCCGAGCTTCACTAGATCTTCTTCATATCCAAAATGACGCAAATTCACTCGTGCCCCACGCACCGCCAACGGGTTGATATCACAACCGCGAATATCCTTTCCCATACTCAATGCCTCAATCATTACATTGCCCATACCACAACACGGGTCTAGCAGTTTCAATGAGCCTGACTCTCCCTTTGCTGCTGTTAGATCAGTTGCTGCCAAATTCACAAGTGCCCTAGCTACCAGAACGGGTAGTCCAGTAGAATAATTTTGCGGCTTCTGACGACGCTCCTGCCACGATCTGTCGCTATACTGACACGTGCCCAGTAGCCACCGTTCTCCTATCCGAATAACACCAAGGGTGATATCCGGTGTCTTCATTTGCGCCTGCCCATGAATGCGTGCACCCATTCGGCGTTCGATCCCGCGCCGCTCGTCATAATCAGCCTCATGGTCACCTTCTTTAAGGCACAACACCTTGAAAGTCTTTCCTTCCTCAAGTTGTAACATAGAAGCTGCTTCGCATAGCTCTTCCAGTGTTCCCGCATCTGTCATTACATCCAGCCGAAGATGAATAAACGGGCTTGTCCCCGGCTCTAGACGCCGATGGGACAATAGGATGGAGTCCTGCACGGGCGGCTGACCGAACAAGCATTTTAATTCCAAAAGACACAACTCACGCTCTGTTTCATGACACGCATAGGTATATATGTAGCTTGGTTTCATTTCTTCGATATTCGTTTTCTGTTTATTCATGTCATATCTCTTTTCATTTGGAATCAAGGTTAGAATTTACAGCCTCCGCTATTAGACGGTAGGAGTGAAGCCGCTGCTCATAATCGGGAATCGGTGTGACCAACAGAAACTCATCATTATCATATTTAATCTGCAAGCCGCGTAACCGTTCGGCAATATCCGACGGCGTTCCCACCAGCCAGCTGGCTCGCATTGCCGGGTCGCCCAATGAAATCTGACCAGCCCATTGCTGCGCCAGTTCATTCGTCAAGGCACATACTGCTCCTACAGCAACCATGGTATGTGGCTTGTCCATCCGGTTGGATGGCTGAAAGCTGGAGCGGTAAATGCTTAGCATTTCTTCCGTTTGCTGTTCACTCATAAACTGACCGAATACATAGCCTGTTGAATACTGGGCGGCATATTCGGCACTTTTTCGGTTTGTACCCAGCATCCACACTGCTGGCGGCTGTTCAGGCATCGGCCGGGCAAACACAGGCACCTGTTCATATTCGTAAGTACCTTCCAGCAAAGCCAATAGAGCTTCCATCGTCTGTGGCAGCTCCGTCACATGTTGAAGAAAATTACCGCTCAGTGCCATTGAAGCATGAGGTCCACCACCAGGTGCTCTCCCCAGGCCCAATTCGACTCTGCCAGGATATAGAGCAGCCAGCAAATGAAACCATTCCGCGACCTTGACTGGACTATAATGCGGGAGCAAAATAGCACCCGCACCCAGTTTGATTGTCTTCGTCACCGCCCCGATATGAGACAGCAGCACTTCCGGGCTGGAGGAAGCCAGCCCCTCCATATCATGGTGCTCCGAGGTCCAGTAGCGTGTATATCCCCATGCTTCTGCCTGTCTTGCTAGTTCACCAGCTCGTTGAACCGCCTGCTCCGGACGGTTACTGGGCAGCAACGGCACCATATCGAGCACACCGAGATTCAACCTTTTTATAGATAAAGACTGAGATTGCATAGACATATTCCTCCCTCCTGCTATCCATTACAAACCAGTTCCTTCTACTATATAGGGGTAATTTAAAGGTCAATCCAGATCATAAATCGAACCCACCTTCAGACCGTATAACTCATTATAGATTTTTTCAGCAAAAGCATCGGTCATGCCTGCAATATAGTCTATGACCATATGCTCCCATGTCCAGATCGGTTTCGCCTTGGCTTGGTCGCGCTCATAGCGCTGGAGCCAGTCGCTTGGAATAATAGATTTGGACGTTTCCGGGTCTAGAAAAGCTAACCACAGCCGTCTGAGCATCCACTCACTCCGTTTTTGCAGTCGCTGTACGCGCAGATCGCGGATCATCGTAACCCAAGCAAAGCTTTTCAACACACTCACAGTGCGCAGCATATCCAAATCTTCGCTTCCATCCCGTACGAAGGTCACCTTTTTCCAATTTCCATCCTCAATTACACCCAAGCTGCTGACAAACAGGCTAACCCAGTATGCCTTCACTTCACGGCGAGTACGGGAATAATCGTGTTCACACATCGGCATCTTGCCGTTCCACACCTTCAAAAATTCGCTCAGCACAGCCGCTACCTTCTGCTCAATCTGAGCCAGTTGCCAGCCTTGCCAGAAGCTATCCTCCAACGTGGTGATTTTCTCCGTAATCAGACGAATTAAATACGGATCATATAAGAAGTGCTCATGTACCTCGATTTTCCCAGCCTTAATCCCGTCCTCCAGATCATGCGCAGAATAAGCGATATCGTCGCACAGGTCCATAAGCTGGGCTTCCAACGTTTTTTTACCATCAGGGATACCCCAATCCTCGCGGATGGAACGTATGTATTCCCACTCATGCAGGTACAACCCTTTTTTGTTCAGAATCCCCGGGTACGGGTATTTGTTGATCCCCAGTAACACAGCGTCCGACAAATTCAAACCATCCACGTTCTCACGCTTCTCCAAAAACATAATCAGCCGGAAATTGTGCGCGTTCCCTTCAAAATGCTCATAAATTCGTCGCTCACGCGCATAGGCCTCCTGTCCACGCTTAGACTCCGGTGTGAAGCCTCCGGCAGAGGATATCTTTTCTACCTTTGTTTCAATCAGTTGATCCAAAATCCCGTCCAGCACCTCTTCCCCCTTGTGTCCGAACGGTGGATGGCCAAAGTCATGTGCAATGGAAGCACATTCTACCACCTCAGGGTCAATGATCAGTCCTGCGTTATCTGCTTGTTCCAGCTCTACTTCGGGATGGCGGCGCAGCAAGCTTCGTGATGCTTCACGCGCAATTTGCGCTACCTCCAAAGAATGCGTCAGTCGTGTACGGTAATAATCGCCCGTGCCTGCGCCAAATACCTGTGATTTACCCTGCAACCGACGGAAAGTCGGTGAATGGATTAAACGGGAGTAGTCCCGTTCATATGCGGCCCGTGAAGCGTCGCTTCGTGTCTGTTCCGCAAATTGCCGATGCTCTCTCTTGTCCTGCCATGTCATAAAGCCCACTCCCTACGTACTCAATTGGAGTGATTATACATTTTTTTTGCGCCTCAGGAAAGCTCACATGACTTTCAGCTGTAAAAGTTACTTTTAGCGTCACTGCGCAGTCGGATGGTGCTTTCTACTCCAATACAAAAAAAGTCATATAAAAAAGGTGGTCCCCAGCCATTTGCTTCAGGCCAGAGAACACCTCTTTACTCAACTTTATATACCTCATCACTTTTGCTCTACCGCTTCGCCCTCGGGTCCAATACATCCCGCAGGCCGTCTCCCATCAGGTTAAATCCCAATACGGTCAGCATGATAGATACCCCCGGAAAAATAACTGTCCACGGCGCGTTCTGGATATATTGCCGCGAATCGGACAACATTTTACCCCACTCTGGCTCAGGAGGTTGTGCACCCAAGCCCAGAAATCCAAGCGCTGCCGCTTCAATGATGGCCGTTCCGATCCCCAACGTTCCCTGTACGATGATCGGTGTCAGGCTGTTAGGCAAAATATAACGGAGGATGATTCGTGTATTATTGGCTCCAAGCGCTCTAGCAGAAGTGATATACTCCTCCGTTTTGACACTCAGCACCTTAGAGCGAACTAACCGCCCATACGTTGGCACATTGACAATGGCAATGGCGTACAACGCATTTTCCAATGAAGGCCCTAAAATGGCCACAATAGCAATGGCCAGCAAAATCCCCGGAAATGCCAGTAAAATGTCGAATAGTCGCGAAATGGCCATATCTGCCCATTTTCCGTAAAATCCTGCGATTAAACCTAAGGCTGTTCCTACAATCATTGAACCAATAACAGACAAGAAACCGACCCACAACGAGATTCTGGCTCCATACAGCGTGCGAGTCAGTAAATCTCGACCGAGATCATCCGTACCGAACCAATGCTCCGCAGAAGGAGGCTGCAAACGGCTCACCAAATTTTGCTCTTTATAGTCAAAAGGAGCAATCCACGGCGCGATCAAAGCAATGATGACAAAGAAGATAATAATGCTCAGGCCGACGAACGCCATTTTATTGTGACGAAAAGCCCTCCATGCGTCTCTCCAAGGGCCAGTCACGACAGGCAAATGAGCCAATGTGCTGCGTGTCGTCGGTATGTTGTTGGGTTCCATTGAAAATTGTGACATCGGACAAGCTCCCCCTTGAACAATTGGCGACTTGATTACTGATAACGGATACGCCGGTCGAGCACCGCGTACAGCAAATCGACAATCAGATTAATGATGACGAACAGGAACGCAATGATCAGAATTCCGCTTTGAATAACCGGATAGTCACGCGAGCTGATCGCTTCAAAAATGTACCGTCCGATGCCAGGCCAGGCAAAAATGGTTTCTGTCAGTACCGCGCCTCCCAGTAGTGAGCCAGTCTGAAGACCGATGACAGTAAGTACGGGGATCGCAGCATTTTTAAGCGCATGTTTGTATACGACTTGAAAAGATGCCAGCCCCTTCGCCCGAGCTGTACGGATATAGTCCGCATCCATAACCTCCAGCATGCTGGAACGGGTAATGCGCGCAATGACCGCCATTGGAATCGTTCCCAGTGCGATACTGGGCAGGATCAAATGCTTGATGACGGTCCACACCTGATCCATACGTCCACCTATGATCGCATCAATCACGGCTAAATGTGTCACAGCTTCCACCGGATCACGAGAATTCATGCGTCCGATGGAAGGAAGCCAATGCAGTTTATTTGCAAAGATCCATTGCTCCATCAAGCCCA
Source organism: Paenibacillus sp. LRG-1 (assembly GCF_057220305.1). Lineage (NCBI taxonomy): Bacteria > Bacillati > Bacillota > Bacilli > Caryophanales > Paenibacillaceae > Paenibacillus > Paenibacillus sp. LRG-1. Next base: position 1,387,236 of record NZ_CM170126.1, on the reverse strand, counting down.
GCCAAAAAATCGGCATCGATACTCCGACCAGGGCAATGACCATACTGACATAGTCAAACCAGGAATTTCGCTTCCAGGCACTCACGATGCCGGCGTTCATTCCGACTACTACAGCAAAAAACATGCTTGCTACTGTCAACTCCAGCGTAGCCGCCAGATAAGGAAGCATTTCCCGGGCAATCGGCTGCCTGGTGCGAATGGAATCGCCCAAGTCCCCTTGTGCCAGCTCACCTAAATAGGTCCCATATTGCTGTAACCACGGCTTATCCAGCCCCAATTGCTCACGTAGCGCCTGCTTGGACTGTTCCGTAGCCTTATCTCCCAGTATGGTTTCCGCCGGATCTCCCGGAATGGCATGAATAATGGAAAAAACGATGAGCGTCATGCCCAGTAATACAGGAATCAATATAGCCAGTCTTTTTACAATATATGAGTTCATATCCTATTCACCGCCTGCTTGCGTTTGGGCTATTCAAAATAAATATTTCCGTACGCTTCAATACCTGCCGGAGAAGGTACAAAACCCTTGAGGTTCGCTTTACCTGCCATCAGCGGTGTGCTATGAACCAATGGAATCCACGGCGCATCCTGTTTAATAATCACTTGTGCTTGTTTATACAGTTCCCCACGCTTGTTCTGGTCGACCTCAACCTGAGCCTTCACCAATATTTTATGAAGTTCCTCATTCACATAAAAACTGCGGTTATTGCCTGGAATCGTATCCTTGTCCAGCAATGTATAAAGAAAATTATCCGGGTCACCATTGTCCCCGTTCCATCCCAGCATATACAGATCATCCTTTTCCCCCGCCTTAACATCATCCAGATACGTAGCCCATTCCGGGGATTGGATGTTTACTTTGACGCCTATTTTTTCAAAATCGGCTTGAATGGCCTCTGCCACCTTTTTGCCGTCAGGCATATAAGGACGAGATACGGGCATTGCATAGAAGGTTAACGGCTCGGGAAGCCCGTTAGGAAAGCCCGCTTCCGCTAGCAAAGATTTAGCCTTATCCAGATCATAGGCGTAGTCCTGAATACTATCGTTGTACCCCCATAACGTAGGTGGCATCGGATTGACCGCAGGCTTAGCCTGCCCTGCAAACAATGCATCAATAATGGCCTGCTTGTTCACTGCGTGATTCAGTGCCTGCCGCACCTTGGGATTATTGAAGGTTTTTTTCTTTAAATTAAAGCCAATGTACGCCACATTAAAGGAGGGACGTTCAATTTTCACCAACTCGCTATTACCGTCTAACTGCTTTGCATCATCCGGGTTCAAATCCTCCATCAGGTCAATTTCCCCGTTTTGCAGAGCATTAAATCTCGCGGTATTGTCGGGTATGGAACGAACAATGATCTTAGCCAGCTTCGGCTGCCCCTCTTTCCAATAGTTTGGATTCTTCTCCAGCGTGATGGTATCGTTCCGTTTCCATTCCTTAAATACAAAAGGACCCGTGCCGACCGGATTACTCTTGAAATCAGCCTTTTTCTCCTGAATAGCCTTGGGACTTGAAATACTAAAGGATGGCATAGCGATATTTTGTAAAAACGGCGCCTGCGGCTTGTTTAGTGTAAACTGGACGCTGTTCGCATCTACCGCTTTAACCTCCTTAATCACCCTACTTCCTTCAGGACCGAACATAGAATCATAATAGTCAAACGAGTCACCTTCAAATTTGTATGGACTTTTCGGATCAGCCCAGCGGTCAAAGTTAAACACAACCGCTTCTGCGTTAAAATCACTTCCGTCATGGAATTTTACACCCTGACGCAGCTTGAACGTATAGACCAGTCCATCTGGTGATACTTCCCAGCTCTCTGCAAGCCCCGGTTGGATCTCCGTTGTGTTTTGCTTATATTCCAGCAGTGTGTCGAACACTTGCATTCCGATTTTTAGCGACTCGCTTTCAGTCACAATGGCAGGATCTAGCGCCACGGAATCTCCGCCGCGTCCATAAATGAGTGTGTCCTGCACGCCCTCTCCTGCTCCGCTTGGTGTTTTCCCTGCCTCTGGCTTTGCTCCTTCACCTGATCCCCCACAACCGGAAAGCGCCAAAACAGCTCCTAGCGCAAGCACCAGCAGAACGGTCCAGATTTTGTGTTTTGCATACTTTTTGCTCATGCAGCAAACCCCTTTCACACCTTATATATTGTTAATTCGTTGATACCGGATGAATGCCAATTCCTTTGGATTGACATGACAAGCTTGTCCTCAAGCTGTGGTCCCAAATTCCGAGTTCATCAAATAGGTGTAGTAGGACAGAAGTGTTCATAATCTAGTGGTGTAAGAGATGCTGTAGGGTAATGAATAGATGTGATGTAATAAATAGAAAGAGGAGTATGTGAGGTCGTGGTGAAAGTGTGATATATACTCACAAACAGTGAATATTATGTTCAAACAAAGTTGATTATTGGATACTTTACTATAAAATCTGGAAGCATACAAGGGGGTTTTTCATACATTACGATATGTTTTTATACATCATGTCAATTAATATTACAAACCAACTTACACGATCATATCAAATAAATACTCCTGCTTGGGGTCTTCAACCTCCAAGCAGGAGCATAATCTTACCTCAAAAATGTATTCAGCACCAAACCTACAGACACGGCTTGGGCTCCTTTTACGATAGAGAAATGATCGCCAGGCACTTTATGCGTGAACATTTCCCCCTTACAATACAATTCCCATCCTTTATATCCTAATTCCCAGGTATGTTCTGAAATAAACAAACATACAGGGGCCTTTACAGCTCGATCGGGCTGGTAGACATGCTGCATTTTCACCCAATGATTCACACTTTTAAAGCGTTCTAGTAATTCACTCCGTCCCAACTCATTAAATTCCGGTAGCAAGGGGAGTACACTGGCTGGAAATGCTCGCTTCCACTGCGAAAAATCCAACGTTTCTTCCATCCTCTCCAGTTCCTGAATATGGTGGTCCCAGTGATCTTCCTTGCCATACTTCAAAGGTGGCAGTGTGTCCAGAATGGCCAAAAGTTCGACACGTTCTTCTTGTTCTTCCAATTGTCGGGTCATTTCGAAAGCAAGCGTTCCCCCCATACTCCACCCCGCAACATAATACGGGCCTGTTTTCTGAATACTTTTCAATTGATTCACATATCGGTGTGCCGCTTCCTTCATCCCGGCTGTTTTATTTTCAGCAAGAATCGAAGCATCCATTTTTATGCCCCAATAATTCCAAGTAGCTGTAAGTCCGTTGACCAATTCCATGTAGCAACTGACATCCAAGCTTCCATCATGGATGAAAAAAAGGTGCTTATCCTGCGCTGTGCCGGGCTTTAAGAGAACAAGCGTGTCTGCTCTGGCTGGAAACACACTTCTTTCCTTTCCCTGCAATGCACTTGCCAGTTGGCGGATGGTAGGAAAAGTAAATAATTTGGTGAGCGGTAGGTCTATCCCTAACTCACGCAAAACTAGCGAAACCAGCTTGGTAGCCTTGAGCGAGCTTCCTCCCAGGGTGAAAAAATTGTCCGTTACGCCAATGCGATCCGTCGGCAGGTTCGTGGGCAGAACCATCGACCAGATGCTAACCAGTTCCTGTTCCAGTTCATTGCAAGGAGGGACATATTCATTTTCCCGCAGTGCTTCAAGATCAGGCTCTGGCAACGCGTTCCGATCAATTTTGCCATTCACATTCAGTGGCAAACGCGGAAGTCGGATCAGACAGGCAGGAATCATATAATCCGGTAAATATGTAGCCAGCTCCAGCCGGACTTCTGCCTGTGACATTTCTACGTCGGAAACAAAGTAAGCACAGAGGTATTTGATCCCGTCGCTGTGCTGACGAACAAGCACGACTGCTTCCTGAATCCCCTCTATATGTGCAAGCCGTGCCTCAACTTCGCCGGTTTCAATACGAAAGCCCCGAATTTTGACCTGGTGATCCATGCGACCCAAAAATTCAAGCGTTCCGTCAGCCAGCCATCGGGCACAATCTCCAGAACGGTACATACGCTCTTCTGGGAGCCAGGGATGAGAAACAAATTTGGCTGCCGTTAATTCCTCCCGAGCCAAATAGCCACGCGCCAATCCTTCACCTCCAATGCACAGCTCACCCGGCACTCCAATGGGCTGAAGTTGATTGGACGCACTCAGGATATAAAGCTGTGTGTTGGCGACAGGCTTGCCAATCGGCACGTTATGGTCATAGTCCTCCTGAATCGTATGGAACGACGTAAAAATTGTATTTTCCGAAGGACCGTAGGCATTGACAATCGTTAAATCCGGCTGGGCGGCGCGAAGGAGCTTCATATGCTGCGGAGACAAGGCGTCTCCCCCGGTCATGATCAATCGAAGTCCAGTAAAGATGGAAGGTTTCTCATCAATCAGCTGATTTAGCAAAGGAGCCGTGAACCATGCCATCGTGATTCCATACTGTGCCATCCTCTTGCCGAGTATGTCGGCAGATAAAAGCTCTTCTTTTTCAATGAGATACAAGGTTGCCCCGCTCAGCAGTGTTCCCCACAGTTCAAAAACCGACACATCAAAGGCCAGGGAACACGTCTGCAATATTCGATCCTCTTGCGTAATAGCCAACGGCCCTGGCTCTAACACTAGGCGAGCAAAGGATTGATGCTCAATCATTACACCCTTTGGTTGTCCTGTAGACCCTGAAGTATAAATAATGTACATCACATTGTGCGCCTGATTGCTGTCCTCCAGATTACGGGGTTCTCCCGTATAGAGACTATGGTCTGTGAGCAGTAACATGTCCACCCCAGGAAAGCGTCTGGTGCTGGCAGTCGGTAGAAGGCATATTTTCGCCTGACTATCCTGTAATAGATATTGAATCCGTTCATCTGGGTAGAGCGGATCAATCGGTAAATAAGCGGCCCCGGCCTTCAAAATAGCTAAAATACCAACAATCATCTCCAACGCAGGCGTAGCTAAAATACCGACGACATCTTCTGCCTGAACTCCCTTTTGCCGTAAAACCCGCGCCAATTGATTGGCACGTTCATTTAATTCATCATACGTTAGTTGCTTTTCTTTCCACCTCACGGCTGGATGGTCAGGCGTCCGTATCACTTGCTGTTCGAACAGTCGATGGATGGTTACCCCATGCGAATTTTTTTCGTATGCATTTTTGCTGTGGGTCTGATTAAAAGTATGAAGTAAAACGGTGCGCTCTTCTTCTGTAACCATATCAATGTCTTCGATCCGAATATCGGGTTGTTCGCCAATGATTTCGACAATTCTGGCAAAATGCCGTAGCATACGGCGGGCGCTTTCCTCCGTAAACAACGCTTTGCGATATTCCAGTTCCAGTCCGATACCCTCCTGCATTTCGTATGCATACAAGGTGATATCAAATTTAGCGATTTTATGTTCAAAAGTATAAGGAGAAAACGTGACCTCTGTTGCCTGCACGACAGGCTGCGGTACATTTTCCAATACAAAGCAAGCATCAAATAAGGGATTACGACCACTGATTCGTTCAGGATTGACCTGCTCCACCAGCATATCAAAGGGGTAGTCCTGATGCTCAAACGCAGCAAAAGTTTGGTCTGCCACTTCTTCCAGAAAATCAGAGAACCGCTTGGTTCTCTGCGGTTTCTGACGCAAGGCGAGCGTGTTCACGAACATGCCCACAATCCCTTCAAACTCGGAATGAGTCCTTCCGGCGACAGGTGTTCCGATGACCAGATCCTCCTGTCCGGCATATTTGGACAGAAGGATGCTGTACGCGGCGAGTAGAACCATATACAACGTAACATTGTGCTGCAAGCATAATGCACGCAAGGAGTGAGCCGTATCAGCTTCAATCGAGTACGATACGATCCCACCGCTGTAATCAGACCTTAAGCCTTTTTCATCCGTAGGCAACGACAGCAGAGGAACATCCTCTGTAAATTGGTTCAGCCAAAATTCACCCTGTTTCTGAATATGAATATCGCTTAATTGATCGTTTTGCCAGATTGTATAATCGACATACTGAAACTCTAATGGAGCAAGCTCCTGTCCCTGATATAGAGCCATCAGCTCTTCAAATATAATGTTGATGGTTACCGCATCCGCGATGATATGGTGGATATCAAACAGGAACAGAATTTCCCCATCAACCAAAGGTACAAGCTCAGCCCGCCATAGAGGGGCCTCGTTCAGATTGAACGGACGGATAAACTCGTTAACAAGCTTATCCGTACTCTGATCCGAAAGTTCTCTATAGGGAATCGATACATCGATGGATTCATGGACGAGTTGTAAAACCTCGCCGTCCTTTTGAATAAAGGACGTTCGCAAGCCCTCATGACGTTCTGTCAGCCTACACCATGCTCTGTACAGCCGCTCTGGCTCCAGCGCTCCTTTGATGATTCGAATGCTGGGCATGTTATAGATAATGTTAGGTCCGAGAAGATCATGAATCAGATATAGCCGTTTTTGCGCCGAAGATGTTTCATATCCTTCATAATGCATGATGCTAAATCTCCCTCCGTCGGCGTTCTTTTTTCTCTACTTTTACTGATGACAGTGCATGCTGCTGAACTGGTATGACTTCTCTCATAAGCTTTCCATCGCCCCGAAGTATGTTGCTAATCTCGGTTTCCTCTGTTCTGAAAAACTCAATGGCAAACGGAACAGATTCATGAATAAGCTGAACAATCTCGCCGTTGATCACATCAAATGTGGTCCTAAAAGCTTCGTGACGCTGAATAAGCGCTTGGAAGGCTCCCTCAAGTCTGGCCAGGTCCAGTTCTCCTTCCAGCATCATGGCGCCCGGTAGATTATAGCTTAGATCCTCTGGATTCAGCTCGTGCATCATAAAAAGACGCATTTGAGCAGACGAGGCCGGATAATGGGCGCTTGGAGTCGCAGCAGGGATCAAGGAACGGACTGTCGCTTCATCCTCGTGATGACACTCAACTCTTCTGGAGCTTATGTGATCTGAAAGTTGTCGAATAGTCGGAGCTGCAAAAAGTTCCTTTAAAGTAATCTCGATGGCCAACATTTGACGCACACGCAAAATGAACTGGTAAGCGAGCAACGAATCTCCGCCAAATTCAAAGAAATGATCATCTATACCTACTGCGCCTGTTTTGAAAATGTCCGCCCACAACAGGAGCAGTTGCTGTTCCATTTCGTTGCGGGGCGGTGTATGTTCTTTGCCGGAAGGCAACTCTACCCCCAAGGTATTTAACGCCTTACGGTCCAGCTTTCCGCTTGAACCTAGAGGCATCGTCTCCACCTTCACAAAACGTAAAGGAATCATATATTCCGGTAATCGTTCCAGCAAAAATGCCCGCAGTTCTCGAACTGTACAGTCGGTTTGCACAACCAGATAAGCACACAAATACTTGTTGCCCTGCTCATCTGTCAAATCAAGTACAGCCGCCTGCTGAATGTCGTTATTTTGCAAGAGGGCTGTTTCAATTTCACCTGTCTCAATCCGGTAGCCTCCGATTTTCACCATTTGATCCGACCGTCCCAAGTAAACAATCTCGCCGCTAGGCAGCATCCGGGCAAGATCGCCTGTCCGATAGATTCGCTCACCTGGTACAAAAGGATTGGGGATAAAACACTCTGCCGTAAGTCCATCCAGATGTACATACCCGCGTGCCAGATGGCACCCTCCCAGACAAAGCTCTCCTACCTGCCCCAAACTAACCAACGCCAGCTCCTGATTTAAAATATACGCCCGGGTGTTGCCCACAGGCCGTCCGATCGGAATCGGACCTTCGGAAGATACAGACGTACACGTATAGGCTGTTGCAAACACACTGGCTTCCGTAGGCCCATACAGATTAAGTAATCTCGCTTCCGGGAACTTCAGATTAAAACTTCGCACCTGCTCCTGGCCTATCTGTTCGCCACCCGACATGACCCAACGCAAAGTGGCTGCTTGGATTGTATCCTCGACTGAAAGCTCTGACAAAAACATTTGCAGCACAGTAGGAATGAAGAAAGCCACTGTAACCTGATGCCTGTGAATGGTATCCAGCATTTGACGGGTATCCGTTTCTGCACCTGCCTCCAATAACACCAATCGTCCTCCGCCCATGAACCAGCTGAAAAGCTCGACGATGGAACCATCAAAGGTATAGGATGCTTTTTGCAGCACCGTGTCCTGCTCCCTTAAACCAAGCTGTTGTGCCAGCCATACCACTCGCGCACTAAAGGCGTGATGCTCCACCATCACCCCTTTGGGCTGCCCGGTTGAGCCGGAGGTGAAGATGACATAAGCCAGATGATCAGGCTGGATGACAAGCTCTGGATTACCTCGTTCTTGCTGATCCTGACACAGTAAATCGACGTCCATGATCTGCTGGATTTCTTCATCCATCCAGCTGGCATGGCACTGCTGATGGGTCAGAATCCATTCGGCCCCAGCGTCTGCCAGGATGTAGCGAATCCGTTCCTTTGGATCGGCTGGATGAATGGGGAGGTACGCCGCCCCTGCTTTTAACACACCCAATAAAGCAACAATCATTTCCGGTGAGCGCTCCATGACAATAGCTACTACTTGCTCTGGCCGGGTACCGGAGTCCAGTAGGCTATGTGCGACCAGATTCGCCCTTCGATTTACTTCTCCGTAGCTGATCTCCTGTTGACCGGAAATGAGAGCGATCTGCTCAGGGTTACGGCTTGCTTGATCCTCGAAATATTGATGTAACAGCTTTACGGACCCCGGGTCCATATCTGTTTGATTGAAATCATGGACGAGTGTCTTCCATTCCGCCTCGTTCACCGATTCCGAAGCTGCTATAGCAAGCTCACTCACCCAGTCCTCTTCCTTATGGACGCTTGCTGACTCAGGTACTTCCTCTCTGTCCCGCTGATTCGGGTCAACTGCCACCTTTTCTATCCGAAGCTCTCCAATCTTTTGCTGTGGATTGACAAGGACAGTGTGTAAGATTTGAAGGAATTCCCGGCTCAAGCGTTCCACCGTCTCCCCGGTAAAGAGATCTACATCGTATTGAAAAATACATTCGATATGCTCGTCGGTCATGGCTGCGGTAAATGTTAAATCGAATTGTGCTCCTGTATACTCCGCTTCATCACATGGAGTCAGTTTCAGGCCGGGTAATTCTACGATGGTACGGGAAGATTCGTTCAATAATGCAAACATGGTATCGAACAGCGGATTGCGACTTGTTTGGCCAGCCAAATTCAACTTCTCAACCAGTTGCTCAAACGGATAGTCCTGATGCTCAAAAGCCTGAAGAGAACGTTCCTTTACCTGCATTAAAAATTCGTGCACTGTCATGTCCTTCTTCGGCGTGTTGCGAAGGGCCAACGTATTGACGAACATGCCGACAAGAGGACTCAGGCTCGCATGAGTTCTGCCGGATACCGGAATGCCGACGATAATATCTTCTTGCCCACTGGCTTTGGCCAGCAATAGGTTATAGGCCGCCAGTAGAACCATAAATACCGTGACATTTTGTTGCAGGGCAAAGCGTTTTAACTTCCACGTCCATTCCTGATCCAGCTCAAAATGAATGGCTTGCCCTTCACCTCTTCTCACATCGGGGCGTGAAAAATCCGTAGGCAATTCCAGCTCTGTAATTTCCCCTTGAAAAAGCTCCAGCCAAAACTGCTCCTGCTGACGGAATTCCACACTGTTCAAAAACTCACGCTGCCACACGGCATAGTCTTTATACTGGATCGTCAATTCCGGTAAGCTCATGCCCCCGTATAAACGAGCAAATTCCTCGACGATTATCTCCTGGGAAAGACCGTCCGTAATAATATGATGCATATCAATGAACAGCAAATGACGGTTGGCAGGCTGATGAATAACCTGAACGCGGAACAATGGCTTTTGCCGGAGATTAAAGGGCTTGATTAATCCGTCCTGTTCCACTAATATTCCACGTTCACGGCCCGATTGAATTTCTTCTATCCAGGTCGCTAATCCTTGAACCGTACCTGCCCGGAAGAAATCGCGCAGTGTCAGATTTACATTCCATTCCTTGTTAATAAGGTAGACCAGCTTGGTTGCCAGCAAGGATTGCCCGCCCAGCAGGAAGAAGTCATCCTGTGTGCCAATCTGCTCCCGGTGCAGGATTTCCGACCAAAGCTCAACCAAGCGCTCTTCCAGGGGTGAAGCTGGATGTACATAGGCCGTACCGACCTTGATACTTTCATTAACCTGCGGTAAAGCATGACGGTCGATTTTTCCGTGATGTGTTAACGGGATCTCATCGACTCGAACAAAGTAAGACGGAATCATATATTCAGGCAAGGTTACCGACAGATGGGTCTTCAGTTCTGCCACCGACAATTCCTGATCTGTAACGATATAGGCGCATAGCTCATGCATACCAGGCTGGACTTCCTGAACCAACACCACTCCATCCTGTATACGCGGGTGCTGGAGCAACGATTTTTCAACCTCGCCCGGCTCAATGCGGTAACCCCGCACTTTAACCTGCTGATCGACTCTTCCTAAAAATTGAATTTGCCCATCTTCAAGATATCTGCCCAGATCACCTGTTTTGTACATCCGCTCGCCCGGTATCCACGGATTTGCTACAAACTGCTGCTGCGTCAGTTCGGGGCGGTTCATATAGCCGCGTGCAACACCCCAGCCTGAAATGCATATTTCACCGGGTACCCCGATAGGCATAACATCCGTACCCCTGCGATTCATGATGTATACCTCAGCATTGGCTACAGGCCGTCCGACAGGCAATGGATGGACAGCTGGAATATCCGGCACACAATAATAGGTAGCACAGACAGTCGCTTCTGTCGGTCCGTACGTATTGTAGACCTTTGCGGAACGCAACAACTGGGTGACATATTCGCTTTTCAGCACATCCCCCCCGCTAATGTAAGTGCGAATATGCGGGAAAGGGGGCAGTTGATTTAGCTCATTTAAAATAAACGGCGAGGCGCTGACCACGGTCACTTGCTGCTGGCGAATGAATTGGTTCAGCAATTGGATGTCCTTCAGTTCATCCCGTGAAACCATAGCCAGCGTTCCCCCTGCTGCCAATGTAGGGTATATTTCCTCCACGGATGCATCAAAGGTAATGGCTGCCTGCTGGAGCACTACGTCCTCAGCCGTTAAGTGGAATTCATGCTGGAAAGCCGTGATGTAATTCGTTACATTTCTATGCTCAACCATGACTCCTTTGGGCTTACCGGATGATCCTGACGTGTACAAAATATAAGCCAAATGGTGAGATGCCAGAGACTCCTTGCCTGCAAGTGCAAAAGCTAGATTATCAGCATCTACGCTGTACAAGGCCGGATCACTTACATCCATGACAGACCCTGTAAAGCGCAGCGTGTCGATGCTGGCGGTACCCGTAGAATTTAGGAGCAGAGACACGCCGCTGTCCTCCAGCATGTAGGCCACCCGCTCCGTCGGATGTTCCGGGTCCATAGGGACATAGGCTGCTCCTACTTTGAGTACGGCAAGCATGCTGGTCAGCATATCCAGCGAACGGGGAACCAGGATACCGACAGCTTGGTCCGGTACCAAATGATAAGTTAGCAAGTGCCGGGCAAGCTGATTAGCTCTGATATTCAATTGGCTGTAAGTCAGCGAATGCTCTCCGTAGACGGCAGCAATCCGTTCAGGATGCTGTTCGGCCTGCTCTTCAAACCACTGGTGAACCAGCTTTTCCTGTGGGTAATTCACCCGGGTTTCATTCCACTCGTACAGGGTTCGCTGCTGTTCTTCCGCCTGATTCATGGAAATGAGGCCAATCGGCCGCCAAGCATCAGCACAAACTTCTTGTAAAAGATTCTTGTAATAGCTCGCAAGCCGACGTATGGTCTCTCCCTTGAACAGTTGGGTCGCATACTCAAAGTGAAAACGCAGCTTACCTTCATTTTCAACCCATATGACTGTCAGATCGACTTGTACAGCCTCCATCTTAGCTTCCAACGGAGTAAAGCGAAGCCCGTTGATGCTCATCGGCTCCCCCCGAAAGTTCTGGGAAATAAACTGAACATCAAAAAGTGGGTTCCGGCTCCGGTCTCTCGGTACGTCAAGCTGATTCAGCAGCATTTCAAAGGGATAATCCTCATGCTTATAGGCTTCAAGCGCGTGCTTCTTAACCTCCTGCAAATATGCTGCGAAAGGCTTATCTTCAGCTGGCGCAGTTCGTAGGGCCAGCGTATTGATGAACAGCCCAATCATGTGCTGGACCTCTTCCGACTGGCGACCTGCGCTTGGAATGCCAATAATGATCTCTTCCTGATTCGCATATTTGGCCAATAAAGTGCTATAGACAGCGTACAGAAGCATAAAGAGCGTAACCCCATGCTGTACCGCTGTTTTTTTAGCCAAAGCTGTTAATTCCTCACTCAGATCAAATGTATAGACATCCCCGGCATTGCTCATTTGCGCTGCCCGCGGCTCATCTGTAGGCAAATCAAGTACAGGCAGCGTCCCCTTAAATACGTCCAGCCAGTATGCCTCCTGCTTTTTCATTTCGGCACTGTCCAGACGCTGATTTTGCCACAATGTAAAATCGGTATATTGCATAGGCAGTTCCGGTAGATCCTGTCCAGAATAGCCCTGTATCATTTCACTTAATAAAATACCAATTGAGGCTCCATCAGCTGCAATATGGTCAACATCGCACAGAAAGAGGTGGGAATCATCCTTCAGCCGGATCAGCTTCGCCTTTAACAGCGGCGCACGATTCAGGTCAAAAGGACGGATAAATTCATCCACATACGCTTCCAGCTCGCGCCCGTCCCCTTCGCTATATTCCAGCGAAAAATCTACCTCCGGGTACACTCTCTGTACCAGTTCGTTATCCCGCAACTCAAAAGCGGTGCGCAGCGAGCTATGACGACGAATTACCGCATATATGGCTTTCTCCAACCGATGATGATCCAGATTACCAGTGATGGTCATCGCACTGCATAGATTGTTCAAGGTGCTATGTCCTGCCATTTGACGCATCATATAAAATCGACGCTGCGTCGAGGAAGCTGGGTACACCTCACGTTGTTCCACCGGATGAATGATCAGATTTTTGTCAGCTGATTGGGGTGCAGGCAGCTCCGTTTCCGTCAGAAGAGGTTGCTTCGCTTCTCCATCCGTATACAGGGCTAATTCGCTGACCGTCATATAGTTGAAGATATCGCTCATATCCACTTTTTTGGACAAGCTTTGATTCATCTGCCCCACCATTTTACTAGCAATCAGGGAGTCTCCTCCCAGCTCATAAAAACTGTCATAGATGTTCAGCTCATCAAGCCCCAGCACTTCCGCCCATATGCTTGCGATCACCTTTTCAGATGAGCTATATTGTTCTGTTGCCCGACCACGCAACTTCACAGGACGGCGCACGGCAGCAGATGACGTGACCGCATGGTCATGCAGAAGCCGACGATGACGGTCTAGAATAGCCCGCATTTCATGAGAAAATCCGAAAGGAATGGCAGCGGAATCCAGCGCGGCCACCTGAGCGTAATTCAAGCCACCCACAATGACACGCGGAACGGGATGAAGCAATAATTGTTCAAGAGCGGCCAGTCCCTCTTGTGTGGACAGAGCCTGAAATAAGCTCTCTTGGAAATCAACCTCATGCTCAAAAGCTATCCCAACTTCCTGCCAAGGAGCCCAGTTGATGGCAAGCGTACGTCGGCCGGAGTGATTCCGCCACTCGGCAAAGGCATCCAGATAGGCGTTGGCTGCCGTGTAGTCGCTTTGGCCTGGTCCACCCATCAGTGAAGTCACAGATGAAAAAAGAATAAAAAAGTCCAGTGTATCCGCAGTGGTGATTCGGTCAAGCACATGTGCGCCTGTTACCTTCGGAGCCAGTACCTCGGTAAAGCGGTCCTGGCTCTTGAGAGCCATAAAACCGTCTCCAGCCACACCCGCAGCATGGATGATACCGTGAATAGCCCCATACTTGTGGCGAAGTTCATTCAAGGCTTGCTTCATAGCGGTCTCGTCAGCTACATCGACAGCATAATATTCTACCTGCGCTCCCTGCTGCTCCAATTCCAGTAAGGCGGTAACCGTATTCTGCATCCTTGTATTCATGTCTGGATTTGAGTTCTGTCTTATGTTTTTTGGGCTCCCGTTGGAATCGGCGTTTGCAATGGCCTCCCATTGCTCCTTGGGTGGCAAAGGCTTGCGACCTATCAATCCCAGTGTGACCTGACCTTTAGAAGCAAGCCATTTACCGATTGCCAATCCCAGCCCGCCAGTACCCCCAGTTATGACATAGGTTCCCTGCGGTCTGATCGTAATCGGGTCAACTTCGCTTTCCGTCAGATCCACAGGTTCAATCTGCTCTACATAACGTTCGCCGTTACGCCAAGCGACCAGAAATGTATCATCATCGTGCCGTAGGGAATGAATGAGTTCTGAAGGCTGGGTGCTTGTATCTATATCGAGGCAACGGCAGCTCAGATCAGGGTATTCCTGACCGATGACACGGGCCAGCCCAAACAAGCCCGCATGTTCTGGTTTTAATTCATTTTCCAATTCATTCACTTTATAAGCCTGCTCAGCGATCACCGTCAGTTCCTTAACAGCTGACTTGGTCTCTGCGATTGCCTTAGCCAGATGAAATAGCTGAACCATAGACTGCCCGTTCCAGAGGTATATCAGTTTCTTAGCATTCTGACATCGCATCTCTGTTAACAAGCGTATATGATCTTCCTCGGAACCCGTAGAGAAGTAAGCATGGTCTGACATTTTAGTAAAGGTGACTCCCCGCTTCACTTCAACCACATCATACCCTTCGTGCGCTAACAATCCACGCAGCGTTACACCGATCGGACGGTTATCTGTGAATAATAAAACTGTTTCCAGCGGTGTGGATAACACTGAATCATTTGCGGTCCGGGTTACTGTATCTTCTTCATACTCGGAGGGTGCTTGTTCTTGCTTTTTCCATACAATCTGATGATATTTATGATGTTCTGTATAGCGGGTTCGTTTAAGATCCGCCTCGTGTACACGTTTGACTGCATAATCTTCAATTTCTACCAGTACCTGACCTTCGGCACCCAGAATGAGCACATCTACCGTTAAAATTTCTCCACTTTCCCTGACCTTGTTTTTTTTGCGCAGATAGCTGTAGCAAAGCCGTGGGAGGGAGTCGTAAATGCGCAGCTTGTGATATGAAAATGGCAGGAACAGGCCATTTCCCAAACTCTGGCTTGCTACCCCGACGGCCACATCCAACAAAGCGGGATGCAGCACGTATTGACTTACATCCATTTGATAGGCTACGGGCAGCTCCAGCTTAGCCAACACTTGATCTGTTCCAATTGCAATCGTCCGCAGCGTCTCCCACCGCGGCCCGAATGAAAATGCAGGAGCAGCTTCGGCATGATTCTCACCGACTACTACTTCCTGATCGTTGCACTCAGTCCGAATATCGCCCAGACTCATAACAGGATGGGCTGCCTTTACAAATACGGCGCGCCCCTGTGCATGCCTTACCCAATTCTGCTCCCACGGCTGAACTGAGGGTCCCGTCCGGCTTAATACCTTAAACGAAAACGTCTCACCCTCCCGTTGCAAAACGGTGTGTACTTCTCTTTCTTCCTCTGCATCCACGATGAGCGGAGAAATAAACTGGATATCATATAGCTCCAGCACCTTGCCTGGACGCTTGTATTTTTCCAATCCTGCCCTAACCATTTCTAGATAAGTGGTTCCTGGTACAATACAGTTTTCCATAATCTTATGCTCGTTTAGTACCCAATGACGCCCAACAGAGAAACGGGTCAGGTAAATATCCTGATCCTCGGTTTCTGCCAAACAATAGTCCAAAAGCGGATGTGTTGTTTCCATCTCTGTGAATTTTCGAACATGGGAAGCCTGAGAAACGACTGCCTTCTCCTCTACCTCCACCCAGCATCGCTTAGGCTCAAAAGGATAGGTGGGAAGGCTTCGTCTGCGGCACGCTTTGCCTTCATACAAGCTCTCCCATTCCACATCTGCTCCCTCAACATACATACGGCACAGAGAATCCAGCGTATCGAACTCGAATGAAGACTGGGTCAGTTTCTCTTTGGCTGATGCTGTCAGTCTTCTGGATTCCTCCAGCGTAAGCTCCCCTGCTTCTTTTTCCTTCTGTGCAGATACAACCTTATGACGTCCAAAATACACACCCGGTATGAACTCTTCTTGTTTCGCTTGTCCGCTGAAGCCTGAGGTCTGAATTTGAGTCAGCTTTGCTCCTAGATCATCCCAATCCCGGCACAGAATCGCTAGACGAAAGCCATACTGCCCTCGTCCGGTATTGGCGGTATAACAAAGATCGCGTAACGGATAGGTTTTGGGTTCCATGACATATTGCTGATATTGCTTCACATAGGCTGCAAGCACTGTTTCATTTTTAGCAGATAACGTAAAAAGCTGAACCGTTTCCGGTGTTTCCTGCTCCAACTGGCCACCATCCTGCATTTCAGCCCACACCGGGGCCTCTTCCAGAACGACATGGCAGTTCGTACCGCTGAGCCCGAAGGAACTGACTCCGCAGCGTCGCGGAAAATCCTCCTTGGGCCAAGGCTGCAGCTTGTCATTCACATATACAGGCGAATCAATAAAGCTAATATCCGGGTTCGGGTAGGTAAAATGTAGGCTCGCCGGAATTTCTGCATGCTCCAAAGCGAGCACTGCCTTTAAAAAGCCCGTGATTCCCGCACTGTTATCCAGGTGACCTACATTGGTTTTGACCGAGCCTATGGCACAAAATTGATTCCGGTCGGTATACTGCCGAAAGGCTCTCCGTATACCATCAATCTCCACTGGATCACCCAGCTTGGTGCCTGTACCATGAGCTTCAATATATGTAATGGTATCCGGGTCAATCCCAGCATCCTTCCAGGCCCGTACAATGACATCCTCTCCTGCCAGCGAATTGGGAGCCGTAATCCCGGCTGAAGTCCCGTCATTGTTCACAGCACTGCCTTTAATGACAGCATAAATATGGTCCTGATCCTGAATGGCCCGCTTCAAGGGTTTGAGCAGAACAGCGGCTACACCTTCTCCTCCACCTGTGCCATCTGAAACGCTATCGAACGTTCTCGTCCGGTCATCCGAGGAGCCTACACCCAGCCCCCCGCCCTTTCCCTCTTTTATAGGTACAAGTGTGACCTTTACCCCGCCGGCAATCGCCGTATCGCAATCGCCGTGCCGCAAATCCCGGCAGGCCAGGTGAATGGCCACCAAAGATGAAGAACATGCGGTATCCACCAACAGACTGGGCCCTTTTAAATCCAGCAGATAGGCGATCCGACTGGCAATCATGGAATGGATATTACCTGGAATCGCTGAAGAAGCTGATGAAGGAGCCATTTCTGCTATAAACCGCTTGTACTCCTCACCAAAATCACTGCTGTAGCCGACATAGACTCCTGTCCGACTACCGGAAAGCTTTTTACCACCG
Source organism: Paenibacillus sp. LRG-1 (assembly GCF_057220305.1). Taxonomy (NCBI): domain Bacteria; kingdom Bacillati; phylum Bacillota; class Bacilli; order Caryophanales; family Paenibacillaceae; genus Paenibacillus; species Paenibacillus sp. LRG-1. The sequence goes on along the minus strand of NZ_CM170126.1, from coordinate 1,369,880 downwards.
TACCCCGCATCTTCAACTGCCGCCCAGGCAGACTCCAAAAACAGTCGCTGGTTTGGGTCCATCAATCGCGCTTCAGCCGGAGAAAGTTGAAAAAAGGGATAGTCGAACTTATCAATTTCTTCTAGAAATCCACCTTCATTTAATGCCGTTTGTTCATTCAACAGCCCGGCTTGGAAGAGGCTCTCCAGCTCCCTTTTTCGTCGGGCAGGAAAAGGGCGTATGGCGTCCTGCCCCGCCCGCAGAAGATCCCAAAACTGAGCTGCATTTTCACTTTCGGCAATTTTACAGCTAATCCCGATGACTGCAATATCCGAATCTCGCAGCTCATTAACCGCGATCGGACCCGCGTCCTGAAAATCCTGTTCATTGAATTGAAGAGCCGCCAGATTGAATCCTGTTTTTGTCATCATCGTACTCCCTTCCGTTCCTCGTGTTCGCTGCGATTAGCTGACCTGAAACGCGGGAAATAATTCGCGTGTATGCGTATTGCTGAAAATCTGCTCAAACCGTTCAGCCCGTAGTTCCGTTGGTGTTAATTTGGTTGCAAAAATGGACTTTAGCTTGTCCAGAGCTTGCTGCATTTGTTCCAACGTTGGTTCTATTCCGGTTGTGATCAATTGTTCGCGCAGGTTTTGCAATTCTTTGTATGGAACGACTACACCCTGCTCATACTCATCGTTATTCCAGTTCCGGTTCTGGGTTGAAACCGCAATCGCAATACAGGAGGTCACCAGACCCAAACCATCTGGTTTGCTCTCGATATCAGCATTCCGCAGCAATTCCAGAGTGGAGGGATGCTCAAAAGCAAAGGAATGAGCCGTAGAGGTGATACCAGCCATTAAATTTCTCAATACGGTTTTGGGGCCGATTTCTATAAAATGATTCACACCCTGATTCAGCATGTATTGAACGCTTCTGTGCCATTGCACAGGCCGTGCCATCTGGGACGTCAAGTTAGATAGGATATAACGACGATCCGCATAGGGTGTCGCTGTAACATTAGAGAGCACAGGCCATTGAAAACGGCCATAATCATATCTCTCCAGCTCCTCCCGAAATTTGCCCGCAGCGCTCCGCATTAAATTCGTATGGAACGGAAAGCCCACCTTGAGGCGAATCGTTTTGATTCCTCTACGGTTCAGTTCCTCTTCTGCCTTCTCCAGTGCAGGAGTATGACCCGAAATGACGAGCTGCTCAGAGGAATTATAATTCGCAATCCCGACCGATACACCGGCTGTCGAAGCTTTCTGGCACACCTCATCCACCTCACGCTCATGACTCCCGACTACCGCCAGCATCGCTCCTGTACCGGGAGCAACAGCTTCCTGCATCAGAATGCCCCGCTGACGTACTATTTTCACCGCATCCGAAAAAGCAAGCGCCCCTGTACTGACCAATGCCGAGAATTCTCCCAGACTGTGACCCGCTACCAGAGATGGAGCAAGCTTCAATTCCTGCATCAGTACACGAAAAGCTGCGATGCTCACGGTCAAAATGGCAGGCTGGGCATTAGCGGTCAGAGTCAGCTCATCCATGGAACCTGTGAAACAAAGCGTCTTTAGATCAAACCCTAGCGCATCCTCGGCCTCTTCAAAGGTTTCTCTTGCTACTGAATATTCATCGTATAAGCTTTGACCCATGCCTACATATTGAGAGCCTTGCCCCGGGAATAAAAATCCTAATTTTTTCATCGTTCCATCCTCCTTATAGTAGGTCTGCAATCTTGTGCAGTACGTGGACATAGGCCTTCATCATCTGTTCCGCCCAAGTCTTCTTCAGTTTTCCAGCTTGATATTCGCATAGGAACCGTACCTGCTCCGCGCGCACATCCATATGAAGCACCCAGTCAAATTGTCGGGTCACCTCATGTCCCGCCGGCGTATGATTCAGAAACACACAAGGGAGAAAAGCAGACGGATTGGCGTTTCCTGTCCCATTTGGCAACATAACTGGGATCGGGTAAAGGTCGGTCTCTTTCGCTTTTTGACGATGACCAGCAACCTCTATGCACAGGGCGCTAAAATCATCATTTTCCGTCAATCGTACACGCAGCGGATACAAGCTCTCCCCTGTCAGTTGTAATGCGAGGAAAGAGGACTGTCCATGGTGTATGAACTGTTTATGTGGTAATAGGTGTCCTTCACCGATGAGCAATACCAGTTCGGACTGACCTGTCATTTGTGACAAAACATACGTATAAACGGCTAGTAACAAGTCTGTTAGGGCAAAATCCTGACTCCAGACTGCTTTCTGTAACGTGGTCAGCAGGTCCGCAGGTAAGGTAAAGGTGAACGTAGCCTGCCCTTCGGCTCCTCCATCTGTCCGCATCGCCTCATTCCACGGAATAAAAGATAACGATTCAGCCAAGTAAAGACGCCAGTATTGCTCCTGACGCTCATATCGTTCCTGTTCCGCATCCGTCCATGCTTGTTCTCCTTGCTGCTGCTCCAGAAAACCGGAAAGTCTCGCAATCGTCGGATAGGCAAAGCAGTCTGCAACGCTGATTTTCCCTGGATAGATTTGCTGGAGACGAACATTCATTTGAATGAGCAAAACCGAATTGCCTCCCAGCTCAAAGAAATTATCGTGGATGCCAAGTCCACTTCTGTGCAATACCTCTTCCCAAATTCGGCTGACCTGCATTTCCACCTCTGTAGCAGGTACCGTATATTCCACTTCAAGAAGAGGACGGCTAGGATCCGGCTTGGGCAGCATTCGACGGTTTACTTTTCCGTTCGGCGTTAAAGGCATCTCCGACAAGGTAATAAAATGCGAGGGAACCATATATTCTGGCAGCCGGGCAAGCAAATGATTACGTAGCTCACTCACTGATAAAGTCTGCTGGCCTACCCAATAGGCACAAAGGGAGTGGTTCTCCTGTTCATCTGATCGGTCCTGTACCACCACAGCTTCCCGAATGGCAGGATGAGCCAGCAGCGCCTGTTCAATTTCCCCCAGTTCCACCCGATAGCCACGGACCTTGATCTGATCATCCATCCGGCCCAACACTTCAATCTCACCGTTAGGCAGCCACCGCGCCAAATCTCCGGTCTTAAACATTCGCTCACCGGACCGGAACGGATTGGCTTTGAACTTCTCGGATGTTAGCTCAGGGCGCTTGTCATAACCGGATGCAAGTCCCTTGCCTCCAATCCAGAGATCACCCGCTACAAGATCCGGTACAGGCTGGAGCTGCCCATCCAGAATATATACTTGTGTATTCGCTATCGGCGTACCCACTCTCACCCGCTCATGCTGGGTAAGCTCCTGCACAGTTGACCAGACTGTAGTTTCGGTTGGGCCGTACATGTTAAAAATGCGCGCAGTGGTCACGTCCTGCGTCTGACGAAGCAATGACTCTGGTAAAGCCTCGCCTCCCACCATTACGACCTGCAACGTGCGCATACTCTCTTTTGCTTCCGGGTGCATAAGCAAAAGCTGAAGCCGCGAGGGTGTCATTTGCAGCAAATGCGGACCTGTTCGGCGAATGGCTTCCAACAGCAGTTCAGCATTCGCCTGCTCTTCTCCCGTAGATAACACTACCCGTAGCCCCTTCGCCAAAGGCAGTAGCGTTTCCAATACAAAAATATCAAATGCAGCAGTAGTTACCGAGAAGAAGGTTTGACCTTCAAGAAACGGAATTCGCTCGGTAATCCCGTAGATCAGGTTAACGATGGCTTCCTGACGGATCATCACGCCTTTCGGATGTCCGGTCGAGCCTGAGGTGAAAATCATATACGCCAAATCATGGGGTCCCGGCTGTGTGATCTCCAGCCTTTTTCCATCCTGACGGTATATACTCGCGTCATTCAACGAAATGACTTCGCCTCTAAAATCCAGTCCATCCAGCAGTGTGTCCCGACTAATAAGCCATTGTGCTTCACTCTCTTCCAGCATGTAGGAAATACGCGCCGCAGGATAGTCGGGGTCGATCGGCAAATAGGCAGCACCTGCCTTTAAAATGCCGAGCATCGCCGTCAGCAAATCTACCGACCGTTCCAGCAGCAAGGCAACCACCGTATTCACGTCCGCTCCTTTGCTGCGCAATGTTCTCGCCACCCGATTGGACAGGACATCCAGCTCGCCATAGGTCAAACACTGGCTCCCACATTCTACCGCTATGGCGTCCGGCATCCGTGCAGCCTGTTCTTCGAACAGGTGGTGCATCAGCTTGTCAGCCGGAAGCGCAAGCTCAGTCACATTGCGGTCGACAAGGATGCGTGATTGCTCCGCAGGAGTCAGCAGGCTGGCAGCATACAGGGGACGATCTGGCTGTGAAGCCAGTTGGGCTACCAGCTCTATGAAATGCTGCGCCATCTGGCGAACCGTATGCTCGCGGAACAGTTCCGTGCTGTATTCAAAGGTACAATGCAGCCCATTACGGCTAATATTACTTGCACCTTTAGCAGTCGGCATCTCAACCACGGTCAGCATCAAATCAAATGAAGCAAAAGGGCTTTCCAACGGATAAGGCTTCACCTGTAAACCCGGCACTTCCCTGCTGCCATCCATAAAATTTTGCAGCCGAAACATCGTGTCAAACAGCGGATTACGACTCAAATCCCGCTGGAGATGCAAGCGATTAACGAGCATATCAAAGGGGTAATCCTGATGCTCAAACGCATTCAACGCATTGTCTTTGACCTCGTCCAGAAACTGTCGGAAGGTCTTCTCCTGTACGGGAGCATTTCGTAACGTAAGTGTATTTACGAACATACCGAGCATACGCTCCAGCTGAACATGCGATCTTCCGGCTACTGGCGTACCCACCACGATGTCCTCCTGCCCACTGTAGCGTGACAAGAATACATTGTATGCTGCAAGCAAAACCATGAATAACGTGGCACCACTCTCCGTTGCCAGCTTCCGCAAACTTGTTGCACAGTCTGACGACAGACTAAATTCCAGCGAGCCCCCGGCAAAGCTCCGTTGTCTTGGTCTTGGATAATCTCCCGGCAGATTCAGAAGTGGAATTTCCTTTCCAGTGTGCTGTTCGTCGAACATCTTCAGCCAGAACGCTTCCTGTTCTTTCAGATGTTCCCCGCTGAGCTGTATATGCTGCCAGGCGGCAAAGTCTTTATACTGAATGTGCGGTTTTTCCAGAGCGCTTCCTTCCATCAGGGAGATAAACTCATCAATAAGCACTGTCGCAGAAATTCCATCAAAAATAATATGATGCACATCCAGCAGTAGAACATGGCTCTGCTCCGCTAATCGAACCAGCATTACCCGTAAAAGCGGGGGCCGTTGCAAATCAAAAGGACGCAAAAATGATTGCTGAATCTGCGGCATATCGGCCGCCGTCCCTTCGGTATATTCCATTTTCCAAGCTACATCCGAATGAATCTGCTGTACTACCTCATCCTCCAGTAGGGTAAAGCCCGTTCGAAATACTTCATGCCGGAGCAGTAATGTTCGAAACAGACGTTCAAGCTGCTCTCGTTGGACACTGCCTTCCAAATGCCATGCAGTGAACACGTGATTGCTCAGGCTTTCTCCTTCCAATTGATGCAAAACAAATAATCGTCTTTGAGCGGCGGAAACTGGGTAATACTCCTGCTCAGGCAACGGTTCGATAGAAGCTGCATGAACAGAGGTCTTTTGACGAAGCAAATCTGCCAGCTCACGAATGGTTTGATGATCAAAGAGTTCTTTGAACGTCACTTTCACCTGCAAGCGTTCCTGAATCCGGTAAATCATTTTTGCCATCTTGAGTGAATGTCCACCCAACGCAAAAAAGGGGTCCTGTACACCCACTTGCGCTATATCCAAAATTTCTGTCCAAATGGTGGATAGCTCCTGCTCCATGCCGTCTCTTGGAGGTACATATTCTGTTCCTGCAAGACTTCTTCCCTCAGGTTTTGGCATATGTTTACGGTCGATTTTACCGTGTGGGGTCAAAGGCATGGCTTCGAGAGGGACCAACAGACCGGGAACCATATAGTCGGGAAGCCGTTCTTTTAGATGTTCACGTACCCCTTCTGACGTCATTTCCGGCGACTGCAATGTGTAGTAGCCGATCAGCCCGGTTAATCCCGTTTCCTCCACATGTGCAATCACCGCTGCCTCACGAATAGATGGAAGACTGACCAGCGCCTGCTCAACTTCCTTCATTTCGACGCGAAATCCCCGCACCTGAACCTGATCGTCCTTTCGCCCAAGATACTGAAATTGCCCGTCCGGGGTCTGACAGCCTAAGTCTCCCGTTCGATAAAGCCTTTCTCCGGTCAACGGATGCGTAGTGAAGGCTTTGGCTGTCAAATCCGGCTTGGCCCAATATCCACTCGCCAGTCCTGTCCCGCCGATACAAATCTCGCCTTGCACTTGGAATCCGGCAAGCTGTCCATCCTGATCCAGCACATACACATGAGTATTCGCAATCGGCAGCCCCAGAGGAATACGTAATGTTCCTGCATCCGGCTTGTGCTGAATGATATGCTGGGTCGCATAGATGGCCGATTCGGTCATGCCGTATAGATTGGCGATTTTCGCTGTGCGAAAAAGAGTGTACCATTCCTGCACGATATTCACCGGAAGCGCTTCGCCCCCGTTAAAAATCCACTTTAGATCAGGCAATGGATGAGATTCCCCCGCATTTCGTACAGCACTTAGGAAAACATTCATGAGCGCAGGAACAAATTGAGTGACCGTCACTTTTTCCCGCTCCATAAATGGGTATAGTTGTGCAGGGTCTTTGACGATATCCGCGGGTACAATCGTTAATTTGGCTCCCTCCATCAGCGGCCAGAACCATTCCCACACCGAGTCTGTAAAGCTGGTAGACGTCTTCTGCGCGATGACATCGTCTGCTCCCAGAGCAAAGGTATCCTGCAACCAAAATAACGTATTCAGCACAGCCTTATGGGTCATCATCACCCCTTTGGGCTGTCCCGTGGAGCCAGATGTGTACATGATATACGCCAGGTCTTTTTCATTAGGAATATTTTGCAGACTCAGATCATCCGTAGACATCCCTTGTGCTTTGACAGGAATAAAATAAGACTCATCCCCTCGCATCTCCCGCAGTCTAACGATCCACTCCGACTCTCCCCATACCGTTTCATCCAGACAAATGACAGTTTTAATACAGTCTGGCAAATGATCTAACGTCCGCCCGAAATAACGTGAATTCGTAACAAGCACGCGGCACGAACTGTCGTCAAGCATATATTGGATTCGGGATTGCGGATAATCAGGATCAATCGGTACATAGGCACCACCAGCCTTCATAATCCCTAAAATAGCGGTAAGCAATGGGACATTCCTATCCCCCATAGTGGCAACCAGCGAGTTCGGACGAACTCCATAGCGACTGAAAAGCTGTCCCAATTGGTTGGAGCGAAGGTGCAGCTCCTTATAGGTGACAGCCATGTCGCCGTCCAGAACCCCCACTGCATCAGGGGTACGGAGCGTCTGCTCCTGAATACGAGACGTAATTGTGACTCCAGCCGGATAAACCTTCTGCGTATCATTAACACGATGGATGACCGCGCGTTCCTCTGCCCCCATGTAATCCATTTTCCACACAGACTGCTCCGGGTCCTGAATGGCACCCGCAATAATGTTACGGAAATACGCTCCGATCCTGGACATCGTTAAGGCTGTAAACAAATCTGTTCCATAGCTAAGCGATATGACCAATTCGTCATTTACGGATTCCACAATTACGGTCAAGTCAAACTCGTTCGCGTCGGCACCATTTCCCAGCTTGATTCTTTCCATCGGGATTCCCCCGAAGTTCTCCTCATTTTTGGAGCCGGCTGCAAAATTAATTAGAACGTCAAACAGTGGGGCACGATTTAGGCGGCGTGGACGGTTCAATACCTGCAATAGCTTGTCAAAAGGATAGTCCTGATGGGCGTATGCTCCTGCGCACTCATCTTTAACTTGTTGTAACAATCGGGAAAAAGAAATGTCTCGAGAAAGTCGATTCCGCAGCACGAGAGTATTCACAAAAAAACCCATCAGGTTTCGAACCTGCTTTTGATTCCGTCCCGCCACAGGAGTACCCATAATAATGTCCTCTTGCTGAGTAAGCCGGGCTAATAACACATTTAGACTGGCAACGATCGACATGAACATGGTGGTTCCGTACGTGCGGTTCAACCGCTCCAAGCCCGCGCATAATTCCGCATCCAGAATGACCTTTTCCACCGCCGCCGGAGCATTTCGGATGGTCGGACGCGGAAAATCCAAAGGCAATTGAAGACTTGGCAATTCACCATCCAATCGGGATTTCCAGTATTGCTCCTGCGAGCTTAGTTTTCCAGTAAGCACCTGCTGATTTTGCCAATGTGCATAATCAATATACTGGATCGGCAATTCTGGCAAATGGGGGCTTGTTCCTTGCTCCAACGCCTGATAAATATGAAACAGTTCTTGAAAAAACAGATCCATAGACCAACCATCTTCAATGATGTGGTGCATACAAATATGAAAAACATAGTCGTTTGCCGCCAGCATGTAGATCTGTGCCCGCCATAATGGACTCTGCTCCAGATCAAAAGGCTGATTCATCACAGTCTGTATTTCTTTTTGTACCTCTGCCCACGCTGTTTCTTCCCCTGTATCCGATACATCCACAACAGGCACGTTTAAGGTCAATTGCTCCAGCACCACTTGCTTCGGTACACCTTCGACCACCGTGAACACTGTACGAAGGATAAAATGTCTTTCAACGATGGTATGGAGGGCCTGCTGTAAATACGCGGTATTCACAGCTTGTCTGATTCGAACGGCTACCGACTGATTTAAGGCGCTGCTCTGAGCGTCCAGCTGGGACTGAACCCAGAACCGTTTCTGCCCATGAGACAGATCATAGGTCTGCTTCTCTCCCATGTGTAAACCTCCATCTGTACATTATTCGAGGATATGCTACTGCTTTTCGTATAACGTTTCATTGCACCAGACATACCGGGTTCCGTTCCATTCGGTTGCAGAACGTACATCCGGGAAAAAGCCGCTGCCGAGCAGATTGGCGCTAGTATTGCACAGCACTGGAATACCGCTCAAATTCTCGTACGCATGCAGCAATTCATAGATCAGCGGATTATCCTCCCGACTCACCGTCTGCAGGCGTGCCGTTCCATCGAGATGACGGATCGCAGGAATGCGTTCCACCCATTCATCACGCAACATATGATCAAAAAGCATATACGGATCACGTGTTCCCGGTGAAAAAATAGCAGGTGCATGCTCCTCCATACAAATCGGTGAGACCGGACGATAGTCTTCCCGCTGCTTGATGGCATTCAGGCGGTCTTTCATATCCGGTTGAACGGCAGCTGCCAGTATACTCCGGTTGCCCAAAGCACGTGGTCCCAGTTCCGCCCGATCATGCAGCACCACGACAGGTTCATCTGTCGTATGCAGCAGCTCCGCGAGCTGTGCTACCGTACAAGCACGTGATTCCCAACCTTCTGCTGGCTCATTTTGAATGACCATGGGTCCGCTGTACACAGACCAATTCAAATGAGGATGACCTGTCTGATGAATCATTTCACAACAGGCAGCACCAATAGCCGAACCTGTATCATTGGTAAACGGAGAAACAAACACATCGTCAAATAATCCGCTTTCCCGAATCGCACTGTTCCATTTGATATTCAGAGAACAGCCTCCTATAAAGCAAAAGTTTCGTGTTTTCCGTCCATGCTTGGTCACACTCGCCTCCAGCGAGGTTACGAGAAGCTGCTCCAAATACTGATGGAAAGACGCCATGGCGTCTGCATGCGGAATATGATGCTCATCTACATATCGCTTGATTTCCTGGGAAAAGGTCCAGTTAAACTCCAGCGAGGGTGAAAAATGCCGTGCATACGTTAATTCAAACTGTTCGAGCAGCTCTGGACGTACCTGTCCCTTGGCAATGTAGGCCATGACCTTGCCCGCTACCGAAAGATCATCCACACGTGGTCCTTGCCCTCCGCGCAGAAATGGCTCAAAGTGCAGCGAAAACAGTGAATAAATGTTGCCAATGTACATGAAGAGAGGACCCAGATTTTCTAATTTTCCGTTCGCTGGATCAAAGTAATAAAAACGCGGATACATGCCGCCATCGTACACAAGCGCGTAAGACGGCTCCTTGGTCACCGCGTAAGGACTTGCACAATAGGTGCTGGCGATATGTGTGGTTGAATGCATATAGCTGGTATAGTCGTAGGTTCTTCCGCCAATGGCAAGACCACTGCCCGAATAGGCTTGGAGCGCGTCGGCTGATAGCGATACTTCGCGGTAAGGTGCAACCGTGAGAGACAGCTCCTGTCCATGGGAACGCGTGTCCACCTTGCTTTCCTTCAATCCGGCCCAGCCGTCGATGACAAACCGATCCACATCTGCCGAGGTATAGCCATGCAGGTTAAGCACTTCCTCGACAAAATCCAAATCAGGAATTTCGCTGTAGCGTTTGTTGTTATTGAATTTTTCAACCTCGTAGCTGAAAATAAGCTTGTTATCCTCAATCAAGGCCACACTACCATCATGCGTTAATTTCAGTCCGCAGAATAACATGTTCCTTCACTCCTCACCTGTTAGCCCAACACAAAGCCGCTTTATTGTTCAGCCTCAGCAAAATGACGTGGTAATACCGGAATGATATCGGATTCCTCGAAATCGACACGATTGGATTCATCTATCCAGCTTCCCAGCCCGGCCACCGTTGGCTCCTGAAAAAAGACCTGAATCGGTACATCTATGGCCAGCTGGTCTTTAATTTTAGCAATGACACTCATCAGCATCAGCGAATCTCCATTTTCAAAAAAGTCCTGGTGTATGCTAATTTCCTCATGCCCCAGTACCTCGCCCCAAATCTGACCTAGCTGCCGTTCTGTTTTCGAATACGCATCTCCATCACGGCCGATCAAGGTCACTTGAATGTGAGAGTTCATGTGCACTCCAGTGTCCGTAGCCTCCGACTTGGGCTGTAGCGTACGAAACAGCTCTTCCTCGAAGGAGACAAATTTAGCACCCAGCTTCACATTTCGCTGGATCATATCGTTCAGTGCCTCATTAGAGGTAATGAACTGCTTCAGCTCTTGATAGGACTCCAGCAGATGACTGTAGGCTTCAGACTCTTGATCGTTGTGTCCCTGCGCTTGCTCTGTAATTTCCTTTGTTAAGTCTGGGGAAAAGCGAACCTTGAGCAGCGTCAACACTTGAGCCAGCTCCTGGCTGCGAATGTTGGCAATGACCGTTTGGGTCAGTTTATATTGCAAAAGCCGATCAAACAGCTTGCCATAGTCCTCCGACAAAATCGGCTGAGATAACATCCGTTGATCCATCAGCTCGTCCGATGTAGCCCCCATCTCCAGATGCGACCAGTTGATCGCCATCATCTCCATGCCACGACGGCTCTGATAGTGGGCATACTGATCCAGAAATGCATTTGCAGCAGCGTAGCTACCCAAGCCTACACCTCCCAGCTGCGAAGCCACTGACGAGAAAAGAATCCAGAAGTCCAGCGTTTGATCCTTAGTCACCTCGTTTAACACCCATGTTCCTATTACCTTGGCTCCCATGGTTCGCTGGAACCCCGCTGCATCCATCTGCTCCAGACGAATTTCCTCCAAATGCATCGCGGCATTCATGACCCCATGAATCGGGCCATAACGTGCATGTACATCATCCACGACCTTCTTCATTGCATCCAGATCCGTGATATCTGCCGCATAGTAGCTCACCTCGGAGCCGAGCTTTTCAATCTCCAACAGTCCACGGATTTTCTTCGTAATTTCAGAGGTATCCAGCCCCGCAGCTCGTTCCTGCCAGCTTTCCCGGTCCGGAAGCACAGTACGGTTCACCAGCACGAGCTTAACCTTCGCCTGCCGGGCAAGATAGCGGCAGGTTTCCAGTCCAACTGAACCGGCTCCCCCGGCAATCAGATAGACGCCACCCTCACGGATTGTAATCTTCCGATGTGGAAGATCTGTAAGCTGCATCCGTTCCAACTGCTGCGTATACCGCTGACCGCTTCGCCATGCTGAACTCTGATCTGCTTCGTCCCGATTCAATTCCAGCATGATTTCCTGAGCAATGTCAGAATTGTCGCGTCCGATCGTTTCTACATCCATACAGCTACAACGATGCTGACTATATTCCTGCGAGATGACCTTCATCAATCCCCACAGAGGCGCTTTTTCCGGGAACACATATGTATCCTCCGCTACGACCAGCTGTGCGTAGTTCGAGACGACTTTGATTTCCAACAGGCGATGAATCGAGCTTGCCTGAACAGCCTTCATCAAATAAAAAAGACTTAAAGCCCCTTGCTCCTGACTTTCATTCAAATCATCGAGTTGTCGCATGCGACTGCGAATTTCGGTGCAGGTCCACAAGTGGACGATACCGGAAAGCTCTGCTCCCCCTCGCGTCTCAACCTCGGTCACGGCTGCAAGCAGCCTGTTATAATCCTCCGCATAGCCGGGACGAATCTGATAATGGCTCGGATCTATGGCAGCATAATCAGATGCAGCCTCTACGATAATAGGTGTGAGTCCTTGATCCTTCATAAACTCGCTTAGTGAAGCAGCTACGCCTTCTTCATCCGCCAGAATAAGCCATGACTTGCTGGTAACCGACCGTTCTTGGGAGGCAGAAGCCGTCAACGGACTGGCTACCCAATTCAGTTCATAGAACCACTGGTCAACCTGCTTCTCCGGTACCGATCTCAAGGCTGGGGAATCTGCTACACGCTCCATCGCATGCTCCGGGATATAATTCACCCAATGTCGTTTGCCTGCAAATGGATATACAGGTAAAGGAACACGATGTCTTTGATCCAAATCATGCAGAGCTGTCCAATTGATCTCGCTACCTTGCATATATTCATCCACAACCCGATCTAGGCTGGTGTCAGGCTGTACCTTGAAGCTTTTCTCCTCACGGGTCGTTAGGCGGGTATAATATATCCCCTCTCCCGCTAAAGCTGGACGTGCAGCTTCATCTGCATTTGCAAAACGCTCCAGCCCTTCCTTCAATTCTTCAAGACTTGTAGCTACAATCGCAAGCCGATAAGCATAGTGCCCCCGTCCCTGATTGCTTGTAAAACAAATATCTGGCAGCGCATGAGCGGTGCGATCCAAAAACGTACGATAACGGTCAACCAAAGCATCAAAGGAAGCTTTACTCTTGGCAGACAACGTAAATACATACGGTACGTTTTCTCCACTGGCGGACTGGCTCTGCTCGTCCTGCTCATATTCCTCCAATATGACATGACAGTTAGTTCCTGCTAGACCAAAAGCACTTACTCCTGCCCGCCGTAGCACTCCTGCCTCCGTCTCCCATGGAACCAGCTCTGTATTCACATACACAGGCGATTCAATGAAATTAATGTGCGGATTCGGCTCGTTAAAATGGAGGGTTGCCGGAATCTCCTTCTTTTGCAATAACAGCACTGTTTTGATCAGACCTGCAATACCGGCTGCGGTGTCCAGATGACCTATGTTCGTTTTCACCGCGCCCAAGGCACAAAAATGCCGCTTGTCCGTGTAGCTGCGGAAGGCGTTGGTAATGCCTTCAATCTCAATCGGATCGCCTAGGCGGGTTCCTGTACCGTGAGCCTCAATATAGGTTACCGTTTCCGGGGAGATGCCCGCATTTCGCCAAGCTTCCTTCATCAGCTCCGTCTGAGCCAAGGCACTTGGCGCGGTAATTCCATTTGATTTTCCGTCCGAATTCATGGAGCTGCCTTTAATGACAGCGTAGATATGATCCCGATCCTTTTTAGCCTTTTCCAGCGTCTTCAGTACGATGACCCCGAATCCCTCGCCCCATACCGTCCCATTCGCTGCGGCATCGAAGGTCCGCGCAACAGAGTCGGGAGAAGCAATGCCGATATCGACCAGTCCTTCATCTACGGGAAACAGGGTCAGGTTCAGCCCGCCGGCTACAGCCATGTCACAATCGCCAGTAATCAGTCCTTTGACCGCATGATGCACAGCAGCCAAAGATGCCGAGCAGGCGGTATCAATCAGATGGCTGCCGCTGGCGAGATTCAGCAAGTAGGCTACCCGACTGGCTACGACTGAAATGGTATTACCGGGTAAGGCATACGGCTCCATGTTCTGAATCAGTTGCAAGTAATCGGCATCCGTATCCCCTACGTATACCCCGGTTCGTGAGCCGTACAATTCCTTTTCGGCATAGCCAGCATCCTCCAGCGCTTCCCAGGTAACTTCAAGGAAAATGCGCTGCAAAGGGTCCATACACCGGGCTTCTGCAGGAGTAATGTTAAAATATTCTGCATCAAAACGATCAATATGGTCCAAATAGGCTCCTCTGCGATACTTGATCTCCGGCGCATATCGTTTACCTTTAAAATAGTCCCGAATAGGCTGGTCCACGTCAGCCTTGCGGCTTTCCGGGAAGTCCCTCACGGCATCCATGCCGTTCACGAGATTATCCCAAAACTCATCCGTTCCATTTGCTCCCGGAAAACGACAGGCCATCCCAACCACGGCAATATCATCAACCTTCACCGTTTTGGCCTCATTTTCGAATAGCTCTTTTAGCATCGGCAGAGCTTCTATCTTGGAGAGATGTTTTGCGGCAACCTGAGCTAGCAAATAATTCTGAACCCGTTTCATATTATCCCTCCTTCAGATGGTCCAGCGCCCGTATAGACTCGCTTACATCCAGTGAGCCATCTTCAATTTGATCCAGCAGGCTCATAAGATCCTGATCCAGCTGTTCGTCATCCTTGGACTGATTTTCAAAGTGATTCATATACGCTGCAATCGTAGGATAGGAAAACAGCTCGGCTACTGTTGCCTCACTGCCCAGTGCGTGCTTCATCTTTCGATGAAGCCGAACAATCGAGATGGAATTGCCGCCGATTTCAAAAAAGCTGTCATGGATGCCGACGTCCTCCGGGCTTATATTTAAAATTCCGGCCCAGATTTTCGTCAGCATATGCTCTCTTTCATTGCGAGGCGCCACATATGCGGTTGAACGGTGAACTCGGCCCTCCGGCTGTGGCAGATTTTTGCGATCAATCTTCCCGTTCGGAGTTAACGGCATCTCCAGCAGTTCCATGAAAAATCCCGGAATCATATACTCAGGTAATATTTCACGCAAGTGTGTTGTCAGATCATCCACTTCGAGCCCTTTTTCCAGCGAAGTAAAATAACATAAGAGATTGGTTACACCAAACTCATCAGTTTGGGCAATCACAGCGGTTTCCTTGATCCCTGGAAAAACGGATACGGCCCGCTCCACTTCTTTGAGTTCTACGCGATACCCCCGCACCTGTACCTGATCATCCTTGCGGCCGCTATACTCTAGAATGCCATCCGGCCGTAACAGGCCCAAATCACCTGTACGATATAGCCTTTCTCCTGTTTTGGGATGCTGAGTAAAAGCCTTGGCAGTTGCTTCTGCCTTATTCCAGTACCCCTCCGTCAGACCAATCCCGCCGATGCATATTTCGCCTTTGACCTCAAAGGGGCACAACTGCCCCTCCTTGTCCAAAATATAAACATGCGTGTTCGCAAGGGGCCTTCCCAACGGAATGCTCAATTCTCCCTCTGCCGGAGATGCGTCAATCAAGTAACAGGTTGCATAAATAGCCGACTCGGTCATACCGTAAATGTTGGCAATCTTGGCTTGCTGGAATGTGCTATACCAGTCCCGCACCCCATTGACGAGCAAGGCTTCGCCTCCATTGAATACCCATTTAAGTTCCGGTAGCGGATGATCCGTCTCTTCGGTCGGAACCGCATCCAGAAAGAGACTCATCTGGGCCGGAACGAACTGGGTAATGGTAATCTTGTCATCCCGGAGCTGTTCATATAGCCGCTGAGGATCTTTGACCGTATCCGAGCTGAATATAGACAGCTTGGCTCCGTATATCAGAGGCCAGAAGAATTCCCATACCGAATCGGTAAAACTGGCAGAAGTCTTCTGCGCAATCACATCTTCTGCGGTCAAACAAAAGGTGTCCTGCAACCAAAAGAGCGTATTCAGCACAGCTTTATGCGTCATCATGACTCCTTTGGGATCTCCCGTAGAGCCTGAGGTGTAAATCAAATACGCAAGATCATTTTCACCGGCAGGACACGCCCATGAGCCCTGCTCCTGGCGCTCCCAATCCGACCGCTGATACACCGTCAGACGATCTGCTCGCATCTTCGTTTCGTCAAGACAAACAACCGTCGTCATGCTCTCCGGCAAATCTCCCAGCATCGTTTGCAGCTTGGCAGACTCGGTGATCAGCACACCGCAAGCACTGTCGCGCAGCATATATTGAATCCGCTTTTTCGGGTAGTCCGGGTCAATAGGCACGTAAGCTGCACCTGCTTTTAATACGCCGAAAACAGCCACTAAAAGCTCAATTCCCCGTTCCGCTACCACTGCTACCCGCTGGTTAGGCCGCACACCTGCTGCGTGCAGCAGGCGGGCCATTCGGTTCGCTTGTTCCTCCAATTGGGCATACGTAATGGAGGAGCCGTATTCATAAATAGCGGTTTGCTGTGGTGTGATTGCGACCTGACGGGCAAACAAATCAGGAATCGTAACATGATCCTCATAAAGCTTTGCAGTCTGATTCATCTCCGCAATGACGCGTTCCTCTTCTGCCGATAGAATTTCAAATGCATCAAAATCCAGATCCATAGGGTCTACTCCCGAACCGGAATTGCAGCAGATACAGCCGATTGACCTACCAAGCTGTTTGTGAAAAAGTCCACTAAGCGATCTATGCCTTCGTTGTATCGCGTTGTAGAGTAGGACAGGCGCAGCATTTTCGGCAATCCAAAATCAGAACCTGGCACAGTCGCCACTTGTTTGGCTCTCATAATTTGTTCAGCCAGCTCCAAACTCGTTTCGATGCCGTGCTCGTCCATGTACTTTTCACAATCGAGTGTGAAGTAAAAGCTACCTTGTGCAGGGATAGCACGTACGAGCGGAACCTCATTGAATCGCTCCACCGTATAATCCCGTCTTGCTTTATACAGGCTGACCAGCTGCTCAATCTCTTCGGGATGTGCCAATGCTTCCAGTGCGCCAAATTGCACGACAGGGTCGGCTGTCAGCAATGTGTGATGCTGTATGACCGTGAGCGGTGTGACTAGCTCGTCAGGAACGATACAGTAGCCCACGCGCCGACTGTACATCCGGTACCCTTTGGAGAAAGCATTCGTTGTAATAAAGGCTGATTTGGTATCCTTCAGCTCCAGTACCGAAGTGCTTCGTTCATCAAAGCAAACATTGGCATAAATCTCATCATTAATGACCACTGCCTGACCGTTGATAATTTCATCAATGGCATACAGCTCGTCTTTCGTTAAGATGTTGCCTAGCGGATTACCAGGCGAATTAATGACTACAATTCTGGTTTTATCCGTGAAATTTTCCTTAAAGGAATCCAGATCCAGTGCCAACGTCTCCAAATTGATATCATAGTAGCGAACATTCGCCCCTACCAATTGGGCGCAAAAATGATACAGAGAATAGTACGGACGCGGTAAAAGAACCTCATCCCCCTCTTTTGCCAGCAAATAAAACAGATTTCGGAATAAGGCGCTGGTGCCTACATTAATCAGGATATTGTTAGGGTTAATGTCCAGATCATATGTTTTCTTGTATTCCTCCGCGAGCGCTTCCTTTAATTCCGGCAAGCCCGGCGGAAATACAAGCGAGCTTTTTTCAAAGGTGTCCAACGCATCCTTCATCGACTGAATGATATCCTCATGCAAAGGTAGCTCGGATTTTCCCAAGGTCATTCGAATGACCTCTTTGGAGCCGTTTTTCTCAAATTCATAAGCCATTTGATCCAGAACGAACATTAAAAACCGATTGTCATAAAATTCAATAGATGATCTTAATTCCATTTGTAATTGCCTCCTTTGAATGAACCGCACGTTAATGGGATACCTTAGACAGATTGGACACACTACTAGCAATGGTCTTGATTATTTTGTGATACCTTTCCAGCATAGAGTGGACATAGGAAGATTCCAGCAAAGCGGTATTCCACCTCAGGGAACAGGTCAGTCCGGTTGTTGATTTCACGACTGACAGTTGCAGTGCTGCTGGCTCTGAGGGGTATACACGCAATCCCACTTCCCCTCCCTCGGGTAAAGATCTCGTTCCATCCTCTGTGCAAAAGACGACGTTATAACGTGATGAACCCTCCCTCCCGCTCTTCAACTCATTAGGGTCCAGCAGCAAATGAAACGGATATAAAACAGCTTGAAGCGCAGCTTGATGTTTGTCCTTCACTTTTTCTAGCAAAGGATTAAACGACGAAAGCCCCTCCATCGAAACTCTGACTGGCACAGGATGCTGGATACATAAAGGTACTCCGCTGCCCTGAACTGGATGTCCTTCGGGATGCATGACATAGATCAAAAGCTCCTCCGCATGCGTTAATTGCCGCAGCAGCAGGAAATAACAGGCGAATAGAACGTCCGTAACAGAACCTTCATGACTGGAGGCAAAAGCTTTTAGAGCTTCAGTCTCCTCTGTGGCGAGAGGCACTTCAATAGAAGTCCACTCGGGTGTTACAAAAGCTTCTTCCCCGCGTTTGAACGGCAATCCGATCGGAGGAAGCGGCTTTTGCAGTGCCTCAGTCCAATACGCCTTTTGAGGCTCCAAATATCCTTCCTGCAGCAACCGTTGTTGCCAATAAGTAAAATCAATCTGCGAGATGGACTGAAATATGTGGTCTGTATCCACTGCCGAATCCGTAACAGCAGCGGAATAGCGAATAAACAGTTGTTCCAGCCAACCTTTCAGATCGAGGCACTCCGTTAGTAATGGATGAACAGCGACGATCAATTGGCATCGTTCGTTGCTGTCACAACCCAAGCGTATCCGGTACAGCGGACCTTGTCGTAACTCGAACGGGTTTTGATACTCCACAGCCACACGGTGTTCCGCCCAAGAAGCTGCATCCCCCTCTATTACATCTGTAAATTTGTAATCCAACGGAAGATACGCCTGCACCTGCTGAGTCGGCCCAGCTGTCTCTTCCCTGAAGGTTGTTCTGAGCGTGCTGTGTTCGGCTTGCAGTTCTTCCAGCACTCTGACAAATAACGTCTGATCCACCTTGCCTTTCCACGCTGCATGAACGATCACATGAGGAGCTGATCCTCGATGTCGCCATATCTGCTTTTGGTAAAAAGATAAAGGGTGCTGCTCAGCATCCGGTGCCGGGCAGATCGCAGGAAGCGCAAAAGTAGAATCCTTTCCCTGCCGTTTCTGTTTCATCTTCTCCGCTTCCTCAGGTGAAAAAATCCGGTACTCCGCTAAAGCTTGCTCAGGCTGGTTCACAATCTGGTCGATCAGGCTGAGCAAATGTCCTGCCAGCGCAGTGATCGTCTGTTCGTGAAACAAACGGGAATAATACTCAAAGGTACATTTCAGTTCCCCTTGCATTCCCTGAAAAATGTCGAGCTTTAAATCCATGGTTGAACTGTGCTTGGCCCAGTCCAACATGTTCAGCTTCAAATCTCCCATCGTAAATTGGGTTCTCTGCATCCCCTGATTATGTAAAATAAGCATGGTGTCAAAAATAGGGTTGCGTGAAAGATCGCGCTTCTGATCCAGATGCTCCACCATCTTTTCAAATGGATAATCCTGATGATCATACGCGGCTATGGTGCGATGAGCCACCTCCTTTAAGAAGTCCGTAAAGCGCCGCTCACCCGCTGGAGTATTACGAATAGGTAAGTAGTTGGTAAAGAGTCCTATCGTATGCTCTACACCCGCATAACGTCTGCCGGCAATGAGAGAGCCTACAATGACATCCTCCTGCCCTGTGTATTGATAAAGCAGCACATTGTATACAGCAAGAAGCGTCATATACAGCGTAGCGCCATGCTCCTGTCCCATCGCTCGCAAGCGTTCAGCGACCACTTTGTCAATCGTGAACGAGTACACCCCCCCTTCAAAAGTCATCACAGGCGGTCGGGGATAGTCACTGGGCATTTTCAGAACAGGCAATCCTGACTCCAGTCCTTCCGTTAACGTCCTCAGCCAAAATTGCTCCTGCTGCAGCATCTGCTCACTTTGCAGAAAAGCATTTTGCCATACCGCATAGTCCTTATATTGGATACGCAGCGGCGGCAGGTCCTGTCCGGCATAAAGACTGGTAAATTCCCGAATGAGGATCTCCATGGAAACGCCATCCGAAACAATATGATGCATATCAAACATCAGCAAATGCTTGTCCTCTTCCTCACATTCTTCCGTTAATCGCAGCAAGCGTACCCGAAGTAAAGGAGCCTCTCCCAGAGAAAACGGCTGGACAAATTCCTCCATCAGCTTTTGCACATCTGCTCCCTTTGGAGCCACACCCAGCGATATAGCAAGCTCAGCCTGCGGAAGAACACTTTGCACAATTTCGTCCTCCGCAACATCAAACACCGTCCGAAAGGATTCATGGCGACGAATGATCGCAGCAAAAGCAGCTTTAAAGCGTTCCACATC
Source organism: Paenibacillus sp. LRG-1 (assembly GCF_057220305.1). Lineage (NCBI taxonomy): Bacteria > Bacillati > Bacillota > Bacilli > Caryophanales > Paenibacillaceae > Paenibacillus > Paenibacillus sp. LRG-1. Next base: position 1,349,450 of record NZ_CM170126.1, on the reverse strand, counting down.
CAAGCGTCCCGTGATCGTAGCCGCTCCGGGCATGTTGTAACTCAAATTGCCTTCTGCCAGCTGCTTCAAAATAAACTGACGGCGCTGCGCATTGGATACGGGATAAAATGCTTGTGGAGACACAGGTTCAATGGACTGGTAATCCGATTTCTTTTCGCCTGAAATAAGCTGGGCCAGCTCACGAATGCAGGGATGTCCAAACAAATCAACCAATGTAATTCGTGTATGGAATACCTGGCTTATGGCAGTAATCAGATCTGTTGCCAGCAGGGAATCCCCGCCTAGTTCGAAGAAACCCGCATCCACAGACAGTTCGTCAATCCCTAAAATTCGGCCCCAGATACGTGCCAGCCTGTCTTCTGTTTCCGTCGGAACATATCCGTCACCAAAGGAAACGCGTGCTTCGCTATAAGCTGACACCTGTTCATCGCGATTGCTGCTTCGACGTTGGATCGGCGGCTCCACCCAATATCGTTGCTTCTCCCAAGCGTATGCAGGCAAGGGTACTTTGACACACACACCTGCCGGGTAATCCTCCGCCCAGCGCCTGTTCTCCCCGGCAACATATCGCCGGGCAATCATCGGGGCATCATCTGTATCCAGCGCCATTTCTACCAGGGACTCGCTGCACATGGAACAGAAAATCCCCTGCTGCTCCAGCCCTGTTCCATCCTGACGAACCAAAGCATCATAAGCCTGTTTGAGCTTTGTCCAAAGGCTGCGTCGATCCGTGACCGGAATCGCCAGCCGATAAGCATGATGCTCTCTGCCCGTATTCAGGACGTAACAGATATTTTCCAAAGGCGGAATATCGTCATTCTCCAAAAAATCAATATATCGGGCAGCCAATCTTCGCAGTGAATTCTCACTGTATGCCGAAAGGGTAAATACACGCTCCCCACCGCAGGGTAGATCGGAGGACGAAGAAAGGGAGGGCCTGCTTCCCTGATAATCCTCCAGTACCACGTGACAATTTGTACCGCTTAATCCCCATGAACTGATACCTGCCCTCAGCGGAATTCCATCCTCACTTCGCCATTCGGTTAGCTTCGTATGGATATAGACCGGAGAACTATGCAAGTTCATCAACGGATTAGGATAAGCAAAATGCAGGGTGGGTGGAAGCTGCTTATGCTGTAAAGCCATGATCATTTTGATTAATCCTGCCATGCCTGAAGCGGAATCAAGATGACCGATATTGCTTTTGACCGAGCCGATACCGCAAAATTGTCTGTTTTGCGTATACCTGCGAAAGGCATTCGTAATCCCCTTAATTTCAATCGGATCTCCAATTTTGGTCCCCGTTCCATGGGCCTCGATGTAAGAGATCGTGGAAGGGTCAATGCCCGCACGCTTCCACGCCTCTACAATCACTTCTTCCTGAGCTCGGGCATTCGGGGAGGCCAATCCGTTGGAGGCACCATCCTGATTGATGGCACTTGCTTTAATCACGGAGTAAATATAATCGTGATCCCTCTCGGCTTGCTCCAGTGGCTTGATCAGAACAACACCACAACCTTCGCCCCATCCCGTACCGTCGGCATCCGCGTCGAAGCTGCGTGATTGTCCTTGCAGAGAAGTAATCCCAAGCCCGCCCGGCTCCATCCTGGTGGGTAACGCACCAATGGCTACCCCACCCACCAAAGCCATGCTGCAATCTCCAGCGCGTAATCCCTCACATGCAAGATGCAAGGCAACCAGGGAAGACGAGCAGGCGGTGGCTACACTCATTGCAGGACCGGACAGATTCAGCGCATAAGCGAGACGGCTTGCGATAACTGGCGGGAAATTCCCGACAAAGGCGGTGGACGACTCGCTTTCGATCAGCTCCTTGTATCGCGCTTCACTATAGCCGACATATACCCCCACTCGTGAGCCACGAATGCGTTCACCACCATACCCTGCATCCTCAATGGCCTCATAACCGGTTTCCATGAACATACGCTGCTGCGGGTCCATGTATTTGGCTTCACCCGGAAGAATATTAAAAAATGCCGCGTCAAACGTATCAACTTCCTCCAAATAGCCTGCCGGCATATATGGCCCTTGATTCTCCTCATCCAAAAAGGGACGAATCTGCTCCAAACGTGAGCTTGGAAACGTTCGTATCCCATTCAAACCGTTGACCAGATTACTCCAATATTGTTCCTTGTTATCTGCTTGCGGGAACCGTCCGGCTACGCCGATAATGGCTATATCCCTGTTGCGGTTTATTCCATCGTGGGCTGCGGACGATGAAGCAGTTTTGAGCCGAACCTGATATTGCTTGATCAGAGAATACGCATGCTCTTCGGATAATTCCTGTTTGGCTACAAGCTGCAAAATGGCTTCAACAAACGTATCCCTCATATGCTTTCATATCCTTTCATAGCTTCATCCACTGAAATAGCGTCCTCCTTTACACGCTTGATCAGGCTTCGTAAATCCTCGTCCGCTTCGTCCGCGCCGGAAACTTCGACCTGTAAGTGCGGTGCTACGTCCGTCACTTCTCTTGTGCTGGCAGCATGCCTGTTTTCCATAAACTGCGCCAGCTGCGCAACTGTACCGTACGAGAACAAATCCCCGGCCTCCACTTCGGGATCAACCCGTTCATTCAGAAGACTCAGCACTTTCAAAATAAGCAAGGAATCCCCGCCGATTTCAAAAAAATGTTGACCTACATCAATTTCCTCGTATCCCAGCACCTCTGCCCATATTTGAGCGATCTGCTGTTCCAGTTCTGTGTAAGGCTCTGTTGTTTTCCCTTTCAGACTGACCTTCACATCTGTCACCGAACGGTTAGGCTCTACAGATGACAGTGCTCCTGCTTCCTTGGTGGATTTAGCTACAGCTCGGCGTCGACTCGTCAACATATCCGGCGCAAGCTGAATTTTCATCATCGGCGCCCATTCACGCAGCTTCTGTGTATCAAACTTGCCGATGGCCACCTGATCCAGCGGATAAGACAAGCTCATGCGGAAAGCAGCCAGCGCATCTGATACAGGCATATAGTCCATGCACCCTGGTCCAGTGAGTCCCTCCCACGCATACCAGTTGATCGCAAGCGTCGTTTGCCCCTGCATGTTACGCTGTGCGCTGAAGGCATCCATAAACGCATTGGCAGCCGCATAATCTCCACCGCCAGCTCCGCCCCATAGCGAGGCTACCGAGGAGTACAGAACAAAGAAATCTGTCTCTTGTTCCGCCAGAAGCTTATCCAATACCAGCGTTCCGTGAATTTTGGGGCGAAGCACCTTGCGAAAATCACCCAAATTCTGAATCTCCAGCGGACGACTGGTGTCGCCGCTAGCTGCCGCACAATGAACAACTCCCTTAACGGGGCCATAACGAGCTTGTACATCGTCAAAAATGTGTTGCATCTGCCTATAATCAGCCACATCTCCCGCGTAATAATGCACCTTTGAGCCGTGTTTTTCCATGTCTGCAAAGGCCGAAAGCTTACGGTAAATTACGGTATCAGCCTTCCTTTGCACCTGATCATTTATGATGTGTGACCATTGCGATTTTTCCGGCAGCTCCGTTCGGTTCAGGATGACTAGATGGATCGGAGCTTGCTCGGATAAATACCGGCTAACCTCCAGTCCTAATCCCCCTGCGCCTCCAGTCACGATATATACGGCACCCGGACGAACGGTGATGGAACGCCGGGGTGGAATACCCGGATGATTCCGATTATCTGGAGTGCTTACCGTATCCGATTCGAGACGAGACATACCTTGGATGTAACGCTCCTGACGGATGACAACGAATGAATCCGTTTTGTTTTCTTGCAGCTCGGTCATGATCAGATCCGCCACTTGCTCGTTGGTGTGGTGGAGCGTTTCGACATCCAGTCCGAAGCATTGCAATTGTGGATGCTCCTGAGAAATAACTTTGACCAAACCGTGAATCGCCGCTTTTTCAGGTGATACTTGTTGCTCGTCCGATATCCGCTGGGTAAAGTTCGAAACCACCCGCAAGTCCAGCGTTTCATGCAGACCCTGATGAAGTAATGCTTTAGTCAGAAAATAAAGACTATAGACACCTGACTCCAAACCTGCATCCACTGTTTCAATGTTCACTTGGGTTGACGGGGTGGCTGTGCAGGTCCAGAGATGAACGATACCGTTCAAGCGCTGATTACGTTGTCCCAGTTCATTCATGAGTTGAATATAATCTGCTTCTACACCCGGCTGGATGGTGTACTGATGATCGTTCCGTTTTTCAAACCTTTGCCCAGCCTCTACAGTCACCACATGATGACCGGAGCGCGTCAAGCGTTGCACCAGTTCCTCACCAATCCCCAGCTTGTCTTGGAAGATTAACCAGTTTCCTTGAGCTAGCACGCCTTCTCTTGTCTTCTTCAGTTCTTTTTTAATCCACCGAACACGGTACATTAAATCTTCAACCCTGCTCACTTGTTCTTGCTCGCTCATTCGACCGATAATCAGCGCGGTTTCAGCCTCGGCACGGTTTGGCAAATGCATAGGAAAGGTTCGTACCTCCGTGAATCGCTCCTCCTTCAACAACTGCCCCCATGTTTCCGTCGGAACCAGCGGAGAATCCTTCCGTATGTCCTGATCCTCGAACAGCCACCATCCCTCCGTCATGCCCCAGACGAGATTTTCCGCAGGCTCGTTCTGCACTTTTTCGATCATAAACAGGGCTCCACCGGGAGCAAGCACCTTTTTCAACTGGGATAAGGATGTTCGTAAATGGCTTGTGGCATGAACTACATTCAGGCCAATAATGATATCAAACTGTTCCTGCGCAAAGCCTTGTGCCAAAGGATCTTCTTCAATATTAAAAGTCTGATATCGAACAAACGGGTAAGCTGCAAACTGCTTTTGCGCTTCCAAAATGATGCCCCGGCCCAAATCGGTGTAGCAATACTCGACTTGACGATTTGCTATGGCTGGGAAAAGAACCTTGCCCACCGTTCCCGACCCAGCCCCAACTTCCAGAATGCGGAGCCGTTTTCCCGCTTGCGCTAAAATATGCTGCTTTAATGCGTCCAGCGCCATCGTCTCACACAGATCGCCCAGCGTACGTCCCTGATTGGCAAAGCCCGCCAGGAATTGCGATGTACCATCGGGAAACAGCACACTCAGGGGTGACCTTTTCCCGGTCAGCACAGCCGGATAGGCGTCCAGACAATACTTCAACACCTTGAATGTTCCCGCAAATGCCGGATATTGTTCCACGTATTGGTTACATAAGGCCGACAGATCGGGAGCTGACCCTTCAAGGGTTAGCGTGATATTATCACCGTCAATGCAGATGTAGCCCTGTTCTTCTACGAAACGCAGCATGAACCGAAATAGACGCTGATATGTGGAAGTAATCCCTATCGTATGCAACATTTCTGGCTCTTTATATACTTTTCCGGGTTCCGTGAGCGTCCCCCATTGTCTGAATAATCCGATAATAAGCTGGGCCGCAAATTCATCAACCGCCTTTTTATAGCCCTGTTCTACCGCAAAGCCGCTCTCTTCCAATAACCGTTCACCAAATTGGAAAACCGCCTCGGTAGCCTGCCAGAAATCAGGAGATTCCTCCTGCGTGTCAGGGGTCAATTCCGCACTAGTTGGTACATGCGGTGGTTGCTGAACTTTGGGTTCAACCCAGTAGCGCTTCTCTTCAAACGGGTAGCCTGGAAGAGGGACTCGCACCCGGTTTTGTCCGTGATAATAGTCCTCCCACTCCAGCTCCCTTCCTTGCATATACGCCTTTGCCATATGCTCCAGCGATTCCGCAGGCTGTACCCTATACGGCTCAGGGCTGTTCCCTGTTTTTGCTGTCGTATTTACGTATATTCGTTCGCGATCCGGTAATGCCGAAGCTGCATCATGATCGCTCTGCTCCACGAACAGCATGAGCTTACGCCGTAATTCTTCCTGCGAGTTGACGACGGTAGCCAAACGGCAGGTGTCGTTTCCACGGCTGATATTGGTACAGTAACAAATGTCTGCCAAAGCTTCGTTGGTATTTCCCAGATAAGCTGCAAACCTGTCGGCATAAGCGTAGAGCGCTTGTTCAGTCCGAGCTGACAAGGTGAATACATATTCCTCGCCCAGAGAAGGAACTTCTCTTTGGATCGCATATTCCTCCAGCACAACATGGCAGTTCGTTCCGCTCAAGCCAAAGGAGCTTACCCCCGCACGACGAATTCCGCAGTCTGGCGTCCATTCCTGAAGTGACCGAGCAAAATAAACCGGAGAATTTGCAAAATCAATATGTGGGTTAGGCACTTTAAAATGAAGGGATGCCGGAATCTCACGCTTGGTGATGGCCAGCACTGCTTTTATAAACCCGGCAATCCCTGCCGCTGAATCCAGATGCCCGATATTGCTTTTGACGGAGCCTACCGCACAGAACTGCTTACGATCTGTATACCGTCCAAAAGCCCGTGTAATGCCCTCCATTTCAATAGGATCACCTAGCTTGGTGCCTGTTCCGTGCGTTTCGATATAAGAAACCGTCTGCGGATCAATCTCCGCACGCTTCCAGGCCTCTTCAATCACTTCAGCCTGCGCTGCCGCATTGGGAGCTGTGATCCCGTTGGAGCGACCATCCGAGTTAGCTGCGCTTCCTTTGATTACTGCGTAAATATAATCACCATCAGCCACCGCCTGCTCCAGTGACTTCAGTACAACAGCGCCAACCCCTTCGCCACCGCCTGTACCATCTGCCGATGCGTCGTACGCCTTCGTCTTTCCATCAGGTGAGGCGATTCCCATATTGAAGAGATTTTCATCCACCATCGACAGATACAGATTGACACCACCAGCCACAGCCATTTCACAACCGCCGGACGTTATCTCCTGTACCGCATGATGCACGGCGATGAGTGAAGAGGAACAAGCTGTATCAACAACCTCCGCCGGGCCTGTCCAATTGAAGACATAAGCAATCCGTCCAGCAATCACAGCCTGCAAATTCCCCGGAATTGCGGAAGGCTCTACCTGTGGCATAAGGTCCACATATTGCGGTGTGCCTGTCCCTATGAACACTCCTGTCTTCGAGCCATACACCTCTTTTTCCGAGTATCCCGCATTCACCATCGCTTCCCATACAACCTGCAACAGTAGACGCTGCTGCGGGTCCATCATCCGTGCTTCATTAGGGGATATTTGAAAAAACGATGCATCAAAGCCATCAATTCGATCCAGATATGCCCCTTGCGGCAACGATCTTGACTGCCCGACTACATCATCTGAACTCTGAGCAATATCCTGTAACCGATGGGCCGGAATGTCGCGGACGGCATCCACCTCGCGACACAGATTGTCCCAGAAGTCATCGCAATTGTCCGCCATAGGGAAACGGCAAGCCATGCCAATCACAGCAACATCACCGTTTCGCCCCTTGCTTCCAAGCTCAGGTCTGTGGGTATGTAGTCGTTTTGTTTCCGTTTTGCGAAGGACTTCAGTAGGTTGCTCTACACCGCCGAACTGAATGATTTTAGCCTGCATGGCGATCGTATGATGTGTAAAGAGCTGCGGAATCGTCAGCTGAACTTTCAGCAGATGGTGGATTCTGCTTTGCAGTCGCACGATAGACAACGAATTTCCACCTGCTTCAAAAAAACTTTCCTCCACACTAACGACAGGTACGACCAGCAGCTTCTTCCAGATCTCCGCCAGCTGTTCTTCCAGCTCATTACGTGGTGCCACATATGCACGGGTTTCGGTAATTACAATCTGGTGCAGAGGCAACGCTTTTTTATCCACCTTGCCGTTCACTGTGACGGGCATGGACTCCAAGCAGACGATATGAGTCGGGACCATATAGCCCGGTACATGCTGCTTCAAGTACGACTGGACATCGCTCGTTCCGACCGGAGATTCTTGCCTGGCTCCCGATTTTTTCAAGGTATAAAAGGCAGCAAGATCCTCGGTTCGTTCCTCTGATCCATGCGGAATGACCACGGCTTCTTTGATGGACGGATGACTTCTGAGAACAGACTCAATCTCCCCCAGCTCCACACGCATCCCCCGGATCTTAACCTGATCATCGGACCTGCCGACAAACTCCAGATTGCCGTCAGACAGCCATCTCACCAGATCGCCTGTTTTATACATCCGTTCTGTTTCGGTCCCAAACGGATTCGGCACAAAGCGTTCTGCCGTCAAGCGTGGATTGTATAAGTATCCGCGCGCCAGTCCAGCGCCAGCGATGAACAGCTCTCCAGTAGCTCCGAAGGGCAGCAAGCGTTGCTGTGGATCCAGAACGTATACCTGATAATTCAGCAGAGGCTTACCTATGGGTAATGTTGCTCGCTGCTCTACAGGCAGACATTCATACAGAGTTGTATTAATAGCCGCTTCCGTCGGGCCGTAAATGTTGAGCAGCTTGTCTATGTTCAGCTTATCGCGTAATTGCTGTACCAGCTCGCCGCTGCAAACCTCACCTGCCACCATGATAAAAGCAAAGTAATGTTCGATATCTGTCACCTGTTCCAACAGCACTTCCATCAGTGAAGGTACGGTATTCAACACGTTAATCCGTTCCTTCCGTACCAGTCCCCAAAAGGCGCTTGGATCGGTTTTGGCTTCTTTTGGAATCAGATACAGTGTCCCGCCTGTAGCTAACGGTAAAAAAATCTGCTGCACAGAGGGATCGAATGTGAACGGAGCCATCAAAACATGTCTCAACTGTTCATGGAAGTCATAGATGCGTTTCAGTCCAGCCAATTGATTGACAATATGACGATGCTCTATCACCACCCCTTTGGGCGCTCCCGTCGAGCCTGATGTGTATATGACATACGCTGTATGATCAGGTCTACCCTCAAACGGTAGATTGGACGGCTCCCCCGCATATAATGCAGGATTGGATAGATCGAGCACTGTTCCTTGAAAAGCATGGGTATCCACATGCTGTGGAGGTGAGATCAACAACTCCATCCGACTATCCGTTAAAAGCTGCTGTACCCGCTCTACTGGAAACGTCGGATCTATCGGACAATACGCCGCTCCAGCCTTTAATACCGCTAAGATGGCAATGATGACCTCCGTCGTCGGCTCAGCCATGATGCCCACGATATCATCCGATCCCACTCCGTGACGTTGTAAAGTACGGGCCAACTGATTTGCCTTCGCATTTAGCTCTCTATAGCTAATGCGATACCCTGCCTCGACCACAGCAGCTTGTTCAGGCGTTGTCATCACCTGTTCTTCGAACAATTGATGCAGCAAGGTCACACCCGGCAGCTCTACAGCCGTCTGATTTAATCCATGTACCAGAAGCTCTCGTTGCTGTGGAGCCAGCATATTTGCCGCATCATCCTCCAGAGAGACCGCCGATTTCTCAGGCCATTGAGCCAGAACATACAGCAAATTTGCAGCAAAGGATTGGACTAGGGACAACGAATACACCTCAGGCCGATAAACCAGTTGCAGCATTCGACCTTCTTCGTTTGGTACAAGCCTGATCATCAGATCGAACCGATCCAGGCCCTCAGTCACCGTTTGTAATCCCTCATCCACACATGCCAGTTGCCACAGTTCTTGCAGATCTTTCCCGTGAAGAGATGTCCATTTGTTATAGAGAAGGGGCACAGAAACATCCTGATGATTCAGCGTTCGAGAAAACTCGGCCTTCATGTCTTCGTTAAGCTCACGCCAGGTTCGGCTTCCCTGAACCCGCGGCTTGAGAAAAAGTACATTTCCCCGCTTGGGTTCGGACTGTATAAGCGTCGTCGTGCCGATACAAATATCCTCTGACTGCGAATAGCGATAGACCAGCCCTGACAGCGCCGTCAGGAACAAAATAAAACGTCCCAATTCCGAGCCCTTCGACATTTGATCCAATTGACGAATCGTTTCCCTGGGAATAACCATTTCGAGCGTTTCCTTGCGAGCCTCCAGCTGATGGTTAGACTTGCTTCTGCTTGCAGGCAGTAACTCCCTCGGCAGGTCTTGAGACCATTTTTCCATCCAATATTCTTCAATGATCCGGCCTTTCAAATGTGTACTTTTGTCCATACACACTCCCCTCTCTGTCAACCGTTTCAGGCCTTCATGAGCTGACGAATCTACCATATCTTCCAGTTGATAATCTCAATGAATCACTTAATTAATTCACTATTCAAAATGCTCAGTCTTTCCTCAAAAGGAGGATGCACGTGATTCAGTTCCTTCTTCCATTCAGCCTTGCAGCTGCAATCCAGATGGTCCAGAACGCTCGGATCAAGAGTGTGATTATACTCCTTCAACGCCTCCATTACTCGATCACTGCAATGCGGACAATTGTAAGGCACCCCGACAGGAGAAGGATAGAATTGGAACAAACCGACGATGATCTTGCCCAAATGCGCCGTCCGTTTTACCACCTCAACGATGCTCCAGAGCCATGCCGGTTTATAGGCGCCCTGGTCACTTAAATATTGCACCAGTGTATAATCCTGTACGGTACAGCTTTCCAGTGAAACGGTCGTCGTACCGAGCTCAAAAGCATGCTCAATCGTTTGTACGGCATGTTCGATAGCCTCTTGTTCCGTAATAAAGGGCGGCTTCAGCAACACATAGCTGCGTAAATTCAGCTCCTGGGTCACCAAGCGGGCGGCCTTATCAAATTGCTTTAAGGAAAAGCCTTTGTTTATGCATACATACCGCAAAAAGTCGTCAATCATTTCGAGCCCCATGGCAACTTCCACATGCTTATCCGGTAAAAGGCGCTTAATTTCCGCCATATTTTCTTTCGTTACAAATTCGGGTCTGGTTTCGATGACCAGCATTTTGATCTCAGGCTTTTCTCCAACCATGCGTATGATTTCCCACAGCGCTTCAGCCGGAACTTCATTGTCGTTGAGAATGGAGCCGTTATTATATAGATTGAGTAAAGGATATTTGCTAAAATCAATCCGCTTAAATTCCTCACTAAATTGCTCCAAATAATAATGGGCAGAGAGAGGGCCGTCTTTACGTGTTTGCTTAGCCAAATGACCGCACATGGTGCAGCCATTTCCGTTTTTCAGGGCCCACTCACATCCGTTAGACATTAAATACATGACTGCGCGTTGATAGTTTTTTCCCTGAAAGTTTTCCTCACGAATATCCGTTTCTGTAGCTACTTTGTCCAAATGATACTGTTCATCTGGAATTTTAGCGTGAATCTCCTTCATTAGATTGGCGATGAGTCGGTAATAGTGGGCGGTTTCTTTCGTGGTCATCCATTGATAGGAATCCATTTGTTCCCAAGCTTTCGGCTTCTTCATCTTCATACACTCCTTTTCAAAGTATCCGGGCTATAGTCAAATTCAATCGCCCAAACCTCTTCCAGTCTCTTTTCCATCTCCGTCAAGGAGTGAATATTCTGAATGGCACAATCTCTTTCTGTAACGATCAGCCTGAGCAAAGCAACATAACGTTCACATAACAGTTCAATCGCGGACGGCTCATATTTTGAGGGCTGATACATGATTTGGATGGCTGTTTGCTCCATTTGATGAATGCTCACCAGAAGTGAATAATCCGTTACGCTATGGCCAGAAAAGGATTCCAAGTTCAATTCACTCTGTTGATTGATCTCCAGCGGATAATTTTCAATCACAAGCAACGTATCAAAAAGACGCTCTGTGCTTCTGAAATTGCCGTAAGACTGTATATCCACAAGCGGTGTTGTTTCGTAGGGCTGTCTCGCTACGCTGGCTTGCTGAATATCGAGCAAGGCTTGTTGCAGCGTATCTCCATTGCCTGACTGTAACCGTACAGGAACCGTGTTCATCAAAAGCCCCACTACCCGTTCAATTCCAGGCAGGCTGCTAGAGCGACCAGATACCGTCGTGCCGAAAATCACATCCTGACGTCTGCTGACCTTTTGCAGCAGAATACCCCAGGCCGCTGTAAAAAGGGTACCTACTGTCACGGATTCTTCCTTCGCAACAGCTTCAAGCCCCCTCACCAGCTCCGATTGCAAAACATACGATTCGCAAGCCGTATCGCTTATTTCCGAGCCAGAAATTGTATCGGGTAAACACAGGGGCTGAACCTCATATCCAGTCAGGTAAGCTTGCCAAAATACCTTGCTTCCGCTTCTATCCTGCATCCCAAGCCATTTCACGTACTCTCGAAAACGCGGCTTGGCTAATCGTTCTGGCTCCCGGCCTGCACGCAGCGCATCATATGCCCGGATAAACTCACCCAGCACAATGCCATTACTCCAGCCATCCATCACAATATGGTGGTTGCTGACCATCATGATATGACGATCATGCGCCAGCCTAAACACCGTAATCCGCAGTAGGGGGCCCTCGGACAGGTCAAATCCTACAGCACGGTCTGCCTCGCGCAGCTCCTGTAGTACCGTCTCTTGCTCCACCTCTTCCATTTCTATGAGGTCATGGAAAGTGAAAGATAGGACGCGTCCTTTCAGGACAATCTGAACCGGGTTCTGGATCTTTTCCCAGCGGAATACGCTTCTCAGCACTTCATGCTGTTGAATCGTCCATTTCCACGCCTCACAGCAGACAGATAGATCAAGCTGACCCTGCAGCGTATAGCTGTATTGCTCAAAATAAGCTCCTGTATTCTTGTCCCGTAAATAGTGGTAGAGCATTCCTTCCTGCATGGGAGTCAAACCAATGACATCCTCCACACGTGTTTTGTTCAATGGACGGTGGCTCATGGTTTCTCTCCCCCTTACAATTGAATGATGGTGCCAATCCCATACGCGAACAGTCCCTCTTGCGGGTGACGAATAAACGGCTCTCGACAGCCCGTTGGATCTACAAATTCCTCAAAGGAGGGATAACTTTGTTTCACTTCATCCCAGAAAACGCCAACATCATAACCTCTTCCCCACGTTTCAGGCCGCATGCTGATATCATGAAAAGCAATCATGCCGCCCGGTGCCACCAGCTCTTGATACATACGAAAATCCGAACTCACACCACCGTAGGAATGATCTCCATCAATAAATAGAAGGTCAATCTGCCGGTCTCCTAGAACCTTTTTCAAGTCCTGTTTGGTGGAGCAGTGAAATGAACGGTCTCGAATAAAAGAAAACTGCTGTCCCGTGCTGCCAAAGCTGGAGTAGAGCTGTACCTCACTGTCATCCTGACCCCCTCCATACGGTCCACCCGGATAATCAATACTGACGAGCAACGCGTCTGGATCGGCCAGTTGACTCAGGCAATAAAACACACCGCCGCTGGCTGTCCCGATCTCAACGACTGTTTTAGGCTTTTGGCCTTTCACGACCTCCAGAAAACGACGCAGCTCATAGGGATTCTGAATGGCTGGAAAAACAGGTACATGCTCGGCGACACGCTCCAAAATAGCTCTTAACCGGATAGATTGCGGACTGGTCACGTCTTCTTGAAGATTTTCCGGGGAAAGCAGTTCGAATAACTCGGGCACGATGACCTTAGCCAAGAGTCCTTCCACATCAGGTTCATCTTCTCCGTCCAGTAGCCATGCTTCCGGTAACCGTGGAAGCTTGTCCTCTGGGTTTTCGCCTTTTTCAATGGCTGCTTTGAGAAGATTCGCCTGTTCCCGTGTTAGCTTCACATACCCAGGCTTCCATGCATGAATGAGTATAAAATCCCCCTTTACCTTGATGTGATCCAAGCCAAACTTGTGCACCCATGGCAGATCGTTGTATCGCTTTTGCAGATAATAATTTAGGGGGCCTGTCGGGAGAATGCGTAAATGTTCCAATCTGTTGCTCATGCTCTCACCTCGTTCTCGTCGTAATCCATTCCTAAGTTACGTAAAAAAGCTCCGGTATGGGAGTGCTCACAGGTCGCAACCTGCTCAGGCGTTCCAGCTGCCACTAGCTGTCCACCTCGGGTGCCCCCTTCAGGGCCAAGGTCTATCACATAATCTGCTGTTTTGATCAGATGCAGGTTATGTTCAATGATGAGTACGGTGTTGCCCTCATCCACGAGCTGTTGAAGGATAGTTAGCAGTCGCTGAATGTCGTCGGGATGCAAGCCTGTGGTCGGTTCATCCAAAATGTACAACAGGCTGCGCCCTTTTTTTAACTGACTTAGCTCCTCTACCAGCTTAATACGCTGGGCTTCCCCGCCAGATAATGTCGTGGCAGACTGACCCAGCTTCATATAACCAAGACCCAATTCGTTCATGAGCTTCAACTTGCCGTAAATATCCGGTTGGTCAGCGAAGAAAACAGCAGCTTCTTCAATGCTCATCTCCAATACATCCGCGATATTCTTCTCGTGATATGTAATTGCCAGTATATCCTCGCTGTAGCGTCTGCCCCGGCACGTTTCGCAAACCATTTCAACGTCAGACATAAACTGCATTTCAGTGACGATCACCCCGAGTCCTGAACAAACTTCACAGCGTCCACCCGGTGAATTGAAGCTAAAATGTGCACTCTTTCGTTGGAGTTGCTTAGCTATTTCTGTCCTGGCAAACAGCTTTCGAATGGCGTCAAACACCCCCACATAAGTAGCCGGAGTGGATCGCGATGTCCGTCCAATTGGCTTCTGATCGATACAGATCACCTGATCAATCGACGCTTCTCCTTTCAGCTCTACATCGTGCTTCAGATATGCAGATTTACCCTCCAGGCGAGAACGTAATTTCCCATATATAACGTTATGAACCAGCGTGGTTTTCCCTGATCCTGATACCCCTGTAACACAAACTAAACAACCCAGTGGAATTCGTATATTCAGGTTCTGTAGATTGTTCTCCCTGGCTCCCAGCACCTCAAGATATTTCCCGTCACAGGCCTTTCTTCGTTGGGTGGGAACAGGAATACCTTGCTTGCCGCTCAAATATTGTCCTGTCAAAGACTTCGAATTGCTCATGACTTCTTCCACCGTACCCTGTGCTACAATTTCACCACCGAGCAATCCTGCGCCAGGCCCAATATCTACAAGATAATCCGCTTGGGCCATAATCTCTTCATCATGTTCGACGACCAAGATGGTATTTCCCAAATCCCGTAGTCTGTGAAGCATAGCTATCATTTTCCCGGTATCCTTCGGGTGTAATCCAACACTGGGTTCATCCAAAATGTAGATCATGCCCATCAGCCCAGAGCTTAATTGGGTCGTCAAGCGTACGCGCTGGGATTCACCACCCGAGAGCAGGGTCACCGGACGGTTCAGATTTAAATAGTCCAGTCCCATATCCAGCAGCAGCGTCAAACGAGTCTTGATTTCCTGTAAAATGGGCTGGGCCACAGCCGCAAGACTCTCGAAAACTTGAGGTGCCATTCGCAGTAGTTCATCACAGCCTGCATACAGCTCAACCAACGGCATGTTCGAAAAATCGCGGATCGTTTTGTCCCCCACACGATATAGCAGTCGTTCTGCCTTCAAACGTGCTCCTCCGCAGCTCGGACATACTTGTTCCCACATCACTTCCTTGTCTTCCGCTTTCATGGCGCTCATTTCATCCTTGGCATTAGCGTTAAAGCGCTCATAAATAAGATTCACAATCCCTGCAAATCTTTCGTGCATCAGCTTGCCACCTGTAGCAGGATTCTCAATTGCAATCTTTTCCCCTTGAGTACCGTATAGCACAGCGTATAACGCCTCATCTGGCAGATCCTTTACCGCCGTGCTTAGTTTAAAATGATATCGGGTCGCTAGTCCCTCCAAAATTTTTCGATTTTTATGAAATTTCTCTTGCTCACATTGCCAGCCAAGTAGCTGAATCGCTCCTTCAGCTAGACTTTTGGATCGATCAGGAATCACACGTTCCAGATCTACTTCATAATGAGTGCCCAGTCCTGTACAAGTCGGACAAGCACCCAAAGGACTATTCGACGAGAAAGCCCCTGCCGAAATTTCACTCGCCACCATACCACAACAGGAGCAACCGAAATTTGGATTCCATACGAATCGTTTATCAACCATAGGTCGAATTTGAATCCAGCCATCTCCTAAGTCCAGTGCTTTATCCACCATAGCTTGAATATCTTTGCGTTGCTCCACGGAAGCTGAAATCGTAATTCTGCCAACAAGTACCTCCAGCTGACTGTCTCCTTTTCCTAGACGTACGGCCTGTGGAGACCTACCGGAAAACAAAGCTTCTGCTTGCTCTATATCCAGCATTTTTTGATTCCAGCTTAATTGGGTGTAGCCTTTTTTTTGTATTTCCTTCAGCAACGCGACAGGCCCTTCATGTGGCATGGAAAGGATCGGCGCATAGATTTCTATTGAAGCATCAGGTGAGCATTGGAGTACCTGCTCCGTGATTTTTTTCCTTGTCTGCACAGGCAGTGCTTCCTGACAGTAGGGACAAACCGCCCGACTTGTTCGTGAAAACAACAACCGGACAAAAGAGGAGATTTCGGTCAATGTACCCACGGTTGACCTCGGGTTGCGCGACACCGTCTTTTGCTCCATCGCGATTGCCGGAGACAACCCTTCGATCAAGTCCACATCCGCCTCTTCCGTTTTTCGCAAACCCATTCGTTCATATGCGGACAGCGACTCCATTAAGCGTCGTCGCCCTTCCGCATATAGTGTATTGAAGACAAGCGATGATTTACCCGAGCCGCTAACTCCCGTGAAAACAACCAGTTGATCTCGCGGAATCCGCAAGGAGATATTTTTCAGGTTGTGCTGTCTTGCACCTTTGACAACAATGTAGTTTTGCATGCTAAGCCCACACTTTTTCATAAATTTTAATGGATTGGTTATGAGCCACTGACTTCAGCACTCAACACCTCCAGCTCCTTCATCTGCCCCATTTCCATCTTCAGCAGTCGGTCTGCGGTATGGAAATAATGGTCATCATGCGTAATGGCGAAAATAATTTTACCCGCCGCCTTCATTTCAGGCAGAAGTGTATGGTAAAAGAACTTGCGGAATTCCGGATCTTGATCGGCAGCCCATTCGTCAAACAAATATACGGGTCGATCTTCCAGATAACAGATCAAAAGCGCAAGCCGCTTTCGTTGTCCACCTGATAGCTTGAGCGTACTGAAATATCCATCCTTGACCGTTACTTTTTCCTCCAGTCCCAGTCTTTTCAGATAACGCTCAATGTCGGACTGCTTTTCCTTATAATCAATGTCGTACAAGCGCTCAAACAGATGAAAATCAGAGAAGACGGTGGAAAAATACTCGCCCGACGTGCGGGCATCAATGACTTCTCCATTGATCGTGATGTATCCCGTTTGTGGAGGATAGAGGGCAGTCATTAATTTAGCAAGCGTCGTTTTACCACTGCCGTTGCCGCCTGTGATGAAAATGGTCTGTCCTTTAGCCGCTTCCAGTGTAATAGGTCCGACCAGAAAGCTGGACTCTCCAGTCACGTTGCTGTACTCGAAGCTAAGATTATGAAAACCAATTCGTTCCACAGCCACTTCTTCATCCACCAAACTCGCAGTATCATACACTTCTCCGCTGTCATCAGTCGGCATTTCCGCAATAAAGGCTTTAATTCTTCGCCAGGAGGTCCGAATCTGGAACAGCTCCGGCACAGCCTGCAACAATCCGTTGATGGGTCCGATCAAGTAGAGGAACACGACAACAAATTGAATTAATGTGTAATCCTTAATGTTCGGGAAAATCGTCGGGAACACAAAGGTAACTACACCTAAAATTAAAATCAGCAGCGTCTCGCCCAGCACCAGTGCATTGGTAAATTTAATGCGGGACACGGAGCGTTTTTGACGATACTGTTCACAGCTATCCTGAATATCGCTGCTAAACTCCGTCTTTTTGCGTCCATGCATACTAAGCTCTTTAAAACCTTTGAGCATATGGTCGATGAACCCCAAATACACGTTTTGGGTATCCCTCGCCTCTTCCCAATAGCGGTTAGCCGTACCGCTGACGATGCTATAAAATGCGGCAATCACCGCAATGACAGCCAGGGAGAGTATCGTGCCCCAAAATGAAATCGTACCGAGATAAACAAAGCAGCAGATGACTGTCAGTAGACTGGTCGCGAACCCCACCGCCACATTGGCCGAGAAGCCCACCATCTCTGTATCATTATTTAAAGTGGCTAAAATTTTGCCATTGTCCATGCGTTCTAATTTGTCATAAGAGCTGTGTAGCACACGTTGAATCAGTTCCATTCGTTTTCGATAAATCATGTTGTAGGTAATCTTCACTAATTTGGTTTCAATCAGCTTGCGACCGAAAATATAAACCGCCAGCGCTAATCCGAAATAATACAGCAGATATTTGAGCGGTATTTCGCTGCCAATTGAGAAATTGACGATAAAAATGACAAAAGCATTCGCCGCCCCGCTCAGCAAGCTCATCATTACCAGTAAAGGAAGCGAGCGTTTATTTTCGTCTGTGTTCGGAAAAAGCGTACCCAACACCAGGTAGCCAAAGCTCAAGAGCAATCCCAGCCCCAAGGCTGCAATCGCAAACGGAAAGCTAAACGGAGACCAGACGATCGCAGTTGTCCAAGAAACGCCCTGCATGGCTGTAGGAACCAAATAAACTCCATACAAAAACGGTGTACTGCAAAGTAAAAATAGCAGCCATGTGAGCAGCTTTTTTGGATTCAAAGGCTTCAAAACACGTTGTTTGCGGATGATATCTCGTACCATCGTCATCAACAGGACCACTACCGCCAGCACATAACATGCCAGCATGATCGTAATAACGGACCACGCATTGTCTGTTTTCTGATCTGGCTCATACGGAGACACAGGCTGACGATCTCGTAAAATGTCCATAAGACCATGCCCCGTGATATACGTTAACGTGGTACCGTTGTTTGCCATAATCCCTACAGCCAGCTGATCCTGAGGGCGAAAAACCATATAAGCAGAAAAATTCGGATTTAATCCAGCCTTGGACACCTCTCCGTTTCCACTTTGGTAGTCAGCCCAGCCCATAGCATAAGACGACATATCAAACTTGCTGGGGGTAACGGTGCGGTCAGGCGCATGAGTTTCCATAATTAATGGAGTCATGGGAGATTTCAGGCTGCCCAACTGATATTTGAGCCAAGTGGCGAGGTCATTTCCGTCCATCATGATATAACCAGCGGGACGGTTTCCTCTAAAGACAGGGGATTGATATTCACGTGCTTGAAAAAAGCCGTTCTTGTAGCCTGTTGCCATCGTGGGTGCGGCTTCTGTGGGATAAAGAGTAGTTTTATTCAGACCTAAAGGCTGAAAAATATGGGTCTTCATATAATCTTCGTAAGGTTGCCCTGTGACCTTTTGAATGACAGCCCCCACGATTGCGTAGTTAATGGTGGCATATTCAAAGCGTTCGCCAGGACGATTATGTAATTCCAGGCCATTCACATTTCGTACAACCTGTTCCAGTGAATCGGGACGGTTGGAGATCGGGATGTCGGTAATTGTGTACCATGGAATGCCACTGGAGTGATGTAACAGCTGCCGCAGTGTAATCTCGACATTTTGGTGCTTATACTTGGCTTGAAACCATGGAAAAAACTTTGAAACGGGATCATCCAGCTTCAACAACCCCTGCTGCTGTAGTTGCAGCACGGCAAGTGCTGTAAATCCTTTGGAGCAAGAGGCAATTTCAAAGCTTGTCTCGGGTGTTACAGGAACCTGCTTGTCCACATTGGCGTACCCAAAACTTTTGAGATAGGCCGTTTCCTTTCCACGAACCACAATAACTGTCATTCCAGGGATATGACCTTCCTGCATCTTCTCATGAATAAATGCTTCCAAACGCTGAGTGGTGTTTACATCCAATCCTGCTGCGGCCTCCGCACGACTGGGCGGAATACATGTAGCCACTAAAGCGAAAATCAGGATAACCGCTGCCATTTTTCTCATGATCATCTTTTTACATTCCATAATCGCTCCAGCTTTCTTTGTAATATGTAATCAAAGCTTGCTTGACCAATATATGTAAGACTCTTTATCTAGTAATTACATAAAAAAACTAGGATAAATAGTATTCAACATCATGAATAAATATACACAATTTGTATATTTAATTTATGGATAATTAAATAGTTTAAGAGTAAATATATGTTAAATAGGAATGGATTTATTTAAAGGAAAATTAAGGAAGAATGCCAGGATATTGATTGCGAAATCGGAGAGTCAATTACCAGAAATACTTAATAAATTAATATTTATCAATATTATCGAAATTGTATTAACACCTTAACATTTCATCCATATCGGATGTAGTGAGCTAATTCACACTTTTTTAAAAATTCCATTGTAAACCTACGGAAACCTTTTAAAGGGAACTCGCCTTTTTAAATTGGAATAAAATTGTCGAAAATCCGTTTTATTTTTTGTTTAAAAATACATTTTTTCTGCTTGATTGTTTTTATTGGGTGGGCTAGGATCATTTTTATGTAGACTCTATGTTTTTCAATATCTGCATGTATAAGGAGGCTAATGGATGTTCTATGCACTAACACATTCTCAAAAAAGAGTTTGGTATAACGAGAAAATATATGGTACGACAGCCATGCACAATCTGACCGGACTTGTACGCATTCAAAAGGAACTAGAGTTTGACGCGCTGGAGAAAGCGATTCAACTCTTCATTTCCAAAACGGAAGGCCTCCGCATCCAGATCGAAGAGCAAAATGGAGAACCCGTACAGTACGTGAAGCCCTATGAAAAGGAGCAGATCGCATGTATTGATTTTAGTCATGAGCCTGATCCGTTACTTCATTTTGAACAATGGCTGAAGGCTGTGAGTGGACAGGTTATGCCTCTGTTGAATGCCAAACTGTATTCTTTTGTTACTTTTAAACTTGGGCCTGGTGATGTTGGTTATTTGGGTCAATTTCATCATATTATTGCAGACGGTTGGGCCTTACATATCGTGTCTGAACGAATTTCGCAGTATTATACACTACTGGTTAACCACAGCCCCCTGCCTGCTGATGAAGAATATTCCTACATACCTATCATTGATCAAGAACAAGCCTATTTAACATCTGAGCGTTTTATTAAAAATAAAATATTCTGGCATGAAAAATTCCAAACCTTACCCGACATGATACCTATCAACAAAAGCAAAGATATTTCGGCCGTTCGAACGTCCTTTGCCATCGACAGTGAAACTTCACGTATCATTCAGACCTTTATCCAAAGCTCCAAACTTTCTGTAAACGTATTATTCGTATCCGCCCTTCTGCTTTACATCTACCGGACGACTCAAGAAACCGATGTGGTGATCGGGACTCCAGTCCTAAACAGATCGGGCAAAAAACAAAAAAATACGTTTGGTATGTTCACCAGCACCATGCCGTTTCGCATCCAACTGGATGCAGCTTTAGATGCCTGCTCTTTGATGAAGCATGTGGGGGCAGAGCTGATGAATTTTTATTTTCACCAAAAATATCCATATGATCTTCTAGCTAGTGACCTAGAGCTTGCTCAAAAAGGATATAACAGTCTGTTTGATATGTGCGTTAATTATTACAATATGAAATTTAGTCCCCAATTTGATGGGTGTCCCTATGAAGTTCAGGAGGTTTTCAGTGGTTATCAACCTTATGCGCTGCAACTGGTTATTCGTGACTGGGAGGGGAGCGGAAGAATTACGCTGGACTTTGACTATAAAGTGAATTCTTACAGTGAGACGCAGATCGCAAAAATGTTTGAGTATATCATTCATATCGTTCGCGAGATGATCGAGCAGCCACAGACCCCGATTGCGGAAATTGAAATGCTATCTCCGCAGGAACAAAATGAGCTGATCTATGGGCTGAATCAAACACGTTCTTCCTATCCCTCGTCCCTAACCATTACTCAGTTATTTGAGCAGCAAGTCGTTGAAAAAGCTACTAATATTGCCTGTTACTTTGAAGAGCACACATTAACCTATCGTGAGTTAAATGAACAAGCTAACCAACTGGCGAGGTTTTTAAAAAGCCGTGGTATTGGGCAAGAGAGTATCGTGGGGATCATGGCTGGGCATTCATTTGAGCTTATCATTTCGATCTTAGCTGTGTTGAAATCAGGTGGGGCCTATCTGCCTATAGATCCTCACTATCCAGCTGACCGTGTTAGCTATATGCTGGAGGATTCCGGGGCTGCTTTGCTTCTTACCGATGCACCTTTGAATGATGATATTTCATTTTCCAGAGGAGTTTATCGTATAGACGATGCATCCCTGTACCATGGAGATTGCTCGAATTTGAAGCCACAAAGCGGACCGAACCAGCTCGCTTATGTGATTTACACCTCCGGCTCCACAGGCAAACCTAAAGGAGTGGCAGTTCTCCACAAAGGACTTGTTAATTACATATGGTGGGCGAATAAAACCTACTTGTCCGCAACTCATGAAGTCTTTGCCTGTTATTCATCAATAGCCTTTGACCTGACCGTCACTTCCATATTCACCCCATTAATCAGCGGCCATGCCATCAACCTCTATAGGGATAATGATCCAGGGGAATTTGTATTGTTCCGCATGATGAAAGACCAACGTACAACCATTGTAAAGCTAACTCCCGCACACTTGTCCCTTCTACAAGAGTCGGACATTCGTACATCGAGCGTCCGCAAATGCATCGTAGGAGGAGAAGATCTCAAAGTCAGTCTTGCTCACAACATTCATGCCAAGTTTGGCGGAAGTATTGCCCTGTTCAATGAGTACGGACCTACGGAAACCGTTGTAGGCTGCATGATCCATATTTATGATGCAGACCGGGATAGCAGAAGATCCGTTCCCATCGGCGTTCCTTCCGATAACGTGGCTGTATATTTGCTGGATGCGCATTTAAAGCCTGTTCCTATGCAGGTAAAAGGAGAAATCTACATTTCCGGTCATGGAGTGGCAAGAGGATATCTGAACAGACCGGAACTCACAAAAGAAAGGTTTCTCGATAATCCTTTTGTTCCTGGCGAACGAATGTATAAAACCGGTGACATGGGGATACGGCTGGAAAATGGCCTGATCGAATACCTTGGCCGAAATGATAACCAAGTCAAAATCAGAGGCTTTCGTATCGAGCTGGGTGAGATTGAAGGAGCTTTATCCTCCTATCCTGACATCCAGCATGCTGTCGTAAACGTTGTGGAAACAGGCGATGCGAATAGATATCCCGTTTTGTGTGCCTATTATGTATCTGATCGTGCTATCTCTCCCAAGCTTCTCAAAGATTATTTACATGCTTGTCTTCCCCATTATATGGTACCAAGCCACATACTCCAGCTGGAAATCATCCCGCTTACATCCAATGGCAAGGTGGACAAGCAAAAGCTTCCTGTACCAGACGTGTCCTCTGGATTAACTGACATATATGAGGAAGCCCATAATACGGTGGAAAGCATTCTCGTGCAGGTTTGGGAAGAGCTGTTCCATACGTCTACCATAGGTATCCACGATAATTTCTTTGCACTGGGCGGAGACTCTATTAAAGCGATCCAGATGACTTCCAAATTAAATAACTATGATTTGGAAGTGGGTGTACAGGATGTCTTAGCGCATCCCAGTATAGCAGAGCTTGCTCATTACACACGCCAAAAGAGCCGACTGTACGATTCTTCAGCTCCCGTCAGCGGAGAAATTCAGCCTACACCGATCTCCTTGTGGTTTATGGAGCAGTCATTTCATAATCCTCATCACTATAATCAATCGGTCTTGCTTCTGCTGAAAAATGAAATGGATCGTTCTGCTCTAGAAAAGGCATTTCACAAAGTAATTGAACATCACGATGCTTTAAGGATGAGCATACACCCGGATGGCAAGTTATTTTATAACCCGGAACTCACTGCAATCCCGTTCAAGCTGGATTGTTATGACATGACGCCTATTTCAGCAGAGGCTTGGCAGCATGAATTCAATAAGCTGGTGCATAGCTTGCAATCCGGTTTCGATCTGTCCCACCGTCTTCCTATTCGAGCAGCTATATTCGATCACGGACAAGGAACCTCGGAATTGTTCATCACTGCGCATCATCTAGTTGTAGATGGAGTTTCCTGGAGAATTATATTGGAGGATGTATTGGAGGCTTATCATGCCTTAGAAGAAGGCAAGGAGGTACATTTTTCAAGAAAAACAGCCTCTGTTCAAACCTTTGCCAAGGAGCTTCATCATTATTCCACTACTGCGGATCTACGGGAGGAGCTTGATTTTTGGAATGAAATGGAGGGCGGCAACGACCATTTTCCAGCATTCATCACAAGCCAGCCATCCACTACCGTAAACTATGCTTCATGTGCAGTCGTCGAAGGAGAACTTTCCCCTGCCCATACTCACAAACTGCTCACCAAGGCGAATCAGGTCTATCATACTGAGCCTGTGGATTTACTGCTAGCTGCCTTGGCGTTAAGTGTAAAGGAATGGATCGGGTTGGACGATTTCACTTATGAGGTTGAGCATCACGGAAGGAGCCTGGATCACGTAGACGTATCCAGAACGGTTGGCTGGTTTACGGCGTTACATCCCTTACGTATTCAAGTGCCAGGTACAGAAATAGGCAGTGTCATTGCATATGTCAAGGAACTGCGCCGACGCATTCCCCAACAGGGTATCGGTTATGGCATTTTAAAATACATGCAAGGAGCTATTGAAAAAAGTAAAAAGATTCGTCCCCTACGCTTCAATTATCTGGGACAGTTCGATCACGAAAGTCAGAGTTCAGACTATGTATATAAGCATACTCCAGGCCTTCAAGATGTGGACTACGCCAATCATCTAACGGCTGGCATCGAAATCAACAGCCTGATTGTTAACGACCAGTTGGTGGTCCATATGATGTACAGCACAACAATGTTTGAAAAAGAAAGTATAACCGAATTTATGCATATGTATGTCCAAACTCTACACCGTGTGATTGATTTTACACTTAGTCAGCAGAATGTTCACTTCACTCCTTCGGACTTTGAATCTGCTCGGATTAGCCAAGAGGATATTGAATTGCTTTTCGAATAAGGGTGCAATAAGGGCAGGCGGTTGCCTTCAACCGCCTGTCTATTTAGACTTCGGGCGTAACTGCTTTACTCATTTCATATAAAAGTGGGATTGGCAGTGAATGAGTTCTTTCGAAGATCATTTGGTTGTTTTAAACACACCCAGACGGTTCAGTACGACCAGTAAGCGATAAAAATCGTAACTGCTTGGCAGTTTCGCATCCACAATCGGGCTTGCCGGATTAAATGCAACAGCGGCAGCCATCGCTTCCTTCGCCCAGGTCGGTACTGGCATAGCCTGATGCGCCTCCAGTTCAGCTACTCGCTGATCCACTTTTTTAATATAAGCGCTCTGTTCATTCAACGTCTGCTTGAGCACATCTTTGCTGTTTTCAAGGGCAGCGACCTGCTGCTGCAGGGCTTTAAATGCCGCTTTTTCCTCTGCTGTCATTGGCTCATCCCCCTCTTCTCCTGCAAATGCTTGGCGTAGCTCGGCCTCTGTTCCGGCGTATACATTTAGGTCAACCGGCCCTTGAATTCCATCAACCCGTCCACTATCGCTGTATTGCCAAAAGTCCCAGCGCTTCCATGCCGTGGTGTCGCCGGGCACCCGTGTACTATAACGCGCAATCCACAGCTTATAACTACCCAATGGCGCTTTGAAATGGGCAGCAAAAGCATTCCCTGTATATACCATCGGCTTACGGCCACTTACCCGTTCAAATTCCGTTACAAATGCCAACGCAACCTCATGAATCGCGGCCGAGCTAAGCCCTCCCGGATTATTTTCGTAATCCATCACCGCTGGTAAGTCCAGCGCTTTCGCACCCCCCATCTGATCCAGCACCTCGGCGAAATGCCTGGCTTCCGCTTTTGCTGCGTTTACACTAGTTGCATCTACAAAATGGTAAGCTCCCAGGAGAATCCCGGCTGCCTTGATCCCTTTTGCATTCGTGATAAATGTCGGATCGACGTAACGCTGTCCTTGACTCGCTTTAATAAAGGCAAACGATTTACCATCGGCTCGTACACGTTTCCAATCAATCGTTCCCTGATATCGGGATACGTCAATGCCTTCGGCAGCGTTAGGGCTGCGATTCTGCATAAGGCGTTCCCTCCTTATCATTCATAATGTTGTAGCTCACTTTGTCTCTGTTATCCATATGCTTGGACCATCCATACGGTCTGGGCTTTTCCACTTTTACACCGAAAAAAGGGCGAAAAGGTAGTCTGCCTATTTTGGTAGTGGCCACTAGTGGCACTTTATGAAGCTTTATTTTCTTTGTCGGAAGGGTCGGTTGGCTTTATTTTTTCTCCACTCGACTTGGACTCAAAAATAGCTACCGCATTCCGCAAAATATCCGGCATCGGCACTCCCATTCTGCCCACATTTTCAATAATGGACAACAGCTCGTTCGCTAAATAAAAGAAAACGACGGCATCCCGGAAGTAATGTGCATCCCCGAGAATACCGTCGATTAGATGAGCTACCGTAATGAGCAAAAACACGGTAACCTTGCGAAAAATACCGTAATACCCCTGGCGGCTTTTTAGCTCCCCATTAATCCAGGCCGCTGCCCATCCGGTGAAAAAGTCGATCACGACCATCCACCACAGCAACGTCAACATTGTGGTCCACCCCCCAAAAAAATAACCGATCAAGGTCCCCGTGGATAGCCCCAGCCAAATCTGATCGATCTTTTCATGCATATTTGTTCCCCCTTTTGAACCAAGGTGTAAAATGAATGCCCTTGAACTGATCCAAGGGCATAAAAAAACACGCTCTGTGTGAGCGTGTGAGTAATAAATTTTGCGATGTTGCTCGTTCTTCCACCTGTATAACTGGCACTACTTCATTAATATAAGCCTTATGAGTTCATGCAATGCTTCTGGCGTCTTCAACAGTACGGCGGTCAGCAAGGATAAGATGTACAAATTTGGTTGCAAAGGATTTTCAGATTTGTTCATTCATGATGCCACTTCCCCTCATAATTCAGGACAGCCTAAAAATAGAGTCCATATTCCAACTGCAAAACTCCTACCTGCTCCCTAGATAGCCTTTTTTATTGAGGATAAAATCCAAAGCTGTCGTCAACCGTTGATTCCATCACACCTTTCCTTTAACCGATTGCCCACCATTGAATGTTATTTAATTTATAATACCTTCCGGTTGAACTTGTCGTAGTGCCAGAACTCATATTCATTGTGACCGTAAGTAGATTACTTGAGTTTATACTTAAGATGAATTCACCGACCTCATTGGATAATCGACCATTCGAATTAGGGGTTACCAGTGAGATTCCACTCGGCATGGCCTTGCCATTCCAACCACCGGAATGGAAGTACGCATATCCCAATAAGTAAACAAATATTTTACTTACGGTAAATGCCACCGGAATTGTATACGATACAGAAGCCGTGGCAGGTAGACCTATATCATAGCCATCATTTACACTTATATTATCCCCATTCCGGACTATTGTCCCTTCGGCATATTTCACTATAGGTGCATTTGTAATTACTGTTGCTATCTGATCGCTGCTCATGTCAGGATTGGCGCCTCCGAACTTGCCGTTGATCGCGCCTACGATTTTATTTTTAAAATCAACGGCTTGCGTAAAAGCCTGGTCTGCCCGGCTGTAAGCTTCATTCGCTCGATCATTAGCTGCCTTTACCGCACTGGGAGTAGCTGCCTGATCTGTAGCTGTGCTTCCGGTAGATGTATTAAGCTGCACAATCCCCCTAGCCTGCGTAGAAGCAGATGGTAAATCCGATGCAGGATGCGTATGCGCCTTGGGTGCTGCGTAATCCCTAATATATTGTTTGGCATTGGCTTCCGCTGCATTCCATACCGCTTGCTTGGCTGCTGTAACATGGATCTCTGTATTGCTGGCATGATTGTCTAACGCTTCCTTAGAAGCAACACCGTTTCCAGCCGGGTCCTTTTTGATATTTTCAACCTGTGCGGCCAATTCCAGATCGTTAGCATAAAGGGTATCAATCGGTCCATTCAGGACGTCCGCATGTCCTTGGTCGGTAGTAACAAATCTGCGTGGCTGTTGTATACTCATACTTCTTCATCCTCCTTAATAAATGTCATCAATTTCGAAAACAAACTCCATATCACTATCCTTGACCTTGTTACTCATCGTACGAACGGCTGTCAGCTTACCTGCTGAATCTACTAAAGCAAGCTCATTAATCGTTTCTCCCGCCAATTCAGTTTCCGCAAGTGAGCAGATATAGCGGATTGTCGCAGGGGCAATGAATTCAAAGCTCGTAATATCCTTTTGAACCAGTTCCTTTTTCAACACCTGTTCTGTTCCATTCAAAGGCAGTGGTTTCCCTGCTTGATCCACACCTCCGTTACCAAATGCCATTTTTACTACTTTTGTCAGCGTCCCTCCCTCAGCGCGGGCACGAGCCATTTGTTCCCTTGCATATGCAGTCGTGACTGTCAAAACTTGTTCTGCCATACTTACCATCCTTTCTATCTTAAAAATAAAAGTTATATTGGTTTAGATTGAAATGACTTTCTCGGTTGAGCTTAACATCTGACTACCGTCCAGCTTCATACTTCCATCTAACTTCCAATAATGATCTCGAATTTTCATTCTGCCTTCCTGATGATGATCCACTCGATGCTTGATGACCATTTTTGAACGGTTCAAATAACGCATAGGTTCCTCTGTCCACCCGGACAAAGAAGCTATTCCGTTCAGTAACTCGACACCATCTAAATACCATGGCCTTCCACCCAAAAAGCGAACTCTCGAACGTAATCGAATACGAGAAACTATTTCATTTTCATGAAGAAATGCAAGCCTGGTTTTGTTATTCATATAAAAAGCAAGATGAGCAGGCTTAATATCCTCAATGATCTTTTTGAAATCAATCATATTTTCAGGGATGCGATTTTTAAAGCTTATACTGAACTTATATTCCGTCGGATGAAAGTCTACTTCCCCTTCCACATCAAAAGAGTTCATGATTTTCCGTATTAAATCCCCTGAAAATTTGCCGCTTCCACGAAGTTTTGACTCCACAACAGATCGCCGCTGTTCCAGCGGCTTTTCCAAATGGGTTTGGATACCCAACTCCATTTCCCAGCGTTCGAGCCCCCAAGTGGCGGTACGAACAAAAAACTGAGCTAACGTATCATCCAACGCGAGATATAGAGCATCTAGTTCGCTACCCTTTGCATCCATATCGACGTGCATAACACGGGATGTTTCGTAATAGGCAGGAAGATAGGAAAATAGCTCCGGTCCCCGCGAACAGAACATTCGATTACTAAAATCATCGGTTACATCTTGGATAACAGATTCTTTTTTTTCGTCAATATCCATCCACACTCACCATCCCCAGCTCTACCCCCTGACCGAATTGAATCGTTATAAAAGGATTGCTTTGTCTGTTCATTTTCAACTTGGAGAAACCCATTATAATCAGATCCATTCTTTCATACATGCTCGCTCCTCCTTTGAGTACAGGCATTTTTGCTCTCTGCTCTATACCGTTTTTTTACGAAAAATAGAGCTATACCATTTAACCGGTTCTCGCTGTGCACTGGAAACCTCCATAGATGACGATTCCTCTACGTTGTCCAATACCAGATCAGAACGATGGTATAAAATCATTTTCTTCACTTGTTTACGTTGTTTTTCATCTAAAGCGTAGCTTCCAATGATAGCTGCTATATTACCTTCTCCCCGATCATAGCGGGCAACACAAGCATAAGCACAAATACGCAATTGAGTCTCTGCTAAAGCAGTCATAGTTATGACTTCACCTCTTTTAAATAAGAATTTTGCGGCTAAACAGGAGTCAGTACATGTTATTTTCCTTTGTTACCAAGCATGAGCTGGGTCAGCGTTACTTCGAGATCTGCAATACGTTGCTTCAATTGATCTGTCTCACTTGGCTGTTGCTCTGCTTTTTGTGTCAGTTCCTTAATCGCCTCGGCACTTAATCCTTCACTCCAGAACGTCGTTGGATCTCTTCGTTCTGGAGTCGCAAAAGCCGGAGCAGAATATATAGGTTCGTCTCCACGTTCGTTTTCCAGCTTGTTTTGCCATTCATCATGTAGCTTCTGAAATGAAGCTTGCGATTCCTTATTAATTTGCTCGTACTTCTTCTGGGCCTCAATCAGAGTTTCGTT
Source organism: Paenibacillus sp. LRG-1 (assembly GCF_057220305.1). NCBI lineage: Bacteria > Bacillati > Bacillota > Bacilli > Caryophanales > Paenibacillaceae > Paenibacillus > Paenibacillus sp. LRG-1. Next base: position 1,319,539 of record NZ_CM170126.1, on the reverse strand, counting down.
ATATTCTGCTTCATAGGCCAGCCAGCCTTGGAAATCAAAACGAGGATGATATAGACCTGGTGGAACTGGGATTGCTACCGTGTAGCCAGCAGGGATGTTTTCTGAATTCGTTTCATCAATAGCACTCGATTTATCGGCAGTAAGCACATAGATGTCTTGCTGTTGGTCTGTATCAGATAGCGTGAGTGAAGATGGAGCATAAAAAGGGACGACACCCGAAAAGGCATCGTCCACCAACTCGTCCTCCAGATAGAGGCCGTCTGTATTTACTTTAGGTACTGCTTTCATGCGTTTCCCTCCTTTATTGTTCAGCTAAAAATGACACATCACTCAAATTAGTCCATACAGAGCTAGCGTTGTATACAATCACTTGACCGTCTGCGCCTACTTCAATGCGACTGCTCGATGTCTGGTTGTGAGAGGCTACCCCGTTTACCAAAGGACTGATTTTAGGCCTAAAACCTATAGGAAGCACGAAAATAGCTTTGTCCATAACCCCGTTTTGAACAATGCCTTCTAAATGGACTACACCCGACGAATCTTTGTAAAATGAAGGGCTGTAATCAAAATATTTTGCCCACCCGTTAATTAAAGTTGGGTAATATCTTACAGGCATACTGTCTTTGTCAGCCTTCTTGTTCTCCAGCACCGACACTCGCGCAGTGTTTTGTTGTACGCTGTCTACCAAGTCTGCAAGTAGTGTTTTTTCGTTGGCTACGTAGCTGCCTGTGAATGGTACGACTAGTGATGGTGCAGCCATAAGGTATGTGACACTGTATGACTTTTCAGGAGCATATGCATACAACTGGTCTATATAAACACCGCCATACCAATTTGCTAAATCACCTGTAGTTCCTGTGTTGAAAGGCTCGCTAAATCCATTTCCGTACACCTGTAACGCTCTACGCGGTAAGTTTTTAAAAGGATTAGGCCAACTGGAAGTAAGCTTATTCATAGCCCACCTATTCGTAATCTGCGCACCCTCTTGGTACGGCACAGGCTTTGAAGGTTCCCGCAATACAATCCCTGTACCTACTTCAACCTGATTTTCACCCTCAGTAAAGGTCAGTTGCCCCTCACTTATGATAGGCTCCACGGTAGGCGTTGCAAGTTGGTATACGAGTTGATACGGCGTCCAGTTTGGTGCTTGCGTGCTTGGTACGGTAGTAGTAGCTCCACCCATACCACCACCGCCTAGAGCTGTAACTCCATCCAGTCTATACGCCCAATATTTAACAACTCCTAATGAGTCGTTATAGAGAGCTGTTGCGGCATCCTGTTTATCTGGATACATCCTCCATCCCATAAAATACGCCTTAATCTCGTCTGCTGTCGGTGTGTAGTTGTCTCCCCATCCGCTGTCAGTGTTTGGGATAGAGATATAAAAATCCCCTGCTCCTGTAACGGCATTTGTATCAGCAACGCTCCCTGTGGAGCCTTGTAGTATTATCTTACCGTCATACTTAGTCGCAGTACCGCTTGCTGCAATACCTCCAGTAACCAAGCCAACCACTTTAACCTGTTTCATTCCTGCCGCAATTGCATCCCCATACATCCATGCCAGAGAACCGTCCAACGTCACACCGCGCCATTTTTTACTTTTGAAATATTGCCCATCTTTTTCAAACACCGTATCAGCATTTGCTCCTGTAACCGGGTCGGCGTACAGGTCTGTTTGTAAGGCCAACATGGAGTCTTCACGTGGTTTGAATGGTTTAGCTGTGTTGCCGATGTTGAGCATAGGTTTTTTAAAATTGCGTACAGTTCCGGCAGCCCATGTCCATTGGTTTGTATCGAATTCATCGGTATAGGAGGTGACCCCTGATATATTTATACCCATGCGTACCGCTGAGGGGCCTAACTTAATAGTTTTGGACTCCCCAGGCTTTACAAACATCCCCTGCAGTCGAACCGCATTTTTATCGAATGTTGATATCCGTATAAAGCCATTGCTATCCGCTGGATTTGTCAAGGTGTATTCTAAGTTCGGAACAGCATCGTGGTAGTAAACCATGTAGGCATCCGTTCCGATAGCTCCTGAAACAAGTGTCCCACTCGTAGTGTAGGCATCAGAGATAAATACTGTATGCCCTGTTCTTGACCACTCATAAAATGCTGGAAGCAGATTCTCCCCATACCGAATTGCATATGGATTACGTACAGGCATTACACAATCCACATAAGGATATTTGTTGTCAATTTGATCGTCAGTCATCGTTGCTAATGCTGTATATTCTGCTGCAGAAATCTCATAGATACGCGCAGCCTCAAAATAAGAATACTGTCCTACAGTACCCTGTGTTACCAAATCTATGTTAGTAATAATATCGCTGGTAGGAGCCAGCCTAAGCCAAGCTGTAGCAAATTTAGTCTTATCCGTAACTATAACTTTCGATTCTACCAGAGCATTCGGAGCCGAGATTCCTGCATCTGTAGCGTTACCTACTTTCGCTCTTACAATTGCAACATAATATTTCCCAGCTAAAAATTTAAAATTACTATAAAACCCAACTCCAACGGTATATCCAGGCTTGATCGTTACTTTTAACGAATTAGGCATTGTCCCTTTATTCAAAGTATCTAGCTTTATATCGGCTTGATACGGTGTTACCCCCATTAATCTACTCAAATTTCCCCATCTTCCCAACAAATTCACCAACGTGCGCCCGTTCAGCCCCGTCAGCGAAAACGGAGATGCCTTTTCCGCATGAACCATCTGCACCCCAGGTTCGAGAGTTACCGCCTTACGCTCCGTCGTATCCAGACGCTTCTTGATCGCATTCACACCATCATTCACATCACCTGCAAAATCATCTACAGCGCGCCAATTTTGGTCCAAATACTTCTCCAGATCAAAATACGTGGTTTTGGGCGATGTGCGGTCGATTTGATTTAAGCCAAGATTTGGTGTTTTTTCGCTTGCCATGTTATGCGCCACCTCCTAAATATCTATCCTGTGTTGTATGTTCATTTTCATAGAGGGTCATAGACTCAACTTCAGCAATGGTCAGGTAGCGTAATTTGTACTCCACCGCCATATGGGCGGGCTTGATCTCCTCAATGGCTTCTTTAAGATCCTCCACGTTAGGCGGAATCCCGATGGTATCCATAAATTTGACGGTAAATCCCCATTCGGCGGGATGAAAGATAACATCTACAGTGCCTCCGTCATACGCCTCCGCTACATTTTTGACAAGCCGGCCGGAAAAAGTTCCTGCCCCTCGCAGCTTCGACTCCACCACCGCACGCCGTTGGTCCAATGGCTTCGTCAGATCGGTTTCAATCCCCAGCTCCATTTCCCAGCGTTCCAACCCCCACGTGGCGGTACGTACGAAAAACTGTCCCACCGTTGCATCCATTGCAAGATACAAAGCGTCCAATTCGCTTCCTTTAGCATCCATATCGGAACGCATTACACGTGAGGTTTCATAATAGGCAGGCAAATAGGAAAGCAGCTCGCATCCCCGCTCGCTGCTCATTTGGCCCAATGTATCTCCCGCTATAGTTACCCGATTAACAAAATTGTCAATACGGTTTGCACGTTTTTCCTGCTCTGGATTGTTCAATAAATCTTCAAAGCTGTTCGTTCCATTGTTACTCACTAACGCTCACCGTCACCAGCACTGCCACCTGACCTGATCCAATCTCAATATTCTGATTGCTCTGTCCATTGATTTTCAGTTCAGAGAAATCAATAATAATCGGAATGTCCAGCAGCACAGCAGAAATCCGGGTATATCGTACCAACGGGTCTTCCTTGTAAAAAGCAAGCTGCTTCAAATACGTCCGCACACCGCTTTCAATCAGCTTTTTGATTTCATCCAGTGTGGACGGCTTCTCTTTGGTACGCTGTACCTTGACTGAGATGTTAATCTCCACTTCTGCCGCTGGCATGATCGTCACCACAGGGCCCGCTGGTGCCAGCCCTTCGCCTTGTCCATCCTGAGTCGGATCAATATACTTCTGCACCGCAGCCACGATATCCGGACTGGCCGCGCGTTTATCCGTGTCCAGCACATATAATCCTACTGTTCCCGGCCCTTTCCAGAGAGGAACTACTTCTACGCCACCAACTCCAGCAATCTCATTCGCCCACTGGGTATACTGCGCCTTGTTGCCACTGGTACCCTGGTTCCGCACCTTGGCATAAAAACGCTCCAGCAACAACTGGTCGCTCTCAACGTCTGTACCGCTTTTGGTTTCCTCCGTATTGATCACAGAGGCGACCCCGCTAACCGGGGTTGCCATCACTTGGATGACACCCGCAGGCACATTACCGCTGCGCCCGGGATTGACCGCCCGAATAGTCGCTTCCCCGGCACCTTGTTCATCCAGCGTGACCGATGCCGTGGTCGCATACTCAATGGAAGCTTCCCCGGATACATCATCTGCCGGGGTCGCCACCAACGTTCCCGCCGGGACGGTCGTTCCCGCTGTGCCCGTAAACGTGACCATACCTGAGGCAGCAACCGCTTCTCGCCGTGTCACCCCATGCTCTGCTGTCCGCAAATCCAGCTCTGGCGAGCGAAAATCCGGGTTGTCGCTGGCAGCAGTGCTGGCAAAGCCACGTCGCAGTAGCTCCTGCGCCCAGATTGCCGCTTCGGATAGCATAAACGCTACCGGCGCCTGCGCATCCCAAATAAAAGAGCCCTCGGACTTATCCATGTCCGAAGGCACTTTTTCCAGCATCCGATTTAAAATTTCCTCTTCCGTCTGGTCTACCAAATATTCCGGCAAGTCTGCCATTAGATCACCACACTTTCCACAATTTCCGTTTCGTCTCGCACGTTCGTAATCTGGCAGCTAAAATGGCATGCCTCACCTTCCCAGCGAAACGTGAATTGATCCACACTAGCCGTACGTGCATCTGCTAATAACGCCTCCGTGACCATACGTTTAATTTCACTTTCCTGCACACCGTGCCCATAGCTGCTGCCAATCAGCTCCTCCAGCTCACTCCCATAGTCAGGCGAATAGATCACATGCCGGTAGCGAGGAGTGCGAATCGCTTTTTCACACCACTGTACCCAGGCTTCTTTCTCGCCTGTAGTCACGATTTTACGGCTAGGGCTCATAACAAACTCACCAGCTTCAAAATCAAACCGCCAGCTTCGACCAAATACTGCACGGTTATCCTCCAGTACATCCGGGTCGGTCATATCCGTGTCTGTCCAGATCATATCATCCGTTTCGGGAAACAAATTAGCCACGTCCATTCACCACCTTGCATACGACTACCACATCATTGCCGCTATTCACCCGAACCGCCAGTACACGATCTCCGGGCTTGAGTCCTTCGTTCAAACTGAGATTCACATCCTCCAGCTCGTCTTCCCCGATATAAAAGGAAGTTTTCAGCTCTTTGCCTTCCCAATTTTCCGATTCCACTGCGGTTGAGGTGCCTTTATACATATGGCGTGGTACAGATAGCAGTCCCGGCAACTCCGCGACCAGATAATCCTGAAGCTCATGTTTAAAATCGTCCAGCTTGAGTCCCGTGGAGGTAATCGTGCCTAATACCGCGCCCACTCCACTCAGTGCTTGCTTGGTATGCTTATGAAATGAAGATTGCAGCGCGGTCGCCAAATGCCCGTAGGGGTCCTTATTCAAGGTAAAACCTCCTTTTTACATCGTCATACGTTCCGAGCTCCAGCGACATACTGCCGGGGTTACCTAATTCCCTGCTCACCGAAATGACCAATAACTTTATGGAGCCTAACATTACCGCGTCTCCTGCTCGAATCGTGTTCATATCCGGTGCATTTACCGATATCGTTTGTTGTATGCCTCTCAGCTTACTTTTGGCCAACTCACGTGCTGCTGCACCAGACTTGACCTCGTCATCCTGCACAATCACCTGAAGTGTCCCATATTTGGCAATGTCCTTCTCCTCAAGCGCCATCACCTTGGACGGTACCTCATTGCCTGATTCACTGGCAGCCGTAGCCAGTACCTTCACTCTTGTGGCCGCACCTTCCAGCGTACGGGACTGTGTCGTATCAGTCACTCTCTCCAAAACATACACATCTTTGTTCGTTCCCAGCTCGTACAGCTCCAACCCGGAAGAAATCATCCGTGGATGATACAGCTTCCCTCCCGCCTTTGCCGTTTCGCGCAGATCTCCCAGCATCATAGAATAGATGGATTGTGTGCGGTATACGGCGCGTCCCAGCGTTTTTTTCGTATCTGGCAATGAAGCGATTTTCAGCTTCCAGTCCCTAGCATACTTCTGAAAACGCTGAGTAGCCGTCTGCTTAGCAGGGAGTAAATATTCATCCTCGGACTTGTCTAAATACACTGTACGGTCATATAACGTCAACGTCATACGTTTGAGCCCGTTGTTAGAGGTTTCTACTTCCCAGATCACTGCTGGAGACAGCAAGGGGACATAATCCTTTTTGCCATAAGGAATTCCGCTAACCCGAATGGACATCCCAGGGGAAATGGCGGGCATATCCGGAGTAACGACCAGATTGACCGTGCCCTGATAGGCGATTTGCTCCAGCGAATCCCTCAAATTAATGTTCTCCACGAGAGGAGATAAATCATATTTATCCTGTAAAATGACTTTGTAGCTCATGATAACACCAGCTTTTGACCCGGTTTAATTGCATTCGGATTTTGTCCAATGACCTTTTTATTAAGCTGATAAATACGACTCCATTGCGAACTGTCCCCCAACTCCAGCTTGGCAATTTTGGACAAGGAATCACCCGACTTAACCGTATATGTTTTTTTCTTTTCTTTCATATCTGTGCGAGGTTTTTTGTTGACCGCAGCCGCCTTACTTCCCGTGACGCCAGCTTTTTTGGCAACTTTCATATCACTCCAGGTCCGTAGTGACAGATCAAAATTCACATCCCCATACTCGCCGCCGCGAAAGATCGAATTATGAGATGCCACAATTACTGGCACATTCACGGCTGTCTCCGTAATAATAAAACGTAGCGGGTTCTTGGATAGTAAAAAGCCATTCAACGTGTTCATGGCCTCCTGAGGATCAGGGATATCTTTGTAAGTGCAATACGCTGGATTGTATTCTTTCGGAAAAAAAGAAGAGAAGGAGATTTCCTTCACCTTCTCCCCTTGTGGGAAGTCAAACTCCCCATAGGATAAAATCGTCGTTGTATCAAATCCCTTTTGCCGTGAGATCGTCACTTCCTCAGGATTTACTGGAAACTGAAACTTTTTTCCTTTACCATCCGTCAAACTAAATTCCATCTCTTTCCTCCTTCCCCGTTGCTACCATCTACTCCATTACATAGCTCCAGCGCCTGCTGGCTTGGTGTTCTGCGTTGCACGCAGAATTTCAGCTTTGAGACGGTAGCCAATTTGCGTAATAAGCCCATCCACATCCAGCTTGTTCTCATGTACAGTGACCTGTACAGCCCCCGCAGGAAGATTGAATTGGTTGGTGGTTTCCGTTTTAAAATCCTTCAAAAAGCCAGACAGTGTTCCCATTTGTTCAGGACTGATCTGAACTACTTGAGGTGTCGGATTACCATTACCTTTGCCTTTAGCTTTGGCTCCATTGTTCGCATGAGCCGCAGTATTTAGTAGTGGGTTTGGATTGACTCCCTGGTTAGCTATAGCCATCGGTCCATAAGGATTAGGGACGCCTTTTGCACCTGGTTGCGGAGGTACGTTTGCAACTGCACTAGCACTATAATTTATAGCCATAGGCGTTAAGGGCTCAAATGACTTACCTAAATTCGAATGAGGTGGGATTGCTGGTTTAGAGGTTGCTGGTTTAGGTACTTCAGGCGGCTTAGCTGGCTCTTTCTTAGGTTCATCTTTTTTACCAAAAGAAAAGAAATCAGAAAAGCCTTTACCGAAGTCTCCAGCCTTATCCGAAAGCCAACCTGTGACCTGGGAAGCTTTTTCTCCAAGAAATTTACCAGCGGACTTCGCTTTGTCTATCATGGCTGGACCATAATCTGAGACTAATCCACCAATTTTTCCACCAACAAAGTCTCCCGCCATACCCCCAAGTGTAGAGCCAACCACAGTACCAATACCCGGAAGCAAAAATGAACCTATAGCTCCGCCTAATGCAGAACCAGCAGTCCCACCAACTGTGGAACCGATAGCTTCTGCACGTTCTTTACCGGAGGTAGCCTTCGCGATGTTCACAATATCCATTCCATAGCTTAAAGGTCCCAACAGTTTTTTTGCTCCACCTTTTAAAAAGTTCTTAAATAGGCCTGATCCAGCTTCCTCAGCTGCACCAGCAGTGCTTGGGTTTATAATGCTAGAAGCGGCGCTAGAAACTGCATCTATAGCAGTACTGCCACCACTTTTAATATTCCCAATTATTCCACCGCCGCCTTTAAAAAAATCCATTCCGCCTTCCAGCATATCTCCAGTACCGCCGAAACTTTCAAGAACTTCACCAGCAGCCTTACCTAGACTACCTTTATTATTCCATATTTTTTTTGCTCCATTTACTAATTTTTGCCTTTTTGTAGTCCCCCCGACTGGTCCAGCTTCAGTCCACACTTTTTTTAAATCTTTGGCTTTAGTTTTTAATTCAGAAAATCCCTTCATGCCTTCGCCAAACTTTTTGACACCCCCGAGGGTGTCTTTAAGATTTTCTAAAAAACCCTTGGGCTCTTCTTCTTTCGTCTCACCACCGAGTTTCAGAGAGCCTAACTTAGTACTTAAATCCGCAATAGCGGCCGTATTGGCCTCTACAGCAGTAGTATTTGCTTTCAAAACCGTACTCAGGTTGTTATCAGACTTAACCGGACCTACTTTAGCAGTGCCGCTATTCACCTTCACATTTACATTCCCCGAGGCGTTAATAATCTGGGATTTGACCCGGTTAATCTTGTTCAACAGATTATCCAATCCTTTGGAAGCCATATCGTTCAGCACAATTTCCGGGGCCATGCGAGTGCGGCCGATTTTCAACACACGTCCTTGAATCCGCTCAAAATAGCGTTCCATTGCGCGCAATTCTCTGTTCGCCTTAATGACGTTTTTAGGATCAATCACAAGGTTCATGCGGTAATTTAATGCTTCTGCCATCTATCATGTTCACCTCCTTGTTTATGCTTTTGAAGCTGCTATGCTATCCATTTCCTGTTCGGCAAACGCCAGCAGCAGCATGCGCTCACCACGGGGAAGCCGCCAAAAGTCTCCGGGGCGGAGGTGGTGCCGGACCCACAAGTGGTACAGCATCGTCGTCATTCCCCCGGAGCTGATTAGTTTTTTAGATCAGCAATCTCAACACCAAAACCGGACAGTTCCAGCACCTTATCCCCTACTGCATCCAGTTCACCCGCCAGCAGCATACGGCGGACAGACTGTTCGCCACCGGACAGCTTCAAGCGGCTTGTAATCCGGGGATCGCCCCAACCGTTAAGGGACAGGCCCTTCACTTCCAGCTTTCCAGTAGCTTCCGAAATCAACAAGGCGTTGAACGTTTCAGTATCTACCTTCTCATCCACTGCACCTTTCACAGTCCGTCGAATCGTGCAGCGTTCACGAATGCTGTCCACCTTACTGGAGGTCAGGCCGTGCAGCACAATTTTCATGTCGAGGCGCTTGATGCGGACCGTTTCCTCAGGTAGTTTTTCAGCAGCTTCAAACAGGCTGTCCAAAATTTGTTCTTCTGTCATATTCTCATTCAAGCTCATAAGTCATTCTCCCTTATTGTTCATTTGTATTTGGGGAACGGAACGCTTGACAGCATCCCATCCCCCGTCTTCCAATTTAGTTTGCTACAATCGGATCAAGCAGCTCATAACCTTCAAAGGTGAAGGTCGTTTCTTCCTGTACTTCTTCTCCTGCTGTCCAGTTGGCCAGTTGGATTTTGTCAGCAGTGCAACGAATGAGACGAATACTTTCATGTCCGAAGGCTTCTGGATCATCCAATTTAGTAATAATCTCAAAACGGTTAAAACCGCGACGAATCATATCGGATGTGACCTTGTAGCCACTCATTGTTCCCGTTCCCTTTTTGATACCGCGCTTGTGCACCTTCCACTCATTGCCCACGAGATTCAGCTCGCGTTTTTCCATTTCCACGCTGGCTTCCAGCTTGTTGATATTCGTCTGCCACACCCCGTCCACATGCGCCTGACCATACGTACCTAAAATGACTCTTGAAGCATCCAACATTTCTTTTTCCTCCTCAAAATGATTCATAATATAGTTCGGGATTTCACAAAATCCTCGTTGTTAACAAGCTACACCATTTCTGCTGATTGCCTGCGAATTGCTTATACACGTAAAATGCTTATTTATTGCACGTAAAATGTGCCGAACAGTTGTTCCATCACGTCGGTGAGCTTCACGTTCCATTGCAGGAACACTTGATCCGGCTCCGGTTTGATAACTGGCGCATCTCCGTAGTAAGCTGGGTCGAGAATGACATCGTAGCCGTCTGCTTCGATGACGTTGCTCAGCGACAGCTGTGCCAGGTATTCTTTGATCGCACCGATAAGCGCCAGACGACCTTCCACCGTGTTGTTGATTTTGCCAATGTAAGTCTCTTCGGCTGCACGCTGCAAGTCAGCATTAATAGCATCCATGACACGGATGGAACGAATTTTCTTCCATGCATTGTTTTGTCCAGCAGCCGGGTTCACCAAGCTGTTGATGCCACGCAGCGCTTTGACCTGACGACCATCGAAGAACAATAGGAAGACACCATTACGGACTGCCTGCTCCTGCTCGGAACGTGTCCAGCGACGGGTCACATCCTCAAAAGGTGTAACCGCATACGTTGCCGATTGATTCAGACGTTGGCCTGCAATCAGCCCGGCTACATAAGCAGCCGTTTGGGCGGAACTGTAGTCCGTACCTGCCAGACGTACGCCTGTACCGACGTTCACGATACCTTCATGGTTCAGCGCCAGGGAACGTGCAGAGGCCAAGCTGACGGCTGTTTTGGACACATCATCTGCCGCAGAACCGCCGAATACAGCGATTACGCCTTTACCTTCGTTGCGGACACGCTTGATCCAGGCAGCAAAGCTTTGCAGCAATGCCAGATCAGCTGCATAATCCAGAGCCAAGACATTAAATTCCTGTCCTTCAAGTGCCTCCTGCATCGCGATGTAATCGGCATTAACCAACTTGCTATTGCCGCTGTTGCCGCCAGTGAGGTGTACGCCGCTGACATCCACCGGAATGCCGCCGTCGCCAACAACCTCGGCCTTCACCCATACGTTTTCGCTGTTCTCGTTCATGGCCTTGGCAATAGAGGCTGCTGTACCGTCACTGCCTTTGTACGTGCCGAGTAGCTTGGTTCCTTCATAGAGGCGCACCTCACGAGCTTGCTCATCACCCAAAGTTGGCTGTACAGTTACAGCGAAACCATTACCGCGGCTACCTGTGTACAAAGCCTTCAGGCGCAGCACATCCGCCGGGGTCGCACCGCCGCTTTTCAGCGTCACAGATGCTTCAGCAGCTGTATCATCTGCCAAACGGTAGGCTAGCAGCTTTTTCGGACCGCCCAGCAAAGCCAGATACAGCGTCGAATACGCGGTCGCACCGTCCAGACTGTCACCGGAAAAGATTTGGCTGATTGCCGTTTCACTGCCGATCTCTACAAACTCACGTACAGGGCCCCAATTCGCCTTAACGGGTACAACGACCGTACCACGTGACCCACCTTGAATTGCTGAAGCTGCTGCTGCCTGAAAATTCATATACAAACCCGGCAATACCGGTTTATTCGTGTTTTCCCATGTTCCGCCTGCCATAATTAGTCCACCTTCGCTTTCATAAATTGTTCGATTTTAGTGTGTGCTTCTGCTACCGTAAACAGCTTGTCCTGTGTGCCAAAAAATGCGCCTGCCAGCACTTCTTCTTTCACGGAAAACAATTGTTCTGCGTGCTCCTTTAGCTCCTCCAGCGTATAGCGGGGGCCGCTTGCTTCCTGCCCGGCATATACCGGGGCCTTCTCATGGTTTTCCAAGGTCACTCGGACCACCTCATTTCAAAATAGGATGAATTTCCACTCTGCGAATCAACGCTGCTTCCTCGGCTGGGCGCATACGCCGCTGTACCAGCATCAGCCGAAGCTGACCGTCTAAAATGGCATCTGCCTGCAAATCAGCTGAAGCTTCAGCTGTAGACATATAACGGCCCTTGTCCTGATCCAGAGGAAGCTGGATTTGAGCGGCAAAGCCCTCGATCAGTGCGGAAGCTGCGCGGTTTTCTTCAGTGGTGTCTGGGGCGGTAATATGCCCGATGAACCGTTTGCGCAGCTCATACATGGAGGCTCCCGCCATCCTAGTTTCGCAGCCGCTCATCCGCCACAGTACCGCGTGCCGTCCCGGCTGTGCGGGCCAAGCGTCGGCGTATACCGACCACGTTTCGCCCAGTTGCTTCTGCGTCCAGCGGACCAGCGCGGCCAGCCACTCTTCCGGCTGTGTAGCACCGTTTGCTGGAACGGCCGAACCACCTTCCGTCTCAGGCACATACACGCCAAAACGCAGCGTTCTATAGGCCTTGCCCGTAACAGTGTCCAGCTTTTCTGCATCCCGCACACCCAAATAGTGCGCGGTAAAAGCCGATGTGTCCTCACCTGCACCTGTCACTGGTTCCCGGTGCAGCCCGGAAATCAGGGCATTCGCCCATACATCAGCCTGCGCCAGCCCGGCTTGTCCTGCGTACAGTTTGATGCGAACAACCTGCCGATAGCCGGCCCAGGAAGACTTCCAAATTTCCTCGCCCAGCGCCATAACAGCATACGGCTCCTCTGCCGTCTGCGACGGTGGCTGAACATCGTATACACGCCCTTGCAGCGCTGGAATAATTTCAATGAGCTTTTGCTTAAAGGCTTGTCTCATCCTGCGGCATGCCACCTTTGCGTCCCCTGCGTTCGCATGTTGTGGCTATTCAGCCAGGCTTTTTTCCACTTTCGTGTTCTCATCCGGCGCAGCCTCGTACTCATGCATTGCAGCATCCCTTGCTTAGGCAACACGACTCCTCCTTTCTGTACAACGAATTCCCGGGAACCGACAGAGACGATCACCGCATGAAAAAACCGGCCCTAATGGCCGGCTAACGTTTGACTGTGTGTGTCTTCGGTATGTCCTCTTGTCTTGATTCCCGATGATATAATCTTACACCCTAATAACGAATGCGTTGCCGGGGAAATGGACGATAAAAGCAGAGACTAGGGATGATGTTGGGAGGTTTTTAGAGAACATATGTTCCTATTATAAAAAAAGGCCTTGATCCCTGTTATTACAGGAAATCAAGGCCTTTTAGGAAACCATTTTAAAATAGAAATGAGAACAAGTGGATAATTATTACATTAACCCAGTTTTCGATCCGCGCCCTTCTGCAAGCCTGCCAAATTTAAAACGCCTTGGTCCGCCAGTGCAAGCGCCATTTTGTAAAAAGCACGCGTACGAAGCTTCGTGTACGTATCCTTGCTGACCGGAGGGTCCAGTACGTAATTGTAAACCTTGTAATCAAACACATCGTCATCCTTTAAATAACGTTCACGGATGAGCAGCTGTTCGCGTTCATTCAAGCGACTCACTACGGCATCCACCATTTCGCAGTAGGCCAAGCGGGCGGCAGGAGCATCTACATTATATACGGCTGTCCGGGCCGTTGGATCGCTTGTCACATTCGTTGGGCCGTTCGGGCGATCCGTATAGCCAGCCGTAATAAAGCTCTCCCGATCCATAAAAGTAATCGTTTTATAAATTCGGTATTTCTCAAACACACCCTCCAATGCATTCTGCGTTTTGCGACGGTCCAATTCGGGTAAGTTATTTCTCATGTAAAGCAACACTCCTTATCTTATGCCTTTTGACAATGATGTATTTTTAAATGAGGATTTTGCACTTCGAAGCGATTGGAATCGAATTTTGCAAAATCCTGAAATAGAAAAACGTTCGTGTTTACATTGTGTTCCCCTTTTGTTCGTATCTTGAGTATAACATAACATTATTTAGGATAGGTATCCATCGTCAAAAAAAGCAGTATAGCTCTAAAAACAGGATATTCGCTTTATTTTCCTATGCCTTTTGGCATATTACGTGCTTTTACTATTTACCTAATGGTATAATAAAACTAGTATCTATGATTCTCTTGCAGAAAGGAGCCCCCATTGTGGAACAGCCAGCATTCGGAACTTACTTAAAACAGCAGCGTGAGCACAAGCAATGGAGCATCAACCAGTTGGCAGATGCTGCAGGTATAAGCAATTCACAAATTTCCCGCATTGAAAATGGACTGCGCGGAATCCCCAAACCCTCCACTCTCCGCAAAATAGCGGACGCGCTTAGCGTATCCTATACCGAAATGATGAAGGCCGCCGGATATTGGGGAGATGATGATTCAATGGAGCAAAATCCACATGAACTTTATCGTTCTACTGTGCCGGAATGGGCAACCTCCAAAGACCGCCGGGATTTTAAAAAAATGCTGGAGGAAGACGACGAATTAATGTTCGATGGCATTCCGCTGGATGAAAAAGACCGTCAACGGATCAAGGACGTGCTGACAGGTCTGTTCTGGGAAGCCAAGCAGATGAACAAACATAAAAAGCCCAAAGAGCCCCAAGCGGGCAAAGATCAGGGATAGTAGGTGAGCGCATGAACGAACTCATTCACAAACTTGTCCGAAAATACCGTACCAACTGCCCCTTCGATATTGCGAAAGCTTTGGGTATCCATATCCGATACTGCGATCTAGGCCCCACAACCAAAGGGCTTTATTACCACAAGCTGCGTAGAAGATTTATCGTTATCCACAATGGCCTCACACCCGAATGGGAACGGTTCGTCTGTGCGCATGAATTGGGACATGACCGACTGCATAAAGGCATTAGCCGCTTTTTTATGGAGGAGCACTCCTACTTTTCTCCAGGAAAATTTGAACAACAGGCCAATCGGTTTGCCGTGCTTTTGCTCAGTGAAGGAAAACCGCCACTAGCTGACGAAACGTTGGATCACTATTTACCCCGTATCGGGCTGCCCAAAGAGACTGCCCTTTTTTTTGACTACAAAACAGAACGTTAGTTCTCATTACATGAGTTACTGTTTATTACTTCCTCTACAATATAGGTAACTAGACGGTGGATTTAACAACCGATATCTCAAAAAATTTTAGTGCTTTGATATAAAATAGAAGTTATTTTTACAATCATCTGATAAAATGTGGTCGTAAGCGGTTTCTCTAATTCATTTATTTTATGGGAGGTTGAAGGAACAACATGAACTCATGGAAAAAACTCTCGTCGATCCTGACGACTGCCGCGCTTCTACTTGGTTGTCTCGGTACAGCAGCAGCAGACCCAGCAACCAATGTGGGAACAGCTGGAACGGCAACGGCTCCAGTCAGCGGTAAACACATCACCATCCTACATACGAACGATACCCATGCCCACGTGGTCGCAAACGACAAGGAAATGGGATTCGCCAAGCTGGCGGGTATCATTGATCAGTATCGGGCTTCCAATCCCAATACACTGCTGCTAGATGACGGGGATACCGTTCATGGAACGACCTTCGCTACTTTGGTTAACGGCGAGAGCATTGTGAAAGTGATTAACAAGCTGCGTTATGATGCTATGGTTCCGGGTAACCACGAGTTTAATTATGGTTGGAAGCATCTTGTTAAGCTAAGTAAGGAGATTCAGTTCCCTGTGCTCAGCGCCAATATTAAACAAACAGACGGAACACGTTTGTTCAAACCCTATGTTATTAAAGAAGTGGACGGCGTTAAAATCGGTATTATCGGTTTGACTACGCCAGAAACAGCATATAAGACTAATCCCAAAAATGTTGAGGGTATTCAATTCACCGACCCTGCGGCTGAGGCCAAAGCGGCTGTTGATGAAATCCGCAGCAAAGTAGATGTCGTTGTTGTTCTTGGTCACCTGGGGCAGGATGCGTCTAGTAAGGACACCAGCCTTAAGGTAGTTAAGGAAGTGCCTGGCATTGATATTTTCATCGATGGACACAGCCATACCGTTCTGGAAAAAGGCTTGATTAGTGACAATGGTACATTGATCGCTAGCGCAGGTGAATACACCAAGTATCTGGGTGTTGTGGACTTATGGGTCGACGGCGGTAAGGTTACGCAAAAGCAAGCCAAGCTGATTGATTCGACTCAAGCAGTCGACGTTCAGCCCAACGCTGAAATTGCTGCATTGATCGCCTCCATTCAAAAGGACCAGGAACCTATTCTTAAAGAGGTTGTAACGCAAACAAGTGTGGATCTGGAAGGAGCACGCGAAAAGGTACGTGCAAGTGAAACCAATCTTGGCGACCTGCTCACCGATGCTATGCGTGATGTTTCGGGAGCAGACGTGGCTTTAACGAACGGTGGCGGCATACGGGCTTCCATCAAGACGGGGACAGTAACCAAGGGAGACATCATCACTGTGCTGCCCTTCGGCAACCAGATCGTTACCCTGAAAGTGAAGGGCTCTGACATTCAGGCCGCACTGGAAAATGGTACAGCCTCCTATCCAGAGCCAAGCGGAGGTTTCCCACAGGTATCAGGTATCTCGTTCAAAATAGACACATCAGCAGCCAAAGGGAGCCGTGTTCATTCCATCCTGATCGGCGGGAAGACACTTGATCCTGAGGCAACATACACACTGGCCACCAATGATTTTACTGCCGTAGGTGGTGACCAATATACGATGTTCGCTAAATATCCACAGGCAGGTATGTTCGGCTCGCTTGACGAAGCGTTAATTCGCTACATGCAAAAGGTGGGCTCCGCTAGCCTGCAAGTACAAGCGGACGGTCGCATTCAAGAAGCCAAGGCTGATGGTAAAACTTCTGTCCCTGCCACACAAGCTGCGCCATCTGCTTCAACGGCAACACCCGCACCTGTGCAGGAAAAGCCGCAATCCGTCCCTACACCGGCTGCGAAACCAGCACCCGCAAAACCGGCACCGGCAAAGTCTCAAACAGCCAAGCCACAGCAGACATCCGCCTCTGCACAAGTTACAAATAGCCATGTATATGTTGTGAAATCCGGGGATACGCTGTATGACATTTCCCGCAAACATGGTACCACCTGGCAACAGCTTCAGCAGTTGAATAAGTTGAAGAATCCTCACCGCATTTATCCGGGACAAAAGTTAGACCTCCCGGCCTAATTCAATAGCTAGCAAAAACAGCGTCCGGAATCCTAGTGGTTTCGGATGCTGCTGTATGTCAGGCGTTTTTAGATATGCGATAGTCCAAGCTCATTTGGACATCGCATATTTTTTTTAAAAGCAAACCTTTTAACCGCTGACAAGTTGTGAACCGAGAGGTATGATGGAGAAGAGTCATTCGGGCAGAGAACATTCGTCCCGATACCCATCGGGATCAGTTATATGTGTGGAAGGAGTCCAGAAATGCAATACATTATTTACGATCTTGAATTTACCGTTAGCCGTAACGCCAGATATTCCTCCGAAATCATTGATATCGGTGCCGTCAAAGTTGTTCAGGGAGACGATGGCCTATACGTTGCGGATACGTTTCACAGTTTTGTAAGGCCCTCGAATCGGCCTGTACTCTCTACAGATACCGTTCAGTTCACGGGTATTACTCAACGAGACATTGATGCCGCCCCACTATTCCCTGAAGCTGTGAAGCAATTCATAGCCTGGCTCGGTACGGATTCCCCTTATTATTTATGCGCATGGGGCCCGGATGACCGTCAGAAGCTGGTATCCCATTGTCGTACCCATCATGTAGATCTCGGATGGATTCATAATACAAATGATATACAGAAGCAGATTTCCCGTCTGTTTAGTTCCAATGGAAAGTACCGTCAGTTGAGCCTGTCTCAGGCGCTGGAATTGTGCAACATTGACTTTGACGGTCAACAACACCGGGCACTGGATGATGCCGTGAACACCGCACAGGTTTTCATGTACCATTTTGATCGTATTACATTAGTTCATAATGCTGCTGACGATGAGGAAAGCCGCGGCTCGAAGCTCGTCTACTCCTCACCAGAAGAAGAACAGGAGCAGTACAGTCCTTTTGGCAATCTCGCCAACCTGTTTAAAGACCGTTAAACGGATAGCTCCCCGGCCCGTTCCGGGGGATCTCCCCCTGTTATTCTTGATTTCCTGCCTTTTTATCGAAATAGAATGCTCCCCAGGTCCGCAGCATTTCTTGCATTCGTTTGCGGTACCGTAAAGGCTCCAGGATCTCGGCCTCAGCTCCATAGGAAGTGAGCCAATCCAAAAATTCACGGTCATGATTGACCGTCACCTCAAACAACAAACTTCCATCCGGCAAATCCTTAAGAAAAGGCTTGATGAACAGCTCCTCTTCTTTGACCCGATATACAGACTCGGCAGAAAAACGTACCACAAACCGGATATTCTGATTTCCTTTGGTCACCGACCAGGTCCCTTTAAAAAACATTTCCATTTCAGTTGTATTTTTTTGAAACGTATACGGCAAAATTCTCATGTTCCGAAAGCGGCTGATCCGAAAGGTTCTCATAGCGGAGTGCTTGTGACAAAAACCAAGCATATAGAATCGCCGATCCTGCGGAACCAAACAATAAGGATCTACCTGAACTAGGGATACATTTTCATTTTGAGGCGAGCTGTATTCCGCTTCAATCGTCTGCTGCGTAAGACTCGCCAAAACAATCAGCCTGAGCAGATAGGGCTGGTTTTCCCGATCAAGTGTCGAGCCGAGCCGGATGATATTTTTCATTTCCTGCGCGAAGCTCGTCTGGTCCATCTTTTTTTTCTGACTAGAGGCCATCACTTTCTCATAAGCACTTTCAAAAGCTGGCGGTAAAAGAGGCTTTACCGTTTCCATAATCTCTCCCAGCTTGGTAAAAGCCTCTACCTCTTCTTCCGTCCAATTCAGAGGATACAAAGCAAAATTACTAATAAAAATGTACCCTTTTCCATGCCCCATATTCGTAATCGGAATATGCATAGCGCTTAACGCCTCCATATCCCGGTATATAGTACGTTCTGATGTTTCACAACGTTCGGCAAGCTCTCTTGCCAATATCCCCGGATTTGCCTGAACAATAGTAATAATCCGCATTAAACGTATCAACCGATCAGTCAAGGAAGTCTCTCCTTTACAAAAAGATAGTAAATTAGACTCACTATATTACACAAATAAACTAGCATAATTGCCTATCTTAAAATATCATTTTCAGTAAAATGAACATCTCCTACCGATATTGCTTTATTAAAAATGACCTTAGAACTATACGCTGTGAATGAGACAAAAGTACCACTCCATTTATTGCGTATGGCCAGAATTAACTCGGCTTCCTGCAGGTAGTCCATGTCATCGCTTCTTGCTGCAAGTATAAGTAATTCATCTGCTTGTCTGGTAAGGATGAACGCCCCTCGCTCATATTCCCCTTTCTCGTACATACGCAATGCTTTTTTTACAATAGGGGACGTCTCATTCAGCTTTATGTATTTTTCCACCTTCGGGTTGGATGGAATGCTCAGCAGACCAAGATGATGCGTGAAATGGATATAGAGCTGGTCTGTCCGGATCAGCGTTCGCTTTTCCTGCGATGGCTTGCGCCAGCTCCACTCCATCATTCCAATCGTATGTCTTCCGGACGAGTGAGCCGGTATAGAAAACGTTAAAATAGCCTGTCTATATTTTCCCCGCCGCACATCACCACAGTGAACAAACATGCTATCTCCGTTTTCTGAGCGTTTAAAACCGAGCCTCACCCCTTCAGCTTTTAATAGACTTACCCCGTTTTCTGGAATGAACTGGAGTTGAAGGTCACATCCCGCTGCTTTCGGTATTAGATTTCCTTTTCTTTTACGTATAGCTCCATAGCCCCATTCTATCAGTAGATTTACTTGTTTGGACCCATTCGCAGATATAGACTCTTTGTCCCATGTGCACGTTACATTGAGCATTGACTTCACCACTGGTAAATTCCCCCTAAAAGAACATGTAACTCTAAATTAACAGTGTTATCTGACACTATATTGTCAGGGAACGTATGTTTGATTGTGAAAATTATACATGGGAATCTTTATGAAGGGGGACCTAGTTTGGTAAATAACATTTTAAACCATTTCAATTACATAAATGCGCAAAAATAGCCCGGCATATGCCGGGCTATTTTATAGTCTACTTCTATATTTATACTTATGAGATTGTAGTTTCTGTTAAAGAAACTTTCGTTTTTGTGCAAATATCAGATATAGGAGCAAAAGTAGTGCTATCTACAACGAGATCCTTTGATAACGGCTTTCCATTTACAGTGATTTTTAAAGTTTTATAGTTTTGTTCTCTCTCATTCATCTTGCAAAATCTCCTTCTATATCAATTTTTAATATATTTCAGTTCATATATTCAACTTAAGCCCTGATCAGGTGCGGATCGTTCTTTACTCGTATGCTGGAAAAAATGCCGGAATGTTGCCGCTTCCTTGATATACCCGTTTTAAGGTACACTTAAACTAATATATCGACTTTTTTTGAGAACATTTTCTCCGTATTTGTCGTCCATTTATTCTAAAATCTGCATCCGAATCGTTATATTATACGTAACCATGTCATATGGGTAATGATCTGTATCACCTAACATCTTGGTTTATCAAAAGGGGGAACATCTCTTGGCACGACCAACTTGTCGTTTTGCTTTGTACCGCCGCATTGTCTGCACTGCTATAGCACTTTTGTTTATTTTTGGGATAACTCGTGTACCCGAAGTACATGCTGCTTATTGGGATGATGTGTATCAAGGCTTCGAGCAATTTTCGCGGTTGCCCGGTGATGTGTACCAGCTCAAGGAAAGCTACCGACAAACACAGGAAGATCTGGAAAAGGCTCGTAACAACTTAGAGGCCTATCAGGAGCAAAACGCCCAATTACTGGAGCAAAACCGCAAGCTGACTGACACTGTCACAGAATTAAAAAATCTTCAAACCCAGCGCGATCAGGCTTCACACCGAAATAAAATGCTCATCATCACAGCTATAATTCTGCTGGCCGGTTATTTTATCGGTATCCGACTGTTGCGTTACGGGATGCGTCGACGTTCGGGAAGGTACTAACTGTCTGAAAGGATGAAAGGTCTGAATGGACATACAAGCAGGACAACACCATGATGAAAGCGTCGGTTCGGTCGTAACGCTCGATCTGGCGGAAGGAGAAAAGCTGCATGTTCTGCATCCGCAGCAAATCATCGCATACCGCGGACCCAGCTCAGGCCGTAGTGATAAACTGATGAATATTAAGGGCATGTATCGCAAACACAAACTGATTCAAGCCGATTTCACAGGAGCTTGTCGCCTAATTGCCGCACTTCCGCCTGGCTTTAGTCTAAAAATGATTAAGCTTGAAGGGAGCGATGATCTGTTATACGATTTTCGCAACCTGTTCTGGTACAGCTCCGGTATTCAAATGCGTACCAAGCTGCTAAGCATGAAAAACATGTTGTTTAGCCGCGATGTTATAAAAATGAAATTCGATGGTGTTGGTCAAATCGGTCTTTTGACGCAGGGATTGGTATGTCAAGAACAGCTTCATCCGACAGAGCCGATATATGTGGATGCAAGCAGCGTCATTGCCTATCCCGAAAACGCTAAACTGGAGTTGACCGTGTACGGCAATCATCTGGCCAGCCAGCATATGAACTATCATTTTAAAATGACCGGACAGGGTACCGTACTATTTCATGCTGGGGAACATCATCGGCGGCTTCAACAGGATATGAACGACGATGGCGTGATCAAGCGATTTTTACGGGAAGTCATTCCATTTGGTGGAGTGTTTATCAAATAGCCCTGCCATGCTATAATGACAATGCTATAGCCGTCTGTCCTCATGGCAGATACTAATGGAGAAAATCCATGCGTCATGCATGGGAGAGGTTCGCGAACTCCCTCTATAAAAAACTAACGATGCTTTGTCCTCCGCAAAAAAAATGAATTCGCGGGGCAAGGCCTGTTTTTTGTTGAAGTCGGTTCAAGAACTCTCCTTCTTCCAAGTGACAAGACTCCATGTCTTGCACCATTCCAAGAAGATCGAGAGGTTTTTTTATGTTTACAAACGAAAAAGCAGTCGTCGTATTCAGCGGCGGCCAAGACAGCACAACCTGTTTATTCTGGGCAAAAAAACATTTTGCTGAAGTAGAAACCGTGACGTTCGATTACGGTCAACGCCACAAGCAGGAAATCGAAGTAGCCGCTGGAATCGCCCGCGAACTGGGTGTTCCGCAAACGGTACTGGATATGAGCCTGCTTAATCAACTAGCCCCTAATGCCCTCACACGCACCGACATTGACATTACTCAACAGGAAGGCGAACTGCCTAGCACCTTTGTAGACGGTCGTAACCTACTGTTCCTGAGCTTCGCGGGAGTTCTCGCCAAGCAAAAAGGAGCGCGCCACTTGATTACAGGCGTTTGTGAGACGGATTTCAGCGGCTATCCCGATTGCCGGGATTCCTTTATCAAATCGCTGAACGTCACACTGAACCTTTCGATGGACTATCCCTTTGTGATTCATACTCCGCTCATGTGGTTGAACAAGGCCGAAACCTGGCACATGGCCGATGAGCTGAAAGCTTTTGAATTTGTAAGAACACGTACACTAACGTGCTATAACGGCGTCATTGGCGATGGCTGTGGCGAATGCCCTGCTTGCAAACTTCGCCGTGCTGGACTCGAGCAGTATCTCGCGGTGCGCGGAGCTTCATCCCAAGGAGTTGAAGGTCATGCGTGAGCCAGGTACTTTTCGCATTGTCGACAAGCTCCAGCAGTTCGGGACAGACATTGAGCACTCTCAGCTGCGTTATCACCGCAAACGTGTACTAGTCAGCAAACAATTTACATTCGATGCAGCACATCATTTGCACTGCTACGAAGGCAAATGCAAAAATCTGCACGGACATACCTATATCGTCGTGTTTGGCATAAGCGGTATACCGGGCGAAACGGGTCTAACGCTGGATTTTGGTGACATCAAAACGATCTGGAAAGAGCGGCTTGAGCCTTTTCTGGACCACCGTTACTTGAATGAGACGCTTCCTCCAATGAATACAACGGCGGAGAATATGGTCGTCTGGATCTTTGAACAAATGGAGTCAGCCTTGACCTCGGATGCATACTGCAACCGTGTCGAAGGTGGACGTACCGAGTTTGTACGGTTGTTCGAGACACCTACCAGCTACGCCGAGTTCCGACGGGAGTGGATGCTCGATGAGTAATGCCGTGACGACTCACCAACCCATGACAGCCTCCCACGGCACCAAACTAGCCCCTATTCCCGTACTAGAGGTGTTTGGTCCCACTGTTCAGGGCGAAGGTATGGTCATTGGTCGTAAAACGATGTTTGTTCGCACCGCAGGCTGCGATTACCATTGCTCGTGGTGCGACTCCGCCTTTACCTGGGACGGAAGCGCCAAGGACCAGATCCGTCGTCTGAGTGCCACTGACATTTGGCAGGAGCTGAAGGCCATCGGTGGCGAACGGTTTTCGCATGTGACCCTTTCTGGAGGCAATCCTGCCCTGCTACCGCAGCTTTGGGAGCTAATTACCCTGCTGCGCAGCCAAGGCATTGCCACCGCTGTCGAAACACAAGGCTCCCGTTGGCAGGAATGGCTATACGATATCGATGAGGTAACCCTATCCCCGAAGCCGCCCAGCTCTGGTATGACGACCAACTGGGACGTGCTGGATGATATCGTCGCCCGTCTATCGAACCGGAAGATGGCTAGTGAGTCCCGAGCTACGTCCAACGTCCCAACCGCACCAGGCTTGAAGGAACCCGCTAATGAATCTGCGCGGCTCTATACCGGAGCTTGCAGCTTGAAGGTCGTCATCTTCGATGACACCGATCTTGCCTATGCCCGCATCGTTCACGAGCGCTATCCACACGTACCGCTGTTCCTCCAGACGGGTAATCCAGATGTGAACACGGAGAACACCGGACAGATTGCGGAGTCCCTACTCCATCGTTATGAATGGCTTATCGACCGTGTCATGGACGATTCCCGACTAAACGACGTAAGAGTACTCCCACAGCTCCACACCCTCGTATGGGGCAACAAACGCGGCGTATAACACTTATATGTAATATATTCCGTATAGGCTGTATGTGATACACAAGATACGCCAAATTAGTCGAAGTATACCCTCGACACCCAAGTTACAAAACAAGAGAAACCCTCGTCCGTGAGGACGGGGTTCTCAACAAGCTCGCTCCTTTCATATAGGAGCGAGCACTATTCTCTTCTATCCCAGCCTACAGATAAACGAGCAGGGACTTTATGGTGGTGACGGCGGTCGGCAGCGAAGCGGAGGATTTGAAGCTGTAGAAGCGTTAGCGTTCGCCTTTGAAATGGGATTCTAACCTATATCTTTCATCTTATCAGAAAGAATCCCATTTCAACAGCGATCGGAAGCTCAAATCCTTCGCGGAGCGACCTCCCCATCATCATAACTCCCTCTCTCTTTTACCAAACTAAACTTAAGGAGCCCCATCCAATGACCGGAAGAACACCCGAAGAAATGACCGACGTTACCCTGCTTGGCAATCAAGGCACACAATACACGTTTGCCTATGATCCCGCCATTCTCGAAAGCTTTGATAACAAACATCCGTATCGGGATTATTTTGTAAAGTTCAATTGCCCGGAGTTCACCAGCCTGTGCCCGATTACAGGACAGCCTGATTTTGCAACCATCTACATCAGCTACATTCCCGATATTAAAATGGTAGAAAGCAAGTCCCTTAAGCTGTACCTGTTCAGCTTCCGTAACCACGGCGATTTCCATGAAGACTGCGTCAATATCATCATGAATGACTTGATTAAGCTGATGGACCCTCGCTACATTGAAGTATGGGGCAAATTCACACCACGCGGCGGCATCTCTATCGACCCGTACACCAACTACGGCAAGCCAGGAACGAAGTACGAACAGATAGCGGAGCACCGCATGATGAACCATGATATGTACCCGGAAAAGATCGATAACCGTTAAGCTAATAACTCTTCTGACATAGCGTAAATATCAAGGGGTTGTCCTAAAGTCATCAAATGACAAGGGACAGCCCCTTGGTTGTACTGAAAGGATGCTGTGCATGCTCGTGGCGTTACACATCCAGATCAAATCTTGATTTTTTATATTCATACGGTGTTTTACCCATAACTTCTCTAAAAGCCTTTCTGAAAGATTTCTCGTTTGGAAACCCCACCTCGTAAGAAATTTCTGTAAGTGACTTATTGGTTGAATCCAGTAAATCGATCGCCTTCTCCAAACAAAGAATTTGCTTGTATTCGGTAAACGTCTGGCCTGTATATTCATGAAACATTCGCGACAAATAAGCCTCCGAATAACCGCAGATACGGGCCGTTTTGGCCAGGCTAATATTTTCAGTATAATGCTCTTTAATAAAGTCCATGATTGTCTTTATCTTTCGTTGCTTTTCACTAAATACTTCCGGTGGAATGTCTGTTGCTTGACTAAAATGATTGACAAGCAAATATTTCAGTTCAATAATTCGGCTTTGCTCTAAAATGTAGTCGTATTTGCTTTTGGAAATATGTAGATCATATATATCCATAAACAATCCTCTTAATTTAGAGATTATAGTATCTTCAACTTGTTTCTCTTGCGTGTTTAATTGGATGATTACTTGTTCATTGGCAAAGAAAGTGTCTGGAAATTGCAGCACAATGACTTGGTTCTCCGTAATACTCTGCGTGGAATGCGGGACATTGCTGTTAATGAATAGCGCATCCTTTTCCATCAAAATAGTTATTTTTCCTTCATGCCACACCTTTAGACTTCCACTTGTACAGTAGATCAACTCCATATTGCTGTGAAAATGCATAGGAATGACTCTTTCTGTATCTCTGGATTGGAACATAAAAAGGTTAATCATTTTTTTTCTGTCTATTTCGATATGTTCATATATTTTTTTCATCACTACACCTCATCAGCCAGCCATGAGTGATCCATCTGTATTCTATATTAAGCAATAAACTCTTATACTAATACTCATACTATACCGATAGTAAAATGCCCGGACAAGCAGAATCTATTCAACGGACCAAAATAAAAAAGAAGGCAGTTCTTCCCGTAAACGGGATAATGAACAGCCTTCCTTAGCCTACTTGCAACTCGGCAAG
This sequence comes from Paenibacillus sp. LRG-1, assembly GCF_057220305.1. Taxonomy (NCBI): domain Bacteria; kingdom Bacillati; phylum Bacillota; class Bacilli; order Caryophanales; family Paenibacillaceae; genus Paenibacillus; species Paenibacillus sp. LRG-1. The sequence continues at coordinate 1,293,453 of NZ_CM170126.1, read as the reverse complement.
CAAAAAAATGTTAACCTACACATTCCTGCAACTGATACATTCTAACTTCACCTACATTGTCTCCTGCCTCAAGCAATACATTGCGTTGGTCTGCATCTTCTATGAAATAACGCAGGGAAAACACTTCTTCACCCTCGTTAACAAATATTTCCAAGCTTGAGCTTTCAATGAATATTTGCATTTCTGCAAGCTTATTATTTAATGTTGCTTTTCTGTACTCCCTCTCGCCAGTCAACCAGTTTGTTCTCCAAACTGTCAGACTATTTTGTTCCCAATCATAGTCAAATTGCACAGCATCCCTAATGATCATTTTAAAGTTTTCTGTGAGTAAGGAAAAATGAACAATGAGCTCCGTTTGTGTAGAAGGCAGTAACCACTCACTGTTATTTTGAATTTCCCCTTTGTAATGCATGTCATCCAGTCTTAACAATTGTAATTCCGGCAATGGTTTCTGGTACAACACACCGTTCATCAATACCACTTCTCTAGGAAGAGTCAATGCATGAATCCAGCCCTCCTGAATGGTCGGGACAGCCCTCTCCGCTTCCTCATTCATGGCGCTCATCCATCCGAACATAATGGTTCTGTCATTAACCTTAAATGATTGTGGCGCGTAAAAATCAAATCCTCGATCAAGCTCTTTAAAATCGGAAAGGTTGCCGTTAAATTTGCCTGTATCCGATAATTTGCCAACAATATAACCCGATTGATTAGGATTTTTATAATATTCGCCTTTCTCCAGTAAACCCTGAGGAGAGAAAATAAAAACATCATTTTCGGCAAAATGAAGTACATCCGGACATTCCCACATATATCCAAATTGATGATCGTGATCAACAAATGATCCTTGGCATTCCCATTCGGACAAATTTTTAGATTTGTAGATAAGCGTATCTCCAGTCAAATCTTCTCTCTGAGCACCAACAATCAACCACCAGTTCCCGTGTTGGTCTCTCCATACTTTCGGATCTCGAACATGCCGGGTATAACCTTTGGGGTGCTCAAACAAGGGACCTATTTTTTGGAAATACTCGCCATCCTCCGAAATCGCGGCGCATTGATAGCTTTCTTTTACTCCATCATCTCGGATTACATTTCCTGTATAAAACAGATACAGCTTTTCATTATGAACAATGCCTCCGCCCGAATAAATGCCATCCTTGTCATACCATTCTGAAGGCTCCAGCGCGACACTTTTCCTTTGCCAGTGCACCAGATCGCTAGAAACAACATGGCCCCAGCATTTATTTTTATGCTCCGTTCCTTTTGGATTCCACTGATAGAACACATGATATTGATGATTGAAATAGGCAAGTCCATTAGGGTCATTGAGCAAACCGTAAGGAGGAGTAATATGATATTTCAGGTTATACGCGTCGCTTTTATTCATGCTCATCCTCCGGTAAAAAAACAAAACTAAAACTCAGCAAAATTTCCTGCGAGCTTGACCCGATATAAATATCAAATTCGCCGGGTTCACTTTTGTATTGCATTTCACGATCATAAAATTTAAGCATCTCTTCATGAATTGAAAATTCGACATTTTGGGTCTCGCCACTTTGCAAAAAAACTTTTTTAAAGTCTTTTAATTCTTTCACTGGTCTTGCAACACTTGCAAATTTATCGCGAATATATAATTGGATCGTTTCCTTTCCATCATAAATTCCAGTGTTGGTGACAGAAATACAGATATCAACTGACTCATTTTTTTTCATTTCTTTTTGGCTAACTGTTAATAGGCTGTATTCAAATGAGGTATAGGATTTACCATAGCCAAACGGATACAAGGGTTCATTCACTTCATCAATATATCGGGATGCAAACCGATAAGAACCATTTTCCTTTAAATTTGGTCTTCCTGTATTCAACTCATTGTAGGATATCGGAATTTGTCCAACGCTTCGTGGAAAGGTCATGGCTAATTTCCCCGATGGATTGACTTCCCCATACAGTATATTGGCCAGTGCTTCTCCGCCCATCGTTCCTGGATACCAGGCTTGGACAATAGCATCAACTTTTCCGGCTACTTCGGTAAGAATCAAAGGTCTTCCGCTATAAACGATCAGAACCATCTTTTTGCCCAGTAAACTTAATTCATGGAGCAGTTTCATTTGCGGCTTAGGAAGCGTCGGGTTCGTTCGCGATCCCCCTTCTCCGCTCTGATAAATACTTTCTCCCAAGGCGAGGACAATGACATCCGCTTCGTTAGCATTCCGGATCGCTTCGCGCAGTAGGGCCTCCTCATCGACTGTTTCAGCAGCCAGCTTGTCCGCATATTTGCCTAGGGCTTCTCTCGCATTAGCGGGGAGCATATACGCCCCTTTGCAAACCGAGAGATTGCCGGGATCAACATGCTTTAATAATCCCATTTTCAAATTGACGGTATCCGCCTCATCCCCCTTAATGGCCCACATGCCCAGGGTAGAGTTTTCATCTGCGTAAGGACCGATTAAAGCTACTTTGGTATGTTTAGACAATGGCAGCAGTTCATCTTCATTTTTCAGCAAGACTACGGATTCTTCGGCCAAGGACAGCGCGGCTTTTTTATGTTCATCTGACAGAATACTGTTTCTCGACCGCTGAACGGTTTCCTGTAATCCGCGGAACGGGTCCTCAAAAAGCCCCAAATCATTTTTTAGCTTTAAAACACGGTATACAGCTTCATTCAAAAGCTCCAGCATATGCTCGTTATCCGATACTACTTTCTCCAATTGATTGGCATATATCGCTGTCTTCATATCCACATCAACACCAGCCAATAACGCAATCCTTGCGGCTGAAGCCTCGTCTTCAGCATAACCGTGCATGATCAGTTCTTCTATAGCGGCGTAATCCGAGATCAACACACCATTAAAATTCATTTCTTGTCTTAGCACGTCGCGGTTAAGCCACTCGTTTCCTGTCGCAGGGACGCCGTTCAAGGTATTAAAGGCCGTCATAACAAGCTTTGCCCCCGCTTCGATTGCAGCTTGATACCCTGGCAAATAATATTCTCGCAGCGTATGCTCCGACATATCCACGGCGTTATACTCACGTCCAGCGACAGGTGCCCCATAAGCGGCAAAATGCTTGACGCAAGCGGCAATTTTATTGGCTGGTATGATCCCTTCCAAGCTTCTTCCCTGAATCCCCTGAACCATGCTTTCAGCGTATTTCTTCGCTAGCAAAGTATCCTCTCCAGGCGATTCCATCACCCGCCCCCAACGGGGATCTCTAACGATATCTACCATGGGGGAAAAGGTCACGTGAACACCTTCGTCGTAACATTCCTGGGCAGCAATCGAACCCGCATGTTCTATTCCCTCATAATTCCAACTACATGCTTGTGCAATCGGAATCGGGAAGATAGTTCGATACCCATAGATAATATCTGCCATGAACAGCAGCGGAATTTTATGAATCGATTTTTCTAAATAATCCGTTTGCAACTGGATAATTTTTTCTGGGTTAGTGATGTTCAATATCGATCCTGTGTTATATATATTGTAGCCGGCGTTTAACCCTAATTTTTTTAAAGGCCCCGTCACAACAGTGTCTATATCCCCTTCAAAAAAATCACCGGTCAGTTGGATGAGCTGGCCTATTTTCTCTTCTATTGAAAGGCTGTCCAATTTCTTAAGTAGTGTGTTGTTGTCCATGATTCTCCCCACATCATTTTATTTGTTATCTGTTTTTTCTTTAAACCCAAAGATCCACGTTAGCGAAAATGCTACAGCAAAGCCGATTACACAAACTAAAATGTAAAGAAATATCTGATTGTTCAGGTACAATAACATTCCAGGTAGGGCTGTAATCGACATCCCCGTTGCTTGAATATTAAATATACGTGCGAAGAAACCACCAACCGCTCCTCCAATCAAGCCCATCATGAACGGTTTGCCATATCGAATGTTCACCCCAAAGATAGCGGGTTCTGTAATGCCCAACAACGCTGACAAGGTAGAAGGATAAGCAATGGATTTGGTTTTTACATTTTTGGATTTTAGACCAACAGCTAGCGCAGCACCCGCTTGTGCGCAAATCGACGCCGAACTGATCGGGTTCACCATATTCCAACCATTGCCCACTAACATCTGTATTTCAATCAGGTTTAAGGCATGGTGTAGTCCGGTAACTACAATAATCTGATTGATGCCACCGTAAATAAATCCGCCGATGCCGTATGGTAATTTCAAAATGGCGGTAACAGCCATTAATATTAAAGCTTCCACCTCGTGAAAAATGGGACCAATTACGAACAATCCCAGTACCAGTGTTATTAATAATGTTAGAAACGGTGTTAGAATTAAGTCCAATGCATCGGGGACTGACTTCCTGATCTTCTTCTCCAGCATCGCCCCCACGACACCTATTATGAAAGCAGGCAGAACCGAGCCCTGATAGCCTGCAATTTTAATGAATCCGAAAAACACTAGTGGTTCCTGAACTTTTTGGGCGACATCCCAGGATGTAGGCAACGAAGGACTCACTAACATTAATCCAATCAAAATCCCCAATAGCGGCGATCCGCCAAACACCCGGAAGGCCGACCAACATACCAACACGGGTAAAAATGCAAAAGCCGTATCGGTCAATATTTGTGTAAACAATATGAAATTCGCAGAAATATGATCAGGCGTAAGTCCAAATAACTGGAGCAGTGCAGGCTGAGTTACTAAGCCTCTAACTCCCATGAATAATCCTGTAGCTACCAATGCGGGCATAATCGGAACAAATACATCCCCGAAAACTCGGATCATTCTTTTGAACCGATTATCATCTTGGGTGGAGGCCATTTCTTTCAAATCAGCCTTTGATGTAGCAGATATGCTTTGACCAACCATGGCATCGTATACTTTATTTACAGTACCGGTTCCAAAAATAATTTGATATTGCCCAGAGGTAAAGAAAACGCCTTTGGCCTTATCAATATTCTCAATAAATTCATCATCAATAATTTCTCTATCTTTTACAATCAGCCTCAGCCGTGTGGCACAATGTGCCATGGAAATAATATTGTCTTCTCCGCCAAGCCCTTTAATGACATCTTGGGCTATTTTAACGTATTCCTTTTCAAGACTCATCAGTCTCTTCCTTTCCTCTGTTCCTCTTAGTTAGTCTGAATCATTTGAAAATTTGATCAAATATGCTTCTTAAGAATATCAGGACTGCGCTTTCAAACAGCGGGATTATTTTACTACATTAAGGTCAAATTTTGACCTTTTTATACTTTTGATTAATTATGATGAAACAATAAAGTGCACCCTAGAATACATACTGGAATAACCTTCTGGTTTATCCCCATGTATTTTAAAGGTGCACTTCAATTGTTGTATAGAGAGTTAATTACGTTTTACTTAGTGACTTTCAACTGAGCACTGTCAGCTGTATAGATAACCTTCACTTTATAATTGCTTGGTAAACCTACTGTTTCAATCGAAGAAAATGCTCCATTCCGTTTACCATAAGTTAAGATCGTAGCACCATTAGCCGGTACATATTTGTTAGAAAAATTCAGACGTAATTTTCCGTTGAGTATGGCTGTTCCCTTCATTTTGAGCACATCATTTTTACTGCGCAGGTTAAGCTCAAGTGTTCCCTTGGCAGATTGTCTGTAATTTCCGCCAATAATCAGCTTTCCAGAAGCATTTTTAAGCAGAGTTCCCCCGTTATTCGTAATTCCACCACTTCCGAAAGCCGTTTCCGAAGTTCCCTCCAGAGTACCTTGTTCGATCTGTGTACCGCCGGAATACGTATTGTTGCCCATTAGCTTCAACGTACCTGTTCCCTTTTTAGTCAGCTTTCCAACGCCGGAGATATTGTTGCGCCAGCGATCCAGTGCATTGAAACCGCCTTTGGAAGCGTCCATATTTACCGCAACATTATTGGTGAAAGCACCGTAGCCATCCGCGGCGGAAAACAGGTTCAATCGTCCCCATCCCTCAGCATCATCAAGTACAGGATAGCCGGAAGGAATCCCTGTAGTAGCCAAAACCCAACGACGTTGTGTGCTATCCAGGTAAGGCAAGCGTGTCTCCAACAGTACCTCAGCTCCCTTAGGCACTGTCATTGGCGTCGTAGTTGGATTAACCTGACTGAATCCGTATGTTAATCGTTGATTATAATTTTTTTTGTTTGTGGCATAATTGCTGAATCGATCTGGAGCTGTGCCTTTCTGAGACAGCAGTTGTTTACGAGCATCCTGATAAGCCGCTTTCTTCAAACTGCTATTGGCCGGATCAGACAGGATAGCAGCAGCCATCGCCGTTGCCATGACACGTCCTCCCATAACATCAAGCGGGGAGTGCATACCGGCAACAACACGGTTATTGCCCAGCTCCGAAGCTCGTGTCAGCAGTTCCTGATAACGCTCCGGCACGGCATAGGCCATAGCAATAGAACTGAGATACGCAGCATTGGTATGACCGCTAGGAAAGCCGCCATCGCTAGTAGCATCAGCTTTGAGAGCAGGAATAAGGCTCGGAACAACCACTGAGTTATCGCTCCAGCGAAACGGACGAGGATAGCTAAAGTAAGACTTAGCCGGGTTCGTCGTAGAGTATTCCCCGCGCAAGGTATTTACCAGATTTACAATGTTGCCGAGATTGGAGCTTGTACTCCCTGCATTCGTTCCCTCATCTTCGTATTTCTTAGTCAGGGCATCTGCCGGAATGTCGTTGATCGTTGTCGTGGCACCTGCATTCTTTCGATATACATCAGTGAGCGAACCCAGACCGTCGATCACACTGTAGCTCTGGTTTCTGCGATCATCCAAATAAGCCGCATCGGCCTCACTGGAAGTGCGACGGGCAGCTATATCAATCACTTTTTGAATATTGGCGTCCAGCACGCTGCTGTTTAGCTTGGTACCTGTATCCCAGGTAGCGCCGGGAGTCCAAAGCTTATTAAATTCGGAGAGCAACCCGAGGGTCGGATTAGAGCTTTCCGTCTTATTGGCAGAACTATTATTTTTATAATGATCTACGAAATATCCCCACGATGGTTCTGTTGGAGTTACCGTTGTTGGTAGGGTTGCCGCACTCGCATAACTTCCACCCAGGGAACCTAGAAGTAATGGTAAAGATAGTAATGCAACTGATAATGGTTTCCTTAGCGATTTCATTCTCAAATCAGATCCTCTCTTCTCTTGTGCTCTTCGTACTTTCTCTACGGAGCTATTATCTAAATAACAAGATGTATGATATAAAGAATCATATCTTAAGTTTGTTAAATAAAGAGCTTAGTTTTGTTAAATGAAAAAAAGGCATCCCAAGAGCCGTATATACGACTCTGGAGACACCTCGTTCAAAGCGTTATAGAAAAACCAGCTACCCTACAGCCATACTTCTATGACTTTGCCATTCACGAAAGCTACCGCCTTGAAATAAAGACTACGGTTGCCGTATACCCAGGCTTCGACTTGAGTTCCGTTTGAAGCAGCCCCCTTTTCTCTGACTGTTGGGTTTCCCCATGCGAACTGCACCTGCGTCGTATTCATGCCTAAGCTTACCTCATTATTTTTAATCTTGTTCCAGATGGCTTGCGACCATTGGTATTTCTTGTACGGATCGTAAGTCAGAAATTGATCGGAATCAGACAGCATTTGTGGAATGCGTGAAGCTCCGATGATGGAAAACGTGTCATAAGTTTCGCCATTGGCCCCCTGGAAAATAACTTCGTAAGATTTAACACCGTTCGGGTCCGTGCTGACTTCGATATCTTTAACTGTTACCTTGCCAAATCGATCTCCAGCGCTATAGAAGTTATTGACCCAATAGGTTTTGCCAATTAATTTGGACAGACTGCCCAGATCAATGGCTCTGATAATTTTTGCCGTTTCCGGCGTCTCAATGACCAGCTTGGTAGCGCCCACAGATAATTCTCCTTGCTGGCGGTCACGATTCCATTTGAATCCGCCCAACTTCAGATCGGTCAGTAATGTTCCCGGGAATACAACCTGTCCGTTAACCGTTTGAACCTTGCCCTTCAGTGCAACAGGTTTACCATTCACCATCGCGGTGGAACTCCCTTTTTGGAGTACGATATTGTTTTTACCCAGCTTGATCGTAAAGGTCTGGTTCGCCACGGTAACAGATCCACCCAGCGTCTTGAACACAGACTGCACAGGTAAATACACATTGCCGTTCAGTATAGCCGCCCCGGTCAAGGTTTGATCGGACGATACCTTTAGTGTAAAAGAAGATGGTATTCCTTCGGTCTGCAGAGCTACGGATGTGCTTCCAATGCCCCTTACTTTGAGTATACCCGAACCATTCTGCTGTAGCTCGGCAACCTGCGGTTTCTCTACTTCAATCTCACTAGCTTCGGGATGACGTGTTAGTCGATAACCGTTCGAATACGTCTCTTGTACATTTAATTGAATCGTATCGCCGATGGCAGCCTCTTTGGAGGTCGTCAACAAGGACATACCCGTTAATGTAGGCAAGCTCAGCGCAGTCGTGATCCCATCCTTATAGCCGACCCAAGAGCCATCCTTTAATTGTGCAAAAAGCTCGTCAGGCGAATCAACCAACCGTGCAACATTAGATAACCCGCTAAGCTGCACAGCTGGATATTTCTTCATTCGGTCATAGCTCCATACAGTCCCGTCATGATGTACAGTAATCAAGACATGTGTACCTTTTTTCCATAAAATTGAAGCAATATCACTTCCCACTTCGCGCGGTGGTTCATTGGTCAGCATATCCAGCATCGTGACATGGCCATCTTCCTTAAGTACTGCAGCATACGCCGTACTCATTTTGATATCAAGCGCACCATCTACATGACCTATCTTGCGGGGCTTAGATTCTGCGTACCCTGTGGAATACCATACATCACCGGATCGAGTAAGAACCGTAAAATAGGTACTTACCTTATCACCATCTATAGCATCCGATATTCCCTCAACCTGTTCTCTTCCCCAGGAGATCGTCCCATCGGTTTTAATAGCCAAACCCTCACCTGTAATTTCTTTAACTCCTGAGGATTGAGCCGTCACTTTTGGGTCGGAGTTATCATCCCAGATGGCTACCTTCCCGTCCTCAGTCCAGCCATAATAACCTTGGCTCTCGTTTTTGCTGCCTGTAATGCCTTTCAAATTCAATTTCTCAATAACCGGGCCATCTATACTCTTTCTCCATAAAGAACCGTCATCCAGTATGTAGTTATTCCGGTCGATCACGTCTATAATTTTAGCGTTTTTCCAAGTGTTGTTCGTCGTTACATTTGCCGCTACTGCTGTTTCTCCAGTGTTTAACGTAGTTCCCACCACCGCTCCACATACCATGGATACTGCCAGCAAAATCTTCGCTGCTTTTCTCATCGTGGTTCCCCTTTTCTATCTATATTTCCATATCAGTATTTTGCATAATTCCATTCCCAAAGCTCAAAAATATAATATATAGACGAACTGGATCACTTCGATCTCTATTTTGCTGATTTGAAAAGCGCTCTTGGGACTTATGCAAAATACTCACATATATATCGGTTTTGAGGATGATAAACGTTTGAATTTCGATGTACCATTTTAGAAACCAACTAAATCGAGTAATAAAGAGTATCCAGCAGAATGGGCAAGCAGCGATGAGTAAAGGGGGACTTTATCCCACTTTCAGCCATTTGCTGCAAACGGATCGCTTCCTATATCTTAAAATATACATACATATTCGGAGGTTGCCATGACTAGTAAATCTGCTACAAAAAATGAAACGGGCCAATCGCTTCCCCTCCCGGGGCCGCAAGCGAAAAGCACCGTTTTTGCGATTCTGATTGCGATCAGTTTCGTCCATCTGTTCAATGACTCGATTCAATCGGTCATTCCAGCGATCTTTCCGATCTTAAAGGAATCTATGAGCCTGAGCTACACGCAGATCGGCTGGATTTCATTCGCGATCAATTTTACAGCTTCAATCATGCAGCCCGTGATTGGCTTGTTTTCGGACAAACGACCTACGCCAGCTATTCTTCCCATCGGTATGGGCTTTACGCTGACTGGCATGCTGCTGCTCGCCTATGCTGCCGATTATAAAGCGGTGCTGATCGCAGTCATCTTTGTGGGTCTGGGCTCGGCTGCCTTTCACCCTGAAGGCTCGCGCGTATCCCATATGGCGGCAGGATCACGCCGGGGATTGGCACAATCCATTTTTCAAGTTGGCGGCAATGCGGGCCAATCGCTGGCGCCGATGCTCACGAGCTGGATTTTTATCCCGTTAGGACAATTCGGTGCGATCTGGTTCACAGGTATTGCAGCAGCGGGAATTGTGGTGCAATCGTTCATCGCCCGCTGGTACGGTAACGTCCTGCGTACAGAAGGCATTGCACGCAAAAAAGCGGTGGCACGCCGCATGAAGCCCGAAGTGCGTAACCGCGTTATGTTTGCCATGATTGTCCTCATTCTACTGGTATTCGTCCGTTCGTGGTACTCAACCTCGGTCGGAAGCTACTATTCGTTTTACCTGATGGAAGTATTTAAAATGCCATTGGCTGATGCACAGCTCTACATTTTCCTGTTCCTCGGGGCTGGAGCGCTGGGCACCTTCTTTGGCGGTCCTCTCGCGGACCGTTTTGGTAAACGCAACATGATTTTTCTGTCCATGGTATTAGCTGCACCACTCGCGCTGGCACTACCTTATGCCAACCAATTCTGGACGGCGATCCTGCTGGCAATTATCGGGTTTATTATGCTGTCTAGCTTTTCGGTCACAGTCGTATATGCACAGATGCTTGTGCCCGGCAAAATCGGAACCGTGTCCGGTCTCATTACGGGCCTCGCTTTTGGCCTTGGGGGTGTGGGCGCACTCGTGCTCGGCAACTGGATCGACAAGGTAGGCATCACTCACATCATGTTCCTGTGCGGCTTTTTGCCACTGCTCGGCATCTTAACCTTCCTGCTTCCTACAGATAAAACCCTGAACCGCTGGGCGGAAGAAAATGGAGCCGAAGTGTAACAGGCAAACGTGTGGCGGCCATCTTGGCCGCTGCACAACTTTATAGCCAACTCACGTGTTTCCTCACGAAAAAAATATCCCCTTTTACGCCTAAGTGTTGCAATCAGTTCTCTACTTCTGCCAAACGCATCAAAATACGACGCTTCCGATACAACATTTTCCCTGCTTCTGCTACGTCACTAATAGCGCTTCGATTCGCGATGGAGCCGAACAAAATGCCCGCAATCGGGACCATTTGAAGCAGCTTTTTCCATCCAAACTGATCACGATAGGTGTTAATGACCTCTCTCCATCCCTGCATCTGGGAAAAAACCTGTGCCTGACGTGAAGGATCATCAAACAAAGCCAGCTCCTCTAAAACAGCCTTTTTACCCACAATATCAGATGAAGCAAATTGCATACATTTAATAATAAAAATGCGTTCCTGCTTATCATGGGGATTAAAGCCATAACACAAGGCTATTTCCTGAAGCACTTTGAGTGACAAGCCGAGCAAAAGAGGAATATCCGCCGCAATCGTAAACACACCCCCAATCCCCGTTGTTGCTCCCTGAGCGGTGGCAAAGGTAATGCGACCCGCCGTCATCTCGTCGGCAGTCCGATCCATGATTGTTAGCGGGAGCTCAGCCGCCTGCTTCAACTCCCACCTAGGTTCGGCACTATGTTCCGAATCAGCGTTTTCCCCGGCACGAGGCAGGTCCTGCGTATCCGACACGGAATCTGTGCCATTTTGCTGAATTACATGTTCATGGGCCGTCTTTTTCAGCCTGTTCAGAACCGTTTCTTCCTTCACCAAATATTTGCCGCCGTTCTGAATGAAACTGCCCATCTCATTAAGCAGTTGCTCTAGCTTGTCTTTAATGATTTTGGGCGTCAGCCGATCCAGCAGCATAAAAGGCCATCTGCCGATTTTTTCCCAGAAAAAAATGTCCTTCTGTTCCTTTTCCCATTTTTCAATATTCTTCAGCTCATGACGCAATACGTCCTGGCTTTCCCGATATTCTGCAAGCTGCTTCATAACCGTAGACGTCTCCTTTTGACTATGCTAGTTTATGTATGGGTAATACGTAAGCAAGGCGAGTTCAGGTTTCTTTTTTTAGCAAACTAGATGATATAGAAAGTTAAAATCCGTACAGATCGGAGTGTAATGATGAATAATGTAGAGCTTGTCCCTTACCATTGTGGGCATGATGCCATTTTACATACCTTCTACTTACCTGAGGAGCAGAAGCAGTTTACTGGAATGCCGGATGAAATGCTGACACTGGCCAAGGAAGATCCGCACCGCCATCCTGTCGTGATTACGGCTACTAGAAGACCCGTTGGATTTTTCATTTTATACGATGGGGAAGAATTAGCGGACTATACGAATACTGCTGAGGCACTGCTGCTGCGCGCGTTCTCTATTCATTACGCAGATCAGGGACAAGGATTCGCTAAAAAAGGGCTGCTTTTACTACCACAGTTCATCGCCAGACACTTCCCACATATTCGCGAGATTGTACTGGGCGTCAATGCCCGTAATCTGCCTGCCCAAAATCTGTATCGCAAATGCGGCTTTATCGATGAAGGCAACACTAAAATGGGACAACACGGCTTGCAGCATATTTTTAAAATGAGCCTATAACGTTGAGCTCATAGCCTTCGCCCAAATAAAAAAGCTTTCGGCACAAACGCCGAAAGCTTTTATCGTTAAATCTCACCAATGGAAAAACTCAATTTGTAATTACCAAACTTCGTAAGCTCATCCAGCATGGTATTTAACTCTGCCTGTGATGACATGCGCAAGCGCATCCAATAACAGCCTTCCCCACTCACCCGATGGATTTCGACAATATAGGGATGCTCCCGTGCAAAAGCCTGGAAAGCACTGTGAGTCGTTCCTGAATTCAAAAAAACCGTAATAAAGGCATGAATCGTCTGGCCAATTTTTTCAGGGTTCCAGCGCAGCGTATAGCCCTCGATAATGCCCGCATCCTGCATTTTTCGAACACGTGCCCCTACGGCTTGGCCTGTCAAATGAACAAGCTGGCCGATCTCCTTGTTCGATAAAGAGCTGTCTTCAATTAAATGATGAAGAATGCGCAGATCGGTGTCATCAGGTACGAATAGTTCCATAGTTATTTTTCCTTTCATGATGAAACGAGTATGCTGGTTTTCCTTTCAGCAGGCTGTAGCCTGTAGCTCCTTGCGTCAGATATGATTGTAACAGAAACAAAGAACCACCGAAAATATACTCGGTCCAAAAACATTCACTACCAAAGGAGCTTCCATATATGAAAATCACACTAATCCGCAACGCAACCTTATGGTTGGAATACGCTGGAGTAAAATTTCTGATTGATCCGATGTTAAGCGATGCTGGCGCAAATCCGCCAGTTCCCAATACGGAAAATGCCCGCCGTAATCCGCTGGTTCCCTTGCCGCCGCAATGGCAGGCACTCGGACAGCCTGACGTTGTGATCGTCACACATTTACATCCGGATCATTGGGACCCGGCAGCAGTACACTGGTTGGACAAACAAATTCCCGTCTTCTGTCAGCCCGGAAATGAAGAACAAATCACTGCTGATGGTTTTACACGGGTTACTCCGATTTGGGTGGCTGGTTCTGTGGGAGAAATTGAGATTATCCGTACAGCCGGGCATCACGGCACCGGAGAAATCGGGGAACAGATGGGACCCGTGTCCGGCTTTGTGTTTCAGGCTCCAGGTGAACCTGTCGTCTATTTGGCCGGGGATACGATCTGGTGCAGTGAAGTCGCGGAAGCACTAGATAAATACCGTCCTGAGTGGACAATTGTGAACGCTGGAGGAGCACGGTTTACGGTAGGTGATCCTATTATTATGACTGCCCAAGATGTAACAGCTGTTGCACAGCATGCCTCTTATACACAAATCGTGGCTGTCCACATAGAGGCAATCAACCATTGTCTACTAACTCGCTCTGAGCTTACAGAACACATCAACCGTGAAGGTTTGGAGGGACGCGTCCATATTCCGGCAGATGGAGCAACGGTTTCGGGATAATATGTGTTCTGGCATCTGATGACGGTTCCTACATTCCAGGCCAAACAAACAAGACACCTCCAGCATCCACATTTCAAGTGGGACTGGAGGTGTCTTGTTTTACGATATCGAATCTGAGCTTAAGCTGATCTTTTGTTTTTGTTGTAAATATCGAAGGCAACCGCCAGCAGCAGCACCAAGCCCTTGATGCCTTGCTGCCAGTCAATACCCAGACCGATCAGAGACATTCCGTTATTCAGTACGCCCATGACCAAACCACCGATAATGGCTCCAAAAACGGTTCCGATCCCGCCGGATGCCGAAGCACCGCCGATAAAGCAAGCTGCGATGGCATCCAGCTCAAAGTTCGTACCTGCTCTCGGCGTAGCCGCGTTCAGACGTGCAGCAAAGATCAGACCGGAAATGGCGGCCAGCACGCCCATGTTGACGAATACCCAGAACGTTACTTTTTTCGTTTTGACACCGGACAGACCCGCTGCCTTTTCATTTCCACCCAACGCATACACATGACGGCCCATAATCGTGCGGTTCATGACGAAGGAGTATACAACGATCAGTATGAACAGCAGCACGAGAATGTTAGGTATCCCCACGTAGCTCGCGAGCATGAAGGTGAACAGATTGATAACCGCAGCTACCACAATCAACTTGAGTACAAATAAAGTCTGTGACGGAACCTCGAATCCATATTTAAGCTGAGAACGGCGTTCGCGAAGTTCGTTCACGATAAACCATACCGTGAGTGCAATACCGACAATGATGGATACCAGGTTATACCCGGTAGATGAAAAATCCGGCAGGAAGCCTGAACTGATTTTCTGGAATCCCCCTGGAAATGGAGAGATAGATTGGCCTTCCAACACGATCATTGTCAATCCGCGAAAGAGCAGCATTCCCGCCAATGTAACGATAAATGCCGGAATCCGTACATAAGCGACCCAGAACCCTTGCCATGCGCCGATTAACGCCCCGACCAGCAAGGATGCAATCACAGCGATCCATGCTGGAAGCTGCCAATCGACCATCATTATGGCGGCAACCGCACCGACAAAAGCGGCTATGGAGCCGACGGACAAATCAATATGTCCAGTGATGATGACCAGCACCATCCCGATAGCCAGTACGAGAATATAGCTGTTTTGCAGAATCAGATTGGTAATATTAATCGGCTTCAACAGCAGGCCGCCCGTCAGCACCTCGAACAAAATCATAATGACGACCAGTGCAATCATCATGCCATATTGGCGGATGTTATTTTTAAATAGTTTAGTTATGGTTTCCATGCTTCACGCCTCCTGACTTGGTCATATATCTCATCAATGTTTCCTGCGACGCGTCCTCACGGCTAACCTCTCCAGTGATCCGCCCAGCATTCATGACATAAATCCGGTCACACAAGCCTAGTACCTCTGGTAGCTCGGACGAAATGACCAGCACTCCCTTGCCTTCAGCGGCAAGTCGATGAATAATCGTATAAATTTCATATTTGGCGCCCACATCAATGCCGCGTGTCGGCTCATCCAGAATCAGAATATCCGGCCCGGCAAAAATCCATTTGCTCAGCACCACCTTCTGCTGATTGCCGCCACTCAGATTACCCGTTTTCTGTAAAATGCTCGGCGCTTTGATGTTCATGCTTTTTTTCATTTCCTCTGCAACGACGACTTCCTCCTGTTCATTGACGACAGCGCCCTTCGTCAGCTTGTTCAGGCCAGTCAGCGAAATATTACGCTTGATATCATCCATCAGAATGAGGCCATACTCCTTGCGATCCTCTGTCACATAGGCAAAGCCGTTGTTGATCGCGTCCGTAACCGTGTTGTTCTGGATCGGCTTGCCGTCTTTAATCAGCTGACCGGAAATGTTGCGTCCATACGACTTGCCAAAAATGCTCATCGCCAGCTCGGTCCGTCCCGCTCCCATCAGCCCGGCAATACCGACAATTTCACCACGCCGAATGTTCAAATTCACCTGATCCAGCACCTTGCGGTCTGCATGGTGCTCGTGATACACCGTCCAATCCTTCACTTCCAAAACGACTTTGCCAATCTCGGCATGACGCTCTGGATAACGGCTGGTCAGATCACGTCCAACCATGCCGCTAATGATCCGATCCTCCGTGACCTCATCCTTTTTCATATCCAGTGTCTCAATCGTCTTTCCGTCCCGCAAAATCGTAATTGAATCCGACACCTTTGCGACTTCATTCAGCTTGTGGGAGATGAGAATGCAGGAAATGCCCTGTTTTTTAAATTCCAGCATCAAATTAAGCAGATTTTCACTATCATCCTCATTCAACGCCGCTGTCGGTTCATCGAGAATAAGCAGCTTCACCTTTTTTGAGAGCGCTTTCGCAATTTCAACTAGTTGTTGCTTTCCGACCCCGATGTTCGTAACTAATGTATTGGGATTTTCACTCAAACCGACCTTGGACAGCAGCTCGCGTGTCCCTACAAAAGTCTCTTTCCAATCAATCACGCCGCCACTGGCGCGTTCGTTGCCCAGATAAATATTTTCCGCAATCGAGAGATACGGGATCAGCGCCAGCTCCTGATGGATAATGACAATGCCCAATTCCTCGCTCTGCTTGATATCCTTGAACTCACACGTTTTGCCCTGGAAAACAATATCCCCTTCATAGGTTCCATGCGGATATACACCGCTTAGTACCTTCATTAGCGTCGATTTACCCGCACCGTTCTCACCGCACAGGGAATGGATTTCGCCTTCCTTGACCTTGAGATTTACATTTTCCAAAGCCTTCACGCCGGGAAAGGTTTTGGTAATTCCCTTCATTTCCAAAATGATTCCAGTCATGGGATACGCTCCTTTCGGTTGGATTCCTGCTCTTATTTCAGTCCGATTTGCTCTTTGGTGTAATAGTGACTGCCGACAATATCCTTTTCCACATTCGTCCGATCCACCGAGATCGGATCAAGCAAGTAAGCAGGAATGATCTTTTTACCGTTGTTATAGGATTCGGTGTCATTCACTTCCGCTTGTTTGCCCTGTAAAATACTGTTGGCCATCACGACCGTTTGCTCAGCCAGCTTGCGAGTATCCTTAAATACAGTTTGCGTCTGCTCCCCAGCCACAATGGACTTGATGGAAGCCAGCTCCGCATCCTGCCCTGTAATGATCGGCAGCGGCTTGTTCGCTGATCCATATCCGACCCCTTTTAGGGATGAAATGATACCGATACTGATTCCGTCATAAGGGGATAGTACCGCGTCCAGATTGGCCCCCGAATAGTACGCACTCAGCAGGTTATCCATTCTCGACTGGGCCAATGCTCCGTCCCACCGCAGTGTAGCGATCTGCGCCATCGTCATCTGCTTGCTGCGCACGACCAGTTTGCCGGAATCCATGTACGGTTTAAGTATAGACATCGCACCATTAAAGAAGAAATATGCGTTATTATCATCCGGTGAACCGCCGAACAGTTCGATATTGAAAGGGCCTTTGCCTTCCTTGAGTCCCAACTTTTTCTCAATATATGCCGCCTGTAGCACGCCCACCTTAAAGTTATCGAAGGTCGCATAATACGTCAGATACGGTGTGTTGCGAATCAGCCGGTCGTAAGAAATGACCTGAATGCCTCGGTCGTGTGCCTTCTGAATCACATCCGTCAGCGTGTTTCCGTCGACCGAAGCGATCACCATAACATTGACACCCTTGGTGATCATATTTTCGATTTGGGAGATTTGGTTTTCCACCACGTCCTCGGCGTACTGTAAATCCGTTTTATAGCCTTGCTCCTGAAACAACCGAACCATATTCTCCCCGTCCCCTACCCAACGCTCGGACGATTTGGTCGGCATGGAAATGCCCACATAGCCTTTTTCCTTGCTGCCCGTTCCACTCTCCGCCAAATTACAGGCCGAAAGCATCAGGGCCAAAACCAGAAGCCATACGACAACAGCTCCTTTTTTCATATGAAGTTCCCCTTTCCTCATGTGATGCGGGTCATTTGAAGGTAAGTGCTGATTAGAGTTGAAATTAGATAGCGCTTACATAAGTGAGGCAACGAGTACCTCTCCTTTTTTTATGTGCAAACACATGGTATCATTCCAGGCCGGGAAAGGTCTTTGCTGGTTTTGAACTTTTTTTATAAAATTTTAACCTTTGTGAGGGGGGAGGGGGAAGTTGGAGGAGATAACATGAAACTCGTTGACTAAATAGTCATATGGCTTGTAAATAAATTAAAATAACTTCCACTTTATAATTTTCCGCTATACTGGGTGCTTAAAAAGAGACAAAAAAAAGGCAGCTCCAGTTATCAAGCTCCCTTTTTGAATGTGCTTATCTTAAAAGTATTTTAGTTAACTTTTACCTTCATCGACATCAATTAAAAACACTCGCTCCTGGAATCCGCCCCGTGCCTCGGCTTTGTCTGCCCGCAGCTTGTCCAGCTCTTCTGCATTCGCCCCATATTCTTCTGCCAACGCTCGGATGACTTCCAGCATATCCGCCAGCTCTTCCAGCGCATCCTGATCTTTGTCCGCTTCAAAATATTCCTCAGCCTCTTCACGAAGCTTGGTTCTCAGCTCCTGCTTATATTCCTCTGGGTCCAAAATGCGTGTCCGACACTCCTTGCCTTGAGACATAATGATATGCGGAATCCGATCTCGTACCAGCTTGTTGTATGTAGGCATATGAATACACCCTTTCTGTTATAGAACTTTAAGTCGTAATCCAACATCTTCCTTTTCCTCATTATATCATTAGCTCAAAAAGAACCGGGTATTATTGATAAAAGATCTATCGATTCATTGAACGGACTTTCTTTATAAATAGATGGATACCGCTTAGACGGATCAGCTACGATCCGCTGTGACAGAGACTCTAGAATAGAGTCCGTTTTATAAAGCAACTTGTCTACTTCCCCCAGCTTCATCGGCTCTTTAGATACATCATCTTCACCCGAAACCAGATAATGTACCGTACCGATAAACAGCACGGTATCTAAATTGGGCTCAGCCTCTGTGTGAATTAAAGGGAACAGGTCAGTCACGGATAAACGGATATACAATGGAATGATTTGATTTCGATGAACATAAATGGCCTTAGCCATAGAAAACATCGCTTGATCACAAAGAATGAGGCAGTTTTGAAACTGATGATGGTCGCGCATCATCTGTGCAAGCTTGATCTGGTATTCGGCAAGCTTTTGAAAATCCATCATGCAATTGAATATGTAGGTATCGCTGTACTTAGGCAATTTGAAATCGGAATCACTATGTAGGGGACTTAAGGAGTAATGTTTCAAGGGGAATCAACTCCTGAATTAAAATTTCATAAACGAGGATTTTGCAAAAATCCCATAAGCGACTTCCAATGAACAAGATATAGATCGAAATGGTTTAGTTCGTCTATATCCTTGCACTTCGGAGCGACTGGTATCGAATTTTGCAAAATCCTGAAACAAATGTGAGCAACATAGCACAATTATGTAACCATCAAGATGTATAATTTTCTAGCTACGGGACAAGCTTCATAATAAATATTACTATATAGTAGTTTTTAATTCAATTTACTTACTAACACTTATTAATTAGATGTAACTCTTTCTCTACACTTCTAACTAGAGGATTTTGCAAAATCCAATAAGCGACTTCCAATTAATAATATATAGATTGAGATGATCTCGTTCGTCTATATATTACATTTTGGAGCAATTGGAATCGAATTTTGTGAAATTCTTACTATAGAGAGGTGTAATCATGTCAGAACTTTTAGAATTAGTCGGTACACGTATTCGAGATATTCGAAAGTCTAAAGGGCTTTCCCAAGAAGCTTTAGCCGAAAAAGCAGGATTCAATTCGAGTTATATTGGTTTCATTGAGCGAGCGGAGAGAAATATATCTTTGAAAAATCTGGAGAAAATAGCGAAGGCATTGAACGTGGGCGTCTATCAGTTGCTTACATATGTGAAGGACAATGATGAGCTTACCGAAGAAGATTCGAGTATAAAAACCATTTTGACTCTCCTAAGGACTCGTGAATCCAAAGATACTGAGCTGGCATTAAAGATTCTTACGGACATCTTTATAAGAATCGATGAACGATGAAACAAAAAAGGAACTGCGCTTTGCAGTTCCCCACCAACCCCTTACGACAACGCCAACATCGCTTTCATATCTTCCTCTGCGGTAGTAATTAGCTTCAAGCCAAACATCTCCACCAGTACATCCAATACGCCAGAAGAAATGAACTCAGGCGGCTTCGGCCCAATGCGAATATCTTGGATGCCAAGGCTGAACAAGCCTAGCAGGATGGCGACCGCTTTTTGCTCAAACCAGGACAGAACAATGCTGACAGGTAGCTCGTTCACCGTACAGCCGAAAGCATCCGCTAATGCCAGAGCGATTTTAACAGTAGAACCCGAATTGTTGCATTGTCCCAAATCAATATAACGCGGAATGCCGGTATCTCCAACGGTGCCATAATCCACGTCATTAAAGCGGAATTTACCACAGGAAGTGGTCAGAATAACCGTATCGTTCGGCAAGGATGTAGCCAGCTCGCGGTAATAGTTACCGCCTTTGCCTGGTGCGTCGCAGCCTGCAATGACGAAGAAACGACGGATATGTCCGTCTTTAACGGCCTGAATAATCTCAGGAGCCAGCCCAATAACCGTCTCATGATGATATCCCGTCGTAAGCACCTGCTCCGAATCTACATCTGCGGCTGGCAGGGCTAACGCACGCTCGATCAATGGTGAAAAGTCGTCGTCCATGATCTTGGCTACTCCCTCCAGCCCGGCTACTTCATAAGAGAAGAAGCGGTCTGCATACGTGCCTTTAATCGGCATAACACAATTCGTCGTGGCGAGAATCGCACCTGGGAACTCCTCGAACAGTCGGCGCTGATCGTACCAGGCTTTACCGATATTCCCTTTGAGATGTGCATATTTCTTCAATGCTGGATAACCGTGAGCAGGCAGCATTTCCGAGTGGGTATAGATGTTTATTCCTTTACCCTCCGTCTGCCGCAGCAATTCCTCCAGCGCATATAAATTATGTCCGGTCACGACGATGCATTGGCCTTCGATTTTATTTTGGCTGACAGTAATCGGCTGCGGAATGCCAAAACGATCCGTATGCGCACGATCCAGCACATCCATGATCCGTACAGCCGCATTTCCGACCTTCATCGCCATTTCCAAATGCTCTTGTACATTAAAGTTAGAATTGGTTAAGGTCATATATAACGCTTCATGCGTGATCCGATCTACCTCAGGATCGGTATAGCCCAACTGGCGAGCATGTGTCGCATAGGCAGCAATCCCTTTTAATGCAAAAATCATCGTATCCTGCAAGCTTGCTATCGTCTCATCCTTCCCGCACACCCCAACTACTTTACACCCGCCACTCGGCGTCTGTTCACACTGATAACAAAACATATCGTTTTCCTCCAAATATTGATAGATATTTGTTCGTTATCCCCAGCGTAACAAACCCCTGAATGCGTAGGTGTGATTACACACACATTTTTTCTTACAGTTTATTATGAGACAGTGTGGGACTCATCCCCCATTTCAATCCTTCCTACTCCACCGTGCTTTCTTGAATGCCCCCGCCTTTACGGTACTGCACAGGGGACACGCCCATAGTCTTTTTAAAAGCGGTGCTAAAATAGTGCTGACTGTCGTAACCCGTACGTTCTGCTATATCATAGATAGACAACGTGGTGGAATCCAGCAGTTGCACCGCTTTACGGATACGGGCACGCGTGACGAGGGTCACGAAGCTGTCGTTGAGCTCCTTTTTGAGCACACGGCTGAGATATACGGCGGATACTTGTAGCCGCGAAGCAAGGGCTTCCAACGTCAGCTCCCGATCGGCGTAACCTTCCTGAATGAGCTGCCGGGCCCGACGTACGATGGGGGACAGCTGCGATTCGCCATACACTCGATCCCGACTCACCCGGTACGCGTCAATTGCGCCTTCCAGTCCACCCGCGTTGGACTCCACATGCGTATGAACCGCTATATTCAGGTAGCGTCCAATCGCCTGCTCCATGGAAGCGCCTATCGTCTCGGGTGCCTCCTGCCATAGGCATATGCCGATCAGTCCGTTCGCATCGCGGAACAACACATGCGGGCAGTCCTCCAGCAGTTCGCCAATAATATTTTCAGCGGCAAAAAGAAATAGCTGGCGGTCATTCTCGCGCATAATCGTCTGCCGGGCCTCTGCCGCAGGCCACCGTACGACACCGATCTGAGCAGGCGGCCGCGATGGAAGCCGTAAAAACGCCAGTTGCTCCATGACATCTTTTCCCGTGTGTTGCCCTTCCAGCCATTCCAGGCAAAACCGCTGGCGCAGCAGCGGAATATTCCGTTCAATCTGTCCGGCGGCTTGTTCTACATAGGCAGCACGCTTGTACTCTTCGTCCATTCGCTGACGAAGCCGCAACAACGCAGCATGAAGCTGATCCGCATCTACCGGCTTTAAAATATAATCCTCCACGCCAAGTCGGACAGCCTCCTGCGCATAAGCAAATTCATCATGCCCGGAAATGATCAGACAACGGCATTCCGGACGCTCTTCCCGCAGCCGCCGAATCAGTTCAATCCCGTCCATGAACGGCATATTCATATCGACCAGCACGATGTCGATATGAAGCTGACCCACCAGCTCCAGCGCTTCTTCTCCGTCCTCCGCCTCTGCTGCAACCTCCATGCCCAGAGCCGCCCAGTCTATGCAATCTCGTATCCCCTCTCGGATGATCGGCTCATCATCTGCGATCAATACTTGGTAACGTTTTGCCGTCCCTATGGTCACTTCCGTTATGGCCTGGTCAATCAGACTCACCGTTGTCGAGTTGTCTGTGGCCTGTGATTTCGTCATCCTGACCCTCTCCTTTTTCATAAGGCTTCTTCAGTTGCGCCATATCCAGCAGCAACGGTTGAGTGATCGTAACGCAGGTACCTGTCCCTTCTTTGCTCTCCAGTACAATTCCATATTCCTCGCCAAAAGACAACCGGATACGCGCTTGTACATTCAGCATGCCATAGCTTCTGCCATGGGTACTAACTCCCTTTTGCTTCTGCTTTCCTTCCATCGCCTCCAGGGGTATTTCCAGCCATTCACGCAGTTCACGCAGCCGGTCCGTCGTCATCCCTGCGCCATCGTCACGTACCGTCAGCAGCAGCTTGTCGCCCTCGGCTTTAGCTTCTACCCAAATCGTGCCTGGACCACGTCTAGCCTTGATGCCGTGATAAATCGCATTTTCCACTACAGGCTGAAGCATTAACTTCAACACGAACAGATCCTTTAGCTCGTCGGGTACATTCAATTCCCAGCGAAGTCGGTCACGATAGCGGGTTTGCTGGATTTGCATATAGCTCGATATATGCTCAATCTCGGAGCGCAGCGGAATAAAGTCATCCCCCTTGCTCAGCCCGAGACGGAACAATCTCGATAGCGCCCCCACCATGTCGGACACGTCGTCTGCTCCATTTTTTCGAGCCATCCAGTGAATGGTATCTAGCGTATTGTATAAAAAATGCGGCTTAATATGCTCCTGAAGGCTGCGCAGCTCGGCATCCCGCTTTTGCCGTTCCCTCAGTTCGCTAAGTGACATGAGACGGCGAATTTGCTCCAGCATCCGGTTAAAACTCCGCCCCAGCATCCCAACTTCATCCCCACGGTCACTCCATTGGCGAACTGTAAGATCTCCTGTCTCTGCTGCCCGCATATAGGACATCAGCCGGAAAATCGGCTGCGCAATGGAACTCGACAATCGCAAGGATGCCGTTAAGCCAAATAGACATACAATAAAAACAAAACAGACGACATAGAACTTAATTTGCCGAACTTCCAGTGTAGATTCGCGTGCCGGGAATACCCCCACTGTTCTCCAGCCCGTGAATTCGGAAGCCCTGAACATGAACAGCAATTCTCTGCCCCCAGCTTCACGGGTAAACATCCCGCTGTCACCTGCCCCGAACCATTGCGACGGAATGCGCTCAATCAAAGGCATATCCGGCCTGTACACGCTGCGCCCCTCAGCGTCTGTCACCATTAAATACCCGCTTTTGCCCAGGGTTACATCTCTGGCAGCCTGCGACACAGCCCGTAGCTTGAGGTCAATCATAATCACGCCTAACACGTGTCCGGTTTCCGGATCCGTAACCGAACGAACGACGGAGACAATTTCGCTGTCCTTGTACCGGACATGAGTAGTCACATTACGGTGGCTCGGCTGTCCTAGCACAGTGAATATGCCTGCATGCTGCGCCGCCTGTTGGTACCAGCCTTCTTCCGTCAGGCTACGCGTGCTTCGAGCATACATTTCATTGCTGATATAGTCGCCTTTTTCGTTTACGATCAGAATCCCTGCAATCTCAGGATATAACGTAGTATATCCCTGCAAAAATTGCTTCATTTCATATAGCGTATCCTGCTCCTGTACAGAACTTAATGCCTGCTTGGAGCTGAGAGCCTGATTTTGCACCGAGTTCTGTGTCCGCTCCCCCTGGTTTTCCGGCGTTACTATACTCGCATGACCCGCGTGGCCGTCTGCCAGCGTCCGCCCTTTCCAGAACTCCCCGATATCGGGGTTAAAAGCAATCAGATACGTCATGTTTTGCAAATTTTCCATTTTGGTGTCCAGTGCTTCGTTTACCTTGCCAATCAATTGCATCGTATGGTCTTCCACCTGCCGCTCAATAATCCGTTCCACCGTCCAATTGACCAGCAGACCTAATCCCAGCGAAGGCACAATGCCAAACAACAGGAACAGCAGCATGAGCTGAAAGCGTAAAGGCATATTGCGCAAGCGTAAGCGAGGCATCGTTTGGTGCACCCTTAAGTGGATACGCTTCCAAAATTTATTTCGCATAATAATCATCTACATTCGCCCGGGTGACCACGGAAATCCCAGTATCTACCCGCACGGGCAGCGGAGTGTTGTCGCCAGAGGAAGAAGGTGCAGGAATCGTTAAATGATGATGCAGATGGAACAGATATTGAAGCGACCAATAGCCCATATTCCATGTTCCCTGGGCAATCGTTGCCGAGATCGTCCCACCACGAATCATATCCAGTGTCGCTTTATTTGTATCAAAAGAAATGATTTTCAGCGGATGGCTGTTTTTTTGACTCAGTACCGCTTCACCCACACCTGTTCCTCCCGTTGCATCGGTCACAAAAATGCCCGCCAGTTTCGGATAAGCTTTCATCAGCCTTTGCGACTCATCCCGGGAGACCATCGCGTCTGCACGGCCATCTGCGACTTCCACCACCTTCATCGCAGGATACTGCCGCTGAATGGTATCGCGAAAGCCACGCGAGCGTTCTTCATGATTTTGCTGTCCAGGCAGCGTCAGAACAGCGACCTGACCTTCTCGTCCCAACAGCTCTGCCATCTTATCCGCAGCGGTCACGCCCGCCTTATAATTATCCGTGCCCAAAAAGGAATACGCACGACTCCCCGGCGCTCCGGCATCAAACAGTACTACAGGAATGCCCGCATCCAGCGCCTTATTAATCACCGGAATCAGGGAGTGAGGATCAATCGCTGATATGGCAATCCCTGCGGGCTTACGAGCAATCGCCTGCTCAATAACGGTCGTCTGCTCCTGCGCATCATAACGGGTTGCTCCCCGATACTCCACAGTCACCCCCAGCGCATCCCCGGCATCCTCGAAGCCCTTGAGCCCGCTTTTCCAATACTCCAAACCAGACTGGAAGGTAATCATCATATAGGTTTCTCCGATGCTGCCTCGTAGCCCCTTATCCTCCCAAGTGCCATTCAACGGGCCCGTTTGTTCATACCTGAACACATAGAGAGCAAAGGCCGCAATCAACAGCATATATACCAGCAGCGTTTTTTTCATCCTTCCTCTCCTCTTCCTGTGTATATCCTTAAGTTATAAATTCACTTTAATTTATTCTGGTTTTACTTAGATTGTAAACGCAATCATATCAAATTGGAACTACTTCACTCTTCTTACTTTCAGGTGGCGTTAATCCTGCACTAATGTTTCTACGTTACAATACCTACAATTGTGCTAGGGAAAACATGTGCGTATCTTGAGGAAAAGGAGTGATATGGATGAGCAAGCCGCGTATCGCGGAGTGGACAGAACTACGGGGCCTTGCCTACCTCGCTGTCGTGCTTCAGCATTGCATTGGCGAATATATTTATCGCAGCGACATCCAACAGCCAGATTCTGTTATGCTCGCGATGCTGTATCATTTGACACGTTTTGGCACACCGACGTTCGTTTTCCTGTCTGCGGCGCTACTTTTTTATAACGGCAACAAACCGATTGGCTATCCTCGCTATATTGGCAGGCGGTTTCGAGATATTTATGTTCCTTTCCTTTGCTGGACTGTTATTTATTGGGTATGCACTCAAAACTGGTCAACGGCGCAGTGGGGAAATATTTATTTTTACAAAGGTATGTTCGAGGAAATGATCATCCCCGTCAGCGGATATCATCTATGGTTTGTAGTGATGATCTTTCAGTTTTATATTTTGTTTCCTTTATTTTCAAAAGCAGCCGGCCAGGTTCAAGCGTTTCTACGTCGTTACAGCGCGAAAAGACGCAAACAGCTTGTTTTGGCTATTATGCTGATTGCCGCTGTGGTTTATGCTTTGCTGTTACAATGGTCCTACTATGACATGTCGGCATGGAGCACCGGGTTACCGTCCTTTTGGCAGACTCTGCTGGATTATCGCACCTATAACTTTGTCATGTACTTTTTCTATTTTATGCTGGGCGCAGTATGTGCTTACATGACAGACACCTGGCGTGGACTGGCCAAACAGACGTTGCCGTGGAATGTATTTGTCTTTATTGGTTTGTTCATGCTCATGGGTCACACGATGCTGATCCAGTCGGGCGATACGATCAATCTTAATATTTCGACCTATTTGAAGCCAAGTACCTTTGTTCTCATTGTGTCGCAGTTGCTTTTATTGTACGGACTGCTGCTCCATTTGCAAAAAGATACGCGATCCGAGCCGTTTCGCCGTATGCTGAACTGGATCGGACGTTATTCTTTTGGAGGATATCTGGCCCATGCACTCGTACTAGCCTTCATATCCTACTACACCCGCCCGCTTGCACTGGGCGATCATCATTTTACAGCTACGCTCATTACGTTTATCGTCGTAGCAAGTGTTTCTCTAGGCATAAGCTGGCTGTTTGCCCATCTGCCTGGAGGCAACTGGATTGTTGGTTCCAAAGGCAGACAGCGGTTGAAGTGGCACTCGTTTCGCTTCCAGTTCCTTTCCTCCAAACGTGCTTCCAAAAGCACGCAGGAGCTTGGCTAATCTGTGTCTGTGTTTCAGCATGGGGTTATAATTCCAATGGACTTTGGCAGGGCTCACTTATTGAGCTCTGCTTTTTTTTGTTGCCTTAGTATGCCGTCCCCTCAAAAAAGCGATTAACATTTTATGACATGAATATGTATTTTATTTTAAAATAAGTCATTATATAGAATAATAATAAACATTACGCGGGAGAAGTCATAGTTTTGCATAAAAAGAAGGGGGAATGAACCGAACATAACATCGTCGTTGTTAATGATCTAGCTCTAAACATAGTGAGGCAGCTTCTTGGTCTGAAACATACGGTTGTACTGATTAATAAGTTCATCCAAAAGCATAGACTGCTCAAGTACACAAGCATGTCCGAAGCCATACTCTTCGTAAAGATCATGCAAATGTTGTCTGGCGTGTTCCATCTGTTGAATTAACGGCACCGTTTCATACCTGTTCATCCTGCATACCTCCTAATGAATTTTATTTTAAGGAGGGATGTACAAATACGTCATAATCTTTTTTGAACCAAAAAATTACAAAATAATACAAAAATAGACCAGCAATAAGCTGGCCCAGTGGTAAGAATTGTTGCTCGTTCAAGATCCACCAATGTGTCCTTGAGTTTGGATCGTGCCGGAGCTTGGATTTCCGGCTTGCACTGGTACTGTGAATACCAGCAATAAGCTAGTTACCGCCAAGTAGAAAGCCATCCTTTTGATCATTTTTTTCCCACACCTCCTCATAAATGGATTGGAATTGTGTCTGTGTTTCAGGAGCCGCATGTGTTTTGAAATGAGAAAATAATCCAAAACAATTGGCAATAAGTAGTACATGATTAATTGTAACAGCTTTTTTAAACGCGTTTATTAAACATTTGAAACCATATGAATATCTGCCTTTATTTAGGCTATACTTAGCCATCTTGTACCAGAACCTTACGTATTCTTCTGGTAAAACTTGTTGTGTATACATGTCAGAAGATGATGGTTCCTGATATGCTGCAATTTGGGATTCAAAACGTCGGAGGACATGATCTACATCTACATTATATCGATTAGCTACTTCAAGGACGTTCAATAGCTCGGCCAAAATCTCTTTTTCGGCAGCAATATGTTCTACGTAATCGGGGAGAACACTAATATCCCCGGACATAAGCCTGTTGACGTACGTATTAATTTTCGCCCATTGTTGATATTGCTTCTTCCAATAAAGTGAATCAGGATCCTTCTCCTTCACCCAACTTAGATCGGCATAACCTCGAATATGTTCTAATGCCTGTTCATGATCACCTTTTGCATCGCAAGCATTAGCACACAGCAACTCGGAGTAAACTATGTATACAAACAGTGGCCTGCTTAGCTTTTTTCGTGGCTCTGTTCCTTTTCGCTTAGAGTTATGAACCAAATTATATTGGATCTTTCCCATTTGACCCATTTGAGATGAAAATTCATACACCTTGTCCCACATACTTAATGACCTATACACGTTCGCTAAATCTTTTAATGCATCTAATTGCTCTATCTCGTCTAAACGATCAACAAAAGGGGCAAATTCAATGGCAGCCTGAAGATTTACAGCTCTATCTTGTCCAATATTGATTTGGAACAAACGATACTGGCAGATCGCCAATCGCTCTGAATGCTGCTGCTTCTCACTTTCAGCCACCTTTTTGTAAAGGTAAGCCGCTGCTTCATTATAACCGTCTTTGTATACATTTTCGGCAACTTCAAAGAGTGATGGCGGATAACTAGGGTTATCCAATAACAGAATTACCACTCGCTGCAAGCAGTCCAGTCGTCCTAGCTCAATGCATCGGTATAGGAAAGGGCTGATTTTTTTCCAGTTGAGCGGAGATTCTTCAATACATTCTTCAATATAACGCTCGTAAAAATAATCCGGTGGTAAATTCATTCCCGCAGTAATACTATCCAGTTGGTGAACAGAAATAGATCGGTTACCGGTCACAATGCTACTAACTGTACCTACATTCAAATCAATCGTGTGACCAAACTTGGTCATCGTTAAGCCTTTTCGTTTCAAATAGGTTTGAATTTCTGCCTGTATCGTAGGTGTGATTTCCATGGATAAACCACCCTTTCAGCATTTTCATAGAATTTCAATTTCAATAAACAATATAGTTTGGAAACTAATAGTATAATTATTGATTTTCCTTCACGATAATACCATCTTTTGGAACAAACATAAATGCTTTTACTTTATTGATTTTTATATTTTTATTAGGAGATCATTGGATGTTGGACAATGGAAGGAGAAGCTCATTTGAAAAATACAGGTATGACACGTCCCTTGGATACGTTAGGCCGGATTGTTATCCCTAAGGAGTTGCGAACCTCTATGGGTATTCAAGCTGGTGAGTCTTTAGAATTTTATTTAGATGTTGAAACAGGATTATTGAGTATGCGGAAGTATATTGGAGTCTGCTGTCACTTATGTTATTCGGTTCAGGATTTAAGCTATTTCAGGGATTCATTTTTGTGTAAAAAATGCATAAATGATCTGAAGGGAAACATAGGTGTGAGTCAATTACCTGTTCCTGTCGTAAAGAAACCTGCATACAAAGAAAAAAGTAACCATCGGTCGTCTTCACAACATTTAGTTGAAAATCTAAGAAAACTCATGCGCGAGCATCCAACAGCCAAGCAAGGCGAATATGCTGAATGGCTCGGCGTATCCCAAGGGCGTATTTCCCAGCTTAAAAAGCTATTATAGGTATCGCTCAACTCATATTCTAGCAAAGCTAAATAACCAGTCGCCGGTTGATTTCGTGCGACTGGTTATTTAAACTTTTCATTAGTAGGAAGGACTACAGGGGATAAATCATGATAGACCGACAGAGCTGACTGCTGTGACAAACATCTCTGACAAAACCTGTTATTTTTTGAGATAGTGTAGATACACGAAACAGTACAAAGAATGGGGAACTTATGACAACGACAAGGAAGAATAAGAAATCTTCGCAGGAGCAACCAGCCTCAGTCTGTACCTGCATTAATCTGCGCCGTTCCTCGATGGCTGTTACGGGACTGTATGACCGGTATCTGGCCCCGAGCGGACTCAATATTAGCCAATTCTCGCTGCTCAAACACTTAACTGCGCTGGGACCGGCAAGTGTAAGCGAATTGGCGCTGGAGATGCGGCTCGACCGGACAACGATTGTGCGCAATTTGAAGGCGCTGGAGCATAGCGGATATGTGGAGGATACATCTGCTGAGGGCAGTCGCAACCGCTGCCTTACTCTGACGGAGAGTGGAAGAACGGTATACAACGACGCAGCAGAGCTTTGGGAGGAGGCGCAACGTTTTTTGCAGGAGTCATTGGGAAACGGGAATCTGCAGATACTGACCTCACTCTTATCCAAAATTGAACATTTGGGTTTGTGATTAGCCGCCTACTCATACATGAAGTGTTACTCAATTCGTGTATATACACGAAAAAAAGAAATGTTTCGCGGTATCAAGGCTGGTCAGTAATATATGTTAGCCCGCCACAAGACTTCTGAAAGGAAGCTTTGCTGTGAACAATAACCACGGAGAGGGATGTGGATAGGATGGTTGAATCCGTACCGGATATGAGAGAAAACATCGTAGCCGAGATGAAAACCTATGTGAGCGAAGACAAAGGCAATGTTTGTGAAGAACTACAGAGTCCTTATTACGAGGAGCCGATTATTCAATTTGCCGCGGGCAATGATCCTTTGTTTGAGGAGTACAAAAGAGTGGTCGGGCCCGACCACGCCACGCCGCAGGAAGCATTTGAACGTTCCTTTGGAATGGGGAGTTTTGATGGAGGTACCGTTATCAGCGTTGTGCTGCCGATCAGCGAGACGATCCGCAAGGCTAATCGTGCGCAAAAAGATAGAGCCTCAAGGGAATGGGCGCTGCTGCGGACCTTTGGCGATGAATATTTTGTACAGTCTGCAAGGCGGCATTTGGCGGGATACTTAACAGGCCTTGGTTACCGTGCAGTTGCACCGCTGGATACGGATTGGTACAGCATCTATGGTGCCACAGGGGGGCCGATCTCCAACTGGTCGGAGCGCCACATTGCATATGCTGCGGGTCTTGGCACCTTCAGTATCAACGACGGCTTCATCACCGAAAAAGGAATTGCCATCCGCCTGCTGTCCGTGGTGACCGATCTCAAGGTGCCGCCTGATGCCAGAGCATCTTCAGTCACAGGCCATACCGGAAACTGCCTGCTGTGTAGCAAGGGCATCTGCGGTGTGTGCATTACCCGCTGCCCTGTGCAAGCCATCAGCAAGGAAGGCGGACATGACAAGATTGCCTGCATGAAATTTGTGTACGGCCAGGCATCACGGGACTTTGCGGTTCTAAACGGCGGCGAGGCCAAATCAGGTGCCGGCTGCGGACTGTGCCAGACCAAGGTGCCCTGCGAGAGCAGGAATCCGATGCGGACCGCCCGGTGAATATGGAAACCTTGAGGACCGCCATTCTCAAGGTTTTTTAGTGCAAAAAGATACATTTAGTTTTCGTTAGTCGAGGTTGAGGGCGTCCCTGCCTCATGTTTTAATTGAGCTTCATTCGAAGCCCCGGACTTACGATCGAATGTAATCGGGCCTTTACGGTTCACAAGCCGTTTCAAATCCACGGTCATTTCATTCTTCAATTTATCAATGAGCTGGTCTTCTTGGATGCCTTTGCTTTTAGCAACCTCGGCCAATGACTTCCCTTGTCCCAGTTCTTTCTCTAATTGGACAGGAGTGATGCCCAGCAGCTTGGCTACTTTCTCGTTGAGATGGTGATTCAAGCCGCCAGGCCGTTTGCCGTGTCTATGTCTGTGAACATGCCCATGCCCGTGGTCGTCCTGTGGTTCAGCATTCCATTGGCGGGCTGCCCCTTGGATAGAGTCGTTGGGAGTGAGAGTTTGCAACGAATTACTCGGTTCCGTCCCGGAAGCTCCAGCTGCACCCGCAGTGCCATACATCATCACTCCTCCATACAGAATAGCAGCGGTCAATTTCCATTGTTTTTTCATGTTGCAGACCCTTCTTTCATCCTTTTTAAAATAATATTTTCTTTTCCCGCTATTTTTATTCATATTTTCGCCTGTTAAGTAACCATAAGACGGGAAAAAGAAATTATGAACATTGCTATCACAATTACACCCAACCTTCGATCTACACGCGCTCCTTGGGAACCCTATCCTGTAGAGTGAGCAAGAATGAATAACTATACTTTCTACAATATAACTTGAAATTTTTCAAGTTATATATTAAGGAAAATATGATAAAATCAAATTGTAAACGTTTACAATTTGATTTTTGGAAAGACATGTTGCATCAAGCTACTACAGAATGCACTGCATCATAGTGAGGCTCAGGAGGAAAGTCCAATGAAACAAAAAAATAAGGTTATTTTTATGGACATCCAAACGCACGAGCAAAACCATATCGGTCAGCGAGCACTTCAAAAAGTGGGAAGACATGGACAAGATGTATGAATTTTTACTTACTGTAGAGGGATACCAAAGCAGTCGGAGTGCCAATGTAACTAGTAATACAATTACGATTGGCGGCAATAATGGCACCAGAAACCAAGAGATCGAGCTCGTTGTAACAGCCGATGACGGGACATGGGATGATTATATTGACTATTTGGAGATCGACTAAAATTTCAAATCTAGTAAAGAGTTGAATCGGTTCGGAGTATCGGAACATCCATACTATATTAAAATAGCTAGGAGGTAGATCCATGTTTATAGCTAAAGCAGGAAAATGGACGGCGATTATGTCAATCACCTTGTCTTTATTCACAGGCTCCCTGGTGATCTCGAGCAACCAGGCGCTTGCGGCTGATTGCTCGAGCGGTTATGTAGCGTTAACCTTCGACGATGGTCCCAATCCCTCTAACACCAAATCGCTGCTTAGTGCTTTGAAGCAAAACGGTTTACGGGCGACGCTCTTTAATCTTGGACAAAACGTGCAGAATAATCCTTCGCTTGTACGTGACCAGCAAGCAGCAGGCATGTGGATCGGTAACCATTCATGGTCACATCCGCATATGACACAACTGAGCACATCGCAGATGTCATCGGAAATTACACGCACGCAGCAAACGATACAGTCCATTACTGGCACGGTACCAAAGTTATTCCGTCCTCCGTATGGCGAGACCAACGCAACCCTCAAATCCATTGAGACCCAAAACGGTCTTACCGAAGTATTGTGGAACGTTGACTCCCAAGACTGGAACGGCGCCTCCACCGCACAGATCGTAGCTGCTGCGGGCAAACTTAAAAACGGCGATGTGATCCTGATGCATGATCAGTACCAGACTACACTCCAAGCTATTCCACAAATTGCACAGAACCTCAAAAACCGTAACCTTTGCTCTGGTATGATCTCACCAAGCAATGGCCGGGCGGTAGCGCCTGATGGCGGAAACGGCGAAACGCCGCCAAACAAAGGCACAAAAGTGGAAGCAGAGAATATGACCAAAGGCGGTCAGTACACTTCAAATATCAGCTCGCCGTTCAACGGAGTGGCTTTATACTCCAACAATGATTCAGTGAAATTCACACAGAATTTTACCAGTGGCACCCATAGTTTTTCACTCCGTGGTGCTTCAAATAATTCCAACATGGCCAAAGTTGACTTGAAAATTGGTGGACAAACGAAGGGTACCTTCTATTTCGGCGGGAGCAGTCCTGCGGTCTATACTTTAAACAATGTCAGCCATGGAACCGGAAATCAAGAGATTGAGCTTGTTGTAACAGCCGATGATGGGACATGGGATGCTTATATTGACTATTTAGAGATCATCTAATTTTAAAAAAACAAAATCCCGGCGGGATCTTCCCAGCCGGGATTTTTGTCGATATCCTTTTTACAACATTCTCAATGTAAAAATAACAAAATCTTGAAAATTGCAATCTGTTGTATAATGGCGGTTAACAACTAGAAATCGCTATAAAAATATTCATAAGAGATGCAGGTGATAGCGATGGAATGGTATTTTGCATACAAAGACGAATTGGAAAAAGTATTTCGTCAAGCGGAGGAACGGACGTCCACGTTTCCAGCTCCCTTTCAGCAAGAGGGTTTGGACTATCTGGCGCGTTTTAATCCGTTGAGGGAAGACAGCACGCGTAATTACATATGCTATTTGCTTCCATTTTGGCTGCAAGAACTCACCGGACTCCCCCCCGAAACATGCCGCAAGCTGTCACTTGGCAACGTGTTCGTCATGGCTCACTATTTAATTCAAGATGATGTGATGGACACAGCAGCAGACAACCGTAAAACGCAACTCGCGTTAAGCCAGCTATTCTATACCGAGTGTCTAAGCGTATATCGGGACCTTTTTCCGGCAACCTCTCCTTTTTGGTCATATGCCCGAACGTATATTGATGAATGGGCCGTTAGTGTGACATCCGAAGGAACAGAGGACTATTTTCAAGGGGAAAGAAATAAGGTCGCGCTGAAAGCAAGTCCATTAAAAATGGCCGGAACGGGTACTTTACTGCTTGCAGGCCGTGCCGATCTGATCCAGATCATTACAGATATGACGGACTTGGCGCTACTCGTGCTTCAAATGTCGGATGATTGGGCGGATTGGTCAGAAGATTTGGTCGAACATAGCTATAACTGTCTTTTGTCCCATATCAGTGCCGAGCAGAAGACGGCTTACTGTGAAGGATTGGGACCCAAACAGATTCAGGAAGCGATTTATGTACGCGGTGCGCTCGCCAACTATGTGAACATTGCCGATCAAGCAGTCCAACAGTTAGAGACCCTGGAGCCTTCTATCCACGGCCTACGTAGCTTTGCACATTCTATCGCAGCGGAGCTGGGCGAAGTGGCGGCGGAAATTGAAGGCGGACGCTCGCATTTGAGAAGAGGCGGACTTGATTACTGGCTCTCCAAAAATATGAAATAATGCTAGATTTTTCTGAGTCTTTCGTGGTATACTGACTAGGTAAATATAACCAATTGAATGAGAGGGTGATTTTTGATGGCTACTGAAGTTCTTCAAACACAAGTCATTCAAAAAGCTTGGGAGGATGCCAGTTTCAGAGAGAAACTGATGACAGATCCCAAATCTGCAATTCGTGATGTGTTAGGAGTCGTGATCCCCGATCATATCCAAATCAAAACGTTAGAGGAAACGCCTGATCAGTTTTTTCTGGTAATTCCTCCAGACCCCTCCGGTGTACTCGCTGCATCCCAGAAACCTCGCTCGATGTGGTAAATTGGTTGTTAATGCTTATTTAATCTATATTCCTTAATCTCATGTGGGTGGGCTCAGCAAGCTTCCCTCCGTTTTCTCCGAATGCAAAAAAGCCGGATATTATCCGGCTACGGGGAAGCGGATGGTCGCTTCCGTTCCCACCCCTTTTGCACTTGTAAAAGTTATTTTTCCATTCATCGTTTCAATAATCCGAAAAGTCACCATCATCCCCAAACCCGTGCCTTTTGTCTTATTCGAGAAATAAGGCTCACCTAGTCTGGATAAAGTCTGAGCATCCATCCCTTCACCATTATCCCGAATATGAATGACAGCTTCTCCGTTGTCCACATAAGCCCATATATGAATATGACCCTGGTCTCGCAGCGCTTCAATGCTGTTTTTGATAATATTGATGAACGCCTGCTTGAACTTGGAGGAATTCCCGCGTACTTTGATTTCCTGGGGAATATCCAGTGAAATTTTTCCACCTTGCAAATTAGCCATTGGACTGATGATTCCTTCAATATGTTTGAATTCGTCCAATATGGTCAACGTTTTGGTTTGGTCAAACTCTGGCTTGGCAAAAGTCAAAAAATCAGTAATAATCGCGGAAGCTCGATCCAGCTCCTCCAGAGCGATATGTAGATAGTCTTTGTTTTTACCATCCTCCTGCTTGCTCATCAACTGAAGAAATCCACGTGTAACCTGAAGGGGATTACGTACCTCATGAGCTACAGATGCAGCCAGATCGCTAATAATCTCCATTTTCTCCGAACGTTGAAGCTCATTATTGAACATCTCGAGTTCTCTGGAATACCGAACCACCTGCTTGTGCTTTTCTGCCAGTCTTCTGCCCAAAATCGCGATCAACGCCAGTACAAAACCGAACACGCCCCATTTCCACAAAAACATATTGTAGTGTCCGTCCAGAATAAAGAACCAGCTCAGTTCCCCGATAGAGATGACTGCAAAAAATGCAAAGCCTGTCGATAAAATGATCGCTTCGTGATCACCCTTAAGTGCCATGCGAACCGAAGCAAATACCAGCAGTATCATTAAGGCGACGAGTAATATACCCAGGATGACTACACTAAAAAAATAATATATATCGTTCAACCGCTCCTGTGCTCCTAAATTAACAATCATCATGGTAAAGCAGAACAAAGAGTAGGCGGTTAACACCTTTCTGAATTTGCGAATCAGTATAATCGAATTGATATTTTGCTCAAAAAAGTAGGCTAATGAAGGTAGCAGAATAAATAGTGCCACATCAAAAAGTTGTAAGTACAGCTTGCCATAGCCGCGATAGAATGTATACAAGAATGGTGAATACGTTACGATCATCAGACCAATAGACAATACAATCGCACTTAGGGACAACCACATAGCCATACTCGGACGGAACAGAAAAAACGAGCAGATCAGTAGTACCAGGGCGATAAAGATAAACGTACTGCCCAGTACAATATCTAAAACATCCATTCTGACCAAGGTTCCCAATAAATCACGATAATCACCGGTCATCACATTGCCGATAATGCCCAGTCTATTCTTACTGCTTTCCGTCCATATGTATAATGTTTTACCGCTGTCTTCCGGCTTCAGCGGAATCAGAATACGATTATTCTCATAATTGTACCCACGGTAGGATTCGTAAAAATTGGTCCCATCTTTATACAGCGTAATATGCCTGCCATAAATATTTTCAAATAGTACCGCTGGCGTTTCATCATTTAACGAAGGTAACTTAATACGAATCCAGGCGGAGCCTATATTACCGGGCTGCCTAAGCAGTTGTGTATCATCTTCAATATGCATCCAGACCTTGCTGCGATCCTTTACCTCATCTAAAGAGCCATCCTCGTCTACCGCTCCCCATCTCATATCCCAGGAGGGTATTTTATAATCCCTTTCCGGGGTCATTTTGGCCGCATAGGCGGAGTGGCCCAGCGACAACAGCAACACAATGACCGCTAGCAGGGTGGCGACAGCTTTGGGCACATGCCTCATGTTAAGCACCTCAAAGTTACATAGTAGGATTTACAAGTTTGTATACGTTTTAACATTTTTTACGTCCTGAAATTATATTATTCTATACGATGATGTGCATACCTTCTTCATAAGAAGGGTATCATGTTCTTTTTACTCATTTTTTGTAAAATCTTCATATTGATTAATGATCATTTCCTGTTCGCGCCGCTCCTTCTGCTCTCTAAGCCCCAACCACGGTTCACAATCTTCATCTTCATAGATCGTCCAAATATCGGAAAATAAATAATCGCGTATTTCTACTATTTTTCCCGCTTGTCCGCCATCTGTCCAGTATAAGCCTTCCGGGCGCCGAATGAGGGTGCGGGAAAATCCCGGGGTAGATGCCTTTTGACCTACTCGGATACGACTAATCATCGGACCAAACATGTACCATTCCAATTCATATCCCTCCCTATCTTCTTTATCATATCACAGCAGTTACCAAAAAAACGCTAATTGAGAATGGGCATATCCCTATTCGCATGATTTTAACTTCCTACAGACACACTAACTCAAGGTTTAGCCGTTCTGCTGTTTGGGTAAGGTCGGAATAAGCAACAAAAAATAAAGGAGCTGAGCAACATGGCCAATCGTGATGATCGAGCTAATGAGCTACATGACAATGATTTTGAGCCTTCTCTGCAAAATGCAGAAACCAACTGGGAGAATCTGACGGAAGGGCCGGATACTCCTCTGGAGGACGTCCCAGATGCCGATGAACTGACACCGAACAGTCCTGTCGATCCTTCTGCTCCTGCTGAATTCCTGCATGGTACCGATTTGCTGAACGGTACGGATGGAGACGAAGAAGAGCAACTGGACAGCGACGATATGCTGGATTAACCACTTCATTTTATCGGGTGAAAGAAAACGGTTACCCATTCTGCTGTGCGGGTAATGAAGTGTATAACAGAAAGGAGTTGACTGATCTCCTATGTATAAAGATCCGATGTCTCAGGCCGATATGGAGTATAAGCGCTACAAAACCTTGAATCCTGTGGAAGCAGACGAACGTAGGACCGCGGACAAGACAACTACAGATGATATTTCGGCCGAAGATAACCCACGAGGAGTCGCATCTGCGAAGCCCGAACCCAGGGATCAAGGAAAATGAAAGGGTCAATTAGAGAATGCAAAAAGGGTGCAACCTAAGCCACGCAGATGATACATGGCTTGAGTGCACCCTTTTTGTACTTCATATGTTTACAATGGCAGCAATGCTACTGTCGATTTAGCTTCCAATCCATCTACCATTTCGTTCCAGACAGCAGGCTTGTTCGGCAATACTGTATAGTACCGACGTATAAAAGCTGCCACCAATTTGGCGCTCACTTCTTCCACGCTATCATCCTCAGGCATAAAGCCTAAATTCAGCCCTTCTACTGCTACACCATCGTTATTCCAGGACGGATGTACGTAGTCCAGATCCAAACGCTTATAGCCCAGATGAGATAGCACCTCACGTCGCACGTACGGGTCCATTGGCTTGACACCACCAAAGGAATGCTCGTTGCCACGGTAAGGGTCATAGATTTCAGCAAACATCCCCTGTAACTGCTGTCCGCTGGCCTGAGCAAGCGCGTGCAAGTCATTCTGGCGTCGTGTCCAAAGAAAACGGCCAATGCCCAGTCCCGGTTGTCCGATGATCGTAAAATCTGTCATAGCTACATTAAAGTCCTCATAATAACGATACTCTGTTGCACCAACTACCTTATCATCCTGTACCGCAACAAAGACACGAATACCCGGGTCTTCCAGCGGTTCCTTCCACAGACTGTACTCCAGCACTTCCTCTGGTGGAAATACTTCCTGCATTAGTTGATGCATGCTCGCAAACAAGGGGTCTTCAATATGAGTAATGCGATGATATTCCATAGGATAGGACACGCTCCTCTACAATTAGTGATGGGTATGAAACGGATTTCGCCATTCCATGAGGGCAGCATAATTACGCGATTGTTCATCATCCAAATAATTCGGCAGGATACAAACAGGCACCCGTCCGCAACGAAGCAGAAAAGTTAATACCGGGTCCTTCAGCTCACCAGACACTACGGCATCCACATACGCTTCTGCGCTCAATTGGTCGGCATGATGCTGATAACTAGGCATACGCCCCGCGCCCAGCAAACGATCCAGTCTCCGTTCAATCACAAGATGATATAAGGAAAAAATCAGCCATTTGCCCAGACCCAATCTGCGGTAAGCAGGACGTACCGCCAAATCAATCACATACAGCGCCTTGCCGTCCTCACAGTGCGTACGAATATAACCGTCATCTGCTACTTCCTCCCATGTATGCTGGGGATGTTCGGGGTTATAATGCATCAGTAGGCTGGTTACCGAACCCGCCAGTTCCCCCTCAATTTCCACACACAGCGCTCCATCTGCAAAATGCTCTGTCTGGCTAGCAATCTGCTCCCGGCTCCATAACAGCTCCTGCGGATAAGGTGGGGGGAAGCTCTCCTGCTGAATACGCAGCAATCCCTCATAATCGGCTGTAGAATAATTACGAATCACCGCCCGTAGCGGCCGATCGCCGTCAAAGATGAACCATTCTTTGCGATACATGGCTTATTTCCTTTCATTAGCTCCAGTCTGTGTATAAATCTGTTCTACGGTCACGCCAGGTTGTAACCGAGCCCCGCTCGCGCACATCGTACAACAGCTGCAAATCGAGATCTGCTGTCACAATCATATCGTTGTTCAGTTCACCCTCCACCATAATGCCGCGTGGCGGAAAAGGAATGTCATTGGGTGTAATGACTGCGGCTTGTCCATAATTGGCACGCATAAAATCAACCGTAGGCAAAGCGCCGACAGTTCCCGTTAAAACGACATACACCTGATTTTCAACCGCTCTGGCGTGGCTTGTATATCGTACCCGGTAAAATCCGTGACGATCGTCCGTACAGGAAGGACAGAAAATAATATCTGCTCCCTTGGCCTTCGCCATGCGAACGATTTCGGGAAATTCAATATCATAGCAGGTCAGCATCGCTATGGTGCCCTTGGACGTCTCAAACACATTCAGCCCCTCACCGGGAGCCATATTCCATTCATGCACCTCTGTCGGTGTAATGTGAATTTTGTCCTGAGTGGCCACACGCCCGTCCGGGTAAAACAAATGTGCCGTATTATATAAACGTTCGTTTCTCCTAACTACATGAGTGCCACCGATAATATGCATCCCGGTTCGACGTGCGAACGAAGTGAATAATTCAAGGTACCGGTCCGTAAAATCCGGCAGGTAGTTGATCGTCAGAGCTTTGCCTTCACTATCACCAATCGACATAAGCTGGGTCGTAAAAAACTCGGGAAACAGAACAAATTCCGCGCCAAATTCCTCCGCTGTTTTGATATAATGCTCCGATTGCAGGGCAAATTGCTCGAATGAGTCAATCGTATGCAGATGATATTGAACCGCCGATACTCTGATTTTGCTCATAATTCCTCCTCGGACATCACGTCTTTTAGATTGCAAGGGGGGCCCGTTGCTGTTCACATTATAACCGATT
The DNA here is from genome assembly GCF_057220305.1 of Paenibacillus sp. LRG-1. Lineage (NCBI taxonomy): Bacteria > Bacillati > Bacillota > Bacilli > Caryophanales > Paenibacillaceae > Paenibacillus > Paenibacillus sp. LRG-1. The sequence continues at coordinate 1,252,456 of NZ_CM170126.1, read as the reverse complement.
CAAAACGGTGCGAAAACTGAACCTGATAATCAGGGCTTGCCTTCTGCACCTACTTTGTTTAAAATAAGGTCAAATCTTTTGAATACCATGAACAAAGACAGCGACGGAGACAAGTAAACGTCTAACGGATTCCCACAGAAAGGTACGAATTGCTGAGAGCGTACCGCAATCCCGCGTTGAAATTCACTCCCGAGTCGAGCCTTGAACCGACAGAAGGATTCATTCCTTTGTCCGCAGTAGAGGTTTCCGGAAGCCCCCGTTACGGGCATCAAGCTCAGAAGTTACTGCCGTCGACTGAACGACGTTGACGATTCGTATGTATACTTCTGTAATTAGGGTGGTACCACGGCATTCGTCCCTTGCGACGAGTGCCTTTTTGTGTTATTTTCTGCAAAAAAGTCCATGGGCTAGCAGTAAAAACAAATTTAAATTCGGGAAGGGTGTACTGTATGTCTACAAATGAAAATTCTTTGGAGCTGCTGCGTGAACAGCTCGATGCTACAAATTTGCAATTGCTGGAGTTGCTGTCCCAACGCGCTGAACTGGCGGGACAACTTGGAAAATTGAAGGAAGCTCAAGGGGTACCTGACTTTGATCCGGTACGTGAGCAACAAATGTTGGACAAGCTGATCGCGGCTAACCGTGGGCCTTTTGACGATGCTACGATTCGCCAGCTGTTCAAAAATATTTTCAAGGCTTCTTTGAACTATCAAAAAGAAGAACACAAAAAACATCTGATCGTCAGCCGCAAAAATCAACCGGATAGCACAGTTATCAAGGTTAAAGATACGCTGGTGGGCGGCAAAGCTTCCATTATGGTCGCAGGTCCCTGCTCGGTGGAAAGCTACCAGCAAACTCGCGAAGTAGGTGCGGCTCTCAAGGAAGCCGGTGTGCCGATTCTTCGTGGTGGCGCGTTCAAACCACGTACGTCTCCGTACGATTTCCAAGGACTGGGCGTGGAAGGACTGCAAATTCTCAAACGTGTAGGCGACGAGTTCGGGCTGGCTACAATCAGTGAAATCGTCGATCCAAGACATTTGGAGGAAGCGATCCAATACATCGACATTATCCAAATTGGCGCGCGCAACATGCACAACTTTGAATTGCTCAAAGCTGCGGGTGAAACCAGAACTCCGGTTCTGCTCAAACGCGGACTGGCTGCCACAATGGAAGAGTTCCTTCATGCTGCTGAATACATCGTTTCCCGTGGTAACACGCAAGTCATGCTGATTGAACGCGGTATCCGTACGTACGAAAAATGGACGCGTAACACGCTGGATATTTCCGCTGTTCCGATTTTGAAAAAGGAAAGCCATCTGCCTGTATTGGTGGACGTGACTCACTCCACAGGACGCAAGGACATCCTGGCCCCTTGCGCCAAAGCTGCCCTGGCTGCTGGAGCTGACGGTATCATGGTGGAAGTTCACCCGAACCCGGCAGTCGCTTTGTCCGATGCTCAGCAACAGCTGAACATTCCTGAGTTCCACAACTTCCTGTCTGAAGTTAAAGAATCTGGTTTATTCAAAGCGTAAAACTAATTTTATGCCGGGATTCATAAACCGCTTTCATTTTCTCGGACAATGATGTAAAATTGAATCAGGATTGTGACTGATCATGCAGGCAAAACCTAAATGTATGTATGCTCGACTTTTGTTGAGGCATATATATGTTTAGGTTTTTTTTATGCCTAATTCTTGAATAAAAAGAATACCTACATGGTTATAATCCTAAAAAAACATCATAGGAACGTTCAGAGAGGGGAACAGAAATGAGAGAAAGAAAAGGGTTAAGCATTTTTTTATTAGCCATGATTTGTATTTTGATCATCAGTGGCTGTAGTAGTAAGGCTCCCGCCGTTGTGAAGGATGAAAGCGCTGCTCCAACAGAAAAACAAACGGAAAATAAAGTAGAAAATAAAGCAACCAAGGCCAGAACGGTAATCACTACCGATGGAGAAGTAGATGATATGAACTCTGTCATTCGCTTTCTTCTTTACTCCAATGAAATGGATTTGTCGGGGATTGTACTGACTAGCTCCGTATATCATTATGCAGGTGATGAAAAGGCTGGCATCAAGCCATTTAGATGGACCGGAACGCAATGGGTAACGGACATGATTGATGCCTACGGAGAGATTTACCCCAACTTAATCAAACATGCCGAGGGATATCCAAAGCCTGAATATATCAAGAGCGTTACCAAAATAGGTAACATTTCAAATAAAGGTGAAATGGACAAAGAAACGGAAGGCTCCAATTTCCTTAAAACACTTTTCCTGGACGATGACAAAAGAGATTTGTACGTACAAACTTGGGGTGGAACCAATACCACGGCCAGAGCTTTAAAGTCCATTGAAGACGAATATAAAAATACAGATCAATGGGAAACGATTCGAAAAAAAGTAAGTGATAAACTCGTACTGTACATCATTCTGGACCAGGACGATAGCTACAATAATTACATCGCTAAAAATTGGCCTGACATCAGAATTATTAATGATCAATCTAACTTCTGGCATTTCGCTTATGCTTGGAAAATGCACACAGAAGAAGTAAACAGCAAGTTGCACGGGGAATGGAACTTCAAAAATATTAAAGATGGTCATGGCAAGTTGCTCAATATGTATGCCTTGATGGGCGATGGCAATATCATCAAAGGCGAGTTGGATGAAGAACAAAGAGGCAGTGAAGCCTACTTAAAGAAAAATCCACAATACGACAAGTATGACTTTATTTCTGAAGGTGATTCTCCATCCTTCTTCTATTTAATTGATAACGGATTGCGGAGTATGGAAAACCCAACCTATGGTGGCTGGGGAGGTCGTTTCGGTGTCGTTAACGATAAATTATTTAGAAATACCGTGTTAGATTATGATGTGCATACGAAAAAATTCGAAGCAGAGTATTCTCTGATGCGTTGGTTTGATGATATTCAAAATGACTTTGCTGCTCGTGCAGATTGGGCTATTGCATCCGACTACAAAGATGCCAACCACAATCCAACGTTGACCATTAAAGAAGGATTAGACCTAACCGCTAGTCCAGGGGAGAAAATAACCCTGCATGCAGAAGGTTCAGATCCCGACGGTAATCAATTGACCTATAAATGGTGGAGATATTTTGAAGCAGACACGTATGAGGATTCTAAAGTAAAACCAGCACAAGTTAAACCTGAATTGCTGGGGGAAATGCAGCTTGGGCTTCATCGAGAAGTAGCTAAAGGCGAGAAAGTAAACACGATTGACTTGCAAGGTAGTGATACGAATGCAGTTAGTTTCACAGTTCCTGCAGATGCTAAGTCAGGGAATACGCTTCATATCATTGCAGAAGTACAGGACAATGGAAAACATCCTTTAAAGCATTATCAACGTGTGATTGTAACCGTAAAATAATTGAACACAACATCCAATAAAATTAGGCTCATGGAATAACACTCCATGGGCCTGTTTATTTTTGCACATCGGAACTCAGACAATCTCTATACACGTTTAATGCTTTTTTCAGTCAAAGGAACATAATATCCTTTGCCATTCGGACCCATAGCAAATTTATTGCGAAGATGAATTAGATTAGGGCCGAATTTCGCCTCTAATTGTTCACGGAACTCATATAGGATCTCCATGATATAAATATCATGAATAATCACTTCTGTAATCGGCATCACCAGACCCGGATGCAACGTCCATGCAGCGCGGCTGTCATCACCAAGTGAAAGTATGCCAGCTACGACCTCCCGGTCGTCTACGCTAAGTACAATCCACCGACCACCAATTTCAGACGTAATCTCCTCACTCATATCATGGCGGTAAACAGTAGCGAAATCAAAATTAAGCTCCCCATACGCTACAATGATCACTTCAATTCCTTGCTGAGCGACTTGCTCTAAGGCATCTCGGAACACCTCGGCATCCTCTTTCCAAATTTCCAATAAAATTCGGTGTTTTGCTCCCTTTACCCCTTCATTTATGCGATTGATAATGGCTTCATACCCCGAGATATTCCAAATATTCTCTCTATTTTGAAATGATGCTGTGTACTGCTCCAAACTCTCTTGCGCCACATTGAAAATCTGCTCTGCTTTGCGTTTTCTCTGGGCAATCAATTCATGTGGCGGGAGCGGCACATACAGAGGCGTATTTTCTTGACTGACCATGATATCCCCACGGTTGACCATTCCAGACAAAACCTCGTAAATTTTGGATCTCGGTACCCCGGAATTCAATGAAACGGCGTATCCCGAAAGTGGAGAGCTTTCCAATAAGGTCACATAAGCCTTAGCTTCATATTCACTAAAATTCAAATCCCGTAGAATTTCTAATATATTTGGTTTTGGTTTCATGACGTCTTCTCCTCAATTCGTGTTCATCCTTACTATATCACTTCCCCTTGACAAAAACTGATATACACACTATCTTTTTAGTAACGTTTTTATAGTAGTCACTTTAGTAGCTACTATTATCATTTCACAGGGGATTACCTCAGGGAGGATTTAACTTGAACAAAGTCATAGCTCATCACAGCGAAAGCAGCCGGATTTACTACGGTTCTACGATTCTGGCCCTATTGATCTGGAGTACATCGTTTATTGCCACCAAAGCAGCCTACACGACGTTCCCCCCTCTTACCTTGGGTCTATCCAGATTTATTATAGCTTCCGTTGTGCTAGGCATCGTTTTGCTGATTAAAAAAGAACATATCAAAGTAAAGCCAAAAGATTTGGTTACGATTTCGTTTAGTGGTGTTTTGGGAATCACTCTCTATTTTTCAATGGAGAATATAGGGGTTAGCTTGACTACCGCTTCCAACGCAGCATTAATTGTTGCATCATATCCCGCAATTACATCGCTGCTTGAACTTATTTTGTATAAAGTGAAAATATCCAAATATAAAATTTGCGGTATAGCATTGGCCATGATCGGGGTATATTTCTTGACTTCAGTTGGCGAAAGCTCGGATAGTAAGAATCAACTAATCGGAAATTTAATATTGATTGGAACGGGTTTTGCGTGGGCGTTTTACACTTTCATGACGCGCAAGGTAGTGGACAAATATCCGCCTGTGACGTTATCTTTTTATCAAACTGTTGCAGGAAGTATCTTTTTTATACCGTTGGCTCTATTAGAAAAGGATAGTTGGCAGGCTCCGACAACAGGATCGTTTATGTTGTTAGTATATCTGGGCGTATTCTGCTCCGTTATCGCATTTTTGCTTTACAATTACGGATTAATCAAGCTGTCACCGAGCAGTTCCGTTTCTCTGATGAATTTGGTTCCGATATTTGGAGTCTTATTTTCTGTGTTGCTTTTGCAAGAAACGATTACATGGCGCCAAATCATTGGTGGTTTGGTCGTCATTATAGGTGTCCTACTGAGTGCTCATCAAACGAACCGTACCTAAAATGATAGATTGCACACTAGTTATAAAAGTTAAGATAAGCATCGTTGTATAGGTATTAGCGCTACAGTACAAGGGCGAGTGACCTCACCAAAAGTTTCTCGCCCAGTCGGTTGCATTTATGCAGTCGGCTTTTTTTCTTTTATATAAAAAAGGTGGTTATATTGATTGATGAGGTTATCCATAATTACAGACTGTCTGAGCACACTGGCATGATTAAAGCCATGTTTTGCTTGCAAAATATACAGCTTTTGACGAGCTTTCTCAAGCTGTTGACGCAAAATGTCGTCTCTTATCATAATATATCCCTCCTTGTCATATTATCAGTGTAGAGGGTTATGAATAAGTATACTAAAAGTAAAGGTTTGGGATAATTATCTAATAGCACAAAAAAAGACCTGCTCTATGAGCTCTAAGGTTGTCCTCTTAGACAATCCTGTGTGATTCGCTTATCCGGCAGAATGAATATCCTGATCCGTTACGTTCTTCCTGGCTGAAACCGGGAACACGTTTTTTCCCTTCGCCCATAGCAACAACGCTGCAAGCAGCAGTATGCCACCGTTTAACACAAAGATCCAGCGGATTGGCATCCAGCTGCCAAGCATACCGCCAATCAACGGCCCCGCCATGGTCGCGAGTTGAGTAGCTGATTGGCTCAAGCTAAAGGCTCGTCCGCGAAACTCCGGCTTGGTGACCTCCACAGTCATTGCGTTGATAGCCGGCATGACGGACGCATAAAACAATCCATATCCAAACCGAAGCGCACCAAAACCAACAAAGTTGGTTACAAAAAATTGTAAGATGTTCCCGATTCCCGAACCGATCAGTCCAATCAGCAGCACGTGTGCAAATCCGGTCCGGCCTCCAATCCGTCCCCATCGGGGAGCCATGAGCACCGCCGCAATACCAACGGCTGAGAATACAATCCCGGAACTTAAAGACGCCCGACTACGGTCAACTCCCATTTCAAGCACATATACCGTAATTAACGGTTCCAATATCATGACGGAAAAGGTACTTAATCCCGCCAGAATAAGCAAAAAGCACAAAGGCCGATTAGCAATAGCCTCCTTGATATCATCACGAACATGCGAGCGGGTACTGGTTCCCTTGAAGCTGTCCTCTCTAGCGCCAAAAGTCGCGATTAACGCAGATACCAGCACAAGAGCTGCAGAGAAAAAAAAGGCATTTCGATTGCCATAATAATGGCTCACTACACCGCCAATCAGCGGACCTATAATGCTGCCTGTCGCCCCAGCGGTCGCCATAATACCGAGTGCATAGCCGGTTTTCTCCTCAGGCGAGCCCGTTCCGACCAGCGCAATCGCAGCAGGAATAAACCCGGATAGAAGGCCTTGAAACAACCGTACTCCTACGAACACATACGGATCTGTCACAAAAGCACATATCAGGTACAACACCGCCAGGCTAAAGCCTGAACGAATCAACATCGGCTTACGTCCATACTTATCTGCAAGCGAACCCCAAAATGGGGCAATCAGCGCGCTGGCTAAAAAAGTGACTCCAAAGGCAATCCCCGACCACAGTTCCAGATGATCATTTACGCCCATTTCCGTATTCAGAAAAATAGGTAAAAACGGAATAGACACGGAATAGGCCATGCTGCAAAACAATACTCCAATCCACAAAATGACCAGGTTTCGCTTCCAATATAGATGCATGATGCCACACGTCCCTTCTGCTCATTCCATTATTACCCTCTAAATTAGAAAAGTCTACCGCCCAGCTCATCCTTCAATCGTGGAACAACCGTGCAGAAGCTGATATAATCGAATGGAATGGAGATGATGACATGGCTAAGAAGAGAAATTCGTCTTCCCCTGCTCCTGCGGCTCAGGACAAACCTGCTACGTTAAAAGATCTGTTGAGTCAGGATGTGCTGAATAAGCTTAAGGCTCAAGCCAATGAAGCCCAAGCAGAACAGGACAAGCGTAAAGAAGACGAACGGCAGCGTGCCGTCGAAGCAAAAAAAGCTGAACAGAAGAAGCTGGATAACAACTTCGAGCATCTACTGAATAACAGCAATTTGGACTGGCACAAATATAAATAAGCCAAAACCACAACGGTTTTGGCCTATCTTTACGCTTTATGTTATAGCCAGTCACGAATATGTTGTACTGAGTACAGCACCCCTACCCAAACCGGCAGACTGAACGCCATACCCCATATGAGACCTTTCGCCAGCTTTTTGTCTACCTCCATCATGATCCTGCCCCTTTCCTTGGGAATAGCAGCAGTATGGGTCAAGAATACGGCTTTCAAACCCGTATTTCCTTATCCCCAGCAAAAAAGGTATGATAGAAAATGGAAAAGTGTTCTGCGCTGCCCCCAAACTATAATTTAGGATGTTACACCATCCAACCTTTCAGGAGGAATATCAATGAACCGAAAAACGATACGCCCATGGTACACGCTGTGCCTGCTGGCCATCATGCTCGTGCTGGTTGCTGGATGCGGCACAAAAGCGGCCGATGTGGAAGCTGCCAGCCGGACAAGCACTACAACTCCTGCTGCGACTAAAGACAAAAGCAAGGCTGTTTCCCATCCGATTGTCACGATTGTCATGAATGATGGCAAGAAAATTAAGCTTGAGCTGTATCCGGAAGTAGCACCGAACACGGTTAACAACTTCATTTCTTTGGTGCAAAAGGGAGCCTATAACGGTACCATTTTCCACCGTGTCATCCCAGGCTTTATGATTCAGGGTGGTGATCCGCAAGGTAACGGTACAGGTGGCCCCGGCTACAGTATCAAAGGCGAATTCAAGAGCAATGGTGTTAACAATACACTCAAACATACACGTGGCGTATTATCCATGGCCCGCTCAGCGGATCTGGATTCGGCCGGATCGCAATTTTTCATCATGGTTGCCGATGCGGACTACCTCGACGGTCAATATGCCGCTTTCGGTAAAGTAACGTCCGGGTTGGATGTGGTCGATGCTATCGTCAATTCCAAACGAGATAGCAATGACAAACCGATCAAACCGGCTACGATGAAAAAAGTCACTGTGGATACGCTGGGTAAAAAATATCCAGCTCCAGTCAAAGTAAAGTAAGACATCAAATCAGTCTTTCAAAACGGGATAACAGCAACGACCTTGTGCATACGCATGAGGTCGTTTTTGCTTATCCCCTGATGCTTTCTAAGCTGCTGTCTCTGTGATGTAGTAAGAGTATATACACAAAAGGAAGCGTTTTCAATCATTATTTTTAAAGTTTTTTACTGTTAAATGGGTCTGTCAGCGTTCGACAAAAAGCTACTAAATAAGCAGTAAATTCGTCTAATTGGACTTAGTCTCGACTGAACGAATACCTTCCATCTCTTGCAGCAGTGACAGCAGTTCCTCCACTCCCTCTGACCGGGACAGCTTTACAAGCATATGAATAACCAACTGCTCACCGTTATTGATGCGCTCGGCGTGAAAGCTGTGAATCGTCAGCTTCTTGTGCTCCAGCAGTTCTTTGATCCGATTCAGTACGCCCGGCTCATTGTCGACCTGAACAACTACTTGTCGCGTAGACGGGGTAGCCATCTGATAAAAACGACTATGGAGCAAGGACTGAGCCGCTAAAATAAACAGCGTTACACCTGCACCAAGCCCATACATCCCTGCACCTACGGCAATACCGATTCCGGCGGTAGTCCAGATGCCTGCGGCAGTGGTCAGTCCTTTAATTCTATTTTTTTGTGTAAAAATCATCCCTGCGCCGATAAAGCCGACTCCACTTATAACCTGTGCTGCTATTCTGGAAGGGTCCAGCGACAGGTTCGACCAGACGGTTTGATCCTGAAAACCATATTTGGATACCACCATCATGAGCGCTGCGCCAATACCGACAATGAAATGGGTGCGAATGCCCGCTTCTTTCATGCGACTTTTGCGCTCATAGCCAATTAAGGCGCCGCATAGTCCGGCAAACATGACCCGAATCAGGTAATCCCAATCCCACATACTTTTTTCACTCCACTATCGTTTATGTTTTGAAAAGATGCTGCTCCTCAAAAATATACAATTCTAAAATGCTATGGCAAATGAGCCGTTTATACAGCTGTTATTTTGTTATTACCCAAATTTTAAGGAACCCTCACTTCATCCTCTGGCAGATTGCGATGTAGCTTCCTCCCCTTGAGCAACCACAGCTCCGGTGTATCCTGTACACCATCAAGGCGCAAGCTGAACGCCTCTGCTGGTAAATTGTGTATACGCAGCAATAGACGGTTTCCGTCTGCTACGGCATCCACAAGCTCCAGCAACGTTAGTGAATCGTTTCTTAGGTGGCGGCTCACCTCGCGTGTTGTACCTGCTCTGTCCTCCCGGCTCCAAATACGCAGCTCATCTACAGACGGTGTGGCAATCCGCTTGCTGAAAGAAATAACTACCTCATCTTCGGCTGAACGTTCCGCCTTAAGCGGTTTGGGCGGCTCATCGTACATGTAACCACCCAAATGGTATTCATAGGCGGTCCAGGCGTCGTAGCCGCCCTCAAGGGCGGTAGCCCCAAACCGCTGCGTCCACTCGCGGTCACGTACCATACGCGCGAGGGAGCCAATATCCGCCTGCACCCCGAGGGGCAGGCCCGGATAAGCGGCCCGTATCGACTGCGCGATGCGAGCATAGCCCCGGGTATACTGTGGCGGTAGACGGCGGCGCATCCAGTCCGGCCAATGGGTCTGGAGTACGTGCATATCCGGGGCGACGCACCCGATCATAGCTACCGCGTCCAGACCCTGCCATTCCCGCAGCTGGCCTGGGACATCGCCGCGTCCGCTCACAGCAAGCGACCATGTCGCCACGCAGATGTCCGGCCGGACATCACGTACACCGCCCGCGCCGTTCACCAGCTCGCTGATCAGGCCGTTCACGGCGTCCACACGCAGATCAACCCACTGCGCGTACAGCTTCGGAACCTTCCGGTAATAATTCCGCGCATGCTTGTCGCGGAAATCCGGAATGTCCTCACCGCTACGCTCGCGAAAGGCACGCTGTGCATGCGGCCCAACATCCCCGTACACTCCACTGCGCAGCCCGTTCCATTCGGGGAAATAAGGCTCCGCCACCTCGAACCCGTCGAACGGAATGTCGGTGACGAGCCGGGCAGCGGCTTTCTTTTTCCATTCCACATACTCCTGAGCAAAATGCGAAAGCCGCTGAAATCCGTCGTTCGGTTCGCGCAGCAGCTCCATGCGCCATTCTCTCCACTCCGGCGGCAGCTGGGACACGCCAAAAGAACCGTTGCCTAGCACCATTGCCCACACCGCTATGCCTCTGCGTTGAAAAGCAGCAACAAGCGCTCCATCCACTTCATTTTCACGCACGACAAAATAATGAACGGTCTGGTAGCCCGCAAGGGCGATCTCATCTGCTATACTGTCCCGCGAACGGTTGGCGTAATAGGGAAACAACGGATCGATTTGAATACTGGGGCCGCTCAGTGCCCACGGTTTCATTTTTCCGGTCAGTGCTATAGCGTCTGTCGATTCGGGTCGGTCATTTGCGTTATAGCTCAATTCGATCCACCTCCGTCACTCGGTCTTCTCCATACTTGTTCCTGCTGTATATTTTTGCTACAAGTTCCTGCTGGTTCGCCTATGTTACCATATTTCGCAAATGGGATGAAATCCAGCTGTGACTGTTTCACCATCAACGTACAGAGGTATGGAATAACGAGTCAGGTTTAGTTTATGAACGGAATGGGAGGAATAGTCAATGGCAGAGCAGAGATTGCAAGGGAAGATAGCAGTGGTCAGTGGTGGAGGTTCAGGGATCGGAAAGGCGACCGCGATCCGTTTTGCAGAACAAGGCGCCAAGGTGATCATGCTGGATCGGACACCCAAGCATGCAGAGGAGACCAAAGCAATCATCGAGCAGGCCGGCGGCGAGGCGCTTGTACTGGAATGTGATATTTCCAAGCCGGACATGATTCAGCAGGGGTTCGCTAAAGTCGTGGAAACGTACGGAAAGCTGGACATAGTATTCGCCAACGCAGGCATTAACGGCACCATGGCCCCTATTGAGACACTGGAACTGGAGGAATGGGACCGCACGATGAACATCAATCTTCGCGGCACCTTTGCTACCGTTAAATATGCCGTCCCTTACCTGAAAGAACGCGGCGGCAGCATTATCATTACCAGCTCCATCAACGGTAATCGAACCTTTTCAGGTATTGGATTCTCAGCCTACGCCTCCACCAAGGCAGCTCAGGTTGCTTTTATGAAAATGGCAGCGCTGGAGCTGGCACGTTACAAAATTCGGGTCAACGCGATATGCCCGGGAGCTATCGACACGGAAATTGACGATAACACGTACCCTTCGGAAGACTTGAAGCAGGTACAAATTCCAGTCGAATTTCCGAAGGGCGGAGAGCATCCGCTAGAGGATGTCCCTGGTGAGCCAGAGCAGGTTGCCAATCTGGTCCTGTTTCTCGCCTCAGACGAGTCATCTCATGTATCGGGTACGGAAATTTATGTAGACGGAGCAGAATCACTACTGCGTTAAGTATTAGAATGGGGAACGTTATACCCATGTGTACTACTGTTTAGGCATTCTTAGCAGCCTTATCCCTGGTCATATACTTGTGGAATAGGCTGCTTTTATATCGCTTTACAACGGCTTTATATCGACCTGTCAGCACCATGCAGAGCTCCTTTGCGAAAGCGGACATACAGCCTGCCTCCTGGAAGCACCTCGAACAACAGCATCAGAAGCGAAAAGAACAGCAGTGCAATGGCTTCTTCTGCCAGAATGTACAGAGGATATGGCCCCAAAACATCCAATATCGACGGTGTCGACGGCTTTCCAGCTAGAAACATGTAGTTAGCACCAAGAGCATCGTCTACGATCCACACCATCAGCGCCAAGCCATTCAGAAAAAGCATCACTCCTCCCACACTCTTCCACGTCGGTCGGAGTTCTTCTATCCAGGTCATATACAAGGCTGCCAAAATAATAGCACTATGAGCTACGAAAAAATGGATAAAACGATAATGCGGAAATGCGTATGCCAAATTAGGCGTCAGTACGGCTTGGAGCGCCCCTCCAATTCCGGCAAAAAGGATGATCGGATATAACCAGCGGCTTCGAAAAATAAGCATCAGGATAGACAGCAGCAGTGTCACACTGCACAGTTCTAATGGCAATGAGGTCTGGACATCCCAAATATGCTGCATCACATACCAAATATTCAGAGTCACCTCTGACAGAATGAGGAATGTAATTAACAACCAGCGAATTCCCTCGCTTACAGGCTTGTTCGATCGAATCCATCCCCGAGTCAGCCACAGCATCAAAGCGCATACAATGAGTCCCAATATAGCCAACCCATGTGACGGAGTAAAAGCCTCGAACCCTTCTGGCGCATTGGCATCAAACCAAGGCCCTGACCACGACCTATCCATAGCTAGCCCCCTTTGATCTCTTTCTCTCTTCGTTGCATTCTATTTTATACCCAATAGCCGATTATGTTCTAGCCGTGTTTCTTGCTTGTTCAATACCTTACCTTTATGATAAAAGATATTATATTTAAAGGAGAACCCTCATGGCCATTAATCGCCGATTAATTACAGATCAGGATTTCAATGAGGCACTGGAACGTCATCTTCGTGTCCGAGTATTTCAGGATGACCAATTGATTGGCTCTGGCGGAATCATAATCCGTTTCGACGATCAAACCATCGTCGTGCAATCCAGCGTCAGTGATCTGGCTTACCACCCCAGAAAACAATGTGAGTTTTTTGAAATTAAAAAATAGCCACTACACACCGGGGAACCATTTTGCTTCGTTTTCCGGTGTGTAGCGGCTATATTTTGTTTGTATATATCATGCCTCACATGACGGTTTCTGTTATAGTTGCATTCCCCGTGTTTTCATCATGAGTTTATTCGTAAGCACTTTCAAATCCTCGGAAGAAGACGAAATTTCCTGCATAATTGCTGTCTCCTCATGAGCAGCTGTATAAATTTTGTGAGCTCCTTCAGAGAAGGCCCCTGACATTTGCTGAATACGATGGATCTGCTCAAAGGTTTGATCTACCCGGTTCGTCTGCTCCGTCACGGCTTCTTCCATTAAACGGATGCTCTCGACAAATTCACGTACAATAGCGTTCAAACGGTTCAGCGTCTGATCCACAGAGCTTGTCCGTTCCGCCTCAGCACTGACCAATGACGTCTGCTGATGCATCAACTGCACTGTCTCTACGATTTGTGACTGGACACGGCTAACGATGGCATTTATTTGCTGCACAGACTCCGTACTTTGGGCAGCAAGTGCGCGAATTTGGTGAGCCACTACAGCAAACCCGTTCCCTTCTTCTCCCGCACGCGCCGCTTCTATGGAAGCATTTAACGCCAGCAAATGGGTCTGTTCCGCAATATCCTTCACGGTGCTTGTAATCGCTTCAATTTGGGAAGCTTCTTTTTCCAGTCGGGCAATTACCTGCTGCGAACGACCATGTGATGCTGTCAGCTCTCCCATTCCATCCATCAGGGATGAAAATACGGTCTGCGTCGAATCTACTGAATGCTCCATATGGCCTGACAGTTCCAGCATATGCCCCGATTTGCTACGCATCATTTTAAAATCGCCCAGCATTCGGTCTGCTGTTTTAATAGATTGGGCAGATGCTTGCTTTTGCTGCTCCACGCCATTCAAAATATCTTCTACCACCGAAGACATGGACTCAATTTGTGTGGTAGCCTGCACAATAGCCAAGCTCAGATTTTCCGCACTTTGCGAAGTTGTTCTGGTGCTGTACGAGATCTCATTGAACATATCTTTAATGTTCAGCATCATATGCCGAAATGCATCATACAGAACTTTAATTTCATCCTCCGAACGACGTTCAGGAATCACAACAGACAGGTTCCCCGCCGAAGCTTCCTCTGCCGCCTTTGCCAACCTAACAATTGGCCGTGTGAGTAATTTTGAGATCAACCAGCCCAAAATGCCACTCCACAGAACACCCAATAACAGAATGATCGAAGTGTACACCCATTCTTGTGTACCTTGAGCAAGCCAGTCCTTGAGTACAAAAATAAAAAAAGCGCTTGTTCCATAGGTTATTGCAGAAATTGAGACAAATGCAGTAACCATTTTCGTACCTAGTGACATCTTCATGTACTGTAGCCCACCCCAAAAAACTCAAATTTGATTCCATTTTACCATAAAATTGCTACATTTCTAGTAGTATTTTTCATAGACAGATATATTCATGAGCATAAAGATACAGAGTCTTAAGTCCCCTACGCTAATTACCAAAAACAATATGTTATCAGGCAGCAGCTTGCATCTTAAAATGGACGAATCGCGCTGCTACAAGCTTTACAGGCCATTCGTCACATTTTAAGCGAGCTGTTATTCGACAAAGTCATTTTCCATTATTAAGAATCATTGTCATTTTTCCGTTCAACGACTGCTTTCTTAATCGCTTCAATTGTGTCTATTTGGTGACTGTTCTTTTCCAGTACGGTAAACTCCCATAAACCGATGGTCAGCTTCTCTCCTTGCTGGATATCAAAACGCTCTGAAAGCATCCATCCCCCAATTGTATATACGTCCCCGGCCTCAATATCCGTCTCCAAGCGTCGATTGACCTCATGAATGAGCGCCTGTGATTTGAGTATGTAACGATGATCATCTGTTTTTGTAATGAGTGGAGTTAACGCTGCGGGGGTTTCGGTGTCGGTATAGGAAGGAATGTCTCCAACAATCTCCTCCATAATATCCTCTAGTGTGACAAGTCCTGACGTTCCACCATATTCATCCACCAGCACCGCTACAGGAATGCGTCGTTTTTGCATCTGAATCAGCAGATCCCGAGCCTGAACCGTCTCGATAACCTGAAGCACCGGGTGAATATAAGAAGCCATCGTCGTATTCCCTGTGCTGTGCCCACGTGCCAAATCATGCAGGGCTTCCTTGACGCGAATCATCCCGATAATACGATCCCGGTCGCCATGTTCAGCTACAGGTAGAAAATTATAAACCTTGTCCTCGATCAGCTCCATAAACTCGGCCACTGTTGCCTGGTGGGAGATGGAACGGATGTGGATGCGCGGTACCATAATTTCCTGCGCCGCACGGTCGTCAAAATCAAATACATTGTTTAGATATCGATATTCTGTCGGTGTAATTTCACCACTACGAAAGCCTTCAGATAACGCCAAGCGAAGCTCGGCTTCACTGAGTGCCGCATCTTCTTCAGATACCCTTTTGAGCCCGAAGAGACCCGTAATGACACGCGATGAACGACTGAGCACCCAATTCAGGGGATAGGTCATTTTATAGAATATCGTGATCGGACGGGCAAAAAACAATGCCATCGGTTCCGCAATCTGTATGGCGAATGTTTTGGGTACCAGCTCCCCAATGACCACCTCGAAATAGGTCAAGATTAGAAAAGCCAGCAAAAAGGAGAGCACTCCCGTCAGGCCTGCTGGAATATGAGCCAACACAAACAGGGGATGTAGCAGATGTTCAACAGTAGATTCCCCTAGCCAGCCTAGCGCCATTGAGGTTAATGTGGTTCCGAGCTGACAAGCAGATAAATACTCGTCCAGCCGAGACAAAATGTTTTTAACGGCTTTCGCATTTTTGTTGCCTTCAGAGGCCAATTGATTGATGCGAGATACCCGCACACGAATAATGGAATACTCCGAGGCCACAAAAAAAGCAGTTAATGCGATAAGCAATATAACCAGAATGATATTTATCGTTTCCATAGCCCTCTCTTGCTCCGTTCATGACGAAGCAAGAAGCACCCCCTTTGACATTCATTTTTGGATGGAACCATAACATAAGCAATGATGTCCATAATCGTGTATTACCCAAAAATGACAAGGAGTAGACTATGTATGACCCTGTTAGCGAATCGCCAGCGGACTCTTTTGCACAATATCTATCCATTGATCAGCTATCAACTGATGCCCAACCGCTGTCGGATGAACCCCGTCATGCAGCCAATAGGAGGCGTCCGCCTGGGTAGCGGCTTCGTTCAACATGCTCTGGAGCGGCACAAATACGGTCCCAAATTCGTCCGCAAGCTGACGTACAATACGCTGGTATCCCGTTATTTTTTCTTGCCAAATGTCCCATCGCGCCTCGGTAGCTCCCGTTTTCAAAATAAACGGCTCGCACAGCACGAGTCCCAGATCAGGCATCACTTCACGCGTTTCTTCCAGAAGGTGGCGATAGGCTCGTTCAAATCGGTCCGTCACCCCGGACGGCTCCTGCTCCACGATCCGCCAGGCATCGTTCACTCCGATTAGAATACTGAGTAGGTCCGGCTTCAGGCTAAACATGTCCTCATTCCAACGTGCATACAAATCCGAAACTCGATCCCCCGAAATTCCCCGGTTCACAAACTCTGGCTGCGTGGTAGTCAAACGGCTCCCCAACGCACCTGCGATCAGATACACATAGCTCTGACCCAGCCAATGGTTCGCGTCCTCATTTCGTCCCCTTCCTCCGTCTGTTATAGAATCTCCCTGAAAAAGAATACGTGCGTGTTCTATACTCGTCATCTTCCTAACTTCCTCCTTCGCATTTTCCAATAATACCCTTATCATACCTCGCAGCTTCTAAATTATAAAGCGGTTTCAAAACATAGAAGAATTACAGATTTGCATTATGATATACATTTCTGTTCACCTCGCTACCTGTAGTCGCAAGTAAAAAGCCCGTCGTCACGCGGGCTATCACTTATGCTCCTTCCTCCGCTCCTAGGTTGAGTTCTTCCCAAGACCCCTTTCCAATTCAAGGATTTACTCCTACTGCGAATGGACGAGCTCCCACCGGAATGGTAGTAATCGTAGTTTGGGTGACTCCATCAATTACAGAAACGTTGTTATCATCCTGATTTGTTACATAGATACGATTAGTTATTGGATTGACACCTACTCCATTCGGATTATTCCCGACCGAGATCGTAGCAAGCACTGTATTCGTCAACCCACTAATTATGGAAACATTATCCGTATCGCGATTTGCTACATATATAGCATTTGTAGAAAGATTAATCCCCACTTCACCTGGAGTCGTCCCAACTGGTACGGTAGCAATCACCGTATTCGTTACTCCATCAATTACAGAAACGCTGTTACCCGTGAAATTTGACACATAAATACGATTAGTTTGTGAATTGACACCTATTCTAAATGGATTCACCCCAACTGGAATCTGGGTAATCACGGTATTTGTTTCTCCATCAATGACCGTAACGACATCAAAATTAAAATTTGCTACATAAATGCGATTGGTTAATGAATTGACACCTATCCCCGTTGGAAGAGACAGACCTCCGACAGGAATAATCGTAGCAATCACTGTATTGGTCAAACCGTTAATTACGGAAACTGTGCTATCATTAAAATTTGCTACATATATAGCATTGGTTGCAGTATTGACCCCAATTGAGCTTGCTCCATCTCCAGTAGGAACGGTAGCAATCACCGTATCGGTTAATCCATCAATTACGGAAACGTCATCACTGTTCAAATTTCCTACATAGATTCGGTTGGTTAATGGATTAACTCCTACTCCCGCGGGATTAATGCCAACAGGAATGGACACGATCACCTCATTGGTCAATCCATCAATCACAGAAACATCATTACTATCAAAATTGGCTACAAAAATGCGATTGATTGATAGGGGGCCGGACTCTGCCCCAGCCCCTAACAGCTCAGACGATACAAGCCGATGAGCCGTAACCAACTCTCCAGCTGCATTTTTTCCCCAAACGGAAATTTCAGTCTGACTTGCGGCAACACCTCCCGTTGTAAAAACGAATGAATATGCATCAAAATTTGCAGAATAATTTTTAGTAATGACTTGATTCGGAGCGACTGAGAAAGACTCAAGTACATATGACGTTCTCGATCCGTTTAATATATAGCCTTCTATCATTAGAGTCGAAAAATTGACAGAATCCTGGTTTTCGATTTTGATCGTCACCTCTTGAGTGGGTCTTATACCACTGACAGCACTATTATTAATAGGTCCAGTTGACAGAATGGCCATTTAAATGAAACCTCCTATATTCAAATATTACAGTTAAATTCCAGTCTTAAAAGACTACTAATTCTATTTGTAATATATGCAGGATTTTTAATATAAATTGGACATTAACTCAATAGAGTAAAAGAAAGACACCCATTTTAATTAAAAGGAGTGTCTTTATTTTACTCTATTCCCCTCACACCGCTCGGTACTTACACACCTCACGAAAATTACAGCCTCCGCACGCTCTGCGTGAAGGCATCGGAGTGAAGAAAGATTCAGGCTTGGGGCGATTATAGTAATCGTCATCGAGACAGGACTTCATTTCCTCGATGTATCGTCCGACATTACCAACCACTTTGTCGATATCCTCTTGCGCGGGACGATACACCTCATGCTCTCCTGTCATCAGATACTCCACACGTACCTCGATCTTCTCCAATGGAAGCTGATAGTGCTCCTGCACATAGGAAGCATACAAAAAAAGTTGGTCGGAAAAATCGCCTTCCTTGCCTGTTTTCCAATCCACGATGACCAAGTCTCCATTGTCTCTACGGTAGAGCAAATCCATTTTGACATACACTTTCGTCTCGTGAAGGAGCATCGTATCCCACTTCTCCACTTCTACAATTCGGGCCTTTCCCTGTTGCAGTTCACGCCAAACCGCAGTACGGTATAAATTGTGTATCACCGCGTGCTGTCGCTCCTTAATAAGGGCGATCCGTTCCGGAAGCACCTCGTCGTCGTAATAAACCTCCGCCAGCATGACGCGATTTTTCGGATCTTGTAGCCATAGCTCACGGTGTAGCGATTCCTTGTAGCTGTCATTCAACATGTTCTTCATAGCTGTCTCGAGGTATGCTGTACGCGGGATAGCCCCTTTTTCCATCCATCCACGTATGACTGATTCACACATTTGATGCGTGATATTCCCGAATAAAATATATAAGTTGCTCAGTTGCTTGAGCCGATACAACGTAACTTGCTCTTCAGTGCCCTGTGCCGAATTCCAGCCATTATGCGAGCCGTAATAATGATAATAGTATTTGCGTAAGCATTCATCGAACGTTTGAGCCCTCGATTGCGAATAGGACCAGGACGGGTATATAGCCATGACAGGCCCTCCTTCATTAAAACTATCATCTCTTTATTATAACGCAAACCTAAGCTGTATCGGCGATAAAAAGGACAAAGACTTTAACCCATGGGTTAAAGTCTTCTACTGACTGACTAGTTTGTAAACTCTCAATGAGTCCGTTCAACATTTATCAAATCACTAACATTAACGGCACCGTCCTCACGGACGTTGACAACAAGTACCGGAGTTCCCAGCATTCCGCTGATCCACTCCTTATAATTATCCACATGATCATTCGGAAGAATCGTCAAGATGACACCAGCAAAGCCACCACCATGTACCCTGCATGCGCTGTTATCTATTGATTGTAAATACATTTCGGTTAAAGCCAGTGCAACCGATACGTCTTGTTCCCGCGCAACCCCACTTCTATATACGTTTTGGAGCCATTTCCATGAGGAATTACCAGATTCGGTAATGAGCCTCAGGAAATCAGTAAAGCGCCCCTCCTCCAGTGATTTCACCTGTTCATCCACACGCCTATTTTCTTCAAAAAAATGCAACGCCCGCAGTACTGCACGGTCTCCTGCTTTTTCCCTGACCATTTTAAGGTTGGCATATAGATCCTCTGGCAATAAGTCGCGGCAAACCGAAGCGTCTAAAGACTGAGCCACTGCAAACATTTCGTTGGGCACCGCCGCGTAATCGTCCGTTAAATCAGCATGATTTCCGCCTGTATTTACAATAACGAGGGAATATCCGTTTTGTTCAAAATTCCAATGAACAGGATTTATGATCGGTTCCTTGGGATTTTTAAAGTCAATGGAAATCAAGCCGCCATATGCGCAAGCCATCTGATCGAGCAGTCCCGACGGCTTATTCCAATAACCATTTTCTGCATACTGACCAATTTTGGATTTAGCAACAGCATCTAACACTCCCTCGTTATAAAAATGATTTAATATCGTGCATATCAACATTTCAAAAGAAGCGGAAGAGCTTAAACCTGAAGCAGAGAATACATTACTTGATATATAAGCTTGGAATCCCCCGATACGGTATCCGAATTCAAGTAGACCAGCGGCAATACCACGAACCAGCAGCATCGTACTGTCATCCTCCGGTTTTGGCGACAAGTCGGTTAAATCGATGACGTACTTCGTCTTATAGCCTTCAGAAAAGAATGTAATTACAGACTCCTCCACTTTAGAAGCTGCAGCGATGGTATCGAGTGTTATACTGCCTGCCAGCACCTTCCCGTGATTGTGGTCTGTATGATTTCCACCAATTTCGCAACGTCCCGGAGCACTAAACAGTTCAATATCCCCTACACCAAAATGCTCCCGATACGCCTGTATAAGTGATTCATATCGAGTCGTTTGCTCAGAGATTTGCTGTTGACCGTACATTCGGGCAAGCACCATTTGTCCCTCTCTGGAATTCAATAGTTCCATATCTTTCATCGTATATCCCCCTAATTGTATGTGTTTTCCTATGCTGGAATGATACTATAATTATCTCAATTTTCCCTGTATAAAAGTATGGCACTTTTAAAATTTGTAAGCGCTTATTTTAATCGCTTTACTGAGCATTTTACCAATTTAACTAAAAAAGAACCAGCCCTAATTGGGCCGGTTCCTTGAATATCTTTTTTAGTCGCGTTTCAGTACATATTCCCCATCATTGTTACGAGTTACTGTGGCGCCAAGCGCCTCGGCAACTGATTTGAAAGGAACATACAATGTGCCATATTCATCCGTATATGGAGCTTGTGGCAGCGTCAATGTGCTTCCTTCCAATACAGCCTGTTTGGAGCCACTTTTCAGCTTAATCGTCTTACCTGTAATATCATCAATTACAGTAGTTTGTTTAGCAGCTGCATCCCATTTTAACTCGGAGTTCAGTTCGCTCGTCAGTTCACGCAATGGAATAAAGGCAGTGCCACCACGATTCTCCAAGACGTAGTAATCGTCTTTAGGATCGAAAATGGTTTCTACTTTTGTAATTTCCAAATCATTTTTTAAAATGTTGTAGATCGGAGAATTCGCTTCAAAATTGCGCAGCGTCGCTCCCGGAGTTAATTCAGCTTGTTTATTCAAATCAATAACACCGTTAGAAATATCCACTTTATCAGCCGTCACACTACCATTGACGTTCCAAGATTGAGTTTCGGTCAGAATTGTGAAGGACTTCACTGGAAGACCGTCCACATCTGGCAAAGCAACCGTCAGGTCTGTCGCCGCTTTGCGAACATTTCCTTTTTCATCAAAATACATGTCGCTTTTCAGAA
Organism: Paenibacillus sp. LRG-1; assembly: GCF_057220305.1. Taxonomy (NCBI): domain Bacteria; kingdom Bacillati; phylum Bacillota; class Bacilli; order Caryophanales; family Paenibacillaceae; genus Paenibacillus; species Paenibacillus sp. LRG-1. The sequence goes on along the minus strand of NZ_CM170126.1, from coordinate 1,230,673 downwards.
CCGTGTTAGCACTCAGAACCGTTTTGATTTCAGGGGACTGTGCATACATGGTGCTAACGCCTACATCATACTGATCAACGGCCAGATCCAAATACTTTTTAACTTCGGTATAAGCCTCATTGACCATTTTTTCTTTGTTAGCACTCAGTTCCGTTGTTACTTTATCACTACCTTCAATATTCATGCCGGAAGCAATCGTTTTAGTCATATCAATGGCTTGCCCGATCAGCTCTTTCAAGCCTGCTTCGTCCTTCGCCAGATTCGCCAGGAACGGTTTTACCAATGTTACCAGCTCATCACCACGAAGTTCAGCATGCAGATGGGTCAGTTTCACTTTGTCTTTTTCACCGTATACTTCCTCGGTTACAGACGTTGCAGAAATGGTAGAAGGGTTAGGCGCATGCTTGAGCATAAGTGCAGCGGCTGTTTTCGTCAGTTCTCTCACGTCTTTGGAATATACATATGGATCAAATCCAGCAGGCAGACCGCTCAAACTCTCTTGCGAGTTCAAAGATATGTAATAAGGTTTTTTGGCACCTTCCAGTTGAATAGCCAAACCTTGGCGGTCTAAAGCAAGTTCAAACGGCAAATTATACTTATCGATGTGCAATGTACCTTTGGCAGAAGCAAGTTCCTCCGATTGTACCTTGGCTTCATCCACAGTGACGGAAATCGAATTAATCAAATCTACGATTTCTTTATCTCCTTGCGTGATTCCTTCTTTTGGAGTCAATTTAAGAGAGATTTTCTCCGTTGTTTGCTGGGATTTCACATCAAGTGTTCCCAATAAATTTTTACTTACATCAAATCCACCTACTGCCTGGCAACCTGTCAAAGCTACCATTAACAGAATAAGAGGGACGGCGATCCATTTTTTTATATTCATATTAATCCCCTTTCAAGATATTTCCGTTATCTCTTCTATTATCTCAGTGTTAACACGCATTGTAAATGAGTAGAATGGAAAATAGAACTAGTTATTTAGGATCAATTTTCAGCCTGAAGCATTCGGTAAGCCAGTAGCGCCATCTCTAGGCAACGACGTTTGTCAGGGTCTGCCAGATTTCCCTCTATGATTTCATTAATTTTATCCAGCCGATTATAAAGGGTCTGTCTGTGAATGTACAAAATTCCGGCGGTATCACGCTTGGAGCCATGGGATTGAAAATAGGCATCCAGTGTATCCAGAAGCTGCATATGGTGCTCACGATCATGCGCAATCAGCCCGCCCAAATGGTCCTCTACGAACTCTTGTAGAAAAGGAATGCGGGGCACCGCCTTCAACAACTGATAGATTCCGATGCTGTCGTAAAATAACCGATCCTTCATGACTGGGACGCTTCGTGCCACTTCAATGACCTCATATGCCTCTTCAAAACTGCGATCCGTCCCCGTCATGCGATGCCTTACTTTACCAAAGCCTGCATGAATGCGCACCTTATCAAGCTGTCCTGCGGCATAATTCTGAATATATTGAACAGTATGGGCAAGCACTTTTTTCATTTGCGCTGCGGAACGCAGTGTTAATTCCTCCTTGGCACAAAGGATGTAGCATTGACTCCCCTTCATCATCAGCAGATTGTGCAACGTTTCTTTTTTCAACAATGAACGAAGCAGCACCAGCACATCCTGATTGATGGATTCCTTGCGTACCTGACTGGCATCCTTGTCCTGATGTTCCACCTCGATGACCCCTGCCCAAAATAAATACTGCCCCTTCGATAACAATCGCAGGCCCATTCGGGTCTGGGCCTGTTCTTCACTGGGAAGCTGTCCGCTCAATACATCCTGAATCAATTCATTTTGATTACGCAGCAATCGGTCTTCAAGAAACTGTGTTCTCAGCACCAATGTAGCGGCTGCCTTGGCAGTGTAATCGAGTAACAGCGACATTTCTTCCGTTGGCATTTCACTATGCAGCACCAAACCTACTGCGGAAAACACCTGACCGAAGCATACAACGGGCTGGAACAAGACGGCAGTGGATTCATTCAGGTGAAACAGCAGGTGCCCCTCCCGATCGGCGGTCATACTAGATTCCACTTCATTGGCATAAAAATCTGCAATACGGTCCGCCAAATCCGGCTGGACGGAAGGTACGAATCGATTGGTGTCAATGGAAGACATGTAGATGACCTGCCGGGCTGCATAGTCATGAAGCACACGCAAGAGGGCGTTCATATCAGTGCTGCGCAGGGTCTCCTGCTGAAGCTGACGTGAAAATCGCTCCAGATCTTTTAGGAGTTCATGATGTCGGTTAATAAGTAGGGAATGAATATCTTGTGTAATTTCAACAAAACGCACTGGCTGCTCAAATACGATGACCGGGAAGTGATGTCGTTCCGCCAACTCCAGAATTTCAGAGGGGATTTCATGAATGCTCGTGCCCAGCTCCACGCACAATCCCGCAGCTTCCGAGCGGATCAGTTGCTCCATATACTCGGCACGCTCTTCCCCCTTCCGTGTGAGCCACAGGCCGGTCGTCAAAATCAAGTCATGACGGCTCACAAACGGAGAAACATTTGTGATTTCTAGTACATGGACCCAACCCACACGGCGATTTACGCCCTGTTCCCCCGCCGCCAGTTTTGCCCGCCGGAAAACGGGACGTTCCAGCACATCCGCAATGGTAAATGTTTTTTTACCGTTCATCGGCATTCTCCTTATGTATATGTCTTTATGTCATTTTATATGACATATATTCATCAAAAAGTCGAGCCTTTAAGTCAGATAATCCGACAAAATGTATGATGTCAAGGAGCTTCCCCCCTTGTAAACTGTACCTAATCTAACATGAATTGCATTTATCGGCTTGAGTCCATGTAACTAATCGGCAAACTGCACAAAAATGATAGTGTAATTTTCTTAACAATTATTTTTAGGAGAGGTGAATGAAATGAAAATTGGGATTCCGAAAGAGATTAAAAACAACGAAAATCGTGTCGCTCTAACGCCAGCAGGTGCAGCTCAATTGATTCAACACGGACATCACGTATTTGTGGAAAGCCATGCAGGTGTTGAAAGCGGCTTTACGGATGGAGATTATGCCACTGCGGGTGCGACTCTTGTGCAGCAAGCTGCGGACGTGTGGTCCCAGGCGGATCTGATTATCAAGGTAAAAGAGCCGCTCCTCTCTGAATACGGGTATTTTCGACCAGGATTGATTTTATTCACCTATCTGCATTTGGCTGCCGAGCCAGCACTGGCCCGCGCTTTAACAGACAACGGCGTAGCCGCCATTTCCTATGAGACGCTAGATGTTGAAGGCAGCCTCCCGCTGCTTACCCCGATGAGTGAGGTTGCCGGACGAATGGCTGTACAAATTGGAGCACAACTGCTGGAAAAACCAAAGGGTGGCAAAGGCATCCTGCTGGCAGGTGTGCCGGGGGTCAAACGCGGTAAAGTGACCATTATTGGCGGAGGGGTGGTCGGCACCAATGCTGCCAAGGTCGCCATCGGTCTCGGGGCAGATGTGACACTGATCGACCTGAGCCTGCAAAGACTGCGCCAACTGGACGATATTTTTGGCAATCAGCTCCATACGCTGGTGTCCACCCCGTCCAACATTGCTGAAGCCGTGGCGCAAAGTGATTTGCTGATCGGTGCTGTCCTGATCACTGGTGCCAAAGCCCCGCGGCTCGTAACGGAAGCGATGGTACAGACGATGCAGCCCGGCTCTGTGATTGTGGATGTCGCCATCGACCAAGGCGGCATAGTCGAGACGATTGACCACATCACGACACACGACCAGCCTACCTATGTGAAGCATGGCGTCATTCACTATGCGGTAGCAAACATGCCGGGCGCGGTACCGCAAACCTCGACGCTCGCTCTGACGAACGCGACGCTCCCCTTTGCTCTCCAGCTCGCAGATTTGGGTGTGCAGGAGGCGCTTCGCAGAAGCAAGCCACTGCTTAGCGGCACCAATGTCCTGAACGGACATATTACCTACGAAGCGGTCGCACGTGATCTGGGATATCCTTATGTTCCCGTGGAACAGGCATGGCAGGCGAAAGCCTTACAATAGAAACAGCTCAAAGAACCACACACTCTTCCCAGCAGGGACTGGAGCGTGTGGTTCTTTTTGTGCTAGCTGTATTCACCATACTTACTGCATTTCAGACGATCTCTGACGAAAGGAACGTTTGAAGATGGCGATAAATATCTGTGATTTCTTCCAGCGACATGCGCACCAGTCCGCTAGACGAAGGTGCCACAAATTCATGCATCTCGGGAATTAGCGGTTCAGGCTGAAATCCCCAATCTACTTTGGATTTTTTACTGTATTCGGTGTATACGCCTTTGCCGACAAAGCAAGCAACCTTCGGACGGTATTCCTTTAGCTTCTCGTATAGCTTCAGACGTCCTTCGGCGTATTCCTCGCGTGCAATGTCCTCTACTCCCCTCGTGGGACGGGAAACAATGTTCGTAAATCCGAAGCCCAGCTTCAGCAGCTCCCGATCTTCTGATGGATCGTACAAGCGAGGTGTCAAGCCTGCTCCCTCCAGTATGCGCCAAAAGCGGTTGCGCGGATTCGCATAATGATGTCCTACCTCGCCTGATTTCAAGCTGGGATTAAAGCCGATGAATACAACGGATAATCCATAATCCAGATGATCATCTACCTCATGCAGTTCTGTCTCTCGCTCTGTCATGGGCTCCTCCTTCCTCAAACAATATCCAGTGGCTGCTTCCGCGTTGGCGGAGAAAAAGCTTCGTCTATTTGTTGAAGTTGTTCAGGAGTGAGCCGAATACTTGCTGCCGCTGCATTTTCTCGTACATGCGATTCCTGCACCGCCTTCGGAATTGCCCAGACATCACCGTCCCGTATGACCCACGCGAGCGCAATTTGGGATGGAGTTACCCCGTGGCTGGCAGCAATGTCTACCATAACAGGATGCTCCAGCAGACCCCGTCGCAAGCGGCCACCTTGGGCAATCGGGCAATAGGCCATCACAGGCACTCCATGCGTACGGCTCCAAGGTAGCAGATCATATTCGATGCCCCGCGAAGCCGCGTGATACAGCACTTGATTGACAGCGCAGGCTTCGCCTCCACCCAGGCTCCATAGCTCCTCCATGTCGGATTTGTCCAGATTGGACACTCCCCAGCTACGGATTTTGCCCTGCTCACGCAGTTTTTCCATGCCTTGTACCGTTTCTTCCAGCGGAATATTCCCGCGCCAATGCAACAGATACATGTCCATGTACTCTGTTCCCATTCGTGTTAGGCTCGCTTCGCACGCTTGAGCCAGTCCTTGGCGGTCCGCATGATGAGGATACGCCTTGCTAACAAGATAGACATCGTCCCGGCGACCCCGAATGGCCTCTCCGACGATCTCTTCTGCGCCGCCCTCCGCATACATTTCAGCCGTGTCCACCAGCGTCATACCCAGCTCCAAGCCTAGTTGAAGCGCGCGCACCTCTTCCTGCCGGAGTGACGCTTTTTCACCCATATTCCACGTACCCTGCCCGATTAACGGTACTTCACGACCGTCAGTCCATCTAATCACACTTTTCTTATGATGGCTCATATTCATCCCTCCTTAGGATCCTGATGCCACAGGCTTGTCAAATACATGGCTCTGCGTCCAATGCTGTCCACCATCCGAGGTGGTATACATAACTGGGGCCTGCTCTGAATCTGAGAAAATAGCCCAGCCTTCCTTGGCATTTGCCATCCCGATTTGCTGTCCGCCATAACCGTCAAAGCCTTGCTTGCCATTGTTCCACGTCTTGCCGCCGTCAGTCGTCCAGCCGATCGTATTAGGCTTGTCGCACGGTGCGCAGTAGCCACCCATCCATGCGGTACTGCTATTAACCGGATAGAGCATACCTGGTGCCGTCCCTTCATTTTTGGCAACCTGGTTCTCTTGCTGGCTAATACCTGGTGCCGGACCGCCGCCAGCGGTGGCATTCGCCAGCACAGCACGCCAGCTTTGTCCACTATCGGCAGTATGCCAAAGCGAATACGACGTCTGATTCATCCCCGTATCTCCAACCAGCTCGATCCATGCGTTGCCACGTTCTACCGAACGAATAATGGCTCCATTTAGAGGCGCCTCCGTTGTGCGTGACATGACAGTAGTCCACTTTTGGCCCCCGTTAACAGTGTGTAAAATCTGAAACGAACGGTCTGTGTCCTGCGTAACCGCCCAGCCGTTTTGCCGATCATGGTAATATGGCTGTCCTACCATGTGGCCAGGCATGGGGAGCGAAGACCAGCTATGCCCGCCATCCTTCGTATATTGGCTGCCACTGAACCCTTCCTTGGATGATACAAAGTGTAAAAAGCCCGTTTGCCCTTGCTCAGGTACAGTCCCGACAACCTCCCAGCGTTTACCGCCATCGCGAGTGGCCAGCAGCGATCCGCTGTCTGCCATAACAGCCCAGGCCTGCTGTCCGTTCAAGGCAAAAATCTGCTGAACCGTACCTTGGCCCTGATATTGCACATTCCACGTCGATCCGACTGAACCGGATGCAGTCGCGTCCGTTCGGGCAATCCAGCCATTTCCGCCGATCCAGCCGGATTGACCGTCGATCAAACGCAGCGCGGTAATATTGTCCATGCGGACCTTCGCTATAGTAGAGTCTGTGGTTGCTTGTCCTCCTGTTTTCGGTGTATCTACAGTTGTTCCCGAACCATTCGCTTGTGCCGAGGCGGCACCCTTTTGCTCATTTTGAGCCGTTTGTCCTGTTTGCGAGCCTGTTTCACACCCCGCTGTCACTATGGCTACGGCGAGCAAAAGCACCCATACCGATGTTTTTTTCTTCATTTTCGTTCATCCCCTTATGTTGGTGATATACATGCTGTGCGGGTATTGTATTCACAGCAAAGCATATTCTATGTATTACCCTGCTGTCTTCGTTTCACTCTTAAGGTGAATATACGGGTGACTGTATGCGAACCATCGTTTCAGGTTTACGAGTTTACAGGAACAAAGCCGCCTTTTTCGATGGCCCGAGTTCCTTCTTCACTTTGCAGCCATTCGAGTAATCGTTGCATCGAAGGGCTTGGTTTCTCGCCTTCCCGTGTGACCACGAACAGTTGAGCTGTGAATGGATATTGCTTCGAGCGAATGTGTTCTTTGTTCGGCTCTACTCCATCAATAGACAAAAATTTGACCTCTTGACGATTATGCATCACATTTGCAAAATAATAAAATGAATATCCGAGCGCGTTGTGATCCTTGTTAAAATCTGCGACTGCATTAATCATACCACCCATAATGCCAATTTGTAGTTCACGTGGCGGGTCAGCCATCTCATGGCCTGCCATCACTTTCTTTTGCATGTATGTCTGACTGCCTGAATTTTCTTCTCGCTGATAAGCAATGATCGGCTGATCCTTGCCCCCTACTTCATTCCAATTATGGATAGCTCCTTCATATATGCGACGAACCTGCTCCGAAGAAAGTCCCTTAACCGGATTGTCTTGATGCACGAGAAAAATAAACGCATCCCACCCAATGGGTGTGAGCTTCATTTGTATTCCCCGACTTTTCGCCAGACGCAGTTCCTCATCGGAAGGACCGGCCACCAGAATCAGATCCGCCTTCTTTTCGATCAAATTGACATATGCCTGATGGGTCGTGTTGAATCTCAGCTCGTGCGCCGCTCGCGCCTTGCTCATTCCAGTCAGTTCATGCAGCATATCCTGCGCAAACGGAATGGCCGCCGTAGCCCCGTCAACTACCGGAAAATCCTTCTCTGCAATGTACGGGCGTTGAGGAAGCATCAGTGTAATCGTCAGCACAATGACGAGCGCAGCAGATATCGCGGCAACAATCCATTGCCATCTATGATCCACCTTACCATTCTTGTCGGTTAGCGCTGGATAACGATTCACCTCAACTCCTACTACCATGCCAACTATCGGCAGCAGTGCTGCCAGTAGAAACCAGATTTCACCATGCTGTGTATATGGCCCCAGTACCTCCAATACAGGCTCTGCCCAGGCGTGATAGAGTGAAAAAAGTTCCCACGCCCCTCCCCACACTTCAGCAGGTTGACCACCAGACCCTTGTATTCCTATAATCCACAACCACAGCCCACATAATAATGATAATAGCCCGGTCAGCATCAGCGAAAGCTTGCCCATGCTGGACATACGCGCACTCAAGGCACCATAAGCTGCAAAGATGAGACCGATAATCCATGCATATAGAAGCAGTATTACAATCACAGTTGTATCCGTCACACCTTCATGCCTCAGCAAAAGCTGCACTTGGGGTGCCACAACCATACTCCAAACTACATTAAACATGACTGAAAACAATCCAAACATAAACGTACCGCCCAGCCATGGCCAAAACCATGCTATCCGCACAGACTCGTCCTTTTCCGGCTTGGTTATAACTCCCTTTGGATCAGACATGTACATCCCCCTATATCTAATGAATGAAATGAGACTGTAAGCCATTGCTTCTTCATTGTACAATTATGGTAAAGATTAGTATACGAGAGGAGGATAAAAATGTCCTTATCCGATCATCCGAACGAGGAGGCACTCAAGCTACATATGGCAAAAAGGCCTCCCCCCACGGGAAAGGCCTTTTTGGTATCGGATTTTAAGGAACTGTCGGTAAAGCCTTTGCAAGCTCCGGTGTCATATCTTTTGGAGTTAATAAGTAATAGCCTGTGTGGGCATCTGAACTGTATAGAGGCTTAACCTTAACTTGAAACATATAAGTGCCTTTTTCTATATTTGGAGTAAGGTTATAAGGTCTGCGCTTTTCCAGTACAGTGCTCCAAAGCTTCGAATCTTCAATGGTTGTTGCTTTGTGCTTCTGTTGAATGCTTTTAAATAGTTTATAGTCTTCAATATACTGATTAGGCTGATAAGGCTCCATTTCCTGAGAAATAATAGGAACAGCCCGTATTGAGAAAATATCCTTGGAATCAATGATCACCTTATCCGCATACCCCTTTTGCTCTAGCCAACCTGTAAGCTTGTGATATGAGGCCGGCCAACTAAATGAAATTTCACGCTTCCAGCTCGGTTCTTTATTGGTAGAGGATGACTCTTTATTTGTAATAGAAACATTCCCCAGAGGATATCGATGTGATTGCATTTCGCTATAACTCATATTTAATACTTCTTCTTTGAGTATATCTTCAAATTCACGAGTTTCTTTGGGATTGGTCAAAACCACTCGTCTTTCATTATCATCTATGGATTGGATATTAATCGTCTCTGCTTTTCCTTGCAGCTTATCCAGCTCGTATCTTACCGTTTTATAAGGCTCTGCTTCCATCACCTTAGTCAGTTCTGTCCTGAAAGGCTTTTCTGGGAATGTATAACGCCTAGTCATGGTGGAACCATCATCCAAACGATAGACTATGACTGCCCTTTCAACGGCCAGGTTTTTGGACAACGATTTCTCGCCAGCTGCATGTGCACGTACGAGTTCACGATGTAAATTCAGCACAGAGGCGATATAGGCCCTGTCTTGGGAGTAATAAGCTTCTTTTTCTGCATCTCCCCCTAAAGGCTCCTCTTGCCCCACATAAACTTTTTCTACGGAGTGTGCTGTTGGAATCCGTCCCTCATAACCCAACCAACCTGAAATCGGGATATATAGTACTAGCCCCATGACCACACCGTAAACGACCATTTCTATCAAAGCGCGAACGCGCACAATTTGCCACGTTTTGCGGATGACCATCTCTACAATGATATAGCCTAAAATAGCTCCAAGTGCATACCCAAAAATCGACCAATTAGCTCCTCTTGTACCTGCATTATAAAAATAATCGCCTAGTACAAGCATAGCGCATAGTATAACCCCTGCCTTGAACAAAGGTTGAAAGAAAGAGAAAGCCATTGCCTGAGTCGCCTTCTCGACCAAGCGTTTACGATACAAACCATAACTCAAGGCGACAAACAGCAGGGAGATACCTATATAGGCAAGCAGCTCCATGTAGGAAAAGGCGCGATTCGGCAAGTTGTCCATAATGCGTACAAACGGCGATAAGTTTTCCCAAATATTATTATTGCTGCGAAACTCCGAACCGTTAATATATTGGACAATGGTTTCTTGCACCCGCACATATCCGTATAAATTACGCTCCAGAAAACGCCCCATCATCATGAATAGAAACTGAGGCAATAGCAATAAAACATACACTACTACGGTCTGTAGCAACGATTGTCCCACACAAATACCTACAAACACGGTAAAGGTAAAAAAGAAAATCGTAAGGACGGATACGACCAGTGCCCATGAACCAATATCATGGATATGAAAAATATAAGGCAGTTCGACTGACGTGTTAACCCAGGCAGTTACTCCCGCAGTCAGCCATACAGGTACAAGTAAAAGAATAAGACCGCTAATCAAATGTGCCGTTAATAGATGCTCTCTACGCAAAGGTAGGCTATGATACAAATCGGATGGCCCCTGTCGCTGAATAAAACGAAGCAGCATCACACCTGCCAGCACCGGTACGGTCACTAAAATTAATTTTTGCAATTCATTACCTGAGCTTGTGCTATCGAACAAGCTTTTTAAAACCACTCGTGGTTGTTCATCACCAATGCTCATAAACAATGGCAGCAGTACTGTAAATAGCAATCCCACCAAGTACAACAGACCGATCCAGCCATGCTGTCTCAGGCTTTGGCGAATTACGCCGCCGCTACAGAAGAATCGGTTGGATGTCATAACCTGCGTCCTCCATTTCATAAATGAAAATTTCTTCAAGCGTCAACGGCAGCAAATCGAACACATGCGGCTCATACGCTTCAATCGTCTCTGCAATCCGCTCTCGTTCACCCCGGATAATAAGCAGCAGAATACTGCCCCTCCGCTCCTTATGTACAACCGAAAGTTGTCCACATACGGCTTCCTCATGCGTGCTGTCACGAAAGGCAACCTGTACCTTATGCGTATCAGACTTGAGGTCGTCGACCTCTTTTTCCAGCAGCATCCGACCCTGGTGCATAATGCCGACGTGATCACACATGTCTTCTATTTCACGCAAGTTATGAGATGAGATCACGACGGTCATCTCGCGTGCAGCGGTTTCCTGAAACAGTAAATTTTTGATCATTCTACGCATCACCGGGTCCAGCCCATCAATCGGTTCATCCAAAATGAGCAGCTCAGGCATACAGCTCAAGGCAAGCAAAAAAGCAGCCTGACGCTTCATCCCCTTGGAAAAACGGTGAAGCTTTCGTTTAGGATCTAGCTTAAAAACCTCCGTAAGCTGTATGTAGCGTTCCTCGCTCCAGCTCGGATAAATGGAGCGGTAAAACCGGGCCATCTGACGAATTGTCGCTTGCGGAAAAAAATAGGGGGTGTCTGGCATAAACAGAATACGCTGCTTGACTTCAGGCTGCTCATACACCGACTGCCCACCGATTAATACCTTGCCAGTATCCGGTCGGTAAATCCCGGCGATGATTTTGAGCAGTGTCGTTTTCCCTGCCCCGTTCGAGCCCAGCAACCCAAAAATAGAGCCCTTCTTCACCGTAAGGGCGAGCTGATCGACAGCCTTTTCTTCTGTAAATGTCTTTGTGACTTCCCTTAATTCAATCAAGGGACATCCCCCTTTCCTTTGTTTGTATAGCTTCCACGTATATGTCGTCCACTTCCTGCTGCGTAAAACCGAAATGGACGGCTTCGATCATCTGTTTTAACAATGCCGCCCGAATCTCATCCCGCTTTATTTGCTGCGGCTGATGCTCGGCAGGTGTGACAAAGCTGCCTTTGCCTTGAACGGAATAAATGTATCCTTCTCGTTCCAACTCTCGATACGCCTTCTGAATCGTATTCGGATTCACCGTAAGCTGAGCGGACAATGTCCGTACGGAAGGCAATTGCTCATCCGGCTGAAGTGATCCGTACACGATCATTTCCTTTACCCTGTCCATAAGCTGTTCGTAGATCGGCTTGCGGCTGCGGATATCCAGCTCGAACATGGACTTCCTCCTTTCAAGACTTATTCTGATTCACTTGTATATACTGAACTGTTCTAACTGTACTATCATTAATAGTACAGTTAGAACAGTTTGTCAATCTTTTCTTTGGTTATTCCTTACAAAAATAGCCGTGATGCATCACGCATCACGGCTATCTCTTTTTAGCCTTCCTTTGACTCATAAGGTTCATCACGGCTTATATTCGCAAGCGTTGAACCTTCCGGCAGCTTAAGATCCAGCTGGAACCGGAACGTCGCTCCTCTGGCCTCATCGCTATCTACACCAATAGCCCCCCCCATCAGCTTGACCAAGTTTTTACAGATGGACAATCCTAGTCCCGTCCCTCCATATTTTCGGTTCAGTGCCGGATGAAGCTGGGAAAAAGGCTGAAACAATAGATGCTGGCGGTCTGCTGGGATACCGATTCCAGTATCCGTTACACTGAACTCAATCAGGCATCTATTTTTACGACGGCTGTAAGCCTTTCTCTCCACAAAGATATTTACACGCCCTCGCTCCGTAAATTTGATCGCATTGCTCACCAAATTCACCAGCACCTGTCGAATACGCACATGATCGCCGACCAGCATCCCCGGGATTTCCTGATCCACATGCCATTCCAGCTCAATGCCTTTTTCCATAGCCTGCGTCATGAATAGGTCAGCCACACTGCCCACCACATCATCTAGCACAAAGGACTCGTGCAGCAAAGACATTTTGCCAGCTTCGATTTTGCTCAAATCCAGTATCTCGTTCAATATCTGCATTAAAGCACCGCTGCTACTGGTAATAATGTCTATATAGCTACGCTGCTCCTCATCCAATTCAGTATCTGCCAGTAACCCCGCCATGCCTATAATGCCGTTCATCGGTGTACGGAGCTCATGACTCATCACAGAAAGAAACTCTGACTTGGCCCGATCGGCGCGTTCGGCAGACTCCTTGGCCCGAATGATCTCCTTTTCATTCGTCCTGTCTACAAAAACCATCACAGCCCCTTTTCGCTCGCCATTATCCATCAAAGGGCTGATTCGATAGGAGGCCAGAAAGCTGGACCCGCCTTTTTTCCAAAATACAGCTTCCTCTGCCTGATAAGAGGCTCCGCTTCGAATCGCTTGAAGAATAGAGGACTGTTCGTCCGGAAAATGACTGCCAATTTCGTCAGCATGGAGGATCATGTCTATGCAAGCGCCATTCAGCGGATTGGCAGATCCTACGCCAAACATCTCAACAGCTGCCGGGTTCATAAAGCGGACATGTCCTTCGGTACTTAAACCTACAATTCCTTCGGATACGGCATTCAAAATAAGCGAATGCTCATTACTGAGCTTTTCAATTTGAGCAATGTAGCTTTTAAGAGGGGTAACATTTTCTATAATCCCGTAGCAGCCTACAATTTCCTCTTGCACGAAAATCGGGATATTCGTCATCTTGATGAATAGACGCTCCCCCTCCTTATGTATAAATTCCGATTCATAGGTTTGCGTCTCACCCTGCTTGGCCAGCTCCATGTGACGCTTGATTTTGTCCTGTTCCTCAGAGGAAGCCATGATGAGTATGTCAGCCCCAAGCAGCTTATCCTTCGTATAACCCGTAAGCTCCTCCAAGCTCGGATTCACGCTCAAGATATGACCTTCCATATTCACGGCGCATATCCCGAGTGGATTATGCTGAAACAGTGACCTATAACGGTTTTCACTTTCGCGCAGACGCTGCTCCATTTCCCGGTGCTCTGTAACATCCTGGATCATTCCAACCACTTGAACGGGCTTGCCTGCATGCTCGTCCATTTCAGCTTCCCAGATTGAACGCAGTACCTTTTGTTCCCCATTCGGCAATACAATCCGGTAAAAGGTTTCTTCGTGAACTCCCTTTAATATAACGTTGGTGATAATCTGTTTCATGCGCTCTGTATCTTCTGGATGAACAGCCGCCATGAACGCGTCAATACTTGTTTCAACCGACTTGACACGATAACCAAAAATGCTGCGAAATTCCTTGGAGAAATGCATAACATTGTTGACCAGATCCCAGTCCCATGAGCCGAACATCGCCAACCTTTGAGCTTTTGCCAAATTCTCCTCGCTCTTCTGGCGCTCTGTGATGTTGCGTCCGATGGACAGTACTCGCTTGATTCTGCCCTGTTCATCCCGAATAATCCGGTACGATACTTCCAGCCACAAATAGTGCCCGTCCTTATGACGAACACGCCGCTTCATGATGCCTGTTTCCTTGAAGAGTCCATGTACACGCATATAATCGGCATCTTCAACATGGTAGAATTGGAGCCGCTTTTTGCCGAGCATTTCCTGCTTTGTATAGCCTAGGAGTTTTTCCACCGAAGGAGAAATATATTGGAGTATGCCGTCCGCCGTGCTATATGAGATAACATCCGGCGTATTTTCCGTAATCAGCATGTACAAATCCTCATTATCCGAGAGCACCTGCTCCATATCTTTTTTCTCCGTGATATCCATTGCATACGCAATCAAATAAGATTGTTCGGTAGCCTCATCATCAAATATGGTTAATTCCAGCGATAGCCAGACGGATGTTCCCCTTTTATGTTTCAAACGCAGCTCTGTCTTATAGACTTGATCCGTAGCCTTTAGCCAACCTGCGTAAGCCTCCCTCAACCCTCGCTGATCCTGAGCCTCTTTATACAAGAGATGGTAATATCGGATATCCAGTAATTCCTCCTGCTCATATCCGACCATTTTGCAAAAGGCGGGATTGACGTACAGGCACTTCCCCTCCCTCGACAAAATCACGATTCCTGTCGGGGCATGATTATACATATGTTCCAGCAAAGGCAGTCGTCGAGCAGCAGAAAACACAATGAATCTCCTCCTTTGTGGTCCGGCAGTTTTTCTAACTACACCTATTCTAACATGATATGGGATTTTATAGCAGTGAGTCCACCTTTAGATAAAGGCCCTTAAAACATGTATGCACAAAAGATTGCCGATGCAGGTTCATCGGCAATCTTCGAATTATTTTTTTATACCACCCGGCTAAGAAAATGACGCAAAAATCGCTCCGCATCGACTTTAAGTGCCACATCAACCGTAGTCAGGGCTTGAGCTTCGTTCTCATTTTGCACCTCACGGGTGCGACCAACCTCGGCGGAATCCCCCACCTCAACGGCAATGTGCATTGGACGCGTCTCCACAAAACTGGAATCTATCGCTAATCCTACAGCCAGTGGATCATGCAAAGCACAGCCTGCAATACCAGGTCTGAAATTGCGATAGGCTTCCATATAAAAGTCTGTCATATCTGCCATAAACGCGCCCAGCTCGGTCCCTTGCTCACGCCATTTGTCCACATCCTGCTGGGGAAGCAGTGTTTGCATCGTGACGTCCAGCCCAACCAGCGTAAGCGGAAAGCCCGCTCCCAGCACATAGGCTGCGGCTTCTGGATCGGCATAAATATTCGCTTCAGCCGTCGGAGTTACATTCCCTTTCACTGTAACCGCGCCGCCCATGATGATCAGGCGGTCAAGCAATTGGGGCAATTCGGGGCAGCGATCCAATGCAATCGCAAGATTGGTCAGCGGTCCCACAGCTACCAGGGTAAGTTTGCCTTCATAGCGACGAGCCTGTCCGATTATAAAATCAGCGGCATCCCCAGACGCAGCCTGACGGGAGGGAGCTCCTTTCAACTGATTGCCAATACCGTCTTCACCGTGAATATGCCGGGAATAAGGTTTGAACAACTCCCGAGCATACGGCTTGTGAGCGCCAGACACGACCGGAGCCTCTACCCCCAGTTTTTCCAGCAGAATCAGTGAGTTACGTGTTGCCTCCTCCACCGAGATATTACCAAAGGTGGTTGTAATACCGAGTAGCTCCAATTCCGGCGAATGGACCGCATACGCAATAGCAAGCGCGTCGTCAATGCCAGTATCTACATCTAAGATTAACTTTTTGCTCATGATGACCCTCCACAGTAGAACAGCATTCTTTTTTTCATTATACACAATTTCAATGCTTATTCCCTTGGTCATCAAATTCTTTATTCGAAGACGTAAAAAAAGACTACGACAGCTATGCCGTAGCCTTCTTTTAATACTTTTCAATCACTCAAGGGCACTTGTTCTGGCTAAATCCTAAGGCTCGATTCCCCACACCAGCTTATCATTGTGGAACAACGTTACTTTGTTCCATTCTGCATAAGAGGTTTTCGTTGGATCGAAGGAGTAATCATTGGATTCGTTCAGGTTAGACCAGTCGCTATTGTTCATGCGGATCTGAATATCACCTGTTTGCGCTCCAGCAGCAAGCGAGCCGGCAGCAGCACTGAAACCAATTTCAATATAGTTGTCTGTAATGGTACGCAGCACGTTATCATTGCCTACTTGCGCATAGTCTACTGCAGATTGCAGCTCTTGGCTGCCATCCTTCGTGAAGTAATAGCGGATTTTCAGCTCACTCAGCTTCACGGGTGTTGTACCTTTATTTTTCAGGTTAAGGAAAGGCTTGACTGCGTTATTAGCTGGGTCGGTGTCACCAGCCCGGTACATTACAACCAGATCACCCGCTGGTTCTGTAGGGTCGGTTGGATCAGTCGGTGTACCTTTAGGTTCAGCGCTTACCGTTGCGGAATCCTTACTTGTTCCTTTCGCATTCGTAGCACTTACAACATAGAAGTAAGTTGTTCCGTTCGTCAGCCCCTTATCCGTGTACTCTCTTTCCGTTACAAGAGGCGCAACGGCTGTAAAAGGACCTGCTTCGCTAGTGGCACGTTTTACCGTGTAGCTATCGGCACCAGTAGACGCATTCCAAGTCAGCGTTACTTGAGCATTGCCCACAACAGCCTTTAAGCCTGACGGTACAGCTGGAGCTGTAGGCGCTGGGTCCACACCACCAGTGGAAGGCACGATTGCAGGGTACGCATTTTGTACCAGCATCACAAACTGATCATGGAACCATGCTCCTGAAATAGGTGCATTCGGTAAAGCATCTGTTAATGTGCCATCCTTGGTTGTATAGGTAGGATCACACATACGGTCAAAGCCTTTACCCTCATCGTTCGGAATGAGTGAGCTGGAACCATCGGAATCACCCGGAGGTTTCGCCCATACATAGGCATCAATATGGCCAGCTGGAGCCGTTTGTGGCGGTGTTCCCATACCTGCTCCGCTGTTATTACACCAGTTACCACGGTGCGAGCGTTTGTCAACACGGCCTGAGTTTACATAGGAGTTAATATCATTGCCGACTGCGGAAGTCGGACGGTTAGGTCCGCCCCATCCGTTACGGCCTGTATCAATTAACATACCGAGTGAGCTCGGCCAGCCTGCGCTGACAAAATCTCTATGCAATGACTCTGCGAAATCCGATTCATCGAAATTAGGATTCCATTCATAGTACTTGGACGATTTGATCGGTTGTCCGCCGACATTCAGATTTGGATCAGGCAAATTAGGTTCTGTCAGCGGTGAAGTATTGGCTGTATTCGTGATAAAGCCATCTACACTGGACAGACCTTTACTAGTGTCTTTGAAGATAGTTGTAAACAGGGATACCGTTGCTGCACGGTTGTTATCCCAACCTAACCAGCCAGAGTGACCGATATCTACGTATTTGTACACATTCGGAATCTCGTTCAGCTTATTCATTGTGTACTTAACACCAGCTTCATAAATCCCTGTAGACTTGGCTTGCGCACATTTAGGATCATCCAGATTGGTTACCAGGTTTGGCAAACTATCTGGTTCAATGATCGCTACGATACGAATATCCTTATATTTGGGATTTGCAAAAATAGAAGCAATTTTGTCAACATAATCCTTTTTATATGTTTCCAGCCCTGCCTGAGTCAGCGGTAATTCACCATTGGAAGCCAAGGCATGACAATCCCGTCCGGGCAGATCATACACAATAAATTCCGCCGTAATCGGTGTGCTGCCTTTCTTTTGCGCCAATACTTGGTCCAAATGCGCTTCCAGGCCAAGCTTGCCTCCACCGCCGTTAATAGCAGCGATACGATCAAGCCATACGGCTGTCGGGAATGTTTTGACCGTTTGCATTTTTGCTTTCAGATTGGCATCCGTAATCTTGGCAATCGATGTATCAACACTAGCCGCATAATCAGGACTAACATATTTTGTCGCCCCTTGGTAAGGATTGTCCACATGGGATTCTGCATGTATTTTATCCGTAAATCCTGCACCTGGTAGAAAGCTGCTTGCGACGAGTGATAGCGCAAAAGCATACTTCATGCTTTTACGAAGCACTTGCTTTGTTTTCAATTGCTTCACCTATCTTTCCGTGGATTTTGTTGAATCTTCCTATGTCGGCACCTGATTGTTACATGATTAAATGTGAGTTACGCCTACTCTCTCCAAAAAAAAGCGGCGTTCATAGTTGCGAAAGGTAAGCGCTTTCTATTTGTCCATGCGCTCACATTTTCCCCTTTTTGTCACCTCCTATGTTAGATTATAGTGAGCTGGAAATCTGCTGTAAATTGAATAAATTAAGGACTACATTATTAATTAGGCATATGAATTGCCACTCTAACGGTTCGTTGTGGCACCTCTTTTTCTGAAACCGGTTCCTTCATTTGTTGAACATCCCTGCTATGACAAGCTCTCAGGAGATTTAGGATCGACAGCAAAAAAGCGAATTCAAAAAAAGCAAGACCGCATTCTTTAATTTCCGTCAGCTCAAATCGACAATGATAAACTCCAGAACGCCAACTATGCCAAATCGTTATATCTATCGACAGCAAAAGGGTGTTTTCAGGCCACATGACCGTGAAAACACCCTTTTATTGTTGTGAAGTCAATCTATGCTCTTGTTGTTCTACACTTTTTCGCGATCCTTGCCCTTATCGGATTGCCCTGCATTTTTATTGGCGGCATCCCGATCCAGCTGCATTTCTTCAACCGTCTTCACCTTAAGTCGCGCTGCTCCCTCATAAGGTCGGGTTGGAATCAGATCGCCTGCAGCCAGACGTTGACGCGCCTCGACAATTGCTGCTCCGTATTGCGGCAACCATGCTTCCTGGGCCACCAGCATTTCATCGACCATCTGCCAAATTTCTTTCGGATTACACACCGCGCCCACTAGCGGATCCATCATAAACGCTTGCCGCAGCAACTTATCATCTCCGTGCACAGCCGCTTCAACAGCCAAACGCTGGACGGAAATACTTACATTGCAGACGGCAGCAAGACCGAGCGGAAGGTCTCCTACATGTGGCATGGAGATACCATTCCGATCCACATATCCAGGCGCTTCAATAATCGCATCGTCCGGCAAATTGGAAATCACACCGTTATTTACGACATTAAAATGCCCCCGGTATACACGTCCGGTTTCTAGACCTTCGATAATGTATGAACCATGCTCTTCACCGCGATTTTCCGCCTTGTACTCCAATGGGTCTTCTTTCATCCAGTTGGGGAAATCTGTTTCAAACCAATTACGTCCTTCTGTACATACACGCAGATAGCCGCCTGTTTCTCCGTTGATCCAGCTGCCTAGATCAATCCAGTCCAGAATTTCATTCGGACGCTTCCGGTACCAAGGTACATATTCACTTAGATGGCCATTCGACTCTGTGCTGTAATAGCCAAAACGACGAAGCATGTCGATGCGTACCTTTTCGGTGCGGCTATATTCGGGATGTTTTTCAAAAGCCTCCAGCAGTCCAGCTGTCAGATCCTTGCCTTCATGTGACGCCTGAATGTACCACGTCTGGTGATTGATTCCGGCGCACACAATGTCCACATCCTGCTTCTCCAGACCATACACCTCGGCAATTTGGTGATGCCCATGCTGGACGCCGTGGCATAGGCCGATTGTACGCACACCGCTGTATTTATTGCAGGCCCACGTAATCATCGCCATCGGGTTCGAGTAGTTCAGCAACAATACATCCGGTGCACTTAGCTCGCGGATATCCTTGCAGATGGCCAGCATTTCAGCAATACCACGCTGACCGTACATAATCCCTCCTGCACACAGTGTATCGCCCACGCATTGATCCACGCCATATTTCAGCGGAATATCCACATCGGTTGCAAAGCCCTCTAGCCCTCCTACCCGGATGGTACAAATGACGTATTTGGCATCCTTTAGAGCTATCTTTCGGTCCGTAGAGGACTGTATTTGTATGGACAAACCATTCTCACGAATATCCCGCTGGCACAGCTCAGTAACCATATCCAGATTGTGCTGACTGATATCCGTAAAAGCCACTTCAATATCGTTAAATTCCGGCACCGATAACAGATCTCGCAAAATTCCACGGGTAAAACCGATGCTTCCTGCTCCAATAAAAGCTACTTTAAATGACACGGCATTCAACCTCCGGTAATTAGAATTGGTATATACCGTCATTGTAGCAATAGCTCTGCGGAAAACGTTATCAAAATCATGACCAGTTTCGTATTTAGGTGTCAAAAATCCTAACTTTCGCTTTAGCAGAGGGTTGCCCATTTCCATTTTGCTCCATCCGTTTCTCTCTTTCTATCTAGTGTTTTTTCAGTTCAATATGTACTTTAAGTGCGGTAAATGTAGTAACATAAAAGAAAACATTGGAGAGCAAGGAGCAGCCTAAGATGAACAAAAAGATTATCTTTTTAGATATAGATGGAACGCTAGTGGATGATGATGGTATGATTCCCGAATCTGCAAAAACAGCATGTATCGAAGCGAGAAAGAACGGACATCTGATTTATTTATGCACTGGCCGATCCAAAGCGGAGATTTATGATTTTATCATGGAGGTCGGTTTTGACGGGATCATCGGAGCTGGCGGGGGCTTTGTAGAAATCGAAGGCGAGATGTTATATCACCACAAAGTATCGGATGAAGATGTTAAACATATGGTCGATTACTTTGATGAACATGATTTGGACTTTTATTTGGAATCGAACGGGGGACTGTTTGCGAGTAAAAACTTTTTGCCCCATGTGGAACGGCTTATCTATGGTGATGTGGACAATGATCCCGTAGCCAGAGAAAAAAAAGAACAACGCCCGCATCCTTTTATCACTGGTCTAACTATAGGAGAGGACAACCTGTACCGTAGTGACGTGAACAAAGCATGCTTTTTGGAAAACAAAAATGTTCCTTTCGAACAGATCAAAAAGGAATTTGCAGGGAAATTTGAGGTTATTCAATGTACTGTATCTGCTTTCGGGCAAGACAGCGGCGAGCTAATGGTTCCCGGTATTCACAAAGCCGTAGCTATTGAAAAGCTTATTGAGCATTTGGGAAGATCCCAAGAAGACACCATTGCTATCGGAGACGGGATGAACGATGCTGAAATGATTGAATATTGTGCGCTAGGAATTGCTATGGGAAATGCCAAACCGGGCCTCAAAGCCATTGCAGATGACATTACGGATGCTGTCGATGAAGATGGACTGTTTCACAGCTTTAAAAAGCATGGTCTGATTTAGTGAGGTTATTTTTTTATACTTAAGCCCCTGCAGTAGTTTCTGGACTTAAAAATGTCCTAATTCTACTGGTAGGGGCCTATCTCCAATGCTATCTTTCCACGGAATTCACTTAGTGCTTGCTCGGCTTCTATCTCCTCACTACTTGTAAGATGGGCAAACCATTCTTCAAATATCTGTTGTTGCTTACCCTTCAAGATTTCTACTTTGGTCATGTACCTTGATTAAAATATGGAATTCCTCCTCAATAACCGCGCTTATGCTGACGATAGCTGCGTGCGGTTGTTTTGTTGCTGTATAATGAGTGAGTCTGTAAATATTTACAAAGGAGCAAGACATGTCAAACCGTAAATGGACATTTATCCTTATCCCAGTCTTCCTGCTATTTGCCTGGCTGCTCTTCCAGTTCACTCTGTCTTCTTTTCAAATTCACCAATTTGCAGAGTTATTGAAGACGGTTTCTCCAAAAGACGGGGTTTCCGCTACAAAAGTCGTAATGATATCCCAGGAGTTGGATAATTATTACTGGCGGTCAATCGAACAAGGAGCCCGAAAGGAAGCGGAACAGTACGGTATGCGGCTCGATTATATCGGGCCGGACCGCATTAATCCGTCCGAGCAGGTCAAACTGCTGGATAAAGCGATTGCCAGTAAGGCGGATGCAATTCTGGTTCAAGGGATAAATGATCCAGAGTATCGCCGATTAATCGACAAAGCAGCCGGACTTGGCATCCCCGTCATCACGATCGATACGGATGAACCAGATTCCCGTAGACTAGCTTACGTGGGAACGGATAACGAAGGAGCAGGAAAACGGATGGGCGCGCTGTTAGCGAAAGCCTCTGGAGAGCGTGGCGACATTGGAGTTATGATCAGTAGCGAGCGCGTCGAGAATCAGCGACTCAGGCTTGCTGGATTTCGTTCCGTGATCGGTCGCTATCCCAAGCTCCGCATTGTGGAGATTCGCTCCTCAAATATTTCACGGCTTCAGGCAGCACAGCAAGCTCAGAACATGCTCACCCGGTATCCGCAGATCCGCTACATGGTCGGATTCAGTGCGCTGGACGGCCTTGGTATTCTGGAAGCCTCGGAGCGACGCGGAGCGCGGAATTTGCAGATTTTCGCTTTTGACGATATGGCCGAGACGTTGAAAGCCATCAGAGATTGCAAAATCGAACTGACCATTGTTCAACAGCCAGAGGAAATGGGGGCTAAGTCCATAAAATTACTGAATGATTATCTAAAGGGGAATCCCCCCCAGGAATTAACATACACCAGGATATATGAGATGCATGCGGACACTCCCGACAACATGACCGGAGATGACAGACGATGACGATCAGAACGAAGCTGCTTCTGTTCATCCCTCTTCTAGTTGTGTTCGCCAATATCATCGCTTATTTTGTATTCCAAAGCGGAAAGGTCGTACAACAGAGCTACGATGAAATGCTTGGCCGCATTCTTCTCATCGAGCAAACCTCCGAATCGGCGGAGAGCAACTTAAATCTCCTATATGCCTATCTGCTTAATCCAAGAGGCGATAAGGCTGTGCAGGGTCCGACAGAATACCAATTGATGCAGTTGAAAGGCAGAATTCAGGAAGTCTCCAACTCGACCGACCCTTCTTTCGCCGAGGAGGACTACGTGAATCTGTTGGCTACATTTCTTAAAGAGAAACAAGCCGCAGTTCTGGATGCAAAGGCACAAGATCCTCAATCGGCTTTTGAACATTATATTGAAGCGGAGAAAACCGTCAGCTATATTCATGAGGAGGGTCAGCAACTGATCGATGATGAACTGGCTTATTACCGGCCAATCATTGAGAACATCCGGAACAAGAATGAGCGAATGAACGGATGGGGAGTGGCGTTGTTCGGCATGAACGCGCTGATGGGGGTTTTGCTTGCAATCTGGGTCTCGCGCAGCATTACTGGCCCTGTCGGCAGACTTGTCGGACTGGCGAAGCGAATCGCCACAGGTGATCTGAATATCAAGCCCCAACCGCGACGGGATGACGAGCTAGGCGTACTGTCGGACGCCATTTCGCAAATGTCCGCCGATTTGAGTATCCTCATCGAGAAGGATAAACAGAGTCTGGAAATGCGGCGGCTTGTGAAGGAACTGGAGCTTCTGGCTCTGCAAAATCAAATTAACCCGCACTTTTTATTTAATACCTTAAATGTGCTCTCCAAGCTGGCGATTCTGGAAGGGGCGGAGAAAACCAGCGACCTGATCGTTTCGCTGTCCAATCTGCTACGGTACAGCCTGCAGAAGCTGGACAAACCCGTAACTCTCCAGGAGGAACTGGATCATATCCGCGAATACGTAACCATCCAGCAGGCGCGTTTCAGGGACAGAATTCGCTTCGATCTTCACTTTGACGCTTCCGTACTTCAGCAGCAAATTCCGGCCCTGACGATCCAGCCATTTATTGAAAACGCTTTTCTTCATGGTGTGGCAGATATGGAAGACGGAGCCATTATCATGTTAACGCTGTCGAGAGCAAACGAAGATGTACAAATTGAAATTTCGGACAACGGAAAGGGCATGACGGAGGAAACCCGACTGTCCGTACTCCATCTTAAAGGCGAAGTCGAAAGCGGCAGTTCAACAGGACTTGGAATGCAAAATGTGTTTAGGCGGCTGCAGTTGTTCTACGGAAAGGAAGGAATGGTTGAAATCAATAGCAATATCGGACGAGGTACTACCATAACAATACGAATTCCAGTCAAGAAGGAGAGTGAGCAGACTGATGTATCGGTTGTTGATCGCGGATGACGAGGCTTTGGAGAGAGAAGGACTGGAATTGACAGTGGAACGGGCGATGCCGGGGATATTCCGGTTTATTCATGCCGGCAACGGCCGCATGGCGATTGAATGTGCGGAAGAGCACCGTCCCCATATTGCCATTCTGGATATCAATATGCCTGGAATCGACGGGCTTGCGGCGCTTCGTGAATTAAAGGAGCGGCTTCCCGATACCCGATTCGTGCTCGTCACTGCCTATGATTATTTTGCCTATGCCCGGGAGGCGCTCTCTTTGGGTGTGAAAGAATATATTCTGAAGCCAGCGAAGCGAGAACTGATCATCGGTACACTGAAACGACTGATTGAAGAAATTGAGTACGAGAAGCGGGCACGTACGGAAGAATTGGAGCTTAGGCACAAAATCTCACAGCTGATGCCGCTCGCAGAAAATGAGCTGGCTTTAATGCTTATGGTTGACCAGACCGTGGATTCGAGCGCTTCCCAGCTATCAGAATGGCTGGACTTTCCTCTTGATCAGGGAAGCGCCATCATTGCCGCCTTTGACGGATATACGGACGAGCAGGATAAAAAGAAAATTTACGATCATTTCCGAAGCTATGTAAAAACGCATGGCCCGAATTCCATTGTAAGCTCCTTGATCGACCATCATGTAGCCACTTTTTTACGCAAGCCGCCTGTCACCGGCGAAAACGACTGGCGGCAGTTGGTTAAACACCTTGTTCAGCAGCTCTCCGAGCTTGCCCAGGAGCAACTTGGTATAAAGACGGCCATTGGAATCGGGTCGCTGCATAGCGGCGAGGAAGGACTTCGCAAGTCCTATTTCGAAGCCGTTTTTGCCTCCACCCTACGCAAACGGGATGGAGGTTACTGCCACTTTGACGAACTGAAGTCATCAGAGGCTGGAAACGCTTCTTTGCTTGCCGTCAAAGCGGAGAATGGAATGCTTCAGCAGACGTACGTCATGTCAGCACTGCAACGGATACGCGAACAGCGAGAGGTTCAAACACTGACTATGCTGGGTAGGGCGAAAATGTATATCGAGGAACGGTTCAACGATGATCTTTCGCTGGAAGAAGTGGCTGATTTTGTCCATTTGAATCCTCACTACTTCAGCAAAATTTTCAAACAGGAATACGGAGAAACATTCATCGACTTCGTAACCCGGCTGCGGATTGATAAAGCCATCTCTCTGATTAAGGCCGGCAACCTTACTCTTAAGGAAATCAGCTTTGAAGTGGGTTATAAGGACCCGAACTATTTTAGCCGAGTCTTTAAGAAGATAACGGGTGTTCCTCCCACTGAGTTCAAAGGCCAAAAATAGTAGAGATTCATCCATGTCGACTATCGGCATGGATTTTTTTAAGCTCGAATGACAAGGTAATGCTAGGTTCAGCCCCTCCGTCTCCAATTCGGGAATCGAAGCCAAAATCGTGCAGGAAAAGGTCCGTTTAATGAAGACGATAACCGGCCTTTCTTTTATAAGCGCATGTTATACTTCTCCTCGAAGAACGGAATGAGGTTCCAGAGATCTGGAGGGGAGATGATCATATGGCAGTAATCATCAATAATGAAAGCGCTCAACAGAAAGCGCTTCAATCAGAAAAACCCAATATGCTTTTTGTGACGTTGGTATCCATCGTAGCTGCGCTCGGAGGTATCCTGTTCGGTTTTGATATCGCGGTTGTTTCGGGAGCAGTCGAATTCCTGCAGCAGCGTTTTTCGCTGAGCGAATTTCAGGTTGGTTGGGCGGTGTCAAGTCTGATTGTCGGGAGTGTCACCGGAGCGGCTCTCTCCGGCTACATGAGTGAAAAGATCGGCAGAAAAAAGGTATTACTGGCCGCCGGATTTTTATTCGTCGTCGGCTCGATCTGCTCTGCGCTTCAAGACACGTTCACCGGGTATGTTATCTTTCGCATGATCGGCGGCATTGGCATAGGAATCACTTCCACCGTTTGTCCGGTGTACAACGCGGAGATCGCTCCCGCCAAATACCGAGGTCGTTTGGTTGCTTTAAATCAGTTGGCGATCGTAACAGGGATTTTCCTGGTTTATTTTCAGAATTCGTGGATCGTCAGCATGGGGGATGAAGCCTGGGGTGTCTCAACAGCCTGGCGCTGGATGTTCGGAGTGGGAGCCGTTCCAGGACTGATCTTTATGCTCTTGATGCTCTTCATACCCGAAAGCCCGAGATGGCTTATTAAACAGAATCGGCCTTATGAAGCGCTGCCGATTTTGCTGAAAATTCACGGTGAAGAAGCCGCTAAGCAGGAAGTGCTTGATATCAAGGAATCATTCAAAAATGAGAACAACTCATTGAAACAATTGTTCGCTCCTGGTATTCGGGTCGCTCTCTTTATCGGTGTTATGCTCGCCATTATGCAGCATATTACCGGCATCAATGCCATTTTGTACTACGCGCCGGTTATTTTTAAGGGAATGGGACTCGGTACGGACGCTTCTTTGACCCAGACCATTTGGATCGGGTTGATCAATGTGTTGTTCACCATCGTATCTGTATGGCTGATCGACAAAGCGGGACGAAAAGTCCTGCTGATAATTGGCACCTCGTTGATGACCCTCTGTTTGGTCATTATTGGAGCCGCATTCAAAATGGGTTTGACCACCGGACCGCTTGTGCTCATCATGATATTGATCTACGTGGCCTCCTATGCTATATCACTTGGGCCGATCGTATGGGTTATGATCTCGGAGATCTTTCCGAACCGCATTCGCGGCAAAGCGGTCGCCATCGCTTCGATGGCATTGTGGGCCGGCGATTATCTGGTATCGCAGGCATTCCCTCCTCTGCTGAGTTCAGCCGGCCCGTCCAATACCTTCTGGTTATTCGGAGCCATCTCGTTGTTCGTCGTAGTCTTTTTATGGCGCAAGGTTCCCGAAACCAAGGGGAGATCACTTGAACAGATGGAAAATATGTGGCTTGGGAAATGACCCAACTTTAGCTCTCAAGAAGCCCGGACACATGTTATAATGCTTCAAAACACACGTCCTCTGAGTCATACCGACCTAAATCGGCAATGGTTCAGAGGCTTCTTATTATCAGTTCCCATCCTCCTCCGCATAGTTCCTCACATTGCGCTCCACAGCAGAGCGGTATTCAACAGGCGTCTTGCCTGTGTGCTTTTTGAACAACATATGAAAATACTGCCTGCTGGCCACGCCTACATAATCGGCAATTTCTTGAATGGGAATGTCCGTTTGCTGAAGAAGCATACGGGCCTTGTCCATTCGCAGCATCGTTAAATACGCGGTGAGGGTTATCCCAGTATGCTTTTTGAAAATACGGTGCAAATAACCTGGGTGCAGATTCACGGCTGCCGCCATGTCCTTAACCACAATATCTCGGTCATAGTTCAGATGGAGAAATTCAATGCATCGTTTGATGTACATATCCGTTTGCTGCGTGTTGCTGCGCTCTGCCTCTTCCCGTAGACGTGCAATTCGTACTAGCAATTGCATAAAAAGCATCTCTGCCATTGCACCCGGCTGTTCTTTTCGTTGGTCCAGCTCCAGCACGAGACTTTTCAGCGCATAATATACCTCTTCCGGGTCCGATAGTACCAGATACGGGAACGGACGTGACATGAGAGTCGTGACCTCCTGCTCCTCTGCTGCCATTTGTCGGATAGACGGCCCTACCCTCACTCCCTCCGTAAAACCAAACTCTACATTTAGCATCCGGCACGGTTGTTCTCCTTCCACCACTAGTCGATGAGGTACACCTGCGTCCAGCATAATAAACTCGCCTTTACGCAGCGTGATGCTTTCTTCCACATTCTCTCCCGTTTGTACATCTACCCTGCAAAAGCCGGAAATCATGTACATAATTTCGGTAGAATGATGATCGTGGTAAGACATGGTGTAGTCATGCCATTGCTTGTAATAGTAAGCAAAAAAACGGGGAATATAATCCCCGTCACGCAGCCGTGGCTCAAACAGACTTCCGTTCATCCCCGCACCTCCACAAAAATAGATAAGGCTAACACGACAACGTATCTGCAACCGCTCTATTTTCACAGTTTAACAGACTGAGTCCTGTACTTCTATTTCACTCCATCGGACGATCTGAAATCCTTTGGAATACGGCAGGCGACTCTTGCCTAAAAGGTTGGGGATTTATCACTTTTTGGACTTAAATACTGAATCAACATTCCCGCAAATCGGTTAGCAATTTCTATATCATCAAGTTCATTATTCCAATCGTCCTTGGACGTCAGACTCATTTTCTGTAGTATACCCATCATAGACGTGAAGATAAAATGAGCGGTCTTCAAGGGTTCTGTGTCGGACTTTAATGATCCATCTTGGAATCCAACTTCCAGAGCATCCATCAGGAAATGTCGTTCCTTTTCCCGGCTAACAAAATTTTTGTACTGTTCTTTGAGTTCTTGATTTGAATCATAAGCTTCGTAATGCAGATCGAATAGAAGAATAAACTTGATGTATTCTGGATGTTGCCGAGCGTAATCAATCCATGCATCAAGCATCGAAGTAAGCATCTCCTTACCGCTCATTTCGGCTGAAGGTGCCCTTCTAACAAATTCGGTCATGCTCTCAAGGATTTCCATCTGAACCTCAAAGATCAGTTCGTTCATGGACTGAAAGTGCTTATAGAATGTGACCCGACTTACACCAGCCACGTTGCATACATCCTTAATATTAACTTTGAGAAAGCTTTGCTTCATAAAAAGTTCCTTGGCAGCCGCAATGAGTTCTTCCCGATTTTTATTTTTCAAATTCTGGTGCCAGTTCTCAGTCATTAACAACCATCCGTTTCTCATTTTTCGATTTTTGTAAGGTTAAGAAAAGGGCAGATGCAAGGATAAGGGCACCAAAAATATAAGGAATATGAATGTGTTTGTCAAACATCAAACCCGCCAAAATGGGTCCCAATATGTTGCCTAGGCTGGTATACGTCGTATTCAATCCGGCGGCATATCCTTGACGATCACGAGCTGAGTTCGCGATCATTGTACTTACGGTTGGCCTTAGGAAGGCATTAAAAGCAAAAAACAGCGCCGATACCGCCAGAAGATAACCTAAATTGACCTTAATTATCATTAACAGTAAAGCGATGGCTGTCATGATCAAAGAGAGACGTATAAGCTTTATCTCACCAAGTCTCTTGATGAGATAATCAAGTAGCCATATCTGCACAACGATGCCTATAATTGCACCGACCGTAATGATCATTGAGATTTTAGTGGCATCAAAACCATATTTTCGTTCCACAAAAAGAGCATACACCGTTTCATAATTCATCAAACCTAATGTCATGATCAGAATGAGGAGAAGATAACGAAAATAAGATGTCCGAAATGAATTTAGGATTTGGTTTGGCTCCCGGCGGACCCATTGGCTAGCGGGTTTTCGTTTTTCCTTAGGTAGTGTCTCTGGCATATACAAGCTAAGCAGCGTAGCTACAAGTCCAAGTCCACCAGCAAAAAAATAGGGCACCCTTATGCCAAACTCAGCGATCATACCGCCTAACCCCGGACCAAGCACCATACCCAAATTCATGGAGGCACCCAAGTATCCCATTCCTTTAGCTCGGGTTTCAGAAGTGGTAATATCAGCGACGTAGGCCATATTGGAAGGAACCATTAAGCCAATACCTATCCCCCCGATAAATCGGGCAATATATAGAAGAGGCAATGTCGTAGAAACAGCAAACATAAGATCCGAGATGACGGTTAAAAACAGACCGGTGATGATCATGGATTTCCGCCCCCATCTATCCGAAAGCTGCCCACCTAGGGGCGAAAAAATAAACTGTGCTGCTCCAAAAGCGGCAATAAGATACCCCGCAGCAGCTCCTGCCGCATTAAATTGTTTCAGATATTCAGGCAGAATGGGAATCACCATACCTTGACCCAATAAAGCAATAAACAAATTCAGCATCAGAATGAAAAGTGGAAATGTAGCAGACTTAGGTAAGCTGCTCATGTTTGTAACCCCCTTCAACCATTTACACTATGTAACCCTTTACTATGTGTAAACTATATTAGTTGAAATAGGGACCCTTGTAAATAAAATTACAAACCTATTATGCCAAGCTAATACCAGAAAGAGATCTTTTTATTCTTGCTTTACACATTAGGCTCCTGTTTTGCAAACTCTTGTAACATACCTCTTATTTGTTCTACCAATATAGCAGGTGCTTTCTTTGGTGAACCCGTGTCAAACGGAGGCTGAGGATCGTATTCCAAAATCAGCTGAACTCCTTTACTCATATCTTCTCCCAATTCCCATGCCAATAGCTGGAGTGCCATATCAATACCAGAGGAGACACCGGCTGCTGTAACGATTTTGCCCTGACGAACCACTCTCTCATCTGTTGGAATGGCTCCAAGAGATTGGAGCAGGTCTAAGGAACCCCAATGACTGGTGGCTACGGTTCCATTTAACAAGCCTGCGGCGCTCAAAATCAAAGAGCCGTTACAAACCGACGTGGTCCATTTCGTAGTTTCATGTATTTGGCGAATCCAATTTAACGTTTCTTCGTCATTCATTGGAGTTTTATAATTTGGCGGACTGCAACCTGGAACAACAAGAATATCAGCTGAACTAACTTCAGAAAAGCTGTAATCGGCATGCAAATAACCCATATTTGAGTCCAGCTTGATTAACCCTTTTTTCTTAGCGACAAACTTCACTTCACATTTCAGTGTAGCAGCAAATACATCGTATGGACCCATTGCATCTAATGCCGTAATTCCATCGAAAAGCATGATTGCGATTTTCATGATGATCTCTCCTTTGAAGTGGGATTTTATTCTTGCACATCCATACTAACATACATATACGGGGTATGGGTATATTTAATGGTGTGAAAGCAGTATCTTCATTTCAAACGCCTCTTTAAGAGTACGTACCTGTAAAAAGGCATACTTAAAAAGGGCCACCCCCGAGGTAGTCCTTTTAAGTATGCCTGTAAATCTGTTAATCGCGAGCCGGCTTAGGAGCTTTGCTTACTCAATTGACCATAATATAAATCACTGTAAAAGCCTTTGTGAGCCAGCAGTTCATCATGAGAACCCTTCTCCTCCAAACGGCCATCCTTTAAGACCAGAATCCGATCAGCCAGACGAATGGTATTCAGCCGATGCGCGATGACGAAACTTGTTCGCCCCTGCATGAGCCGCTCCAGTCCTTCTTGTATCTTCATCTCGGTAATGGTGTCGATGCTGCTTGTTGCCTCGTCGAGTACAAGGATGGAAGGGTTGGCCAAAATAGCACGGGCAATAGCCAGCAGTTGTTTTTGCCCTTGACTGATGCCGCTGCCGTTCGCTTCCAACACCTTGTCGTATCCGTCCTTCATCCGCATGATAAAGGAATGGGCGTTAGCCAGTTTCGATGCTTGTTCAACCTCCTCATCGGTGGCGTCCAGTCTGCCGAAGCGGATATTTTCACGAATCGTCCCCTGAAACAGGAAGGAATCCTGTAGCACAAATGCCATGCGGGAGCGCAAGCTTTCACGCTGTATGGTGGTGATATCGCGCCCGTCCAGCGTAATCGTTCCCTGGTCGGGGCTATAGAATCTGGAAAGGAGCTGGATCAGTGTCGTTTTTCCTGCCCCGGTCGGGCCGACTAGTGCGATCATTTCACCCGGTTTGGCTTCAAAAGAAATACCTTCCAGCGTAGCGCTTCCCTCATCATAACCGAAGGAAACATCCGTAAACCGCACCGCCCCCTCCACATGCTCTACCTCCACTGCGCCGCGTTCATCCTTGGACTCTTCATCTTCATCCAATATTTCAAATACACGCTCAGCTCCGGCAATGGCGGACAGCAGAGTGTTCCACTGGTTAGCCAAATCGTTCAGCGGTCTGGTGAACTGGCGGGCATATTCTACGAATACAATAATTGTACCTATAGTGATGGAGCCGCGAATGGCCAAAATCCCACCGATCCCCGCTACAATAGCAAAGCTGAGATTATTCAGTCCGTTCATCAGCTTCGGTATAAAGCCTGAAATCGTTTGTGCCCAGAAGCCCGATAGCCGAATACGGTCATTACGCTCGCCAAAACCACGGATGACTCTCTTTTCCTGCGAAAATGCTTTAATAATCTGCTGCCCAGACAGTGTTTCTTCGATGTATCCGTTCAGTTCGCCCAAATTCTTCTGGCGTTCCTTATATAAAGGCCCGGTGCGACGTGTAATCCAGCGCATCCCGGCAGCCATTAACGGCACCACGATAAAGGTCAGCAGGGTCATCAGCGGGCTTAACCACAGCATCACCGTGAGTGTACCGATTAGCGTCAATATACTCGAAAAAATCTGAATGGCGGAACTGTTAAGCGTAGAACTGACATTTTCAATATCATTGGTCAGACGGCTCATAATCTCTCCCTGCTGACGTTTGCCGTAGAAAGGAATCGGTAGTCGATGCAAATGTGAAAACAGATCGAAACGCATGCGGTACACCGTCTCTTGGGCAATCTCAATCATCCAGATATTTTGCAACCAGGAGGTCAGCGAGTTGAGCAGATATACAGCTCCTAATCCGATGAGAAAATAAATCCACGTGCGTCCACCCGGACCTTCGAGAAAATCATCCACCGCTACGCCGACCAGATATGGACCCAGCAGAGCCAGCCCGGAGCTGAGCAGTACCATGAACAGCACCAGCATCAGTTTGGCCTTACGGCGGGCCAGATAAGCCCATATCCGTCCTAACGTGCCAGACCAGTTCTTCGCTTTGGCCTTGCGGCGTCCTTCCGCTCCCACCGGATTTCGCAGCACACCGGACGGCGGTGTAGGCTGACGGAACGGTTCAATGAGTTCCTTGAACATGCGACTCCTCCTTTCCGTATTGTGATTCATAGATACGCCGATACAGATCCGAGCTATCCATGAGATGCTCATGACTTCCACTTGCCATCAGGCGACCCTCATCCAGCAGTAAAATCTGATCTGCTGAGGCCGTCGAGCTGATTTTTTGCGTAATGAGAAATGTCGTGCAGGACAGGCCATCGAGTGCATTCAGTAGTGCTGCTTCTGTCCCTACATCCAATGCACTTGTGCTGTCGTCCAAAATCAGCACTGTCGGCTGGCGCACCAGTGCGCGGGCAATCGAAAGCCGCTGTTTCTGTCCGCCAGACAGATTGACACCACGCTGCCCGAGCATCGTGTCATAGCCTTGCGGCAAGCGTTCAATCATATTATGGATTTGCGCTATCCGTGCAGCTTCCTTAATTTGCTCCAGGCTGGCATTCTCCAGCCCCCAAGCAATATTATCCCGAATCGAGCCGGTGAATAGCAGTACCTCCTGAGGCACATAGCCAATAGCCTCTCGCAATATGGACGCATCCAGTTCACGAGCGTCCTTTCCGTCAAAGCGCACATAACCTTCATCTTCTTCATACAGACGTGTAATCAACTGCACAAGTGAGGATTTGCCCGAGCCAGTGGCCCCCATAATAGCTATCCGCTCGCCCGATTGCGCCTTAAAAGATATATCCTTTAGGACAGCCAGATCACTGCCCGGATAATGAAAGCTTACCCGGTCCATTTCCACCTGTCCCTCAATCTGTGTATGATGTGTTGAAACAGGCTCCAGCTCTTGCCCATCTTCATTAGATGTTTCCAATATCTCTCGAATCCGCCCCGTAGATGCAGTTGCCCGGGAAAATACAACAACGATACCTGATAAGGCAGACAGGGCTCCAATTGTCCGCAGTGAATAATTGACGACTGCGACCACCTGTCCTACACTGGCATCCCCAGTGGAAATTTGGCCGCGTCCGAACCAAAGTACTGCAATAATCCCTGCATTCATCGTAAACAAAATGAACGGCATCGTCGTTTCTGTCCAGCGTAGAGCGGACACCGTCCCTTTCATCAACTCGCCTCCGTAATGGGCAAAACGTTCGATTTCATGCCGCATCCGCACAAAAACCCGGATGAGACGGATACCTGTCAGATTCTCCTGAATTACTCCGTTAACGTCATCCAAGCGTCGCTGGACACCTTTAAACAAAGTGACCGTCCTCCGCATCATCACCAACACAAACACGAACAGCACTGGGGCCATAACCGCCAATAGCAGTCCAAGCCTGAAATGTACAACCAGTGCCATCACAATACTGCCGATGACTACAAGCGGAACCCGTGTCATAAAACGCAGGCTCATAAACACCGTATCCTGTACTTGCGTGACATCCCCGGTCAGGCGCGTAATCAGCGACGAAGTGGCAAAACGTTTAAACACAGGATACGAAAAGGATTGCACTTTACGGTACAGCTTTTCCCGCAAATCATAGCCGAAGCCCTGACTTGCATGTGAAGCAAAAAAAGAGCTGGATATCCCCGCCATAAAAGCGATAACGGCACTCCCCACCAATACACTGCCCCATAACCAGACGACGGACAAATCCTGCTGTCGGATGCCCTCATCAATGATTTTAGAGATCAAATATGGCTGTGATAGCTCTACCGTCAATTCCAGCAACATCATCACGAGCGCTGCGATGGCTGGAACCCGATATTTTTTTAGAAAAGAAAACATCATTCCCACAAGCATTCCTCCAATTGCCCATAGCCGTCCTTCCAGATCAGCGTGTAATGGTTATAAGATTCGAACCTGTCTGCTGTAAAACCATATATACGCACTTTATACAGCACTATATTTTATTATACCCTTCTGAACGGCTTCGTTTAACCAGCAAATTGGAGACTCCGGTTGTGAAATTAAAAGATATGCAAGAAAGCGTTCCAGTCACGGTCACACTTACCGGACGGGAACGCTTTTTCGATTATTTCGGCAGCTCTGCCGGATAATACTGCAGCCAGCGCCTTAAATCCGCGCTATGAATGACACGCTTGGGATCTTCACCGACTAGGCGAAGTCGCTCCAGCAGGAACTTGATTTCACCGGAGCCCGCCTCGATTCCTTCCTGCTCCAGCATATATTGAACTGCACTTCTGCCCGAATGCTTGCCGAGTACAAACGAATGGTCAGCACCCAGCTCAGTCGGATCAAGGGCCTGATAGGCGGCGCGCTCCTTTAGCAGACCGTTGATATGTATGCCGGATTCATGGGCGAATACCATGTCTCCCACAATTGGCTTACCTTCGGGAATGATTCGGTTGGAGGCTTTGGAGACCAGTGCAGCCAGCGGGTTCAGCAGTTCGGGGCGGACACTGCAGGTTCCTTGATATAGATCCCTCCACGACATCACCACTTCCTCCAACGCCGTATTACCTGCCCTTTCCCCAAGGCCCGACACTGTGGTACTGGCCCAGACAGCTCCCGCCTGCAAAGCTGCCAAAGTATTGGCAAGCGCTAGGCCATAATCATTATGACAGTGAATCTCAAGCTCCACATCCTGCGGCACGCGCGATACAAATCTGTCTATACGGGCAGCTATGGCAGCGGGATGGTGAACGGACAGCGTGTCGGCATATCTGAAGCGCCGGATACCATCCCTATAGAGCTGATTCGCCAACTGCTCAAGGAACAGGTCATCTGCCCTTGAAGCATCCTCAAAGCCTACGGAAACAGTCAATCCTTTACACAGACCGTAATCGACTGACTTGCGGATCAGCTCCGTCACCTGCTCAGGATTCATACCCAGCTTGGCCTTCATCTGCACCGTCGACACGGGAACCGAAATATGGGCCCAGCCGACACCTGTCGATTCAGCTGCATCAATATCCGTGAACACCGCGCGATTCCAGGTCATTAGCTTCATCTGAAGTCCGAGAGCAGCAATCCTGGCAATAGACCTGCACTCCGCCTCTCCCATTGCCGGAATTCCGATCTCAGCCTGCTCCACCCCCGCCGAGTCCAGCATGATGGCAATTTCAGTTTTCTCCTCGGCCGAAAAGGCAACGCCCGGAGCCTGTTCTCCGTCACGAAGTGTCGTATCACAAATATGCAATCGACTCATCTGTATTCCCTCCCGTTCCGCAGCACGGACAACGCGGATTGCGTTTGACCGCTATGGTGCAGCTGCTCATATCCAGCACATTCATACGGTACATGCGGTCAGTGAACAGATTGCCCGCATCTGTAATCCATTTGACCGCTTCCAGTGCAGCCATACAGCCAATCAAGCCAGAGGTGGCTCCCAGGACCGGGAATCCCAGAGGCTCCCAAGGCTGTCCGCCTTCTGGGTAGAGACATTCCAGGCACGCCGTCCTACCGGGATCAATGGTCATCAATGATACTTCATAGGCGTACATGGCCGCCTCTATCATCGGTCTGCCATGTCGAACACATAGTCTGTTCAGCGCATATCTTTCCGGAAAGTCATATCGTGCATCAATCACGATATCTGCCGCTTCTACCCATGGTCGAGAGGATTCTTCCGTGATTCTGTCGGCGTGGCCCTCAAGCTGGGTCTCCGGATTGATACGGTGCAAATGCTGCAATGCCGTTTCCATCCGTTCCTCCCCGATTCGTCCGCTGTCCATCAGCACCTGCCGGTTCATATCGGGCAGATGGATTACACCCTCATGGGCCAATATCAGCTTTCCCACTCCAGCAGCGGCCAGGTACATGGCCGCTGTCCCTCCCAATCCTCCGATGCCTGCAACCATAACAGTAGCCTGCTTTAGCCTGTTCTGACCTTCCACTCCCAGCAGCTTCAACTGGCGTCCGTATCTACTGTCTTCCAGCAGCTGTACCATTCGTCCACCCCTCCATGTGCGGCTCCCGCCTTTAAGATATTCGGTCCGCAGGATCTTGACATCATATACGGTTGCTCTTCCTTACAGAAGGCTCATGATTCGGCTTTGCCGCTGCCCTCCTCAGCGTGCAGGATTTTGGCAAGCCACATGGGCGGATTACGAGCCAGCATATTCTGGAGACGCTGGACCTGCTCCTCAATGGTGCTACCGAAGGCCACCTTCACAGGCATAATGGTCCGTTTGGTAACCTGTGCGGCGGCCGAAGCGCCAATCTGTACCAGGAAGATCAAGGCACAATCCTCGATCAGGCCAATGCGGCTGGCGATCTTGCCCGCCTCGTTCTCATCGCTCCCCAGGGCTATCCGCCGATGCTCCAGGAACTGGACGCCTGAGTGCCGGATTTCGAATACAGTGAACATGGGACTCTGCCCAAAATGAGCATTCACATGCACACCGTCTTCCGTCGCAAATGCAACCTTCATCCTCCCCTCCCCCTCTCGGTAAGCAATACATTACCCACCTTGTTCACCCACTCCATGGTTCCACGGTATCCGACGCTTACCGATGTGTGGGCGCCCAGCTCGTCATACACCGGCAAGCCTGCCGGTACGAATGAGGCCCCGGCCCGTGCCGCTCCCTTTCTTCCATGTGAATTGCTGATCCACAAATCAACGCCCTGCGCGCTCTCCTCTGCATCATCCAGATCACCGATCCAGACTTCCCGTTCTGTCTTTTGCAGTGCGGGCGTGCTGCAGGGTGTAATTAGCCGTTTCAGTTCCACTCCCATCTCCTCCAGCCAGGCTGCGGTCGACAGCATATGATCCGGTTCTAGCGCCACTACAGCGGAAGCGCCGGAATAATAGAAATGGGCATCCAGCATGCTGTCCAACAGATTTTCACGCTGCCAGCGGAAGCGAACAGGGGCTGGCTCGCGGCTGATTTTCTGCAGAAAATGTATGAACGCATCGCTCGCGGCCAAGCCAGACAGACCCGTGAACAAGTGGTAGGGAATGCCTGCGGCATGAGTCAGCCTGCGCGCCGGACGCTCCATGCTCGCGCCAATGGCAATGGTGCAGGAAGACTCCAGCATCTGGCAGGCTGAATCCAGCGGAGTCCCCCCTCTCGTCAAAGGGGAAAAACCTGTCAGCAGGTGACCGGACAAGGAAGTGGAGATATCGGGAAGTGTGATAACCTCCAGGCCGAAGGAAGCGATAATATCCTTGATTTCCATGACATCTCCGGCAGTCAGATAAGAAGCCGGCAGCAGATTGACCTGCGTCCGGCGCTGTTTTTTGGGGGACTTGCCTCCGGCTAACCCGAGTACGGCATCCATTAGCGACTCTACTGTACTGCTGTAGCCCGTCTCCAGAGAGCCGTGAAAATCAGGCAGCGATACAGAAAACAGCAGACTTTCCTTCAAGGCCCGTTCTCGCTTGAACGCTTTTACCCTGGACTGAAAATCAACACCTGCCACCTCAGTGAGGGCCGTGCTGATAACGCCGATGACATCTGGATGATGCTTAGACCAGATATGATCCAGCGCCTCCTCCAGATTCCGGTCTGCATCAAATATAACGTCCATCTCTTGCAGCGCAGAGGTCTGAACGGCAATCGGCTCTCGAAAATGGCGAGTCAGCAGCGCCTTGGAGAAGGCCGAGCAGCCCTGAGCGCCGTGCAGCAAAGGCATTGAGCGATACATCCCTTGCAGAGCCAACACGCCGCCCAGAGGCTGTCCTACCTTGAGCGGGTTGACACTGACAGGCTTCGTGGCGGATTTAATCGGCAAATTCCGTCTCCTCCTCCCATGGAGCCAATTTGGCGGTCAGCTCCCATACCGGATGCTGCAGCGTATGCACAAGCTGTTTCGCTAGAGACAACAGCCCGTCATAGCCCGCATAGGCTTTGTGCCGTTCTTGATTGATGTCCACAAAAGGAATCTGTTCCTTAAGCGCCATATACATGTTCCGGCCCCCGGCAATGACCATGTCTGCCTTGCGGCTCCGTACGGTCTTGAGAATCTGCCGGGCGCCGCCTTCCGGGATGTATTCCGCATCATCTCCGATACGGTCAGCAATCCGGGATACATCCTCGGCAGTACTCTTGTTCGTGCCTACACCAACTACCTTAATGCCCAGCTCTTGCAAAGCCGTAATGACAGACCAGCTCTTTACCCCTCCGGTATAGAGCACTGCCCGCTTTCCTTTCAGTTGCTTGCGGTAGGGTTCCAGCTCCAGCGATAGCCTCATTTCCTCCCGTGCGGCCAGCTTATCCACCCGTCGCTCTACATCACGATCTCCAGTCAGGTAAGCCATCTGCCGCAAGGAATAACTCGTCTCCTTTGCTCCATAAAATGAACCTTCAAAATAAGGAATGCCGTATTTACGCTCCATTTGGACTGCCAGGCCCAGCAAAGCCCGGCTGCATACGACCATATTGGCCTTGGCACGATGCGCCCATCCCACCTCACGGAACCGACCGTCCCCGGTAATTCGGGACAGGATACTCATTCCCGCCTGCTGCATCAGCCGCTCGATATGCCACATCTCGCCCGCAATATTGTATTCCCCAATGAGATTGATATCATGGGAGGTTGTCTGTTCCGGCTCGGTGCTGCCGATAATATGCTGGAACAGCACGTCTCCGGCCAGCCGGGTCCCGAGATTCTTGCTGCCCACAAATCCCGGACTGTTCACCGGAATGATCGGCGTCCCCATCCGCTCCGATTCAGCCTTGCAGACCCCCTCGATATCTTCACCGGTGAGGGCTGTGACACATGTTGTATAGACAAACACAGCGGGAGGAGCAAAGCGGCTGACAATGTAGCGAATCGATTCATGCAGCTTCTGTTCACTACCAAAAATGATGTCCTGTTCTCCAAGATCAGTAGTGAAGCCATACGCCGACAGCTCTGGGCCGCTGGACAGGCTGCCTCTGCTCTCCCAGCTATTGCCGAGACAGGCAATCGGCCCGTGCACCAGATGAGCCGCATCTGCAATGGGGATCAGTGTAATCTGGGCCCCGTCAAAGGAGCAGCCACCCGAAGCCTCCCCCGGCACAGGCCGGGGACAGGGCGTGCTTTTGGGAATTTTGTTGCCGCAGGATACCTCCAGCCTTCCGTTAGACACAGCCGGCTCCATCCGCACACCCCCCTAATTTCAGATAGAATCCATTGAAATAGCTGCCAACTTCCATCTACGCGGTACAGCAATTAGCGCACCAGATCAAAGCTATGATCCGGAGCCTGCTCTTCCATGACATCCAGTACGGTATTCACGAATTGGGTAAGCAGATTCAGCGCACCCTGGTAGCCGATAATCGGATAACGATGCAGATGATGCCTGTCGAAGATCGGAAAGCCCACACGGAGCAAAGGAATTTTCGCCTCTTTGGCCGCGAACTTCAGGTGGGAGCTGCCAATAGCCAGGTCCACCGGGTCCTGGAACAGCAGCGAACGCATATGCCACAAATCCTGACCGGAATGAACTGTGGCTTCTGCACCGTAAGGGCTGGACTTCAGCAGAAGCTCTGCTTCCTTCTCAAATTTCCGGTCCCCATTGGAGCAAACAATATGCACCGGCTCCATGCCCAACTCCAGACAAAAGCCAATCAGGCCGATGAGCATATCCGGGTCTCCCGCCATAGCCACTCGTTTGCCGTGCAGATAAGCATGCGAATCCATCATGGCATCCACAATTCGGGCGCGCTCCTGCTTCAATGCCTCGGGAATTTCCTTTCCGGACAGACGGCTGATCTCTTCAAGCAAGCAATCAGTAGCGCGGATGCCCAGCGGCGTGGAGATGGAAGACACCTGCTGCCCCCAGGTTCGCTTCATATAGCCTAATGTTTTACGAAGAGAGTACTGCTGGATCGCCAACGTGCCGGCAGCATCTGCGGCCTCGGGCACATCCTTAAGCGGCGTTCCCCCGTAATAGTAGCTGTACTCTCCAGTGGCCCCTGAATCAAAATTACTGCTGTGGTCACCCAGAATGGTATACGTAGCGCCGAACATCCCCAGTATGCGCCGCATTTCCGCAAAATTGCCCGTATACCCGTCAAACCCGAGCAGTACATTCAGCTTCAATTCATGACCAGGCTGCGGCGTCCGGCCTGACTTGTTATACAGCGTCTCCAGTACAGAGCGCAGCATGGCGTCATAGCCTGTAATATGTGAACCGGAGAAGCTGGGGGTATTGGCAAAAGGAACCGGCATATCCTCGGGAAGGGCTCCCTCCTGACGGGCATTAGCCAAGAAGGCAGACAGATCATCTCCGATCACCTCTGCCATACAGGTCGTGCATACCG
Source organism: Paenibacillus sp. LRG-1 (assembly GCF_057220305.1). Lineage (NCBI taxonomy): Bacteria > Bacillati > Bacillota > Bacilli > Caryophanales > Paenibacillaceae > Paenibacillus > Paenibacillus sp. LRG-1. The sequence continues at coordinate 1,189,607 of NZ_CM170126.1, read as the reverse complement.
CAATCATCTCCGGCTGATACAAGGCAATACAGTTCTCTATACCGTCAATGAGGTTGCGCATGCCGCCGAATACGGCGGCATCCTCGGTCATCGAGGTGGAGACGGCAGGAACAGGCTCTTTGAAGTGGCGGGCAAGATGGCTACGGAAATAAGCCGTACAGCCCTGTGAGCCATGAATGAACGGGAGCGTTTTTTCAAAGCCCAGCGCAGCCATAACTGCTCCCAGCGGCTGACAAGCCTTGGCCGGGTTCACGACTACAGCTGTACGAGCGAAATTCTTATCCTTGTATTCCTTGGTCTTGGTGTACTCTAGGGTGGCGGTAACCTCCTCTGGCGAGCAAGGGGCCTCGAAGGCCCGTTTCTCCTCACGCTGGCGCACATATTTATCCTGCCGAAACAGCTGATTGTGATCGACAATGTTCAGACGCTCGTTCATACCGGCACCTCCGCAGTCTGCCGGGACGGCAGCAGGCTCCATACTGGACTGTTTATGGTCATATCCATATCACGTGCAAAAATCTTGAAGCCGTCAAAACCATGATAAGGCCCGCTGTAATCCCAGGAGTGCATTTGACGGAAGGGAATGCCCATTTTGTGATACACGTATTTCTCCTTGACTCCGGCGCCCATTAAGTCAATATTCAGCCGCTGGGCCAATTCCTCCAGCTCATAGGCAGTTGGGTCATCGTACAGAATGGTGCCTTCTTTTACATCGGGAAACGTCTTTTCGTAATCATCCTTATGGGCAAATTCATAGCCTGTAGCCACAATTTCCATACCCAGGTCCTCATAGGCACCGATAGTATGCCTTGCCCGCAGTCCGCCAATCAGAAGCATCACCTTTTTGCCTTCCAGACGTGGGCGGTATTTACGGATGACCGCCTCCATCTGCGGCATATATTGGGCAATGACCTGCTCACATTTTTCCTGAATCGTCTCGTCAAAGCGGGCAGCAATCGCTCTAAGGCTCTCCATCGTCTTGGTCGGGCCGAAGAAGTTATATTCCATCCAGGGAATTCCGTATTCCTGCTCCATCGTTGTGCACATATAATTCATGGAACGATGACAATGGATTAGATTGAGCTTGGATTTATGCGCAATCCCCAGCTCATTGATCGTACCGTCACCCGACCACTGCGCTATAACCCGCAGTCCCATTTCCTCCAGCAAAATGCGCGAAGCCCAGGCATCACCGCCGATATTGTAGTCCCCGATAATGGAGACATCATAAGGCCCGGACTCCTTTAGCTCGCGGCGCCCCATCAGAAAATCGCGGATAGCATCATTGGCAATGTGATGGCCCAGAGACTGACTCACCCCGCGAAAGCCCTCACAGCGTACAGGAATGACCGGAATGCCCAGCTCCTCTGTCATCTTCTTAGCCACGGCCCCGATATCATCACCAATCAGTCCGACCGGACATTCAGATTGCACGGAGATGCCCTTAGCCAGCGGGAACATCTCCTTAATTTCCCTGCAGATCACCTCCAGCTTCTTATCTCCGCCGAACACGATATCCTTTTCCTGAAAATTGCTTGTAATCTGCATGGCGGTAAAATTATCGATTCCCAATACCCCATTCGCATAATTGCGTCGGGTACCCCAACTGTATTGCCCGCAGCCGATGGGACCATGGCTAATGTGCACCATGTCTTTAATCGGGCCCCATACCACACCCTTGGAGCCTGCATAAGCACAGCCCCTTGCTGTCATGACGCCGGGCCGTGATTTCATGTTGGACTTAATGGAACAGGTTCCGCAGTTCACAAGCTCCTCATCCGCGATCTCAAAATGCTTGGTCCGGTCCTTCTTGGCCTTCTTGGGATATACCTCCAGTATCTCCTCTACGATCTGCTTTCCCTTATCCACAATATTGCTCATTTGGCCTATTCCTCCCTCCTGCGAGCTACGCGTTCAGCTCCCTCCATCATCACACGTTGGTTCCGTCATTAAGCCTTCTAGCTGGAGCCTACTGCCCGGACGCCTCAGCTTTGTTAATTGCGGTTTCTTCATCCTCAATAATGCCGAATTCCATCAACAGATCCTCCAGATCTTCCATGGAAATGGGAGTGGGAACCGTTAGCATATCGTTATTCAAAATCTTACCTGCCAGCTCTTCATACTCCGCAGCCTGCTTATGTTCCGGGTTATATTGGGTAACGGTCATACGGCGCAGCTCAGCGTGCTGTACAACATTGTCACGCGGCAAAAAGTGGATCATCTGCGTGTTCAGTCTTCTCGCAAGCTCTGTAATCAATTCCGCTTCCAGGTCCGTATTCCGGCTGTTGCAGATTAAGCCGCCCAAACGTACCCCGCCGCTGTTGGCATACTTCAATATCCCGCGCGCAATATTGTTGGCAGCGTACATAGCCATCATCTCGCCTGAGCATACGATGTAGATTTCCTGCGCCTTCTTCTCCCGGATCGGCATGGCGAAGCCCCCGCACACAACGTCCCCAAGTACATCGTAGGATACGAAATCCAGCCCTTCGTAGGCGCCCTCTTCCTCCAGAAAATTAATGGCTGTGATGATGCCGCGTCCTGCACAGCCGACACCGGGCTCTGGCCCGCCGCATTCCACGTTCAGAATGTCACCGAAGCCCCTCTGGACAACATCCTCCAGCTCCAAATCCTCTACCGTGCCCCTTTCAGCAGCCAGATGTAGCACTGTCTGTTGGGCCTTCGTATTCAGAATAAGACGGGTGGAGTCTGCCTTGGGATCACAGCCTACGATCATAATTTTTTGTTTGAATTTGGTCGCGAGCTGAGCCAGTGTATTCTGCGAGGTTGTCGATTTGCCGATACCGCCCTTACCGTAAAACGCAATTTGTCTCATATTTTCTCAGCCTCCAAAATGTTTAATGGGTAAATCCGAACGATTGCCCTTAACTCCCTTATTGCGCTTACTTCCTTTATTGCTCTGCACAGGATACATATAACGCAGAAATTTCACATATTCCAGAACCGATTCCTCAATATCCCCGCCGCATACAATAGGCAGCACGCCAGCTTCCTGCAATGCCTCTTTGGGGACTTCGCCTATGCCGGACGACAGCAGCAATGCACAGTCATGCACCATGGAAAGGATCTCCTTCATCGTCTCGACCTTGTCCCCATTGCAATCGGCTTTCCCGTGGCAGTAGGATTGCACCTTACGAATGCCTATGAAATTTACGATGGTCCCGTCGCTTTCATAGATCATAAATTCCTTGGCACGGCCGAAATGCTGATTCACCTTCCCTCCGCCACGACTGGCCACTGCGATTAGGACTGGCTTTGAGGTGAAGCTCGCTTCAGGCTTATCTCCCGATAACGGGCAGCTACAGCCAGCCCCGGTTGACGGTTGTTTGTGGTGTGATTGTCCCTCCTTGCGTTCCATTCTCACTCTCACCTTCTCATCCAGTTCTTTCTGAAATTGTGCCCTTGCCCCTTCATCCATGGGAGGAGCAGCCGCTATGTTCTCCCATGTAAAATCCTGATTGCGATCCTCGCCCAGCAGTCCAATCGCATCCGCCCTGCATTGACGGCAATGGCGCATAATGACAGCCCCCGCTTCAGCACATTGCTCCTGCAGCTGCCGGACCAGACGGGGACGGGGAGCCCGCATCCCTTCCTGCTCATACCGGCTACCAGGTGCGATGATGAGCGGCATAATGTTGTGCAGCACTGCGCCGTGCTCCTTGACCACCCTGGCTACCTCCGGCAGATGGGCATCATTGACTTCGGGAATCAGCACCGAGTTCACCTTGCACAATACGCCTCTCGAAGCCAGCATCTTCAAGCCTGCCAGCTGGCGGTCAATCAACAGCCGCGCGGCCTCCTCTCCTGCATAGCGTTTTCCTTCATCGTAGACCCATCCATAAATGCGGCTCCCCACCACTGGATCTACAGCATTGATCGTGATCGTGACATGCGAAATACCCAGCTCTACAATCCTGTCGATATGCCTGATCAAGGTAAGGCCATTCGTGCTGAGACAGAATATGACATCCTTAACTGTCTCACGGACCCGGCGGAAGGTATCGAAGGTTGCCTCCGCATTGGCCAGCGGATCTCCAGGTCCCGCAATGCCGACAACGGACAGCTGCATCAGCTGTGCCGCTACGCCATAGGTCTTGCTCGCCGCCTGCTCCGGCGTGAGCAGTTCACTAACAACGCCGGGACGGCTTTCATTGACGCAATCGAATTTGCGGTTGCAATAATGGCATTGAATATTGCATGCCGGGGCTACTGGAAGATGAATGCGCGCAAAATAGCGATGTGCCTCTTCGTTATAACAGGGATGTCGTCTGAGGGTTTCCAATGCTAAGGGGGTTTCCGAGAGATCAGCTAAAGAGTCCATTCATTCCCTCCTCTCCACGTTATATTCCCTTACACAAATCTCTGTTTTTGTCTGGAATATAATTACATCTTAGAGACAGGGACAAATCCAGTCAATTCGCTTCTCCATGAAATCTCTGACATTTATCCTCATTTCACATATGTGTCAAATTTTACGTTAGGTAAGATATCACATCCTTCACATGTGCGCGGTTACATTTCATATTCTCAATAACATCAAGACGTAAAAAAAGAGAGTCCGTTAAGACGGCTCTCCTTTTGAAATAAGAAATTCAAATTGGCTTGATCCTTACATGTTGGTAAAACGCCTGCCCTCCAAATACATTCACACCCACAAGTCCCTCGGTGAACGTACTATCTTCCAGGTCGATGACCTGCTCACCGTCTACATCAATGCGAATGCGCAGGCCCTCCGCCACGATTTTAATATGATGAAACATTTCCGGCAAAACGAATCTTGGCACCTTAGCAAGCACCTGTCGCTCCTCAAATCGACCCTCTTTTTTAAAAAATAGGCGAATCGATTTCAGATTGGGGTCCAAATTCAGATAATAGCCACTCGATCCGTCAGCATTGGCGCGGAAAATCATGGATCCAGCACTTCCATTTCCATGCAGCTTCATATCAGCCTCGTACGTAAAATCTTCCGCCTGCTCAGCAGCCATATAATTCGCATCGCTGATATAGCTTCCTCGTATCCCATCCGTTGTCACGATCCACCGCGATGCGGAAACATCCGGCTTCCAACCTGTAAGGTTGGTATGAAACACCCCACCGTGCACCTTAACCAAGGTACTACCGCGGACCTTATCCTCCGAATCGGAAGCCGTAACAACAGCTTCTCCCGGGGCAACCGCCTCCATTAACGCACTCCCGTCCTCGGACGCATTGATCTTTACAATCTCAGGATTGTTAGAAACCCAAATCAGCGAGATTTCTTTTTCTCCAGACTCATCCCCCACACTCGCGTACAGACGCTTCGTCTGCTCCCTCGCAAGCTCCACATAAGTGTGATCCATGATCACACTGGCAGACGAAGCATCTGGTAGCCTCCAGCTGTTCCGCAAGGCATAAACATGGAGGGAAACAACCTTCACCTCACCACCCTGGGTGTAAAAGCCCATCCCTCTTCGCGCCGAATCGGGCAAAATAATCTCCGAAAATACGACCTCTCCATCATTTCCAAACACCTCAACCGAGGATTCGTCCACAAATATACGCATTTGGATTCGATTTCCGATAGGTGCAAGTAATGCTTTATGAAGCGTTGAAAATAGAGTAGAGAAATCTGTAAGCCCTGAATCAGCACGGTTTACAAACATTTGTTGTATGTCTGTTGTATAGCCGACCGCCGTTCTTTGCTCACCGCCATCCCGCACGTAAAACCCGAATGCTGAAGCAGCCCCAACAGAAGGCAGTTCGAACACCGCTTCAATCTCATAGGCACCTGCATCCAAACCTTCCAGTATATTCGGAGAAGATTCCGTGACACTTTGATTTTCTATCGCAAATAAACGGGAACGCAGCGAAGTCAGCTCGGATATCGGATGCTGTATCAAACGGATGCCTTCACGAGTTGTTTTTAGCGATAACTCTCTCGGGATGCTAAACTGTCCCTTCCAGGGAGAAGTCGGAAAGCTGAACGGATAGTCCCAATTCGTCATCCATGCCAGCATGATACGCCGCCCGTCGGGTACATCGGAGAAGGACATTGAGGCGTAGAATTCCTTGCCCCAATCGGTTTTCAACACCTTCCCCGGTGAATGATCGTTTTGAAATTTGCCATCAGACGTCAGTTCACCGATAAAATATTCCGCATCCGAGCCTTGAGTGTTTGTGCTGGCTCCAGTGCTAATCATCAGCACCCATTTAGAAGTATTACCATCGTCTACCGGAAGCTGAAATAGATCCGGGCATTCCCATACTCCACCACGTATATAATCACCATAACCAAAGTTATCCGTCCAGCGCCAATCTATTAGGTTGGTGGAGGTAAAAAAACGGATATGATCGCCTCCCGACACTACCATAATCCAGCGCTGATAGACTTCATCCCACACTACTTTAGGATCACGGAAATCCCAATTGCCAGGATCGTTTTCACTTTGGCCCGGGTTCTCTATTACAATTGGGCGGTCTTTCGGGTATTGCCATGTACGTCCCCGGTCTGTGCTGTAAGCAAGGCCGATTCTCTGGTTGCCCTTGAGCTGATCGGGATTGAAGGAAGTGTAATAGGCAATCAGCCCTGCTCCTCCGTAGTCACCGAACAAGCTGGAAGTATTGGTTAGATCGGCTACAGCCGAGCCTGACCAGATATGACCAAGATCATTCCACTTCAATGCAAACGGAAGCCTTTTCCAATCCAGCAAATTCTGGCTGACCGCATGCGCCCATTGTCCACCATCCTGATGGAACAGGTGATACTCCCCCTCGAAATAAACCAATCCGTTCGGATCGCTCGCCGAGCCTCTGGCAGGAGAATAATGATACTGCGGGCGATATTTTTCTGTATAGTAATTCGAGACAGAGGTAAGGTAGATATCCTGAAAATAAGCAGTTCCCCCGGTCACTTTCAAGCCTGCAAAGACGTTGGTATTGCTGCTATCCATGATATCAATTGCCGCAGGAGTATATCCATCTATAAATACCTGAATCCGCTCTCCATGAGCGATGATTTCCAAGTGGTGTTTGCTGCTGAACCCACCCTGATATGTCTGCGCCGACTTTGTAATCAACGTTCCGTCCGCCTTCTTCAGTTGTACGCGAACCTGATTGCCTTCGCCTTGCACAGAAGCAACATATCCATTTTTCCCATCCTGACTCCCTCTGAAAAATAGTCCTGCTTCCATTCCCGGTTCAGAAGGATTCAGCGTCACACCGCCTTCCAGCACCAGGTCTGTAGCTGCGGAGCCATATATTTTCAATGCATCTTCTGCACTTGTTCCCTCAGCCCTTTGCCCTTTCAGGTCAGGTTGCCATTTTCCACGGATCAGGAGCGGTCCGCTTAGATTCGTATCCATATCACTGACTTGAATGTTCTGAAATAACGCCGATCCATTCCAGACATTCAGCCCCAAATATCCTGATGTATAAGTCGTATCGACCACATCTATAATCGGCTTATATCCCTCATCCCAGAACACTTTAAGATGGGAGCCCTCTACGCTCACCTTAAGATGATAAATAGCTCCTTTTTTTAAATTGACCTGACGTTCCTCTTTCAGTCTTCCAATATCCCCGGTAGCATCCCGCAACCGCAACAATCCGGCAGCCGGCACGATTTGGAGCATATAGGAAGACCACCCGTCCTCACTGGAACGGAATACTAGCGTAGCATCCGCCTGTGTGTCAGTGACCATCACATCCGCCTCAAAAGTAAAATTCTGAGACGTTGTTCCGGACATAGCCATCACATTTTCCTGCGGCTCCGACCTCAGCAAAAGTCCCTGGATGTTATCTTCTATGTGCCCCTGTCCTTTAATCTGCCAGCCGGTCAGGTTCGTTCGCGTGTTAGTAAACTCCACCTTCATCCCCAATCCCCTACCTTCTAGTACGGATCAACACCGCGCATCCACTACAAAATAATTGGAAAATCAGCTGTTTAGATCGTCATGGAGAACGTCTCATTTCAGCGGCGAACGATCCACATAGATATGAATGTCCAATCGGTTTTCTACTGTTTCCAGTGGGGCTGCGTGTCTTCCCGCAAAGTCCTCATGTAAATCCGAACAGCCTGACCGTGCCCGGTCTACATATACTTCCTGCGTATCAGAAGCATAACCGACGAGCATCTCCTGTTCTTTTGATACTCGCAATTCCCCCAATCTGTAATAAATCGCCTATACAACAAATTTGAAAAGGCTTACATTTCCCATCTTCAATTTACCAAATCGAAATGTCATTCGTCAATGTTTTTTGTAAAAAAATAATTGACATTTGACTAAATATAGCATTAATAAATTATTCTTTTGTAAGAAGAAATGATAACAGTCATAGTATATAATCCAACTTTAAAAGTTAACCATAAACAATGACCGCTTTACTTATACAGCATGGATCTGTCCTCTCTGTTTCCCATGCGCACTTTTTTTGTCCAGCTTATATAAGATTGGATTTAAATTTATTTGTCGATCCGATGGAGATAAATATAAGTTATCAAATAAACTTTACAAATGTAAATATTATTTGTTCATTTGCAATGCAAACATTGCTATTTCATGCGAACTATTATACATTTAAGATACATTTAAGGTCTAAACGGAGAGCTGTAAGAGGCAACTGTACCTCTCAGGCAATCCATTATTAGTGAAGGTGGAACCTGTCTATGAAGAAAGAAAAAGTCACCATTCAAGACATTGCTGACGCTTTGGGAATCTCTCGAAATACCGCGTCCAAAGCGATTAACGGTAATGATAGCATCCCGGTTGATACTCGGAACAAGGTCATTAAAAAAGCGATAGAACTTAAATATAAGCAATTTGCCTATGTGGAAACGGAGAGCATCATCCCGAAAAATCAAGGTAACATTGCCCTGGTCACATGCAATCTGCCGAACAGCTCACATTTTGGCTCCTTACTCATCAGTGGTTTGGAGAAAAGAATAAGCGCAGAAGGGTATAATCTGTCGATTCATATTGTGCGGGAAAATGAAATCCATGCAGGAACGCTTCCTAATAATTTTGAAGCCTCCAAGGTGGATGGAATTATTTGTATTGAAATGTTTGATCCACAATATAGTGAGCTTATTACGGATTTGGGACTGCCCACGATCTTTATTGATTGTTCTGTGGACATTTCTTATCCTGATTTGAAAGCGGATTTATTGCTGATGGAAAATGAACATAGCGTTTATTCTGTCACCAAAAGCCTGATTCATCGTGGATTTACGCGGATCGGGTTTGCTGGGGATTATAAGCATTGCAAAAGCTTCAACGAGCGGTGGGTTGGATATAACAGAGCTTTAATCGAAGCAGGTCTACATGTGGATTTATCTTGCTGTATCGTCGATCAGGACCGGAATTTTTTCTCCGAGTCGGATTGGATGGATAAACAATTGGAAGGCATGAACGTGCTACCGTCTGCGTTCGTGTGCGCCAATGATTTTATTGCCGTCAGTGTCATGAAAGCGCTCAAAAATAAAAACTTGAAAATTCCTGACGATATTGCCGTGTTTGGGTTTGATAACGCTCCTGAATCCCGGATTGTGGAACCTCATTTATCCACCGTGCATATCTACAACAACGAAATGGGCATTACGGCGGCTGAGATGCTATTGGCGCGGGTCAAAAATCCTTCTAGACCTTATCAGATCACGCATATCAGAACAGAGCCGATATTTAGAGAGTCAACTCCGACATTGCAATAGATGGTGAGAGTAAAAGAGATGTTCTGACGACGCTCCGCGAACGGAACGTTGCTCCAATCGCTGTTGTATCCGGATTTTATTAAATAGCCTAGTGGTAAAAATCCGGATACAAAGGCGACCGCTGACGCTTTTTCGCAATCGTTCCGTCCTCTCCGCTGCTTTCAGCGTTTCCCTCACTATTAAGGCTTTTCTAACCATCAATACAGACCCTGAATAGAGCTACCTACACTCTTAAGCATTAAGAACGCAAAAATGGCAAGACTCTAAATCATTCAGAGACTTGCCATTTTTCTAAATCCATTAACTAATTTATACGCCGAAATAGATCTTAGTCTTCAGCTATTGGTTTATAAATCCTCTGCTGGAACTACTGGAACTACTGGCTCTCCCTCTATTTCCTTCGCATCTATTTCCGCCCCATCGATTTTCGTTTCATCGACTTCTTTTTCATCTACCTCCGCTGTCTTTGCCTCATCCACCTCATCACTGCTCTCTTCCTCCATCAAGGCTTTTGGCGTGTAGAGCTTGGGAATCGGTACATTCGCCCAATCCATATCGGACGCAAAGTAAAAGCTCGTATAGGAAGGTTGGTTATACCCGGTATTTTGACGCGCCACATCCGTGCGATATTGCGGATCATGCATCAACGTGTACAATTTATGCGTCGTAGGCTCTGTGCTCAGATAGATACGGATTGCCGAGCTATCCGCTGTGCGGACGAGCATTTCCTCCCGCCAATCTCCGAAAATGTCGGCTACCAGCGATGGAGTTCCTTTCGTATAGTTGTTCGTTTTGGTTCCAGTGGCGGTCATCAATGTACCTCGTTTCCAATCCTCAATGGTTGGGGTTACATCAATTGCACCGTTTACGATTTGTGTGGTCATATCAGCTGCCCATTTGATACTCATATTGGTACCTGGCATCTTCGTATCCAGCTGTTTACCCGCTGCGGTCCACAGGCCTATGGCCCACGTCTCCAGACCTCGCTGATCCGGATCTATGTCACCGACCATTCCCCGACCTGTATCCTTGCCGGAATATGCGCCGTAAATGATTTCACCCGTTTTGGCATCCCGCAAAGAATAGCCATATGGAGCGTAGGTGCCACCTTCATGTACCATAAAGATTTCTTTGCCGGGGCGATCCGGGTCAATATCGGTCACATGCAGCGCATCGCCATGTCCCAATCTGGCGGTTTGACCTGGAGTTGCGCTTTCAGGAGGCATGACATCAAATGAGCTGTACAACAGGCTGCCATCATGGTCAATCGTGGCGGAACCGTATACGATTTCGTCCTTGCCGTCACCGTCCACATCCACCACGCTCAAAGAATGCGCTCCCTGTGTGGTCAAGGTGCCAAATTTCGGGTCCGTTCCATCACGCCCGTGCGGACTATCGTTAAATGGATTGGTCATCGGTGTCCAGCCACTGTCCACCATCCAATGTTTTTGGAGATGGCGACCATCCCATGTGTAGGTGGCCAAAGTGGAACGCGTATAATAGCCGCGTGCGAATACGGCGTACGGCTTGCGTCCGTCCAAGTAAGCCACACCTGCCAGGAAGCGGTCTACACGATTGGCGGGTTCAATTCGGGCCATGGCGTAGTCTCCCCACATGAGGCCATCGTCATGACGCTCCGGCTCATAGCGGATGGTATCCAGCTCAGCTCCCGTTTTCCCTTTGAAAATCGTCAAATACTCCGGTCCATCGACGATGAAGCCCTCGAACTCTCTAAGCTTGTTTTTGTCGCTCCGTGAAGGCGCGTATACATCCATAAAGTAGTCTGTCAGGCTTTCCGCATCCTTTCGGGATAACGGATAATTGTACTTCGGAGCGATACCAAAGCATTCCTCCAGCGTAGCAGGCCATTGTCCCTTGACCACTTCTTCATGCTTCGTCCAGTTCATAAACATGTTCACCACATGCTCATAATAATCCGAGCGACTCAAACGGTAATCGTCCTCATGTGTAATCCCTGCTTTGCGATCCTCACGTGGAAGAGTAATATACTTTTCTTTTTTCGGCTTGCCCTTCTTATCAAAAGAAATCGTTTTGGTCCCTGGAGCCGTTTTGAACATCAGCTCGGCTTTACCATCGCCGTCAAAATCGTACACCATCATTTGTGTATAATGCGCACCTGATCGAATATTCACGCCCAGATCGATCCGATACAACAGCTTGCCTTCGGCCGTATACGCATCGACATACGTATTTCCGGTATACCCCTTCTGAGATACATCTTTGGAGTTCGACGGGTCCCATTTTACAAAAAATTCATATTGTCCGTCTCCATCCACATCCCCCACACTCATATCGTTGGCCGAATAAGTATAGGATTCACCTGCTGGTGTTACGCCATCAGCAGGCTTTTGGAGAGGAAGTTCATAGTAACCCTGTTGCCATGGCTTCACTTTGGCGCTACGATCCTTTTCCCGTCCATTAACGACTGAAGCTACTCTGTATACCGATTTCCCATTCCCTTCCTTATCTACATAGTTGGTACTGTCGGTCACTGTCGCGATCTTCTTACCGTCACGATATACGTTAAAGTCCGCTCCTGTCAGCCCCGTTGAACCGTAACCGTTCACTTCTTGAGCCAATAACCGCCAGCTTAAAAATACCCCCTCCTGCGTCACCGCAGCTACCAGTCCTCGATCCAGCTTTTCCAGCTGAATGCTGCCGCTACGGTTCTGTTCAACTGCGATTGCCGATTCCGCCTGCAGCGTCGGTTCCGACAAGTCTTCCGCAGCCACTCCTCCAGTCGTCCCCGTCATCGCCAGCATCGCTACCAACGCGGCGGTCAAGCTTCCCTTTCGCCATGCGCCTTTCCCTTGAGTCATCCAGGTCGTCCTCCTCGAATGTATTGTGATGACAAGCAAATACCTGAAATGATTGCGCTTACATAAATTAAATTCCCTATTATTATAGTTTTGCCGTTCCCCCAAACGCGTTTAAATATCCGAGGATTTCTCTACACAAAACCGTGTTGTTTACTCATTCCAAATAAAACAGCCCTCACCAAGCCTGTTAACGGCATACTGAGGACTCAATATATATCTAATTTTCCTTTTATATTTTAGTGATACCCAATAATTTGAGCTACAACCACGAATACTGCACCCAGTACGAACCAAGCGGCCAGTAACGGCCAAAAGAAGCGAACCCATTTCTGATATGGAATACCCGACACCGCCAAACTCCCCATTAAGGCAGAGGAAGTAGGCAAAATCATATTCGAAAATCCATCTCCCAACTGGAATGCAAGGACTGTGGTCTGCCGTGTAATACCCAACAGATCGGACAGCGGCACCATAATGGGCATCGTCGTCGCTGCCATCCCCGAACCGGAGGTAATAAATACATTCATGACATTTTGGAACACATACATACCCAGCACTTGCACGGATTCCGGCAGATGTCCCACCATGATAGCAAGGCTGTTAACGATCGAATCAATCACATTGCCGTGATCCAGCACGACGACGATGGAACGTGCAAAACCAATGATCAGGGCACCATAAGTGATATCTTTGGCCCCTTTGGCAAACTCTGTCGCAATGCGACTTGGCCCATAGCCTGCACAAAAGCCGGAAATGACTCCCATCGAAAGAAACAGGGCAGCCAGTTCCTCCATCCACCAATCTTTTTTGGACACTCCCCAGATTAACATCGCGAAGCTTACTATAACGGTCAAAATGATCAGGATATGCTTAAGCTGTATGGAAGGCAGATTGGATAGATCCACCGGCTTGTCTTCAGCGCTCTTTTCCAATTCGTAAACGAGGCTGCTTTCCGGGCTTTTCTTCACTTTACTGGCATAACGCATAATATATAAGCTCGTAATAACGATCAGGATGACCAACAGGATGGCACGAAGCCACAGCCCTGAAAAAATAGGAATTTGCGCAATCGCCTGTGCCAATCCGACATTAAACGGGTTCAGCAGCCCGGCGGTAAACCCGCAGGAGGCTCCCAGCGAAATCATGGCTGTACCCGTCAACGCATCAAATTTCAACGCCCGGGCGATGGCAATACCAATCGGCACGAATACCATCACCTCAGTGGACATTCCCATGGTAAAACCACCTACGGAAAACAAGGTGATAAACACGGGAATGACCCATAACCCCTTGTTGGAAAAAGACCTCGCAACTCTTCCGGTCACCGCCTCAATTGTGCCCGAGGAAGTAATAATCTGAAAGACACCGCCAATGATTAGAATGAAAAAGACAACATCAGCCGAATCGACTAGACCGGATACGATGGATTTTGGGATGTCCCACAGCGTAACCGGATTCGGATCGACATGAGCGTACGAACCGGGAACGAGCAGCGTTTTGCCGGTCGTTTCATTTTTAACCCGTTCAAACTCTCCAGCGGGAACGACATAAGTCAATATTCCAGCCACTAAGGTCAGGAAAATAAGAATGACAAAGGTGTGCGGCATTTTCAGCCATTTCTTCGGACCGCTCGGTACGGTCGTGTTGCTACTCATTCGGATGCTCCCCCGTTTCTCAACGCTTGCCATTGTTCAAATTCAGTCCGTACCTCTCTCAAAGCCACCGGATCGGTTACCAGATCATAAGCGGTCAGTGCCAGCGCTTTGGCGGCATAATTCATTTCAATCATGCCTTCCTCTGCTCCAGCAAGCCGGGCAAATTCCGGCGTATGCGTGGACGCGTCACCCAATCGGATATAAGGATGAATCGCTGCAGTAATCTGGCTGACATTGCCGATATCCGACGAGCCGATCCCTCCCTGCGCAGGCGGCTCGTGAACCTCCAAACCCAGCTGCTCCAACTTGCTCTGGAACAAAGCCGCCAGCTTCTTGTTGGTATTGCGCTCCGCATAAATAAGCCCCTCGACAATATCCACCGTCGCGCCCATACCTTCTGCCGCCGCACGAACAGCACGATACACCTTGTCCCTCACCTCAGCCAGACCGACGACGGTTTGCGCCCGTAAAATAAACACAGCCTCGCACAGCTCCGGCACGACATTGGGAGCATCCCCGCCTTTGGTAATAATGCCGTGGATACGTACGTCGCTGGTAACGAACTGGCGAACCGAATTAATCGCCACAAAGGCATTGATCATAGCATCCAGCGCGCTAATGCCTTTCTCCGGGGAGGATGCAGCATGAGCCTGCTTGCCATGAAACGTGAAGGTGGCGTCCACGCAGGCCAGTCCCCCGCGTAAAACCATCGTTTTATTCTGTGGATGCACCATCATCACGGCGTCCACGCCGTCGAACACACCATGCTCGCACATCATGATTTTGCCGCCGCCCTCCTCCTCGGCGGGTGTGCCCAATACCACAATACGTCCGGGTAGGTCCGATATCGCTTCTTTTAGGGCTATGGCTGCTCCGACCGATGCGGTACAGATCAGATTGTGACCGCAGGCATGTCCGATCACCGGAAGTGCGTCATACTCTGCCAGCAAAGCAATTGTCGGTCCGCCGGGCTTCCCTTCCCATTCGGCGCGGAAGGAGGTTTCCAGTCCTGCAATCCCCTTTTCCACAGCAAAACCAGCTTGCTCCAGTGTACTCGTGAGCCATCCCTGAGCCTGATATTCATGAAAGCTCAATTCAGGATGGGTATGTATTGTTCGGGCAAGCTCCCGCAACTCATGATCCTTTGCATCTACAGCCTTCAAAATCTCTTCATGGGATGACGTTCTGCCATTATGTCCGTTCGTTGTTAAATCCATCAATGGAATACCGCCTTTCATTCGCAATAACGAATAATTATACAACCAATATTCAACATTGTATAAGCGAAGACCAGTGAAGTAAATTTAATATTTTTTGGCTTTATCCTTAAAATTATTTTATATATGACATGTTTGTCCTTGATATACGCTATTTTTCACCATTAATTACGTATATTCAATGTATTTACAGCCTCAAGACTGGAGCATCCATTCTACAAATCTTTCCACTGCCATAGGACGGCTGGATTTATTTTTATACAACATCCATGTTCTACGCAGGACAGGATCTCCATTTTTACGAATCAAATTAAATGCATACAGTTCATCCTTGGGAGAGATAAATATTTCGGGTACGATTGAATATCCCAGTCCGTGCCGAACCATTTCCTTGCAGGTTTCGTAGCTATCCACCTCCATAGAAACTCGTGGTGCACGGCCTATTCTCTCACTCCACCATGCCTGTACCGATTCGTTGAACGAGGAATACATATGACCGGAAAGTTGCGGCTTCCCCGGGTCCTTATAACGAATCATTGGAAGCTCCGGCAATTGCTCAAGCTCTACAGCTTCTTTCGAGATCACGCAGATATGCTCCTCATGAAGAAGATGCTTTCCCTCAGACCAAGGATAATCATTGCGGATAACACCCAGATGAATTTCATCCCCGCGCAGCATCTCATAGATTTCCGCACTGAGTCCGCAGGTGACTGAAAATTGCACGTCAGGATAAATATCTTTAAAGCTTTTAAGAATCGGCGGTAGCCGATAATGTCCGTAATAGCTTGAAATTCCCAAGCGCAGCGTACCTTTTACTTCCCCTCTCAGGTGAATGACAGCTTCTTTTAATTCGGTCAGTTCCCTCAAATTCCGTTTGGCATACTCCACCAGTCGCTCCCCTTCCATGGTCAGCTTCGTTCCTCTGTTCCCGCGTACAATGAGAGGTACAGCGAACTCCTTTTCCAATTGGTTCAGACGGTAGGTCAAGGCAGGCTGTGTAATATATAGACGTTCGGCGGCACGTTTCATGCTCTGTTCTTCTGCAATGTAGCACAACATTAAACAATCCTTTTCATCCACCATGATCACTCCTTCAATTCAATCATTCCTTTGTTTAGCCGTTCCTTTGTTCTCCGTAAAAAAAGCCCAGATATATCGGTCTATTATAACGTATGAAAAACTTAGGCATAAAAAAACGGACAGTGGATTGTTCCATTGTCCGTTTTCGTATTTTTCGCGCTAGTTATGGATTAGGATTCGTCTTGATTACTGCAAGCTAGTGAGGGACAAATGAACTGAAATCGTCCCGACTGGACTGATCCGCATGATAAAATACTACATCCCCGTCCTGTAAATGAAAGATATGCCCGTACGGGTCTTTTATCTCTCGGCGGTAACCCTCCAGTTGCCACTGGTTCAATAGCGGACCATTTATATACTGTAAATGCGGATGCTCGGTGTCCCCCTGACGCAGTGACTCCACATTAAAGTTGACGACGATAAAGCCCGTTTTCTTGAATATATCTGTATGCTCGTTTAGCTCCTGACGGCGACTGACCTCGCGCAAATCCGTGCCTTTGGTGACTGCGTATACATCAGCAGGCAGGCTATATTCACCATACCAGCGCTGAATCGACGCATTAGCGCGATCCACGTTGACCCCATCTGGCAGGTCTGTCTTCGGACCAATCAAGGTACGCACAGCCGCAGGCAGTACCAGCCAGTCGTAACGTCCAATCCAGGTCTTGCTGCGTGCAATACGGTGGGCATACAGGGAAACATAACGTTCCAGTGTCAACTGGCTTTGCTGTGCTTCACTCAGCTCATGCTTGTATTGGTAGGCTGACGTGTCCTGCATTTCCTCCATCGGCACATTGCGTAGCCGTTCATTCAAAATAACATATCGCTTTTCCCGGTCCTCCGCCGATCCCAAACGGATAAATTTTCGACTGCCGGAATGTGTATACAGATCCACCTCTTCCCGCTGTCGCCCATCTTTGCTCACCCAATAGAACGATGGCGTGATGCGAATACCGTCCTTGGCGCTAAACATATTGCCTTTGGTTTTGAGGTCAAACTTGAAATGATAGCCTGTCTTGACCGCCACATTTGCATAACCTTCATATGGGTGACTGCCGGGACGAACAGGCAAGGTGAATGGCTCCGGGTTCCCTCTAGGCAACCCGTCAATATTGCCAAGCCCCGTCCAATAGGACAGGCCACTATGCATCGAGCTTCCTTTTCGCTGCCGAAACACCCGCTCCCAATGGTAATCGGCAATATCCGTGATATGAAAATCGTACATCCGTCCGATGACCTCAATATTCACCACATCATTGGCAACATGATGGGCGATATCCGTGTTGGCATGGCGTTGTTCGGTGAACCCGTCCGGTGCATTTTCGGCAATGGTACGGAACTCAACTGTATAGTTGCCTTCATCCACCCATACGGGCAAATAAAAGTCTGTGTCGAGCTGCTGCACCGGAATGTCGATCCAGGTACCCCGCGGATAAAATTGTGTCTTCCCTTTGTCGTAGACATCGAACGGAAATCGCACCTGCTTGGTTCGTACATATTTGGCATACTCCCGATCACCATAGCCAGGAATATTTAAATGTGGGCCTGCTGTCGAGATCGTCACCCGGAAAGGGCGCTCCAAAATAAGCGCGGATCGTCCTTTCGTAGGTTGGGTTTTCTGGTTATGAGCAGCATCGTCCGACACTTTAGACAGATTCACTACGGGAGTGTGAACAGTCACCGTATTAATTCCCTGTATCGGAAACGTTTTATCCGCACCTCCATTGATATTCCCTTTGAGAATAGCGTAAGTGATGTCACCGCTGCTGGGCGTATTGGACTTATTTATCTTATACTTATCAATCACATGATCCGGACTGTACAGCACATCCGGCCCAATCGCTCCGGAAGAGGGTATAACGCCTGGCCTAGGGCCATTCACCTTAACGCGCTCCGGATTCATAATGATCTTGTTTTCAAAGGTTAGAGTGTCGTTTTCCACTTCGATTTCCTTAACAGCCCCCTCTGCCTTGGATTTCAGTGCACTACGGTCATCAGGTACACTCGGCTTGCTGCTGCCACCGTTTTTGCTACGGCTACCGCCATCCACTGTCCCGGGTGCAGGGGGCGGATAAAAATTGCCCTGAGTCGCTGCAATATAGGAAGGGGGTGTATAGGATTGCGGACGCAAAGTGATTGTTTCATTAGGTAACGCATAATTTCGGAGCGTAGCCTCCTTAATGCCGTACACCTCCAAATTATCTATCGTCCAATATGAGTATGGACGGACGATTTGGTAAGTATAGGTTCGCTTCACGGTCTCACTCCGTCGAGATTTTTTCTTAGGCCGCCAGGTCAATCGATATTCCCGTTTTACGTTCACTGTATATGTACACTGGCCTGTCATGTTCACAAACTTATGTTGAAAAAGGTATCTCTTCGCTTGCACATGACCGTATAGGCTTTCAGATGTAGGAATACCTTTGGATACGTCAAATCGTTCCCAACCACGCTGGTCCGCTTTGATAACGGCAGATACTGTCGGGTCCAGTTCGGCAGTTTCCAAGCGCAGACCTGGAACGGGGCGGGAGCAGACAACACCTTTTGTTGGTTGTTCATTATCTTGGCAATCTGAGGGTGCTCCCTCTTGGCTTTCTCCAGGCTTAGGACAGCCCTGAGCTTCTTTGTAATACAAATAAGCGGTAAACTGCTCAAAAGAACCGTCATAGGTAAATCCGGGTACAATTCCCGGCAAAATATCTCCGCTTGGCGGTTTACCGGTCGTGCTTTTCTTATAACCCACATACTCATATTTCGGGTTGGTTGGCGGGGTAAAATCATACAGTTGATCAGCTTTTAGTTCATCTTCTATTGGTGTAAATACGTTGTTAAGTGATTTTCCATCAGTTGTAAAATGCTTGACGATTAGACTGCTCTCCAGTTCGATCTTGAACAGGATGGGCTGGTAGATACGGTACGCTTTGACCTCTTTGGCACAGTTCGGGCAGCTCTCTTCCTTGATGTTTTTAGGTTGAGTTATCGCATCCAGTTTTATATTTACGGTGATTGGAATAATGGTTGTATCCGTTCCAACCCCCTTTATTTGATAGGGAAGAATGTCGTCTTCCTTCGTACCATCACTTACATAATCTACATACTCAATGTAATCATCAAACCGAGATTTTGAAAAATACTTTTTATAATCAGGATTATTTTTGTTGACCTCCGCTGCTGGATTATACAACTTTGCTTCAACGCTCTTAATCTTACGACCAGGAAAATTAAATTTGTACGTGAACTTCGCCTCACCGTGCATCCCTTTTCCTGGCTCTTTTCCACCGTCGGTTACCCATTTACCAGCGGTGTTCATCCACATATCGAAGTACATCATCCCAACAAAATAGCGGGCATTCTTGTCTGGATAGTAGGACAGCGGTGTGATTTCTTCTGAATCGGCTGCCACCTTATCGGTGGGAAAAGAAAAAGGTGAGAGCTGCAACAAAAGCAGTACCCCCACCAGCAATACGGCCAGAATTCGTTTGGTGTTCTTCATGTGCTTAATTACCCTTCCACGGGTTGACCATCATTGGAATATAACCATCGCCTTGCAAGCGAAATCCAATGTACTGAATGTCTGCCAGCTTGAAAGACTTATAATTTCTAATTCCCTGGAAAAGCTCATCAGCAGACGAATAGATCGGGTAATAAATCATTTTTGTACCATCACCATTGTCCTGCGTCAACTCATCCAGTGGAGGACGGAGGCGTGCATCCTTGTTCTTGGTCAGGTAAAAAATACTGGCCGCTGTACTCGAACTTGTTTTTACTCTCACCCGTAGGTAAGGAACACCTTTAGGTGTCGTATAAGGCTCAACAGAATAAATTTCTCGTAGTAACTTAGTAGGCAGATCAGATTGTTTGAAAATAACCACTTTCTCGTATGTCGTACCATCAACAACGTTCTTCATGAGGTTGGGAATTGTACTAATGGCCTTCTTATACGGCTCAATACTCACCGCCTTATGCCCTGTATCCTCCAGCGCAGCAATTTCCTTCTTCCCAATCCAGACCCAGCGGCTGACCTTATCCCACTCCACCGTTTGCCCCAGGCCTTCACTTACCAACCGCAGCGGCACAAAAGTACGGTTTTGCTTCAAAATAATCTTCGTTTCATACGTTTTGGTCTGCCCATCCACGGTAGCGGTGTTTTGACCCACTGTCATGTTAACAGCATGTGCATCATTTTTAATCGACACAGCCAATTGACCGCCTGTTTTCTCCCAGCCAACCTTAGCCCCCAATGCCTCGGATACAAAACGAATCGGAACCATCACATAATCGTTGCTATCCTGAAAAGGTTTAGCATCTGGAAACTGTATTTTTTTCGCGTTTAACAAGACTTCAATCGGTTTGGTGCTGCTTGCTGCCTCCGTCGTTGGAATCGTACTTGTCGCGCCCCATAGCAACGTGACTGCGACCAAACTCAACATCCATTTTTTCATACTCATCTCTCTATCCCCTTTGTCAACTTAAACTTTAAACTATGTATATCATCTCTAATCTCATAAACTTATCGCACCCCCACTTTCGGAAAATACTGGATACAACTTATATATTATAGAGTTTCCCTATTACAAAATCTATAAGAAAAACTTCTAAATACAAAGCATTCCAAACAAATAGACTCTATTGAGCAATCCCTCCCCCTAAATCATAGAACTGACTCTTTAAAAAAGTTTATATTTCGCAAAATATCAACAAAAAAGGGCTGCCTCTCCCCTATGAAGGAAGAAACAGCCCGTGTGCTTCACGCGCAACAAAACTATGAATATATCAGCTCATACCACCATATGGATTATTCCAGCATCATCCAATATTTCTTACATCATAAATCATACCGGACTAAAAATCAAACGTTACTTTTCTCTCACGAAACATTTCAAAGATCATTCATGTATACCTGAACTTCCAGCTTGATAGAGTTGCTCATATACGTCCTTGTTGACCATCCTCAGCCCAAACAATCTGCGGATACGCTGTCCCGGCTTGGCCTTGAAGGTCACTGTCGCTTGATCCTTCCCCTCCAGATATGCAGCCGGAATAGCAGCATTAACGTTGTAAAACTTATCGGCCTCATCAAAGCCTTCACTAAAATGCTCAAGCGGATGACCGTTAATCAAAATATCAAAACCGCAGTTAGGCATTTCCAGTGTAGCTGTGTAGGTAATGACCAACAGCATCGGAGCAGACGGATCTGTATTCAGATCAAAAGAAAACCAGCCGTCAATTCCCGCATTCCGGTAAGGTCGGTTATTCACATATCCGGTGCGAGTCGAAGCATCTCCCTGGAAGTTATGATCTCGCTCCGGCTGCATTTCTCCGGGTTGGGCAAAATCAATCGTGCACTGCTCCAGAATCGCCAGCTTTTCGCGTGCCGCTGTATATTCCTGTTCCGCCTCCTGCCACGCTTCCTTGGTAAAAATGTCCCAGTATACGGAATACGTACGGTCATGCATTTTATACAGAGGAGATAATTCCACATCCCGGGGATGCCCTGCATTCAAGGTACGAAACGTATTGGTCTTGCCCTCCACGGGCTGAATCCAGGCATCCAGCTTTTCCGTTTGGGGGATGAATACTGGTGTGTACAGGAAATCCTTGGCTTTAGGATCTTCTAAGGGTCCAAGGTCGCCTGCCAGCACCAACGGTCCATACATGATAGCCGCCCGATCCGGGTTATCTGGCATCTGCTCCAGTCTCAGCGACATCGGAATCGTCACCTCTACAACGTCACCGTCAATCCACGTTCTGGCGATAGAGACAAAGCTGCCCGGTTCCGATACAACCGATTGCTCCTTGCCATTTACACGAATGGTAATTCCTTGTTCAGCCCAATATGGATAGCGGATGAGTAGCATAAATGAGGCAGGTTGATCGCATTGAATCTCCAGCGTCGTATGATCTGTATCTGGATAGGAAGTATTTTGTTTTAGCGTAACGCCTGTGTCCTTCCATTCCAGCGTGGAGGCAATGAACTGATTGACATATAGCTTATCGTGATCGTGAAAATAAATGCCGCTGCCGTAGCTCGCATGGTTTTCCATTCCTGTGCCGACACAGCACGTAAAATCGTCAAATTTGCTTTCAAAATGCTTGTGCCCGCCCATCGCCAGCGACAGAAAATACGTTACGCCCCCGTGAACCGGGTCCTGCGAAGCCAAAATATGATTGAATAGACCTCGCTCATAAAAGTCCGCTTCCTTGGCGGAAGCATTCCATTGAAACAGATGATTGGTCAGCTTAAGCATGTTATAGGTATTGCACGTCTCCGTCGTATGAGGCCCGATGCGATCATTCAAGCCATCTGGCGCGCCAAAATATTCTCCAAAGCTATTCCCGCCAATGACATACGAATGATGATCCACCACCCGCTCCCAAAAAAACTCCACCGTTGCCCGGCGTTTCGTATCATTGGTCAGCTCATATTCCTTGGCAAGCCCGATCAGCTTCGGAATCTGTGTATTGGCGTGAATGCCCTGCAAACAGTCTTCCTGCGAGCTAAGCGGGTCCAGCACCAGCTTGTGCCAGAAGCACTCAGCCAGCCGCAAGTAGCGCTCTTCCCCGGTATCCGCATACAAGTCTGCCAATACCTCGTTCATGCCTCCATATTCACAAAACATCATCTGCTGTATCTGCTCATCGCTCATCGGCTTCAAAATTCCTCCGAGCCAGTCCGCCAGCTTGCGCTCTACACCTAATGCCTTGTCACAGCCTGTCAAATGGTATGCATCCCGCAGGCCAGCGAATAACTTGTGCAGTGTATACAAGGGTGCCCAGGCACCGTTCAGGTCAAAGCCCTTCGAGCGAATATTTCCAGCAGACACCTCTTCAAAAAGTTCCTTCCCCCCTGGAATACCGGATACATATCCGTCACCATGCGCCGCCTGACAAACGGCTAGTTCATCCGTAATGTAATGTGCAGTTTCTTTAAAACGCTCATCGCCCGTTGAAGCATACATCATGGAGCAAGCGGACAAGTAATGTCCCAGTGTATGACCGGAAATAGTCATCGCTTCCCAGCCTTCATACTGAGGCGCTTTGGGCGTAAGTCCGGCATATTCCCGAAAACGCGCCAGCAGGCGGTCTGGTTGAAGCTCCAACAGATAAGATCGGTTCAGCTCCATCGCCTGTTTGAAGAGACCTTCAGCCAATACCACCTCATTCAGTGCGAACGGCCTTGCTTTCATATGGGCTTTTGCTTTAAGAGTCACTTTCCGTTCCTCCTTTAAGGCGAATTTGGGATAAAAAAATGCATATCAAACACAATGAGCCGTTACGCGCCGCTGCCAGAGGTTTGCCCCCACTGCTGGTACAGCTGCGTTCTCGCCTCTGTAATGCCGGGATGAAACTGAATCAGCGCATGCTTGCGTGCAAAATGGACCTCACGGATCGCCTCCTGTACCCGCTGTTCCCCGCCTGCTCCGCCGAGTCCAGCGGCATGGAGCATGGAAGCGGCGGCTAATCGACCTTGGGCCATCGCGACCAGCCCGCTTTCGATGCCGGTAATATTGCCGGCAACGTACAGCCCTTTGAGCGAGGTTTCCATTCGCTCACCATGCAGTGGAACATGCCCGCCTAGCTCAGGGCTGTACACGAATTTGCACCCGGCTACCGCCGCCAGCTCGGCGAGCGGGTACAAGCCGCCGCTCAGCGCCACGAAGTCGGCGGGTTCGACGCGCTCGCTGCCGGGAATAGGCGAGCCGTCCGGTTTAACGTGGACCAGGGTCACGGATTCGACCCGGTCCTGCCCGTTGACGGACAGCACTGCTGTCCGCAACCGGATCGGGATATCCCACAGACGGAAGCCTCTGTGGGGATAGCAGCACGCGATGAGTTTCTCCATCCGCATCGCAGCTGCGAGCCTGCCGCCTGCACGCATCCAGGCGGCAGGGGCCAGCCCCGACAGCTGAAGCAGCAGCTTCGCGGAGGCTGTCGGATCTGCCGCCGCACCAGCCAGCGGATTAGCGCACGGCAGTGTAATCGCCGCCACCTTCACTCCGGCGACGGACAGCTCGCGAGCAATCGCCATCGACAATACGTTCATGCCCACTATGATGCCTCGCTCTCCTGGCTTAACGTAATGAACGTTGGTCATCACCTGCGCGGCCCCGATGGACATCACGCCCGGCAGCGTCCAGCCATCCAGCGGAACGGGAATTTCAGCAGCTCCAGTCGCCAGCAATACGTAATCCGCAGTGAACAATCCACAGGAAGTGGAAATTTCCCACGTCGTTGTATATTCCATACCATGTACGGAAACGCCGCAGCGAATGTCCACCCCAAGTTCCCTGCAACGGGTAATCAGCTCATCCGAAACGTGTTTTCCAACCCACCAGCCTTGACTGCCTTCCTCATGATATTGCCCGGGCATGCGTCCACCCGGCTCTGTAAACTCATCCAGTACCGTGACTGGCAATCCTTGCTCAGCAGCCGATACCGCTGCGGACAATCCGGCGGGACCCGCCCCAATGACGATGAGATGCGCCATTTCATTCATGTCACAATTCTCCCTGTGATTTCATTCGAAAGTTGCCGTCCGGTTTCCACCACCATACCTTCCTCCAGCTTGGTCAGGCAGGAACGGACGGTACCGAACGGATGAACCGTCAGGCGGCATTCGTTACAATGCCCAATGGCGCAGTATACACCTCTAGCCGTACCGGATTCCTCATGCCTTCTCAGCAAACGGACACCGCTGGCCAGCAGCGTTGCTGCCAATGGCTCTCCGGCCAATCCCTGCATAGGACGACCGTCAAAAATAAAAGATACCTGCCGCCGTTCCGGCTTTGGTCCCAAAATAGGGTGATTTACAATACGCATGCGGCTCATAAGGAACCTCCCTCTGCCAGCTGCCCGAACGTTACGGGACGCACGGGAGGCCTTTGGGATAACAGCTCCGCCTCCCGGCGGGCGGCAGGAACCTGATTGTAAAACCATGACTCCACCAATTGTCGGCATACCCTGCCCTGACATGCCCCCATCGTCACCCGCGTAGCCATTTTAAGCTGGCGCACGGTGTCCACGCCCATGCGGCAGGCCTGCTCCATCTGTGCGATACTCACTTCTTCACAGCGACATACGAGCAAATGACCTGATGCGCTCTCAACCGTCTCACTTCGTCCCGTCGCCCGCTTACTCATAGCTGATCGCGCAGGTTTTAATCGCTGAATAAAAATCCAGCGCCGCCTGGCCCTGTTCCCGGGTATGTGAACTGGATTGCTTCAGACCGCCGAACGGAGCCTGGTATTCGACACCAGCCGTCTCCTGATTAACCCGGACCATACCGGCGTTCGCCTCATCCAGAAACCGGTGAGCCCGCCGCAAATCGCTGGTAAATAGAGAGGCGCTTAATCCATAAATAGAATCATTGCACAGTCGAATCGCATCCTCGAAGTCGTCCGCCTGCATTACCCCCATCACAGGTCCAAAAATCTCCTCCTGGATCAATGGATGGGACGAATCAAGTCCAGTCGCCACCATCGGACGCACATAATATCCGTTATCCGTCCCGGCGGCGGCTCCACCTTCGGCTAAAATATCGGCTTCCCGGCGGGCGAGTGATACATAGGACATGACCTTCTCATACTGACCTGCCGATGCCACAGGTCCAAGATACGCACTGGGGTCAAGCGCCGGAGCGATCTGTATTTTTTCCACCGCTTGGCGTAAGGCTTCCGTGAATGTCTCATAGACAGACTGTTCCACAATCACCCGGCTGGTGGCCGTGCATTTTTGCCCGGCTGAACGGAAAGCTCCGCTAACAATCATCGCCACCGCCTGTGCTACATCCGCGTCCTTCAGCACAATGGCGGCATTTTTACCGCCCATCTCGGTCTGGTACTTCATGTTACGGCGCGCGCATCGCTCGGCAATGCCCAAACCTGTAGCAGTAGAACCCGTGAAGCTGACCGCATCCAGTACCGGATGCTCCAGTAAGGCATCGCCAATACGGTTACCTTGCCCAATGACTAAGTTCAGCACTCCGGGCGGAAGCTGCACCGCCTCGAATAGCTCGGCGACCCGCACTGCAGTTAATGAAGCATGTTCGGCAGGCTTCCAGATGACCGTGTTTCCGCACAAGAGTGCAGGGGCGATTTTCCATAGCGGAATAGCTACCGGAAAATTCCACGGCGTAATGACTGCCGTTACACCCAGCGGAATGCGCTTCGTGTATTGGAGCACTCCCGGCTCATTCGAAGGAATGACTGTACCGATGGATCGTACGCCCTCTGCCGCGTAGTATCGGAGCAGATGGACACCTCGCATGACCTCTCCGCGCATCTCGGTAATCGGCTTGCCCATCTCACGGCTAGCCAGCTCAGCCAATTCAGGTAATGCTGCCTCTAGTAACCCGGCTGCTTTGAACAGATAAACTCCCCGTGCTGCGGGACTTAACGCGGCCCAACCTGCCTGAGCCAGCCGTGCCGCATCCCCGGCCTGTGTAATATCGCCCGTTTCTGAAAAATGGACGACTCCGACCTCCTCCTTCAAGGACGAAGGATTGTGAACCACCATTTCCTCACCTGAAGGGTTCAGCCACTCACCGCCGATCCAATTTCGGCTCTCCATCGTCTTCACCTCCGTTCAGGATGAAACTTCGCTTGGACGAACCGCCACCTCAAATGCTTCCCGAATGCGGTCATAATCCGCCTGCGGCAGCGCAAGTCTGGGCGGACGTGTCGGACCGACCGGAAATCCAGCCAGCTCCATCATATATTTGATGGACTGTACCAATTGCGGGCTGGCATCATAGTGGAACAGCGGCAGCAGCCTGCGATACAACGCGGACGCTTCCGCCATGTTTCCCGCCTGCGCAAGTCGGAACAGCTCTACCCCTTCCTTGGGCAGCGCATTAGGTACCCCCGAAATCCAGCCTGTCGCGCCGAATAATGCCCCCTCCATCGCCAGATTATCTACTCCGACCATGACCTCCAGCTCTGTCTGATCCAAAATAGCGTGAATACGCCGTACATCACCCGAAAATTCCTTGACTGCTACGATATTTTCAATTCGCGACAAGTCCGCAAGAATATCTGGAGTCAAGTCAACCTTGTAATCATGGGGGTTGTTATACGCAATGATCGGCAAGCCCACCTCCGACAATGCTTCATAATGGGCCGTTACTTCGTGAGGCAGTGGATTGTAATTAATGGGCGGCAGTGCCATAACACCCGCTGCCCCGGCATCCTTCGCATGCTGAATCCAATGCACCGCCTGTTTGGTGGACGGAGCCGCCGAGCCGACAACAACCGGGACACGCCCTGCCGCAGCGTCAATTACGGTGTGCACAACCTGCGACCGTTCCTCCGGGGACAAAGCCGCATATTCTCCCAGCGATCCCGTAGGAACCAGTCCGCTAATGCCGCTTGCAATCAGATGCTCGCACAGCTCGGTCAGACGCTTATGGTCTACCTCCAGCTCTGCCGTGAACGGTGTAACCAAGGCCACATATACACCTTCAAAACGTGCCATATGCTTACCAACCCTTTCCCATCTTTATTTTCATACTTCAGCATTCGGGAATGATGCAAAATGCTCACATCAGCAAAAAACCTTCTTTAAGCGGGTCCTCGGGGTCCAACACAAATTGATGATGTCCCGTCACCCAAGCCGAGCCTGTAATTTGTGGAATGACTGCCGGATATGGACCTATCTGCGTCTCGCCCACGATTTCAGCCCGAAACATGGAACCTGTGATACTTTCATGTACAAACGGCTCATTTAAGCCCAGTTTTCCCTTGGCGTGCAGCACCGCTACCTTGGCCGAGGTTCCTGTGCCACAAGGGGAACGATCGATACCTCCCGGTGGGATGACGACGACATTGCGGCAATCGGCCTGTGGAGCCACAGGCTCCCCGTAGAATTCAATATGCGTCAATCCTTGAATAACCGGATTTTCAGGATGTACTACCTCAACAACAGCATTCACTGCCTCCCGAATCTGCACTGCTGTTCGTACAATTTTTGCCCCATTGCTCTGCTCCAGTGCAAGACCGATGGAAGCCGCCTCTACAATGCCGTAAAAGTTGCCTCCATACGCAATATCCAGCGTGACTTGACCGATATCCTCTACCTGGACCTCAACCTCACGGCGGTACACAAAAGAAGGGATGTTCGTGAACGTTACTTGTCGCACCTTGCCCGCATCCACCTTCAGCCGCACATGAACCGGGCCTGCCGGAGTGTCCAGCAATATTGATTTTTTATCCGCAGCAATCAGCCCGCCTTCCATCAGCGCTGTACATACTCCAATCGTATCGTGACCGCACATCGGTAAATAGCCGCCAGTCTCTATAAAAACCACACCGATATCTGCATCTGGATGACAAGGTTCTGTTAAAATGCAGCCCGACATCACCTCATGCCCTCGCGGCTCGAACATCAGCAAACGGCGAAAATCATCATGATGTGCTGCCATATAAGTCATTTTTTCTAGCATCGTATGACCTACCAGCTTAGGCGCGCCGTGAATGACCGTCCGCGTCGGATTGCCTCCCGTATGGGTATCAATGGTAGTAATTCTCGGTACACTCATCCGGTTACCTCCCCGTGAACCTCGTGGCTGGTAAAAGCCTCCCCAAATCGGTCATATCGCAGCGGCTCCACCGGAATACAAGTGGATTCACC
The DNA here is from genome assembly GCF_057220305.1 of Paenibacillus sp. LRG-1. Classification (NCBI taxonomy): domain Bacteria; kingdom Bacillati; phylum Bacillota; class Bacilli; order Caryophanales; family Paenibacillaceae; genus Paenibacillus; species Paenibacillus sp. LRG-1. The sequence goes on along the minus strand of NZ_CM170126.1, from coordinate 1,160,482 downwards.
TCGTACCATTTCGGTCACCAGCTTACCCGTAACCGCCGCAAGACTAATGCCATCCCCCTCATGACCAGAAGCGATATACAGCCCCGGTACTTCGTCCACTGCCGATACAATTGGCAAATGATCAGGTGTCCATGGACGCAAGCCGGTATACGCCCGCATCAGCGGTATATTGGCTAAAGCAGGGAAAAAGCGAATGGCTCTGCGGGCGATTAAGCGAATCACTTGCTGATCGACACCTGTGTCCATACCGACAAACTGACGGCTGCTGCCGATCAGAATATTTTGGGATGCGGTTGGCTCGAACACCAGCGCTACACCGTATTTTTCATAAAGCTCATCCACACTCCGCTGACCGCCAAACTTGCTCATCAGATAGCCAAACTCCATTACCTTGCGGTTCCCAATGGAAGGCATTCGGGCAGACACCAGTATATGCCCTTTGCGCGGCATGATCGGAAGGTCCAAACCGAGTGAATGACCGATGCTGCGTGTCCACACACCTGTCGCCAATACCACTGCACCTGCATGGATAACGCCATTGGGCGTCTCTACCCCGCGGACGTTCCCCCTTTCGTCCTGAAGGATGGACTGTATCGGCATGCGCGGTAATAACTTGGCCCCCATCCGACGCGCGGCCCTGGCCAGTGCATACGTCATCAACACCGGATTTACAGTGGAATCTGTCGCACACTCCAGCCCGCCCGGCAAATCTTTGGCTAAATGCGGCCATTCCTCTCGCAAATCCTGCTGATCCAGCATGCGAAATGGAAGTCCTTCCTGCTCTTGACGGGTTACCCATTGCTCAGCCGCTTGCATCTCCTGATCGTTTTCACAGACCAGAATACTGCCAGGCGCACGATACTCAAACTCATCCTCCAGTTCCCTAGCCAGCTCTGCCACCAGCTCCTGCGATACCAACGACATTCGACTGTCAAACCCGGGCTCTTTATCGATTGCCAATATATTTCCATCACAACGGGACGAAGTGCCTCCAGCAATCTCCCCTCGCTCAGCCAGCACGACCTTCATACCAGACTTAGCCGCATAATAAGCAATGGCTGTACCGATGATTCCACCGCCTACAATGACCAGATCCGCGGCATCATGTTTCATTCGCTTCCCCTCCCTTCGACCGTTTTAATCTGTTTGAGAGGTATTTTTTACAGCTTAAGCGTAAAGCTTTGTGTCACAGGCTTGCTCAGCTCATCATAATCCCGTAACTGTACGGTGAACGTATACGTCTTGTTGCCTGCTCCGCTGCCTGCTGTTCCGCTAATCGTTCCTGTAAAACGGTCCAGTGTGAAGCCTGCGGGCAGTTGACCACCTGTCACCGTCCAATCGTAAAACGGAACGCCTCCCTTGGCCTCCAGCTTGGCCGTGTACGTTTTACCTTTGACGGGTGCAGGCAATTCCTTCGTCATGATTTCTGGCGCGAGGAAAGGAGTCAGGTCCTTACGCAGCGGCCAGCCTGCTTTTTCTGCTACCAGCAGCGAAAGCTTCGTGTTCATCCAACGCCGGGTCGGAAACAGATGGCGCCAGCCTCCATTTTGACCGCTCAATCGGTCGACTTCTGCAAGCTCTCCGGAGAGATGATAGCTGTCGTCCAGCGCGGCTGGTCTGTGCTGATAAGCCATAATATCCGGGTCATTGCCCGCCGCTTCCTTCAGCGCTTTGACACCCGGGAATGTGTCGCTGAATACAATCGCATGACCGAATTCATGCATGATCAGCCCATGCACATCCGTCACTTTGGACAGATCGGATTGATACCATTCTTCATCGTCCACGGATGTAAATGGAATCGCATCATCATAGAAATCCAGAATCAGACTATAGGAACGGTTCAGGTTCCCCGGGACGGTCACACCGTTACGTGTATGATAATTGCCGTTCGTGGCTGGAAAGCCCGTAGAATAAGGCCCGTTCAGCCCTCTCATAAACACCCACATGCCTTTGTAGGGTTTGTCATTTGTCACCTGTATTTCATTTTGCCAATCGTCTCCTGGCAGATGGTTTACCTCCGCGTTGGCAGGAACCTCATCGAAAGGAGCCAGATCAAAGAAATAGAACCAGTCCTTTACCGCCAGTTCTGCGGCTTTTTTGGTAGCCGCATCATTGAAATAAGGCTTGATCGTATCGAAGCGGTAATCAAAATGGAGAGGGACTGTGGGCTCTTCATTATCGTCCTGATCCAACACGCGAATTGGAATGGACTGAGTGGTCGTGTGACCATCATTTCCGGCAACGGACATAGACAGCGTATAGTTCTCTATTTCACCGTTTCCTCCAATCCGGTCAGGATGGATGGCTAGCCGAAAATCTTTTTCCTCCTGTGCATTGGCAAAAGTCAGCGTTTTGCTTGCACCTTGCGCCGACAACGTACTAGGCAAATCCATCATCAGCCGGGACGTGCCCTGCGCATTTAACGTAACCGTTAACGGAAAAGCGGCATCCGCTGGCGGCTTCACTTTTAGCTTCACATACGGGTTCGCCAGATATCCTTGCCAATCAACCAGATCTATACCATAATCGTTCACCGTCCGACTAAAGATGTCGATGACTTTTACATCCGACTCCGCCTCGGCATAAGCCTGTTGACCCGGAATAGCTGGTGTCAAAGCCACAATGAGAGAAGCCGCCAGCGCAGTCAGCCATATTTTGGTGTGCCTTTTATGCGTGTTCATTTGATCCCCTCCATCTCATTTTTGAATGACTTGCAAACTATGGACAGTTACCTATAACGCCACTTAGTTTTATAATAAAAGCAGTTCCTTAGGCGAAGAGGTCAGTACCTTGACACCGTCATCTGTGATCAGCACATCGTCCTCAATCCGAACCCCGCCGAAGCCTGGGATATAAATGCCCGGTTCCACGGTAATGACATGACCCGGTACAAGCATCGACTTACTTTCGCGGGACAGCCGTACCTGCTCATGAATTTCGAGACCAAAGCCGTGGCCCAGCCCATGACCAAACTGCTCCCCATAGCCGTAAGAAGCAATCACATCCCGCCCCAGACTGTCTCCCTCCCGACCGCTTAAGCCGGGACGAAGTCCTGCAATCGTCTTCATATTTGCTTCCAGCACAATGGCATACAATTTCTCATGTCGTTCTGAGGGCTGGCCTACGAATACGGTACGCGTGATATCGGATAGATAACCACGCACATTTGCGCCAAAATCCATTGTGACGAACTCGTTCTGACCAATTTCCTTGTCACTGGCCAGTCCGTGCGGCAGCGCCGAACGCTCACCTGAAGCGACAATGAACGCAAAACCGCCTGATTCCGCGCCTGCGAGCCGAAGCTGATATTCCAGTTCCGCCGCAATCCGCCGCTCTGTAACTCCAGGCTGAATACAATTCAGCACCTCCGTGAAGGCGGCATCGGTAATACGCGCAGCTTCGCTAATGGTGCGAATCTCTTCTTCGTCTTTCACATCGCGCAGCCGTTCAATGACATCCTCCGTTTGTACGTACTCCAACGAGCCCAGCGCGGCTTGTAGCTGTCCCGACTGTTGAAGTGAAACATGCCTGCTCTCCAAACCCAGTCTGTGGACACCCAATTTACTTGTGAGATCGGCCACGGTTTGGAAGATTTGCGCCTCATGCCGAATCACTGAATATTCCACTGCCTGATCTGTTGCCTGCATCATATAGCGGAAATCCGTCACTAAAAAAGCCTCTTCCTGCGTAACAAGTGCAATTCCAGCGGAGCCTGTAAATCCGGTCATATATCTTCGATTAGGCCCATGTGTAATAAGCAGTGCATCTATCCCTAGAGCCGGGAATTCCGAGCGTAACCGGGCCAGTCTGCCTGGAACACCCTGTAACGGTTTTGTCTTTTGACTCTCTTCCTCTTTCACTCGTACGCCTCCTTATTCCACATCTCTTTTCAGGGCATATGCCTTAGAACATACTCTCCACTTGCTTTTGAACACATGTATGCTCTTCTCGCTGCCGCTTTCCCGTAAGTCCTGCACCCAATTCTCCGTCTCTTTTTCAAGCACACCAGCGCGTCTCAGCTTCCTTTTAGCCTTTTATCCCTGTCAATGTGATGCCTTCGATAAAATAGCGCTGTCCGATAAAAAATATCAGGACGATGGGAGCCAAAATTGTGCTGGAAGCCGCCATCAGGTAAGGCCAGTTGGTATTGTTCAATCCCCGAAAAGTCGCTAGCCCCAGCGCTAGCGTAAAATGCTTTTCGTCACTTAAGTAAATAATCGGGCCCAAAAAATCATTCCACACATCAATAAATGTAAATATTCCGATCACGATCAATGCAGGCGAAGATAAAGGAATAATGACGCGCCATAGTACAGTCAGAGGCGTACCTCCGTCCATATAAGCCGCTTCGTCCAAATCGCGTGGAATCGTCAGCATGAATTGTCGCATCAAAAAGATGTTAAACGCCCCTCCACCGAACCATGCAGGAACAATCAGCGGCAGAAATGTATTCAGACCGCCCAGCTCACGCCACATCACGAAAGTGGGAATTAGCGTCACCGCGTAAGGCAGCATCATCGACCCGATCAGCAGAGAAAAGATCAGATTACGTCCAGGCCAGCGTAGGCGGGCAAAAGTAAACGCCGATACAATCGAGGTCAACATCACTCCTGCCAGCACACATACCTCAATGATGAACGTATTCATAAAATACCTGCCGAACGGTACTGAAGTCAGCGCTTCCGGGTAATTGCTCCATTGAAAAGGAGTGGGTATCCACTCTGGCGGGAACACGAAAATTTGAGATGTCCCCATCAGAGAGCTACGAATGAGCCATGCAAATGGCAACAGCATTAAAACACTACCTATAATTAAAACGACATACAGTACAACACGGCTGATTGGGAATGGTTTGGAACGGGTGGCGGTAGCAGGACTTCGGGAGCGTTCAGGCTGTGGAAGCGGATGTTGTGGTGTTTCTGAAGGATTGACAGAAGAAGTGACCTGATTCATGAACGTTCCCCTCCTTCATAGTGGACCCACTTTTTGGATGTGGAGAAAATCAGAACCGTTAGGACCAAGATGACGAAAAATAAGATCCAGGCCAGCGCTGAGGCGTAGCCGATTTTAGTCTCCGTAAAGGCCGTACGCCACAAGTAGAACACATAGAACAGGGTTGAATTGTTAGGCCCTCCGTTGGTCATAACATACGCCTGATTGAATGCCTGAAAGGTGCTGATTAAAGACATGACCAGATTGAAGAAAATAGTTGGTGTCATCGAAGGAATGGTAATGTGAAAAAATTTGTGCCACCTATTGCCGCCGTCTACCTCAGCTGCTTCATACAGATGGGTGGGAACCGACTGAAGTCCCGCCAAAAAGATAATGACCGTGTTCCCGATCCCCCAGGTGCTCATCATGATTAGCGAGGGTATTGCAGTGTTCTCGTCATAAATCCATTTGCTCCCCGGCAGTCCAACACCCTCCAGCAGCGAATTTAACAGACCAAAATCCGGGTTGAACATCCATAGCCACAGCATCGTGTTGGCAATACTCGGTACAATGGTAGGTAAATAATAAATCGTACGGAACACCGACAAACCCTTCACCTTTTGATTTAATAACAGCGCAATGATAAAAGCTGCCGCCAAGCCTAGAGGTACGCTACCCAGTGCATAATATGTGGTCACGAACATGGATTGGGAAAAGGTAGCGTCCTCAGTCAAAATGGTTCGGTAATTGTCCAATCCAATAAAGGTCATCTGTCCACCAATCGTCCAATCGGTTAAGCTGAATACGAACGAGGCCGCGATCGGTCCAATTGTAAATATCATTAATCCGAGGATGGCAGGAAGCGCGAATAGCAGACCCCAGTTTCGCTCCATACGCATCATTCCTGATTTTGGTCGCTTCATGGGCCGTTCTCCTTTCGCAGCTGTCCCGCCGCATTATTCATCCGGGTATACTCCTTGAAGCAATGGCTGAATGATAGGTTCCAGTTCATCCAGTGCCTGCTTCGGCGTCTTCTTGTTCGTCCAAATCAGATCCAGCCCTGGGGTCAGCTTGGAACCGATATCAGGCCAGTTGCGAAGGGTCGAAGTTGACGGCTTGATCGCATAATCTCTGGCATACTCAATGCCAGCCTTTTGAAATTCCGGTGGATGTGCGGCATTATTTGTCCATGACTGGATGGCCTGCTCATCGGTATAATATTTTTCCTCGATAGGCATCCAAAGACCGGACTTGAACAAATCCACCTTTTCGGGATTGTTATGATACAAATAAAATTCGAGCGCTTCCTTCGGGTGCTTGGTGCTCTGGAAAATGACCGTGGCTCCCGCAACAATCATCGTTTTGGGCTCTTTTAGCTTCGGTAAGACGCCGATACTCCATTGCAGCTGCTTGTTGTTCGAAAAATCGAGCAGGGACCATGTCCCGTCCACAACCATTGCGACCTTTCTTGTCTGAAGCCGAATCGTATTGGACGGCATGTCCTGCTGCTGGATCAAATCAGGAGAAACATGCTCCTTGAAAACCAGATCCTGCAACTTCTGAAAAACCTCCACCGACTCAGGACTGTTCAGGGTGTACTTCTTGCCCGTTTTGTCAGTCAAACCTCCACCGTTGCTCGCTAAAAGCGGCCCCCAGGAGCTGCGGTCATTGCCAAAGGCAAAGCCGTATTGCACAATATTTTTCGGATCAAATCCACTGTCTCCCGGATGCTTGCCGCTCTGATCCTTGGTCAGCTTTTTGGCAATTTCCAGAAATTCATCCCATGTCCACGCTTTTTGAGGATCAGCCGGAGGGACGGGTACCCCTGCTTCTGTAAACAACTCCTTGTTGTAAAATAACTGCATCACTTCCAATGCGGTGTAATTGCCGATAGACTTGCCGGGTTCGCTGTAGAGATAAGAGGATTTGAGCTTGTTTTTTAATTCGGGATATTCGTCATAATAAGAGGATAAATCCAGGAGTCTACCTTCACTTGCCCATTTCATCGTGAGGGAATCGCCCAGGTAGGCGATATCAGGAAGCTGATTGGCAGCCATTAACGTGTTAATTTTCGTCGTGTAGTCACCAGGGACATGCTCGCCCTTCACCCGGATGTTCGGATGGGATGCATTAAAGCTTTGAATCATTTTTTCCATCGCCTGCTTCTCGTCATTGCTTCCCCAGTACATGAACTTGAGTTCGACCGCATTGGGATTAGCCGGTTCGCCAGCGTTACCACTGCAAGCCGTCAGCCCTGTCAACATCGCCGTCATCACGAGAGCCATCCATGTCCGTAACCTTCGTTTCAGCAAATCAACCGGCCCCTTCCTGAACTGGTTTCTCCTTACAAGCCTATTATGCGCCGAGAGCCCAGAGCCGACCACCCAACGACTCCAGACTCTCTTTGTTTTGGTATGATTTTTTTAACAGCGCGTTTACAAAAATGTTTTACGAAACTCCGTCGGGGTCAGTCCGGTATGCTTTTTAAAGGCAATGCTAAAATAGTTGGTATCTGTGAATCCCACAACCTCCGCTACCTCCGCCACCTTGCGATTCGCGTCCAGCAGCAGTTCTCGGGCTCGCTCAAAGCGAACACGCGTCTGGTAGTCGGCGAAGCTTTCACCTGTAACTTGCTTGAAACGGGCACTCAAATATTTGGGGCTCATATTCATGTACTCTGCAAGACGGTTCAGCCCGCCATCCTCCTGAAGGTGCTCCCGAATCCATTCCTTGGCCCGTTGGAATTTGCGTGGAATCCCCTTCTCACGTGATTCTCGGACATGACGACCCACCCGGACAAAATAGCGCGATACATAATCAATCATCTCGGGCCCATGCCGTAATCGGGACAGCTCCAACAACGGGTCCTGCTCCTGCATGGACGTTTGTCCTACAGATGCATCACTCTGAACGATCCGCATGACGAACAGCACGAGCTGAGTGACAATCATTTTCACCTGCTTGACGGGCAACCCTGCCAACTGTCCTGACCATTCCTGTAAAATCGCATGTACGGCAGCATCATTGCCTGCTCGAATTTCCGTAATCATTAGCAGTTCCTTCTCCAGTAATTGACTGCTGTTCGGCTCGGCCGCCTGAATACTCTCATAGGGGATGATCTGGCTATAGCCCACCCACCCCCGATGCTCTGCCGCTTGCACAGCTTCCTCATACGCTTCGGGAAGTTGCTCCATCCGTTGTACGGGACGGCTAATCCCGATGGACACGCCCTGGCTCAATCGTTCCTGCACGGCCTGCCGAATCTGCTGTGCCGTCCGTTCCGCCGCCCTGCAAGATGCCGTCGCCAGCAGCACAACATGCCGATCGCGGGAAACCGCCGCACCATGCGCCTTCGCCCCGGCTGCTGCCGCAGCCTCCCCAGCCAGTCCGGCGAATACATGGCTGCTTTTATGCATGGAACCGTGTGGCTTGCTAGTGGCGGTTGCCTCCTGCTGCGACGCCTCCTCCAGCTCGCAGCACAGCACGGTATAAGGCGGCCCATTCGTCTCGCCGAAAAATCCCAGCCCGTCCATCTCCCGAATGACCTCGGCTGCAGGACGCCGCTGCTGGAGCAAATCCAGCAGTAGATGCTCCCTGTACAATGGCTCCAATGAACGATGGCGGTGAATGGCTTCCTCCTCGCTTCTTCGCCATTGCGCAATGCGATCCTCTGCCCGGCTCAATGCCGCTTCGAAATCCTCGCTGGTCACCGGCTTGAGCAAATAATCGACCGCTTGAAGCGAAACTGCCTGACGAATATATGTCATAGATTCGTACCCTGTCAGGAATAATAACGGAGTCTGCTGATCCTTTTCCCGAATGATTTTTGCTACGTCCAGTCCACTCATATCCGGTAAATTAATATCCAGTAAAATCATGTCCGGTCGCTGCTCCGTATACAAACGTAATGCCGTCGCGCCGTCCTCCGCCACATCACTGACTTCCACTGACAGACCACTTTCCGCCACCATCAGCTTCAGTCCTTCCCGAATATGATATTCGTCGTCCACAATCAGCAGCCGGTACATGCCATCCTCCCCTTTCTTATTCGGTTCGAATGGGTGCCAGTAAAGTAACCGAGGTGTATTGACCCGGCTCGCTTGTCACGGACAGTCCATATTGCGGACCATAATGCCGAAGACGTTCATGCACATTGCGCAGCCCAAAGCCAATAGCACTCCCCCGTTCCGCATCCAGCGACTTCCGGATATCGTTCAGACGCTCGGCTCCAATACCGCCCCCATCATCACTGACCGTCAAACGCAACATATCCCCTTCCCTTGTACCGGATAACATGATATAGCCACGGTCGGTGCGCCCTTTTAAGCCGTGGTAAATGGCATTTTCAACGAGCGGCTGGAGGATTAGTTTGGGTACATAAAATCCGCAAATATCCTCCTCGACCTCGCAAATCCACTCGAACGAATTCCTAAACCTGAACTGCTGCACCTTCACATAGGCGCTTACATGCTCGACTTCCTGTCCCAAACTGATTTGCTCTCGGCCATAACTTAGCGAAATGCGAAAGCATTTTCCGAAGGCACCGATTACCTCTGCCATATCCCGTTGCCCATTCGCCAAGGCCATTCCCTTCAGGGATTCTAGCGTGTTGTACAAAAAATGCGGATTAATCTGCGCCTGAAGCGCGCGGAACTCAGCCTGCTTACGCGACAGCAACGCTTCGTAGACCTGACCGTACAGTTCATGATTTTTTTGCATCATATGAAGAAAACGCTCCCCGATCTGCCCTACCTCATCCTTAGGATTAAAAACAACGGAAGTAGGAGCTTCGAAAGCTTGGGCTGAGCCTGTAGCGCTCACACTCCCATCGACCGCCATTAATCGGCTCAATTGAAGCAGGGGGCGACGAATCGTGTCACTCAGCCGATAAGACAGCATCCAGCCCAACATCAGTGCAATCAAAAAAGTCCAGATGGTCCAGGCACCAATTTTCCGCGCATCCTCGAACAGCACAGACTGATCGACTTTTTGCAGCAGCGTCCATTGTCCTTCATTTAACGGGCCGTAAGAGATCATCGTCTGGCGGCCGTTCCATGTTCTCCAGTCCTTCGTAAGCACAGGCCTATCCACAGCCGATTTGGCAATCTGCCGCAATAGCGCTTGATCCGCAACACCCTGCTCCGGCAATCGGTATACAGGCTCGCCCTCCTGATCCAGCACCCACATCTGGGTATTGCCATCTGTTTCATGAAAAGCAAGCCCCCGAAATAGACTGGCCTTGTCGATTTCCAGCAGCAAAAATCCGAGTGGTGCATAATCTCCAGTCGTTTTTCGGAGCAGTTTCCCCACATAGATGCGATCCTCCGCCATCCCGCGTCCGGATTCAAACGGCGAATGAGCCATCCACATCATGGGCCGCTCGGCGAGTAGGCGGCGATAGTACACACGTGCTTCCTCTAATGTAGGAAGGCCGCCAAAACGGACCGAAACATTCCCCTGATAGAGAGAATGCTTGAGCCCGCCATTGGCGGCATATATGAGAGAGGACGTGATATACGGCTTGGTCTGGGTTTGCGTACGGACAACCATACTGAGGGTTTCATCGTTCCGTAAATATTCATAATCATCTTCCGGCTTGGTCTCCAGTGTGGACTGCACATCAGGATTGCTGAGAATGGCATTGGTTAGATCATTCAAATCGGAGAGCGTCGCATTGACGTAATTTTCACTCATTTGCCGGGACTGCATAGCCAGCGCTTCCGACTTCTCACCAAGGGAATGGGCCGCGATCCGGTAAAAGGTAAAGGTCAGCACCACCATCGGAATGACGGTGAGTACCAGCGTCAGTACAATGAATTTCCCACGGATTGTAGGAATCCCGGCGAACTTTTGACGACCACGGCCTCCCATTCATCTGCCTCACTTACACATAGGCTGGGAGCCATGTCCCGTGGGCTGCAATTAGGTCATCACACAGAGAAACGATATCATCCATGGACAACTCTGCGGACGTGTGCGGGTCCAACATAGCAGCATGATAAATGTGCTCCTTTTTCCCGGTGATTGCAGCTTCAATCGTTAACAGCTGGGTATTAATATTCGTCCGGTTCAGCGCAGCGCATTGGGGTGGCAAATCCCCGACAAAGGTTGGCGTAACCCCGTTACGATTCACCAGACAAGGTACCTCCACACAGGCTTCCTTCGGCAGATTGGTAATTAAGCCTGTGTTCATCACATTGCCGCCAATGGCAAAAGGCTGATTCGTTTCGATCGCCTCAAATATATAAGAGGCATACTCGTTTGACCGTTCATGACGCAGATCCTGATTACCCAAAAGCTCTTCACGCATCGTTTCCCATCGTGCAATCTGGCTCACACAGCGACGCGGGTATTCATCCAAAGGAATATTGAAGCGCTCGATCAGCTCAGGGTATGCCCGTTTGATAAAATACGGATGATACTCCGCATTATGCTCGGACGATTCCGTAATGTAATAGCCGAATTTTAGCATCATTTCAAAGCGCACCATATCATGATGCTTTTCCTGCTGCTTAGCGGCGGCTCGTTTTTTAATCTCAGGATACAAATCCACACCGTCCTTGCTCACTTCGAGCAGCCACGCCATATGATTAATGCCTGCGATTTTTGCCTTTACACCTTCCTGCTCCAGCCCGAGGCTTTTAAACAGTTCCGGTATACACGCCTGCACGCTATGACACAGCCCTACCGTACGGACACCGCCATAAACGTTCATCACATTCGTTAGCACTGCCATCGGATTCGTGTAGTTGAGAAACCATGCATCCGGGCAAACCTCGCGTACATCTGCCGCAAAATCGAGCATCACCGGAATCGTACGTAAATTGCGGAAAATACCGCCAATACCAACCGTATCGGCAATCGTTTGGCGCAGGCCGTATTTTTTAGGAATTTCAAAATCCGTAATTGTACACGGATCATAGCCCCCTACCTGGATGGCGTTCACCACATAGGTCGCCCCACGCAGTGCTTCCTTGCGGTCAGTGTAGGAGCGAATCACACAGGTGCTCCCTGTTGTTTTTTTCAAATTGGATAAAATATTTTCCGAATCTTTCAGCCTTACGGGGTCAATATCGAACAACGCCAACTCAAAGCCCTGCAAAGCAGGCGTCAACATACAATCGCCAAGCACATTTTTAGCAAATACCGTACTGCCTGCACCCAGAAATGTAATCTTGCTCATACTTTTTCCCCCCATTCACATTTTTGTTCGCAGCTTTGCACTCCAAATGCAAGGATACCCACCGCCACTCTCCCCTTTACAGGAGGAAAGTGACGATGGGAAAGGTTACTCATAACTATGCGTTGTTGCCTCCCATTCAGGATACCCCCGCTGATTTAGCGGAGCTAACAGGCCGAAGCGGTAAGGCAGATGTTACCGAGGGTGTCGTAGTTGGCGGGGTTACTGAATTCTCCGGACTAACCGGTGTTACCGATGAATCCGCAGCCCCAGCCTCAATCACAGTTACCTTCGCAATTGCCTTTAACTCTGTCCCTTCTACTTTACCCTTCAACTCAAACGAACCTGGAGCAGCATATTGTGCAGGGTCTATATCCTCCCATTCCACAGCCACCCATTTGGTGAAGCCTTCTCCATACGTAGCTTCCACGACGCTTGGCAGTTCGGGTTTTTCACCCGCACGAGTCGTCACGTTTACTTCTTTTAACGCGGTGATTTTCTCAGTTGCCGCCAGATTCTGTGCTGTACCAGAGGCCAGTCCTGCCACCTCGGTTGCATTCAAAGCACGGCTGTAGATACGGAATTCATCCACCAGACCATTGAAGTACGGATCAGGGTACTGAGATTTGCCGATGAAATTATTTTTGGTCTGACCCAGACTGGTAGGATTCAAGGTCAGGTTGGTATTGCGTCCCACTTCTTTACCATCCACGTACAAAATACCTGTGGAACCCGAAAGCGTGACCGCAACATGCTTCCATACGCCTGTCGGCAGTACAGGGCCTTCAATCGTCTGCTCCTGTCCCTGCCCGTTGCCTTGGTTGGTAATAGCAAACAGCATGGTGTTTCCTGCTTTAGGCGTCAGGAACATATATTCATTCGTCCCGGAGCCGAAGTCAAAAATCCGCACATAATCGCTCAGGCTGTTCGCTTTGACCCAGCCGGATACGGTCAATTGCTGTGTCCGACTGACAATACCCGCCGGAAGCTGCACATAGCTGTCCTTGCCGTTCAGGCTGACAGCATTGCCTGTTTTACCCGCAGCCCATGCAGCCGTTCCCTTCACGGCAGCATCATTGCCACTGTCCGATGAATCCGCAACTATAGAACCGCTTGTTTCATCAAACTTGTAAACTGCAAGCTGTTCAAGTAACGGAGCCGCCGCTTCAGCTACCACCGTTACTTTAGCCTCAGCTGACAACTGAGAATCGCTGGCTGTCAGCTTGAACACATACGTTCCTGGCTCGGAAACGTCCACCTTCGTGCGCAGCGATGTTTTGTTACTGAATGTGACCTTCGCGTCCTGTGGTCCTTCGACCAGACTCCACTCGCTCGTCACCTTACCTTGTGGAAGTCCATCATCCGTAGCCGTGCCTTTCAGAATGATCTGATCCGGCAGCTTTACCTTCGAATCTTTGCCAGCATCCACGATAGGTGCTTTGTTCGGATCAGGTGTGGTCGGTGTCAGCTCTATCGTATAGGAGGATGCTGTACCAATCTCCAATTTAAGTTTGTTGGTGGTCGCATACGCATTAAACTTTCCTTGCGATTGACCGCCCACTTTAACCAGATACGTTCCTTTCTTCAAACCGTCAAATGTAACGTACGTGGAATGGGCTTGGCCCGGCGTTTGATTTTTCAGTTGGAACCATACATAATCCTTGGATGTTGCCAACTTGGCTTCTGTATATTGGTCCTTTTCCAGCTCGATATACAGCTTTTCCGTGATCAGATTGACCCGCTTGAACAGGCCGTCCAGTGGCTTGATCGTATACACGTTGCCGCTTTTGCTCACCTCTGCACCGTAGCCCGTCAATCCAAAAATAGGATCAATCGCGATATCAGCACTTAATGTTTTGAGCGCACCAAACAATCCGAGATCAGCCTCACCGCTCATGCCGCGCCAGCCGTTAAAGAGCGGAACATTTTTACCGCCGCCAGTGCCGTTCGTGCCGTTATTGCCTTTTTCCGCTTGATACGTCCATGCGACCGCCCCGATGTTTTCAGCGTCCGAGCTGATTTGCCCGGAGTTAATCGCTCCAACATTGGCAATTTTAGCTGCATAGGACAACCGCTGTTGTTCCTCACGGTGATTGTCCTCATGATGGCGAATCCAGTCATCCATCGCATATCCGGCAAGCGAAGTCGTGTACTGGAAGTTAAACCAGTTCTCCCCGGTAATCGTCACCGGATCGGTGTAGTAGTACCATACGGGCATATGACCGCGTGCCGCACGGGTTTTGGCATTAATTTTACTCATCATTTCCAGGGCTTTACTTTGCTCGCCCTCTGTATCTATATTCTGCTTGGCTAACGTATATACAGCCTCTTCCCCTGTATTGTCATAGCTATATTCAGAACCGTAAGGATACTTTGTATTTTTAAAATTGTTATATTTACGATCCATTTTTTCCTTGAGATCATTCGCTTCATCATCATAGCCTTCATCATGAAGTGCCTGAATAATATCCGGTGTGGTCAGTTCGCCCATCAAACCTGTTTCCCAGTTGTACGCGACTGGCCCTTCATACAATGCTTTGAAAATGTTATACGCCCGCAGCAAATAGGTTTCCTTTGGATGCTTGTAAGTGACAAGATCCGGGTATTCCTTGGCAATCTTGTACATGCTGAAATACGTGTTGTATACGTGCGGATACGCATACCCTCGATAGGTCGGTGTATCATTAGGCTCTGGCATCAAGAAATCATGAATTAAATAATCCTCATGATGTCCGTTCATCAGATTTGTCCAGATCGCCGTCTCCAAATAATCGTCTACTGCCCGCACCTCTTTGGCGACTGGAGACAGTGTGTTTTTCTCAGCCAGGAACTGTCCGTGGGTCAGACCCCAATCGTCTCCCCAACCCCAATAGCCGTTAAAAATGTTGCGTTTGGATTTGGTATGCATCATCCAATCGTCAAATACCTTGTCGCGCAGATCACCCGGTACATTCCATTGGGTTTTGTCGACCATAAATGTAGCATGCCGTTGCAACGCCTGATCAATCGGCTCGATGGCATAGAACTGTAACACCGTTTTGTTGCCGTTGCCGTATTCTACCGTTATGAAGTTCGGGCCCAGCTTAGTAAATTTCAGTTCATAAATGTAATGTCCTCCGGCCTTGCTATCTGTCTGCGGAATAACGGTTCCGTCTGGATAGGTTACTTTGCTGATCGCCTGCTTGGAGCGCAGGTCCACCTTCGCTTTTTGATTCGTAGGCACGATCATGCCGGGTACGACTGTTGTATCCACCAAGTTTTCTTGGTACAACGTATCTTTTACATCATGCTCGTCCTTCACCGCCAGAAACTTGAAGCCATAGTTTTTGCTTTGACCAGGATTCAGGATCAGGCTTGTATTGGGCAAATACCCCCGATTCGTGGACTTGATGACATTGGAATGAATATAAAATACATTGAGTCCTTCCAGCCATTTGCCTTCGTTGGCCGGGTTCCAGGCCCATTTGCTGCCCGGATGCTCCTCATCCCGCCAGTGATCCTGATATTCAAAACCCGCACCTGTTGTGGAATCAGGAATCAGCAGCAGGGAAGAACCAATGCCGCTGGGACGCCCAGCTGTAATATAGGAGCTGTTATTGCCGACAAAGGAATGCGTCACCACTCTAGTTTCGTAGATCGCATCACCGTTGGTCCACTGCTCATTAAAAGGCAGAGGCAAACCGAAATCGCCAATCTCCAATTTTTTTCCACTTGTATTCTGCACCTGTATATTCCACAGCACCGAACCATTCGACTCTGCCGAATACGTTTCAATGACTTTAAAATTGCGTATGCCTTCTGCGTCAGTAGAATTCTCGTACGTGACAGTGACACGGTTACCACTGGTTGTGATCTTACGTGCGTCTGCCGACTTGTTCGTCCATGCCTTCGTCCAGCTGCCTCCATCCAAGCGGTACGTGAACATCAGCTCCCCTAGCCACTGATGATCTGCGGTGTTCTGCTCAGGTGTAACCGTTGTGTTCATCACGTACTCTGTCGGGAAAGCATCTCCCTTGATACGTATGGATGAAATTTCACCGTGCTCACCTGTCTGAATCGTCAGCTTGTCATTGGATAGTTCATGGGCCTCTGCCGTATGCGTCCCAAACAACACAGACGCTGTGGTTAAAAACAAAAATGCCGCCAATATTCCCTTAAATTTCATCAACACGGCCTCCTTTTGGATCTCGGGGTCCTGATTTGCTTGCCAATCACCTGAAGTCTCTTCATTTCGCCGCAACCTCCTTGGAAATGTAAGCGTTACAACTCTATTGTACAAATCCTTGTCCATTGGTAAAATCAACATTTTCAACCGATTTATATAGGATTTCAACCTAATAGAGGGATACTGTTAGATCGGCAATCAACCAAGCTACGACAGATTTATCTGAATTAAGATTACTGATGATGGAGAGAAAGAAATTTAGATAGGGAGCAAGGAGGCATTTTTAGATATATCGGGGTGTGATCAGATTATACAAACGGACACTATAAAATCGAGAATTTATTTTGAGCTGCTGTAGTGGGGAATCGATACGTTGGGTTTTCAGATGCGAGGGTATTTATTAAGATAGTTTCGCTCCTAAGGTAGAATTTGGAGTCTGCGTATGTAAAGAATTTTGGGGATAGGGTATGGGGAAAAATCTGCTGAAAGCATCTATAAACTGGGCTGATTCCAATGGTATGCTTTGTATTGGTCAACCCCCATTTTATAGAGCTAACAAATCATATCTATCCCATAGCAATAGCAAGAGGCATGTAAACCGTACAAATATAAATACTGCCCCAAAATCTATTTTTAGGGCAGTATCAACATATCTCATTATTTTTCTATTTTTATAGTTCTTGAATTGTTGGACGAATAATCATCTCATTAATTGCTACATCGGCTGGCTGTTCAATTGCAAATGCTATGGCACGAGCAATGTTAGAAGGCTCGATAGCAATTCTCATATCCTCATTAATTGCTGTTTTTAACTCTGAGTTTGAAATTGCTGCTGTTAATTCTGTATCAATCGATCCTGGCGAGACAATAGTCGTTCGAATATTGTTGATACACTCTTCTCTACGAAGGCCTTCTGTAATGGCACGCACAGCAAACTTTGTACCACTATAAACTGAACTAGCAGGGAATACTAAGTGCCCTGCTATAGAGGAAACGTTAATGATATGCCCTTCTCTTCTTTCTCTCATGGATGGAAGAACGGCAGCAATACCATAAAGTACACCCTTTATGTTAACATCCACCATCAAATCCCATTCTTTGATTTTCTTTTCATGAACAGGGGATAACGGCATGACTCCTGCATTATTGACCATTACGTCTATTTTTCCAAACTCTTTAAGCGCATAATCCGCTAACTCTTCCATCTGCTCATGTGAGGAAACATCCGTCACTTTATAAACAGCTTGCCCGCCATTATTTTGAATTGCTTCTTGCAGCTTTTGCAAACGAGCTTCACGACGAGCGGCCAGTACCAGCTTCGCACCTTTAGAGGCAAGTTCTTTTGCAGTCGCTTCTCCAATTCCACTTGAGGCACCTGTAATAATGACAACCTTACCTTGAATATTTGACATATAATTGACATCCTTTCTTAATGAATACGTGATAACGATAAAAATGTTATTCTTCGATATGAAACCATGGACCTGAAGCTTGGATGACACCCCAAAGTTTTTCCGGAAGCTCAAGCTCACTAACTTTTGAAGCCTTTATCGCTGTTTGGATTTCAGACTCTTGTCCACTTTGAACCTTTTCTACCCAGTCTGGATTCATGATTAACGTATGACCAATAGCCGCTAAGGACAGCCCCTTATCTAAAGCCGTTACAACGTCATCCGGAGTGTCCATAGCACCAGCTGCCATTACAGACAATCTGCCATTTACATGTTCTATAATTAATTCAAGATATGTTTTTTCATCCTGACTATCGAACGGCTTTAACGAGAGCGCATTTACGAGTGAAGCATGCACATAATCGACACCTTCTTCAATCAGGTGATCAATTAATGTATAGGTATCTTTCATTCGCAGACCACCTTCAATTGGTTCATCAGGAGAAAGCCTGTAACCCAATATAAACGGTTTTGTAGCAAATTTTCGAATCACATTTTTCATTTCTTGAATAACCGCCAACGGAAAGCGCAAGCGATTTTCTAAAGAACCTCCCCATTGATCCTCACGTCTGTTGAAGAATGGAGAAAAGAAGTTTTGCAGCAAAAATCCATGTGCACCATGAATTTCAACGCCATCAAATCCTGCTTCAATGGCTCGTCTTGTTGTTTCTCCAAATGCACGAATTACTTCCATGATCTCATGATGTGAAAGTGCTCTCGGCAAAACAGAAGGAGCAAATGCCGTAGCTTCAGTCTGTACAGCACTGGAACTTACCACATCTCCATTTGGAGTTAAGGTCGGAAGTGCTTTGTTGCCTGCGTGGAAAACTTGAAGTACCGCAGGAGCTCCTCCACTTTTCGCCGCATCGGCTAATTTTCGTAAACTTGGAATAAATGTATCGTCATAGCCTGCAAATTCATGCGTAAAACCTATACCGTTTGGTTGGACATGCGTACAGCCTGTTATAACCAAACCTACACCGTTCACTCTTTTTTTATAATAATTTACTTCTTCATCTGAAATCGTGTAATCGTCATTACTGGCCCAAGTTGTCATAGGCGCCATAATGACTCGATTTCTAAGGTCGATTCCATTTTTGAGTGTAAAGGATTCAAATAGTTTGTTATATTTTGCGTTCATTTTCTAACCTCTTTCTAGTTATTCATTTATAAACTGTAGTAATTGTTGTCTTAAGTTAAAGCATTTATTCGCATTCCCAGAGGAGATTACCAGTTGATGAGCGCTCACAACATTGGTACAATGACATCATAAAGTATTCGAGTAACTCGAAGTCAATAGCAAGGAGGTTCGAAATTTTGAATCAGACATTACATGAACCAAAATATACGGTAAAAGATGTATCTGAAATAACTGGCCTTACAAAACATACGATCCGTTACTATGATGACCAACAATTAATACCTTTCGTTTCGAGAGACGGCAGAAACAATCGCTTATTCTCTGAACATGATCTGGATTGGTTGCGAATGGTGCATTGCTTTCGTATTTCAGGATTGCCGATTTCAGAAGTCAAACATTACATTGCTATGTGTTTGCAAGGTGATGAGACGATCCCTGAAAGGGCTGAGCTTGTTGTAAAACAAGAAAAAGAACTAGAAGCGAAGATCCATGAGTACAACCTTCAATTAATGCACATAAAAGAGAAGAAGGCTTACTACGAAAGTGTTTTGGCTGGTCAATTAGACGATACCTGGAATCCAGTTAACAATAACCCAGAATGTGGAGAAAAGTACGATATACCGGAACATATCAAATCAGCGTCAAAAGTTCATGCTTGATCTTAGAAGATAGTCTACGGCTTCGAGTACACTCGAAGTCAATTTTTTTGTGTATTTAATTTTGACGGATATTGCACCAATCTGCCTGTTACTTCAATGAAAGAGGGAGCATTCGCCGCGGCAGTGTGCTCCCTGTTCTAAATTTAACTATCGTTTTCCGTTAGTTGAACCCCGAATTAAATTAAGTTGTAGGTGGTAGTGAGAGGATTAGGCAAACATTTGGCACGAACGGGATAACGATCGCTTTGTCATCTGGTGCATAATAAGGATGTGAAGTGGGTGTCTGTTATGAATATGGATTGTAGTTGATTTACACATAATAATTAAAAATACTGGAGGATTTTATATGCAAAAAGTAACTTTGAACAATGGTGTTGAGATGCCTATACTCGGTTTTGGTGTTTATCAGATCCAAGATGCAAATGAATGTGAACAAAGTGTTTATGACGCTATTATGGCAGGCTATCGGTTGATAGATACCGCTGCCTCTTATTTAAATGAAGAAGCAGTTGGCAGAGCGATTAATCGAAGTGGCGTGACAAGAGAGGAGTTATTTATCACTACGAAACTTTGGGTTCAGGATACTGGTTATGAGCGTACAAAAAAGGCATTTGAAAAATCACTGGAAAGATTGCAGTTGGATTATTTGGATTTGTATTTAATTCACCAGCCATATGGAGATGTATTTGGTTCTTGGCGCGCTATGGAGGAATTGTATCGTGAAGGAAAGGTCCGTGCAATCGGCGTTAGTAACTTCCATGAGGATCGCCTGATCGATTTGATTATTCATAATGAAGTAGTTCCTGCCGTAAACCAGGTTGAAACGCACCCATTCAATCAGCAAATTGAAAATGCAAAATTCATGAAAGAGAATAACGTTCAGATCGAATCCTGGGCGCCTTTTGCTGAAGGGAAAAATAACTTGTTCCAGCATGAGATATTGGCAGCCATAGCTGAAAAGTATAATAAATCCGTTGCTCAGGTGGTTTTACGCTGGTTGACACAAAGAGAAGTTGTTGTGATTCCAAAGTCTGTTCGTAAAGAAAGAATTATCGAAAACTTCGATATCTTTGACTTTGAGTTAAGCCAAGAGGATATGGAGTCGATTACTACGTTAGATACGAAACAGAGCCTGTTCTTTTCACATCGCGATCCTGACATGGTGAAATGGATCGGTAGCCGTAAACTCGATATCTAACCCTCTTTCAAAAGATCACCCGTAGGTTTTGATTACGCCAAAAGAACCAACAATTTAACAATAACCGTTAGAAGTATGGAGTAGATGCCCTAAGGAAATCTACTCCTCTTTTTTCGTTTACGGTATCAATGTATTTATTGAACTATCGTGTACGCTTAGTTTAATACATTTATCAAAGAAGGGACGTCCCCCATCACAGATGTCTGGAGAAACGCCCCTATCTCTTGCCTTTCCGTCTGGTGCATATGGCGGCCGGACGGATGTGCCTGATTCCTTGCTCATTCCACAATTTCCGCTCCTGTTCGCCTGTCGGCGGTGATCGCTACAAAGCAATACATTTATGTCGTAGGAGCACAATGTCCCCTTACCAAATTATTGCACCGCAGAAATATTGAGGGCGGCCTCTATTTGATATTGGCATTATTATCGAAAAATACTGCATTTCTTTCCCTCTATGCAACCTGCGTAATAACAAGGTGCGCGGAAACTGGTCTTGTTCCTCCAGCTAATGGAGTGATCGTGAGTGCCGCGGCATTGCCAGCAGGATTTCGCACTGTGAGTACTGAATTAATGACCGTTGTTTGTACAAGAGCCATTCCTACTATTTGAGAAGTACCTGTTGCACGCCCGACCACCGTATAAGCCAGGTCAGCGCCGTTGAGTGTTAAAATGAGTTGACCCGGTTCGTTTACACCTACCTGAAACAAAACCTGATAAGTGCCAATTGTAGCCAAGTTAAAAGAACTCGCATTTATACGGGTAATTGCAGTCCCACTGATTGGACCATCTTGCGGAAAACTCACGTCCGTGTCGGGAGCAACAGTTGCTGCATTATCAGGAGGCATCAAGGCAAAGAAATCTGCAAAGCCTAATACTCCACCTGCTGGTCCTGCTGCTCCTGTTGCTCCTGCTGCTCCTGTTGCTCCTGTTGCTCCTGCTGGACCTGTTAGCCCTGCTGCTCCTGCTGGTCCCGCTGGCCCTGCTGGTCCTGCTGGTCCTGCTGCTCCTGCTGGTCCCGCTGGCCCTGCTGGCCCTGCTGGTCCTGCTGGTCCTGCCAATCCAGCTGCGCCAATTGCTCCTGCAATCCCTGCAAGTCCCTGTGGGCCAAGTGCTCCTGCAAGTCCTTCGGGGCCAAGTGCACCTATCGCTCCTGCAATCCCTGCAAGTCCTTGGGGACCAAGTGCTCCTGCAAGTCCTTGAGGGCCAAGCGCCCCAAGTGCTCCTGCAATCCCTGCCAGTCCTTGGGGACCAAGTGCTCCTGCAAGTCCTTCGGGGCCAAGTGCGCCTATCGCTCCTGCAATCCCTGCCAATCCTTGGGGGCCAAGTGCTCCTGCAAGTCCTTCGGGGCCAAGTGCGCCTATCGCTCCTGCAATCCCTGCCAATCCTTGGGGGCCAAGTGCTCCTGCAAGTCCTTCGGGACCAAGTGCTCCTATCGCTCCTGCAAGTCCTGCCAATCCTTGGGGGCCAAGTGCTCCTGCAAGTCCTTGAGGTCCTGCTTCTGCAATTGCTCCCGCAAGTCCTTGAAGTAATTGCTGACCTTTAGGTGGGGGACACGGTACCCGCACTATTTTTTTAATAACTAGAAGACGTCGTTTCTTTTTTTTCCCTTTTGGATGGCAAACAATTGCGGTTTTCTTTTTGCACGATTTTTTTTTATACAGAAAACTCAACAGTTTCTTTTTTCTTTTCTTTTGGATGGCAAACAATTGCGGTTTTCTTTTTGCACGATTTTTTTTATCCGGACAACTCAACAACGACACCTCCCTATAAAGATAGTTTAGTGTACGTGAGTTGTTTATTTTAGGCATGGACGAATAGCCGGTTATTCGCTAGACTAAAAACCATTTTTAGAATATTGGGTGTTTAGTAGGGTGCTGTTATTTCACAAACCACAACACTCTTTCAGTATGATTACAAAATTTAATCATCCTTCACTGCGTCAACCAAAATCACATTTGGGTCTCTTTTTGTACCTCACAGTGGCAGTGTGCTCCCTGTTCTAAATTCAAATATCGTTTCCCGTTAGTTGAATCATTTCTGTGATTGATCCACCTTGTAGATTCTTCTGGTAAGCGCCTGGTCATCATCTGTCCATGATATTTGGAGCTGTTTGCGGGTTTTTGAGTGCAGGCAGTAGAATGCCATCGATTAGCACTGTGAAGAAAGGCTTGTCGAACGGTTTGCGCTGGATGAGTCCGCGAAAGGAAGCCATTGAAGTAATGACCTGACAAGCCATCTCAATGTCCGCGTGAGCGGGAATTTCACCGCGGACGACGGCTCGGTTCATAAGCTCGCGGTTCACAACAACCCATGGCTCGAAAATCCCGGCTGTTCCTGCTTCGGCAAATTCCGGATGCTGCAAAAAGGAGCCTAGGCCCGCTAGGACTCGAAATTTTCGTTCTTCTTCCGCGATCGATTGCGGCTTCAAAAGCACGAGGAGATCTTCGCGCAAGGTTCCTGTATCAGGCAAGCTTTCGAGCTCAAGATGATTTCGATTCATCCAGGCCAAGGCGTCTCGGACTAACTCCGCCTTGGAAGACCAGCGGCGGTAAACCGTCGCCTTCCCAGCCTTTGCTCGAGCCGCGACCATGTCCATTGTCATACCATCGAAACTCGTATCGGCGAGGATGTCGATTGTCGCCTCAAGGATTTTATCATCCCGCGTGTGATCTCGCTTGCGGCCCAATTTTTGTGCAGGCTTTTCTGCCACAACCTCAGATAATTCGGCCCTCTCAGACATTTCCTTTTTTATTTTACTCATAAACTTAGCTCCTTTTAAAATATATATTAAGAAACTGCTTAGTTCCGGAACTTTACAGTTTCGTTTTTGTGTGATTTAATATCATTATCCCACATCCAACCGGAAATATATAGGTGGTATCCCATACCAAAAAGGAGATTACGACCATGCAGGACAAACCCGTAGCCTTGATCACCGGCGCCAATAAAGGAATAGGTTTACAAATTGCCAAGGATCTAGCGGAAAACGGCTTCACCGTGCTCGTCGGATCACGCAGCCTCGAGAAAGGAGAAACTGCCTCCAAAAGCATCGGTTCGGATGCGCACGCTCTACAGCTCGACGTTACCGATCAGGACTCCATTGTTGCTGCAGCAGAGCGTATTCGGAACGAATTTGGTCGTCTCGATGTCCTTGTGAACAATGCGGCCATATCACACGCAGGTAAACCGAGCGATCCGTTTCCGAGCAGTGGCGCGACGAGCGGTCTTTTGACCGTTGCTTCGCTCGAAGACATTCGTTCGGTTTATGAAACTAATGTTTTTGGTGTCATTGCTGTCACCCAGGCCATGTTGCCACTTTTACGTGAGGCTCCGGCAGCACGCATCGTCAACATGGGCAGCACCGGCGGCTCCCTTAGCTGGAACTCCATTCCGGAAAACTCACATCGTGCGATGTTTGGGGCCTATTCGGCGTCAAAATCGGCTGTTCATGCGGTGACACTTGCCTTTGCCTTTGCGCTTGAATCGACAAACATCAAGGTCAATGCGGCATGTCCAGGCTTTACATCGACTGCGCTCAATAATTTTGCTGGCACTCGTAGTGTTGAACAAGGGGCGCGTGAAGCGGTCCGGCTTGCGATGATTGGTGCGGACGGTCCAACAGGAACGTTCTCAGATGAGGATGGACCCATCGCGTGGTAATATACCGCCTTGCGTTAGAAAAGGCGCCCGCAGGTTCACGACTAAATGGGGTCGCAGATGAAGGAGTGCCATTTCGCGACATCGCAAGTGTTATCGGTAAACACCTGAACGTGCCTGTAGTCAGCATTTCCCGTGAAGAAGCAGACATCCACTTCGGCTTCCTCAGTACACTTGCAGCGCTCGATATCCCAAGATCAAGCGTTGCAACTCAGGAACTTCTGGGATGGCGGCCTGTGCAGCCTGCACTAATCCACGACCTCGAACAGTCTCACTACTTCAACAACTGATTGGAGGCGAGACCGAGAATCGATCATGGGCCGCTTAATAAAGCACTTGAGAAAAGCGAAGCAAGACATAGACTAGCAACAACATGTATGAAATAGAAGTTTGGATATTAAAACACGAGATCAACACGAATGTATACCACACTGAGTGTTGTTATCTTCATTCGCATCGAACTATTCTGGCTAATCGTATTGTTAGGTCACTTCCCCCAAGAAAATTTTTCGTCTTTACTTATGGTATGGTTCACCACGTTGGCTGAAGGGCAAGTTCTCGAAAAATAGCCTCCTTATCAGAGACTACCCGCGATCTTCCTGTATGATAATCATATGATAAGCGGTATCTTTCCCTATTATTTCTAGCATTTTCTCAATCAAAATTGCTTTTCATCATTCCTTCAAAGAAAGGGCCATCCTTTTGCGGGATAGCCCTTTCTTTGATTTCACATTTTTTTGCAAAGAGAATAAGGGGATGGATTCCTCCGTTTGCGCTTTTGCTTACTTTAATATTGTCCTTTAATTACAAAAGAAGCCCCGGATTGTTCCAGCTAGTTTAGACTCCTGCCTAGCAAACTTAAACTTCTCTTCTAACTCTTTTGGTACCTCCATCCCCTCAGAAAGCTTAAAACCAACGGCCCGCTTTTTAGAGTCATCCACCGTATACATGACATTGATTGCAAGACCATCCTCATAAAAAACGTAGGTGAATTGGATATTTTCCACTTGAAAACGCGACGTTTCTAAAGGTTTAGCCGCAAACGCATTATCACGTTCTTCTATCAAAATTCGGTTCACATAATCAAGGCTCTCCTGGCTTTCGCTAGCGGGTACAACCGTAAATTCATACTTGTATTTATTCATAAAATAACGGGCTTCATTAGCACGTAAACCCGCAAGCGCTTCTGCTACAGGTGAAGACTCTAAACCAACCGTAGACACATCTTTAAAATCAACCAGATACGACAATTTCTATTCCTCCTCTTCTCTCTTTACGCCCTAACAGCAGGAGTCCACATTTCACCAAAATCGATTCAAGAGAAGATTTGAATGGCGAATTTGTTAGTTAGTTTGTTAAATAGTGTTCACATAGACTGGTATTCACCAACACCGCTTTAAATATTCGACCAGCGAGACAATACGATGCTGCCTATAGTTCCTTGAGGTCGGGAAATTAAGGACTCAGAGTATGTCCTACCAAAAAAATCTCGGCCTGTGCCCTGTACTTCCATTAAGGAGGTTCAGATTCACAAGCCAAGACATTTTCATTCATGATGGTGGCCGTTAGGCCATGTTTGTTTGGGAAAGCCCCTCTGCATGGAAGGGGAATACCCGCATACGTAAACCAAATGAGTACGAAGCCTATGTGCTCGGCACCACCCGACAGACTTCTTCGTTACCCGGATCGGATATCTTCAACTGTTGAAGTAGTGACCCTGTTCGAGGTCCGGGATCAGAGCGGGGTGTACTGGCTGCTTCTCAGACGAAGATGACTCGGTCAGCGCTTCGCTCAAAGCCCATTGACCGATAGTTAAGCAGATTGAAGGTCTGGATCTGGAGCGGTTGCTTCTCTCGCCGATAACAAAGTTAGGTTGCGGGGTGCAGGAGGTGGGGCAATTTCTGATGAGATTTTCTGTCTGCATGCTGATATTTCCTTCAAGAACTGAACTGCGAACTGAAACTTAAGTATATGGAGGAGATCAGAAAATAAGAATTCTGGAAGTTGCCTATGTATGTTAATAACGCAAAGGAACGGAGGAGATTGCCTTGGAGTTTCTACTGATTGTCATGTGGATAGGAATAGTTTAAAAGTAAAAAAGAAGAGATGGCATAAAAATAAGCCATCTCTTCTTTTTCATCTATATAAAGCGGGTTATGGGAATCGAACCCACGCTACCAGCTTGGAAGGCTGGAGTTCTACATTGAACTACACCCGCCATTAATTTATCGGGACGACACGATTTGAATACACGACCCCCTGGTCCCAAACCAGGTGCTCTACCAAGCTGAGCTACATCCCGAAATAGATGCCGGTGAGAGGACTCGAACCTCCACGGTTTCCCTCACGATTTTGAGTCGCGCGCGTCTGCCAATTCCGCCACACCGGCTTATGAAGTTAATGGCGTCCCCTGAGAGATTCGAACTCCCGACCTTTTGATTCGTAGTCAAACGCTCTATCCAGCTGAGCTAAGGGGACTAATAAGTGGAGCGGACGACGGGAATCGAACCCGCGACCCTCGCCTTGGCAAGGCGATGCTCTACCGCTGAGCCACGTCCGCAAAAACAAGATGCGCGTGGAGGGACTTGAACCCCCACGTCAATGACGCTAGATCCTAAGTCTAGTGCGTCTGCCAATTCCGCCACACGCGCATGAATACAATGGGAGCCATGAAGGACTCGAACCTTCGACACCCTGATTAAAAGTCAGGTGCTCTACCGACTGAGCTATAGCCCCATCTAAAAATTTAATTTTGTATGTATAATCAATAGCCTGATAGGCGAAAAAAAATCCCCATTATGGGGTTGCTTGGCGGCGTCCTACTCTCCCAGGACCCTGCGGTCCAAGTACCATCGGCGCTGGAGGGCTTAACGGTCGTGTTCGGGATGGGTACGTGTGGTACCCCTCCGCTATCGCCACCAAACATGAATTCACATCGTAAATTCTACCGTGTGGTTATTCGGTTCATCACTTTTGTGTGAATGAATAGCCACGCGCTTGTATGTATGTATTTCTACACACCTTCAAGGTTACACCCTGAAAACTGGATCCGAAACTCATTGCGTTTTATTCTTAGGATAAGCCCTCGACCGATTAGTATTGGTCAGCTCCATGCATTACTGCACTTCCACCCCCAACCTATCTACCTCGTCGTCTTCAAGGGGTCTTACATACTGGGAAATCTCATCTTGAGGGGGGCTTCACGCTTAGATGCTTTCAGCGCTTATCCCTTCCGTACATAGCTACCCAGCGGTGCTCCTGGCGGAACAACTGGTACACCAGCGGTACGTCCATCCCGGTCCTCTCGTACTAAGGACAGCTCCTCTCAAATTTCCTACGCCCACGACAGATAGGGACCGAACTGTCTCACGACGTTCTGAACCCAGCTCGCGTACCGCTTTAATGGGCGAACAGCCCAACCCTTGGGACCTACTTCAGCCCCAGGATGCGATGAGCCGACATCGAGGTGCCAAACCTCCCCGTCGATGTGGACTCTTGGGGGAGATAAGCCTGTTATCCCCAGGGTAGCTTTTATCCGTTGAGCGATGGCCCTTCCATGCGGTACCACCGGATCACTAAGCCCGACTTTCGTCCCTGCTCGACTTGTAGGTCTCGCAGTCAAGCTCCCTTCTGCCTTTGCACTCTTCGAATGATTTCCAACCATTCTGAGGGAACCTTGGGGCGCCTCCGTTACTCTTTAGGAGGCGACCGCCCCAGTCAAACTGCCCACCTGACACTGTCCTCGCACCGGATTACGGTACCAAGTTAGAACCTAGATACGATCAGGGTGGTATCCCAAGGATGCCTCCCTTCAAGCTGGCGCTCAAAGTTCTACGGCTCCCACCTATCCTGTACAGATCGTACCCAAATTCAATATCAAGCTGCAGTAAAGCTCCATGGGGTCTTTCCGTCTTGTCGCGGGTAACCTGCATCTTCACAGGTATTAAAATTTCACCGGATCTCTCGTTGAGACAGCGCCCAAGTCGTTACGCCATTCGTGCGGGTCAGAATTTACCTGACAAGGAATTTCGCTACCTTAGGACCGTTATAGTTACGGCCGCCGTTTACTGGGGCTTCGGTTCATAGCTTCGCCCGAAGGCTTACCACTCCCCTTAACCTTCCAGCACCGGGCAGGCGTCAGCCCGTATACTTCGCCTTGCGGCTTCGCACAGACCTGTGTTTTTGCTAAACAGTCGCTTGGGCCTTTTCACTGCGGCCCCCTCGGGCTATTCACCCTACCGAGGCACCCCTTCTCCCGAAGTTACGGGGTCATTTTGCCGAGTTCCTTAACGAGAGTTCTTCCGCGCGCCTTAGAATTCTCTTCTCGCCTACCTGTGTCGGTTTGCGGTACGGGCACCTTCTCCTGGCTAGAGGCTTTTCTTGGCAGTCTGAGATCATGACCTTCGCTACTACAATTTTCGCTCCCCATCACAGCCCAGCCTTACGATGTGCGGATTTGCCTACACACCAGCCTCACTGCTTAGACGGACATCCATCAGTCCGCGTCACTACCCTACTGCGTCACCCCATCGCTCATAACGGATTACGGTGGTACAGGAATTTCGACCTGTTGTCCTTCGACTACGCCTATCGGCCTCGCCTTAGGTCCCGACTTACCCTGAGCGGACGAACCTTCCTCAGGAACCCTTAGGCTTTCGGCGGATCTGATTCTCACAGATCTTTTCGTTACTCATACCGGCATTCTCACTTGAATGCAGTCCAGCGCTCCTTACGGTACACCTTCAACCCGCATTCAACGCTCCCCTACCCCTGATGCAAGCATCAAGCCATAGCTTCGGTGGTGTGTTTAGCCCCGTTACATTTTCGGCGCAGAGTCACTCGACCAGTGAGCTATTACGCACTCTTTCAATGGTGGCTGCTTCTAAGCCAACATCCTGGTTGTCTGTGCAACTCCACATCCTTTCCCACTTAACACACACTTGGGGACCTTAGCTGATGGTCTGGGCTGTTTCCCTTTCGACAATGGATCTTAGCACTCACTGTCTGACTCCCGGAACTAAATCTATGGCATTCGGAGTTTGACTGAGCTTGGTAACCCTTGCGGGCCCCGCACCCAATCAGTGCTCTACCTCCACGATTCTTTTTTCCGAGGCTAGCCCTAAAGCTATTTCGGGGAGAACCAGCTATCTCCGGGTTCGATTGGAATTTCTCCGCTACCCCCACCTCATCCCCGCATTTTTCAACATGCGTGGGTTCGGGCCTCCAGTGCGTGTTACCGCACCTTCACCCTGGACAGGGGTAGATCACCCGGTTTCGGGTCTACGTCCACGTACTCAAGTCGCCCTATTCAGACTCGCTTTCGCTGCGGCTTCAGCTCTTCACCTTAACCTTGCACGGGAACGTAACTCGCCGGTTCATTCTACAAAAGGCACGCCATCACCCATAGATCGGGCTCTGACTTCTTGTAAGCACACGGTTTCAGGATCTATTTCACTCCCCTTCCGGGGTGCTTTTCACCTTTCCCTCACGGTACTGCTTCACTATCGGTCGCCAGGGAGTATTTAGCCTTGGCAGATGGTCCTGCCGGATTCATACGGGGTTTCACGTGCCCCGCACTACTCGGGATCCGTCTCGGAGAGAACAAGTTTTGAACTACAGGGCTTTTACCTTCTCTGGCGGGCCTTTCCAGACCTCTTCATCTAACCGGTTCCTTTGTAACTCCATGTGAGACGTCCCACAACCCCAAGGAGCAAGCTCCTTGGTTTGGGCTAATCCGCGTTCGCTCGCCGCTACTGACGGAATCACTATTGTTTTCTCTTCCTCAGGGTACTTAGATGTTTCAGTTCCCCTGGTCTGCCTCTATTCTGCCTATGTATTCAGCAGAAAGTGACTGTCGATGAAGACAGCCGGGTTTCCCCATTCGGACATCCCCGGATCAAAGCTTGCTTACAGCTCCCCGAGGCTTTATCGTTGTTCGCCACGTCCTTCGTCGGCTCCTGGCGCCTAGGCATCCTCCGTGTGCTCTTTGTAGCTTAACCTAGTATTTACATCGTAAATACGATTCGCTTTGAATTTCGGTTCAACACTTACGTGTGAATGAAATTCAAGGCAGCTACCTTTATTTCACTTGTTTACACAAGATCAGCTTAAAGGAATATTCTAAAACGCAATTTCGTTTCGGTATCCAGTTTTCAAGGTGCAATACAGTTTCATCGAAACTGTAGCCTGTGTGAATATCGGTCTAACTCAAACGAGTAGATGATATTCATGCAGTATGTTGAGAGTTTGAGCTCTCAAAACTGAGCAACGAGTGAGTAAGTTAAGGATATTCATTTCATTCACACGAACGTGATGAACCAAATTGAATACCCGGTCGCAGGTACATGTACCTGCTGATTTGAATGTTTCCATTGCAGGAAACGATTCTCCATAGAAAGGAGGTGATCCAGCCGCACCTTCCGATACGGCTACCTTGTTACGACTTCACCCCAATCATCTACCCCACCTTCGGCGGCTGGCTCCCTTGCGGGTTACCCCACCGACTTCGGGTGTTGTAAACTCTCGTGGTGTGACGGGCGGTGTGTACAAGACCCGGGAACGTATTCACCGCGGCATGCTGATCCGCGATTACTAGCAATTCCGACTTCATGTAGGCGAGTTGCAGCCTACAATCCGAACTGAGACCGGCTTTTCTAGGATTGGCTCCACCTCGCGATTTCGCTTCCCGTTGTACCGGCCATTGTAGTACGTGTGTAGCCCAGGTCATAAGGGGCATGATGATTTGACGTCATCCCCACCTTCCTCCGGTTTGTCACCGGCAGTCTGCTTAGAGTGCCCAGCTTGACCTGCTGGCAACTAAGCATAAGGGTTGCGCTCGTTGCGGGACTTAACCCAACATCTCACGACACGAGCTGACGACAACCATGCACCACCTGTCTCCTCTGTCCCGAAGGAAAGGTCTATCTCTAGACCGGTCAGAGGGATGTCAAGACCTGGTAAGGTTCTTCGCGTTGCTTCGAATTAAACCACATACTCCACTGCTTGTGCGGGTCCCCGTCAATTCCTTTGAGTTTCAGTCTTGCGACCGTACTCCCCAGGCGGAATGCTTAATGTGTTAACTTCGGCACCAAGGGTATCGAAACCCCTAACACCTAGCATTCATCGTTTACGGCGTGGACTACCAGGGTATCTAATCCTGTTTGCTCCCCACGCTTTCGCGCCTCAGCGTCAGTTACAGCCCAGAGAGTCGCCTTCGCCACTGGTGTTCCTCCACATATCTACGCATTTCACCGCTACACGTGGAATTCCACTCTCCTCTTCTGCACTCAAGCTCCCCAGTTTCCAGTGCGACCCGAAGTTGAGCCTCGGGATTAAACACCAGACTTAAAGAGCCGCCTGCGCGCGCTTTACGCCCAATAATTCCGGACAACGCTTGCCCCCTACGTATTACCGCGGCTGCTGGCACGTAGTTAGCCGGGGCTTTCTTCTCAGGTACCGTCACTCTTGTAGCAGTTACTCTACAAGACGTTCTTCCCTGGCAACAGAGCTTTACGATCCGAAAACCTTCATCACTCACGCGGCGTTGCTCCGTCAGGCTTTCGCCCATTGCGGAAGATTCCCTACTGCTGCCTCCCGTAGGAGTCTGGGCCGTGTCTCAGTCCCAGTGTGGCCGATCACCCTCTCAGGTCGGCTACGCATCGTCGCCTTGGTAGGCCTTTACCCCACCAACTAGCTAATGCGCCGCAGGCCCATCCACAAGTGACAGATTGCTCCGTCTTTCCTCCTTCTCCCATGCAGGAAAAGGATGTATCGGGTATTAGCTACCGTTTCCGGTAGTTATCCCTGTCTTGTGGGCAGGTTGCCTACGTGTTACTCACCCGTCCGCCGCTAGGTTGTTTAGAAGCAAGCTTCTAAACAACCCCGCTCGACTTGCATGTATTAGGCACGCCGCCAGCGTTCGTCCTGAGCCAGGATCAAACTCTCCATTAAAGACCAACCGAAGCTGGTTTATAGAAAGAGCGATAAGCTCATTTTGAAACTGACGAGATAAAAATATCTCTTGTTTGATTTTGCGAACAAAATCGTTTTACTCACTCGTTGTTCAGTTTTCAAAGATCAAGCATTTCCGGACATATCAACACCCGGAATATTAATATATCATACTTTGGCGATTCATACTACTGGTAAATAATACCTTACAGGTGATCCTTTGAATTTTTGAAGTCCATCTAAATATTACATCACAGCCTATCTTACGGCCGGATAAATAATATATCATTTAGATTTGCTGATTACTACATGAAAATTACACCAATTAATAACCAAGTTATCAAAATCAGTTCTATTACTTTACTGCTCATACTTTCGAATTTGCTATTCTTCATTTCTACTCTATGATGCCTCCCCCTTTCAGTTCCAAAAGGGGGGATTAATATTGAAACGTTCCAATAATAATTTACAAACATTTTGGAACGTGAAATAAACTAATTTAGAACCGTTCCTAAAAGTATACTTTTTAGAACAGGTGAAACTAACAACAGCAGTGCCTGTTTGGCACTGCTGTTCCTTAACTTCTCATTTTTCAATTTCAAAACCGGTTACCCTTCACAAATCACTGCTTGTTTTATTCCTTGCCTCCATAAACTCTTTTTAATTCCTCTTCCTTCATGTTGAACGAATGGATTTCTTCAGGAAATTGTTTGGTTCGCACATCTGCTGCATAGGCCTGAATGGATTCTGATATAGAAGCATCTAGTTTTTGATAAGACTTCACAAACTTGGCCACACGTTCAACACCGTAGCCTAAAATATCATGGTAAACGAGAACTTGAGCATCCACATTCAAGCCAGCTCCGATCCCGATTACAGGTATAGTCAAGGACTTGGCAACCTTTTCAGCCAGCTGCTTCGGCACGCATTCCAACAATAAAGCAAAGGCACCGGCAGCTTCGCACTTTCTCGCATCTTCCAGAAGACGTTGAGCAGATCGGGCATCTTTCCCCTGCACTTTATAGCCACCTAAGACACCGACAGACTGCGGCGTCAGGCCCAAATGGGCACAGACAGGAATTCCGGCTCTCGTCAATGCAGCAATATGTTCGATAACCTCACCGGCTCCTTCCAGTTTTACAGCATGGGCACCGGCTTCTTGGACCAATTGGCCGGCATGGATTAAGGTGTCCTTCACCGTAAGGTGATAACTTAGAAAGGGCATGTCCGCCATAATAAATGTGTTCTTTGCCCCTCGTTTAACTGCTTTAGTATGATGAATCATATCTTCAAGCGTAACCGGGACGGTGGAATCGTAACCCAGTACCACCATCTCGAGAGAATCGCCAACCAAAATGATATCTACGCTACCCTGTTCTGCGTGCTTAGCAGAAGGATAATCATAGGCAGTCAGCACAACGATTTTTTCTTCGCGCTGCTTCATGTTTATAAAATCCACGGTTTGCTTCATGAATATTCTCCTGAAAATGAAGTATTGAAGTTAGGAAGCAAGTTCTTTCTTGGGTAATAGATAAGTCATTATAACGGCCAAAACCAGAAGAAAAATAGCCGCGTAAAATGCGCTGGAATAGCTGTTATGATGAGAATATAGTAACCCTGGAATATACGACCCTAAAGCTGAACCTACCTGATGCCCCAAAAATAACCATCCAATAATAAATCCTACCCGATGTTTGTTGAAATGCTTGGTAACCAGCAGTTGAGTAGGCGCTACTGTTGCAAAATCGACTAATCCAAATACTGCCGCGAATATAAGCAGCAATACCGGTTCGTGACTGACCAGTAAAAGAATTAAAGACAGACTGCGAACACTATAAAAGAAAATCAGCATTCGACGACTGCTCCAGCGATCGGCCAAATATCCTGACAGTATGATGCCGGCAATGTTAAAAGCGGCTAAGATACTGACCGCACTCCCGGTGACTTGAGTTGAGAACCCATGGTCATGTGCGAAAGGAATCAAGTGGGTATCCATTAATCCCGTAGTTGTAAAACCGCAGATGACGAATGGCATAATAATGAACCAAAACTTATAATCGGCAAAAACACTCCATAGGGAAGAATTTTTGTTTTCAGCTACGGTATCGCCTTGTTCATTGACGCCGCCATACGGCGAAAGATTTTTATCAGCAGGTTGATTTCGTAATAAAAAAACAACCACCGGCACGACTAAAAGCAATAAAAACAATCCCAGTACGACAACCGTCCCTCGCCAGCCCATAACTTGAATGAGCAAAAGAGAGCCCGGAACCATGATCATTTGCCCGACTCCGAAACCCGCTTCCACGATCCCCAAAGCAAAACCGCGCTTAGCTGTAAACCATTTCGTCACGATTGCTGCAGCTGCTACATTGGAAGCTCCCCCTACGCCTAAGGAAACAAAGAAACCATACAATAAAAATAACTGCCATGATTGCTGAGTCATAGCAGTCAATATGACGCTTACTCCGACTAAAGCCGTGCTCCCTATCACAATCATTCTCGCGCCATATCGATCGATTAGTCGTCCCACAACAGGTTGAGAAAGGCCATACACGATAAAACTGACGGTCGAAATCAAAGAAGTCATACTTCGGTCCAGGGAAAATTCGTTCTCCCAAGGAATAATAAATGCGCCAAAAGCCAATCGCACGCCTTGGACAGCAAACAGCGCAAAGAACGTGGCAAATAGTACAATCCATCCATAATGCAATTTCATTTCAGGATACTCCTTTACTCAATACATACGAATAAAAAAGGTCTGAACTGCTATTTTAGTCCGTTCAGGCTTTTTTATAGGTGATCGAGATGCAGTTCAGATGTAGCATAGAGAACTGCTGTACCGCCCATCACGACTCTGTCGCCTTCCAGACGACAATACAAAGTGCCTCGTCTAGGGGACGCCTGCCGAGCCACCAATTCGTTCTTCCCTAATCGTCCTGCCCAGAATGGAATCAAATTACAATGAGCCGAACCGCATACCGGATCTTCGTTGACATTAAGTTTTGGGAAAAAGCTTCGCGAGACAAAGTCGAACTGACTGCCTTGAGATGTCACATTGACCCCTAGCCCATCTGGCAGCTGTTTAAGCTTCGAAAAATCCGGGGTTAACTGACGAACTTGATCCTCGTTTTCTAATAGAAACATCAGATCACGACCTAAATAGGTTTCTATAGGAGTGACTCCGAGCGCATCGACCATATCCTGAGTCAAAGCAAAAGATTCCGGAAGCCGATTCGGGAAATCCAATTCAAACAGATTTTGTTTTTTCAAAACAGTCAGGATCCCGCTTAACGTATGAAAAACAAACCTGTTGCTGTTTGGCTCATAAAACTGAGCGAGAATAAAAGCAGTAGCCAAAGTCCCATGTCCACATAGCTCAATCTCTGCTGCCGGTGTGAACCATCTTAACCGATAATCTTCACCTTCTTTAACAGCGAATGCTGTTTCAGAAAGATTATTTTCGGTTGCGATGCTTTGCATCGTTGCTTCCGGAAGCCATTCTTCCAAAATACATACGCCCGCAGGGTTCCCTTCGAATACCTTTTCCGCAAAAGCATCTACTACATAGTATCTCATCCTTCTCCTCCTTTTTTCGCTAATAACACTTAAAGTGTTATGTTATGATGAAACAATGTAGACATTATAAAGGACTTATATGTATAACAATCAACTAGATGATATAACACTTGAGGTGGTTTCGTATGCACATCTATATTCAGCGAAACAATGGGATTTCAATTACTCGGCAAATTGTGCTGGCTGTGATTGATCAAATTTTATCCGGTTTCCTGCAGGAAGGTGAAAAATTGCCTTCTGTTCGAGTACTCTCCAAGCAGCTTAATGTCAGTTTATTAACAGTAGTCAAAGCATATCGCGAATTAGAGCAGCAAAATTTTCTTTATTCCGTACAAGGCAGCGGGACATTTGTCCGTAAAAAAAACAATGATATTGAGACTGCCTGCATCGAAGAACCATTAACTCAGGACTGGCAATTGTCGGTTCCGGATTATTTACCGCGCTCCCAACTCGCTCAATTTCATCATGTGCCGCAAAAAATTCACTTGGCTTCTTCCATGGTCGATCCCGAATTGCTTCCTAACCGACATTTGAAAACGGCGTTTGAACACTTGATTCAAGAAGATGGAACCTTTTTATCGCGATACGGTCATACTCAGGGCGATCAACAACTTAGGCTCGCTATGCAGCAATATTTAAGCGGTCTAGGCGTTTACACGCAAATTGAAAATTTGTTGGTCACGAACGGTTCGCAGCAAGGAATTGACTTAATTGCTCGAACATTCGTAGGTCCTGGGGACGTTGTGATTCTTGAAGCTCCGACATATCCCGGAGCCATCGATATTTTCCGAAATCGAGGCGTTACGATTCTAACCGTTCCTCTCGACCAAGAAGGAATGCGTTTGGATATTTTGCAGCAATTATTTGATAAGCATCATCCTAAACTTATTTATACGATTCCAAATTTTCATAATCCGACCGGTGTCTTAATGAGCCATAAGCGAAGAAGGAAACTTCTGGAAATGGCGCAAAATACACAAACACTTATTATCGAAGACGATCCTTGGGCCGAAATCTATTATGATCAGCACCCCCCTGCTCCAATTAAAAGCATGGATGAATATGGACATGTTATTTATTTAAAAGGATTGAGTAAAATATTAGCACCCGGCTGTAGGATCGGCGTTTTATCGGCTTCAGGTTCTATTTTCAAGCGACTGTTAGCTGCAAAAGCTAACGCGGATTTAGGTACTCCATTGGTGACTCAAAAAATACTGCTTCCTTTTCTCGAGCCTTCGATTGTAGAAAGTCATATGCAAAACTTAAGAACGACACTGAAAATAAGACGCGATTTAGCGCTTGAAATTCTGTCAGAGCGCTGCCCGAAAGAAGTGTCTTGGATGGTGCCACAAGGAGGACTTAATCTATGGCTTAGCCTTCCGGAATGGGTACAATCGCATCTTGTTCTAGCAGAAGCCAATAAAAAGGGAATTTCCTTTTTGCCGGGATCCTCCTGCTTCTCTGTTGAACATGAGAATCATCATATCCGATTAAGTTTTTCGTTCGTCAGTCAGGAATTGCTTCGTGAAGGCATAACGACGTTATGCGAAATTTTAGCGGGTATCATTTTAAGTAGAAAAAACTCGCATTCCTCTCCTTATTTTTAAATATCCTTGGGCCGCCTCGAAAAGAAAACACAAAGAAGACTGCCTGAAGCTTACTTCAGCAGTCTTCTTTTATGATCCCACCTATCGGTTTTGTCATGCATCCATAAATCCGGTTTTATCGGCTTCGGTAATAGCTCGAATCACTCGGCAGGGATTACCGGCAGCTATAACATTAGCCGGGATGTTTTTAGTTACGACACTCCCGGAACCAATGATCGAATTGCTACCGATTGAGACTCCAGGATTAATATGAACACCGGCGCCGATCCATACATCGTCTCCTATGGTTACTGGTTTCGCATAACAACCACCATTTCTGCGTTCAACGGCATCTTTTGCATGATTCGCGCAATAGATTCCAACTCGAGGCCCGAACAAAACATCATTACCAATCATAACTTCCGCGCAATCCAAAATCACGCAATCATAATTTGCGAAAAAGTGATTGCCAATCGTAATGTTGAACCCAAATTCACAGCGAAAATCATTCGCAAAATGGACGTCTTCTCCGCATTTCTCTAGCAGCTTGTCTAAGATTTCTTTTCTTTCCTGCTTATCATCGCTGTTATTGTACAGCTTGGTTAATTTAGACGCTTTGTGTCTTGCAGCACTACACGCCTCCGAATAATCGTTGTACATTTCTCCGCTTCTCAATTGCTCTTTTAAAGTCACTCAAGCACTCCCTTTCGTCTGACTTTATACCTAACATTCTTTTTATTATCTAATATTATATGACTTATAATAACTTATATAAAAATGAGGATCAAGTTGCCAAATCTACCACGCAACTCGATTAGAGTTAACAATTTAATGTATAATTGGTAAAAACAAGTTAAAGTCGATGCAGCATGGAACAACTTCATCGGTCTCTAACATTACCGGTTTAAGCGTGGCGACTTGCGGAAACGTCATCAAATCTCTTGTACAAACCGGAGAAATCATTGAAGTAGAAATGGTTGAATCTCACGGTGGCCGGCCAGACGTTATAAGTACAATGCCAACCATTCGTATGTTATCTGCTTATATGTGAAAACAGAAGGAGGCCTCCATTCTCTTACGTACAGGATCGTCAACCTTCTGGGCGAGAGTAACGCAAAATTATGATGAAGATCAAACATGCGCGATCGTGACCTTTCCTAAAGATAATTTCCCTGGTTCGGGTTTCATTGTCGACGGATATCTTTTAAAAGGAAACACGGAATAGTGCAACCCCAGTTGGTACTTTTATATAGCCTAATGGTGGCAGAGAATGTGAATTTTCATAATATATCCGCGTTGACGACCCGATTGTGTTAGTAAGCCAATAAAGCTTCGGCAATTATGTGCCTTCCAGCATGACGGATCGTTATGATGCGTTTGTTCATCTCGACCGGACCATCTCCCTTCAGCCACTGCCTATCCTTCATCCGGTTGCAACGGATGCTTTATTTTCAGAGTAACAGCTCGCAAGAACCGTCTGTGGGATACAAGGTAGCTGGGTATAGTTTACCGTCAGGCTCCGGATTATAATTATATGACTGGCTCCAATATAAAACAGCGGCAGGCTCGGACTTTATTTTTATCAGTCTGAGCCTGCCGCTGTTTTATTGAACTAACGTGTCCCTTTAATTCAATAAACACTTCCTGATTTTTGGTGAAAAGCGTTAATCTTCTTTTGATGGGCGGTACGTCAATTCAACTGCTCCGAATGTAAGGTCTTGGTATAGACATGCTTAAGAGACATCGTGTTGATGTTATCTGTAAACAAACGCTTTTCACTCATCCGCCGCTTCCAAGCACCAAGATGTTTCTTCCGGGTTGCTCTTAAGGTTCAAAACTTCTTATCACCTCATTATAATACTTTGATTCAAGAGATACCCAATCTATTCACGGATGGTTCTCACCTGTGACAAAACTGTCGGATGCTAGTTGCTAGTTCTTCCGCATGAGTAAGGACAAGCATATGATCAGCTCCTTTGATTTCGGCAAACCTAATCGCAGGTACACGCTTGAAGTGCTCGGCGATATTATACATATCCGGCCATTCTATGGTTCCTTGTATAAATAACGTACTCGTTTGGTTTTATGCTTAGTAATTGAGTTGAAGATACATATTTCCTGTCTTGATGATTAATACAAGTAAATCACGTTTACAAAGGAAAAAAGACAGGCAGAAGATTATAAATTCACTAACAATTTAGGGTAAACATAACCTAATTGAAACCGCCCATCCAATAACCGGATGGGCGGTTTTTACATACTACTTTCCTGCTCCTTTATCACCTGCTCAATCCCCAACAGAATCAGCTTCAAGCCGAACTCAAACGCCCCGTCGGTTCCCATCAGATTGAACAGCCCGTTCGTGAACATCCTCCGAAACAGTCCCACATCCGTCTCGCTCATGGAGTCCAGAAGGCGAATCATCTCCTCACCCGGATGCGCTTTCTGGTCCTTAAAGATAGCGGAGACATTACGCTCATGCTGATAATCGTCTAGAACGAAATAGAAGACATAGTTCACAAGCGTAGTAACCACTTGCATTTTCTGCTCTTGCTCAAGCGGCGTCGATTCCACGCAGAGCAGCATACGGTTGGTGAACCGGATGATGTCCGGTTCGTGGGGCAGCGTCATCATCATGAGCTGCGTGGAGCAGGGATATCGGCTGAGCACGCTCCGTACCGTTACCGCAAGCCCCGTCAGCTGCTCCTTCCATTCCCCCTCGGAGTGGAACTCTTCCAGAATCATTTTCGATACCTGGTTGGCCAGACGCTGGTAGAGATGCTGTTTGCTCTTGAAGTACCAGTACAGAGAGGGAGCCTGAATCCCTAACCTGTCGGCCAATCGTCTCATGCTTAATTTCTCGATGCCCTCCTCTCCAAGAAGCTCCCACGAGGTTTCCAAAATCTTATCCTCCGAAATCTGAGGTTGCTGCTTTTTCATGTCATCCGCCCTTTTATCTAACAGTGTAAGTTTATGCTTTACAGGTTCATTGGTTCATGATACCATCTAACACTGTAAGGTACAACCTAACAGTGTTAGACTGAAAGGCAAAATAAATAAAGAAAGTAGTGATCCGCATGGATGCAGAAAACCTCCATTACTTTGAAAAAGCACCGATCGCAAAAGCCGTAGCTCATTTCGCTATACCAATGATGCTAGGCACGTCAATGAGCGTCATTTATTCCATCTTGAATGCCTATTTTCTTGGTACACTTCACAATACTGCTATGTTAACCGCACTTGCACTAACCCTGCCGTTATTCGCAATCATTATGGCGCTAGGCAATTTGATTGGCATGGGTAGCGGTACATTCATCTCCCGTTTGCTAGGTGAGAAAAAATATGATGAGGTAAAGCATGTGTCTTCATTCGCCTTTTACAGCAGTTTAGTTCTCGGTCTTATCGTGATGGCCGTAGGTCTCCCGTTGATCAATCCAATCGTTCATGGCCTGGGAGCAACGTCTGGCTCCTTCGGATTCACGAAGGACTATGTCACGATTATGCTTATTGGCTCACCATTCGTCGTATTATTCTTCACACTGGAGAATATCGTGCGTTCGGAGGGTGCAGCAATCACGTCGATGATCGGTATGATTCTCAGTGTTGTTATAAATATTATTCTCGACGCGTTAGTCATCTTCGTGCTCCATTGGGATGTGATCGGCGTTGCGTCTGCTACGGTCATTTCTAACTTGGTTGCGAGTGCATTCTACGCCTTCCATATGGGATATAAGAGCCAATTCTTAACCGTCTCCGTAAAATGGTTCAAGGCTACCAAGGACATTCTGAGCAATGTATTCAAAATCGGAGTTCCCGTCTTTATTATGAGTATCTTTTTGGGTGCAATGTCGCTCATCTTTAACCATTTTCTTGTCGAATACGGGGATCAGGCCGTAGCGGCTTACGGAATTTCATCACGTTTATTGCAATTTCCTGAGTTTATTCTGATGGGCTTATGCGAGGGAGTCGTGCCGTTGATTGCCTTCTCTTTCACAGCGAATAAATTACGCATGAAGAATACCATTGGATTTACGATCAAAGTGATTGTGGCGTTAGCAGTCGTATTCGGCATTATCGTCTATTTGATTTCCGACCACTTAATTGGTTTATTTACAAATGACTCGCAATTAATTGGAATGGGCAGCTACATTCTACATGTGACGTTCCTATCCTTGTTCATTACAGGAATGACCACATTGTTTACCGGGATCTTCCAAGCATCAGCGCAAGGAACTGCCGCGTTTATTATGTCAATTATTCAAGGGATTACTCTGATTCCTGTGTTGTTTATCGCCAATCAAATGAACGGCTTCCACGGGGTGGTCTGGTCGCTTGTCATTGCGGATGCGGTCGCATTCCTTGTTGGTGCCATCATGTTGTATGTTTTGCGGACCAAATTGCAGCCAGAATTGGATAAGTTAGTACAGTAGAAAACATATAACACCCAAGAAGGCAGGATAAGGACACTCCCCGATCCTGCCTTTTTTAGGTACGTGGACGGGGAATAAGGGCAATTGTCATTTAAAAAAGGAAAATGCCCCCTACCTGCACGATCTTGCTTATTCAGCGCCCCCATCGCCACACTCATCGGAAAGTTCTTACCTCTGAAGATCATCGTTCCCAGCGCAAACTTCGAAACGAGCAAACCCGTGCCTCCTAATCCCTTATATTTCACTTTTCAAACCCTGTTCTAAATTCAAATATTGTTTCCCGTTAGTTGAATCATTTCTGTGATTGATCCACCTTGTAGATTCTTCTGGTAAGCGCCTCGTCATCATCTGTCCATGATATTTGGAGCTGTTTGCGGGTTTTTGAGTGCAGGCAGTAGAATGCCATCGATTAGCGCTGTGAAGAAAGGCTTGTCGAACGGTTTGCGCTGGATGAGTCCGCGAAAGGAAGCCATTGAAGTAATGACCTGGCAAGCCATCTCAATGTCCGCGTGAGCGGGAATTTCACCGCGGACGACGGCTCGGTTCATAAGCTCGCGGTTCACAACAACCCATGGCTCGAAAATCCCGGCTGTTCCTGCTTCGGCAAATTCCGGATGCTGCAAAAAGGAGCCTAGACCCGCTAAGACTCGAAATTTTCGTTCTTCTTCCGCGATCGATTGCGGCTTCAAAAGCACGAGGAGATCTTCGCGCAAGGTTCCTGTATCAGGCAAGCTTTCGAGCTCAAGATGATTTCGATTCATCCAGGCCAAGGCGTTTCGGACTAACTCCGCCTTGGAAGACCAGCGGCGGTAAACCGTCGCCTTCCCAGCCTTTGCTCGAGCCGCGACCATGTCCATTGTCATACCATCGAAACTCGTATCGGCGAGGATGTCGATTGTCGCCTCAAGGATTTTATCATCCCGCGTGTGATCTCGCTTGCGGCCCAATGTTTGCACAGGCTTTTCAGCCACACGGCGTTCCGCTCGATGCAAGGGATCTGAACAAGTCCGCTAATAGGATCACAGGTCAACCTCAAATGGTGCTCCAACGCAACCTCCGCTGCATACTCAATCTGGTCGATACCCATATCAGACAGATCTGCCAGTGCAGCCGATGCCATAGAGCAAGCAGTGCCAACCTCCCCCTGGCAGCCGCATTTAGCACCGCTGATGGAGGCGTTCTGCTTGACCAGATTGCCAATGAGCCCGCCTACTGCCAGAGCCCGGGGGATCTGTTCGTCCGAGACATGCTTCTTTTGCTGCATATAAAGGAGCGCGGCCGGCATGACACCACTGGCCCCACAGGTCGGGGCCGTTACGATTGCACCGGCGGCGGCATTTTGTTCGCTGACCGCGAAAGCATATGCGCTGACAATCCTGTTTTCCCGCGTCTCCGGGCTCTCATCAATATGCCGCTGATTATAAAGAAATTGCGCCTTGCGTTCTCATGGAGACCGCCTTCCAGAATACCTGTGACTGAAAGCCCCTCGTTGACCGAATGCTTCATCGCTTCCCAAATCCCATAGAAAAAATCCCATATCTGTTTGCCTTCACACTGCTCGACGTAATCGCTTAGGCGGATATTGTTATCTTTACAAATTTTACTAATTTATACAAAACTATTCTCCCTATAGACATCGGGCGCCAGCATCTCCTCCCGTCCCTCAATAACGATGTCCCCGCCGCCGATACTTACAGCACGCATGGATGTTGTTTGCCGCCCGTCTTTGTAAGCAAAAAAATCAATGGTATTGGGATGGGGCAGAATAAAATCTGCGTGTGGAACAAATTCAATCTCCGTTGGAAATGGTGACAGTGCTTTAATAATGGCCTTGTCCGTCATATGGCCTTTGCCTGTTTTTGCAAGGGAACCATAAATCAATGCCTTGAATCGTTCGGCATCCTCATTTTCTGATTTGAAGATTCTGGCGGCTTTCTCCGGCCCCATTGTATGGGGGCTGAATGGTCCACTGCCAACCTTATAGAGTTCTGTCAAAGATTTCATAGCACCCTTACATCCTTTCTCAGTTTTCAGTTTTCTTTGGCATAAGATCTTCCTACTGCTTGACCAATATAAACGTTCGGCATCGTTTAAACTATCGCTCGTTCCTCTGAAAACGTTCCTTGATTTTCATCAGCCTCTCAAGAACACCCTCTTCATCAATGGCCATGTCATACAATTGGTGAGTAAGCTGGAGACCTTGATCGTTGGCAAGGGCTTTTTTCCATGTGTGCGACACAATCGAATGAGTAAGATGTCTTACAAA
Organism: Paenibacillus sp. LRG-1; assembly: GCF_057220305.1. Classification (NCBI taxonomy): domain Bacteria; kingdom Bacillati; phylum Bacillota; class Bacilli; order Caryophanales; family Paenibacillaceae; genus Paenibacillus; species Paenibacillus sp. LRG-1. Next base: position 1,116,285 of record NZ_CM170126.1, on the reverse strand, counting down.
GCGAGGTGCCTGCATGATCATCTCTGCCAGTTCCCACGCACGTGGAAGAAGCTTTTCACGAGGCAGTACCTCACTAACCAGACCGAGGTCTAATGCCGCTTGTGCATTAATATTCATACCCGTGTATGCGCAAAATGCCGCTTTCTTGATTCCCAGTATATTTTGAAGTGCTAAGACGATTCCATCTCCAGGCGGTACACCGCCTAGGTAATGAGCATCGAAAAACTCTGTGCCTTCAGCACAAATGGTAATATCACAAAGCGTTCCCATTTGCCAGTGTGAGCCTGTACCATTGATCACCCCAATTGTGGGGATGTCGATGCAATAGATCATATTTTCAATCATTCTCAACGATTCATGATATAATTCCAGTTTCCGGTTATTCGGCCAATCCATGAATTTTGTTGTCCAGACTTCAGGATTGCCTATTTGCCACAAATCTCCTGTCCCTGTAAGGATCATCACCTCATTTTCAGGGTCACGGCCAACATCTGACCATACATTGCCATATGCAGTTTGGGTCGCCCAGTCAAATTGAAGAGGTCCCCCGCGAGTGTGCATACGCACTTCGAGTATGCCGTCACGGCGAGTCATGAAGAACAAGTCCTTGTACTTCTCCGAATATTTTTCGAATCTTGTAGGTCCCGCCATATCTCTATTGAACTTCGTTGCCCATTAGACGTCCTTGCATCTTCATCAGTCTCTCAAGAGCACCTTCTTCATCAATAGCCATATCGAACATTTGGTGAGCAAGCTGGAACCCTTGATCACTGACCAAGGCTTGTTTCCATGGACGGGATATAATTGAATGTGAGAGATGTCTCGTTGAACGTGGTGCCTGCATGATCATCTCCGCAAGTTCCCAAGCACGTGGAAGGAGCTTTTCGCGGGGGAGGACTTCACTAACTATGCCTAGGTCCAATGCGGTTTGACCATTGATATTCTTGCCAGTGTAAGCGTAATATGCTGCTTTCTTGAAACCTATCATGTTCTGCAGCGTGAGTAACATTCCATCTCCGGGAGGTGTGCCTCCCAGAAAATGAGGATCAAAAAAGTCCGCGTCTTCTGTACAAATAGTAATATCACAGAGAGTTGCGAGTTCACAATGCGTTCCCGGCCCATTGATCGCCCCTATTGTGGGGATGTCAATGCAGAATATCAAATTTTCAAGCAGTCTCAGCGATTCATGATACTGTTCGAGCTTCTTTTGCTTCGGCCAGTCCATAAATTTTGTATTCCAGACATCAGGGTTCCCTATTACCCATTTATCCCCTGTTCCAGAAATGATCATTACCTCGTTTTCAGGGTCACGGCCAATATCTGACCATGCATGGGACCATGCAGTATGGGCTTCCCAAGAATGTTGATACGGCCCTCCGTCGGTGTGCAACCGCACTTCAATTATTCCGTCACGACGGGTCATTAATAGAAAGTCTTTGTACTTCACCGAGTACTCTTCAAATTTTGTTGGTCCAATCATACGTCGCTCAGTCATTTCAATTCCTCCTAGTTTTGTTTAGATATTATCTATTACTTTCAAGCCAATCTCTGGCGAAAGCAGCGTATGCCGCAGCCCCTTTATAAAGTACCTCATCCGAGAACATCGTCTTTGGATGGTGCATAGGGTAACCATAACCTTCTTCGGTATTGCCTGCGTTAATAAACACTGAGGTACTTGGCACCGCTTGTGATACAAATGCGAAGTCTTCTGATCCCATTAATTTACCACCGGGTATCAATTGTGTTATACCGATAAAGGAACTGGCGCCAAAAGTGTTGGCAATAGTAGTTCTCATTTGATGGTTCAGCCCGCTTTCCGTTTTCACCTCAGGACAGCCCCTGGTATAAATCACATCCACCTTTGCATGAAAAGTTACTCCAATACCTGCAGAAATTTCGTGGATACGGGTTTCCATTTCATCCCGCAATGCGGCGTTAAATGTGCGTACGCTGCCTTTCATTCTGGCAGTATCGGGAATCACGTTGTTTGTACTTCCACCTTCCATCACTCCAATTGTAAGAACTGCACTCTCCATTGGCGAAATTTCACGGCTTACGATCCCCTGCAGCGCCAGATGAAGATGAGCAGCTACATTTAATGGGTCTACTGCGGCACTAGGCATCGCTCCATGTGCGCCCCTTCCGCGGATGATTACTTCGAACCAATCAGAAGAAGCTGAAATCGCTTCTCCGGCCTCAGGCACTACAAATTGCCCGGCATGAATTGGCATTCCAGTCAACACGTGAAGCATCATGGCTGCATCCACTTTAGGATTTTCGAGAATCCCATTCTCAAGCATCATCTTTGCCCCGTGCAGAGTCTCTTCACCCGGCTGAAACATAAGCTTAACCGTCCCGCGAAGCTGCTCTTCGTTTGCCTTCAGGATCTCCGCAGCTCCCAACAGCATGGAAGTATGCAAGTCATGACCGCATGCATGCATGTTTCCATTCAACGACGCAAAAGAAATATCCGTTTCTTCTTGAATGGGCAGCCCATCCATATCCGCACGAATAAGAATCACCTTCCCGGCATGTTGTCCGCCGATCGTAACCGTTAGACCTGATTCTCCTACGGGAGTGGGCTTAAGACTCATCGACTCCAACACCTCTTTTACGTAGGCAGTTGTCCTGGGCAAACTTAAATCAAGTTCCGGAATCGCATGCAGATGATGCCTGTACATGACCAATTTTTCCTGCAGCTGATGGGCCATACTCAAAAAGTCTCCAGCTTCTTCAATCACAATGAACATCTCCCAAAACACAAATTGAATGAACGTAAGAACAGAGTAAACATCCCCCCCTTCTTATTTTAAGACTTTTTAAGAACAATTTTATCGTACTTTTAAATTTATTAAATGTAAAGAGAAAATAAGACATTTTAAGAACGCTTTTTTTTGGAGGCTACCGGAACATTGAAATATCACATTTATTGTGATATAACTCTTTTGATTGAACTGTTTATGAAAGGAATCTACCATGAAAATCAAGCTGGGTATTATCACGCCTGAGACCCATATGGACTATTTCCGCGCCATTGAAGAAGAAATGCGGTCGGTATGTCAGTTCCGTTTTCTTACGATCAACAACTTCCGGGAAACAAAAGACATATATCTTAAAAACTTAGGTTCGGTAGATGGATTTGTTATCAGTGGCAGGATGCTTTACGAGTCAATTGATAAGGAATGCTTGGATGAAAAAGTACCTATTCACATTTTGCAGGATAATGAAAACCTTCTATATAGGGAACTTTTCCGGCTACTGGTTACATATCCTGAGCTTGATATATCTAGGATCTATGTGGATTATGCGTATATTATCGATTCTTTCAGTGAATTCCAACAATACCTGACTCATGAGGGAAAGCCCATTAACAACGACGATCTGCTCGAACGGGTGGAAACAATGCTCGAAAACCATATCACTCTGTGGGAAGATAAGAAAATAGACCTGTCCATCACGGCGTTCGGCCACTTTGTTCCAGAACTCAAAAAGCACGGAGTCAGATATATCTTAATCCGGCCCACTTTGGAAAACGTTAAAGAGACCATAAGAGAGATCATCAACGAGATTACCATCCTCAAGCTTAAGAGTCAGAGGGCAGTTGTCGCATGCTTATCGACCAAAACGGCGGAACCGCCATCTGAAGAGCAGCTTCATGAGCTAAAGGTCCTTGTCGGCAGATTTCTGCGCAGCGTGAATCTGGCAGACACGGCCCAAATTTCGGAAGGCTTTGTCAGACTATACACCACCTATGGAAATTTCATGAAAATCACCTCTAACGCGCATAACTGCACCCTGCTGGAGTATCTGGAAGAGCGCATAAGCGACAAGGTGAAGATCGGGTGGGGCTCAGGGCATGAATATTTTCAAGCTAACATTAACGCCACCAAAGCTCACAGACAGGCGGAAGCCTTTACGGGCAGCTGCAGCTTTTTTATAAACGAGGATCAGAAGGTTATCGGCCCAATGCGGAGCATGAATGTCATACAGTTCTCTGAACAGGGGGACCCGGAAATCATCGCGTTAGCCAAAACTATCGGAATAAACAACATTAACTTGCAAAAAATCATGTCCTACGCAGAAATCATGAGAACAAATAAATTATCCTCTGAGGATGTTGCTCAATGCCTGTCCATGACCGTCAGAGGTGCAAACCGTATCCTTAACAAAATTGAAGAAAGTAAATACGTACAAACGGTATTTGAAAAACGAGACAACAGTAAAGGGCGACCAAAAAAATACTACGAACTGTTGTTTCTCGACAAAGAAGGGCGCAAATTAAGCAGATGACACGCATTGTTACGTTTGCCATTTCGACTTTAAATTAATGGCAAAAAAGGCACATTTTCAAAACTGAAAACGTGCCTTTTTTGCGCTTAATTTACCAAGTCAAATCACTTATGATCGATTCATTTAAACCCTATCTATCAGACAGCTCTCAAAACCCGCTTATCCCGTGAGACAGTCCCAACCGCGCCTGTTCGTTGAACAGCTTGTGGTTGAGTGATTACCACACCGTTACGTCAGAACTCCCACTACTTTGATACCCCTCTGTTGCTAACACCTGGTAAGACCAGCTATTCCCCAGATTCATTCCTTTGCTCGCCCATGCTTTCACGTGGTTGCTGAAAGTGATCGTGGAGTTACCCCCGGTCGGTCTCTTCGACTGTCGAACACTCCAGTACTGAATAAACGTCGTTTTTTCGCCTTCAATGGAAGGGGCGTCGTATCGCATTGTTGTGTAGATGTCATATGTGCCCCCATCACTGGTCACCGTACCTTTATACGTTCCGGTAGGTCGATAAGTCCCCCAGCTATCAACGACATAATATTCGATGAGTGAGTTTTTCGTCCACCCGTAGAGAGCCAAGTATCCATTACCGGACGGCGCCCAGACACCGGCATTGTAGTTAATCGTTCTGTTTGGTGATCCAGTAGTCCAGCCTTTCCCGACAACAAAATTCCCGGTATCCTTCCATGTTACGCTGTAATTACCGCCTGATCCATTAACAGCATTGACCGTCCCACCGCCATCGGTCCAATTTTGCCAATAGTCTGTCGCTGCACTTGAGGTTGTTGCAAACAACCCAAAACTCATGGAAGCTGCAAGAACTACTGTCATCATTTTCTTACTAAAATTAAACATAATCTACCTCCTAAAATTTTTGTGTTTGTCCCATACACCTGCTTGTTAGTTGATTCTGTTTGTAACACATCTCTTATCTGTGCATATCCCGTTTTTTTACTTTTACCTCCCTTATGTGTAAATTATAGAATGATAGCGTTTGCATATAAACCTAGCAAATTAAAGCTTTAACTCTATTATGTTTAGCTCTCTTTGAATTTTATAGAAGCCGTTGAAGGGTAATCGAGTTTCGTAACGTTGGAAGAAGGTCTTCGCTGCTTTTAATTATTCGAGCAATATGCGAATCTATTTTTATGTCGGATTTTTTAGATATTCATCTAATCGGAAACAATATAAGTTCTTGTCCCAAGCTGAAGACAAGAACTTATATCGTTAAAACCAAAAAGCTGCCAATGGCAACTGGGGTCAGTCCCGTCGGTTTCCCATATGGAGTTTTTCCAATGTCAATTTTAAGGAGTGCAATTCAGTATAAAAAAACTGGGGTTTGAGAGCGAAGGCATATTAAAAAAGGACAAAATTCTGTCCGATGGTAATTACCTCAACACAGTTATGATGGGACGACTTAATGAATAATTCCAGCAAAAAACCTCCTGTGAATCATCACGGGAGCTTTTTTTGCTGTGCATGTTATGCCTTTTTACCTGTAACGTTTAGGATTATCTGTCTGATCAAGAATAAAGTCGATACTCACCTTGTGGAAATCTGCCAATTTGATTAAGACCACACTTGGGACGTCCAGATTCCCATTTTCATATCGGGAATAGGTTGTTTGTGAGATACCTAAAAAGTCGGCCATGCTCTGTTGTGTTAAGTCTTTGTCCTCACGTAAATTGCGAATTCTCTTATACACTGCTCATCACCCAAGCAAAGTTTACTCCATGCGAAAACTGCATATTGATTTTTATGCGTTTTTCGCATAAAATTTATTTATCTTCAACTTTACCTTGAAATCTTGAGTTGTCCCTTCATATGCAAAAGCTCTTAATGGGGACAGACGGATTCTCCTAAATTCGTTTTATTAAAGTGTATATTTCCCAACGAAGCATATAACAGAATATTGAAATATAGCTCCTGCGGTCATCATAGAGCTTTATTTTGCATGCTATTCTTTTTACCGGTACAACGTTCAGGATCATCTGTCTGACCAAGAATAAAGTCGATACTTACCTTGTGGAAATCTGCCAATTTGATTAAGACGACACTGGGAACGTCCAAGGTCCCATTTTCATATCGAGAGTAGGTCGTTTGTGAGATATGTAATAATTCAGCCATGGTCTGTTGTGTTAAGTCTTTGTCCTCACGTAAATCGCGAATTCTCTTATACATTGCTCATCACCCAAGCAAAGTTTACTCCATGCGAAAACTGCATATTGATTTTTATGCGTTTTTCGCATAAATTTATTTAAAGAGTATAACAAGTGGAATAAGAACGGAGTGGGCGGAATGGTGCTGTACAAGCGATAGCGTTCGCCTTTGTGGCCGGATTTCAACCTTCTTAGCTTGATTAAGAAATCCGGGCACAACAGCGATGGGAAGCACCATCCGACCGCGTAGTGGCGCCGTATGTACATCTTTAGCTCAACTTATATAAATAATCAGTATTCATAAGGAGGCATGATGAAAATGATTTTGGAGGATATGTATTATGGGAATTGGCGTCCCAGTGAACAGATAAATTCAACCGACCCTGAATCTCAAAAAGTGAATCAAAAAATTAGTGATCTCATGGAGATGTTGAAAAGCAAATTACCAGCAGTCGAGTTTGAGTCAATTGAAGTCATGTTTGATTTATTAAGCGAGTCAACTTCCCTGCACTCCGCAGCAGCATTCATTCACGGGTACCGGGCGGGGGCATTAACGATGATTGAAGTATTTAGCGAGGACAAAGAAATTGTTGATCGTAATAGATAGATGATGGAGGAGTTATGGTGGTGAACCCGCTACGCATGCAAATTACCCGTTCCGATCGCTGTTATCCCTAGATTTTTCCTCAATAAATATAAATTTAAAGGTAATATCCGGGGATAACAAAACGAATGGAGGGGCTCACTAGCCTCTGCCTGCGCCCCCCAGCGCATTCATCAAGAACTCGTAAATTTCCAGTTCGTTGATTTTATCGCCATCGGTCACTATGTTATGCTGAACTTGCAGTCCGTTCTTGAACACGGTGAACATCCGAGCTGTCCTGTCCGCATCGATTGAAATAGGGATAGCTCCATTCTGCTGTCCGACTTCGATCCACGTTTTGGCAGTGAGGATAGATGCTTCATGATAACGTTTCAGAATTCCTGCCACGGCGGGCTTATCCTGTTGGCTGAGTAGATAGATAAAAATCAGGCTGGTAGCGCTGTCCCCACTGCCGATGTTACGAAGCCGTTCAGTTAAGGTGTTAAGCGGGGACTTGATTCCTTCTGGTCCTGCGGGAGTCCGGGCGACAGATTCAAAAAAACGCTGATTGGTTTTCTCCATTCCCGCCTCCAGAATCATACCGAACAATTCATCTTTGCTTTTGACATAATGGTAAATGGCTCCTTTAGTCAGTCCGCTGCGATCCGCAATATCCTGTAGTGTCGTCGCCCGACAGCCTTTCTCCATAATCATCTCTTCGGCAATCTCAAGCAGCTTTTTTAGACTGTCGTTCATCGCTTTGTCTTGCATAATCTTTTACCTCCCGGTTGTCTGTCTTTTTATTCGTTTAATGAAACCAATATTCCACCAGATCGTCAAACCAATAATCACGTAAGTGAAGAACGAGGATACGGCCAGAAAGGTCGGTATGGACAACGAGTATACCAGCACTACTTTGATGAAGGCTTCCAGCAGCAGGCTGAGTCCCCACACCGCCGTTATCAGGCGGAAATTAAAGCGATAGCGGGGAAGTTTCTCCCATTTATCGTTCATCTGAGGATTATGGCCTGTGAATCTTTCCGCAAAATAATAAATTAATGGTCGACCAAAGAGCAGCGAACCTAGAAACACCACCCCCATAATACCGGTCACATAAGACTCCCGTAGCAAAATAAAGCGTTCATCACCGCCCAAGAGAACGGCCACGACGCCAAGAATCAGACCAAGAAAAATAAAGCCAGAGAACACATCTGCTTTACGGGTCCGTATAAGGCTGTAGATCGAGTCGCATAGTGGTACAAGAGCAGCGATAGACAGAGCCACCACACTGCTCGTATACGGAATTAGCAGGCGATAAGTCAAATAAGGCAATACAAGATTGATGATTAACGTAAAGATGATTTCGTTGCGAGATTTATTCATGATCGACTCATCCTCTCATCATTTAAAACCTACCTTCGGTAGGTATCTTTTATTTTACATACCTTCGGTAGGTATGTAAAGATTAAAAAATAATAATACCTAACGTCATGACTTTTTACATAAGAATCATTAAGGTTTTTTACTCCTTGTTAAACCAGCTTTTTGAGAGCTTACATTCTATATTTCCTCATGTTGCTACACGTTTCGCATACCCTACAACTACAAAAAAAAGGAGATGGCGCTTGCCATCTCCCTTGCTTTTATTCTTCTCCCACACTTCCTGCTTAAAAACTTGTTGCGGCAAAGGTGGTCGGTGAGCGGAGCGGGCAGAATTGTTCTGAAGAAGCATGTGCGTTCGAAAGAACAATCTGCACGCGCAGCGCCTCCCCGACACACACTCTAACAAGCAACTATTTTTTTAAGCCTCCACCCGATTCAAAAATACCTTCGTCCGCTCCAGCTGCGGATTTCCAAAAATCTGCTCTGGTGTACCGGATTCCGCGATTTCTCCATTATCCATAAAAATGACACGATCCGCCACATCTCTCGCAAAATTCATCTCGTGGGTCACGATGACCATCGTCATATGTTCCTCAGCCAGCTTTTTGATAACTCGCAGCACCTCACCCGTCAGCTCGGGATCAAGGGCCGAGGTCGGCTCGTCGAACAGTAAAATATCAGGGTTCATCATCATTGCCCGGGCAATCGCCACACGCTGCTTCTGTCCCCCCGACAGTCGGGATGGATACGCATCTGCTTTATCTGCCAATCCGACTTTAGCCAGCAACTCAGCGCTTTGGCGACGCAGTTCAGCCTTGCTCACCTTTTTCACCAGCTTCGGAGCCAGCTCCAGATTATCCTGCACCGTCAAGTGAGGGAACAGATTAAAATGCTGGAACACCATGCCCATCCCGGTGGTAATGCCCTTAATATCACCTGCTGGAGCGTACTGACCGTTTTCCACCAGTGCTTTATCATGAATGCGGATCGTCCCGCCCGTCACATCTTCCAGGTGCACCAAACTACGGAGCATGGTACTTTTTCCTGAACCTGAAGGACCGATGACGGCTACAACCTCGCCCGCTTTAACGTTAAAGCTCACTCTTTTCAGAACGTCGAGCTTGCCGAACGATTTTTTCAAATCGGTAACTTCTATTGCATTAGTATTCATATCTCGACATTCCTTTTACTCGAATTTAAAACGTTTTTCCAGCGCCCTGAAGAATAGCGTCAGCACCAAAGCTAATAACAAATAAATAACCGCCGCTACAACATAAGGTACAATCGAGAAATCACGGTTTACAGCCGTATTGGCAAAATGCAGCAGTTCCGGTACCGCTACTGCATACAGTAGTGCCGTATCTTTTACCAGTGTTGTCGCCTCATTCGTTACCGCAGGCAAAGCAATCCGTACCATTTGCGGCACAATGACTCTAATCAGCGTCTGCGACTTGCTCAAGCCAAGCACTTGCGAAGCCTCGTATTGCCCTTTATCAATCGACAACATCCCGCCTCTGAAAATTTCTGCAAAATAAGCTGCATAATTCAGTACAAATGCCAGTACCGCAGCCGTTGTCCGGTCCAATACCAGATACTCCCCAATGACAGGCAACATCGGCAGACCAAAACAAAAGAACAATAATTGCAGCAAAAGCGGCGTGCCGCGTATAACATAAATGTACGTATGCATCAGCCAGGCGATTGGCTTAATCCGGCTTTTGGCCAGTAAAGTAACGATAAAACCCAATGGAATAGACAAGATGAGCGTGATGAAAAATAAAATAACCGTCATCTGTGCCCCTTCAAGCATAGGCTTCATAATTCGTAAAATATATTCCATACTCATAACCTTCGACTCCTAAACCCTTAGTTCGATACACTACGTATTAATTTAATACTTTATCTTCACCAAACCACTTTTTCGAAATTTCAGCAGCTTTTCCGTTCTTGTGCAGCTCATCCAAAGCGGATTGCAGCTGCGTCAACAGCTCTTCATTCCCTTTTTTCACACCGATGCCGTATTCCTCAGGGGCCAGTGATTCATCAAGCAGCTTATACGTCCCTTGTTCCTTCGACATATAGTACTTGGCAACAACTTCATCAATGACCACCGCATCCAGACGTCCGGTTTTCAAGTCTGTCAAAGCGAGAACATTATCCGGGAACTCGGACACTTGCTTCAATTTACTTTTGATCGGATTTGCATCCAATGCATCGGCTGCTGAAGACAGCGTCTGGAGTCCGACCGTTTTGCCCGTCAGATCAGCCAGCTTGGAAAGACTGGAAGTAGTCGGAATGACAATCACCTGACTGTTTTTCAGATATGGCTTCGTGAACAGCACTTTTTCCTTACGCTCATCCGTAATGGTGTATCCATTCCAAATGAGATCAATACGTCCGCTGTTCAGCTCGGATTCTTTGGCAGACCAGTCAATCGGCTGAAATTCCACCTGTTTACCCATTTGTTCCCCGGCCGCTTTCGCATAATCAATATCAAAGCCGGTCAGCTCGTTATTTTCATCTCTAAAGCCCATCGGGGCGAATTTATCATCAATTCCAATAATCAATTTACTGTCATCCTTACCGCCGGAACATCCGGCCAACACGATCATCATCAATCCAATTAACATCGTAAACATGGCTGCTTTTCTCATCTTATTCCCCTCCAACAATGGTGACCCCCGTATCCAAGAACAGGTGGCAAACGCTTTAGTTCGTTAACACGTTATCAGAGTATCATCATAACACACCGCAGGATACTCGTCGAGAGGAATGAGCGGAATCTTAGCCTCATATAAATGGAAAACCTGTGACGAAAATTTGACCTGTGTTCTATAATGTAAAACCTTACCTTGACATGTCACCTAAACCGTCTTATTATTTCCTAGTATTCTTATATACTTTTATTTATTTTAAAATTTCAGCAGCAATAGTATGTAAATCAGCTTGATAGACAGGAGAAATAAAGCCCCATGTACATTTTAAAGCGTCTTTTTACGATGTTCATAACGTTGTGGATTATCGTCACTTTAACGTTTATCATCATGCACATCATTCCGGGTGATCCATTCTCGAACGATTCCAAAACGATTCCGGAAGCGGTATTGCAAAACATGCGTGCCAGGTACAATCTGGACAAGCCGCTCGCTGTGCAGTATGTGCTGTATCTAAAAAATCTGCTAGTGCTGGATATGGGCCCGTCTATTCAATCGAAAACGACGGACGTCAATATGCTTATCGCCCGAGGTTTTCCACCTTCTGCATTGCTGGGTATTCAATCCATCGTGGTCGCGATTATTGCCGGTATTTCGCTCGGAACGCTGGCTGCTCTACACCATAATCGACCACTGGATTATATCTCGATGTTTATCGCCATTGTTGGTATTTCCGTACCCAGCTTCATATTGGCACCGCTGTTAATCAAGTATGTTGCCGTCCAATGGCACCTGCTTCCGGTCGCCTCATGGGGAACCTGGCAGCATACGGTGCTTCCGTCGCTGGCTCTCGCTGTTTCACCGCTTGCCGTTATCGCCCGCTTTATGCGGACGAGTATGCTGGAAGTTATGCATGAGGAGTACATACGCACTGCCAAAGCAAAAGGGTTGTCCTCTTGGGCAGTAGTCATTCGTCACGGATTACGCAACGCGTTGATTCCGGTGCTGTCCTTTATCGGACCGTTATTCGCTTCCGTTATTACAGGTACCTTTGTCGTTGAAAAAATATTCGCCATTCCCGGCATCGGTAAATACTTCGTAGACAGTATCTTTAACCGGGATTATCCAGTGATTATGGGGACGACCATTTTCTATAGTGCCATTCTGGTCGTTACTTTATTTTTAATTGATATATCCTATCGCCTTGTCGATCCGCGAATCAAATTAGACAGCAAAGGAGATTAACATGAAAGCAGCACCTACTGTCGAAAAGGACAGCCTGTTTAGTCTTGTAGACCGTAGCCAGATCCCCACCCCCACGTTGACCAGACCCAAAGAATCACCCTGGCGGGATCGGCTACGCAGACTTTTTAACAACAAGCTTGCTCTGTTGGGGCTTTCCCTACTTATCATTATTATTGTGCTGGCGATTGTTGGACCTTCCATGGTTCCTTATGCACCCAGTGATCAATCCCTTTTGAAGACGAATCTTTCTCCTTCGGGAGAGCACTGGTTTGGCACGGATGATCTGGGGAGGGACGTATGGGCACGGACATGGGCCGGGGCTAGAATTTCACTCATGATCGGCTTTGCCGCTGCCGCCATTGATTTGGTGCTTGGCATTCTCGTCGGCTGTGTTGCTGGCTATTGTGCTGGGCACGGTAAAACGGGCGACCGGATCGACAGCATTCTCATGCGTATTATTGAAATTTTGTATAGTATTCCTTATCTGCTGGTCATCATTCTGCTGCTCGTCATTATGAAGCCAGGCCTACTCACGATGATTATTGCATTATCTATTACTGGCTGGGTCGGTATGGCCCGTGTAGTGCGTGGGCAAATCTTACAGCTGAAGCAGCAGGAATATGTGTTAGCAGCCCGTAGCTTGGGGACATCTCATTCGCGTATTATCTTCAGACATTTGCTACCGAACGCAGCGGCAATCATTATTGTAAATTTGACGTTCACTATTCCGTCGGCTATTTTTGCCGAATCGTTCCTGAGCTTTCTCGGTCTGGGGATTCAGTCTCCTTCGGCCAGCTGGGGGACGATGGCTAACGATTCACTTGGCGTTATTTTAAGCGGTCAATGGTGGCGCCTATTTTTCCCCGGGCTGATGATATCGCTCACCATGCTGGCGTTCAATACACTTGGAGACGGGCTTCAAGATGCACTTGACCCGCGCTCACAACATTAACAACAGAGAGATCCAAATTGGACAAGGAGGGGTGTCACCATGATCCGCAGCTTCTCGCCTAACCGCAGGAAAAACGGCAGTTCCTTTATCGAAGTGCGCACACGCGGCATACCTGCGGGAAAGGAGGATGAATAAATCCCGGTACGGTGTACCTTATTTTTGGCATAACTAATCACAGTAATGGAGGAAAACCACGATGAAAAAAATGCATTGGATGACGATCATCTTACTTTTGGCCGTAACGGCTTTAGCTGGATGCTCGGGTACTTCGGACAAAACAGCAAGCAACGACCCGTCCGCTACGCCTCAAGCAGATATCCCGCAAGAAATTACTGCCAATCTGGCAGGTGGGGAGCCTTATACGCTAGACCCTGCTTTCGCATCAGATACAACGTCCTACTTTGTGATTGATAACTTGTATGAAGGGCTGTATACATACGATAAGGCCGGTAAAATCGTAGAAGGCGCTGCCAGCAAAGTAGATGTATCTCCTGACGGCAAAACCTACACCTTTACTATCCGTGATGGTGCAAAATGGTCGAATGGTGACCCACTGACAGCTAAGGATTTTGAATACTCTTGGAAACGGGTACTGAATCCGAAAACAGCTGCCTACGATCCTTCTGCCCTCTACTACATCAAAGGTGCCGAAGCGTACAACACAGGCAAAGGTAAAATTGAAGACGTGGGTGTTACAGCCAAAGATGATAAAACTCTTGTAGTTGAGCTGAAATCACCGCTGAGCTTTTTCCCAACGATCGCTGTGGGTCATGCCTATCTGCCGGTAAACCAATCGGTTGTTGAGAAAAATGACAAATGGGCAGCAGAAGCGGGCACAATTGTCGGCAACGGTGCGTATGTAGCCAAGGAATGGAAACATAACGAGCAAATTACGCTGGCTAAAAACGATCAATTCTGGAACAAAGATGCCATTACGATGGCAACGATTAATTTTAAAATGGTTCAAGACTCCACAACTTATTATCAAATGTATAAAACGGGCGATCTGGATCTGATTTTGAGCCTTCCCGTGGATACACTGGATCAGGAAAAGAGCAACAAGGAATTCCTGTCGCATCCATCTTTCAGTGTGTACACCTATTCTTTTAACGTAAAACAAAAGCCGTTTGACAATAAAAAAATCAGACAGGCCATCGCCTACGCGATTGACCGCGAAGCACTGGCTACCAGCGTAACCAAAGGTGGCGAAACTCCGGCTTACGGTTATGTTCCATACGGAACAACAACGCCATCCGGCAAGGACTTCCGTGATGAAGCACCGAAAAAATACTATGAGTTTGACGCTGCGAAAGCGAAACAATTGCTGGCCGAAGGTCTGAAAGAAGAAGGTTTGACCAAGCTACCACCGATCACCTTCAAATACAACACTTCGGACAAGCATAAAAAAGTAGCTGAAGCGATTCAGGAAATGCTGAAAACAAACCTGGGTGTTGAAGTGACGCTGGAGAATCAGGAGTGGAAAACGTACATTGATACCTTTAAACAAAAGAACTTCCAGATCGCCCGTATGGGCTGGGAAGGAAACTTCCTGGATCCACTCGGCGTATTGGGGCATTATACTTCCAAAAATTCGAACAACTTTACCAACTGGAGCAACCCGGAGTATGACAAACTGATCGAATCCTCAACCTTTGAGCTTGATCCGGCAAAACGCTTTGAACAGCTCCATCAGGCAGAAGACGTATTGATGGAAGATCTGCCGATTATTCCGATCCAGTTCTCTGCGGACACGGCATTAATCAGTCCTAAGATTCAAGGTATCGTATTTGATGCTCGTTCGAACCCAGACCTGCGCTTTGCGAAACGGGTCGAAAAATAATGATTTTACGTTTCGGGATCTCTGCCCTGATTGTCGGTACTTTAGGAATTCTGTACGCCACACCCCATCTCTTGTATGGTCGTGAAAACATGGCTACTGCAAATCTGCTATTCCTGTTGGGGTTGCTGGGCTTGGTGATCGGTGCAATCTTCCACGTTCTGCAAAGCGGTTTTCTAACCCTCTTCCTGCGGGGATTTGCCGACATCAGACAGTTGTTCATTCGTCAATCCAAGGCATTACGAGAGGAAAATGAGCGTTTGCGTTCCGATGAATCTCTGTCAGCCTGGAAAACATCCATGTTCCGCCATCTCAAGGTATACACTTCGGGGTGCGGGACAGGGCTTATACTTTGCTCGATGATATTAATGGGGATGAGTTAGGTTAAAACGATTAGAAGCCTTTGGTTGGTTGGTGGGCGCTGCGCGTGCAGATTGTTCTTCCGATCGCTGTTATCCCCGGATTTCTATTGAATAGAACCTGTAAGGGTAAAATCCGGGGATAAAGGCGAACGCTTCGCTTCTTCAGAACAATTCTGCCCGCTCCGCTGGCAAACCGCCGTAGAGCTTCTACACGTTTTAGAGGTGTGTAAAGAAAAAAGAGAGTTTCGCAAAGCTTTTGCTAGCGTAACTCTCTCTTTTTGTATTTTTTATATGAAGCTTTATAGGATCGCATATTACAATACTTAGTAGCCTTAATAAATATGCTTTTCCTTGGCTTCTTGCAGCCATAACGGGAACTCGTTAAGCAATAGTTCGTACAATTCATTGTCTTCCATAGATTCGATATCTTGAATTTGAAAGAAGTTAGCGTTATCTACCACACGGCCTTCTATGTTGTCCAGCTTCTTTAATACGCCAAAATCGGACTCACCCACACCGATAAATTGCCAGAAAATCGGCTCTCCTGACGAATCAATGACTGCGTTATCGATATTATCTCCTTTTCCACGCTTCACACCGCCATCATTAATAAAAATAACAAAGGCCGGATCAGAAGAGGGTTCTTCCTTGGTGTATTTGGCGATGACATCGCGCATCACAGGCGGCTCATCATTGCGACCGAACTTGGGCAAATAATCATTGGACAGAATATGTCTTTCAACATAGTTGTCAACGTCATTTTCGGTAACGGACGGCAAACGTGAAAAACGGTGATCATACACCCATACGTCCAGTACACCATCATCATCCAAAGAACTCGCTACTGCAACAATTCGTTCCAACACCTTTTGAACGGTACCATTTTTGTACAAACTTCTCATAGATCCTGAAATATCGAGCACCAATCCAACTCTCGCAGTCACATTTGTTAGATTCTTTTTAGTCAGTACCAGTTGCGCATTCTTTTTAAGTAAAGAAATACCGCTCATGTTCCCCACGCTCCTCTATGATGTTTGCGTTTGTACGCCTACTCTACCATCTGCGTCGTTCGTCGCCTCTCAGGGGAAAGTCGCTCAATTCTCCGAGTTGGTCATGTGCAGCCTTATAAATGCGAAGAATAGCTTGTACCTTGTTAAAATCATTGTCTTCCGGACCGAATCCTTCCATATACATTTTTTGAATGATGTTTTGGAAGAAATCCATACGCTCGCGGACAGAATCCTGCTCGATTTGCAGTACCTCTTCAAAGCTGTGTGTCTCAGCAAAATCAGACAGCTCATCAAACTCCTGTTCCTGATATCGCTCTCCCCGAGTTTCGGGATTGAGATCAATAGAGGTACGCAGGGTTGACAATAAAATATTTTCGCGCGCCAGCATGACATGAAAATCTTTGTTCTTAAACAGATCCGTAACGATCAGACGGCACATTTCCTTGTTCTGCAGCAGAATCCCGTCAAAAGGATGCAGCGTCCACACACCGTAGTTAAAAAATAAATTAAAATTGAAGTTGCTGCTTCCATACTGATATACAATGTTGATTTTCGATTCGTCGATGATTTCAAATGAAAATTCCAGCATGCATTCTCCTTTGGGATTCCAATATTTAACTCTATCCTATCAGAAAATGCATGATTTTCAATAAAAAATTTTATTTCACAGAATCATTTAACTCCACAATTGAATCTGCTTTTTCGCTGCTGACAGCCACGAGTAAATAGACAATCACACACCCTAAAATAAAGGACATCATACGCTCGCTCTCTCCTTTTGTCATTCGCTTTTTAAGAGTTTATGCACGAGAATGCTATGTATGTTCATCATGTCCTTTATTGGCTGCTGCCAAACCAAAAAAGACGCCTTTTGGAGTCACTCCGGCGTCTTTTTCATAGATTGGGTCTATTATTCTACACTGTCATCAGTTCAAAAACGAACTTAGACCCTCAGAAGAATTGCTATCCTTCAGCGGTTTGGATGATTCTTTCCCTTCGATCCCCAAACGTTGGCTTAGGTTGGCATTGATTGCTGTCATTTTACTTGTATAATCATGACAACTTTCAATAATTTGGCGATTCGATTTTTCAGACAGATCCAAAGCAGATACCAAATCACCAATCGCCTGATTCACAGCTTCCAGTGACATAGAAGGCTTGCTAAGCAGATCTGTCGTTCTCTCGGTCGTCGTTTTGAGAAGCTTCGCATTTTCCTTGAATTGATCTTCAATGGTACGGTTGGTCGCATCGACGGCTGAAATGATTTTATCCTGATCCGCCAGCGCCATCGCGATCATAGCCGATACAGTGATCAGATTCGATGTTTTATCAATCGCGTTATTTACAGAATCAATCAGTTTATCATTGTTATCATTAATAATATCCGTTGCCGCAATCGCCTGATTGTATAACAAAATCATTTCTGTCATCGACTGTGTACGAGTAACCACCTTGCGCAATCCCCGCTCCAGATGTGGCTTACGGTTTTCGTTTTCCGGCTTGGCAATCTCGGTCTCAAACAGTTCTTTCAAGCGATTACCAAAGGCAATCTTCGTCTGTAAATTGTAGATTTCTTCAATGGAAGCCTTCTTCAACTGTCTCATGCTGACGATGTTTTCTTCCAGATTATCCTTACCATCTCTCAAGGCAGTAATGATTTTCTCGATGTTCATCTTCACCGACTGATACTTGTAAATGTAGTTCTTTAACGGGCTTTTACGCAGGAGCTTGCCAAAAAAGCTCATATTTTTGCTCTGCTGGAGCGTTTCGCATTCATCACGCAGCTTTAAGATCATATTGGATACCTCAGCCCGATCACCGGACATGAGGTCGTTTACCGGACGATCCAGCATTTTAAGGGTCTGCCCCGCACGTTCCTGCGTTTTAACCCCCAACTTACCGATATCATCCATTAAGGTATCCAGGCTCATGACATCGCTTTGTGATACCTTCTGAATCAGCTGTGAAGCCTCCTCAGTCACCTTTTGTTCATCTTCTTTTTTCAATTCAGCCCATGGGGTCGCCATACGCTACCTCCTATTCTGAAAACAACTGTTACCCAAGTCTAATCGTTGTTATTCAGAGCAGCTATACTGCTACTTTTTTTATTTTCCCAAAAAATCGCCTACAATTCGGAACTGCTATATCGCTGGTGAATAAGCTCCGCTTTGCTCTGTAATTCCAACAGATCCTTATGCTCCACCGTAGATACAATTACCGATATTTTGCTGTCCACATCCCGTAATCCGTTTAATAACGTCCTCCGGTTAGTCCGCTTCGCATCGCCGCTGAGCCGAAGAAACGGATTAATCAGTCCGTTCAAATCCTTCAAAATCAATCTCCGAACCGTATGATTCACTTCGCTGTTGTTCAGTTCATGCAAAAGTGGAATGACCCGCTGCAAACGTGCAAATAGAGCCAGCGCCTTCTCGACAATCTCGTTATCAAGCGCATCCTTCTGTCCCTCGGAGATCACCATATCCTCCAGTACCTCCAAATACTCCATCACCTGAGCAAATTCACTGCTCACCTGATCTGGTTGACGTACTTGTCCTGTCATAGACTCCGGTCGAACAGCAGCTTCCTTTTCATGCTGATGTGTCTCAGCGACCTGCTCCTGCACCACCGGAATCACGGAACCGGTCAGATTGGGGCGAGGATGGCGAACAGCCATGATGGCGCTGTATCCTCCCAAACCAATGATCGGAATCGCCAAACACACAAACAGTGGCAACCAAAAACTTAGTAAAAGCGCAATCAGGTAGCTAACCACAGCAATCGTGGCACCCCACATTTTTGACGTCATAGCTTGTACCTCCTGACGTAAACCCTTACCATATTGTAGAAAACAATATTTATGTGTGTCAATGTACGGATTTACGTATGGTGATTGGCTGCTCGATATGACTGGCTAAAATGTCGTATTGCGGATGAAGTGAACCGATCTCATGACCCAAAGCCGATTTCACCGCTAGATAAGGAAAATTGATACCAGACAAACATGATACATGAAGTCCTCCGGACATCCGCGGATTGATCTCTAGCAGCTTGGCATGCTCGCCGTTATATTTTACCTGAATGTTATAATTGTACGGAATGTGATACGCCTCAGCGACCTTCTGTGCCACCTCCAACAGCTCGGGATGCTGCTCCAGCAGCCGTAATCGTCCTCCTGCCTTCCTACGCGGAACTGCCGCTAGCAGCTTTCCGTTCCGGTCAGCCAGGCAGTCAATACTGTATTC
This sequence comes from Paenibacillus sp. LRG-1, assembly GCF_057220305.1. Taxonomy (NCBI): domain Bacteria; kingdom Bacillati; phylum Bacillota; class Bacilli; order Caryophanales; family Paenibacillaceae; genus Paenibacillus; species Paenibacillus sp. LRG-1. The sequence continues at coordinate 1,096,567 of NZ_CM170126.1, read as the reverse complement.
GTATCCCTCCAGCAGCTCCATCACCATCAGATTGGGAAATGATTCTGTGGATGACAATACTCGGTGTGCTTCCTCGAACGAAATATGATTCAGCGCATGACCGAACAGTTCCTCCAGCGGATTACGTTCATTGTCGATGATACGAAAGCCCATTCCGCCTTCTGCATTACATGGCTTGAAGCATACCTTATGCCCACGTGCTATTAACGACTCATATGCCTGTTTAAACTGCTCGGCATTGCTGGCAATGGCATAATCGGGAATCGTGACAATGTCCTTTTGACGAATGGATTCATAAAACAAATCCTTTTCCATCAGTTGCTCCAGCAGTTCGGTATCTTGGCATACCATCACTTTTGTCCCAATATCATCGAACAAATAAAGATGCTTGCTAATATCAAGCATATTCCACCGTGGGATAAAGACATCAATTCCGTGCCGCTTGCAAAAATCAGCGCAAAATTGTGCGTACTCCACACCATTGGTGCGAGGCTCTACTTCAGCCACATCACTGGCCTGTAGCGCCATGTGCTGCGGATCTGAGTGTGTCGCATAGATCTCGAACGGAATACCGTCCTCATTGTTACGAATAGCATTCATATAATGATACGCCACTGAAAACCAGCGGTTAAAATACACCTTAACCTTCTTCACAGAGCCACGTCCCCTATCTATTCTGAAAATGAAGTTTGAGCTGCGAATACACTCCGGTGTATTGCATGAACATACGCCATGATTTCGTCCGCTGCATACACCCCCGACACTTCTGTAAAACGGTAATTGACCTCCAGCTTATCCCGCAGCTGTTCCCGATACAATTCACCATGACGGGGAGCAATCGCATAATCGGCATAGTCCAGCAGACAACGGTCCAGCAAAGAGTCACCGGACGCAACCACAGCCCCTCCATTCGTGAGATTACGGATATGCTCCACGGCTGCCTGTTTATTCACAGCCGCAGGCACCAGATATATCTTACGACCTTGAATGGATACCTCCCAGCCCATTTCACGCATGATTCGTGCCTTCTCCAGCACCTGTTCCAGCGGCATACGATCCCGTTCAATCATGAAAGCATAGAATAACTCGTCGCAAAAGCGTTCGTTTACGACCCAGTCTTCATCCAGCACCTGTCCGAACACCTGACGAGCTTCTTCCGCATGAGCACCATCACGGCGTACTTGTTCATGAATACGCCGATTCCACTCTCGATCCACCTCGCCTCCGACGATGATGTTTCCACCATTACTCGTCACGGCATATGCGGGAACCAACTCCGTCTGAAACACAGTGATTCGTCTATACTGTTCTATCGTCCGAGTCGTCACGGGCATAAACATCACATCTTCAGGCAGTGTCCTTAGCAATTGCAGGGCTTGTTCAGAAATAAAAGCCGACGTCGCCCCGTCTATCTGTTCCGCAGGCAACAGACCAGGGGATTCCAGCGGTACGCCAAGCGAACGTTTGGAGTAAATCAGTGTCTGATCCAGATCACTTGCGTAGATCATTCTTGTCCCCCCTTGAGCGGCTTGATAATTCCGCAGCAGGAATAAGTCAATCCTTCAAATACCTCTACAGGCACTCCACGATCCTTTGCCAGCAGCATAATATGCTGAAGATTCGGATTATCTTCGCGGTCAATCAGAATTTTCCACGGCACTCTGCGCAGCAGTACACGAGTCGTCTCCCCCACTCCGGGCTTGACCAAATTGATATCCCGAATACCAAATGCCTGCTGAATCGCCTCAATATCCCGTAAGCCCTGCCATGTCACCGCAGGCGGATTCAATGTCATTTGTTCAGCGTATGCAACGGCCGTTTCAGCCACGTCTTGAAAGTACCCGGATACCGTATCCACAAACGTATTGGACTGATCCACTGACCGCCAGGATTCATAAAATTTGGCCCCATGGAAATCGTCAGGGCCTATGAGATCGTCGCGTAATACCGTCCGACTCATCAAACCTGATACAGTCGAATTCAGACAAGCACTTGGAATCAAATAATCTTCTCGTGTACCAAAGGTTTCCGAACATCTGCCCGGATCGGCCAGCACCGCCAGATCATCATTTAGACGCAACCCGTAATCCGCGTTCATCTCACGACAGGCCTCAATCAATACCTGGCGAATCGCCCCTTTCCCCGTCCAGCCATCGACAAACTGAAGTTCAATCTCCAGTCCATGCTGCTGTAAAATGTATAAAATCGCATTCCGGTCAATGCCTTTGCCACGAATAATAGAAATGCTGTAATGCGGCAAGGATACGCCATACTTCCAATCAATATAACGCTTGATCAGGATACCAATGGGCGTCCCTGCTCTGGCAAGAGAAACAATCGCCGTGTTCAGGCCTCTTTTTCTCACAATCATCTCAGCCACAGAAGCTGCCGCTAATGCAACCTTTTTGGCAGATTGGGCAAGCGTTTCGTGAAACAGTGCAATATACTCTGCTGTGGGCTCGTATTCCACTGGCAGCATTTCTGAATAATGGACTCCCGACTGAATCGCCTCTTCACGATCCTCCGTCCCTTTTTCCAACGTAACCCGGCTCAAATCCTTCAATAAAAAAGTGACATCCGAGGCAGGATAACTGCCCAGCGGTTCGGGCGGATGAATGTTCTTCTGCTGTATTTGCTCCATGAGTGCTTGCTTCATATCCGCGCTCCTTTACTCTCCTGTCTAGTTAAACCATTAAAATAAACAACATGCACTTTATCGCAACCCAGACGGGCCAAAGCCTCCAGCATGGGGTTCATCCGCTCTGGGTCTGACTCCCTTTCCATCAAAACGAATATTTCGTCATACTGACCGGGATCTACATTATAAATAAAATTGCGTACCGTACTATCCTCAGGTGATGGGTATGTCACACCATAGGCGACACCATACCCTTCTTCTCGGTGGGGATACACTGGACTGCGTGTCGTCGATTGAAAATATACATCCGGGCCTAACTCTGCTGCAATCCGCATTGGAATGTACATGAATTCGCCTGTGCCCATAACCAGCGTGCGTTGCCCAGAACGAAGTTGGTTCAGTCGTTCAGCTGTACGCGTGATTTCTTCATCCAACGCTGAATTGTCAGCGGATTGTAGACCAAAACGGCCTGTATATTTTAGATAAGGAGCTGTATTGGCGTATCCGTCCGTTGACATGGAACTGTGTACTACCCGCTCAAAACCGGAAGTATCCTTTTCAAAACGGTGGTCAATTATCCCAGAAGCGTCTTTATTAACCTCTGCCATGCTAGTGGCTGCATGTTCTGGGTGCCCAGCCTGTCCAGCATATTCTGCGTGATCCAATATGGGTACTCCCTGTACCTCAATCTTTCCTTTGAGCAAGCTTAAAGGCGTAATCGTAATGCCTAGCTCTGCCTCCAGATCAGTGAAAGCCTGCTCATCGCTGTCTGTCCGCCAATCCAGTAACGAAGCAATCACATACTGTTTACGCGGAAAATGCTCCTGAATATCCCGTATGATATTAAGGGTTGTTTTTCCCGTCGTAATTTCATCATCTACCAGCACAATCGGGCCATCTCCCGCAAAAGCATCTTCATCCAGTGCATAGCAACGATGATCAACAGCGTGCGAATGCTCTTCTTCAAACCGAATAATAGGCCGAAGGCCCGGAATATCCTCGCGCGTCGTATGAATATACGAGGCTCCGTCGTCAAACAACCGATACATGCTGTGTCCCAATGCTGTAGCCGTCTCGGCAAAACCAACAAACTTGATCGGCTCCGTAAAAGCAAAAGCTAAACGTTCATCCATCAGCTTTCGGTAGGCCTCTTTCGCATAGTCCGGGTCAAGAAGTCCTCTCACGGCCTCTCCAATCAGTTCATCCATTTGTTGTCCTGCCTGCGGGACAAGCTCCTTATATAGTAGAATCGCCAGCGCCGCACCACTGAGCAGAGAAGTGTATGGGTTTACCGGAATATGCTTACCCAGCACCTTGCTGACAAACAAAAACGAACGCTTTTTATTGACCCGTGCCGCCATCGCAAACAGCTTGTCCACAGGAAGGCGGAATGGATTATGCGTCTCCGTAATTTTAACGCTGAACTGCTCCAGGATTGGCAGCAGATGTGTTTTCGTGGTTGGGTAAGAGACTGACAAAATGTTGTTGTTCATGTAACACCCCGTATACTTTTGATCTATTGATAATACGATGAGCCCAATTCAAATGCGGCTTAATTTCATTCATTTTGTTGGCATAGGTACTTTTGAATACACCCAGACTACCGTCGTTACGCTCAACGATTTCAAGTGCATCCATATACTCTTCATGTGTCACCGCATACATGGCCTGTACCGGTTTAATATGGGAGGGATGAATAATTGTTTTGCCGATAATCCCATTCTCTTTGTCCATCATGACTTCTCGAATCAGTCCGTCTACGGCATCTGAGATGAAGTCCATCCGCAAGTGTCTTCCCGGCTTTCCAAGTGCATCTTCGAAAGGAGACACTCTTAATTGAGGTTTAAAGACACGTTCTCGGTGAGAGAAATATTCCCATACAGGACCGGAAATGACATAATTTGAGCCCACGCGTCCAAACAAGTTAATAATATCTGCGATGCAATCCCGAATGACGGCAATTTCATAAATCGTAATATCCGGGCTGCGTCTCAAGCCATATAGACTGGAGAAATCGGTTGCCCCAATTCGTACATTCAGCACATATTCCTGGTACTCGTCTAAAATTTCTTTAATCGACAGCAGCTCTTTCCAGCGAGTTTCCCGATATATGATTTTGGAGCTTTCAAGAATCGGTAATCCGTACAGCACAGGCATGTCGCTTGCGTTTCCTGCCCCTGTATGCATATTTCGATTAAATTCAGCAATGAGTGAAAAATACGCCCGTCCATTATCAGAAGAGAACTTAGGTAAGACAAAGCCCGTGAGTAGCGACAAAGATTCACCCAAACCGTTCAGTAGTCGTTCCAACTGCTCTACAGAGCGCACACGCACAAATAACAAAGGTAATTGCTGTTCACTCATCATCCCCGTCCGTACATAGGATAGTAGTTGAAGCAGCTGCTGTGCCAGCGATTGTTCTGCCTGTCCGACCTGGTGATCCCCTATAGCATCCTCCAAATCCAAAATGACCGTTGTTAGTCCTTCATGTTTTCCATTTTTGATCTCTTCCGCTACCTCCGAGCGGGTAGCAGGCATGTACAAAGCTGCTCCTATTGCATAAGCCAATATACTTTTGGGAGAACGGTTATGAAACTCCAACGGTGGAGTATAAAAGATCGCTTCTACTTCCTCAGAGGTTAAATCATTAAAATATTTCAGGGCCCTTCCCCTCCTCTTGCTCTTTCTTGCCTGACTGAAGCCCTGTGCTTCGGGTATAAAAGAAATCCCCCCTTAGTTTCAGGAGGGATTTCGCTATACTTTGTACATTAAGCCTCTTTGTCGGCCTTTTTCTTTCTTTTCGCCGAGCTGATAACCATTGTGCCTACAAAGACAGCAATCAAAATGCCGAAGAATAAAACCTGCGACATATGAAAGCCAAAAGCAGCAGCCAGCATTTTACCCCCGATAATGGCGATCATAATAAAGGCTGTCTGTTCCAGTTCCGGAAATTTATCAATGAGCTTGAGGAACACTTGAGCAACACCACGCATCATCAGAACGCCGAGAATACCACCCAGGAACAGAACCCATACTTTCTCGCTCACACCGAAAGCAGCAATGACGCTGTCAATACTGAAGGCAATATCCATTAGTTCGACCATTAATACGGTTTTCCAAAAAGAAGTAGGTTTGTTTTTCACTTCTCCATCACCTTCGGACTTGAATAAGCCCTTATAAGCGATATAGAGCAGATAAGCCGCACCCAGTACCTTAATCAGTGTGAACTTAATCAGGAATGTACCCAAGCCGATAGCCAGGAACCTGAATATATACGCACCCAAAATCCCGTAAAATAAGGCTCTCTTCTGTTGTTCCTTGGGTAAGTGTTTAACCATAACTGCGAGAACCAAGGCGTTATCCGCCGATAAAAGTCCTTCCAGCAAAATGAGAGTTCCTATAATCCCCCAACTCACTGGATCAGTAAGCGTAGCTACAACATCACTCCATGAAAAGAAATGGCCATAGTTTTCGCTGATATTTTTAAACAAATCATTCAACATGAAAAGAGTGCCTCCGATAATTCAATTTATTTGCTACCCTGCGACCAGCGCATGCCCCAGTTATAGGCCCGATCCAACTCACGATGACCGCCATAGAACTGCACGAGTCTTTCAATGCTGAACGTTTCATCGTTTACATTTTGAATCATGGCAATCGCACACATCCCTTTGCGATTGTCATGTTCATTCATGTGAACGATAATGTCCGGCCCATCCTTCTGGTACAGCGTGACTACCCCGTCCGCTTGTGACCAGTTCGTGACTCCTTCATAGATGAAGGTGAACACCAAAATTCGCTTAATTTCAGAAATTTTAGCACCATTAATGCGAAGATTTTCCCCTGTTTTCACAGAGCCTGTACGGTCGTCGCCATCCAGAGCAATGTACGGGAAGCGATTTAGAGAACCGAAAACTTCCCCGAGCGCCTGCACAACGCCTTTATCTCCGTTCTTCATCTCATACAAGCAGCCCAGATCCAGATCGACACCCTTGGAGCCGCGATTGAAAAAGCCCTTGCTTTGCTGCACCTGATTCCAGTTCAGATTGATCAGGATTTCACCCAATCCGCCTGAGCCTTTTTTCAGGTTGATGGTGTCGCCCTTCTTCTTCAGCTCAATTTTCCGCAGATTCAGATTCACCGGTGTTGCAGATGGCTCTGGCTTCGGAGCAGGTGGTACTGGTGGCGGCGTTGGTGCTGGTCGAGGCGCTGGAGACGGAGGTGTAGGCACTGGCGTGGGAGGAGCCGGATTGTTTTCCACTTCAATCCCAAAATTAACGCACAACGCATCCAATCCACCGGAAAAACCTGCGCCAATCGCGTTGAATTTCCATTCCCCGTTATGACGATACAGTTCCCCAATGACAATCGCCGTTTCCACTGTAAATCCACTGTCCAAATTAAACCGCAAAACCTCTCCGCTAACCGGATGAGCAAAACGAATGAACCCACCTTGAACCTGTCCAAAATTTTGCCGTTTCTGATCCGCATCATAAATCGTCAGCGTAAACGCAATCTTCTCGATGTTTGCAGGAATTCGCGTCAGATCAAGGGCAAATTGCTTTTTGTCACCGGACTGTTGTCCGTCTGAATAGGTGATAAAGGGCGTGGTCGGATTGTTATAAAAAATTAAGTCCTCATCGCCCGATACTTTTCCTCCAGGACCCAGCAAAAATGCCGAAGTATCCAGCTCCAGAGACGCTGGCGACTCCCAGCCAATCCCTACGTTGACATGGGTCAGGCCCGGATTTGTTTTCGTCAAATCCGCCTTCTGTCCCTTTACTACGATAACAGCCATGATTGTGTCACCTTTCTGTCCGTTTGTCATGTGTCAGCGTACGCTAATGTAATAGCTTAAAAAGAAAGGGTAGCGCCCTATGGACACCACCCCAAGTGGATATTATTGAGCGTCCAAGCCATAGTTTTTAGCAAGCGCACCCAATCCACCAGCAAAGCCACTACCGATAGCCTGGAATTTCCAGTCTGCATTCTGACGGTAAAATTCACAGAATACGACGGCCGTTTCGGTAGAAAAATCTTCTCCCAAATCGTAGCGCAGCACTTCACGATCCGTTGCCGCATCTACCACACGTACAAAAGCATTGGACACTTGACCAAAGTTTTGCGCGCGTGCCTCGTAATCATAAATGGTAACCGTGATCCCGATACGGTGGATGTTCGCAGGAATCTTCGAGAAATCAACGATGATTTGCTCGTCATCCCCATCGCCCTCACCTGTACGGTTATCGCCTGTATGAGTAACCGATCCTGCTCCGCCTGTCGGGTTGTTGTAAAATACAAAATCATCCGCAGCTTTGGCTTTACCGTCTTCATAAAGTAGGAAAGCCGAAGCATCCAGGTCAAAGTCCGCGCCACCACTGTATTTATTCGTATCCCATCCAAGACCTACAACGACACGAGTCAAGCCGGGATTCGTTTTGGTCAGATCAATACGCTGTCCTTTGGAAAGGCTAATGGTCATTCCGCATACCTGCTTTCTTTGTATAGATTTTTTACGCCAAACCGTAATCGCGCGTCAATCCTGCAAGACCATCTTGGTAGCCGCTACCAATGGCATTGAACTTCCACTCACCGCTATGACGATACAGTTCGCCTACAACAACGCCTGTTTCGATCGAGAAATCTTCTCCCAGATCAAAGCGGACCAATTCTTCATTGTTTGCTTCGTTTACGATACGAGCGTAAGCACGGGACACTTGTCCAAAGTTTTGGCTGCGTTCTTGTGCTTCATAGATTGTAATCGTAAAAGCGATCTTTTCAACGTTAGCTGGCACGCTACCCAGATCAATTTTAATTTGCTCGTCATCTCCGTCGCCATCACCTGTGCGGTTATCCCCTGTATGAACGACAGAGCCGTTCTCATTTTGTGGGTTATTAAAAAAGACAAAGTTCTTATCGGATTCTACTTTACCTTCCGCATTAGCCAAAAATACGGATACGTCCAAGTCAAAATCTTTACCGCCATCGTATTTGTTTGTGTCCCAACCGAGACCAACTGTGATTTTGGACAAACCTGGATTTGTTTTCGTCAAATCGATTTTTTGACCTTTGGATAAGTTAATTGCCATGAGTAAGAACCCCTTTTCACATTAAGTTTTGTATGAGCAACCTAAAATTACATATAACGCTGAGCCAGCACATCAATATGTACGGCATGGGTTCCTTCACCGATTGCAGCAAACTTCCATTCGTTGTTATGACGATAGAGTTCTCCACAGACCAGTGCGGTCAGCCCTTCATAATTATCAGATAAATTAAACGTCACCAGTTCCTTGGAATTAGCACCGTCCAGAATGCGGATATACGCTTTCTCGATCATGCCGAAGTCCTGTTTCCGGTTTACGCAATCATATATATTCACAACAACAAGCACTTTGTCGACATTGGCAGGAATACGTGCCAGGTCAATCGCAATTTGTTCATCATCACCGTCGCCTTGTCCGGTCAAATTATCACCGGAATGCACGACAGAGCCACATGGACTTTTTTTATTGTGGAAACACACTACGTTATCTGACTGAGTCAGTTTTCCGTTGGCGTCCAGCAAAATGGCAGAAGCGTCACAATCAATATTGGGTTGCTTCTTGAAGCCAAAAAATCCTTTGGACTGTACAGGGTCCCATCCCAATCCTGCTATAACCTTGGTTAGTCCTGTGTTTCCCTTGGTCAAATCAATTTTCTGGCCCTTGACCAGATTAATTACAGCCACTGATTAACACACCTCCCTTCCGTAAAATTTACAGACTAAATTCAGACGGATTCAAACCAAGCGCGCCGCAAATCTCAGCCACAATTCGCTGCTCATTTGCATCAAAGTCACCATCAGCTGCGCCAATAGCGCTACATACGCCAACGACGATTCGGCCTACTTCAGGCTTACCTTTCAATTTACCAATCGCCTTCAGTGCTTCCTGTTTACCGATTTCAGGTGAAAATTCAAAGTTCGCTACATAGTGATTGAAACGGTTGATGACCTCACCCATATCAAACACTTTCAACTCTTCACTGATATTTATGTATCCGGCCATTTTTGTTTTCTCTTCCGGACTAATCGTACCGTCAGCAAATGCTACTAACGCACAGCCTGCAACAACAGCTTCCATAAAATCTTTATTCTTAAACTTCTTAACTTGGTCTCCAAGTCCTTTTTTAGTTGTATTCAACCAATTTTTAAATGTACTCATGTTTCCCTCCACAATTACGTATTTGGGTAAAGGTATCCTAGTTAATTTCTTCCTTTACTATAACCTGAATTACGATCTTTTTCTACAATAATATACAAAAATACGGTAAATCCGATCTATTTATTATTGGTATCCTCTCTATCTTTAGCCCTATTTCTACATAAAACCCTCTCTTCCATCATCCATCATTTGGTACCCCAATTGCAAGTCTGTGAAATGGTAGAGTTGATAGAAAGGCACAGCCTTCCAATTTCAACAGAAGCACTGTGCCTTTGACCATAATCCACGGTTTATCCATCTATAAATTTAGTTCTACTTAATTTTCACTTCTCTTTGGATATGTATTCTATCTATTTAATATATCGGTTTTCCGAAAAAATTGGTAACCAAAAAATCTACAGACTTCTCCAGCTAGCGAGTTTACAGTTTCCACCTGCTGCTCACCTGTTCCAGAAAAAAAGACTGTAGATTTTATAGATACTCCTATTCACGCTATTATCGTTCACAGCTCAAGACCTAGTTATAATCCTCCCAATAGCGATACTCCATTTCATTCTCACCTTTGGTGACGATGATCATATTTTCAATATGTCCGGTTTCTTTATTCGTTCGGTAGATCATGGTACGGGTTTCGCCCTCATCGGGTACAGAGAAGAGTACTTTGTCACTGAGCATGCCGCCACCAATGCCGACGACGTGTTCCCCCCACCCGGAGGCTGCGCCAGAACCGATGCCCGAACCTGCCCCACTAACTCCAGCCCCGCGCGACAAAATAAGACCTATTCCATATCCGGTGACGGTCTGGGCCGTTTTACCTAGAGCGTGCTCTCCGGCTGATTGGGTATGCTTTTGGACCCAGTAATCGTATTTATCCGTATTTTGCTCATAACTCACAACATTCCCTTTTTTATCGATAGATATATCCGTTTTGCTTCCGTCTTTACCTGTCAGTTCGGTGACGGCGACAAGGGAATCGGATGTGATCTTGGAGGTCTCTCCTGTATTGTAATCTGTACGGGGAACTGAGTCCTCATATTGCAGCCGCAGGACATTCATCTGGTCGTGAATTTTCTGCATAACCTGCTTGTCGCCGATGGCCTCGGCGTTTTTCAGCAGTTCCTCATATTGATGATATTTATCCGCGTCTGCCTGATCCCATTCATCTATGTTTTTGGGCTGCTTGGCAATTTCTCCACCAGCATCTCCAGCCTCTCCACTGCCTGCCAGCGCTGCACTAGCGTTCATTGCCGCTGCTAGGGCTGTCCAGAAGCCACGTGTGCTTTCACCATCCGCATTTCTAAACTTCGAAGCGATGCTTTTCAGCTCAATTTCAATGGATTGAACCTTATTTAATACAGAAGAAAGTGTATATTTAGCCGTACGATAGTCATTATAAAAACGATTCCTCTCCATACCATCCCACTGGCTGTGAAGGCGGTTCATTGTGCTATCCAGGCCGTTTAACTGGTTATACAGTGTGCCGTGGGCATTGGCAAATTGGGAGGCCACGCTGTCCAGCTGCTCCGGTGTGACTTGGATTTTTGTCATGGTGATCACATCCCATCTATGAAAATAGGAGATAGAAATTATATTTTACAGTAATCCTTATTTCATATTGTAAGCTATAGAGGTCGGACATTCATGAGGATTTATACGTATTTGTGTATTCAGAAGCAGTTCCTTTGATATAATGAATCCATATGAGTTTATTTCGACAATACATTATTGAAAGTCAGGTGTAGGGACATGTCAGACAAAAAAATTATCTTTTTCGATATCGACGGTACATTACTGGACGATGACAAGAAAATGCCGTTAACGGCAGAAAAGGCCGTCTTTGCTTTGAAAGAGCTGGGACATGAGGTGGCCATCGCAACAGGCCGTGCGCCTTTTATGTTCAAAGATATCCGCGAGCAGTTGGAAATTGACTCCTACGTCAGCTTTAATGGGCAATATGTCGTGCTTCGCGGGGAAGTGGTCGCTACCAATCCGTTGAACAGAGAAGCCTTGCAAGCGATGACCGATCTGGCCCTCACACATAATCATGCTCTCGTATATATGGATCATATGGACATGAAGGCCAATATTCCTAACGATGAGCTTGTGGAGAGATCAGTCCAAACGCTTAAGGCCAAGATTTCAGTTGGATACGACCCGCTCTATTTCCAGGGAAGAGATATTTATCAGACGCTGTTGATGTGTACAGCAGAAGAAGAGCCTTTCTATGAAGCGGTATTCAAGGCGTTTGACTTTGTGCGCTGGCATCCGAGTTCTGTGGACGTTGTTCCTCATGCTGGCTCCAAAGCGAAGGGCATTCGCGAAATTACATCCAGACTGGGCATTGCCGATGAAAATCAATACGCCTTTGGCGATGGCTTAAATGATGTGGAGATGCTGACAGCTATACATAACAGCGTCGCGATGGGCAACGGCTGTGATGAAGCCAAAGCCGCAGCTAAAATGGTCACAAAACGCGCAGATGAAGACGGTATTTTGTACGGACTGCAAAAGCTTGGCTTGTTAAGCTAGTAGGATTGCTGATAGACTGGGCATGTTTCGGGAAAAATAAAGTCTGTTTAAAGACTTACATATGAGAAAATAGGAGGTTGTCCTTAAATATGGAGACGGAAGGCTTACGCAATGTCGAACAGCTAGCCATGAAGAAGTACAAAATTTATAAGCAGAGCCTACTCCGGTATTTGGCACGTTCCATGCTGGCGAGTATGTTCATCGGGTTCGGCGTTATTGTAGCCTTCAAGACGGGCAACTTTTTTTACATGGAGCATTCTCCATTCACTTATCCCATGGCGGCACTCACGTTCGGAGCGGCCATCATTCTGATCGCTTACGGCGGCGGGGATTTGTTTACAGGTAACACCTTCTATTACACGTATGCTGCTCTCCGTAAAAAGCTGCGCTGGGGGCAGGTGCTTCGATTATGGGCTGCCAGCTATGGAGGTAATTTGCTGGGTGCAGGGGTATTTGCACTCCTTATTTACTTGACCGGGCTGTTTGACTCCTCCAGCGTGAACAGCTTTCTACTGAACGTGGTTGAGCATAAAATGGAAGCGCCTGCAATGCAGCTATTCTTCCGAGCTATTTTGTGTAATTGGCTGGTCTGTCTTGCCTTTTTTGTTCCAATGTTTATGAAGGAAAATGGCGCAAAGATGTTTGCCATGATGCTGTTTGTGTTCTGCTTTTTCATTTCGGGATATGAGCATAGTGTGGCTAATATGTGTACTTTCGCCATTGCGCTCGTGTTGGATCATCCGGGTACGGTTTCTATCGCTGGTGTGATCCATAATCTCGTTCCGGTTACGCTCGGAAATCTGGTTGGTGGCGTGCTGCTTATGGGGGTTATGTACTATTCGGTGAATCTCCCGTTTTTGGACGAGGAAGAACACTAAAAAAAGAAGCCGTGGGACTTAGGTTCCACGGCTTCTTTGCGTTATTTTAGTAATAGAGCAGATGCTTTCTTGCCTTTTATCCTTCTTGAGCAGGAAAATGGATAAACTCCTCCAACTCCTTGAACAGCTTCTTGGGATTAACATTGTCAGGTACAACCAGAGTTAGCGGCTCATCCAGCTTCAGCACATACATGCCTAAAATGGATTTGGCATCTGCCATGCCGCTTTTGCCATGAATCCAGATGTCATAGGTATAATTCGAAACGATTTGATTGATTTTTTCAATATCCTTCACGTCTTTTACCTTGATGGGTGTCATCATTGCACAGCACTCCCCTGTATTGAATTGGGGCTTACGAAACAAGCCTTAACATCACTTTACCCCATATGAAGCCTGTTGCAAAATCCTAATTTAGAAAATGACATGCGGCGCGGAGCTGATTTTCCAGTAGCTGCCGACCTTTTCAAAATTCACGGTGATTTTCGCATTCGGCTGCTTGGTTTCTGCCGGATAAGGCACGGTTAGCAGGTAGCTGCGCTTCACCGGAGTCATGGTTACCATTTTCGCCGTAGCCCGGCTGAACTCTAGCAAATTGCCACCATCTGCGTTCAACTGAGCTAATCTGCCGTTAACTTCAACGAAAAATTTACCGACAAATTGCTCACTGGCCTGCTTTGTGTAAGCCTGCGTCAGATAGCTGATCAATTTGGTCTTCGTGCCGATGTCCTCGGACAGATAGCGGTAGCTTTTACCGTTCAACTGGAACGACTCACCTACCGGGCTGCCACCACTAATCGCATACTGATAACGAGACTGCGCCTCCAGCACTAGCGGAACCGCACTCTCGTGGTTCAGCTTGTCCAGCTGCGTCGGTTTCACGCTGGTAGCCGCGGCTGCTGGCGCCGAAGTGGACGGCTGTTGCGGCTTAGACGGCTTCACAGTCGACGGTACGGACGGAGCAGCCGCTGGTGCTACCGATGTAGATGGACGCTGTGCTGGTGCAGACGGAGCTACTGGTGTAGCGGCTTTAGCAGAACCTGCGGCTGCAGCCGGGGTCGAGGCTGCTGGAACCGATGGCGCTTGCGCCGGGGCTGGCATCGTAGCCGATGCAGACGCTGCTGGTGCTGGCACCTGGGCTGGGACGGCTGCAGCCGGATTGGCCACGCTCGGTTGCGTCGCTTCCGCTGGAGCGGTCACGGCGGGCGCGGCAGCGGCGGCCTGTGCCACGCTCATAAGTGTGGCCGCAATGCACAGCGCGGATAGCTTCGTATTTATTTTCATACTCATATACACCTCCATAATCATATGTCTGCATAAACTGCACACGTTTCTATTATAAGAATTTCGCTTCTCGATTGGGTTGCTAAATTGTTTCTATTTGCCTTTTTTTGTTCATTCTGCACGAAGTTTGTCCGTATTTGCCGGGGACGGCTGTTCTGATTGTTTCAACTGCTTTGCCTCCATCTCTTCCAAGGATAGCGACAGTTGCTTAACAGATCGGTCCAGCTCCTCCAATCTGCGACTCAAAGTGACGAGGATGTATTTTAACAGAATCAGACTCAATGCAGCAGGGAATCCGACATTAGTTACGAGCTCGATCATGCCTTCAGTCGTTAAAGAACTCACAGATTCTGCCTCCTTTTTCATACATATGTTCCATCGATAAGAACTAATGTTCCCATTTTTATGAAAATCATACGTTATCTTTTGGGCTCTCATGACAAAAAGAGCTCCAATTAGCCAGGAGCCCTCTCTGTTTTTGTTCATTCTACCTGCTTTCAGACCACTGTCGAACGACATATCAAGGAGTATATATATTCGGCTGCTGGGGCTTGGACATCCCTTCTCCGAGATAAAACCCGGTGTGCGGCGGCTGATTATAAGCTACGTTCTGCCAGGCAACACTCAGGCGATACACTGGATCATGCATAAGCGTATAGAATCGATGTTCTGACTCGTATGGTGTTGTGTAGATCCGCAGCGCCGAATTATCACTTTTGCGCCAAATGACTTCCTCACGCCAGTCACCGAACAGATCGGCCTGCAAGGACGGCGTTCCTTTGGTTCCGTTATTGGAACTCGTTCCTGTTGCCGTAAGCAAGTTGGAAGTAGTCGAGTTCGTATAGTTCCACTTGTCTATTTTCCCAGCGCTTGATGAGGTATGATCCAGCAGTTCACGGAGGAGATCCCCATCCCACCAGATGCCAAAATTAATGGAAGACGGTAGCGTGTTGGTGATGAGCTGCCCCTTGGCTGAACGCAAACCAATACCCGGTGCCCACTGCTCGTTCCCTTTGGTCCGCGGGTCAATGTCTGCTGACATGCCTCTTCCGGTATCCTTGCCTGTTTTTACGCCCCATAAAATATTTCCATTACGCGGGTCGTACATGGCAGCTCCGTAGGTGGCATTTTTGTCCTCGTTCACCTTGAACACTTCATAACCTGAACGGTCGGGGTCCAGATCGCCAACATGAAGTGCATCTCCATGTCCCATCCCCGTGTTAGCCAGCTTCGCTCCGTTATCGTCTACAACCAGCGAGCCATACACGATCTCATCCTTATCATCTCCATCCACATCCGCCACGCTCAAACTGTGGTTCCCCTGTCCAGCCGTCCCCGCATTGGTGGAGCTGTTGCTGTCAAAGGTCCAGCGTCGGCTCAGGTTACCGTTCCGCCAATCATATGCGACCAGAACGGTGCGGGTGTAATAACCACGTGCCATCACTATGCTGGGTCTCACGCCATCCAGATAAGCAACCCCGGCGAGAAAACGATCCACACGGTTACCATAATTATCTCCCCAGCTCGATACCGTTCCGCGCGGTGGCACGTAGTCAATCGTACTAAGAGCCTTGCCTGTATCACCTGAGAACACAGTTAGAAACTCAGGACCTTTCAAAATATATCCGCTCGTGTTTCGATGATCAGC
Source organism: Paenibacillus sp. LRG-1 (assembly GCF_057220305.1). Classification (NCBI taxonomy): domain Bacteria; kingdom Bacillati; phylum Bacillota; class Bacilli; order Caryophanales; family Paenibacillaceae; genus Paenibacillus; species Paenibacillus sp. LRG-1. The sequence continues at coordinate 1,080,387 of NZ_CM170126.1, read as the reverse complement.
CGAAGCGTCCCCAATCTTTACACCTACACCATCTACCGTGCCGTCTGCTGTTTTACATACGATCTCTGCTTTACCATCTCCATCAAAATCGTAGACGAGAAATTGCGTGTAGTGAGCTCCAGCCCGTATGTTCCGTCCCAGGTCGATCCGCCATTTGCGTGTTCCATCCAGCTCGTAGCCATCCAAAAATACATTTCCCGTATAACCGGATTGCGAATTATCCTTGGCATTGGAAGGGTCCCATTTTAACACAATCTCATACTCGCCATCCCCATCCAGATCCCCTACGCTGGCATCATTGGCATGGTATGTGTAGTTCACATTATCCGGAGTTGTGCCTCCTGCGGGCTGCTGGATCGGAACATCCAGGTAGTTGTTGTTCCATACCTTCACCGCAGGAGAAGCAGCCTGCTCTGCTCCATTGACCACGGCACGAACGGTATACGAAGATGAGGTCGTACCTGCCTTGTCCAAAAAGTTGGTTCTCGATGTAATCGGCGCATCGTTTACCTTACTTGTCCCTCTGTACAAATTAAAGCCGACCGAATCCGCTTCCGTGCCCAGCAAGCGCCAGCTCACCAGTACACCCTCAGGCACCTTTACAGCGACAGCTCCCCGGCTTAGCTTTTCCATTTGCCTCGTAGAGGCAGCAGAGACCTGGCTATCCATCGGGGTGACCACTCCACTCAACATTACACCGAGACAGAGCAACGCAGTATACCGAAACCTTTTGTTCATCTGAATCATTAGCTCCTTTCATGGTTTGTATTTTCAATAGATTTATTTTATGTTACTGATAAGTTATTGTTATTTAAATTTTATGATAGCGCTTACATAAATGTAAAGGGACGAATACGTCCTTTTTGTTCAAAAATCCGGGCTAATGCTTTAAAAATCAGAGGTCCATGAATAATCGTTCTTCATCCGCAATGCTCTGGATATCCTCCGAGCTGATGCTGATATACTGATAGCCCTCTGCCTGTTGTTTTTTCAATGCAAGTTCCTTCATAAAACGTGGGCTGCCCTCTCCCGCATCCTCATCGTAAACAAGCAATAAACCGTCTGTTTTGCGGAAAAGGAGTTCATCCCGTGCCTTAAGTTGCCATATTCCCTGATAAGGCTGGCGGCTGACTACTCCCACATAGTCAACTTCGGCACAAATCTGCTGAAAATATTCCTTTTTGTCCTCTTTCCATTTTTCTTCCATATTTTGATAAGCCATCATAATAGAGCATTTGAGGTGGGGATATTGCTGTTTTAGTGCAGTAACGACCTCACAGGCCCACAAGTCCACCCCGTATTGGCCGGGGGTAATCACCCATTCCAACCCTTCTTCGACCAGGGGAATAAGCCTGCCTGCAATCGCCTTTTTAATATATGGAATGCCTTCGTGCTTCTGACTGAAAATATTCAGCTCATGGGCACGATAGCCCGAAACAAGCAAGTTTTTCATCTTCTCAACGTCCTTCTCCGATTATCATAAAGGTTATTGTACCACTTCAGAGCAGACCACTAAACACTTCGTTTTTTGGAGGAACGAATTGAATATAACGCAAAAGACGAACCTCTTCCAATTGGGCTGGATCAGGATCGTCTTTTGGAGTTTGGTGTTCATTCAGAACTGCTTTTTGGGTGCCTAATGAATTCCTATTATCTATTCTGAGCATAATCCTCACTTGGTATTTTCATTAAAACGACATACAGGCTGGACGTAGTATCTGCGCCGTTGCGATAAGCAAAATGCTCGTCTCCGGTGATATGAATGATATCCCCTTTGACTACCGACGCTTCCTTATGAATAATGCGTTTGGTGAATTTGTTCTCCTGATATTATTGAAATTGGGTAAGATTATTTTTTTCCATTCCCTATCACTCCTCAGACGATTTTATGCGGACATCTTTAATTCTAATGTTGCTACTAAATATACCGGCATCACTACTTAGCTTGAATGACGGGTAACTAGGGTCTGCCTCAAGCCGCATTCTGCTATCGAACTGCTGCTCCTGCTGCTGATCTACCCAAAAAGAATAAGACTCAGACTGAACTACTTTATCAGTTGTATTCGGTGTAGTGACAACCAAGATGACGAGTACGCCATTGCATCCACAATCCTCGGTGTCATAAAACAACTTGAACATTCCTGGTCGTCCTGAAAGGGCCAATTCTAGTCTTTCAACGGACAAGGAATCCAATTCTAAATGTATGCTCATGAGATGAATTCTCTCCTTTGTAAATGAGATGTTTGGAGCCGTCAGCTCCATAAAGACTAAATTTTAACTATGTGTTCATTATAGTCATGTTTTCGTATGTGTCTATGTGACTGCACTCACTGCTATCAATGAACTCTTACATAAAAAGGCAACCCGATTACACCGGGTCACCTCCGTCATCTCTCATCTATCTAAACCAACATTCTAGTCACAACTTCTATCCTTTGTAAAAAGGATTATGACCTGTGCCTTTGCCCGATGGCATCGCCCCAGGCACCCCGTCCGCTTCAAGCAGCGGACGGACAATGAGCTTCACCGGCCATTCCCTGCTCTCGAATACCGCTTGGAACAGCTCAGCCCGGTCAGCTTCGGGAAGCGGCACCACCCGAAGCGCTTCCTTCCACGCCTGCTCGGTGATATCCCATAATTTCGCTTCCGGGATAGGATACACCTCGCTTAGCGCTTCCATAATCGCAGCCAGGTTCACCTGCGTGCCCAGCGACTGCACATAGAAGATCAGCTTGCGGATCGTCTCATTATACAAGCTGTTCGAGTATCCTGGCCGGATATGATAACCCGGGTCTGCAATGCCGTGTTTGTCCAGATATGGCTGATGCAAACGAACGGAGTCGTGGTCACGGAATAACAGACCGTTCACCTGTCCGTCCTGCAGGACCACGCAGCAGTTCTGACCGTGAATTTCGGGTACAACGCCTACCTTGAACAGCCGCATTACCACATCATAGAATAACGCCGTCAGATCGGTGTAGAATCCTATGACCTCTTCACTGGTTAACTCTCTGCCCAGCAGGTCAGATAACATATGGCGACCTTCCAGCGTCACCCCAAGTGCAGCCATGGGAATGACCTGCACACCTTCTTCCAGCAACTTTGGCGGATAGATGCGAATCTGGGCGGCCAGATGGCGAGGATGATCATCGAACAATCCCATGGATTCCGGCATGTATCCCCACCAGTTCCGTTCCTCGCAGAGCCACACTTTACCTGTGAGCGATTCATCGCAGGCCACCGCCTGTCGTAACATCTTCTCCCCAGCCAGACCATTCAGCAGCTTCACCACCGGGAGATAGCGGGCGGCCCCGAGAGACAACACACTGACCGGAAGCTTGAGCATCTGTGTGGATTCTTCCATCGGGGCCATCGAGCGCAGGGACGATGTCGCCTGAACCTCTCCCAATTCAATATCCAGTACAACGATGGTACCGTCCCCGATCTCTCCGTTGAAACGTGGCAAGATGATATGTTCCATCTGCCATGGATGTACTGGCATGGGCATGTATTCTTGCAGATTCAGGCCCTTCCGGGCCAATTCTGCTTCCAGCCTGCTCCGCTGTTCTTCATCCAGTACATCCAGTGTGGACAATCCTTCCTTACATCCCTGTTGTACGGCATCCCAACGCACCGCCACCCATCGCAGCGGGATCTCCTTCCTGAATTCCGCTGCATACCGGGTCACATCCGCTTCTGTGAACCCCACCTTGGCCTTGGAGGTGGGGTGAAATGGACGATCTCGCAGCGCTGCAACCTGCTCTCCCTTGATAAACCAATCGTAGGCATTGAACGGAACTTGTTCTCTCAGACGTTGTACCTGCTGGAGTCCCAGTGCCAATTGCTCGGTGGCTATTTTCACGCCTGCCAAGAATTCCGTAACCCCGGGATGCGCGTATGCTTCATCCGAAAGCGTCATCCGAAGCACAGCCTGTCCTACGACTGCCGGAGATTCAAGAAGCTTCCAGCCTCCATCCGGTGTCTCTCCATAGACGGGTGAACCTTGTACCCATTGATATCCCTGCCTTTTGCCTGCTTTCACCAGAAACAAAATCCCTTTCTGATGCAGCATAAGCTGTCCACTATGTCTACCTGCCCCATTCTCATCCTGCTTATCCTTACCTGCGACATTGCCGTCGGTTCCGTTCCCCGTTCCCCATCTGCTCTGCGAAGGACCTCCATTACCATCCCCCAGAAACATTCGGCGGAACGGTTCTGGTGAAGTAGAGAGTTCAATGAACGGATGCCCTTCCAGCGGAAGTAATTGCTCGGCCAGAAATGCATTGATCAGATCCTCCATAATCCGGCGCTCAGCGTCTTGCAGACTGGCACGCTTCATCACTGTTGACATGGTTGTTGTCCTCCGTCAAATAATGGAATGCCGGGTGCGGATGGCCCAGAAAATCATGATGCGAAATGGTCCAGCAATAGGCTCCCGACTTCTCGAATACAACAATATCGCCTACCCGCAGCCGCTCTACTTCCGCATCTGAATGCATACGATCCTTGGGTGTGCACAGTTCTCCGACCACGTGAACTTTGTTGTCCCGTACCTCTGGTCTTGCAAACGAATGCCCCCAACGGTCCGTAGACATAATGTGAAACGGATGGTTGTGTCCCCATGATGCGGGCAAACGATTATGATGTGTACCTCCTCTTAACACGGCAAAATGCTGACCATGCGATGTTTTGATATCCGTAACCTCTGCCGCATAATAACCGTGGTCAGCGACAAGCATGCGACCCGGCTCAAAATACAACTGTATGCCGCGTGAAGCAAGGCGCCCTCTGGCCTCACTTCGCTCAATCAGGGATGTGAACAGGGACCAGTCGAACCCGGGGCTACCATCATATGTGACACCAAACCCGCCTCCAGCGTTAATTACTTCAAGATGCAGGTCATATGCCTGCTGCCACATCTCCACCTTTTGCAAATACAGCTCGATCATCTCGGCATGCAGTCTTGCGTCTACATTGTTCGATAACGAGTGAAAATGAAATCCGCATAAACGCACCGAACCCGCGCCTTCCTCACGAATGACCCGGATTGCTTCCTCCACGCTCTCCTCATCCATGCCAAATGGACTCGGACCACCGCCCATTACAATCCGGGTCCGTGGCAATGTGCTGCTTCTCAGATTGATCCGCAGCAGAATGCGGACTTCCTCTCCTCGCCTTGTAGCAATGGCGATGACACGCCGCAGTTCCAGCAGGCTCTCCACATGAATGAAACTCACCTGATGCTCGATAGCCTGCTTCAACTCATTCTCCTTTTTCCCTGGACCGCCAAACAGGATTGGAACCTCGCTACTTACGCTCCTCACCTTGAGCAACTCGCCAATGGAAGCTACCTCGAACCCGTGAACCCAGGGCAGCAAAGCCTCAATAATTCGGGAATCCGGATTGGCCTTTATGGCATAGAACAGCCGTGTGCCTCTGGGCAGCGTGTGCAGCATGTGACGGACCTGCTCCTGAATACCAGCCAGATCGTAGACATAAGCACATACCGGGTCTTCACTATCCCTTTGCAGTTCATGGATCATATTCCATACGCTTGATTTCATATCAGTCCACCCGCATTTCCATAGTCATTCCGTTTCTGTTCGTATGCCCGAAAAGCCGTATTCCGGTCATCGCCCAACACGTATATGTATACCCCTCGTTCGGCCCACAACGCCATGCCTTCCTGGCTTCTGGCCACCGTTGCATACGGTACCTGGCACTGCTTCGCGGCTTCGTATAATGCGCCTAGCGCACGCTGCACGTCTGGATGTTCCGTCTGCCACGGTACACCAAGTGATTGCGACAGGTCTGCCGCCCCCTCTAGTACCCAGCTCACCTGGGGATGAGACAGAATGCTCGCACTTTGCCGGACGCCCTCCACACTTTCGATCATCGGTACAACCATCACCTGTTCATTCGCTTCCTGAATATACCCGGTGAGTGGATACTTGCCGAATACCCCCGGACGCCCACTGTTCAGACTCCGCATGCCAAGCGGATGATAATACGCATGACGAACCGCTTCCTCCACCTGCTCCCGCTGTTCCACATGAGGTATGACAATGCCTTGTGCGCCGCAGTCCAATACCTTTAGAATCTCTGTTCGCTCTACCTTCGAGATGCGTACCAGCGGGGTCATTCCTGCCAGCTCCGCAGCACGAACCAGCTCTTCCACCGATTCCATATTCGTTGCGGCATGTTCCAGGTCGATAATTACAAAATCATACTCCGCATGTCCAATCATCTCAATGATGACCGGATGTGGGATAGAGACAAAGAGGCCAAACACCGGCTGTTTACGTTCAATTTTCTCCTTCAGCGTGTTGGTTCTCATCCGAGAACGTCCTTCGCCAACTTCAGCGGATTGCTGGCCTTACGGAAATACAGTTCCCCATCCCCATACAGGCGGCGCTTGGTCATCTCTTCAATCAGCGCATCCTCGGCAAAAAGATCAAACCACTCGAACCGTTCCTCGTACTCCGGGTGCTCTCGCTGATAGTCCACAATCGTGGCCGCGCACAGCTGCCAGAACGCTTCTTCCGTCAGACCGAAATTCTCCAGCGTCAGCGCAATATCCGTCATGCAAATAAAAAAGAACGCATCATACGTATAGTCCCGGACTTCCGACACGTCACCCGCGTAGATAAAGGAATACCGATTGAACTTGCGGTGGGTCTCCGGTTCGGGGTGCAGCTTCGGGGCTCGTTCTGGATTCAGCAGCTTCTCGGGTACATAGCGGACACCATCATGAAGGTCCTTGATGATGATCCGTTTCGGCAGATCATTTTCCAGCACCAAAATGATATTCTGGGCATGCGATTCCAGCGCGATGCCGTGTGCATAGAGCAGATGAATAATAGGCAGCGATACCGTTCTAACGAGCGCTTCACTCCACTTCTGAATGCCATGATGCTCAACTGCACCCTGGATAAACGGTACCCCGTTCGACTGTACCAGCATAAGTGCATTTAAGGGCCAGGCAGTCTCGCCTTCTTGCAGATGAACAGATACATTTTCACGCCAGATCGCCCCTATTGTGCCATACGCCCGTCCATACTGGATTGCAGGCAAATTCTCGTACCGGAGCGAGAGTCCCATGATCTCTTTCAGAATGGAAAACTCTTCCCGTTGCAACAACTCATCCTCTCGAATGAGTGCTTCCAGCCAGTCGCTGATTAGCGGTGCATTCTGGGTCGTGTGCTGTGCCAAAATGCGTATGCTCGATGTATTGGTAATACTCAGCGACAGCTTGAGATACGGTGCCTTCGAATTCATCCGGTTCGACAGGGAACGAATGGACTGCTGGGCGCGATAGGTTGAGTCCGAAGGGCCGAGAAAAACGATATCTCTGTCCATTCGTTGCCGGGCAAACACCGATTCCAGCTGGTGTTCCCACTGCCACGGATGAACAGGAATGAATATATAGCGGTTACCCTCCGTGTCTTCCGACTGAAGTATCCGATTAAATCGGCTGATATCCTCCTCTGTGAGATGTTGTCTCACCAACTGTTCTGACGTGTAGCCTGTGGAAAGAGACGTTTGCACAAGTCCTTCTTTCACGGCAATCCAGTATACGGTCACATCCGAGTTAAACTCTGGACCGTAAGCAAGATTGTCTTTTAGGGTGAAGCCAAGCCTCGACTTGTAGCTTGGATGGTAGAGATGACCATCGCTCATATGGCTTTCGAGGGCATCATAGTGCAGGTCTTCATCCGGAATCTTCTCAGGCAGCAAAGCCCGGCACTGACTGTCCTTCGCCATCGTCTCCAGCAATTCCTGAATGAAGGCCGTCACATTCGCACCCTCCAGAAGGTTCAGTACCATTTCCTCCAGAAACAGATCCAGATCGGTGCAGGGAACGCCCTCTCTTCGAATCGAGCCCTTCGCCACCTTCACTCGGCCAAATGAAAATTTTCGCTCAGCCTCACAGCTGTATGTCACAGCCTGCCCTGACGTACTCCGCCCCACAGTACACCATTCGTTTTCCCCCACCTTACAGTCAAGGATACCCTCGAACCACATGGCTTCCAGCGCCTGCCGCATGATCCGTTCCTGTACATCCGTGTATACTGCCGTCTTGTGACCTTTCTCAGCCCTGTACCCTATGAACCCCACGCCACTTCACTCCCTATTCGGTTCATTATATTGCTCACCGGCACATACGCCGGGGTCTGACTGATCCCCCTGAGACAGCTCACCAGATTTTGTTTCGCCAGAAAACTGTCCGCGGTCAGCAAATGCTGCACATACACGTTTCCAGTTCGATCCAGTTCCTTCACAAGCACTTCGCGGACCTTTGCCCAGAAATGCTCCTCCGATACGTTCACATCCCTTGCCATCGCATGAATGAGGGAACCCAGATGATTGATAATAAAGTAATAGGATGTCCTCGCCCAAGCCTTGTCCCGTGGATAAAACAACAATCTAGAGGGAGCGGTATCCACCTCATGGATCAGCTCCTCATCGACACTGACTCCTTCCAAGTCACGCACGATAAATGCCTCAGGCATTCCGTCTCTTAGCGTCACGAGAGTATTTTGCAAATGAGCTTCAAAGTGAATGCCTCGCTCTCCGGCCGCTCGTACAATGGGCAGCAAAGACAAGGTCAGATAACGTGCAAACCAGCGCTCGGCTTCAGCACGTACGCCACCCAGCATCGTCATAAGTCGTGATTGCATTCCCGGCAAGGGGGCTTCTACCAGACTCGACAGGACATATGTACATTCCGGGTCAAACTCAATCGGTCTGTATGCGACGGTAAACAGACTCGTTAATTCTCCCTCCTGAAAGTCACAAGTAGCTACACCTGTCTCATAGGCAATCTGCGTATGCTGATCTGCACCGAAGCAATTCTGCTGCCTGACGTACCTGGAGGCGTCCAGCGTCCTTCGCATCTGCTCCGCACTATTGGTGCGAATCATGTTGGTAATCTGCATGTTTAGCGACAGCTTGATATTGCAATTCAGCTCTGGAATATAGACGGTGCGTACCGAGGAGGTCGGGTAGGCCTTCGGCCCGCCGCTGCCCATCGGAATGAGTTTCTTATCCAGAATATACTGCTGGACCTCGGACAAGCCCAACACGTACGCATACTGCCAGGGATGGATAGGCAGTAGTTCATACTCATCCCCATGCTCACCCCACTCTGCTTCCCAAGCTTGTTCCACATGCCCGTGCAGGCTGGCATGCAGATTGATCCTAGTGTAATCATCCACCCATTCCTGCATGTACACATCCTTCCTCACAGCAACGTAACAGAGTTGGAACGAGGTACGCAGTTCTGGGCTGTACATCCGTACGTCGTGTTCGGTGAAGCCTTTGGAGTTTTTCGGAAACGGGTGAAAGGGATGACCATATACCAGAGACTGTTCAGAAGTACAGTAATCATATATGCCAAGTCCAGCAGCCTGCTCGATATACAGCGCAAGATTATTCACGCTGTTATCTACCTTTTCCGCAAAATCACGCACATCAGCCGCATGGGTCAACCTGCCTTGCTCATGCCGGCTGTTTCCATACGCCGTGTCTTCACTCAACTCCCGTGTGATCCAGCGAACCAGGTCCTGATAATGCACTGCTTGCCCGCGCTGTTGTACGCTTCGGTACTCATGCTCTCCCATAGCCGAGTAATACGCTAATTGTCCGGTTATCGTCACCCCGCTGGCCTGAAAAGCAACTGCGTACGTCATCGCATTCGGATCAATCTGAATGTCGCCCTCCTTCTCGACCGAAAGCTCTCGGATATAACAATTTAGCAGCAGCTTGCAAGAGTGTATATTCGCCTGCTGCTCTGCTTCAGACCTGAGCCTGTTTTCCATCTCGAACAATGTTGCCAACCTTCTTTCGGGTTATAAATAAAACAAGGGACAAGGTCACAGGATGGCACAGCCGAGACCCATACTAATCTCTTTCAGTGCCGCCCATCTGGCCGTATCTGCTGGTGTTCTGACCCGTTGAACCATTAGCAGACCAATCCATCTAGAGTACCTACACTGCTGACCAGCAGCGGAATGCTGGATGGATGCCACCGCTTGCGGCGGGCAGGCACGTACATTCGAATATACCGATCACACCATAGGAGCAAGAACAACGCAAAACGCAAGCGGGCCTTTCAGCCAGAACAAGCAATGATTTGCCCTTATTCTGCAATCGACTTTTCGAAATGATGTTCCATCTGAAAAAGATACTCCAGGTACAACCGGACGACATCACGTGTGGTCCCCCCAAAAGGAAAGACATGGTGGGTCAGGTCCGGCAATGCGTTGACTTCCAGAATGCCTCCCTGATCTCTTGTCAGCGGCTGGCGGATATCCTCACAACGGATATCAATGCCAGCCACATCAATCCGGAGGACTCCTGCGGCCTCAATTGCCATTTGTGCATTGTCAGGAAGAATCGCTTCCGTACAGTCCATATAAAATTCACTGATGTTCCCGGCGGCCGAATTGCGAAGATCATATAGCTCGATCTCTCTTCCTGCCGCAGGTACCTCCTCCAGCGTGATTCCCTGTCCAAGCAGAACCTTTCGCAAAGGCTCTGCGTCTTCATCAATCTTGGGAAAGGCCTCGAACTTCCCTATACTGGTATGCTGGATTCGCTGCTGATTCAACATTCGAATCAACGCCCGTATGGTTGAGGTGCCGTCCCCTTCTACATAGACAGGTCGATACTCATTTACTGCCGCCACTTCCCCGTTAATGACCAGTACCCTGTAATCCACACCCGTTACGAATTGCTGCAGCATGATGCTGTTACTATGGGTACCCGCCCGGGCAATAGCCGCTTCCAGTTCCTCGTTTGTTCGAACGTCCAGTGTCACACCTGCACTGCCGCTTGCGTCCAGCGGCTTCACTACAACGGAACGATGCAGTTTCAGAAACTGCGTTGCCTTGTCACCCATTGCCTCGATAACGATAAACGGCGGCACAGGCATTCCCCGCTCATGCAGTAGCATATTACAAACCTGCTTGTTCTTGGCGAGCAGTCCAGCGATCAAGGGTAGACGATGCGATCTGGTTTTATTAATGACTCTGCGCTTATCCCCATAGGATAATTCCAAAAAATCTTCACATTCTGCGAGAAGTGGCTCGCAGGTCATTCCCATTTCTCTTGCTTTGCTTATGATGAGTCGGTTTTGCAGATTATGAATTCCTTTCGGAAACAATGAAAATCCTCCCCGACCGAATGAAGGCGTTCGCTCCTGGTTGTGCTTTCATCGGATTGATTTGATGGAAATAATATTGATAATGATTATCAGTTTCAAACAAAATCTATTTTATGGCAATTTCAGTCACCTTGTCAATAATAAGCTTTTTAGGAAAAATAAGATGGTTTTTGCAGGGGGAGAATCCCCAAATGAAGGAGTGTTCATGGAACAATGGGCACAACAAATAAGGCAAGCTCTGAATTTCGTTATGTCATAAGCTTGCCTGTGCTATTCGCTGTATTGAGATGCAATGAAGTATAGGCTGGGGATGTGGATGATGATCATCGGCATTAATGCTTTAATTTGGGGCAGGTTGGGCAGTAATCTTCTGGATCATCTGCAGCGAGATAATAGAAACAACAGGTTTTGCGCACACGAATGGGTGTATCTGAGACAGCTGTTGCCCGCTTGGGCGTGTTAAACTGCTTGAGCGGATTACGGGATTCACCAAAGAGATGTGCAGGTGCATCACGAATTAGATAATGGAAGTCCTCTTCGACACGCTGCTTTTCTTCAGGCGTGGCTCCTTCAGCAAACTTGTTCTCATAGAGCCAGTATACGTAAATGGCCGTGTTCTCCCACAGGACTGAACGTGAAACCCGCGTTGCCTTGGACAGCGATTGCCACACCTTGGCCAGATTACCGGCGAACATCTGTTCAATCACCTGATCTCTCCATACGCCACGCTGATCCGCCTCCGGTGAGGTCGTCTGCCAATTAGTCAGACGAGCCTTGGGGAGCCATGCCTCCCCCTGATAACTGGATTCGATCGTGCCGTTGGTAATCTCATAATTTAGGCCTTTGTTGAAGCGTGACATGGCATAGAGACCCGAAGCCAAAATCAAGTAAGCATACCGTTTAGCAAAGAGAGATACAGTAGCCGTTTCAGAATCCGTCTCAAAGATGCTACTCACCCCTTGCAAATAGTTCAGGCTTTTGGACGGGTCCAGCAAGTCCGTAAATGGCATCGAAAATGTACGATCTGTCGAAGGCTCCCAGGTCAAACGGTATTCGGCAGCCAAGGCCTGCATCTCTTGATCGTCAAGCCAAGTGGCTGTAGCGTGTGGTTTCATTTAACTTCCTTCCCTTCCCGTGCGGAATGCACATTGGTGTGCCAAACAGCGGATCAACCGCAATGTCGCACTCCATCTGGAAGACCGCGCGGACCATGTCCTGCGTAACAATGTCTTCCGGTTTTCCTTCCGCGTAGATGGACTTGTTGTGGACAGCCACGATATGGTGAGCATAGCGACACGCAAGATTCAGATCATGAAGAACCATCACTATGGTGCGCCCCTCCCGTTCATTCAAATCGAACAGCAGATCCAGAATATCAATCTGATGGGTCATATCCAGATAAGTCGTTGGTTCATCCAGCAGCAAGGTCTCTGTTCCCTGTGCGAGTGTCATCGCAATCCAGGCACGCTGGCGTTGTCCGCCGGATAATGCGTCCACGGGCCGATCAGCCAGAGCAGTCAGATGTGTGGATTCCAGCGCGAGCCTGACCATGCGTTCGTCCACACCTGACCACTGTTTCAGCCAGGTCTGGTGTGGGTACCGTCCTTGCCGAACTAGTTGGTTCACTGTCAGTCCCTCTGGAGCAGAAGGGCCTTGCGGCAGAATGGACATACGTCTTGAAATTTCCTTGGTAGGCAACTTCGCAATCTCCTCGCCATCCAGCAGCACCGAGCCTGAACTGGACTTCAGCAGTCGCGCCATCGTTCGCAGCAAGGTGGACTTTCCGCAACCGTTGCTGCCAATCAGGACAGTAGTTTTCCCCTTGGGAATAGTCAGGTTCAGATTCTCAATAATAGGCTCTGCGCCATAGGCGATCGTAAGGTCCTTGGCTTCCAGAATACTCACAGCATTCTCCTCCTCAAAACTGATTTCGATTCTTGAACAACAGATACAGGAAAAACGGTGCTCCTACCCCGGCGGTAAATACCCCTGCCGGAACATCGAGCGGCAGAAATACTGTACGGGCAATCAGATCAGCAGCAAATACAAGCAGGGCACCGACCAGTCCCGAAACGATGAGCATGCTGCCAAACATACGCCCTACCAGCTTCCGGGCAATATGCGGCGCAATCAGACCGACAAAACCAATCGTCCCCGCGACAGCTACAGCACCCCCGGCCAGCAGTACACTGCACAGTAGCAGTGCTGAACGATGACGCTGTACAGTGACCCCCAGCCCGGTGGCTAGATCATCCCCGAATTCCTGTGCGTTCAGACTACGGGCAAACCAGATCGCCAACGGAAGCACGATTACAATCACCGGGATGATCGTTCTGACATCGGTCCACGATGCGCCATACACACTCCCCGTCAGCCAGATATACGCCTGACCAGCCGTATAGAATGGACTAAGAATCAGCATGAAGGTCGTCCCGGCCCCCGTAATGGCTGACACTCCGATTCCGATCAACACCAGTCGAATCGGGCTTACTCCTTTTTTCCAGGCAAGAAGATATATGATGATTGTGGTAATCATCGCGCCCATAATGGCAAACAGCGGCAACAGCTTGATACTGATGGTTCCACCCAGCAGGGTGACAAAACCTACAGCGGCAACGGCAGCTCCTCCCGTTATCCCGATCACATCCGGTGAAGCGAGCGGATTACGAATAATCCCCTGCAATAGGGCACCGGACATGCCTAGTGCTGCACCAACAAGCAACGATAACAGCACACGCGGCAGCCTTAGCGTCAACACGACAAAGTCATGATCGCCTGCGCCCAGACCGAAAATCGTCTGCAGCACATTCAGCGGAGATATGAAATCATTACCCACACTAGTTCCTAGAATGGATGCAATCAATACCAAAACCATACAGATTCCGATGATGAACAGCGATTTGCGCTCCATTTGCAAGGATAACGTATCTTTCTTATTGCGAAAAGTAATCATCTTCCTCATATCTTCGTCCCCCCCTTGCGGGCAATATAGACGAAGAAGGGACCACCAATGAGCGCTGTCATAACGCCAAGCGGAACCTCCTGCGGCATGATGATCAGCCGTGCAACAACATCCGCCGCCAATAACAAAATGGCGCCGCCCAGAATGCAGTAGGGAACAAGCCAGCGGTAGTCGTTGCCAACAAACGCCCGCATGATATGCGGTACAACTAATCCTACCAGACCAATCGAACCGGCCACCGCAACAGAACCACCGGCTAGCAATACCGTAACGACTCCCATAAGTAGCTTAACCAGTAGCACGTTCTGTCCCATGCCTTTGGCGATATCATCACCGGTCAGGAGCAGATTGATCGCCCGGCCCATAAACAGGGATACCACAATGGCAACCGTCATATATGGCAGTACAGGATACAGCATGTCGAGTGTCCGACCGCTCACTGAACCTGCAAGCCAGAACAACACGTCCTGTAATCCCGTTCCATCCAGCACCAGGATTGCCTGCGTGAACGAAGCAAAAAGTGCAGAGATGGCGGTACCCGCCAGCACAATCTTGATGGGAGTCAGACCATCACGACCGATGGACCCAAGCGCGTACACAATCACTGTTGCAATGGTTGCCCCAGCAAAACCAAACCACATCATCGTACTGAGCGAGGACACCGACAGCACCACGATGGCAATAACGATAAAAAAGATGGCGCCCGCATTGATCCCAAACACACTTGGTGAAGCGAGCGGATTACGAGTTAGCGCTTGCATGAGTCCTCCCGCCACCGCCAAACTTGCACCAACAACAGCGGCAATAATTGTGCGTGGTAAACGTTCTGTCAGAAGTACGACATGCTCCACTGAGCTTTCGTCATAGTGTTGTAGTGCATCCACTGCTATTTGAAATGTTATGTGTGTGCGTCCCAGTATCATGCTGGCTACACAGGCGAGTAATAGTAAAATGAATAAGCCGGATAGTCCATACATCTTCGTACTTGCCTTCGTAAAAAGGGGAAACATATTCTCACTCTTTCATTCGTGAAATGCAAAAAGACCTGCCTGCCCATACACTTCGTATACGATGTCCTGGTGCATGGCAGGTCTTGCTCCCATTAATTCAGATTGAACTGCTTGTATAGGTCGTCCAGCATCATGTTGGCCGATGTGTATCCGCCTCCCATGTTCCAGGCCACTTCATCAACCTGTACCAGCTGGTTATTCTTTACCGCATCGAGATTTTTCCAGAGCGGACTGCTGGTCCAATCCTTATAATTTTTCTCAATAGCTTCTGTTTCCGTACCTGAATTGAAGTTGAAGATCATATCTGCGTTCATATCCGGGATGTTCTCTTTCGAAGTCAACTCCACACCCCAGGTGTCTTCATCATGTCCAGGCGGTCTGGTAAATCCAAGCTCTTTCAAAATTTTCCCGGCGTATCCCATATAGAAAATGCGAACCTGATCGGCTCTGAAATTCGTAATAGTCGCTTCAATGGGAAGACGGTCACCCATTTTGCCTTTGAAATCCGCTACCCTTGCATCCCAATCGGCAAGCAACTTGTCCGACTGTTCCTTCATATTCATCGCTTCACCAGCCGTCTTTACCGTCTCTTTCCAGTCAAACAACGTCTCGGTAACTACCGTTGGAGCAATCTGGGACAGTTGATCATAGATATCCTCATGTCTTGTTTTGGTGGCAATGATTAGATCCGGCTTCAACTTGTTGATCTCTTCCAGATTCGGCTGTGATTCCTGACCTACCTGCGTCACGCCATCCAGATCCGCTTTCAAATATTTATATACGGGTTGCTGAACCCAGGATTCCACAACACCCGTTGGCTTCACACCAAGTGCAACAACAACATCATTGGCACCCTGAAACAAGGTTACAATCCTCTTCGGAGTTCCCTTAATTGTCGTTTCACCCATGGCATGTTTGATAACTCTGGTCTGCTCGTCCGCACCACTGCCTACTGTATTGCTCTTATTACCACTTGCAGACTTGCTTGAAGGGTCAGTTGTCCCTGTAGTTCCACCCGAGGCACAACCAGCCAGCACCGATATCATCAGAATAAGTGCTATATAAATATGTAGCTTTTTTGTCAATCCAAACATGTAGTTCAACTCCCCCTTCTCATCCTAATTGATATTAAAAATCATTATCAATTGTATTGTAATTCAGTTGAGTACATTGTTCAAGCATATTGATACTGCTGTGGAAGAACTCCCCGTGCCTCTAGTTTCATGTTGAAAATCTCCTTGTACAGTAAAGGCTTGGATGAATACAAAATGCTCAGTATACAAAAAGGTGTAACCCTCCATAGTTGTTGGGTTACACCTTTATAAGAATTTATGACCTGTCTTCAAAAGACAGCGATCGCGGACAAACATACCGATTAAGGTGTATGCCTGCCTACATATTGATAAGTACCTTTCGGGTATACAATCCACTCATCCTGCTGATTAAAAACGGGTGAGCCACATGATATACCTTGTCTACGAACAAATGTCCCCCCTTGAGGAAACAATTGATTCTGCGAATGAGGCTCTCCAATCACATCTACCACAGTTTCATGATACTTCAGTACATATGCGACCGTATTAAATTCACTTGGGTTGTAGAAATGACCCTCTTGATTAAAATAGGCAACATTCGTGACATCCATGAAATCGTAAAAGATGCTGTTTATGATCAGATACGGAATTACTGGATTAACCGGATATAGCGCTATGCTGGATACGTTCATGCGGTTCGTGTTTTTCATGAATTGGTGAACCTCCAGCTCATATCCTTCTATTTTATGAGAGAAGTCACATTCTCGGTTGTAAAACAATTGCAGCACGATGCGACCGTCTCCACCATCGACATATTGTGAAAAAAACAAAAGAAATGCCTCCTGTGGTTCCTGATGAACCTGAAATATAGTCGCTCTGCCAGCAACTCCTACGACCTACTTAAGCTGGACTCTTAAAAAATTCTCGAGGGGACAGGAGTCTCCTTGGTGCTGCAAAGCATACCGTTTATGGTGTATGAGTGCCGACATATTGATAGGTCCCTTTCGGAAACGCATTCCACTCATCTGGCTGATTATAGGCAGACGATCCGTAGGATATTCCTGGCTTGCGGACGAACGTTCCTCCTTGCGGTGCAAATTGCTCATGCGAATTTGGATTTCCTAATACATCTACCACTTGTCCTTGGTATTTTAAAACATATGCAACGGTATTAAATTCGCTCGGGTTGTAGAAATCGCCCTCATCATTGAAATACCAAGCATTCGTAATATCCATGAAATCATAAAAGATACTGTCGATGATTATATATGGCATGGCAGGATAAAGCGGATTAATCGGTAAAGTGGTAACTTTCATTTGGTTTGTTTTCTTCATCCATTGATGAAACTCAAGTGAGTAACCGTCTGCCCGATGGGAAGGATCTCCATTCCCGTTATAATGCAATTGCAAAACAATTCTTCCATCCCCGCCATCCACATATTGCGAGAAATATACAGCAGGCGCTTGCTGTGGTTCCTGTTGGACCTGAAATACAGCAGCCCTTCCATCTGCTCCTACTACCCATACCAGTAAAGGTTCGGGAGAAAGGGGGATAGAGGTGCCCATGAGTTCTACAGGACCGAGGAATGTCGATGATGGCGTTCCTCTATATACCAGGAATTTAGATTGTCCTGGGAAATAACTGGATAGATCCACGGTTCTGTGCGGCAAGCCATATTTAACCCCAATCGGAGTGATACCGCCGGAAACCAGCTCCGCGTTGCGTGTATTCAACGTGTATTGAACTGAGCCACCCCGATCATCCGCAGCCGTAATAGTAATTTCAGCAAGGCCGCTGCCTGTACCCGAAGCCAGTGTTAAAATGCTGCCATTAAGCGATGCACTCACCAACGTCGGATCACTGGAGCTGACTGTAAACCGAAGCTCATCCCCATCCTCGTCGTTGAACAGTTGTTGCAGATCATAATCCCTTTGTTGTGTAACTCCGGGGGTCAATACCTGCTCGTTTATAGCCGAAATGACTTGAGGAGCATGATTGAGCTGAGGCATGCTGACGGTAACCGGGAACGTCGCTCCCTCTGCACGTCCGTACTGATCATACACACTGAGTGTTACACTTGTGGTCCCTACACTCACTGGGTTTAGCTGTAGTTTCTGACCATTCATATGGGCCGTAGCAATTCCTGGATCATACGTGTCTGCTGTCACTGACAGGGATGCTAGATCCCAGTTCAACAGGAACGGTGAGAGATCCAGTTCTGATGCAGCATCTCCCAATTGAAGCAACTGCTCAGGAATTGCTGTAATAACTGCATTTTCCAATAGATGAACCTGTAGGTCTGTGCTAATCTCTCCGCCTCTATCGTCTTTAGCCGTGATGGTAATCACGGTATTGCCGCTAGTCAGTCCATGAATGACAAGCTGATCATTTTGAACTGTAGCATCTGCCACGGCTGGATCAGACGAACTGATTTCATAACGAATCGGATCATGATCCGGGTCGGCAAAGATAGTGGACAGATCCACGGTTCCGTCAGCCTTGCCTAAAATCAGATGTACCGCGTCTGGTACACGGGTTACCACCGGGCTACTGTTCGGTATAGGCAAAACCGTTACAATCAAGGTAACTGTATCTGTTCCACCCTTGCTGTCGTCTGCCGTCAGGGTAATACTTACACTCCCCGCTTGCAGCGACTGCAAAGATAGCTGATCTCTCGTTATGGCAGTCTGCACGATAGAAGCATCCGAACTGGTCGCTGTGAACACCAGCGGGTCACCATCTACATCCGTAAATATCGTGGAAAGATCCAGCGTCGTATTCGGCTGACCCAATGTGACGGTTAGCGGTTGAGGGTCTTGTCCATGCGGAGCATGGTTAGGAGTGCCCTGAACCGTTAGCTTGAATTCAATCTGCTTTTGGCCTGTGCTGCCATCTTCTCCTTGCTGTCCGTCATTGGCAGTGACATGAACGATCGTACTGCCCGCGCGAAGCGGACTCAAACGCAATTCATCTCCTGTAAGCACCACCGACGCTACAGCAGGATTATCAACAGTAACCTGATACGTTAAGCTAGCATTTTCCGGGTCCTGAACATAGTCGTTCAAATGCAGTACCGAGTCGGACTGTCCCACAGTAAGCGCCTGATCTGATATACCTGCAGATACAGGATTGCCATTCACGATAATTTTGAAGGTAGACGACACCCTTTTTCCCCGTCCATCATTAGCCGATACACTGATGGATGCTTTTCCGACACTGACTGGCGTAAGCTTTAATGTATTGCCCGATACAGACGCCCGTACGATGCCGGATTGAAGAGAAGCTGCCGAGAAGGTCAAGATATCCCCATCAGGATCGGTAAAGAATTGGCGTAAATCGTACAATTGTTCACCAGCGCCTTCTGTAATTACACGCTCTACAGAAGCATTCACTACTTCCGGTGAACGGTTAGCACTGCTGGATGAACCAGATGAGCTTCCAGAAGATGAGGACGTGCCTGTTACACTTGCCACAGCTAGGCCCGTAACAGCGTTGGAAGCTACTCCGGTACCCAGTGTGACCGCAGATACCTGTACATTTCCACTCACATTTACTCTAGCTGCCGGGTTGCTGACTTGAATATTTTCAATACTACCTGTAGTTTTCAATTCCAAAGCACCCGTCCCGGTGACGGTCAGCTGCTGGATTGTGCTATTACCTGTCATCTCGACGGATTGGCTGCCAGTTACCTGAACGGTCTGAACCGTTCCCTGAAGATTGACATTTTCCGCCCCTTCATTAACATTCAACTGCGGCAAGGAAGCATCCGCGCTAACCTCAATGCTTGCGCTGGATTGCACGTTCATGACTGTCGCGCTTGCGGTACCACTGAGTACAACGTGAACGTCCGGTTTTGTGACATCCATTTGCGTCAACGTTGAGCTATCAAATACGACTGTATTGTTATCTCCGCCGTTGATATGCGTCTGTCCCTGCACCTGTACATCCTGTGCATAAAAATCCTGCTGTACTCGGGCATCCACCGTTAACTGCTGTTCCACTTTCAAATGCAGTACGGATGTAAAATCCCCGGCGATCACCAAATCTCCGTTCAGCGTAGAGCCGTGTCCATCCAGCACAACGTTGCCGCTGAACTCCGCTTCGCCGTCACGAGCCGAAGTCCCACTGCTACGAAGCTCCAGCCAAGTAACCTTGTCCACCGTCCGGCCTGTGGCATGGAAACGGATGCCTGCGTTGCGCAGCGCGGCCTGATTATCCGCGTGAAAAATGCCGCGCAGCGGCTCTGCAACGTCATAAGCGATGCCATTGATCCATATCTGCTTGCCGTCCATTTCCTGGAGCTGCGAAGCACGCTCCTGTGGAAACAAAGCAGATACGAGCAGGCTGGCCGCATCTACGCGGCTTACCGAGTCTTTGGCGTGTAGATTTCCGCCAAATTCACTCATCAGCCCGTCATTCAGCGCCGCCCGAATCATCGGGGTCGCCCACGGGCTGGCGTCCTTCCACG
Source organism: Paenibacillus sp. LRG-1 (assembly GCF_057220305.1). Taxonomy (NCBI): domain Bacteria; kingdom Bacillati; phylum Bacillota; class Bacilli; order Caryophanales; family Paenibacillaceae; genus Paenibacillus; species Paenibacillus sp. LRG-1. The sequence continues at coordinate 1,059,745 of NZ_CM170126.1, read as the reverse complement.
CCGTCGGCAGCGTCTGCGCCGACGGCGAGTCGGTTGTGCTGGCGGGCGTGCCCGCAGACGTACCCGTCCCAGCGGACCTGACCAACAGCGCGACCAGTTCTTGGGCGCTGATCAGGTCATTCGGACGGAAGTGTCCGTTGGCGTCGCCTTGCATCAGCCCGGCCTTACGGGCTGCCTCTATAGCCGGGCGCCCCCAACTATCAACGGGCACGTCCGTGAAGGAGGCAGCGCCGTCCAAGTTGCCCGTCGGAAGCTGCAACGCTTTGACCAGCAGCACGGCTAGCTCCTGACGTGTGAGCTTCTGCTCAGGTCTGAGCGTTCCGGCGGGATCGCCTTGGATGATCCCGAGTTCACGGGCTTTTTGTAGTTGTTCCAATTGCTGTGCTGTAAGCTTCTGTACATCCGTCCAGGCAGCAGTATTGTTCCCTGTGGACCCCTTGGATACGGAAGCCGTATCTATCACGGTAGCTTGCTCTGCTCCGGCAGGAAACGAGGGGGTCAGCAGCAGCAAAGCAGCTGCCAGCTGAGCGGTTAACTTCTTATTTTTCATGGTGCAATTCTCTCCCCACCGATAAATGTAATCATGTATTCAAAATCTTAGGATACGTATGTTTTACGGCCGAGGACGACCGATAAAGTCTCCTAAATTAACAGGGTAGTTCGTCCCTTCCACATTCCATTCACCAGCTTGATATGGATCTGTATTACCAATGACCGTACCGCTATTCCGTCCCAAAGCCTGCCCTTGACCAATAACTGCGATATCTATAAGCGTGTTGTTGTAATACAGCTTAAGCGTAACAGGTTCCGAATTGTTATTTTGTAACTGCAGGAAGGTAAAATACCACTCCTCCGATACGAACGAACTCAAATCATTCGCAATAACAAATGTGTGCCCAGGCATAATTACATCTCCGTCATTGGCATTTATAATAATCGGGTCTGGTTGGTCGGATCGCTCAATCCATATTCTACTTTTCTCCAACGGTCTGTTGGTAGGGTTATACAATTCAATCGCCTGGTCCAGATAATCCGGTTCGCCTTGCCACACGACTTCGGAAATGAACAAGTCTCTTTTCTCAACAATCACTGGAATTGTAAAAGATGTCGTTTCACCACGATTATCATTTGCTGTAATCGTAAGGAACGTCATACCATTACGCAAAGGTTGTATGAAAAGCGCATTCCCTTCTACCTGCCCCCCTGCCACCAATGGATCAGAAGACACCACAGTATAGGTCAGCGTGTCTCCATCCTCATCAGAGAACATATCATTCAGCTGCAATATTTGCTGACCATCTCCCGGGTCCAAATATTGAGGTTCAGGCACACGGGTCACTACCGGACGATGATTTACTGGTTGAGGAGCTTCAACTTGCAGCATAAATGAAGTGAAAGAAACGCCCCCACGTCCATCATTCGCCGTAATTCCAATCATCGTAATACCAGCATTATGCAGTGTTACAAATGAATCTTCTCCATTCTCCGCCACACTGCCTACTAGGGGGTTGGAGGAAGTTATGGTATACGTCAAGGTGTCGCCATCCTGATCCATAAATAACGAGCCCGGATACAGCATCAGCTTGTCCTGCAACACATTAGCAACTACGATAGGTAAATGAGGTAAAGCCACAGGTATGTGATTCTCAGGCTGCGGATCAGGCAAAGGCGCATTCACCATAGCAGCAAACTGAAGTGAGGCTGTACCTCCCTTGCCGTCATGGGCTGTTATCGTCATTAGACTAATGCCGGCTTGAAGCGGCGTAAGCATAAGCTGATCGCCTGTTACTTCTCCTGTGGCCACTTCTGGCGAAGCCGATTCCACCGTGTAGGTCAGTGCATCGCCATCCTCATCGTTAAACAAGTCAGACAGGCTAATCTGCTTGCCACCTTCATTTAAGAGCAAAGGAATGTCATTTAGGCTGTTGCTCGCGACAGGACTGTGATTAATGTCCTCCTCATAAGTAGAGCTGGTCACTGTATAGCTGAAAAACACGCTCGCTTTACCGCCTTTTCCATCCTCTGCCGTAACAAATACCTGCGTGCTTCCTACTGATTTAGGTTTTAGTGTAAGCTGTTGATTTGCCACTTCTGCTTCTGCTACGTATACATCCGAAGTGACCGCATGGTACGACAGTTCATCCTGATCGGCATCGTAAAACACATTTTTCAAATCCACTAGCGTATCTCCAGAACCCAAAATGGCATACTGATCGGCAGGAACGATAGCTGAGACAGGTACATGATTAGATGTTGGCGTTGGATTTGTTGTAGAACTGCCACCGCCACCACCAGATGAACTTTTTTTAGTGCTTGTTGAGGATGTATCCGAAGATGCACCCAACGTGGTATCACGTATAATTTGAGTCTCTGTTCCCCGCTCCGCAAGACGGGTCTGTACAGTCTGTATCCCATTGGCGAGACGTACCTGTGTATCGGCAAAATTCAGTTTAAGCTGCTGCCATACACCACTTCCCTGAATCTGAATAGGCTCATGCGTATCCACGATCATTTCGTTTACGTCTGCATGAATCTCTACATTTTTGGCACCCTGCATCAAGGTTACCTGAGGTAACGTATCACCTTGAATACGCACATAATCCGCTGCAATAGCTAACTTGCCTTTAAATTCTGTCCCTTTGCTATACAAAGTCACCGGTTGTTGGGCTGTACCACTTTGCACAATTTGAAGTGCTGACAGATCAGCTACGTTTCGGTTCGATGTCTGATAGGTTAGGGTAGCCCCTTGAAGCGCCGGCACATTGTCTGCTCCGAACAGTTGCTTCAATTGCTGGCCGATCAAATAGGGCTTTCCATCCATATAGGCGATATCCCCGTCGATACGAGATAGGATTCCCGTCCGTTCACCCGATTGGAATACATTCACCAAAAAGGCTGCGATATCCTGACGTTTTACCTGTACTTTAGAGTCAAACCGATTATCCGGCGTATCCATTAATCCCAGTTTGAGAGCTGCCTCTACGTTGCTTTTGGCCCATGCGCTCACCTGATCCCCATCAGAAATGTCCTGAACATCTCCGCCTTGAACATGGGTTCCTCCAATCGCTCTCACCAGAATGGCTGCCAATTCCTCACGACTCACTGCAGCATCCGGGCGGAAAGCACCTGATTCATCTCCGGTCATTAGACCTGCCGCACGCACAGCTTCTATATAAGAAGCTGCCCAACTCCCCTGCGTATCCTTAAAAGTTACTGCTTTCTCCGTTGCGTCAAGCTTAAGTGCATTAGCCAGCAAAGCTGCCATTTCCTTACGCGTTAACGGTTGATCTGGACGGAAAGAACCATCTGGATAACCCGTGATCAGTCCTTGCTTCACAGCCTCCTGTACCGCCTGTAATGCCTGGGATGACATAGTGGACTGATGTGTAAAAGATACTGTACTGGCTTTAGTCACAATCGCTGACGTCTCCCCTTTCGTTTCCGCATGAACAAGCTGGGGCCCCCATGCCATACCTGCCAGCAACGTCACCATCAGCACTTTTTGCCATTCTTTATTTGTTTCTTGATTCATCAGACTCTCCCCCGTGAACGGTTCATTCTTGTTATTAGTGAAAAGATCTTATCATCCGCCTCTGAACCAATTCTGAACAATATTAAAATTTTATCTTTTTCACAGTCTGGACTTTGTAGCAAATGAAAAAAGAGCGCTCAGCCAGATGGGCTAAGCGCTCTAAAACTTCTATAAAACGTTGATGTACATGCCATATCAGGAAACCGTAGGATTCCATTGAAAGGTAGCTGCGGACTTGGAGGGAAGGGTAGATTTGAAAACCTTATTTCCCTGCCGAACCTTAAATGTCTTTGTGTTCTCTCCCGTATTGGCGGCAATCAGGACAAGCGTACCGTCGGGGTTGCGGTAGGCGACCGTTTCGATACTTCCACTATAATGTGTAGAATCAATACGTACTGCACCTGGACGGACAAATTTGCTGGCGTGCCCAATCGCATAGTACTCCACATTTTTCGTAACTGCACCGCTTAACGGGTCGATGGTCACTACACCTCTACAGTTGGCGCAACCCCCATTGGTCGGACCCCCGGACGGGTCAAGTGCGATATTCCAAAAGAGGACATTTTGCGACCAGTTTCGGGGTGCACCAATGATCAGCTTGGACATATCCCAGCTCAAATCATCTCCAAAGCCCGGACTCCACGCCCCCCCACTACATTCTGTCATATATACAGGCTTATCAGGGAAAGCATTATGCACATCTGTCATCGCTGTGGGCTCTCCTTTGTAGCAATGAAAGGCTGTTCCGTGCGTATAGTTTCGAGCCTGTTCATCTCCTAACACAGTCTTGGCATATTCGCTCCCTGTATCCCAGTTATGGTCAAAGGCAATAATGTGAGTAGATAAATGGTTTCGATTTAGGGTCGGGCCCAGGTATTGTTTAATAAAATTCGCCTGTTCTGCTGCTCCCATGCTCATACTGGGATACTTGGACGTCGTGAATTCTGGCTCATTTTGAATGGAAATCGCCTGAATCGGAATTCCCTCGTTCGCATAAGCCTGTAGATAACGAACAAAATAGTCAGCATACGCCTGGTAGACGCGCGGATTGGTATAGTCCAAATACCAGCCGTTATAAATCTGCTCCCCATATTTCATCCAGGGCGGAGCTGTCCATGGGGTTCCCATAATCTTTAAATCCTGGTTTCTTCTCAAGATTTGCTTCAGCACATCGATCACATCCCGATCCTTGGCGATGGAGAAATGATTCAGCTCATAGTCCTTACCTGTTGCCACATCGTCATAGGTATAGCTGCCAGGCTGCCCCTGTCCATCTACGGAATAATCTGAGGCTCCAATGGTATGGCGAATATAACTCAGTTGAATGCCACTGGCTGTAAACAAATCATTTAGCAGCTGATCACGCTGATTGGCAGACATGCCATAATTCATCAGGTATGCGGACGAACCGGACACCGCTGCTCCAAACCCTTCCATCGTCTGGTAACGAATATCTGGCTTAATCTCAATCGTCAGTGTATCCGCATTCGCTGCATTTTCTTTACTGTGATCCCTATCCCAACGGATCGGGGTTTGTTGGGTTAGGCGATTCGCCGGATCGGGTGTTGTTAGCCACATGTTGACGTTATTTTCTGCTTTCGGCCCCGGAACATTCCGTATAGCCATACTGGCCAGGACCGCACAGATCAAAATGGCTACTGCAGCTATAAGCAGCCAGATGTCAGTACGTCGTTGCTTTTGGAGTTTTTTCATCTATATCCTCCTCTCCCCATCATTATCCTGTCCCCATCCTCCCTACTATTTCAGCTTTCACTTGGGTTTCCCTTTGCATACCTGTTGGACGTTTACATACCAATAGCAAAAAGAGAGCCGGTGCTTGTGCCCGCGCTCTCTTGAATATAACCATTTTAAAACAAATGTAACGGGATTACTTTTTTGCCTTTTCTGTAGAGGTTGCCGGAATCGTAACACTTCCCGTCAGTCGTAAATCCTGAGAGGAACTGCCCACATAAATGGGCACTTCACCCGCTGGCATAACCCATGCTTTGGACTTTTCATCCCAATATGAGAAAGCTTTCGGGTCGAGCTCAATGCGAACCTTCTTCTCTTGACCCGGCTTTAACTCTACCTTGGACCAGCCTGCCAGTTGACGGGATGGAGTCTCTACGTTTGTCGGAAGCTTACCGTTGTACACCTGTACAACCTCAGCTCCGGCTGTTTTACCCGTGTTCTTCAATTTTAGCGAAACTTCGACGGAACTCGTACGATCAGATTTTTTTCCACTCGCATGCTGTTTTGTTTTCAGATCGCTATATCCGAATGTCGTATAGGATAAACCGTGTCCAAAGGAGAACGCCGGTTGAATACCCGATTTCTCATACCCACGATAGCCTACAAAAATACCATCTGAATAGTCACCTATACCGTTCACACCCGGAAACTTCTCTGGTGAGGACACGGGTGTAGACTGCTCGTTAACCGGGAAGGTTACCGGCAACTTACCCGAAGGATTCACATCCCCGAATAAGACGCGTGCTATAGCATTCCCTTGCTCTTGTCCAGCAAACCATGCTTGTACGATGGAAGGGACTTTGTCCTGCCAGGTATCCATTTGCACGGCTCTGCCGCTCATTTGTACGACAATAGTTTTCGGATTTGCAGCCGCAACCGCACGGATTAGCCGATCCTGATTGTTCGGCAGTTCCATATCGAAACGCTCAACATATCCTTCGCTCTCATACGTACGCGTAACAACAATCGCAACATCCGATTTTTTCGCCAATTTCACAGCGTTGTCAATCAACTTATCTGACGTATCTGCCGGAGGTTCCCAGCCCAGACGAACCATACCACCGGAATCACGACCATTTGTCGGATAATCAGCGCGGTATTCAATACGTATCTTGTGCTTTTCACCCGCTTTAAGGGAGATGCTTTTCTTCGTAGTGCCCAGCTTTTCACCTTGATTGTCCACGAAAAGCTTATCGTCGAGATACAGCTTGCTTGATCCCAAACTGGTTAATGACAATGCATAGTCACCATCCTTGGGAGCTGCAATTGCCCCTGTCCAGCGTGCAGATATCAAGCCGTTCAGTGTCGTTGGTGTATTTGGAACTTTAGGGGACTTCGCATTGAAGCCCTGATAATTATAAAATCCAAGGTTCATATTGACTTGGTCATCATTGCGTACAAGAATCGGATTTCCTTCCATCTTGTTATTCTTCCAGTATTCGCCTCGAAGCCCCTGTTCGCCATCTCCATAAGTCGCATATCCAACACTGATATCCTCTTTCTGATCAGATGTAGTCAACAGTGAAGACGGAACAGCCGATGGGCCAGGCATAATGTCTCCTGCAGAGATCGGGTCTGTACCCGGTGCATATTGGACGGTAACACCTTTGCCGACACGATTGCGGATGCCCTCTAACGGACTCACGGTATACGTCGGGTTCACCAACGAACTGCCTCCGCCTGCCACAGTGCCGTTATCTGCATCGGGGCCAATCACAGCAATGGACTTGAGTTTATCTTTAGACAACGGTAATGCATTGTTTTTATTTTGAAGCAGTACCATACTTTCCTCAGCCAATTGACGGGCTGTCTTGCCATGGTCACGGGCATCAATTTGATTATTTTGAGCCGGGTGATCGAATAAACCTTTGCTGAACATTTGCACCAAAATGCGCCCAGCCTTATCATCAATCGTTTTTTCACTTACCTTACCATTCTTAATAGCCGCCAGCAGCTGATCTCCCCATTTACCATAAGGGGTCCCCGGTGTTTCCAGGTCCAATCCGCTATTTGCCGATTCGACTGTACTCAGGTTCGCACCGTAATCACTCATCACGAAGCCCTTGAATTGCAGTTCCTTCTTCAAGAGGTCGGTCAAAAGAGTTTTGTTCTCACAAGCAGACTCGCCGTTGACCTTGTTAAAGGAGCACATTGCCCCTCCCAAATCTGCCTTGGCGATGACTTCTTGGAACGGGCGTAGGTAAATCTCATGCAACGCACGGTCACTGACTTTGACATTCGTCGTGAAGCGCTCTGTTTCCTGATTATTCATAAGATAATGTTTCGCAGTCGCCAAAACAGGGTGGCTTTGTATACCTTTGACATAAGCGGTCGCCATTTGCGATTGCAGTAGCGGGTCCTCACCCATAGATTCAAAGTTTCGCGATCCCCATGGAATACGGGCAATATCCATCCCCGGTCCAAGCGCAACATTATGAGTTGTATTAAAAGCCTCGTCTCCAATCAAATCACCATACTGTTTGGCAGCTTGGGTATCCCACGTTGCAGCCAACGCAATTGGAGCAGGCAACGCAGTAGATTGCTTGTCCTGCACATCTGGATTAGCGATACGCACACCCGCTGGTCCATCTGCCATCGCCAGCGCCGGAATGCCCAACCGCTCCATCGAATTATTATAGAATCCATAGTAATTGTTGACCTTGCCAGTCACCAAATCTATTTTTTCTTCCAGCGTCATTTCCTGCAGCAGCAACGCTGTCCGTTTCTCAGCCGACAGGGCCGTGTTCATCCAAGGCCGATCTGTCTGGCTTCCTGCCGCTCCTGCAATATTCATAGGTCCGATCACAACAGCCGCGATAACTGTCATCATCACCATACGGAACAACCATGTTGATTTCACTTTCACGTTTGTAATTCCTCCTTGATGTTAGGTCATGAGGTGAATGCCTATTCAACTCTCACAGGCTTGCAAAGGCTCTCGATCCTGCGAGCTCCGACAAGAATCCAGAGCCACGGGATAAGCAAGCAAGTCAGCAAAAGCCGCAATGGCTCAAGTGACACGTTTACCACCCTACCGTACATTTCCGAAAATTTCATTGAAAGTTTTTGGAAGTACAACACTAGGACCTTCATTCTTTTTCATGAAAAGAGAGCGTTAACAATTCAGTTAACCGATAATAAAATTACACTTTTGTAACTATTTAATGACGGTTTTTTAACTAATTTTAATCCATAAAAATGATTCATATGTCCCACTCTTGACTTACTCATATGGCGTTACCTAGCGTGCGACCAAAGTCGCTATTTGGGAATTGGAAATACTTATGTATAAGAATTTTTTTTCAAAAATCCAATAATCGACTTCCAATGAACAAGATATAGATCGCAATGTTAATTCGTCTATATCTTGCACTTCGGAGTGACTGGAATCGAATTTCGCAAAATCCTGGTATGAAAAATAACGCTCATAAACAAAAAAATTCCAGAGAACCTGAAAGGTCCCTGGAATTAATGTGATTATTCAAACGGATACCGAAGCCCCCATTGTGAACGAATCTGATCCATCAGTTTCATAATTCCTAACGATTCATCTAAAGAAATAGTAGAACTTTCGAGCAAACCTTCGTTCAAGCAACGCCCGACTTCTTCTGCTTCAAAGGCATAGCCTGTAGAGGATCGGTCATCCTGAAAGTTTTGTGCCTCTTCACCGTCCACAACTAAAGTAGCAGATGTGCTGTTCAGGAATGACGGAATGTGGATATAGCCCTTTGTTCCATGGATGTATGCCTCATTCGTCAATCCGAGACGGACTGCCCCGTTAAGCATAGCCGTGCGTCCTTTTCCATAATCCAGCAAGATCGAAAATGTCTCGTCAACGCCTGTCTCCCCGATATGAGCAGTGCTCCATACATGCTCAGGTTCAGGACCGAAGACCATTGAAGCAAAAGAAACCGGATAAATTCCTGCATCTAATAGAGCACCTCCGCCCAGCTCAGGGTTCAAAAGCCGCCCCTCCGGGTTCCAATCTATTCGAAAACCAAATTCCGCCTTAACCAGCTTTACCTCGCCAATGTGTCCCGCATGTATCCACTCCCGCACTTGGCGAATCGGAGGCAAAAAACGTGTCCACATTGCTTCCATCAGGAATAGCTTACGCTCACGTGCAAAGCCGATCATTTCCTCCAATTCTTTGCTATTGACGGTGAAGGGTTTCTCACACAAGACTGCTTTGCCCGCCCGAAGAGCCGTCAGAACATTTTCTTTATGAAAAGGATGGGGAGTCCCTACGTAAATAGCATCTACCTCGGGATCTTGTGCTAATTCCTCATAGCTCCCGTAAGCCCTTGATATTTGATGCTTAGCTGCAAATTCGGTAGCGCTTTCAATAGTGCGTGATCCAACAGCATACCCTTCTCCATTCGAAACATGCGCCAAATCCGCCACAAATTGATCTGAGATCCAGCCTGTGCCGACAATTCCCCATTTGATCTTTTTGCTCATACTTGTGTCCCTCCCAGCAATTTGGTTAACGTTGACTTACAACATACCCTTTTATTCTAGCAAACGCCTGTCCTAAACAAAAGAAACATTTGCTAGACGACAGTTTCTTTTGTGACCCAGCAGCATCTTCATTTATACCCATTATTGAATGACGTATCTGTAAAACTTTTTATCCACTTTCATGACTGGAAAACCAATCGGCAATTCTTCTGGAGCTATACTAACAAAGCCGTTCTTCTCATAGAAACGATGAGCTGCTACGAATTGTGGTGTTGTTCCAAGATAGATTTCTTCAATAGACCTTACCCTGGCCCATCCTATGGCATGATGCAATAATTGATTCGAAACATTGAATGTTTTACCTCTATAGTTTTGTTTTACAAACATTTTTCTGAGTGCTGTCTTACGGTTCCCAATATCTAACAAAGCTATAGTCCCTACTACGGTTTCTTCACTAAGAGCTACCCAGAAGTTGCCGTTACCACGCTGATAAAAGTTTTCAATATCAAGCAAATCTGGCTGATCTTCTTTGGTTATGGCGATATTATATTCATCTTTTTGAATATGTAAAATTAAATCGACAACTTGTGATTGATACTCGGTTGAGTACTCTTTTAGAAAGATACTATTAATCATCGTTGTGTTCTCCTATTATCGTCAATTGTTATACTGTTAGATTCTCATCAAACCACAGAATCTAAAATATTACCCATATCTCCTTATTGGCGCTTGATACACGCTCAATATTAAATAACTCAACCTCCGCAACTAAACTAAGTTTCCACCTACACAGTCGAGGATTTGAAACCATTGTCTAGGTGCGAACGTTGAGTTAATTATGAATCTCTATATATCAGAATTCTATTCTACGCTTGAAGCTGTGTAAGAATTTGCGGGTCCTTGATCTTTTGGTCCTCGGCCAACAACACAATTTTGGATAGAATCTCCGCTGTTCTTGGGTCTTCGTCCAGAAACGGCAGGAAGATGCGTCCACGATGCTGCGAATGCACCGGAATAATATGCAGTGCTCCCTTCGCTTGCTTATAGACCCCCCCGCTTCCCAGATGCACAGCATATTCGCCAAGGGTCCCATCTACACGTGCATAATTCCCATCCAAGCGTACATTGCTAATTTTCAGCAGGCGAAGTGATTCCTGCACAATCACCCTACGCATTTCAATGGTCGTCAGACTGGCCTCTGGATCAACGCCGCCTATATGGGCAACACTGACGACCAGATCCACGTCCCGCATAACTTCGGAGAACAGAACAGGAGGAACTTCGTCCAACGGTACGCTCTTATACGTTGTCCGATCAAAGAACTGTACTGTCTCCAGCGTAGGAGCCTCAGTATCCGCTGGTGAGAACCAGTCTGCCATGGCATACAGGTTCGCAATCAGATTCTCGGCATAGTACACCTTCTGGAGTCCGTCCTCATAGCTGACTGTCCATTGGCGACCTTTCAATAGGGATACCGTTTTATTCGGCTGTACCTGGTGTCCCGCATATCGACGGGAAACTGTCGCGTTTGCACGTTCATCAGCATTCAGCAAGTACAGCTCACGGAACACCTGCTTAAATGGCTGGCGTATCTGGCGGTCGAATAAGTCCTTCTGGAAGTCGCTCCAACGACCACTTTCGAACAAATGAAGGGGATGAGCGATAATCAGCTTGTCTTCTTCTCCTATAGTATGCTGTTCAGCAAAAGGAGCCGTCAATACCAACGTTTCCTCATTAAAATATCCGAGGTGATCATCGGCCTTGAAAACCAGTGTTCGCACCAACGGAGCAAGCACAGGATTACCCAGCAGTCCTCTTAATTCCTTCACCATAAAGGTCGTACCAGACTCCATAGAGCGTTCCAATTCTTTGCGAGCTCTGCGGTACTGATCCACTAGATCTCCTTTAAGCTCCTTCAGCGACGTAACATACTCATCCTTCTTGAAACGAGCCGGAATGGATTTCAGCGTCTTGCCTTTGCTGACAATTTCAATATCTGCCGCTCCTTCAGCATCAATGACGAGCTGCACCGTTGTAGCCTCGTCCAAAGCATGTGGCTCAAAATAAGACCGGAGATCATCCAGCTTACGAGCTTCCATGTCCCATACGAGACGGGTTACATCATCATAACCTGCGTTACGTGCCAAATTCCCGAGTGCAATCCGTGAAACGAGTGCCTCACTGGCCTTACGCTGTGCTCCGAATTTTTTGCTTTGTTCCAGAAACCTCTGGATAAAATCATAACGTTCGCGTACATCTGGTTCAGGCGGCTGAGCAAGTGGAATCAGACTGTAGGTCAGCAAATGGTCTTTGTTTCGCTTGTCTTCCACTGATTTTTCCATGTCACTTCGTTTCAGCTTGCCTAGCGTCGCATCTGCAAACAACTGGGATCGACGATGATTGGCTCCAGCTGAAATATACTTGGCACAATCGTACAGCAGATCAAATCGTTCCTCGCCCAACGTCTCATAGGCCTCATGGAACCAGTGAATATCGAAGGCACCATCATTAAAATCTTGCGGAGCAATCGGCGAATAATGGGCTACAATCGTTTCCTTCTCGGCCGAAAAACCTTCATTGATATGTGCATGGAAATACCATGCGGCACTGCGAAGCCCTTCCCAACCGAGATAGTCTGCTACAATCTCAATCCACTGTGGAGCATACATAGCAGCCTCCAGCAGACGTTTATCCGTAATTTTAGTGTTTTTCAGCTTTTCCTTGAGCAACGTGGCATTCTCGCCATCACTCGGATAACATGCTTTGAGCAAGTGGCTGAACGATTCTTTTTTGGTAATACGATCACCGTAGCCGTACACATAACCACGCACAAACGTTTCCTTGTCGAGACCCTCCAAAATACGGATGAAATAATCCATACCTTCAAATTGGCTCAATCCCATAACCTTTGGCGTAGCCTCGGTAGGCAAATCGCCTCGAACCAATTCAACCTCTAACAGTCGATCAATAACCGTACGACGTATTTCCAAAAATTCATGTTTGCTAGAAATCCATGTATTGCGGGCATTGGTTAAGGAACTCATATGTCTTCTGCTTTCCCTACCGGCCAGCAGTTCCCGATAGACTTCCCCTACACCGATCAACCCTTTTTCATATGCTTTGAAATAATCCTCCAGATCCAGCGGAGAATAAAAACGATTTTCCGCTCCTGGCAGTTCTGCGTAGTTCACAAAGGTATGGAAAAAGCGCTTAAAGGACTCACCATCATGAACCTGCCCCTTCTCCAGTGCCACCCACGGGCCGGACAATAGATGGAGCATTCCCATATCCTCAGCAGGTCTGTCCTTAGGCACGCCCTGCATTAGTGAATTTAAAGCAAGGTCAATTACGTCAAATGTTTGGTCACCGGATGTGTCCATAAAATAAGCATTAACTAATGTACTTACCTGATCGGAATAGGTCAGCTCTGCCATCCACTTCTGAACCTCGTTAATCCGATCCAAAGGATACATTTGCTCAGCGAAGTCTTTACGCCATCCTTCCAGCAGCTTGTGCTTGCTTTGTTCTGAATAATTCATGTTAAAAGAAAAGTATCGATAGTAGCGATCCAGCGTTCGGTCCATAGGCTCCAATCGGTCATAAAAAACAAGCTCCAGCAGTTCACGCGCTTCCATGCCGCTTTCCTGCAAATAACGGTCCCACTCCTCATAGAGAGGATATAAAGACAGTCTAGAATCTACTTCTTCATCGACCTGAACCAGCCGTAGAGGACGAAGGTTCGTCCCAATAAGCAATGTATCTTTGTAGCCCGAATAATACTCCGCAGTATATTCCACATCACGATGATGATGAACAAGCTCATCCAGTCCGCTCAAGAACTGCTTGAGCTTCTCCAATGGACTAACAAAAACATCGGACAATCGAAAATCACCCAGATCAACTTTCTCTTCCAACCAAGCTTCCTTGACATTCGGATCGTACAGGCCAAAACCGTTAGCCCCTGTATAAGCATCCTCCTGTCCCAGCTTGGACAGCAGTTGCTCCTCTTTGGCTGTGGGTTGCTGAATGATATCCGCCAAAGCCCGCAGGCTTTCATACTGTTCGGCACGATCCGGGTCTGCATATATCTTCGTCAATACTTCCAGTCCACCCAATCGTTGCAGCTCCGCCTTAGCACGAAGCAAGCGTTCCAATGAGCCAGCCAGCGGCCCTTCCGATTGTGAGAGCAACACACCAATGACACTTTGTCGCAACGATCCCGTCTTGAGCTTTAATAAGGCTTCCATTTGTTGCATTTCTGGTTCCGACAGCGTCAGCTTACGCGCCTTGGCCACAGCGAACTCACGGATACTCATACTTTTGTCAGACAAACTGGAAAAAATAAAATCACGCTGTACCGTATCCTCAGGGTTTTGCACAAAATGGTTCAACAGTTCGCCACGCAGATTAGGGCTAATCTGTTCCTTTAAGGCTATGATTTCCCCAATCCAGGAAGCGTCCATATCATAACCAGCGAGATACAGCATTTTTTGAATAGGTGCATCTGAGCGGTGATACAGATTAACAAAATCCAGCACCTTGGAAGGCTCGGTGGACTCACCCTTTTTCATATGTACAAACAGGTTATGAAGTCGTTCAAAATCTTTACGCCGCTCCTCTTTGCTCTCCAGCAAAGGAGTGCGCACCACTTTAACAATCCGATCCGCGACCGTCCCGCCTTCTATCCATTCATAAAAATAATTGCTTGTATAGTTCGTCAGTATCCAATATTGAAGTTCCGGGTTCGTTTCATCCAGATATTCTCTCGCAATTCCGAGGCGCACATCCTTGTTTTCACTGTTAGACAGTACATAAAGCGCTACGATCTTCTGGTAAGGTGCTCCCTGCTCCATGAGTTTCTGAACCTGTCCATACAAATCACGTTCCTCATGTACTGCGGTAGCCCACAAACTCATATATACTTCATTAGCATTTGAGCTGGTCAGCCATTCTTGGCGCAGTTCACTACGAGTCAATGCTTCATATGCCTGCTCGATCAGTTGGCGAACGACCCGCTGATTAGCGGATTCCAAACCCATTCCCGTCCAAACTGCAAGCGCCCGCACTACCGAGCTGTAACGAATGAAGCCTTGGTCGATGATCACCTTTAACAGATATATTAGAGCCTCCGGGGTTCCTTCATCCATTTGTTCCACGATACTTTGGCGCAATCCCTCCTGGAGCTTGGCGGCTGCCAAGAGCTCTCCAATCATGCGATAATTCTCCTCCTGATGACTCAGGAGCATGCCTTTAATCATATTGCGCGTAAGTAACGCAGCCTGATTATCCCCATAAATAATAGCTTTTAACGCCTCAAGCACCTGCGAATTACCGTTATCCAGCTCATAAGCAATCCAGTCACCAATCGTTTCCTGAATCCGGTAATCCCTGCCTGGTTCATAATCCTTTTTTGTTAAATAATCCATTACAGAGAACCCGATACAGTCCATTCGGATCAACTGCACCATTCTTTTATAAATCCGGGAAGTATGGGCCGTAATATCCGAAGTGCGAAACGGTTTTCGCGCATACCCTGTGCTGTATGGATATTCAGTCACATGCTCTGTTAGATGGGCGAATACATCGCCCGCTGTTTGTCCAATTAGAGCACGTAATACCTCTGTCAGTGGTTTAAACAGCGGTTCTCCGCTTTCTGTCGCCCGTTCTTTTAATATTCGCTGACATTCGTTAAATGGCTCCTCGTTCTCCTGTATGTAATGAAGCTTACCCAGTTCCACAACATACTGAGCCAACTCCTGTTGTTGTCCATCCAGTTGCGCCGCGCGCTCCTTCAGTGTGGTGAAATATTCTTGCTCATTGTTCTCTTGATGCATATTTCGTTTCCCCCTCTACCATAGGCCTCCAGCCAGCATTGTGAAGCGTATAAATACAATCTCATTCCCATCCTTCAGTGACAAAGGAGCATCCAGTTCAATAGTTTCCTCGTCACATACAAAAACTCTGTATAAACCATCTTCAAAAGCCTGCATCGCCGTGTTCACAGCATCCTTAATATCCGGGACACCCTCATTATATATGGAACCGAATCCTACTTTGCCTATCTCGCCTTGTGCCTGAACTTCCTCTCCCGTGAGAAACGGAATCAGCGCGACACTCTCCTGCTTTTCCCGTAGCTTTTGAACATTCAGAGCAACGGTTGCAGTAATCAAATCTCGCAATGTTTCTGGAGCAGGACTCAGTTCTAATTCCTGTCGTGCGAGTGCGGGTTTGCGCTTTCCCAAACTTTTTACAGTTACAAACAGCTTCATGTCGTTCCCCTTCCTTTTTATTCACGCTTTTGGCCCGTTGTCAGCTGAATTTTTTGACCCATATAAAAACACCGTTAACGAAATCGAAAACGAATGTTTGTTCGTATATTTATTTTAATATGTTCCTTATCATTACTCCATCGCCCTTTATGACCAAAATTCGCAGCGGTGTAACACCCTGAAATCTTAAAAAATAAGACTTTATACCCTGTTTTCGATCATTCCTTTCCATATTAAGGATGAAAAAAAGACCTGCACAAGGGAGACCATCTGCTCTTCACAGACTTCCTTCCATTATACAGGTCGTATTTCATCATAAAACGATGTTTCAACATACTTATTTCAGGATTTTGCAAAATTCGATTCCAGTCGCTCCAACGTGCAAGATATAGACGAACTAAACCATTTCGATCTATATCTTATTCATTGGAAGTCGCTTATTGGATTTTTGCAAAATCCTCATTTATTTAAAATGCTGGAACAACGCTGTCCTTGTAATTATCCTCAAAAAATTTACGTACTTCCGGTCCAGTCATTCGCTTTGCCAGCTTTTGAATAGCATCGGAATCTACATTATCCTTACGCGCTACCAGATTAATGGCAAAATGCGTATCGTCTTTTTCGGTAATCAGCGCGTCCTTCTTCGGTGTCAGACCGAGCGGCTTGGCATATGCGGGATACATGGCAGCCATGTCCACATCATCCAGTGACCGCGCCAGCATCAACAAATCCACTTCTTTAAACACGAATTTTTTCTTATTCTCAATAATATCAGCCTGTGTAGCATTATAGCCTACGCCTTCTTTAAGCTTGATCAAACCGTTTTGCTCCATCATTACTAAAGAGCGTCCGGTATTGGCCGGGTCATTGGCAATAGCAATGGTCGCACCTTCGGGCAGGTCTTTAATGTTCTTGTATTTTTTGGAGTACGCGCCATAAATGGCATTGTAAATTGGTTTTACCGCTACCAAATCGGACTTGTTGCTTTCATTATATTGTTGCATAAAAGGAGCATGCTGAAAGAAGTTAGCATCCACTTCATGGCTTGCCAATGCGTTATTCGGTTGGATATTATCTGAAAGCACGACGATTTCCAGATTGACTCCGTCCTGTTTAAGCAGCGGCTTCACGATATCCAGCACATCTGTCATCGGTGGGATTAGCGTTGCTACTTTCAAGGTCACTTCTTTTTGTGGAGTTGCTTCTTTAGACTGTGTTTCTGAAGCAGCCTGCTTTTGACCACCGCATCCGGCAACCAGTAGCATAACGACAGCAAATAGTGTGAGTAGTTTCAAGTTCGTTTTCATGTTGTTTTTCCGACTCATTTGATGAGGAACCTCCAAGTAAATTGTGATTGGGAAGATAAAAATGAGTTACAGTACAGCCGCAGCCGCTTCACGTGCAGATTGTTCTTCTGATCGCTGTTGAAATGGGATTCTCTCTGATTTGTAACACAATTTATAGGTTAGAATCCCATTTCAAAGGCGAACGCTGACGCTTCTCCAGAACAATTCTGCCCGCTCCGCTTTTGAGACACTGTAAAGTCATTTTCACTTCCCATAGTAGGTGGTGCAATTGTTAATGAAGAGATTCATTAACCTCTTACCGCTTGTCGATCCGGCGGGATATGGTGCTTCCGGTGAACTGGATCGTTTGTACGAAAATAATCATGACGACGATGGTGAACGCCATCAAGCCTGTTTCAAAACGCTGGTAACCGTAGCGGATGGCAAAATCGCCTACCCCGCCGCCGCCCACAATGCCCATCACCGTGGAGTAGGAGATGAAGCTAATGGTGGACGTGGTCAAACCCAGTACAAGCCCGGAACGAGCTTCCACGTACAGAAATTTAAAAATAAGCTGGAGGGTGGATGCCCCCATAGAAGTAGCGGCTTCAATTACACCCTTGGGCACCTCAAGCAATGATTGCTCCACCAGCCTCGAATAATAGGCGATGGCCACCACTGACAAGGGAACCGTTGCAGCCATCGTGCCCAGCGCCGTCCCTACGACCAGACGTGTAAATGGAATCATAAACACGACGAGCAGCAAAAACGGGAACGAGCGGATGACATTGACCACACTGTTCAATAAGGTGAACAGCAGTCGATTTTCATATTTTTGCCCTTTGCCGCACAAATACAAAATCGTTCCTGCCGGAAGCCCTAACAGTACAGCTGCTGCGATAGAAATCCCCACCATGATAAACGTCTCCCCGATGGCTTTCCATATCTCTGACTGGTATTGCACAATGATGCTCAGCATTTCATTCATCAGCTTCACCTGCTTCCGCTGTTGAACCTACCGCAGCGTCAACTACACGTTGCGTTGAAAGCAGCTGCCCATCCCGCATTTCTGATACACGGGTACAAATATTGCGTACCACGTCCATATCGTGCGTTACGATTACAATGGTAACTCCCAGTTCCCGGTTGATCTCCCGTAACACGCCCAGAATATCCGCGGTCGTCTGCGGATCAAGCGCCGAGGTCGGCTCATCACACAGCAGCACCGCAGGTCGATTCGCCAGCGCTCTGGCTATCGCCACACGTTGCTTTTGGCCTCCGCTCAGTTGTGCCGGATACTGTTCTGCTTTATCAGCTAAACCGACGAATTGCAGGCATTCGCGCACACGTTCCGCTCTCTCTTTTTTCGCGACACCTGCCAGCTCCAACGACATTGCCACATTTCCACTGACCGTCCGATTGTGAACAAGATGATAATGCTGAAAAATCATCCCTATCGATCGCCGCGCTTCACGGAGACGTTTTTCCGGCATGCGAGTCAAATCTTCCCCGTTTACAACCACGTTTCCCTCATCCGGCCTTTCCAATACATTCATCAACCGGAGCAACGTAGACTTACCGGCACCGCTGGCACCTATGATACCGTGAATTTCCCCCTCCTCCACTTGAAGGGACACGGATTGAACCGCATGAAATTGGCCGCTTGAGGTGGTATAATGCTTGCTTACCTGATGCAGCGTAATCATGAAACCTGGCCTCCTGATGATCCATTTCTCAGGGAAAATGTAATAAGCCCGCCAGCCCAGGCGGGTCTGTACGAGCCGTCAATTCCCATTGCATTAATATACCACAGAGCAGAAAACGGGCAAAGCCTTTTGACAACAATTAACGCACATCCCACACCCCCACGTAAGGAAAGCAGATACCGAGTCCCCAAGCCAGCGTAAGCATGATGACAAAATAGAATATGAACACAATATCTACAGCCGAATAGCCAATCGCATAATAATACGTGCGTTTGGTTTCATTGGTAAAACCCTTGGCTTCCATGGCAATAGCAATTCGCTGTGCACGCCGGATACTTTGAGCGAGCAGCGGAATTGCATACCTGCGAAGCGTGGCATACATATTCCATTTGGACACATGCTGATGTAAACCTCGAATACGATGGGCTTGTCTCAATGCCTGGAATTCCTCCACCATCATGGGCATCAACCGCATGGCTGCCAAAAAGCTATACGCATACTTCGGAGAGAGCCTCCATTGCTGCATCAGTGAATAAAAAAGGTTCACTGGACGAGTCGTTAAACCAAACAGCAACCCTACCGCCGCCATACTCAGCGCACGAAAGCCCAGATGTATACCCCGATAAAAGCTTTCCTGCGTAATATGGATCAGGCCCCATGTCCACCAGGTCGTCACCCCTTTGCCGAACATCATCATGCCCGTTGAGGTTGAAATAAACACCAATATAAAGGGAGATCCATACAGCAGCAGCCGCTTCCATGGATGGCCTGACCAGACAAGCAGCAGCAGCATAGCACACGCAACATTAAACATGACATTCGGATCATGGATGACTATAACGACCACAAACAGTATGGAAAACATAACAAGCTTTAGGCCCGGATTCACGCGATGCAGCCATGTTTTATGATGGGGAAAGGATAGGTTCATACTGGAGTTCCCCTTTCTGAATCCGCCATATATTGGTACAATATCGACGGACAATTTCCGGGTCATGCGTGACCATCACAATGGCCGTGCCTGCCGCTCTCAGCTGCTCCAACATATCCAGCATGACAAAGGTATTACGCGCATCCTGCCCAAAAGTCGGTTCATCCAGCAGCAGCACTTCCGGCTCACGGATCATAGCCGTAGCAATACTCAACCGCCTTTTTTGGCCCAATGAAAGCTGATACGGATGACGCTCGTCCAGCCGCTCCAGTCCGAACTGTACGAGCATCCGATCGACCCGTTCCCGGCACTGTTCAACGGTGAACAAGCTCTTGGGTAACGAATACTCTAGTTCCTTTCGTACGGTGTGTGCTACGAATTGCAGCTCGGGATTTTGAAACGCGAACCCGATACGCTCTGCCAGTTGTTCCGTACTGCCTGCCTCAATTCCGCGCACGCTATAACGTCCCTGTGTGCGAAGTAAGCGCATCATGGAGAGCAGCAGTGAGCTTTTGCCAGCCCCGTTTTCACCGACCACGCCAATCCAGTCGCCAGGCTTCACCTGCGCATGCTCCACATAAATCACTGAACTTAAACCGCGGAGGCCACTAAAATGTTCCAGCTCCAGCAAATCAATCCCTGTACCATTCCCCGTACCATTCTGCTGTGTCACTGATTCACTCCAACGCGGCGAAGACGATTCACTCCATACTCCCGGGTACCACACGCCATACTCGGACAATGCCTGCCGCTGCCCATGAAATACTTCTTCCGCCCTTCCATCCGCAACGATCTCCCCTTGAGCAGAAAGCACCACAATCCGGTCCACATCATGGACAATTTCATTAATTTTATGCTCCACGATCACCAGTGTCTGGTCTACCGAAATGTTTCGAATGGTATCCCACACCTGTGTAGTGCCTTCCTCGTCCAACAAAGCCGTGGGCTCATCCAGAAAAAGCACTTCTGGCTCCATAGCCAGCACAGACGCAATCGCCAGCCGCTGTTTCATTCCCTGTGACATGCTGCCAATGGGCATGTGTATATCATCCGTTGATAGACCAACCTGTATCAGCAGCTCGCGAATACGGGATCGCATCTGCTCACGAGGAACCTGATTATTTTCCAACACAAAAGCCAGTTCCTCGTCTGCATATGACATACAAAACTGCGTATCAGGATCTTGAAATACAATACCTGAGACACTTGGGATTACAGCAGCATCGCATTTCATAGGCACTTCTATCGTGCGTGGAATCAGACCGCTTAACACTTGGAGCAGCGTTGATTTACCGCATCCACTCGGTCCCAGCAACAGCAGCTTTTCCCCCTTGCGGACAGACAAAGACATATTGTGAAAAAGCAGCTCCTGCTCACCGGGGAATTTCAACCGAAGACGGGTGATCGAAGCCACCACATCTTCGGTTGCCTGGCTCATCAATCCAGCCCCTTATAATCTTGTTCCGTTGCGGGTCTCAAACTTCGCGTGACTCCGGTTACCTCCAATGCCCTAGCCAGATAGAACGCGAATACCCCGGCAATCACAATGCTGCCAATCATGCGAAAACCGATATACAAAACATAGTTCCAGGTCGAAAGCTGATCAATATACCCGTAGCTGAAGTCTAAAATCAGAGAAGCGACAGCCGCCCCGGCCGCAGCTAGCGAAGCAACCCACAGGTTTGCGTTCCGATACAGAAAAGCCGCAAAAAATAGCTCCGCTCCCAAGCCTTGCAGCAGGCCATAGTACAAAGTGGACATCCCCCATTCGCTTCCCAAAAAAGCACTGACCGTTGCCGCTGCCACCTCTGCCAAAATTGCAACACCCGGCTTGCGAATGATGAGATAAGCAAACGTGCCTGCCATAAACCACATGCCATACATCAGTTGCTCGGCGTGTAAACCGAATGGTTTCATCAAATCATAGGCAGGTCCCCATATTTTGTAGACTAACCCGAACACAACAGCGATCACAATCGTGACCAAAATATCAGTCAGCTTCAACCCTTTGGACGCTCTTACAGCAGTATTCATTATTGCGTGCTCCCCTTATCCTTATAATTGGCCTCTTGGCCATAAAAAAAAGCTTGTCTGGAGCTGAATCTCCAGGCAAGCTTTATGCGCAGTAAAAGGTGAAGCACCATACAAAACATCATTCGTCGATATGCCTTATATAACCAGTAGTCTAAGCTACTACACTGATACCAAGCCAAAGTCAGGGTCAAGGTAAAATGCTAGGACATACATTGTATCTATCGACAACCGCGAAACAAGCGGCATTCCTGTATAGTGTTCTTGGTTTCTCTACGCTGGCATTACCCAGATCAGATTTCACGGTCAGTGGCAAGGGCCACCCTCTCAGCCTGACTTTCTCAAGCTCCCGACAATGCTTTTTTAATTCACTATAATATATACCACATCTATGGCTTTGACAATCCTATAATCCGAAGAAACGTTTGGCTGTCTCCGTCGTGGCGATTTCGATCTCCATCATGCTTCGGCCTGTACATTCGGCAACCGTAGCAGCAATGTGAGCGAGATACATGGGCTCATTACGCCCTTCTTTAGGCTTCACGGGCAAATTACGCGGGGTCAAAAATGGTGCATCCGTTTCAATCATCAGACGGTCCAAGGGAATATCTCTGACCAGTTCACGCAGATGTTTGCCACGCCGTTCGTCGCAAATCCAGCCGGTGATCCCGATATACAGTCCCATCTCTACATACGTATGCAATTCTTGTTCCGTGCCTGTAAAACAATGCACCACTGCTTTATCGACAAGCCCTTGATACTCCCGCAGCATAGCAACAAAATCCTCATGTGCATCTCGTTCATGAAGAAATAACGGCATATTAAGCTCACCCGCCAGTTGGATTTGCTCCTCAAACCATCGGCGCTGCACATCACGCGGCGAAAAATCACGGTTATAGTCCAATCCGCATTCCCCTATGGATACGACCTGCGGCTGACTCGCCAGCTGGCGGAGCTGCTGGATCGTATCTGCGCTGCAGTCTTTGGCATCATGGGGATGCACGCCAGCTGTCGCATACAGCTTGCCCGGATAACGTGCTGCATACTGAGAAGCCTCTCGACTGCTACGGACACTGGTCCCGGTAATAATCAGGGGTGAAATCCCTACAGCTGCGGCTCTCTCTACCACCTGTTCCCGATCCGCATGAAACGAACGGTGCATCAAGTTCACGCCAATATCAATTAACGGTGTACCCCTTTCCATCTCAATCCCTCCTTCGCAAACTACAATCTCGGATCAATCGGCTCCGATTCCAGAGATAGCGCGGCAAGGACGCATTCATGAATACGATCTACCGTATCCTTGCGGACAAAACGTTCCACGCCTTCCATACCAAGCGCTCCTTCCATCAGGGCATGACGCTCCTTTTTGTTCGTTCGACGCTGCTTCAGACGCTTTAAATTCTCAGGGGCAAGATAATCCATACCGTAAATGATGTGCAAATACTTCCGGCCTCTCACCTTGATTGCAGGCTGAATCATCTTGTCCCGATTTTTCATCAAAAAGCGTTCCGGCTTGATCACAATCCCCTCATGACCATCCTCTGTCATCTCGTTCCACCAGCGAATGACCTCTTCCTCGCTTGCTTCGTCCGTGATAACGCGATACTCTGTCTCCATAAACAGGGAAGACAGCCCAGCCAGCTCCCGGTTTTGCTCCATATGCCAAATATGAGAATGGTCGAAAAAAGTCTTTCCGCTGTGTGCCAGCGTATGGAACGGTGCAATACGAATTTCATCCAGACCGTCCACATCCCAGCAATATTTTTGAAAAGCCTCTTGAAACGTTACGGCATTCGCGTACTTCTGTTCCATTTCCTCCAACCAGTCTCCAACCTCTCGACCTGCAACCTTCGCCTGCTTCAGCTTGTCTACCAGCTTACTGCGATCCAACAGAGCTGCCTCCCCCACATGCGCATACTGTGCAGCAATCAGTTCCCGAGCCTTGAGATTCCACGGTACAATTTCCGCATCCAGCAATACAAAATCCGTCTGGTTCCGTTCAAAATATCCAGCAGTCCGTAAATCCACATTCAGCTTCTCCATCACTTGCTTCCCAAGGCTTTGTTCAAAGAAAGCTCTCCCACTCCGACTATAGATCGTGCCCAATGTCGGGTAGCCTACATATTGAACAGCGGCCTGTTCGTTTTTGAATAATAGCAAAATAGCCCGGCTACCCATATGTTTTTTCTCGGCCACCATCGTTTGTACTCCTTGCCCGCGATAATAAGCCAGCGCCTCACGTGGATGCTCCAGATATCCTTCCTCTGCAGACACCGCTGGAGCAGGGCTCATCGTCGGTGGAATATACACCAGCTCCTCCATGGGTACCGTCACATGTGACACGGTATCTATAGCGGATTTGATCCATTCTCCTTGTACGCGCACTTCGCCATACGATTCCGTCAGCACACTGTAACCAGCGATTAGCTTGCGTAAATTCGGCGGGGAAAACCGTTTTCTCTGCCACCGGACAAGTGGGCTATCGGGATCATTCGCATAATTCTCATGTGCCGGAACGCTGACAAATTCCTTTTCCGGATAACGATAAGCGGTCAGCATACCGCCAAATACCACACCCTGATCAATATTCACCGTCTGGTTCACAAGGGTAGGCTGCGGTCTCGGATCATGTCCCCATACTACTATTTCTCCCGATTCATGGTCTACGAACCAATCCTTGCGGATCGGTGTTCCGTTCGCATCCTGTCCTTCCGTATCTCCATAGCGGCAATAATCAGAAATACGTGCCGACTGTTTGCCAATAAAATGATCCTTAATCCCGGCATGAGCCACGACCACGTGTCGCAATCCATTTCTGCCAAAAATAAGATGAGAGGGTGCATGTAGCAGAAAATCTCTCAACTCGCTTCTAAGCTGTTCCGCCGCTGTCTTGCCCGCTTTTTGTTCATATTGGGCCAGTTCCTCTGCAAATCGTTCATCGCCATGACTGAGAGTCACCTTTCTCCCATCGAGGTAACGGCCGATTTTCCAGCCATGATTGCTGTCAATCATATACGCTAGTCCGGCATCCACGTGCTTTTTCCAGAACTGCACCGCTTGTAACGATTCTGGGCCACGGCTCATCACATCCCCGACAGATACTAGTCTTCTACCATCTGGATGATGGTATAGTCCTTTCGTATCTTCCGTATATCCTAGCCGCTCTATCACTTCCAGCATCTCACGGTAGCACCCATGGATATCACCAATGATGTCAATACCTGAGCCAATCTCATGAAACAGTGGCTGCACACGGCGAACAAAGTTCATTTCTTCTACATCCTTAAGAACATAGCAAGCGTTAAAGCCTTCCTCACGGATACCACGCAGGTTCCGCTTTAACAGCTGTGCCTGCTGCTTGACCCGTTGGCGGCCACGCGGATGCTCCCTGCCTAAATCACGTTCCAGCAGCACAGATTCGGGTACATCCAGTACCAAGGCCATAACAGGAACGTGCGCCTTGGCTGCCAGCTGTACATATTTCTGGCGATCCTCAGCGTACAAATGAGTGGCATCCACAACCGTTAGCTTATTCAAGCGACAGCGCATAGCCAGAATCGTATCCATCGCCTCAAACGCCTTGGCTGACATTTGCTGATACTCATAGAACAGTACGTCCGATTCCAGCCTTGGAAGTCCACTCCAGTCTATAAATTCCGTATCTCCGACCAGCTTGCGAAAATGATCCGAGGATACCACTTCTGTCTCCAGTAGAATCCCTTCGCACACCAGCCTGTCCAATAATGTGGTTTTGCCACTGTTGGAGGCCCCCACCAACACAACCAGTCCAGCATGCGGTAAATGAATCGTACGTTTGGATGAATTGCTCATGCTTCCTTCTGCTCCTTTCTGCGCGTAAATATAGCCATTTGGGTCGGTTGTCCAAAGCCTTCGATCTCTTCTCCGATCCCCTTCAGCGCTACCGAATAAGGAGCTTCCTCAATCCACTGCTCACATTGTTCCTGAAACTCGCTTCTATTCCATTCAAAACGGTGATCGCCATGCCGCAGCTCTTGCTGGTTCATACGATATACCTCATTATATTCACGATTGGGAGTCGTCACGATCAGCACACCCGGCTGATACTCCGTCACAATCGTCTTCATCACCCGGTTCAGACGATGCTCGTCCACGTGCTCAATGACCTCACATAGGATCATCACATCTTTGCCCCGCAATTGTTCATCATAATAAAAGAGTGAGCCCATCATGGGTGTAGGAATGATCGCGTCGGTATGCCTTTCCAGCTTGGCAAAACGCTCCATGGCTCTCACCTGTGCATACGCAGACGGCTCCACCGCCCAAATTTCTTCAATGCCCGTCATTCGGGCCATCCGAGCCGAAAGCTTCCCTTCTCCTGAACCAAAATCTACGATTTTCTGTCTTCGAGGCAGCTTGCGAATCACGTCCATAATAGCTTGATATCGCAGCTCATTCAGCCGTACAGTAGGCTTTTTCTTCCCTTCCTCCTGTGACTGTTCTGGCTGTTGAACCTGTTCGTGCTTATGCTTTTCAGCTTGGACAATATGTTTTTGAGTATGTTTTTCAATATGTTTTTGAGTACCTGTTTCAGCAGAATCAGATTGCTCAAATTGCTCAATCAGATTGGTAAAACGAAGCGTGCGTCGAATGATGAGCTCGCGTAGCGGATGCTCTGGCAGCCAGCCTTCACCGTAACGTCTCAGCTTGTCAAACTCTTCTTCACTAATATAGTAATGCTTATAATTATCCAGCACCGGAATCAACAGCAATAACTGACGCAGCGCATACTGCACCGTCTGGTGGCCACTTAACGTGACATATCTGACGGTGCTTCGATTTTTCAGCTGAAAAGAATAATCTGCTTCCCCTCGTTCTATGGCCACTTGATAGCCCAGCGGAGCAAATAGTCCCTCCACCACAGAATCCGGCAAATCCGAAGCAACAGGCCCAAACGATAACTCCAGCGCAAAAGGGTGCGTCACCCATCCTGCATAATCTTCCTTGGGTTTGCCGTTCAGGGCTGTGCCAAGCGAGCCACGAATATAGGTGCAAAATAAGCTGCTGGTTACAAACTCCCGATCATTTATATATTGTGTAATATCATAGCTGTCTGGACTGTTTTTGACCAAATCAATCGAATCTGGCGAAGCCTGAATGACGATCTCAGCCTCTTCCTCGGTAAAAACAGTGTACACCATGCGTACACGTGCGCCTTTTTCTGTGCGATCATACGTATTGTAAGGATTCTTAGCAAGCAAATGCGAAATCATCCCTGCATGGGTTCCGGTTGCTTTTAGCGTGATGTGCATACTCCACTTCTCCTTCCCAGCTTATGCTTTCCATACTTCATTCACCGCAGCGCGGAACAAATCATCCAACTGCTGATCAAGTCCACTCTCCATATGCTGAAGCAAGGGTGCCTTTTGTTCAAAATAAGCAATTTGCTGCTGGATAAAATCATTCACCACCGAAAGCCGTGGCTCCATATCCAGTTCCTCGCCCGCTTTTTTACGTTGCAGCAAATGCCCGATCACCTGATAAAGTTCTGTATCGGCCGGAATTAATTCCTCTAGCAAGTCTACGAATTCCATCGGAGGCATGATGTTGTAACGTTCAATCCAGCCACAGGCCAGCAGTGGGCGCAGTACATAAAAATACTTTTTAATCTTCACCTGTTCTCCTTGCAAATAATCCCGATAGTTCCCCCGCGCCATATTCAGGTAATGGTACACACAGGACTTCGGAGAGAAAGTTAACGGCGATATTGCACGAATCTGGTCAGCCACTGAATACTGCTCCAAATAGGGAATCGGAGATTGCAGCCATTCCAGCAAAGGCGGATTGGACTTGCGAAACAAATGGAGTGCCTTTTTCAAATCCCAGCCGTTCATATCCAGCAAATTGCTGATGGGTCGCTCAATCACATCCCGCTTATCAAAGATAGATAAATACCATTCTACGGGTCTTACATAGATAAATCGTACATCATAGTCACTGTCCTGTGAAGGAAACCCCCATGCCCGACTGCCTGATTCACAGGCGTACACAATGCGCACCTGCTCCGCCTGCTCCAATGCGCGCAGCTCACGCAAAATCGTCTCGCACATTTCCGGTTGAATGAAACCCTGCCCATGCTTCACATCTGTCATGTTGTTCCCTCCCTTATCATTAAAGTATTTCCCGAATCTGTTCTCTAATCGACTCCTCCGTTTCAGCTACCGATAAGTGGCGAAGGCGCTCTGTCGTTTTCTCTCCCCACATCTCAGAAGACCATACCTTGAGTACATGAAGCGCTGCACAGCGATTGGAGGTCACCGGACTCCAAAGCCCGGCAGCAACTAGCTCTTGTCCCATTCCTTCGTGAGAAGACAATAGTTGCAACAGCATACCCAGACATTGATGCGCTTCATACTCCAGTCCATACCCAGGTAGATTAGCAGGGCCGGAAGCAATCTCTCCCAAGGGCAAGTGCTGTTCTGCAAAAGCCACCAACTTGCGCACTCGCTGTTCATCCTCTGTCTTGATGAGTTCAAAGTACAGATTAGGCTTGACTGGGTATCTGCTTAATTGATCAAATAGCACGGGCCATACATCTAGTGTTAGCATTTGAGCTGCGCGAATGGCACAGTGGAGATGCGGTGAATCTGCATGCTGCAGCTCCTGCTCCACCAGCTGCACCCACTGCGGATCGTCCATCATCTGCTGGCACAGCGACGCGTAACGTCTACGCAATTCCGGTGTCCATTCATGCTCATAACGTGTCTCCCATGAATCGTCCTCTTCATCCAGAAAGTCTGCAATATCCATGATGATCGTAAAATGTTGCACCGTCGTGCACATGGCCTTGGCATTACGAAGGTAGTTACCTATAACCATAGCAGCATGCTCATAATCGTCTATACTTTCCGCAGGTCCGCCTGCTGCCAGCAAAGCCGACAGAATTTCGCCTGCCCCGTCAAACAACTCCTGATCAATCTGCGGAACGGCGATGGCTGTATGCAGCTCGCCTTTATGAGCGCACTCATAAGCAAGATATTCATACATGACATTATTGCGGAATCCTTCCCGCAGTAGCCAATCACGTATTTCCTGACGCGTAGGTTCCAGCCGTTCCACTACGTGAATACGTCCCCAGCCATGTACCTGGCGGGCTAACGTATACAACTGTTCGTTGGCTTGCTCCGAAATATTACAGATAGCTACAGCGGCATATAGCGTGAATTCATCATGCTTTGCCAGCGTTAAAATAAGCTCGTGATGCTGCTCTGTCTCCAGCAATCCAAGCAACGCAATACCAATCTTCACCACATTGCGGTGTGCTCCGTGTTCAGCCAGCCAACCAACGCGCTTCCTCATACAATCGATCCGGCTGAATTGCTGGATGCTGGCGCACCGCATCCAGCAACGGATCAATCAGACTGAGCGCATGTTCCTCCATCAAGCGTACATACGTCTCACGTCTCGTCTTCATTCCTGGCTTACGACATTGTCTGGACAACAGCTGCACCAGATCCTTGATTTTATCGGCTACATGCTCGCCAGCACCATGATGCCCAAATGCTCCATCTAATCCTCCTGCCACCCAACGCATCGTGTGACCTGCCCAATATTCTTCATCATCCGGTAATTGATCATCAGTAAGCCTGCCCTGAGTATCCATTCCCTGCATAATCGTTTCATAAATCGAAAGCTTGCCTACCCATGGATATAACACTTCATTTTTGCGTCGTCCAAACATGTTGCATCACCCTTCTGTTATGTATTGCTTCTTATTTCATCGTGCTATCTTATATTTCTATGATGCTTTATTTTGGAAATCGTGAACATGGTGAAAGTATTACAAAGAAGAATAATTTCCCTTTTTCCAGCATCCCTTCCCTGTTAGAATAAAGGGATAATTGCTTTCGGAGAACGGCAACAGAAACGGGGAATGCATCATGGCGAGAGAGAGTTTTGATAAAGAAATTCAATTCCTGCGCATGCTCACACTGACCAGCGGCGCTTATAATCGGCAGCAATTTGCAGACAGACTGGGCATTTCAGTGCATACCTTTGATAAAACAATCCGGCGTCTCAAGGAAATCGTCCAATCCGTACAACAGCAGTTGCCTGAGGACCAGGGACATGATTTTAATGAAATGCTGCGCTTTAATTATTATGAATCCGCTGATCCATTACTACTATTCTTGTTTCGGGCCAAATCGCTCAAGGAATCAGAAAGCGTCCGCTTATCTCTTCTGCTGACAGCGCTACAGTCACAGCCTCTGACCACTATGGAATTGCTGGATGCTTGCTGCAACGGGCTGCCTTCCGACAGTTCGCTGCCGGATGAGAAAACGATTCGTTCCGATCTGAAATATCTGGTCGAAGTCGGCGTGGTTCGCAAGGAACCCGGCGGCAGACCTTATCGCTATGCTGTCCGCAACGATCTGGTGACAGGACTGACGGACGAGGAATTACTGGACTTATATGATTTTGTAGACATTATGGCCAACACCCAGCTTCCCTCTGTTCAGGGATATCTGTTGCGAGATCATCTAAAAAAAGCCATGCGCCGTCAGGCCGGAGATCGGGATTTGGCTGAACCTTTTTTATATAAATACCACTATTATTCACGCATTCTGGACGAAGCCCATATTCATCCGCTTCTACACGCCATTCGGCAACGTCGCTGTGTAACTTTTTTATATTTTTCGACGTCCAAACGAAGCATGTACGGGTCACAGAACACAAACCCGCTGTTTGAAAAAGAGACGGAGGGCCGTGAACATACCATTCTGCCCCTGCAAGTCATCTATGATCATCAATATGGACGTTGGTATGTTCTGGGTCATGTAGGCGGTAAAGGAATCATGAAGTTTCGTATGGAGGGCATGACTCAATTGGTGGAGGGCAAGCCTGTACCAGAGCAGTTTCATGCCGACCTGCTAGCGGTGTTGGAAGAAAAAATGCGGTACAGCTGGCTTGTTGATACCGGTCGTCCTGTGAAGGTACGGGTACGTTTTTTTAATCCTGAGGGCGCGAAGCGCAACTTTATTCGGGAACGTGTACTGTCACAGGGACAATGGGGTACGATCGCGGAGGAAGAAAGTGAATCCTTTATCTATGAAATCACAGTGAATGGAATCACCGAGATTAAACCGTGGATTCGCAGCTTCGGATCAAGCTGTGAGGTATTGGAGCCTCAGCGGCTGCGTAAGGAATTCAGACAGGAATGGAAGGAGCTGCAAGCCTATTATGAGCCTGTTCGAGAAAATATTTAACTATCAGATCGTCTCTCGGCTGGATGAATCGGGCGCTTTTGCCACCACATCGCAGGAAAGAGTCTGGCTCCAATCTATGCTGACAGACTCGGCAGCAATAGAGGCTTTCACCCCGTCTACGCTTGATAAGCTTCGGCAGATGCTCGCAGACGACGAGCCTCTGGAGGCCGATGGCAGTTTGCGGGAAAAAGCAGGTATTCCTGCTGCCTCGGTCTATCATCCACTCCTGCGTGAATTGCGTCCCATTCTGCGATCCCGTTCTGGCATCTGTATGACCTACAAACTGCGCAACGGACACATGCATGAGCGAATGTCCGGTTTTCCATATAAGCTGGAGTTCTCCATGGTCAAAAAAGAATGGAGCCTGCTGTGGTATAACCGCAGACACCGCGCGCTCATGTCTACCAAGCTGTCTAATATCGTGAACGTCACGGAAGATGAGCTTCTGCCTGAAGAGGCCGAAAAATTCACCCAACGTATACTCGGTATACTGGAGTCGCGAAAAGAACAGGGCATCATCGAAATTATTCCTGTATACAACGGGGAAATGTCACGTATTTTATATGCTTTTTCCTGCTTTGAAAAAGAGGTCGAATATGTTCAGGAAGCAGATACCTATCGTATTACGCTCACTTTCCAGGCAGACGAATGTGAATATGTACTATCCAAAATCCGTTTCCTTGGCAAACGTGTCAAGGTCGTCCAAGGCTCCCGGCTGATTTCACGAATGAAGGAAACAACGGCCAAGGCCCTTGCACGATACGAAGAGGAATAGCTACTCAGGCAATATGAGATGCATCCATGTAAATAGGCCCTCCCTCCGTCTGTTAATGAGACGAAGGGAGGGCCTATTAAACTACGGTTCGTATAAACGAAGTCATACACTTACATCCACATACGCCTGTTGTAACAAGCTGGTCCGCAGTACGAGTTTATGGCAAGGCTTGTCCGCGCGCACTGACGTACAATTCGTACCATTCCTCACGGGTCATCAGCTCACTCTGGCGTTCCGCATCCTGACATGCCTTGATTCGTTCAGGATTGGCGCTGCCAATGACAGGCTGAATCCGTGCCGGATGTTTCATAAGCCAGCCAAGGACGATCGCTTCACGTGTCGTTTCCTTTTCAGAAGCCAGCTTCTGCACCAGCTCTGCCGTCTTAACGACACGCTCAGGCTCCCCTTTCAAAGAACCTCCGCTAAAACGTCCCTGCGCCAGCGGTCCCCAGGCTTGGAGCTGAATATCCTCGGTTTGGCAATATTCCAGCAAACCTTCGCCAAAATGTACATTCGTCCCCGCCTGCTGGTTCACATGTACTGTCTGATCTACAAAATGCAGATGCGCCAGGCTCATTTCCAGCTGATTAGCGATCAGCGGCTCCGTTAGGCTCCGCTCCAGAAACCGAATTTGGCTTACATTCATATTGGAGACGCCAAAATGCCGTACTTTGCCAGATGTCTTAAGCTCGCTGAACGCCTTCGCTACTTCTTCCGGCTCTACCAGTGGATCGGGGCGATGCAGCAGCAGGATGTCCAAATATTCCGTACCCAAGCGCTTCAGAATACCATCCACGGACTCCATAATATGAGCATATGAGAAATCAAAACGACCCGGGAGCGTACCATCCGGCAGAAAAATGCCGCATTTGGACTGAATTACGATTTGTTCACGCAAGCCCGGCTGTCCCTTTAAAACCCGACCGAAAATTTCTTCCGCTTTCCCCATACGATAGATATCCGCATGATCGAACATCGTAATCCCAATGGATTGTGCAGCTTCTACAGCTCTTTCCGCTTCAACGACATGCGCCTGCGTAAACGGTGCATGGCTCCATTCTCCACCAAAAGGCATACAACCGAGCGCCAGCCGACTATCGGAGATTCCACGTTTCTGTAAAGGCATAATCTTCATGCTGCTCCTCCTTCAACCCTCAAAATATTCCCTGCTTCATCCACATATGAATAGTTCGTGGGACCGCTATCACACACCTATTTTACCACTTACTTACGGTCGTGTATCACTTTGGCCCCAATCCACATCTTTTTATCCGAATATCCCCATGCTCAGATAACGCTCTCCGGTATCCGGGGCAATGCAAAGTACCCGTTTGCCTGCTCCCAAACGCCGAGCTTCCTGAATCGCCGTCCATATCGTAGCTCCGCTAGAGGGGCCAACCAGAATCCCTTCCTGGGCAGCAATCGCCCGTGTCATTGCAATCGCATCCTCATCGGAAACCTGCACGATTTCGTCATACACTTCCGTATTCAGCACGGTGGGAACAAAGCCTGGACTGGTGCCAACCAGCTTATGTGGACCGGGTTTTCCTCCAGATAGCACTGGCGAGCCCTTAGGCTCAACTACAACAATCCGCAGATCCGGCAAATGCTGACGCAGCACTTCACCTGTTCCCGTAATGGTACCGCCCGTTCCCGAAGAAGCGACGAACACATCCAGCTTCCCTTCTGTCTGTTCCAAAATCTCAAGTGCCGTCGTCGTACGGTGGATATCCGGATTTGCCTCATTTTCAAATTGATGCGGGATAAAACTCCCTTCAATTTCAGCCCCCAGTTCGAGTGCCTTGCGAATCGCTCCTGGCATCCGTTCTTCCGCTGGTGTCAGTACGACCTCAGCCCCGTAGGCTTTCAAAATATTGATCCGTTCCTTCGTCATATTCGAAGGCATCACCAAAATTGCACGGTAACCTCGGGCTGCCGCATTCATCGCAAGACCAATTCCCGTGTTGCCACTCGTCGGCTCAATAATGGTGCCTCCCGGCTTTAGATGTCCTGCCTTTTCCGCCTCGGCAATCAGGTTGCCCGCCGCCCGATCTTTAACACTGCCGCTTGGATTAAAATACTCCAGCTTCACATACACTTCCGCATCCTGCGGCCGTGTGAGCCGTTGGAGTCTTACACAAGGTGTATCTCCTATTAAATCTGTAATACTATGTACCACTTTAGGTGCCATTGTTATATCCTCCTTGGATCGTTCCTTACAGCGTCATTTTACGATCTTAATATCATACTACCAAAATAACATACTTGGCTCCTTCCTACCTGTCGCTTTTGTAAATTACATAAAACTTATCAACTTAGTATGTAAAATTCTTGCAAAATGGGTCGCCAGATATCGCCTGTAATGATATACTCGCATTACTATTTTTTCAGGAGGATACAAGACACTTATGAGTAATCAAGAAAATATGACAGCAAATCGCTTCCCCCCCTCCTTGCTATGGTTGACCCTTGGTGCCTTCGCCATCGGCATGACCGAATTCGTCATTATGGGACTTCTGCCCAATGTAGCCCATGATCTTCATGTTACGATTCCGCAAGCCGGGCAGTTAATCACCAGTTACGCGCTTGGTGTGGCCATTGGCGCACCTGTGCTTACCGTATTAACCCATAAGGTACCGCAGAAAAAGCTGCTATGCCTCCTAATGACCATATTCATTTTAGGCAATCTTTTTTCCGTCATTGCTCCCAATTACGAACTTCTGATTGCGGCCCGTATGGCTACTGCATTATCGCACGGAACCTTTTTGGGAGCCGGTTCCCTGATCGCTGCCAGACTGGTTCGTCCTGACAAGCGCGCGGGTGCTATTTCTATGGTGCTGACCGGTTTGACCGTGGCGAACATTATTGGCGTGCCCTTTGGTACCTTTATCGGACAACAGCTCGGCTGGCGTGCTTCCTTTGGAGCCATTGTGGTCATCGGCTTGATTTCTCTCTTTGGTATCATTCGCTACATTCCGGTGATTCATCAGGACAAGCCTTCCAGTCTCAAACAAGAAGTCAAAAGCCTGTTTAATCCAAAAGTGCTACTGATGCTGCTCACAGGTGCAGTCGGTTGTGGTAGCCTGTTCACTGTCTTTACGTACATTACGCCTTTGCTTACGGATATTAGTGGCTTTGCCGAGCATAGCATTACCTGGATTCTCGTCCTGTTTGGCCTAGGGGTAACGATCGGCAACATCGTTGGCGGCAAGCTCGCAGATTGGAAACTACTTCCATCCCTGATCGCAAACTATGCTGTGCTGGCTATTATTTTGGCCATTCTGACATTTACGCTTCAAAGCAAGGTATTGGCCGTCATCACGGTCTTTATCTGGGGCATTGCTGCGTTCGGCATCATGCCGGGTATTCAGGTTCGCATCATGAATCTGGCCTATGAGGCTCCTTTACTTGCCTCTACCTCCAGCCATTCCGCATTAAATCTGGGCAACGCAGGCGGTGCTTTTATCGGGGGAGTTGTTATTAATCAAATGGGGCTAGCCGCTATTCCATGGGTTGCATCGCTAATCACTGTCGGCGGTCTGCTACTCATGATAGTTAGCTACATTGAGGATCGCAAGACGGCTCATACTGAAGCGATAGCTGAGATACAGTCATAGAATCGTTCAGTTTGTTGGACAGTGTCAGCTATTAACCGGAGAGCAATGAATGGCGGCAAATCTCTAAAAACAGCAGGTTGGAAGTAAACGAATGGTTCATTTTTCATAGATTGAGAGATATTGTCCACTCTCTTCTTCTAAATTCCTCATAGTATGACATTGTAATACAAATTTATGAGGAAAGAAGTGTGTATGATGAGCCTTTTTTTTACAAACAACACGAGTAATACCATCTATGCCGCCTATGCTTATCCTAGTTCCGACTGTCATCCCACCAATTATTCTAAAATGGGCTGGTATCGGATAGAACCTGGTGATACGAGAGAAGTATGGAGCGGTTCTGTCGGGGGAACCACATTCTATTATTATGCTGAAGATCACTCCAATTCGTGGCGTGGTACGTACCGCACACGGCTTCCGAGAAGCACTAGCAGTGATTTTCATTGGTGTTGGAACTATAGCAGCGGATCATCCAGACGAGTGGGGATGCGTAGACTTTCCATTGACTCATCTGTAGACAGTTACACTGTCGAGTTCGGCAGAACCAGCCAACTGTCAACAAAGACAACTCATAAAGCATTACCTTCTAAATCGGAGGACTCCGGCATTCGCAGAATTCCGAGAAGACCGGCTCGCTTTAAAAAAGGAACCCCGGTTCCAGTAAAGTCCAAACGATAAGTCAAAGAACCGTAACCCGCATGATGGATATTTGAAAAAAAGTGACCACCTTGCGGGTTATTTTTATTTCACTCTGGACATTCAGACGCTTGTTGCAACCACAGTGTTTTGCCTCGCCGTTCAGCTTAACCAATGATCAAAAAAGTCCCGATAGCCCTGCTTCATCACCTGACTTGAAAACTTTTCCATAGCGTATGCCTGATTTTCTGTAGAAACCCGGCGCGGTGAGGCGGCAGCCATATTGACCAGCTCGAACCAGTTTTTCTCATTCCCTGAAAAAGAATGCGTAGAGCTGATATGTCCATAGCAAGGATGCTCTGGCTTAACGACGATTTTACCCATAGCCAGCGCTTCGGTCAGTGGCATCGCGAACGTATCGAATTTGGAGCAGCTCCAATACACCTTTGCCGTGTTCATCAGTGCAAACACCTCATCTTGCGTCAACGCAAATTGAAGTTTAACATTGTCCGGGATATCGTACTTCTTCATACTTTCCTTGTAGCGTTCACCGCCAAATACCATATAGACATCCTTGTCAGGATTATGCCTCGCATACTCCAGCACCAAATCCGGACGTCGGTTCTCCTCATCTCTACCAATCCACATCACCCGGTTCTCTACCACTTGCGAGGGATCAAAATGCTTTTCCACCAGCCGCTCATTAAATCCGATCGGGATGACTGTCACGTCGGTTACGCCAAACTTCGAAGCCATCTCCTGCTTGAGAAAGGCAGTCTGTACAATAGCCTTGTCCACGATCTGATAAAAAGGCTTCATCATCTCGTAGCCTGTAAGTGCCGGATCAGGAAAACTATGCGGAAAAAGCACGCTGTTTTTAAAAAACATGTTCAAATAGGTAAAGCCAGATACCGTATAAATAACGTGCTCAATCTGCTGCTCATGGAGTTGGTCCAGTACGACGTCATAGTTGACCAAGTCGCCCTTTTCGTGCTCATAGCCCGGAAGCCAGTCATGGCTGCTCACATGGCGCTCTGGTGATACAAATACGATTTCCACCCCCAATTCCAACCCGATCTGCTTCAGACGTTCTGCAAAAATACGAGGACCCTGTGCTTCTGCAAATTGTATTTTTCTCATGACCAAACCGACTTTTTTCATGAATTTATTTCCCCACCTTCTTTTACTAACTAAATACAGTCTATGTCTTAAGCTACTATCTACATTGTTGGGCTTGTCCCCAATCCATCATTGCTGCACATTGGTTCAAACAGGCTAACGTTTCATCCAACTGGGACTCTAATTGCTCTTTTGACCACTTGTCGCCGTTTCTATGCAGGTTCGTTCGAATCCTTTGCAAATCACTTGTGATTAACAACAGCATCCAGAGCGAAAATACCACCGCAAACATGCCATATTCCAGCATAAATGCCGTTCGATCCACACTTATCCCCAACAGCTCCAGCTGCTCCACGTATGTGTCCAGCATACGAATACGCAATTCGGACGTCATCCGTCGGGGAAACAACGGATGGGACATGTCGATCAGGTGATATACATCCCACAGCGGTGTGTTCAGATGAGCATGCTCCCAATCCAGTACCATAAGCCGTTCCCCGCTCAGCGCATAGTTCCCCGGATGAAGATCACCATGAGACAGTACTAGCTGCTGTGAAAAAGATAAATGCTCCAGCTGTACATACATACGCTGCATCTGTTGCTTAGATAATCCCAGTGAGCTGCAAAGCTTTAACACATCCGGCTTGCGCGTGTATAGCTCGGAAACCATCTCCTGAATGAGTGGCTTCGGTCCCCGCAGCGGCATCCCAGCAAAACGATCCGTCGGCAAAGCATGCCACC
This sequence comes from Paenibacillus sp. LRG-1, assembly GCF_057220305.1. NCBI lineage: Bacteria > Bacillati > Bacillota > Bacilli > Caryophanales > Paenibacillaceae > Paenibacillus > Paenibacillus sp. LRG-1. Next base: position 1,021,641 of record NZ_CM170126.1, on the reverse strand, counting down.
ATGCAACAAGTCCAACAGCTCGCAATAGAGTTTCTTCTGCGTGTAGATGATGTAACGGACCAAGGTCCTCAAAAACCATCCATTCTCCTCCGCCATCCGCACCTGTATCAGACCAGGCTAGCAATCGGGGATAGATCGGTGATAACGCAGGAAGCACATGCGCATACACCCATCTCTCCCGCCCCTCCTGATCATCGTTGGTTAGCGGTTTGAATATATAACTTTCAGAGGAAGACACGTAAAAACGTTCCACATGCCGACCATTCGTACCTGTATATAAAATTTCACGATTCCGCACCAGCGTATCATTCAAGGTGCCGTCAACATTCACATATTGATGAAAAGGATTCATAGCCACCCAACTTTTTTGTATAAAATGTAATAGCACGATCATATCACAGTCCTCGTTCCGAACGAAGTCCAGATCATCTTGGGGTAACTCGCCGTACCAAAAAAGGGGCTTGTCCAATCAGATCCACACGACCTGTTGGACAGCCCCTTATCATATCTCTACTCCTATCTTACTCCGATTAATATTGAGTATTGCCGGACTCGCTCGTATTACTGGATTTAAAGCCTTTGAACAATTGTTTCACATTGTGATAACGAGTGTTCGTAATTTTAGCTTTGCTGTTAGGACCGTCCGATCTCAGAATTGAATCCTTAACGTTGGAAATATCCGAGTTATCCAAAGTCATATTCACTCTGAAGGTAGAGCCCCCAAGTTGGCGAACCAGCTTTCCGATATCATCGGCTCTAAAGTTTTTTATGTTAATCGTGCCTTCGGCATTAATTTGGAACACTTTATCGTACGCATGGAACGCTCCACCGCCCGTAATGTTTACCGTGCCTGGCTCTTTAAGCGTCAAGGCATCTTCACCTACATCCTCCCACGTTACGTTGGAAATAGTTCCGTTGCCATACACATGTACACCATCCGCAGCAGGGGCAGCGATGATCACATTTTTCAAAGTTGCATTATTTTCAAGCTTGAAAATAGGCTTTTGAGCCTCTTTCTGGCTTCCGTCTCCCAAGGTATCGGGATCAGCCACTACAGTCTTGCCTTTACCATCGTATACTTCTCCAGCTTTAACAAGTATGGTCTTATGAACGACTTCTGGAGCTGCATGTGCAGAATAATTGCCGACAAATAAAGCGACCAACATTCCTGATAAAGCGATACTGATTCCCTTTTTCAATACTTTAGCTGTGTTTGTTTTCATTTCAATTCATCCCTCTCGTAGATATTTTTTTATTCTTGTCAATTCTTCGTTGACTAGAGCGCGTAGACCGTATCACCACCTTCGTACAATGAACCCATTGACCGATACACGTCTAAAAGGCGTTATTTAACTATTTGCATATGTATACTTGGTTTTTGGTTCAAAGCAATTTTGTCTCCTAATTAATATAAAGCACAAATTGTAAATAGAGCGATTACATTTACAATTTGCATAACTCTATTATAATCATACTTCCAGTAATTTCAATATATTTTCCGCCAAAATATGTCCTTTTTTTCAATTAAGTACACAATATTGCCTCTTTTATACTTGTGTAAGTTTATTTTTTGACAATTTACGCATCAAATTACTGAGTATCTAGTCTCTAATGCGTGCTCTATGTCACTACAATGGTAATCAGAACCTTATTTCGTTCTATACCTCATTTTTGATGTAGTCTATACTATTGAATGACACGTTTGATGAACGTATAATGTATTTAGTGCTTTGAAGCGTCACATCTCAACATTACTGGTGAGAAAAGAGTGGTTATCGTGCAAAACAATAGTGAGATTCCATTAAAAGAACAAAATATTGTGCTCATCGGCTTTATGGGTGTAGGCAAAACAACGATCGGTTCCCATCTAGCACGCAAGCTGTATCGCGATTTCGTGGATATTGACCAGGAGATTGAACGAGAATACAACATGCCAACAACAGAGATTTTCAAAACTTATGGAGAGAAGCGTTTCCGTGAGATTGAAAAAGAGCATATTTTGAAGCTATGCAGCAACACACGCCTCAAAATCATTTCCGTTGGCGGTGGTGCATTTTTACAGGAAGAGGTGAAGCAAGCTTGTTTGGCTTCATCGATTGTTTTCTTCTTGGATTTAAATTGGGATTCCTGGAAAGATCGGCTCAAGATGCTGATTGACACCCGTCCCAATCTACAAAACAAGACTTTAGGGGAAATTGAGGATCTCTTCCGTTCCAGACAGGACATTTACGCGGTGAATCACTCCAAGATCGATACGGATCAGTTGGATGCGGAAGAAGTCGCAGACTATATTATTCAAACGCTGAATCTAGGTTGGGAGTTGTATGAACCTACTCGGGGATTGAATTAAGAGTTACACAAAAAGGAGGGCTCGCATGCTTACCGCATGGGGGCCTTCCTTTTTGGTTCACTGCGGATATATTACTGACTAGCGAGTAATGCCTATCCATCTTTTAAGAATGGCTATGCAGCACTGTCAATATCTCTCTCAGTTCAGTGACAGGAATCTGCCCCGGTGCGGAAGCTTTCTTAGCAGCACCAAAGGTCAGAGCCGAACCAAACAGTTCTCCGGTCAGGCGGCTCACGACACCTTTCCCCGCCATCGACATCGTAATAATCGGCCGATCTGCATGCTCTTCTGCCATGGTACGCGTGGCATCCAGCAAAGTGAGCACATCGGCTGTACTGGTTGGCATCACTGCTATCTTAGGCAGATCGCCTCCCAATTCCTGCGCCTTACGTAACCGGGACACAATCTCCTCCTTCGACGGCGTCTTATGAAAATCATGATTAGATATAATCACATATACGTTATGCTTATGTGCTGCTTCTACCAGCGTCTTCACATCAGCTTCCTCATTAAAAAGCTCTACATCAATAAGTTCGACTTGCCCCGTTTCGGCTACTGTACGGTTCAATTCCACATAACTCGCTGCACTGATTTCCTTTTCTCCGCCTTCCCGAGCGCTACGGAACGTAAATACGAGCGGAACATTTGCTAAAATAGACCGAATTTCTTGTAAGGCAGCTTTAACCTTTTCCAGATCCTCCACATGCTCGAAAAAATCGACTCTCCACTCCACGATATCCAGGTCGAGCGTACGTAAATAAGTGGCCTCTTCCTTCAACTGCTCCAACGTTTCTCCCACCATGGGCACACAAATTTTTGGCGCTCCTTCACCGATCAGAACATCTTTCACCTTTACGATTTTAGCCATCTCTATCTCACTCCCAAATTACAGTTTCAAGTCGAACATGTACAATAATTCATAGTATAACGCATTCTGAATAAGCATGCAGATGATTAGGTCCAGTCGTCATTTATTTGGTATCAAGTACGATTTTAGGGGACAATTTGCGACTTGCTGGAAAAACTAAACTGTACCGAAAATTAACAAACACCGCCAGTACGATCCCTAGCACATTCACAATAATAGCTAGCATAAAAACACTCGATATCTGAGAATGTTTCAAAAGAAAGCCTGTAAACACGGGAATGACCGTGTATGACAGCGAGGTTGCTGTATACACAAACCCGGTAATCTGTCCTTTTCGTTGACTAAAAAATTCACTCATTACGGTTAATGTCAGCTGAAGTACACCTGATATTGAAAACCCAATGACGCTCGCACAAATAATGGCCGCAGCCCCTGACTTGAATAAGAGAAGCGCTCCAAAAGCCAACAGGGAAATACATGGATAAATAAGAATAATGTGAACAGGTTTAACCCATTTTCTTAACACAATTACCAATACAAACACGGAAATCAGTGAACCGACATTGTAATAAACTAATAATCTGAGAGACTCTGATTGGGTCATACCGATAAACTGTTGTCCAAAAGTAGGCAGCCATAACTGCACAATATAAAGCAAAGTCGGTCCGGTAAATCCGAGCAAGATAAGGCATACCCCTTCCTGCCAAAACCGCGGCTTACTCCGATCATTTGCCTCCAATTTTCCCGTTTGCTCAACGCTCGATACAGAAGTATCACCAACTGGCTCCTTGGGTGACTGAACCCGCATGTCTGGAAACTTCATTCTGAACAAGTAGATTGCATTCAAAGTAAATATGAGGGCTGGTAAAAAGAAAGAGAATCCGTAGAAAATGTCGTGATTCATAAAAAAGATAATCATTAACGGTAAAAATGCCGCCCCGATGGATATAAAGCCTCTCACCAACACTGTAGCCGAACCAGAGGATTGGGGGAAAGCTTCGATCAGCGCTGGATAAGTACCTGAATCAAGAAAAGAATTCGCTACACCTGCCAGCACTGCCAGTACGATCGCCATCTCAAAGCTGGGACTCAGCGGTATACCGACCAAGAATACAGCCATTAGTAGCCCTGCTACCACAATAAACGGCTTACGACCATAACGGTCGGAGAGCACCCCGGATATGTACAGGGTAAACAGCCTGCCAAATCCCATCGCAGAAACCAAGAGACTGATGCCCGCCTGATCTGTATGCAAATGCTCTGTTAAAAAGGACATGTGGGACGCCAGCATAATATTAAACATGCCGAACAAAAGATAGTTTACATAAAGGCCTGTCGCCACTGGAAAAGAAGAACGTTTCATCATGAATTCACCTGCTTTTGTAAGTAAGTCTTGTAGTATTAAAAATGTGAATCATTTCACATTACCTGTGTCGATGATGAAGTATAGAACACATTTTAAGATTTATCAAGTTTAAATATTGCGGGACCCCAACCTAGACGCGCTGATGCGTTTTCAGATAAAACTCCTTGCCGTAGCTTAGTGCAAAGTTCCGAAAGTCCACTACTGCCGGGGATAAATATCTATTTTTGATGCTGGCCAGGTAGATAAAACGCTCGTATTCTGGATTTACAATAGGCAATGTTTTGACGTTAAAATAATCTAACGATGAAATTCGAGGCATAACCCCAATTCCGTAATTGACAGACACCAGCCCTGCCATTGCTGTATCCTCTTCAATCTCGCAAATAATCTGTGGCGTAACGCCCGCTTTGGAGAACAGGTTTTCAATAATGGGCCGAACCCCACTCTTTTTGTTGAAGAAGATCACCGGATAATCCGCTGTATCCTTGAGATCAATTTGGTCTAGAGTCGCCAGTGGATGATCAGGCGAAACAATGACAACCAGCTCCTGCTGAGCCAACGGAATAAACTCCACATCCGGTTCATTTTCCATGTGAGAGCAGAACGCCACATCATAATGTTCCTGCTTCAGCCCCTTGATAATATCGTTCGTATTCCCTTGGTGAAACGAAAAGGAGATATCTTTACGGGCATCTAGAGCTGAAAAGGCCTGAATGATCGCTGGAATGAAGTGTGAGCCTAACGTGTAAATGAACGCCAAATCTATATTTCCATGGCTTGGACTCACTAGCTCCCGTAAATTGTGTTCTCCCTTTTCTAATTCATCCATCGCGTGCTCCACATACTTCAGGAAAAATCGTCCGTATTTGTTTAACCGAATATTTCTCCCCTGCTTCTCGAACAGATGAACTCCCAAATCTTTTTCTAATTCTGAAATCGCATGACTTAAACTGGGCTGAGTAATACATAGTCGCATAGCTGCCTGGGTAAAATGCTCCATCTCAGCAAGTACACGAAAATATTGTAAGTGCTTCAGGTTCATAATTATGTAATCTCCTTCTTTAATTCATATTTTAAATTATAGACCCAAACTATGAAAAACGATAGAAATATGCATTGGATTTATAATAACACTCCTTATATAATAATGACATAGAAAGAATGTGAATAATTTCACTTATTTGTAGGCGTAATGCAATACCGCTGGACGATGCCTACCTAGGCCATTGATCTAAAATTTAAGTTGGGAGTTACACTTATGAAAAATCCTTATATCAGAATGGCAGCAGGGCTTTACATCAACTATTTTCTTCTGGGTATGATCAATGTTATTCTCTCGTCGAATATGAGCTTCCTGACCGTCCAATTGAACACGGATAAAGCAGCCATCGGCTATCTGGTGTCCGCGATTGGGATCGGTAAGCTGCTCGCTCTCGGGGTAGCCGGAAAAATGTCAGACAAATACGGAAGAAAACCACTCATTGTTATTGCATCATTTGCTTATTTAATCTTTCTGATTGGCATTCCGCTTGCACCTAACTATTCGCTGGCATTCGTGTTTGCCATTATCGCAGGGCTTTGCAACTCTATGATGGATTCAGGAACGTATCCTGCATTAATTGAAGGCTTTGGAAAAAAAGCTGGATCTGCAACTGTACTGGTCAAAGCATCCATCTCTATCGGTGCTATTGTGATTCCGTTCATGATTGCATTCTTTATTAATCACGATATGTTCTATGGATATTCCTTCTTTATTCCAGCAGGGATTTATCTGCTGAACGGTATCTTCTTATCGATGACAGCTTTCCCCAACCACAAAGCTGAGGAACAAAAGGCTCCAACCGAGGCTGCTCAATCCACAGATACTTTCCGCAGCGAGCCTAAGTTTTGGCAAGAAGGTTTATCTCTGATTATTATCGGTTTTACTTCTACTGTATTGTTCATGATCGTGCAGCTATGGCTTCCTACCTTTGGACAAGAGGCCCTGGGCATGGACAAAGCCAGTGCCATTAAACTGCTGAGCTACTATAGTATAGGTTCATTGGTTTCCGTTATTTTGTTAGCAGTGGTACTTGGTAAATTCATTAAACCGATTACTGTCATGATTGTATATCCGCTTATTGCCCTACTTTCTTTGTTGGCTTTAATTACATGGCACAATCCTGTCGCTACTTTGATCAGTTCATTCTTGATCGGCTTGTCTACCGCAGGCATATTCCAAATTGCCCTCACGGTTATGACGGAATTTTTCCGCAAGAACAAAGGCACTACGACTTCTCTCGTGAACATAGCAGCCAGTCTTTCGTTCATCCTGATGCCTTTGGCTACCGGGGGCATGTCCAAAAGTTTGGGAATTACCTCGGTATTCATTCTGGATATTGCGATTGCTGTAGTCAGTATTTTGCTGGCCGTGTTTGTTGCTTATCGATATAAAAAAGTATTTCATTAAACTACACAGATTACTTGGAGGCTTATATCATGAAAAATGCTGGACGTATTGACGGAAGAACACAACTAATCGGACTGCTTGCTACACCAATCGGACACTCTTTGTCCCCGGCTATGCATAATCTTGCGTTTGAAAAGCTGGGCCTGAATAATGCGTATATGGCCTTTGAAGTAGGAAATGAACAACTTGAAGAAGTGGTACGGGGGATGCGCGCTCTGAACATACGCGGTTATAACGTGTCTATGCCTAATAAAACAGCTATTCTACAGTATCTTGACGAGCTGGACGACAGCGCTAAATTTACAGGTGCCGTCAACACCGTCGTGAACACAGATGGTAAACTGAAAGGCTACAGTACAGATGGATCTGGTTATGTTCGTAACTTGCGTGAACACGGCATTGACCTGAAAGGCAAGAAAATGACACTTGTGGGCTCTGGCGGCGCAGCTACACCGATTGCTATTGAAGCGGCTCAAGCAGGTCTGGCTGAAATTTCAATCTTTGCCCGTAACGATCAGTTCTTTGCTCGTGCAGAAGAGAATGTCCGTATTATTAATGAAGATATGAAACACACCCAAGTTAAGGCGAATATCTATCCATTGGAAAATCAAGAACAGCTACGTGAAGAGATCCGCACAAGTCATATTCTCGCTAACGGTACAGGGGTTGGTATGAAACCGTTAGAAGGCAAAAGTGTGATTGAAGATGTGTCCATGCTTCGTTCCGATCTGATCGTAACCGATGTAGTGTACAGCCCAGCTAAATCCAAGCTGATGGAACAAGCCGAATCCGTAGGTGCAACTGCCATTAACGGTCTGGGCATGATGCTGTGGCAGGGTGCATTGGCGTTCGAACTGTGGACAGGCCAAGAAATGCCAGTCGCTTATATTAAAGAACAGCTTTTTGCTGACAAGCTGTAAACATAGAGCTACTAACAAACGCATCAAGCAATGAATTCCTTCTATTATATACTCATTTATGTACTCAAAAGACTATGCTCGGCGAATGAACACTTCTGCCTGGCATAGTCTTTTTATTAATCCTTATAAGGGTCAAATTCATTAGCCCCAGCCATGCATACCCCAATGGGCTTCAGTTCATGCATAACTTCCACGGTCTCGGAATGAGCATCCAGTACCTCGCGCAGTTTACGGTAGACGAACGGGCTTTCATCTGTACCGGCTCCGCGCAGCTCGACACTATAGTTCCGAACGGCCTCCTTCATCTGTACGTCCGTGATTTGTCCACCACTCCGTGTGCGGGTTTTCCAATTCATTTTACCAGCTGCCTGGGTACGACTCATAATACGACCTGCCCCATGAACTGTACTATAGTAGGAATCCCGATTTTCTACCGAATCTTTTCCGCGTACAATCACCGAAATATCGCCCATGCTTCCTCCAATAAAGCCCATCTGGCCAGGTGCCGAGGGAGTAGCGCCTTTACGGACCACAATGGTGTCACGCCCATCATGCTGTTCTTTCCATGCGTAATTATGGTGGTTATGCACAGTAAAGTCCGCTTCGGTCCCCATAATACCAAGCACTTGTTCAATCACATAGTCACGTCCCGCATACGCATAGCGTCCGGCAAGACGCATCGCACGGTAGTACATATCCCCCAACTCACTGTTCATATCCAGCAACACAGGCGGCTGATCCATATGCTCTCCCGGCGCCTTTCCGAGAAACTCTCGTCCAGCGGCCAAATTTAGAAACCCACTTGCTGTTTTGTGTCCAAAGCCCCGGCTGCCGAAATGATTGGCAATCCAGACCTGTCCTGTCGCTTCCTCGACGAATACATCAACAAAATGATTACCACTCCCTACTGTACCCAGCTGTTCTCTCGCCAAGGACTTCAGTTTGTCATGTTCTTGTTTCCCAATCGCCGCATATACTGCCCAATCCGGGTCATCGAACAGCTCATGGTCTATCTGAATTGCATTCACACGACCTACGCCAAACGAAATATGACATGCAACCTCATCCATCACGGCTGAAATACGCGGCATAATATCTGCTGCAAACAGCTTGGTTCTTACCGCCTTATTTCCGCAACCAATATCATACCCGACACCTGAAGGCGAAATTTGTCCGTCATACACCATCACACCTCCAATCGGCTGACTGTAGCCTTTATGATGATCTGCCATCAGCAGCGCTTGAATTACATTACCGTTTTCGGCACATGTACGAGCTTGAGATAATGCCCCTGGATCAGGTGATCCCCATACTCGTACTCCATTGATTTCTTGATAAGCCATCGTCGTTTCATCCTCCTGTAAGTCACTCCATGTTTAAACTTGTAAAGTCGTTAATTGCATTATGTACGTTTTACCAGCTTCCGAACAGGGCGTAAGTATTACAAGTACAATAGTAGATATCCCCTAAGAAAATGAAAAAGGATACCCATGCAGCCAACCAGACTGTAGGATATCCTTTTATGATCATTTAGAAACTATTAAATCAATTATACTAATCTTTTTTGATGATTCCGAATTGATCCACAATAAAAGGCTTGGCATCATTTTTGTTTTGATCAATTTCATACGTTACGGCTGTAAGTTTGTTTCCGTCTATGGTGATGCCAACAAAATTCTGTACCTGTCCTCGTGTAGGTCTACGATTGTCACTCGGATCTGGGCCATATACTGCCGCATGATTCTCTTCAGCTAGTTCAAAGAGATTATAGTACTTATCTCCAAGTTTTTCACTTGGGTTTTTGTAGTAGACTTTGGGGCCAGCGGTTGCTGGGATGACATAGATACTTCCATCTGGATTCACACTATATTCAATCGTCTTATCATTTAATGTATCTTTTAATTTTGTTGGCGTTGTTGCTTTACCCTCTTGGTTGATTGGTTTCGTACGAGCGTAAATATGATCGTGCCCTTGCACGACAAAGTCGATATCAAGTTCGGCCATTAGTGGAGCGATTTGGTTACGAACTCCATTCTTATCCATGATGTCAGAATCTGTTGCATGATTAGAGGTAGTGTAAGGACCTTTATGAATGTTAACAATGATCCACTTTGCACCTGCCCTTTTGGCTACCGCAGCATCTTTCTTTAACCATTCGACTTGAGCTTCAGAAAAATTGGCATATTTCTCTGAGTCCTCATTGGAGTTCAGTACGATAAAGTGAGCATTGCTGTAATCATAAGAGTAGTACGCTCCTGTTTTAGTAGCGGAACCAGAAGGTTCGTTAATATTAAAGTGATCATAAAAAGCGTAGTTCTCATCCTCGTGATTACCTGCTGAAGGAACAATGGTTGTATTCAAAAGGCTTTTTTGTGAATGCCCCAGCAGCCAGTTCCACTGCTCTTCTTTGGTACCCGTATCTACGATATCTCCGTTGTGGACTACAAACTGAGCATTACCTACAGTTTGAAGTGCTTTTTCGAGCGTCTGTGAAGACAATATGGCTTCATCTTCGCTTTTTGCTTGTGTATCAGCTAGATCAATGAAGGTAAATTCACCGCTCTTAGGAGCCGTTTGAAACGTACCTGTTTCGCTCCATATCCCGCGCGCTGCATCACCCACACGATAATAATAAGCTGTGTCCGCTTGAAGACCTGTAGCTACAGCTTTATGGACAAGCTCTTCTGCAGAATTGGTCGATGGAGAGGAAGTGCCTTCAAATGTAAGAGCACTCGTAAAATCAGCTTCAGAAGCCGTTTTCTTGATTACTTGAACAGTGCTCTTCGTGAAAAGTTTTGAAGTATACCAAGTAAATCCTTTGGAGACTTTTGTGTCTCCATAAAATGTAGCTGTAACTTTACTAATCCCTTGATCTGTGCTCCCTGGTGACTCAGCATAGACAGGTAAGGCTGACATGCCAGTAATCAAACCTAGTGCAAGAGCAACAGACATAGATGTTGCTGACCACTTTTGAAACTTCTTAAACATGTGTACACTCCTCTTTGCAGTTAATATGTAAAAGTTATAACTATAATCATAACAATCAAATGTTAATACGTTGTTTTTGGAAATATAGTACTTTGTAAAAATGAGGTTATAAGTGACCTAGCGATTGAGGAGCAATGATAGCAGCTTATAAGAAAATGAAAAAGGATATCCATGCAGCCAAACAGACTGTAGGATATCCTCTTCAACTATAACACTCATATTAGACGGCTCTGCTATGCCATGTGTGGACTTGGCTTACTGTGCCGCTGAATGCGTACGCTTAAAATCTTCCTTCACCGCAACCAGCAGTGTTTCATTCACCAGTAGCTCCAAGCCTGACAAGGCTAACGCCTTGGCTCCAATCACTAAGGCTTCCTCACCCTTCTCAGAGCCAGCCGCTTCCCTGAATTCTACCGTATGAGCGATGAGATCATCCGGACCGATCTTAATGTAAGCATGTACAGTCGGGATAACATGGCTTACATTTCCCGCATCCGTCGAACCCAGTCCGGCACGAGGGCCACGATCCAGCTGTTCTCCCAGCGCTTCCAGTTCACGACCTACTACCTCATCCAGGGTATCGTTCAGAATGAAATCACGCACTTCATTTTGAAAACGTTCGATTTTCACAGTGGCTCCTGTTGCCAAAGCAGCAGCATCTGCGATATGGCGAACTTTCGTGGAAACCTCCTCTGTGCGCTGCCAAGTACTTGCCCGAATGAAAAAGCGTGCCGACGCATAGTCCGGAATGATATTGGGCGCGTCTCCTCCATGCGTAATGATGCCATGAATACGCACATCGGTCGGCAGTTGCTGACGCAAAGCATTGATACCGCTGAACAACTGCAGCACCGCATCGAGCGCATTGATTCCCTGCTCTGGTGATCCTGCGGCGTGAGCCGCTTTGCCGTAAAAATGAAAATCTAGCGGATCAACTGCCAGACTTGGTGAGGTCAGCCGGGTCACACCAGATGGATGAACCATCAGTGCAGCATCAATCCCTTCGAACAGCCCGTGCTTCACGAAGCTGCCTTTTGCACTGCCATTAGGACCGCCTTCTTCCGCTGGTGTACCGAACACATACACCTCACCTCCCGTTTCGTCGATCACCTGCGCCAAGGCGATGGCTGCTGCCGTGCTTGCGGTTCCGATAATATTGTGGCCACAAGCATGGCCCAGACCGGGCAATGCATCATATTCAGCCAAGTATCCGATTTTCGGACCTGGTCTAGCAGAAGCCTTACGGGCAACAAATCCGGTTTCGTGTCCCGCTACATTCCGAGTTACCTCAAACCCCGCTTGCTCCAAAATGCCCGTCAGTGCCTGGGAAGCCTGAAATTCTTGATTGCCGATTTCGGGATTAGCATGAATAAACCGGCTCGTTTCCGTGTAAAGCTGACGAGAATCCTCAATTTCCTCAATAATCCGCTGTCTATGTGTATCGACCGTGTTCGTTGTACTCATCGCAATCTCTCCTCGTTTCGAAAATAGATTAGTATGCTTCCAACCCTACTTCTGTTCAACATTCTTATTTCTTTTGCGCTTTAACATCTGCTACCAGCTTATCCAATGTGGCCTGTAGCTCTTCGGCAGACTGGTCTACCACGACGTTAGCTCCTTTGGAATCCTGTTTTACCGCCTCGGCTACATCAGCATCATGGTACAAATCCACAATCGTTTTGTAAGTCGCATTATCCTTATCCTCCGCACGGGCAGCAAACACGTTCACATATGGCTTCGCTTCTTCGCTGCTTGCATCATCCTTGTAGATGGCTCCATCCAGCTTGAGCCCGGCATCTGTAGCAACACCGCTGTTCACAGCTGAAGCGGCTACATCAGACAAGACGCGCGGCGTCTGCTGGGCGACAACTGGGACAATCTCCAGCTTTTTAGGATTCCCTTCGATTTCATCCGTGGTCGGATACAGGCCCGCATCCTGCTTCAACTTAATCAGCCCTGCAGACTGGAGAAGTTTTAAAGCCCGTCCCTGATTGGAGGGATCATCCGGTATAGCAATTTTGGAGCCGTCAGGAATATCCGATACGTTTTTGAATTTTTCAGAGTACAGTGCCATCGGAGCGATAATCGTTGCACCAATAGGGACGATATTCACATCATTTTCTACATTAAACTGACTGAGAAAGGCCAAATGTTGAAAGGAGTTCAAATCTACCTCTTTATTGGCGAGCGCCTTATTGGGTAATGTATAATCCGAGAAACTGATCAGCTCAATTTCAATATTTTTGGCCTCTGCTTTCTTCTTGAGCACATCCCAATACGTGTCCTCAGATCCTGAAACCCCGATTTTAACATGTACTTTTTCATTTGCATTTGAGCCCGAACCGTTAGCTGAGCAAGCAGATAGAACCGCTACACTAAGAATAGCCAGTAAACCCAAGCGAAATATTTTTTTCATTTTCATTTCCCCTTTAATCGTTATGTATAATACTCTGTTCCCATCAGCGCCGTAGAAATTTACGAGACAAGTAGTTCCCTGCATATTGGGCGACCTGTACAAAAAGGATCAGCAAAACAATCGTGACAATCATGACCGAAGTATCGAATCGTTGATAACCATAGGTCATTGCCAGGTTCCCAAGGCCTCCTCCGCCCACCGTACCAGCCATGGCAGAGAAATCAATCAAGGCCACGGTAATAAACGTCAACCCTAGAATCAAAGGTCCCAGCGCTTCCCGAATCAACACACCCGTGATGATCTGAAATGGAGTCGCACCCAGTGCCTTGGCTGCTTCTATCATGCCCGGATCAATGGAGACCAGATTATTTTCCACAATTCTCGCTACAGCAAAGGCCGCTACAATAGTCATTGGGAAAATAGCCGCCGAGGTTCCAATCGTGGTTCCCATGATTAAACGCGTAAACGGGCTAATCGCCACTAAAAAAATGATAAACGGAATCGGGCGAATGATATTAATCAGCAAATTCAGAAACATAAACACAAATTTGTTTTCAAACAAGCTCCCTTTACGTGTCACATACAGTACTAAACCAATCATAAGCCCCAGAATACTGGCAAAAATCAGCGTGACAACAACCATCAAAAGCGTTTCCCCTGTAGCCTCCACTACCTTGAGCCAAAATGTATCCCAATTAACTCTCATGATCGACGACCTCCCTGACTTCCACCGTCGTTCGTAGTTCCTCCACGACCTTGTTAACTTCATCGTCTGCACCGATTAACTCGACAATTAAGCTTCCGAACAGCGCTCCCTGTAGCTCATTAATACTTCCATATACAATGTTATAATCCAGATTATGCTTCCGTGTCGCTCTAGAAAGCACCGGTTCACTGGTCGCCCCACCCCGAAAAACAAGTCTGTACAATCGGCCAGCGTGATGCTCCCGAATCTTGCTCAGCAGTTTGGGTGAAAGCTGATCATTCAGTACAGAGCGAATAAAATTTTTCGTCGTCTTCGTCTGTGGATTGGCAAATACATCGAACACACTGCCCTGCTCAATCACCCTACCATTCTCCATCACCGCCACACGATCACAAATACTGCGAATCACATTCATTTCATGGGTAATGAGCAAGATCGTAATCTGGTACTCTTCATTTACTTTTTTCAGCAGCCTCAATATATCTTCTGTCGTTTCCGGATCGAGGGCCGAGGTCGCTTCATCACAGATGAGAATATCGGGCGAATTCGCCAGTGCTCTGGCAATGCCGACCCGTTGCTTTTGCCCGCCAGATAACTGCTCCGGATAGGAATCCGCTTTATCCTCCAATCCAACAAATTGCAGCAGTTCCTTAACACGAGCATCTATCTGTGCCTTGGGCAGTTTAGCCAGTTTTAGAGGATAAGCCAGATTCCCATATACAGTACGAGAGTTAAACAAATTAAAGGTTTGGAATACCATCCCGATCCGTCTTCTTAAATTCCTTAGTTCCTTAGGACGTATCTGAGTAACATCCTGATCATTAACGACAATTCGTCCCTCTGAGGGGCGTTCCAGTAGATTGACAAGCCGCAGTAGCGTACTTTTACCTGCACCGCTAAAGCCAATCACGCCGAAAATTTCTCCTTTTTTAACCGATAACGAAACCTTTTCGAGTGCATTTACCTTACGATTGGGTAAGGTAAATATTTTGCTAACTTGTTCAAACTTTATCAAACTGCTTCCTCCTTACGTCTACAATGTATGTATTCCTCCATCCTATTTTAGTAATCCGGTGGATTTAATCGGATTTACACCCTAAAAAAATTCCCTAATCTTCGTTTGAACGAAGGTGGGATTATTTAACTGTATATTGCATTGTTAACACCTTAAGACAAGAAGGAGAATCTGTCAATAAAAAATGAATATAGCCTTCTGACTCCTGTCATCACAATTGCTTACACTTTTAGGGCTACAAAGCCAAATAAGGCTAACCGTATATTTGCAAAGTTTGCAAAATCGGCAGCCCTTTGTGCATTGTAATCTCGATCATTCCACTGACTAATGTGTAGAAGTATTTTTCAAATCTGCTTCATAACGAAGGCCGAATTGTTGTCTTGCCTCCTCCATCACTTCAGCGACTGTAAGTGAACACTCCAAGGAGTTAATGGAACTGTTGCGTTCACCACTCTTGATCAAATCAATAAATTCCTGAATTTCATAATACATTGGCTCACGCGTCTGAGCTTTGGTCAGATCTTCAATCGTGCCGTCCCGATAATGAATTTTCACCTCATAGGGCTGACTGATTTTGTCGATCACCATCGTTCCATTCTCACCCTGAATTTCAGCAGGCAGATAGGAATCTGTAATTTTGGAATACATGACCGTAGCATCCATATCAGGATACTTCATCACGATACTGCCCTCGCCATCGACACCAGAGGATAAAAGTACACCAACCGCCCGAACCTCCTCAGGTTTGCCGAACAAAGTCACCATAGGATACAAACAATACACTCCAAGGTCCATCAAGGAACCATTGGAAAAGGCCGGATTAAACGCATTCAATACCTTACCTTGCTTAAAAGCATCAAAGCGTGAGGAGTATTGACAGTAGCTTGCAAAATAACGCCGAACCCGGCCTATTTTATACATATGATCCTTTATTATTTTAAAGTTAGGCATAAGTGTGGATTTAACGGCCTCCATCAGCAGAACATCGTTGTTGCGCGCGGCTTCGATCATGCTCTTCACCTCTGCTGTATTAGACGCAAAAGGTTTCTCACACAACACGTGCTTTCCGTGATTCATACATAAGATCGCCTGCTCCGCATGTAAGGAATTGGGGCTGGCAATATATACGGCATCGACCTGATCACTTGCGGCCATTTGCGCCAGGTCTGTAAAAACCTCCGGCTGGCTGTTATATTTGTCAGCAAAAGCTTTGCCCTTATCCTCTGTGCGTGAGTACACCGCCGTCAGGGAAAATTCGTCCGTCTCCATCGCAGCTTGAATAAACCTCTCTGTTATCCAGTTGGTTCCAACAATACCAAAACGCATCACAGTATCCCATCCTTCCCGTGAGTCATTACAATTCATATGTACCTATTCTCGCATTCCAGCCTAAACTTGTCCACTATACCGTTAGTCATATCTCATGCTTTAACATGTTCATTCGACAAAAAAAGACTGTAGTCTATCAGCATAATTTATACTGATTGTACCACAGTCCCTGTTATTTATTTGGGGTTATATCTCTATTTTTTTGATATTACTTTTCCTACTTCTTCCAAAATGGCATCCATGGAAGCTGGGTCGTGTACATCATATTCATCAATGTTCAGACGCAGTACAGGACAGGCATCAAATTCGTTGATCCAATTGGAATATCTGCGATGCATTTGCTCCCAATAAGAACGCTCGGTCTGGATCTCCATCTCGCGACCGCGCTCCTCAATCCGACTCAGTATGGAGGGCAAGCTGCCTTCCAAATAGATCAACACATCAGGGTGCGGGAAAAACGGTGTCATCACCATCGCCTCAAACAGGCTAGTATACGTTTCATAATCGGTAGGGTTCATCGTTCCCTGATCGGCATGCATTTTCGCAAAAATGCCTGTGTCCTCATAAATAGAACGATCCTGCACAAAACCTCCACCAGACAAGAAAATATTCTTTTGTTCCTTGAAGCGTTCCGCGAGAAAATAAATTTGCAAATGAAAGCTCCATCTTTCGAAATCGTGATAAAATTTCTCCAGATAGGGATTATGATCGACCTGCTCCAAAGAGGTTTTAAAACCAAGGCGTCCGGCCAAAGCACCAGTCAGCGTGGATTTACCTACACCCACTGTACCCGCTACCGTAATCAGGGCATTCGCAGGAATGTTGTAATTATTCACTATATAAGCTCCTTTACATCGGAAACAATTTGTTTAAATTGTGCCTGGTTTTCTACAAAATCAATTTCATTCCCGTTCACGGTCAATATACGAGGGGAAGGGGACTGTTCAGCGAGAAACTGAATGCCTTTATCATAATCTATTATTAATTGCTCCAGATAAGCGGGGTCCATCTCCTGTTCAAAAGAGCGTGCACGCTTGCGAATTCTCCCCAGCAAGGTATCCAAATCTGCTTTAATATAAATGATAATGTCTGGCTTAGGCATATCATCCGTGAGCAGATGATAGATTTGACGATATTTTTCGAGCTTCACACCCTTAAGCGTACGTTCAGCAAAAATCAAATTCTTGTAGATATGATAATCAGAAATAACGGGCTGAGCTTTCTCGATATATTGCAGACCAGTATCCTCCAGCTGCTTATACCGATTGCAGAGAAAGAACATTTCCAGCTGAAAACTCCACTCATCTATATTTTGATAAAATTTATCGAGAAATGGGTTCTCCTCGACAATCTCTTTGATTATCGGCAAATGTAGCTCGGTTGAAAGCATCGAAGCCAACGTCGTTTTACCTGCTCCGATTGGCCCTTCAACGGCTATAAATGGGGCTTGTTTCATGCAGTTCTGCTCCTCCTTGTACTCCAGTCCATCCTGTGGACAACTATCCTATTGTATCACAAGGTAGTACGCTAAAGGCATACCAAATCTATGGATAAAACAAAAAAAACAGAGCGCTACATTTTGCTTCATAGCGTCCCTGTTTCTCACTTAAACCAACCTTTTTCATTAAAACGTGTAATCGCCTCGATCCGGTTACTGACACCCAGCTTATCGAGAATGACTGAAATATAATTGCGCACCGTCCCTGTCGTTAAATACAGTTCACCAGCAATCTCTTTTGTATTCTTTCCGTCAGCAATAAGCGCCAAAACGGTCTTTTCACGCTCTGTTAGCGGGTTGACTTCGGCATAAGCATCATCGACCAGTTCTGGAGCGTAAATACGTCGACCTGCCATAATACTTCGAATGGAGGAAGCCAGCTCTTCACTGGGACTGTCCTTGAGCAGATAACCGTGTGTCCCCGCCTTGATCGCTCGTTCAAAATACCCGGGGCGAGCAAACGTAGTTAAAATCAGTACCTTGCAGTTCAAGGCTTTGAGTTCCTCAGCCGCATCCAATCCGCTCTTAATCGGCATTTCGATGTCCATAATGCATATATCCGGCTGGTGCAGCTTCACCAGTTCTATAGCTTCTTCCCCGTTGCTTGCTTTTCCGACTACTTTCATGTCCTCTTCCAAGTCTAGCAGGGAGGCTAGAGCACCCAGCAGCATACGCTGGTCTTCTGCAATAACAATTCGAATCATGGCCCCACCTCCTCATTCGGCTTTTCAGGGATATTGGGCACTTTAATGACCAAGGTCGTTCCCTGATCTGAGCGCAGCTCCATACATCCGTTCACGAATTCGAGCCTTTCCTTCATTCCTTGCAGGCCATTTCCACGAAGGGTTCCATTTTCTCTCGTAGCACCGACTCCATTATCCTGAATCCGAAGAGTTAGTTCCTTACGAGACGGCTCAATAGTGATGGAGCAAGCGGTGGCTCCACTGTGCTTAACCACATTTGTCACTGCTTCCTTCATACACATACTAAGTACATTTTCATTCATTAATGATGTATGCTCCAGCTTCGGGTCGCCCTCCAAGGTCAATTCAATGTGAGCAGCCTTTAAGATCTGCCGAATACGTAACAGCTCATCCTCTAGTCGCATACCTCGCATTTGAGTAACCATTTCCCGCACCTCTTTTAACGCGCTTCTCGCCGTGAGACGAACATCGTTAATTTCAGCATGAGCACGCTCCGGGTACTGATCCATCAGTTTGCCCGCCAAATCGCTCTTCAGCCCGATGAGTGACAGCTTCTGACCTAAGGTATCGTGCAGGTCGCGCGCAATTCTTTGCCGTTCCTCCAGCTTAATCAATTCCGATATTTTCTTATTGGCATCCTCTAATTGGACTTGGAGCCGATCGCTTTTGTTGCGATTAAAATTCGTAATCGGAAGGAGAATCACACCGATCAGATTGAGCAGGATAAAAGGAATCTGTTTAATAAAAACGGGATTCTGAGATACAAAACCGTAATTGATCAATCCAATCGTAATAACCATTAAAATGATATACAGCGTCGTAAATGCCGCCTTACTTTTAATATTACCGATCAGATAGGCGATAAATATGGAAAAATACATATAGCTAAACAGCAGTGTCATGGTAATCGATATGGCAATCTGTACACTGGTCCAAAAGTATATGAGCCAGCCTTTTGAGACAAAAGCCAGTACATAACATGCAAAGAATACCAAAATAATAGCAGTACCCAGAATAATATGACTTGTAGATGAAGAGCTAAAGTAGTAAAAGGGCAGGATATAAAAGACGACCCACACATAAGGACTAAGCCCTGTATTTCTTTGGAAAATCTGATACCACTTTTGCATTCTGCCACCCTCTTCTACTTCACATGACTTATATCCCTTATCTTATCATACCACTGTTTCGTCTGCTCGAAAGCACCAAAGGTAAAGCCTTTCCTGTGAACCGCAAATGAACACTTTGATTAGAAGCCGTCCATTTTGCGGGAACTGATCTCAAACTTAAGCCATTCGCTGTACACTCCACCCACTGCACCAGATCGTGCTTTGAAATGGGACTGGTCTATATTTCTGATCAGCTCGTTCATGAATTATACATACCTAACGTTATTAAATTTCTTTTCTATATCTTTAGCAAATTTTCCGCCCTCATCGGCTAAATGTTTTCTCATAAAGAATCCACCAAAACCATTTATCCATGCTGCAAAAGCCAGTAGCCGAGATGGAAAGTCCGCTCCAATCGTACAACTAAATTCGCAAGAGTTGTTATCAACAGGCGTGATCTTCATTTCCCATGGAACTCCAACGATGGCGGGTATCCATCGCCATATATATGCTTCTGTCTTGTCAGAGTAGAAACGCAAATGATCCTTTGTGTGCTCTTTTAATTGATAGTGCTGAACAATCATCTCATTCCCCATATTTTCCACATTAACCATATAGAATTCACCATCTTCAAAATAACTGCCCATTGCCTTGTGAGCTTTTGAAAATGATTCATATTCAGCTGGAGTCATCTCAGTTACCCATTTGTACAAATCCACATTTTTAGCTGCAATCTGCAATTTAAATTTCTTTGTCATTCTCATCTTCATTATCCTTCTTTCCTGTAATTTTTCTTGTGAGTTCATCGTGCCAATTCATAATCATTTGAAAATATTCTTTGCCAAACATCAACGTCGCGTGCTCATATACGCCCATCTCATGAACGTGCTTCTCTTCTATCAAGGCAAGCTTGTTATATTCACTGGCGACAGTAGTTTGAAAGCTGGCAATCAAACGAACAACCTCAATGTCGTCAAGATATTTATAGAAGAAAAGCTTACTCAAATACTCATAATTAAAAGGGGAAAAAGTACATGGTGTTTTTAACCATTCTATAAATTCACTCTTCCCTTTTTCCGTAATACCATATGATTTTTTGAATCTGCCTTCCTCTACCACTTCTTCATACTTGATAAGCTCCCCCTTTTCCATTTTTTTCAGCATAGGATATATGCTTCCGAAGCTGGCATCAATAAAGTTGGAAGTGCTTATCGTCATCTTCTGCTTGATTTCATATCCTGTCATATCCTTTTCGCAGAGGAACCCAAGTATTACATAAATCAACATAAAATCTATTCCTTCTTTCCTGGCATAGTGAATTATCCTTCTGAAATCAAAGGGAACTTATCTCTGTTTACATGTAGCTAATTTATATACAATCGATATATATCGTTTCGATATATAGAATGTAAAGGTTGACGATCGATTTGTCAATAGCGCTTGCTAAAACAAAGAATGAAAGTACTGCATTTTCAATATAAACAAAAAAATCTAAAAGGATGTTATCCCTTTAGATTTCTCAAAGTAAACTGCAATTTTTCAACATCTCTTCAGAAAAGTTTTGTACAAAGTTATTTTCTTTCTGTGCTTACAACAGGTGTAGGGATGGGTTTCGTAACTGCAACACGTTTGCTGAGGAGCGGCCTCACTTGTTTAAAGGTCAAAAAGGTTTTCGTATTTTCATCCCAAAGTCGGAACTTCAAAGATTGCAGACTGCTACTTACTGTGATCGTGGTCGCCTTTTGAAGTAACGGTGTCGCTTCATGTGCTTTCTCCAAATTGTAATTTGGCACTTTAGGACTCAAGTGATGAACGTGATGAAATCCGATATTGCCCGTAATCCATTGCAATACTTTAGGAAGCTTGTAGTAAGAACTGCCTTCTACGGCCGCATTAATATAGCTCCACTCTTCATCGTGCTCAAAATACGAATCCTCAAATTGGTGTTGTACATAGAACAGCCAGATTCCCAACATACCAGATACAAAAAAGATAGGTGCCTGTACCAGAAGGAAGGCCTGCCATCCAATAGCCCATGACAACAGTGCGTACAATACAACGATGGATATATTCGTCACATAGGTGTTCATTTTTTCCTTGCGTTTGGCTGTCTTGATATTAAACCGATAGGAAATCAAAAAAGTATAGATCGGACCTAGTCCAAACATAACCCAAGGATTTCGATATATGCGATAGGCCAGCCGTGTCCATGTGGAAGCCTCTGTGTACTCTTCTACCGTAAGCACCCACATGTCACCTGTGCCTCTTTTATCCAGATTACTGCTGGTTGCATGGTGGATTGCGTGACTATTTTTCCATTGGTGATAAGGACAGAGCGTAATAATACCTGTAATCGTTCCCACAATGTCGTTCAGCTTGCGGCTTTTGAAGAAGGATTGATGACCACAATCATGAAAAATAATAAATGTCCGTACCACAAACCCCGATGCAACAATGGCAATTGGAAGTGTCAGCCAGTACGAAACCGACAGACTAAGATAAGCAGCATACCACAATAGGATCAGTGGACCCAAGGTATTGATGAGTTGCAGAACGCTGGATTTTGTGTTTATTTTCTCGTAGGGAGCCATATTTTTTTTCAATTGGGCTAATGGGAGTTGTGTCATACTCATTATGATCCTCCTTTAAAATGACGCCTATACCTTGATCCTGTTAGGCGTACATGTTGATCTAATCTCAGTATAAGGTAAAGCCTCTAGGCGCTGTAGTCATAAACGTCAGCTCGGGTATATGACATTTGTCATATAGACAAGTAACACAACCCGTTTTCCAAATGTTCGCGGGTTTCTTTTCTGATGATTATTTGTTAAAATATAAGGTATAATAACGCTGTATGTGACTGGCGAAGTCAGTGGAATGAACCACGAGGGAGCATACAAAAAAAGCGTACCGTTCGCCTGGGAGAAGTATTTGCAGAGGATTCGTCTGTCTTGACGACCTTGTGCAAATACTTTTTTTTCGTTTTAAGACCATGACACCCTGTTGATAAATCATGCGATAAATTCAGAGGAGGCACGGACTATGGCTATAATCATGAAATCCAAAGAAGCAGCTGAGCAAGTATATGCAACGATCCGTTCACAGGTAGAAAAAATGAAGCAGCAAGGACACCGTCCCCATCTGGCGACCCTATTGGTAGAAGGCGATCCGGCATCTGCATACTATGCACGGACCAAGCAAAAAATAGCGGAGAAGCTGGGAATCTCATTTCATCTCCATACTTTTGACCGTCATGTTAGCGAAGCCGAGCTACTGCACCTGATCGGCAGTCTGAACGATGCATCCCATGTACATGGCATTATGCTGGAACTGCCGCTTCCCCAACATCTTTCTGCCTCCGTTATTAAACAATCCATCGCCCCCTACAAGGATATTGATGGAATAACACCTGATAACAAGCTGGCTACCGTAACAGGTGACGCCGGACTATATCCCGCAACACCTCAAGCCTGTATCGAGCTGCTCAAGCATTACGGTCACACCTTGGCAGGCAAAAATGTCACGCTCGTGGGCATCGGGCAGACAGTGGGACTTCCCCTTTTCCACATGTTGCAAAGAGAAAATGCCACCGTTACCGCCTGTCATGCAGGTACGCGTGATATTGCAGAGCATCTGAGCCATGCAGACATTGCCTTCGTCGCAGTCGGATGCCCTGATGTGATTACGCAGGATATGGTCCATCCCGGTCTGATTCTCGTGGATGCAGGAATTAACGAGACACTGGAAGGAAAAATCGTGGGTGACGCTGCTTCAAACGTGGGTGAAAAGGTACATGCCATTTCTCCGGTTCCCGGCGGTGTTGGCACCTTAACGACTGCGATTTTGTACAAAAATCTGCTCAAAGCGATACATCTGCAACACTACTCCAGAGAGGTGGTCTATTCATGAGTGAACTGTCGTGGAACAATTCCATCGGACATTTTCTGAAAGAGGCTGCAAGTGCAGCGCCTACCCCCGGCGGAGGAAGTGTATCCGCATTGGCTGCGGCACTAGGCGCGGCTATGACCTCCATGACCGCCAACCTTTCACAAGGAGAAAAATATGCGCACATCCATGAACAAATCACGGATGTCATTAGTAGCATGGAAAGATTGTCTACACATTGTGAGGAACTAATGGTCGCAGACATCCAATCCTTTGAACAGTACATGACCGCGCTGCGTTTGCCCAAGGAAACAGACGAAGAAAAGCGCTATCGTACCCATTCCCTACAGACAGCGGTGATCGCTGCCATTGAGGTACCCATGCGCCTGCTGGAAGTATGCCGGGACGGATTGTCGCAAGCCTACAACATTGTGGAAATGTCCAATAAAAATGTGATTTCAGATCTTGGCATCGGCGCGATCCTGTTCGAAGCAGCAGCTCAATCTGCCCTGCTTACCATCGACATTAACCTTGCTTCGCTGAAAGACTTGGATGTCAAATACTCCTATGAGACCAAGACAGCCGCACTCATCCGTGAAATCGGACAAATCAAAGAACAAACCTTGTTGATGGTACGCAGTCGAATAGCGAATTAGTCTGCTCATAACCGTGTTTAACCTGTTCTAAAACATTTCTTCAAAAAAATAACTGATTGGATACAAAAAGAAGATACTATCGAAATTACGACGAAATAGTAAATAAAAAACCAGTCCAAACATGATTCATGTTGGACTGGTTTTTATTGCTAGATACTGCGTGTATTATGCGATCTCTTAGTCGTTTTGGGCAATTCATTACAACGCAGAATCTCACACCTATTGTTTAGCTTTATTCTCTTTTTCTCTTTCGACCAGCATATCTACGATCATATCAATTTGCCCGGTAATAGCGATTGGATCATAGCGATAATACGTATCAAAATCGTTAAAGAACACTCTATTGTTCTTCACCGCAGGAAGATTCCCCCACACAGCGGACGACTTTAGTTGCTTGAGCGCGTCACCCTTTTTCTCGGGGTCATACGTAGTCAGGAACATATAATCTGCGTCATACTGTGGCAATACCTCCATCGAAAGCTGCACCGTTTGTTCCTTGGAGTTCACTGTTTTCTTTGGCATGTTCAGTTTAAGCGCATTGTATACAGCTTGGCCGCCGCGACCCGCATTGTCGCCAAAGATCCAAAGTGCGTGCTTGTCCGTCAGCTCATACAAACCGAAAGTTGCCTTTTCGTCAATCACACCTTTAAGACGTGCGCGACCTTCAGCGGCCTTTTTATCAAATGCAGCAATAAATTGCTCAGCCTTCTCCTTTTCCCCGGTGATATCGCCGAACAGCTTGACCGTGTCATAGATATTAGTCGTCGTGCCGTACGGAATGTACAGGGTAGGTGCGATTTTAGACAAAGCCTCATAATTCGTATCCTTCATAACCACGATCAGATCAGGTTTGAGTTCCAGCGTCTTTTCCAAATTGGTCGGATCACCCACCTCTTTGGTTCTTTTTTCCTTCAGCAAATCGGTCAGAAAAGGATTTTGAAACGCAGTCGGCTCTACACCCACCACGTTAGCACCCACGGACAGCAATTCTCCGCCGTAAAAATCCGTTACAATACGCTGGGGCTTAGCAGGAATTTGAATATCCCCCTTAACCGTTTTAAAGCTTCTAGTCTCTCCAGTAGTAGCCGACTCTTGCTTATCTCCTGAAGATGAAGCCGGATTACTTCCATTATTATTTCCGCCGCAAGCGCTGATGAGTACAGACAATACAAGTAACATAGCTGTCATCATAAAATACGATTTTCTTTTCAACTGATTAGCCCCCTATATATTGTGAAGATGATCTTCCCGATACACATGATAATGATTATCAATATCGTAAGAAATATATCAAGCGTCGTCCTTACTGTCAACTGAAAAACGAACTTTGCATCATTTCACTTTAAAAATGAAAAGACCTGCCAAAATGATGGCCAGGTCTTCTTTGTGGAGCCGTCTCAAAACCTACACATTGGGGCTAGGTTGCTGAAGGCTGCTTTCTGGTGATCGCTGTTTTGTTTTATATTCTTCTCCCCAATCCTTCATCAGGTTAATAATCGGGATGAGCGTTTTTCCGAATTCGGTGAGAGAGTATTCGACCTTAGGAGGAACCTGTTGGTAGACTTCACGGTGAACGACTCCGTCCTCTTCCAGCTCACGCAATTGGAGTGTCAGCATACGCTGAGTAATTCCCGGACAGATCCGCCGAAAATCACTAAATCGCTTAGTCCCATACATGAGATGATATAAAATAATCCCTTTCCATTTGCCCCCAATCACGTCCAGCGTGAACTCAACTGGACACGCCTGATCATTTCCAGCGGTACATTCCCCAAAGCCGCCTTTCCGATTACGCATAGGCTTTTCTCCTCCTTAGTATCATTTTATATACTACAGCACATTAATGTGCGTACTTCAAAAACGGTCATGTATATTCTAATATTAAGCATGTCACTTGGTAAGCGTCAATTTTAATCAACATCCATAAGGAGTGGAATAACGATGGAAACCTTAACTACTACTAAAGATCAAATCTTATCTGCATACGAGTTCAGACATGCAACGAAGGAATTTGATAGCCATAAGAAAATTAGCGATTCTGACTTCGATTTTATTCTTGAAACAGGCCGTTTATCCCCGAGTTCGTTTGGCTTTGAACCCTGGAAATTTGTTGTCGTTCAGAGTAACGCTATGCGTGAGAAGCTGCTGCCTTACTCTTGGGGGGCCCAAAAACAACTGCCAACAGCCAGCCATTTTGTACTCATCCTCTCTAGACTTCCTGAAGATATGGTAGCCTCCTCCGATTATATCAAGAGTATGATGGAGAACGTGCAGCAATTACCCGCTGAAGTGATGCAAGGCAAAGAGAAAGTATATGATGCCTTCCTTAAATCAGATTTTGCGCTGGAGGAAAATAAAAGAGCCTTGTTCGAGTGGGGCTGCCGACAAACCTACATCGCACTGGGCAACATGATGACTGCCGCAGCTCAAATCGGCATTGATTCCTGCCCTATCGAAGGTTTTAATAAACAGGAAATCGAACGCATCCTCTCCGAGGAAGGCATTATGGATGCCGAGCATTTCGGTATTTCTTGTATGGTGGCATTTGGATACCGTCTCAACGAACCGCGTGGCAAAACTCGGCGATCTGTAGATCAGGTTATTGAATGGGTGTAAAACCTTTTTTCTAAAACAAAGGGGCGTCCCACAACCATTTCCATGGCTGTTGGGACACCCCCTTTTCATAAAACCTCAAGTCTTAAAAATTCTGTCATTCCAAACCCTTACTTATAAGTTACTTCTTCCGCGAAATAGATTTCCTTTAAACGATCCTTTACGCGCTGAATTTCATCTGCTGTTAACGGAGCTGTAGGATGCAGCTTAAAGTTCCTTCCAGTGACATAGCTTACATCTGTGTTCTTACCCAGATTGTAGGCCATCTTCGGAACCGGATTTCGGGTATAGTCAGTAAAGTCAATAATGGACCATGCCGCATCTCCATCCTCCTTGGATAAAATAATCCGCTGTGAGGCGTTTTCAGTCCACAAGTAACGCAGATTGGCTGGTGAATTATTGGAGTCCATAACCGCCTTAAAACCTGAGCCTCTAAACATGAGTGAAAACTCCGTATGATCATTACTCAATCCAGCTATCGATTCATAAATCTGTTTCAGCCCGTCCACGCCCACAATCTCAACCTCACGGTCAACAGGGAAGTGCTTCACAAAGTTTTCCCATATTTGAGACATGTTATGGTTTTTGGCAAGCCAGTTGACATCCAAAATAATGGACATGTAGTTTACTGTATTCAAACGTTGATACGGGTTATCTAAATATTGCTGTGCTATATACAGTTGTGGTGCCGCATCCGTTTCCGTCACATATGGATCACCTGGATGGAGAGTCCAGCGTGAAGAATCTTTGGTATAACGCGACCCGATGGGATCAATCGAAATCGAATTCATAAATACGATACCGCTATTATTTGTAAGCCCCTGTGCCGGAACAATCGGATTATCCTTATGGGACCAGTAAGGCATCAAAGGTGAACCCTCACCATACATGTTGTTCACATTATACTGTGTAGCCGACCACCCCATCGCTGAGGTAATCTTAAAATGATCCTTAAGCCATTGGGCCTGCTCAGGATTCACCGTAAAGCCGGTCAATGATTTAGGCAGATACTTCCGATATTGGTCTGTATCCATACTTTCAAACACCGAAGGTGATCCCAACGAACCAGATTGGTGCAGCTCATTGAGGGCATTATAACGATACATATACAACCACTCGTTCATCTGTGCTTCCCATTCAGGAAGATCAAACAGATTATTCGGATACCCATCCAAAATCCCGACTTCATCGCCATACTGATCCACGTATTCCAAAACCTTTTTAAGCTGCGGACGATTTGATTCCACAAAAATAAATCTATTTTCCATGGCCCACGTCACTTTTAAGTTGGTACCAAAGTGATCCATCAGCAATTGACGCGACTGCTCAATTTGCTCTACCGTGGTCGTACTGCCCGCATCTTTTCCCTGTAGCATCATGGAGATAGCAAAATATTGCTTTTTGCGTGCTCCTGGTACTACAGTTAACTCGGCATCGGATATGAAGTGAATTCCCTGAGAGGGTGATTCAACCTCAATCTTGAATGGAATGACAGAGTTCAATGCAGGAATCAGATGCAGGTTGGCAATATGTCCATCCTCGTCAAATATCCCTCTGGAATCCTCTATACGAAGCTTCAAGTCTGACGGCAATAGACCGGACGGTATGACCTCTCCCTTTGCATTTTGAAATACATAGGGCATGCTCCAGGCTGTAGGGTCTAGAGTAGTGGCCTGTGAAATGGTGTACGTCGCCAAGTATACGGACCTGATTACAGTCGGGTCCTCTACCGGAGGAGTCTTCCCTCTCACAATCAGCTTGGTCTGTGCTTTAAGTACCCGATAAGGTTTAGCAATGGTGACTTCCATCTCTACAGGAATATAACCATCAGCAGCAGGTATATTTTCGGAATGCGCAATTTTCCCATGTTCATCAAATACACCTAATGTATCACTAAATGTGTAGGTGACACTTGTGACGCTAACAGCGGGAATGCTTACCAAGTGCCCTTTATTGTAGAGATCAAAGGACAGCTGATACGAAGGATACGTTTCCGGTTGATTGACCAACTCGGGCGCCTTGATTACTACCTCATCCACCACGAAATCCGACGAATGATCCGGTGGTTCTGACGGAGTCACTGGCGGTATGATTGGTGGTATCACTGGCGGTGTCACTGGTGGTATCACCGGTGGTTTGGGACTAGGTTCTGGTCGTATAATTGGCGGTTCCGGCTTCGGCTCTGTTGGTGTTACCGGAGATACCGGTGGATCGGGTCTTGGACTATGGCTTTTAGGCTCTTCGATCTCCGGATTCGCACGCTGGTGACTGATTTCCGGCGCCAGGTCGACCACGATCTTCCTCGATTCCGTTGGACTGGCTGGCTGATTCGTCATTGCAGTTCCATTTCCTAATGATTCCAGCAAACGCTTAGCACGTTCTCTCAGACCGTCACCGCCTAGCCATATCCGATATGCTACCAGTGTAGCATCCTGCCGTCTCACAGACTCTTTGGGATGGAAATAATGATTCGTATCTCCCTCGATCAGCTCCAACCGTTCCATCAGCCATACGCTCGTTTGTGCATAGTCTGATATATCAGTCTGATCCACAAAACTAGATCTATCGGAAGCGCGGGTATCTTCAGGAACGCCGAAATACCTGGCATACCACACCGCCATATCCTGACGGGTCATATTATGCTTTGCACCGAATAACTGATCACTAATTCCCTTGGTAATGTTCTCTGCTTGCAAGGTCTGCACATAGGGTAGAGCCCACGGTGACACATCACTAAAAGAAGCAACGCTTTTGTTAACCGAAGTTCGTTTTAAGGTTTTAACGAAAATGCTCGCCCATTCCTGCCTCGAAATAAAATGCACAGGTCGAAAACTACCATCCTGATAACCCGTAACATACCCTTGAGCAGCCATGGCTTCAATTGCATCAGCTGCGTAGGAATGTTCGATATCGTTAAAGACCCTGTCTGCAAAAACAGGCACAGTATGTATACAGAACAACCAAACAGCCAGTAAAGCAGCGATGTACTGCCTAATTTGTTTTAACTTTTTTTCACATTTCATATTATTTGGATCCTTGCACCTCCTTTACGATATAGCATCAGGTCACTTCCACCTGCACTTCTGTTTCAACTCTGAAAATTATCTCTTTTGTTTTCAAACGGATTTCATTTCAATTAACACCAAACTGTATATACTTGAATTATCGGAATAATATCCCTAGGATTGAATAAAGACAGCAAAAAAAGTAGTTATAGATTACGGTTCCATCCGTAAAATTGTCATTATTTTAAAGGCATATATCCCGATCTTTTAAAATGGTTTTCATTGGGAATTAAATTTCCAGCATTTTTTCATTACTAAATTTTCTAATGCGAGCATCACAATAAAAAAGATAACATCATGTATAAAGCACCATACACAATGTTATCTCTTCTTTTGTTTTTATTGGCTATCTCCATCAGCTGTTGACTCTTTGTTGCCAGCACCCTTAAAAACATAATAATAACCTTCTGAAATCCCATCTTGCGGATAAGCTGCAGGATCTTCGCTGGTTACTTGACCTACAAGCTCCTGATTGTTAAACGTGTGAGGACCTTCCTCTATTAGCGCCTCAGCAGACATCCCACTGATAAGTCTTACGGTACTGGACCAGAATGTAACTAAATATATATCGTTAGCATTAAATTGAAAGCGTCCTTCACTGGGTGTCCCCTCATAAAACAGCTCAGACAAAGAAGCCGCTTCTGACCCTCTCATAAAAATTTGAATATCACTAGTTCCATTCCATCTATGAGGAATTCCGCCTCTGGGATTTATATACTCTACAACCTCAGGCTCTTGATCGCGAAGAAAATCAGTAACTGTAAATTTGTACACATCATCCGTTATACTCTCGGTTACAACTCCAGTTGTTTTCCCTGTTTTATAGCCACTGAAATCTCCATACACATTTGGGGTTTGACTTAAAGCTGCAAAAAACCTTTCCTGATCCATATATTCGACTCTTCCAGGTACCGCAGTCAATCTATATGTCTTGACCTCAGTGCCCTTGTACTTATCCCAAGTATATTCTGTAGCTGCATAAGATACTCCACTGTTCCAGCTCACAGATGCCACCATGAGAATACCTATCATCAATAATAATGGCCATTTTTTCAACACCATACCCTCAACCTCTTTCTCAAAGTACACTCAAATCATTATTAGCATTATAGCTTTTCAACAGTTCTATTAACAGTTAAATATTAGAAAAAAGTGTGGATGATTTTTGTCACCTATGAGCTACAAAATTTCCTTGAACAACTGGCAGCCCCTGTCCACTTTACTTTATGATGGATGGGTAGCAGAACATAATAAAGGCATTATGGAGAGAGAATACTGGGGTCTATAACGGCTTTCTTCCAAGCTAGGATTTTCGGAAATTTATACGTATTGGTATCAAGTTAAAACATGCATTGAATAAGCTATTTCCCTGTATTCTGCTGATCGGTTGCTGCTTTGAGACGTTTTTCCTTTTCCGTAGACACCATAATGTTTAACAGACCCATGAGATTATTTGTCTCATCTCTTGCTTTTCGATAGGCAGCAGTGAAGACTTTTTCATTCGCGGCAGGGTTTTTAATGTCACTTAGTTTCTTCCACTCGGGCTTAACGCGTTGATCGTACATATCGTACAAGCTGATGTCTGTAGGTGTCTGGGCAACAGGCATCATAGACTCAAATTTCGAGGCAACCTTAAAAAATCCCAGCGTATTTTGGACCGATGGACTAGAATAATCATGCGTCCTCATCGCTTCTTCTAAAATATGAAGTCCCTCGCGTGACAAATAAAGCATTTTGACGAGTCCTCTTTCTGTATTAGAGGTTTCCTCCCACTTCTTGTAGGATTTACCTGGAGCAACTCCCTCTGTAAAAAAATTATAAGCTTCATGAATAAATTCATCTGTATTCAGGTGGATGGGCTCTTCTGTATATAAATTCACGACAGAATCACTGTAATTTGCAATGTTTACCTGTTTCCCGGTTGGATCGGAAACCCGCCGAATCGGATGATCCTGTACTCGTACCAGCCCATAACGATCTGCAAAGGTAAGAAGCTGCTCCTGCGTCGTATTTAACCCTATTTGTCCTGCTGGCCGATCGGGCTTCGTTGCTTCTTTAGCCACGTCGGAATACGTCTTCCCATTACCTTTTGTAGCTTGGTCTGTAGTATTGCTCACAACACCATCCACACCAGCCTGTTCCGCATTGTCCACCTTGGCATTCTGTGTAGTCGTAGTCGTTGCCGTTGCTGCTCCAGTCGTAGATTCACCTTCAATTTGCTTCTTGGAGTCACCGCATGCAGTCAGCAAAGCAGCTAAACTTATTACAGCAGTCAACAAAATAATATACGCTTTTGCCTTCATTAGTACCTTCCTCATTTCCTTATGTATCATTCTTTATACCTTTGCGGTCTGATTGTAGCCTTCAATAATATGGAATTAATCTTATCAAAAATAAAAATGAGGGAATACTGGACCATACTCCTGATTATCTTCGATGATTCTATAGTAATTCGTTGTTTTCTGAACTAAAGTCGTGGCTCTCAACCTATATAATGGGCAAATTGCCCGTTGACTTTCGGAATACTTGATCCTCGGTACTACTCCTGCCTGTTCAAGTTACATTATAGTTGGTTCCTAGTTTTCTAAAGCAGATCGTGCTGTTTTAAATCAGTAGGTTGTGTAAATCGAATATTACAAACGAAAGCACCTGTAATTCATATAGAAATGGATGAATTACAGGTGCTTTTCTATTAGTTAGTAATGAGACTCCCTATTTTATTATTTTTATGAATATTTTCCGTTCCGGCTTCCAATGCAGTTTTGTAATATGAGCATTTATGTTCAATAACTTCCATTGTTTTTTTAAGTTCTTCCATTTGTGCTTCTACAGTAGCTTTTCGTTCCATAAACATGTCATATCTTTGTTGTAGTGTGGAATCCCCACCAGAACACCAATCAATGAAATTTTTAATTTCTTTGATCGGCATCCCGGTGGATTTTAGACATTCAATTATTTTTAAAGCGTCGATATCGGATTCTTTAAATAATCTTGTTCCGCTAGATGTCCGTTCTACAAAAGGCATAAGTCCCTCCTTGTCGTAGTAACGCAAAGCGTATGCTGTAAGATTCAATTCTTTTGCAACTTCGCTGATAGAATATGTCTTCATCATGTATCTCCTATTCTTAATGACATAGACTTCGAGTTAACTCTATGATATAAGGGGGATTCTATCAAGTTATTTGTAGAATGTCAAAGTCCCCTTATAGGAAAAGTAGAATCAGATGCTATCTAACGAAATATAATTAGCTGTAATGAACCTGAACCTGTACGAGCAGAAATTCCCAAAAGGAATATAAACTTGCGCTTGACTTAGAGTTAACTATAAGGATTAACATTGATTTGCAAGAGAAAAAGTATAAATGGAAATGAATGAAGGGTAACTTCAACCGACTTCAGCTAGTTTTCAATTTATACCGATATAACTGCATTCTCTTGAAAAATACAAATAATAGGAGGCTATTTATGATAACTGCTAAAGCACGCGCTGTCGATGGCCCAGACAAACCGTTTCGATCGGCTGAAATTAAACGACGGGATCTTGATTCATACGATGTTCTGATTGAAATTAAATATGCCGGAATATGCCATTCTGACATCCACACTGCTCACGGTGAATGGGGACCAGTGAACTACCCTCTCGTACCTGGACATGAAATTGCAGGGATTGTCACGGAGGTAGGATCTAAGGTTACAAAGTACAGAGTTGGTGACCGGGTAGGGGTTGGCTGTATGGTTGATTCCTGTGGCGAATGTGAGAACTGTCGTAAAGGAGAGGAACAATACTGCCTTAAAGGAAATGTCCCTACCTATGCTGGTGTTGACAAATACGGCGAGCCTACACAAGGCGGATATTCTACCCACATTGTCGTAACTGAGGATTTTGTAGTGAAAATTCCAGATAACATTGAGCTTGACGTAGCTGCTCCATTACTTTGTGCAGGTATTACGACTTATTCGCCGTTGAACCGCTGGGGTGCTGGTCCAGATAAGAAAGTGGCCGTTGTGGGAATGGGAGGCCTTGGCCATATGGCTATCAAGATTGCACATGCTATGGGTGCTGAGGTAACCGTTCTATCACAAACATTAAAGAAAAAGGATGATGGCTTGCAATTTGGTGCGGATCACTATTATGCTACAAGCGAACCAGAAACATTTGAAAAGCTTGCTGGGCACTTTGATTTGATTATTAACACGGTAAGTGCTGCCATCGATATGGATGCTTATTTTGCACTACTCAATCTAGATGGAACTTTGGTGAATGTCGGTGCCCCTGGGGAGCCGTTGTCACTAAATGTGATGTCCCTTATCGGACATCGCCGTTCATTTGCTGGTTCAATGATAGGAGGCATCCGTGAGACACAGGAAATGTTGGATTTTTGTGCAAAACACAATATTGTTCCTAAAATTGAAGTGATATCGGCCGACCAGATTGACGAAGCCTACAAACGAGTGTTAGCTTCTGATGTGAAGTATAGATTCGTGATTGACATTAGCACAATGTAAGCTATGTAAATCATAAGTTGTACAAGTAATTTTAATTTTGAAGGTGTCCCCAAAGTATTACTTGGGACACCTTCACTTTATTCTGTGTACCATCCTATTGTCTATTTCCTCTTTTTTGTATTTATTTGTAATTCAAAGATTCTACCCTTAGAATATAATACATTAGGAATAAATAGGAAGGGGGAACTTATCTATGTTCAAGAAAATGGATATTTACAGAATCCTCACTTTAATATTTGCTGTAGTTGTTATGATCTCTTCCTCTTTATCACTCGCATACCCAGACACCTATAGGGACTCATACAAAATCGCGCAATTTTTTCTAGGGTTTATATTTTTATTTTCTGGAATTACAGAGTTTAAGGCTAACCGTAAGAGTATTGCAATTATCAACTTCTCAGTTTCCCTTCTCACTTTTTTTGTCTCTATATTTACACTTGTAGTGCGAACAGGATAACCACACGGTTCTATACCTCAGTAACAACCCTTCCGTAGCTCCTCCCTCGTCATGTAAAAGAAAAGCCGAGCGAACTCAGGATCATCTGAATTGCGCTCGGCAAATGTTACGTATTTAGCAATCTTTTAGTTTTCCTCTAATTCTTCAATTCTCTGCCGCTTTCCTATGCCAAAGACAAAATATCCAACAATGACGATCGCCATGAATGATGCCCCGACAATCAACGACAAGCGTGTGTCTGGATTAAACCACATTCCAACGATCACAAGCAACAAAAAGATAATGGTAATGTAATTACTGATCGGAAAAAAACGAGATTTAAAGGTGTGATCCTTCATTTCGTCTTTCCACTTTTTCCTGAATTTAAATTGACTGATGGCTAATGCAAACCACGGTACCATGCCTGGAAGAACACTGGCGCTGTAAATATACAGAAACAGTTTGGAATCAGGCATTAAATAGTTAAATAACACCCCTACCAGCAGCAAGGAAATGGTCGTTATTATACTATTTCTAGGGACGCCGCTTGGAGAAACTTTCCCGAAAAACTTGGGAGCTTGTCCGTTCTTAGCCAACGTGTATAACATTCTTCCCGCACTGTAAATACCACTGTTACAACCAGACATCGCAGCTGTAAGTACAACAAAGTTAATGATACCCGCAGCAGCCACAATTCCTACCTTGGCAAAAGTCAGAACAAATGGGCTACCGATCTCGCCTATTTGGTTCCAAGGATAAATCGTAACAATGACAAAGATTGCACCCACGTAGAAAATCAGAATACGCCAGATGATGTTTTTAATGGCTTTTCGCAGTGTCATCTTCGGATTTTCAGCTTCACCTGCCGTAATACCTACCATCTCTATCCCTTGGTAAGCCGCTGTTACAATACAGAGTGCAAACAGAAACCCTTTCAAACCACCTGCAAAGAAGCCTCCCTGGCTGTACAGATTGGATAGACCTATCGGTTGTCCACCGTTACCGAGTCCAAAGAAGATCATCCCCGTACCAACTACTAACATGAAGATAATGGCGACAATTTTAATCATCGCAAACCAAAACTCAAATTCCCCATAAAATTTCACAGCCGCCAAATTGGCCAATGCAATAATAATTACACCTGCCAAAGCCGGCAACCATTGCGGGATATCTGGAAACCAGTAGCCCACATATACCCCAATCGCAGTAACTTCCGCCATCCCTACGGTAACCCATAAAAACCAATAGCTCCAGGCGGTCAAGAAACCGGCTAAAGGGCTGATATATTTATGAGCAAATGTAGCGAATGAGCCTGTCACCGGTTCAAGAATCAGCATTTCCCCCATGATCCGCATGACAAAAAACATAATAATCCCAGCTAAGAGATAAGCCAGCAGCACTGAGGGACCTGCCCATTTTATCGTACTTGCCGATCCCATAAACAAACCGACGCCAATCGTACCTCCAAGCGCAATCAACTCAACGTGCCGTGGCTTTAGCCCTCTCGTTAATTGTTTCGATTCCAAAAGAACGCTCCCCTTCGTATATGTTCATCATCAAACGCTAATGATCCGGAAAACTGTCCCCAAACATTATTAACTTTTCAGACTGACGTGGTCGTGAGTGAACGACAACAAAGTAGTTCCACGATTCGTAAATATACCAGAAAACCACGTCCTATTTACCGTCCAAACCTTACTGTTTCTAAGACCGAGTCCGTAGCATTAGATGCATTGTATGACAAAAAACGCCTAAATACAACTGCTAATTAGCAGACATTTTTATGCATGAAATGGAAAGGAAGGCTATTCATATTTTCTGAACAATGGTCAATTTAATGTAATGCATTAGAGTGCTAAACAAACATATTTCTTCAATGATAAATATCACGATATTAAGTCTATTTGAAATCCGAGATGAAGATATAACTGGTCAATGGATTGATGCAAGTGGCGGATCTCATCTATAAAATTGAAGGGTTCAAAGCCTAGCTAAAGATCAGGCTTTTGAACCCACTTATTCAATGATGAATGAATATGTATTTATTTGAGATTTTTTATAAAATTTTTCTGATCCTTGGTAAACATATAGCCACGTCGTTCATAGAACCTGTGAGCCTGTATCCGACTTGGGTGAGATAATAGTTTGATCCCAGAAAATCCATGGGACTTTCCCCACTGTTCAAGACGCTCAATCAACATGCTACCTACACCTTGATTTCTATACTTTTCTTTAACGACAAATCCTAATATATTTACCAAAGATTCGGAAAAAAGTAATTCATATGGGCTTCCATGAATATATCCTAATACCTCGTTATTTTCTTCATAAACAAAGATCATATCTTTTGATTCCTTTGTAATCAATTCAATCTTCTCTTTTACTTTTTCTTCAGGAAATAGATATAGATTGGGGTTAAAATCTTGGTTCAACAAATAAATGTCATGATAATCAGATACCCTAATTTCCCTAACATTTTTTTCTTTCACTTTTGAATACCCCCTATTTTCATCATACGATGCTTTATGTCTAAACTCATTAATCCTCGCAATCTTGACCGTTAAAACAATTCAGCATCCCAATAAATGCTTCAAGTTTGGAATCCTCCCATGTTGAAATACGTTGATAAAACTCATTTTCTTTTTCTTTTAAAGCTTCCAAGGCTTTTCCACGACCATTAGCTGTCAGGGATATCAACACCCCCCGGCGATCCTCAGGATGAGTTTCACTTTTTACATATTCCAATTGCTTAAGCTGAGTAACAAGACGGCTGACAGAGCTTCGATCCATAGCGGTGGATTCTGCCAAAAATGTAGCGCTTGCCGGACCGTACGAAAGAAGACAGCGTACGATCAGAAAAGCCGCAGGTTGTAATGATGGATCGAAAAGTGCCGCAGTTTTTACATTGAGTGCATGTGACGCGCTTATAAGTGCATTAAGTTGTTCACCAAGATTCAGTTCTAATTTCTCTCTTGTAGAATTTGGATGTTGAGTTTTATTATCCATATGTCTCCACCTTATTTAAATTAGTATGAATATATTTGACATATATCAATCAAAATACATATACTTGATATATGTCAATCATATTTTCAACTTTGGTAAGTGTCAAGCAGAAGATCTACAGTATAAAGCATCCACAACCGTAAAGCGTAGACATGAATAAGAATGTAATTAGATCGAGAATTTGGAGGATGATGTATATGTCGACATACCCGATTATTGTAATCACTGGTGCTACTAACGGTCTTGGACAATGGGTAGCAATTGAATTAGCCCAACGCGGAGCACATCTAGTCTTAACAGCCAGAAATGAAAAGCGTGCTGAAACGACTAGAAATATTCTGAGAGACTTGGCGCCAAGTACAAAGGTAGACTTTTTTTTCGGGGACCTGTCTCTTATGAAAGATGTCAAACGTATTGGGGATGAAATTAAAGCTAATTATCCAAAGATTGATGTATTAGTGAACAATGCTGGATTACATGGATTTGAACAGCGAATAACCTCAGAGGGTTTGGCAGAAATGATAGCAGTAAACTATCTTGCCCCGTGGCTGTTAACGCATACACTACTCAATTCACTAATGGAATCCACAAATGCTAGGATCGTCAATGTAGCTTCTGAAGCGTCACGCAACCATGGTGAATTAAAATTACCGGAGGATTTAATAGATACATCTGCATTTACCGCAAGAGGTTCATCTAAGATATACGGAAAGACTAAACTTCTTAATATCATGTTTACAGAAGAACTTGGACGTCAGTTGGATGGAACTGGGATCACAGTTAACGCACTTAATCCAGGATTTAACGTTACTGGCCTTGGCCGTGAGTTAGGATTTTCTTCGGTACTTGCAAAAATATTGAACGCTTTGCATATCGGAGACCCACGGAGAGGAGCAGAAATTATTATTCGTTTAGCAACAGAATCCCAATATCAAGAAGTGACAGGCGGATATTTTAATGTTGGTACTGGTAAGCTGATTGTGCCGGCATATCCTGGTGGGGATATCAAGATGCAACGCCTACTTTGGAGTACTACAACCGAATTATTACGGCAAAAAGGCGTTATGGAATGAAATAGAATCTAAAATCGAACAATGTCCCCCCAACGAATGGTTCATTTTGTAAACTAAATCTCTCTTTTAACCGATAAATACATATGTTGGTTCTGTACTTAAATATCTCCTCCCATCTTTACATATTCAAGTACAAACGTGTATTTTTCCTAAAAGGGGGCTTTCTATGAACTATCTAGACGAGCATATACTTAGCCTCAAAGCTAAAATGGTGGATCAGAAGACAGCTAATAACGATAATGTGAAATCCATCCCAGCTCAAACCCAGAAATCGGAACTGGACGGTTCCATGTTTGAAGAAACAAAGCTACTTCATATTGAAAATGATTATCTCACATTGGAGCCCATTACAATACTAGACGGAGAGATTGGTTTCTACATCCCCAAGTCCTTTACTCCTATGCCAATGGAGCAAGCTATAATCAAATATCCTTCAGAGCATCGACCAAAGGTTATTTATACCTCATTTGAGGAGACCATCAATATCACTTTTAATCCTACAGATACCGCTCTGGAAGCGGAAGAGTTGCCCGATTTTGTAGAGCAAATGGCGGATATTTTACGGTCTGTACAACCGATTCGCAACTGGTTAGGTACCGAAATGGTCACCAACTGTTCTGGACTTTCAGTTGGGCAGATTCGTTTTGTGGCGGCGGGGATCGACGGTAATCTATACAACGAAATGCTGCTCTTCATCCACAATGGACGAGTTGTCATAGGTTCCTTTAGCTGTCTGGAGGTAGATCTCGAAGTATGGTTACCTGTAGCAGAATACTGGGTTCAATCCCTTTCTGTCCTTCCACCCTCCATCTATTCTACAAATGAGAAAGGAATGACTACACCATGAGTCTGGGATACGATCAAATTCAAATTCACCCTTATGAACAAATTGATCTGGAGGAGCTTACCTTAACGAAAAAAATTAACGAGCATACTCGGCTTTATTTTACAGGTATTATCCCCGATGACTTGCAAGACAGTTACGTAGAAACGACAGAAAAAAATACCATCATTGAAGTCAGTCAACAAGATGAATCTGGAGCAAGCAAGCCGCTA
Source organism: Paenibacillus sp. LRG-1 (assembly GCF_057220305.1). Classification (NCBI taxonomy): domain Bacteria; kingdom Bacillati; phylum Bacillota; class Bacilli; order Caryophanales; family Paenibacillaceae; genus Paenibacillus; species Paenibacillus sp. LRG-1. The sequence continues at coordinate 981,627 of NZ_CM170126.1, read as the reverse complement.
TTTAGTGGGATTGCCCTCTCGGTCGAGGTAAAAGTCGTGCGAGGTGTGTACTATCTGGAGGTGGAAGCCATTTCCCATACGTACCGGATGGACATGAAGCAGCGTACTCGTTCTTTTCAGTATACGAAAATGACGATTCCTCAAATGCTGGAGCACATAGGTAAGGACTATGAAGGACTGGATGTGATCGACGGGGCTACCGGCGGAGAAGCCATCGGACGGCTTGCCATTCAGTATCAAGAGACAGACTGGGCGTTTTTAAGACGCATAGCCTCCCGTTATCATACGAGTCTGATGCCTGTAGCCCGTTTTGACAGTCCCAAATTTTATTTTGGTATTGAGGACAGCCCTGCACAGGCGATACTGGATCATACCCGTTATACCGTACGTAAGCAATTGCTTCCTTTTCGTTATTTTCAGGAGAATGAGCAAACCCAACTGAGTGAACACGATTTTATTTTTTATGAGGTGGAAACGGATGAGGTACTCGACTTGGGCGCTCAGTTGAATTTTCAGGGGCATAACCTGTATGTGATGGAAGCCTACACCGCCATGAGTCAAGGACTGCTGCGGCATCAGTATGTGCTGGGTTCTTACCAAGGATTTCGGCAAAAAAGCTACTACCAGGATAAGCTGGCAGGGGCCTCATTAAGCGGTATTGTGCTGGACGTACGTCAGGATCAGGTGCGCATTCATCTGGATTGTGATGAACAACAGGACACAAACCAAGCACACTGGTTCAACTATTCTACTGTGTACAGTGGCGGTGGCCATACCGGCTGGTACGTCATGCCAGAAAAAGGCGATTCAGTTTCCCTCTATTTCCCCGGTAGTCGGGAAGAAGACGGCGTTGCAGGTAGTGCCGTGAGAAGGGCAGATCGCAAGAGTACGCATAACCATTTTTCCAATCCGCAAATGAAAATATGGCGTACCCCGCATGGCAAGGAAATTCGACTGGGACCGGATGAACTGGTCGTTACAGGTAAGGACGGCGCTATTTATATCAAACTGGACGATAAAGAAGGCATTCATATTGCGAGCAGCAAACAGGTGAATATTACGGCGGGAGGCAATCTCAGCCTGTCTGCGGGAAAGACGATGAGTCTGTCCGCAGGTAGTCAGCTCCGTATGGATTGTAATGGTAGTCATATTGAATTAAGCGGATCGGCGGATATGAAAGGCAGCGAAGTGAAGTCGAATTAAGGATGATTAGACATGGAAAAGCAAACAGATGTGTTAGATCAACAACAAGCGGCTCTTCATCAGGCTTGGTCTTTCATTCGCAAAGAATGGGCGTTGACATGTAAATCAACACAAACACAAAGATTACAGCATATAGTAGAACATTTTCGCGCCTTTTGTGAGCTGGTTCGGCAAAAACAATTTACAGGCCGTAAAGGTCATATCGGTTACATCACCTACTCTATGCTGCGCACCACATGGCTTGAACAGAAGCCCGTTTATCTTGTTGAAGCTACGGATGCCTTATGGATGCTTGATGCTGAGCCCGTTCAGTTGGAGTACGATGCAAGTTGGATTTTTCTCTATTGGACTCAATTACGTGAACAACTTGGGGCTGAAACTTTGAAGCAACAAGTCTCCCTTTCCGAACTTGAATTGGAACAGATCATGCTGGAAGCAGCGGGATATCTTCATACGATGATCGTTAGTCTAGTTCGTCAGGCTATGAAGCAAGCAGTCCACCTACCAGAGTTTGAGGCGTTGGATCGTGAAGAAGCTTTTGAGATTCGCGTCGGAGAGTATATGGATCATAGTGTCTCCGTGTATCGGGAAGATCGGAGACCCATGGATGCAAACATAATAAAGTCTTGGCTGGAGGAAAAAGAAGAATCGGCCTACAGCTACCAAGCACTGTCTCAAGTTCAACTGTCGGATGGAGATTACAGTTCCTTGGATTTTCGCTATACAGTCTTTCGCCAGATCGGGATGCAACAAAGTCGATTGCATCACTGTATCCTCGTAGGCACGGTATGGCAAGAAGCTCAGCTAGATGGAACCGACCTTTCACACAGCCTGCTTCACGGAGCCGATTTCAGTGGCTGTTCCCTGCAAGAGGCTGTACTGGACGAAGTAATAAGCAATAGCGAATATGGATCGGATGCTTGGCTGGATTGGGAACCGTTAGGATTGGATGGAGTGAATTTTACAAGAGCTAATTTACAGGGAGCTAGTTTTCAACATGCACAGCTTCAAGGAGCTACTTTCCAAGATGCCGCGCTGCAAAGAGCTTTATTTAACAGCGCGGATCTAACAGGTGCCTGCTTTGTAGGAGCCGATGTTACTGACGCTTCGTTTATAGGTGCATGTTTAGTAAACGCTAATTTTACAGGAGCAAAACTACACCGGGTAAGCTTTACAGATGACCAACTAAGCGAAGCCATTGGCCTTGCTGCTATAGAAGCGCCCCTGGCTACACAGATAACAGATGCAGTGAGTAAAGGGGAGTGGATGTCATGAGGTATTACCGACTCATGGTGGACGAGCGCGTAAAGCATCGGGTGGAGACTGCGCCCCTGTCTCCCTTGCAGGTGGAGGATATCCTTTCGGGTCATACCCTTCAGGCGGAGGATACTCCCCTGTTTCTAGCAGTACATACAGATCCACGAACCGTATATCCGGATTTTCTGGAGTTCCCTTTGCCACTGGTTTCAGACTCCATGAAAGCCCTGTTGGAAAAATATATGCCGGAGCTGGAATGGAAGGCCGCTATACTTACCGATTTTCAGAAAGCCAGGCAGGATGTGTACTGGGTACTGCGTCCACCTGTGGTGGATTGTCTTTCCTCACAAACCGAGTGGTATCCCGACCACACCTTGAAGCAATTGGTACTTAAACACGGGAAAATCGAATCCTCTATATTTCGGATTGCCGGCTTGTTGGAAGCACGTATCTATATCAATCTCGCGGTAGCGGAAAGTCTGCTGCGTCGTCCATTTACAGGTGTTCGTGTGCAAAAAGTAGAGATGGCCACAAAGGAGGAATAATCCGTATGGAAGAAGCAAGTGTGCAGCCTGGAACAGGTGCGAAAAAAAGCTATGTCGTGGCAGGTGCGATTTTAAGCTGTAGTTACGGTACACAGCCCACGCGTTTGAAGCGCCCTTTTAGCCATGGGGTGTATGTCAAAAATAAAGCTCAGATGAATATTGGAGATTATGTGCCCGGAGTGAACATAAAATCTTTTGGGAATTGCTCCAGTCCGCTGAATCCGGCTGTGCAAGCCAGTGAGATGGTCGATATTTATGGGGTGAAAAAGGCACCGTGTATTCCTGTCCTTACGATGCCTTGGCTGAACGGAAAAAGCGACATGCGCATCGAAGGCCAGCCTGCTCTTACGCAGAACTGTACGCATCAATGTCTTTATTGCGGACACATACAGATCGAAAATGACGGTCAGGAACTGGATTAATCAGTCGCAACCTACCACTATAAAAACAAAATGCGTTGGTGAGAGATTGGCTATCTTCTCCACCAACGCATAATATAGGTTATCTTCAAATAGTTCGCTCCACATCAGGTACCGCAAAAGGTTCGGTAAGGACAGGTGGATTCCTCAGGCAATGTAGAGTAAATTTCCTGTTCGGTAGAGTAGGCATAAGGGTTCGAAAGAACTTCAAGAAGCTTCTCCATCACACGGTAGTCTTCTCGTTCCACCGCAGCTTCCAGTGCTTCTTCTACCCGGTGGTTGCGTGGAATGATTGCAGGATTGCTGCTGCGCATCAGCTGATACGAGGAGGCTTGTGATTCCTGCTGTCTGCCCAGCCTCGCCTGCCACTGCTCGTGCCACTGGGTGAATTCCGCAGTGCTGAACAGAACCGTATCCTCCAGCTTGTTCAAAGTTAGGGCACGGAAGGTATTGGTGTAGTCGGCACGATGCTTCTGCATGATACTCAGAAGCTCCTCAATAAGAGATTCATCCTCCTGCTCTTCGTTAAAGATCCCTAGCTTCGCCCGCATTCCTGCAAGCCAATGATGGTGAAACATTTTTACAAAATCTGAAATTGCATCCTCAGCCAGTGTGACAGCCTGCTCCCTGTTGTCATGCAGCAGTGGCAAGAGCGTCTCAGCAAATCTCGCGAGATTCCACGCAGCAATATGCGGCTGATTGGCATAAGCATAGCGGCCCTGCCTATCGATGGAACTGAACACCGTCTCAGGATTATAGGTATCCATGAAGGCGCAAGGACCATAATCAATGGTTTCTCCGCTAAGGGTCATATTGTCGGTGTTCATCACCCCATGAATAAAACCAACCAGCTGCCATTTGGCAATCAGCTCGGCCTGACGCTTAATCACTTCCTGAAGCAGTGAAAGGTAACGGTTTTCGTCATTGGCAACTTCCGGGTAGTGTCTTTCCAATGTATAATCAGCCAGAGCACGGAGATCTTGGGACGTGCCCCATGCTGAGACGTATTGAAAGGTGCCGACGCGAAGATGACTGCCAGCCACACGGGTCAGAATGGCTCCGAGCTGCTCGGTTTCCCGGATGATCGACTCACCCGTGGATACCACCGCCAAGCTGCGGGTCGTAGCAATATCCAGCGCATGCATCGCCTCACTGATGATGTATTCGCGAAGCATCGGACCAAGTGCCGCACGGCCGTCACCACCACGGGAGTATGGCGTTCTGCCTGAGCCCTTGAGCTGAATATCAACCCGTTCACCCAAGGGATTGATCTGTTCGCCAAGCAGCAGAGCACGTCCGTCTCCTAACATGTTAAAATGCCCGAATTGATGCCCTGCGTAAGCTTGAGCAAGAGGCATAGCCCCTTCAGGAACCTGGTTACCGGCCAGCTCCGCTACGCCATCATTCCCTTGCAGCGCCGTGCCGTTCAACCCCAGTGATGCTGCCAACGGATGATTAAGAATGATCAGCTTTGGTGAGCGGACAGGAGTTAGGTTGAGCTTTGTAAACAATGATTCCGGCAAACGAGAGTAACTGTTGTCGAAGTTCCACCCTATTTTATCTGCTATTTCTTTTTTCTCCGTCATACTGTCTCCTTTTCTGCTGCGGTATCTTGGATTTTCCCATTTTAGTTTTTACTTCTGCCCATTTATTATCCACTTTTCACCATGCTATTGTGCCTTTCAGCTTTTAACATGCTTTTTTATTATAATCGATTATCAAACATTAATTGTATTTGAATACTAAACGGGTCTTCAATAATACCGTAGGCTTGGCTAAACACATTATTAGATAAAGGTACAATAATTTTCACTCGATCATCTGTAATTAAGCTATCATAAAAACGTTTAATTTCTTCTAAGTCAGCACTTTGAATACATAATGAAGTGTTATTACCAACTGTATATTTTTCACTGGGATTCATAGTATCTTCTGCTATCATTACCTTTGTTTTTCCGATTGCTAAGACTGAATGAGAAATATAATTTTTATTTTCATCCGTAAGCTGTATGGAGCTGTCACGTTCGGCCATGTCTTGATAGGTAACCAGAAACAATTCCTTTGCGTTGAAGTGTTTTTTGTAAAAATGTATAGCTTCTTTTGCCTTTCCGTTCATGGATAAGAAAATAGCTACTTCCAGTGTTGTACTCATGGTATCAATCTCCTTTTATATGTGTAGATATCTTATGAATTTGATATATTCCCTTGAACTTATTATCATATAAAAAGGTATCAAAACATGACACCTTTATAAGGAGATTTAGATGAAGAAATCGGAAAGATTAAATGACATGATCAGATACTTAAACAGTCGAGAGTTTTTTAATTTAAATGACCTAATGGATAAATACCATATTTCAAAAAGTACAGCTCTACGTGATATTAATTCATTAGAACAATTAGGTATGCCTATTTTTTCGGAACATGGCAGACATGGACGATATGGTATCTTAAAAAATAGATTGTTATCCCCCATTATTTTTACAATGGATGAGGTATATGCTCTGTACTTTGCAATGTTGACGTTAGAAGCTTATCAATCCACCCCCTTTCACTTAAGTGTTAATCAACTCAATGAAAAGTTTGAACACTGTCTTTCTAAAATACAAATAAACCAGATTCATAAAATGAAAAAGGTTCTACAATTTGAAATATATCAGCATAATCATGTTAGTCGTTATTTAGATAAAATTCTAACAAGTATTCTTAATGAGAGTACCTGTAAAGTTAAATATGTAAAAAATAATCAGAAAAAAAGTTACTATATTCAATTTTTCAAAATTTCCGCTAAGTTTGGTCAATGGTATGCTACTGGAATAGAGTTACATACGAATAAATATAGAGTTTTCAGATGCGATCGAATAACCTTTATAGAAGAAGAGGAGAGCAATTCTCGCTTTTCTATAGATGAACTTCTTAGTCGTTCATTAGAAATGTATCAAGCTGAGAAGAGCATTGACTTTGAAGTAGAGATTGTAGAACAAGCCAAGGATATTTTTTATAAAGAACATTATCCTTCTATGAAAATAGAAAATGGTGATAAGACAGTCATTAAGGGATTTTATAATCCTGGAGAAGAGGAGTTTATAGCTCATTATTTGATGAGATATGGTCATTATGTACGATCAGTGAAGCCTGAATCTTTAAGACAAATGATCCAAGATAAAGTAGAGAATCTCTTACATCACTATCAAAAATTATAAGGTAAAAAGGCTTTTAAGGCAGAATCCAGAAAACTTCACACCCTTTAGGAGATCTTTGGTCTATTTCATTTACATTCTAGTAAAGAAAAGGAACCTGCAAGCTCCTTTTCTTTACTAGCTATGACATTTGAATCATGGCTTCCGTTTGGCAATAACAGCATAGGATACCGTTCTTGTGAATCCAGTTGGATTCCATGCAGTAAATACCCATCTGTCTTCGGCCGCGGAATAATTATTGAGAAGAAACCCTTGTTCATTTCCAGAGAAAGTCCATGCACCGCTAATCAGATTGTAGGCGTTACCGTTAATCGTAGTGCTTCTAAAGCTATTAGGAGAAATAGTGATCGGTGCGAAAGTGAATCGTGCGAACCCATCTCCAAGTTGAGTTACACGAATGGCTTTTTTAAGATTCATAATCACGTGACTATTTTTTTTCAGTTTTTTTCCCAACTTTGCTTCTGTTTTTTTAATTTTCATTAAGGTTGCCTTTCTCAAAGAAATCATCTCCTTAATTGTTTTACTTATAGTTAATGATGGAGTAGATACTTTTGAATGGACAAAATCCCCGGTAAATTGGCTTGATTTTCTGGAGGTGCGGAAACAAAAAGCCCTTCCTTAAAATAAAGGAGGGCTTGATACTGCTACTTCTCATATTTTCCGTTCCTATACCGATTTTGTTAAGCCGATATGGGTGATCATGGTGTCATACGGTTCTAATTCCATGGTTTGTTTGCCATATTCCGTATCAATCGTCGTTCTTTGAAGTTGATCGCTATTGTTAATAACAACCAATATTTTACTTTCTGGATAATAAGCACACTCTGTATATAGGTTATCCGTAATGTACTTCGTTTCATGTAACTCATTGCCTGCAAAGCGAATCAAATTCAGCAGCAACCTTGTGTTTTCCCAGCTGAATTCGAAAGAAGGAAGGTATATCCCCTTTCCTTTACCAAAGGCATGAGTAGACAGTGTTATCATACCACTCGTTTCTTCCACTACCGCAGCTGACCCATCAGTAAGATAAATGCTATTCTTTGGCGCTATACTGGCTCCTTCAGGCACCAATCCATGCTCATCCCTAACCTCATAAGTCCATCTTCCATGACCTACTCTGGAGCCTGTATCCTCATCCAGTCCAAGAACATGTGCCATTCTGAAAAAGCTGTCGTGACCTTCAACCGCAGAAGGCTGGTTGATGCCAATAAAGGTACCACCCTCATAGACCCATTTCGTCAGTAAGTCCACACACTTGTTGTCATTCCAGTACTCCCCACCACTCCATGCTGAACCAGCAGAGCCGGCATTGATCACTACATCACAATCCTGTAGAATTCCCTGACGGATATCTTCAAAATCAATGAATTGCACTTCAATCGGCAATCCGGATAAAGCCTCATTGACATGAATCAAATCATGCATATACGTTTCATGGAAATGTCCGGACAATGTCCACGATCTCAATTTTCCCCAACTATGCAGAATAGCTACCTTCGTCTTCATGTGATAGGGCTTGCCTTCATGGTGCAGTTCCTTAATTTCTCTGAACTCATTGGCAATCTTTTCGATGTAATCGCAAAAATCCGGGTAAGGCTCTACAAGGTGCAAATATCCGCCCAGTCCAATTCGGTCAATAGGCTCCCGCAGCAAGGCGCGCCGAATATTAATCCAATACTTTTTGGCATCCAGCGTGGGGTTCCCCCCTTCCATAAAGGTAGGAAGCCCGCCTAAACCAACCGGAAATAAGTATGGATGCAGCCGAATCTCATGTGTATTCACTTTTACACCTGAGCAAAGTCTCGCCTCGTAACCTGAGAACACACATTTAATCAACCCGTCAAATCCAAACTCTTGAAAACGGTCATTGTAAGGCTCCATACCAACCCAACTGTCATCATAGAAAACATAGGCCAGCTTGTCGTGCCTATGCACAATGTCAATTAATTTCTTGCCAAATTCGATTACAAAATCATTGATAAATGCCATCCAATCCAGCTTGCGCTGCTCAGCCGGGATATGACTGACGCGGTATTTCCCGCCATTCACAAAATCCTCGGCAGTCATCGAATACCCGTATTTCTTGGCAAACAGATCAAGCGCTCTTGAGCTTACCGTAAAATCGTATGATCCCCAGTCAGAGAACAGATGGCGATTGCGCTCATTGCTGCCCCAAATCCAGGCGAAATTATAAAATAAGGAGGTAAACCGAACAACCGTGGTTTCCTTATGCTGGAGACACCAATCCTCCATCCAATCCAGCAGATACTTTTGCGTTTCTACATAGATAGGATCTATCTGCATCAAATGCTCTTTGTCCCAATGATTCGTTGTGTGATTGTACATGGAAATCTCTTCCCAGATCCGGTAGGCCATGAAGCTTACGGTGTATTTATGCCAAGGAACAATTCCGGTAATCACCACATTTCCAGATTCCCTTTCATAATTCCACTGTTCTCTTGGAACTTCCTCCCCAGTCGTTCTGTCAAAAACCTGCCAATAGTTAAACGCCTCTTTGGAATCATTAACTCTGAATTGTTCAGCAAAAAAATCCTCCATCAGATAGATGGATATATAATCTTGTACAGCTACCTTCGGATTTGTAATTAAAAAACACTGCTGCAGCTTGTCAAGATTGTGGGACGCCCACTCGTTATGATCTCTGATGATACAGATTGTCGAATATATGCCGTACCCAGCGTTAATAATCTCGTCGGACAATTGCGTGCCGTCACTATCACGAATGACATCGGCACCCCACCGTTCAGCTAATTTTAGGGTCAGCGCCTCATAACCAGATTCTCCCGGTAGTGTAAAGGCCCCCGTTGTTTGTTTAGACAACTTCGATCCCTCCTAATTCAACATATCGGATAGAAAAGCCAACGCCAAGCCTTGTCCCCAGCCCTGAATCCAGTCTTTTGGAATATTGCGATACCCATCCCGATCTTTCATAACCGCTGTGCCGCCCGACACACCTAGTACCCGTCCGTCCTCGCTAATATGGTTCAAGATGCCGTCCAATGCCTTTTGCACGTATTTGGTATGCAGCGGATTGCCGTTATTGATCATGGCTGCCGCGATTCCGCAAGATGCAGACACCTCCTCGTAGGACTCCTCGTCATCCAGTACCGTCCGCCATAGGCCGTTCTCCGTTTGAACACCCTTTAGTGCCGCCAGTTGATCCCGAAGCGAACACTCCACGTCCATGCACTGCGGATATAAATACCAGTCCTTCAAATGAATTTTAACTTGCGACATGGTATAGGCTCCCCAAGCATTCGCTCTCCCCCAGAAAAATCCGGACATATGGTCCTGCTTGACATTATTGTAGCCATGGTACCAGAAACCGCTACTAGGGTCTTGCAGGTATTTGATATGCCAGTAATATTGGTTTAAGGCGTCCTGGATCATTTCCTCATCCTTTAATTTGGTTCCTACACGGAGCAGAAAAAATGCCGCCATAAACAACGTATCCGCCCATGCCTGTTCTGGAAAATCATTAGCAACGGATACCGTATGCTGCAAAACATGGTCTCCGAACCTGAGAGCATGGTTCCGAATATAATCCACCTTGCTCATCACAATATCCCAATATTTCTGGTCCCCTGTTTCTTCATACAATGTGATCAGCATATGGCCCATAGCACATGTGTTTACCGTCCAGTGCGGCAGACCCAGCTCGATATATTCATCCGCCCACTGCTTAAGCATATTCAAATAGTCTTTATTTCCTGTTTTTGTATAGGCCGTGGATACACCATAATAAGCCACACCGCAAGGCCAGTCCCACGTCAAATCCATCGCCATTGTTTTTCTGACGACTTTGTCGATAACTTTTAATATCTCTTCCTTGTCACAATTCAATTGAAGCATCTTTATTCCCCTCTCCTAGCGCACACGCCCCCAAAGGCGCTTGAGAGCTGTTTGTCGCCATTTTGAAAACGCTTTACTTATTCCATTGTACGCAGTAAAATAGTCTCCATCTAAGCATATTCGCAACAAAACTGTGCAATTCCAATCATTTATGTGATGATTTTGCAAAAATCCAATAAGCGACTTCCAATAAACAGTATATAGATCGAAATGGTCTAGTTCGTCTATATATTGCACCTTGGAGCGATTGGAATCGAATTTTGCAAAATCCTGATGTATATAGGCTGGTTAAAATCAAAGTCATGGGGGTATTGAATATGCCCAGAAAAAAGAAGCCCGTTATAGAATATCGGCACTACAGCTTGCCTATAAATTTCCCTGTCTTGCTATTAAGCGGTGAGCGTTGGAAAATTTCAGATATTAAAAGTGAGCATCTCCATTTCCATAACCATTTGGAGATTGGTATTTGCTATTCGGATGGCGGCTTCATGGAGATCAAAGGAGAATCTGTCCCCTTCAAAGCCGGTGATGTGACCTTCATCCCCAGGTATCTTCCTCATACCACGTACAGTTCGCCAAATACAGCCAGTCTTTGGTCTTATATCTTTTTTTCGCCAGAGGACCTCTTTCAACATTCATTTAAAAGTGCTTATAGCAACTTCGAGCCGAATTTGTGGGTAGTGAAGGGTATGAACTGTATATTGAATAAGGAGCAACATCCCAAGGTTTATACACTTGCGACTTCAATCGTAGAGGAATTAAAACAGCAGAATCCTTACTATCAGGAAAGTGCCTACGGCTTATTGCTATCCCTTTATATAGAACTCCTTAGAATTCATTCCAGGAATGAACTGTTGGCAGATCAAGAAACAGAGCATAGTCTGAAAAGCGATTTTGTCATTTCTCCGGTTCTGGAGTACATCACGAAAAACTATATGAACCCCATTACTATGGATTTTTTGGCCGACCTGTGCCATTTAAGTACAACTCATTTTCGAAGAAAATTCCATGAAATTATGGGGACGTCGCCTCTCGATTTCCTAAACAGCACTCGAATCGAAGAGGCCTGCAAGCAGTTAAAAAGCACGGAGGATTCTATTCTTTCGATCTCTGAACAAGTCGGTTTTCACTCCATTTCCAGCTTCAACCGTTGCTTCTCCAGGCTTATGGGAAAGCCGCCCAAAGAATGGCGTAAAGGGGCGCAATCCGAAGCGCAATCCGCGAAAGCGTCTATACTGGAGTTTACGGGGTGGATTTGATTTTACCAAACGGAATCAAGCAGCTCGTCCACTTCTCGAATTCTGGTCACCGATGGTGTTTGTATAAGATTGCCTTTGACCAGGACCATAGCTACATCCGACAAAGCTTTTATGTTGTCCAAAGGGTTTTGCTCCATCACGATTAAATCCGCCTGTTTTCCGATATCAATGCTCCCTGTAAGGTGATCAATGCCTAAGATTTCCGCATTAGATTTTGTTACCCGTTCGATGACCTGACTCGCGTTCAGTTTCGTTTGTCTCATAAAGTGGTCCAGTTCCCGCCAAATATCATAGTGGGTGACGTAGGACATTGCGGCATCCGTTCCAACCCCAATTTTGATATGATGTTCCATTGCCTGTCGCAGTCCCTTCAACATCGAGTCGTACACAAGCTGGGAATTTTCCTTAACCGTTTCATTCACCTTCGTTAGGCCCGTGTCCAATTTTGCAGTGGGATACGCAGCCTGCATCGTAGGAATCAAGGCGGTATAGCCCTTTAATGCCCTAGGATTGTTTTTGTACAGACTTATGATCTCCTCATCCATCTCCGCACCGTGTTCAATGGTATCCACCCCACCCTTTTACGCCTTCGGTACTTTCCACATGGGCCGCTACACGCATACCGATTTTATGGGCTTCCTCGCAGATGGCGGCTACCTCTTCCTCCGTCATTTGCAAGCGGCCTGCTTCGCCGACCATGTTGGCATCGGTACCCCGCCAGTCACGCATATTTTGATTAGATCTACTCCGTTTTTCACATTGAGTCTTACATTTTTTCTCGCTTCCCATGGCGAATCGCCGATCAAAGCCAAATAGGGTGCCCCATGACCACCCGTTACGCTCAGGAAATACCCGGACACCAAAAGATTGGGGCCAACAAACCGGTTTGCATTAATTTCATCTCGAAGCTGTACATCAGTATAAAAAAATTCACCGACGCTGCGCATCGTGGTTACACCGGAATGCAGTGCCGTTAGAGCATTTTTCTTGACCCGTTTTTTTAACACGCTTCGGCCCAGCCTCGTATCCAAAATATGACGGAATGTAAAATTCAGCAGCCCTTCGCTTGCAGACAGCGTAAATGGCTTTCCATCTGCAAAAAGATGGACGTGCGCATTAATGAGGCCAGGCATCACATATTTCCCCGCTACATCGATCGTTTGATAATGGCTGGGAATAACCAAATCGCTTGTCTTCCCGATCTCCTGAATCAGCCCGTCTTCGTGAATTAAAATCGTCATCATTTTTTCAACGTCTTTTTTTGCGTCTCCATAAATCACATTGCAGTTCTTAAATGTATAACCTGTTCCCATCGTTTCTCCCTCCTGCTGCGCTCATGGTGTTTAATAATGAATTATCTATTCATTTTTGGGATAAAAAAATATAGGGACTGTCTTGATGCCAGAAAAATGATGGACCGTCCCGCAAATATCCGCCTACTTGTCGACATTATTCATTCAAGCTTTTTAGTCCATGCAGCCTGTATAGGCTAAGTGCCTCAAAAACCCGTTTCCGGCTATCGGCGCTCATATCCCTCTTCAATAAATCCAAAGTCATATGGATGACATTATTGGCAATGATGTTCAGCAAAATCATATTTTCATCAGTTCCGATTTCATATCTTTTATAATTTTTTTTCAAATAAGGCTTCTTGGTTTCGATCATCAGATCGATCAGTTCTTTTTTTGCATCGCTGTAAATCGTCCCTTTATTTTTTTCGAAAATAATGACGATCTGCATGCTATATTGAGTTAATAGGTTGATTTGTTCCTGAACAATGGCAGATTTTTTTTCGTTATTGGTTTCTTCAAAAAAAGTTTGGTTATCGATATGAATGCTTTCCACTAACACATTCTTCAAATATTCCACTAAAGACGGCGGAACAACCGAATAAAATAACTCCTTTTTATTTTTAAAATAAGTATAAATATTTCCGACTGAAATTTGGATTTCATCCGCAATATCGCTCATTTTGGCATCTACAAAGCCTTTTCGAAAAAACACCTTTAAAGCGGCTGATTCAATTTCTTTTTTCACTTCATCTTTTTTCGCCTGTATAATAAACACCCTCGATCAATAATGAATAAACCATTCATTTTTAGTGTAGTTTAGTGGTTTTGATTTGTCAAACCCGAGCAAAACAACGACATTATTATTTTCAAAATATAGACGATATAAAAAAACAGGGAAAAGACATGACGGAAGCGGGTTTGCCCCGTTCTCCATTCAACCTTTTCCCCGATTTTTTTCAAGTCTCTATCATGGCTTCAGTGAGGACAACCCTGATATGACGTGCCCCCATCAATGAAAGTTATTTATTTTCATAGAGTGCTACGCCGTAGTTCATAAAAATACTGCACAATGGGATGCTTTAACTTCATCTTCCCGGTCATGTTTAAAATTCGCTTTTTTCCTACTCGTCTGTCCACTAAAGCTAGAATATTCAATAAGATATCATTACTCTCTAAGCTTTCCTCTATAGAAGTAGTTAAAAACTTATTAGCTACAACATTAAAATTAGACTTGCTTAATGAGGCCTGTGCTGACAAAAGCTCCTTTGCATGCTCTGATATTTTTCTACCTCTTGCAATTACTTGTAGACGAGCCTCCGGAACATTCCCATTAGTATCTTTTCTGACCGCTTCAATTTCTTCATTGCTGATATGAACTTGGATATCTGGATCATTCTTAATTTCCTGCTCCGACTGATACCATTTGATTGGACTAATGATATCATTCATATTGAGTATGTTCTTCTTATCTACAGTTATATAACAAATTCCAGGTTTATCAAGCAAATAACGGTAACTGGTCGCTCGGTATTCGACCCTTCCGTCTAACGCAGGACAGAGGAAGCTCTCCAGTTGTTGCTTCAATTTACTCCAGGACATATATCCTCCTATGTTTTCAATGTCTACTAACAGCCCATCCCCAACTTGGTAATTTAATTTCCGCGTTCCTCTACCTCATCATGATCCTTGCTTCCAAACTCATCAAGCAATGTACGCACTTCACTTGTTGATTTGGCGTTCATTAAGCTGTTTCTGAGTTCACTTGCCCCTCGGAATCCACGGACATATATTTTGAAGAAGCGAGCGAGAGGGCTGAACGAACGTGGCTCCTGCGCTGAATAATGATCATGGAGATCTAGATGAAGCCGCAGCAGTTCAAGCAATTCCTCACTGCTGTGTTCCTTCGGCTCCTTCTCAAACGCAAATGGATTCTGGAAAATACCACGCCCAATCATAATGCCATCCACTCCATATTGCTCAGCGAGCTTCAAGCCGGTCTGACGGTCCGGAATATCTCCGTTAATGGTCAGCAGTGTGTCTGGTGCCACCTCATCACGAAGTTTCTTAATCTCCGGAATCAGTTCCCAGTGAGCGTCTACTTTGCTCATTTCCTCTCTTGTCCGCAGATGAATGGACAAATTCACAATGTCTTGTTTCAAAATATGGGTCAACCAGTCGCGCCATTCGTCTACGGTAGTGAAACCGAGCCTTGTTTTTACACTGACGGGCAGTCCCCCGGCTTTGGCGGCCTGAATGATATCCGCTGCGATTTCGGGACGGCAGATCAGGCCGCTTCCCTTCCCATTCTGGGCTACATTCGCTACGGGACATCCCATATTAATATCGATGCCTTTGAAGCCTTCTTTCGCCATACCGATGCTCATTTCACGGAAATATTCCGGCTTATCTCCCCAGATATGGGCCACCATGGGCTGTTCATCCTCTGTAAAAGTCAAACGCCCGCGTACACTTTTGTTCCCCTCCGGGTGACAATAACTCTCTGTATTCGCAAACTCCGTAAAAAACACATCCGGTCTGGCTGCTTCACTTACGACATGGCGAAACACAACATCCGTCACATCTTCCATCGGTGCCAGTATAAAAAAAGGTCGTGGCAAATCACGCCAAAAATTATTCGTCATATCAAAAACTCCTCTATAAATACCAGGACAAATCTTTGGTCCCAAAATGGTAAAGCTAACCTGTTCATGTCCTTGCTTCTTCTTCACATATAACATGTTTAAGCAACGTAGTTCAAACGGCAGTATATGTTAAGCATAGACATCTAAATGAGTATATCATACCCAAGAGAGGAGCAGACTCCCCAAAAGACTCGCAAAAAAAGGAAGAGTGCCGCCCCTCCTTGCCATCTTCTATAACGTACTGCGTCGCAGTTCATAGAAATACTGCACGGCATAACTTCCCCCAGCCTACGTCGTTCCCATGCGAATGGCTTAAAAAAAGAGCCGAGGAATAATATCCTTGACCCTTTTCGTCAATTTCTACACATGAATACCCAAAATTTTCAACTGTTCATTGATCTTAGCTTCAAGTTCAGCGATTTCTTGTTTATCTTGCTCTAGTAGCTTATTTACTTCATCAAGGTCAATAACTTGCTCTTCTTCAAACGTATCCACGTAGCGAGGAATATTTAAGTTAAACTCATTTTCTTTGATTTCTTCAAGTGATGCCACGTGAGCATATTTATCAACATCTATACGATTTCGGTACGTTTCGATAATCTTATTGATGTTTTTATCAGTAAGTTTGTTTTGATTTTTACCTTTTTCAAACGCCAATACACCTCAACTATTAATCTTTTCTGACCAATAGTGAACAACACTCCACATGTGTCGAGACGATGGATAGGATATATTTCCTCTTACCTTCTAATTATATGCTTTTTATAATTTACATTCCTCTCTCATATCACCTACTTCCAAAAATACACATAGTAAATCCCCCAACCAATGGGTCATTCTGTAAACTAAATCTCTCTTTTAACCGATAAATACATATGCTGGGTTGTTTATTAAATATCACCTCTCGTCCCTTTATAACGTACAAACCTTGTAATACATATCTATCTTGACTGACAGATACACCCATCTGCGGCTTCTTTAATCAGAAGCGCATTCAAGATGACGTGCTTCACTTGGAAATACCCATCGCAACTAGAAAGGAGTTATGAACTCACTTGAGCGTATTATCAGATGGGATCGGATATGAAAGCCTACGCTTTTATGGTCCCTTTCAGCCACTACACATCGAACAACTTCAAATAACACGCACCTTTAATGATCATGCCTTTTTACATATCAGTGGCATGCTCTCCGAAGAACAAGGAGCTGTATGCATCGGACAGGATATGGAGCAAGAGCCCATTGTGATTCGTCAGTTAAATGATCAGGGACAATCGTTGAGAAGGCTGTTCCATGGGATTGTTACACGTATGTCCGTACACTGCGTGCGAGGCGTGTATACGTTTGAACTAGAGGCCGCTTCCCATTCGTACCAGATGGATATTAAGCGTAAAAGGCGCTCCTATCAAGATTTTCACCGTACCTATGATGATCTGGTCACTGCAATGGTTCGAAAATATCAGTACGGAGATGCCATTGATACGGTGAGCCACTATGCCAAACTAGAGACATTTGTTTTACAAAATGAGGAGACCGATTGGGCGTTTTTAAAACGTCTCGCTTCTCGCTTTGGTTCCGTACTTGTGCCAGAGGTAACCGCAGCCTCGCCCAAGGTTTTCTTCGGGATGCCCGAAGGCAAGCAGCATAAGGTGGAGCGGGATGTATTTTATCGAGTACGAAAAACGTTTCATGAGCTGGATGCGGAAAAGCCAGGAGAACGTGCTGGCTCGTATGTCACCTATATGATCGAAAGCCTGCAATTTTATGCACTGGGCGACCTCATCACGTTACCTATTGGACAAGGCAAAGAACTGGTCGTGGTTCATGCAGTGACTACGCTAGCGGATGGCCTACTGCGCACCCGTTACGATCTTCAAGCCGAACAGGATATCCGCTATGCGCGGTATGAAAACGATCAGGCCACCGGGATTTCGCTGACAGGAACAGTGCTCATGGTACAGCAGGATTTCGTACAGCTTCAACTTGACATCGACCCGAAGCAAGATCCTGCCAAAGCCTGCTGGTTTCCTGTAGCCACCCGTTATGTCGCCGAAGAACATAGCGGCTGGTACGATATGCCTGAGATCGGGGAACAAGTCGAGTTATATCTGCCTACCCACCGCGAACAAGATGCCTATGTAACGGATTCACTGCGACAACAACGCCATACCAATGGTCAGCCAAATGTGAAGGTATGGCAACATGTACAAGGTAGCGGCGTAGAAATGTCCGAGCATGAGCTGACCCTATCCACCTCCGGTGAATTTTCCATTACACTGCATGAAAGTAACGGCATTACCATCGACAGTCCGGGGAATGTGCAGATTCAGGGTGGTCACGTGAAGCTCGATGCTGGCGAGGAACTTTCACTGAAAGCTGGAACGGCGCTGTATCTAAAAGGCGGAGCCAGCAGCATGGTACTGGATGGTGAAACGGATACCAAAGCTCCGGTGATATATCAGAAAGGTACGGTGAAGGCTCCTGTTTTCGTGGCCGACCTCCCTCCTGTGCCTGAGCCACCATTGATGAGCATCAAAGCATACGAGGCGGCGCAAGCCCCATCAGCAGCTAAGACATCAAGCAGCACTCCTACCGCCAAAGTAACAAGTCCGGCTGCACTTCAACAGGCCAACTCTTTGTTGGGTACGGTGTCCAAGCTATTAGGCTCCATTCCAGTGATGGGAAAAGTGGCTGGTGTTGTTGCGGGAGCATTAAGTGGGCCTGCGGCGGGTGTCATTCTGAAAGCAACCGCAATGATCCCCGTTCGGAGCAAAGGAACTCCTACGATTGGAGGCGGTAAGGGGAACGGTATTCATCCGTTAAAACACTTGGCTGGTCTAGCATTGCAAGGGTTGATTAATCAATACGAGCATGATCAAGCGAGACAAGCCTACTATAGCAAGTGGATTTTGGGGAAAGTGTTTACGAGCGCACGTCATTTAGCACATTCTGGTGGCCCATTGGAACTGGTGCAGAACTTACTGAAAGAGTCTAATGCCATGGCTCATGCGTATCAGCAGGTTCCGGTAGATCTTAGACAACGCTGGAGAGCCAATTATGACAGCTATATGGCTCAACAAGCAAAGCCAAAGCAAGAAGAGGAATCTCAGTCATGGTGGGAACAAGCATTAGAGAAGCAAGGTGAGGCTGAATTACTGAACGCACAACTACAGTTAGAAGGAGCCCGGATTAGCAGTGAAATGGCATGGGATGCTACACAAGGAGCATACCAAGCTGGTTTAAGAAGTGTATCACATGGTAAACATCAAATTGACTACAACCCAAAACATCCGATTGCAGGTAAAACAGGCGAAGTGATAGGAGATGTGTTCAGCACTGTAGCTGGAGTTGGAGAGATGATGATTGGTACGGGGGGAGAGGTTGGTGGTTTTCTCCTTGATGGATCGGTCGTATTATCTCCGGCTGGTGTGTTGGTGAACGTTGCATCTGCTGGTATGATATATCATGGAGGTGTGATGTCCTACCACGGGGCGTCGAATGCAGGAGGAGATTCTGCTGAACTCTGGAAAATGATTAAGGAAAAAAATAAGCAAGGCTCAGCACCGCCGCCTAAACCAGCAGGTACAAAGTCCGGTAAGACTGAGGGACCTCCAACACCGAAGAAACCAAGCAATGAGGCGGTTAAAGCTTCTCCTCCTGCTACGAAACCTAAACGTCCACGTGAACCCAAAGATACTTATAGTCGTCCTTCTAAGTTCCGAAAAGGAGTTAAGGAAGAAACCTGGGAAAATGCAAAAGATGTTGATGGTAAAGTAAAGGATCCACTCACAGGTGATACACTTGATCCTAAAGAGCCATGGGATATGGGGCACAAACCTGGCTATGAGTTTAGAAAGCATAAGCAAAGTGCTCAAGAACGTGGTATTTCAAGAAAACAATTCTTAGATGAGCATAATAATCCAGATCATTATCGTCCAGAAAATCCAAGTTCTAATAGGAGTCATAAGGACGAAGATCATTCGGATGAGTATAAAGGACCTTAAGATACTAGGGGGACGGAACTAATTGAAAACGAATGCGGAACTTTATATAAATAAGCTTGAGGGAATATTTGGTCAGGAAGACGTTATAAGAAAAGTAGATCCTTCAGATGGGAGTACGCCAATACATGTGTTTTTTTACTATGATTTACCTGAAGAAGGTATGCTAACAGCGGTGACGTATGGTTTATCTGATGGTGAATTTACAGGCTGGAAGAACGCGAAACCAGAACTAATCATAAGTCTAGAAACGCAAGATGAAAGTTGGGGGCTGGCTGCTGCTTATTTTGCTGCTGAATTTAGGGGAGTAAAGGCATTCTCTTATGCAGATTTGTTTACTTTAGATGAACCTATATCACAAGAGTCTGATATGACAGGTTATTTTGTTTTTGCCTCTGCAATATTAGAAAAAGAAGAATCGGTGATTGAACTGCCCGATAAGACAATACAGTTAGTTGGGATGTATCCTTTGTACAAAGAGGAATTTGATCTAATGAAAAGAATAGGGATCAAAGAATTTTGGCATAAAAAGGACTATAGCATATACAGTGTTAACAGGGCTAATCTAGCAAGATAATATTTTAAACGTCTTAGTTAAGGTATATTTAAAAGTCTCTAAGGGGATCACCATGGATAGTAGAATTTTTAATGATTTTGAGCTACATGAAAAGGCTTCTGAAAAACTGATTAATAAATTTGAAGGTAAAGTACCTGAGCAATTAATAGAAGTTTGGAAGCAGTATGGCTTTGGTAGTATCCTAAATGGATATTTAAAAATAGTAAACCCAGATGAATTTCATTCTTTGCTAGAAGAGGTGTATGTAAGAAGCAAAGAGGCTCTGGTTTTATTTACTACTTCGATGGGAGATCTACTTATTTGGGAAGATAATAAATATTTACTTTTACTTAATTTTAGAAGAGGAAAGATGCAAGGCATATCATCTGGGTTTGAATTTTTTTCTCTGACCTAGAGGATGATTCATCCCTACAAAACGATCTAGATTGGCTACCATATCCTGATGCCATTGAAAAATACGGAAAACCAGCATTTGATGAATGCTTTGGTTATGTTCCACTTCTAGGATTAGGCGGTTCCAAAAAGATAGAAAATCTAGAAAAGGTCAAACTAATTGAGAACATATATTTGATTACCCAATTCACGGGTCTTGTTGAGTAAGAAAATTGCTTTCAAAATTATTATACTCCTAAAGGCTCATTCCAACTTGATTTATAAGGTGGATAAGTCTTTTACCTGTTCAAGATCAGTAACAAAATAATATAGCCAGCCAATCCCCCATAAATAAACAATGACTTGCTATCCCTCCCGATCAGCGTTAACATACACACACTCAAAAACCACGGGAGGGGAAGCATAACATGTCAAATTGGCCGGATTGGTTTCTCAAGCATTACGCCAGCAGTTTTATCAACAACATGATTTAAACGTAGCAGAATGCCTACAAGCTTCACCAAACTCTGTGCCTTAAATATTCCATGTCTACATTTGCTATACAATTTCGAATGATTAAAAGCAAAAACCCACTCAATGAGCGGATTTTCAGTGGGGAGACGTGGGGAGTCGAACCCCTATTCCAAACTTTTTCTGCTATGCATTAATTGTTATTATTGCTCCTCAAGCCTTATGTATCAGACTTGAAGAGCAATTGGTTTGTTACTCATTCCCAAACATTCAAGCATTATTTCTTAATGTCAACATGTAATGTTCCATTGATCGTAGTTGAATTTACTGTAGCTCCCAGAACTTCCGAAACAAATCTAAGAGGAACCATAACCCGATTTGGATATTCCGGCATATCGGGAGCACTTGGCATCATCTTTTCTTCATCGTTCACGTATGCAATTTTGCTACCCACGGTTAATCGTATAATTGTACCATTCTTCGATTTAATTGTAACTTCTTGTTTAAGTCTGTTCCACGAGACAGACTCTCCCAAGCCCTCAGATATGAATTTAATAGGGACATATACTGTGTTGGTGGCTCTCTCTATATACGGACTGACGTCTGTTGTCAAAATGCTATTATTTTCGTTTGTGGATTTCTCTCTAAATGGATCTAATGTCAAAGTGCTGTTATTTACAGAAACTTCAACATTATAACTAAATTTAGATCCCGCATGTGCGCTCTCAACTGAGACAGAAGAAAGGAACACAAAGATAAAAGCTAAGGGCAAAATTATACGTTTTAACATAGTGTATCACCTCTCTCCATTCATCAACCAGAACCTCTTCGCTATTTTTTAGATCAACTGCCCAATGAACTGAATTTCTAATTATTACACTAGGAATATTAAAATATTATATTTTTATCGGACATTGAATGAGTATTTCTCGACATTATTACTGTTCGTATAATCAATTCTTCCGCCATGATTCCATACGTCATCACTTAAATTGGTAACATTTTGAGGATATTTCGCACTGGCGCTGTTGTTAACTAGAAAGCGCATATTATTCCAAACGGCAGATGTGAAGCCGTGCTTAAAAGGAATACCACTATTTGATACTCCATTCATAGCTATGGCAGTCACTCTCTTAACAGACCGTCCAGTCGTCC
Source organism: Paenibacillus sp. LRG-1 (assembly GCF_057220305.1). Classification (NCBI taxonomy): domain Bacteria; kingdom Bacillati; phylum Bacillota; class Bacilli; order Caryophanales; family Paenibacillaceae; genus Paenibacillus; species Paenibacillus sp. LRG-1. The sequence goes on along the minus strand of NZ_CM170126.1, from coordinate 959,361 downwards.
CCAGTCCATTAAATTTAACCACATAAATATTGGAATAATTAATTTGCTCTCTAATGGTTAAAGTAGGCTCATCAGATTTTCCAGCATAGTAAAATACTTTGTATCCATTTATAGTAGCGCCATTATCAAATCTTTTAGATCTATAAACATAGGTTGTATCTCTAGAATTCGGCTGGCTATAGCCGTTGTCATCTCCTTCGTTGACAGTATGGAGTACCTTTGCATGGAAAACAGGATACCACCCGGCTGGAGTAGTCTTAGATCTCAAACCCTCAAACCCAACTTCCGCGACTCCATCTATTCCTGTATACATATAAGCAGCTTCATTATCATCATCGGCATTTGCAATATCGTAAGTTGGTAGGGTGATAGAATCTGCCATTACACCATTATATACGATGGACGAATTGCTTGCTGGCGTTTGAAGTCGATGAAATGCTCCCGTCTCCTTTCCAGCAGTATTGCCTCTATTCGATAAAGTAGATTGAAGGGTAATTTTATGGTCGCTCACTTTACTCTCGCCCAGCTCATCGCTTTTATAAGTTGCATCGGTAACTTTCTTTTCAAATTGGTCTTTAATATCTCCTTGTTTGGAAGAAGTAGCATCAACCAGATCGCCAGTTTCGTCAATATTCAATATAACCACTTCGGCATCCTGCAACTTTTCGATTTTTTGAATTGTATCCTGTTTAAGTACTCCTTTTTCCATAAGGCTATCAACAGAATGATCAAAATCTTTGTTGCTTAATGTTGATATTCCTTTTGCAGCCGCAGGAGCCGACAATTGGATTTCTTGCTCAATAGCGTCTTTAATGTACTGGCTAAATTCATTCGACGAAGGTTCTTGGCCTTGAGCATTTGCAGCCAAGCTTGGAATGGAAACAGCCATAAGTAGAATAGAAAGAGTAATCTTCGTTTTCTTCAACATAATAATAAATTCACACTCCACATTTTAATGTAATACTATAATCGAAAGCTGGCCAGCGTTTCTTCATTTATGGAAATTTATTCATAAAAATAACTCTATGTGCATTATAGTGGATAAGATTTACAGAATCAATATTTTTATTTTTTCTTTTATTTGTAATATAAAGGAAACCAGTTTCTGTCATTCTATTCAAAACTACTTAGTACTAGAGAGAGGCCCCTATAGCAGACATCCTTTACACAAAACAATGACTTGCCATCCCTCCCGATCAGAGTTAACATACACACACTCAAACCACGGGAGGGGAAGCACACAATGTCAAATTGGCCAGATTGGTTTCAAGATCAATTAGAACTAGCCAGTGAACAACAGGCTTCATATTCATCAGAGGGTAAAAATCTATTTACGCAAATGGATCAATTCAAAACCAACCAAAACGAAGATATTCAACATCTGCTATCTGAATGGGAAGAAGCAATAGGCTATCAATTAAGTCAGGACAAACAATCCATCTATATGGAAGGAGTAAAAGACGGGATTCGATTGATTCTCCCAGTCATACACCCCACAGTTACTCGTTAGTCTATTTATCGCATTAGCCTATGATTCTGTTAGTCCAATATTTCATCTATGCTCATTCAACTTTTCAAGGTAAAAACAAATGCGCTGGTGAGAGAATCAAGATCTTCTCCATCAACGCATTGAATAGGTTATCATCAAATTGTTTTAGTATATCTTGCCGTGAGCTTAGTACCTGAATGATTCCATCGACTCGCTCCTTGATTTTTGCTTTCTGATCCTCTTCCTCCTCTAATATCAGCATCTGTTGCCGTAGCTCGTTGAGCTCGCTGGAAAGCCTGTTCGTTTCTTCATCATAAACCATCTCATCCATCTGATTCCGTAGCTTGAGATTCACTAATTCCTTCAAGTCGGATTTCAATTGTTGCATCTTTCCTTCAATGTCCAATAGTGTTTCTTGCTCTACTCTGCTGGAAAGTACCGATACAATATTTCCTTTCAGCGTTTTAATCAATCTTTCCTTGTTCTCATACATCCGGTTGAACAATCGTACAAACGCGGAATGTAAAACTTGCTCATCAACCGATTTGGCATCACATGCTGTTTTACCCTCATTGACATACGTTTTGCACTGCCATACCACTTTTTTGGATGGGTTATTGCTGTTCCAGGTTCGGCGTTTAAAAATGGCTCCACAGCATCCACAATATACTTTACTGCTCAGTGCATATTTACTGGAGTATCTTTTACTCTCTCCCATTACGCTCCCTTTCAGCTTGGCTCTCCGTTCCTTCTCTTTTTGTACCGCTTCAAATATTTCTTTGGATACAATCGGTTCGTGGTTATGTAGTTGCTTACCCAATACTTGGTCAGCTACCGACTGCAATTCTGAGACTTTTTCAAGGTGCTGAAGCCGAACAAGTAATTTTTCAACACTCGTCGAGTGCTTTTTTCGTCCACTAGAGAAGGCGTATTACTGATTTGCACTACGGTTTCTCGTTCAGCCTCATACCCAATAAAGAATTGTCCCATAATAATGAATACACACCATCCGGCACATGGTATTCGTCGCATTGAGAATAGCATCAACTTTTATTTCTGTAATGTCCTGTATAACTATAGTAAATGGCTTATTTAAAATACCTCTAATGAATTGATTATCGTCAATGATGGCTAATGTTTATTACTTGGAAGACGTTGATGTATACCTGCATCTTCTAACCTCTTGTTCCATTGATATAAGTTTTCATCCGAATGTGAAGCCAATAACCATCTATATAACATGTGGTCTGGCGTCATTTTCCACTGATGCCCAGCCTTTGCAATAAAGTCATCCGCATAAAACTGATGTAAATTCAATCCAATACATAATGCCATAACCGTTGGTAATTCTTTTGTTAACGATTCGTTATTCCTATAATCACTAATAATCCTCGAACTTAATCCAGAACGTTCAGCTAGAATCTCATTGGTTATGCTTCTTCTTTTAATATGGTATCCCAGTGTTTTTGAAAAGCTCCCCGGCATATTCATTAGTTCATCCGAAACTTCTTTGGAGAAAGCACTTATTTTTGCGGTCTCCTCTGCACGCTCTTGTGCAGTTTGATTATCTATATAATTTGGATTGTACGTTGCCTCAACAAAATTGACAGCATTAACATCCCTACAGAGAAAGCACCTCCTATAAAAGGAATCATCGTACAATTTGCTGATTCGATTTGTTCTATCAAAGATCAAACAGCACTCATCAGCATGCTCTAATGCATACTCAGTCAACTCAATTGAGCCATCTTCGTACCGTATTACGTAATGGGGATCGTTAATGCAAAACATGGCATTTACATAAACAACTTTATCTGAGAACACCATTTCCGAAAGCTCTTGCGACATTTTTGCTTCATTAAAAGCATTCATCTCATCAATTACAAATGTTTGATTCTTTCCTAATGCGCCACTTCGGAAGGAATATGGCGGATAGTATCTACCATCGACATATACAAAAGTCCCTGCTGCCTGCTCAAACCCAACGTCAATCGCTCGTAGTTTTGCTGCTAATTTGGATACGCCAAAAAAACTAGCGAGTTCCTCAATTGCAAGCTGCAGATTCTCAGCATTTCGCAGATTTTGCTTTTCATTGTGTAACCGTACCAATATTTCATTCAGTTTCTGTTTTGTAGTTTTTAAAGGCATTAAGATTCTTGGTGTTAGAACGTTTGCCTGCCATTCCATCCAGTGTAAAGCTTTATCAATCCCTATAGTATCCTTTCCGTATTCCTCGACTACTTCACAACTTATTGAAACTACGTCATTATTCAGCAGCTTCTGTAATTCGAAAAAGTTTGCATGGAGATCGTGATGAACACATTCATGAACAATTGTATTATTTTCAGAACCAATATTTCTCATAAAAAACACATTGGGATTTACCAATATGGTTCCAACATCAACATTTTCTGTTCGCGTGTGTTTCATGTCCTCCTCGAATACTTCCACCTGAGCCTCACCAAAGTATGACTTACCAAAGATGTTATCTGGCAAAGGTGCATAATGCATAGTTAGACACATATTGTCCAGCAGTTCGGCCATGTCTAATGGCATTGGATTCTCCAGTGCTTCTGGATAATACTTTTGCAAGAATTTTTCAGCTTCATTATCCAGGTCTTCCGAATATAAATAAGGGACAAGGTACTTTGATAGTGCGTTTTCTTTGCTAAATCTCTCTTTGCTGTAATTCCTAACATCAATTATCATGACTTTTCGAAGGCCTGATATTAGATGTCCGTAGAAGGATAAAATAAACCATTTAGACTGTCTATCAGCTTCATAGTCACGTTTACCCATCCCTTTTAAAACAATTTCAGCATTGATAGTAGCATTAAAAAAAATTTGACGGTGTTCGATACCATAGAATGTTATGCTTTTCACACGGATGTTCTCTATATCAATATATGATGGATCTAATACATAATAAGAATTAAGATCAATCGATCTTCCTTTTTGAAGGATGGAGTTTTTTATTGCTCGATGCATTTCATCATAATAAATGTCTTCGAGGTAAGTTTCGAATGAATTATAGTTATTATGCACCTTATCCCCCTACCGGATTCTCATCACATCTGGTCTCCGAATTAGTAATATTGCTCAATGTACTGATAGGCTTTATCAAAAACTTCTTTGTCTTTTATTTTGTATTTGACCCAGACAACACTCCGAAGGGCTTTCTTCACTTCCTGTTTTCCTGCAGTTGTACCCTGCCAACCATCAAATCGTACAATCTTAACAATATCATCTATATCGCCAACAATTCGTTCAACGATAATTGGTGTCTTTGAATTCCTCAACCCATCAAAAAGCTCTGTTAATGCCGCTTTGCCTTTATCCACTTCTTCCTCGGGAACTACTTCTTGTTCAGCTTCTGCAGCCTCCCGTGCAAGCTCTAATAGCAGTTTTAGAAACTCAATACTGGTTATTAGTCCTTGTTCGTGTTTCTCGCGGAGATTTTCAAGTTTTTCTCCTAATTTAACGAATTTGATATCGTTACTATGTTTTCGAATTCTTGCGACCAGGTCAATTTCAACTTTGATCGTTGTCTTTCTCAGATCTTTTTGTTTTTCAATAAATTCATCGATTAAATCTGCATCCATCGTAAGAATTTCCATATCATCATGTACTTCTCCGACTTGCAGATTCTCGTGAACTAGTTCCAATGTTTTCACCCCAAGAGAAGCCCAAATCAACCCGCCTCTGCCATCAGTAGGTTTCACGGATTCGAATACTCTTGTCAGCCATTGATAATCGAATTTCATTGAATTTAGAAACGGATCTGGCGATAGCGCATCCCACGCTCGATTGAGCACTTTATAATCGGCTCCAAATTCGTCCTTGATCTTATTGTTTGGCAAACATTCTTGTGCAGCAATTAAACCTTCCCAGCCATCTATTGTACGGTCTACTCCCATGAAATAACTCAAACATTTACGCACTAGTGCAGGAATCTGCTTTTTCACTTCTTCAATATTCGAAATGACCTTTTTCATGCTCGATTCATCAAAGTCCAAAGCCGTTGCTACATTATCAAAAATACCTATGTAGTCAACAATCAAACCATGAGTCTTACCTTCATCATAGGTTCTGTTAGTACGACAGATGGCCTGCAGCAAATTATGATCTTTCATTGGCTTATCAAGATACATAGCCTGCAATATAGGTGCATCAAAACCAGTAAGAAGCTTTGACGTTACAATAACAAGCTTTAATGGGTCGTTAGGTTCTCTAAACCTGTCTAAAACCTTTCCTTCTGCATCCCTATCACGTTTATACGCTTTATATTTATCCTCTTTGTCATTATTTGTGTCCATCACGATGGTAGTTGCTTCTGGACCTAGCAATTTATCAAGTTCTTCTTTATACATAAGACAGCATGCTCTGTCATAACAAACAACCTGACCTTTGTATCCATTCGGTTCAATTTTCTCCCGGTAATGCTTCGCTATATGCTCACATATCTTTCTGATACGCTTGCGGTCATACATAATAGCTTTCATGTTGACTCTCCGAGACAGCTCTGCTTTATCTTCGTTAGATAAATTCTCTGTTAATGCTTCGAATTCAGCATCGAGCTTTTCTCTATCCACATGTAGGTCCACTGGTACTGGTTCGAAATTCAATGGTAACGTCGCATTGTCACGGATTGAATCCGAAAAGGAATACTTACTCATATATCCACTCTTATCCTCAACTGCACCAAATGTATTGAAAGTATTCTTATCAATACGGTTAATCGGTGTACCTGTAAGGCCAAAGAAAAACGCATTCGGAAGAGCAAGACGCATCTTACTACCTAGGTCCCCTTCCTGAGTTCTATGAGCTTCATCCACCATAAGTATGATATTGTCTCTAGGGTTAAGTTCCTTTTTAACATCACCAAACTTAAAGATTGTTGTTATTGCAATCTTTCTCTGGTCCCCTAAGAAAAAAGATTCTAATTCGTCCTTTGAGCCAAGACTTACAAGATTAGGAATATCAGACGCATTAAATGTTGCAGTTATCTGCGTCTCTAGGTCAATTCGGTCATCAACGATAACTATGGTAGGATTGTTTAATTCAGGCATCATTCTAAGTTTTTGTGCTGCAAAAACCATCAGCAATGATTTACCCGAACCCTGAAAATGCCAGATAAGACCTTGTTTCGGGTATCCAGCCTTTACACGTTCCACAATAAGATTCGCACCTTCATATTGTTGATAACGACATATGACTTTATATTTGCGATACTTTTTATCAGTTGCAAATAATGTAAAGAACTGAAAAATGTCCATGATCTTTTCAGGTGTAATCATATCTTCAACACTGATTTTTACATCAGCAAGACTTCCTTCACTTTTATGATTAGGAGTATGCCATGGACCCCACATTCCAATTGGCATGCAAACTGAACCATATCTATAACATTTGCCTTCTGTAGCAAAATTGAATATGTTAGTTACAAACATGCCTGGTATGCTCTTTTCATATGCAGCTATGTCTCCAGCAGCATCCAACCATGTAATAGAATTACGAACAGGCGTTTTTAACTCACCAATCGCTACAGGAAATCCATTAATCAATAGAACAATATCTAGCCTCTTACCGTTCTCTTTTTGTGGATATACCCATTGATTGGTGACAACAAATTCGTTCAGAGCCAAGTCTTGCTTAGTCATTGTTCCAAAGAAACGAATGGGAATCATTCGTCCATCTTTGCCGAATGGGTAGGAATTCTCTTCAAAAACCATCTTCTTGAACATTTCATTCTGTGTTACTAGGTTGTGCGGCTGAACCGTCAATATTAACGTACGCAGTTTATAGATAACTTCATCTGCGCGAGATGGTTCTTCAGCAATTTCAGGATTAAGGCGGATGAGGGCCTCTTTTACCATAGATTCAACCATGACATCCGAGTATTCACGTGGTAGCTCTTCAGCTGGTACGTACTTCCACCCATTACTTCTAAGTGTAGTGATTACCAGTTGTTCTATCGTGTTATCTTCATTAAACATCAACTCGCCTCCAATCTTTAATAAACTCTAGAATATAATTAGCCAAAGTTCTGTGTCATTAAGGCTTTCATCGTGATTTCGAGGTTAGCAATGCTCTGTTCCAATTCAATTTTTGATTTATCGGTCTGTTGGACAAAAACGTCGAACCTCGTTTGTAGCACTTTGTTAGGAATTGGGATGGTTATATTTTTCACTTTCTCCATTGAGATATTAAACATCGAACCACTCGTTCCAGTCGCCATTTCAGACAATTTTGAACGCATAGTATCACAGCTTAGGACAAATTTCATATATCTAGAAGTAACCTGCTTTGTAAACCTCATTTTCCATAACTTATCTGGTAAAAGTAAATCAGGATAAACTTGCTCTATAAGTGCAGTAGCACCAACCATTTCTCGTGTATTTGCGCGGCTAAAAAGCAAATCACCCGCTTCAGGGTATATGTTTTTCTTAATAGTTGTTTTATCCTGAATCACCTTATATTCATCAGGCTTAAAATATCCATAAGTAACAGCACTTACCTTGAGCACTGCCTTTTCACCATTCCCAATAAGCTTGTTCTCCCCATTAAGGCTCTGTCCTGCAATAATCATATCTGCTAAATTTCCAATGAGATCTGTAGGCCACCCCTTCGGGTTGTCGACCGGATCCCCAAACATCTCGATAAATTGCGATTTGACAAGCTCATCAGTGAGATAAAGTAATTTCTTGTAAGCCTCTTTTGTATTATTGGCAGCCCATAATAGATCTGCTAGTTCTTCTTGCTTATTCATATCAGGAAGTCTAAATTCAAGTTCTTTAAGTGCACTCCAATTAATAGTGGGTGACAATGATCCAACTGAAATTCTGATAGCTGCATCAAAGAAATAATCCGAACAAATGAAAAATGGAAACAACTTCTTTGAGATTACTTTCTCATTAGGTCGCAGGATCATCCCATGAGCAGAAAAGAGCCCATCATGAGGTGCAACAGCCGCTCTTCTTAGATAGGCATTCCTTTTTCCAAAAAGAATATCTCCCTCTTGCATTAGAAGCTTATCGCCTTTTATTGGCACGTTGCTTCCCCATCTTGTAACAGAAAGACTGCCGCTATCTAAATGTTCTAGTCCAATATATGTTTTCATATCATCTGATGTTGGCTTTCTTTTTTGTGTTATATTAAATGCAATATCTTCAAATCTATATTTAGGCATTTTCTTCACCACCACTCTCTAAAAGCAAGTATTTCAAAGTCTCATAAGATTCTCTAAAATTAGCACTGCTAGCAAGCCATCCATCCAGTGCCTCTTCCACAGAATATAACGTCTCCTCATCTTCAACACTGTTAGACCCACTTACATAAAGCGGGATACTCAGTTTACTGTCATATCCGATAATCTGTTCTATTGTGGCAATTGCTGAAAAACCATCTTGCACTTTAAATTCGGTGTAAGTTTGTGCTATCTTCTGTATATGATCTTCTTCCAAATAACTCTCTGTATTTTTTCGAGTGACTTCATTTTTTGCATCAATAAACAATACTTTTCCTTTACGGGAATGTGCTTTTCGCGTTCGGCATATAATAATACATGCCTCCATCGGTGAATTGAAAAATAGATTTTTCCCGATCCCAATTACACATTCGACCAAATCACTTCTTACAAGCTTTTCACGCATTTCTCTTTCTTCATCCCTAAACAAAACACCATGTGGAAATAAAATTGCACATCTACCCGTATTCGGATTAAGGCTCTTCAAAATGTGTTGAAAAAACGCATAATCAGCCCTTCCCTGAGGTGGTGTGCCCAGAAAATTCCGGCCATACTTATCAGCTGAAAATGCTTCTCTATCCCATTGTTTAATCGAATATGGTGGATTCGCTAGTACTAAGTCAAACTGCATTAACTCACCTTGCTCCACAAAAGCAGGTTTCTTTAAAATATCGTCATTTACAATATGAAAGTCCTTTACACCGTGTAAAAACAAATTCATCCTTCCAATTGCAGATGTAAGAGCATTGATCTCTTGTCCGTATGCTTTTACATTTCTCCATTCAAGTCCTTGTTGCTTCAAATAAGCAATGGCAGAAATAAGCATACCTGCGCTACCACAGGTAGGATCGTAAATACTTTCACCAGATTGTGGTTTAAGCATTTCTGTCATTAGGTGAACGACGGTACGATTTGTATAAAATTCTTGGGCAGTGTGCCCACTATCATCAGCAAACTTTTTAATCAAATATTCATAACCTTGTCCGAGCTCGTCCTCAGGACAATTTTTCATACTGAGCGTTTTTGATGAGAAATGCTCAATAAGGTCTTTAAGTAATTTATCAGGTAATCTGTTTTTATTGGTCCAAGCACCATCCCCAAAAACACCTTGCAATTTTTCAGGATTTGCTTTTTCAATTGCTCGAAATGCATTTACAATTGCAACGCCTACATTTTCTGATACTGTTCTGACATCATTCCAGTGAAAACCTTTCGGAACAATGAATCTGTGATTTTCTTCCCACTCGATTGCATCCTCATCCCCGTCATATTCCTCAAGGATATCTACACATTCTTCATCATACACGTCACAAATTCTTTTAAAAAACATGAGTGGGAAGATGTATTGCTTATATGAGCCTGCATCAATATGAGTTCGTAAAAATACTGCTGAATTCCATAAATATGATTTTAGCTCATCTAATGTAATTCTATTACTCACTAATGTAACCCCCTTCTACCAATAAGGATTTTAAGTTTTTTTCTGCTTCTAGAACTTCATTTAATGCTGCCAAAAATGCCTTCTTAACTTCCTTAGGACATATCGCTTCTATTGGTGCTTTTTCAATATAGCTGTTCACAGAGAGTGTATACTCTTTTAACTTTATATCTTCAAGAGACACTACCTTAGACTTCTCAATAACTGACTCGTAGTTTTTGAAAAGTTTGTAAACTTCTTCAACATCTTTCTCAGTCATTATATTTTGAGCTCTTTGTGCAGTATAAATTTTTGATGCATCAATTAGGCATATTTTCCCTTTATGTTCTTGCGCTTTATTGTTGTTTAAAATAAGAATACATGCTGATACGCCTGTACTGTAAAATATCCCACTGACTAAAGTAATTACACATTCTAGTATGTCAGATTCAATTAGTTGCTTACGAATTTCTCCCCCTCTGCCTCTGTGGAAAAGGACACCCTGTGGAAGAACGACCGCACAGCGTCCATTCTTTTTATCCATAGATTTCACCATATGTTGAAGCCAAGCAAAATCAGCACTGGAATCAGAAGGGCTCCCCCATAGATTTCTACCGTAAATATCTGAGGCAAATTGATCTGCTCCCCAAGCTTTTAACGAAAACGGTGGATTCGCAATTACACAATCAAATGTTTGCAATTCTCCATGATGTATGAAAAGTGGTAATTTCAAAGTATCTCCTTGCTTAACCTTAAAATCCCTCGCTCCATGTAAAAATAGATTCATTCTTGCGATTGCTGAAGTTGCTAAGTTCTTCTCTTGACCATAGATCCTGCCATACGTGCTTTTATCATCATGTACATTCCGAATTGCTTCGATCAACATACCACCAGTACCACAAGCAGGATCATAAACTGTCTCGCCTGGCTTCGGATCTAGAATTTTGACCATTAATTTTACAACTGATCGAGGCGTATAGAATTCACCTGCATTTTTCTTAGAAAGATCAGCAAATTTTTTGATTAAATATTCATAACTATCTCCCATCACATCAGATGAGTAGTTTTCATTGCCTACTTTAATTTCTGACATGTGTTCAATGAGATCCTTTAAGCGTTCATCTGAAAGTTTGTTTTTATCAGTCCAGTTTGCGTCGTCAAAACTAGAAAAAACGCCATAGAGTGTATCTGGGTTGGCACGTTCAATGCCGTTCATGGCCTTGACTATTGCTACTCCGACGTTCTCGCTTACTTCACGAACGTCCTGCCAATGGCATCCATCAGGAATAATGAAACGATGGTTTTCTGGAAAACTAGCAAATTCTTCATCGCCCCCGGACTCTTCCAATGCAGCTTGTGTTTCTTCATCATAAACATCTGATAATCGTTTAAAAAAGAGAATTGGCGTTACATAGCTCTTGAACTCATCCTGATTAATTGGGCCTCGCAAAATATTGCAGGCTTCAAATAGGTGAGAAAATAGCTTCTGGCTTGTTGTTTCTTCAGGCTCTGAATTACTGTTTTTTAGCGCTTCATCAGCAGCATCCATCGCTGATTGGATCATTTCTTCTCTACCTCCAGTTTTTATTTTAGCTCCGACAAACTCTTCTTTAATGCTGACGCTCACTGAAGACTGTATCTTTTCCATCTTTGCGGGATATAAGTTTTCGAACTCAAGCAGTATCTTCAGAAGCCGTTCATCAAGAAATGTCAGTGCGTGCTTTCTAATATTTGTCGGCACTCCGTAGTAGGCCTCTGCCACACCTCCAGTAATTGTAGCTAACGTATCACTATCTCCACCAATTGAGACAGCGTTCCGAATTGCGTCTTCAAAATTAAATGACTCGAAGAATGCAACAAGTGCTTGCGGAACTGTTTCTTGGCAAGTCTCGTTAAATTGGTATGTTTCCCGGATTCCATCAAGCGTGAAATTCATGGGGTAGTAGTGCTTATCAATGTAATCGCGAATTTCTAAGATATTTTTCCCGCTACGAGCCAGAAAGACTGCAACAGCAATAGCCTCCGCACCTTTTATCCCCTCAGCATGATTATGTGTTACAACTGTCACCTTGTGCGATAGCAATCTAACTTCTTTGATGGAAGTAGCTACATAGCCACAGGCGCTAACTCTCATTGCTGCACCGTTTCCGAAACTGTAATACGGTTCTGGCGAATCACTGTATATCCATTTATAAAACATACCTCCGTACCCGCTACTCGGGTAGGGTCTTCCAATAACTTGCATGGATTTAACAGCTTGGTCACTCAAGTCACTAAAATCATGTTTACAGATCATAAGTGCATCACATATCGCTAATGACATCACCGAGTCATCAGTGAAAAAACACTTGTATGTTAAAAAATCAAAATCTTTCGAGCGATGATTATCCCATTCAAATCTGGAACCGACAATATCGCCAATGATAGCCCCGATCATGCAATTTCCTCCCTGGTGCTGGGCTGATACTTTTAATGAAGTCTCAGCATGCATACAAACTTTTTAAATAGCTCCCCATTACAACACAGTTATTAATGTCAATATTTTATTGTTTCACATTCATAATAGTTTTTTGAAGACGCTCCATAACTTCATTCCATCTATCCTCAGCAAGACGAATGTTTTCTACATATATGGAACGTTCCTGCTCATATTCTTCTGCGATCACCTTTTGTTCGTCAACCCTGAGCAACGGGATTTCTAGCGTCTTCAAGTCTTTATAGCTAATATTAATGACGACTGTTCCTTGCTGTTTTCCTGCTAAAACTTTATTCCCCAAGGGGCTATCCAAGAAAACTTTTAGGTATGTCCCTAAAAGCAGTTTTTCATTCGGTCTTATTACAATAATGTTTGATGACGCGATGCAAGGATACTTCTGTTCTTGGAAAATCGCTATTCTGATCGCTGTTCCACGTGCTGGTAATAATAAATCCCCATCTCTAAGTAAGTAATTTGCAACTTTACGCTCTTCCTCTTCGATGTGATCAAGACCCGCATAATCAATATCATAATCATTAAGGTTCGATATATTTACGACTCCAATGCTACCATTAGCATCTTTTTTGTTGATGGCCTTTCCGCGAAAAACTTCAGCAACATTACCTAATTCTTCTTTTTTAATACTTGAGTTCTGATAACGCTGCCAATCTTCATCCACCATCCCAAAAATATGATCAACATTCCAGTATCCCATTTCCATTAACTCTTCCAGCATAACAAATGTATCATCTATGAGAACCAGTTCATTAATTCCATTTTTTTTGATGTTGCTTGTAGCAGCATCATACCTCTTAATCATTACATCTTCTGTTCGGCCAGTTGTGATCGTAAACATATACGTCTTAATAGCGGTAGATGAAAATATCCCAGTTGGCAGCTCAGCTATTTCCTCCAATTTATACATGCCTTGTATAAATTCCCTTAAGTCTTTAATTGAGCCCGCAGCAAAAGTTATTCGAGCTGGAAGTACAATTACCAATACACCCGAACTATTCAAGTGTAAGAGCAAGTTTTCTACAGCTATCATTTCATATTCCCTACAAATGAAATCTCCGTTATTTTCTCCGCGTTCTCTTGCTCCAAATATAGGTACCGCCAAAATTAAATCAAACTTCCTTGCTGAGAACTCGTAATCATAAATACTTGTCTGCTCGACAATTACATTGACATACTCCTTAAACATTTCGTCGAGAAGAACTTTACTCACGCTATTCATGGTAGTTATGAAGAATTCACATTCAGTATGTCGGCTTACTACTTCAGTAAGGTAAGGTACAAATTTTTCAGCTTCAGGAATCAATACCGTCTTAGTGTTTGGATTAAAATGTTTTTCAAATTCGGTAATTAGCACTTTCGGTATATAAAACATCTCTTTATGATCTGCAGATGCCAGTACCATTTCCCAATCAATATCTTCATCATCCATAGCCATAAAAGCACCAAAAAACACCTTTGAATCCGGGTATGGATTTTTCATTCCGTAACTATTCGATATTGAAATCATTACCTCATAAGCTTTCTGCTCAGTAGGTTTTTTTGAATTTGATGCAAACTCATCTTTTGTCTTCTTCAAAAGGAACAATGCACTAGGCAACTCTGACTGAGCAGTATATCCCCTCAATGCATTATATCGACTCCAAATATGGTTCATCCGCTTGTCGTTACGCACCTTTATCCCCCCTTTGCAAAACAACTCACCGTTATTATTATACATAAAATATAGCACCGCACATGAGTTGTGTCAATTGATATTCAATTTTGGTATTCGCATACCAAAATTGAATGCACTATTATATTATCTGATTTTTATTGTTTTATACGCCACAATCAAATAAATTTCGAGAAAACATGAAGTCTGACTTCGTGTTTCTTTTCGAGCATTATCAAAGCTCTTGCAAATAAACAGTATTTTGTTTATTTGCAAGGGCTCATTTTTTGTCCAAATACCATGAAGTCCGACTTCCTGTTGGGACAATTATGACTGAATTACTATTAATACATAGATTGAAACCTTCACACGACAGCCACCTGCAGGGTATTCCGGTGTTGTGTGAACTACAACTAAATATTTGCAATCGACCACCGGAAGTGAGGTTGCAATTCGAAATGGAGAAATCCTATTGAATTGCTACCGACCATCTGTGGTCTAGCTTGTAGTATCAAAAAAGCTCTCCATTTCGGCTCAAACCGAAGGAGGGCTTTTTATATGTCAATCAAAGAAAATCAGAGTCAACCAAAGAACAGTAATTATTACGAAGGTGAGTGGCACGTATTTATCGACGGCCAGCAAATCCCCGCTTCCGAAGAAGTCTATCGAGCCTACAAACGTCCGGCGTGGGCAGAACGTAAGCGCAAGGAGCGAGAAATGCGCTGCCTAGATGAAAAAGGCAATCGTTGCACCAAAAGCTGTCGTGAATGCGATTTAGAGCGTGCAGAAAAAGGACTCCCGCCAATAGAACGGACAAACAGTGTCCTTTCATTGGACAAGTTCACCGAGGATGGCTTCGAAGTATCCACCACAGTCGATATCGCTGAATTCGTAGCGGACAAGCTTCTGCTCGAAGAATTGTTCGCAGCCCTGGAGGAATTGGACCCTGAAAACCGCAGGATTATGGAACTCTTCAGTAATGGTAAATCCGAGCGGGATATCGCCGCTGATATTGGGCTTTCACAGAAAGCGATTAATAAGAGGAAAACGAAGCTGTTCGCCCAACTGAGAGAACGCTTGAAAAATCTTCGCTAGTTCCGGTACTCAAAACGACCTCTTCTGTCCTGTGGATAGTGAGGGGAGCACTCCCTACCATTCATTTTCAGAAGGTTCAATATGAATAGTGAAGATTATATGAAGACTCAGATCGCCCTAGGAAAGGAGAAATACCCAAATGAATATACTTCTTGATATCATCCATTGGTTCATAAATAACGTAGATACACTTCAGCAAGTTCATGATAATACAGTGGACGAGCTGATAAGATACTACGAATTATATGTAGCGTACCGTCAAGTCCGCGAAACCCATCAAGAACCCAGTCCACCCGACCAAGAACAAGTGGATTCTTCCGAGAATGACGTCAACAAGAATGACAAGACTTAAGTAAGCAGCTGCAATCTGTGAAGTCACTCAGCTGAACCTTAAAACTATTCGGTGGCTTGTAGAACTGTTAATTCCACGAGTCACCGATTCCCCTTTGTCTTTATTATGAGCTTTACCCTAGCAGCAATCTAAATAGTTACGCCCCTGCTTGTGGCTGGTCTACTCACTACAGTGCACCTGGTAGTAGGGGGCTGTCTGTAAAACTGAAATGTAAAAATAACTTCGACGCATTCCTATTAAAATGCTATTTCCGCGCTCATCATAAATTATAGAGTGACAATGATATTTCTAGCTATAATCAATGCGCGTCAAGGTCTACATATCAAGGGAAATGGAAAATATCCCCTAGCTGAAGGGGGACTACACCGATGTATCTTGTATTAATTTTCCCTCACAAGCAGTGAACAACACTCCACATGTCTTATGTATGTAAATAAAATATGTTCCCGCACTCAACCCTAAAGCCTTTTTGAATGTAGGAACATATTCAAGTTACTCTTAACCCCTTCTACCTCAATGCTTCTTATCTCGATATATCACTACCACGCACTCCACATGCACCGTATGCGGAAACATATCTACGGGTTGCACTTCCACTGTACTATACCCGCCATCCTCCAACATCCTTAAATCCCGCGCCAGTGTGCTTGGATTACAGGATACATACACCACGCGCTCTGGCTTCATCTCCAGAATGGTATCGAGCAGGCGTGGATCGCAGCCCTTACGGGGCGGATCGACGACGATAACGTCGGCGGTGATGCCTTGCTCTTTCCACGCAGGAATGACGTCCTCGGACGCGCCTACCTCAAATTTCACATTGCGCATTTCGTTCAACAGCGCATTACTCCGTGCATCGTCGATGGCTTCTTTAACGATCTCGACCCCATACACCTGATCCGCATGCTGAGCGAGGAACAAAGAAATTGTGCCGATGCCGCAATACGCATCAATTACCGTTTCTTTGCCCGTGAGCCCGGCATATTCGACGGTTTTGCTATACAGCACTTCTGTTTGTACGGGATTCACCTGATAAAAGGATCTCGCGGAAATCGCAAACTGGACGTTTCCAATGTAGTCGTAGATCACGTCACGCCCCCACAATACACTAGTCTCGTCGCCAAAAATAACGTTCGTTCGCTTCGTGTTCACGTTCTGGCATATGCTTGCCACGTGTGGGATATGCTCACGAATACTGCCGATCCACGCATCTGCGTGCGGAATATCTCGCCCATTCGTCACGAGCACCAGCATCATTTCACCCGTGCGAAAAGCGGTCTTTACAACGACATGACGCAGCAGCCCGCGTCCGGTTTCTTCATTATATGCACTGATGCCCAGCATTCGGCCAATCTCTTTCACACGTGCGACAACTTCGTCATTACGCTCGTCCTGAATGAGACAGGTGTTCATATCCACAATTCGATGGCTGCCGCGTGCGTAGAAGCCGCCGACAAGCCCGCCTTCGGTGACACCAATCGGCACCTGGGCTTTGTTGCGGTATCGCCAAGGCTCACTCATACCGAGTGTAGGATGCACGACTACGCCATGTACACGCGACATGCTGTCGGCATTTCCATCCGTATTCATGGCCGAATCAGAAGTCGTGACTGTATCGGCCTCACCATCTGTATCCGCAGAAGCAGCCAAAACCTGTGCAGTATGCTCACTGGGCTCTGTAGCCACACTCAGCTTCCCGATACGCTCCAGCACATCCACGACATGCTGGCGTTTCCAGCTAAGTTGCGCTTCGTAGCTCATATGCTGGATCTGGCAGCCACCGCATTGATCGTAGATGGCACACGGAGCTGCAATCCGGTCAGGGCTAGCCTGCGCGATATCTAGCAGCTTGGCATACCCATACTGCTTTTTCGTTTTCAGCACCTTTATCCGTACCTTTTCACCCGGTAACGCACCTGGAACGAACAACGTAAAACCCTCGACACGCCCTACACCCTCGCCATCGTGGTTCATGCCGATGATGTCTATCACGGCCTCATCATTCTTTTGCACAGGCAGATCGGTACGCTCTACACTGGATCGGATACGTTTGGAAGCATCCTGACTTCGTCCACCGTTGGAAGAACGACGAGTATCTCGTCCATTTTCCCTTTTCTTCTGAGCCACTTCATTCATATTTCCATTTTTATGTTTGATTTCGGCTTGAAGCAGCCCATTTCCAGCTCTAACCCGAGACTGTTCCGGTTCTCTCTCTCTTGTCGCCTTCATAGTCTTTTTGTGCTGATTTCCTTGAACAGGAGTTGCTGTCGCTGCATTCCGGCGGCTTTTTCCACGTCCGCTACGGTTATTCGTCATGATTGTCACTTCTTTCTGATCTTCTTTTTATGCGGTATTTTCCTTCGAACGTCTAACTAGAATGGTCATCTAAGCATACAAACATCAACTCGAAAATGCCGTTACTCCCCACGGAGAACGGCAAGAACCAATATGTTCACAAAAACAACTACCTACTCTGCATTCCATATACTATATTGCGTTGCCGCCCGGAAGCAGAAGTATTTCCTCATCATTCCTCACCGGAAAACATTCAAATGATGAGGTAAATTCTGGAAAGTCGCTGGTAAGGTGCCCCCCAGTTCGCCATCCAGATTAAGCTGGACATAGCCGGGTGAGGTCACTTCCATGTAATCTGTTTTAAAATAAACAATCTTCTTATCCTGCAAATGCTCACCACGCAGAGCAAGTGTTACCAATCGGATCATTTCCGCCAGATTGCATTTCCGCACAGCGATGACATCGAGGAGCCCATCATCTATTGTCGCCCCGGGAGCAAGCTTTTCAAACCCGCCCACCGAATTCGTATTCGCAATCAGGAAGAGCATAAACTCGTCGTGAATCACTTCCTGACCCGATGCCTTGATGATCAGCTCCTGTGGAGCAAGGCTGACCATCTTCTCCATACCTTTAAAATAATACGCCAACTGGCCAATCATCGTTTTTAGCTTGCTCGGAACTTCATACGTAAGCTCGGTTAAAGTTCCCCCGCCTGCAATGTTGATAAAGTAGCGGTCGTTCGCTTTTCCGATATCCAGCGGCTTCGGATTTTGACGAATAACTAGGTCGCAATAATCCTCCCAGTGCTTGGGGATGCCCAGTGCTCTGGCGAAATCATTCGTCGTCCCCAAAGGAAACACACCCAGGGGCGGGCGGTTTTCTCTTTCAGCCATCCCGTTAATGACCTCATACAATGTACCGTCGCCACCAGCGGCGATAATCATGTCATACCCACGCTCAATGGCCTCTATTGCGGCACGCGTTGCGTCCCCTTCACCCGTAGTTGCATGGCAAGAGGCTTCAATACCACCTTCATCCAGGCGCTGCAAAACATCCGCAAGACGACGCTTCATTTCCTCACGCCCAGAGGTCGGATTATAGATTAATCTAGCTCTTTTCATTCCGTTACGCCACCCGTATATTTAATGATATTTATATTCACATAGCAGTTCATCACATTCAGTCTGTACAAAATATCATCATACTGGAAAAAGACCTCTTTTACAATAAAAGAAGCCAGACTTTACCCAAATAAGGAAATTTAAGGCTAAGATGACGCTATAGCCGAACTAGACTACCTATGACTTGACCTTGCTTGCTTCTGCACACTTTGCAATAATTCACGAACTTGTCTATCCATCCAGCTTGTGAGCAAAGGATGCGGCAATAAAGGATCTCCTGAATAACGGTATTCGAGCCCCTGCAAGCGTTTAGGAATTATGTGACTTGTAAAATATCCAGAACTCAAAAATAGCGGTGCCACAATAACATCATGACCCCGCTCCTGATTCCAATACGCTGCCTTGTCGTACACACTCTCGGGATTTAACAAAGCGTGGTCCGTGATGATACCACTCACGCTTTGCACCGTACGGGCCAACGAAGAAATCCCCTGCTCCCAGCGCTGAAAAAAGCCGTTGTGCACACTGCCGTGACCTACGAGTAAAATAACCTCTCTCGCAGGGTCGGCCGATAGCGGGCGAACCTTGTCCCACACCATGCGGGCAACATCTTCTCCGTCATCCAGCGGGCTGCCAAAATGCACTCGCGCCTTCATTCGAAACGGCTTCAAATCTGTTTCTTTGTCCGGCGCATCTTTGACACCCAGTGCATAGCTAATCTCATCTACATGCGTACTGCCTGATGACACAAACAAAGGTATAACCAATATATCTGTTACACCCAAGGCTTCCAGACGGTCAATACCATTTTGAATCAATCTTTCTTTAACCGTTTCCAAAAATGAAACCTCTACCGGTATTTCTTCCGGCAAATGGAGCTTTGCAACTGCCTGATCCACCTGTTCCACCCAATACGGCTCCCTAGAGCCGTGGCTGATTACCAGTATCCCAGGGCTCCGCATTAGCGTCCCAGACGTTCCAGAGTCATTTTATACCCATCATTACCATAGTTCAGACAACGTTTAACACGTGAAATGGTGGCTGTACTGGCCCCTGTCTCTGCTTCAATCTGATTATATGTGCTGCCTTTGCCTAGCATACGGGCAACCTCTAGACGTTGGGAGAGGGATTGAATTTCATTAATCGTGCACAGATCATCAAAAAATACATAGCACTCTTCCAAATTTTTAAGAGTTAAAATAGCTTCGAACAATTGATCAATACTTTTATCATTAAGCTTCTTAAGCTGCATGGATTATCATCTCCCAAGGTTACGATCTCTCCTCATTGTACCCGAGGAATAGTCGCTTTTTCAAGCATTAACGGTTTCACGCATTACAGAACAACATTATGACCATAGAAAAGTACCGTACGAATGCCCAAATCCGCTTTTATACCTGATTTCGGGACACGCGCCTAAACCCACTGTGCGTTTGTAACATACAGTAGAGTATCAACCTGCAAAGGAATGTGATCTCATGCCTGGACACTACTATCATCGGAGGCCGCTACAGCGCTCCCTTTCCGATCCGTATAGTTCATCTCCTTATCCCGGACTCGATCCATACAACGAGGTTCCGCAAGCCGGTTCTTCCGGGCTGGTTCCTTACGAGGCGCCAGCGAGTATTACGGATTCTGCCGTGGTCACACCAGACCCGGTTCCAGCCAAAGGAGGACTGCTTGGGGGGCTTGGCAACCTCAGTAATCTCAACGAAATCAAAGGCTTCATTGACCGTATGGGTGGTATTGATGGAATTGTTGCTACGGTCGGCAAGGTGCAAAAGGTCATGTCCAGTGTGCAGCAATTTGCTCCAATGGCGAAGCTGATTATGGGCTCTCTCCCAGCATTCGGCAAATCCGCGAGCAAAAACTCTGCAACAGATATCGCCGAGGAATTGGATGAATACACACCACCACGCCCACGTCGGAAAAAGACACAGCGCAAAAGCACCACTACCCCGCGCAGACGTCCGCGCAAGCGCAAAAGAAAGTAGACTATACTATTTGAACCAGCCTCGGCGCATAAACCAGACCACCATTGCAACACTCAACAAAAACATGAAGAACAGTACGCCAAAATATCCATATTTCCAGCCCAACTCGGGCATATTCGAAAAATTCATACCATAGATTCCTGCAATCAGCGTCAAGGGCATAAAAACGGTCGTAATTACGGTCAGCGTCTTCATAATTGAATTCATGCGATTGGAATTGAGCGATATATAACTGTCCCTCAGGTCGGCTGTCATCTCGCGGTCGGCCTCCAGCATGTCTGTCAGCTTCAATAAATGATCATATATATCGGTAAAATAAGCCATATGATCTCCTTGGCCCTGCACATGCTGCGAATTCAAAACTCGGTACATTAGATCACGCATGGGTACGATGGTACGGCGCAGCTTGAGCAGCCTGCCACGCAGGTCAAACACCTGCTTCATTAATTCCTCTACGGATTCGCGACCGCCCAAGCCCTCCAGCTCGGCTAATTCATCCTCAATCATAAAAAGGCTCGGAAAATAGTTATCTACCAGCTTGTCCATCACCGTGTAGGCTGCAGCCAGCGGTCCTCGCGACCATATTTTGCGTTCATTCGCATGCTGGACAATCCGCTCCCAGGCTTGATCCAGCTCCTCTAACTCATGATGGTGATATGTAACCAAAAAACGACTGCTAATAAACATATCCACTTCTTCCGCAGCTAACGTATCTACATCAAGCGCATGCACGACCAGAAACTGCACATCCTCGTAATAATCCAATTTGGGACGTTGCAGAACATGCATACAATCCTCCACAGCCAGTGGGTGAAAATGAAAATAACTCGTCAGCAGCTCCGTCTCGCGATCTGTAGGCTCGCTAAAATCTACCCACATCCATATATAATCCTCCATGACGATCTGATCCAATGGTTTTCCCACTGTTACCTGATGATCATGACCTATAGCCAATGTACGTATCACCGTACGTCCCCCTCGCTTACACTTCCGTCTGATATGTTATTTATATTTTATATAAGCCAATTAACATTATACAAATCTCAAGTTCTAAATTCCTTTTAATAAAGAAAAGGATATCTCCGGGCCAACATGCCTCCCAAGATATCCTTATAAAATAATCAATTCATTATAATTAAATCTTTTTCACAACCCCCGTGCTTGTCGCTTCATATCCAAACCGTTCCTTTAGCCCGAGCTTCCGCTTCCTGATTTAACGCCTTGCCGATGCCTTTATTACGATGTTTTGAATCCATCACAAAAACGACGATACGCGCGTAATCTTCATCTCGCTCTCTTCCCCTATACCCACTCATTCAAGAGTGAGGCAGGCTCTTTGCACGAAAAGGAGCAATCAGCGAGTCGTAGCGTAGCGGTCCATTTGAATCTGTAGAAGCGGCAGCGTTCGCCTTTGCCTCTGAATTTTCATCTTATAAGGTCTTATACAATCCAAAAATTCAGGGGCAACAGCGATCGAAAGATCAAATGGATCGCGGAGCGTCTCCTCACAACGAGATCCCCGCCTACATCCACAAACCCTGCCTCATTTTTAACCCTCTTACAATACCTTCTCCAAGAAACTAATGGTCCGCTCATTTTTCGGATTACCAAATACCTCTTGTGGCGTTCCTTCTTCTACGATGTAACCACCGTCCATAAACACGACACGGTCGCTTACTTCGCGTGCAAAACCCATCTCATGCGTTACGATCATCATCGTCATGCCTTCACGCGCCAGATCTTTCATTACGCCGAGCACTTCGCCCACCATTTCAGGATCGAGCGCCGAGGTAGGCTCGTCAAACAGCATAATGTCTGGGTTCATTGCCAGCGCACGTGCAATCGCCACACGCTGCTTCTGACCGCCGGAAAGCTGTCCTGGCAATGCATCTGCCTTATCGACCAAACCTACACGATCCAGCAGCTTCATAGCAATTTCCCGGGCCTCTGTCTTGGACTGTTTGCCCAGTTCAGTCGGCGCGAACATAATGTTCTTGAGCACGGTCATATGCGGAAACAGATTGAAATGTTGAAATACCATACCTATATTTTCACGGACTTTGTTAATGTCCACGTTTTTGTCACTCAAGTTGTAGTCATCGACAATGACCTCACCTGCGGTAATTTCTTCAAGCATGTTCATACAACGCAAAAACGTACTTTTCCCCGAACCAGACGGGCCAATGACACACACAACTTCGCCTTCACGTACTTGCATGTCGATGCCCTTTAGCACTTGATTACTACCATAGCTTTTTTTCAGGTTTTTAACGATAATTTTACCCACGGCGAACTCTCCCTTCAAGACGGTTGGAAATTTTGGTCAGGACTGTAATGACGATAAGATACATCACCGCTACTACCAGCCAAATATCAAAGGATTGGAATGTCCGCGCAATAATGATCTTACCCGATTGGGTCAATTCGACCAAACCGATAACAGACAAAATGGACGTATCCTTCAACGTAATAACCAACTGATTGATAAACGACGGGATCATGATTTTCACAGCTTGTGGCAAAATGATTTTAAGCATAGCCGTCCGATAGGGTAGACCAAGCGAACGAGCTGCTTCCATTTGTCCCGGATCAATGGATTGAATACCACCACGGATGATCTCAGTTACATACGCACCCGCATTCAGGGATAACGTCAATACAGCCGCAACAAAAAGCGGCATTTTGAAATCCAGTGCCTGTGGTATACCAAAGTAAATAAAGAAAGCAAGCACGATCAGCGGAATACCACGGAATATATCGACGAAAACAGTTGCAATACCACGGAACACCTTGTTATGGCTTACCTTCATAAAGCCAAACACCAATCCTAGGATAAAGGCTACGAGTAAAGATACAAGTGTGTACAGCAACGTATTTCCCATGCCCTTAATCAGTGAAGGCAGCGAAGCGGAAATCAGTCCCCAGCGGCTGGTTTCTACAGGCGCCACACCTTTGCCCGATTCGCCAAGGTATTTAGCCAAAATTTTATCGTATTCTCCGCTATTGCGCAGATTAACAAGCCCTGCATTAAATTTCTCCAGCAACTCTTGGTTCTTGCCTTGGTTAACAGCAAACCCGTAAGAAGCACCTTTTTCCTTATCTGTTACCAGCTTAAGGCCGTTATTCTGGTTTACACCGTATGCCAGTACCGGATAGTCATCAAAGCAGGCAACCGAATTACCTGTTTTAACTTCATCATACATTTGAGAAGAATCGTCGAACGGTACTGTAGTAAAGCCGTATTTGGCCTTAATGGATTCTGCGAATGTGTAACCTTCCGTTCCTGTTTTGACAGCGACACGCTGTCCTTTCAAGTCCTCATAGCGTTTAACCGTATCATTATCCTTGCGGACCGCCATGACGACGCCTGAATCAAAATAAGGCTCGGAAAAATCAAATTTCCGCTTGCGTTCATCGGTAATACTCATCCCGGCAATGACGCCATCCACTTGATTCGTTTCAAGGGCCTGCACTGCCGCGTTAAAGCCAAGAGGCTTAATGGTATATTCAAAATTCTGATCCTTGGCAATAGCTGCCAGCAAATCCATGTCGATACCGACAAATTTACCATCTACATCTTCAAACTCAAAAGGCGCGAACGTTGTATCCGTGCCGATATCATACTTTGTTTTATTTTCTGCATGTGCCACTACACCGAAATTACCGGCCAGGGCAACCACAAAAAACAAACAAATCATGAGCGCTATTAGTTTTCTAGATTTTTGCATAATTTCCTCCAGTCAGTTGAACGGTTCAAAGTTTTCTGTTTATTCTACAGGAGTTATTAAAAATTGACTACTTTGATGTCAGGTATTTTTTGAAAAACGTTTCATGGAACTATCTGGATGTGTGAACTTTGAAGAAGCAGTTTTATCCCAGAATGCCAATAAGCCCCTGCCGCAAAAAGCGGACGGAAGCTTATTGTGTATTCTATAGTGTGTACCTTTTTTTCAAGAAATAATAATGAACTAAAAAAGAATTTTGAAAATCAATCCAGATAACAGTGCAGCAATCGGTATGGTTATCACCCAAGTAATAATAATTCGACCGGCCAGCGACCAACGCACAGCGGAAAAGCGCTTCGCAGAACCCACACCCAAAATAGCCGAAGTAATGGCATGAGTAGTACTTACGGGCAAATGAAGCAATGTAGCTGTGAAAATAACAGAGGCTCCCGAAATGTCAGCTGCGAATCCGTTAATTGGCTCGATTTTAAAAATCTTGGTTCCCATCGTCTTGATGATTTTCCAGCCCCCGATAGACGTACCCAGCGCCATGGCTGTTGCGGCTGAAATTTTTACCCACATGGGTACTTCCAAATGGTCCTGATACCCCGCCGAAACGAGTGCGAATGTAATAATCCCCATCGCCTTTTGAGCATCATTCGTACCATGCGTGAACGACTGAAGCGCTGCTGTAATGACCTGCATTGTACGAAACCCTTTGTTCACCGTATGCGGACTACGATGAGCGAAGATATATTTTAAAATCATCATCACGATGTAACCGACAACAAAAGCAATCAACGGGGAGAAAATAAGTCCTTCGACAATCCCGATGAAGCCGCTCCAGTTTAATTTATCCGATCCCGCACCTACATACACCGCTCCAGCCAATGCACCAATCAATGCATGAGAAGAGGATGAAGGAATACCGAACCACCAGGTTAAGAGGTTCCAGATAATCGCAGCGATCAGCGTCGCAATGACGATATCAATTCCATTCGTAAGCTTGGTTGGATCAGCGACACTTCCACCAATGGTCTTCGCAACCCCTGTAAACAATATTGCCCCGAGAAAGTTCATGACCGCAGCCATAATAATCGCACGTCGCGGGGTCAATGCACGGGTCGATACCGAAGTTGCAATCGCGTTCGCCGTATCATGAAAACCATTAATAAAATCAAATGCCAGAGCAAGAAAAATAACAATACCCAATACCAATAAACTTGTATCCATGTAAAAGGACTCCCTTACGAGTTACGCATAATGATGGATTCCAGCATATTTGCAACATCCTCGCATGAATCCGTTGTCGTTTCAAGGCGTTCGTACAATTCTTTGCGTTTAATCAGTTCAATAGGGTCAGTTACAGTTGCAAACAGGTTTTTAATGCAAATACGCAACAATTCATCCCCCTGATTTTCCAAATCATTCAGGCGAATAGTGTATTCACGAATGGCCAGCAATTTTTTCTGTGAAAGCAAATGCACAGCTTTCTGAATTTCGTAAGCTGATTGACGCAAAATATCAGCGAACTGCACAATATACTCGTCCGGCTCCGTAATATTGTACATATAAAAACGAGAAGCCGTCGCTTCAAGACCGTCCAACACATCATCCATGGTTGTTGTCAGTTCCATGATGTCGTCGCGTTCCAACGGCGTAATGAAGGTCTTGTTCAGTTCAGTAATAATCGTGTGTGTGTAATCATCACACTTATTTTCATACTTCTTCATTTCATTTGTAAACAAAGTTACATCCTGAAGATTTGAAGTATGTTGGGCAAAATAATCGGCTGCTTGCACGATCGTATCTGCCATATTTTCCAACGTCTCGAAGAATATATCCTTTTTCTTCAATCTCATAACGATTACCCCTTTACGAAAATATCCGCAACCTGTTTCGACTGCAATAGACAACCTTTGCTATCTTATCACACTCATCAATGTTTTT
This sequence comes from Paenibacillus sp. LRG-1, assembly GCF_057220305.1. Classification (NCBI taxonomy): domain Bacteria; kingdom Bacillati; phylum Bacillota; class Bacilli; order Caryophanales; family Paenibacillaceae; genus Paenibacillus; species Paenibacillus sp. LRG-1. Next base: position 932,532 of record NZ_CM170126.1, on the reverse strand, counting down.
GTAATGTTTGTAAAAGCAAATTTCATGATATACGTATACATTGCCCGACATGGAAGGTCATTATCCGACATTTTTTCCCTAAAAAGGTGTATTTCGTTTTCTAATTTGCTTCTATGGTTACATGTTCCTTTAGTGAAGTATCTGCAGGTACCACATGTATATAGGATGTACCTGGTGTTAACGGGATTTCAACCCCATTTTTCATAAAACGAATCGCATCGCCTGGTGTATGTTGCCACTCAGCCTGTATTAACCGTCCTTGTTGAAACACCATGGCCTCTCCGCTACCGTCCAACTCAACACTTAATCTGCCTACATCATCCAACGTTCGATGTCTAGCGCTCATCACAATGACATTGGCTGCTGAGAGCTGTTGGTTATTATTTTGATCCACATGTGACTTTTCGTTCACAAAACGCTTATATTGTTGATCCGCTGGATCATAGGTATAAGATACCCGATAGCTTTTAAGCAAAAATCGGATTTGTAAAGATGATGCAGTCTCGTCCACCATAACTGGGGTTTCACCGGATTTGAGGTAAGAATATACTGGAACGTCCGTCTGCTTGGCATACCCTTTACTATCGCTTCCTTTGCGCAGTCTGTTCACGTCTGTGTATAAATTATGTGGAGGACGACGATCTTTGCTTCGCCAGAAGTAAGCCCCTCCATTTGAAATCTCATCCAGATGTTCCTTCCGCTGCTGCTGTAAAATCGCATAGGCATCTGTGCTTCCCCCTGCGTGTATCGGCAACGCACCATAGGTTTCGCCCAGCTCAATCAAATACGGTCGAATGCTACGGACCGGTCCGATCTTTACATCTCCGCCATGACTTTGGAAAAAAGCGACCAGACGGGTAATCCCACCTTCTGCAAGAACTTCATATACCATGTCTGCCTGGCTAAGTCCTGCCTGTGGACGTGCAGCCGGAGCATTGTTGATCATGACAGCGAGCGGTCGCTCCAAAACTGGCTGCTCCACCGGAAGACCGGTGAGCGGAGCTGTAAATGCCGGAATAGACTGCTCCTTCGGCGGTTCAAGTGCCTCCTTCTCTGTTTCTTGCTTGGTCAGTTGGGGAACGGATTCAGATTCACCCGTATTGGACATAGCAGAACAAGACATCAGCGTCATGCATAACAGAGCTGAGGCCATCACACGCAACCAATGATTTCGTTGGGAAATGGGCCCGGACAAGTTCATCCCTCCACTTAGTTATTTTTCTCATTATAAGCTTTATTTCCTGTTTTTGTCTTGATTGAAGCATGACCAATCTATAGAATACTTATCTGAAGACATTAAAATTTAAAAAATATTTAGACTTTGTGATTTTTATCACAAATAACTGTAACTGAACCTACTACAATAAAGGTGTAGCAAAGATGATCATCCCCAACAAAATGAAATACAACCAACATTATAGATTAAGAAAGAGGAGTGGTTTGAATGTTTAACAGCTGGTTACGTGAGAACAAAGTCGCAATGTGGTTGCTGACTGTAGTACGGGTTTATCTAGGGTATGAATGGATGACCCACGGACTTGAAAAGCTGACAGGTGGATTCGATGCAGGCGGATTTATCTCGGGGGCCATTGCTAAAACAGGTGGAGACCATCCCGCTGTACAAGGCTGGTGGGGATCGTTCCTCGAAGCCTTTGCCCTGCCGAATGTAGGTTTGTTCAACGTCCTGATCCCATTGGGTGAGTTCTTGGTAGGGGTTGGCCTGCTTCTCGGTACATTGACTACACTGGCTGCTTTGATGGCTATGGTTATGAACTTCTCGTTCCTGTTCTCGGGTACAGTAAGCACCAATGCAATCTACCTGCTGTTTGAAATCTTCCTTGTAGTTGCTGGTGCAAATGCCGGAAGAATTGGCTTTGACCGTTGGGTACTGCCCTTCCTGCGTGGACTGTTTCGTAAAAATAAAGATACCTTTCCAGCGGACCCTAGCCGAAAAATAGCTTAAATATCCCAAAATAACCGTTATCCTCCGGGGTAATGGTTATTTTTTTTGTGCTGTTATGCTCACAAGAGGTCTTTCAGCTCCTTCTAACTCGGACTCTTTTATCGGATTCATCATCCCCTCCAAACGTTTACAAGTTGGATACAACATGGAATGCTCACGATACATTTACCCTATACACTACAGTTACATCAAAGAACGTAATGGAGGGTTATATCATGAAAAAAATTACCAAAGCCTATCTCATGCTCGCAGCCGTAACTTTCACAGTGCAAACTATGGGATTGGGATATACGACATCAGCCAAAGCGGCGACGTCTACTATGACATCTCAGGCAGAAAGTGTACAACATATCTCCAAGACCTTCGAGCAGCTACTACGCCAACCCGGCAAGCTACCTCAGGCATTCACTTATTTGCAAAAGCATATTCAAACCATTCCAGCCTCTCAAGCTACCATCATGGTGCTTCATCTGGAAAATGCACAGAACCAGCAATTGGATTCCTATGCAAAGACCTTATACCCGGCCTCTGTTCAAACCAAAATAAATCAAATCTATAAACCCGGTGATTCGTTCACAAATGTAATCATCCGTTCAAGCGATGTGAACCTGAAAAAGTTGCTAACTCAAACAAGAGATGCCGGCTACAAACTTGAAACTGCAGAAGGCATGTACTACCCAGTCATCAACTATGAAAAATATAAAGTCTTCGGGAAGCACACCACGACAGATATCCGCAGCTATATTGACATCATGGCGATGGAATCCGGACAGGCGGCTACCAAGGATGCCGCGCTCCGTATCGGCTATCAACAGTTAGCCGGACGAGTGCTGGCACAGGAGGCATTTTTAAACCAATATCCTCATTCCAACCGTACACAAGCTATAAAAAAATTGCACGATCTGTACTTCTTCTATACTTTCTATGGCACGAACAATACGCCATTATTCGATTATGATACCGGGAAGATTCATCCGAATGCCAAAAAAGGGTATCAATTCGTCGTTCAACGTAATATGGATTCGAAGAGTACCTACATTCAAAAGCTGAAAGCATTTATGACACTGTTGGATCAAAATGGAGATCAGCGTACTACGCAGGTATCCACTTGGCTAAAAAAGAACGTGCCTTCTAATTAATCAAAGACGCAAAATACACAAAAGAACTTCCATTCCCACACACCATGTGGATTCGGAAGTTCTTTTTTTACATTTACGTATCACTTTCTTGACCAAAAGCCCAACAATTGAGACTCAACGAGCCAAGGACATACGATTGAAAAAGCTTATGCGCAGAGCGCTCATGATCCGCAGCCCCCATCGCATAAAACAAAGGTGAAAAATGCTCTATTCCATAAGAAGGTACCGCCTGTTTGGCATATGGAGCCTTTTTGTCATATTGGAATAGGTGGCGCAAATTCCAGTCTTGAAGCTGCTGTGCAATCCAGTCATCATATTGAACGGCCCAATCGGCTGGCTCACTCGTCTGCTTGAGTGTCCGCAAGTTGTGGACCAATCCGCCGCTACCGATAATCAAAATCCCTTGTTCTCGCAAAGGCGCCAGCATCCGTCCAATCTCGTATTGCTCCTGGGGAGCGCGCCGAGAATCAATGGATAAGGGTACGACCGGTATGTCCGCATCAGGATATATATGCCGCAAAACCACCCATGCTCCATGATCCAGTCCTCGGTTCCGAACCGGCTGGTGGAACAGGTTATGCTGACTGAACAGATGCTCTATCTCCTCATACAGCTTCGGATCGCCTGGTGCAGGGTAATCGATTGAGTACATTTCTTCGGGAAAGCCATAGAAATCGTGCAACGCTGCATGCTGATCATCCGCGCCAATACATTGATCGGGGCTATCCCAATGCGCTGAAAAAATGACAATTCCTTTGGGTCGGGGCAGGCTCGCGCCCAGCTTTGCAAGAAAGCTGGTATATGCGTTATTTTCTACAGCCAGTGTCGGTGAACCATGCGCAACAAAAATTGAGGGTAATGTCATCGCTGCCAACCTCCACACGCCAGTATAGTGTTGCTCTTCCATTTTACTCCGGCGGAGGCGCAATTTCCAATACAATCCGTTACACACTGAAATCAGATCATCCAGTGCTGCCAATCCCGTTGAATATTTTCCTGTTCATCCAGCCATTCAAGTGTCCGATCAATGAGCCGTTGCCGCTCTTTACCTGACGAGAAAGTGTGATCCCCCTGGAAAATAATCTCTTTATCACAGCGTCCCTCTGGACGCATCCAGAATATCTTTTGAAACAGAAATGCATAATCCACAGGAATAATATCATCCGAGGTGCCATGAACAACGAGCACATCTCCGTTAAATTTAACGGCCTCCTGGAACGGCTGAAATTGAGCTAACGACTCAAAATAAGCAGGCGTAAACTTATAGCCCAAATAGTCGGCATGACCGGTTTTAACAGACTCATCGTACACGCTTCGCTCCGTAATTTTGACGATGTCGTTGAATGGATAGCCCACTGCTGACCAAAGAACCAGATTTTGTACTCTCTTATCCCGTACGGCTGTGAGAAGGGCAACCGCGCCCCCCAGACTGTGACCGATCAGCGTCACCTTGGTTGGGTCAATGTCCGCACAATTGACGGCGTAATCCAACACGGTACGTGTCTGATTAATCATGGATTCGAGCCCCTGCTTGCCGTATTCACCTGTGCTTTCCCCACAACCGGCAAAATCAAAGCGCAGGACAAAGTATCCCCCTTCGGCCAGTTCACGCGCAGTCTTGACGAATAATCGATCTACTCCGATACGATCGCCCACAAAACCGTGACATATAACAACGAGGGGAACTCGTCTCTGACGCTCTCCCTCATTTGTACGGTTTGGATAATGAATTGTTGCGGCCAGCTCTTCATGTTCAAAGCGAATTCCAATTTGCCGTTCCATCCTGATTCCCCCTGTTTCAAGCTTCACTACACATTTATGAATTCAAGCTCATATAGTAACGTGGAATATCCATCCAGGATATTCATTCACTTTAATTCCGATAAGTTTAATAAGTTTTATAGTAAAGTCAGTCTATCATCGCCCTGCTTCCTTGTCAACCTGTCAGTTCACATCGTTAAAAAAGTAAACAAATAGCGCTCCCCGGTGCGATTCCGGAGAACGCTATACTACACTTATTAGAGTGAATCCACTACATTAAAGTAGACATTCGTTATTCGTAGCTGTTCCTAAACATTTGGTGGGTCTCCGTTCGTCCCTCCCACTCCAGCTTACAAGAGGCGCCGTTATGTTCATCCTCATGCCACAGGCTGCGGTAGTTCTGTGCACCTAGTTCACCTGCAAATTCTGTATCCTCAGCCACTTCAATATCGTCCAGTATACGGTAGGTTGGAGAAGTTCCTTGAACACTCCGGTGACTCACATTTGTAGACGAGGCCACCCCGCTATTCCTGTTCGAAGCGTTTGCTAATCGTTTTTGGACTGAATAATCTGCCTGGTTCTCCAGTTTCATGATGCCACACCCTCTTAACGTTTATATTCAGGTTGCTCTATGTGCTCACCCTGTATCCAGTTTGAGGAGAATGCAGCGGTAATATACATTTTATAGATAAAGTCTTTTGCCATCCGACGCTTCCTCACGTATACTGTCTTTGTTACGAAATGGCGGTTCCATCAGCTCGGGATACGCTCATAAAGCAGGAGGAAGAAATGAATAAAGCAAAAAATTATACGCTTATTGCATGGATTGCCTTGTCTATGTTTTTTTTGACACAGGCAATTATCGGATGGTTTGTCACCTTTACAGGTGGGGATATCAAACCCTTTGAAAAAATCAGCCTATCCACCCTTATCATCATCGCCGCAGGAGCCATTCTACTCGTTGAAGCCCTGATGAATTTTATGGACCGTCCCGAAGAAGGCGAGGAGACACAACAGCCAGACCATGCCCCTGTAAAGCCCCAGATGAATCTCAAATCCATCTTGATGTATGTTGTGTTAGTTGTCGTGATTCTTGTCGCCGGACTGGCGCTGCGCAGTGTACTGCCGGTATTCAGGATCTCACCTTGGGTAAATTTAATTCTCGCCGCCATCGGCTTTATTGGACTCAAACCGATTTTTCTGCGTAAAAAGCGTTCATAGCCCGCAATTCTCATTATATGGAGCTGCCTCATTTTGGATCATAGCAGCTCCTTTTCATTTCGATCAGGCAACCGACTTACAGCTTGAGCGTGCGCCAAAAAGCCGTATTCCTGGCCTGCAAGAAGCTGCATGGGGGAATACGGCTTGATATACTTTAAAACTTATTTGGAAAATAGTTGTTCTGCATTATCCAGAGCAATTTTATGTCCCATCGCGGAATAGTCCAGCCAAGGCTGTCCGTCCAACATGTAGACATGCCCTTGCTTCACCGCTTTGAGACCTTGCCATACTGTATTTCCTTCCAGCTGTTTGTATACCTTTTGGGCATCCGCGCCTTTACTGATGATAACAAGGATCGCATCGGCATCATAATCCGGTAAAACCTCTTGGGAAACAACTTGATAAGCCTTGTTGATCTTTTCTACACCCTTGGCTGGCTTCAAGCCCAAGTCCTGATACAACAGCGGTCCTACGGGACGCTTCATCCCCATAACACGAACCTCTTTCGCCGTCACACGTACAGCCATAACCGTTCCGTCCCCAATTTTTGAATGAATCAGCTTTTTGACTCGTTCCTTCTGTGTATCATAATCTTTTAGAAATGCGTCTGCCTGTGCTTCATGTTTGACCATAGCAGCTATTTTTTTCAATTGATCCTTCCATGTGCCTTCATCCAGATCAAATACTTCGGTCGGCGCAATTTTTTCAAACTTGGCCACATCGGTTCCCGAATATTTTTTGTCCAAAAAAATATGATCAGGTTGAAGTTCCAATACCGCTTCCATATCCGGGTCTGTGACAACACCTAGCTTACGTGTAGTTTGAAGACGATCTTTTACATGGGGCAGAAAATCCTTCACATCTCCACCAATGACCGAACCAGCCGGAGTAATGCCCAATGCCAGCAGGTTGTTTGTCAAATGAATAGACATCGAAGCAATACGCGAATCCGCACTAATGGTTGTCTGCGCACTGCCAGCCGCTTTCGTATCGGTAGCCTGTTTGTCGGCTGCTTGTCCGCAAGCGGACAGCATGATCATGCATACAACAAGAGTTGTGACTACCCATGAACGTTTAAAATCAGAACCCTTAAATTTGTGCTTTCTCATGTTACTCTCTCCTATGCTACAGAAACTCTACATTATAATGATCAATATAGAAGGCTTCTGCTTAGTTATTAATTTCAGCGGGTTGCATCATTTGCATCATATGATTTCATATGTACCTATTCCTTCTGTCATTTTGTTCGGGACAACAGGAATAAAAAATACGGAGCTCCTACCACAGCAACCACCACACCTGCGGGAATCGCATTCGGCTGAAACACCGAACGCCCAATCGTGTCTGCGGTGACCAGAATAACGACCCCGACCAAACAGGCTACTGGCAGCAAATGCTGGTACATCGGCCCAACCAGACGGCGAGCCAGATGAGGCGCAATCAGCCCAATAAAACCGATGCCTCCAGCCATGGATACGCTGGCACTGGATAGAGCCACGGCTGCGCCCAGCAGTAATAGACGCTGGCGCTTCACATTTGTGCCGATTCCAGCTGCGGTCTCGTCGCCCAACGACAGATTGTTCAGACTGCGCGTCTGCGACAGAACGTAGGGTAATACAATGACTATCCAAGGCAACAAAGCCGCTGCGTGTATCCAATCCCGGCCCCAAACGCTGCCAGCCAACCAACGTGCAGTAAATGCGTACGTATCCTCATCCAGCCGCAACGACCAATACAGCGTTATGGCGCTAAGACCCGAGGCTACACCGATGCCGGACAAAATCAGACGCACCGGCACGATTCCTCTGCTGCGGTTATAGGACAACAAAACAATTACCACCGCCGCAATGACACCTCCTGCAAAGGTAAACAAGGGGATCAGAACGGCGGCCGATCCGTCCAGGTCGCGAAAAAAGCTAACGAACATTACCAGCCCCAACGCAGCCCCTGAGTGAAGTCCCAGAACTCCGGGATCAGCAAGTGCGTTCCGTGACAAGCCTTGCATGACCGCTCCGGCTGCGCCTAGTCCCGCTCCAGCTAGCACCGTTACAGCAATACGTGGCAGACGATATTCGAACAGAACGATATGATCACGTCCGCTGCCACCGCCAAACAACGTATCCAGCACGCGTAGCGGTGGAATACGAATCGTTCCGGTATTCAAACCCAAAACAAGGACAGCAAAGCTGATCCCCGCCAATACCAAACAAACGAGCCAAGCCTTTTTCGTTCTTGTGTCCCCAATCCCTAAAGAGCGACTCACTATAAATCCCTCCTTTCCTTACGGGCGAGAAAGAGGAAAAAGGGTACTCCGATAAAAGACACCATAATCCCAATAGCTAACTCCTCTGGCGGATTTGCCATTCTCGCTCCCAAATCTGCCAGCACCAGTAATACGGCTCCCAATAACGCAGACAGCGGCACGATCTGGCGATAATCCACACCGATTAGCTTGCGAGCGATATGTGGGATAACCAAACCTATAAAGCCGATGGCTCCGGCAGCCGATACAGATAGGCCGGCCAGTACCACTACAGTCAGCAGACCCAAAAGCCGGATACGCCTGAGATTCAACCCAAGGTTTAACGCCACCTCATCGCCCATCGAAATCAGCGAAATGGAACGTGCCAGCCCCATAGACCAGACGATCACAATAAGCAAAATCGGTGCAAGAATCTCAAGCTGCGACCATTTAATCCCGGCTACACCACCCGCATACCAGAAGGCTAAATCCTGACTTAGATCAAAATAAATCGCAATCCCCGAAGTCATGGAACCTAACAAGGCAGCCGTGACAGCTCCAGACACCGTCAATCTCATAGGTGTCAATCCTCCAGGTGCAGATGCTCCCAGACCAAATACTAGTAAGGTACTCATCAGCGCCCCCAGGAACGACAATACTATTAACGTCCCATAAGGTAGATTGGGGAAAAAGGCAAAACTCACTGCAACTACAAACATCGCTCCTGCGTTAATGCCCAGCACACCTGTATCTCCCAGCGGGTTGCGTGTAATACCCTGAATCAGAGAGCCTGCCACCGCCAGCGCAGCTCCAATAACAGCTGCACCGAGTACACGCGGTAATCTCAGCTCGTGAATGATCTGATGTGTCATTAGCGAACGATCATAGTGAAATACTGCCGACCACACGGTGCTTACGGTCAAATCCTTGGCTCCGAGAGAAATGGCGGCGAATATGGCCAAAGCCAACAATACAGCCGAAGCTGTGAACAACAATGCCTGCCGAACCCTACCCGCTCGAAGCACTGGACGTGCTGTTATGTCTACTTCAGGAACTGCCCTCTCTGTCAGAGCTGTATGTTTGTCCATGCTGTCTTTGGACTGCATTTGGTGAGGTCACTCCCTCCATACCTGAAAATCATCACGTCTCTTATAACGATAATGATAATTATTATCAACTTGATACATAATAGCATGTTTCTATGACATTGCAAGCCAAAAACTGTTCCCCCTTAGGAGGAACAGTTTTTGAATATATCTATATGATTTTACTGCACAAATGACTCCAAACGGTCCTCTCTTTAGTACGTAGGCCAGCCTGCCGAATCCCATTTCAAATCACTAATCAGAAGCTTTGGATTTCCACCATCAGTGGCATCATAGGCATGACGTGCAATCACACTGTTGTTATAGACAGATTGTCCACCCGGTCCCTTCCAACGGTCATTCCCTGCATCCAGTATCGTTCCACCGCCATCCATCAGGCTTTTGCCGCTCTTGTCCACATACGGTCCGGTAATACTAGTAGAGCGACCGTAAATAATCTTATAATTACTGTCTACGCCTTTGCAGCAGTTATCAATGGAAGCAAACAGATAATAATAGCCGTCGCGGTATGTAACATGTGGCGCTTCCAAACCACCAGCCGTACGCTTGGCGATAGAATAGATCTGGCCCGTAGGCTTCATCGTATTCTTGTCCAATCGAGTCACTTTCAAGCCTGAATTCCATGAACCAAAGGAAAGCCAAGGGTTACCGGAAGCGTCAATGACGAGATTTGGGTCAATAGCATTATAATCGTTAGCATCCGTCGTACGCAGCACTAGTCCATCATCTCTCCAGCTCCCCGCGCCAATGCTCGTTGCGGAAGCTAGTCCGATAGCCGAGGTCCGGGCACCAAAAGTAGAAATGGAATAGTACAGCCATACCCGTCCATTATACTTTTGAGCATCCGGTGCCCATACATCGTTAGTCTTTTGCTTAGGTACATACGATTTCCACCATGATGGCGGTGACAGGAATATTTGCGGCAATCTGTAAAAATTGCGTCCGTCATCCGATCTTTGAACCTGTATCCCCTGCCCTGTGGAGAAAATATACCATGCGTTGCCTTCCTTCGTAATGGACGGATCATGCACTGCCACATCGCCAGTTAACGCCCAATGCTCTGCGGATGCAGATGGCATCACTGACAGCATTAAAGCAGCCGAGGTTACGGCAGCAAACGCCGTTCGGGTCAATTTACTCTGTACTGATTTTTTCCATGCTTTCAACATTCTTTCGCACCTCCGAATGAGTATCTTATAATGAAATTCAGGTGACACACCTATTACATTAGTGTTTATACTTATGAAGTTACCCATATATTAACCTATCAACTTCAGTTTTGTAAACGCTTTATTTCAAATAAAAAGAAATTCATAAACTACGCATAACACTATACATACGAGGATTTTGCAAAATCCTGATACAAAAAAGGAGCCCGTAGGCTCCTTTTCAAATTAACATATTAAATAGATTTTCGTTTTTGTTCAGTTCCGTATATTTAAGCCCCTTGCGGTTCATTCGTTCAATTAAAGGAAGATAGTCATCCTTGTGGAACAGCTCAATGCCGACCAGAGCGGGTCCATTTTCCTTATCATTCTTTTTCGTATATTCAAACCTAGTAATATCGTCGTCTGGTCCAAGCACATCCTGTAGAAACTCACGCAGTGCCCCAGCTCTTTGCGGGAAATTCACCATAAAATAATGCTTCAGTCCTTCGTAAATGAGGGACCGTTCCTTAATCTCCTGCATACGATCTATATCGTTGTTACCACCGCTGACGATACAGACAACCGTTTTGCCTTGAATCTGCTCGCGATACAGATCAAGTGCTGCAACAGGCAGTGAACCCGCAGGCTCCACAACAATCGCATTTTCATTATACAGCTCCAGAATCGCGGTACATGCTTTACCTTCCGGTACCTTCACAATATCGTCCAAGGTATGCTTACAAATATCGTATGTCAGCTGACCCACACGCTTCACTGCAGCTCCGTCAACAAACTTGTCTATTTGATCCAGTGTAACCACCTTGTGCACACGCATCGCTTCCGTCATCGACGCCGCGCCGAGGGGTTCCACGCCAATTACCTTGGTGGATGGACTCACGGTTTTAACATACGTACCTACGCCTGCCGCCAAACCGCCGCCGCCAATCGTTACGAACACATAGTCCATAGGTGTATCTAGGCTCTCCATCACTTCCATCGCAATCGTACCATTGCCCGCAATAATTTTCGGCTGATCGAACGGATGGATGAAGGTCATTGCCTGCTCGCTGCACACCTTCATGGCCTCGTCATAGGCATCGTCAAACGTGTCTCCGGTCAGAATGACCTCTACACTGTTACCGCCAAAGCGACGAACCTGCTTGACCTTCTGGTTGGGCGTTGTACTCGGCATAAATATTTTACCGTGGATACCAAGAGCATTACATGAAAAAGCCACACCTTGCGCATGATTCCCTGCACTCGCACACACGATTCCTTTTTCCATTTGCTCAGGGGTCAAGCTACGGATCATGTTGTAAGCTCCACGGATTTTAAAGGACCGCACGACTTGGAGATCCTCTCTTTTCAGATACACATTACAGTTATATTTGGCCGATAGGACGGCATCCCTCTGTAAAGGTGTACGTACAATCACCTCACGCAGCATATGATGCGCTCGTACAATATCCTCCATGCCAACGGTTGACGCCATGGTCGGGTCAGTTTTCTGGGTTTCTGTTGGTTCCATAGGTTCTCCACGCTCCGCCTGAATATTTCTGTATTTGAGCATTTTGCATAAATCCCAAGAGCGATTTCAAATCAGCAATATACAGATCGAAACGGTTTAGTTCGTCTATATATTGTACTTTTGAGCGTTAGGAATCGAATTATGCAAAGTGCTGTATTTGAAATCTTTCAAATATCATACCACGTTTACCCATAGCTTGTGCAGATGATAGTCATGAAAATGAGAATGAAAATCAATCGAATCTAAAAAAAGGCAGACCGGGACAATGCCCGATCAGCCTTTTCTGACGTTGCACATTTCTTGTATTCCATTGCTCTATTTAATACCTTTCCGATTATCCTTTTACTCCGCCTGCCGTCATCCCTTCAATAAAGTAACGCTGGAAGAACAGGAACACGACGAGAATCGGTAAAATAGCCAAAACGGATCCCGCGATCAGCACATCATAATTGTTGCCATACGGCGTCAGCAGACTGGACAGTCCAATTGGCAGTGTCAGCATGTCGTTCGTACGTAATACAATCATCGGCCACAGGAAGTTATTCCAACTGTTCATCGCCTGCAAAATAGCCATTGCCGCAAATGCAGGCGCCATCAGAGGCATCATAATCCGCACGAAAATGCCATATTCTGAACAGCCGTCAACCCGCGCAGCATCCATAAAGTCCTTGGGAACACCACTCAAATATTGACGGAAGAAAAAGATCGGGATCGGCGCGACGACGAAGGGTAGAATTACGCCCCATACTGTATTAATTAGCTTCATGCCAATCATTAGCTTGTAGAGCGGCAGCATGATAATTTCTACCGGGATCATCATCACGACCAGCACCAGTGTGAAAATCACATTTTTCAATCTAAAACGGTACATCTCCAGACCGTAGCCTACCATCGCGGACAATATCAAACATAACACCGTAAACAAGACGGTAATGACAATACTGTTCCAGTACCATTGAAAATAATCCGTCGTCCCCTGAAAGATGAACGCATAGTTTTTCAAGGACATGATGCCCCACTCCAGCTTAAGATTCAAGCCGTAGCGCAGCAGCTCCGTCGATGGCTTGAACGAGGCAAGCGTCACAGCAAATAGCGGAAACAAGGCAAACCCGGCAAACAGAATGAACAGGACAACGAGCAATGCGGATAACGAGCCTTTTTGTTTCTGAGCCATCGCTTAATCCTCCTTCCGGAACATGCCGAAAAATTTGAGCTGGATCAGGTTCAGCACGAGTGTAAATACGAGCAATACAATGCCCACCGCAGCTCCAAAGCCCATACTGTTCTGCTCCAGACCTTGGCGATAGAGATAGCCAACAATCGTTAAACCAATATCGTTCGGGGAGTTATTTCCGTTCCACAGCATGTAGCTCTCCGTGAACATGGATAACCCCGCATAAATGCTAATCGTAAATACGTAGATCGTCACTGGTTTCAGCATAGGAATCGTAATCCGCCAAAATGAATCAAAACGACTGGCTCCATCAATCTGCGCAGCCTCATACAACTCAGGAGGAATGTTCTGGAGTCCCGACATGTAGTACAACATATTTACGCCCAACCATCTCCACAAGGCCAGCACAATCAACGCTAAAAAGCCGGTGTTCGCATTCATTAGCCATTTGTAAGGCTCCAGACCGAATACCCCCAACAGGGAGTTCATCAGCGAACCATCCAATTCCCCGAACATGAGGCGGAAGATCGTTCCTGCTACCACCACCGAGGTTAGTGCAGGGATAAACATCACGGAGCGAAACAACCCTCTGCCCGGCATTTTAGGCAAATTCAGCAATACTGCCAATACCAGCGGCAGAGGAATCAGCACGACTAGTGTAAGCAGCGTATACAGGACGCTATTCAATATCGCCTTTCCAAACGTAGGATTGATTAAGTCCTTATAATTCTCCAGTCCAACATAAGTTGTTATCCCTGGCAGGACTTCCTGAAAGCTCATAATGACCGTCGAGATGACCGGATAGGCAAAAAATAGCGCAAAGGACAGTAAAAATGGAAGGACAAACACATACGGTGCCGTACGGCTGGAATGAATAAAGCGACTCCATCGGCTTCTGGTCGGACGCTGAGGCTGTGGCGGCTGACCTGTCGGTACATTAGCGTTCGTATGAACGGGCGTTGCCATGAATCTCACTCCCTTTCCTGTTGGGGTCTATCTCAGTTCATCTGCCAGCTCATGTAGCACCGTGGCTGGATCTTCGCCATTCTGTAGTGTCCGATAAAGTATTTTATTGCGCACAGCACTGGCGATATCAGGCGTTTTCGGACCGATATGCACCGCATTGATTTCATCTTTGACTTCGATGAGCGTGTCAAAAATATTCGTTCCGAAATACTCCGTAAATTTATTCTTGGCTTTGGCTTCCGGCATGGTCCACACTTCACTACGGATGGGATCAAAACCAAGCTGCTTCCAGATCTCCACATTCCCTTGCTTGGATAGCTTGGCAAAGGCCAGAAAGCGCATCGCCAGATCCTGGTGCTCTGATTGGTTCGTGACTACTGTTCCGGTTCCACCCATACCCGCTGAGCGAAAACCACCTTTTTCCCACGCTGGCATGGGTCTGATGATAATTTTACCTTTTAGGTCAGGCATGTAATCCGTAAACCGTCCCATATACCACATCGGCATCCATACCGAAGCGGCCCCACCTTTGTTCATAAATCCGTAGTATTCCTCCATGTGATGCCCGCCGCCCGGTGCGGGAATAGCGATTTTGTCTTTTATCATCTGTTGAAGAAACTCGAGTGTTTTAATATTGGTTTCGTTATCCAACGTCAACTCGCCCTTGTCATCCAGAAAATCTGAATTTTGCTGGGAGATCATCGGCCAATAGCTCCATAGGTCATTCGTTTCTAAGGTCGCCATGGGCTTGCCTGTTTTCGCCAGTACTTGCTTGCCTGCAGCAGCATAGTCTGCCCAGGTGACGATGGAATCCGGGTTTACCCCCGCCTGGTCCATAATCTCTTTATTGTAGTACATCACTTCGGCCCCAACGTGGAAGTCAATGCCGTAATATTTACCGTCTTTGCCGTAAATCTGTACTCTGGAAGGCACAATGTTATTGATCTCGGGGTCAATCACCGGATTGAGCGGGACCAGCTGCGGTATGCCTTTGAGGAAATTACCGATCTTGTTCACCTCGATATCCGCGATATCCGGCGCTCCCACCCCCGATTGCAGCGCAATCGACAGCTTACTGTGATGGTTATCATAAGGAAATGTATTCGCTTTCAAATTAATCAATTCATCAGGGTGCTGTTGGTTCCATTGGTCAGCCATTTGCAGAAAAAACTTCTCATGCAGTTCATTGAACGTCCATAATACAAGTTCTGTTCCCGGCCCATCCTTTTCATCGGTCTTGAAAGAACAGCCTTGCAGCAGTCCAGCCATCAAAACCACCGCCATAAGCATCAAAGCCATGCGTTTTCTTCGCAGCAGCATATCCTTCCCCCTTCGCATGATGAAATCCTAATTCGTAAATGATTGCGCTTTCTTTTATTATTTAACATCAACACAAATTAGTTTACAACAACATTATTTATAAAATATTTATTTTCAACGCAGATTAGCGTCTCCTTTGCATTATAGGGGGAAAATGAATTGAATGAGGCTATGATGATTTTTGCATAAAAAAGAGGCCCCACTCGAATTGAAACTCGAAGTTGGGCCTCGCTATTTTAACTACTCTTGGGAATGGGCTGCTTCGTCCTTCACTTCTTCCCGAAATGATCTAATACTTTCTTTACGACGATTATTTTTTTCTTCGATCTGCTTACGCTCCTCGTTGCTGATTTCAGAGGAAAATTCGTTTAGATATCCTTCAGCTTCATGCAGGTTCTGCTGTGTGTTCTGAATACTTTGTTGCAAATGTTCAACATTATCGGCTCGATTATCTGGTTTTGCCATTCGTTTGTCGCCTCCTAATTATGGGGTCGCTCAGTAGAGCGCTAATCCGTAGCTTGATCGCTATCGGATCATTTTATGCACTAAAATGCTCCCCAAACCACTTTCCTGCGGCTTCGGCTTCAGTCCGAGTCAATTGATGACCATTGCGTTCCCAATATGCTTCCACCTGCGCTCCGGCCCCTTCCAATAATGCTTGCAGCTCCTGAGATTCCGAAATTGAAACAATGGGGTCATTCTCACCGGAAGACAAAAATACAGGGATACCATTCAAAGCGGGCAAATCCAGCCCACGCAACGGCACCATTGCATGGTGTAAAATAGCTCCACGTAACGCTTTTGCATCGTGAAAGAGCATGCTGGCGGCTATGTTTGCACCATTGGAGTAGCCAAGAGCCACCACGTTATTACGATCAAAATCGTATTGCTCTGCAGCTGTGTCCACAAATTCGCTCAGTTCTTTGGTGCGAAATACGAGATCCTCAATGTCGAACACTCCTTCTGCCAAACGGCGAAAGAAACGCGGCATCCCATTTTCCAGCACATTTCCTCTCACGCCTAATACAGAAGCTCCCGGTGCTACCATCTCAGCCAAAGGTATCAGGTCTTGTTCGTTCCCGCCTGTACCATGCAACAGCAAAATAACCGGGGCTTGCGGATGATTTCCTTTACGAAATACGTGTTTCATTTATATTTCCTCCTCATTTTTTCTTTAAATTAAGATTCTTATTTTCAGTATAAATTAATTATAGCCAACTTCGCTGCCTTTTACAAACCTAATTAGTCTGATCTACATCTTTTTTCTAAAATGATGCCTTGTTCCATTGACATGTAGTATAGCTCTATTTTACTATGGTGTTAGATATTTAGAATATTATCTAAATATCTAAAGGAGGAAATGTATTTTGAACGATGCCTTCAAAGCTTTGGCTGATCCAACCCGGCGTACAATCTTACAGCTTTTAAAGGAGAAAAGTATGAGCGCAGGTGAAGTGGCTGAACATTTTCAAATTAGTAAGCCCAGCATCTCCCACCATCTCAATATCCTGAAGCAGGCTGGGCTGGTGCTGGATGAACGACAGGGGCAAAACATTATCTACACCCTGCATACAACGGTTGTGGCGGATGTCATCGGTTGGATGTTCAGCATCGCCCACTCCGATACCCCTGCCCAGAAAAATGTGAATCATATCAAGGATACGGAGGGATCTGAATGAAATTTCGAATACAATGGGGCTTTACGGATGTTTTGACGACTTTGATTGCCTTATCACCCGCTATAGGCGCTATACTGCTGTACGACCGACTTCCCAATGTTCTAGCCTCTCATTTTAGCTTTGACAATACTGCAGACGGGTATATGAGCAAAAGTGGTTCTATTATCATGCTCGTGCTGTTGGGTCTAGTACCGCTGGTCATTCGATTAGCACGCTACATGGACCCCAACAGAGCTAATTATGAGAAATTTTCAAAAGCCTATGAAGTTACGCGTGCAGGTATTTCTTTGGTTCTGGCTGTAGCTGGATGGGGGATGCTGCTGTATAACCTGAACATACGACTGCAAATGAATACTATAATTTTGGGGGTAATAGGCCTGCTGCTGCTGGTGATGGGTAATTATATGACTCAGGTGCAGCCGAGCTATACCTTCGGTATCCGCACTCCGTGGACTCTGTCTAACCCCGAGGTATGGCGTAAAACGCACCGTTTCGGTGGACCTATGATGATGCTCGGTGGTGCTTCGGGTTTGGTGGCGGCATGGGTCGATGGAGTGGCGGGAACGGTCATTTTTCTATCCATGCTGATCATATCCGTCATCTCTCCCATACTCTATTCTCTCTTGTTGTATCGTAAGCTAAACCAGTAAGCAGACAAAGCCAAACCTGAACCTAAAAAAGGAACCTCCCAATCCACGTAAACGTAGAATTAGGAGGTTCTTTGTACATTTAATCTTAATATTAGAACAGCAGCTTATCGGGATGCGTGCCTACACGCTCATCAAGATGAAGACCATTGATTCGTTCAATATCCTCAGCCGTCAATTCAAAGTCGAATAAATCAGCATTTTCGCGAATACGATGCGCGGTTACAGATTTGGGAATCGTCACAATCCCCCGATCCAGATGCCAACGCAAAATAACCTGCGAAGAGGTTTTACCGTATTTGGCAGCAATCTCAACGATGTCCGCTTGCTCGGTTAATTTCCCCTTCATCAGCGGACTCCACGATTCAAGCTGAATCTGGTGCTCCCGGCAGTATTGATGCAGCTCTTGTTGAGTCAGACGAGGGTGAAGCTCCACTTGGTTGATGACAGGAACCATGTTGCTGTCTTTGAGGAGGTCTTCGAGATGGTGAACTTGGAAGTTACTAACTCCGATAGCGCGTACGCTTCCTTCTTCATACAGTCGTTCGAATGCCTTCCAGGTTTCCTTGTACTTATCCTTGCCAGGCCAATGAATGAGATACAGATCAATGATATCCAGACCTAGCCGCTTACGGCTTTCCTCAAAGGCACGCAGTGTTGAATCGTAGCCTTGATCCTGATTCCATAGCTTGGTGGTTACAAACAGATTTTCTCTAGGCGTCCCACTATCACGAATGGCTTGTCCAACCAGTTCCTCGTTACCGTAGATCGCCGCTGTATCAATGTGACGGTAACCGACCTCAATAGCTGTTTTGACCGCTTCGTAGACCTCATTGCCTTCCGCCTTGTAAGTACCGAAACCGAGCCAAGGCATCTGAACTCCGTTATTCAGTACAGTTGTATCCGCAATGTTCCCCATGTCTATTCCTCCTGTTCCTGATTATGAATTATCCAACGGGATGATTACAGTTTAGTTGCATCCTGAAAAGCATTCACTTGAAGTGGAGCAGCCAACAATTCTTTAGCCGCGGCAACAAATGCCTGGAAATGGGCAGAATTATTATGGAAATCTACAGCAGCAGCATCTTTCCACTCTTCAACCATCGTAAATGCGTTGGGATCATTCAGATCCTGCATTAACGTGTAACGTACATTGCCTTCTTCAGCTTGGGATGCGCTGATCAGCCCTTGGGTTTGTTGCAGAAAAGTCTCTCTTTTTTCAGGTAAAACTTTCATATCGGCATGAATAATAATCATATTATGTTCCTCCTCGTATTATGTAACTATTTCTATTATAGACCATTCTTTCGACAGAATAAAAGTGCGGGCGTTTCTGTAATACAGTAAAATAGATCGTATGGGGGAGAAGATCAGCTGATCCGTTCCTCCTATATTTTGTTTAACGGCGGTGAAGGCATGTGCGTTTTCAGACAAAACTAATGGTATTTATATCTCTTTTAGTACTGGTAGTTACCGGGCTGTTGGGATTATCCTTTCGATATATGATCACCTCCGCTCTATATGATGAAATCGGAGAAAGGGCGCTCACCGTCGCCAATACCCTCGCCGTAGATGCGCAGGTCAGAGACGCTCTGGAGCAGACTGAGACGACGCAATTGCGTTCGCGTATCAACGAGGTCATAAAGCCTGTCCAAGCCAGCAGCGGCGCTGATTTTATTACTATTGCTGATCGTCATCTCATTCGACAGTGGCATGTAAACCCGGAGCGCATCGGCACGCCTATGATAGACCCCATGAATGATAAGGTACTGCAAGGGCAGTCCTTTATCACTGAATCGACGGGTTCTCTCGGACCGTCAATACGCGCCAAAACAGCCGTTTATGATACGCAAGGTAAGGCCATCGGGCTCGTCTCTGTAGGTTTTTTAATGACAGATGTGCAGCAAAATATTCGTACATACACATATGCATGGCTCTGGTTTATGGTGGGCGCGCTGATGATCGGCATATTGGGAAGCCTGGTTATAGCGCAACGGGTTCGACGCGCACTGCATGGACTGGAGCCAGTGGAGATCGGACGGTTGTACCAGGAAAAGCAAGCCATTATTGAGTCCATCGGCGAAGGAATTATCGCGGTTAATAGTAACGGACAAATCACACTTGCCAATCCACAGGCAGCTCGCTTGATCGGACTCCCCGCGGAAACCTCTATCTACGGATGCGACCTTCGTCACTTGACAGGTGTTCCAGATGTACTGGTTGATATGCTTGTTGCCGATTACACAGTAGAGCATTCAACGATGGGGCCAGATCAGGGACAGGACATATGGAATAAGGAAATTGAGGTCCAGCAGCGAATTGTAGTCGTCAGCCGTGTGCCGATCCAGGATCGTTCCGGTCGCATCATGGGCACAGTTGCCAGTCTGCGTGACAAGACCGAACTGCTCCACATGACACAACAGTTGACAGAGGTCAAAGATTACGCGGAAGTACTTCGATCACAAACACACGAATACGCCAATCGGCTGTATCTCATATCCGGCCTGATTCAGTTGGAGTGTTATGACGAAGCGGTGGACTTTATCACCCAGGAATCAGAGGAATATCGTGTACACAGGCCGATTGGCACAGCTCTCCTAACCGATTCAATCATCGCCAGCCTACTGATCGGTAAGAAGAAACAGGCGCTGGAAAAAGGGGTTTTACTCCATTTTGATATTAAAGGAGCATTCTCAACCCAGTCTCCTACGTTGGAGTGGTCCTTTCTCGCTTCCATAGCCGGAAACCTGCTGGACAATGCCATGGAAGCTGTTGCGATGTCCTCCATCTCTGACGGACAGGTCTGGTTCCGGCTTGAAGAAACGACTGAAGCCATCATCGTCGAAGTTGCGGATAACGGATCGGGAATTTCGGACGATATCCAAGAAAAGCTGTTTGTCAGGGGAGCTTCGACCAAAGCAGATGCAGGACATGGATATGGCCTTGCTCTCGTGCTGGAGTACACTGAACGAATGGGCGGCTCTATTGAAGTGCATGAACGGCCTGGTGGTGGAAGTATTTTTGAGGTATACATTCCTTTACATAGGACAGATATGAGTAATGATGCAAAAGGAGGTTATGCCCATGAATGAGCGGGTTTTATCGGACATTGAGGTTCTTATTATTGAAGACGATCCGCGAATTGCGGAGATTAACCGCCGATTTATTGAAAAGGTAGACGGGTTCACCGTATGTGCAATCGCGACGAACGAATTTGAGGCAAAACTTCAACTGGACGTGCTCCGTCCTCCTCTAGTCGTGCTGGATGTTTATTTTCCTGATACAGATGGTCTAACCCTGCTATCGTTCATTAAGCAACACTATCCGGGTACAGATGTTATTATGCTGACTGCCGCCAAAGAAGCTGAAACAGTGGTACAAGCCGTTCGAGCAGGCGTGTTTGATTTTATCGTAAAGCCGCTTATATTCGAGAGATTGCGTGCGACCTTGGAGGAATATGCCCGATTTCGGCGACAAATCACAACATGGCAAGAGGAACAATCCACAGTCGAACAATCTGAAATTGACAGTTTGCTTCAAAGCGCGGGCACCGGTCGGATGGCGGGGAACGGAGTCGGAGAATTATGGGCCAAAGGCATCGATAAAGTAACTTGCGACAAAGTGCTAGATCTCCTGAATCGACGGGGTGAGGTGACTACAGGTACAGTGGGAATTGAGCTGGGTATGAGCCGTTCTACAGCCAGAAGGTATCTGGAGTATTTAGTGGAAAGTGGCGACGCGCACCACGATCAGGTGTACGGAACCGTCGGCAGACCGGAGCGTATCTATCGGCGACAGCGGAGGGATGCATAAACCACCCAACTCTGATGTCCTGTTACTTCCCCCTCTTCCTATTCATAATTTTATTGAATTTAATTCACTTAATCGATCAAAACGGTTTAAATGACCACATTATTTACGTCCTCCTTCCCGATTGCTAGAATGATCAACAGTTAGTTGATTGATAATGATTATCAGTTTCTCTGATAATCATACTGGAACGGGGGATAACGTATGGCAACACCGAAACAACCACTGCGCACAGGCATGCTGCTTGCAGCGATCCTGGCACTACTGACGGTCATTATGGCGGGATGTGGAAGCCAGTCACAAGATAACAGTGCAGCAGCACCTCAAGCAACAGGCGACACTCGAATGATTAAACATGAGATGGGAGAAACCAAGGTTACAGGTACACCCAAAAGAATCGTAACCCTGGAATTCTCTTTTGTCGATGCCACAACCCAACTGGGCGTTACTCCTGTCGGCATAGCTCAGGAAAATGACGATGATATTGATGGGCTGCTCGGTAAGAAAATCAACTTCACACCAGTAGGCACGCGCAAACAGCCAAACCTGGAAACGATCAGCTCCCTGAAGCCGGATTTGATTATTGCCGATCTGAATCGTCATAAAAGCATATACAAAGAACTAAGCGAGATTGCTCCGACCATTGTTCTAAAGAGCCGCAATTCCTCCTATGAACAAAACCTGGCTTCCTTCGGTGTCATCGCCGATGCGTTGGGTGAGAAGGAAAAAGGCGAGCAAATTCTCGCTGCGCATAAAGCTACCATGGAAAAGTTAAAAGAAGGCATCAAAGCTGGCGAGTCACGTAGCGTATTGCTAGGGGTGTTCCGCTCTGATTCACTATCGGCTCACGGTGCTTCATCCTTTGATGGACAATTGCTGGAGCAAGCGGGTATTCACAATGCCCTTCAAAATACAAGCGAGCCTACCGTCAAGCTGACGCTGGAACAGATCGCACAAGCGGATCCTGATGTGATCTTTTTGGTGGAAGCCGATGAGAAGCTGATTGCGGAATGGAAGCAAAATCCGCTTTGGCAAAACATTACGGCCGTCAAAAAAGGGGAAGTTTACGAAGTGAACCGGGCACTATGGACCCGGTACCGTGGACTCGGCTCAGCCGAGAAAATACTGGAGCAAGCCATTTCGCTTCTGTATCCCGCGCAAAGTAAAGGAGACGGCTCCCGTTGATCGGACAAGTCTCACGCGACCGGCTGAATAAGCCGGTCTTCTTTGCACTTATCGCTGCGTTGCTGGCTGGATTGCTGCTCAGCGTGGCGATTGGCCCAGTCAGGATGGACATCCCCACCATGCTGACTGCGCTGTTCACCGAGCATCCGTCCAAGGATCAGCTCATTGTCTTGACGGTACGCCTACCGCGTGCCGTTATTGGCCTAATCGTCGGGGCGGGGCTCGCCGTGGCTGGAGCCCTGATGCAGGCCATCACACGCAACCCGCTGGCCTCGCCGCAGGTATTCGGGGTCAGCTCAGGCGCTTCGCTGGCTGTCGTGCTGTCCGTCGTGCTGCTGCCGAATATCGGATCGTCCGGCAGCATTTATTTTGCTTTTGCCGGGGCCATCGCAGGCGGCTCCTTCGTATATGCGCTGGCCGGAACGGCGGGCATGACGCCGGTTAAGCTGGCCCTTGCCGGGATGGCCGTGCATCTGTTGCTGGCCTCCATCACCCAGGGACTGCTCGTGTTCAACGAGCAAATATCCGATGTGCTGTATTGGCTCGCCGGAGCCATCGATGGTTCCACTTGGGCCGACACGCGTCTGGTGCTGCCATGGTTCGCCGTGGGTATGATCCTTGCGCTGGCGCTGGCCCCCTCGCTATCTGTGCTGAGCCTCGGGACGGAAGTCGCACAAGGATTGGGACAAAACGTACGTCTTGTCCGTCTACTGGCCTCGGCCTCAGTGATTATGCTGGCAGGCTCTGCCATAGCGGTAGCCGGGTCCATCGGCTTTGTGGGCCTGATGGTGCCGAATATCATCAAGATGTTTACAGGTGACAATTACAAGCGGGTCATTCCCCTGTCTGCAATCTGCGGAGCTCTGCTGCTGACATATGCAGACGTGCTTGGACGATTCATTGCATTTCCTTATGAGTCGCCCGTTGGTATTGTAACGGCGCTGGTGGGTGCGCCCTTCTTTTTATATCTGGCGCATAAGAACGGGAGGGCTTCACGATGAAAAAACTGTGGATTTTACTCGCGCTCATGCTGGGTGTTGCTTTTATAGCTATAGGCGTGGGCAGCACCTACATTACGCCCTCTGAGCTGATCACAGCTCTGACGGATCGGAGTGCCTCTTCCTGGTTCATCGTTCACCACTATCGGCTGCCACGTGGTCTGCTGGCCATCATGGCCGGAGCTGGGCTGGCAGTAGCCGGTGTTCTGCTACAAGGCATGATCCGCAACCCGCTAGCCTCGCCAGATGTGGTAGGTGTATCCAAGGGGGCCGGCTTTGCGGCGGTTCTCGTCATCGTACTGCTACCCTCATCCCCAGTGGCGCTGTTGCCTGTAGCGGCCTTTGTCGGTGCCGGACTAGCTGCACTGTTGCTCGTACAGCTTTCGATGAAGGGAGGCATGCGTCCCAATATGCTAGCCTTGACCGGACTGGCGGTGGGCGCTATTTTTCAGGCTGCGACCGATTATATACTGGTCAAGTATCCACTCGAAGCCAGCGACACGCTCACTTGGCTAGCTGGAAGTCTGTGGGGAAAAGGCTGGGACGAAGTGTATGGGCTACTGCCGTGGTTAATCGTGTTGCTGCCTCTCGCCTATACCCTACAGCGTAAGCTCGACATTATGAGCCTAGATGAAGAAAGCTCTGCTGGGCTGGGACTTAGCGTGAAACGCGTGCGTACAGGACTGCTAGCCGTGTCAGTCGCCTTGGCTGCCTCCTGTGTTGCTGCCATCGGCTCCATCGGCTTTATCGGACTGCTGGCACCGCATCTGGCACGGCGGTTATTTGGCAATCGCCACCGCTATCTATTGCCCGGCTCGGCGATGATCGGCGCCCTGATTCTCGTCCTTGCTGACGCGCTGGGACGAGGTCTGAAGCCGCCGCTCGAAATTCCCGCTGGCATCGTGACAGCCGTCATTGGCGCGCCATATTTTCTGTATCTATTGCTGCGGGAACGCAAACAAAAAGGCAGCGGATAGGATTAGGATAAGAAGTTGCGCAGCGCTGCTAAACGCAGTACTATACTCTAGCGTTTAGCAGCGCTACCTGTACACCGATACGCCGATTAACTTCTTCTCTAAACGATTCATCATGCAGTAACCTCTTTTTAAAAACATTTATCATTTCAGGAAAGCTGGCATTTGTGCTAGGGTCCAAATCGTTAAAAAAGACAGCTAGCTCTGTCGAATGCCCTTCCTTATCTGTCGCATACATTGCCAGTGTCAAAACGTAAGCCGTGGAGCCTCCTTTTTGCCCAGTATGTTTCAGGAATTGCTGGTTTTCAGGAAGAACTATAAATGGTTCCTCCATGACCTCGGACAATAACTTTTGCTCAGCTTTTGTGAACCCTTGACGGCGGTTCAGCTTACTCATTAAAGAGGCATAATCGGCCGTCGTTGAAGCTATAAAACGATCCGTATTAATACGGTCATAATCCTGATCATACCAGGTCTCAATATCTGCGTTTTTCTTGTAAGAACCACTCACATCACGGCGCAGCTTGTTATGAATCACGCGGGCATATCGGCGAAACTCCGTGTCCGACATCGCCTGAATGGCTTCTTTGGCAGAAATATTATTCTTTGTATTATTCCAATTCTCACCTTGTCTCTCCTTCATCCATTCGTAGGGAATCAAAATGGAGGATACAAACGGATAAATGGGATCATGATTTTGCAGCCCCATTTTGGCTCTCGTCCGATTGATCGCATCCACCCCCAGTTTGTCCATTAAATACTCCGCATTGGCGTTGGAACTAAATTGAATCATCCCCTTGGCGACGTCTCGTACAGATACAGTTTCATTCTGTATCCGCCCTTTAGCCTCCATATTCTGTAGCCACGCCGTATGAGCACCACCATCCAAACCCGGCAAATAAAACCTTTCCAGCGAAATCAGCTTCACTCTGTCATCCGGGTTGATCTGATCCACCGCCGCTTGCTTGGCATATTCGATCGCAATGATTGTTTTGACGGTGCTCGCCAAAGGCATCATCCGGTTTTCCTCTTGGCCTGCCAGCTTTTTTTCATCTCTCAGAATCGTAATCGAAACTTTTTCTGCATTCTCCTCCACAAAATGAAGTAAACGCGTGGCAGCATCCTGTTCCTTTGTTTCACCCTCAACCTCGGCTGCAATCGCAGTTGTGGGCCGGACGGTATTCGGGGGATTAGCCACTTGATTCTGCATGAAAGATAGTAATCCTGTTGCCACTCCCATAACGATGAGCACTGTAGCCAAAATAGTTGCTACTATGATAAGGCGCTTTCGTTTCACTATAACCTCCCCCTGTATACACTT
Source organism: Paenibacillus sp. LRG-1 (assembly GCF_057220305.1). Taxonomy (NCBI): domain Bacteria; kingdom Bacillati; phylum Bacillota; class Bacilli; order Caryophanales; family Paenibacillaceae; genus Paenibacillus; species Paenibacillus sp. LRG-1. The sequence continues at coordinate 906,350 of NZ_CM170126.1, read as the reverse complement.
CATACACAGGTTTATTTTCCCATTTTTATATTTCAATTTCTATTTTAAACGAAAACACAGTACAAAAAGTTTCATTACGTGTCATATTTTCAAATAACATAAAAAAAGAGAGCCTCCTGTACATAACACAGGCTGACTCTCTTTCATTACCCTTCGACACTTATGCTGGATAGGGTACTTCGGTTCCATTCAATATGAGGTGCATCCGAATTTCCGCTTTTAAGGAGTCGGATACTGCACAATATTTTTCCTTACCCATCTGAATCGCTTTCCATACGCGGTAATCTGGAATATCTCCATCTACATGGAATGTCAGATCAATCGCTGTAAAGCCTGTCGGCATTTCTTCCTTGCGCGTACCTTCTGCGTCAATATCAATACGAGTAATGTCCGACAAGAAACGATCCAAAATCATTGTGATATCGATCCCCATACATCCTGCCAGACCTGCCAACAGCAGTTCCATGGGTGTCATCCCTTTACCATCACCGCCATAAGCCGCCGTAGCATCCATCCCTACAGAATAACCGGATGGTCCCTCCGAAGTAAACGCGCGTTTGCCGTGCCAAGTTGTAGATACTTTCATGTTCAAAGGCCTTCTTTCCATCTTAATAATCTATGATTTATCCTCGATCTTACTTTAAAACTCACTGATTTGGCGTAAAAATTTCTGTGTTCTCTCATGCTGGGGAGTGTCAAAAAATTCCTGTGGCGCTGCCTCCTCCAAAATGATACCATCTGCCATAAATATAACCTTGTCTGCCACCTCGCGAGCAAATTTCATCTCATGAGTAACGACGACCATCGTCATTCCGTCTTGAGCCAACTCTCGCATAACACCCAGCACCTCCCCTACCAGCTCGGGATCAAGCGCCGATGTCGGCTCGTCGAACAGCATAATCGCCGGGTCCATCGCCAGCGCACGTGCAATGGCTACCCGCTGCTGCTGTCCACCGGACAGACGTGAAGGATGTACATCCTGCTTATCCGATAACCCCACCCGCTCCAACAACCGTTGTCCGATGGACATAGCCTTGTCGCGCGGCATTTTTTTTACTGTCAGCAGTCCTTCAATGACATTGCCGATTGCGGTTTTGTGCGGATACAGATTGAATTGCTGAAACACCATCCCCGTCTGTTTGCGAATATCACGAATGGCTGCTTGGCGGACACGAACGGGAGCCGTAGCATCTACCTCAATCCCATTCACCTCAAACTTGCCGGAAGACAGCTCTTCCAGACCGTTCAGGCAGCGCAGCAAGGTACTTTTACCTGAGCCGCTCGGGCCGAGTAATACGACGATTTCACGAGCAGCAACCTGAAAATCAATGCTTTTCAGAACCTCTACCTGTCCGAATCGTTTACCTAATCCGTTTGTTGTTATCATCATCTATCATCTCCACCTTAATAAGCTCGAGCCAGACGCTTTTCCACCCGCTCCAGTATAGCGGAGAATCCAATGCTCATAATCCAGTACATCAGGCCAATTTCGAGCAGAAACGGCATGTAGAGCAAATACTGTGCCTGTAAAAGCTGTGCCTGTCGCATCAATTCACTGACCCCGATAACCGACACCAGCGACGTTTCTTTAAGCATACCTACAAATGTATTCCCCATCGGTGCAATTGCAATGCGTACCGCCTGAGGAAGAATAATGCGCCACATCGTTTGACCGGGCGACATTCCCGTCGCATAAGCTGCCTCGGTCTGTCCCTGGGGTACGGCTAAAATAGCTCCACGGAACGTCTCCGATAAGTACGCCCCTGTATTAATACTGAGTGCCAGACAAGCAGCCGTCAGCGATCCGAATGATATTCCATAATCATCCAGTCCGTAATAAATGACCGCAATCTGCACCAAAACCGGCGTCCCCCGAATGATCGATACATACATGCGCGCCAGCCATCGAGCGGGTCGATTCCCCTTCAACCGGGCCACAGCAACAACCAAACCAATGATTAGGCCAAAAAACATAGAGACAATCGTGATATAAAGCGTATAATAAGCACCCTTTAATAAAAAAGGGACGTTCTCCCACATTAATTCAAGCATCGGTTATATTCCCTTCTTTCAGACGAGTGGCCCCATGTCAGCATAAAAGCCAAGACTGGAGCCAGACGCCTCTAACAGGCTTACGTTATTCTTTTGGCTCCTCGCCAAACCATTTTTTGAAAATTGTTTTGTAAGTGCCGTCTTCCTTCATTTCCTTCAAAGCCTTGTTCAAGGCTTCTTTGAGCTCAGGAGTTTTCTGGTTAATAGCTACACCCGCTTGGTCCGATTTAATCGGCTCGCCTACGGCTTTAATTTGGAACCCGTTTTTATCAATAATGGGCTTGAGAGCATACAGATTGTTAATGGTTGCGTCAATACGGCCAGAGTTTAAATCCTTTAAGGAAGTAATGACATCATCATACGTTTTAATCTCAAAATCGCCTACCTTCGGTAGTACTTCATTCCGCAGATAAGATTCATCATTCGTTCCCAAGCCGACACCAATGGTTTTGCCTTTAAAGTCCTCCAGCTTGGTAATATCATTTGTTTTGCTGTTTACGATAATGTTTACATTGTTTGTGATATAAGGTTCTGTGAAGTCAATGGCCTTCTTACGATCCTCTGTGATCGTCACCTGGCTAATCACTGCATCGAATTTTTTCTTTTGCAAACTTGGAACCAGTCCCGAGAATTCTTGTGCCGTGAACTCCGGTTTCACTCCAATCCGCTTCGCCAATTCTTTGGCGATATCCACATCAAATCCATCCAATTCCTTGTTGTCGTTCAAAAAATTGTACGGCGGATAGGTGCCCATCATGCCTACCTTAATTACACCAGCCTTCTTGATTGCTTCGAGCTGGTTACTCGCTGCCACATTACTGCTACCCGCTCCATTACTAGTATTAGAAGCTTCTGGCTTAGTACCGCAAGCGCTCAGCACAAGGCTGAACAATGCCAGAGCCATGAGTGTAGTTACCAAGAACCCTTTTTTACGTGTTTTCATGTATCGTTCTCTCCTGTCTGGATGTAAATGATTGAGTTCTTCTATGTGATTTGGCTATATTATTTGTTGCCAACGCCCCATTCATGCGATGTTGCACATCTAGCTTTGACCTAATAGTCCATAAAACTCAAAATTAGCCGCCTCTGCTGCCAATCTTTTAGCAGTTATCTGCGTGATGTGGTCATGTGTTCCCTCTGAACCGAATAGCCAGCGTGTAATGACACCTTCGATCATACTCATGAGTAGTGCCGCCCTTAATTCGACATCCAATTCAGCAGGCAACATGTTCAGCTCGATCGCTCTTTCCATATTGCGCCGGAATGCCAGCTCCATCGCGGCCCTTGTCTCTCGGATACTCTGGCGCACCGGTTCATCGACACCGCTGCCGATCAGCAGCAAACCCATCAGATAGCGGTTCTCCAATGCAAAATCAAATAACCGAACAAACAGCGCCTCTGATGCCTTAACCATATCAGCCAGCGTTCCCGCGTCACGGCGATATCCCTGTCCGATCGCTGACAGTAGTTGTTCACGACCAGTAGCGATAATCTCCAGCGCCAGTGCCTCTTTACTTTTAAAATGCCAATAAAACGTGCCTTGGGCTACTCCCGCCTCTACCACGATATCTGAAATCTTCGTTTGATGGTAACCCTGCTCGGCGAACCGCTTCAATGCAATGTGAAGAAGCTGTGTTCTGCGGTCTGTTTCTTCTCCCGCGTGCTCAGCAGGTTGGTCATTTGAGACGGTCTCGGACTGCTTCGCCTTCCGTGGCTGCATGGGTTTCCTCCTCCCGATTGATCAGTCAGTCAGTTTTGTATTTTTAATCCTATAGGATAAGTATACTTTTGTCAAACGAAAAAAGAGAACCTCCACAGAGGTCCTCTTTATCCTATATATTACTGCTACAGCAATGCTTTTGCCGCAATATCCGTACGGTTTTGTTTACCTTCAAAGGTAATACGATCCGCCTGTTCGTAAGCTTTGTTCCGTGCCCCGGCAATATCACGTCCCAAGCCGACCACACCTAATACACGTCCGCCGTTCGTTACCCACTCACCCTGTTCGTTGATGCCTGTTCCAGCATGGAACACAATGGCTTCGTCTACCTGTTCCAATCCGTGGATAGGTACGCCTTTGGCGTAAGCTGCAGGATAACCTCCGGATGCCAGCACCACGCACACCGCCGCTTCATCCTTCCACTCAATCTCCACCTGATCCAGCGTGCCATTTACAGCAGCAAGAAATATATCGAGCAGATCGGATTTTAAACGAGGCAGAACCACTTGAGTTTCCGGATCACCGAAACGTGCATTAAACTCAATGGTCTTTGGCTTGCCGTCCGGCGAAATCATCAATCCAGCAAATAATACACCTCGGAACGGACGCCCTTCAGCAACCATGGCCTTGGCCGTCGGCTTAATAATCGTCTCAATAGCTTCCTCAATAATGGAATTGGCTATGTGAGGCAACGGAGAATACGTACCCATGCCACCTGTATTCGGCCCTTTGTCACCATCAAAAATTGGCTTGTGGTCTTGCGCCGCAGCCATCGGACGAACCGTTTCACCGTCGACAAAGGAGAGAATCGACATTTCCTGACCAGCCAGAAACTCCTCGATCACGACTTGTGCCCCGGCTTCACCAAACACCTTGGCCACCATAATGTCAGAGAGAGCCTTTTCCGCTTCCTCCATCGAGTACGCGACCGTTACCCCTTTGCCTGCCGCCAGTCCGTCTGCCTTGATGACGACTGGGATCGGTTGCTCCTTCAAGTATGCATGCGCTTCCTCGTAAGTATAAAACTTGCGATAGGTTGCTGTCGGAATATGATATTTATGGAGCAAATCCTTCATGAAGATTTTGCTACCTTCAATTTCAGCTGCATTTTTACGCGGTCCGAAGACTGGAATGCCTTTCGCTTCAAATGCATCCACAATGCCATCTGCCAGCGGATCATCGGGGCCAACCACGACAAGTCCTACCTTTTTGGATTCCGCCAGCTCTGTCAGCGCGTCAAAGTCACTCACCGGAATCGGCACACACTCCGCTAACTGTCCGATACCAGCATTGCCTGGTGCACAATAGATTTGTCCGGCCTTGGGGCTTTTCTTCAGCGCCCATACAATTGCATGTTCACGGCCGCCCCCTCCGATAACCAAAATATCCATTCAGGTGTTTCCTCCCGCTCCCATTAGATTGTTCAGGTGAAAATGCTGCTGCATCCTCAACTCATACAAGTTAGTGCTTGAAATGACGTACGCCTGTAAAGACCATGGCAATGCCGTATTCGTTAGCAACCTTGATGGACTCTTCGTCTTTGATGGAGCCGCCCGGCTGAATAACTGCTGTGATGCCTGCTTTAGCTGCCAGCTCCAACGTATCGCCCATCGGGAAAAATGCATCGGATGCCAGTACGGCACCTTTTGCTTTGTCACCGGCCTGCTCGATAGCAATCTTGGCCGCACCGACACGGTTCATTTGTCCTGCGCCTACGCCAATGGTCATATTATCTGCCGCCAGTACGATGGCGTTGGATTTCACATGCTTAACAACTTTCCAGCTAAACAAAAGCTGTTTCAGTTCTTCCTCGGATGGTGCCCGCTCCGTTACAACTGTAAGTGCATCCGAGTCTACAGCGTGAATGTCATTTTGCTGAACTACCATGCCGCCTTCAATGGAAGTCACGACGAAACGGCTCTCTGCCTGTTCAGATTGGGAAAGCTCACCCAGATCAAGCAAACGAATATTTTTCTTTTTCGTTAAAATCTCCAATGCTTCTTTCGTAAAGCCCGGTGCCAGTACAATTTCCAAAAAGATCTCACTCAGCTTATTCGCTGTATCACCATCAATAATCCGGTTAGCTGCTACGATGCCACCGAAAATCGAGGTTGGATCAGCTGCATACGCCTTGCTGTACGCTTCATAAATACTGCCGCCAATTCCCACACCGCAAGGATTCATATGCTTAACTGCTACTACTGTAGGTTCGCTGAATTCTTTAACGATTTGCAAAGCAGCATTAGCATCATTGATGTTATTGTAAGACAGCTCTTTGCCGTGAAGTTGTTTCGCTGTTGTCAGTGTACCCTTTGCCGCCAATGGCTCACGGTAAAATGCCGCCTGCTGATGCGGATTTTCGCCATAACGCAAATCCTGAATTTTTTCATAGGTTACGGTGTATCGCTCAGGCAACGGCTCGCCTGTCACATTCGACAAATAATCGGATATCAAAGCGTCGTATGACGCCGTATGACGGAAAACTTTTGCGGCCAGACGCTTACGGGTATTCAGTTCCGTATCGCCATCCTTACGGATTTCCTCCAACACTGTGCTATAGTCATCAGCATCGACTACCACACTGACAAAAGCATGATTTTTTGCCGCAGAACGCAGCATCGTTGGACCGCCGATGTCGATATTTTCAATCGCGTCCTCATAAGTTACACCGGGTTTGGCAATCGTTTCCGCAAAAGGATACAGATTCACAACGACCAGATCTATATAACCCAATCCAAGTTCTTTCATCTGACGCTGATGCTCTTCATTATCCCGAACAGCCAGCAAGCCGCTGTGTACCGCAGGGTGGAGTGTTTTAACACGTCCATCCATAATTTCAGGAAAACCCGTTACCTCTGAAATGCCGATGACGGGAATGCCCTCCTTCGACAACAAGCTGCTCGTTCCCCCTGTCGAAACGATCTCCACACCCAATTTGGACAACTCGCGGCAAAATTCCACGATCCCCCGCTTATCCGATACGCTGACGAGCGCTCTTTTAATACTCACCCTGTCTCCTCCTTTAGCTCTTTCAGAATTTTGCAAAATTCTCTTTTATCATTTTATTTCCCGAGAAATATCGGAAAATGCCTGTACAGCATCCTTGATATGACAATGATATGACAAATTACAATCATTCTTAGAGAAGTGAAATCACTTTGCGACCATTTAATTGGATTTTACCTTGGGCCAATTTTCCAACTACTTCTGGATATAGCTGACGTTCCACGGATTGAATGGCTGCGGATAAGGATTCCGCTGTATCATGGTCGTCAACTTCCACGAAACGCTGGGCAATAATGGCACCCGTATCCATGCCCCCGTCCACAAAATGAACGGTGACGCCACTTACCTTGACCCCATAGGTCAATGCCTGTCCAACAGCATCTTTCCCTGGAAATGCCGGAAGTAGTGACGGATGAATATTAATGATTTTTCCTGCGTAGGCATCGACCATGACGCTGGATAGCAAACGCATGTAGCCAGCTAACACGATGAGATCAATCGATTTCTGCTCCAGTAAAGTCACCAGTTCACGCTCATAGTCTTCTCGAGAAGGATATTCCTTGGGTCGAAAAGTATGGCACGCAATTCCAGCTTTCTGTGCTCTAGCTACGACAGGAACCGCAGGCTTGTCACAGATGAGCAGTTCTACCGAGGCGCCGCCCAGTTCTCCTCGTGCAGCCGCATCCACCAATGACTGAAAATTCGTCCCCTCGCCTGATGCAAAAACAGCAATCCGGTACTCGTTCATTACACCTCGGCTCCCGTAAAGGTCACGATAGAACTGCCTTCCGTTACTTTTCCGATCACATATGCAGCTTCGCCCTGTTCCTTCAGAACTTCCAGTGCAGTCTGTGCATGCTCTTCGCCTACAACGATTACCATTCCAATTCCCATATTAAAGGTTGTGAACATGTCTTTGTTGGAGATTGCGCCTTTTTCCTGCATGAGCTGGAAGATTGGCAAAATCGGCCAAGTGCCGTATTCTATATCCACATTGACGTGATCCGGTAACACTCTAGGGATATTTTCAATAAAACCGCCACCTGTGATATGCGCCATGCCTTTTACTTTTACCTTGTCCAGCAATGCCAAAACGGATTTCACGTAAATTTTCGTCGGCTCCAGCAGTACATCGCCCAGTTTGCCGTTCAAGCCTTCGATTTCATCATGCAAATCATACCCCTGCTGTTCCAATAACAGCTTGCGAACCAGTGAGAAGCCATTGCTGTGTACTCCGCTGGAGGCCAGTCCGATCACTGTATCTCCGGAAGCAATGGAGCTACCGTTGATGATTTTGCTTTTATCTACAATCCCTACCGTGAATCCGGCAATATCATATTCACCCTCGCTGTACATCCCTGGCATTTCTGCGGTTTCACCGCCGACCAGCGCACAGCCCGATTGATGGCAACCCTCTGCGATTCCAGCGACTATAGCTTCAATTTTCTCGGGTACAACCTTGTCACAAGCGAGGTAATCCAGAAAAAAGAGTGGCTCCGCGCCCCCGACGATAATGTCGTTTACACACATCGCAACCGCGTCAATACCAATGGTGTCATGACGATCCATTGCGAAAGCAAGCTTCAGCTTCGTGCCGACACCATCGGTACCGGAAACGAGTACAGGCTCATCGTACTTATCCTTATTCAGGCCGAACAACGCACCGAATCCGCCCAAGTCCGTCAGCACTTCGGGACGGAAGGTACGTTTAACGTGCTTTTTCATCCGTTCTACTGCTTCATTACCGGCAGCGATATCTACCCCTGCGTTTTTGTATGCTTCGGACATTCATGAACACTCCTTCAAATGATTGACCCTCCTAAGTCCTCCCTAGCAGGGAGGATTCCATGGGGCTGCTCCCCCTGGACCCCTCAAGAGTCGGTCAGATGTGTAAGGTTGGGTGCTGCTTGGTGGTTGGTTCGTGCTGTGAGTCGCGTGTTGTCCTTTGTATTCGTGGGCTATACCCGCGAATACAAAGGACACGCTTTAGTGCAAGGCCGCCTATGCAGTGGCGGCGGGGCACGTCCCGGGCTGTTTGCTTCGCAAAGGCGGGGACGTGCCGGTCAAATAAGTGAGCAGCGCCAACGGGCGGCTTACTTATTTGACCATTGAGGCAGGCAGCTTCGCCTTGCCTGCTGTTGAGCTTCGCTTCGCTGGCTCAACCTTATAAGAGCAGGGTGACTTTTTGTGAGTCACCGCTCCGTTAAAAACTCATGGCATGAAATAGTTATGCCATGAGTTTTTAACTGCCTTACCTATCCTCTTCCCCGTGGGAACATAAGAGGTACAGTCACTGCTGCAAAATGCTGCATACCTGAGGAACGGAGCGGGTGGAAGGATTCTGGAGAAGCGAAGCGTTCGCCTTTGCCGCTGGATTCTAACCCTCTAAGGGTTATTCCAATCCAGGTCCAGCGGCAACAGCGATTGGAAGAACCTTCCACACGCGGAGTGGCCCCCTCAAAACCGACATCCCCATTCCTGCCATGCACCACTGTGCCTCTTTTGTTCCCTTTTCTCAACAACTACATCCGAACTTTTCTTCACCTTTGAAATCTACCTGAGTCGGGTAATCATTATCGAAACAGGCTAGGCACAAGCCGCCTTTGTAATCCTGTTCGTTATATCCACCTACAGCGGCAATCAAACCCTCAGCGCTCATAAAGTAGAGCGAATCGGCGTTAATTTCCTCACGAATTTCCTCGACGGTTTTAGACGAAGCGATCAGTTCCCGGCGATCCGGCGTGTCGATGCCATAGAAGCACGGGTTTTTGAAAGGCGGTGAGGTAATACGTACATGTACCTCCAGTGCCCCTGCATCCCGCAGCATATTCACGATTCGACGGGATGTAGTGCCCCGGACGATAGAATCGTCGATCATAATGACTCGTTTACCTTCAACAACACGGCGTACAGCGCTCAGCTTCATTTTCACACCCTGCTCGCGTAGCTCCTGACTCGGCTGAATGAAGGTACGTCCAGTGTATTTATTTTTAATCATACCCAGCTCATAAGGAATACCTGTCTGCTCTGCATAACCAATCGCAGCCGAAATACTGGAATCCGGCACTCCTGTCACCAGATCCGCATCGACAAAAGCTTCCAGCGCCATCTGGCTTCCCATTCTTTTGCGTGCAGCATGAAGATTAGAACCATTCAAATCACTGTCAGGACGGGCAAAATAAATATATTCCATCGCGCACAGTGCTTTACGATGCTTGCCTTCACTGTAACGGTCTTCGTGCAGACCATTTTTGTCCAACACCAACAGTTCACCCGGCTCGATATCGCGCAACAGCTCTGCTCCAATCGTTTCCAAAGCACAGGTTTCGGAGGCAAACAAATATGCATCACCTAATCTGCCCATCGTCAACGGACGCAAGCCATTGGGATCAGAAGCGACCAGCAGTTTATCGTTGGTCATAATAAGAAAAGCAAATCCGCCGACAATACGCTTCAATGCATCTTTGGCAGCCTCCACCAAATCCTTGGACGATCGTGCGATCAAATGCGCCACTACTTCTGTATCGCTGGTCGTTTGAAAAATAGACCCGCCCTGCTCCAGCTCATGCCGGATTTGCAAAGCATTCACGATATTCCCGTTCGTAGCTACCGCTAGTTCCCCATCACGATACTTAAACACCAAAGGCTGTGCATTCGTTAGCTTACTGTCTCCACTTGTCGAGTAGCGCACATGTCCTATGGCAATATCGCCTGTCAGCGAAGCCATCAAATCTTTATTGAATACTTCTTTTACAAGCCCCATTCCACGATGATAATGGAACTCGTCGCCACTGCTCACACAGATGCCCGCACTTTCCTCCCCGCGATGCTGGAGTGCATGCAATCCGTAATATGCTAGGGAAGCGGCATCGGAGTGTCTATATACTCCAAACACGCCGCATTCCTCTTTTAATTTATCAAACAGCCCCTCTTTACCAGAGCCTTCATTATAATAATCTCCAGTCCACAACGTCCGTGCTGTTATTTCATCAGACATGGAATGACATCCTCCCAGATTTGCTTCAAACTGGCGACTGCCTCGTTCAAAGCGGGTTGTCCGTTCACCTCAACTGTCAATTGTGATCCTTCAACTTTTCCTAATACGGTAACTGGCACTTCCAAACCACGCAGATGTGCTTCCAGAGCAGACGCTTTATCCGGCGATGCAGATAACAAAATACGGGATTGAGTTTCACTAAACAATGCATGGTCAGGACGCAAGCTCGTTTCTACGTTGACCTGTGCTCCCAATCCGCCGCTAATCCCGGATTCTGCAAGCGCTACAGCCAATCCGCCCTCTGCCAAATCATGCGCAGATTGTACCAATCCGCCCTGAATCGCTCCCAGTACCGCAGTCAGCAGTTTTTTCTCTACGTTCAAATCCAGCTCAGGCGGGCGTCCCTCGGATACACCGTGTACGACAGCTTGGAACTCACTGCCTCCCAGCTCGGCCTTCGTTTCCCCCACGAGGAAAATCACATCGCCTTCGGCTTTGAAGCCTTGTGTCGTAATGTGATCTGTATCATGTACCAGACCTACCATACCGACAACAGGCGTCGGATAGATGGAGCCTTTAGCATTTTCATTGTACAAGCTGACATTGCCCCCGATAACAGGTGTATCCAGTACACGGCAAGCCTCTGCCATACCGTCCACGGCTTTTTCCATTTGCCAGAAAATATCCGGCTTTTCAGGGTTACCGAAGTTCAGGTTATCCGTAATCGCCAACGGCTCGCCGCCGGAGCATACAATGTTACGCGCTGCTTCGCTGACTGCAATCCGTCCACCTACCTCTGGATCAAGGTATACATAACGTCCGTTACAATCTGTCGTCATGGCGAGTCCCTTACGAGTTCCGCGCACAGTCACTACAGCTGCATCCGATCCCGGACGAACGGCTGTACTCGTGCGAACCATGTAGTCATACTGCTCGTATACCCATTTCTTACTGGCTACACTTGGTGAAGACAGCACCTTTTTCAACGCACCGTTCAAATCCGTCACTTCAGCGTAACGCAGTGTGTCAATAGCAGCATTTTGCTCATAATAAGCAGGGACTTCGGAAGGCTTGTCATAAATCGGACACTCGTCAACCAGCGCCGTCACTGGCATATCTCCGACCACTTCATTGTGATGGAACAAACGCAAACGACCGTCATCCGTCACTTTACCGACCTTGGCACAAATAACACCCCAACGCTCGAAAATTTCCAGTGCCTGTGCTTCATCCTTAGGCTCTACTACGAACAGCATCCGTTCCTGTGATTCGGACAGCATCATTTCATAAGGTGTCATGCCCTCTTCACGCTGCGGTACCTGATCCAGATACAGCTCCAGGCCGTTGCCAGCCTTACTCGCCATCTCCGCGCTGGAGCAGGTAAGTCCTGCGGCACCCATATCCTGAATACCCAGCACAATACCGCTGTCGATCAGTTCCAGACATGATTCCATAACCAGCTTCTCCATAAAAGGATCGCCTACTTGAACCGCAGTCCGGTTCGCTTCAGATTCCTCTGTCAGCTCAACCGATGCGAATGTCGCTCCGTGAATCCCATCACGACCTGTCGGCGGGCCCACATAGAACACCGGGTTACCGACCCCTTTAGCAACACCACGCTGGATTTTATCATGGTCAATCAGTCCGACACACATTGCATTAACGAGCGGATTGCCTTCGTAGCTTTCATCAAATACAACCTCGCCACCTACAGTCGGAATACCGATACAGTTCCCATATCCCGCAATACCAGATACCACATGCTCGAACAAATATTTCACACGGTCGCTCTCCAGCTTCCCAAAACGCAGAGAGTTCAACACCGCGACAGGTCTTGCACCCATGGAGAAAATATCACGGATGATACCGCCTACCCCAGTCGCTGCCCCTTGAAAAGGCTCCACAGCCGACGGATGGTTATGACTTTCGATTTTAAATACAACCGCTTGATTGTCACCGATATCTACAATGCCTGCGCCCTCGCCGGGTCCCATCAGAACTCGCGGACCGCTCGTTGGAAAACGACGCAGCAACGGCTTAGAGTTTTTGTAAGCACAATGCTCTGACCACATGACACTGAATACGCCAATCTCCGTATAATTCGGCTGACGTCCCATGAATTCACAGATCAACGCATATTCACTGTCCGATACACCCATCTGCTGATACAGTTTATGTTCGGCAACCTGCTCTGCCGTCGGTTCCTTAGCGGACACTTGCTGCGCCATGTCGATCCCTCCAAGCATTCAAAATAGATGTAAACATACGTTTGCCGTCATCCGTTCCGAGCAATGCGTCCACCGCGCGTTCCGGATGAGGCATCATGCCCAGCACGTTTCCTTGTTCATTACAAATCCCTGCGATATCCGTCACGGAACCGTTTGGATTATCTCTATACGTAAATACGATCTGGTTATTCGCCTGCAAGCGAGCCAGCGTCTCATCATCACAGTAATAGTTGCCTTCGCCGTGGGCGATCGGAATGACGATCTCTTCACCAGCAGCGTAATCTTTTGTAAAAGGTGTTTGGTTATTCGCAACCTTCAACACCGTATCATGGCAACGGAATTTCATCGACAGATTACGGCGCAAAGCGCCTGGCAACAGCCCAGCTTCAGTCAGAATTTGAAAACCGTTACAGATACCTAAAATGTATTTCCCCTCAGCAGCCGCTTTGGCTACTTCCTTCATCACCGGAGCAAACCGGGAAATCGCGCCGCAACGCAGGTAATCCCCGTAAGAGAAGCCTCCTGGAACAAGAATACAATCATAAGGCGACAGATCCGTCGCAGTATGCCAAACATAATCGACAGGTTCACCGACCGTGTCCTCTACCGCCTTATAGCAGTCAATATCACAGTTGGAGCCCGGAAAAACCAGAACTGCAAATTTCATGGAATCAGCCCTCCAGTTCGTAGCGGTAGTCTTCAATGACCGTGTTGGCCAACAGCTTTTCGCACATCTCAATGATGCGCTTTTCAGCACTCTCGCGGTCTGTTGTATCCAGATTCAATTCCATATACTTACCAATTCTGACGCTGTCCACTTCTCCGAAACCCATAGAATGCAGTGCGCCTTGCACCGCAACCCCCTGCGGGTCCAAAACGCTTTGCTTAATCGTGACATAGACTGTTGCTTTCATCATGTTCCTTCAGTTCCTCCTCCGAATGAGTGAATCCTTTTGGTTGAATTATGATTACTATTTACTGTGCCGTCAGACGCCGCCAAATATCCGTATATCTTGCAGTTGTTTCTTCTACGACCTCAGCAGGCAACGGATCGGGCTTGCTATTCTTGTCCCAACCGGATGATGCCAAATAGCTTCGTACCGGCTCCTTGTCCATGCTGTCAATCTCAACATCCAGCTCATACTTTTCCTGAGCCCAAAAACGGGATGAATCTGGAGTGAAAATTTCGTCAATCAAAATCACCTTACCGTTAACAAGACCAAACTCAAACTTGCAATCGGCTAAAATAATCCCCCGCTTCTCACAGAAAGCACGTGCAAATTCGTACAACGCCAGGCTTTTTTCTTCAAGCTCGCCTGTCAATTCAACCCCGACCAGCTCTTTCATCTGATGGAGAGAAATGTCCTCGTCGTGTCCAACATCATTTTTTGCAGCCGGTGTAAATAAAGGCTTGGGAAAGCGCTCATTTTTACGCAGTCCCTCTGGCAATGGAATGCCGTTCACCTCACCGTTCTGCTCATACTGACGCCAGCCGCCTCCGGTAATATATCCGCGCACCACACACTCAATGTCGATGCGTTCAGCCTTCAGCGTGACCATGATACGGTCCTTCAGCAACTCTTTATTCTGTTCGTCGATCACATGCCCGAGCTTGTTCACATCGGTGTGCACGACATGGTTTTCCAACAAGTCTTTCGTCTGCTCAAACCAGAAAGCGCTGAGCTTATTCAGCACGTTCCCCTTTTCGGGCACGGGCGGCTCTAACACATAATCAAAAGCCGAAATTCGGTCCGTCACGACAATCAGAAAATGCTCTCCGAGATCATACAGTTCACGCACCTTGCCTTTGTACAAGAGCGGCGCATGGATCAGACCTTCGGCAGTAGACAATGACATTTCATTACACCTCTTTCAAAAGAGTATTCCCCCTCCTAAATCAACCTTGCCCCTCCTAAATCCTCCCCTCAGGGAGGACCCCCAGGGCTGCTGCCCTCGGGACTCCCGCAAGGGTTGGCTAGTGAGCAGGGGATGGCGGGTTACTGGAGCTACGGTGGAGTGAGCGCGTTCCGCTGGATGAAGGCTTGTCGGCACAAGCCCTCATCCAGCAACGCTTTTACGTTAGTACAGATCGACGTTTTTACGTATTAACAATGTATTAACGCTTCCGACTCTAAGCGACAAGTTTTATGCCGCTTACAGCTCGATCGTGGTTCAGCGTCTACATACCGCCAAACCATTCTGCCCGTGGCCGTAGCTCGGCATGCCGTGCAGCGAGCATTGGGCTTCGCCTGTTGTGCGCATATGCTACGCATGCGCACGGATACGGTGGCTCAAGGCTTCGCTTCTTGAGCCTGCGCGTGCTCGTGAGGACCGCGGGCTGTTTGCTACGCAAATTAGGTAGCCCTCACGAGAACGTTGCCTGCGATAGAAAAGCAGTGGAACACGCTTTTCTATCGTTCTTCGGGGTGGTGCGGCATCTTATGTGCCGCACCACCCCTAGTTCTGCTCCCTCATGAAGGTTGGTGCTGGAAGCAGCGGAGCGGACGGAATCGTTCTGGAGAAGCGTTAGCGCTTGCCTTTGCCTCTGGATACCAACCTTTACAGGTTTATTCCAATCCAGGAATCCAGGGGCAACAGCAATCGGAAGAATGATCCGTTCGCGCAGCGGCCTCACCACGCACCAACATTCCCTCCTATTCCCCTAATCCCAGCTTTTTGAAGATCGTATCCACGTTCTTCAGATGCCAGGCTGGGTTGAACGCGTCCTCGATTTCGTCTGCGCTGAGCACGGCAGTAATTTCCGGGGTCGCCTCGACGATTTCGCGGAATTGGCGTTGCTCTTCCCACGCCTGCATAGCACGCGGCTGCACAGTATCGTAAGCTTTTTCACGACTAAAGCCTTTGTCGATCAGCTTGGTCATAATACGACCGGAGAACGGTACGCCGTACGTACGGGCCATATTGCGCTTCATATTTTCAGGGAAGACCGTCAGATTTTTTACGATATTACCAAAACGGTTCAGCATGTAGTTCAACAGCATCGTTGCATCCGGCAGAATGATGCGTTCTACGGAAGAATGCGAAATGTCGCGTTCATGCCACAGGGTTACGTTCTCATACGCCGATACCATATGCCCACGAATCACGCGTGCCAGACCGGAGATGTTTTCACTTCCGATCGGATTGCGTTTATGCGGCATCGCGGAAGATCCTTTTTGACCCTTGGCAAAGGCTTCTTCCACCTCACGGAACTCACTCTTTTGCAGAGCACGGACTTCTGTAGCAAATTTGTCCAACGATGTGGCGATCAACGCCAATGTTGCCATGTATTCGGCATGACGGTCGCGCTGTAGCGTCTGTGTAGAAATCGGTGCAGGCTTGGTGCCCAGCTTGCGGCATACAAATTCTTCTACAGCCGGGTCAATGTTGGCATATGTTCCCACTGCACCGGACATTTTACCGTATTGTACTTGGTCAGCCGCAAAACGAAAGCGTTCCAGATTGCGCTTCATTTCCTCGTACCACAATCCCATCTTCAGTCCAAACGTTGTTGGCTCAGCATGTACTCCGTGTGTACGTCCCATCATCGGTGTATGCTTGTAAGCCAATGCCTTTTCCTTCAAAATTTCAATAAAATTCAAGATATCGCGCTCCAGGATTTCATTCGCCTGCTTTAACAGGTAGCCCAGTGCCGTATCAACTACGTCTGTGGAGGTCAAACCATAATGTACCCATTTGCGCTCGTCTCCAAGACTTTCGGACACCGTGCGGGTAAAAGCAATGACATCATGTCTTGTCTCCTGCTCAATTTCATAGATCCGTTCAATATCAAAACTTGCATTCTTACGCAGAGCCACAGCATCCTCTTTTGGAATAACCCCTAATTCCGCCCAAGCTTCACAGGCACACAGCTCTACTTCCAGCCACGCTTTAAATTTATTTTCTTCCGTCCAAATCGCTCTCATTTCCGGTCTGCTATAGCGTTCGATCATGACTATTTATTCCCCCAAATATTGGTTTGTTCAATCCATTCCAGCGCTTGTTCCGCATCCTGGCACAATAGATTAATATGTCCCATCTTTCGGCCTGGCTTGGCTTCACTTTTTCCATACAAATGCAGCTTGGGTACAACATCCAATCTTTCAGCTTCAACATCCGATTGCGCAAACCGCCGAACCACGTCCTCCAAATGCTCACCTAACACATTGACCATCACGACGGAAGTCAGCAGCTTCGTGCTGCCCAAGGGTAAACCGCAAATCGCACGTATGTGCTGCTCGAATTGCGACGTCACGCATCCCTCCATCGTGTAATGACCGGAGTTATGCGGTCGTGGTGCCAACTCATTAACGTACAATTGTCCATCTTCGGTGACAAACATCTCCACAGCGAGCAGTCCCACCGCACCCAGCGACTCTGCCACAGCCAGCGCCAACTTGCGTGCTTCCTCCTGGACAGGTTCTGGCACACGCGCAGGCACAATCGACGTGTGCAAAATATTGTTCACGTGAATGTTTTCGGCAGGTGGAAAGGCTTTGGCTTCACCGTTCGTGCTGCGAGCTACAATCACCGAGATTTCGCAGCGAAAACGGATGAACTGTTCCAATACCAGTTCCGCACCGCCTCCTGCCAGTTGTTCGTAGGCAGCCGTGGCTTCCTCCGGTTGGCGAATGACCACTTGTCCCTTGCCATCATAACCACCGACTGTTGTCTTGAGCACACACGGTACACCCAGTTCAGCTACCGCTTGAACCATATCCGCAAGACTGCTGATTTCACGATACGGAGCGACAGGGACACCAGCAGCTTCAATAGAACGCTTTTCTCTCAGACGATGCTGGGTTGTGTACAAAAGACTGCTGCCTTGCGGAACGCTGGATTCCTGTTCCAAAAGTGCAGCCACACCCGCGTCCACATTTTCAAACTCATACGTGATCACATCGCACCGCTCAGCCAGCTCTCTGGCTGCATGCTCATCATCATAGGCAGCGCGGATTTGTTCTGACACCTGTCCACATGGGCTATCCGGTGTAGGGTCCAGTGTCACAAAGCGATATCCTAGATTGGTTCCCGCCAGTACAAGCATTCTTCCTAATTGCCCGCCTCCCAAAAGTCCAATCGTTGTACCAGGAGGTCGGATACGGCCTGTGGGTTCACATGCCCCATTCATAGCGAGTCACTGCCTTCCAGCACCTCATCACGGATACGGTCGCGTCTCGCCAAAACCCGCTGGCTTATCTTTTCGTCAAAAGCGCCTAATATTTGTGCTGCCAGCAGCCCTGCATTCGTAGCACCTGCCTTACCGATTGCCACAGTGGCAACCGGAATACCACCCGGCATCTGCACAATGGAGAGCAGGGAGTCCAGACCGTTCAGAGCCTTCGACTGAACAGGCACACCAATGACCGGCAAGGATGTCTTCGCAGCCACCATCCCTGGCAGATGCGCAGCCCCACCCGCTCCAGCAATAATGACCTTTAGTCCACGCCCGGCGGCCTCTTCTGCAAAACGAAACATTAAATCCGGTGTACGATGGGCTGAAACTACTTTTTTCTCATATCCGATTTCAAGCTCGTCCAGCACAGCACATGCATGCTGCATGGTGTCCCAGTCTGATGTGCTGCCCATAATGACAGCGACCTGCACTGACATGTCCTTCACTCCCTGTTTATCAATAAGCGCCAAAAATCCGGCACTCGAAAATAACGTTATTTTCAAGACACCGGACTACGAAAAAACAAACGACAGAGCCTCTTAAAGGCATGCCAAAAGCAAGCCTCTTCCACCGCATCCAATGCGGCTTCAGCCGTATGTCTCCCGTAGTCCGGAAATTTAAGGTTTCCAGGTAGAAACTTCCGGGCCATATCCCCGGCATTATACGAGTTAGCATTGTGCCTATTCCATACCCAACGATATTCTTTACAAGTATGATCGTGGTCAGTTTCGGCTCAAACATGTGTACCTTATTAAATTGTACCTAAAGTTCATTTTTTATCGACAATACACTTCCTAGTTTAACAATTCCCTACACCTTATGTCAACTTGAAAACGAACATTATAATAACCATGCAATAGAATGTTCGTGTTTAACAAAATCAACACCCTTATATACCCATAGGTCAGGACTATTGTATTACATTTAGCTATCTCTCACCTATCCTGATAACAGCGAGTGCACCGCATTTCACTGACAAAAATAAAAGTCGGCACTCCCTATACAGGCAGTAAACCGACTTTTACTTTTTTATTCAGTTATTTTACGACCAGCACAGGAATACGCGCATGCTGTACCACATTGTGGCTTACGCTACCCAATACGAATTCACGGATACCACCTAAACCGCGGCTACCGATCACAATCACATCGAAGTCATTCTCATTGGCATAATCCAAAATGACTTCGGCTGGCGAACCTTGAATGAGCTCCACCTTGGCATCTACGCCTTGCTCAGCAAGCCGCTTTTTAACTTCATCCGTAGTTTGTTCGGCCAAATCGTAATATTCTTTATTCACCGAAGCTGGAATTGGAGCCAAACCTTCGCCCATAAAAATCCGTGGAAAATCAAATGCTGTTACCACCTCAAGCTGCGAGGACGGTGATGCCTTGACCAATTCAGTCGCCTTCAACAAAGCCTTGTTGGATGCATCCGAACCGTCATAAGCAAGCAATATTTTTGAAAATAGCATAATACGCACCTCTTCCTCATTCAGTTTGTTGATTCAAAGCATAAATATGTATTCCTGTTGTTGTTCATGCCATGTCATCACTGGATGGCTGGAGTAGTCTTCTCACTCATCATTAAACTTCCCTATGAGAACCTAAACTCCTCCCCTTTACCGCAAAAAATACCCATACAGCAATGCGTTTATGAATAGCAACGCAGGAATACCTAATCTGAAGCTCATATGCCGTGTTTTATGGCGTTTACGGTACATGGCAATTAGAACGCCTAATGCTCCCCCGATCAGGGCCAGGAAAAACAACGTCCGTTCAGGTACACGATCGCGATGTTTACGTGCTCTGTTTTTATCTTCCGACATTACCAGATAGCCTACTGCATTGATAAACAGCAGCCATACCAACAAGCCTGTCTGCAATGTCTCTCCTCCTTTTGCACACCTACCAAGTTCAGGATTAGGCCTTATATAGCGCTCCCCCCTCATTATAACCCCACCCCTTTTACAGAAACAACGCCTCCCCTGACTTGGATAGTGCTTTTGCGGAAATAGTAAGGTGGCATAAGGGCGATCCCCGAGTGCATCTATTTCGTCTTAAAGGAGGGACTACGATGGAAAGCACCCATGAATACGTTGAAAAGCTGCGAGAAAATGCAAAAAAGGCAGAACGCAACCGCAAACGAGGAAAAGGAACTCCCAGCGCCAGCTTGCCGACAAAACAGCATACCAACAATCCTTGATCAAGGAATCTGTATTAAGCTGTATAGCCACGTTATTAACGTATAGTATCACTTAACCTTGCAGCTTTTCCTGAGAATTGAGTACAAGGTAAACTCCGTTGTTTAGCTTCCACAATAACAGCAAGCAGACTCCTTATGAGATATCTGCTTGTTGTTTTGCAAATATTTTTTTGAAATCGATTACATTTATAATAAACAAGCTCTAAAGTCATATTTCCTAACATAAGTGTTGACTAAAAACAATTTTACACCCTATAATTCGTGATATTAACGTAATTCGACAAATTATTTGTCAGTTAATCTATCATTAATATTTGAGGTTTAAGATTGGAGAGGAGCTTTATATGACTAACATGAAAAAAATGACGATGATTCCCCTGTTGGCTAGCTTTATTCTCGGAAGTACCTTGTGGAGTGGTGGATTTACCGCCAACGCTGCGGCAGCAGCTACAACCAGCACAACTGCACCTACTTCTGCCACTACAACGTCGGACAAATCCGCAAATCCTCAAACCAATCATTTACCCAATATTAAAATACTTGCCACGGGAGGGACCATTGCAGGATCATCTTCCGTCAATACTGATACGACCGGCTACAAAGCAGGAGCGTTAGGTGTGGAAACTCTGATCAATGCCGTTCCTGAGATGAAAAGTATTGCAAATGTCAGTGGTGAGCAAGTTGTTAATGTAGGTAGCCCCGACGTTAATAATGAGATCCTCTTAAAACTTGCCAAACGCACCAATGAACTGCTTGCCAGAGACGATGTAGACGGCATTGTCATTACACATGGCACAGATACATTAGAAGAAACCGCTTATTTCCTCAATCTTGTTATCAAAAGCGATAAGCCAGTAGTTGTCGTTGGCTCTATGCGTCCAGCTACTGCCATCAGTGCCGATGGTCCCTTCAACCTGTATAATGCAGTGAAAGTCGCCGGGGCTTCGGCCTCTAAAGGTCAGGGTGTACTCGTCCTGCTGAACGACCGTATCGGTGCAGCAAGATATATTACTAAAACAAACACAACAGCAGTCGATACGTTCAAGTCTGTGGAGCAGGGATACCTTGGAGCTGTTGTGGGTGATCAAGTGTACTACTACAACAAATCCACGCACAAGCATACGACTTCTTCTGTATTCGACATCTCTAACCTGACTCAACTGCCGCAAGTAGATATTTTATACGAGTATCAAAACAATGGTCGCTATCTATATGATGCAGCCGTAGCAGCTGGTGCCAAGGGTATTGTCGTAGCTGGTTCCGGTAATGGTTCCTTGTCCAAGACCTCCTCAGAGGGCGCAGAGGCCGCAGGTAAAAAAGGAGTGATCATTGCCCGCTCCAGCCGCGTGGGAAGTGGAGTTGTGTCCCCGTCAACAAAAGACGCGGCATCGAACTTTGTGTCGACCGATTCGCTTAATCCGCAAAAAGCACGGATTTTGCTCATGCTTGCTTTGACCCAAACACACGATGTTAACCAAATTCAATCCTTTTTTAATGAATACTAAAAGCAGTCATCCCAAATCAAATAAATAGATCATCTTTATTATGAAAAAGAAGCAGCGATTACGGTTGACCACCGTAACTGCTGCTTCTTTTTTTTGCTAGACAAGTCTAGCATTAGTAACTATTTCATCTGATATCCAATCGTCTTGGTCTTATACAGTAATTCGTTGTTCCTCCCATGTAGCATCAAGACTGCTGTTTGGGAATCCCATTCAAGCTTGGAGGATATTTCGCTTGCTTCTCTGGATGAGGAGCGATTTCTTCCTCCAGAATACTTGATTTATTTTGCTGATTATTGATTTTAAGCGACTTATGCTTGGGCATAAATACTCACCTCCTCGGATTACCATGCCAAGGAGTGATCGTTTTTATACCGACGTATACCTGCTGATTATGTTGACTACAGCACTTTTGGTCATCCGTTATTTGCCCTGCTTTTGTTCCATCGCTGCTTTTAGCAAATCACCCAAACTGGAGCCAAAAGATTCCTGCTTTTCAAATTGTCTTACTAGCTTTTGCTGTTCCCGTTTGTTTACCCGCTGCTTGTCATTATCCAACGTCTCAGTAATGCCGCAGGGCAGGCATCTTACATATAGCCCTGCCTTGCCCTCTTTCATTTCCATTTTCTTATGACACTGCGGACAACGTCGATTGGACAAACGTTTTTCCCCTGAACGACGGTAACCGCAATCCGCACTTGGACATACAAGGAACTTTCCTTTCTTGCCCTTCTTCTCCAACAGCTTTGTACCACAATCAGGACAATGACTATTCGTCACGTTGTGGGGCTTGTACTCCGCACTGCTATTTTTTACAGTGGAAACCAACTCTTTCGCCATAGCACGAATAGAATTCAAAAACGGTTCCGGTTGTCCTTGACCACGAGCAATCCGTTCCAGCTCCGCTTCCCAACGTGCCGTCAGTTCGGGCGTTCTAAGCTGTGGAGCCGCCAGTTCAATCAGTTGCTTACCTTTCCCTGTGGGATGCATCACGTTCCCCTGACGCTCAATCGTATCCGAGCTGACAAGCTTCTCAATCAGATCGGCACGGGTAGCAGGAGTACCCAGTCCATGCTTTTCCATCTGAGCGAGCAGGGCTGCTTCTGTATACCGCTTCGGCGGCATCGTTCGCCCAGCTCGTACAAGACAACGCTGTAACCGGACTGAATCTCCTTTTTGCAGCTCAGGTAAAATAACGCCTTGTCCATTGTTTTCCCGATCCTCTGCTTCTTCATCATCCATATCATAATGGTTCGCGTCATATACAGCACGCCATCCGCTATCTTTTACCGTTGTGCCTTTTACCTGAAACGTCTCCTGCTCCACCGTTACTGATACGGCTACAGCATCATAACGTGCAGGTGGATAGAATAGACTGATAAAACGTCGTGCAATCAGATCATACAGTTTACGTTCCTCTGGGCTCAACTGATTAAGCAATAATGTCTGCTCAGTAGGAATAATCGCATGATGATCCGTGACTTTACTGTCATCCACAATTCGCTTTGTGATTGGTAGGTTGTTACGCAATAGCGGACGTGCCAAGGAAGCATATGGACCTACTGCTACACTACTGAGCCTTTCCTTAAGTGTATCCACCATATCGGATGTCAGATAACGGCTGTCCGTACGTGGATAGGTCACCAGCTTATGCTGTTCATACAGACGCTGAAGCAGATTAGACGTTTGTTTAGCCGAAAAGCCATAGCGCTGATTAGCATCTCTTTGCAGCTCCGTTAAATCATACGCTAGCGGGTGAGGCTCGTTCTTTTCGCTCTTTTTAACACTCGCAACTGTGCCTTTGGCCCCCTCAAGCCTGCGGCGCAAAGCCTCTGCTTGAGTGCGGTCAAACATGCGTGAATCCCCGCTCTCTGCCCGCCAAGTTGCCTGAAAATCGCCGAAATCCGCCGTCAAAGTATCATATTCCTGAGAACGGAATTCGGTAATTTCTTTCTCACGCTCCATAATCATCCCCAGCGTTGGCGTCTGCACTCTTCCAGCCGAAAGTTGGGCGTTATAACGACAAGTCAACGCGCGAGTTACATTGAGACCAATCATCCAGTCTGCTTCAGCTCTACAGCGAGCCGATTCATATAAACGATCAAACTGCTGACCAGGCAATAGCTTTGCAAAACCTGCCTTAATCGCCTTGTCCGTCTGCGAGGAGATCCATAAGCGCCGGAAGGGCTTTTTCCAGTTTGCCATTTGGATGATCCAGCGTGCCAACAATTCTCCTTCACGAGCAGCATCTGTTGCCACGATAAGCTCTCCAATGTCCTGCCGCTTCATGAGCTGCTGCACAGCTTTGAACTGATGGTTACTTTCGCGCAGCACCTTTAACTTTGAACTCTTCGGAAGAATAGGCAGGTCCTCCAAATTCCAGGTCGCATACTTAGAATCGTAATCCTCCGGCTCTGCTAAGCCGACCAAATGTCCCAGTGCCCACGTCACCACGTACTGGGGTCCTTCTATATAACTTTTATGCTTCTCGCGGCTACCCATCACACGTGCAATCTCTCTGGCCACGGACGGTTTTTCTGCCAATACCAATACCTTCATGTTACGCTCCTTTCTCTCATAGTGTTAATTATACCATCCTGCCATCTTACGATAAATTCTAATGCCAACGGCTCTTATTAACATGATCCTACATACTATTGCTATTGCTTCTACATCAGTTAGGATAACTTACAAATCAGGCACACTCCATTTTAATAGCAGACCCGCATAGGTGAGTCCTCCCCCAAAACCATATAACAATACATGTTGTCCATACCGTAAACGTCCATCATCCAAACCACACTGCAAAGCCAACGGGATGGATGCCGCCGATGTATTACCATACAACTCTACGCTGGTCAGCGTTTTTTCCAAAGGTACTGTACTTCTTTCACATATGGACTCGATCATTCTCAAATTAGCGCTATGAGGGACAAACCAGTCAAGATCCTCCCTCTTCATATTTGCCTTATCCAATAATCGTTCGATTCCCGTTGGAACAGAGCGAACAGCCCATTTATAAACCTCGCGTCCATTTTGAGCAATAAATCCATGGTCTTGCAGCTTCTCTCCATCCAAATGATCAGATAATCCCACACGGTAAAGATGCGCTCCCCCTTGCCCATAAGTACCTATATCAGAAGTTAAAAATGATCCTTCATCCTCGTCATATTCAACAAGTGCAACTCCTGCACCATCTCCAAAAAGTATACACGTTGTCCGATCCGTATAATCTGTAATTTTGGACAACGTTTCGGCTCCCACTACTAGCACCTTACGATGCAGACCACTCGTAATAAGGCCATTTGCCAAATGAAGTCCATAGGAAAAACCTGCACATGCTGCACTAATATCCATTGACCCCGTGTTCGGAATATCAAAATGAGCCTGAATACGTGAAGCCGTGCTTGGAAAGTAGTAATCAGGTGTACTAGTCGCTACAATGATCATCTCAACATCGTTTATATTTACGTCATACAGGTTAATCATACGTGTAATAGCTTGTATACATAAATCAGATACATATTGATCTTCAGCCGCAATTCGTCTTTCACGCATACCCGTTCTTTGTACAATCCACTCGTCACTAGTGTCCACAAGCTTCTCCAAATCGGCGTTTGTCAAAATGCGTTCAGGCACATAAGTGCCAAAGGCCGTAAGCTTTGCTTTTGAATTCAACAATTTGATCACTCTCCTTTGTAATCCTTATTCACATTATAACACCAGATACTAATACCTGGTACTAAATTATTTTAAAAACGTTTTCTTATTTACTAGTTAATATCCACTTATCCAGTTGAACTTATAACAAACTCACTTTAAATAAAATCCCTCTGCCTTTTAACGCAAAAAAGAGACCATGATCTTCAGAAGATCATGGTCTCTTTTGTTTGTTGCTTGGCGACGTCCTACTCTCCCAGGACCCTGCGGTCCAAGTACCATCGGCGCTGGAGGGCTTAACGGTCGTGTTCGGGATGGGTACGTGTGGAACCCCTCCGCTATCGCCACCAAACATGAATTTACATTGTAAATTCTTTAACAGGAATCAGCATCGCCAAATGCTGTGTGTTCGCTTGTTTCATATAAGCTACTTGAGCTTATACAATACAAAACTTACACCCTGAAAACTGGATCCGAAACTTATTTGCGTTTTATTTAGGATAAGCCCTCGACCGATTAGTATTGGTCAGCTCCATGCATTACTGCACTTCCACCCCCAACCTATCTACCTCGTCGTCTTCAAGGGGTCTTACATACTGGGAAATCTCATCTTGAGGGGGGCTTCACGCTTAGATGCTTTCAGCGCTTATCCCTTCCGTACATAGCTACCCAGCGGTGCTCCTGGCGGAACAACTGGTACACCAGCGGTACGTCCATCCCGGTCCTCTCGTACTAAGGACAGCTCCTCTCAAATTTCCTACGCCCACGACAGATAGGGACCGAACTGTCTCACGACGTTCTGAACCCAGCTCGCGTACCGCTTTAATGGGCGAACAGCCCAACCCTTGGGACCTACTTCAGCCCCAGGATGCGATGAGCCGACATCGAGGTGCCAAACCTCCCCGTCGATGTGGACTCTTGGGGGAGATAAGCCTGTTATCCCCAGGGTAGCTTTTATCCGTTGAGCGATGGCCCTTCCATGCGGTACCACCGGATCACTAAGCCCGACTTTCGTCCCTGCTCGACTTGTAGGTCTCGCAGTCAAGCTCCCTTCTGCCTTTGCACTCTTCGAATGATTTCCAACCATTCTGAGGGAACCTTGGGGCGCCTCCGTTACTCTTTAGGAGGCGACCGCCCCAGTCAAACTGCCCACCTGACACTGTCCTCGCACCGGATTACGGTACCAAGTTAGAACCTAGATACGATCAGGGTGGTATCCCAAGGATGCCTCCTCTCAAGCTGGCGCTCAAAGTTCTACGGCTCCCACCTATCCTGTACAGATCGTACCCAAATTCAATATCAAGCTGCAGTAAAGCTCCATGGGGTCTTTCCGTCTTGTCGCGGGTAACCTGCATCTTCACAGGTATTAAAATTTCACCGGATCTCTCGTTGAGACAGCGCCCAAGTCGTTACGCCATTCGTGCGGGTCAGAATTTACCTGACAAGGAATTTCGCTACCTTAGGACCGTTATAGTTACGGCCGCCGTTTACTGGGGCTTCGGTTCATAGCTTCGCCCGAAGGCTTACCACTCCCCTTAACCTTCCAGCACCGGGCAGGCGTCAGCCCGTATACTTCGCCTTGCGGCTTCGCACAGACCTGTGTTTTTGCTAAACAGTCGCTTGGGCCTTTTCACTGCGGCCCCCTCGGGCTATTCACCCTACCGAGGCACCCCTTCTCCCGAAGTTACGGGGTCATTTTGCCGAGTTCCTTAACGAGAGTTCTTCCGCGCGCCTTAGAATTCTCTTCTCGCCTACCTGTGTCGGTTTGCGGTACGGGCACCTTCTCCTGGCTAGAGGCTTTTCTTGGCAGTCTGAGATCATGACCTTCGCTACTACAATTTTCGCTCCCCATCACAGCCCAGCCTTACGATGTGCGGATTTGCCTACACACCAGCCTCACTGCTTAGACGGACATCCATCAGTCCGCGTCACTACCCTACTGCGTCACCCCATCGCTCATAACGGATTACGGTGGTACAGGAATTTCGACCTGTTGTCCTTCGACTACGCCTATCGGCCTCGCCTTAGGTCCCGACTTACCCTGAGCGGACGAACCTTCCTCAGGAACCCTTAGGCTTTCGGCGGATCTGATTCTCACAGATCTTTTCGTTACTCATACCGGCATTCTCACTTGAATGCAGTCCAGCGCTCCTTACGGTACACCTTCAACCCGCATTCAACGCTCCCCTACCCCTGATGCAAGCATCAAGCCATAGCTTCGGTGGTGTGTTTAGCCCCGTTACATTTTCGGCGCAGAGTCACTCGACCAGTGAGCTATTACGCACTCTTTCAATGGTGGCTGCTTCTAAGCCAACATCCTGGTTGTCTGTGCAACTCCACATCCTTTCCCACTTAACACACACTTGGGGACCTTAGCTGATGGTCTGGGCTGTTTCCCTTTCGACAATGGATCTTAGCACTCACTGTCTGACTCCCGGAACTAAATCTATGGCATTCGGAGTTTGACTGAGCTTGGTAACCCTTGCGGGCCCCGCACCCAATCAGTGCTCTACCTCCACGATTCTTTTTTCCGAGGCTAGCCCTAAAGCTATTTCGGGGAGAACCAGCTATCTCCGGGTTCGATTGGAATTTCTCCGCTACCCCCACCTCATCCCCGCATTTTTCAACATGCGTGGGTTCGGGCCTCCAGTGCGTGTTACCGCACCTTCACCCTGGACAGGGGTAGATCACCCGGTTTCGGGTCTACGTCCACGTACTCAAGTCGCCCTATTCAGACTCGCTTTCGCTGCGGCTTCAGCTCTTCACCTTAACCTTGCACGGGAACGTAACTCGCCGGTTCATTCTACAAAAGGCACGCCATCACCCATAGATCGGGCTCTGACTTCTTGTAAGCACACGGTTTCAGGATCTATTTCACTCCCCTTCCGGGGTGCTTTTCACCTTTCCCTCACGGTACTGCTTCACTATCGGTCGCCAGGGAGTATTTAGCCTTGGCAGATGGTCCTGCCGGATTCATACGGGGTTTCACGTGCCCCGCACTACTCGGGATCCGTCTCGGAGAGAACAAGTTTTGAACTACAGGGCTTTTACCTTCTCTGGCGGGCCTTTCCAGACCTCTTCATCTAACCGGTTCCTTTGTAACTCCATGTGAGACGTCCCACAACCCCAAGGAGCAAGCTCCTTGGTTTGGGCTAATCCGCGTTCGCTCGCCGCTACTGACGGAATCACTATTGTTTTCTCTTCCTCAGGGTACTTAGATGTTTCAGTTCCCCTGGTCTGCCTCTATTCTGCCTATGTATTCAGCAGAAAGTGACTGTCGATGAAGACAGCCGGGTTTCCCCATTCGGACATCCCCGGATCAAAGCTTGCTTACAGCTCCCCGAGGCTTTATCGTTGTTCGCCACGTCCTTCGTCGGCTCCTGGCGCCTAGGCATCCTCCGTGTGCTCTTTGTAGCTTAACCTA
The DNA here is from genome assembly GCF_057220305.1 of Paenibacillus sp. LRG-1. Lineage (NCBI taxonomy): Bacteria > Bacillati > Bacillota > Bacilli > Caryophanales > Paenibacillaceae > Paenibacillus > Paenibacillus sp. LRG-1. The sequence goes on along the minus strand of NZ_CM170126.1, from coordinate 877,382 downwards.
GTATTTACATGGTAAATACGATTCGCTTTGAATTTCGGTTCAACACTTACGTGTGAATGAAATTCAAGGCTGCTACCTTTATTTCACTTGTTTACACAAGATCAGCTTAAAGGAATATTCTAAAACGCAATTTCGTTTCGGTATCCAGTTTTCAAGGTGCAATTCGCTTCTTCGAAGCGAAACCCGATGAATATTTCGCTTCCACACGCATGTGTGAATGAAACATTCGTCGAAGCTTGAGAGTTTGAGCTCTCAAAACTGAGCAACGAGTGAGTAACAGGCCTAAACCTGAGTTTTGAAGCTTACGCTTCATATTTGAATGTTTCCGTTGCAGGAAACGATTCTCCATAGAAAGGAGGTGATCCAGCCGCACCTTCCGATACGGCTACCTTGTTACGACTTCACCCCAATCATCTACCCCACCTTCGGCGGCTGGCTCCCTTGCGGGTTACCCCACCGACTTCGGGTGTTGTAAACTCTCGTGGTGTGACGGGCGGTGTGTACAAGACCCGGGAACGTATTCACCGCGGCATGCTGATCCGCGATTACTAGCAATTCCGACTTCATGTAGGCGAGTTGCAGCCTACAATCCGAACTGAGACCGGCTTTTCTAGGATTGGCTCCACCTCGCGATTTCGCTTCCCGTTGTACCGGCCATTGTAGTACGTGTGTAGCCCAGGTCATAAGGGGCATGATGATTTGACGTCATCCCCACCTTCCTCCGGTTTGTCACCGGCAGTCTGCTTAGAGTGCCCAGCTTGACCTGCTGGCAACTAAGCATAAGGGTTGCGCTCGTTGCGGGACTTAACCCAACATCTCACGACACGAGCTGACGACAACCATGCACCACCTGTCTCCTCTGTCCCGAAGGAAAGGTCTATCTCTAGACCGGTCAGAGGGATGTCAAGACCTGGTAAGGTTCTTCGCGTTGCTTCGAATTAAACCACATACTCCACTGCTTGTGCGGGTCCCCGTCAATTCCTTTGAGTTTCAGTCTTGCGACCGTACTCCCCAGGCGGAATGCTTAATGTGTTAACTTCGGCACCAAGGGTATCGAAACCCCTAACACCTAGCATTCATCGTTTACGGCGTGGACTACCAGGGTATCTAATCCTGTTTGCTCCCCACGCTTTCGCGCCTCAGCGTCAGTTACAGCCCAGAGAGTCGCCTTCGCCACTGGTGTTCCTCCACATATCTACGCATTTCACCGCTACACGTGGAATTCCACTCTCCTCTTCTGCACTCAAGCTCCCCAGTTTCCAGTGCGACCCGAAGTTGAGCCTCGGGATTAAACACCAGACTTAAAGAGCCGCCTGCGCGCGCTTTACGCCCAATAATTCCGGACAACGCTTGCCCCCTACGTATTACCGCGGCTGCTGGCACGTAGTTAGCCGGGGCTTTCTTCTCAGGTACCGTCACTCTTGTAGCAGTTACTCTACAAGACGTTCTTCCCTGGCAACAGAGCTTTACGATCCGAAAACCTTCATCACTCACGCGGCGTTGCTCCGTCAGGCTTTCGCCCATTGCGGAAGATTCCCTACTGCTGCCTCCCGTAGGAGTCTGGGCCGTGTCTCAGTCCCAGTGTGGCCGATCACCCTCTCAGGTCGGCTACGCATCGTCGCCTTGGTAGGCCTTTACCCCACCAACTAGCTAATGCGCCGCAGGCCCATCCACAAGTGACAGATTGCTCCGTCTTTCCTCCTTCTCCCATGCAGGAAAAGGATGTATCGGGTATTAGCTACCGTTTCCGGTAGTTATCCCTGTCTTGTGGGCAGGTTGCCTACGTGTTACTCACCCGTCCGCCGCTAGGTTATGTAGAAGCAAGCTTCTACATAACCCCGCTCGACTTGCATGTATTAGGCACGCCGCCAGCGTTCGTCCTGAGCCAGGATCAAACTCTCCATTAAAGACCAACCGAAGTTGGTTTATAGAAAGAGCGATAAGCTCATTTTGAAACTGACGAGATAAAAATATCTCTTGTTTGATTTTGCGAACAAAATCATTTTACTCACTCGTTGTTCAGTTTTCAAAGATCAAACATTCTTTTTCGTTGATTTAGCTTGTCACTTCATCAACTCTTATATCATATCATGTCCGAACCAACTTTGCAAGCATTTTTTTGAAATCTTTTTTTGTAACACTCGCTCGCAACATTGTATTTCTTGGCCGGAATTAGAATATACCATATGCATATCCCTATTGCAAGCATTTATTAGATAAGATTTCACAATGCTTTATTTATTATTCGTTTTCCCTCTATATAATAGCTTCTTTGTATCTATCTGCGTCTAACTACAAAAAAAGAACCTCTTCCCTTAAGCAACAGGAAAGAGGTTCTGTGTTCTATATCTACTGATTATTCGGAGCCCATAAAGGCAAAGCGGATCACTACAATAATAGCAAGCACCCACATGAGCCAGTGAATTTTAACTTTATTGCTGGTAAACAGATTACTGAACACAGCCAGCACAACGTAAGACAGAATACCAGCAGAGATACCATTCGCGATTCCACCTGTGAAAGGCATTAGCACGATGGTCAAAAATGCAGGAAATGCCAACAGGAAGTTATCCCAGTCGATGTTGCGAACCTGACTCATCATTAGGACCCCAACGATAATCAGAGCTGGAGCAGTAGCGGCAGAAGGCACAACCAGAGCCAATGGTGCAATAAACAGGGCCAACAAGAACAGAACACCTGTCGTTACAGCAGTCAGTCCGGTACGTCCGCCTTCTTCTACCCCTGCGGAGCTTTCTACGAATGCTGTAATCGTACTTGTACCCAATACTGCGCCGGTACTTACGCCAACAGCATCCACCAGCATCGCTTTACCGATAATTTTCTCGCCTTTTTTCTTATCTTTCATTATACCCGCGCGTGTAGCTGTACCTACCAAGGTACCGAACGTATCAAACAACTCTACAAATGTGAAAATGAAAATGATATCAAACAGACCAATATGCAAAGCTGCTTTCAAGTCTAACTGACCTACAGCCAAATTACTGAAATCAGGAATCCAGTTGCCTGTTGTCAAGCTACTCAGATTTGTTACTCCCATCGGAATACCGATTAATGTAGTAGCTACGATCCCAATCAGCAATGCACCTTTGACCCGAACGACCATCAGTGCTGCGATAATAAGCAATCCGATTAGCGCCAGCAGTGCATCCTTTTGATGTACCAGACTTCCCAGAATCAAATTAAAAGCATGACCCGGAACCGGCTGACCAACATCTGTCCCTGGAACGATGCTCACCATAACCAGATTACAAAGCTTGAAGCCGACAATCGTAATAAACAAGCCGATACCCACTGTAATGGCTGTCTTTAAATTTTCCGGAACCGCAACAAGCAGCATCTGTCTTACTCGTGTCACGGTTAAAATCAGAAAGACGATACCGGATATAAATACAGCGCCAAGTGCCGCTTGCCAAGTAATCATGCCATTCGAACTCAGGACTACAGTCATAAAATAAGCATTCAAGCCCATACCCGGCGCCATGCCGATCGGCACATTAACGAATAAACCCATCAGTATGGTAACCAAACCTGCACCTACCGCCGTAGCAAAAAAGACAGCTTCACTGGGCATACCTGCTCCAGTCGGACCTAAAAAAGTATTGTTGACCACCAGAATATAAGCCATGGTCATAAAAGTAGTAATCCCCGCAATAATCTCTGTGCGGACGTTCGTGCCATGTTCCTTTAATTTAAAGAAACGCTCCATGAGTCGTAATTCCTCCTACGCAAAGCATACTCGTATTGTTATCGTTCGTTTGAAGTAATATTCGCATTCATATGCGCTATATTATTACATTCGTTATTTTAGGCTCTCACCTACTGCTTGTCAACAGAAAAAGCGAATGTTACAAATTGAACACATATGTATTGTTCGGAAAACAGAAAACCCGCAAGCTATTATGCAGCTGACGGGTTATGATTTAGAGGAATCAGAGATTTTTGTACTTATCAAAGGCATTCGCTGTGTCTGGTATATTTTCCAGATAAACGATCTTACCTTCCGCATCTAGCCGGGCCTTGTCCACTCCAGTAAGTGTATAAACTTCGCCTGTTGCTTTTTTACCACACACTGCCCATTTGGTTTGATAGGTATCAGGTTCTCTGGGTACAGGTTTCCAACCTTCATACATATGCTTGATTTCGAGCGATCCCTCAAAGAACATATTCAAGAAGCTTTTCCAACTGCTCATACCTTGTTTTCGATCACCATTCAATACAAACTCAATCTTCTCAGAAAAAAGGCTAATTAATCGTTCTCTACTCTTCTCGTCATCTTTTGCTAAATCATAGTAGTGAAAATATTCTTCTAAAATCTTCATCGTGTGCAATTCCTTTCGTGCTGTATATGTGTATGCGTCCTTATGAGAAGGTTATTGCAATTTTACCGACAGCGTGGTGAGTTTCGCTTAAAGCGTGTGCGTCATACAAACCTTTTTGTGAAAAAGGAAACGTAGCTCCTACTACCGATCTTACTTTCTTTTGCTCCAACAGATCGGCAATTTCCTGTAGTTGCTGTCCGTTGGGCTCCAGCCATATATTTTTGGCCGTTACGTTGTACTCCTTCACCAGCTCTTCGTCAAAATTGCTGACAATGGATATGATCCGTCCGGTATCCCTTTTCATTACCTTAAAGCTATTCTTCTGAACATCCCCACCCATCGTATCGAACACCACGTCCACATCAGATAAAACTTCCTCAAAACGAGTTGTACGATAGTCAATGATTTGGTCGGCTCCCAATGAAGCAAGCAATTCATGATTACGCTCACTGGCTGTAGTAATGACATAGGCTCCGGCCTGTTTGGCAAACTGGATAGCAAACATGCCTACGCCACCTGCACCTGCGTGGATTAATACTTTCTCCCCTTTGGTCAGTTGACCATGTGTAAAGAGCGCCTGCCAAGCAGTCAACCCCGCCAAAGGTACAGAAGCGGCTTCCTCCCAAGAAATTGTGGCAGGTTTACGTGCCAGCAGGTGATCATCCACCAAGGTATACTCGGCATAGGTACCGAACCGTGTGGTGTCCGGGCGTGCAAACACTTCATCTCCCACTTTCCAATCGGTGACCTCGCTGCCTACTTCCGAAATAGTGCCGGCTACATCCCAGCCTAAAATAATCGGGAACTCCCAATCCATCATTTGTTTTAAGTAACCTTCACGCAGCTTCCAGTCAATTGGATTGATGGAGGTAGCCGCTACTTTGACTACAACCTGATGAGCCTGTGGTGTAGGAGTAGCCACTTCTCTTTCTTTCAATTCATCCTTGCTTCCATACTGATCTATAACGATGGCTTTCATATTCATTTCCTCCTCGCACATTTACATATTCTTTACATTGCTAGACATACGCTGTAGCACATCTGTCAAAGCCACAATTTCCTCATCTGTAAACTTACATAGCAGCTTTTCCTGAAAGGCTTGTCTTTGCTCTGACAAAACTTGCAGCTCTTGAACCCCTAATTCGGTCAAACATATATAGGTCACACGCTTATCCTGCTCTTTTTTACTACGTAAAATCAGACCTTCCTCTTCCAGCCTTCTCAGATGTCGGGTTACTGCTGCACCATCCAGAACGAGCAGATGTTGGAGTTCCAGCTGACTTAGTTCCTGATGATGATCAATATGATACAAAATTTCAACCTTGGTAAAGCTGGTTTTTAACTGTGCTTCAAAGGCGTTATTCATTTCTTTACACAAAAGATGCATGCGATAAAACAACTGGCTTTTTTCAGAGCAATGTTCGATGACAAACCCTCCTCCTAATACTTGGCCTATCAATTGATATATCAAGTATTATACACCCCCTCTAAAAATAAACAAGCCCTGAGACAAGTCTATATATACAAATCCTACAATCACAAAAAAATGCTCAAGCTAAACGAATAAGCCTGAGCAATCTAGAATTTGTAGTTAGTAGGGTCATTCGATAAAACGATGAAATGGTCCAAATTACAGTGTATTCATAAATCCGATAATACGGGCCGCCATCCGCTCGTGGCCTGCCTGATTCGGGTGCAGGCCGTCAGGAACACCATTTTCCCCTGTAAAGTACATCTGTTTATGTACAGGCAATAGTGGTTGAATTCCGGCGATATTCCACAGATCGCAGCACGGGAAAGAATAAAGTGAGGCCACTTCTCTCACGGCCTGTGCATACGCGCTATAGACTTGACCAGTAATGGCATTAGGCAGATGCTCAGGAACCGTATCACTTGATCCGTGAGGCGGAGTCAAAAAGACGATCAGCTTGTCCGGGTAACGGTTAATTAGTCCTTCGGCAATATGCTTGAGCGCACCATAAAACGTACGCGTTTCTGTCGATGGCGTATCCAAGCTACCGAACGGTATTTCTCCCATCGAAAAATCGTTTCTTCCCCCCATAAAAAAGATCACGTCTGCATGAGGGTTCATTTTCTCATAACGCTCACACATCGGTTCAAAACCGCCGCTGGCTACACTGCTGCCGGATATGCCGTGATTCTCAAAGGTTAGGAATCCCAGTGCGTCGCTCATAAGGTGGGGGTAAGGCTTTTCTCCATCACGCAATTCATATCCAAACGTAATGCTATCGCCCAGAAATACAGCATGGCTGCCTTGGTATTTGCCTTGATTGATTGTCATTCGATATCTCTCCTATCTATTAGATCGTATTGTTGATTTCGATAAATTTATGTTCAATCGCTGTCATTTCGTGATTTGACCGGGTTATTAAATATGTATCCATATAGCCGAAGGTTGGGGGAGCGGGCAAATAGGATGTTACTTTAAATTGCCGCGCCAGCTTTTTGGACATGAGGGTGATTCCCATTCCCATCAAGGAAAATTGCACCATCGTATCAAACACACCGACCTCCACCACCTCGCCATGGGTCAATTGCATGTCCTGATACATCTTCTCTAAATACGTGAGATACAGGCAGCCATCCGACAATATGATAATAGACGCTCCTTGGAGTACCTGTTTGAGATCCGAGCCTTCATGTATGCCTTTCCCCACCAGCACCAGTTCTTCACGGCATATTTTTTGATAATGAATATACGGGTTGGCGGGATACCCTGTAACAAAAGCAATATCGAGTTCGCCGTCAAGGATCAATCGCTCCATTTCCGTCGTGGTTCCGGTTTTTAATGTAACCGAAGCCTGCGGATACAGCTCATATACCTTCGTGAGCGCCCTCGTTGTTTCGCCCGCCACGATGGACTGCATGGTACCGATGCGCAGCTTTTCCTCCTGCGGTCTCATTTTCATCTCCGTGTCTTGCCATAGCAACAACATTTGCTTGAACTGAGCATACAAGGTTTCTCCTGCGGGTGTCAGCTCCATACCACGGGGCTTTCGGTAAAATAACGCTGTGCCGTAATGGGCCTCCAGCTTCTTTATTTTGGCCGTCATATTCGATTGCAGGTGATTCAACTTTTGTGCTGCTTCTGTCAGGCTTCTCAGCTCTGCCACCGAAACAAATGCCTGCATATTTTCAATATCCATCCCTTCACCTCCCATCAAATAAAATGATACCTGTATCATAAACAAGCATTATTATTTATGAGTTAAGTGTATTATATTGGCCTTGGATGCTATTTTCCACCCTCATTTTAAAAATCAGGAGGTATGGCAACATGATCAAAAAGAAGATTCGTGTAGGTATCGTAGGAGGTTCGATGAATAATAAATGGGCCAGTCAAACGCATATTCCGGCTTTGCTCAAGCACTCGAACCTGGATATCACTGCCGTCGGTACCTCTCGTATGGAGAGTGCGCGACAAAGCGCAGAAGAAGTAGGTGCGGCACTAGCTTTTGATGATTCCAAAAAGCTCGCAGCTTCCGAGGATGTGGACATGGTCGTGGTGAGCGTAAAAGTTCCCCATCATTACGAGGCGGTGATGGCGGCAATTCAAGAGAGAAAGCATATTTTTTGTGAATGGCCCTTGGGGGCAAACACTGCGGAAGCTGCTGAAATGGCCAAAGCGGCGGAACTGGCAGGCATTCATCATACCGTCGGCTTGCAGGCACGGCAGGATCTTGAAGTGCAAACGATGAAAAAGCTCGTGGAGGGCGGAGAGATTGGTGAAATTATATCCTGTCATATGCAAGTAGCTACTCCCGGCAAAGGAGGACAAGTAAATCAGGACACTGCTTATCTGCTGAATAGAGCCAATGGGGCTAATCTGCTCACGATTAATGGCGGGCATTCCTTGGATGCGCTGCAATACATCGTTGGCGAATTCCGCGAGCTATCGGCCATCACATCATCTCGTTATCACGAAGCCACTATTCAGGAAACGGGTGAAGTCATTTCCAAGGATACAGCCGATCAGATTCTGATTCACGGAATATTGGAAAAAGGAGCACCGGTATCCGTTCACATTCAAGGTGGAGTGAGTTCTAAGTTTGAGATAGAGATTCAAGGAAAAAAGGGCATTTTGCGTTTGTCACAGAATCCTTCGCTTGGGCATGTTCAATTCGGGAATCTAACGCTCGAAAAACTTGTGTACGATCCAAGCAGTACGCAGAGTCATGGTCCTAATGGTGCTTTTGAACAAATAAGTATAACTAGAGAGCCTAATATAAGCCTGGATTTCCCAAGAGAAGGGGTAACCCTAAATGTAGCCAAGGCTCATTATGTTTTTGCCGAGGATATTTTGACACACACCCGTCTCGCTCCCGATTTCAACCATGCCTTAAAGCTGCATCAGCTACTGGACCGCATTGAGGAATCGGCTGCAACTGGGAAAAAGATCGTATGGTAAGGTAGTATTATAAAAAAGAACCTTTAACACCACGATAGATGTGGAGTTAAAGGTTCTTGATCTTTTAAAATCATGCATTCTCGACCTTTATACTGTCATTTTCAACCAAAATAACTTCCGCGTTGCTGATTGGATATAAATTTAATTGGCTGCCAAATTCCTCAATGATGCTCTCCACCGCTTTTTTAAACGGGATGTTCGTATGGTGGGGGACTGGATAGAATTCAATTATCCCGAGCGCAATAAAGGAATCCAAAGCAGGCGCCTCCTCCACATTGTCCATAAGTCGGGCATATTCGATATTCGGTGATAAAATCATCGAACCTGCCGATTCGCCTATATATAACTTCCCTGCATTAACTTCATCAGCAATGATTTTGTCAGCCCCGGTTCTTCTCAACTCTTGAAGTAAATAAAATGTGTTGCCTCCGGTAATATAAATATAGTCATTTTCTCTAATTTTACTCTCTATTTCGTTCAATGTTGCTGTGCCGATTTCGATTTCATCCACGACTAATCCTAAATTCTCTAATGCTTTTTTCCCTGAATCCACATAAAACTTAACTTTCTCTGGAATACTTGCGGTTGGGATGAAGGTGACTTTTTTTCCTTCTAAGTTTTCACCAGCGAAATGGACTAAGCATGGTGCAACATCCTTAAATGAGGACGACAGAAATAATTTTTTCATCTCTTTATTCTCCTTAGAACAGCGTTTAATAAAACGAGATATGCAACACTTTAATCTAGGTACATTATAAAATATATTAGTAGCAAAACATGACACCATTAGAGCATGACATGAAAAAGAAGTGAAAGTTTAATTTCATACTTGATTTAAGCTATTTATAGCTTGAATCTAATAAAACCATATAAAAAAAGGAGACATTACCATTGAATAATATCTCCTTTTTTCAGCTTCATATTCCGTTTTGCAACAATAAATGACTTCATATCTCCGCCGCATGAGGCAATGCTGTTCGCCTTTAGCTAACCCCCGTCGATTGAGGTTGCCGTACAGTAAACTTTCCCGAGCAAAGGTTCGACCTGGCACCCGTAAAAAAGACTCCAACCGCATAGCGATATTTCGCCGATACGGAGGAGTCCTGATGTTGTATTGGTAAATCTTAAAGGATTGATGGTTACGGCGCGGGAGTCTCCGCGTTTATTCCCACTCAATCGTTGCTGGTGGTTTGGAGGTGATATCATACACGATGCGATTCACGTTATCCACTTCGTTTACGATACGTACCGAAATTTTCTCCAGCACATCCCAAGGGATACGTGCCCAGTCGGCGGTCATACCGTCGATGGAGGTTACTGCACGAATACCTACAGTGTAAGAATACGTACGAGCATCGCCCATAACGCCAACACTCTTCATATTCGGCAAAGCGGTGAAGTATTGCCAGATTTCCCGGTCCAGACCGGCTTTAGCAATCTCCTCGCGCAAAATGTAATCCGACTCACGAACAATGGTTAGCTTGTCCTCTGTCACTTCACCCAGCACACGAATGGCAAGACCCGGACCTGGGAACGGCTGACGCCATACAATCTCAGGTGGCAGTCCGCATTCTTCGCCGACTTTACGCACTTCGTCCTTGAACAGGGCATTCAACGGCTCGATCAGCTTGAACTTCATGTTCTCCGGCAAACCACCCACATTATGATGGGATTTAATGGTCTGTGCCGTTGCTGTTCCGCTCTCTACAATATCCGTATACAGTGTACCTTGTGCCAGGAAAGTAAAATCGTCGAATTGAGAAGATTCTTCCTCGAACACATAGATAAACTCGTTACCGATGATTTTACGTTTTTGTTCCGGATCATCAACTCCTGCCAGCTTGGACAAGAAGCGCTCACGTGCGTCAATTTTGACAACTTTCATATCAAATTTACCAACGAACGTCTCCATTACACTTTCGGCTTCACCTTTGCGCAGCAATCCATGGTCAATGAACATACACGTCAGTTGGTCACCGATCGCTTTGTGAATAAGCATCGCTACAACAGAAGAATCCACGCCACCGCTTAAGGCACACAATACTTTCTTGTCGCCAACCTGTTGACGAATCTCACGAATTTGATCTTCAATGAACGATTCCATGGTCCAGTTGCCTTCACAACCGCACACTTCATAAAGGAAGTTGCTGATCATCTCGTTACCTTGAACGGAATGACGTACCTCTGGATGGAATTGCACCGCATACAGATTCCGCTCCAGGTTACTCATCGCGGCAATCGGCGCACTCTCTGTTCCTGCATCTAGTGTAAATCCGGTTGGCAGATCTGTAACGTGATCCCCATGGCTCATCCATACGGTTTGACGAGAATCCAGTCCTTTAGCCAAGCGGGCATCCTGATTGAATTGCACGTCTGCTTTGCCATACTCACGCTTGCCCGCACGTTCTACCTTACCATCCAGTTGGTGAGCCATCAGTTGCATGCCATAACAAATACCAAAGATAGGGATGCCAAGATCATAAATTGCCCGATCCACCTGAGGAGCATTGTCTGTATATACGCTGGAAGGTCCGCCTGAGAAAACAATCCCTTTTGGCGCCAGCTCTCTCAGCTTCTCCGCAGGCGTATTGTATGGAAGGAGCTCGCTATATACACCGAGATCCCGAATTCTTCTTGCGATTAACTGGTTGTATTGTCCTCCAAAATCGAGAACTACAACGATTTCATTAGGCTTATTCATTACCGTGCCTCCCTCAATTGTTCGTTTCATTATACGCAACGATAAAACAAGACGTCAAGAAATCAACCGGAGTTGAGTGGGCATGAAAAGATTGTTAAAATGAATTGATTCTAAAATACTCAATCTGTTCGTAGGAGTGTAAACGATGGATGTGCTGAAGTGGATCGCGCAATTGTTCGAAGAATACGGCTACGGCGTCCTTTTTTTCGGCTTGCTGCTTGAGTTTATTGCTTTACCTTTTCCCGGGGAAACCACAATGGCTTATGCGGGATATCTTTCCTATGCCGGTACCCTGGATTACGGTAAACTGGTGCTACTAGCTTTCTTGGGCACAACCATCGGTATGACTATTACCTACTTTATCGGAAAGTGGGCTGGACTCCCCTTTATTCAGAAATATGGTAAATGGGTTTTGTTATCGCCGGACAAGCTTCAGAAAACACAAAAATGGTTTCAACGATATGGATACTGGCTTATTTTCCTTGGATATTTCATCCCCGGTGTCAGGCATTTTACCGGTTATTTTGCCGGGATTATTGCTCTTTCTTTCCGTAAATTTGTCTTGTATGCTTACAGCGGCGCTTTATTCTGGGTCATCCTCTTTCTAAGCATCGGCAAGCTGTTTGGTCCCCAATGGGATGTCATTTTCCATTTGGTAGAGCTGTATGCACTGCGAATTGCGGGAGCCGTTGGGTTCATGATCCTGCTGTATATTATTTACCGGTGGAGAAGCTTCCTGTTTAGCTCGCTACGCAAATCCGAAAAATCAGTGAAAACCAGCAACAAGGATGACTTGAAGTAGTCAAACTCCTGCTGCCTTACGGTTACGAGTCCTTGCATAATACATTGAAATCACGATAGATATCACAACAAACCCCGCGCCTCCACCCAAGCCCAACATACGCGGCTCCATCATTTCAATCGCCACCCCTGCTCCAAACATAGACAGTCCGATGATACCTTGGCTCCACGCCGTCAGCATGCCCAACAATGGACCCTGTAAATACAATGGGGTCTCCTGCATTAATAATGTATCCAGACAAATCGCCCCCACCCCGCCAGCCAACGAAATTAAGAAGTAAATGGCAACCGCCGCCCATACGTGATAAATACCGCTTAATCCCATAAGTAAAATCCCTTCCAACAAAAGGCACACCAGTCCTCCCTTCAACAAAGAACGACTGAATAAACGCCCTATTGCATAGCTGGCAACCAGACCCGCGCCCAAAGCGGCGTAAAACAATCCGATCCCGGCATCGCCCAGCCTGAATTCCTGCACTGCATATACACTGATCAGAACATTATCAATGCCATTGAGCATGGGAACCAGCAACTCAAATGCAACAACGACTTGGAGAGGAACGGATGCACGAATACAGTCCAACATTCGCGATCTGCTCCGGTTTGGATGATCTAACAACGAAGGGCTTTTATGTGGTTTAACACAGGAATCCTCCCTGTTTATTTTCTCCTTCATGACAGGTGGGAATGCAATATTGCGAACGATCAGACCTGCGGCAAAAAAACTTGCTGCGTTCAGTATAAATGCGGCTTGTGGTCCAAAGAGAGCAGATATGATGCCTCCGGCAGCAGCACCAACGACCAGCACCAGCCCACTCATCACTTGCTCAAGACTGTTCACTTTCAATAACTCCGACGGACGAACAAGCAGCGGGATGGATGATTTACGAGCAGGAGCATACACCGCTTCTCCGCAAGCTAGAAGGGTACTAACCCCATAAATGATCCATATATCCTCAGGACTATGAACACTTAAAAAACCAAGGGCTACCAAGCCTCTGAATAGATCCGTGGTCATCATAAGTGTACGCCGGGATATGCGGGTAATAAGCACACCCGCCGCAGGTGACAGGACTAAAAAAGGAATCACTCGCAATCCCAGCATGATACCTACGCTGAATCCTGAACTAGTAAGCCGATAAATCAAAGCCAACAAAGCGATCTGACAGAAACGGTCTCCAATTCCGTTAATGATGCCTGCGGCAAATAACTTCCTGTATTGCCTGTCTAACATTTTAAACAGCTCCATATCGATAGAATTCTTTTATTATATATAAATCTAATTAGTTATTTGTCTAATTTATAAGTTTACTATACAACCGTCAAGGCATAAATCCATATATTCAGAGCATACTAAGCCAAGAAACTCCAATATCGGAGGATTTTACGTATGCCAAATCAGAATAAAAGTTGTCCAGTTACTCATGTGTCCTCTAACTTGAGGGATAATGTAAACCATATTGAAAGCTCCTTTGGAAACAGCGGAGATTTAATCATTAAAGAGCTATTATGGATGCAAAAATGGCCAGCGGCTTTGTTTTATATCAATGGTCTGATTAACACTCAATTACTCCATGATTCCGTTCTGCGTTCATTAATGCGGGAAAACGAACATCATGTACCAGAGGGCGCGGAACCATTCGACTATTTAAAGGATCAAGTATTGATTGCTGGTAACTCAGGTAGTTTGGAGGAAATGGATATTACTGGTGTTTACTGTACTATCGGGAATAGAGGCTTTTAGTCGCGTTAGTGAGATGCTGTTATCTGTATATGTATTCATTTTCTGTGGTAACGGCTTGATCATTCCGCTTCTATTATGGGGTGTTTATCTCTGCAAGCAAAAGTGGAAGCAGCGGCAAAATATATCTAAAAATTAAAAAAAACCTTTTGAAACCGACACGCCTGAAAGCACGATCCGGTTTCAAAAGGTTTTCTTTGGTTCTTCACTTACGCCATATCCTGAATGTATGCCAGCGCAGCATCAATATGTCCTTTTACTCTTAAACCACGCCATTCATGAACTAAAATTCCATTTTCATCAATAAGGAACGTAGACCGAACAATACCCATGTACTGCTTGCCGTACATCTGTTTTTGCTGCCATACACCATACGTCTCAGCCACCTGATGCTCTTCATCAGATAACAACTGAAAAGGGAGTCCGTACTTTGCAATAAACTTGTCATGCTGCTTGAGTGGATCAGGGCTTACCCCCAGAATCACCGTGTTCAAGCCTTCAAACTCCGTATGTTTATCCCGAAAATCACAAGCCTGAGTCGAGCAACTAGAGGTCAAATCCTTGGGATAGAAATACAACAATACCCTACTGCCTCGATAATCAGACAGCTTAACATGCTTTCCCTCACTCCCAGGCAATTCAAAATCCGGTGCCTCTTGTCCAATAATGGTAGATGTCGTGGACATCTCATCATCTCCTATCTTGTGGGAGTTCTTATGTGATCCGCCCTATGAGCCTGCCCCTCTGTAACGGCGAACTCCCCAGTTCCATGCCAGTAAACCCAAAGTCAGAAAGACAATTCCCATCACAGGAGTTAACAGGGCCATATGGCGCATATCCTCTCGGTGAAGGAACAGGGAGGCTGGATATACACCAACAAAAGCAAAAGGCAGTATCCAAGTTAGCACAACCTGAATAGCACGGTTATAGATCGTCACTGGATAACGTCCGTAGCCCTGAATATTGTACATGAGCGGGATAATTCCTGTCGGCGCATCCGAAAAAAACGAAAGGGATGTCAATATGGTGTAGATGCCCGTATAGATCGCCACGGCACTTAGGCTCAAAATGATCAGCGCCGGTACGAACCACCACTCCATAGCCAAGTCCATCTGTGCCCCGCTGATCCCCATGATAATCAGGCCAATCACAGAACCCACCAGCGCAGGCGGATCCACATTTTCAAGGAAAATCTGGAACAGATTATACGCGGGACGGGTCATTACCCGGTCGAGTTCACCTTTCACAATGTAACGCTCGCTAAAGTTCCAAAGATTTACAAAACAACTGAATAGTCCGTATGGAACCATGAAAAATCCATAAACGAACACGACTTCATTTTCACTCCAGCCGCCCAAACTGTCTGTATGCATAAAAATAACCAGGATAAAAATAAGATTTGTGGCCTGAAACAGCAGGTCTGAAATCACTTCTACCCAAAAGTCGGCCCGATAGGTGAGCCGTGACTTCATGTAATTTTTTAAATATTCGCTAATGAGACCCAAATAGTACATCATCGGCTTACCCTCCCTGCACGAACAGACGTCTGCGCGCCAGTCGCCAAATGATGATCATCGGCACGAGCAGAACGACCAGCCAAATGATTTGGATACCCAGTACATTCCAGATGCCAACGCCTTTTACACGTCCCGTAAATACAGAGCCCGGCAAATAGGTAATCGCCTGAAACGGCATCCATTGGGCGATCGTCGCCAGCCAGCCTGGAAACAAACTGATTGGCAAAATCAACCCAGAAAACAGATCTACAACTACGCGCTTCATACGCATCATGCCCTCATTATTTTCGATAAAAAAGGCCGTTAACCCCGTAATAATATTGATCTGAGTGTTGATCATAAAGCTAAAAAACAGCATGACCAGAAAACCAACCCAGGCTACCGGATCCGTGGGAAGCTTTACCGGAAATAGCAGCATCGCAATCGCCATGCCTGGAATCATAAACAGCAGAAAACGGAACATTCCCTCGCCGAGTCCTTGCATAAATTTAACAAGTACATAGTTATAAGGTCGGATCATCTGAATTGCAATGCTTCCATCACGTATATCCGTCGAGATTTCACGATCCAGATTGTTAAAATAAAAGGCTCTCGCCATCCACGATACTGCTACATACGTCGTCATCTGAGCAGCGGTAAAACCTCCAATGCTACCCGCATCGCCATATATCGCTTTGTATGTGAAATAATATACGCCAATATTCATGCAATAAATAAGGATTCCTGAATAATAGTTCACACGATACGCAAGCATCGTGAGAAATCGGATACGAATAAAATCGGTGTATACGCTAAGCATGAACTTTGGCCTCCACTATCGGATTGCCCTGGCGTTCAGCCGAACCAGACTGATAGATACTGCGGACGATATCATCCGTGTTGGTTTCAATGATTTTGATATCCGTAATATCCGTGCGACCGACTACGCAAGCGAGAACATCCGATACATTAATATGAAGAGGAATCCATACCTTGGCAGCCAAATCGTTATCCGCCGTCCAAGCCAGTGGCATATCAGCAGTCCATGCCTGTAATTGCTCCAGTTGGGTCGGTGTGCCGAACTGAAACCGTACTTCTCGACCTGTACCCCAACGTGCCTTCAGATCCTCCAGACCACCATCATAGATGATATTCCCATCATCCAGCATAATGACGCGCGAGCACAGCGCTTCAATATCCTGCAAATCATGGGTTGTCAGCAAAATAGTCGTACCATAATCCCGGTTCATGTCCTTTAGAAACTCGCGGATTTCGGACTTTACCATAATATCGAGGCCAATGGTCGGCTCGTCCAGAAAAACAATGGACGGATTGTGCAGCAAGGCTGCTACTAACTCACAGCGCATCCGTTGCCCGAGACTAAGCTTGCGTACCGGGCGGCTTAGCAGATCCTGCAATTGCAGTCTCTCTACCAGCTCATCCAGCCTACGTTTGAAGTCCGTGGCCGGAACCTGATATACTTTCCGCAGTAGTTGAAAAGACTCGATCACACCGATGTCCCACCAAAGCTGGCTGCGCTGACCGAAAACAACACCAATGTTGCCTACAAATTTCTCGCGTTCCTCATAGGGGACATAACCGCCCACCTTGAGATGTCCCGATGTCGGCACGAGAATGCCTGTCAGCATCTTAATCGTGGTGGACTTTCCGGCGCCGTTCTCACCGATATAACCGCATATTTCTCCTTGCGGAATACGGAAGGATATATCTTTGACCGCGGCTACCTCGTTGTATTCGCGGGCGAATAAATCAAGGAAGGCACCTTTTAAGCCCTCGCGATTTTTTTGAACCTTAAATGTTTTGCGCAGATCCTGCACATCAATTGCCAGCATGTTATACCTCTCAATCAGGATTTGTAAAATCCATAGTTAAATTGATTGTGCTCCAAAAAGAAATTATAATGTAATGAACTGAAAAGCGAAAGGGAGAGCATCCATGACAAGCAGAACCAAAAGGACGATATGGTCGGTTCTAGCCGTGGTAATCGTCGCGATTGTCGGCTTTGCCGTGTACTATTTTACATCCATTTATAATCAGCTGGATAATCTGCATAAAGAGGGCGCTAACTCCCCCTTCAAAAATGTAAAGCAGGTCGATCAGGTTCGTACGCCAGAACCGCCCAAGTGGGAAGGTACCGATATGGTTAACATTTTGCTGATGGGTGTCGATGGGCGCGGTAT
Source organism: Paenibacillus sp. LRG-1 (assembly GCF_057220305.1). Lineage (NCBI taxonomy): Bacteria > Bacillati > Bacillota > Bacilli > Caryophanales > Paenibacillaceae > Paenibacillus > Paenibacillus sp. LRG-1. The sequence goes on along the minus strand of NZ_CM170126.1, from coordinate 859,673 downwards.
CCAGAAAGGGGAAGTTCCCCGATCAGACAGTATGATGGTCGTATCGCTGGACCCCGTTAAGAAAAAAATCCACCTGTTCTCTATTTTGCGTGATACGTACGTGGATATTCCCGGCTATGGAAAAAATCGAATTAACACCGCCATTACTCACGGACCCAACACAGCCATGAAGACGGCTGGCGATCTGTTAGGCATCCCGGTGCAATATTATGTGTACACGGATTTCCAGGGCTTTATCAAACTGGTGGATGCCGTAGGCGGGATTGATTTTGAAGTGGAAAAGGATATGCATTATACAAGTAATGCGGATAAACATCAGTACGATATTGATTTGAAAAAGGGCATGCAGCATCTAGATGGCAACACGGCACTTCAATATGTGCGGTTCCGCCACGATGCAATGTCCGACTTCTCCCGATCAGGACGGCAACGCGCATTTTTGGAGGCAATAGCCCAGAAAATGCAGACCACGACTTCCATCGCTAACTTGCCAAATATTTTAGAGCAGGTTAACCCGTTCATTGACACGAATCTCAGTGTTAACGATATGTGGAAGCTGGCAAATGTGGGGTACCAAAGCAACTTTGCAGGCAGCGAACAGGTTCCACCGATGAAGATGCTCGGAGAAGAGAATGTGGGCGGCGCGGCAGTTCTTACTGTCCGCGATCCGGAAGAACTGAAAACGTATGTGCAGGATATATTTAATAATCCACCCGCACAAACACAGGAACAAAATAAGGATCAGAATGAAACGAAACAGCCAGACAGTGCATCGTCTACCAAGAAGGATAAAGCTTCTTTTACAGGGGGCAGTAAAAACAGTAATGAGGATGCTTCCACACAATCAACAACAAAGACAGGACAAAAAGAGCTATAATGATGTATGCAGGGGCAGCCGTGAACGCTGCCCTTTGGCGTGTGTATACCCTATTTTAATGAACGGAAAGGAAGTTTTTGATGATGAAACGGGAAAACTCCGAAGCACTATATAAAGAAGCCCTGGAGCATATTGTCGGGGGCGTTAACAGCCCTTCACGCTCCTTTAAAGCTGTGGGCGGCGGCGCTCCAGTATTCATGAAACGCGCTAAAGGTGCTCATTTCTGGGATGAGGATGATAATCGGTATATCGACTATTTGGCGGCTTATGGCCCTATTATTACTGGACATGCCCATCCCCATATTACTAAGGCTATCAGCGAAGCGGCCGCGAACGGCGTATTATACGGAACCTCAACGGTATTGGAAATCAAACTGGCCAAGATGCTGAAGGAAGCAATTCCTTCTATGGACAAGGTCCGGTTTGTGAATTCTGGCACAGAAGCGGTTATGACAACGATTCGTGTTGCACGGGCCTATACTGGGCGGAACAAGATCATCAAATTTGCCGGCTGCTACCACGGTCACTCGGATCTGGTACTTGTTGCCGCAGGGTCCGGCCCTTCCACGCTAGGCATACCTGACAGTGCAGGCATTACGACCAACATTGCGAGCGAGGTTATTACCGTACCATTCAATGATCTCGACGCGTTACGCCAAGCCTTGGAGCGTTGGAGCGACGATGTGGCGGCAGTCATGGTCGAGCCCATTGTCGGTAATTTTGGCATGGTCATGCCGCAACCCGGTTATTTGGAAGGGTTGTGCTCCATGGCGCGTGCGAACGGCTCACTCGTCATTTATGACGAGGTCATTACCGCATTCCGATTCCACTTCGGTTCCACCCAAACGTATGCAGGTTTGGACAACCATGATGCGATTCAGCCAGATTTGACCGCGCTGGGCAAAATCATGGGCGGTGGTCTGCCGATTGGTGCCTACGGCGGCAGCAAGCACATCATGGAGCAGGTTGCCCCACTCGGCCCAGCTTATCAGGCGGGTACGATGGCGGGCAACCCAGCGTCCATCTCGTCAGGCATCGCCTGCCTTGAAGTCCTTCAAGGGGAAGGCGTGTATGAAGAGATGGAACGTCTGGCTGTGAGGCTGACGGACGGTATCCAGTCCTCTGCCGAACGCTACGGCGTGCCATTGACGATCAACCGAATTCGTGGAGCGTTCTCGACGCATTTCTGTGATCATCCGATCACGAATTACGCGCAGGCGCAGGATACGGATAGCGAAGCGTTTGCATCCTTCTTCCGTCATATGCTGGATCGCGGTATTCATCTGGCACCATCCAAGTACGAAGCCTGGTTTCTCACAACAGCGCATACGGACGAAGATGTAGATGCTACGCTGGAAGCGGCGGACGATTCGTTCCGGGCGATGTCACAAGGTAAGTAAAACAAGCAGTAAGTGATAGAATATGAATAGGATAAGAGCTGGAAGTAGTCTTAGGGATGGGAATCCGACCTCTGGGACTTCGTTCCGGCTTTTTTTCATTTCACAACTGTACCCGTACAGTTGCAGATTTTATGGATTGTATCAGGTTATGCCATCCGGGTATATTGAGAGAACCACAGGTTAAGGTCATTATTACGGAGGTTTATTATGAACAGTCGTTCTAGAAATGGAGCCGCCTATCTGGCAGCTCTCAGCTATGCAGCTATACTTGGATTTTCATTTTTATTTGTAAAATTGACAGTCACAGAGGCGAGCCCGCTGGATGTGATCGCCCACCGCTTTGCGCTGTCTTTTATCGCTTTGACCATTCCCGTGTTGCTCGGTTGGATCAAGATCAACATCAAGATGCGTGACATTCTGCGCATTTTACCACTGGCGCTGCTCTCGCCATTAGTGTATTTTCCACTGCAAGCCTTCGGGCTGATGAGCACTTCTTCATCGGAAGGTGGAATTATCCAAGCAACCGTTCCCATCTTTACGCTGCTGTTAGCTTCCTATTTTATTAAAGAGCGTACAACGGTAGTCCAGAAGATTTCCTTACTGCTCTCTGTCTTTGGCGTGGTTTTTATATTTGTGATGAAAAGCGGAGCACCGCTAGCATCCAATAGCTATGGGGGTATTCTTCTGCTCGTGCTCTCTGCGATATGCCTATCCGGCTATAACGTACTGGCACGACCATTAACACAAAAGTACAACCCAATGGAATTGACCTACGTTACCTCTATTTTGGGATGTATCGTTTTTAACGTGGTGGCACTGGGATATCATGCCATAGACGGCTCCATGAGCGCCTATACCGCTCCACTGGTGAAGCCTGGTTATTGGATGGCACTGATTTATCTAGGCATTCTGTCTACCCTCGTCACCTCGCTGTTATCGAGCTTTGCCTTGAAGTGGATCGAAGCCTCCAAAATGAGTGTGATCGGCAATTTATCCACCCTCATTTCCATGATTGCCGGTGCTTACATTTTGAAGGAGCAGCTCGCCTACTATCACATTATTGGGGCTGTGATGATCATTATCGGCGTGTTGGGTACCAATTTCGGAGGACGAAAAAACTTCACGCCAATCAAAACAACTTCGGCAAAATCACAAAAAACGGGCTAAAAATAGACACTCATTTGCCTGCAAAAAAAGAAATCTCCAGGCTGCGCAATTCCAGCGGAGAGATTTCTTTTTTCATTTCTTAGTCTTCGTCGCATTAGATAGGGTACGCCATGACACTCATTAACGCCAATTCCGGCTGTGTCGTGTCCAATCTGCTATATTGTACGATTATGGGCACATCGCTAGTGACCGTAATTGCGTAAGGAATACCTACCGGAATCTGCTCGCCGGATTTCTCCAACGAGGCTGTTCGGATATGACGGGTTCGTCTTCCTTCCACCACCTCGATCAATCCCTCCAATGGCTCGCGGTCTTCAAAATAGATGTCTATACTCAGATTTGCCACACGGCTCCCACAATTCAGCACGCATATACTCTCATGACTGAGCAGCTCACCCCGGCTTTCCGGTGGAATATACCCATCGGGGATGACCCAGAATAGGCTGCCTCGCGGCTGATTAGCTACTTTTTCATGAGAAAGCTCCTGAGAAAGTTCAGTATCTCCCATGCTATCGGCCTCCTTTGACCTATGAATACTTTCGTTTCCCTATGTCCCTTCTTCTAGCCGTACGGATTCTCCTTGGTACGCAACAGTTGGGCCAGAAAAGCAAGCGCCAATCCCTGACCCCATCCCTGAATGCGTTTATATGGAACGTTTCGATAGCCGTCAATATCGTTCATCACAGCAGTTCCCGCGGATACACCCGTTACTGTGCCGTCGTCCTTAATGCGGGAAAGAATACCTTCGATCGCCTTTTGGGTGTATTTGTTAAACAATCTTCCTTGCATAAGCAAGGCGGTCGCAATTCCTGCCGAGCCCGAGGTTTCCAGATAAGAGGTATCATCGTTCAGCACCGTATGCCACAGCCCTTCTGGGGATTGCAGCCGCACCAGTGCATTGAGCTGGTCACGCAGCGAGCCGTCGATGATCATATAAGATGGATGCTGCACCTCCACAAGTTTCAGCGCTTTTGCCATCGTGAGGGCTGTCCATGAATTGCCGCGCGCCCAATATATTCCTGACATCCGGCTTTGATTCGCATGATCCCATCCGTGATAATACAGATTCGTATCCGGGTCCTGCAAAAATTCTTCATGCCCGTGATATTGACGAATTCCATCCTCCCAATACTCCTTGTTGCCTAACAGATGACCAATGCGCAGCAAATAATAACCGGCCATAAACATCGTATCCACCCATGCTTGCTGCGGAAATACATCATGAAGTGAATTCACCGTATGCTGGAAAATGCCGTCGGCAAACCGCTCCGCTTTTTTGGCCAAAAATTCTGCCATCTCGATGGCAATATCAAGGTATTTTTGCTCACCTGTGGCCTGATAAAGCGTCAACAAACAGTGCCCGACAGAAACGCCGTTCACCGAGAGAGACGGAAGCCCATCCTCGATATTTTCGTCTACCCATTCTTTTAGCTTGGTCAGATACTTTTCGTTCCCTGTCGCTTCATACGCTTCGCATACTCCGTAAAAGGCTACTCCGCCCGGCCAATCCCAGCTGTAGTGCATTTGAAAGGTGCGTTCTACTACCCGGTCGATCACCTGCTTAACTTGTTCTTCATCAAAAATCAATGCAGGCATTTCCACGTCTCCCCCTTTGGTAAGTTTCACGTGAGTTACCTCCTTGACGCCCGTACATGAAAAGGTCGTCCTTCAACGTAAATACATGCGCAGCGGTTGCAAATCCAGTTCCTTCACAGCATCCACCACCATGTCTGCAATACGAACCGCGCCATTCTCATGAAAATGCGTGTTATCCTCTAAGCCGCCGGAAAAGTTCATGTATTCACCAGGCAGCAACCACATAAAAAGCTCTTTACTCTCTTCGGGACCCAGCTGCTCATATAACTCCTGCGTGCGGGCAGACAAATCAATCAGCGGTACATTCGCTTCTTCCGCCAGCTCACGAACCGCTGTTACATAGTCACCATGTGTGTCAGATAGCGTACCATCCTCGCTAAAATAGCGACGATGTACGGGCGTGACCAGTACCGGGGTTGCCCCATGGCTTCTTGCGCCGTCGATATAGAGGCGAAGATGCTCCTTGTAGGTTGTAAAAGGCTCTGTAGCCCGCTCCGGATCAGGCTTCTGATCATTATGACCGAACTGGATGAACAGGAAATCTCCTGCCTTTATTTCGCCCAAAATGACACCCAGCCGTCCTTCGTCCATGAAGCTTTTGGAGCTTCGCCCCGATACGGCATGATTATCCACGCAGACATCATGCTTGAACAAGGCGGGCAAAGCCTGACCCCAGCCTGTATACGGATAGCCGGATGCGTCCTGATCCGTAACCGTGGAATCTCCGGCTAGGAATAGCCGGAGGGTCTGTGGCGCTGGCGCAATCTCCAGCGCATTGAGCCGTGGCGCGGTGCCTGACACGGTGAGGCGCAGTTTGCCACCCCGGACAGGCACCGCAAACAGGGCTTCGGTGAACTGGCCCGGCAGCGTGTGCACTGGGGGAAGCATGTGCTTGCCTTCACCAGCCTTGAGTCGCGTGAGCGTTTCCGCCTGCGAATCGCCAACCAGTATAGTGACAAGATACAGCCCGTCTGGCACATCTACAACAAATGCAGCGTTTAGTGGAATACAAAAGCTGCTTCGCAGCCGCGTGCGTGCATCCTTGGCTGCACTCTGCCTTTTCCGACCGTACACATGCTCCGTAGTCTCAAAGCCATAGCCCTGTTCAGTTGTATATAAGCAATCCGGAGACACTCCCTTGTAGCCATCCGCAGGCTCCCCCGGACCAAAATCAAACTTCCACAATTTACTCACCTCTCAGCCATCGCCCTCAAATCCCGTCCATTCAATCGTACAATCCCGGATGCCTTCCATTTCCACACGTAAGCTTCATATCCTCACGCTATGGATTTTGGATCTTACCCCTTCAAACCACTCGTACTCATTCCTTCTACAATTTGCTTCTGGAATGCGAAGAATACAGCGATAACTGGAAGCAGGCTTAGGATAGACATCGCGAACATTCCTCCCCAGTTGGAAGCCGACTCGCTGTCGAGGAACATCTTGAGTGCAATAGATACGGTATATTTCTCTGGCGAATTCAGATACAGTACCGGACCAAGCAAATCCTCCCACTTCCAGTAGAAAGAGAAGATTGCCGCTGTAGCCAACGACGATTTAAGTAAGGGTAAAATAATTCTGAAATACAGCCGGAACTTGCCGCATCCGTCAATCGTCGCCGCCTCATCCAGCTCTGCTGGAATCGTCCGTATAAACTGCACCATCAGAAAGATGAAGAACGGCATCCCGAAAAAGGAGGGTACCACCAACGGTAAGATCGTATTGATCCAACCGAGCTTGGTGAAAATAATATATTGCGGTACCAGTACCACATCTCCTGGTAGCATAAGCGTCACCATCATCAAAGCAAACCACAAGTTACGCCCTTTGAATTTCAAGCGTGCGAAGCCAAATGCGATCAATGAGGAGGAAAGCACAGCTCCAATCGTTGAAATCACCACGATCGTGAGCGAGTTCAGAATGTACGTGCCAAAGTTGTAGCCAGTCGTCCCTTTCCAGCCTGTTACATAGTTTTGCCAGATCCATTCTGTAGGGAAAAGCGAGGATGCCGTGACGAATATCGTCCGACTTTCTTTAAACGAGCTGAACAGCATCCAAAAAACGGGATACAGCATCAGGAGCGCCAGTGCAGCAACCAGTATGTGATAAATTGGCCATTTGACCGTTTTCCATGCCATCAGTATCAGCGCCCCTTTTCCGTTTCATAAAATACCCAGTATCTGGAGGTTATAAATAAAATCGCTGTCAGTATCCCAATCATAATGAGCATGACCCAAGCCATGGCTGCCGCATATCCCATGTTGCTGAACATAAACGCCTGCCGGAACAGATACAGTGAATGCAGCATCGTTCCATCCATCGGGCCTCCTTCGCCCTTAGAAATAACATAAGCCGGGACGAAGGTCATAAAGGCGCTGATCGTCTGCATAATCAGATTAAATAGAATAATGGGGCTAAGCAACGGCAGCGTAATACTGAAAAATTTTCGTACTGGCTTAGCGCCATCTACACTGGACGCCTCGTACAATTCAACAGGAATGTTCTTCAAACCTGCCAGAAAAATCAGCATAGAGGAGCCAAATTGCCATACGGACAGGGTGATCAGCATCGTAAGCGAAGCATCCGGATCACCAAACCATTTCACCGGGGTCGCCCCTAGAGTCGAAAGCAGGCTGTTCACTATGCCGTTATTACTGAAAATGTTCCGCCACATAATCGATACCGCAACGCTACCTCCGATAATGGATGGCAGATAGTACATCGTCCGATAGGTGCCGACCATGCGCGATTTGGTATTCAAAATCATAGCCACAAACAGCGCGAAAATCAGTCGCAACGGTACACCGACCAATACATACGTAAACGTGACCCTGATCGAATTCCAGTATTTCGGGTCGCCTGTGAACATCTTTTCGAAGTTACCCAGACCAATCCATTTGGGCGGGGTGAACAGGTTGTAGGTGGTAAAGGACAGATACAGCGAAATAAACATTGGAATTAACGTAAACGCCAGAAAGCCCACAATAAAAGGGCTGATAAACGCATATCCGGTCATATTGGCTTTCAAGCTCTGATGATTTCGCAAGCTCATCAAGCCTCCCTTCTGTTGCATTTAAAGAATTAGTAAAACTTTATGATGTCAATAATTCGTTGTTATGAGAATAATATCGTGATGTCTGCAAAGGGTGCTTATGCAGTTGCTTCGTCGAATCAACCGTGCGCAATCATGCTTTGGACTACGCACGGTTAACTTAACGAAATGTTCCTTCGATCCTATCGATTCTTATGCTAAAACGTTGTCAGATATCCTAAAGGTCTCATTACGCTTATTATTGCTTGTTATTCGCAAGGATGGTATTCGCATCAGCCCGGAATTTGGTCGCTGCGTCTTCAGCCGTCATCTGTCCGAAATTGACCTGCTCAATATAATCGGTCAGAGTCGCAATCACTTCCGGCGATCCGACTGGTGGCGGCGGGCTCATTGGAGAAGCCTTCGGCTCCATGGAAGCTACAAATTCAAACACCTGCTTCGTAGGCTCGCTCAACTCTGGTGCAACAGCTTCCTTGATTTTGGCGGAAATCGGCACGCCCCGTTCGCCTTTAATCAATTTATTCGCTTCTACATCGTTCATCCAGAAATCAATAAACTTAGCGGCTTCATCCTTCACCTGTGAACGGGAAGCAACCGTCCAGTACATCGTAGGCTGCATATATACGCCTTTTTCCATATTCGGCCCAAACATCGGAGCCAGTGCCATTGGGCGGTTAACGACCTGCTGTAAGCCCACATACTGATTGGACCACTGCCAAATACCGATGCCTGTTCCTTTTACGATATCGGATTCCTCAAGAATCCCCTTAGTCTGGTTCATGATTTCAGGAGGCGGGGTCGCTCCCTTCTTAATCAGATCAGCCAATCCGCTGAAGAAGTCAACAAACAGCTTATCGTCGTCATACCCCAATCCTGTTCCTTCCGCATTGTAGAGAGTCTTTCCTTGAGTACGCAAATAGTAGTGGAAGAAAATATCGGCAGCCATCGAGCTGTCAAAGTATACTTTATTGGAACCAGCCTTTAAAGCCATTTCTTTGTATTGATCCCATGTCCAGTTGTCAGGAATTTTGTCTATACCCGCTTTTTTGAGCAACGCCGGGTCATACTGGAAACCCAGAACATTAACACCGGTTGGGATACCATATTGCTTTCCAGCAATTACGCCGCTTTTGAGTACATTTTCGGTCACATCAGCAACCTGAATTTTTTGATTCAAGTAGGGCGCGAGATCCTCCAGTTGACCATTTTTTGCATATTGGCTAATGTACGAAATGTCCATTTGCACGATATCCGGCAACTGATTAGCCGCAGCCTGCGGAGCGAGTTTTTTCCAATAGTCATCGAAAGAGGCATATTCCACATCAATCGTTACATTTGGATTTTTCTGCTTATACAAATCAACGACCTTTTGCGTGTATTCATGACGCGTATCCGATCCCCACCAAGCGATACGTAACTTTACTTTCCCGTCTGCACTTGTGCCCGAATTGCCGCCGCCCGCTCCGCTACATGCCGTCGTCAAAACGAGCAGCATAGCTATGATCAGAAACCATCCCTTTTTGCCCACCTATCTCTCCCCTTTTCGCTGTTCTAGAAAGGAGCCAAATTACGAGTGACAACGCACTTTCGCAATTTTGATAGCGTTTACATTAGCTCCTGTTGTTATTTTCCCAAAAGCCGAGAAACATTGGAATACACAAATCAGGTTTCCTGGGTTTAAAAAACAGTGGGACTCCATACGCTCATCCCCGTTCATGTGATTTAATGTACTCGGAAGGCGTCATACCCGCCCACTTTTTGAACACCTGGCTAAAATATTGTGCGTTCCCACCGAAGCCGAACCATTCCGCCAGCTCAAACACCTTCACGTCTCCTGTCTCCCGAATATGCTCAGCCGCACGTTCGATCCGATAACGATTGACGTAGTGTGAGAAGTTTTCGCCCGTCACCTTTTTGAATATCTTCCCTAAGTAGTCGGAATTCATATACAGCATTTGACCTGCCACTCCGTTCAGCGACAAATCGGATTTTCTGTAGTTTTGCTCAATAATAGTGATCATTTTATCAACGGTGGAAGATTGGCGATACACATTACTTTTATAATAGATTGCGGTCATTCGTTCGGCAGCTTCCTGTACAAAAGATTTGAGACATGCCAGCGTTTTTTGCTCTGCCAGCACCACCATTCGGCTCGTAAACGCCGCACGCTCTTCTTCGGGGCATATACGGATCATAGCGGCATAGAGCTGAAGCACATAGGAGCGGGTCACGGAAATTTCCAGCTTCATACGGGACAGAATACCGAACAACCGATCCACTTCCTGTGCAACCTCCACCGTATTTCCAGCCTTGATCAGCAGACCGAACTTCTCCTCGTCCAGCTCCAAATCTGCCATCTCCCGGGTATCCTCAGCCGCTAAATCCTCCTTCGTAATCAGACTGCCTTCCCCGGTGTAAAACCGGTGATTCATACAATGCAGTGTCTCCCGATACATCCCCCGTGAATGCTGCATACTATCCGACTCACTAACTGCGACCGTTACCTCCAGCTTGTAAAAGCGATGAAATGTCGCACGTACCGCTTCAATCTGTTTCATAAACCGTGACGTGTCATCCTCACTTTCCAGCACGATGAGCAATTGCCCCTGCATGGTCGTACTGAGCAAGACATCATCCATCAAATCTGCCGCTATATTTTGCAATGCAAACAAATGCTCCGGCTCATGTGATTCCTCCACCCGCAGCAGTAGCATTCGAACCTGCTTATCTTGCAATTCAAGTCCGAATAACCGCTCATAAAATGCGATATCGCGGCTACCGTAAGTTTTATAGGAAATAAACTCCTTCAAAAAGTGTTCCTTCACATGAGGCAGCATACGCTGAAAATCTAGCTTCATCCGGTTTACAAACTGCTTGCGTTCTTCCTGCTCCTCCCGCTCCTGCCCCAACTCGGTCAGAGCCTCATGAATTTGCCGCTCATTGCATGGCTTCAACAAGTAGTGCTTCACCCCGTATTGCATGGCCCGACAGGCATAGTCGAAATCTTTGTAACCAGACAACAGAATGAAACGAACGTCTGGAAAGTGCTCCGTCGTTTTGGCAACCAGTCCGATACCGTCTAGTCCAGGCATAGAGATGTCGCTAATCACAAAGTCAGGCGGGCTGGCCTGAATCTGATCATAAGCCTCAATCCCGTTACGTGCCGTACCCACCAATCTCGTTCCCGCTTTACCCCAATCAACCACCTGCGATATGCCTTCCAAAATCATACGCTCATCATCAACCAGTAGCACCTTGTACACGACCCTGATCCCCTTTCACATATGGAATACAGACATGAATCGACGTTCCTGTTCCTGACTCGCTATGCAGCTCTATCCCCCAAGGTGTACCAAATGTCAGGTTAATCCGTTCTTGAATATTCGTAAGTCCAATGCCCTGCCCACGGGTCGTGACCTGCCCGCTCCGCAGTTTTTCCAAGAAATCCGGCGTCATTCCCGGTCCGTCATCTTCAACTCGCAGAAATAGAGCCCCCTCGCTTTCTCTCGCAATAATAGCAATCCGACAGGGTTCAATTCGCGGCTCCAACGCATAATGGATGGCATTCTCCACCAAAGGCTGAAGCGTTAGCTTCGGAATTTGCGCATCCATCAGTTCTTCCGGGACATCCAGATGGAAAACGAGACGCTCATCAAAACGTGTTGTTTGGATCGTTACGTAGCTCCTTACAATATCCAGTTCTTTTCGAAGCGGAATCAGTTGCTCTTCAAAACTGACCGCACTACGCAATAGAAAAGCAAGTGCTTCCACCATCTCTGAAATCCGATCCTGCTTGTTGGCCTTGGCGAGCCAGTTCACGGATTCCAGCGTGTTGTATAAAAAATGTGGATTAATCTGTGCTTGTAGTGCCTTTAGCTCTGTTTCCCTCAGTAATAGCTGCTTGGCAACATTTTCATTAATGAGCTCACGAATGCGGCGAATCATTTTCTTATATGTCCGATGTAGCAAGCCTACCTCGTCCTGTGTGGAAAGGGGGACCGCGCCAAGTGCTTCTTCCTCCAAACGGTCGAGATCGCCTTTTTCTATTTTACGCATGTTCTGGATTAATTGAACGATCGGTTTGGTAATGCTGCCTGACAACCTAGCTCCCAGTGCCAATGCAATAAGAAGCATAATGACAAAAATAGCGCTTACAACTTCTTTAATGATCGTAATGCTGCGAAACATATCATCGAAGGGGGTCATATGCAAATACGTCCAACCCGTATAAGAGGATTTGATTTGAGCAGCGAAAAAGGTTCCTCCTGAGTAGGTCGCAATCCCGTAAGGCTGCTTCCGACCAAGCTCGGCCTGAATATCACTCTCACTCAATAGTGGTGTTTCGGGATAAATCATCCGCCTTCCATCTGTAATCATCAGTTGTCCGTCACGGCCGGAGGTTTGCACGCGGTCCGCTACAATCCGGTCAATTCGCACACGAATCGCAAGCGTTCCGAGCCCATTCAGCGTAAAATTGGAATCGGTAAAGGATTTGAACTGCCGAGCTGCCAGCAAGGAGGAATGGCCTGCCGCATACCATGCATTGGAACCGTCATGTTCGTCTGCCAGCTCCGACAGGGTGGATCGAAGTTCTTGGGGAATACCTTCGCGGTTGCCCGCACTCATGACCTGTCCCTCTTTATCGATCACTATCATAGAATAGACATAGGTCTCAGAGCCGGCAAAGGCGACGAGCCTATTCGTTATTTTTTTACGCAGCACCATTTTGGCATAAGGTGACGTTTCCTTTTCCAATTGCAGCAAATAACGTTGAAGCTGCTCGTCCGTTGTTACCTTGAAAGTAACTTTTTCCACATCCTTCAACTCATTTTCTATACCGATTGAAGAAATATTGAGTACTTCGGATGTTTTTTTGTACATTTGATTATCATAAATATGAAATACGTACTTAAGTATGACTGCAACTACTGCAAAATTAACCAGCATAAGCACCGTAATCAGTAGTACCATTTTATGATGGATTCCAGCATTTTTGTAAGCGCTTTTAAAGTAGGTAATCAGTGAATGTCGCCTCCTTTATAACATACAAAATACCCCATGCCTTGGTCATTCGGCAAGAGGTATTTGTATTTGCTTAGCGTTGATCGGTTGGTTTCGATTTGTCCGCCTTGCTCATATATTCGTCGTATCGGTCATCAAGTTCACGTGCCATACTCCGGTATTTACGCGTCTCCTCAACAATGGGATCGATATGAGTCTGAACCCGCACCTCATATTTAGGGCTGAGCCGTTCCCGCTTTTTGGCCTCATTCTCACGAATTTCGCCTTCCGTCAGCAGTTCACTGAGCTGGCGTTCCAATTCTTCGGATTGGCTCATCGCGATTTCCTCCTTCAGGATGATGGTCTACGTAGAATTATAACCCGGTTGCGTCTGCTTCTTTCAGCACTTGAATAAGTTGAGAATGAATAGCTGTATTCGTAGCTGCAATATGCCGTACACTCAGGTCATAAGGTCTGCCCAATGTATCGGTGATGGTACCGCCTGATTCCTGTACCAGCAAAGCGCCCGCTGCTACATCCCACGCATTCAAACCAATTTCGCAATAAGCCGACAGCCGTCCTGACGCTACATAAGCCAGATGCAATGCTGCCGATCCCAGCGCCCGAATGCCACGTACTTGAGGTGTAAGAACCTGCGTAATTTTCATATTTAGCGGTTGTGCATACGTACGGTCCGGTGGGAAGCCGATGCAGACCAGACTATCTCCCAGTGTTTCTTCTCTCGATGCTTGCATGCGATTGCCATGCACATACGCGCCTTTTCCTTTTTCCGCTACAAACATTTCATCACGGGACGGATCATAAATGACCCCGACAATCACCTCGCCACGATGGGCCAAGGCAATAGACACACTGTAATACGGCAGACTGTGTACAAAATTGGTAGTGCCATCTACCGGATCAATAATCCATAAATATTCCTCTTCACGGGCAGCCTCTAATGCGCGGGCCGAAGCTTCGGCTCCCGGCTCTACACTCTCTTCACCCAAAATAGCATGATCGGGAAAATGGGTCAGAATCAGTCTGCGAATCATCTGCTCTGCACCTTTATCTACCTCGGTCACCAGATCCGTAGGAGACTGTTTAGTATTCAAATGTTCAACAGTTCCCAGTCTGCTCTTAATCCATTCCCCGGCTTTGGATGCCGCGTTAATAGCCACGGCAGTATAGCTTTTTCCTGATACGATATAGGGAACCTTTTCGTTTTCATGTTCGTTCAACGTGTTCACTCTACTTTCTATATCATTGTTACGTGGTTTACGAAGCTGCCCTACAGCACAGTCTCTTAACCATCTCTGTTTCATTACAAGTTTGCTAGTTTACACATTCTAGTATACACAATAAACTGCATAAAGTTTCTCTAAATGGGAGCTTTATCCGCGAAATGCCACTTTCTAAGGCATAATTTCTACGGAAGCCCCATCCAGCACTTTAACCCCATTGTCTTCCTGAAGGCGCAGTTCATTCATCAATCCGAATAACGCTTCATCCTTAAGCTTGGCTTCAAGCATGACATCAATTCGATCCGTATATCCGGCAATATTGCGCAAAAAGGTAAGCAACGGCTCCACTAGAACACCCTCCGCATGGCCCCGGGGATCTTTTTCACTTTTGGGACTGGACGCATGAATTTTGGGCGGCAATGGATAATCAGCAGAAGATCCGGCTTGGGCCAACTCCCCTTTCCAAGTATCCAAAATACCCGGCCATAGCTCCCACGGCTTTTCCCCCTCATTATTCACCCATTGATGATGAATATCGAGAACCATCGGCAACCCCGTCAATTTGCAAGCCTCCAGCGTTTCCACCGCATTGAACGTTTTATCATCATTTTCCAGCGTTAACCGTTCTCTTAACGAAAGATCCAGCGCACTAACCTGCTCTACAAAACGCTGACCTGAGGTCACCTTATCTCCGTATGCACCACCAATATGAATGTTGTTCTTGGCTTCGGCACCGAGCCCCATGGCCTCCAGCATCGCTTTGTGGTACTTCAGATCATTAATGGAGCTCTGCAACACCTCAGGACGGGGAGTGCTTAACACTGTAAAATGGTCAGGGTGAAACGATACCCTCATCCTATTCGCCTTGACATAGTTCCCTACCTCTGCAAAATCAGCAGCAAGCGCCTGAAACGGGTCCCAATCCCGCAGATCCTGATGGGTCGCGAGCGGAATCAGCTTAGATGAGAAACGATAGACCTGGATATCACTCGCGCGATTATGGCGCAGCAGCCTCAAAGTATTATGGAGATTTTCGGCTGCTATCCGTTCTAGCTTGCGGATCGCAGCTTCTCGGTCTCCAATCTTGGTAAAGCTGCTCATTGTCATGGTTTTAGAGGGGGATGCATTTTGCACGGTAACCGACATGGCTACATAACCGAACCTTACGATCATAGGGTGTCTTCCTTTCAGCAGTCGCAGTAGATGGTAAGGCCGCTTTCGTTCTGTGACCTAAAACCCTTTTCTACTGATCATACCCGGAAAAGCACCTGCTGATTCGGTGTTATCGCACAAATTGCAAGAAGGAAACAGCTAGGATTGCTGCTGTGCTCCAAAAAACATTTCATCCGCCAATGCGGTCTGAATTCTCGCTTCCTCTTCATTCAGCTTACGAATGAGAATCATTTCAACTTCGGTCACTTCATCGCCCTGGAAATTAATTTCGGCGATACAGCCCACAATCTGCACGATGGCTACTGCCACGTTATCCACGCTGTATGCGATGACCTTCTGGCCTGTCGGAAACACACGCAGTCCGGATTTAACCATTTTGCCACGTCCGTATTCCAGGAGTTCGTAAAGTTCTTGTTCGCTCTTGAATTTGCACACTGAGTTAAATTCAGTTTGGAAGCCCATGTGTAGCCGCCACCTTTCATGATTAAGGGTTTAGTGTTGTGCTCAAAGATATGCCATTTATATGAACAAAAAGGAGAGTGATCAGCTCCCCTTTGTTTCGTTTATGAGTTCTCGTAGTGCAGTGCCGACCTGCGCTCATAACGCTCCAGTGCAAGGGCAATCATGCGGTCCAGCAGACTTGCATAGGATACGCCTGTTTCTCTCCACAGTAATGGATACATACTGAACGGTGTAAAACCAGGCATTGTATTCACTTCATTAATAAGGATATGTCCGTCCGAGCGTCTGACGAAGAAATCGGCACGGGAAATCCCGCAGCCTTCTAGAGCGCGGAATGCTTGCAATGCGGCTTCACGAATACGATCTGCCACTTCCTCATCCAACGGTGCCGGAATAAGCATTTCCGATTGGCCATCCGTATATTTGGCAGCGTAATCGTAATAATCACTCGCCGATACAATTTCACCCGGTACCGAGGCAATCGGCTCATCATTGCCCAGTACGCTGACCTCAATCTCACGGGCATCGACGTACTCCTCGACAATCACCTTTAGGTCAAATTGCAAAGCCAGATCTACAGCCTTTTCCAGCTCTTCTCGGTTGCTGGCTTTGGAAATACCGACACTTGATCCCAGATTGGCTGGTTTGACAAAGCAAGGATAACCTAGCTCGGTTTCCATGTTACGTACCAGATCATGACTGGTTTGGGCCCACTGTGTACTATTAAAATAACAGTATTTCACTTGCGGCAATCCTGCATGCTCAAACAGCTTCTTCATGACGCCTTTATCCATACCTGCTGCCGAAGCCAGCACTCCTGCACCGACATAAGGCATATCCGCCATTTCGAACAGACCCTGAATCGTTCCGTCCTCGCCAAAGGTACCGTGCAGCAACGGAAATAGCACATCCAGCGTCTGCTCTCCGTACAGCTTGCCGAACAATGTATCTAATGCCGCCTTGGTGCCACCCTCTGCGCGTTCCAGCTTCAATTGCTCTACAGAAGCCAGAGGAGCGCTTAATAGCGCCCCTCTACGCCAATCGCCAGCCTTCGTAATATAAAAAGGAATAATCTCGTATTTCTCATAGTTAAAAGCGTTCATTACCGCATACGCCGTTTGCAGCGAAACCTCATGTTCACCCGATTTGCCACCGTACACCAGCCCTACGGTCAATTTTTGATTTGCCATGCCTATCCTCCGCTTTCCTGCTTTCGTCATGTGACTGATTTGCATCACTGTACCTGTTATCCATCATCTCATTTAAAAATAGTCGGCGATGTGATAAAAGCGATATACCGTGTTGTCGGTCCACGCATACGAATTTTTATAGTCCCAATAACGATGTCTGGAGCTTACCGTATGTGCATTGACTAGCGGCATGCCGCCCGCATCAAAGGCCGTGACCACCGTGCTGTGCTGGAAGGTTCCGTCACCATCCCAATCGTAAAAAATGACGTCCCCCAGCATGAGCTGCTCTGGGCGACTCACTTGCTCAGCGGTCAACCCCCATGAGCTGGAGCCCAAATACCGCTCTAGACTGTTGGAAACTGCCCAACTGTAGCTCCACAGCTCACGTCCGGCAACCCGTCCTTTATACCACCAGCCCGATTCTCTTTTACCAGTATAGTGGATCGGTGCTCCCCCTGCAAAGAGGCATTGCGAGATATAATTGGTGCAATCCACATCAAAACCTTCAAACTCTGGATTGAAGCTATCCCACCACTGATCTGCATAGGCCGCTGCTTCTTCGCGGCGATATCGGCTGGGACGTGCTGATGAACCGAAGCCCAGCACACCGCGATTCAGCAGCGGCAGATTTCCTCCTTGATTAAACGAAGCCTGTTCAAAAGGAACCTCTCCCCCCGCTGGCTTCCTTTCTGCCGGATCGCGCTCAATTCTCGCTACCTGCCAGGCTTCACCCTCGCGTGTGAACGTCAGACGCTCCCGTTCAATCCGATCCTCCCGGTGAGTCATCCCGCCCTTCTCATAAAAGAGTCGGACATGCAGTTGTACATCTACCACAGCCTCATCCGGGGTATCCTGCACCATTCGTAGCGGCTTGGCGCGTGTCTCGCTGCGTAGGGGAACAGCGTCCCGTTCGTTGTACCACTGCTCCAATCTGGCCGCACGTGCTGCTCGTTCCATCCGCTGCCCCACCTCCAGATACTCATCTGGCTGCGGTACACCATTCACTTCACTGCGATTGTATTGATTCACGTAAGCAAAAAGGGCCTGTTTCCATTCCCGCTCCCCCATCCCAATCCCTCCATATTCGTCCCGCTATCCTTTTCCGGGGATAACCGGAATGATGTATAACTTCCTTTCTTCCCTCTCTGGTCTGAAATGCTCTCTATCTATAAGTATGAATCTCTAAAGCTTGGTATGAACATCGAAACGCGAGGGAGCGGAACGTTTTATTTTCCAATCTGCAACGCATCATTTAGGCCAAAAAAACTTTACGGAACCGTCTGAAAACGGTATACTTAATCCAAAAGCAATCATTTTGAAATCACGTTTCATCTAATGAAACAAATTACATTGATCGCAACCTCTAACACGTAATGAACCACTGAAGATGTAATTGAGAACGCAACCAATTTAAACCAACTGTGCAAGACGTCGAAAAAACGACATCCCTATTTTCCCCCAAGCATCCACTTCAAGGAGGTAATACTTATGTCAGGAAAAGATCAATTCTCCATTGCCCGTAGTCTCGAAGTTAACGGTAAGCCTTATCGCTACTATAGTCTTAAGGCACTGGAGGAACAAGGAAAGAGCGGTATTGCCAAGCTGCCTTTCTCCATTAAAGTGTTGCTGGAAGCCGCGGTTCGCCAATTTGACGGACGCGCCATTACAGAAGAACATGTGCAACAGCTGACAGGATGGGCTGAGGATCGTGACACCAACAAGGAGATTCCGTTCATTCCTGCACGCATCGTGCTTCAGGATTTTACCGGTGTCCCAGTGGTTGTCGATTTGGCAGCTATGCGTGATACGGTGAAAAAAGCGGGCGGTGATCCGAAACAAATCAATCCGCTCGTCCCTGTCGATCTCGTTATCGACCACTCGGTCATGGTCGATGCTTTCGGTACCAGTGATGCGCTGGATTACAATATTAATGTAGAGTTTGAACGCAACGAGGAGCGGTACCGTTTTCTGCGTTGGGCGCAAACGGCGTTCAACAACTTCCGCGCCGTTCCGCCATCCACCGGTATCGTCCATCAGGTCAATCTGGAGTATCTCGCCTCCGTGGCCGCCACCAAAACCATTGACGGCGAAACAGTCGTCTTCCCGGATTCCCTCGTGGGAACAGACTCCCATACCACAATGATTAACGGCCTTGGTGTTGTTGGCTGGGGTGTCGGCGGGATTGAGGCAGAGGCGGGTATGCTGGGGCAACCGCTGTATTTTGTCACTCCCGATGTGATTGGCTTCAAGCTGACAGGCAGTCTGACGGAAGGCTCTACCGCCACCGATCTGGCGCTCACTGTAACGCAAATGCTGCGTAAAAAAGGCGTAGTCGGCAAATTCGTGGAATTTTACGGGCCTGGTCTGGCTAACATCAGCTTGGCTGACCGTGCGACAGTTGCCAACATGGCACCGGAATACGGCGCAACGATTGGCTTCTTCCCGGTCGATGCGGAAACGCTGGCCTACCTGCGCAGCACCGGACGTTCCGATGAGCAAGTAAGCCTCGTAGAGGAATATTACAAGGCGCAAGGCATGTTCCGCACATCCGATACGCCGGACCCTGTATTCAGCGATACCATTGAGCTGGATCTGGCTTCGGTTGTACCGAGTCTCGCGGGACCCAAACGTCCGCAGGACCGTGTTGAGCTTAGCCGCATGAAAGAAACGTTTGAAGGCATTATCCGTACCCCGGTGGACAAGGGCGGCTATGGACTGAGCGATGAAAAAATCGCACAGAAGATTCCTCTGACCCATCCGGACGGCTCCACCAGCGAGTTGGGTACAGGAGCAGTCGTTATTGCAGCTATCACAAGCTGCACGAATACCTCCAATCCAAGCGTTATGCTCGGTGCGGGCTTGCTGGCCAAAAAAGCAGTGCAGCGCGGGCTCAAAAAACCAGGCTATGTTAAAACAAGCTTGACACCAGGCTCCCTCGTCGTGACGGAGTACCTGCAAAAAGCCGGACTGATCGGACCGCTCGAAGCCCTCGGCTTCCATGTGGCAGGTTACGGCTGCGCGACCTGTATCGGTAACTCCGGCCCACTTCCTGACGAAGTGAGTCAAGCCATCACAGACAATGATTTGACGGTTGGCGCAGTTATTTCCGGCAACCGGAACTTTGAAGGTCGTGTGCATGCGCAAGTAAAAGCCAACTATCTCGGCTCACCGCCACTGGTTGTCGCTTATGCGCTGGCAGGCACAGTGAACATTGATTTGGTGAATGATCCGCTCGGTTACGATCAGGACAATCAGCCTGTCTACCTGAAAGATATCTGGCCAACCTCCGAGGAGATCAAGGAAGCCATCAGCCTGTCTCTCAGCCCGGATATGTTCCGTCGTAAATATGAGAATGTATTTACTGCCAACGAAAAATGGAACTCCATTCCGGTTCCTGAAGGCGAACTATATGAATGGGATGAAAAATCAACTTATATTCAAAATCCACCATTCTTTGAAAAACTTCAGGATGGCGTGCAGGATATCAAGGAAATCCGTAATGCCCGTGTGCTTGCCCTGTTGAATGATTCGGTCACGACAGACCATATCTCACCAGCAGGCAACATTGCTCCTTCCAGCCCGGCAGGACTGTACTTGAAGGAGCATGGCGTGGAACGCAAGGACTTCAACTCCTACGGCTCCCGTCGCGGTAACCACGAGGTCATGATGCGCGGTACATTCGCCAACATCCGTATCCGCAACAATGTGGCTCCAGGTACTGAAGGCGGCGTGACCAAATACTTGCCAACGGATGAGGAAATGTCCATCTATGATGCGTCCATGAAATATCAGGCAGCCGATCAGAACCTGATCGTCATTGCTGGTAAGGAATACGGCACAGGCAGCTCCCGTGACTGGGCGGCCAAAGGTACGCTTCTGCTGGGCGTTAAAGCCGTCATTGCCGAAAGCTTCGAGCGAATTCACCGCAGTAACCTGGTCGGCATGGGCGTGCTGCCTCTGCAATTCCAGGAAGGCTATGGCTGGTCCAGCCTGGGTCTGAACGGTCGTGAAACGTTTGACATTCTTGGCATCGACAATGACGTGAAGCCTGGTCAAGAGCTTACGGTTGTGGCTAAACGCGAGGATGGCACGAAGTTCGAATTCCCGGTAATTGCCCGTCTGGACAGCACTGTCGATATCGACTACTACCACAACGGTGGTATTCTGCAAACCGTATTGCGTCAAATGATCGAAAGCTAAGTTTATGAACTTCATATGTGAAGAACCCCCGTTTTGCAGATAAAGCTGCAATCGGGGGTATTTTTTTATTTATATAAACCGAACTTAAGAGTTACCTATAGCGCCACTGCGCAGTCGGATGGTGCTTCGCTTGTACAGCACCATTCCGCCTACTCCGTTTTGATGTTCATTTTTCAAGTTCATCTTATTTATATAAAACAAAAAAGTCGATCCCTCAGGACCGACTTCTAGCCACGTTCTCTTATAACCTTACCTTCGCACGCGAGTTACTTCGAAATATCCAAAAAGCCCTCTCCGAACACATCCCGCACGTCATGAATGGTGATAAATGCTGCTGTGTCGATGGCTTTCACTATCTTTTTAAGCGCTGATACCTCTTGTTTACTAATGACGATATACAGCACTTCTTTTGGATTTTTAGTGTAATATCCGTGGCCTGACAGGACGGTAACTCCACGATCCATTTTCGTAATAACCATCTCGGCAATTTTATCTTGGTGCTCCGAAATGATCATGACCGCTTTTTTAGGGTTTAGTCCTTCGATCATGAAGTCCATCACCTTCGTACCAACGTACAAAATAACGATAGTTAGCATCAATTTTTCTGGACCAATAATAAAATAGGAAGAGAACGCGACAATCAAATCAAAAAACAGCAGGCCATAGCTGATATTCCAATCCAGATACTTGTTGGCAATTCGGGCTAAAATGACCGTTCCCGCCGTAGTGCCGCCTACCCGTACAATTAAGCCAATGCCGACCCCCACCAAAACTCCGGCAAATACAGCATTAATCGTCGGCTCATGCGAATCAATCCGCCAGTTGACCGTTAAATGTAGAAACAGCGAGTTAAAAGCGACCGCAATTATAGTGTACAGGGTCGTTCTCTTGTCCAAAAATTTATATCCGACAATCAACAGCAAGCCATTGATCACCAGATTGACGATCGAGGGAGACCACTGAAACAGATAGTACAAAATGATCGTAACCCCTGTAACGCCCCCCTCACCAAACTCATTCGGGATCACAAACAGATTAACAGCTAGCGCGAAAAAAAACGCACCCAGAATAATAAATGCGATATCTGCAATACTTTTTTTCATATATACTCTAATCCTTTCTCTAACATTTCAAAGGATGAATCGCCAGATGGATTGGCTGACTCTTGTTGCCAAAATACGCTGACAACCAGTTCATGGTATCTACTACCAAACATAAAGTCAATACAACTTTGACACTTTAATTCGCCACCAGACTGCCTCAATCCTGACTTGGATTCCGCAAAATTCTCCTTTTACAAGGTTATTCGACAAAATAACACAATCCCGACTACTAAACTAAGAAAACGGGCCTCTAGCCCTTGTTTTAGACCTAGGCACATTTTCCTCTAAAACGACCATCCTCCTAATCGACATTTTGGACACATATGACCATCTTCCTGTTTTATGTCAAAAGCGTTTTACTTTGAAAAAATGTGGGTATAATGATTGAAACATTACCAAGCAACCTACATAGCATCACGACATCAAGTACATACAAATAGTCCTATACAGACGTTCTAAGCAACTCAATCTGAATTTGACAATATGGAATTGGAGGAATGACCTACATGAATACAATGAACTTAACCGTCCACACCCTGATGCCCTTTCACCACCAATACCAACGTGCCAACGCGGTGAGTATGCAGAAGAAAGAAGATAGCTCGGAGAAGAAGCTCAGCTTTCAGGACATTTTGAATGAAAAAATGGGTAAAAAATAAGGCGCCGTTTATCCGGTTGCAATATCCCACTTTACATAAGCTAAAAAGCCGTAGTTTCCTACATCGACTGTAGAGAACCACGGCTTTTTTTAGTTCATTTGTTCCTAAACTCACACGTTCGTTTTACTGACCGCCATCCCGATACTGCTCTGCCTTCTCACGCATCCCGGCAGCTACTGCTTCTTGAGTGTTCAGCCCCTTATCCGCTGCATAAGCGCGAATGTCCTGCGTGATGCGCATACTACAAAATTTGGGACCACACATCGAGCAAAAATGTGCTTCCTTGGCGCCCTCTGCCGGTAGCGTTTCATCATGGTAGGACAAGGCCCGCTCGGGATCAAGCGACAGATTGAACTGGTCCCGCCAGCGGAACTCAAAGCGTGCTCTGGACAAAGCATCATCCCGCTGCTGTGCCCGTGGATGACCCTTCGCCAGATCGGCAGCATGTGCCGCAATTTTGTAAGTAATGACACCCTCGCGGACATCATCCTTATTCGGCAGACCCAAATGCTCTTTAGGCGTAACATAGCACAGCATGGACGTCCCGAACCAACCGATCATCGCCGCCCCGATGGCTGAGGTAATATGATCATATCCGGGGGCAATATCCGTCGTGAGTGGCCCCAAGGTATAGAAAGGAGCTTCCTTACAAATCTCCATTTGTAAATCCACATTCTCTTTGATTTTATGCATAGGGACATGTCCTGGCCCTTCAATCATGACCTGAACATCATGCTTCCAGGCGATTTGCGTTAGCTCGCCCAACGTTTCCAGCTCTGCAAACTGTGCTTCATCATTCGCATCATAGATGCTACCCGGACGTAGACCATCTCCGAGAGAAAAGGCCACATCATAAGCTTTCATAATTTCGCAGATTTCTTCAAAATGCGTATACAAAAAATTCTCCTGATGGTGCGCAAGGCACCAGGCTGCCATGATCGACCCACCACGGGATACAATTCCCGTCATTCTATTCGCCGTCATCGGTATATACCGCAGCAATACACCCGCATGAATTGTAAAATAGTCCACTCCCTGCTCCGCCTGCTCAATCAGCGTATCGCGATACAGCTCCCACGTCAGCGCTTCTGCTTCGCCGTTCACCTTTTCAAGTGCCTGATACAGCGGTACAGTCCCAATCGGTACAGGAGAATTCCGAATGATCCATTCACGTGTTGTATGGATATTACGGCCTGTGGACAGGTCCATAACTGTATCCGAGCCCCAACGCACAGCCCAGGTCATTTTCTCCACTTCCTCCTCGATGGAGGAGGTAACCGCAGAATTACCAATGTTCGCATTGATCTTCACGTGAAAATGACGCCCAATGACCATTGGCTCACTTTCCGGGTGATTGATATTCGAAGGCAAAATGGCTCGTCCAGCCGCCAACTCCTGCCGTACAAACTCAGGCTCCACCCCTTCGCGGATCGCCGCAAATTCCATTTCGGGCGTAATGATCCCTTGCCGCGCATAATGCATTTGCGTCACTGTACGACCTTGCGAAGCACGAAGCGGACGGTTGGTCACGCCGGGAAATTCAACTGTCTCCCGTTTGGAGCCAGGTTTCAGTCCATTATCCTCCGGTTTGACGGCGCGTCCCTCGTAAGCCTCCACATCGCCCCGTTCCAGGGCCCAAGCTCGCCGTAATGGAGGCAGGCCCTGACGGATATCGACCTGATAGGCTTCGTCGGTCATGGGACCGCTCGTATCGTACACACGCAATGGCTCATGATGCTCCGTGCCCTGCGGCGTATGTGTAGGATGAAGAGCAATTTCGCGCTCTGGCACGGCAATGTCCGGCCGTGAGCCTTGAATATATACCTTACGGCTCCCTGGAAAGGGCGTTACCCCTCTGGCTTGCTCCCCGTTTGTCTTCTCTACCTCAACTTCTTTTGTTCCTACCAATCTTACTTCTGTTGATTTCAATTCTGTTCCTTTTGTTCCTTCTACTTCTGTCGGCTTCATTGTCCATTCCTCCCGTTTCGATGAAATGACACACCGATCCGGAACCATTCCCAGGGTGGCGCTGATCTATGCAAAAAAGCCGGTTCCCCAGGGAACCGGCTAATCTAACGAGGCAGCTATCCAGACAGTACGCATGTGGAATAATCCTATTCCAATGCGTCACCGTAGACAGCAGCCGCGTATACATTTCAATGGCCGATTACTTCCCTACGCTGGTATGATCCAGATCAGGTGCAAAGGGTCCGGAATCTTGCACGATTCCATCTCAGCCCGGCATTACAGGCTCCCCCAGTAACTGTGATACTTCTATTCACATGAGGCGGCTATAACAGATATCCCGCCATCCTTACCAGACTACTTTAAATTTATGGCTTTGGCAACCCTTCTAGGTTCCCTTTACCAAGGAGACGCTCCCCATCAAATCACTCTGCTTGCTTCAACTGTGTTCATTCTTGTTACGGAAGCATAAGCCCCATTTCCTTCGCCGCTTCAATCAAAATCGGAGCAAAGTCATGTAGCGTCTCGGGTGCAAGCCGACTGACCGGACCGGATACAGATAAAGCCGCAGTGACCTGTCCCTTCCGGTTTACAATTGGGGCAGCCACAGCAGCAGCCCCTGGCTCCCGTTCTTCATAGCTGGTCGCATAGCCCTTCTCGCGAATGTCCTGCAGCTGGGCTTTATAGACCTCCGGGTCTACTGAGGACGGCCATTCATCCCCGCTTAGCAGGGCTTCCAGCTCCTGCGGCGGCATAAAGGCTGCCAGCACTTTGCTGGAGGCCCCTACAGCCAGCGGCATACGCGCACCTACAGGCGCAACCCTGCGGATCGCCTGATTGCTCTGCACGGCTTGTATGCGAATACGCATGCTGCCGTCCCGTAAGTACAAGCTGACCGTCTCGCCCAGACGATCACGTAGTCCTTCCATTGCAGGCTGTAACAACACCGCCGGCTCGTCGCTTTGGGACAAGTGCGTGGATAGCTCCCAAATGCGGAAGCCAAGTCGATATTTTTCCGTTTCGGCATTCCGAACGACAAAGCCCCGATCCTCCAACGTAGTCAGCAGCCGATGAACCGTGCTTTTATGTAGACCAATTTTGGAGGCAATCTCCGTCAGGCCAAGATCCGAATCTGCGGTAAAACACAGCAGTATATCAAGTGCACGCTCTACAGCGCGAACGGTTAATTTACGGTCTTCCATCGTGAACCGCTCCTCTTGTATCCATATTCGTTTCACACTATGAAACATGGTTACATAAATTATATAGAATAGTCGCGGCTACTGTAAACCGATGTTTTTGTGACAACCATATTACAGAACGAGAACAAACATCGACAATTCTTTGCATCATTTTTACTTTTCCGGTTCAGGCGTTGACTTTGGATAATCCCCATCATACGATAATAGGTATCTATACGGATCTACACTACTATTTTCAAGTGGAATTATACCTAAATTCTATGAAACGAAGATCAATTTTATATAAGGAGGCTCTTACATGATTTCGACATCCCAGCGCAACGCTCAGCTACAGACCGCTGTTCAGGAGCCGTCCACCCCACTCTTTAATCCCCG
This sequence comes from Paenibacillus sp. LRG-1, assembly GCF_057220305.1. Classification (NCBI taxonomy): domain Bacteria; kingdom Bacillati; phylum Bacillota; class Bacilli; order Caryophanales; family Paenibacillaceae; genus Paenibacillus; species Paenibacillus sp. LRG-1. The sequence continues at coordinate 833,007 of NZ_CM170126.1, read as the reverse complement.
TCTGCTGCGGTTCAAGCACGTTGTGATTGCTCTGCTGCTGTCGGTCGTCTTTTTTCTGTTGTTTTGTTTTATTGCCTTGCATGCTTACATCGCATGGGTACTTACGAATCCCACCGTTGCACCACTGTACTCTAATCCGATGCAGGCTAAAAGCATGCCTTATGAGGAAGTCAGCTTCCCTGCCAAGGATGGTAGCCGCATGGTACAAGGCTGGTATATCCCGGCGGACCAATCGCGGAAAACGATTATTTTCAGTCATGGCTATGGGGCTAACCGCGAAGAAAGCTGGATTCCCATGTATGATCTGGCGCATTATGCCCACAGTTTGAACTTTAATGTGGTCATGTTCGATTATGGATTTGCGTCACAAAACAGCAAAGCAGTCGCAACCGGAGGCAAAGCAGAATCCCAACAGCTCCTCGGAGCAATTCAGCTTGCGAAGCAACGCGGCTCGTCGGAGATTATCGTATGGGGCTTCTCCATGGGGGCAGGAACCGCTCTTCAGGCGGGCTTGCAAACCAAGGATGTGGACGCAATGATTTTGGACAGCACCTTCCTGCTGGAGCCAGATACGCTGTACCATAACATTCACAATCAAATTAATCTGCCAAGACATCCGTCTTTGGAAATTCTGGAGTTGCTGTTTCCAGTCTTGAACGGAACCAGCTTGCATCAAATTCCATATCAGGAAGTTAAAAAGGAAAACTATCCGTTCCCGATCATGTTTGTGCATGGTACACAGGATGAAAAAGCTCCTTATCCTATTGCGGAAAAGCTCGCTGCCAATCAAACCAACCCGCTTTCCAGTGTATGGATTGTTAAAAACGGGATACATGAGCTTATTTTCAGAGAGCACCCTCGTGAATATTTGCGACGGGTATCGACGTTTCTAAGCAGTGTACAGGAGCTGGAGGACAAGAAAACCATCGCTGATGCCCACAAACAAACGACTACGAAGTAAATTTTTCGAAGAACTGTATTCTATTCTTCGCCTGGAAGAAGCCTGCCTATGGACACTTAACCCGTGCCGTAGCTGGGCTTCTTTTTCGTTTTCCATGGGTATTCATTGTTTTACGTAACAGATGTGACCGGATTAAGGGAGTTCATAGACATATTCCTGATGAGACAGCGAATATACTGGGTACGTATGCATCCAGGGCAGATCTGCCAGATCCGCCGGATAGCCATAGTAGGATACGGGAGGTAAAAAACGATGCTGAGTACTTATGGGTCTTTCCTGCCCTTACGTGTGCTGGAGGAAATTCGGCATTGGAAGCAGCAGGAAAGTTGGCATGTGGAAGTGATTAAATCCGCTACCGAGGGATTGGAGCCAACTTATGTACGGTTGCTGGATGATTGGCGGACTGTATTCGAACAGACGGAACGCACCGCCATAGAGTTGCTAGAAGAGCAACGGAGCGTACTCGATCCGGCAGATCAGGCGTGGCATCAGGAATGGAAACAGATGTCGGCTGCTCCACAAGCACATACACACGAATTCACTGGACATTCAAAACAGTCAAGGGGATTAGACGCATCATCATCTGTAAAGATGCCATTGTCAGAGTCAGCCTTAAACTCTCAGCCTGACTCACAAGAATTAAATCGTCGACTGGACGATTTGCTGCAAACCGCAAACCGTCAGTCACAGGAGTATGTACGACAGCTCGGTCTGCTGAGCGAGCACAGTCATGCATTGCGTCAGCAGCCAAAATCTGCCGGAGTTGTATTACACGCGGCACATGAAAGCCAATATTTCCTAATCTCGACAACCCCCTTTCAAGAACCTGGCTCCATCGCAAGGGCTGCTAGGTTGTATCATGTAGCGGCAGAGGGTGAGAATTACCCAGAGGAAGCGTTTCGAGAACGGCAGGCAGGCATAAGGGGAGAAGGCGCATGGACGACTAAAAGCGTCAAATCCAGCCAGGCACAACCTTCGGCAACGGAAAAAACCTCAATCGGCCGCTCGGTTCCTATTGGGGGACATCGCCTACCGCCGCTCCCTTACCCCTATAATGCGCTTGAACCGTATATTGATGAGAAAACGATGCGTATTCACCATGATAAGCATCATTTGAGCTATGTGAATGACCTGAATAAAGCGGAAAAGAAGCTGGAAGAAGCCCGAAAAACAGGTGATTTTGACCTCGTAAAACATTGGGAACGTGAACTGGCATTCAACGGCGCAGGCCATTATCTGCATACTCTTTTTTGGACGATCATGAGTCCTAAAGGTGGTGGAAACCCAAGCGGACCGCTGGCTGAACAGATTAAAAAGGATTTTGGCAGCTACGATGCGTTCAAAAAGCAATTCAGCTCGGCAGCCGAAAAGGTCGAGGGTGGCGGCTGGGCTATCCTGGTATGGAGTCCACGCGCGGGCCGGCTTGAAATTTTGCAGGCCGAAAAGCACCAGAATCTGACTCAATGGGAGTCCATTCCGCTGCTGGCGATAGATGTATGGGAACATGCATATTACTTAAAGCATCAAAATGAGCGTAACAAATACATTGAGGATTGGTGGCATGTCGTTAACTGGCCTGAAGTGGAAGCGCGCTACGATCAAGCCTCCAAACTGAGATGGCAACCCTTCTAAGCTTCTAAGCTAAAGAAAAACTACACCTGCAAATCGTATCGCTCTCTGAGCGCTGCCATTTGTTCGGTCAATCCTTCCAGTTGTACCAACCAGCCATCGGCAGGTAAAATGGCTGTCCGGCTCTCAACGACACGGCGCAGAGATGCCGTGTACGCCTCAACAGACGGCACTCCAGCCAGTTCTGCCAGGCTACCCATCGTTGCTGGATTCACCCGGGGGTAATCCTGCTGCTGCACGCCTGCCGATGTGTCCCCGGCTGCCTCTGTATAGAAATGCTGCACCGCCTGTGCACGCTCTGCACCGCTGCCCTCAATCATCACGAAGGCTGTGATGATATACGCCTTGGCTTGGCGCCGCTGTGCAATGCCGCAAAACTTGCGGCCCCGGACGCTGACATCGTAATCCCCGGGACAGAAGGACCCGAGGATTTCTCCGGTCTGCGCCTCGCCAGACCACGGAACCAGCGCATCGGCAATTAGCGCTGCCATGAGCCGAAAATCCTCATGTAGGCTGATGGCCCGCTGTGGATTCGGCAGGATTAAGGACAGGTTCAGTACCCCTCTGTCCAGCATGACGGCTGCTCCACCCGAGGGGCGTACGCATACCGAGGTTCCCGCGTTGCGCACTCGTTCCATCGCCTGTGGGGCGTAGGGAAGCCTGCGGTCCCGGTGACCGATCACAAGCGCTGACGGATGCCGCCATAGATGCAAAATGGGTGTAGCTCCTTTCCCTACTTGCCGACAAGCCAGCTCCTCCCAAGCCAGCGGAGACAAAACATTCTCCTGAGTGGCCGCGAGTGGCGTTTCAAACCACTGTAACTCAGGCAAAGCTGTTGTTTTTTCCGTTGATCTATGTACATTCTCCATACGTTATCCCCTATCTATAAAAATAACTGTTATCCATAGGCAAATCGTAATTTTAAGGCAGCTATCCCGTCGTCTCTATTTCTGATGTTAACAAAAAAAGGTGGCTACGCCTATGCGTAAACCACCCTTTTTTTGTTCATCACATAAACGTCTTGCGATGTTCGATCAATCCTTGAGCAGCGACAAAAACTCTGCGCGCTGCGCTGCATCATCACGAAACGTACCGCGTACCGCAGACGTTACCGTTTTGCTACCAGGCTTTTTGACACCTCTTGCACACATGCACAGGTGCTCACCTTCCACGACCACCATAACCCCGTGAGCGGAGACCGCTTCATTTAAAATATCAGCGATCTGTGATGTAATACGCTCCTGTACCTGCAATCGGCGGGTCACTGCCTCTACCAGGCGTGCAAGCTTGCTCAGTCCTACAATTTTGCCGCTGGGTACATAGCCGATATGCACTTTTCCGAAGAAAGGAGCCATATGGTGCTCACACTGGCTGTAATAGACGATGTCCTTCACGATCACAAGCTCCTCGTGATTCTCGTCAAATGTCACACCCAACGCATCCCGGGGATCAACCTCATAACCCGCAAATATTTCCTCATACATGCGCGCAACGCGTGCCGGTGTTTCCAACAACCCTTCACGCTTGGGGTCCTCACCGATCAGTTGTAAAATCTGCTCCACATGGTACTCGATTTTATCCCGGTTATCCGCAGCTTTGCGGTTAATATAATCTTTTACGCCAGCCACAGTAATCCTCCTCTATGCAGCAACCTCATGCGGCATCCGTGCTCACGTTGCTCATTATTTCCGACGGCCCTGATTTTTACGCGGACCAGGCTGATTTTTGGAGAACTGTTGGTTCTTCATCATCTGCTGGGCTTTTTGCATTTGTTTCCCATTCAGGTTGTAACCCATCTGTTTGGCCATTTTTTGCAGCGTTTCAGGGTCGTTTTGCATCTTTTCAAGCTGTTTACGAAGATAATAAGCACCGATGAAAAATCCCCCAACCAAACCAGCAATCAGGGTAATAATCGGAATGACAATATTCCACACCACGAAGTCGTCACCTCTGTATATTTATATGAAACATCTTGAATTGCACGAACCTATCATAGCAAAACATGGGACAGCTAGCAAATCACTTTTTGCAAACATATGTCCTTATTGTTTCTCCAAATCCAGCAGCTTCGTCTTGACTGGTAAGCCTCCAGCATAACCGACCAAACTTCCGTTTGCACCCGATACCCGGTGACATGGAAACAGAATGGGTAACGGATTTTTGTTATTGGCTCCACCCACAGCACGTACCGCCTTGGCTCGTCCGATCGATTCTGCAATATCTTTGTAGGACACACTTTGTCCGTACGGAATATTTTGTAATGCACGCCATACCTGCTCTTGAAAAGGAGTGCCCCTCAAATCATAGGCTATACTGAATTCCCGTCGTTCTCCCGCAAAATATTCACGCAGTTGGTCCGCGGCTTCGCGCAGTTTTTCCGGCTCCTGCACATAGACATATTCCCCAATCCATGTTCGGGCCCATTGCTGAAGCAGTGCTTCCTTTGCATGAAAAACGCCATAGTCTATTCGGCACAGCCCCCGATCCGTAGCGCACAGCGTCAACGTGCCCACAGGTGTCTCCATCTCATCATAATAAATGGTGGTTGGACCCTGTGAATCTCCGGCCGTTACTTCTGATTTTGGTAATTCAGACGCCTTTTGCTGTTCTGCCTGCTCTTGTTCCTCTAGTTTGGAATGCGCTTGCGCGATCATTTCGCGTACTTGCTCATGTTGTTCCTTCTCTGATGCTTGCTTGATCGCTGTCATAGCGTTCTCCCCTCCTATTCGACTCAAAGCCCACGCCGCCGTGCCTCGTAGCTCGGGACGCGGATCATCCAATAAAACCTCCGTTAACTTGGGCACCGCGCTGATATCCTTGAAATTGCCCAGTCCAATGACTGCATTGCGTTGAATGGGCTTCTTCCCCCGCCAAGCCGCCGCACTTTGTCCAAATTGGTCTTTGAATTCACGGTTGCTCAAATCCAATAACGGCAGCAGCAACGGCTTCACAATTTCAGGATCGGGTGTAAGCTCGGGATGGTGATCCCAGTTGAGACCCCGATTTTTGGGGCATACCATTTGGCAGGTATCACATCCGTATAGCCGATTCCCTATCTTCCGCATAAACTCCTCATCCAGAAAGCCCTTCGTTTGCGTCAAAAAGGACACACACCGCTGGGCATTCAGCTGTCCAGGACCCACAAGCGCGCCCGTAGGACAGGCATCCAAACATTTGGTACACTCGCCGCAACCATCCGTTACCGGTTCATCTGGCTGGAAAGGAATGTTCGTCAACAGCTCACCTAGATAAATCCATGATCCCAGCGTCGGTGAAATCATCATCGTATTTTTGCCGCTAAAGCCAATCCCTGCGCGTTCCGCAACGGCTCGATCCGACAATTCTCCGGTATCCACCATGTTTTTCAATATGGCATCAGGTACCCGCTCACTTATAAAAGCCTCAAGCTTTTCCATCGCTTCGCGTAGTACCAGATGATAATCTTTCCCCCAGGCTGAACGTGCCAAAATACCACGGTACTTCCCCTTGTCCGACTTCGGCGGGTCCTTCATTTTGGAAGGGTACGCCACCGCAATAGCAATCAGAGATGCAGGCTGTGAGCCATACAGCTCCGGGTAGATCCGCTTATCAATATCTGGCTCCTCAAAGCCGGATTCATAGCCTTTCGCACGATGCTCTTCCAATATAGCTTTCAGAGACAGAAAGGGGTCGGCGGATGCGAACCCGATGGAGTCGATACCCAGCCCTGGAGCTGCCTCAATAATTTCCTGCTTGAGCGAAGCCCAAGTCGAAGCGGTTCCGGCAGCCGCCTGAGTCAATCCGCGTTGCATCCGATACTCACCTCTCTTCCACTTTTCATCATTACAGATATGAGGATTTGCAAAATTCTCATATCTCAAATTTCAACAGAAAACAGCAGCAGATGCTACCGTAAATTTTTAACAGCACTGGTCGCCAGAAAATCACAGCGATTATTCAGTTCATTGTCACTGTGCCCCTTAACCTTCACATATTCAACCTCATGCTTACCCATCAGTTCCCACAGTTCTTCCCATAGTTCCTTGTTCTCCACTGGCTGATTTTTACTGTTGCGCCAGCCATTACGAAGCCAGTTCTTAATCCAGCCCTGTTTGAAGCAATTGACCACATAGGCAGAGTCACTATGTACTTTCACATGGCAAGGCTCCTTGAGCAGCTTCAGTGCTTCAATCACGGACTTGATCTCCATACGGTTGTTTGTCGTCATTTTCTCGGCACCTGACAGCTCTTTACGATGTTCCCCATACAGCAAAACAATCCCCCAGCCCCCAGGACCCGGATTTCCCGAACAAGCACCGTCGGTATATACCATCACTTCTTTCATCATCCTCTTCCTTTCCTCATCGGTAACCTCCTGCTCCGTCATGGTCCAGATCGGTTCGGACGTGTTCCGCATTAATTTCAGACTTTAGTTGCTCTATAGCCATTTCCACTCAGATATCGGCCAAAATATAAATTCTGCACGTCCCAGTAAATCTTGAGATTTAATGCTGCCAAAATAGCGGCTATCCTTGCTTGCTGCAGTATGGCGATTATCTCCCATGACAAAAAAGTGCTCCTGCTCCACCGTAAAAGGACCATAATCACCATCCTCCACGTCAGAGTTGGTGTAAGGTTCATTTAGCAGTTCACCGTTCACATACAAATGATTATGTTCAACTCGGATTACATCTCCGGGAATACCTATGACTCTTTTCACTAAAAATCTTGGACTCGACAGCTTGGAATCGGGATCTTTTAAAATCACAATGTCCCCCCTGCCCGGATCATGAAAATTATAAACCAGCTTGTTGACGAACAAATGCTGACTTTCCATTAACGTCGGCTGCATCGAATGTCCTCTGACCGTGGACAAGTTAAATACAAACAGGTTCAGAAGCAGCAAGACGACCATGGCAATCAGAAGGGTGACTAACCAATCGCGTATGTAACCAGAGCGACCTGCTGGTTTGGACGTTTCCGGCGAGGGAAGTGGGCCTGACGAAGGAGCCAAAGCGTCCATAATTAAACCTCCTCAACCCTGTTATAAATAGAAAAGCATATCCCGTACCCGATTGCAACGGTTACTCAGATATGCTCTAAATGTAAATATTATACTTAATGTTATTCAATTCTCTTTATTTCGATTCCCGATTAATGAGGCGCCAAAATACTCAGCTTCTGAAAAGCCTGTAAAATCTGGCTTGCTCCATAGCCCATCGCTTCGTACAAAGGCATGGCCGCACTGTTATGCTTGTCCCCTGCTACCCAAATACGGCTAACCTTACGTTGCTGAAAACGCTGCTCCATGGATTCCACAAGCGATTTGCCGATTCCCATCCGACGACGATCCGGATGAATAGCGATACGATAGTAACAACCATCATTCTGATCGATCGTGCCGATCAAAGCACCAACGATCTCACCCTCTTCTTCTGCAACGATGATCAAACCGGAATCCCACGAAAGCTGACGGGCAAACGCACTCACCGTCTCTTTGTAGCACTCCTCTGACAAGGCAATTTGCATGAGTTCCGTTACTGAGTTCACATCACTTAATTGAAAGGAACGAACGTGCATAAGTAATATCTCCCTTTTCGTAAGCATAATAAAAAAATTGAGACAGCACCGTCATTTTTACATAAATCCTTAAATTTCTTATCATGGTGTTAATCACAAGGCATTATGATAAAAATGCATACGATCTGCTATATATGAAATGAAGAACAGGAAAAGGGTGTATGCCCTCAAGTTCGTCATGTCATAGACATGACAGATTATAGCAGACGACAAAAAAGCCGAAATTTCTGCTTCCTTGACCATTAAACCATACTTTTTGATGGAATACATCCCTTTTTCTCATGTAAGCGCTGTATATAAAGCGTTTACATTTTAATGTTCACAATTTACCTCTTATTACCTAGGTATTATGTATTCAAATCGGGTTTTTGGACATGCTAGCTACCAGGCCGTATTGCCCAGTTTGCTATTTTACAAACAAAAATGTTGATTAAATAGGCTGAATGCGGTTTAATATAACTGTCGAGGGTATTATTACATAGGAACACTTACCCAACCATATAACCAGGAGGGATTTTACTATGGCATTTCAATTACCAGAACTTCCTTACGCAAAAGACGCACTGGAACCGCACATTGATGCACTGACAGTAGAAATTCACCATGATCGTCACCATAACACATATGTAACGAACTTAAACGCAGCTCTGGAGAGCGCTCCTGAACTGCAAAGCAAAAGCCTGGAGGATCTGATCTCCAATCTGGACAGCGTTCCTGAAAGCATCCGCACTGCGGTTCGCAACAACGGTGGTGGACACCACAACCACAGCCTGTTCTGGGAAGTTATCGGTCCTAACGGCGGTGGACAACCGACAGGTGCTATTGCTGAAGCAATCAGCAACGAGCTGGGCGGCTACGACAAATTTAAAGAAGACTTCACTAAAGCAGCTACAACACGTTTTGGTAGCGGCTGGGCTTGGTTGGTTGTCGGCAAAGACGGCAAACTGGCGATCACTAGCACTCCAAACCAGGATAGCCCGCTGTCCGAAGGTCTGACTCCGGTACTTGGACTGGACGTTTGGGAGCATGCTTACTACCTGAAATATCAAAACAAACGCCCAGACTACATTGCAGCATTCTACAATGTAATCAACTGGGATGAAGTAAACAAACGTTACGCGGCTGCAAAGAAATAAGCCAGTAACAACATCTCTATCCTATAATAAAGGGCTGTCTCAAAAGTAGATTTTCTACGAATGAGACAGCCCTTTTGGCATACCATGGTAAACTGGTGGAGATGATTCTCGAATACAGCTCTGGAGGTTGATGGATGCAGACTTTTTTTCGTTACAACTGGATGATTCGGGAACAATGGTACCGCTGGTGTGAAGAGGTGTCGCAGGAGGAATTACTGAAACAACGCGTCGGCGGAGTCGGCAGCATTCTAAAGACACTCTTTCATATCGTTGATGTGGAGTGGAGCTGGATTCAAACGATTCAGGGCAAACCCGACTTTCAGGAGGACTTCTCTCTGTATGATACGCTCGACAAAGTCCGTGAGCTGGATGCAAAGTTTCGACTCGATGTCGAGCCGTTCGTGCTCGCCTGGCATGATGGTCTGGAACGGAAAAGGTTTGAAGATCACCTCCCAGACGGCAGGATTGTAATTGATGCCTGGGGCGAGGTGATGCGTCATGTCATCGCCCACCAAATCCACCATATTGGGCAGTTGTCCATATGGTCTCGGGAGCTAGGCAAGCCTCCGGTTTCGGCCAATGTAATCGGCAAAGGGCTGATTGAAAGCGATGGTGGCATCGATTAGCTTTAACGAACATACAAGTATATTCATGTGACTCAGAGCCGTCCTCGGTCTTTTTTAACGACTGAGGACGGCTCTTTTACTTTTTCATCTATACTCTCTTGTCCATTCCACGCATATTCTCTTCTTTTAACCGTTTTCATAAAGCCTGATTGTAACTGATTAAGTTATTCAACTTATCAATACTCTCTTGGTTCAGAGTGTTGACCTCTTGCTCTTGATAGCACCGTAAGCCAATGTAAATAATGCTCCACATAACAGGGCAATAAGATGAGCGATAAGATAATTCATATGACCATGGTTCTCTGACGCTGCAATTGCAAAGCCAGGAAGAGCCGTGGTTCCGAATCCTATGGCTGTCAGCTTGCTTAAATATACATATGCTCCCGCAATCATTCCTCCAAGGCATCCAGCAACCAAGGGGAACTTATACTTTAAAGTGACCCCGAAGATCGCTGGTTCGGAGATTCCAAAAAGTACAGACCCGAATGCAGAGTAACCCATTTCTTTAACCTTGGTGTCTTTGCGATTCAAAAGAATATACCCCAAAACGGCGCCCCCTTGAGCCATCAAAGCTACTGATGCCAATGGGTTGATAAAATTTCTGCCTGTATCGGTTAACAGCTGCGCTTCTACCGCACCCATAACATGATGTAAGCCTGTAATAACAATGATCTGCTGAATGCCTGCAAAAAACATAAAACCGAATATCCCAAGGTTTTGCGTCATCCAAAGCAGCGAAACGGTGACCAGACTGGCTAGCTCTCGCCCAAGAGGGCCGATAATCGTAAACAATAGCAGGGAAGAAATAAAGACCGTCAGCAACGGAGCCAAAAATAGTTTAATCATGTCTGGAACCTTTTTGTTAAAAAACTGATCCAACTTGGCTACCACATATCCCATCATTAGAGCAATAATAATACCGCCCTGAAATCCAACCAACTGTACGGGAAGGCCGAAAAGACTGATCGATTCCGGATTTTGACTCCCTTTAGCTACCTCAAAAGCATCTGCCAGTGCCGGATGAAGCATAATCGCACCCAGCACAAGCCCCAGAATAGGACGACCGCCGTATCTCTTGGTTGCGGAATAAACAACAAGCAGCGGCAGGATTGTAAAAATACCCGTGGAAACGATTTGAACGAAGCGATTGATCCCTTGAAAAATTGGATACATCTCCACAATTGACTTAGGACCGAATAACCCCTTCTGACCTAACAGCCCGGTTATCCCCATTAACAATGCGGCAGCAAGAATTCCCGGCATGATCTCAATGAAGACATCTGACAGCGATTTAATGGCCTTTTGAAAAGGATTTTGCTTTTGTGCGGACTTCGATTTGACATCACTTAATGACATATCTTCTGTTCCGGTCAGTTTGGAGAACACGGCATAGATGTTATTGACCAACCCTGCTCCAAAAATGATCTGCAGTTGGTCCCCCGCTATGAAAACGCCTTTAACCAGATCAATATCTTCAATCTTTTTTAATTCCGCTTTTTCATTGTCCTCAAGTACAATTCTTAATCTTGTGGCACAATGGGCCACACCGATAATGTTCTCTTCACCACCGATATATTTTAAAATTTCTTGAGAAATTTGCTTATACTGCTTTTCTTTTGCTTCCATCTAGTAAAACCTCCTCTAGCTGAGTCAGATGTCTTCTTTAACAAATCTCCAGAACATGCCTAAAAAGTCCTGCTTTACCCTGGCAAGTGTTATGCCGACATGCATTAATTCATCACCGCCGAACAGCTCACCGGTTTCTACATTTCTATAAACGTAGTCTGGATTCAGACCTTTAAATTTTAATGTTTTAATCGCGGCAGCAGGTTGGGATAAAATCTTGAAATAGCTGGCCGCCATTTCCATTTGATCCTCTGATACAAAGCTCCATGCGGCTTCATTTTCATCAAACGGATTAATTATTCTGTAAAACTTCCCAAATTGAATGAGCGATCTCATTTCTTTATATAGAGCTATCTGTTTTTTTACTATTTCTTTTTCCTCAACGGTTAATGTCGTCAAATCTAGCTCATATCCAAAATTCCCGGCCATGGCGACATAACCTCTTGTCTCCAAGGGAGTTATTCTGCCCACTTGATGGTTGGGTACTGTGGAGACGTGTGCCCCCATGGTAATTGGAGGGTAGACAAGACTTGTTCCCCATTGAATTTTCAGTCGGCAAATGGCATCCGTATTGTCACTCGTCCAGGTCTGAGGCATGTAATAGAGCATACCGGCATCAAAACGGCCTCCTCCACTAGAACAGCTCTCGAATAAGACATGGGGAAACTTTGATGTAAGCTCTTCCATAATATTATAGAGTCCCAGGATATAACGATGCGCAGTCTCCCTTTGTCTCTCAGGCGGCAAGGCTGCCGAACCCACATCCGTCATGTGACGATTCATGTCCCATTTTACATAAGTAATTGGAACGTCCGATAAAATATCGGAAACCGACTTAATAATGTACTCACACACTTCCTTCCTCGATAAATCCAACATCAGTTGATTTCTTCCCAACGTATACGGACGATCAGGGACATGGATACACCAATCTGGATGCTTTCTGTATAAATTGCTGTCTATGGATACCATTTCAGGTTCAAACCACAAACCAAACTCCATACCCAGATTTCGTATGCGGTTTGCAAGATCCGGCAATCCATCTGGAAGTTTGCGACGATCCACCACCCAATCGCCTAATGAAGTATTGTCATCATCCCGTTTTCCAAACCACCCATCATCCAGTACAAACAGCTCCACTCCTACACTTTGAGCCTCCTTCGCCAACTGCTCAATCTTGTCGGCATCAAAGTTAAAGTAGGTGGCTTCCCAGTTATTAATCAGGATCGGCCGCTCCTTGTCACGAAAAGGCCCACGACATAATCTGCTCCTGTATAATTCATGATAAATTCTCGACATGCCGCCCAATCCATTTTCGGTGTATACCATGACCACTTCTGGCGTTTGGAAGGATTCCTCCGGTTCAAGCAGCCATGTAAAATCAAAAGGATTAATCCCCATCGCGACTCTTGTGTTCCGATAGGAATCTACCTGAGCCTGTGCCGTAAAGTTCCCGCTGTACACCAGATTAAAGGCGTACACTTCACCCTGTTCTTCATCTGTTCCTTCTCTTACAAGTGCCATAAAGGGTGCCTGTTGAGGGCTGCTGGCTCCACGGCAGCTGTCTACCATTTGAATTCCGGGTAAAATTTTTCGCCTTGCTATATTTTTTTCATTATTATGCGCACCGTACAAGGTAATTAGTTCGTATTCATCATCACGAAAATCCACACTAGCACTTAACGCTTTAAGCAGTTTTAGCTGCTGCCGACCTTCATTATCGAACCGGACTGAACGGGTGATGACATCCCACTTTTGATATAGGCTATAGGATAGTACAACCTTTACATCAATTAATGGGTCTTCAAGGACGATTTCCAGAGTTTCTACTTCGCCATCATCCTCTGCATAAGTAGAAGGAAGCCCTTTCAATTTTGGCTTGCCTTGGTAAACCTGATGTTCTTTATACCGAAAGTCTGTCACGGTAGAACCATTCTCCAATTGAAGCTGATACGCAGGAATCCTGAAATCACTATTTCCAAATGACGGATATTCTTGTGGGATGTTATCCAGTGAAAAGGCTCGATCCGAGCCATCCGGATTGGGTGAAAATCCTCTATCCATAAAGATGATTTTATTGCTTCCCCGATAGTTCTGAATTTTCTTTCCCCAATACAGATGGGCTAAATAACCATCTCGTATAACCTGCATGACATAACTCGTATTGCTGCCTTGTAAATGGAATAAAAGATTCTCTTTATCGATGTGTATAGTCATAGCAACCCCCTTATAGCGCCAATAGTACGTTTTTTCAAAATTATAAATTATGTTGTTTTCTTATTGTTTACATCCTAATAATAATTGAATAGTTTTAATAATTATATGGAATAATGTAGACTCTATATGAAACGGTGTGATAATATACAGAGATGAATTAAGGGGTGAAAACAAATGAGTTCGCACTTTTCCAATCATTCCTATAACAACCTGGATCTCAATTTATACACATGTGGCAAAGAAAGCTGTACCAGCAAGCACTCTTATGGTCCAGCCATTCGAAGCGGGTATATGGTGCATTATATTTTAAAAGGAAAAGGGATCTTTAAAGTCAACGATAAAATCTATCATTTGGAGAAAAACGATGCTTTCTTCATTGAGCCGAAGGTTTTAATTTACTACGAAGCGGACGAAGTCGACCCATGGGAATATGCCTGGATTGGTTTTAATGGGGTGCAAGCAAAAGAATATCTAAGCCGGACCTGTATCAATAGGGACAATCCCATTTTCCGGTTTGAAGCAGAGGGCAGCCTTGCCCGCTGTATGGAGAGCATCGTCGTTTCTTCTACACTGAAATCCAACAAAGACCTACTGCTTGCATCCAAGCTATATGAATTTCTGTATTTGATGTTTGAACATTACCCTAATCAGGAAGTCAACCATGAGGTAAGACAGCAGCGGTATATTAAAGAAGCGCTTCTCTTCATTCAGCAAAACTATTCACACTTCATTACCGTAAGTGACATTGCCAAGTACATTTCAATTGACCGTTCGTATTTGCATCGTTTATTTAAACAGCAACTAAATAAGTCACCGCAGGAATTTTTATTACATTTGAGGATTGAAAAATCGTGCTCCCTATTAAGAAATACTTCCCTTAAAATCGGAGATATTGCGCGGTCTGTAGGGTATAAAGATGTACTCCTATTCTCCAAAATGTTCAAAACGGTCAACAAGGTGACTCCATCCGAATACCGAAAAAATCCCCAGGAATAACACGCTTCGTTCGCAACTAAATTAGGCATATTCATTCCAAAAACAGAAAAATAGCGGCAGCATGGATCAACCTCATGTCCATACTGCCGCTATTGTCAAAAGAAAATAAAGTTCTAGACTGAAAATTAAAGTATTAGACTGACGTTGCTTCATTAAGCTAACGGGCAGGATAGTTTAAAGCTTTCGATAAATCGTATGGCCTTACGAAAGACAATAAAAGCGCAGCTCATGATTGGAAAAGACCGTTTAAAAGAGCACCACCAATTCCACTGGCAATTATGCAAATTTATTAGCATTAGCGCTGCGCCACTAGGCGTACTCGTCCCATTGGGCACTGCGGAACTCATGCTGGTTGCTATACAAGAAGCGCGTGCCAATTGCGACGAGCCGTTCGCTCTATATCATTCAGCGGTTACTTTGTATATTTGGTGCAGCAGGTCGTATCCCATGCCGTCAGCCAATATGTGCACCCTGAGAACACATAATCGTCCTTTAAGTATGGCCAGATGAGATTCCCAGCAAACGCAAAGCGAGTTTCAAGCAGTGGCGTTCTTCGTGTATTCGGTCAAATAATACACGGGGAATGGGAAAGTCATTTTTTCAACTATAAACAGTTGCCTGAAAGGGCAGAGAGGATTTCCTGTGTTGTCCGGGTACGCCCGATGCGTGGAAAAATGAAATTTTTTACGTAATCATGCCCGGTTTCGGAAAATCCAGTCATAGCATCAATCGCCAAAATCAGCTGATACCCATGCATAAACGCCTCCCGCGCAGTCGTATCAACGCCCAACTCAGTAGCGATGCCGCATAAGACGATGGTATCAATTCCCCGGCGGCGCAACTGAAGGTCGAGCTCCGTTCCGTAAAAAGCCCCCCATTGCTTCTTCGTGATGATATGGTCTGTCTCGGTGACCCGCATTTCCGGGACGATTTGATCCCATCCTTCAGGCAGATTCAGGGGTGGTCCAGGCGAATCCAACTTAGGACGCGGGATATCCTTCAAATCTTTACTAGATACCCGGACCAGTGCAACCATTGAGCTTTGCTCACGGAAAGTATCTGCCAAGGCTGCGGCGTTAGACACTACCTGCTCAGCAGAATAAGGGGCGTATTGATTTCCTATCCACTTTTGCAAGTCAATAACAACCAACGCTGTTTTTTGTGGATCCCATAATCGTTCCATTCTGTATGTTCTCCTCATCTCTTCGATTTGACCGTATGTTTAATTACGCGAACATATAGTCATTTGACTTCATGTTTCGTATTTTGTACTATCATTCATGAATAGTCAAGGGGGAGATTTTTCTTATGAGTGTGACAAGGGAAGAGGTTTTAAAATCGGCGATGAAGCTTTTTAAGGAACATGGGTTTCTTTCGACGACGATACAGGATATTGCCGAGGATTGCGGTATTGCCAAAGGATCAGTCTATAAATATTTCCCTTCCAAGGAAGACCTCTTCAGCGAGGTGTTTGATCAATGCCATAACGCCTATTTTGATCAAGTCGATGAACTGAAACGCTTTCCCGAACTCTCGCCAGAAGAGCAGTTTCTGCAGCAGATCATTCTGCGATTCCGTTATTTTATGGAATACAAGCATATTCTGGTCGAATTCACGGAGCTCCCCATCCAACAGGATCCCAAGTTCCAGCCGCTTAGACACAAGGTTAGAGGGCGGCTCATCCGATGGCATAAAGAGTGCTTGATACAGGTTTATGGCGAAGAAATTTATCCGTTCCTGTGGGATTTGGTTTCCATCTATCGTGCGATTCTGAAGGAGTACTTATTTTGGATCGTTTATGAAGAAAAGTCTCTATCGCTTGAGGAAACGGCAAGGTTCATTTTGGATAAGCTCAATGTGCTCGTTAAGCATATGATGGCCTCTAACCTGAAGCCTCTGCTGAAACAGGCTTCGTTCGAGAGGTATTTAAGCTGGGGGCTCGAGGACCGCCAAGGGGAGAGAGAGCAGTTCCTTACCGAGCTGTTCCGGGAGATGGATTCGGCCCTTAATGTTCTTCCATCCGGCGCAAAACATCGTTCGGAGTTGAAAGAGGTTTACCATTTTATCCAGAACGAAACTCGTAAAGCGGAACCGAACTTCCCGTTGCTGCAAGCTTCGCTCTACTTTTTGGAGAGAGAGAAAGAGCTTAAAAGTCAGGTCATCCAGTTAAGGAATATTATTTATTCAGGTAGGGGGAGATAGCTTGTTATGTGAAATCAAATCTAACCCCATCGGGGACAAGAGTGAAGACTCTAGGGGGGGAGAGAACAATACGCGAGAAAGGTACGTCTAATGTTGTTACGGTTAGCGAGCATTCCGCTAACGGGAAACGTTAGTTCAATGGAAACAGCGACAGTCTCGTACTTTATTTTCTCGTCCTTGGTTGTCACTGTTTCCATTTTCTAGGCTCAGTCTAATACTTTATTTTTTGCTGACAGCTATTCAATTAACATCAGTTCTCTTTTTGATTCGCATAATACTCGGTGATCAGATCAAGGAACACCTTGGGAAATGCCAAGGTGGCCATATCCGCCTCGCTGATCCAGCGGTACCCCGCTGGCAGCACATTGCGCGTGTACTCCGCCTGCTCTGCCAGCGTAATCAACGCCCCCGGCTTCGCTCCGGTACTGTAGCTGGCCCGCTGCTCGGCAGCCAGCGGTTGTCCTCCCGCCTCCCCGGCAGGGGCGGCGACCTCTTCACACTGGAACACACGTAGGTTCCAGTGAATGTGGCTGAACGTGTGCTCCGCCTCACGTACAAACCGCACCGGGCGCGCAAGCACGCCCTCTGCCAGCAAATGAGCCGCCAAATGGTCCATGGCGGGCTCATCCGGCACCGGGCCGTTGTAGCCCTCCGGCCCGGCAAGCTCATGCGGCAGCTCCCACATGCGGGCCAACAGGCCCTTGGCCGGGCGCTGCCGTACGAGCAGGCGGCCGGCGTTCGCTCCGCTGCCCTCGATGAGAGCGACGGAGCGCGGCTCCAGCCGCGGCGGCTTCGCCTTGGTCTTGACTGGCAGTGTCTCCTCGCGACCTGCCAATCTGCCCGAGCAATGCTCCATGACCGGGCAGGTCAGACAATGAGGCGACTTCGGCGTGCAGACCAGCGCCCCCAGCTCCATCAGAGCCTGATTAAAATCAGAGGCTCTTCCTTCGGGAATCAGCTCCCGTACCAGACTTTCCATATGCGCCCGCGTGCTACCCTTCATAATATCCTCTTCAATGAGAAAATAACGCGACAGCACACGCATCACATTCCCGTCCACAGCAGGCTCTGGTCGGTTAAAGGCGATACTCATAATCGCCCCCGTCGTATATGGGCCTACTCCTTTCAGTGCAGCGACAGCTTGTGTATCATCCGGTACCTGCCCGCCGTGAAGCTCAACTACTTGTTTTGCCGCAGTTTGCAAATTCCGGGCCCGCGAATAATAACCCAGCCCTTCCCACAGCTTAAGCACATCCTCTTCGGGTGCTTCCGCCAGCGCTTCAATTGTAGGAAAACGTGCAATAAAGCGGTTAAAATACGGAATGACCGTATCCACACGCGTCTGCTGAAGCATAATTTCCGAGATCCAGATATAAAAAGGATTCCGATGGCGGCGCCACGGCAAATCGCGTTTGTTACGTGTATACCAATTCAACAGTTCAAAGCTGAAATAACGCTTTTGTTCCAATGTATTTGTAGTCATCACATCACATCTCCTTATATTCGACAATCACAAAAGCAGAGGCAATGTTAGGCTGATGTGTAATACTCAAGTGAATGCTGTAATTCGAGTCACCTGTAGACGGCAACCTCAGTCTATCCCACGCGGATGAAGACAAATAAACTACTGGCTTCCCCCCAGGTTCCGGTAAAATATCCATATCGCCGAACCCGATGATTTGCCCAATTCCACAACCGAAGGCTTTCGTTATCGCTTCCTTGGCGGCAAAGCGCCCTGCTACGAACTCCGTTAGTCTACCCTTGCGTTCCACAGCAAGCTCACGTTCTGCCGGGGTCAGCACCCGATTCAAAAACGAATCTGCATATTTACCTGCCAAAATATTAGCCATACGGTTTATTTCCAGCACATCATGTCCAATTCCGTAGATCATTTGGGTATTCCCCGTCCTTTTTACTTTACTGGATCTATTGTAACAGTGCGTCCACACCCTGGCGAGTCACAAAGGCGTAAAACCGGCACCAAAATATGTTAAAATAAGAAAGGCTATAGGTGAATGTTTTGAAATTCAGCTGATATGCCCATTTAAAAAAATTCCCGTAGAAAGGAAGGATTGGATGTCAGAAACCATTATTGTTGAAGCAGGTACCGAAGCAGGAACAGATGCGGTGATCCGGGCTTCCTGGTTTCCCGCTAAAAATACAGCCAAAAGCCTGCTCATCATCGCTCACGGCTACAAAGGATTTAAGGATTGGGGCATGTTCCCCTATATAGCAGAAGCATTGAGTACGGATAACCATGTTGTGACCTTCAACTTTTCACATAATGGCATAGGTGAGGATCTAGAGAATTTTACCGAGCTGGAAAAGTTCGCACGCAACACCTATAGCCGCGAACAAGAGGATTTGGAACTATTGCTATCCAATCTGAGAGCACGTCATGAGTTCAGAGAATTGCCGTTGTTTCTGTTAGGACATAGCCGAGGCGCGGGGAGCTGCTTTGTATATGCTCTAGATCATCCCGGTGAGATTGCTGGCGTCATTTCATGGAATGGCGTGACAGATCTTGATCTGTTTACTTTACCGCAAAAAGAAGAAATGCGCGCCAAGGGGCGCAGCTATGTGGAAAACGCCAGAACCGGACAACAGCTTCCGCTGGATGCTGTCATTCTGGAAGACCTGGAACAAAATCGCCAGCGTTTTGCCATTGTAGACAGACTTGCCAACAGCCAGCTCCCAGCTGTACTGATCCAGGGAACCGAAGATTCCAAACGTCTACGGGAAGGCTCTGCCCTGCTCACTTCCGTTCGTCCCGACATCGAATGGGTACAAATTCAAGGCGGCACTCATACCTTTAATACCGTTCATCCATTCCAGGGAGGCAGTCTTCCACTCGATCAAGCGATTACCGAAACTCGCCGCTTCATTGAGTGGATCGCCAATTAATTATTGCCCCTTCAATACAAACGGCGATCCGCCGGGCGGATCGCCGCATTTATTTACTTCAGGATTTTGCAAAATTCGATTCCATTCGCTCCAAGTGCAATATATAGACGAACTAGACCATTTCGATCTATATATTATTTATTGAAAATCGCTTATTGGATTTTTGCAAAATCCTCACTTGAGCATTTTACAATTCCATAATGATTAATGCTTACACTCCTGGGATGCTTGTCCGCTTATGCGCTGTACGTGTAAAGAAGCTTTCCAGCTTTTCGCGTGCCGCGGGGTCAATTTCCTTGCCTTCTAGGTAGTCGCTGTTTGCTTCGTAGGAGATCCCCAGTTCTTTTTCATCCGTCTGGCCTTCCCACAATCCTGCTGTAGGCGCTTTGTCCAAAATGGCCTGCGGAACTCCGAGATAGCTGGCCAGCAAGCGCACCTGACGTTTGTTAAGCGTGCTAAGTGGCGTAATATCGACCGCTCCATCGCCCCATTTGGTATAAAAGCCTGTGATGGCTTCTGAAGCGTGATCTGTGCCAACGACGAGCAGATTCAGCTCATTCGCGAGTGCGTACTGAACCACCATACGTGTTCTTGCCTTTACATTCCCTCTCACTTGCGGAGTAATGGAACGCTCCAGACCGATATCCTTTAACGTATGCTCCACTTCCACGGCAACCTTGTCCACGGCTTCCTTAATGTTCGTTTCCCCAGCATATTTCAGGTCGAACGCTTTGGCTACCGCGTAGCTATGCTCGATATCTTCCTGTTGGCCATATGGCTGGAATACACCCAGCGTTTTGTATTCGTCCCCTTGCTCCTGCGTCAATTCATCTGTAGCCCGCTTGCACAAAGCGGCTGCTACGGCACTGTCAATCCCGCCACTGATGGCGATCAACAGCCCTTTGCTTCCCGTTTTCGTTACATACGACTTGAGGAAATCCACACGCTTGCGGACCTCCGCTTCTACGTTAATCGTAGGTTGTACTCCCAATTCAGCAATAATCTGTTCCTGCAAACTCATCAGATAAGCACCTCTTTTTTAGGAATTTCCTTCACAAGCCAACATGCAAAAGCCCCGGCAAGTTTCGCAGGCGAAAAATGCGGGGCATAGCTTGAGCAGTCTTACCGGCAAAAACGATCAAATGCACTGGTCAAATCAGCAGCGATCTGATCTGCCGAACGATCCTCCACCTGATGACGCTCGATGAAGTGAACCAGCTCGCCGTCTTTCAACAGCGCGATAGAAGGGGAAGACGGTGGGTAAGGCGCGAAAAATTCGCGAGCCTTTGCTGTTGCTTCCTTGTCCTGTCCGGCAAAAACCGAATACAGATGATCTGGCGTAAGATCATGCTTCAGTGCTTCAGCCACACCTGGGCGGCATTGGCCTGCGGCACAACCACATACCGAGTTCACAACAACCAGCACTGTACCTTTAGCATTAGGCAGCTTGGCCTCCACATCTTCAGAAGTACGCAGTTCCTGAATCCCAAGATTCGTCAGTTCATCACGCATTGGCTGAACTGAATCTCTCATATATTGATCGAAAGACATAGACATATTCTTTCACTCCTTTTCCAAAAATCATGTATACTACGTTTCTAATTTCATCCTTTGCCGTAGTAAAGGCATGGACATCTAAACTTCATTATACAATCTTTTTCACGTAATTTGCAAAAATCCGGCTATATATTTGCACGATTATTTCTGTATCGAATTCATGACAGGAAACTCAGAATGATCCCGGTAAGTCGGAACGGTTCTACGCAATCGAACTTTAAACTGCGTGCCCATTCCCTCCACCGAATCTACGGCAATTGTACCGTGATGACGCTCCACTATACTTTGACATAAGGCCAGACCCAGACCTGTACCTTTCGTTTTGGTCGTGTAAAAAGGTTGGAACAGCTTTTCAAGCTGCTTTTGCGGAATTCCCGGACCTGTATCCTTTACTTCCATTTCCACGAAATCCCCTTCCTCATGAGTCGAAATGGTCAGCACTCCCTTTTCCCCCATAGCTTCCATCGCATTACGCGATAAATTAAGCAGCAATTGCTTCATTTCCTTAGGGTTCAAATGCAGCATCGTCACATGATCCTCTAACTTTAGCTCAATCGTCTGTCCCCTCAGATTCGCATCTGCCCACAATAAAGGCGTCAGTTCGCGAATAATATCATGCAGATGACATTGCTCCTTCTCAACAATTCGATTCTGGGCCAGTGAAAGAAAATCGTTAATAATCCCGTTCGCCCGGTCAAGTTCCTCCATCACAATGCGGTAATAATGGTTGAGGGATTCTGGGCTTTTCTCACGCATAAGCTGTAAAAAACCACGCACAACCGCCATCGGATTACGTATTTCATGAGTAATGCCTGCTGCCATCTGTCCAACCAGACTGAGCCTTTCAAAATTGCCTAGCTCACTACGCAGCGTCTCCAGCTCTGTAATATCTTGCAAGGCGATAATGACACCTGTCGTTTGGTTTGCATGTTTATCCCGAATAGGAAGGAAACTTGAGAAGAATACTTTTGGGGTAACATTTATAAAATCAGCCCCCGCCTCTCCTTCCAACGCTTTCGCAACTCGTTCGTTAACCGCAGGCAAAGCGCTAAAACCATATAACGAGGTGAATGGACGACCTACTACCTCAGGCAGCGTAATGTAGGGATCGTAGTCCCGATAGAGTTCCAGCATCGTTTTGTTCATATGTATAACTCGTTCTTCGCTGTCCAAAGTAACAAGAGATAACGGCATCAAATCCATAACTTGACGCAGCTTATCCACTTCAATTAAATATTTGCTCGTAAACTCAGTCACATCACGCCGTAACGCCAGCTTCTCAAAGGCATTATGCATCAGGCTCACGACCGTAAAACTTGCCAGTACCCCTGCACCAATATTCCAAAACGTTGTAAGTAAGTCAGGAATGTATACCGCAATATCCTGTTTGCCCCACAGTAGCGGAAATATCGCCTTAAACAGCATATCAGCCACAACATATGCGGAGATCAGGAGCTTTTTGTCCAACATTGTTCCTCTTTGAAAAAACTTGACATGCAGGAGCATAAAAGGAAAAAGGATAAAACCCGTGCCCACATACATCGGGGACATTTCTGTCGACTGGGCTATAATTAGGACTCCCATCAGTGCGGAAGCGGCGAGCACGAAGGCAGTGCGACGTCTACCGTACATGATGCCAACTGCAAGGGGAATAATACCGAGATTGGAAGGTAGACCATATGGAGACTGATATTGAAAGAGTGTACATAGCAATATGGCTGGCAAGCAACACAAATACAGTATTCCTTGATTGGGTCCAGGAAGCAGATTGCCACCCCAAACCTTTTTCTTATCCCCATAATCCGTTAATATAGAGAAAAAACCCGCCGATATAACGGCAAGGAGAACTTGGAGCACACTTTCCTTCAACGCAATTAACAAGGACTTCTCCCCCTCATCATCTTTCCTTGACGCCGTTAGTTGAATTAAAGCACAGGCTACAATATATTACAATATATGTGTTAAAATCCCGGTGTAGAACGACAAAATTTGCTAAATACTAGATGTTTATAAGAGGAGCGTTTTTACGCAATCCATATCCCTACAATTGAAAGATATACGCGTTACTGTACTCGAAAACTATCTAAAGTGACGGTATTACGTTATGATGAACAATCGGTTACGCCGTTCTGAATGATTTTGAAAATTTGTCGACGAAAAGGAAGAGGTTAATGACTTACGACGTTATTGTGATCGGAGGCGGCTCAGCCGGATTAATGGCTGCTGCTGCTGCCAGCGGTGAAGGTGCCAAGGTGATTTTGCTGGAAAAGGGAAATAAACTCGGGCGTAAGCTGGGGATCTCTGGTGGAGGCCGTTGCAATGTCACGAATGCCAAAGAGCTGGACGAACTCATTCGGCACATTCCCGGCAATGGCCGATTTCTGCACAGTGCACTGGCGGCTTTCGGCAATCGGGATATCATCGCCTTTTTTGAACAGTTGGGTATAGCCTTAAAGGAAGAAGACAACGGGCGTATGTTTCCAGTGACGGACAAAGCCAAAACAGTTGTCGATGCTCTGATCAACAAGGTACGCTCTCAAGGAGTCGAGATTCGGACAAGCAGTCCTGTTCAAGAGGTTATTTACACTGAAGGTCATACAGCTGGGGTGCGACTGCGTTCCGGTAAAATCCTACATAGCCGTAATGTCATTGTAGCCGTTGGTGGCAAATCCGTCCCGCATACAGGCTCGGAAGGTGACGGCTATGCATGGGCAGAACAAGCAGGGCATACCATTACGGAGCTATATCCAACAGAGGTGCCGTTGACCTCAGGCGAGACGTTTATCCAGACGAAAGAGCTTCAGGGACTATCCTTACGCGACATCAGTCTGACCGTATGGAATGCGAAGCAAAAGAAAGTTGTCGTCCATGAAGGAGATATGATTTTTACACATTTTGGTCTATCTGGCCCGACTGCTTTGCGGTGCAGTCAGTTTGTCGTCAAGGGAATGAAAAAGGATAAGGTGAACACGGTGTTGTTGACTCTCGATTTGCAGCCTCACAAACATGCCGATGAAGTCTACCGTGAGACGCTGGAATTGGCATCGGTCGATGCTAAAAAAGCGATCAAAAACGTGCTTAAGCCTTATTTACCGGAACGCTTAATTCCATTGTTGCTCCAGCAAGCCGAACTGCGTGAGGACTTGACCTATGATCATATTCCCAAGCAGCAGTGGCAAGAACTTGCTCATCGCATTAAGGCGTTTCCAATCCGTGTGAACGGTACGCTCTCTCTGAAGGAAGCATTTGTTACCGGGGGCGGTGTGAATTTGAAGGAAATTAATCCGAAAACAATGGAGTCCAAGCTGATGCCTGGATTGTTCTTCTGCGGTGAGATTCTCGATATTCACGGTTACACTGGAGGTTATAATATTACAGCGGCGTTTACGACAGGGCATACAGCAGGAACCCAAGCGGCCGTAAGCGATTAAGACGCTGCGCGTAGGATTTGATCTTACGATCGCTGTTGCCACGGGATTCTCTTGATTATATAAAACATTTAAGGGTAAGAATTCCGTGGCAAAGGCGAACGCTGTCGCTTCTCCAGATTCAAATCCTCCGCTGCGCTGCAAACCGCCATTACATCCGCATTCTTATAGGAAAAGTAGGAAGGAAATCAAAAAGGCTTAAATCAGTCATGTTACTGATTTAAGCCTTTTTTTTAAAATGGCGTAAAGAACAAGCTCCATCTTGTTTTGACATTTGCCGCTATTCTATACCTCAATAATGATAGGTAAAATCATGGGTCTTCTCTTCGTCTGACTGTAAATAAACCGGCCAACATCATCTTTTAACATCTGCTTAATCAGTCCCCACTGACTCATTTCGATTTCTGTTAACTCGTTCACTGTGGACATAATCGTGTCGTGGATCTGACTCATGAGCTCTTCGGAATCCTTAACATATACAAACCCTCTTGATATGACCTCTGGTGTTGCGAGCATTTGCTTCTCGTTTTTACTCAACGTCATCACAATAATCAGCATTCCGTCTGATGAAAGCTTTTTACGGTCTCGCAGTACAATATTACCTACGTCCCCTGTCACCAATCCGTCTACCAAGCTATTGCCGGCTGATACTTTGGGCCCCAGAGATGCCCTTCCCTCTTCGATTTGAACAGTGTCACCGTTATGGACGATAAATACATTCTCCATCGGAATCCCCACAGACTCCGCTAGCTGACGATGCTGATACAACATCCTGAATTCGCCGTGTATGGGAATTAAAAACTCGGGTTTCATCAGGGTCATCATTAATTTTAATTCTTCCTGGCTGCCATGACCGGACACGTGCATCCCTGTGGTGCTGCCTGATCCATAAATAACGTTGGCGCCCAGTACGTACAGGTTATCAATGACCTGGGAAAGATTCCGTTCATTCCCGGGTATGGCTCCTGCAGCAATGATTACAGTATCACCAGGCAAAATTTCGATTCTGGGATGCAGGGAATTGGCTAGACGGGACAGTGCAGCCATTGGCTCACCCTGACTTCCTGTACATAAAATAGCAATTTCTTCTGCAGGAAACCGTTCTGTTTCTCCCGCCTCAATCAACAAGTCCTCAGGCATGTGCAAGAAACCCAGCTCCTTAGCCACTGACACCACATTTATCATGCTGCGACCCAGTAGAACGAGTTTTCTGCCTGTTTCTACAGCCGCGTCAATGACTTGTTGGACACGGTTCACATTGGATGCAAACGTAGAAATAAATACTTGCTGTTTGGCTCTGGCAAAAGCATCCAAAATATGTCCGCCAACCAAACGCTCTGAAGGAGTAAATCCTGGCCTTTCGGCATTTGTACTTTCGGAGAGCAGCACTTTTACCCCCTTCTTTCCTATTTCAGCCATGCGATGAAGATCGGGGAAAGGTCCACTGACGGGAGACATATCGAATTTGAAATCCCCGGTATGGACCACATTTCCTTCCGGTGTCTGAAAAAAGACACCCAGGCAATCCGGGATACTGTGGACGGTAGTGAAAAAGGATGCCTGAATCGTTCCCGCTTGAACGGTTGAATCCGCATCTATAAGATGAAGCTCAGCATCACGTAAAAGGTTGTGCTCCCTTAACTTAATTTTAATTAATTCGATGGTGAGCTTTGTTCCATAAACGGGCATATTAATCTGCTTCAGCAGATAGGGAATACCTCCGATGTGATCCTCATGCCCATGAGTCACAATGAGCGCTCTGACTTTATCCTGATTTTCCAGCAGATAGGTGACATCCGGCACAATGAGGTCAATACCAGGCAAGTTCTCATCAGGAAACTTGGAACCACAATCGATAACGACAATATCCTGATCGTATTGGATAAAATACATGTTTTTCCCGATTTCATTAACACCGCCTAGAGCAGCAATGAGTAATCTATTATCAGCATGCATCAATTTTATTTCCTCCTTAGGAAAATGCTATCCATATTATTCATTTTCCACGTAAACTTATGCACAAAAAGAAACCCTTGTCTCTAAAAGACAGGGGCTCTCACTTGATTTATTAGATACCCACCGCAGCCGAAATAGCAGCAAAAATAGCAGCAACTAACCACAGGATCGGGAATAGCTTGAAGATTACCTTCAGCCACTGTCCAAAGCTGATCCGGGCAATGGCCAATCCCGCCAGCAGTACTCCGCCTGTCGGTGAAATTAGATTGGTTAACCCGTTACCGAATTGGTACGCTGTGACTACTGCTTCACGATTGATACCTACAAGATCGCCAAGCGGTGCAAGTACAGGCATGGTTAGTGCTGCTTCCCCCGAAGAAGATGGGACCAGGAAAGTAATAATATTATGTGCAACCAACATAATGGTAGTGAACAAGTAACTTGGCAATCCTTCCAGAATGCTTGCGAGTGCATTCAATACGGTATCGATGATCATACCCTGCTCGGCGATGATCAGAATTCCGCGGGCGAGACCTATGATCACTGCAGCGTAGATGAATTCTCCACACCCTTTTACAAAATTCTCAGCTATTTCCTTCTGGCTCATTTTAGTAACTACCCCGACAAAAAGACCGAGTGCGAAGAAAAGGGCACCAATTTCAGTCATATACCAACCTTTAGCCAAAATTCCCCAGACAATTGCTCCAAGCGTTACAATAAATCCACCTATTATTAATTTGTCTCGAAACGTGAAGACGACGTCCTCACCTGTATTTTCTTTTATAAATTGCTCACGATTTATAATATCACTCTGAAAAACAATGGATTTCTGCGGATTTCTCTTAACACGATGCGCATACCACATCGTAAAGGCAATAGAAATCATAGTAAATACAAGCCATTCAATAAATCTCAGCCAGAGCTGAGGATTCCCCTCCACTCCTGCGATCCCCTGGGCAATCAATACTGAAAATGGATTAACAGTCGAACCAACATAGCCAATTTGCGTTCCCAGAAATAGAATGAGAATAGCAGTCATAGAATCGAAGCCTAGGGCAAACATTAACGGAATAAAAATCGCATAAAGCGGAATAATTTCTTCGCTCATCCCAAAGGTAGAGCCTCCGAGACTGAATATAACCATGGCAATTGGAATAAGCAGAATCCCCTTATTCTTCAGCCGTCTGGCAAGAGCTGTCAGGGCACGATCGATGGCTCCCGTCTGCAGTATAATCCCGAAGGAGCCGCCCACAATAAGGACAAAAGAGACGACATCCGCGGCATTGATAATCCCCTCAATAGGAGCGCTTAGGATTTGAGGGAGTCCTTGTCTTAAATCACCGTTCTCACCAGTTTTGGGTACAGTGTGATAGGTTCCCGAAACGATCGCCGTTTTGGTCACGCCGTTTACTGTCACTTCATGACGCTCAAATTGTCCGCTGGGCACAATCCATGTCAATGCGGCGACTGTAATAATAATCAAAAATATTAAAGTATAGCTATGGGGCAAGGATAATTTCCATTTCATATTCTTGATGTTCATGTTTATCCCTCATTCCAAGAATGGTTATACGTAACCTTCCCTCCCATAATGGTCAATATCACTTGGGCGTCCCTGATGTCACCAGCGGATGCGTTAAGGAGGTCGCGATCAAAAACGGCGATGTCAGCATATTTTCCAGCCTCTAGCGTGCCTGTAACCTCTTCCATATAACAATGTTTGGCTCCATTAATGGTCCATGCCTTTAAAACTTCGGATGGCGGCATCCCCCGATCGGGATACCAGCCTCCAGCAGGTGATCCGTCCGGAAATAACCGATGAGAAGCTGAGTACAGTGAATCGGGAACACTCGTGATAAATAAGGGCAGATCAGTCCCAATGGTTATTGGCACATTAGCCTCCAGCATAGATTTATAATTATAAAACCGATTTTCATTACCTTTGCCTACCACAACAGGCATATAGGCCTCTTCATAGGTTGGATTCAGTAGCAGGATTT
Source organism: Paenibacillus sp. LRG-1 (assembly GCF_057220305.1). NCBI lineage: Bacteria > Bacillati > Bacillota > Bacilli > Caryophanales > Paenibacillaceae > Paenibacillus > Paenibacillus sp. LRG-1. The sequence continues at coordinate 804,210 of NZ_CM170126.1, read as the reverse complement.
GAGCGTAGACTTCGGCAAAAATTTCGTTTTCGCCCATTCTGATCAGATCATCTGGATGAGGATACTCTAGATCACTGATAGAATGTCTGATAAGGTTATTACCTTGTTGTTCGCGGCATTTTTCAATCATGGATACCGCTTGGCGAATCGCAGCATCACCTTCTGCAGTTAGACAACATTTGATACCTTGGCTGTCTGCTTCCAGCACAGAGGCTTCAATCTTTTTGTAGTCAACCGTCCTCAAAGTCGTTACTCCGGGCATATCTGCGTAAGGTTCCAGCATGTCCCCCGTATGATCTGCTACGACACCGTCAAGCATCAGCTTGTATCCTTGGAAACGAATAAGGTCTCCATTATAAAGTGCTTTATACTTCATACCGGTGGCAATATCAAGCGATTCAACAACGGGTTCAAGCGAGAAATGAAATCGGAGTGGCAGTTCCCCTGTTTCTTTCAATTCTTCTAGAATCGGCAGCAACTCGCTATGCCGGTCAAAGCCAATATCTTTTATGGAAGTAACTCCTCGTGCAGCTAGTATGCGGCAAAACTCCATAAACTCTTGTTTGACAAGACTGTGGTCCTGCATCATAGCTTGGAGCAGCAAAGCGCGTGCCTCAGCACTGCATTGATCCGGCAAAAATTGATATTTCTCCTGAGCCAGTCGGTTCATCCAGCAGTAGCTTTTATTTAGGTTAATGGCAATTACCGCCCGATCAGGGAACAGCTCGTCCAACAAGCTTTGCTCAGGCAGCTTGCCCCATCCTTCCTCGCTCCAACCGTAAGCGGTTACATCTTTCCCTGGCAGAAGATTGTTTGCCGCTTGTAGCATTGATTCCACTGCTTCTTCAATCGAGGCTGCATGAGTCAAATCCACGCCCCGATGCATCGACATATATCCGGTAAAAAATACATGGTTGTCATGAACTCCTGGCATGATAAAAGCATCACCCAAATCACAGACAACCGTTCCCGCTCCTATCCAAGCTTGTGCTTCCTCGGGACGCCCCACTGCTGCAATACATTCTCCTCGCAGTGCAATAAACCCAGGCGAGGCTTCATTTTCTAAGCCATTAAAAATAGCATTTGACAGTAAAACTTTGTCCGCTAATGTGTCATTCTTCCCTTGCACAATTTCACCCCCTCATTATTTATCCGTCCTATAACATAACGTAATATAACGTTATAATATTGCTTCTGCTTCTCTTATGAAGTGGAAGCAGAAGCTGCGCCGTACCTGAATAACATTACCTAACAGGCAACGGATTTATATTGAGAATTGATAACGGTCTCCAATGATGTACTGCTTACCTACATGAACGGGGCTTCCATGCTGATCATAAATAATCGTGTGCATGTAGAACAACGCCTGTCCGATGGCCGTCTCCAGCAGCTTTGCTTGGTATTCATCCGCCAAAGCGATTTGTAATATCGTCTCTCCCGGTTGGTTAGGATCGATGCTGTATTTATGACGCAGCAGTTCGTATACAGAGCCCTCCAACTGTTCTTCCATTAGAAAAGAAAATCGGTCATAAGGATAAAGATTATTCTCCAGCATTAGCGGTCGATCACCGGCGTATCTCTTGCGCTGAATAAATAACACTTTTTCTCCTTGTGGCAGCTGCAACTGATGTGCAATTTCCTCATCTGCTTCTATGATTTCACGTTCTGTGACCACACTGTGTGAAGAGAGGCCGTTGGATTTGCAGGCAGCTGTAAAGCTGATGATATGTTCAATCTTCCGCCCAATTTTGGGTACATTGACAAAGGTACCTTTTCCTTGACGTTTGGTCAGATAACCTTCATGAACCAATTCGGCAATTGCTTTTCTTACGGTAATTCGACTTACATTGTAGGTCTCGCTTAGCTCAGTTTCGGTAGGTATACGACTTCCCTGCGTAAATGTTCCATTATGAATAGCGGTTTTGACTGCTTTTTGTAATTGAATATATAATGGCTCTGCTTGGTCTGAATTCAACATAATGTGCCCTCACTTGTCATATAACGTTATATTACTCCCACTTAGAGTATCAAATGTTACATATTCTTACAAGTGAAGATATTTGAAAATATTTTATTAGTAGCGGACGCCGTATCCGAAAGAACCTTCTACCAGACAGCTCTGGGCGGCAACCCTCGAGCCTTCTGCCATAGCGTCCTGAATGTTGCTATTTTTTAAAAAACTCAGTAAAAAGGCGGTTATATAAGAGTCTCCTGCCCCCATCGTATCCACAGCGTCAACGGAATCAGGCATTTGAAAATAGAACTTAGTACCATCATAGGCAATAGATCTATCTCCGCCGCGTGTGGCTACCAGGATTTGCCCCTCTTTTTTTCGATTGGAGCGGATATAGTTCTGTGTCTCTTCATCCGTCATATGGCTGCAAGAGAAGAAAGCGAAATCGGCATACGCAATATATTTCTCCACTTGTGCATCTACGAAATCATCCGAAAAGTCAAAAGAAAGAGGGATTCCCAGTGTCTCCAATTCAGGCAGCAAGTGCCCTGTATGACTGTACAAGCCGGTGTGTATAAGGTCGAACCCGCCAACATAGGCCTTGTCTTCTTCACTCAGCTCCAGCGGATGGAGACGTGTAACTCCTCCCTCATTGCTGCCCAGAAATACTCTGTCTCCGTCTTCCAGGGTTACACGTGCGCAGCCGTTCTCACCGCTGTGATATCTGCACCGTGAAATGTCAATTTCCAGCTCACGGAGAATGTGTTCTACATGCTGCGCTTCGTTATCATCTCCGAATACTCCTATAAAGGCTGCATCTACTCCCGCTTTTTTGGCAAATACACTGAAATTAAGCGCATTGCCGCCAGGATACATCATGTGCAGATGAACATATTTATCTACCACATTATCGCCAATGCCTAGAACTTTCATGATGGTTTCCTCCTGTTGGTAAGAGCGCTTAGTAAGCTACTTTGCCCATATAACGGCGAGTTTCCAGTGGGTGATTGCGTACATTTGCGAGTGCTTCACGATAAACACATACAATGCTGTAAAATAAAACCGGGTTAAAAAACTCGACGACCTCGTCGGCAATGGTTCCGATTCCAAGCTCCTTCGCATCGATCACTTCCACTTTCTCGGCATATTGACTTAGGAAAGTCCGTGCCCGCTCATCCAGTGCCCGTGTGCGTCCTTCGTTGATCATCAGAATAAATGGAGTTTCTTTATCCGTTACTTCAAACGGACCGTGGAAAAATTCACCGGAATGGATTGAAGCCGCATGGAGCCATTGCATTTCCATCAGAGAACAGATAGCAAATCCGTAGGCATGTCCATAAGAAGCTCCGCTGGTCAGGATATAGAAAAGGTCTTCATTGCGATATTTGTCAGCAAATACACTGGCACGGGGTTCAACTTGTATTTTTGCCCGGTTAATAATTCCATTGATTGCTCCCAAGCCGTTCTGGAAAGCTTGATAATGCACATAGCCTTCAGCGATCTGAAGCAGCTCAACAGTAAGCTCCAAAATAATAGCCATCGGGTTATTTTTGACATCGCTCTCATCTCCCCATTCGTAGAGGAATGAATAATCGGAATAATTGAGCAGTGTCGCTTCACTATTGTGGGTTAAGCCGATGGTGTAAGCGCCTTTCTCTTTGGCTGATTTAGCAGCCGCAACCGATTCCGGCGTGTTTCCACCATGGGAGCAAACGATGACTACTGCGTTTTTACCTAAACGTTTTGGCAGCGCGTGCACAAACTCATTCGCCGTATACATGCCTGCTACCAGCTTCTTTGCTTCACTATCCAGAAAATATTTTGAGGGATACATATCGACTAATGAGCCCCCGCAGGCTACTAAATAAACCTCTGAAATCTTCCCACTCGCTTGTTCATAAATCGTTTGAACCGTCTGATGTACATTCATTGTTATCTCTCCCTTTTATATAACGTTATATAACGTATTGTTTACGAGATAAATATAAGCGCTTTCAATAAAAGTGTCAAGCCCAATTATTCGATCAAATAGACTTTTTTTATAACCTGTCATTAAAAAAGCTCTAATCCTTTTATGTAAGGGATTAGAGCTCCTTTTTTAGTTTTAATTCATTGATAGTGGTTGGCAATAACGAGGCTACTCCTGCAATATACGTACAAAAAAATGGTCTTACAGATGAGTTTGTCCGAATAAACTTAAATAGACAAATACATAACATCCAATATTACTCAAGGAGGAAAAAGGACATTAATACTTTTATCAGTTATATTTTTCTTGGTTTGTCACTTTCCGCTCCCATTGGACCGATTAATGCCGCACAGTTGGATCGAGGTATTAAGAATGGGTTTTGGCACGCCTGGTTTATTGGGCTTGGTGCAATAACCGCAGATATAATCTATATGTTGCTTGTTTATTTGGGAATGATCCACCTTCTTAATGCCCCGTTTGTCAAAGCTTTTTTATGGATGTTTGGTTTTTTCGTACTTGTGTATACAGGTGTTGAAAGCATCAAAAATGCAGGTGTGATTTCAGAGTCTGAATTAAGGGGAAACGGTAATACCCTAACCAACTCATTTCTAGCGGGCTTCCTGATGTCATTATTCAATCCCCTCTCCATCCTGTTCTGGCTTGGGATTTACGGGTCCATACTCGCAAACGTCGCTAATACATATCCAGTACAACAGCTAATGATCTTTAGCGGAGCGATTGTATTAGGTGTGCTACTCTGGGATGTGACTATGGCAGCCGCTTCAAGTATTTTCCGTAGGTTTCTAAAAACCGGATTGCTTAAAACCATCTCTTGGATGTCTGGATTATCTCTTATCGGTTTTGGCTTTTATTTTGGTGTACAAGCATTTCAATTACTTTTTTTACACTAACTCTTTGGCTTCTTGGCAAAATTACCGAGATACCTTCGTATGTTTTCGGCGAATCCATTGTACGATAAGGTCACATATTGCAATTAACAAGACAAGCAATAAGCTGATGTAAACTCCCGGGCGGCTAAGCTTATGAAAAAATGATCCGACCACAGCCATAGCTATCAACAATAATCCAATCCAACGTTTAATATGGTTTGATCTACTCGATTCCAGTAGCTTACCTGAAGACAGCAAAATAAAGCACCAATTATACAACAGCATTAAACCCGCTGCAGTAGTGATATATTCATATACTTTTCCCGGTAGTAGCAACGACATTACGATGGCTGAGATTAATCCAACGGAGATCAAACTAAGTGCATATAGAGGATATTTACCCTTCCACTTCCGTGAAAATAATGTGGGTGCATCTCCTTCCTGTGCGAGTGTAATCATCATAGATGTCTCTGCATATAGGGATGCTGTCATTGTTGAGAACCCTGCAATAATAAGCACTCCATTAAATAAATGGGGCATAAAAACCAGATGATCGCTGCTGAGCGCAAGCACAAAAGGACTTTCTTTCGGGTTAAAGGCACTTAATGGCACCATAGACACAGCCAGACCAATCGAAAGCACATACACTGCAACCAGTGTAACCAGCATTACTTTTCCTGCTTTAGGTGCATCCTCCGGTTTTTGAAGCCGATTTGACATAATTCCGAGCACTTCAATACCTCCGTATGCATAAAAGGCAAAAATAAAAGATGACCACAATCCTATACCGCCGGTAGGGAAAAACTCTTTGTAACTGTTGGGGAGCTTTGGATTATATTTTCCTCCTCCGATCCAGCCTGCCAAAAGAGCAACGGCCAAGACCAGAAACATAACAATAGCTGCCATCTTAATGATGGCCAATACATTTTCAACTCGATCAAAACCCTTATTGCCAAAAAAAACAATCACAAGCCCTAAAATCCCGAAGCCTGCTGCAAAGATCCACATCGGTACCTGAGGAAACCAAAAACGTGAGAATATAGACAACGCAGTTAACTGGCTCCCATTAATAAGGAGTTCCGAAAACCAATATACCCAGCCACTGCCGAATCCTGCCCAACTTCCAAATGCTTTTTGGGCATAGGAACGGAAAGAACCCTGTTCAGGATGATCTGCCGTCATTCGTGAAAGAGCATCAAACACTACATATGTTCCAACCGCTGCCAAAAAGTACGCAATCAGTACGGCTGGACCGCCAATAGAAATCGCTAAGCCGGACCCCAGAAAATATCCTGTACCGATAGTACCTGCAACTCCTAACAAGCTAAGTTGCCACCATTTTAGTTTTTGTTCTTTTTGCATATCAGACGGTTTGTCCATTTAAAAAATCACCCTACTCCTGAATTTTGAGACAGATCTCTCCATTCTTTAGATTGCCCTCTCCAATATATTTCATGTGAATGAATGACTCTTCTTTATCAATAAAAAAGCACCAGCTAACCCGCTCAAGGTTTACTGGTGCTTTTTACTTCACAAAACATTTGGAACATAAACAACCGCCTAATCGACATAGCGTCATCATTTGGGTCAAATATGGATGCTTCCAGAAAATCCATCCACTTCGTCTTCCGGTTGTTGATCAGAGCTGACGTTGTGCTCCCCAGTTGTGTTGCTGTACGTTCGAGAGGAACCGTTTTTATACGCTTCACTCCAATCCTCGTTGATCGTGTGCGCCGGGATAATCCAGTCCTCCGGGCTATAACCTGGATTTTGTACACCGACATTTCCTTGCAGATCGGGAATTGCATCCGGTCTAGAGAAAAGAGTCCCTGCCTCAATCATACTTCCTTCGTAGGCTTGGCAAATCTCCAATGCAGACAGCACATCCTGGTTCTCAATATGAACGCTGAGTCCTGTGTCACCATTTGTGCTGGCAGAGTATCCAATTTCCTTTAATGTTTCACAGGCTTGGGCAGCTTGCTGCGGATCACGAAATTGAAAACGGAAAGAACCCGTATCCATGTGTTTCATCCTCCTCTGAAGTAGCTTATTTTGTTAATTGGGGTTCATTAGGTTAGGTATGTTATTTTTAATATAACCAACCGGAACAGTATTTTTACATTCAAAACCTTTATTTTTCAAAAATTTACTTTAAAGCTTTGAAATTAAATAGTTAAAAAAGCAGCTACTGTGACAAATCGCATGTTTTCGCTACGTAAATCCCTTTATGCTAGTAACAAGGGTATGGTTGCCCGGTCATCCGAGCCGAGCGGTCAAAGGATGCCCAAATCCATACATAAAGGCGGAATGAAGATGATAGATTACCGAACATTGGTGACACAGCAATCTATGCATTTGTATAGCGTGTTTGCCAAGTCATTCAAAAGTGTAAACGAACATGCGGTTGCTGGCATCAAAACGGTGGGCTTCAACCCAACGGCCTTCGCCGTGATGGAAGTTTTATATCACAAGGGCGCGCAGCCAATCCAACAAATTGGAGCAAAACTGCTTCTGCAAAGCGGAAATGTCACTTATGTTATTGACAAGCTGGAAAGCCGCGGTTATTTGCACCGTCACCCGTGCGACCAAGATCGTCGGATTATATATGCAGAATTGACGGACGAAGGACAACGTGTCATGGACGAAATTTATCCTGATTATACACGTCAGATTGAACGTGCCTTTAGCGGAATCAGTGAAACCGAAAGAGATCAACTCATCGGCTTGCTTAAAAAATTGGGCCGTAGCGCTGATAACCTGTCACCTTATCACAAATAGAACGAATAGTAATTTTAGCAACTGATCGTTTGTGAATAAACGAACAATCTTATAGCTGTGCTAAACGAAAATTTAGATTTACACAGAAAAGTCCACCCTTATATTCATGGGTGGACTTTTCATATACCTGAATAGAGCGAAATATGCCCAAGCTTACGAGCAGCATAAGTACCTACTATCGACTAAAGTGTTTGACCACTACATTATTAAAAATTGCTGGACCGCCATCGGAAAACAGAGTGATTTTCTGATCCTCTAACCGTGGAAATATTAAAGAGGAATAAGCTACTTCTCCACCATCGACAAACACTTCAATACTGGTTTTATCGACGAGAATGTTCAGGTGGACCTTTTTCTTATCGGGATCAAAAGGCGCCTTGCTCTCTACATATTTTCCACTCTGATCCGGCTGCCCCGTGTTCGCTCTGTTTACGTAAGAGTATTGACCGTCCACTGAGACACCCACATCGACATGACGCTTGCCATCCGTCGACTCTCGAAGCCTCAATCCTACATTTTTTAACGTGGACCAAGAGACATCCGCCTCTAGCTGATAGGCATCGCCTGCTACCGGAAGCCGGTGAGTACCCTCTACTTTAATCGTTCCTAATGATTTTTTGGATGTTTGGAATCGCTCCAAATTGGGTACCGGCTGTGAAACCAATCGATATCCAGCATCTGCCGTATGTTTCAGTCGAATTTGGCGAACAATCGAATCCATTCCATTAAAGCCTTCCTTTAGGGTAGGCGTGTTATTGGCATAATCCCAATTGTTCATCCAGGCCAGAGCATAACGGTGACTATATTTATCTTTGTCTTTTCCTTCCTCGAACGTAACTGCACCATACCAGTCAAACCCATAATCCAGCCACTCAGGTTCACTGTGATCAGGGAGAAATGCTTCTCCATTAAAATCTCCCGTCCAATAGGCATACGTGTTGGGCCCGCCTGTTGATTTGCTATTGGCGCTCACGCCTAGAATCCATTGATAGGTTCCATCATCCGCACGCATCCGGTAAAGGTCAGGACATTCCACAAGCCCGATATTTTCCGTTTGAAAGCCGCTCGTATACCGCCAATTCTTTAAATTATCAGACTCATAAAAGCCAATCTTTGTTCCCTCTGCCATGACCATCACCCATTGATTACGTTGAGTATCTCGGATGATTTTGGGATCTCTGAAGTCCTTTGTACCGGGGTTGGACATCACAGGCTTGTTGCGGTAAGAAGTAAACGTCTTGCCTTTGTCCTTACTGTACCACAAAAATTGTTCCTGCTTTCCGCCATCTGCGGAGGGCTGTGTCACAATGGCTACCAGCGTGCCTTTTCCAAAACCTGCGGTATTATTATCATCGATCACGACCGAACCGGACCAAGGATCTCCATTTGGGTTCGTATATTTTGGAATCGCCACCCCTTCATCTTTCCAATGTACCAGGTCGGTTGATGTGGCATGTCGCCATTCTGTACCGTTCTTTTTGGGATAGTCACGATTATACAAATAGTAATAATGATATTTTCCATCAAAATAAATGGGCCGTTGAGGATCATTCTTCCACTTATCCGGAACAGTAAAATGATAGGATGCCCGATAGGTCGGTGTTGTATGCTTACTTTGATTAGCTTGATTTTTGGGAATTGCAGCAGGTTTTTGGGGTTTGGCTGCATCCTGTTGGTACATACTCCATCCCATAGCTATAAATATAGTTAAGCCTGTGATGATTACAACGGATCGTATCCAAATGCTCTTGGGAGCTTTTTTTCTCATTATGACGATCCTCCTTACCTCTCATTGCATTGTTATGTATCGTCCGACGGACGGCAGATCGGTAAGCTATCAAACCGCCGCCTTCGGACATACTGCATATACCTACTTATTTCTTCCCATACTCATTTGGAGATTCTTTTTTGTCATTCGTTGGATCAACCGTGATTTGCCCTTGCTCCAAAATACCGTTTTTCACAACAGACGTTTTCGAGCCTTTAATATTCAGCAGGAAGCTTGGCGCGAAAGTAGATTTGTGATCCGGGAAAAGCCCTCGATTAGTCATATAACTCGAAACGACTACGTTATTGCCTTTGCCTTGCGGGATAGCAAAATGGGCATACGTCCAGGTAATATCATCACGATCCAGATCCTGATGAAGAACGAGACCGGTTCCATTCAACGGTTTATAAGGCCCTGTCAAGGAAGTAGAAACATAACCCAGCATGTAAATATCATCGTCTCCGATCGCATCTACAGTCACCTTGGAACCTCTCGTACTCGTAAATAAATACCACAAACCGTTCATTTTGAACACATTCGCCCGTTCAATTTCATCTGTTACCAGATTGGAAGCAATCAAAGGAGGCATTACATTTTTCAACGTATAATCATCATTCAATTCAACGATGCCCAGTGCGCCGTTCGCCAGCTCAGCTCCTTTTTTCTTAGGACTTTGCTGCAGATTAGAAAGCTCTTCCCTGAAGAATTTCTTATTGCCGCCATAATAAGCTGAGTTTTGAAGCGAATCTTCGCCTTGGTAGCCTGTCTCTGTCCCTGTATTGGCTTCAAATATAATATATTTGTGGCCTTGATCCTCGACATAGTGAGGGTCTCTAAACGTATGGTTATCCATATCCACTCCGACGCTTTGCTGCACATTTTGATAGGTTTTCCCATCTCCACCGTCATAGATCGATTTCAAATCCTCGACTCCATCTACTTTCAGTGTCTTATCGTCAGGCTGAGAGACATTAATTTGAGCCGTGCTCAAGGTTTGCTTGCCGTATAATTTGTTATTCGGATCATAGGGCTGTCTGCTGGTATAAAATAAACGTACTTGTCCATCAGAGGTTAAGGTAGCTGAACCTGACCATTCTTCTGACTGATTTTTTAGAATCGGATCGTTGGCAAGCAATTTATCATTGTCTTTAAATACTCTGCCGGCATTTTTCCAGCCGCTCAGTGAAGTATTGCCCGCTTTTTGATAGAACAGGTATATGAATGTATCCTCGCCTCTTTTAGGATCGCCTGCCAATCCAAAAACGATATTATACCCTTTGTAATTGGCTACTGTGCCATCGGCATTTTGTAACGGCCAAGAGTCCCAGACATCGAAATCAATTAGCTTGCCTGAGCTGTCGCGACCAATAGCAGAAGGAATATTCTTAATTGTAGAGGCATCGAAGGACGGAACCTCATATTTCTCTTTGCCTTGCTGTTTGAAAATATTCAGCATGTCATTACGCGTAATTTGCGTAAATGCATTGTCTGTTTTGAGATCAGATGCATCATTTTCCTCGGCAAAAGCCTGAACGCCGCCTCCTAACAGCAAGGTAGTTGCTACTGTTGCAGTGGCTGCTTTACTGAACCATTTGTTAAACTTCAAGTACTCCATCTCCCTTAATCTAATTGTGCTTCTAGATTTGAAACCCAACTTTTTGGTTGGTAGGGCCATTTTATATGGTATGTCAAACGATTGATATAGACTGAAAAGCCCTATTATGTGAGGTAAGAAATCAGGTTCCTCTATGAATTTCATCCTCATATTTTCCTAGTAATTTTCTGAAAATTCCTTTTTTTTCATTCCTATTACATTCAGAATAATTTGCTACTTGATTTTTTTCCGTGTCCCATTTTGCTAGGTTGGTTGCTTCATTCACATGCAAAATCGTTCTAAAATAAATCATACAAAGCCCGATTTGTAAGCGGGTTCAAAAAAATGGTTCCTTAGTACCCTACAGCTCAATTCAGAAGCATATTTTTTGTTACAATTTCTTAAGACTTTTTTACCATTTTGTTACCTATACCCTATGAATATATAGCAACTCTAGGGGGTTTTTATCTCCTTTTTGTATACTGGGAAATTTATCGGTCCTATACGAGGTGGCTATTTTGCTGAATCAGTAGGAGGAGAGACCATTGCATAAAGAGACAGCCCGGACCCTTATTTGGTGTACCGGACTGTCTCTTTATCATGAAAGATTTATATTATTTTTTATGCATGTTCTCTTTGTGGTGTCTTTACGCGCTGATCTGCCTCTTCTTCAGTGCCCGGCGGACGGTTCCGCAGTCCGAGGACGACAAACCAGCTAATAACCGCAATAACGACCATGATAACGAACAGAGAATGCAGACTGTTTTCCAATACAGAACGAAGTAATCCGGCAACCTTGTCACTTAGACTCTGTGAAGCATGAGGTGCAAGCAGACCGTTAATATCCTCCTGCGTTACCCCTTGCTGTGTAAGCTGTCCGTCTGCTGTCTGGGCAGCAATGCGATAATTCAGCCATGAACCGAAGGCTGCAACCCCGATCGTTTGCCCCAACGTGCGCAGGAATGTATTCAAAGCTGTAGACGCGCCACGCAACTGGAACCCGACTGAGGACTGGGCAATAATCGTAAACACAGTCATCGAGAAGCCGAATCCCAGTCCATACAACAATGTAGACAGGAATAGCAGCCAGATCGGAGCCATTTGGCCCATCAAGGTCATGACGAAGGCCCCCAATACAATCAGGGTCAGCCCAATCAAAGAGGTTCGACGTGAGCCCAGGGTCAGCAAAATGCGTCCTCCGATCATGGAGCCAAATAGCCAGCCTACGGACATTGGAGCCAGCGCGAGACCAGATGAAGCGGCATCTCCACCGTGTACACCTTGAATCCATAGTGGAAGATAGCTAGTCAGTCCGATCAGCAGGGTGCTGACTAGCAGTGCTGCGGCACAGGAAAAAGCGATATCCCGTATCCGAAATAGCTTTAGTGGCACCATCGGTTCCTGAGCGCGTTTTTCGATAACCAAAAACAGAATCAGGAACAAAATGGCTACGGCAGCCAAGGCCAACAATTCAGGAGAAGCCCAGCCGATATACTGCCCGCCCAGTGCCAATACGAGCAAGAGGGCTGTCATCCCGATGGTAAAGGTAACCGCTCCCGGCACGTCGATACGCGCAGTACGCTTGCTTACCTGTTCCCGCAAGTAACGGGCGATGAAGAACATAGCCAGCAATCCAAAGGGAACGTTAAAACCGAAAATCCACTCCCAGCCAAAATAGGTAACCACATAACCACCCAAGAGAGGCCCGATCAGGGAAGAAATCCCCCATACGGAGCTAATCATGCCTTGGACTTTGCCGCGTTCCTCCATTTTGTAGATATCACCGATGATGGTAAAAGTAACAGGAATGACACCACCCGCACCAATACCCTGAATGGCCCGGTAGATAATAAGTTGCTCCATACTACCAGCCAGCATACAAAGCAAAGAGCCAAGTACAAACAACGAACAGCCGATTAAAAATATGGGTTTTCGGCCAAACAAATCGCTAAGCTTGCCGAAAATGGGTGTGGTCACAGCCATAGTCAGCAAATATGCCGTAAAAATCCAACTGAGCAAATTCACGCTGCCCAGCTCGCTAACAATCGTCGGTCCCGCCGGACCGATAACCGTTCCTTCAATTGCGGCCAGAAAAGTGGCCAATAGAACACCTGTCAGCACGAGTCCGCGCTTCATGGGTTTATCGTTTGCCAAGCAAATCACAAATCCTTCCCTTATAAAAACTGTGTTGTATCTGTGCGCGGTTTGCCTTTCCAGATTGGATTATTACCCGCACTGCATAATCGTAAACAGGCGGCCTATATAGGCCGCCTGTTTTGTACGATGTATATATATTATTGTCTACATGTCGTTAATTTTTGTCAACTGTAATCGTATGATAAATCTCACTATTTTCCACTTTATAGAGATGACCCTCTTCCATGCACAGAACATCGCTGGCAAAGCTTTCAGCCACCTGCATATCGTGGGTGATGACCAGAAAAGCCGCACCTTCGGCAGACTGCTCTGTGCACATACGGAGCAGAATTCTCGCCCCTTCGTAATCCGTTCCTGCGGTAGGCTCATCCAGAATGTATAGCTTTTTGGGCAAGATGAACTGTGCCGCAACGCTCAACAGTCTTTTTTCGCCTCCACTTAGTAGGTACGGGGAGGCATCCAGTCTGTGCTCCAGCCTGGCGGCGGCCAGTAAGCGCTGCGCCCGTTCCACATATGCGGCGGGAACCGGCTCCCCGGTCCGTAAACCAAGCTTGGCGCGCACGCTGTACAAGCACTCCTCCCATACCGTTGCAGCTGCAAACTGATGCTCTGGCTGCTGGAACACATAGCCGATTCCGGCAGCCAGCTGGTGAATTGGCAGCTTCGCCATATCCAGCCCCTCCCACCGCATGCACCCCTTCGGTGCTGGGAGCAGGCCCATGAGCAACTTGCCGAGCGTGGTTTTACCCGAGCCGTTCTCACCCAGCAACACGGCTCGTTCACCGGGCGCAAGAGCTAGGCTCACGCCCTTTAGCGCTGCCCGCTGGCTACCGGGATAGGTGAAGGTCAATCCCTTCACCTCCAACAACGGCTGCCCAGCGCGGTCCGCCGCTGAGCCGGGATTCACCCCCGGCTCACGCGGCATGTCTCCCCTCCCTGCGGAAGAGGGGAGCAGCCCCAAAGCGGCCAGCTGCGCACCATGTTCGCGCAGCAGCGTTTCGGGCGGACCCTGCAGCTGCACGGTCCCGCCCTTCAAGACGATGACGCGCTGCGCTGCCCGCACGCCATCGTCTATGCGGCCGGACGCGGTAACCACCGTCCGACCCGCCGCATGGAGCCGCCGACATAACTCTACGAAGTCGCATACAGCCGGCGGGTCCAACTGCGCAGCTGCGTCGTCGAACACGACCAGCGGCGCTTCCAACGCCAGTACCGCAGCAATCGCGGTGCGTTGGCGCTGGCCTCCCGAGAGGCGCCGCACGAAGGAGTCGCGCTCGGGAGCTAGGCCGACGGCCTCCAGCGCAGCAGCAATGCGCTGCGCTATTTCTGCCGGAGGCACGCGCAGGTTCTCCGGCCCAAAAGCAATCTCATCTTCGACGATTCCCTGCACCAGCTGGGCATCCGGGTCCTGAAGCACGACGCCGACAGTGGTGGCGACAGTAGCCAGATCAGCGATATCGGGGTCCATCCCGTACACGGTCAGCTCCCCTGTTCGTTCGCCCTCACCGGAACGGGACAATCCGCCATGAAGCAGCTGACATAGCGTAGACTTTCCACTTCCACTAGCTCCGACAATGGCTACATGCTCACCCACCGCAATGTCCAGTGTCAGACCATGTAACGCTGGCTCTACCTGATCATCATACCGGTAGCCAAAATTCTTCAAGGATACGGCTATTTTACGGCTAGAATTATAATCGCTATGTTCAATCATAACTGAAATATCCTCGATCCCCATTGTTGAAGATATAACCACGTGCATAGCCACGGCTATGCACGTGAAGCGCGTCCCAGTTCAAACCGTTTTAACAGTCCCGTACGATTTAAGGCATCGCCCAGCACTTTCGTCAGCAGACCGCACAGGACAATGCCGCTCAGGATACGAACGACCAGTGCAATCGTCAGCACCTTCCACCCCCAATGCATATAGCCAAACATATTGGCTGCGACAATAAACCACAGCGGAACCATAGCCCCACCCACTAGCATCAGCGAAACTGCGTTCCAGCGCCGATACCGCAACAAGGCAAATACCAACTCAGCCGCAATCATATAGCAGACAGCCGCCGCGATAATAGAAGCAATTCCATAGGCAGAGCCCATAAAAGACTGCACTACCGCGCCAAATGCATAAGCAATAACCGCCGTACCCGGCTTACGAATAATATAATAGGCCAACAAGCCGTATATCATGTACAGCCCGACAATAGCGGAAGTTGCGATAGGCCCTCCCAGACTGTTTAATGTTTTGTTAATGAGCGACAAATACACGGTCATGACGCCGTTCAACGTGGCCAGCATCGCCATGAGTACGATATCCAGCGTTGTAAACTTTGCAAACATACGAGATTCCTTCATATGTATTTCTTGACTCCTCTCCCTATCTAATCTATAAGATTACAGCTCTGATCCTTGTACAAGCTGCTACTGTATAAATGTATTCATTTGCAGCCTTATTGTCAACCTAATTATATTTTACAGGTTGACAATAAGAACAAAAATAAGAGGCTTCACTTTATAAGCTCCACCATAAAACAGCCGTAGTTAATACAGCAGTCACAGCACATAAGTTGCCTACACGCCCATTGTTCAGTGTACGAAGATATGTCCGTTCTGCATAAGCGCCGAAACCTTTGCCCTCCATAGCCAGCGCCGTCTGCTGAACCCGTCTTACAGCATTCACCAACACGGCAGCCGCATACCCGCTCCACCATGATAACCGATTGCCCCACCCTCGTGGTGGTTCCTGTCCACGAACACGCCGTGCTGCCATAATTGTTCGCCCTTCTTCTTCCAATAAGGGGAGAAACGTCAGTGCCACTGAAATACCGAACGCAAACCGATAAGGAACACGCAAGCGCAGATTCAATGCCTGCACAAAATCTCGGGGATCCGTCGTCGAGAGATAGATATAAGATGCCAAAAACAACACAAAAATCCGCAACGTTAACGCCCCTGCGATATCCAGTCCCTCTGCTGTAATGACAATGGGTCCCCATGAAGCCACGGTATGTCCTTCTCGAATCGCTAGGATAGACAGTATAAAATACGGGATACCTAAACCAATCAGGAACGACATAGCCCGAAGTTGGCGTGCTAAGGTCAAACGTGCGCCCAAGCCAGCCACAGCAATCAGTACAGCCAAGAGTGCTGCTTCCCGCAGCGTCGAATCCCAAGCCATTGACAGGAGGCTAAAGCACCCCACCCATATTAGCTTACTTAACGGCCCTAGCCTGTGCAGCGGCGACGAACCGCCGTTATACTGAAACAGCATTTCGTTGTGCCTCCAGTCTGAGCCATTCTTCATGCAGTAAAGAATACATCAGCATATCCTTAAAGCCTGTAGATG
This sequence comes from Paenibacillus sp. LRG-1, assembly GCF_057220305.1. Lineage (NCBI taxonomy): Bacteria > Bacillati > Bacillota > Bacilli > Caryophanales > Paenibacillaceae > Paenibacillus > Paenibacillus sp. LRG-1. Next base: position 787,751 of record NZ_CM170126.1, on the reverse strand, counting down.
TATGCTGTACCTGCCGCAACAGTCCTTCCTGTGTCCAGCCCATCGAGGACAGCAGGGCTTGCGAGCCTGTATTACGCGGGTCCACCAGCGCTTCGATCCGATTCAACCGAATCGTGTTATACCCGAATGACAGCACCAAGCGTAGCGCCTCGGTCATGTAACCCTGTCGCCAATAAGGCTTGGCTATCTCATAACCAATCTCGGCTTTATAAGCTCCCTCCGTCTGCCAATAATTAAACCCACAGCTTCCAATCAACTTCCCATTCTCCTTCAGTTCTATTCCCCAGCGCAGCGCATCCTCCGTCTTCGCCAGCTCATTCAACAACTCAATCATATCCTCTGCATCCTCACGTCCTGACATACCAGAAAGGTTCATATAACGGTGAACCTCCGGGTCAGACCAGCAAGCGAACATCGTAGCCGCATCCCCGCTTTCCATCCTTCGCAGCCGAAGACGCGGACTTTCCAGCGGTGGTATATGCCCCTTACATGCATATGCACACATGTTCAATCATCCTTCCAACATTAAAATGACAATAAATATACGCTACATTTAAGCATACACCTTTAACAAACACAACCTTATTTAAAGCTGAGAAGCTTAAATATATAAATAGCCCTCCTGTTCCTAGGATTAGGAATTAGAAGGGCATCTTCTATATTATAAGAGATTAAACTGTGCGAGCTTGTCTTCCGAATCAAAATTATCGAGCCTCTAAGCCTTTAAGAAGAGACTCGGGTAGTGGTGCGAGTCGGTTTCTTCACAACATCCTTGTACAGTACGCCTAGCATCGACTGAATTTCCTGTAATTCATCGATCCCTGCACCGGTAATGCTAAACATATCATCATGCGGTGTCAGAAAGTTTTCCTGCGTCAAGTTTTCAAGCTCCTGCTTGACCTCACGTTCTCCTACACGGTAACCGCGTTCTTCCAACACAGGTTGAATATCTCTTACCGTGAGATCGTTCTGATGTGCATAAGAAAGCATCTGTATACGGATAAACAAGTTCTGAACATCTGCATGCATAATTGCAACTCCTCCCTGGCCTAGGCCAACCATGTTACACTGTTTTTACCCATAGAGGATAAGCTGGAAACAGATGAGGGCAACCCTTGCTGGATTACTTTCTATACTGTTTGCCCCGCTAAAACGTATAGCTTATCCCCTTCCCAAAATGATTCTGTACAGAGGTTAGAGTACGGAGATACCAAAAGGTTACAGAGTGATTTTTCACTTGACTGAATATATACAATCGTTATATCTTAAATTAATTAACCAATGGTAAAAGCGAATTGCATAATTACCTATTTTTGACGATATATACAACAGTTGATGTAAAAATTTAATGTTAGGAGCGTGAACTCTACATGTTTCAAACTATACCTTACGAGGGCACACGTCATGAACAATTCGAATCGGTTCTCGGACAACTCCGGGCACTTATTCATGATGAATCCAATACCATTGCCAATCTGGCGAATGCTTCAGCACTACTTGGTCATTTCCTTCCAGATATTAACTGGAGCGGCTTCTATCTTTATGATGGCACTGAGCTTGTACTTGGTCCTTTCCAGGGCTTACCTGCATGTATACGGATTCCATTGGGACGTGGCGTATGCGGTACCGCAGCAGCTGAGCAACGAACACTTGTTGTAGATGATGTGCATGCGTTTCCAGGACATATTGCCTGTGACGCTGCTTCCAATAGTGAAATTGTTATTCCCCTTGTCAAGAATGGGGAACTGATTGGAGTGCTGGACATTGACAGCCCGCTAAAAGGCCGCTTTGATCACGAAGATCGTGTATTCCTAGAGGAATTTACGGCTATTCTGGTGTCTAGCTTGTAACCAAAATTGTGCATATATATGGTCTCCCTTCGCCACAATAAATGAGGGTCTGAAACCCAAAATTATGCGGCGAAGGAGATTGATGATTCATGTACAACAACATGGCTCCACAACAACAACTTCATCAATGTGAACAAATCATGCAGCAATTGGTACAACAAACACAGCAAGGAACTGCCATGTATCAGCAGTTGCTGCAACAGGAACAACAAAATGCATCCAGTCTTGAAAGCCTGGTGCAACGTGAACGAAGTGCAGCTCAAATGATCCAAACTGCAATTCAGCATCACCAGCAGGCTATGCAGCAGTACCAGCAAGTTATTCAACTGTGTAGTCAGTTGGAAAACTCCATCCGTTCCAGCAGTCAAATGACTCAGCCCGGATTTGGCGATAGCTACGCCTCACGCAGTATGCAACCATCCTCCTATAATGCAGGAAGCCACATGAATCACAGCTTCCCGCAACACATGGGGACGACTGGACAGCATTATGTAAGCGGTAGTGGCATGCAGCAGTACGGAAACAACAGCCAGCAAGGCATGAGAGCGACACAAAGCAGCATGTAAACTGCTCTACACACAAAAAGGGTGAACAGCAGGCCATCGGAATTGGCTTGTTGTTCACCTCTTTTTCAGACCTTTTACAGCCCTTCTTCCCCGCTTTGTTAATTTAATTCCCGTTCGGCTAGAACTTTCATCCCGTCTCGCAAATACTCAGCTAGTCCGGGGCGATAGCCTTCATACATTTTACTGAAATCCTCATGCTCCACATACAAGTCTCCCAGCCCGCTATAAATTTCTGCTGTAGGAGTATAGAATCGGCTTACCCATTGAAGATGACGGCGGATCAGCGCCTGTACTTCTTCACTATTATGCTTCAATCCTTTATTCATGGCTTCAGCCAGCTGCCGATGAATCTGATCAGCCTCTGCCTGTGAATCCAAATAATCCTCTTTGCTCCAGTTCTTTGTCGCCGTCTTGCTTTCCTGAATTGTTTCCTGAGCCTCTTGACCATAACGGTCTGTCAAATCACGTTCGTACATTTCCTGCTTTTCCGGGTTAAACCCTTGGTACATGTGCTCTGGTTTCATTGCTTGTTCCCCTTTCAAATGAGCCACCGTTTCGTCGATGGTCTGTAGGAGAGTATGCAAGCGGAAGACTTTGGCCTCGACCTTGGCTCGATGCTCCTGTAAAACCTCGGCTTTTTGTTCCTTGGTTTGCTCCAGCACCTTTCCAATTTCAGATAAAGGCAAATCCAGTTCCCTGTACACCATGATTTGCTGAAGCCTCAAAAGTTGTTCCTGTTCGTAATAGCGATATCCATTATTTCCAATATGATGCGGTTTCAGCAATCCGATTTCATCATAATAATGCAAAGTTCGTACGCTGATTCCCGACAGATTAGATACTTCCTTTACCGTATAGGCCATTCCGCTTCACCTCCCTTGCTTGACAGTCTAGTGTCTCACGTGGCGTGAGAGTCAACACCCCCACTTGCCCACCTTGGTACTACACTTTTACCCGTTAAGCGTGTGATGAACCGTCCCTGTGACAAGGATACAATCAATTCTTTTGTTTAAAGATCGTGATCAGACGACTCATATATTCACGCATATTTACAATTAAATTCGAGTCGCCATCATGAAGACACCAGTTGTACATGACCCCACGAGCTGCAATAAATAAGTAGTCTGTCATCTCTTCGGATGTCATGCTTTGATCCAACTCTCCTGCAGCTTGTCCTCTCTCTATAATCTGTTGAAGTATATTTTGCATATCACGACCCTTAGTAATGAAAAGCTTGTTATTAGTTGTATATAACTGTTTCACCGTCTCTAAACCAATATTCTGATTATATTCCGCATAAACTTCAAAATATTGAATAATATCCTGCACAATACTTTCTGAAGGTGGTTCATTCTTAAATTTCAATTCAAAGTAGCCATCCGCCTGCGCATACATCTCCACCAAAATATCACTTTTAGTCTTGAAATGATTATAAAATGAGCCCACAGACACTCCGGCCCTCCGGCAGATATCCTCAATTTTAATTTTTTCCAGACTCTTTTCATGCATTAGCTCTAATGTACTGTTATATATATTTTTTTTAGTCTGCAGGCTTTGCAGCTTTCGTCCACTCAATTGTTGGTTTGGCATTTACCTACTCTTCCTTTCTATTCTAAACATTCCTATCCTCGATGCCTTGTCCATGTTACTTAATTATAATAAGAAATGCTATTTTGTTTAATTGTGAAAACAATCACATAATAATGTCCGCTACCGTCCTATACTGAATCCATTCAATGAATTCATTCACTGAATGTATTCATTGAAATGGTCGATTCATAATTAGGAGGCATTGTTATGAAAGAAGAGCATCGAATTTTATTTGAGCCTATGAAAATTGGAAAACTAGAAATTAAAAATCGGTTTGTCATGGCTCCCATGGGCCCTGGTGGGCTTTGTGATGCCGATGGCACCTTTAATGAGCGCGGCGTCGAATATTATGTTGAACGGGCAAAAGGCGGGACAGGACTGCTCATTACAGGTGTAACGATGGTTGAGAATGAAATTGAGAAATGTGCCCTGCCATCAATGCCCTGCCCTACTCTAAACCCCTTAAATTTTGTTAAAACGGGTAAAATGATGACGGAGCGGATTCATGCATACGGCACAAAAATATTTCTACAATTATCCGCAGGCTTTGGACGGGTAAGCATCCCTTCAATTGTAGGTAAAACGGCTGTCGCTCCCTCTCCTATCCCTCATCGCTGGCTTCCCGATGTAATCTGTCGTGAGCTAACTATCGATGAAATTCACACCTACGTTAGAAAATTTGCGGAATCTGCGGCTATTGCCAAAAAGGCAGGCTTTGACGGTATTGAAATCCATGCGGTTCATGAAGGCTATTTACTGGATCAATTTGCGATTTCTTTCTTTAACCATCGAAAAGACCAATACGGCGGAAATCTGAGAAACCGCTTAAGATTTGCCATAGAGATCGTCCAAGCCATCAAAGCCGAATGTGGACAGGATTTCCCGGTATCTCTTCGGTACAGCATCAAAAGCTTTATTAAAGATTGGCGTCAGGGTGGATTGCCAGGCGAAGAGTTTCAGGAACAGGGACGGGATATTGAAGAAGGAATTGAAGCGGCCAAAATATTAGAGGAAGCTGGATATGATGCTTTTAATGGTGATGTTGGTTCGTACGATTCATGGTATTGGGCACATCCACCAATGTATCAGGAAAAAGGACTCTATCTTCCTTATAACAAAATTTTAAAAACCATTCTAAAGGTACCTGTCATTACTGCTGGCAGATTGGATAATCCAGACTTGGCCAGCAAGGCTATACGTGAAGGAAAAACCGATATGATTGCACTGGGTCGGCCATTGTTGGCTGATGCTGACATCCCCAACAAAATCAAGGCCGGGAAAATAGAAAAGATTCGTCCTTGCCTCTCCTGCCAGGAGGGCTGCATGGGTCGATTGGCATCTTTTGCAACGATTTCATGTGCCGTTAATCCGGCTTGCGGCAGAGAAAAAGACTATGCACTCGGAAAAGCAGATCAGTCCAAAAAAGTCTTGGTGATCGGTGGAGGACCCGCAGGATGTGAAGCTGCCCGTGTAGCTGCTATTCGCGGACACCACGTTACCTTATTCGATAAAAATAACCGATTGGGAGGTAATCTGATCCCGGGTGGAATTCCAGACTTCAAAGAAGACGATCATTTACTTGCGACCTGGTATGAAGGGGAGCTAAAGGATTTAAAAGTTGACGTCCAATTGAATACCGAGGTTAATCGGACTACCGTAAATGAATATGCAGCAGATGTTGTTATTTTTGCTACCGGCTCCTCTCCCAAAACCTTCTCCATTGGTACATCTACTAAGGTGTATTCCGCAGAAGAAGTTTTGCTTGGGAAAAAAGATCCCGGTGCTTCCACCGTAATTGTCGGAGGTGGGCTTGTGGGATGCGAAACTGCACTTTGGCTTGCTGATCAAGGTAAAAAAGTAACGCTGGTGGAAATGCAAGAAGATATTTTAACCGTCGGCGGCCCCCTGTGCCATGCAAATGAAGATATGCTGCGTGACCTTGTTGCATACAAGGATATCCATCTCCTGACCAACGCCAAAATTGTCGATGCCAACGATCAAGAATTCGTTCTTCAAAATAAAGATGGTGAAGAAACGATTCTAAACGCAGATTCAGCGATTCTGGCTGTAGGATATACTCCTCAGCAATCGCTTTATGAAGACATCCAAAATGAGGTTTCCGAGTCCTACTTAATCGGCGATGCCAAGCAAGTACAAAATATTATGTATGCTGTCTGGGACGCCTATGAGGTTACTAGAAATATATAGTACCCCGCTACCTCCAAAGCCGTTTACTATGTAAGCAGGCGGCTTTGGCTTTTTTACCTTTGCAGCAATTGCTTAGTTAAGAGAGGCTTTTCCCCATAACCACATGATCATAAAAAGCTATCTTTTGAATAATTTTCTCCAAATTGTGCTGCGTTTGTGCCACATGTGCTTCCACTTTCTTTTTGTGGGCTACAAGAAAATCTCTTCTCTCTTGGATTGTAGCTTCTCCTTTTACATTTAGCTCAAGGTATGCCTTAATTTCTTCAATAGTCATCCCTGTATCTTTCATAGCCATAAGGAACCTAATCCAATCGATTTGTTTTTCGGTATATACCCTTCTTCCACCTTCATCCCGACCGACATCAGGTAATATGCCTTCTTTTTCATAATAACGAAGGGTGGATGCGGGCAATCCGCTCTTGATTTGAACTTCTTTAATGGAGTACATGGTTATTCCCCTCCTCGTTCTTTTATTTTCTCTTCAAGTCAGCTTTAACGATAAGTATAAGTTTTCATAGTAAAGAGTGCAAAATTAAGATTCCGATATTCGTCTAGCAGAAAAGCTAGCCCTCTCCCTGTCCTTCTTCTCTCAATTTCCCAATACAACTCCTAACATTCTCCTCAGGATGGTTCACTTCCCAATGATCTAACAGCCGATTAACCTCCTCATCCAGAGGGTGCAGTCGATAATAAAATATGGCAGCTCGTAATTGGTGATGCTCCTCGACAGGTTCATCGTCGGGCCAGTGGTACTCTTGCTTGCCATTCTCATCGGTAGTCCCTATAGCTCCATCCAGCAATGGGGAACGGCCTTCTAGGCCTTCACCGCGGGCAATTGCTTTGAGAAAATCGGCATGTCTCATGGCAATATCCGGCGAACAACGGTACAAATTCTCGAAAATATCAAAGGCATCGATCGGATCGTATTCCAGATTCTCAAGGAAATGCCTTTGCAGCAGCGAAGCAACCTTCTTATTGCCCGTCAGTCCGGACAGAAAATAGAACGTGGGCATCTGTGCCTCATAACGAAAATCGTCGACATGGCTGATAATATCGTCCACAATCTGGTCGGTCTGAAGACCTTCACGTGCTAATCGAGTTAGTACCCGTACCGCCTTATATTGGGTCCAATCGTACACACCAAACGCCACCTCATACAGCATGGGAATCGATTGTTCCTTGTAATAGTAGATGATCTCAAAAATCGCATCCTGTTGAATATGAAGCCAGTCGCCCAAACCTTCGTACTTTCCCGCCAAGCTCTCTGGTTTCTGCAACTCCGTCCCAAAAAAATAACGTGGAAATAGAGCCAGTGCCTCTTCCCCCAGCATAGCAGCAGACTTCTTCGCCTCGGCGGTAAATTCCTCTGGTTGATCTATTAATCCGCCAACCTTTATAATCGCTGCTGGAATAGCAGTATCCAAATCGATTGCCACTACAGCTTTCTTATTCTTCTTCCAAAACTGAAATATTCTCATATGTAATTCACAGCTCCTTATCCCGTGTTACTAACAATTTCATTGCCAACTAGAATATTCTTTATGAATATATATCGGAAATTCTTTATAATCTCCTCAACACGTTTTCTCCAATAATAAAACATATTTTGGAAATTACTTGTATACTTTTCAACAGTTTACTAAATATATGCGATTGCTTCTCTAAGCCTATTCTTTTTTATCATAACTATTTAGTATTATAAGGATATAAAAAAGGAGGTTATCATTTGAAAAGTACAGGTATGACACGTCCCCTAGATGCGTTAGGTCGTATCGTTATCCCCAAAGAAATGCGAATTTCCATGGATTATAATGTGGGTGATCCTGTTGAGATTTTTGCAGATGAGGAAACTGGTATTCTCGCCTTTCGAAAATATACTGGGGTGACGTGTAAAATGTGTGGTTCAACAGAACAATTAACTTATTTTAGAGACAGCTTTATTTGCGGGGAATGTATTGAAAGTTTAAAAAAGGGAATACATTTTAGCCCTATCCTAAGACCAGCCAAGTCAGCTTTATCCAACTCACAACGATCTAATAAAGAGTCCAAACGTCTGCGGCGATCGACACAACAGATGATCGAAAGTCTAAAAGAATTAATGCAAAAACACCCCAATGCAGCACAGCACGAATATGCCAAAATACTTGAGGTTTCCCAAGCCCGTATATCCCAGCTCAAAAAAATGCTCTAACTACAGCTTGATACCCTACATAGATATACACCAGAGATTTCATCATGTGCAGCTACTTTTGAACCGTGATACGCAGCATCATAGCTAACCGACAAAACGCATGAACGTCCATACGAAAATTCCACACTAGGTATAAAGAACTAGTGAATGACTTACAAGCGAGAACGCCTATAAGCAGAAGGCTGTGCTACATTTAATAATGGTTCCTGAATTAAAAAATGACCTTCTTTAATTAGAGAAGGTCATTTCATTTATTTATTCATTTTTCTATAGTAAACCACCACACACTTCTAATGTTATTTTTCAATTAATCCACTTTAACCCCAATAATGTAAAAAAATTTTACAACTATGATTTATCACAAAAAAAGTAAAACTGTTTTTACATATGGTTGTAAATAAGGATGGGTGAATCTAATATGAACAGACCTGCTCAAATTATTTCTATTCTTATATTTTCCGTAAGTGTAAGTGTGTTTGCTGGTTGTGGAAAGCAGGAAACAACGGATACATCTACCAATGGAACAATACCAACAACCTCAGAAACGGTAGTAAAAGAAGAAACAGATCAACCAGCCGCCCTGCAAAACTTGGACGAGATCAAATGGAATGATGTTAAAGACCCTCTAATTGAGGATGCCATGATAGCAAAACTCAAAGCAGCAATAGCTGCCTTCGTGTCAAAAGATTTGGATCAATTCCATGCTGCGCTCGGTCCAGACGTTGGAACAGGTCACGATTACCTCTTCGATCATCCGGTGAAGTTTACTGGTATTGCTGAAGCTATGAAAGAAAATAGTCGGATATTGATACCCATTGTAGGGGAACGGCTGAATAATGAAGAAGGATATTCACCCGATATACGATATACCTTCTATTTAGAAAAAGATAAAGATGGTGCATGGAAAATTGTTTCAATTGATTAACTAAATTCTCTAAGATGCATTTATCTCGATTTCATCCATGATGCTATAAACCAAATGCTTTTCATTCGTAAAGGTATGTTTTTAGTAGTCGCTAAAAGCACACTTTTTTGGGACAATGAATTTTTCCAAAAAAATATCTTGTAGCAACATTGCCCATTCCAACAAGTACGTTTGCACATATGATGTCACAAAATTCAATCTAAAGGAGAGATACACACCTTGTCTAAACATTCTTCTCATCGTTCGATGGGGCCGTTACAACCACATTTCGCGACCACTACTGAAGTGAGCAATTTCGTTAATTTATGGGGAATATTTACTGTGAATGGTCAACAGATCGTTGCTTTTGTAAAAAGCGTAGATCCCGCTAACAAATCAATGTTAGTGCTATATCCTAATGGTACACAATCATATATTGATGTAACTCAAATCAGTCAGGCACAAGGCCCTTATCCAAGTATGCCTTCTATTCCAGGACAAAGCAGTGGTCAGGGAGGTCATCAAGGTGGTGGATCACAGTGGTGGCCTCAACATGGTCAGGGCGGTGGGTCGCAGTGGTGGCCTCAACATGGTCAAGGTGGCGGTCAGGGTGGTGGATCACAGTGGTGGCCTCAACATGGTCAAGGTGGTGGATCACAGTGGCCTTCCGGTGGATCTCGTAGCGCTAATCGGAAAAATCGGAAAAACTAATATCCAACCCTTATTGTAGCAATTGCCGCTTGCCATGAGCGAGTGTCGATTGGAACACATTCAATATTGGACCAAACAAAAAGGCGTCGCCTGCAAATGCACGCGATGCCTTTTGGATTAGCCACTGGCTACTTCGATTCCCCTAATTCTTAATCCTCTGCTCCTAAACATATTTCCATTAGGCTTTGCTGGCCATGTCTGCAATCTGGCGAAGCCACACTTTACGTGTATCCTCATCGGATTGGGGTACCGACTCGAAGAACAGATGATACATGACGTCAAGCCCACAGTATTCAAATATACCTTTGTCGGACGTCAAGCGAAGTGCCTGATCCATGCCATTACTAGCATATTCCGCATGTGATTTTCCTTGCGTATTGAGGATAATGGCTTTCTTTCCTTTGAGCAGTCCCATCTGCACTCCATTTACATATTTATAAGCAAATCCGTAAGAGAATACGCGGTCTATATACCCCTTCATAATGGCTGGCATCCCCGTCCACCAAATAGGATAAATAAAGGTGATTACCTCTGCCCATTGCAAAAATTCCTGTTCCCGTACAACATCTTCTCCGATTCCTTCAATGACCTCGCTGCTGCTAATCACAGGTTGAAAGATGATTGCATATAGATCACGAACAACCACATCATGTCCTTTTTGCTTTAGCCCCTCGACTGCTGTGGTCAAAATTGCATGATTAAAGCTTCCCTCGGATGGATGTGCGTAAATAATAAGATGCTTCATGTTCTCTCCTCCATTTACTTTAAAATAAGTGATTGATCAATTACTTAACTTCGTACTCCTTCAATCAACTGAATATGCTCAATCCATAGTTCCGATAAAGATACGTTTGAGTAAACTTGAGCGGTATCCTCTCATAAATATCACCTCCGTTGCTTAGTTAGTGATTGATCAATTACTAATGATTGGCCTCAGTATAGTATATTCCTTTTTACTTTACAAGTGCTTTTTGTTCAACTTTATATAAAAGATTGTAAAAAGGTCTGATCCCAAAACAGTGTTATTATCGCTGTTCAAAGTAAATAAAGTCCCCCAGTTGGTTTTAAACAGATTGATGTCCATCATGGTGTGATGTCAAGCAATCACTTAATATGACTTTATAATGTCATATTATAAGTTGTATGCTACTGAGAGAGGTGAAGCGTATGCCGTTAAGCAGACATTTTGAAATCGTTTATATGTTACTCCATAAGAAAAAAGTGACTGCTGATGAATTGGCAGAGCATTTTGAGGTTTCCACACGAACGATTTATCGGGACATAGATGCCTTAAGCGCAGCTGGGATTCCCATCTACAGCAGTAGAGGCAAGGGTGGCGGAATATCATTGATGGAGGGTTATGTCTTTAACACCTCTTTACTGTCCGAGCAGGAACAAGATGATATCTTAATGGCCCTTCAGAGTGTGGCTACAGCTACCATCCCACAGGTAGAAGAAGTGCTAAACAAGTTGAGTAGGCTTTTTAAAAAAGACATGGGAAACTGGATCGAAGTAGATTTTTCGCCATGGGGAAGCCAAAACAGCCAGAGACAGCTATTCACTCTTATACGCAACGCAATAATCACAAACCGTGTTATAAAGTTCCGCTATTATAACGTCGCCGGGGAACAGAGTTATCGTAGCGTCGAACCTGCCAAGCTCTTGTTTAAAGATAAATCCTGGTATGTGGAAGGTTACTGTTTAAATACCGAAAGTCATCGTGTATTTAAGATTAGCCGAATGAAAGAGATTGCAGTTACCGAAATTAGTTATGAGCCAAGAACGGTCGTAGCATCTACAGATACAAAGATGAACGACTTGCTTCATACCATTGAAGTAACTCTTCACATTTCTGCTCAAGGAGCTTACCGCGTATACGATGAATTTGCCGAGAAAACAATTACTCAGAAGGAAGACGGCTCTTATACCGTCACGGCACAATTTCCTGTAGGCAATTGGCTGGACAGTTATCTGCTGTCCTTTGGTCCCCTCCTTATAGAGGTTAGCCCCGAACAAGTACGTACAAGAATATTGTCTCATTTAGAAACGATGAAAAGAAATTTAAATGATCCTCTATAATATGACACCATGTAGTCATATTATTACTGCTATGATGAGTTTGAAGTTATCGCTCACAACATACTCACCATAGGAGGTTGAAGGATTAATGAATCCACATAAAACCATGCCACCGGCAGTAGAAACTTACTTTACATCAGCGAACAAATCCCAGCTTGAAGTATTTACTTCCGCTTTCGATAAAGATGCGTTGATCTTGGATAATCATCGCGAAATCAAAGGTATGGAAGCCATAAAATCATGGTGTGAAGCAGAAATATTGGAGCCGAATGTCACCTTCGAGATCGTGGATATGGATGACAGTAATAATACCATCGTCGTAATTGCGAAAGTAGACGGAGACTTTGATAAATCGAATCTTCCCGACCCACTCCTCCTTAAACATCAATTTCTAGTAAACAACAATAAAATTAAAGAACTGATTATTACACTTCCATAAAGGAATTTAAAAAATAAGAAAGGGAAAACGAATATGCCTGCTTATGTTGTTTTTATACGTGAACAGAGTGCCGATCAAACTGAACTCCAACTCTATTCTCGGAGTGGAGATACCTAGAGGTATTCCTCAACCACATTGTAAAATTTAGGAGGAATTATTCGCATGAGTTTTCAATTAGAAAGCATATTAAGTGAGTTTAAAGGCAAAAGGGCCTTGGTCACAGGCGGTACCAAAGGAATGGGAGAGGCTATTGCTAAGAGACTTACGGCTGCAGGTGCTACCGTAATAACTACGGCTCGAACGACTCCAGTTAATTTAGAAAATCCAGACCTGTTTATTCCAGCCGATATTAGTACGCCTGAAGGTGTAGATAAAGTAGTAAACAGTGTTCTTGAGCGCCTAGGCGGTGTAGATATTCTTGTCAACAATGTTGGAGGCTCGTCAGCCCCATCTGGGGGAGCTCTTATCTTGACAGACGAGCATTGGCAGCAAACTTTTAACGCCAATCTGTTTGCTGCCGTCCGTTTAGACCGTGGACTGCTGCCGGCTATGGTGGAAAAGGGTTCCGGTGTTATTATTCATATTTCATCCATTCAACGTCGCTTGCCGCTATATGATGCAACATTGGCTTATGCTGCGGCCAAAGCAGCTTTAACTACTTACAGCAAAGGGTTATCCAAGCAGTTTTCACCTCAAGGCATTCGTATTAATACAGTTGCGCCAGGCTTTATCGAAACGAAGGCAGCACAAAGTTTGATTGATCGGATTGCTGAGACGACAGGTGACCGAGAAAGTGCATTAAAGCAACTGATGGACTCGTTGGGAGGAATTCCAATTGGTCGTCCAGGACTACCAGAAGAAGTCGCTGAGCTTGTTGCTTTTCTGGTATCCGACCGGGCCGCTTCAATTACAGGAAGTGAATATAATATTGACGGTGGAACAGTTCCAACGGTCTAAAACTTTATTTTCATCTGACAATCACGCAGAAGGTGCCAAAAAAGCCTATCTAATGAGCAGACATACGCAAAACGTATTATCTATGTTCATCAGATAGGCTTTTAAATAACCACTACCGTTTAATAACGATCAGCTTTGTTTCCAGCATTTCTTCCATGGCATACTTTATGCCTTCGCGTCCGGTACCACTTTGCTTCACACCACCATACGGCATATGATCAACACGGAAGCTTGGAATGTCATTGATCATCACGCCGCCAACCTCAAGCTTGTCCGCTGCATCCAACGCGGTCGTGATATTACGAGTGTAAATTCCCGCCTGCAGGCCATAGATCGAATCATTTACATGGTTTACGGCTTCATCTATAGAGCTAACAGAATGAATCAGCACAAGCGGGGCAAACACTTCACGACAGGACACCTTGGAAGTAGGGTCCACATTAAGCAAAACCGTCGGCTCCAGAATACCTCCCTTGGCTTGGCCCCCCAGAGCGATCCTTGCGCCTGCTTGAACCGCTTCTTCCAGCCATTCACGGACACGTTCGACATCCTTGGCTGAAATAAGCGCGGATACATCCGTGTCCGGCTCTAGCGGATCTCCAATTTTTAAACGTTGAGTTGCTTCTATAAATCGGGATACAAAGGTATCATACAGTTCATCGACAACGTAAATACGTTGAACTGAGATACATACCTGCCCCTGATTGGCAAAGGCTCCACTCACACAACGGTCGATGACCGCGTCTACATCCGTATCACGGTCGATAATAACGGCCGCGTTGGAACCCAGCTCCAGCGTGACCCGCTTCAAGCCAGCCTTGGAGCGAATTTCTGTACCGACCGCCGGGCTACCGGTAAAAGTGATATAGCTGACGCGTGGATCAGTGACAAGTACGTCGCCAATGGTTTTACCATCGCCGCTGATCACGTTAAGAGCGCCCGCAGGCAATCCAGCCTGCTCCAGCAGCTCCGCAATCAAGTAAGCCGACAACGGCGTCTGCTCCGCAGGCTTCAATACGACCGTATTGCCTGCTGCCAGCGCGGGACCCACTTTATGAGCAACCAGATTCATCGGGAAGTTAAATGGTGTGATAGCTCCTACTACCCCTACAGGTTCTTTGAGCGTGTAGGCCATACGACCCTCGCCGCCCGGTGCGGCATCCAGCGGAATGGTTTCCCCGTGAATCCGTTTGGCTTCTTCAGCTGCGAACTTGTAGGTTTGCACCGTCCGGTCAACCTCCGCCAGCGCAGCCTTCCATGGTTTGGATGCTTCACGTGCAATGATGCGCGCTGCATCCTCACGCCGCTCTTCCAGCAGGTCAGCCAGCTTCTCCAAAATGGCTGACCGCTGGTGCGCTGGCATGGTCCGCATCTCCGAGCGTGCATCAGAGGCCGCCTGAATAGCAGCCTTGGCATCCTCTGCTGTGGCCTCTGCCACCTCAGCAATGATTTCCCCGGAATACGGTGATTTCAACGTCGTGTACGATGAAGCTGCTTTCCATTCTCCACCGATAAATAAATGCTGCTGCATGCTTTTTCCTCCTTCTCTTGATATCAACGTTCCTTTTACCATCTATTTTACCGTCAACACCGGACAAGGTGCATGCTGAATCACCTGATGGCTCACGCTACCCAGTATCATTTCAGAAACAAGTCCTTTGCCCCGCGTTCCCATAATGATCAAATCCGTCTTTTCCTGCTTTGCACTTTCGCAAATGACACTCGCCGGATCACCGTGACCCGCCAGCATACGGTAAGAAATACCCTCGTCCTTCAAATAGTCGGATGCTGGTTCCAAGATATGACGACCTTCCTCTTCGATTCGCTCATCCACATCAACCCCAACCGGGGGCTCATTCATGGATAAAGCCGGGTTTACATGTAATACAGTCAGATGTGGATTCCCCTGAAGCTGCTTAGACAACGTTTTGGCTGTCTGCAACGCATTCATAGCATGTTCCGAACCATCAATCGCGACCAGAATATGTTTGTATTCGCTCATACTCTTTTCCTCCTCAGAAGTTCGATCTTAGTGTGCATCCACCTGAATATCCTGCATATGTCGACGACGTACGATCAGCACAGCTACGCCAATCAGTACCATCAATGCTCCAAAATAAAATGGGGTTTCTGCTGAGTACCACTCTGACAGCTTCCCTGCAAGCCACGGCGAAATTGCCCCGCCCAAAAACCGCATGAAGCTGTAGGCCGCAGATGCTGTCGAGCGCTCCACTGGAGCAGCCTGCATAACAGCAGTTGTAATCAATGTATTGTTAATCCCCAGAAAAATACCAGCCACAATGACGGCGACAATGACAGTCGTTGGTGAACCAGCTACCGTCCCGATCGCCATAACACCTAAATCAATGGCAAACAGCGTCAGCATGATACTAATGGAAGATACCACGCTCAAGCGTGCTTGAATCTTCGGTGCTACAAACACCGAGGTAAAGGCCAGCATAATTCCCCAGCCAAAAAACACATAACCCAAACCATGCTCGTCCAGATTCATTACATATGGAGAATACGCCATCAACGTAAAAAATCCAAAGTTATATAACAACGCTACAATACCGAGCGTGAGCAAAGCCGGATAACTGAGCGCTTTGAACGGATCGGCAATGGAACCGCGTTTTTTGGGCTTTGGAATGGAAGGCAGCATAAACGTAATGAACAAAAATCCCACTACCATCAGTCCGGCTACACCGAAAAACGGACCGCGCCAGGAAATGGAACCTAACTCACCGCCCAGCAACGGACCCACTGAAATCCCGAGGCCCAATGCCGCTTCATACAAAATAATTGCTTTAGCTGTTCCAGAAGTGGACAGACCTACAATCGCAGACAACGCTGTTGCGATAAACAAAGCGTTCCCCAAACCCCAGCCTGCCCGGTAGCCCACAATTCCGCCAACTGTACTGGCTGTGCCGCCCAGTCCAGCAAACACAATAATAAATAAAATCCCGGTTAGTAGTGTCCATTTGACACCCAATCGACTAGATACAACGCCTGTAATCAGCATCGCAACGCCTGTTACCAGATTATAGCTGGTGAACAGCAATGACACTTGGCTTTTCGTAGCATGAAGCTGATCAGCAATGGCCGGAAGAATCGGATCGACCAATCCCAGACCCATAAATGAAATAACACAAGCAAAGGCGACTGCCCATACCGCTTTAGGTTGAGACAGCAAGCCTGAGCGTTCTTTTAACTCTTCAGGTAATGCATGTTGTGAACTCATATTATGATGTTACCTCCACATCTGAATGTAAATGTTCTTGTTATGACGGGTCGTGATCAAGTTCATCATCCAGAAGAACCTTGCGTTCACGCACCCTAACCCGTAACTCCTCCAACTCAGTCTGGAGCATACGGATGCTGTTGATTTTTCCCTCCATTAATTCCAACTGCTCGTTCAATGTACTTTCCATATCCTCCAACATGGCCCGTCGCTCGTTCGGTTGCAAATGCTCCGTTCGCTCGCGATATTCCTCCCGCTGACCCTTAAGCATTTCCGCTGCGGACATGTAACGCTGAAGCTCTTGCAAGGAGAATCCAAGTACTTCCTTGGCACTCACTATTTTTTTTAGTAAGTCCACATCCTCCTGCGTATACAGGCGCATATTTCCTTCACTGCGCTGCGGAGAGGGCAATAAGCCGATTTCCTCATAATAACGAATGGTTCGCTTGGTTAATCCGCTTTGTTTGGCGACCTCATCAATTTTATACGTAACCATGACACCCACCTTATGAAAAAGATTATATATAAATACTACGCCTCTATAACGTTAACGTCAACGTAAACTTCAATATAAAAAAAACCGCCTCTAATTGGAGACGGTTCCTATTTTGACTAGTACGGTCATAGACCCGAGCATCGGTGCTCAAGCCCATGAATATAGCTTTAGATGAAACAAGTACGAGTGATGATAACCAGTAAAATGAAGAGAACCAGAATAACACCAGTGGAGGTGAACATGTTACAACCGCCACAACCTCTATCTACTTCACCCATTTCGTATTCCTCCTCCCTACTGATTCCAGCAAATCTCCCGAATTTTAAATCCTTGAGCTACGAATTAGATGATAAATGCTTTGGAAATAATAACGAGCAGAATGAAAAGTACCAGAATCGCTCCTGTAGATGTAAAAGCTCCATAACCAGCGCCTACTCCAGACATGGTGATTCCTCCCTTCATGGTTTACAAGAGCATCTTATGCTTATGCCATCATCCATGATAGGGACAAATGCCGCGCCTGCCGCCCAAATCTAGGTTGGGGTTGTACTGTCCTGTTATTCTTCGGACCCGAGCATGCCGTGATACAGGAGGTTTCGTGCCTGCTTGGCAAGCACAGACGGACTTTCACGTCCAGGCAGCAATTTAGTTAACGTCAGCCGTTCAATCAAGCCGATCACGCATTCTGCTGTCAGTTCAGGGTCCAGTTCCTCACGGCAGGAGCCCCATCGTTGCGCCGCCAGCAGATGCTTTTTGATATGCTCAGCCATTTCCGCCTTAATACGCACCGAATCTGTCGCCTGGTAAAATCCGACACGAGTGATCGCCGGATTATTAGACAACACGCGAAAAATAGCTTCCAGAAACACTTGTCCCCGTCTCAAAATTTCAGCCTCGCTTAGGTCTGGGCCTATCTTCATGCTTTGTACCGTATCATTCACCAAAGTACCGAAGCTCTCTACAAGCTCCTCGTATAACTGTTCCTTGCTTTCAAAATGAATATAAAAATCCGGCTGCGTCAATCCTGCACGTGCCGCGATCGAACTTACCTTTGTCTGATAAAACCCCGTCTGAGCAAACTCTTCAGCCCCCGCTTCCAGTAACAACCGTCGACTCTCCCGACTTCTGACTCCTGCTCTCATCACGGTCTTGCCCCCTTACTCCACAAATCTATCGTATTATAAAGTTCCTTTGCAGTAAGAACAACGGGCTTGAGGATGATATATACCTGTCCTTCAAAAGTCCTAATACAGAAGGACTGAACGTTTTGGAAAATCAAGGGCATCTCCCTACAAGGTATAATTAACCAATCTGACGGTGAGCGAGCAGGAATTATTATGCGGAATTCAAATATTTATACTTGAGGATTTTGCACAACCCTGACTTTCGATATATATCAGTGATGAGGACAATATTTGCGCATCATCTCAATCGTTGTCAGATCATCATCCAACCCCCGTTGTTGCAAGCCGTCGATAATTTGCTGACGTTCCTGATCTTTAACATTTTGACCGAATTTAAACTTGGCAGTCCATTCCTCCGGTACAATTTTGATCAGAGCGACCCCTTTTAAACGTGAAGCATACCGAGAATCGCTGGCATCAATCGTGTCATACCCGCCTTCCGGTTGCAGCTTACTCATAAAAATGGAAAAGGCCGATGCTTTTTCTTCCAAATCCACTACATGCTCCGCATGACCACGCACGGTAATACTTTTAAAAAATGAAGTCGCCGGACATGCCATATGTTCATCCGTAAAATAAGACGGAATGAGCGCATATTCTTTGACGGCTGAAAAAGTAACTCGATTATCTTCTTTCATCCGTTCCATCTTTTCTCCAGCACGGCTGCCATGAATATAAAAAACGCCATTTCCATAAGCGAAATTCAAGGGAACCACACGCGGAAAACCATCCTCGCTGTTCATGCCTAAAAATCCGAAACTGACCTCGCTTAGAAACTGCTCTATTTCCTCTAGTTCTGCCACCGTAAATTCTTTTCTTCTCACAGGGAACTCTCCTTCCATCTATTGACCAATGATACATTTCAGATTATGTTGAAAATGGATTCATAAAAAGATCCAATATGAACGAAAATGAGTGGCCCAATCGAAGGAGAAGAGTATGGATATCACGATTGCCTATCAGCGTGCGCTTCAAAAATATCATTTAAAATATTTGGCATTGTATCATGCTCTTCGTGAGGGAATCCTCAATGGTTCCCTTGCCAGTGGTACGCGTCTGCCTTCCACTCGTGATCTGGCTGTGATGTATGGAATTTCACGAGGGAGCGTTAAAGAGGCATATGATATGTTGTTGGCAGAAGGATATATAGATTCGGCAGTAGGCAGAGGAACCTTTGTTATGGAACAGACAGCGGTGCTGCCCGACAAATCTTTAATCAAACAGCAGAACCAAAATTCACCTGTTGTAAAACAAAAAGCCCCTGCTCTATCAGCTTGGGGACAACGAATCATGCAGATCGAAAGGGAACGAAACTTACAGCCGTCTCCTGCTTCTGCTACAAATAGAGACAGTGCGCAACAGCCTTTGATTTCTTTTCAGGCAGGAGAAGTTGTATTGGAGGGCAGTTCACAGATCGCATGGAAAAGCGCAATGACTGCCGCTGGAAAGGATCTGCAAAAGCCCTCGGCTGACGCGACGACTGCACCAGTGAGCGGTGATGAATGGCTGCGTGAAGCGATTTGCCATCATGTTGGCAGAACACGCGGAATTACGGCCACGCCGGATCAAGTCGTATTATGCAGTGGTTCCATGGAAGTGATCACGTTATTAAGTCAGTTGCTTATTCATGAACAAGATCGAATTGTATTAGAAAACCCCTGTTATTCCGGCATCTACCGTGCAGTTACTGCCTCAGGCGGACAGATACATGCTACTGAGATGGATCAACATGGAATTGTCCCACAGGATTGGGATTCCAAACTTCTATTTGTTACACCTGGACGACAGTTTCCAACCGGTGCAGTGTTGCCATTAACACGCCGTCAACATATTTTGCAATGGGCAGCATCCAAGGGAGCGTGGATCATTGAGGACGATTATGACAGTGAATTCCGTTGGGCAGGACGACCCATTGAACCATTAAAAGCACTGGATCGTACAGAATGTGTCATCTATGTCGGCTCCTTTTCCAAAAGCATGTTCAGCAGCCTTCGACTCGGGTTTGCAATCTTGCCCGTTGAATTAGCCCAAGCGCTGACAGCTGCCAAACGACTATACGATCCCCTGCCGCCTGCCCGCTTGGAACAGCGCGCACTGGCACGTTTTATGATGCGCGGCGACTACGTTCGCCATGTGCGACGGATGACTCGAATATACAGATCACGCTACGACGTGTTCCAACGTGAAATACAGCAGTTAAGTGAACTGTTTCACTGGCATCAGAACGATTGTGGACTACATGCCTATGCCATCTGGAAGCATGAGCCTGCCCAGTATTATCATTTGATGCAGACAACACAGTTTTACGGAGTCACATGGCGTGATGCCGCCGATTACCAACTGACACCGGGACCTCCATCAGCCTGCTTTATCTTTGCCCATTTAACGGAGCAACAAATTGTTGAAGGGTTTAACCGTCTGCGCCAGGCTTGGGACCATATTAAAAATCAATGAGGAGTTCCCTTATTTAATCACTAGCCCCAACAGCCCTACAAATGATGAAGCTTGATGCGGTGAGATGATGCAGCCATTCAAATCTTCTATATCCACCTGTAACCCATCAAATTCACAATCGCTCAGATCAATCCCGTTGAGCTTGGACCCCGATAGCATCGCTTGATCCAGATTGCAACGGTTAAAAAAGGTTTTTTGTAGTGTTAAATGATACAGATCGGCACTTATTAAAGAACAATCCTCAAAACCAACTTGCTTAAAATTAGCAAAACGGAACATCGAATAATCCGCTAAGCAATCCGAAAAACGAACGTTTTGGAGTCTGCTTCTGGAAAAGTCTGTTCCAAGCAATTTGCAGTTTTTGAACTCTACCCGATGGATAAAGGAACCGGAAAAATGAACATTAGACAGATCGCATTTATCAAAAATGACGTCTGTCCATTCACTTTCCGGTAATGACGATTCCATGATCGTTACATTTTTAAAAGTCATCTTCTCTAATGAAACCTTAACCGCTTCCACATTATCCAAAATCATATCTTCTACAGACCCCATACTATATTCGCCTTGGACCGTAAGGAATACATTTCTTCGTTTAGTACGGGCAAGTCCACAGGAATTTTTGGCAACTCCATTTTAATTTTCATAATAACTCTACCTCCACGATTGAGAGCCCTCTAGGACATCTATATGAATCTATTTTCTATCAATTCTCATACATAGGGTAGCAAAAGTATTTCTCACACATATATTAACGTTGTGAGCACGCTCACGAACCTTTGTTAGGAGGTTGATAGCATGGCAGTACAGCTGTCTAATCAAGTGTTCTCTATTTCTGTCGGAGATTACGGGGATCTCTCTTCCTTGCGGCTGGTAGGGGACACTTTTAATACCAACTATGTCATGAACAGCTCTAACGCACCTAAACAGAATACGTCGGATCATCAGTGGCTAGGTGAACTGATGTTCACCTATCGTCTCGGCAACGGAGCGTGGACTCGGGCATGGACAAGTAATTCTGCTGATGCGCGCCAGATCACCTCTTCTGGAAACAGTGTCCAGGTAGCCTATCAGAATTCATCAAACAATCAGGGAATACGTAATTTCATTTTACATGAAACTTATTCGTTGGTTAACGATTATTTGCACTGGCAAATGAAAGTAACGAACACCTCTAATCAAACGTTGGAAATCGGAGATTGGGGACTGCCGCTTCCGTTTAACGAGTACTGGTCCGGCGGCAATAATGAACAAATTTATGAAACCAGAGTACTCTCACACTCCTTTGTAGGCCATAACAGCTCCTTTATTACCGCTGGACGACCTAGCGGCATCGAACCGTATGTACTGCTGATCCCTGATGCCTCAACGGGTGCTGGTCTCGAATATCAGGACCATTGGAGAACTGAGGAGCATCCCGGCAGCACATGGGCTATGGAGCAAGGTGGCTGGTCCGAAGGACTGAATGTGTTCTATATCCATTCCAATGTCATCAAGAGCACCAACCGTGGCTATCTTGGAAGCACCAGTCTGTCGCTGGCTCCTGGTGAAAGCAAAACGTATGCCTTTAAATTTTACAAGGTAGCGGACGAGCAGGCCGTAAAGGACAGGCTGTACAGTGAGGGACATGTGGATGTGACCGTGGTTCCGGGCATGATTTTCCCGACCAATCTCAAGGCCAAATTCGATCTGCATACCAGCAAATCCATTACCTCTGTCACAGCGCAATATCCGTCTGAAACGACCATCAGCTATCTGGAAACAGCCCCTACAAACCATAAAATATATGAACTTACACTGGGACGACTGGGACATAACAATATTACTGTAAACTATGGTAACGGCGAAAAAACCGTTCTCCAGTTCTATGCCATCGAGCCAGTCGAAGCTGCACTTCAGCGTCACTCTACCTTCATGGTCAACAGCACCCAATGGAACGTGCCGGGCGACCTGAGGGACAAGGTCTTTGATGACTGGATGATGCAGTACAAGGCTAGACGCAACAGCTTTGCTGGTTACTGGGGCTGGGGTGATGATTGGGGACTAACTCACGGCCAGTTTCTGGCGGAGAAAAACGTTCAGAAGCCCGTGGCATCTGAGATCAAGGCAGTCGATGATTATTTGGAAGTAGCCATCTGGACGAATTTGATGGAAGGCCATCATACCGATTATCTGGTCCCTGATTTCCTGATGCCGCAGCCTAACACGACACCAACGTACCGTGGCTATGCCTATCCGCACATTTATAATACGTTTTTTAGCATGTATAAAATTGCCAAGCTGTATCCCAACCTGATCAGCTATCGCAATAGCAAAAACACATATTTGCTACGTGCTTATCGTATTTTTAAAGCGTTGTATGAAGGCCCTGTTGCTTATAACTGGAACACGGGACTCATGGGTGAGCTAACTACACCTGATATGATTAAAGCGCTTCAGGAAGAAGGCTTGACCACCGAGGCTAACGACCTGATTGGCAAAATGGCTACCAAGTACAACAATTTCAAAAACACCACCTATCCTTATGGCTCTGAGTATAACTATGACAATACAGGCGAAGAAGCCGTATATACACTCGCCAAAATGAACAACAACACGACGATGATGAGCAAAATCAACGCCAAAACGCGTGCTGCACGCGGTCATATGCCTGTCTGGTACTATTACGCCGATCCGGTCACCATCACCGGAGAGAATTGGTGGAACTTCCAGTACACCACCTCACTTGCCGGCTATGTGATGGATGACTGGACACGTCGGCATTCGTCCAAGCCCGAAGTGGATCAGCGTCTATCCTATGCCGCCAAGCTGGCGAACATCGGAGCGATTAACTCGGGACAGATCAGCTCTGATCCTGCCAACATTGGGGCAGTATCGTGGACATATCAGGCGGGCAAAGGCAATTATGGCGCACTTGGTCTGGACGGCGGCCCTCTCTTTAACGGATGGCGCGGCATGTCCGGGGAAGCCGATCTGGGACTGTTTGGAGCCATTAAAATCCTAAGCTCGGATGTTGCTGTAGATCCAATATTCGGCTTGTTCGGCTATGGCTGTGACGTTACAGAAAGCAGTAACAGCTACGCGATTACTCCAAAGGACGGTGTATTCCAACGTCTGCATCTGATCACCCAAAAGCTGAGTTTGGAGCTGAATCGGGATCAATATAGCTTGGCCATCGTGTCCAAGTCCAAGAACAACATCCGTCTGACACTGAAAAATATGACTCCAGGCACGACTCATACCACCGTTATGAGCTTGACCGGACTCGCGGCAGGTACGTATGACGTGCTTGTAGATGGCACAAAAACCGGGTCCGTCACGGCTGCTAACAGCTCTGCGACCACGGTCAGACTGAATATTGGTACGGCAGCCAACTATGATATCCGTATCCAGTCGAGTACAGACAACCCGTCTCCCGCCGGAGACATTGTAGCCCGTTATGAATTTGACGAAACGGCCGGATCTACCGCAGCCGATTCGTCAGGTTATGGACAGCAGGCCAGTGTAAGTGGAGGCGCGTGGGGCGCCGGACGAAAAGGTAATGCCCTGCACTTTAACGGTACAGACGCCTATGCTAGCCTGCCCGGTGGTATCGTTAGCAGCATAAATGACTTTACGATTGCCGCGTGGGTACGGGTGAACACGCATAACGGCTGGGCACGCCTGTTTGATTTTGGAGCAGGCACGGATCGGTATATGTTTTTGACACCCAAGGCCGAGGGAACTGGCATGCGCTTTGCTATCACCGTCTCGGGGAACGGAGAGGAACAACAGTTGAATGCGCCAGAGCTGGCAACTGGGGTTTGGAAGCATGTCGCCGTGACTTTGTCAGGCAATACTGGAATGATGTATGTGGACGGTGTAGAGGCGACGCGTAACACCAACATGACGCTGAAGCCTTCCAGCCTTGGACTGACAGACCGGAACTATATTGGGAAATCCCAGTTTGATGATCCCTATCTGAACGGTGCAGTGGATGAACTGATCATTTACAACAGAGCCCTGACCGCTCAGGAAATCCGGGGCTTGGCCTCGGCAAGCAGCACCATTACAGCCCATGATGAGGGAGCCCGTTCATATGCCGAAGGAGCAGATTAGAATACATTTACGCATTCATTCATGCCGTTAACGTTTTAGATTGTGAATGATTTGTACTGTGAATCATTTGCGTCGTAAATGATTGGTATCGTGAATGATTCTTGCTTATATTAGCTCTACCCCCGGATTTCTTAAGTTAAGTCTGTAATCAGGGAAGAAATCCGGGGAGATGATGCTTCCGAGCGAGCCACCCTATGGAAAGCATTTAAAGCGACCGCCTTACCGGGACGATCAGCGGCAACTTTTCCATCTGGAGGGCGTTTAGCTCCGTCTAATGCGTGTCGTCCTTGGTCTTAGGCGAACCAGTTCCTCACTGGTGAGCTGCCTAGTATAAGAGCGAGGGGAAGATCCTGTATCTACCCTGAGCACCCTGCCTGCCCCGTTGGGGCGGGCTACCCGTGTGTTGAATACCTGCATGGCCCACTGCACCGGAAAGGCTATGGATAAGCGACCATCTGCCGTGCCTGCATAGTTGACCGCAGCTGCATAATTATCTGACTGTCTGAGCCATACAGAGCCGGAATCCCCAGGTAGTGATACGGGAGTCGTACCTCTAATAACCGTCTGATCTTCGAAGGTCAGTAAGCCCAACTCTCCACCATAATTGATTTGCAAGTCCGTATAGACGGACTCTACCGTGCCATTGACCCGCCCGGTCGTACGCCCTACCTTCTTCAATCTTTCCCCTATGCGATAAGCGGTCACATGACCCGGAATCGCTCCTACTGTAGCATAACGCGGATTGAGCAAGTTGTTACGGGTCGGAAGCGAAAGCGCCGCATCAATCAGGTTCGTTCCGGTGGGATTCAAGCGTACGTAACGATAAAGCCGTCCTATACGATCCTGGGCAACCGTCCCCCCATCGGCTCCGCCTGGCTGAATTGTAGCCTCTCGATTGTCTGTATTGGAGGGATTGAGGACATGGTTATTGCTAAAAAGATAACGTGTCGCCGGCGCTCCAGTTGGGGCAACGATGAGTCCGGTTGAACCGGAGCCTTCAATCTTCCCGACACTGTAGCCGGCGATGACCGGGCGTATGCGCACTTTGTAGTCCGTGGCATTGGCTCTGATCTTTCCAGTCTTTACAATTCGGACTGGAACGTTCGTTTTCTTTCCTAATGCGGTGGCCGACAGGAGTCCAGTAGAGGCCGACGCTAAACGGTCCGTGTACACAATGACAGCGGCTCCTCTTTTGGGATGAGCAGGGTCCCTGTACCCAACGCCAATGCCGTGGACACCGGACATTTTTAAAACTCGCTTGGCCATCCGCTTTTTCACTTGAAGCGCGGCCGAGAAGGTAGCCAACATAATCATCTCCTTTTACATTCAGATGAAATATTGTATGGCTAAGGCCGCTTCGCGTTCCATTTGATCATACGATCGCTGTATTGAAAGGCATATGAAAACATTCCAAAAAATGGTATACTCATTTCCGAAATTGACATCTTATCATTTGATTCTGGTGTTCAAGGAGGTACTTTATGTTTTCAATCATGTTGACATACAGCATACAAGCAATTGTAATTTTACTGATTATCTTTGAATTGTTGAGAAAAAACAGAAAAAAAATAGGCTGGGGATCACTTTCACTGCTTTTATCTCTTCTTGGTATGGCTGTTTCTTTCGAATTTGGTAATTACATATTGGGAGACCAGTTGCTTTCCTTTTTAGGATTGCCCGCCTGGTCTAACAGTGTTGATAATACTAGGTTTCACTACACCATTTTTCTATCCAGTATTTTTTTTATTCCCAGTTTAATCATTGGATATAAAAATCCTAAGGAGTTTGGAGCTACAATCGGAAAACGGATTTCTAGTATATATCTATTTTTGATCATCATTTCGCTTTTATTTTTTATTATCAGTATTTTGCATAATTGATTTCCAACGCTCGTAAGTACAATATATAGACGAACTAAAGCGTTTCGATCTATATATTACTGATTTGAAAACGCTCTTTGGATTTATGCAAAATGCTTATTATCAGCATTTTCTCGAAGTGAAAGTTGGGTGTACAGTTGTTCCAAAACAAAAGCCTTCCTTGTTTATAGGAAGGCTTTGATCTTTATGTTGTGAGGGCGATGGGAAGTACCATCTGACTGCCCGCCGTCTCCAGTTATCCCTTAACCGCTCCCTCCGCAATGCCCTCCATGATGAATTTCTGAAAGAAGGCGTAGATCAGGATAACCGGGATGGAGGTCAGCACAAGTGCGGCCAGAATAAGCGACCAATCCTTGTTGTACTCTCCAAACAGCATATTGGTCGAGAGAATCAGGGTGTAATGGTTCACATCCGTCAGCATTAACAATGGAAGCAAAAAGTCGTTCCAAATCCACAGAAAATCCAAAATCGCAATGGTAACTGTGATTGGTAGCAGCAATGGAAATATAATGCGAAAGAACGTTTGGAACTCATTACAGCCGTCCATTTGCGCGGATTCTTCTAGCTCACGTGGGATGGATTTGACGAATCCATGATACAAAAAGATCGCCATATTCACACCCAAGCCGATATAGATCAGGGCCAAGCCGTACGTACTGCCCTGAACGGACAAATCTTTTGCCATTCGCGTAAGCGGTATCATAATAGAGTGAAACGGCACCAGCATCGATGCGACAAACAGGAAGAAAATCGCACTACTCAATTTCCCCTGTGTACGAGACAGCTTGTAGCCTGCCAGTGCCGAACAGATCACAATGCCACCAATGCCGATAAAAGAAATAATCGTGGAATTAAGAGCGCTGTTCAGCAAATGAGTCTGATGAAAAGCCTGACTGTAATTTTCAAAGTGAAGCTTCGTCGGCAGCGCCGTAAAGGATGCAAACATCTCACCCTGTGTTTTAAACGAGTTAATTACCGCCATGTAGATTGGGAAGAAGGACACGACTGCGCCCACGCACAGAATCAGCGTAATCAACAAGGAATTGGCTTTCTTCAGCCTCATGCCTCCACCTCCCTCTTCTTCATGACACGCAGCTGAATCAGGGTGAAAATGAGAACGATTGCGAACAAAATAACGGATTTGGCGCTCGCATAACCATAACGGAAGTTGTTGGAGAACGCCTCCTCATAAATGTTCATCGTAATCACCTGTGTACTGCGCCCCGGCCCCCCGCCAGTCAGTCCGTATACGACCTCATACACCTTGAAGGCACCATTCAGCGTCAGGAAGAAACAGATCGTAATCGCATGAGTAATCATTGGCATCGTTACGCTTCGCAATGTCTGAAATGCGTTCGCCCCGTCAATAATAGCAGCCTCCTTCAAGCTTTGTGGTACACCTTGAAGCGCAGCCAGATAGATGATCATCATATAACCTACACCATTCCAGAGCGACACGATAATAATTGAGAAGAAAGATACTTTCGGATCGCCCAGCCACGATTGGCCCAAAAAGGCGATAGCCGTCTTTTCGGCGATCTGTGGCAGCACGGAAGAAAAAACGAAGGTCCACATAAATGCGCTAATAATGGTACTGATCATATTGGGCATAAAAAATATCGTCCGAAAAAATCCTTTGGTACGTGTACGCGACTCAATCAACACTGCCAGTGCCAGTGCCAGTACATTTTGCAGCACAATCATGACCAATACGTATTTAAGGGTAAACCAAAGGGAATTGAGAAAATCGGGGTCTTCCTTCAACGATTCCACAAAGTTCCCCAAGCCGATAAAGCTGTAATTAGGATTCAATCCGTTCCAGTCTGTAAAGCTGTAGTACATGCCGCTGATCGTTGGAATGAGCAGGAAGATAGCATAAAAGATCAGCGCCGGGGCTGTAAACGCCAGTAACATGACGTATTTTTTATAGATTTTAAAAGGCATGGAGTCTCTCCCTCCCGGTGTAATTCTGTAGGTTACCGTTACTTGTTCACTTTGTTATACGATTTCCATGCCTTATCCAGCGCCTTAATTACGTCATCCTGCGAGAGCTGACCAGCATAATAGGATTGTAGTGATTTGCCTGCCTCGTCCTTAACCGCTTGCGGGATAGATGGATCTTGGTACGACTTGCCTGCTTTCACGTATTCGGTAGCGTCATTAACCCAAGGATAGCTTTTAAACGTATGCACTTTGGAGATCGGGTTAAATTTCAATGCTTCATAGAACGCGCTAGAATCCTTGTCATCCAGCACATAGTTAACAAAATCGAGCGCAACCTCCTTATTCTTGCTTGTAGAGGATACAGCCAGCGAAGTCGAAGTGGACAAATTAATCAATGTCGCATTGGAATCGTCATTGATCGGCAGCGGTGCTACCCCAAAATCCATCTTCGGATCCGATTTTAAAATCGTTTCCGCAAACCACGGCCCTTGAATCCACATCGCCGCTTTACCCGAGGCAAACGCAGCCGATCCATCATCCCCGCCGATTTCCAGCGCCTTGTCAGTACCGTTGCTATTCACCAGATCAATAATATCGAACATGCTCTTCATTTCGGAAAAAGAGCCTTTATCCTGATTCATCCGGTCGATAAAATCCTTATTCTGTGTGTTCATCATTGCACCTGCCGTAAGTGGCACAAACAGCTGTGGAATCCAGGATTCCTTGTAGGACAACAGGAACGGTTTCACATTATTCGCTTTCAGCTTCTCGACCACAGCCTTCATTTCGGTCAACGTTCCCGGCGGCTGCAAATCCAAATCCTTAAATATCTTTTTATTGTACAAGTAGCCCCATGAGATCGTTTCCAAGGGAACCGCTACGACCTTTCCGTCTTTGGTTGTCACCGAAGGCTTCACACTATCCATCAATTTGTTAACAAAAGGCTGACCGGACAAATCCTCCAAATAGCCCGCTTTATAAAACGGAGGAATTTCATTCACCGCGTGCAATGCAAATACGTCCGGCGCATCGTTGGATGCGAGTCTTGTCTTCAAAATTTGTGCGGCGTTGTCAGCAGGCGGCATCTCCAGTTGGACCGTAACGTCGATATTTTTATCTTTCTTCTCTTTCGCTACGAACGCATTAATGTATTTATCGTAGTGCTCCTTCAAACGGGGCTGAGCAATAAACATTTTGAGATTCACCGTTTTGCCGTCTCCACCGGAACCGCTGCTGTCACTGCCTGAAGAATTCGCTCCACACCCGGCCAATAACGTGCCAACCAGCATCGTGCTCAATACACCTTTCCACACTTTCATGAAAAATGACCTCCCCTATTTTGAAAATAACTGTTACCCATCGGCAAATCAGCTGTTATTCAAAGCAGCTATGCCGCCGGTCATCAACCTCTATTCAGCTCTGTGCGGACTTCATAAAGGCCAAATTCCTTTGTACTGCTTGTTTTGTATACGCTTTCATTATAGAGTGGGAGGTCACTTCTGCCATTGGACACCCTTAGCTTATTGAATTGGACTTTTTTAAACTTCCTTCCTCATTTCACCGGGTGCCATGCCAAAATGCTTTTTAAATACCCGATAGAAATAAGACACATCCTCATATCCTGCCATCTCCGCAACTGCTTTAATTGAAATCTGTTTATTGGCCAGCCATTCCCGCGCCTTTTCCATTCTTCGCTCTACGATGTAGTCCGTTACATTTTGACCATACTCCTGCTTAAATACCTTGCTCATATACTCTTTGCTCACAAAAAAGTTTTTCGCCAACTGCTCCAGTGTAATCGGCCCAGCAAAGTGACTATCGATATATCGCCGTACCTCTTCTAAATTCAGCTTGTTTTTGTATTTCCGCTGCCGAATGAGCTGATCCAGTTCCTGAACATAGCACGACGATACGAATTCCAGCGCATGTTCTACAGAGGACACGGCATCCTGCGGCAGTGGAAATCCTACCTTTGTCGTAGAATTATCCAGCCCATTATCCGCTGCGAGCTCTTTCAGCAGGGAAAGAAGCTCCTGCACCAGCCTGCCTAGCATATGTGGACTTGGTGCTCCATAACTCTCCAGCTCCTGCATAACCTGCCTGCAGGTTAAGTTCACCCCGTCACAGTTCAGCTCATTAAAATAAAGACGCAGCAGTTGCTTATACCGGGTCAACCTGTGAAAAAACTCATAATCCAGCTCTGTCGCTTCTTGCTGCTGTTCAGCCACCTTGACCTCCAGATCGTTTTTGCATTTGAGTAGCACTGCATTCAGCTCTGCAGGATTGACTGGCTTTAACAAATAATCGACGGCCTTATAACGGATGGCATGTTTGGCATACGCAAAGTCATCATATCCACTCACGACAATGATTTTCACATCAGGACAATGGTTATTTAGTGCTTGCAGCAACTCCACTCCGTCCGCACCCGGCATGCGCATATCAGTAATCACAATATGGGGGGCTAACTCTCCGACCAGCCTGAACGCCTCGTCCCCGTCTTCAGCCTCACCCACTACCAACATTCCAAGTTTTTCCCATGTGCCAAATGTCTTCAGAATATCGCGGTTCCACGGCTCATCGTCCACAATTAATACTCTGATCATACTTTTCCCTCCTCTGCTGAGGTGAATGGAATGCGGATGGTGACACGTGTACCGACTCCCTGCTCACTATCTATCGTCACTCCGTAGTGCACTCCAAAATTCATCCGTATGCGTGAAGACACATTGCTCAATCCGATATGACTACCCTGCGCCCAGATCGGTTCCTCCGACGCGTTTTCCAGCTTTGCCCGTAGTTTTTCCAGCTTGTCCGGGGCCATGCCGTTTCCATTATCGCAAACCGTAATACACACATCTTGTTTCATAATCTCCACCCGAATCCCTATTTGCCATGCCCCCGCCTTTCGATCAAGACCGTGCTGAAAAGCATTTTCCAACAATGGCTGAAGCGATAGCTTAGGCAGTCGAATATCCATCGCCTGTTCTTCCGTCTCCACCTGGAACACCAATCTTTGTGGAAATCGTCGTTGCTGGATGCGCATATAGTGTCCCACATGGTCGAGCTCTGCGCGTAAAGAGGCCAAATCCTGAGGTTCCCGTACCACGTAACGGAACATCTCACTCAGCGACCGAATGACTTCATAGGTGTCCTCCGGCTTTTGAGAAAATACCATACTTCCGATCATTTGCAGCGTATTTTGCAGAAAATGTGGATGAATCTGCGCTTGGAGCGCTTTCAATTCAGCCGTCTTTTTTTGCAAATTTATACTGTATTCCGCCTGAATATGCTCGCGAATTCGGCCTGCCATCCCATGCAGACTTCTTTCCAGCAGCCCAATCTCATCCGGGCGTGTACTTGGCTGTCCAATCGGTCCTTTGATCATATCCAGCTCCTGTACGGAACGCGCCAAATGAACAATCGGACGTGCAGTCCGCCATGCGATGAAAACGGCAATGCAGATGGAAACCAGGATTGAAATCACGCCTACGATAATACCATACAGCATGGTTGAAAAGGCACTGTGGTTAATGGAGGAAGTGGGTACGATTTTGACCAGCTTTAGCCCAACTACATCCAGATCATTATAGAACACATAATGTTCAGCAGTTTGAATCACTCCAGGGCCTGGCTTAACGTCACGAAGAGCTGTCAGCACACCTGCAGGTGGAGGCGACTGCCGAGCCTGTGCTGGATACATGACCCTGCCATCCGCATCTGTAATTAGCACCTGATGCTGATCCCCTCGTCCCAGCAGGCCCAGCGTCTGATCGAATTGCGACCACAATACATCCAATGAAATAGCCCCCGTCTGCTTCTGGTCTTCAAAACGCCGAATACTGCGCGTCAAAGTAAAGCGTTCCGGGTCAGCAGAGCTTGGGCGAATCGAATAATCCTTATTCGCTTGCCACATCTCGGCATACTGTGGGGGAATACCGCTCACTGTCGTAATTTCATTTTGCATGCTATTAAAGGTAAACAGGGTCTGCGATTGCTTCAAATAAAGCTGGATGCCGATCACATGACTTCCGGCCGAATAATACACATTCGCCATCGTATTCAGCATTTTTCGCTGGGCATTAAATTGGCTCGAAAGATTGTCAGGCTCGCGCTCATTCAAATAATCGCTCAGATCAGGGCTGATCTGAATGCTGTAAATCAGATGATTCAGACGATCTAGCTGGTCGCTGATATAGATCCCCGTCCATTTCATATTGGACATGTTCGTCTCTACCACTTCAGTTTCCATGGAAGCTCTACTTTTTTCCGCAGCCAGCACCGTGACAGCAATGACCGGCAGCACAGATAGAACAATCATCGTCAAGATCAGCTTAAGCTGAATGCTGCGTCGATACGGGGCCGTCAGCGCACGGAACCAGCGGACTGCTCGGGTTGGCATAGCGATGCACTCCTCTACTCAGCTATATGCGAAAACGCCCCGCAATTCGCAGGGGCGCTTCATTTACCGGATACTCCCGGAGAATACCTATATGATATTATTCGTAAGTTGGTTTCAGCTCATTATTCATCATTTACGCTTCTTCGATAATTATAACACCCCAAGGCTCTAATGGAAGCGTTTGTCCTTGGATAACTGTACGCCCCCCGATTAACTCCTTGCCGTCTCCATGTGGATATACCACTGAGCCTGCTTGTTCGGAATAGTTAAAATAGTACCGGATTGTCCGTCCCAGCTCATTCGTGCCGGATTTAACAATGATCGGATAAGACGTTTCCTGATCCACTCCCCATACTCCCGCCTTTTTGGCTACAGAGCTGAATAGTTCGCGGATGACCGCCGGGCTGACGATACAGCCGATGTAGGTCGCTGTTCCCTGACCATAGCGGTTTTGCGTAATCGCGGCATATTTTCCCCAATGCGGGTGATCGTAATAGGCCAACACTTCGGCGGTCGTCGGGGTAATCAGCTCCATCCACGTATCTACCTGATTGTCCTCTGGTGCCACCTCAAAAGGATTATTTTTGAGCGTCACCTTCTTCGGCTCCACGAACAAGCTGTAATGAATGCCGCAGGCTTCGCTAATCACGCCCGGCTGCCGGGACGTTCTCACCTGCACATGCTCGTCAGTAAATCCGCTTCGGAATGTGTATACTATATGACCACCTTTCTCCACATATCGGTTCAGCTTCTCCAGTAGTGCGTCTGGGGCAGAATAGAGGACCGGGACGATCAAGAGATCATAGTCGTCAAACGATTCTGTACCTGGATGAACAATATCCGTCCCGATATTCAGTTTATACAACTCGTCATACAAACGGCGTACGATGTCATTGTAATTCAACGGGCTGCTCATATTAAATTTAAACCAGTCAATCGACGTCAATGCTTCGTTGCTGACCAGAATCGCCGTTTTATTTTTCTTTTTCAGGTTGACCAAATGCGGAGACAATCTTGCAAAATCCTTCCCTATGGTCTGTGCTTCCTCATACACAGGATTCGGTTCAAAATCATGGCTGAGCAGACCCTTCCAGTAGGTTTCGAAGGAATTATGGATGGAATGCCAGTGCCAGTATGCCACCATATTGGCTCCAGAAGCCAGATGGCTGAACGCTTGCAGACGCAATTGCCCCGGATAGGGAACCCAGTGGGTAAAAGCCTGCGCTTCCGTTTCCAGCACTAGATAGTTGTTATTTTTCGTCGAACGCGCTACATCGCCACCGAAGGAAATTTCAATTCCGGTCAGATCATCCTGTGATGGATGGTAAATATCCACCCCAGTCACATCAAAGGCTTGCGATGCCGCAAAGTGATCCACGTCTGGCTGAACACCAAAGGAATGACCTCTCCATTCAAAATCAAAGTTTTGCGTAACAAATTGGTCTTCCCGCTTATATTCATTCACCAGCGCGACCTGCCATGCCAGGAAATCCGTCACCAGCTTGCGCTGGAATTGGGAAAAGGCTGCACCCAAACTTCCATTAATCGTTCCGACCACCGAAGGAAAGTCCTCCCAGCTATTGATGCGATTACTCCAGTAGTCCAGACCAAATTTGCGGTTTAGCTCCTCCAGCGATTCGAACCGCTCCCGCAAATAATTTACAAATTGCAATTGCACATTGGGCCCACTCGTGTGGTAATGCTTGGTCTCGTTATCCGTCTGAAAGCCAATGACCGCCGGATGCTGACTCACCCGTCCGATCAGCTTGCGTATGATTCGCTCAGCATGGAACAGGTACACCGGGTTCGTAATGTCCATAATCTGGCGAGCTCCATATTTGCCCGGACCTTGAGGCGTTGTTGCCAATACATCAGGATGCTCCTTCACTAGCCATGTGGGTACGGCATAGGTGGGCGTCCCCACAATGACTTCGATGCCCGCCTTATGCATGGCGTCCAGCACCCGATCCACAGAGGTAAAATCAAACACGCCGTTTTGCGGTTCATGCGTACTCCAAGTGGATTCGGCAATCCGCACCACGTTGATGCCCGCATCCTTCATCATTTGGATATCCTGGTCCAAACGGTCATATGGCATATACTCATCATAATAGGCAACACCGTACAGTAGTTTTTTCATCAAGTCGTCCTCCAATTAGGTTCGTAATAGGGTATGTGGAGCTATATAAGGTTATTTTCAAACACCGTGGCTGTTATGCGGTTTTTTCAGGGATGGAACGGATATCGTCTTGTCGGCTACACCCTGCTTCGCAGAATCTGCCTGTTGTAGATTTTTTTTCGCACTTGCCAGCCAGCCTTCTACGTCTTTTTCTTTAATCTTGTACAGCCATGCAAACAGACCTGCCGTAATTAAGGCCCCCACTCCAGGTACTACTGCATAGAGCGCGAATATCCATGTGAGAACCTGTCCGGTCTGCGGTACATTCGGGACATAGCCTGCAAAGGCAAGCGCATAAGCGACGATTCCACTGGCTGCCGCTCCCCCCAGTTTTCCTGCAAACGTTTGGGTAGCAAAAGCGGTACCACTGGCACGTACGCCTTTTTTGAATGCGCCATATTCCACACAATCGGCCGTAAACATCGGTACCATGAGCTGTGGTGCAGAGCTGAACAAACCGAAAAGAACCGCGAATACACATACGACAACGGGGTTACTGTAACCGATTACAAATAAAGATAAGCCCGTAGTAAACAATCCAATCAAGCTGACGACATTCACTTTCCACTTGCCGAATCTTTTAATAATTGGTGGTAAAATCAACGCAGTGAGCAGCTGCACACCCAAGGAAATGAACATGAGAATGGAAATATAAATAGGATTTTTCAGGTTGTATAAGGCAAAGTAACTGACGACAATCCCTTGCAGATTGGTCATAGACAGCATCATAAACGACATCAGGTAAAATAAAAGCTGCTTGTTTTGCAATGGATACGTCATAATTTGCTTGAGCGTAACCTTCTCCGCCTTGTTGGAATACCGTTCTTTGACATTAAAGCGAGTAAAGTTCATGAGTATCAAACCCGCTATGGCAACAATCAGTGCCAAAATTGGCCATGATATCTGATTGGCCACAGCTACCGAAGATGAGGAGATGACCATAAAACCCAAGAAGACCATCGTCCGGCCTCTGGACATTAACAGATCACGTTCATGCGTATTTTTCGTCATCAGTGTAGCCAACCCAAAGCCAGGCGCATCACTGATCGTATAACACATTTCCCATGCCAGATACGTGACGGCGATATAAATCACCTTGGCGGTAAGCGACGCATCATTAGGAACGAGAAAAATAAGTACAGTAAGGATCGGCAAAATGATGGAAGCCAGATTCGTCCACGGTTTGAACAAGCCGCCCTTCAGATTGGCCCGGTCAATGATCACGCCGAAGATCGGAGCACTAAGTGCATCCCATATACGGGCTAGTACGAATAAAGTACCGATAATAGAAACAGATATGCCAACATAATCCGTATAAAATAGCATCGCAAAAGAGGCGACCAGACAGAG
This sequence comes from Paenibacillus sp. LRG-1, assembly GCF_057220305.1. Classification (NCBI taxonomy): domain Bacteria; kingdom Bacillati; phylum Bacillota; class Bacilli; order Caryophanales; family Paenibacillaceae; genus Paenibacillus; species Paenibacillus sp. LRG-1. The sequence goes on along the minus strand of NZ_CM170126.1, from coordinate 751,028 downwards.
AATTGCGTTGCTCCCCAAAAAGTAAACGTAATACGATACACGTTCTTTCGATGTTGTTTCCATAGCTCCTCCTGATTACAATATGGCATCGCTTTCAAAAAATCTACATATAAGCGCTTTCTTTTATGTAAAAGCTTATACTATAGCATTTGTAAACGCTCTTTTATTATAGTTAAATGTTAGATACAATGAGATTGTCTAAGCGGTGTAAAATTTGCCCTAATCGAAGGTGATCTGATGATATTAAATCCTGATGTTGATCCAGCTCTATTCCATGATTGCCGATGGCTGCCCATTATTGACTGGAATGTGAAATTTTTTGGCGCCCATATTCACCGGGTCAAAGCGGATTGGTGCATGCCTGAGGAATCTCATATCGGTTTTGAAATTGCACTTATTTTAGAAGGTCGTCAGGAAACGATTATGGAAAATAACGTATATTCGGTTGGGGAGGGTGATATTTTAATCATTCCGCCTGGCTTCAAGCATGTGAGTCAGTGTGTTTCCCCAAACGGCATGTACTATTTTAGCTCTCATTTTAATGTCGATGATCCATTGTTCCGTCAGGAAATGATTAAGAGCAATCAGCTCTTTTTCCCAGCGGGTACTGAAACGAATACCAAGCTGCAAAAGGTCGTCCATAGCTGGATTGGCATGGTGCAGGAAAGCGGAGAATATACGACAGCAGACCGTTTTCGTATGCAAATTGCCTTATTTGAGCTATTCGGGATATTCTCGCAAATGATATCTACCGGTTTGGAGCCCAGAATTGCGCCTTCATCCGTTCAATATGCCAAGGCCATCATGGAAGCCATTCAATCAAGGTTTAAGCCTTATCGGGAAGATGAATCTGGCGAGCAAGCGTTCCGCCTTGAAGATGTGGCGGCTTCCCTCGGGATCAGTCCTGGCTACGCCCAGGAAGTGTTCCGCAAGGTATACGGCTATTCTCCACGTCACTATCTATCGGAGACCAAGCTACATGAGGCTAAGGTGCTGATCCAGCAGCCCAATCTGCCACTCAACAAGGTAGCTTCCCTGCTTGGATACTCCAGTCTGGCTCATTTCAGCAGACAGTTCAAGCGCTGGACAGGCACCAGCCCACTTAAATACCGACAGACGTTAAAGCCGATTACTGATGCACAAAGGATTTAAGATATAAGGACGGATAGCAAGGGCTCCACCCTGCTATTCATACAAAAAAAAGAGCGTGACACCGAATATTGCGGTTGTCGCGCTCTTTTGACTCTATTTTCTATAAGCTCTACCGTTGCCTTAATGATCTAAAATCTTGACTAAGCTCTCATTATTCGAATCACAGCCTAATATCCCCTATATGCTGGTGCACCACATACATCATCCCCATCAGAAATACGGCCAAAGCCAAGTAACCGATGCCGAATTTCCAGCGCGATGATGCGGGTACTTCGTAATATTTATCATTTTCAAACGGAATGTAATCAATCCCACACAGCAATCTAAGCTGGTACGCATCCGGCGTCGGTATATGTTCCACACCGTTCAGCCATACATGCTGGACAAGACACTGCTGTGGCAGCAGAAGCGTCTGTTCCACATCCAGACTTTCCATATACACCGTCAAATACTGTTGCCCCTCCAAATCCGAGTAGGTATTAAAAGATAATCTGCGCGTGTGCTCCGGTCCGGGCAGCGGATATCCTTGCTCATACAGATGCTGTACGTTCACCAGCGGCTTTTGCAAAAAGGATTGGACCTTAACCTCCTCTTTATTGCGTTTAACATATTTTTTGTACAAATCGTAGGCAAAGAACGCCCATATCAAGAAAAATAAAAAGGATTTTAAATATACTACGACTACAATTCCACCCAATAGGCCCACCAGCCACAGCCAACGCGTCACTGCCGTGGAAATCCGTCCTCCGTCGAGCGGATGAATCGGCAGCAGGTTGATCAGGTTCAGGAAAAAGCCGACATACGAGAGCGCATACAACAGGGGACTGTCTGTTGCATAGGCTCCTGCGTATACCGCCATAGCCCCAACCGTCCCCAGTAACGGGCCGCCCATGGCTACATAAGCCTCTGTCTGCGCATCCAAAGGTTGCCGTTTCATTGTGATCAGCGCGCCGAGAAAAGGAATAAATAACGGTGCTGACACGGGAAGCCCCTTGCGCTTGGCGGCCAATACATGTCCCAGCTCATGCACAAACAACAGCAACACGAATCCGACCGCAAATCCCCACGGGTAAATGATCGCATATGTGCCAATCGTTATCGCCATAGATATCAGCGCACCGCCAAATTTACTGAATTTTAAAAGGGCAAGTAACGACTTACCTTTCAGAAGAAGCAATGCTGCTGCACTACCAAGGTACCATTTGGATGAGCCGGATTTGGAATCGTTCTTTTTCTCTTCATTTTGCAAAAGTATCCGCCTCCTTTCTTTAACACTTCCATTGTATCCTGCTATGTGCAGCTTGTAAAAACTTCTCTAACCCACAGATAAGCGAACTGGGGCAGCCATTTATATTATTCCTCGTATTGTAGACATCCTCCAATGTAGGATGTTATATTGGTGCTGGGTTAGATGCCCTATTTTGTAAAGGAGGTTTGCTCTTTCATGTGTACTCACTACATGCGTCTCAGATAAAAGGATAGGCTTTTCAATGAAGCTCAACCCGTTTTTTTATATGGAAGGTTGAGGCTTGTTTAAGTTACCTTTTTTTAAACTAAATCTGAACAATGAGGTGTGTTTCATATGACTGAAAAGCGTTCCTTGACTAACTCAAAAGACGTTAGTGATATATTGGCCCTTGCCAAAAGCAACGGGCTTCACATACTACATGAAGGATTAGAGCTCAACGAGTCCGGGCTAGATTTCCGGGCACTATTCGCCAAAGACATTCAGGGTACCCCTTGGGTTCTACGTACACCGCGACGAACAGATGTGGTCCAATCAGCCGCTTACGAGCACAAAGTGCTTCAGTTGATTCGGGATACTCTTCCTGTAGCGGTACCGGATTGGCAAGTGTATCGTCCAGAGTTCATCGCCTACCCTCAACTGGAGGGCACTCCTGCCGCTACCATTGATATGGAAACCAAAAGCTACGTATGGTTCATCAATCCTGAGGCTCTGACGGAAAGATTCGTTGCTTCGCTCGCTAAAGCCCTAGCCGCGTTGCACCGGACGGATCACCAACAGGCAGCAAATTTCGGTGTCCGCGTAAGGCAACACGACGAAGTTCGGCAATTGATGGACCAGCGGATGAAGGAAATAAGGAGCGTCTTTGGTGTATCTGGCGAGCTATGGCAACGATGGCAAACCTGGCTGACAGACGATAGCTACTGGCCGGAATATTCCGTACTTGTACACGGTGATTTGCACCCAGGCCATATTTTAGTCTCTTCGAATACAGAGGTTACTGGAATGCTGGACTGGACCGAGGCCGAAGTAGCTGATCCGGCGATTGATTTTACGAGTTACTATACTTTGTTCGGAGAAGTAGAGCTTACTCGTTTATTGAAGCTTTACGAGGCAGCAGGCGGACGTGTATGGCCGCGTATGAGCGAACATATCGTTGAACTGACCGCGGCTTACCCTGTGCTTATCGCCGAATTCGCCCTCAAATCCGGGCTAGATGAATATATGGAGATGGCACGTAACGCGCTGGGTGTCCATGAGCAAGAAGAAGGACTGCCCGACATATAATATAGCTGTAGCCACCTGGCAGGCTTTGGTTCAATGACTGACCAAGGCCTGTTTTTTTCTGCTCTCCTTTTTTTGTAAAGTTACGTTTCGCGCCCAAGTGTCCATCCTCCTGTCTGTTCTGTTATCATGTAAGAAAACGGAATAACTCAGGAAAGGATTACGAATCATGAGTTTTGAACTTACCCGGCGAGCCATCAGACAACTATGCAGTCAAGCTGCTTATGACGACGGGGATGCCTATTACCGGGCCAAAAGAGTGGCCTTTACACAAATAGATCATGATGAAGGGGTATACGAAGCTACGGTCAAAGGAAGCAGCTTTTATGCTGTTGCGGCGATGATCCGATCCAATGGAAGTATCCGAGCAGAGTGCACCTGTAGCACATTTCAGAACACCGGACGATATTGCAAACATATCGCTGCTGTTCTCCTTAACGCCCATGATATACGCCGTGGAAAAAGTCTGTCTGTGCGCTCCTATGCCTCCAGACTTCATCCCGGTACCGCCCCAGATACAGCAGGAAGCATGGATTCAGACGGGATGTACACATCTACAGATGCTCCGTATGATTACACTGCTAAAACGGCACGATCCTCTGACATCACACAAGGGGATCTCCAGCTGACCGACAGTATGTTAAAACTATTTGACCGCAAGCGACCGCTTCGCAGCACGCCTACCCTGCTGGATACTCGTGCAGTCTTGGATTTTCAATTCGTCATCCGGCCTTTTGCCTACGGTTACCAAAAATATATGTTTGGTGTAGAAATGAAAGCTGGCCCTAAACGATTATATATCGTCCAGAAAATTCGTCCGTTTCTGGATAGTATTGACCGTGGGGATAGCTACATGTTCACGAAAAGCTTCTCGTACGAGCCTGAGTTGTACCGCTTCCGACCTGAACATGACGCTATTCTCCAGCAATTATCCCAGGTGTGCCACCATGAGCGTATGATTCGGGAAACCTCAGGCACGTATTCATCTTCCAGTAGCCATATGAGCGGCGAGCGAATGCTCCTCATTCCGCCTGCGGCTTGGGAAAAGCTGCTCCCCTTGCTGACAACAGCACAGGGCGTCTACTTTGAAATTCACGGAAACATGAGCGAGGGTATTCCCCAGTCCGACCTGATGCTTCCACTGCAATTTGAATTTGATGAGGCCGGGGCCATAACCGAAGGCTACCAGCTAAGCATACAAGGATTGGATGACTTGACCATCATGGAGGACTATGGTGTCGTCATTGCCGATGGCAAGCTTGTCAAACAGAAGGCCGATCCCTTACGGCGTTTGTCCGAGCTAAAACGGATGGTAGAGGTACACCACAGGCGAAAAGTTCTGATTGCGCCAGAGCAGATGGAATCTTTTATGGACAAGGTTGTACCCGGGTTAATGAAGCTCGGACGTGTTCATATGACTCGGTCCGTCTCAGATCGGGTCACACAGCAGCCATTGAAGGCAAAGCTATATCTGGACCGGGTAAGAGACAAGCTACTGGCAGGGCTGGAGTTCCAATATGGGGATATCATCATCAACCCGCTGGAAACAGATGCACGAACTCCTGGTAACGACCGAATTCTGATACGTGATGGGGAACAGGAGCAGCGGATTTTAGAACTGATGGAGCATAGCTCCTTTGCCAGAACAGACAGCGGATATTTTATGGAAGATGAAGATGCAGAGTATGATTTTTTGTACCATACTGTTCCTCAACTGGAAAAGCTGCTGGACGTCTATGCTACAGGTGCAGTCAAAGCGAAAATAAACAATACTCTGCCTACCCCAAGGATACGGGCGGAATGGGATGAACGTACGGATTGGCTTGAATTTAAATTTGATATGGAGGGCATTCCGGAACCGGAAATTCGCAAGCTGCTCAAATCGTTAGAGGAAAAACAGAGATATCACCGTCTGCCGAATGGTGCCTTGCTGCCGTTGGAAACAGAGGAGTACAAGGAATTGATTCGGTTCATGAATGAAACAGGTATCCGCAAAAGCGATCTGGATGCAGCGCAAATTCGTGTTCCCGTCACGCAAGGACTGTACTTAATTGATCCTCACGATCATGGGAAAAACCTGACTTTGGGTAAAACCTTTCGCCAGCTGCTGGAAAATATACGTAACCCAGACCATCTCGACTTTCCAGTTCCAGACGTGCTTGCTCCAATCTTGAGAGATTATCAGGTTTACGGCTTTCAATGGCTTAAGACATTGGCGCATTACCGTTTTGGGGGCATTTTGGCAGATGATATGGGGCTGGGTAAAACGCTGCAAAGTATCGCCTTTCTCGTCTCAGTATTGCCGGAGATTCGCAGCCAGCAGCTTCCAGCCATGATCGTGTCCCCTGCATCACTGGTGTACAACTGGCGGAATGAGCTGGAGAAATTTGCTCCACACGTCCGCATCACTATCGCAGATGGCAGCCCGGAAGAACGCGGCCGGATCATACGGGATGCCGCCAGTTATGACGTCGTCATTACGTCCTACCCGCTGCTACGGCGCGATGCAGATGTGTACAGCAAACCATCGTTTCATACGCTCATACTGGACGAGGCGCAGGCTTTCAAGAACCATGCCACCCAGACAGCACAAGCTGTTAAGGATGTAAAAGCCCGTTACCGTTTTGCCCTGACAGGAACGCCTATAGAAAATACATTGGAAGAGTTATGGTCCATATTCGACGTTGTATTTCCTGCGCTATTTCCCGGTGGGAAAAGAGTGTTTCACAACCTGCCTCGAAATGTGATTGCCAAGCGGGTTCGTCCGTTTCTGTTGCGCCGTCTTAAGAGCGATGTCCTCAAGGAGCTGCCGGAGAAAATCGAATCCGTGCAGGTATCCCGGCTTCTGCCAGATCAAAAAAAGCTGTATACAGCCTATCTGGCCAAGCTCCAGCATGAAACATTGAAGCATCTCAACGAGGAAGGATTTCAGAAAAATCGGATCAAAATTCTCGCAGGTCTGACCCGACTTCGTCAGCTCTGCTGTCATCCAGGCTTGTTCATCGAAGGATATACGGGAAGCTCCGCCAAATTTGAACAGCTGTTGGAGATCATTACGGAATGTCTCAGCTCTGGGAAACGGATACTCATTTTTTCACAGTTCACTACGATGCTTCAAATGATCGGACGTGAGCTTGCTCGAGAAGGGGTGTCCTACTTTTACCTGGATGGGCAGACTCCCGCTCCGGAACGAGTCGAGCTGTGCAGTCGCTTCAACGAAGGAGAACGCGAGCTGTTCCTGATTTCCCTAAAGGCAGGAGGCACTGGCCTGAACCTCACCGGAGCAGATACAGTCATTCTGTATGACCTGTGGTGGAATCCCGCTGTAGAGGAGCAGGCTACCAACCGCGCACACCGAATGGGTCAGAAAAAAGTCGTGCAGGTTATTCGTCTCGTCGCCCAAGGCACGGTAGAGGATAAAATGTATGAGCTGCAACAAAAAAAGAAAAACATGATCGACCAGGTCATTCAACCGGGGCAAGAAACCCTTTCGGCACTGACCGAGCTGGAGATTCGTGAACTGCTCATGATCTAGCCAACTCTTCCACGCTTATTTATACGTTAGTATGACAATTCCACATGCAAAAAAAGGTCCAATCACGGTAGAAATCTTCCCGCATTGGACCTTTTTTCTTCTAAATATGATTGTTTGGATCGAGCAGATTAATCCTGTTTTAATACTCTAGGTTCAATGGGAACCAAGTTAGACTCAATCTGGGTGCGATGAGGCTCATACCATTCAGGCAGCATCAGCTTGTGCCCCAATTCATTCAATTCCTCATCCACGGTAAATCCGGGTGGATCGGTTGCGATCTCGAATAAAATACCGCCCCGCTCGCGGAAGTATACGGCATTAAAGTATTGGCGATCTACAATACCACTGGTCCCAAAACCATGCTGATGAACCCATTCGTTCCACGCCTGATGCTCCGTATCGTCCTGCGCGCGCCAGGCAATATGGTGAACCGTACCGGCGCCGCCATTCCCCCACGGGACATCTTTGACCGGAATGTCGATCAGGTTGCCCAAATCACCTGTCGCCTGATAGCGGATGTAGCCTGCATTTGCGTCTTCTCCGATGGGAGTCATCCCCAGGACGTTCTCCAACACCTCTTGCGTATGCTTGGAATCCGCACTGTACAGTACCGCCCCGCCAAAGCCCTTGATAGCTTTATCCGTAGGCACGTCGCCAGCTGTCCACGTGTTCACCGGGCCATCTTCCCGCTCCACCAGCTCCAGATGCAAGCCCTCGTTGTCTCGGAACTGGATGAATGACTCGCCAAAACGAGTGGCCTTCGTGAAAGACACCTTCAAGCTGTGCAGACGGTTTTCCCAGTATTCCAAAGCACCGGACGGCACGACATACGTCGTAATCCCGACCTGTCCACCTCCAATCTTACCCTTGCGTGTACCCGGAGCTGGAAAAAAGGTAATGATCGTTCCCGGGCTGCCCTCTTCATTACCAAAGTACAAATGGTATACTTCTGGAGCATCAAAGTTGATCGTCTTTTTAATCAATCGCAAACCAAGTACGCCTGCGTAAAAATCAACGTTGCCCTGCGGGTCTCCTGCAAAGGACGTGATATGGTGAATTCCAGCGGTTTTCAATGACATCTTTATCACTCCTTCATTAACATGATGATTTATTTACACAAATGATTTACAAATTTCAAAATCCATTGTAGCTGACAAATTGTCCAACCGGCTTGCGGTATCCCCGTGCCCGCTGACCCGATTCGTCCTCTTTACCCAAGGTAATCATCATCACGGGTACAAATTGCTCTGGAATATTCAGTACTTCCTGCACCTTCGCCGGATCAAAACCGATCATCGGGCAAGTATCCCAGCCTTTGTCCTTGGCAATCAACATCAATTGCATAGCCGACAGGCTGGCATTACGGATCGCTTCTTCTCTCTGGAAGACAGGTCCCCGCTCGCGATAAAACTGAGTTACCGACTCCACTGTACTATCATATTCCTGCTTGCTCAGGACACCTAAATTCAGGAAGCCTTCGTTGAGGTCAGCTACCTTGGTATAAGCTTCTGTATCCCCCAGCACTACAATGGTCGCCGAAGCCGTTAATATTTTATACTGCTTACTTGCCTCATCATGCAGTCTTTGTTTGGTATCTGCATCCTGCACTACGATATAGCGCGTATGCTGTAAATTAAAAGCCGATGGTGCAAACTTCACCAACTGAAATATTTCTTCTAGTTCTTTTGCATCTATAGTAACATCAGGAATAAATTTAGAAGCTGATCTTCTCTCTTGAATAATATTCACCAGTTCGCTCATGTTAAGTTCCACTCCTTGATATTATTTTCAAATGAATTATCTTTAAATTAAGAATATATCTATTCGTGTTTTCTGTCAAGTAAAACTATAATAATGTTAGTAAGTATTTTTGGATACAACCTAAGGGCTTCACCAGCCCTTTACAAATCCGTTGCCCGTATTCTCATCGTAATCGCTTCGCGTTGCGCTTTGGTTAAGCTCTTGAAGACTAGCTCATACGAATGGTCGATCATGCTGTACAAATCCTCCAGTGGGAAGGTAGCGTCAACCTCAATCGTATTCCAATGCTTTTTATTTAAATGATAGCCTGGCTTAATTGCCTTGTTTTGTTCACGCAGATTTACCGCAATGATCGGATCACATTTCAAGGATAGGTGGCTAATGCCGTCCTTTTCAGATAATAGAGCAAACATCTTGCCTCCAACTTTCAGTACTAGCGTTTCAGCACCGAATGGATAATCCTTAACAGCCTCTTTTTGGCTCAGACCATACGCTACAATTTGTTCATACACCAGCCTTCACTCCTCTGCTTGATTCATCATCTATGAAACGATTTGTGCCCTATTATATCACGCTCTCCACATACAATAGTCCCATGCTACAATTAGAATTCTATCGGGAGGGTCAATCCTTTCTATATGAATTTATTGACCGTCCGTGACCTCATACACGTCCTGATGATTTAGCAATATTTCACATACTGTATCTGCAAGCTGACAGCCCTTCACTTCCGAATAGGAAGTTGGAGGGGCTTGTTTTGTTCATATAGTAGAGAATGTTATGCAACAGCCCTATATTTTGGTATACTTCCGTGAGAGGCTGTATCGATACATTCGAACGGTACTCTAGTTACTGTAATTCAATATGTAGATGTGTGAGCCTATGGAGGTGAACTCGTTGGATTTTGCTCTGATCCGCAAGGACCGAGACAAAAGAACGGTCGCAAATTGACTCTTTTTTTGCCTTTCGGACCTTTTCAGCCATGTGCTGAAAGGTTTTTTTTGTGATCTAAAATAAAGGTAGGAAAGGATTTGAATGCAACCATGGCAACCTCGAAAGCACTTAATATTTTGCAATTGAAGAAAATGAAACGAGAAGGTTCACCTATAAGTATGATTACGGCGTATGACTATCCATCTGCTCGTTTGGCTGAGGAAGCCGGGATCGATATCATCCTTGTCGGTGATTCCGTAGGTAATGTGTTATCTAATTATAACTCCACACTGCCCGTCACTATGGATGATATGGTCTATCATACACGGTCTGTCGTGCGCGGTGCGGAACATACTTTTATTGTTGCTGATATGCCATTTATGACGTACCACGGGAGTAGTGAAGAAGCCCTTACTAATGTGCGCAGGCTCATGCAAGAGGGACATGCCCATGCCGTGAAATTAGAAGGGGGCATGGAAATTTGCGACACCGTGAAGCGAATTGTTCAATCCGGCGTCCCACTACTGGGGCATATCGGACTTACACCACAGTCTGTGCATCAAATCGGCGGATACTTCATTCAAGGTAAAAACTCACAGGCCGCTGAGCGCCTTCTAAATGATGCCCGGGCCCTGGAGCAAGCGGGAGCTTTTGCCATCGTGTTAGAGCTGGTGACAGAGGAAGTAGCGAAGAGCATCACCCGAGAGATATCTATTCCGGTCATAGGCATCGGTGCGGGGAGATACTGTGATGGCCAGGTTTTGGTGTATCATGACATGTTACAATACTCAGCTCCTTACCGGGAGAAGAAGTTCGTAAAAACCTATTCGGATATAGGTGCTTTGATTCGTAACAGCATCGGGCAATATGTCGAAGACGTGAAGAATCGTTCTTTTCCAGGCGAGGAGCATGTTTTTAAGGCAGATGAGAACGTAGTAGAAGGATTATACGGGAATGCAAAAGTAAAGGCAGGGACCCTATAATGCGATTTCTGATTGTAGGTGCAGGGGCGATTGGAGGCTATTTCGGGGGACTTCTTGTTCAAAAAGGAGAAGACGTGACCTTCTTCGTACGCCCTTCAAAAAAATCTCAGTTGGCAGAAGTCGGTCTGATTGTTAGAAGTGTTCATGGAGATTTCCAGACGCCAATCCGTGCTATTACAAATGGTGAAGCCGCCGATCCGTTCGACTGTATTATCATTTCGGTCAAAGCGTATCATCTTCCCCAATTGCAGTTCGATCTTGAGCCTTATATCGGTGATCATACCATGATTCTTCCGTTACTTAATGGTTACGAACATTTTGACTTTTTGCGCAAGCAATTCGGTTCTGAAAAAGTGCTGGGCGGACTTTGTTATATTGAAACTACGCTGGATCATGATGGTTCTGTTGTTCAGACAAGTCCGTTCCACCGTATCGTCTTCGGTGAATGGAACGGAGTGCACTCAGAGCGTACACAATTGCTGCTGAATCATCTTGATCATGCAGGCTTCACAGTGGCACGAAGCCACGATATCCAGCGTGAAGTTTGGCAGAAATATATATTCGTTGCCAGCTTGAGTGCAATTACAACACTGATGGATGCCTCGGTTGGAACTATACTTGCCACGGCAGAGTCACGTGCTATTTACGAAAAGCTGCTGCATGAGATTGTCACACTTGCTCACAACGCGGGGATGCCGATTGATTCAGAGATGGAAGCTCATACACTGAAAACGATGGAATCCTTACGACCAGAGATGATGTCATCCATGCAACGCGATATGCTTAAAAAGCTTCCGATTGAAGCCAGCCATCTACATGGTTCACTGCTTGCATTGGCTGCAACCAGTAATACTGTTTACCCCATACTCGAAACGGTATATGCCCGATTAAAGGTATACGAGAGCTTATTGGACACTGTCTAAAATTCAAACTTTAAAATCAATTAAAAGAGGAAGCGGCAGCTTCGAAGGTGAAAATGAAATCTTAGACTGCCGCTGCTTTTCCTTTATTAAACTTCAAAAATCTAAAGAGTTCCTGTGCTTGAGCATGCTTGCTCAAGCCCTTGAAGTAATGCTTCTAGCTCCTGCCTAGTTTCAGCGTTTGTAATTTCACCTTCCTGATTTAGCTTCAAGGTGATATGCGGAATAATGACCTTTCCATTCTCCACAATCTGTGCATTGATCATTTGCAATGTGAGCAGCAGCGAGGCATGCGCAAGATGGCCGCCCATAGGAGACGGTGACGCGCTAATGACCGCTGTAGGTTTATTTACAAATTCACCTGAAGATACGAGCCAATCCAAGGCATTTTTCAAAGCACCCGGCACACCATTCCCATATTCCGGTGTACAGATCAGCACTCCATCCACTTGTTTCAATTGCTCCCGTAGCTCTTTTACGGAAGCTGACCCCTCATCTACATCCAAGTCAGGGTTAAAATGCGGGAGATCCCCCAATCCATCATAGACTGTGAATATCATATTTTCAGGAGCCAGCCCAATAGTAGCCTTCATAAGCGCTGTATTGGAGGACTTTTGACGAAGGCTACCCGATATAGCCAATACCTTAATTTTCTGTTCCATCCGATCATCTCATTTCTTTTAACTTGATCTAATCTTGCATATTCAGTGTACTATAACTAACAAGAGAATTAAAAAGCAAGTGAGAATGCATTGATAATGCCGTTGGACACCTTCTGCATGATGATGAGCGTCAGCGATTTTTTTCCTATGAACAAAAGGGCAATAAAAAAATGCCTGCGGCTTCGCAGGCATTCGTGATGAATCAATAGTCACTATACAAGGGTGGAATCTGTAGTGCTGAATCAAGTATCCTTCTCTTGCTTGCGTTTTATCCCAATCAGATCAAGGAAGAAAACAAACAACGGAATACCTACAATCAAGCCCCAAATTCCAATCAGATGCTCAGAGAAAATAAGTACGACAAAGGTAAAGAAGATCGGTAAATTCGTTTTGGATGACATCAGCTTCGGATTTAAGAAATAGGCCTCAATCGCATGAATCACCACAATCAGAATAACTAGATAAATCACATATTGAATGCCGCCGACACTGAAAGCGATCAGGCCGAGCGGTGCCAGTGAGATAAACACACCTGCCACTGGAACCAATCCAAGTACGAAAATGATGAGCGCAAGACCAAGCAGATTAGGGAAGCCCATAATCCAGAGTGCAATCGTGGTCAATATACAGTTAATAAGTGAAATCAGCAGTTGAGCCTCCAATACCTTCCCGAACGTATCCAGAAACATACGGCCAAAATGACCCACTTCCTTGAAAAACCAACCCAGCTTGCTATCTACAAACGTAGCTGTAAAACGTGTAATATATGATTTTTCCATCAGGAAGAACAAGCTCAAAATAATCGACACCAGAAGCTGTGTTCCCAATTGACTGACCTTCATCACTGCACTCAGGCCAGGCTCAAATAGCCGCTGAACATTCAGCGTGTCCATAAATTCGATAATCGTTTCGTTCCATTGATTACGATCAGGATACATATACGCTTGCTGAATCATGAGATACACCTGCTTGACCTGTACAACGATTAGCGGCACCATTCGGTAAACGCCCCACACCATAATCAGAATTAGCAGCCCATACACCAGTAGCAGCACGATCATTGACGGCACATTGACGAACCGCTTGACCAGCTTATTCACTCCGTTATATATACTACCAATCAAGATCGTAAGCAGCAGTGTTAACAACATAATATTCATCATGCTTCTTAACATAAACAACAGCAAAACGATTATCGCAAGGACGGCTACCCGCCTGACGCCCGCATGATTCATCCAGTTTCTTACCATTCGTCTTTATTCCCTCTTTCCACTTGACTGTCAACTTTGCAATCTTCCTGAGCATCAATTTTCTCTTTTTATCAATTTACTGTTAGCGATCAATAGAGAACCTACCATGACTAAGATAGCAATAGACCACCAGAATGTATTTTTAGCATCATCATGATCTACAATAATGAGCCTGATGACAGCCGTGATCCCAATATAGATAAAATAACGTAATGGAAAATGAAAATTGGTTTTAAAGTACTTAACTATTAATGCTATGAATTCAAAATACAAGAAAAACACAAGCAACTCTTCCGTGAATTCATAGTAATTTTTGTCGGCCTCTGTGTACAAAAAAACATAAGAAAAAATGGACCATGTTTCTTTTAGAAGTAAGAAGCTTAAAATCAGCCCGACCAGAAACAGCGAGATATTCAAGATCATTTGCAGAAAACTAGGTAACTTCTCAATATACTTCATTAATGCATTCAATACAGATCCCCTCACTGGTTGTACAGTATCTTTATTTATATTATCGGTGGTATACGTGAAAAATGCTACATTACTTTTGAGGTCACCTTAATGAAAGTTTATATTCGCCCCTGCAATATAACCAATGGAGATAAAGATAAGCGTCCATATCAGAGAACCTGCGCTTGCCACCAGCATATATTTTCGGACAGGCATCGCACTAATGCCCGACAAATAGCTTGTCGCATGTCTGACTCCTGGGATAAAATAACCAAACAAAATGGTCCATAACCCAAAACGCGCAAACCACCCCTTAACTCTTGCAAATCGCTTCGGTGTCAATCCAACCCACTTGCCGTGCTTATCCACCAAGGGCTGACCCAGCTTTTTGCCTAGCGTGTAGCTGATCATCATCCCTGTCATTGCACCGATGAAGCTGACTAATATAGACACCGAATAATTCAGTACCATGATAGAGGATAAATAGCCGACAAACACCATAATAATTTCATCCGGAACCGGTAGACCGATAATCCCAAGAGCAAGAAGAGCAAAAATAGCGATATATCCGTATTGTGTAATCATGCTGATGACCCATTCCATAGGAGAGCCACCTCCTGACCGATTATTTTTTGAAGGACGGAAAGGGAATACGGCTAACCATCAGGAACGACAGCACTACCATTAATGCAAGCAACAACCCCGGCTTCAAATGCTCACTCCATAAAAACATAAAGGACAAAATCACACCCGCCGCCGTAATCGGCATACCTACAAAGCCTTTGCTAAAAGCCATTAGGTTGAATCTTGCCAATCTTACCGCACCGCATATGACAAACAAAACAGCCACAAGCGGTCCTATCCAATGGGTATCTCCCAGTTTGTATAACAAGATCAAGAAAGCAGGGGCAACCCCAAATGAGACAACATCCGCCAGCGAGTCGAGCTGTTTGCCAAAATCACTGGAGCAATGCAACAGCCTTGCCAGCAAACCGTCTAATACATCCCATAAAGCAGCCACCACCACGAGAATAAAAGCGGTCATGTATTGCTCATGAATCGTAAAATACAGGGATAAGACCCCTGCCCCCAGGTTTGCAATCGTGAATAGTGAGGGCAACCAATTCCATTTCATACTCCTTAACTCCTTTGCCGTAGCTTAGCCTCCGAATATAACAACAAAACGGACGCCGTCCTTGGTATTCTCCACCTTATAGCGGAATTCGTGCAAATCTAAAATTCGTTTGACGATCGACAGCCCCAGTCCTGTCCCACCCGTCTGGCGGCTACGTGACAGCTCGGCCCGGTAAAAACGGTCCCATATCTGCTCCAGTTGATCGTCAGGAATGGTCTCACCTTTATTTTCAATGGAAAAAAAACGGATTTCCTCAGCGCCTTCGATACGAATCGTGATTGAGCTTCCTTCCTCAGCATGCCGTATGGCATTGACAACAAAGTTGATAATCACCTGTTCCATCCATCCTACATCGGCATGAATCGGCATCTCATTGGCGGGGATAATGACCACTTCCAGCTTTTTCTCCTTCAACAGATGGAATAGCTTGTCCACGACTTCCTCCACCAGCTCACTCAAGATAAAGGTCGTCTTGCGGAGCTTGAGAGTACCCGATTCCAATTTGGCGAGGTCCAGCATATCTTTGACCAATCGCTCCATTTTGTCCGCTTCCTCTACAATGACTTTCATATAATGATCCTGCTTCCCGGCGCTAACCCCATCTTGTAATCCTTCTGCGAAGCCTTTAATGATACTCAGCGGGGTTTTCAGTTCATGAGAAGCGTTGGCAAAAAAGTCTTGTTGCACAGCCTCCATCCTCTGTTTCTGTTCCATGTCCTCGACCAATTGTTGATTGACCTCCTGAAGCTCGCGCAAAGCCGTGTCCAGGTTCTGGGACAGGGTATACATGCTGTAGGACAGGCTGCCCAGCTCATCATTCTGCCGGATTGGTGTATGGGCTGTAAAATCGAGCTTAGCCATTCGCTTGGCGGTATTATTCAAAGCAATGAGCGGACGGGTCACCATCCGGGAATAGAACAGGGACAAAATCAGAATGAGTGCAAATCCCCCGATCCCTAGGTACAGATAAAACCAGCGCAGAGCTTCATTCGTCTCACTAATTTCCTGCAACGATGTCACTGTGAACAGGAGGTCGATCTCGCCTGTGTCCTGACGGACAGGATGGACTATGACTGCATTACGTACCCCTGTCCAAGGTTCCGTCCAATCTTCCTCCAACACTTCGAAATTCTTAAGTTTCTCCAGATGCGCCTGTGATAAAGGGAACCATTCCTCCAGCGCACCAAACAGTAATCCTTGTCGCTGACTCCATGTTTTCAGATCTGGCAGTGCAATCTCTGTCACCGTACCGGATAACCTTACACTGTCATCTGTGCCAGCCGCTTGCGATGTCGTTCCTATATTTTTGAAACCAGGCTTCTGAATGCCTAATGGATAAATTAAGTTGGGGGAAGTGATGCCGTCAGTCCCCAATACCTCACCTTCAACCGTTACCGTATCACCGGGCTGAATCCGGGCAGCTCTCAACTCATCTCCGTACTCGCTCATAAACAGAGACAGCGATATCTTAACAACTTTACCATCTGCTGTTCTGAGACTGATATGAAACGCATCATCCAGCTTTACTTTGCCGTCTAGGGTAACAATCGCCAACTGGTTCTTATTCTGAAGCATAAAGCGAGCTGCCTCTCGCGAAACCCTGCCCGATCCCCAAGCCTCCTGGACATAACTTTGACCGAAGCTTTTCAAACGGCTTTCCACACGACCAATCTTCTGTTGCTGATAAAAATTTTCAAAAAACAGAAATTGACTTAAAATCACCATACCGTAAAAACACAGGAAAAACACAACCGTCATAATGAACAACTTAAAGGTAACTCCCCGTTTGTTCATTCTTCCTCCTCAAACCTGTAGCCTGTACCAAAAACCGTGCGGATATGGCGTGATTCACGGCCTAGCTTACTTCTCAGCTTTTTGATATGAGTATCGACAACCCGTGTGTCTCCTTCAAAGTCGATGCCCCACACCCGGTTCAGTATCACATCCCGTGAAATGACTATGCCTTTATTATGTATAAGCAGCCGCAGCAACTCATACTCCTTGGGCGTCAGCTCGACTTCCGCCTGATCCACCTCAAGTCGATGAGCCATCGTATTGAGAATGGCAGTGCCGAATCGCAAAATATGCAACTCCGGCTGCACATGTCCTTCCACTCGCTTCATCAGCGCGTTTGCGCGGGCGATCAACACCTTGGGGCTGAAAGGTTTGGTAACATAATCATCGGCTCCCAGTTCAAAGCCTAATATTTTATCATCATCACCTGATTTGGCTGTCAACAAAATGATCGGCACACCTGAACGGCTGCGTACCTGGCGGCACACCTCCCAACCATCCAGCTCCGGCATCATAATATCGAGTATAATCAGGTCCGGCTGCACCGAATCAAACCAGATTAGTGCATCTTTTCCATTACCTGCTTCATAGACTTCCCAATTATTTTGTTTAAAATAATCAGCAATAACTTCACGAATACGTATTTCATCCTCCACGAGAAGAACCCTTTTCTTCAATCGACTTCCCTCTTTCGTCATTCTAGGACACCAGCATATCAAAGACATGTGTACTTTATGTGTTCTTGATACCTCTTATCAGCAGAACTTCTCATCAGCAAATTCGACCTTGGATTAGGGCAAATTTGTCTTGGCTCAGACCATCTCATCTCCTGTGATCCTACCCTATAATAAGAAGAGATACAAAAAGCCTGAACAGGAGGGTAATACATGAGTAATCAAACCATTCAGTGGTTTTCCACTTCTAAAGCTAAAGCTTGGCAATCCCAAGCTCATCATCTTACCGATACCCAAGATAGTGCCAACCTAACCCTTACGGGAGAAACACATCAGCTTGTCGAAGGTTTTGGTGGCTGTTTTAATGAATTGGGTTATGTAGCCCTGAACCATTTGGAAAAGGACGAACGAGATCGGGTGCTTCATTCTCTCTTTCATCCAGAGGGCGAGCACAAATTTGCAATATGCCGACTTCCTATTGGAGCGAGTGACTACGCGCTGGAGTGGTACAGCCACAATGAAACAGACGGCGACGTGGAGATGAAGCACTTTTCCATGGAGCGTGATCAGCAATATCTCATTCCTTTTATTCGGAAAGCGTTACAACTCAATCCTAACCTGAAGTTGTTCGCTTCACCCTGGAGCCCGCCGACATGGATGAAATCACCGAAAGCCTACAATTACGGCACTCTGCGCTGGGAAAAGGATATTTTGAAAGCGTATGCATTGTACTTTGTCAAATTTGTTCAGGCTTACCGCGAGGCAGGTATTACGATCCATCAGATTCATGTTCAAAATGAAGTCATTGCCGATCAGAAGTTCCCTTCCTGTGTATGGACCGGGGAGCAGCTGCGTGAATTTATTCGGGACTATTTGGGCCCTGCTTTTGAGGAACACGGACTAGATACGGAAATTTGGCTGGGGACCATTAACGCTCCCGATCCGTGGGAGGAATTAATGAAGAAGACTTCTACCGGATTCGATGAGTATGCCCATACCGTATTGAGTGACCCCGAGGCCTACAAATATATTAAAGGCGTAGGCTACCAGTGGGCAGGCAAAAATGCCATTCAGCGCACCGTTGCCAGTTATCCTGAGCTTCGTTACATGCAAACAGAAAATGAATGCGGCAACGGAGAAAATTCATGGGACTACGCCAAATATGTATATAATCTGTACCAGCACTACTTCAGCAATGGTGTGAATGCTTATATTTACTGGAATATGGTTTTGGAACCGAAAGGCAAGAGCACATGGGGCTGGGAGCAAAATTCGATGATTACCGTTGATCCCGCGGATCGAAAACCTGTCCTGAATCCAGAGTATTATGTCATGAAGCATTTTTCTCATTTTGTATTACCAGGTGCCCGACGCATCGGACTTCGTGGCTCATGGACTGGAAATGCAGTTGCTTTTCAAAATACAGACGGGCAAAGGGTGGTGGTCATCGCCAATCCGTTCAAGGAATCGCGTGTGCTGAATCTGTCTCTCGGTGAAACAACACACCGCTTGGAGCTGGAGCCGGAGTCCTTTAATACTATCGTGATTCCTTCTTAACGCCACAGATTTCTGGACTCTTCCAGCTTGCACACATCATTAGGTACCCCTGTCCGGTCTATAAGTGTCCAAGCATATGTATAGTTTCCAAAATGGATGTATATCCTTTTGCGTATAGTAGCTATAAATAGTATACTTGGAATAACTACGGACAGGAGGTCGATGAATATCACTACTGTAAAAGACCGGATTGATTTGAAGCTGATTAATTGTGATAAGGAATTGACTCTCGCGGTCATCGGTGGAAAATGGAAGCTGATTATTTTGTGGCATCTCGGTATGGAAGGCACCAAGCGGTTTGGTGAATTGAAGAAGCTGATCCCCCATATTACGCAAAAAATGCTGACCAACCAATTGCGCGAGCTGGAGGAAGATAAACTCATTCTTCGTAAAGTCTATCCCGTCGTCCCTCCACATGTGGAATATTCACTGACGGAGCATGGCGAAAGCCTGATTCCGGTACTGAGAGCAATGTACGATTGGGGATCAAACTATCGCGAGAACGTGATTTGGAAAGAAGAAGAAGCGATTCAGGACGTCACACCCGTGTGACCAGCAAAACAAGCATTTTGCAAAATGCTGAACTATATTTTTGTAGAGACGACCCTGGGGAGATCTGGGGTTGTTTTTTTTGTGATATAAAGACGTTCCCCAAGATAATAAAAGAAATGGATGCAAGTATCCGTTTCCATTGGCATTAAAGCTCGTTTTCCGCTACATATCCTCATTTTACGCTTGTATTCGTGATTTACATTACATCCGCTGTGACGTATGATTCTTCCATCCCTATTTACAGTGAATCCGAGAAGGAGGCCGTTCTAGCATGAGCATGACGCTTGCCCAGCCCACAACATCCCAAGCGACCCAATTAAGTATTGGTTCCATGGAAATGATTCAATACGACTATCGTCAATTTTCTGACTCAAAACCTTATCAACACCATTGCTGTGGCTTGCTTACTATGTCGTGTAACGGCGCTCAAGGTTTGGCGGAATATGAGCTGCCTGAAATTAAAGGCGCCTTTGACCTCGTCCGCTGGGCTTCCGTGTTTACCTCGCTCAAGGGTCTGTCCTTAACCGAGGCTGAGCAATATATTCAGCACCACGCTGATCACTGGGGGCCTGATAAAACAGAGCTAGCTCTATCTGCCTTATCCGATCTGACTACCCATGCGAACCTGCACATTCTCTCCCCATCAGCGACCATACTCCCCCCTCGGATTAGTCGTTCATATCTTATCGAGCATGGTCTGGTCTACTATTCATTCTAAATATCGTCCACAACTCCATTAGCAATCCACTTTCCAGTTCACGTAAAAAAGCCTGAGACTGTTTATCACAGGCCAGGCTTTTACACTTTCAGCACAGAGTTGATTACACTTGCAGTTTACCTGCACGAATATCGTCTGTCATTCCTGCATAAGGTGCTTGGGAAATTAATTGTTCGTTGTTCACACCTGCATTTTCGATGAATGTAATATCTGCAAATTCAGGAACCACATACTTCGGATATGTTTCATACTTTTCACGCGATTCCTCCATCAGCGGAATAAAATCGTTTTGATAGCGCACAGTGATTTCCGGATGCTCATGAACCCATTTAGGAAAGAAAATAATGCCGTGCATACGTTTTTCCTCAGGCATAAAATTCAGAGACACGTCAGTGCCTGTCGGTTCGGTCCACGATACTTTATACACATTTTCCACCAGCTTCACCAGATTGACCTTCTGATCACGTACCCAGCGGCCGCCTACCATACCACTATGAATGCGATAATCGATCGTATCTTCATTTTTAATATATATTTCGTACTCCCAACCATTCTCATAAGTGTAGATCATGTGGCTGCCGATAAACTTGTCCATCTTGCATCCTTCTTTCCTAAATTATAAGTTTTCATGAATTGAATAGGAGACCAAAAATAAAAATATTCAATTCAAAACATGTAATGTTAAACATGTTGTTAAGTACATATAAATTGTAGCACTATGGTATACTAGTGTCAAATAATGTTTGACAAGGAGAACTACGTTGAAGCGCACATTAAAATACGCCATTTTGGGCCTGGTTCATAAAGAGGAAATGAGTGGCTACGATATTACAAGTCAATTCAAGAAGGAAATCGGACAATTTTGGAGCGCCAAACACAGTCAGATTTATCCTGAGTTAAAAAGGCTGACCGAAGAGGAGCTTATTGAATATCGCACCTCCATTACAGGAGCCAAGCTGGAAAAGAAGCTGTACTGCATCACCCCCAAAGGAACCCAAGAGCTGACCGAATGGCTGTTGAGCGCCAAAGAGTTACCGGAAACGGAAAAGGATGAGTTTATGCTCATGCTGTATTTCTCAGCAGCCATCCCCAAGGAAGAGAACAAGCGATTGTTCGAGGACCAGATAACCAAACGTAAAGAGAAGCTGGAGTATCTGTACGAAAGTAAAAAATCCCTCCAACAGCTGGACGAGAACCTTCAAGCCCCCGGTTCTAATCAATTTGGGCATTATCTGGTGCTGAGCCGTGCCATTAATCGGGAAGAAAGCTATATTACGTGGCTGGAAGAAACACTGTCCCTGTTTGAATAGCCTAAAAAACCTTCAACGCCACGTAGATTCGTGGTATTGAAGGTTTTTCTAAATAGGTGCAAACTAGTCTGCCGTCGTAATCGAAGAGCCGTAATCTTCAATATGGATATCTGTGCTAAAACGTACAGGAATGGTACTAAAAATGTTATCCCAATCCTCTTTAACCTTACGCCAAACTTTAGGATGCTGAATCCTCAACGCTTCTCCGAAACCTCCAACATCAACCTGCAGCTTTTGCATTTTGGCTACAGTTTGTTCAGTTAATGAATTCACTCTCTCTTGAAAGATACTCTCTTCTTGTCCGAGCACATCATTGCTACGCAAATTTTCTTTCTTGTTAAAAACCTCGGAAACGCGTCCCTCTGAGGTCATTTTTACTTGGAAGGAAATGTCGCCCCCCTGAACGATGGCCTTGATCCTGCTTTTCACCGCTTTGATCTCATAGGCTATATTTTTACCGGTTTGGGGATCACTACTTTTCAGCACGCCTCCAACCAATTGGCCTTTGATCCACATGAGGCCCTCGACCTCTGACTCATTCAGAAAACCACCGTAGGTTTGTGTCTTTCCCTTGATGATTCCCGCACCTGCGAGCTTGATTTCATTCTCCGCCGTAATGACATTGGGCAATATAAAGCTTCTTTTCCCCTTCATGGGCCCGACCACTTTAACCAAAGCCACGGGCTTTATCAACCGCGCGTTCCGTTTACGATTTTCGAAAATATCCTTTAAGATATAGGCAGGAATTTGACCAGGAATTTTTTCCTGAAGCGCATTGCCCGCCTTGTCTGTACTAATCAGCAGCTGGACGCTGGGCCGAATGTCATTATCCCCCAAGAAAAAGTCCAGCAGCTCATACAATGGAATTTTGCGAAGCAGACTGGAGCTGATAATAATCGTTTTCAAATGTTGTCCGATAGGCGGTCGGTTGGTTCGCAATGAAATTTCTCTTAACATTTCAAAAACGGAATCCCCCGTTTCCGTAATATTAAAAAACTTTTTAGCTTGTGGGGAGGAGCTGTTGGAGCCGCCGCTTTCCTCTGGGATGATAAATTGAAAGGTTCCGGTGATTAACTCTTTTTTCGGATAGTCTCCTCCTTTCCGTTTAATTTGTTCTTCTTGTGAAGATTGTGACACTACATCCATAGCAATGCCCGTCTCCAGATTTAGATCCTCCACCGGAGAGCTGCTCCAGCAGCCTGAAAGTGTACAGCATGTCAGGAGAGCCACCATTCCGAGTAATCCTGACTGGACTCTCTTCATGACCGCACCCCTCTCCAATGAGAAATAAGCAGCAGAGGGAGTGGAAGCAGAGCGAATAGAACGAAAGCTGCATTCCCGATCATCGTTCCAAAAGAAAATAACTCATTCAGATTTTTGGGAATTTGGGACAGGACGTAGATGAACGGGAGCAAAATAAACAGCGCCTTGGAATAAGAGCTATTCAAAATTTGAGAAACTCCGAGCGAAGCGCAATAAAAAGCAATACTGAATGTAGCAAAAATTTGCATGATCCAAATGGACAACAATAGGGATTCGAACCGTTCCAATAACAGATACTCCACTTCAAAGGAGCGGGCCAAGTCTAAAAAAGGCCAGGTTCTGGTCATAACTCCTTCCACCGAAAAGGCGCCAATGCATAAGATCAGCGTAGCTGTATAAAAAATGGTCGAGATCCCGATTGCCAGTCCGACCGCCTTAGTTGCTTTCTCCGGTTTTTCCATCCGACAAAGAATAAACAGTAGGCACTCTGTCCCCGTTAGGGTCAGGGTTGTAGTCTTGAGCGCTTTAATCACTGGCATCACACCCTCGGACAAAACAGGACGCAAATTATTCAATTCGAAAATATTCAAACTCAGCAAACATATCAATAAAAAGATAGCTGCCGTAATCGGGAATATAACTTGACATATTTTACCCAATGTACCTATCCCCCCCAAGCAGAGATACAGAGAGATCCACATAAAGGGTGCTGAAATAGCCCATACTGGAGTTCCTTCAAGCAAAAAGAACGACGTTACTTCCTCCACAGCTCGGATTTCGTATGCAGCTATACAAATAAAATAGATGACGAACAAGATGCCCAACACTTTGCCGATGGCTTTGCCAGTTATCCGCTGAACATACTGGTAAAAGGTGCTTTCTGGAAACCGTGAACTTAGTTTGACTATAATCCATCCGAACAGGAAAGTGGCAGCCCCTGCTAAAATGACGGACATCCACACATCCGGTGTTTTTGCAGTTTCAACGGCTACTCTGGGAAGAGTAAGCAACCCGGCAGCCAGCATAAAGCAAAGCACGATTTCCGTCGTCTGTAACGTTGTAATTTTATCCGTTTTTTTCCCACGGGCCATCTTGCTCCCTCCTGTGTTGTTGAACTCATCCTTGTCGCTTAGGGTCTTTATGCTTCAATAGAATGGGTCTATTTTTCATAAATTGTAACGGTGCTCGCAAAAAGTAATCTTTCCAGTCCTTCAATGAACGGGGGGCCGTTAAGCTAAGATATGGCACGCCGAAGCTGTGTAATTTAGCCATATGAATGCTCAGCATCAGGAAAAACATGATCACTCCATACAAACCGAAGATAGCAGCCGTGAACATGGCCCCAAAACGAAGAACACGCATAGAGATCCCGGCGCTGTATACAGGTGAGGCAAAGGAAGAAATCGCCGTGACCGCTACTACAATAACGAGAATCGGACTCACAATCCCGGCGTCAACAGCGGCCTGTCCAATAATCAAACCGCCGACGATGCCCATCGCTGGACCGATGGGTTTGGGGAGCCGAAGTCCTGCCTCGCGTAAAATTTCGATGGAAATTTCCATAATCAGGGCCTCAATCAGCGTCGAAAACGGAACTCCCTGTCTCGCACTGATAATGGAAATGACCAACTTGGTTGGAATCAGTCCGGGATGAAACGAGATAAAGGAAATATAGAGCGCCGGGGCGAACAGAGATATCGTAGTTGCCATAAATCGAAGAAATCGAATAAGCGACCCCGGTATCCATCGTTCATAGTAATCTTCGGGAGACTGGAGCATCATCCCGTACGTCACAGGCATAAGGAGCGCAAAAGGTGTACCGTCCAGCAGAATCGCCACACGTCCCTCCAGCAATGCAGCCATGACCCGATCCGGTCTCTCCGTATTTTGAATTTGCAGAAAGGGGCTAAGAAAATTATCCTCAATAAGTTGCTCCACATAGCCCGACTCCAGCACCTCATCCATATCAATGGTTTTGACCCTCCGTTTTACCTCATCTACAAGCTCCGGGTCGGCAATGTCTCTGAAATACACCACCATCAGCTGCTTTTCCACTCTTTTGCCGACTTTAAAGGACGACATGGCTAGTTCCGTACTTTCTCCATGCCTGCGCAGCATCGCTGTATTATCGCTGAGTATCTCTGTAAAACCGACTCGCGGTCCCCGCAGCACCGATTCCGATATGGGGTCTTCCACCCCTCGTGTATTCCCTTTGGGTGTACCCAGCACGAAAGCACCCGGTATGCCCTGAATCAAGAGTATGACTGAACCGAACAGCACCTTTTGCAAGGAGAACTGCACCTCTAACGTATGCTCTGTCTCCGATACCAGCATAACCTGACGAATAAACATATCCCGAAGCTCTTCTCCTCTCGGGAGATCTTCCCCCTCTTGCCCGGAGCTGCCCCAATCCATCAACGGCTTTAAAATATTCTGATCCATGCCAACCTTGTCCGTTAATCCATCCACAAAAAAAAGTGTGCCTACAGCGTTCAATTTTTCCAGAAAAATAGATCGTTCGTTCACGTCTGACATATCCGTAACTGCTTGTCTGATTTTTGCTACATTGGCTTCATAATCTTCGGTAAAGGTCCCTTTTACCTTCTCAGCCTCACTTACAGACGGATTACGATCTGCATGCTGCGAACGGTCTTCTTCTTCTAAAAGCTTTAATCGTTCCATACGTCTGCTCTCTCGACCATCCATCGCTCTAATTTGTCGTACCGTCAGAAAAATAATCAAAGGGATGAGGAACAAAAAGAAAGCTTCCATCCATACGTTCCATTTAGGCATATGAGTTCCGATGACCTGCCACACACTCTTTCCTCCTTCACTTCCATAGGATTTGTATATAGATTTACCTGGATTAGAAAAAAGATGCATGGGCAATGGAATAAATTTCTTTACTCACAAAAGGAATAAAAAGGTGAATTTGATAGATGAACTGTAGTGCCAAAAGTGGAATTACATGATAATATCTATTCATTCTATGACTAATGTCACAAATTTGTTGAATTCGTGGGCCATTATTCGAAACTAAAAAGGAGTTGTAGGTATGAAGAATCATTTTTGGAAGAAAGCCGCTGTGTTGAGTTTGTTAGCGGTCATTTTGTTAGGGGGAACGGCGATCAGTCCCAAACAGGCACATGCAGGTTATGAGCCTTATATTGGGGAAATTACGGTGTACCCGTACATGTTCGCTCCTAAAGGTTGGCTAAAATGCGAGGGTCAGCTCTTATCTATTTCGCAAAATACAGCACTGTTCAGTCTGCTGGGCACTAATTTTGGCGGCGATGGAATGAGCACATTTGCATTACCCGACTTGCGCGGGGCTTCCCCGTTGCCGAATGTAAACTACTATATCGCAACCGAAGGGGTTTACCCATCCCGCCCTTAATGAATGTGTTCATCGGTGGGCTAATTAATGAAGAAGAGGTGATGGCGTGCTCGAAGGCAATAACTTCACACGCAACAAATTGAAACCCTATCGCTTGCTGGTTCCATTGCTGCCATTTATCGGCGGTACGTTCCTGCTCATAGGGACGAATGAGGTTCACGCTGCCGGTTGGGAAAATGTGGTGCTTAACAAGCCAGCCACATCCAGTGGCTACAGCCAGCCCTATGATCCCTCCAGAGCTGTGGATGGGTCAATCGAACCAACAAGCCGCTGGTATCAAGCCAGCAACGGTGAAAAATGGATTCAGGTAGATCTGAGAGACTGGTATATCGTAGATCGATACGTTGTTACAGGTATGGGAATCCATAACGGGTGGCAGGATCAACGTGATCCATACAGTTTCCGATTGCAAACAAGCAGCAACGGAAGTAATTGGGTGACTGTTGATACCGTCCAGAATAATGAGAGCTCTAATGTTGAAAAGAACATTGCCCCTGTAACTACACGATACTTGCGATTATATATTGATCAAGGAAATACAAGAAACAATCAGTGGGCTTCCATCATGGAATTCGCAGCTTATGGGGAGCGATTGCCCGTTCCACAGGCTCCGGGGCATTTTACAGGAACCAAAAATGGAAATACAGTGGAGTTAAGCTGGGATGCCGTTCCTTATGCAACTTCATACAAAGTCATACGAGATAGTGTAACCCTCTATACAGGTAACTTAACCCAATTCATAGACACCTCAGCATTGCCGCCAGGTGAAGCCCTTTACACGGTTCAGGCCGTGAATGCTAAGGGGGAGAGCACTCCCTCAGAGGTTAAAGTGAACATACTTACCGATGCCGAGAGAGTTGCACAGGCAAAGGCTGCTCTTGCATTAGGCTTCGCATCTGGAGATACAGTTGATTCCGTATCCCAAAAGCTGACACTGCCACTCGCTGGATTGAATGATACGACGGTGAGCTGGAGTTCGGATACTCCTGACGTCATTACGAACGAGGGGGCTGTCACACGCCCGCGGTACGATCTGGGTGACCGAAAAGTAAAACTGACAGCTACGATTGCGAAGGGAAGCGCCTCGGATACTCAAACTTTCGAAGTTACCGTACCGAAGATAACTGCACAAGATACATTGGATCAAGCAGCAGACACCCTCTCGCTTGGCAATTTGTCTGCGGTAACAGAAAATATTTCTCTCCCTTTATCCGGTTATGGTGGAGCGCAGATCGAATGGTCCTCAGCCAAACCACTAATTATTGCAGCAGATGGAACACTCACCAGACCCTCTTATAATAGTGGAGATACGGATGTTACCCTAACGGCTACCCTGCAACTTGCAGGCTTAACGAAAACAAAGAACTTTACTGCGCATGTACTCAGTCTGCCCATGAGCGATACAGAAGCCGTTGACGCAGCATACAGGGCGCTTGAGCTGCCAATGACTACAGTAACCGGAGACGTATATTTGCCAAAAGACGCTCTGCATGGTGTTCAGGTGTCATGGTCATCGACTCAGCCCCAGTTCTTGGATCATACTGGGCATGTAACATTCCCAAGCTATGTGCAGGGCGATCAGACCATCACGCTGGAAGCAGTTGTGTCACGAGGCGGGGTTGAGCTACGAAAAACATTCAGCCTGCTCGTGCCTGCACTGCCCGTAAGCGCTGATGAAGCCGTAAATTTGGCAGCTAATACACTGAATTTAGATTATCCGCAAGGGATTAAGGATTCCATCGCTCTGCCTCGTACAGGAGCATTTGACACCCAGATCGACTGGTCTTCGGATCAACCAGATATCCTCAGCAATAGCGGTCAGGTGAATCGGCCTAAATATACAGACGGTGATATGAATGTACAGTTAATTGCCATTATTTCTAAAGGTACCGCTTCTGTACAAAGAACATTCACAATCACAGTGCTGAAGGCATTACCGAATACACCTTACGTACGATTGAACGGCAGTAATCCAATTGTTCTGGAAGCCGGTGACAGCTTCACTGATCCGGGAGCCAGTGTACTGGACAGCGTATACGGCAATATCCTGATCCCTGAGCTTTCAGGTAACGGGAATGTCGATATAAATGTACCCGGTGTATATGTATTGAACTATGCTTATAGCGACAATGGAGGTTGGACAGCGGAGCCAGCAGAGCGCCATATAAACGTGCTGCCCCGTGCTGTTAGAGCCGCAGCAGGCAATGGGGATATAGCCTCTGTGGTCGTTACAGGTGCCTTACCAGGCGCACGGCTTGAACTGTACAATGCCCAGCAGGAGCTTATAGCGGAAGGAATCGCTTCGGGAGAGGGAAAATATACATTTACACCTGTGCCTGAAGGAGCCAGCTACTATGTGCTACAGAACGTAAATGGTATGAAGAGTGCCCCGTCAGGGCTAGTATATCCGCAAGGGTTAACCGCGCAGCGCGTTGCGGATTCCATCACAAGCATAACAACTCCTACAACAAGTGACACACTGCTCAGGTTGCCTGTTGTACCTGATGGTTTCCGTGTGACCATCAGCAGCAGTAGCCACCCAGACATCGTGCGTACAGACGGAACTATTGTTCAAGCAGATACTCCTTCCGTTGTAACTATCATGCTGGATGTTATGAGGGTAAGCGATGGTTCTCGTGCGTTGACGCAAGCCATAGAAGTCACCGTCCCTGCCAAGGTAATTGCAAACACAGGCAAATCTAACAAAGATAAGAATGAGGATCTATCTGCTTTCGTACCACAGATCGGAATTTCCGAACAAGGGAAAGAGTTCTCCCTCTTTGTTCCTTCGCCGGCATTCCTGGATGAGCAGATACAGCAAGCACTTCGCGAAGGCAAAGCATACGCAGACATTCGTTTGGAGCAGGAGAAGCAACTGAGTCGTGTTATCCTTTCTCATTCTTTACTGAATAAATGGGATAAGATTGGTGCATCGGTAATATCCCGATATGGAACACTGATGATATCCAGTGACACCTTAACCAGCATGGCCTCAGGCCAGCAGGACGTTACATTGTCATTCCAGCAGGTAGATGTACAACGTGCACAGCAGATCCGTGATTGGGCTGAGCAACAATCCAGCCTGACGCTGATGGGTCCGGTTACAGACATCAAAGCCAATGTGACAGGAACCTCGTCGATCATTCTACCGCTGGATAACGAATCCTTAGGTGAGTTACACAATGCAGAGCCCCAGCTCTCCATTCTTGTTATTCATGAGAATGGCGAGCGTGAGATTCTAAAAGGGACTGCTGTAATGGATTCAAAAGGGATTTTGTCGGGTGTGAGTGTCAATACGACCGGGTTAGGTACCTTTGTCGTCGCCACAGACGCAAAGTCTCAAACCAATAATGCCAGTGTGCAAAATGACCAAATCAATTCGTCAGATTCGCAAGAGCTAGCTCAGGTATGGCCGGATGTACAAGGCCATTGGGCAGCGAAGTCCCTGCAATCTCTTGCAGACAAAGGCTGGATACAAGGCTATAAAGACGGCAACATACGCCCTGAGCGCGCTGTAAGCCGTGCAGAATTTGTAGCCATACTGACCAGAGCATTGGGAACTGCTGGAGATGAGAGCCCTTCTACCTCATTTACAGATATGCAGGGACACTGGGCTGGATCAGCCGTGGATTCTGCTCATCGTCAGGGATGGATTCAAGGGCTAACCGCTCAAACTTTCGGACCTGATGAGAGTCTTACCCGTGAGCAGGCGATGGTGATCCTGTCACACGCGATGCAGAATCAGATATCCATTTCCAGCACTACTGCACTGCAATCCTACAAGGATGAGCAGCAGATTTCAGCATGGGCCTCCGCAGCATTTCAAAATGCAGTATCCTCCGGTTGGATCAGCGGTTATCCAGATGGAACACTCAAGCCAAAAGCAGCCATCAGCAGAGGTGAGATGGCTGAACTGCTGGTACGTATTCTTAAATAAGACTTTTCAAGCTTCATACATCAGATGAGTATAAGCAAATACAATGCGGCCTCCAAGCTTTTCGGGGGCCGTATTTTTTTATGTATATTTTATGTACAAG
Organism: Paenibacillus sp. LRG-1; assembly: GCF_057220305.1. Classification (NCBI taxonomy): domain Bacteria; kingdom Bacillati; phylum Bacillota; class Bacilli; order Caryophanales; family Paenibacillaceae; genus Paenibacillus; species Paenibacillus sp. LRG-1. The sequence goes on along the minus strand of NZ_CM170126.1, from coordinate 720,415 downwards.
CCTCCAACAATCATTTTTGCTTGTTTATTCACCCTTTTCGCTTCAGTAAATATATTATGAATATCTGCGAAGCGGGGCGATGAACCACCTATCACCTCTACAGTAGGAAGAATGATAAGGAGGAGATATTTGAGCATGAAACATAAAAAACCGTTCAGGTTCAGTGGTGCTTCAAAAAAAGACGAAGACTGTAAACCAACAAGAGTAAATAAAAGTATCGAAGCTCTTCTCAGACTGATTAATGAATTGACCGCGATCATCCCCGTCGTATTCGCAAACCCCTCTGCGGCTAATGTATCTTCCTTGCAACAGATTTTAAGACGTTTGTTGTCTCTGGCGAAAAGCTTAAGACTTAGAGGCGGGGTTAAGGCAGACTTGCTGGCAGCGCTGGAGCTTGCTATTGTTGCGTTAGAAGCTACACCTTTCTCTCCGATCGGCGTAGGTACTGCACTGCAACAATTGCTGGATGCCCTATTGTCCATCGTTTTACAAGAATCCCTTGATCCTGCTCTTAAAGACAGCTTAATCAGCGCGATCAGAATCGCTGGAACGACGGTTAGCAACGTATTAGGTGAAACATACTTGTCAGGGGAGTCCGGTGCACAAGGACCTCCTGGACCTGTGGGACCCGGCGGTGCGCCTGGACCCGCAGGTGGACCAGGGCCACAAGGGCCTCCCGGACCTATCGGCGCCGCTGGACCTATCGGAGCACCCGGACCTGTTGGCCCTGCCGGGCCCGTGGGGCCTGCGGGGCCCATTGGAGCGGCTGGACCTGTTGGCGCCGCCGGGCCTATCGGGGCCGCTGGACCGGAAGGCCCGGCCGGACCTGTCGGCGCCACGGGTGCTGCGGGCGTTACAGGGATTACCGGAGCCACCGGCTCGGGAGCCATCATCCCGTTTGCTTCAGGAGGACCTGCTATACTGACAACTGTTCTTGGCGGAGTGGTAGGAACCACAAGTTTGATCGGCTTTGGGAGCTCAGCAACAGGTATTAGCCTCGTAGGCGGGGTCATAGACCTGACAGGTACACTTGTAGGACCTCTGATTAACTTTGCTTTTTCCGTACCACGGGATGGCGTAATTACATCTATTACTGGTTACTTCAGTACAACAGCTGCATTAACTCTCGTGGGTTCAACTGCGACAATTACTGCCCAGCTGTTTAGTTCCCCAACACCTAATAACACTTTCACAGCAGTTCCGGGAGCTATCGTTACATTGGCCCCTCCACTGAATGGCATTGTTGCTTTGGGAACGACCTCTAGCGGCATTACTACTGGTTTGGCTATCCCCGTAACCGCACAGACTCGTCTGCTCCTTGTCTTCTCTGCAACAGCTACGGGACTTTCCCTCGTAAACACTATCGTAGGTTATGCAAGCGCAGGCGTTACCATTACCTGATCCAAGACGAAAAAAGGGCCCCACAGGATTGTTCCTGTCGAGCCCTTTTTATTTGTATTCCAACAGACGAACTAAACCGTTTCGAACGATATTTTTACTTCTTCTCCCTCTTCACAAACGGCGAACGTTTTAATTTGTCCGTGATCAGGCTCTTGAACGATGCCCGTCTGCAGATCAATTTTCCAGTCATATAAAGGATCATAGATATAATGACCAGATACTATAGCCTCTGTAAGAGGACCTCCTTTGGGATGAGGACTGCTATTTTCAACGGCATAAAGCTCATTCTCCGAAGTGCGGAAAACAGCAATTTCAGTACCTTTGATATGGATGGTACGCCCTATTCTGATCGGAAAATCCTTACTATGACCGACGACAAGCCATTCGGCATTTTTGATCATTTGCTTGATCGCTCCCTTCCTCAGGCATTTTAGATACAATTACACAATAGACGGGGTGACAACCTCGAATAAATTTTTGCGTGAATCCTCATCATTGATGATCTTTTTCCAAGGGTCTTCGACCTGTTGTAATGCAAATTCGATGCGTTCTACTAAAGCTTGTCGATGATCTGTATCATGAACGACAGCCTTCTGAATCTCCTCCAGACCGATCCGTTCCACCCACTCCGAAGTACGTTCCAGGTATTGTCCTGTTTCCCGGTAGAGTTGCATTACGCTTCCTACAATATCAATCAACTCGGCGTCGGTTTTTACTTTACAGAGTGAATCAGCCAACCGCGCTTTAATACCGCCATTACCACCGATAAAGATCTCCCAGCCCCCATCATTACCTACGATTCCGATATCTTTGGTACATGATTCCGCACAGTTGCGTGGACATCCATTAACCGCTAATTTGAATTTTGCCGGGAAATCCAGTCGTTCGAATTTCCGTTCCAACACTTCTCCCATTCCCATCGAGTCCTGTGTGCCAAACCGGCAAAATTGTGATCCAACACAGGTTTTAACTGTACGAAGTGACTTCGCGTAGGCATATCCCGACGGCATATCGAGTTCTTCCCATACTTTAGGCAGATCCTCTTTACGGACACCGATCAAATCCAGCCGCTGTCCTCCTGTTACTTTAACGACCTTAACGTTGTATTTAAGAGAAACATCTGCTATCTTCTTCAAATCTTCTGGGGTCGTTACACCACCGTACATTCTAGGAACAACTGTAAACGTTCCATCCTTTTGAATGTTCGCGTGCAATCGCTCATTTACAAAACGGGAATCTCCCTCATTTTCATAGGTATCCGGGTTAATCATTCCCAGATAGTAATTCAGCGCTGGCCGACATTTGGAGCATCCTTCATCATTATGCCAACCCAGTACATTCATAACTTCACGCGTTGTTGTCAGCCCTTTGGTTTTGATCGCTTCCACAATCTCGTCCCGACTCAAAGTTGTGCAGCCACATATTCCTTGCTTGGCTGACGTCTTGAAGCTGTCTCCAAGAACGTACTGCAGAATTTGCTCTACAACCGGCTTACACCCTCCACAGGAACGCGTTGCTCCGGTACATGCCTTAATTTCATCGACTGTGGTCAGTCCATTATCATTAATCGCATCCACAATCGTCTTTTTGGTTACACCGTTACAGCCACAGACAATTTCATCATCAGCCATCGTTTCAGCGGATAATGATTTCGCCCCGTCCTTGCTGCATCCAGTACCCATGATCTGTCCATATATCTCATCTGTCATCAACGTTTGCTGACGCACATATTTTTGAAGGCTAGCAGATTCGCTCACATCGCCAAACAGTACAGTTCCAACAATCTTATTTTCACGAAGCAGCACTTTTTTGTATGTGCGCTTCCACTCATCCTTTGCCACAATCACCGTATGTTCAGGCTGGGTTATGAATTCGCCAGCTGAGAAAACATCCACTCCTGAAATTTTGAGCTTGGTGGAAACCACCGATCCCATATAACCTTCAGTATCCGCACCTGCCAAATGTTTGGCAATTACACTCCCCTGTTCAAACAGCGGAGCTACCAAGCCGTAACAGGTTCCGCGGTGTTCAACACATTCCCCTACAGCATATACATCCGGCACGGAGGTTCTCATCAAATCATCGACTACAATACCACGGTTCGTTTCCATACCACTTTGCACAGCCACCTGAATATTAGGTTTGATCCCGACGGCCATAACGACCAAATCCGCTTCCAGCTCGCTTCCGTCTGAAAACCGCAGTCCTTGTACCCGATCTTGACCGTACACCTCCGCAGTTTGCATTTGCATAGCAAACTTGATTCCCTGGCGTTCTAGTTCTGTTTTCAGCATCGCAGAGGCTTCCCGGTCCAGCTGGCGTTCCATCAAATCCTCCATTAAATGAACGACCGTAACATCCATACCCAGGTTGACCAAGCCTTTAGCTGCTTCCAGCCCCAATAGGCCTCCACCAATGACAGCTGCCTTTTTAAAGGTCTTTGCTGCCTCAAGCATTGCCGAGCAATCGGCGATATCTCGGAAACCGATGACACCCGGTAATTCTTTACCCGGAATAGGCAGAATAAATGATTGTGAACCAGTAGCTACCAAAGCTACATCATAATCAATTTCCAGTCCGTCTTCGGTGCGAATCTTCTTGTTCTCACCGTCAATGCTTTTCACCATTTTTCCTGTATATAAAGTAATCCCTTGATCCGCGTACCATTGCAAATCGTTCAGTATGATATCATCAATCGTTTTACTACCTTCCAACACATAAGAGAGCATGATCCTGTTATAGTTCGGATGCGGCTCATTTCCCAGGACCGTAATTTCATACTTATCCGTTAATTTCAAAATTTGTTCGACCGTATTGATACCAGCCATCCCGTTCCCTATAACCACAAGTTTTTGTTTACTGTTTATCATATACCGGTTCCTCCATTCATTCGACGATGCTTCCTATCCGACGACATCTCCTACGTTCCTATGAATATTGCTTATGCTTCTATTTTAATGCAGCAGATAGAGCTATATGTGATTAGAATCACAATGTAGTTCAAATTAAAAATATTTAGGGATTTCCCTATTCTGCTTCAAGGGATAAAGGTAAGCAGCTGAAATTGAGTTAAAAAAAAGGACCAGCTAGCTGGTCCCTTAGTTTAATTTATGAATGATGGACTTTGACTCAAATGGGAGAAATATTCAGCAACTTCCCGTGCAGCCCGGGATGGACGCCAGCCGCGATTTTTTCCATCTGTGTACTATGAACCATAAGAAATTTATTTTTCTTAGTCAGCAGTAGGTTCCCCCGGCTACCTTCTCCCGCTTCAAGTGGCATATTCGTTCCTGCCGGAAGGATCACAATCGTCAAATATCCTTCACTGTCAACTTTACAGGGAGCATAATGAAGTGTCGTTGAATATATCTCGACAACCGTGTTTTTAGGCTGAAAAAACACCTGAACATTTGCACTGTCATAGGAATTGTCCTCAATGTCCTGTACTCTGCCGACAAGATGAATACAGTCTGTAGCGGCAATCACCACCTCGCTGCCCTGATGATATTCCAGCCCGGTCAGACCCGTATTCTGACCTGCGCAAAAACCAGCCTGAATTGGAAGTTGGCCGTACACCTCATCTTGAATCCGGTGAATTACACCGAAGTCTTCGAGTTCTGCGACCGAAGGTACATAATGGTTTCCCTGATCGGGTACGCTGGTCGTTTCTTTTGCATACTTGATAAGCTCTGTGGTATTAAAATGAGGCAGCAGCCTTCCATACGGGCGGAATGCTTCGCTCATTACCTCATAAATAACCAAAGGTGCATTGATTTGATTTAGTCTTTCCGTAGTCTTCATAGCTTGACCTCCAGCAATGAATCTCCTGTGTACACTCGGTTATTTCCCAGCACCTTAACGTCAGAGTATTCGGCTGTATTCGTCACAATAATCGGTGTAGTCATGTCATAGCCCAGAGCTTTAATTGCTCCAATATCAAACTCGACCAGCAGTTGACCTTTGGTAACCCGATCCCCTTCTGAGATATGCGTTTTAAAATGCTGTCCTTTCAACTTGACGGTGTCCATACCGATGTGAACCAAGATCTCCGTTCCTCCATCCGATACAATACCAATCGCATGGCCTGTACGGAAGGCATTAGCTATAGTTCCGTTGAATGGAGAGAGCAGTTTGCCATCCTCAGGCACAATAGCAACGCCTTTACCCATGGCTCCAGTAGAGAACACTTCATCAGATATCTCGGATAACGGTTTGACAGTACCCGTCAGCGGGCTGGAAATATTCTCGTTCGTTAGCGCAGGAGCTGGGGTTGCAGCTTCTTTCTTCTCTTCATGGACTGCAATCATTTCTGTTTCCATGGAATCATTAAATCCAAAGAAATACGTGGTAATGGCTGTGAATATATAAGCTACGATAATGGCAATTACGAATCCGGCAAATCCTGTGCCGAAGAATATCGGCAGGGATGCCAAGCCCGGTATACCTGGAGCAATTGCCACGGAACCCGCCGCACCTGTGATTGCCCCGGCGATAGCGCCCCCGATAATAGCCCATACGAACGGTTTTTTGTAGCGGATACTAATCCCGTAGATGATCGGTTCCGTGATGCCAAACAAACCTGTTATCGCTGCAGGCCCGGCAATCGCTCTCACTTTTGGATTTCTGGTTTTAAGGAATACACCCAGTGCCGCACCTGCTTGTGCAAAGTTAGAAGGCGCAAATAATGGTTTCAAAGTATCATGACCGTATACCGCAATGTTATTGTACATGATAGGAATAAACGCCCAGTGGAGCCCCATAACAACTAACATCTGCCACCCGGCACCTACAATGACTCCCGCTACAATCGGACTCAAATTGTATAAGAAAGTGTAACCCTTAGCCAGCCCCAAGCTCGCATATATTCCAATTGGTCCAACCGCAATCAGAGTCAAGGGAACAATGACCATCAGACAGATAAGTGGCGTTATAAAATTTTTCACGCTATCATGAATTACTCTATTCAGGAATTTCTCCAGAATGGATAGCAACCAAACCGCGATAATCACTGGAATAACCGAAGAAGTATAACTCATAAGAACAACAGGAATATTGAAGAACGAAATATCCGTTTTATCGTTATACAAAGTAATAATATTCGGATACACCAGAGCCCCTGCTACCGCAAGCGCAACAAAGGTATTGGCTCCAAATTTCTTCGAAGAGGTCACAGCAATCGCGATCGGCAGGAAATAAAAGATACTGTCTGCGGCAGCGAACCAGATCGAATAGACACCACCTGTTTTGGTGAGCCATCCTAACGAGACGAGCATTAATAAAAGCCCTTTCAAAATCCCCGAAGCTGCCAGTGCCCCCAAAAATGGTGTAAAAATACCGGAAATAATGTCCACCGTTTTGTTGAACCAGTTGCCTTCAGGAGCAGCGGATGCATTCGATTTGTCGTCATCTCCAAGGCTACTGATCTTTAAAATGTCTTTATATACGTCCCCTACCGTATTTCCAATGACCACTTGATATTGTCCACCGTTTTCAACAACTGTAATAACCCCGGGAATATTTTGTGTTTGGTTCTTGTCGGCCTGATCCCTGCTATTTAATTTAAATCTTAACCGAGTGGCACAATGCACCAAGCTAGAGACATTTCCTTCTCCGCCAACGGACGCTAAAATGTCTTTTGCCAGTTTTTCATTGGACATACTGCTCGCTCCTTTAATCCTCATTTGGCATTTTTCTATAAAAGTAAACGTTTACATGGATGGTGGTAATTCAAAGACTCTACGCGCACTCCAAGGAGTACGAAAAGAATATAGAGTCTCTGAATTACACGGGGTCAATCGTTACCGGCTTCTTCCTACCATTCTCTTGATTGTATGTCTGCGTCCTTTAATGGACAGCGCAAGCTGGTATACGTTCTCAGGAAGAGGTGTTCCTGCATAACCACCATCTCCAATGGCATGAATATCCGCGCCCGTCTGTTTCATCATGAGTGCGATCCAGGCAATCGTTTGAACATCTGCCCCTTCAACTGAGCTGTTCAGGAAAGAAAGAGCAAGCGTTCCGGGTTTATATGAATGGACAAATTCTACACATTGTCTGACGTGCTCCACTGTAATACCATGTCTGGAGCCAGGTGCAGGCAACGTAATAACGTCAGCACCAGAATCGATCAAGTCCTTAATAATTTCATTGGAAGGTCTCTCGCTCAGTGGATCACCCAATACTTTCTCAATGGTTCCGTCTTCCCATTTTCCGGCGCAGATCAGGATTTTGTCTCCCAGTGTTTCTTTTGCCAGCTTGGTAGCCTCAATGATCCGTTCAAAGGTTGTACCTGCGGAAGGATTTCCTCCCAATACGATAAAGTCAGCTCCAATCTCTAAGGCACGCAGGAAGTTCTCTCTGGAAGCGATTCTTCCTTCTTTGGCCTCCACATATTGTTCTCCCGCAACCTGAGCATCCGGGCTTGGACACTCAAAATAAATACCGAGCGGAACACCGGCCCATTCCTTGATTTGCTTCAGGCTATACGGCTTATCAGCCAGCTTGCCATGCTTCATTTCACGCAATCCGATATTGGATTCTTCCTTGATCATATCAAAGCCATTCAGCATAACCATATCTGCGCCGTAAGCTGCTTGGATCTCCGCATTGGTAACGCCATCGACCAGGCCGGAATTCAGCATCACATGATGCTGTCCCATAATGACGCGCCCTTCAGAAGCCAGAATGGATTCTTTTAGATCTGCTGCGCTAAATTTCAAAATATCCGTTTTCGTGCTTGCGATTAATCTTTTTGCCAATGTAATCTCCTCCAAGTCATTTATGTTTTAAGTGGTCGTTCATCAGCACAAATGCTGTTCCTCGATGTCGGATATCATCTTGATGCGGTCGCCATGGCGTCCTCCTTCAAACTCAGCCTCCAGCCATGATTTCACTATCATTTTCGCCAATTCGCTTCCGACGACACGTGCACCGAATGCAAGAACATTTGTATTGTTGTGCTGCTTGGACAACTGTGCAGAATAAGGCTCGCTGCATACTACAGCCCGAATTCCCTTGACTTTGTTGGCCGAGATGGATATTCCCACGCCTGTGCCGCAAATCAGAATGCCTGCGTCAGCCTGCTTTCCGACCACAGCCTCTGCAACGAGCTTTCCATACTTCGGATAGTCGGTTCTTTCTGAAGTTTGCGGTCCATAGTCCATGACCTCATGACCCAGTTCATTAAGATAAGTTGAAATCGTCGTTTTAAGCTCTACAGCCACATGGTCGCTACCGATGGCAATTTTCATGGCTTTATTCCTCCCCGAATTAGATATTTTTTAATCTGTTAATGATGGTTTTGTAAGATTCTTCTTTACCAAACAAAGTGGATGTCCCCAGTACGAATCCTTCAACCCCGTAGTGTGCCAATTCGTTGATCTTCTCTTCGGAGATAGCCCCATCAACCACGATTGTATAATTCAATCCCTTTTCGCGTTTAAAAGCTTGCAGCGCTTTAATCTTGTCGTTCACGAAGGGTAAATATTTTTGCCCTGCAAAACCCGGATTTACGGTCATGACCAACACATAGTCAACCATGCCAAGTAAAGGTTCTACTGCAGCAATGGCTGTCCCCGGATTAAGAGCGATTCCCGCTTTTACCCCGCTTCCAACAATTCGGTCAATGGTGCGCGTCGGGTGCATATCGGCCTCCGGGTGAAAATAAATGATGTCTGCACCCTTATCAGCAAATAAATCAATGTAGGCGGAAGGGTTGTCTATCATCAGATGTACATCCATTGTTTTTTGAGTTTGTTTACGGATAAACTCCAGATCCTGAAGCCCCATTCCGAAATTAGGGACAAATCTACCATCCATAATATCAATATGATAAATATCCACATTGGCTTCTTCCAGCGCGTTTACTTCATGTTCCAAGGAGCTGAAATTAGCGCACATCATGGAAGGACATAATAGCATACTCATTCATAATCACCCTTCTTCTAAAATAGAGTAAACGATTACTCAAACGACATAATCTGTTTTACATTTTCCAAAAAGCAGCAGTTGATCTTTATGCCCTTTGGTATTGAATAAATCAGTAGAGAAAACGTTTACCCATTGAAAAAAATAACAACAGTTCATGGCTCGAACTCCATCACTTGTTGGTTTCTCACACATCATATGGATTCTGATCTCTCTTGGGTAAACGATTACATTTAACATAATTAAAGTTATCATTTTCTGATATTGTTGTCAAACCATTTTTTTGTTGGATATTAAACGGGAAAGTTTACAGCATAATAGAGCACAGCTCAACCATCTTACTCTGGAGAGGTAAAACAGTACCTATGCTCACCTCTCCCTTGGCTAATGCAAGATGATATCTGACCACGAAACTAGGTGGTACTGCGTTGTATCAATCGTACTGGGATGGAATAATGCTGCTCTTGTTCCATCTTGTCTCCACTCAGCATACGAAGCAGCATACTGGAAGCTTTATCTGCAAGTGTTTCTTTATCCTGTTCAATTGTAGTCAATGGTGGATTACAGTATTGGGAAATTGTGTCATTATCAAAACCCACTATCTTGACTTCACCGGGGACCTGTACTCCGAATTTCTGTAACGCCAGTAATCCGCCCAAAGCCAACCAGTCATTAGTTGCAAAAATACCGTCAAACCGCAGTCCTTTTTCCAAGACATGTTTAATAGCAGCCTGTGCGGTCTCCAGAGTAGGCCCATCATTGCGAACTGCAACCAAGTGGTCCTCGGATGGATGCAGTCCATGCTTTTGCAGAGCATCTTTATACCCGTACAGACGCTCATTAACAGAGGATAGATTGTTTTGCTTGGTCAACAGCAAAATTTCCTTGCAGCCTTTGTTAATCAGCTCCTCTGTCGCCAAAAATCCACCCTCATAATGATTGGACTCAATAAAAGCTACGTTCGTATTAATCTTTGGTCGTCGGTCAATACATACAATCGGAATGGGACGTTTAAGCAATTCCGCAGAAAGCTCCTCCTGACCCGAAATGCAGATCAGACCATCTACCATTTTTCCATCCAAAGTTTTCAAATATTCTCGTTCCTTCTCCGCATCTTTAGCAGTATTACATATAATGGTAGAATATCCTTGTTTAAAAAAGAAGCTTTCCACTTTTTGTACAATGACTGAAAAAAATTCATTATTAATATCCGGCACCAAAACGCCAATCGTCTGTGATTTACTCATCCGCAGGCTTTTGGCGATGCTGTTAGTCTCATATTGGTACTTTTGGATTACTTCAACAACCTTCTGCCGTGTTTCCTCAGAGAAGCGACCATTCTCGTTAATCACACGGGAAACCGTAGCTACAGAAACTCCACTTAACCTGGCAATATCCTTTATGGACACTTGATTTTTTTTCATATTATTTCCCTCAAATAATTATATTGAGTAAACGTTTTCCTGATTGGAGATTAACATAATCCTAATATGGGTGTCAACTGACACACTAGCATAGAAAGAGTTTTCCGCCAAAATACGAAGAGACCACAAGTCAACATACCATTTTAATGAGTAAATACAACCTTTATAAGGAATACTTTAGGAACAACTTGTATCTTAAGGAAAAATGAATTAATCGTATGGAGGTGATCATCATGTGGTCTAAAATAATTTCTTATATTCCAAGCTGGAGTACACTCTTTCAAGCAGGCCTCGCGTTGATTATTCCTTTAGGGATTTATTATATAAACACCTCGATTTATTCGTTTGTTGGCAGTAAGGGAGCGAAATCCAAGCATTCTTCTGGTCGTTCTCTCTCCGATGAAAATAACGAAGGGCACATTGATCAACAGCATGAACCAAGCTCCAAAATTACAGGGAATTACGATTCCGATTTAAATTCGATCCGAGAGGCTATAGGCGAAAATAGTGATGTGCATTTTCGTGAGTTTGTAGTAAAGAAATATCATGCACGGTCCGTTTTAGTCTTCATAGATGGTATGCAGGATGAAAAGCTAATGAGCAAGCAGGTATTGGAGGTCTTGATGTTTGACGGCCAGCAGGCCCCACAGGAACAGCAGGAAAGTATAAATAGCTCTTTTATAAAAGAAAGCTTGATGCCGCTTACGCAAATTAGTGAAGTTGCTGATATGGAGGACCTGCAAGAGTCTATACTTTTAGGGCATACTGCCTTATTAATTGAAGGAATGAAGGGAGCACTGCTGGTAGGCTCGCCTAATGGCTCCATTCGCTCCGTCAATGAACCAACCTCTGAAGCATTACTTCGGGGTCCCAGGATCGGTTTTACGGAGGTATTAAGTGAAAATACTTCGATGCTTCGACGCCAAGGCATAAACAAAAGTCTGGAAATGAAGAAATTCCAAGTGGGAAGCCGAATCAAAAAAGATCTGGTTGTCGCGTACATCAAGGATATTGTGAATCCGGATCTCCTCGAAGAAGTAAACAGCAGAATTTCAAAAATAGACATGGACTTTTTAGCTGAATCCGGTTATGTGGAGCAACTTATTGAAGACAATTATTTAAGTCCGTTCCAGCAGGCTCACAACACTGAGCGCCCCGACCGTGTCATAAGTGCTTTGTTGGAAGGAAGAGTAGCGATTCTGCTGGATGGTACTCCCTTTGCACTTATTGTTCCGGTGACCTTCAGTATGCTACTCCAATCTCCCGAGGACTATTATGAGCGCTGGATTCCAGGGACACTTTTACGCGTGTTACGATTTTGCGGAGCTTTTATAGCGCTTATGGGTCCTGCTTTATATATCTCTTTCATATCGTTTCATCCCGGTTTGATTCCAACCAAGCTGATTATTAGCATCATCGAGACCCGTCAAGGCGTCCCTTTTCCATCTGTCATAGAAGTTATGATTCTGGAAATCTCTATCGAAATCCTGCGGGAAGCCGGCATACGATTGCCCAAACCTATCGGTCCTGCCATGGGCATTGTGGGAGGCTTAGTCATCGGCGATGCTGCTGTCAATGCGGGCATTGTTAGCCCGTTCCTGGTGATTGTGGTTTCGGTTACTGCCATCTCTTCGTTTTCGATACCGACATATAGTGCGGGCATTACCTTGCGTCTTTTGCGTTTCGTCGGCATGCTATTTGCAGCAATCCTGGGCATGTTTGGAACCGTATTGTTCTTTCTGTTAATTTGTATCCATCTGACGAAATTAAAAAGCTTTGGCGTACCGTATGTGACTCCCTTCTCCCCTATGCGTCCAAGCGACTGGAAGGATGTGTACATTCGAGCCCCTATATCTCTGATGAAACGAAGACCCGTTATGATGAAAACTCAGCAAAGCAAGCGCAAATCATAGCACCCGGAGGAAGGAGGAAGGATTGTGTTTAGACGTTCTGATGATAAGATTACATCCAAACAGGCGGCAGTATTCCTGACCAATACGGTATTGGGCGCAGGGATTTTGACACTGCCGAGAGGTGTAACTGAAACGGTAAAGACTCCGGATGCATGGCTCTCTGTCCTGCTTGGCGGATGTATTGTCATATTAGTGGTGTTGCTCATGGTAAAATTAAGCCAACAATTTCCCGGAAACACTGTGTATCAATACTCCAGGAGAATCGTCGGTATCATTCCAGGAGGATTTTTAAGTCTATTATTAATCATATACTTTATCATCATCGCTGGCTTTGAGATTCGTGTTTTAGCTGAAGTGACGATTTATTTTTTGCTTGAAGGGACACCCATATGGGCGATTGTGATTCCATTCATATGGGTGGGAAGTTATCTGGTTTTTGGAGGTATTAATCCCATTGCGCGGTTATACCAGATTGTACTCCCGATCAGTCTCTTCTTTTTACTCATCTGTTTTGTCCTTAGCCTAAGGATCTTTGAAATTGACCATCTTCGTCCTGTATTGAGTAGCGGTATTCTTCCAGTAGTTAAGGGGCTAAAGTCGACTGTCCTTGTTTTCACTGGATGTGAAGTCATCATGACACTGGTCGCTTTCTTGCAGTACCCTGAAAAAGCCATAAAGGCCATGGTAGTGGGAATCAGCATCCCTTGGGTATTATACTTTTTGACAGTAGTTATGGTAGTCGGCGGGTTATCGGTGGACTCTACTATGACAAGTACCTGGCCCACCATTAATTTAATGCGCAGCTTTGAAATCTCCGGATTTCTTTTTGAACGTCTTGAGTTTCCGTTGCTGGTAATCTGGATGATGCAAATGTTTTGTAATTTCTGCAGTTTTTTCTTCAATGCATCCTTAGGTGTCTCACAGGTATTTGGCCTTAGATATCGTTATGCGATTTTTGGCTTAATCCCAATTATCTTTATCTCCACAATGACTCCTGTTCGTATGATGGAAGTGTTTAGCCTAGGCGATGCGATCGGATACATGGGAATCATTTTATTTTTTCTGGTCCCGGTACTTCTCTCCATCGTTTTCATGATCAGGAAGAAGGGAATGAAGCAAAATGTATAGGCAACAAATCCTATCTTTGCTGCTTGCCTTCATTCTCCTGGTAACTCAAGCCGGTTGCTGGAGCAGCAGAGAAATAGAAGAACTAAGCATGTATACAGGACTGGCTCTGGATAAGGGTGAGCCCAGCACAGTGGAAAAGGACCTGGAAAAGGAAGGCAGCCGTTACTTCAAGAAAAATAAAATTACTGCCACTGTGCAAATCGTCCCCAAAAAGACTTTTGGAAACACGGCAAAACAAGGTGGTGGACAAGGGCCAAACTATATTAATATAGCTGCCACCGGGGATTCTTTACTTGAAATCTTCCGGCAATTATCCCTCCGTCTGGATCGCCCGATTATTGGTCACCATCTAAAGGTCATGGTGGTTTCCACCAAATTGGCAGAACAACAGACGATGCAGCAATTGATGGATTTTGTGCTTCGTGATAATGATATTCGTCCGAGTTGTTTTGTTTTCTTAAGTAAGGAACGTGCAGCTGATACCTTAGTTACCAAATATAAGGACGAGGTCCCATCCATTCATATTCTATATATGCTTCGTAATCATTTCAGAACCAGCAAGGTGATGAGGGGAGTCAATTTGTCTGAGTTGGATGGGTTGATGCACTCCAAAAAAAGCTATATATTGCAAAACATTTCTGAATCCGATGGAGAATTAGAATTTTCGGGTGCTGGTGTTATTAAAGGAGACACCGGTCACTGGATCGGTAGTTTGGGACAACAAGACGTAGAGAGCATTGCATGGATTAAAGGTGATGTTGAGGGCGGAGCTGTCAAAACGTATGACAAGCGGAATGAAGCTATAACTTATGAGATCAAATCGGTAAAAAGCAAAATAACAGCGAAGGTGACCGAGGGTAACGATATCTCGTTTCACGTAAAAATTGAATCCAAAGGACGTTTAATCGAAAACTGGGATGAGAAAGTGAACCCGACAGAGACACGAAACATGAAAGAGGCTGAGAAAGAATTTGAAAAAGAAGTGACTAGAAGGATTAAGTCTCTTATGCACAAATTACAATCAGAATATAAAGTCGATGTCGCCAGTTTTGGCGAACGTTTAAATATTGAGCAGCCTCAAGTGTGGAAAAAAGTAAAGGATGATTGGGATTACAAATTCAGCAAAATACCCGTAACCTTCGATATAAAATTATCTATTACGGATTTAGGCTCATCTGCCGAATGAAAGAGTCGAATTGGCCTTATATAAAAGCCAATTCGACTTAAGATTCGCGGTTGTCTTCATAACCATCCAACACTGCAACGGTCGCTCCTGAATTTCCAGAAGCGGCTACACGCTTAATTCAAATTGATTTTAAATACATCCCCTGCATGGCCACCTAAAACGATCAAGCCACCTTTGGGCAGTACAACCGAGTTATTGCTAGCAGTTGAAAATTGTACAACCGCACCGTTTTCATCATAGACAGCGAAGCCTCCGCTTTTTGGAAAATCAACGGTCATCGTTTTATTGGCTGAGTTTTTATCTATTTTATACCATGTGGCTTGGCCATTAGATGGTATGGTGTACACTGATTTTCCTCCCAAGATAGGTTTAACAGCATCTTCACTGATATAGGATTGTCCATCTATGGTTAAATACTCCGAACCATCCTTGGTATAAAAATTCAGATCAAATGCATCTCTTCCACTCATAACAGGAATCTCAACGGCATTTACTGCTTTATTCTCATCCACAATTTTAGTACCACTTGCGTATCCATCATGATCAACGGATATTTTTTTTGTTATAAATGAGGGGGCCAGATAAAATATGGAAGATATCTTTTCGTCCAAAGCATAATAATTTTTCCCGTTTCTATTTTCCCATGCCTTTTTAACTGTATTATTTAGAGGATTGGCATCAAGCTTTTGATATTCATAAATCACCATAACCATTTGTCCTAATCCCGGAAAGTTTAAATAAATGTTAGCCTTAATATACGTTTTCCCGTTTTTTTGTTTGTCAAAGCTTACGGCTACACTGCCATCACTGCTTTTGAATTGTCCATCACCTGTATACACATATTTTTGCGCCGGGACGAATCCATCCAAAAAAGCAGGTAAATCAAACTCACCGTTTTTAATCTCTACATTGATGGTTGTACCCACAGAACCGTATAATCCCGAATAAGAAAGTAAATCAGATGGCATTTCCACTTTTACAGGAGCCTCAAATGTTTTATCCGGTATGATGTCTTTAATGATGCCCTTATCTTTTAAAACTTCCAATAAAACGTTAGAAGCAAAAATACTATCTAAGATGGAAGACCCTCCAGATGAAAGCACAGCCATAGAAATTTGATGCTCTGGTATGGTGATCAAAGTAGAGTGATACAAAACAGTATCCCCACCCTTGGATAGCGCAGTTATTCCGTAATCACTAAACGGTGCCAACTGAACCGCATCCCAGCCAAGCCCATAATTAAAGCTGTTTGTCTCTTCAGGTACCCATATTCCTTTTCGATATTCATGACTTTGCATGGACTTCGCCGATTGTGCAGATAAAATATCGGGTCTGTTCCCCATTAATACTTCTGAAAACATAGCCACCTCTTCTGCGGTAGAGTATAAGCCCCCTGTCCCGATGACATTGGCATTTTCAACGGGTAAGGCCCCCTCAATCGCAGGAAAATAAGTTTTGGACAGCTTTTGTCTGTCAAACTGATCGAGTGGTGTTTTCGTAGAGTTCAAACCCAAAGGGGCACTAATATGCTTTGCCAGAAATTCGGTATAACTTAGACCACTCACCCGTTCAACCAATATTTCAAGCAATTGAAAACTATCATTACTATATACAGAATATTCACCGGGGTTGGATTTTAAAGTCTCTGATCGTAATCTCAGCAATAGCTCATCATGATTTTCTGTATCATTGTCATTAAATAACATACTATTTTTATAGTGGGCACCGTAAAGACCCAACGAATGATTTAACAGCATACGCGGTGTAATTTGTTTGTATCTTTCATCAGCCATTGTAAAGTCCTTAATGTATGTTGTTAGCGGCTGATCAATATCTACCTTATGGGTATCCACCAGCATCATCGTTGCAGCAGATACATACATTTTGCTTGTAGAGCCTATACCGAACATCGTATCCTTGGTGATTGGCTCGTTGGTTGCTTTATTCTTTACACCCACGCTATCCGATAATACGATGTTTCCATGGTCCCTAATGGCATACTGCACACCGCTAGCACCGTATTTGGATACCAGCTCCGAGGCCAGATTGCGAGCCTTTTCCTTAATGGGTTCAGGATTGTCTTGAGCAAAAGCATTCGTCATCGGCAGTACAAAAAGCATAGCCGAAATGAACACAGCTATTATTTTCTTCATTCCATATTTCCTCCTCTTATGGGTTCCCAGATTATTACTGGACTGATCATACTATGAACGAGGATTCTATATAAAAAAGTCACCCTGAAACGAAAAAAACAATCCCTAAACAGCAAGATGTCTAAGAATTGTCCTTATAAAATGGCAATAAAGCCATATTATCGAATACTTTATTTTTTGTTTCAATGGTCATATTCCCACCGTATTTGTCACATATTCTGGATATATTGGTCAAGCCAATGCCATGTACATCCGGGTTTGATTTTTGACTATGCAAATGAGCCACTTCATTCTCCACATGATTCAGGATGTGAATGAAAAGCGCGGACTCATTGGAATGTATTTTAATAAGAATGTACCTATCATCCGCAATCTTGACCTTTTTAGATGCTTCTATGGCATTATCCAGCATATTGCCCAGAGCGATACACAAGTCATAACGTTCAATATTTACTTTTTGTGAATACAAGTTAAGCTGAGTATCTACCTTGATGCCATTGGCCTGAGCAATATTAAGACTATTTGTGACAAGAGCATCTATAACCAGATTACCGGTATTAACCCTTTGATAGGCTCCTTCGATTTTATTTAATGTAACCTTAATATGTTCACTCGCCTCAGCCAATTCATTTCTCTTGATACATTCTTCAATATACAAAAACTGTTGGTGTGTATCATGAATGATTCTTTTCATATTTTTGAAGCTGTAAACCGTTTTTTCGTAGTTAGCATCTTGGTAGTCCATCTGATGTTGTAATTGAGCATTTTCATGCATTAATTGAAATTTTTCAATGATATTATCGAAAATATATATGATAAAAACATTTAAAAAAATAAAGCTAATAATAGAACCAAAATAATACATATTCTTTTCACTATAAACAGATAAAACATTGACCTGGTATAAACTTATGATGGGAACGATTAAAAATAAAATATAGTAACGATGCTGCAAAGGGAAGGTTCTGCGTTTGGCAAATAGCCGTATAATCTGAATGACAGCAAACATGATAATGCAGCTGAGTAACATAACCTTAGAGGATATCAAGTGATCTTGCCCACCCAAATGGCTAAAGTTGCTAATTTTAACGGAGCATACAGCATATAAAATATAAAGAGATATAAAATTAACGATGGTTATCAATACAGCATAAAGGATAGAAAAAATGATCTTTGTCTTTATTTCCACTGTATAAGATTGCGCTAAACTAAATATGACAAGTAATGCCAAAATCGAGGATAGCGTAGGAGACAGATAAACACTTAAATATAAGATGTTCAGCAACCCGAAAATAATGAAATATATGAATCTATTTGGCTTTCGATTGGACTTATCAAAAACCGAGTTAAAGTAAAAATTCACTTGAAAGCACATCACCAGTACAACACATAGGTTAAGAAGCAGGTAGCTATATTCCATCATATTAATGCATCTTCATGATCATAAATTTGGTATATAGATCTTTAACTTCTTTTATTTTAGAACGCCCAATAGGTAACTTCACATCATTTGACATCAAAACATCACCGCCAGCAAATTTTTTCACATGAATTAAGTTTATAATAATCGAACGATGAATTTGTAGAAAATTATGTTCTTTTAATGCTGAAGCATAGTCCGAAAGAATCCCTTTGCTATCATAGGTTTGAGTAGAGGTTACAAAATGCAGTTTGTTTTTTATGGTTAAGCTTTTGACCACTTCAATACTAATGATATCATCATATTTTAAAAGCACTTCCTCATAAGCTGACTTGATAATAACGAATTTTTTATCGAGAGATTGAAAGTATTTACACAGCTTTATCATTTTTTCCTCAAAGATATGGGGAGCAATCGGTTTTATTAAATATTGAAATGTAACTACGTCAAAACTTTCCACCATATATTCAGGGTAGCTCGTTAAAAAAACAATCTGTTCATCCAGGTGATTTAAATTCCTTATTTTTTGGGCGGTTTGAATTCCGTTTATGCCATTCATTTCAACATCCAATATTAAGATATGGAATGGAGATTCATGGTTTTGATAATGAGATACCAGCTGTTCTCCTGAGTCGAATAATTCAACTTTAAATTCTATATTGGTCTTTAACGACAAAGTAATCAGCATATTTTTAACAAGTTCTCTGTGCTTGTGCTCATCATCGCAGATAGCCACTCTATACATAAATAACATACACCTCATTCCCATTGCACTGATCATGGAATTGTATTCTAAACAGTATATAACCTTTTAATATTCTATAAACAGCTTTTGGATAAAACGCAAATTCAAATCCCTCAAATGCCAGTATACAAGCTGCTCAGCAGCTGCATCCAAGGTAAAAAAGAAACCCTCGTCTTCAAAAGACGGGGTTTCTTAACTGTTTTATTGATCGTTATTTAAAAAAATCAGTTCTTTTCTCTTCACCGTGGGAACGTCTGGCAAAGTCGACAAATTGGAATTTGTCCAACCGATGCCTTGACTCGGTATACTGGAACAAGGTGGTGTCCTCCAGATAAACATAGTTACGTACTACGACCACATGAGTGTAGTTCTGAAGGTCCATCAGCCTATGATCTTCTTCATCTGCATTTTCTACGGAAACCACTTTTTTGGCATAACTGATTTGAAGATGGAGTTCTCCCTCCAAATATTCGTAGATGGACCCACGACTAATTTCCTCGGTAAGCACAGGTACAATGTCTGATCGAAAGTAATCTTTATCCAGTATGACGCATTCACCCTCAATCTCACGCGCACGAATAACTTTCCAGACCAAATACTTGTCTTTGTTAATCTCAAGATGATTAGCTATGTCATCTGGAACTGGAATTAAATGATTTTCATGTACAATTGTTCGTGATGTACGCCCAATCCGTTCAGACATTTCCTTGAAACTGACCAAGCCTCCTATAGGGAAATCCATCCGTCCAATATCCAGAACAAAAGATCCTTTAGCTTTTATTTTATGGATATACCCATTTTGTGCAAGCAAGTGAAGTGCCTTACGTACGGTTTCGCGAGAAGTGTTATACTCTCGGGCCAGTTCATTTTCAGATGGCATTTTCGTGCCTGGAGCCAATTCGCCTGTCTGGATTCGTCCCGAGTACTCCTGATAAATTTGCAAAAATATATTCTTTGTCAATTTTCATCACCACGTTCATTGTAGCATCCTTTCACTTCCTATTCACTAAAATAGGCTGTGCGATGAATCTGACTTAATTGGTATTGTCTGATGAAGAATTCAAATGAATTCTCATTAAGGTATACTGCAAATCGTCTGCCTCACCCGGCAGTTCCTCAACCGATTCAATCATACTCTGACCATCCGGGACAATGACTGGTGTAATGACGGGATATCCGGATTTCTGAATCAGATCACGGTCAAATTCCATCAATAGTTGCCCTTGCTCCACGGTTTGATTGGTCTCCACATGCATGGTGAATCCCTCACCCTTCAGGGACACCGTGTTAATTCCCACATGTACCAGAATCTGTACACCTGTCGGATGCTCTAAGATCAAGGCATGCTTGCTTTTCACCATGATGTGAATGACTTGCCCACTGAAAGGGGCAAGAATTTTGCCATCCTTCGGTTCCACTGCTATACCTTGACCCATCTGCCGTTCGGCAAAAGCCGGGTCAGGAACTTGTTCTAACGGTACAACACGTCCTCGTACGGGAGTCCTCACTTCAAGCACATCTAGTGCGGTATTTTGCGGAAGCGAGTCTTTCCTTACGGAATCATTGGCTGGTGCAGCCTGACGGCGCTTAGTTAACAACTTGCCATACATTAAAGTTAAAGCAAACGGCACAATTAACACGATCGCCATCCCGATGAAGAATACACCCCAGTTGTTTGGGAAAATAGACAAGAAGCCTGGAATCCCGCCCACACCAATGGAAGAAGCCATCACATGATTTACGGTGAGCAATATACCTGCAATACCGGAACCGATCATTGCGAATACAAACGGATATTTATATCGGATATTCACTCCGAATATGGCAGGCTCGGTTACACCCAGAAATGCAGACACTGAAGAGGTAAGAGCCAATCCTTTTCCCTTTTGCTCCTTCAATACCAGCATCATTGCCAGTGCTCCGGCACCCTGAGCGATATTGGACAGCGCCAGCATCGGCCAAAGGAATGTTCCACCCTGCGTACCAATTAATTGCACGTCCACCGCCAGGAAAGTATGGTGCATTCCCGTAATCACGAGCAAGGAGTACAAGCCTCCATAAATCAGGCCTCCCAGCGCAGGAGCCAAATCGAAAACGTATACAAGACCAGACGTAATGGCATTACCAATCATAAAAGTAACCGGACCGATCACTGTAAAAGCCAGAAATCCCGTTATTAATAATGTAATCGGTGCTACGAGTAACAGCTTAAATGAATCCGCTATCTTCTTATTTAGGAATTTCTCAATGTGGGCGAGCACGTAAGCGGATACTAAAACGGGTAAAACCTGTCCTTGATAACCAATCTTGTTCACTTCCCACCCAAACAAATTCCAAACCGGAACGGTGCCCTTTGTAACCGCATCCGCATAACCGTATGCACTTAGCAGATCCGGATGAACCAGAATCAGACCCAGTACGATCCCGAGTAAAGGACTGCCGCCAAACCTGACAACGGCCGACCATCCAATTAAGGCAGGTAGAAATGTAAATGCGGTGCTGGCAATGGTGTTAATGATAGCAGCAAAGTCGGTCCATTGAGGATAGACCTGAACCAAAGCCATTCCTTCGAAGAAGATTCCCTTACCAGTCAAAATATTATTTATTCCAAGCAATAAGCCTGCAGTCACGATTGCGGGCAAGATAGGGATAAAAATATCTGCCAGCGTCTTGATGGCACGCTGAATTGGATTTTGTTTTTTGCTTGCCGCATTTTTGACATCGTCTTTAGAAGCCCGACTACCTCCTGTAATGGAGATCATTTCGTCATATACCTTATCCACCAGACCTGGGCCAATTACGACCTGATACTGTCCTTGTGAAGAAAATTGGCCTTTGACCAGATCATTTTGTTCGAGTGCATCTTTGTCTACCAGCTTATCATCATAAAGGGCAAATCGCAGACGAGTTACGCAATGCGTAGAGGCCTCTATGTTGTCTTTGCCACCAACGGCTTTTATAATGTCTTCTACCTGTGATCTTTCAATCGCCATTTAGCCCACTCCCTTAACGTTCGCTCATTTTAAAGCAGCAACCCCGGTTATCAAAGATAACGTGCCCGTGCCCGGGGTGCTACTAGATGTCTCCATACTATTCACTAAGTCTACAAACAATCCACATATATGAAGCATATGGGGTCAAAGAGATCACTTGTTTTAGCTCCGGGGCGTGCTGAGTATTACCAATTAAGAACTCAGCCGCATCCAACGCTTGATTTTCTAAACATGAATAAAATGAATCCGGTATACGGAATTGCGTATCCTGTCCGCTAAAATTGGAGATGACGATCAAAGTCTCCTCTTCATTGCTGCGTTGATAGGCATAGACCTGAGGATGAGCTTCGTCCAGGCGTAGATAATTCCCATCGGTAATGACTTGCACCGTCTTACGCAGATGAATTAGCTTACGGTAATGGTGATAGATAGAGTTCGGGTCCTCTAACTGAGCCTGAACATTAATCTGTGGATATCGTTCATCTACCTTAATCCAGGGAGTACCTGAAGTGAAGCCCGCATTGCGAGTGCCATCCCACTGCATCGGTGTTCTCGAATTATCACGAGACCGCTCTCGAATGATATTCAATGCTTCTTCTGCACTTTTGCCTTGCTCCTGTAAGATACGATACATATTCAGAGATTCAACATCCCGAAACTCTTCAATGTCTGCCCACTGCGGGTTGGCCATCCCAATCTCTTCACCCTGAAATATATAAGGCGTTCCTTGAAGACCATGTAGCGTGGTTGCCAGCAGCTTGGCGCTTTCCGCATGATATTCGCCATCATCCAAAAAGCGAGAGATTGCCCTTGGCTGATCATGATTATTAAAAAACAATGCACTCCAGCCACCGCCCTGTTGCATGCCCGTTTGCCAATCCGAGAATAGCTTTTTCAGCATTTCAAAATCATATGGCATCAATTCCCACTTTTGTCCATTTGGATAATCCACCTTCAAATGATGAAAATTAAAGGTCATGGACAATTCTTTTCTCTCTGGATTGGAATAACGGATACAGTGATCCAGTGAGGTGGAGGACATCTCACCCACAGTGACGCTATTCTGTTTGGCAAATACTTTCTCATGTAACTCATGGATGTATTCATGCACATGTGGACCGTCCGTATAATACTTACGTCCGTCGCCAGGAGCCGTGCTTCTATCATCGTCCGAGAATTGCTGATCCTTGGAAATCAAATTAATGACATCCAGTCGGAAACCACTGACTCCCTTCTCAGCCCAAAATTCCAGCAGATTGACAACTTCTTGACGGACTTTGGGATTTTCCCAGTTTAGATCCGCCTGAGTCTTATCAAACAGTGTCAGGAAATATTGGCCTGTTGCCTCGTCATATTGCCAAGCTGGTCCACCAAATTTGGAAACCCAATTGTTTGGAGGTCCACCATCGGGTGCTGGATCACGCCAGATATAGTAGTCCCTATACTCACTATCCTTAGAAAGCCGTGCCTCCTGGAACCAGGCATGTTCTGTGGAAGAATGGTTAACCACGATGTCGATCATTAGGTACATCCCACGCGCCCGGATTCCCTCGCTCAATTCTTCAAAATCCTGCATTGTTCCATAATCGGGATTAATCTGGCAATAATCGGCTACATCATACCCGTTATCACGTTGTGGTGAGACATATACAGGCTGCAACCAGACAATATCCACACCCAGTTTTTTTAAATAATCCAGCTTTTGCGTCAGTCCTCTTATATCACCGGTTCCTTTGCCCGTTGTATCGTTAAAACTTTTGGGATAAACCTGATAGACCACTGATTTGCGCCACCAGTCCTTATCTTGAGGAATTAAAGTCTTGTTCATTGCTTCCATTCATGCTCATTCCTTTCTTGCGAAATGAAGTAGCGTAAAAAATAATATAACGCTTTCAACATCTTGTATATACAAGATTAAGTCATGTATATACAAGTTGTCAACAGCTTTATCTATTAAGGTAATACCCGTTTTGCAGCTAAATGATCAGGAGACTCATCCATTCTGTCCGATTGTATGTTATGACTCGTAGAATAAGCTCAATTCACACGAAAAAAGGCTCCTGCCTATAGTCAGGAACCTTTCTTTTCTATGATGAATAAGGTACTCATTTACATCCATATCGATAGTGCACTATAAAGGAGCAATAAGGACATTATGATATTGAAGGAACGCTCATGCTTATTCAAGAAACGTTGAAACACTGCGCCAAAAATCGCCCAGCTCACTACAGCTACAAAACCAATACAAGTCAGGAGTAATGAAATCGTAATAAGCTCTATATACGATACATCATAAGGCATTACAAACGTTGAAATGACCGTAATACCATACAAAATGATTTTTAAATTGATAAATTGTAGCAACAGTCCTGATTTGAAGGAATATCCCTCATTGTGATCATTATCCTCCGTAGAGGATTTGCTCTTTGCAATTTTCACCGCCAGATAAAGCATATACAGACTGCCGAGAACATTCATCCAGATCTTAACCCGTGGCAAAAAATGATACAAAGCAAGATTAAAATAGCAGGCTAACAGCATAATGGCGAAACAACCTGCTGTTACTCCCAGCAAGAATGGGAATGCTTTTTTCAAACCCAACCGCCTGGCACTGTCTAAAGACATAATATTGTTGGGACCTGGCGTAAAGCTGCTAACAAGTGCATAAGAAAGGAACGGAATAAACGGCATGCAACAATCAACTCCCGTATGTTATAATTGAATGAAATGTACGTTGAGACGTACATTTGTACTTTATGATTGTACAATATGTTCTTTATAAAGCACAATAGGAGCGAAGAATTATGGAGAATATTAATCTGATTTTAAGTAAAAATTTGAAACATCTAAGAAATGAAAGAAAATTAAGTTTAGATAAATTAGCTGATCTGACGGGGATCAGTAAAACGATGCTCGGTCAGATTGAGCGCGGAGAATCTAATCCCTCGATTACAACCGTATGGAAAATTGCGAACGGCTTGAAAATCTCTTTCACTGCTCTGATTAATGAACCACCTTCAGATGCAGTAGTCGTTCCTAAAAGCAAAGTACAAGTGCTTGAAGAAAATAATCAATATCGGTTGTATCCGTTTTTCCCCTATGAAGGCAGTAGAAATTTTGAGGTCTACACCGTAGAGATTGAAGCAGGCGGAGAACTGAGTTCAGCGCCGCATCGTGAAGGTACAGAAGAATTTATTACGGTATTTGAGGGTGAGATGGTGGTAAAAGTCAGTGAGGAAATATACACGGTTAAAGCTGGAGATTCGATCCGCTTTAAAGCAGACCGCCCACACATTTACTATAATCTAGGAGAAACCCTGGTTCGGGTGAATATGATTATTTATTACTCTGTATAGTTCAATCTTGAAGACCATAAGTATACAAGTCTTTAAATTAAATGATCCTATTAAAATAAGGAGCGCTTTTAATAGGATCATCGGTACAAATATTAAATGATTTGCCTGTATGCTGTTTAGGAGATTTTAATTTGCTTTATCACTCGTGCTGGATTTCCAGCTACAACCACATGATCTGGAACATCCTTGGTTACTACTGCTCCTGATGCTACTACGACATTATTACCTATCGTAACACCGGGATTAATAACTGCTCTACCGCCGATCCATACATTGTTGCCAATCGTTACAGGTTTCCCATACTCTGGGCCAGCGATTCGTTCAAACGGATCTATGGGATGAGTCGCTGTGTAAATATGGACTCCTGGAGCCATGAAACAATTATCTCCAATGCGCACTTCGCAAACATCCAAAATGGTACAGTCAAAGTTGGCGTAGAAATTTTCCCCAACATGGATATTGTATCCGTAGTCACAGCGTATGTTGGGTTCCATACCTATATTTTCACCAGTTGATCCGAAAAGCTCCTTAAGTAACTTTTCACGGTACTCACGATCCGTCTCTGCCGTCTGATTAAAGAGACGTACACATCTTCTCGCATACTCTCTTTCATTTGTTAATTGAGGATCAGCAGCTACATAAAGTTCTCCATTCATCATCTTTTGTTTTTCCGTTTTCATAGTCATGGGACAATCCCCTTTATATTTTAATCTGATTTTTTTCTTTCATCCCAATAGGTTGGGCTGCGCCCGATATCAAGCCAGCAACAATAACGCCAACAAGCACTACAATCAAGGCATGTAGAAGTCCAACATGTTCACCTAAAAACCCTAAGCTTGGAGGGCCTACTAAAAAGGCAATGTAACCGATCGTGGCTACGGCTCCAACCCGGATAGCTGCACCACGAGGATCGTCTCCGGCAGCAGATAAGCCCACAGGAAAACCAAGTGAGGCTCCAAACCCCCATAATACGACGCCCAGTCCGGCCATGAGGTAATGCTGTCCCCAGATCACTAGAATGATACCGATAGCAGCCAGGACAGCACTCCCTTTCAACACAGGGACACGGCCGTATTTATCCAGTATGAATCCGCCAGTAAAACGTCCAATGGTCATCGCTGCCACAAATAGTCCATACATATAGGAACCTGTTAAAGAATCCACGCCATAACCATCTACCATCGTTAGCGGCAGCCAGTCATTCGCAGACCCTTCTGCAAACGCCATACCTAACACGATGATACCGATTAGTAAAATCCGTCTTTCTTTCCATACAGCAAGCTGCGCCTTGAGATTAGATCCGACCTTTTGAGTAGGAACTTCTTTCTCTATACCTGTATCGCGGGGCAGAAAACGATAAAAATAGAAGGTTACCGCTGCAATCATGATAGCCATAGCTCCAAAATGGACCACAACAGGTATATGTAGCGCCGCTGCTCCAGAGCCAATGATCGCACCTACAAGTGTACCCATACTAAATGAACCGTGAAAAGCGGGCAAAAGCGTTTTTTGCAATTGATTTTCTACCGCAGAACCTTCGACATTAAGAGCTACTTCTGCTGTCCCATAGCCACCTCCAAAGATGACCAAACCAGCAAACACGATGCTCGTGAGCGAAAATGCAGTTCCCAACCCTACAATGACAAAACCGATCACAATCAAAATCGCACTTACCAAAATGACCGCCCGTCCACCTATACGAGAAATCATATTGCCTGCACTAAGTAGTCCCACTAAAGAACCTGCGGCTAATCCAAAAATTATAATTCCCATTTCGGCAGTCGAGACATGTAAAATATCCCGTATAATAGGCGTTCGAGACACCCAGGAAGCAAAAGCTACACCTGGTAAAGCGAATAACAAAAATAAAATATTACGAATTACCCGAGGATTCATGGATGGTTCTACTGGCATTCACTTATCTCCTTATCACCACTTTTTATTAACCTTTTAATAAGTTATATTATAATTAGTCATTCTATTCGTATCCAAACTATTTGTCAAAAAGAGAATTATAGTCATAGATCGCTATTGACCGTCAGTTGTAAACATATTAAAAAGGGCCTGAGCAGGTAGGGCATAAGCATTCACCACCTGTTCAGACCTTATTAGTTAAACCATACAAGCTCTATACTGAATCAGCCTTGAATTATCATTTGTGCTCTTCTTCTATTTTCAGTCTGGTTTCTCCCAGCAACCCTCCATCTGCTGACGCCTGAAGCAACAACTCACCAGCCACATAACCGGATTGTATAACAACGAGACACCTTCCCCTGTGTGTTCGTCTCTCATTCCCCTTGAAGGATTCATCGCTGGTGAGATCACCATTGTCTATTCCAAGGATACGACCATCTCCCTGCAGTTTAAAGATTACATCAAAATCCTGGTTAGGTACGATGATCCCGTTTGGGTCTATGACCGTTACTTCCACATGAGATATCTCATGCCCATCAGCAGGTAGAACCGTCCGATCGGCCTCCAACTTTAGAGCATAAGGAGCCCCGGCAGTGGTCAGTTCATGCTCACAAACCTTCTCGTTTCCATTGCGACCCACAGCCCGGATTTTGCCCGGTGTATAGGGAAGCTCCCATAGGATTAAATGATTAGGGTAATCCACTAGCTTCCTCTCACCGTATGATTCATCATTCACGATCAATTCCACACTCTCACAATTAGTGAAAGTAACCAACCGTATCAATTTTCCACCGTATTCAGGAAATGTCCAGTGATCTTCCATAGCCGGAGATTTCCAGTGCATCGTCCATGTCGGATTAAATTCCGATTTCATATGTTCGTTAAATGCGGCTATGTGCACAATAGGCTGATCAGACCATAAACTTTGTTGGAGATAAGATACTGGTTTGCGGAATCCGCAAGTATCAATCAGACCCGAAGACCACCCTTTGGAGGGATAGCTCGTTTCTCCCAAATAGTCAATTCCACTCCAAACAAATTGACCGATCACATAATCATGATTAGCGACATCAAACCAGGGATTCATAGGCAAATAACCTTTAACCCGGTTATCCTTACCCCGATAGTATGGGAATGTTTCTGTTCCAAGGATAAGCGTATCCGGCATGGCCGCTCTATAGTGCTCATACCACTGCTCCTGATAGTTTACCCCCAGAACATCCACTCGTTGTGCCAGCTGTTTGGTATGCTCCACTTTGGCCTCAATCGAACCCTCACGCAAGCTGATTGGTGTATTATGCGGCTCAAGTGCACATGTAACTGGTCGAGTCGGGTCTTTTTCATGGCAGAAACCCACAAGTTGCTCCAACATTTTGAGCATGGATGGCTGACCTTGATTCTCCACTTCATTCCCAACGCTCCACATGAAAACACTGGGATGGTTCCTGTCTCTGAGCAACATTGCTTCCAGATCTTTTTCCCACCACTCATCATATAAATGCTCATAGAAAAGAGACTTCCATTTGTCAAAAGCTTCATCAACCACCAAGAACCCCATC
This sequence comes from Paenibacillus sp. LRG-1, assembly GCF_057220305.1. Lineage (NCBI taxonomy): Bacteria > Bacillati > Bacillota > Bacilli > Caryophanales > Paenibacillaceae > Paenibacillus > Paenibacillus sp. LRG-1. The sequence continues at coordinate 691,297 of NZ_CM170126.1, read as the reverse complement.
TGATCACATAAATCTAATAATTCGGGCGCCATCGGGTTATGAGCAAAACGAATCGAGTTACAGCCCATTTCTTTCAGCCTCTGCAGCCTTCTCTTCATGGCTGTATCATGGTAAGCAGCCCCCAGACAGCCTAAATCATGGTGAATGCACACTCCCTTTAGCTTTAAGCTGTGCCCATTCAGCAATAAACCTTTTTGAGTGTCCAGCTTCACTTCTCTTATACCAAAAGGAGTACAATAACGATCCACCTCTGTATTGTCGCAATAGATCGTCGTCTGGGCTTCGTAGAGCACTGGGTTGTCCGGTGACCATAGTTCTGGCTCTAAAACTTGCGCTTTTTGCTCTATTTCCCTCGTTTCACAGCCCAAAAGAGTTACTCGGTTTTCCACTTTTCCTTTGATCTGTCCCTGTGAGTCCAGCATTTCAGTCATAATCGTACACTCTACGGCATGCGCGTGATGATTAGTGACCTGGATTCTGGCAGTCACCTTGGCTTCATCTGGCGAAATTTCAGGTGTGGTAATGTAAGTCCCCCATTCGGTTATATGAATATAATCCGTACAAATCAGCCAAACATTACGATAAATACCGGCCCCCGAATACCATCTGTCAGGTGAAAGAATCGTATTGTCCACTTTGACGGCAAGCACATTCTCCTCATCCCACCGAATATATGGAGTCAAATCATATTGAAAGCTAACATATCCATAGGGTCGCTTGCCCACAAAATGCCCATTGATCCAAACCTCACTGTTACTGTGAATGCCATCAAATTGTATGTATACACGCTGTTTTGGAGAGGAGGGCTTCACATTAAAATGCTTTCTGTACCATCCGACAGACCATCTCGGCAAATAAGCTTGATTGCCACCATACAGCATATGTGGATCAAAGGACTTTTCAATGCTCCAATCATGAGGGACATGAAGGAGCCGCCAATGCTCATCGTTATAGTCCATTTTCTCAGCACCTGCATAATTACCTTCTATAAATTTCCAATCTATTTTGAATGGCATAATCACTCTGCTTCCCATCATCTTGCCTCCATTTCATAAAGTGGATGAACGGATATAACAACAGTGCGGGATGACCATCACAAAAGACGTGTTCTCATTACAATATTTGATACACCGGGCGATCTTCTATAAAGTGTACGGGGAGCATTGGAAATTGGGCGGAAAGTACATCTGCGAGATACTTCATCCCAGGTGCTTCACTTTCAGCATGTCCCAGCATGATAAGTGCTTTACTTTGCCCTTGATAGACAGCATCTTTAACATATTCTGGTGTTTCCCATTCTGGGCCCTCACCGGCAATGACTAAATCCACATTTTCATTTAGAAATAATGGAATGGCTAGTTCACCACCTCCCCTGTATCCTACTGAGATTCCCACTCGTTCACATGGCATGGAAACCTCGCCAGCCACCCGTACATAACGAATATGTAGTTTGGCTTTGATATATTCAGCGATCTCCTTAACCTCCATAGCCGGAATAGTCAAAATGGCGGCCGTCGGCTGCTGTTTCACAATGTAGTTGTGCCAGCTAAGCGCCTGAAGAAGCCCAACCATCACTCCATCCGGTTGATAACGATGTATGGCGTCATGAAACCGATAAATGCCTATACCTGCATCGGCAATGAGGCGAGATTTTTGCAAAAAAACAGGATCATGTAGTAAACATTCATGCATTCTCTGATGACTATAAAAGATGCCTTCATGCGTAATGATAAAATTTGCACCTAGAGAAATAGCTTGTTCTATCACATACTGCGAAGCGGAGAAAGCGGTTACAATTCCTTGCACCTCAGTATCTATATATCCTGGGTCCAGTAGATCTACGGTGGTGTTGGGTATGCTTATTCCCTTGGTCAGATGATTCACAATCTGACCCATAGTCATGGTCATACACGTTCCCTCCTCATGGATAATGCATATCAATTGTACCATTTTATTTCAATCATAAGTGCTATTCTTTCTAGCAAAATAGCCAGTTCCAAAGGAGCCAGCTGTTTTACGAATGGTTCTATTATTTATACAGAACTCCTAAAATGGAGTCGATTCGTTCTTTTGCTCCTTGCCAGGATGTCATGACGGGGAACTCATATTGCTCTCTTACTCTCAGATTCCATGGATGAGGAATGCAAAGCACCTTTTTCCCCTCCTCTAGCGCAGGCACTAAATTATGAGGACCATCATCAATCAGGAGATCATAGTTAATCAGGTTCTTTCGTTTACATGGGAAAAAGTTCTCAATCGGAATGAATGGCATATGTCTTTGAAGCCAGTTCCATTTCTCTACGACGGTCTTGGGTTCTGCCGCTGTCACAATAATGACATCAAAAGCATTGCAAAGCTTCTCCATCTCTTCTACAACATACTCGTCATACAGTTCAAGTTCCTCAAACAAACCCGGTCGCCCATAAAATACATCATGCGTGCTCTTGGGATGACGTAGATGATCGGTGTTCCAATCTAACATTTCTTCATACCGAAGCGTATGAGTGGGAAATTCACTATTGTTATGGTATATGGCTCGTTTGACGAGATGACAGATGGTATCGTCCATATCGACTGCAATGATTGGTTTTCTCATCAGCTTGCCCCTATTCACTCTGGTAAAATTTTTCACAAGAATATCATACTATAATTTAATATCGCGGTGAAGCTTAGGTATTGCTGGCCGATTAGATCTCGCCTTTATTCAAGATAATTAGCCAAGTACAACGTTAGGTTTATCTACATAAATCAGATATATTAAAGAAAAAAAGTTAGGTTAGTTTTATTAAAATAAACTAAATTTCAAACAATTATAAGCAATAAATACAATCAAACCATAGAAAATCACACTTAAATAATAAATCTATGTGTTTATGATTAGAAAACACAAAAAATAACTAAAAAAATCAATTGAATAACAAAAACTCAAATGATAGAATAACAAAAATAACTTTTCTCCAAATTGAAAACGATTAATTTGTGTTTAGCTTACTGCTATTTACACACTTACATACCTACTTCATCTCTGTATAGCAGGAAGTTGAATAATATATTTAGGGAGGAATAAAAATGAAGGTATTGTTAAGAAAAGCATTATTGTCTGGACTGGTCGGCTTGCTCATCATGATTGGTTTAGGAGGAGTTTTCTCCAAGGTAGAAGCTGCTTCAGGATTTTATGTAAGCGGTACCAAATTGTATGATTCTACAGGCAAGCCATTTGTTATGAGAGGCGTCAATCATGCTCACACATGGTACAAAAATGATCTTTATACAGCTATCCCGGCAATTGCCCAGACAGGTGCTAATACCGTCCGAATTGTCCTTTCTAACGGAAACCAGTACACCAAGGATGACATTAATTCCGTGAAAAATATTATCTCTCTTGTCTCCAACCATAAAATGATTGCTGTACTTGAAGTTCATGATGCTACAGGCAAAGACGACTATGCGTCTTTGGATGCAGCTGTGAACTACTGGATTAGCATAAAGGATGCTCTGATCGGCAAGGAAGACCGGGTTATCGTAAACATTGCGAACGAATGGTATGGTTCTTGGAATGGAAGTGGTTGGGCTGATGGATACAAGCAAGCGATTCCCAAGTTGAGAAACGCAGGTATCAAAAATACGCTCATCGTCGATTGTGCCGGATGGGGACAATATCCTCAGTCTATCAATGACTTTGGTAAATCTGTATTTGCAGCTGATTCTTTGAAGAATACGGTATTCTCCATCCATATGTATGAGTTCGCGGGTAAAGATGTTCAAACTGTTCGAACCAATATTGATAACGTTCTGAATCAAGGACTTCCTCTGATTATTGGTGAATTTGGCGGTTACCACCAGGGAGCAGACGTCGACGAGACAGAAATCATGAGATATGGCCAATCCAAAGGAGTAGGCTGGTTAGCCTGGTCCTGGTATGGTAATAGTTCCAACCTTTCCTACCTTGATCTTGTAACAGGACCTAATGGCAATCTGACGGATTGGGGAAAAACTGTAGTTAACGGAAGCAACGGGATCAAACAAACATCGAAAAAAGCCGGTATCTACTAAAAACACATTAAGAAAATAAAAAATACTCATGTATTCACTGGCCCCTTACTTTATGTGAAATTAGTCTGGAAAGGAATCACCATGTAACCTTCTGGGTTATATGGTGATTTTGATTTCATATACAGGCACAAGGCTAACCGAACCGATATCTACAATACTTTCCTTTGTCGTCTCTTTCCAGCCAGCCATGGTCGTATTGCTATTGAGAACCTTACCTTTTCGAATGGAAGAAACATATACGTACAACCCTTGCTCGATGAGCCGATGCTCAAATGCTTTCAAACCTATTTCCCAGGTCGTATGGTTGCAGAAATTATCGTTGATCAGTTCGCCATCAATAAAAGCATAACCGATATCTCCAGTATAATGGATACGCAGCAGAGCTTCCTTGATTCCGTGAAAGGCATCTAATTCGAAATCAAGGGTAAATTTATCGTTATTTATCCTTTTCAAATTGAAATGAATTTCTTTCTTAGGAGCCTTTAAACGATATGTTTTGAATACATTGTTTTCTGTTATTTCAAGCAGTTCTCCACCGGAAATCGATGTGAATGAGGCGTCAAAATCCGGGAATACACTCAGGGTTACCATTTCTTGGTCCGTTGATTCCAGCCTTAGATTGCCCTCAGATACAAGTAGATTGGCATTTGTCAAAATGACTCTGTCCCGGCCTTGCATGTTTACCTTCCAAAATGTAAGACTTTGCTCATCAGTCATCGTGTAGATGGCAACTTTTTGACCACTTTCAGATACCAGATGGATGAGACTATCCTCCTCTTCAGCAACCTTAATGATCGTGTTCCCATCTAATTGCTCTATCGAACCTTTGTCGATTGTGGCACTGATTATATCTTTTGACTCCATTACATACGTTCCTTTCATACCCTCTGGTACAAAGAAAAAATAATATGCTTCTCCATCCTCTTCTATCCTTGTTATCAGCTGTGCCGTAGCATATTTGAGCTTCATTCCATCTAAATTGAAGTTAAATGGCAATATGGCAAAACTATCACGTCCTAACGTCAGTTCACCTTGGCTAGGGATTACAATTGTTTCCTCGGGTAGCTCAATACTCACATTAAAATCGCACAGGTCGTAATTTTCGACATGGTCTTGAAAATTATTTAGAAACAGGTAACCCGATCCGGCACTGGATCGCACTGCATATCGTAACGTATCCACATCATAAGGGTCCATCTGGGACGTATCCCCTGGCAGAATTGTCTTTGTTAGTGAGAATTGCTTTTGGAACGTTGAAAAAAAGTAATGCTGCAGCTTTGTTCTTTGGTATGATTCCCTTACTTGGCCGAATTCGCCGATCATAGCGTTGAAATCATAGGATATTTTAGGAGTGGCTAGATCATTTGTGAACGGGTTAACCTTACCTCGAGGATTGGAACCCCCATGATACATGTAGTATCCGATCAGGTTACAGCCTTCTGCAACCTTCATGACAGTCATCGCTGGAACACTACGGTAGGGAAATGCGAACCGGTATTTATAAAACTGAACCATGCCGCCACCCATTTCACAGCAAGCGTACGGATAGTCTTCAGGCGCGTATTGAGGCTCAAAATTGTAGCTCTTTGGAATCTTGTTATTATGCTTGTCTCGGAAAATGTATTCCGGTGTCGCAGGATGCTCGTTCATCCCCTCCATCCGTCCCTCTTCGTAGTAGATCCATGGCCAATAGGCATACCCGCCCCATAATGGCAGCATATCAGGTACAGGAGTTGTCGCTCCTCCCCATCCTGTGCACGTATAGATCGGAGTATCAATCCCTGCTTCCAGAGCTATTTCTTTAAGTTTTAACATATGCGAGTTGCCGTCACTTCCACTGTTTAACCACATATCATTAATTCCTACAGTCAAGGCCCACTGGGCAGATGAATGATTATGTTCATTTTCGATTTGGGTGCCGATAATTGGCCCCCCCTCCTTATATAACAACCCTTTAACCTGGGTACCGATTTCGTTATACATTCTTCTTGTATAGAACAGATACCCCTCATCATTAGAACGAACCTCAAATGGTCGACCGAATAACCAATCCGGCATACCGCCGTTTCGAATTTCCCCATGATCAAAGGGTCCGATCCGAATCATGGAGTATACCTGATGCTTGCCGCACAACTCGATGAAACGACGAAGATTTTTGTTCCCACTCCAATCAAAAATACCTTCAACTTCTTCATGTAGGTTCCAAAAAATATAAGTGGCAATGATGTTTACGCCGCCCATTTTTATTTTAATAATTTCGTCTTCCCAATAGCGTTCATCATAACGGGCATAATGGAATTCACCACAAATACCGAAAAAGGGCTCTCCATCCTTCTCCATAAAATAGTTGGTGAATCCGATTTTCTCTCCTTTGGGATTGGTGCCGCCAAGTTTGATATGTCCTTTAACAATATGCTTTTGATCGTCTTTGACTGTAACCCGATAGTTTCTCATGGAGTTCACTCCCCTCACTCGTTAATCTGAATTCAAGATAAATTGATTCCATTTGCGCTGCCAAGCGATATCATTCCAGAATGGATGATGGGGAGCACAGTTAGAGCAGAGGGTCATTCCCCAGAACCCAAGTGCCATTCCTTTTCGCAACACATATTCAGCGATAAATTTGCCGACTGGGCCTTCTTCAAATTGGGCATACAGCGGCGTGTAGCCTACATAACCTTCTCCTATGACTATTGGAATACCGGAATGACGAGTCCATTCATGAATTTCTTCTAAACGGGTGTCGGCCTTCTGCAACATGGCAATTTTATGGTCTCCATACCGATCGTACAAAAATAAATCCCATTGGTCGGGATCTACCCAGTCGTGTAAATAAATAAGCCTCATGCCGACTGGATTGCCTTCCATCCGCCAATTCTGCTCCGGAGGCAGGGTCCACTTTGCAAATGGAGGAGCATCTTCTCTTAATAGGGATTGTACGAATGGATTGGGGAACGGCGCCAACTCATCATAAAGCCCTGCCGCTTCCATAAGCTCATTGAGCACCCCTTTAATATAAAGATGAAAATGGGCAACCTGCATATTGCGCGCGACGTAAGCTTTAGGGTAGGCTTCATTTAACGTATAGCTTGCCGTCATCATAATATCGGGATGACATTGGCGAAGATATTCAATCGCTTCTTCTACATAGGGCTGCATGGCTTCAATAAGCGCTGGTACATTCGTTTCGGCTATGCCTTCAGACGTCCCAACAGCGTTTAACTGCCCAAATTCCACTTCGTTATGCAACTCTGTATAGATGATCTGGTTCCTATAGCCTTCTGCTGTGACGAAACGGATCAACTGATCCATTGATTTTGCAATGGCCATGAATCTCTCCTTAGGAGGTATTGCAGCTAATTCATCTCTAAGCTCAGCATGAGCCAGAAAGCTGGGACTCTGCTGATATTCCCAAGAGGATAACATAATGTAACAGTTATGAGCCTTTGCTTGTTTAAACAGTTCAAGTAAATGAGCATGCCCGTCCAGCACTGCGCCGCCACGACAGTTATACCAACGCGTACGCTGACCTACTTCCCCAAGGTTAGCAAACTCCAAGGGTCCAGGACGTTTGCCATCCGCTGTAAACAACATGAATGGCATAGCACATATTCGGATCGTATTGTACCCTCTTTCGACCGCTTCTTTAAAACGGGCTTCAAGATCGCTGTAGGGCTCACCTTCTTGCGTCATTGTATACCAAGAAAAGTCCCACATGGTGATCGTCAATTTGCGCGGTACATTTCTCATGAGATTACTCATTTGATTTCCCCTCCCAGCTCCAGTCCATATGGTTCAATGCTCCTTGATGGTTAGCTTCCAGCTTAAGCACCGATTCAAAATGCAAGATAGCTTCGTCCTGTCGTCCTAATCCAAGCAAACCAAGTGCTTTCATATAAGTACAATGAACCTGATTACGATTATTCAGGTCATCTTCAAAGATGAGAAAGTCGGGTAACGAAACCGCAAAATAATCCATTTTCACGGGTTCGAACAAGTGCCTTTCGGCGTAATCAATGAGCTTGTTGAATCGACGATTGCCTTCCTTCGCATAACCAAGTTTCTGCCAGGCCAATCCTTGGTAAAATATCATATCCGGCTGTTGATCGTTATAATACATGGCGTTAATGGGTTCCCCCTGTCCTTGAGAGGCCGTGGAAAAAGCCTGCCTTGCCTCATCTGTTAATTTCAATAGCTCATACGCACAGCCCAAATAATAGTAGATATCGTTATCTTGGGAACCCTCTAGCTTACCTTCGCCAAGATTCTCTGGATACACTAAAGCCTCCCGCAGCCCTTTTACAGCCTGCTCAATCTGCCCATACCTCAGGTCGGACTTCGCAAGCTCTACCTTGGCAAGCCTATACTGTCCAGTTACCTTCCCCTCTCCACCCTCCCATGGATGAAATATTCTCCCTGTCAGCAAGGACAACGCTATTTTATGCTGCTTCATCGTATTGTGAACGGTTACATATTCCAAAAACAGATCATCGCGAAGCTTTATGATTCCCAGATAACTCTCCATTAGGTTCAATCTGTCGTTGGGCTTGATGTTCTGCTTCTTATACAGCTGGTCAAGCTCATAAAGAACACGTGCGTCTGAAGTATTGCACGCAAAGGCCTGCTCTAACGAATGGCGAGCCTTCTTTACTTGGCCTTGTTTGTTAAAATATCCAAGAGCAAGATTACGGTGAACAACGGGGTAAGTATCGTCAATGGAACGAGACGTTTCCCAGCTGGAAATGGCATCCCAATGCCGTTTCTTATCATAGAGTAAATTACCTAAGTAATAATGCGCCTTTCCATCCCCCGGTCTCGTTCGAATTGCAAATTGTAACACATCCAACTCAAACAGACTGTTAGGAAAGCAGTAGTCTGGAACTGCAACTGCGGCCTGCGCGAGAGCATTATTCGCCTGCTCATGCTTGCCGATTTTAGCATAGCAGAAGGCCTGAACGTAATACAGCATAGGGTATGTTTTCGCCTGCTCTGGAGCTTCTTCCAGCACACATGCTGCATCCTCATAGAGTCCCGCCGCCGCATAGTCCGATGCTACCGCTATATAATTATGCACATCTCCACGCATCCATTTTTGCAGCTCTTCGAAGACCGTTTTAGCATCATCTCGTAACCCGAGAGCCTCTAATGATAATGCTTGCTCACGGTAAGCTCCAAAATCGGCGATATCGAGCTTAATTGTTTCCTTGGAATAGGCTATTGCCGCTTCGTAGCTGCCAAGCTTACGAAGAATAGCCGACTTCAGGTTGCGTGCTTTGTAGTTGCGAGCATTTCGGATTATCGAGCGCTCCACGAGTTCCAACGCTTCTTCATAGTTCCCTTTTTCTGTCGCAATCTGTGCCAGTGAGAAGTACCCGCTGTCTTGCCATGCCGCACTCCATACTGATTTATAAAATGCAGCAAACGCCTCATCCATCCGCTCTTGGTGTTTTAGCGACAAACCAAGCTGGTAGTAGGCCTCACCATCATAGGGATTAGAGTTACGCCAGGTTACCCGCGAGATAGCTTTACGAAAGCACTCTTCACTTTCTGAATACAATCCTCTACGAAGAAGCAACGTACCATATGCCACATTTATGCGGCTATCATTTTTATCTCTTTTCAGGCCTTCAAGATAATACGCCTCGGGTTCAAAGGTAGCATGACGGTATTGCTCCAAGTGTTGTCCTGCTAAATACAATTCTTCGTTCGTTCTTAATTCCTCCGGTTCTGGCAGGGGGGCGGCAGCAGCCGGCATCTGTTCAACTTCCTTTTTCTTCGGTTGATAGCTAATCAACTCCCTTCCGGTCGCGTCTTTGACGGTTAAGCATAGTTCATAATCCTCATCCTCAGCCAAAATAACTGTCTTCTGCATAAAGGCCTTATTAGGTGTCAGATCTAAGGTTTCTTGGATATAAACTTTCCGCTGACTACTTAATTCCACAACAGCGTCACGAAATGACGAAGTTACATAGACTCCAATCTGTGCTGTCCCTTCGCTGCGATTTAATTCCAAATTAACGGCTGCGTCAATTGAAGCGTTTTTGACCATACCAATATGTTTGTAAGGCATAAAATACTGCGAGAACGATTTTTCTTCATACGGCTGAAGCCAAGTGAAATCTGGTTGGTTATCGGTAAATACCCCCGTCATCAACTCGATGTAGGGGCCGTCTTCGTCTGTTAGATTCCGGCCCCATGCTTGGCCGAATTCGCCATTTCCCCATGTCCATTGCTTTTTTCCGGGAGAGATGTGATGGTTAGCCACATGCAAAAGCCCGGCTTGTTTCATATGGTCGTAACCACCTATGAAATTGTAATCCGATTTATAGGCCATATATGAAGTGGGGACAGGAATATTTTTGTATCGGGAGATATCTACGCCTTCAGAATAATCCATTTTATAATAAGTGCCTGTAGCGATCGGGAAACGGGATACATCTCGCTTTCCATGGTCGAACACGGCTGATACGTCTGGAGGAAAAACAGATTGTGTGTGCTCATGTACCGCAACGGCTGGATTGGCCCACCATAGAAACGTTTGAGGCTCGGCAGTCCGGTTGTATAGCTGGGCCCCAACTTTAAGGTATGCTTTATCCGGTTGGAGTGTAAATCCAGCTGTTACTTTCGTGCCGAACATACGATCAATTTCGCTCACCCATACCGTTGCGCTTCCGTCCTCATGTTCTTCCAACTTGTATTCAACGGGTCCGTAAGTGTTGGGACGGTGATGCTGAGGCCAGTTGAACTCAATGCCTCCAGATATCCACGGCCCCAATAAGCCCACAAGCGCTGGTTTGATGACCCTGTTATAATAAACAAAATCGTAACCGTTGGTCTTGTCGACCGCACGATAAATGCGGCCTCCCAGCTCTGGCATGATCTCAATGCGCAAGTATTTATTTTCCAGAAAAACAATTTGGTAATTTTCAAGTTTCTTCTCATCCTCAATTTTATCAATTACCGGATGCGGGTACACTCGACCAGAACTTCCCTGGTAGACACGTTTCTCCAGAAACATTGGATTTTTGTCGGGTTTGCCAATTCCATATGTGGGGATCTGCACGGTTTCCTCCCACACGCGTGCCTTAGCGTCGAAGATGCTCAATTCCATCACTCCCTCATAGTTGCTCTTATATTCAGAGCTTACAAGTAAGCGACATTACAGACAATTGACAATCCACTGTTTATGATGGATTATATACGTATTTCATCATTAGAGCCGCCTAAGGCTAGGAGATGGATAGATTATGAATAAGAAAGCTGATGGATTTGAGGGTGAAAAGTTATATGTCCTTCCACCCTATATGCTGGATAAATTAAATATGAATCCGCTTACAAAAAATCTATATATTACGGACATAGGCTGCTTCAGCCATGCCCGCCATCATTTTCGTGAAAGAATGCACGGATGTGACTCTCATATATTCATCTACTGTGCCAGCGGAAAAGGTTGGATACGAACAAAGGATGGCCTAACGATTGACATGACGGAGCGAAGCTTTGCGTACATTCCCAGGGACATGCCACATGCTTATGGGGCTGACGATGGAGATCCTTGGACGATTTACTGGTTTCATCTTAAAGGGGACCAAGCTGATGATTTTATGGCATTATTCGAGCCTTTTAAAACGTATATTTCGATGGCCGCCAGTGATGAAGTCAAACTACTGGAGCTATTTCATCAGTGTTACGACCTTTTACTGAACAAACCATACTCCATCATACATTTAGTTCAAGTATCGCAAACTGTCCGTTATCTGCTGATTTTTGTTGTATCCGTTGCATTTCGCAAGGAAGACAGTACGTACCAGAGTCATGTGGATAAGGCAACACGCTATATGAGTGAACAATTGGAATCCACCCTTTCGCTTGAGGAGCTTAGTCGGCATGTTCAGGTATCCAAGCAGCATCTGAACTTGATATTCAAACAATCCACCGGCTACTCTCCTGTCGATTACTATTTAAGAATGAAGATACAGAGGGCCAATCAGCTTTTGGATTTGACGAATGCTTCTATTAAAGAAATTAGCATACAACTCGGTTTTAGGGACCCTTACTACTTCTCCAGGCTATTCAAAAAAATAATGGGTTGCTCTCCTTTGGAGTATCGAAATAATTTGAAGGGTTGATCTATGTTCATCAGGAGCGTTCAAATTTGCTTCTATCGGGCTACCGCAAGGTCACAGATCATTTACGAATCAGGGGTGCAAGGTCTATACTTAAGGTTAAAAAAGGAAGTTTTGTATGCTCCTCACGTTGAATCGAAGACTAAATGCAGCTATGCCGCTAATTACACCAATCAGTATTCTAATTGGCGTCCTGATCGGTACGCCGTTGTCACAATATACCGAACTCTCTCCCTGGCTGTTTGCATTCATGACCTTCGCGGGCAGTATCAGTATGGGGTTTAAGGATTTTGTCCATGTGATAAAGCATCCTGGTCCGCTCATCGCCTGTCTGTTTATTCTTCACCTGGCCATGCCGCTTCTCGCCATGATGCTGGGGCATCTGGCCTTCAGTAATGATCCTTATACGATCACTGGACTTATTCTTGGTGCAGCTATCCCTACAGGTATTTCCAGCTTCGTGTGGGTCAACATCTATAAAGGCAACACGGCGCTGACATTGGCGATCATTCTAATTGATACGATTTTGGCCCCATTCGCCGTGCCGGGCATCATGTCCCTGCTGATCGGAGCGGATGTGCATCTCGATACCTGGGCGATGATGCAGAGTCTGTTCTGGATGATTGTCGTTCCTTCGCTAATCGGCATGGTATTGAACGAATGGACTAAAGGGAAGATCAAGCAGGTATGGGGGCCTCGGCTGAGCCCATTCTCCAAGCTGGCTATGGCTCTTGTCGTCATGATTAACGGATCTGTCATCGCGCCTTATCTGGTCGATTTTAATCTCAAGCTTGTTGGAGTATGCCTATCCATAGTCGTCCTTGCTTCCACTGGATATGCGATCGGTTATCTGATATCAGGGCTGATGCGGTGGAATAATGCAGACCGTACGGCGCTTGTCTTTAACGGCGGCATGCGTAATATTAGCGCGGGAGCTGTGCTGGCCATCACCTATTTCCCGGCCCCGGTAGCACTGCCTGTTGTACTCGGGATGATTTTCCAGCAATCCACGGCATCTCTGGTCGGATTTCTGCTAAGTCGTCGCGACCGCGGCAACGCCAAGGAAAAGCGCAATACGGCCTCAGTTTCTTAAGCAAAGGGGGCTGGCGGCGGTTCCAGACGATAAAACTCCTCCTTATGAGGAGGAGTTTCGGAAGGGCGTTTCTATGCGCACATGGTTGGGAGCTTAATTAAAACATGCATGCACAATCATGTAAATGTTCACTTTCCAATCATAACATTTCTATTGAATCGTCTAGGGTAATAAACTAAGCCCCTGTAAAGAGCCTTTCGTGGCACAACGTTCAAGCCACATATTACCCTAAGGAAACTAAGAACGATATACACAGGTTGCAAAGTCTAAAATAGCTTTTGCGTAAGATTTTGAAATTGTGACTTCACTCCATCTTTCTGAAGTTCTGATTGTAACACCTGATTAAAGGTTTGAAGTGCACGCTGGAATTTATTTTCACCTAATTCCGTAATCCGAGTATACACACCTCGCCGATCATCCTCGCATGTATGTCTTTGTAAAGCCCCGCAGTTTTTGGCTTCCATTCTCACTACGAGTCTCGATGTCGCACTTTGACTTAATCCCACCAATTCTTGAAGTTGCTGCAGTCGTAATTTTTTTTCCTCGGAATTCGATATAAAACCCAAAACGTAAAACTCCTTCAAGGATAAATCATAATTTTGTAGCAGAGCTTGTTCTAACTTATCATTTAAAGTGGAATGGATGTGAGACAAAGACAACCATACATCCAAAAGTTCGTTTTCATGTTGCAAGTTTAGACCACACCATTCTATATTGAAGTATCTCCACTTAGTTTATCCTATTGTATCAAGCTTAAATGGAATGGTCAAAACTCCTACAATATTTTAAATATTACAATCCGTCGTCACCGAACCAGTATGCAAATGCAGCATAATGATTCTCGTTTCAGAGCGTCCACTTATTGACAGTAATCCACCTTAACTATCGTCCACGGATATTACATGGTTTATATGTGTTATTGGTCGTATGGTTGGGTTCACTCGAAATTGGTATGTACTACAAAACCAACATCTTCTAAATAAGGTGGGCTAACTCCGCTTAACCACAGGAACATATTATCAAGTGGTTAGGTGAAATCATTTTACATAATTTCCTACATTGGCAAAGTAAAGATTACTTCAAGTGGATCTTTACCTTCGAAAAAATCTTCATACAATTTTCTGACTTCCATCGAGTCTAATTCTTCTCCTTGTATGTTGATTAACCTATCCAACTTTTCTAAAATACTTACTTCCTTTGATGACAACACCTTTGACTTAATAAGCGTGTCTTTCATATTAGGAAGTAACCCTCTTGGCCAGCAATCCTCATACACACCTCTGTATGAATCATATAAGAAAGTGATCTGACTTATTCCCGCATATTTCCGAACGTGTGGATGCACTAATAATAAAAATTGAGCGACGATTCCAGAACGCTGGCTTATATAATAGGCTTCTTGTACTTCCTTCATTAAGTAAGATTTGTCTTCTACAGAATCAGCAAGATAATTGATGTACATTCTTGAAAGAACACTTATAAAGTGTTCTTTCTCTAAATTCTCCTCCAACTTCTTAATTATTTCTTTTTCACTAATCCCCGCTTGTATAAATCCTATTAAACAAGCTGACATCCCTTTCACCTTAACAGCTTTTTCAGCTATACATAATATATATTTACCAAAAATTTTATTGAGGTAGTTTTCACTAAATGTGTAAATATCCAAACATTCAATGATCGTTTCTATTAGTGAAGCTTGATCATACTTATCTTCTATATGCGGGAGAAGGTCTATCATATGTTCAACAAATTCTTTTCCATAATACTCTAGCAAGCTAGGATTATATTTTATATTTTTTAATAGAGCAAAAAACGTTGATATTCTTTTGTATCATTATTTTGTGTTAGATATTTGAACAGCTCATTAATATATTTAACTTTCTCGTCCACCAGACTTTCTCCCCTTCTATTGTTAGTGTTACTTAATTCAACTTTTTACACGACTTTAGATTACTGGCAATAAAAAAGCAATTCTACAATAGTAGACATCGGAACAGGTCATTTATAGGAACGGCGAAATCAAAAGCTACATCACATCGCACAAACAAGACTTGATTGGCATATTCTCGGATTTATTCTAGCCAATGACGGAAGTAAACAAGCGACTTCGGATAGGGTTCTATCCCGAACGTGCTCTTTCGAGTTTTCCGAGCAAAGACCAACTTGTAGGAGATATGCAGGAAGTGTTCTCCTGTATTGATTCTGATTCGATATTGAAATCCTCGTCCCCCCACCGTCATATTGACCCCGTAGTAGTGACAGATTCGTTTATAGAACTCATTGAAGAAGTCCCAGTACACGTCTGTAAAGTCAATGACAATACGGTCGATGGATACCGTTACTCCTTTCATATGCCGTACCCTCGCGATTTTTTTCATGAATTTCAGGCTTAATTAGAGGGAAGGTGGCTAGCCTTATACGTTCCCTGCCTGTTATATGTTAACTGGTCGTCACCAGAGGTTTTTTCTTCACAGTAACAATCGCAATAACATGCCATTCTGTTGCTGAAAAACAAAAAATGTTTTCAATACAGTCTCTCTTATTATTAATTGTCGTGCTATCCATCCTAGAAAATGCGATATATCTCATCTTCCCTATCGCCGTGGCGTATTTTACAGTTGCGATTGATTTCAAAAAACTGTGGGAAAGCGACTATAACAAAAAACAGGTTGATTATGGTGGTATCTGACCATAATCAACCTGTTTGATGTAACGGAATAGTGATATTTAGGTTATAAAATTAAAGCATTTGATGTGCGTACAACAGAAATGGAGAAATCTTTATACGGGTATTACATGGGTTAGATGTGTTATTGGTTAAATGATGGGTTCATTCGGCACTAGTAGCCAATCCGCTTAACCACTTACTTCACATTTTTCTAACATCCATTTCTTTGCTTCTTCTGACTTCAACAAAATAGGTTTCTCCAACGTACCAATATTAATACTTTTAATATGAGCTTCTTCTATACCTTTAATATTTTTCAATATTACTCCGCTTAATAATGTTTCTTCAAATGTCGCTACACTTATATCTACATTTTCTAGTCTTGCGTTACTAAAATCAGTGAGGTAGAAAAGTACATTAATCAAATTACAATTTACTAAAATTGCATTTTTAAATACCGCTTCCCAACAATCACCTTTACTAAATCTTGAGTTTTTAATGACACAGTTAGAAAAATCTGTATATCTAAGATCTGATTTATAAAAATCGGATTTATCTAAATACGCATTTTTAAAAGTCGATGAGCATAATAATGATGTGTGAAAATCGATGTTTTCCAATTTAAGATCATCGAAAGTACATTCTATCAAATATGCTTGTTCAACCAATTTATCGGATAAATCAAACCCTCTTAAATCCACTCCATCTAACCTTAACATTTCACCTTCTCTACCAATTGTATCAATCCACTTTTTATGCAATTCAAACTTCCTACTAAGATTTCCTTCCATTTCCCCACCCCTTAAGGATACCATATTATTTTATCTGTTACTCCTGCTTCATCAATTGCTTTCTTCAGTTGTTCAACATGCTCAGGCTCCATTTTTCTCATGTCAATAATTACGTTGTTCCCATTATCAAATTCTTTTTGTAGCTTCTTCATACCTTGTTGGATAGTAAAGGCACCCTTTTTGGGATTTGTTATAGGAACTCCATTGTCACCACTTGGGTATGATTCAAAACTTTTCACGTCCCACTTTAAACCTGAAGAAGTATCAATAAACTCTGCTCCATTTTCTGCTTGAGGATCACGTACTAGCTTTCCTAATTCACCTCTTTCTTCTACTACTAGTCCAGCTTCCCTTTCCCTTATATTTTTAGGTTCTATTTTCCCATTACTTGCTGGATCTCGAGCTAAATCATCCAATTCTTCTTGATTTCTTCCTCCGTTATACTTACCGTCCTTATCGTAAAGATTATCTTTTCCCGTACCCTAAGTTGTAATCTTAAACATAGACATAAAGAAGGTGGCAACTATTTACCAGTTACCACCCATTTTATAATCCAAGCTTGGCTCACCGCCTTGTATTCGGTCTGTGCCAATACCTACCGAAACTATTATTCAGTTCAAAAAACTATCAATAGCCCACTTTTAATTTTCTATTAATTTTATTTATATATGTCCTATACTCATCCTTCTCATCTTCGTATAACCAAATGTCTGATTTATTAATTAGATCATTGTCTATGATTAAACTAATTATTTTAATTAAAGATTCTTTATTTGCTTCTAAGATTTTATGATCAACAGATGATAACTTTTCCGTTAATTCTACTGTATCAATCTCTGCAAAAAAAGGGTTATTATCCTTTAAAATCCTTTGAATAATTTCAAAAACGACCATTTCCACAAAAATATTTTGTCTTATACATCGTATAAGATCAAAATTTTCTAAGTTTTCAAGCGTTTTATCAAGAATATCTAGATACCATTTGACTAAAGGACTATTAGGATTATCTATTGCATTTTGGACTGCTTCTTCATATGCTTCTTTAGTTATAAACAAACTAAGTTTTTTAGTTCTATCAAACACATTCAACACCGCCTTATTGATAATTATTTTGGAGGTAATATTCCTCCAAATGGAGCAAAAATATCTTCTATTTTATTCATAGAAGCATTTACCTCATTAATTTTACTAGTATACAATTGTCTCAATTCACTATCTAAATTAGGATTTTTAAGAGTTCCTTCATAGCTTTTTTTAAGCTTTTCCAATCCTCTATATGAGTCTGAAACTTCTTGCATATGGTTAAATGGCAATCCATCTTCCCTCAATACTAGTGAACCATCCTCTCTTAAGAGCGGTATTCCCTTTAATTCCTTTTCAGCTCCTAATAAATCATCTGGTGTTACATGAGTATAGACCCTGTCGTGTAGATTTAAAGTAGCTTGTTGGCTAGTCGTTATTTTTGATCTTGCCCCGTCTGATAAATCATCAGCACTTGAAATTATTCTAGTCCTACTACCGCCCGAACCACCATTATTCGTCTCCTCAGAAGAATGATCATTATGCGATCCTCCTGGTGAAGCACCGTCATCTTTAGAATGCTTCTTTCCTTTCATTCCAACAATAAACGCAAATGCTGTATCTACTAACAAATGGGCATTTTCTTGTTTGGATCTGTTTATCGTTTTTTCATAAGCAGCATCTGGATCCGTTATGACATTAACGATGTTATCTGCTACGTCTTGCTTTGCTTGGAAGTTATCGGCCACCATTTGACGGATATCTAGATTAGGAAAATTACGTATTCGTTCCCATGTCGCTTCTACACTCTCATAAGCAGAGTTTTTGATTTCATTGAGCACAATCCGCTCAGTCTCATCCAGGTCTTTCATAAAAGGACTTTCCCTATACGGCCCATACTCTTTTCTATAATCGTCAATTGAATTCAGAAAATCAATTAGATATTTCTTCTGTTCCGTCGTATATCCTTTCATATCATCCCGATACTTGGAGCTCATCAAAGCTCTGTCACTATATCGAAAATGGTTGTCCGTCTGCCGCTGATGTTCCATTAATGCGACTATATCTGTGGAGAGATCTTGATTATTATAATAAGCATCCAGCGCATTTTCAAACTGTTGATCCATATTTCTTTGATACCATCGTTCCCGTATATCAGAAGGAATATCGCTATAGGCTTGTACTGAAGCTTGATTGACTCCCTTTACATAGTTGATGAAGTCATGTATGGATTGTACTTTTCCATACCCTCTGGCACTCGTCCATACCTTGCCGAGAAAATCCATCGTCGCATGCCGTTCACGGGCCCTCTGTTCCTCCGCGTGTGCATGTAAGGTTTGAGCAGCAACCTTGGCCGTCTTCCCCAACACCACTCCCCAACCATGGGAAGGGACGCTGGCAATCATGGACAATCCTGCTGCCGCATATTTAACTATGGATGACGGTCCAGAGGAAGCCACTTCGGAACGAATCGAAGCTATTTTTTGACTTGCTGCTTTCGGTATGGCACCCAATACAGGAATAGACGCAGCCACATCACATACTTTCTGGGCTAATCCCAATACGCCATCGAGTAGACTAGCCTTCGGTGAATTTGGAGTGTTTACGGCTGACTTAACGGCTCCCCCATCTTTCGATGTAACGCTTGAATTGGAGCTTCCCCCTGTACTGCTGTTTGCTGCACTTTTTGCCGCCTGCGCCTCCGCATAAGCTTTCATAGACATTAGTGGTGGTTCCCAAATCGGTGCTAAATCAGCAACAAAAACCGATCTTTTAACCGTGCCTTCAAGCTGTACTTTAGCGGACCGTATATCCGTTTCCCCATCCAACACCAAGCTACTGCTGCCCGCTTTGAAATAAATAGCCTCGGCAGCTTGAATATTCAGCTCCCCGTCTGCATGCAAGGAGAGCGTCTTACCTGCCGACAATGACAATTCATGTTCACTGACGACCTGAATACCCGAACCATTCATTGAAATGTGAACCTGTTCCGATTTAGCCGTCACCTTCAATTCACTGGCACTCAGCTTGATGTCCTTGCCATGAGGAGTCCCCCAATACTTGGTGGCTGGATCAGTGAGCTTGGGGGACGAGCTTCGCCCTTGTCGTATGGAACTTGCCGCATATCCATCCGCCTCCTGCTCTGTAGGGAAGCGGACAGATACTGTATCTCCTCGTTCCGGCATGACGTACCAACCGCTATGTCCTTCGGCGGTATAACTGCTGGCATACGGAAACCACCACGCCTTATCCCGGTCTTGTTTTTCATCCACTGTAAGATGAATACGGATTCGGCCTGATTTGGCTTCTATTACACGTCCTTCGAATGAAGCTCCTGTGAGGTGGGGGCACAAAATCTCTGTTTGCTGAATTCCCTGTTCGTGAACCAGTTCATATTCGTGTAATAGCAACCCTTTCCGCAATTCAGAAGTGACTTCTGCCACCATCCATTGCTCACCATTCCAATTCGTGAGGTCTCCGGGCCTGGCAAGCGTTTCACTCTCCATCATATAGCTGAATTCCGCTATCCTTTTCGGATCAAAACTACGTCGAGTACGGTAAACCGGATGCCTCATCTCAACGTACTGCCCCTCAGGCATACCAAACCAGAATTTAGGTCCATTCAATGAGATCTCTGGGATCAACACCGTTCCAAACCGGGAAGCCATCCGTTTGAGAAAGGCCCAATCCGTCTCTCGATATTGTAAAGTAAATTCATGTAAGATAGTACTATCTGTTATGTTATCAATAACATCGGCCTGATTGTGCTTCTGAATGATTTGCTTGATCAAATTTCCGTAGGGCATTAAGGTATCCTGATAAGACCGCGTTACAGGTGTGATATCCAACTGAATCGTATGAGAAACGGCTTCAAGCTCCACATAATAGATGCCACGCACCATCCGTGTTTCTGCATGGACCAGTAAACCATGGAACAAAATGCGTTCAGGCTGACCATTCTCTGTTTTGGTACGGATAATGACCGGTTCGTTATCCTGATCCTGTTCTATGTATTGATCTCTCTGTTCTTCATCTAACCATCCACTGATCTTTAACCGGGCATGGTCATTTAATTTTCGTTCAATACGCAGTTCGCTTATCGTTTGAAGGGGATATGGACCTGTACATTCCAACTCCGTATACGTTAACATCGTTTGTGTGTGATTCAACTTGTACCTCCTTACTCCAGCGTCTGGCCATCGTCTGTAATCCGAATCATTCCCCCGTATAGGCACGCATTCGAGCATTGATCCAGCAAGGCTGGTTCTCCCTCCACAAGCACATCACTTTTGCCGCCGATCCAGGGTCCGGTGATGACCGGAACACAGTTCGCTTTTTTCACCCCGTAGATATCCACCATGTCACTGCTTTTGACCGCTGGATTAGCTGGACAGGAGCAACGACCGAAATTGCTGATATTGGTTCCTGGCAAGTAATCTGTAACGTTCATTTGCGCTTTATCTTTTACATATACCCCGTGACTGAACGGACGTTTGAGACGTGTCGGTTGCGTACCAAAGCTGCAGCTTAAGATCGCCCCAGCAACAACATATCCTTGTTTACTTCCCCGTCCAGCTTGAATAGGTTCCTTATCGGAATGAGACTTATTTGCCATTCTTCTATTCCCCCTTTCATTCCTTTCTTAGTTCGTCTTTACTTCACTGCCCAGAACATTTGTCATTCCGCCCAGCGATACGGTGCTGCCTTTGCTAGTCATTTGAATTTCATCCCCTGCCGTGATTTTCACTTTACTGCCGGAATGAATGGAGATATTTCCTCCTGCGGAGAAATGAATCTGTTTGTCGCTTACAATATGAATACCATCTTTCTCATTTAACTGAATATACACAGCCCCCTCCTTACTGGTGATTACAATTTCATCGGGAGTTAATTTGATTTCCTTGCCGTGGGCGGTCCGAAACAATTTGATGTCGGGATTAGCAAGAGCATGCTGCTCTACACTCTGATTCTTTTGGCGCAAAGATGTACTTGCCATGCCTTCTTCTTCCCGATGGGCGGGGAAATAGAGTAGCACGGTATCTCCCAACTCAGGCATCACGTACCATCCGCTATGTCCTTCCGCAGTATAAGGAGAAACATACGTGAACCAGTGGGCCTTCGTAGGGTCTTGAACGGCATCTATATTCAAATGTAATTTGATACGATCTCGCTCTACCTGAATGACTTTACCTGGTAAAGACAGACCGATAAGCTGTTCGTTAAAGACTTCCTTGTGCCTCAACCCCTTGTGAGAGGTTAAGGTATACACGTGCTGCAGTACACCCTTTTGCATGTGAGTATCTACCTTGTACACGTACAAGCTTTTACCTTTAAAGGTAACGGTGCTGCCTAACTCCAAAACTTGCTCCGCCTCAACCAGATAATCAATAAAATCATGCTCGTTTACATGTGCTGTATCATTGCCGTTAAAATAACGATAATCCGCAACTCGTTTACTGACGGTATAATGATAATTCGTTAAATCAAGTCCTGACGGGGTCTCCTCAACACCAAAATAACACTTCGGCACATCAAACACAGAGGCAGGCGTGAGTGAAGTATGATAACGCGAAGCGATCCGCTTTAGGAACTCCCAATCTGTTTCACGACATTGGACCGCTATGCGACCTAAAGCTGCTCCCCCTGTAGCCGAATCAATAATGTCAAAACCGGGATAATTCCCACCTACAGCCCGCAGCAATTCCTCTACCTTCATATTTTTATCTTGAAAGGACCTGTCTTTTTTGCGAATATCCAGTTTATACGTGTGTGATATAGCCTCGACCTCCAGGTAATACACATCTCGGACAGCTCTGACTTCCATATGAAGTACCGTTCCGTTAAATAGCGGTGTCGGTGTTCCTGCCTCATCCAATTGTGATACACAAACCGGAGAATCGGCTTCGATCAATTGAACATAACTGTCCTGTAATTCTTCAGGTAAAATAGCTGTAAAAGAGAGCCGGGTATGCTCATTCAACCGCTTGGTCATACGCAATTCCTGAATACTCACCAATTCAAATGGTGTAATTTGCAGCCGATCATATGTAATGTTAGTTAATGTCATAAGAGTTACTTTCCTTTCGCTCGGGTTCGATTTTCAATGTTAGCAGCATACTGCGGGCAACGGGCTTCCAGCTCACTATTTCTTCTTCCGTACAGTTAAACGCACACATTAGCGCCCGTCCTTCCAATACTGTAAAAAAAGATAAATTATACATACGAGCATTCCATACTGGCGTCATGAATTCGCAGTATCCTATTCGATTCTCTCCTACCTCCAACACTTCATGGCCAAACCATTCGGTCAACTTCTGGGTTTGTTTTACCACCTGAGCCATCTCATCCGTAAAGTCCTCCAACTCTTCTATTTGCAACGGGCTTTCGGTATGCTTGAAGGTTAAGTTAATCGTGCCTGCCTCATTAGTGAAAATAAAATCTGGGCGATGGTGAGAAGGATATTTTAATAGCTGCTCATCAATTGGCATATCCCGAAAGCTCTTTGGCATTGTTATACTGATGCGTTCATCCACTAAATACCGCTGAGCAAAAACCAGACTTTCCCCTTCAAGCTGCATGAATGTTTGTAATGTTTGCCCAAACGGCTCCTTATCGTGTGCGTGACTTAAAGCTCCATCCTCAGTTAAGGATGGATTATTTTCGGCATTTTCTGATGTTACCGTATAGAGCAAAGAAACAATTTTCTTATCCAGATGTTCCACAAATATCTCCTCCCATTTCGTTACTGCATATCGACTTCCTGAAAGGAGATACCACTCGTTCCCCTCCGCAACAGACTTTCTGCTAATGCCAAATTTACTAATGTACAGGTTTCACGCAAACCTTGAACTAGCAATAAGGGCCTTCCCTCGGTGCGCTCTCGATCTACTACCAACTTCATCAACGTTCCTCCGGGATGAAATGTACTTAGCTCACCTACACAGTTCACTAAAGGGGGCTGAATCATCCAGTACAACTTTTGCTGAGAACGTTCCATATCCCGAAACAAAGCCATACGACTGAAGAGGCTCGGCGTATAGACCTGTAACAACTCATGTACAGAATCAGATACCATCATCCTCGAACCCATCAGAATATCAGGATAAACCGTATAATCGTGACCTTTCACCTTAAACTGTGCGGCATAAGAAGGGGGCCATTCCGTCCAATTATTAATATTTACCATCTCTGCATTGGCCTCTTCATCCCATATGGGAACAGCAGAATACAACATCCGATCATCATGTTGACAAAGAAAATACTCCACTATGCCACGTCCCTTCCATTGCGCCTGTCCTACATGGTTTCATCCAAATGAAGTTAGATCCCGGGCAACTGGATGCATCCCTAAACTAAATCGGGTTCCATCCAGCACCGCCCCTTTGAAACAGGCCCCCTCTATAGCTGCACCAATGAAGTCGGCCCCCTGCAATATAGCCCCGGTGAAATCAGCATTCTGTAAGTAAGCGCCCTGAAATTTGGCTCCTGTAAGATCTGCTCCTGCAAAACTTACGGGTTGAAAACCAGGTCTTTCCCATCGTTCAGACTGGTATATTCCAGGTACAGCTACTGCATCTCGAAAAGACGTTCCTCTTAAGTTGGCTTTTTCAAAACAGGCTTCTTGAATCAAACAATCGCTAAAGTCAGCTTCTATTAAACATGCTTTATTCCAACAGGAGCCAATCAAATTGCCTCCCGTAAAATCACTATTTATAAAGGAACTTTCACTCAAATCAGCATATTGTAGACGTATTCCCTCATAATTTCCTTGAGACCCATCGATCCTGCGGAAAACTTCATGTATGTAGTCGTAGGGCTTTTTTTCCTCTAGCCAGTCTTTAATCACAATGGAATCTTTGACACGCACATCTCGTTTATAGACGACTTCACTTCGATCTAAATATTCTCCGACTCTCAGTTCGAATACATCTTCCAACTCTATTTCATGAGCAAACTGAATATCATCGAACCATTCTTCTGTGATACTAAAACGCGCCAAAGCAATGATATATTGATGAACATGTACTGCCACGTGCAATTTCATCCTCTGAATATCATCTAATCCGATTCTTCCACCGTATTTCTTAGCGTGCTTACTTAATTTCGTCTCCCACTCGTCCAAGTAGCGAAATGCCCAATCTGCATTATAGGTATCTCGACAATTATGGCGGTTCATAAACCATCTCTTATCCATCGCCTCCACCAAATAGGTCGCCCTTCCATTTGCTAATTCGGTACGAAGCATGGAATAGGATATATACCCCAACGCCTGTTTGTTACCTTCTCGCTGCATCAACTTGACTTTCTCAAATATCTGCTCTAGTGAATTGCGAAATGCCTTAGCTAAGGCATGCTTATGATTTTGGAAATAGACTTCCAATGCGAATAACATTCGATGCTTTAGGGGTTCATAGATCTCATTTTTAAAATGTCGAAAAACCTCTTCACGATTCACGCTCTATCTCCTTTCTAGTCGTCACATTTACATAGGCTGCACGTCTCAAGTAGTTGGTTATCTTAAACCGAAGTCTAATTTTAATGATATGTGAAATCATAATTTTCAAGGGTATATTTAACAGTAAATCATCCTTATGTATGTATCGGACAAATTAGTGATTTTGTTTACAGAAGGAACCATAGCTGTGTTCAATGGAAAATGGGTGGGTTCACAATCGAACCCACCCACTCAGAGAAAATAAATATTATTTAATGTATATAAATGAATAACTATTTCTGACACCACACACAAACTGTGTGGCGTCAGAATTAGTGAGAAAACAGCGGCGGAAAACCTTGATTTATCAAGGTCCACTTTCAGAATTATTGAGAATGCTTATACCCTGACCTTACTGAATATGGTCTGATTTTCAGAATTGATGAGAATATCCGCAAAAGACGAAATGTATATTTATACACGGGATATATAATTACTCATTAAACCTCGAACTATTTTGAGCCTAAATCCAAAGAGGGCGATTACAACAACCATAACTCTCAGCCAATTGGGTAAAGAATCGAAGAATTGAGCAGATCTCAAATTACTAGAACTACTAAAGTTATCGCTAGGATAACTAGCAATAGAACTGAATCTCTACCCAACCAGCCTTTTCCTGTGTCCCAACTTTTGTCTGTAGCCGAAGTTACTTCTACGAAATGATAGTTTCTCCTTCTACTCATATATAATCCCTCTAGTAATAGAATCTAAGCGTAATCTTTGGAAAAGCTGTTCTTATCACTATGACCTTACATTCTAATCTATCAAACCTTTGGCGGTTGTTTCGGGGGACTTACGAGGTTCCGATTATGGAAGGAAGTCGAGGAAAAAATCAACACTATTGAGCACACTCTTGAAAAACAACAAAATAACGTCTATATATTTTGGTTACAATTGACCAGCTACCTTCGAATAAGATGCGTAAGAGAGATCATCATATTTATAATTAATATAATTCTCGATTTAACTCTTCTAAGAACTCTAAAAATTCTTTAAATGATCTTGAATTTGTCATTCCCTCCTCAATCTCCACTGACAATTTATCTATTAGATTTGCTAAATGCTTAAGGTTATCGCTTCGAGTCCCATAATGTTTTGCTTCTTCATATTGAGCCTTTAATTTGAGCATACTTTCTCTCTTTTTTTCATACGTTTCAAGTTCATTTAAGATTTTAAGGTATCGGCTTTGAACTGTACGAACTGTAAAGGCCTTACTATATGCATCATAATGATTTAAGCGAGATACCTTTTCTCTAAGAGTATCATGCGGAAAACCGTATAATCCTGTTGTCAGCACCCTAAACTGATCCTTTAGGTTTTGAAACGATTCCTTCATGAGCTGTCGTTCATTTAAATCAAGATTTCCAATAGCAAATTTATCTGTCCATTCAACTAACTTATCCTCCAAACCTTTTTTTGTTAAACCCTTATTCAAGATCGGTAAAATATCAAAATCGTTCAACAGCGCTTTTGTCCTCACTGATATTTCAGTCGCATTACCCACGATCCCTTTACAATCATAAAATTTGTGTAGTAGTTTATATACCATGGCTTCCAATGCTACGAAATCGAATCCCCTGACAATAATCTTAGATGAAGCTTTTTGTTGGTTTAAAGCAGGATAACCATTCAAATCTGATTCAATCAACGTTCCATTGTTAACCTGATTAACAAACTCATGAACGCTGGCAGTTAAAGGTCCGATAATATGCAATTCATATGCATCCGCTGAAGGGTTCTCTTGAATAAGCTCATTTAGATAGGTTTTCAAACTGCTCTTCTGTATCGGATTTTCAGAGCTTTTCACTTGGGCAATTCTACATTTACCATCGATTAAATCCCATTGAATATCGATTTTATCTGCTTTTCCCCCAACCATTTCAGGCTCAATACGTACTACTTTCCAGTCGTCTCTTAAGAGTGACTCTAAAACCGCTACCATTCCTTGTGCCTTAACTCCCTTAATAGTATCTCTACCACCCATGCATATCCACCTCACTAATTTCTAAGAGCATTACTTTTCATCTCGATTAAGTCAACAAAGCCTTTAAGAAATTTTCTATTCCCATTTGACTTAGAATCATGAAAGCTTACAAAGTGTTATGGCTTTAAACTCTTGTAATGATCATACTACAATGATCCAAAAAATCATTTAACAAAGAACAAAACACCATATCAAACATAATTTGTGTTGGCTCTATTTCTCCAGCACATCATCATTAAAGGAAATGTACTTCACTTTTTTTGTTCAGTGCTGGTTTATTTCTCACTCGGGCATACATCAGCTCATCTGGTAGGGCATTATGTCTGCATTGCTTACGTTCTTGTCAGTTATAGTAGTAACATCAATTCCCATCGTATCATATGTCGTATGGAGCCATTTCATAATAATTTGACAAATATTAACAAATCAATTCTTTTATCCAATGACTTTTTTCATCAACATTATCTGTAGATTGAGGATCCATATCCAAATAGTCATTGGTATAATCCACAATGATTGGGGTTATTTATGAGAATTCAATTTGATTGAGCTTATTAATTTTCGAGCACTCTTTATTCGACTATTGTCTTCATTGTCATGAATTAGATAAAGATAACAAGGATACCACCTCGTGAGAATACAGATTAAAATGAAACATTTTACTTATTGCGTATTTAGTTTTAGTGGGGAATAAATTAGCCTATGGCTAAATACGCCTTAAATTATTCCCCTCTCATTGTTTTATTGAATATTTTTAAAACCATCAGAAATCCCCCAAATAGGCTCACTACCCAACGACTAATCTCAATAAAATTGAAGATAATCTCTATTACGTAATAACTTCTCCTCTCAAAACCTACCAATTATTAATCATCACCATATAAAGTAGTTAAGCCTTGATCCATCAGTACTTCTGATGAATCAAGGCCTCCACTCTATCTCAAACATGTGTTGAAAAAAATCTCATTTATTAATTACATTTGTCTCAACTATAATGATTACTCACAAAAACACTCTAAGAAGCTAAAACTAGTCTAATCACTTTTACTGATATATAAATATTCATTACTCGCTAATTATGGAACCACACACAGTGTGTGGTTCCATAATTAATGAGAAAACAACAGCAGAATACATGCATTATTTGAGGATCATTTTCATAATTAATGAGAACTCATTGACTCGAAGTTATTAGATCTATCCTAATTTTCATATTTCATGAGAATATCCGCAACTCTAAAAATGAGTATTTATACAATCAATAATTTGTATAACTTCTTCTTTGTCAATTACGATGATTTCTCGTTTAATCTGAAAATTTTCTCATTAAATATGACTGTGTACAACAAACATGTATTGCTAAAAATTTAAATCTTGTAAGCCTTCATAGCTTTTCTTAACTCTTTGAATGAAGGACGTTTACCATACATTAAGACACCCGTACGGTAGATCTTGGCAGCCAGCCAACCGAACAACAAAATGGAGGCGACCAGAATACCAAGGGACAGCCAGATTTCCAGCAGGCTCGCCCGCTCCAGACCAATCCGCAGCAGCATGACAGTCGGCGAGAAAAATGGGATGTACCCGGCCACCTTAACGAAAATCGTATCAGGTGCGGCGATATTGAAGATACCGATATAAAAGGCTGCTAGTGACAGCACGGTAATCGGCATGATCGCCTGTCCCAACTCCTCGGTACGGCTAACGATGGAGCCCACCGCAGCGAACAATACTGCGTACAGAAAGTAGCCGAGGATGTAGAATACCAGACCATAACCCAACACCGCGATATTCAGTTGCGACAGATCCAGCCCGGCTGAGCTAAGAATGACATTATTATGCGGCAGCATAAGGTTGGCACATACAACGGCTGCAAAAACAGCAATTTGCAGTAGACCGACCAGGAAGATGCCGATAATTTTTCCGAACATCTGGGTCAACGGCGATACGCTTGTGATGAGAATCTCCATGATACGTGAGCTTTTTTCCGATGTCACCTCTGCAGCAATCATATTCCCCGTCATCATGGAGGAGGTGAAGAATAAAATCATCAGTACATAGACCAAACCATAGTTAATCATAGAGGTCTCTTTTTCCTCTGTCCCCACAGCTCCTCCTGCCTCAGATGGACCGTCTACTTCCCTGCTATCCACCATTACAGGTGTGCTAATTTCACGAATTTGATCGCTGGTCAATGCATTGCCGCCCATAATGGCTTTGACCTTAGCTTCCTGAAGTCCCGTCTGCAACAATGTAATTACAGCAGGAGATGGCTCTTTTTCTACAGAGACGTACTCCACTTTAGGAAACGTGTCTCCCTTAGTGGCAGGCTCCGTGAACTGCACGTAACCTTGCAGCTCCCCGTTTTTCAAGGCTTGCTGCATTGCCAGCGTTTGTACGTTTTCATAACGCACCCAGATGGCTGCCGGGTTGGATTGCTTCTTTGTAAATTGCTCCAGCTGATTCGCCACTTCTATCCGGCTCCCAGCAATCAGTCCCAAGCGATGATGCTCGGCTGCCGTTGTGCCCGAACCTCCTGCCCCATCTCCTTTAAACAATGAAATCAAATACGGCAGATTCATACCAATTGTAATGAGCAAGGCCAGTACCAGCGTTGTAATGATAAAAGATTTGGTTCTCGCCTTCTGACGAAACGTAAAACCGATCACCGTACCCAGTCTATTCATGGGAATCACCCACCTCTCTTATGAAAATCTCGTTCAGCGTAGGTTCCTTGATCTCAAAATGCTCCACATCCGTTTGCTCCAACGCCGTTTGTAAAATCAACTTCGCCGCATCCGGCTGCTCAATATGCAGCATCCAGCCGCGATCCATAGGCTCTGCACGGCGCACGCCGGGCAGCTGCTCCAGTCCGTTCACTTCACCTGTAGTAATGAGACGAACCTTTTCACGTGGGTAACGGCCCTTAATCTCCTGCACACTTCCCTGCACAACTGTATTTGAGCGATGCAAAATCGTAATATGGCGGCATAGTTCCTCCACATGCTCCATGCGGTGGGTCGAGAATAAAATCGCAGCCCCATCATCCCGCAGCTCTTTCACCGTATCCTTAAGCAATTCAACGTTCACCGGATCAAGCCCACTGAAGGCCTCATCCAAAATAAGCAGCGTCGGGCGATGCACTACAGCAGCAATAAAACCCATTTTCTGCTGATTCCCCTTGGATAGCTCCTCAATCCGCTTGTCGTAATATTCCGGCACCCCAAAGCGCTCCAGCCAGTAGCGTAGACTTTTGTCCGCCTCCTTGGCCGACATGCCGCGCAGCCTGCCCAAATAGTTAATTTGCTCGCTCACCTTCACCTTGGGGTACAACCCTCGCTCCTCAGGCAAATAACCCATCGTCCGTTGGAGCTCCTTGCTGTAGGGCTTGCCCTCATATTGAATGTTTCCTCCATCAGGGTAAATCAGGCCGAGCACCATGCGCATCGTTGTCGTTTTGCCTGCTCCATTGCCTCCCAGTAGTCCGTAAATCTCCCCGCCGTTCACATTCAGCGAAATTCCGTTCACCGCCGTGTGGTTCCCATATTGCTTCACGACCTCTTTCAATTGCAGCATGCTCATGATTACTCCGCTCCTTTTTTCTGCGTATATATCTCCGCATCTTCTGATAGTTGTCCCGCAGACCAATGTACTAAAATATCATCCAGTTCCAAACGCCGCACACGGATGGGGCGAATGCCCGCTTGTTCCAATATGGCGCTGGTCTCTCCGGCTGCCAACGTTACAATTCGTTGCAATCCGCCTTCGCTCTCCGTCTCTACCACTCCCGGAAGCTCCGATGCCTCCTCTGGCGTGCCTTCAAACCACATTTCCTTGCTATTTTCGAGCAAATGGTCTTTTTCCAGCTTGCCGAGCAGCCTGCCATCATGCATCAGAACAATATAATCCGCCAAACGCTTGATCTCGTCTATAATATGAGTAGCAATAATGACCGTCGTTTTGCCGTTCTCCATACAATCCCGCAGTTCTTCCAGCATGATTTTCCAGGCAAAAGGGTCTAAACCCGACGAAGGCTCATCCAGCAGCAACAAACGGGGGTGAGGCGCCAAGGCTGCAGCCAGCTCAAACTTACGGCGCTCTCCCTTGGACATACGCGATAATTTCGTATGCTGAGGAACCTGAAATCGTTCCATCAGACGCTGAAAACGTGTTTCATCCCAGCCGGGATACCACAAGGCTCGAAAAGCCGCTGCTGCTTCTGCTGTAAGTCGATCTTCCTCACGGGTTGGCTGCTCTGACACATACCCAACCCATTGTCGTGTATCTGCTGGCATGCCGTCTGGATACGCTTGACCGAACCAACGGATTTCACCGGAATCCGGGTGGATAAGCTGAGTCAGCAGGTGAATCAATGTACTTTTGCCCGATCCGTTATGTCCAGCCAAAGCGACTACATATCCCGGTTCAATGGTTAGATTAATCGGTCCAATTTCCCGGTTACCCCGGGTTTTATAGACCTCGCTCATCTCAATAATGGGTGTTTTTATCTGTATCCCCATAGGAACTTCCACATGATGATTTACATCGTTCTTCACGGGCGTCACTCCTTCACTTGGACTTCATATCTTCTCTTCACCATTTCTGCGAAAAGCTCCCACAATTCCTGTTCTGTCATCTGCACAGCGATGCCTGTGTCAATCGCCGTTTCCAACGCCTCAGTCACTGCTTTAAGGCGGTAACCTGAGCGCTTATCGTCCTCAACCAGAGCTACGAAGGTGCCCGTCCCCTGCCGGGTACGAAGCAAGCCCTCGTTCTCCAAATCCTGATAGACCCGCCGGACGGTGATGACGCTGCAGCGGAGCGTCCCTGCAAACTCCCGAATGGAGGGAAGCAGCGTTCCCGCTGCAATCTGTCCGGTTACGATGAGTGAACGAAGTTGCTTTTCAATCTGCGCATACAGCGGTTCCGCGCTATTCTCATCAATTTGCACTGGTATATTCACCTGCTTCTCCCCCCTTTTTATCTATCTTTGTACACATACCGCTAAGTTAAGTCCCGTTTCATAAGCCTACGCTGTGTCACCCTATAGGACACGCACATACCCAGAACTCCTGCCAGCAGCGCTCCCCACATTACCGGAGACAACAGCTGCCATTCCTTGCTATAAAATGCCGTTATCGATACCAGATTGGCCCCACATACTCGAACTATAATCGTAACTATCCCACAAATAAGCATGATGACAATGGATATCCAAAAGTAGGATTTTCCTTTTTTAAGAAATTCCAAATGAATATAAATGGCTTGAATCAGCATGCCGTAGCCTATCCAGGTAAGTGCAAACGATACAAAGAAACCTGTACTCGCATATACCCGAAACGTAGCTGACAACGTAAAAAAGAGAGTGAAAAATATTACACTATTCATAACAAACGCCAAAAGCGCCTGTTGAATTCGACTCATAATCACCGCATTCATCGGTATAGGCAAGGTGCGGAAAAAGGCTAGCATATGCGTATAGGAATCTTCCTGAAGATATTTAAATGCACGACGGTTATAAATGAATCCGAGAAACGGAATCAACACCAGCATGATAAAATCGGCTACTGGACTCAAGTTTCCACGCTCATCCCAATGCACACTTACAGCAAAACTCATGGTAAATCCCAAATACGCAATAAACAGCAATGTCCACAGCATGACATATGGATTGTTGCGAAAATCGTGCCGGGTAATCTTCCATGCCTGTTTGATGATTGTCATTTTCTTATCCTGATCCCTTCTGCACTGCCTGTAATGACGACCTCATTCTCTCTTCATACGAAGTTGTTATTACAGTAATCAGTGTTATTACTGTATATATCCTTATACACAGTATATAAACCATGAATTACAACTGTCAACACCTGAATGTAAATTGTGCGTACAATCACAAAAGCTCGCCAGGACCTATGCTACTCTGTAAATGATAAACGTTCTCAATCAAGGGGATGAACAAATGGATAAGCTACTGCACTGGGATGAGCCTATATTTAACCTTGTTAGCCGTTATCCCGAAGTGAAGGACATTATGGTAGAGTTGGGTTTTCACGATATCGCCAAGCCTGGCATGTTACAAACCGCAGGTCGTTTTATGACACTGTCCAAAGGTATTGCATTAAAAAAAGTAGCTATGGAAACCGTGGAACGCACGTTTTTGCAACATGGTTTTACCATTCAAAAATAAAGGAGCTAACGATCATGAGCGAGCTAATTAACAACCGTGAACATACAGCACAGGAATTAACGGAACGCCAACAAACGCTAAAGGAAATTATAAAAGAATTACATGCCGGGAAAAGCGTGGAGGAAGTCAAAGCGCGTTTCGCAGAGGCTGTTGGCGGAGTAAGCGTAGCCGAAATTTCGGCTATGGAGCATGCATTGATGACTGAGGAGGGAATTCCCGTATCGGAAGTGCAGCGTCTTTGTTCCGTGCATACATCGATATTCAAGGGTTCCATTGAGGATATTCACCGTCCTTCAGGACCAGAGGAACAACCGGGACATCCCGTTCATACCTTCAAGCTGGAAAATCGAGAGATCGAACGATTGGTCAACTTCAGGTTGTCATTGCACGCGGACCAATTTCAAAAGGACGACAGCCCCAAAATCATCTACAAGTTACTGGAAGATTTAAGTCTGCTGCTCGATCTCGACAAGCACTATAGCCGCAAAGAAAATCTGGTCTTTCCTTATCTAGAACGCTATGGGATTTTTGGTCCAACTAAAGTTATGTGGGGTGTGGACGACAGTATTCGTGCCGCGATTAAGGAGGCAAAGAGTCTGCTCACCGAATATAACGGAGATCGTGAACAGATTGGGAAGGCACTTGCCCATATCATGAGCGAAGTGAATGAAATGATATTCAAGGAAGAAAATATTTTGCTACCGATGGCACTCAGTAAGCTGACAGAGGATGAGTGGCTGAAAATAGCCCGGGAAAGCGAGGAAATCGGGTTCTGCCTGACCGCTCCCGAACGTGAATGGATACCCGAACGGGCAGAGGAACCTGCAGAAGCCCTTGAGCAAACGGAAGGCACATCCGGAACACCGCAAGGCTTCGTGAGATTCGAGACGGGGATTATATCCGTACAACAATTGGAATTGCTGTTGAATCATCTACCCGTTGACCTGACTTTTATCGATGAAAATGATGTTGTTCGCTATTTTTCCCATGGTAAGGAACGAATCTTCGCGCGCACGAAAGCCGTCATTGGTCGTACCGTACAGAATTGCCATCCGCCCCAAAGCGTGCACGTCGTTGAGAAGCTGCTGGAAGATTTTAAAGCAGGCCGCAAGGATGCTGAAGATTTTTGGATTCCAATCAAGGACAAATTTGTCTACATCCGTTATTTTGCCATCCGTGATGCTGAGGGCCACTATCTGGGAACGTTGGAATTTACGCAAAATATTGCACCGATTCGTGCTTTGGAAGGACAAAAGCGTATTCTATCCGAATAGTATCCAACCGTAAGCCAACATGTTCAGGTTTTTGCCACTCATATTTATAATATGTTGTTCTACTATAAGTTTGGCCCCCAGCCTTTCATAAAAAGTACATGCTGGATTATCTGCTAGCACCCATACGATTACAGAGTGAATATCCATACTATTAAAATGTTGAAGCAGACGTAAAAATAGTCTCTTCCCCAAGCCTAAACTATGGTATTCACTCAAAACGTAAATAGCCGTTATTTCTCCCCCATACGGGGGATATTCACCTGACTTTTCTGGACCCCCACTCACAAATCCGATGATTTCCCCCTTCTCATTTTCAGCAACGTATACCCGATGGCCGTCTTCACTGGATAGATTCGCATTCCACAGTTCTGTTCTTTGCTCATAGGAAAGCTGTTCCAGAACCTGGGCAGGCATTATATCTTTGTACGTCGTCCTCCAGCAATCTACGTGCACCTTGGCGATGCCCTCGGCATCTGATATCGTTGCTTCCCTGATGTTCATGTGAGTTCCACTCCTAGTTTCCAATATTATGCACTCTATTATATCGACGATCCAAATCTTGATCTATAATAAGAATATTCATTGTTTAGTGAAGTTGGATAGGATAACCGTTCACTACACTACTCGTTCATTACTGGAGGATTCGACTTGAATAAAATCGTTTCATTTTATGTGCCGCTTGGCATTTCGTCATTAATTGCTGCACTAACGCATGTCATCGTCAATGCCGTGCTTGCTCGTTCGGAACATCCTTCGTTTACATTAAGCAGCTATGCGGTCGCCGTCAGCCTGTGCCTACTGTTGGAAACTCCGTTAACCGCTGTACGGCAAATGACCACGAAATTCGGTTATGATCGCAAGTCCGTTCATTCTATCGGTATTTTATGTACGTTCGTCGCTGTGGCTGTATTGATCATAGGCTGGAGCATCGGGTTGACGCCCGTAGGCAATCTGGTCTTTCAATATGTATTTGGTGTGTCCCCAGTATTGATCGAACCCACCAAGAACGTATTTCAGGTTCTTACTTTACTATACATATTGGTAGCTGTCCGTAACATATATCAGGGACTTATTATTAACAAGCACCGAACGGCATGGATGACATTCAGCTCGTCCATACGTATTATCGTGATGCTAATTGCTTCCTGGTTTTTGATCCGTGCTGGCTGGACGAATGACGGACGAGTCGGTGCTGCCATTTTTATTGCAGGTATTCTCATAGAGCTGGTCGTTACTTTTTTAGAAGGCCGGGTTCTCAAAAGAAAGCTGCCTCCTGACAACGCGGAGCAAACCATCCATCATGCGAAGCATCTTCTACCTTTTTATCTTCCTTTGCTATATTCGGCGCTGGTGCTGGTTATCCTGAATCCTTCCATCCAAGCTGCGCTGAACAATACAACTGATCCACTTTTGGCCGTGGCATCCTTTTCTGTAGCACTGCAAATCCTAAATCTATTGGTCTGGTTTTGCAGCTCTTTGCATCAAATTGTGATTCAATTTTATACGTCCAAGCGCAGGGAAGTGCTGATATTTTTGAGCTTTTTGTCTATCCTGTCGCCGCTGCTACTACTGTTACTTTCCTTCGGATTTGCTGGCGATCCTGTGTTACGGAATGTATTGGGATTGGAAGGAAAATTGTTGCTAGAAACCAGAGGATTGCTTCGCATACTGGCTGTCTATGTCGCATTTTATCCTTGGGTGGAATATTTTATTGGGCGTTCGATATTGATCGGCAATACCAAACCTATCTTTATCGGCAGGCTGTTTTCTGTAAGCTTTGCGATTCTCGCGCTTATTCTGTGTATCTGCTTTTTTTCAGGACTGGACGGCAAAGTGGCGGGAATTGTGATGGCTGTTTCCTCCCCTGTCGAGCTGGGTATTTATCTGTTGCTTTACCGAAAAATCTCTACAACCACGATGAATGTGTCATCCTGAAAAAACTTACCTAGAGAGCCTTATGCAAACGCCCCGCACATTGACTCCCTATGGCACAACTCTCTTTTATGAGGTCAAAATATAAGGGCCGTTCTTTGTAATCGCAATCGTGTGCTCGTATTGAGCTCCCCAACTGCCATCTGCTGTGCTGATGGTCCAGCCATCGTCCCCCCAGAGCACGGCCCCCTCGGTTCCGAGGGTAAATACCGGCTCAATGGTAATCACCATCCCTTCGCGCAGTGGTAATCCCGTTTTGGGACGACCGTAGTGCAGAACCTCTGGCGGCTCATGCATTTGGCGGCCAATGCCATGCCCGATCAGAGGCTTGACGTTGCCGAACCGCCGCCAGCCTGCTGTTTTTTCCACAGCATGCCCGATATCCCCCAACGTCCTCCCCGGGCGGGCAACCTCGATACCCCGTACCAATGCCTTATGGGTCTGCCGCAACAGTCGTGCTACCGGGCGGCTAATGTTACCTACCGCATAAGTCCATCCTCGGTCAGCCAGCCAACCATCTTTGTTAACCACAATGTCGATGGTCACAATATCCCCATCATGAAGCACCCGCTCCGAGGGAAAACCGTGACATACCACCTCGTTGACCGAAGCACAGGTGGCATAAGGGAAACCTTTATAGCCCTTTTGTTCAGGCGTGGCTCCACGCTTGCTTAAAAACTGCTCCACCCAAGCATCGATTTCAAGCGTTGTAATTCCCGGAAGAATACGACTTTCCAGCGCACGATGGCAATCTGCCAAAATACGTCCGGCCTCCCTCATGTAGCCGATTTCCTCCGGTGTTCGTATCGCTATCTCTATTGGAATCCGCCTCCTTTGAGCATACAAATTCACTAAACCTATCCCATTGTATGCACGGCGGACACAAAAAAACCGTCTCCTCTGTGGATAGACGGTTTATAAAAGTCGTATTTCTAGTTTTTCGGGTAATCGAACCCTTTAAGATACTGAAGAATTTATGCGACCGAGTTCGTTTTCCACCACCATGGTCAACTCTTCCTCATACCCTCCTGTAATCCGGTATTTTCGCACATATTCCTTTACAAATTTTTTGGGATCCTTAGGCCGGAAAATTCGAGTCATTTCCCGCAGACTTTCCTTAACTTCATTGTGACCTTTCGTTGCCATGTAACTCCCTCCCAAAACGTTGAAAATAAGTGCTCCGTTGAAGAGAATGCCGAAAAGTATTGATGTCCTTATGCAGTGAAGTAGTATGTCTAATTGCAGCTTAGGTCGGGAACACCTTATACAAGGCATGTACCTGACACTATTATTAACCGATTTTCTTTTGGCTGAATCACTACCCCATTATAACATATTCAGATACAGCTTTCAGCTTTCCAGTAAATTTACATTGATTTTACCTATCTTTTACGCATCATGTCATTTGGGGTACTCAATCAGCTGTTGCACAGGAGGTATACCTTATTTATCGGTTTTTGGAGTGTATGTGTTTGGGGTAAAATAAATAAACATAACAAGGAGGGAAAAGGATGCGCCGCTATGCTCCGCTGTTCACTGCACCTGTTGCCCGTATGTCTGCCCTGAACATAGGAACTTGTGAAGAGGAGGGCATCAATGTCTCCCTACTTGATCAGGCAGACCGTGAAATCCAAGCCAAGTTTCCTAAAATGCACAGCTTCCTGCTGCTGCGCCACGGCAAACTGATCTGGGAACGCTATTATAATGGGCATGAAGTAAGCTCTCTGAACGATTTGCGATCCGCAACCAAAAGCTTTACTTCCACGCTCATCGGCATAGCTATGGCTCGCGGTGATATGCCCGGGCCAGAGACGGCTGTGCATAAGCTGTTGTCTGAGTATTTACCTAGGCGGAAGGAAACACTGCTAGAGCAGATTACGATTCGCCATCTGTTGACCATGACATCCGGCTTGTATTGGCAGACGGGCAAAAAGCTCGGAGAAGCTTTTATCCACCGTTTTCATCGCAGCAAAAGCTGGCCGTCCTTTGCCCTACGTTTACCTGTACAGGAGGACCAACTCGGTGTATTCCAATATCGTAGTGTTGATTCTCACCTGTTGTCCGTGCTGCTGACCCAATGCTGTGGGATTGAGGCCTATACGTACGCTCTCCAGCATCTGTTCGAACCCTTAGGTTTTGGAAGAAGTGGTTGGGCACAAGATCCAGAGGGCTACACCATGGGACACATCGGGCTATATCTGACATCGCGTGACATGGCTAAATTCGGCGATTGCTGCCTTCATCAAGGCAGCTGGAACGGAAAAGAATTGATTCCGGCCGATTGGCTGCATCAGGCGACACAGCGACAGGTTGAAGGCTATCCAGAATTCGGAGATTACGGATTCCAATGGTGGACAGGACGACTCCACGGCATCAACTACGCGTGTGCGCACGGACATGGAGGACAGCAAATTTATCTTGTGCCAGAAGCGAACGCAGTCGCGGTATTTACAGCAGACAGCAAGGTGAGCCGTTGGAAAAATCCGCGAACACTGCTGGAGCGCTACGTTTTTCCAGCCGTATCCTCCCTCAACTTGGAACGTTCCTGATATGAGCTTCATGTGCTTATTGAATATAGGGGGCTAAACACTCATGGAAGTCTCAGCACCAAAAATTCTAATATTATACGCCAGTTACGGGGAAGGCCATGTGCAGGCCGCTCGGGCAATTATGGACAGTTTGCGAAGACTCGGACGCTGCGAGGTACAACTTCTCGACCTGATGGCTGAATCTCATCCCTGGTTGAACGGTCTGACCAAATTTGTATATATGCAAAGCTTCAAAACCATTCCTCAGCTTTACGGCTGGGTCTATAACATCACGCGCGGTATGCAGGCTAAATCGGCCTTCGGCCATGTGTTGCATTCATTCGGAATGCGTCAACTTACGCTCACTCTGAAAAAGGAGTTGCCGGATCTCGTGATACATACGTTCCCGCAGCTCGCGCTCCCGGCGTTACGCCGCAAAATGGGAATGAGTCTGCCTATTGTCAACGTGGTTACAGATTTCGATCTGCATGGGCGCTGGCTGCATCCCGATATTGACCGCTACTATGTAGCCACTGAGGATATCCAGCAGGAAGCCGCCCAGCGGGGAATACCTATTGAACGCATTA
Source organism: Paenibacillus sp. LRG-1 (assembly GCF_057220305.1). Taxonomy (NCBI): domain Bacteria; kingdom Bacillati; phylum Bacillota; class Bacilli; order Caryophanales; family Paenibacillaceae; genus Paenibacillus; species Paenibacillus sp. LRG-1. Next base: position 651,559 of record NZ_CM170126.1, on the reverse strand, counting down.
TCGCTACGGGTATTCCGATTCACGCTTCTTTTTATAACATGTCTGCCGACGAAATTCCTGTTCAGGAACAGGTAATTCCATCACTACAGTCTGAGACTACTACGCTACTCATTATGGCTGGCGCCTATGGTGTGCTATCCGGCATACTGGATATCTGTCGGCAATTAAGCCAGCTTCCTCAGTTGCGGCTACTGATCGTCTGCGGACGTAACCAGCAACTGAAAGCAGAAGTGGATGCGCTGTATGCAGACCACCCAAACATTTACACCTATGGATTCGTGGACTTTGTTCCAGCACTTATGCGTGCGAGCAATCTGGTGATTACGAAGCCCGGCGGCATCACACTCTCGGAAAGCATTGCATCCGGTTTACCTATTCTTGTGTTCAAGCCCGTACCCGGTCAGGAGCTAAATAATGCTCTGTATTTGCAGCAAAAAGGAGCTGCCCGTATTGCTCGCACTACGGAGGAGCTGATTCAGCATTGTCTCGACCTGATTTCCACCCCCTCTCTTGCCGAAGAGATGATGCAGGCGATTGAGCTGCTTCGTAAACCTCATCCCGCAGACCAGATTGCCGAGGATATTTTGCATCAGCTTGTGGATAAAAGACCTTCCGTTCGGACAAATTAACGAAGAATAAAGTCAGACGGAGGGGATACCTATGGAACACAAAGGGAAGGATTTGCTCCCACTAACAGGAGAAAAGGTAGAAGTGGATGGTGTTTATATTGATGAGGATGGACATGAGCAGCATTTGCACAGAGGTCAGCATTTTCCCGCTGATGTTGTTCTGGGTACTTCCGAGTGGAAAATGACCGAATACGCCTTTGATAATCATCATGAAGGACGTACTGATGAACGACTTATCCCCAAAGAGGACGATGAGGATAAAAAGGGTAAAATCACACATCCACGCCGTCGTTTACAACGCGGAGATCGCTAAATAAGACAACTTATCCACGGTTAATACCAATCTGTTGATATTTTGTGGACAATCTGTGTGCAAAGTGTGCTAAATCGCTATATTGTCTACAGTTTGTGCACAATTTGTGCATAACCTATGTTTATTTTGTGGACAAGTAGTAGGGTTTAGTGGATAAAATGCGTACAACATGTGCAAAAACTGTGTATAACCCTGTGAATGACTGAGCGAATCCTTTTCGTTCAGTCTTTTTCGTGTTTTTATACACATTCCCTGATTGAACTTTTTCTGGCGTTTCGGGTATATCTTTAATTCCTTTCCTCATAGCTTGTATAGTACGGATAACTTATAAAGGGGGATTTGCCTGACATGTCAGTCTATAAGTCTTCCACGGGATTGGATGAAAATATAGCAGCTGTCCTGTGCTATCTGTTCGCATTTATTGGCGCACTGGCCTTTGTCATGCTGGAAAAGAAAAGTCGATTTGTATTATTTCACGCGCTGCAATCCATATTTCTGTTTGTCACCCTCATGATCGGGCATGTGCTTGTTGGATTCATTCCGCTGCTCGGTCCTCTGCTCGCTTCCCTGCTAACGCTGGCAGGCCTTGTATTGTGGGTCATCCTGTTAATTCGCGCGGGACAAGGCAAGTGGCTCAAGCTTCCCTGGGTAGGTGATCTGGCTCTTCATCAAGCCCGGCAGTTGTGAAGACAACAAAAAACCTTGATCCTTAGCAGGATTCAAGGTTTTTGCTGTTTCGATGATTACTTTTTATCGCATGTTCGCTTCTTCTGTCCTATATGAATGTATCCCAGCTTATCTGGGTTGACCATTAAATAAAAACTCTGAATATGCTCCCCGTCTGGTGTCAGTCTGAGGCATAAGGTTTCTCTCACTTTTCCATCTTCCAGAAATGCCAGCTGAACCTCGCCATTGATGACGGTGTGGAACACATCTCTTTCTCGTAAAACGGTTAATACCCGACGAGAAGTCAACAGGGCAAGAACGCCTTTGCGCACAACCATCGGTCTCATCACCGTATGCACATTACCTCCGCCATCTGACACGAATACAGGTTGTTCAGCCAGTAGTTCCAGCATAGCAGTCACATCGTAGGCAAGAAAGGCGGTTGTAAAACGTTCTAGTAGTTTTATTCGGGATGAGTTATTCATATTACGACTGGACTGAGCCTCAAGAGCAGATTCTCCTGAAGATAGAATACGACGGGAGCGACTGAACAACTGACGACAGTTGCTCTCAGTCTTCCCCAGCAATTCCGCAATATCTTTGTAATCATATTGAAAAGCTTCCCTCAGCACAAAAACAGCCCGCTCTATCGGCTTTAGCTGCTCCAGCAAAACCAGAAAAGCGTAAGATATCATGTCTTTACGCTCTAACCAATCCGCAGGGAGATCTGCGCTTTCACCCAACGGCTCCGGCAGCCACTGTCCTACATATGTCTCTCTTTGCTTGCGCGCAGAGTTCAACAGATTCAGACACCGATTCATCGTCATTTTGGCTACATAGGCTTTGGGATTGTGTATATCATCCAGGGGCTTATTCTTCAGCTCGACAAAGCAGTCTTGAACTACATCCTCGGCATCCGTAACCGTTCCAAGCATGCGATAAGCAATGGCAAAAGAATATTTGCGATATCTTTGATACAGCTCCTCCAGATTTAAATCCACCGATTCTTGTTCAATTCTGTGTTCTTTGCCAGACAAAGCATAGCCCCCTGTTCATTAAAGAATGCCCGGATACATCCCCGTTGCAATTGCAATCCGGTTCCAACTGTTAATCACGTTAACCGCGGTTATCAAATCTACGTATTCTTCCTCTGTAAAATGTTCTCTGACCCTATTGTACAAATCCGTAGGTACCCCTTGTTCAGAGATACGGGTGACCGCTTCAGCTAATTCAAGCATAACACGTTCTTTTTCCGTGAACAAAGGAACCTCCCGCCATAAGGCTAGCTGCAAAATGTGGTCAGCATAATCCCCCAGCTTGAGCAAATCCTTCGCATGCATATCCAGACAATAGGAACATCCATTGATTTGGGATACTCTAATTTTCAGTAGTTCGTACAATACTTTGTCTGTAAAACGACCGGAAATATATTTTTCCATCTCCATCATTGCCTTGAATGTGCTAGGACTCACTGCTCTGTAATTGAATCTCAAACTCACGATACATCGCCTCCATTATTGGTTTACATATAGAAGACAAATGAACATGTGATTTTGTGACAAAGTGCAATACATCAATTGGGAATTGCCCTCCATTGACATAGCATGTATTATAGATAAATGATTTTATGTAAAGAAGGTGAGCACTCATATGAGCGGAAAAGGTATTATAAAAGAGTTTAAAGAATTCGCTGTACGGGGTAACGTGATTGACCTCGCGGTCGGTGTTATCATCGGTGGAGCGTTTGGCAAGATTGTCACTTCTGTGGTAAACGATATTATCATGCCTCCGATTGGTAAACTTCTGGGCGGCATGAATTTTCCAGACTTGTATGTAGCTTTACGAGCTGCCGATCCTTTAAATGCTGACGGTACACGCATGACTTTGGCACAGGCCAAAGAAGCAGGGATTGCAGTCCTCGCCTATGGTCAGTTCATTAACGTCCTGCTGGACTTCCTGATCGTAGCCTTCTGTGTGTTCATGCTGGTCAAAGGGATTAACATGCTGAAACGCAAAGAGGAAGAAAAACCTCCTCAGGAAAAAACGATCAAGGAATGTCCACATTGCCTATCCGAAATTCCTGTAGCCGCTACCCGTTGCGCACATTGCACTTCCAAGCTGGAGGGGTACGTCGAAGCACGCTGACTCAACCCACACCTATATGACTACAACAAACGGCTTAAGACGATGTACCGTCTTAAGCCGTTTTGGTATGGTGTGAGAGATCTGATTAGTTGAAATTGGTGATAATGCCACGGGGTCTGACGGGCAAGCCCTCAGCGTACAGATGGGAAACATCACCGAAGCCGATGCAACGGGGAACTGCCCATTCCTGGGAGCGCTCATCAAACAAGATCGTGGTTACGGAGCTAGGCGGCATCCAAAAGCCGGACCAGACCAAGGCCAATGGCAGCTCCAACAGATGAGCAAGCCAGGTCAGCCCGAAGCCGCCATGACAAAATACGGCCACCTGATCTTCGGTATGCTTCAGAATCCGGTACCTGCCCTCCACCCGCTCAAAGCCTTGCCGTTTCAGGAATTCATCGGAATGAAGCTTCAGCCGCTCGAAGGTTTCGGGACTCTGCGTTCCCTGATAATAGGAAATCTCCTGCCAAGAGTCATGAGTCGGCAGGGGCATTTCGGAACGGATCACTTCACCTGGCAAATCCCAATGGGAAAGACGGCCGTATGGAGTTTCCTCCAGCTTTAGAGCCAGCTCCTGTGTCCAGTGTTCCACTTCATGAGTCATACCCAGAGAGTCGGCGGTGTAGCGCATTGTATCCAAAGCCCGCCCCAAAGGAGAGGCATAAATTCGATCCAGTCCGTGACTGGAAAGCCGTTTGGCCAGTGCCTGGGCTTCCAAATGCCCCTCCGGCGTGATGGTGTTATTGGGGTAATCGGGGTCTGCGTGTCGGATAATATACAATCTCATTATTGGTTCTCCGTTCCTATGAATGGCGACAGGATCACTTTATCTCATTCCATCGATTAGTTCTCCTGATCTTTAACGTTTATTCAGCAAATTTTCCAAAATCGCGCGCAAATCCCTGTCTTCCTGGTAGACTTCCTCACCTGTATCCAGTTCAATAACCCGGATATATGTATAATTGGCTCTGACATCGACTGGTTTAAAAATCAATTCCTCCGGATTGTCTGGGCGGACATCATAGCCCATATTTTTGAACATATCCGTGATTTGATCAATCCCCGGCTTGCCTCCGCTTTCCAGCATAATCAACCCGCGCAGTTCCTTGGGTTCCTCCGGATGCATGACTCGAAAATGTACTATACATTCCATGTAAAATCGCTCCTTTCAATCGTAAATCTGTGTGATGTTGCAAATCCTCATGTTCCCAGCATACCCCAAATGCCACTCCACATTCCACACCCGCCTTCATATCGTCAGGACAGAAAACACGTTATACTGTAAAGTAGACCTTTGATTTCTGCTTACTATAGGAGGAACCACGATGACTAGCGAGCTTCTGGATATCTACGATGATGAAGACAACCCTCTTGGCACAGCCTCGCGACAAGACGCACATGCCAAGGGATACTGGCACCATACCTTTCACTGCTGGCTAGCACGAGACACTTCGACAGGCCGTCGCTTGCTGTTCCAACAGCGTCAGGATACGAAGGACACCTTCCCCGGATGCTACGATATTACAGCAGCCGGTCACTTGACGGCAGGCGAAGATATGTCTCAGGCGGCTCGTGAGCTGGAGGAAGAACTGGGCATTCATGTTCCCTTTACCTCATTAACACCGCTGATGACCGTTCGGTATGAAAGCAAAGGTACCGCACAGGGCACCTCTTTTTGGGATCGGGAGGTTAGCTCGGTGTTTGGACTGCTATCGAACCAGCCATTGGAAGCTTATCACCTCCAGCAAGAAGAAGTAGCCGGACTGTACGAAGCAGATCTTGACCAAGCACTGGCCCTTTTTGAAGGCCATATTCCCTTTATCGAAGCCCATGGCATTACGTCGGGGCCAAATCCAGAAAAAAACCGCCGCCTGATTACATCGGATCAATTCGTGCCTCATAAGGCGGGCTATATTACATCTATATGCCGGGCACTGATGGAACTTCCTACCCGGTAATCTTTAGCTATTCTCCAGCTGACATATATTTGCCGATAATGCCTTCATACCGCCAGCCATACCGGGTCGACAGTTCTCTGCCCATATCATGCTCCAGCTCATACAGAATAAGATCCTGAGCAAAATGATTAAGCAGCAGGCCTGTCATTACCGGATGCTCGGTAATAAGCGCCTGTGTCGGGCAATTCTCTCCCCGCATACCCAGCATGCACCAACGCCGATCAATAACAAAAGAAAACTTCCGCCCTGCTGGTTCCTGTCCGTCTGTACCAGACCCAGACGGTAACCACGGTCCCATCATGCTTTCTCCGTTATCGCAGGACCAGAGCAGACGCACACCTCGACTCTCAGCTTTCTCCAACTCTGTCCGCAGCAGTTCGGCTTCCTCGCGCCACAAATCCAACACAATCTCATGCTTTGCCCGTTCCAATTCACGTGTCAGACTTTCCAGCACCTTCCGATCGCCTTCCGCATTATAAAAGGTCGGCTTGGTTGGTTCTGTTCGTGGCATTTCTTTCTCCACTGCGCGTAGGGACTCCTGCATTTGTCCTTCGATCATCCGGGTCAGTTCACCCGGTGGCAGCATGCTGTAACGTACAGGCTCTCCAGCACTGGTTCTGAGATATCCCTGCCCGGCCAAACGCTGTAAAGCCGCGTACACGTTGGAGCGCGATGCACCCAGACGCTTAGCCACTTCATAGCCGGAAGCCGCATTTTGCCTCGAAAGCTCGACCATAACCTTGGCTTCCATTTCCGTAAAACCCAGATTCCGCAGATGATGCAGCAAACGCTCCATATATTCTGTTCCCCCTATGCTGCCCGGCGTTATGTCTGTGTCCTGCAGCAGCCTGTTCGGCTGCGTCAAATCTGTTCAGCTCCGCAACGCGGGCACCATTTGGACCCTTTAGGTAGTTCTGCAGTACAGATTTGGCATTTTACATTTTCACGTACTTGTGCAGACGGCGTTGCCGGCTTCTCGGCCCCGGAGTTGTTGGCCTTCCAATATCGGATTCGCTCGTCCAGCTCCTCCTGGCGCTCACGCTCGCGTTCCAGTTCTTCAAGACGACGGTGTTCTTTTTCCAGTTCTTCCTGACGACGGCGCTCCCACTCAGCGTCGAATGCCGCTTTTTCTTCCGGTGTAAAATCAGATACTGTGTAATCGCGGTCTAGTCCCGCTGGTTCGTGTGTTTCATACCGCTCATCCTGTTCCTGTTCATGCCGATCGACTACTTCCTGTTCTGCATACTCCGTGTAAGCAGGCGCAGCATCCTTCACTACCTCTGGCTTGCGCAGATCAAAAGAATAGACGTCCGTTGGCACCTCTTCACGCACAGCAGCTACTTGTTTGGAAGCAGCCTGTCCTTCATTGAGCTTGCGTCCGCATTTGGGGCAAAAGTTCGCATCCAGAGGCACAACCGCTCCACAGGTGCATAAATGAGCGTTTTTCAATTCTGCAATTCTACTGCGCAGCTCGTCAATTTCATCCTGAAGCTCATCACATGCAGTGGATAGCTGTGTCATCTCGGTTTCTGCCACCGACATGTCGGATGCACGGTAACCTTCGTAAAAGATCTGACCCATTCGTAAGAAATGAACATCCATTTCCTGCTGAATCGTTGTAATTTGTGAATTGATCTTACTAATCTCGACAGCATGCTGCGCCTTTTCTGTTGCGCGATTAGCGCCTTCCTTTATACGTTGAATCAGCTTCATCGTTATTTCCTCCCCATTATCCAGCCGGATTTCACTATACCGTCCGTATATCCCAAAGTTTTTTTCTGTTGGCAAACCTCGAACTCCTGTATAATGGAATGCGGTCATATTGCCTGTTTGAAGGCTATTGGCATTAGCGTCAACGTATTGACGTTCTGTCGCTCCGGCAAGATCCGCATGAATTTCAGCATTATTTTAGTCCATCGCCTTGTTCTTATCGTCAGCTAAAGCTGACTAGAACTCTATCATACCAAAAACTACCCCCATTTGTGAAAATGGAAGATTTTAAGAACGAAAGGGGTTTCAGGATTATGGACCCAAATCCTTCTTTTTACCCCCGACCCATCGGGGTTCCTTATTCAACGTCGAGCCCTCAGGCACGTCGTGCTTCCATGGATACCAGTATGACGCTGGTGCCCGACACCGACCAAGACTCGGCCTATTTTCGTGCTTTAGAGAACGCCGGCATTCACCTGAACCGCCCGCAGATCCAGGCCGTCCGCCACGGCAAAGGCCCCCTTCTGACCCTTGCAGGGGCTGGCTGCGGCAAAACCACAGTGCTGGCTGCCCGCGCAGGCTACCTGATGGCGATGCGGGATGTCCCTGCATCGTCCATTCTGCTGGTGACCTTCACCAGCAAGGCAGCTGCCGAAATGAAACTGCGCATCGCGGGATTACCCGGTGTGCGCCCTGCCGCTGCACGTGCAGTTCAGGCTCGCACGTTTCACTCATTCGCTTTGGCGATGCTGCGTCATCGCGGCGTGCAAGATGAAGTGTTCGGTGAAACGCAGGCCCAGCATACCGTCATGAAAATGATGCTGCGGCAGCTTGGGCTCAGCGAGGCTTTCCAGCCGGAAAGCCTGCTGTCTGCTCTCTCCGCTTGGAAAGCGGAAGGCCGCAGCGCGGACCAGCTACCGGAAACCGTGCGCGAGGAATCGGATGCCAAGCGTGCCATGCTCGCCTATGAAGCGTGGAAACAGGAGCGCAATAAAATGGATTTTGACGATATTCTGTTGCGTGCCTCCGCACTGCTGCGTGACCCGGATGTGCTTAAGCCGCTTCAGCAGCGTTTTTCACATATCATGGTCGATGAATTTCAGGATACGAATGCCCTGCAATATGAGATGGTGCAACGATTGGCTGCCCGACATCGCAATCTGATGGTCGTGGGGGATGATGACCAGACGATCTATACCTTTAATGGGGCACGTCAGGAATCCATTCTGGAGTTTGACAAAGTCTATAAGGATGCAAAGGTCATTACCCTGGATATTAATTATCGCAGCGATGCGCGGATTTTGGGGCTGGGCTCTAACATTGTCGCCAAAAATGTTCATCGACGCTCCAAACGTCTTTCGGCTGCCGGGCGTGAAGGCTTGCCGCCGCAGTTTGCCACCCCATCCGGACCCGAGGAAGAAGCGGGGCATATTGTTACCCATCTACTCGGACAGGTAGAGGAAGGTCGGCTGCGCTACCGGGATATCGCTATTTTGCACCGGACAGCCAGCGGAAGCCGATCTATTTTTGAGCAATTAATTATGCGGGATGTTCCATTTATTCAGTATGGAGCAGGGGCTGTATTTTATGATCAGTCCCTGATTCGTCCCTTAATGGATCACCTGCGCTTGTCGCTGAATCCCCGGCGTATGGAATCCATTCCGAGCACCCTTGGGCCGCTGTACGTCTCCCGTGAGGCGGGTATGGAATGGATTATGCGCGAGGAGAAACAGCAGGCTAAAAAATACCCGCTGATTCATCTCAGCCGCTGGGATCGACTACGTGATTTTCAGCGTGAGCAGGTGAAAGAGCGTATTCGTCTGATTCGCAGTCTCACTACAATGAAGCCTGCCTATGCCATTCAAGAAATGCGGCGCATCTTTTATGATAAATATTTGGAAAGCGGAGATACGGGCGCGTGGACTCATTATAAGGAAACGATGCAAGAAAGTCTGGAGGAGCTCGAAACGGCAGCCAAGCGGTTTGACACCGTGGAGGCGTTCGTCAGCTTTGCGGACGAGCTTTCCGAGCGTCACCGCCAAATGGAATCGCTGCGCAGAGAGGAAGACAGCGATGCTGTTCGGCTCATGACGATCCACCGCGCCAAGGGGCTGGAATTCCCTTGCGTATATTGGATCGGAGCCAGCGAAGGCATTCTGCCGCACAGCTCGGCGCTGCACAGCGAGCTGCCGGAGGATCGGCGGGCAGGCGCCGCCCCGACTACGGCTGTGGATAACGATGCAGCGCTTGAAGAAGAGCGCCGCCTCGCTTACGTGGCCGTCACCCGGGCGAAGGAGTTGCTGTACATCACCTCTCCCGCCTCTAATCATGGCAAGCCTGCCGCCGTGTCACGCTTCCTGCTGGAAGCCTATGGGGTCACCCCTGAGGCTTCCAAGCCAGAAACACGCAGCAGCAGCTTCGGCCAACCGAAGGGTGCTTCCGGGTATAGCAGCCGTGCTGGCGCTGGATCGCCAGCGTCTGGCACAGCGACCCGCGTGAGCAGCAGGCCAGGACCAGGCAGTGCTACGACACGGACGACCTCGTCGGTGGCAGGGTCTCAGGCGGAGCCACGCATCAACGTGCCCGTGTGGAAATGCACCGACGGCGCCTGCAAAGCGTGGATGCGGCGCGACACAACAAGCGGACGCCGTACAAGCGCGGCTAGCACAGGCACGCCGCCGGTGTGCCCGCTCTGCGCCTCCCCGATGACAGAGGGGACACGCAGCATCCCAGCCAGATAGGTATAAGGCGTATAGCTGGTATTGGAGAACTGTGCTTTTACTGGATTGGTGACACTCGTGATTTCCAGCCTAACTGTTGCAGATTTTAATGAATCAAATAAGCTTTAGACAGACCAATAAAAGAAAAAGCGGCAGACTAGGACGTGAAAATAAAGTCCTAGTCTGCCGCTATCTGTTTCAACTTGCTATTGAAGGATCGTATCCCGTTAGGTTCAATGTCCTGCCTGTTGTGAAGTTATATATTTTACTGATTAAACAGCCGATCAATCATCCAATAGGTGTTCCATTAGGTAGTTTGATATCTGGTTTCAATAAAACCACATCCCCCTTTTCGGGAATTCCTCCAAGGACTAACACCTCTGACTTAAAGCCTGCTATCCGTCGAGGTGGAAAGTTGACTACACCTATGATTTGTTCCCCTATAATATCTTCAGCCACATATCTTTTTGTGATTTGTGCACTCGAAGCTTTTATTCCGATATCTTGTCCAAAATCAATTTCAAGTTTAATAGCAGGTACTTTTGCTTCTGCAAAAAACTCAGCTTTAATTATGGTTCCAACTCGAATATCTAGTTTCAAAAAATCATCAATCGTTGCCATCTAAACATTCTCCTCATCGATTGTTTTCTTCAATTTCGCGATAATGAATTTCAAATTTAATATTTTGCAACCGTAGTATACTTTAAAGATTTTGCCCAAAAATACATCCCCATACCGAATAAAGTCATGATTCCACCTATGAATTGAAATGCAGAGATTATTTCTCCCAAGAATAAGTAGGCGAGAATTATGGCAAGAACAGGCTCTCCAATAATACCAACTGAGACCGTAGTTGCACCCATTGATTTCAACAACAAATTAAATATATATTGTCCGAAAATAGTTGGGATTACTGCAAGTAAAAAGAAATACATCCAATCCGACGAGTCATATTCGATCAAGGAATAATGATTCAACATATTGTAGACCAACATGACGCTGCCACCAATAAAAAAAACAATAACACTATATAAATTTGCATTTATTTTGTGGCTTACTTTCTGTCCTGCCAACATATATGCTGAAACCAAGATTGTTCCTAATAAAGATAATCCATCTCCGATTAATGCCTCTCTCGAAATCCCTATGTCTCCCCAAGCTATAATGATTGAACCGACAAGAGCGGCGATCAAACAAAGAATGGTCAATATATTTGCTCGTTCTCTGAACATAAAGTATGAACCCATCATTACAAATAAAGGCTGTAAGGATAAGATGACCATGGAACTCGCAACTGAGGTATATACTAAAGATTCCATCCAGAATAAGAAATATAACCCGAGAAAAAGACCAGCTATGAAAACAGTACTCCAATCTTTTTTGTTCATTTCTAAGGAACGAAACATTTTCCAAGGTACAAAGGGAAGCATTATGAGTACTGACATATACAATCTGTACATCCCAGCCACAGAGGTTGGAGTATCTGAGGATTTTATCATGATAGATGAGATAGAAACAGACAGTATGCTGATTAAAAGCAAAATATACGGATGAAACGGTAACGACGATTGATTTATTTTCACATATACGCCTCCAAGATGTCTTATCCAATCGCCTGTGCACAGGATTGTAATGATAAGCCGAAGATCTGGTATAATAATATCACCACTTTTATTTTATTTGTGTAACTATATCTTTAATTTATATAGAAATATCGTCATCAGAAAGGACCTCGCTAAAATGGAAAAACAATTGCATGAGACCATTCTATATCCCGATGTTTCATTTCCATACATCATGTACACCCATACTATTCATGCAAGTAGTCCTGAAGGTAGAGGATTCAACGATTTACATTGGCATGAGGAACTGCAAATCACTTTGGTTACCAAAGGAAAGCTAGTGATACAAGTTAACGGCATTGATCATGAATTAGAAACAGGTCAGGCCATTTTAATTAATAAAGGTGTTCTTCACGTTACTACACACCTTACACATAACGGTCAATATGTCAGCTTTAATTTCCCTGAGAAGCTGCTGGCCTTTTATGCAGATAGTGCGATGGAAAAAAACTATGTACTGCCTTATACAAACTCTCTCTTATTGTCATTAGTAATCAAAGGAGATGCTGAATGGCAAATTCAAATACTGCAAATGCTTTGGGATATGAAACAGAAATTTGATATGAAAAAAAAATGGGGCTGGGAATACGAGGTTTCCATCAAAACGGCACAATTATGGTTAGTCTTAATATCTAATATTTCGCTGTCTTCTGAGGAAGCACCTAAATACATGAAATTGCAACAGGAGCGACTTCAATTGATGCTCAGTTTTATCCATCAAAACTACTCAGACAATATAACATTGCAAGAAATTGCTGCTATAGCACATTTAAGTATTTCGGAATGCACTCGTAGTTTTAAGAGAACCATTCATATGACACCTTACGACTACTTAATTAAGTACCGTATCAAGAAAAGCAGCGAGTTATTAATTTCAACAGATTCTACAATAACTGAAATAGCTCACAGAGTGGGGTTCAATCATGTAAATCACTTCATTCAGTCTTTTAAGAAACATCATAAAAAAACACCTAAAGAATTCCGTAAATTTAGAAATGAATTCATTAATTAAGGAATGAAGCAGCCGTCAGCGTAACGACTTACTCTGTTGATGATCCTGTTTTCAATCAACATTCAAATGTAACTCCTACATCTTCCTCAGTTTCATGTCATTCATCATTCGTATAAAAAAATGGCTTCCCCCTCCACAATCAGTACAGCTGCTGTACGCAAAATGCCCCTTTTCATACAAAAAGGGGCATAACTCAATCGATTGTCTTTTCTCTTTCAGCAGTTGTACTGTTGTACTGTCCTTTAAGCCTTACCGGACCTTATTGCCCGGAGCCTGAACCATCCACTTTCATAGTCTTTCTGTCCGTAGACAAGAGGGAGGCCCAACTTCATAAGCCTATCCCCCCCATTAATAGACTTTTCTCCGCTATTTCCTGACTGAACTTCGTATTCGAGCTCTGGATTAAGTCCGTCAAGGCGCAGAACCCGCCAGGGCGCGTTCGGAACAGCCATCACTTGGAAATAGTAGACGATGGCATCCTCTTGGTCTTCAGAAACAAACATCCAAGCCGATTCGTTATCTTCAAACGGGTTCTTTAAGCGATACAAGTCACCTTTCTGTACTAAGCCACGTATCTGCTTGTATACTGCGATTTGGCGTTTGACCGTCTCTTTTTCCTCATCGGTGAATTTCGTGAGATCAAGCTCATATCCAAAATTTCCGGACATGGCGACATCACCTCGAAAATCAAGGGGCGTTATGCGTCCAACTTGATGGTTCGGAACTGCCGAAACATGCGCTCCGATTGCGCTTACAGGATAGACAAGGCTAGTTCCATATTGAATCTTCAGGCGTTCCACCGCATCGGTATTATCACTAGTCCAGACTTGAGGCATGTAGTAAAGCATGCCTGGATCAAAGCGTCCTCCGCCACTTGAACAGCTCTCGAAAAGAATATGTGGAAATTCGGTGGTGATGCGCTCCAACAGCTCATACAATCCAAGAACATAGCGATGAGCAGTCTCGGATTGTCGTTCCGGCGGCAGAGCAGCGGAACCGATTTCCGTCAGACAGCGGTTCATATCCCATTTCACATAAGAGACTGGCACGCTGGAGAAAATGGCCGAAAGCGAATCGTAGATGAAATCGCGCACTTCCTTGCGAGTATAGTCCAGCACCAGCTGCCATCTGGCTTCGCTGCGCCTCCGTCCCGGAACGTGAAGGCACCAGTCCGGATGCTCCCGGTACAACTCGCTGTCTGGAGAGATCATCTCTGGCTCAAACCAGAGCCCGAATTTAAGCCCCAGCCGATTGATACGGTTCGCGACATCCGCAAGTCCGTCTGGCAGCTTCCGACGATCCTCGTACCAATCGCCGAGAGACGAATTGTCAGAATCCCGTTTTCCGAACCAACCGTCATCTAAGACAAATAGTTCGATGCCTAGCTCAGCCCCCTCTTTCGCTATCGATACCAACTTATCTGCATTGAAGTCAAAATAGGTAGCTTCCCAGTTATTGACCAGAATAGGGCGTTCTTCATCCCGATATTTCCCTCGGCAAAGTCGAGTCCGATACAAGCGATGATACGTCCGCGACATATCTCCCAGTCCTTGACCGGAGAAAACCATAACGGCTTCTGGCGTTTGGAAGCTCTCCCCTGGGCTCAGTAACCACGAAAAATCAAAGGAGTTCACGCCGATGCTAAACCGTGTAGAGCCGAATGAATCTATTTCTGCTCCCGCCTCAAAGCCCCCGCTGTACACGAGGCTAAAGCCGAATACCTCACCATAGCTTTCCGTTGTTCCCCGAGTGACCAATGCAGCAAAAGGGTTGAGTTGATGGCTGCTCATGCCCCTTTTACTATCAATTCGGGTTTCACCTTGAAGAATCGGTTTGCGGGTAATATTCCCCTCCCGAGCCCATGCTCCCGAAAGATACATGAACTCTAAATCGCTTTTACCTGAAAAATCGACACTGGCACTTAGAGCACGGAGAAGTCGAAGATTCTTGGCTCCCGTATTACTCAAACGAGCCGAACGAGCGATTACGTTTCGATCCGCGAAGACGGTGTAAAGAAGAACAACTTTAAGACCTGAAAAGTCATCTTTTAACTCCAGTTCCAACGTATCCGCTTCGTCTTCATTCTCGGTATATACGGCCGGAAGCCCGGTTAATGATGGCTTTCCCTTGATGATCCGGTAACCATCGTACTTTAACTCCGTGATACGAGTTCCATCTTCAAGTTCTACTTGATACGCCGGGTTACGGAAGTCTCCACTCCCATACTGCGGGTACTCTTGCGGTAGCCGATCCAATCCAGCCGTCGCAGAAGTGTGAAGCAATAGATCGGTCATTGATTCACGGTGCTTCAGCCTATCTCCCCAATATACATGCACAGGAAATCCATCCACAATCTGAATAATATAACTCATGCCCGACGACTGTAGATGAAACAGCCCCGTTTGCTCTTGAACAATGATACCCATGGAAAAATAACCCCTTCCTTTAGATCATACCCCTCGGAAATCCGCACCTAAAAAAGGACATAGAAGAACCTTTTTGTAACACTACCAACTAAGTTCACATGGTGTAAAGCTTGATAAGCTCCTCATTAGTCGCAATAGGTTCTACAGAAATGATATATTAAACTAAGATATGAAGTACATGGCATGGTACTCACTATTTATGTTATAATGCTTGATAATTTACATAAGGAGATTTAGCGTGATAGAATATTTGCCACGTAGTAAGCAGCACTCTGAATTGTATCTAACTCAGTTTGGCATGGAGGAATGCATACCGGGGCACTTTTTTGGACCTGCGATAAGAGATCACTATCTGCTCCATTATATTTTGGACGGAGAAGGCACCTTCGAGGTCGGTGGGTCCAATTATCGCTTGCGGAAAGGTCAGTGGTTTCTAATCTGCCCCCAGGTCATCACTTTTTATCAAGCCGATGCAGTGAATCCTTGGTCTTATTGCTGGTTTGGTTTTAACGGAGCACTGGCAGAAACGCTCCTCAAGCAATCAGGCCTAACGATGACGCATCCAATCCTCTACTTTGAAGGAGACCATTTGATTTATCAATATTTGCAGCTAATGAATGAATCAAGTGGATGCCATAAAGCTCGGGAAACCAGACTAACCGGTCTGCTATGCTTAATGTTATCGGAGCTTATAGAGTTCGGCCCGGTAACGCCCCCCGAACAAAAGGAAAGCCGGGCGGAAATTTACGTGGAAAAAGTGAAGGATTTTATTGAAATGAATTATGCTCAGAAAATTACCATTGAGCACATTGCAAATTTTATCGGACTCAATCGAAGCTATTTATGTTCGTTATTCAAACAACAAGTAAACACAAGCATTCAGGATTATTTGGTTCGCTATAGGATCAACAAAGCATGTGAAATGATGGGAAACGCCGAACTTTCGATAGGTGATATTTCCCGTTCAGTCGGCTATAACGACCCTTTACTCTTCTCGAAAATTTTTAAAAAGGTAAAGGGATTCTCCCCCAAACATTATCGAACTGAAACCCATGCTCAAACTCAAGCCGACTACTAAAAATACAATCGCTGACTCATTTGGAGGATGGGACGACATCAACTCAATGTTTGTCACCTATTCGGCATGGACTCCAAGAGCAGAGATGACGTTCTACCCGACTACTGGTAAGAGGCCTCTTACGAACAAAAAAGATCAGCCAGAAAAACTGGCTGATCTCATAAGTTTATTTTGTTGTAGTTTGTCCTTCCAAATAAGAAACCGGCTCTTTAACCTCTACTTTGGTACCGCCAAATTCATCTTTAATGTATTTTTGAGTATCCTCGTTATGATAGAGATCCGCTAACTTTTGCAGCCCTTTGTCATTCGCCTTATCAGATGAAGTAACCAGGACGTTAATATTATTTTTGGTTGCCTGACTGATTTCCTCATGGAACAAGGAATCTTTCAGTACATTCAGACCCCCTTCTAAAGCAATTGTATTCCCAATCAGCACCAAGCCTACATCTTGAATCACTCGTGGTCCTGTTTTGTCATCAATTAGTTCAAATTTCAGGTTTTTAGGATTGCTAGTAATATCATTGACAGTACCCAAGGCATCATTAAAGTCAGCCTTAAGCTTAATCAAACCGGAGGCTTCCAATAACTTTAAACCTCTTGCTGTATTGGCCGGGTTATCTGCCAAAGCTACCAGAGCCCCGTCGGTCACTTCATCGATGCTTTTGAATTTTTGCGAATAAATCCCCATAGGCTCCAGGTAGGTTGTGGCTATAGCCTTCAAATCGGCTTTGCTCTCTTTGTTATAGCTAACCAGGTACGCCCACGATTGGAATGCATTCACATCTACTTCGCCTTCTTTGGTCGCATTGTTCGTTTCGATTCCGCCGTTAATTTCTTTCACTTCAATGTCCAGCTTGGCATCCTTGGCGGCCTGGGACTGGGCAATATGCTTCCATATCTGGGCGTCAGAGCCCATGGAGCCGATGACTACTTTTTGCGTTTCCGAACCGGAAGCGGCGCTGGAGCCATTGCTGTCTGAACTTTTATTACCGCATCCTGCGGCAACCAATAATAAACTAATCCCTAATAGTAAAACGAACGATTTCTTCATGTTGTTTTCCCCCAGACCATGTATGCTAGTGCATCGTCATTCCACCTGTAACATTAATCGCTTGTCCTGTCATATATGCAGAGAGTGGACTTGCCAGAAATAGCACCACATTGGCGACATCCTCCACCTCGGCCGTTCTCCCCAAAGGTACCTGTGAACAATCTTCTTCGTATATTTCTTGAGCGGTCATTCCGCGAATGACGCCCCCTTCAATCCGTTCACGATGCTTCATCGGCGTTTCTACAATGCCGGGGCAGACCGCATTTACCAAAATATTTTGCCGGGCAAGCTCAATGGCCATTACCTTGGTCAAGCCGAGAACCGCATGTTTGGAAGCACAATATCCGCCCATGGCCCGATATCCATTTTTTCCAGCCTGCGAAGCAATTTGAATAATTCGTCCTGATTTACGAGCGGCCACCATTTCTTTGGCAAAACGTTTGGACGTTACATATAATCCAGTTGAATTGATCGAAAATACTTTCTCCCAATCAGCCAACTCACTATCAATGACATAATCCATCGTAGAAGTACCAGCGCAGTTCACCAATATATCAGGAACTCCCGCTTCGCTGATTAGTAGATCGCACCATCTTTCGATATCATCCGGTTTGGATATGTCCAATTGCGTTTCAACCAACTGTGGATTAACCACTCTATACGGCTCTTCATAAGAAATATCAGCAGAAATCACTTTAGCTCCGCTTTTAATGAAAAGCTCTACAATTCCCTTGCCTATGCCTGACTTGCCGCCTGTCACTACCGCTGTCTGATGAGATAGGTCAATCGAAATCATAAATTTTAAAATACTCTTTCGAAAGGATCGCGGCTAATACCCGCCTCTAATACAATCTTCACATATTCCTGCGCTGAAAAAAGAGAGTGGTCCTTGTAGTTCCCGCATTCCAAAGCAGTAACAGCCGGAACCTCTGTCGTCTCCAGAATTCTTTTCAAGGTTTTTTCCAAAGCGAGTGCAATTTCCTCAGGCTCATGTTCATTCCACAAAATCAAGTAGAACCCCGTTCTGCATCCCATAGGAGAGATATCAATAATTCCTTTGATTTCATCTCTCAGGTACGTCGCTAATAAGTGCTCCAGCGTATGTACAGCTGCTGTCGGAAGTGCGTCTTCATTAGGTTGTAAAAATCTCAAGTCATACTTTTGTACTGTGCTTCCTTTTTCGTCATGCTCTACTCCCGCTGCTCTTACATAAGGAGCCTTTACAATCGTGTGATCTAATTGAAAACTTTCTACTTTTGCCATTGTTCTTTTCCTCTTTTCTGTAATTTATATTTTTAATCTAATGATGGATACTCTACATTTGTGATTTTTTCAAAAGAATTAAATGCTCCAATTCAGCATTTTTGTAATTATACATCGGATTACTCGGTTTTACCACCATAATTCTTGTCGTATTTCTTTTTTCTTTGACCGTCTCTCCTTTGCCTGTAGGTTTTGACATAGTGTACAATGTATACGATAATGCATTTTTACGAAAAAGATCGAGGACATCATAAGCCTCATTTAGGAGAATGCTCTGTGAATGAACCGGATTGGAAGCACCTGAATGCTGTCCCATTACCCTTGCAGGAATTTCAGCTACAGCTGGATCAAAACAGTGTTAACGCCAAGCAACTAGAGGAGTGGAGAAAGATTCCCGTCCTTTATCAGCTGGCTCTGGAGGAATTAAAGAATAAAATTAAGCTAATCCAGACGGAATGGAAGCTGTTAGACGGTTTTAGCCCGATTGAGCATATTAAAACCCGGATCAAAGAGCCCCACAGCATCGTGGAAAAGGTTCGGCGCAAAGGGCATGAAGTCACCTTGGACAATATATTGCGTGAAATTCATGATATCGCGGGAATGCGCGTGGTATGCGCTTTTGTGAAAGATATTTATCGTCTGATGGATCATCTTCACACACGGGAAGATATTCGTATTCTGGAGGTCAAGGACTATATAGCCCATCCTAAGCCCAACGGCTATCAGAGCCTGCATGTCATTGTGGAAATTCCGCTGATCCTGTTTGAGGGCACACGCTGGATCAAGGTTGAAATTCAATTGCGCACATTGGCTATGGATTTCTGGGCCAGTATGGAGCATATTTTGTACTATAAGTTCGATAAGAAAGTGCCTGAACATGTCGTTAATGGATTGACCGAAGCCGCACGTGCAACCTACGAGCTGGATCAGAAAATGCTGAAGTTGCGCGGCGAAATTTTATCGCTTAGCAAGGAACAGGATGCGGAAGAATCCCCGGCGAAACAATCCGAAGAGTCGTCCTTGAAGACACTCTCCCTCCCTGCAGATCACGCCACTTCACGGCCACAAACCTGCTAAGTTTTTGTGCACAAGATAACTTAAGAATTCAGTCGAGGCTGCAACAACTATGGTTCATTCTTACGCTGGATTCTTATGTATTAGGTATAAATAAAGAGCCATCAAAACCACGTTCATCATGGTTTTGATGGCTCTTTTACACATTTTTTCGATCAAATATCACTGCTTCTCGCGAATTTCTGTGCTGATTTTCTCTACGATGTCCGCAATGCTGAGTGATCCCAGATCGCCTTCGCCGCGTTTACGAACCGCTACAGTACCAGTTGTTTTTTCATTTTCCCCGATAACGAACATATATGGAACCTTCTCCAATTGCGCCTCGCGGATTTTATAACCAAGCTTCTCATTGCGAGTATCCACTTCGACGCGCAGACCTGCTTTCAGCAACACATCCTGTATCTCATTAGCAGTCTCGATATAGTTCTCGGATACTGGCAACAGCTTCGCATGAACAGGAGCCAACCACAATGGGAATGCACCTGTAAAATGCTCAGTCAGGATGCCCATGAAGCGGTCAATCGAACCGTAGATGGCACGATGAATAACGACTGGACGGTGCTTCTGGTTGTCCTCGCCCACATAAGTGAGGTCGAATTTTTCAGGCATTTGGAAGTCCAATTGGATCGTTCCGCACTGCCAGCTGCGTTTGAGCGCATCGAGAATGTGGAAGTCAATTTTTGGACCGTAAAATGCTCCATCTCCCGCATTAATACGGTAGTTGATGCCCAGGTGATCCAGCACGTTTTGCAGAGCTTGTTCCGCTTGATCCCACAGCACTGGCTCGCCCATAAAGTCATCTGGACGTGTGGACAATTCCACTGTGAAGTCAAAGCCAAACACACTATACATTTCGTTAATCAGCTTAATCACGTCTGTAATTTCTTGTTCAATCTGACCTGGTGTGACGAAAATATGCGCATCATCCTGGCAGAATGTACGAACACGCATCATACCGTTCAACGCGCCGGACAGCTCATGGCGATGCACTTGTCCAAATTCGGCTATACGAATTGGCAGATCGCGGTAGGAGTGAAGCTCATTTTTAAACACAAGCATATGCCCTGGACAGTTCATCGGTTTCAGAGCAAATGTAGTTTCATCCACTTCGGAGAAGTACATGTTTTCCTTGTAATGCTCATAGTGTCCCGATTGTTCCCACAGACGATTGTTCATCATCAGCGGTGTACGTACTTCCTCATAGCCATGCAGACGTTGAATGTCACGGGAGTAATCTTCCAATGCAGTGCGGACAACCATACCTTTAGGCAGGTAGAACGGCATGCCCGGTGCTTCTTCGGAGAACATGAACAGTTCCAGCTCTTTACCCAGCTTGCGATGGTCGCGTTTTTTCGCTTCTTCCAGCAAATGCAGGTGCTCATCCAGTTGTGCTTTTTTCGGGAATGCTGTTCCGTAGATACGTTGCAGCATCTTGTTGTTGGAATCGCCTCTCCAGTATGCGCCCGCTACACTCAACAGTTTAAAAGCTTTGATGCGGCCAGTAGATGGCAAATGCGGGCCACGACACAGGTCAAAAAATTCGCCTTGATCATAGATTGTAATTTCCGCTTCTTCCGGCAAATCACGAATCAGTTCCAGCTTCAGTGGATCTTCCAACTCTCCAAAAATACGAGTGGCTTCCTCACGGCTAACCACACGACGTGTAATCGGCAGATTTTCCTGTGCGATCTTCGTCATTTCCTTCTCGATCTTGGCCAAGTCGTCAACGGACAATGGGTTTTCGATATCAATGTCATAGTAGAAGCCGCTGTCGATGACCGGACCGATACCCAGCTTCACGTTTTTCTCACCGTAAATGCGTTTGAGCGCCTGAGCGAGCAAATGCGCTGTACTGTGGCGGTAAATTTCCAGACCGTCTGCACCGTCCAGCGTAATAATTTCAAGGTCAACGTTCTGATCCAAAACGGTGTTCAGATCTACAGCCTTCCCGTTCACTTTACCTGCTACTGCGTTCTTTTTCAGCCCGGAGCTGATCGAACCCGCCACGTCGGCGATCGTTACGCCCTGCTCGTACTCGCGTACGGCTCCATCCGGCAATTTCACTTGAATACTCACGATTAAAGCCTCCATTTCAAATTGTGTGCTATATCAAAATTGAACGCAAAAAAACGCCTCTCTCCCTCAAGGGACGAGTGCGTTCAGCTCGTGGTTCCACCCTAGTTCGGCCCGCTCCTGTGCGTACATTCATGTTCATCGGAACATGCTTCATGCACGACATGCGTGACCCTCCATTGGTATCCGTTAACGGGGATAAAGCGGTAGGCGCTTACTAATGTTACTGCCAGATTACACAGCTACATGTTCAACGTCACGGCTACAAAGGGGTAACTTCACATGCGGTTGCCGGAAAAGCTCTCAGCCTCGTCTTTTCTCTCTGAACGGCCCTTCAAGGAAATCATGTCTTTGGTCAATGCCTTGAATATCACTATATGCTACAGCATTATAGATCAAATTCGCAGGTATTTCAAGTGGGCGTTTATGTAAGTTCATGCCTCCTATGCATCAGCTGGCTCAGGGAGCTCATGTGCCCATATTTACACAGCTCTAAAAACACTATAATATATACTCATCTAGACGATACCGTACAGAAAGGGAGAGGGAGAGGGAGAGATGCCTAAAATTATTGTCACAGAAGAACAATGGATTCAGAAAGGAATCGAACGTTTTGAACAGGGTGGGATTGATCAACTTGTTGTTGAGAAAATGGCCGTTGCATTAGGGTGCAGTAAGAGCAGTTTTTATTGGTATTTTAACAATCGCAGCAGCTACATTAGACAGATTGTGGAGACATGGAAGGAACAGACGACACAACAGGTTATTGCAGCGTCCATCATCCATGCTGCCGCAGATGAGCGGATCAGAGAGTTGTTAACCCAGATGTTCGGGAAGACGAAACGAGGAGATTTTCTGTTTTATCTGCGAAAACTGTCATTGAAGGATGATAGTTACCATTCCCTACTCAATGAAGTCGAACAGATGAGAATGGAGTTTATGAAGCAGCTTTTAATACAGAAGGGAATGCAACCAGAGAAAGCCGTTCAGAGATCATGGATGTTGTACCATTACTACTTAGGTTGGTATGAGCGTCACAAGCAAGAGACGTTAAGTGACGAAGCCATTCAACAGCATATTCACATGATTTGGACAGAGTGGATTTCAAATTAATTCAATTAAGGAGGATGCCACATGTTGGAGTTACTTACATGGGCAGTTGGCGGAATTCTATGGGTACTGAGCGGCATGCATCTATATTGGGTATTCGGCGGACAAAAAGGTGCAAAGGCAGCGATCCCAAGCACAGGAACGGCTTTGCTCTTTGAGCCCTCCAAGATAGGGACATCAATTGTAGCTATTCTACTAGCTTTAGCCGCTTGGTTCGTACTAGAACTAGGTGGAGTTACACAATTCCTGTTTTTCAGTACCTTTCATTCCTACGGTGCAGGCTTGTTGTCGTGCGTATTTATTTTACGTTCTATAGGAGATTTCAAATGGGTAGGGCTTTTCAAGAGAAAAAAAGGAACTGTTTTTGCAAAGTGGGACACTGTGCTCTACTCGCCCCTTTGTTTTCTCTTGGGAACAGCCATTTTAATCATTATGTTTTTGCGTACGGCATAGCTTAAAGCTGACCTCTATCAGGTGATTTGTCTCTTTCGCACGTCTCCACTCGTTTCTTTCTCAGTGAAAAAGTACAGCAAAGCCAGTACAGGCAGGACGACTCCAATCAGAGAACTGAAATTCCAACCTCCTAACGCATACGACCAACCCCCTAATGATGATCCAATCGCTCCGCCTATGAAAAAAATAGACATGAATAATCCGTTCAAACGCCCTCTCGCTTCACTTCCCAAGGAGTAAATCACACGTTGTCCAAGTACAAGGTTTCCCGATACAGCCATATCCAGTGTAATCGCTGAAATAAAGAGAAGTACGAGCGCAACGGTCGAATGACTTTGAAAAAGATAGATGAGCAAAAAAGACAAGGCTGCAATGATCATAGCTAACCCGGTTAAACCTTTGCTCCAGCCTTTATCAGCCAATCTCCCAGCAATCGGAGCAGCTACTGCACCGCCTACGCCTACCAAAGCAAACAATGCAATCCCTTGTTGAGACATTCCGAAATCATCCGCCAATCGTAAAGGAACAACAGTCCAAAATAGGCTGAAGGCCCCAAATAGGCAAGCTTGATAGAGGGCACGGCGACGCAATGCAGGCGTTTGTTTTAAAAGAGTGCCTAACGAGAAAATCAATTTACTGTAAGATACCGTAGGCACAGGCTTGCGCTCTGGAAGAGCTCGCGAGAGCAGAATCGTCAACAGCGTCAAGACAATGGCTGACAAAATAAATACGGCTTGCCATCCCCAGATGCTGGTGATAAAGCTTGCTACTGGCCGTGCGAACATAATGCCTAGCAAGAGTCCGCTCATGACATTCCCAACAACGCGGCCGCGCTGCTCTTCGGATGCTAAATAGGTGGCGTACGGCACCAGTATTTGGGCTACCACAGATCCAATTCCAATGAATAAGGATGCGGTCAGGAACAACGGGGCATTGGTGGCAAAAGCGGCAACAACCAATGCACAGACTGTGATGATTAGCGATATGACCATGAGCCGTCGATTTTCAATAATGTCGCTGAGCGGTACGATAAATAGCAATCCCACCACATAACCGATTTGAGTCAAGGTGACAATGAAGCCCGCTGCTGTAGAAGAAAGACCCATAGCAATGTGAATAGGTCCTACAAGGGTTTGAGCATAGTACAGGTTGGCAACAATAAGGCCGCATGCGGCTGCCAACAAAAACATCATCCAATTTGAGATACGGTTACTTTCTAAGGCTTGTTGTTCTCTTTGCATGATAATCCTCCTCATTAATTTAAATACTAAACGTATAGTTCATTAATTCGATAATCAAATAATATACTGAACGTTTCGTTTTGTAAATAGGCGAAATCAACTTTTTTATTTCACATAATATTTGATATACTGAACGTATAGTTTATTTTTCGCGTTTACTTATATCCGTTAAGAAGGTGAGCATTCCAGTGCAGAGCAAAAGAGGACGTCCACGTAATGTCGAGACGCAAAAATCTATCCTTAACGCTTCCTATGATCTACTGTTGGAGCAAGGCTTTGGGGCGGTTACGGTAGAAAAAATTGCTGAGCGAGCGAAAGTTAGCAAAGCCACCATTTATAAATGGTGGCCTAACAAAGCTGCAGTAGTGATGGATGGCTTCCTGTCAGCCACCATAGCAAGATTGCCCGTGCCCGACACGGGTTGTGTATTAGATGACATTCTCATTCATGCCACGAATTTAGTGCGGTTCTTAATAAGCCGAGAGGGTAAAATCATTACAGAGTTAATAGGCGAAGGGCAACTTGATTCAGGATTGTCAGAGGCATACCGGACCCGATATTTCCACCCTCGGCGACTTGAGGCTAGGCTTCTTATTGAGCGCGGAATAGAGCGCGGAGAATTGAAGGAAAATCTCGATATTGAATTATGTATCGATCTCATTTATGGGCCGGTTTTTTATCGATTGTTGGTAACCGGTTATCCATTAGACGATTCCTATGTGCGACAATTAGTCATACATGCGTTCAAAGGAATTGGCTTGGACTGAATGACGTGGCATTAAGCAGTTCTCACAGAGTATCCTCTGTGAGGGCTGCTTTTTCTTTTACCTGCCACGATCCTCTGGCTAACTCCTGATTTGTTTATTCGTCAGGGTCTATACTAATTTTTTGCAGTAAATCGATAAGAAGCTCCTCTTCCTCTTCGGATAGATTGTAGACAAGGCTGACATTGGACTCGTCCAATATTCCTTGTAGGACAGGGGAAAATTCTAGCGCCTTGGCCGTAGGAGACAAAAGATGGGAACGGCGGTCATTTGGGTCTGTTTTCCGTTCAATGTAGCCTGATTCCTCCAATTGTTTCACAGAGCGTGCCGTGGTTGCCTTGTCAAATTTAAGTTCATTCGTCAACTGCTCTTGTGTAATGCCCGGCCGCTGCAAAATGAGCTTTAAAAAGCTGTGTTGTCCTCCACTGCCGATTCCGTAAGGAGTCAGTTTTTTGGACAATATTTTTTGATTACGACGGTACAGGTGGGAAATTAGCTTTCCAATCGGTTGTTTTTTTCTCATCAAATACACCTCATTGGCTTAAAAATGACACATCCCCAGTTGGGACCAAAGCAAAGTTTACAATAATATTGTTGCACACGCAACTAATTTGCTGTACACTAGAACCGTTCATTTAGTTGCGCGTGCAACTAAATAGAAATTGTTAACGATAACGAGGTGTAATGATGAGTTCAACTGCTATAACGGCTACAACCTATCAAGAGAATATCGACGTCCAGAAGAAACGTTGGCTGATTTTAATTGTTTTGAATCTGTTTACATTTATGTCCACATTGGATGGAAGCATCGTCAATATCGCTCTTCCTGTGTTGTCTCGCACGTTACATTTACCCGTGGCACAGATTGAATGGGTGACAACCGCCTATTTAATGGCGATATGTACCGCTATCTTATTTTTTGGCAAGCTTGGAGATATCGTTGGTAAAATCAAAATATTCAAAATCGGCACAATCGTATTCATTCTTGGCTCCCTATTGTGCGGTCTTAGCTCTTCGCTCTCTATGCTGCTGATTTCCCGTATTATTCAGGCGTTTGGAGCGTCCATGACCATGGCGAACAGCCAGGGGATCGTGACAGATATCTTCCCGTCCAATGAACGGGGCAAAGCACTTGGCCTCATTGGAACCTTCGTTTCTCTGGGCAGTATCGCCGGGCCAAGCTTGGGCGGTATTATTGTCTCGTCGCTGGGCTGGCAGTATATTTTCTGGGTCAATGTACCGGTAGGGCTGGTCGCTGTCTTTCTTGGCTGGAAGCTTTTGCCGAAGGATTTGATCAAGGTGAAAGATAAAATTGACGTTCCCGGTAGCTTGGTGTTTGCTATTTTTATTCTCACTTTGTTCGTCGGATTGTTGCTGGGACAGCAGGTCGGGTATGGAGACAAACGTATCGTTGCTTCGCTGGTGGTGGCTGTAGTTGCTTTTGCCATGTTCATTAGGTTGGAACTTCGTCGTCCTGGGCCGCTGTTACAGCTCGCGCTATTCAAAAATCCGTTATTTTCGCTCAGTATTTTGTGTGCTTTTCTGGTGTTCGTCGCTAATTTTTGCTTTAACATCATTTCGCCTTTCTATGCGCAGAATATGCTGAACTTGTCGCCTTTTCATGCCGGCTTCCTGCTGATGCTGCTCCCCATCTCGATGGTTATTGTGGCCCCTCTCAGCGGTGCGCTTTCCGATAAAATCGGATCTGAACTGCTTACATTCGCCGGGCTGGTCGTTATGGTCATTGCCCAAATTGGATTGGCCCAACTGCATGCAGGCAGCTCCATCCCGCTCGTGGGTCTGTGGATTGCCATGCTGGGCATTGGCAGTGGTTTATTCCAATCGCCGAACAACTCGCTGATTATGTCCACGGTACCCCGCACACAGCTCGGCTCAGCCGGGAGTGTCAATTCGCTGGTTCGCAACGTCGGTATGGTTGTGGGGATCACTTTGGCCACATCCATCCTCTTTTATATTATGAGTAAAGAGGCTGGTTATCGGGTCACCGGCTTGGTCCCGGGTCATCCAGAAATTTTTCTGGCAGGCATGCATGTAGTCTTTATGACGTCCGCGTCCATCTGTCTTGTGGCGGCATTGTTAACAGGCTGGCGGCTGATTGGGGCTAGACGGGCAAAAACGCAGCAAGAAAAGGGATAAAGACCAAGAGAAGAAATAAAGCGTCCGTAGACAGAACAATAATCGTAGGATTAAGATGATGAGTATTGCAGTACAAACACGGCATTAAAAGCAACATTTACAATTTTAAAAATGTGATACAAGGGTGGCGCTTACATGAAATATTGCTATGAATGCGGAACAAAATTGATGGTGAAGGAGTGTGAAGGCGAGGGCCCTATCCCCTTTTGTCATACATGCCAGGTCTTTCGTTTCCCGATATTCAGCACTGCGATCAGTACCGCTGTATTGAATAGTCAGAGAAATAAGGTGCTGCTCATACAGCAGTACAATATTCAGGGCTTCATTTTATTGGCAGGTTATGTGAGCAAGGGTGAATCCGCCGAGCAGACATTGGTGCGTGAAGTTAAGGAAGAAGTAGGATTACAAGTCGATGAGTATCAATATATGCGCAGTGAGTATTTTGAACGAAGCAATACACTGATGCTGAATTTTGTATCCATTGTGAATGACGATCAGTTGGATGTTCTTAGTACGGAGGTAGATCAAGCACGTTGGTTTACACTGGAGGAAGCCAAGCAAGCTATTTTGAAAAACAGCTTAGCTGAATCCTTCTTGCTGACCATTATTGAAAAGATTGAGGCAGGCTTATTTTGAAGTGATATAAGCGTGGCGATGCGAAAATGAAGAAAAAGATGTCTTTACAGATATATTGAATTGCTAAACCGCAAGATGGCTGCTCTTTCCAAGGAACCCTCTTGCGGGTCACAGCATGTATATACTCTTTGTCATTGCTGGAATTTCAGCGACTCCCCTCACATCCCTACATTTCTACTAAACGTCCATTTTCTTTCCAGGATTGCAGTATTTTTTCAAGTACCCACTGATTTTTGTAGCCGTCCTCGAATATGGGAGCACGATCCACAGATTTTCCCCTTGCCAGCTCAACAAAATCTTCATAAGCCGTATGATTATAGATTACAGGGACAGCCCAAGTCTCGTATTCGGTACCCGGGTGTTCCAAGTCACGCAGCACAATGCGGATACTTTCCGGGTTATTGAGGCTGGCGTGCAGCGTACCAAGTTCTCCATAGATATCGACTTCGATATCGTGCCGTATGCCGATGGCATTTTTATGAGTGATAAAGGTTCCCACGGTATTGTCGCCTACGATGCCATGAAAGGCAGCGAGATCTTCCACATCCACTTTTACAGGCAGACCCGTGATCGGATCGAACCGCTCGGGTGTAATGGTATGTAGCAGCGCTGCGACACTTTTAAATTCACCCACCAAAAAACGGGCCAGATCAATGATATGTGAGGCTGTATCCCCCACTACTCCAGAACCAGCCTTGGCTAAATTGTGACGCCATGTATACGGATGCTGACGATATGGCGCAAATGCATCCATTAGATAACGAAATTGAATGTTATAGATTTTACCCAGCTTTTGCTCATCCAGCAGTTGCTTGGTATATTGGAAGGCCGCCCCGTAGCGATGCTTATAGTGAACCAGCAAAGGCACCGGATTCGCTGTATATAGCTTTTTCAACTGATCCGCTTCTTCCCATGTGAGAGTCAATGGTTTTTCTGCCAGTACAGCTTTGTGTTCTTCCAGCGCAATACGAATAATGTCAAAATGCACATCATTGGGTGTCAGCGACAGAATCGCATCTACCTCTGGGTCACGGATTAATGCTTCATAATGGGCGTACCGCTTGGAAGCAGGTAGTTGCAATTGTTCTCCGATGGCTTGAAGGCGATTGGGATTCACATCACTAACGGCCACAATAGATACCCCCGAGATGGTGTGCAGTGATCTCATGTGATATTCAGCGATCAGACCCAGGCCAATGATACCCATCCGAACTTGTTTGGTTGGGGAGGTGGAGGTACTCATATGTTCAGAATTCCCTTCTCTTCAATTTGGTTTGAACTCTGTAGCAAATTCCTTTTTGCTATGCAGTATCACCCGTTGCTTTGTAGAATAGTCACCACAGGAAGTGATCGTCACAACCTTCAATTCAACAGTCTGATGCCGGGCAGTGAATACAATGTTCCATAAAAAAGGATCTGCAGCTCCGTTGTCCGGTGTTGCAGATCCTTGGTATTCCTTCTCTATATCGACTACATCAAAAATGTACCTACCACAAAAGACACCCCGACGATGACCGAGCGCAGCAGCTGTGCCAGAGCCACATTGCCTTTGGCAATCTCCTCGCACACTTTGGTACGCGGCGTCACCAGATCAAAAATCACATAGACCAGACACAGCACTACAATGCCCACAGCCGACCAGGTCAGCATATCTAGCCATGAATGGCTGCTGTACGACACCATTCCCACGATGATACACAGACCTAGCAGCTTTGCACCCATATAGATGCCTGCCGCCTCATTGCCGCGTGCGATTTCTTGATTATCGTTATAACGTGTCAGCAAGCTGAACACAAAATAACCTACGATTAAGATGGCAAACAGGATAAGCAGGCCGATGCCTACATTGCCCAATGCGTTGCCCAAACTGATATGAGAGTCCAATTTTCTTCCTCCTTATGATACCTCAGGATTTTGCAAAATCCTCACTTGTGAAAATAACAGATATGTTCGAATATGGTACATTGTTTAATTCAGCTTATATAACGGGCGGATTAGGAGGTACGGTGGCAACGGCGGCGGCGCAATAGTAGGCCATATCACCTGTTACCTTTTCACCGATTCGCGGCAGGACACCCGCAAAACGCCCCCCGATCACGAATATGCCTGTCAGCACATAGCCGTGAAATAGCCCTTCCTCGGTCTGTACCTCTGCGCTCTGCATCGGCCACAGCCGCTGATAAATCTTAGGCTGTCCCTCGTAATAAGCGGCAATATGTGCGGCTTCCTCCTGCTCAGGCGTTCGTGGACCATCAGCTTGGTGAAGCAGATCAGGGTTGTCAGTCTGCGCAGGTTCAACCTCTCCCAAAGCACCTTTCAGCATCTCTTCGGATTGAGGATGTTCAATCAAGTGCGTCCCTTTACCCTCCCGCCCCCATATACCTTTGGCCACATAAGGCTCTTTATTTTGCATAAACACCGAGGGTTCAAAATACGTAGGTAGCAGGTAGGTTCGTATCACCTCCAGCTCGCGATCGTCAAACAAACGAAAACCACAAAACTCTGGTGTCTGCTCATTGCGCTCATATAGCGACCACACGGTTGCGGTGAACCCTTTGCTCTGGGTAATGATATGCTGCGGCGGGTTGATTAATCCTATTTTCCCGTCTGCCACCATATCCATTAGCGCCTGCCCCACCTCAAGCCCCGTATCCTCCTCCCGGTCATCAATTAGATATTCCAGCGGATACAGGCGATAGAGAATGTGGATCTGCTCTCCCCGGTGATACAATCCTTCATTCGGGATAATCTCCAGTTCTTCCAAAGGCGCATAAACCACTTCAAACCCGGCTTGTTCACATAAATGCATAATATATTTGGTGTTCGTCTGATCCTCGATGTGCCAGTCATAGCAAGTGAAATACACCTTTGTTCCTAATCCCTTATTGCTATAAAAATGAATGAACTCCGTCAAGGCAGACTGAATCGCCTCGTCCATTCCAGATGAGGGTCCATGTAATGCATTGTCATCCGCCGATATTCCATCCCTACTCAGCACCTCCAGCAGCTTTCCTTCGAGATAAGCCACCTCGGGAATCCCGGTTGGGGTATCGGTGTTATTCTCTATGCACTTGATACCCGCTTCCCCCACAATCCAGTCCTGGCGGGTTATCCCATCCGGCTCGGCCTCCATTCGTGCAGCACGCAGCAAGCCTGGATGAATCCCCAACCGTTCCACCAGGTATTCATCCGGCATATAGCGCTGGACGAATTGCTGAACCTTGCGATAAATACGATGTACCGCCTCAGAAGCAGTCTGAAGCTCTGCCAGCTCGCTTTCCCGATATACCGTTAAGGCCGGCACGCAATAGGATTTACCATACATGCGATGATACGGAATTCTACGGCTGATTTCACCCTTAAAAAGCTCATTATGTTCATAAGGCAATTGCCGAATCGTGCGCATGCTCATCTTAACCCCCAGAGAAAAAGCCACTGCGTGAGCCGCTGCTGCCAAAACCGCTGTGTGAGCTGGAAGATGAGGATGAGCTTTTGCGGTAAGAACTGGAAGATGAACGACTACTATGGTAGGAGGAGCCTCCACTATAATATGTCGATCCACCATAGTAATACCCGCTGCTGCCTGAATCCCGACACGCCGTTTGTTCCGATACAGGAAGCTCATCGCAGTCATAATACTCGTCGTCACCGCAACCCGTCAGAGCAGCCGGGACAGCCAACATCAGGGCAAAGGCCGCCATCCGTGTACGAGAGCCGGGCTTGGATTTCATTTTTTCCCAAGAATGCTCCATCACAGATCGACCTCCTTCACAAACAGATGTACCTTTTTCAGCTGAGGGTCCAGTACCGAATATATAAATTCATATGTTTTGCCACCCAGTACTGTATAGTGATCTAATAGTCGTTGGGCCAACTCCAAAGTAAATACCGAGCCTTCCCGCTGATCCATACTACGGAATGCAGGTTCATGCCATATCCAGTACATTGCACTGAATGTGGAAGTGTAACCTCCCTCACTGGCAAGCACGAGGTCTGTGATGGAGGCACCGTAAGGCTTTGCGCGTTCCCCTGTAAATTCAGTCACATAGACGGAATGATCCGTATGTTCCTCACTTTCATTCGAGATATGCGACCATAGTTTGTCATGGAGACGCGTAGCGTCTACAAGCTTGCGTAGAAACAGCTCATCTCCCGATACGGATTCCCGTGTCAGGCTGCGCAGTTCCTTTTGAGTGTCTTCCGACCATTCGCGATACGTTAATGAATAATAAATGATGATTCCCTTCCCTTCCTGTACGCTTCTGTCATGAGGTTTGCAACAAATCAAAGCGCTTCTGTCGTCGTTCACTATACGAGATTCTACCTTGAAAAGGTTCAATTTGGAAGAAAAACACGACAAAAAGCCGCAATCCCTAGGATTACGGCTTGATTTTAGCTGCTACAGCTTGATATTGTTCTCGTCGAAATATTCCTCCAGCGTCATCCCCTGCTTGGCTACATCCTCCGCAATGTCTATTCCCACATAACGGATATGCCAAGGCTCGTACACATAGCCGGTTACATCTTCCTTACCCTTCATATAACGAATAATAAATCCGTATTCCGGTGCATGTTTTTCCAGCCATTCGCCTTCCTTGGAAGCTCCGAAGGATTGCTCCAGCACATTACCTACGCTTGGGCTGGATACATCAATGGACAATCCTGTCTGATGCTCACTCGTACCCGGTACAGCGCTAACTTTAGAGGCATATTCCTGCCCCTTTGTCTTTACATTGTTGTTGAAAATAGATACCTGACGCTTATAGGAACGGTATCCCGATACCGCACGCAGCTCAATGCCGTCTTTTTCCGCACCGTCGAACAGCTTCTCCAGTGCCTCTGCCGCTTCCTTACGCAAATGCCGCTTTTCATGCGGTCCCTCGAAGGAAAATGGCACCTGCGGCTCCACCAGGTCATCGGGGACATAGCCTACAGGCAAGCTGCGCTTTTTGTTCACAACGACTGTATCAGAAGTCGCATTAGTGACGATCGCGGTTCCATCCTCTTCCTTAACCGTGGCTTGCAGCGCACTCTGGCTCCGCAACGCCATCACAGGGTCGGCCTGTCCACTTTCTGTACCTGCAGAGGCTTGTCCAGCGCTAGTGCTGCCATTGCCCGTATCCGGCTGGGCGGAAGGCTGTACATTCTCCTGTACCGCTGTAGATGACTTCAACGGCTCGCTTTCCTGTCCACCTGATCCTCCCTGCTGGCAGGCTGCCAGTAATAGCCCTGGCAGGATCAGCCCTGGAATGAGCGCTTTGGTCCAGCGCTTAGATGCTCGCGTCTGTTGTATATGTCGTTTCATGCTGGTATCTCCTCCAATATTGCAATTGATGCATGACTTGCCGTCACTTTTCCGTTTCCCCATTGTAACTGAACTTTTAGCACTCTTCGAAGCCATTATCCTGTTCGATGAAGGCGAATAGACTCGAAAAAGGAAGTATATACCCGAATTGTTACGGAGTATGACGTTTTTGCGGGATTGCAGCTCGGGCCCGCTCGGCTACCCGTTCACGTATGAGTTTCAATGCCTCTTCCGCACGGGGTAAACCCGGCAGCAAAGCCGTAATATCCGCTTCCTTCTTAGGAGCAAGCTTCTGCGGCAGACGAATCTCAATCGCATGAAAGCCCGCACCGGGACGATGCAATGCTCCTTCTGCCGCAGACTCTGCAATCCATTCGCTAATCGCTGCCGATCCGCTGCGTCCGCCTTCCTGCCGTGAGGTAGACTCAAGCGCAGGGGATGTCCCCTGCACATGGGATAACTCTCCGGCCCAAGCACTAAATACGGACTCCAGCAGCTCTTCCCGCGTCATTCCGATTAGTTCCAGACAGGTCTGCGGCTCGCTTTCCAGACCGGCTTGAAGAGCTTTCTTCACATCGTCGACTACACCCACGCCATCCTCCATGCTGGAAGTGGCTGTCTCAGCTGCTAGCTGAACGATCTCATCCAGCGATAGACAGGTTTCCCCTTGCAAAAAACGATAGATATCCAAAGGATCTGCTTTTAGCTGCTCCAGCCATGCCTTCCGCTGTTCGGGGTTTAGTACAGGCGCTGGGCCAGTCCATTGGACAGCATGTGTGGAAGGTACACCCGTTGATTCGCCTTCCAACCCCAATCCGTCTAATTCCGCTATCCATTGACCGTCAGTTACTTTTAGCTTCACTCGCGGCCTCGTCATCGCCTTCATCCTTTCTCTGCTCACTCAATCCATACATCATTTTGCAGCGCAATCAGACCGCGCAATTCATCATCAGACATTTCGGTGAGCCAATGTTCACCGGAGCCGACAACCTGCTCGGAAAGTGCCTTTTTGCTCTCGATCAGCTCGTCGATCCGCTCCTCCAGTGTACCTTGGCAAATCAGCTTGTGCACTTGTACATTGCGGCTTTGACCAATACGGAATACGCGGTCCGTCGCCTGGTTTTCCACTGCAGGATTCCACCAGCGGTCATAGTGAATGACATGGCTGGCGCGTGTCAGGTTCAGGCCCACGCCACCTGCACGCAGGGAAAGTACGAATATATTCGGTCCTTCTCCCTGCTGGAAGTTGTGAACAATTTCATCACGTCTGGTTTTCGCCAGTCCTCCATGCAGAAAATACGGCTCTTCCCCGAAGATTTTGGCCAAACGAGAGACCAGCAATTCTCCCATCGACACATATTGGGTGAATATCAGCGCCGATTCGCCGTTCTCGCGAATCGTCTCTACCAATTCCAGCAGTCGCTCCATTTTGCCCGAGTTTTCAGTTTTACCACTATCAGCCCGGCCCGGAATGATCAGACCCGGATGGTCACAAATCTGCTTCAACTTGGTCAGCGAAGATAGAACAAGCCCTTTGCGAGCCATACCGATCTGCCCATCCAGTGTTCCCAATAATTGATCCACCACGCCCCGATACAATCCGGCCTGCTCTGGTGTCAGTACACAGTAGGATTTCAACTCCAGCTTCTCTGGCAAATCCTTGCGTATATCTGGGTCGCTTTTGAGACGACGCAGCATGAACGGGGAGACGAGGCGATGAAGCTCACGCAACGCGGACCCCCGCTCCTCTCCTGCCAGACTGTAACGCTGGCGGAATGAAGAAGCCGTACCGAGGTAACCTGGATTCAGAAATTGAAAAATAGACCACAGCTCGCTCAGCCGATTCTCTACCGGGGTACCCGTCATGGCAATCCGATGTGGAGCAGACAGCTTCATGACGCTTTGTGCTTGCTTTGTTCGTGCATTTTTTATATATTGCGCCTCATCCAACACGATGGACGACCAGTATACCGCAGATAAATCGCTGCCGTCCCGGCCCGCCAAATGATAGGTAGTGAGGACGATATCATACTCACGTACACTTTCCTGAAACAGCTCGCCGTGGAGTCGCTGGTTGCCATGGTGAATATACAGTGACAAATCCGGTGAAAAGCGCTTCAACTCGCGCTGCCAGTTGCCAAGCAAGGACGTCGGACAGATGATCAACGCCGGACGTTGATCATCTGCGCCGATGCCACCGTCGAGCAGGCAGGTGATGACTTGAATCGTTTTACCAAGTCCCATGTCGTCCGCAAGGCAGACGCCAAAGCCCAATCCACGCATCGCAGCCAGCCATTGAAAGCCGCGCTCTTGATAGGGCCGTAATGCGCCATGCAGCGTCTCCGGCACAGGCCGTGGCTCTACCGAACGGAGTACGCCGCCCTCAGCCAAGGACGCAAGCAATCCGGCGGATTCCGCGCCAAAGATGGACAAGCCCTTCCATGAGGCCTCGCCTGCACTTTCATTTTCTGCAGCTAGATGCATCCATTCGGACAAGCTCATCTCACCGTTTTCCCCGCGCTTGATAAAGCGCAGCACCTGACGGATTTCCTTGGGATCGACCTCGATCCATTCCCCTCCGAGACGTACATACGGCAAATTGGCCGCGACGATGCTTTCCAGTTCCTCCATCGTCAAAATCGTATCACCCAGCACAGCCTCGGCATCAAACGAAATCATGCGGTTAATGCCGACAGACGATGTATCGGCAATCACACCATCTGGCTTGGCACCCTGCTCTGTCGAACGCATTTTGAGCCGCAAGCCTGCACGTCTTCGGCCCTCCCGGCTCCAGCGCGAAGGCATTTGCACGGTGATACCGTTCTTTTGTAGTGCAGGAACGGCTTCCGTCAGGAAGCGGAAGAACAACTCTGGCTCCAGTGTCAGCCCCTCGGGATAAGGACGGTTCAACGCTTCCTGCAATATAGGTGCCGCTTCAACCGCCTGTCCGAGCCTCATTAACAGTTGCGCCTGCACTTGACGATATACAATTCCGCCTCGAACCAGATCACGTTCAGGATGCGCCCACAGTGCCAGAGCAGGCAGTCGCAACCCCGGCTCAGCATCGCTTTCTGCCCAAAAGGTAATGCGCCAATCCTTGACACTCTCTTCCAGCGAAGGCTCCAAACGAAGGCACAACCGCAGTTGCCCTTCTATCGGCTCCTTGTCTTCCCGTTCCGTAACAGGCATTGCGCTTCCCTCAAGAGAGGACGCTTGAAGCACCAGCTCCTCCATCTCCGCTGGCGTTCCCTGAATCGCCACCGGGCGGGAACCTGTCAGCAGACTGTTCCACCACAGCTCTGCCAGCGGCGATCCTCCGCGCCGATACTCTGCGCGATATCGACCCAGCTCACGGTCTGAGGCTGCCAGCACCGCGGTCGTTTCCGCATGGATGACCGCACACAAGAAGGAGTACAGCACGATTCCGGCTGCATCCTCACGTGTTTCAGGCTCCTTGCCCGCAAAAACAGCCGGAGCCGCCATACAAACAGCCGGCATTGCAGCAGCCAGCTCATAAAAGCGGCGTATGTCCTCCTCTTGACACAGTCGAGGAATCCACACCCCGACAGCCGCTTCCGGACCACGACGGCGCGGTCCCGATGGACGCGCCTCTGTAAGCGATGGCGCAATTTCGCCCCGCTGCATCAGCTCTAGCGCGAAATAAGCAGCTTTTTGCCAATATTGCATTTCCTCGCCCAGCGTAATGCCCGATGCCGCACAGCCCTTCTCGTCCATGCGGGTCAACAGTGCCATCGTCTCGCGCGGTTCCAGCGCCAAACCCTCCAATGTACGCCCCAGCATGGAACGTCTTTTGCCACCTCTGCCCGCGGTTTCCACACGAGCAGTGTTCGGTATCCGTACCTCAGCAAGACGCAACGCAGCCTGCCGAAACGGCCGAAGGTCTCCCTTTAGCGTCAGCCTGCGGATTACACTGCTCCACGCATCGATACGTGGTTCCGACGTCTCACCAGAAAAGCAAAAAAACACATCTCCGAGCCATATTCCATAAAGCGGTTGATTCATATCTGTCTCCCGTCCAGCCTTTTGAATTATTACTCTTCATCATATACGAAAACGGGCTCTTTTCAAAACTTTATCACAAAAATAAATGGAAAGTCATAAGTTAATAACCTTAAATATTCATGTGGTTAACTATAAATAAGAGAATCAATTTACAGGATTAATTGTCTTTTTCTTCATCATCCGCTTTTGCATCCTTCAGATAAGGGTTCAGGCTGTCTTGCAACAGTTGCTTGACCTGTACTCGCAGTTCTTTGGGATATACGACCTCGGCCTCTGGCCCGTATTTTAGTAAAAGTCGGGACACATATCTAAACTCTTCGACCGGAATATATCCCTGCCATTCCTGACTCTTCCCTTCGTGATGGGAAACATTTTGGAAGAGGGCATCTGATCCGGCCAGCCTGGCACCCAATGCGGTAAATTTTATTTTGGACGGAATTCCTATACGAGAATCCTCCGAAGCCAACCATTCCTGAAGTGTGGGAAGGCTGTCCAAGGTTTCCTCCAGCACCGTTATTGTCATCACCCGATCTGAACGGTACAGAATGATGCGATCTCTGCTATGCGCTGGCATATACCAATATCCGTGATCAAAATACAGTCCAATCGGATATACTTCAGTCCACTTTTCACCGGAAGCGGAGCGGTAATGCATGTTCACCCGGCGCTTATTCAACGCAGCCTCCAAAATGATTGAGGTGTAGGGTGACTCTGCGTGAGTGGGTAGCATACGAAAAGAAATGTACTCCTTTAATTGATCAATACTGTCCTGCACATCCTGTGGAAGCTCGGCATAATAGTGCTCGGATAAATGTCCACGAACCGAGCCAAAAGGGATATCTGGAATGTTCTCCAACAGTTGCAGCATGAGGAAAAGACCCAGAGCCTCGTCGCGAGCAAGATGAAGGGGAGGAAGAAGCCGATTGGGGAGTGCCCGATACCCGCCATGAGGACCCATTTCGGTATAAAGGGGTAACCCGGTCTGCTGCAAATAGTCGAGATCTCTTTGTATCGTCCTGACGGAGACACCAAAACGTTCAGCCAGCTCACGCGCCGTATATTTTTTTCGGGAATCCAGTATCCTCATAAGAGCAATCCTGCGTTCGTTCATAAGGTACCCCTCGATTCAAAAATTAATTTAAAATGACCGTTTAACTACGACATAGGATGTCATAAATACATTGTAACATTAGGAAATAGAAAGGAGTGAATGAACTATGGAGGATTTGAAATCAAACGCAGTTGTGCTGTATATTGCCATGAGTCTCGACGGGTATATAGCTTTGCCGGACGGTTCGGTGGACTGGCTGTATGATGTTAAAGGGGATGGCGGGGACAATGGATATGCCGACTTTTACGACACCGTAGGTACAGTGCTGATGGGCAGGCTGACGTATGAGGAAGTGTTGAAGCTCTCAGATGATTTCCCTTATGCTGGCAAGCCATGCTATGTGCTCACACGAGCATTAACGGAGCAACAGCAAGCGCCACATGTTACATTTACGGACGAAGCTCTGACTGAACTGGTTCCACGTCTACAAGAACAATCGGAAGGTGCGGTATGGCTAGTCGGTGGAGGCCAGTTACTCCAGGCCTTCTTACAAGCTGGACTGCTGGAGAAGGCTATCATTGCGATCATTCCCAAAGTGCTTGGACAAGGAATACCGTTATTTCCAGAAGGATCGCTGCCAAGTACGTTTAAGCTTAAAGAAATAGAACGCCGCGGGGATATCGCTCTGCTCCATTACCATTTATAATTTTGTTTACAGAAAAGCCTTCATATTTCAGGATCATGCAATCTTCCTGAAATATGAAGGCTTTATCGCGTGCTTTTGTTCATTATTTGGTCTTCAAATTATCCCATGTTCTCTGGAAATCCTCGAATAGCTTCCCAGCATCCGATTTACCTGCCACATAGGCTTGCATCTGACTTCCGAATTCTTGCTGTGCTCCTTCAGGATAGCGGCTAAAGAACCAGCCCAACAGTTTGTTTTCCTTACTGTATTTCACCACTTCAGCACCCAATTGGCCCATATCAGCCTCTGCCCCTTCGATGCTCTTGAACGCTGGAATAAACTTAAATTCCTTGGTGATATACTTTTTACCCTGCTCGGATGTCACCATCCAGTTTAAGAACTCTTTCGCCTCGGGTTTGACAGACGAATTTTTATTAACCACCCAGTTGTTGGCGACACCTACAAACAACTTATCTCCGGCTGTTGCGTCTTCACCAATCGGCATAGGCAAAATACCCAAATTCAGCTTCGGATTAATACCATCAATTTGGACCTGAGTCCAGTTCCCTTGCTGCATCATGGCAGCCTTTCCAGTGGCGAAGTTCGTTACCTGCGTGTTGTAATCGGTCGTGAGCGGCTTCGAATTGCCATACTTCATTGTCAGATCAAACAGCTTAACCCACTCGGCGAATACAGCGTTGCCCGGAATCTTTGCAGTTCCATCATTCAGTCCCTTAACGAAGGCCGAAGGGTCTGGCTGATTGGCAAATGCCACGTTCAGCAAATGATTGCCTAACACCCAAAACTCCTGATATCCATTAGAAAATGGAGTAATCCCTGCAGCTTGGAGCTTTTGCGCAGCTCCCTCCAGTTCGGACAATGTTTTAGGGGTCTCCGTAATCCCCGCCTTCTTGAACAAATCCTTGTTATAAATAAAGCCGTAACCCTCCAGATTCATCGGCTGGCCATACAGCTTGCCGTCTTTGGTCATCGGCTCTTTGGCGACATCCACCACATCGCCAACCCAAGGCTGGTCAGACAGGTCCTCCAAATATTCCAGCCACGTATCCAGCTCGCGGTAACCTCCTACGTTAAAAATATCCGGCTGCTCCCCGGAGGCGAACTTCGCCTTTAACGCCGCACCATAGTCACTGCCCCCGCCCACGGTCTGAATGTCGAGCTTGATCCCTGGATGAGACGCTTCATATTCCGCCTTCATGCGATTCAGCGCTTCTGCAATCTCTACCTTAAACTGAAAAATGTGAATTGTTTTTTCCTTCACTTCCTCTTTGCCTGCGTTTTGTCCGCCACTGCTGTTACAACCTGCCAAAACCAGGGCAAAGGCCGCGAGGAGCAAGATTAGTGCTTGAGCTTTCTTTTTAAAAGTATGCGTTTTCATTTTCATGTTCCTTTCTATTCTAAATTCATATCAGATGAACTCGAAAAATTCATGTAGAAACGGAGCAAACGGAAAACGGAATGGTGCTGAACAAGCGATAGCGCTCGCCTTTGTCTCTAGATTCCCACCTTTATTCGTTTATTCAGGGGAATCTGGAGGCAACAGCGATGGTAAGCACCATCCGTTTGCGGAGTGGCCACCGTGTACATTTTCAGCTCATCCCACACTCAACCTTTGACCGAACCAGCCATAATACCTTGTATAATATATTTTTGCATGGCCAGAAAGAATACGATGACAGGCAAGATGCCCAGCACCAGAGCAGGCAAAGCCAAATCCCACTGCTTCGTGTATTGTCCAAAAAAGGCATAGGTAGCAATCGGAATCGTGCGCAGTTCAGCCTTTTGCAGTACCAGAGAAGGAAGGAGATAATCATTCCAAATCCAGAGCGTATTTAAAATAATAACAGTTACCATCATCGGTAGCATCAACGGATACACAATTCGGAAAAACACCCCGTAAGGCGTACATCCGTCCACCGTAGCTGCTTCTTCCACCTCGACTGGCACACCTTTGACGAATCCATGAAAGAGAAAGATCGACATTGGAGCTCCGAATCCCAGATAACAGATTACCAGACCACTTATACTGTTCATTAAATCCAATGTACTTACAACCTTGACCAAAGGAATCATCACCGATTGAAAAGGAATGACCATGGCAGCTACGAACAGGCTGAACAACACTCGATTATAACGCGTCGGACGCCGGACCATTCGGTAAGCTGCCATTGAGCTGATCAGTACGAGCAGCAGATTACTAACTACCGTAACCACGAGTGAATTCCATAAAGCTTCGGGAAAACGCGTGATGCTCCACGCTCTAGCATAGTTGCTCCATACAAAGGTTTGTGGCCAGGCCGCAGAATCGGTGAGCAGGTCACCAAAGCTTTTGACCGAATTCACGAATAAAAAGTAAAACGGGACGAGGAATAACAATGCGACGAGGATCATCACCATCTCGGTCGCCCATGTTCCAAAGCGGTAGCGCTTGCTTGTTTCCATTTACGCTTCCACCTCCCGACTTTTCGTCAGTCGTACCTGAAGGCTCGTAACCAGAGCAACAATGATAAAGAAAATGAGTGCTTTAGCTGTTCCCAGCCCATATCGATTATTCACAAACGCTTCATTGTAAATATTGAGTGCAACCGACTCTGTGGACCCGAAGGGACCGCCTTTGGTCAGTGACAAATTGAGATCGAACATTTTGAATGACCATGATATCGCCAGGAAAAGACAAACTGTAACGGCAGGCATGATCAAAGGAAGTATAATCGACCGCAAAATTTGCATCCGGCTTGCTCCGTCAATTTCGGCTGCTTCCAGCATATCGCGGGGCACATTGGTCAGGGAAGAGATATAAATAACCATCAAATACCCGGCAGTTTGCCAGATAAACACGATGACAATGCCCCAGAAGGCCGTGATCTCATCTCCCAACCAGGACAGGTTGAAGAAGGACCAGTTCGTGCTCTCTCCGATTGCTGCAAATCCCTTGACGAAAATAAACTGCCAGATAAAGCCCAGCAACAGACCTCCGATCACATTAGGCATAAAAAAGATGGTCCTCAGTACATTTTTTGTTTTCAGCGGTTTGGTTAGAAAGTACGCCAGCAGAAAGCCAAAAATATTCGCAGCCACCACTCCTACCACCGTAAAACGGACCGTAAACCAGAACGCTGTCCCAAATTTGTCATCATTCCATAAAATGTGACTGAAATTATCCAGCCCGACCCACTTTGCCTCATTGGCTACCCCATTCCACTCTGTAAAAGAATAGTACATTCCGAGCATAAAAGGGATTACAATAATGATAACGAAAAATAACGTCGACGGCCCTACAAAAATCCATTGCTGGAGCCATTGCGACGACTTGGCGCGATTCAATCCGATCCCCCCCTTTTGTTGTCTGTTGGTGTCTGGAACGCTCCCTTACGGCTTTCTTTCAGCAGCATAATGCTTGGGCCGTACGGATATGCGATTCACATGTTCATTATGTCGAATAAGCGCTCTGGAAAACACGTAGGATCGTGAACCATTAGGGGGGAAAATATTGACCTCTGGCTCGCCTTGAATTGTGAAAGGAGCTCACTGCATGAAATTTCACAGTATTCGTTCCCGCCTGATCTGGTTTTTGCTCATTGCGGTCACTCTGCCGCTGCTGCTGTCGATGACTATGACCTTTGTTCTCACCAAGCAATCCTTGCGGGAGCAGGCCACACAAGAAAATGAACGGCTTATTTTTCAGGGAATTACGAATCTGGATAACTATTTACAGGGACTGAATCGCGCGTCCATCGGAGTTTATAATGACCCCCATTTTCTGCGTAATCTCGCCAAAATTCCGGATGATTACCGGGCCGTCGCTGAAATTTACACCACACTGCAAACGATGATGAATGCTTCGTCAGGCATTGACCAAGTGTATTTGCATTCTTTTGACGCGGGGCAATCCACGTTGATTACCAGTACAGTCCCGCTACGGGAATTCCGACTGGAGCCCTTTACTGGTTCTATTCATTACGGCCCTTCCGGACTATTCATACAGCCTTCGCACATGAAGCATTTGTACGGCTTTTCGGCGGTTTCCTATGCGGAGCACAGCACAAAGCGGCAGGTATTTACACTTCATCGGGCGATTCGGAACATTCCTGCCTCAGAGACGCTTGGGGTACTCGCTATAGATGTTGATCTGGAGCCGCTGCGCAGTATTTGCCGTCAATTGTATGATGCGGATACAGAGGAGCTGTTTTTGATCGATCGGAACGGAACGATCGTATATAGCGGAAAAGAAGCATCGATTGGAACACACTGGAAGGAATCTGGCCTGCTCAATCGAATTTCTAAAGAAGGCGAGCACGGAGTGATTGAGGATGATACAGCACTGCACGTGTACGGCAAGCTGGATGCCAATCTGTCAGGCTGGACGCTCGTCAAGAAAATTCCACATCGTACGCTGTATTTACGGGCTACCCGCCTGACTCAGATTAATGCGGTCAT
Organism: Paenibacillus sp. LRG-1; assembly: GCF_057220305.1. Classification (NCBI taxonomy): domain Bacteria; kingdom Bacillati; phylum Bacillota; class Bacilli; order Caryophanales; family Paenibacillaceae; genus Paenibacillus; species Paenibacillus sp. LRG-1. The sequence continues at coordinate 607,936 of NZ_CM170126.1, read as the reverse complement.
TACAGGCGCAGCGTTGCTACTTGTCATTGTTGCCACGTTATGGATTTCGATAAAAATCACGGAACCTATTAAGCGACTGACTCGCTACATAAACCAGATTCAGTCCGGTCAACTGGATGTAGACATTCGGGCCATGAGTAACGATGAGATCGGAGTACTGTCGCGCCGTTTCAGACAGATGATGGATACCATCAATAACCTCATTTTGCGGGAATACAAGCTGGAGCTGGCTAACAAGACACATCAATTGAAAGCGCTTCAAGCACAGATTAATCCTCACTTTTTATATAATACGCTACAGTCTATTGGAACCCTGGCCCTACAGCATGAGGTGCCGCGAATTTATTCTCTGCTCTCTTCCCTTGCCAAAATGCTGCGTTATAACATGCGGGACCATACGGTCGTTACACTCAAGGAAGAAGCCGAACATGTAAAACAATATCTTGATTTACAAAAGGAACGCTTCGGTGAGCAATTAGAGGTCACTTACCAGTGGGAAGATGAGGTGCTAAATGATCGGGTGCCAAAAATGATTCTCCAACCGTTGGTGGAAAACTACTTTAAACACGGTGCCGATCCCCGGCTGGGGCCCGGTGAAATTCGCATTACAGGCAGCCGAATCCGGGAAGGCATTGTGAAAATAACAGTGGAAAATAACGGAATTTCCATTCCACAGGCCGATTTGGAGCAGCTCCAGCATATGTTAAAACGTCCGCTGAAAGCCTACGAGGAGCCGGACACTAGTGAGCAGGACTCCATTGGCCTTCGTAATGTTCTATTGCGTATTCAGCTTCACTCGGAGGATGGTTCTAACACCCTGTGCGTAGACAATATTCTGCCTCATGGCGTCCGTTATACACTCGAAATTCGTACTGAAGTCCCTACGGAAATTCATATTAAGGGAGAGTGATCTGTCAATGAAAGTCCTGATTGTAGATGATGAGAAGCATGTACGCCATGCCATACGGATGCTCGTACATTGGGAAGCTTGCGGTGTGAGCGAGGTGATTGAGGCTGAGTCGGGCGATCAGGCGATTGAGGTCATTACCGCCCTTTCCCCACCTGTTGTACTCACGGATATGCGGATGCCCGGCAAGGATGGAGTAGCACTGATGGAGTGGATTCAAGTCAATTCCCCAGCAACCCGAGTCGTGGTGGTCAGTGGCTATGATGATTTTGACTTGGTTCGACAGGTCATCCGCCGGGGAGGCATGGACTATATTCTTAAGCCCGTGGATCCAGTGGAGATTAACGAGGCTCTAAATAAAGCCACTCAAGCCTGGCGGACGGCGGAGCAAGACCGGAATAGGCAGACGATGCAGGCCATGGAGGTCAATCGGATGAGGCCGCACTATGCTGATAAGCTCCTGACTGAAATCGTTTCCGGTATAGCGAATACCCCTCTATCCATTACGCCCTTACGTGAGGAGCTACGTCTTCCTGCAGCTATTCAGATATGTAATGCAGCTGTGATGAGTACCACTCAGCTGGATGCCGATATACTGGACAAATATAAAACGCGCCGTGCGCTTTTGAGCTTTTCCCTCATTAACATCTGTAACGAATTTCTCGGAACTTCTCAAACCGGAGTTGCATTCCGTCATCTGGAGCGTATGGACGAAATTATTCTGCTGTATTGGGGCGAGCCATCTCGTTGGCCGCTGCTCTTGCAGGATATTCACACAGGGATCAAAACGGCTTTGCGGTGTTACATGCACATCGGGGTTGGCTCTTTTGGCGCTTTTCCCATAGCGGCAGCCACTGCCTACCAAGAGGCACGGCAAGCGTTGTGGAAACGGGATGTGTTGCAAACCGCCGACTGGATGCACCAGAGTTCCCAGACACGGCAGAGCATTCGTCTTCCCCAGTTGCCTGAGATGGAAGAGGAACTGCGGCTTAGTGCGCTCAGCTGTAATGCCAATCGTGTGTCGATAGCGGTAGGCCATTGGATAGCAGCCGTAGCCGAGTTGCCTTCGGTGACAGCAGAGCAGCTAGCCAGTTGGAATCAGGAGTTGGACTGGATGCTGGCCCGCTGGCTGAATGACAGACCTGGAGATACCGATGGCGAGGAACTGGCAGATGAGTCCGGCTCCATTCATGCATTGCCGGTCGACAACCGTGGCATGCTTTCCCTGCCCTTATGGCAAAGACAGGTTGAAAACCGACTGCTGGCAGCCGGTCAGGCGCTTACACCAAGCCATAGCCCAAACAACCCGACCATCCGTGATATTGCCCGCTATCTGGATGCACACTATAACGAGGACATTTCTCTACAGGATATGGCGAGCCGCTTTTATCTCAGTCGGGAATATATTTCTCGTAAATTCAAGCAGGAGTACGGGGTTAATCTGTCAGACTATTTGTGTCAGATCAGGATGAGCAAGGCAAAGCTATTGCTGCTAAATGACAAGCTGCGCCTTCATCATATTGCCGGTATGGTCGGGTATCAGGATGAAAAATATTTTGGCAAGGTGTTCAAAAAACTGGAGGGGGTCACGCCTGGCGAATTCAGAAGACGCCATTCTGCAAATCCTCAGCCGTGACCGCATACAGCACGTGATCTTCCCACACACCATTAATCTTCAAATAGTTGAGAGCCAGCCCTTCGCGGCGAAATCCTGCCTTTTCCATCACTCGATTGGAAGGCGTATTTCTTGGCATCACTCCAGCTTGAATACGGTGTAATTCCAACTCGTTCAAGGCGTAGCGTACAATATCCTTCACTGCGGAAGTGGCATAGCCTTGTCCGTGGTATGCAGGATCTACAAAGTAGCCCAGATTGGCGTTTTGAAAGGGGCCTCTAGCGATACCCGACAGCTCCATTCTGCCAATCAGCTTATCATTTTCCGGCAAAAAAAGTCCAAACGTATATCCCTGTCCGGCTTGTGCCGCTTCCAAACCGTTGGAAATCAGACGCGCCTGTTCTTCCAGCGTAAAGTAAATTTCAGGTCGTTCTGGCTCGAACGGTTTGAAGAAATCAAAATTTTCACGTCTGATCTCTAATAAACGTTCTGCATCATTTACTTGTAACAGTCGAATCTGTAGCCCCGGATGGGTAGACTTAATCAAAATTACGCCATTAGCTTCATGCAACATTGTCAGTTTCCTTCTTTCTCAGTTATTCCTATAATATTGTGTTCATGGTCATGAGACAGGAAAATACCCCAGGTGCATGAGAGCAGCCTAGGGTATCTCCATCATTCAAAATTTAGTCCGTAACAGGCATCCAGCCTGGAAGGGTCGTCAATACATTCCACAAATAGTCAGGAATGACTAGCTCCTGCTGAGCTTGTTTGGATAATGTCGTGCGAATGGTATCTTCTGTGCCGTTTTGCACCTTCTGAACCCATTGCGGCTCCATCAAAAGCGGACGTCCCAGCGATACAAGCGGTACACCTGTCTCCAGTGCTGCAAGCGCCTCGTCCGGTGTATTCAGCGACCCGACTCCCATAATCGGCACACGGTTACCTACCTTCTCATGGATGAGAACGGTACGTGACCGTTCGTCACTACGGTCACGGAACGAACCACCAAAGAAATGATTTACGGAAATGTGCAGGTAATCCAACCCTTGATCCGCCAGACGGTCTACAAGCACCATCGTATCATCCAGCGTAATGCCTGGCGTGTGTCCTTCCTCAGGAGACAAGCGGTAGCCGAATATGAATGGACGCTTCGCATGCTCTGCGATCACTTTCTTCACTTCGTGAACAATCGCCAGCGGAAAGGCCAAGCGTTTCTCAAGGCTTCCTCCCCATTCATCAGTACGAATGTTGGAATGCGGGGAGAAGAACTGCTGCACCAGGTAACCGTTCGCTCCGTGAAGCTCCACACCATCATAGCCTGCTTCAATCGCGCGGCGAGTCGCTTCGCCATAGGCACGAATGACGCGGTGGATATCGTCGGATGTCATTTCACGCGGCACAGGCGCGCCTTCTTTTTCCTCGGCTACTGCGCTTGCACTGATCGGCTGTCCATCTGGAATTTGATCCGGTGGACACAGGCGGCCACCATGATAAATTTGCAGGATCGCTTTCGCGCCCTCCTGATGAATCGTATCTGCCAGACGGCGCAGGCTAGGAATCATTTCATCCTTGTCCGCACCAAACTCATTAACAAATCCTTTACCATCTGGAGTTACATACACACAAGCGGTAATAACCGCGCCCACACCACCGGAGCGTTCACGGTAGTATGCCAGTTCCTCGTCACTGACTTCACCATTTTCGTGGGAAGCAAAGTTAGTCATAGGTGCCATGGTAATACGGTTCTTCAACGTAACACCGGATGGCAGGGTAAAAGCTTCAAATAGAGAATTATATTTTGGGTTCATTCGTTCTCTCTCCTTCAGTTTAAATCAGATCAGATAATATAAGGCTGTTAAGCATGAAGCCGAATATGAATTGGATGCAGTTTTCCTTCCATAACGAACTCAAACTACTGTTGCTTACTTAAATACAGTGGTTGTAACAACCACAGTATAATGATCCGCAACTATAAAGTCAAATCTATCCTTTCTGACCTTCCCCAAACTGTTCGAAAAAGCTGAACCGCAGCCACTTGTCACAAGCCACTGACAAAGCTTAATGGTTCCCGGATGTGCTGTTCTTCTCCTCCCGGCGGGAAAACCAGGTCGCGAGCAACGAGCCGGAAATATTATGCCACACGCTAAAAATCGCACTCGGTACAGCAGCAATCGGATTAAAATGAGCTGCTGCCAGCGCAGCGCCCAGTCCGGAATTCTGCATTCCCGTTTCCAGAGTAACAGCTTTACGCTTGGAAAGATTCATACCGAATAGCTTGGCAAACCAATATCCGAGCAGGAACCCGATACCGTTATGCAAAATAACCACACCAAAAATAATCGGACCTGTCTCCAAAATCTTGCCTTTGCTGCCTGCAATCACAATAGCCACGATGAGCATAATCACCAGTGTTGATATGAGCGGCAGCGCCTGGACACTGGCTTCTGCCTGTTTGCGAAATAGCGATTTGACGATAACACCCAACACAATGGGGACAATAACCACGATGAGAATATCCATGATCAGTGACTTCGCATCAATATTCATCCAACGTCCAGCAAGCAGGTTAATCATGGCCGGGGTAGCTAGTGGAGCAATCAGCGTCGATACTGAAGCAATCGACACGCCCAACGCCACATCGCCTTTGGATAAGAGCGTCATTACGTTGGACGCGGTTCCACTCGGGCAACAGCCTACCAAAATGACACCTACCGCAATATCCGGTGGCAGCTGCAATACTAATGCCAATCCAAAGGCCAGAAACGGCATAATCAGATAATGTCCGACCACGCCAATAGCCACATCCACTGGACGCCGGAATACTTCACGAAAGTCAGCCGCAGATAAAGTCAGCCCCATCCCGAACATGACAATGCCCAAAAATAACTGTATGTATCCTTTCAACCCTGTAAACGCCGCAGGAAAGAAAAATCCCAAGCATGCAAATAAAAGTACCCAGATGGAAAAGGTTCCTCCTACAAATTTCCCTACTTTCTCCAAGCCATTCATTCTACTTATCTCCTTACTTCTATATAATTTGAATTTGAGGAAATTCAGCTTATATAGTGCTTAAAATTTTCACCATTGTACTACATATGACTGCATATACATACAACTTTTTATGATTTTACCGGGATCAAGAAACTTTTTCCGGTTAGGACATATTCGAAAGCAAAGTGGGTATATTCATAATAGAAGCTTGTGACCAGTCGGTCATTTTTGGATCATCATTCGTTGTGGAGGAGATATCCCTATGTCACGAAGCCATCCGTATAAATGGTGGAATATTATTGCATTTATCGCTGTCGTTCTCGTTAACGTTCTGGCTTCTACACTTCCTATCGGTGGCAGAAGCACTGCTGCTGTATCCAACATGTACCCAACCTTGATCACCCCAGCGGGTTACGCTTTTTCCATCTGGTCGGTCATCTACGTACTGCTCGCCTGCTTTGTCGTGTACCAAGCTACACCTACAGGGCAAGCCAAGACAAGCGTTCAGTCCATCGGTATTTTTTTTATTCTAAGCTGTCTCTTCAATATCATCTGGATTTTCCTCTGGCAGTATGTATACGTAGAGCTGTGCGTCATCGTCATTATTCTATACTTGCTTTCCTTGAGCGTCGTGTATGTACGTACCCGCACGCCGCAGCCAACCCGCGGAGAAATGTGGTTCGTCAAGCTACCGTTCAGCCTGAACCTCGGTTGGGTATCTGTTGCTACTATTATCAATATTGCAGTGGCACTGGAAAAGAATGAATGGAGTGGCTGGGGACTCAGCGATACGACATGGGCGATCATTATCCTGCTCATCGGCACCGTATTGGCCATCATGGTCAGCTTCCCTTATCGCGACAGCATTTATCCTCTCGTATTTGTATGGGCCTATGTCGCCATCGCCGTCGAGCATCCGAACAATGAAAATGTACGGCTGGCTGCATTGATCTTGGCGGCAATCATTCTGGTGTACGCGCTATGGCTATTCTTTGCCCGTAATCGAGAACGGGATTAAAGAAAACGAATATGATCTCCTAGCCAGAACAAGCGAGCTTGGGTCTGAATCATCTAGCCCAAGCTCGCTTGCTTTGTTTATTCATTTTAACCATGTGATTAGGTATAGACTTTAATCAAATCTATAAGCTTGCTTGTCGAGTGATCTGCATTCATTTTCTTCATATTGATAATATAATCCGACCTTTTTTCATACAAACGAAGAATCATGTCGACAAATCGTTCAGATTCCAACTCCTCTTCTTCTAAAAACTCACAAAAGCCTTGCGCTTTAAATGATTTGGCATTTAGAATTTGATCTCCCCGGCTAACCGCCTTTGAAAGAGGGATCAATAGCATCGGCTTCCGCAGCGTCAAGAATTCAAAAATGGAATTTGAACCCGCCCTAGAAACAACCATATTTGCCATCGCCATAACATCCGCCAGTTCATCATTTATGTATTCAAACTGCTTGTAGCCATACATATGAATGGAATGATTCACTTGGTCTTTACCACAAATATGGACGATTTGAAAATGAACGAGCAAAGCCTCTAAATTCATCCAGACCATCTCATTGATCTTCTTGGAACCTAAACTCCCACCCATGATCAGAATGATCGGCTTATTTCGAGTAAATCCGCAATAGGTCAAACCTTTGGCTGCCTCCCCATCTTTTAGTTCATCTCTCACAATAGCACCTACATACCGGGTATGCTTAGAGCGAAAGTACTGAGTGGTTTCAGGAAAGGTAGTACAAATTTCTGTAGCAAATATGCTGGAAATCTTATTAGCTAATCCAGGGGTAATATCTGATTCATGAATGATTACAGGGACTTTATTCAACCACCCAGCCAATACCACAGGAACCGAAACAAACCCGCCTTTTGAAAAAATAATATCCGGTTTTTCTTTTCTTATAATCCGGTACGCTTGAGAAATCCCCTTCAGCACTTTAAAAGGGTCCTTAAAATTATTCCAATCAAAATATCTGCGTAATTTCCCAGTTGAGATACTGAAATAACACACATCTTCTAGTCCAGAAATCAATTTTCTTTCAATCCCTTGTTCAGAGCCTATGTATTGGACACTCCAATGTTGTTCCAGTAAGTGAGGAATCAAAGCTAGGTTTACTGCTACATGTCCTGAAGAGCCTCCACCAGTGAAAATTATTTTTTTAATCATCTCCACCTCCACTCTGTATTCAAAAAAAACAAAACACATTAAATTTGAGCAACCGGGTGCCTCTATTTAATAGGGACACCCGGTTGCCATACAAACTTTTTATTTTATGAACGGACCTTTCAGACTATTCGCCCTTCAATGCAATGACTTCAATCTCCACCAGTGCATCCTTAGGCAGACGAGCTACCTCCACCGCACTGCGTGCTGGATAGGGTTGTTCAAAGAAAGAACTGTACACCTCATTGACGCTGACAAAATCGTTCATGTCCTTCAGGAATACAGTCGCTTTCACAACCTGGTTCATGTTGCTGCCTGCCGCTTCCAGAATGGCTTGTACGTTGCTCAAGGACAGGCGTGCCTGCTCCTGTACATCCTTACCGAACTCACCTGTTGCCGGATTTAGTCCAAGCTGTCCCGAGGTGTAAATAAACCCGCCTGCCTCTACCGCTTGGCTATAAGGGCCGATAGCACCGGGTGCTTTTTCAGTAGCAATTGTTTTTTTCATATGGGTTGGATTCTCCTTCCTGATACTGGTTCACCGTATTATAGCATGTGAAGTCCAAAGCCACTATTCCGTGCGACGGATTAACGCAATGGGCTTCTTTTAAGCCATCCCTTGCGATGGTGCTATATTTTTTTATATCCGCTGTAACCTTTAGCGCCTATGTATCATCTAACTCCTATAACCTGCTACAAAATAAATTCTACAAATACAGATACAGGTACAATGATCATAGCCAGTATAGACGGGAAAGGAGCACCATCCTTTGAATCTCGAAATAAACTTACACCAAGCAAGGCAGGGGGACCGCAAGGCATTCGTCGCCTTGATGAAACATATGGAATCCGATATGTATGGCATGGCGCGTTCCATTCTTCGCAGCAATGAAGATTGCGCGGACGCGATGCAAGAGGCGATGCTCAAGGCATACCAGTCTCTGGGTGAGCTGCGTGAACCTCGCTATTTTAAAACATGGCTGCTTCGCATCCTCATTAATGAGTGCCATCTCATTATCCGCAAGCAAAAACGGATCGTACCCGTGGCGGAATTTATAAAGGAACCCTCCATTTCGGGCGGATATGAAAAAATCGAACTGCGCGAGGCCATCGACCACTTGGAGGAGTCCATGCGAACTGTGATTTCCCTGCACTATTTGCGGGATATGCCGATCAGAGAAATATCAGAGGTACTGGATGTATCAGAGGGGGCCGTCAAAACACGATTACACCGTGCTCGCAGAACATTAATGGACCTGCTACAAAATCGCGGAGAAAGGAAGGTGACCTTTCAATGAGCCCTTCAGAGTTTGAGAAACAGAATCAAGAGCTGGACCAGAAATTACAATCAGAAAAAGAAAACTTGGAAGCAGACACGGTAATGATTCCCGATTTGGTAAGAGAACGCTTAGATGCATTTTACATACAAATGGAATCGGATGTGGAGCCGTTATCCAAGTCTCCTTCCTCTTCCTTACATGGACCGGTCAAAAGATTTCTTCGGGGAACCGCAATTGTCGCTGCTTCTGCGGCTGCCATTAGCGTTATGATCATTGGTAGCGCCTTTGTTTCGCCTACAATGGCAGAATCATTGAAACAGGTTCCCCTTGTAGATAGTGTGTTCAAGCTTGCTGGGGATCTCGGGCTACAAACCGCTGATCAGAAAGGGTTGGCAACTTCCTCGAATCTCAGTATTACCCATAGCGGCATTACATTAAAGGTACCACAAATCATATTTGACGGGACACGCTTGGTCGTGGCGTTGGAAAAGAGCGGTGGAGATTCACAACATCAAACCCTATATCCGGCCATCCAAACGCAAGGACAGCCCGAGGAGGACATTCTGGAGAAAGTGGACCTGTTCATCAATGGGACATCGGTCAATAGCAATAATGGCGCCTTTAATTTCATGTATGGCCGCCCAGGTAAAGACAGTAATTCTATGCTGATTGCGTATATGCGTGACCCTGCCAGTGGTAAACCCGCCTTATCAGATCAGTTTGAGCTAGAGGTATATGCAAAGTTAAAAGGTATAGCCGAGCCGTTTCGCATACAAACCACGGTTCACAAAACTAAAATAAATAATAAGATACTTCAGCTGCAAATGAGCAAGTCTAATCCGTATCTTGCATTTACGGCAGAAAAGGTAGAACTTACACCCATCACGACCAAGATCACAACGTCGTTCAAAATGCTGACCGATATTGCACATATGCCGGATGATTACACCGTGGAGCGAGAATACAAGTACAACAAAAACGGCCACACGATCCAGTACACCAAAAAGGAATTGGATATGCTTGAGTATGCTATATTCGACGAGCAGGGAAGAGAACTCCAGCTCCTGAGCGGCTCTGGAGTTCCCCTTACCAAAGAACGTGATAGCAAAATGATCACCCTGTTTACTCCTTTTGTGGACACTCCCCAGAAGATCAATTTCAAGCCTTATATATTGCCAACACAACCAGGAGGTAGTGCCCTGCTCGATGCTAATGGCAACTGGACACGCCATTACATTGATGAATTAGAGATTACGATAGATGTGCCGCAAAATACAAACCACCAATAAAACACAAATAACGCCGCTGCTGCCCGAATCATCGGGCAGCAGCGGCGTTATTGTCATTTTAATCCTGCCGTGGTTTTACACGTTCTCATCAGGAGCCGTTCCTGTAACAGGTTCCTCATCATCGGATGTTAGCTCTGCACCAATGACCCGAATGATGTCGTTCGGATAAATATGTACGCCGCTCGCCTGCGCAAGAGCGATTCGTACCATGGCTCGTGCGATGACCGAAGCCGGGATAGCGCGGTAGGAAGCGAGCTTGCCCGTCATCAGACCGTCCAGCGCTTTCATGACAACAGCGGCAGCGGCTTCGCCCATACGTCGTTCAGGTCTCGCGCCCAAAATCAGCGACGGACGGAACAAATGCAGCGCAGGCAGCCCGATAGCGGCAAGCGCCTCTTCAGCCTCACCCTTGGTGCGGTTATAAAACACACGTGAATCTGGATCGGCCCCCATCGCTGAGATAGCTAGCATCTGTACAGCACCAGCCTCTTTGCCCAACTGGGCAGCCAGCACCGGATAGTCCAGATCCACCTGACGAAACTGCTCCTTGGTGCCAGCTTTTTTCATCGTTGTCCCAAGGCAGCAAAAAACATCATCCACCCCTTCGAAGGCGAACGCCGCTTTCTGTGGCTGTTCCCAATCGATGAGCGCCTGTTCCAGCTTGGGATGCTTGATGTCCAACGGACGTCTGCCCATAACCATGACGCGGTTGTATTCCTTTTGCACCAGCAGCTCTCGTACAACATAACCCCCGACAAGCCCTGTTGCACCCACAACGACCGCTTTACGTTCCATGATAGACCTCCTTTGTGCCATAGCGCTCCTGCTCCTACAATTGCGATTAGGTTAATTTAAAGGGTTGTTCGTCCGCCTCCTTGCTTACGGACGGACACATGGGTAGGTACAAGGAAAACGTACTTCCCTTACCCTCCTCACTTTCTAAACGGATAAACCCGCCCAACAAGCGGGAAAAATCACGGCTGATGGACAATCCCAACCCGGTTCCTCCATATTTACGATTAATGGAACCGTTCGCCTGCTGGAATGCCTCAAAAATAACGTGTTGCTGAAGCTTGGAAATACCGATGCCCGTATCTTTTACAGCAAATACAACCCAATCTCCCTCCTGTCCCTTTCGATCCAGATGCTGTGTACTCATTTCTAGCAATACACGTCCTTCATGAGTGAACTTAAAGGCGTTGGATAACAGATTACGCAAAATTTGCTGTACACGTTTAGAATCGGACCGAATTTCATTCGGTATAGGCTCATGCTCCTTTAAGCTGAATTCCAGGTTTTTATCCTTCGCAGTGACTTCAAAATGCATCATCATCACCTGCGCAATCTCACGCACATTGACTGGCTCACTTACGATTTCCATGTGCCCAGCCTCGACCTTGGACAAGTCCAAAATGTCGTTAATCATTTGGAGCAAATCATGCCCCGAGGCATAGATGAGATCGCTGTATTGGTATAACTCGTCCTCATCCAGTTCTTTTCCCTGCTCGTTGATAATCTGCGCCAGATTAATGATGCTGTTAAGAGGTGTACGTAACTCATGCGACATCGTTGCCATAAAATCCGATTTATATTGGGAAGCCATCATCAGTTGCTTGGCACGTTCCTCTAGAATGACCTTTGCCTTCTGCAACTCATCTCGCTGCTCTGATAACAACTCATTCGCCTGCTTAATCTGATGATTCCGCTGTTGTTCCATCTGAAAGTCCCTTAAAATCAGAGCAAATAAAAAACTGAGGACGATGCCGATTGGCAGTGTAAGAGGAACAACCTCCGCTACATAATAGCGCCAGGGAATGACGCCCAGACAGGCAATATTTAACGTATTTACGATATTAACCGCTAAAATGGTCACCGATGCCTTAATAATCAAACGCCAGGTGGAACGGCGCATCCAGTAGTTCAATCCGGCGCACAGGACGCCCAGAATGCTCATATTCAAAAAGCCGACCCACGCCGCCATATGCAGACCGAAGGTAAATCTCGTTAGTCCGATTGCGACCCCAATAATAATAAGCGTATAGGAGCGGGGATACACCAATGCCGCGATAATCAGCGGTACAAAACGCAAATCAAAAATAACCGTTTCACTAAAGTTAAAACCAAAACAAGAGCTGACCCATCCGCCAAATATCACTAGCAGCACCGAGCTGACATATTTGAACCGCGAAGAGGTACGACTCAAACCATATTTATAAATCACGTTCGCCACATAGGCAACGGCAATCAGCATCCCTAAATTCATTAAAAACATCATTGAAAATTGCATGGACTCACACTCCCATAGCGCAAAAAATTGGATGCCAGGCCTATGTTAACCGCGTTTGCCTTTCTTGTACATCATAACATGAAGCCCCATCTTTCGACATAAAAGATGCTTACATTCCTATATAAAAAAGCGAACCTCAATGGCTCGCCCTGTTGTGCTGATATATACAGAGTCAGCTTGTGATGCCTTTGTTCCGGCGCCACTCCTTGACAAATAATTCGGCAAAATAAGGGTCCCATTGGGTTCCCTTTCCCTCTTCCAATATCATAACCGCCTTCTCTTCCTTCATACCTTGCCGATAGGGACGATCAGACGTCATCGCATCATAAGCATCCGCTACAGCAATGATTCGCCCAAATAAGGGGATATCTTCCCCAGCGAGCTGGTCAGGGTATCCCTTGCCATCATAACGTTCATGGTGCGATCGCACGCCGGGCAAATAAGGGGCCATAGCATAAGCTGGTTCAACTTGCCGGAGAATACTCTCTCCCATAACCGGGTGCATTTTAATCTGATCAAACTCCTCGTCCGTCAGCTTGCCGTCCTTGAGCAGAACAGCGTCAGCCACGCCGATTTTACCGATATCATGCAGCAAAGCTGTTTTGCGCAGCAAGTCGAGGTCTGTCTCATTCAAACCTCCCTTGCGCCCAATGAGTACGGAGTATTCAGCCACACGCAAAGAATGTCCTGCGGTATAGGCATCTCGCGCATCCAGCGCTGCCGCCAAGGTGGCGAAGTAACTGTCCAATAGCTGACCGTTCTTTTCTTCCCGTTCCTTCAGGCCCTCGATCATCATGTTAAAGCCTTCAACCAGCTCGGCAAATTCGTCGGAGTACAAGTCGCTGGCATTACTGTTCAGGCGGCCTTCCCTCACTGCATTCATTTTTTCCAGCAGGTGGTGGATCGGCTGTTCGATCTCACGGGTCAACAACCTTCCTCCCAGATAAGCAAAGGCTACACCAAAAATTAAAATCGTACCCGCCCATGCCCAATAGGAACTCGAATCCGTCGCCTCCAAACGTTCCAGGCGAATCTGTGTAGCTAAACAAAATAAAAACAGAGGAAAAGCACCAATGAGCGTCGCGCTTAACTGAAATTTATGCCGAAGCGATAGTAGGACTCGTCCTCGCAGGGACAGGTTTAATCCATATTGCTGATAGGTTCGATCACGGATTTCCTCCAGCAGCGGCTTGATTGCTCTCATTGTCAGGAAAAATTCAACCAGTGCGTGCATCGAAGCAACCAGACAAGCTCCTATACAGGCGATTCCTACATAATACAAGGGAAAGGTAAGTTGTCCAGTATGTATCATCCATAAGGCAATGACGGCTGCCGGGATAGAGAAACCCAACAAATGCGGTCCAACAATACGTAAAACTGACAAATTAGGCAGATGATGAACCCGGATATACACCGCTTCTACATCCTTGAGTGTTTCCTGATTGCCGTAAAAAAAACGATGAACCGGTCTCAAATGCATTCGAAACACTATGGTTTCACAAGCAATCATAATGACGCTGGAAAATGCAATAATTTTAACAAGACCCAGAATTTCATAGTGGGCTACATTTAACGTGGAAAATACAAAAATCATACCTACCAACAATACAGCGATAAACGAACCTATAATATAGTTCAGGATAACATGCTGAATAAAGCGCTTATAGGTCGGCAAATTGCTACCCCTCTTTTCATCCGTACACTCTAAAATATCTTGTGTATTCAATATCGGAGTCCAACCATCAAAAGTTTACCTTCTTGCTCGAGCATTTTACATAAATACGAGGATGGCTTTTAATCTGCAATTTATAGATGGGAAATCATCTTATTCTTAATTAAGAAACTCTCGAGGGAAGAGCATTTTAGCCAACATTTTTTCCAGTCTATAATCAAAAAGCCAAAAATGACTTGTGTTTTATAATCATTCTTGCTATACTATTGGAGTATGTATTACCCCATAAGATTCCACGCAACAAGCTATTACTCCTAATCACCGTATGGAGCTTCTCCTAATTTTATGTATAACCCTAATGTAGAATTTTGAGCTTTTGCCGAAGATTTTCACATTCACACTGGCGCGGTCATCGGAGCCGCAAGGACGAAAGAGAGGTAGGGCTTTTGTCGTTTGGAAAATGAACAGTGGAATCACACTGCCCCTTATGAACATGCTGACCATATAATGCAAGGTAGCAGGGGTTGAATATATATTTTGCCATCAAACGATGAAGTTTGAGCAGGCCGTGCAGTATATGCAAACTGCACCATCCTCCGGATGATCCCCGGGGGATTTTTCATATACGGAAAGCGTATCTATGAACAAAAAAGTGGCCCTGCCGATACATCGGCAGGGCCTATAGCTTGATCAAAAAGGGGTTAATAGGGTCATTATAGTCTCGCTTTCTTAAAACTAAATGATATGCACCTTAAAAACTCATTAATTTTCCAGTTTTATATACCTTCTAATAATTCGTCCAGTATTCTGTACCATTGGGCGGCATCGTTTGCGTAGTGGAACGTCTTGTTTCCGCTTGGGTGCGCCTTTGGGTCGAGGGACGCTCCCACCCTTCCAGTAAAACAACATGCTGGGTACCCGAATTGTTTTCCCAAGTGATGTAGCGCTCCTGTTCCATATGTCGCAAGGCGACTGTAATTTCAGCATCTCGCTTGCCCGTTTTTACGGTCAATTCCGCCATTGTGGGCATGTGGCGATGCTGGGCGAAATAATTATACAAAATACGTAACAGCTTTCGTTCCAAATCTGGCAACATCGTCTTCCCCCCCTGAAAAGAACATACGTTCCCATTATAACATATAAAAATGCACCCTCCTACTGGAAGATGCATTCGGGCTTGTATGCCCATGTTGAATTTAGTTTTTTTCCTTCTCCTGACGACCGACAGAGCGCAGCCACCAAGCGATTCCACCCACACTTCCAAGTGCCAGAACCGTTAAGAAAATAATATAGAACAAATGAAATGCACGATCACTCATGGCAATCGCCTCCTTACTTTATGTATACACTTTCCAGCTAAGCCTGTAAACCTCTTTTTAGTCCCACATTCTAAATTTCCCCAAAAACTCGACAATAGATACTTGCTTGAGATCCATCGGTGCATACTAACTAAAAGTGGTTAATACCAAATATGAGACAGACCAAGGAGGTTATCGAATATGAAATTCCTATTGATCGTGATCATCGTCGTGCTGATCGTTGTGTTGCTTATGAGAAGACGCAGATAAGCGGAGACATCCTGCATGGTTAAAAAGGAATACAAAAAGGGCTTTCGGTACATCACCGAAAGCCTTTATTCATCTGAGGTTAAGGCTAAATTACGCCTTGTTCTTCTTGTTATATTTAATAAAAGCAATTACAAGAGCTACAGCAAACAATATTCCGCTGACCACCCATGTTGTCAGAAATGCCATACCCAAACCGACATTAGACCCCATCGTCGGGTGATTCATGGCAGTAAACACTGATCCCTGCATCATAAATATGGTACAGAACAAAACAACGGGCGCTAAAATAATCGTGCTTGCTGTCTTCCGAGTACCAGATACTGCGATCACGCACAGAGCGGAAATCACCAAGATCACCCAATATATAACTGCTTCCCAAATCACTGAAGTGCCCACCTGCTCAACCTCTTTTCTATCCATTCGTATATGCCTCTTCTATTGTAACAGACGTCACACAGTGAACCAAGCCATAATTTGATCAGAAAAGGGGTAAACCCTGCGGATAACGTAAATAATGTACAGTAGCGATCCTACACCAAAGACATGAAAGGAAATGTTCACTCACGTTCAGCCATAACCGAATACGTCTTATAGCCACCATCAACGTTCCTCACCCGATAACCGTATTGAGTCAAAATTCGGGCAGCAATATAGCCTCGCAGACCGACTTGGCAGGATACCGCGATCTCTAGATCACTAGGGATTTCTGCCATCCGCTCTCTAATCTCGGCCAGAGGAATATGAATCGAACCTGGAATGGCCCCTGCCTGTAGCTCCACCGCATCCCTAACATCAATAATAAGACCACCATTGCGGTGAAAATCATCAACTTCATGCCACTGTATCGTTTGGACCAGCCCATCCATGATATTCGAAGCCACGTAACCCGCCATATTCACAGGGTCTTTTGCTGAAGAATAAGGAGGTGCATAAGCAAGTTCAATATCAGCCAGTTCACGGACGTTCAAATGGCCACGAATAGCCGTCGCAATGACATCAATCCTTTTGTCTGCTCCATCAGCTCCAACAGCCTGCGCCCCATAGATCATCCCGTTTTCGGGATTAAAGAGCAGCTTCATAGCAATGGGTGATGCGCCAGGGTAATAGCCGGCATGTGAACCAGGATGAATATGAACAGCCTGATAAGGAACGCCCAGCCGCTGTAATGTTTTTTCATTATTACCTGTAGAAGCTGAAGTCAATGCAAAGGTCTTAATTACGGATGTTCCAAGCGCCCCATCATAAGAAATTGCTTGACCGTTAATATGATCCGCTACCAAACGCCCCTGACGATTGGCTCCCCAGGCTAGCGATACCATCGTTGCAAACCCATGATTGCGGTCTTTGACCTGAATGGCATCCCCCACCGCATAAATGGCCGGATCGCTGGTTTGCAGTTGGGCGTTCACCTGAATAGCGCCGCGAAAACCAAGTTCCAATCCGCTTTGCTTGGCCAACTCATTTTCAGGAACAACACCGATCGCCAGAATAACCATGTCCGTCTGAAGCACACCCCCGGAAGTCAAACGAAGTTGTGTACCCTGCCCTTCAAAAGCCGTGACTCCTTCCTCTAAACGCACCTCCACCCCGTTCAGCCTCATATGCTGTTCTACCCATTTGGCCATTTCAGGGTCCAGCGGATTCAATAATTGTTGTCCCATATCAATAATGGTTACTGCAAGTCCACGCTCCCGCAAATTCTCGGCCATCTCCAGCCCAATAAATCCGGCCCCGATCACCGTGACATGCTTTGGATGCCTTTCATCTACATATGCCTTAATAACGTCCGTGTCATGAATATTTCTTAATGTAAATAAATTCATAGCTTCATGTAATCCAGGAATGTCCGGTATCATCGGTTTGGCTCCCGGCGACAATACCACAATATCGTACGGCTGCTCATCTGTTTCCCCTGTAATCATATCGCGGAAATGGACGAGCTTCTGCTCTCGGTCTATTTGTATCACTTCTTTCAGTACCCGCACATCTATATTAAAACGGTCTCTTATCCCTTGAGGTGTCTGGAGAAACAGCTTCTCCCGCGCATGGATTGCCCCGCCAATATAGTAGGGAAGGCCACAGTTTGCAAAAGAAACATGCTCTCCGCGTTCAAACAGAATAATCTCGTCTTCCTCATTCCATCTACGTAATCTCGCAGCAGCAGAGGCTCCACCTGCTACCCCGCCAATAATAACTATTTTCCTACCCATTTCTTCCCCTCCTCATATACCCTACGGGGTATAATATATACCTATGGGGGTATGTTGTCAATACGAAAAAAAGACGGAGGTTGCCCCCCGCCTGATAAACATTGAACGAATACTGATCTGGGTCGAAAAATCACTTGCGAATGCTACACGAATGCTCTGTCACACTTGGTCTAAGAAGTGTTCGACTACTACTACTGCTGGCTGGCTGTGATCGCCTGCTCCAGATCGTACAATATATCGTCTATCGCTTCTGTCCCGACAGATAGGCGTAACAGCTCTGGTTTGACTCCGGCAGCAACCTGTTCTTCCACATTCAACTGCTGGTGCGTTGTGCTTGCCGGGTGAATAATCAAAGACTTGGAATCACCTACATTCGCCAAATGAGAAAATAGCTTTACATTCGCAATTAGCTTGCTTCCCGCCTGGCTTCCACCTTTAATACCAAAGGTCAGGATTGCTCCTTGTCCTTTCGGCAAATACTTTTGAGCTAATTCATAGGACGGATGGCTCGGCAACCCGGTGTAGCTGACCCACTCCACATCCTTGTGGCCTTCGAGATATTGCGCTACCTTCAAGGCATTTTGACTATGTCTTTCCAACCGCAGATGAAGTGTCTCCAAGCCCTGAAGCAGCAGCCATGAATTAAACGGAGAAATGGCCGCTCCCAAGTCCCGCAGCAATTGGACCCGTGCCTTGATAATATATGCGATAGGTCCCACCGCCTCGGTGTAAACAACTCCGTGGTAGCTCGGGTCCGGCTCAGTCAGTCCTGGGAAACGACCACTCGCTTTCCAGTCAAACTTGCCGCTGTCCACGATCACCCCACCAATAGACGTACCGTGTCCGCCAATAAACTTCGTTGCAGAATGCACGACAATGTCCGCTCCGTATTCAATAGGACGCAACAAGTAAGGACTTGGGAACGTGTTATCCACAATCAGCGGAATACCATATTCGTGCGCAATCGCCGCTACAGCTTCCACATCCAGCACATTGCCCTGTGGGTTGCCAATCGTTTCGGCAAATAATGCCTTCGTCTTATCCGTAATGGCATTACGGAAGTTCTCTGGATCATCCGAATCGACAAAATGTACTTTAATGCCCAATTTCGGCAGTGTTGTAGAAAATAGATTATATGTACCGCCATACAGACTGGAGGCCGACACAATTTCATCCCCAGCTCCCGCAATGTTCAGGATGGAGAAGGAAATCGCCGCCGCTCCCGAAGCCGTTGCCAACGCGCCAGCCCCGCCTTCCAACGCGGCGATACGTTGCTCGAATACATCCGTGGTCGGATTCATCAGACGCGTATAAATGTTGCCGAATTCTTTCAGCGAGAACAAATCAGCCGCATGCTCCGCATCCCGAAATCCGTATGAAGTGGTTTGATACAATGGAACGGCGCGGGCAAAGGTAGTAGGATCAATTTGTTGTCCGGCATGGACAGCGAGAGTTTCGAATGACAGCTTGCGTTCTTCTGACATGGTTATTTCCTCCCTTGTTATACGTGCTGTATGAATCGTCTCTTCCTGTATGCGTACTCATGGATGATTTTTCAATCATTCTCGCACAAAAAGAACGATTTGGGAAGATAATTCTCATTATTCAGGTAGGATATTATAATTTTATTGTAATATCAGGTTTCAGATCGGAAGGTTTTGCCCAAATGCTCCCCCAAACCAAAATAATGACGGAAATTATAGATGAGTGGGCTCCACTTTGTCGGATCAATATGGTTCTCACCGAGGATGATATCCTGATGAACATGCACCTGTATGGCTTGAGTTTCGACGATCGCAAAATAAGAAGAATGGTTAGGGATTCTCACATCCTTCACCTTAGCTTCAATTTGAATAGGGCACTCCCTGATTCGGGCGAGCTTGACCCTATTCGACTCAATCGAAGTTAGTCCGCTGATCTCATACTTATCTTTATGGTACATAAATCCATGTTCCTTCTTTTCCGCTGGAACAGGATTCTTGCCTGTATAAGGGGCTAAACGTTCTACATTTTCCCACATTGAAGGCCCCGGGACGTTGATTACACATTCGGAATGCCGCTCCATATTTTCTAATGCTTTGCCACCTGTTCCAATGCCTAGTACCACACAATCTCCTAATGCCCACGAGGAGGAAATGGGGCTAATATTGGTTGTTCCATCCTCATTCAGCGTATTGAGTAAAATCACAGGGGTTCCGTAATATAAAATGCTAGGATTAATCGTTTTAACGTCTGGGCTATGATTCATCTCATCCATGTGATTTATGTGATTTATGTGATTCATTATCTTTTCTCCTTCTATTCAGATCCGCCTCTCTATTGTAAAATATAAATATTTCAACCTTCATCGAAGTATGGATTACAAAGGGGGATAACCGTGCCATGAGCACCAAGTCAAATGTAGCCATGATTGCTTCTCTTGTTAGCGAGCCTTCCCGTGCAGCTATACTCACCGCTTTATTAGACGGCAGGTTCCACACGGCAAGTGAATTGGCCCATATGGCAGGCATCAAACCGCAAACGGCCAGCTTCCATCTGGCTAAAATGACCGAGGCACAAGTCGTTACTGTGGAAAAACAGGGGCGGCACCGTTACTTTGGCATTCAAGACCCCGAAGTTGCCCAGGTGATGGAGTCACTTTTATCCATAGCTCCACCTGTTCCCATTCATTCATTCAAACATGCCTCCGAAAACGAGGCCCTACGGTTGGCAAGAACTTGCTACGATCATGTTGCGGGTCAATTAGGCGTGCAGCTCATGAGTTTTTTCATTCAAAAGGGGATTCTTTCCGAAGATCAGGACGGGCTTCATATCACGGAACAAGGAGAGACTTTCTTCACTGACTTTCAGATTGACCTTACACAAACAAGACACAAGCGCCGCTCCTTCTCACATAAATGCCTGGATTGGAGTGAACGACGCCATCACCTTGCAGGTGCTTTAGGAAATGCTGTTCTGGACAGATTATTCGAATTAAATTGGATCGAGCGTCTGCCTACAACCCGAGCGATACGTGTTACAGCCGATGGTAAAAGAGGTTTTAAAGAGATATTTTCGATAGAGGTCGACTAGATCATCATAGTTCTAATCATTTCTTAATCCGCGTCGGATTTTATGATTGGAGACAAGGCCAGTTGTTTTCTCGTCATCGGACGGACATAGGCATAATTGTTTTTTGGAGCCTTTCCTTTTGTCACACCTGCTTTATATCTTCCAGCTCCAGCCGGGACGGCGACCAAGGTTCCGTACGTTCTCATCGCACGTTCAATCGGGAAAGATACGGAACGCGTTCCGTCGGTAGATCCGGCAAAATGGACCGCGGCCGCATAGTTATTCAACCGATCGTTACTGTCATTCAGCCATACGGAACCCGAATCTCCAGGCCCAGTTCGTCCCTGGGTAAAACGAATGACGGTTTGATCACGGAAAATCTTAATTCCCGAATCGCCTCTCACCCTTTGTTCCACGCCAATCGCCTCCACGACCCCTCTGGCGAAGCCGTTGGTTTTTGCCATTCTTTTAAACGTCATTCCCAGACGGTAGCTTAATAAGTGCCCGGGTACGGTAATGAGGCCACCACTTTGGTTAATCAGATACCTTGGGTTAAGCAGACTGTTTGAATTGGCAATAGCGATGGCGGAGTCCTGAAAGTTAACCCCTGTCGTAGTAAGCGGGACAAATTGAAAAGCTCTCCCGATCTGATCCGCCGTTCTGCCCCCATCTGCCGGAGAAGGCTGAATGGTATTGTGAAATTGGTTTGTATTCGTCGGGACTAGAACATGGGCATTACTCAAAATAAACAGTGTATTATTCTTAATGACAATGAGCCCACCGGTCCCTCCCGCAGTGGTGGGAACCGTCGTTCCTACACTGACCGCACCGGGCACAGGGCGCCATCTTTGGCGAGGGTTCGTTTGGGTAGGAGCCGCCGCTTCCCTTTTGAAGGAACCCACACCTAAAATTCGGATAGGTACCGCAGAAGCTCGACTTATATCTTTTGTTACTGCTTGCAATTTGGTTTGCGTCACAGCCGAAAGATTTCTCAAGGTATATAACACAATCGCCGCGCCCTTTGCCGGTCTATTGGGATCAGCATAACCTACGCCAATCCCTGTTACTCCGTTCCGCTTTAGCATCGTTCGCCAAATCCGACTTTTCAATTTGAAGGCTTGATAAAAGGTAGCCAAAGCCACATACATCCCCTTTTCATAGTCAATGATGTATATACATATGACTAATCCGCACATCCTGACTGTGCGTTTCCCCAGAACAATGAAAAAGGTGTGGGCTAGATGAACTGTTCATTGATCAACCTTCCTTGAAGAACTCTACCATTTCTTTAAATGATTGCTGAGCTGAGTGTACGTTATATCGGGGAGAGTACGGGTCACTGAATCCGTGCTGTCCACTGAATTTATGTACCTGGATATTACGGTTGTCTAAAATTGAAATGAGCTCATCCACATTAAATGATGATTCTTCCTGTGGGAAAAAAAGCAATGTTGGACAATGTGGAGCTATTTCTAAATAATTTCGAATACGAGAGCCATAGTATCCTACGATTCCATCAACGTACCTTTCTTTACTACACAGCCAGGCAATCGTTGCCCCTATGCTAAATCCGACGATAAATACCTTTTTATAGCGAGCTCGAATACTTAATAATAAACTTTCGATATGATAGAAAGCGCGGTCAAATCCTATATTATCCATAAAATTGGTGTAGGCAGTTTCCTCTTGCGAATAGTCATAAGGTGTTTCCTTGCCTAGTAAATTTGGACAAATGACGTCATAACCCTGATCCGATAATAGGCTGCAAAAATTTTGTATATGCTGGTTAATCCCATAAATCTCATGCAGCACAACAATTAGGGTGTCCGACTTTTTATCTATGCTTATCATATTGTCCCCCTAACCAGGCTTGAATATGGGAAAATAATTCATTCGGATGCGCGTATTTATACTTAGCTGCTACTTCCGAGGATAACCGTTTGAACAACTCCAAGGATACGATCAGTGCTTCCCAACTATGATTGGGGTCGTATTCCCCAAAAGATTTTTTCAAATCAGCAAACACATCTTGATCAGCCCATTCATTTATGAATTTCCCTGCATGCCAAGTATCATATTCCGATCCATGTACAGCTTTTGCATGCCACTCTATCATTTGCAGCAATAATTGTTTACAGTCCGTATCTCTTTGCTTAGCTACCCACAGATCATTGCGCAAAATTTGTTTAGCTACATATAGAGAGGCGAAGCAATACATATTAACAACCTGTAGATAAGCATCTTCAGATATCGGAGGAGTAACCGGGATCGTAGTGGTTTGAGGGATGATTTGGTTTCCATTTCCCATCTTATCGAACAGCATCCTAACCCCCCGCTGAAACCCTTCAGGAATACGCCCATTTTTGATTATATGATCCAGATCGGATGTATGACGGAATAGAAAATCAACCTCAGCCCCTTGGTCAAAGAGAACTAGTTTTTCTGGATCTCCTTTTGCCGTTCGAAACATAAAGCTGGTCCAAACCTTGCCAATGTTTAGTAACCATTGATCATTTTGAAGATAGTAATCTGGATTCGTTGAAAAGACGACTACATCCAAGTCAGAAAACTCATCAAAAGGTTTGTCCTCTCTTGCCCGGGACCCAACGATATAAACCGCAATAATTTCTTCATTAGAGATTCCCCATTCGGATATACGCTCCTCAAGCACTTCGTAAGCATTATTCATACGATATATCCTCCTTTTTTAGAAAACATTATATCTAATCCAATAATTACGGTATATATTTTTTAGTTAACATTGATATACACCATTCATCAAATCAATTTCCCAATCTTCAGCCTGTGATATAATTCTTTCAATATTACAGTTTGGAAGGATGGTGCAGATGTCGGAGCAGCGAGTATACATCCGGTTCTCTGAGGAGACGGACGCCGCAGAATTGACAGCAATGTACAAGCGCAATCGGGAATTCTTTGAGGAGTTTTCGCCAAACACCCAAGAGAAGTACTATACGGAGGAGCACCAGCTCCAGACGATTATTAAGAGCAAGGCCGACATGATGGAGGACCGGAAATATTCCTTCGTGGTATGTCACAAGGAGAACGACCGGATTATAGGCAGCATAAATTTATCTTTTGTGGTGAGGGGGCCGCTTCAGAGCTGTATGATCGGATACAGCCTAGACCAAGCATATAACGGCAAGGGTTATACGACGGAGGCGGTGAAGCAGGTGGTTCGCTATGCTTTCGATGAGCTAAAGTTTCACCGGATCTTCGGGGAAGCCTCTCCTCGGAATCCAGGATCCATCCGTGTGCTTGAGAAGGCTGGCTTTCACAAAGAAGGCATCTCTCGAAGCAACGTAAAGATCAACGGAAAGTGGGAGGATCACCAGGTTCTGGCGATTATAAATCCGTCAGAGGATATCTAGTTTAAAAGGAGGGTATTATGAAGTATCAATCCATCAAACTACATGAAAAGTTATCTAAGTTTAGTGATCATTGGTCTCCGAAAGTTATTGGTGAAATGAATGACTATCAATTTAAATTGGTGAAAATAGTTGGGGATTTTATATGGCACGATCATCAAGATACCGACGAGGTCTTTATTGTACTTGAGGGCGAGATGTTCATTGATTTTAGAGATGGACGGGTACAGGTTTCTCAGGGAGAAATGTTTATTGTACCTAAGGGGGTCGAACACAAGCCATTCGCACATCAGGAGTGCCATATCATGCTAGTAGAGCCGAGAGGTGTAGTAAATACTGGAGGAGCAGAGTCAGAATTAACGGCAGTCAATGATATTTGGATTTAAAATGCAATAATGACGAGCTTTAATACAGAATAAACATACGTATTTTGTGCTAATTCGAGAAAGGAAAGGTATGGTGGATGATAAGAAACGCAGAATTTAAGAATAGTTATGCAGGATGGCGAGAAGTAGAAATAAAGGATTCCTCCCTAGGCATTACATTTCCCATGATGGTAATGTATCCAGCGGACGAACCCGAACAAATAGAGCGATTGGGTCCATACCAGTTAGAGTTGGCGAGAGAGGCAGATCTATCAGAAGGAAGATTCCCTTTGGTTATCATCTCTCACGGTACTGGCAGTACGCCGCTTGTGTATCGGATTTTGGCGCAGCATTTAGCACGCAATGGTTTTATTGTCGGCATTCCAGAGCATCCATTTAACAATCGAAATGACAATAGTTTGGAAGGAACAGCACAGA
The DNA here is from genome assembly GCF_057220305.1 of Paenibacillus sp. LRG-1. NCBI lineage: Bacteria > Bacillati > Bacillota > Bacilli > Caryophanales > Paenibacillaceae > Paenibacillus > Paenibacillus sp. LRG-1. The sequence goes on along the minus strand of NZ_CM170126.1, from coordinate 582,693 downwards.
ATCTTACCTATAGACCTAGACACCTTAATATGGTCACCGACTGGTTTTTCGATAGTATGCTGTTCAAGGACAAATTAATACAGAATGCTGTGTCTCTCATCGGACATTCCATGGGCGGTTACACGGCATTAGCGGCGGCGGGTGGCGTGCCGACTTCTTTGCCTCACGAGACCTCGGACGGAAAGCCCCAGCTTATAGAGGTTACACCAAATTACCGAGTAAAATGTCTCGTTTTACTAGCGCCAGCGTCGGTCTGGTTTCGAGCTGAAGGTAGCTTGCGTGCAGTTAATCTACCTATCTTAATGGTGGATGCAGAGAAGGATCAGTACACTCCTTCTTTACACGCTCGTTTAATATTGGATGGCGTGCCAGATCCTAAGAAGGTACAATACAAAACAGTAAAAAACGCCGGGCATTTCTCCTTTCTGAGTCCTTTCCCGGAATCGATGAGGACTCCGGCCTTTCTCCCATCGCAAGACCCTCCCGGCTTTGATCGCGAACATTTCCATAGGATGCTTAATGCTGACATATTGGATTTTCTATGTACTCATACACGTTAGTTGGATGACAACAGCGGCTGTCTAAGAACTTTATTTTTCAGGTCTTGGTCTGCCGCTGTTTGATTTTTGTTCAGTCTAAAGCTTTATTTCCACTGGATATTTTACAGAAACTGTATTCTTTTTCCAGGGCTCTCTCAGTGCATAATTTCTTTCTTATTTACCTTAACACCTGATAAGGATTGATCAAACATATCGAGAATAAAAAGGAACCTCTCCGCTTCACGAAATACATGATCGGCCAATAAAGGATGGATAATGCTTTTTATTCGGCACTCGTCGATTAAATCACGCGCTGTTTTCTTAAAATCACGCAAAGACTTCACAGAGATACGGTTCTCATCAACAAATTGACTCAGGAGTGGAACGGTTTGTGACTGTGGCCGCATATGACTTAGGTCAATTGCTTGAAACATCAGCATATCAAAATCATTACTAAACTCCCTAGCTTGTTCAACTAGTTTACGTTCGGATGGATCAAGTAAATGGCCTATAAATTTTGCGTGATCGGCCATGATTTTTAAGAAAAAAACATTTTCATCAATAATTGCATCGGGTAATGGTTCGAGCTTTCCTGAATTGAGTTCTCCTAAACGGTTTCTGAAATAATTGGCTTCCCGGCTTATGTGATCTACCAGTAAAGGAAAATTGGTTTGTCCAGGAAGCTTGCATTGTAATATAAGGCCCAATACCATTCTCTTAAATGCCCAAATATTCGTCGCCGCATTCTGAACCTCCGTATTAAACTCTTTGATTGTATAAGGATCTGTCTCGGTATTAAATTCATTCGACCTTTTCTCAATATCCTCAAAAATGGCGTAGAACCGATTGGCTTCTGTTTTAAGTTGAGTATCTTCCGCTCTAAAACCTAACCCCAGAAAAAAGGAATGCTCCTTCATGATCCTGGACCAAAATCGTATTTCATCTAATGAGCGTGAAACGAATGCATCCAATCATATCCCTCCTCTATGTGAGCAAAAAAGCACTTACTTAGTCATATGGAATATGCCTTGTCATTATGAATATCGAATCCTACGCCTCATACTAATCTAATTCCGAAGTTGAGCTATTGAGACTCGTAACTCTGTTACCTTATTTATGTACGTGAAATATTTCTCTGTACTAGCTATTGACCGTCGGAGTTATTGTCATTTCAAAACCTCTAATCTAATGACTAGGGCCTTTATACTTTCGACGACCTACGTTTCCCTAAAAAAAATAAATTCCATAATAATACTCATATTTGAATATATATCATTTAATGTTTGGACAATTCTCCCAATCTAGTTCTATAATTCACTTGTTATTACATATATTTAGGAGGAAGTCATGAACAATATTATATTCAAAAAACTAAGAACAATAGTGTTAGCTCTTCTCATTGGAGCTTCGGTGTTCTCGTTGTTCCCTACCGTTACAAAAGCTGAGACTACAAATGTGACCTGGTCAGATGGATCTTTAACAAAAACAATTCCTGAATGGAATCAAACCGATATTACTAATGTAGGTAAAAGCTCAGGAAAATGGTATTGGGAAGTAACCCTTAATAAAGGAAGCGGCGATATTGGAGTCGCAAATTCAGACAAGAAAAAACAAATCAGGTACACTGGTTATCATGGAGGTGGTCATGGTCCTACCAGCCAATCTTTTGGTACAGGAAATTATGATTACGGGGCCGTTTATACAGTAAATGATGTCATTTCGGTCGCTTTAGATCTAAGTAATAATACAATTATTTTTTACAAAAATGGAGTTTCACAAGGTGTTTCTAAGTACACTCCTTCTTTATTAGGCGATACTGTATATCCCTACATAAGAAACGATCAATTAAATGGTTCTGTTGTATATACTGCTAATTTTGGAGCAAGTGACTTTAAATATCCTATTCCTGAAGGATTTTTGCCTTATCAAGAATCGGGTACATCTACAACACCAGACCCGTCTACTACACCAGATCCATCTACTACACCGGATCCGTCTACAAAGCCTGATCCATCTACTACACCAGATCCGTCTACAAAGCCTGATCCATCTACTACACCAGATCCGTCTACAACACCGGATTCGTCAGATACCGATGGGGCCTCCCAACCAGCTGGTGACCGTGCTATTCTGACTGTAACGATGGACAATGGATTTGATAAAGAATTCGATCTGAGTAAAAAAGAGCTGAATGCCTTCATCGCTTGGTATGACGCTAAAGATGCTGGTAGAGGTGCTTCTTTCTTTGCCATTGACAAGCACAATAACAACAAAGGTCCATTCAGCAATCGCAAAGACTACGTAATCTTCAACAAAATTCTCACATTTGAAGTAAGCGAATATTCAACTAAATAAACATGATGAAGGACTTCATATCGGCTAACATGCCAGTGAGGTCCTTCTTTACATTAATTCTAATCTCGAAATCACGCCTAAATTGCTATACTGGATGACACATTATTTCTAGACTAAAAGTTAGCAAATCGTTTTATTTCAACAAAAAAAAAGCACGGCTTCCAAAAAAACTGGAAGCTGTGCTTAAATACTCTCGAATGAGTGTCCGTAAAATACAATTTAGTAGTCTTTTTCAAACAGATAGCAAGAGCCCTACACTTGGCCCCCGACTTTGTTTGTACTTAGATCAATATTTTTAGTGTACACTTTGTTATTAATAAGACTAATGATGCTGTTAACTACAATTGATGTAAGTACCGTTAACAACGTTAGCCACAATAAGATCAAGATAGATACCTTGGGAAAGAAAACAATACTCTGAAAATAATAATAACAAAAAAAGGTGTGAGTTAACCAAATATTCATTGAATTTTTACCTAAGTAAGCGAAAGGTCTGGCTAGTTTTAATTTATTCATTAAATGAATACTGACGAGGATAAGTACAGGAGCTATTATCATATCAATCGTTGTCTTCTCAAATAATTGACTCGTGGTACGAAAGTGAAATAGCACTACAATTATTATAATATCAAAAAGTATGTTATTAAATATGATGGAATTATAAATCTTACTCATCCATGAATACAAATTATATTTAGCAAAGAACAACCCTATCATAAACGGCAACTGCCAATACATAATACTGTAATAATTTCCTTGTGAATATGAATTATAAAAAACAAGACCGGAAATGAGTAGAGTTACCCATGCGTTACGTTGAAAGGCTTGAAAGGTGACCGGAAAAATTAATAGCAGCAGAATATAATCATATAAAAACCACCACTCACCATTATATGAACTGGATAGGGCTATAAAATTCCTCAAAAAATCCATTATTGAATTATTTTGAAATCTATCAGAATTTCCAAAAAAGTATAGACCAGCTGGAATAAAAAGCAAAAAAACAACCCAGTAATTTATCATTATTTTGCTTAATCTTGTAAAGCTCTTCTGCATTAAATGATGTGGATTTTGAACATTGCTCTTATATAAACCATAACCACTTAGAAACAAAAAAATGGATATTGCTATTTGTCCAAAATGCCCTACATAAAATTCCCCTCTTTCATGAAATAAACTAAATAATGAAACATAGTCGTACTTTAATCTGTCAGGAAAAGCAAAAAGATGATGAATCAAAAGGAGTATTACAGCAATACCTTTTGCAATATTTGTTTCTGCAAGCTTTAATTCCTTATCATTGTGCACACAATATCCTCATTTCTAGTTGTACTTGAATAGAGATATATTAGCACAAACAAAAAATATAGAATATTTATTTTTTTTAATACCATTACACCCTCCATTTTTATACAAAAAAATGCGGTCTCCAAAAGCCTAGGAACCACGCTGTGCCTGAGTTTGTAAGTTATTGGTGAAGGGATAACCCCCCGCCTTTGCGACATTGCCTAATTTGATATAATGAGTAATTTATACAATTTTTAGCAATTCAGTGCGTCCGATTTCACATATTAATGAAAAGCCTCTAGAATAGAAAAAGCCACTGTTTATTATCCTTGTTGTTAAAACTTAAAAGTATTATGTATTCAACATTAATATTCGATAATAAAGGTAACAAGATAAAATGAGCAACTACCTCAACCGATGAGGACACTCACAGGAGAATTCATCATGTTAAAAAAAATTCTATCCATTGCTCTACTTTCTGTAGCTCTAACAGCTTGTGGAAGCAATTTTAAAGAAACAACGACAAGGTCTGGGGCTTCAAGCACGTCCTTTGCTACTGAACAAACAGTAAGCAATGAAAATACTGCTCAGCAAGCTTCTACAAATGAGGTCACAGATAAACAATATTTATTTGCTGAATTCTTGAAAGATGGAACACCCGTGTTAACAGAAGATCAAGCTTCTATGGAACAAACCTCTTATGACTTCATTGCTAAAAACAGTGACTTATTTCCTTCCACAGATAAAAGCAAAGTCATTAATCTAGTAGACAAATCCGTAACAACAAAACACTTAAATAAAAATTTAAACTTATACTTAAACAAATTTGTAAAAATAAGCGGGGATGTAATAGATATAGAAGAAGATAACATTCCTATAGGGACAACGGCTATCGTTTATATTAGTGATGAAAATGATAATACAGTAATGGCAGTTTATCCGGGAGCAAGTGGAGAAATTTTTGAAGGAGACGTTGCTACAGTTATTGGAGTTCCTATCGCTAATTTTTCATATGAAAATGTTTCAGGTGGCTATACGAATACTACACTGTTAGCAGCTTCCTTTCTCGCGAAAGAAAATCAATAAATGTTAATCATGTAAGCCCTTCGGGGCTTTTTCTTTTAAGCAAAAACAGAATTAAACTGTTACGTTTCATTGTTAAAAAGTTATTATTTTACTTATTATTTAATATATGCATTAAAATGTTTAGACGATACATATTGAAACTGCTAAACTCGCATAAATAATACATAAATAAGGAGAGATTATTTTGAAACGAGTTATTTCGTCATTATTGCTACTGGGATTTATTACTCTAATATGTTTTAGTTCCTCGACATACGCTGCTACAAAAAACGTAGTGTGGGAAAAGAGCCAGTCTGTTTCGGCCACCGTAGATTCAAGTGGAACTAAAGCAAGTGTGGGAAAAACCAAAGGAAAATGGTATTGGGAAGTCACAGTAACAGCTCAAGCAAGTACCACAACTGGCATTGGTATCGTCGGTGAAGGTAAGCAATACAATGGACCAGGTGCAGGAGCTCTTCAGAACTGGATGTATTATGCTGCAAACGGAAACACTTTTCCGGGGATCGTTTCTTCTGGAAAGACCTACACATTAAAGGACGTTATTGGTGTGGCTTTGAATATGGATGATGACAAGATAAGCTGGTATAAGAATGGTGTATTCGTTTATACAAGTACCTTTAAACCAAGCGATCTTCCAGGAGAGATTGTGACTCCTTCGATCACAGGTGGTTCAGCTGGCAGCTTTTCGTTTGACACAAATTTTGGTGCGACTCCATTCACGCACAGTATTCCCGAAGGGTTCCTCCCCTACCAACAACCTGAAAATTCATTAACTCTTAATGCAACAGGGAATGAAGAAAATATTCAATTGCAGTGGAATGAAATAACAGGAGTCACTACTTATAAAATTGAAAGAGCACTAGCCCCTGGGGGTCCGTATGAAGAAATTGCCTCAGATATTTCTGGTACTTCTTATACTGATAATAAAGTTGAAGAAAACACTACCTATTATTACGTAGTTTCTGCGAATATCTCCATGGATCAAGTTGTATCCAATGAAGCAAATGCTATTGTAAAGAAATCCACGCCCGATCCGTCTGATCCAACCGAACCAGAACAACCTAGTGGTGACCGTGCCATCTTGATTGTAACGATGGACAATGGATTGGATAAGGAATTCGATCTGAGTAAAAAAGAACTGAATGCCTTTGTCGCTTGGTATGATGCTAAAGATGCCGGTAGAGGTGCTTCTTTCTTTGCCATTGATAAGCATAATAATAACAAAGGTCCATTCAGTAACCGTAAGGACTACGTAATATTCAATAAAATCCTTACATTTGAAGTAAGCGAGTATTCAACGAAATAAACAACAAGAGAGGTAGACTGTCCACTGTGCAGGACTCAAGATGCCTCGCGGCTTAAGTGGATCAGAAACCCACGCAAGGTTGCTTACAATAAGGTGTACAATCGCAGCATGTTTGATATATTTAAAGTGATTAGGAAGTTGTTCAAAAGAAAAAAGCTCTGCCGACCCATAAGGTTAGCAGAGCTTTTTATCTAATCTAATTTCGGGTAGATTATGAAAGAAAGAAGTCGTTGAATTTGATTGATGGGTCATTATCATACAATTCTTTTCACAAAATTAAACCCAACATGATTTAAGGATGATAACCAAGAGGATATAGAGCACCAAAATGGCCGCTGTAGAAGTCCACACACCGCAAACAGCTGCACCTGCACATCCGCTCATAGCTTTAGCCCTCCTTTATTTGTCGTCATTTTAATATATGTGTAAATATGTTTTATGACCGGGCATTCAGGTAAACATAAAACACCCCATTTACACACGCCAGCGGAATATTAGGATACTTTCCAATCGCTTGCTGATATCTTTGTTAATATGGGAGATGGGATATACACCGTGAAAAAGCCATGCTTAATAGTTCCTGATTGTAAATCTGATACTTACAGTTTTGATCCAACACCCAATTCGCAAATCCTACAGCTTTAGTGTAGCAATTATAATCATAGGGATTAATTTTAAACTCAAGAATATCCAGCATAATCTGATTCTCTTCATCTGATAATTCCAAACCCAACTGGCTAAACTGTCTTTGTCGAATTCTCCGAGCAGTGGCGTCTTGTATTGCTTTGTGTTGATTGGACACTTGTCCTTTATGTTGACGATAATACAATAAGTTTATGGGGAGGTTCGCTATTTGTACCTGTGAAGCTAATCGGTTCCACATTTCGTAGTCTTCGGCATGAGGATAATTACTATCATATTGAATGTTTAGCCGATGTATCATGCTATTGCGTATTATTGTGACAGGATGGCAGATACAGCAATGAAATAACAACCATGTTTTAATTTCTTCATGACTGGCCGGATTCACCTTAAGTACTCCTCCACTAGAAGTAGTAAAAGCAGCACCGCATACATCAATTAAGGGATTTTGATCCATAAATGATATTTGCACATCCAATCGATCTGGCGTAGAAATATCATCGCTATCCATACGAACGATATATTCACCAGTTGCCCTATTGAATCCCTCGTTTAAAGTAGCGACCAAACCTTGATTGGTACTATGAAAGATTTTAACCACTCTAGGATCTGTTATCTGTGAAATAAGAAAAGCAGATCCATCTATTGAGCCATCATCAATAATAATTAATTCAAAATCGGAATAGGTTTGAACTAAAATACTGTGGATTGCTTCCCAAACAAAAGCCACAGTATTATAAACTGGCAGTATAACTGAAGCTCGTGGCACAAGAAGTTCCCTCCATTCTACATTTTAAATTAAGAAAATATTATTTTACATAAAAGCAACTTCCCTATTTTTCTCGAAAACTAGTTCTTCATATATTCATGTTCTAAGTATATGTATTGGAATACGTTTCGAGGCGGCTTCTTGGTAAAAAAGGTCCTAATAAAGTGAAATCTTCAAACTCTTACTCTGGTTTGATTTATCGTTTAATAATCCTTACTCGAACAAAAAAGCGCGGTCCCCAAAAGCTTGGAAGCCGCGCTGTGCTTGAGTTTCATAGTATGCTGGTGAAGGAAATTCAACCCCCGGCCTACGCATTACGAGTGCTTCGTAATAGAATCAATAGAACTGAGCTTGTGGGAGAACGTATTTCGGTTCGACATACCGACTGCATTCATAGTTGTATTAACGATTCATTAAACCGATAAAAAAGCTTTCTATACCACCCTTTGGGGTGATTATAGAAAGCTAATCTGCTTTGCAGCTATAGCGCTTAAAATTTTCCAGGGAACTGTTTGACAATGCCTTCTGTCAGGATGTCCGCTAAATGAATCATATGGATCTCGTTTTTATCGGTTGATGCAATACCCGCTTTCCAATCTCCTTTGATATAGTCAAGGACTAATTCCGTAATCAACTGAAGGTGCGTATACAGCATATCTTGTAGTTTTTTAAACTGCCAGTTCGGATTCGCTGCACTTAAAAATTTGGCGATATCATCGGCGTTTGTACGCCAATCCGCCTCTAGCTTTTTCACATCCGCCTGATTACCCGCTTTAGCAGCCGCTACAATTTTCCCTGCGATTAGAATATGCTCCCTCAGAAGATCAGCCAGCTTATTACCAGCGGCTTCCCCATAATAAGGCTTGATCACATTGCCTATATCTTGCTGGTTCCGTAAAAGCCGGTCCAATACGTCCTTCTGATCTTGAAGATTAGATATGGCGCTGACAATATAGTTCCTCGTCCATATCGTATGGTCGATCCATACCTTCTGCATATCGCCTTTCAGTTGCACCATTTTGGAACTTAGGCAAGTAGAATCCTTCTCCTCCCCTACCTTCGCTTGCGCGACTACTAACGGAGTCATGCTAAAAACGAGCGCCAAGGTTAACGGCAATGCCAACAGCCATTTGTTTTTCAATTCATCTGCTCCTCTGTACTTTTGGAATAAAACAGGCTGTCTTATTATGGTTGAAATATCCGTTTTTAATTCAAAACACAAAAAAAGCCTGCCGGTGATTAGCCAGCAGAGCGACTTTATATACGCTTCAAAACATGAAATCATTAATGCAACAACAACCATTATCTTCATTTTTTTCAACATACGTATTTAGCATGCCCAGTAGAACTTATTTCATATACACACATTAATTCTTCACTACTGGGAATCATAAATTTGTACATCATTAAAATAAATAAGGAGTGGTTTTTATAATGGGTATCCTAAGCGGGAATCCAAAAGACGAGCCCATGCATTACGGAGAAATTTATAGTGTGTGGCAGTTGTCAGCGTTAGCGAAAGGCAGCGTTTCATTTTACCAAGCATGTTTAAACCACGCAGGAGACAAGGAACTCAAAAAAATACTGGATGATCTTATTGATCAAGCTAAACTGGAAATCCAAGAATGCGACGCAATGCTTACTGATAATGGTATTGCCCCAGCTCCTATTTTGCCTGAAAGACCCCCTGTGAAACTTGAGGATATCCCGGTTGGTGCAAGGTTTACTGATCCCGAAATTGCAGCTAAAATCGCATTAGATACCTCTGTGGGATTGACATCTTGCAGCCAAGCTATGGGTCAATCCATTAGAGAAGACATCGGGGCTTTATTTGCGAAATATCATCTAACTAAGACTGCTTTGGGAGTCCGTATTCTAAAAATGAACAAAGAAAAGGGTTGGCTAATACCTCCTCCTCTTCAATTAAAAAGACCTGAACCAGTTAAAGCCTAAATTTCCTGTACGATTCTTCAACACACCGTTCCTTAGATTGTTTAACAAAAATCCCCGCCGACCAGTTAAGGTTTGCGGGGATTTAATCTTATTTAGAGTATTTACTTAACTTGACCGTTTGATATTTTGAGTAGATGTCTCCTTTGTAAGGTATAAGGAGATAACAATCCTAAAGTTAAGGGCGCATGCAATTGTAGTTATAATATGAATTGATTGGGAGAAGAATGCTCCCTCCAACAAAAAAGCACGTCCTCCAAAAGTTTGGAAGCCACGCTGTGCTTGAGTTTTTAGCTATGCTGGTGAAGGGAATTGAACCCCCGCCCTACGCATTACGAGTGCGTTCCGGTACAGTTCAGGATAGATTAATGAATATCTAGAGGATGCCGTGATAAGTGGCATCCTTTTGTTCGCTAAAGGACAGTTAGGCCATAGCTAGTGCTACAATCGGCATGAGAGAAATTTCTCAAATAAATTAAAGCATCTTTTGGAAGTATTTTTCAATAGATAGATTAACTCAATTACTAAGGCTTGAACCAACAAAATCCATAGAGTGGTGACAAGGATGGCAGTCGATCTTAGCTATAAAAAGGAAAAGCATTCACATCCTTGACTTTCCCCTGCACGGGAAACTGTATACTCACATTATGTTATAGATTGGAGATGATATTTTGTTCAAAATCAGTGCATTTTCCAGGCTAAGCAAGGTCTCCTTAAAAACACTGCGTTATTACGACCAGATTAGCATACTTAAGCCAAGAAAAGTGGATTACGATACGGGCTACCGTTACTATTCCGCAGATCAGCTTCTTGAGCTCAACCGAATCTTAATCTATAAGGAATTGGGTTTTACATTGCCCCAAATTAAACAGCTGCTTCAGGAAGATATTTCATTGGAGAATATTCAAGGCATGTTTAAGCTGAAAAGAAGTGAAATCCAGCATATCATCGATACGGAACAAGCCAAACTCGTCAGGATTGAGGAGCGTATGCAGCTTATAGAAAAAGAGGGGCAATTCGAAACGGGTCAAGAAGTCAGAGTCAAAGCAGATGGTGCTCAATCGTTTTTTTATCAGAAAACATGCGGGAAAGAAGAGGACATTCCGGATTTGTTTCGTCAATTTGATCAGTTATTAACAACGGAAATTCGCCAGCTGATCCAAGGCCCTCAGGTTGTTTTGTGGAAAGACATCGACGGAAAAGAGGATGAGTTTGAGTTTGAAGTCGGTTATTTTTTAACCTGTGAGCTGCGGTCATTTCCAGAACCGTTTCGGCTACGGACTCTTCCTCCTGAACCGATGATGGCTACAATGGCTTTTCATTCAAATTCAAAATTTGATGGTGCGGCCTGTGTTCATTTAGCTAAATGGATTGAGAAAAATAACTATCAGATCAAGGAAAACGAATTAGGTAGGGAACTATATTTACCGTTAACTCCAGAACGAGATGCACAATTCATAGAAATACAAATTCCCATTATAAATAGATAACTGAAGAAGGTGGAGTGGGGTAAATTGAAAAATAAACGGATCATCTATGTCCTGGCACTGGCTGTTTTTCTGATTGGAACCATTGAATATATTATTACGGGAGTCATTGAGATGATCGCTGTGGACTTGGGAGTATCTACTTCAGAAGCTGGGTTATTGGTGACTGTGTTTGCTCTCGCCGCGGCCATTGTCGCTCCGATTTTGATTGCATTAACGATCAATGCAGATCGCAAGAAACTACTAATGACCACCCTTGGTGTGTTTATTGCCAGCAACGGACTTATGTTTGTAGATCTTGCTTATGAAACAGTACTATGGATACGAATTATCCAAGGGGCTAGCGGAGGAATCGCTACCGTTGTAGCCATGGCAGTAGCGACACGACTCGTTGAAAAAGAAAAAAGGGGCAATGCCATCGGTATCATTTTGATGGGGCTTAGCAGTTCGCTAGTGCTTGGTGTTCCCATGGGCACATTTTTTAGTGAGATGTTTGGATGGAGAGTGCTATTTGTTTTAATCGGATTATTAAGTGTTCTTCCATTACTTATCATCTATAAAAAAGTTCCGGCAATCAAAGAAGAAGAAAAGGTTACCCTAAGAATGCAGCTCTCTATTTTAAGAAATCCAACCATTCTGATGGCCTTGGTTATTACGTTATTTTATGTCGGCGGCTATTCTACACTGTTTACTTATATTACGCCTTTCTTGCAAGCCACGTCCTCTCTTTCCATGACAGAAATTAGCGGTGTTCTGTTCCTGGCGGGCATTTGCAGCTTTGTCGGATCAAGAGTGGGCGGACAATTGGCAGATGCAAAGGGATCGAAATTTACCATTTGTCTCGGGCTCATGTTACAAGGGGCGACTCTTCTTTTATTCGCTCTAGCCGGAGTCAATCTCTTGGTATTAATCTTGGTTTTAATGATTTTTATGTTAGCAACTTGGAGTATTTCCCCGGCCCAGCAACTTTATCTGGTTACTCTGGCGCCTCGAAATCCGGACATTGCTCTTAGCGTAAATACTTCGTTCATCCAATTTGGTTTTGCACTGGGATCTGGATTAGGCGGGCTAGTCATCAGTCGTACATCTGTCCTATATTTGAATTGGCTGGGTTTTGCCGCTGTAAGCATAGCTTTACTTCTTGCCATCTTACTATTTAAAAAAATGAGCAGTAGGACTGGAACCCCTATTGTTACTAAATAAGAAATGGACTGGACACCCACATCCAGTGCAATTTCAAAGATGGTATATATCGTCTTAAAATACAGATCCTAGCTTAATGTAGCTGCAAACAGTTCTATATCCGATTTTGACACTTTATATGTATGATTCATGCTGATCACCTTGATAATTCATTCGGTGAACGATGTAGTAATTCCTTCAACAAAAATCCCCGCCGACCAGTTAAGGTTAGCGGGGATTTGCTTTGCTTACGTTTAAGCACCTCCAATGGTAACGTAAGGCTGAATACTATTGTGGTGGTTAAGGGCTTGATCCGGCACAGTAACAATAAACAAAAAGCTAGCCGCGATGATCAGCAGTACCATTTTTTTTAACATTGGTCATCCACACCTTTTCAATGAAATTTAAAAATGCTGCTTTAGTTTCTGAAACTGCATAATCCCGAAAATGTAAAAACAAACCCATACAGTTTATAAAATTAGTCTCATTATTTAATGTATGATAACTTACCATTGCATACATCAAATGTTTAAAACCATCAATGTAAGAGCCTCGATGTAAATAATAATAAGCTAACTCGTAACCAAACCACGCGATATAATCCGGTATCACCTGTTGGGTATACATATCATCTGATGATGGTTGCTGTTGTGCAAAAGCGTTTATTTCGGCTTCAAATTGTTGAAGTATACCTTCCACATCTATGTTATATTGGTTTGCTGAAATTATAACATTCAACAGTTTTGAGATTTTCTCATTCTCGTTAGTGGCTGATGTCACTGCAATATATTCAACATAATCTTGAAGCACACTTATATCTCCTGACAACAGTTTATATACGTAAGTATTACCTTCTGCCCAACTTTTAAACAAGCTAACCCAGTGTTGAGTGTCGTCGTCAGTCTCTTTGACCCAATCTAGATTAGCGTAGGTGTATGTATAATCTAGAGCTTGTTGATAGTCGCCTTGGGCTTCACAGACACTTGCACACAATAAATCGGCATATGAAATATATACAAACAACGGGCGACTTAGCTTCTTGGCAGACTCATCACGCTCTCGACTCTCTTGTTGATGTTTTAGCGAATATTGAGCTTTCGCCTTCTGCTTCATTTTTTTCGCCGCTTCATCTACCTTGTTCCATTTACGCAAAGACCTGTACACATTAGCCAAGTCCTTCAATGCATCAAGCTGGTCTATTTCATCTAGGCGTTCAATAAAAGCTTCAAATATCGTAGCTGCACTGAGATTGCGACTTTGATCGTCTCCAACTTGAATCGTGAATATACGATATTGACAGATGGCTAAACGTTCAGAATGTTGGTACTTCTCCGCTTCAGCTACGCCCTCATAGAGCAGCAATGCAGCCTCATGTCGTCCCTGTGCTAATAGTACTTCTGCTATATCAAATAGTTTAGGCGAATAGAGTACGTTGTCCATAATGCTTCCCACCACTCGACGGATCGCATCCAGCTTGTCCAACTCCGCACAGCGAAACAAAAACGGCTCGATTCGTCTCATATTCGGGGGAGTGTCGATGATGTAGTTTTCTATAAATAAGTCGTAAAAGTAGCCCTCCGGTAAATCCATAGCTTCAGTAATTAGGTCAAGCTGGTTAACAGACATAGACTTATTCCCCGTCACAATAGCACTTACTATTCCCCTATTCATGCCTGCTATATGCCCGAATTGCGTTAGACTCATGCTCTCTTGTTTTAAGTATCTGTCTAATTCTGCTCGTATCGTAGGTGTATGCTTCATGCCATAGCCACCCTTCGCATAAACTTTCCATAATTTTTAAAAACATACTTCATTTTTCACCAAAATTAACCACCTGTCAATATACTATGCAACTAATGTAAGAATTCGATTTTTAGCATGAAACAAAACAAAGAACTAATTATATATAGCATAATAATCCTACTAAAAAGACCTCAGCGTAGAAGATTGTCCTGAATCACAAAAAAGCGCGCCCTCCAAAAGCTTGGAAGCCGCGCTGTGCTTGAGTTGATAGCTATGCTGGTGAAGGGAATTGAACCCCCGGCCTACGCATTACGAGTGCGTTGCTCTACCCCTGAGCTACACCAGCAGGTCAGTGTAACTGACAACAAAAACTATTATACTCTTAGTTACATAAAAATCAATCACTTACATCAACTTTTTCAACTAGGATTTGGATTTAGTTCGGTAACATTTCCTGTCGCGGTGCCCGATAGTTTCTCTGCGACGGAACGGAGCTTTTGGTGGCTGGAGGAAGGCTTGTCACGGCGATCATCAATTTTGACCGAGGTGGAAACACGCTTAGCTCCAGACAGGAATGGCGCTTCGTGCAGCGCAGCAATGGCGGTGAACACATCGTCCAACGAACCTTCAATAATCGTACTCATGGAGGTAAGCTCATAGGTAATTCCTTTTTGAGTCTTCAACACTTTTTGCATCTGGGCAACGTAGTCGCTCAGGCTTGTACTCCCCGTTCCAATCGGGATCACTGTCACTTCTGCAATAGCCATCGCCAAGTTCCTCCTTTTAATTTAAAATCGTCACTTCTTTAAAAATCTAAAACCTCAGTCCGATAGAACGAGAACCTTATTTCACAAAAAAAGTTCATATGTATGCTGCTTGTTTCTGTAGGAAACATCTTTATCATTCATTGTACCGTTCAAACTGCCTCAATTCAAATACAGCCCGCGACTTCTCTGCATATTTTGATTTTCCATTCCTTTTCCTTTACGTATGGCTTCGAATGTTGCTATAATACTCCTTGCACTTATTTGAAATTTTAAGTTTATACACACAATATGTTGGGTTAAATATTCATAACACGTCTAAATATAGTGATGTAGCCGATAAATCGTACGGGAACCATCTTTTCCCCCTTCATTGGCAGGTGCATCGCTATTTCTATGTTATTGGATTACATACAGCCCCCAAATGCTGTCTGACCATCGCTTTTTTCGCCATTATCTTCTCATCATGATCATTTTCATGCTATTCCCAAGTATGATTCCAAATCAGGAAAGCGAGGAATTAATCCTATGCCACAACTCGTAACCAAACCAAACAATCGCCAGTTGGCTTTTGATGAAATACGCATTTCCGTATATGCCGACCGTGTACTCAGCGGGCTGGACAAGCTGGATAAAGATCGTCTCATTCGCGGTGTAACTAGCAAGCTGCGCCGGGACGAAGTCACGGGGGATGACATCAGCAACGCGTTTGCGATGGCTGCCCTTGAATTGGTTAGTAAGGAAGAACCGGACTGGAAATTTGCCGCTGCACGTGCTTTGCTCACTTCCTTGTATAAAAAAGCTGCTACTCACCGACGTTACAAATCCTATGCGGACGAGCCTTACGGCGCTTTTTATCCGCTGATTACCGATTTGGTCCAAAAAGGAATTTACCGTCAAGAACTGCTCGACTACTATACCAAGGAGCAGATTGATGAGCTGGGCGATTCCATATTGCCGAAAAATGACCTGCTGTTCGATTATATCGGGCTATTAACGCTGTCTGAGCGCTATTTGGCCAATGATTTTGATGGACGCGTAATGGAACTGCCGCAAGAACGCTACATGATCATCGCGATGTACCTGATGCACCAAGAGCCTGCCGACAAGCGTATGGAGCTGGTCAAGGAAGCATACTGGGCGATGAGCAACATGTACATGACGGCAGCTACACCAACCATGTCCAATGCCGGAAAAAAGGTGGCCGGACAGCTCTCCAGCTGCTTTATCGACACCGTAGACGACTCCCTGGAAGGTATTTTCGACTCCAATACGGATGTAGCCCGTCTTAGCAAAATGGGCGGCGGCATCGGCGTGTACCTCGGTAAAGTACGGGCGCGCGGGTCCGATATCCGTGGACATAAAAATACAAGTTCTGGCGTCATTCCGTGGATTCGTCAGCTGAACAATACAGCTGTTAGCGTAGACCAATTGGGTACTCGCAAAGGTGCAATTGCCGTATATCTGGACGTATTCCATAAGGACATCCTCGCGTTCCTTGACCTGAAGCTGAACAACGGTGACGAGCGGATGCGTGCACATGACGTGTTCCACGGCGTATGTCTACCCGATCTGTTCATGGAGCGGGTCGAAGCACGGGGCGAATGGAATCTGTTCTGTCCGCATGAAGTGAAGAAGGTGATGGGCTGGAAAGATGACAAGGGTCGTCCACTGGGCCTGGAAGATTTTTATGATGAAACCTTCGGTTCAGGTACCTTCCGCGAAAAGTATGAGGAGGCGTCACAGCATCCCATTCTCTCTCGTATTACAGTGCCTGCCATCGACATCATGAAGCGCCTGATGAAATCACAACTGGAAACAGGTACACCGTACATGTTCTATCGTGATACGGTAAACCGGGCCAACCCGAACCGCGCCCATGGTATGGTATATTCCTCCAACCTGTGTACGGAAATTATGCAAAACCAATCTGCAACTGTAGTGGAAAAAGAAGAACTGGTCACCAAGGACGGACAAACACGCATTGTTATTTCCAAAATTCCTGGCGACTTTGTTGTTTGCAACCTGAACTCCATCCATCTGGCTCGTGCGGTTCCGGCAGGTGTGCTGGATCGCCTCGTACCGATTCAGGTACGTATGCTGGATAATGTTATTGATATCAACAACATTGAAGTGCTGCAAGCACAATATACGAACAGCCAATATCGCGCTGTCGGTCTAGGTACATTTGGACTGCATCATCTACTCGCACTGGAAGGTATCCGTTGGGAATCCGATGAAGCGGTAACCTATAACGATCATTTGTATGAAAAGATTAACTACCTGGCAGTCAAATCCAGCATGGAGCTAGCGAAAGAAAAAGGCCGTTATGCGAAATTCGAGGGTTCTGACTGGTCTAGCGGGCACTATTTCACTTCCCGTGGCTATACGGACGGTACACGTGAAGGCAAATTTGTCACTACGTCCGAGTGGAGCGAGCTTGCAGAAGAAGTCAAACAAAATGGTGTCCGCAACGCATGGCTGTTCGCCATCGCGCCTAACGGTTCCACGTCTATCATCGCAGGCTCTACCGCCAGCATTGATCCATTGTATGAGTTGCTTTCCTATGAAGAGAAAACAACTTACAAGATCGCTAACCCAGCACCGGACTTGAACGAGAAAACCATCTGGTACTACAAGACAGCTTTCTTGCTGGATCAACACGCTTCGATCAACATGGCTTCTGCACGTCAGCGTCATATTGACCAAGGCCAAAGCTTTAACCTGTATGTACGGCCTGATATTAAAGCAACTGAATTTTTAGAGCTGCACATCCATGCCTGGAAATCAGGTATGAAATCGACCTATTATGTACGCAGCCGCGCACTGACGATTGAAGAATGTGATAGCTGCGCATCCTAAACTAAAGGAGAGAAGCTCTCATGCAGTTACAGAAGATTTTTAACACGGAAGCGCCAAATCGCTCTACCCGTATTATTGAAGGCGAAAGCTCCGGTATTTTGAATTGGAACGATATTCGGATGCCGCATATGTACAAACTGTATAAAGTACTGCTGCTGAACCACTGGATTCCAGATGAAATTCCGATGTCCAAGGACGCGTCCCAGTTCCCTGTGCTGGATGCCGAAGAACAGCGCACCTTCAAAATTAACATCGGCTTGCTGGCTGTGCTGGATTCCATGCAAACGATGTTTGTCGGGGATGTAAAACGCTATTTTACCGATTCATCGCTGGAAGCTATTTCGGCGATTATCGGGCAGCAGGAAGTGGTGCATAACCAGTCCTACTCCTACGTTCTGTCTTCTTTGGTGTCAGATCAGGAACAGAAGGAAATTTTTGAATACTGGAAAAACGATCCTGTCCTGCTGGAGCGTAACACATTCATCTCGGATATTTACCAGGAGTTCCGCGATGAGCAGAACCCGCAAACCTTTTTCCAAGCGATGGTAGCCGATTTGATTTTGGAGGGCATTTTCTTTTACAGCACATTTGCTTTCTTCTACAATTTGGCCCGTGATCAGAAAATGATGGCAACCAGCCAAATGATCTCGTATATTCAGCGTGATGAAAATCAGCATTGCTACTTCTTTGCCGAAGTGTTCAAGCAGCTATTGTCCGATTTCCCTGAGCTGAACACCAAGGAAAATACGGACTATGTCTATCGTATGATTAACCGCGCTGTGGAGCTGGAAACGAATTGGGCGCATTATACGCTCAAAGAGGTTCGCGGCATCGACTTGAACGAGCTGAGCGATTATATCAAATACATGGCAAATATGCGCCTGAGATTGCTTGGTATGGACAAAGCATACGAAGGCGTAGATGTAAACTGTATGCCTTGGATTAAACCATTCTCAGACGAAGCGCTGAATGCGACAAAAACGGACTTTTTTGAAGCAAAATCACGCAATTATGGCAAGGTCGGAGATGACAACGGATTTGACGATTTGTAAGTCATAAGATACAGCCTTAACTCGGTACTTACCGGGCTAAGGCTTTTTTCATGAGAATTTACGCAAATACGCAAAAAAAATCATGAAACATCTGAATTACTATTCATATTTTCCTATTTGTACACGATATATATGAAGGTGAAAAAAATATAGTAAGGAGCATATTATGAAAAGCAGCGTTAAAAAAAGAATGGGATTACAATCCAAACTCTACTTCATCTTGCTCATTCCTTTAATAGTGATTGGCGTTATTGTTCTGTGGACGACCAATCAATCTATCCAAAATGCTTCTCTATCAACCATGCAGCTAAACAATGAAACGCTGGCAAAGAACACGGCACAGTTACTGGACAAGTCCGCAGTCAAGAGCTTAAACACTAATTCATCTGAGCAAAGCAGCGAGTATAAGCAGCTTCGGAACGAGTTAAATACGCTCAGGTTGCAAACTGGAATCCTGTACATCTATATGTACAATCGGGTTGGAAATGAGTGGAAAATTACAGTGGATGGAGCCGCATGGGACGACAAAGACTACAGTCCATTCGGAACTCCTGTAAGTTTTACCCTTAAAGAAACGGAAGAGAAATTAAAACAAGGGGAAACGGTAACTACAGATATTACAACGGACCCTGAGTGGGGGACGATGTTTTCCTCCTTTACTCCCATTAAGGATACCGATGGAACCATCATTGGATATTTGGGAATCGACAGATCCCTGTCCTCTGTGACTGAAGTATACGAACATACCTTGCCCGAGGCCTACCGATTAGTTATCCCTGTTATCTCCATCATTCTGATCATCTCAATTGCGGCTATGATGCTGGTAACCCGACGGATACTGCGTCAGGTGAGATTTATTAAAAATACACTGGAGCAAGTAGCCGACGGCAACCTTACGGTTACATCGTCGCAAGTAACATATGATCAGTTAGGCGAAATCAGCAAATTGACGAACAAAATGGTGGAAGCCATGTCGAATATGATTGTGGATATTCAAAGCAGTTCAAGCACACTCCAGCACGCATCGGAGAATATCGTCGTGACAACGGAAGGAACACTCCACCAGACTGAGGAACTGTCCCGTACACTCCAGCAAATTGCCGATGTCTCTATTAACCAAGCGGATCAAGCGGTGGAATCGGTTCAACAATCTGATCGATTAGGACAAACGCTGGATGAAGTCGGAAGCCATGTGCAACAATTTACGGATACGGCCCATCATCTCAATGAGGTTCGTAATCAGGTAGCTAGTGAGCATGAACTGTTATTAGAGAAAGGACGAGAAAGCGCCTTGCGTATCAAGCAGATGCAGCGCATGTCACACGCGTTAACCGAAAAATCCCGCGAGGCGGCTAACATCGGTCAGCAGGTACAGGGCATCGTAAAGCAGACGCAGATTTTGTCCTTTAATGCCTCTATTGAAGCCTCACGTGCAGGCGAAGCTGGCAAGGGTTTTTCTGTGGTCGCTCATGAAATGGGACAACTTGCCCAGCAATCCGCCATATCGATTCGTGAAATCGATGAAATCTTAAGAAGCTTTGTTGAGCAAATTGAGCAAATGGGTGATCAATTTGATGAAAACATAAAGACCGTCAATGAACAAGAAGTACAAATTTCGGTATGTCTACAGTCTGTTGACAAAGTCACCCAGGTTTCACAGGAAGTTCAGGAGTTAGCTGCACATCTGGCTCAATTGACGGCAGAGATGCAAGAGGTACGTCACAGCGTAGATCAACATTTAAATCACACAGCCAGCGCGGCACAGCAGACTGCCGGAATGACAGAAGATGTATCAGCAAGCGCTCAGAAGCAGGCCCTAGCGGTAAAAGAACTATCCGAAGTAGCCCGCAATCTGACCACACTATCAAACAATCTGCAGCGACATGCTGACCAGTTCCGGGTGAAAAACGCTGAATAGTAAAAAAGGGATTACCCATGCATGATGAATTGTGACTCGTAAGATGAACCTTTGAAAAAGCGTTTCTTTTACGGGTCATTTGCGTTTTCAACAGATGAATACAAGATGTGTCTGGAGCGGATCAGTGGCAGATGATCTATGCGTGCGTGTCGACTAAGAGGCACTTCTTTTCTTTACATACTAAACATGCATCTGTGCTGATTGCCCATGATTGGCTATTTGCGGCTTCAGTTCATCCATGATGCATTCAGCCGCTTCCTCGCCAGCCTCGACGCATTCAGGCCATTTTGTAAAATCAAACGCCGCAATATGTCCGACTTCAGGGCGAATAACAACGTCTGCTAGCCGGAGACTATTATGCTTTCGTTCGGCGGTCATCAAGCTGTAAGAGCGGTATACAACTTCCACCATATTTCGCGGCGGCTTCTTTTCATGTCCCCGTGCCACATCAACAGCAATTACTAAACAATCTGCTTCCCGACTCATCTCTTCTACAGGCAAATTGTTTAATACCCCTCCGTCGACCAGCATCTTGCCTTCATGCATCACAGGAGCGAATAAGCCAGGAAACGCCATCGTAGCCCGCAGTGCTGTCACCAAATCACCTTGTTCAAAAATGAATTGCTTGCCTTCCAGTAAATCGACAGAAACAGCTTCAAAACGGATAAGAAGATCCTCAATCTTCTGCGTATGCTGTCCATACTGCTGCAGTAGCTCATTCACCACCGTATTCATGCTGTTACCGCCAATTAAACCACGATGGCGTATGCCGATATCCAACAGGCGGTATTTAGGTGTCTTTTTAATACAATCCAATAGAGCATCCGTAGGAACACCCGCCGCATAAAGTCCGCCAACAATGCCGCCCATACTCGTACCGATGATACAATCGACCTGAATCCCGTGTCTTTCGAACGCTCTCAGTACCCCCAAATGAGCAAGTCCTCTGACTGCTCCCCCACCCAAAACCAATCCTACCTTCGGCATATACGCAACCCCTTTACATGTATTTACTGCATGCGTCCAAACACACAAAAGACCCAAAAACTAAACGTAAGGAGGCCAGCTTCCTCTCCTCACAAATGACTCATTCCTGTTATATTCAAAAATGAAAAGCCTCGCTTAGAAAATCGGAAAGCAACCCTTTTTCCTCGTCAGAAAGATCCGAAATGGATTGCAGAAAACGGGAAACCAGCTCCGTAATTTCAAGGCCTAGTTCATCGTTCATCGTTTGTAAGGCCATACCCAACACAGTGCCAACAAACATGGTCATGCCCATTTCCTTGCTTGGCGCTGTAAGGACAATCCGCTGAATCCAGGGACCTCTTTTACCTCCCAGCTTCTTCAAGTACATCAAAAGCAGCCCTATAATATAGGCGCAAAAATTGATTCTGACACTGGCTTCAGGAATTTCAGCCCAAATTTTTCGGACCGCCTCATTGGGACCTGTATTGTTCAAATCCTTGAGCAGTCCCGAGATATTCTCGACGGTTTTTTTCCAATCCACCAGATCCACTAATTCATTCCGGGACTGGTTGAACAAATCCGAAGCTTTATCTGTAGGTACAAATACAACCTGTGAACGTCCGGTTACCTTGGTATTCACCTCATAGCTGCGCGTAATAAACCCGAGCTTTTCAATTTCTTTCAGCATGTCATAGGCCGTCCACTTACTAACCCCTAATGATTTAGCCAAGGCCTCATAATGAATAGGTAGTTTTGTTTTTTGGTACAGTTCCACTAATGTATGCAAAAATTGCAGTCGGCGTTTAGTAAGTGACACGATAGCGTTGTAACCTCCCTGTGTAATTCTCTATGAATTCGTTTTTGGGTTTTTTGTGTCTAAATATTAGCACTGAATACCCATATAAGCAAGCCTCATAATGATTATTGATTCTCACACAGCGGGCTGCTCTTTTACATATTTCCTTTTTAATTGGCTTGTGTTATATTTTTATCCATATTGTTTTTTGGTTTTTTTGGTCTTTACGGTCTTTTGTGTGATTATTTTATTGGAGGGAAACGTTCATGCAATCAGCTCTCAAGCCCAACGGCATTACTATTACGGGTGCAGGATTCTATGTACCGGCATCACTATTCACCAATTTGGAATTAGCCGCATCTCTGGATACATCCGATGAATGGATCACTCAGCGAACAGGTATCCGTCAGCGATATATCGCAGAAGCATCCGCAGAAACCTCTGATCTTGCCGTCCTGGCTGCAACTCATGCTTTACACCGTGCTCAATTATCATCGGAAGATGTGGATCTTATTGTAGTGGCAACGTCCACCCCTGACTATGCTTTCCCTTCCACGGCCATGTTGGTCAAGCAAAAGCTAGGAAGCCGCGCACCTGCATTCGACTTATCGGCAGCCTGCTCCGGTTTTGTATATGCCCTCTCGATCAGCAGTGACATGATGAAGGCGGGTGCATACCACAACGTCCTGGTGATTGGAGCAGACAAGTTCTCCAAAATCGTAGATTGGCAGGACCGTAATACCGCCGTTTTATTTGGAGATGGAGCAGGTGCTGTTGTCCTTCAATCTCATCCCGGTGCTTTCTCGTCTTTTTCCTTGCTTGGCTCGGAAGAACGTGGAGCAGACATGCTGATCTCCCCCGTCACAGGGCCTATTACAATGCATGGACGAGAGGTTTTCAAGTTTGGGGTGCGCATTCTGGAATCTATGCTGACTAAAGTTATGGAGGAATTAAGATTAAGCATAGATGATATTGCTTTGATCATTCCGCATCAGGCCAATATCCGAATCATTGAACATGCGGCAGTTAAGTTGAAAATTCCACTGGATAAGTTCTTTATAAATATCGAAAAATACGGAAATACGTCAGCTGCTTCTATTCCCATTGCGCTCGCGGAAGCTATGGAACAGCAGCGAATTCAAGCTGGTGATATTGTCGTCCTGGCTGGCTTCGGCGCAGGATTAGCCTGGGGTGTTCAAGTTATTCAGATCGCATAAATTCTTCAGTTCAACAGACAAAAAGGAGTAAACTAAAATGGAGCATTCGCAAACGTAGCGAGTGCTCCATTTTTATGTTTTGAAAGCCAAGCAGAGTTCACCTTTATCCGAGTAGGTGCATACATATAACCTAGAAGTGTGTATTCAAGCACTCCAGACTCATACCTGTTCTTATGATGGAGGTAGCGCGGCTGTTTTCACCTGTTTCGTATAAGAAGGATAGCCTCCCGTATGCTGGAGCATTTCGATTTCACGCAAAATACGCGGCAAGTCAGCGACCGAGTTCATCACGATGTGGGCTCCTGCCCTTTTCAAACCATATACACTCTGTCTGCGCCGTTCCTCAGCCACTCTGTCATCCGCTTCATGGCTGGTCGTTTGAGCTGCGGTCGTCACGCTTTCGTTATGGTTCAACACACCAATCGTCCATACACCGGCGTTCCGTCCCTCTTGCATATCGGCTACTGTATCTCCTACTTTCACAATATCGCTAAGTGGGAATACCTGCAAGCGATGTGCAATTTCATAGATCATCCACGGATAAGGCCTCCCCTGCGAAACTTCACAAGGGGCTACCATACAATCCAACGTATAGGGTGACTGTGCAGGCGTAAACTTGTGACTGAGTATTTCCATCGGACAGGATGCAGTGGCGCCTGACTGAATGCGACGATCCTGCAACTCCTGCAGCGCCCTGTCTATACCGATAGCAGGCTCAGCCCCTTGGATCAAGGAGCGGAGAACAGGGACAAGCTCAAGATAAATATGCTCAATATCCGCTCTGCCAGGATGCGCACCAAAGCACTCCAGCCATTTTTTCCGAACCTCTGAAAGTCCCAGCACATTCGCAATATGATCCCGGATCGGCATTCCTCGCCCATGAGATACCTGTTCTTCAGTTACCTGTATACCTTTCCATCTGAAAATGTCACGCATTCCCTGGGTTAAGCCTCGTCCTCCGGGGTCTAACAATGTACTTTCGAGATTAAAAATAACCGCCTGTATCATGCAATCCCCGCCTTTCCGTACCGCGGCTATCCGCAATCTTTATTTTGCTTAGGAACATGATACACAGCTAACGTAAACTGAAGTGTCGTAAACGGTAAGCGGATTGTAATTGAAAATAAATTCCTTGATTGGTTATGAATACCGAGTGTGATAAGAGGAGGAGTCGCAACATGAGACAGCCTTGGAATGAATTTAATTCCAAAATGCCTTGGCGGATGGAGCTTGGTTGTTATGCGCTGAATAAACTGGCCTGTGGAGGATTGGTTTTTGGTCTCTTATGGGTCTACTGCTATCTGACAGAGGGAATAACAGGAATTCCTCTGACTATAGCAGGCAATAGTGGTGAACTGACCGCGCAGCTGTGGGCCTATGGTTTTGCCCTTCCTGCCGCTCTTGCCGCTGATGCGCTACGCGATCTTTTACCCTGGCTTCGTAAGCCCGAGCAGCTCACCCTATACCTCGCTGCAGGATTCAGTGTCTTTCTCCTGCTAGGTTCTTTGATGTCGCCTGCCGGAACGGGCATTTCATGGAGCAACGGCATAGCAGGTGCAGGGATTACACTCCTGTATTATGGAGGAAGGTACTGGCTGAACCGTGAATATGGATTACAGATCATGCTGGCCTTCCTCCTGCCACTGCTGCTATGGCCTATAGGGCTTCAATAATGTCGCCAGCTATCACAGAGGCAGGATGCTGGCGATGACGTGCGGCTGTTTCTCCAGCCGCACCATGCAGATACACGCCAAAGGCTGCTGCCTGCGCAGCATTCAGACCCTGGGCCAGCAAACCTGCGATGATGCCTGTCAGCACATCGCCCGCACCGCCTGTCGCCATCCCAGCATGGCCTGTGGTATTGACGTAGGCTGTTCCGTCGGGACAAGCGATGACAGTGCGCGCTCCTTTGAGCACCAGCGTGACCCCACGTGTTCGGGCGTACTCCCGGGCATGGGTGATGCGGTCACGCTGCACCTCTGCTGTCGGTATGCCCAGCAGACGAGCCATTTCACCGGGGTGCGGCGTTAGTACGACCGCCGCACTTCTCGGCTTCCAAGCCTCCAGCTCAGGCCCCGCCGAGGCGAGGATGTTCAAGGCGTCCGCATCAAGCACGAGCGGACCGCCGTATTCCTCCCACAGGCGGCGCAGCCAGCCAGTGTCTCCTGCAAAGCGGCCGAGGCCGGGGCCGACGGCCAGTACATCACGTACCTGCGCGAGCTGTAGCAGCTCGTCTGCGGAGTCGGCATTCCATTCGCCGTCTCCGCCTGCTGCTGCGGCAGCGAGCATCAGTTCCGGCGCGGCGCCAATGACGCGCGGCAACAACGCCTCGGGCACCGCCCACGTGACAAGGCCGCTGCCGATGCGCAGAGCGGCACGTGCGGCCAGCAAGCCCGCGCCGCTCATGCGCAGGCTTCCGGCCGCGACGAGAACATGGCCGTAGGTGCCCTTGTGCCCGTCCGGCACGCGGCTGCGGCTTACATCCACATCCAGTGCAGCGCGCAGCGTGTCACGGGTCAAGAGCCGCAGCTGCACGCCACACTCACGTGCAAGGCCGGGTGGAATACCGATGTAGCGTACCACCACATCGCCTGCAGTCCCGGCGCCCGGATATTGGACGAGCCCACGCTTCAAGTAGGCGAGGCATACGGTGACGCGCGCACGAATGCACGGCTCGTGCAGCGTACCTGTGTCGGCGTCGAGGCCGCTAGGCACGTCTACCGACACGAGCGGCACGCCGCTGGCATTGGCCTCGCGGATCAGCGAGGCGTAGGGTTCGCGCGGCGGGCCTTGCGTGCCCGTGCCCAGCAGGGCATCGACGATGCCGGAGGCGCCGCGCAGGTCCAGGGTATCCCGGCCATAGAGGATCACCGGGATACCCAGAGCCACGATGATGTCGCGCTGCGCAGCCGCTTCACCGCGCAGCGTGTCTGGCGGCTCGACGTACACAACGGTGACGCGCAGCCCTGCATCCGTTAGATGGCGGGCTACTACCAGTCCGTCACCACCGTTGTTGCCTTTACCTACGAGGATATACCAGTATTCTCGTTCCCGTAAGTCATGTCGTCCTTGACTCCACGACTCTGTCCGTATAACACCGCCATGTCCCGGTATATCCCCCGGCCCTGTATGTGTAACCTCTTCTGCCCACTGCGGCCCTAACACTTCAGCACGCTCAATCCCACGTGTTAGATCAGAAGTGCCTACTGAGAAGCCGCCATTGCTCTTCCCACTTCTCTCGGCACATAGCTTAAATACCTCGTCAGCTACCGCGCACCCGGCATTTTCCATCAACGTAAGGGCCGGGATACCCAGCCTGTCAATTGTGTACCGATCCAATTGCCGCATTTCTTCGGCGGTCACCATATACATGCTTTTCGCCTCCCATATGGCTATCCCTGCTTATTAATACCCGACTGTAAAACGGGAATTGACAAATTCCCCTTCTACTAACTCATCAATCAGGGCTACCGCATAATCTTCGACCGAGATACGGCTATGGCCTAATTCGTCAACCACCAAATGATCCAAGCCAATACGGAACTGTCCTGTACGTTTTCCCGATTCAATCATTCCGGCAGGACTACAATAGGTCCAGTCTACATCCGCAGCGCGGTACAGCTCCAGTGCATCTGCATGGGCAGCCGCCAGTGGCTTCACTTCCTCCGGAAACTCGGCGGTATCCATGAGGCGTTCACCGTTTTCTGTTTTCAGACTTCCCGCTCCGCCAACGACAAGTATGCGCTCCGCGCCGGAACGCCGGGTTCCTTCCAGCAAAGAACGAGTCGCTTCGAGCAGTTCTTCCTCTTCTCCAAACTTGGGACCGTACGCGCTAATGATAGCATCGTGCCCTTTGGCCACTTCCGTAACGGAATTCGGATTTAGAATATCTGCTTGAACCACCGTCAAGTATTCACTTCGCTCCGTCACACGTTGGGGGTCGCGGACCGCTGCTGTCACTTCATACTTGCGCTTGATTGCTTCCTTTACTAACGCTTGACCAATGGTTCCAGTTGCTCCAAAAATAATAACTTTCATATAAATATGCCTTCTTCCTGTCTATAATTTACTTACTGTTATTTATCCGTTTTATCTCCAGCTTAAACCCGTGCAAGATATCGATTCGATGTCTCATGATCTTCTGTTGCAATTTTTATATTTTTATCCATACCGAATCTACCCTCCTGCTTGTATCTTGTCTATTTTACCAAAAAATACTTCATATATCCTGGTCAAAGGTATACAAGCCCTTGAAATGCCTGTGTAGTCTGTGCAATAGTGTAGAAAGAACAATGGAAGGAGGGATTGCGGGTGTCCCCGACGGACTTCGCGGCGTTAGCCGCATATATCTCACCCGGTCTGATTGCCTTCCTGCTGGCGTTATCTTTGCTGGTATGGCTGTATGTTCACAGTGCAGCCCAGCTTCGAAATTCGCGTCAGCAGCGGCTGGAAGAATTACAGGAATCGCTGCGTATCTATGGACGATTAGCTGGTTGTCTCCAAACCGCTACCCAGAATGGGTTCAATAACAGCGAAAAGCAGTACCAGAACGGACTCATCCACGCTCTTCAGGAAGCCAAAGCTGCTCCCTATTTGACCCCTCACCTTCAAGAGCAGGTTCAAGCATCCCTTCGGGAATGTGATACGTTCCGCAGAGAATTGCTTCTCAAATCACTGGAGCGTGAAATGAACAAACTCATCGAGGAACGGCGTCTGGTTCTGCTGGAATCTCATGCTCCGGGCTGGGGAACAGCATTGTGGAAGCTATTACGTCCAGCAGCTGGTCCGTTGGCGCTGGCAGGAATCGTCTGGTTGGTCTCAAGGCTGGTTGTGGAACTGATAGCCTCCAGCCATGTCG
The DNA here is from genome assembly GCF_057220305.1 of Paenibacillus sp. LRG-1. Classification (NCBI taxonomy): domain Bacteria; kingdom Bacillati; phylum Bacillota; class Bacilli; order Caryophanales; family Paenibacillaceae; genus Paenibacillus; species Paenibacillus sp. LRG-1. Next base: position 553,914 of record NZ_CM170126.1, on the reverse strand, counting down.
ATGTTAGTCTGCCCGACACTGTACAATCTGCCTCATGGCTCATAGGGTGTGCATGGATGAGGTTCGTTTCCGGCTTGATCGCCCTACTGTATGTATACCGGCTGATGACCCTGCGCAGGCAAAATGATCTGGACGTGACGGCATCCCATTTTCCAACAAGCCTGTTGTGCATGGTGATCGCCGCTGTCGCTCTGTTTCAATGGATCGGACCGGAAGCGTCTCCCTACATACTGGCTGTGCAGCTTGTGCTGTTCTTGATTGGCTTCCGACTTACCCGAGGCCGCTCGCGCAGTGATCGTCCTTATGTTGGTCACCCCGGCTTGATCAAGGCAGATGCTTCTCAACATCAGGATGTACACGCAGCAGATAAAGATAAAACAGCTGCCTCTTCTTTGGCAGAAGAACATATCCGGTCCTAACACTAATGGCACATGACTCTATCCCATATCCACCCTGCAAATCACATACCATCACAGGACATCCCAACAACAAAGAAAGAGTTCATGGGGTGTCCTGTTTTTTGAACAATTTCCGGCTTTTTGAGGGGTTAGGCTTGTGCCAGTGATCAAGGAAAGGGTATATTGTTTATATAAATGTAAATCATATCGTTTTTTATGTATGATTATTGAAAAAAATCCATATATGTTAAACTACCATCAATTTATGATGTGCGTTAGAATTGGAGGAACTATGCAACTGGACATTTCTGAAAAATCACTTCCCGTTTATGAAGCGCTGGCCAGTGAGGTTCGGCTAAACATGATTGTTCTGCTTGCGGAGAAGCCTATGAATATACGTGAGCTGGCGGAAGCGTTGGGGCTCAGCAGTGCGATTATGACGATGCATGTCAAGAAACTGGAGAGAGCGTCCATTATTTCGACCAAAATGCTGCCTGGACGAGGCGGGGTACAGAAAGTGTGCTCACTGGCTACAGACAAAATTGAAATCGCCATGCCACGCTACCAGCAGGATGTACGACAATTCCATCAGACGGAGATTTCTGTCGGACACTTTACAGATTTTGAAATACAGGCGACCTGCGGACTGGCTACCGTCGAAAAGATCATTGGTGAATTCGATGAGCCTCGTTCATTCTTGGACCCTGAGCGCTTCAATTCCAAAATTCTATGGTTCAGCCAAGGTTATATGGATTATAAGGTGCCGAATTTCCTACTGTCCAGCCAAAAAGCTGAGGAACTGGAAATTTCGATGGAACTATCATCCGAGGCCCCTTTTACCAATGATAATTGGCCTTCAGATATCACTTTTTTCCTAAATGATGTGAATTTGGGTACATGGACCAGTCCAGGGGATTTCGGGGATAACCGTGGTAAATACACACCTGCATGGTGGCCTGATTTTATTAATCAATATGGTCTCCTTAAAAGACTTCGCGTTACCTCTGAAGGCACCTTTATGGATGGCAAACAGATATCCGACGTGACTTTAAGCCAAGTGCTAATTGATCAGAAGCAATGGAAATTCCGCATTGCCATATTGGATGATGCCCAGCATGTTGGAGGGGTTACCCTGTTCGGTACCGGATTCGGTAACTACAATCAGGACATCCTGTTCCGTTTGTACTACAAACATACAGAAAATCATGCCAAAACAGTAGCGGTAGAAGCTGGCGATAGCAGTAAGTAGCTTTTAGACCACTTCAAGACCTGAACACGGCGTTTTGCCCATGCCTTTCATGGGAAACAAAGCGCCGTGTTTTATTTTTCATCCACTTATATTGTACTCTTTTGCCACATGCTATCCGATTAGCGAACAGGTTCAATACATACAGGTGAAGGAACCTCCAGCACATATCCCGTTCGGGTCAGCCGTCCATCCTCACTATGGACGGCAAAGGATACGATGTTGTTTCCATCCTGATTCGCTACTACCAGATAACCGGACAGGATGTTGAAGTTACGGGGTGTGCTGCCGAAGGTTTCCACCCATTCAACCGTCTTCAGCTTGCCGCTGTCCAGATCGACATGGTATAGCACGATGCTGTCATGGCCGCGGTTTGACACATACAAAAAGCGTCCACAGGGCGTAATCCGAATATCGGCTGCTGTATTTTCTACATCTATAATGCCTTCTGGCAGTGTGGACAGGCTTTGCAGCAATGTAAGCTCACCATTACGTTCGTTATAACTAAACACAGCGACTGTATTGTTCAACTCATTGGCGACAAAAGCATATGGACGCGAAGGATGAAAAACCAGATGACGCGGTCCAGAACCGGGTGGCAAATCTGTCTCACGATGGGTCACCAGTTTTCCATCCTCCGTCAAACGGTATACCACAATCTGGTCCAGTCCCAGATCACATACCATGGCATACTGTCCTGAAGGATCTGGAATAATCGAATGCGGATGTGCCGCATCCTGGCGGTCCTGGCGAATACCTGAGCCGGTATGCTGAACTTGTCCCGACATGTCTCCTAATCCTCCAGCTTCCGTCGCAGGGAACACAACGGCATTGCCGCCTGAATAGTTAGAAGCCAGCACATATCGTCCATCGGTTGTTACGGAAACATAACAAGTATGCGCTCCCTCCGTCCCTTTTCGATCCAAAGGATGTAATTCCCCCGTCTGGGCATTCACCTGATACGCATACAGCTCGCCTCCTTCTGTTTCACTGGCAGCATACAGCTTCGTCCCATCCGGGTGTAGAGCGAGAAAAGAAGGCCTCTCCATTCCTTCCACACCTCCAACAATGCGCAGATCACCATTGGTCACACGCAAAGCACATACATATATTCCTCTTTCCTGACGAGACGCATAAGTTCCTGTATAAAACAACTGCTCTTTCCGCTCTTCCATCGGCTCTCATCTCCTTCTAGCTGTTTTTTTACATATTATCTGGCTTTTAGCTCTACTTTTGTCTTGTTGTAAACTCATCATGCATTATTACCCAAGATTCTGTCGTTTCATTAACGTTTCGCGATGTATGCAAAAAAAATAGCCTCCTTCGGCGCCATCTGCGGTTCACAAGAACGTCACAGTTCACACCAAAAGAGACTAATTTCACGAAAAGAACAACATTAAACCGCTGTGGTTTGCGTATCTCTGCTTTTCCATTTTACAGCCAGACCCAAACTAAGAATGAGAATGGCTGCCCCAAAAATGTATGGCAAATTGATATGCACCTCGAACAATGTACCCGCAAGCGCAGGTCCTAGAATATTACCAATACTCATATAAGCATTGTTCATGCCAGCTGCAACTCCCTGTTCATCCCCCGCCATTTTGGATAAAGCAGTATTAATGGCTGGCCGAAGCAACGACGTAGCGGTAAAGAAGATGAGCGATACCCCGAGTACATAATAAAAGTTGCCAGAGAGCAGCATAAGCACAAGGGAAATCGCCGAAAACAGAAAGGAACCGATGATGACACCTTTTTCGCCAAAACGGTTTAACATCGGACTGATTACCACAGCTTGAATCACGGTTCCGACCAGTGCACCTACGGTAATAATGATAGCAATATCACGCTCATTATAATGAAACTTCCCCGTCACAAAGAAAGGAAACATCGTTTCAAAATGTGTCAGTCCAAAGGTTAACGTGAATATCATAATCAGCAGCATAAAGTAAGGCTTGCGGAAAGAAAGGGCAAACTGTTTAATCACATTGTCCCGTTTGGCCTTGACATTCCGAAACTTCAACTGTTTTTCCAGCGATAAGGTTTCGGGTAGCATAATCAAGGAAATCAGTGCAGCTACGCCCGATACGGCCGCCGAAACATACAAGGGCGTACGAATCGAGATATCTGCCAGCAAACCGCCCACACCAGGACCGATCACAAAGCCAAGAGACATGGCGGCACCCAACAGCCCCATTCCTCTACCGCGATTGTGGACCGTTGTAATGTCAGCAATATAGGCCATCATCGGAGGAATCATAAAGGCTGCCCCTGCACCACCCAGTAAACGGGAGATATACAATGTGGTCAACGATTCCCCAATAGCAAACAATACAGAAGAAGCCGTCATGATTACCAAACCGATAATAATCATTTTTTTACGTCCGTATTTATCGGACCATTCTCCCGCTAGCGGCGAAAACAGGAATTGGGTTAAGCCAAACACAGCAACCAAATAACCACCCGTTTCACCACTGCCTCCCAAGGAGCTCATAAACTTAGGGAGGATCGGAATAATGAGGCCAATTCCCAGCATGGCAATAAACATATTAATCATCAAAATGACCAGCGGTCCCATTTTCAACTGTTGTGAATCTGACATGTTGCGTTTTGTCCTCCTCAGGTTCTTTATTTCGTATACGAAAATCTTATTTTGCAACCATTTCAGCAAAACTCTTCATTATATTAATAGAGCGAGAGACAAATAACAATCATAAAATACTTCCGATAACCCTGAATCTTTCCTTTGACAGGACAGCAAAAAGGAACAGCCTGAAATGGCGATGTTGTCCCTCTCATACGAACGACCAGGGTGAATTTCTGGAACGGTCTGGCGGTCCCTACGATCCCTATTGTGGATCTTCGAATAGCTCCTGTATCATCTTTTCCTTGTTATTCAGAAATTGCTTGGTGATGATAAAATGATCGGTTTCCTCCAGTGTCCGGATGTCGATCCCTTCATGTGTCAGATGATACAAGATGGAATCTGGATACGCCATCAAAATGGGGGAATGAGTAGAAATGATAAACTGTGATCCCTGCTGCACCAGCTCGTGAATCCGTGCAAGCATGGCCATCTGGCGCAAAGGAGATAACGCAGCCTCCGGTTCATCCAAAATATACAATCCTTGTCCTCCAAACCGATGCACAAAGGCAGCAAAAAAAGACTCGCCATGCGACTGCTCATGCAGCGATTTGCCTCCGTAGGAGTTTCGAATAGGTGGGCCTCCACCTTCGCGATCCAGCTCGTCGATATGAGTCGCCACATTATAGTAGCTTTCCGCCCGGAAAAAGAAGCCATCCCTCGGCTTTTCTATCCCTCTCACCAGCCGGATATGCTCATGCAGTGAGGAATGCGTGGCTTGTGTAGAAAAATTAAAATTTTTAGTACCGCCCTCTGGATTAAATCCCCACGCGACCGCGATTGCCTCCATAAGCGTCGATTTACCTACACCGTTTTCTCCAATAATATAGGTAACGGAAGGATGGAATTTAAGTTCATTCCACTGGTGTAAGGCTTTTAAGTTAAACGGATATTGGCTCTTGTCAGCATCTGGAGGCCATATCAGCTCCAGGCGACGTATAAAAAGATTACGATCCCATATACTCATGTCCAGTTCAGCTCCATTGCCAAGCAATTCACTAGGTTTTCCATCATTATATTGGAATTATTTACAGCAATCAAACTGAAACCCCATTTCGTAACCCTTCTGTTGTTATTCAAACGATTATTACAGGTATAATATATAGTAATGTTCATCGGGCATGAAATCTAAGCACTTCATTCCGTGTACATCTCATTCTTTTCCAAGCAGGTGAATCTATGAAATCTAATCACAAACCGATTCAATCCTTTAAAATCGTACAGTTCGTGATGACCGTCTACAGGCAACGATTGACACGTATTCTGCTACCACTGGCTGTACTGGCTTTTATTATATGGGAGGCCGGACGAGAACTAAAAGACTTTAATCTGGCGCGTATGCTTCATGAGCTGCGGCGAATGGATGCCACCTTTCTGATCGAGATTGGCTTGTTCTCACTAGCTGCCGTGGCGGCTATGAGCGCATACGATTACGTAATCAGGCATCATTTCAAGCTTCAGGTCAAGCCTGGAACGACATTTCGCTATGCCTGGATCTCCAATACCTTCAATAATGTCTTTGGGTTTGCAGGCTTTACAGGAGCGGGACTTCGCACAGTGCTGTATAAAAAAAGCGGGGTGCCGTTGGGTGTCATCACCTCTGCGGTCGTATTTCTTTCGCCAGTCGTCATTACCGGACTATCTTTGCTGGCTTGGGGAGCCATTGTCCATCTGTATCCGGTACAGCCTGTACTGGATGCTCATCCGTGGCTTCATTGGGCGCTGTGGGGAATGGCATTGTACCTGCCGCTATTTCTGATCATGCAGCGCTCCAAACGGTACTCCACATGGTTCAACAAGGGAGAAGGACAGCTTTCCTGGTCCACCATCTCCGCTTCCATCAGTGCTTCCCTGCTGGAATGGCTGCTGGCTGGCCTTACCTTTGCATGGATCGGCTCGCACTTGCTCCATGAATTGCCGATGCATGCTGTGTTCGGCATTTATGTAATAGCCGCGATTGCCGGGTTGATCAGTCTTGCACCCGGAGGGGTCGGGGCATTCGACATCATTGCCCTGCTCGGGCTGCAAATGGCGGGAGCCAACTCAGATCGGGCACTGGCTGTGCTGCTGGTCTTTCGTGTCTTTTATTACATCATCCCGTGGCTCATCGGCTTGGTATTAGCCGCGCTGGAAATGATTCCGCGTAACGAGCGCCTGAATCAGCTAGCTGAGACGGGCTGGGACTACTCCCTTAATGCGTGGCAGAAGGTATGGGGCTGGCCTGGTCAATTCCGGTTTTTGGCAGATCTAGGAGTATGGGCGCTTGGTAAGCTGGTACTCATCTCCGGCGTGGTGCTTCTTTTGTCGGCAGCTACGCCAGGTCTGTTATATCGGCTCCGTTTTGCTGAGCATTTGCTCAGCCTGCCCGTCATGCGCTTGTCGCATGAAATCTCAGTCATCATCGGGATTATGCTTGTCGTCCTGTCCCATGGAATCTCTCTGCGTATTCGCAGAGCATTACGACTGACATTGATACTGCTGCTGGCCGGCGCCATTTTCACCTTCATTAAAGGTCTGGATTTTGAAGAAGCCTTATTCCTACTATTCGTGGCGTTAATGCTATGGATCTCGCGCTCGCGGTTTTATCGGGTCAGTGCACCACTGAATCGGCACAATATTTTAATATGGGGCGGATTATCTCTACTCGTAACCGGGGCTTATTTTATCATTGGGGCAGGCTCCAATACTCCGTTTATGCGCCATTTGCACGCCAAGGTCCATCTGGACTTTTTTATGAACCGCAGCGATTACGGAGTTACTGCCGTGTTTAGTCTGATTTTGGCATGGGTTTTCCTGACGGTGTATTTCTTTCTTCGACCTCAGCGTGGTATCAGCAATCTACCCGACGCACAGGAGCTCGATAAGCTAAAAGAATTTTTGGAACGACAGGGTGGTAATCTCGTTTCCCACATGCTTTTTCTGGGCGATAAATATCTGTATTGGACCAAAAATGAACAGGTCGTCATTCCCTATGCTCGCAGTCGGGACAAACTGATTGTATTAGGTGACCCACTCGGTCCAAAAGAACGCGTGAGTGAAGCGATTCAGGAATTTCAGCGGTTCGCAGATCGGTATGCGTTAACGGCTGTATTTTATCAGGCATCACCGGAGTATTTGTCCATCTATCACGAGAACGGCTATCGCTTTTTCAAACTGGGCGAGGAAGCACTGGTGCCGCTGGAATCCTTTACACTGACGGGCAAAAGCAATCAAGCGCTACGCAGCGCCAAAAACCGCTTTGACCGCGATGGCTACTCGTTCGAAATCATCCAACCGCCTCTAGAGGCGTCACTGATTGAGGAGATGCGACATGTTTCGAATATTTGGCTGGACGGGCGCAAGGAGAAGGGATATTCACTCGGCTGGTTCAAAGAGCCCTATCTTCAGTTGGCGCCGATTGCATTGCTAAAGGACTCTGAAGGAAAAGTCATCGCTTTCGCTACGATGGCCCCTGCCTATGATCATGGACGGACGGTCTCCATTGACCTAATGCGCCACTTGCCTGACACACCAAATGGCACGATGGATTATTTATTCACACGGGTCATTGAGTGGGCCAAGGAGAGTGGATATACGACATTTAATCTGGGAATGGCACCGCTGTCCCAGGTAGGACAAAGTGAAAAGGCATTGCGCGAGGAAAAGTTGGCTCGACTTGTTTTTCAATACGGGGGACATTTTTACGGCTTTCAGGGGCTTCGGCGCTTTAAGGATAAGTTCAAGCCGCAATGGGAGCCGCGTTATCTGGCCTATCCGGCTTCTGTCTTTCTACCGATCCTGACGCTGGAGCTGGTATATCTCGTGTCCAAACGCTCGGACTAAACAAAGGGCTAACCAAAAGGCTTTTGACAGCCTAACACGACGTAAAAAAGGGTGTTCCCCAACCACGAACGGTTGCAGGAACACCCTTTTACATTCACAAATCTTCTTAGAAGCTACCTTTTACAACAACTTCAGACAGTGGGAAACGTCCTGATGGACGTGCTGGTACTTGTGCCTTACCTACGCTAATAAGCAGGGTTGGCAGGTAACGTGCCGGAATATTGAATTGCTCGATCAATTGTGCTGGAATGAAACCGCCCATTGCGCAAGTGTCGTAGCCCAGAGATTTAGCAGCCAGCATAATATTTTGTGCTGCAAAAGCAGAGTTCAGGATGGCGGCATCGCGAGCTACTTGCGGGTTTTGGTACGCGCCGTTGATTTGACCTACCAATGCGTCACGGATTTCCGCTGGCAGTGCGCCTGCTTCTACCGCTTGATCATAAATGACGGTGTTACGGTTTGCTTCCAAATCACCCAATACAGCAATCGTAACGGAACTTTCCACTACTTGACCCTGATTGTAGGCGATAGGTAGCAATTTTTGCTTGTCCGCTTCGCTTTCGATGACAAGGAATTTCCAATGTTGAAGGTTCCAAGCGGAAGGAGCTTCTATCGCGGCAGTCAAAATAGCCTCCAAATCTTCCTCTGGCAATTTAAAATCCTTAACATAGCTCTTTACCGCGTGTCTTTCACTGATAGTAGATAGAGTTTCATTTTTTGGACTGCTCGACATTCTAGGCACTCTCCTAATTTCTTAATATATATCTAACTTGAATCCTCATTAACTTCCCAAACTACTGCAATTATAAAAATGATAGTGAATGATGTCAATATGTTTAAGTATGACCCTGCACTCAAAATACAGTACAATACGGATAAAGACATGCATATCGGCATATGCCTGCCGATGGGACAAGACACGGGTGAGTTCATTTTGTTCTCATTTGAATTAAAAAAGGAGCGTTACTATGATTGGATCGTTTAAAAAAACGGATATTGCTTTGTTTGCCGCCTGGGTTGTAGCTTGTGTGGCAACTTTGGGCAGTCTGTATCTCAGCGAGATTTTGGGGTATGAGCCTTGTAAGCTGTGCTGGTTTCAGCGCATTCTGATGTATCCCCTGACCCTTCTGCTCGGAATTGCATATTTTCGAGGAGATTCGGGGATACGTCGTTACGTCATGCCGTTGGCTATCATTGGAGGCGCGATTTCGGCCTATCATTTTATCATTCAGCGCATCCATGCAGCCGCCAAAGCAGCTGCGCAAACTTCAACTTCCTGCGGCAGAGTATCCTGTGAACAGGATTACCTGAACTGGTTCGATTTTATCACCATTCCTTTTCTCGCACTGATCGCCTTTATCCTTATTATTGCAGCCATGGGTTATATCATGCGTCAGGAGAAAAAATCAGCTCAAGGAGAGGTACAAGCAAAGGAACTCGCATAAGTATGAAAGAGACCTAATTATAGGACCCGTTACCACCAAGAGGCGTATAATCCGCTTGCCCAAGGAAAGACTGTAACTAAATATATCCATTGCATATGTGCTATAATGTAAAAGGTTTGCAGTCTGTCCAATAACGCTTATATTCCTTATAGAGGGGGCCAGTCCATGTTTCATATTAGCACCCCATTGCTGCAATATGGCGCAACCTTCGGTATGATCTTAATCGCTATATCGGCTATTTTCATCCGTATGAAGACAGGTCATCGCCCGATTAATGCCAAAAAAATCATCATTCCTCCGCTCGGCATGAGCACCGGGTTTATGATGTTTGTGGTGCCAGAGGTACGGGTTCCCTGGCTTTGGGCGCTGGGCGCTTTTCTGGTCGGCTGGTTTATTTTTTCTTACCCGTTGATCCGCAGCACCAAATTTGAATTGCAAGAAGGGCTGGTTTTCGTGCAACGCTCACGTACCTTCTTTTTTATCCTGATCAGCCTGCTGATCATCCGATTGCTGTTGCATGAATTTATTCAGCATTACATTACCATTCCGCAGACAGCAGGGCTATTTTTCATCCTAGCCTTCGGGACCTTGTTACACTGGCGGCTTCGTATGTATTTCCAATATCGTCAGTTCGTTCCGAACGAGGCGGAAGTTCGCATCTGACAAACAGGTTTTTAACATGCATGCTCGCATGTTGCTGTATAGACCAAAAAGACACGTTCTCCTAACAGGAGCCGTGTCTTTTTGGTCTTTTAGGTCTTTTTGGTCTATCAGGTCTACATTATGCATTCCGGAAAAAGGAGCTACTCGATTGCGTCCCTCTGTCTTCGCAGTGTACAGCATTCGATCTGCCTGAACATGCCTGGGACTGGAACGGACATGCAGCGGATGCTTATAGCAAAAGAGACCGTCCTCTGGACAGCCCCTTTTTCTGTAACATGTCTAGCTCATTCAACCCGTTAGTCTGTATGTCACCGATGAATGCCTGCTTTTATTGCTGGGTCAAAATGATCGGACCCTCTGCTGTAATGGCCAGCGTATGCTCGTATTGCGCAGACAAGCCGCCGTCCAACGTACGTGCGGTCCAGCCGTCCGCATCAATTTTACTGCGGTATGTGCCTGTGTTAAGCATCGGCTCAATTGTAATGACCATGCCCTCTTTTAAGCGTGGTCCACGGTGCGGCGGTCCGTAATGTGGAACCTGCGGTTGCTCATGCATCTCTTCCCCGATGCCGTGCCCAATAAATTCGCGTACGACCGAGAAGCCTTCCGCTTCCGCGTAGGTTTGTATCGCATGGGAAATATCTCCGATCCGGTTACCGATAACAGCTTGCTCAATCCCTTTATACAGTGATTCCTTGGTAACGTCCAGCAGCTTTTGCGCCTGCTCAGACACATTACCTACCGCATACGACCAAGCGGAATCTGCCAGCCAGCCATTCAGGTTCACAACCATGTCGATCGTCACGATGTCCCCGTCCTTCAACGGTGTCTTATTCGGAAAGCCGTGGCAAATCACATCGTTAGGTGAGCCACATGTTGCAAACTGGTAGCCGTTATAGCCCTTTTGCTCCGGTGTTGCGCCATGCTTCTTCATAAAGGATTCTGCAAAAGCGTCGATTTCCAGTGTCGTAATGCCTGGCTTGATCATTTTGGCAATTTCCCGGTGGCAAGCAGCCAAAATGTCTCCAGCTTTTTTCATATTTTCAATTTGTTCTTTGGTTTTAATGATAATCATTAAACGATCTCCTTCTTTTCCGTGTTCGTTCCACTTTTCACTGCTTCTTTTTTCTGCTTCTATTGTAACGCTAAAAGCAGCGAAATGGAACCGATGTCAACTGACACCGTTTACAAGGATCTTAAACGGGGTATATAATACTCCATAACTTGTATACCAGTATGCAAAATTATTTCCAAGATAGGAGTATCCTATGAAATATCCAACAACCTGGTTACAGGGCGCATCGCTTGGGGAAAGGATTGCTTGTGAACTTCGGCTTCAGATTATACGGGGCATTCAGACGCCAGGTACTGTGCTATCTGAGAATCAGATTGCTGCCGATTTTGGTACCAGTCGTTCTCCGGTGCGTGAAGCCTTGAAGGCACTCTCGGGCGAAGGACTGATCCGTTTGGAGCGCATGGGGGCAGTTGTCGTCGGCATGACACCCGGTGATATGGAGGAGCTATTCGATGTGCGAATGCTGATTGAGCATTTTGTTGTACAAAGGTATGTACATAGTGATAATGCCACATTGGTGACTGTTCTGAATCAGATGATTGACAAAATGGAAGTCGCTCTCAAGTACAGAGATGTTGTTGAATTTTCTCTTCAGGATTTTAATTTTCATGAGGCTCTGGTTCTGGAAGCAGGCCATACCCGTATTCTTCATACCTGGAACGGTATGAGACAGTTAACCCTGACGGTCATGTTAGCTGCGACAGAACAACGATTTGCGTCCAACATCGAAGAATCACAAGTCACGATTCACAAACATCGAACCTTTGCAAACGCTTTAAATCAAGGGAATGCTCAGGAGTTGTCGGGATTTATTGAGGATCATTACCGAGATACCCGCAACGCGGTTAACGACAGCGTCCTGTCTCCCTACAGAAAGACATCGTCCTAGCCGCAACATGCGTGACAAAGAGCCGATGTACCGCGCTTCATGCGTTTCTTGCTGGCGCGGTTCTCTTTTACATTAAAGTTGTCGACAAGTATACATTTAACTACACATATAAGAATAAGGAGGCATACCTTCATGAACACATTATTCGGCTTAAGCCATAACGCGTCCCTGCTCATATGGGCGCTAGTTACCGTCATTCTTTTGATTTTGCTGATTGCCAAATTCAAATGGAATCCCTTCGTTTCACTGCTGCTTTCGTCGGTATTTCTCGGACTGGTTAACGGGATGCCGGGACATGAAGTTACTGCCTCCATTACCAAGGGGCTCGGCAGTACGCTAGGCTCCATCGCCATCGTGATCGGTTTAGGCACCATGCTCGGTAAAATGATGGCAGAATCCGGGGGTGCCGAACGCATCGCGACCACACTGATGGATCGTTTTGGTGAAAAACGCGTTCATTGGGCGATGATGATCGTAGGCTTTATCGTGGGTATTCCAGTATTTTTTGAGGTTGGTATTATTTTATTAATTCCCATCCTGTTCACGGTTGCCCGTAAAATGAATATGTCTCTGCTGAAAATCGGTATTCCAATGCTGGCAGGACTATCGACGGTACACGGCCTTTTACCGCCCCACCCGGCTCCGATGATCGCGATTGAAGCCTTTAACGCCAATATTGGACGCACGATAGGATATGCACTCATCGTGGGCATTCCATCCGCCATTATTGCAGGCCCGGTCTTCGGCGCTTGGATTGGCAAAAGAATCATGGTCAGACCTTCCGAGAGGCTGGACGAGCAGTTCAGAAATACGACGGGACGGTCGTTGCCTCCTTTTTGGATTACTTTGTTCACCATTTTGTTGCCTGTTATTCTAATGCTTAGCGGATCAGTCGCTGAAATCGTAGACCCGGCCAATACACATCCGCTCACTGTATTTTTCAAATTCATTGGTGATGAGGTTATGGCATTGCTGATTGCGGCTGTGTTCTCTTTTTTCTCGCTAGGCTATGCACGTGGTCTAAAGAAAGAGGACTTGTCCCGTTTTACCAGTGAATGTCTGGCACCAACAGCCTCTATTATCTTAATTATCGGGAGCGGCGGTGCATTTAAAACGGTATTGATCGACAGCGGTGTAGGTCAGGCCATTGCAGCGGTCGCTACAGGAGCCCATATGAATGTGATTGTATTTGCTTTTCTGGTCGCTGCGCTCATTCGTGTAGCCACTGGATCAGCGACAGTCGCGATGACGACAGGCTCCGGTATTGTCGCACCTGTGCTGGCACTTACTCCCGGCGCGAATGTCGAACTGGTCGTCCTTGCTACAGGAGCCGGGTCGCTGATCTTGTCTCATGTGAATGACGCCGGTTTTTGGATGATTAAAGAGTTTTTCAATATGACGGTTCCGCAGACTCTAAAATCATGGACCGTTATGGAAACCATCCTCTCCCTGGTCGCTTTCGGTTTGATTATGCTGCTGAGTGTGTTAATTTAACGATAATGAGCTAATAACGGTAAGTGAAGGGGGAGATTGAATATGACAGACACCCGATATATGATCGGCGTCGATATCGGCACAACCAGTACCAAAGCGGTGCTTTTCGAAGAAAACGGCAATATTGCCGCCCAGCACCATGTGGGCTATCCGCTCCATACACCTGAGCCGGATGCGGCAGAACAGGACCCGGAAGATATTTTCAAAGCTGTCGTAACGACGGTGCAAGAGATCATGAAACAAAGCGGAGTGTCAGCCGAGCATGTGCTGTTCGTCTCCTTTAGTTCGGCCATGCACAGTGTACTGGCGGTGGATAAGAACGGCAAACCGCTGACCGCCTCCATCACTTGGGCAGATAACCGTAGCGCCAAATGGGCCGAAGCGCTCAAACATGAATACAACGGACACGACATTTACTTACGTACCGGAACGCCCATTCATCCCATGTCACCGCTAACGAAACTGATGTGGATTACACGGGATTTACCGGATATTGCGGCCCAGACGTATAAATTCATTTCCATTAAGGAGTACGTTTTTGCCCGGTTATTCCACCAATATGTCGTGGACCACTCGATTGCCTCTGCAACCGGACTTATGAATTTGCAGCAGCTGGACTGGGATGAGGAAGCACTGCACATTGCAGGTGTGACGAAGGAGCAGCTATCCGAGCTGGTGCCGACAACTCATGTGCTCAAAGGGCTGGATGAGACCTATGCGCATGACATGGGTCTACTGAAGACGACTCCTTTTGTGATCGGGGCCAGCGACGGTGTCTTGTCCAACCTCGGTGTGAATGCGATCAAACCTGGAGTTGTCGCGGTTACCATCGGCACCAGCGGAGCCATCCGTACCGTAGTTGATAAGCCGCTCACGGATGCCAAAGGGCGCTTTTTCTGTTACGCCTTAACCGAAAAGCTGTGGGTCATCGGCGGCCCGGTGAACAATGGAGGTATAGTCTTCCGCTGGATCCGGGATGAATTTGCAGCCTCCGAGGTGGAAACGGCCAAACGACTGGGACTTGATCCATATCATGTGCTGACCCAAATTGCGGAACAGGTACGTCCTGGCTCCGACGGTCTGCTCTTTCTTCCGTACTTATCCGGTGAACGTGCGCCCCTGTGGGACCCAAATGCTCGCGGCTCCTTCTTCGGTCTGTCCCTGCGTCACAAAAAAGAGCATATGATTCGCGCCGCTCTGGAGGGTGTGCTGTTCAATTTGTATACCGTCATGCTCGCCATGGAAGAAGTCATCGACAGACCGTCAGTCATTCACGCCACTGGTGGATTTGCACGCTCGGAGCTATGGAGACAGCTCATGGCGGATATTTTCGATCAGGAAGTCATTATCCCCGAAAGTCTGGAAAGCTCATGTCTGGGCGCAGCTATTCTGGGCTTGTACGCGCTGGGACGGATTGATTCGCTGGATGCTGTGTCCGGTATGATCGGTACCACTCACCAGCACAAACCTGTAGCAGAACACGTGGATATTTATCGCGATTTACTACCGATTTATATCCGCATTTCACGTAAATTCGAAGAAGAGTTCAAGGATATTGCGGAATTTCAGGCCAAGTCCCTACAATCTTAAATTAGTGGAACCTGTTCTAACGCTGCTGCGTATTACCTTTTTATAAAAACCTGTCTATGTCAGTTGGGCAGGGTAAGAAGGAGGATTAGACGATGCTTAAACAATTACTGCACCGCCTGCTACATTCCACCTCTCATTCTCATAAGCGGCGATACAGCAGCTCAGACCGTTATTACGAACGTGAACGTAAACACCATTCTTCTTCAGACGGTTACAAGAATAGCCACAATGGGCACCGATATTACAAAGATAAACGCCGTCATTACTCCAGTTCTTAGCCAAACAACAAGAAGTAGCGACGGAATAGAGCGTACCACAAGAAGCATGCCACAGGCTCCTTCAAACCCTATAAAGCGAAGACCCTTCTCATCTCAAGGGCCTTCGCTTTATTGTTGTGCGCCCTTCGTTATGCAGGGCAACATCTGTGCATTTTACAGGAAATCGGTTATGACCGAAATTACAGAAACAGGGTTTTAGAGATGATCACCAGCAAAATAAACAGAACAAGAATCGCTCCTACAGAGGTCCATGCTCCTACGCCGCAACCCATACCGCCTACTCCACACATATGACTCATTTACAACACTCCCTTCGCTCATTTACAGAATCATTGTATGTAGACCTGGTCAAATGCGTAAGGGGGGCATTCCCCCATTTTTGCGGCGAATGCCTGTTTATTTTTAGGGACTATCTATGGGTTAATCTCAAGCAGCAACAATGCTTCCTCCAGCTCTTGCATAAACTGTCGGCTATTCTCATAACGTGGCCGAATCTGAAAAAGACGCTCCAGCATTTGACGCACAGGTGAACTCAGTTTCAATTCTTCCTGCCAGCTTGCTGGCGGTTGATCTGGCTGAGGCTCGTAACTGCTATACAGCATAAAAAGCATTAAATGTCCGACATCGTACAAATCGCTGTAGACGGCGACGTCTTGTCGCTCAGGTGCGCGCTTTTCCAGCATGGATTCGGTAAATACATCCTCCTGTCGCTCTCCCATCGCCAGAGCAAGACCAAAGTCGATCAGGTAAGGCTTCCCCTCGCGGTGAATCACATTGGGAATGCGGATATCCCGATGGATATAGCCCCGTTCATGCACATGCAGAACTCGCTCCATTAACTCCAAAATGTAGACAACGCATTCCTGTTCTGTAAAGGAACGCTCCTGTTCAAATATAAGCTCCTCCAGCGTCATGCCAGAGATGTATTCCATGACCACAACTATTCCGTTCGAATGCTCGACAATTTCGAGCAGCTTCGGAATATAGGGGTGTTCCATCTGCCGCATAATATGAGCCTCGCGCTGCAATAGCTGAACTGCCTTCGCCCGTTTGCTCGGTCTGGGCATTTTCACTGCCACCTCTTGTCCGCTGTGCCGATCCAGACAGAGGTAGGTTAGACCATAGCTCCCCATGCCTAAAAGCGAACGAACATCATAACGTCCGCTCAGTAAATCGCCAGGCTGTTTCGGATAATCCATACATGATTCATATGCGTTCCGCAACCAAGCAAACATATTTATATCCTTTCCTCTACATGCCGCAGCAACGTTTCTTATGCGGCTTGTTCTCGTATTCTTATATTCCGTTATTATACCATCCACGATAAAAGACCATCAGAACCGGGAAGGTCTGATGGTCTTTATCAAAAAAGATGCTGGTTATGCCTCTCTGCGTCTGCGCGGTGTCAGACCAAGCCAGGACAACAACGAACCGCGCGATTTGCGTTGCCTGCCCTGGTAGGTACGCAAATTCGTAATTAACTGCCGGTCTCGTTCCTCGTCAACCTTTTCTTTCATCCAGCGTTTTTGATCCTCCAGTTGGTTAGACAGGCTGATATTCTTTTCCACCAAACGGCTGTGCTCTGCTTCCAGCTCCTCCAAACGGCTCCGCATTTCCAACAAAGCGTTTTGCACCATGTCCTGCATCTGCGCCAGTTCTTGCGGCTCTACGGACTCCTGCGTTTGTACGGATACAGGTGCTTGCTCCAATCTATACTCAATGGTAGATGCCAAAGTCTGGAACTCCTCCTGCGACTGTAGCTGCATCATGGGTTCCTCTGACAGTTCCTGAGCATTCATTTCATCCTGTAACTCTGTCAGTTCAACCGTAGCAGCAGCTTGCGCCTGCATGACCGTCTCTTCCCTGCCCTCAGCCGCCGCCATTATTTCTTCCCAGGTTGCGGTCAGTGACTCAGCATCCGAGATGGGGGGCAAGCGGAATTCCTCATCCTCCATTTGAAAGGGAGCGGTCACTCTCTCAAGCACCACCTGAACCGCCTGCTCCATCGTCATATGCTGTTCACGCAATGCCCACCGCATCACCTTCAAGCACTCAACATCCTCAGCACTGAACATTCTCGATTGATTCGCGGAACGCTGAAACACATACCCTTGCTCCTCCAGCGCCGCTGCATATTTACGAAGGGTACTCGCCCCGATTCCCAACTGCTTTGCTGCTTCCGTCGTCGATTTGCTTTCTTCCATTTAATCATTACCTCCCCGGATGGTATGGAAAGAAATTAGCTTGTATATGTAGAATTCGCGAAATCCATTGGAAACCCTTTGGCAAAAATGTTCTAATATTGCAGACTGCTAAGAACCTTTGTCATAACGGAATATTTGTAGAAATACAAGAAACGACATTGTAAGAGAATACTTTCGTTTTATGTACCCTTCAGACTCTTTAAAGAGCGTCACATAAATGTCACACTTTCATGATTTCTATGGCACCATTCCTTCCATCAACATGGTCCATGTTATAATTTATACAGCGGTCACCTTAAATATAAATTGAAACGTCCTCTCCTACCTTCCAGTAAAAGTATTGATAATTTACGTTCATTCTACAATTAATCCTAGAAAGACACCTCTATTTACAGTTCATTTTTAATTTTCCAGAATGGAGACAAAAAAATGGATATTTTCAAAAGATCAGCAATATGTTATGTTATGTAACGTAAAATGGATTTCAGGCATAATTTGTAGCATATTAACGTTCGCTGGAACGAGGAGGCAACATAGATGAAGGGGAAGGCAAGGAAAGTAGCTATTGTCGGCGCGGGAATGGTCGGTTCGAGCTGTGCCTACTCAATGGTTAATCAGTCCATTTGTGATGAGATCATGATGATTGACCGCACGTATGATCGGGCTTTGGCCCATGCACTGGATCTGTCCCATTGTATGGATTTTACGTCCACACGTACCAAGGTACGTGCAGGCACGTATGCAGACTGCACGGATATGGACGTTGTGATTATAACGGCTGGAGCCAACCCTAAACCGGGTCAAGACCGCCTATCTGTGCTGGATGACGCAGTGCTTATTACCAGAGAGATTGTAACCGCGATTATGGAGGGTGGCTTCGACGGTATATTCGTCATTGCCGCTAATCCTGTCGACATTGTAACGTATATGGTACAAAGTATATCCGGTCTGCCACGCAACAAGGTGATCGGCACGGGCACCTCCATTGACTCATCGCGACTCAAGACGTTGCTTTCTGAGGTGTTTTCCATAGATCCGCGCAGCGTACAAGGATATGCGCTTGGCGAGCATGGCGAATCCCAATTCGTTGCCTGGTCACACGTCACGATTGGTGGTAAGCCACTCTTGCACATTTTGCGTCAGCATAAAGAACGATTCAGCCACGTCGATCTGGACGACATTGCCCGTAAAACTCGGGATGCAGGCTGGGAGATCTTCACCCGCAAAGGCGCCACTTATTTTGGTATTGCCAATGCGCTGGCATACATTACACGTTCCATTTTAAATGATGATGGTAAAATTATAGCGGTCTCTGCTGTATTGGACGGCGAGTACGGGCACACCGATGTCTGCACGGGCGTTCCGGCAATTATCGGCAGCAGAGGAATTCAAGAGGTCATCGAGCTGGAGCTAAGTCCGGAGGAACAAGCGAAGTTCGACGCCTCTTGCCACCTTATCAGCAATAATATTCGTGCCATTTCAGGCCTAGTGTAAACCAATAGCACAGTAAAAAAACTCCTTACCCTCATTGAGGATAAGGAGTTTTTGCAATCCCCGTATTTCGCCCTATATCTCTTTATAACGAAATACTGTCAGTCCCGCCAACGTAAATACGACAAAGCTACCTATTATAACCGTCAACAGTGTATCCGTTGGCACCATGAACGCCCCGAAGTTGTCTCTTCCACTCGGCATCATCGCCAATAAAGGCTGTGTCCATGGATAGTACGGACCGTAGGTTTGAGAATTGGCGACCAGAATATTCGGCACGGTGAAGACGAAATTCAACGCAAGCGGTGCGGCAAAGCTGGACCACAGGAAGGACACCATCAACTGCAACGCAGCCAGCGGCAGGCAGGCTACCCAGCCGGCGAGCAAACTTTGAGCGATCACGGCCCATGGAATCGGTCCGTTCATGTCCTGCACAACTCCAACACCCAGCAACGCTCCTCCGAACAGTAGCTGGGTCAATCCGACCAAGGCCATAATGATGGTCAGCTTGGCCGCATACAGACTCGTGCGGGACAATGGCAATGACATCAACTGCTTCCAACCGCCGCCCCCATGCTCGAATCGGCAGACCAGAGATGCAAATACGGCGGTCAGCATCGGCATGAACAGCAGCGCATGAACTGTAAGCATGGCAGACAACAACACCTGCCAATTCCCTCCCGGGTTTGCCAGCAAACCAATCAGGACGGCAATCGCCGGGCTGACGAGCGCAAGGAGCCAGACGGGCGATTTCGCCATTTTCATACGTTCAACAGAAAGCAGCCGTACATATCCTCCGAACATTACGCCACATCCTTTCGGCTAAAATGGGCCGCTGTCAGCAGGCTGAGAAGCACACCCGTTCCGCACCCGACGGACGCAAACATCCACGCTTGAGGTGCAACCCATGCGAATTGCGGCCAGGCCAACGGAAACCATTCGGACAGCTGTGAAGCAAACAGGCTGCCGATACCTAACGTAATCCCCAGTGTTACAGGCAGCGCTTGGTTATGGAACGTGACCGTTAACCACAACAATAATACGAGCATAGGCAGCGTACCGCCTAAAGGCCAAAATCCAAGCCGCAGTAATTCTCCAATCGGCGCCGGCTCTCCCCCGAAGCCGAGTAGCATGCCCAACACCCACGTCCCTACCGTCAGGAGTACACAGGACACACACAGCATCCCGATCGCCAGCGTCAGCTTGGCCATATAGACGCTGAATTTGGATATAGGCAAGGCCAGTAGCTGCTTCCAGGAATTAGACATATGCTCCACATTCGCCAACATGGAAGCGACCATGGTGGCTCCTAACACCAGCGCAAGGGGGACAAACATAGCGATGTTATCCATCAAGGATTCCCACAAATGGCCCTTGTATCGCGGAATCAGATAGTCATAGCGGAGTCCAAAGTTCAGCGCCTGCATCGCCACCAGCCCAAGGGGACCGAGAAACACCAGGAACCAGATTCCCTTTCTGCGTGCTTTGAGCAGATCCGCCGTGAGCGCCCGCAGCATCATAAGGAAGTTCCTCCTTTGCCCACCACTTGCATGAACATATCCTCCAGCGATTTGCGGCGTTCCTCCACACGGTATACGGCATGCGTATTTTCGACCAATCTTCTGACCAGCAGCGCAACAGCCGCATCATTCATGTTCTCGAAATCCAGCGCCGATCCGTCCTTCACTGAATGGTAGCCCTGCTCACGCGCAATCAACTGGGCTGCTTCCGGTTCCGACACTACGATCCGAATTCCTCCCGCAGATTCCTGACGGAGATTATGAATCGTATTTTGAAAGACCAACTCTCCTTCACGGATAATACCCACAGTATTCGCCATATGCTCTACCTCGCTCAACAGATGGCTGGATACCAGCACGGTGATCCCCCGTTGCTTGGGCATCGCCTGAATCAATGTGCGCATTTCCTGAATACCCTCCGGGTCCAAACCATTCGTAGGCTCATCCAAAATGAGCACTTCGGGATTCCCAAGCAGGGCTGCTGCAATGCCAAGTCTCTGCTTCATACCCAGGGAGTAGCCTTTGACTGGACGTTTGGCATGCTTGGTCAGTCGGACGACCTCCAACACTTCGGCAATGTTTTGCTTGGGTACATTCAAAATACGGCGAATGGCCTCCAGATTTTCAATTGCGTTCAAATGACCATAATACGAAGGATACTCCACCAACGAGCCGACTTTACGCAAGATATCGAGCTTATGTCTGCGAATATCTTTGCCGAATATACGGATCGTTCCTCGAGTTGGGCGAATAAGTCCAAGCAGCATGCGGATCGTTGTCGTTTTCCCCGCTCCATTGGGACCCAGAAATCCGTAAATATCTCCTCGAGCTATTTTCAGGTCCAGCTGATTAACCGCCGCGCGGCCTTTGTATATTTTGCTGAGACTGTTCGTTTCAATAATGTATTCGTTCAAGTTCCTCACCTCGACACCTATCGTAACGTGCCAAGTTTAAAGCCAAGGGAACTCTGAGTTTAAGTTTTGTTTAAAAAACGAATTCTTGTCCCGGCTGATGAACTGAAAATCTCCCTCTCCAAATTCATTTCGCGAGCCAGCAGTTCTGTAATCGCCAAACCAATCCCTGCCCCTTTTTCACTGGACTGTTGCTCCATACCGGGCCCTTTATCTGTGATAACCAATGCCTCTGTCCCATTATCTTTCTGTACTTGAACACCGATATATCGGCCTGAGGCAGCATGGCGAACTACATTTTGAAAGAGATTGTCCAGCAGACGACGGAAGCCTTGCTCATCGACATTCCACACCATGCTATGTTCGGGCAGGTCGATATCCACTTCAAAGCCCTCCTTTTCCCACACCGGATACCAGCTGGCTACACACTCCCGCACTAGCCGCAGGATATCACGCGGTGTGTTATTCATAGTGTATTTTCCACTAGCTAGCAGATTATAGGTGAGCAGATTATCGATCAGACTCCCAAGGTCTTTTAGCTTGTTTTCCATCAGTGTAATCGACTGTTTCCCTCTGCTGCTCAGATTTTCACCATCTAGTGTATACAGATGGCTACGCACGACCGTAAGCGGTGTTCGAATATCGTGTGACAGATCCGCGACCAGTCTCTTCCGCAGCTCTTCCTCCTGACGCTCACGTCCCCGACTCTCGGCCAACTGCTCGACCATCTGATTAAATGCTTCCTCCAGCTTGCCGATTTCATCCGGGCGTCCAGTGGTAACAAGAATAGGCAAGCCATCCTCTCCTCGCTGCGACATGGCGGCCTGAAGCTGCAACAGTCTTCGCCGAATGCCTCCAAAAAACAGAAGAGATACGAATATAAAAGTGCCCAGAATCAATACGATAAAAAAGAGATAGTACATCAACATGCTACTATCTGTAGGTGGCTGTTCAAAGAACGAACGAGGCACTTTTAACACCATATAGCCCTGATTCACATCATTCTTGCCCCCGCCAATAAAGGCTACTACCGTAAACGGCCCCTCATAGCTTGCTTGCTTCATAAAAGCTATAGCCTGCGCAGCGTTCCATTGTTTTGGCATGTTAGGTTGTGTCGGTAACTCCAACCTTGTTCTACCTGCGGGATCCACCCAAAATATTTGTGAGTTAGGGAACATATCTTGTTGTATTTTGCGCAGATGGGCTGAGATTTGCTCTGGTGTGGCTCCCTTCAAAGCTACAGCTTCGCGATGCCAGCTATTTTCGGTATGGGTAGTAGAGGGATAGTAAGTGTTTTTAGGCTTGAGCTCCGTCCCCCAATTCAATAACACGCTATATATCAAGGCTGTAGCAGGCAACACAATGGGCAACAGCATCATAGCAACCACAATAATGACCAGATAACGGAACAACAGTGAACTGCGAAACCGACCTCCCTGACCCGACCTAGAGCTGGGGTGTAGCCTCCTCCAATCCTTGCGCGTCCTGCTCATTATGCTTTCACCCGATATCCTACACCACGGATCGTCTCAATGATGCGGGGTGTCGCAGGATCAATCTCCAGCTTTTCGCGAAGGTGTCGGATGTGGACCATTAAAGTTTTGTCTCCGTCGATATATGGATCTCCCCACACCGCTTCATACATTTGCTCTTTTGTCATAATTTGGCCCAAATGCCGCAGCAAATAAGCAAAGATGTGATATTGCTTACCTGTCAGTGTAATTTCCTCCCCGGTATCACGGTTCACAATACGGTTATCAGGAGAGAAGACAGAGAGATGCCCCAGTTGTAAGGATTCTTCCGGCACGGTTCCCGATCGGCGCAGCAAAATCTCCATACGTGCTATGAGCTCGTCCGGGTGAAAGGGCTTGGTTACATAATCGTCGGCGAAATCCAGTCCTTGCAGCTTATCGTCAATGGATGTACGGGCAGACAACATGAGAATGGGAAGCTCCGGGTACTCTTTCTTGAGCCGCTTCCCCATGGTGAATCCGTCCAGACCGGGTAACATCACATCCAAAATCACGAGTTGGCACGTACGGGCTGCTTCCACAGCCCCCTCCCCGCTGCGAAGCCATACTACAGCGTAATTCCGCTCTTCCAAATACTGATGCGTCCAAGCACCAATATCCTGGTCATCTTCGATGTATAACACATTTGTTTTCATCATGGGCACCTACTTATCGTTTTTCTTTTATGTAATGGGCATTATAGCATTTATGGTACATGACCCACTTAAAAAGGTTAATAACTACCTTATACGACATACGCTTCACATTTTCAAATTTGAATGCTCGTGAAAAAAGGAGGCCTACCCGATGCTGCTGGAAGCGATATACCATCACCCGAAACGCAATTGGGCTTTTGGTTATAATGATGAAACGATATTTCTACGGCTACGTGCGAAGAAAAATGACCTGAATACCGTTCATGCTCTCACCGGAGATAAATACGATTGGGACCGCACCCGACAGCTTGTTCCGATGTCCAAATTCGCTACCGATGGCAGATTTGATTACTATGAATGCAGCGTAAAACCTACTCACCGTCGGCTGAAATATGGATTTTTGCTAGAAGACGGTGAGGAACGTATTTGGATGAACGAGGACGACTTCACCACCCAGGAACCTCAAAACGCAGACAGTCTGTTCCAATATCCGTTTTTGAACCCGATTGATATTCTGAAGCCACCTGCATGGGTGAAGGATGCTGTATTTTATCAGATTTTCCCGGAACGTTTTGCGAACGGTGACCCCTCCATCAGCCCAGAAGGTGCAGAGACATGGGGCGGAACGCCACAAAGAGACAATTTTTTCGGTGGCGATCTACAGGGGATTCTGGATCACCTGGATCACTTGAACGAGCTAGGGATTAACGCCATATATATGACCCCTGTCTTCAAGGCAACGACCAATCATAAATATGATACAGAGGATTATATGGAGGTGGACCCGCATTTCGGGGACAAAAAGACATTAAAAAAACTGGTCGATGCCTGCCACGAACGAGGAATTCGTGTGCTGCTTGATGCGGTATTCAACCATTCAGGGCGTACGTTTAAACCGTTCGTTGACGTGCAGGAAAAAGGCGAAGCCTCGCCTTACAAGGACTGGTTCCATGTACATAGCTTTCCCTTGGAAGTGGTGGATGGCACACCGACGTACGATACATTCGGGCTGGAACCAATGATGCCCAAGCTGAACACCGAACATCCTGAGGTGAAAAAGTACCTGCTGGATGTGGCAAAGCATTGGATCGAAGAAATCGGCATCGATGGTTGGCGGTTGGATGTGGCAGACGAGGTGGATCACGCCTTTTGGCGGGAATTCCGCACTACGGTCAAGCAGGCCAATCCGGATGCGTACATTTTGGGTGAAATGTGGAATGAATCGTCTGAATGGCTTCAGGGGGACCAATTCGATGCAACGATGAATTATCCGTTCACCTACGCGGTGAATGATTTTTTCGTCAAGAAAGTGACCGATGCCCAAAGCTTTGCCTTCGCCATCGGACGACAGCTGGCCCGCTATCCGCAGCAAGCATCCGAGGTTGCCTTCAATCTGCTGGATAGCCACGACACACCACGCCTGCTGACACTGTGCGGGGATGACAAGCGGCTGATGCGACTGGCCGCCCTGTTCCAGTTCACGTACATGGGCGCACCCTGCATCTATTACGGCGATGAGATCGGTCTGGATGGAGATGCCGATCCAGGCTGCCGCAAGTGCATGGAGTGGGACACCGACAAGCAGGACCGCGAGCTGTTCGACTTTTACCGCGAACTGATTGCGCTTCGTAAGGGGCACCCGGTCCTCCGTGATCAGGGAAGCATCACCTTTCTGGAGGCACAGCCAGAGGGTACCTCACTTGCCTACGAGCGCCGCAGCGAGGAAGAAGTAATGCTCGTGCTGCTCAATCGTTCCGATGAGGATCACGTTTTTGAACTGGACATTCCTGAGCAGGAATGGCAATTAGCTTTTGGCGAAAGCCAGTTGTCCAAAGGAGCGAAGGGGTTGCACGCCAAGCTTCCACCCTACGGATACGCTGTACTGAAGGCAGCACCTGCTCGGTCAGTAAATCCTGCTTAAGAGGACGATGTCAAGGCGGGAAGCAAGGCATCCGCCTATATAGGCGGATGCTGATGAAGGTACCTGCCGAATACGGCAAAAAAAGCGAAACCACCGGGAACAAGATGTTTACTTGTTCCTGATGGTCTCTTTACGTCGAATAAGAACTTCTATCCAAGCCGTTTATTTATTTTTAACATCTGTTCTTACTACCCCAACATCCGAAGCATTGATCGAAATGGGGTTACCGCCTTGTCCTGTCTGAGCTGAAGAAGATTGTCTGACGACCACCGAAACTCTTTTATTCTTAAATCCAGTTCGTCTTGTTCTCCCCAATGCAATACCTCCTTAAATATATACGTGAGTTCCTTAAACCTCTCAATTACGACTCAACCGTGAAGAGATATGCTATATGAATATGCCACTGTAGAAAACAGGTAGCGGCGAATATCGGATCATAGAGAAAAGAGGCTCGGTGATTCACACAAAAAAACGAAATTTCCATCCATGCAAAAAACCGCTCCAAGGAGATACCTTGAAGCGGTTTTTTAGCGCTACCTGAGCCAGTACAGCAGTTTACGCAGGTAGCGTCTGTGTTTTCAATTGCACGTACAACTGGTGCGTCACCTGCTGCGGCTCAATACCCAACTCATCTTCCAGTATTCTGACGAAGCTTTCATAATGCTTTTGCGCAGCGA
Source organism: Paenibacillus sp. LRG-1 (assembly GCF_057220305.1). Classification (NCBI taxonomy): domain Bacteria; kingdom Bacillati; phylum Bacillota; class Bacilli; order Caryophanales; family Paenibacillaceae; genus Paenibacillus; species Paenibacillus sp. LRG-1. Next base: position 527,482 of record NZ_CM170126.1, on the reverse strand, counting down.
TATAATCGCCCAGTTGGGCATAGGCGGTCAGCAGCAGACCGCAGATATCGTCTGAGTACGGCTCCCGTTGCTGGAGGCTGAGTAAGCGCTGAACAGACTGCCGGGTACGACCTGAGCGAAGCTCGTCTCTCGCCAGCTCAGAAGCACATGCCAGATACATACTGCGCAGCTTCTCCCTTTTTGCATACGCCCACGGGTAATCGTACTCCTCCAGATAGTTGCCACGGTATAGAGCCAACAGGCTCTCAATACGCGGCGTACCGCCGCTACCGGATGCAGCCCATTCGGATATTCCCCGCTCGAATAGCTCCACATCTGTAATCCAGCCATTGCGGTTCAAGCGGTAGCGATCCAGATTGTATTCCAGCTTCGTATCTTGCATCCGTTCTTTCAATGCCTTGCGGATTTGGTAAATGGACGTGTGCAGGTGAACAACAGCCTTGTCCAAATGATATTCAGGCCATAGCGCATCCAGCAATTGTTCTTTGCTCACCCATTCCCCTTCATGGTGTAGTAAAAAGGAAAATAGCTCCTGTGACTTTAATGTGCGCCATTTGAAGGGTTTCGCTCCTACGGCTTCCTGTCCATCCTCCAAAATTTCAAGCTTTTGAAAACAACGTACCTTGGGGGATTGCTCTGCTGCAACTCCCAAGCTGGAAGAACGGGGATCAGCCAGCGTGGCTGCAATCCGATCTAACGTTTTGGATAGCCGCCGGGCATGAACGGGCTTTAGCAAATAATCCAGTGCTTGCAGCTCGAACGCTTCAATAGCATATTCCGAGTACGCGGTCACAAAGACGATATGAATATGGGAATCCAGCTGTTGAATCCACTCGGCGGCCTCCAGACCGTTCATCTCTGGCATTCCGATATCTATAAAAACAATATCCGCACGTTCTGCCGCCAGATGATCCAGCCCCGCTTGTGCAGACGTATATTTGCCCATTACCGTTAACCGTCCGTCCGCCTCCAGCAACCGTTCCAAGTAGGTTAATGCCGACCGCTCATCATCAATCAAAATCGCCTTCATTTGTGTCTGTACTCCCTTCCTGCTGCAACCATCCATCATGATGCTCTATTTACATGCTATCTGCTTTATCCTTACAATTTTTAATTCCTTATATTTTATATATCGTATCATCGCGGACGCGACATTAGCTTTTCCGACAAATGTACTGTACTTTTTTATTCATCGGTATTCCGGGGCGAGATCGTTTCCGGCACACGGAAGCTTACCGTCGTCCCTTGCATTGAATTACTTTCAATCCGCAATCCTTCTCCATACATATGGATAAGACGGCGATGGATATTCCGCAGTCCCACGCTGGAAGATACATGATCCTCCGACAACAGCTGTTCCAGTCGCTCGGACGGAATCCCTACGCCGTCATCGGTCACGCTGACTACAAAATCGGTTCCATCCTCCTGCACAACCACTCGCACGGTTCCACCTGTTGCCCGTTGCATCACACCATGTCGTATCGCATTTTCCACGATAGGCTGAATGCTTAATGGCGGGATAAGCAACCGGATGTTCCTTCCTACCTCTACGGTCACCTGCAAACGTTCTTCAAATCGTGCTTTTTCCAGTGCCACATACGATTCTACCAATTCCAGCTCCTTGGATAACGGTACCGTATTCTCCCTGTTCTGAAAATCAAAACTGCCCCGCAAATACTGACTCAGCTCCATGAGCAGCTCCGCTGCTTTATCCGGGTCTACGGCTACGGTCGATACAATAACATTCAATGCATTGTACAGAAAATGCGGCTTAATTTGTGCCTGTAAAAAGGCCATTTCCGAACGCACCGCTTCCTCCGCCGAATGACGCATGTTCAACAGCGTGCGCACACGCGCCTTTAATTCCTCAGCATCAACAGGCTTACGTAGAAAATCATTAGCTCCCGCCATAAAACCCGCGCGGATATCGCCGGGCAGGTCGCGTGCCGTCAGCAGCAACACTGGTAGCTCGGACAGGGAATACCGTTCCCGTATCCGTCGGCACAGCTCAATACCGGACATTTCCGGCATCATCCAATCCGTAATGACTAGGTCAAATCGGGTACGGCCATTCAGCATGTGAAGTGCCTCCTCGGCATGATCCACTGCCACCACGCTACAACCTGTGGTATATAATAGCTCCTCCAGCACCCGAAGATTAACCTCATCATCATCCACAGCCAGCACTTTGTAGGGAACAGTCTGAACTTGCTCTTGGGCATCCTCTTCATGCGGAATCACATTCTGACCCGACGTCACGCCAGGCTGCAATATAACCGCAGACGAAACATCTTTTTGAGCTTCATGTGCCAACGTTCCGGTCTGCGCCAAGGGTAGTGTAAAATAAAAGGTCGAACCCTTGCCCAATCTAGATTCTACCCGGATATGACCACCATGCAGCTCCACTAGACGACGGACTATGCCTAATCCAAGCCCTGTTCCACTGTATCCTTCATCCTCAGCATTCGCCCCTCGGTTAAAAGGTTCAAATATATGCGAAAGATGCTCCTGGGCAATACCGGACCCGGTATCCTTCACACTGATTTCCATTTCGCGGTTCCCCGCTTTGGCAGAGATTACGATTTCGCCTTCCTCCGTAAATTTCACCGCATTACCCAACAAATTGTACAAAATCTGAATCAGCCGATCCTCATCCGCATCCACCTTGGGTAACGAATTGGGCCATTCTTTGACGAATTGCAGCTTTTTCTTACCCACCGTATGACCCAATACCTCCAGCACGGAATTTACAGCTGCCTGTACATTAACAGGCCGACGATTTAAGGCTAATCTGCCATTTTTCAAATTAGAAAAATCCAGAATATCGTTAATTAAATAAGAAAGTCTGCGTCCTACATTCGCAATCAAGGACAAGTTGTGCTTTTGCGGCTCATTGAATTGTGCCCCGTAACGGTCTAGCATGGATTGAGCGATATTAATAATTCCATGTAGAGGAGTGCGCAACTCATGTGACGTGTTCGCCAGGAATTCGTCCTTTAACCCATCCAGTGTTAGCAACCGTCGTGACAGGTTCTCAACCTCCATAAACGAATGTACAAAACGTTTGGCCAGCAGAAGCGTTTGAGCCAATACGAATATGAGCATTTCATAGGCTGTCACCCCGCGCACATCTCCCCAGCCCAAAATATACACAAAACTAGTCACTACAATCATAAGTATGCTCATAATACTAATGACTAGCAGTGCAGCGTCATCCGTCCGTTGAAGAAGTCCACGAATCAAGATCAGTAATACATATCCCACACTAACTACGCCAAAAAGAAGAATAAACGCTTCAAAGGATGAGAGTATCAGTGTAGGCAACATTAGCCCCATACCTAGCATCAGTGCGGTTGTAATATTATAGAGGCGCAGCACGATCCGATTCATAACAATCTGCGTCGAAAGATGAACATACCGGATCAAAAAATAGTAGAACAGCGTTGAAGAGAACGACTGTATTTTCAGTATCCATTCATAAGGTAAGTCCGGTATTCCCCAGACCAGCAGCTTTTCTCCATGTGTCAGAATGTAAAATAAAGCCGCGATGCAAAAGCATCCTAAGTAAAGCAATGCCTTCTCCTTTTTACGTAAAAGATACAGCATGATAAAAAATACGGTAGGCATAAAAAAACCCGCTATCAGTACGGTGTCCTCTGCCATTGCAACTTCCCGGCTATGCGTAATACTCTCGTAATCCCCAAATAACAATGGGTAAATGATCCCACCGGAGGAATAACTATAATTAGCCACATGCACGGTAATATCTACCGATTGTCCATCTACCGCTGCAAATCCAACATAAGGAGCATTGCCCTGCTTGCCTTTGTCGGCAGAAACAGAGGGAATACCACTCGCTCCTACCTCTGCTCCGTCAATCCATACTCGGCTGGAACTCCGAATGTTTTGCATATAGATGCCGTACAGATTTTCCGCTTTTTCAGGCAACAGGATACGAATATGATAGGTTCCATATCCGGTCGCCTGTCCCTCAGGCATCCACTGATTCCATCTACCAGGCACATCCACAATCTTGGTAGAATATCCCGTTTCCATCCCCAACTCTGAAGAACTCTGATGATTTACCCAATCCTTATCTTGCAATTCATGAAAGGCTGAAGGTTGCACAAGCTGGTTGGGGTAAAATTCCCACTCCCCTCCCAGCTGTATAGGGCCTTCCTTTTCGGGATGCCAATTACGCAAATTTATAACGCCGTTATGAGCTTTCCAATGACTGTTTCCAGATAATACACCCGACACCAACGGATACACAGGCAACGCAACCGCAAGCAGAAGTATAATAAAAAATAAAACACCCTGTTTTTTCATAAATCCCCCGCTCTTTTCAATATCGTCTATCTTTTAGTATCGGTTATTCTAACCAGCTGTATTAGAAGCGCCCCCCATGCAAAAAGGGACGCCCGCCGCAGACAAAAATCTGTGCGGAATCGTCCCCTTCTATACATCCTTGCACTTCCTGTATTTCCCTTATTAAGGAATCATGCCTTCATCATTACCACCGCCAGGAATCGAGCCTGAATCGTCTCCGCTGTTATCGCTTGGTGGTGTTTCTCGACCGTTGCTGTCACTGCTTCCAGTTCCGCTGCTATCGCTTGGCGGCGTTGCTCCACCACTACTGTCGCCGCTTCCTGTTCCGCTGCTATCGCTTGGCGGTGTTGCTCCACCACTACTGTCACTGCTTCCTGTTCCGCTACTATCGCTTGGCGGTGTTGCTCCACCACTGCTGTCGCTGCTTCCTGTTCCGCTGTTTTGTTGCTGGCTGGCTACAAAATCTTTATACTCCTGAATCGCATCTTCCAGATTCATATAATTTTTCTTAATTTCCGGCATAGGATAATACTGGTCCAGACGATTGAATGCATCCACTACTCTGTGAAAGTAGACCGTCGTAGGATCTGTACCATTTGCTGTGAGCAGATTGTTCGCAATGGTCTTGAGCTCATTGATATCATAATCAGTTACTATCCATTTGGATTGGTAGTTCGCAAACGCTGTAATCAAATCCGTGTTAGCCTGGTCTACCTGCAGCTGTGTGCTATCCGGAGTATTAAGCACAAGGCTTGCCTGATTAATTTGCCCTTGAAGTTCCTCGTTATCTTGTTCGGTATAATGACGGCCGAACGTCTGAACTTCATTATTAGCTAAATTTATGTTGAAACTTAACAACGTAGTATCCACTGCTATTGGTACAGCATACTGGCTCTGTACCTGTTGCAACTCCTCGTATACAGGAACCACGTCTTGCAATTCAAATCTAGGCAGACCTAAGAAAATGGAGGCATGCTCTGATGCAGAAGACAAGGCTTGCTGGGCTTCAGCGCTTAATGCGCCTGAATTTTGCACCAAAATTCCATTGATCGATGCCTGCATTTCAATGATTTCGGCTCTCAATTGTAGTCTTTTCTCGTTATATTTTTCAATATAGGTCCCTTTAGCCTGACTTAATTGATTATAAGAGATCACCAATTGCTCCTCAGGAGTAAACGGCATAATGAGTGCAAAGTTGGCTTGTGCTGTTTGTTGCTCTAAAGACAGCATTTCCGTATTCAAGTAATTACGAGCTACAGGGTTAGACAGTAGTTTTAGATGAATATCTTGAACCAGCTGCTGCAGTTTTTCCCGAATTGTAGCAGGCACTGGAGCAGTGAATTCCGCAAGTCTTTGACTCAGCTCCATGTTCAAGGTCAATACGTCCTGCTGCGTCATAGCGGTGTGCATCTTCTCTGTATATTCCTGAATGAGGTTGCCCAGTTCAACATTTTGAGAGCCACTCTGATCGTAGATAACCTGCGCTTCTTGTAAAGTATTTTTAAGCACTGAAAAGTCTGCTGCTTGCAATGCCAGAAATGCTTCTGTTGTATCTTTTATTTTTCGTGTCCATTCGTCCAACTGCTCAGTTGTAGCTAATGGGTTCATATATACACTTAATCCTTCCCTCACTAAGGACTTGTAACGCGCTTTGTCAGTTTTCATATTCTCCACACGATCCGTTACATCGAGAAAATGCAGATAGGTATCTCTGAGTTTTACTGATGCATTGTAGACTTCAATTACTCGACGCAAGCTTACTACTTCCCGATCCACAATATTTTGAGGAGCATTCCCTTCCAGCACATTGTTGCCAAATTGAATAGCTTGACTTAGTGATTCATCCCAAAGAGGCGGGAATTCGTCGCCAATCATTCGGTTTTGTTCAAGGGTAGTCGAAGCTACCTGAATCAGTCTAGTTAATTCCTGTGTCCCAATCACTGGTTCTGTGGCTGAGGCTGTGTACACAGAAACATCGTGCTTCAATGTGCTGAGCGCTTGATCTACCTCTGCCTGTGTAGCTGCTGTATTGTTCAGTACCAGCATAGCTTGATTGATTGCTATGGACAGGCTTTCCTTCGCTGCGGCCGTGTAAAGCGCCTGATCTGTTCCACCCTCACCTGCACGCTCCAGTAGTTCTTTGGCTGCATGGACTTCTGTCTCCAGCTGACTGCGGTCTACGCTGATAATGTCACTATCGTGTTTTTTCTTATCTTTGCTATCTGTGTCCGTGACAACCGATCCAGCAGAGGATGAGTTCTTCGTACCATTTACGAGACTAACAGCTTCTTTCATCGCATCATAGTTAATGATAACATCCTGCGGCTGTTTTTGTTCCGGCAGGTTAAGCTGGTTGATTGCAGCTCCCTTAGCCAGCGTAATAAAAGGAACGCCCACATATTGTGATGCATCCAGCAAACCAATACTACCGCTAACCAACAGCTTGCCCAGTCCCTGTTGCAAAGAAACGCGGCTAATCGCGGCATTTCCTTCGGTCACGATCGATGCATCATCTTTCAGCGTCAGGTTGTCAATCTTCGTTGTCCCGGTTGCTGTCAGCTTGGCATCCTTAGAGCCCAGCTCCACACCGGACCATGCCGTATTTTCTAAAATGGCCGATACAGGCTGATTCCCTGTACCTTTGATTTCCAATACCCCTGTGGAGGACATGTTCTTCAAGGTTACCGAGCCATTAACGATCAGGCGCCCCTCAAAAGACACACCCTTGCCGTCAAAAACGCCACCGTCTGCGTTAATTTCCAGCTTATTCACACCTGTCAGTGTACGCAAGTTACGGTTAAGGTCGAATTTCGCCCCTTTTAATACAGCTTTGTTATTTTCACCGAACAAACCTTGCAAAGACCCTTCCAACTGGTAAGGGATATTTCCGATGCGAACGGTATTGCCCTCTGATTTCACTTCTCCTACCGGATGATCCAGCAGGCTGACGAATACTTCTGCACCACTCTCCCGGTTCAATGGATTTTTCAAATCCGTTGCAGAAGCATCCTCTGATAACAGACCGTAAGAGCGGGCAACCTGAACTGCATTTTGCTGTGCATTCGCTGTGCTGGCATCCTGTAAGTCCATTGCACGTACTAGCGATACGATCAGTTCTTCCTTGGTAATGGCATCCCCCGGACGGAACAGTTCCCCGTTGCCTGTCATATACCCGGCTGCACGTACAGCCTCAATATAGGGAGCGTCCCATGCATCGGACGATACATCCATAAAAGAAGTTTGCGGCTGATTGTTAACTTCCAACTGGAACAGACTGCACAAAATTTTAGCCGCCTCTGCGCGGGTCAAATTCTTTTGCGCCATAAAATCGCCCTGCTTACCGCCTGTCATCAAACCCAAGGTGCGAGCTTGTGCTACAAATCCAGTTTCGCTTTGCGTATCTGCTGTTGCTGCATAAGCAGTCTGAGCGCCGCCCATCCAAGGCAGAGATACGATTGAGCCTGAAGCAATACCTAATACCATCGCAGATGCAATCCATTTATTTCGTTTTACAAGTTTCAACATTTCCACTCCTAGACGCTATTTATTGGCATATATCCTGCTTTATCAAAGTCTTTAGTCATGTTTAGTTCTACGGATCATGCAACCAAGGAACTATGCTAAGAGAATTATACGAAGTTCCACTGAACCAATTCTGAACAATAAGACCTATATGATGGCATCACGCAACAAAATCGCTTGACTTGGAGTGAACTCCAAATGTAATAATATCCGGTGTAAGTAGCTGGAGTAGACTACATTTGAAGAAAACAATATCTAGGAAAGCGAGGTATAATTAAATGGACTATGTGAAACTTGGAAATACCGGTTTGGATGTATCCCGGCTTTGTCTTGGGTGTATGGGCTTTGGGGTTGCAGAACGGTGGATTCACCCATGGATACTAGATGAAGAGCGCAGTCGTCCAATTATAAAAAATGCCCTGGAGCTAGGTATTAATTTTTTTGATACCGCGAATGTATATTCAGATGGAACTAGCGAAGAAATTGTTGGACGGGCTTTAAAGGATTATGCGAATCGAGATGAAATTGTCCTCGCGACAAAGGTTCATTTCCGTATGCATCAAGGCCCGAATGGTGCGGGACTTTCCCGAAAGGCTATCATGAGTGAAATAGATAAGAGCCTTAAGCGACTGGGGACAGATTATGTGGATCTGTACCAAATCCATCGCTGGGATTACAATACCCCTATTGAAGAGACGATGGAAGCTTTACATGATGTTGTGAAGGCCGGGAAGGCAAGATATATTGGTGCTTCTGCCATGTACGCATGGCAGTTTCTGAAGGCGTTACATGTTGCTGAAAAGAATGGATGGACCCAATTTGTATCAATGCAGAATCATTTAAATCTCTTATATCGTGAAGAGGAAAGAGAGATGCTGCCGCTTTGTAAAGAAGAAAAAATCGGTGTGATTCCATACAGCCCGCTTGCAGGTGGAAGATTGACGCGTGATGTGCAGGAAACAACACATCGTTCCGAAACCGATCAGGTTGCGAAATCTAAATACGATGCGACTGCCGATACCGATCGATTGATCGTGGAGCAGGTTGCGGCCATCGCAGAAAAACGTGGAGTTCCTCGCGTTCAAATCGCACTTGCCTGGTTGCTACAGAAAGAACCGGTAACAGCTCCCATTATCGGTGCTACGAAAACGTCTCATCTCGAAGATGCAGTAGCTGCTCTTTCGATTACGTTAACACCTGAAGAAATTGCATTGCTGGAAGAGCCATATGTTCCTCATCCGGTAGTTGGCGCTCAGTAAATATGGATGAAATGAAAGTTTCGAAATAAGAAACAACAAGAACGCCCTATCCATTTACATAGGGCGTTTCTTGATCAGAAATCAGGAGGTGAAGTCTGCATGTTGATCGCAGAAGTAAGCAAAAAATTCGAACTATCTCAGGATACACTCCGCTATTATGAACGCATCGGACTTATTCCGCGTGTGAACCGTAATAAAAGTGGAATCAGGGATTACACGGAAGAAGACTGCAGATGGGTTGAATATATCAAATGCATGCGAGGCGTAGGGCTTCCCATTGAAATTTTGATTGAGTACGTTAGGTTGTTCCAGCAGGGTGATGAAACGATAAATGCTAGAAAAGAACTCCTAATGGAGCAGCGTAAGCAGCTCATTGCAAAAATGGCAGATATGAACAACGTATTGGAACGCATGGATTATAAAATTACAAGCTATGAACAGACAATAGGTAAAAAAGAAAAACATCTAATTTAACCCCTACGTGCTTTGCGGGAGAGCAGGTTCCCCAAGGACTGAACACCTTGAACAAACAAGACTAGAATGATGACGGTAATCAGCATAACCAGCGTATCAAAACGTTGATAGCCATACGCGATCGCCAGATCGCCAATTCCGCCTCCACCGACCGCACCAGCCATAGCAGTAGCACCAATCAGACCAATGGATGCTGTCGTTAACGACAAAATCAGAGAACTGAATGCCTCAGGAAGCAAAAAGTATCGAATGACCTGGAATGGAGTCGCCCCCATCGCATCTGCTGCCTCCAGTATCCCCGGATTCACCTCCAACAGCGAGTTTTCGACCAGCCTGCCGATATATGGCGCAATATATACAATCAAGGGGACAATTGCCGCACTGGTCCCAATGGATGTATTCACAATCAGACGGGTTAACGGAATGATTGCAATCAGCAAGATAATAAAGGGTAAGGAGCGAACAATGTTTATGATTGGATTCAAAATATTGTGCAGCCATTTGTTCTCGAGAATTCCGCCCGGACGGGTGATGACGAGTAAAATACCGATAGGGATACCGATCAGGGCACCAATGAATAATGATATGCTGACCATAAGCACGGATTCATACAAAGCTTCCCACAGTTGATCCCAGGTGATCGTAGTTCCTGTAATCATCATAGACTCTCTACCTCCTGAATATGGACTCCTTTGCTCTTGAGAAAATCAACAGCCTGCTGAACGGCATGCTGTCCGCCGCGCAGTTGGATCGTCATATAGCCAATTGTCGTTTCTTGAATCTCCGTCATGTTGGCAAACAAAATGTTCACGTGGATATCATGCTGCCGAATCAATTCATGAACCACCGGATCAGAAGCAACCTGCCCTATAAATTCCAGCTTGTATATTCGCTGCGATTCTTGCTGTTCGAACGTTTGCAGCACACTCTCGGGTACCGTATCGTGAATGACCGTGCGTACAAAGCTCTGTGTCGTTGGGTGCTGCGGCTGCCCGAATACCTCCAGGACATTGCCCTGCTCGATGATTTCCCCCTTTTCCATTACGGCTACCTTATTGCAAATTCGCTGAATCACCGACATCTCATGGGTGATGATCAAAATGGTGATCTTGTATTCCTTATTGATTTTGCGAAGCAAGTCGAGAATTGACTGTGTGGTCTGCGGATCAAGTGCCGAGGTTGCCTCATCACAGAGCAAAATGGACGGGTTGCTCGCAAGCGCCCGTGCAATCCCTACACGCTGCTTTTGTCCGCCGGAAAGCTCGTTGGGATAGCTATTCGCCTTGTCGGACAATCCTATGAACGCCAAAAGCTCTTTTACACGCCCCTCTATTTCCCGTTTGTTGCGCTTAAGCAGCACCAACGGAATTGCAATGTTGTCGAACACTGTTTTCGATTCCAGAAGATTAAAATGCTGAAAAATCATTCCGATCTTCTTCCTTACCTTCCGAAGCCCAGAGGTCGAGTAGGTATTTAACTGCTCCCCCTCAACAAGAACCTCTCCGCTGGTTACTTTCTCGAGACGATTGACCAAACGGATCAGCGTACTTTTCCCTGCGCCACTGAATCCGATAAACCCGAAGATATCTCCTTTATCCACTTTGATATTTATATTTTTTAACGCTTCAATACTTAGGCCTTTTCTCACGTAGGTTTTGGATACATTCCTAAGTTCAATCATGAGTCCTAACTCCTTCCGTTCTCACAAGTATGTAAAATGTTCTGAGCTGATTGCTTTTCTTTGGCATGAACGATCGAATTAAATCCGAGTATTCTAGTAAGTTTTATAAAGTATACTACTTCGATTTAATATTCATGTCAATATGTGTTTTGAGTCTGGTTAGTCCATGTCCTTGCATAAATCAGCATGGTATTGCAGATGGTATGGAATATGCCGAAGCATACACACCTTACCCGTACGGGACGGAAGCGGAGGAACATAGATGAAGCGAATATTTACCTTGTGGCTATGCGTTGCAGTTATGGGGATGTTGGCAGTTACGGCGGAACCCGCATGGGCTACTCAGACTGTTGACGGACAGCCTTATCATTTTGGATTTAAAAAAAGTAAGGGAGGGGAGCTGCCTTCTATCGCACAAGAAGGCTTTATGCACCTGATCAAAAGACAAGGTGGCATCTTTCTGGGGGATACGACTAAAAAAGAATTATTTCTCACTTTCGACAACGGCTATGAGAATGGGTATACTCCGAAAGTGCTGGATGTATTGAAGGCCAAAAAGGTCCCAGCCGCCTTCTTTGTGACAGGGCATTTTGTAAAAGACCAGCCTGCTTTGATGCGACGCATGGCAAGTGAGGGTCATATTATCGGAAACCATTCATGGAGCCATCCTGATATGAGCACCATTTCTTCGGCAGAGATCCGGTCTGAGCTGGATCGGGTACGAAATGCATCGGCAGAGCTAACCGGGCAAAAAGAAATGAAATATGTCCGACCGCCTCGCGGCATTTTTAGTGAAAAAGCATTGGCTTCCTGTCGAGAAGCCGGATATACGAGCGTATTCTGGTCTGTAGCTTACAAGGACTGGGACACAAATATTCAGCAAGGAACGGACTATGCCTATCGTCAAGTCATGCGTCAGCTCCACCCTGGTGCGGTCATTCTGCTCCATTCCGTATCCAAGGACAATGCCGAGGCGCTTGCTTCTATCATCGACGAGGCTCGCAAGCAAGGGTATGAGTTTAAAAGTCTAGACGACCTTAAGGTGAAACATTATCACTAAATAGTAATTGAATTTAATGAGTCGATATCATAATGAGCCCGATCTACACCTGCCCATGGCAGCCAGTGTGAATCGGGCTTTTTAGTTTACGACCAAGGAAGGTAATGGATATAATGACTGTAAGAAATGAATTGGAAAGCACTATTTTTTGGAGGTATATCATGCATTTTGTATTTGATCTGGATGGAACGATTTGCTTTAAGGGTCAGTGTGTGTCGGATAAGATTGCAAGCTGTCTGGAACAATTGTCCCGATCGGGACATGAAGTCATTTTTGCCTCGGCACGGCCGATTCGCGACATGTTACCCGTACTTCCTAAACGCTTTCACACCTATGCTCTGATTGGTGGCAACGGCTCTATGATCTCCCAACAAGGCAGTATAACTCACGTGGAATCCTTTTTACCAGATGTGAAGAATGCCCTGCTCGCACTACTGGAGGAACACCAAACCACCTACCTGATTGACAGCGAGTGGGATTATGCATATACGGGTGCAGCTGATCATCCTATACTCAACAATGTGGATATCAGCAAGTTGGCGCAAAAGCTGCCTTTGGCTTCCCTGAAATCCATCGTAAAAATGCTCATTTTAACTGCTGACGATATGGATGAGCTGGCCGCCAAGCTTTCGCCGCTCGGCGTGGTCATCCATCAACACCGTAATGAACAAGTGCTGGACATCAGCCCGCAAAATATCCATAAATGGAACGCACTTCAGAAGCTTGGTGTGCAGCCCCGTCAATTTATCGCCTTCGGCAATGATGCGAATGATATACCGATGTTCAGGGAGGCACACCATGCTGTCATGATTCATCAACATGCTGAACTGGCTGCCTTCGCGACTGAATCGATCCCTAATGAGGGGGAAAATCAAGAAGACCTGATTATCGCCAAAATACGTGAGTTGGCTGAAACAGTTACCATTTAGCCAAACGCCAAGAAAGGGAAGGTCTCTCTATGAACCTTCCCTTCCTTTTACCATTCTACAGATAGCAACGCCTATTGCACGCTTAGCTTATACACTCGGGCTTCATAGGGGCGCAGCTTCAAGGCATGCAGTTGTTCCCCTTGTACCGGCTCGTAGTTGGACAGCAGCAACTCCGCCTTAGCAACAGGAAAGTCCTCCTCGGGCCAGTGGTACACCGGATCACGATCAAAGAAATTCAAAATGACCAGCAAACGCTCTTCTCCCAGCAAACGAGTGAATACATACAGCTCCGTATCTAGCGGCAACAGCAGCTTGTATTCGCCATAGACTATGACCTCATGTTGTTTGCGCAGAGCAATCAACTTGCGATAATAGTGGAAAATCGAGTCCGGATTATTTCTTTCTGCCTCTGCATTAATGTGCGTGTAGTTATCATTAATCTTCATCCACGGCTCTCCATCGGTAAATCCGGCTGAAGGGCCAGCATTCCATTGCATGGGAGTACGCGCATTATCCCGACTTTTCCGCCAGATCTCCGCCATAATCTGTTCCTCAGACTCACCGATCTTCCGTTGCTGCTCATAATAATTCAATGTTTCCACATCCCGGTAATCATCAATTGACGGGAATGCGATATTGGTCATGCCAATTTCTTCACCTTGATAAATATAAGGCGTACCCTCTAACATATGTGTGAAGGTTGCCAGCATTTTGGCTGACTCTACGCGATATTGTCCATCATTAGCAAATCGCGAGAGGGCTCGCGGCTGATCATGATTGTTCAGATAATTGGCATTCCATCCTTCCTCATGAAGCACTGTCTGCCAGCTGCTCATTATTTTTTTTAGCTCCACCAGTGTCCACGGCTTGGATTTCCATTTTTCCGTCCCTAGCCCTTGTGCATCAATAAACATGTGTTCAAACTGGAAAACCATATTCAGCTCATGCCGCTGGTCCCCCACATAATCAAGCGCCTGTTCCGGTCCTAAACCAGACGTTTCGCCAACTGTCATTAAGGGATAACGCTCCAGTAATTTTTCATTCAGCATCCGTAGAAGTACATGTACCTGTTCCAGATTGGAAAAGAGCTGATAGGCACGTACCAAGGTTCGTTTGTCAGGATTATCGGCATCCGGCAGTCCCTCCGCTTTGACAATATGGGCAATGGCGTCAAAACGGAAGCCATCGACTCCCTTTTTCAGCCACCATTCCACCATGCGGTAGAGTTCGCTCACCATCTCTTCATTTTCCCAGTTCAGATCTGGCTGATGCTCGGAATATAGATGCATGTAATATTCGTCTGTAAGCTTGTCATATTTCCACACTGAACCGGAAAAATACGATTCCCAGTTGTTCGGATATCCGCCATTTTTGCCTGTTCGCCATATGTAGTAGTCCCGCTTCGGATTATCCTTGGACGAGCGTGACTCCGTAAACCACGGATGCTCATCCGATGTATGGTTTAATACCAAATCCATCATGATTTTGATGCCTCGTTCATGCGCCCGGTGAAGCAGTTCGTCAAAATCCTCCATTGTTCCAAACTCATCCATAATGGCATAATAATCGCTAATATCATATCCGTTATCGTGATTAGGCGATTTATATACCGGACAAATCCAGATTACATCAATACCCAGCTCACACAAATAATCCAGCCTGGACAAAATGCCTCGCAAGTCTCCTTTACCGTCTCCGTCAGAATCCTGAAAACTGATCGGGTAAATCTGATATACAACGGCTTCCTTCCACCATATTTTTCTAGGCATGTTTCCCTCCTGTAGCTTCTCTGTACATCCAATAGCTTATGCTCTTAACATACACGCAATACCTGTCTGCGAATCGTTGGTGTAGGGGAACAAGAGTCTTGTAAGCTTGCTTCGACGCATTAGCAGAGCCGCTATAACCTACGGAGATTTATTTTAAAAAAATATTTTGCAAAACAGGTTGTAAAAGTGGACCTGGCGTTACCTATATTTATGAACTACCCATATATATGTACTCAAAGCGGTGCCACTTTTGAATAAAAGGAGGAATTTACATGAACCATCGACCCAAGGAGCCAAAGGATCTAATTGTGGAAACTGCTGTGATCCCGCCCAATATCCATGTGGACGTGGAGTCAGCCACTGAGGGGGGAACACGCCGCCTGATGCTTAGCGATAACCCGGAGACGCTTACCCATGTGACGGTACCTACCGAGCAAGCCACCCTGTGGCATGATGTGGTTCGCACCACAACGCGGACGGTCAAGCATCGCATTTTCGGCTGGCATTATAACAAAATCGGCAGCGCTGTTAAACTGGGCATCACCGTAGAGAACAGAAGCGCTGCTAAACTAGAAGTACGTCATATTGAACGTGCCCTTAAGATTGTGCCTGAGGATGGCAACTGGATTATAGATGTCGGGCAGTCTATTGCCAAAAGCTGTTTGGCGGGTACGATGGAACGTCTGAAGCCAGCAGACCGTCATAAATTCGGCAAAGGCACCGCCCTGCTGGAGGAATTTGAGCTGCCCGAAGGATCACTGGCCGGATTCATCTATGACCTCACAGTAGAATTTGCTGAAGGCCACGGTACGCTGGATTATGTGATTCGCACCGTGATCAGCAAGGATACGCAGACGGATCTGCGCCAGATTCATATGGATGCGCTTCCTCCCGTACCTCCACCACAGGCGCATCCACGAGGGGTGTGGTCCTTTTCCGAAACGAATGCGCGGATGCCAGAGTACGTGGTGGGGCAAAGCGCCAACTACCGGGCGTGTGCCACCAAAAAGCTGAACGGCGAGACTCCTGCCGATCTGCTGTTTACCGGGGCACGCAGCGAGCTGGGGCCTGCGCTAGATAATCGCGGACAATTCGGAACCATATACAACGCGACGATTCCCATCGTTAATGACAGTGACGAGGTACGTATCGTACGAATCTATGCCAATCCACGTGGGGGCGCGTTCGCCGGGTCTGTGCGTGTGGATGATCGTGTATATGGTATCCCTCTGCTACGAGATAATACCAAGGTATGCCGATTGGCTGATATCAGCGTCCCTCCCGGCATATCTAGCTATGATCTCAGCTTCATGGTTGCAGGGAGCGCAACCACACCCTTGGGACTATACGTCATTACACTATAGCTGTGCTCACGATGACTGAATGAGCGAACGTGGAGCCAAAATTTTCACAGAATATGGTCTGCTCTATAGTAAATGGAGCTGTCCCAAAGCTGGTTTTAAACTTTATTGGACAGTCACGCTTCGTCATTAGTATAAAAAAAGCGCGAGTGCAAGGGTTATTATCCCCCTGTAGCTCGCGCTTTTTGGTTCATGCTCACCCATTTGAGCAGGTTATGGTCAAACGAAGGCACGTAGTCCTCTTCGCCGCCATACCCGGCATCGGCGATGACCATACCCGGTTACCCGGTTTGTGTCAGAATAAATATCGCTCTATTTGAACCGCTGGACCTGCCTCGAAGGCATAATGGTCAACTCTGGAATATTGACATGCTCCGGCTGCTCTAGTGCATAAAGGGCAGCTTCTGCAACATCATCGGGATGCAGCGGCAAAACGCTCGAAGCAAACGCCCGAATTTCCTGCTCGGGATATCCGGCCACCTGCGAAAATTCCGTCGCCACCGCCCCGGGGTGAATCGCAGTTACACGAATTCCTTGCGTACTGGTCTCCAAACGCAATGCAGAGGCTATGGCACTAACGCCGTACTTGGTAGCGCTGTATAGTCCTCCTCCGGCAACCACTTCCTTCGCTGCAATAGAGGAGATAATGACAACATCCCCCTTGGCCTGTTCCCTCATTGGCTGAAGTCCGTACTTCAGTGTCAGGACAAGACCGTGCACATTCGTCTTGTAAAGCTCCTCCCATCTTTCCAGTTCCACTTCTGCCAGCGGGCTTCGATACCCGAAGCCGGCATTGGCAACGATAATGTCAAGCCGTCCCCAGCGTTCAAGAATGGCGTGGACCGCCTGCTGTACGTCTTCAGCTTTTTGGATATCGGCAGGTATTGCCATGACCTCGTACAATTCCTCTTGGTGCAAGTCGCGAACCAATTCATCCAATCGTTCCTGACGGCGTGCCAATACAGCTACATACGCGCCTCGCTTTGCCAGTTTTTTGGCAATCGATGCCCCAATGCCGCTGCTTGCGCCTGTTACCAAAGCTACTTTCCCGGCCAGGCTTTCCTTCGCTTTCCAGGATAATCTCAATTCATCCAATATCATGTTATACCCTCCCCAAGCTTATTTGGTTAAAAGCACACGATGAACACCCTGGCTGCCTCCAGGAGCTGTACCTATATATAAATATCCGTCATGGTTTACAGCCGTGGTTACCCCATAAAGCGAGCCTTCAGGATCATGCCAGCTTCCGATGAGTTTACCCTGCGGATTAAGCTCCACAGCAAGCCCATGCTTCACAGGTGCGCTTGCACCGCTGAGCAGCGATTGAGGCAATTTGGCCATCATTCCAGCCAGCCATGGGCTTCCATGCATCTGATCTACAAAGGGAATACGTGTTGTGAAGAGACCGACCCAGAAATGGCCTTGATCATCACGCGTAATGTTATCCGGAAAACCGGCGAGATTATCCGCAAAAATATCCGAAGTTCCCTTCTTCGGCCCTTTGAGCCAATATCGGGTCAATTGGTAGTGATACGACTCTGCCACAAGCACAAAATCTTCGTCCGCAGACAAGGCAACCCCGTTCGCAAAATAAAGGCCTTCTAACAGAACTGTCGTCTGCTTGGTCGCCGGATCATATTTCAGCAAACGTCCATGTGGCTTGTTCTCGGCGATTTCTTTGAAGACTACACTGCCATAATTGGAGGTGTCAGAAAAATAAATGGTACCATCTTTGGCAATATCCAGCTCGTTGGCCAAATAGATCGGTGTGCCGTCGACTTGATTGGCCAACACCGTCACGTTTCCGGAAGGATCTACCGACAGCAGCCCCTTCTTAACATCCGTAACGATCAGATTTCCACTTGCGTCAAACATAAGTCCATTGGGCGTTCCTTTGGTATCTGCATATAGCTGGGCCTTTTGCGGATTGCCCTTTGTATCAAAGGCAACCTTATAAATTTTCCCATCGGAGTCTCCCGTATATAAATTTCCTTCCTTGTCAAAGGTGATAAATTCCGGAAACTTAGGAGCAATTGTAACAAGCTCTGCGGAGCTGAGTTTGTTGTTTTGTTGCCATGGACCCGCTTGTTCAAAAGAGGGGGCCGAAGGTGCAAGCCATTTTGCAGGCTGGACAGGGGAAGGGATGAGCATAAAAATAACCACTCCCAGAAGGATTACCGCCAACAGCGATAATCCGGTTCTGCGTACCCATTTACGCGGTTTCTTAGTCTTTCTTCCTTGAGAATCTTTGACAGATAAATCGGGTTTACTGGGCATTAGAGTGCCTCCTATGTGATGTGAATAATATTTCAGCATTTTGCATAATTCGATTCCCAACGCTCGAAAGTACACTATATAGACGAACTAAACCGTTTCGATCTATATATTGCTGATTTGAAATCGCTCTTGGGATTTATGCAAAATGCTCATTTATATTTGAACGACGATTTTACCGAAATACTGTTTTCCTTCAGCCAAAAGTGCGAAGGCTTCGCCGATTCGGCTGAGCGGGAATACCCGGTCAATGACAGGATGTAAACGATGGCGGGAAATGGCACGATTCATGTTTTCGAAATGTTCCCGGTTACCGACTTGGCTGCCGCGAATCGTCGCAGCCTTCTGCAAAATGCTGGTGACATCAAACTCAGGAATAGTCAAGCCCGATAAGAAGCCGACCATGTTCACAGTCCCTCCGGTACGAAGTGCATTGATGGATTGCGCCATTGTTGCCGCTCCCCCTACATCCAGGACATGGTCTACTCCGCCGTCTGTCAGCTCCAGAACCACCTTATCCCACTCGGGAACTTCCGAATAGTTGATTGTCTGCCATGCGCCGAGATCCTTTGCCCGTTCCAGCTTGTCATTGCTGCTCGATGTGATAATTATCCTTGCTCCCGCCATCAGAGAGAATTGAAGTCCAAAGATGGAAACACCGCCTGTTCCTTGCAAGAGCACCGTATCCCCCGCTCGCAGCCCACCGGATTCCATCAGCATGCTCCATGCGGTTAATGCTGCAATCGGCAAGGTGGAAGCCTCCTCCCAAGAAAGGTGACCCGGAATGGCGACGACCCCTTCTTCATGCAGAACGATATATTCAGACGCCACTCCACTGAGCGGGCCTCCCAGACTGTCCTTTAATACCTCCGCTCTCGTGCTCCCGCCAATGAATTTCTGTTGTAAATTTGCCGCTACCCTTTGTCCAATCTGAAATTTTGTCACCCCTTCGCCCACAGCTACAATTTCACCCGCTCCATCGGATAACGGAATGAAGGGAAATTGAATGCCGATCGGCATTAGCCCGTTGATAATCACCAAATCCCGGTAATTCAGGGACGCTGCCCTTATGCGGATCAGAACTTCCAGCCGTCCCGGCACCGGTATGTCAAGTTCCGTCAAGGTTAACTCTTCAAAGCCAAAACCGTCTTTCAGTTGCACTGCTTTCATTTTGGTTGTCCTCCCTGTAATGTTAAACTTTTTACCTAGTATGGATACGGTGTATTACGAAAGAAACACTGTTTCTTATACAATACACTGTATCCAATTGTCTTCAAGACGTCAATCTTTACTTTAAAAATAAAAACGGTCGTAAACTGCCTCCGGGCTTTTAACGTTCCTTACCAAGTAAAATTGGAGACTAAGTGGCTTCGCTTGTCCAGAACTTACTCAGGTGGGCAAGCAGACCAAAAAACGCGAGTTGCAGGGGTGAAATAACCTCTGCAACTCGCGTTTTTTACATTAATGGTGATAAAGCGCTGTCCAATAGAATTGGAATTTGCTTATGCCACAGCCTTATTTAAGCTCCAATTTTTATAAACTACGTCTACTTAAATTTGTTCCTGACTATATTACGCTACTAAGCATAAAATTGGAGGGCGGACCAGGCTCCGGCTTGCCAAACAAATAACCCTGAGCCAGTGACACACCTGCTTCACGACAAAATTCAAAATCCTCCATCTGCTCTACGCCTTCAGCCAACACTTGGCCTCCAAAACGAAAAGCCGATTCTACAATCCCTGTAATTTGCCGCTTCTGATCACTGTTACTATGACAGCCGTCAATTATACTGCGGTCAATTTTAACATAATCCGGCTGAAGGCAATTCATAAGCTCTGTCGTAGAATAACCTGCCCCCACATCGTCCAGGGCTACCGAAACTCCTCGATTTCGATATTGATCAAAGATATGATGTAAAAAATTAAGGTCGTCTATCTCTTCCGTTTCTACGACCTCAAATACAAAATCCTTCGTACTCATGGATAACCGATCAATCGTCTCAAAGGTGTGATTCAAGCAATAAGCCGGATTATAAATGGTGGAAGGGAGAAAGTTAATAAAACGTTTAATTCCCGCCGGAAGGCATGTTGCACTTTTTTCAATAGCGGAAATACGAGCCGAGCGATCCAGATGAGCATGCAAGCCAGCTTCACGGGCGATTTCAAACAGCCGGAAAGGCTGAAAAGGTCTCTCTGCATGTGACGGACGCAGCAAAAACTCAAACCCGATAATATCCAGCTTGTGATCAACAATAGGCTGCATATGGCTGGAAAAACTTTGATCCTTAATAATACTCACGATATCTGGATGTTGCAGTCTGGCTTGCAATTGACTAAATAAAAGCCAGTCCTCATATCCTTCGATATAATGCAAGCCCGTTACCACAACTTGCATATGGTTCAGGTATTCCTGCGGCAGATGAGCCAGTCCGTTAACCAACTGTTCCAGCTCTGAACGGCTGTCAAAGCGAAACTCTATGCTGCCCTCACGCCCATGTTCCTGCTTCAGTTGTTCCGATAGCATACCCAAACCATCTAATGCTGGAGTAAGCGACACCCTGGAATGCCTAATTCTGAGCAATCCTTGATCCTTAATAGGTAATATGATGCTGCAATTGCTGCATGTCATAATGGTCCTCCTCGGAACAATTTTCCGGTTTTTTCACCATTATATCACAAATAACTAGAACAAAAGCACTATATAATTACGTGTTTTTACAAAAAAGTAGCTTATTCTTAACGACAACTTAGGACTTAAGTATATATTCGACAAAAATCAGAAAACTTTTTGCAATCATGATAAATTCGGAGCTGTTGTTTTTGGTATCAAAAAAGCAGCAAATCTCTTGGTTAAAGAGACTTGCTGCTTCATTCTGATATTGAGTGGAAACTAAAATCCGAAGTTATTTGGACGCCTTCGGCTTCGTTGTTTTAGCTGGTTTAACAGCTGCAGGTTTGGTCGTTTTAACAGCTGGTTTTGCTGTTGCTTTCGCGGGAGCCACAGCTTCCTTTACAGGAGTCGTTGCTGCACTAGGCTTAGCGCCAGCTTTTAAGCTGTATTTGGCAAAGCCGTCTGCCGCGCTGCTCAAGTATGAAATTTGTTGATTTCCTGCCAGCACGTCTTTGGCATCAGGAGAGGACTCGAAAGTAACCTTTGCCTGACCAAAAGGAGCTATAGACCAATTGCCATCCGCCGATGGATTAATCGTTCCGTTCGTACGGATATAGTCAATAATGACCTGGCGACTTTCATCCGGTGCTGCCATCACAATTCGTTTGCCATCTGGGTTGGCCAGTTTGGATGAGGAAGCACGATAGTTATTGGTGGCTACGATAAATTTCTGCGCAGGATCAATAGCCTTCCCATTGTATTGCAGATCAATGATACGATGAGCTGAAGAATCAATAATAGTTCCCTTGGCATCATATCGTGCAGGCTGAGTTACATCAATCTGGTAATTCACACCGTCAATGACATCAAAATTGTAGGTTGGGAAATCTTTGTTGATCAGCGATTGCTCCTCAGTTTGCTTTGGATCAATGCGGTTGAACTGACCTGCAGACCACTCCAGCCACTCCTGAATTTCAGCACCGGTCACTTCTACAGCATGAACCGTGTTCGGATACACATACAGGTCGGACACGTTTTTAATCGCTATCGTACCTTCAGGAATGTTGGTGTAATACTCGGCTCCGTTTCGACCACCGGCCTTGAATGGAGCGCCTGCCGACAATACGGGAAGATTTTCGTATTCGGTCCCTTTAAGATGGTTTTGAACATACCATTTCTGTGCATTCGTCACAATTTGAATGGAAGGGTCATCCTGCACTAATGCAAAATAACTGTTAATCGGTGCAGTCGTTGTTCCAACAGGTTGGCGAACATAATCCAGCGTTCCTTGATGCTCTTCCTTGATCGAATCTGTCAGTTTGTAGTCAGGAGTAAACTGCACAGCCTGGTTAGTGGTACTCACAACCGGACGTACTTCAGACTGAGAGTTAGTTACGTTCCACTCGCGGTTTCTCTTTTCCAGGCTCAGGTCAATAATACCCAGCTCCTTGCCCCATGAGGAAGCCTCCACAGCCGGTACGCCGTTAATGGTTCCTTTATCTAGATCTACACCCTTCATTTCTTTAAAATCAGGGCCGGGGAAAGATTTATGAGCATGCCCAAACAAAATAGCGTTAATTCCGTCCACCTGGCTTAAATATTTAACGGCATTCTCCATCATTGGCGTTTGCGGCACATCCTCATAACCTGTGTGCGCAAGCACGACAATAATGTCAGCACCTTCCGTCTTCATTTGAGGAATAAACTTTTTCGCCGTTTCCACAATATCCTTCGTAACGACTTTATCCTTCAAATTGGCTTCATCCCACTGCATAATTTGTGGTGTGACCAAACCGATGACGCCCACTCTAAGGATGTGCTCTTGGCCCTTCTCGTCCGTTACCGTTTTATCAAGAATTCGATAAGGGGTAAAATAATTTTTAGTAGCTTGCCCCCCCTTGTCAACATAAACATTCGCATTTACGTAAGGAAAATCGGCTCCCTTGAGCGATTTCTCCAGAAAATCGAGACCGTAGTTGAATTCGTGGTTACCCACTGTCGCCGCATCATAGCCCATCAAGTTCATCATCTTGTAGACTGGATGGACACCGCCTTCTTTTTCATAGGTTTTGTTTCTGGCCATATAATCGCCTAATGGATTGCCCTGTAACAAATCACCGTTATCGAACAGCATGCTGTTTCTTGTTTCACTACGCGCCTGTTGGATCAAACCAGCTGTGCTAATCAAGCCATATTCGTTGGTTTCTTTGTCTGAATAGTAATCATAGTTCATCAGCGACGCATGAATATCCGTTGTTTCCATGATCCGCAAATTCACCGTAGCGCTATCGCGAGAATCGCTAGCTGCCCAGGATGGAGCGGCCGAAAACACCAGCATGCTACAAGCCACAACTGCTGCTGTAAACCCTTTAAACCAATTTTTACGAAATAACAAAATATACCCCTCCTCATTAAGGTGTATGCCTCATATACATACTTTTGCACATATATGTAAGCCTTGAACCCACCATTTCTATTTTAATCCAACGCCAGATAAAAGAGTAGTCATTTACTTAAATTATTTATGAAAAAATAATTAATTTTCTCAAAAATAAAAACCAGCAAACCTCCTAAAAAACTCGGAGATTTACTGGTTTGTCCATTTATATTCTTATTATTTATTCCACACTTGGCGCTCAGTTTGCTGACCCACATACTCAATGCGTGTCGGATTCACGTCCAGAATGACATAATCGGGATCATCCGGTCCGGAAAACCATTCCTTCAAGGAATCGTTCCACACTTGTTTGCGCAGCCCCTCATCAGCTGTGATCTGGACGGTAGCCTCCACTTCTACGACTTCCTTCGTACCGCCAACTTCATAACCCAGCAGCAGATAAGCATTCGGATTGTCCTTTAGCTCATCCACTTTATGAGTTTTGCGATCTGTCGCCAGATGAATGTTCATTCCATCGTTAAAAAGGGCCATATAGCGTACTTTCGGTTTGCCACCCTCTACCGTACCTAACGAGCAAAATTTGTTGTTATCCAAAGCCTTCACAATGGCTTGTTCCAGTTGGTTGCGATCCAATGTTTCCGTTTTACCCACAGTACAACAACTCCTTTTCACGAATTAGAATTCTCTACGGCCACGCCATTGGGCACCAGCCCATCTGAACCTACTTGCGTAGCTGTTCTGAAAATAACATGACCGGATCGAATCGAATTGATTCATGCTCATTTTCAGATCAAAGCTCACAGTAAAAGTGTACCCTGTGGTTCGGCAAATGAACCGTCATCTCTCCCTTCATGCTGGACAGACCCGCATTCAAGGCATATAATCGTCGTAGTAAACCCGAATAAATGAACCCATTAAACCATACAATGCCAGGGGTGCTGGAATCGGCCGGCTGAGAGTGTGTCCCAAGACACTGACCCTTACAACCTGATCTGGGTAATGCCAGCGTAGGAATGCTTAAGCAAGATGTGCCTTTTTTACATAGGACCATCCCTTACTTTGGTATATACAAGCGCAAGCGTCCCGGAAACTCGGGGCGCTTTTTTTGTTGAAGATTATGTTGTTGGAAAGATCGCGTCCGGCAGATGTTATTTTTAGAAAATGGGGAACTTAAGCTGTCTGATTGGACGGATAACGGGTAATTAAAGGAGAGAACACAACGATGAAGCGCATGAAAATATTAAGCCTGGGACTGATCAGTCTGTGGCTCATGGCCCTGACCCTGACCGCTTGCGGTGGAAGTCCCCCCACATCCCAAGAAGCGGCTCCCGCTACCGACACTCAAACGTCTACTCCGGCAAAGGGGCTCAAAGATGTTAAAGTCGTGCTCGACTGGACACCCAATACGAATCATACGGGACTCTATGTCGCTAAGGACAAAGGATTTTACGAAAAAGCGGGTTTGAATGTCCAAATTGTTCAACCTGGTTCAGGCGGAGCTGATCAAATGGTTGCTTCTAATGCTGCACCTTTTGGTATCAGCTACCAAGAAGGCGTCACACAGGCTCGTACGCAAGGCGTGCCGCTTGTATCCATCGCTGCGGTGATTCAGCATAATACCTCAGGCTTCGCAGCCCCGGTAGATCGTGGAATTAAGAGCCCGAAAGATTTTGAAGGTAAAAAATACGGCGGTTGGGGCTCTCCCGTAGAAGAAGCGGTCATGAAATCCATCATGGATTCAGACAAAGGCGATGTGAGCAAAGTGAAGATCATCAACATGGGCAATGCAGACTATTTTACAGCCGTGAAGCGGGATATCGACTTTGCCTGGATTTTCTACGCATGGACCGGAATCGAGGCCCAGCTTCGAGGTGAGCCATTGGATATGCTGTATGTAAAAGATTATTCCAAAAGCCTCGATTACTATACACCTGTAATTGTGAGCAACGAACAGACAATAAAAAATGATCCCGAGCTGGTCAAAGCGTTCATGGACGCTACCGCACAAGGCTATGAATACACTATCGCTCATCCGGAAGAAGCCGCAGACATCTTAAGCAAAGCTGTACCGGAGCTGGATAAAAAACTGGTGCTTGCCAGCCAAAAATGGCTAAGCCCGCGTTATCAGGACGATGCCGCGCAATGGGGTGTGCAAAAACCGGAGGTATGGCAAAACTATTCGGACTGGATGTACGAACGCAAGCTGCTCAGCAAGCCTTTGGAAGTCGATAAAGCCTTCACAAACGGTTTCCTGCCCAAGCGTTGATCATTTGTTAAAACGCTAAATAAGACTGATCTAGAGAAGTGAACAAAGCGCCACTACGCAGTCGGATGGTGCTTCCCATCGCTGCTGTACCCAGATTTCTTTTATGAATATCTGGGTACAAAGGCGAACGCTAACGCTTGTACAGCACCATTCCGCCCACTTCGTTCTCGTTCTACTTGGTTTATTCTTTAGCTTTTCATATTATCTAAGCGCTAAGTAGGTGCGCTTGTGTGTTAAAAATGCCACACAAACCAGCTTTAAAAATAGGGTGCTTTTAAGGCGGTTGGCAGCGTAGTGGTTCATTTGAATCTGGAGAAGCGCAGCGATCGTAAGATCAAATGAAACGCGAAGCGGTCTCCCCGCCTTAAACCACCATATTTTTTTAATAACACTCCAAATAAAGGACAGGTGAATTTGCATGGCTAACACACTGCTCAGTATTCAAGTAATCCCTAAAACTCCTAATAACGAGGACTCTTACCCGTATGTAGATAAGGCGATTGAGGTCATTCAGCGCTCCGGTGTCAAACATCAGGTGAATCCATTGGATACGACCATGGAGGGCGAGCTCGACGAGTTGCTGAAAGTGGTTAAAGAAATGCACGAAGCTTTGACGGAAGCGGGCAGTCCCAGCGTCATTTCACAGATCAAAATCGCACATAACCCACAAGGCATCAGCATGAACAAGCTGACCGAGAAATATCGCCCATGAATCCGAAAGGCAAGAACGCATCCTGGTGGAAAAGCGTATGGCCGCCCTTTGTGGCGGTCCTCTTCTTTTTAGCGGCCTGGCAGGGGGCGGTTTCCTATTTGCATGTTGAATCCTGGCTGCTGCCTGCTCCATCCCTCATCGTACAAGAGGGCATAGCCCAGACAGCGCTGCTTGGTGCCCATACATGGGCTACGATTCGTCTGACACTTGCGGGATTCGCGATAGGGACAGCAACGGGACTGTTGATCGCCATCGTTCTTCATACGATTCCTTTTCTCAAATCCGCCCTGTATCCGCTGCTTATCCTGAGCCAAAACATTCCAATCATCGCCCTGGGACCGCTGCTCATGGTGTGGTTTGGTTTTGGGGTGCTGCCCAAGCTGATGGTCATTACCCTAGTATGCTTTTTTCCTGTGGCTGTAGCTGCCATGGACGGGCTGACTCGAACAGACCGTACGATGATGAACTATATGCGGATGTCGGGTGCAAGCCGCATGGCTATTTTTATGAAGCTGGAGCTGCCACATTCCCTGCCGCAAGTCTTTTCTGGCGTTAAAATTGCTGCTACCTATAGTGTGATGGGCGCGATCATTGCGGAATGGATCGGAGCTAGTGAAGGAATTGGATATTATATGCTGCTGCAAAAATCGGCCTATCGCACGGACCTCATTTTTGCCGCCATCGGCATTATTGTTGCACTCAGCTTACTCATGTTTGTGGTTATTTTACTACTGGAGAAATGGCTGGTTCGCTGGAAACCCGATCGAGAGTAGCTTCCTCCTTGAATTACATACAGCAAAGAAAGGACGTGGCGCGTATGAGTCTGCATCCGACTGACTTATCATCATACAACGTGGCTAATGAACAACGAACCGGGGAACAGCAGAGTCCTTCAACCGCTCCTCCTGCTTTGGAATTGGACGGGATCAGCCTCGCCTTCCGCGAAAAGCGAAGCCTACTGCCCGTACTGCAGGATGTATCCCTCACAGTCAAGCCAGGAGAATTCGTTTCCCTCATTGGTCCGTCAGGCAGCGGCAAAAGCACGCTGTTTCACATCATCGGCGGGCTACTCAAACCACAGCAGGGACGTATCCGTATGCACGGACGGGACATGACTGGTGAACGTGGGCATATCAGCTATATGCCGCAGCAGCCCGCCCTTTTCCCGTGGCGTACCACGCTGGACAACGTACTGCTTGGGCAGGAAAATGCTCCACGTAAAAATACAGCAGTACCCCCTCAGTACGCCAGTGAACGCGAGCGTCGCAAAGAAGCCTTGCAATGGCTCGAACAGGTTGGACTTGGTAAATTCGCCAAGGCGTATCCACATACGCTGTCTGGTGGAATGCAACAGCGCGCAGCCTTTCTTCGCGCACTGCTCAGCCCACAGGAATTAATGCTGCTGGATGAGCCGTTCAGCGCACTCGATGCGCTGACACGTGCAGACATGCAGCAATGGTTATTACGGATGTGGGAAAAGAACCGCCGTTCTGTGCTGTTTATTACCCACAGCATTGAAGAAGCGTTGCTGCTCTCCGACCGCATCTATGTGCTGTCGGCGCGACCTGCTTCAGTGGTGCATGTCGTAGATGTCCCTTTTCCCCGCCCGCGTAGGGAAGAAATCACCCTCGATCCGCTCTTTATTGAATGGAAGCGGACCATGACCAGCTGGATGCGCGAGGAAAAACATAAACTGGACGGCGACATGGACAATGCTCAGAGCGTCCACAAGAATATCCCAGAAGATGGATTGAATCGACATGAGTGACGTAAAAGTTCGATGTGCATTGAAATGGAACAGCCAAACAAAGCCAGGCTTGGATTTGACCGCAATTGGACCCGCTCCATTGATCGACGCGCATATTCATGTAGACAGCTACCCGCCCGAACAACAGGAATTATTGCTCGCTTCACTTGCCAATAGCAGCGTCCAAGCCGTGATAGCCGTGTCGATGCATCTGGGCTCCAGCCGAGCCAATCTGCAGTTAGCCAAGCGTTACCCCGGGCTGGTACGACCAGCCTTTGGCTTTCATCCCGAACAGGCTCTTCCACCGCAAGCTGAGCTTGAACTCTTGTTCAACTGGATGGACGAACATGTACAGCAGATGGTCGCCGTGGGTGAAGTCGGCTTGCCCTATTACAATCGGCTGGAAGCCTCACAGAGCGGTTCACCTTTTGACCTCGCTCCCTACATAGTGCTACTAGAGCGCTTTATCCAGTTTGCAAGCAAGCATAACAAGCCCATTGTCCTGCACGCCGTTTATGAGGACGCAGACATCGCCTGTGACCTTTTGGAACGTCATGGCATCACACAGGCGCATTTTCACTGGTTCAAGGGCTCTACCGCCACGATCGAACGTATGGCCCGGAACGGCTATTATGTCTCCTTCACACCGGATCTCTTGTACGAAGAAGAGATCCGCAGTTTGGCAAGACAGTATCCGTCTGATCAGATCATGGCAGAGACAGATGGTCCTTGGCCGTTCGAGGGACCTTTTACTGGACAAGAGACACATCCCCGGATGACTGCCGACGTCATTCGTGCGTACAGCAAACTGACCCATCAAGATGAATCTGCCGTCCGTCAATTATTTTATGAAAATACGAGACGCTTTTACTCACTATCTGATTGATAAAGGCATACCAGCTATTTACTGACTGGAAGGTTTACAACCACAACATGCAACCAAAGCAAAGAACCTCCTTATTTACGCGGGACTTCATCATACGTAAATAAGGAGGTTCTTGTATTTTCAAACGTATATAGCTCAAATACTACTTGTATTTTGCAGAGTTTTTTGTCGCCACTCAGCTTTTATTGCTTCAAGAAACCCTTCTGTTCCAAAAATGGCTTCAACTGCAAGCGCGCTGGCTCGGTCAGTCTCGCAGCCATTTGCTCAGACCATGGCGTAGAGCGTTGACCGCCTGTACGTTCCTTCAAATATTCCGCTGATGTGTGATCGTATACCTCTACAGCTTTCATCGTCTGATTTTTGTCGTAACCGTTCATATGCAAAACACCGGACAGTGGAAGACGTGGACGCAAGCCCGTTTCCTGATCCGGTACACCAATACACATACCGAACACTGGATACACCAGCTCTGGCAACCCTAACAACTCAGATACCTCTGCTATTTTAGTACGAATGCCGCCGATGTAGACGATGCCCAGGCCCAGTGATTCAGCGGCTACCGCTGCATTTTGTGCGGCTAACGCGGCATCAATGGTCGCAACCGTATAATTTTCAACAGAACCTTCATAGGAAGGCTGACCTGGCTGATGGTGTAGTGTGACCTGCTTCAGACGGTACAGATCTGCGCACCATACCAGAAACGCGGGGCATTGCTCAACGTAAGCCTGTCCTCCTGCCAACTCGGCCAGTTTTGTTTTTAAAGAAGGCTCGGTAACGGCAATAACGGTATATGCCTGCACATTACTGGACGAGGAAGCCATTTGGCCAGCTGCCACAATAGCTGCGAGCTGCTCGTCGGTAATGGGGTCTGACTTGAATTTTCGCACAGACCGGTGGTTCATCAACAAGGAAATCGTATCATTCATGACTGCTTCACTCCTAATCCATAATATAAGCTCTTTATCTACTTCAAGCTGTGAGTATACGAAGAAGTTCTTGCATGCTTGCTTGGCACTCCTACAAATATTATGGAACTTTCGCGAATGATAAGCAACCTGACGTGATGAAAGTTGAATGGTTTAAAAAAACAAACGCAACAAAAAGCAAGTACGCACCAATTGTGCGTACTTGCTCTATACTCTGATAATAACTTTATCTCGCAACAGATGTCCGACAGTACGCTATCCTGCTAATACATCCATACATTTACAGCTTCACCCGTTGGAGACGCAGTGCATTCAGCACGACCGAAACAGAGCTAAATGCCATAGCTGCTCCCGCCAACCATGGGGCAAGGAAGCCCAAAGCGGCAATCGGAATACCGATCACGTTATAACCGAGCGCCCAAAACAGATTTTGCCGTATGTTTGTCATGGTCCGGCGGCTCATTTCGATCGCATCAGGAATGCTGTTCAGGTTGCCACGCATGAGGGTAATATCCGCCGCCTCCATTGCCACATCCGTTCCCGTGCCCATCGCCATCCCAATATTAGCAGTAGCCAGCGCAGGCGCATCGTTAATACCATCCCCAACCATAGCTACGATCATGCCCTGCTCCTGAAGCCGTTTCACTTCTTCAGCCTTTCCTTCAGGCAGCACCTCCGCCAGCACTCGTTCAATTCCAGCCTCGGTGGCAACAGCCCGCGCAGTCCGTTCATTGTCACCCGTAATCATGATCACTTCAATGTTCATCGCGCGCAGACGGGTAACTGCCTCCCGTGACGTTTCTTTAATCGTATCCGCCACGGCCACCAATCCAGCATAGGCACCATCCACAGCAACAAGCATCGCGGTTTTCCCTGCGCTTTCCAGCTCATTCATATGCTGCTCAGCTGAGTCATCTATCGCGATGCCTTCCCTGCTCATCAATCGGCGTGTACCCGCCAATACCTGCTTACCTTCCACATGCGCTTTCACACCATAACCCGGAATATTTTCAAAATCTGTCGGTCCTACCAGCTCAATGCCTCGATCTGCAATCCCCTTTACAATGGCTTCCGCCAGCGGATGCTCCGAGCTTTTTTCTGCCGCACCGAGCAAACGCAGCAAATCCTTTTCAGCCAAGCCGCTTGCTCCAACCATAACATCCGTCAGCTCTGGCTTGCCATTCGTAACTGTACCTGTCTTATCCAATACCACTGCGTTGACTGAACGGGTCATCTCCAAATGCTCGCCGCCCTTGAACAGAATACCGTATTCAGCGGCACGTCCCGATCCTGCCATAATAGACGTTGGGGTTGCCAATCCGAGCGCACAAGGGCAAGCAATGACGAGAACTGCAATCATTTTCTCCAGTGAGCCTGCAAAATCAGTCGGCGTCACAAGGAAAAACCAGACGATAAAGGCCAACACAGCGATAACAACAACAATGGGGACAAAAATACCGGAAATCTGATCCGCAATCCGCTGAATCGGAGCCTTGGAGTTTTGCGCATCTTCCACGACCTTAATAATACGGGCCAACGCCGTATCACCACCCACACGCTCAGCCTGGATACGTAGTACCCCGTTTTTATTGAGCGTCGCCCCTGTAACTGCGGAACCTGCTTCTTTTTCAACCGGAAGACTCTCACCACTTAACATAGATTCGTCCACTGCCGAACGTCCGTCCACGACCACACCATCGACAGGAATTTTCTCGCCGGGTCGTACAATAAAGATATCCTTCACACGTACCTGTTCGATTGGTATATCAAGCTCTTGTTCATCACGTACTACACGTGCCGTCGTTGCCTGTAGACTCATCAGGCTCTTGATCGCCTCGGACGAACGCCCTTTGGCTACCGCTTCGAACCATTTACCAACCAAAATAAGCGTAATTAGCACCGCGCTTGTCTCGTAATACAGCTCTGGCATGGTCATGACAGGCATTCCCGCCATTCCCTCCATGACATCAGACGGACGCAGAGTAAGGTACAAGCTGTAAAAATAAGCCGCAGATGTACCCAGTGCAACTAACACATCCATATTCGAACTGCCGTTACGAAGCGCTTTGTACGCGCCCACATAAAACTGCCAACCAATGACGAACTGAATCGGCGTTGTCAGCACTAGTTGGAACCATGGATTCAAGAACAGTTCTGGCACATAAATCCATGATGTAAAGGAAAAATGAGCCACCATTGCCCACAACAACGGAAATGACAGCACTGCAGACACAATCCACTTCCATTTTTTACGATGGATATCCTTACTGCGCACATCCGCAATATTGTCCTCAGCGCTCTGCGGAATCGCTCCGTAGCCTAGCTGTTCAATCTTGCTCACCAGATCACCAACCGCAATACTCCCAGCTGCATATTCCACATGAGCTGTTTCCATCGCCAAATTTACCGTGGCACCTGTTACACTAGGCATCCGATTCAATCCCTTTTCAATCCGGGTTGCACAGGCCGCGCAAGTCATGCCCGTCACATTCAGATTGGCTTCTTCACTTACAGTTCCAAACCCAAGAGAAGCAATTTTATCGCGAAACTCAGGGATCTCCACCTGCTTGGGATCATAGGATATCGACGCCTGCTCCAAAGCCAAATTCACATTAGCCTGTGCCACACCGTCTATTCGATTTAAACCTTTCTCAATACGGCTTGCGCAAGCGGCACAAGACATCCCCGTAATATGAAGCGTTGTCTGCTTGTCACCGTCGGTCGCACGGTTTTCCATGGTAATCCTCCTCCTATACCCCAGTGGGGTATATCATATCCAAAAAGAAAAAGCTTCTAATATGGAAGCTTCTCCTTCGAAACAAGTCTGTTCACACATAAAGCATCTTCAGCTTAAACAACATCATAGCCCTGGTCTTCAATGGCTGTTTTCAGAGCCTCAACGTTCAGCTTGGACTCGTCATATTCTACATTCACTTGCTTCGTTTCGAGGCTGACCTTGCCGGTAGCGCCAACTTTCTCCAAAGCCCCTTCTACTGCTTTCACGCAATGATTGCAGCTCATGCCTTCTACGTTCAATGTAACTTGTGCCATTTTCTTTTCCTCCTCAGGGGTACTTCCGTACCCATAATGTGTATGAATAGTACTCTTAACGGATTAGCTTCTTGACCGTAACCAGCAGCTCGTCAATCACTTCCTGCTCTCCTGCCTGCATGCGCTCAATGACACAGCTTTTCATATGCCCTTCCAGCAGCAGCTTACCAACACCATTCAGCGCGGACTGGACAGCCGCAATCTGGTTCAGTACATCGTCACAGTAGGTATCCTTCTCAATCAAGCCCTTAATTCCGCGAACCTGACCTTCAATACGGTTCAACCGGGATACGAGGCTGTTCTTGAACTCTGCCGAATGATGACTTTTTCTAACTGTCTTTTCCCCGTCTGTTCCACAGTGATTCTCATGGACTTCAGTGTGGGAAACAGGTTGCTCCTCAGCCATACATCAGCCTCCTGTGTGGTGTATACATGCATTTATGCATTTGTTATATCCCTATCATAATATACCCCAGTGGGGTATGTCAACATTCCAGAAAAATGTCACTTTTTCGCCCTATTTTAAGCCTTCGCGCGTGCTTCCTTAGCAAGTACGACAAAGCTTAATAGCGCTCCAACCTCGGCTATAGCTATAACGACCGCCATCGGTACGGGGGTTGTTCCACTCCCCAAGCCTACTAGCGGTGAAGCGATGGAGCCAAGTAATAGAGGCAACAAACCAAGCATGGCGGACGCACTGCCTGCGGAGCGCTGCTGACTCTGCATTGCCAATGAAGTCGTCGTTGTACTCACAATCCCTACGCAGGAAACGACAAAAAACAGAGGAACTAAAACAGCAAACAATTGGCCTCCGGTAAAGGCTACAGTAAGCAAGCTAATTCCGGCTACAGCCGCAATTACCAGACCCGACAAGAGTAACTGTCGTTCGCTGAAGCGACCCACGAGTCTACCCGTCAACTGCGAAAACAGTACAATCCCCAAACCATTCACTGCAAAAATGATGCTATACGTCTGAGGAGAAACCCCGAAAATATCCTGAAGCACGAATGGTGAGCCAGCGATATACGCGAACATCGCTCCTGTAATCAGCGCCTGTGAGAAGGCATAGCCCATAAAGCGTCGATCGGCAAACAAGTGACCGAGTGTTCCTAGCGTCTGCTTCAAGCCACCGGATGAGCGGCGGTTAGTTGGCAACGTTTCTGGCAAACCCAATACGACGGCAATCAGCATAGCCACGCCGACTACACAAAGCACCATGAATACACCACGCCAGGAAACAAAGTTCAAAATGACACCGCCCAGTACTGGTGCAGCGATGGGGGCCACGCCGTTCACCAGCATAAGTAGTGAGAAAAAACGTGTCAACTCTTTGCCCGAGTATAGATCACGGGCTACAGCTCTGGAAATCACGATCCCCGCCGACCCCGTAAGCCCTTGAATAAAGCGAAGCACAATGAGCATACCGATATTCGGCGCAAACACACATAACAGCGAAGCAGCAGCGTACAGAATGAGCGAGATCACCAGCGGTCCTCTGCGACCCCTTACGTCGCTAAGCGGACCAGCAACGATCTGGCCAACGGCCAGTCCCAACAGACAGGCGGTTAAACTAAGCTGCGCCAGCGAAGTGGTCGTATGCAAATTGTTCGCTAATGTAGGCAGCGACGGCAAATACATATCTATGGACAACGGCCCGAAAGCACTCAATGCACCCAGGACAAAGGCGATCCATAATATTCGCGATTTGGTCATATCTGCGGCAACCATAACAGTATTGGATAACCGGTTCATAATAATAATCATCCTTTTCAAAAAAATATAAATAATTACTTCAATGTATCATGATATCACTCATTTCGTCTGGCTTCGAATAATTACACGCTAATCCGCAATTTTTTTTCAAAACTGCTATATATCAGGCAGGAATTTACCAATTTCAGGTCGAATTATACGGTAACCAAAACAAAAAATTTGTGGAATCTGGAGAATGATAATGGTCTATGATGGAGTGCTACTAGGTCTCATTGTAGGTCTGTTCAGAGGAGGCTGGCGGCAAGGTCTGATCCGTTTCAGTCAAATTCGCCTTATAGCCGGCTGGATGTTCCCCGTGCTGCTGCTGGTACAATTCATTATTTTTTATTTCCAGGAAAAGTGGGCTTGGCTGGCAGCCATTAACGGGTATCTATTTATGGGAGTCTACGTGGTTGGATTGATATTTCTCTGGTTGAACAGACATCATAAGGGATTCAAGCTTATTATAATCGGCGTATTGATGAATTTTATCGTTATGGCGGTGAATGGCGGCAGGATGCCGGTCTCGTTGAGCGCTTCGGAGGTGCTGGGTCCCTATTATACAGATATGCTTAAATCCGGAAGTGTCATCTCGAAACATTACATGATGGATGCGAGCACGCGTCTATCATTGCTTGGTGACATTATTCCTCTCTCCAAGCCCTATCCCCGCACGCAGGTAATTAGTATTGGAGATGTTGTCATGAATTTCGGGATGTTCCTGTTTATCCAAAGCATTATGGTCGTGAAGAGAACTAAGGATAAGCAGCAAGAAACCAATCCCCGCCACGCCTAGTGCACACCTTATTCCAAGGAAGGGAGGGAACCCTATGAAAAACTTGAAATACTCCCGTGTGATTATCAATGCTATTATCGTAGCTTCTGTCATAATTGCTTTGACTTCCGGTTACAAAATCGGGGGCTAGTCACCGATAAGAAAAAAAGGAAGCACAGGCTCAACAAAACAGGCTGGATTCCGGCCTGTTTTTTCATGTGAAATTTTCGATTACAAAATTGTAAATTATCCCATTCACCCCTGGTAGCTTTGACATCAAGATACGACAAGGCAGGAGAAGAAATGATGAGTATAATAAAAAAGCTGCAAGAACGGGTTACCGCGACGGGAATATATGTGTTTTTCATATGTTTGGCAGGCGTGATCGTCCTCCTGTATACGAACCAATGGTCCTTTTTGCACTATACGACAACAGAGTGGGTCACGATCTATTCCCTATTGGGAGCAGTTCTGATTCTGGAGCATTTTACATTCCAGCTACCACCGGCCAGTAACAAGCAGTCCATGGATTCCTCCGTGTATCTGGCTTGTATTTTTGTGCATGGCACCGAAATTGCTATTCTGATTTTGTTGTTAAATGTAATCATTGCCATGTTCCGGCACACAGAGCTGTCCTGGTGGAAGCATACCGTCAATTTTTCCATTTACGCCCTTTCCATTTTCCTGTCTTCAACAGTATTTGAACTAAGCGGCGGAACGCAGGGAGCTTTAAACCAAGATCATTTCGCTTCCTACCTGCTGGCGTTGATTTGCTACTTTGCGGTGAACACCATCACACTGGGCATCTACTTTTATATCGCATACAAAGGGTCCTTCAATGAGCTTAAACAGGCTTTTTTGGCTGAATCCCTGCTCGTATACTTATGTACACTCATTCTGTCTTTGGTATTGACTACACTGATTTATAACAACGGCATTTTAGGACTTTTGCTGTTCCTTGGGCTAAGCATGCTCCTGTCTCACGCATTCAAGCAAATGTTCACGCTGTATCGGGAAATCGAAGAAAAAGCGAACATGGATCGCAGAACAGGGCTATACAATCACAGCTACTTTGAAAATACACTTGAAGCTGAATTGAATATATCCCGATCCGAGAATACTCCTCTCAGTCTGGCGCTGATTGATATTGATGATTTCAAAAAATACAATGATCATTTCGGTCATCTTAAAGGCGATCAGCTACTGGGATTTCTCGGTGAGTTTCTTAAGAAGGAAACCTCCGGCACCCACATCACCGTATCCCGCTATGGTGGAGAAGAATTTACCCTGCTTATGCCCGATCATACCGCTGAACAAGCTTATGAAACAGTCAATGCTATTCGAAAAAGATTAAATGATTCTCGTTATGAGGGTGTTGAAATTTTTCCGCATGGCTGTCTGTCCTTCTCCGCAGGTATTGCACAAAGCCGCATTGACATCTACGACAAGTCACAGCTGGTCGATCTGGCGGATAAAGCCCTGTACTACGCCAAGAAACAGGGCAAAAACATCGTTCATACGCACGGAAGTTTAAATGAAGTGGAGCGCGAGGTCGATCTGGGGCAGGATATTCGCGATCTCGAGCAGCAGCTTAATTTGTTCTTGTACAAGGATATTAACACTTTCAAGCATTCCAAGCGGGTATTCAGATATGCAGCAGACATGAGCGATGTGCTTCAGCTTGGACCAGAGGATAAGCGGCGTTTCATACTAGGTGCCCTCATTCATGACATTGGTAAACTGGAGATTCCCTGGAATATCCTCAATAAAAAAGAGAAGCTCTCCGGTGAGGAATGGCAGATGGTGCAAGCGCATGTCATGTGGGGCAAACGTATTGTCGAAGCCAACGAACGATTCATAGATTTGGTTCCTTTTGTGGAGCTGCATCATGAACGTTATGACGGAGGAGGCTATCCGTTTGGCTTTAAGGGCGAGCAAATTCCACGTTTATGTCGGATGCTGACGATCATCGACTCTTTTGACGCGATGACAACCGAGCGCCCCTATCAACCCACCAAAACGTTCGAGGAGGCCATTGAAGAACTACGTGCCTGCTCGGGTAGCCAATTCGATCCCAAACTAACGGCTATTTTTATCCATTATATTCAACATAAGCAATCTGCTTTCACGGATCTCATGGAAACAGGGCTCTAGTTCCTTCATAGGCTCTTCCTCTTTGCCCCTAGCGTGGTTGAAATCGTCCTGAATTCAACCACGCTAGGGGTTTTCATATGATTGGCATTTTGTATAATGCTTATTATTTCAAATTTCATATAAATGTCATAATTCGCTCCATCTATTCACGCTATATGCACTATGATTAAGATAGGAAGGGGTTTGTCCGTATAAAATGTTACAAATGGGGATATCCTCGCTTCAAGTAATCGAGAGAAGGTGACTTCACAGGCATGTTGTACCTGTCCAGACCAGCCCGTGTGGCTTGTCTTTTATTGCTGTGTCTCCCCCTTCTGATCCTGTTTCCTCACTCTTCGTGGGCTCATGCATTTGTCATTGAATCCAGTCCGACCGAAAATCAGGTTTTGGACAAGTCGCCTTCTCAGGTGACCATCACCTTCAATGAAGATTTGCAATCTGCCTTCATGTCGATCAAAGTGACCGACGAAACAGGCAAGCGGGTCGACACAGGAAAAGCACAGCTTGACCCGAATCACAAAGCCACCATGGAAATTCAATTGATTCCAGGGATGAAAAATGGAATTTACTCCGTCAATTGGAGAGCTTTATCCGCAGACGGACATCCGGTTAATGGAGTTATTCCATTCCAAGTGGGCAGTGGTTCCAATGCGCCTACCCATCAAGCTACCGCATCTGAAGGCTCAGGGACATCACGAATCGACTTAATCGCTGTCCGTTGGTTTCTTTACATAGGACTATCGCTGCTTTTTGGAGCGATTTGTTTCCGGCTGTTCATCTCACCAAGCATAAGCCAAGACAAGAATCGAAGTGAACAGCATAAGCAAAATCAGCGGCCCTTTGAAACATTGCCCCGCTGGACTAAGCTGCTATGGAGCGGCTACGGCATAACGTCTGCCGCCATTCTGATCAGCCTGCCACTTCAGGCTTCATGGGATGCCGGGGTTTCCATCAGGAAGGGCTTCTCATTCCCGATTCTGGGAGAAGCTCTCCAGTTTACTGGAGCCGGACAAATTTGGTTTATCCAGATGATTCTCGTGCTACTCCTAAGCGTAACGCTGATTTACGCGCTGGATCACAGCATTTCGAATCGCCAGCGCCGTCTTTGGGGCTACAGCTCAGCTCTCCTAACGCTATGCCTCATGCTGTCCAAGGCCTTTGTCGGCCATCCGGCAGCGGCTACGCATCCAGCTCCAGCCATTGCGGCGGACTTCGTCCATCTCGCGGCAGCAGCCTTTTGGATCGGCTCACTTGCCGTCATGGTCGTGTGCCTGCCGGTTGCCGGAGCAGAGTTGCCCGTATCCGAGCGGGCAACTCTGCGACAAGCCGCCTTGCGCCGCTTCGCCGGCTGGGGCATTGCGATGGTGGCAGCGTTACTCGCCACCGGTATATATGGAGCCGTGCTGTACATTCCGGCTCCCTCCATGCTGCTGAACACGTCCTATGGACTCGTTCTGCTCGGCAAAGCAGCGCTGCTGCTAGTCATGCTGGTCTTCGCGGCCAGCCAGTTCCGCAGCGCACGGCAAGCGGCGGCGAGTAAGCGAGCCGCTGGGGGATTGCGTGCCGAGTTGTCCGTCGGCCTGCTCGTGATGCTGTTGACCGCGGTGCTCACTCACCTGTCACCCGGCCAGGCACCTGCTGTACCGTTTGAGGAGACTCGCACTACGGGCGAATATAACGTTACACTGGCAGTCAGCCCCAATGCTGTGGGCAGCAATGAATTTAAGGTATCCGTTCAGGATAGCAAGGGTGCTGCCGTTTCGGGAATCCAGCAGGTCACGTTAACGCTCACTCCAGCAGACCCTGACCAAGATCAACAGGAATTTGTTCTGCCCGTAAAGCAGCAACAACCATTCCGCAGTCAGGAATTGATGACCTCCGAAGGAACATGGGCGGTAAAAGTACATGCTCTGACGGCATCACTCGATGCGGTTGATGCTGAATTTACCCTGTATGTAGGCGGTAAAAAATAATTATTTTATACTTAAAAGGAGCGAAATGAATATGAATACAACGATTCAAACAGCAAAATCCAGATTTTCCAGGTTTGCAACCTCTGTGGGTCTAATTGCGGCGGGTGCCTTACTTTTTGCAGGCATGGCCAGTGCACATGTGACAGTTAAGCCTTCTATTTCACAACCTAATGCATGGGAAACGTACACATTGAAAGTACCCGTGGAAAAAAACATTCCAACCACCAAAGTCGCCTTGAAAATTCCGAAAGAGGTCGTTTTCAAACAATACGAGCCTGTACCGAATTGGAAGGTAGCCACCGAAAAAGACAGCTCTGGCAAAGTAACCACCGTGACCTGGACGACTGAAAAAGACGGCATTCAAGCGGGTCAGTATCAGCGTTTCAGCTTTGTAGCGCAAAATGCAGACCAGAATACCGCAGCAGCCTGGGACGCCTTCCAATATTATAGTGACGGAAGTATTGTGGAATGGACAGGCGACGAAGGAAGTAACAACCCTCATTCCATTACCGAAATCACGGCGGAAGCCACGTCCGCAACCCCTGCCGCAGACAGCGGACACGATTCAGCGGGTATGGCAGCAGGCCACGCGAGCACAGATACGACTAAAGATAGCAGCAGTCCCGCACCTGCTTCGAACAATGCTGTAGAAGCTGCCCCTGCTGCTTCTGCTCCTGCCAGCTCTACTGCACAAACGACAGCACTCGTCCTCTCGATCATTGCA
This sequence comes from Paenibacillus sp. LRG-1, assembly GCF_057220305.1. Lineage (NCBI taxonomy): Bacteria > Bacillati > Bacillota > Bacilli > Caryophanales > Paenibacillaceae > Paenibacillus > Paenibacillus sp. LRG-1. The sequence continues at coordinate 486,850 of NZ_CM170126.1, read as the reverse complement.
GTCGTTCTTGGTGCCGCAGCTGTCGGCATTGCACTCAAGCGCCGCAAGTAATCTGGGTTACGAATGAAGTTAAGATCGTTTTAAAAAGAAAAAGCTGACACCTAGTTAAAGGGGTCAGCTTTTTTGTATGAAAGAACACGATTAATATTCAGCTTTAATACATATTCAAATTCATCTCATCCTATTATTTCACATTCACCTTTCTATCATTTTTTTGGTAAAATGGTAGATACCTCACGATTCTAACATGATAGCATTGCAATCTATTGAGCATAGGAGATCATAGGATGAAAATCGTAAATAAGGCTCTGTTATCTAGCGCTATTTTCCTGAGTACCGCAGCGGGCATCTATAGCCCCTTGGCACAAGCCGAGACCGGCAAGATCAGCATTATGCTGGACGGATATCCATTACCGTTCCCCGTACAACCTGCCATGATGAACGGCACGACCATGGTTCCCTTTCGCGCTATTTCTGAGGCTCTCGGCATTACAGTGAAATGGGATCAAGCCAGCCAAAGCATCACTGCTACCAAAGCGCAAGGCTCTGCTACCAAACAGGTGGTTCTAAAGATGGGTAGCCGCAATGCCACAGTGGACGGACAAACGGTTCAACTAACAGCCGCTCCGCAAACCGTGCACGGCAGCACCATGATTCCGCTGGGCTTTTTCGGGCAGCAGTTTGGAGCCACGGTGAACTGGAACCAGGGAACACGGACGGTCTCCATTACATCGCCACGTGAAGCTATGTATACAGTAGGCTTCTATGCGCTGTCTTCCTTTGACCAAAAATCCAAAATACCGGATTTTAACGCAGTTGCCTTCGGCTGGAGTCGAATTGATACGAACGGACAATTTACGACAAACGGCAAGGAATACAAATGGCCTCAAGCCGCTGGAACCGTAACGCCGGAGTCCATTGTGCAGGAGGCAGACAGCCAGGGGACTTCCCCTTACCTGATGGTCTATTCCGGAGATGGCAATCACGAACTGACCAAGGTTTTGGAAAATGCGCAGCTTCAAGAACAAACCATTTCCCAAATCGTCAGTACCGCCACCGACAAACAATTTAAAGGCATTACGCTAGATCTGGAAGGATTGGGCTGGAGCGGCGATAAAGCTAAAGCGCGTTCAGACTACAACGCCTTTATTCAAAAGTTATCGGCCAAAGCGCATCAGGCTGGACTCAAGCTCACCGTCGTTCTACATCCGCTGAACAGCTCTTACTCTGGCTATGACTACAAAACGCTGGGCAATCTGGCGGACGATCTGATCATCATGGCCTATGATTACGGACAAAAGGCTACGCCTGAGCCTTTGGATAAAGTGGATGAAGCCATACAACTGGCCTTGAAGGAAACCTCGCGCGACAAGCTCATTTTGGGGATTTCGATGGGTAGTGAAAAAGATAGCACCGTTAACGCCAAGATCGGTTTAGCCAAACGTTATGACCTCAAAGGAATCGCTATCTGGCGCTTGGGCATCATTGGAGAAACGGCTTGGGCGCAGATGAACGAAGCCATCGAGTTTAAATAAGTGCACATTTTATCTAAATAACCCAGACCTTATTCCGCCCGCTAATGATTTCTTATGCGTCTTCTATGAAATCATTTGGCGGGCTTTCTTTATGCCCTTTAACAAAAGTGCTTGCCTGATTTGGAAGTTGTCGTCACAGGCTCGCAACCCTGTTCTCCATAGAAGATCCCCCAGTCTCTCATAAAATCCAGCAACGGCCTTAACGTATCTCCCAACGGGGTAAGCGAGTATTCCACACGCGGTGGGTTCTCATTATAAATTTCACGGTGCACAATGCCATCTCTCTCCAGTTCACGCAACTGCAAGGTTAGCATCCGCTGTGTAATATTAGGCAAGGTCCGTCGAATTTCGTTATAGCGCCGCGGTCCTGTCGTCAAATGATACAAGATGACTCCCTTCCACTTGCCGCCTATAACCCCGACGGTTTTCGCTACCGGACATCCAAAATTAACGCTAACTGCATGTTCCATCTCCTGTGCCATGTATACCCCTTCTTTCTGTAGAATGTGTAAACCAATAGCCCCAGACGTATGACAAGGAACAAATATGTGCGTACTTGTTCCCTGCAAAAGCTTTCTATATGATAACTATATATTCGATATCAGCTCTCATTATAGTAGCAGAAAACCCATAGAGTACCAACTAAACCCATATCAAAAGGAGTACATTTTATGTCTAATACATCAGCTAAAAAACAGGAAATTCTGGACGCCTTTCTGTTCAGGCACGCCACGAAAGAATTCGATCCCAATCGCATCATACCAGAAGAGGATTTTCAGTTCATTCTCGAAACCGGGCGACTTTCTCCAAGCTCCGTTGGTTTTGAACCATGGCAGTTTGTAGTTGTACAAAATCAGGCATTGAGAGAAAAGCTGGCTGCAGTTTCCAGCGGCGGTCAAAAGCAGATTCCTGCGGCTAGCCACGTCGTCCTGATTTTGGCGCGCAAGGATGTTCGTTATGATTCTCCTTACGTGGAGTATATGTATAAAGAGGTTAAAGGTATGTCTGAGGAGGACTTTGCCTCACTGCCAGGCCGCTATAAGATTTTCCAGGGTGAAAATCAACGCTTACTGGAAAACGAACGTACGTTATTTGACTGGGCTTCCAAGCAAACCTACATTGCCTTAGGCAATATGATGACAGCGGCGGCTCAGATCGGTATTGATTCCTGTCCAATTGAGGGCTTTAACTACGATCAGGTGCATGCCATTTTGGAGGAAGAAGGACTGCTAGAAAACGGGCTGCTCGATATTTCAGTCATTGCTGCCTTCGGTTATCGCGCTCATGAACCCAAGCGGGAAAAATCCAGACAACCGCTGGAAAAGGTCACCCGCTGGATTCTGTAATCTAATATCCCGAGTCTCTCCCCCAAGCACTGAACACTGAAGCATCAAAAAAGCGGGCTTGCGGCACTTCATCTGAATGATGAACATACCGCAGCCCGTCTTTTTTAGGTCACTTCAATCTCTATTAAAATACCCTTGGAAGCCAGGTTATCCAGGCACTCCTTCATATACTCATCGTCATGCTCCACATATGCACCCGCGCCTGCCAGTTCCTCACCCAGCTCCGCCTCCCAAGGCTCACACTGCTTACCGCGATACAACGGCTGTTCCCATAGTGGATCAACATTGTACCCTCTGCTTTTCATTTCGTCCATAATGAGCCTATGATAGCGCACCAGCAGCATTGGGTGATAATCGAACACATAATTCACGGTGGCGTGTGGCTTGCCCCACCCATTCCCGCGCAGGGCACAGCACTCACGATGTTGCCCCAACAGTTGCGGACGGGGTAACCTGTCGATTAAATGTTCATGCCAAAGCCTCATGCTTCCACAACCCTATCTGTAGCTTTTTCTGGTCTATTGGATTAGCATACGGATACCTGTCAGCACAATGCCGATCAGGAAGCCTGTAACTGCGCCGTTAATACGTATCCACTGCAAATCCTGTCCCAGTTTGTCCTCCATCAGTGCAATCAGGGATTTGTTATCCATTTTGTCTACATTTTCGCGTACCAAGTTACCAATTCGACTATGGTTGGCTTCCACCAGTCCAGTAATACCTTCCACAATTCGCACATTGATCTTGTCCAGCAGCTCGGTATTCCCTCTTAAATCAGTCAGCATCCGATCCAATAGCGGTAAAATATAGGTCTGCACATAGCTTCCGTCTTCCATGTAGTCCAATAAGCGTATACGCAGTTCTTCCATTTTGCCCAGCACTGACGCATCGCCTTCCCAGGCTTCAACAAGGCTATCCTTCCAGCCGTTCAACCCTTCCTGAACCGTATCTTTCGTCGCCAATCGGGTCACCTGTGTTCTCAGACCATCCAGCACGGCCTGGCGGCGCGGGTGCTCTTCCCTTTGCAGTTCTGCTACCTGATCCAGCAGGAAATGACGAATCATTTCACCCATACGCTCTTCGTTCAGATAGCCGAGGAATGCGTTCAAGGCAAACTGCATCAGCCCGCTCACCTGCAAACCACTAACAGCCTGCATCCCTAAGGTGCCCAGCGTATAACCCGTTTCGGGTCGCAAAAGCCAGGACTCTGCTTGCTCCAGCGTGTAATCCAGTGCGCGGCGATCATAGCCCTTCTCGCTGGTCTGACGAGCAAGCGCCTCTAGCAGCGGTCCGGTGTCAAAGTCAGTCACCTGCCGCTTGAGCTCTGCCACGATGACCGGAGCCAATTCCGCGAGCGGGAGCGACTGGACGAGACGCTTGGCAAGAACATCTATGGATGCCGCCGCCTCCGGCGTGCGCATTCCTTTTTCCACACCGCCCAGTACCAAATCGGCCAAACGAATATCTGCAATTTTAGACGCAATGCTGTCTTTGTTTAGCAGGTTATTTTCCACGGTACTCACCAATGCATTCGTGAGCTTGTCCCTATTTTTAGGAAGCAGCGCCGTATGTGGTATCGGAATGCCTAGCGGATGACGGAACAAAGCAGTGACAGCGAACCAGTCTGCCAGTCCCCCTACAAGTCCTGCCTCAAAAGCTCCGGCTAATAAACGAGCCCAGCCATATTGCTGGAAGGGCAATGTGGCTGCAAAGCCTGCCCCTAGAATAACGAGCGACCAAGCCGCTGCGGTTTTCGTACTTTTTGGTTTTCCCATCCTGTAATCCTCCAAACTGACTGTCGAGTAAGTAAAGCACTATACCTGTATTACCCATCATATCATTGCCCGTGTCATTTCCAAAGTTGAAAGCACTTTTGATGAAACGCGCAAGGGCACTTTTTGCGTAATTTTTTATGCATATATCTCTCTTTTTTACATTCATGTTTGTGAACAAAATCACAGCACTGGGCCCAAACTCTTATTTTCAATAATAAGCCTTACGAACCATTTTAACAAAACCAAGTCCCAATTTTTTTAAACCGAAAGGAGAAGTGAACAAGAAAGTTGAATGGGCATAAGATACCTTTTTTCAGTACCATTTTGGTATTTGACCTCAGAAAGGATTTGAATCCATGATAACCCCAGATTCTTTCAACAGCATTCGACTTTTTCATATGGATTATCAGATTAAATATCCATAAAAAGCGAGACTCCCATAAAGCTCACACACATAATTTGATATATAGACATATTTGTTGTGATAAAATAAACTTTTATAAATAGGAAATCATGTTTAATCAGCCATTATATATTGGTAAATCAAACCAAGATATGCTAGATAAAATTGCTTTTTTGTAAAGGAATTGAATATGACAACAGACCAAAAAAACAACGTGGGCCTCTGGAATGGCGATCCGGTCGTAATTGTACGCACTCCCTCCGCTTTTGCCAAGCAATCCCTTTTATATATCCAGGAATTAGGCTACTTTCAAAAAACTTCTGCTTTTACGATGGAAAGGAAAGAACTTGCCTCTTTTTTGCTTGTCTTTACGTTGTCTGGTAAGGGAGAATTACTGTACCGGGACAAGAAATATATCATAAAACCTCAAGATTTGTTCTTTATTAATTGCGAGGAATATGTTCAATACAGCACCTCCGGTCATGAATCCTGGGAGTATATCAGCCTGTACCTGTATGGCAACCTGATCGAAAATTTTTACGAACAATTTGCCAAGCATAATAAACCGGTCATTTCCATGCATAATCCGCATATTATATTGGATAAGCTCCATGCTCTGATTTGCGGGCAGTCTGACAGAAGTCTTTCCGCTGAGCTGCTAACGTCCAGGCTCATTGGTGAAATACTAATGTGCATTTTGCAACATCCCTATGATCATCCGCATGTGAATGCTGAAACCCTCAGCGAAGTACGCCGGGTACAGCAATATTTGGATCAGTCCTACTGTGAGCGAATAACACTGGACTCGCTGGCAGACATGTTTGAATTAAACAAGTTTAATCTGGCTAAAAATTTCAAAAAGCAGATCGGTTTCTCTCCGATTGATTATCTCATTAATGTCCGTATCACAGCCGCTCAAAGCTGGCTTAAAACCAGTGACATGTCCATTGTGGATATCGCAAGGTACGTAGGGATTCCCAATACGAGCCATTTTATTAACCTATTCAAGGAGCATGTAGGAGAAACACCTCATTCCTTCCGCAAAAAATGGGGGAACCGTTCCAAGTTGTAAATGAGAGGTTACATGAAATCAGTTTGATAGATGATAGACGCACAAGCTATTCAAGTTAATGGCAAAACTGTCGAAAGGCAGTGACGCAAAACTATAGGGCCTTCCTATCCGGATGGCAGCCAGCTACCAGATGAACGAGCTTTTTATTATGTCTTTTTTACATAGATCCATCACAAATTGCTATGCCTCTCTCGAAGAAAGCCCTGATCGCTATGATCAGGGCTTTTTTTCTATTGGGATAGTCATGTCAGCCTAGCATGCTGAATATACTAATTTCGAACGAAGCATTACCATATTACGATGAATAGGAGAATCACTTGGAGCATGAGAACAAAAATAAATGTAATGATCATTGCCTTATTGCTCATTGTCCAAAGCTTTTTCAGCGCAACGCTGGCTTACGCAGATGCTCCAGCCCCAGAACTGCCGCAGAGTGCTGTATCTGATCCTACACCTACCGTTACAGATGCTGTATACGTTGTCCCAAACCTTGAACCTCCTGGGGAGATTCCTTCAAACACGGTCCCCTTCGTTCAAGGAGCAGTCAGTTCAAAGTCTCAACATGATGCAGCTCCGCAGAGCATATTAACGAAGTTGAGCCTGACCGACGAAGCAGGGCGTGTCATTGATGCGGTATATAGTCCAGACAGCCAATTCGACATCGGATCAGCCATCCAACTAGGCTATGAATGGGAGCTTCCTGACAATACCTATAAGTCAGGGGACACCTTCACCTTTCATTTACCAGAACAGTTTGTCATCTACACTGATATCTCATCTCCGTTAGTCACTACCGATGGAACCGTGGGATACTTCACAGTAGATCGTCAGGGCAAGGTTATCATGACCTTTAACCAATATGTAGAGAATCACTCCAATGTCAGCGGCAAACTACAAGTTAAAACCGAGTTTACGAAAGAAACGGTGAAAGGCAGTACAGAGATCATCATTGCGATTCCGATCAAAGGCGGGGTACAAACGGTCATCGTGAATGTAAAACCCCAGTCAGGGCCAACCCTAAGCAAACAAGGGAAAATAGAGGGCACCAATCAGATCGACTGGACCATTGATGTGAACAAACAACTAAACACCGTAAAGCATGCCCTCATCACCGATCCAATTCCTTCAGGGCTGGAACTCAGAAGAGACTCTATCCGGCTCTATCATCTACAAGTCAATATCGACGGCTCGACCGTTGTTCGAGACCTAGTGAATGCAAGTGAATATGCCATTGAAGCAGATCAAGCCGGGACAGGGTTTGTGATTCGTTTTCAAGACGATAGCATTAACACGGCCTATCAGATTCAATATTCCACGCGTATTATTGGCGATAAAACTCGTTTCTCCAACACAGCAACGCTTTCAGGAGATGCGATAGAGAACGTTGTTGCTACCGCTACTGTTCAGGTGGAACGTGGTGAATTTTTGTCCAAAAAGGTTGAAAAATATGATTATGCCACACAAACACTCTCGTGGGCCATAAGATATAACTTTAGCGAGACAAAAATCCCCGAAGCCAAAGCTCTTTTAATTGATCATTTCAATAAAACTCAAGAATTGCTGCCCGGTTCTTTGAAAGTATTTAAGGGAAACACACTGGAGGAGCTCCCATCGTGGGCGTATACTGTCATCCCAGTTGATTATCCGGACCGCAACGGCTTCAAACTTCAATTCAACTTCGACGTAGATTCAGCCTATACCATCCGATACCAGACTCAAGCCAGAGGCCGTGTCTATGATAATGGAAAAGTTATAAACATCATAACCTCGGATGGAACGCAGAAGATTGTATCGACGGAAATCATAAGCGGAGTTATGACTAAAATGTATGACACACCCAATTACAACACCAAAATCATACCTTGGGTGATTACCATCAATACAGACTTGTACATCATGAAAAATATTGTCATTCAGGATGTGTTTCCAAACGGGGGCTTGGCTTTGTTACCGGACACCCTGAAAATTCAAAGTGTTGACGGAACAACGGAGCTACGTGCGCCCACGGATTATGAGCTGGTTCCGCTATCACAGGACTATAAACAAGGATTTACGCTCATTTTTCATAAAGCCATTCAGAAGGCTTATACAATCAAGTATTCAACCACCTATAATAATGACTGGAAAACGGATACGACGAAGCCCGAGTTTCGTAATAAATCCCATATAGAATACCAGTTTGAAGACGGAGAAAGATCATCGCAAGGAGTGGAGTGCCCGATCTGGCCGGACTTTATGACACAACGAAACGGTGCCAAGCAAGGAAGCTATAATGCAACCTCCAAGCTCATTACCTGGGACATTAAAGCTAACTACAATCGCAAGATTCTGAATCACGCGGAAGTGAGAGACCCCTTGTTGCAAGGTCAGAAGTTACTGCCCGCCTCCGTAAAAGTATACGATATGACCTTGCTGGGATGGGGGGATGGCGTACAAAAAGGGGCTGAAATCCCAGCAGATCAATACACCATTATTCCTCCCTCCGAGCAAAATGGTAATGAATTGCGTATCCAGTTCAAGGAGCAAATACAGACTCCCTACTGGATTACCTTTCAAACTTCATTGGAAGGAGAACTGATTGAAAAAGAAATCCACAATCAAGCCCTTCTACTGGATGGACAAAAAACAGTCTCTGAATGGGCAGCGCAAGTCGCGGTACCTCATGGCGGAGAATATGTATCTAAAGTCGGTACACAAAATGGAAATAAGATCGATTGGAGCATCCGCATCAATGAAGGACAGTCCCATGTATCCAACGCTAAAATTATAGATCAGCCTAGCAACAATCAAATCCTAATTGAGGATTCCTTTCATTTGTACTCTACAATAATCGCTGCCAACGGAAATACCACCAAAAGCACCGAGTTGATTAGAAACCAAGATTACAAGCTGTATATCAAGACAGACGCTCAAGGCCAGCAAACTTTTGAAGTTACTTTTGCCAAGGATATTTCCACTGCTTTTATACTTGAATACCAATCGTTCATTCATGCTGAAGACAAAGCCAAGGTGAGTAATAAGGTTGCCTTTGAGGGGGATCGCTTGACGACAGAGATGCGGGAAACCAGCCAGGAAATCATCGTACGAACGTCTTCCGGCTCCGGTTCTGGCGGGGGTGTGACCGAAAGTCTTGAGCTGACCAAGGTAGATCAGGATATGCCTGACAAGGTACTGCCTGGCGCACAGTTTGCGCTCTATGATAAAGGTCAAAAAAGAGCCCCGCTCATTCAGACCACCAATGCGGAAGGCAAAATCATCTTTTCCTCCTTGCTTCATGACGATTATATCTTGGAAGAATTGGCAGCACCGGAGGGCTATAAAGTCACCGAGGGCAAGCTCGAGATCAAAATAGACGCAACACTGCGACAAAGCTCTGGTGTAAAGAGGGTTGTGATCACCAATCGTAAAGAAAAGAAAAACGAACCAGGAACGCCTACTCATCCAGACCCTTCACCCCCGTCCGGAGGCTCAGGTAAAAAACATGACAAAGATCCGGAAATACCCGATACTCCGTCTATAACCGTTCCTCCGTCATTGCCAAAGTCTCCGGAGGACATAGTCCCTCCACAGGAGGAACCTGCGCCTATACCGCCGGAGCCGGAGCCGCCAGCCGTCATGCCTCATCAAGATCCTCCTCCTCCGGTGGATTCGAAAGACGATCCCGAACCTAAGATCCGTCTCAAGGTTCCGGGAAAAGAACCTGAAGATCCGGAGGATACACCTGCGGTACACCAATTGCCCCAAACAGGTGAAGGCAGCCCCGTTCCGTTCTATTTGACAGGCATAGCGATGGTTATATGGGGCGTATTTTTGAAATTCACACGAACAAACAAAAAATAAAACCGATCACCTGCCCTGATCTCCCGACTCATTCCCGATTGGAATGAGTCGGGAATGGGGCATTTTTCAAAAAATATGTATAATCCGTACTTTGCTTAGGGGAGGCGAGATTGCTGAGTCTGCGTAAACTTTCCTACGTATTTATTGTGTTAGGCTTACTTTTTATTTTGTTTCCTAAAGCGATGGAATGGAATGAGGATCAGGAACAAAGCAAGCTATTAAAAGCAGCAGAGCTACCATCTGGAAAAAGCGACGCGCTATGGCCCCCAGTCTTACGGACAGCTATGCTCGCTTGTCCACTCGTCTTACAGAAGTTCCGGTTAGTGAAGCACGACAAAATACTTCCCCATCCCCTGCTCCCATGGTAAGCGCTAATGAACAAACTCCCATAGCCACTATTAGTATAAGTCGTATTGCTTTAAAGCTCCCTGTATTGGAAGGCGCAACGAGGATAAATATGAGACACGCGGCTGTACATATGCCGGAAACGGGGACGCTGGGACAAGCAGGGAATGCCGCCATTGCTGCTCATCGAGCCCGTACCTCTGGACGTTTATTTAATCGTCTAAATGAATTGAAGATCGGGGATAAGATTGTTGTTAACGCTCGGGGTAACCAATATGTATATAGCGTTTATAGCCTGAAGGTGGTCGATCCTACGGACGTGTCTGTTCTGAAAAGCTTCAAAAAACAAAAGCTGCTTACACTGATTACATGTGACCCTCTCGTAAACCCCACCCATCGTCTCATTGTTCAGGCGAAACTAAGCACCTAAAGCTATTTTAAAGCCCTATTTCTATGAGTAAACATAAATCAGGCGGGCCATTCCTGTTCATTACAGAAATACACCCGCCAATGCTCACATCATGATTCAGTTGGATTCTTGGCAATCAGCTTGAAATCATCAAAGTGGAATCCTGGTGCAACCACACAGGTTACCAGCACGGGCTCATCCCCAAGCGGACGTGCCGTTTGCCATACTGCTCCTGGAACGAGTGCTTGTGGATGCTGTCCTGCCTCCACATCCGCACCGACGATAATCACAGTTTCTTCACCAGGCTCTTCTCCACTTCCACCCAATTTCAACTCTACAGGGCTTCCGCTATGATATAACCACAGCTCATCAGAATGGACCACATGCCACTCGGAGAACTCACCCGGATGCAGCAAGAAATACGTAGACGAAGCTGCAAAGCGCGGACCGGAATACACATCCGGCAGTACAGGCTTCGGAATTTGGAAATGGGCCTTCCACATCTCTTTGTACCAGCCGCCTTCTGGATGGGGCTCCATGCCCAATGCCGTTACTAGCGGTGAAATAGCTTTCGTCATTGTCTAACCTTCCTTTACCCTAAATTCCTTCTTCCCTACTGTAAAACATAGCGTTGCTTTTGTCACGTTTCTCCCTTGGCATGTCGAGGATCAATAGTTTATGTCAAATTTAATAACATAAAATTACGGATATTTATTCGTTTTCAACATATAAATAACAGTTTACTAGCAAAAAACACACCAAAATACATTACACGTAAAGTTTAGTGACATAAAATCTTGTTTTTTATTGTAAGCTTATAGTATCATGAGAGAAATTTTTAAATTCTAATAGAGCTTGATCATGTCAATCCGTCTACTAAGCTATGTATCCAAGCCTAAAAAGGGGTGAGCTCTCTGATCCAGTTTCGCAACGTCAACAAGCATTACGGTCACTTCCATGTACTCAAAGACATTAATCTTCAGATTAAGGAGGGCGAGGTCGTCGTAATCATCGGTCCCTCCGGCTCGGGTAAAAGCACCCTGCTTCGCTGCATCAATCGTCTGGAAACGATATCGGATGGGGAGCTGATCGTTAACGAGATCCCTGTACATGACAAAAAGATTGATATTAATGCCTTCCGCCGCAATATCGGGATGGTGTTCCAACATTTCAATCTGTATCCCCACAAAAAGGTGATTGAAAACATTGTACTGGCACCTATGAAGGTACTGGGCATCTCGAAAGAAGAAGCTACTCAAACAGCCATCACCTATCTAAAGCGCGTCGGAATCGAAGAAAAGGCACAGAGCTACCCCGCCCAATTGTCCGGTGGACAGCAGCAGCGGGTCGCGATCGCCCGTGGGCTCGCGATGAATCCAAAAATTATGTTGTTTGACGAGCCTACTTCAGCACTTGATCCCGAAACGATCGGAGAGGTACTGGATGTTATGCGCTCGCTCGCCCATCAGGGCATCACAATGGTCATTGTCACTCATGAAATGGGCTTTGCACGTGAAGTGGCGGACCGCGTGATTTTTATGGACAAAGGACAAATTTTGGAAGACAGCCAACCTGTCGAATTTTTTCAGAATCCGGGTGAAGAACGGGCTCGCCTGTTCCTGAGCCGTCTGATTCATCATTAATAGACTACCAATGTAGCGTAAATCGAAAGGGGAATGTTCTGATGAGAAAAAGATTTCAATGGAGTACTTTGGTGCTGGTAGCTTTATCTTGTCTGCTCGTCTTGGCAGGCTGTGGAGGCAAAGAAGGAGCGGCAACGTCGGGGAATGAGCCGGCAGCAGCCAACGGGCTGGAAGCGATCAAACAGCGTGGCAAACTGGTCGTTGGTGTGAAATACGATACCAAGCTGTTCGGACTGAAAGACCCGGCTAGCGGAAAAGTAGAGGGCTTTGATATCGACATCGCTAAGGCTGTAGCCAAACATATTTTTGGCGATGAAACCAAACTTGAACTAAAAGAAGTCACGTCCAAAACACGAATCACCTTATTGCAAAACGGGGACATTGACGCCATTATCGCGACGATGACCATTTCGGATGAACGTAAAAAGCAGGTTGATTTCAGCGACGTCTATTTTAACGCCGGGCAATCTCTGCTTGTGAAAAAGGGGAGCCCCATCACCGGGCTGGAGTCTCTGACCCCGAATACCAAGGTGCTCGCCGTGAAGGGCTCTACTTCCGCCAAAAATATCCGTGAAAAAGCACCTGAAGCAACGATATTGGAATTCGAAAACTATCAGGATGCTTTCAACGCCCTCAAAGCAGGTAAAGGAGAAGCCTTGACTACGGATAACTCTATTCTGCTCGGCATGCAGCAGCAAGACCCGAATTATACTCTTGTAGGCGGGAACTTCACAGAGGAACCTTACGGCATTGCAGTGAAGAAGGGGCAAACCGAACTGCTACAAGCTATTAATGATACGCTCAAGGAACTGAAAAGCAACGGTGAATACAATAAGCTCCACGAGCAATGGCTTGGGGTTAAACCCGAATAGTATTCTTGTGAAGGAGCCGCGATTGCGAGCTCCTTCCTTTCTTAAGTCTGGATAAGGAGGTAAATTCGCAGATGCTTACTTTTGATATCAACGTACTTTTCGATCATAGCGACCGTTTCAGAGAAGGCTTGCTTCATACCGTTCAAGCTAGTGTCATTGCCTTGATCGGAAGCTTTATTCTGGGGGCTATTATTGCCATCCTCCGAATTGCGCCTTTTAAATGGCTGAACTGGATTGGTACCGTCTATGTAGAGGTCATCCGCAATATCCCATTGCTGATCGTCGTACTGTTTTTTTATCTCGGGCTTCCTACTTTGGGCATCCCTTTGGACGGATTCGTATCTGGAACGCTCGGATTGACTGTATACACAGCCTCCTTTATTGCTGAAGCCATACGTGCCGGCATTCAATCTGTGCCCAAGGGGCAATTTGAAGCGGCAAGGTCCTCCGGGTTGAGTTACAACCAGACGATGATCAGCATTATTTTACCGCAAGCCATCAAAATTGTACTGCCTGCGATCGGCAACCAATTCATTAATCTGGTCAAAAACTCTTCCGTGCTGGCTATTGTGGCCGGACTGGACCTAATGTATTACTCGGACCTCATTAACTCGGATACCTTCCTGCCCATCACAGTCTACGCCATCACGGCGCTGTTGTATCTTATCTTGACGGTTCCGCTTAGCTTTCTTGTACTTTATATGGAACGGCGTCTGTCCAAAACATCCTAAGGAGGGAAGCCCGTATGGATTTCGGTGGATTGTTTGTGTGGCCTAATGTGCGTTTTATACTGGAGGGCTTCCTGCTCACACTGGAGGTTGCTATTTACTCTATCGTGTTCAGCTTCGTTCTTGGTATCTTATTCGGCATTCTGCGCTATACCCGCTTACCTGTTATTTCACAGGTTGCAGCCTTTATCATTGATCTCATTCGCAATCTTCCATTATTGCTCATTATTTTCTTCATCGGCATGGTTTTACCATCCATCGGAATTTCGATTTCCCTCAAGTGGGCAGCCATTACAGGCCTGTCGATCTTCGAGGGAGCCATGATCGCCGAGATTGTGCGCAGCGGTCTGAATTCGGTCCATAAAGGACAGGTGGAAGCCGCACGTTCCTCCGGTTTAAGCTATTCTCAAACCTTATGGCATATCATTCTGCCCCAAGCGCTTCGTCGCATGGTGCCCCCGATTGTCAGCCAGTTCATTTCCCTATTCAAGGATACCTCACTGGCTGTCATTATCAGTTTGCCGGAGCTGACGCATAACATTCAGATTGTCGGTGGGCAAAATCAATCTTTTGTCATTCCAGCCCTGCTGTTCGCAGCTTTCCTGTACTTTGCTGTCAATTACAGTATGTCACTGATTGCACGCAGGCTGGAAGTTCGTACACATTAAAGCTCCTGATACTCATCAGGGTTGCCACTAGTTGGAACGCACTGTTAGTACAGCTTGTATCTTTTCAATCAATCGCTTCAACGCTTCTCCCTGATAACGGCCAGACTGATAAATCAACTCTAGCTGACCCTGGAGCACGCCGCACAAAATAGGTACAGTGCAAAATTGTGAGCGATCCAATTCTGCCGCAAGGGACTCCGTCTGTAGGGTTACGGCAAGTCCCTCCTGTACCCAGCGCAGGATTGAAGGTATGGAATTTGTCTCCAAGACGGTTGCAAAGGGATACCCGCGATCACGGAAGCACTTCTCAATCAGTTTCCTGCCGGGATGACACTCTGGCTGCATCGCCCAGGGTACATGCCTCAATTCGTCCAGCGTAATGGAAGTACGGTTGGAAAACACATGCTCTACCGGAACAACAAGACAGTATTTCTCCGTACGAAGAGGAAGCTGGACAAGCCTTTCATCCGTACCCGAATGCAGCGTAATGCCAACATCCACTCGGTTATCCAGCAGCTGTTCTGTTACATCAAATGATGGATGGATGTGCAGGCTGACTTTAGGAAATGACTGATGAAAATGGATAAGCATTTCTTGCAATGGTTCCTCCAGCTCCGGTAATGCGATACCAATCCGCAAACTCCCGCGTTGCTCGGTGCGCAACTCCTCAATGGAAGCCTTCGCTTGCTGTAAATCCTTGAGCGCATGTGCACTATGTTGCAGCAACAATTTCCCGGCATCTGTCATTTTTATTTTCTTGCCTGCACGGTCAAAAAGCGTCATGCCCAATTCCTCTTCCAACGCCTTAATTTGCAAGCTAAGCGTGGGTTGGGAGATTCCGATCTTTTCCGAAGCTTTCGTAAAATGCAGTTCCTCGCATACGGCAATGAAGTATTGAAGCTGACGTATTTCCGTCTTCCTTCTCTCCCTTCGAGAATCCCCAGAATGATTGCATTAAAAGGTCAAAAGAAGCGCAAAATCGGATCCATCCGGT
This sequence comes from Paenibacillus sp. LRG-1, assembly GCF_057220305.1. Classification (NCBI taxonomy): domain Bacteria; kingdom Bacillati; phylum Bacillota; class Bacilli; order Caryophanales; family Paenibacillaceae; genus Paenibacillus; species Paenibacillus sp. LRG-1. Next base: position 471,220 of record NZ_CM170126.1, on the reverse strand, counting down.
TCGCGCTTCTTCTTCAGGTTGTTGCGCTTTTTTAGATTATTGGGCTACTTCGGCTTTTTCCGCAGTCAACGTAATATTCGCAAACGTGTCTGCATCATACTCCTTGCCACGGGTAATATCGTAATTGGCTACCCGATTATTCACTGCCTCCAACGAGTAACGGAATAACGTCGGCACGATTGGCGCCTCCTCGCTCATATACGCCTGCCACTGATTGTATATATCTTTACGATAATTGTCGTCAAAGGCTTTCACAGACACCCCTTCCTGCAACAGCTTATCATTCTCTTCACTGGTAAAGCGCGAGTAGTTAAAGCTGGCTCCGCGTCCATACAGCCCACTAGGGTTTACATCTGTACCTGTACTCCATGCGCCGCCAAAAATATCAATGCCGGGGTCATCCTTCTGCACACGATCATAGAAAGAATTGAACTCAAGCAGACGACCGTCCACCAGCTCGACATGAAGTCCGACATCCTTCCAGTTTTGCAAATAAAACTTTGCCAGCGATTCAGCTGTCGCATCTCCGCTCATTGCCGCATAATGGAGCACCAGTTCCTTGCCCTTAGGGTCCTCACGGTATCCATCTCCATTGGTGTCCACATAGCCTGCCTCGTCCAGCAGCTTTTTCGCCTTGTCCGGGTCATACGCGATGCCCTTTGCATTTATATCATGATATCCCTTAAAGGCAGGCGGAATCAGGGATGTTGCTGGAATCCGAAGTCCATGATAGAGCTGCTTGCCGACCTGCTCATTATTCAGCGCATAGCCGAGGGCCTGACGCAATGACTTGTTCGCCAGCTTGGCGTTCGGGTCCATGATATTTAGATTCTTGGCCTGATCGAATTTGCCCATCTTAAAGCCCACATAGCTATAAGATAATTCCTCCTGACCGAGAAACTGTACATTTTTCGGATTACTGGCCTCATTGTAACGGGTGGTTGGATAGCTGGCCCAATCGACTTCTCCACTTTTCAGCGCCTCGGTAATGACATTCGGGTTCACCACCTTCAGATGAAGGCCATCTAACTTGGGCTCACCGTGGAAATAATATCCATTTTTGACGAATTCCACAGATTCACCTGTGACCATAGATTTAATTTTGAACGGTCCATAGCCAATCGGATTTTTACGGACAGGATCAGATCCGGCCATATCTTTCACGGGGATATTCTGAAATACCTTTTTCTCCAGTGGCGTAGACCAAAGTCCCGATTTCACCGAAGGATTAGGTTCCTTGAAGTGAATGGTAACCTCTTTCTCATTCAGCACCTTGATGCCAGAAATGGTTTTGGCCTTACCCGCGTGATAATCCTCCATGCCCACAATGTTGGTCATAAAGCTATCATAACGCGGACCTTCGTAGTCTTTATGACCGATCACTTCATAGGAAAAAGCATAGTCCTCCGCCGTTACGGGATTACCATCTGTCCAGTTCAGTTTGGGATCAATTTTTACAGTCACCGCCTTATTGTCTGGGGAAAAGGAAATCGTCGCCGCTCCTTTATTGTCAATATTTAGATTGGAGTCAATCGAAAACATAGAAGGGTAGAAAAACTGGAAGACTTCAAAATCAGGATTGCCTTCATAAAATACAGGATTCAGAATACCTTCAAAAGGGGTATCAGACACGAGTGCATAATTGATGATGCCACCCTTAATCGGGGCCTTATCGTTCTTGATCGCCTTCTCCAGCGCTGTGGCATTCACCTGCTTGCTGTCGGACCCTGTGCCGCCTGTACCGTCAGACGATTTCCCTCCATTCGAAGCGGAAGGCGAACCGCTGCATGCGGCCAGAGAAAGCACCAAAATTGTAGATAGAACAGGCAGAATTCCTTTTTTCCAGTGTTTAACCATTGTAAATCCCTCCTTGTCATTGTCCTTATCCTTGAACTTCAGTTAACCCAATCGTTGTCTGGCATCCGTGGCGCGTTTGAGCGCCTGGCCAATGAAGTTAATCGCCAGCATTAGCACCAAAATAAGCAGTGAGGCAGGCAACCACATCCACCAGCTATTCTGCAAAACATCCGGGTCATTCGCATAACTCACCAGTGTACCCAAGCTTGGAGTAGATTCCGGTAAGCCAAAGCCGAGATAAGAAAGCCCCGTCTCAATCCCGATATTTCCCGCGAGGCTGAGGGTCAGATTGACGATCACGACTGAGCTAAGATTAGGCAGCACGCCAAACCAGATGATTTTCCAATTGGGTGTGCCAAGGGTTTTGGAAGCCTGCACATAATCCAGTTCGCGCTCCGACAACACCTTGGCCCGGATCAGACGTGCTTTTCCAATCCATAAAAAGGCAGTCATAATGAAAATAAAGGACCCTATGCCGCTTTTGGGTACAATGCTGACAAATACGATGACCAACATCAAAAACGGAAGCACCAGAATAAAATCAATGATCCGCATGATGATGTTATCGACCAGTCCCCCATAAAAACCAGCCAGCAAACCTAACGTTAAGCCAATAGCGGCGGATAACAATGTAATCGTAAAGCCGATGGTGAAGGAATTGCGGGCTCCAATGACCAGCTGGCCAAAAATATCCCTGCCCGCTCGATCTGTGCCCAGCCAATGCACTGAGCCGGGAGCTTCACGGATTGCGCCCAAATCCACCGTCGTGACTACATCCTGATTTACAAACAGGACAGAGGCATATATAAAGATCAAGAACAGAATTACAAAGCCAATGGAAACCAAGGCCATTTTGTCACGCACCAGCTCACGACGCAGTACAGACCAACTGGATGGTGATTTACGAATGATTTCCGGCGTGAAGACCTCCTCCACCTGAATAGACACCATAATCCCTCCCTTTCTCTAGACTTGTTCGCTATTCGATTCGAATGCGGGGATCAACTTTACTTAGGATGACATCAGATAAAAGGGTCCCTAATAGCGCCAAGAAGCCGGAGACCATGACCAGTGCGTTCACGACTGAAAAATCCCGTTGAGTGATGGACTGGAGAAATAATTGGCCTAACCCCGGATAACCGAAAATAGATTCAAGAAAAATATTGCCTGCAATTACTCCCGTTAGGTCATAGCCCAAAAAGGCAGCAATCGGCAATAGAGAGTTTTTGAAAATATGGCGGGAATAAATTTTACCTTCGGGCACCCCTTTGGAACGCGCTGTTTTCACAAAATCCTTCAGTCGTGTGTCAATGACCTCATTGCGCAAATACTGAATCGTAGCCGTTGTACTGAGCAATGCGCCTGTAACCGCCGGTAAAATGAGATGATACGACTTGTTCACGTAATATGACCATGTCCCCGGCTCCACGCCTACATCCACACTGCCGCTGGTTGGAAACCAGCCGAGCCTGAATCCGAATACGTACAGCAGCAACAACGCGAGTATAAATAGAGGTGTCGCAAAGCTGAGATAGGTATAGCCCACTACGGTTTTGTCCAGCAGACTATGCTGATAACGACCGCTGAGTACGCCGAGCGGAATGGCGATCAGATACGTCAGAACCAGAATTACTACGCCCAGAAAGAACGTGTTTCCCAGACGGCTGCCAATCAGATCGGTAACGCTAATTTTATGTACATAAGATTTGCCCAGATCCCCGTGAGCAAGCTGGACGAGCCAGTTCCCATACTGCACCCACACCGGGTCATTCAGTCCCAGTCTTTGTCGCTGTTCTTCCAGTGCGGCCGGATTCAGATTGGGTGTCGAAGTAATAAGTCCTGTCAGTGCATCCCCCGGCATAGCCTTAGCCAGGAAAAATATAAGCACGCTCAGTGCAAAAAGTTGAGGGATCATAACCAGCAGCCGACGCAGTGTAAATTTCCACATTTCTGTACCCCCCTTATGGTAGCGCGACTTGATGGGATGGACTTACTGATTTTAGTGCAAACGGCTTTCCACTCACGTCTAGATGTTTGGGCAGCTCTGTTTTGTAGGAGGATAAAAGCATTCGCCTTTTTTGGGCATTTTCCAGCCGTTTTGTAGGATCAATATTGGGAATGGTTGCAATGAGGCGCTGGGTATACAGATGCTGTGGACGCTCATAAATGTCTTGCTCGCTCCCCTGCTCCACTAGACGGCCTCGATACATAATACCGATTTGGTCGCACATATGGCGGATAATACCCAAGTCATGACTGATGAACAAATACGTCAAATTAAATTCCCGTTGCACATCCTTCATAAAATTCAGCACCTGTGCCTGCACGGAAACGTCCAGTGCCGACACCGGCTCATCAGCAATGATCAGCTTGGGGTTTAATGTCAGCGCACGCGCGATCCCGATCCGTTGCCGTTGCCCCCCGGAAAATTCATGCGGATATTTGTAGGCTGCATCGGCGTTCAAGCCGACCTTTTCCAGCAACGTCTGTACTTTCCTCCGTTCCTCCTCACTGCTCAGCCTTTCAAAATTTCGCAGCGGTTCAGCAATGACATCCAATACGCGCTTGCGCGGGTTGAGCGAAGAGTAGGGGTCCTGAAAAATCATCTGAATGTCTCTACGCAGCGGATGACGGTTGTTACGGCTCAGAGCCGCAAGGTCCTTTCCCTTAAAAAGAATCCGTCCGCTCGTCAGCTTATTTAGACCGATGATCGTCCTGCCTGTCGTCGTTTTTCCACAGCCGGATTCTCCCACCAGCCCGTATGTCTGGCCTGCCTCAATGCTGATCGACACGCCATCCACTGCTTTCACCTGATCGATAACACGCTGGAAGAAACCACCGCGCACCGGATAGTGGACCCTCAAATCATTTAACTCCAGTAGTGCCATGAGCAGCTTCCCCCTTTGCCTCGTCTTCAAAATGAAAATGCTGGTAACATGTACAACGGACCCAATGTCCAGGGGAAATTTCATTTAGTTGGGGATGGTCTTCATGCACTCCCTGCTGAATCCAGGGAATACGCGGGGCAAAGCGACAGCTATTGCGGGGAATATCTTGTAATGAGGGAACAATGCCGCCGATGACATGCAGTGATTCCCCCTTGGTATGCGATCCCGGCATGGAAGCAAGCAAAGAACGCGTGTACGGATGCTGTGGATGCCTGAATAATTCAAAAACATCAGCGCTCTCCACGATTTCTCCGGCATACATGACCACCACGCGGTCGGCTACTTCTGCCACAACACCAAGATCATGCGTAATCAAGATAATTCCGCTCCCACTCTCCTGTTGAAGCTGTTTGAGCAAGTCGAGAATTTGCGATTGGATCGTTACATCGAGCGCAGTAGTTGGTTCATCTGCGATAATAAGAGAAGGTCGGCAAGCTATGGCAATCGCGATCATCACACGCTGACGCATCCCTCCTGACAGTTCATGCGGATACTGCTCATACACACGCACAGGATTCGGTATATCTACGCTTTCCAGCAGCTCCAGCACACGTTCCCTTTTTTGCTTCGTAGATAGTGACGTATGATAATCAAGATTTTCCTCAATCTGCTTACCAATGCTCATTAACGGGTTGAGTGCTGTCAGCGGGTCCTGAAAGATCATGCCAATGCCCGCTCCGCGGATTTTATTCATTTGCCCTGAAGAAAGACGGTTCAGGTCCGTGCCTTTAAAAAGGACCTCTCCCTCTACACGCGTGCGTTCCATGTCATGCAGTTGTGCGATCGAAAGCGCCAGCGCGCTTTTGCCACAGCCGGATTCTCCGACTACAGCCAGCACTTCATTGGGGTTGACCGTCAGATCCAGATGGTCGACTGCGGGGTGATATTGATCCTTGATGCGAAAAGATACGGATAATCCTTTAATTTCCAACACGGGTCCGGTATTCAATGCGCGCTTCCTCCATTCTCCATGGTCTTGTCCCGCTTATTCTCACCATGTTTGATGTTTAAAACCTCTCATGAACATTACATACCGTTTTTGTCGGAATAATTTGAATACATCCTATCACCAGTATATGGATATATCAATTAAGATTATGCTATCAACATCATTTAAAAAATCAATGATCCAGCAGTAGCGCGGCCTTTCTGGCACAAAATGTAATGAAATAACCAACCACAGGTTAATTTTCATCACAAAAAAAGTCGCCTGATCCCTCTGCAGGGATCAAACGACTAACTAATACCAGCTCACATTGAGCTTCTGGCGATAATTATGAAGCCGCTCCATAGGAGCCAGACTTGAACGTTCTAGGATCGTACCATTTGTAGCCTGCTGCTGGAGCAGACCAAGGCTCAGGCTGCGGTTCTGTGGAAGCCGCAGGCTCCTCAAATGGTAGAAGCTTCGTTGGCTGATCCAGAGTCAAACCTGCCACATCAGACAATTTCGTGTAGTCCTGCTTCCATGCAAGCCATTGAACCGTTTGCACCAGGAAGGTGGAATCATCCACTTCTTTAAAACCATCATATGTCTTCTTCGACTGTCCGTTTTCCTCACGCACATATTTCGGTGTAGCATCTTCTACAGGGGAAGAATCACCGATGAACGCTGCCTTGCCTTGACCTACCTTGGAGATAGCGGCATAAGGTCCTTCCGCACGGCCCCCGCCGTTATAAACTCCCTGGTCTACCGCATTACCCCATTTTTTCGTGCCTGAAGGGATATAAGCAATGCCTTTAGCCTTGGTAGGATCAATAATAGCCAGCGTAGATCCTGCATGCATTGCAATCGAGCGCACACCCTTGGTAATGCCGAAAGATTGATCTGCGGCTACAATGTCGGTAGCATTCACATCACCCAGCGCATTGTAACGGAAACGAACGCCAAAGTTGGCCGCCAGCCAATCGGAGCTTGTTAATCCTTGCATCGCCGGTGATGCAGCTTCTTCTGCAGTCATGCCCTTGGCCGGATTAGTATAGGCTCCACGACGGTAACCATTCATAACCTCGGAGGAATCCCAACGGTTTTTGTTACGGTCCGCATTATAATGATCGGAGATGAAGAAGACGCTCCCCCCGCTATTCACGTATTGCAGCAGGGCAGCCTGCTCGGATGCCTTAAAGGCAACATTCGCTTCACCAATAATGAACACATCATATTGGCGCAGCTTGTCATATGTTATGGCCTGCTCTCCATAAGTAAAAGGAATAGGACGATTCAATTGGTCTACCGTAAAGCCTACATTACGCAGTCCATTAGCAAAGTCGGAGAAGGCGCCTTCAATGACCCAATCTGCTGCACCAGCAGTCTGTGCGTGCGTATTATCGAACAGCACCTTTTTGCCTTTTCCATCCGGCAGTGTAGTACCGGGTTGACCCGGGTTGCCAGGTTCGCCTGGTTCCCCCGGCTCGCTTCCGCTTACCAGTTCAACAGCGCTTGGGCTTTTCACTCCACCAAAATTATTGTAGGCGCCGAGTGTACCCGTCACACGAATTTTGCTGCCGATCAGCTCAGGATGGCCTGATAGCCCATATTGCCCTCTGTACGCTGAAGTCAGCTGTACATCCAACAGATTAGACGTATTACGTTCATTTGCCTGATCGGCAATCAGTACGTTAAAATCATTCGCGAACGGGGAAGAAAAGTTAGCCGTTTTCGATCCGGTAGCATGTCCGACGATGTAACCTTCCACCGTCACCGTACCTCCACTGCTTTGGCGCTGAAGTGCTTCGGCTACTGTCAATGCTCCCTCCGCCTTGACCTGACCGAATGGAACGAAGATCCCAATCAGCAGTGATACGATCGCTGCTAGATGCAACATCCCTTTTAAGCGTGAACCTGTGAATCGCAAGCCTTTTACCATACGTCAATATCCCTCCTATGATTTCCATAAATATACTTGTCCTTTATCAGATTAGCCGCCAATCTTCTAATTCCTTCCTGGTTTCATCCATAATTATGTAAATTTTAATCTTTTTTATTGGAAACGCACCTGTTTATGTAAAAATTAAACCTGTGATTGACACCGTGCACGGCATACATTACGCTAAGGAAGACATGTAGAACGGTATACGCGAATGAAGATGACGGGAGAGTCTGTCCAGGGAGCCTACACTCTGGCGGCACCGAAGGAGCAAGACGTCAGCACCCGGCTGACGGATAATCTCTCAGGTCCATGTATCGTCATCTGACGCAACTCTGGAGAGAGCGCAAGCCACCCAAGGGGTAAGGCGGTAAGAACACCGCACGAAACTCTCAGGTAACGAGGACAGAGATAAGGGAAACTTCCTTATCCTGTCCTTTTTTGTGCTCACATTGTGCGTCAGCATTAGGAACCGTCATAACCGCGCAAAGACGCGGAAATACCATATAGTATGGTATTAGAACATACAGGGGGCCACACCATGCGTTTCAAAGATGTATTTTCTATTATCGGTCCGGCCATGACCGGACCTTCCAGTTCACACACCGCAGGCGCGGTGCGGCTCGCACGCGTTGCCCGGCACTGGCTCGGGACGCAGCCTGACCGTGCCCGCATGACACTGTACGGCTCCTTTGCCGACACGTATAAAGGACACGGTACAGACCTGGCGCTCATCGCAGGGCTGCTTAATTACGATACGGACGATCACCGGATTCCGGATGCCGAGCAATGGGCAGAGCAAGCCGGGATGGCCGTGGAATTCGCCGTCAGCGGACTCCCCGCGCCTCATCCGAACACTGTCCGTTTCGAGCTGTGGAAGGGCGAGGATCAGCGCACACTGCTGGGCTCCTCCATCGGCGGCGGCAGCATCCATGTCCAGCAGCTTAACGAATTCCGGGTCAATCTGACCGGGGAGCTGCCTACGCTGGTGCTTCTCCACTCGGATAAGCCCGGTACATTGGGCGCGATAACTTCAGCGCTGGGCGCGGCCCACATTAACATTGCCTATATGCACGTAGATCGCAAAGGCCGGGATGGTGAAGCACTCACCGCCATTGAAACGGACAGTTCTGCTCCAGCTGAACTGATTGCGGAACTGCGTTCTTTACCTCATATGTATGAAATTAAGATGATTAATTTGAAAAAAGGAGCTGAATCCGATGCGGTTTAGCCATCTGCATGAAATCAGCGCTTTATGCGCTGAAGAATCCACCACAATTAGCCGCTTGATGATTCAAGAGCAGGTACAAGAGACGAATACAACGGAGGAAGAAATCTTTCGCCAAATGTCTGATTATTATGAAGTCATGAAGGAAGCCGTTCATCGCGGTCAGACACAAGACACCGTATCCCGCAGTGGATTGACGGGCGGTGACGGCAAGCGCCTAGCCGAGTATCTGCGGTCAGGGGAAACCTGCTCCGGCGATGCCTCCGCGCTCGCCATGGCTTATGCCCTCTCTGTGTCGGAGGTAAATGCATCCATGGGTCGTATTGTCGCCACGCCTACCGCAGGCTCATGTGGGGTTATCCCTGGTGTGTTCATCAGTGCGCAGGAGCGGTTCGGCTGGGATGATGAGCATATGGTGAACGGCCTGTTCGCCGCTGGAGCCATTGGCTACGTGATCGCCAACAACTCCTTCATTTCTGGCGCGGAGGGAGGCTGTCAGGCTGAGATTGGTTCAGCTATCGGGATGGCTGCTGGCGCTATGGTCGAGCTGCGTGGTGGTACGCCTGAACAGGCTGTTCACGCCGTGGGCCTCGCTCTTAAGAACACGCTCGGCCTGATTTGCGATCCCGTCGCCGGACTCGTGGAGATTCCGTGCATCGTGCGCAACGGGCTGGGAGCCGTGACTGCGCTTGCCGCAGCGGATATGGCTTTGGCGGGTGTGCGCAGCGCTATTCCGTCTGACGAAGTCATTGACGTGATGCTTGAAGTCGGCAGTGCGATGCCGTCGAAGCACCGCGAGACCGCCAAAGGCGGCTTGGCCCAGACGCCGACTGGCAAGCGTTTGACTGAATCACTTACACGCAACACACCGACCAAGAAGGATAAGTCATAATTTATAAGCGGTAGCCTCCTTAAAAAAAAGAGCAAGCATGTCGTCCTTGGACGTATGCTTGCTCTCTTTTTTACTGAACGGTTACCTGTATCTTCGTCATTTTACCTGCATATTTCACAGTAATTACTGCTTTGCCCTTGCCCTGTGCCTTAATGTTACCGTCTTTGACGGTCGCAACAACAATTCTGGACGAGGACCAGACAGCCGGTTTGGAAACATCCTTCTCCGACTCATCCTTATACGTGGCTGTAGCCGTAACCTTGGCCAGCTGTCCTGCCTTCAAATTCAAAGCAACTTCGTCTGTTTGCAGATATTTAAGCGTATCAACATCCACGGGTACGCTGATTACCTTCCCGCCAAACTTCGCCTGAATGTTAGCTTTACCGTAGCTAACCGCAGTAACCTGACCCTTTTTAACAGTGGCTACCTTATAATTAGACGTTTTCCATTCAGCTTGGGCCGTAACGTCCTTTTCTTTACCATCACTCGATTTAACCACAATCGCGATGTTTTTTTGATCTCCGGATTTAAGTGACAACGCGATTGCATCCGCTTCAATCTTTTGCGCTACGTCCACTTCTACCGTAAACGTAATGTTTTGCTTGCCATATGAAGCAGTCACCGTTGCCTTACCGCTACCATTCGCTTTGATCAAACCTTCGCTAACTTCAACCACTTTTACATTGCTCGTTGTCCAGGTGGCGTCCTTGGTTACATCTGTTTTTGTACCGCCACTCTTAACTCCTGTTACTTTCAGCTGCTTCGTTTCCTGAGCACCAAGCGCAATTACACGCGAGTCTGTTTCCAGACGGTCTACAAGGCCTACTTGTACGTTAATCGTCAGTTTTTTGCCATTATAGGTCGCTGTAATAACCGCTTTACCAGCGGATTTACCCGTAATCGTTCCTTTGGACACAGAAGCAATATCTTCCGCGCTTGAAGCCCATTCTGCATCCTGTGTTACATCTTCCTTACGCCCATCCGCATAAGTAGCCGTCAAAGTTGCAGTATAGTCCTCATCAATATCAATCGTTGCCGTTTTGGAGGACAGAGACAGATCACCGGGTACATTTACGGATACCGTAGCTGTAACTGTTTTGCCACCATAAGAAGCGGTGATCGTAGCCTCACCTGTTTTATAACCCGTGACTTCTCCCGCACTGACAAAAGCGATATCTTCATTGCTGGACTTCCACTCTGCCTTACTTGTGATATCTTCTTCCGTACCTGTTACATACGTTGCGGTCAGCTTGAGCTTTTTGGATTCCTTGGCATTCAGGCTCAGCTTGTCCTCACTCAAATCCAAATATCTGGAGGTTTCGACATCTGTCTTGATCGAAACAGTCTTATCTCCATACTTAGCGGTCACCGTAGCCGAACCCGCTCCAATGGCCATAATCGTTCCCTTATTCACAGTCGCAATTTTTTCATCGCTTGATGTCCAAGTAGCTTTATCTGTGATATCCGTTACCGTCCCATCCGGATAAACGGCAGAAACTTGTATTTTTTTAGATTCATCCAGACGGAGAAAAATATTGGATTCGCTGGCTTTCAGCTTATTCGTTTGATCGACATCTACCGAAATCGTAGCGGACATCGTGCCATATTTACCTGTAATTGTCGCCTTTCCCGCGCTGTAGCCGGTAATGGTGCCTTTCAGTACATCCGCCACAGCTGCATTGCTGGAGCTCCATTCAGCGGACTCTGTTACGTCCTGTACCGATCCATCCGGGAACGTCGCCGTAAGTTTAACCTTCTCAGTATCCTTCAACAAAAGAGAAACCTCTGATGAACTGACATCGAGACGTTTAACCTGCTCCACCTGCACAGCAATGGTTACGGTCTGTTGACCATATACGGCCTTAATATTGGCTGTACCTGCTCCCTGAGCGGTAACCAATCCGTTAACTACTGTGGCTACCTTTTGATTATCGGAGGTCCAAATAGCATCACCCGAAACCTGAGCTGTTGTATTATCACTGTATGTCGCTGTCAAATCAACCTGTCCTGTACCGCTTGAACGCAAGTTCAGGCTTTGTACACTGGATGTCAGCGCCTTAACCTTTTTCGTTACATGTACCTGAACCGATTGCACCTTCTCTTTATAGGTCGCAACCACGGTGGCTTCCCCTTCAGCCTTGGCCGAAACTGTACCGTTATACACAGTAGCAATAGCTGTATTATCACTTTTCCAATCCGTGCTTACGGTTACATTCGAGGTTGTCCCATCGCTAAAAACAGCAGTAGCCGTCAACGCAGCCGTATCTCCCTGCTGCAAAGTTACCTCGTTAGAGGAAAGGACAATCTTGGAAAGCACCGCATCCGCAGCAGATGCAAACCCTGCATATGATGTAAAACTTGAAATCAGGATGACCAACGCCAGAAAACCGGACCATCTATTCTTCAAAATCTAATTCCCTCCCATTCCAAAACTTAAATTAAGGATTTCGCAAAATCCTTACACCTACGTTTTATGTCGTCATATGGAAAAGAATAGTTTAGGCTTCGAAGGAAATTTGGTCCTTATTAACTAGATCATTTCTGATAAAGATTAGACATTACAATTTGTGTAGCTTCAGAGCCATAGTGAAGAGTTTACCCAACAGACCCACAACCTCGCATTTACAAACAGCTATAAGCTGCTGCGCGAACTCTCAAATGATGGTATTCTTCCATATTAGGAGCCAGTTGGTGCATATAAACGACGGAGAATTGTTCGCTTGGATCTATAGAAACCCAAGTGCCTGCTACTCCCGTCCAGCCAAATTCTCCAATAGAACTATTTGCATGCCCAGCCGCTTTATCAATTAACGTGCGCACGCCCAGTCCGTAACCATAACCTGTATGATAAGAATTAGTAAAATCCAATAATTGATCTGTATTCAGATGATTGGTGCGCATTAAATCAATAGTTTTTCTCCCTAATAGCCTCACACCATCTACCATACCTCCATTCGACAGCATTTGTGAAAATGTAAGGTACTCCTTAACTGTCGAATACAGACCTGCGCCCCCACTTTCATATATAGCATCTGGTTGATGATACTCATCCAAGAAACCCTCTATTTTTTCTAGCTCTCCGGCGTCTGTTCGTTGGTAAAAGGAGGCCATTCGCGATTCAATATCTCCACGATATCGGTAACCTGTATTGTTCATTCCAAGCGGATCAAATATTTCATCCTTTAGGAATTGCCCCAATGATTTACCTGAAATCACTTCAATAAGACCTGCAACCAGGTCATGTCCATATCCATATAACCAGCGTGTTCCCGGCTCAAATGAAAGTGGAATATCAGAAAGCGCTTTAATTTCTGTGCGCAGATCATATTTCCCCTGCTTTTCCTTTAACGTTCTAAGGACCTTTTGCATTGCCCGTCCTGTCTCTGAAGACTCGGAAGCGTAAGGAAGACCCACACTCATATTGAATATATGCTTAATTAAAATGGGATTCTCCGCCTTATCCACATAGGTGTATCCGTTAGGAGCGGTTTTGAATACATGCGCATTACGATATTCGGGAAAATATTCATACAAAGGCTCATTCAACAAAAATTCCCCGCGTTCGTACAGCATAAGTGCAGCCGCACAGACAACAACTTTTGTCATGGAAAACAAGCGATACACTGTATCCTCAGTGATTGGCTTTCGGGCTTCCAGATCAGCATATCCATGATATCCTTCATACAACACTTGACCATTCTGGGCAATGGCACAACCGCAACCTGCTGGCCCATTTGCTACGAAATGTTTCAATAGCTGATCTACCTTGTCAAAACGAGACATATTCATCCCTCCTATTTTTACTTCAAAAGAAACAACCTTCCCCTCGCGCTCTAATTTCCTGTTCTAACAAGCTCAGCGCGATCCCTTGTAAGCGCTTATTCCCCGCATTTATTTTAACGGTAAACTTGGTAAATACATAGATTATTTGTCATAATCAGATGGCTTTACATTAACAGCTCGGCCACCGTTTCCTTCCAGCGATGGATCACCAATTCCGGTTCCTTGAGACGGACCGTGACACCTGTCAAGATATCCGCATATTGGGCCGAATCTTCTCTGGCTGCAAAAACATGAGCCGCAAATCGCTCACGTACATGCTTGGCTTCGGGCAAAGCAGGCAGATGTTCCAGCGACAACCGCACATAATGCGCCTTCCCCCCGGTAAACACCGCAAGCGTCGCCTTCCCGGTACGAATCATGTTGCCCGTCGTGGTCGTGCCTGGCCATAGTGCCAGACGCAAATTCCCCTCGTCCAGCGCTACAACTTCGCCCACACTAATCATCGCTATGTGCGGCCACTGATCTTCCGTGACCGTCAGCAGCATCATTGCTTCATGCTGCTTGTCCTCCAATACCTTACCGTCCAGTAGCGTGAACAGTTCCTTACCGATCCTTGGTGTCTGCATGAAGTATAATCCCCTTTACATTTGGCCTATAACTTCAAAGTACCATAATTTACGGCTGCTTACGAACGACCCTATATCCGCTCTGGAATAGGAGGAACATGAGCAGCATTCGGAATATCTTTGGGGTTTACCTTGAACGCCGATTTATACTTTGCTGGATCAGTAATGCTATCCGGTTCTGAGGTCCGCCATGTGAACAGGCATACAGGGCACAACAAAACCTCCCAGGCGCCTTTAACTGGCGAGCGGGTAACAACCTCCGAACGATTAGATTCACAACGGGGACAAATATGCATCTGTCAGCACTCCTTTAATCTTTTTTTGTTTTTAAAAATATTTAGCGAAGCATTTGGCTCAACTTTTTCTCCCATTCTGCTACACCCAACGGGGAATCGAGCGACTGCGAGTAATGTCCTCTAATATCCGGTGCTACAGGTGTCGTCGCATCCAATATCATTTTGTGCGTCATACCTGCCGGGTCAGAACCGGGGTCAAGCGGTAAAATAGACAAGCCTGGGACTATGACAGTATCATGCTTTGGATGAAGCTTGGTGGATAAAGCCCACATGACCTGCGGCAGATTGAACGGATCGACATCCTCATCCACCACAATGACCAGCTTGCAATACCCTAATCCATGCGGAGTCGTTAACGCACGCATTCCCACAGCCTTTGCAAAGCCGCCATACCGGGTTTTCGTGGAAATAATAGCGACCAGCCCATGCGTATACATGGCATTAACGGCTACGATTTCATTAGGAAAAGCATCCTTAAGCTGCTGAAACAACGGTACACTTGTATTCACACCGATCATATAATCCGTTTCCGTCCAAGGCATCCCGATGTACAGATGCTCAAAGATAGGCTGTTTGCGGTGATATACACGATTAATCTGAATGACTGGCATCGCGCGACCGCCGGAATAGTGACCTGTGAATTCACCGAATGGACCTTCATACTCACGTTCACCTGCTAACACTTCGCCTTCCAAAATGACCTCGGCTCCCCAAGGCAGATCCAGATCTGCATTCTTCGCTTTGACCACACGATAAGGCTCACCCTGAATGGCGCCCGCCATCTCATATTCGGATTGATCGTACAGCAGCGGCGTAGAAGCAGCCGTTGTAATCACAGGCTCACATCCGAGGGCAATAGCCACCTTCAGATTTTCGCCGCGCTCCTCAGCCTGACGGATATGGATCGCAATATCATGCTGTGGTACAGGCTGGATGCCCAAACGGTTCTTGCCTTTTACCTGCATCCGGTACAAACCGACATTTTGCTTACCGTAGGTGTCCGGGTCATCCAGATCGCGTGAAACTAGAATTGCTTTATCCAGATAAAACCCTCCGTCCCCCTGATTCAAACGAAACAACGGCAAAATATCAAACAAATTAATATCCTCTGTAATCTCGACTTCATGAAAAGGAGCGGTTTCTTCCCGCTTCACGGGCACCGGAAATTGTTCATAGCGTCTGGCAAATTCAAAAAACTGCTCCTTGAGCGGCGTGTTTTTGGGCATTCCCATCATGAGGGCATGATTGGGCCAGGAGCCCATCACATTCATTGCAATACGAGCATCCGTATATCCATAGATGTTGTTGAAAAAGAGAGCAGGCGTCTTATCTCCAAGATTGTTTAATGCTCTGTTAGCTGCTGCGAGGTCCGGCTCCGGCTTTACCTCATCGCTGATCGTGAGTAATTGTCCCTCCTTTTCCAAGGTGTGTAGAAAATCGCGAAAGTCTTTATAAGCCATCCTTCATTCTCCTTCGTCTTTCGATTTCTCAATTCTGGTGCAGACTGGAGTCAGTCTGCTTCATTCCATCCCAACGTTTGGCTGCAGTTGTGACAATACCGAACTGATCCAATGCGCGAAAAACAATATGATCCACCAATTCCTCGATACTTGCAGGATGATTATAAAAGGCAGGCATCGGCGGCAGGATCATCACGCCCATACGTGACAGCTCCAGCATATTTTCCAGATGGATACTGCTTAATGGTGTTTCCCTGGTCATGAGCAGCAGCTTCTTTCGCTCCTTCAGCATCACATCCGCTGATCGGGTAAGCAGGTTGTCCGCCATACCTATACGAATAGAGGCAAGGGTCTTCATGCTGCAAGGAGCGACGACCATGCCGTCTACTCGAAAGGAGCCGCTGGAAATACGCGCAGCCTGATCCTTATACGAGTAGACTGCATCCGCCATTGCCTCCACTTCCTTCACCGTGTAGCCTGTCTCATAGGGAATGTTCGCAATAGCCCACGGGGATAGCACCAGATGGCTTTGGACTCCAGCCTCTCGTAATTGTTGTAATATACGGATACCAAAGATCGACCCTGTCGCTCCCGATATTCCTACAATGATTTTCTTCATATGTCCCCTCCTTCCATCCCATCGTTTTATGTTCACCCATGCATTACTGTCAAAAATTATACGCCCGTTCCTTGCACACGAAAAATATATATAATATATGGAATACATACTTTAAAAGTATTCAAATTGAAGCGTTGTTTAGAAATAAGGAGGAATCCCAATGGACATGAAGCATCTGCATTACTTTTGCGTCATCGTGGAGGAAGGGCAAATCACCAAGGCCGCCAGAACGCTCAACATGGCCCAGCCTCCGCTGAGTCAACAACTCAAAAATATGGAGGACGAGCTTGGCGTAAAGCTGATTTACCGTGAAGGAAAGAAGTGGGAGGTAACCGAGGCCGGATATACACTGTATACACGCGCCAAGCGATTATTGGCTGAAATGGAGGACACCTGTAGAGAAATTGGGGAGTTTGAAAACAAAGTAACTGGTACACTTTCCATAGGCACGTCATCCGCCTGTATGTCTCTGATTACTGAACAACTCAGCCGCTTTCATCAGGATTTTCCAGAGGTATACGTTAAAATAGGACACGGAGACACACATCATCTGGAAGAACTGCTGCACCAAAATAAAGTGGATCTGGCCCTGCTGCTGCTTCCGGTAGATGACAAATCGTACCATACGATTGAACTGGAGGGCGTTTCTTTTGTTGCGGTTCTTCCGTGTGAATGGGCAGATCGCCATCCCAGTGGGGAAATTACCTTACAGGAAGCTGCCAGCTATGACCTCTTGTTGGGACGTCGAACAGAAGGACACGGACTATACGAAACCGTCATCCGCAAATTTCAGGAACACCATCTTATTCCGCACGTCGTACTGGACTGTCCAGAAATATCGACCATTCTCTCGCTCGTTTCCACAGGCATGGGAATTACCATTATTCCAGACGCTGGCTTGGGACAAGAATACGGGGACAGATTTCGCACACTCTCCATTAAGGAGCCATTCCCCTTCACACAGCCTGCCGTCGTATGGCGCAAGGATCGTTATTTATCCAATGCAGCTCGCAAATTTGTTGAACTGCTACAAGCTGGAGACACGAAAAAGACTGTTCCCGAGTAGATGCTCTACCGCTCTACTCCTGAAACAGTCTGATGCTTGAAGAACTTCCTTCATTCGGTCGTTGATACCGCCTTATTTGACTCCCTGATGTCGATACTCGGTTGGAGTCATTCCACATTTGCGCCGGAATACCTGTGTAAAATGCCTCATATCCTGATAACCGATCCGCTCTGAAATATCAGCCAGCCGCAGATGAGGATCACTGAGCAGCCGCTTCGCCTCCTCCATACGCAAGCAAATGACGTAATCCTTGTAGCCTTGTCCCGTCTTTTGCTTGAATAACTGGCTGAAATACACCGGATTCAAAAATACGATTGAAGCCACCTTCTCCAGCGACAGCTCCTCTGTAAAGTGAGCCCGAATGTATTGCAATGCCACATCTACCGTATGCATTCCTTTGCGGAGACATTCTCCTGTATCCGCTGCTGCGGCTGCAATCTCCTCTGGCGTACGTCTTAGTCGCGCCACCTCTTCAGGTATGGAGGCAAAATTGTGATGAACACCCGAACGTGTAATTTGTAGGGGCACCTTCACATAACGCTTCAAATGGGATTCGAGCAACGTCTCTAGCCGTGCGGCCTCTGCCTCATCTCTTACCCTTGCAATGCCCAGCAGACTATGGCGGTCTAGACTGACGACAAAGCCGCTGCCTCCTGCCTCAATGAGCTCGGACAGTACATTTTCAATCATAAAATGCTCCAGATGTGTCTGCTTGTGATCAGGTTCCATACGAACCATGAAGAGATGGAATTCCGGATAATTTTCGACAAAAGGCTGTATATCCAGCTTGCCCGTATCCAGTCCAAGGGCATAGCGTTGGAAAACGGCTTCACGCAAATAGACCATATTGGATTTGAGAAGCCTACCCTCGTTCGCCTGCTGCGAGGCCACAAGCGCTTCGGCTGCCAGTATTTCAATGCATTCCAGCAGCTTTTTTTTACCAATCGGCTTTAACAGGTAGTCTTTGGCACCCAGCTTTACTGCTCTTTGTGCATAATGGAAGTCGGAATGGGCCGAGATGACAACCCACTGCAGATGAGGATGCTTTCGCTTAGAAATACGCATGAATTCCAGACCATCCATACCGGGCATCAGGATATCAGTTAATACAATATCTACAGGATGCTCCGCCAGAATGCCTGCTGCCTCCTCGGTGGAAGCAGCGAGATGAATGCCGCAGGTTGGTAGAGCTTGGCCAATGGTACGCCGAATCCCCTGCCGAATCATATTTTCATCGTCAGCTATCAGAATATTCATGTTTCTCCTCCTTCTGTGGCAGAGGCACACTTACAGTGGCTGTTGTTCCGGCCCCAGGTGCGCTAGAGATCCGTAGGCCGTACTCTTCTCCGAACATGTGCCGTAGCCGTAAATTTAGGTTTTGCAGGCCGATGCCTCCCGCCTGCCCGCTGCCCGCCTGTTTGCCGGGTTCTGCCAAAGCGACCTGGACCACCTCCCATCGTTCGTACTCCATCCCTGCACCGTTGTCGATGATGTGCAGGCTCAATACACCGTCATATTCCTCCGCTCTGACGAGCAGCTTGCCACCTGTATCCGCATGAAGAGGCTCCAGTCCGTGCTTCACTGCATTTTCAATCAATGGCTGTAAGGTCATTTTCGGCAGGCGGATATCCATCCATCGTTCATCAATGCTAATGTCTACAGATACCCTACCCTCCAGCCGAGTTTGAATAATGGTGAGATAGTGCCCAACCTGCTCCACTTCTTCACGAAGGCTTACATCGGCCCCCTCTTCCCAATGGCTGCTGTAACGGAACATATGGGATAAGGAGAGAACCACCTCTCCGAGCTGATCTTGTCCCTTTTCATCCAGCATCCAATAGATCATATCCAGCGTATTATACAGAAAATGTGGATTGACCTGCGTCTGAAGCGCGTGCAGCTCCGCATTTTTTTCGCTGACCGATGATATACGCACCAGCTCAATCAGCTCTGCAATCCGTCTTACCATATGGTTAAAAGAAGTAGCTAGCTGATTAATTTCTTCATAGGATTTGGTGTTTACCGTATGACGGAAATTTCCTGTCTCTACCCGCTTCATTTCCCGAATGACTCGCTTGAGTGGAAGGGAAATGCCTCTGGAGACGATAGATGCAATTAACGCCGACACAATAATAAGTATAGGTGCCACGATAAATAAGTACCTTTGATTTTGCACCAACTCCACGTTCAGATCCTCACTAGGTGTCACACTAATCACAGACCAGTCGGCAAACGGCAACTTGGAAGCGATTACAACTCTTTCATTACTTCGATTTACAATAACATCCTCCTCCGGTACCTGCTGCTCTAGATTTTGCAAATCCGGTGGCGGATCAGAGGAAGTGGCCGACACAATTCGATTTTCATGACCCAACAAATATACCTGACTATTGGTGCCTAACCGCAAATTGTGGAGAGCGGACAAAACAGAACGCGGCTCAGCCTCAAACAGGACAATACCAATCGGCTTGTGTTCATCCAGATCATAGAGCTGCCGTCCAAACGCAAACACGGGTCTGGTTTCCACCTGATCAATGACAGAGTGAGGATACACGCCCAGCCATGCAATTTTGCCCGCCGACTTTCGAATTTCCTTATACCATTCCGTATGTTCGTAATGAGTATCAATGACATTCATATAATTGCCATAGTTATATACCTTGCCTGTGTCTGTGATGACATGGATGCCAATCAGATCCTCACGCGAATAATAGATAGCGCCCAGAATATTCGTAATCGTACGTTCGTTGATGTAATTGACAGCAGGTAAATCACTACTATCCGTCGTCAACAGACGAACCAAATCCATATTGTTGCTGATCGATTTGGAGAGACTGTTATAGCTGCCGAGTAGCAATTCGAACAGGCCTGCCGTCTGGGATACATTTTTACGCGCCAGCTCGCTGACCTTATCATGGAACTGCACCGTAGTACGGTTGTAAAATAATAGACTGACCGCCAGCACAATGCCGGACATGCTCAACAGGAACAGAACAAACAAGCGGTATTGAATGGATTGAAAACGGCGCAGCATACCTCCGTGCGCTCCTTTCGCATCGGCCGCCTATCCTTTAACCGCTCCCGCAACCATGCCCTTGGTGATATTTTCGGACAGAACAAAATAAATAATAATGACCGGTAAGGCACCCATGACTAGAAAAGCACCAATATTACCGTAGTTCACAGAATACTGGCTGACGAACGTATATACGCCGAAAGGGAGAGTTTTGAGCTTCTCGGACGAGATAAAGGTGGCAGCCATAATGTATTCATTCCAGATGTTAATGAAAGTTAAAATACATACCGTCATGATAGGCGGAATCGAGATGGGTAAGATTACACTGCGGAAAATACGATAAATGCTTGCTCCGTCAATGTAAGCGGATTCTTCAATTTCGTGGGGAATGGACCGCATAAAGCCGGATAGGATGAAGACCGCAATCGGTGTCTGAAAAGCAATGTAGGGTAAAATCAGTGAGAAATACGTATTCAGAATATGGACGTTTTTAAACATCACCATCAGCGGCAGCAGCGTAGCTTGCATCGGGATCATCATCCCGATCAGAAACAAAGTCAGCACAACAGCCCCGAAGCGCCAACGAAAACGTGTAATCGCATAAGCAGCCATTGAGCTTAACAAAATGACGAAAATCATCGTAACCCCAGTCACCAGTACACTGTTTCCTAAATAACGCAAGTAGCTCCCTGATTCATAGGCTTCCTGATAGTTGTGCCACTGGGGCACTTGAGGGAGTGCAAAGAAGCTTGAGCTCAATATCTCTTCATTCGTCTTCAACGAATAGGTCAGCAGCCAAAAGAGTGGATACAGCTGCGTGACAATTAAGATTGCCAATAAGGAAAAGACTCCCGTTTTTTTTAAGGCATTCAACAGTTCCATCTCCTTTAGCTTACCTTATTTTCGATTCGTTTGAAAACAAAATTTATCACAATTGTAAATGACAAGCAAATCACTACGAGAATTGAAGCTAATGCGCTGCCATATCCGTATTTCATCGATAAAAAGGACATATTGTACATATACGTAGATACTGTATCCGTTGCATGAGCTGGTCCTCCACCCGTCATCACCCAGATCAAATCAAACGATTGCAGGGAGCCGATAAATGCTAATACAATTGATATCTTGAAAATAGGTACAATGAGCGGCAGCGTAATATAGCGGTCTGCTTTGAATCCTTCAGCTCCATCAATTTTGGCTGCTTCGTACAGCTCATTCGGTATATTTTGTACACCGGTAAACTGGATAAGTAAATGATAGCCAAAATACTGCCACAACGATACAAAATAGAGGGCGTACATCGCTATCTGCGGTTCCGTCAGCCATGAGCGCGTCCAGCTTTCCAGCCCAATCGCCAGCAAAATACCGTTCAGCATT
Source organism: Paenibacillus sp. LRG-1 (assembly GCF_057220305.1). Taxonomy (NCBI): domain Bacteria; kingdom Bacillati; phylum Bacillota; class Bacilli; order Caryophanales; family Paenibacillaceae; genus Paenibacillus; species Paenibacillus sp. LRG-1. The sequence goes on along the minus strand of NZ_CM170126.1, from coordinate 449,185 downwards.
CCACCCATCGAAGCTGGATTATAGATCGTCTTCCACAGCTGCCCGATAATGACCACCGATAGAATAACCGGCAGAAAATACATCGTAACCAGCGTATTGGCCTTACGCACATAACGATTAAGCAAGATCGCCAGCAACAGACAAAACGGAATTTCCAGCATGGAAAACACAGCGAACATCATAGTCCGTTTCACGGACGGCCAGAACACTGAATCTGCTGTAAAAATCCGTTCAAAATTAGCCAGCCCCACGAACTTTGCCTCGGCGATTCCGTTCCAATCCAGCAATCCGCAATACACCGACACCAGAATCGGAACAAATACCATACAGGTATACAACAACAGGCAGGGTAGCACGAAAACGGCAATGGTACGTGCTGGCACCTTCAGTACATTCATGCTCTAATCTCCTTTGTGTTGATTCTGAACATCTTCTGAGGATGCACAACCTACATGATTTCCAATCAGGGAAGGAGCCTGCCGCTCCCTCCCTAGTGTCAGCTACTTCAGGATTTTGCAAAATTCGATTCCAGTCGCTCCAAAGTGCAATATCTAGACGAACTAGGCCATTTCGATCTATATATTGTTCATTGGGAGTCGCTTATTGGATTTTTGCAAAATCCTCACTTATTTATTCGCTTCAAAAGTGTTCTGATGTTCCTTGGCAACTTGTGCAGAGTCTTCTTTTTGCACGAACAGGTTTTGAATGCTACTCAGATGCGCCTGCGCAATAGCCGGATTCATCGTATTATCAAAAGCGAGATCGCCCCCTTTTACATTCTTGAACAGCTCATTAAGACTAATCGCTAACTCGGAGTAGCCCGCTTCCTTCAGATCACCTTTCATTTTCTGACCACTGCCAATCGCATTTTTCAGATCAAACTGAATTTTGGGCATCTCCGTAATAAAATAGTGCAGAAAATCCTTCGTCTCCTGTAAATGTTCACTGTTCGCAGATACCGCAAATGCGCTGCCCGGCGCAATTACATACTCATTCACATCACCCTTGCCATTCACCGTAGGGAATTGAAACGCTCCTACCTTACCCGCTACCGAAGAAGCATCAATAGACCCCGTTTCCCATGTACCCATGATATACATCGCGGCTTTTCCTGTTTTAAAAATATTACCACCTGCATTGTAGTCAATAGATGTAGCTCCATCCGGGAAAGCTCCTGCCTGCACCAATTCCTGAAATGCATCCACCGCTTCCACAAAAGCTGGGTCGTTAAACGTCTTTTTACCGTCCAGTACATCATTGAGAAAATTCGGCCCTTCATTTGTACGCAACAAAATATTCATAAAAAGGAGGGAACCCGTCCATGAATCCTTTTCCCCAATGGCAATCGGAGTAATTCCCTTCGCCTTCAACGTCTTGACCGTCGTAATCAGCTCGTCAAAGGTGGTCGGCAACTTCTGGATTCCCGCCTGCTTGAACAGTTCTTTATTGTAAAACACCACTTCTATATTGTTACCGTCCGGAAAAGCATAGAGCTTATCGTCGAAGCTATAGTAATTAAGAAGTCCATTCTGAAACGTATCTTTTAACCCCTCTTTATCAGCCACATCGTTTAATGGAGCCAGCAGCCCAGCATCTACGAATGGCTTCATCTGTGCAGCCGGGTTTACAATCGTGATATCAGGTACTTCCTTCGCCGCTGCCTGTGTTTTCAGCTTAAGCTTTTGTTGATCTGTATTTAGCGAATCCAATTCAATTTTGACATGAGGATGATCCTGCTCGTATTGACCTACAATTTGCTTAATCATTTTGTACGAAGGGGTGCTCGGATCAGGATTAATGTTCTGAAAGGTAATCGTAACATCTTTCGTTGCGGTGCCTCTGCTCGGTTCTCCTGAATTTCCCGGACTTGCGCTTTGTCCGTTATTACAAGCTGCCAGCGTCAATGCCAAGGCGCTCGCCATCACAATGGCAAACGCTTTCATTTTTGTTCTGCTCATGGTCTTTTTCCTCCTCTTGTTGAAGCATTGCGCAATTTGCCCTCCTTATTGGTGGACACTCAATGCCCGCTTGTTCTTTTCATTATGTTCCATAGAAAAGACGTGAACAATGCGTGAACTTAAGGAGAAGGGTTTGTTTTTTCAAGCCCTCATTTGCGTGCTTCAAAATTCATTCATATCATAACTTGCAATTTATCTAGAACACAGGCATAATATGAATAAGATCATAGTTTGATAATGATTATCATTATTAAATGATAAATACACATAGACTTTAAAGGAGGCAGGACCGCAGTGAAAGAAACTTTTAATAAAACCTCCCTGCATATTGATGATTATTTGGATCTTCTCAATCTTGCCGTACAAGTCGGAGATACAAAGTGGCAAAAAGAAATTACCCGTAAACTTCAAGCCTTGAGTGTCCTTCAGACAGAACAGGTTGAAATAGATTAACTTCCCCAGTTAATACTGTCCTCAGTTAAAAATGCTGACTAAGCACCACTATACAAAGGACAACCAGGATACCATACAACTTTTGACCGAATCCACGATAATGATCTTTCATGTGAATGATAAATGAATCGGTTATAGGAAAAAGAGCACAGCCCGTTAAGGCTGTGCTCTTTTATCTGCTTGGCGACGTCCTACTCTCCCAGGACCCTGCGGTCCAAGTACCATCGGCGCTGGAGGGCTTAACGGTCGTGTTCGGGATGGGTACGTGTGGAACCCCTCCGCTATCGCCACCAAACATGAATTCACATCGTAAATTCTACCGTATGGTTATTCGGTTCATCACTTATCGTGTGAATGAATAGCCATGCGCTTATTGTATGTCACTTGTACATACTTTCAAGGTTACACCCTGAAAACTGGATCCGAAACTCATTTGCGTTTTATTTAGGATAAGCCCTCGACCGATTAGTATTGGTCAGCTCCATGCATTACTGCACTTCCACCCCCAACCTATCTACCTCGTCGTCTTCAAGGGGTCTTACTAATTGGGAAATCTCATCTTGAGGGGGGCTTCACGCTTAGATGCTTTCAGCGCTTATCCCTTCCGTACATAGCTACCCAGCGGTGCTCCTGGCGGAACAACTGGTACACCAGCGGTACGTCCATCCCGGTCCTCTCGTACTAAGGACAGCTCCTCTCAAATTTCCTACGCCCACGACAGATAGGGACCGAACTGTCTCACGACGTTCTGAACCCAGCTCGCGTACCGCTTTAATGGGCGAACAGCCCAACCCTTGGGACCTACTTCAGCCCCAGGATGCGATGAGCCGACATCGAGGTGCCAAACCTCCCCGTCGATGTGGACTCTTGGGGGAGATAAGCCTGTTATCCCCAGGGTAGCTTTTATCCGTTGAGCGATGGCCCTTCCATGCGGTACCACCGGATCACTAAGCCCGACTTTCGTCCCTGCTCGACTTGTAGGTCTCGCAGTCAAGCTCCCTTCTGCCTTTGCACTCTTCGAATGATTTCCAACCATTCTGAGGGAACCTTGGGGCGCCTCCGTTACTCTTTAGGAGGCGACCGCCCCAGTCAAACTGCCCACCTGACACTGTCCTCGCACCGGATTACGGTACCAAGTTAGAACCTAGATACGATCAGGGTGGTATCCCAAGGATGCCTCCCTTCAAGCTGGCGCTCAAAGTTCTACGGCTCCCACCTATCCTGTACAGATCGTACCCAAATTCAATATCAAGCTGCAGTAAAGCTCCATGGGGTCTTTCCGTCTTGTCGCGGGTAACCTGCATCTTCACAGGTATTAAAATTTCACCGGATCTCTCGTTGAGACAGCGCCCAAGTCGTTACGCCATTCGTGCGGGTCAGAATTTACCTGACAAGGAATTTCGCTACCTTAGGACCGTTATAGTTACGGCCGCCGTTTACTGGGGCTTCGGTTCATAGCTTCGCCCGAAGGCTTACCACTCCCCTTAACCTTCCAGCACCGGGCAGGCGTCAGCCCGTATACTTCGCCTTGCGGCTTCGCACAGACCTGTGTTTTTGCTAAACAGTCGCTTGGGCCTTTTCACTGCGGCCCCCTCGGGCTATTCACCCTACCGAGGCACCCCTTCTCCCGAAGTTACGGGGTCATTTTGCCGAGTTCCTTAACGAGAGTTCTTCCGCGCGCCTTAGAATTCTCTTCTCGCCTACCTGTGTCGGTTTGCGGTACGGGCACCTTCTCCTGGCTAGAGGCTTTTCTTGGCAGTCTGAGATCATGACC
>NZ_CM170126.1:185000-440000 GCF_057220305.1 Paenibacillus sp. LRG-1 | reverse complement strand
TACTCCTTACCCGACCAGATGAAAAGTCAGTGTTTCCTGCGCCTATAGATCAGGGGGTTCCCTGATCTACTTTTGTAACTGTCGGAACTACAATGAATTAGAGATATAGTTTGGTTATGAAAAAGGATGTGTCTTCTATGCTACAAATAACGGATGAAATGCAAAAAGAACTGAATCAGTTGAGAGATACTATTTATGGTGATCTCACTGCCCTTGCATTTATGTCCAAGTCGGGTGGTAAGTTGCATTGGTATTACGCCTCCGGTAGCCGAAGCAATCGCTATCGTCTTATTTCTTTTAAGATTGGCCATGGTATTGCCGGGATGGCTGTTCGCTTGGGACGTACCGTGACTGTAAGTGCTTTGCTATCAGGTAGTATACGTTTGCGTCAGGAATGTGCACTAATGCTGGCCGAGCAGCTTCACTCTGCTGTTGCTATTCCCTTTTCCAGCACAGGGGATCTGCCCAACGGTGTGCTGCTTCTTGGTAATCGTGATGTGAGGATGTTCACAGAGTCTGATGTAGCCGAGGCCACTCAAGTCGCTCAACGCCTTAGCCAACTATGTGCTTACCCTCTTACTCCATAGATCAACAATGTTTCTGTAGATAATGAAACTCATAAAATATTTGATATGACTGTCCCTAACTATCTTTGTTGATTGAAATCCCTAAAATTTGCTATGATTATGACAAAACGCACGGTTTTTTTACCGTTCGAGGGGATGACAAATTGATTCGTATACTAGTAGTGGATGATCACGTTGTCGTACGTTCTGGCCTCATGGCCCTATTGGACGGCAAAAACGGTATCAAGGTAGTAGGAGATGCAGCAGACGGGGATGAGGCAATCCACAAGGCAGTGGAGCTACAACCTAATGTCGTGCTCATGGATTTTAGCATGCCACCTGGCAAAGATGGTCTCACGGCAACCACTGAATTAAAAAAAAAGTTGCCCGACACAGAAGTCCTTATTTTAACAATGCATGATGATGAAGAATATCTGTTCCGGGCCATTCAGGCTGGAGCATCCGGATATATTTTAAAAAGCGCACCTCACGAGGAGTTGCTCGCTGCCATCCAGTCTGTAGCCGAGGGTAGTGCCTATTTGTACCCGAATGCAACCAAACGACTGATGAGTGAATATCTGGACAAAATCAAACAGGAAGGCATAGCCGGACCCTATGAATCCCTATCTGAGCGGGAAAAGGAGATTCTATCGTGGGTAGCCAAAGGATATGCCAACAAGGAAATTGCCGAGCACCTAGTGATTAGCGTCAAAACCGTAGAGTCCCATAAAAGTAACCTTATGGAGAAGCTTAACTTGAAAACACGACCTGAGCTAGTCAAATTCGCACTAAAAAAGGGGCTGCTCCATTATGAATGAACCTTCTAATCCTTTACTGCAGCATGCCTTTGGTGAATCAACCGATACATTGCTGAATGATCTAGAAATTTATATACCAGAGTCCCCTTTTCTCCATGCACTACGTAACTCACTCCACCAACTATCCAATCTAAAATTTGCTCTAGATACGTCTTCCATTGTTGCTTTGACCGATCATCGAGGTATTATTCAGTACGTGAACGACAAGTTTTGTGAGATTTCGCAATACAGTCGTGAAGAGCTGATCGGTCAGGATCATCGTCTCATTAATTCAGGCTATCATACCCCTGCCTTCATGAAAAACCTGTGGACTACAATCCGTTCAGGTGAGGTATGGCAAGGAGAAATACGTAATCGTGCTAAAGATAACAGCTACTACTGGGTGAATACTACGATCGTTCCGTTTATGGACGAGGAAGGTAAACCCTATCAGTACTTAGCGATCCGCAATGAGGTCACTAAACTGAAGAAAGTAGAAGCGGAACTCCAGTCTATGATGACGCAAGTCATGCAAATACAGGAAGAAGAACGTAAACGCTTTTCAAGAGAGCTACATGATGGGATAGGACAAAGCTTGTTTTCACTTATTATTCAGTTAGATAGCCAACTTGCCGAACAACCTAGTGCTGCTCTGGAGAGTCTTCGTTCGCAGGTGACCGACATCATCAAAGATATTCGTGGTCTAGCGTGGGAACTTCGTCCCTCAGTTCTGGATGATTTGGGTGTCGTCCCAGCTATAAGAACCTATATTGAAAACTTCTGTTCTCATTACGGGATTGAGGTGCATTTTCAATGCACTCTACGTAAACGCCTTGATATTCGCAAGGAAATAGCAATTTATCGGATTGTACAGGAGGCATTAACGAATGTAGCCAAATACGCAGATGTAGCGGAGGCATATGTCGACGTTGAGGATCAAGATGAAATGATACAAGTGACCATTCGGGATGAGGGCATTGGATTCTCTGGAAAGTCCCAAGGAGAGGGAGTTGGATTGTTCAGTATGGAAGAACGAGCTAGAGGGGTAGGGGGATTTATGAGCATGACCTCTGCTCCAGATGAGGGAACCTCCATCCAGCTGACCATTCCCGTGTAAAAACTGTCCACTAGATCGGTTATCGGTGTATACCAGTTGTATGATCAGAACGATATACACCGATACCGAGATTATGAATAATCAACACATTGTGGGTACATGAAGATAAATACAAAAAAAGAGAGAGCTCTGTCCCCAGACAGGCTCTCTTTATTTATAAGGTGTCACCACTGAGGCAACAAGAATCCGCTATAGCAAAAAGCGGGTGATGGGAATCGAACCCACGCTACCAGCTTGGAAGGCTGGAGTTCTACCATTGAACTACACCCGCAAATCAGTATCGGGATGACACGATTTGAACATGCGACCCCCTGGTCCCAAACCAGGTGCTCTACCAAGCTGAGCTACATCCCGACATTATACTTTTTTTAAGAAATGGCGCGCCCTGAGAGATTCGAACTCCCGGCCTTTTGATTCGTAGTCAAACGCTCTATCCAGCTGAGCTAAGGGCGCATATTTAAATCCATAATGAGCAGTCAAGGCGCCACCCAGATTTGAACTGGGGATGAAGCTTTTGCAGAGCTTTGCCTTACCACTTGGCTATGGCGCCGTATGGATAATGGAGCGGACGACGGGAATCGAACCCGCGACCCTCGCCTTGGCAAGGCGATGCTCTACCGCTGAGCCACGTCCGCAAAATATGGTGCGGTCGAGAGGACTCGAACCTCCACGGGGGTTAGCCCACACGGACCTGAACCGTGCGCGTCTGCCAATTCCGCCACGACCGCAAAATAATTAAAAATGGTGAGCCATGAAGGACTCGAACCTTCGACACCCTGATTAAAAGTCAGGTGCTCTACCAACTGAGCTAATGGCTCTTAATGGCTGGGGATATAGGATTTGAACCTATGCATGACGGAGTCAAAGTCCGTTGCCTTACCGCTTGGCTAATCCCCAATAAATTAAGAATAAAGGGCGGCCGATGGGGCTTGAACCCACGAATGCCGGAGTCACAGTCCGGTGCGTTAACCACTTCGCCACGACCGCCATATGATTATGAAAAGACTGGTGGAGGATGATGGATTCGAACCACCGAACCCGTAAGGGAGCAGATTTACAGTCTGATGCGTTTGGCCACTTCGCTAATCCTCCAAAATGGTGCCGGCGAGAGGACTTGAACCCCCAACCTACTGATTACAAGTCAGTTGCTCTACCAGTTGAGCTACACCGGCACATTACTCATTTCCCACTTGAAAGGTGGCTCGGGACGGAATCGAACCGCCGACACGAGGATTTTCAGTCCTCTGCTCTACCGACTGAGCTACCGAGCCATATTTTGTTTTATTACTACACCATATAATCCACACTATATATGTCAACTATATATGAGATTAAAATGGCGGAACTGACGGGATTCGAACCCGCGATCTCCTGCGTGACAGGCAGGCATGTTAGGCCTCTACACCACAGTTCCAGAGGCATTTCCAATAGGAAATTAATTGCGGGGGCAGGATTTGAACCTACGACCTTCGGGTTATGAGCCCGACGAGCTACCGAACTGCTCCACCCCGCGACATTAAAAGGGATTTATCAAATTTTCTTATGGTGGAGGCTGAGGGGCTCGAACCCCCGACCCTCTGCTTGTAAGGCAGATGCTCTCCCAGCTGAGCTAAGCCTCCATATTATGACCCGTAGGGGATTCGAACCCCTGTTACCTCCGTGAAAGGGAGGTGTCTTAACCCCTTGACCAACGGGCCTTACAAAATAAGTTCTGATTCCAATAAATTTATGGCGGAGAGAGAGGGATTCGAACCCTCGCACCACTTTCGCAGTCTAACCCCTTAGCAGAGGGTCCCCTTATAGCCACTTGGGTATCTCTCCGAGTAGCGGCAGAGGGGATCGAACCCCCGACCTCACGGGTATGAACCGTACGCTCTAGCCAGCTGAGCTACGCCGCCACCTTATATATAAAAGTCAGAAATATTCAAAACATGGCTCCCCGAACAGGACTCGAACCTGTGACAACTCGATTAACAGTCGAGTGCTCTACCAACTGAGCTATCAGGGAATATTGGTGGAGCCAAGCGGGATCGAACCGCTGACCTCCTGCGTGCAAGGCAGGCGCTCTCCCAGCTGAGCTATGGCCCCAATCTTTTTGTTATTCTAGAAGTGGTGGGCCTTAGTGGACTCGAACCACCGACCTCACCCTTATCAGGGGTGCGCTCTAACCAGCTGAGCTAAAGGCCCTAACATGTAAAACTTCATCATCCTTTAAAGGATATCGCTTGGCGACGTCCTACTCTCCCAGGACCCTGCGGTCCAAGTACCATCGGCGCTGGAGGGCTTAACGGTCGTGTTCGGGATGGGAACGTGTGGAACCCCTCCGCTATCGCCACCAAACATGAATTTACATCGTAAATTCTTCCGTATGGTTATTCGGTTCATCACTTATCGTGTGAATGAATAGCCATGCGCTTATCATATGTCACTTGTACATACTTTCAAGGTTACACCCTGAAAACTGGATCCGAAACTCATTTGCGTTTTATTCTTAGGATAAGCCCTCGACCGATTAGTATTGGTCAGCTCCATGCATTACTGCACTTCCACCCCCAACCTATCTACCTCGTCGTCTTCAAGGGGTCTTACATACTGGGAAATCTCATCTTGAGGGGGGCTTCACGCTTAGATGCTTTCAGCGCTTATCCCTTCCGTACATAGCTACCCAGCGGTGCTCCTGGCGGAACAACTGGTACACCAGCGGTACGTCCATCCCGGTCCTCTCGTACTAAGGACAGCTCCTCTCAAATTTCCTACGCCCACGACAGATAGGGACCGAACTGTCTCACGACGTTCTGAACCCAGCTCGCGTACCGCTTTAATGGGCGAACAGCCCAACCCTTGGGACCTACTTCAGCCCCAGGATGCGATGAGCCGACATCGAGGTGCCAAACCTCCCCGTCGATGTGGACTCTTGGGGGAGATAAGCCTGTTATCCCCAGGGTAGCTTTTATCCGTTGAGCGATGGCCCTTCCATGCGGTACCACCGGATCACTAAGCCCGACTTTCGTCCCTGCTCGACTTGTAGGTCTCGCAGTCAAGCTCCCTTCTGCCTTTGCACTCTTCGAATGATTTCCAACCATTCTGAGGGAACCTTGGGGCGCCTCCGTTACTCTTTAGGAGGCGACCGCCCCAGTCAAACTGCCCACCTGACACTGTCCTCGCACCGGATTACGGTACCAAGTTAGAACCTAGATACGATCAGGGTGGTATCCCAAGGATGCCTCCTCTCAAGCTGGCGCTCAAAGTTCTACGGCTCCCACCTATCCTGTACAGATCGTACCCAAATTCAATATCAAGCTGCAGTAAAGCTCCATGGGGTCTTTCCGTCTTGTCGCGGGTAACCTGCATCTTCACAGGTATTAAAATTTCACCGGATCTCTCGTTGAGACAGCGCCCAAGTCGTTACGCCATTCGTGCGGGTCAGAATTTACCTGACAAGGAATTTCGCTACCTTAGGACCGTTATAGTTACGGCCGCCGTTTACTGGGGCTTCGGTTCATAGCTTCGCCCGAAGGCTTACCACTCCCCTTAACCTTCCAGCACCGGGCAGGCGTCAGCCCGTATACTTCGCCTTGCGGCTTCGCACAGACCTGTGTTTTTGCTAAACAGTCGCTTGGGCCTTTTCACTGCGGCCCCCTCGGGCTATTCACCCTACCGAGGCACCCCTTCTCCCGAAGTTACGGGGTCATTTTGCCGAGTTCCTTAACGAGAGTTCTTCCGCGCGCCTTAGAATTCTCTTCTCGCCTACCTGTGTCGGTTTGCGGTACGGGCACCTTCTCCTGGCTAGAGGCTTTTCTTGGCAGTCTGAGATCATGACCTTCGCTACTACAATTTTCGCTCCCCATCACAGCCCAGCCTTACGATGTGCGGATTTGCCTACACACCAGCCTCACTGCTTAGACGGACATCCATCAGTCCGCGTCACTACCCTACTGCGTCACCCCATCGCTCATAACGGATTACGGTGGTACAGGAATTTCGACCTGTTGTCCTTCGACTACGCCTATCGGCCTCGCCTTAGGTCCCGACTTACCCTGAGCGGACGAACCTTCCTCAGGAACCCTTAGGCTTTCGGCGGATCTGATTCTCACAGATCTTTTCGTTACTCATACCGGCATTCTCACTTGAATGCAGTCCAGCGCTCCTTACGGTACACCTTCAACCCGCATTCAACGCTCCCCTACCCCTGATGCAAGCATCAAGCCATAGCTTCGGTGGTGTGTTTAGCCCCGTTACATTTTCGGCGCAGAGTCACTCGACCAGTGAGCTATTACGCACTCTTTCAATGGTGGCTGCTTCTAAGCCAACATCCTGGTTGTCTGTGCAACTCCACATCCTTTCCCACTTAACACACACTTGGGGACCTTAGCTGATGGTCTGGGCTGTTTCCCTTTCGACAATGGATCTTAGCACTCACTGTCTGACTCCCGGAACTAAATCTATGGCATTCGGAGTTTGACTGAGCTTGGTAACCCTTGCGGGCCCCGCACCCAATCAGTGCTCTACCTCCACGATTCTTTTTTCCGAGGCTAGCCCTAAAGCTATTTCGGGGAGAACCAGCTATCTCCGGGTTCGATTGGAATTTCTCCGCTACCCCCACCTCATCCCCGCATTTTTCAACATGCGTGGGTTCGGGCCTCCAGTGCGTGTTACCGCACCTTCACCCTGGACAGGGGTAGATCACCCGGTTTCGGGTCTACGTCCACGTACTCAAGTCGCCCTATTCAGACTCGCTTTCGCTGCGGCTTCAGCTCTTCACCTTAACCTTGCACGGGAACGTAACTCGCCGGTTCATTCTACAAAAGGCACGCCATCACCCATAGATCGGGCTCTGACTTCTTGTAAGCACACGGTTTCAGGATCTATTTCACTCCCCTTCCGGGGTGCTTTTCACCTTTCCCTCACGGTACTGCTTCACTATCGGTCGCCAGGGAGTATTTAGCCTTGGCAGATGGTCCTGCCGGATTCATACGGGGTTTCACGTGCCCCGCACTACTCGGGATCCGTCTCGGAGAGAACAAGTTTTGAACTACAGGGCTTTTACCTTCTCTGGCGGGCCTTTCCAGACCTCTTCATCTAACCGGTTCCTTTGTAACTCCATGTGAGACGTCCCACAACCCCAAGGAGCAAGCTCCTTGGTTTGGGCTAATCCGCGTTCGCTCGCCGCTACTGACGGAATCACTATTGTTTTCTCTTCCTCAGGGTACTTAGATGTTTCAGTTCCCCTGGTCTGCCTCTATTCTGCCTATGTATTCAGCAGAAAGTGACTGTCGATGAAGACAGCCGGGTTTCCCCATTCGGACATCCCCGGATCAAAGCTTGCTTACAGCTCCCCGAGGCTTTATCGTTGTTCGCCACGTCCTTCGTCGGCTCCTGGCGCCTAGGCATCCTCCGTGTGCTCTTTGTAGCTTAACCTAGTATTTACATGGTAAATACGATTCGCTTTGAATTTCGGTTCAACACTTACGTGTGAATGAAATTCAAGGCTGCTACCTTTATTTCACTTGTTTACACAAGATCAGCTTAAAGGAATATTCTAAAACGCAATTTCGTTTCGGTATCCAGTTTTCAAGGTGCAATTCGCTTCTTCGAAGCGAAACCCGATGAATATTTCGCTTCCACACGCATGTGTGAATGAAACATTCGTCGAAGCTTGAGAGTTTGAGCTCTCAAAACTGAGCAACGAGTGAGTAACAGGCCTAAACCTGAGTTTTGAAGCTTACGCTTCATATTTGAATGTTTCCGTTGCAGGAAACGATTCTCCATAGAAAGGAGGTGATCCAGCCGCACCTTCCGATACGGCTACCTTGTTACGACTTCACCCCAATCATCTACCCCACCTTCGGCGGCTGGCTCCCTTGCGGGTTACCCCACCGACTTCGGGTGTTGTAAACTCTCGTGGTGTGACGGGCGGTGTGTACAAGACCCGGGAACGTATTCACCGCGGCATGCTGATCCGCGATTACTAGCAATTCCGACTTCATGTAGGCGAGTTGCAGCCTACAATCCGAACTGAGACCGGCTTTTCTAGGATTGGCTCCACCTCGCGATTTCGCTTCCCGTTGTACCGGCCATTGTAGTACGTGTGTAGCCCAGGTCATAAGGGGCATGATGATTTGACGTCATCCCCACCTTCCTCCGGTTTGTCACCGGCAGTCTGCTTAGAGTGCCCAGCTTGACCTGCTGGCAACTAAGCATAAGGGTTGCGCTCGTTGCGGGACTTAACCCAACATCTCACGACACGAGCTGACGACAACCATGCACCACCTGTCTCCTCTGTCCCGAAGGAAAGGTCTATCTCTAGACCGGTCAGAGGGATGTCAAGACCTGGTAAGGTTCTTCGCGTTGCTTCGAATTAAACCACATACTCCACTGCTTGTGCGGGTCCCCGTCAATTCCTTTGAGTTTCAGTCTTGCGACCGTACTCCCCAGGCGGAATGCTTAATGTGTTAACTTCGGCACCAAGGGTATCGAAACCCCTAACACCTAGCATTCATCGTTTACGGCGTGGACTACCAGGGTATCTAATCCTGTTTGCTCCCCACGCTTTCGCGCCTCAGCGTCAGTTACAGCCCAGAGAGTCGCCTTCGCCACTGGTGTTCCTCCACATATCTACGCATTTCACCGCTACACGTGGAATTCCACTCTCCTCTTCTGCACTCAAGCTCCCCAGTTTCCAGTGCGACCCGAAGTTGAGCCTCGGGATTAAACACCAGACTTAAAGAGCCGCCTGCGCGCGCTTTACGCCCAATAATTCCGGACAACGCTTGCCCCCTACGTATTACCGCGGCTGCTGGCACGTAGTTAGCCGGGGCTTTCTTCTCAGGTACCGTCACTCTTGTAGCAGTTACTCTACAAGACGTTCTTCCCTGGCAACAGAGCTTTACGATCCGAAAACCTTCATCACTCACGCGGCGTTGCTCCGTCAGGCTTTCGCCCATTGCGGAAGATTCCCTACTGCTGCCTCCCGTAGGAGTCTGGGCCGTGTCTCAGTCCCAGTGTGGCCGATCACCCTCTCAGGTCGGCTACGCATCGTCGCCTTGGTAGGCCTTTACCCCACCAACTAGCTAATGCGCCGCAGGCCCATCCACAAGTGACAGATTGCTCCGTCTTTCCTCCTTCTCCCATGCAGGAAAAGGATGTATCGGGTATTAGCTACCGTTTCCGGTAGTTATCCCTGTCTTGTGGGCAGGTTGCCTACGTGTTACTCACCCGTCCGCCGCTAGGTTGTTTAGAAGCAAGCTTCTAAACAACCCCGCTCGACTTGCATGTATTAGGCACGCCGCCAGCGTTCGTCCTGAGCCAGGATCAAACTCTCCATTAAAGACCAACCGAAGTTGGTTTATAGAAAGAGCGATAAGCTCATTTTGAAACTGACGAGATAAAAATATCTCTTGTTTGATTTTGCGAACAAAATCGTTTTACTCACTCGTTGTTCAGTTTTCAAAGATCAAACATTTCTCTTTCGCCGCGTTTTTCAGCAGCTATAAGATCATATCATGTTCGTTTCAAAAATGCAAGGGTTATTTTTTTCTTTTTTTCGAAGATCGTTTCACCCAAGCTTTTCGCTTTTGAAACTGCTGTTTTGTTGTCAGCTCAAATAATATATCATAAAGCCAAGCAACTTAGCAAGCACTTTTTTTGTTTTTTTATTTTAGAATAAATCCGTTCATCTTTCAGCTCATTTAAATCAGTCGAGGGGCTAGTTGCCCCTTCATTAGCTGATGACTCCCTCTGGCTCGAATACCTCTGCAGGCCAGTGTAGTTCCACACCTTGGCGAAGAAGAACATTTTGAAAACATCCAAGATGCTCTGCTGATCGGCTCACTTCAATGGGATATACTTCGTTGGAGACACAGTAAGCCGCTAGGCTTCCCGCTGATTCTCCTATATTCCATTCTGTAGGATGCAATCGATAGCAGCCATTGGCTACTTGGGTCATCCCTATATTTTTGCAGGCAGGAAGTAAATTGCGCACTCTCACCGGAATAAGTGAGCCCAATGGAATTTCATAGGGATAGTTAGGGATGTAGAATGTTCGCTGAGATACCGTAGTTGGATGAAGATCCAAATGATAGCTACCTACACCTACACTGTCTGTATATCGCTTTGGCCCCTCTTCCCCCCGAAGCTCACGACTTACATCAAACTCAGATATCATATACTTGGCCTGAATTCGGCGTGACTCGCGAATATAAGCCGTTTTAGCCAGACCGTCAGATGTGCCGAGAATATCACCCCGTGGTCGAATGCCCGGATAGCCGAACCCTCCATCTAATCGGGGCGCTTCGGTTTGAAGCCAATATATTAATGAACGAGTCAACTCACGCGCTCCTTCTCGATGTTTTGCCTGCTCCTGAGCGGTGACACCGATCAATGGCCCTAGGTAATAATCATTTTGCGCCCAGTTTAAAAGAGTTACCTCACCATTATTTAGCGGTTCGCTCCATATCGAGGGATCTACAATACGACGATAATCCCATAAGGATACAATGCCCTGATCGTTAGGAAACAATGTGAACTGTTTTAGTTTACTGGTATCATCCGCGTCAGTAGCAAACCAGCTCAAAATCGGAAAACGGGAAAAGGAAGGAATATAATTTCTCCAGAAATCATATTGTTGCGGGCGCTCTATAATGAAGCTTTCCTGGGGAATATAGTCTACGGCAGCCACATGTGTGATAGATTGCATATCAAAAGGGTTAGCACACTCCAGTGCATGAGGTTCACCCGTAGCAGCCCGCGACTCCGCTCCACTCGTATGCTCCACGCCCGCCATTGGAAGGAGATCACCACACTCTGTCGCATCCAGATAAAACGTTCCGTGCAGCACTCTAAATCCACACTTATGATCAGAGCTATTCGAGGTACGGACAGTTACAGAAGTAATACAGTCCCCATCCGTCTGAACCGCAATAGGCACGGTGTGATAGTATACATGAACGCGCCCCGTATTCAAATAGGGAGCGAGCATATCTTCAAGCACCCGCAGCGCTACCCGTGGTTCATGGGCCAGACGGCTTACCCAACCGTTCCCAGGGTTGAGAATGGGATTATTCCTTGCTTCTTCGGTTAACGGATAGTTCTGACGGTAATAGTCACGCACACGATTACGGAACTCACGGTATGTTGCTGTGCATCCAAATTGTTCGATCCATCGATGCTCATCTGGGGGAACCGCCTGTGAAGTTAACTGCCCCCCTAACCAGTCCGTCTCCTCTGTCACGATGACTCTCATGCCAGCCTTCGCCGCCGCGAGAGCTGCCGATGTCCCCCCCAGACCCCCGCCAATCACAACAATGTCGGTATCAAGCCGTTTTTGCGTCATGGTTCGTTCCCCTTTCATTCTTGTACTAGGACCCGGTCATTTCGAATGCAAGCCGTGCAGCGCCGATGATTCCAGCGCGATTGCCCAACAATGCCCGACTTACTTCCGTTTGAACTCCAAGTTGGTGCAGATGCTTTTCCAGCATGGGCCACCAGACCTCTCCCGCGTCCGCTACTCCTCCGCCTACAATGATCGCCTCAGGATCAAGAGGCACCGAGATATTAGATAGAAGCACAGCTAAATCTGCGGTGTAATCATCCAGCACTTGGATTGCTTCCTGGTTACCGTAAGCAGCCTCTTTCACAATCTCGTTCCCTGAGCGGTACATTTTACCGACGTGTTCCCTACCTCGACGTAACAGGGCGCTCCCCGATACATATTGCTCGGCGCACCCTTTTTTTCCACAATTGCAGGGGTGTCCCCCCGGGAATAGAATACTGTGCCCCCAATCACCGCCACTCCAATGAGTCCCTCTGCACAAGTGGCCATTTTCCATATATGCACCTCCGACACCTGTTCCCAACGTGAGCATCACCAAGCGTCGCTTGCCCTTCCCCGCTCCCTGCCACGCTTCTCCAAGTAAAGCGGCGTTCGCATCATTATCAGCAACCGCTCGTAAAGCCAGTTTTTCTCTAGCCCACGTTACCAAGGATGTACCTTGCCAGCCAGGTAGGTTATCTGTGGCATACACAACTTCGCCGCTCTCCACATTTACTCGGCCAGCAGTAGCAATGCCTAGAGCGCCTACATCTATATGGGCACCGATGCTGGTATCTCCAAAAGAACGCAACAATCCGAGCACAGATTCTGACACCCGCGACAACACCCATTCACGTCCACGGGAAGCGTCCGTATCCAGCCGGATTTCATCAAGCACCGATCCGTCCGGTGCCACTATGGCGGCCTTCACCGATGTGCCCCCAATGTCGATTCCAATGACTCTGTTCACAGCAGCTGCCACCACACCAACCTCCTTGTTGCCCCACATAAAAGCTTACTAGCTCTTTGTACAAACCTTCTATTAGTAGCAATACATGAATAGCCATTCATATGCACCACAAACACAAGTCATTGAACTGTCAGAGCGCACAGTTTTCAATTCACAACTGAAAAATCTCAATAGCTTCGTTCAATAACGGCCCTCGCTGTTTTTTCCTTCATCTGTTTGGTGTGACTCGTGTGCTTGCGAGCAAGCCCTTCGCAGATGAGGTCAATCACGAATAGCTGTGAAATTTTAGCGCCGATTGAACCACCTTCTATCGGCGCTTCCTTGCCTGCGGTCAGCAATACGATATCAGCAATGGAGGTAATGGGTGATTTCGCATAATTCGTAATTGCGATAACAGTTGCACCGTTTTGCTTGGCTTTGTGCAGCATATCGTTCGTATCCAGCGTACTTCCTGATACACTGATGCCGATAGCGACATCACCCGGGTTCATGGATACCGCCATCATCGACTGAATATGTCCGTCTGCCACAGCCTCGGCGCGGCGCCCAATCCGTAAGAAACGATTTTTAGCATCCTGCGCGGAAATTCCCGAAGCGCCTACGCCGAAAAATTGAACATAGCCCGCTTGATCGAGACACGCAATCGCACGACCAAGCTCTGAATGGTCCAGCAGTCCCATACTGGAGTGCAAAATATCGAGCATGTTGTGATACACCGTACGCGTAATATCTTGTTCGTCATCTGGGTCGATGTTCTCCTCGCCCATATCGGTTTTACGATAAGTCTGGTTTTGTGCCAGGGACAGTCGGAAATCCTGATAACCTTTGAAACCAATTTTCCGACAAAAGCGCATCACCGTCGTTTCGCCTGTACCTGCAAAATCCGCCAGCTCCGTCACGGAGAAATATATGATATCTGCGGGATGCTCCAGTACGCATAAGGCGACTTTCTGCTCCGATTTCGTTAATGAAGGATAATACGTGTTAATTCGGTCGTTCATCTCCATAGATGCATTTCACTGCCTTCCTTGCGGCATCGGCAAACCGCTGCGTAATCAATTGGGGTCTGGTAATCGCCGAGCCTACAACCACTGCATGTGCTCCCATTCGGAATGCTTCCTCAACCTGCGCTGGATCATAGATTTTGCCCTCTGCAATTAAAGGAACAGGAACCAGTTCCGACGCTCTCCGAACCAGCTCCAGATCAGGACCCTCAATCTGAGTAGAGTACGGCGTATACCCAGATAACGTGGTGGATACGCAGTCTGCGCCAAGGGAGGCCGCATGAAGCGCCTCCTCCAGTGTCGATATGTCTGCCATGGAAGTGACTCCCTGCTCATGGGCATAATCTAGGAGCCTCTTCAGCTTACATCCCGCTGGGCGCGGTCGTAATGTGGCATCCAGCGCAATGATATCCACCCCTGCCTCCACCAGTTCCTCCATTTCACGAAGGGTGGGCGTAATGTAAATATCAGAATCATCATAATCCCGCTTAATCAAGCCAATCACTGGTAGAGAAATCGCCTGTTTAATCGCACGTACATCCGATGCGCCATTGGCGCGAATCGCTACAGCTCCACCTTGCTGTGCGGCATGCGCCATTTTGACCATAGAATCTGCTCCATGTAACGGTTCTCCTGGTAGCGCCTGACAGGATACGATCAGTCCGTGCTGAACTTTGGATAATACACCTTCCATTCCCATAGGAATCACCCTCTCTTCTCGGCATGATGCCGTACGGTTAATCCGACTTCAAAGGTGCGGTTCCACGGCATGTAGCAATCTATAATTTCCACGCGGCCTTCCGGCCCGTTCACATATTCATTGAGTGCCTGCTCCAGCCGTCCGCGAATAACCGCAGCTACCGAGCCTCTCGGTCCATCGAGCATAAACTTGGTAAAACCCATCTGCTCCACAATCCCGTTATTCATAGCCGTACGTACCACAGCGCAATAACAGGCATCCTCCGCGTAGCGCAGCGACAGAAAATCCAAATGTTCCTCCGTAGAGCCATAGTGGGTATACAGCATGGACTGAGCAATGACGGTGCCCAGCGTGTTAGAACTGGTATTCCAGCCTGCATAACCTGCCAGCTTAAAAAGCAGTCCTTTTTGCTTTAATAGTCTAAGTAGCTTGAGATCTGCGCCGTTGGCGTAGCCCACATCAGCAACTGCAACATTTTGACCTGCATATTGCAGCATATAAGAACCGTACTCAACCAGCTCTACTACATTCCGATGTACATCATATCCGGTCATTGCACGCTGCTGGGATGAAGCCTCTGCCATCGTGTCACCGGGTGTGTTAGCCAACAAAATCAAATCAGCCTCTGTTGCTGAGGAAGCTATCAGCCCACCTGCCGCCATAATCTGATATTTTAAGGTTTCGTAAAAATAGCGATCTTCAAAAAGCGGAACTACGAATGCCCCCTGCAAAGCAGACAATCGGGGATACACCAGTGGGACTACATTATTCATCTTGTTAACCCAACGAGCCAGCAACGTACAACCCACTTCATCTGCCCCCGGGTACATGTATACATTCAAATCCAGGCCAAGCTCAGAAATACGACTTCTTAGCCGCTGCTGATCCTTGGCGGTATAGCCGTAGGGAGCCGAATCATCCTGTGGGATGATCATAAAATCAATGATACCTTCTGCTACGAGATCCAGTGCAACTTCATTAGCCTCCAAATTCACATGGCGACGCCCCAGGTAATCATCCAGTATTTCCATTGGCAAACGCTCGTTTATATCAGCTAATTCGAGCAACTCTTCTGCGGTAGCGATCCCCAGCTCCTGACGATGCTCAATGAAGCCCTTTCGGAATATCTCACGACCCCAATCGGCATAGTAATCCGGTTCTTCATCAGCCAAAGAGTATTGCGGACAACGCATAATTAGTTGAAATGCATACAGAGTCAGTTGCGGATATAGTTGCTTTAGCCTGCGAAGCCGATTCACTCTATCTCTGACCTGCTCGCTCGACATACCGTGTAGTCGAGAAGGTACGATTCCTCCGTACAGCAACGTATCCATCGCAACAATAGCTCCATCAGCAGTAGCCGCGCGTTCTTCAAGCCATGCCCATAGTCTGGTCGTATCGCCAGGGGTTTTCTTTTGTCCCATCCATTCTAATGGGGGTCGCTCCATTTCCAAGTCTGTACCCTGTGCCAGTAAATAAGGAAATTGATAATTACAGGGCCGCTCATCCAGCGGTATAAAAAGTAATCGGGTGCTTGACTTCACCGTACGTTCCACCTCTCCTGAAAATTACCGTTATCCTAACGGCAAATGATTATTTTCAGGGCAGCTATGCTGCCTTGGTTTCATAATCCATCGCAAACACTCACAAGATCAGTCGATATTTGCCTTGTTCGTCCTGATCGACATAACCCCACTGCGCGGCAGCACGGATCGCCGGATTGCTACCCAGCCGAGCCTCCGCTTCTAAGCAAGCAGTGATACCGCGTCGCAGTTCTCCTGCGATTTCGTCCGTCTGAGGCGACGGATCTTGCCCGTCAACTACTTCGCTCGGCGTGCTGCTCTCCCCGGACTGTGCATCGTCCTGTCGCTCGCTGCTGAGCGCGGCTTGACGCAACACCTGCCATAGGCCCGCGTCCAGCTCGGCACGTTCCAGCCACGGTGCGGCCTGGGACACGAACCCTGCCGCCGGATCATCAGCAGGCACGTTCCGTAGGACGCTCACGGTCTGAAGCAGCCGCTCAAAGTACATATCCAGCGCAGGGATATCGCGCATTTGCAAAGCAAGATCCACGTCCTCATACGCGCTGCCGCCCAGTCGGCTGTTTCTGTTTTGACGACAGAAAAACATCAGTTCATCCGCACGCTCTCCCGCTAACTCCCGCGCAGCCCATTGCCAAGATAGCTCAGGCATATACCGTTCACTGTTCCACATATAGTGGGACATCGTAATGAGCGTTACTTTGGAGCATTCCCACTGATTCATCGGGTTGGCCACCATACCGGTATGTCCACAGTCTGGTAGCCCGGAATACCGTCCGCGCAGCGGATCAAGGAATAACCGATCATGGTCACAATCATTCACCGGGATGTTATCCCACAGCCACAGCTCATGTCCGAAGAACGCATGATTATCGGCGGCGTGCTCGCGACTAATCTGTGGGGCAAAAACAAAGTACCCCGTCCAGAACACCTTAATCTCCGGATGCAGCCGCTCGCGGAAGTCCTTTTTGTATTCGGTATCCCAATACGACCAATATTCCGAAGGACAGACTGTCAGTGTAAACTCAGGCAGCCGTTCAGCCAGCCATGTGTGAACCTTGTTCGTCAAAAAGACATGAGCGTGACCCGAGCGGCCCAGCAAATGTCGATTTTCCCCTTTGAGTACATAATCAATATCATCCATTAATACAGAAAAATGACGTACGCCAATCGCAATCACGTCCGCTAGCTTTTCCGTCAATTTAAGGAAATCTTCATCGCTGCCAAAGCTTAGGTCGTTCCCTGGACTGATACAGTAATGAAAATCAATCTCATGCCGTTCGCAGGCTTCCTTTAATTCGCGGATCTGGTCAAACGTATCCTCAGGGTACGGCTCTCTCCATAGCTCACGATGATATGGATCATCCTTGGGGGCATACATGAACGTGTTCATCCGATGCGCAGCCATAAAACGGACAGCATCCATCCGATCCGCGAAACTCCACGGTTTCCCATAGAAGCCCTCAATAATTCCTCTGACCGGGAAGGAAGGCTCATCCCGAATAGACATCACCGGCAGAGTACATCGCTCCTGTTCCACTTGAAGCAGGAGATGCAGGGCATCCATGCCGTATTTGAGCCCTCTTTTATTGGAAGCATGGACTTCAATCCGCCCGTCCTTCTGAATGTCCAACCGATATCCGTCTGCAGCAAGCGTTCCGTCATATTCGAGCACCAACTGCACGCTTCCCCGTGTTTCAGTCGGTACACCCGGTCCTGGAGGCACAATAAGCTTGATCGGTCCCTCGGGGTCCAGCACACCTTCATACTCCTGATTCATTGCAAAGCGAGAGGACAGTTCACAGACCAGACGCGGTTCGGAGATAACCAGCCTTTCCCCGCTGTCATACACATCACGAAAATAATATTGTATCTCCTGCGGTGATAACCCTACACCCGAATGAGGCCCCATTCCTTTGGACAATTTCATCGCAATCATCTCCTTCCATTCACAGGCTCTTCGTAGCCATGACTACTGGCTTATCCTTTTACCGCTCCAGCCAAACCTTCCATATAGTAGCGCTGTGTAAACAGGAACAATATAATGATCGGCAGTACCGAAATCATTGTGCCTGCAGCAATCCAACCGAAGTTATAGGCAAATTGACCGTTGAGATACGTGAGCGCAGCTGCCAGCGGATATAGCTCCGTATCATTTAAAATAACGATAGGCCACAGAAAGCTGTTCCAGAACGACATCGCCTCCAACAGAGAAATTACAGCGAGCGCCGGCTTGACCAGCGGAAGCACCAGCTGCCACCAAATTCGAAACTCCGAAGCGCCGTCCATTTTACCGGAATCACGCACATCAGTGGGGATATGAATAAACGTCTGTCGCATTAGAAAAATGTTGAACACGGAGACTGCCCCGGGCAACACCACACCCAAATATGTATTGCCCAGATGGAGCCCTTGAATGGTCAGATAATGCACAATAAATGCGGTGTAGGAAGGAATAATCATCGTGGCAATCAGCAGCGTAAACACCAGATTTTTACCCTTAAAACGAAATACAGCCAAGGGATATCCCGTCAGACTGGCGAGTACCACATTGAGCACAACGCCCAACACCGTAATGATGACCGTATTCAGCATATACTTTGGAAAATTCATGAACTGCCACACCTGAACATAGTTGTCGAAATCGATAAAGGTCGGAAAAATAGCGGGCGGCGTTGAAAAAATGTTACGACCTGGCATGAGGGATACGCTGAGCAGCCATAGGAACGGTCCCATTAAAAAGAGGGCGAGTAGCACTAGAAGCACGTAGATGACCGTCATTCTCAGCATTCGAGCAAGACTGCGCATGATGCGGCTGCTTTCCTTTTTAGGAAGAGATGAGCGTAGCATTTTGTCATCCTTTAGATTCATCAATAGGGATTGACACCGCCTTTCCTATTGAATCGGAATACGATAATACTAAGTACGGCAATCATTGCACCGACAATTAAGCCAAGCGCAGAAGCATATCCAAAATTGAACTGCTCCATGCCCTTTTGAAAAATATACAAGCTGGATGTCAACGTGGCCGTTCCCGGTCCACCCTTGGTTAGTACATATACTTCATCAAATACACGAATAGCTGACATGAGTGATATAAGGGTACAGAACAAAACGTAAGGTCTTAACAGTGGAAGAGTAATATGAACAATCAGACGCCATCGGCTTGCTCCGTCGACTCTAGCGGCTTCGTACAGATCTTGAGGAATATTTTGTAATCCAGCCAGATAGAGCATCATATAATACCCGAGTCCCTTCCACATTGTGATGAACATCAGTACATACAAGGCCAAGTTGCTGTCCGATAACCAGTGTATGTCTTTGCTAATCAAGCCGACCTGCATGAGCAAGTAGTTCACTACGCTGTTATTGCCCAATAGCCAGCTCCAAATTAAGGCTACAGCTACCATCGAAGTCACAACAGGGATGTAGTAGGACGTACGAAATATTTTAATTCCCGGGATACGGCTGTTCACAAGCACAGCCATCAGGATGGAGAAAATTTGGAGAAAGGGGACAATGAGCACGTACAACAATGAGTTCCAAATTGAAATAAGAAAGTTACGGTCCTTAAACGCCGCTTCAAAATTATCCAAGCCGACAAAATGGGTATCTGATATGACAGAGTAGTCTGTCAATGCCAGCGGGATGCTGTAAATAATAGGCCAAAATACAAAGACGGCAAGCAATAACAGTCCTGGCGTCATAAAGGCCCAGGCCGTAAAGGACTCCGACCTTAACCATTTGATCATGCTGCATCACCACCTGATTTTGATAAATGAACAGGGGAGTATTCATTTACTCCCCTGTCAAACCTATTGCTTTAAAATATCGTTCACTTCCTGCTCCAGGGCAGTAAGCGTCTGCTTCGTATCCGTGCCGTTCAATACAATATTTTGCAAAGCTCGCGCGATGGCACTGTTCACATCTTTGGCATTAGGCACACCGACCATATAATCTGTCGCCTTATCCAAGCTTTGCGCGGATACTACCTTGGCTTGTGCTTCTAATGATTTGTCAGACTGAGTAAAATATGGATCTTTAATGGAGTCTTTCGTGGAAGGTAGTGTATTCGCCGCTTTAGAAAAAGCTGTTTGACTCTCTGCGTTTGTCAAGAAAACAGCAAATTTCACTGCTTCGTCCACATGTGCAGACTTAGCAGGTACGACCAGGTCCATGGAGTTGGAGAGCCGCACATCAGCTTTACCGGTTGGGACAGGAACAGCAATTGTGTTCTTATAAACATCCGGCGCTGCCGTTTTGATAAAATTGATGAACGTTGGGCCTGCCAGCTCGAAAGCAACCTGCTCGCCGGCATAATATTTCACTTGTTGTGAGAAGTCAGCGTCTTCCTTGAGTACAACGCCATCTTCCATCTGTTTTTTTAGATTATCAATCATGGTGACTGCTTCTGGTGTATTGAACGCCGCTGCTGTCTTTTCTTTATTTAGAATGGGAATGCCGTCCACAGCGAAAAGCTTGGATACAAGTTGCTGAGCATAGCCTGCTTTGCCAATTTTTCTATTGATCTGACGGCCCCACTCAGACAATTCCTCCCGGGTTTTGGGCGGATGAGCAGGGTCCAATCCGGCGGCTTTGACCAGCTTTGTATTCATGTAAAGCACTTCTGTACCGGTATACCAGGGTAGCGCATAAGCTTTACCGTTAATGACTGTGGAATTATAAATACCCTCGAAATAAGCAGCCTTTTCCTCGGGCGACAAATGCTCATTCATATCAACAACAGCACCCTTGGAGCCCATTTGGCTAGCAAATTCTGTATTGAGATTGACTACATCCGGACTGCTGTTGCTAGCGATACTTGTCAACAGCTTGTTGGTCACTGCATCATAAGGGTAATCCTTCCAGTCAATTTTGACATTGGGGTTCTTCTGCTCATAATCGGCAATCACCCGATTGAAATACGGGGTAAATGTAGGTTGTAGTGCAATGGTCCAAAATTGCAGTGTTACTTTCCCTCCGTCAACCTTTTCCGACTTTGATCCTCCACCACCGCAGCTGCTCAGCAGTACAACCAGCGCCAGCATAGATACAAGCAACCGTAACCTGCCTTTCGCTTTCTTTGTCACATGGTGACCCCCTTGTTCTTAGTTGATTAAGGCAAATTATAGCAGAAATACCGCTAAAGAAGGAACGTTTTTTCAATAAAATAAATTTAGAAGGAATAATTTTTCTTTTATTGGATACAAAAAAGACGCCTCTTCAGCAGAGACGCCATTTTCCTAAATCAACCCGCAAAGGGTTCACATCTATTAATAGTATGGGGCCATGAAAACGTACACCAGTACCCCAGTCAAGCTCACATATAGCCAAATTGGCATCGTCCAGCGCGCAATCTTACGATGTTTTGCTACCTGCATCGTCCATCCCCATACAACCGTGAACAGTGCCAGCGGTACAATAATCGCAGCCAGTATGCTATGCGAAATCAACAGCGTAAAGTAGATCGGCCGAAGGATACCCACCCCACCATATTTTGCAGTTTCCGGCGAAATGTAGTGAAAGGTCAGATAGGAAAATAAAAATAAAACGGTACTGGCGAAGGCCAGCAAAACAAAGGTTTTATGAAGCTTAATGTTCTTTTTGAAAATAGCAACCAGTGCAGCCACCAGAAAAATAAACGTGAAGCTGTTAAAAATCGCATTCAGCCTTGGGAAAATAGTGAGATCAAAACTCACACTACCCTGGTATCCGATCGGCGAAAAGAACAGCAGCAAAATAATCACGTTGGCTATAATGGAAACGGTGATAATCAAGGCTGTAAAATTACGATTGCTCGTTGGAACGTACTGCTTGTCCTCACTCGCTTTATTCATCATGAGCGTCTCCTTCGTTAAATTCAGGTTTTCGTTACTGTTGTAGTCATAACCATAATATATTATATAGAACTCATGGACAGCCTGTGAAGTGACAACAGTATGAACAATTTCACAGCCATCTGTCAGAAAATATGCTTCAACATTTGAAAATAGCCCTTTACTTCCCTATATCAACGGTAGAATGCATTGATTTTACAAGCTTTATACACACAAAAAAACACCGGGAAGGTCTGATTACCCGCTCCGGTGTTGTATCGGTTATGCAATTAAGCAGCCTTGATGATCCATATTCATTGTTGCCATACGTCACTGTATTCCTGATGGCGCTTGAACAGAGCAAGCGCGTACGAGCAAGCAGGAATAACCTTTTTATGCTGATTCCTTGCCATATCAACCACTCGGTCGATGAGCTCCTTGCCGATTTTTTGACCCCGTAACTGCTCGGATACAAATGTATGGTCAATGACCAATGAGTGGTCATCTATGGATTTATAGCCTACTTCTGCAACTACCTGTCCATCATCCACCATGACTACTGCATGGTCCTCCTCGCGAATTTGTCTCATGAAACCAATCTCCTTTCTGACTGAAGAAAATCCCGTTACAACTCCATGCTAACGAATTACTGCAATCACTTCATGCCGACGCTAGATATCCTTATCATTCCCCTATTTAGGAATCAGCGAAACATCACATACGAGGATTTTGCAAAAATCCCATAAGCGACTTCCAATGAACAAGATATAGATCGAAATGGTTTAGTTCGTCTATATCTTGCACTTCGGAGCGACTGGAATCGAATTTTTCAAAATCCCGATACATAAAATAGGATCTATCGTCGACACTATATTTATTCCAATTAAGGCAAGGGAGGTGCTGCGTTGCGTACGGAATTAAAACCTGTAATCCCGTTTGAACCGGAACTGAGCGAAAAAGTACCTGTAGATCCGGGCCTTTGGCGTTACGAAATAAAATGGGACGGTACGAGAATTTTGACGTATCACGACCAGGGCAGCACACGCCTGTTTAACCGCAAGCAGCATGAACGAACGCTTTTATACCCGGAGCTTGCTCTCTTCCCCTCCTACTGTAAGGCTGATTCGGTCATATTGGACGGGGAAATGATCGCACTCGGTGCCGACGGTAAGCCATCGTTCCATGAAATTATGCGACGGGATCTGATTCGTCGGACGGATCGAGTTCAGTCAGCCTATGAAGCTGTACCCGCTACTTACATGTTGTTTGATATTGTTTATCTGAACGGGGAGTGGGTTCATCTTAAACCGTTACAGGAAAGGCTTGAACTGCTGCATCAGATCATCATACCGAATGAACGGATTCAACTAGCTCCCGCTCATCCTGATGGACAAGCTCTATTTCAGGTCATGTGCAGCCAAGGAATGGAAGGCATTGTGTGTAAAAAGCTGGATAGTCCGTACACATTGGGCGGAAAGGACGGACGTTGGCTCAAGGTCAAAAATTATGGCGATATCATTGCCGTTATCGGTGGCTATACCCTAAACGGAGGCATTATCAATGCTGTGTTGCTGGGCCAATATGATAAACAAGGAATGCTGCGCTATATCGGGCATGTGGGGACGGGTAAGCTGACTCGGGAAGATTGGCGTCAGCTTACCGAGCGCCTGCTACCACATATCATATCGGAGCGACCTTTTAGCAATAAACCGGATCGGCATCAAGACGCATTTTGGGTGAAACCCATGTATACCGCCAAGGTTCAATATAGTGAATGGCGGTGGCAAGAAGGACGTACCCTGCGTCAGCCCTCCATACAAGCCTTTGTGAATCAGGGCCCCGATCAGTGTATCGGCCCCTGGATGTGACGTTTTACAGATATATTTTCAAAAAAATGCGGAACAAAGTTTGTATAAATCATTGCAACCAGTGGTTAATTAAATTACAGTTAACTAATTAACTACATCGAGGTGGATCGCATGTTCTTTTTTTTGGACTCCGAAATTCGTCAACTGGCCTATAATCTCTTTCCAGGTGGCAATAAACCGATTGGTGTTTTGGTAGATTTATTTTCCATAACGTATGAAATACGTAAAAACATGGAAAAACGTTCGCGTGAATTTGGTCTGTCCTACGGGCAATATATCGCGCTTTGTGTACTTTCAGCGCAAAGAGATGAAATGTCATCTCCTTCTGCTTTGGCTGAAAAGATGGGGGTAAGCCGGGCAGCAATCAGTTCTATGGTTATTTCTCTCGAACAAGAGGGATTCATTAATAAATATGACGATCCCAATGACAAGCGGGGAGTGTTCGTGTCCCTGAACGATAAAGGAAGAAGTAAAATTCAACAGATGGACCCCTTTTTCGTAGGGCTGGCTTCACGTCTGATGTCAGACTTTAGTGAGTCGGAAATCTGTCAGTTCCAAACCTATTTGTCACGCGTACGTTCTGCGTTTGAAGATGTCAAAGGTTCGCGTCTAACCGACTCCAGAGAGGAGAGAGAAAAATGGTGCGAAGACTGAGACAAAAACTGTTCGTCAAACTTGCCCGCATATCGGCTGGCAGAATGGTAGCTGCGTCCGATTTCAAACCTTCGCATTCTCCCAAAGTACATCGGAAAGAAAGGATCATTCCCACCTCTGTTGGTGACTCCAGGGTGATTGTATATGAACCTTCTCACCGGTCTGCTGATCCACTCCCTGTATTTGTGAATTTCCATGGCAGCGGCTTTGTAATGGGCAGCGCCGAAATGGATGATCCCTGGTGTCCGGTCATTGCTGAACGTGCGAATTGCGTTGTCGTTAATGTCGATTATCGCTTGGCCCCGGAGCATAAATTCCCTATCCCGCTACAGGAAAGCTATGATGTGACCCAATGGTTGTACGAGCATCCTGATGTGCTCAACGTAGATCCTCAACGCATTGCGGTCGGGGGACACAGTGCAGGTGGTAATCTAGCGGCAGCGCTGTGTCTTATGGCCCGGGATCGCAAGGAATTTCCGATTATATATCAGGTACTGGATTACCCACCATTAGATATTGCTACAGATCCCAAATTGAAGCCCCAATTCGAGAAAGCGATTCCGCCACGAGTAGCAAAAATCTTTAATGAAAGTTATCTGCACTCACCAGATGAGGCGCGGAATCCGTTAGTTTCCCCCCTTTTTGCAGAATCACTACATAATCTCCCTCCTGCTCTGATCATAACCGCGGAGTTGGACTCCTTGGCTGACGAAGCCGAGTTGTACGCCAAACGGCTGATTGAAGCAGATGTGCCCGTGACGTATAAAAAATACATGGGTGCCGCACATGCATTTACCCATAGCGGCGATCTCGCTGTAGCTGAAAACGCCTGGCACCTGATGAGCGATCAGTTGAAATTGGCATTTGAATTCCGCATCGGAGACGTCCTGGCAGAACTGAAGAAATAGAAATAAGCCTCCTGCTTCCACTGCCATTATGCAGGGGTTCAGGAGGCTTATTTTTTATCCTTACAAACTGTTAAAAGCGTCAGTCAATACAGGCACAATTTGCGATTTTCGCGATACAACGCCTTTTAGAACAGCCTTGTTGTCATCCAACTGTACATTATAGGCTTTCTCAACCGCTTGTGCTTGGCTTCCCAGGGCAATACCAATGGAATCACTGTTCACAATGTCTGTTACAACGAACAGGAACAGATCGAGATTTTTGGCCTCAATGGTTTGGGATAATGCAACTTCTAGGTCAGCTTGACGCGATAGCACATCGTTGACGTCTACTGCGTTCACTTGAGCAATTTCCACTTTGCGACCATTCATCTGAAATTCTTTGGCATCCAGACTTACTAACTGTTCAATGGTGTGACCACTCAAATCAGCCCCCGCTTTAAGCAAGTCAAATCCGTAACGATCTGCATCCACACCAGCAATTTCAGCCAGTTCACGAGCAGCAGCCACGTCTTGATCCGTGCAGGTTGGGGATTTGAACAACAGGGAATCGGAAATAATCGCGGACAACATTAGACCTGCGATTTCTTTCGGAATCGCTACACCATTTTCCTTGTAGAGCTTGTTCAAAATGGTGGCTGTGCAACCCACTGGCTCAGCGCGGAAGTATAACGGCTGGCTTGTTTCAAAGTTAGCGATCCGGTGATGGTCGATGACTTCAGTTACACGTACTTTGTCAATATCAGCGGCGCTTTGCTGGCGCTCATTATGATCGACCAAAATGACGTTGTCCGTTTCAGCAGCAACCTGCTCAACTAGACGTGGCGCGCTCACTTTGAAATAATCCAGTGCATACTGCGTTTCCCCGTTCACCTCGCCCAGACGAACCGGCTCTACGTCCGCGCCCAGTTTGGTTTTTAAGTCTGCATAAGCAATAGCTGAGCAAATGGTATCCGTATCCGGATTTTTATGCCCGAAAATCAATGTTTTTGCCAACATAATCGACTCCTTTGCCTTAGGCATTTTACATGATTGTGAAACCTCAACAATTCCAATGCAGATTATATCATTAAATCTCGCATTCTCCCATTCCCCTTCGATTGTTTTCAAAAATAATCTAGTAAATTCATAACATTTCCATGGAATCTATATGTGATGTTACCCTTATTTTTTCTAAAAATATAAAAAACATATAGTAATATATCCCACCAATATGGTAAGATATGCCTCAAAACTGGCAAGTTAGTCACCAGTGGTCAATTCTATTATTTTAGATATTAAGGGAGGCGTGAGAACAACGGCAGTGGCTTCAAATCCTAGTATGTAGACATATCATATTTTGATTGAAAAGAGGGAAATCTTTGAAAAAGCCGATCATTTTGCAAAAAATACCTGTCGTATCACTCGCTCTTGCCTTGACGGTAAGCTTGTCTCTGCCGTCTGTCAGTTCTGCTGCTACCGCAGATCTGCAAATCAACTCATTTTTGGAAGCTCAGCAAGCATTGACTATTGAGGCGGCTCCGGCCTTCATTTCGCCAGAGCTAAGCACCGATTCTTCCCGCCAGGTCAGAGTCATCGTACAGCTTGATGGTGAGCCCTTAGCCGTGGACAAGTATGCGGCACGTTCAGGCTTCCAAGCTTTCACAGCTCAATCTGAGCAAAAAGCGGAATCCGCGATTGCCACCGAGCAAACTACGTTCGTAGACCAAGCCGCTGAGCATGGTATTTCTCTTCAGGTGAATTACCAGTACAACACGGTGCTTAACGGCTTGGAGGTCACACTACCAGCCAATAAGATTCCAGAACTGGCTAAACTGCCAGGTGTAAAATCCATTCATGAAAACAAAACGTATTATTCCATCCCCGTACAGGACCCGCCAACACTTACAGCTAGTGGAGCCACTTATGATAACGCACCGCTGGACCAGATTGGTGTTCCTGAAGCCTGGGCCAAAGGATTGAATGGCGAGGGAATCAAGGTCGGGGTTATTGATACTGGTATCGATTATGAGCATCCGGATTTGAAAGAAGCCTATAAAGGCGGATATGACTCTTTTGAACAAGACAACGACCCTTACGAGGAACCGTTCCTTGAAAAAGAAAATGACCCATACGGCACAGGTTTTAGCGGAACGACACATGGTACTCACGTCTCCGGCACAATTGCCGGTAAAGCCGCAAATAAATCCTCGGATATTGTGCAAAAGGGTATTGCCTATAAATCGGACTTATACGTGTATAAAGTGCTTGGACGCAATACCAAGACGGGACGCTCCTCCGGTTCCTCCGCACAGGTCATTGATGGCATTGAACGCGCTGTCAAAGATGGTATGAACGTCATTAACCTGTCGCTGGGCTCGGATTCCGAAAAGGATCCGAACTCCCCCGACTCCATTGCTATTAATAATGCTGTACTTTCCGGCGTAGTCGCGGTCATAGCGAATGGTAATGCGGCACAGGAAGGCCCCTATTTTTATTCCATGGGTTCTCCCGCAACATCACAGTTGGCGATTTCCGTCGGTGCAGCCACTTCGCCGAGCAAAAGCTTCTCGGGTACAGCTTCGGTCACCCGTGACTCCTATTGGGAGGCTAACGGTGAATTGAAAAAGACCGTAACTGATGATGCTTATGTACATTATGATTTTAATTTGATGGGCTGGGAGACAGGCAGAGAAGACTTTGCCTCCATTTTGGGAACTGCCCCTTATGAGCTCGTATATGCGAATCTGGGGCAACCTGATGATTTTGAAGGGAAAGACGTAGCAGGAAAAATAGTCCTCGTTTCACGCGGCAACTTGGCATTCGTGGATAAAATCGCAAATGCGAAAGAAAACGGTGCGAAGGCTGTAATCGTTTTTAATGGGAATACGAAAGCGGGCGACATCACCAAAGCTGATTTAGGGGAAAGTATTTCAGGTCGTAATGACTACGTAAATTCCAATTTGGGTGACAGCTTTGACTTTATTCCGACCTTTGACATGAAAGGTAAGGAAGGGCGCGCGCTGGCTAAACAACTTGTGGACAATGCTGGAGAGAAGTTCTCCGTCTCCTTTGGGGCAGATTATATTCGTACAGATAATGCAGGCGATACGATGGCCGGTTTCAGCTCCCGTGGACCGAACGGAGATGAACTACTCAGCATCAAGCCGGATGTGAGCGCACCGGGTGTGGGCATTTTATCAACCTACCCTGCCTTCGCCAAGTTCTATCCGGATGCATCTTATGAGCAAGCCTACAAACGCAGCAACGGTACAAGTATGGCGTCTCCGCATGTGGCTGGACTTGCTGTGCTGCTGAAGCAACAGCATCCAAACTGGACACCGTTTGATATCCGCGCTGCTCTGGCAAACACTTCGGTTACACTCTTTGATGAGGATAAAATCCAATATGATGTGTATTCCCAAGGTGCAGGCCTTGTAAACATCGCTAATGCGATTCAGACGCCAGCCCTGCTGGAAACCGTCGAAAAGATTACGATTCTCGACAAAAACTTTAATCGGCAGGAGGTTGTGAATTACAATCCTTCCGCCAGCTTCGGGGTGTTACGACCTGGTAGTGATGCGAAGCAGATTCAGCTTCAACTCAAAAACTTGTCGGCTAACACTGTGCAATATGAAGCCAGCACCGTTTTACATGATAATGTAACCTCTGATCCAACTAAGCCGATTGCTACACCTGACGTGAGCAACATTGCCGTTCAGTTGCAAGGTGTGGGCGCGAATGGAGCAATCTCGGCAGAACCGGGTAAATCGCAACCGTTCTTCCTGTCTGTACAACCAAATTCAGGTGCAGCCACAGGTGTATATGAAGGGGAAGTTATTCTGAAAAGCGCCGGACTGCCAACACTTCATCTGCCGTTCGTCGTTCATGTAGGCAAAGAAAATCCAACAACTGGCTTCGGCTTGCAGGACTTGAGTGTCACCAACCCGATTATTTATCCGAGTCGTACAGGTGCTCAACGCTCAACAGATTTGGCATTCCGCCTGACCACAGATAAAACCAACCAGATCGCGCTTTATGTATACGGCGTTGATGATAAATTAATTGGTCTTATTGACGGCATTACGACTTCAAAAGAACAAGGAGCCAACGCTCGCCTCAAACAAGGCGCATATTCCTTCAAGGATATTGACGGAAGTTACGTCGAATTAGATGACAATGGAAAACCTGTTCTGGATGCTAACGGTCAGCCCGTGATTCAGCATTTGAAGGACGGCGTATACAAGCTGGAAGTCAGTTCTCCAGAACTGAATAAAGACGGCGAAGTCGTACGCAATACCGACGGTCCTAAACTCTTCACCGCCACTAAAGCTATCCGTGTGGATAATAGCGCCGCATCCAGCGGTAGTGTTGGAGGCAGCGGTGGTGGAGGTGGCGGCAGAAGCAATACTACACCTTCTGCTGCAACGAACACATCCACTCCTGTCTCTACATCTGCACCTTCACTTCAAAGCGTTGTGAAACAAGGGCAGGCTGTTAAAACTGTCACTACAGCCGTTGCATTGAACAATAATGTACAGTCGCTGACAGTAACCGAGGCAGATTTACAGGGTGCCGTGACAGCAGCAGGTTCCAGCCCGACAGCTATTGTACTGTCGGCTACTAGCCAAGCAGGCCAAACGACGAAAGCATCGCTCACTTCCACACAACTGGTAACGTTGGGCAAGGCTGCAGCAGGAAGCAGCTTGATTGTAAGCAATACAGGCTCTTCTTTGGCTTTGCCAGTATCCGCTCTGAAAAATGTTCCTGCTGGTGCAGGCATTGAAGTGATAATCAGCAGCCAGAGAGAGGCGAGTGGCACTTTTACAAGTAAGCTGAAAGGCTCCAATGTGATCGGCACCCCGGTAGGGTTTGAAGCTAATGTTGTCACTGGTGGCAAGAGTCAATCGCTCAAAGTTGCTCCAGGACAGTTCATAAGCAGATCCTTTACCGTACCTGGTCAAATTGATTCCAATACAGCCGGTGTACTTTATACGGCAAACGGAAATGTCTATCCCGTTCCATCCGTCTTCACCAAGCAGGCTGATGGATCTACCGTCGTCAAGGTAAGCCGACCGGGCTTCTCGACGTATGCAGCGGCGACACGTCCCGTTAGCTTTGAAGATATTTCATCGTCGTATGCCCAATCCGAAATTCAATCGCTGGCGAACAAGTTGCTGATTAACGGCACGACCGAAACGACTTTCTCACCGAAGAAGAACGTGACACGTGCAGAATTTGCAGCCCTGGTAACTCGGGCACTCGGCCTGACACCGGGTACTGCTGCACCATTCAGTGATATCCCGGCAGGTAGTTGGTACTCCGGCGATGTAGCAGCCGCTTATGAAGCTGGATTGATTACGGGTCGCAGCAGCGACAAGTTTGATCCGAACGCTAATATCAGTCGTCAAGAAATTGCTGTCGTGCTGGGTAAAGCTGTAGATCTGCTTCAAATCAAAGCAGCAGTCGATGGCCCTGCACGTACACCGTACCATGATGCTTCATCCTTTGCAGGCTATGCCAAGGACAGTATTGAAAAAGTAAGTGCAGCAGGTATCATCAACGGAGAAGCGATTAAAGGCTCCTCCTACTTCCAGCCGAATGCACCTACAACCCGTGAGGCATCTGCCAAGGTGCTGCATGTGCTTTTACAGAAAGCTTCGCTGATTAACTAACAATAGAAAAGCCTCCCGAGCCGTGTTATAACCAAAGCTGCGGTTCGGGGGGCTATTTTTATGTTACGCCATAATCTTAAATACTATACTGTTCCCGCTAAAGGTAACGTTACTTTGAATACACTTCCCGTTCCCGGTGTGCTTTCGGCCGTAATGTTCCCGCCGTGTGCTTCTACGATAGACTGTGTAATGGCCAGACCAAGGCCCGCCCCGCCTGAGCTACGTGTACGCGATTCATCTCCACGATAAAAACGCTCAAATATCCGCTCCAGCTGTTCTTTACTCATGCCTGGTCCGTTATCACGAATTTGGATATCCACCAACTTCTTACCTGCAGACAGGTTTACCTGGATCACACCTCTTTCCAAATCGGTATGCTGAACAGCATTGTGAAACAAGTTGAGCACTACCTGCTTGATTTTATCCCCCTCTGCCAATATCCGTATACCTGCCGTCATATCAAAAACCACTTTACGTGTACCTGCCAGCATAAGGAGCTGCGGTTTCATTTCCAGCAGCAACGCATCTAGTGATATGTCTTCCAGCTTCAACTCCGGTGTTCGATCCAGCTTAGCCAACAATAGTAAATCAGAGACAAGTTTATTCATCCGCTTGGATTCACCATACATACTTTCTAGTGCCGACAGAAGCTGCTTCGGATTAGATGCCGCCCCACGAAGCAGCACTTCCAAGAAGCCGTGAATAGACGTGAGCGGGGTGCGCAGTTCATGGGAAGCATCCGCAATAAATCGTCTCATCTGCATCTGCAATTCTCGTTCGGCAGCAAAAGAATGCTCCAGCCGTTCCAGCATCCCGTTAAATGAAACCGCCAAACGATCCACCTCATACTGCCCTTGCTCTGAGTCAAAGCGTTCGGCCAGATTGCCCGCATCAATACGTTTGACTGCCTCGACCATCCTGGAAAGGGGCACCAACGTGCGGCGCAGCACAGGAAGCATAAGCGCCAACCCAATCGCAAGCGCAATCAGAGACAATAAAATAAAGGTGCGGAGCTGGTTAATCAATTGCTCTTGCATAGAAGTCGTGGATACGCCCATTTGAAGTAAACCGGACGAACGGTCAGGTGGACCGAGCGGACGGAATACAA
The DNA here is from genome assembly GCF_057220305.1 of Paenibacillus sp. LRG-1. Lineage (NCBI taxonomy): Bacteria > Bacillati > Bacillota > Bacilli > Caryophanales > Paenibacillaceae > Paenibacillus > Paenibacillus sp. LRG-1. The sequence goes on along the minus strand of NZ_CM170126.1, from coordinate 407,990 downwards.
CCAGTTGCTCTTTCCCCTGAGCATCCGTGATTAATTGATAGCCGTGGCGCATGCGTTTGCTCTGCTGCATTGCATGATATTGCTCAGTGGTGAGACGTGGCGGCTTAAGTCCGTTTTCGTTGGACAAGCTCTGGAAAGTGCCGTCTGTATCTATAGAAGCGAGCGACATATCCGGCCAGAACAAAAACGGCCCCGGTCGATTATTCCTCCGATTGGTTTGTTCTTGGGGAGCGGTTACCCCACCCTGCTCCTGCGAATCCTTAATCAATAAATCGGCAGGAATCGAATTCAACTGCGTATCCATAGCTTCTGCCCGACTGCGATACAGAAAATCTTTCATCAGAAAATATTGTAGAAAACCAATCAATACGAGCAGCAAAGCCAAAATGAGTAACGTTCTGGCCAAAAGCTGGGACCGGAGAGAACGAAGCGCATATTTTCTCCGACTTTTCCCGCCCGCCTTCATAGCAGATCCACCCGGTAGCCCACACCGCGTAGCGTACGAATGACCCGGTGCTCCTTGTCTTTGAGTTTTTCACGTAAGGAGCGAATGTACACCTCAACAATATTATCCTCTCCCCCAAAATCGTACCCCCATACCCGGTCCAGAATACGACTTTTACTCAGCACAATCCCGTGATTAAGCACCAGAAACTTCAATAGTTCATATTCGGTAGGCGACAGCTCCAGCACCTGACTCTGATAACGAATTTCCTTGCGTCGATCATCCACTTGAAAGGGGCCGTGAACAACCTCCCCCAGCAGATCGGGGAACTGATTGCGCAAGCGTGCTTCAATGCGAGCCAGCAGCTCATTAAAACTGAAGGGCTTTACGACATAATCATCCGCGCCGAGTTTTAATCCCTTTACCCGATCGTCTACATCATCCTTGGCGGTCAGCATAATGACCGCGATGTTATCCTCCGTCTCCTTGAGACTTTGGCACACCTCAAAACCGTTCATTTCCGGCATCATCACATCCAGCACCGCTACATGCGGACGAAACTCTCTTGCCAAATCGAGCGCTTTACTCCCGTTCTCGGCGGTTCTGACTTCATATCCTTCATTAATCAGTCCAAGCTCTAAAAATTGCAAAATATGAGGCTCATCATCTGCCAGCATAATTTTAACTCCGTGTATTGGATTCATTATTAATCTTCCCTTTCATGTTGCCGCATTTTTCTCATAAAAAAGTCAGTTCATTTTTTACCTGTATCTAATATACCTGAATCCTGTCGCAAAAAAAGTACCTCTGCTCAGCTTTCAGCTAACGTTCAGGGAGCGCTCAGAACCCATTAAGGTACGTATGGCATGATAATAGCAAGCCGGTAGTTCACCGGGCCAAGATCAGAAGCGACTGGTCATTCCGCAGTCCTGAAGATAGCGGCTAGAACAACGGAATAAATACAAAGAATTTTCACAGGGAGTGGAATGAACATGATTAAGAAATGGTTTAAGACCAGGGCGGACATCCCCCTGATCATCATTATGCTGATATCCGCATTTTTGAACGGATACAACATCTGGCAAGACAAATATGTAAACACCTACTATACGACAGCCGTAGCAAGCATGCTACAGAGCTTCCACAACTTCTTTTTCGCCTCACTTGATTCTGCCGGATCGGTAACGGTAGACAAACCGCCTGTGGTTTTCTGGATTCAGACACTGAGCGCCTATATATTCGGGCTTCACGGATGGAGCGTTATCTTGCCACAAGCGCTGGCTCAGGTCGGATCAGTCTTGCTCGTTTACTTACTCGTCAAACCGAGCTTTGGTACGATAGCCGCACGATCGGCCGCCTTCGCTATGGCAACGACACCGATAGCCGTAGCGGTTAGCCGCACGAATAACATCGACGCTATGTTGGTTTTCACACTGTTGCTCGCAACATGGCTATTGTTCAGAGGCATTAGAAATAGCAAAACCGGGCTGATCCTTGCTGCTTTCGCAGTCGTAGGCATCGCCTTTAACGAAAAAATGTTGCAAGCCTATATGATCGTTCCCGCATTGGGTCTGTTCTATCTGTTGGCCTCCAAGTTTAACTGGAAGCGAAAAGCAGTAACACTGGTAGGATCAGTAGTTGTCCTCCTGATCGTATCGCTCTCCTGGGCAGTCGTAGTGGACTCCACTCCGGCAGATGAACGCCCTTATATGGGGAGTAGCGGTACGAACTCTGTGCTGAATTTGGCCTTTGGTTATAACGGCCTGTCCCGTCTGACAGGAGATCAGGGTACAGGTGGCAATCGTGGCGGTGAACGCACGGATCGGAACAATAACGCTACAACGAATAGCAGCAATACGAACACAGATCAAGCTCAGACGACTACAACATCGGACAGCACTACCACTACGGATGACTCTGGTGCCAACAACATGGCAGCAGGCGGATTCGGTGCAGGTGGTCAAATGCCACCGGGTGGATTTGGCGGCAACGGACAAGGTGGTCCTGGAGACGGGCAAGGTGGCCAGGGTGGTCCAGGCGGTGGACCGGGAGAAAATTCCGGTGGCGGCATGTTCGGCACTGGCGAAAAAGGACCTTTGCGGTTGTTCCAATCTTCCCTGTCAGGTCAAGCCAGCTGGCTGCTTCCATTCGCATTGATTGCTTCCATCGGTCTGCTTGCAAGCATTCGACGTCGTAATATCACACAAAAACACAAAGAGGTCATCTTCTGGCTGGCCTGGTTGATTCCCGTAGCTGCGTTTTTCAGCGTAGCAGGATTCTTTCATCATTATTACCTGATTATGCTCGCGCCACCAATTGCAGCGCTCTTTGGAGCAGGATTCGTAGAATTGTGGAAGCAGTATCGTGAGCGTTCCAACTGGCTCTCCTGGCTGTTACCCGCAGCAGTATTGGCAACCTCGGTATTTAGCTGGTTTGTTTTGCAAAATTACAACGATACCATTGGCAGCGGCTGGTCCATCGCGGTATTGATCTTAGGGATCGTCGGCACGGTGCTGCTGATAGTAGCACGAATGAAATCTGAGAAGTTCACAAGATTCGCCATTATTGCAAGTGTACTCGCTATGTTTATCGGTCCTGCGTACTGGGCATTGACACCGATCATCTACGGGGGGAACAGCATGATTCCACAAGCCGGACCCACTCAATTTGGCGGTGGTGGTGGCGGAATGCCGGGCGGCAATGATCGCAATAGAGGTCAGAGCGCCAATGGACAACAAGCCGAAGGAACTCAAACGAATAACCAGACCAATAATGCAGAGAATTCCAGCCCTGACGGTAATACTTCAGGCACACAAACAAGTACAGACACGGAACAAAAATCTTCTACCCGTTCCAGAGGAATGGGGGGACCCAACGGTAGCCAAAGTTTAGATCAAAAAACGTTGAGCTACTTGCAAAAAAATAACACAGGTGAAACCTACCTTTTTGCAGCAAGTAATTATTCAACGGCTGCTCCTTACCTGGTCGAGGCCGGACAAAAAGTAATTATTATGAACGGTTTTGTATCTTCCGATCCAGTCTATACCGTCGATAAAATCAAGGCGCTGGTCGAAAGCGGCCAAGTGAAGTACTTCATGATTTCTGGTGGAGGTGGCGGACCAGACGGCGGTAACTCTGAAGTCACTGCATGGATCAAAGAACACGGCAAAGTGATTCCTACAGATGAATGGAAAACAACAACAGGCGAAACAAGTACAGACGTTAAAGCAACTGAGAGCGGAAGCGACACCACGAACAGCAATGCGAACGCCCAGGATGGTCAAGGTGGCCCTGGCGGAGACGAACGTGGCGGAAGCGGTACTTTATACGAAATCACATTATAAATGAGGAGGAACTACGAATGAGTGAACCCATCCGTTATTCCATAGTTATTCCGATGTACAACGAGGAAGCCGTTATTACGGAAACCTACCGGAGGCTGAAACAAGTTATGGGCTCGATGGGTGAGCCCTACGAGCTGATCTTCGTAAATGATGGAAGTTCGGACCGCAGCGTCCAATTGATCAAGGAATTCAGTCTCAGAGATGACACCATTGTATTGATTGATTTCTCTCGCAATTTTGGTCATCAGCTAGCGATTACTGCCGGGATGGATTATGCGGTGGGGGAGGCGGTCGTCGTCATTGACGCCGACCTCCAGGACCCGCCGGAACTGATTGTTGAGATGGCTAACAAGTGGAAGGAAGGCTATGAAGTGGTCTACGCCAAACGACTCAAACGCAATGGCGAGACTCGCTTCAAGAAATGGTCTGCCAGCCTCTTCTACCGTGTACTTAAAGCATCAACGGATATTAATATCCCGGTCGACACCGGGGACTTCCGCCTAATGGATCGCAAGGTCATAGAAGAATTGAAACGGCTACCGGAAAATAACCGATTCGTTCGTGGACTGGTCAGCTGGATCGGTTTCAAACAAACTGCTGTAGAATATGAGCGCGACGAGCGGCTCGCAGGCGAAACCAAATATCCGTTGAAACGAATGATCAAGCTCAGTCTGGACGGGATCACATCCTTTTCGATTAAACCGCTCAAGCTGGCAGGGTATATCGGTGCACTTCTATCCATGTCCGGCTTCCTGTATCTGATGTACGTACTGTTTCTCAACTTTTTCACCGACTCCTATGTGATGAAGGGCTGGTCGTCTATGATCAGCATCAGCCTGATCTTCGACGGGGTGATCCTGATCATTCTCGGTATTATGGGTGAATATGTTGGACGCATTTATGACGAAACCAAAGCACGTCCGCTTTACATTGTCCGTGAGCATCTGGGTGGACAATACGAAAACGGTCCGACGCATGCTATGAAAGTCCCTGAACCCCGTGACTCCCTGTACATGAAAGGAGCCCGTGAGAGCCTGATTTCGACAGGACGCACAGTGCGCGGCAACAGTGCGGTATATACCGGACCCAAATCCGGTCATGGAGCCTAACCCATGAAAAGTCGCATGGCCCAGCTGCTTCCTATGATCCGATTTGGCATCGTAGGTCTGGTGAATACGGGTGTAGATTATATCATTTTTATGCTGCTGGCTTGGGGCGGAGTGCCGGTCATTGTAGCGCAGGTCATTTCGTACAGCTGCGGCACAGCTAACAGTTATATTTTGAACAGCAAATGGACATTCAACAAACAACTATCAAACAACACTAATAAGGGTCAATTACCTAAATTCATCATCATTAACCTCATCGTATTGGGGATAACCTCCTTATTACTGCAAGTGCTTCACACTGGAACCGAGTTGCCGCTTGCTTTAGGCAAGCTGATCGCGACCGCAGCCGGAATGATCATCAATTATATCGGGAGCCGATACTGGGTATTCGGTTCCCCATCCCGAAAGGAAAGTGAGTTTCTATGAGAAAAATTACAAAAGCTGTTATTCCAGCCGCCGGATTAGGAACCCGTTTTCTACCAGCTACGAAAGCTTTACCGAAAGAGATGCTTCCCATCGTAGACAAGCCGGCTATTCAATATATCGTAGAAGAAGCCATCAAGTCCGGAATTGAGAGCATCATTATCGTAACGGGGCGTAATAAAAAAGCCATCGAGGATCATTTTGACAAGTCTGTGGAATTGGAGCAGGTACTGGAGAGCAAAGGTAAATATGATCTCCTACGTGAAGTTCAAAGCATCGGGGGTAAAGCAGTCATTCACTATATCCGTCAAAAAGAACCCCTCGGCTTGGGACACGCGGTAAGCTGCGCTCGTCAGTTCATTGGCGATGAGCCCTTTGCCGTGTTGCTGGGCGATGATATTATGAATTCCTCCACCCCGGCGATTCGTCAAATGATGGATGTTTACGAAGCGACTGGCAAGCAAGTGGTCGGCGTGCGCACAGTGGAAGAACAAGATGTGAGTAAATACGGCATTATTGACTCCACTCACCAGAACGGTCTCATTCACGAAGTCGGCGGACTTGTTGAAAAACCATCTCCGGCAGATGCCCCTTCGCGGCAGGCAGTCATTGGTCGGTATGTATTAGAGCCTTCCATTTTCTCTATATTGGAAAACCTGTCCACTGGAGCGGGCGGTGAATACCAATTGACGGATGCTCTTCATCAAGTAGCGTTGCAGAACCAACTGCTCGCATTAGAACTGGAAGGCACACGTTATGATATTGGAGATAAAGCTGGATATCTGGAAGCCGTGCTCCACATGGGTATGCAACGCGAAGATTTGCGTCCAATGCTTGACTCCATGATGCGCGAGTGGGCGCTTGCTTCAATGATAAAATAGGGGGATTTCCTCCCTCCGAAATCCGACGGGTGCTGTGAAATCACGAGAGTAGATGGATGAACATGTAAAATTGTACACTATAGGAGTACAGCAGCATTTGAGTCTACACGGCCGCCCGGTCGATACTAAGGAGGAAAAGAACCCATGATCCCTGAAGGAAATCTGCAAAGTAATGTGGATCGTTTCAACGGTTTTGCCGACAACTACGATCAGCACCGCCCGGAAGCACCGTCACTCGTCGTGGAAATCATCAGCCGCTATCTGGAGCGAAACGTAGAGCTAGTTGCCGATATTGGCTGCGGTACAGGACTTTCAACTTTCATATGGGAAAACGCCGCTCGGCAAATCGTCGGTATCGAGCCTAACCCGGACATGAGAGGAAAAGCGCAGCACAAGCTGGAGACGGCAGGAACGACAAGGGCAGGAACCATTTCCTTCAAAAGCGGGTTCTCCAACAACCTGCCCTTTGAGGACGGAACTGTAGACGTCATCACCTGCTCTCAATCCTTTCACTGGATGGACCCCGAGAGCACGCTTCAGGAAGCGGGCAGGGTCTTGGCTCAGGGCGGCGTGTTCGCGGCCTTTGACTGTGACTGGCCTCCGGTGCTGCAATGGCAGATAGAGCAAGCTTATACAGAGCTTATCACCAAAGCGGATACCCTTTTGGAACAGGAAGCCCCAGTAGAGCAACAAGCTCATAAATGGAGCAAGGATCAGCATTTAGCTAATCTGCACCGCAGCGGACAATTCCGATATACCCGGGAGATTGTCTTCCATAACCGTGAGCAGTGTGACGCAGCTCGTTATACAGGGCTCGCTCTAAGCCAAGGGGGTATTCAAAGTCTCTTCAAACTTGGCAATCGAGCGCTTGACGTCGATATAGCCCGCTTCGTGAAGCTGGTAGAGAATCATTTTCAGGGCAGAACACTAGACATCCTGTTCAGCTATCGTATGCGGCTCGGCATCAAGTAGAAAGGAATCAAGGTCATCGTGGATGATACGCTCTTCGGCTTAGGGCAAAAAAGACTCTCCCTCGCCTCGTAAAAACGAGTGCGTACAGGAGAGTCTATTTTGCTTCAATAAATAGCCACAGTCATATCCTTGCAAACCCTTAGTCACAGTTCCAATGTGTCTTCGACTTAGGAAGAGCGAACAGCCAATAAGTGCGCCAACCGGTCAGGATAGTCCGTGATGATGCCGTTCACCCCGGCCTCCAGCAGACGCTTCATTTCTTCTGGCTCATTCACCGTCCATGGGTGGTATACGACGCCTAATGCCAAAGCCTCTGATACAGCTTCTGGCGTAACAACTTGTTTGTAGGCATGGAGTGCTGTTACCCCGAATTGGGTTGCATACTCGGATGGACGAACCATAATTTCGATATACAGCGCCCCCGTCTTGATTTCAGGAGCAAGCTGCGCACAGAGCGCCAGCGATTCGTGATTGAAGCTGGATATGATTACACGCTGTTCCAACCCAAAACGCTTCACGGCAGCAATGACCTCTTCCTCCATACCCGGATAGAGATAAATGCTGTTTTTCAACTCCAAATTAATAATTGTATTCGAGGACTGGGCTAGTTCCAGTAGCTCATCCAACATCGGGACCCGCTCACCTCGGAATTTCTCATCAAACCAACCGCCCGCATCCAGTTTATTTAATTCTTCCAGCGTAATATCCCTTACATCCAGTGAGCAACCTGTCGTACGCTCCAGCGACTCATCGTGAATCAGCACCAGATGCCCATCTTGGGTACGCTGCACATCCGTTTCTATACCTGTTGCTCCCAGTTCCAAGGCGTGGCGGAATGCCGCCATCGTATTCTCAGGACATACACCTGAAGCTCCGCGGTGTGCGAAATTAATCACCTTTTCGGTTACAGTCACAACATAACCCCTCCTGTCATTTCACAGGAACATTATACCTGCTCATTGTTTGGGCTGTATAAAATATTCGTCACAGCTAACACTTCTTCTATGCCGTTTGAACAATTTTCCCGATCCAATCGGAATAAAACGTATTCCCGTTCCGTCGATCAAAATCAGCCGCCGCTGACTCTGCCAGTGGCCTAAAATACGCAATGATTTCTGTCAATGTGCGATCCTCTTTACCCCATTCCAAGGAAGCCGGCAACCGGATCAATCGTTTTTCTCCCGAAGTATCCAACTTTTGTAGCAGACTCACCATCGTCGCGTAAAAATACATCTGCTCCAGCCCGCTCTCATAGTCTAGCGCCATATGTAGATGACGCTCTACCACTTCGATTCCTTGAATCGGATCAGCAACCGCCAGATATTCGATATGCTCCGCTATCGTTTTCAGGAAGTCGCGGTCATCCCGAATTAGGCGATAGCCTTTGCGATGATTGTCCTTTGCCTGATCAACCTCGCCTTGACGATAAAGCGGCAACAGCACCTGCGAGAGCGTCACATGTGGTACTTCTGCACATTTCATCCGTCCCGACAAAATCGGTTTTGCCACGGCAAGCGCCTGCTCGTTTTCTCCAGTCAAGTAATAGAACCGTACCATCTGGCTCTGCTCACAGGCCTCACAATCACTCATACTGTCCGACTCAATCAAGCGGAAGGTATCCAGATACCGCCGTGCTTCATCCAGTTCACCCATGTCCATCGCGATGCGGAACTTATAATAGTAATATGGACGCTCATTATACCCGTATTCGGCATAACGTCTGCGCATATCCTCCGCCAGATCTTCTATTTGAGTCTTCGATATATTGGAAAAGCTGCACACCTTCCCGAGTATCCATTTGTAATTCCACAACAGCTCATCTGCGTCGTATTCCTCTGGATTTTGATCAAATTGGCCCAACTGCCACGAAAAAGCAATCAGCGACTTCAATGGATATCCGTTAAAAATAGCGCAGTCTACAATCTCTCCCCGGATTTCATAAGCGAGTTCCTTCAATCCGGAAGTATCTGCCAAGCGAACTGCTTCTTCCAGAATCGCCAGCTTTGCCGCCCCTCCGGGCAGATCCTGCGCCTGCTCCATCAAATCATATATCGTATCTTCCATTTGGCTCCCCCTATAATTACGCAATTACGAATTTTGTCCGTTCCCTAATCCCCAATTGATAAAATGTAGTACACTCCGATTCATCAGTCCCAACTCACTGCGGTTCATCGGGTAGTGCCCCATCATAAGCGCATTCACATACATCATTTCTGTAGCAGCCGTGACCATCTGCGTATCGGTAGCTTCAAGAATCCGCGCCACCACTGGGTTGTTCAGATTAAAGTATAAGGTGGAATAACCCGAATTCTGCTGGACTCCTGCTTTCAGACTATCAAGCACATTGGAAAAAAGTGAGGTTGTCTCCTCAACCGTGTTTTCCATGGAGCGCAAGGTCAGTGCATCCTGAGAAATGGTATACAACACTGGCAAACTCGCAGGCTCAAAACGCTTCAACTCAGCGCGGCAACGCATCGGCTGCAAAGCAGCATCCATGACACGTAGCACACCGTAATAATTCTCGCGTTCTTCCTGTGTTAGCCCGGTAAATGAAAGAGATACTTCCTCAGGGCTAAGACGCTCTGTTTGTAGGTTAGAGTCAATCCAATGCAGCTTTTCCAAAATGTCTGAATCATAAATATAGCCGCCATTGATCACCAACATGGATTGCGCCGCCGCCACATGCGTAATCTGACGATACTCATCTACTGTCGATGTGTAATGCAGTGGACGTCCGTCCGCCTCTCGGATCAGTTCACTCAGCTCACGCCGCCCAAATGTACTTTCGAAGGAAAACCAACGGTACATTATCCGCAAAAATTCATCATCCTCCACGGCGAGCGCCTTCATAGACAGCTCATGCAAACGAATCCAGTGCTGCAAGCGGTCTGGCTCATACTGCGCCATGCGTAGCAGTTCTTCCCGAATACAGGTCCCCAGTTCAGAACGAACATCGTCAAGCTGTTCATTTTCATAAAAATACTCACGTGATGCCGTTGGTTGCAACTCATCTGTCCAAATTAGGCTTTTAATGAAGAATGCCCATTCCGGCAAAACATTTTCCGCCTTGTCCGACACCAGCATATGCTTCAGGTACACCCGATGCAGCCGCTTGCTGTTCAGATTAACACTGCGAGGCAAAATGAATGCAATCCCGCCTGTTCTGCCCGATGCCGTCCGCAACGGTATAAAATCACTGAAGCGCTCGCCCATCAGGCGATAGCCTAAATCCAGCACCTCACTACGGCGACTCCGCAATTGTTCGGGATCCTGCATCCAGCTCGTCGATGGAAGATTGACGCGCTTGGTGTCCCCGTCTACAGACAGCATGACCGGATACGGCAGCAACGCACCATAATAGATTAAAGACTCCTCTACGTGCGCTGGCTCATAATAAAACTCACTTCCCGGCTTGCAGCGCAAATAAATTTGCGTCCCTACAGGCAGCTCGGTTTCCAATCGACGAATCGTATACGTCCCATCCGGCTTCCCTCTCCATTCCATGGAGATGCCTTCCTTCACCGAGCGGGTCAGCACTACAATTTCATCGCTCACCATAAAGCAGGATAGTAACCCAATCCCAAAGCGTCCGATAAACGAAGTCTCAGAAGCCAGCAAATCGGCTCCCTTCTTGGAAGACTGACCGATAATCGACAAAAAACGGTGAATGTCTTCTTCTGACAATCCAATGCCGTTATCCTGAATCATCAATACCTGATGCTCCCCAGAACCAGATAACTCCACGATGACTTTACCTTCATAGTCGTTACTCTCAGAAGCTGTATCTCCAAGAGCCTTGTCTTCTTTCAGTACTTTACTTTCAGCAACAACCTTCCGCAGCTCCTTGCGAGCCGTGATCGCATCTGTTGCATTTTGCAGAACCTCACGTATAAACACTCGTGGACTGCTATATAAATGATTGGCCAAAATATCAATCATACCGCCCAAGTTCACTTGAAAACGATATTGGTCTGTCTGACTCATACAGATCATTCCTTTCTCGAAATGCTACAACCACCATTTGGATTTAAATAGACTATCTTTTAAAGTATAACGTGGATTTAAGTCGGATTACACACCCTGCATTTCAGATATCAATACGTTGACAACGATATAACAGGGTCTTTTTTCACCTAGGAAGTCTGGAACTGGGTCTAATTAACTTCATAAAAATGTACGGAGTACGAGCACTTAGTGAATAAAGGTCATCTTTGTCTAGTTAAATTTAGTAATAAACATAATATTTATTTAAAATCTACCCTTCTCTTAGAAACCTATATCTATGGAGGGACAAATGGCTCATTTTACGCAAAAAGCTCGCATTGCCGCTCTTGTAATACTCTTACAAGAGAGAATGCGAGCTTATTTAGATACAGTCGAAGCTCTACCTTTTACAGAAGAGAATTAATGGGACTTAGCAAGACGGATAACGTTCCACGATGCTTTGCCCAAATGAGCTTTTACAATTCCGTCTTCAAGCTTGGCGTTGCCGCCGTTGTGAGGCGTAACTTTTTCACCGGCTGGACTGTTGGTCGCTTTAAGATCATCATGCTCCAATACAGTATGCTCGACAATGCGGTAGCCTTCAAAACTGCGTACATCTACTGTCAACTCCAGCGATTCAGACAAATGACGGTTCACTGCAAAGACAGTCAGTGCGTCTCCCTCTTCATCATAAACTACAGCGCTGTCCAGATAAGGAATGTCTGTGAAGTCCTTGGAATCGTATTTTTCCGAATCTACGACAGGCATCAGCGATACCCCACGACCATAACGGGAGGCATGCAGATACGGATAGAAAATCGTTTGTTTCCACGCCTTTCCGTTATTCTCGGTCATGATTGGCGCAATAACATTGACCAGTTGGGCGAGGCAAGCCATTTTCACACGATCCGCGTGGCGCAGGAACGTAATCAACATGCTGCCCACCAACAATGCATCCTCAAAGTTATAGATATCCTCAAGCTGCGGTGGTGCCACAGACCACGGATCAATTTTTTTGTCCGCATCATTGGAGTGATACCACACGTTCCATTCGTCAAAGCTGAGCATCATTTTTTTCTTGCTGCGTTTCTTTGCTTTGATATAGTCACAAGTCGAAATGACCGTATGAATAAAATGATCCATATCCATAGAGCGTGCCAGATAATTAGCCGTATCATTGTCATGATTTCCGTAGTATTGGTGCAAGGAAATATAGTCGGCTACCTCATAGGTATGATCCAGCGTGGTTGCTTCCCATTCCGGGAACGTTGGCATCGTAGAACTGGAGCTGCCACAGGATACAAGCTCAATGTCAGGATCGATCAGCTTCATGGCTTTTGCAGATTCTACAGCCAGACGACCATATTCTTCTGCTGTCTTGTGGCCAATTTGCCATGGGCCATCCATCTCGTTACCAAGACACCAGGTTTTAATCTTATGTGGTTGCTCTACACCGTGACTACGACGTAGATCACTCCAATAGGAGCCACCTGTGTGGTTGCAATATTCCACCAGATTACGCGCAGCATCAATTCCGCGCGTACCCAGATTAACCGCCATCATGACTTCGGAACCTACATCCTTGGCCCACTTGAAAAATTCATTCGTACCCACTTCATTCGGCTCGACCGTTCTCCAAGCCAGCTCCAACTGTCTAGGTCTGGACGCGACAGGGCCGACACCGTCCTCCCAATTGTAACCGGATACAAAGTTGCCTCCCGGATAGCGTATAATAGGAACATCAAGCTGTTTTACCAACTCTTTAACATCATTTCGGAAACCGCTTTCATCACTAGTTGAATGAGTAGGCTCGTAAATGCCGCCATATACGGCACGCCCGAGATGCTCTACAAAAGAGCCATAAATGCGTTTATCGACTTCAGCAATACGAAAAGATTTGTCTACAATCATCTTTGCTTTTACAGCTGCTGCCACCTAAACCATCCTCTCTGAATGCGAAAATAAAATCCGTTGTACCACCAAGACTAAGAAGCCGTTTTATTTACGGTTTTAATATAACACACCATATTTATTATAGTCAACATTATTATTAAATACTTAATATATTTATTAACATTAATGATAAACGATAAGCAATTGGTTACGTACTTCAAAATATTTCGTTTTATAAACAAACTTATTGAGTGAATAACCACTTTGCTAAATAGTAATAACGGATTACTGATGCGTTCAAAGTAGTGCCTACTGCCATATCTTGCAGTCTGTTTTAAATAGTGAATATCAGTCTACCAACAGTTGTTCTAAATATGTATAAATACCACCTATATCACCCACGTTTAAATTCGAGAGGACCCCTTCTTTCAAATATCCCTGCTCTGTCCGTATAGATATATAAATGCGTTCAGTTTCCGCTTTCACCAGGATAGAAAGCTCAATATCAACGTCTAATAAAACTCGTTCTTTGGTGCAATGCGTAATATTCGTAGCCTCTACACACAAAATAGCAATATCCGTATAAGCGTTATATGCCATTGTACCCGCATTATATAACAGTTCCTGTAATCCATTGCTTGCATCCGAAGGGAGCGTATACTCCATATCATGCAACACTGCCGCGGACTGGTCCACCGCGATCCAGCTTTGATATCCATCCCGGGCAAATTCCCCTCTCAACTCATGCAAAAAATAAATAATGTCAATGCCCTTGTCATAATAAATACAAATAAGCGGAATGCGAGAATCCTCTATTGCGATTGCCTTCTCCCGCGTCATAAAGAGCCCCCCCTCTTGCTGCCACCAGCGCAAATAGCAAGACGAAAAATTCAGTGCGGGGATATGTCGTTGATTTTTAGAAATATAGACGACATTTTTTCCATAACGTGAAGCCAATTGCTCCACTTCCTGCAAACTCACTGGCTCCATTTCCCCTAGCAAGACAATCGTATCTGTAAGGCCGTATACCCGTTGTCCACCTTCGAGCGCTGTGTCCTGTTGTTCTCGCTCCCGCAGGATGGCTCGTTCGAAGATCGCAGCAATTTTGTCGCCAGGGAGTTGAGCTTCACATTGGGTCTGAAAATAATAGGGTGCTTTCGAACTAATTGCACAATCCTCTATAAACACATAGGCGCGCCGTATCCAATCCGGATGTCCGTAACGCATTACGGGGATTATGGTATCCTGTAGCGGATGATAACTATACTTATGTAAAATATGTTTTAGCTTTTCTATGGAAGGAACACGCTTGGACTTCTGCAAAACTTTACATACCTGTGCTGTAACGAATGGAGTGGCATAGCTATTGCTGTTGGGACATTGTACAGCCTCTCCAGCTGCACCTATCAGCTCATGCTTGGCAAAAGCGGTAAAATCGATACCACTTGAGAATGCTTTCTCAGCATCATATGTATATTGCCCTGCTGTGAGTATACCGCTATGATCGCAGCGCACACCAATCACATTAGCAAAAGAGGCCGGATAAGTAATAAGTCCTCCGTTTTGTGCAGCACATACCATAACTAATCCTGCCATAGCTGCATCATTTACAGCTTCCCGCAGCATGCTTCGATCTCGATAATTTATACTCCCCAGGCTGATATTGGCTACCTGCACATCATGCTTTACACACCAATCCAGCGCGGCACAAAGCTGAGTTGCATTTCCTTTTCTATCGTTCATTATTTTCACACTGCTAATGATCGCATCTGGAAAATACGTTTGTACAATAGCAGCACATAGCGTACCGTGATTTAAGGTACGTTCATCTTCTACGTCTCCATGAGCTATTTCGACGTTATATAATAATTGGGTGTTTAAAAAGCCAGCATTAACCCCGTCGTCAATAATGGCTACATGGATCTTGCCATTCATTTTTTCTCCCCCTGTCTCTTCGGATTGTGAAATGAATCTCACGGCTCTGTTCCGTTCCATTAGAGTAAGCGGAGGGTGCCTCTGCGAACGATAGCGTTCGTCTGAAAGCACCCTCCTAATTTAGCGAACCATGTACATGATAGCCGGATCAGACTGCAATATTTACCTTCGTGCCTGCAGTCTTCGCCCCGTCTTTAGCCGAGTCTAGATAGGCATTGAGCTCTTGTTCAGTCCACACCCTGTCTGCCTCTGCATTCGCCTCCTGCTCATCCTTAGGTTCAACCCGATCTGTAATCATCGGTTCGTTATTCACCGCTTCGCTGATACGCTCATTAATATTCGCAGCGATTTCCATGATCTTTCCATTAAGTCCTTCTGCCTTTTCACGCAAAGCCGCTGATTTTGCAGGGTTAGCGTTTTCCCACCCCTTAGCCTCGCTTCCCAATGTGATTTGTGCCGTTTTGGCTATTTTGGCACTCTTCAACTCATTGTTTGCAGATACAACACTATGCATTGTATAGGTGATCAATCTTTGCTGCTGCTCCTCAGCAGTCTTAGGCGTATATTCTTCCTTTTTGCCTTTCTGAGCTTCTTTTTTACTTTCCTCATCCATGCCTAAAGCCTTTTTTTGCTCTTCCAGTGACTGCTTTTGAATGTTCTCGTCAATTTGCTGAATCTGCTTATCTATCTCTTCCATTTCAGCTTTTACAGCTTCCGGACCGAGACCACGCTTGAGAGCATTACTTAAATAGTCCGAACGCCTCTCCATCAAACTTTGCTTTTGCTCTGTCAATTGTTGAATAACCTTGTTTTGTGGCTTGCCTATACCCTTCCTTTCAGCCTGAGCGGAAAGGGAATGCCGTAGTTCAAGTCGGTTGTTATCTGCGGTGCGGAACGGCGATTGGTGAGATGATGTAAATGATACATTCATCCTAAAACCTCCAATTCTCTTCTAAATGAGGATTTTTCAAAAATCCTGAAATAAGTGATTCTAGAGGTATATCGGATTTTTTTGTATGTTTTTGTATGTTTTATCATCATTTTCACAAATCCTTCATCCCTTTTCCACTGTTAAGCAGTCCTTTATCGTCTCATACAAGCTGTTATATGTAAGCAACCCCCCTCCCACTATACGCTCTTCCGAAATTAGAATAGCAAAGCTTTTTTCCACTTCAAATAATAGATATACCAGATCTCTGGGGAACAACCCCATATCAGGACCCAGTAATGTAGCCTCTTTATTTATCTCACCCGCTTTTATTTTAAAAAGCATCCAAAATATATTTTCCAGTTTCATTCCTGTTCCCGTTACATCCTGAGTAAAGTTCATGTTCTTCCCTCCATTACAACTGAACTACGTGATGATCAACCGAAAAATAATGTAAAATATCCTTCGTCAGCCTATTCATATCTTCATCGTTGGACAGATGGAGTACAGGCACGGAATAATTGGAAAACTCCTGCTTTTTCTCTTCCACGAAACGATGATCAACAGATGCATATTGCATATTGACTGTGGAAGAAGAGTAACTGTCGAATACATTGTTACATATGGCATATCCTAATAATGAAGAGGAAAAACGGTTTTCCATGTACTGTTTCACATGCTCCAAATATTTTATATTGTATTCATCATAGTGAAGACAACAGATTAGGCCATCCGCTCTAACAGCGCGGGATACCAAAAATGAGGTTACTCCAAAATAATTCGTGAACGTATTGTTAAAGGGAACAATCCCACCTGGAATGCCCACGAGTATTAGATCAGGCTTTTCGCTCTGCTCTATTTTTTTCAAATACCGATTAAACATGATAATCTTCTGGGTTTCCGTCATACCGCTCTCAAACATAAACTGTGGAAAAGAATGTGCACCAATCAGCTCCCCGCATCCATTAGATGTGATTTGCGACACCCGATATCCTTGTGCTTCAAGCTTCTGCCGAAGGTTAAGCTGCAAATTAAGCTTATGTGTTCGCTCGTTCAGTCCTAATACAAACAGAACCGGTGTAAAAAAATCATGAATAACAGAGCCCGGGTCAGGCGGTAAAATATCTTTCGTGCGTACATCAAATGTATTTTTTAAAATCAGCTTGTCATCTTGCTCCTCACAGGGTTCGATGAATTCCATACATGAGTCTGGCAAAGTGAAATTACACATGACTTTTTTGCCAAGTTGTCCAGCCTTCTGGATCACGGGAAGATACACCTCAGCTACATCCAGCTTGAAATTGGATTTCACCAGTAATATGGCATCACAACGCTCCATTTCTTGCTCCAAACAAGACTCTGGCTTCACTATGAAGCCTGTCACTTCCCCCTTGTCCGTTACACAGGCATCTTTCCCGATCATACCCGACCCTTGAAAAGAAATAAGTACAACTTCCTCATAACTTCCTAATAGATTCAAGTTCCTAACCAGGGCTATCGTTTCATAATCAAACGGAAAAATGATTAATTTATTGGTCATGGAGACACCCCTCATGCTTTTTCAAAATCGAGAATCGTATCCTCGGAGAAATCATAGCCCAGCTCATTCATCATGCAATAATCAAGTAAGGTGTGCCTAATATCATTTTTGACTACCGAACAATGACTCAGCTTCTTTTCTTTGGACAAGGTATGCAAATCATCTGCTACAGCAACACACAGCGTACAAAAACGGAAATTCCAACAGTTTTTACATGCATCCTCCGTGATTGTCCCTACATTCAAAATCTGGCTGATTTTATCCACTTCAAAGCCTGTGTCCACTTTTCCAATCTGCACCACCTCCGACTGCTCACTGACCCGTTCACATGGATACAGATTTCCATGCACATCCGCAAACAATCGCTGTACACCAGGCACACAGGGTCCACCATGATGCGCTTCTATCGGCATTCCCGCAGAAGGCTTTCTATAATGAAACATTCGGAAATACATCTGAATATAATAGTCCTTAATCAGCTTGGAGACATGATTTTCATCTACTCTTCCAAACTTGGAAAGCATCATTTTAACTACCTCATAGCCTCTCTGCTCAATAAATTCATTTCTGTACAAAATTTCATCCTTCACATAAGCATCGTTAATGTAGGACGACCTTACACTGTACAGGCTTTCGAAGGTTTCATAATTCGTATAAAAATCATTGATACAACCAAAATCATTACGGGTATCCAGCACCACATTAAAATTAATCCATTCAAAGAGGTCCGGGTAATTTCTCTTAATTTTATCCACATTGGCAATAATCGTATCGAAGGTGCCCCGCCCGTTAACAGCAAATCGTCTGTTTCTGTCATGATTCTCTTGATCTCCGTCCAGACTGATCGTAAGCACAAAACGATGTTCATCCAGAAAGGCCAAAATATCTTCATTAAGCAGCGTACCATTGGTCGTCAAATGAAAGCCTACATCTCTATACGCTACCTGCTCTTTGATATATTCCACACACTTCTTGACCAACGGAAAATTAATAAGCGGCTCTCCCCCATAAAAACCAAAATCCAAACGGTCACTGTCTACTGACCTATCAATGACAAAATCAATACACTTGCGCGCTGTCTCAAAATCCATCATCAGACTGGTATGACCTCGATTGTCATATCCTCCTGAATAAACGCAGTAAGAGCATCTAAGATTGCAATTTTGAGTTACCTGTAAGGTGAGGGTCTTCAGCTGATGCTGAAGCATATGCTCCAGGTGCTTTGTCTTGGGATGATTCATAATCTGCGGACGCTGTGAAGATAAAAATCCGTTATCCAACAAGTCACGGATATACTGCTGCAATTCCGGTGTAGCCTCCATCTGATCCAGGTCGAAGCTGGAATGCGAATTCAGAAAATGGTAGGCCTCCTCTTTAATCCGCAAGATCAAGTTGGTATTTACATCATATACATAATGGTGGAGTCTCGTTTGAAATGTGTATATAAAGGGTTGGCACACGTTCATGATTCACACCTACTCTGTTTTGATGTGGACAGAAGCCTGGAATGTCCAGGCTCCTCCATACAGGTACAAGCTTAATAATTACCAATTCCAGTTCCATTATCTCTGCGATAAGAACCGTCACTTTCTCGCGATGTATTGGAGCTTCGAGTCAGACTGCCTGCGCAATAACAGGAGCAAGGACAGTAACAGGAACAACCACAGCCAAATGCCTCAATCGTGTCGCCTACATTCGCGCTTCTTTTCACAAGCTTACGCATGTTAAACTACTCCTCCCATTCATGATATGATTTAAAAAGGTGTTCACCTATACTAATTCCGTACATGGTGTTAAATCACACTATGAAAGCGTTTGTTTTTTTCATCATTTTATGGGGACCTCTTCTTCCCCTAATACCCATCCTCTGTATTCTGCATGACAGGTCATAAAATGGGAGTGTGATCCTATTTGGGCTGGTTCGCCGTTCTCCAACAAAATAACTCTATCGACATGCGCTAATATCTCGCTGCGATGTGTAACGATGATTACGGTCTTATCACGCAACCGGGTCTTCAACAATTGCTGAACATTTAGCCTAGCTGCTGTGTCTAGATTGGAGGTCACCTCGTCGAGAATAAACAATGGCGCTTCCCTAATCAATGCCCGGGCCATAGCAATTTTCTGTCTTTGCCCACCCGACAATCTGGAGCCATTCGAGCCTATAGGGAAGTCATCTGCCGAGTTCTGAACCAATTCTTCCAGACCAACCTCCGCGATAATGGCCTCTATTGCATCATTAGTGACTTCTGTGCCTATGCGGATATTGCCAAAAATAGTAGTATCAAATAAATACACCTGCTGACTGACCAAAGCTATTTGACTTCGATACTCATCTATTTCATAGCTTTGGATGTCAATGCCGTCATAAGTGATTATCCCTTGATCAGGCTGGCTGAATCTCATAATCAGATCCAGCAACGTAGACTTCCCTGCCCCATTTGCTCCAATGATAGCTACTTTTTCCCCTCGGGCAATCCTAAAGCTCACGTGGGGCAGTACGGGTTCATCCTTCGTATAGGAAAAAGAAACATTATGAAATGCAATGTGATCTTCGAATGGCGGCTCAGTTAGTATAGACGCTGGAGTGACTGAATTAGATGTTTCTTCCTCTGCCCAATCCAAGAACTGATAATATCGAATGGCGGAGGGAACGACTTCAGCCAGCATGTAGCCAATGTTTAAAATAGCGAATACAGGAGTGGTAACATAAGCACTGTAAGAAACAAAGGCAAAAATCCCACCTACAGTAAGCTGTAAACGAAAGATAAGATTAGCACCCACAACGTACAAAAACATCATTAGAAGCTGAATTAAAATAGATTCCGAAGCGATATTCCAGGCGTCCAGAAGTGATAATTTCCGCTCTGATTCTACAATTCGACGCTGCTTGGATGAGAACTGCTGATGCTTATGTGGAATAAGACCAAACATTCGCTGCTCCTTCATGCCCCCGACAGATTCCCCAAACCACTGGGCAAAATCACTACTGCCTTCAATTAAATCCCCCACCAGTTTTTTTCTACGCTTCACAAAATACTTCACCACAACATATTTGATGGGTAAAAAGCACAGCACGATTACAGTCATTTTCCAGTTAATGAGCAGCAAACCACATAAACCACCAATCATGCTGAACGCCTGCATAATGACAAAAAATACTCCACTATCTGTGATCCTCGATACATTGCCTACATCCGTGCCAATTTGGTTCAGTAGCTCCGCTTCATTGGTTCGGTTAAAATAGCTCATTCGTACTCTTGTCAGATGCAGATACGCCTTTTCAAATAATGAAAAGGTAACCTGTGCGCTTAAGCCTGCCCGAAAGGTTTCTTTACACACATTCAGCAGCTTATCCAAGCAAACGATTAAAAACGCAGCAGAAGTGTACAAGATTACAGCCTGCATATTCCCTTTCAGAAGACCTTGGTCCACAATAATCTTACTTGTTAAAGGCAATAATATATTCAAGCCCGCTGATAGGATGAGACATATCAAAATGATAGTAACCGTCTTCAGATAAGGTCTAAATGTTGCCGCCAAACGTTTATATACTATGGATTCTTTCATCCTTCCCCCCCTTTCACCTGATGCACCCTCTCCCCCTATTAACTAATTCCGTATCAGAATCAAAATCACTTTAAAATATCTTTTAACTGTTCTAGTAATTCCACATTTACGAGATTAAATATGATTTATGTCATTCTTGAAAATTGGAATTAATGTATATGATTGGCACATACAAAAATCATTTATTTTTTTATCCGTCCAAAGGGGGCTTGAACAAATGCCGACTACGATGGTTATCGACTGTTGCAAAGAGGATCAGTGCAGAGGTAGTTCCAGATGCTTTTACAGAAAAATTTGTGAACTTTATCTGAGTGAGGTATATCGTTTCTGTATGCATTTAATCAAGAATCAGTCTTGCTTTACATTTATGGCAGAAGAATGTACACAAGATACTTTTGTAGCGGCAAGACAGCAATTGGTCAAGCTCAAACATCACCCCAATGTAAAGGGTTGGCTGTACCTTACGGCTAAAAATCTTATATATAAATCATTTAGGTGCTACTATACACAAAAAAAGCATGAAACTACGCTTGAATGTGAGAAAATCTGTAGTTTTTCAAATTCGGTAGAGGAGGAGTGGGAAAATCGTAGATTGGGAGATGTGGATACGGTTATCGTTAATATTCTAATGCAGCTTTCCAACAATGAATATACACTCTATGAAGACTACTTTTGTCGACAACTAGCTGTGCCCTTGCTCGCTACCAAATATAATATTTCGGTTACGGCTACAACGACTCGAATCTATAGACTGAAAAGAAAACTTCGTACATTGTCCCATCAATATTGTCTAACTCATATATAAATATATCTATGTACAGCAAAAACAGCGGAGCCCCTCTCCCAAAGAGAAGCTCCGCTGTTCGTTCTTGTGACTATGACTTGTATTCATACTACACTATTACTTAATCCCCGAAATCGTGTAGTTCTCAATAATATACTTTTGGAAAACAATGAAGATAATCATGATCGGAACGACCATGAAGGTCGAGCCTGCCATTTGAAGAGCAAATTGACTTTCGTTCTGCCCCTTGAGCAGTGACAGCCCGACGGACAAGGTGTACAGCTTCTCATCGTTCGCAATAATGAGCGGCCACAGGAAGCTATTCCATCCACCAATAAAGGTTAAAATGGCCTGTACTGCCAGAATTGGTGTCGAGATAGGCAATACGATTTGCAGAAAAGTACGGAACTCCCCTGCTCCATCGAGACGTGTCGCCTCCAGCAATTCTTCCGGGATATCGGACATAAACTGCCGGAACAGGAAGATCGCGAACGCGCCTACCAATCCAGGAAGGACAATCCCCAGCATGGAATTGGTCAATCCCATCTGGTTCAGGATCAAGTAGACGGGAATCATCGTCACTTGACCTGGAATCATCATCGTTGCCAGTACCAGGTAGAATAGAAACCCTTTGCCTTTAAATTGGAATTTGGCAAAGCCATAACCTGCCATGGCATTCAGGAATAATCCGAAGAAGGAAGCTAAAACAATGATCAGCGTATTCGTCAGATAGGTTCCAAAAGCCATGCTATCGAATAGTAATTTAAAATTATCCAGTGTAAAATGCTGCGGCCAGATGGTCGGAGGAATTTTGGTTACCTCACCCTCTGTCTTAAAGGAGGATAATATCATCCACGCAAAAGGCAGCACCATCAACAGACCTCCCACGGTCAGGAGAATCGCCACGAACCATTGAAATGTTTTTTCACCACTGCGCGTATTGGCGCGGGCTTGCTGAACAGCTGTTTTCACGTTCATCACCTCTCTCTATCAGGACTCCGCTTTATTTTGCAAACGGAACTGAATCAGCGTCACCGCGATGATCGCGAAGAACAGAATGAACGATCCCGCCGCGGCATACCCGAATTTACTAAATTGGAAGCCGTTATTGTAAATGAACAGAGATGCTGTCAGCGTGCCGTCGAGCGGCTTCCCTTTAGTCATGACAAACGGTTCCTCGAAAAATTGCAGCCAGCCAATCATCGTCGTGATGGACACGAAGAAAATAGCGTAACGAAGCTGCGGAAGCGTAATATAACGAATTTGCTGCCATGTATTGGCCCCGTCAAGCTGTGCCGCTTCATAATAAGAGCCCGGAATCCCTTTAATAGCCGCAATAAAAATAATCATGTTTAAGCCGATGCCCCGCCAAACCGCTAACACAATCAGCGAAATTTTCGCTACTGTTGGATCGGTCAGCCATGGGACGGGACCTAAATTCATCAGACCAAGTACGTAGTTGAATAATCCAAGCGTCGGATTATACAGATAACTCCAAACCACTGCGACCGCAACCACATTCGTTACGGACGGCAGATAGAACACGACGCGGAATACTTTGAAAGCACGTGATTTCCCCATGTTAATCAGAATCGCGATGCTAAGCGAAAATATCAGCACCAACGGAACACCGATGATGACGAAGAACAGCGTATTACCAAGGGACTTTATAAAGGAAGGGTCCATTAGTACGTTTGTATAATTTTCCAGACCTATAAAGCGAATACTATCATAATTAACGAGTCCTGACAGATCCATATCCGTGAAGCTGATTACGAGCGCCAGTAGAATCGGCAACAGCGAAAACAGCGTCAACAGGATGATGGAGGGACCGATAAACAAGTATGGCGCAAGCTTCTGCGAGCTTCCTTTCATGCCTTCACTCCCTTTGACAATGGCGGATATGGATCATTATTTTTTCATAATACTTGCAGCCTGCTGATTAAAGTCATCCATTTCCTTCTGTACGTCGGCTTGACCACGGTAAACACGTTCAAAGCTCTTGATGAATTGTTGAGAAACCTCTTCCCATGCTGCCAGTTGCGGTAATGCTGCGGAATGATCCAGCTGTTTACGAATCGTTTGAAGCATCGGATCACTCTTAAGCTTGGCGTCTTCCCACGATTTAGTAGCCGCAGGCAAGTTACTGGACAGTTCCATCCATTTTAGCTGCGTTTCTGGTTTGCTCATGTAAGCCATGAATTTGGCCGACTCCTCCGGGTGCTTGCTGAATTGCATAATTGAAAGATTCGCTCCACCCAAAACGGACAGGTTGTTTACTTTGCCAGGAAGCTCCGCTATATTCCACTTACCTTCCAGTTCTGGTGCCTTGCTCTTGATTTCTTTAATCATAAAAGGACCGCTGATAAACATTGGAACGATACCATCACCTTGTAAACCTTGAACAGAGTCAATTCCAATATCCACTGCGTTAGAGCCGTTTTGGAAAAAAGTATTCAAATACTTCACAGCATCTACAAACGGTGGTTGGTTGAACAACGGATTGCCCTGCTCGTCAACCAGTTTGGAACCGTTCTGGAGAGCAAACATAAAGCCCATAGACTGCTCCTTTGCACTAAAGGAGATACCATATTTGCCTTTGCCCCGAGCCGCCAGCTTTTGGGCAGCATCGGAAAGCTCTTCCCACGTTTTAGGTGCTTCATTATATCCGACTTGTTTCAGTAGGTCGGAACGATAGAACAAAACTCTCGTTTCAGTGTACCAAGGCACACCGACCGGTTTCCCTTCAAATTTTGTCGTACCTACAGCACCCTCGAAGAAATTCTTCGATTCCAGTTCAGGATACTTGCTGATATAAGGGGTAATATCCGTCAATGCACCCGCAGACGCAAGTTCGGGAACCCATGATGTACCTAACTGAACCACGTCCGGACCGGATTTTGAAGCAACTGCTGTCAGCAGCTTATCGTGAGCGTTATCCCAAGGCAACGCCTGTACATCAACGTGAATATCTGGATTTTCTTTCTCAAAATCTTTTACAATTTCAGGCAGCAGTTTCCCTTCTGCTCCCATGCCCCACATGGTGATGGTCGTCTTGCCGTTCGCATCTTTGCCAGACGAATCATCCTTGGACGAGCAGCCTGCCAGCGCGCCCCCCAGTAATAAGGTGCTTGCCAAAATGATCCCCAACGTTCTTTTCATCATACGAATTCCTCCCGAGATGATCGGTTTACCGATCATGCAATATGATAACGGATTCAAATACGAGGATTTTGCGAAAATACAATTAGCGACTTCCAATGAACAATATATAGAACGAAATGGTCTCGTTCTTCTATATATTGCATTTTGGAGCGACTGGAATCGAATCTTGCAAAATCCTGATGCATGTAAATACATAGCGATTAAAGCATACCGCTATAACACTTATGTTCAAAGCACAAGGACCATACCTGTCAATAGAAACGTTTCGATAGTCATTATAGAACAAATTGAAACCGTATTCAATAGGAATATTATATTTTATTCGCTCAGAATCGCGACTTTTTTCCGTTTATATCATCTTTATTACGTTATTTAGCCTATAAAAACCCCCTGAATTGGATTTGACTCTCCATTTGAAAGCGTATATAATCCAACTGAGTTCAACAATAGAAACGTTTCGATTAATAATACGACAGAATATTATGCTTCTATACTAGCTATTAGCCTGTTCAGCACTTTTTTGAATCAATTTTATCCAAAAAATCTCATGAATCTGAAAAAAAAGAGCTGTCCACCAACAATACAGCTTATGGAGGATTATGATGGAACAACACCTGAATTCCTATTTAGAAAACATGACGCTTGAAGAAAAAGTCGATCAACTGCTACAGCTTGTGGGTGCCTTCTTTGAAGAAGCGGGAACGGATAGTCAAATTACTGGCCCCATGGCTTCTCTCGGCATCACAGAGGAAAATGTCCATAACGTCGGTTCCGTGCTTGGTATCGCAGGGGCCAAGGAAGCGATTCGTGTTCAGCAGGCTCATTTGAGTAAAAATCGTCTGGGTATTCCGCTTTTAATTATGGCAGATATTGTACACGGCTTCAAAACGATTTTCCCTATCCCGCTGGCCATTGGTTGCTCATGGGATATGCAACTTGCAGAAGAGAGCGCTACCATTGCAGCCCGCGAGGCGGCTGTATCCGGTGTTCACGTCACATTCGCTCCTATGGTCGATCTAGTGCGTGACCCGCGCTGGGGCCGTGTGATGGAATCTACAGGGGAAGACCCTTACCTCAACAGCGAATTTGCTCGTGCGTTTGTGCGCGGGTTTCAGGGTAAAGATCTGACGAACGATACCGACCGGGTGGCCGCATGCGTGAAGCATTTTGCCGCATATGGAGCTGGCGAAGGCGGACGGGATTACAACACTGTAGATGTATCCGCCTGGCAGCTGCGAGAGTATTATCTCCCCTCCTACAAAGCTGCTTTAGATGAAGGCTGCGAAATGGTGATGACGTCCTTCAATACCGTAGAAGGCGTAGCCGCAACGGGCAATAAGCGCCTGATGCGTGATTTGCTTCGTGATGAATGGGGCTTTGATGGTGTGCTCATCTCGGATTGGGCCGCCATCAAGGAGCTTATCCCTCACGGCATCGCCGAGGATGAGCGCGAGGCAGCGAAAAAAGCACTGCTGGCTGGCGTAGATATTGAAATGATGACCTCCTGCTATAACGGGCATCTGCCTGAGCTGGTTCGCAGCGGACAACTGGATGAAGCGCTCATTGATGAAGCCGTGATGCGTATATTGAAGCTCAAGCAAAAGCTGGGCTTGTTCGAAAATCCGCTACGCGGCGCAGACCCTGAGCGTGAACGTGAAGTTGTGTTCTGCGAAGCTCACCGTACGGTTGCCAAAGAATTAGCTATTAAATCTTGCGTGTTGCTCAAAAATGATTCCGTTCTTCCATTGAATCGCAATCAACATATTGCGTTGATCGGACCTTTTGCAGAGAGCGGTGATATCCTGGGCTCTTGGTCGTGGAGCGGTTCACAGGAGGAAGCTATTCGCGTTGTCGACGGGTTCCAATCGAAAATATCCTCCTCGCTGCTCACGGTTGCGGCAGGTTGCTCTATCGACGATATAACTGAGGAGCAATATGCGGAAGCTCTGCAAGCAGCCAGCCAAGCAGAGGTTATCGTGTTGGCGCTTGGTGAGCGCTCCGATATGAGTGGTGAAGCAGGCAGCCGTTCCAATATTCGCCTGCCACAAGCCCAGTTGGAACTGGTGAAGCGCCTGAAGACGCTGAACAAGCCTATGGTAGCCGTATTATTTAATGGTCGTCCGTTGGATCTGCACGGTGTCATTGAAGAAGCAGACGCCGTATTGGAAGCCTGGTTCCTTGGTGGTGAAGGCGGCGCGGCGATTGCCGATTTGTTGTACGGTGATGCCGAACCTACGGGTCGTCTGACCATGTCCTTCCCGCAATCGGTGGGACAGGTGCCCGTGTATTACAATCATTTTAATACGGGACGCCCGCAGTTAGATCCGAATACAAAAGAACGCTACGTGTCCCAATATCTAGACGTACCAAACGAACCTTTATTCCCGTTCGGCTATGGACTGAGTTACACCGATGTAGCCTATGACAGCGTACAGCTTTCCGGCGATACCCTTATACCTGGTCAGGAACTGACCATTAAAGTGCAGGTAACGAACACAGGAACACGTCCGGTCGAGGAAACCGTCCAGTTCTATGTTCGTGATATCAGCGGTGATACGGTTCGTCCAATGAAAGAACTGAAAGATTTCTGCAAAGTCCTTCTTGCCCCAGGCGAAAGCCGGGAAGTTGAATTTGCATTGACCGAGCCTCAGCTGCGCTATCATCATGCAGATTTGAGCTTCAGTAGTGACAGCGGTGAATTTGCCGTCTTTACAGGACCTAACAGCCGAGATACTAGTGAAAGCCGTTTTCGGTTAATGAAATAAACAGGAAAGTGAGGCGTTCCCTTTGATGAATACAAGTCTGGATCAAAATATTTTGCTACGGGCCGGCGACCTGTCTTTTACCTTCTTGAGCAGCGGTGATGTGTATAAGATCGCTCACGGCTCAACGATGATCAACCAGCTGTTGACCAATTCAGTCGACGGTTCCTTGAACAATCTGTACTTGAGATTGTACCGTCCGTCCGGTGTAAGTATCACTCCCCTGCTTGGAGTTCGCTCACCGGGAGTCATCCGACAAACGGATCAGCAGATTATTTGGGAGGGTTTCACCGCTGGTGTAGGCTATCAGGTAACCTTCACGCTAAGCCGCCTGGGAGTATGGTTCTGGGATGTAACCCTACAGGGCGATGACGTGGAAGCAGATGTCGTGTACGGTCAGGATATTGGCATTGCCGATACCGCCGCTGTGCGCAGTAATGAAGCTTATTTGTCTCAATATATTGACCACACCGTCTACCATGATGAACAAAGAGGCTACACCGTTTGCTCACGTCAAAACCAGCCTCAAAGTCAGGCTTTCCCATACATTCAACAAGGCTCGTTAACCCGCACTGTTGGTTACTCGACTGACGGATTTCAGTTCTTTGGACTTTCGTACAAAGAAACGAATGAGCCGGAAGCACTCCATCGTGACTCGCTCGCCAATGAAGTGTACCAATACGAATTCGCCTATACCGCGTTGCAATCTGAGCGGGTGAAACTTGCAGGGGAAGCTCGCTTTACTTTTTACGGTCTGTTCCAGCCCAATCATCCAGCCGCAGTGACAAAGCTGGAGTATCAGGAGCTGGTGACAAAGGCACGTGACGAAGTAGCTACCGTTCTAGCGGACGCTTCCGAGACCAGTATACCGGCACACGCGGCAAGTGATCTTCAGGCAGGGCGTGTGGCTCCAGCTCAAACCATCGGTGAGCCGCTGCGCACGCTGGACTTAACCGCTGCCGAAGTGAATCAACTTTTCCCGAAACGGCAGGAAGAAGAACGGGATGGAGATGAACTACTTTCCTTTTTCACGGACAGCTATGAGCATGTCGTACTCAAATCCAAAGAGCTTCGTGTAGAGCGTCCCCATGGGCACATTTTAATGGGCGGGCATTACGCAGGAGGCAAGGAAGAAACCATTACAACCACCTCCTATATGTACGGGGTGTTCAACTCCCAGCTCGTGATCGGCAATACAAACTTCAACAAAATGATCACCAACGCGCGTAATGCGCTCAATATTCCCAAGACATCCGGCCAGCGTATCTATGTCGGAGTCCAAGGGAAATACCGCCTGCTCACGATGCCTTCCCTGTTCGAGATTGGCTTTAATTATGTGCGCTGGTACTACAAAACGGCTGACGATACATTCATTATTACAAACCATACAAATGCCGATAGCCCAGAAGTACGGCTTCATATGCGTGCGGTAAGCGGCAAAACCTATCCGTTCCTCATCACTCAGCAAATGTCTATGCATGTGAACGAATATGAGCTTCCGTTTCATATGGAACATGAAGGTGACGCCCTGCTCTTCCGGGCAGACTCTGCTTCCCTGAGTGCCGAAGCCTATCCAGACCTGCTGTACCGAATGCACGTCGAGGGCGCTCCATTACAGCAGGTGAGCGACGCTCACGTACTGCTACAGGGTACAGCTTCCGCTGATGCGTCCCTAGTCGTGCTGGAGCTGGGTGACAGCAGCGAATGGACCTGCACCGTGCAGGGTTGGCTGAATGGGCTTTCAGCCGGGCAAGAATCAGCGCACAAAGAGCGTCACGCTTCCTTTGAAGATGAGCGCGAGCGCTATCGGGAATATTTTGCCGAGCTTATGAACGGTTTCCATCTGTCGCTGGGTCAACATGAAACGAGTGAGCTATTCCGTGTGAACGCAGTGGCTTGGTGGTACACCCACAATATGCTCGTTCACTACTCTGTGCCTCACGGTCTGGAGCAATACGGCGGTGCAGCCTGGGGAACACGTGATGTGTGTCAGGGGCCTGTGGAATATTTCTCAGCTACGCAAAAGTTCGACGAGGTTCGTTCCATTCTGCTGACTGTTTTCAGCCATCAGTACGAGGACAGCGGAAACTGGCCGCAATGGTTTATGTTTGACAACTATACTCACGTGCAGCAAGAAGAAAGCCATGGGGATATTATCGTCTGGCCGCTCAAGGTACTGGGCGACTATTTGACCGCTACCCGTGATTACAGTATTCTGGGAGAAAATGTACCTTACACCCATCGGCATACTTTCGATTATACCAAGCAGACCGCGACTCTCATGGAACATGCCCTGAAGGAAATCGAATATATTCGGGAGAATTTCCTTCATGATACGTATTTGTCGGCCTATGGCGACGGCGATTGGGATGATACCCTCCAGCCAGCCAATGCTCAGCTGAAGCAATACATGGCGAGCAGCTGGACGGTTGCACTCACCTACCAAGTTATTAGTAACTTTGCTGCTGCTTTGGAGCAGGCCCCCGCGGGTGTAGTAAGCGAAGCCGACAAGATTGCACAAGATCTACATCAAATGGCTAATGGCATCCGTAAAGACTTTAACCGCTACATGCTGGAGAGCGGAATTATTCCGGGCTTCGTGTATATGGAAGAGCCCGGCCAACCTAAGCTGATGCTCCATCCGTCTGACACCGAGACAGGAATCCATTATCGGTTGCTGCCAATGACACGCAGCATGATCAGCCAGCTGCTCACGCCTGAACAAGCATTGGCTCATGAGCAGCTCATCCGTGAGCAGTTCCTCTGCCCGGATGGTGTGCGTCTGATGAACCGCCCTGCACAGTATGATGGCGGTGTGAGCTCGCACTTCAAGCGTGCAGAGCAAGCGGCCAACTTTGGACGTGAGGTCGGGCTGCAATATGTGCATGCCCATATCCGCTTTGCGGAAGCGATGGCCAAGTTGGGACGCAAGGATGACGCTTGGCACAGCTTGAAGCTCATCAATCCGGTCGGCATCCGTGCGTCCGTACCGAATGCCGAATGGCGCCAAAGCAACGCCTATTTCAGTAGCTCGGACGGTAAATTTAACACCCGCTATGAAGCCCAGGAACGGTTTGGTGAACTGCGTGAAGGAGCCATCCCCGTCAAAGGCGGCTGGAGAATCTATTCCAGCGGTCCGGGAATCTACATGAATCAGCTCATATCGAATATCCTTGGTATTCGTCAATCGGGCGAAGACCTGATCCTGGACCCTGTGCTGCCGGATCATCTCGACGGATTGGAATTTGAATTTTCCTTTGCAGGAAAACCAATTACCTTCGTCTACCGCATGCTGCAAGAGCGTACTGGTAGTGAGCAAGGCCGTGCAGTATTGAACGGGACACCACTGGAAAGCGTGCCCGCCGATGATAATCGCTACCGCTCTGGTGCCTTGCGCATCAAACGTGAGATTTTCGAGCAGGCCTTAGCAGAACATGACGGTGTACACCGTCTGGAGATTATTTTATAAAGAGTTTTTGATGCTAAATCTGGTATAGGCAACAAAGGGATGGCGATCTTGCGGGATCGCCCTTTGCTGCTTATGTGTAGGACTACGACATTTGGAATAGATATGTGGTTAATAATGAATATACAATAGCAATTATAAGACGGACGACAAGGAGGTCACGATGTGGTCAGCATTAAAGATATCGCCAAACAGGCGGGCGTTTCCATATCTACCGTTTCATATGCCTTAAATGGTAGCGATAAGGTAACAGAAGAAACTTGCGCACGTATTTTAGCGATTGCCAAAGAGCTTAACTATGTGCCCAATGCCGCCGCACGTAATCTCAAGAAAAGGCAGACCAAAATTATTGGCGTTTTCCTGACTGATTTTCGTGGAGACGTTTATGGAGATTTACTGTATGGCATCAAGGAAATTTTAAACCGCAAGGGCTATGATCTCATCGTATGCAGCGGTAAGCAATCTCACCGAATGCTGCCGGAACGCATGATCGACGGCGCCATTGTGCTGGATCAGACGTTTGAAAGTCAGGAGCTACTGAACTATGCCGAGCGAGGACATAAAATTGTCGTATTGGACCGTGAACTGAATCATCCTAACATTAACCAGGTGCTGCTGGATAACAAAGCGGGCGCCGCTCTCGCAATCGAACATTTATTGGAATTGGGACACCGTAAGCTATATGTGGTTACCGGACCAGAAGGTTCTTACGATTCATGGCAACGGATGCAGGCGGTCAAGCAGACCATTGAGCGTAGCGGCGTCGCTGAAATGATCGAAATTGACGGCGATTTTGAGAAATCGGGTGGCGAACAGGCGGCTGAAATCATTTTGCGGCAACAAGATGGCCCGGGTTCGGAACCTGTAGCCGTATTTTGTCTCAATGATGAAATGGCAGTGGGCTTTTACAATCGAATGGCTCAATCAGAACTGACAATTGGCAAGGATATTCATATCGTCGGCTTTGATAATATCGAGCTGGCGCAATATATTCAGCCCCGTCTGACAACGATTGACTATTCCAAACGTAAATGGGGCGCTGTAGCTGCCGAACAAGTTCTCAAAATCATTGCCGGGGAAGACGTGGAGCATGAACGTTTATACGTTACGCTTGTCCAAAGAGAATCGGCAGGCGCAGCATTCATCACCCCAGATCAACAGAATCTGTGATGAACAACGCAGAAGTAACCCGCTCGCCAGCCTCAAAAAAAGAACTTCCATAGTCCCAGAACACGGGTTGGAAGTTCTTTTAGTTATACTTTTTTAACCTAACAAATCCTCAATTAAATTCGTCAACGACCGTAAGGGATTGTCAATCATTTCCCCCGTCTCCAGTTCCACCTGTAACGCAGCATCAACCATAGACAACTGTGCTACAGCCAGACCTCTGCTTGGATCAGCCTTCCTCAGCTCATACAGCGAACGGACCAGCAATTCCTTATACTCGTCTTCACGTCCCTGCATAATCAGTTGAAAAGCGTCCTCCACCACCTTAACCTCTATCCAAGAAGAGATATCTGGTTTGCCTAACAGAGCAGCCGTATGATAAAGACGCTTCATCGTTCCCTCTACAGTAGCCGGATTCGTGAATACCAAGGTCCGTGGCAGCAAATCATCGCATATCTCATGAAAAAAGGGCTCATCCAGCGCAATTACTGGTGTAGACATGGTCAATTGAGCCTT
This sequence comes from Paenibacillus sp. LRG-1, assembly GCF_057220305.1. Lineage (NCBI taxonomy): Bacteria > Bacillati > Bacillota > Bacilli > Caryophanales > Paenibacillaceae > Paenibacillus > Paenibacillus sp. LRG-1. The sequence goes on along the minus strand of NZ_CM170126.1, from coordinate 375,106 downwards.
TTCTGCCAAAACGATATAATTCGTGCACGTTATCAAAATAACGTCTATGTCGCTTTGGGCAATCCAGCTTAGTTGCTCTTCTACCTTGCGACTGGCATCGTCCGCAGAAAAATGCGGGTCTGACGAGATCCGGCGCATAAGCCCAGGGTCCACAAAATGTATCAGCTCCACCTCATAAGAAGCAAAAGCTCGTTCCACATAGGCTATGTTCGAGTGATGTGCATGCAGGCAGCCCACACGCCGCTTCAAGCCTTCCATCGTTCAACCCCCTGTTATATGTTTGCATCATTTTAACAGGAACAGGACGGTTGGGAAAGCGTGCCAATCAGGCCATACCCCAAACTCACTTTTTTTAAAACTTGCCGTTTGTATTTTTCCACTCTGTTTTAGCTGGAACCTCCTGAACTACGTCCCAATGTTCTGCTACCTTACCGTTCTCTACCCGGAACAGATCATAGACAGCGGCTGAAGTTCCCTTAGATGATGTCAATTCACTCACAACCAGCACGAAGTTGCCTTCTCCAATAACCATGTGAACCTGACCATATCCAAAAGAAGCTCCTTGGCTTCCCGCTGCGGAAAATGCTTGCTTCAAATTGGATACACCGTCACCAAAAAGAGGGTTATGCTGAATGTAATGATCACCGTTATAGTAGCTTTCCAATGCAGCACGATTTTTGCCAACCAGGACATCATCCACAAACTTGCGGATCAGTGTTTTGTTCGTCTCAGTTTGGTTGAGATCCGTGATCTGTGTTGTTCCGTCAATCATTGTACGTCCGCTTGGATTAGCTGGAGCCGAGTCCTGAATATTGTCCCAATGCTCAACGATTTTACCATTGCTATCGAAGCGGAAAATATCAAAGACAATGCTTGATTTACCTGCAATTGTCGTTTTATAATGAACAGCTACAAAATTCCCATCCTGAAGCACACGATGGATTTCAACCTTTGTACCAGCTTGCTTCAATTGGCTAATTCCTTGCAGCAAGGCATCTCTTCCGCTGGCAAAGCTCAGATTGTGCTGAATGTACTGATCCTTGCTGATCCAGGTCTCGGCCGCTTTCGTATCTCCGGTTTCAAAGCTTTTCACGATTTCAACGACCTTATCCTTATTACTCACCCCGATTTGCACCGTTTGGCTGGCCGGGTCCCAAATCACTTGCTTGCCCCATGCTTCTTTGACGACATCAACCGGTACATAAGTTACCCCTTGTTTGGTCAATAGGGTCGAGGTGGATAGCGGTACCTTAATCCCGTTGATTTGCGCTTCCGGACTGCCTGACACCAGTACAACCGTCGCCTGATCATATCGGATAGTCGTGCTTTGTCGCGCCGTATTGAACGTAATATGCTTGGCATCCATTGGAATTCCCAAACTGGAGGCCAATTGTCTCAAGGGAATTAAGACCTGCTTATTTCTCACGATAGGCGCAATTTTGTAAGCCTCCTTCTTGCCATCTACCCAAACCTGAATACCCGTAGTAGGTTTTACCTCGGCTGCTAAAGCCGGTACAGCAGAAGACAGAACAAGCAAACCAGCGAGTGCAGCAGTAACCGTATGTTTTTTCATGAATGTGAACCCCTCTCAACCTATAAAATAGAATATGGAAGACAATTTCCTTTTATGTAACTTATATAGTTACACCTAATCGCAAAAAGCAACTTTTCCCCGCCTATCTAACTTTAAACCCCATTTAAATCTTTTGAAACCTCAATAACCCTCCTTTCAAAAATTTATAATTGTACTGCTACAATGCAAGCCACAAGCCTTAGAATAAAGGATATGGGGAGCAATAACAATGTGTGATAACTTGCTAATTGCCGAAACTCAAAAAAAGCGGCTCCTATCACCAAGCGAATGAACGCTTTTTGAATAGTAAGCCGCTGTTAACCCCATTGCTATTGTTATACGGATAACGTTCTCCGAAACTTGATAAAGCTCCCGATTCGCCAGATTGAGATATACACCAGCGCCATCGTAATCGCCAGCATACTAACTTCAGACGTACCCAGACTACTGAGGTACTGGGTCAAAACAACGCGAATCAAGATAATAGCGATAATAATATATTTAAAATATTGGTTTGGCTTCGGATAAATACGACCGTCATCCCGTCTTTCATACGCCGTATGCAGCAAAATAACATAGCCAAACAGAGCCCCTAATAGCCCGGCAACCAGCAGTTCCCAAAAGGCGGGGGGCGCATACGTTTGACCGGGAATATGCATTAATTGGTACACAGACATCATCATAAGCGGGAACGCGATAAACAAGGGGAGCAGAATCCGGATTCCGTTTCCTTTTACCGGCCCCCCTCGTCTTTTGGTTCTCAACCAGATCATCAGCCCCACCAAAACAGCCAACAATGCATATATAAATATCGTCGTCATGGTGAAACTCCTTCCTCATAGATCCTATAGATACGCTAGCCTAAATCGACAGTTTTTTCTCCAGTAGATAAGCGCTCAAGCGGATTAATACATATGCAGCAACCCAACTGATCAACACCGCAATCGGGAAATGCCAGGTAAAAGAAAACCATTGTCCTGTTTGAACATGGTCAAACTGCTCATAAAGCCCCTGGTCGCCTGACCAATAAAAGACACTCCCGCCACCCATCAAAAGAATCCAGAGTATCGGGCTAATCGGCCGCAAGGTGCTGTATTTGGTACTGGCCGTCAGCAGACCCAGCGCAATAACCAACGGTGTGAAGGCGATAATCATCACAAACCAGTTCAATCCAGCTATAATAAAGGACGCTGCATCCGCAAACGTATAAGGCTGGATGGTGGATGAGATGAACAGCGCGTACAGAGAACCTACCACAAACAGGGACAAGGTCACGACCACGGCTTGTAAAATAGCAGCAATCCATTTGGCGCTAATCAGCCACATACGCGGATAGGGCAGAGTCAGCCACCATCCGTAGGTGTCATTCTCCCATTCTCTTCTCAGACTTCCCACACCCATGAAAATGATCATGTACGGCAAACCCAGGGTGACATACCACAGCCTTGTCAATTCGAGTTGGTTATGAAGCGCGAAATACAAGGAAATAACGAACGCCGCAATTAGAAATAATGAGAAATACACAAGTCTCCACGATCTGGGTAGTCGATTGCGGCTCTGCTTTCTCCAGCTTCCTTTATTTCGAAATTCATGGCGTATCAAATCTTTGAACAGCCCTGATGAATTCACGCCTTCCACTCCTTTTTGTACAAATTGCGGAACACCTGATTCAGCGAGCCATGCTCTGCACGCAGATCGTCCGAATCACCAGACCATATAACCCGTCCGCGGTCCATCATGACCGTGTAGTCAAACAAGCCTTCCACTTCCTGAATATCATGCGTGCTAATGAGTATAGACTGCTGGCGGCCCTCCAAATAATCAATAATCCCGGCCACGATCGCTTCTCTGGAGAGGACATCAATGCCCGCAAACGGTTCATCCAGGATCATGAGCGGAACCTCACGCGCCAGACATAAAATCAGTAGCACACGTGCCTCCTGTCCGCGACTCAACCCGGCCATTTTCAACTCCAACTCCACGTCCATATGATCAGCAAGTTTATAGGCATCTTTTATATTGAAGCCAGGCAAAAAGGATTCCCCCCACTCCAGTGTCTGCTGCACCGTATGATTAGGGTACCAGCGAGCCCGGTCAGGCAGATAGGATATGCCACGATTGGTTTCCCAACCTGGCTTTTGCCCCAATACCTGAAGCTCGCCCCCATCCGGCCGAATTAATCCGGTGATTGCTCGAAAGAAGCTGGACTTCCCACAGCCATTGGGTCCAAGCACCCCTACAATGCGTCCCGCCGGAATGACGACATCCAAGTGATCCAGCGCTTTTTTACTTTCATATTGCTTCGTCAGATGACTCGCAACCACAATAGATTCCGTCATGCCCCTTCGCCTCCTTCCTCGTCATTTCCGTCCTGTTTGCTTCTTATATACTGCTGTACATCTTCCCACGATAACCCCAGACTGCTCATCTGTCCGAGAAACTGATCTATATACGTTATAGCCAATTGTTCCCTAAAGCTGGCAATCCGTTCACTGGACGAAGTAACATAAGTGCCTAACCCGCGCCGCTTCTCAGTCAATCCGTCCCGCTCCAGCTCCTGATACGCCCGCATCACAGTATTCGGATTCATGCGTAGTTCCTGCGCCAGATCACGAACAGATGGCATTTTGCTTCCCATTTCGATCTCCCCTTTAGCAATGGAGCTTCGTACTTGATTTAATATTTGCTCATATAATGGCTGGCTGAAGTCAATTAAAAACCGGAACGAGCCAACCCGTTGTTCTTCCATGGGTGTTTCCCCCTAATCGGCTGCATCTATCGTGCCTGTAGTGTGTTATATCACTTAATACACGTAATACAAGTACCATCTTACTAAAATGTTAGTCATGCTTCCAAATTTCATTCAGTAAATGCTCAGCTTGCACTCAGATAGCATTCAAGTTGATCCCTTATGATGTATCACGTACCAAACAAACCATAACCGAAAGGTGGAAAATGAAGATGAAGAGCACCAAGAAAGCAATTTTGGCTGGAACGATGGCCTTGGCATTTTTAGGAGGCGGTGCACTATACTCCACAAGCGCAGCCCATGCTGCTTCAACTACACCTGAGAAGGCTCCCATTGCAGACAAAGCACAAGCACCTAAGGGTAACCCCGGAGATGCTAACGGCCCTAAAATGGCAGGAGGAAACTATGCTGAGAACAAAGCTCTCCTGAAATTATTGAAATTGTCCTCCAGTCAGTTGGATACACAATTGAAAGCAGGTAAATCCCTTGCTACAATCGCCAAAGCACAAGGTGTGAGCGTAAATTCCGTTATTGATGTGATGGTTTCAGATATGAAAGCGAAACTGGCTACGGAAAAACAAAACGGCAAGATTACGGCAACTGAATATAACCAACGTGTCTCTAATCTAAAAAAAATGATGACAGATATGGTGAATGGCGTAAAACCCTCCAAACCACCAGTAGATGGCGGTAAAGCGGATGCAGGTAAAGCTCCTGCTCAAGGTGATGCAGCCAAGGCTCCTGCTAAAACCAATGCAGCTAAAGCCTCTGCTAAGCAGAAATAGCTACATCCACCCATGTATAATAAATCTCCATCCGGCTTCCCTGTACGGATTGAGAAATCAATAAGCTTGTCCCCTGCTGCTGATACAACAGGAGGGGACAAGCTTATTTGTCATGTAAACAAGATAATATGTGGTAGACTAACATGATCCAGAGGTCATTTTTCACTAAAATTCATAATAAGGAGAATGTAATGAAAATAAATAAACAGGAATTTGATATACAAGGAATGAGCTATACGATCAGATCTGCCATGATTCAAGATGCGAAGAATTTGTCTGAAATCCGTTTGCTGATTGATGGAGAGACTGAAAATTTAGACAGAGAGAAGGGAGAAGCGTTTATAAGTACATCCGGTTTTGAACAGCTCATTGAATCAGATACAGAGAATAACAGAAACCTATTTTTAGTTGCGGTAGTTCATGATAAAATCGTCGGATTTTCAAGATGTGAGGGCCATGTTCTGAGCAGATTCTCTCATAAAGTTGAATTTGGCGTATGCGTACTAAAGGATTTTTGGGGTTATGGGATCGGGACGAATCTTTTAAAAAAATCTATTTCTTGGGCTGACTCCAATGGCATCAAGAAAATAACTCTACAAGTTTTGGAAACGAATGATAAAGCCATTGAGCTCTATAAAAAACATGGATTTGAGATCGAAGGGTTATTAAAAAACGATAAGGTTCTTTCAGATGGAAAATACTACAACACCATAATCATGGGGAGATTTCATAAATAAAAAAAGACCCTGTTCAACAGGATCTTTCATCTTTGTATCGCCACACATCCCCTAGTAGCGATAATCATCATAAGGATTGCGATTACGATACTGATCACGCGGCTGCTGGGCTGCGGTAATCATCAAAAATATGCCTGAGATCAAATGCATCAACCAGCCCACAATCGGAATCCATCCAATAACCGAGGTCACGATCCCTAAAATAGATCCATAATAAGACTCTCTATTCGTCACCGATAGCACCAACGTAACAATGTGGAAAATCAGCATAAAGAACAATATAGTATACGCGGAATTTACGACGAGCAGCCCGCCCAAAACGGGAATAGCTAAAAACAGCTCCAATCCGCCTGTAATCCATTTTAATGTTTTTGATGGTGTCATTGTTCCACTCTCCCGATGCTGTTTCATTCCATAATTATATCCCATCCCTATCTAGGATGACATACATTTTTTAACATAATATATGCTTATATCGTGACAGTCTCATCCCTTTTTCGAATGAGCTAAGCCCTGGCTACATATATGTGAGAGAGAATGAAATTTCGTGATTTCTAAAGGGGTGAACACGATGGGATATTATATTGAGGTGGAACGCGGCGTGAAGCTGTATGTCGAGGATATTGGAGAAGGCATCCCTGTTCTGATGGTTCACGGCTGGCCGCTGGATCACCGAATGTACGAATATCAGGCCGCCTTGTTGCCTGCTTACGGGTATCGCTGTATTCAGGTTGATCTTAGGGGGTTCGGCAAGTCTGATCGACCATGGCATGGATACAATTATGATCGATTGGCGGACGATCTGCTGGCTGTTATGCAGGCGCTTCAGTTAAACCAGGTACGGCTGATCGGTTTTTCGATGGGGGGAGCTGTGGTCACACGCTACATGAGCAGGCACCGGGGATTTGGCGTCAATCAGTTGATCTTGATCGGAGCAGCTACGCCCCGATTCACCCCAACCAGCGACTTCCCTTACGGTACTCCTGTCACAGAGGTAGATAAACTCATCAAACAAGCCTATACAGATCGTCCACAACTGGTAACTTCTTTTGGCGAGATGTTGTTTGCCAATCCCGTTAGCCAGAGCTTACGCGATTGGTTACGTGATCAGGGTTTCGCGGCTACAGTTCATAGCATGGCTTGTACTTTGTATTCACTGCGTGACTCTGATTTGCGCGCTGACCTACCATGTATACACGTGCCTACTTGGATTCTACACGGCAAGCTGGATCGGGTCTGTCCTTTCCCCCTGGCTGTCCAAACTCAAAAAGGAATTGCCGGATCAAAGCTTATTCCTTTCGAACGAAGCGGGCACGGTGTATTTTACGAAGCGCTACCCGAATTTAATTCTATCTTACTGAGCATACTAGCCCCATCCTCCACACCATAATTGAAAACCTGTTCATTCTTATGTATAATTCATATTTATAAAAAACAAAAAAGACGCCTCAGCGCCGTTAATGGCTATGGGGCATCTTTCACTACAAACATTTATCCGTTTAGGATTGTTTGGTATGATTAAAGCTCGTATTATTTAAAACAGCCAGCTTTTTCTCGCCCTTCACCATGGCAGAACCGCAAATGGGGCATGTCGGCTCGACAGAAAAAGCGAAGTTATCCCGCATCCAGCCGTTACATGTATCGCTGGCGCAATTCCAGACAGTTGTAATTTCCTCAGGAATCTCATCCATTGGCTTTTTCCGTGAATTGTACATAAACATCCCTCTTTCTTCATGATTTATAAAGCGATAAGATGTAATCAGTTCAAAAACGGTCTTGTGAACAGATAAAAACAAATGCCCCAAACGCTATGTTCGGGGCATCTGAAGTAGGCTGTAATTTTAAATTACAGTTTTACAACGTTCTCAGCTTGTGGTCCACGGTTTCCTTCAACTACGTTGAATTCTACGCGTTGGCCTTCGTCCAAAGATTTGAAACCTTCGCCTTGGATTGCGGAGAAATGTACGAATACGTCGCTTCCACCTTCAACCTCGATGAAACCGAAACCTTTTTCTGCGTTAAACCATTTAACTGTACCTGTTTGCATGGAATTACCTCCAAAATGTATTTATATGACCTTTATTTTTGACAAATAAAAATTCACATATTGCACAAGGTTATTTCAACCTAAAACAATAACCCTCTACAATATGTGAATCTCAGGTCACAATTTCAATATACTCATATTACCATAAGTGTATTGAAAACGCAAGCACTGGTGAATTTAATTTATGCAGAGTGCTTATGTTCTCTATTGCTGCTTCAAAGCTGTGTTCATTCGGCGGGAGTGAGTCATTAACGCCTACTTAAAACATTATATCCGCAGTTGCTTCCTATTATACCAGCAATCAAGAAATAAATATACAAAACATTGTGCAGGAGACGAACTTCTTACTAAAAGCTCATCTCCTGCGTTTATTTGCTCATTTTGAATTACAATTCTGCCAGTGCTTTAATTTCCTCTGCTGTCAGCGCTTTGTTATACATTTGAACTTCATCCAGGCTGCCATTGAAGTAAGCATCGGCGGCAAAGCGGCTTTTGCCGAGATAAGCCTCGCTCGTCAGCAACTCATTGGGATTAAAGGTAATGCTGTCATTAACGGCTACTTCCTCACCATTTACATACAGCTTTCCTGTATTCCCTTTCAGTGTAACCGCTACATGCGTCCACTGGTTTAGAGGTAATGATGATTTGGAAAGCAAGCTTTGATCCGTACCCTCATGGATTGTAAACTGGAGCACACCGTTTCCTTGGGAAGGGGTAAGAAACATATGCCGGGCTTGGCCGTTGCCGAAGTCAAAAATCCGTTGCCAAGCTGCACCGCCCTTCCAGTTCACCCAAGCGGAAAAGGTAAAATCCTTCGCATCTGTTACTGTATTTGGTAGTTGCACGTAACCATCCTTACCGTTTAGGACAAGCGCACCGCCAAGCTTCCCGTCTTTATCCCATGCAGCACCACCATAGGTCTTACCATCGAATTGATTGTATGTGCTGTCGACAACCGAAGTTCCTTGATCTTCACTCCACGAATAGCGTGCGAGCTGAGGACCTCGGGCCTGCCCGGGAACAATGACTGTAAAGTTTTTCTTAGCTGTGGCTTTGTCCTTTTTGATGGTCGCTGTCAATGTAACTGTTACAGGCTGAGAGCCGGCTTCTGGACGGTATACTTCACCTGTCACAGAAATATTCTCCGGGTGGGTGGATTCCCATGAAATAGTGGTATCTTGTGCTGCTTGAGTAGGTAGCGTCAGATTATAAAGAACATTGCTCGTATCGCCCAGGCTCAGATCCTTCTGCACAGCAGCTACAATCTTGCTGGCCTTCAGGTCAGGCTTTAGCGAACCCCATACCGTAACACCCTTGGAGGACAACGCGGTAAAAGCAAGCGTCTTGGCACCTGTGTCTGGATCACGGTGCCGCAGGAATACACCTTTGTAATTCGTGCCCTCTGCTGTAATTTCCAGCTGATTGCCTGCCCCCAACTTCCATGTACCGTTCACTCCACCAGACAGCTTGCCGCCACTATCCAGACTGACGTTAACGGCTTGCTTAATATTTGCCGAAATTTCCTTCCCGTGATTTACATACGAATATTGACCGAGGACATCCTTTTCTGACAGCTTTTTCAGTGAATCTTCATCTCCCGAATAACGATAAGGAGCAACCACAGGCCAACCGTCAGCGTTCATGAACATTTCATGTACCCGCACTTCAAACTGTTCGCCTCTCCCCGGGAAACGGGAATGGAAAATGACAAAATGCTTTTTCGTCTTGGGATCATAATAAGCCGAGTTGTGTCCGGGTGACACATAACCTGCACCCAGTCCAGTACCCGGATCACCAATTTCTCTTGGAATCAGGTAATTACCTATCAGTTTGACACCGTATGGTTCAATGGAAGCGTCATCAAAAAGTGGTTTATCAGGATTCGCCTTGACCTTGATCATATCATTGCCTTCAGCATCGTAGAAAGGACCATCCGGTGTTTTGGACCGAGCCACCCGCAGGTTGTATCCGCCATCCGCTGACAATCCACCATAGGACAGGAACAAGTAATAGTAGTCCGTTTGCGGACTGTATTGTATGTACGGCCCTTCCATACGAGCATGATTACCGCCTGTCAGCTTTTTACCGTAGCCTTGACCAGGGAGCGGCTTCCCTGTCTTTTCATCCATCTGCATAATGAAGATGCCTCCTGAGTAGGAGCCATATACCATCCACAGTTTGCCGTTCTTATCATAAAAGGTGTCCGGGTCTACGGCATTTGGATGCTTGGTTGCGTCATAGATCGTCCCATCCTCACTCGGTTGGTCCCACATGCCGGATTTTAGAAAAATGCCTTTATTCTTATAAGGCCCTTCAATTTTATCAGCAACTGCTAGGCCCATTGCTGAACGCGGTGAGTCACCCTTGCAAGCGTTATAATACATATAGAACTTGCCATCTGCCAGTTGAATGACATCAGCTGCCCACAGGGTGTCTGTCTGTGCCCAATCCAGTGCTTCCTTTAATTCTTCTTTGACGTTGGGAATCAATGTATTACCATTCGCCACTCCTGTAGCAATCGTATCCCAATTCATGAGGTCTTTGGACTTGGCAGCCGCCAGATGTGAGCCGAAAATGTAAAATGTGTCTTTCACTTTCAGGATGGATGGATCATGTACGGAAGTCTCCTTGAAAGAGACAGCCTTTTTACTTTGAATTGAAAAGTTTTCTAGGTCTTGAGCTTGAAGGGAAGTTTGCCCCACATTTTGAATTCCATCTGTATCTGAATTGAGTGTTTGCTCGGCGCCTACCAAAGAAGCAGGCAACAACAGCGCACCTGCCAGTGAAGCTGCTGTTACTTTACGAACAAATGATTGCTTCATAAATCAATCTCCTCTCGTTTTGAACATCCCTGATAACATAAAAAAATATTGAGAAAGCGGTCAGGATTATGTTTGTATTAACTTCTTCAGCCTCGAATTTAATGTTGCTCATCCCTCCTTTTTCATCATTAAAGCGCTTTCACTTGATTTGAAAATAAAAGCACCTTCTGTTAAGAAGGACGTTTCAAACCTAGCGGTTAACCGTACCTCTATATTATTCAATGGATATGGAAAATTCAATATGTAATTTTATATTTTTATAAATTATTCATCGAATTATTAACATTAATAAATGTATTGCGTAAATTTCTAGTTTAAAGTTATAATTTTACAAGTAAAATTTTATATGTTTCCTGCCGATATACCTAAAAGGACAATTTTACGGATACTGTAAAGAACCGTTTAGATTTTATAAGGAGGTGAAAAATATATGCAATGGTATTTAAATGCATTAAAAAACTATGTAGGATTCCAAGGTAGAGCAAGACGTACAGAGTATTGGATGTTTATCCTATTTAGTGTAATCGTTAGCTTTGTAATCAGTCTGATCGATAGTCTTGTTGGCTTATCACCGATATTGACTTACATTTATTCTTTGGCTGTCCTGCTGCCATCCTTGGCCGTCCTGGCCCGTAGACTGCATGATACAGGCAGAAGCGGATGGTGGATTCTAATCGCTCTGATTCCTCTGGTAGGGTCAATTATTTTGATTGTATTCACATGCCAAGACAGTCAGCCTGGCGACAATAAGTATGGGAAAAACCCTAAATTGTAATGGTTGTAGATGTCTAAAACCTCTTTCACAAAAGTGAAAGAGGTTTTTTTTCATATCCGCCTCTCCCCCATCGAAATTTCAGCAGTAAGTTTATCTGGAGACCCCTGCGTCCATACTGGATTAAAAAGTATCCTCAAAGAGAGGGAGAACGTTCATGCGTTTTCGGAAAAGAATCCCCCCTAACAAAGTTAAAAAGCCGCCAGTCCAGCACAGCGAAAGTAAGTCTGAGCATTCAGGAGAGCAGCTCAGTGCGAATATCGGAAGCAATCTTCAGCAAATCAGACAAGCACTCGGTAACAGCACTGACATCATCATAAGAGAAGTTCGTATCGGCAAAGATGGTGACCAGCTCATTGCAATTCTCTATACGGACGGTTTGGCGGACAAAAATATAGTCTCCGACTTCATTATGGAATCGATGATGCTGGATAGTAGCTTGTCCAGAGACGTAGAGTGCAGGCTCCAGAACTCCTCTAGTGTCATGCAAGTATTGAAAGATTATGCCCTAACCATTGGAAGCATCCGGGAGATTATCGACTTTGAAACCTTATATAACGCGCTGTTGTCCGGGGATGCTGTCATTTTGATTGACGGTGAGACACAGGGAATAGTAGCCAGCGCACGTGGATGGAAGGATCGCGGTGTCACCGAGCCTGCCTCGGAAAATGTCGTCCGTGGGCCGCGGGAAGGATTTTCTGAGACACTGCGCACGAATACGGCATTGATTCGGCGTAAGATTAAAGATCCGAATTTGTGGCTGGAAACCAAACAAATCGGTCGTGTAACCCAGACCGAAGTCGCTGTCATGTATATCAAAGGGATCGTGAACCCTAAATTGGTCGAGGAAGTGCATGAGCGATTGAATCGCATTGATGTAGACGGCATTCTCGAAAGCGGTTATATCGAGGAGTTAATCCAGGACGAAACTTTCACCCCTTTTCCAACAGTATATAACTCCGAACGTCCAGACGTCATCGCCGCCGAGCTGTTGGAAGGAAAAATCGCGATCCTGGTGGATGGGACCCCGTTTGTGCTTGTCGTACCTGCGCTGTTTGTTTCCTTCCTGCATGCGGCGGAGGATTATTATCAGCGTGCGGACATCAGCAGCTTCATCCGGGTTCTTCGTTACACCGGAGTTTTTATCTCCCTGTTAGGTCCGTCCCTATATATTGCCATCACTACGTTTCATCAGGAAATGCTGCCGACCTCACTGCTGATCGGTCTGGCAGCACAGCGGGAGGCCGTTCCCTTCCCCGCCTTTATCGAAGCACTCATGATGGAATTAACTTTTGAAATATTGCGGGAAGCTGGAGTTCGTATGCCGAAGTACATCGGGGCAGCCGTCTCTATCGTAGGCACACTCGTCATCGGGCAAGCTGCCGTCGAGGCGGGCATCATATCTGCAGCAATGGTTATTGTCGTATCGATTACGGCGATTTCAAGCTTTGTTCTCCCTGCCTATAATATGTCCATCGCTTTTCGTATGCTGCGGTTCCCCTTGATGGGACTTGCCGCTTCCTTTGGGCTGTTCGGGATTATCGTTGGAGGCATTGCCCTGGTCCTGCATATGTGCAGCCTTCGTTCGTTCGGTGTTCCCTATATGACTCCTTTTGCACCTCTAATACCGACGGACACCAAAGACACCATATTTCGGTTTCCTCACTGGATGATGACTTCACGTCCACGGTTAGTCGATCAGAAGAATGTCAAACGTCGAAACAGCGCTCCACCTCGCAAATCAAGGGAATAAAAGAAAAGAGAAACAGTCGGAAAGGAGTGGATAATCATGAAGCGGAAGATAGCGATTCTGTGCCTGATTCTTGCACTCGTTTTACTTCTGACGGGCTGTTGGAATCGCAGGGAGTTGAATGAACTTGCCATCGCCGTTGGTATGGGGATTGATAAACAAGGAGATCAATTCCGGGTCTCTCTCCAAGTGGTGGACCCTGGAAAAGCATCGGCCAAAAAAGGAGCAGGCGGTGGTGCTCCAGCCACCTTGTATACAGAAGAAGCGGATACCATATTTGAAGCGATCCGAAAAATAACAACGATTAGCCCCCGGAGAATGTATTTTTCTCATCTGCGTATATGTGTAATCGGTGAATCGATGGCCACCGAAGGAATGGCGAAATCTTTAGATTTACTCTCCAGATATCATCAGTTCCGAACCGATTTTTATATTGTAGTGTCCAAGGGCACTAGTGCGGAGGATACGTTAAAAATTATGACACCTTTAGATCCGATTCCCGCAAACGACCTTTTCTCCTCTCTGGAAACATCACAAAAAAACTGGTCACCCAGTACGACAGTAACTTTGGATGAATTGGTATCAGCACTCACCAGTGAAGGAATGCAGCCTGTCTTGACAGGACTCCGAATCGTTGGCAATAAAGAAACGGGAGAAACAAGCGGCAATGTGCAAGAGATCGCCCCATCCGCCCGATTACAGTATTCCGGACTTGCTGTATTTAGAAAAGATCGATTAATCGGGTGGTTAAATGAAACTGAAAGTAGAGGCTACAATTTCATCCGCGGCAAAGTGCAGAGCTCTGTCGGCTTTGTAGCTTGCCCCAGAGGCGGCAAAGTCGTTTCGGAAATCATTCGTACCCAAACAACTATAAAAGGGAACGTTTATAGGGGGGAGCCCCAGGTCAATATAAAAATGCAGGTTGAGGCCAACGTGGGAGAAGTCGAGTGTAATGACCTGGATCTGACCCAGGTGGGGACGATTTATGACATTGAGAAGAAAGAGGAAGAAAAGATAGAAGAGATTATGAAAATGGCTGTCAGAAAAGCTCAAAAATCATACAAAGCTGACATTTTCGGATTCGGTGAAGCCATTCACCGCGCTGACCCGAGAACCTGGAAATCCATTAAAAAAAATTGGGATTATGAGCACTTTGCAGAATTACCCGTAAATATCAAGGTCAATTTCAAGATTCGGCGCTTGGGCACGATTGGCAGCTCATTTTTGAATGATATTAAGGAGTAAATCCCTTGTCAGATACGGCGGGGGATCTGGCTCCTGTATAGAACCTTACCCTACAAAAGAAGGTGTTTCCCAAGATGCTATCTCATATGGTGAAAGTTCTGGGCATATTACTAACCGCTGCTGCAATCAGCTTGATCGAGGTCCCCTACATGTGGAAAAAGGGGTTAAAAAAAGAGCTTTGGTTATTCTCCATCCTTCTCCTTTTTGCCGTCGGAATTTGCTGCGCCAAGGCATTAAACTGGCTTATTCCAACTCCTCTGGATTGGATAACAGCGGTATATAGACCTTTCAGTGATTTCCTGACCCATATCGGTCTAATAAAATAAGACGAGGTGAAATAGGTGCCCGCACAGATCAAAATCTCAGCACGCCAAATTATGATATTAACGGCTCTATTTACGATCGGGAGTGCAATCCTCATCATTCCTTCAGGCATGGCGTTGGTAGCCAAACAAGATGCGTGGATTGCCGCGCTCGTCGGGGTCGGGGCCGGGCTCCTTGTCTTGTATTTGTACAGCAAGATTGCAGCTCTGTATCCAGAGATGACTCTGATTGGGATTATGGAAACCCTGCTCGGAAAATGGTTAGGCAAAGCCGTCGGTCTTCTGTTTTTCACCACACTTTTCATCAATGCTCCCGCTCCCGTTTTATTTTATTTAGGGAATTTTATGACTACTCAAATGATACCAGAAACACCAATTCTAGCGGTAAATATCCTTTTTGCGCTTATTATATTGTTGGCTGTTCGGCTGGGCCTGGAAGTGCTGGTCCGTTCTGCCGAACTGATGTTTCCGTTATTTACTCTTCTTTATATTTCTTTTACAGGTTTAGTGGTGTCCAATATTAAATTAGAAAACATTCAACCTGTATTAGAGGCGGGATTGGGACCTATTTGGCCTGCTGCCCTGTCCTTTGTTAGCACTGTGTTTATACCTCATATTATTCTGCTCATGATCTTCCCGGCTTCTGTAAATCGTTCCGATCAAACCCGTAAAGCTTTTTTCATAGGCAGCCTAATTGGCGGATTAATGTTGGTCGTGGTGGTTGCACTGGCAGTTTTTGTATTAGGTCCTGATTTAACGGCAAGAAATATTTATCCTAGCTATGCGTTAGCCAAAAAAATTAACATCGGCAATTTTTTACAGCGTATCGAAGCAATTATGGCTACCATGTGGTTTATTTCACTCTTTTTCAGAATCACGCTGTACATGCACACTACTGTGACAGCAATAGCCCAAATCTTTCGTTTGAAAAACGACCGGCAACTGGTGCTTCCTCTCGGGATGATTTTAGTCATCATGTCCGTCATCGTGTATCCCAATGTCCCATATCAACAAATCTATGATACAAAGACGTGGGTTCCTTATTCACTATCAATCGGGTTGTTTCTTCCCTTACTGCTGCTCAGTATACATGCCCTGAAAAGGTTGGGGACAAAGAAGAATAACAAGCCGGATGATAAACGTGAAGATAGAGGTGAAGATGGTGCCTAAGCAAGTTAAAATCTCCACACGGCAATTGTTGATCTTAACGATATTATTTACAATCGGCACTGCAATCCTCGTCATCCCTTCCGTTATGGCCGCCACTGCTAAACAGGATGCATGGATCGCAGCACTCGTCGGAGTGGGCTCCGGGCTGCTGTTGATATGGCTGTACAACACGATTACCATCCTGTATCCACAGATGACCCTGATTGAAATCATGGAGACCCTTTTGGGCAAGTGGTTGGGGAAGTCTGTTGCTCTGCTGTTTATGGTTATGTTTTTTCTGGGGGGTCCTGCTGCGGTGTTGTATGATTCGGGGAATTTTTTGACTACTCAAATGATGCCGGAAACGCCGATGCAAGCGGTCAACATCCTCTTTGCGCTCATTGTATTGATGGGCGTGCGCCTGGGACTGGAAACGGTAGCCCGGTCTGCTGAACTATTGTTTCCCTTGTTCATTTTGCTGTATACAGCTTTTGTCATTTTAGTCGTATCCAATATCAAACTGGAGAACGCCCAACCGATGCTGGAGAAGGGAGGCGGACCTGTTTGGTCTGCCGCCTTGTCCTTTATTAGTATTGCGTTTCTGACCCATATTGTTTTTCTCATGATTTTTCCGTTTGTCGATCAGCCCGATCAAGCGCGCAGGGCTTTTTTAACAGGGGGACTGATTGGCGGGTTGATTTTGGTTGTGGTCATTGTATTGGCCGTTTTGGTTTTCGGCCATGAATTAACAGCAAGAAGTATGTATCCGAGCTATTCATTAGCCCAAAAAATAAACATTGGAAATTTTCTTCAGCGTATTGAAGCGATCATGGCCGCTATGTGGTTTATTTCGCTCTTTTTCAGGCTGGCTCTGTATATGCAATCGATTATGATAGCCATTAGCCAAATCTTTAATCTAAAAGATGATCGTCCGCTGATCTTCCCTATCGGAATGATCCTGATCGTCATGTCGGTGATCATATACCCAAATGTCCCATACCAGCAATCCTGGGATGCAAAAATATGGACACCTTTTTCCTTATCTATGGGCCTTTTTCTGCCTCTGCTGCTGCTCTGTATGCATGGGATACGAAAAATCTGGTCAAAGAAAAAAATAGGGACCGAAGGATAGATCACATCCATCGTACGAGCCCTCCTACGAGCATCGGTGAAATTTTTTTGCTGTTACCTGTTTACATCCTCCTCTTTTAGTTTATTTTAAACGAGTATTAATCTGGCGCTAAGATTGGGTGTATATGATGTATATTAGAATCTGGTAACTACATAAGCCGGATCGGCTAAAGGCATAAACATTACTCCCGTTGGATATCCATATAAGACTCCACCCTGGCAGAAATTGAATGAAACACAAAGGAGATTTACACTTATGAATCGAAAACGAATTATGGTCATCTGTACACTGTTGCTGGCGTTATCTATTGGGCAGTCTTCTACTTGGGGAAGTCGGGCTAATGCTGCTACACTGGCTCCAGAGAGAGCGCCTCAGGTACAGGATAATGAAGCTTCCAAGGATGATGAACTTTTGAAAACACTGGGCGCATCCTCGGATGAGCAATTGTATGATGCGTTATATAACGGTCAAACCTTGGCAGATATTGCACAATCCAATAAACAGGACGCACAGGCTGTTGTTGATTTACAGGTAGCTCAGTTAACGGAGCAGTTGGATCAACGACTGGCCAATAAGAGCATTACGCCTGAGCAATACGAAGCCCATAAGGCAGAATTGACACAGGTCGTTGCTAAAAGTGTGTTCGGGCTGTAAGCAGTGACACACTTGGCCCGCTTTACGCCGTAGTCCATGACCCCTCAGAGGTGCTTCCGAATTCATGTCAAAAAGGCGCTCTCCGATGGGATGAGCGCCTTTTGGCTGTCTGTATTTTGTTTTAACTTACACTTGATATACTCGGATCAAGTTCGTAGTACCTGCTTCAGCGACAGGAACACCTGCCGACAGAACTACAGTATCCCCTTTATGGATATATCCTGCATTCAGGGCGTTACGGATGGAGGATTCGAACATTTCATCCGTTGTAGCTACTTTATCCCCTTTGATCGGGAACACACCGGATAACAGGCAAATTTTAGCGAATACCGTATTATTCGGAGTAACCGCAATAATAGGTGCCTTCGGACGATATTTGGATACCATACGTGCCGTGAATCCGCTGGCAGTCGACGTAATAATCGCTTTCGCATCCAGTTCCAGGGACGAACTCACCGCCCCCTGACTAATCACTTCCGTAATGTTGGTGCTTTGACGTGCTCTGCGCTTATCGAACTGCTCCTGATAATCGAATTGTGATTCTGCTCTGGCAGCTACAGCGGCCATGGTCCGTACAGACTCGACAGGATATTTACCTGCAGCAGATTCGCCCGACAGCATAACAACATCGGCTCCTTGCATAACAGCATTAAACACGTCACTAACTTCGGCTCTCGTCGGACGTGGGTTCACCTGCATGGATTCCAGCATGTGGGTAGCTACGATAACGGGCTTGCCGACCAGATTACACTTGTCGATCATTTCTTTTTGCATCACAGGCACATCTTGAATCGGCACTTCGACGCCCAGATCGCCACGGGCTACCATAATACCATCGGAAGCTTCGATAATATCATCCAGGTTTTCCATGCCTTCAGCATTTTCAATTTTGGAATAAATTTGTACATGCTCAGCATGATGTCCCTTCAAAATTTCACGGATTTCACGGATATCGTCGCCTTTACGCACAAAAGAAGCCGCAATAAGCTCAACACGCTGCTCCACCCCAAATTGGATGTGCCTCACATCTCGCTCCGTCACGCCTGGAAGGGTCGTATGAATCCCTGGCAGGTTTACACCTTTTCTTGGCTTCAAAATACCGCCACTTACAATATTACAAATCATTTCCGTACCCTCGATGGAGGTTACAGTCAGATCAACCAAACCGTCGTCAATGAGAATGCGGTCGCCTGGTTTGATGTCCTTCGGCATATCCGGGTAATTCACTGAAATACGATGCTCGTCCCCTAGAATCTCTTCTGTGGTCAGAATGAGCTGGCTACCTGGTTTCAACAGACAAGATGCCTCTCTCAGCTTGCCAATCCGTATTTCTGGTCCTTTAATATCCATCATGACAGGTATAAAGGTATTCATTTCCTTCGCAGCCTGCCGCACATTTTCGATACGTTTAACGTGATCTTCCAGTTCACCGTGAGCCATATTCAAGCGGGCTACAGTCATACCAGCCTGAATCATTTCTTTTAACAAATGAATGGAGTCACAGGCAGGTCCCATAGTACAAATAATTTTCGTTTTAAGCATAGTAATGTCATCCTCCTGAATGTCTTTACTGTATGGTTTTCTATTCCACTTTGCTTCTCTATCTACATTAAACTTATATGGCTCTATTCTACCTGTACCCGTGCACCAAGACTATGAACTATAGTATGATGAATGTACTACAGTATAATGAATGTTGAAGACATCGGGGAGTGAGTTTCGTGATTACATTGGTGGATATACGGCAGGACAACGGTGTGGACTGGTATGAAAAGGCTAGTGCAAATAGCGACAACGATGACTTACTGTTCATTTTAGTCACCTTTGGCAAATGTGTATATTGGGTGAACGATTGCAAATTCATTCTCGGTAAGGGTGAAACACTGCTTTTACCCGGTCATCTGGATTACTATGGCAAGAGCATTCCTACGCTTTTTCATACCAAGTATGTGATACATTGCCGCAAAACATGTACGAACAGCACACTTCCCATACTGAATACTGACAAGCCGTTGTTGATCAAACCTGGATGCTACGATATGCTGCATGAACGGATCAAATCGATGTACTTTCAATGGACTGAACACCCAAGCTACTACACCATGATGGCTGACTGTCTGCTGACCGAGGCCATGATATATATGAATCAGGAATGGGACAAAGGCGCCATTTCTTGCGATCGAGAGCGACATGTAGAACATATGAAACAGTATATCCAGAACCATTACCGGGAAAAGGTAACCAAGGAGGAGCTTGGCGACGCCATCCGTAAAACCCCCAATTATGCCGCGACGCTGCTGCGTGAGGTAACACGCCAAACGATCAGTGAGCATGTACATACACAACGTATTAAAACCGCCATCTACATGCTGACCGAGTCCCGGCTAACGATTCGTGAAATTTCGGAGTATGTGGGATATAGTGATGTTTCCTATTTTCATCGAATCTTCAAACGGTTGACAGGCTGCTCGCCGTCCGAATTTCTGGATGAACGTTCCTCAATCGTTTAGAACTACAGAAATAGGATTATGGGAAGATGATACGAAGCAATTTTAAATTTGAAGCTAGAAAAAAGAACGCTCATTTTTTCGAGCGTTCTCTGGGAAAATTAGTTTTCTTCCTCTTTTTTTTCGTAGGTGAAATTTCTTAAAATGACCTGCTTTGTTTTAGTAGTTATTTCTTCCCCCTTATTATCCAAATTTGCAACCTGATCGCTTTGAAACTTGTTTGGGACCTTAACGGGATAAAAATCTCCGTGCTCAGTTAACAGGACATGGGGTTGTTTAGATTGAGCTAGATGAGTTAGTTCTTTCTTTCTCTCTGGTGAGAGCCAGTTAGAATCATCGGTTGCCTTAGTCTCAGTTTTGGTTACACTGGTTTTAGAATCGCCGGTTACTTTAACCTCAGTTTTAATTTCATTAGCAAAAGTTTGGCTTTGAATGACGGTTATAACCCCTCCGATAAGAACAGTTAGACCTAAGACAACAACACTTGTTCTTAGTCGCTTGTTCACACGCACACACCTCCCTTCCCAAAAGATGTATTACGTATTTTAAAAAATATTAGTATTACAACGAGTTCATAAAAAAACATAATAATCGTTAAATAAAATAGTATTAAAACGTAACGTATCCATTTCCTGAAATCGTATAATCATTGAGGTTAAGTACCATTACCTGATATTGTCCAAAACCTGGAGCTTTAATTTGAAAATCCCTATTTTCATCTGTATATCTTCCATAAACGGCAAAAACCTCTCCCAGATAATTTTTGTTCACGAGCAGGTAACCTACTTCAGGGCTAGACCAAGAACTACCATCTGCCCATTGTACTACATGGAAATTCAGGATAGCTGCGTTATTAACCGAAAACTTATTAGAGTAAATAGCCCCATCGTCTCGAGAATGGTGACTAAATGACCATGCTCCCAATGACATAGGAGAAATCTTTTGATCGAGTTGAGTCTTTTCTTTTTCAACAGCAATTGATTCTATGGGTTTCGCATTTTTGATAACTTCATTATATTCTTCAAGCGTCAAACCGCTCAATAGTGAATCCGAATTAGCAATTGAAGAATATGCTGGAAAAAAAGACTGTGGGGAAGATTCTTTAGCCGATGAAGAGGAATCTGCATAGGAGCTTGCTGGGGTCAATCCGATGGCTACCAGCATGACAACTAATCATAGTTACAAGAAATTTTTTTCACGAATAATTGAATCCCAAATACTAAATTTTAACAACATTTATATAATAACACGCAAAATACTCATAGTGTGCATACTATTTGTAATTTTTACCTCATTGACACAATATTTTGTCTCCTTCCAGAAGTCTGACAGATAAAAATGGACAACCATTCAGCATAAGGGAACATTTTCAGTCTATTGAGCGTTTGAAAACGGACTAACGTCCAAAGTCCATTTCATTGAGATGCTCTGAAACTCATTGCGTTATGAGCCGACTGTTGGCCAAAGTCAAATTACGTAACCGGATACGTAATGATAAAGTCTATAAAAAAAGGTCTCCCCACCTGGAAGCTTCTCTAGCATCCCTTTTCAACAAGGGCCAAGAGCGCTCCAAAGTAGGGCGACCGTTATAGTTCATTCATATGCGTATCCGTGCTTATTTTGAAATGATATTAAGTTGAAGAACCCGCTGTTTTGACCTCTTCCAACATTTTATCGTTATAGCCAAACATCCAGGTCAGGACAAACGCTACAACCATAGCAGCCAAGTTCGCCAAAATGTAAAGCGGAAGCTGATGATTCATGTAGAGCAACGTGCCCGGAATGACCGTAACTGCCATACCTGTAGCCGCCAAATGGAAGACTGAAGCGATAAAACCGCCAACCGCACCACCGATGAGGCCCATGACAAAAGGCTTCATGTATCTCAGGTTGACCCCGAAAATAGCCGGCTCCGTAATCCCTAGAAAAGCAGACAACGAGGAAGGAAGTGCTAACGCTTTCAGCTTGCTATTCTTCGTTTTCAGTCCAACCGCCAGACAGGCAGCACCTTGAGCAGCCATAGCGCAGGTAATGATGGCGTTAAAGGCGTTTGCGCCGTTCTTTTCAAGCAATTGAATCTCCAAGAAATTAAATATATGATGCACACCTGTAACGACGATAATCTGATGCAAGAAACCGATGACAATCCCTGCAATACCGAAAGGTAAATCCAGCACAAACGTTGTTCCGTGCAGCACCCATTCTTCGAGTGAATGGAAAATCGGACCGATGGCAAACAATCCCAAAGTGATCATGATTAACAGTGTTAAAAACGGTGTAAGAATCAGATCTAGCGCTTCAGGCACCCGTTTGCGCAGCGCCCGCTCCAGCTTGGCTCCGATCAAGCCCACGAAGAAAGCTGGCAATACTGAGCCTTGATAGCCCACCACAGGAATGAATCCGAACATCGTCAACGGGTGAGCTGAGCCGTCCGCAACACTATAAGCGTTGGGCAAGGCTGGGTTTACCAGCATCAGACCAAGAACGATACCCAGTACTGGACTGCCACCAAATACTCTAAAGGCTGACCATGCGACTAACGCTGGCAGAAAAGCAAAGGCCGTATCCGTTAATACTTGTGTGTATAATAGAAAATTGGGTGAAATGTCCTGTGGCGTCATGCCGAGTAGAGCGAGAATTTGCGGCTGAGTGAGCAAGCCACGTAGCCCCATGAACAGCCCCGTAGCAACCAGTACAGGAATAATCGGTACAAACACATCGCCAAAGGTACG
Organism: Paenibacillus sp. LRG-1; assembly: GCF_057220305.1. Lineage (NCBI taxonomy): Bacteria > Bacillati > Bacillota > Bacilli > Caryophanales > Paenibacillaceae > Paenibacillus > Paenibacillus sp. LRG-1. The sequence continues at coordinate 352,129 of NZ_CM170126.1, read as the reverse complement.
GATGGAGCGTTGGAAGACGTTTCCTTCTTTTTTCGCCTGACTCTTCACCTCTTCTTTAGATGAACCGGTTACGCCAAGCTTTTCGACCTCTTCAAAAATTCGATTTACCGTACCCGTACCAAAAATAATCTGATATTGCCCGGAATTGAAAAAAGCACCCTTGACCTTGTCGATCTCCTCAACTTTTTTCTGATCAATCTTCTCCTTGTCATGCACCATAATTCGCAAGCGCGTCGCACAATGAGCAAAAGATGCAATATTTTCTTGCCCACCGATTGCCTGGATCACTTCTTTAGCTATTTCTCTGTTTTCCGCCATGATGTTCATCCTCTCGTTCATTCCGTTATGTTTGATGATTAACGAACCACTTGATGTTTTAGCCTACTCATGTAAAATCCCATTTTACCGCCTGGAAGAGAGCCTCTCCCTTGTCGGCAAAAAAGCGTATTTCGTCACTCTCTGGATGCGGAAAAATACGACTGGTGAACACCTCTTCCCCATCATTGACGAAAATCTCAACTGAAGACGTATCTACAAACAAATGTAGTTTGATATGATCTTTATCCCATGAACACTGCCGTACCTCACCATACGAAGTGGCTACAGGCTCACCTGATTGCGAACGGTCCAATATTAGTTTGCGGCTGACGGCATTATATTTAATCACCGTTTTCTCAGTCTCACTCGCACGGAATTCAATACCAAACACCTTAGCGCTCAAAAGATCTACCTCACAGATCAGCTCATAGGCCGTACCTGTAAATCCTTCATAGGTTTTGCTCTCTGAGAATAACGTGTCAGCTACCCGATCCTCACGATTTCTACGTAGCGTAGTTAGCTCAGGGATCGGCCGCTGCAAGAGTTTGCCCTCATGAAGCGTAAGCTCCCTTGGTAATGTCAGACAATGAGCCCATCCGTTCGGATCTGTGGGATATTCGATATCCGGCAGGCCCATCCATGCCACCATAATACGCCGCCCCTGTGGGTCAATCATCGTCTGTGGCGCATAGAAGTCAAAGCCTCTATCGAGCTCGTGGAATGCGCCGTGCTCCAGTCTTCTTGTTCCGGTATCCAACGGCTTGCCGATTACGTAGCCCGATTGATAAATATTGTGATTTTCATCCCCAGAAGGCTCCAAGCCCTGAGGAGAAAAGACCAAGACACCCGCTTCGTTCAGTTCAAAATAATCTGGACATTCCCACATGTAGCCAAACGACTCCAGGCCTGTGCACAATTCTCCCTCAAACTGCCACGTACGAAGGTCGGTTGATCGGTAGAGGACGGCGCAGCCTGTTAAATTCGTTCTCTGGGCACCAATCACACAGTAAAAGCTATTGCCGTCTTTCCATAGCTTGGGATCACGAAAATGGTCTGTATACCCTTCTGGCACATTGGAAATAACGGGGTGCTCCCATTTAGTAATGTGACCATTCTCGTCCATAACAGCCATGCATTGATAAGGATGTCTGATCCAGTCTTCATCTCGTGCATTTCCCGTATACAGCATATATAACTTGCCCTCATGCTCCAGTGCGCTGCCCGAATAAGCCCCATGCGAATCAAAATAATCCCCAGGTGCGATGCCAATGCCGGCACTATTCCATGTGACCAAATCTTTCGATTTCAGATGATACCAGTATTTCATCCCATGATCCGTTCCGAGCGGAAACCACTGATAAAATAAGTGGTATTCACCTTGGTAATATGAAAAGCCATTGGGGTCATTGAGCAAACCTGTCGGTGGCTGGATATGAAACACCTGCCGCCAGTGACATTGCTCCACTTTCTCCTCCAAGCTGGCTATTTCACCGGGCTCTGCCTGCTCGATCATTCGATACTTTTGTTCTCTTGTCATTTTCATAGGTGTACCTCATTTTTATTAAAACTTTCGCCTCAGGAACCGGTTCCAAACCAATGAAAAAAATATTCTATCGGAACCGGTTCCCTTGCGATTAAAAATATATACTCATCCATGGATTTGCAACCGATTCCATTTGTGCCCGAATGCTATGGAACCGGTTTCGAAGAAATTATAATCCACTTGTTCAGCGTTTGTCAACGCTTTCTCTTTCGATAAGGGAATAATTCATGACCGTCACTTTTTCTACCGATTTATGTTCTACCAGCCGCATAATATTTTGCGCTGCTACACGTCCAGCCTCCATATACGGATATTGAACGGTTGTCAGGGCAGGGTGAATGACCTCCGTAATATCGTATCCCCCAAAGCCAGTTACCGACAAATCCGACGGGATGACAATCCCTCTGGAATAAGCCGCATTGATTACGCCCAGCGCGATATTATCCGTAGCACACACCATTAACGATGGCTTGAAATGGTCCAAAATGGCGGATGCAGCAATCCGTGCATCGGACATTTTAAATCCGGTCTCATAGTATCTGATATCATACCCTGCTGCTCGCATCGCATCGTCCGTATGAGACTCAGCAGGCAATGCATCGCGAACAGCCTGCCTAAAGCCCTCCTTGCGTTGCACACCGACGGCAACATCCTTTTCAGTAACACCAACGTAGGCAATTTCGCGGTGTCCCTGTGACAAAACGTACGTGCCGATATCATATCCTGCACGATAGTCATCATGGATAAGGCTATGAAGCTGCTCGTGCTGCTGGCCCACCAGCAACACCGGAATACCGATGTCACGAATCGCGGTCAGATGGTCGTCTGTGATTTGAGCAGCCAGCAAAATGATACCCGAAATCTTTTGTCGGCCCAGCTCATAAATAGCTTCAATTTCACGCTGTACATCCTGGCTCGTATTGGAGATCAGCATCTGATAATGCTGAGAACGCAGCTCCTCATCAATCCCCATCAACGTATGGGATGTCGCAAAAGAATCCAGACGCGGCACAACGGTGCCGATAATGTTGGTCCGCTTCGCCTTAAGACTCTGGGCAAAGGCATTGGGCACATACCCCGTGGCTTTAACCACTTTTTCAATTTTACGTTTCGTATCCACGCTGACAGACCCGCCGTTCAAAAAACGGGATACCGTGCTCTTGGATACACCAGCCATTTGGGCTATATCTGCAATCGTCTTATTCATGAAGTCCCCCGGAGATTTTTCATATTCATATGCTTCCAAAACGTCTCTTTTCACATAACCCTATAATACCATATGGCGGGATTGGATTGCTGTGGCTCCAGACCCATCATGCACAAAACGCCGTCCCTTCTGAAGAAGGAAACGGCGTATCATAATGAACGTAATTTTAAAAATCAAAGTTATCCGGATCTGGACCTACTCGAAGATTGGCATTTAACGCCTGAATTCGATCCATATCCTCGCGCGTCAGTTCGAAGTCAAAAATGTCGGCATTTTCGACGATCCGATGCGCCTTGGTAGACTTGGGAATGGTGACAACTCCCTGCTGCACATCCCAGCGTAAAATCACTTGCGCCACCGATTTGCCATACTTGGTCGCTATGTCTTGCAGTACCGGATGATCGAGCAATTGGCCTTGCATTAACGGGGACCAGGCTTCCATTTGAATGTCGTTCTTTTGACAGAATTGCAACAGCTCGGCTTGGGTTAATTGTGGATGGAACTCCACTTGATTGATCATTGGCTTAATTTCAGCATCCTTCATGAGATCTTCCAAATGATGAATCTGGAAGTTGCTGACTCCAATCGCCTTAATCCGTCCTTCTTTATACAAGGATTCCAACGCTCTCCAAGCTTCTTTATACTTTCCTTGAACTGGCCAATGAATCAGGTATAGATCCAGATATTCCAGACCCAGCTTGTCCAGACTGGCTTCATAAGCTGCTCGTGTCTCTTCATAGCCTAAATCTGCATTCCACACTTTGGACGTGACGAACAGATCTTCTCTGGACAGATTATTTTCCTGAAGGGCTTCCTGAATAGCCTGCCCTACACTGCTTTCATTCGCATAGATTGCAGCTGTATCTATACTGCGGTAGCCATGCTTTACAGCAGCCTTTATAGCATCGACCAGCTCCGAACCTTCTTCCACTTTAAATACCCCAATGCCAAACCAAGGCATGTGAACTCCGTTGTTTAACAATGTTGTGCTTTGTAAGTTTTGTGTCATTTTGTATCTTCCTCTCTATTTTTTAAAAGCTTTAACCTGTAATGGTGGTTGTATCCCTTTTTTCGAGCATACGACTCCAGCCTGTGAGCAAAACCGCAACGAAAACCATAATGCTCCCGATCCAGGCCGTATGAATGAGACCGAGTGAATCCGTTACAATCCCGCCTAGATAAGCTCCGATGGCTATCCCTGCGTTGAAAGCTGCAATATTAACAGCAGAGGCAACATCGACAGCTTTGGGTGCAAACCTTTCGGCCAACATGACTACATATACCTGTAGCCCGGGCACGTTCATAAACGCAAGCAATCCCATAAAGAAGATCGTAATCAGTCCTGCCGTTTTAAAAGGTGCCGTGAACAACAGGAGAAAAAGGATCACTGCTTGAATCAAAAACATGTAAAACAAAGCTGAAAGCGGCTTGCGGTTGGCTGCTTTTCCGCCAATGACATTACCGATGGCAATCGCAATTCCATACAGCAAAAGTATAAACGTTACCGTACTTTGTTGAAATCCGGTTATGTCGTGAAGTAATGGAGATAAATAAGTAAACACCACAAATGTGCCTCCATACCCCAAAGCTGTAATGATAAATGCGAGTAGCAAGCGACCATTGGTAACCAGTTTGACCTGCTCGCGGAAAGGAGTCTTGTTCCCTTTGCGCAGCGTAGATGGCAGCAGAATCAGATTGGCGATGAGTGCCACTACACCGACGACCACAATCGCCATAAATGCAGCCCGCCAACCCCATTGCTGCCCAATGTAGGTACCCAAAGGTACACCTGTGACTGTGGCTACGGTCAACCCGGAGAACATAATGGAAATAGCACTCGCTCGCCGATCATCCGGCACAAGATCGGCCGCGATGGTGGAACCGATAGACATGAACACCCCATGGGCGAACGCTGAGATCACACGCGCAATCAGCAGCAAGGCTATTCCGCTAGAGACCGCAGCGAGGCTATTACCTGCAATAAATATAATCATGATCCACAGCAGCAACGTTTTACGGGGAACACTTGATGTTAATGAAGTCAAGACAGGTGCCCCGATGGTAACCCCTAATGCATATAGCGTTACAGTTAGTGCAGACATCGTTACAGATATATGCAAGTCTTCAGCAATCAGGGGAAGTAGTCCCACGCTGATGAACTCGGTTGTTCCAATCGCAAAGGCGCTTACGGCTAGAGCCAGTAATGGCCAGATACTTCGTTTTGATTCTGGCGACATGTTTTTCACTCCTATCTATAGAAATCTTCGACCAGCAGATGTTATTATGAGTTATTCAAGCAAATATGAACAGTACGTACTTTTTAGTGATATAGGTACTAAAAAGTACCCTAGATAAAGTTCTTTTTGATTAAAACAGGCTGTTAAGGTATGTATAACAGAAGTGATACACATGGGGGGATCTGCATTGGGGAAGAAAAAATACAACATCTCTGTTGAGGCGACGTTAGAGGTGATCGGCGGGAAATGGAAATGCGTGATTCTGTGTCATTTGACACATGGAAAGATGCGGACAAGCGAATTAAAACGGATGATGCCTTCCATAACACAAAAAATGCTGACTCAGCAGCTTCGTGAATTAGAGGAAGACGGCATTGTCAATCGGATTAGCTATAATCAGGTTCCACCCAAAGTGGAGTACGAGCTTAGTGAATATGGGTGTAGTCTGAAAGGCATTTTAGATTCTCTTTGTGCTTGGGGAGAAAGACATATTATTAAAGAATACGGGGATAAATCTACGGTTTTGGAAGATAACATTCTGAATAAGCTGTAAAGCCAAAAAGAGCGCCTGCATACATCAGCAGGCGCTTCTCTCTCCGAATTCCAAGGGTTACGAATTGGACATCATTTTAATTTGTGAAATCGATGACCATGCGTCCTTGGATTTTGCCCTGCTCCATCTCCTCGAAGATCTCATTAATGTCTTCGATCGGACGTTTTTGTACAAGAGGGACGACTTTACCTTCTGCAGCGAACTGGAACGCTTCTTTAAGGTCTTCACGAGTGCCGACCAAGGAGCCAATAACTTGAATGCCGTCCAGAACCAGACGTGGAATGTCCAGATCCATCTTATCAGTTGGAAGACCTACAGCTACAACACGCGCGCCAGCCTTTACAACGTCGATGGCCTGGTTGAAAGGTGTTTTGGCAACAGCAGTAACCACGGTTGCGTCCAGACCAGCACCGTTTGTTAGCTCCTTAGCTCGGGCGACCGGATCTTCTTTCATGCTGTTAACGATATAGTCAGCACCAATTTGTTTAGCCAGTTCTAGTTTTTCATCACTGATGTCAAAGGCTACAACTTTAGCATTGAATACATTTTTGGCGTATTGCACAGCCAGGTTACCCAAGCCGCCAATGCCGAAGATACCGATCCATTGTCCTGGTTTGATTTCACTTACTTTAACTGCTTTATATGTTGTAACCCCTGCGCAAGTTACACTACTTGCAGCAGCAGGGTCAAGACTATCTGGTACTTTGACCGCGTAGTCAGCTGTGACAATACATTGCTCTGCCATTGCACCGTCTACCGTATATCCGGCATTTTTAACTTCACGACACAGCGTTTCCCGCCCGGTTAGGCAATATTCGCAGTGACCGCAGCTTTCGAACATCCAGGCAATACTTACGCGATCACCAATCTTAAGACTGGTTACTCCTTCGCCTAATTCAATGACTTTTCCAATACCTTCATGCCCCAGAACTCTGCCTGTGACATCACCGAAATCTGCATTTTTCACATGTAAATCTGTGTGGCAAACTCCACAGTATTCGACTTGGACTAACGCTTCCCCATGCTTCAGGGAGCGTAAAGGTTTCTCTTCTACACTGACTTTCTTGTCTTTTGTAACAATTGCTGCTTTCATGTAGATCTCTCCTTTAATTAGATATGGAATTATTTTGTAATGCACACTTCATTATTATAGTAATTTTTGCCCAAAAAGGACAAATATAAATCTAACTTAAAACTATTTAATCGAAAAACGCTTCTTTCTAAGTCCTTGGACCCTTGTAGGAACTTTGTACAATAATTTACAATGTAAAAAGTTTCACATACTCTATTTGGAAGAAGGATAAAGAAACATGAAAAAAAACTGGAAAGGTTGCCTGTTCAGCATATTTGCCATTATCTTGGTCGCGTCGGTAACAGGATGCAATTCACAGCCCGCCATTTCTAGTACCACCAGCACTTCATCCTCATCGGCTAACAACGCTCATGCAGTTGTTCAGAAAGGCCCACACTGGTCCTATGCAGGAGAAGAGGGACCCGAGCATTGGGGAGAGCTGGAAAAAGATTTTGTTGCTTGTGGTAACGGCCACGAACAATCTCCTGTCAATATAGAGCATACCCATCTTGAAGCATCGCAAACGCAGCAACCTCTGCAAGTTCATTACACCAATACGAAAGCATCCATTTTAAATAATGGGCACACTGTGCAAATCAGTGTTGCCGATGCCAACAATAACATCGTGCTGGACGGTACTAAATTCACTTTAAAGCAGTTTCATTTTCATCACCCGAGCGAACACCAAATAGATGGTAAAAATGCTGAAATGGAGCTTCATTTTGTCCATCAAAGCGACAACGGAAGCACAGCAGTCTTAGGGGTCCTTATCCAAAGTGGCAAAGAAAACAAGGCTTTCAACCGCATCTGGTCCAAACTGCCGAAAGATATTTCCCAAGAAGCAGCTCTGGATGAAGAAATAAATCTCGCTACGCTGCTGCCAAAAGACCTGCACTCCGTTCGTTACAACGGATCGCTGACTACCCCGCCATGCACAGAACATGTCAATTGGACAGTGCTGGAGCAGCCTATTGAAATGTCCGCAGACCAAATCAACCAGTTTGCTGCCATTTTCCCCGATAACCATCGTCCTGTACAACAGCTGGGAACCCGGGAACTGACTGCCGATAAATAATAAAATAAAGTGCCGTAAGATGTAAGGTGCATTCTATATATAAATACAACCCAAAAGCCCCCTCTATTCATCTAGTTAGAGGGGGCTTTTCGGTATTAAATTTACTGCTCATTACAAGCGCACCAGTTCCTCCACCTTCACCGGCTGACCTGTACGCATAGAACGGTTGGCGGCGATGCCTGTTAAAATGGACCATGCACCGTCGATATGTGAGGCCGCACGATGAAACCGATCCTCTGCCGGCTTATCAAAAATATCACGCAGCATAACTGGATCTCCTCCGCCATGCCCCCCCTGGCCTTCCTCCACTTCGACCTCATAAGGTGCTGCAAAGTGGGGATAGATGGTGATGGTCTTCTCTTTTAGTGCACCCTCATCTGCCTTGCTGCCGCCGGAATTAACATAGGATTGCTCGGATACCCGAACCTCCATCCGTCCCTTTGTGCCGTTAAATACGATGATAAAGCCCTCCCAAGGCATGTAAGCATTCAGTGAATAGTTCATCACCGTCTTGTTCTGATACTTCACCATGACACTCAGCGTATCTTCAATGCTGATATTGTCGCCAAATACGCTTTGATCCCGCACATAGCCATCCTCATGCTCAGCATCCAGATACATGCTTTTTAGATGTTCGTTACGGTCCAGATGTAGCGCAAAGGGGTCATTTTCCGCTGCCTTGCTGCCGTAAGCCCGTTGATAAAACTCCGTCACGCCACGCTGCTCCGCATTTTCCCGTCCGTAAAATTTCAGATCCCCCATCGCATACACCGTCTCCGGTTTTGAGCCAAGCCAGAAGTTCATCAGATCAAAATGATGCGTCGACTTGTGCACCAGCAAACCGCCGCTATTGCGCTTGTCCCGGTGCCACCGACGGAAATAATCGGCGCCATGCTGTGTATTCAGCAGCCATTCGAAATTGACCGACAGCACCTCTCCGAGCGTCCCGTCCATGATCAGCTCACGGATTTTCGTATTATGTGGCGCATAGCGGTAGTTAAAGGTGACGCGCAGTTTCCGTCCCGTGCGGTCTATGGCATCCAAAATGTCTTGGCATTTATCTTCATCCACCGTCATCGGCTTCTCGGAAATGACATCACAGCCCAGCTCCATCGCCCGGATAATATACCGATGATGCACCCGGTCAATGGTCGTGACAATGACGATATCTGGCTTCGTCTCCGCGATCATCCGATCAAACTCGTGAGCTTTATAGGTCGGAATCGGCTCATGCTCGTATTTCTCCTGCAACAGCCGATTGGCATAATCCATTCTCGTCTGATTGACGTCACAGAACGCGATCAGCTCCGAGGTATCTTTGAAAACGGTAACAACTTCACCGTAAAAAAATTCGGCTCTTCCTCCGGTACCCACAAGTGCATATTTGATTTTAGGCAATTGGTTCACACCCTTTACATGAATTGCTTTTATTTTATAGTATAAGAAAGAGCGAAATCTTCGCTTTTATTATGATTTTTCCCGTAAAGTGTACATATATTATCCTTATGCATTTTTTATTAAAGGAGACTATCGATATGATCGCTACACCCCGTTTTGCCATCGAGCAAGCACTGCGGAAGGTGCCATTCAGCATGTCTGCCGACCATGTCCACCAAGCGCACGAAATCTATTATTTGCTGGCAGGAGAGCGCTACTACTACATTAATCAGCGGGTATACGCGCTCCAGAAGGGCGATCTGATTTGGATCAGCAAACATGATTTTCACCGTACGAGTAACAAGGGTAGTGGTAGCCATGAACGGATTTTGATTAACTTTGATGAAGAATTTGCAGCCTCGTCAATGAATGTCTCTCCCTCCAGCGATCAGAACCAGCTTCTTCTGCCAGAAAAAAGCTTTCTGCTTCGCCCCTCCGCGGAAGAACAATGCGAGCTGGAGCATCTATTCCGGCAAATGCTAGATGAATACCACCAAGAACATGCCTACCGCCAACTATATCTCCAAAGCTTGCTACTCCAGCTCCTTATCCGCATCCGGCGCATACAATCGGCCACTGCCGATACCATTGCACCGGAACGTAGCGAAAAGCAGCAGCGCGTGTACTCGGTCATTGCATACCTGCATGCTCATTATGACGAGAGCCTGTCGCTAGATCAGCTGGCTGAGCATTTTTATATTAGCAGCACGTATTTGTGCCGTATTTTCAAGCAGACAACAGGTTTTACTTTAGTAGAATATCTTCAGGATGTGCGGGTGCAGCAGGCTCGTGCGTATTTGAGAGAAACGAGCTGGAAAGTAACCTCCATTGCTGAAAAAACGGGCTTTGACAGCATTGCTCACTTTGGTCGTGTATTCAAGCATCTTACCGGGCACACCCCGCTACAGTACCGAAAAAAATACAAAAAGGAGTAGAGGAATGCCCCTACTCCTTAACTCCCATCAAGGTGATGCCTTCAATAATTTGCTTTTAGACAATGATGAAGATTTCGATTTAAGATATTTTTTGTAGCTTGGTAAGCGAATAGGTGCGGCCACCATCTGAAGTATAAAAATAATTGAATGGACTTAAGAACTCGCAAACCTGGAATGTATCCAAATTAATAACGATGTAATTAGGACCATACGAAAAATCGGCTTCCCCTGTTCCAAAGGTTCTCGGAGTTTGAAGACCCGAAGGATCGGTGTAATCCATAATATGGGTTACATCTCCTTTTACATTACGATAATAGCTGTTACTATACAGCCATGACCCCTTATTGATTTCAATCAGTAATGCATTTGGAGCAGAATAGGGTGCACTACTGGAGAACGACCCCAAATATACGCCCTTTACTTCAGCTACTGAAATGCTCATATCTCTAGCGGAATACCCATTTGGGGTATACCAAGTTTCGTGGTTTTCCCAATTGAGTCCCGTTAAGATATTATCTCCGTTGCTGCGGATCGTTGAAAGATCATAATACAATACGACTCTGGAAAGGTCAGCTGTACAATTGATAATGGCAGAGGCACCCGATGGATTGGAAGCATTCCACATCAATTTATAGCTGCCTTTTTCTTCACCTGTCGCAGAACCAATTACAATCGCATATTTACCTGCCGGGATATTAATGTATGCTTGACCTCCGTTTGCTTTAACACCCCATCCAGTAGAACTGCCTAACGAGCCGTTGGCATTGACATTGTACAGAATAGCCAACAGATTTGGATTGCTGGAATCCAGCTTTAGGAATGATAGCTGCTTTGCAGTGAGAGAAACCGCGTAGCTATCAAATGAATCACTGAGAGTGCCATCTCCTACAAATACAGGTTCAGAGATACCCCATGCGCTTTGCGGTTTAACGGTTCTGCTCTGGGTTGAATCTGTGGAAATCTTTTTCGCTTCGTCCGGAGATATTTCATCTAGATTTTCAAATTTTTGAGTATCCATTGCAGAATACGGTATCGAGGACATGGATTGAATTTCTGCCTTCTTCGTCTCTTCCTTAGCCGCTTGCGACGTTGTTTCACTTGCCGCGAAAGAGGGAACTACTGAAACACTGTACATGAGCAGTATTGCCAAAATAAAACTAACACTTTTTCTGACAAATTTCATAATGTACTCCTTTCACGATTGAGATACTTATTTTCAAAAAATTAGTAAGCTTCGTTCTAGGAAGTCATGTACATGATCATCTCTAAGATGCATAACGTAAAAGTCTATATCACTCGCATTCTCCTTTCGTAGTTTTGAATATGAGTCAATCGTTTCTTCTGTTGTGTCTAGATTATTAAATAGTACAGAAGAAATTTCAATGGACTGGCGTAGATAGTATGTTGATGTCGTAAACAGCATGAAATACGAGTAAATTTCCGTCCGGACAACTAAAAGAGGGTGTCGCAAACCAGCTGTAAATTAGCTGTTTCGCGGCACCCTTCATTAATTTGGGCATGCCTTTCTGATGATAGGACTGATTACGCCAAGGGTATCAGTACGACGCTACATTTCGTTCAAAAGACTTCAAGAAAGCATACTGTATTTATAATATTCACTGCAATACATCATCTGAATATACCTCAAGCAGGTTAGTAATATAATTCCTGCTCACAGGGAGATTGGTAATCTCATGACCATTAAAAATATCGACGGAATATGGATAAGTTATTTTTACTCTGTAGATTTTAGATTTTGCAATTACATACGACCTATGTATCTGGATAAAATTTTCACAGCCTAATAACTGCATCACTTTGTTTAAGGTTCCTCTAAGATAGATTTCCTCTTTTGTTGTATGATAGATTATCGTATGATTATTCACTTCCACAAAAACTATATCACTTTGACGAACACTATTTATGGTGGACTCTGCTATGATAGTGAACACTCGCTCCGGTTTTTTTTGCTTCACTACTCTATCCAAAAATAGCGAAAGTCGCTTCTCGTCAATAGGTTTTTTCAAGAAGCCCATTGCTTCCACTAAATATCCGTCAATAGCACGAGCAGAATCAACGGTAACAAAAATGATAGGTACCCGATTGCCCATTTTTCGGATATGCTTTGCTGTAGTCATCCCATCAATATCTTCTTCACTACTTAGCGAAATATCGAGCAAAACTACGTCTATATCTATGTGAGCATTAAGATATTGAATTAATTTCTGGGACGAATAAAAATCAGCACATTGCAGCTCTATATTTTTATTTAAAGCCCACCGAGATATAGACGCTTTTAACGCATCGCGCCAATAACATTCGTCTTCACAAATTACGACCTTCACGGCATACCACTTCCTTCATTTGTACAGTTAAGATACAAGTGTTGAAAATTTATGGTCGGTGGCTACAGCCTGCGGCGCTTTACCGAATTGCTTGATATGTGATTCTATGACGGGGACGGGCAATTCATCTTCAGACGGGTTTCCTTCATAATACGGCGTAGCACGAGACGACTTATTTGGAATCTTTTTTCCCTCGACAACAACAACTTCTACATGGGCGACTCGAATTCCTTGCTTGTTTTTAAGGCGAAACTCTGACTTTTTAAGGGGTAACTAATCAGAACCTGGAAAACAATTTTTAACAAAAGCTTAACAGACCCAGAAGCTGGGGGCCAATGAAAAGGCAGCCCCACAGCGCTTGATGCTTTTTCTGCATCTTGTCACCTTCCTCCCCGGTCACGGCCCATCCCGTGCCTACTTGACAGCCTTGGATATGATCTGATTCAACTTTTCAATGGTTGCCGCAGCATCCTGCTTGCCCAGGAACATCAGGTCGATGGTTTCCGTGATATCCGAGTTCAACCCCGGCACCTGAGCATCATAGGCCAGTGCAGATCCATGAGCATGCCCTATGTTACATCCCTCAGTCAAATAGCTTGAATGCTCAATTGTCGCCTTTTTCTTAATGCTCTCATCTGCCGCAGCAAGTGTACCCATGGCATTCCCGCCTTCAACTAGCCGCGCCTCCTGCCCCTTCACAGAGACGTAGAATGCTGCCAGCTTCATGGCCTCTTGCACATGCGGACTATTTTTGTTTACAGCTACATAGGCAACCGGAATGGCGACGGGCTCATTCTTACCGGTATTGGATGGCCAGTAGATATAATCGAAGTCGAGGCTTTTATTTTGACTAAACAAGGGCTCCAGCCATCTTCCCGCCGCCAGCATGCCGACTTGATTGGACACGAACATCGCGTCAGCCCCTTGCCCTTTGGGAAGCGAGCCGAGATATACCGCATTTCCCTTTTTCACCATATCGTACATAAAACTGAAGGCTTCCTTGCCCTTTTCATTGTGGTCCAGCACATATTTGCCTTGTTCATCAAAGATCTGACCGCCATTCGACCACACCCATGAATACCAGTGAGCCCACCAGTTTTCCGCAATATAACCCTGCTTTCCAGCTGCCTTCAGCTTGGATGTAACCTCCTCAAAAGCATCCCAGTTCCACTTGCCTTCGTCATAGTATTCTTGCGGCGTCTTCACGCCTGCTTCCTTAAATACCTTTTTGTTGTAATACATGACCATCGGGTTGGAGTCGGGAGTGACCCCATAGATTTCCCCGTCACGCTTTGCCGGTCCCCACAATCCTTCCGGAAAATCCTCAGCCTTCACATCACTCGCATCACTATTTAAAAACTCACCCAAAGGCTGCACCTGCTTCGCCCCGATCAAACGCGCAATCGTCGGTTCATACGCATAAAACACATCCGGTCCGCGACTTTCCTGAAGCTGTGTCAGCAGCTTTTGCTCATATTGGTCTCCCGGCACAGGCACCAGCTTAACCTCGATATATGGGTTTTCCTTTTCAAATGCATCCAGCGCCCGCTGATACACCTTCACCTCCGCAGGATTACCCCAAGCCAGCATCGTAAGCCGCACTTTTTGCCCGTCTGTGTTCTTTATTTTGGGAGAGGTACTGCATGCCGCTGCAAGCAAAAACAGAACGCTGAGGAAAAATCCAATCTTTATCCAGCTCATGTAATTGTCCACCTTAACCGCCTCCTGTAGCTTCACTTGGTTGTATGTCTTCTTTTTTTGAAACGCTTACAAAACTTTCCCTATCATCATATGTAGGAGGGCGAGACACGATATCCCCATTTTCATTTCTATATAAAATTTATTGTTCTCGACGAGATCTGCATATCAATGTTGCTGTAAAACGAACAAGGCAGCCTTTGAAGCAAGGCTGCCTTGAATATGCTAATAAGCTACAAAGCGGACAACGATCCCTCAGGTTGCTCCGCTCTGACAAGCAAAGCTGCTTGGGCAGCGGCAATGCGGGCAAATGGCACCCGGTACGGTGAGCAACTGACATAGTCCAGTCCGCTGCGGTGACAAAAGAGAATAGACTCACTATCCCCGCCATGCTCGCCGCAGATACCTGTCTCCAGAAAAGGCTTTTTTGCCCTGCCTTTGACAACAGCCCATTCGATCAGCTTGCCTACGCCATCCTGATCCAACACCTGAAAAGGGTTCGTTTCCAGTATGTTTTTTTCCATATAGGAGCCGAGGAATTTACCTTCAGCATCATCTCGACTGTAACCAAAGGTCATTTGCGTCAGATCATTGGTTCCAAAGGAGAAAAAATCCGCGTACTGGGCCACGCTATCTGCCAGCAGGGCTGCTCTTGGAACCTCAATCATGGTGCCCACCCGATACTTGAACCACTTAAATTCCTCGCTAAGCACCTGAACGGCTACCTTATCAACCAGTTCCCTCATTTGCTTGAGTTCATTGGAGTGACCGACCAGCGGAATCATAATCCCCGGTCTCACATCCACGCCCCTGCGTAGTGCCGCTTCCGCGGCCTTAAAGATCGCTTCAATCTGCATGTCGTATATCTCTGGAAACAGAATGCCCAGCCGAACACCGCGCAGACCCAGCATAGGGTTAATTTCCCGTAGTTCATGAACCTTGGAGATAGTGCTTTTAAGACGCTGGAGCTCCTCCGCATGGCCGCCGGAAAGCACAAGCTCCCGATGTCGCTCCTGAAGCTGTTCCAGATTCGGCAGGAACTCATGTAACGGCGGGTCCAGCAGGCGAATCGTCATCGGTAAACCGTCCATCGCACTGAACATAGCCTCAAAGTCAAATTGTTGCATTTGGAGCAGACGATTCAAATGAAGAATCCGCTCCTCCTGATCATCGGCCAAAATCATCGCCTGAACGATAGGTAGACGATTGCCAGAGAAAAACATATGCTCCGTCCGACATAGCCCGATGCCTTCGGCTCCAAATTCACGGGCTTTGACTGCGTCGAGTGGCGTATCCGCATTAGTGTAGACCTTTAACGTCCGAATGCCGTCCGCAATCTCCAGCAGCTTCAGTAACTCCGGTGTAATAACCGGCTCATTGAGCGACAGACTGCCTTGGTACACCTGTCCGGTGGTCGAATCGAGTGAAATATCCTCCCCTTCCTGAAAGGTCAGGGTACCGATACTGACGCTCCGACTGCTCAGATCAATGCTCAGCGCGTCACAGCCGCAAATGCAGGGTTTACCCATGCCCCTTGCAACCACAGCAGCATGGCTGGTCATCCCACCTCGACTCGTCAGCACCCCTTCGGCGGCAATGATTCCGTGAACATCATCGG
The DNA here is from genome assembly GCF_057220305.1 of Paenibacillus sp. LRG-1. Classification (NCBI taxonomy): domain Bacteria; kingdom Bacillati; phylum Bacillota; class Bacilli; order Caryophanales; family Paenibacillaceae; genus Paenibacillus; species Paenibacillus sp. LRG-1. The sequence continues at coordinate 336,091 of NZ_CM170126.1, read as the reverse complement.
GTGAGGTCTCCACACTGACCAGGATGACTTTTTGCCCATCCTTCGTCCAGTTCACTGCCGTATCCGCGTCGAATACAATACGCCCACTCGCTGCGCCAGGCGAGGCTGGCAAACCTTGGGTAATTGCCTCCAGCGGTGTGGAAGTATCAATGGAGCGATGCAGCAGCTGGTCCATGTGGGACGGTTCGATCCGCTGGATAGCCTCCTCTTTGCTGATAATCCCTTCCTCCACCAGATCCACAGCTATTTTTACAGCCGCCTGCGCCGTTCTTTTGCCGCTGCGCGTCTGTAGCAGATACAAATTGCCTTTTTCAATCGTAAATTCGATATCCTGCATATCCCGGTAATGACACTCCAGCAATGAGGCCAGCTCTTCCAGACGATCATAGACTAGCGGCAGCTCTTCCAAAAGTTGTGGAATAGGGTTAGGCGTTCTTATTCCTGCCACGACGTCCTCTCCCTGAGCATTTACCATATACTCACCGTACAGTTCCTTCACACCTGTGGAGGGATTGCGAGTGAAGAGCACTCCGGTTCCGCTATCGTTGCCGAGATTGCCAAACACCATGGCCTGAATGCTCACTGCTGTTCCTTGTTCATCTGGAATGCCGAAAGCCTTCCGGTAAACCTTGGCACGCATATTGTTCCAACTGCGGAATACAGCCTCCACCGCCAGTTGCAGTTGCTGATACACATCCTGTGGAAACGGCTGTCCACTCCGCTCTGCGACAAGATCTTTATAATTTGCGATCAGTTCCTTCCATTCTCCTGCGCTAACCTCTTGGTCACTGACACGCCCGTTGGTTTGCTTGCTCTGCTCCTGAAGCTGATTAAAATGGATGGAGTCTATCCCTAGCACGACCTCGCCGAACATTTGAATAAATCTGCGGTAACAGTCATAGGCGAAGGTTTCATTTCTCGACTGTTCTGCCAATCCACGCACGGTTTCATCATTCAGACCCAGATTCAGAATCGTATCCATCATACCGGGCATTGAGGTTACCGAGCCTGAACGGACAGATACCAGCAAAGGCCGCTCCGTATCTCCGAATATAGCCGACTGCGCTTCCTCAATGTCGTGCAGGGCGATTACGATCTCCCCCAATAAGCCCTCCGGAAGCTTGCCGCCTGAAGCAAAGTAGGCTCGGCACGCCTCGGTGGTCACCGTGAAGCCGGGAGGGATCGGGAGACCCAGTGTCGTCATTTCCGCGAGATTAGCGCCTTTTCCTCCTAGTAGCGCTTTCATCCCCAACTTACCTTCGTTAAATGAGTACACTCTTTTCAGCATTAAATTCATTCCCTCCACTTATCGAGATACATGCCTGAATTAATCTATATGTCTATTTAAAGTTGTAACACAAATCAGGAGGAAATTTCAATATATATGACGTAATATATACCTATAACATTCATTTATGATGTTTTAATTAATGAATAAACTTATTTATAAAACACTTTAATTCGGAATTAGACGTATATCGGGATAGAATGACACGACTTAAAAAAACAAAAAGGACATCTGTCTAGACGTCCCTTTGCTCAGCTCAGATTTTATTTTTCTACATCTCTGTTAGCATCTTTTCAAAAATATTATAGCCGTTCGTTTCGCCTATATACGTATAACCGCATTGTGTGTAAAACTCGCTAAGCTTGTCATTTCCCGCAATACAGTCTAAACGGATTCGATCCTTGCCTGTGAAGTGGATGCCTTGTCCAATCCATTGCATCAGCTCACGGCCTAGCCCTTTCCCAGTGCTATCGCGATCCACAACCAAACGATGCAGATATACTGAGGTTCCTCCTTCAGAATCCGTTTCGTCTAGTCCCCACAACTTACGGTCCCATGCACTGGGCTGCTGCTGCAAGATCACTGCGCCTGCCAGGCTATGATCCTCTGATGCTCGGAAAATAACCACTTCTCCGCGTGCAATAGCACCGCCCAAGTTGTGATCATCTTTTCCTTTAAGTAAGTTGCCCCATTGCGTGGAGCCTTTGCTGTGCAGCCATCTGGCCGTCTTTAAAATTAACTCCTGAACCTCAGCCTGATCTTCAGTGCTTGCCTGAAAAGCCATTAATTCTGGTGTGACGGATGATTTGACAATAGTCATTGATGTCATGCTGCACCTCAACTCTCAAATTTTCCTTATGTATAAAATATAGCATAAAAAATGAGCGTCTAAATCTACAAAATCATCCTCTTCATTACCTCTATAATATAAATACGGCTATACTCTTATCGATCATTTATGGTGAAAAATGTAACCTTTCTAATCATTTCAACCGATGATATCCGTATGAGAAAAGATGGAAAGGTTGTGAATGAGGTGCCAAGCCGTAATCCATATCTCCTCAAAAAGATATTTGGCATAAACAAAGAACGTATACTCATCTTCGCGCTGCTGCTGATCCCGGCTATCGCTGCCTTTATTGGAACACGGCCTATGCCTGCACAGTATATTTTGCAAGGAGAAATGCATCCGGTCAAAGATCTTGGCGTTCAGGGAAGCGTGTTTTTTGCGTCTGTTCAAACGGGTATTGCTAACAATCTCCTGGAGCGTTGGAATGTATATTCCAGTGAAAATGTATCCGGGGGAGCGATTACATTTGAACCCCTTGCCCCTGATGAAGTGGACTCTTATTTGAAGGACCTCACAGAGACGGACACGCTAAAATATTCTGCCATGCAAGCCGTACATGCAGCGACGGAATTAAGCGTAGACAGCGACACAGCTGAGGCTACGGCGACGTTCTCGAAACTTAGCAAATTGGAGGATGCTCGCTATGCGGAGCTATTGACTCATTTGCAGGATCTTTCGGGAAATTCCTTGGGTCTGATGACAGGCATCGGACTGTATGAGGAAGCCAATAACATCGACTTTTCAGATGGCGGACGTCACAAAATCGCAGGCTCTGGCACGATGGAAGAATACGGAGATGTCGGATCGGTCGGTGGACTGGAGCAAAAGCTGCTGGGAGCCGAGGCTGCAAAGGTTGATCTATTTTTCGTACCGGCAGATTATGAATGGTACGGTGAGGAAGGCAACGAAGCAGAAGCTGCCCGAGTCCAAAAGGAGCATGGACTCAAGCTACGCATTATCCCCGTAGAAACACTGGAGGATGCTATCGTGTATTTGAAGCAACTAGACTGGGAGGAAGTACATCTTGAATGATTCAGATTCCAAAGCATTCCCGTCCAAGACAGCTGGCAGTGTACATCAAGCCTTACTAGCAGTGGGCACTATGGGCGAATTTCTCATCCTTATTTTTACGTTAGTGTATATTTACGCAAATGATTTTTATTACGATCATCTATACGAGCTGGAGCAAAAATTTACGGTTTTTAGCTTTGTTCTGTACTACATGTGTTTTGTAACCTATCTGATCTGGCTAGTTCAAGTACATAAAGCCATCCGGCAAAAGCATTCCGATTATCCGATTCGTACCGTGGGAGCCATTGCTCGCATGATTCCTTTTATTAACTTGTGGGGATTCTCCAATACATTCGCCCATATTTATAGGTACTTTGCGCTCCACCCCGAATTGGAGCGCAAAGCCCGTTATATTCAAAAGATGATTGTTCCGCTATATTTTGTCTGGTTTGGTGAAGGGATTATTAACCGGATTCTTATCTTACATTTTTCCCATATGGAGTCGATGTCCATGTTGCTGGGAGCTATCATGCAAACCACCAGAATGGCCTTCTTTTACTGCATGACACGGGTCATTCACAATAGTCTGGTCATGCTGAATAAAAAAGATGAAGAAGGATTGCATTAAAAAAACGAGCTGGCCTTCACGGTCAGCTCGTTTCAATTTCCGGTAAAGTGCGTTACTCCATAAACAATATTTAATTCGTCTGTGCAGCAGGTACAATTCGGTATAATCCTGAAGTCTCGCCAGCCGCGGGACGTAATTCCTGGATGAACCAGCCTAACGACAGCACTCCCTCCAGCCGATCATACTCAGCCTTCGTCAGTTCGGATGTAACAGCTTCGCTTCCTTCCTCCAGTGACAGCTCAGGCTCCCGCCCGAACGCAACGGCAATCCACGAACGGATGCCCCGGATCGTATTGTACTTGATCTGATATCCGTCCGTTACCGCGCTGACAAACACCTCCGGCTCTTTGGACGCCAGTCCGGTGACAAGCTCTGTATAATCAAAATCGGATGGTCCGTCCGTTGGCAGCTCATTTTGCTGCACCCGACGGATTAATTCGTCTTGGGACCAGCCTAAAGAGCGTAATGATTCCAGCAAGAGTGCGTCCCATTGGGAAATACGTACTCTTTTCGTCAATTCAGTCATCGTTTTTTACCTCCGTTGGGTCATGCACATCGTACAACCGCTCTTAACCCTAACGGTTAACCGGGTATGCTACATAATGGCCGGGACTGATTTCTCTCAGCTCGGTTGCATTGTTGTTATCCTTGTCCCATACTAATGAGCCGTCTGGTTGGGCCAAGCCCCCCTCCAGTCCCTCCCGCTCTCCGACTGCTCTCGGATCAGGCACAGGGATGGAGGACAGCAGCGCCTGCGTATAAGGGTGAGCGGGCTGCTCATACAACTCATCTGCATCAGCTACTTCTACCAGTCGCCCATGGTACATCACACCGATTCGGTCTGAAATATGCCGCACCATCGACAAGTCATGGGCGATGAACAGGTACGTCAGCCCGAACTCCTGCTGGAGATCCTCCAGCGTGTTAATGACCTGCGCCTGGATGGACACATCCAGTGCCGAAATCGGCTCGTCACAGACGATGAACTCGGGGTTCACGGAGAGAGCACGAGCGATGGAAATCCGCTGGCGCTGCCCGCCGCTGAACTCGTGCGAGTAGCGATACAGATGCTCCCGCTTCAGCCCTACCTTTTCAAGCAAAGCCACTACAGCATCCTTACGCTCACTCCCCTGATGCAATCTGTGAATATCCATCGGCTCACCGATCAGGTCAAGCACGTTCATACCCTGATTAAGAGAGGAATATGGGTCCTGAAAAATGCTCTGAATGCGCCGACGCAGCGGCTTGAGCTGTTTGTCGTTCAGCTTGGAAATATCCTGACCGTCAAAGCGTACCGTACCTTCTGTATAATCGTATAACCGTGTTAGACAGCGTCCAACTGTTGATTTCCCACTACCTGACTCACCGACCAGTCCGAACGTCTCACCACGCTTGATTTGAAAGCTCACGCCATCCACCGCCTTGAGCACCTCAGAGCTACGCCCTAACAAATCCTTTGCGGTCACAAAATGCTTCTTAAGCTGGTGTACCTCTACCAAGGGCTGATGCTCATCCAATACATCGTTTGCTTCACTCACCGTTATTCCCCCCTTCCGCTTGCCCCGCTTCGGGCATCTCGTAGACTCCAGCAGGCACTGCGTCCGGCTCGTTCAACCAGCAGGCTGCTCGCTGATCCGGGCGCAGCTCCACCATCGGCGGCCGCTCCACACAGCGGGCAAACGCATGCGGGCACCGTTCCATGAACGGACAGCCCGATGGCGGGTTCAGCAGGTCTGGCGGCGTGCCCTCAATCGGCACCAGCCGCTCGCGGAAGCCGTTCGTGCGCTGGGGCACAGAACGCAGCAGGCCCTGCGTATACGGGTGGCCCGGACGATAAAAGATATCGTCCACGCGCCCCTCCTCCATCACCATACCGCCGTACATGACGATGACACGGCTACACACCTGGGCGACGACGCCCAGGTCATGGGTGATCAGAGCAATCGACATGTCGGATTGCTGCTTCAGCGTCTTGAGCAGCTCCAAGATTTGCGCCTGAATCGTCACGTCCAGCGCTGTAGTCGGCTCATCTGCAATCAGCAGCTCCGGGCTGCACGAGAGCGCCATGGCAATCATCACCCGCTGGCGCATCCCGCCACTGAATTGATGCGGGTATTGGTTCATTCGGCGCTCCGGCTCGGTAATGCCTACTTGTCGCAGCAGTTCTACAGCTGCTTGCGTAGCCGCTTCCTTGCTCAGTCCTCGATGTCTGCGGATCACCTCAACCAGGTGATAGCCAACCTTTTTGACCGGATTCAGTGAGGTCATCGGGTCCTGAAAGACCATCGCAATCTGGTTTCCGCGTATTTTGCGCCATTGCTTTTCCGTCAGAGCGGTCAGACTTTGTCCCCGATAACGGATATCGCCGCTCAGCCGCTTGCCCGGCGGGGCGATCATCGACATGATCGCTTTCGCTGTAACACTTTTGCCGCTGCCGGATTCTCCTACGATTCCTACCGTTTCTCCAGCATCAATATGAAAACTAACCCCTCGAACTGCCTGATTTTCCCCTTCACGAGTGAAAAAGGAGACTTCCAGCTGTTCGACGGACAGTAGATGTTCTGTCATTGTGTTTTCGCTCCTTCCTGTCGCTCCTGGAGCCATTTGTAATGGATCTGTGCTATGAATCATCGTTTTACTAATTTGGGTTCAAAGCCTACACGAAGCACATCCCCCAAAACATTAAAGCTCAACACAGTCAGTAAAATAAGTAGACCCGGGAATAATGCCATATATGGGGCCTGTGCAATATATCCTTGGGCATTATTCAGCATACTGCCCCACGTAGCATTCGGCAGCTGAACACCAAAGCCGAGGAAGCTCAGTGACGATTCCATCATAATCGCTGAAGCGATATTGTTCGTCGCCCCTACGATAATTACCGGAATCAGATTCGGTACGATGTGCTTCATAATAATACCAAACGTACTTTGTCCCGAAGCTTTGGCGTATAGTACATACTCCCGTTCGCGCAACGTCATTGTCTCTGCACGAACCACCCGGGCAATGTTCATCCACATGAGCAGGGCGATAATGACAATGATATTGCCGACGCCCGGCTTCAAAAACACACTCAGCAGCAAAATAACCAAGAAAGACGGAATCGACATGATCAGCTCCAAAACCCGCATAAGCAGATTGTCGATCCATCCTCCAAAATATCCGCTCACAATACCTACCACTGCACCGATACTGGTCGCAATAATCATGGACGCAAAGCCTACCAGCAATGATACACGTCCACCGTACAGTGCTCTTGTAAAATAGTCCCGCCCATAATCATCCGTCCCAAACCAGTGTGCCGCTCCCGGCGGTTGGAGACGCTCTAGCACGTTCAACTTATTTGGGTCCTGCGGCGATAAAAATGCGAAAATCGCCCCCAGCGAGAATACGATCAATAGTATGAGGGCGACGGCGCCCATTTTGCTCGTCATCAGCTCGATCCCGATGTTGCGCCATTTGCTCCGATTCATGAATTCACCTCGTTGATTTAATTCTCGGGTCCGCAATGCTGTATAAGATATCTGCAAGCAGATTACCCAGGATCAGCAGCAGAGCGGAAAATAAAGTAATCCCCATGATGACGGGATAATCCATCCCTTTCACCGCCGTCATACCCAGCGAGCCAATGCCCGGCCAGGAAAATACTGTCTCCGTCACAATGGCTCCAGCCACCAGGTCCGCAACCGACATTCCGAGCAGCGTAATGATGGGCAATAGCACATGCTTGAGCACATGTCGAAACAAAACCAGTCTTTTTCCAGACCCGAACGCGTATTGAATCTGCACATACTCTTCCTTGAGCTGCGTAATCGTGCTGGAACGGATGTACCTCACATACACAGACAGAAAGCCGAAAGCCAGTACAAAACACGGTAAAATTCCATGCTTAATCACATCCAGCACCGAGTCCGTACCGATGGTACGCATCCCTGTACTCGGAAGCCAGTGCAGATAAATCGCAAACAAATAAATAAGTAAAATACCGAGCCAAAACAGCGGAACAGAAATCCCGATGTACGACATCAGATTAATGAGCTTGTCGATCCAGCGATTCCGATTAGCCGCAGCCGTCAAACCGAGTGGAATTGCAATCAGCACAGCCAGTATGATAGATGCGCCCATTAACCCGGCTGTAGCCGGTAGACGATCGAGAATCTGATCCAGCACAGGCTGGTGATTAATTAGCGAGTAGCCGAGATCACCCGTTAGGCTCTTTTTAAGCCATAATATGTACTGCACATAAGCGGGCTGGTCCAGCCCCAAGCTATGCCTCATTCGTTCAATGTCTTCCAGATGCATATTCGGTGTAACAAAAGAGAGAACCGGATCACCTGGAGCCAGCTTGATCAAGCCGAAGCAGACGATGGACACAAAAAATAGCATCGGTATAACTTGCAGCAACCTTCTGGCGATGAGTTGTCTCATACGTTTCCCTTCCCCTTGCTGTTTTCGAAAAAAATAAGCTGGTTAGCCCAGCTTATTTTTGAAAACCCTGTCTTATTTGTGATAAATTTTGGACAAATCCTCGAAAATCACGACCGGCTTCAACACAGCCTGATCAATACCGCCATACTGCTTGTCGAAGGCTACAATAGTCTTGGTGTAAGCAATCGGGTAGATGACAGCATCCTCAGCCAGCAGCTCTTGTACCTTTTTATAAATTTCTCCACGTTTAGTCGTATCCGACTCACCCGCGCCCTCTTCCAGCAGCTTATCCACTTCTTTATTTGAATAATGCGAATAATTGGAGGACGATCCGGTGCTATACAAAATACGATACGCATCAGGGTCATACCCCATGATATAGCCGCTGATCGCCAGATCGAAGTCCTTGGCATTCGTATCGACGAACTTTTGCGACCATGCCGAGGAATCCATGCTGTTCACGTCCAGCTGAACGCCTATGTCCTTTAACTTCTGCTGGATATAGAGCGCTTGTGCTTCCTGTACCTTGTTGCCGCCCGGAATGATAATGCGCAGCTTCAGTCCTTCAGCTCCAGCCGATTTCAGCAGCTCCTTCGCCTTGTTCACATCATTATTGAAAAATGCAACGTCGTTCGTGTGATACAGTACATCCTGTGTCAGAGCAGATTTCGCAGTATCTGCATAATCCTTGGAGCCATAGGATACCTGAATCAATTCATCCTGATTCAATGCATAAGAAAGCGCCTGACGCACTTCTTTTTTGTTCAACTGCTTCGTATCACTGTTTTCATTAAACATCAGATAAGCCAAGCGACCTTCGCTGTAAGGGAAAATGTCAAACTTATCTGTTGCCTTAATGGTCTCTACATTTTGTGGATCGAGATAGTTTACATTGATCTCACCATTTTGAAGGGCCAAATTCGCAGCATTCGAATCTTTAACAATCCGGTATGTTACTGAATCCAGATGCGGCTTGCCGCCAACATAGTTATCGAACCGTTCGAGTGTAACGTACTCACCAGTTTTGTACTCTTTAAATTTGAAAGGACCTGATCCAATCGGAGAGTTGTTTTTCGTGCTTTTCTCAATATCCGCTTCATTCTCGAAAATGTGCTTCGGAATCGGGGATACCTGTACCAGTGCTGCCTCAAAAGCAGGAGCTGGCTGAGGAAGCTTAAAATCGACCGTTGTATCATCAACCTTGCTCGCCTGTACCGGTTTGCCATTAACCATAAAATTACTTCTCAAAAAGCTGTGCTGCTTCTCGTCCAAAATTTTGTTAATGGTGAAAACGACATCGTCAGCTGTCAGCTTCTCGCCATCATGCCAAGTCAGATCTTTTTTCAGTTTTAGTGTATAAGTCAGCTTGTCTGCTGAAGGAGTCAGACTGTCTGCCAAATAAAATGTCTTTTTGCCATTGTTCACTTGAAACAATGGTGCGAATATCGCCTGGTCTATCGTCAGACTTACCCGGTCACCCGCATAGTTCGGATTCAGCACCACCGGATCAGCTTGTACGCCAATGATCAGGCTGCCGCCATCTTTAGGCTGTCCGTTATCAGCTGTTGTGGTAGCTGTACCGGGCGTATTCCCATTCGTCTCAGACGTAGATCCAGAATTCCCGCCGGAGCATGCACTTACAACCAACATTAATACAATTAATACCAATACACCAGTCAAATTACGACGCATCGCTCTAGCCCCCGTGTCCTCTTAGTATGTAATAAATTTATTATAAATCGGAATAGTCGGATTTACAATCGATCAAAAACTGTTTATTCCCCTTGTCATTAGCATTCCAGACATTATGTGATCGAATCTAGAAAAAAACACCCGGTAAGGGTGTCTTCAGAGTATCCACAAACTGATCAGTGCCAGGATGGCAGGCAGGCCTTGCTTTAATAAAATAGACTTATTAGCAGTTAATGCACCATACAACGCAGCCACTACCACACAAATGACAAAGAATAATTGGATTTGCCGCCCGATCACAGTATCCGGATAGAACAAGCCCCACACCAATCCGGCTGCCAAAAAGCCGTTGTACAGCCCCTGATTTGCAGCCAAGGATTTGCTTGCTTCCGCCAGCTCCTTCGAGGTGCCGAACGTACGCATCGCCCGCGGAGTCGTCCACAGAAACATTTCCAATATTAGAATGTACACATGCTCCAGAGCTACAATTCCGACCAATATTGAACTAAGTAAGCTCAAGTATATTCCTCTTTTCCACATAAAGTTACTATGAGGTGATTTTTAGATCTATTCTCGAAAAGTATAGTTCATCTTCCAAAAACAGTAAAGAGACCGAGCCTAAGGCCCGGCCTCATTTCTACATGAAGCCTTACATCGTTCTTGCAAAATCCAACAAAGATTTGGACATGCTGTTAATCTCGTCCGTAGATGCATTCACTTGCTGCGTTAGCGCGGCTTGTGTCTGTGTCAGCGTAGACATATTACCGATATTGTGCAAAATCCGCTCGATGAGTGTCTTCATTTCGTCCAGACTAGTCTCGATATTTCCGGTCGCATCAGCACTGTGAATGGCAAGTTTTCTCACTTCATCTGCGACTACCGCAAAACCCCGCCCCTGCTCGCCCGCACGCGATGCTTCAATGGCAGCATTCAGACCCAGCAGATTTGTTTGATTCGCAATCTCTTTAATGAAGTTGGAAATGTTTTGGGTTTCTTCTGCACTGACTTTGGCTTGATTCGCTGCCTCTGTCGATTGCTCCTGAGCCGTTGCCAGCTCCTGCGCCTGGTTACTAACCGAGTTAACGCCGTTCACCATTTCCGTAATGGAATCGGAGAGATGCTGGATTTTGAGCGTAAGCTCATCCGCGACAGCCTGCTTTTCCTTTTCCACTGTGATATCACGAATGGTCCCGGCAATACGAATAGGCACTCCCTTGCTATTGCGTATGCTTCTTCCACTGTTTTGATACCAGCGATATTCGCCATTTTTACTTTGCAAGCGACACACCATGTCATATGGCGTACGATCTGAATAGTCATTTAAATGATCAACTACAGCCTTAAACGCATGCTCGGCATCGTCAGGATGTATACGCGAACTCCAACTGCTTAGTACACTCGGGAAGTCCTGCTCATCCTTAAAGCCCAAGGTGTGGCGGAATTGCTGGGACCACCAAAATATATTATCCGGGTTCTCAATGTCTCCATCAGCCAGAATGACATCATATGGAGCCTCCACCAAAACACGATTGATGAGATCATATCTTGTAACTAGAGCCTGCAACTCCTCGGACTTAATCTTCTGGTCGTGCACATCCAATAGAGCACCCGCAATTCGAAGCGGCACTCCCTGCTGATCGCGGATCGTCGTTCCGGTAGCCCGGAACCAGCGGTATTCTCCATGCTTCAGCTTCAAACGATACTGTACGTCATAAGGAGTCTTTCCCGTAAAATCCAGCAAATGATCTGACAAAGCCGCCAATGACCTGTCATGATCTTCGGGGTGCAACCGGGATGCCCAGCTGTTTAATACATTGGGGAAGTCCTTTTCGCTCTGATACCCCAGCATAGCACGAAATTCTTCTGACCATGTGAACGTATTACTTGGATTGACGGGATCACCCGCAACCACCTCCATGTCCCATAAGCCAATCTCTATAGCCTTGGTAACAAGCTTCAGACGGATGTCAACATGTTGAGCATCCTTTTTCATGGACTCAAGCGCTTGGTTGACATTGTTTGCGATTTCTTGAACCTCGGAAGATTTGGTTGAAACTTGTATTGCGGCGGAATAATCCTTCTGCTGTATTCTTTGTGAAAGTTTGCGGCTTTCTTCTACTAAAGGAGCAAGTGAGTCGGTCTCATTTTTTTTAAAAAACATATATGCTCTTCCCTTCTAAGCCAATATATAAAACGATATAGTTTAATATCGGAATTTTATTAAGAATCATTATAAATAAATCTAAAATTGCATAGGTAATAAGAATCATTTTTATGTCCATATACCTATATATTCATACAAAAAACATCGAAAAATGTCGAAAAAGGAAAGGTCTTAATAAGTCTGGAAACGAAAAGAGCACCTTCGCAATACTTCACAAAGGTGCTCTTTCTGTCAACTATTCAGTTCGTCGCATCTTATTTAATTGAAGCAACGTATTCTTCGCCCTTTTCTTTATCATATTGGCCTTCCCATTTGGACATGACCACAGCGGCAAGCGAGTTGCCTAATACATTGACTACCGTACGCGCCATATCCAGAATGCGATCAATACCAGCGATAAAAGCCAAACCTTCCAGCGGGAGATTCACTGCTCCAAGTGTAGCAAGCAAAACGACAAAGGAAGCACCCGGCACCCCTGCAATACCTTTGGATGAAATAATCAAAACTAGCACCAGCGTGATTTGTGTCGTGATTGGCAGGTCAATACCATACATTTGGGCAATAAAAATCGCAGCCAGTGCCTGATACAGGGTGGAACCGTCCAGATTAAAAGAATACCCTATCGGAATGACAAAGGAAGTAATTCCTTTAGGACATCCGAACTTCTCCATCTTCTCCATGATCTTAGGCAGAACACTTTCCGAACTGGCCGTCGAATATGCAAGCAACAGCTCACTTTTCAAAATTTTAATCATGGTCCAGAGTCGGGTACCGCAAAGCTTGGCAATTATTCCAAAAACAATCACAATGAACAGCGCCATGGAGCCGTACACCGACAAAACAAGCTTCAATAATGGCCATAACGAGGCCAATCCAAACTTGGCCACTGTCGTTCCAATAAGTGCGAATACTCCGAACGGAGCCAGGCGCATGACCTGATTGGTTACCCAGAACATGGCGTCGGCTACGCCTTCAAAGAAATTCAGCACGGGCTTGCCCTTGTCACCAATCGCCGCTACCCCTAGTCCAAACAGTACGGAGAAGAATATAATAGCCAGCATATCTCCCTCGCCCAGAGCTTGAATAATATTGGTAGGAACAATATGCACAATCGTATCTATAAAGCTATGGCCTGACTTCTCTGCAGTCTCCACATAGGAATGAATATCACTCTTGGCCAGGTGGGACATATCCACGCCGTCACCCGGTCGAACCAAGTTGGCAACAAGCAGTCCGAAAAGGATGGCGATTGTCGTTACAATCTCAAAGTACAGAATAGACTTGCCGCCAAGTTTACCTAGTTTTTTCATGTCTCCCACGCCGGCAACGCCGATAATGAGCGTCGAGATCACAATAGGCACGACAATCATCTTGATCAAGCGGATGAAAATATCGCCGATTGGCTTTAAGTAGACTTCCACCCCTGAATTGCCGTAAAATAAGGCACCAATAATAATACCTAAAGCCAGACCGATAAAGATTTGCATCGTCAAATTAATCTTTTTCACTTCGTGTCCCCCCTGGCTGATTTGTATATTTTTGCAGTATGCTGTTCTTAATATTCAAATGATGTTATTTATACTACAATCTGATCTATAAAAAACGACAATTATCTACAGCCACATTTATTTTTTTCTATAAATTCACAAACTTTAACGGCGAGCCTGTGAATTTAGCTCACATTGCCTTTCTGATTGAATACCCAGGAGGTGAATATGGATGAAGTTGAATACGCTCCTTTTCCTGCTCATGCTTGTATTTGTACCGCTCGCAGGTGAGCTGAATATTCACCCGTTCGCTAATACATTCCGTCTCAGCTTTGGTACGCCTGTATTTTTTTTCTTTCTGTTATCTATTCGTCATATTCCGCCTGCATTATCGGGAGTGCTTGCAGGGATAGCTGTAGTGGCCTTTCGCATCTTACTCAATCATTACACTCAGCCCGGTCTTCCCTTCGAAGAGTTGTTGACACTACATGGCCCTACCTTTTTTTATTACATGGTCTACGGTCTGCTCTTCCAGGTCCTTAACATTAATGCTGAGCCTTACCGCGCACTCCGCGTGGGCATCCTCTCTGTAGGGATTGAGGTTGCCGCAAGTGTGTCGGAACTTAGCGTCCGGTGGAGCATGGACGGCGATTTCTGGGACATCATTAAGATCAGCAAAGTAGCTTTCATGGCTATGATCCGCAGCTTCTTCGTGCTTGGGTTTTATAATATGATTCGGTTAAATCAATCGGTTCAGCATGAAGAGGCACAAAGGCAGCAGACAGAGCGAATTTTACTCCTTGTATCGGACTTGTATGAGGAGTCGGTCCAGTTAGGCAAAACACTATCACATGCAGAACAAATCACTCGTGAAAGCTACGAGCTGTACCGTGAGCTACAGCAGGATGAATCTCTGAAGGATAGAGAACATTACGCCAGACAGGCACTTCGTATTTCCGGACAGGTTCACGAGATCAAAAAAGACAGCCAGCGGATTTTTGCTGGTTTGTCCAAGCTGATTGATGCCGAAAGCGGAGTCCATTACATGGCTTCTCAAGAGCTTGGGGAGCTAATCATCCGAACGAACAGCAAATATGCGCAATCGCTGGACAAGTCTATTCGTTTTACCCTAGATGTCGATCCTTTGTTACCCAAGCTGCATGTTTATACCGTTTTGACACTTATTAATAACCTGACAGCCAATGCGGTTGAAGCAATGAAGGACAACGGAAGGATCGACGTTTCCATTCGTTGTCTCCCGGGAAAAGAGGATATAGCTTCCTTTAGTGTTACCGACAACGGTCCGGGTATTCCTCAGCGGAAACGGGAAACGGTCTTCACACCGGGGTATACGACCAAGTATGATGAGGAAGGACAGCCGTCGACCGGTATGGGATTGTTTTATGTGCGTGAGGTCGCGGAGAGCCTTGAAGGAACGATTGAACTGCAACAGGATGAAGAAGAGAATACAGATAGATTACAGACCACTTTTAGAATTACATTGCCTTTACGGAAACTGACGGAGAAAGGAAGATAGCCCGGATGCGTTTTTATATTGTGGATGACGATCAGGGAATTCGTTCTATGCTGGCAGATATTATTGAAGACGAAGGTCTAGGGGAAGTCATCGGGGAAGCAGAGGATGGTACCTACGTGAATAGCGGCCTCCTGGAGTTGAACCGGATTGATGTATTGCTGATTGACCTGCTGATGCCGCTTCGTGACGGCATTCAGACCGTGCGTGCACTCGGCGATCAATTCAGCGGCAAAATCATTATGATTTCTCGCATCGAATCCAAAAACATGATCGGCGAGGCGTACTCGCTCGGTATTGAATATTATGTGGCCAAGCCTTTGAATCGACTGGAGATTATTGCAGTTATTCATAAGGTGGCTGAGCGTCTGCGCATGCAGCAATCGATTACGGATATCCAGCGCACGCTTCAAGGGTTGTCGATGTTCACATCGAATAACCCAACGGCAACAATTGAACCGACCCGAAACATCGTAACTTCCGGGCAGTTTCTGCTCTCTGAAATGGGGATGATCGGGGAAGCCGGGAGTATGGATCTACTGGACATGCTGGAATTTCTGGACCAGTATGAGGAGGAAACAGGCAATCTATCTCCCTATCTGTTCCCGCCGTTGAAGGATATATTTGCCAATGTGGCGTCCAAACGGTTGGGGGCTTCAGCCTCAGCAGTAGAGCTGAGTAAGGAAATCAAAGCATCGGAGCAACGTGTCCGCCGCGCTATTTTCCAGACGCTAAGCCATATAGTATCGCTCGGATTGACCGACTATACGCATCCTAAATTTGAAAATTATGCATCCAAATTTTTTGATTTTACAGAAATCCGCAAAAAAATGCTGGAGCTGCAAAACAATGTGGAGCCTTCACTGTCCCAAGCCCGCATTAATACGAAAAAGTTCGTACAGGTGCTCTATATGGAAGCAAAACGGCTATTACACTAAGCATTTTGCATAAATCCCAAGAGTATTCACAAATCAGCAATATATAGATCGGAACGGGTTAGTCCGTCTAAATATTGTACCTTCGAGCGTTGGGAATCGAATTATGCAAACTGCTGACATTAAAAGAAAAGCACCTGCATCTCCCCATGTATCTATTACTCGGAGATAAAACAGGTGCCCATCGTTGATGATTCGATATCCCTTTAGTCCAGACTCTTGTCCTGCCACTCCATAGCTTCCAAGAGATCTACACCATCGGACAGCAGACGTTTCAAGACATTCAGTTCTTCCGAGCTATAACGATTTAAAAATTCAAATAACTGCTGCTGTACCTTAACATGCAGTCGTTCATGCACAAGAAAGAGTCTTTTCCCCAACGGGGTTAACCGAAAATAAATTTCTTTCTTGTTGTCGTTAAGCTGGGTTCTGCGAATCCAGCCTTCCTTGATCAGCTTGGTGCTGACTTTCGAAACTGTACCCTTGCTCAGCTCAATTCGATCCGCTAATGTCGTAACATTAATCGGCTCATGCCTCCCGATACAGTCAATGACGTGCACATCCGTCAGATTGAGCGAAGCAATTCCATCAAAATGCTCGTGGATTTCTTCGAGAATAGTCATGCTCTCTCTCTGCTGATGCTGCTCCAGCTGGTGATTCATCTTAATGAGCAAATCATAAACATGCTGAACTGATGTCGCTTTCTCCATACGAACAAATGGTCACTCCTTTGGCATACTCCTCCTTTCATTATAGCCCATTTTTGTTTCATAGAAAACAATATATGTATACGGAAAGCTCCCCTTTAACATTTCCGTATATATACAAAATATATCTAGTGTAGATACTTTGTTTCCCTTGAAACAATTTTATTTTAGTGAAATTGAGAATGATTATCAACCCTTTTTTAAAAGTTATTTCTGTTTCACTCCAAACTAAGTAGGTATTTTCATTTTGAAAAATATAATTGTATAATCGTAAAATGAGAATAAGCTAGAAACAAGTTCTCCATAGAAGGGATGATGATACATGTCGGATGCAAACCAATTATTCGGTCAAGCACTGGTTAAATCACTGGTCGGGGAACGTGGACATATTCGAGTAGCTCGGGCTTTACCAGACATCGACGTCGAGCTGGCAGGGAAGAAAAATGCAGAAATGCCTTACAGCATTTACCAACTGCTGAAGCATATGATTTACTGGCAGCAATTTATGTTGGAGCATTTGGAAGGACGGAAGCCCCAGCTTCCGGGGAATGTCATGGAAAGCTGGCCCGAAGAGACTGGACCGCAAAGCGAAGAGGCATGGCAGGCTGTTATTAATGAATTTTTACAGGGCGTGGATCAGGCTGTGCAGATTGCCGAAACCGCGCAACTGGATGATTCACTAGCTCATTTCCCAGGTGAAACGAAAGCAGGACTTCTGCGGAATATCGCTTCCCACAATTCATATCATTTGGGTGAAATCGTACTGCTACGCCGGATTTATGGAGCTTGGCCACCACCAGGAGGCGGCTTTCCCGCTTAAGGCAACACCACGCTCTAATCAAGATTTCCCCCATCCGCTGCTTCATACCTCCATCATTGCATTGGGATTTAGGCACCACGAGGAACTCGCTTGCGTACCCTATATGGGGACCCGCTAACTCGACCTGAAGCCGTTTATCCGTAATCAGGTGCAATCCGAATAACGGTTCCCATGATGCAAGATCAAAGAGAGGTTTCGAGGTTATGGTGAGACACTTATATTTAAATCGTAATATCGCCTGTATGATCGTGATCAGCCTTATTGCTAACATGAGTGGGAGTATGATCCTTCCACTCTTTGCTATTTATGTAGAGCAATTCGGGATATCTACACTCGGCATGAGTATTTTATTTTCTCTGTTTTATGTGGGAAGATTTCTTGGTGGAGGCATGGCAGGACGAATTTATGAAAAGATTGGCGCAAAACGCTTGGGGTTGAGCCTACTCATTGCCGAAATCGCTTGTATGCTCCTGTTTCCGATTGCAACAAGCTTCATCATTCTATCCATACTGAGACTCCTCCAAGGCTTGGTAGCTATAGGGCTAACCGTCTTTGTAAGAGTCACGATCAACCATATGAGCACCGCAGAGAATCGAGGCACACTCAATGGATATATCAGCAGCAGTGAAGGTGCCGGTATGATTTTAGGGCCTCTTATGAGTGGAGCTATTGTTTCTTATTTTTCTTTATCCATTCCGTTTTATTTCGTTGCTATTTTCTCATGTATATCCTTCGTTGCCGTTTCAAGTGTTTGGTTAAAATAAAGTATTAGACTGGAGCCGTTGATTTAACGCGGATTTTGAATTAAAGAATCGTCAGCTTTTGAAAAATAAGTTATAGACTGATCCATTTAATGAAGCAGCGGCAGACCAAGACTTGAAAAATAAAGTCTTAGACTGCCGCTGTTGTCATTAAACTAACGTTCGCTGTTAGTTTAATATTCCATATACGAAAAATGATTCTCCAAGAATACCGGTTTTTAATTCTTCGATGCAGGGCGTCCAAGACGCTCAGAGAAGGCAGCCATAAATTTACGTGTGACAAAGCGGGCGCTGTTGGCGATCCAGTAATTGCCGATACCGTCTATCACATAGCTGCGATTCTTCTCAAGTCCACGAAAGGCGGTCCTTACAACAGACTGAGGAGTACCCGTAACGCTTACCGGCAAATTCGTAGAATCGACCGTATCGAAAAATCCTGTTTTGGTCGCTCCCGGACACAGCGCCAGAACACGTACTCCCAAGTGCCGGTTCTCAGCCCAGAGCGATTCCGAGAAGGATAGCACAAACGCTTTCGTAGCGGCGTAAGCTCCCATATAAGGGAATGGATAAAAAGCTAAAAAAGAAGAAACATTAACAATAATTCCATCCTTCTGTTGCTGCATGTAGGGTAAAAACTGAGCAGTCATATCCATGAGTGAGGTGATATTCAGATCAACCATTTCCCGATAACGATCCATGGAGGTTTCTTCAAACCGACCGTCCGTGCCGAATCCTGCATTGTTAATCAAAATGTTCACCTTCAGCCCAAGCGCCTTAACTTGTTCTGCCAGTTCTCCAGCAGCCCCCAGCTTAGAAAGATCACTGACTAGAGCATAGGTATTTACACCATAGGCAGCTTTCAAATCCTCTGCGAGAACCTCCAGTTTATCCTTTGAGCGTGCAACCACAATGACATGGCTGCCTCTTGCGGCAAGCTCTCTTGCGTATGCTTCTCCTATGCCGGATGAAGCACCTGTAACAAGTGCGACTTTGCCTTTATAATTGACCATTGATATGACCTCCTGATTTATAAATAGTTGTATGAACATTGCGAATTGGTTGTGGAAAATATTTTCTAATATCACAATAAGGGTTGAAGGTGTAGTTGTCAATAATTTTAGAATTACCATTCTATTTTATGTGTTTGGTCTTATAATACAATAAAAATTACTGAATTATTACTAAATTTGATGGAACTATAATTCCAATATTGACATTGTGATGTTACAAAACTATAATCAACTAGAAATTATTTTCCGTAAAGGGAGGGGTAAACATGGGTAAGCGAGAGGATATTAGGGTTGCAACGCTGGACTTGATCATTGAAGAGGGCATACAGTCCGTTACTTTTCCGAAAATCTTCAAACGAGCCAATGTCGGCTCCAGCACCTTCTATAATTATTATAATAACAAAGAAGAGCTGGTTAATGAGCTTTATAAAAGTGTACTCATCCACATGGGAGAGGTGATCATGACCGGCTATGATCCTAATCTTACTATCTATGAACGAACCAAAAGCATTCTGAGACACATGGTGGATTACGGGCTGAACTTCCCCAAAGAAATTCTGTTTCTGGAAGGATACAGCGATTCCCCTTACATCGACGAAGAAGTGAGAAATATGATGAATCCTGCGATGATTGAGATTTTTGCTGTTATCGAAGAAGGTCAGAAGCAGGGCATCATCAGCGAAATGAATCCAATGTTTTGCTGTCATCTCATCAAAGGCATGGTCGCTACTTCGATAAGGGGATATTTGGGAGGGAAATATCCTTTTGGCGAGGAGCAGATTCGGCAGACATTGGATGCGTGTTGGAGAGCCATTAAGGTGTAGGTCAGCAGACCTCTGGAAAACTTTGTTCTTCCAAAGGCAAGTGGACAACGGAAGGCTATTTAAAAAGGGAGAAATAAGTAAAGCAATCACCTCCGGAACTATTTTTGGTTTCGGGGGTTGGTTTTTTAGTAACCGTTGCACTATACGCCGATGAAGTTCACAAGTAAATGTTCTACTTTTTGTTATCCCCCCAATGCAAAAAGGATTTCCGTGTATAGACGTAGTAAAACATGGACTTGTGTGCGTTAAACTACCCGTTAGTTTAACGCCATCGCCAGTCTAATACTTTATTTTCCCGGTCTACAACTATATTTTCCGAGTCTAATACTTTATTTTTCGGTCTTATGGTTTATTTTCTTTTAACATCAAGAATGACTTTCCTCCGTTCTCCTTTAAGGCCACAAGAACAGCATTCGTCCCCTCTGAAACCCAAAGGAAAAACCATGTTAACGAAACAGTTACTAGTCTATTCTACCGTTCATTTTCTTGAAATGAGCGCATTTGCTATATTTTTAACGTACTTCTCTGTATATGCAACCTACAAGCTCCATTGGAGCCCCGCAGAAATTAGCTTAGCTTTTACAATTATCGGCATATCGACCTTCATATCAGCACCCTTTATTGGCAAAATATCTGATCTGCTTAAGGATCGCTTGATGCTTTGTATCATCGGTCTATTGTTGATCATGGTGGAAATCATCTTATTTCTTTGGTTTACAGAACCATGGATCGTATACTTAGCGATGTTCATCGG
The DNA here is from genome assembly GCF_057220305.1 of Paenibacillus sp. LRG-1. Taxonomy (NCBI): domain Bacteria; kingdom Bacillati; phylum Bacillota; class Bacilli; order Caryophanales; family Paenibacillaceae; genus Paenibacillus; species Paenibacillus sp. LRG-1. The sequence continues at coordinate 315,198 of NZ_CM170126.1, read as the reverse complement.
AGGTATAGGAGGAGCTGGCTATCCGGATTCCTTTTACTCGCAACTAGGGGATGTTATTCCTGAAGAAGGCAGAAGCTCATTTATCGGCAACGTCGTATCTTTTTCCGAATTGGGGGCGATTGTATCTCCGATCATCGCAGGCGCACTTATGCAACGTTTTAACATAAATGCCCCTTTTTATTACAATATAATATTGGTGCTTATGGCTATCGTTATCCAATACTTCATTCGGTTAAAGTCGAAATTTATAAGAAAAAGGCCCTTACATTGAGGATAGAATTTGCTTTTTAGAACTTATTATAGACATTCTATTTTTCATCAAATACTTCTTTTAAAATATTCAAGGCCTTTTTATGGCTCTGTTCGTCTTGTTTTAGGAGTAAGGCGTTTATCGCTAATATGAACTCATTTTCTTGCTTCTTTCCTAAGCTCATAAAATCAAAGAATTCAATATTAAGAGCATTTGTTATCTTTGTGATGGTTTCGATTGTCACGTTGCTTTCGCCACGCTCAACCCGACCAACATAGGAGAAAGACGTTCCAATCTCGTCTGCAAGTTCTTGTTGCGTTAAGCCTTGGCTTTTCCTCAATTCTCTTACAATAATACCTATTCGCTCAGCAATGGTTTGCGTCATTTTAATTATCTACTCCTCTTATTTAGAAGTCTAGACAAAAGGAAAGATATATTGGAGCCACTAAAAGATTCAAAATATTTTATTATTGTCCTTAAAAGGCTTGTGAGATATACTGTAAATATATTCAAGGAAAACATAGTTCTTTAATTTAGATAGCTCTATAGCCGAATAACTTTGCGTAAAGGCAATCAAAAAAATAACAATATTTAGTATATTATCGGTAAAAAGGAGAACATTTTTATATCATATCAACTAGAGACTCCGTTAAAGTGTAGTGAATCTATCTTATGGAGGCGTTAGTATTGGAACAACAAATTCACCCAAATGAGGAAATTTATCTTTTGTCGGAGAAAAACCATTCTTTAGATAAGGCCTTTGAGTTGTTTCGATTATGCTATAGACAGAGTAATTGGGATGAGGCAAATCGAATAGCTGATTATATACACATCACTGCTGATCGCATGTATAAAAGCAGACAGAAATGGGGCAATATTGTTTCGCTTAATCAGCCACTAAAACGTCCGCTTGTATTTTATTTTGGCTATAGCTATTTGGCTAAATCTGTAGTCTTCCAGAGACAAGGTCTTTTCGAACAGGCAAGAGGATATGTAGCCCAATATGCTGATTTAGGGTGGTATAAAGAACCTACTAAAGAGGATATGGAGGAAGTTGAACGTTTTAAGGTTTTTGCCAAAGCTAATCTTTATGCAATAGATTTGCTATCAGGCAATAAAGAAATATTAAGTGAGTACAAGGAGTTTATTAAGGATAACGATGAAGAAACGCTTCCCGGACTAATTAATATCCTTGAGGCTGCAAATCTGAATGAATGGAATATAGATGAATTACTTTATGAGCATACTCAACAGTTTGAAATATTCGCCAGTTTTGAAGACATCGGAAATCGTGTGTACTATGCAAAATTATTAAATCAACTCGCCATATATAATCTGAATTATTTACGATATAGTGCTGCTATAGATTACATTCTTGAATTTATGAGAATGGCAGTTACAATTAATTTACATAAAGAACTTATTACGACTATTTCCATGTTCGATGCCATACGATCACATGCAACAAGTGAACAACAATTGAAGTATCAAAATATTTTACAAGGAGTGCTTTTAAGTGAGAAAAACATTAGTAATTACATTCATGTTAATAACATGTCTTAGTATTGTAATTCCTTTCTCTCCTTCATCAATTGCAACGATTAGTCCCAATCATCATGGTGTAAACGGCTAATACATCACTAATATTCAAGAAAAAGGCCAATTGCATAAGCAAATGGCCTCCTTTTTCATCACAGCTCCAACTCAACTGCAACCCCAAAATGATCCGATACAACTGGTCCAGTTTTCCCGTTCAGTACAACGGTTGAGGATTGTACCTGTGCAGCCTTATTGGAGAAGATAAAGTCAATGCGGAGCGGCTCCGCATTACTTTCCCAGCCAGCAATAGCTTTAATCACCGTGTGGCCATCATCACGTACTGCTGCATTCGGATAGGTGTCCGACCAGCCGGATTGCAGTACATAGTCATATCCTTCTCCGCGCACTTCAGCCGCGTTGTTGAAATCACCCATCATAAACACAGGAGTCGGAGCAAAAGAATTTAGCACTTTGGTTGTACGATCCCATAGTCCACGGAAGGATTCTTCATCATTCCACCAGTTATAATGTCCACTTACAAACCAGGCCTGTACTCCGTCCACCACAGTTTGAATGCCGACAATTTTACGCGAGCGGTAGTTGTCATAATCCTGTAGCGAGGAAACATATTCGTTCACCGTAGCTGTAATCGGTGTTTTGGACAGAATCGCCAAACCCTCGTCGTATTTGGCAAAACCAACATGCGCGGGAGCCCACGTCCAATGATAGGCGTTGGACAATAGCCCGTTCAGCACATAAGCATAGTTATCACGCTTAATGACAACTTCAGGATCTGCGCTATAGTAAGCGCCCAAATCGTCCGGCGACAAAGGAGTCTCTTCCATGGACTGGTTCACTTCCTGCAAAGCAATGACATCAAACTGCTGTTCATCAATAAAAGCAGCCAGTTGCTTTAGCTTATCGTGCTGGTTTTCTTCCATCCAAGCATGTGCATTTAAGGTTAACAACTTCAAAGTAATCACCTGTTGAGTATGTCTTGTATATCTGATTTAAGCACATCAGCCTTCGGTCCGTAAACTGCCTGCACCCCATTATCTACTTTTATCAAGCCCAAGGCACCCAGCGCTTTCCACGTCTTTTCGTCCCCAACGGCATCTGTATCCTTCACCGTCACACGCAGACGGGTCATGCAAGCGTCCACCTCGACAATGTTCTGCTCACCCCCAAGCGTCTTGATGATATCCGTAGCCAGTTGATTTTGAGTGGAAACAGCTGCCACACCATCTGTCTTCGTATTCCCCACCTCGGAAGTGCCCTGAGGCTCCTCATCCGTATAGTTCCCCAGTCTTCCCGGCGTAGCCATTTTGAATTTACCGATCATAAAATAAGCGATAAAGTAGGTTGCTACCGCAAACACCACACAAGTCAGCACGAAGTTAATAATATCCTGCACCAAACCCGCATTTATAGACAACGGTAATCGGGTCAGCAGTTCAATCATACCAAACGAATGTAAACGCAAATGTATGATGTCGGCCATTCCGAACGCAATACCGGTAAGAACAGCATAAACCACATACAGCACAGGTGCTACGAACATAAACATGAATTCCAGTGGCTCCGTTACCCCTGTTAAAAAGACAGCTGCGGCTGCCGAAAAGATCATCGACTTGTACTTGCTGCGTTTATCTTTGTCTACACGGCGATACATAGCCACCGCTAGTCCCATAAGGATTCCTGCTCCACCGATCATTTGTCCTACCTTGAAGCGGGCAGGCGTCACGCCTTCCAACAAGCTATTGTAGGCTGTCGGATCGGTACCACGAAGCGCACTCAGGTCACTTGCCCAAGCCAGCCACAGCGGGTCTTGCCCGGCAACGACGCTTCCTGCCCCGGAACCCGTAAGTGTCGTGTAAACGCCACCAAGTTGAGTATAGTTAATAGGAACAGTCAGCATATGGTGAAGTCCAAAAGGAATCAGTAGTCTTTCCAGTGTACCATAGACAAATGGCGCTACAAAAGGAGCCGACTCTCCCGAAGTCGCCAACCAAATACCGAACTGATTAATCCCCCCCTGAACAAATGGCCAGATGGCAGACATGATCAAACTTACGATGACAGACCATAAAATCACAACAAAAGGAACAAAACGTTTACCGTTAAAAAAGGCTAAAGCGTCTGGCAGCTTGCGGTAATTGTAGTACTTGTTAAATACCACGGCCCCGACAAATCCGGAGATGATACCGACAAACACACCCATATTAAGTGCAGGCGCCCCTAAGATAGAGGTAAAATAGCCACTAACCGGAATGGATGCACCAAAAAGAGTGTGGGTGGTGGCACCTTCCTGGGTTAGCATTTTCGAGGACACACCCAAAATCGTTCCTGTTGAAATATTAATGAGAATAAAGGCAATTAAGGCAGCAAAAGCCCCGCCCGCTCGTTCCTTAGCCCAGGAACCACCAATCGCCACTGCAAATAGAATGTGTAAATTATTGATAATACCCCAACCCAAATTCTCCATGACCCCGCCGACAGTCAACCAGAAATGGATATCGCCAGCCAACATCGCCACTACTTTACCGAGCGAAATCATAATCCCTGCTGCCGGCATGACAGCAACAACCACTAGCAGTGCTTTCCCGAGCTTTTGCCAAAAATCAAATGATAGAAGTTTTTTCATGCTCCTTCAATCTCCATCCCTTATAGTATGTACAGCGTTGTTCGTACCCTATAAACATTATGCAATCGGTTGCACAATTATTATAATGATATCGCTTTCTATTGGCAATACCCTAATTGTAAATATCTTGGTTAATGATGATGTAAAAACTCGAAAAAGCCGCGAATTTGTTGATTTTCGAGCAATATCGTATGATAGAACATAATATTTCCTGCTTGAGATAGCAAAAGGAGACGAAGACGATGGCAGTAACCATCAAAGATGTCGCAAAACGTGCTAATGTTGCTACTTCCACCGTATCCCGTGTCATTCAAGACAGCCCCAAAATCAGCGAAGCCACCAAGGCACGTGTCCGTAAAGAAATGAAGGCGCTTGGCTATGAACCCAACTATTCAGCTCAGAGTCTAGCTAACCGTGTCACACAGTCGATTGGCATTATTATGCCTGAATCGGATGTGGCAATCTTTCAAAATCCCTTCTTTCCGGAAAGCCTTCGCGGGATCAGCGAATGGGTGAATGAGCACAACTATACACTGTCCATTGTCACAGGAAAAACGAGTGATGAATTGCTATCCCGCGTGAAGCTGATGAGCCGGACCGGACGTGTTGACGGCTATATTGTTCTGTACTCCAAGCAAAAAGATAGCATCGTGGAGTATCTTCATCAAGAAAAAATACCTTACACCGTAATCGGTAAGCCTCAGCAATTTGTCAGTGAAACTACCCATGTAGACAACGATAACTACCAGGCTGCTAAGGATGTGGTCACTTATTTGACTGGGCTGAATCATCAGCGCATTGCTTATGTTGGCGGTGATCATGAACAGATCGTGAATATTGAAAGACTCCGAGGCTACCAGGATGCGCTGCGAGAGGCGGGCTTGCCTCTACCCAAGGAATACGTGGTCAGGGAGCCATTTAATCTGGAGGACATGCGCACATTATTGCAGGCTACACCGCCGCCTACCGCGATGATCGTTAGCGACGACCTTGTAGCCATGGCAGTACAGAAAATGCTCTCTCAGCTCGGCGTGTCCATGCCAGAGCAGTTATCCATGGTGAGCTTCAATAATCTAATGCTGGCTGAGCTGATGAATCCCCCTCTCACTTCCGTGGATATTGATATCTTCACTCTAGGTTATCAGGCAGCCAAAAGCCTGATTGAAAAAATCGAAGACCCCAAAGAGTTGACCAAACACATCATTGTTCCCCACCGAATTGTGGAACGCGAGTCCAGCCAGGTACTATGATTCTCTGAGGAATGAACAAGAACTGATTTTGTGGAAACCCATAAAATCAGTTTTTTTGCGTTGACAGGGCAAACGGTTGCACTATATACTGAACTCGCTCATATACTGGTTTCGTTAAAACAACGATCTCATTTTCCGAGAGGGGTACACAATCATGGTTTACAACCGATTATTTGACGTAGATAGCTGGAAGCTGACAACACACACTCTACATAGCACACACATGCGATTACAGGAAAGCATAACGTCCATAGGCAACGGTTATATGGGCATGCGCGGCAATTTTGAAGAAGCTTATTCAGGTGATCATCATCAGGGAACTTATATCTCCGGTGTATGGTTCCCCGACAAAACCAAGGTCGGCTGGTGGAAAAACGGCTATCCTGAATATTTTGGCAAGGTCATCAATGCCATGAACTTCATCGGCATCAGTCTGATCGTAAACCAAGAGGAAGTAGACTTATTTACGGCACACATCAGCGATTTTGTGCAGGAATTGGACATGAAACAGGGCATCCTGCGACGCACCTGCACCGTGAACGACCAGGTTCGTATCACTACGGAGCGTTTTCTGAGCCTCACCACTCGTGAGCTATGCCTGATTGATTACCAAGCAACGAATATAAGCGAGCAGCCTCTAACCATAGAGCTTGTCCCCTATTTGGACGGCAATACGAAGAATGAAGACACGAACTATGATGAGGTTTTTTGGTTGGAGGAGGCCCGAGAGGTTCAAGAACAATTCATCAGCCTGTCCACAACAACTATAGATAATCCCTTCGGTATTCCGCGCTTTACCGTAAACGCTACCATGGGTATTGTGACCGAGGGACAGGAGCAGCAGACGACGGAAGAGAGCTTTTTGTACGCTGCACGCCACTATCAATACAGCGTCGCTCCGGGCGACAGTATCCAGCTGCAAAAGATTGTGGCTGTTACCACCTCACGGGATATGGAAAAGGATGCACTGATTCCACAAGCTGAACGCATCGCCGTGGAGGCTGTGAACAAAGGCTACACTTCGCTCAAGCAGGAGCATGTCGCAGCTTGGGCCAGACGTTGGGACAAAGCCGATGTAGAAATCGAGGGAGATACAGAGGCCCAACAGGGAATACGCTTTAACATTTTTCAGCTGTTCTCTACGTACTACGGCGAAGATGCCCGTCTGAACATTGGTCCCAAAGGCTTTACAGGTGAAAAATATGGCGGTGCCACCTATTGGGACACAGAAGCATATGCCGTACCTATGTACCTGGCGCTCGCAGACCCGGATGTAACCCGAAATCTGCTGCTGTACCGCTACCAACAACTTGAGGGTGCCAAGCATAACGCAGCCCAGCAAGGGCTACGGGGTGCACTATACCCTATGGTCACTTTTACAGGTGTGGAGTGCCATAACGAATGGGAGATTACCTTTGAGGAAATTCACCGTAACGGAGCCATCGCGTATGCCATTTACAACTACACCAACTATACGGGCGACCTGAGCTATTTACGGGAATATGGAATAGATGTACTGGTCGAAATTAGCCGCTTCTGGGCCGACCGGGTTCATTTTTCCAAAAGCCAGCAGCAGTATATGATCCACGGGGTTACCGGGCCGAACGAATACGAAAATAACGTCAATAACAACTGGTATACCAACACGCTGGCTGCATGGGTTTTGAAATATACATTATCGGTCTTACCTCAAATTTCAGCAGAAAAATCGGAGCATCTAGCAGTTACGGCTGATGAGCTTGCACATTGGCAGGATATCATCACTCACATGTATTATCCCTATGATGAGGAGCGGGAAGTCTTCGTACAGCACGATACCTTTATGGATAAGGATTTGCAGCCTGTATCCTCCCTTGATCCCAGCAACCTTCCACTAAATCAGAAATGGTCATGGGATAAAATCCTTCGTTCCTGCTTCATTAAGCAGGCAGATGTGCTACAAGGGCTGTATTTCTTTGGAGACCAGTTCACGCTGGAGGAAAAAGCACGCAATTTTGCATTTTACGAGCCAATGACTGTTCATGAATCCAGTCTGTCCCCGTCCATTCACGCCGTGCTGGCTGCCGAACTCAAAATGGAGGAAAAGGCAGTCGAGATGTATAAGCGGACGGCCCGTCTGGATCTGGATAACTACAATAACGATACCGAAGACGGACTTCATATCACTTCCATGACAGGAAGCTGGCTGGCGATTGTACAGGGTTTTGCCGGGATGAGAACGTATCGTGAAACATTAAGCTTCTCCCCCTTCCTGCCACAGGGCTGGAACAAATATACGTTTAAAATCAACTATCGCGGTCGCTTGTTAAGTATTCTCGTACAGGAAAATGAAGTAATCATTACCCTGTTGGACGGAGAACCGCTGACGCTGGAGCTGTATGGAGAGCCAACGCACATTACCAGTGGGCAGTCGTTAATGACGAACAGCGTTTCATAAATCGGGCAGACAGGGGGAAACCAAATGAAAGCAGTCATTTTTGATCTGGACGGAGTCATTACAGATACCGCAGAATATCATTTTCAGGCATGGGGCAGCTTGGCGGCAGCGCTGAGCATCCCTTTTGATCGGGAATTTAATGAACAGTTAAAAGGAATCAGCCGTACGGAATCGCTCGACAAAATACTGGCGCGCGGTAACCTGTCCGATAAGTTTTCAGAAGAAGGCAAGCAAGAACTGGCCACACGGAAAAATACGGAGTATCAGCGGCTCATCTCAGCTGTAACGCCCTCGGACATTCTTCCAGGCATTAAAGCGCTACTGACAGAACTTCGTGAAGCCCGAATCGGCATCGCGCTGGCCTCTGCAAGCAAAAATGCAACGTTTATCCTGGAGCGGCTGGAGCTAGCCTACTATTTTGACAGTGTGGTGGATGTTACCGCCATTCGGCATGGCAAGCCTGACCCGGAAATTTTCCTCACCGGAGCCGCAAATCTAGGCGTTCAGCCTGCCGAATGTATCGGTATAGAGGACGCACAGGCTGGCATACAGGCGATCAAGGGTGCCGGGATGTTTGCGGTCGGTGTAGGAACACCTTCGCAAATGCAAGGTGCGGATATCGTGGTAGCCACTACTGCCGAGCTTTCTCTGAGCATGTTGGAGTCACATTTTATCAGAGGATGAAAAAGCAAAAAAAGATTATAAGGATCATAAAGACCGACTCTTAATGAATCGGTCTTTTTTGTCTGCTCCAAAAACCAGATGAGATCCGCCGCTAGGTCACCGTCTATTTTCTGTCTGTAAAGGTATACTTCTTTTTAACAAACAATTAATGGTTGCTTGGTGAAGATGAATAGCAAATATCATTTTTCTTCAGTAGCATCACTATATTGGAGTTTAATTGACAAAAGTGTGTCAGTAGCTATTTGTATATTTCTTCAGAAATAATATCGCCTGTTAAAAATTGATTGGTAATGTTGTAATAGCCCGTCAGGCTAACTGCATCGGGATTAATTTGTAAATCAACTTGCCAGATTTCAACTCCATTTTTGATGGAATTTTGAACGGTTTGCATAACATAACCGCTGTGTTTCCCAGAATTCCCAACTTTGAATCCATTGTTTTCATAAACTAAACAAACAATCAAAATCGCACGTTCATTTATAGATAAACTTCCACTGAGTTCACCCATGTGCTTGATAAAACGTTCAAAAGAATTAAATTCAGCGTTTTTTTTGATTACAATATGATCGCCCATCTCGACATGTAAAGTGGTTAATGGCGTTTTGACCTCTACATAAGTTTGATCCACCAGAAAATCCAGTTTTGAATTACCAAGCTTCGTTTCCCGGATGACTGTCTGGAAATCGCCAATCATATCTTTAAATTGACCACTTGTGATGAAATGTTCGATATACCGATTGGCCGCATTTTGGTTAATCCCAATCCATGACTTCGATTCAACGGATGGTAGATCCAGTGAAATGGCTTCAATGGTGAACTGTGTTTTTCTTTTAGGGTCATTACTACGCGAAACAAGACATGGGATATCATGAAAGACAATGTTTCCTATACTGCCTGTAGCAGGACAATGGCAATCGTGTAGCTCCCCATCCAGTTCAACCATCATAACAAATCGATTTTTCTTTTTTCGAATTACACCCTCAAGAAGAGGAGAAGCAAAATGAAAATGACTGCTTATATTCTCCATTACAGTTAAGCTCCTTCATTTCAGCGATTTTGGATCGTCTACAGAAACCACATGGAACTGTGTACCCCTCATAAAACTATACTGCTCGTCTCCTGACAACAGTGTGTCAGGAGGGTGATGGTAGGACGTATTTTCCGGCGGTGAGGACTGCACTATTCTTACCTTTGATGTTCAATACCGTTTTAATTATCTTTCCGTTTAAAAAGCGCGGGGCAATAATAATCTAGGATGATAACCGGGAATCATTACTTTCTATAGACCAAATTCTGATGGAGAGAACACTACTGACATACAAGTGTCAGTAGTGTTTTTTTATAGTGATTAAAAACAATTAGGTTTATAAATACAACTGAAACACAGGAGGGATGGAAATTGAATAAAACCGAACGGCAATTAGCGATTTTATTGGAGCTACAGCGTAGGAAGGTTCTAAAGGGAGAAGAACTAGCGGAGAAGTTAGAAACCAGTGTACGTACGATTTATCGAGACATTCAGGCTCTTAGTGAATCTGGCGTTCCGATTATCGGTGCACCTGGACACGGCTACTCTTTAATTGAAGGGTATTTCCTACCCCCGATTAGCTTTACGGTGGAGGAAGCGGTCTCCCTTTTACTTGGAGCCGAATTCATTGAACAGCGATTTGATAATCAATATAGTCAAAGTGCTCAGTCCTCTCGGGGAAAAATTGAAGTGATCTTACCTGACCCCATTCGTCATGAAACTGATCGAATCCGCAGTGGTATTCGTTTTCGACTTCAATCTGAAGACCCTGAATTAGGTGAAAGGGAAAAATCCAATATAAAAACGATTCGTATTGCCATGATGGAGGGAAAGAAAATACATTTCAAATATACGAAGCGAATATCGGAATCGGAGAATAGTCGTGAAACGATACGAACAGCCGCACCTTTAGGATTAGTTCTTGTGCAAGGAGGGTGGCTGCTTGTGGCTCAGTGTGATCTCAGAGGAGAGCATCGACATTTTAAAATATCTCGCATGAGTGATGTGAGTACAATGATCGAAAGTTTCGAATTACCTCGGGACTTCAATTTGCATACGTATCGTCCGGCAGATGATCGACATGTAACCATTCGAACCGTATTTAAGCCCGAGGTTGCAGATAAAGTCGATGAATCAAAAATATATTTTATGGAACATGCTGAGCTTCTTCCGAGTGGCTATTATGTAGACTTCCGTGTTCGATATGCTGAGGAATTATTGCATTGGATTTTGAGCTGGGGATCTAATGTTAAAGTATTGAAACCTGAATCCTTTCGAAGTCGTGTCAAAAAAGAAGTGGAAAGTATGTTGAAGAACTACTGACAAACTGTTGTCAGTAGAAGGCTTGTATATTGTAATTATTCCAACTGAAAGCGAGGTATTCAACATGAATACAAATGAAAACAACAATGCACTGGTGATCGCAAAAGCTTATTTTGAAGCGATGGCAAATAAAGATATCGAAAAGCTGATGACGCTGGTTTCGGACAAAGTCACTACGACCTCTCCCTTAGGTAACCTTGAAGGTAGAGAATCATTCCAAAATTTTGCAGAAGGATTTGCCCGGATGATTAACAAGCTAACACTCATTACAGCATTTGGAGATAATAAGGAGGCTGTGATCGTATATCATTCCAACACTATTCCAGTTCCGGATGCAACGGTTGCCGAATACATCGTCGTAGAGGATAACAAGATTTCCTCCGTTCAAGTGATCTACGATGGAACACCTTTTGCTGCTTACGCTGCAACTCAATCCAAACACTAAACCATTGGATCTATATAAATAATAAGCTTTGATACTTGAAAGGAAGAACCTACTGTGAACCAAAATAATACATCTAATTTTGAGAACGCGGAAGAAGTTATTGAGAAAATATTGCGTGAACGACATGCTACCAAAGAGTATAAAACAAACGTATTCATCCCAGAAGAAACGTTGAATGAAATTTTTGAACTTGCCGCGACAGCTCCTTCAGCCTGGAATCTTCAACACTGGCGCTTTCTGGTTATCCAGAATCAAGAACAAAAAGATCGAATCAAACCGATCGCCTATGGACAGCAACAGATTTCAGATGCTTCTGCTGTTGTTGTCATTCTCGGTGATCTTGAGGCAAACCGAACTGGCAGAGAAATGTATAACCGTCTTTATGAGTCAGAATTCATCTCGAAAGCAGTGCGAGACATCTTGTTCTCCCAAATCGAAGGAGGCTATCAAAGCCCTCAATTCGCTAGGGATGAAGCAAACAAAAATGCAGCTCTCGCAGCTATGCAACTCATGTTAGCTGCCAAGTCGAAAGGCTACGATAGTGGTCCAATAGGTGGATTTAATCCTGCAGGACTGCTTGAAGCTCTGAATATTCCTGGGCGGTTTATCCCTGTCATGATTGTCACCCTTGGTGTAGCCGCAACCCCTGCACGTCCAACAACACGTTTCTCCCTTAATGAATTAGTTATTCATGAATCCTTTTAAGTATTCGCGACAAAGAACCATCTGTCTCAAGATGGTTCTTTTTAGTTCATTCTGCAAGAAGGCAACCAGCCTAATATCCTATTACAACAAAAAAACGAATACCAAGGCTGGTTACATCTTCGAGCTTATCCCCGCATCCTCACGCAGCCACTGAAGCACATCTCGCTGGTTATCTGGTGAGACACCGTGATCCGTCGGGTATGTTTTGAATGTGGAGTGAGAAGTCCTGGTCTGGAAATATGCCGCCGTCTCATGGCCGATGCTCACTGGAAATACAGAATCGTATTCGCCGTGGGAAATAAATACGGACACGTCCTCTGTGCTTTGCAGCGCGTATTCCGTTTTCACAAAGTCAGGCACATAGCCGTTCAACGCTACAATCCCCTTCAACTGATTGCCAAGGGTAAGCGCAAGTGACATCGACAAAATCGCTCCCTGACTGAAGCCGAGGAAATACCGTTTCTCAGGATCAACCGGATATTTATCTGTGGCATACTGTACGAACGCCTGAAGCTGTTTAATAGACCGATCAAACTGCTCACGCAGCGGATTACCCAGACTTTTCAGCTCATAATATTGGAATCCTCCACTCATGGGAAGGTCTCCACGAATGCCGATGATAATAAATTCCTCTGACAACGGCCCTACAACTCCGAACATATCCTGCTCATTGGACCCTTTCCCATGCAGTGTAAAAATGGTTGGATACTTACGGTTGGGATCAAGCTGGCTGGGCAGGTGAATATCATAGCTATATAAAGACGACATATTATTTCCCCCTCTTAACAATAAGTTTATTGCATACCTCCACGGATACAGTTCACTACATACCATTCCTAAACAGGATCATCAAACCTAAAATATTAGTAATATTTATTTTATATTTATAATAGAAATGTACTCTTCAAAAGGAAACATGTCAACCCGTATGAAAACTTTCCAACTGCTCCCTCCACTCAATTTATATTCGTGAACTGATATAATGGAAGAGTTAAGCTACTACCCGATCAACTATTCTCTCTTAGGAGACTAATGCATATGAAACCAACTTATCTTATGGATGATATACAGTGGCAACAGCTTATTGAAAACGTGGCTGACCATTTTAATGACGTGACGATCAAACGAGGTTTCCAGTATTTTAAGCAAGGAAAGGTAAAAGAATTTGCAATGCCTGATGCCGACCATATCGCAGCTGTCGTGGATGGAAGCGAGCTATACGAGGTGGATCTTCACTTGAGTGCTTTTGCTGCCAGCAGATGCACATGCCCTGTCCACACCAACTGCAAGCATATGATCGCCGTACTACTGAATTACGCGAATGAACAGGAACGTTCTGTACATGCTTTAGTGAACGCTCATTCGGCGGGATTCACCCGATTGGCGGCAAAAGCTGACACGCGTACCACACCTCCTTCCCGGTCGAATCTTTCACCGGATCACAGGGAAGCAACAAGAAACGCTCTCAGTAAAACAGCAAGCAAGATACCAGACATGCCCATTTCAGAGTGGCATGATCTGTTCGATCAGTGTATCGCCCTTAACCGTGTGAACACACAAAATTCCCAATATGTCCAAAGCGCTTTAGCCTCGATCTATGCTGTGAAGCCGCCGCTTTCACCCGGCATGCAACAGCTATACGGACTGCATGCTCATCTGCGTGTGCTGGAAAAGCTGGTACCTCAGTCTCCCATGCCGGGCTATCCCTCTCATACCTATATGGGGTATTACACGCAAATCGCTGCCGATGAGCTTAAAGAAGCTATCGAGCGTGATTTTGAGAGTCCACTGGAGCTGACCGATGAACCGATGCAAGAAGCCCGTATGGCAGAAACCTTAGCCTATTTACGCCAAAAAATGCTGACAGAATCGCGTAACGGTACTTATTTTTCAGACGCGTATTATCAGTTTTGGCTTCACTGGGTGCACAGGGTGCATCACGAAAGGCAGGACTCCAGCATATATACGGAGGAATTACAGCATTTACAGGCCGCTGAGGAGGAGCTCGGCACAACTTTAGCACGGCTTCCGTGGATGTTGGCTCGCAGCTGGATGCATATTTTCCAATCGCACGATAACGAAGCCTGGGTACTGCTTCAGGAGGCGGAAGGAGCTTTTCCACTAAAAGTCTCTTCCAGTCAGTTGCTTTTGTTCTTACAGGCGCTGCGTAAAGCCGAGGATTGGGCACGTCTCAAGGACGGACTGCGACATATCGGCCCCCTGCTTCACAGTCATCGGGATGACCATTTACAAGATTATATACATGATTGGGATCTGGTTTTACAGCACCTTCCAGAAGCGGAGCAGGACATGTGGGACACGCTGGTGGGTATGCTTCCATTTGCCGGGGGAATGTATGAAGAGGCGCTGCTTGCTCACGAAAAATGGCGGTCATGGATCGACTATCAGCTAAGCATACGCAGTGAACCTTTGAGTTTTCGGGTGAGTGTGTTGCAGCCCATTGAAAAGAACGCGCCTGAGTTACTACTCCCCTTTTACCATCAAGCGGTAGAACGTTATGTGTTGGAAAAAAACAGAGCCAGCTATAAAGCAGCAGTCAAGCTGTTAAAGCGACTGTTCAAGCTGTACAAGAAAATGAAGCAGGAATCACGCTGGGAGCTGTTCTTTACGACCTTCACCAGCCGTCATAGCCGCCTGCGGGCGCTACAGGAGGAATTACGGAAAGGGAAATTGTTATCATGAATCAATATACCGAAACGATTACCGTCCATATCCAATTAACTACCTATGGAGACGCGCTGATCTATGGCGATTCCTCCATGAACTATAGCATTTCCGGCCAAATTCTGAAGCAGCGTTTGTTTGCTTGGCATGAGGCCTCGTTTTATGGCACCGAGCTGGAGATTCAACATGTTCAAGACACGGATATTATCCTGCTACCCTCGGAGCAGGTGATTCCTTTTCTGGCAGAGCGCGAGCTTCTGAAGCATATTGAATGGATCTGGGACGAGGCCAATGCCCCGTGGCTCCGGCTGATCCCTTTACTTGCTCACTGTATTGAGGCGAAAGCATATGTGCCCAGCTTCACAGCGTTCCAGGCGGGGAAGCTGCAATGGAAGTGGGATGCGGAAGCACTGGAAAACATCCAACCGGCAGAGCTTGCTTTGCTCGACCGCTTGGAGAAGGACGAGCAGGAAGGGCTGATAGCGGCGTTCTCGGCTGCCGTATTTCAGCGCTGGTACGGCACCGAAGCGGAAGCCGCCGATTTGCGAAGAGAATATCCGATTCTCTTCGCCCCCAATCGCCCGGCGGCGGGTCTGGACGCGCGGGCCTGGCTCATCGCCATCGGCTGGAAAGCCGATACCGCGCCATTTCGGCCACTTCTGCAACTGCTAGAGCCAGAGCTGGAGGACGACGAGCCGTCCTGGCAGCTCAAGCTTGTGTTGCAGGACAAGCAAGACCCGGCGTTGCTGGTGTCTGTACAGCTCGCCGATGATGGGTACGCATCCGGCTCATGGCCCGATGCCTGGACAGCACATGTCCGTGAGCGCTCTGCCGGGTGGCTAGAACGTTTGACCTCGATTTTGCCCGCCGGGCAGCGTGCCGGAAGCCGCGATGACGTGCTGAATCGCCCGCTCTCCGACGAAGCGGCGTGGCAATTCCTGACGACCGACAGCCAGCGTCTGCTGGAAGGCGGTTGGCAGGTGCTGCTCCCGGCTTGGTGGGAGGCAGCTACCCGCAAGAAGCCAAAGCTGCGGGCCAAGGTACGCCCGGGCGAAGGGGCGGGAGAGCGCACGAAGGGTAGCTCGCTGTTCGGACTGGACTCGATTGTCCAGTTCGATTGGCGTGTTGCCATCGGTGATGCCGATCTCAGCGAGTCGGAATTCGCCGAGCTGGTCGCTCGCAACGAGCGCTTGGTGCGCTTCCGCGGGCAATGGATCGCGCTCGACCCCGCGTTGCTGGCGCAGATCCGCCGGGCCATGGCCGGGATCAACAGTGCTCAGGGATTGTCCTTTCAGGACATCCTGCAGCTACACCTGCTCGGCAACGCCGACGAGCCTGAAGGCGACGCCTCGGGCGAGCAGCCGGAGGATGCGGCACGCTTCCGACTGGAAGTCGAGCTGAATGCCCATCTGCTGAAGCTGATCAGCCAGCTCGGACGGCAGTCGGAATGGCCTGCATTGGACGTGCCGGACGGGCTGCAAGCCGAGCTGCGGACGTATCAGCGGGACGGGTATGCATGGCTTGCTTTTTTACGTCGCTTTGGACTGGGTGCCTGTCTGGCCGATGATATGGGACTCGGTAAAACAGTGCAGTTTATTACTTATTTACTGCACCTACAGGATATTGCCGCCGAGACGGGCGTCCGCTCCAGTTCGCTGCTGATTTGCCCGACTTCGGTGCTGGGCAACTGGCAGAAGGAACTCAGCCGCTTCGCCCCTTCATTGAAGGTGATGCTGCACTATGGAAGCAAGCGGGAGCAGGGAGACCTGTTCCGCGAAGAAGTGGAGCAGGCCGATGTCATCCTGACCTCCTTCGCTACGGCAACCCTGGATCAAGAGCTGCTACAAAGCATGACCTGGGATTCAGTCTGCCTGGATGAAGCGCAGAACATTAAAAATGCGCAAACCAAGCAATCCACAGCCGTGCGCAGCTTTCCTGCACGTCATCGGATTGCGTTGACTGGGACACCTATTGAAAATCGCTTGTCAGAGCTATGGTCCATTTATGATTTTATCAATCCAGGTTATCTGGGCAGCTCACGCGCCTTTAGCAATCGCTTCATTAATGCTATTGAGAAGGAACATAACGAGCAGCGCACGTTAGATTTGCAAAAGCTGGTTCAGCCCTTCATGCTGCGGCGCAAGAAGAAGGACCCTGCTATACAGCTTGATTTGCCTGACAAGAATGAGATGAAAACCTACATTCATCTGACCTCTGAGCAGGGCGCGCTCTATGACCAGATTGTCAAAGAGTTGATGGAACGGATGCAGAAGCTGGAAGGGATTGAACGGAAAGGAGCCATTTTATCCGCCCTTACCCAGTTGAAGCAGCTTTGTGACCATCCTGCCCTCTTAACCAAGGAGGCGCTCCCAGATAGCGCGGCTTCCGGTTATAGTCAGTCCGATCTTGAAGCGGTCATTAGCCGTTCATCCAAGCTGGAGCGCATTCTGGCTATGGTCAAGGAACTGCGGGAGGAGGGCGAGCGCTGCCTTATTTTTACACAGTATATTGGTATGGGACAGATGCTCCAGCGGGTACTCGCTCAGGAGCTGCAAGAGCCCGTGCTCTATCTGAACGGCAGCACATCCAAAACTGCGCGTGACCGAATGATTGATCAATTCCAATCTCACACGCTACCCCCTGCCGAGCAGCCATCCGTGTTTATTTTATCGCTCAAAGCCGGGGGGGTGGGCCTGAATCTGACAGCCGCCAACCACGTCTTTCACTTTGATCGCTGGTGGAACCCAGCTGTTGAAAATCAGGCCACAGACCGCGCCTACCGGATGGGGCAAACGAAGGATGTACAGGTGCACAAATTTATCTCGCTGGGCACGCTTGAGGAACGCATTGATGAAATGCTGGAGAGCAAGCAGCAGCTTAGCGACCAAATCATAACCAGTACCGAGGGCTGGATTACTGAGCTGTCTACAGACGCGTTAAAAGACCTCTTTACGCTACGACGCGATTGGGCATAAGGAGGTCCAAAATCGAACTATAATGTACATGGAATGCCATTTTGAGTTCGATATATACCTATTTTTAAGAAGTCGTAGTTTATAACACAGTCCAAAACTCCTTTGTGTGCATTTACTATCTCATCACAACAAAGGAGTTGATTTGAAGTGGCCATTCGTCCTCCACAAACATTGAAATCTACGGGCAGGAAGGTTCCTGTTACGAGATATCGCAATGTGAGTCCAACACAAACCCTGCGCCGATTTACGGTCATCTGGGCTAACACAAACGGTGTTCCTTTTAACACAACTGGATTTTTTGCTATACTCCGGCGTCTAGATGGAAGCTTTGTGCAAGCTGCAGGCTTCGATGGTTTTGGTACTGCCCGATTCAGCAGAGTCCGTACACCTACGAACCAGGCTTTTATTCTGCGTACCTTTAGAGACGATGGAACGCTATTCCGGGTTAGAACCGTACCTGCTGGCGTGTCCTCGTTTGTCGTTATTGGTTAAGTTCGTACCGAACGCAGCCTTAACGTAGGTAACCAAAAAAGCAGCCAGAAACAGAGCATATCTGTCCTGGCTGCTTTTTTATATGGCCTACCTATTCGGAATCTTCTTCCACTATTGCATTTTTCGTAACGGACGTATTGTACACCGTTTTGAGCCAGCTTTCACTCGACCAGTTCAGCTTGCCTGCACCCGCTCCATCCTTGGCCTGCAATTGAGCAACCAGGTTAGCAGGGTCTTCGGCAGTATAGCTGTATGGCAACGTTGTGAACCCATTCCAAGAGAAGTTCTTGGTCTTCGCAGGATAAGGGGCTAATGGGCTATTCGCTTCTTCGCTGCCTCCTCTGAATACGGTACCGTTGTCGGAGAAGATGACGTCTTCAGCCTTGATTTTTCCTGTGTAGTCATCTTTTTTAGGATCTTTTTGATTATTACGCACTGGAGAAAACACATCAATTAAATAAGACTTTTCTAGCAATACCGCACCGTTTTCTGTTGAAATCGCACCGTTACCCACGACGTCAAAATGGTATCCTTTTGCGGCAATTGCTTTAGCCATGTCAGAAGTGATTCTTTTTTTGGCTCTGGCCAATCCAGCATCGTCCATAACGATGTTATATGCATGAGCATTACCAGCACGCAGACGAGGCATACGATCCTGAATATCCAGGTAGTAATTATGATGCAGCGTTACCTCCAGGTCTGCATTGTCGGAAGCCATTTCCGTAGCACCAATCAGATGAGCCTTCTTTTGTCCTGCTGCAATATCAATGATATCTTCTTTACTCATGCCTACTGCACTGCTTCTCAGATAAGCGTACATAGGATAGGAAGACTTGTCTGCTTCCATCGCGTTGACTTGTTGGGTTACCCAGCTGTTGGAGCTGCGGTCATCTCCTTTGAACAAAGACCAAGAAATCGTAACTCCGTTACTACCTTTTTTCACATCTACCAGACCATCATAGGCTTTGTTAAATGTGCAATGGTCGATCCATACCTTGGAACTTGTACCTTCGATGGTAACATAATCCCAGTCATTCTTATCATAGTTCCCTTTGGTTGCTTCATCCCACTCCCAAAGTTCATCAAATTCGAGGTTACGGAAAATCAAATTGGAGCTTCTTTTGATAACAAAGCCGGCATGTTTGATTTTCGCACCATTGGCAGAGAAAATCGTAACCCCATTCATATTTTCGATATAGACTTTGCTCACACCTGTCTTTTTCAGAACAGGATGCGTCTGTACAGGGTTGTTGGCACTAAAAGGCATTACTTTGGCAGCACTAGGAATTTCATTCCAACCGAGATCAAGATCGTTCATAATCTCAATCACTTTGACTTTGCTGCCTTTCTTCAGTGCTTCGTTGAGATCTACAGCGTTATAAACCTTTTTGTAGTTGGCATCTGTATCCGCAATATTGCCACCACCTGTATTACCATACGAAAAGCCAGTCAAATTATAGTTATTTTTGGAGGTTGCGTTATGATCCACTCCAGGAGTCGGTTTCTCTGTACCTGGTGTCGGATTCACAGGCGGTGTTCCTGGTTCTCCCTCAGAAGAAGCACCGGATACAATCACATTATCGAATTGGGCAGCTGTTTTAGAAGTTACCAAACCAATGGCTCCAGCAGTGAGGCTGGTGTCTGTTGCGGACAGCTCCAGTTGATCATTGACATACATTTTGATTTCCGAACCGGATAGTTCCAGCTTGACTCTGTACCATGTATTCGTGTCCAGTTTGTATTTTTTATTGGTAGCCAGTGTCTTCATAGAGCCTTTGACTTTTTTTCGAATCTCAAGAGCTCCGTCTTTCTTGTTGTACAACGATGCTGCATAGAAGTTGTTGGAATCTGTGTATCTACCTGCAACGTAGACTCGATTGGAGCCATTAAAATCATTTACATATACATCTGCTTGCACGCTATAGTTCGTCCATGAGGCATTACCTTTGACGGAATGGCTTTCGCTTCGACTAGATTGTTGGTATGTAGAACCATTCCCATCCTTGACCACAGACCAGTTCCCCGAACCTACGGTCCAGCCTTGAGCTTCTCCTTGCTCAAAATCGTCACTTATCTGTAAATTTCCATCTGCATGTGCATGACCTAGCAACGGTAATGATAAAGACAGTACCAACGTACTGCTTAACATTACACTTGCACATTTTTTTAACAAACTCGACTTCATATAACAATCCCCTTCTTGATTAGATTCATGAATACTAAAGCAAAGGTTGCACCGTTCATCGGACATGACATGCCCCAACGGTATATAACGTACTGATGAAGGGAATAATATCCCAACACCAATGAGGGCCCCAAGCGCTATACTCCAATAATTATAGGCTTTTAAATAAATATTAAAATATGTCTAATTACTTATCTTTTGTCTTAATTTTTCTATTAATTTTGCATCCTGTTTCGTGAACACGCCAAATGCTGTTTCATAAAATCACAAAAAACGATATTTTTTTATTTTTGTATAAGACATACAGTTGTCATATTGAGAATGGTACATATAAAGGAGTGAGTATCATCCATATCATTTAAAGGAGCGATTAGATGTCCAGCTACGACTACGCTTCCAAATTGGAGTTAAAAGAAGCCATTCATGCCTCCTACTTACGATTTGACGGTGAATTCCAGGAGATCGACGAGAGCCAAAAGGATATTCGTATCCCCGAAGTAGATAAAACACCCGCAGAAATGATCGCCTACCAGCTCGGATGGCTTCATCTTGTCATGACATGGGACAGGGACGAACGGGAAGGAAAAACTGTCATCATGCCCGCTCCCAATTATAAATGGAATAGACTAGGCGAACTATATCAATCATTTTACAAGACCTATTCCCACCAATCTTTACGTGAATTACGTGATATGTTCAAGTTGACTGAGCAAAAGTGGCTGGATTGGATCGACACACTTAGCCATGAAGAGCTCTTCACTCAAGGCGTTCACAACTGGACGGGTACTAACCCGAACTGGCCCATGGCAAGATGGATTCACATCAACTCGGTGGCACCGTTTAAAACATTCAGAGCCAGGATACGGAAATGGAAGAAATACAAAGTTCAACAGTGATGAAAAAAAGTGTGCATTGTGCTACAATACTTGAGTTGTATCGGGATACATTTAGGGAAGGGTAAGTGAAACGCCATGCTTATTATTGGTATTGCCGGCGGTACAGGTTCCGGTAAATCGACGGTAGCACGCGCCGTCGTTGAGCGTCTGGGATCTAATAAAGTGACTTTCATATCTCAGGATAACTATTATAAAGACCATTCACATCTGAGTTATGATGAACGTGCTTTGGTCAATTATGATCATCCGTTTGCCTTTGACAACGAATTGCTTATTGAGCATCTCCAATGTCTGAAAAAAGGACAAGCGACACAAGCACCAGTGTATGACTTTACGGTTCATGCACGCTCCACGGACGAGACGGTAGAGCTTCTTCCAAATCACATCGTTATGTTGGAGGGTCTGCATGTGCTGTCAGACGAAAAGCTCCGCAGCCTGCTTGACATCAAAGTATTTGTGGATACTGACCCTGATGTGCGCATTCTCCGTCGGGTTCTTCGCGATATTGAGGAAAGAGGCCGCACCATCCATTCGATTCACGATCACTATTTGACTACGGTTAAGCCGATGCATGAGGCATTTATTGAGCCTTCCAAGAAATACGCTGACCTGATCCTTCCTGAGGGAGGACACAATGAGGTTGGTATTCAACTGCTGTCTATTTTGACTGAAAAATATTTGGCAGGAGATCGGACATGGGGTACTGTATAAGGTAATCCTGGTCGTTTAGGCTGTCGAGATTTTCTCGGCTGCCTTTTTTGTTGTTTTATATGCCATTTGGACTAAATTATTTTGGAATCCCCGTGTGGTTTATGTTAGCATGTAAAGATTAAATGCTTTAGATTTAAGCCAAGTTGGAAGCGTTGTCAAATATGTGCCTCAGATGATATGACGTCCACGTGATGGGGGTCTTTTTTGAATCAGGATTTTTGCAAAATCCTCGAATAGGTATAATTACGGAGAGTGCTGCCATGAATGAGCTATGCAACATTTTGATTGTCGATGATGAGATATTGGTACGGCAAGGGATTAAACACCATTTATCGTGGGAACAGTATGGATTTCGAATTGTAGGTGAGGCTTCTAACGGGAAAGAAGCATTGGAGCTGATTGAAACCTTGCGCCCTCATATTGTCATTACAGATATCGTAATGCCAATCATGGATGGCGAGGAGCTGACGCGCATAGTCAGACAGAACTATCCAGATATCGAAGTCATCGTGCTTAGCAGTTACGGTGAATTTAATTACGTGCGATCCACCTTTCAACAAGGGGTTGCTGACTATATTTTAAAGCCCAAGCTGGACACGGATGAGCTACTCCAAGTGCTCCAGAGAACCGCTCGCAAAATTCCATCCATTCAATATCAGGCAGATGCTAATAATAGTCAAATTACAATAGATCATGTGATCGAAAAGCTGATCTCCGGATATAGCATGGACTATGACGCTGAGCTGCTGAAGCAAGCATTTCCTTATGTCCGTTTTGCGCTTATAGGCGTGGAACAGTCAGCACCGCAGAATAAAGGACGCTCTATCTCTGCCTCGGACCTATTTTCCAAGCTATCAGATCAAGTATCCTCTGCCTGTGAGCACATCGTACTGCGACAACTGCCGTCTGATGTCTATGCGGCTGTGATTTTAGCCAATCTTGATCCACGGGAAGTAGACGCCTGGATGGCTGCGGTTAGGGAAGTTGCTCAGGAGACAAAGCGGGTCGATCCACAGACAGGCTGGGCAGTTAGCCATTTATTTGATGACTTCAATCAGATTAGTGACGTCTATCAGGATGAACTGCCAAAACTGCTGAGTTACCGCTTTTATTTCCCAGGAACAGCGCTGCTAATAGAAGACGAACTCCCTCCGCCTGTACAGGTGAACAGCTCGTTCAACTTAAAACAGTTTACAGAAGAGATGAAGCGTGAGCATTTTGATACAGCTTTTCAGGATTTGAGATCCTATGTAGCCGCCATGTCCGGCAACTATACCTCTACCGCTTTTGAATTCAAATCGCTTCTCGGAAATATCGTGTTCAACATTACGATTTTGCTTGGGAATCAGGGGTATGATATGAAGGAGCTGGATGCGGCGAAATATTCCTATTTCAAAACAATTAATGATGCCCCTCATGTACATGAAGCCGTGCGCCTTCTGGAGACTTTTTTGGAGGAAGCGAACAGACAGATCATGGCTAAAACGCAGCAAGGAAGTAGCGCAAGCATGAAAAAACTGCTGGAGTATATTGAGGAGCATCATGCTGAAACACTCAATTTGACGACACTTGGGCAATATTTTCATTTTAACCCTTCCTACTTGTCCAGTTATTTTACAGCACACCATACAGAGGGTTTTAGCGAGTATCTAAACAAAATTCGGGTCGAAAAAGCCGCGGAGTTACTACGGTCGGGGACGATGTCCATTTCGGATATTAGCAGCACGGTAGGCTATTCGGACCCCAGCTATTTTACCAAAGTGTTCAAAAAAGTGAAGGGTTACTCGCCCAGCCAGTACCGCCGGGAGCATCTCTATTAGAGAGTAAGCCACATCTGCCAGCAGAAAAGAGATTGATTATGAAAAGGTATATCCATAAGATCAAATATCAAGGTCTGTTCTTCAAAATCTTTATTGTTATGGTGGTCAGCATCACTGCGGTGTCCTTGCTGACCTCTTTGGTGACGATTCGGATGTCTGAACGACTTTTTGCTGAGACATTCAGTATTACAAATGCCAAGGTACTCAGCCAGATTCAATCCAGCTTTGAATCCTTCAATGATTCTATCGTGAATGCCGTAACCCATGCTTCGGAAAATGGAACGGTCAAAAACTATCTGACTGGCGGTCAATCTGACTCGATTAACTCGGCAAGAATTTACTTCGGAATGGCACAGCAAATGAAGCAAATTAAATCGAACGTCGATGCCTATGATGTCGGTGTCGCTGTAACAGGTCTGAACGGCCGGAGCTTTTACTCTGACTCGTCCTATTGGCCTGTAACTGCGGAAGAGCTTAAAAGCAATGCTATTACAGCCCGAAGTGTAGCACGACCGGCACAGCTTATGTATCAGTTGGATACTGAATTATTTCAGCAACAAATGAATAATACCGCGCAAAAGCCAACACCCTATATTATCGCCTCCAAACCATTTATGGAGCGGACCAGCGGCACCCTGTACGGCATGATCTACATCGCTATCCGGGAACCTGAATTTCGCCGTTTCTACAACAATTTCACAAGCAATGGCAATGATGTGCTTATTTTGGACAAGTCGGGACTGATTGTATCAAGCAACCGCCAGGACCTGATCGGACAACGCTCCAGTGAGCTGCTAGGCTATGCCACAAAAATCAATGAACAGGGACTTAACTACATTAATGCAGAAGTGATGAATAAGGAGAGTATCCTCCTTTCCAACTATATCCCTTCATTTGATTTTTATCTGGTGAACATGATCGACAGACAAGCGGCGATTGGACAAATTATTGACGTTAAATCCGTTGTATGGATCTGCATTGCCATCGTACTGATTGCTTTGGTGATCGTTTTTCTGATATCCCGTCGTCTGATTCGTTCCCTGACTCGACTGGTCAAGCAAATGTCGACCGTACGCGAGAAAAATTTTGATAATTATATCCCGGTAACGGGCAGCTATGAGGTTAGACAATTAAGTCATGCTTACAACTACATGCTGGATGAATTAAATGACTATATCCGTAAGCTTTTAGAGACGCAAAAGGGTCAACGGAACGCAGAGCTTGCTGCACTACAACGGCAGATCAATCCGCATTTTCTGTACAATACACTGGCTTCGATCAAAATGCTGGTGCTCAAAGGAAATAAGGAAACAGCCGCCGAGACGATCAATGCACTCATTTCCTTACTGCAAAATACAATCAGCAATGTGAGTGAAACGATCACCATTGAGCAGGAAATGGCCAACATGCAAAATTATGTGTTCATTAACCATGTGCGCTATGGGCAGCGGGTACAAGTGAATTATTTTGTATCACCCGATTGTCTGGAGTACCATGTGCCCAAGCTCATCATTCAGCCTTTTATCGAAAACTCTTTTTTCCATGCGTTTAATGAAAAAAACGTAGGGCACATCTATATATTGGTGTCCAAAACGGAGGATACATTGATCTGTGAGGTGGTCGATGATGGAGACGGTATGGATTTGGACGGGCATACGGCGCAAGACGGACTTCCGAATCCCAAGAGCAAGCGCCAACTGTTCACAGGCATCGGCATCCAGAATGTGCACAACCGCATTACCCTTTTATATGGAGAAGAATACGGCGTGACCATCTCCAGTAAAAAGGGCGAGGGCACCAAAGTAAGAATGACCCTGCCATTGATTTTGAAATCAAACGACAACGACTCCACTAAATAAATCTATACACTGAGCTTCAACCTAAAAAAAGTACCTAAACCAAAACAAAATACAAATGTAAGCGGTACCTTTTTTGATAAATCATAATAATAAGACCAATCCGTATAAAGATATTCCTAACGCCGACAAAGTATGGATGGTACACTAGATTTATAAATAAGGTAACCGCTTTCATTCAAGAGGTTTAGAACTAGCAAGCAACATATAAAAAAAGAGTAGGGGTTGAACAAAATGAAAAAAATGACTTTCCTTCTGCTGATTGCAAGCTTGATCTTGCTATCCGCATGCTCCAGCAATTCCGAGAAAGCAGCGACTACCACAGATTCAGGCAAAAAAGAAATCACCGTCTGGGCTTGGGACCCGAACTTTAATATCGCAGCCCTGAAGCTGGCAAAAGATCGCTACGTTGCCAAACATCCAGATGTAACCGTAAACATTGTTGAATATGCTCAAAACGATATCGTACAAAAAATGAATGCCGGTCTTAACTCCGGTTCTACCAAAGGACTGCCGAACGTGGTTCTGATCGAGGATTATCGGGCACAGAACTTCCTGCAAGCCTATCCCGATTCTTTCCATGATATGAGCAGCACGATCAAAGCAACCGACTTCGCTGATTATAAAATCGGACCGACTAGCTACAACGGCAAACAGTATGGTGTTCCATTCGACTCCGGTGTTATGGGACTGTATGTAAGAACGGACTATCTGGAACAAGCCGGCTACAAAGTAGCGGACCTGACTAATATTGATTGGGACAAATTTATTGAAATTGGTAAAGCCGTAAAACAAAAAACAGGCAAAGAAATGCTGACTCAAGATCCAAATGACCTCGGTCTGATCCGTGGTATGATCCAAACTGCAGGTTCATGGTACCTGAAAGAAGACGGTAAAACACCAAACCTGGCTGGTAATCCAGCTCTGAAAGAAGCGCTCTTGACGTACAAATCCTTGTTCGACGCTAACATTGTTAAAATGAATGCCGACTGGAGTCAGTTCCTGGCCGCATTCAACAGCGGTGCAGTTGCTTCCGTACCTACAGGTAACTGGATTACACCTTCGATCAAAGCAGAAGCTTCGCAATCGGGTAAATGGGCCGTTGTTCCTTTCCCTAAGCTGAAAAATATACCTGAATCCGTGAATGCTTCCAGCCTCGGCGGCAGCTCCTGGTATGTCCTTAACTCGGACGGTCAAGATACCGCTGCTGATTTCCTGAAAGAGACATTCGGAACAGATCAAGAACTGTATCAAGATATGCTGAGCAAAATTGGAATTGTCGGTTCATTGAACGCAGCTTCCAGCGGTAAAGCTTATGACGTGGAAGATCCGTACTTCGGAGGCGACAAAGTATACAAGAAATTTGCAGAATGGACTAAGCAAGTTCCAAAAGTCAATTATGGCCTGCACACGTATGCCATTGAGGATATCATGACCGTTGAAATTCAAAACTATCTGAACGGAAAAGATGTAGACGCAGTTCTGAAAGATGCTCAAGGACAGGCGGAAGCACAGCTTAAATAAGACAGTCCATCTAGCCAAGGCTAAACAATAAAACGATAAGCACTTAAAACCTTGGGCTTGCGAGTTCAAGGTTTTATTGCTGCACAGGGAGTTGACATGGTATGAAGACAGCCGCGCCCAAAATAACTACAACACGTCTCAAAGCAGGTATGACAGGATGGTTGTTCATATCCATCGCAGTGATCATGATCGCCGCTTTTTATTTCTATCCGATGATTCAGGCGCTTATCTTGTCCTTTAAGACAGGTACAGGGTCTAATCTGAGCTTTAACGGCATTGATAACTACAAGCGACTCTTCACCGATAAAATGTTTATAACCGCCGTGAAGAATACGTTTATCTATTTAATTTTCCAGGTACCTTTGATGGTCATTCTGGCTCTGTTCATTTCGGTATTGTTGAATGATAAAAACCTGAAATTCAAGGGCTTTTTCCGCACAGCTATCTTCTTGCCGTGTATCACATCCCTTGTAGCATATTCGGTTGTCTTCAAGTACTTGTTCTCGTCTGACGGTCTGGTAAACTCCTTATTGCTGAATCTGCACGTGATTGGCACGCCCATCCAATGGATTACAGATCCTTTCTGGGCCAAGGTTACAATTATTATCGCGATCACATGGCGCTGGACTGGTTATAATATGATCTTTTACCTATCCGGTCTTCAGAACATTGACAGTTCCATCTACGAAGCGGCCCGTATTGACGGAGCTTCCCCTATCCGACAGTTTTTCAGCATTACAGTTCCACTGCTTAAGCCGATTATCCTGTTCACTTCGATTACATCAACGATTGGTACACTCCAACTCTTCGATGAAATTATGAATATTACCAAGGGTGGGCCAGGGAACGCGACATCTTCAATTTCGCAATATATTTACAATCTCTCCTTCAAATATTCATCCGACTTTGGTTATGCGGCGACCGTATCTTATTCCATCGTCATTATGATCATTATCTTGTCGATTATCCAGTTCAAAGTGGCAGGTGAGAAAAAATGATGAAAACAAAAAGAGCATTTACGTACGCCTTTCTGATCATTGTGTCGTTCGTTTCGATTTTCCCGTTCCTCTGGATGCTATCCAGCTCCACGAACCTGTCGGTCGATGTGACCAAAGGCAAGCTTCTGCCTGGCTCCCATCTGATGGATAACATGCACAATTTGCTTGAGAAAGTAGACATCGTTACCGCACTAAGTAACTCTGCAAAAGTCTCCATCTCAACTACGCTGCTGGCTATGCTAATCGCATCACTGGCCGGTTATGGCTTTGAAATTTACAGAAGTAAAGCGAAAGACGTTGTCTTCAATATCCTGCTGATGTCTATGATGATTCCGTTTGCGGCGATCATGATCCCGCTCTACCGGATGTTCGGCAGTATTTCTAATGTCATACCGTGGATCGGTATTGATACACTCTCTTCTGTCGTCATTCCGACCGTAACTACGGCGTTCCTGATCTTCTTTTTCCGTCAAAGCACCAAGATGTTTCCAAAGGATCTACTGGAAGCAGGTCGTATGGATGGATTATCCGAGCTGGGTCTGTTCTTCCGGGTGTATATGCCCACGATGAAAACAACCTATGCCGCTGCCGCGATCATCACATTCATGTCCAGCTGGAACAACTACCTCTGGCCTCTGATTGTGCTGCAAACGCCGGAGAATCAAACGATTCCGCTGTTGATCTCGAACCTTGGCTCCAGCTATGCACCGGATTACGGTGTCATCATGATCGCCATTGTCCTGTCCACACTGCCGACTGCACTGGTATTCTTCCTGATGCAGAAACACTTTGTAGCGGGCATGGTGGGTTCGGTTAAATAACAGACTTCTGTGTACGATCTTCAGTTCATTTTAAAAATAAGGAGTGTTCGCCTTGACCATCCATACCCCTAGTCTGGACTGGCTGACCGACGTAACCAAATTTGCTGTACATCGGCTGCCCGCCTATTCCGATCACAAATATTACGCTACGCTTCAGGAAGCGGAGCAGCAAGCTGATATGGCTTGGCGTCATAGCCTGAATGGGAGCTGGAAGTTTAACTATGCAACGAATCCAGCCAGCCGTCCGGTAGAGTTCTATGCCCCTGGCTTTGAGTATGGCGGCTGGAGCGATATTCAGGTACCGGGTCACATTCAGACGCAAGGCTTTGGCCAAATGCAGTACGTGAATACGATGTATCCATGGGACGGACATTCGGACGTTCGTCCACCCCATATTCCGGAGGACCACAACCCGGTCGGGAGCTATATCAAAAGCTTTGTTTTGCCGGAAAATATGGCTTCGGGCGCGCAGCCTGTGTTCATTTCCTTCCAAGGCGTCGAGTCGGCTTTCTATGTATGGCTGAACGGACAATTTGTCGGTTACAGCGAGGACAGCTTTACACCGTCTGATTTTGAACTGACACCGTTCCTGCAAGCAGGCGAAAACAAGCTGGCAGTAGAGGTATATCAAAGAAGTACGGGAGCGTGGCTGGAGGATCAGGACTTTTGGCGTTTTTCCGGTATTTTCAGAGACGTATATCTCTATACCATCCCTACTCTTCACGTACGTGACCTACATGCCAAAGCGGATCTGGATGCTTCCTACACGCAGGGCCTTCTGGAGCTGAAATTGACCTTGGAAAAGCCGGCAACGGCCTATGCAACTGTCGATGTGAAAGATGCTGCCGGCCATGTTGTAGCTTCTTTGAAAGCTGACTTTACTGATGGCACAGCTTCGCTGTCAGCAGCCTTGGAGCAAGTGCAGCGCTGGAGCGCGGAGAAACCTTATTTGTACACGTTGTTCATTCAAATTTATGATGCCAGTGGATCGCTCGTGGAAGTCATTCCACAAAAAATTGGCTTCCGTAAATTTGAGCTGATAAACAAGGTCATGCATTTGAACGGCAAACGCATCGTCTTTAAAGGTGTGAACCGCCATGAATTTAACGCTCGCACCGGACGTGCGATTTCCCGTGAAGATATGCTGTGGGATATCCGGACGCTCAAGCAGAACAATATGAACGCTGTTCGTACCTCTCATTATCCAAATCAGACTCTGTGGTATGAGCTATGCGATGAGTACGGGGTCTATGTAATTGATGAAATGAACTTGGAAACACACGGTTCCTGGCAAAAACTCGGCGCCGTCGAGCCATCGTGGAATATTCCCGCCAATCTGCCTGAGTGGCAGGATATCGTCATGGATCGCGCCATTTCCATGCTGGAACGGGACAAAAACCATGCGTCCATTCTGATTTGGTCCTGCGGCAATGAGTCATATGCAGGTGAAGTGCTGCGCAATGTAGCCAACTATTTCCGAGCCACCGACCCGAGCCGTTTGGTACACTACGAAGGCGTGTTTCACAACCGTACGTACGATGATACCAGCGATATGGAGAGCCGGATGTACGCCAAACCCGCAGATATCGAGCAATATCTAAACGACAATCCGCAAAAGCCGTATATCAGTTGCGAATACATGCATGCGATGGGCAATTCCGTAGGCGGCATGCACAAGTATACAGAGCTGGAGAACAAATATGAGCTGTATCAGGGCGGTTTTATATGGGATTATATTGATCAGGCTGTTATGAAAAAAGATCGCTACGGACGCGAGTACCTCGCGATCGGCGGCGACTTTGACGACCGTGCCACAGACTATGGCTTCTGTACGGACGGAATTGTCTATGCGGACCGGAAGGTTTCGCCGAAGATGCAGGAGGTCAAATTCCTGTATCAAAATCTGAAGCTCACCCCGGATACCAAAGGCGTAACCATTCGCAATGAAAGCCTGTTCGAGGGAACGGGCGACTATGAGCTAGTATACAGTCTACTGCATGAAGGCCAAGAAATCGCACGTAATGCCATTCATGTAGATGTGGCGGCTCAGACCGAAGCGTATATTCCATTGACGTTCCCAAGCACAGACAAGAAGCCTGGGGAATATGTCATTCACACGGCGCTCGTATTGAAGGAAGCGACGCTCTGGGCTGAGGCTGGGCATGAAGTAGCCTTCGGACAACATATTTTCATTGTGGAAGATCCAAATCCGCTGAGAGCTCCTACAGGTGGAGCCCTACGAGTGGTGCATGGCGATGTTAACATTGGCGTTCACGGTGCAGATTTCAGTATCATGTTCTCCAAAGGAGCAGGCAGCCTGACTTCACTTCGCTACGCCGGACGTGAGATGATCGCCATGCCTCCTGCCCCATTGTTCTGGCGGGCGACCACAGACAATGATCGGGGAACTGCTCTGGGCTTCGAAGCCGGTGGCTGGTTCGCTGCAAGCCTGACGCGTAAATGTGTAGGCATCGAGGTCACGGAAGAGCAGACAGACCGTGTGACCATTACGTTCCGCTACACCCTAAGCATTCATGCCGACGTACAGGTAACGGTAGCCTACACCGTCTTGGCGGATGGCAGTCTGAACGTAAAATCGACTTATGAAGGCGTCTCAGGACTGCCTAATCTGCCGATCTTTGCCCTTTCGTTCAAGGTTCCGGCAGACTACCGCCATCTGGACTGGTACGCGATGGGACCGGAAGAGAATTACATCGACCGTGCCTTTGGCGCGAGACTAGGCGTATTCCGTAACGAAGCTGCGGATAACGTATCCGGGTATGTCGTACCGCAGGAATCCGGTAACCGTACAGGCGTGCGCCGTGTCGATATTACCGACGATTCTCAACGCGGTATTCGCATTACTGCTCCTGCCACCGCACCTGTGGAATGCAATATTTCGCCGTTTACAGCGTTTGAGCTGGAAAGTGCCTACCATCTGTATGAGCTACCAAACGTGTATTACACCGTTGTCACCATAGCCGGTAAACAAATGGGCGTAGGCGGCGACGATAGCTGGGGAGCTCCGGTACATGAAGAATACCAAATTACAGCCGATCAAAAGCTGGAATTCGAATTTACCGTGCAACGAGTATAAATAAGCACGCTCACTGTATAGACAAGTAGATATAACAAAAGCCCTTCCGCTGCTTCCCTCATGAGAAGCTAAAGCTGGAAGGGCTTTTGTATTTACGTATCTGCAGAATAGGCAGCGATGGCCATATCTATTTCAAAAAAACTTCAATATCACGTCCAGGATCGCTGTACTTGTAGATGCCAGGATTTAGTTCCAATTTTCCGTCTAATTCAATGTTTTTGTAACGGTCAACATTAACTCCTGTGGATACCATGCCCTTCGCAATAATCTCAGGCACTACTTCTTTGCCGTTAATTCGCATCGTTGTTTGGTTGACGCCTTTGAAGCCAGGGGAACCGGATTTCGATTCGACAATCAAATCTTTTCCCTCCGTATAGTATGTGAAATCAATTTGATAACCGTCCGCATTAAGCTCAGCGAACTGTTTTTCTTCTTTAGGTTTATGAAGAGTGATCCAATTCTTAGACGTATCACGTTTCTCGATGACAGCATCTTTCAATATAAGTTTCATTGGAACATCAGACCAGTCCTTATACCACTCTGGAGATTCAAATTGATATAAGTGTTGATAATTTTCAGGACCAGCTCCTTTAATATTCCACCCTCCGTTAATTTTTTTATCACCTATAACCAGCTGAGCTGTTTTATAATGAACAATTCCTTTTTTAAGTGAATCACGCTCTGTTACTAGAATTTCAATATCCAAGGGGGTAACAATCAGTTGGTCTAAGGTAGTGCCTGTATTTTCTTGGAATTCAGCGCTGCTATGCAGCTTCTTGGAATAAATCGCTTCACTTGCTTTTTTTCCATCCGCTTCAAATTCGAACTTCCAAGTACCTTCAATTCTTTTTGCTTCCTCAATGTAACAAAAATGAAGGTTTGCCTTTTTCCAATCTTGTGCAGTCATGTTGAATACCTGCTCAATATGCAAGTCTGGGCTGTCGCTAGGTAGAATGGTTGGGATGGCGTCTATCTCTTTGTCGCCCACTTTCATTACCAAATGCGGGTTCCCACGTCCTAAATCGGATGGAGCTGCAGCAACTCTAAAGCGGACAACAGTCTTGTTGTTGGTTTGTCGAACGGATTCTATATAAATGTTAGGATACTGCTTGGTCCCGGTAACGAGGGTATCCCCGGCTTGATGATCCGTCTTTAAAGGAATATCCTGATTACGATAAAAAATTAGATTCTGTGCCTCAAGTGTGTAATCTTTTTTACGATCCTTTAAAGTATCAATAGTTTCATAAATGCCAAGGAGTTTCTGGCTTTTAGGATCGTAATTTAAATATCCGTGTGCTTGTTCCTTGGTATCAGAATTGCTAGTTACCATAGTTTTCTCTATAGCAAACCCAATATAACTGGTTGGATCGGTTCCTGGATCCAGAGAGATAAGCATTTTCATTTTTTCGCCATCCGTTACAACACCATTCAAATTCATCGTAATGCCTGCACTGGATGCTTTTAGATCATACCGCTGGCCAATATCGTTATTTAGCGCATTGGTTACACTACGTCCGCCTATTCTATCCCAATTGATAGTCACACTAGCGAATACAGGGATGGCGACGAGCAGAAAACATGAGAATACGATACTCGCTGGAACAATTTTTGCTCTATGCATAGGTGCTTCCTGGGACTGTTGCAGAGTTGCTTTTCGTTTGGTTGCTTCCTGTTCTATATTTACCCACATTGCATCATATTCAGGTTGAGGAATGTTCTGTTCTTTTTCAAAATACCGACTCACTGCTACTCATCTCCTTTACTTGGGATATCACCATTTTTTTTAGCAGTTTAAGCCCCCGATTTAATCTAGATTTAGCTGTTCCTTCGGGTATATTTATAACTCTAGAGATCTCCGGCACAGTCAATTCGTTTACATAACGAAGGACCACGACCATTCGAATTTTATCTGGAAGCTTGTTATATAGCTTGTGTAGCTCTGTCTTAGTTTCTTGATGATATAAGCTCTCTTCCACCGGATTAAATAAATGAGGGCGTGACAATAAAAAAGTTCGTATTTCCTTCATCAGTCCAGTTTTCCGCCTTCTAAGCACATTGCTGCACTCATTAGAAGCAATTCGTAAAATCCATGATTTGAGATCTTGTACTCTGGACCTGTCGGCCAAAAGTGCTTTGACAAACACTTCCTGGCAAACATCTTCTGCATCTGCTTGATTTTGCATCAAATAATAACAAAAATAATATATCTGCTCCTTATATAGTTCAAACAGCTCTCGATCAGTCATATACGTGCACCTCCCTTGTTGTGGTCTCATCTATTAAGACTAATAACGGAGTACAATCGTTCATTTACATCGAAAAAAGGCGGCCCTGTATAGGACCACCTACAAACCTACTGTGCCATATGCTCAATTCACTGCTTTTATCAATCAAAAAACCGCCCTGCTCTAACCGCCATCATTTGCCCTAAATCAGCATGAGTCTGCCGCATCGGGCTAGCTCGTAGCAAGATTGACATATGTGTTCGAGAAATCAAGGTTCTTCAAGTCTCTTTGATCGATCAAAAATTCCAAATACCCTGCGTCCCACCAGCACATACCAACCTCGTCCAAAGAAGAGACCGAGAGCAGAACATGCCAATTTTCCGAAGCCTGATCGTGCTTTTCCCGATTCGTCTGATATTCTTGCAGCTGAGACAACACCTCGGATCGTAAATGCTCCGCATAATCCGTACTTCCCCTATGCATAGCTTGCTCGATTTCCTTATGGATCTGACTCTCACTCTTATGCCAGTTAAACAGAAGACCCTCCAGCCCGTTTCGGCGTAGATAAGCATCCCGCCGGGTGTTCCCTGCAAAAGATTGATGCTGACCCCACACCGTGTCACTTTGTTCACAAACAAGCTCATACAGCTCTTCATACTGATCTACAAGAACATCTCCTAGCTCACCCTCCGACCGCAGGGTAACAATCGGCTGAAAAGAAATTGCATAAGATGTGAAACCCCTGTTCTCAGCACATACTTCAACCTTCCCGGTCGGTGGCAAGGTTTTCTTCAAAGCGCTGCTGTCACCGTTATAGTAAAAGATTTTATGGTCAATATCATAGGCGGGCTCATCCAGCCCAAGAAAAAAGTAAAGTATACCCTGATGAGGCAACCCCTCGTATGGGGAAAAAGGCATTTCACCCAAATTGATTTGAGCAATAAACGTATAATATTCTCCGTCTGAATCACACGGCCACTCGATCGAGGGCGGCAAATCCGGGTAGCCGGCGATCCGACTATTTCCAATGTGTTCGTAATTTTCCTCATGATCCACATGAAATTGTATAGCAGCTTGAGCTTCCTGATGAATCTCTTCTTTTAAATCTTCATCCAGTGAATGCCCTTCCAGTATTCGAGTCAGTTCATCCTTTAATAGTGGTTGTAGCATCTCGCTCGCCCCTTTTCATGAAGTAATAATATAGCCTGCAACCATTTAAACCCTTACCTCAGATTACCAAATAAAAGCCTGACAATCTATTTTTCTAGCAGATATAAGTTGAATTAAAAAGTATATGTTTATATACCCTGAAACCATGTATAATTGTTATAACAGTTGAATAGTATAATAAGGAGGATAAAGAGATGGGTAAGGTGATTGGAATGGAACGTAAAATTACTAAATTCGGAAATAGCTTAGGGATTACTATGACAGAAGCCATTAAGCAGCTCGGACTGGGCCAAGGAGATACAGTTCAGGTTGAAGTAGATCACAAGAGCGGACAAATCATTATACAAAAATCGAACAAAATAACTCTGCCCTCAGGGTTAAGTGATGATTTTCTTGAAAATCTTTCTCAAGTAATGGATTCATATGACGAAACCCTTAAAGGACTTAAGGATAGATGAGCAGCATTCGTTTCTTAACCATTCAAGAAGTTATAGCTATTAATGTCGCTATGATTGAAAGATACAGCAAAGGCGAACAAATCGGCGTCAAAGATACCAGTCTACTTGAGTCTGCTGTTCTACGTCCTCAATCATCAGCTTTTAGTGAAGATGCGTACCCCACAATATTCAGCAAAGCCGCTGCATTATTCGAATCCCTAGGGCAAAACCATCCTTTTCACAATGCAAACAAGCGAACAGCTTTTACTGCATTACTCATTTTTTTGCGCTACAATGGCTTTCAATTTAAAATGGATCAGAAAGCAGCCGAAGACTTTACTGTAGATATGGTTAATCATAAATTTTCGTTGAATCAGCTGGCTTTATTAATCGAGCTCCACTCTTCCAAACTACATGTGTGAACCTAAAAAAGAGATCACGAATGATCTCTTTTTTAGGTTCAATGGTAATCATTGCTCTTGACTGCAAGCACCTGACGGGCGATTAGCATAAAGGCATCAAAGGAATGGCAATGCTTTAATCGTTCCAGCGTCTCTTCTTGGCGGATCAGTTCTACAAACAAATCATAAATCCCCATGGCCTGTTCGTAGTCCTCTTTGCAGATTGAAAGCAGGAATACCACATGAACCTCATGGTTGGCATCCCAAGGAATTGGATTTTCCAGCAAGCACACGCTTACGACCGTTCGGTTAGAGCTTAGCTCCAGGGGATGGGGGATGGCCATCCCTCGATCCAATGCAGTAGAGCCCAGCTTCTCTCTTTCTTTGACTGCTGGCAAAAACTTGTCAGTCACCACTCCTTTTTGCTTTAAAATACCACTCATTTCTTCAATCAGGGCATCTTTGCTCGGCTGATCGGATCGGGTCATAAACCATTGCTTGTCAAAATACCGTAGCAGTGAAGTTTCCTGCTCCTCATCGCTGGCCCGTACCATCCGCGTCATTGTCTCCATATCCCGTTCCGAAGGAATCGGGCTAATCACCGCGGACGGTTTATCCTTACGCTGCTGTAAGTGAATGGTCGAAACGACGAGGTCCTCATCGACGGTGGACATCTCCTCGTATTCCCGAAGTGAAACCACTCGGGATACATCCAGCTCAGCGAACAGCGAACGCAGCCTGGATTCTAGAATCCGGGCGGTTCCGTAGCCGGAGCCGCACACCAGCAACACGGTTTTACGACGTCGATGAGGGATATTGTATTTGCGTTCCAATGCAGCCCCGATATGAAGTGCCAAATAACCGATTTCGTTATCGTTGATGTCGTACGGAAACGATTTTTGTAGTTCTTTTACCGCACCAACTGTGATTTCATAGGCAAGCGGATAATACTTGCGAATATGTCCAAGCAGTGGATTACGCATGTTCATACCATGCTCCAGCCGGGTCAGCATTGGCTTCAAATGTACAAATAAATCCTTGGACAGCCGTTCATCGTCACGCAAGTCATAGGTAAAGCGTTCGTAGACGAATGTCAGCATCCCGCGCACTGCTAAGAAGAGACGATCGGACTGGAGGCGCTCCCACTCGGTTTCGGCCATCTTTTTGCTGACGACATGCAGCAGAACATAATCGAACTCTCCTTCTGGACAGGTGATGCCAAAGGCCTCTTCCATCTCCCTCAGCATGGCGCTAGCCAATTCAATATCCCGCGGACTGCCCACCACCGCCTCAAAGCGTTCTAAACCATGTCCTTCCTTCACTCGCAGCACCATGACCGCCAAATGAGTGATGAGATCTTTCAGCGCCAAATCAGCCATTTTGGTCCCAACGCTCCGCAAATGCTTTAGAATAATTGTCCGGATTTGCGGTAGATCCAATCCTTGAAACAGCTGTTGTTGTTCCAAGGGCATGTCGCTGCGTTGTCCCTCTTCATCGCGGACGTCAGCATATTCAGCCAGGCAGTAACGAATACTCTTTTCTTCCCCAATCACCTTTACACCATGTCCCGGCTTGGTGCGCAGAGTAAGGCTATAATCCTCCAGAATCCGACGGATGATTTTAGAATCATTATTCATCGTGGCCCGGCTAATATATAGCTCATCGGCGAGATCTTCCATCTTCACGTATTCCCTCGCATTCAGCAGCTTGAACAGCTCATACCGTATGCGCTCTTCCGGAGCCCCCGGTAGCCGCTGACTTACTTCTGTTTCTTCCTGACTTTCATCCGCAAAAAAATGGTATTTCTCACGATCATCAACCCTAATCGTATAGCCGCTACCCCTCTTGGATTCCAGATATGCTCCATATTCATTCAGCATACTGTCCAGCTTCTTAAGATCATCGCGGATGGTCCGCTCTGTTACCTCCAGCCGCTCAGCGAGCGCTTTGGTGGTCCAAGACCAGCCTTGATCATTTCCACTGACGAGCTGGTACAGCTTTTTCAAGCGTTTGTAGGGAAAAATCATGTAGATATAAGACCTCCTTTCCGATAAACCGTATTTTGCTTCCACGTTAGTTCAATTCCGGGGTTACCAGTACCGTTAACAGCTTGCAATGCTGCAATTCCGGCAATTGTGCACCTTCCGTATCGGACGAAACCAATGTTTCTCCCTTCGAACGCTCATCCAGCGAAACCAACTCGTAATGGGCCGATTCGCTGTATGTGATATGTGCAGTCGCATTTTTCTCTAAATAAGGATTAAATACACGGACGATATAACCATCACTATGCTCTGCTTTCTTGAATGCACTCAAGATTACATTGGAATCCTTGCTAAAAGATAACAGGCTATAGTTTTGCTCAAATATTCTTTCTTCGTCTCGGAAGGCAAAAATTAAACGGCCGTTCAGAAAATCAGACAGCTGGTAGCTGGACAATGGTGTTAAATATTCCTTGGCCGCTTGAGCAATGCCCGCCTCATCAAACCCGGACTCGTGGACATGTAGAACAAACGTAAATGAAAGCTCACCGAGCAGCTGTGCATCTGGCGTTTCTACGATCTTTTCTCCTGAGGCACGACCCGGGCGGTATAGCAGATTCTCCTTGCCCATATAACCAAAAGTGCGGAATAACGTCAGCGCTATTGTATCATGTTCATGTCCAATGATTTCATATTCCCTTACTCCTTCAGTCATCACGGCTACTCCATGGGAACCATTGTTTAATGCAACATAGCTTTGCATAGCTTCAATGGTGATCGGCTTTTCCGTCCACTGCTCCCGTTCCCATACCTTTACTTCCTCCAGCGTAGTTGGACGGGCAATGACTCCGAACGGCTGATCTGCAATAGATAGCTTAGAGGCAATCCCGGTATCAAATAGCACCCGCAGACGGTGACTCAGCACTCGGTTGTCCACATCCACCGAGAAACGTATCAGGCGTTCACCTTTCCGCAAGGAGACCGATGCCTGCAGTGGCAACTCAGCTGAAGTCCCAGCAGCGGAACGCTCATTTAAATCATACGGAACCTTCAGTTTCATCCGAAGGGACAATTCTTCGGATACCGTACTTTTGGATGTTATCGTCTCCACATCAGTACCAAGCGAAGAAACTGTAAGATCACGTTCCGGTGGAGAATAGTTGTAGGAATCTCCATCATCTCCGTTTTCCTCGAACACCATCTGATCTGAGTACACACGTCCCGAAATTTTATCCGTGATGCTTAATGCCCCGTTCTCCTGTACGGCTATGCTATAGAATTCATTTTCAATATGTTTTCCGTTGCTACGTTCTGCTGTTGCATCCCCTGTTGCACTAAAATCAAATATAATTTGTGTGTACCCCATAGCAGGTACTTCCTGAAGCTCCACCAACAACTTGGCACGGAATACACGCTCAGGCAGGTACACCTTTTTGCTCGGATTCAGATCAATATGCTGACCGAGCACGTAGTCT
The DNA here is from genome assembly GCF_057220305.1 of Paenibacillus sp. LRG-1. Taxonomy (NCBI): domain Bacteria; kingdom Bacillati; phylum Bacillota; class Bacilli; order Caryophanales; family Paenibacillaceae; genus Paenibacillus; species Paenibacillus sp. LRG-1. Next base: position 275,144 of record NZ_CM170126.1, on the reverse strand, counting down.
GTTTGTTCCACTTTCTCGGTAATCGTATACAAAAGCTGCTGACCGTTCGTATCCCGAATGACAAAGCTTCCTTCCGGCAAGTAAGCATCAATTTCTGTCACTCCCTTGCGCGGGTAAGGCAACGTATTAAAGATGGTGAAGGCAAAAGTCTCCTCCTGCTTAATCTTCGACGCGATCAGTCGCTTGTGCAGCTCCAATACATTCTCCGCGATATCTCGCGCCTGTTTATAACGAAAAGCCACATCCCGATTCGTCGTATCACTATTGCATCCACCAATGCTGTCGTGGGCTGCATTTTCAAACAAGAGCTTCCATATATCCTTCACGATATAATGTGGATATTCATGCCCAAGTGCATGGCTGATCGACAGTACAGGCTCCAGCGTGTTCACGATTAAATGTTCAATCTCGTTATTTTGCTGCTTAAGGTCAGCTCGTGTGGAAAAAATCGACTTATGAATACGCATATGCTTGGCTTCCATAAGCTCTCCTTTCAGTACAGGAAGGTCGTTGCTGTCCTTTTCAATCTCTTCAAGGAAACGTTCCGGCTCATTCATCACATATTCCCGTTCCGGGTCCAGCTCGTTGAATGTGCGAATCAATTCTGGCAAGTTCAGGCGGATAGGTGCTTGGTCGAAGCCGTTGGGAAAATAAACATGGCGGGTAGACGCTTTTTCTTCCAGCGCACCGATCTGGCTGTCGAGATACGCCTCAAGTTCTCCCGCTTCCTCTGGAATATTCCCACCATAGTAGTAGCCAAACGGCATCTGTACCGCAAACACCTGACTGCCATCCGACCCCTTCCACAAAAACTCGGTTTTAGGATTCGTATTATCGGCTACCCCGCGCCAGAATAGAAAATGCCGAATACCGAACTCCTGATAAATCTGCGGCATCTGCGCCGACTGGCCGAAGGCATCCGGCACATAACCGACCTTCATGGCATGACCATATTTCTGCGCCGTTTCCATACCGTAATACAGATTACGGACCATCGATTCACCGGAAATCACCAATTGATCCGTCTGCGTATACCACGGCCCGGTCATCAGGCGTTTATCGCTTACCAGACGGCGAATGCGCTCTTCATCCTCCGGGCACCAGCGGGTATAATCGTCAAGCAAGGACCCTTGGGCATCCAAAAGATAGTATTTAAAACCGTCCCCATTCTCCAACGCATCCAATACTTCTTTCACATGCTTCACCAAGTAGACTTTGGATCTGGAAGTGGTAAAATACCATTCTCGATCCCAGTGAGTATGTGGTATGACATGCACTTTCGTACGGCTCATTCTCGTTCTCCCTCCATGCTGTCTATTCTTTATCTAGTGATATTTAGTCAAATACAAGCTCAATGTCTTCTCCATTTTTCTTAACAGAGGCCTCTTTCGTTTCAGCCTGCTGCTGTTCTTCCTCACGGAAATTGACGAGCAAGGTTCCTGCCACAATGATTAATGCGCCTGTAACCCCTCCAGCCAGATATGCAAACGGAGTACCTACGGAGATGGCGCCATACAAACCGCCAATTGGAGGCATGATGACATGTGCGCCCAGCAAAGCCGTCAATGCTGCACCTGCTGCGCAGGCAATCATATTTAATGGAATCAGCTTGGCAGGGTTACGCAGTGTAAACGGGATAGCCCCTTCCGTAATTCCGATAATGCCCATGATCACGGAGCCTTTTCCAGCTTCCCGATATGTTTTGGAAAAGCGATGTTTCAGAATTAAGGTTGCAATTCCATAGCCTAGCGGTGGAATACAGATGGCAATGTTTACGAAAATATTGGGTAGATACACACCCGACAGGAATAACGCATTTCCCGCCATCCAGGCAGCTTTATTGACGGGACCCCCAAGATCGAACCCAATCATGGCTCCCAAAATTAAGGCTAGCGCCAAGGTGCTGGTTCCGCTCTCACTCATATGCTTAATCCAGTTGACCAGTCCTTCATTAATCGCGCTCAACGGCCCACCTAGGATGACGGACATGAGAATCCCGGTTAAGCCTACCGTAATGAGCGGCAAAATAATTAGCGGAACAGAACCTGCGGCCGGACCTGTGATTTTCACTTTGTTTTTCACCCAGAGGGTGACATACCCCGCGAAAAAACCTGCAACAAGAGCGCCCAAGAATCCCGCATTCGTCTCCTGTGCCAGCACGCCGCCAATCAGCCCTGCAGCAAGTGCAGGCTTGTCGGCAATTGAATAGGCGATATACCCAGCCAGAACCATGTTTAGCAGTCCAATTCCGCGCCAGCCTACATTTTCGACTAAGTATAAAATATGAAGAAATCCACTTTTGTCAGCATATGGACCAAAGTCAGTGACACCCATTGTCAGACCGATAATTTTACACACGGCAACAATCAAGGAGCCTGCAATAATAACCGGAAGCAGGTAAGAAATACCTGTCATCAGATGCTTTTTAGCTTCACTCAGCCATTTTTTCATCATGTTCTCCCCCATCATGAATACTACTGTTATTCAAAGGCTCATCGGATATCATTCAGATCATCTACGCTGCTGATTGTCCGTGTTGCCTCCCTAATCTTATTTTTGAGCAGAGATGGCCTCCACCGCTTTGGTAAGAACCGCTTCCGCATTGTTGACCGCATGACCGATTTTAACGCGAACGATTCTTTTATCTTCAAAACGCTCTGCATCCTTCACTGTCTGATCCGAGGCAATCAGTACAAAATCCGCCGCTGCAATGTCTTCCTCCGTAAGTTTGTTCACTTGGCCTAGTGCGCCTTGCTGCTCCACTTTAATATGGTGACCGAGCTGTGCCGCCGCTTTTTCCAGTGCTTTTGCCGCCATTGGAGTATGAGCCAACCCTGCGATACAGGATGTAACGCTTACAATTTTCATTATGACACCAACCCTTCTGTATACTGTTCCAGCAAATGATACACATCGCTGCTGCTATTGGCACCCGCTACCGCCTCTTTAAAGGAATCCTCTAAGAGCAGGGTTGCGAGCGAGGAAATAATTTGTAAATGGGATACATCCACGGACCCTTTAGGCACCAAAATACTAAAAATATACTGGACAGGCTTGCCATCATGAGAGGCCCAGTCAATGCTATGTTCCAATCGGATCACGAGGACTGCTGGTCTGGTGACCACTTCGCTCTGCGTATGAGGTATGGCAAACTGATCCTGAAGCCCTGTCGAATATACCTTTTCCCTCTCCCACAAATCCTGCACCAGTTGTTCCCTATGGACGGTGACACCCAGCTTTTCAGCCTCTTGGGCAATAAACTCAAACACAGCCGATTTGGTCTCCAGCTTCTCATCCAAATAAATCTGTTCTCTAGTAATCATGGTGGATGTCTCTCCTCCCTTCTATCTATAGGTGAAACGCTTACAAGTTTATTTTAGCCGACTCTTCCTCCATGTTTTATCTATAAAATTTCCCTATCCAAGCGGAAATGCACTAGACATTGTTCATAAAAGTTTTGTGATAGGCATTCCGGTATTGGGAAGGAGTCATGTGGGCTCTTTTTTTGAACAAACGCATAAAATACTTCTCATCGGTATATCCTGCCTCTTCGGCAACCTGCTTAATGCTCATATCTGTACGGGAAATCAACTCTTTGGCTTTGTTGATACGAATACTGTGAATGAACTCCAGGGGACGCATGCCTGTATTTTGCTTGAACAAACGAGAGATATAATCCTTGTTGTAATTGAATTTTCGGGCTAAATCCGTCACAGTCAACGGCTCTTCAGCATGAATTCGAGTCCACTCGATAATTTTGTTAAAACTCACATTCCCCTGTGAACTGACAGGATTGGAAAGCAAGCGGCTAAGCGCCAGTTCAGATATCTCGATCAGTAACGAGGTGAACAAATAATTTGCACTGTGATACGTAAGGTAATGTGAGTTGGCTACATGCAAAATCTGATTGACGATAATATGAATCCGATCTCCGTTGTCTGCCTGTACACATTGCGGTAAATAGATATCACGCATCACACCGTGACGCTGCAAAAGCCCATCCATAGCACTTGTTTCCTGCTTCATTTCTTCATTAGATAATACATTCGGGGTCGTGGGAACATCGAAATGAAACCAATAAAATTTCACGCCTGGCAATGACTCCTGGTATCCTTTATGCGTACGACCGGGGTAAAGCAATAGAATATCTCCCTCGCCTACTTCAAAATCTTCCCGTTCCTCCCGTATATATACCGTCTCTTGGACACCTAGGATCAGCTCAAAATTCTCAATGGAACGACTCATATGCTTCCAAGGTACCTCGTTAACAAACTCGCCTGCCGAGATCAGTTGAATCGGAGCATCTACATTTACTTTTAGATAGGTCATGTTATCGCCTCTTTAGGTTCATGTTCGGATTTGTCCACCCATTGTATGGTTAAGCTACTGACATACCGCGATTCCAATGCTAATGTAGTGGAGAAATATACACTTTCATCTTAGCTAAGGAGCGATGATTTTGAAAGCTAAAGCTTTTGACTTGCATAAAGTAAGAATTGATTCCGGCCCACTTTTACATGCGATGGAACTGAATACGGCCTATCTGCTGAGTTTGGAACCCGACCGTTTATTATCACGCTTTCGTGAATATGCGGGACTGGAGCCCAAAGCGGCTCACTATGAAGGCTGGGAAGCGCGTGGCATCAGCGGACATACACTCGGTCACTACCTGTCCGGCTGTGCACTGATGTTTGCCTCCACAGGCGACGAAAGACTGTTGGAACGCGTGAACTATGTGGTCGACGAACTGGAAATATGCCAAAACAGTCATGGAAACGGATACATTTCCGGCATTCCACGTGGGAAAGAGATTTTTGAGGAAGTAAAAGCCGGAGATATCCGCTCCCAGGGCTTTGATCTGAACGGCGGCTGGGTGCCGCTATATACCATGCACAAGCTTTTTGCGGGCTTGCGTGATGCACATCTGCTGGCGCATCATCCCAAGGCCCTGTCTATAGAAATCAAACTCGGCAACTGGCTGGAGGATGTACTTCAAGGGCTGGACGATGATCAGGTGCAGCAGGTGCTGCATTGCGAGTTTGGCGGTATGAACGAGGTGCTGACCGATCTGGCGGAACATTCGGGAGAAGAACGCTTTTTAAGCCTTGCGGAACGCTTTTATCACGGAGAGGTGCTCAATGATCTCGCAGATAGCCAAGATACGCTGGCAGGGCGACATGCCAATACGCAAATTCCCAAAATCATTGGCGCTGCACGGCAATTTGAAATGACGGGCAAACCGCAATATGCGGACCTGTCTCGCTTTTTCTGGGATCGGGTTGTTCACAAGCATTCCTACGTGATCGGCGGCAATAGCTATAATGAACATTTTGGTGAACCCGGGAAGCTGAATGACCGCTTGGGCGAAGGTACCTGTGAAACTTGTAACACCTACAATATGCTGAAATTAACAAGACATATGTTCGAGTGGGACGCCTATGCAGCCTATGCCGACTACTATGAACGAGCGATGTTCAATCATATTCTGGCTTCACAGCAGCCTATAGATGGACGTGTGTGCTATTTTGTATCGCTGGAAATGGGAGGACACAAGTCCTTTAATTCTCAATATGAGGATTTTACATGCTGTGTCGGTTCCGGTATGGAAAGCCACTCCATGTACGGCACTGCGATTTATTTTCACACGCCAGAAACGATCTATGTCAATCAATATGTCCCTTCTACCGTGTCATGGGAAGAGATGGGCGTACAGCTCAAACAAGACACTCTCTTTCCGCAAAATGGACGGGGAACGCTGCGCGTCATCAGCAAGGAGCCCAAATCCTTCGCGATCAAGCTAAGATGCCCGCATTGGGCAGAGCAAGGGATGATGATTAAAATCAACGGGGAAGAGTACGTCACAGAGGCTTGTCCTACCAGCTACGTTGTAATTGAACGGGAATGGAACAATGGGGATACGATCGAGTATGACATTCCTATGACCGTGAGAGTCGAGGAAATGCCGGATAATCCACGCCGAATTGCTTTTATGTATGGGCCGCTAGTGCTGGCTGGGGACCTTGGTCCTGTTGAGCAGGAATCCAACGAAGAACGTCTGCTTGCGTCTGTTCTGATCGGATCGGCCGACTCATTAACAACGAAGCTGATTGCTGACCGGAACGAGCCCAATACATTCCATACGACCGACTTAGGCTATATCGGAGACTTGAAGCTTCGTCCGTTTTATCAGATGTATGATCGTTCATATACCGTCTATTGGGATCTCTTTTCCAAGGACGAATGGACAGCAACCGAGGCAGAATATCGTACCGCGTTAGCGTATCAGCTAGAGCTGGAACGACTTACAGTGGACGTTGTGCAGCCTGCCGAAATGCAGCCTGAACGGGATCATGCCTTTACTGGCGAGCATGTAGGTCTGGGGTCCATCTATAACCGCAAATATCGCGATACCTGGCCTGGGGGCTGGTTCTCTTTTGTCATGAAGGTGCTTTCGGATGAGCCTGTCCAATTGGCGGTCACTTATTTGAAGGACTTGAGCCGTCCTCATGGTGACTTTGACATCACTGCGGATGGTCAGATTTTAGGGGAAGGCAAGCTGGAGTCTGAGGAAATGAATAAATTCGAAACGTTCACCTATGAGCTTCCTCTATCTGTGACGAGCCAGAAGAATGAAGTGACGATTCAATTCACAGCCCATCCACAAGGTAAAGTGGCGAAAGTAGCTGGATTACGAGTGATTAGACACTCTATTGTATGATCAAATTATCTATATAAATCTACTATTTCGCCTACTCCGTTTTGATGTTCGTTTTTTAAAGGAAGCTTATAAAACAACAAGCAGACGCTCCTATAAGCTGTCTGCTTGTTCTGCTTACTGCCTTATAACTTCGATTCATCGTTATTGCTCCATGTTCACTTCACAGCATGTTCATTTCACGGAAGCTGTCTCTAATCTTGCGTAGCTCTTGCTGTGCCCTGCTGTATCGGGAAGCGTAGGTCCAGGCAAGCACCTGATGATAATGTGAAGGCGTTTCAATCGTAGTCACGTTATACATGATCGGAGTCCCGTCTACTTCTCCTTTTAGGGTAAACTCAATGGCTGGGTATCCATTCACCACCAAGTCGGAGGCAATCCCCAATTCAGAGTCCGTAATTCCTGACACCAAATGTTCCTCAATGATTCCTTTATATTCTTGAAGAGTCATACTGCTGTCAAAGTCGCTTTTCGGTTCAGACAATACAATCAAATATCTTTCGGTCAATTCATTTTTAATGGAAATATCCGCTTCCTCATTAATCATATTATCTCGTGACCAATTCCACGGAGCCGTAACCGCAAACTGGCTATCCTTACTGGTAAATACCTCAGGCTTCACGATTTGAGTAATGAGCGTAGAAATTAAAGATACAGCAAAGACAATCGAAATGATCGTCATCAGGATGATTGCTCCTGCAAAAATCCCGGTTTTCTTTCTGCCGGCCTTTCCCAAATCCCTTACCTTAACCACATATGTACTCGCAGCCATATCTCCAATCCGTTGTTTCCGAGGTGTCACCAGCACACATAACCCCGCGGGCAGTCCCAGAAAAAACAGCGGATTCGTATCTACCAGCTGTATGAGGGTGCGGATCAAGGATTTAACCATGCCTGGCGGCCTTCCTTCTCCATTCACGACCTGAATACGAAGTACAAATTTGCCCAGCGTATAGCCCGTAAGTCCTTCCAGTAACAGATAATAGCAGAAGGAGCCAATCAGGAAAAGCATCACTACCATGCCCATATTTGGGGTTTCCGCTTCAGATACTTTTTTCGCTGTAAAATAAACCAGCCCTCCATACCCAAAGACGATAAGAATGAAGTCAACCATCCAAGCCGCCCATCTTCTGAAAAAAATAGAGGCTCCGTATGTTTCTGATAATACTGCCATCTTATCCGGTTCTCGTCGATGATAGCCGCCAGTCGTCGCATATGGTCCCGGAGCGACTGTAGATGGATTGTTCGTTACACCATGTTCCTCCAAATGATACACCTCTGCTGTCAATTTAATCCCGGTTAAGTATAGCATCCTTTTTCATCCAGTGAAGCAAGCCTGACAGTGCACTGGAGTAAACCGAATCCCGCCGATGAACAAACCACACCTCTAATTTGCAATATTTTTTGGGCAAACGATGAGAAGCAATACTTCCCGCCTCCTCTGCCTTTGCAATCGACGATTGTGGTAACATGGACACCCCTAGACCAGAGGCTACACCACCCAAAATGACTTCCAATGTCCCAAACTCCATAACCTGATACGCAGCCACACCTGCTTCGCTCAGAAAGCTTTCCGCTCTTGTACGATGCGTGCACCCTACGTCGAAAAACAGCATAGGCTTGGCAAGCAGCTCGTCCATGTCCTTTTTCCCTGGTTCCGAGATGAGCACCAACTCCTCCTCAAAAGCTGCAACATACTCTATATGCGGATCATCGACGGGGCCATAGACGAACGCTCCATCTAATTCGTAATTTAATACCTTTTGTACGAGATCATGGGTGCTGCCTGTCATAAGCGATAGATGGACATCAGGATATTGAGCGTGATATTCCGTCAATAAAGAAGTCAGATGCGTAACCGCCGCCGTCTCAATCGACCCCAGTCGCAAAGGTCCCGCAGGCTGGTCTGAATATTGAGTGGACTTTTCAGCCTCGTCCAGCAAGGTCAGTATGGTATCCGCATATTCCAGCAGATTCTCTCCTGCTGGCGTTAGCGCCATTCCCCGGTTAGATCGGCGAAATAGCGGTACGTTCAATTGTGCCTCAAGCTGCTGAATCCGCGAGGTCACATTGGACTGTACATAGTTCAAGGCTTGCGCAGCCTTCGTGATACTGCCCTCGCGAGCGACGGCCCGAAAAATTTTCAAATCACTGCTTTCCATGTACACGTCACCTGCTTGGTATGATCATTTGTGATACTCACGTTCGATTTTGTTCATTTTACCGGATGCTTGCCGCTCTGTACAATTCAATATACATGCAATTGCATCTAAATTCGCACCACGGGAGGTTTTAAAATGAAAGCCCTGATACATGCCAGCAAAAATGGCCCTGAGGGTCTGATGTATACAGACGTTACGGACAGACAGCCAGGGCACGATAAGGTGAGAGTAAAACTCAAAGCCGCAGGCTTGAACCATCGGGACCTATTCCTCATGGCAGATCGAGCTGCCAACGATGCTCCACTCATTCTCGGATCGGATGGAGCAGGTGTGATTGAGGCTGTGGGTGCTAGTGTCCCAACCTCGCTGGTAGGCACCAATGTAATTATCAATCCCTGTATCGGATGGGAGAATACGCATCATGTTCCCTTGGTTCCAGCCATTCTGGGCGGACCTTCGGACGGGACATTCGCTGAATCGGTTATCATCCCCGTCCAAAATGCCGTCAGCAAGCCAGCATACCTTTCATGGGAAGAAGCAGGGGTACTGCCTTTGTCTGCTTTGACCGCTTATCGCGCGCTCTTCACAAGAGGCCAGTTACAGCAGGGTGAGCACGTCCTCATTCCCGGTATTGGCGGTGGTGTAGCCACGTATGCCATGCTTATGGCTTTAGCGGCAGGTGCACGGGTCACCGTCACATCACGCAGCGAAGCCAAGAGTCAGGCTGCCCTCGCCCATGGCGCTAATCATGCATTCGACAGCCATAGCGAATGGAAAGAAAGTATGAACGGAGACACTGTGGATCTGGTTCTTGACAGTATCGGTCCTGCTACATTCGATAAATATTTTGATATCCTCAAGCCGAACGGTCGGATCGTTACATTTGGCGCAAGCTCAGGAGATCGAGTAGAGATTCCGCTGCGGTCTATATTTTTCCCTCAAATCAGCATCATCGGCACCTCTATGGGCAGTGGCGAAGAATTCGCAGCTATGCTTCAGTTTATGGAGCGCCATGCACTCCATCCGATTATAGATAGCGTATTTCCTCTACAAGACACACCGCAAGCCTTCCACCGTATGCAGCAGGGAGCGCAGTTAGGCAATATAGGAATCAGGATAGGGTAAGGGGTCTGAACGAAGTATAGGAGTAGAAAAAAATCCACTACCGTAAAATGCCTTCATCCAGAAGTCAATTTTATGGTAGTGGACCTATTCAGTCGATCAAACGATGCTGGACCCATTTGTTGCCGCGGAAGCGCCAAAGGAAAACGATCCCTCGCACGCCCCATTCAATATCCATAGCCAACCAGACACCAACAATCCCCAGGTTGAACACTATGCCCAAAATATATCCAAGCACCACCCGACATAACCACATGGACAGCATCGAGGTGAGGGACGTAAATTTCGAATCACCTGCTGCTCTAAGCGCAGAGGGTGTGATAAAGGCTATGGACCAGAGCGGAATCTGGGCCAACGTATTAATCAGTATGACAACAAAAATGTCATCTACGATTTCGGCAGGCGGATGAAACAGCCCCACCATCGGCTCAAACAAAGGCATCAGGATTAATCCCATTACAATAAATGAACAAGACGACAGCCAAATAAACGATTTGGTAAACTTCCGGGCATCCGCGACATTTCGACGCCCCATGCATTGACCGACCACAGTTACAATCGTAAGAGCCAAAGCATTTGCAGGGATTTGGAACACATTAGCTAGGGATGAGCAAATGGCATTGGTCGCCAACGCATTTGTCCCCAGGCTCACAATGAAAATTTGGGTTAAAATTTTGCCCCCATTAAAAAACATCTGTTCCGCTGCAAAGGGAAGCCCGATAAACAGAATCTTTTTAAGCATAGCCAGATTAAAATAAAGCATATCTCTAAGCTGAACACGCAAGTCATCATCTACCCTGACCAAATAGATCAGCGCGCATACTGCTCCTGCATATCTGGACACATTGACGGCAATCGTCATGCCCAGCACACCCATATCCAATACATTAATGAATACCACATTAAGAAGCACATACGAGAGGTTCATGATGAGCGAAAGAGCCAGCGATGCCCTCGTCTTCCCAATGCCCCTCAGCGCCCCACACACTGCCTCAACGATTGCAATCCCCACAAAAGACATACAGCTTCCCAGCAGATATACCTTACCGTTAGCTAATACATCTGGCGAGGCCGAACCAAACAGAACACTTAAAATCGGATTGTACAAAACCATCATAAACAAACTGATACATAAGGCCAGCAAGGAAACGGAGGAAATGGTGCCGGATGCAGCTTTAGAGACCATGAGGTCGTTACCGCTCCCCTTATACTGTGCCACGACAACCGTTCCCCCGGTAGACACTGCAACAAACACATTAATCAGAAAAATATTCAAAGAATCGATCATATTTACAGCACTGACTGCCGCCATCCCCGACGAGCTAATCATTGCCGTGTTCACCAAATTAAGACCCACAATAAAAGCCTGATCAATCAGAAGCGGGATAAACAGCGCAATAATCTGTCGATAATCAATAGACTCTCCTGAAAAATGCTTATTCAGAAAGCCATGTGTTCTCATCCTTACACTCAGTTGACTCATATCATCACATTCTTTTTCTCAAATTGAAAAAAACCCTTCAACAGAAGAGCCTTCATGGCGAAAAAATGTATAAAGTTGCAAGGCTAGATGTGTCTAGTTCTTGATTCTGTACACTTTTCTCTACATAGAAGTATTGCTCCAAAAGAAAATCCTGTCAATGGCTTTACTCACATTTGAATAGAAAAAAACAAAAAAACCTGCTCAGCTCAGCGAACAGGTTTTGGAGCAGCATTATAATGTTTTAATATATCATTAAACCCTTGTTAAAAGAATGTCTATGATCTTCTCGCAATTAAATCTTGTTGGATAGAAGCTTCATTCTTTTCGAATTTTTTATAAAAAAACATAGGAATGATTCCGATCAAGAAGACGATAAATGGCAGCCAGATAAAGCTAAACTGAATGCCGGACAACGCCGTAGGGGTTTGAACTTTCCCAGCGATGTAACCAGTGCTGCCCATGATCCATGCTGGCAATAATCCGCCGATTCCGCTACCTGCTTTAATACAGAATGCGCTTCCAATGGAGGTCAGGAAACCACTTGCCCGAATACCATTTTTCCATTCCCCATAATCGACTGTATCTGACAACATCGCAAACGGCATAGAACATGCAAAGCCTGATCCTAACGCACCAATAATCCAGCCGATAATAATGAGGGTTAAGTCTGTACTGCCCATTAAAATCACGACTTGACCCAGCGCAGCTAATATCAATCCGATAATCATAATCGCATTTTTACTTAATTTTCTGGCGAAAAACGGAATCAGAACCATCGAGATCAACTGCAGGGAGGTCAGTCCATTGATTAAAGGTACTAAGTCCTTACTGTCCAGATTGTACTGCAGATAAAAGATTAGCGTTGCTGAACGAATATTCAAACCAATCCAGTAACACAAGTTGGCAGCTACAACGAGCATCCAGGGCCAGTTTCGTTTGATGGCTGTAAAGCTTTTAGCAATGGGAACGGATTTCGTTTTCACTGCTGCATTTTCTCGCAAATCGGCAAACGCTATGAAAAACATAATAATCGCCATGATTCCAAATAAAACGAGCGTTAAGGAAAATCCTTTTTGATCATTCCCCTGTCCAAAGAAAGCGACCAAAGGTAACGTAAACGTCGTGGCGATGAAGAAACCCACATTCCCCCCGACCATGCGGAAGGAGTTCAAGACTACGCGTTCATTAGAATTGGTGCTCAGATTAGGCAGAATAGACGTAATCGGCGTACTGATTCCGGTATAAAGGATACCTGCTATGATATACGTAATGGCGGCATATGCAATTTTGCCCGACTCACTCCAATTGGGTGTCGTAAACGTAAGGACCATGAACACAGCGAACGGAATAGCTAACCATAGAAAATAGGGTCTGCTCTGGCCGTATTTCGACTTGGTTCGGTCAATCAGGATGCCCCAAATCGGGGCATCAATGGCATCGATAAAACGGGTGATAAATAGTAATGTCCCGGCAATCCCGATAGAAAGACCGAATACATCTGTATAAAAATATAATAGATAACTGGAAATGACACAGTATAGTAGATTGCCTGCTGTATCCGTTAATGAATAGCTGATTTTACGATGAAAAGGAACGGTACTTGCTGCCTTTTCCGGTGATTCCGTACTCACAATTCTCGTACTCATGATCTTTCCTCTCCCCATGCGAATGAATTATGATTCATAAACCCATACACGCATTTCCCCTTTAGCCCGATTGCACCAGGCGTAGTAAGGAATGGCGGTAATTTGTTGAGGAACAAATTCAGGAGGCTCCGAGCTATATAATGCGTTCGAATTTTTTACCCGGTATCCCTCTATGGTCAGCTTTACAATGCCACCCAGCAGGTTTTCGCTGAATTCTTCCGTAATGAGGCTATCCTTCGTCAATCTTAATCCTGCCAAATTCGCTCCATTATCCACTTCTTCCAGACAGAACACGACTGGGCCGCGTTGGAGAGCAATTTGCTGCTGGTTCATGGAGACAAGTGGATTGCTCCGAATGCGCTCAACTGGCATAGCCAAATGCAGAGTTACCACATCTCCGTCCTTCCAAGTACGCTGAATCTCGATATAGCCATTTTCCAGATGGTCTAATGATATAACTTCCCCATTCACCTTCACCTCTGCCTGCTTGCACCAACCCGGAATCCGTAGTGCCCATTTGAAGGAAGTCGGCTCTGTTACGTGGATCGAAAAGGTTAGATCCGCATCCCATGGATAATGATGAGTTTGTGTAATTTCAACCTCATGACCAGATAAAGTCATGTTCACCTTGCTGGCAATATACAGATGCGTATACAACGTATCATCCGTTTGGGTGTACATATTGTCCTCAACCGATGCAATCATTCGTGCCAAATTGGGCGGACAGCAGGCGCAGAAGAACCATTTTTGCCGTTCTGTTTTTACATGCTCCTGATCTTTTCTGGATTTTTGAAAAGGATTAACCTCCAGCGGATTCACGTAGAAAAACCGTTTTCCATCCAGGTCCATCCCACTAATCGTTCCGTTGTATAGCGCACGCTCCAAAACATCGGCATATTTCCGGTCTGGCGCTAAGCGCAGCATACGATTGGCCCAAAAGGCCAGCCCTACAGAGGCACAGGTCTCACAGTACATGCTGTCATTGGGAAGATCGTGATGGCAAGTGAACGCTTCCGCGTTTACAGTAGAACCGATCCCTGCGGTGATGTACATTTTATGATTCGTTACATCATCCCACAGCGTTTCACAGGCTTGTAACAGGGAAGCATCCCCTGTTTTCGCAGCCAAGTCCGCCATCGCAATATACAGATACACCGCTCTCACCGCATGGCCGACTGCCTCTTTTTGTTCCCGCACAGGTTGGTGTGCTTGCTGGTATTCGAAGCCTAAGCCAAAATTAATGTTGTTATCATCATTCCAGGTAGGCTCTGTTTGAATATGTTTTCTCTTTTCTTGTTCCTCTGCAAAGTAAATAGGATGCTGTCCCCGCTGTTCAATAAAATATTGCGCTAATTTGAGATATTGATCCTTTGCAGTTACGTCGTATAATTTGATCAAGGCCAACTCAATTTCTTCATGTCCCGGGTAGCCTTTCCGTTTCCCTTCTTCCGTACCAAAAATCTGCTGAATCAGGTCTACGTATTTCTCCATAATGTGAAGAAACTTCGTTTTGCCCGTCGTTTCATAATAAGCAACAGCCGCTTCTATAAAATGCCCTGCACAATACAGCTCATGATTATCTCTTAGGTTCGTCCAGCGATTATTGGGTTCCTTCAGCAGATAGTACGTATTCAGATACCCATCCTCAGCTTGAGCTCTTCCCAACAATTCAATCACTTCATCAGCCCGCTCTTCAAGCGCAGGATTCGGATGATCCCTTAAGCTAAAGGCAACTGTCTCCAGCCATTTGGCAATATCACTGTCCTGGAAAACGGTTCCATAATACTCCCCACTGGATTCCCCGGCTGCAATCCTAAAGTTTTCAATCGCATGACTGGGTTCTGTATCTGGTAATTCATCATTTAATGCTTTCCACTGATAAGGAATAACCTCTTCCGCCACAACCTGCTTATACTTTTTCCAAAATAAATCATCAACGATGACATGCTTAACTGGCTTTGCCGTTTTCATTGGATAAACATCCCTTCCTGGAAATAGAACGCTTTCATTTTTGAAAAAATAAGGATAAAGTAATGATAATATCGTACAAGCTAACCTGAGCTCCCCTTGCTACGTCCTTATTTTATCAACCTGAATTTATAAAAAAAATCGCGATCTTTAACTAAAACTTATACGATTTCACACACAAAGGAGCTGGCTTCCATGAGCAAAACAGACTTTCTATCATTCCTTGTCCCTCCGCTGCCTTATTTCATTGAGGGGAATTTTACTACATATCAAAAAGGGGATTGGCACCCGAATAGGTATAATCTGGGTTATTTTGACGTAATAATCATTAAAGAAGGATTGCTGCACATTGGCGAAGAGGACGAAGTGTGGAAGGTAACTGAAAATTACGCTCTCATTCTTGAACCGGATAAACATCATTTTCCCATTGAGGCATGTACAGAACAAACCTCCTTTTACTGGTTCCATTTTCAAACCAATAGCATGTGGTGCGCACAATCCTCGCCCAATCCTATTATACCCAGCACCCCCATTCCCGAGCTGCATTTTCATTCAGAACATACGACCATTCATTTGCCCAAAATTCAAAAAGTGGTGAATCCGCATGAGCTATTTTCGAAATTAGACTATTTACTAGCCTCTACTTTAAAACCTAGAAAGCTGGCACTATGGGAGGCCCAACAGACGTTTGTGAATGTTTTTCAGAGTTTGGAGTATGATCAGAATAATAAAGACAGCTCCTCTAAGTTGGCGGAACAGATCGAAATATACCTAAAACAGAATTACAAAAATACAATCACCAATAAGGATTTGGAGACCCATTTTCACGTACATCAGAACTATCTCGCCAGATGCATGAAGGTCGCCTTCCAGCGCACACCACTTGAGTATTTAATGGATTATCGCCTGGATCAAGGACGCAGTCTTTTGCTGCAAACTGACTGGTCTGTCCAACAAATTACCGAGGAAACAGGATTCTCCCAAGCAAGCTATTTCTCCAAATGCTTTAAAGAAAAGTTCGGAATGTCTCCAAAGAATTACAGACAACAATACTGGAAGCCAGTCCAGTGAATGCTTACATCTCCTTTACATTCCTTTTACATTTTCATTGTATCCTTTTGATATTCTCGCTTTATACTGAGTCGGTTATATCATTTTCACTTCAGAAAAGGGGCATACATATGAAGTCAACTAAACTCGCATTATTAGCCATTTTAACGGGGGTTCTGGTATCACCAGAACTGACCCATGCGGCAGACATTCAGCCATCCGGGTATGCATCACTACGAACACAGGCAGATAAAATGGGGGCCACAATTACATGGGACAGTGATGACCACTCTGTTTTGGTCAAACTGAAAAATGGCATTGTCGGGACCTTTACAGTGGGTGAGAAGCAATATCGTCTAGCTGGACTAAGCGGAAAAGCGGACCGGGAAATTAAGATGATGAATGGAAATGTATATCTTCCTACAAAACTTCTTACAGCGCTTGAAGCAGAGAACAGCAAATATGCAGATCCAAAGGATGCAGTCCCCACCTATAAAGTGATCCCTTCTGCTGAAACAGAAGCTGTGGAGGATGGAGAAGACGCAGCCGACGACCCTGCAATCTGGCTCAACCCGGCCGAGCCAGAGAAAAGTAGAATTTTAGCAACCAATAAAGGCGGCGGGATTTTAGTCTATGATCTGGAAGGCAAACAACTGCAAAACATGAAGGTCGGAAAAATGAATAACGTGGACCTTCGTTACGGTTTCACATTGGGCGGCAAAAAAATTGATATCGCAGGGGCAACCAATCGAACCAACAACACGATTGATATCTTTGCCATTGACGGTGCATCAGGAAAGCTGACCAACGTGGTTGGCAAACCTATTAAAGCATCTATGAAAGAAGTGTACGGATTCAGCTTATACCATAGCCTCAAGACAGATAAATTTTACGCGCTCGTGTTGGGCAAAGAGGGTGAATTTGAACAATATGAGCTGACTGATGACGGAAGTGGCAAAATTGCAGGTAAGCTTGTCCGCCAGTTCAAGCTAGATACGCAATCTGAGGGCATGGTTGCTGATGATGAATATGGTACGATCTACATCGCTGAAGAGGATTACGCCATTTGGAAGTATAGTGCCGAGCCAGACGGTTCATCCGAGCCGCTGCGACGTGTTGATATTGCAGATGGGCGTAGACTCCACGATGACATAGAAGGACTTACATTGTATTACGGTAAAGATGGCAAGGGGTATCTCATGGCCTCCAGTCAAGGAAACAGCAGCTATGCGATCTATGAACGACAAGGCGACAATGCATATATAAGCAACTTTACGATCAGCGCGAGCCCTACCGTTGACGGTACGTCTGTCACAGACGGTATTGATGTTCTTGGCTACGGATTAGGCAAGAATTTCCCTCATGGTATCTTCGTTGCACAAGATGACGAAAATCTTCAAAACGGCAAAAAGTTAAATCAGAACTTTAAAATGGTGCCTTGGGAGCGAATCGCTACGGGAGCCCCTACTCCGCTAACGATAGACGATGGCATCAACCCGCGTGAATTGGTAAACAGAAGCACGCAGTAATGCCCGTCGGGGAAATCAACTCAACATTCCGACTCTATTCATAGAAAAAAAGGGGTGTTCCAAAAGCCATAAAACGGCTTCTTGGGACACCCCTTGTTGCTTTTAAGCAGGAAAAGGTTTAAGATCCAGCACTAGCACATTTACCGAGTTGGCCGGTAAGTCTAAGAGGACAGAATCGGTATGAAGCGTAATCTGTTGTTCGGTAGGCACTACCTTCTCGTCATTCTTCTTGTTCACGTTAGGTACATGAACAAGCGAGGAATCGCCGGTTAGTGTAACCAGCTTAGCGATGGACTCAACACTCAAATCTTGTAGATTCAGCTGTATTACCTTATCTACGTTGTCAGCATTCACCAGCTTCACGTATACATGCTCAGCATCTTGGGTTACCGAGTTGAACACGTCTCTGTTGTAAGCCTCCAGCTTGTAGTCCAGCACTTTGCTGGTCGTCTCGCCGTCGGTGTATGAGCAAATCAGATTACTGCCCGTTTCACCGCCGTAGTTCACTGTTATGGTGTAGTCCGTGTTGTCAGCCAACTCTTCATAGCTAGCTGCTCTCAAGTTACCTGCCGCTGTACTGGAAGAGTAGTCACCCAATGTGTAGCCTTCTATGCCTTGCTTGTAAACCTTCACGCCGGTAGCCTTGCCGCCATAACCGATCGCGTATTCGACAACGTCCTTTTTCTCCGCAGAAATATCCGTGAGACCCGCACCCACATAAAAACCGTCCGTGCCGGAAATACGGGAAGCGACCACCTCTACCTTGTAATTGCTCCAGCTGTCGTTCAAGATGTACAGACCATTCAAACCGCTATCCTGAGCTTTGAGGACAAGCCCCTTGCCTTCCTCCACTGTAGAGCCCACGGAACCGGGAATGACCTGCCAGGCCGAATTCAATTCCTGGGTAAAGTCTTGATCCAGCAAAACACTGCCGTCCTGGTTGGAAGTAACAGTCACACGCTTAATCATAACTTCCGCGTTGCCTGTCGCTATTTCAATTCCACCCTGAGGAATGAGATCCGTTGGCTTGCCGTTTTTGTAAGTAGAGAAAGAAGTGCTCAATACTTTATTCCCCAAATATTTAGCATACATTTGCTGTACATAGTAGTTCGGCGTAAACCACACCGTTTCGTCATCGAACCAGATGCAGTCTGGCGTCCATCTGTAGGTTCCATCTGTCAGCACCTTGTTAAACAGCGGTGCATAGGCAGCTAGCCGAACGACATCGGCATTATTTTCGAAGCCCGTCATCACCGCTGCCTCTGCTACAGCGCCTGCTAAAGTATTTTTATCCGTTGATGCGTACTCCCCGACAAAAACCTTTGATGTTGCTTTCCAATTTATACTGCCGTCCACGTTATAAGCTCTGTAGTAGTAGTTATAGCGGTCCACGTTATTCAGCAGGTACTCGTTAGAACGATAGTAGTGCTCGTCTGCAATGGTATCCATATAGTCCTTTTGCTTCTCATACCAGGTTACCGTTTCTTCCGTCACCTGGTCACCATCTGCAAAAGCAACCTTAGCCGAACCGGTCATATTACCGCTTAAGAACTTCCAGCCCTGTTGATATGCATCGTCGTCTGCTTGAGCGCCAACCGTGGAGATGATATGCAGCTCATAACCCGGATAGTTTTTCTCCATATACTCATCAATCGACGTTTTGAACACTTCAAAGTTGGCAAAGAATTCTGTGCCCCAGTTCTCGTTACCCACACCCAAATAACGCAGATCGAACGGAGCTTCATGGCCCATTTTTTTACGCATAGCAGCCCATTCATTATGTTCAAAATCCACACTGATCGCAAAGTCGATCAGATCTGTAAAGTTCTTAATATAGTATTCTCTTAATGCGCCTCCAGCCGGATGAGCGTAATCGGAACGGGCTTGGCAGAGAACGCCACAGGCCATAACCGGAAGCGGAGCTGCATTCAGGTCTTCTGCCAACTGGAAATACTCCATATAACCAAGGCCCATGGTCATCATATAGCCCCATACATTAAAGTTTTCCTTGCGCAGCTCGATATCCCCAATCGATTCCTTCCAATCGTATACGTTTTCCCATATAAACGAACCCTCGGAAATACAACCACCTGGAAACCGCAAAAACTTCGGATGCATGCCAACCAGTGCGTTCACCAAATCTTTTCTCAGTCGGTAGTTAGGATTTCCCTGGAAGTTAGCATGTGCCGATGGGGATTGCGCTTCCTCTCCTGCGCCCCATACATCTTGTGGGAATAAAGAAACCATATCAACCGAAATGTCCCCTTCAAATGTAAGCGCCAGCTGCCCGAGAACCGTAGCTGAGCCTGTCAGCACAAGTTTGGAATCGATGCCGTACTTCTTCCACGTGTTGCCACCTTCCACCTGTATCGTAACCGAATCACTAATAGCCTTTTCATTCGAGTCTTGCAGTTGCAGTGTGATTGCGCCAGCTGAATCGGCCTTCGCCCAGATGGTAAACTCATACTTGGCACCCTCTTGGATGGACATGGCACAATTCTGGTTAGAATCGGAAAAGCCCTTGTTCCGAATCGTTGCACCATCCGCTACCGTCACATAATAAGAGTTCACTTCTTTGTCTTTTGCGCCTAAAAACTCATTTAATCCACCGCTATGTTGTGGAGTCATCTTGTCCGTATCACCAGACCAGGCAAACAACGGGTTGCGGTTCCGTCCTGTAGAGCAGCCGCATTCACCGGAAGCATGGGAATACGTATCAAACTCGAAAGATTCAAAGGAGCGATTCTGAACGAGTTCTGCATAAATCCCGCCATCTGCCGCGTTATTGATATCTTCATAGAACAAGCCGTACATCACTTCGCTGACATCCAGTACTTCCTTATTTCCATGAATGGTCAGCGTGTACGGAGGCAGCTGTTCAGGAAGAACGGATACTTCAAAGCTTTCTTCAATCTGGCTTAAGCCCTTCGTTAATAAAGCTGTGACGGTAACCCCTTGTGCGGAGGTAATCGCCTGCACCTGCCCATTGTCAGAGAGTATACTAGGTTGGCTGGATTTCCAGGTCACTTCTACTCTACCGCCCATCAGAACGGTTGGCAGAGATAAGTCCTTGGTCACAATCGTCGTTGGAAAGGACAAATATTTATCTCTAGCAAGCTTCACGATCTCTTCATCTGTCAACGAATCGCACATGACCTCAATGACTTCATCTGCCGACAAGCCTGCTTTATAAATTCTAAAGTCTGAAACGGAGCCGGCAAAGTCTACATCCGCCGCATGCTGGGAGCGACCGATAAAATTGTTGCTGTAGTTGGACGAGTCTGTAAACGTTTCGAACCATTTACGCAGCTTGGCATAGTTACCGCTGGAAGTTTGGCTGATGGAACCATCCGCTACCACTTCACCATTGACATATATCACCGGACCGGCACTGCTTAATGTGCCGCCTTCCGTGCCGATCACAGACAGGGCTATGTGCATCCACTCATCCCTGACAAAGCCTCTTCCCGGGTCTACGGACAAATCCGCCTCGGTGAAAAGGGTTCCGCGCAGATTCCGTGTCATGAACATATAGGGTCCTGTATGGGCTTTACCAAAGTCAAAGACACGTTCCCACATATCTGTGAATCTGCCGAAGTTGACCCAAGCAGTAACCGTCACACCGGTGTTATCGCTTACATCTTTGAATAGATCGGAAGGAAGCTGGATATACGATGTACCGTTGGGGCCACCCTCAAGCGTCAAAGCTGCTCTACCGGTAGCATGGGAAATCGTAGGTGTTACTGTGCCTGAAGCAACCCCATCGTTACCTTGCCCTGAGCTATCTTTGCCGACGTTCTCTGCATCATCAAACTTGTAACGCGCAATGATTTGATCTTGGAATTTGGTCATCTTCGTTGCTCCTATACCCATAGTTTATTAATGTAATAACTAATTAGTTAATATAAATACATACTATATAGCTATAGTACCTTATCCTGAGTACCTTTTTCAATCCAATAAATCGGATTTATGAAGAAAATACTTGAACGAACTACATAAAAAAGCAGCCATCACAGAAGATACTCTGCGATAACTGCCTTTTGGCTTACAGGATTACTTGACCCAGTCGGAACTTTTCTGAAATAAAGAAGTTTGACCGTAGCTATGTTATCCGTTCAATTTTTGTCCACAATTCGGACAGAAGTTAGCTCCTTCGTTTTTTGTACCGCAATTCGGACAGAAATTGGGCTTATTACCGTCTCCAGATGGAGCGGGGGCAGCAGGTGTAGGCTGAGTCTCAGCCGAAGGCTTTGGGTTCGGGTTCAAATTTTTCATCATTTCATTTGCTATATTCATCCCCATCATCATACTCGCCATATCCGAAGCAGCACCGCCGCCTTTTACATTACCCGATGCAATCCCGTCCGTCATCGTCACTTGTTGGTACTTTTGCAGATTACCGATCATTTCATGAGAGGCTGTCTTCGTGATCATATCTTGGATTTCTTGAGGATAATTGAAGCTCATCACATGAAAGCCAGTAATCGTCATACCGTTGTCCATCACTTGCATATCCAGATCTTCTTGAATACCTTTTGAAATGTCAGAAGCATTCGCCTGCAGATTGAACATGTCCTTTCCTTCTCTGCTAATCCACTTCATCAATAACTGATCCAACACCGAAGTAATCCGAATTTTCACATCCTCAACGAGATAACTGTCCTTCACTCCGGCAATCTTATCGATGAGCGTAACATAATCGTTCACTTTAAAATTAAATGTGCCATTGGCACGAATCGGCATACCGCCTGGCAGCTGAGGGGTCGGGATCAGCACTGGATTCTGCGTCCCCCATTTGACCGTAAACTCCTTCGTATTAACGAATAAGACCTCTACCCTCATACCACTGTTAAAACCAAATTTAAACCCTTTTAATGTGGATAGAAATGGAATAATGTCAGAGTCCATGTTATACGACCCTTCATTCTCGAAAATCCCCTCTATTTTGCCGTTAGTTACAAAAATCGCATCTTGACCGGAGCGGATGATTAATTTACTGCCTTTTTTAATTTCACGGTTGCTCCACTTCCAGAAAATCATATCATCTCTAAATTCTTCCCATTCTACAACATTTGCAAATTGATTTCTGAAGAACCCCATACTGTATCCATCCTTTCAATTTAGGATTTTGCAAAATTCGATTCCAGTCGCTCCAAAGTGCAATATATAGACGAACTAGACCATTTCGATCTATATATTGTTCATTGAAAGTGCTTATTGGATTTTTACAAAATCCTCAGTTAAAATGATCCTCTGCTGCCGCTATGCGAATGACCGCCGCTGGTCGTTCCGCCACCACCGCCTGAGCTGCTGCTACTGCTGCTCTTTTCAATCTTCCGTTTCGTTGTCGTTGTGTGAAGATACTGATCTCGATGCTCCAGAACTCCTGAAGCGTTCGAATCCTCGTAGGTCTGCCGATTTACCGTAACCCGACCGCCAGAATTGGAAACCATCTTGCCCACGATCATCGCCGCCAATCCCAGGGCAACCGCCAAATGAAGCCAGCCCTTAAAAAATATACTGTCTGGATTCACCCCTGGACGGATGGCCAAATATTTGTGCGCACTCAGAATATACTTTTGAAATGCAAGCCCATAGTTGCCGTTCGTCAGGTCCGGGCTAATCTCATGGCGTATTTTAGTAAGCCTGTCATCATCCAGATACCGTTCTGCCTTATAAAATCCGGCCAAGTACACCTCTCTATTTCTCATATCCATCGTTAAAATGACCGCGTTCCCATGAGATCTGTCATAC
Organism: Paenibacillus sp. LRG-1; assembly: GCF_057220305.1. Lineage (NCBI taxonomy): Bacteria > Bacillati > Bacillota > Bacilli > Caryophanales > Paenibacillaceae > Paenibacillus > Paenibacillus sp. LRG-1. Next base: position 251,712 of record NZ_CM170126.1, on the reverse strand, counting down.
CCAGGGCCATGGTCATCATAAAAGTCCTGCGTCATTTTCATAACATCCATATTGTCGGGATTGAGAGTAGTATAAATAATAATGTCCGTTTCTCTTTCCGCTCCGTATTGATTAGCCATAGCGTTCAACACATCATACTCTTCCTGATTGAGCAGACCCGCTTCATCATAAATCAATGGCTTCATTTCTGTCGTTGCTGGTTCGCCCTTCATTTCCATAGGAACTGCCAGAAAAGCAGCAAAGAACAACAAAACGGCTATAATCGCTCTATGCTTTTTCAATAAAATCCCCCTCCCATCATCAACCAAGTGATTAATCTCAATGAAAAGAGAGTAATGCCGAAAATGCCTGCAAACCAAGCCGTCACTTTGAACTTGCTAATCGGAGGCCTACCGACTACCTTGCCCGTCTGTCCGTTCATAGCAAACGTATGCTCCAATTGATTATAGTCATAGTGTATGACCCACACCGGGAGCAGGACATAATCCGCTTGTTTTAATGTAGTATCAATTTGCTTTTCCGTATAACTCACGGCCGTATACTCTGACACCGTAGAATGAATATAAGCATCAATATATTCCTTCACTTTTTCTTTAACTCGCGGGAAAAGCTCTTCTTCGTTATAACTGTACTTCTCCGCAATATAACCTGCTAGATATGGCGTTTTAAAGGGTTTTAGCTGATCGTATGGAAAAGGCTCCAATTTATCCATCAGCTCATCGTTCATTTTCTCCGCAGCATCAATTGGAACCTTTACATAATTCAAACGAATTTTCCGATATACATCGAAATGCTTCGTTTCCGTATATTCGTAGTCTCCGCTCGTATAGGTTCTCACTTGGGTACCTTCACCTTGAACCTCAATTTTATTATGTAATTCATATAACCAGAAGGGCACATACATCCCGGTTATTCCCTTGATTCGGTCTGCTATCATGAACCGGTTCGGCGTAAGACGGCCATTCTTGCACCATTTTTTGAAAGCAGCTATGGCTTCTTCCTTACTGATTGAAAAAGGAATAACCTGCGCTGGAGCCAGCTTGCCAGTCAGTCGATCCCCGAGAACCACGGCAGAACCACAAAAGCTGCACACCGTTGCACTCGTCTCCACTTCGGTCATAATCACTGCTCCGCAGTTATTACAATGATACTCATGGGCCTCATCTTCTGAAAAAATACGATTTATCAGAGGATCAGGAATAGATTCGATATTGTCCTCTCTTCCGCAACTATGACAGGATAACATCCCTGTCTCACCGTCAAAGACCATGCCGCTGCCGCAGTTTGGGCATTTGTATTCGATAACCGGCATCTGCTCACCTCTTCATGTAGATACTGTTATGATTCCTTATGGTTGATTTTTTCTTTGATCGCAGCCAGTTCATCCTCTGCATTCGTACTCTTCTCGTATTGTGCAAATAAAGCATCCAGGTCGTCCTTCGTTCCTGCCCGAAGCTCGGCTATAGCCATCGCTTCATCATACGCTCTGTTCACCTGTTCTTCCATAACTTCGAAAGCAGAATTCTTGCTGCCCATAGAGTTCAAGGTTTGCTGTGCTTTGGCAACCGCCATCTTCCCTTTAAGTTCAGCGCGCCGCGCTTCTAGTTGTCCCATATCGGACACCAACTTCTCCTGCATTTGTTTCATATTTACGGCGTTTGTCGAAGCTAAATCATAGGACGTTTGTAATTGTTCCAATTTCTCCGCCTGCAAACCTTTTCTCTCCAGAAACTTTCGAGCTTCCTCTTCATTACCAGCTTCCACAGACTTACTGGCATAATGCTGGAGCTTTTTGATTTCGGCTTTGCATTCATCCAGTGCTCTTTTTGCCCTTCTCTCATCAGCCAACACTGAGGCCGTCTCCGCTTTCACCTTGCCTAGATCACTGTTTAAATTCCGCATATAATCGTCAATGGTTCTCTCCGGGTCTCCCACCTTATCCACTAAGGCGTTAACATTCATTTTCATAATATCCCTAAACCTCGACAAAATTCCCATGATGACCTCCTTCGAAAGGACTACATCCCACCATATCATACATCAAATCCGGTAAAAAATGTTCATCATAGCTCTATATACTGGCCCACTGATCACTTTCGGATGTGTGTTCGTTTTATTATAAAAGCAAAGGGTCCAAAAACCCGCGACAGATTTTTGAACCCTTCTATTTATTGTTCCTGATTATAGTTCTTCATAGGACTTGGGGTCCTGACCCCATATCCGCCCATCCTCACTGCTAAATGCCGAAATCACGTTCATTTCCTCTGGAGACAACTCAAAATCAAAAATATCCAAATTCTCCGTCTGGTGTTTTAAAGAAGAGGCCTTAGGGATCGGGATCGCTCCAAGTTGGATATGCCAACGTAAAATCGCTTGTGTAGTCGTTTTACCATGAGCAGCAGCAATTTCCCCAATCTTTTCATTCTCCAGTATGCTGTGACCACGCCCCAAGGGGCTCCACGATTCGGTCACGATGCCCTGTTCAGCATCTTTTGTACGCTGGTGCTCCTGATTAAACAATGGATGCAATTCAACTTGATTGATGCTCGGGGCGACACCTGTTTCCCGAATTAAACGTTCATTATGCTCGGGCAGAAAATTGCAGACCCCGATGGAACGAATATAGCCCCTTTTCTTCGCCTCAATCAACGCCTGCCAGGCTTCAACATATCGATCAATTTGGGGATTCGGCCAATGGATCAGATAAAGATCATAATAGTCCAGACCTCCTCTATATAATGACTCTTCGATCGTTACAATGGCTTCTTGGTAAGCATGTCGGCGACCCGGTAGTTTGGAGCAAATCAACAATTCCTCTCTGGGCACAGAGCTCTGCCGGACCGCTTTCCCGACAGCCCCCTCATTTTCATAGTTGAACGCTGTGTCGATCAGACGGTAACCTGCATCAATTGCGCCGGTAATCGCCTGTACTCCATCTGCACCCTTAAATCCAACAGTCCCAAATCCAATGACGGGCACTTTAGTGCCATCATTCAATACCTTCTCCGGAATTTGATGGTTCATATTAACAGCCTCCTTTACTATTCTCATATACCATAACACCTCTTTAATCCTCAGGCAAAATATAGAAATTCATTTCGTTCCCTATATATGTATATACCCACTAGCTTGTAAATTCTCTACCAAGTTCTCTGTGTGCTAAATCAAAAAGCGCCTGATCCCCATTGAAATCATACTTGAAGTCAAAGGGGTCAGGCACTTGTATACCACTACCAGATCATATATTCCACTTCATGCTTGATGGCTTGGTTGTCCAACATAAAGTTGAAGTGTCTGTGTTTTTATTTCAAGCCTTTCCATACCCAGTTCTCTACCTCTGGTAAATCAATACCCTCTTCGCGAATGAATTGATGATGTTTCTTAACCGTAGCATCCATTTCATCCACAATGTTGGTATACTTCTCAGCGTCAGGTAAGCTTAGAACAGCTTCCTTCACTAGATCGAAGCGATCCATCTGATTCAATACGCGCATATCAAATGGTGTCGTAATATCGCCATTCTCACGGTAACCATGTACATGCAAGTTATGGTTGTGACGATCAAAGAACAGATCTTTGATCAGACCTTCGTAACCATGGAAAGCGAAAACAACTGGCTTGTCTTTTGTGAAAAAATGATCAAACTCGGCGTCGGATAATCCACGCGGGTCTAGTTTTTGACTTCTCAGTTTCAGCAAATCTACCACGTTGATGTACCGAATCTTCAAGTCAGGCAGTTTTTCATGCAAAATGGAAATCGCAGCTAAACTTTCAATAGTTGGCTCTGTACCAGCAGAAGCAATGACAAGGTCAGGTTCCCCACCTTGATCTGTACTTGCCCAATCAATAATCTTCAACCCTTTGTCCACCAATTCTTTCGCTTCATCAGCACTAAACCATTGTGGACGTGGGTGTTTAGACGAAACAATCAAATTGATCTTTTGACGGTCATTTAAAATGGTGTCGAAAACAGCCAACAATGAATTGGCATCCGCTGGCAGATACTCCCGAATAAATTCTGGTTTTTTATCAGCCAAATGACCTAACAAACCTGGATCTTGGTGTGTATACCCATTATGATCCTGTTGGAACACTGTTGAGGTTGCTACGACATTCAATGATGGGATATCTGCACGCCATCCTTGATCCGTTGCTTTACGCAGCCACTTAAAGTGTTGGGTGATCATCGAGTCAACCACACGCAGGAAGGCTTCGTAACTTGCAAAGAAACCATGACGACCTGTTAATACATAACCTTCCAGCAATCCTTCAGCTTGGTGTTCGGATAATTGAGAATCAATTACGCGGCCATAGGATGATAAGAATTCATCATTAGGTTCAATAATTTGGTCCATCCATTGGCGTTTGGTTACTTCAAAAACAGGAGCCAAGCGGTTAGACATCGTTTCATCCGGTCCGAAGATTCTGAAATTACGATTTTCTTCATTTAAAAGAACCACATCTTTAACGTATTTCCCTAAAACCGACATATCTTGCGCAATCACTTTACCAGGTACGGAATTATCCAGCGCATAGTTACGGAAATCCGGTAATTTCAAGTCTTTAATGAGGTTACCCGCATTCGCAGCAGGGTTCATTCCCATACGTTTATCGCCTGTAGGCAGGATTTCAGCAAGCTCAGAGTTTAAACGACCGTTTTCGTCGAACAATTCCTCTGGTCTATAGCTATTCAGCCATTCTAACAAAGCAGGTGCGTGTTGCATATTTTTTTGATCAACCGGAATTGGAACCTGATGGGCACGGAATGAATTTTCATTCGGCACGTTGTCCCATTCCTTCGGACCTGTCCAGCCTTTAGGTGAACGGAATACAATCATCGGCCACGCCGGACGAGTAAGGTCATTATTTTCACGCGCATTCTTTTGAATAGCTTCAATCTTCTCGATGGCTGTATCCAATACTTTCGCCATTTCTGGATGCATGTGATCCGGATTTTCACCTTCAACAAAGAACGGCTCCCAACCCAAACCTTTAAAGTATGAGGTCAATTCTTCTTTCGATTGACGAGACATAATCGTTGGGTTACTAATCTTAAAGCCATTCAAGTGCAAGATTGGCAGCACTGCACCATCCGTGATGGGGTTGATAAATCGGTTAGAGAACCACGAAGCGGCTAATGGGCCCGTTTCAGCTTCGCCATCACCAATAACAACAGCCGAAATCAGATCAGGATTATCCAGAATGGCACCTACACCATGAGAAAGGGAGTAACCTAATTCTCCACCTTCATGGATAGATCCAGGTGTTTCAGGAGCAGCATGTGAAGCAATACCGCCAGGGAAAGAGAATTGCTTGAACAATTTCTTCATACCTGGGATATCTTGCGTAATTTGTGGATAGATTTCAGTGTAACTACCATCCAGATAAGAATTTGAAACCATAACCTGGCCGCCGTGACCAGGACCTTCAATGTAAAGCATGCTCAAATCATATTTATTAATAACACGATTTAGATGTGCATAAATAAAGTTTTGACCCGGAATTGTGCCCCAGTGTCCAATAGGCTTAACCTTCACATCTGAATCTTTTAAAGGCTCTCTCAACAAAGGATTATCTTTTAAATAAAGCTGACCTACTGAAATGTAGTTCGTTGCACGCCAATATGCATCAAGTTTTTCCAAATATGTTTTAGATGAATAATCTGCTAACACGGGTGATAATGACATTGTGTCCACTCCCTAAGTAGTTTTGTTTGTAATTTATTTCCGGAAATTTCATCTACATGTACATCATAACGCTACCCCAATTTAATTCAACCTTTTTCACAAGTGATACGGTCCAATTTTGTGAAATTTTGAACATACTATGAAATATAAATTAAAAAGACAGTAAAAAAGCTCTTACATTAAAATATATAGAAGTATAAACCAATAAAATTTGTAATAAACGAGGTAATTGCAGGCTTCAATCCTTTTTTCAAAACCATAAAAAAAAGACCGGAGAATTCTCCAGTCTTATCATTAGTGAACCGATACAAAGGTATTAAATTTCAAATATTTGTAATGAAATCGCATATGAGAAAACTCAAATGGCGTACCGTTATCTAAAAAGAACACACCTTCCATAATACCTACAGGCTCATTTTCATTTAAATGTAGCAGCTTTTGATCATTCTCTTGAGACGGTTCTGCAAAAATGGATAAAAAAGATTTGGTGACGGCCAAGTTCCGGGAGTCTTCCAAATAATTAAAAATGGACCCCTCGATAATTGTCTGATTTAAATTCTGGACAATTTTAATGGGGATATAGCCCGTTTCAATCATAAAAGGATCATCATCAAACAGACGTAAGCGAACAATTTTGTAAACAAAATCATGAGTCTCCAAGAACAAATCGCGCTGTAATTCTTCCGTTGGCGGAATGACCTCAAAACTCAATACTTTGATCTTAGGCTTTTTACCATGCATTTGAAAATTATCAGTGACCCCTAGATTAGAGCCTTCGTAGTTAAAGATAGATTCATTTCTTATGTATAATGGATTAATAAATGTCCCGGAACCTTGTTTTTTGAAAATAATTCCGACATTCTCCATTTTAGTCAGAGCACGTTTAATTGAACTACGACTAACCTGGTAAGTCTCACTAAGACTACGTTCATCTGGCAATCTCATATCTGCAAACTTTCCCGCAAAGATTTTCATCTTGAGATCGTCAATAATTTGCTTATAGACAAATTGTGTCATATAGTACTCCTCTTTCAGGTCTTCTATAACTCTATATAGTTTACCATAACTTGCCCATTTCATCTCATGTTTGTTTCTGTTTGCTGAGCGGGCTTTCAGCGGATAGGAAGCGCCGTCGCTTTTACTTTACATCTCTATGCATAATACCATGATTACACATATATAACACCACTGAACGCACCTGCAAAACAGCAGAAAATACAGAACCCCCACCTTAGCATCAGTAATAAGACCAAGCCTGTTTCGAACCTTGAGGGATGTTTGACTAGACCAGGCTAAAATCCTTGAATACATTGTTATTATTCATCTTGTTCAAACGTTTTCTAATAAGAATGGTGGGGGGAGATCATATTGGCTATCCGCTACAGCGTCATCATTCCAACCTATAATCGAGCCCAGCAATTGTTGCTCACACTCGCTTCATTTGAGACACAAACCTATCCAAAGCAACTATTCGAAGTCATTGTAGCTGATGACGGTTCTACAGACGGAACGAAAGAAATGGTCGAAGGCTTCAAAGCATCCTATCCTCTTATCTATGTGTCACATCAGGAACAACGCGGTCGATCTGCCGTTCGAAATTTGGGACTGCGCCGTGCAAAAGGGCTATACATCATCTTCTGCGACGCTGACTTTGTAGTATTACCGGAATTCATTAGGATCGTGAGCCGTTATCACCGTAAATATCCCAAGTCTGTGCTCTCAGGCATTCCTCACTCATGGGACGATGCTTTTACCCATTATTACCCTGACTTTTCTCCTGAAGAAAAAGAACAATGTCGCAACATACTTACGCAGTCCAACTTATGGAATGCTGACTATGAAGCAGCGAACGAAATTACTCCAATCATAACCCCTGAAGATATCCTTCACCAAACGGGTGCACTGTCTAAAGTAGTTAGTCCCACAAGAGTCCCCCCCAATACGCAGAAACAATTTGCCACAACGGATGTCGCTCCCTGGATGCTGCTGGTTACTCGTTGTGTAGCCATCAGACGCAGCCACTTGATTCGTATTGGAGGTTTCAATGAACGGTTTGTGCTGTATGGACTCGAAGACTGGGACCTTGGCTATAGACTGCATCGCTTGAAGATCCCTTTTTATTGCATCAAAGAGGTGGTCGGATATCATCAGGAACATCCAACCTATCTCAGAGGTAACGTTTTAAATACAGAAAATCTGAGAATCATGTATGAAACTTACGGATTCAATGACTCCTCGTTAAATTTATTTGCCCTTATCCCTCCATCCGAGGATTTTGAGACCTACAAAAATACGTTGCGGGTATTGCGCAGGGGATTCCGCTCTAGGTTAACACGCTCATCAGCACTGTTATTAAGAAGAACATTACGCATTGCAGCCAAACAGTTCTACGATCAAAGCCATACTCATGCATACAAAAAATCATTACACTTGATAAAAAAGAAAGCAGAGAACCGGAAAAGTCGAGTCGCTCACGTGTTACGAGAAATGCTGGTGAAGTCTGAAAAGCTGGTGGAATAATAGTTACTCATTTACAGCGTACAAAATCATGTGTATTGCATCCTCCTTACGGGATAAAAAAACTCCTCCATAAAGGTGCGAGCCCAACTTGGCAAGCAGCTTTATGGAGGAGGAGTCGCCATGTCCGGAGATAACGACAAGAATTGTCGTTACTAGTTTACTATTCCTCTGATAGTCCAGCATGCTTTCTGATTATTCATTACATATGAGTTTTACCAACTGCTAAGAACTCAATATTTTAATGCTATCATCGCACCAGCTAATTAAACTGCTAAACTGACTTTTACCATAGCTCATTGTGATCATCCAATATTTGTGATTATGGTCTTTATGCTCTACGTTGATAAGCCAACGTTCAAGTTCTTCAAAAATATGCAAGCTTTCCACTAGCTTTTCTTTATACTCCTGTATGTGCTTTATAATCGTTTCAGGCGAAGAATTCCCGCCAAAAAACACCCTCAACAGCAGCTCATTTTTTTTAAGCATCACCACATGCTCCATGGGCTGAGAAAGCCAGTCTGACAACGTCTGCCTTCCCTGATCGGTAATGCTGTAGAGTTTCTTGTCAGGCTTTCCTTTCTGTCGAATAACCTCGACTGCAATATCTTTTCGATCCAGTAGCTCTGCCAGGCTGGGATAGATCTGACCATAGTTCTCATTCCAAAAGTAACTAGTGCTTTGCTCCATATGTTGCTTTATATCATAACCGGTATGAGGACCCAGACTCAGAATGCCTAATACCGCAAACATTGTATTGGTTTTTCCTGACTGTCTCGCCATTATATATTGTGCCTCCTGTTACCTCTAGCAAATCTCCGTAGTATGTCATGCTTTCATTAGACTAGACATAATTATAGCCCATTTAAACTAGCTTCACATCTCTCTATATATTATTTAAATATATATTATTATAATAATTAGTGTTGACAGGTGTTTATCATCGTTTTATATTAACGATATCAACAAAATACCAATGAGCTTGCCAAGCTGAAGCCTTGGATACAGATATCATAAAGAATTCCAAGACATCGCTTGGTTAAATCTTAATAAGGAGATATCAGACCATGACCATGATCAGTGTAAATTATCCCGCAGGCCGCATAACGCTTGAACAGCGCCGTCTTTTGGCAGAAGGTTTGACGGATGCAGTTCTCGTTCCAGAGGTAGGTCAATATTGTCCGCCAGCAAGAGAAGGGTTTCAGGTCCATTTCACCGAACGTCCAATAGATTACATGGCAATTGGCGGGCAATTGCTGTCGGATCAGCCAGAACGTGATGTAATTACTGTCAATGTTCTGGTGATGGATGGTGACTGGCCTAACGACGTTCGCAAAAAAGTGCTTGAGAATATTCTTGGCAGTTTGACTAAAGTACTTGGTGTACCGGAACCATCCCCAACTTGGTGGGTATCCTTCCAGGTCATTGAAGAAGGCAGCTGGGGTTCTCGCGGCAGCGTGCTCTCCATTCTAGACCTGCTGGATTCAGGAGTCTTTACTGAGGAGAAAATTAAGGCTATCAAGCAAAATATTACACGGTAATGCGTGGAATTTGGCATTTCTAAAGATTGGAGGAACATTCATATCTTGTCGGCTAGAGGATACGGGAAACACCGGGAAATCTCCTGACGTGGTGGCTAAGGCAATTTACAAACCGGCAACTGACGTCTTAAACCTTCTGCGGTATCCAGTAGGAGAACCATCCAAAAGGTTATATCTTTAGCAGTAACAAGCTTATAACTTAGCACAGTGTAATATGTCCATATGTCCAAACGAAAGAACACCCATAAGGGTGTTCTTCATTTTTCCAAAGAAACATCCTGCAGTTTACGTAATCTTAATGGCTAGCCAAATCATGCTCCAAAGCTTGAAGAGAAAAGGCTATCCCTCGTACTGCCTCCCTCTCCCGGTCTCATATCAAAAATACGATCGACAAATCGATTGACATCCAGCAGCATTGCTTTTCGTTCCTCCAAGGTTACACGCGGCACCGAGTAAAGAAGCTTAATCTCGGCATCCGAAAACTTGGCGAACCCAAACAAATTATCGTTAGCCGCGTAGAGCATATCTTTCTGACGTGATATGCGAATATAATCTTCTGAAGATCCTGTTGTAAAAATCGAGTAGGCTCTCTTGCCCTCAAGCCCATATACACCATCAGAAGAGCGTATGAGTCCTGTTGTGAACACTCTATCTATATATCCTTTAATAACAGCGGGAAATCCGCCCCACCATACCGGTGAAATAATAATCAAGGCATCTGCCCACAATAAATCCTCCTGTTCTTTTACTATCTCCTCTGGCAATACGTTAGTGACCTTAGCCTCTAAATCCTTTAAGCCTGCCGTCGGATTAAATGACATTTGAATTAAGTCTTTTACTTTAACATTCGCCCCTCGTACGTTTAAATGAGCGATCACCTGCTCCAAAATCGCTTTGTTAAAGCTCTTAGCATAAGGGTGACCGTATAAAATATTAATGTTCATCTTCTTCGCCCCCAGAATATTTTCAGATGGCTTGTCAAAGCTTTAATGCTAATGTAATGTTAAGCCAATGGTATCGAAACAACAAGTAGGCATATTTATAGTATATACTATCAAAAATCATACTAATTGATTTCATAGGACTTTCTGGAATACAAACGATGAGGAGATGGCACAAATGAGTGAAAATCTGAATTATTTTACAGATTGCCCCTTAACAAAGGTTCAGAAAATCATTGGCGGCAAATGGAAAATAGTGATTTTATGGTTTCTGTCCCGTGGTACCCGAAGATTCGGTGAAATTAAACGCGCCTTTCCTGATATCACACAAGCGATGTTAACCAAGCAGCTAAGAGAATTAGAAGAAGACGGGTTTGTGCATCGCGAAATATTCAGAGAAATCCCTCCCCGGGTAGAATACTCGCTAACAGCTCACGGAGCAAATTTCGTCCCCATATTGCGCAGTATGTATGATTGGGGAGAGGTTCATCTGGAGCACTCGAAAATTAGATGCGTTGAAAAATAGCGATTAAATCTACATCCCTTCCTGCCTAGCGTGATCAGACTTTCATCCCTATGTTATAGTCCATGCCAAGTGCATAATGAAAACCCACTATGACCAATTTTGTCAAAGTGGGTTTAATCGTGTTGATATTCATCTTGTCATATTTATATTCAGTCATGTACCGTTTTTCTAAACCTGGCAGTTCCCATCAACGTGGCTTCACCTTTTCCTCTGGAGGCAAAACAGCTGCCGTTTCGTTTACTGTTGTTTTCCAGTTAATGTTCTCACTTCAATAGGATGCAGATTCGCCTCAATTTGAGCCCGCTGCGGTTCATACCACTCTGGCAGCATTAATTCCTGCCCCAAAGATTCAGCAGGTTCATTATTAGCAAATCCCGGTGGATCTGTAGCAATTTCAAATAGTATGCCGCCCGCTTCCCTGAAATATATCGCATTAAAATATTGGCGGTCTATGATTGGAGTCGGTTGATAACCATAATGCTGGACTGCGCTTCTCCATTCTTCATGTTGTTCGAAATCTTTTGCACGCCACGCAATGTGATGTACCGTGCCTGCTCCACCAAAGCCTAAACCCATTTTGGCGAGCGGAACATCTACGATGTTGCCGATTTCTCCTACGGACTGATAACGGGCATATTCGGCGTCTTCAGCGATTTTCGTAAATCCGAGTATGGTCTCCAATGCATCCATCGTTCTCTGTGGATTGACGCTAAATAGCACAGCACCTCCAAACCCCTTAATTGCTTGATCAGCCGAAATGCCACCGTAAGACCAAGTACTATTCGCTCCCGCTTCACGTTCGACAAGCTCAAGACGTAGACCCTCATTATCCTCGAATTGAAGATAATGTTCAGAAAAACGGCTCGTTTTCGTAACTTGAATATCAAAGCTTTCTAAACGATGCCGCCAAAAATCAAGTGAACCTGGTGGGACCACATACGAGGTTATGCCCACCTGGCCACCTCCGATTCGTCCTTTGGGAGTTCCTGGTGCAGGAAAAAAAGTAATGATCGTTCCAGGACTTCCTGCCTCGTTACCAAAGTACAAGTGGTAAACCTCAGGAGCATCGAAGTTGATTGTTTTCTTCACTAACCGAAGTCCCAGGACGCCGGCATAGAAGTCGACATTTTCCTGTGGATTACCGGCAAAAGCTGTAATATGATGGATACCTGTAGTTTGCAGTGACATATGAAATCCTCCTTTAATCGTAGGAACCTTTATTTTTTGTTGTTGATGACTTTTAATGACCTAAACATCATGTTTTATCTAAGTAATGCATCGATAGAATATGAACCTGCTCCTGTCAACGCAATACCAATTACGACTGCAACAAGAACTAGTGGATATTCATAGCCGTTAGCCGTTGCCCAGATCCCATTTTGGCCATGTACTTTGAAAATCGCTCCGAGCATAGTCACCGTAATCAACAATGCAGCCAGTGGTGTGAGCAGTCCTAAAGCAAATAGAGCTCCTCCCAACAATTCCATCAACCCAGCAGACACTGCCATGAACACTCCGGGCTTAATGCCGATCGATTCCATCCAACCGCCAGTACCTTTTGGACCATAGCCACCAAACCAGCCAAAAAGTTTCTGAGCTCCATGCCCCACCAATAACAATCCAACCACCAAACGTATCAGTAACAATCCACTTGCCAACATAAAAATCACCCTCCATATTATATTTATTTAAAGATTATTAAATTAGAGATATTAGGTAAAATTAAATTCATCGTTTAGCGATTTGAGCCTGTTCTTTTTTTAGTTTCTCAGGCGTAACATCGTCTCCATTCGGATCATAAATCGTAGCGTTCAAGAGAATGCTTTGTACAGAACCCCGAAAGATTTGAAGGTATTCTTTGCGAAGATCCATTTGTTCCGTTTTTTCAATTTCAGTCAACCCAACTTCTTTTGCTTTTTTTGCAAGCTGATTAATTCTTTCTAAAATGGTGATCATGTGTATACCTCCCTATTCAAAATTTTCTGGTTGTTTTATCTTTAATTTATTTATCTTGATATAAAGATATAATACTTTTTTATCCGTGTCAATACTTTTTCGAAAAGAAAAGAAGATGAACTCTTGAGTTGTTTACGGAGAAAAAGAAAAAGCAGTTATCACAGAGGATGCTCTGCGACAACTGCTTCCTGAGTTTAGAGACCCCATCACCAGCCGGAACCTTCCTGAGATCAAGAAGTCCATCGGCAGCTATCTCGGGAAAAGGTGATCTTCTACCAAAAGCATGTAGAAGTCATCTTTCAGCTACAAGTTGTGGCTTTGATCGATGAAGGCGAGGTGAATTGTAGACATTCTGTCTATTTTTTTGGGAATATAGACCGTCTATTTCCTAGTCTACATTTCACCTAATTTTAACTCAATAAAAAACAAAAACCCACTCAAATGAGCGGGTTTTAGTATGAGAGGCCAGGGGAGTCGAACCCCTGTCCGAAGATAACGCCACATAAGCTTCTACGGGTGTAGTCACAGTTTTAATATCATCCGATCAAGCTTTTATGGCTTCATTGATCTAATACGATCCATGGAGTCAAAGTACTTTTCAATAGTTGTAAGTACATCACTTTTTCTAACTTTTGAACGAAGAGGCGAAGAATATAGTATATTATACATATGCTTCAGTTCCTCCGTAGAGTAACTCTTTAAAAGATTTTCTCTTGCATCAACAGCATTGTTATCATAGATAAAATTTTTCTTCATGAAATTCAATACATCCATCTCATTTTTTAGAGACAGTATTTCATCTCTGATAACAAGCGATTTTGATATCTCAACATCCTTTGAACTGTCCGCAATGGTATCTGTAAGCTCATTCTTTAACTCTTTAAATACCTGATCTGGAGTATATTTAAAATATGATTTATTAAACAAGCTTTTGGCATCGTACATGTCTTTATACAATGAAAATAAAGCTTGAATGACTTCATTTTTTTTCGAGCCCACCATATTTCCTCCTTAAACTAGATTAATTATTGCACTGACAACCTCCTTATATTCATTATGGACATCTCCATTACTCAATGTAATTGGGATACCATAATTACTCGGATTCGATCTGTTATCGAGATGTCTTATATAGGTTCCAAATATGTGGTTTCGATTATTAGCAACATAATCCGTACCTGTAATTTTAGAGGTAACTCCAATACTGGTAATAGATTTGTCTAACCGTTCTAACACATTGAGATTAGCAGTAGAAGGCCGTCTTTCTTTGTAAAGTGTCTCCAATACGCCTATCAACTCAGGTTTTGCACCGAAATATTTCTTTAATAAGAGTCCACCGATACTATTATCATACGCATATTTTAGATAAGTACTCTCAATTTCTGTGATGTAATCTGCTACACCATCACTACTGATTTCATCTCCAACTGTTGGAATCAAGTAGTAGTCGCTGGCTAAAAACACGCTTTGAATAAGAATATTGCTTGTTGGAGGACAGTCAAATAAAATATAATCATACTCGTTATTCTCAATAATATCAATTAAAATTTTTGCAACAATTAAAATATTGGTTGGTTTTTCAGATAATCTATCTGATATATCATTTAGTCTACTGTTCTTCATATCTAATGCAGTAGGGATATAGCTAAGTTTCCCGCCATTGGTTGAGTACTTACTGATATTCTTAATAAACCCACTAACAACATTATAATCTGTTTCTACTTTATCCGCTAAAAAATCCAGTCTAGTTGAGGCATTAATATACTCACTATACAGCTCTAATGCAAAATTTAAAGTCTCTTCAATGTTCAATTTATTTAAAACTACACTGCTTGAATTGGAACATATTTTACTTAATGAACACTGAGGATCTAGATCAATGAGAAGTACTTTTTTTCCGTGATCTTGAGCCATCAACGCTCCGACTTCAAAAACAGTTGTTGTTTTTGCTACTCCACCCTTATAATTCCCGAAAAAAATCTTTTTAGACATTTTTTACTCCCCCAAGTGATAAAATAATGACGACATTACTCACTGTTCAAAGTCAATAGACGGATTGCAAAATGAAAGGCTTACACGGAAAGATTCAATATAGAAAATGTTGCATTTAGTACCGACGCCAGCCACAACAACTCACCAGTCCCAAACATGATCTGAACTAGCGAAGCTCTCCTCCATAGGTTCCTTGCTTTAAAGCCGCTACATCCAGATACGCCTTTGTAATGCTTTCGGTTACATCCTTTGACTGCATCAATGTGCCTGCAACAATCTGATCTACAATTCTATTATTCTCAGCCACAGCCTGTTCAGCATTGAGTTCGATTTCCTCCCAATCAATATCAAGCCCTTAGATGCGAAGAGTGTTTCCATCCAGCTTTGCTACCCATGTTCATTTTCATAATATGAAAAGTATGTACCGCTTTGATTGGCTATCACCCACAATGGTGGATTGAATACTTATACGAAGTTCAGCCGACAACTTCAACAACTCCTTCAAGATATTGGAATGTGATAAAACTATATCCCCATAACGTGAACTCACTGTCAAAAGAATTATTGGCTGTTTCGTATTCAGTTTGAACTACAATTCAGTTACTATATGCTTCTCATACAAAACCTCATTGCATTCAAAAATCGCATTGTGAGATACACCTGCTTCCTCTCCCTCATCACTCGTACCTGCGACACAAACTTGCCAATCAACGGATACAACAATTGCAGATTTTGAACTTCTGCATCCAGCAGTCCGATGAACGATTGAATATCATACTTCACAGACGCAATATACTCTTCCGGCACATCGACCCCATGTAATTCTATCAACAACGCCCCGTACTCGACTTCTCCGTTAATTCCGTCTGCATCTCATCCAGCATCTCTTGATGAAACGACTTACCCTTATAACGGTAGTCTAAATATTACATTTCAATGTATCTATCTTTTTTAAATGACATTAAGGCATTAAGAGTTGGGTCAATTATCTGTTTGAATGATCTATCTCCAAGTCTCACACCGTCACGCTCAAGCTGAACAAGGTGTTTGCTGACGTCTTCGATCTGCTTTATGATGTAGCTAATTCTTTGCGATTCAGGTATATTAAGCAATTCTGCCCACTGACGATTGATGACCGTTAAATAATGTCGAAAAGCAAGCGGCTCTCCCCAAGGTACAATTGCCGGATTCGCGGCTTCAAGCAATGATCTACTGAATTGAGTAATTGGGCCGAATCTGCCCGAAAGCCCACGCTGATACGCTAGCCCAAGTGTTTGTGGACGGAACTCAGAGTGTGTGTTTCCATCATAATACCAAGTTGCCCTTTGTCTATCACTTGGTTCCTGAACATCAAATGTATCAGGATTAAATGAACGTACATTGCGAAAGTTACCTGTGGCAAAGCCTGTTACTCCCGCTGCACCGAATATTAAACTCTGTTGATTGGCGTATCCTATCAAAATCTTCTTATCTGAAAGTCGAACACTTAGTAAACCATCAAGTATGTTATACAAAAACAATTCATCGTTAACCAAAAAATCCCTTGGTGATTGAACAATGAAGTAAATACCATCCACAGGATAGCTGACAATCTCATTTAATAAACGGTCAAAAGCATTTCGGTCTCTTACAACATCGGGACCTACGGAAACCGTCGAATACACTGGTTTACCTATTTTCATTGAATTCGCTGCATCAGCAAACGCGAATTGTGTCTCCAACCATTCTTCAGAGACAACATTACTAAAACGCCCGGGTAATATAACCTCGCTTACGTTTAATTGCTCAACCTGGTATGTAATAACACCTTTGCATAACTCAAAAGCCCCTCTTGTCGCGAAGTCAACTGTTTCAAAGTTTAAATCATTCCAATAGGGGTAATTTAAAATGTTCTCCCGCTCTGTACGTGGTTGATAAAATTGAGGATCAAACAGTACCGCCGCATTTCTCTCATGCAGTTCACTAGCATGACGTTCAATTTGCTCTTTTGTGCAGTTCCTTGGGGACAGAATTACCCCCGTATTAGGATTACTTTCTACAAATTCCTTATTCAACGAAAGCATTCCATGCCCCTGTTGTAAGTAAAAGTTTGTCATAGCATTATCCCCTTTAGCAATTCATATATATGACTTGGACTTGAAGGTCTGCGATGGATTTGTTTTTTCATACACCAGTTTATTATTGTTGCTAACCGTGGATCACAGGTTTGCAACAGTTCTGGTTCCTCCTTTAATGTTTTCATCAATACTTCGGCAGGTGTTGTACAACCTTGAGTAAAGAAGTTGATTCCTGAAATCATTTCGTACATTAATATTCCCCATGCAAATAAATCAGTTCTTGAGGAAATACTTCTTTTCTCATTATTGATCTGCTCAGGAGCCGCATAGCCAGGAGTAAGTGGCCCAAACATAGCAACATCATGCGTCAAACTGTTTAAATCTAGATGACGGGCAATTCCAAAATCGAGTAAAACAGCTCCTACATTACTATTGAGGATGATGTTTTCAGGCTTAATATCTCGATGTACTAAATTCTCCTCTGCAATCTCAATTAAAGCCTTTAGTAACTCTAGACCTATTTTTAATGCCTCTGCTTCATCCAATTCCCCCTTATTAATTCGATCACGCAGACTGACTCCTGCTACAAATTGTTCGACAATGTAAACGACCTCGATGTTCCCAACAGTTGCATTTCCATACCTGTGTATTCGTGGAAACCTTGGTGGAGAAAAACTAGATGCTGCATTGATCTCCCTCATCGTTCTTTCGATTTGCTGATTTGATTTTATTATTTTGAACGCTACGAGTCCTTCAGAAAGCGTCTGTGCCCTGTAAACAAATTTTTGGCCCCCCTCGCCTAACTTATCTTCGAATTTCACATTAGGAAACGCATAAGCTAATGCATCTGAGTCAACTGAAAACAGGTTCTCTCTCATGGATACCTCCAACTAACTTCTCATTAATTTGCCACAGCATTGGGGAGTTTTGGACTCCAGATTGGGCAGGCTTCAGCACTGTGCTAAATCCTTTATCTTCATTAAAAAAGCCCAACCCAATACCACGTTTGTTACATTCATTAGTGATTGAAGTAACTCTCTTTCCACTAACTTCAGGCATCAATATATATGAATCGTTAGTAAACCAGAGGTGTCTTTCTGCCTGTTCTATCGCTTCCATCCAATGGGTCAATTTCGCTTCAAACACCCTAACACGTTTAACAGCAAGAACCTCAGACTTTGGCCTTAATTTAATTAAATGTTCCTTTGTTTCAATAAGTCCACGAGCTTGAAGCTCTTGTACAACCAAATCTAGTTGTTTATTTGTCACGTTTAAGAACTTCCCAAGATTCTCTTTCCTAAGCCACCGGCAAGTTGAGAGATAAGAAAGGGCAAAAGCCGTTTTGGTTGATAAGGGCACTATCAATGACTCCTGGTCGCATTCACTACGTTTATTAAGTACTTTAGAGTCAAATTCAATTACAACGATATCCGGTCTGCCAAATCCAGTCCTGACTTCTGTCCAAACTTCATAATCATTTTTATTAGAATGAATTATAAAATTAATGGTTGAAAGAAAGGACTTAACAAATTCGGCTTCTGAACTCCACATCACCTTGTCCCCTCCCTACTCATAAATTCTTTTATTTCCCAAGCATGAATGATAAACGATTTGTTTTTCTTAGCTTATTTCAGATATTCCAGCTGAAAATCGTATCAGCACCTTCAATATATGGAATATAATAGGTCAATAGTCTCATGCTATGAATTTGCTGTCAACATAATTGTCGGCCTTCATGTCTTGAATCTTTTAAATCTCTGTCATACATCACTTTATTATTGTTATTAAATTGAAACGTCAAATAAAGATTCGTCATTTCTCTGAACGAAAATCCTCGATACAAATTTACTGATCCTTGCTACATCGCACTGGAAGACTCCTTCCTTACGTCGGAGCAACGAATTATATCCATGCAGAGTACAAAAGAAGATAATCTTTTCTCTTTGCAAATCAAGCTTACCAACTAAAAAGCGGAAGTATGGGCATGTAACTGTCCATACTCCCACCCTTCTCAATTAGAAATGGAACGAAAATCATGTCAACGTTAACCATCAACGAAAAATTAAACGTGTCATTCAACTAAGCTTGAAAAACACTCACCAATTCACTGAAGATACCTCTGTCACATTTGACTTTTGAATTTGTCAACCTCGTGTCTCAGCTCTTTCAACTAGTTATTGATGGTTATCCTGTGTACTTTCAATGTAGCTCTCAAAAATCTGCCTAGCTCGCTTTTTTTCCAAAGGTGGTTCTAAGCCTAGATATTTATATCTCCAAATTATCTGCCTTTCAAAATCATCTACTTCTGACAAATCCTCATACTCAAAGTCAATTTTAAACTGCCCTGTTGCATCCAGTATAAAGGTTAGACTTGTCCAAATATCCTGATTTTCCTGTGCATACTCCTTCCACAACTCTTCAAAACATCCTGAAAGTTCATGCCTTAACTGATCTATATGATCTTCGTCAACCTCAAACAATTCGGGTATTTCAAGAACAAAAACCGGATTTCCCTCCCTTTCAGGATAATAATAAAACCCAACTTTGCTCACATCTTCTTGCACTTCTGCGTAAATGAACACTTTACTCCACTCTTCGGGAATTATTTCATTAACTGTCACTGCAATATCCTGATACAAATCCGCAATTTTTTGTGTTTCCAATTGCATCAACCTCCGGGTATATTTTTAAATTTAACTGGATTTTGCATAATACCATCTATTGAGTATTTTATCTCAAAACTTACAGGTCTTTGTGAATCCCCGCTGTATATAGGTTTTATCTTTACCTTTACTTCCTCTCCAGCTTCTAAAGCCCTAGCCCAAGAGTTTTCTACCTTCTTCCATTCACCCTTATTTAGGTTACCGTTCATAGGGACAAGATTATCAAGGCTACCAGATCCCTTAAATATACTAGCAATTAAGTGCCCACCCTCATCATCTGGCAAACGATCTTCCCGACCAGCCACTCTCTGGGCATGATTATTCCTTTTGGCTTCGCCTAATTCAAGCTTTCCTTCTGCACTTACAAGACGACCTTTATCATCCGTTCTATAAGTGTGACCATTTGGAGAAGTGTACTCCACATTTGATTTTAATACCTTTCTTCGCCCTTCGCGAGTGTATTGATCGCCATACTTCACTTTTGTATGAGAAACTAGGGGCTTTGACTTAACCGTTTCCTCAGTTTTAGTTGGACCCGTTTTCGACTCATTAGGTTTTAAGGGCTTTGTTCCTGGGGTATCCTTGGAATTATGATGTGTCCCTTTTCTACCTTTTACTTTCCCCTTACCCAGAAGAGAGCTAATTAGCATCCCAGCTAATGTCTCACCCTCCATGTAACTTTGGCCCTTCTCTAACATCCGTTTATCGTCTTCTTTTAAACCTTTGAGATGCTCTTCTCTGGCATTTCCCTGATCCAAAACATAATTTTTAGCAAATATCAAATCTCCCTTTGCCTCTTCAAATTGGCCCGACACTATTGTACTTATAGTATCCACAGGATGCTCGATAAGGGCATCCTTTAACTGTTTCAAGCCTTCAACGTTCGCTTGAACTGTTTCCTCCATGCCCTGGAAAAAGAGTGTGGTTTCCTCGGCAAAGCTTTTTTTAGGGGGTTCGGGACGATTAGCTTCCCAGTCACGAATACTTTGCGCATACTTTCTTGCTCTCTGTAATTTTTCTTCTTCTGGGGAAAGCGGCTTAGGAGGAGGTTGTTGCTTCATATAATCCCTAATCCATTTTTCACGAACACTTTTAGGAACCTGCTGATACGCATGAACCATCATCTTAGACTCTTTCAGCAAGTTTTGAACCAGCTCCAATGTTCCACCGGAATGAGCCACATGACGAGCACTTGTATACACTTTCCCCAAAATCCACTTGTTATAATAGGCTTCCTGAGCTCGCTCATACTCGTATTGACTGACCAGTCCCTGCATTGTTAAACCAGCCAAGTATTTTAACGGATGAATTCTGGTTCCCTTACCGCCTCCCCCAACCGTAGGTGTTCCTTTACTTCGAACAGGAATGGCTGCAGTTGCTTTCAGAATGACACCCGCCGCAGGCCCACTTAGTGCTCCTATAACAGCACCAGTCACTTTTCCCATCACCGGAATGGAGCCTAAAAGCTTAGACACCGTACCCATCAAGGCTTTGGCCTGTTGAAGAGCTGCCGGACTTGTGACTTTCGCGGTAGGAGTGTTGCTGGATGGAGCTTTGGCTGTTGTTGCAGTTTGAGCCGCTTCATAGGCTTTAATGTTCATTAATGGCGGCTCAGGTACAGGAGGAAGGTCAGCTACGAAAACTGGAGCTTTTACCGCACCTTCCTGATAAATCACTGGGGCTTTGGTGTCCGTCTCGCCATCTAGCACCATACTGCTGGCTCCGCCTTTTAAGTATAGTTCGTTTCCAGCCTCCAGTGATAGCTCCTGGCCTGCATCCAGCTTCACATGATTGCCCTGAATCTGTACATTCCCCGGACTGTTGACGGTGATGCCCGTATCCTCATGTAGTGTAATCGAAAGCCCATCGGAAGTGGACAGGATCAGCCCCTGCTCAGACATTTCTATGCCGCTACCTTGTACGTGTTTCCATACCTTCACATCTGGCTGTCCATTGGCGTGGCGATGCTGTTGCAAGGAATCGGTCACATAGGCTTCCTTTTCACAGTGTGTAGGTAAATATAGCTCCACTTGTTCCCCAACTTCAGGCATGTCGTACCAACCGCCATGTTCTTCCGCGACATAACGGGTGGATACGGGAAACCAACAGGCTTTAGCTGGGTCTTGCTTCGGATCAATTTCCAGTTGAAGTTGTACGAAATCCTGTTGTACTTTCAATACCGTTCCCGTGAGTGAAATCCCAATGGCTTGATCATTTTCATACCGAGTATAGTGAATATCCTGTTCGGCTTGGAGTTCATAACGAGTTTGGAGTAAACCATCCTTTAACTCTGTCACTGCCCGAACAACAACCAGCTCTTTGCCTTGTCCGATGGGTAACGTGATCAAGTCACCCAGTGCATAGTATTGCAGATTTTCAATTGTATAGGTGATATACGCACCAGCACGTTCCCCTGGTTTTCCTGTATCTAAATCATGAAATGTTTTTCGAACCCTATAAAATACATCACGTTCCACCTTGTACTGCTTGCCTTCTGGCATTCCAAAGAAAACCTTAGGTGATGCAGCCGTGATCTCCGGCACAAGTACCGAACCAAAACGAGAGACAAGGCGCTTTAAAAAGGCCCAGTCGGTTTCTTCATATTGTAAAACAAAAGTACCTAACTCGGTATAATTGGTTACCGTATCAATGGCGTCTCCATACATGTATTTCCGAACCATCGTTGTAACCAGATCATCATAGGTACGATGTATGTCCTGATAGGAGCGCCTTTTCGTTTTGATATCCATTTGATAGGAATGCGAGGCCGCCTCCAGTTCAAAAGTATATACTCCCCTTATGCAGTGCACAGACATACGTGTAACCAGCCCGTGAAACAATCTTCTGATCGACTGTCCTTGCTCATCTAACTGACGTATGACAATCGGTTCCTGCTCCATGTCCTGTCCAACACACGCTGCTCCCTGTTCTTCCGACAGCATGCCGCTCACATACAGGTATGCATGATCGTTAACGGCCCTGGTAATTCGCAATTGTTCCATATGCTGAGGTTGAAAAGGACCGTATAAGTGTAGACTTTCATACCCTATTCCGTTTTGCAGTACGTCCAAATGCTTTCATATCTCCTTTCCAGCGGCACAAGGCACGTTCGCCATCTACCTTGTGTTTACATGTGTTCATAGCTACTATACAATTCAGATTTTGAGTTTAAGAGGTTATTTTTAACAGCAAAACATTCTTATGTATGTATCGGATAGATTAGTGATTTTGTTTACAGAAAGCCCCATCCGATCTGTTATTTTGAATTAATATGCTAACGAATGAATATATGAAACCCCAAAACCATCTTCCACCTAAAAGAAAATAGATATTATTACTTTGAAAGGCTCCTGTTATCGGTGAAGCCTTATTTTCCTTAACATGAGCCATATCCACACGCAAAAGAGAGGATGTCTGTATTTCCTGACCATTCACCCAAAATACTACCGAAGGACAAAATATCGTACGCAGTAATAACTGTAGATTCTGATTTTGATAACACATACGATTTACAGGAGTACATCATCACGGAAGGGTTATATGCAGTGACAGTTCATTTTGGGTCTTCTGAAGAAATCGGTCCAACGTGAAATCGCTGGATTAATAACTGGTTTCCAGACAGTGGATGGAAGGCAAACCATCAAGACCTAACTATAAGTGGTACCAAAATCAATGTGTTCCTCCTGAATTGGCATTGATATTTCTATGTACGCCTGTAGTAAAAAACCAATTGTAAAATCTCTTCATCTCAATTATTAAAGCCATATAAAAAGCCACCAACCAGACACTGGTTGGTGGCTTTAAGTACCTTGATGTAAAGCGAGAGAACGAAACCTTGTGTAAAAACAGCACCTCACTTGAAACTCTCCAATCACCAAACTAAACTAAATTCCTGTAAAAAACTACTACTTCTTTCGCCAACTCCAAACTAATTTAATCACCCTTTGAAACTTCATCCAGTGTGTAGATCTTTGCATTCTCAATTTGAATACACGCTGATTGTAGTTCCTCATCCTTTTTCCATTGTTTTATTAACCCTTTTGAGTAGTCCCAGTAACTCTTCACTTCTTCCGCTTCAAAGATTTGGTAGCCATTAATCCATAATTCAGGACGTATCTCTTTATTATCGTATATATAAAGAAGTGCCTTCTTAGGTGAATAACTAAGTCGATAACTTATCGTGAATCCTCTAGACCTTTTCCTTAAATTGTCTACTTCTCTCCAAGCTTCGAAATTAAAATATGTTACATGACTTCTCCTCTCCGAATGAGTAAAACAATCACCACACCCATTACAAGTTAGCTCAATTGCATTATCTTTTTCATAACTTAGCCCAGTGCAGATCCTAAAATTATATGGTTGATGGCATTTTGTGCATGTTAAGCAATCATCAGTTACCTCCTTTAATATTATTAGAAAATCAACAATTCTATTTTGTGTGAAGTCTGGATCATCAGCAGTTAACTCTCGTATCATTTCAGTTTGAAATTTGAATAAAGTAAACAAAGATCCCCTCTTGATTAGTTTTTCAATTAAATTCTTGTAATCCGCAATCTGAAATTGTTTTTCCTTTTCAGTAGTCATTAAGGTCATTATCCTCACTCCAAATCTAATATTATAGTAATTAGTTTCACCAGAATAATAGATTTGCATACAAAAAAAGACACCTTAATGGTGTCTTTTTTAAAGATAGCAATGGAGGCGAGGGGAGTCGAACCCCTGTCCGAAGATAACGACACATAAGCTTCTACGGGTGTAGTGACAGTTTTGATGTCACCCTAGAAACTCCCTGTCACCGGATTCCCTTCGGGTCAGCCTGATTATCTTCTTCTGCTCACCCCAGGCGGAGATGAGACAGCGTATTCCACTATTTGTTAGCCCCTATCCCAGTCACATGGACGATGCTGGGTAGAAGCACGCACACAGTTTCTTAGGCTGCGAAAGCGTAGTTGTTTTGTTGTTTGCCGTTTAATAGGCTTTAGCGTTGATGAAGCGGACGCGTCCCCACTACCCGCTACCCATGCTCGAACTATCCCCGTCGAATCCATAAACGCCCCCTTATTATAAAAGGGCTCCACGGATAAATCCGGAAATACCGGAGCATAAGCATGCATAATATCAAAAGCTGAATTCTAAGATTCAACACTCGAACAAAGTTAAAAGCTTTAAAACTGACTACTTCGTTAGTATACCATATTACAGGTCATTACGAAACGAAATGAAGCCATTTAAACCTTATAAAATAGCACCATTACAGGAACAAGTAACTTCTCCACGTAATTTGTACCATACCCAATAATAGAGCAACTTATCTTGCAATTTTCTGTTTCTCACGTAAAGCGCGCTGGATATCACGCTGTGCATCACGTTTAGCGGCAGCATCACGTTTATCATACTGCTTTTTACCTCTACCCAGTCCGAGTAAAAGCTTGGCATAACCATTGCGAACATAAATCTTTAACGGAACAATCGTGTAGCCTTCCTGTTTGGACAATCCGATAAGTTTGCGAATCTGCTCTTTATGCAACAGCAGCTTACGCGTACGGGTCGGATCGGTAGGATTATTACGATTGCCTTGCTCAAAGGGACTGATATGCATATTGTGAATATGAATTTCGCCATTACGGATCGTAGCAAATGCATCACTTATATTAGAGCGACCATTCCGTAGAGACTTAATTTCTGTTCCCGTTAGCACCATGCCCGCCTCGTAAGTGTCCTCAATAAAATAGTCATGGGAAGCTTTTTTGTTCTGGGCGAGCACTTTCCCGTCTGCCTTCTTACCCATGAATACCACTCCTTATGAATAACGTAATTCACTCTTGAAATCCAGGCATCAAAATCCGGCTACAAAGAGCCACCTAGAAATATATTGTAACAAATTTCAGATGGTAAAAGCAAGAAAGGTCAAGCCTTCTACATTTCTAACTGCACTTATATCACACTTAGAACCAAGCGGCTTCCATCCAATACAGCAGACAGAAACCGCACGTATACCTATGCTTCAAATCAGCTTCATACACTGCAATGAAAGCTCCAGCCTTCAAAGTAAGTAAGCTCTAGCTACCTACTTCTTCTTTTTCCGCACAAAGCCCGCGGTGCTATTGCCGCCACTTCCGCCCTTATTCTTCCGCTTGCGACGTGCTGCGCCTTCACCGTTTGGTCTGGCATCACTACCTGGTGTAGCTGCTCCGCCGATGAAAATACCGCTGGCAGACGTCTTCTTCCGTCGCTTGCTTGCCCCGGATGCTGGCGAGTTATACCCGCCCTTGCCACTGCCAAAGCCGAAGCTGCTAGCTGAGCCGGCTCCAGCTCCGTTTCCACCGCCGCGCCCTGAACGACCTGCGGTGCTAATACCTCCACCTACGCCTGAACCGGCTTCTTTAGGCTTCCCGGCAGCATCACGACCGCCTTTACGCTCCCTGCCAGCCTTGTCTTTACCACCCTTACGTTCGCGCCCTTCATGGGGTTTGCCTTTACCTCGGCCCTCACCGCCACGCGCAAAACCTCCGCCCTGTCCTGAACCGCCCGTCCGTTCACGGCGTTGCCGTTGCTTCATATCGACAAGTTCAAAGTCAATTGTGTAATCTTCCATGTTCACACGCGCGACGCGAACCTTAACCTCATCCCCAATGCGGAACACCTTGGAGGTGCGTTCGCCAATCAAAGCCATATGCTGCTCGTCAAAGTGGTAATAGTCGTCCGTAAGCGCACTCAGACGCGTCAGACCCTCCACTGTATTGTCCAGCTCAATGAACATCCCAAAGCTGGTTACACTGCTGATGATGCCTTCGAACTCCTCGCCGACCTTGTCCAGCATGTATTCAGCCTTTTTCATCTGCTCTGTATCACGTTCTGCATCCACAGCCACACGTTCACGCTCGGAAGATTGCTGCGCAATATCAGGCATACGTGCAGTCAAATATTCCTGACGCTCGGCTGTTAAAGCCCCGCCGTTCTCCAATACCTCACGAATGACACGGTGAATCACCAAGTCAGGGTAACGACGAATCGGCGATGTAAAATGAGAGTAATACTCCGCTGCTAGCCCAAAATGTCCTGTCGTTTCCGCATCATACTTTGCCTGCTTCATCGAACGCAGCATCATCGTGCTAAGCACGGTTTGCTCCTTCGTACCCTGAATATCTTCCAGCAACGTTTGCAGTGCACGCGGATGAATGGAATTTCCTCTACCTTTGATCTGATGCCCAAAATTAGCCGCGAAAGCCATAAAGTTTTGCAGCTTCTCCGGATCTGGGTCCTCATGAATCCGGTACAAGAAAGGTACTTTGAGCCAATGGAAATGTTCGGCTACCGTTTCATTGGCCGCCAACATAAACTCTTCAATAATTTGTTCAGCTATCGTACGTTCTCTCTTCACAATATCTACAGCTTTTCCTTCATTATCCACAATCACTTTAGCTTCATCAAAGTCAAAATCAACCGCACCTCGGCGCATTCGATTAGCACGCAGCTTCAATGCCAATTCCTTCATCGTGCCGAATACATCAACGAGATCCTTGTACCGTTCCATCAGTTCAGCATCTTCCTCTTCGAGGATTTTGCGAACGTTAGTGTACGTCATCCGTTCCTTCGTTTTAATCACACTGGTGAAAATATCATGCTTTACAACCTTCATATGCTCATTGAATTCCATCTCACAGGATAAAGTCAGTCGATCCACCTGTGGATTCAAAGAACATATTCCGTTCGAAAGTCGATGTGGAAGCATAGGAATGACACGGTCAACCAAATACACGCTACAACCGCGGTTATATGCCTCCTGATCCAGCTTGGAGTTCTCACGCACATAATACCCTACGTCGGCAATATGAACGCCCAGACGGTAGTTTCCGTTCGGCAAGCGCTCTACATTTACAGCATCATCCAGGTCTTTGGCATCCTCACCATCAATGGTAACAATGATCTTATCACGCAGATCGCGCCGTCCCTGACGAACAATCTCTTCTTCCGTAATCGCGTCGGGAGCATTCTCCGCTTCCTCTGTAACTTCATCTGGAAAAGCTTCCGGAAGCTGATGCTTGCGAATAACTGACAAAATGTCGACGCCCGGATCATCCTTATGACCCAAAACTTCCAACACTTCGCCTTCCGCCGCTGCTCGTCCTTCTGGATAGCTCACAATACGCACAACGACCTTTTGACCGTTTACGGCTCCATTGAAGCTTGTTTTTGGAATGAAAATATCCCGGTTAATACGCTTATCATCCGGCAGAACGAAACCATATGCTTCGTGGCTCTGAAACACGCCTACTACTTGAAGCACTGCACGCTTCACGATCCGTACAACTTCACCTTCTAATCGACCGCCCGCAGGTCCCTTCGAGGACACTCTTACCAGTACCGTATCTCCATTCATCGCACTTTTTAAGTCGTTCGCATGAATATATACATCCGGGTGCTCCCGGTCCTCTGGAATCAGAAAGGCAAATCCCTTGGCATGAGCCTGCAAACGCCCACGCTGCAAATCCATCCGTTCCGGCACGCCATAACGGTTTGTGCTGGTCAGCAGGATTTTCCCCTCTTCCTCCAAGGAATTCAAGAGCTTAAGAAATTCACGGAAATCCTCCGCATCCTTAATATCAAAGTGCTGCTCCAGCTCCTGGTAAGTCATGGGTTTGTATGCAGTCTCGCGCATAAAATCGAGTAGTTGTTGCTCTGTTATCATAATATTGTCCACCTCGGGTGACCTTTAATTTTCAGTAATAAATCCGCATGTCCTTGTTCCTGATACAAGGCTCTTAATATACTCATACCCTAGTATACACGAATTTAATCGACGGCATCCCTGCCTGTCCAAAATCTAAAAAAAGCCCCCGTTTCCCGCGAAACGAAGGCTTAAGGTACATATTTATCTTATTTTGCAAAAAATGCAACTAAAACAGAAACGATCATAAAACCCGCACCCAAAACAGCAGTTGCACGTTGTAAAATCAAATCCATACCGCGAGCTTTTGTTTTGCCGAACAGATGCTCAGCACCGCCAGAGATGGCACCGGACAAACCTGCGCTTTTCCCCTTTTGCAGTAAAACAACCGCAATAACAGCAATCGAGAACACAACGAGCAGCACTTTCAAAAAGATTTCCATGAAAAATCCCACCTCCTGAGCTTATACATCTGTTTTGCAAAACAACACAGCCTCTTTTATGAAAACATGTACATATCATGTTATAAATAGCCGGAAATTAACGCAAAACACTATTTTTATTCTACCACAGCTTCCAGTAGATAACAACAGTTATACAAGTCACTCAGCCATTAAGCCTTTGCAAAGTTATGTATTCTCATACACATCCATAATAACAAAAAAACAGACCTGCCCGCGGTGGCGAGTAGGTCTGTTTTTTAATGCGTAAAAGCTTTGAGCGTTGAGACTTCGTGATCATGAACCATGAGTCAGAGGCGCCATCAGCATTTTTGCGCAATATTATTTTTTCAGGTTGTAGAAAGATTTCAGGCCGTGGTATTGAGCCAGTTCACCCAGTTGATCCTCAATGCGGAGCAATTGGTTGTACTTCGCAATACGGTCAGTACGGGAAGGAGCACCTGTTTTAATTTGGCCTGCATTTGTTGCAACAGCGATATCAGCGATTGTGCTGTCTTCGGATTCACCGGAACGGTGAGAGATGACAGCTGTGTATCCTGCGCGTTTAGCCAATTCGATAGCATCGAAAGTTTCAGTCAGCGTACCGATTTGGTTTACTTTGATCAGGATGGAGTTACCGATGTTTTCATCGATACCTTTAGCCAGACGCTCTGTGTTTGTTACGAACAGGTCGTCACCAACCAATTGGATTTTGTTGCCCAATTTTTCAGTGAGCAATTTCCAACCTTCCCAGTCATCTTCGGAGCAACCATCTTCAATAGTGATGATTGGGTATTTATCAACCCAAGAAGCAAGCAGGTCAACGAACTCAGCAGAAGTGAAGGATTTGCCTTCGCCTTCCAATGTGTATTTTCCATCTTTGAAGAACTCAGTGGAGGCAACGTCCATACCGAGGAATACGTCAACACCTGGTTTGTAACCAGCTTTTTCGATCGCTTCGATAATAGTGGACAGAGCTTCTTCGTTAGATTTGAAGTTAGGAGCAAAACCACCTTCATCACCAACAGCTGTGTTCAAACCTTTGGAGTTCAGTACGGATTTCAGGTTGTGGAAGATTTCTGCGCCTACACGCAGAGCTTCTTTGAATGTAGGAGCGCCTACAGGCAGAACCATGAACTCTTGTACGTCAACGTTATTGTCGGCATGAGCGCCACCGTTAACGATGTTCATCATTGGCACTGGCAATTGTTTAGCATTGAATCCGCCCAGGTAAGTGTACAGTGGCAAGCCCAGAGCTTCAGCAGCAGCGCGAGCTACAGCCATGGATACAGCCAGAATTGCGTTTGCACCCAATTTACCTTTGTTATGTGTACCATCCAATTTGATCATCAGCGTGTCGATTTCTACTTGGTTCACAGCATCCAAGCCGATTACTTCAGGAGCAATAATTTCGTTCACGTTTTTAACAGCTTGCAGAACGCCTTTACCCAGGTAACGGGATTTATCGTTATCACGAAGCTCTACAGCTTCGTGAGCGCCTGTGGAGGCACCGGAAGGAACGATAGCACTACCGATAGCACCGGATTCCAGATATACTTCAACTTCAACCGTTGGGTTACCACGGGAGTCGAGGACTTCGCGAGCGTACACGTCAGAAATAATAGTCATTTGTACTTAATCTCCTTTGTGAATCATGATTTATTGGTCAAGCCTATACTTATTAAATCAAGCTTACTTGCGGGATGCAATCATAGATTTTCCTGTCATTTCCGCAGGTTGCGGAAGTTGCATCAAATCCAGAAGCGTTGGAGCTACGTCAGCCAGTATTCCATGCTCACGCAAAACGATATTTTCGTCAGTCAAAATGAACGGAACCGGATTAGTTGTGTGAGCTGTGAACGGACGTCCCTGCTCATCAATTTCCATATCCGCGTTACCATGGTCAGCAATGATAATAACCACGCCGCCTTTGGCTTTAACCGCATCTACAACACGTCCAACACATTCATCCGTCGTCTCTACCGCCTTAATCGTTGGCTCCAGCATACCGGAGTGTCCAACCATATCCGGATTGGCAAAGTTCAGGATAATCGCATCATGCTTGTCGGCTTCGATTTCCTTAACAGCAGCATCCGCTACTTCATACGCACTCATTTCCGGCTGCAAGTCATATGTAGCCACTTTAGGCGAGTTGATCAAAATACGAGTTTCGCCAGGAAGCTCCACATCACGTCCGCCACTGAAAAAGAAAGTAACGTGCGGATATTTTTCAGTCTCAGCAATACGCAATTGCTTTTTGTTGTTTTGAACCAACACTTCACCAAACGTGTTATCCAGGTTTTTCGGTTCGTAAGCTACAAAGCCTTCAACCGTTTCGCTGAACAACGTCAGGCAAACAAAGTGCAAATCTTTAGGCAATTTCGGGCCACGGTCAAAACCACGGAAGTCCGCGTTTGTAAATACCTGAGACAGTTGAATCGCACGGTCAGGACGGAAATTGAGGAAGATAACAGAGTCATTGCTTTCGACCAGCCCTACAGGACTTCCGTCAGCCTTCACAATAACCGTTGGCTCCACAAATTCGTCGAACACTGATTTTTCATACGATTCTTTCAATGCTTCCATTGGATCTGTGTATTGAGGGCCTTCTCCGTATACGATTGCACGGTAAGATTTCTCCACACGTTCCCAACGTTTGTCGCGGTCCATAGCATAATAGCGTCCTTGTACAGTCGCAATTTTGCCTACGCCCACTTCTTGAATTTTGGCGATCAGTTGCTGCATGAAGCCTACGCCGCTGTCAGGCATAACGTCGCGTCCATCCATGAAAGCATGAATGTACACTTCAGTTAAGCCTTCTTTTTTCGCCAAGTCCAGCATAGCGAACAGATGGCTGATATGGCTATGCACGCCACCGTCAGACAACAGTCCGTACAGGTGAAGTTTCGTGTTGTTCTTCTTAGCATGTTGCACTGCTTTAACCAGTGTTTCATTGTCGTAGAACTCGCCGTCACGAATGGACTTCGAAATACGAGTCAAGTCTTGATATACAATTCGGCCTGCGCCGATGTTCAAGTGACCTACTTCGGAGTTACCCATTTGTCCTTCAGGCAGACCCACTGCTTCGCCAGAAGCCGTCAGCGTTGTATGAGGATACTGTTGTAAATACCGGTCGTAATTCGGTTTGTTGGCCTGCGCAACCGCATTACCTTCTACGTTGTCACGCAATCCGAACCCGTCCATAATAATTAAAGCTACCGGTTTTGGTGCTGTCATCTTACTTCGCCCCCTCAACAAGCGCGATGTACGACGCCGGTTGAAGACTGGCACCGCCCACAAGCGCGCCGTCGATATCGCTTTGACCCAGGTACTCAGTAACATTTTCAGGTTTTACACTGCCACCATACTGAATACGTACAGCATTTGCTGTATTTTCATCATACAGCTCTTTAATCAGACTACGGATATAGGAAATCACTTCATTCGCATCCTGCGAAGTGGAGGATTTGCCTGTTCCGATGGCCCAGATTGGCTCATAAGCAACAACTACTTGTGCAGCCTGATCCTTAGCCAAACCAGCAAAAGCTGCTACAGTTTGCACTTTTACAACCTCTTTGGTTTGTCCAGCTTCACGATCTTCCAGCTTTTCGCCTACACATACGATTGGAGTCAGGTCATGACGGAATGCCGCATGAACCTTTTTGTTCACCGTTTCGTCTGTTTCATTAAAATATTCACGACGCTCGGAGTGTCCGATCACAACGTAGTCTACGCCCAGATCTTTCAGCATTCCACCGCTAATTTCACCTGTAAATGCGCCATCTTCTGCAAAGTGCAGGTTTTGTGCTCCAATTTTAATAGACGTGCCTTTTACTGCTTCAACCAGAGCAGGAAGATTTGTAAATGGTGCGCAAATCACGCTTTCCACTCCTGCAACCTCTGCTTTGCCTTTGATCTCTTCGATGAAAGTTTTAGCTTCTGGTACGGTTTTAAACATCTTCCAGTTACCCGCGATAATCGGTGTTCTCAATGGTTTCAACTCCTAACTATTAGGTGCCCTAAAGCTTTATTCACGCATAGTGCGTTTGATTATTTATCGTTCAGTGCAACAACACCCGGAAGTGCTTTGCCTTCCATAAATTCCAGAGATGCGCCGCCGCCAGTGGAGATATGATCCATTTTGTCAGCCAAGTGGAATTTTTCAGCCGCAGCCGCAGAATCACCGCCACCAATGATGGTGTATGCTTCTGTTGTTGCGCAAGCTTCCGCTACTTCACGAGTACCACCAGCGAAAGGCTCGATTTCAAATACGCCCATTGGTCCGTTCCAAACAACCAATTTGGAGTTTTTGATAACATCTGCATAGATTTTACGTGTTTTCGGTCCGATGTCCACGCCTTCCCAATCTGAAGGAATGCCGTCGATATCCACAATGTTTGTGTTCGCCGTAGCGCTGAAATCGTCAGATACCACAATATCAACCGGAAGGTAGAAGTTTTTGCCGAGCTTCTTCGCTTTTTCAATAAATCCAAGAGCTACGTCCAATTTTGATTCATCCAGTAGGGATTGACCCACTTCATGACCTTGAGCTTTGAAGAATGTATAAGCCAAACCGCCACCAATGATTACGTTATCTGCAATGTTCAGCAGGTTGTCAATCACGTCGATTTTGTCTTTTACCTTGGAACCGCCGATAATGGCTGTAAAAGGACGATCTGGGTTTGAAAGAGCTTTACCGATTACAGACAATTCTTTCTCCATCAGCAGGCCGGAAACAGCCGGAAGAAGATGCGCGATACCTTCTGTGGAAGCATGAGCACGGTGTGCTGCACCAAATGCGTCATTCACGAAAACGTCTGCCAATTCAGCAAATTGCTTCGCCAATTCAGGATCATTCTTTTCTTCTCCTGCATAGAAACGTACATTTTCAAGCAACAGCACGTCGCCGTTTTGCAGTTCAGCCACTTTCGCTTTAACAGCTTCGCCTACCGATTCGTCCACTTTAACTACTGGTTTTTTCAGCAGCTCAGACAAACGTACGCCAACAGGAGTCAGACGCATGGATTCAACAACCTGACCTTTTGGACGTCCAAAGTGACTCGCCAAAATAACTTTTGCACCTTTTTCAATCAGGTAGTTAATGGTTGGCAAGGTTTCACGAATACGCTTGTCATCCGTAATTTTACCGTCCTCAACCGGAACGTTAAAATCTACACGAACAAACACCCGTTTTCCATTCAGTTCTATATCACGTACGCTCTTTTTGTTCATCTCCATATTCCTCCGCACCCTTATAATTTTACGAATCAGGAATTCAAGGCACATTTGATATATAAAGAGCGGAAACAATAACCTGTTTCCGCTCTATGATGTTGCTCAATAAGACTGTTCTTATTTAGCCAGTTTTGCGAAGTATTCCAACGTGCGGATCAATTGTGCAGTGTAAGACATTTCATTGTCATACCAAGCTACAGTTTTCACCAGTTGTTTGTCGCCAACAGTCAGAACTTTAGTTTGAGTTGCATCAAACAAAGAACCGAAAGTAAGACCTTTGATGTCGGAAGAAACGATTTGATCTTCAGTGTATCCATAAGTTTCAGGATCGGAAGCTTCTTTCATCGCAGCGTTGATTTCTTCAGCAGTTACGTTTTTCTCCAGAACTGTTACCAGCTCAGTCAGGGAACCTGTAGGTACTGGAACACGTTGAGCCGCGCCATCCAATTTACCTTTCAACTCAGGGATAACCAAACCGATTGCTTTAGCAGCACCAGTTGTGTTAGGAATGATGTTTTCAGCTGCTGCACGAGCACGACGGAAGTCTCCTTTAGCATGTGGAGCATCCAAAGTGTTTTGGTCGCCAGTGTAAGCATGAATTGTAGTCATCAAGCCTTCAACGATACCAAATTTATCTTGCAGTGTTTTAGCCATAGGAGCCAGGCAGTTTGTTGTGCAAGAAGCACCGGAGATTACAGTTTCAGTTCCGTCCAGAATTTCATGGTTTACGTTGTAAACGACAGTTTTCATGTCGCCAGTAGCTGGAGCGGAGATAACAACTTTTTTAGCGCCGCCTTTCAAATGTTTCTCAGCAGCTTCTTTAGTTGTGAAGAAACCTGTACATTCCAGAACGATGTCTACACCCAGGTCTCCCCAAGGCAGTTCTTCAGGGTTGCGGTTAGCCAAAACTTTAACTTCTTTACCGTTTACTTTGAAGAAGCCGTCATGTACTTCTACTTGTCCTTGGAAATTACCTTGTGTTGTATCATATTTCAACAAATGTGCCAACATTTTGGAATCTGTCAAGTCATTGATTGCTACTACTTCAATACCTTCCACATTTTGAATCCGGCGGAAAGCAAGGCGTCCAATACGTCCGAAACCGTTAATACCAACTTTAACTGTCATGAGTGAGTTCCTCCCAAAGTTCGTTTAGTTTAGTTTTATATATTCAAGACAGACCCGAAAGCCCGTCAAGACAACAATATTCATAAATCCTATATTAATCATTTAAATAACGACTTACAATCTCAACAGCAGCGCCTTCGTCGGTGACTAGAATGTCCTCTTGCCCGAAACGCAGTACCGCATGAATAGCGGCCGCCTTGTTTTTGCCTCCAGCTACACCTAGAACCGTATCGGTACGCCTAATGTCCTCCAATCGGAGTCCAAGCGTCAGCATTCTGTGAACAACGACGCCATCTTCGTTAAAGTAATAACCAAACGATTCGGCTACCGCTCCTTCACTGCTGATCTGGGCAAAGGTTTCGGGATCAAGTTTACGTCTATGTGCCATCGCTATGGCGTTGCCTATCCCGTGAATGATGATACGACTCTCGCGAATCAGGTTCAATATATCCTGAATGTTCGTATCTTCAAGCAAGGAGTTGTAAGCATGATTGCTGAGCAAATCCGGTACATGGAGCAGACGGTATTGAGCGCCTACCTTGCGAGCCATTGTGGAAGCAATTGTGTTGGCCTGCATTTCCATGCTTTCTCCCAAACCCCCGCGTGCCGGTACAAACCACCCACCCTTAAGTGGGCCATTAGAAGGTAGTGCCAGTTGTTCCGCCACGTCGGCAATTGTCGTGCCACCTGTTACAGCGACCACATCCTCGTCGTCCATAACACTCAGCAACGCTTTTGCTCCAGCGCGCCCCAGCTCCTGCTTTGTTAACGGAGAAGCATCCGAATCCCCTGGAACGACAACCACCTTCCTCAAACCATAGGCTTGACGAATCTGGTCCTCCAATTGGGACAGGCCGAACAAGTTGTTCGCAATCGGCTCCAGCTGTTCCAGCAGATCCAGTCCTGCTTTGCTCACCTTCATGCCTACACTCTCAATCTCAATTAGCCCCTGAGCTTTAAGAAGATCGGTTTCGGCGCGCAACACGCGCTCAGTCATGTTCAGTGAAGCTGCCAGTGTTCTGCGTCCAACAACATCGGACAGCATAATCTGATGCAGGATCGTGTACCTTTTTTTCAAAACATCCATGAGGTCGGGCAGAAGCTGCTTCTGTATTTCTAATATCTTTCGCATGCTTTCCACTCCCGCACACTTCTAAGTTCTGTCTCTAATGCTCTATCTCTAACTGGTCTCAAAACGTCCCGGGATAACTTTTTAAGTCCCACGTATATCTTAACCAATATTTGCTCCATATGCAAGTCTATCTGAACCTATATTTCTCAACCATTTATCTGAATATGCGCATTTAATAAAAGCTTGCAATTCACTGCTGTATATCATATAATCATCTTTGTTTCCAATTAGCTGTTTAATTAGTTAGTTGTTTGCATTGAATCAACTATGCGCCCGTGGTCCAACGGATATGACGTAGGCCTCCGGAGCCTGAGATCGAGGTTCGATTCCTCGCGGGCGCGCCATTTTAAATGAACGCTTAGATGCTTCTATATAATGTTTTAACCAATAAGAGCGCTGAGGGCTCTTTTTTTTTAATCATTAGTTTGACTTTCTTTGACTTTTTGTTTGAAATTGTTTATCATGTGGTTATTACGGTAACAGTTTATAAATAAGGGACGTGTAATCGGCATGTCCACCAAATCCACTAACGATATTTAAGGGAGGTTTTTTGACGTGAGCTATGTTCCTATGGTAGTAGAACAAAGTAACCGCGGCGAACGCGCCTATGACATTTATTCCAGACTGTTAAAGGATCGCATTATTTTGTTAGGCTCGGACGTCAATGACGTTGTAGCCAACTCTATAATTGCGCAAATGCTGTTTTTGGCTGCCGAAGATCCTGAAAAAGATATTCACTTGTATATTAACAGCCCTGGCGGTTCCATTACAGCTGGTATGGCCATTTTCGATACGATGCAATACATTAAACCTGACGTATCTACGATTTGCGTAGGTATGGCGGCTTCCATGGGCGCGTTTTTGCTGAATGCAGGCGCCAAAGGTAAACGTTTCGCTTTGCCAAACAGTGAAATTATGATTCACCAACCACTGGGTGGTGCACAAGGTCAGGCAACGGATATCGAAATCCGCGCACGCCGCATTCTGAAAATGCGTGATAAACTGAACCGCATTCTCGCAGATCGCACAGGCCAACCACTGGAGCGCATTGAAAAAGATACAGACCGTGACTACTTCATGTCTGCTGATGATGCCAAGGAATACGGTATTATTGATAAAGTGCTAACTAGCTCCTCTCCAGAAGGTGTATAAGAGAAGAAATTCACCTCTTTCGATAACTGGTAAATGAAAAAGCTGCTCCGGACTTTCTTATCCGGTAGGCAGCTTTTTTGCATTATTGTTTTTTAGGTTATAGACAATTGGACTTATTTATTTCTACTATTCATTCTGTCCCGCAAAAGGCTTTTCGCCTTGAGGCAGCAATTGACCGAACGAGTAGGTAAACTCCGGAATTCCATACGCGTATGGCGCATAATCATACAAATCAAACACGATTGTTACTCCACTGTTCGTCACATAAAAATTCTGATCTGCCGCCAGCTCTTTAAATTTGCCGAATCCTTCGCCAGCCTGAAGTGCATCGATTTTTTTCTTCAAATCAGCATTGAGGAACTTTTTGTAGTTCGGATTTGCCTTCAATACGTCAGACAATTGCTGCAGTTTACCATCAGCGAGCGAAAACGTATATCCTTTACGTGCCGTCATGCCATGTGCGCCACCCGTATACGAGTAGTCCTGCATAATCACACTCAGAATACCATCTTTGTTATAGGCAATCGCAAGATCATTTCCAAACTCATACGGTCTTTCTGTTGTAGCCTCTCCCTCAGCCATCATCTTTTTGCCTGCTGCCAATATACCTTCTGCATGCTTTTTAAGCACATTGTTAATGGCCTGTTGAGCCTCAGAATTCAGCTGGCTACCGCTGATTTGCGGGTACTTAATCTTGTAGGACACCTTCGCACTACTCGAAGCTGGAAGTGTTTGAGACGCAATTGTAATCGGATTTAGCTGGCTTTTACTCAGCGTTACTGTTTTCTGAGCTGCATTCCATTGAGCATCTATGCCCAGATAGTCTTTCAGCAAACTCATAGGAATGTATAGCTTCCCAGCGATCTGTTTGGCATCCATACTACGTGTATTGATTCCATTGACGTTGACGTAGGCATCCGAGGAAGAAGCCATAATGTAAAGTTTATTGTACCCGCTACCTACGGTATATGTCGCTGTTTTCGCATCATAGCTTACTGGAATCCCCAAGCTGTCGCGCAGTGCGGCCACCGGAATCATTGTACTCCCGTTCACTTGGACACCTTTAGCGGGCAACGTTTTACCATTCCATTGGATGCTGATTCCTGGTTGCCGTGTTGTCGCTTGCTGCTGTTTCGTCGATGCTGCCTGGATATAGGAAACGGGAACAGCTGTGACTCCTGCGAAAATCCCTGCCGCCAGCAGTGCTGAACCCCATTTTATTGCATGCTTACTCATATTAAATATTCCTCCTGTTAATGATCTGTATTGTCTATGTGTGATAACTACTTTTAATATTATATCTATACCCTATTGTATGTAGTTTACAATCTGTACACTCTCCGATTTCAATATGTACACCTAATAACCCTTAGCTATGACAGACTCATTACAAAAAGGTTTCGGTATACAAAAAAAGCCAGCAAGCCAGCCTGCACATGATGCAGGCCGCTTGTGGCTTCGTTTGATGATCTATATTAGTTCATTTCGTATTGAGCCGACACCTGAACTTTCACTGTTACTTGCCCCGATTGTATCTCTGTCCCGCCACCTGCTACGTCCAAGAGCGATTTTGACATGGCATTTTCACGTTGTGTAAAGATTTGTGCTTCTCCGCCATCTACCGTCACACTCACAAGGACACCTAACCCTCGTTTGGCTGCCTTAGCTACAGCACTGGCTTTAGATTGTGCGCTTCCCAATGCCTTAGTAATGGCTTCTTCTTCATAAGTCGAAGGATCTTCCACGGAAAAACGTACATTATCTACGTTATTGGCTCCGGACTTGGTCGCCTCATCCAACAACTGACCGATTTTATCCAAATCGCGGTATTTGACGGAAAGTGTATGGTTGGCAGTGTAGCCTTTGAGCTTCTGCCCTTCTTTTTCGTTATAGGTGTAGTTAGGCTGTACATAAAACTGGCTGGTCTGAATGTCATCTGCGCTAATGCTCCACTTTTCTTTCAGCAGTTGTGTAACCTTGTTCAATTTTGTAGCATTGGCTTTTTGAGCAGCGGCTGCCGTATTCCCTTCCGATTGTACACCGATAGAGAGATAAGCAATATCGGGCTTCGCCAATACTTCCCCGCTTCCAGTCACATTAATTACACCGTTTACCGTCGAAGCTGTTGACGCAGCATAAGCACGATCTGCCCCCGTCCATAATCCTCCTGCTACTCCCCCTGCCATTAATGCTCCTGCGAGAACTGCCGTGGCTACTGTTTTTGTCCAAAGTCTCATTGAATTCAACCTCTTTCTTGAAAATGTTTGTACCTTCCAGACGGAAAAGACGGAAAAAGGTTGCAGCCAAGCGTACAAATTTCCGAAACAGAGCATGACCACGGGGATTTTAATTATTTATAGTTTGAACTTAATACGGTGTCTATATTCAACAAATCCATCCATAAAACAGTTAACGGAGGAGTTTTCGAAGACTTTTTTCTGGATACAAAAAAAGCCCCAAAGGGGCTTTTCACTAAGAGCATACACCATATCACAAAGCAAATCTTTGTTTATTGATTTTCCAGCTCTACCTTACTAACCAGACTTACTAAAGCGTTTACAGCCTGTTCGGCGTCCGCACCTTCAGCACTAATATTGATTTCAGTACCTGTACTGATGGCAAGACTCATAATACCCATGATGCTCTTGGCATTAACCTTTTTGTCTTCTTTTTCCACAAAAATCTCAGATGAATATTTATTCGCTTCCTGTACGAACAACGCAGCAGGTCTGGCGTGCAGTCCTGTTTTCAAGCGTACGACTACCGGATGTTTTGACATGTCAGCTTACCCCCTCATCAAATAAATCTGGACACTACTTACTCCATTTTATTTATCACATTATAACATTAACCCGGGACAGACACTAGAAAAAAAACTAAAAAAACCGGGGCTGAAAGCCCCACGGACATTCTTTTTACGGAATCAGGCCATTTTCGCCCCTGATTTTGTCAGCCATCTCATCAATTTTGCGAAGCCGATGATTTACACCCGATTTACTCACGACCCCTTTGAGCATTTCCCCGACTTCTTTTAAATTCAAATCGGGATGAGCGAGTCGAATTTCTGCCACTTCACGCAGTTTATCCGGCAAGGTCTCCAAACCAACTTCCCTCTCCAGCAACTTAATATTCTCAATTTGCCGGACAGCAGCTCCGATCGTCTTGTTCAAATTAGCCGTTTCACAATTGACAATGCGATTTACGGAATTGCGCATATCGCGCATAATGCGTACATCTTCAAATTTGAACAAGGCTTGATGCGCCCCAATGATGCTAAGCAGCTCAATGATCTTCTCACCTTCCTTGATGTAGAGAATAAAACCTTTTTTTCGCTCAATACAGCGAGCATTTAGATGAAATTCATTCGCAAGATCAACGAGTGCCTGACAATGCTCCTCATACATCGAAGAAATTTCAAGGTGGTAAGACGATCCTTCAGGATTGTTGACAGAGCCACCTGCCATAAAGGCGCCCCGCAAATAAGCCCTCTTACAACAGTTTTTCCGAACGATATCCCGATTAATCCCGTCAGTGAACAAGAAACCTTCTGAGACGATATAAAGATCCTTTAGCAGCTGTTGCACACCATTGGGAATACGGACAATGTACACATTATTTTTTTTCAAGCGCATTTTTTTCCGTACAAGCAGTTCGATATGAAGTTGAAAATGCTTCTTGATCAAGGAGTAAATCCGCCTTGCAATCGCGGCATTTTCTGTGGACACGTCCAATATCACCCTTTTATTCGACAGTTGTACGGATCCGAGCATACGTATGAGCGCAGATAGTTCCGCTTTCTCACAACAGGACTGGCTTTCAATCATCGTAAGCTCTTTTTTCGTTTGTGCCGCAAAGGACAAGGGACTCACCTCCTTCTTAATATCCAGTTTTGTACCAATTGGTAAATATGCTGGCTTAATTTGTCGGCATCATGCCGTAGATACGTACGGAACAAAACTAAAGTATCTGCCACCACTTTATATCCCCGATCGGTCAGCTCGCCCATGTCTACTTGAACTGGCTTAGCGCCCTGCTCGGCATACATTTCCTGTACTTGGGGTGGAATTTCTCCGTTATTTACAATGACATAGTCGAAGAGATGATGCCCTACATGCTCAAAAATAGCTTGCAGGTGATCTCCTACCGTATAGCCATCGGTTTCTCCAGGCTGGGTCATAACGTTACAGACAAATATTTTGATAGCGTCTGATTTTACTACAGCTTCAGCGAGTTTAGGTACAAGCAAATTCGGTAATATGCTGGTATATAGACTGCCGGGGCCAATCAAAATCGCATCAGCCTCATTAATGGCCTCTACAGCCTCAGGCAACGGCTCCACGTGAGTCGGTTCAAGAAAGACGCGTTTGATTCGTCCGCCCGCTTCCGGGATCTTGGACTCTCCGGTAATCACCGTGCCATCCTCCATTTCGGCACTTAGCACAACGCCTTCCTCAGCTGCCGGCAGCACGCGTCCCCGGACAGCAAATACACGGCTAAGCTCACGCACCGCCGTTACAAAATCTCCCGATATATCGGTCATCGCTGCTAAAATCAGATTACCCAGGCTGTGGCCTGACAATCCTGATCCCGCACCGAAACGGTATTTCAGCATATCTGACATCACTGGTTCCACGTCAGCCAAGGCAGTCAGCACATTGCGAATATCCCCTGGAGGGGGCATCTGCAGCTCACTGCGCAAAATCCCGGAGCTTCCGCCATCGTCAGCGACTGTAACAATAGCCGTAATATCTAGCGGCTTTTGCTTTAAGCCCCGCAGCATGACGGACAAGCCGGTTCCGCCGCCCATAACAACAATACGTGGGCGCTCCCGTTGTGA
The DNA here is from genome assembly GCF_057220305.1 of Paenibacillus sp. LRG-1. NCBI lineage: Bacteria > Bacillati > Bacillota > Bacilli > Caryophanales > Paenibacillaceae > Paenibacillus > Paenibacillus sp. LRG-1. The sequence goes on along the minus strand of NZ_CM170126.1, from coordinate 209,240 downwards.
TCCGGTCTCTTTCATGATTTCACCTCATTAATGCCGGTCCCGATCAGCATCCCGATGCGAAACAGAAACAGATTCTGTCTCGCTGGCACCCAGCATCTTTCCTAAATACTCCGATATTGCAACAGAACGATGCTTACCGCCAGTACAGCCAATGCCGATAATGACCTGGCTTTTGCCTTCTTTGCGATATTGCGGAATCAAAAAGTGTAACATATCCAGCAACTTGGTCAAGAATGCCTGAGTCTCGGGCCATTTCATGACATAATCATATACATCGCTATCCTGTCCCGTGTGGGGACGTAGTTGGTCCACATAGTGGGGATTAGGCAGGAAGCGCACATCGAATATAAGATCGGCATCAATGGGAATACCATACTTGAAGCCAAAAGAAGTAATGTTCACGGAAAGCATACTGCTCTCCAGATGAGAAAATCGTGAAATAATCCTCGCCTTTAAGGTTGCAGGCTTCATCACACTTGTATCAATAACCTGTGTAGCCGAGCTTTTTAATTCTTCCAACATCTTGCGCTCCAACCGAATCCCATCCAAAGGCATGCCGTCTGGAGCCAGCGGATGACGTCTACGGCTTTCCTTATACCGCTGTACGAGAACGCCATCATTCGCATTTAAGAATAAAATTTCACAATGAATCGTAAAATGATCTTTAATATAATTCAACGATTCAGACAAGGCGGTGAAAAATTCTCGTCCGCGTAAATCAATTACGAGTGCCACCTTGCCTATTTTACCGTTAGACTGCTCAATCAACTCGGCAAATTTGGGAATCAGTACAGGAGGCAAATTATCAACGCAGAAGAAGCCCAAGTCTTCCAGGCTCTGAACCGCAATGGTCTTCCCTGCGCCTGACATCCCCGTAATAATAATGAGCGTTGCCCACGGCGCAGCATTTTTTAGGTTATCTGTCATATGGACTTCCCTCTCCTTTTGCTTCTTCGCTCTATGCCAGTACCCGTATTATCAGTAACCTGTGGATCAGGATCAGGAACGTAGCAACAAACCAGCTGCCCCTACGATACCTGCGTCATTGCCCAGCACAGCTGGAACAATCGATACCCCTTTTTGAAGGGGCTCAGGTGCCAGTTTGGTGTACACGCGACGCATCTCTTCAAACAAAAAGTCGCCTGCTTTGGAAACACCGCCACCTATGATAAACAACTCTGGATTAAGCACAGCGGCAACTGCTGCCATAGATTTCCCCAAATAGAAAGCAGCACGGTTCACGATACGCAGAGCGACTTCATCCCCGGCTTTAGCAGCATCAAATACTTCCTTGGCAGCAATTTGATCTTCCAGCGCCAGAGAGGTCCGGTCGCCACGTTCCACAGCGTCCTTGGCCATACGAATGATGCCTGTTGCGGAAGATACAGTTTCCAAGCAACCCATTTTGCCGCATCCACACTGAATAGCCTCCAGATCAGGTACGACACTGATATGGCCAATTTCTCCGGCCATGCCCGAAGAACCTTGGTATATTTTACCGTTTATAATAATGCCGCCACCTACTCCTGTTCCCAGGGTATAGCATACGCAGTTTTCTATGCCTTTGCCTGCACCAGCCCAAGCCTCACCCAGCGCAGCAACATTCGCATCGTTGTCTATTTTCACAGGCTTGCCAATCCGGTTCTCTAGGAGCGCACGGATCGGTACGTCACGAAAGCCAATATTAGGAGCGAGGACAATAATACCATCACGAACATTCGTAAAACCTGCAACGCCTGCACCGACACCCTTTAGTTGATCCCACTCATAAGGAGATTGCTCAACAATATGCCGCACATATTTTTCGATATTACCGATGACAACGTCTACACCTTTATCGGTTTCGGTTGGTCCCTCATATGTGTGCAAAAGCTGTCCGTTTTCATTACAAATGCCGACTTTAATCGCGGTACCGCCCAAATCGACACCTACATAGATACTTTCAGACATGTTCCAAGCCACCTTTATGTTTACTTAAAAACCTGGTATGAAATATACGCTTACAATTCCTACTTCATAATAGTAATCCTACGTTCCAACTATAATTGAAGCCCCCGTTACGGTCAAGGACACTTCCTTGTTGAAAAGTGTACGATTAGCGGAATTTTTAACCTCATGCACCCATAAGAAAAACGTCTATTGACGTACTTTCAAGGAAGCCAGACCACGCTTAACGGAAATTTTTCTTGCGATTATAGATTGTTCAGCTCCGCTGAAAACTTATAAATTCTATAATCATAAAAAGGAGAAAGCCTGTGCAAACGCAGCAGGCTTTCTCTTCCTGAACAAAAGATGCGGCATAACAGAGGTTTCCTTCGCTCTCCCGTTAGCCTTTTTGTGTACCATAGACACGCTTTTATTGATCCAGTGTTTCGCTCCAGTCGTGAACAGCACTGCCTTCGAGATACTTCTCGCAGTCCATAGCCGCCATACAGCCCGTTCCCGCAGCCGTAATAGCTTGACGGTAACGGTTATCCTGTACGTCCCCACAGGCAAAAACTCCGGGGATGTTCGTTTCCGTTGTGCCTGGCTTTACTACAATATAGCCGTGTTCATCGGTATGAATTTGTCCGTTCAGGAAACCTGTGTTCGGTGTATGCCCGATGGCTACGAACACGCCATCTACCTCAATCAGCTCATCCTGATTGGTCTCATTATTGTGTACCTTCAAACCTTTTAAGCCTGCTTCTCCCGTCACAACTTCAAGAGGAGTCCGGTTTAATGCCCAATGTACTTTTTCGTTCTCACGCGCACGATCTTGCATAATTTTGGATGCCCGCAACTCATCGCGACGATGGACCAAGGTTACACTGGAAGCAAAACGGGTCAAGAAGCTCGCTTCCTCCATGGCTGAATCGCCACCGCCAACCACGACAATCTTTTTCCCGCGGAAAAAGAAGCCATCGCAAGTTGCGCACGTGCTGACTCCGCGACCTACATTGTCCTGCTCACCCGGAATGCCTAGATATTTGGCGGACGCACCTGTAGCAATAATGACCGACTCCGCCTCAATGATACCTTTACCCTCTACCTTCACTTTAAAAGGGCGTTTGCTGAAATCTACTTCCTCTACCCATCCGGAAGTAAATTCAGCGCCAAAACGTTCAGCCTGCTTGCGCATATTATCCATCAGTTCAGGCCCGAGGATACCTTGCTCAAAACCCGGGAAATTTTCAATTTCGGTCGTTGTAGTAAGCTGCCCACCGGGCTGCATCCCTTCAATGATCAGCGGATTCATGTTAGCGCGTGCCAAATAAATAGCCGCTGTGTAGCCTGCAGGACCTGTACCAATAATTATGGATTTATACATACGTTTGTTGCCTCCTTTAAGTGATGTTTGGAGCAGGTCTCAGACCTGCTTTTTAAACGTGGAGAGCGGCTGCTTCAGCTTCTGTTTGATACCACACACGCTGTCAATCTGGCGTGCATAGCGGCTTACGGTCGATACGGAAATACCATAACGATCGGCTACTTCCTGATAGGTGACTGAATGATGATGCATTTTGGCTGTCAAATATTCCAGCGCCGCTGCCCATCCCTCAGTATGCTGAACCATCGGAACTTCCGGGGCGAGCCGATCCAAATACTCCAGCCAAAGCGATTTCAAATCGTGCTGCATGGCCGGATCTGATGGCTTGCTCATGACGGTCAGTACCTTATCCAGCACTGCCTGCCATTGTGGATCGACTGGGGAAGCAGATACATCACCTTCAATTGTATGCGGATCGTTCTCAACCTCCGACTGATCAGAATGTTCCGTTTCCGGGTACATTTTCTGCTCACCCTGCTCCGCCAGCTCTTGCAATACTTGCAAGGCACGACGTTTCAGCTCATCCTCCTGGTCCGGGTCTTCTACGAAGGACTCCAGTGCCTGACGCACCTCATCATCACCGATCAGGCTTAACGCCTGAATGACCTGAAGCTGAGTCGCCCGGTCCCCGTGGCGCAAGGCCCAGAAGAAGGATGATCGGATTAGCGGGTCCTTCTTCATGCTGTCAGGCACCTGGTCAGCACCAAACTTCTCCCACATGCGGAATTGCTCCTCAAACGGGAGATGATAATGATAGCTGAGCACTTGCAGCGGTGTACCCTCCTGCTGGAGTTCCTCCAGTCGGGACAGGAAAAACCGCGGAACTTCCGAGGAAGCATCCTGCTTTTGCAAATGACTCCACAACCGCCGAGCTTCCGCATATCTTCCCGTATTGCTGGCAGCTACCGCCGTGTAATGGTACAAAGAAGCGTCCGCATTGTTCTCTCCATCGCCATGAAGCAACCTGCGGAAATGTCTGTAGGCCTCCTCGTGGCGTCCGAGAATCCCCATAGTGGTCGCCAGCTTGAATACCTGCTCCTCCTGAAACGGTATAGTAACCGCCAAAGTCTGCACCAGACGATCCAATTCCGGGCCGCCGCCCTCGTGCTGATAAAAGATCGCCAAGTTGCACAATGCGTGTAAATTACCCGGCTCATCTTCCAGCACTTGAATAATGGTAGCCTTAGCATTTTGGAACAATCCCATGTAGTAATACGCCAGCGCCAGATTATTCCGCGCAGCGAACATATCCGGTTGTTCCTCTGAAATTTGCTTGAGCAACTGGGCTGCCTGAGCAAATTTCCCCTCCTCCAGCAGGACACGAGCCTGATCATGCTCTACTACTCCCTGCCGGGCCTTAATGCGGTTCAGCTTCGTTGGACGGTCCAGCTCATAATAGAGCAGCTCCATCATTTCCTCCGCTTCATCAAGAAACTGGCCTTCTTCGTCCTCCTCCAGGTACGTGACCAATGCTTTCTCCGCTTCTTCAAACTGCTCCATATTAGCGTAATTATTCGCCATATAGAAATAACACTCTGTCATCGACGAGTCTACGTCACTTAGAACAGAGGACAGGATCTCATTCGAACCTGCATAATCCCCCATCTCTGATAATATACCCGCCATATTGCAATGATTCACCGGATTATCCGGTTCATATTCAACGGCTTTGCGAAAATATTTCAATGCCTTGTCATAATGATTGCGATCAAGCGAGCGCACAGCTTTCTCAAAAAAGAAAGATGCGTCGAAACGCAAAGCAATAATTTTAGGGCTAGGTTCCGATACTCGCAGATGTTTCCCTTTCATAAATAACCAAGGCACCTCCTTTAAAAGTAACTGGCATGTTCATACCCTTCAGTATACCACAACTTCAAAACGACTTGACAGTCGATCCTACCTCATTCCAAAAAACGGATATATGCTCGTATACCGATAGATATAGATACAAGAATACGCTAAATAGCCGAGCGCTTTTTCCCTGTATAAATAGGGAGCGTTCGGCTAGCCACTGGATATGATACTTAGACCCAATAAACGTAATAATTAAAGCGTCAGCGGCACCAGCGAGCGCTCGCGATGCTGAAATACGGCAAGCTCGCGATAGCCGACTTCATATAGAAGCGCGCGTGCCTTCTCCAAGTGCTCGGACAGCTTCGCCGGATCATGAGCATCCGATCCTACGGTCAGCGGGATGCCTAGCGTAAAAGCTTCTTCCAGCATGCGGCGGCTCGGGAACATCTCGGCACAGGGCTTCGAAAGCCCTGATGCATTCAGTTCCATCGCCCGACCGCTACGGGCAACGGCTGAGAGTGCGGAGCGCTCCAGTTCACGCAGCTCCTCCATTTCCTCCGGCTTCGGATGATAGCCGAAGCGCTTAATGACATCCAGATGACCCATGATGTCATACAAACCGGTAGCTGCCGCCTTGGAAACCGCATCATAATACGTGCGGTACACCTCAAGCACATTTTTGCCTTCCCAATGGTGTACCTGACGGAAGTCCGTGACATCCCATTCACCGAGAAAGTGGACGGAACCAATCACATAATCCCAGGGATACGCGGTGATGATGTCTTCGATTTCTCGTTCCCAGCCCTCGATGTAGTCGCCTTCCAAGCCAACACGAATATCAATTTGTCCTTTAAAACGTTCCTTCAGTTCCAAACATTCTTCCACGTAGCGGGGCAGCTCCTCCATAGGCATCGCCATTTCCGGATAATAGTCAGCCGGTTTTACATGCAGTAGTGGCATGTGATCGGACAAGCCGAGCTGATCTAGCCCCAGCCGAATTCCCTGCTGCACATACTCTTCCAGACTCCCTATGGCATGCCCGCAGCGGGCGTGATGCGTATGATAGTCGATTTTCATGCGACCCTCCCCCTTTCAACACTACAACAAACCGTACTAATCACGACGAGGACGTTCATGACGGCGATTCAGCTCAGCCAGCACGTCATCGAGCGGTAGCTTGCGCTCCTGCAACAGCACCAGCAGGTGATAAATCAAATCGCTGACCTCCAGGCGCAGTTCGTCATTATCTTTATTTTTGGCGGCAATGATCGTCTCGGATGCTTCCTCGCCAACCTTTTTCAAGATTTTGTCTACACCTTTATCAAAAAGATAAGTCGTATAGGCCCCTTCAGGACGTGTCTCTTCGCGCTCCTTAATAATCGCCTCCAGCTGGGCAAGCACCTCAAAGCGGTCTGCTGAAGCATTGGAAACATCATTTACCAGCGTGTGGTCTCCTGCATTTCCTGCAACAGGTGCTACAGCCGTTCCTGGCGCGGAAATATCACGAAAAAAGCAGCTCGTTGCTCCTGTATGACAGGCAGGACCACTCGGAATGACACGTACCAACAGGGCATCACCGTCACAATCCAGCTGGATGGAGGTGATTTTTTGCGTATTCCCCGAAGTAGCCCCCTTATGCCACAGCTGCTGTCTAGAACGAGACCAGAACCAGGTCTCTCCCGACTCCAAAGATAGTTTCAGCGACTCGCGGTTCATATAGGCCAGCGTCAGCACCTGAAGCGTAGCATCATCCTGCACAATCGCCGAGACAAGACCTACCTCATTCCAGCGGACATTATCCAATATCTGCTCCAGAGATAGCTGTTGGTTCAATTCGTTGCTCATCGTATCTCCACTCCTCTGCGCTTCAAATCCCGTTTTAGCTCAGGGATTCCTATTTCTTTATAGTGAAAAATCGTTGCTGCTAATCCAGCATCCGCTTTGCCCGCCGTAAACACGTCATAGAAATGTTCCTGTTTGCCTGCACCACCAGAAGCGATAACTGGAATTCCGACGGTATCCGATACCGCAGAAGTCAGTGGCAGGTCAAAGCCGTCCTTGGTTCCGTCCGCATTCATGCTGGTCAGCAGAATCTCACCGGCTCCCAACTGCTCAGCTTCCTTGGCCCAGGCCAAGGCGCGGATACCAGATGGCGTGCGGCCTCCGTGCGTATACACTTCCCACTCGCCCCACGCCTTGTTGTACTTGGCATCAATGGCAACAACGATACATTGTGAGCCAAAGCTGCGCGCACCCTCCGCAATCAGCTGAGGGTTACGGACAGCTGCCGTATTTACGCCGATTTTATCAGCTCCGGCACGCAAAATGCGTTTCATATCATCGACATGAGATATCCCGCCACCTACGGTGAAAGGAATGGCAATTTCCCCGGCTGTCTGACGAACTACTTCTTCCATGGTGGCACGCCCTTCAACTGAAGCAGAAATATCCAGAAATACGATTTCGTCTGCCCCTTCCCGGTCATAAAGCGCCGCCAATTCCACCGGATCGCCTGCATCGCGTAAGTTCACAAAATTAACGCCCTTAACCACCCTGCCATCCTTTACATCCAAGCAGGGAATAATACGTTTAGCCAGCATGCCTACTCCCCCTATGCCTTTGCTACAGCTTGTACGGCGACCTGTAAATCAATGCTGCCTGTATACAATGCCTTACCCACAATAGCACCGCCCACACCCTCTTTCGCATAGGTGCTCAGCGTGATTAGATCGTCCATCTTGCTGACACCGCCGGAAGCGATCACGGTTCGTCCACTGCTTTTCGCAAGGGCTACGATAGCCTCAACATTCGGGCCTTGCATCATTCCGTCGCGGGAAATGTCTGTGAAAATGAACGTTTCAGCTCCCTTGGAGGCCAACTCAGCAGCCAATTCGTCCGCTCGAACTTCCGAGGTTTCAAGCCATCCGCGCGTGGCCACATAGCCATTCCGTGCATCCAGACCAATGGCGATCCGATCACCGTAGGTACCCAATACCGCTTCCGTAAAAGCACGATCCTCAATCGCTGCCGTCCCCAAGATCACACGGCTCACGCCCAGCGACAACAGCCGCTCGACATGTTCACGTGTACGCAGGCCGCCACCCACTTGTACAGGCACTTGCACCGCAGAAGCGATGCGCCCAATGAGCTCATCGTTCACCGGTTGACCTGCTTTAGCACCATCCAAATCAACCAAGTGAATGTAGGAGCCGCCCAAACGCTCCCATTCTTGGGCAACCTCCACCGGGTTTTCGTTGTATATCGTCTCCTGGTTATAATCTCCTTGTACCAGTCGTACACATTTGCCATCGCGAATATCAATCGCCGGGTATATCGTGAACAAAGTATGACCCCCTTGTGAGCTATTCAACATCTATATGCCTTTACATCAATCAACGACCAAAGTTCGCGTACCTCCAACTGCAGACTCACGAATCGTTACGCTCGCTTTTCCGCTTCCGCTAGTTCCAAAAACTGACGAAGCAGTTGCATCCCCATTTCCCCGCTTTTCTCTGGGTGGAACTGCATGCCATATACATGGCCTCTGCCCACGATAGCCGTTACGGGCCCACCGTAGTCGGTCACCGCCAGCAGGTCACTTTCGACCTCCGGCTTCGCATGATAGGAATGCACAAAATACACATGTCCTTCCTCCAAGCCCTGTAACATCGGGTGATCCGGCTGAGTCATACGCAGACGATTCCAGCCCATATGCGGCACTTTAACCCCCAGATCAGGAGCAAACCGAATAACCTCGCCTGGTAAAATATTAAGCCCTTCGTGACTGCCGTATTCTTCACCACGAGTGAATAACAGTTGCATTCCTAGACAAACACCGAGCAGCGGTTGTCCAGCGCTTGCAACCTCCTGAATCACCCGATCCAATCCGCTGGAACGCAAATGCTCCATAGCGTCCCCGAATGCCCCTACACCCGGCAAAATCACACCGCTGGAGGAACGAATCACTTGGGCATCTCCCGTTACTACAGCCTCATAGCCAAGACGCTCAACCGCCTTGCTCACACTATGCAGATTGCCTCTGCCGTAATCCACAATGGCAATGGACATGGACTACAGCACTCCCTTCGTTGAAGGCACTCCCGTCACTCGCGGATCAATGGAGGTCGCTTCATCCAGTGCACGTCCCAGTGCTTTGAACACCGCCTCAATCATATGGTGGGTATTTTGCCCGTAGTGAACGATGACGTGTAGCGTCATGCGAGCCTCCAACGCAAATTTCCACAGAAATTCATGCACCAGCTCTGTCGAAAAGCTCCCTACCTGCTGTGATGGATACTCCGCACGATACTCAAAATGGGGTCGGTTACTCAGATCAATGACAACTTGCGCGAGCGCCTCATCCATCGGTACAAAGACGCTGGCATAGCGCTTAATTCCTTTTTTATCACCCAACGCTTCCAGCAAGGTTTGCCCCAAACAAATACCAATGTCCTCCACGGTATGATGATCGTCGATATCAACATCCCCTCTGGCCTGTACATTAAGATCAAATTGTCCGTGCTTGGTGAACAAATCCAGCATGTGATTCAGAAAAGGAACATCCGTTTCAATCTCAGCTTGCCCTGTGCCGTCTACTGCAAAAGATAGCTGAATATCCGTTTCGTTCGTCTTTCGGCTGACGCTGCCTGTACGTCCTGTTACGTTATTTTCGTTCCCCATCGCCATCCACCGCCTTCTTTTCATTGTCCAATCGAACTTGTATCGCCCGTGCGTGACCTTCCAGTCCTTCATGGCGGGCAAGCTGCATAATCGTCTCTCCATTGCGCAGCAGTGCTTCCTTGCTGTAATAGATCATACTCGACTTCTTGATAAAATCATCAATATCCACTGGCGAAGAAAACCGCGCCGTTCCATTCGTCGGGATAATGTGGTTAGGTCCAGCAAAATAATCGCCTACCGGCTCCGAGCTGTACGCTCCCAGGAAAATAGCTCCCGCGTTTTCGATCAGACCCACATGCTCCATCGGCTGCTCTGTCATAATTTCCAAATGTTCTGGTGCCAGTTGGTTTACAATATGGATACCCTCTTCCAAAGTGTCGACGACAATGATAGCCCCGTATGCCTCCACAGATGCAGCAGCAATATCTCTACGCGGCAGCTCTGCCAATTGGCGCTGTACTTCAGCTGATACTTCTTTGGCCAAGCGTTGCGAGGGCGTAACCAGTATGGCTGAGGCCATTTCATCATGTTCCGCCTGTGAAAGCAGGTCGGCCGCTACATAAGAGGCATTCGCCGTGTCGTCAGCCAACACGACAATTTCACTTGGTCCCGCTATACTGTCGATATCCACCGCGCCGTACACCTCTCGCTTCGCTAGCGCTACATAAATGTTGCCGGGACCGCAAATTTTATCGACTGGTTCAATGCTATGTGTTCCGTAAGCGAGAGAGGCAATCGCCTGCGCTCCGCCAACCCTATATATTTCCGTTACACCAGCCTCTGCCGCAGCTACCAGTGTATATGGATCTATCCCTGCCTTGCCGCCTGTAGCCGGGGGTGTCACCATGACAATCTCCGGTACACCAGCTACCTGAGCGGGAATGACATTCATCAGCACCGAGGATGGATAGGCTGCTTTACCGCCCGGAACATACACGCCTACACGTTTCAACGGTCGGATAATTTGGCCGAGCAAGCTACCATCCGGCTGTAAATCCATCCACGAATTACGTTTTTGCTTCATGTGAAAAGCACGGATATTATCCGCCGCCTCTCGAATCGCCTGTAAAAAAGAAGGCTCTACCTTGTCATATGCCGCCTTCAATTCTTCCTCCGTCACACGAAGTTGCTCTGCTACCAGCGATACACCATCAAACGATTGCGTATACCGCAGGACAGCCTCATCCCCCTCTTGGCGTACCGAATGAATAATGGTACGCACAGCCTCATTTTGCTCAGGTGTGCCGTAATCCACCTCCCGTTGGAGGCTGAAATCACGGGCTGATACGATCTTCATTTGTCCATTCCCCCTTACTTGCAGCTTGCAGAATGCCCTGTAACCATTGGCTTATTCCTTTAGTTCATTTATTCACGGGGTGCCACCGCATTTGGAATCACCTGATGCAATCGGTCACACAACGCCTGAATCGGGCCGTTTTTCATCCGGTAGCTGACCCGATTGGCAATCAGACGACTGGTAATATCCAGTATGCTGATCTGCTCGACTAATCCGTTCTCCCGCAAGGTTTGCCCCGTTTCCACCATATCAACAATACGGTCTGCCAGACCAATTAACGGCGCCAGTTCAATGGAGCCATTCAGCTTAATAACCTCCACCTGTTGACCTTGCTCCCGAAAATACTGGGAAGCCACGTTCGGATATTTTGTAGCGACCCGCTGACGAATACCTGGCTGCCAATCTGGTAAAGCAATCACCGACATCCGACAACGGGCAATCCCCAGATCCAGCAGTTCATACACATCCTTGTTTTCTTCCAGCAAAACATCCTTGCCCACGATGCCGATGTCCGCCGCCCCGTACTCTACGTACGTAGGAACATCGACGGGCTTCGCCATAATAAATTCCATGCCTAGCTCGGGCAGTGGAATGACCAGTTTACGCGTTTCGTCCACATCCAGTGGAATCGGAACCCCCGCTTGGCGAAACAGCTCGGAAGCCTGCTTATAAATCCGTCCCTTTGGCATGGCTACCTTCAACGTTTCCGTCATGGCAATTCTCTCCTTTGTACTGGCTGTCTTCCTTCGGCTGTATAGCTGTATACCTCTGCGTACAGGCCATGCTGTTCACGACGTCGATCTTCCGTTCCGCCCGTAAGCCCTGTCACTACCGTAAGGCCTATTGCGCGTAGCTGTGCCGCTGCGGATAACGCCTCTTGGCGTCCCTGTTCGTCATAACGGATAAGTACAGGAAGCTTCGTCTCCATTTGGATACCATCCACACCATCGACGATGCGGTTTGTCTTCAATGCAAATCCCGTTGCAGGTACGGATCGACCAAACTGCTGAAGCAGATTGTCATAGCGACCTCCGTTGCATACCGGGAATCCAATCTCCGCCGCATAGCCCTCAAAAGTCATTCCTGTATAATATGAGAAATCTCCGATCATGGTAAGGTCGATTAACACATGCTCAGATACGCCGTAAGCCTCCAGTACTTCCCACACCTCGCACAAATGTGCAATGGATCGAATCGTCTGCTGCTCCACACTAAGACGGGTAGCCTGGTCACAAATTTCTTTTCCACCGCGCAACCGAAGAATAGCTTCCAGCTTATCCCGATGTTCGGGAGCCAAGCCCAAAGCTTCAATCGCTGTTCGGTAGCCCACTACATCACGACTGAGCAACAGTTCCTTTAGCGCTTGTTGTTCAGCCTGACGGCCTGGAATGATTTCCTCAAATAAGCCGTTCAGGAATCCCACATGTCCCATGGCAATTTTAAAAGAGGTCACCCCTGCTGCCTGTAATGATGCAATTGCCAATGCTACAACTTCTGCATCAGCCTCAGGCGAATCATCACCCACCAGCTCCACACCCGTCTGAAAAAACTCCGCTTCTCTTCCTGCTTCTTCCTCAATCGCCCGAAATACATTTGCGTGATAGGAAAGTCGGAGTGGTACTTCCTCTTCCTTTAGCAACGAAGATACCACCCGTGCAATCGGAGCGGTCATATCCGATCGCAGCACCAACGTGGTTCCCCTGTTATTGAGCAATTTAAACAGCTTCCGATCGGAAGTAGAACTAGCCACTCCCACCGTATCGTAGTATTCCATCGTAGGCGTCATAATCTGGCGGTAACCCCAACGCTCCATGCATTCGAGTACATTCAGTTCAATGGCCCGCAGCTTCGACACTGCACGCGGAAGATAATCTCGAACCCCTACAGGGATCTCAAATCCTTTTGGCTTAGACATCTCTATCACCTCATGATTTCACAATATCTTTATCATGGTAAAGTGCTAACAAACTAAAGTATATTCGATATATTATCATGCCCTACTTGTGAACGTCAACCGAACAGCGCAGCCCTTTTTTTACGGATTCGCCAAGTGGCTGCCCCCCTCTATATTTTATCCAATGCAAAATACATGAATCCTATATGAAAAACATCTATCAACATATTCTCCGGAGCAAGACCGCGCTTACGGTAATTTTTGTGCATATAGAGTTGTTCAGCTCCACTGAAAACTTATAAATTCTATACTCTAAAAAAAGACTGCCAGCTTTAAGCTAACAGTCCAAATCAAAATATTTAGCTATTTATCTGTTCATCTTTACTCCGGGAAGGAAACTTTGGAACCGTGCCCAAACCGATCCATGCAAATGGTACATATCGAAAACACAACGTCACAATCAGCCATGAGCCAAACAGCGCCAACAACCATCCACCCGCAACAGAGAAGATATATTCTACCGGCGTTCCTTGGAAATCCAACTTGCGATACACCCGCAATAACGCTGGGTGAAGTAAATAAATGCCGAATGAGCATGCCCCCAGCCAACTGATTAACATTCGCAACCTATCGTTAGTATGACGATATAATAAGACCGAGAACTGAAACAGCACCAGCGCAGAGACGAGGGCATATGCATTATGGAGCAGTTCATAGATCAGCGAGTCTGCATAGATGGCTTTGCGGTATGCTACAAACCATATTTGCACATAAGCTATACCCAGGAGTAGCCAAGCCACCCACAAGCCCCACCAACTGATCAACTGACTGCGACTAATTGCCGTACCTGACACCGGTAAAAGCCACTTTTTAAACCCTTCATATCCAATTGCTACAGCTGCACCCAAGGCAAAATAACTGATATACGTAATCGCAAGACTTCCTCTTTCCTCTTGCCAAACGTATTTGTTCAGCAATACAAACCCCCATTGAATGACTAACCCTACTATCAAAATGACAAAGGCTGCTCTCCGTGGACTCGATATCGAATGACGTAAACGCTGCACTCCCCACAGCAACAGCGGAAAGACCAAATAAAATTGGATGATGATGATGACATAATACAAATGCGTGTATGCCTTTCCCGTTAACAGCACGAGCGGAAGATCACTGAGCGGCATCAACCCACGTGTTACCAAGGTCAAATAATACACAAGAGAAAACAAAACGTACGGTAACACAATAAACATCAGTCTTTTTCGGAAAAATACAAGCATATTCTTACCACGAAGCGGCCTATCGACATAATTGTAAAATAAAACAAACCCGCTCACAAAAATAAATACGGGCACTGCAAAGCTACTAAACACATTTAAAAATAAAAAAGGATAAAACAATAGAGAATGACGCGCATCAATTAAAGCCATTGAAGTCGCATGAATGGTAACAACGGCTGTAATTAATATTCCCCGGTAAATATCAAGCTCTGGTATACGTTCTTTTTTGACCAAATCAACACGCTCCCATATCGCCTTGCAAATATGTCTGTTATCAATTTTTAAACATAATTAACATGCATTACCCCACTTATTATACAGAAAAACAATGCAAGAAAGACCCCTTAATACATAAGGGGCCTTTCTATTGTGCTATTTACTGCTCATTCACACCAGAGCGTCTTAAATCACGTAACGGATTGCCACCCACAAATGCACCTGCGGGCACGTCTTTATGCACGACGGCTCCGGCCGCTACGATAGCTCCGTCACCGATGGTCACACCCGGCAAAATGGTTGTGTTGGCGCCGATCAACACATGATCACCAATCACCACTTTACCGATACGATACTCCTCTATGAGGTATTCGTGAGCCAGTATCGTCGTGTTATATCCAATGACCGAATTGTTCCCTATCGTAATATGCTCCGGAAAAAAAACATCTACCATCACCATCAGGCCGAAGGCCGCATGTTGCCCCACCTTCATCCCCAGCATTCTGCGGTAAATGACGTTTTTCAGAGAAAGCACAGGACAATACCGGGCAATCTGTATAAAAATAAAGTTCTTAATGCCTTTCCAGCGGCTCACCGTCCGATAAATCTGCCACAACGCATTGGGACCTTCTACAGGATAGCGGTTCACCTTTCTCACGATACATTGACACCTTGAAGCTCCAGCTTCAGCAAATCCCGCATATCATGCAACATGTAGTCTGGCCCATATCCGCGCAGAGTTTCCTCACCCTTGAGCGACCAAGCTACACCAGCCGATTTCACACCTGCTGCCTGAGCTGACAAAATATCAAAAGAACTGTCTCCGACCATCAATGTATGCTCTGCTTCAGCATTCAAACCTGCCAATGCCTTGAGCACTGGCTCAGCGTGTGGCTTTGGATGCTCCACATCGTCTACCGTCACAATATAGTCCATAGAGGAGGTCAGATTGAACAGGTTAAGTACACGTAACGTGGATGGTCGTATTTTGGTTGTCACAACCCCCAGCTTAATTCCTCGCGCACGCAACTCCTGAATAACCTCAATGACATATGGAAATGGCTTCACCATTTGATCATGATGAATCTGATTATAAGCACGATAGTCCTTAACTAACCCAGATACATCCGTTAATCCCGAAAAAGTACGGAGTTGATCGTCCAGCGTTCCACCCATATGAGGAATAATATGCTCCCGCGTCAGCGGATCAGCATCCGGATGATTCAAAATGTGTAGAAATGTGCTGATAATCAACTCATTCGTATCCATGATGGTGCCGTCTAAATCAAACAAAATCGTATTTATCATAGATGCTCCTTCTTGTCCTCGTCCGTGTCTTCCTTAGGTAGCTTATCCGTCGTAGCTGTTGGAGGAACCGCGCCCTGTCCTGGACGGGATACCTGTTCTGGCGTCACGTCAGGTACCTGATCAATCCCCGCTTTGCTGGAGATAATCGGATCGCTATACCGAGCAACAGATGTGCCCTTCCGGCGACGAACCAAAATGAAAATCACGGCGGCTATCACAATGAAAATAGGCAGCAATTGCGAGATCCGTACATTACCGTAACTCGGGTCCAGATGCCCTGGTTCAAACCCTAACCACACCATAGGAGACCACAAAGCATTCACAAAGGAAGCCAGCCAATCTGGTCCCTGAAAAGCCAAACTATCCGTCCGTACACGCTCGATGAAAAAGCGGCCAATCGAGTACCAAATGAAGTAAAACGCAAACATTTCGCCTGCACGTACAAATTTCATACGACGAATGACGAGCAGCAAAATCACACCGACAATACTCCACAGTGATTCATATAAAAATGTAGGGTGATGGAAAACCCCGTTAACGTTCATCTGATTCACAATGAAATCCGGCAGATGGAGCTGATTTCGCAAAAATGTTTCTTCCGTCGGTCCACCGTAGGCTTCCTGATTGACAAAATTACCCCAGCGTCCAATCGCTTGACCGATCAGTAGGCCTGGTGCACAAATATCAGCGATACGCCAGAAGTTATACCCTTTATACCGGAAATAAATGACCGCACATATAATGGCTCCGATCAAGGCACCGTATATCGCAATACCGCCGTTCCAAATTTTGAAAACATCCCATAGATTATCTCGGTAGTCTTCCCATTTGAAGGCTACATAATAAATACGTGCTCCAATAATAGCTGATGGAACACCCAGAAGCAGCATATCCATAAAAAAGTCCTGCGGAATACCGAATCTTTTTCCTTCACGGATGGCGAGATATAAACCCACAAGCGCCGCCAGCCCCAAAATAAGCCCATACCAGTGGACCTTGATTGCCCCGATTGAAAAAGCGATCGGATTCAGCAGTAATGTTGCCGTTGACATATGTTTCTCTCACTCCTCGTTCTTCCTTGCAAACGAACAAACCTTAATCCATCTCTTCCATATCTTCAGAAATCGTAGCAGTCAGCTTGTTTGTAAATTGCAGGGCTGCATTAACGCCCATTTGTTTCAAACGATAGTTCATCGCCGCCACCTCGATAATAACAGCCAAGTTTCGGCCCGGACGAACTGGGATTGTAACCAGTGGAACATCTGTATCAATAATGCGTGTCGTTTCCTCATCGAGACCAAGACGGTCATACTGCTTGTCCTGCTGCCATGCCTCCAGACGAACAACCAATGTAATCCGCTTGTTATTACGAACTGCACCGGCCCCAAACAGCGTCATCACATTAATAATGCCCACGCCACGAATTTCCAACAGGTGACGTATCAACTCAGGTGCTGTACCATGCAGCTGAAAATCGGACGTTTGCCGAATTTCTACCGCATCATCTGCTACCAAGCGATGTCCACGTTTAACAAGTTCCAGTGCCGTTTCACTTTTACCAATTCCGCTACTTCCTGTGATAAGCATTCCCACGCCATACACGTCACACAGTACACCATGAATGGTCGCCGTAGGAGCCAGCTTTCTTTCGAGAAAGCCTGTGATGCGGCTTGATAAAATCGTCGTCGCCATATTAGTACGCAGTACAGGAATATCTCGCTCTGCGCTCGCCTCCACTAACTCAGCCGGTACCTCCAGACCACGTGTGATGATAATACATGGAGTCAGCTCTGTACACAGACGCTCCATCCGATCCCGTCGCTCCTCAGGAGGCAGCATCCCCAGAAAAGCCAACTCAGACCTTCCCAGAAGCTGTACCCGCTCCTGTGTATGATATTCAAAATACCCGGCCATCTCCAGACCTGGGCGATTCAAATCATCCACTGTGATCAGTCTTCGCAGACCTTTTTCACCAGAAATAACTTCCATTTGAAACTGCTGTACAAGCTCGGATACCTTTACCTGTTTAGCCATTGTATTCTCCCCTTCATCTGCAACACCGGATTCTATACGTCATTTGATTTATGTAGCTTTACCCTATTAACCATACAGCCCAACGCCAGTCTATGCTGCACTGCATCAATCCACACTCCATTTGATTTAACACTATGGTTCCAGGCTAACTCTATTCCGACAGCTGGATTGATCCCATCTAGGACCCTTGCCAACGAACCTTGCCTGCATCTAGACCTGTACCATTGTACCCATCGTATCGGAATTTTCCAATGAATGCAATGCCGAAGCTAGTAGCCGTATGCGATATACAAAAAGAGTCGCAGTTCTCCGCTTGGGGAAAACTGCGACTCTCTTCCAGAGGCAAATTTTATTCGCCAACCAGAATACTCAATTCCGATTCCTTATCAAAAATATGAACCTTGTTCATATCAACAGCCAACTTCGCTTTGACACCATCACGAGTATTGGAACGTCCGTCTACACGGGCAATAATCGTATCATTTCCGGCACCGCTCAGGTACAACAGCATTTCATGACCGAGATTTTCTGTTACATCCACAGTGGATGTAAAGATTGTATTCGGAGAAGCCTCCAAGAATACAGGCTCTTCATGAATATCCTCAGGGCGGATACCCAAGATCACATCTTTGCCGATATAGCCCTTCGCTTTTAAAATCTGTCCTTTACCTTCTGGTACGAACAGATCCAGACCCGGCGCAGTAAAATGCAATGCACCTTCTTTTTCAACCAGCTGACCTGTGATAAAGTTCATCGTAGGAGAGCCGATAAAACCAGCAACGAACAGATTCACTGGACGGTTGTACAGTTCATCCGGGGATGCAGCTTGTTGAATGATACCATCCTTCATAACGACAATCCGATCACCCATCGTCATGGCTTCAATTTGGTCATGTGTTACATAGATACAAGTGGTTTCAAGGCGTTTAACCAGTTTAGTGATTTCAGCACGCATTTGACCACGAAGTTTAGCATCCAAGTTGGAGAGCGGCTCATCCATCAGGAAGACTTGAGGATCGCGGACAATCGCACGGCCCAGAGCGACACGTTGGCGTTGACCACCGGACAGCGCCTTAGGTTTACGTTCCAGCAAGTGCTCGATATCGAGTATTTTGGCAGCTTCGCGTACTTTCTTGTCGATTTCTTCTTTCTTAACTTTGCGCAATTTCAGACCGAACGCCATGTTCTGGTACACGCTCATGTGCGGATACAGGGCGTAGGATTGGAATACCATCGCGATATCGCGGTCCTTTGGAGCCACGTCGTTCACAACACGATCCCCAATGTACAATTTACCATCTGAAATTTCCTCCAGACCAGCAATCATACGAAGTGTAGTAGACTTCCCGCAACCGGAGGGACCAACCAATACGAGGAATTCTTTATCTCGAATGTCCAAATTGACATCAACAACCGTAGCTTTATCTGCACCCGGATATTGCTTGAAAATATGCTCTAAACGTACACCAGCCATAGCTTTTGCCTCCTAAGATCGAGTTATGAAATCGAATACATTTCTTACTTGTATCTTACCCTAGTCCTTGTAGCGTGGCTATTCGCAAACTGCACAAAGATGCTATTTCCTTTTTGTCACTTTGTACAATAGGAGATAGAGCTTGACCAAAACCGCATCATTAAACGTCCGCACGTCCAATCCGGTCTCCTGTTTGATCTTGTCCAAACGGTAAATCAACGTATTTCGATGCACATACAGACGCTTAGCTGTCTCACTCACATTACAATCCAACTGAAAAAAGATATCTAATGTAGCCATCGTTTCTGAGTCTTCCAGTATGACAGATGATTTCATTACCTGCTCTAAAAATAGTACGCGTTGTTCCTTGGGAATGCGGTTTAACAGCCTTTCTAAATGAAGCTCCCATGAAAAGTGGATGTGCTCTGTTACATGAAAAATCTTGCCCAGATGTATCGTCTCCCATAACAAATTCAGCTCTTGGGGAAGACTTTGCAAAGGGATCGAAGGCTTAGAAACCGCCAAATGGAATACACCCACCCACTCATTCGCAATAAGCTCATATAGGCCCAAGCTAAAAGCCGTAAGAACCTCCTCCAGCGATTCCGTAAAATCTGCATCCCTGGACTCAGTGTCTTTATCCCGTTCATCGTCCGCACCTAATAAAAGCTCCTTTTTAGCCATAATCAGCCAAGACTGTTCGTCCAATGGTGTAAGCAGCACATCCCCTCCAAAATAGCTTGCGAACAATCGATGAAGCTGCGTATAAGTAATAGCCCCCTCCTGTGTTCCCTCGCCATTCAGTAAAATCGGAACCATACACGCTGATAGCGAATCACGAAGCTGCAATTCATCAGGAACCTCTTCTTCCCTGTTTAAATTGGCAGCCTGCTGTATGAGCCATTGTCCAAAACGATTCATCCGCTCTTCCTCGCTATAAATCGGGTTGTCCGACAATTGTGGACCGTTCTGCCAGACCTGCTCCATGTTCCCCAATAGCGCTTCTACCAGTTTCCGTTCTCGATCCGTCAAATATCTGGCCTCTACCACAAAGGCAGCCAGTTCACCTGCCGACGCACGAAACGGAAAATATAACTTGTTGTCACGGACAAACGATCTATCCGGAATAACTGAATCGGCTGTCTCTCCCTCTGCCATCATTTCCGGGCACCAAGGCACTATGGTAAAAGGCGCTTGAATAATATTCTGAAGCTGTTGCTGAATCCATTCTGTATCCAGAGTCACGCGATCACCACTTCACTTTTTTTAGAATATAGAATAAGCATTGAGCGAACATAATGAACTCATTATAACCTGTCGATACCGTAAAATAAAAAAGCTATATAAAAACATAACTTAAAACAATACAAAAAAAGCCATCAACCTATAGTTGATGACTTCTGATGAGCCATGAAGGACTCGAACCTTCGACACCCTGATTAAAAGTCAGGTGCTCTACCAACTGAGCTAATGGCTCGTAAAACTGGTGGAGGATGATGGATTCGAACCACCGAACCCGTAAGGGAGCAGATTTACAGTCTGATGCGTTTGGCCACTTCGCTAATCCTCCATATAAAGGTGGCTCGGGACGGAATCGAACCGCCGACACGAGGATTTTCAGTCCTCTGCTCTACCGACTGAGCTACCGAGCCATACCCATTAACAAAAAAATAAAGTGCGGAGGGATACCCCTTCCCACTTTAGTACGGAAAAACTATTGAATTGAAAAATGGCGGAACTGACGGGATTCGAACCCGCGATCTCCTGCGTGACAGGCAGGCATGTTAGGCCTCTACACCACAGTTCCCTAGATTTTTCAAAATTCAAAAATGGTGCCGGCGAGAGGACTTGAACCCCCAACCTACTGATTACAAGTCAGTTGCTCTACCAGTTGAGCTACACCGGCACAATGGTGGAGGCTGAGGGGATCGAACCCCCGACCCTCTGCTTGTAAGGCAGATGCTCTCCCAGCTGAGCTAAGCCTCCTGGGTATGTATGGTAGCGGCGGAGGGGATCGAACCCCCGACCTCACGGGTATGAACCGTACGCTCTAGCCAGCTGAGCTACACCGCCATAACATAATATTTCGCTAGCTTGTCCTAAATGGCGGAGAGAGAGGGATTCGAACCCTCGCACCACTTTCGCAGTCTAACCCCTTAGCAGAGGGTCCCCTTATAGCCACTTGGGTATCTCTCCATATAAATGGACTCGCTTAGCAAAATTCCGCAAGTTATTCTTTAAATCAACAAAGTGATTTGGAATATCAAGCGCAATTTCAAGGTTACACCCTGAAAACTGGATCCGAAACTCATTTGCGTTTTATTTAGGATAAGCCCTCGACCGATTAGTATTGGTCAGCTCCATGCATTACTGCACTTCCACCCCCAACCTATCTACCTCGTCGTCTTCAAGGGGTCTTACATACTGGGAAATCTCATCTTGAGGGGGGCTTCACGCTTAGATGCTTTCAGCGCTTATCCCTTCCGTACATAGCTACCCAGCGGTGCTCCTGGCGGAACAACTGGTACACCAGCGGTACGTCCATCCCGGTCCTCTCGTACTAAGGACAGCTCCTCTCAAATTTCCTACGCCCACGACAGATAGGGACCGAACTGTCTCACGACGTTCTGAACCCAGCTCGCGTACCGCTTTAATGGGCGAACAGCCCAACCCTTGGGACCTACTTCAGCCCCAGGATGCGATGAGCCGACATCGAGGTGCCAAACCTCCCCGTCGATGTGGACTCTTGGGGGAGATAAGCCTGTTATCCCCAGGGTAGCTTTTATCCGTTGAGCGATGGCCCTTCCATGCGGTACCACCGGATCACTAAGCCCGACTTTCGTCCCTGCTCGACTTGTAGGTCTCGCAGTCAAGCTCCCTTCTGCCTTTGCACTCTTCGAATGATTTCCAACCATTCTGAGGGAACCTTGGGGCGCCTCCGTTACTCTTTAGGAGGCGACCGCCCCAGTCAAACTGCCCACCTGACACTGTCCTCGCACCGGATTACGGTACCAAGTTAGAACCTAGATACGATCAGGGTGGTATCCCAAGGATGCCTCCCTTCAAGCTGGCGCTCAAAGTTCTACGGCTCCCACCTATCCTGTACAGATCGTACCCAAATTCAATATCAAGCTGCAGTAAAGCTCCATGGGGTCTTTCCGTCTTGTCGCGGGTAACCTGCATCTTCACAGGTATTAAAATTTCACCGGATCTCTCGTTGAGACAGCGCCCAAGTCGTTACGCCATTCGTGCGGGTCAGAATTTACCTGACAAGGAATTTCGCTACCTTAGGACCGTTATAGTTACGGCCGCCGTTTACTGGGGCTTCGGTTCATAGCTTCGCCCGAAGGCTTACCACTCCCCTTAACCTTCCAGCACCGGGCAGGCGTCAGCCCGTATACTTCGCCTTGCGGCTTCGCACAGACCTGTGTTTTTGCTAAACAGTCGCTTGGGCCTTTTCACTGCGGCCCCCTCGGGCTATTCACCCTACCGAGGCACCCCTTCTCCCGAAGTTACGGGGTCATTTTGCCGAGTTCCTTAACGAGAGTTCTTCCGCGCGCCTTAGAATTCTCTTCTCGCCTACCTGTGTCGGTTTGCGGTACGGGCACCTTCTCCTGGCTAGAGGCTTTTCTTGGCAGTCTGAGATCATGACCTTCGCTACTACAATTTTCGCTCCCCATCACAGCCCAGCCTTACGATGTGCGGATTTGCCTACACACCAGCCTCACTGCTTAGACGGACATCCATCAGTCCGCGTCACTACCCTACTGCGTCACCCCATCGCTCATAACGGATTACGGTGGTACAGGAATTTCGACCTGTTGTCCTTCGACTACGCCTATCGGCCTCGCCTTAGGTCCCGACTTACCCTGAGCGGACGAACCTTCCTCAGGAACCCTTAGGCTTTCGGCGGATCTGATTCTCACAGATCTTTTCGTTACTCATACCGGCATTCTCACTTGAATGCAGTCCAGCGCTCCTTACGGTACACCTTCAACCCGCATTCAACGCTCCCCTACCCCTGATGCAAGCATCAAGCCATAGCTTCGGTGGTGTGTTTAGCCCCGTTACATTTTCGGCGCAGAGTCACTCGACCAGTGAGCTATTACGCACTCTTTCAATGGTGGCTGCTTCTAAGCCAACATCCTGGTTGTCTGTGCAACTCCACATCCTTTCCCACTTAACACACACTTGGGGACCTTAGCTGATGGTCTGGGCTGTTTCCCTTTCGACAATGGATCTTAGCACTCACTGTCTGACTCCCGGAACTAAATCTATGGCATTCGGAGTTTGACTGAGCTTGGTAACCCTTGCGGGCCCCGCACCCAATCAGTGCTCTACCTCCACGATTCTTTTTTCCGAGGCTAGCCCTAAAGCTATTTCGGGGAGAACCAGCTATCTCCGGGTTCGATTGGAATTTCTCCGCTACCCCCACCTCATCCCCGCATTTTTCAACATGCGTGGGTTCGGGCCTCCAGTGCGTGTTACCGCACCTTCACCCTGGACAGGGGTAGATCACCCGGTTTCGGGTCTACGTCCACGTACTCAAGTCGCCCTATTCAGACTCGCTTTCGCTGCGGCTTCAGCTCTTCACCTTAACCTTGCACGGGAACGTAACTCGCCGGTTCATTCTACAAAAGGCACGCCATCACCCATAGATCGGGCTCTGACTTCTTGTAAGCACACGGTTTCAGGATCTATTTCACTCCCCTTCCGGGGTGCTTTTCACCTTTCCCTCACGGTACTGCTTCACTATCGGTCGCCAGGGAGTATTTAGCCTTGGCAGATGGTCCTGCCGGATTCATACGGGGTTTCACGTGCCCCGCACTACTCGGGATCCGTCTCGGAGAGAACAAGTTTTGAACTACAGGGCTTTTACCTTCTCTGGCGGGCCTTTCCAGACCTCTTCATCTAACCGGTTCCTTTGTAACTCCATGTGAGACGTCCCACAACCCC
>NZ_CM170126.1:0-182500 GCF_057220305.1 Paenibacillus sp. LRG-1 | reverse complement strand
TGGTTTATAGAAAGAGCGATAAGCTCATTTTGAAACTGACGAGATAAAAATATCTCTTGTTTGATTTTGCGAACAAAATCGTTTTACTCACTCGTTGTTCAGTTTTCAAAGATCAAACCTGCATTATGTCTTACTTTGTTTCACCACCGCATCTCAGCGGCGACTTGATTAATATAACACACATTCAGGATTTAAGTCAACACTTTTTTAAAATTATTTTTTAATTTCATTCAAATGTTGTTCTCACAAAAAATTCCCGGGCTTTAAGGGCCGAGAATTAATGTATCACATTTTTGAATTCGCCGTCAACTATATTTTAAAAATAGAAACAATAACATTTAAGTTTTCATATGGCCTGTCCGAATAATACTATTTTCAATCCCAGTAAAAGGACAATCCCAGGTAAACCTAATATCGTTACCGCCCCCATTGTCACTGGATTGATCGGGATGTACACCTGCGTAATCCACCCTGAATAATTGATAACATACAATGCGATGGCTGCCAGGCCCATATGCGCCCCGAATACTACAAGCCAGCCGATACCCAAACGTTTTTTTAAGATTAGAAATAGTAGCATCCCGACACAGGCAATCAGAACAAGCCAGACCGCCCCTTTCATTCAGCTCTCCGCTTGTGAACACGATCCGTATCATTGGCATACCCAGGTTCATCTGCAGGCAGATGGAAACGATGCAGGCCTTGCTGTTTCGCGCTTTTTAAATGTATCTGATATTTACGTTCTGCAGCTTCTAGAACAAATATAGCGTAGTCGATCTCATCTTTACCCGTAGCTTCATGAAATAAACGATGCGCTCTTAGCCATTCCGCATGCGAAGTCCGAATCTGGGCAAACAACTCCTGCCGATACTCCGCTTCTGATTTTCCATTCTCCTGACGACGGAAATTTTGTTTCATCCGTTCCCACATCCGTTCATCCTCCTCACAAGCTGAATTATGTGCACAGTCTGCAAGACTACCTTATTCATACTTATTGAACTAAGGACAAACTTAGAACCAGGAACGATCTATACTGCCATCTATCACGGCAAATAAAAAAGGAGCCGTAGCGGCTCCCCCAAGTAAGTCGAGAATGCCCAAAGGACATTTCAGACTCCCTATTTATAACGTATAAATACACCTATTAATTGAGCTCTCTACGGCCTTCCAACGCTTTGGACAGGGTAACCTCGTCGGCATACTCCAAATCTCCACCCACTGGCAATCCATGAGCAATACGAGTAACCTTGATTTCAAAAGGACGCACTAGCCGAGAAATGTACATGGCCGTGGCCTCTCCTTCAATGTTCGGGTTCGTAGCTAAAATCAGCTCCTTGACGCGTTCATCACTGAGTCTGTTCAGCAATTCCTTGAGTTTGATATCCTCAGGACCAATTCCCTCCATAGGAGATATCGCCCCATGAAGCACATGGTAAAAACCATTAAACTCTTTGGTACGCTCCATAGCCACCAAATCCTTGGAATCCTGAACAACACAAATGACGGAGGTATCCCTCGTCTTATCCTGACAGATCCGACAAGGATCTGTGTCCGTAATGTTGCCGCAGACTGAACAGAAGTGAAGATTGCGTTTTACATTGACCAGCGCTTTGGCAAAGTCAATCACATCATCTTCCTTCATTTTCAGTACGTGAAAAGCCAACCGGGCAGCCGTCTTCGGCCCTACTCCCGGCAGGCGCGTAAAAGCATCAATTAGCTTTGCAATCGGCTCCGGATAATACAATAGCGTGTTTCTCCTTTATGCAGCAGACTAGAACAAGCCCGGAATTTTCATGCCGCCTGTAAATTTACCCATATCATCATTAGCCAGTTCATCTGCTTTGGACAAAGCATCATTGACAGCAGTCAGCACAAGATCTTGCAGCATTTCTACATCATCAGGATCTACAGCTTCCGGTTTGATCGTGATGGACAACACTTTTTTATGTCCATTTACCTCCACCGTCACAACACCGCCGCCAGAAGTTCCTTCGATTACTTTTCCGCCAAGCTCCTCTTGGGCTTTCAGCATTTGTTCCTGCATTTTTTTCACTTGCTTCATCATTTGGTTCATATTGTTCATTTCAATCATCTCCTTTAATGAAGTATACATCTAGAAACTTGATTCAATCTTTAATGACTACTAGGTCTTCCCCGAAAAGTTGAATAGCTTCATCAATCCAGGGCTCCTTGGACTTTCCCGGCGCATCATGCTCCGGCTCCAGTTGCAATTCTTCGGCAGGCTGGTCGGAAACTCCTTCAATCGCAGCATTCCAATCCTTTTGCATCATCGTTACTAAACGATAAGGATGACCCAACTGCTCATGCAATACCTTCTCGATGACCTGCTTATTGGCAGGCTTTTCGGTAGTTTCACGATGAATATTGTTCTTAAATGCAACCAGCACACTGTCCTCTAACACAGAAACTGGCTCACCATCCATAAACCAAGCATGAACCGTAACTTTCGCCTCTTTTACCCCTTGCAAAATCTGGCTCCACTTACGTCCTGCTGCTGCGAATGCTTCGCTCGACTTCTCAGCGATATAGCGATCCAACTGAGAAGGAAGCTTGGCTGGCGCTGAAATCCGCGGAGCAGGGGCACGCCCCCCGGAAGCCTGACGACCACCCGACGATGCTTCCTGTCCCGCTCCAGCGCCCAATCCACCTTGCAGCGCGCGCTCCAGTTTCTTTTCCAGCTCAGCAAGCTGACGCTTCAACATTACCACATCTTCCTGATCAGCTGCAGCGCTAGAGCGTTGTGCGGTCGGCTGAGCAACAGTTCCTGCTTCCCCCGGAATACTGCACAGCTTCAATAGAGCTACCTCAAACAAGGTTTGTGGCTGTACGGCATATTTCATCTCGCTCTGATAACGATTAAGGGTGTCAATCATCGCAAAGAGTTGCTCCTTGGTAAAAGCATCTGCCACTTCCTTAAATCGCTCTGGATCCAGCACTCGCTCCGTCATTTTGGTCGCCTGAGGCACCATCTTGATCATTAGCAGATCTCGGAAATAGTACAGAAGATTCTCCATGCACTTATCCGCACTTTTACCTTCCTGCATAAAGTTCTCGATCATTTGGAGCACCGTGCCCACATCTTCTTTCAGCAATGCCAAGGCAAGCTTACCGAATTGCTCGGACGCAATACCTCCCGTCATATCCAGCACCTGCTGATAAGTAACCCGACCATCTGTAAACGAGGATATCTGATCTAAAACGCTAACCGCATCTCGCATCCCGCCATCTGAAAGACGCGCAATGTACTGCAGTGCATCCGAATCAGCCTGTATGTTCTCCTGTTGACATATCAGGTCAAGCCGCTCTGTCTGTTCTTCCAGCGATACCCGCCGGAAGTCAAACCGCTGGCAACGTGAAATAATTGTCGCCGGAATCCGATGTGGTTCAGTCGTAGCCAATATGAACATCACGTGTGGCGGCGGCTCTTCCAGCGTCTTGAGCAGCGCATTGAACGCTTCCGTCGTCAGCATGTGCACTTCATCAATGATATAAACCTTGTGCCGCACTTCTGTGGGCGCATATTTGACTTTATCGCGCAAATCACGAATCTCTTCAACGCCCCGGTTGGAGGCTGCATCAATCTCCTGTACATCCATGACCGCTCCGGCCGTGATCCGTTTACAGGCTTCGCATTCGTTGCAAGGTTCCGGCGCAGGTCCATGCTCACAGTTGATTGCCTTGGCCAAAATTTTGGCCGCACTCGTCTTACCTGTTCCTCGTGGACCGCTGAACAGGTAGGCATGGGACGTGCGATTTTCGCGGATGGCATTCTGCAATGTCTGGATAATATGCTGTTGTCCTACCATGTCCTTGAAAGCCTGCGGCCGCCAAGCACGGTACAACGCTATATGTTCCAATGCGCGTTACCCTCTTTCCCATTCACTTTCATGACCATTCATGGTCACTTCATTATACTATACTCCCGTCCGAATCTAAACCAGACACCTTCCAATTTATAAAACACAAAAAAACATCTTCGCAATGATTGCCAAGATGTTCTAATTACCAATATATACCGTGCACCTGTTATTGATCGTTGTGATCCGAGCGGCAATCCTGAACAGCAACTCGGGCTAGGCAACCCTCCGGCACAAGAGTGGACCTGCTTATGGCTGCTTCCTTCCGGACCTGACCAGGTTCACAAGTACTCATTGCGGAGGACCCAGCCGTCAACATTGTGCGCAGGGACCAGCCTCACATCAACAACACCTCTAACAGGAATTCAACCTCGCTATAGCGGATTGCGAGTTACAGGGCACCGCTACCTCCCCATCTAGCACGGTGAAAATAAGTATATCTTAAGGCCGCATAAAAAGCAAATACACATTATTACAAAAAGAGCCCTCTGCAGTTGCAGAAGGCTCTAATAACTTTATAACCTGCGGTAATCCATTAGATACCGTATTTCTTTTTGAAACGATCCACGCGTCCACCAGCATCAATAAATTTCTGCTTGCCTGTGAAGAATGGGTGGCAGGCGGAGCAAATCTCCACACGCAGAGATCCTTTCACAGAACCAGTTTCAAACGAATTTCCGCAAGCACAAGTGACATTAGTTACGTTAAAATTTGGTTGAATAGCTTGTTGCATTGAACTTTCACCTCTTTCCGCCCTGAACGTCCTATCAGTCCAGAGTTGTATGAACACATGTTCACATTATAGCACTTGAATATGAGCGTTTCAACAACTCTTTTCTGCATTCAAAGATGGCATAAAATAGGTGTGTTTCAAGTTACATCGACCATTTTAGGCCTTGGCAAATTTGGGACGTGCCAGCCCTTGTGGCGGTACATGAGTGTAAGAACCGATGACTACATCAGGCAGCTCCTCACGATAAATCTCAAGCATTTGCTTCATACCAAGAATCTCACCTTGAGCAGGTGGAATCAACTCCAGATAGCTTTCAGGATCGATATTCAAGTTACGCATTTGAATCAGCTTGAGCTTAGTACGTTTGGCAAATTCAATCATTGCCTCAATTTCTTCCTCTCGGTCAGTTACACCCGGAAAAATCAAATAGTTAATCGACGTATATACTCCCTGCTCAGAAGCATAACGAAGTGATTTTTCCACATTAGCCAACGTGTAGCCGCGCGGCTTGTAATACGCATTGTAGTGATCGTCCAGTGCACTAATGGTACTGACGCGCATCAGATCAAGACCCGCATCCACGATTCCCCGGATATGATCGTTCAATCCCGCATTCGTATTAATATTGATGTATCCCATATCGGTAATGGAACGCACCTCTTTGATCGAATCAATAATCAGTTTGGCTTGTGTGGAAGGCTCACCTTCGCAACCTTGGCCAAAACTGATGATGGACTCCGGTGTCTTCAAATGTTCCAGCATAACTTCTACAATTTCTTCGACGTGAGGACGGAAGTTCATTCTTGTCTGCGGAGATACGAAACCACTGTCATCCGGCTGTTCAGATATACACCCAAAGCAACCCGCATTACAAGAATAAGATACCGGAACTCCTCCTTCCCAGCGATTCAGGAATGTGTTCGAGGAAGTAAGACATTCGTAGCCCAGCGCACAGTTAGACAAATGTTGGTACAGCCGATTTTCGGGATATTGCTCCGTCATCCGCTGCACACCCAATTTAACTTGATGACGGTCACAGTTTTCCGGATTCCACTTGGATGGACTGTCACTCTGCTCTGCCGTTACATAAAATGCCCCGTCTTTCCAGACTACGGCCGAATAACCGAACAAGGGAAGTTTGTACTCCTTATCGGTCTTCACATATCCCGGCAGGCACAAGCGTGTAAAACCTTGCGGCAATAAAGCCCCTACTGCTTGCATATCTCCGGGAAGAGAAACCATTTCCCCTGTTTCAGGGTTCATACCGACCGGGCGAGTGCTGGGTAGGCTTACCAATGTAGCTCCTTCCGGTAACGGAATAAGCTCATCCTCCATGATTTCAACAATCATGTCTGCACTACGGGCAAGCCCATACAAAGAAGCATGATCATATACATTGCCTTTTTCGTCGGCATACACCAAATACATTATGGAGCTCCTTTCGCTCCGTTAAGCCTACGCCATTAACAAAATGAATGGTAACGACTGTGTGCTTACGGAACAGATAAAATACATGATGGGTTTTAGTTGGTTGTGGCCGGGACTGACGCTGTGGTAGAACGCGCCGTTCTCCGTTGTTGCCCACCAGAACTGCTTTGCGAGCCACTGGAAGAAGGTGCCGTCAAATCAAACGAAGCCAAAAACTCAGCATTAGTTTTGCTATTACGCAACTTTTTGAGGAAGCCTTCCACAAATTCATGGCTTTCCGTCATATTTTTACGAATGGCCCAGATGGTATCCAATTCTTCCTTATTCAACAACACTTCCTCACGGCGTGTGCCGGAACGACGAATATCAATCGCAGGAAAGATACGACGTTCTGCCAGCTTGCGGTCCAAATGCAGCTCCATGTTGCCTGTACCTTTAAACTCCTCATAGATGATATCGTCCATGCGTGATCCTGTGTCAATCAGCGCTGTAGCAAGAATCGTCAAGCTACCGCCTTCCTCCACATTCCGAGCCGCACCAAAAAAGCGCTTTGGACGGTGAAATGCCGCCGGATCAATACCCCCGCTCAAAGTACGACCAGAAGGAGGGATAACGAGATTGTACGCACGAGCCAAACGTGTGATGCTATCCAGCAGGATGACAACATCCTTTTTATGTTCTACGAGACGCAGTGCACGCTCCAACACGAGTTCTGCCACTTTGATGTGATTTTCAGGAAGTTCGTCAAATGTAGAGGCCACAACTTCACCTTTAACAGAACGCTGCATGTCGGTCACTTCTTCGGGGCGTTCATCAATCAACAAGACAAAAAGCTCGATCTCGGGATTGTTGGTAGAAATGCTATTGGCAATTTCTTTGAGGAGAAGCGTCTTCCCAGCTTTGGGAGGTGCTACAATGAGTCCGCGCTGTCCAAGTCCGACAGGGGCCAGTACATCCATAATTCTCGTAGACAAATGGTTGGGGGAAGTTTCAAGGACTAATTTGGTTTGCGGATACAGTGGAGTCAGTGCAGGAAAATGTAGCCGCTCAGCAGCTTGCTCAGGACTTCTTCCATTGACGGCGTTAACTTGAAGCAATCCAAAATATCGTTCATTCTCTTTTGGCGTTCGGCATTTACCGGAAACAAGATCGCCTGTCCTCAAGTCAAACTTGCGGATTTGTGAAGCAGAGATGTAAATATCTTCGGTACTCGGGAGATAATTGATCGGCCTCAGAAAGCCGTAACCTTCGGGAAGGATTTCCAGAACCCCCTGCATAAACATCAATCCGCTCTTCTCAGCTTGTGCGCGCAGGATGGCGAAAATTAATTCTTTCTTTTTGAGCGTTCCGTAGTACGGGATCTGGTATTGCTTGGCCAGCTTGTACAGGTCGGTCAGCTTCATTTCTTCCAGATCGGAAATTTGCAGATCCATATAATAACCACCTATTCAATTATTAAGTCCATTCATACATCTAAATGATAGACAATGATATCATAAACACCATTAACATAATTTTAACCAAAACAAATAAAGTTATGCAGCCATCTGCCTGGATTATACCGAATTATTCCGGTTTTCCGATAAAAGATTGTTAGGTATGAACCACAATCTTTTATCAAGCAGCGGCTGCATAGATGTTGCCCGTTCTATTGCTTTCGTCCGGGAGTTCGAAAAAACTGCATGGTTTAATTATTCAGTTTGCCGCCATACATCCGCGCCCAAAAGACGCAGGTTGGAGACAAGGTGATCATAACCACGGTCAATGTACTCGACACCCGTCACCTCGGTTACGCCTTCGCTTACTGTAAGTCCAGCAATGACAAGGGCCGCTCCGGCGCGCAGATCTGCTGCTTTTACTTTAGCTGCATTCAGTTGACCACCCTCTATAATGGCGGACCGACCCTCTACGCGAATTTTAGCCCCCATTCGCACCAGCTCAGGGACGTGCTTAAAACGATTGCTGTACACAAAATCGCTCAATACACTGACACCCTGTGCTTGGGTAAGCAAGCTGGTCATGGGAGATTGTAAATCTGTGGCAAATCCGGGGTATATCAAGGCTTTAACGTCGACATGTTCATAGGAAGGTGCACCCAGTACGCGAATACTTTCATCATATTCCTCGATGCCGATGCCCATTTCCTGCATTTTTGCAGTGAGAGCCTCCATATGTTTGGGGATTACGTTGTCAATCAATACATTTCCACGGGTTGCCGCAGCGGCAATCATATATGTGCCCGCTTGTATACGGTCAGGTATGATCGAATGACGGCAGCCATGCAGCTCCGACACACCTTCAATTCGAATCGTTTCCGTACCGGCGCCTTTAATAATGGCCCCCATGGAGTTTAAAAGGGTTGCTACATCTATAATCTCAGGCTCTTTAGCCGCATTTTCGATAATTGTGGCGCCTTTGGCACGTGCTGCCGCCAGCATAATATTAATGGTAGCGCCTACGCTGCTAACATCCAAATAAATTTTGGTTCCGCGCAGTTCTTTGGCGTGCAAATGAATAGCACCGTGCTCGTTCGTAACCGTGGCACCCAGCGCTTCAAAACCTTTAATATGCTGATCAATGGGCCGGGGTTCGAAATTGCACCCTCCTGGCAAACCGATGATCGCTTCCTTGAATCTGCCCAGCATGGCTCCCATCATATAATAAGAGGCTCGTAATTTCTTAACAGGCCCATTCGGCATAGGAATGGATTTAATAGAGGAAGGATCTATTTTCATCTGGCTACCTTCCCAGGTAACCGTTGCACCAAGTTCCTCCAGTATTTCGGAATACACCGCCACATCACTCAACAGTGGCAAATTGTCCAAAATGACTTCCGACTCTGCCAGAATGGCTGCGGGAATCAAGGCGATGGCACTGTTTTTGGCACCGCTGATGGAAACTGTACCTTGAAGCGGCCGTCCACCGGTGATCATCAATTTTTCCATAAGCTTGAGGGTCCCCCTACGTGTTTTGCAGTCGGTCAAACAATAATCTCAAACAATAATCTCAAATCATAAACTTTTAACTTTTTTAGTGGTGAAAATGGAAAGACACCGGCTAAGCGGTGTGCTTTCCATACCAAACTATTCAACTGTACAGATTTAAATATTTTGTGCAGCAGAACTACAGCTACAACTAAGAAATACATCTAGCCTGTGCAGACGCACGACCAGTTGATTCATTATTACGCTTTGTTGTTGGAACCGAACTCACGAATTTTACCGATAACGGTTTGTTTAATCGCTTCACGACCTGGAGCGATGAATGTACGTGGGTCATAAGCATCCGGTTTCTCAGCAAGCACTTCACGAACCACTTTCGCAAATACGATTTGGTTCTCAGTGTTTACATTGATTTTGGAAGTTCCCAGGGAGATTGCTTTTTTAATGTCATGTGTTGGGATACCAGTACCACCGTGCAGAACGAGTGGAAGTTTGATTGCATTGCAGATCTCTTCCATTTCTTTGAATCCGAGGTTTGGCTCACCTTTGTAAGGTCCGTGTACGGAACCCAGTGCAGGTGCCAGTGTATCGATACCTGTTTCGTTAACGATACGCAGACAGTCGTCCAACTTAGCGTACATTACGTCGCCGACAACATCATCCTCTTGACCGCCAACCATTCCAACTTCAGCTTCAACGGAAACGCCTTTGGAATGAGCATATTCTACCACTTTTTTGGTTGTAGCAATGTTTGTGTCGATCGGGCTGTGGGAATCGTCAATCATAACGGATGTGAAACCAGCGTCGATAGCTTCTTTACATTTTTCAAAGCTGGAACCGTGGTCCAAATGGATCGCAACTGGAACGGTGATTTTCATGTCATGAATAAGACCTTCTACCATTTTAACAACAGTGTAGAATCCGCCCATGTGACGTGCTGCGCCTTCAGAAACACCCAAGATTACTGGGGATTTTTCTTCTTCAGCAGCGCCCAAAATAGCTTGAGTCCACTCCAGGTTATTAATGTTGTATTGACCTACTGCATATTTTCCTTCGAGTGCTTTGTTCAACATGTCTTTCATAGATACCAATGGCATGGTTACAGTCCTCCTAAAGGTGTTTGGGTTTGTCTATATTTTAGCCGACATCACATACGGGCTTATTATACCACAACCCATGTTAAATACTAAACAAGCTTTTGCATATCAACACATACAAAAATCACGCCCAGGACGCCGTTTTTCCATAGAATTGTATAAGGAGAGGATTTACTTTCAGTATTTCCCATAATCACAAACAAAAAACCCTGTTGTGTTAACAGAGTTCTCAACCATAGTGACTCACCTAATCACCTCTGAGTTGTTTGTTCACAGCGATCCGCATTTCGTCAATATCAAAGGGCTTGGTAAAATGCATTAGCGCACCTAGCTCCGTCGCCTCTTTAATCATGTCCAGTTCTCCATATGCTGTCATCATAATAAC
The DNA here is from genome assembly GCF_057220305.1 of Paenibacillus sp. LRG-1. Classification (NCBI taxonomy): domain Bacteria; kingdom Bacillati; phylum Bacillota; class Bacilli; order Caryophanales; family Paenibacillaceae; genus Paenibacillus; species Paenibacillus sp. LRG-1. Next base: position 172,037 of record NZ_CM170126.1, on the reverse strand, counting down.
CTTGATATCAGGATTCATGGTTTTTAGATGTTTCAGAATTTCGAGTCCGTCCATACCTGGAATTTTCATATCGAGCAGAACCAGATCAGGTGGTTCCTTCTCAACAATTTCAAGTGCAATTTTTCCGTTCGCCGCCTGAAAGGTCTCATAACCCTCACTTCCGAACACTTCCATCAATAAAATCCGTATTCCATTCTGGTCATCGACGATTAATACTTTCTTCTTTTCCAATGTTTTAACCTCCTAAGATCTTAAAACGAGGATCATGCAGCTATTGCCATAACAGCGTCCGATGACGTACAATATCCGTCCCATACTTAAAACTATATTCGCTCCTGCAAAAAGAAAATCCTGCTCTTATACATAATTGTGGAATATTCTTTCATAATCAGGAAGCATGGGATAAAAAAAGACCTCCCTGAGGAGGTCTTACAAGCCCAAACATTAACCTTGAAGCTGCAATGCTGCCTTTACAAATTCACGGAACAAAGGCTGCGGACGATTCGGACGGGAAGTAAATTCTGGGTGGAACTGTACCGCCAGAAACCACGGATGCTCAGGGAGCTCCACAATTTCCACCAAGCGTCCATCCGGTGAAGTACCGGAAATACGAAGACCTGCTTTTTCAATAACTTCACGATATTCGTTATTGAATTCGTACCGATGACGGTGTCTTTCGTACACCAGCTCGTCGTTGTAACAAGCCGAAGCCAAGGAACCTTCCGCCAGTTTGCATGGATACAAGCCAAGACGCATCGTACCGCCCAAATCTTCGATGTCTTTTTGGTCAGGAAGCAAGTCAATGACAGGATAATCCGTAGCCGGGTTAATTTCCGAACTGTTGGCTCCTTCGAGACCAGCCAGGGAACGGGCAACCTCAATGACAGATACCTGCATACCCAGACAAATGCCGAAGAACGGAATTTTTTGCTCCCGTGCATAACGAATGGTACTGATTTTGCCTTCAATTCCGCGATCGCCGAAGCCACCCGGTACGAGAATGCCGCCAATGCCGCCCAGCATGTCAGCTACGTTCTCGTCCGTCACTTCTTCAGCGTTCACCCAACGGATTTTTACGTCTGCATTCGCATCAAATCCAGCGTGGGAAAGTGATTCAACCACACTTAAATACGCATCATGTAATGCAACATATTTACCAACAATAGCAATCTCAACCGTTTTATCCAGCTTGCTGATTCGATCAACTAACCCTTCCCATTCGGTCATATCTGGTGCAGGTGTTGTCAGCTTGAGGTGGTTAACTACGATTTCATCCAAGCCTTCTTCACGCAGGTTCAACGGAACCTCGTAGAGGGTTGATGCATCGCGGCATTCTACCACTGCATTCGCATCAATATCGCAGAATAATGCAATTTTTGCCTTCATATCGGAGGACAGTTCATGCTCTGTACGGCAAACAATGACATTCGGTTGGATGCCGATGCTGCGCAATTCTTTTACACTGTGCTGAGTTGGTTTGGTTTTAACCTCACCAGCAGCTTTAATATAAGGAATGAGCGTTACGTGAATGTACATTACATTCTCGCGCCCAACTTCGCTTTTGAGCTGACGAATAGCTTCCAAAAATGGCAAGCTTTCAATATCGCCCACAGTACCGCCGATTTCTGTAATAATTACGTCCGAACCTGCTTCACGGCCTGCACGGTACACGCGCTCCTTGATTTCGTTCGTAATATGAGGGATAACCTGCACCGTACCGCCCAAATATTCTCCGCGACGTTCTTTGCTGATTACGCTGGAATATACCTTGCCTGTTGTGACATTGCTGTTCTTGGACAGATTAATATCAATAAAGCGCTCATAGTGTCCCAAGTCAAGGTCCGTTTCCGCACCATCATCCGTTACAAACACTTCACCGTGCTGGTAAGGACTCATCGTACCCGGATCGACATTCAGGTAAGGATCAAATTTTTGAATCGTTACCTTCAGTCCCCTGTTCTTCAAAAGCCTCCCCAGTGAAGCTGCCGTAATCCCTTTGCCCAAGGAAGACACAACCCCGCCTGTCACAAAAATATACTTTGTCACTGTTCAAAACCCTCCTAGATAAGATGCAAAATTCAGGCGACATTATGATGTTATCGTAACCCGTTTGCACGGATTATCATCCATGAAGAAGGCAGCGGAATCATTTTCCATGTCCGCCGCCCTTAGCCCTCTTTCATGAGTGAAAACACCCCTATAAAAAACAAAAAAGCACTCCCGTAGTACGGGGCACTTTTATACAAAAAGCAAACATATAAGTGAATCAATCATAAGCCCAAGCAATAGTTTACCCCGTGTCCAATCCGCTGTCAAGGAAGTTATCTGTGTTAATTTGTCCATTGAACCAGATTGGAGAGAATCCACCTGAAAGCTTTAAATCAGAAGAGGTTTTCAAGAAAACGGTCATGAAAAAGGGGAGAACGCATCTCCCCTTACAGCCTGTTCCTAACGAAGCGAATCGTCGTCTTCCGTCGACTCATCGTCATTTTCATCTTCTGAATCTTCCTCATCACTGAGGTCCTCATCGTCTATAACCACGTCTTCATCACTATCATCATCATCTTCTTCTCCGTCGAACAGCTCATCTTCGCCATCCTCGTCTTCGCTATCTGCATCGAAGTCGTCATCAGAGTTGTATGTTTCTTCTTCCTCATGATAGTCATCTTCATCGTCATCGTCTTCGTCGTTAATAATGCGAGGACGCTTGGCGCCTGTCAGGGCATCTTCGGATTTATCTACCGGATACCAACGTTTCAAGCCCCACAGATTCGTACCGACACAGGCAAAACGCCCGTCAATGTTGATTTCAGTATATAGCTGAGCAATAACGTCATTAATTTCTTCGTCGGAAAAGCCACGCAATTTGGCGACTTCCTTCATCAGGTCACGGTAATAATACGGAGTATTGGCTGCTTTCAATACCATAAATGCCAAGTCCACCATTGGAGTCTCGTGGACTTTCTCCGGGTCAATCTTCAAGTTGAGTGGGGTACTCACCTAGGGACACTTCCTCTCACACGTAATTCACAAGAACATGTTTCAGAGCATACACGATACATGCAATACTAACATATCCATTATCAAAACTAAGTAAAACCTATTTGGAAGCAAATTGCAAGTTAAAGATGGGTATCGTCATAATTTCCAGTAATATCCCTCTAAACAAGACGGCACACATAAAAAGACGGGGTCCCCCCCGTCTTCGACTGTACCCGCTCCGGGAGAACCCCCCAAAGTTGTTGCACAAGAGCTTATGCCCTCCATGTATCGTATGTGTCCACGGCCACTTTGACACGACAAGCAGGCCTATTTCCATAAAAAAGGGGCAGGTTTCCCATGCCGCTGCTGACGCTTGCTCATACAATACCTCAGCATGGCTCATCGGAGGGGGACCGTCTCAAATGGACTATCCGGATTTTTTGCAGCGTTTGCATGAGGGTATTTCGGAGCCGTCCGGCAGTGGACGGAACAAACAGATCATCACGTTCGATAAGCCTCACCAATACCGGGAATGCCTGTCCTATCTCAGGAAGCTGAAACCCGAGCTTGCGGGATTACGGCAAGTACAACCGGCCCGACTAATCCGCGCTTTAATCGCTCCGCTTTCAGGGGGAGACAGGCTAGGCAAATATCACAACGGTGTTACCGTTGAAGAAGATACCCGCATGAAGGTCCACGCTGAAACTGCTCATATACCAAAAGCAGAAAAGAACCTTTCCATGCCATGGGGAGTCAAACAGGTACGTGCATACAAGGCTTGGCCTTCCTCGACAGGGAATCGGGTCAGAATCGGTGTGATTGACACAGGAGCGGATTTTCAACATCCTGATCTTCGTCATTCTCTCGCCAGAGGTATTAATTTGCTTAACCGAACCATGCTACCCTATGACGATAACGGCCATGGTACTCATATTGCTGGAACTATCGCGGCGTCCAACTATGACGAAGGTATGGTCGGCGTAGCACCACGGGCTTTAATTCATCCCGTAAAAGCATTTGATCATAATGGAGCTGCCTACGTCTCCGATATCATTCTTGGTATCGACTGGTGTGTATTAAATCGTGTCGATATCATCAATATGAGCTTTGGTATGAAGTCGCGCAGCAAGGCACTACTTGATATGGTGAATAAAGCATATCATAACGGCATCGTGATTGTAGCGTCCTCGGGAAATGAGGGCAAGCGCCGAAGTATTGACTATCCAGCCCGCTATTCCCAGACGATTTCAGTGGGTGCTACTGACAAATACAGACGCATCGCACCTTTCAGCAACCGAGGGCAATTTGTAGATGTGTACGCACCGGGCGAAAAGATCACCTCCTCCTGGATCCATGGCAAGCATCACGAAATGAGCGGTACCTCTATGGCTACTTCCCATGTGACCGGAAGCATCGCACTTCTCCTTTCACTGAGACCGGAACTGGAGCCTGGAGAAATCAAAGCGCTGCTTAAGCGTACCGCCACACCGCTACGCCTGCGTAAAAGCGCTGGACGCAGCTCTATCTCCACTAAACTTGGCGAAGTCGATGCCTTCCGATTGATGCAGGAGGGCACGAAGTAAATGATGATGTGATGCTAAACCTCTAGTGTAGCGCCCGGCTCCAAAGAATGAACTTTTCTGGCAGGACCTTCACACCCACGATTTCCTGCTCTTATCAACTCATCTCGTACCAGGTCAGTCTGCAGCTTTGGCGCATGAACGAGTACAACCTGTTTGCTAGGCAGCTCCTTCAACATTTGCCGCACATCTGATAATCCCTGATGCACCTTGTAAATCAAATGCCGAGCTACACAGCTGTCATTTTGATCTGCACGTTCCAACAGATGTTTGCCAAAAGAACCATGTGGAGCATGCCCGGTCAATATAACAATGTTGCTAATGCTTTCTCCGCTATCTTCACCCTCCCCCATGTTGCGGTTATCCGATAGAAACTGATAGTACCAGCGCGCCTGTGGGGAATCCATCATGCCGTCTCTTGTTATGATAATAGCCGTTGGGTTCTGTTCCAGCAGACTCACTCGTTCAGCAGCACCACGAGGCACGAAGACCCTGTCACTGTTTAGCACATGTTTTATTCGCGCTGGAGCTTCTGGACGCAGCCATTCTTTCCAGCGGTCTAACTGTTTCAATCCCTGCCATATATCGTGCTCTACAATCATTGCCTGTGTAGGGAATTGCTCGCTAGCCCATACGATCATGTCCTGTCCTCTGCCAAAGGCAGGCACCGGCAACAACACATGACCACCAGACAATAATATCCGCTCCATCTCGACCCTCAGCCGCTCCAGCTTAACAGGCTGCGGGTCTATATCCATGCCATAGGCATTGTCCATAATGGATATGTCCGCTAGATTGGGCTCTGACTTCCATTCAGGCAGGTCATGCAGCCCCTCCCCAACACCCAAGTCTGGCGCATCGGCAGCAAGAAGCTCAGATTCGCGGCTGTAATCTCCAGAAAAAAACAACCGCTTCCCTTCCATTTCTACCGCATACCACACTGCACCAGCCAAATGTCCACTGCGTCCCCACATGATTCTCACACCCGGACAAGCCTCAAGCCATTCTCCTGCTGGCGCTTCATCTTCTAGATAGCGATAAGCAATGGATTGGATATCCTGTACGTCGTATGGCAATTCGGCTCCTCTCGATTCAACATAAGTATGCCAGGAGCGAAAATAGGAGCCTAGCTGCTCAGCGGTGGCCTTGGTCGTCCAGACCTCCCCCTGGTATCCATACTTGTACAGTAAGGGGAGCGCCATGGAATGATCCTCATGTGCATGAGACAGCAATACAGTGGTCAGTCCCTCCGCCTTTTGCGGCGGAAAAATCGGATATTGTCCGGTTCCTTCCTTCTTCACGCCACAATCCAGCATGACGCGATGCTGCGTTCCTTCAAAAACATAGCAGGAGCGGCCATGTTCGCCCGCTCCTCCCCAAATCCTAAGCTTGGTCATGATCATTTCCACTTTCTTTGCGAGTTTAAGCTTTCCATTAAGATCAGCAGCAGTGTGGTCATTCCGACCGATATGACGGCCATCGCCATCCCAAGTGACACCTGTCCCTGCTCAAATTGTGCAAATATGTAGGTTGCAGACGTCTGAACGGATGGCGGCAAAATCAGCAACGATCCTACCAGCTCGCGTGAAGCAATGGTAAATGTCATCATCCAACCAGCGAGCATTCCCGGTACAATCAGCGGCAGCACAATCCGGCGGAATATGTAAGACGGTCGCCCGCCAAATACCTGTCCCGCCTGAAAAAGACCAGTGTCCACCTGCGTAAAGGCGCTTTTGACATACTGCACCGTATAAGGAACAAACAAGATAACATACGTCAGAATGACCATGCCGTATGTGTTATACAAAGGGATCGGCATCCATGGTGAGTTCCACCACAAAATCAGGCCGACCACCATAACAATTCCCGGCACCGTATTCGGAAGCAAGCTAAATGCATCAACCGTCCGTTGGATTCTTGTGCGTGAGCCGCCAATGACAAGCGCAAACCAAGTGCCCAGCACCACAGCAAGCGTCGAAGCGCCCAAAGAGAGAAATACGCTGTTCAGGAGCGCCTCCATGCTCTCTGATCCCCAAGACAGCAGTTCCTTGTAAGAGTCGAGCGTCAAATTATCCCAGGCGAGCCCAATTCCCCTCAGCTTCATCGTCGAGGCTGAAAGAATTGAAAAATAAGGAATGCCAATGGACGCAATGAGCAACAATAGAATGTATGCAACACTCAGCCCCGTAGTCCAGCCGGATATACGAAGACGGGACGGACGCGAACCTTTACCACCTACCAGCCTGTACGTAAACTTTCGGTTGATCACCGATTGCGCATACCACATGAGCAGGCAGGCGGTTAACAGCACCGAGGCCATTGACGTCGCTTTGCCAAAATCTATGGGCCAGCTGGAAATATATTTGTGAATTTCCGAAGTCATGACCTCATACCCGATACGTCGCCCAAAGGTAGCAGGGGTGCCAAACTCGGCAATCGTTTTAACGAAAATGAGCAACGCGCCCATTCCGTAAGCTGAAAGCAGCAGCGGTAAAATGATTCGACGGAATCTGTACAGAAAGCCGCCGCCCATTACGGCACCCGCCTCTTCCAGGCTCCCGCCAATCCTCACCAGCGCCCCGCGCAGCAGCAGGTACAGGAATGGAAACAGATGCAGGCTCATGATCATCACCATGCCACCAAGGCTGAAGAAGGACGGCGTTAAGAAATGCAGGTCCGGGAACAACTGCTCCAGATATCCGTTTTTTTGCATGAACAGAATCCAGCCCATGGAACCGATATAGGGCGGGGTCATAAACGGAATCAGCAACACGACATCCAACCAGCTCCAGTGTGCAAGACGAGTGTTGGACATGATCCATGCTAGCGGAAGCGCAAGTACCGTCGTTCCTGCAATCACACAGATGCCTAGCCAAATCGAGCTGAATAGCACTCCTGCAAATGGTGAAGCAGCTAACGTTCGAAAAGGCGCATCCCATTGAAATTTTTCATCAACATACACACTTTGGATAAAGATTTGCAGCAACGGCAACACAATCAGGAAAAGAAGCGCGATCAGAGCCAGCGTCAGACACCACGCTCTGATGTGTTTAACGGATAAGCCTCCCATCGGCTTACTTGAACATTTGCGTGAACTTCTCCGTCACGTCTGATCCGTGCTCACCCATCCACTCCCAATTGGTTTTCAACAATGGAATCTCGTCCAGGTTGGCACGCTTGTCGGCTTTGACATCCGTGCGGCCCGGGAGTAAGGAGGCATCTGCTACTAGTTTCTGTGCCTCGTCCGACAACAGATAGTCAATGAATGCCTTCGCATTCTGCTCATGCTGCGTTGACTTGAGAATTGCGGCAGGACGTGGGCTGATGACCGTCCCCTCTGTCGGATAGACGATGTCAATCGGCTCGCCTTTGGCTTTTGCCTTGTAGGTCATGTAATCGACCGCAGCGACGACTATACCTTTAGCTCCGGTAATCACGGGGTCCAGCGCTTCCTGATTGGCACCAGCCATAGCAACACCGTTAGCCTTGTACTGCTCGAACAACGTCCAGCCTCCATCGCCCTTGGCGCTCAGATAGCCTGTCATAAAATCCAACGCTGAGCCGGACAGGGATGGATCGGGAATATTAACCTGATCCTTGTACTCAGGCTTCGCCAAATCAGCCCATGAAGTTGGTGGTGTTTTCACCAGCTTCGTGTTATACGCAATGCCCAGAGCAGAAGCACTGGTACTGAAGTAGTTGCCCTCCTTATCGGACCAGTCTGGATTTAGCTTGTCTGCTTTCTTGGCATCCGGGTAAGGCAGCGTAAGTCCTTCCTTTTTCAAGCCTTGTACAGACGGAAGCGATGCCAGCACAACCACGTCCGCTACCGGATTCGTCTTCTCGGCTTCCATGCGGGCCAAAATTTTTCCTGTCGTTCCCTGGAACAACTCTACCTTAACTCCGCTCTGCGCCTCATACCCTGCTACCAGCTTTTTCGCCAGTCCATCCGGGCCTGCGCTGTAGACCACCAGCTTCTGATCGGTGGATGCTGCCTCCGCTTGTCCTGCTGATCCATTAGCTGGCGCCCCACCCTTGGATGGCGTTGCTGTTCCGCAACCCGCCACAGCGAGTCCAAAAGTCAATGTTAATGCGAGCATCGTCCCTTTTTTCCATCCTGTACGAAAAACATGCCTATTCATCATCTTATATTTACCCCTTTTCCCTATGCTTCAAGTTGGTGGATGTGTTGCGATGATACCCAAATGTGCATTTGTTGACCTATGGGCAAGCGGATGGAATGATATGCAGTCCATTGCTCGCCGTTCTCGGCTAGTATACGAATTTCATAACGATCGCCGACATAGCTGACATGCAGGATCTCTACTGTAAAAGCATGCTGATCCGCTTGCTCCTGTTCCCAACGGACATGTTCAGGACGGAATAGTGTCCGTTCCGACTCCAGCCAGTTGGATTTGCCAATAAACCTCGCCACCTCTGGATGAGCTGGGCAACCGTAGATCACCTCTGGTGTTCCGGTCTGCAAAATATGTCCACTTTTCATAACAACTACTTCATCAGACATGGACATGGCCTCGATCTGATCATGGGTAACATATAGGGCGGTCAGCCCCAGATCGCGCACAAGCGATAGCATCTCAATGCGCATCTCCTCCCGTAGCACCGCATCCAGCGCACTGAGCGGCTCGTCGAACAAAACAAGTCGAGGCCGGATAGCAACCGCTCTTGCAAAGGCAACCCGCTGCTGCTGACCACCGGACAGCTGATGAGGATACCGATCCTCCATCCCTGACAATCTGACCATGTCGAGCGCCTCCAGCACCACTGTCCGCAGTTCCTTGTCTCGAGCGCTGGCGAACCCTTTCCCACGCTTGCCCGCACGCAGGCCGAAGGCCACATTTTCAAACACCGTCATATGCGGCCACAACGCGAAATCCTGAAAGACCATGCCAAAGTGGCGGAGATGGGCGGGAATATCCTTTTTGCGTTCTGCCGAAAAAAGAATTTCCTCTCCCATCGTGATTGTGCCAGTATCCGGTATCTCCAGACCAGCAATCAAGCGCAAGAGCGTTGTTTTCCCACAGCCGGACGGTCCGAGCAGTGTTGTGAATTTGCCCCGTCGTACTACCAGATTCGTCTCATGCAGCGCTGTTATTTGGCTGAAGGTTTTACTTAATCCGTGAATATATAGATCCTGATTCATCGCATTACCTGCCTGTTCTTCTGACTGACCCCAGTGTAAAACTTGAATTCGCCACCTGTATTATTGGAAAGTTAAAACAAAATTAATTATTTCAATGAATTGTGTTAACACTCATAGATTTAATCTATATAGAGGGGATTGATGCTGCTCCCCAAAGAAGTAGGCATGATTGTTCGATTAACCTGAAAGCGAGGCATTCTAAGTGAACTTAAGTCTTCTAAAGTTACATATTGTAGAGCTGCTGAATAAGCACCATAAAATTACCACGGTCGCCGAGCTTCTTGGCCTAAAGCAACCCACCGTTACTTTTCATATGAAAAATCTGGAGCGTGAATTCGGAGTAAAGCTGTTTGACACACGTATGGGCAAAATCATCCTGACGGATGCTGGAAATGCGCTGCTGCACTATGCCACTAAAATTAATGCACTGGCTGCTGAAGCTGAGCGAGTCGTCCGCGAATTCGATACGCTCCAGCGGGGAAGTATACGTATTGGCGCAAGCTATGTACCCGCTACCTACCTGCTTCCTGCTGTGCTGCACCGCTTTGCCCGTGAGCATCCGGGCATTCACATCGCCTTGTCCGTGAAAACAGCGCCCGTGATCAAGGACATGCTCGCTCGCCACGAAATTGACCTTGGCATCATTTCGGCAGAGCCGTTTCAATCCCCAACGCTACTCTCCGAATCCTTGGGCGAAGATGAATTGATGCTCATCTGCTCACCCACTCATCCGCTCGCCAACGAAACCGATTTGACACCCGAGCTTATCGCTTCTTCCTCCTTCGTATTACATGGCAAGGAATCCAGCACACGCCACGTGACCGACAAATGGCTGGAGCGTGGGAGTCGGCGACTTCCTTCCTATCTGGAGCTGGATTCACTGGAAGCCATCAAACAGGCGGTTATGCTGGGAGAACACATCTCCTTTGTCTCTCGCATTGCCGTTCAGTCAGAGGTTGAGCGGGGCTTACTGGTTGTAAGACCTATTCCGGGGCAGTCTGTTGAGCGGTACATCTATATGGTCAGCAACAAAGACCGCCATCGCTCGGCGCTCATTCACAGATTCACCGAATATTGTTCATGGAACCAAGATTAAATCTTACCTGTCATATAGAAATTATGTAATTTTTTAACCGGAGTACCCTCTTGCTTTGACATACGACTGACAATACACCCGTAAAGTGTAGCGTGTAACCTATTCGGACGAACAGGAGAGGATGAAATGAAAACAGGCCTTCGTATCACCAAATTGATGTCGGTAGTAACTCTAAGTGCAGTGCTGCTCGTAACAGGATGGAAAGGAGCAGAGCCGGTACAAGCTGCCGCCAATGCCACACCAAGCTATGAGGTGAAGCTGCTACTGGATACGGCTCAGGTCCTCAATGCGGATGGCTCATTAAAAAGTGGCATCGTGAACGAGTTTCAAATTAGCGAAGATGCACAACGATTGAGCGTCGAGTATTTTGATACAAATTCATTGCAATTGAATGACGAGGGCTGGAACGTGAGATTTCGTAAAAAAGAGGACAAAAAGAATTATGAATTAACCTACAAAAAGCGCTATACGGTCACAAACGAAAATATCGACGCTGCGCTCACCCAAGCGAATAAAGAAGGGTTCAGCGCATCTGATGATAATTATGAGGCTGAGGTGGATTGGGGATACAGCAAGCAAACACTAAGCTTTTCCAATGATAAGAAAACAAACGCCTCCAAAGGATTGGCTCTGCCTTCCCCAGATCAAGCATTAAAGCAACTGCAGGATAATCTTCCGGGCAAGCTGCAAAACTGGAAAAACAGCAATTGGGGTAAACAAACCTTGGCAAACTCCAGAGTACACGGTCCTATACAGGTCAGTAAATACGAGGGTAGCTTTCAGGGATTGGATGCCGACGTTGAAGTATGGCCTATTCGCAGCGCAAACGGATCAGGTACAGAAAATATTATCGAAATCTCCTTCAAAACCTCGGATTACAATGTTGCCGCCAGCAACCGCACCAAGCTGATGAACCTACTGCAATCCAAAGGATGGCTGGTTCCCGCCGATTCCCTGAAAACGAATTTGGTACTGGAACGCTACTAAGCTAATCCAACATAAAAAGGAACCGAAGCGCCACCCTGTTGAGGGTGATACGAACGGTTCCTTTTATTATTATTTATATGACTACAAGGTCATGATATTAAAGTCGCTTGCTTACATACGTTCCGGTGCAGACACGCCCACCAGCTTCAGTACGTTGGCAATGGTCGTGCGCACCGCACCAAACAATGCCAAGCGTGCCTGCGTTTGAGCAGCATCCTCTGTGATGACGCGCTCTGCCTTATAGTAGCTGTGGAACAATGAAGCCAGCTCATAGACATAGCGAATCATACGGTGTGGCGCAAAGTTTGCAGCCGCCACCGATACTTCTTCCGGCAGCTCGCCAATTTTGCGGAGCAGATCGTATTCATGCTCAGCCGTCAGCTTGGACAAGTCAACTTCTGCCAACGGCAGCACAGCAATACCTTGCTCTTCGGCTTGACGATATACGCTGCATGCACGTGCGTGCGCATATTGCACGTAGAATACTGGATTTTCATTGGAAGTGGAAATCGCCAAATCCATGTCAAAATCCAGGTGCGAATCCATGCTGCGCATCGTGAAGAAGTAACGAATCGCGTCTACACCCACTTCTTCCATCAGATCTTCCATCGTCACGGCCTTGCCGGTACGTTTGGACATTTTTACCTTTTCTCCATTTTGGAACAAGCTGACCATTTGGGCAATCAGCACTTTAAGCTTATCCGGGTCATTGCCCAGTGCTTCCATTGCTGCCTTCATCCGTGGAATGTAGCCGTGGTGATCCGCTCCCCAAATGTTGATGATCGTGTCATACCCACGAGCATATTTATCGCGATGATAAGCGATATCTGGAGTCAGGTACGTGTATGTACCGTCATTTTTGATCAAGACACGGTCTTTGTCGTCGCCGTACTTGGTCGTATTCAGCCATGTAGCTCCGTCCTTCTCGTAAATCTCCTCACGGTCACGCAGCTCGTTCAGCGCTTTAAGCACTTCACCGTTATCATACAGCGATGTTTCGCTGAACCAGGAGTCAAAAGGTACACGGAACAGTTCCAGATCGCGCTTGATCTTGTTCAGTTCCTTTTCCAGACCGTAGTCACGGAAATAAGCAGCGCGATCTCCCGGTTCCATAGACAACAGAGAATCTCCCTTTTCGGCCACCAGTTCCTTGGCAAACCCGATGATATCCTCACCATGGTAACCATCCTCCGGCATCTCCGCAGGCTGTCCCAGCTCCTGCAAATAACGCGCTTCAATAGAACGGCTCATGTTGTAAATCTGGTTACCCGCATCATTAATGTAGTATTCACGAGTTACTTTGTATCCAGCAAAATCAAGCACGTTGCAAAGAGCATCCCCTACGGCTGCACCACGTGCATGACCTAAGTGAAGGCTACCCGTCGGATTGGCGCTGACAAACTCGATTTGCACCTTTTTGCCCGCACCTTCCTGTATACGCCCGTAATCTGCCCCCTGCTCCTGCACCTGTCCAATAACAGCATAAAGGTAGCTCTTGTTCAGGCGGAAGTTAATAAAGCCCGGTCCAGCGATTTCCGCACTTTCAATAGAAGCAGAAGCTAAATCCATATTCGCGATCAAATCTTCAGCAATTTGCCGTGGGTTCTTCTTCGCAATGCGAGTGAGCTGCATCGCGGCGTTGGTGGCCAAATCACCGTGTGACTTGTCCTTCGGTACCTCCAGCGTAATGGTCGGCAGCTCTTCGCGGCTCACGATTCCGGTAGCCAGCACCGCCGCCTCAATTGCTGAGGTCACCTTTTGATTAATAAGTTCCAGTGGATTGCTTGTCATGATTATTACTCCTCCTGTATATGCAAACTGATGGCAAAATGCCCCGAGAAATCCTCAAATACGTACAGATCATAGGTCCAGCTCACATGTCCGGTGAATCCATCCATCCGAATATCGAGCTTCTGCGTATGCGCAGACATGTTCAGGTTTAAATAAGGCGAGCGGTAAAATCCAGGCAACCTGCGTCCCAGCGCAAACGACTGCTCTGATTGTACCTCACCGTGACGAATCAGCTTTAGCTCATCCGGTCCGATTTTGACTGTGTTCCGTGTCGTACCGCCCTCAGGACTTTCTTGCGGCTCATCGTACCTTATATATAGATGCTTCCCACGCACGATCGCTTCTCCGGGAAGTTCCTGTACCACATCTTCTCCGTCATGATGACTATGAAGACGGATTCGGACCTTTGCATTATGTGGCATGTATTCAAACTCCATTCTATTGCTATCCTACTGTACTACTATATCCAGTTCCCGATTGCAATTCAAATGAGTTTTTACAAAAAGATGCTTTCATCCAAAAAATTTAGCTACCTTAAGTCAGCTTCATCGGATGCTTGGCTAAAACTTTCAATGAATCGAGAGGCTAGAGAAGACATGTATTTATCCTTCAGCCAAACAGCCGCCACACGCGTATGTAATTCTTCACACATAATTTCCTTAATGATTAACTGGTTATTGCTTCCGAGTGACAACGCAGACCGCGAAATCATACCGATCCCTAGTCCTTCATTAGCCCAGTGAAGCGTGGTGCGAGCATCATCGTTTTTGCAAAAGAAATTTGGCTCAAAGCCATGCTTCATACAGGTATCGTGGATCAATTGTTCAAAGCGGCGATATACGATGAGCGGCCTATTTTTCAAATCAGACAACGGGATGGTCTTCTGTTCGGGGTTCCAGTCATGTTCTTCTGTCATCACTGCTATCATCGGCTCGGAGGACGCATATCTGCACCCTAAATCGGTGGTATTAAAAGGGGTTCTGACGATACCGACCTCTACAATTCCTTTGTTCAAAAGATCGAGAATCATGAAGGTATTTCCCTCATGAATTTCGAATTTTACACCCGCATAGGTTTTATGAAATTCGGAAAGCCTGTCTTTCATCAGGGCTGCGCCGGAAGAGGAGACCGTTCCAATGGTGAGCGTCCCCTTCATCCCCAAGGCAAAATCGTTTATTTCTCTCGTTGTGGCATCTGTCAGCTCCAATATCTGCTTGGCCCTGTTCTGTAAAATGATGCCGGCCTCCGTCAACTGGATACTTCGTGAGCCTCGATGCACGAGCTTTACACCAAGCTCTTCCTCTAGCTGCATGAGCTGCTGACTTAAAGGAGGCTGCGCGATTTGCAGCTTTTTGGCTGCCGCTGTAATCTGTCCGGCCTCTGCGATCGCCAAAAAATACTTGAGATGTCTCAATTCCATCCTTATGGACCTCCGGTACTGATATATGTAAAACCTATACCTCTAATATATATTAAATATTATTCATATGGTTGGGGATGTGCCATAATCAAATTCAGTTATGCTATTGCGGCATGAGGCTATATACATTATTTAGGTTAGGTGATGGTTTATTTGCTGAAATTTGCTGTTTTTTTGAAACCTTATAAAAAGGAAACGATTCTTGGGCCTCTGTTTAAATTGATTGAGGCCATCTTGGAACTATTGCTACCTACTATGGTTGCTTTAATGATCAATCATGGCGTAGGTAAAGGAGACACCCATTATGTTTGGCAGATGGGTCTTTTGATGTTACTCATGACTATACTGGGCTTTGGCAGTTCATTAGTGTGTCAGTTTTATGCAGCCCGTGCCTCTCAAGGATTCGGAACTACACTGCGTAACACGATGTTTAAGCATATCTCATCGTTTTCTTATGCTGATCTCGATAAGTTTGGTACGCCCTCGCTCATCAACCGGATTACGAATGATGTCAATCAGCTTCAAACGGCTGTAGCGATGCTGATTCGTCTGGTCATTCGTGCCCCTTTTATTTGTATCGGGGCTATTATCATGTCAATGATTCTGGATTTCCGCCTGGCTTTGGTGCTGTTGGCGGCTACACCAGTTCTGGCTTTGATCCTATATGTGGTCATTACGAAGGCTTCACCACTGTATCGTCGGTATCAGAAAAAATTGGATAAAATCGCCCTGGTGCTAAGCGAAAATCTTACAGGCGTACGGGTCATACGCGCATTTGCCAAAAGAGGAGCTGAACGAGTTAAATTCAACACTGCTTCAGATGACCTGACTCAGACCGCTATTCGTGTCGGACGTATTTCTGCTTTGCTAAGCCCTGCCACCTTGCTGGTGGTGAACGGAGCTATTATTGCAATCCTGTGGATCGGCGGCATCCATATCCAATATGGATCTCTTACACAAGGGGAGATTATTGCCTTTATTAATTACATTACGCAAATTTTACTGGCTCTGATTGTGGTGACCAATTTAATTATTTTGTTCACCAAGGCTGCCACTTCAGCAGCGCGGATTCAGGAGGTCCTAGACACGCAAGCTTCGATTTCCGACACTGCTGCTACTTCTACACCTATAGACAGGGAGGGAACAACTGAGCATGGCGCTGTACCAGCCATCTCTTTTGATCATGTTTCCTTTGGATACAATACGACAGGGCAACTGGCAATTAGCGATGTAGTGGTAAACATCTATCCCGGTGAAACGGTCGGCATCATCGGAGGAACAGGTTCGGGGAAATCCACCTTCGTGAATCTCATTCCCCGCTTCTATGATGTAGTAGAAGGTCGTATAGAGGTTGATGGCATTGACGTACGGCAGTATAAGCTTGCGCAATTGCGGCAGAAAATCGGTATTGTTCCTCAGAAGGCGCTGCTGTTCACTGGAACTATAGCGGATAATATCCGTTGGGGGCATGAACACGCCACCGATGAGGAAGTCGCTCAAGCCGCAGCAATCGCGCAAGCAGATGAGTTCATTTCCAACTTGCCGGAGAAATTCGATGCTCCGATCACCCGAGGGGGCCTTAATCTGTCGGGAGGACAAAAGCAGCGACTTACCATTGCCAGAGCTATTGTCGGCAATCCGCAAATTCTCATTTTGGATGACTCCTCAAGCGCACTTGATTTTGCTACTGATGCCGCCCTCCGTAAATCGCTACGGGAAAATAGCACCAGCATGACCGTCCTGCTGGTCTCGCAACGAGTAAGCAGCGTACAGCATGCTGATAAAATAATTGTGTTTGATGAGGGGCGGATTGTCGGTATCGGCACACATGAACAGTTGATGAGCAGCTCAGATGTGTATCAGGAAATTAATCATTCCCAGCTCTCAACGCAGGAGGTAGACCAATGAGTGGCAAGGAAACCTGGAGAAGATTGTTAACCTATGTGGGTCGATATAAAAAAACAACATTTTTGGTCATCGTCAGTGCGTTTCTCAGCGTGCTTGCCAGTCTGATCGGACCCTACATGATTGGTCAAGCTATCGACCACATGGTGGATAAGGGAGCAGTGGATTTTAAAGGTATTGCGCAGATTCTAGCTGGATTAGGCATTGTATATGTTGTAGGCAGTCTATTTAGCTGGCTGCTCACGTATTTGACGAACCGGATTGCTTTTCAGACTGTAAATGATATGCGGCGGGAGTTATTTGATCATTTTAATATCCTTCCGTTAAGCTTTCATGACACTCATCCGCAAGGAGACAGCATTAGCCGTTTTGTGAACGATATGGATGCTGTGTCAGATGGATTGCTGCAAGGCTTTTCCACATTGATTACCGGGATTATTACGATTATAGGCTCCATTGTACTCATGCTGTATATCAGTCCGATCATGACGTTGGTCGTATTGGTGTCTGCCCCGATCACATATGGCGTGGCACGGTTCATTACTACAAGGTCGCAGCGTATGTTCCGCGAACAGGCCAAAATTTTAGGAAGCCTGAACGGTTACGTCGAAGAAATGATCGGCGGACAACGGGTAGTTACCGCTTTTCATTATGAAAACCGCTCGCTTGAGGAATTTTCCGCCAGAAACGGACAATTGTATCAAGCCGGGGTGAAATCGCAGTTTTACGGATCATTGTCCAACCCCTCCACCCGATTGGTGAACAACATGACTTTTTCAGTCACCGCCATGATTGGCTGTATCTCCATCATTTTGGGCGTGATCTCGGTAGGCGGATTGTCGAGCTTTCTAATTTATACCAATTTGTTCGCCAAGCCCTTTAATGAAATTACGGGTGTGCTGACCCAGTTCCAGGCAGCTACGGCTTCTGCTCAGCGCATATTTTCGATTTTAGACTCACCGCCTGAGCAGTCGGAAAAATCGAACGCCGTACAGCTGGAGCGCAGCAAAGGCACGATTCTTTTTGATCATGTCAAATTCTCCTATAACCCGGAACGTACGCTCATTACGAACTTTAGTCTGGAGGTTAAGCCAGGCACTCGTGTGGCCATTGTCGGGCAGACCGGAGCTGGTAAAACCACACTCGTCAATCTGCTCATGCGGTTTTACGATGTGGACAGCGGCTCGATATCCATCGACGGGGTGAATATCAACGACATGAGCCGGGACAGCCTGCGGACTAACTTTGGTATGGTACTTCAAGATACTTGGCTGTTCAGCGGGACCATTCGGGACAATATCGCTTACGGGAAGCCGGAGGCTACAGACGAAGAAGTCATCGCGGCTGCAACAGCTGCCAATGCGCATAGCTTCATCAAACGACTGCCTCATGGCTACGATACGGTCATCAGCGGATCGGGCGATAGCCTGTCGCAAGGCCAAAAGCAGCTGCTCACTATCGCGAGGGTGATCCTCGTCGATCCACCTATGCTGATTCTGGATGAAGCGACCAGCAGCATAGACACCCTGACAGAAGCGCGTATCCAAAAAGCATTTATGAAAATGATTGCCGGACGCACCAGCTTTGTGATCGCCCACAGACTATCGACCATCCGCGAAGCGGATTTAATTTTATACATGAAAAACGGCGATGTCGTCGAAAGTGGTACCCATGAGGGACTTCTTGCCAGCGGCGGCCATTATGCCTCGCTCTATAACAGCCAGTTCACTACGGCTTAAAAGACTGACCGGATACGGTCGCATCATTAAGGTCAACGTTCTTTTAAAAAGTCGGTTGCTTTTTAAGCAAACGGCTTTTTAAATTTTTCTTTGATAAATCCCCCCCTTATTATATAATAAAACACGAACAAATGTTTCTGTTTCATCTAAACCTTATGGTTTGTGTATAGCCAACACCTATGCATGGGTTCCAGTTGGGAGGCTGAATATGGATATTAATGAATTTCAAAAGTGGGTCAAGCAATATTATCAGGAGAGAAACTGGTCTGATTTGGATATCTTTGTCCGAATTGGTTTCTTGGCAGAGGAAACCGGGGAGGTTGCGAGAGCTATTCGCGCCCTGGAGATCGGCAGAGACCGGCCTGATGAGATCGATGGTTCATTCGAGGAGAACAAGGACCATTTAACTGAAGAACTTGGAGACGTACTGGGTAATCTCATCGTGATCGCCAACAAGTATGACATCACCTTGGAGGATATATTTCGAACACACCAGCAAAAACTTGCAAAAAGATATACATAAAGGAGAATCTCATATGAAAAGCATTGCTGTTTTTTGCGGTTCCAGTAATGGAGCGTCTGAGATTTATCGAGAGCATGCTGTTGCTCTGGGCAAGGCACTTGCCGAACAGGAAATAAGCCTGGTTTATGGAGGAGCAAGTGTTGGTTTAATGGGTGCAGTGGCTGACGCGGCACTTCATGCAGGAGGTTGCGTCATCGGTGTGCTCCCTCACTTTTTGCAAAGCCGTGAAATTGCACATAATGGCCTGAGCGAATTAATCATTGTTGATTCCATGCACGAACGAAAATCTAAAATGGCAGAGATTGCGGACGGATTCATTGTTTTACCAGGTGGCCCAGGTACAATGGAAGAATACTTTGAAATCTTCACATGGGCGCAATTAGGCTTGCATGAAAAGCCATGCGGTCTTTTAAACATTAACCATTATTACGATCCTCTTATTTCCTTGTTTGATCGTATGGCTGAGGAACAATTTATGCAGGAAAAATATCGTGCGATGGTAATTACGGATACTACTCCGCAAGGAATCCTACGGCAATTTACAAATTACACTCCTCCTGCCGTCAAAACATACCTCTCGAGCAAACGGACCTGATATTAGGAATGGCACATACTGCTCAACAGATATACCAATTAATTTAATAGTTATAAAAGGAACACCACCGTCAACGTTATTCCAGTGGTGTTCCTGTAAAATTGAGGAGAATTGCAGGCTTTTATTCTCCCCAATCGTCACGTTCACTTTTACAACTGCATTTAATTATGTAGTCATCCAATGAATGATGTCACGCCTAACGAGAACCCCAATTTTAAATCCCAGCGCCCGTAGCGGTTGGATGGTCCATTTGCTCACTTTCCTGAAAATCCCTGCGATACAACCAGCCGATCAAGATAGCAATGGTCGTCATAATCGCAGCCAACAAATACACCTGCACCATACCAAAACGGTCTGCATACCAGCCCATGAATAACAAGGACAGGCCGAAAGCGAGATTTGTAAGCACATCAATTCCCGCCATCACTTTGGGCAGCTGGGCTGCCGGTGCACTGGTTTGCAGCAAGGTACGGCGAATGATACCAGCCATTTGAACAGGTAAGCCTGATACAGCAAAAAGAATAAGTGCAGCAACGGGGATTGTATTCAGCGCAAATACAATTGTAATCAGTACATACACCAGTAACGCTCCGAGCATGTACAAAAAGCTGTTCTTTTGCAATCGCTTGACCAAGCCAACGACAATCAATCCACCCAAGATCGTGCCCGAGAAAAAGGACGCATTCATAAAGCCCCACCAGCTTGCATCCCGATGCAGCACTTGACTGACGTACGCCAAAATAAATACGCCGAGCCAGGAGACACCCCCAATACTATCCACACTATCGACGATCATCAGAGAACGAATACGACGGTTGTGCCAAATGATTTTCCAGCCTTCCCCAAGCTCTTTCCAATGGGAGCCTTTTTCCTTTCCCTTTGCAGGTTCTACTAGATTTGTTGAGGAATCCGAAGCTTCAAGACTTAATTCCTTCTGATCCAGTGGATCGCGGACGAAGGACGTGACAGTTACAGCTACGAGATAACAACCGGATGCGATCACAAGCGTATTCAGGGAACCCAGCCAAGCCACAATAATTCCGCTCAACGCCCAGCCTGCACACCTGACCACCTGATCACTGACCGCTACCATGCCGTTGGCCCGCATCAGTCCTTCACCCGTAGCCAAACGGGGTACAAGCGCATTACGCGCAGGATTCGTCCAGCCATCCAGAAAAGACATACCAAACACCATCACAAAAATAAATAGAAACGACCTCTGCTCCGGTACGATCCACAAATAAAGCAGCAGCAGCGTAAAGATGACAAACTGCCCAAACTGGGAAAATAGCAACACGCGCGTCAGCCGAAATCGGCCGAGGACGATCGGTGCAACGAGCCCACTAAGCACTTGGGCAGACAATCGGAACAACGGGATTAAAATAGTCGTCATTAAGGAATTACTTGAACTGAACACCAATACCACTACACTCAACATGTAGATGATATCTGCTACGTTGGAGATCGTCTGAGACCCCCACAGGTAATAAAAAGAGCGTCTGATCAAAAAAGTTTCCCCCTCTTTGGTACATCGCCAATTTATGCATTTCCATAACCAAACCTCCCTTGTTGATATTACAAATCTGTTAATTGTCTGGTTTTTTGTATATTCTACGCACACCCTTAAATTTCCTTCTTTTATCTTAAAAGGAAATCCGGTGTCCAGTATGCTTTCATAGCCTTTTCCAAATCTTATCCAACACAAAAAAGCGCCTATAGCGCTCTTTCTCACCCAAAAACAGGCAATAAAGACCACTAAGGCGCTTCTTAAAATGTTTACTTCGTTAAATCTTCCACAAATTTAGGTAATACAAACGCCGCTTTGTGTAGACGCGGACTGTAATATCGGGTGTCCATCTCTGGAATTCGGGTCTCGTCTACTTCGAGCGGATCATACTTCTTACTACCCAACGTGAATGTCCAAAGACCGCTCGGATAGGTCGGAATGTTCGCACCATACACACGCACAATCGGGAAAATTTCCTTCACATCTTTGTTGACCTTCTGAATCAGGTCTGCCTTGAACCAAGGATTATCCGTTTGCGCAACGAAAATGCCGTCTTCCTTCAACGCTTCAAAAATACCTTGGTAAAACCCGCGCTCAAACAGCGGGGCTGCCGGACCTACCGGCTCCGTCGAATCGACCATAATGACGTCGTATTCATTTTTGTGTTCAATAATGTGCATGTATCCGTCATTGACCAGCACTTCTACATTAGGCTCGTCCAGCTTTCCTGCGATTTCAGGCAAATATTTTTTGGAATATTCAATCACCTTACCGTCGATCTCAACCAATACAGCCTTCTCCACTTCAGGGTGCTTGATAACCTCACGAATAACGCCGCCATCGCCACCGCCCACAACCAAAACTTTTTTCGGATTCGGATGTGTATTCAAGGCCGGATGTGCTACCATTTCGTGATACACAAATTCATCCTTAACGGTTGTCATCACCATGCCATCCAGAACAAGCATATTGCCGAATTCCTCAGTCTCGATCATAGCCAGATCCTGAAAATCTGTTTTCTCAGAGACGTAGGTTTGTTTGATTTTTGCTGTAATGCCGAAAGAGGGAGTCTGCTTCTCCGTAAACCACAAGTCCATCATTCCAACCTTCTTTCTGATCAAAGTATGTGTCCGGCAATCCGGTAGCATAAACGTTGACTTTCCTTATATCAGCAACACGCAAACGCCGAGTTTGCTATATTTATTGTACCAAACGCATTGGAATTTCACACTTTTTGCATTATAAGTGATACCTGAATGGACTGCAAAAGCAATTTGGAGATTTAATCTTGTTTAAAATAGACACGTGTGTGTATCTGATGAATAGACGCTTTCGGATTGACTATACTGAGAACATCAACTATGGAAGGAGGTGGCATGATGACCGATACGACCGGGCAATCCCCCAAGCGTAAACCGCTTTGGCTTCGATGCTTTCAAGGACTGATGTCTCTCACTATTCTGACGGTCATCGCCGCCTGCATCCTGCTCGCCTATTTGTACACGACCAGCCTTCCGCTCGCGGATACGGATCGGAATTCACGTCTGCTAGATAGTCAGGGACAAGTCATCGCCACTTTCTCTGCTGGAGGCAAAGAATCCATTCCGGTCCAGCTTGATCACATTTCACCCGATTTGATTGCAGCTACCCTGGCTGTGGAAGATCGGAAGTTTTACGATCATTTTGGCTTTGATTTCAAAGGTCTGGGCCGGGCGGTAATCGTTAATCTGACCCGCTGGGATATGTCGCAAGGGGCCAGCACGCTGACTCAGCAGCTTGCACGCAATCTGTACTTATCTCATGAGAAAACGTGGACGCGCAAGGCCAAGGAGGCCATCTATACCGCACAGCTTGAAATGAAGTACACCAAAAATGAGCTGCTGCAAATGTATTTGAACGAAATTTACTATGGTCACGGCGCCTATGGCATTGAAGCGGCTTCGCAAATGTATTTCGGTAAATCCGCAAAGGATCTGGATTTGGCCGAAAGCGCCCTGTTAGCAGGTATTCCGAAAGGACCGACCTACTATTCACCGTATAATCATATGAAAAATGCAAAGGATCGGCAGAAAATTGTACTGGACTCCATGGCGCTCACCGGCAAAATTACTCCGGCCGAAGCCACCAAGGCCTATGAGGAAATGCTGGCCCTGCGGCCCGAGAGCCAGCGCCGGACAGTGGAAGCCGCTCCCTGGTTCCGCGATTACATCCGCCAACTGGCGACTCATCAGCTTGGGATTAGCGAAGGGGTGCTTGAGCATGGTGGCCTGAGCATTTATACCACGCTGGACATGCACATGCAGCAAGCAGCCGAGGCGGCTGTAAACGAGGGCATGAAGAGCAGCAACGGACTGGAAACCGCGTTAATCTCCATGGACCCGCGCAACGGACATGTCAAGGCCATGGTCGGTGGAACGAACTATGTCGGGAATCAATATAATCATGCGCTGGCCACAACCCGGCAGCCAGGCTCCGCTTTCAAGCCGATTATGTATCTGAGCGCGCTGGATTCCGGCGAATTGACGAGTACGTCCAAGTTCGAAAGCCGACCGACATTGTTCCACTACGATAACAACCGCAAGACCTATAAGCCCAAAAATTTTGGAGATAAATATTTGGGCGAAATAGATCTTCGGCGCGCAATTGCGGCGTCCGATAATATCTATGCCGTTAGCACCATTTTGAAGGTGGGAACGGATAAGGTCATGGACCTCGCCAGCAAAATGGGCATTACAAGCGAGCTCAAGCCCGTACCTTCGCTGGCGCTGGGCGTGTCGCCCGTCAGCCCGTTCGAGATGGCCTCGGCCTTCTCGGTCATCGGCAGCGGCGGGCAAAAGGTGGCTCCGGTGGCAGTGCTGCGCATCACCGATGCGGCCGGGCGGTCGCTGTACGAAGCGCCCCAAGCCGCGCCCGTGCAGGTGGTGAAGCCCGCCTCCGCCTACGTCCTCACACGCCTCATGGAAGGCGTGTTTGAAGAAGGCGGCACCGGCAACCGGGTCGCGAAGCTGATCAAGCGCCCGGTCGCCGGCAAGAGCGGCACGACCAACACCGATGCGTGGATGGTCGGCTTTACCCCCGAGCTGTCCACCGCTGTCTGGGTCGGCTACGACAAGGGCAAGGCCATCAGCACACAGGATGCCCGACGGGCGGCTCCGATTTTTGCGCAATATACGGAGAAAGCGCTGGAGAATGTGCCGCCCAAAATCTTCCCTATCCCTGACGGCGTAGTCAGCGCTTATATTGATCCGGCCAGCGGCAAGCTGGCTGCATCGGACAGCCCGGACAAGCGGCTGGAGGTATTCGTCAGCGGCACGGAGCCAAAGGATACGCTGTCGGGGCAAGATAACCCACCGGCAGCAACGCCAACTGACCAAGCGGAGCGACAAGCCGAAAAGAAATCGTGGTGGGGCAATTTTAAGCGTTGGTGGATGGATTAATAGCAAAAAAAGACTGGGAGAACGCGATGAGCGCTCTCTCAGTCTTTTTATTTTCGCTTCACTTACCTCATTTACCTATTTACCTCTCTTGCCAGTGCCATCAGCCATCATCCCGTTAAGCCCCGCTCTTCCCTAAAGCTGCGCTATAACCAATAACAGCTAAACGACTCAATACGGTTAGTGTCTACACCATAATAAAACCAAAAACGACCACTCCACCGGAAACCCGCTACGGATGTCCTGCCTACAAAGACAGGGTACATCCAGAAACGCTCCCCGTTCGTCAGCCATACAAACGTGTTGCGGAACAAACAACCGAAAATGGCTCCAGGGTCAACCGCATAGGCCGAAACCAGCGGCTTCGGTGGCGTAAATTGCGGTGGTGGGGAAGTTGGTGCTTGAGTTTGCTGCCCACCTTGCGGACCGAATGGCCCCTGCGGCGGCGGTGAGAACGGCTGTGGCGAAAATGGCCCTGGGCCTGGTGGCGGACCTATCGGAGATGGGAAGGAATCCTGCATATCAGGAAATTGTGGAATCGAAGGACCTGACGGCGTGAATGGACCCGGAGTACCCGGTTGCGTTCCGAAAGGAACTTGTGGCAGTAAAGACATGTGTTTCACTCCTTGTGTTCTAGGCTGATGTATCCTATGCGGGACATCAGCCCGCGGACTGGGCGAATCCCCATATCGCCGCCAAACTCCGCTATTTCGTCCTTTTACATCAAAAATTCTTATTTCCTGTTACGATTAACTCCCTTTCTGAACATGCTCCAGCTCAATTTCATGCACCATTTTAATCTCGACTCGTTTCCTTAGCTCATAATACCGTTCCAGCAGTCGGTGCTCAACCCCCAACTGTTCATTCATCCAGCCTATAATAGAGTCATCGTGATGTTCGTTAGACCAGCTAAACAAATCGCTATATAGCTGACCAAATGATTCCTCATTGCTGCGAGCGAACCGGATCGGTCGGGCTGTATAGCTTAGCTTGAGTTCCAACATCTCATATAGCACGTCCAAACGGTATTCCAATGCCTGTACATCTTCTTTGGATGCATCGTAGCTTTTTATATCCTGAACGAGCTCCCTAAAGGTTAGCCCTACATGCTGCATAGCAAAATAAGACCACACACAACTGCCTGTAGCCGTTCCATGAGCCTCCCAAAACGGATTCCACAGGATAGAGCGAATCGTATCCTTCTGCCCTTCTCCAAACAATGCTATTCCAGCAATAATTCCTGCATTACAGTCTACGGAAGCATGTTGCTCTCCCCAATGTACCAATCGCGGAATCATATCTTCAGTAGTGCATTTAAAGCTTAACAGAGGTAATAATTCATTAAACAAATTCTGATCCAACACTTTTTCCAATTCAGCCGCCAGTTGTTCACGATACGGTTCGCATGGAAGATGTACCAGTCCCAAACAGGCATCCACAGACGCAACTCCATATGGCCCATTCACCAAAGCGACAAGATCAGCAGCAGCCTCCACATAACCCAAATAACCTAGCACATACAGCACACCGTCAGGTATATGTTCTGGGGATGCCTGATTTTGAACGTAACGCTCGTACATATCCTGCGCCAAAGTAACATCCCCGCATCTCATGATCGGCTGGAGGAGTAACCCCCGGATATAATGATGGGGATCTTCTACAAAAAGCCTGTATAACTCCCAAGCATCCTCCATGGTCCCATATTGGACAACCACATCCGTATAAGCGGAAATGATGCTGGCGTCCAGCTTCTTGCCTGAGCTGAACATATCAATAAGCCCTGCTGTCGCGTCCATCATCCTGTTTTCCCCTTTCCCATGTTTGCATACCTTTCTTTATGAAGCACTTCTCCACTGTTGAATATTTCTATTAAAAAAGAGGAAAGATGTTATCATCTACGATCCAGTCTAGGGAGTTGATCTCATGCAAGATTCCAGTCCAAAAATTACAACATTTTTCATGTTCTCAGGTCAAGCAGAAGAAGCCATGCAATATTATACCTCTGTATTTAAGCCGTCTGGTATTATGAGCATTTTTCATCAGGAAGATGGGACCGTGTTACATGCCGTATTCAACCTCAAAGGGCAGACTTTTATGGCTATAGACTATAACCATCAGGACAAACACCCTTTTACCCCAGCTCTATCTCTATTCGTCACTTGTGATTCGGAAGAAGAAATCCATAGCGTGTTTGACCAGCTATCTCAGGAAGGCCGAGTTCTAATGCCCCTTGAAGCCTCTCCCGTAAGCCAACAATTTGGGTGGGTTGAAGATAAATACGGAGTCTCATGGCAATTGAACCTGGCAAAAGACTAAATTTCTTCTCTAAACGATCCAGCAGACTCTAGAAGTCTATGAAAAAAAAATAGACCATGCTCCATCTTTTTTTGGTAATATTATATTTAATAGGTGCCAGTAAAAGGATGTGCGTTTATTGTATAGTGCAAATTGTGAACAATGTTTTGGTTTATGCTGTGTAGCCTTGCCTTATGCAAAATCAGCTGATTTTGCTTTTAATAAGGATGGAGGAACTCCTTGTCAAAACCTAAATGCGGATTATCGTTGTGATATTCATAAGAATCTAAGAAACAACGGCTTGCGAGGCTGTACGGTATATGATTGCTTTGGAGCAGGTCAAAAAATTTCCCAAGTTACATACAACGGAAAAAGCTGGCGAGACGACCCGGCAATAGCTGAGGAAATGTTCAGTATATTTCCCATCATGCAACAGCTTCATGAAATGCTTTATTACCTAAATGAAGCCCTTAACTTAAAAGAAACTCACCCCATCTATACAGACTTACAAAAAGCTATGGCGAAAACCGAGCAGCTTACGGATCAAGATCCAAAATCCCTCATAAATCTTCATGTACCAACCCATAGGGCGTTAGTCAATGATTTACTTTTACAAACAAGTGAGTTAGTACGAGAAAAAGGTAAGAAAAACTTAGAGCGCAATAAATATAATAAAAAAATCAGGAGTAGAGACCTTATCGGGGCAAATTTGAGAGGCGCCAATCTTAGGGGTGCCAATTTGAGAGGAGTTTTACTTATTGCTGCTGACCTCCGAGAAGCCGATATGAGAATGACGGACCTTATCGGTGCGGATTTTAGAGACGCTGATTTAAGTGGAGCTAATCTGGAAGGAAGTATTTTCCTTACACAAGCGCAATTAAATTCGGCTAAGGGCAATTGTAAAACCAAACTGCCCCCTTCTCTAAGCATTCCCGGTCATTGGCTGCATTAGTTTTTTTCTAAAGAAACATTGCTTACCTACATGAAAAAGAAATAGACCGCCCCGATCCAAGGTAACGGTCTATTGTTGGACCCTACTGCCGACTGCTCTTTAAGCAGTGGTTGTATACTGGAGTCGTGTTAGCGCACGACTCCTTTACTATTCTTACCTCAGTATAGCTCATTTTATAACGTAAATACAGCTTTTATCTTCAAAAATTTTACTGATTACTCAGCTCTTTAATGTATATTTGGCAACAAAAAGTACCTTCCATTGGATCAGGTTCAAAAATCACGTCTTTATGACTGCATCCAGATTTAAATCCCCTTATTCTTCTTCGTTCAGAAATCCCCCTAATCTCCGACTTAAAGCTGTATACTGCTCTGCATTGGTGTCCGAAAAAGCCTCCTCCCGGTTGGAGTATACATCCTGATACTGTGGAGGGATTGAAAATTGCGACCTCGTAAAATCTACAACGTCCTCACCAATGCGGTTGTAATAGTGCCAACCACTATCCAGCCATGTCCTCAAAATATCGCCGCCAAGCCTGTCCTGAACGACAAGCGCTGTGACACCACATTGTCCAGCCGCAGGATTATTTGCTATCCATTTAGAGCTAGACTCCAAAGACCAAGCTTGAAACAACGCCTTTTCTAATTCTAAAAAAACGGTTTGCATTCAACATGCGCCTCCCCTTTCGATTCCATTCTGCACTTATGGTGAACGTGCTTTATTTATTTCAACCCGTATTCCACACTCTATGAATCTTGGCTTCTGCTTCTTTCAGTTCTAGCAAATATATGTCTGGATTCGAAAGTTTTTTCCACTCCTCAAAACCAAACTGCGGATCGTAATGTCGAATGAGAAGAGATAGTAAAGCTCCATGAGTTACAATGATAACCGTTTTTTCCGCCCGCTCTATAAGCTCCTGGACAAGCTGGATTCCTCGATCTGCTGCTTCACGAGATGATTCTCCTCCCTCCAGCTTCAAGTCCTCGTCCAAATACGTCTGCTCCAGCACGTCCAGCCAATGATCCAGATGCTCACCGCTTAATACACGTTCCTGAAGACGTAGATCAGTATATACCTGCAACTGTCTACGCTCAGCCAAGGGCTGAATGGTTCGCACGGCCCGTTTCCATGGACTGGACACAATATATTCCACACCTACATTCTCCATAAAATCAGCCAACTGCTCAGCTTGCCGGGTACCTTCATCGGTGAGTCGGGCATCTGGTTCCTGTCCGGTTGCTTGGGCATGTCTGACAAAATAAATTTTCTTCACGTCATCACTCCTTAACTGTCACACAAATTTAAAATTCTGCATATTTACAAATAATTATTTTTATGTTATAATATTTGTTTACATATTTTGATTTCATGATACGATTCCTTTGTATTACATCAACTCTTATGGGAGGGATTCGATGCAATTAGACAAGGGAATACACATACTCCAGGTTTCTGCTAACATCATGGGAAGTATAGAGAGTATTCACCCCACTTTAATGTGGGACGAAGATAACATGATTTTAGTCGATACGACTTACCCCGGGCAACTCTCACTTTTACATGAGGCTATTCTAGACACCGGATTAGCAATCCATAAACTTACCTCCATATTAATAACACACCAGGATCTTGATCATATCGGCAGTTTAACAGATATAATCCGGGCTTCCTCATCCCCAGTTCAAGTATTAGCCAGTTCTATCGAAAGGCCTTATATACAAGGAGAAAAACAGCTTATAAAGCTGACTCCAGAAGCAATAGATCAAGCTGTAAGCTCCATGCCCGAATCCGTTCCGGTAGAATGGAGACATGCATTCCGGCGTACACTTGAAAATCCCCCAAAGGCTATTGTAAACTCCATCATCGTTGCCGGAGAGGAATTGTCCTTCTGTGGGGGGATCGTAGTTATAGATACTGCTGGTCATACACCAGGACACCTAAGTTTCTATCATAAATCCAGTCAAACCCTGATTGCAGGAGATGCCCTACGCGTAGTAAGCAGCAAATTATTGGCTCCAGACCCGCAATACTGCTGTGATTTCAATATGGCCAAAGAATCTCTTAAAAACCTGCTGCCTTATGATATTAAAAAAGTGATCTGCTTTCATGGAGGGCTGTACGAAGGCAATTGTAATCAGCGGATATCTGAAATATGTGAATCCTAGCTTTTGATTACATGGTCATACCCGATCCTTGACCGATCAGATAATCATCTAAAGAAAAGACTAACCAGGAATTCCTGGTTAGTCTTTTCTGAATGAGAACTAGGCTTTTAAGTGGACTCTTAATACGGGTACTTCTGAAGAGGCAGATGTTCCTTCCAAGATTTCCACATGGCTGATCATCTCTTGCCCGTCTGGCACGATTACCGGAGTAATTACAGGCAATCCCCCCTGTTGAATCGCGTCTAGATCAAACTCCATCAGTAATTGCCCTGCTTTAATGTTATCTCCTGTTTGAACGTGAGGGTTAAACCCTTGTCCTTTGAGGGAAACTGTATTAATCCCGACATGTATCAAAATTTGTACACCAGATTCATGCTCAATGATCAGAGCATGCTTACTTTTCTCCATCACGTGGACGACTTTACCCGTAAAAGGAGCAGTCACTTTACCTTCAGTCGGATGAATAGCGATGCCTTCCCCCATAGCCTTCGTAGAGAACGCAGGATCTGGAACCTCTTCAAGGGAAACCACTTTTCCTTTGATTGGTGCTACCATGTCGAATTCTTCAATACGAGGAGCCGCCTTCTTTTTCAACCATTTAAACATAACGATGCCACCTTATTTAGAGATTACATTCATAAACAGTGAATAGGACTTAACTACATCTTTCAAGGAACCGGTTCCACAAAATGAATAAAAAGAGGAGTGGAAGCGATTTCTATCTGAATTATAGTGAATGCCTTTCCAGGATGTCAAGATGCTCCTCTCCGTTTCTAGAATCACTCCATTTAAAGATACAGAAACATTTTATAGCGAGCATACTTTACATCCTTTCACTAAAATTGCATAATGATCAGTTGTAAAGTATGCACATTCATATTATATACTTACCTAAAGGAGAGTGTAATTTATGAGTGAACCCTGTGTTCCGTCTGGCGTGGTCCTAAAAGACACTGGCTTTGGATATACGTTGTCCTTAATAAGCGGTAAATATAAAATGATCATTATATATTGGCTTTTTGAAAATAAGGTTATGCGACATAACGAGCTGAAGCGAAGTATCGGTACCATTTCCTTCAAAACACTAAGCATCATGTTAAAAGAGCTAGAGGCAGATGGCCTTATCATACGCAAGGAATTTCCCCAGATCCCTCCAAAAGTTGAATATTCACTATCTAAACGTGGCCTTTCTCTCATTCCATTATTAAATATGATGTGCGAGTGGGGAGAGGAAAATGGTTTGCCAGCTCTGGAGGACGGACAGCAATAGACATTCCTATTACAGGCTGTCAATAAAATTCAAATAATCTCGTGCGCTTTTCTCCAATTCGCTTTCGGACGTACCAATCTCATTTTCGCCAGACTCTTTTTCTGTACCATAAAACGCAAAGAACGAACGATAATCTGCATTGCAATATAGGAAGGTTGTTTCAAAAGGAGATAATAGCTGCTCAAGTGTATGGCGATATCTTCCTTCTTCACTATAATCTTCTTTTTTACTTCCGGCAGATACTGCTAAAGCAACCTTACGATTCTTTAATTTGTCACCTCCATTTGAACCATGAGCCCAGCCATAAACAAAAACATCGTCAAGCCATTTTTTAAGGAGAGGCGGACTGTTAAACCAATAAACTGGGAACTGTAAAATGAGATTGCTATGTGATTCAATGAAGTGCTGCTCTTTTTCCACATCAATGTTCCCGTCAGGGTAAACCTTATGCAATTCGTGGATAGTATACTTTTCTGGATATTTCTTGAGTTCTTCTACCCATCGCCTATTTATGACAGATGCCTCGATGCTTGGATGTGTAACGATAACAAGAGTTTTCAAAGAATTGTCCTCCTTAAGTATTATTTATTTTTGAGTATAAAGTGAGCGCTACAAATATGTAAGTATGCACTTTCAGGACAACTACTTACTAAAAGGTTAGTGTCAACTCAGATAAATAAAAAAAGCAGCCCACAGAAGTGGCTGCTTTTTTTACTGCGTTAACGCTGGGCCTATCCTTCCAGCGCCTGCTTCAATTCCTCAGGCGAAGCGTCCCACCATTCCTCGTTATGCGAAATTAGCAGGCTTTTAAGCGCTGCTCTATCTTCGCTGCCGAGATCATCCAGCATGAAACGACGCTTGAGCGCGTAATCCATACGGTTGACGTGATCGGCGAGGATTTTCCAGCCGCGTTTGGCTTCGTCGTCAATCAGCATCTCGCAGGCGGTGGCGCCGCCGTACATACGTCCTTCGGGCGTACGATCCACGGCTACCCATACGAGCCATACCTGCCGTCC
This sequence comes from Paenibacillus sp. LRG-1, assembly GCF_057220305.1. NCBI lineage: Bacteria > Bacillati > Bacillota > Bacilli > Caryophanales > Paenibacillaceae > Paenibacillus > Paenibacillus sp. LRG-1. Next base: position 139,616 of record NZ_CM170126.1, on the reverse strand, counting down.
ATTCGGTACATCCTCTTTATTCGTAGAGAACTTGATACCACGTTCTACTTTACTTTTGGCATGCATGGCACCGATATCAATTTTCGCTTCTCCTCGGTCAATGATGACCGGGGACATGCTGTTCAGGTCGATTGAGCCTGCGCCGAAACCCTTATGTTTACTCTTGCCACTGACAATGTTCAGTGCAATCTGTTTTTTGCCGTCCGGCTGATTTTCACTCATGCGTCACTAGACCTCCATTTTCCGTCTTCACACTCATTCTACACTATAAATATTTTAACTAATAATCTCCTGAAAGCAAACATATACATGCTGTAGATGCTTGTCAACGGGAGGTATCCATTGTATGACCCCAGCACGCACTAAAATCGTTTTATTGTCTACACTAGCCCTCGGTCTCCTCGCAGGGACGTTATGGTTTGCCTGGCAGCCCCAATCGCAATCAGACCCGCAGTCCATAGGCCAACCACTATACGGCTCCCTGTCTGAGTCTGCGCTTGCCCCAAATATGGGCAAGCCTCTAGGGGCAAACATCCTGCCTGACCTGCCCAAGAACCCTCCACAGCCCGCTACAGAAATCCTCAGCAAACGGGTGGTAGAGTACCACATTGATGTGTCTCTGGAAAAAGGACAGGTTTTGCGAGGCACTGAGACACTGACCTGGAGGCATCCGGGCAAGAAAACCGTGAATGATCTGTATCTTCATCTATACCCGAATGCCTTCTCTTCCATGGAAACCACCTTTATGAAGGAATCCGGTGGAAAGCTGCGCGGAGACACCATGCCCAAAGACGGCTTTGGCTCCATGACGCTGACTGAACTAAAAACAGAAGACGGTTTATCTCTCATGCACCGCATCCAATATGTGCAGCCAGATGACGGTAACGCAGGCGACCGTTCGCTCATGAAGGTGCGTCTACCCAAGCCGGTACGAGGTGGCGAAGAAATCACATTATATATGAAGTTTGAGGTAAAACTGCCCGCCATCTTCGCTCGTATGGGTGCGACAGATGATTTTGTAATGGCAGGACAGTGGTTCCCGAAGCTCAGCGTCTACGAGACTGCAGGGCAGCGTGGACGCGCCGAAGAGGGCTGGAACCTCCACCAGTATCATGGTAACTCCGAGTTTTATGCCGATTTTGGAATTTACAGCGTAAGGATTCGGGTGCCTGAAACTCATATCGTAGCAGCGACCGGATTTCCCACCCGTGGTGCCGTCCGACAGAACGGCCAAAAAATATATCAATTTTATGCCGATGATGTACACGATTTTGCCTGGTCCGCTTCACCCAACTTTGTAACCGTAGAAGAACCCTTTTCTTCTGCTGAAGTCCCTGGTGTCAAAATCAAGCTCTACCTTGACCCGTCGCACAAGGAGCTCAAAGGGCGCTATATGAGCGCAGCGAAGGCCGCTCTTTCGTACTACAGCAAATGGTACGGGCCTTATCCATATTCCACCCTATCCATCGTGGTTCCACCCAAATCAGGCAATGGAGCCGGCGGTATGGAGTATCCGACACTCATCACAGCCGCTGCTGCGGGTAATCTAAATCCTGGCTATAGTCTGGAACGAACATTAGTTCATGAGATTGGACATCAATATTTCTACGGAATGGTAGCCAATAACGAATTTGAGGAGCCGTGGCTGGATGAAGGCTTCACCTCCTATGCAGAGGAGCGGCTTATGGAGCAAGAATATGGGCTTACCCCCAACTTGCCATTACAATCGGGACAGATAGCCTCCCCACAGCCGCTAAACCGCGAGTCATGGAAGTACGGCTCGGCTGCTGAGTACGCGCAAAACGCCTACTCTCGAGGCAAGCTGGTACTACGGGGCATTGAACGTCAGGTGGGTATGAAAAAAATGGATCGGATTATGCGGACCTACGTCCAGACGTACCGATTCAAGCATCCATCCTCCCAGGATTTTCAACGTATCGTGGAGAGAGCCACCGGACGCTCATGGAGCCACTATTTTGAACAGTATGTATATGACGGCCAGATGGCGGACTTTTCGGTGGATCATATCACGAACCACAAGCTGGAGAATGGATATGAAGCAGTCGTGACGGTCAGCAAAAAAGGGGCGGATTATCCCAAGATCCCTGTCCAATTTACCTTCAAGGATGGTACCACGATATTCAAGGCTTGGGACGGCGCGGGCAAAAGCACAACTTTTCGGATCAAAAGTACTTCTCCCGTTTCCTATGTAACCCTTGATCCTCTATATACCATTGCACTGGAGAACAAGCACATTAACAATAGCCTAAAAGCCGAATTGGACGAAAAGCAACAAACCCGTTGGAATGTAAGTGTAACCAAGCTGTTAGAAACACTGCTTGGAAGTCTGTCATGGTGAGGTGTCTATAGATGCGGACTGTTATAAAAGAGGGCTGGGCGCTGGTGCGCATACGATTCTATATCGTTATCATTTTATTTCTGTATCGACTACTGTGGGGGGTGTTTCTCTATCGGCTGGTGCAGTCTGCCGTTATCCCGCTACTGCTCCGTTATCCTGATCAGGGTCAAAACGAGCTGGGACAGACCTTGTTTTGGATGGAGAGCCAGATTGCTCTGATGGACAGCCGGGAAGTACATGTGTATTTGTGGATACTACTAGGGGCGACTGTACTACGCATACTGATCACTCCCTTCATTAGAGCCGGAATATATCAAAGCCTGCATACCGATGCGACTGAACCGCAAAGCCTGTCCTTTTTCAAGGGTATGAAACGCCATGGCATGTCGTCGCTGTTGTATTACATCATCGAGTTGGGACTGCTGCTGCTTCCCGCCATTTGGGTAGTACCGAGACTCTACCCTATTGTAGCAGGAGCACTTCAATCTTCCTCTTATCTGCTGCATTTGTTGCCCTATGTCATGGGATGGATGGCATACGGATGGTTCATTCGGCAGTGCATCCTGTATATGCAACTGGGGACTGTCGGTGGTCACGCCATACTATCGTCCCTGCTCGCCTTCTTTCGCCAGCTCCTTCCAGCTGTCGGTATATCTCTTTTGCTTGGTGCTTGTGTGCTGCTGGTCTTCGGTCTATTTGGCACCGTGGCGATGATTTGGACTGGCATGCTGGCGCTCATTCTCCAGCAATCGTATCATTTTGTTACTAGTCTGGTCAGGCTGTGGCATATCAGTTCGCAGTACAGACTATGGCATACCGATATCTCCAGTAGAAGTTAAGCCCTGCCTTTATGTTTTTTACTTCATTTCCGTCTGTCGAAAAATCTTGATTCATATCCGCGCAAACGACACATAACTGAATACTGTTAACAACATCTGTTCCTTGGACATTAGGAGCAGATTTTTTTTGTAACTTTTTGCAATGAAACATTTGCCAAAGCCAGCCGTCTTTGTTACAATAATCGCAGTGAACTGATAGTAACAACTTTGTAATCTTTATTGTAACCTTTATCTCAAAAATAACGTTATTGTGAATACTGCTCTCCAAGGTGCACATCTTAAGTTAAGCCTAATTCCTGGCACCTAGGAAGCGGGGGAACCAGTTTGGGTGAATTGATCTCGCAACAGAGTGGTCATAGGGGAACCTTCTACCGAATCCTTAAGCTAACCTCGCAGGCATTGGAAGGGGTATATTTTTTTTGAAGAAGAAGCTAACGATCGCAGCTATGGGTCTTGCCATTGCCTTTACATCTTTTACATTCGGTGGCGGCAGTGCATATGCAGACTCTAAGATGGACCAGGTCATTCAAGATGCCAAAGGAACGAGCTACAGAAGCGGAGGCACTACACTCGAGGGATTCGATTGCTCCGGCTTCACAATGTATGTATTCAACAAACTGGGAATTAAACTTCCGCATCAATCCGGATCACAATTCAAAATGGGATCTTCTGTATCCCGCGATGAAATGAGACCTGGAGACCTGGTGTTCTTCAACACCACAGGAAGAGGCATTTCCCATGTAGGTATCTTCGTAGGTGAAGGGAAATTTGCCCACTCCTCGACTTCACGTGGTGTAGTAGTTAGCTCACTGAACGAAAATTATTACGCTAACCGCTATGTCGGTGCAAAAAGAATTATGAGCACAGACGCTTACCATTCTGTAGCTTCAGAAATTCCTGATGACGACAACGTAGAATAACTAACGCACAGCAAGCTAACCCTAGCCGCAATTTGATTCTGGCCGGAATCGAATTGCGGTTTTTTATGTCCACAACATCAGCAATTATTATCATTACTGACGAACTGAAGCCTCAAAAGGTTTCAATTTTAGCGAACATCGTCGGTTTTACCGTCAGCGCTGGGGGAGCATATGAGCAGTAAATCCTTCTTATTGAATGTATACCCGACTTGAGTATGAAATAAACACGCTTGCCATTCCCCTGCAACTTGTCTACAATCTGTTGTTAATGATTGAAGTACCTGTAAAAGGAGGATGAAACACATGCCGGCCTCAATATCCAACTATCGGATCGTACCGATGGACGAGCATCAAGCGGCTGCAATCTGTGAGTGGCGCTATGACCCACCTTATAATATATACGGTTGGCTCCCCTGGGAACAAATGAAGGCGCTTGAAGTCGAATTTGGAAGTCCCACGCTTCGCCAAGAGCAATATGTTGCCGTACTGGATGAAGAGAATAAGCTGACGGGATTTGCTCAATATTTTCCTATGATCGGTGTGACCCGGCTAGGTCTTGGAATGCATCCCGAAAGATGCGGACATGGCAAAGGCTCTGATTTTGTCCGTGCCATTGCAGAGGAAGCCCAACGACGCAACCCGAAGAATGAAATTGATCTAGAGGTACTCACTTGGAATGGGCGCGCTATCCGGGCTTACAAGGCGGCTGGATTTGAGCTTACAGATACCTATGAACGCCAGACTCCCGATGGCAAAAAACCGTTTTTTTGTATGGTATATCGTCCCGAGCACCAAACCCAGGTTCTATGATAAAAGCGCCTTCGGCATACAACCGCGATGTTGTATAGCGAAGGCGCTTTTATCATCATACGACAGATCATTACAAGCTCAATGACTGCTGCGCATTTTTTCAAAAGCTTCATTATATTGTTGGGCTTCCTTAATATCCACGGCCATAATACCGCCGTCGTCCCAAGAGGTCAAACGCAGAGTCACGGTCTTGTAATCAATCGTAATAAATGGATGATGATTGAATGCTTCAGATATAGCGGCAACTTCATCCACGAATGCAATCCCTTTCATAAAACTGGAAAAATTATATTTCCGAACGATCCAACGTCCTTCCTCCAGTTCCCAGCCCTCCAGTTTCTCCAGATGTGCTTCAATCTCTTCTTGTGTAAAAGGCATGTTACGAACTCCTCCCCGTTTATACGGAAGCCTTTCGACCGCTTAAATACGGCCAAAACTACGATATATTGGTGTACATATTACCACGGCCCCGTTGATAAATCCATAAGACGGAACTCAAATCAAAGGGACTGACGTCAGCTCCTCGTCTCCAATGAGTACATAGATACGATGCTGCTCCGGCTCATAGATCAGAACGCCACTGCCTACAGTGATTATGGGCTCTGTACCCAGTGCATAAAATAAGTCTTCTGCCAAAGCTTCATTGACTTCCTGGCGTCCCGCCGGGTCCAGCCTGTCCCAATCTTCTGCTTCCATCTCAAAAAATTCGTAGCTGTCTGGGATGCGTCCCACAGCCTCTGTCAAATCGTTCAAAATTTGTTCATACTCACGCCCATGCTTTACTCCCATGCCATTTCCTCCAATGGTTCCGCCATTCAATACATAATCACCTTATTATACCGGAAATTCGCACTTAACAAAAAAGAGAGTTTTGTCGATAAATACTATAATCCGTCTTGTAATGACGCGCTTGGGGCAAGGACGACCCCGGCGGCATGAAAGGATTCAAAATCTATTCTCATGGATGAGGTGTATCATGCAAATTTCAACCATTATCGGACTTGTGCTCGGGATTATGTCACTGGTCGTCGGGATGATCTTAAAAGGCGCTCCGGTCGTCAATCTGGTCAATAATCCCGCTGCTTACATGATTATTTTCGTCGGAACGGCAGCGAGTATATTTATGGCCTTCCCGATGGCAGAAATCAAACGGATTCCGAAGCTGTTCAAGGTTATTTTCACCGAACAAAAACTGTTAGACCGCAAAGAGCTCATCGGTACGTTTACCGAGTGGGCATCCATTACCCGTCGTGAAGGTCTGCTCGCCTTGGAATCTAAGGTAGAGGAAATCGACGATCCCTTTATGCGTGGCGGCATGCGAATGATTATTGACGGAAATGATCAGGAATTCGTACGGGACGTTCTGATGGAGGATATCAATGCTACCGAGGACCGACATCGCTCTGGCGCGCTGATCTTCTCTCAAGCTGGTATGTACGCTCCAACGCTCGGGGTACTCGGTGCGGTTGTAGGTCTGATCGCCGCTCTGGCCGACCTTAGTGACATGGAAAAGCTTTCTCATGCCATTGCAGCAGCCTTCATTGCGACGTTGCTCGGTATTTTTACAGGTTATGTCCTGTGGCATCCGATGTCCAACAAGCTCAAACGGTTATCCAAAAAAGAAGTAGAGCTTAAATTAATGATGGTCGAAGGTCTGCTTTCCATTCAATCGGGGATATCGACGATTGCCATCAGTCAGAAACTGACGATCTTCCTGACTCCGACCGAACGGGCTACGATGACCCAGAAGGATGGCGATTCCAGTGAGTAAAAAGAGACATGAACCGCATGAAGAGCATGCTGACGAAAGCTGGCTATTGCCATATTCCGACTTAATGACCCTTCTGTTGGCTCTTTTCATTGTCTTATTCGGTATGAGCTCGCTCGACGCCAAAAAATTTGAAACTATGGCTCAATCCCTGAGTGCAGCTTTTAGTGGCGGCACTGGCGTGCTGGATCACTCGGCCGCGAATCCGTCGTCACAATCCATGGATATGGGCAAAAATAAAGAACAAGTATCACAACCCTTAAAATCGAAGGCTACTTCTACCTCTGAACTGCAAAAACAGTTGGCCCAGCGGGAAGAAGAAGATTTAAAAAAACTTAAAAAACAAATGGATCAATACATTCAAAATAACGGCCTGACCCCGTTGCTGAATACCAAGCTGAACCAATCACAGCTGATGATCACCATTAGTGATAATGCCTTGTTTTCATCCGGGCAGGCCGAAGTAAAGCCGGAAGCAAGAAAGCTGGCCAAGTCTATTTCTAGTATGCTTCAGCAGTTCCCTGGCTATGATGTTATCGTATCGGGTCACACGGATAATGTACCGATCTCCAACAGCCAGTTCCCGTCCAACTTTGATTTGAGCGCCAAGCGCTCTCTGAATTTCTTGCGTATCTTGTTGCTCAATCCAGATCTCGATCCAACCAAGTTTGTATCCATCGGTTATGGCGAGTATCGTCCATTGGCAAGCAATCAAGATGGTCAAGGACGCTCCAAAAACCGTCGTGTTGAAATATCTGTTCTCCGCAAATATCAGAACGGGACACAAGTCATCAGTCCTACCTCAAGCTCGAGTGAAGGTTGATTATGCATATGTTATATGAACAAAGGCACCGCCGCATTTTTATGCAGCTGGTGCCTCTTTGTTTATGCTTCCTGTACTCTGGCCTTATCTGATAAGAGGATCATACGCTGTAGGCTATACGAAACTCCTCTGGCATTAGCTAAGCGTATAATCGAGCATCTGGCCAAGCTCCTGCTTCTCAGCCTCTGTCAGATCACGCCAGGCACCTTTCTGAAGGGACCCCAACCGAATATTCATGATTCGCAGCCGTTGCAGTTTTTTTACTTCATAACCGAAGGCAGCACACATACGCCGGATCTGACGATTTTTCCCTTCAGTCAGGATAATACGGAATACATACTCAGATACACGCGTCACCTCACAAGGTAGCGTTCGCTGGCCGAGTATTTTCACCCCACTGGACATGCCCTGCACAAAAGATGGTATGACAGGGCGATCCACTGTTACGATATATTCTTTCTCATGCTTGCCTTCTGCCCGTAAAATCTTATTCACAATGTCTCCATCATTGGTAAGTAAAATGAGACCTTCCGAATCCTTATCCAGGCGTCCAATCGGGAATATCCGCTGCGGGTGCCCCACAAAATCAACAACATTGCCTCTAATGTGGCTCTCCGTTGTACTTGTAATGCCCACCGGCTTGTTCAATGCAATATAGACGTGATCGGACTTCTCGCGCAGTGGCTTGCCGTTCACGCGAACATCATCGCCTTCCTCCGCTTGACTACCCAGCACGGCCACTTCGCCGTTAATCGTCACGCTGCCGCTCTCTACCAGCTTGTCCGCCTCCCGACGCGAGCAAAAACCGGTTTCGCTGATAAACTTGTTAATGCGCAACCTGTGTACCCTCCATTTCTACTAACACACTTCCTCCTGCGCCCCTGCCCGTTACTCCGGCTTGGCAATCGGAAGCTGCACCAGGGCTGTCGTTCCCTCTCCCTCTGTGCTTTCAATATCCAGTGTGCCTTTATGACTCTGTATAATACGCTGGCTGACCATAAGTCCTAGTCCTGTCCCTGTTTCTTTGTTTGTGAAAAAAGGTTCTCCTAGCTTGGACAGCATTTCTGCAGGAATACCCGTTCCCTGGTCCCGTATGAAGATTTTAACGCTTTCTCCCTCCAAGAACAAATGAATCGTGATGATACCACCTTTACTCATAGCCTCCATGCTATTTTTAAGTAAATTAATGAATACCTGTTTTAACTGATTTTCTTCGGCGTATACCAGGGCAGGCTCGTCCGTGACCTGAAGATTGAATACAATGCCCAGCAGATGCGCCTGACTATCTAGTAAAGAAATCACATCGCTCACAATATAGCGAACATCTTTTTTCTGAAAATGCACCGCCTGTGGCTTCGCCAGAATTAAAAACTCGCTTACAATCAAATTAATGCGATCCAGCTCAGACATCATAATATCGTTGTGTTTCATATTCAACACTTGATTTTGCTGCTGTAGTTGGAGAAAGCCACGTAGCGTGGTTAGCGGATTACGAATCTCATGCGCTACGCCTGCCGCTAGTTGTCCGACGGTTGTCAGTTTCTCTGATCTGCGCAACAGCTCCTCCATCCGGTTGCGACCCGTGATATCACGCGACACGCAGATAAACCCCAAAATCTGGCCTTCTTCATCCAGAATAGGCGACGTGCTCATACTAATCTCTACCGTACTTCCATCCTTACGCATTCTAAGGGACTCACTTGATACGATGCTCTCTCCCTGAAGCAGGCTCTTCTTCTGAAATTCATACTCCTCCTGTTGCTGCGGAGGTACAAACTCCAGCTTACGACCAACCAACTCTTTCTTGGTCCAGCCGTACAAAGCTTCGAAGGCATGATTGACCCGAACGACACGATCCTCCTCATCAGTCACATGAATCGCATCTGCTGTCTGATTAATAACCGATTCCAGATGCTCCTTTACAGAACGGTTCTCTTCATACATTTGTTCGAGTCTTCTCGTATACACCCCCAAATTGTAGGCCATCGCATTGATGCGCTCACCCAACTGTGCAAGCTCATGACCACCCTTGATTTCTAGCCGTGTATCAAAATGACCATCAGCCATCTCGTTCACTTTGCCCAGAATCGACTGAATTGGACGGACAAACAGACTGGCAAGCACATAGCTTCCAATGATCACAACCTCTAAAAGGACAATAGAAATGGCAATTAAACTAATCAATTGCTTGGAAATAACAGAAGTGATCGTATCATAATTCATAACAATACGGATAACATAGGCATCACGGTTAGCCGGATAAAAAGGTATGTAACTGACGAGAACCCGTTCGCCTTTAATATAGCAGTCTTGTACAATACTCTCCCCCGAGATGATAGCCCTGGACACGGCCAAACGATCCTCCTGCACTCTCGTTAGTTGATACGTGCCGAATTGGATCGGTTTGTTGTACATGTAATAGTATTTCCAGTCGTTCCCGTTCTTGTCCATCGTAGCGCCACCAAAGGTTGCAGGGTTAATTCCTGTAATCTCCATGATGCGATAATCCACTTGTTGGGTTTGCTTTACGATCTCATCGGGACTCAGGATGGTTATGAAATTTTGTACTGAAGTATCCTGAAAGGAAATTCGAATTAAGTAGTTACGTTTTTGGTCATAATAAAATCCCCATTTATTAATATGTGAGGAGTCTGAACCCGTGTAGTCAAATGATCCGGTCCAAAAATGATCCAGTTTCTGACCTTGCGCCATTGCAGCCTGTCCATGCTCATATAATTGGTCAACTGCATTTTTCCAATGCCCGGTCAATGGATCGGATGGCGTTACTTCTTTAGGATCGGAGGATTTGACAACCTTATACCCCTGCCCGTCTCGAATCATCAAAGAAATATTAATATCCCTGTGGAGTGTGGCTATCTGTTGAAGCTGTTCCTGCTGAATATTTCGGATGTCAGGATCGAGCTGATTGGCAGCCAACGTGGCAGAAAGCCACAGATTATATCCGAGCTGTTTGTCAACGGCCTCCCAGCTATGTTGGGTTTGTTCGATAGCTCCTCCGATAATTTTAGCGGTCAGAACCATTTTAGTTTCACTGTCACTTCTTAGATTTTCGTGGGTCGTGTAATAATTGAGTGCGATGTTTAACAACAGGATAAACAAGACGGACCCCGACAAAATGATCGTTATTCTGATTTTTATCGACACACTGATTTCTCACCTCTTGCCGTATGCTGGCGATTACTGGCAATTGCTAACTCAATGATACCGTAATAGCGCCTCTGATACCAGCATTTACATTTACCGGATATACATAAATACACACCTTGTGTACAGTATTGTCAATAGACGGGCGTTTGCCTACAATATAAGAAGATAATCATCCACAGGTAGTCCACAAATACACAGATTTTATTATAAACTGTGGATAAACCTGTGGACAAGTGCCTTGTTATCCACAGTTTTATTCACATCATGTTAACAACGGAATATTTGTTCGTTGGATAATTCCGCGTTTGAAAGGAGCATTTTCCCAGTGACCACTATGGATCACGCCTATTGGATGAAAGAAGCCATTCAGGAAGCGTATAAGGCAGAAACGTTAGGTGAAGTCCCCATCGGAGCTGTCATCGTAAAAGATAATGAAATCATCGGCCGCGGTTACAATTTGCGCGAGACGGATGCTGACCCAACCGCACATGCAGAGATGGTTGCCATTCGTCAGGCCAGTGAGCACTTAGGCGCTTGGCGCCTGCTGGATTGTAGGCTGTATGTCACTCTGGAGCCGTGTCCAATGTGCGCCGGAGCCATTGTTCAATCACGGGTTCCCCATTTGATATACGGAACTACAGATCCCAAGGCAGGCTGCGCAGGCACGCTGATGAATTTATTACAGGAGCCTCGGTTTAATCACTGTACAGAAGTAACTAGTGGTGTACTGCAGGAGGAATGCGCCTCGCTGCTAACGAGCTTTTTTCGGCATCTCCGGCAAAAAAGAGCGGCAGCCAGATTGTCTCCTCCCTCATCCTCATCCTGAGGGGGAAAAGTCCAAAACACTTCATCTCATTGCTAATTCCCCATGGAAGGAGACCAACCCATGCCTATGAGCTTGTATAATACGCCTCAAGGTATCTTTTTACGGCCATTTAGCTTGGCGGATAGCGAAGCCCTTCTCGCCCTTAGGCACCGTAATAGGGATTCCCATGCGCCTTATGAGCCGCTTTACGAGGATTCATTTTTCACATTAGAGAAACAGCAGGATTATATCCGTCAGAAATTGCGTCAGGCCGAAGAGGATCGAGGTTACGTGTTCGGTATCTTTCTCTTAAAGGAAGAACGGCTCATCGGTTATATCTCTATTTCCAATCTAGTACGTGGAGTTGGACAATTCGCTGATATCGGTTACATGATGGATCATCATGAACAGGGTAAAGGGCATATGACCGCTGCCTTAAAGTTGATCATACAATATGCCTTTCGTGCCTTATCTCTACATCGTCTCCAAGCGGGTACCCTTTTGCATAATGATCCCTCACAACGTGTATTAAAAAAATGCGGCTTCCAGCCAGAAGGCATTGCTCGCAAGCTTATACAGATTCAGGGCGCATGGCAGGATCACCAGATGTTTGGACTTTTGGCTGAGGATGACGTGTGGCAGAGCTAAATGACTGCACAGGGACAACATTAACAGTAAACAAAAAACCGCCCGGCTTATGCCGAGCGGTTTTCTTACATCATATACGAAAAAAATGATGTTTTGCAATCATGTCATCCCATAATTAAGGAGCAACAGTTTGCATTTTTTGTTGCAGTTGTTCCATAGTCAGGACTTGATCACCTGTTGGAATACCCACTTTAAATGCTGCTTTAGCATTGATTTTGCTGTATTGCGTGTAGCCTGTTACGGACAATTTCACATTGTCTTTTGTAGCCGGATCATTCATCTCTACATTCGCATTCAGGTCTTGATACACAGGAATGTTATCCTTGTTCAAAGCTGTGTTAATGTCAAATTGTTTCACCGTCAAATAGTTTTTCAACTCATCCAGCTTTTTGCTAACTTCGCTGGTGTTGGATTGCAGTTCTTTCTTCGCTTCAGCCAGCTCTTCCTTCTTCACTTGAAGCATGCCAGCATATTCATCTTTAGACATCACATCAAGGACTTTAGGAAGCGCCTTAGTGATAAATGTATTGGTCGCTTGCTTCACATTGTCGTTCGTTATTTTGAACTGAACTACTTGTTTAGCTTCAACGCCTTGTGGCAATTTAGCGTCTTTAGGATCAATATCAAAGAAGTACGTAGCTTGATCATACTCGTTCATAATAGCAGCAATCACTTCATTCGCAAATTTCTGCGATTTTTCCTGATCCATGGCTGCAGGATTAAATTCTTGTCCTGATTGTTTAGCCAGTTCTTGTGGATCAATGATCAGGAATTTACCTACAACATCCTGTGGAAGCGGGTAAAATGGAATATTAGGAATTTTAACGTACAGTTTATCTTTAGTCATTACCATTGGAATCGTGAAGCTGGTGGAAAGATCACCTTTCAAATGAATGCCGAGCGTCATTTCAGATTGGAAAGGTTCTTTTTGGTATACACCATCCAGCGTAATATCAGCATTTTTCAGCATGCTAGTTACCATTGCACTTTGCTCACTTGGAACAGAAGCGGATGTAATGGTCAGTTCCTTAATCGTGAATTGACTTTTGGATTCATAAGAATTCAATTTCATTGCATTAGCTGTACCGGTCGTAACAGCTTCCTTCGGTTCTAACTTCTTGCTACAACCTACCAGGGCTACCGTCAAAAGCAACACCATAGTGAGTACCAAGACGGATAACTTTTTACTCATTGTGTAGATTCTCTCCTCTCGTAATTAACCCCTTTTTTATGCTAACAAAAAAAATACACACCTTCTATTTTAACTCATATTCTCAAACGGCGAAACACTTATTGGAAAATTTTCTTACAATAAGCACAAAGACACCCTGGCTCTCTAACCAGGGTGTCTTACACTATGCAATATATTTTAGGAGAAAGGTCTGCCTGCTTATGAGCCTTCTCTATTATGGTGATCCACGTGATTCCGCTGTTTCACCTTCTTGGAACCGGATAACGGCTCCTGCTGATGACTACGCTCACGCTTTTCGTTACTTCCACCAGAATCCTGTGCTTCGGGAACAGGAATGGCTTTAGGCTTGCTCATTTATGCATCCTCCATTCTCAGTCTATATTTTTGGTACATCAACGAATCCGTTTATTACCATTAAAAATAGGACTATAGATGGTGTAGATCTTCCGTTTTATCGTGATTTAGTGAATCCTGATGACGGCGATCATTACGATCCTGCTGCACTTGCTGTGCCTGATGACTATTAACTGGACGTTGCTCCAAATCATCAACAATGTTAGACAGGTTTTTATCCAGTCCGTTTTTGGCTTTTGTCATGTAGCCTTCCTCCTCATTCCTTCATGACCTACGAATGCGTCAACGACTGTAATGTTTGGGCACATTGGTGAATATGCCGAGTATAATCGGACACTAACTGCTGAATGATATCTGTTCGTTCATCCACAGACTGTCCGTCCCGCTCTACATCGACTAAGCTAACCTGTACTTCCCGGGAGTCTACATAAGTACATGCAAAATCAAAGGAGTACATTTGTCGGCCTTCAACCTCGATGTGGATTCGTATAGCCCGGTTATTGGCTTCATCTGCCTGTACCTGTGATTTGTCCCCTGAATTCAAAAGAATCGGCAGTTGTTCCTGCCAGGCCTCTACCAGCTTTTGCTGGTCTACTGTCATTTCTCGATTCATGCCAGCACCTCCACATCTGATAACGTGTGAAAAAAACGAGCTTTTTATACAACAAAAAAGCCATTCTCCACGATTCCTGATCATTAGCTTATAAAGGCCAATGTATCAGCTATCGTATTTGAATGACTTGGTTTATTTAAAATATGGCGGAGAGGATGGGATTCGAACCCATGTGAGCTTGCACTCTAACGGTTTTCAAGACCGCCCCGTTATGACCGCTTCGGTACCTCTCCAGGTGGTAAATGGATAAAGCTGCTTCCCTTTTAACATACTCAGGCGCAACAAAATTATTTTACCACAGGATTTCTAAGAATGCAACACTTACTGCTTAGGAGCAATAACCTCAACACCTCGCATGTATGAACGCAGGACTTCTGGGATCACGATGCTTCCGTCCTCTTGCTGATAGTTCTCCAAAATAGCAGCCACAGTCCGACCCACAGCCAATCCTGAACCGTTCAGCGTATGTACAAATTCAGGCTTCGCCTTCAAATCTGGACGGAAACGAATGTTTGCACGACGCGCTTGGAAGTCTTCTGTGTTTGAACAAGAAGAAATCTCGCGGTACATGCCACTCTCAGGCAACCATACTTCCAGATCGTACGTTTTGGCAGACGTAAAACCCATATCTCCAGTGCAAAGTGCCAGCACGCGATATGGAAGTCCGAGCAGCTGTAAAACACGCTCAGCGTTATTCGTCATTTTCTCCAATTCCTCATAGGAGGTATCCGGGTGAACCAGCTTAAGCATCTCTACCTTATTGAACTGATGCTGACGGATCAGGCCACGTGTATCACGTCCTGCTGATCCTGCCTCTGAGCGAAAGCAAGAGCTGTATGCCACATAATATTTCGGAAGCTGCTCCGCATTCATGATCTCTTCACGGTGGTAGTTGGTTACCGGAACTTCAGCCGTAGGAATGAGATAATACTCAGTATCACGCAGCTTAAACAAATCTTCTTCAAACTTCGGAAGTTGACCCGTTCCGTACAAGCTATCCCGATTTACAATGTATGGAGGAAGCATTTCTTCATAACCATGCTCACTGCTGTGCAGATCCATCATAAAGTTAATCAGCGCACGCTCTAATCTTGCTCCCAGTCCTTTGTAGAACGTAAAACGAGAACCCGTTACCTTGGCTGCTGCCTCAAAATCAAGAATATCTAGATCCTGAGCCAATTCCCAATGCGCTTTAGGTGTAAAAGAAAACTCGCGTGGCTCCGACCAGCGACGGATTTCTACATTATCCTCTTCCGATGCACCTACAGGTACTGTTTCACTAGGAATATTCGGAATAGACATCACCAGTTCGTCGATCTGTACTTCCAGTTCGCGTACTTGCTCATCTAATTCTTTAATACGATCGGAGACTTGACGCATTTCTGCAATCAGATCATCCGCATTTTCCTTATTCTTCTTCAACTTGGCTACTTCACCGGATACCACGTTCCGACGATTTTTGAGTCCTTCGCTTTCTTGAAGTAACTCACGACGGCTTACATCCAGATCTGTAAAACCATTAATCAGATCCAGAGATTTCCCCCTGTTCTGCAAAGCTTTCTCAACCCGACCAAGCTCATTACGTAAAATCTTTATATCTAACACAGGTAATCCCTCCTACACTACAAACCTGACTTTCCCCTATTCGCGGACCATATCCACAAAATACTGATGTAACCGGTAATCGTCTGTTAACTCCGGATGGAAGGATGAAGCCAGCAAATGACCCTGACGGGCTGCCACGATCTCGCCGTTATACTCAGACAGCACATCTACTCCCGTTCCAACAGACTGTATTAATGGCGCGCGTATAAATACAGCACGAACCGGTTCCTCAATCCCTTTAATGTTCAAGTCTGTTTCAAAGCTTTCTCTTTGGCGACCAAATGCATTACGCGATACTGTAATATCCATGAGTCCCAAATGTGCTTCTTCCTGTCCTTGAATCGTTTTAGCCAGTACAATCAATCCCGCGCAAGTACCGAATACAGGCTTGCCTTGATTGGAAAACTGACGTACAGCCTCTATAAAATTATACTTGCGCATTAGCTTACCGATAGTGGTACTTTCACCACCGGGAATGATAAGACCGGACAGCTCATCGAGCTGTTCGATCTTCTTCACCGCTATACCTTCCGCACCCGCACGTTCAACGCTTCGTATATGTTCAGCTACAGCGCCTTGCAGCGACAATACACCTATTTTCATGCCGGTCCCTTCTTTCTTACCAACCACGATCCTGCATGCGCTCATGCGGTGCCAGTTTGGAAATTTCAATGCCTTTCATAGGAGTTCCCAAATTCTTGGAGACTTCTGCAATTAGCTTGTAATCCGTATAATGAGTGGTCGCTTCCACGATTGCACGTGCAAACTTCTCAGGGCTATCCGACTTGAAAATACCAGAACCTACAAAGACGCCATCAGCGCCTAAATGCATCATTAACGCGGCATCGGCAGGTGTCGCTACACCACCCGCTGCAAAGTTGACCACAGGCAGCTTGCCAAGCTCATGCACTTCTAACAGCAGTTCATAAGCAACTCCGAGGTTTTTCGCTTCTGCATACAGCTCGTCCTTCGACAAGTTTTGCACCTTGCGAATTTGACCATTGATAAAACGCATATGCCGAACGGCCTCAACAATATTCCCAGTTCCCGGTTCGCCCTTCGTACGGATCATAGATGCACCCTCACCAATACGACGCAGCGCTTCTCCCAGATCCTTGGCTCCACAAACAAATGGAACGGTGAACTCCCGCTTATCAATATGGAAAACTTCATCCGCAGGTGTCAGCACCTCGCTCTCATCGAGATAGTCAACACCGAGAGATTCCAGTACCTTTGCCTCTACAAAGTGACCGATGCGAGCCTTAGCCATAACAGGAATAGAAACAACCTTCATAACTTCTTCCACAATCGTTGGGTCAGCCATACGAGCAACCCCACCAGCTGCACGGATATCCGAAGGCACCCGTTCAAGAGCCATTACAGCTGTAGCTCCTGCTGCCTCTGCAATTTTAGCCTGCTCAGCGTTCATGACATCCATGATTACGCCGCCTTTTTGCATCTCTGCCATACCTCTTTTTACACGCGAAGTTCCCGTTTCCATGTCGTTGCCTCCTGTAAGGGTTACGTTTAGATTCTAACTTAATATTTTACCGCACGAATGCCAAATACACAATCATTTCAAGCTGCAAAATAAGTAATGAAAAACAAGGTAGGTCGCCTAGCTTTGCTTTTTTAGAAGAGGTTCTTAATTCCTTGGAACAGATCTCCGAAGAAATCACCGATTGCCCGGAAAAGCATTCGGAACCAGCCGCCCTCTTCTACTGCCGTCGTAGTAACCAGATCAACGGTTTTTGTCTGCCCTTTATCCACACCGTCTGTCTTGTACGTGTACGTAATTGTTCCGACTTTGGCCCCTTGCTTCAAAGGTGCCACCAGAGAGCTTGCTGGTGTAATGTTCGTTGTAAAGGTTACCTTAGGATTGCTCGCACCCTTAGGTACAATAAAGCTTACTGCATCCTTGGTGACGATCGGTACTTCTGTTTCCGTACCTTTGGTCACAGGCACATTCTCAACACCCTTAACCACCGTCTTTGGAGCAACAACCTGCTTCACTTCAAAGTTATCAAAACCATAGTTCAGCACTTTAGCTGTCTCTGTGAAACGATGAGGCTCTGAATCTGCTCCCATAACTACACTGATGAGACGCATTCCGTTGCGCTCAGCGGTTCCTGTAAAACAGTTTCCAGCATTGCTCGTATGGCCCGTTTTCATTCCGTCCAAGCCGGGATAAGCAAACTTTCTAAAGTTAGTAATATTTTTGTTTGCTTCTAGCATCCAGTTATAGTTAATAATTGGTGCTTTGTCAGTCGGTCGGAATTTGTAAGATTGAATTGTGGTAAACCGTGTATAATCCGGGTGGTCCTTTATAATGTTACTAGCTAATGTCGCTGCATCTCTCGCTGTCATCACAGTTTCCCGGTCTGTATCCGGCTGGAAGCCTTTCGGCATATCACCACGGTCCAAACCAGTCGAGTTGATAAAATACGTATTTTTCATGCCCATTTTCTGAGCTGTTTCATTCATTAGTTTTACAAAGTCCTGCTCAGTTCCGGATACGCGTTCAGCAAGTGCTACTGTTGCATCATTAGCAGAACCTACCGCCATTGCAATATAAAGCTCTTCTACCGTATGTTGATCCCCTTGAGCCAAAAAAATACGTGATCCAATGCTCTTAGAAGCATTCTCGTTAACCGTAACCTTATCCGTCCACTTGAGTTTACCTTGCTTAACCTGTTCAGCCACGATGTATTCTGTCATCATTTTAGTCATACTTGCTGGTGGAAGTGGCTCATCTGGATTCATAGACAGCAATACTTGCCCAGTGGAAGGCTCGATCAAAATGGCAGAACGTAGTGCCAGACTAGGGGGGTTAATAGAACCTGTCCCCGTAATATTGGTTGCCTGTGTTGCCGCTCCAGCTGCAAAAGTAGCCACGCTCGGATCAAAATTTCCTACAACAGGCAATGCCGACATATACATCATATTAAGCACCATGACTGCAGTCACACTCTTTTTAATCATGCTGCGTTTTGTATTTTGCTTTAAATTGTTCGCTTTCAAATGAATACAAACTCCTCTCGTACCTCAACCCGATCCGCTATGTATAACGAGACGGTGGTTACAGCCTCTACTTGGCCAATGTAATTAATGTTTTAATGTTATAAAATCCAGTTTTATTTCGTTTTCTTAGTTGTATCCTGTCATGAGCATTTCCTGCTCGAATCTTCTTCACTGGTAGGAATCGTCCAAAAGACCTACGTGCCCTAATTCATCACTAATTTCGTCATAAAGGCGGACACTTGTCTATTCTATCACAGGGGTATCTCTAAAAAAAGACAGGCAGAGCGAAATACGCTCTGCCTGTCGTCAAGTCTACTACAGCCGAACTTTATAGAGAGTAGTTTGGTGCTTCTTTCGTAATTTGCACATCATGCGGATGGCTCTCACGCAGACCAGCGCCTGTAATACGGATAAAGCTTGTATCGTTACGAAGCTCCTCAATATTAGCTGTACCGCAATAACCCATACCAGAACGAAGACCGCCCAACAGCTGATGAACAGTGTCGGAAAGTGGTCCTTTATAAGCAACGCGTCCTTCTATGCCTTCCGGTACCAATTTCTTGTCGTCATCTTGGAAATAACGATCTTTACTACCTTGCTTCATCGCAGCCATAGATCCCATGCCACGATATACTTTGAAGCGGCGTCCTTGATAAATTTCAGATTCGCCTGGGCTTTCTTCCGTACCTGCAAAAAGACTTCCCAGCATTACCGCAGAAGCTCCTGCCGCAATAGCCTTTGTAATTTCACCGGAGTATTTAATACCGCCGTCTGCAATAATCGGAATATTATATTCACGTGCTACTGTTGCACAATCATAAATTGCTGTTACTTGTGGAACACCAATCCCTGCGATTACGCGTGTTGTACAGATGGAGCCTGGACCAATACCGACTTTTACGACCGATGCTCCAGCTTCAATCAATTCGCGCGTTCCGTCACCAGTAGCTACATTACCTGCTACAATCGTCAGATCAGGATAAGCTTCACGCAGCTTGCGGACTGCTTCAATAATGTTAATATGATGCCCGTGAGCAGAGTCCACAACAATCATATCCACACCAGCTTTTACAAGTGCTTCAGTCCGATCAAATGTATCTTTGGAAATGCCGACAGCCGCACCGACCAGAAGACGGCCTTGTGCATCTTTCGCTGCGTTCGGAAATTGAATAGCTTTCTCAATATCTTTAATGGTGATAAGGCCTTTGAGATAATTTTCATCATCGACCAAAGGGAGCTTTTCAATTTTATGCTTTTGCAAAATGACTTCCGCTTCCTGTAAAGTCGTACCTACAGGTGCAGTTACCAGTTCTTCCTTCGTCATGACTTCACTGATTTTAAGGTTAAAATCGTGAATAAAGCGAAGATCGCGGTTAGTAATAATACCCACCAGTTTGTTTTCTTCGTTTACAACAGGTACACCAGAAATGCGGTATTTACCCATAACTGCTTCAGCATCGGATACCAAATGATCCGGAGTCAATGAGAATGGATTGGTGATAACACCGCTCTCCGAACGTTTAACCCGATCCACCTCTACCGCTTGCTGTTCAATCGACATATTTTTATGAATAATACCGATACCGCCCTCACGAGCCATCGCGATTGCCAACACTGCCTCAGTAACAGTATCCATACCAGCACTCATCAAAGGAATATTCAGCTTTACGTTATCACTCAAACGAGTCGCCACGCTTACTTCTTTGGGCAGAACCACCGACTTGCGAGGTACCAGCAAAACATCGTCAAAGGTAAGGCCTTCCTTACCGAATTTATCTTCCCACACCAAGATGATCCTCCTTCAAATTGTTTAGTCTGTATTGGTCTTGTTGTCTGTCCGACATGGACAAATCAAGGCTCTCTGAAAATATATTATTGCAATCTTAGCAAAGCGGTATAGGGGTGTCAAGCCTTCATCAATAGCCCTAACCTTTAGTATTTCCCTGTACAAACAACTGTACTCCTACGAAGGACAACCTTTAAAAATAAGCGTTTCCAAAGGTAATAACTATTTACAAGAGCATATCTCCTCTTTGAGTCGCAGCATGGAAGCAATTATATAAGTGGTTTGTACCGTAATATACCAAAGAGAACCATGATCTCAATGAGATCATGGTTCTCTTTACTTGTTGCTTGGCGACGTCCTACTCTCCCAGGACCCTGCGGTCCAAGTACCATCGGCGCTGGAGGGCTTAACGGTCGTGTTCGGGATGGGTACGTGTGGAACCCCTCCGCTATCGCCACCAAACATGAATTCACATCGTAAATTCTACCGTATGGTTATTCGGTTCATCACTTATCGTGTGAATGAATAGCCATGCGCTTATTGTATGTCACTTGTACATACTTTCAAGGTTACACCCTGAAAACTGGATCCGAAACTCATTTGCGTTTTATTTAGGATAAGCCCTCGACCGATTAGTATTGGTCAGCTCCATGCATTACTGCACTTCCACCCCCAACCTATCTACCTCGTCGTCTTCAAGGGGTCTTACTAATTGGGAAATCTCATCTTGAGGGGGGCTTCACGCTTAGATGCTTTCAGCGCTTATCCCTTCCGTACATAGCTACCCAGCGGTGCTCCTGGCGGAACAACTGGTACACCAGCGGTACGTCCATCCCGGTCCTCTCGTACTAAGGACAGCTCCTCTCAAATTTCCTACGCCCACGACAGATAGGGACCGAACTGTCTCACGACGTTCTGAACCCAGCTCGCGTACCGCTTTAATGGGCGAACAGCCCAACCCTTGGGACCTACTTCAGCCCCAGGATGCGATGAGCCGACATCGAGGTGCCAAACCTCCCCGTCGATGTGGACTCTTGGGGGAGATAAGCCTGTTATCCCCAGGGTAGCTTTTATCCGTTGAGCGATGGCCCTTCCATGCGGTACCACCGGATCACTAAGCCCGACTTTCGTCCCTGCTCGACTTGTAGGTCTCGCAGTCAAGCTCCCTTCTGCCTTTGCACTCTTCGAATGATTTCCAACCATTCTGAGGGAACCTTGGGGCGCCTCCGTTACTCTTTAGGAGGCGACCGCCCCAGTCAAACTGCCCACCTGACACTGTCCTCGCACCGGATTACGGTACCAAGTTAGAACCTAGATACGATCAGGGTGGTATCCCAAGGATGCCTCCTCTCAAGCTGGCGCTCAAGATTCAACGGCTCCCACCTATCCTGTACAGATCGTACCCAAATTCAATATCAAGCTGCAGTAAAGCTCCATGGGGTCTTTCCGTCTTGTCGCGGGTAACCTGCATCTTCACAGGTATTAAAATTTCACCGGATCTCTCGTTGAGACAGCGCCCAAGTCGTTACGCCATTCGTGCGGGTCAGAATTTACCTGACAAGGAATTTCGCTACCTTAGGACCGTTATAGTTACGGCCGCCGTTTACTGGGGCTTCGGTTCATAGCTTCGCCCGAAGGCTTACCACTCCCCTTAACCTTCCAGCACCGGGCAGGCGTCAGCCCGTATACTTCGCCTTGCGGCTTCGCACAGACCTGTGTTTTTGCTAAACAGTCGCTTGGGCCTTTTCACTGCGGCCCCCTCGGGCTATTCACCCTACCGAGGCACCCCTTCTCCCGAAGTTACGGGGTCATTTTGCCGAGTTCCTTAACGAGAGTTCTTCCGCGCGCCTTAGAATTCTCTTCTCGCCTACCTGTGTCGGTTTGCGGTACGGGCACCTTCTCCTGGCTAGAGGCTTTTCTTGGCAGTCTGAGATCATGACCTTCGCTACTACAATTTTCGCTCCCCATCACAGCCCAGCCTTACGATGTGCGGATTTGCCTACACACCAGCCTCACTGCTTAGACGGACATCCATCAGTCCGCGTCACTACCCTACTGCGTCACCCCATCGCTCATAACGGATTACGGTGGTACAGGAATTTCGACCTGTTGTCCTTCGACTACGCCTATCGGCCTCGCCTTAGGTCCCGACTTACCCTGAGCGGACGAACCTTCCTCAGGAACCCTTAGGCTTTCGGCGGATCTGATTCTCACAGATCTTTTCGTTACTCATACCGGCATTCTCACTTGAATGCAGTCCAGCGCTCCTTACGGTACACCTTCAACCCGCATTCAACGCTCCCCTACCCCTGATGCAAGCATCAAGCCATAGCTTCGGTGGTGTGTTTAGCCCCGTTACATTTTCGGCGCAGAGTCACTCGACCAGTGAGCTATTACGCACTCTTTCAATGGTGGCTGCTTCTAAGCCAACATCCTGGTTGTCTGTGCAACTCCACATCCTTTCCCACTTAACACACACTTGGGGACCTTAGCTGATGGTCTGGGCTGTTTCCCTTTCGACAATGGATCTTAGCACTCACTGTCTGACTCCCGGAACTAAATCTATGGCATTCGGAGTTTGACTGAGCTTGGTAACCCTTGCGGGCCCCGCACCCAATCAGTGCTCTACCTCCACGATTCTTTTTTCCGAGGCTAGCCCTAAAGCTATTTCGGGGAGAACCAGCTATCTCCGGGTTCGATTGGAATTTCTCCGCTACCCCCACCTCATCCCCGCATTTTTCAACATGCGTGGGTTCGGGCCTCCAGTGCGTGTTACCGCACCTTCACCCTGGACAGGGGTAGATCACCCGGTTTCGGGTCTACGTCCACGTACTCAAGTCGCCCTATTCAGACTCGCTTTCGCTGCGGCTTCAGCTCTTCACCTTAACCTTGCACGGGAACGTAACTCGCCGGTTCATTCTACAAAAGGCACGCCATCACCCATAGATCGGGCTCTGACTTCTTGTAAGCACACGGTTTCAGGATCTATTTCACTCCCCTTCCGGGGTGCTTTTCACCTTTCCCTCACGGTACTGCTTCACTATCGGTCGCCAGGGAGTATTTAGCCTTGGCAGATGGTCCTGCCGGATTCATACGGGGTTTCACGTGCCCCGCACTACTCGGGATCCGTCTCGGAGAGAACAAGTTTTGAACTACAGGGCTTTTACCTTCTCTGGCGGGCCTTTCCAGACCTCTTCATCTAACCGGTTCCTTTGTAACTCCATGTGAGACGTCCCACAACCCCAAGGAGCAAGCTCCTTGGTTTGGGCTAATCCGCGTTCGCTCGCCGCTACTGACGGAATCACTATTGTTTTCTCTTCCTCAGGGTACTTAGATGTTTCAGTTCCCCTGGTCTGCCTCTATTCTGCCTATGTATTCAGCAGAAAGTGACTGTCGATGAAGACAGCCGGGTTTCCCCATTCGGACATCCCCGGATCAAAGCTTGCTTACAGCTCCCCGAGGCCTTATCGTTGTTCGCCACGTCCTTCGTCGGCTCCTGGCGCCTAGGCATCCTCCGTGTGCTCTTTGTAGCTTAACCTAGTATTTACATGGTAAATACGATTTGCTTTGAATTTCGGTTCAACACAAATATGTGAATAAAATTCAAGGCAGCTACCTTTATTTCACTTGTTTACACAAGATCAGCTTAAAGGAATATTCTAAAACGCAATTTCGTTTCGGTATCCAGTTTTCAAGGTGCAATACAGTTTCATCGAAACTGTAGCCTGTGTGAATATCGGTCTAACTCAGCCGAGTAGATGATATTCATGCAGTATGTTGAGAGTTTGAGCTCTCAAAACTGAGCAACGAGTGAGTAAGTTAAGGATATTCATTTCATTCACACGAACGTGATGAACCGAATTGAATATCCGGTCGCAGGTACATGTACCTGCTGATTTGAATGTTTCCGTTGCAGGAAACGATTCTCCATAGAAAGGAGGTGATCCAGCCGCACCTTCCGATACGGCTACCTTGTTACGACTTCACCCCAATCATCTACCCCACCTTCGGCGGCTGGCTCCCTTGCGGGTTACCCCACCGACTTCGGGTGTTGTAAACTCTCGTGGTGTGACGGGCGGTGTGTACAAGACCCGGGAACGTATTCACCGCGGCATGCTGATCCGCGATTACTAGCAATTCCGACTTCATGTAGGCGAGTTGCAGCCTACAATCCGAACTGAGACCGGCTTTTCTAGGATTGGCTCCACCTCGCGATTTCGCTTCCCGTTGTACCGGCCATTGTAGTACGTGTGTAGCCCAGGTCATAAGGGGCATGATGATTTGACGTCATCCCCACCTTCCTCCGGTTTGTCACCGGCAGTCTGCTTAGAGTGCCCAGCTTGACCTGCTGGCAACTAAGCATAAGGGTTGCGCTCGTTGCGGGACTTAACCCAACATCTCACGACACGAGCTGACGACAACCATGCACCACCTGTCTCCTCTGTCCCGAAGGAAAGGTCTATCTCTAGACCGGTCAGAGGGATGTCAAGACCTGGTAAGGTTCTTCGCGTTGCTTCGAATTAAACCACATACTCCACTGCTTGTGCGGGTCCCCGTCAATTCCTTTGAGTTTCAGTCTTGCGACCGTACTCCCCAGGCGGAATGCTTAATGTGTTAACTTCGGCACCAAGGGTATCGAAACCCCTAACACCTAGCATTCATCGTTTACGGCGTGGACTACCAGGGTATCTAATCCTGTTTGCTCCCCACGCTTTCGCGCCTCAGCGTCAGTTACAGCCCAGAGAGTCGCCTTCGCCACTGGTGTTCCTCCACATATCTACGCATTTCACCGCTACACGTGGAATTCCACTCTCCTCTTCTGCACTCAAGCTCCCCAGTTTCCAGTGCGACCCGAAGTTGAGCCTCGGGATTAAACACCAGACTTAAAGAGCCGCCTGCGCGCGCTTTACGCCCAATAATTCCGGACAACGCTTGCCCCCTACGTATTACCGCGGCTGCTGGCACGTAGTTAGCCGGGGCTTTCTTCTCAGGTACCGTCACTCTTGTAGCAGTTACTCTACAAGACGTTCTTCCCTGGCAACAGAGCTTTACGATCCGAAAACCTTCATCACTCACGCGGCGTTGCTCCGTCAGGCTTTCGCCCATTGCGGAAGATTCCCTACTGCTGCCTCCCGTAGGAGTCTGGGCCGTGTCTCAGTCCCAGTGTGGCCGATCACCCTCTCAGGTCGGCTACGCATCGTCGCCTTGGTAGGCCTTTACCCCACCAACTAGCTAATGCGCCGCAGGCCCATCCACAAGTGACAGATTGCTCCGTCTTTCCTCCTTCTCCCATGCAGGAAAAGGATGTATCGGGTATTAGCTACCGTTTCCGGTAGTTATCCCTGTCTTGTGGGCAGGTTGCCTACGTGTTACTCACCCGTCCGCCGCTAGGTTATGTAGAAGCAAGCTTCTACATAACCCCGCTCGACTTGCATGTATTAGGCACGCCGCCAGCGTTCGTCCTGAGCCAGGATCAAACTCTCCATTAAAGACCAACCGAAGCTGGTTTATAGAAAGAGCGATAAGCTCATTTTGAAACTGACGAGATAAAAATATCTCTTGTTTGATTTTGCGAACAAAATCGTTTTACTCACTCGTTGTTCAGTTTTCAAAGATCAAACATTCTTTTTCGGTCGATTCAGTTTATCACTTCATCAACTCTTATATCATATCATCTCTGAGCCAACTTTGCAAGCACTTTTTTAAATCTTTTTTTGTAACACTCGCTCGCAATATTGTATTTCTTGGCCGGAATTAGAGTATACCACTCCGCATATTTAAATGCAACCGTTTTTTAATAAATTGTTTTTACTATCATTATTGTTGTAATGACATCCTGTGTACTCTGTACTTTTGCTAAATGGACTTAGTTATCTGCATCCAAGAACGACGTGAGATCCATTCAATGATCTCGAATACGCGTGTTGCTCATTACAACTCAAGTGCATATTCTGCTTTTTCTTTAATATTGATGATTTGACAAAGAAAGGATGGGTAAAAAAGATAAGGAGCTAGCAACAAACCATGCGATAGCAGCTTTGTTTCACGCAACTTTAGGTAATGATTAATTATAACTGTATAGAGGAGTAGATTTACTAATGAAGCAACGAAGGCGAACATGGACGAGAATTGTGTTTCTTATCATCTCTTGCTTACTGCTTTTCGTGATCTCAGGATTTGTGTATGAGTGGATTGCATCCAAAAAGGATAAATCACAATACCCACCTCCGGGGGAATTGGTCGATGCCGGGGGTTATCGACTCCATATTCGTAAACTCGGTAACGGCTCTCCAACAATATTGCTTGAATCAGGGAGCGGGGAAAGTAGCCTGTCATGGAGAGATATTCCCGAAAAACTGTCATCATTCACCACTGTTGTATCCTATGACCGGGCAGGCTATGCCTGGAGCGAGGAGGCTGCTACTCCACGAACCGGGGAAAACATCGTTCGAGAGCTTCATGTCGCCTTAAAAAACGCAGACATCCAAGCTCCTTATATTCTGGTAGGCCATTCCCTTGGAGGGATGTACTCAAGACTGTACGCGCAGACATACAAAGACGAAGTGGCAGGATTGGTTCTGGTGGATGCCAGGCCTGAAAATGACGCTCGCCGGACAAATGAGATCTATGCCAAGGAACGGCCTAAAGTCAATCCCTCCCCGTTAATATCCATTCTCCTAGAAAAGTCAGGGGCTTTTCGCCTGTTCCCCAATTTAATGCTAACGGGTCGGGTCGAATATCAAGATAGAAAATCTTTTGTGAATATTGTCGCTTCCTCTAAATACTTTCGATCTGTTGCGGAGGAGGGTGATCTAGCAAGCACTACCGAAGATGCCATACGGGGACAGCATCTGGGTAACCTCCCTGTACGTGTAATTGCCCGGGGCATTCAACAAGATTTGACTCAGTTCGGTATTAGTAAACGCGGAAATGATCAGATCGAACAAAGCTGGCAAATGGGACAGCGCGAGATGCTTAACATCTCTACAAACAGCAAATTTATTGTTGCCAAGAAGAGCGAGCATATGATCATCCATGATCAACCGGAGCTTGTCATCCAAGTCATCCGTGAACTCATCATCGACACAAGACACTTTCAGTCAACCATGTCTAAAGCATACACAGATGATTAGGGACTTTATATGTTAAACAGCATAAAAAAATAAAAGACGCCCGAGTTCCTTCTATATAAAGGAATCCGGGCGTCTTTGCTGCCTAACACTTATTATGCTTGATTGAGCTTAGAACAAAATGGGCTTGTTTTTAGATGAGGCCTCTGTGACCTTGCCAAGTATCTGTCTCAGTACTTTAGCATTTTCCCCAATAAAACCGGAATCAAGCAGCACATCATGCGTTCCGATGACTTCGTATTCTTTGTATTGACCAAGTGTCGCCTGTTGCCATAACAATTTATCTAATGATGTATCCGGACCAATACTATCATCCTCTGCAATTAGAGCATGGATATTCGCATGAACTTCACCTGAGTTAATAAGCTCATCGCGGTAGACGGAGTAAACCAACATTTTGTCCATGACTCGCTCCCTGTCCACTGGATCGGCGAGGAACGCTTTGTACTGGTCCCTAATGCTGTCCAGTACCATCTCGACAATCTCTTCAAGCTCCTCCGGTGTCGATTCATCCTTGGACATCTTTCTCATAGCATCTACCATAATAAGGTCGCTAACATGGTGACCTCGGCTTTCCATGGCTTTAGCTACCTCGAAGGCGAGATTTCCTCCAAGTGAGTATCCCAGGAATATATACGGACCCTCTGCTTGAATATCCACGATGGCATCGATGTATCGATCCAGCATATCTTGACCCTGGAAACGATCGCCGATAAATTCCATCCCGTACACCTCGCAAAGCCCTTCCAGCTCCTTGGCCATCTCATAGTACCCCAGAGAGTGGCCTACCCGTGGAGGGAAGCAAAACACTTTGAGCGTTCCTTTCCCTGGGAAGCGGATAATTTCCATTTCCTCTTCATTAGCAGCAGTTGTTGCCTGCAGCTTGGAAATTTCATGCGCCATTTCTTCCACAGTCGGCAGATTAAACACGACTTGGAGTGGGAGCTGGACGCCCATACCGGACGAGATCCTTTGGATCAAGCCCAATACTTTCAGGGAATGGCCCCCAAGTTCGAAGAAATGATCCCTGATCCCGATTTCCTGTACGCCGAGCACCTCGGACCAAATTTGAGCGAGCTCTACTTCTGTCTGCGTACGCGGCGCGATATACTCCGCTGTGCTCCGCAGAAGTGTTTCCGGTGCCGGTAGCGCTTTGCGATCCAATTTGCCATTCGGATTCAGCGGCATTTGTGCCAACTGTACGAAAGCAGTCGGAATCATGTAGCTTGGCAGCTCGCTGGCCAGTGCCTCGCGTAGTACGCCGGCTGCAAGCCCCTCTTCGGCCACAAAGTATGCACAAAGCTGAGTACTTCCAGTAGAATCAGCCAGTGCAAGAACAACCGCTTCCTGCACAGATGGCACTTTCAAAATTTGTGCTTCCACTTCTCCCAACTCAATGCGGTAACCCCGGATTTTTACCTGATGATCGATCCGTCCCAAATACTCAATATTCCCGTCTGGCAGCCATCGGGCCAAATCGCCCGTTCGGTAAATTCGCGCTCCCGGTTTGTACGGGTGAGGAATGAACTTCTCTGCCGTCAGGTCCGGCTGGTTGAAATACCCCCGCGCTACCCCTTCGCCTGCAATGCAGAGTTCTCCCGGTACCCCCACAGGTGATACCTGAGAAGCGCTGTCCATCATCCATACTTGGACGTTAGCGTACGGTTTGCCGATTGGCACATGCGTTAGGGCCGCAGTCTCAAGGTTCGTTGTATACCGAGTCGCATATACGGCTGCTTCCGTAGGACCGTAGATGTTTTCCAGTACTGCGTAAGGAGATACTTTATAATACTCTTCCACAAGTTTGGCAGGCAGCGTCTCGCCGCAGGCAAACAGATATTTCAGAGCAAGGAATCCTTGGGTGCCGCTTTCTTTCAAGTATTGAACGAGCACACTGAGCATCGACGGCACCAAATTGAGATGCGTGATACGGTTCGTATCCACGGCCTCTAGCAGTGCCATCGGGTCTTTGTCCACGCCTTGTGGCAGGATCACGAGAGTCCCTTGTCCAAAGAACCAGCAGAAAAGCTCCGGCACGGAGAAGTCAAAGGTGAATGTCGTTTTGAGCAGGAAACGGTCGCCTGCCAACATCGGATATTCAGCTTCCAACTGACTCAGCGTATGGACGGCAGAGCGATGTTCAATCATTACGCCCTTCGGCTTGCCGGTTGAACCTGACGTGTAAATGATATACGCCAGATGCTCCGGCCCCGCAATTGGCTCCAGATTCGAGCTATCCGCATGATACGCCTGCGGATCATCAAGTGCCAGGATCGTGCCAGTGAACGGAAAACGATCTTTGAGATGGTTCTTCGTCAGCAGAAGCTTCGCTCCCGAATCCTCCAGCATGTGGCGAATACGATCTTCTGGGAACTCCGGATCAATCGGTACATAGGCCCCGCCAGCTTTTAGAATGGCATGAATGCCAATGATCATCTCAAGCGAACGCTCGACCATGATGCCGACTGGTTGGTCCGGTCTGACCCCTTGGGCACGCAGCGTACGTGCAAGGCGGTTCGCCTGCTGATGAAGTTCTCCATAGGTAAGCTCCGTTTCACCGTAAATAAGTGCTGTACAATCCGGTGTGAGTGCTGCTTTTTCCTCAAATATACCGTGAAGGGTCTGCTCACGCGGATAAGGAGCTGCTGTATCGCCCCACACCTCTATAATCTGCGATTTCTCTTCTGGCGTGATCAGCTCCAGCTCATCAATACGGATAGCAGGTTGAACAGCAACGCTTGTCAGAATTCTCGTCAAGTGTCCTTGAATTCGTTCCACGCTCTCCCGATCATAGACGCGGGCATTGTAACGGTACAAGAACTCCAGATTACGACCCGGCAGCACAATGAGGTTAAAATCATAATTCGTCTGTTCAAACATCTGAACATCCGTAATTTTGTATTCAGCCTCTTCACTGGCAATTTTCTCTTCCAAATGCTCTTCTACTGGGTAATTTTCGAACACCATAATATGAGAAATCAAATCTTGCTTTTGTTCGCTCTGTGCTTGAATCTCATAGAGCGGATAGGAATCATAAGCATGTCCTGCCAAATATAATTCCTGCTGTCTTTTCATCACATGGGAGAACGAATCGCTTCCCTCGGCCTGTACCCGAACCGGAACTGTATTAATGAAGAGACCGATCATGCTTTCGATACCCGGAATCTCGGCAGGTCTTCCCGATACCACACTTCCGAAGACGATATCCTGGCTTCTATTGTAGCGCTGCAGCACGATTCCCCAGGCTGCTTGCATCAGCGTATTCATCGTCACCTGATGCTGTTTGGCCACCTGTTCCAGGCGATCGGTCAGTTCCGCATCCAACGTGAATACCAGCTTCTCCGACACGTAGGCTTCTGCTTTTGCCGATGGCTGTGTGATGGCTTGTGGCAGCTTCGTCTGCTGCTCGTAGCCTTCCAGGTACCCTCTCCAGTAAGAGGATGCCTCTTCCTCGCCTTGCTTCTCCAACCATTGAATATACTGGCTGTACGATACAGCTGCAGGAAGCTCAGGTTCCCTTTGCTCACGCAGAACCCCATACGTCTCAAACACTTCCTGGAGCACAAGCGGCATACACCAGCCATCCAAAATGATGTGATGAGAGCTCCACAGCAAATGGTAAGCCTCTTCTGCTGTACGTAGAATAGCAACACGCAGCAATGCTTCTTCAGCAAGATTAAAGCCTCTTGCTTTGTCCTGAGCAGTATAAGCTGCAAGACGCGCTTGAATTTCATCGGCTTCCAGCTCGTGCAGATCCTCGTATACGAAGTCACACGCTCTTTCTTTGAACACAATCTGAATAGGGAAATCGCCCCACCCGGCATGGAAATTGGTTCTCAATATGGCATGCCGTTTCATCAGATATTTTAAGCTGCGTTTGAAATCCTCAGGATAGAATGCTCCCTGAATTTCAAACTTGGCCTGCTCAAAGTAGACTTCCGAATGAGGCTCCAGCAAGCTGTGGAACAACATTCCTTTTTGCATCGGCGTCAGTTTATACATATTTTCAATACTGCCGATATGCCGTGTCTGCTCTTCTAACTCCTCGATTTTTTCCAAGCTGATATCTTTGAGGAGTACATCGCTTGGTGTAAGTTCTGTTCTTTCCTTACTTACGCAATGTCCAATGACTTCGCTGAGACGGTTCTTCAGAATGTCAACAAACTTAGCCACAGACTCCCCGTGGAACTGATGACGGTTATAGCTGACCGAAAGTTGAAGCTGTCCTTCGGCAATCAGTCCATTAATGTTCAATGTCTGATGCTGCACCATCTGCTCACTGACCTCAGGTCCTACTGAGTAAGGCGATACTTCCATCGTCCCTCCTGCAAGATCCTGGTCGAACTGTCCCAAGTAGTTGAAGGTAATCTCAGGTTCAGCCGAGAAGGAGGAGACACCCGAACCGCCGCTTAAATATTTCAAAATACCATATCCGACACCTTTGTTCGGGATACGACGCAAGCCTTCCTTAATGTGCTTGATTCTGGCGCCGATCTCCAATTCCCCTCCCATCTCAAGGGCGACAGGGTATTGACTTGTAAACCAGCCTATTGTTCGAGTAATATCCAGTTCCGGCACAATAGGCTCCCGCCCATGTCCCTCCAGAAGGATGCCTACACGTTCGATTCCCGTCCACTCGTGAACAGCCATACCCAGAGCCGTCAGGAGCAGATCGTTAACCTCCGTATTGTAAGTGCGGTTCGCTTCTTTCAGGAACTGCTCTGTCTCTTCTGGTGACCATCTCACCGTGACAGCCTCACTGTCTTTGATGAGAAGAGCGCCGTCTACCTTGTCTTTGGGAAGAGGGACAAAGCCATCTCCCTCTACCTCTGCCCAATAGCTGAGTTCTTGTTCAGCCGCCGGGCTGTTTGCAAATTGTGTGATTCCCTCAACCCATGCACGGTACGAATCCGTCTTCTGTGGAAGCTTGACCGCTTCTCCACGTACTGCCTGCTCGTAGCCTTCCTGCAGGTCCTCAAAGAGAATACGCCAGGATACGCCATCCACAGCCAGATGATGAATAACGATCAACAGATGTTCGCCTTCCACACAGCGGAACAGACCCAGTCTAAAGAGAGGTCCATCCTCCAGAGAGATGCTACGCTGAATGGCTTCCGCACCTGCTTCTATCGCTGAAGCGGGGTCTGTTTCATCCCGCAGGTCATGGATTTGGAGACTATAGAGTTCTCCCTCACCCACGCTCCGGTTCCAGGCCTCCAACCCCTGCTCTCCTTGGCGGAGCACCAGTCGTAAAGCATCATGATGCTCTGCAATTTTCCGAACAACCTCGGCGAGCGCATCGGTATTGAAGCCATCCCGTCGGTACAACATGACCGACTGATTAAAGTGATGCAGATCCATAGACTGTTCATGGAAGAATCTGTGCTGGGCAGGCCCCAGTCTTACCGCTCCGTGTACCTCGCTTTGATCCGCAATTCGGCTGACCACACTAACGCGCTGCGCCAACTCTGCAATTGTCGGATAACCGAACAAATCCTTCATTTCAAGCTTATAGCCTGCTTGGAGAAGCCTTGAGGATACTTGAATGGATTTGATCGAGTCACCTCCAAGCTCAAAGAAATTATCATGTATGCCGACAAGCGGCACGCCGAGTACACCTTGCCAGATTGAAGCCAAAATGTTCTCCACATCCGTCCGCGGAGCGGTAAAGTCTGCTCCCGCCTTTATACCCGAGTTCGGTTCAGGCAGTGCCTTGCGATCCAGCTTGCCATTCGGTGTCAGAGGCATCACGTCCAGTTGGACGAAGTAAGACGGAATCATATATGCAGGCAGTCCGGCAGACAGTTCGTCTCTCAGCTCGCTGACAGACATTTCGCGATCAGCTACGAAGTAAGCACACAGCGATTTCTGCCCATGAGCATCTGCCCACGCAACAACGAGAGCTTCCTCGACAAGTGGAATGTCCAGCAGCTTGGCCTCAATCTCACCAAGCTCAATACGATAGCCCCGTATTTTAACTTGATGGTCAATGCGTCCAATGTACTCAATGTCTCCATTAGGAAGGCGACGAGCCAAATCCCCAGTGCGATACATATTTCCTTCCGAAGCGAACGGATTTCTAATGAATTTATCTGCGGTAAGCTCAGGACGGTTCAGATATCCACGGGCTACCCCGTCCCCGGCGATGTACATTTCGCCCTCCACGCCTAACGGTACGAGACGAAGCTGATCATCCAGAATATGGATGAATATGTTGTCGGACGGCAACCCAATCGGTACGGATTCCCGTGTATCCTTCGCAGGATCGTACAGGTGAATCATGCAGCCGACGACGGTTTCGGTCGGACCGTATTCATTGTAGATTTTGATGTTGCCACCAAAGAGGTCGGTAATCGTTTTGGACAAATGTGTGGTCAGATTTTCTCCGCCCACAATGAGTTGCTGAATACGACTTTCCGCTGGAATGGTCATGTCTTTTATCAGACTGAGATGCGTTGGCGTCAGCTTGAGAATATCGACCGCATTTTCGCGCAAAATATGCTGAACAACCTCCGCTTTATCTATACCATCATAAATCCGCACTATTCCTCCGTTTATTAACGGAGTAAACATTGATGTCATCGTCAAGTCAAACGAAATGGATGAATACAACGGGAAATCCGTTGGTTTCCCAGCACAATAGACCTTATTGGCCCACCAGATGTAGTTCACGATCCCTTTGTGGTTAATCATGGTTCCCTTCGGATTTCCGGTTGTACCCGAGGTATAGATTAAGTACACCAGATCGTTTCCTCCAACAGGAATATTGGGATTATCCACCTCGGTTCCGTAGATGTGCGGGGAATCCAATTCCATAACCGTTCCCTCAAAAGAGGCCAACTTAGTCAGGTGGCTCTGTGTGAGCAGAATTTCAGCGCCAGAATCCTTCAGAATATACTGAATCCGCTCCTGCGGATATTCAGGATCAATAGGTACATAGGCTCCACCCGCTTTGAGTACACCCATGATGGCGACAAGCAGCTCTACAGACCGATCTGCCAACAGACCTACCACTTGTTCACTCCGTAGTCCTTGGTCTATCAAGGTGGAAGCTAGTCTGTTCGCCTGCTCGTTCAGCTCCCGATACGTGATCTGGATGTCGCCGTTTACTGCCGCAATCTTATCCGGCGTACGGACCACCTGTTCCTCAAACAAGGTGTGCAGCCCCTGATCACTTGGATAGGTATGGGCCTTGCCGCCCCAGTCAAGCAGGTTCATCCGTTCCTCAGATGTTACAATCTCCAGTTCCTGTATCGTCGCCTGCGGACGAGCAGCCACCTGGTCGAGCATCTGCAACAAGTGTCCTCCGATTCGTGCAATGCTTTCTTGCTCGTAAACCGAAGCATTATAGCGAATGCAGACCTTGATGTCTTCGCCTGGGATTACAACCAGGTTAAAGTCATAGTTGGTTTGTTCAAACATGGTGAAGTTGGCGACTTCGAGATTGTCCTCCGTTTGATTCCCCGATTGCTCCACCTGCTCGTCGAGCGGGTAATTTTCAAAGATCATAATATGAGAAATCAGGTCCTGCTTTTGGGTTGTTTTCCCCTGAATCTCATACAGTGGATAGGTGTCGTAGGCACGACCAGCCAATGACTGTGCCTGTGTACGTTTCATCACCTCGACAAAGGCTTCGTCTTTGGATGACTGTATACGGATAGGTACTGTATTAATGAACAGACCCACCATATTTTCGATCCCTGCAATCTCAGCAGGTCTACCCGACACAACGCCGCCGAAAACGACATCCGAGCTGGCATTATAACGTTGGAGAATCAGTCCCCAAGCTGTCTGCATGAGTGTGTTGACTGTCACGTGATTGCGCTTCGCAACAACATCCATTTTACCGGTCAAGGATGCACCCAGATGGAGAACATGCTCATTCAGAACATAGCCCGCCTCTTTGGCTTGAGATTTCGTTTTACCTTCCGGCAATACAGTATTCCCGTCATAATCTTCGAGATATTGGCTCCAATACGTTGAAGCTTCTTGATCATCCTGTGCATCAAGCCACTCGATATAACGACTATAGGGCTGAGCTGGCGGCAGGACAGGCTGTATTTGCTGTTTCTTGGCAGAATAATAATCGAACAGCTCCTGTGTAATGATCGGGATACACCAGCCATCCATGACAATATGGTGGAAGCTCCACAATACAAGACAGCTTTGATCCTTCTGCAAGACGGTCACTCGCATCAGCGGATCTTCTGACAAGCTGAACCCCTTAACCATATCTTCAGCAATATAAGCCTTGATTCGGGCTTCTTGTTCCTGCATAGATGCGTCGCGCAAATCTACGTAGTGCAGAGGGATTAACCGTTGCTTAAAGACAACTTGCAGCGGTACATCAGCAATGTTGTTGTAAAAGCCGGTACGTAGTATGGCATGTCGTTGCACCAAAGCCTGGAAGCTCTCGAAGAAGATATCTACATCGAAGCTACCACGCAGCTCAAACGTTGCCTGTTCAAAGTATGAAGAGGAGTCCGGCTCCAGCAGGCTGTGAAACAGCATTCCCTTCTGCATTGGCGTCAGCTTGTACACATCCTCAATCTCTCCGATATGAGCCGTCTGCGCCGTGAGTCGATCAAGCTGCTCCAATGTTAATCCTTGGAACAGAACATCACTTGGTGTAAGCTGTGTACGCTCCTGAGCTACACAATGACGGATGACCTCACTAAGGCTTGACTGTAATAATTCAGCAAAATGACTCACCGTCTCCTTACGATACTGCCTGCTGCTGTACGTAATCGTCAGTGATAGCTGGCCTTCGGCAATCATGCCATTCACATCCAGAGCATATTGCTGTGGTGTGAGATCGCTGAGCGCTTTACCAACTGAATGTGTGGATAGGCTAAGGGCATTACCCTCCAAATCCTGATCAAACTGCCCAAGATAATTGAAGGAAATTTCCGGCTCCACGCCGAATCCGACACTTTTCTCCGGTGCCATATACTTCAGAAGACCGTAGCCGATTCCTTTATGCGGAACCTCTCGCAAATTCTCCTTGATGCGCTTGATTCGCGCAGATACTTCCTGTCTGCCTTGCAGGTTCAGCAGAACTGGATACTGGGTTGTGAACCAACCCACGGTACGGGTAATATCCAGGTCTGGTACGATTATTTCCCGTCCATGTCCTTCAAGATTGACCAGAATCTGCTCCATGCCTGTCCAGCGCTGAATGGCTGCCCCCAGAGCAGTCAAGAGCAAGTCATTCGTCTCCGTATGATACGCCCGGTTCGCTTGTCGCAACAGCAGGTCAGTTTCCTGCGCAGACCACGTTACCGTAACCGATTCAGTATCCCGAATGGTGCCCGGCTTCTGATCCTCATCCTTCGGCAGTGGAGCCAAAATCGCCTCCTCGATCAGCTGCCAGTATGCACGCTCCTTGTCCAGAGCAGGCCCTGCTGCATACTTCGTCGCTTGCTCAGACCATACAAGATACGAATCGGTCTTTTGTGGAAGGACGATTGCTTGTCCATTCCATGCCTGCTCGTACCCCGCTGCAATGTCCTCAAACAGGATGCGCCAGGATACGCCGTCAACCAAGAGGTGATGAATGACAATCAACAAATGATCGCCATCGTCACAATGGAACAGGCCTAGCTTGAACAGTGGGCCACCTTCCAAGTCAAAGCTTGCCTGAATGGCATCGGCTTGGGCCTGAACCGCAGCTGTCTGGTCTTCCGCCTGCCGCATATCGGCAATGTCCAATGTGTAGAGCTCGCCTTCGTCCGTTCCCCGATTCCAAGCTGCGTATCCAGCTTCTGTAGGCCGGAAAACCATGCGCAGCGCGTCATGATGGATCGCAATTTGGTCCATTGTCAACCGGAGTGCAGCCTCATGAAAGCCGTCTTTCCGATAGAGCATGACGGCATGATTATAATGGTGCGGCTCCGCTGTATGGCGTTCAAAGAACCAACGCTGAATTGGCATTAACTCTGCTGCACCTTTAATTTCGCCCTGTTCCGCTATACGTCCAGCTGCCTGAAGATACGGGCTTAGCTCGGCAATTGTCGGATATTTGAAGAGATCCTTCATCTCTAATTTATATCCAGCTTGGAACAATCTCGAGGACACTTGAATCGCCTTGATGGAGTCACCACCCAGATCGAAGAAATGATCATGGATGCCGACCTGCTGCGCTCCCAGCACACCTTGCCATACGGAAGCCAAAGCTTCCTCAGCTGCGTTTCTCGGCGCTTCATAAACCGCCCCAGTCTGCACATTGGCCTCTGGAGCCGGAAGCGCTTTGCGATCCAGCTTGCCATTGGGTGTCAAAGGCATCTGTTCCAATTGCATAAAGTAAGATGGAATCATATAAGTCGGCAGTTCGGCAGCCAAGGCTTTTCTCAACTCGCCTACCGTCAGCATCTGATCGGCAGTGAAATAGCCGACAAGCACTTTTTGTCCACTTCCATCCTCCCGGGCGAGCACAACGGCCTCCCTTACAGACGGAGCATGGAGCAGCTTCGCTTCCA
Organism: Paenibacillus sp. LRG-1; assembly: GCF_057220305.1. Taxonomy (NCBI): domain Bacteria; kingdom Bacillati; phylum Bacillota; class Bacilli; order Caryophanales; family Paenibacillaceae; genus Paenibacillus; species Paenibacillus sp. LRG-1. The sequence goes on along the minus strand of NZ_CM170126.1, from coordinate 101,297 downwards.
CTTCGCCCAGCTCAATACGGTAACCACGGATTTTTACCTGATGGTCAATCCGTCCCAAATACTCCATGCTTCCATCCGGCAACCAGCGTGCCAAGTCACCCGAGCGGTACATGCGCTCGCCCGCTTCAAACGGATGAGCGACAAACTTCTCTTCCGTCAATTCCGGTCGGTTCAGATAGCCTCGCGCCAGACCTACGCCCGCCACATAAAGTTCACCTGGAATGCCAATCGGCTGTGGACGGCGTTGTTCATCCAAAATGTACGCCCGCAGTGTCGGAATCGTGGTGCCGATATTGCTGCGACCCTGTTCAATTTCCAACTCTGTAATTTCCTTGTAGGTTACATGCACGGTCGTTTCGGTAATGCCGTACATGTTAATGAGTTGTACTTGCGGATACTTCGTTCTCCATTCCTTGAGCAGGGCCGGGGCTAATGCCTCCCCACCGAAGATAATCATACGGAGGCTCAGTTCTGCCGCCTGATGACCAAGCTCTTCCTGTAGCAACTGATAGAAGTACGTCGGTGTCTGGTTCAAAACGGTGACCTTCTGATCCTTAAGCAATTGCAAGAAACGATCTGGACTCTTCGCGGTAAGCGATGGAACGATGACCAACCGTCCTCCGTTCAGCAATGCTCCGTACATTTCCCATACAGAGAAGTCAAAACAGAATGAATGGAACAGTGTCCACGTATCCTGAGGACCAAAATCAAACATATTTTTATCATTAAAGAGCAAGCGAACTACATTTTTATGCTCGATCAGCGTTCCCTTTGGCTTGCCTGTCGTGCCCGATGTGTAGATGACGTAGGCAAGATGCTCCGGTCCGGCTGCAGGCTGCAGGTTTGAGACATCTTCCTTATAGGAAGCCGTTTTATCCAGACTTACGATGTCCCCAGCGAAGGAGACACGTTGCTCCAGATGCGCTTGTGTCAGCAGTAGCTTGGCTCCCGAATCCTCAAGCATAAAGCGAATGCGGTCCTCTGGATATTCAGGGTCTACAGGGACATAGGCTCCGCCTGCCTTCAAGATGGCTAAAATCCCGACCACCATTTCAAGGGAACGATCCGCCATAATTCCAGCCAAACCGTCTGGTTGCAAACCACGTTCCCTTAGCATTCTGGCAAGTCCATTGGCCCGCTCGTTCAGCTCGCTGTAGGACAGGGCTGCATTTTCACATACGACTGCCACCGCATTCGGAGTACGTGCAGCCTGTTCCTCGAACAGCGCATGGATCGTCTTGTCGCGAGGATAATCTGCCTTGGCTTCGTCCGGCGCTTTCATCAGCCTTGATTTTTCCTGAGGTGTCACGATATCAAGGGATGACAACGGCATTCCCGGATTGGAGACGGCTTCCCGAATAAGCTGTACAAAGTGGCCTGCCATCCGCTGGGCAGTCTCTTGTTTGTAGATCGCAGTCGCGTACTCAAGCGTGCAGTTCAATACCCCGTCTGCTTCACTCACGGTCAGCGTGAGATCGAACTTGGCAGCCGGATGTACATTATCGTAAGGAGTGAAGCGCAATCCTTCTATTTCTTGTTCTCCCTGCTCGATATTTTGCAGGACAAACATGGTATCAAATAGCGGGTTACGGCTCAAATCACGCTGAAGCTCCAGCTTTTCTACCAGCTCCTCGAACGGGTAATCCTGGTTTTCATAGGCCCGCAGCGCTGTTTCCTTCACTTCCTGCAGATAAGCCTCGAAAGGCTTCTCTCCTTCTGGATAAGTACGAAGTGCCACTGTGCCGACGAACATACCGATGAGGCCTTCGAGTGTCGCATGGGATCTTCCTGCCACAGGTGAACCGACAATGACATCTTCCTGACCTGTGTACTTGTGCAAGAGCGCTGTATAGGCTGCCAACAGTACCATGAACAGAGTGGAACCCGTTCGGGTAGCCAGCTCCTGAAGTGAAGCACTCAGAGAAGAATCAATTTGGAAGTCGATTCGATCGCCCGCAAAGCTTCGCACCGCAGGACGAACTTCATCCCCTGGCAAATCCAGCACTGGCAAGCTTCCGCGGAAAGCATCCAGCCAGTAAGCTTCCTGGGCCTTAAGACGCTCGCTTCCGAGCTGCTCTTGCTGCCATACAGCATAGTCTGTGTACTGGATCTGTAGTTCAGGGAATACGTCCTCCTCTTGGTAGAAGCGGAGAAACTCTTCTATGAGAATATTCATAGAAACCCCATCTGAGACAATATGATGCATGTCAAACAATAGTAAATGGCGCTCATGTGCAATTCGAATAAGGCCGACCCGCAGCAATGGAGCTACACCTAAATCAAAAGGACGGACAAACTGCTGAAGGGTAGCTCCTGCCTCTTCCTCGCTCAACTCCGCATATTCCACAGTAAACGGAACATCCGTCAGGAGCTGCTGTACAGGTTCACCGTTCACGGTCACAAAACGAGTACGCAGCGAACCATGACGATGAATTAGACGACGGAATGCCTGCTCTAGCCGTTCCCGATCCAAAGCTCCCTCAACGGTAAGGATACCCGGCATATTGTAGCTCAGCTCTCCACCTTCCAGCTGACTTAGAATAAACAGTCGTTTTTGGGCCGAGGACAATGGATAATGCTCTCTCGCTCCCGCTGTAGGAATTTCTTCGAAATTCAGCGGTGTATAGCCCTCAATGGCACGAGCCAATCCTTCAATAGTAGGAGACTCGAACACTGCTCTCAGACTAATCTCGCGATTCATTTCCTTGCGAATTCGTGAGACTAGCAGGGCTGCACGCAGTGAATGACCTCCAAAATGGAAGAAATTATCCTTCACTCCCGCGCTCTCTACACCCAGCACCTCTTGCCAGATTTCGGCTAATTGAATTTCCACAGGTGTCCTTGGAGCCTCAGATGAAGCCGCTGCCCATCCACGCTCGCCCTGCAGCGCTTTTCGATCGATTTTTCCGTTCGACGTCAGAGGCATATCCTCCAGTTGTATGAAGCGGGAAGGGATCATATATCCAGGTAATATCTCCGACAGGACGGCCCGAAGCTCGGATACCTCAAGTTTCTGAGCAGCTACGAAATAAGCAACTAGATCTTTGTAGCCGTCTTCGCCCTCTACAGCCAAGGCTACGACTTCCTGAACGGACGGCACTCTGAGCATTTGTGCTTCTACCTCGCCTAGCTCGATACGGTAGCCGCGGATTTTGACTTGGTGATCTATTCGGCCTAAGTACTCGATGGTTCCATTCGGTAACCAGCGAACCAGATCACCCGTCCGATACATACGCTCTCCTGGAGCAAACGGATTGTCCACGAACTTCTCATCCATTAACTCAGGCCGATTATGATACCCCCGTGCTAATCCGATACTCGAAATGCATAGCTCTCCAGCTACACCGACAGGTTGCAATCTAAAATGGTCATCCAAGATGTACACACTATGGTTAGCAATAGGTCGTCCAATAGATACAATATCCGTTGCTTCCTCACTGTCCGGGACAGACCAGATTGTGGTGCATACGGAGTCCTCCGTTGGGCCATAGCCATTAGAGTAACGTACATGCTTCCTCCACTCTTCGATCAACTCGACCGATGCGGCCGATCCAGCGGTTAGCAGGCACCGCAGTGTTGGCAAACGCTCTGGATCAAGGTGGATAGCGTAAGCGGGTGGCAAAGTCGCTACCGTAATCCCCTTATCGTTCATGAACTGCTCGAACAGGGCATGATCTAAAATATCTTCTGTAGAAGGGATGCACAGAACACCCCCATGGCTCAGCGCCGTTAAAATTTCCGAAACCGATGCATCAAACGACAGGCTTGCAAACTGAACGATCCGATCCTGCGGTGTAACTTCGAAGTGTGCCCCATATACGTCTGAAAGATTTGGTAGTCCCCGATGCTCGACTAATACGCCCTTAGGCTGACCGGTCGTACCTGAAGTATAGATCACGTAAGCCAGATCATCCGGGCCAGCAGTATCCTCCAAATTCGAGGTGTCGGCATCATAGGTCGATGATTCATCCAGCAGCAAAACATTTTCCGTCCATCCGAGATGCTCCAAGAAATGGGCCTGTGTAAGGATTAGCTTCGCCCCGGAATCTTCAAGCATGTAACTGATTCGTTCTTTCGGATACTCTGGATCGATTGGAACATAGGCACCCCCGGCTTTCATAATGCCGTAGATCCCAACGATCATTTCGAGCGACCGTTCAGCAATCAGTCCCACCAGATCTCCCGTCTTGATTCCCTGAGTACGGAGCCTTCTGGCCAGTCCATTGGCTTTTGCATTGAGCTCGGCATAGGTCAGACTCTCGTCCTCGAACCAAATGGCAGTCGCATCCGGCGTTCGTCCCGCCTGTTCCTCCAACAGCCCGTGGAACGTGTTACAGTGCTCGTAAATGCCTTTTGTATTTCCCCATACGTTCAGAATCTGTTCTCTCTCCTGCGGCGTGACTAATTCTAGTGCATCCACGGAAATAGCAGGGTTCTCTACAATTTGTTCCATAAGGTGAACCAGATGGCCCTTGATTTGCCCAATTGTCACTTGGTCATAAACAAGTGCATTGTACTGGAACAGCAATCTCATCTCTTCGCCAGGGAGGACAATTAAATTAAAATCATAATTCGTTTGCTCAAGAAGCTCCGCTTCCTCAATCTCAAAGGCAGCCTCGCCACCACCCAGACGCTCTACCTCCTCCTCCACAGGATAGTTCTCAAACACCATAATATGGGAGATTAGATCCTGCTTCTGATCCGTCTGAGCCTGAATCTCAAACAACGGGTAGGTGTCATACATATGAGAAGCCATATATTGTTCCTGCTGCTGCTTCATCAGAACGGTGAAGGGGAGATTCTCCTCTGTCTTCACACGAACGGGAATCGTATTGATGAACAAACCGATCATCCGGTCAATGCCCGGAATTTCTGCTGGTCGGCCTGATACTACACTTCCGTACACGACATCCCGGCTACCGTTGTAGCGTTGAAGCGCAATGCCCCAGAGGGACTGCAGCAATATATTCATCGTGACATGAGCATCCCTGGCCACCTTTTCAAGGCGCTCAGTCAATTCCCTGCTGAGAGGATAATTCAGCTTTTCTGCTACATAGCCTTCTCCCTTACTTGCTCCACCGACTTGAGGTAAAAGCGTCTGCTGCTCGTAACCGGCCAGATATCGGCTCCAATAGTTGGACGCAACTGCTTCATCCTGCTGTTCCAGCCATTCGATATATCGACTGTACGGATGGACCTCTGCCAGCTGCGGCTCTCTTCCTTCCAGGAGGGCAAAATAGTGTTCAAATACCTCCTGCGTAATTAACGGAACACACCAGCCATCCATGACGATGTGGTGAAAGCTCCATAAGAGGCGGAAGCTCTCTTCATCTGTTTGTAAAATTGATACACGGAGAAGCTCGTCTTCAGCTAGGTTGAAGCCCTGTGCTTTGTCCTTAGCACCAAATGTCTTCAGGTAAGCTTCGCGCTGCGATGCATTCATCTCACGCAGGTCTTCGTACACCAATTTAGCGCCTCTGTGTCGAAATACAACCTGCAAAGGCTCGCTGCCCCATCCGCTGTAAAAGTTCGTGCGCAGGATGGCATGACGCTCCACCACGGCATCCAGACTGTGTCCGAATGCAGTCGGATCAAAGCTACCCTTAAAGTCAAAGGCAGCCTGCTCAAAATAAGCACCTGTATGCGGCTCAAACATATCATGGAACAGCATGCCCTTCTGCATCGGCGTCAGACTATATACATTCTCAATATCGCCTATGTGGCTGGTCTGCTTAGAAAGCTCCTCCAGATCGGCAATGCTTAGACCCTTCGCAAGCACGTCGCTTGGTGTCAATACGGTTTTTTCTTGGGTTACGCAATGCTGGAGAAGCTCTCGCAGGCTTTCTTCAATATATCCAGCGAGCTGTTCCATCGTAGATAACTTATACTGTTTTCCGTTATAAGTAATCGTCAGAGTCAGGGCTCCGTCCGTCACCATGCCATTGATATCTAGCGTATAGGCTGGTTCCTCCAACAAGCTTTGGGCGCTTCCGGTCGGATAAGGAGAAATCTGCAACGAGCTGCCTTGCAAATCCTGATCAAATTGCCCCAAATAGTTAAAAGAAATCTCAGGCTGCAAGCTGAAGCTGTCTTCATCCAACTGACTTGCCATCGTTTTAAGCAACCCGTAGCCAATACCTTTGTTCGGAATTCGGCGCAGCCCTTCTTTCACAGACTTGATCAAGGAGGCCACTTCCGGGTTATCCCCCAAGTCTAAAATCACCGGATATTGACTTGTAAACCAGCCGACGGTACGGGTGATGTCGATATTCGGTATAATCGGCTCACGACCGTGTCCTTCCAGATTCACAGCAACCTTTCCGATGCCAGACCATTTGGATACCGCCATGCCCAGAGCAGTCAATAGCAGATCATTCGTCTCTGTTTGATAAGCACGATGGGCTTTTCTCAACAATTGGTCGGTTTCTTCTATAGTCCATTGTGCTGTTATTACTTTGCTATCCTGTAAAAGAAGGCTTTCCACAGCCTCATCCTTCGGCAACTGTTCGAGTGGCTGATTCTCCAGCTCCCTCCAATACTCCCGATGAGTCTCCATTTCAGGACCTTCCGAATAACGAGCAAGGGCGTCTCCCCAGTCACGGAAGGAATCCGTCTTCTGCGGGAATGTCAGCGCTTGTCCTTGAATCACCTGCTCATAGCCTGCTGCAATATCCTCGAACAAAATCCGCCAGGATACTCCGTCCACCACCAAATGGTGGATCACGATCAGAAGATGGTCTCCATCCTGACAATGGAAAAGTCCTAACTTCAGCAGCGGACCTTCTGCCAGATTGATACTGCGCTGAATGTCATCCGACAGCGATGTAATGGCTGCAGCCGGATCGGATTCATTCCGTAAATCAGCGGTGAACAGGCTATAAAGCTCTCCTTCTTCAAGATCACGATTCCAAGCTTCGTAGCCATGCTCTGTCTGACGGAAAACCATGCGAAGGGCGTCATGATGCTCAGCGAGTTTTCTTAGCACCTGATGCAAGGCCTTTTCCTCAAATCCCTGTTCACGATACAGCATAACCGCTTGATTGAAGTGATGAGGCTCTGCCTGCTTCCGTCCAAAGAACCACTGTTGGACTGGAGTCAAGCGAGTCGTTCCACGCACAACTCCCTGTTCAGCCATATGCACAGCCGTTTGTATTTCAGCGCCTAGCTCGGCAATGGTTGGCGATTTGAACAGCTGCTTCATCTCTAACCGATAGCCGGCCTGCAGTAACCGTGACGACACCTGAATAGCTTTTATGGAGTCTCCACCCAATTCAAAGAAATTATCATGGATACCCACCTGTTCGGCACCCAGCACCCCTTGCCAGACAGATGCCAAAGCTTCCTCAGCCGGTGTACGAGGAGCTGTATACTTCCGTCCTGTATGCGCGCCTACTTGAGGAGCCGGCAGAGACCTGCGGTCCACCTTTCCGTTTGATGTTAATGGCATACGATCCATCTGGATAAAGTAGGATGGAATCATATAGCCTGGAAGTACCTGCGATAGGGAAAGACGTACTTCGCCTGCCGTGAGCGTACGATCCGCCACATAATAAGCGCAAAGCTGCTTCTCGCCAAGCTCGTCCGCGCGAACGACCACTACGGCGTCGATTACCGACTCCACCTTGGCCAGTTGGGCCTCGATTTCAGGGAGTTCGATGCGGTAACCACGTATTTTGACCTGCTCATCAATTCTTCCTTTAAACTCCAAATTACCATCTGGAAGCCAGCGTACTAAATCCCCAGTTCGGTAGCAGGGTTCTCCGTCCTTCACAGGACTAGGAACAAATTTCTCTGCTGTGAGATCAGGACGATTGAGATATCCGCGCGCTACACCTTCACCGCCGACAATGAGTTCACCCCAAGCACCAATAGGCTGTAATTGCAGGGATCCATTGACCACATAAACGGTCGAATTACTAATTGGGCGACCAATCGGCACACCCCCTTCGGCACGATCTGGAATCTTGTAGGTGGTGGAGAAGGTCGTATTCTCTGTCGGACCATAGCAATTGATAGGGACAAGATCAGGATTAGCCTCGATTACACGATTCATATGAGATAGAGACAGTACGTCACCGCCGACTAACAATGCTTTTAGCCCTCTGAACAGGTACTCATCCTGCAGGGAAAGCTGATTGAAAAGGGGTGACGTAAGCCACAATGTTGTAATCCCGTACTTGGCAATAGCCGCTTTGAGCCTATCAGCAATCAGAATGTCGTCATTCTCTACAAAATAGAGCTGCCCACCGTTAAGCAACGCTCCCCATATCTCAAATGTAGAAGCATCAAAGGCTACGGCTCCTGTTTGCAAAATTCGTGTGGATTCATTCAGCTCCACATAATTGGTCTCTTTGACCAGACGGACCACGTTCCGGTGTTCAACCATAACGCCCTTCGGTCTCCCCGTCGTACCCGATGTATAGATGACATAAGCAAGCCCCTGCGATCCCTGAGCCGTCTCCGGCTGGGCAGGCTCAGCAGCATAAGCCTCTTCACTGCTAAGATCGACAATCGGTATACCGTAGTCTACACTTATAAGCTCGCCCTTTTGCACCAATAATAGCTTGGCGTCGGAATCATCAAGCATATAACGAACCCGATCTTCCGGGTAATCAGGATCAATCGGCACATAGGCTCCACCTGCCTGAAGCACCGCGAGCATACCAATGACCATCTCGATGCTTCGTCCCCCCATCACGGCCACAGGCTGCTCCCTCAACGTTCCCAAACGACGCAGTGTTTGGGCCAGTCGGCTCGCCTTGTCTTGCAATTCAAGGTACGTTAGCTGGACATCGCCGAATACAAGCGCCGTCTGCTCTGGTGTACGCTTGACTTGTTCTGCGAACAGCTCATGAATGGTCTTGTCCCTTGGATAAGGAGCCGATGTCGCGTTAAATACTTCAACGATTTGTACTTTCTCCTCCGGTGTGATCATTTCAATCTCGGCCAGTTGCAACTGAGGATTGGCCGAGACTGCATGCAGAACCCGGAGCAAGTGCGTTGCAAGTCGCTCTACACTTTCACGCCGATATAAAGCCGTACTATACTCGAGGCCAAAGGCTAATTTTGATCCCTTCTCCTCTACATTGAGGGACAGGTCAAACTTGGCTGTGACGGTGTCCATCAAGTAAGGAGTAAAGTGCACTCCGTCCATATCCTGCTCTTCCTGCTCGGTATTTTGTAATACCAATAAGGTGTCAAAGAGCGGATTGCGGCTGACATCACGTCCTACGCCCAGCTTTTCGACCAATTTTTCAAAAGGGTAATCCTGATGCTCAAACGCCTTGAGCGCCGTTTCCTTGATTTCCAGAAGATAATCCTGAAAGGTTTTATCTCCTGCCGGGTAGCTGCGCAAGGCCAGTGTGTTGACAAACATTCCGATGATGCCCTCAAGCTCAGCCTGCGGTCTTCCGGCTACTGGAGAACCTACGACGATGTCCTCTTGTCCTGTATATTTGTGCAGTAGTACCGAATAAGCGGCCAGCAATACCATATACAGTGTAGTACCTGTACGGGATGCAAGCTCTTGTATCGCCTTATTTCCAGACTCATCCAATGTAAAATCAATTCGGCTACCCTCGAAGCTCCGAACCGAAGGTCGTTGGAAGTCTGTAGGCAAATCCAATACCGGCAACTCTCCTTCAAAGGATTGCAGCCAATATTTCTCAAGATCTTGCCATTGATTCTCTGACTGTTCCCGTTGCCATACGGCATAATCCTTGTATTGGATGTGCAGCTCTGGTAGCTGTTCTCCTTGATACAAATGAGTAAGTTCCTGTATCAATATTTGAATAGAAACCCCATCTGAAATGATGTGATGCATATCAAACAGCAACAGATGACGCTCCTCCTGGAGCTTCACCAAGCTAACACGCAGTAATGGAGCCTGGCTCAGATCAAAGGCACGAATAAAGCTGTGAATGAGCGTATCCGTCTCCTCCACCGAAGCCTCTGTGTAGTTCAACGCGAACGGCACATTCCTATGCACACGCTGAACAAGCTCTCCATCCTGCATATAAAAGCCGGTTCTCAGGGATTCATGACGCTGGATCAGTGCCTGGAACGCGGACTCCAGCCGCGTGCGATCCAATGGTCCATCCACTGTGAAGACCCCTGGCATATTGTAGCTAAGCTCTCCCCCGTCCATCTGTCTCAGCACGTATAACCGCTTTTGCGCTGAGGACACTGGGTAAGCTTCGCTTTCCGCTGCCCGCGGGATGGATTCGTACAGGGTCGGAATGTGTTTTTTCACAAGTTGCGCCAAGGATTCGACCGTAGGTGACTGAAACACCTCACGCAGCGAAATGCTACATCCCAATTCTTTGTGAATCCGTGAAACGAGCACTGTTGCCCGCAAAGAGTGACCACCAATTTCAAAGAAATTATCTCTGACACCGACGCGGGCAACTCCCAAGATATCTTGCCAGATGAGTACCATCTGAGCTTCCACAGCAGTTCTCGGAGCCAAATAAGCCTCGCCGGATTGTACGCTGCTTTCAGGAGCCGGCAACGCACGGCGATCCAGTTTGCCATTTGGCGTAAGCGGCATTTGCTCCAGCCGGACAAAATAAGAAGGAATCATGTAAGCGGGGAGTTCCGCTGCCAGCTGAGACCGCAATTCCCCCGGCGAAAGATCACTGGAGGCTACATAGTAGGCGCACAGCAATTTTTGGCCCTGTTCGTCATCCCGTGCGAGGACAATCGTTTCTCGTACGTTCGGAGCCTTGAGAATTTGGGCTTCTACCTCGCCAAGCTCAATTCGGTAGCCGCGAATTTTGACCTGATGGTCGATCCGTCCCAAATATTCAATATTGCCATCAGGCAACCAACGAGCAAGATCCCCAGTTCGGTACAGCCGCTCTCCCGCCCGATACGGATGCTCAACGAATTTCTCAGACGTCAAATCCGGCCGATTCAAATACCCACGGGCAAGACCGTCCCCTGCAATGTATAGCTCTCCCGGAACCCCAACAGGCTGCAGCCGTCTTTGCTCATCGAGAATATAAGCGCTAAGTGTGGGGATCGTTCTGCCAATATTGCTTTTCCCCGCTTCAATCTCATGTTCCGTGATTTCCTTGTAGGTGACATGGACTGTTGTTTCCGTAATTCCGTACATATTAATCAGCTGCACATCAGGATACTTGACCCGCCAGTTTCTCAGAAGAGATGGACTTAAGGCCTCTCCACCAAAAATGATTTTTCTAAGGCCAAGCTCTGTCGAAGAGTGCGTTAACTCTTCCTGTAGCACCTGATAAAAATACGTTGGCGTCTGATTTAAAATGGTGACTTGGTTGTCTTTCAACAACTCCAGGAAAGCTGCTGGGCTCTTGGCTGTGAGAGATGGAACAATCACCAATTTCCCTCCGTAAAGAAGCGCTCCGTACATCTCCCAAACGGAGAAATCGAAACAGAACGAATGGAATAGCGTCCACGTATCCTGAGAGCTGAAATCAAATAGATTTTTATCGTTAAAGAGCAGTCGAACTACATTTTTGTGTTCAATCAGCGTGCCCTTTGGCTTGCCGGTCGTACCCGACGTGTAGATAACATAGGCCAGATGGCTTGGTCCCGAAATACTCTCCAGATTGGAAGCATCTCCTGTATACGTTGTAGCTTCGTCCAAACTCACAAGCTTTCCGTCAAAAGTGGTGCTCTCCCATAGATGACTTTGGGTGAGCAACAGACGGACCCCTGAATCCTCCAGCATATAATGAATACGTTCCTCGGGATAATCAGGGTCAATCGGTACATAGGCACCACCTGCTTTCAAAATGGCCAACATCCCAATGACCATCTCCAAGGAACGGTCAGCCATAATCCCTACGAGCGTATCTGCAACTACTCCCTCGGAGCGCAAATATCTCGCAAGCTGGTTAGCCTGCTCGTTTAGAGCTAGGTATGTAATGCTCTGCTCGTCCATCTGAACGGCTACGTGATCTGGCGTGCGCTCGGCTTGTTCCTCGAATAAGCCATGGATGGTCTTCTCACGTGGATAATCGACTGCAGCGCCTTCCGAAAGAGCCAAAATGGATTGCTCTTCTGGTTCACCCAATAAGTTTACCTCTGCGATAGAAAGCTGAGGTGAATGAATGATCTGCTCGGCGATCGTAAGCAACTGGGAAACCATGTCCTTAACTTCACTGCGTTCAAACAGCTCCGTCCGATAATCGACATCCAGTACCAGTTCGCCTTCATCCAGGATCTCCACGATATGAAGCACGAAATCGTTCACTTCGTCCCCGCAGAAATCATAATCCGTCAAAATGCGCACATCATCCAAATCAACCCAATTGATAAGACGATATTCCATTGAAACGCCAAAAAGCCGCTGAATATCCTTGTTACCATGCATTTCTCTAAGATCCTGAATTAACTGATTGTACGGATACTTCTGATGCCGCAGGACTGACATCTGATCTCTGGCTACATCCTGCAGGAAGCTCAACACATCCATATCCTTTTTGACGTATGTTCTGGCAGCAGCGGTGCTGACAAACATACCTATCTTTTGCTTCTCTTTTTTGTTCCCCCGGTTAGCGAACGAAGTGCCAATCACCACATCCGGCTGATTCGTCATTTTGTGTATGTAGATATACATCGCACCCATGAAGAACTGGAACAAAGAAATCCTGTTCTGTTGGCAAAATGCTTGCAGCTCGTGATATAGCACTTCTGGTACGGTAAAATGCTCCCGAACGGCGTGGGTGCTTAAAGATAACGGATTATATGACTTCCAACCCGTAAGCTCAGGCAAATCAGAAAATTTATCCAGCCAGTAAGCCTTATCCTTTTGGTATCTGTCAGAAAGTTCGTATGCATTCTCATCAGCAATATATTGAATATACGAGCAATCGTCGCCCAGCTTCGGTTCATTTCCTTGAATTAACTCCATGTAAAATGCTGTCAGCTGATTGCCATAGACCACCATTGATATTCCGTCAGAAATAATATGGTGCATCTTGATATTAATCCAATACTCTTCCTCGCTAATCTTCACAATTAAAAACTGGAAGAGCTCAGAATCCAACAGGGGCAGGGGCTTGCTTTTGTGTTGCTCAAGTAAGGCTTCCACCTCAGATACACTTTCATAGTGGCTAAGATCCAGGCACTCCAGCTGTCTCTCTTCATAAGGAACGACGTACTGCTGAGGCACTCCATCCACTGAGGTAATACGGATGCGGAACGCATCATACTGTTTGATAATCAAATTAATGGACTGCATAAAGGCAGCAATATTGATGTGCCCCTTCATCTTAGCTGTACCGGAAAGCTGTGACACTGACGTATCTGGGTAGAGTAATTCGGTATACCATATACGCTTCTGCGCATTTGTTAAATCATATAACTGCATGTCATTCATCTCATTCACTCCTATTCCATGATGTGAATATCCTCCCGCTGCACCTGGCAGTCAGGAGGACAAAAGGACAGTTTAACGTGCGCTTCCACCCTGTCATTGATCCAGTGAAACAATTTCTTCCGCCTCAACCACCAATCGATCCCCTACGGAAGCCCGACCGCTTCCAAGAATATAGCCCCGCCGACGCTTGATCACTTCAAAATAAAGATCAATTCGGTCCCCAGGCTTGGCCAAGCTGTGGAATCGAATTCCATTGAGGTTAGTCAGGTATGAAATTCCTTTTTTATCAATCGCAGCGAATGCCGCTAATTGTGCAAGCGACTCCACAATCAACATAGGAGGCATGTATGGGTTAGTGTCAGTAATGAACCACTCACTCCAGGTGACAAGCTTGTATCCCTTCGCCCATTGCGACGTTTCGTACCCGGTCACGCCATCCAACAGAAGAAATGGGTACCGGTGCGGAAGCACATCCGGGATATGGATCAGCTCTTCGCTCACAGGCTTATTCCCCTTCCCACTTGCGAACAGCAAGGCAGACGTTGTGCCCTCCGAAACCAAATGAATTGCTAATCGCCGCGCGGACCTCGCGTTCCTGATATACATGCGGCACAAAATTCAATTCAGGAGCTTCAGGATTGTCGCAATTGAGTGTCGGTGGTACTTTGCTGTGAATCATACTCTGCACAGTCGCAATTAATTCGACTGCCCCTGCACCGCCCATTAAATGGCCAGTCATGGATTTAATAGACGATATCGCCAATTGGGTGGCATGCTCCCCGAATACTTTTTGAATAGCGTTAATCTCCATACGATCATTAAATGGCGTACTCGTACCGTGGGCATTGACATAGTCGATTTCCTGCGGTGTTAAGCCGCCATCCTGCAGTGCGATGTTGATCGCTTCTGCCGGGCCGGAGCCAGAGGGATCTGGAGCCGTGATATGATACGCATCAGTTGTGCATCCGTAACCCACAACTTCGGCCAGAATGGTGGCTCCGCGGTTCAAAGCATACTCCAACTCCTCCAGCACCAAAACTCCTGCTCCTCCACCGATGACGAATCCATCGCGATCCACATCAAACGGACGACTAGCCTTCTGCGGCTCTTCATTACGTCTGGAGAGAGCATGGATATTCGCAAAAGATGCCAGATCAAGCTGACTAAAATTGGCTTCTGCTCCACCGGCAACCACAACATCAGCCGTGCCGTACTGGATCGTACGTAATGCCTCACCAATGGCATTACTTCCTGTGGCACAAGCCGTAACCACAGCAAAAGAAGGCCCCTTGGCTCCAATAGCAATGGAGATTTCACCAGGTGCTGAATTAATCATCATCGAGGAAACAAAATAAGGAGAAACTCTTTTGGGACCAAGCTTTGTTAATTTCCCATAGTTCTCCTCTATAACGTCGAGGCCGCCTGCTCCAGAACCGACAATAACCCCCACGCGACTTGCATTCCGCTCATCAATCACTAATTTTGATTGCTCCACTGCCTGCCGGGCAGCCGCCAAAGCAAACTGAGTGAACTGTGCGACTTTATTAGCTTCCTTCTTGCTCATATATTGCAATGGGTCAAAGCCCGTAACCTGTGCACCGATCTTTGTCGGAATGTCCGCTGTATCGAAAGCAGTGACAGGTCCGATTCCGCTTTTTCCTTCCAACAGTGAATTCCAGAAATCCGTAAGATTAAGCCCGACCGGCGTTACGACTCCCTGTCCAGTCACTACAACACGTCTTCTCACTGTATCCACGTCCTTCGTTGAAATTAATTCTTGGAAGCCTGTTGCTCGTAGAGAGGAAAGTCGCCATACACATGACTGATTTTTTCATGCACATCCGCAAGATCAGCATATACCTCGACGACCACAAGCTTGTTCTCCTGATACTTTTGCCAAGCAAGCTGAAGCTGTTCCCGTGCCTCTCCCTTACTCCGAATTGCAAGGCTTTCCACAAACTCATACTGAGGAATTTGAATTCCTGTCTTGGCCGCCTCAGAAACAAACGGGAGGGACTGCCCTGTGAGATGTTTATAATTCATCTGATTCTGCAACCAACCATAGCCACCATTATTGAGTACGATATAGATTAACGGTATTTGATACTCCACCGCCGTCATAAAATCCGAACAAAAGAGATTGAACGCACCGTCACCTACAAGTGCCACTACTGGACGTTGTGTTGCCACGCTTGCTCCCAGAGCAGCCGCCGCACCGAATCCAAGACTCGTTTGATCACTAGGAACAATCGAAAGAGAACCGTGGGCAAAGCGAAAATATGGATAAAAATAGGACCACATATCCTGCAATCCATTCTCTTGAAGAAGCACTAGATTTTCAGGGAACTCCGTCTGAATCATGTCCAACAGCTCAGGAACGTGGATTCCAGGGGTCTTTTTCAGCTCTTCCAGATAAATAGCCCTGTGAGAAAAAGCCTCCTGTTTACAACTCCCAATCGTTTCAAGCCACACTCCATCAGGCTCCTGCCCACGTCGTTCAAGCCACTGCTCCACCGCTGCATATCCATCACCGAGCACCTTGATACCCTTGTATTCGTGTGCAAAATCCTCCAGATTTACATTGACTTGAATCAAAGGTGTATCCTGTAGCAAAATATCCCACTCGAAGATAGCCGTTTCTTCCAATCGACTGCCCAGTGTGATCACCACATCAGATTCCTTCCAGATTTGTCTTAGACTGAGATCTGTATAGAGTCCTGCAACACCACAGAAGAGTTCGTGGTCTTCATCAACTACACCCCGTCCCGAGGCGGTTGCGAACAAGGCCGCTCCATGTTGGTTAGCGAACCGCTCAATCACATCACCTGTACCTGACTTCATGCCGCCTCCGACTAGAATGAGTGGTCTGCGGGCGTTCTCAATAATTTCCCACGATGCATCCAACTCCCGACGAGACGGAGAGCACGACAGCTTTTCTGGTGGGGTAAACTGAAGCCCTGTTGGCACAGGCTGGTCCATCAGGTTTTCAGGGAGTTCGATATAGACGGGACCCGGTGCTCCATTGATAGCCAAAAAGGCAGCCCGCTCCATCGCCCATACAAGCCGATCCACATGCTCGACACGATAAGCCCATTTTACGAGCGGCTTCACGAGTGAGATTTGATCGGCTTCCTGAAAGGATCGGGTACCCAGCTTGTCTCCGCCAGTGCCAAGCGCCAAAAGCAGGAGCGGAGCGCCCAGGTTCTTGGCCTCCAGTAGCCCTGTAAGTGTATTACTGAGCGCAGGGCCTTTCCCCACAACGCATACGGACATCTGGTTGGTGGTGAGCGCATAACCTGCTGCCATAAACACAGCATTACGTTGATCTTTGCACAGAATAAAATCCATACCGGATGAGGGGAGTGACGATACGATTTTGAGATCATCACTTGGTAATCCAAAGAGATGCTGAACCCCAGCCGATTTTAAGTAGCCAATGATGGCATCCCAGGGAAAGAAGCTCGCAGTCATACCAAACTCCTCTTTTCCGACAAATATTCTGCGACAATTTCTGAAATCAAGATCGGCTTCGAAATGAGCTTGAAATCGTAAAAAATATAGTTCGACATCGTGCCATAGCCACCAAAAGGCTTATTGCCTTGATCCACATCCTCAAGCGTCTGATTAATGGTCAGCGTGTGCTTCTTTCGCAGAACGTCCGCCAGGTGACTAGACCCGTATAAGCTGCAACCCATTGCTCGTTCACTGAAATAACTGGAGGAAATACGCTTGATCAGCTGCTCGTCGTCTCGGTAGCTAACCACGTTGAAGACCGGTGAAAAATACTCAATAATCTCCAAATCCTGATCTAGCTCGCTATATACAACCGTTGGCTCCATCTTTTTCGTACGGAAATCAATGCCACCGCCGTAGATAATAAACTTATCGTTCGTATTAAAATATTCAGAAACTGAGTTCAGCGCATCTTTATAGAAAATAGGGGAATAGTTTGCGTTCGGATCATCGTTGGCTCCAAACACAAGTTGGTCAAGCCGCATAATCAGCAGGTTTTTGAAGCTCTCTGTCACATCTTGATGTACCAGAATGATGTCGGGTCCCAGGCAGTCCTGTCCTGAGTTGAACAGTCTCATTCGGATTACATCGGTAACCGCCAGTTCCAGATCAGCATCGGGTCCGATGACGAAAGGATTGATCCCTTGTCCATAGAAGATGTAGAGTTGGTCTTTTCGGATTTGTTTTTTGATCTTCTCCGCATTGACATAGCTCCCGGTGAACACCACAATATCAGCTGGCATAACCGAATTTTCCATAAAAACCCTTTGACTGACCTTACGAATATAGATGGGTAATCCGTGTACAGCCTGAAGCTTTTCATGCAGCATGTTGACGTACTCGTTTACGTGAGAAGAAGGGCGAAAGTCTATATTTTCAACGTACAGGGACGGAATCAAGAGGTATAATGCATAGGAGTACAAAATGACGTTGGAAGGCATGAATACAGCCATAGATCGTTGCCAGCTTGGCTGATAGGTCTGCACTTCTTGCAGAGCACCTTGAAGTGTGAGGATCGTGGAGTCAATTTCTGCATTGGCGGCCCGATAGGATGAAAATTGCGTGAGAATATCCATCACTTCCTGCCGATTTTCAATCAAATAATTGAGGCATTTCAGAATAGATTCATGCCTTTTCAGAAACAGTGTGTTTTCTGCCAGTTCTGGATTTATACTCATGGCACATTCTCCCTTTCCTGTATGCAGTTTTGGTATATATCTTGTTATGCTTTGCGAGAAGCAGCTTTCTCTAGAGCAACACGCTCCATCTCCAGACGATCTACTTTTCCATTGCGATTTAAAGGAAAATGATCGAGCGGAAGCAAAAGATCGGGAAACATGTATGAAGGGAGTACCTGACTCATCTCTTTGCGGAGCACAGGCACGACCTGTGAGGAATCACTTTCGATGAATGCGACAAGCAATGTCCCTTTAGCCTCATCCTCCAAGGTAATCACGCAGGATCGGTAGCCTAGCGAACCAATTCGGTCCTCAATATAGACCGGAGATACCATGTAGCCCATCCGGTTGACCGTCTTACCGCTGCGACCAATGACATACAGCATTCCGTCATCCAGATAGCCCAGGTCCCCCGTCTTGAACCAGCCGTCCTGTAGAACGGATTGCGTCAGGTCTGGACGATTTAGATAACCTTCCATGCATCCAGCACTGCGTATCCACACTTCGCCTACGATACCGTCCGCCTGCTGGTTGCCTGTAGAATCTAGTATTTTCAGATCCACACCAGGTAATGGTAGGCCACAACCCTTCGGACACTCTAGCGTCCCCAGCGTAACGTTGCCCAGTTCAGAAAGGCCGTAACCATTCAGCAGGGGCTGTCCAAATATGTTGTTAAATTTCTCTTCAAGGTCCTGGGTAAGTGGGGAACCGCCTACGCACCACATGCGCACCGGAGCTTCCTTGACCATTTCCAGTTGTTCGGGTTTTCGGTTTAGCATACGCAACAAGGTGTAAAAAGCAGAGGGGTTAGCGTCTACGACCGTCGCCCGGTCTTTCGTAATACTTGCAATGACGCTCCAGAGGTTTTTTGGATTGCAGATGATGAGAGAACATGAAGTTAACCACCAGGAGAAGATAAGTGAGATTCCATAAAAATGAGAAAAAGGCACAACGGGGAGCATATGGTCAGACGGTAGGTAGTTCATGGCGTGTATGGAATGCCTGATATTCTCCATAAAAGCTGAACCAGCTTTCACGATTCCCTTGGGTTTGCCCGTCGTACCTGAAGAATACAGAATGAGCGCATCTGACCTCTCGCACCACTTGCTAAAGTCGAGGGCTTCAAGCTTTGGCTCTCCCACCCAATCCGGGTGTACTGCTTCTTCTTGAATCAGATCTTGAATCAGAATAACGAGAGCATGAGGAAGTTCTAAATCGGAATCCGTAAGGATGCAACAGGCACCCGCTTCATCATAGATTTGGGCCACCTCATCGAGCACAGTCTGCTCGTCCACCACAGTCACCGAAACAGCAATATTGCACAGGGAGAACAGAGACACAACAAACCAATAGGAATTGGCCGCTTTCAGAATCACTCTACCGTCTTCGGGAATTCCTCTGAGCGTCAACATCCGGGAGAAGATCGTAACGTCTCGCTCCAGACGCTCCCTAGTCATAACTCCTTCAGGTGAGATAATACGGCAATCCGTATGCGTAATAAGCACAACGTTCCCTCCTTACATCCCCGTAATATGGTATCCAGCATCTACATGGATAACTTCACCCGTAATGCCTCTCGATAAATGGGAAAATAGGAATAACGCCGTATCTCCGACTTCCGACGTATCAACCGTCTTGCGTAGGGGCGTAGTTTCTTCAATATGTTTGAGCATTGTGTTAAAATCTTTAATGCCATAGGCAGCCAAGGTCCGTATCGGACCAGCGGAAATCGCATTTACGCGAATGCCATATGTGCCCAGATCATTCGACAGATAGCGCATGCTGGCTTCCAGTGAAGCCTTCGCCACACCCATAACGTTGTAATTTTTGATCGCTCGTTCTGCGCCAATATACGTCATGGTGACGATACTTCCACCCTCTGTCATCAGTGGGTATACTCGACGGGAGACAGCAGCCAGAGAATAGGCACTGATTTCTTGTGCAACGGCGAATCCCTCACGAGAAGTGTCAACGAACAAGCCATCCAAATCCTCAGCCTTAGCATAGGCGACACTGTGAAAATAACCATGTAATACGCCTACTTTTTCTTTTAGAAAATCCGCCAATGCATCAAGCTCTTCATTGCTTTGAACATTACAAGGACAGACCAGTGCTCCTGGAATGGTTTCAACGAGCTTTAGTACCCGCTCTGCAACCCTCTCATTTTCGTAAGTAAAAATGAGCTGTGCTCCTTCAGCAGCTAAAGATTGAGCTGTCCCCCAGGCAATACTCCTGTTATTAGCCACGCCCATAATCAAAATGTTCTTACCGCTCAGTAGTACTGCCACAGAAACCACCTTTCTTTTTTTACATTTTTAAACAAAATAACAACTTAACTGCGTATGTCTACATTTATAGACATATGTAATCTTTCCTGGAATATTATCGCGTTAATTGCCAAACTTGGATAGGCGACGTTTTAGGCAAATCACAAAATTTATTTTAAAATTTGTGTAACACATCTTGCATGCTGTCTGTCATCTCACAAAAAATAGTTGTGTTGCTTCTGGTGGTCTGTGTTCAAATCGAAAGGGATACATGTGTGTGAAAAAAGATAGCGAGGCAAAAATAAGGTGACTGTCAAAGTGAGTTAAACATAAAATCCTCATATTTTTGTAAATATTTACATTTCGACGACGGACTCACCCCACTACCGGAAGTAACCACTTCATTTTCAACAACAATGAGTCTTCCGATTTGAACATCCTGAGTGACCAGCCAGATTTTATCTAATCTAAGTGTAAAGCCTTAACCTCTATAGACTACGCTTTTGTTTTTTGGGAGCTAAAGTATAGCTAAAGGAGACAACAAAGTCGATTGCCAGAACGATCGCCCATGTTTGCATAATGCCCTCCAAAGACACCGTACGCTGCGGATCATCAACATACACAATGATGGCGAGCAACAAAGCATTACCTATAGCCCAGCCCAAAAGGTGAAGCAACCAACCTATCCGTTCCTCTTTTGCATGAGCAGCACCATACTTACGTTCAGGCTTGGGTCCCTTACCAAACCAATGGGAGAACCGTACATCCGCCCACTTAATTAACCTATGACCAAATGCTACTGTAATACCAAAATAACAGGCCGCCAAGCCAGTAGCAGTCGTAATCTCCATGCCACTTTTCACCGTGATGAACACCGCAATCAGTAACAGGATATCAATAATGGGGGTAAATAGTAAAAGAAGACCGCCTAATTTCTTCAAGCCAAACATATACCTTGCGATTAACCCTGCAACAACAAAAACCCAAAATAAAACTTCTGCACTAATGATAAATAAATACATAATAGATGATTCCTTTCAAATTAGAAATTGGTATTCACCTCAACTATCCCCCTTTCATGCCCACTATCATACAATATTATACATAATATTCCTAGTATTTTGTCTATAATTACATAAAAGGAAACAAATAGCCGTTTTTTTCTGCGAAAATCAGTATCTGTTCAGCCCATTTCGTCTTGTTCTCAAAATGGGCATTTTACATGATATGCTACCCATAAAGAATTATGATAATCTGAAATGAAAAAAGATGTACCTATGCTAATCAGCACGGGTACATCTTTTTTTACAGATACACTATCCAATTACAATATGACCTTCGGGACGACGGTACAATGTCTTGGTCGAGCGTGGACGAATGGCATAGGCAATCGTAAGAGGACCAATCCGACCAATAAACATAGTCACACAAATAATCAGCTTGCCTGCGTCAGACAATCCTGGCGTCACTCCTACAGACAACCCTACCGTTCCGATTGCGGAAGCAGCCTCAAATGCAAGGGAGAGAAATGGCGCATCCTCTGTCATTAAGAGCAGTATAACCACAATCGAGAATATAAATAGGGCCAGTACAATAATGGTCAGCGCCCGCATCATGATATCTTTGGGGACCCTATGACGGAAAAACACAATTTCCTTCTGTCCTCGCATGACGGCGATTAGCGCACCTACCATAAGCAGAAACGTAGTCGTTTTAATTCCTCCTCCCGTGGAGCCCGGAGAAGCACCGATAATCATCAGCAACATAATAAAAAACTGACTTGCCTGCCTTAACCCGCTGATATCGACTGTGCTCGTACCTGATGATCTCGTGGAGACCGATTGAAAGACAGCTCCATATACTTTGCCTTCCCAGTTCAGCGCACCCAAGGTTCGTGCATTGGTAAACTCAAAAACAAATAAAACCAGCGCACCAACCACAATGAGCACTCCCGACACGCTAAGCACCATTTTGGAGTGTAGAGACAGTCTCCGGGTACGGCGAAAATCGAACAGATCGCTAAGTACAAGGAAACCCAAGCCTCCTGATATAACGAGCACAGATGCAATCATATTGAAAACAAAATCTCCAGCGTACTGTTGGAAGCTAGTCCCGAACAGATCGAATCCCCCGTTATTAAAGAGGGATACGGAATGGAATATTCCATAATATATCGCTTGTCCGACAGGCATCTCTCGCATCCACCGCAAAGCTAAGACGACGGCAGCTATCGCCTCAATGGTAAAGGAAAAGATCAGCACCTTGCGAATAATACGCACGATCCCTTCCATGCTATCGGCATTAATAGCCTCCTTAAGCAGCAACCGATCCTTTAACGATAATCGCCGCCCCAACAACAGCGCAAACAAGGTCGCTAAGGTCATAAACCCCAGCCCGCCTAGCTGCATCAGCACCAAAATGACGGTTTCGCCAAACATCGTATACGTTGAATCGACGTCAACAACGACCAGTCCTGTGACGCAAGCGGCTGAGACGGACGTAAAAAGCGAATCAATCCAATGCGGAGCATGACCACTATGATTGGCAACAGGAAGCATCAGTAGCAAAGTACCCAATGCAATAATCAATAAATATCCGATGACCAATATAAAAGGAGGCGATGCGAACCGACTAAGCTTGACGCTGCGTTTCATTAGAGTATTCTCTCCATCCGTTCTTATGAAAAAGAGGAACAAGACACGGGAAGCCCGGCTGATCCTCTATATTCATAATGTTATGTTATTCTACTGTTGGTTACGCATATGCGGGAAAAGCAGCACATCGCGAATGGAAGGCGCATCTGTCAGCAACATAACCAAACGATCGATGCCGATGCCCAGTCCACCTGTTGGTGGCATCCCGTATTCCAAGGCGCGGATAAAGTCATCATCCATTTCATGCGCCTCGTCGTTACCGTGCTCACGTTCCAGCAATTGTGCTTCAAAACGTTGGCGCTGGTCGATTGGATCATTCAGCTCAGTGAACGCATTCGCATGCTCACGAGCAACCACGAACAGCTCGAAGCGATCCGTAAACCGCGGATCTTGTTCGTTTTTCTTGGCCAACGGCGAAATTTCAACCGGATGTCCAGTAATAAAGGTAGGTTGAATAAGCGTTTCCTCTACGAACTGCTCAAAGAATGCATTCAGGATATGGCCAAATGTCATATGCGGTTCAACCGAAACTTTATGCTCTTTCGCAAGGCGATGAGCTTCTTCATTACTCATCTGCACGCTAAAGTCTACGCCTGTTACTTCTTTAACAGCATCAACCATGGAGACTCTGCGCCATTGCGGCGTCAGATCCACTTCCTGGCCTTGATATTGAATATGCTGTGTGCCCAGTACTTCCTGCGCAATATGTGCAACCATGTTTTCCGTCAATTGCATGATATCTTTATAATCAGCATACGCTTCATACAGCTCAATCATCGTAAACTCAGGGTTATGGCGGGTCGAAATACCTTCATTACGGTAAACACGACCGATCTCATATACTTTCTCCATTCCGCCGACAATTAGTCGTTTCAAATGGAGTTCAATAGCAATACGCATATAAAGCTGCATGTCCAATGCATTATGGTGCGTAACAAATGGCTTCGCCGCCGCCCCGCCAGCAATGGAATGTAATGTTGGGGTTTCAACTTCCAAATAGCCGAGCGAATCGAGATAACGACGCATGGATTGAATAATACGGGACCGTGTAATGAACGTTTTTTGTACTTCAGGGTTCATAACCAAATCGACATACCGCTGACGGTAACGCAATTCAACATCCTTCAGGCCATGATATTTCTCTGGTAATGGATACAAGGATTTGGACAAGACCTCAATATCCAGCACTTTGATTGTCGTTTCGCCCGTTTTGGTCTTGAAGAGCACACCCTTAACACCAACAATATCACCCAGATCCAAAATACCAAATGCTTTATATTTGGATTCAGGTACCGTGTCTTGACGAACATAAATTTGAATACGTCCGCTAAGATCCTGTATATGAGCAAAGCTGGCTTTTCCCATAACACGTTTAGCCATAATACGGCCTGCTATGCTAACTTCAATATTCTTTTCTTCCAGTTCTTCCTTAGTCAAACTGTCATACTTGCTCAGTAGTACGCCCGCTTCAGCCGTGCGTATGTATTTGCGTCCAAAAGGATCAATGCCCAATGCGCGAAGCTCGTCCAATTTGGCACGACGAATTTGTAATAGTTCACTTAATTCCTCGCGATTTTCTTGTGTTTCCTGGTTAGTAGTTTCATCCGACATGGTGCTAAATCAGCTCCTTCAATATGAATAGACGGGCCGGGGTCCGTCCGGGTGTAGAGAAAAAAAGCTTCCACAAGGAAGCTTTTACATTAAATTCCAAAGTCCGTGTCTTATTTCTTGATATCCACGATTTTATATTGAATAACGCCTGCTGGAACGGTGACATCCACAACAGTTCCCTTTTTCTTACCGAGAATTGCCTTGCCAACCGGACTTTCATTCGAAATCTTATTCTGTAGCGGGTCGGATTCGGCGGAACCTACGATAGCATACTCTGTAATATCTCCGAATTCCAAATCTTCAACGGTCACAGTTGCACCTACTCCCACAACATCGGTGTCAATTTCATCACTATTGATAATGCGGGCATTGCGTAGCATCTTTTCCAACGTAATTACACGGCCTTCAATAAAGGCCTGCTCATTCTTCGCATCCTCATATTCGGAGTTTTCACTAATATCTCCGTACCCGATGGCTACCTTAATCCGTTCAGCCACTTCGCGGCGTTTGACAGACTTTAAGTTCTCAAGCTCATCTTCGAGCTTTCTAAGACCTTCCTGTGTCAGAATGACTTCTTTATCGCTCATCTTAACCGATTCTCCTGTCATGGGAAAAGTTTAAAAGTGCATCGGAATGCACGCTTTCAAAACATAATATGCCACTCTGAGGGAATGAGAACATTTCCTGCTGTTGTCTTGAGAGCTGCACACAATTTGTAGCATACATCAAGATTTTATACTGAACGATTATAGGGCAAGCAATTGGAAAAGTCAATCGCGTGCGCAGGCCGGAACAGCTTCCTTATTGCGCAACAGCAGCAGGAGAAGCAGCACTTGTAGAAGGCTCATCGTTTTCTACCATGTGCAATTGAGATACAAATTGATCCAAAATACGTACCATATCGTCGCGCTTTGTTTCTTCCATAATGACATCCTTAATACGTGCAGAACCTTTAAACCCCTTGAGGTACCAAGCCAGATGCTTGCGCATTTCACGGACAGCTACCGCTTCACCCTTCAATGCAACCAGACGATCCATATGCAGAATGGCAATGCGGATTTTTTCTTCCGGTGAAGGATCGGGCAACAGCTCACCTGATTGCAAGTACTCAATCGTACGGTAGAGCATCCACGGATTCCCCAGAGCACCGCGTCCGATCATAACGCCATCACAATTGGTCAGATCCAGCATGCGGCGGGCATCTTCCGGTGATGCCACATCACCGTTCCCAATTACAGGAATGGAAACTGCTTCTTTAACTTCTTTTATAATATCCCAATTCGCATGTCCCGTATACAGTTGCTCCCGTGTACGGCCATGTA
Source organism: Paenibacillus sp. LRG-1 (assembly GCF_057220305.1). NCBI lineage: Bacteria > Bacillati > Bacillota > Bacilli > Caryophanales > Paenibacillaceae > Paenibacillus > Paenibacillus sp. LRG-1. The sequence goes on along the minus strand of NZ_CM170126.1, from coordinate 75,392 downwards.
CGCTAACGGCCTGACCTCCGGCACGTTCAACAGCGCGAGCGTTCTCTACGGCATAAATATGCTCGCTATCCCAACCAATACGCATTTTCACGGTAACCGGCTTGCTTACCGATTCCACTACCGCCGATACCATTTCATAAATCTTGTTTGGATCGAGCAGCCAACGAGCACCTGCATCACATTTGGTCACTTTGGGAACCGGGCAGCCCATATTGATATCAATAATATCTGCATTCGTTTCCTGATCTACCACCTTCGCTGCTTCCACCAAAGATTCGCGGTCGCCTCCAAAAATTTGCAAGCTAAGCGGCTTCTCGCGCTCATCTACAAACAGCATCTCACGTGTACGCTTGTTGCCGTGAATGATGGCCTTATCACTAACCATCTCTGCACATACCAAGCCTGTACCGAACTCCTTGGCGATCAAGCGAAAAGCAGGATTGCACACGCCTGCCATGGGTGCCAAGACGACTTGGTTTTTCATTTCAATATCGCCGATTTTCAACATATCTGTTCACCCCTTTATTCCTTCTTTTATATCGTATACTTATCGTCATTCCGTCAGTTCCCGGACTTCAATTTCTAGCGTTTGGGCGATGATGTTCAGCATGTCTGGGTCTACTCTACGATTGCCTCGCTCCACAGCACCTAATACAGTCAAAGATATACCAGTACGTTCTGCCAACTCCTGCTGTGTGAACCCTTTTAGCTTCCGAAAGGCGCGGAGTCGTTGCGCCAGCTGCATGTTTTCCAAAGCTGTATGCCGTCCTTTCCATCCACAGAATTCAATGCAGTATGCACGATACTGTACAGACCGGACGGATCTTGGTTCGGAACGATATCAGCCAAAGGAACCAGCACAAAAGCACGCTCCAACATACGAGGGTGAGGAAGCTCCAAATCCGGTGTAGCCAGTTGCGCCGCTTCCATCCATAACAAATCCAGATCAATGGTTCGTGGCCCATTAGGAATGTGTCTTACTCTCCCCAGACGACTCTCCACCTCCAGCATATATACCAGAAGCTCCTCTGGAGCAAGTGTTGTAGATACGGCTACCGTCATGTTCAAAAAAGAAGGTTGATCCAGATACCCAACAGGCTCTGTTTCGTACAGGCTGGAGCACCGAAGCACCCGTATACCCGGATGTTCGTCCAGCACCGTAATGGCTTCATACAGGGTATGCTCGCGCTCCCCCAAATTAGCCCCTAAAGCAATATAAGCCTCTGATGCCTCAGAGGTCGAATGTGCATTCATGTATCGTTCCTACTTTCTTGCGCGATAAAGCTCAACCGTCACGCCTTGAAAATGAATATCAAACGGCGGATGCGGCTTTGTGACTTTGACAGTCAGTGCATTGACACTAGTATAAGTGTCCAGTAGGGAAGATGCAATACGTTCGCCCAAAGCTTCAATCAATTGGTAAGATTCCTTTTCTACAATATCTTTAACGGTGTAATGCACCTCGGCGTAATTAACCGTTTTGTCCAAAGCATCCTGCTCACCCGCTTCACGCAGATCAAGCTCCAGTTCCAAATCAATATAGAAACGTTGTCCCAGCTTGCGCTCCTCTGGAAAAACGCCATGATATCCGTAATACTCCATACGATGCAAAACCATTTTATCCATCGTGGGTATCCCCCCCTGTTTTTTATTAGATTTTCTCAATAAGCTCAACTTAAAAGTTTCGTATCGTGCCACTGCGCAGTCGGATGGTGCTCCCCATCGCCACTGCCCCAGATTTCTTGAATAAAACCTATAATAAAAGTAGAAATTCGGGGAAGTGATGCTTCCGAAGCGAGCTTTCCTACGGAAAGCTTTTAAAGCGACCGCTTTGCTTGTACAGCACCATTCCGCCTACTCCGTTCTCGTTCTACTTGATCTATTCTTCTGTTCACCTTACACAATAAATAACTCCCTAAAAATACAGTGACTTTATGGCGCGTTGTAGCGGAATGAAGGATTTGAATCCGGAGAAGCGAAGCGCTCGCCTTTGCAACGGGATTCTAACAGTCATATGTTTACCAATTCAAAAGAATCCCGTTGCAACAGCGATCGCAGGATCAAATCATTCATGAAGCGTCTTCTAACCACCATAACTCAGTGCATTTTTAGACCCGTACACCATCGCATCACACATACGTACGGTGCGCTTGATTTGCGCCACATCGTGTACACGCACAATCTGGCACCCTTGAGCAATGCCAAAGGCAACGGTAGCCGCCGTGCCCTCCACCACATCATTCACAGGCAAATCCAGTGCTGTACGAATAAACCTTTTGCGCGACGTAGCCAATAACAGCGGAAAGCCCAGCTGACTCAATGTATCGAGAGAAGTCATGGCATGAATATTTTCATCGTAATCCTTGGCAAAACCGATACCTGGGTCTAAAATGATCTGTTCCTCACGTACCCCCGCATCCAGCGCTAATCGGATACTTTCTTTTAAATCGGACAGCATATCAGAAACTAAATCACTATAGTTACGGTCATGACGATTATGCATCAAAATGACCGGGCAATCGAATTCCGAAGCTACACGTGCCATATCGGGGTCTGCCTTAAACCCCCACACATCATTAATGATATGTGCGCCAGCCTCAAGTGCCTGCCTGGCTACCTCGGCTTTGTAAGTATCTACAGATAACGGAATGTGCGGTGCGATACGATGGATGGCCTGAACGACCGGAATGACCCGAGCCAGCTCCTCTTCCACACCTACTGGATCATGACCCGGGCGAGTAGACTCCCCACCAATGTCAATGATATCCGCTCCATCTTCCACCAGCTTCAATGCATGTAAAACAGCAATCTCGGGACTATAATGTAATCCTCCATCGGAAAATGAATCCGGGGTCACATTCAGTATACCCATGATCTGTGTGGAATGTCCGAGCGTAAGCTCGGCATCCCCCATTCGGTAACTACGTTGATAAAGGGTCGGTATGTTCACTTGATCCCTGCTTTCTGTCTATAATCGTGCAACAGCAAAGCTGTTATGGACCTGGGCTGCGTCAAGGGAACCGATAAATGGTTCGTTGCTCCTCCCGGCTCCAACAACAAATCCACGGGCCGTATTTCTTGTATAGAGTTGGTCATAAAAATTTCATCAGCCTGTTTCAGCTCGTCCCAGCGGTACAGGCCTTGCTCACAAGGAATGTCTCGCAGATCCGCCAGCTCTAAAATGAATTCACGCGTAATGCCTGGCAGAATCCCTGTAGACAAGTCAGGGGTATACAACGTATTGTTCCGCACAAAGAACAGATTGCTGACCATTCCTTCTGCCAGAAAACCATCCGCCGTAAGCATCATTCCTTCAGCCTTATAACGGACAGCCTCGGCATACTGCTGAAGTTCCCGCTTTGCAAGAATATTATTCATATAATGGAGCGACTTTAAGCGAACCTCACCCTCTGGAGTATTTCTGGGAGTTCGCAACAACTGAAGCGCCGATGGGGAAGTGGATTGCCCGGTTTGTGTATTGGTAGAGGGCAACGGTTTAGCGAACAGAATATAATTAGGACGCGTATAGTCCCCTGTCGGCAATCCTAGCACCTCTTCGCCAGCTGATACGGTGTAACGGATATAGGCTTCATCCAGTCCATTCGCCACCATCAGATGTTGGATGTGTCTCGTAAGTTGCTCCTCATCCGGTTGAAAAGGAATGCCGAGCATTCGGCAACCTTCCTGCAGTCGATGTAGATGCCGATCCAGCAAGAATGGGACACCCTTGTAGGTGCGGAATGTTTCAAACAAGCCCATTCCGTATAAAAAGCCGTGATCACTTACGTGAATCACGGCTTTTGCGGCTTCCGTGAGGACGCCGTTGACTCCGATATATTTCATGAATCAGACGCCTACCTTGCGTTTTAGGAAATTGCGTAACAGTTGATGCCCATAATCCGTAATAATGGATTCTGGATGGAACTGAACTCCTTCTACGGCAAATTCTTTATGCCGCAAACCCATAATTTCACCTTCTGCGGTTTCCGCGGTAATCTCTAGACACTCAGGCAGACTCTCGCGCTCCACCAGCAATGAGTGATACCGGGTTGCTGTGAACGGAGAAGGCAAGCCTTCAAATACTGACGTATTGTGATGAAGAATCGGTGATGTTTTACCGTGCATGAGTCGTTCAGCCCGGATAACCTTACCGCCAAAAGCCTGTCCGATGGCCTGGTGGCCGAGGCAAACGCCAAAAATCGGAATGCGACCTTTAAAATGGCTGATCACATCCAGTGATATCCCTGCCTCATTCGGCGTGCATGGACCCGGCGAGATCAAAATATGCTCTGGTGCCAGCTCTTCTATGCCTTTCACATCAATCTCATCGTTCCGTTTTACGGTTACTTCTTCGCCAAGTTCACCTAAATATTGAACAAGATTGTACGTAAACGAATCATAATTATCAATCACCAAAATCATACGACTCACCCTCCTGTGATACCGCTTCTGCTCAAAGCGGCTTCTTCTTCACCACATTGTACCGCCTTCATGACAGCTCTAGCCTTGTTCCGACATTCCCGATATTCCCTGTACGGGTCTGAATCAATGACGATCCCCGCACCTGTCTGTAAATAGGCAGTGCTGCCTTTAACAGCTAGTGTTCTTATTATAATATTTAATTCCATATTGCCGTTATAGTCAATCCATCCAAGGGACCCTGTATAAGGCCCCCGACGAACGGGCTCTAATTCTTCAATAATTTCCATGGTGCGCACCTTGGGTGCCCCGGTAATGGTTCCGCCTGGAAAGGTAGCAGCAATTACATCTATAGCTGTACGACCCGAGGCTAATTTTCCTTCAACCTGAGAAACCAGGTGCATAACGTGCGAATAGTATTCGACCGTCAGCAGTTCAGGCACATGCACCGATCCGTATTCGGCAATCCGTCCGATATCGTTACGCTCCAGATCGACGAGCATAATATGCTCGGCGCGTTCTTTTTCGCTTGATAGAAGCTCTGCTGCCATAGCGGCATCTTCATCCGGTGTTAGCCCTCTTCTTCTCGTACCTGCAATTGGTCTGGCGCTCACACGTCCATCCTCCAGCTTCACCAACAATTCCGGCGAGCCACTAACGATCCGTAAATCTGGCATACGCAGCATACCCATATAAGGGGAAGGATTCAGCAGACGAAGCCATTCATATATATTTTCAGGGAGGGCTGTAAGCGCACGTTGCTGACGAATCGATAAGTTGACCTGGAATACATCCCCTTGGGCAATGTATTCCTGCACACGTTTCACGGCTTGTTCAAAATCTTGTTGGTTGAATGCCGCTGTCCAGCCTTCAGATTCAAGATGAGCAGCCTCTAACCCTTCTTCGGCGAGCCTAGCACAACGACGAGGGTACGCAGGATCAATCTCTCCTGCATTTATGATGTTATTCCACTGAGTCAGCATACGTTCTGCACGTTGGGCAGCTTCCGCGTAATGCTCGCAAAGTATAGGATTCGGCCCATCCAGCATAACGCGATTGGTCAAATCGGTATCACTGCTGACTTTATCGGAATGCGCAGGAGCGGGCATATGAACAGCACAATATATGGAGGATTTTTCGTGATCGTAAATCCATAGCTCATCCACCCTCATCCATACATAATCAGGTATGTCTGTATCGTCTGCAGCTTGAGATGGCAAACGCTCCAACGAGCGAGCTACATCGTAGCCAAGATAACCCGCAAATCCTCCAGAGAAAAAAGGCATGCCAGGTACACGCGGCGCACGGTAAGGAGCGATCCAGTTGCTCATGACTTTCAAAGGTTGACCATGCATATCTCCATGTTTCCCGCTTTGCAAATCAGTCCAAACTGCATGTTCTCCCTTGCCCTCCAATATAGCAACCGGATTTAAGGCCAGATAGGTGTACCTCCCACCTTTAGCGCTCTCCAGCAAAAAGGCATATGGAGACGAATCCTCCCAAGCCTTCCGCCACGATGACGGTAGCCCCCCCACGGGTAATGGGTACTCAGCAATATAGGGAAGTATGCTCCAGCCTTCCTCCTGCCAAACCTGCCACTGCGTCTCCGTCACTCTAGCTGTCGATTTCATCCGTGTGTGCTTCCCCTTCCCTACTTTTCAATAAGTCTATATTCTCTCCTTAAAAAGAAACCCCCACCCCCCTGCAACAGGGAAATGAGGGAATCCTTACGTATAGTATACACAATTACGACATAATTACAGCTCGAAATTGTATAGTGGTGTGCTCAGGTAACGTTCTCCATTACTTGGAACAATGACAACGATCCGTTTACCCTTGCCCAATTGCTTAGCAAGTTTCAAAGCCGCATGAACAGCCGCGCCAGATGAAATACCGGACAAAATGCCCTCTTCCTTGGCCACTCTACGTGCTACCTCGAAAGCTTCATCGTTTTCTACATGAATAATTTCATCATAGATATCGCGGTTTAAAATTTCAGGAATAAAGTTGGCACCAAGTCCTTGAATTTTGTGGGGTCCTGGCTTACCGCCTGCTAACAGTGGGGAAGAGGCAGGCTCTACAGCCACAACTTTAATATCAGGGAATTCTTTCTTAAGCACTTCTCCGGCACCAGAAATGGTTCCGCCAGTACCTATTCCAGCTATAAAAGCGTCCAGAGTTCCGCCAATGGAACGAATGGCTTCCACAATCTCAGGACCGGTCGTTTCACGGTGAATTTTGATATTAGCTTTGTTCTTGAACTGCTCAGCAGCAAAATATTCTGGATTTTCACTCAGCAATTCTTCCATTTTCTTAACGGACCCGTTCATGCCTTCTGATCCTGGTGTTAGCACAAGTTCGGCTCCATAAGCACGCAACAAATTACGACGCTCTATGCTCATCGTTTCTGGCATAACGATTACTGCCTTATAGCCCTTCGCAGCAGCAACCATAGCCAAGCCGATTCCTGTGTTACCGCTAGTTGCTTCAATAATCGTACCGCCTGGCTTAAGCAGACCTTCACGTTCAGCTTCTTCTACCATGCTAATCGCAATACGATCTTTTACACTGGAGCCTGGGTTCTGATATTCCAGTTTCAAATAAATTTCGGCGCTATCTTCCGGTACGATCCGGTTGAGCCGAACGAGGGGAGTTTCCCCGATAAGTTCGGTGATGTTATTAACAACTTTAGCCATGATAATTCCTCCCTGACTGTAGATGATGTATTAAAAATTGCGAAATCATTTTGTAGATCATTCTTAGTCAATCACTTTAATTCTGTACCGTTCATTTAATTTCCGATAAAAATAGTGGGTTTTATACGCTAATCATAACAATCTTCAATTCCAATGTCAATACGAGTGAGTAAGCCGCGATGCTGTCAACACGCGTTATCAGCATCGTGCTTCCTTCAAACCAATATTCTTTCACTACGTTACAGAGCAGCGGAGGATGCATCTTTTCCAGATAAAATACGCGCTCCATATTTATCACGTAGACTCTTCTCGACCTCTTCCAAAGGAGCGGCCTGTGCAAGCGCAAGAGATCGGCGAATTTGCTGCCGGATCTGCTGCTTATCCGGAGAATTCTTCAACCGGACATCCTGTACATAAATGACAGCATAGCCATCGTTAACAGAGATCGGACCTGCAACATCCCCGGAGCTTAGCTCTCTCGCCGCCTTCATGATCGCCTCCGGTTGCAATGGATCATATTCATCCACCCATCCCAAATGCCCGCTGCTATCCTTGCCAAAAGGCTTACCTGAATACTCTTGAATCAGCACATCGAAGCTCTCCCCCTGCTTGACCCGATCTAGCAACGCTTCTGCTTCCTCCGCATTATCCACATAAAGAGCTGCCAATTGGATCTGCTTACCGACGGCAAATTCCTCAGGGTGCTGTTCCCAATACTCGTCAATCTCAGCTTCCTGAACTTGAATACCCTGCGTGGCTATTTTCTCCAAACCAATCCGGTATTCCGCTTCATTCCGCAAGTCAACCGGATCTAAGCCAAACTGTCGCTGCATTTCATCAAAGTAGGCTTGATCTGAGTCATACCCTTTACTATCCTGCTCCAGCACCTGCTGTAAATCCTCTTGGGTGATCTTGATACCGAGACGCTTGGTTTCAGCCTGCACGGCTTTACGATTCAACATTTGCAACAGCGTATTGGTTCCATATCGCTTTTTCAGTTCCGCTACCCACTGTTCCTCCGATATGCCTTCCTGACCCATCTCCGCCACAGTATGATCGCCGTCATCCTTGCTTACATCACCCGGCTTTGACAGCCCCCGAAGCATGATAAGACCACCCAAGGCGGCGACGCTAACGGTCAGAATAATGACAGCTGTCCATAATCCTTTTTCCCGTGTAATCATCGCTTGCACCGCCCATCCGGTTAGGATTTGGCTTGATCTAACAGATTTTGCAATTCATCCTTATTAAACTGATAAGCCTCATTACAAAAGTGACATACGACCTCAGCCTGTCCTTCTTCCTCAATTAACTGCTCTAATTCGCTTTCTCCCAAACTGATCAATGTTTTTTCCACGCGCTCACGTGAACACTCACATTGAAAATGGATATCCAATTCATCGAGAATCCGAACGTCCGGCAGCATCCAGCGCAGCATTTCATCAAGTTCCAACCCTTGATCCAGCAAAGCAGTAACGGGTGGAATGGAGCTGACTGCATTTTCGATCGCAGTAATCTCATCATCATTCAAGCCTGGAAGCAACTGAATGATAAATCCACCGGCCACAATAACCGTGTTATCCGTATCTACCAGCACACCCAAGCCCACCGCTGACGGGGTCTGTTCCGATTTGGCAAAATAATAGGTAAAATCCTCACCCAGTTCACCGGAAATAATCGGAGTACTGCCGCGATACGGTTCTTTTAACCCCAAATCCTTGATGATATGAATGAACCCCTCTGTACCTACGGCACCCGCTACATCCAGTTTGCCCATACTATTGCTTGGCAAATGCACATGCGGTTCAGTAACATAACCTCGCACTTCCCCTACAGCATTGGCATCAACGACGATTTGCCCAATCGGTCCATCACCTTTAACTTGAATGGTCAATCGCTCTTTTCCTTTTAGCATAGAACCCATAATAGCACCTGCTGTGAGGGTTCGCCCCAAAGCAGCGGTAGCCGTTGGATACGTATCGTGTCTTCTCCGCAATTCCTCTACCAATTGAGTTGTCCGAACAGCAAAAGCTCTAACCCTCCCATCCATGGCTGTGCCACGAATAAGTCGATCCTGCTTATTTTCCATATTGATATCCTCCCTATTCACCAGGACAGCTATGCTGCTTATTTTCGTTAGTATTGCTCATCATTGAAGCATAATTTCCTATTATATAAACAACCTGCATCGACAGATCACGCGAATTGTTCAAAAACGTAACATATTTCAGTATAGACGAAAAACGCCGCTAATCCAAACCGATAAAATCATTCGGTTGGACTCAGCGGCAGCTTATACCCACTTTTTTATTCGGCGTTACGTTGGTAAATGATGCGCAATCCTTCGAGCGTCAACATCGGCAACACTTTTTGAATGCTCTCCGCCTCTGATGCGATTAGCTCTGCAAGACCTCCGGTAGCAATAACTGTAGGCTCCGCCTGCATTTCTTCCTTAATGCGCCGCACAATGCCATCCACTTGCCCAGCATAACCGAAGATAATCCCAGCTTGCATGGCATGAACCGTATTACGACCAATAACCTTTTTGGGTTTCTCCAACTCGATGCGGGGTAGCTTGGAAGCCCGTTGATACAATGCCTCCGTCGAAATCCCGATACCCGGCACAATGACACCGCCCAAGTAGTTTCCCTTATCGTCAATACAATCAAACGTCGTCGCTGTCCCAAAATCCACCACAACCAGCGGCCCGCCGAACCGTTCGACAGCCGCAACAGCGTTCACGATCCGATCCGCACCTACTTCACGCGGATTCTCATAACGCAGGTTAAGACCAGTCTTGATTCCCGGTCCGACGATTAACGGCGTTTTGCCTATGTATTTATCGCACATTTCTTCTAATACACGGACCAACGGCGGAACGACAGAGGAAATAATAACTCCCTGGATGTCATCCTTTAATACGCCACCCATACTAAAAAGATTATGTATGAGTACGCCGTATTCATCTGCGGTTGCCTGTCTGGAGGTACTGATCCGGTAATGGTGTAACAGCTCCCGCCCTTCGTATATCCCCAGAACAATATTGGTATTACCTACATCCACTACAAGAATCAATGGGTGTCACCTATCTTTCTTTGCGTTAAGGTCAAGGCTGATATCCAGGTTATGAAAAGAGTATGTCAGCCTGCCTACAGAGATCACATCTACGCCACTCTCAGCCATCTCACGCACTGTATCCAGCGATACATTGCCCGAGGCTTCTGTTTTGACATGTGGTGCCCGTTCCCGAATGAACCGAACGGCTTCCTTCATATCTGGGGCAGACATGTTATCCAGCATAATGATATCCGCCCCAGCTTCCAGGGCTTCCTGAACTTGTTTCATGTTTTCCGTCTCTACTTCAATCGTCATCGTATGCGGTATATTAGCGCGCGCTCGACTTACAGCCTGTTCAATCCCACCTGCACCCTTAATATGATTATCCTTAATCATAACAGCATCGTACAGGCCAAAGCGATGATTCGAGCCACCGCCTACACGCACAGCATACTTCTCCAGCAACCGATGTCCCGGTGTTGTTTTACGTGTATCCACCAAGCGAGTGGACAAACCATGCAATTGATCTATAAAAGCCCGAGTCCGCGTGGCAATGCCAGACATCCGTTGGAGCAAATTTAACGCCAGTCGTTCTCCGGTCAGAATTGCATGAGTACTTCCATTCACTTCCGCCAAAACGCTTCCCTTTTCAATCCACTGTCCGTCCGTCACCAGCGGAGTGAACGACAAGGAAGGGTCCACTACCTGAAATACAAGGGCAGCCACGGGTAAACCGGCAACCACGCCGCTCTCCTTGGCATGAATGACAGCCTTGGATTGGTGGCCCTGCTCAATCGTCCAGCGCGTGGTCACATCGCCAGAGCCCGTATCTTCTCGCAGCCAGCTGCGAATTTGTGCTGTCAGTTCTTCCTGATATCCACTAAACTCTCCATAAAGCTCGCTGTTAGATGTCATGAACGTACTCCTCCGTTATCCCTTGCTCACGTCTCTGCTGAACATGCTTTCGCCAGACGCTATCATCTGTCTCAGGAAAATCCTCGCGATAATGCGCTCCCCGGCTCTCCTCACGCAGCAGCGCACCATCTGTTACTAATAAAGCACAGGTGAGCAAATTGGCAAATTCGATCTCTTCCCGGCTAGCGATCACAGCCTCAAAAATAGGCATTTGCCCTTGCATCTCGTCTAATGCTGCTTTCAGCCCCTCGCCGTGCCGACGAACTCCAGCATAACGAACCATTGCTTCTTGCAGCTTATGCCGCTGCTCCGTGACGGATGAAGCCGGGAACTCTGTACGGTTATCGCTATAAGATATCAATGTATGGCCGACCAGCGGTGGCAATGAATGCAGTCGCTCAATAATCCTGCTGGCAAATACAATAGCTTCAGATAACGAATTGCTCGCCAGACGATTAGCTCCGTGAACTCCTGTAGAAGAGGTTTCCCCGCAGGCGAACAAACGCGCAATGGAGCTTTCCCCGTGTAAATTGGTCTGGACACCACCCATCATATAATGGGCAGCAGGCGCAATGGGGATCCAGTCTGTCGTCATATCCAAACCAAATGACAGACATGTCCGATAAATTGTTGGAAAACGTTGCTTCACCCGCTCTGGCGGCTCGTGTGTAATATCCAGGTATACAAACGCAGCTTGGGTGCGTTCCATCTCATGAATGATAGCACGAGCTACGATGTCTCTGGGTGCAAGCTCCTGCCGGGAATCATACTTGTCCATGAAGCGTTCTCCGTGAATATTGCGTAACACGGCTCCTTCTCCCCGTACGGCTTCGGAAATTAGAAACCTTGGAGCGCCCGGATGGCACAACGCCGTAGGATGAAACTGTATGAATTCCATATCCCGTACAATCGCCCCGGCACGATATGCCATAGCGATACCATCCCCGGTTGCAATATCCGGATTGGTCGTATACCGGTATAATTGCCCGCTACCTCCTGAGCACAAAATCGTTGCATTAGCGGTTATATACGACCTTTCCCCACCTGGCTTTTGGACGAGGGCCCCAATACACTCACCATGCTCCGTCAGCAGATCAATTACCATGCACTCTTCCCATACTTCGATACCGGGATGGGCAGCAACCTGCTTTGACAACGCACGAACAATTTCATAACCCGTAGCATCTCCATTTGCATGCAAAATACGCCGATGACTATGCGCTCCTTCCCGTGTCAACGCTAGTTCACCATCCACACGATCAAAAGCCGTTCCCAAACGTATTAACTCCTGAATGCCAACTGGACCTTCATGGACAAGCGTACTGACCGCCTCAGATTCACACAGACCTGCACCAGCAATCAGGGTATCTTCCATATGATAAGCTGGTGTATCCTCGTCCGATGTGACAGCAGCGATGCCGCCTTGAGCATAACGCGTGTTGCTTTCCATCAAAGTCTTCTTGGTAATCAGCAACACTTTCCGATTCTCCGCAGCCTTAATCGCCGTATATAAGCCCGCAATGCCCGAGCCGATTATTAACACGTCGGCCTCCAATCGGGTCAATTCCGCTACATCAAAATCAACTAGATACCTTGGAATCATGCCTTCACCTGATTTCACAGAAGAATAGCGCACACCATAGGTTCTACAGTATGCGCTCACGTATATGTTCAAAATGATAGAAAGTCGATTGCAGCGGCTGTTGGCTTTTATAAGCTAAGAAGACGACAGCCGTTTATTTAACAATAAATGTACACAACGTTCCGGTGTCTGTCAAATCACGTTAGCAATAATCTTCCATTTAAAAAGCTCCGGAAAACCCATAATACCTGGTTCCCCGGAGCTTACATATACGCTTATTCAACTATCCATCGGATGATTAGGTTGTTGTCGGTGGAGTACCACCGGAGTTGCCCGAATTGTTATCATCCTCTGGCTTTTGCAGATTAGGGATATCATTCGGTTGATCCGTTGTATTCTTAGGCTCGTCATCCTTACCTTGAATACGTACACGGACGTCTCCAATGTTGTCGATCACAGGCTCACCATTTTCCGGTGTTCCTTCTCCCTCAGTCGTGCCACCATCCAAAGAACCTGTCTCGATCAAACGTTTGATTTGTTCAAGTTCCAAGGTTTCTTCTACCAGCAAGGTTTGAGCAATCAAATGAACCTCTTTGGAATACTTGGTCAGGAGTTCTCTAGCACGCTCATAAGATTCAGTGATGAAGCGATTCATCTCCTGGTCAATCTGATAAGCGATCTGATCACTGTAGTTCTGCTCATGACCGATATCGCGTCCAAGGAATACTTGGCCTTGCGAAGTACCGAACTGCATCGGACCAAGCTTCTCACTCATACCATATTCTACAATCATGCTGCGTGCAATGCTTGTCGCTTGCTGGAAGTCGCTATAAGCTCCCGTTCCGATCTCACCAATGAACAGTTCCTCGGATACGCGTCCACCCAACAATCCAGTGATTTTGTCCAGCAATTCCTGCTTGGTAGTCAGCATACGGTCTTCCTTCGGAAGCATGATGACATATCCGCCTGCACGTCCACGTGGAATAATCGTTACCTTGTGAACCATGTCGGCATTTTCCAAGAAGAAACCAATAATCGTATGGCCTGCTTCATGATAAGCAACAATTCGTTTCTCGCGGTCACTGATTACGCGGCTGCGTTTTTCTGTACCTACGATAACACGGTCGATGGCTTCATCTACTTCTCGCATCGAAATATCTCTGCGGTTACGACGAGCCGCCAACAAGGCAGCTTCGTTCAACAGATTTTCCAGATCAGCGCCTGTAAAGCCTGTTGTACGTTTCGCAATTACGTCCAATTTAACATCCTTCGTTAATGGCTTGTTGCGAGCATGTACATACAAAACTGCTTCACGGCCTTTAACATCTGGACGGTCAACCGTAATTTGACGGTCAAAACGTCCTGGACGAAGCAACGCCGGGTCCAAAATATCCGGACGGTTTGTAGCGGCTACGATGATGATACCTTCGTTTGCGCCGAATCCATCCATCTCTACGAGCAATTGGTTGAGCGTCTGCTCACGTTCATCATGTCCGCCACCCAATCCGGCGCCACGTTGACGTCCAACGGCATCAATCTCATCAATGAAAATGATACAAGGTGCGTTCTTCTTCGCGTTCTCGAACAAATCACGAACACGGGAAGCACCGACCCCGACAAACATTTCTACAAAATCAGAACCCGAGATGCTGAAAAACGGTACTCCGGCCTCGCCTGCAACAGCTCTCGCCAAGAGTGTTTTACCCGTACCTGGAGGGCCCACTAACAGAACACCTTTTGGAATACGAGCGCCCACAGCTGCAAACTTGCGTGGGTCCTTCAAGAATTCTACGACTTCGACAAGCTCCTGCTTCTCTTCGTCAGCCCCTGCCACGTCCTCGAACGTAACCTTCTTCTTCTCTTCGTTATACAGACGGGCTTTGCTCTTGCCGAAGTTCATAACTTTGCCGCCACCGCCCTGTGCCTGATTAAACAGGAAGAAGAACAACAGGAACATGATCACCAAAGGAATGATAGAAGTCAAAAACGTCAGCCAAATGCTTTCGCCTTCCATTTTCTTCTGCACGTATTCAAACCCGTTCGTTTCGCTGGCATTCACCAGTTCACTTAGTGCTTGATCCGTTGGTGGAACATATACGGAAAAATTGGTCGATTTAGCATTAGCCGGCTGCTTCTTATATGCACCGGTTACAAGATAGGCGTAACCGTCAAATTGGACCGTTACTTTAGAGATGTTATTAGCTTTAACCTCTTGCCGTAATTGGTCATATCTAGGGAGATCGGAGGCTTCGTTACTGTTGCTAACAAACTGAACGATACCCACCACAACTAAAAAAAGAATCAAATAAAAACCAGAATTCCGGATGAACCGATTCATCCCCTACCTCCTCTCGAGACACTTAAGTTATTTTACCATAGCCTGTAAGTCCTTCTCAACAAAGGGCCTTATTTAGTCCTAGGACTGGAGGCTGAGATTAGCTGGTGTAGATTTCCGGCTTTAAAATCCCTATGTATGGGAGGTTCCGGTAGTGCTCGGCATAGTCCAGACCGTAGCCGACAACAAACGCATCTGGAAGCGTAAATCCAGTATAATCTGCTTCAAGATTAACTGTCCGGCGTGCAGGCTTGTCGAACAAGGTTACGACACATACCGAATTGGCATTACGGTTTTTAAGCAATTCAATCAAATGCGTCAGCGTCAGGCCGCTGTCGATAATATCTTCGACAATCAGAACGTCGCGTCCTTCCACAGATGCGTCCAAATCTTTAATGATTTTGATGATACCTGAGGATTTTGTGGATGCTCCATAACTTGATACAGCCATGAAATCAAGCTCCAACGGCACTGTAATGGATTTAACCAAATCAGCCATAAAGATAAACGCACCTTTCAGCACGCAAATCACCAATGGATTTTTCCCTTCATATTTTACGCTGAGCTGTGCACCCAATTCCTTAATTTTACTCTGAATTTCTTCTTCGCTGATCAATATTTCCTGAATATCATTCTGCAACGGTGTAAACCTCCTAAGTTTATACTATGAAAGCCGTTCCTGCGCAATTACCGGTGCCCCGGACTCTCTCGTCTTTGCCATGACATATATATAACCGAAGACGTGTGCTTTTGCACCGCGGCATGTACAGAACGTCGTACGCCCGGAATCCAGAGAATAGCCCCAGAGTGGTCGCAGACGATGGGAATAACGGAACGCATTGAAGGAGGTATTTTTTCATCAATAAAAATATCTTTAACCTTTTTTCTTCCGTTTAATCCCATTACATACATGGTATCTCCAGGTAATCGCGAGCGTACAGTCAAAGGCAGACTCAATTGATCTGCGTCGAACCACGCTTCCTCCTTATTCACCGGATGGTCCGCATCCGAATAGGAAGCCCTTCGCCACCGAAGTATACCACCTGCCTCAGGCAACTCTAGCTCACCGGAAATAGGCAATACACTTAGTCCATAGCACCATTCGCCCATAACGACTTGCGTACGGTCAAACAAAACCGCCTGGTCATATTCGCGGACTCCAACCGCACCGCCTCCCAAATCCAAACTCCATGTAGACGATGCCTCTTGGAGAAGTCTTAGTCGAACGGTCTCAATTTTACGAAAATCAAAATTTTCACTGTCCGAAGGCAGATAATTTAATATTAGTTTAATCAACCTCCGTTGTAAAGCAACGGATAGCTTACGGTATGAAGCGATGGGAAACATGTACCTGCCATTATCCAAGCGCACCATTTTCTCGTATGCCGACAGTGTGGATGCCTCCATAAAGTCATTTTCGTCAGCCATCGTTTCGGCCAGCCGGTTTAGGGACGGTGTCAGTCGCTCATTATATTGCCCCAAAAAAGGAAGCACATCCATGCGAATGGCGTTACGACGGTATTTGGATGATAAATTAGTGCTGTCTATCACATAGGAAAGACCATAAAAGTTACAAAACTCAATCAGGTCAGCCTTGTACATACGTAGCAGCGGGCGAATGAGTTGCACATTTTTTTCCCTGCGCGCCAAACGCATACCCGCCAAACCTGCTGGGCCGCTACCACGCAGCAAGTGCAAGAGAACCGTTTCGGCTTGATCGTCGCCGTGGTGGGCCATTGCAATATGCTGTGCTTCCCACTTTGTAGCCATATCATGTAAAAAGCTGTAGCGCAGCTCGCGAGCTGCTTCCTGTGGTCCCTTCCCGCTCTCCTTCATATAAGCGGGTACATCCACCCGAGTCATTTCAAATGGAAGTTCAAGCTTTCGGGCAATATTGCGTACCTCTTCAGCCTCCGCATCCGATTCCTCTGGTCTGAAGCCATGATGAACGTGAGCGCAAACGAGTTGTAAAGGCATATGTATAACGGATATTTCATGTAAAATGTGCAAAAGGGCCACCGAATCCGGCCCACCGGATACAGCAACCACAATGCGGTCTCCGGGGCTCCACAGTGAATGATCTCGCGCCAAGGCGAGCACTTCCTGTACAACACCGGTCGGTTTTGTTGTTCCCATTCACGACCCTCTTTTCTCCCGACCGTAAAAATGATGATCATCTGTTATCTTATGTAAGTCATGCTGCTACCTTAACGCAATCCAGAGCGCTCCGGCAAGCAGCAAAAGCGATACCGTGAAAGCATATCCCAGCCAGCGTGGGTTCCCTCTTTTGACCGACGATTGCCTGACATGTGCGGAAGCCAAACGTGACCAAGATCGGGCCGCTGCACGAGTATCGGAATATTCTCCACGCACTGCACCCAGTAGCCATTCGGCATAGGGGCGTAATACACGGCTGCGGCGAATGATGACCGTCAATTCTGCCGTATTACGCAACTGTGGCAGCCTGCTCGCAGCCGCCTTTAACGATTCACTCTCCAATATATGAATCGTTAGAAGAGCGAAGGCAAACAGGTCATACTGGGAATCGGCATTTCGGCTGCCAGCATTCCAGAATCCCCTGTCATACCATTCTGTAAATTGTTTAACACTCCGACCAGCAAGAGACACCCCACCGTAGTCAATTAATTCAGCCTCTCCATAGGCATTGACCAAAATATTCTGCGGCTTCAGGTCGCCAAACACCCATCCTGCCTGATGGAGATCCGCCAGACGATTCAGTATACCGGTTCCAGCCACACCATACCATTCCGGCCCTTTGGCTGCCACAAAACGATGAAGCGGATCACCCTTAACATATCGCATAACATAAAAGGGGATTTCTCCGCTGCGTAACACTACATCATCCACCTCAAACAAAAAGGAAGGATTTCCATTTCGCTGAAGGGCGGCCTGAGTCCCCTGAGACTGCAATGTGGTTAGCACATTAATCTCTGATTGCAGATCAAGCGTGTTCTTCCCCATTTTCAGAGCAAATTGCCGATCGGCCTGTGCTTCTTTTACCAAATATACAGTTCCGTTCGCTCCCCGGCCCAGCAAGCGCTGGATGACATAGCTGCTCCGCTTCCACTTGCCCTTGATGACCGTTCCGGGTGCAAGAACGGGATCAGACGACGTAGTCACCGAGCATCCCTTCTCCTTTGCCATAGGATTCTTCCAGATCTTTCTGTTCTCCTAGTGTAACATATCGGTAATAATCAATCACTTGTAAAATGGCAGGACCTGTCGGTGTTGCCCCTTTCATCCGCAAGCGTCCAAATATCGATTTGATCTGGTTAAGCTCAGAGGTCCAACCGATATCCATGACTGCGTCTTCTCCCATTTTTCCGCCCGGAAAATGAAATACAGATATACGGCTGTGTCCGCTTCTGGACTGTAAACTGAGCAGCAAATCGCGAATGCTGTCCTCTACAGCAGGCAGCTTGGGCTTCATGCTCGCACTTGCATCAATGAGCAAAGCAATCTCCAGGGTGCTTGTTTCTGTCAGCTCATCCATCACCTCAACCACCTGGGCCCGTTTGGCCGGAGGAAGTTCACCAATATGTTTAGCGCCACCCTCACCCAGAATGTGCGTTAACTCTCTATTAACCGCCTGCTGAATGGTTTGAACCACCGTTTTGCGCGTCATCATCTGCATGGTCTGCGCCAACTGCTTCGTCCCTACGATCTGGCTAAACCCTCCCCCTGCTTTAGCAATTTCTTGAATCTCCGCGCTGCCAAGCTCGCCAATAGTTCCATAATCTATGACTCCGGCGACGTTCACTGTAATACCTTCTCGTAAAGCTTGGGCAGCCGCCATGACTGGACTAACACCTACATTTGAGCATCCGTCTGTAATGATCAAAATTTGCTTCATTGTTTTTTGACCTCCGCTTCCTCTTAATCTATCCCGATAGATTCTATCTTTGCCTAATCCGGAACGATTCAAACGAAGGATGCGGATTTTTAAAAACGAATAAGGAATTTCCCGGGCAATGTCGGATTAGCTCACCGTCCGTGGACGTTCCAACCACCTCATGCCAGGTACATGGAGAGTTGCCCATTCTGGGCGGAAGTGATCTATTTTACTAACGACTACTGTCATATCATCATAGATTTGATTTTGTTGGTATCGAATAACCCTTTCTAGTAAGCAGTCGGCCAACTGCTGTGGATCTTCGCTTTCAATTTCCTGAATCATGCGTTTCATCCATATTTCCTTATTAACCGCATAACCCGGTGAGTCGTATATACCGTCTGTAATCATAATGAGAATATCACCCGGCTGGAGCTGCAGTGATACCAAATCAACTTCAATATCCTGTATAATGCCAATCGGCAAGTTGCTGGCAGATACGGGAATGACCTCCTCCCCTCTTTTAATAAAACTCGGCGTAGACCCAATCTTCATAAAGGTTGTCTGGGCCGTGTACTGATCAATCAGCGCCATATCGACCGTAGCATACATTTCCTCAGGTGATCGCAGCATCAGGACAGAGTTGACCGACTTGATCGCCAACTTTTCGTCCATACCCGATTGGAGTAATTCCTCCAAAATGTTAAGTGCTGCACTGCTCTCTTGCTGCGCGCGCTCTCCGTTCCCCATACCATCACTTAAAGAGACTGCAAAAGTCCCGTTCCCTAGCTCCATCATGCTGTAGCTGTCACCTGAGAAAAAATCGCCTCCTTTGGCGGCACTAGCTACTCCTGTAGCAATCTCATACGTTTTAGCAGAGCCAAACATGACTGTAGCCAAGCCTTGGCGGCGATCTGCCTCCGTTTCGCGCATCACAGCTATATGCTCGTCCAGTATGTCCGACAAAAGTGGAGCAATGATTTTCCGACATTCATCAAATCCCCTTGTATAGGCATGGACAATCTCAATTTCTACCTGACCTGCATCCAGGTTTATGATCTCAATGGATTGAATGGACAAGCCCAGTCTATCAAGAGCCTCTCGTATTTGCTCTTCCTGCCGATGCATGGTTTGCCCTTCCCGCTGAATTTCTCGCGCTAAATCCTCCATGATTTGTGATACACCCGATAGTTGGTCAGCAACAAGCTGACGACTATCGTATACTTGGCGCTTCCACTGCATATTATGTTGGTAGAGGCTATACTGCTGCTTCATCACTTGCAGGACAGCGCCCGTTTTAGCACATGCCTTGCTCCATTGCGGCGGGATCTGCTCCGGTTCCAAATCCGGGTTATCCTCAATGGCGCTCATCATTTCCGTCATATACTGATGAGTTTGCATAAACTTTCCATCCCAGCACTGCTCACACTTGAAGCAGGAGGCACATGTCCCTTCCGCCACCGCATTCATAAAGTGTTCGATTTCACCATCCGACTTCGTGCTCTCACTCGCAGATATCTGATGAAAGCTGCGGGATAGCTGACTGAATACACGAGAAAACTTCGTTACCCGCTCTGCGGTGAGGTCGCGGACCCTTTTGGCATACTCATGCTGAGATTTGGCGTGGTCCTGCGTACCGGGAACATAGGTAGAAACCGCTTTAAAGAAACTTTTTGGGGTCATTAAGAATAATAGAATTGCCGCACAGCTCTCCCAGGTTGACGTCAGCACGTCTCCGGTCCCGTCCAAATAGATTGTCAGGATTGAGGAGCCTAGCAGCATCCCAAGCGCAACAGCACCTTTTTTTCCTTCACGCAGCATTCCTGCCAGCAAACCTGCAAAAGCGAGTAAACTCATCTGCACAATTGCAGACATATTGGCCAAGCTTAAAATTAAGCCAGTAATTACACCGACCGATGCACCCAGCGAAGCACCTCCCACCAAAGCAAACACCAAGACCAAATATCGCGACAGTACATGATCGACAGACAATGAATGAACAGTCCATCCTACTGCTCCCGTCATCACAGAGGCTAATAAAATAATAAGACATAAAATTTCCTCATTCTTGAGCTGGCTTGTCTTCTTGCGGTACGTAAACAACGGGATGGCCTGCGTGAACACCAGCGTAAGCATAAAGCTGAGAACCGCATCCGTCCCCACAATGATAAGTTCATACCATGTAAAAGTCGGAGCCATCACGGCGTTAAATAAATTGACCATAAACACAGACAAGAAAACCATAAGCGGGGCATAGGATAATTCCAGACGGTCGAAGGTTCGTAGTCCGCGATACAGGAGATAAAATACCAGTAACTCACCACCAATCATAAATAACGATGGGTAAGGAGCTAGCAGGCTGCCTAACACAACGGATACAGCTACAGGCAGCATCAGATCACGCCGAAGAAACGTTATGACCGCAAAATAAGCGAGGGCAAAGGGAGAAAGCTCGTCCAAAATAGTGGCGCGTCCCAGTAGAACTCCCATAGCTGACAATAGCAGCATCCATCTTTGCGCCGTTACCCATTGCACCACTTTATGTGAATCCAGCCGTTTCTTGAGTCTGGAAGACCACCCTTCCGTACGCTCTTTGGATTTGGACTTTCTAGATTTTAACCCCGGAAAATGTACCACGTTCCATTTCTCCATCATGCGTCAGGCACCCCATTCATCAATTTGATGTTCCCATCTTAAACCAGAACGATTGAGAAAGTTTGTCAGAACCTCACGTCTTATTCCAAGAAATTTCCGACAAAAAAACGTTCTGCGCGAAAGGACAGAGCATCACTCTGAACATCAAGCTACGCCCGTATGGAAGCCGATGAAAGAAACGTCCCGCTACTCCTTACATAACCTCTCGATGTCGTTCATCCTGATGTCCAAACTAGCGATTCGCACAGAAGATAGACGGAAAACCGTTGGAGTTTGTCGGACGATTATGTCCTCACGACAAAAAAAACATCCACTTTCCAGCATCGTAGCTCTTATCTTCTTCGCCAAAATTGCGAATCTCATAAATGCCCGTACGACTAACCACTGGATTCAGCGCCGACAGCCGCTGCTTATCGCATCTGTTGTCGGTAGAACGCAAAAAAACCGTAGCAGTCTCTCGACTGTACGGTTTTCCGTGTATGATTGATACGGTTGTCAAAGTGAATTAAACACGCTTCGCGCCGCGTCCTCCGCGTTTACCTTCGGTGTTCTTTTTCAGCGACGAAATGCGTTCCTCACTATCTTTCAGGAAGCGTGACATTTTATCCTCAAATGAAGGTTTACCCGGTGCAGGCTTGAAAGAACGGCCTCCACGATCGCGGTTGAAACCACCGCCACCACCACCGCGTCCTTGACTTGGACCTGAACCTCCACCGCCGAAACGGTCGCCTCCGCCTGGTCCTCCTGTACGCTCCGGTCTTGGAGCTCTTGGGGGACGGGCTTCACTTGCCGGCTTGTCAATCGTTTGCTTAATGGAAAGTCCGATTTTGCCATCTTTGTCAACATTAATGACTTTCACCGTCACAACATCATTAATCTTCAGGTGGTCGTTAACATCCTTAACATAGTTATCGGCGATTTCCGAGATGTGAACGAGACCCGTGACACCTCCAGACAAATCCACAAATGCTCCAAAATGCGTGATGCCTGTCACTTTGCCCTCTAACTTGGTGCCCACTTCAATTGCCATAGAATAAAATGATCCTCCCTTAAAATATACAACCGATTTTTTTGCAAAAAAATCCCGCTGTGGTGATTTGATTATACAAAATGGCGGAACCAAGGTCAACTAAGCATTGGCCCGATAATGTTCCTATTTCTGATCTCCGATGATTGGCGTCTCTTCCGGTTTGTAAAGACCGTACTTGCTTCTGGCAATCTCGCCAATGTACTCAGGGTCCTTGAGACGATTCACTTCGGTTTGAAGCTGTTGTTCCGTTTGTGTAGCAGCTTGCTTCTGCTTTTCCTTCTGGGTGAGCTGTTCACTTCGATCGGCCATAATCATGCCTTGAGAAAAAAAGGTAAAAATTGCCCAACTACCAAAGGCGGCAAGCGATAGCAACCAAATCATGATTCGCCTGCGCCCGCCCGCGTTGGACTTGGACGTAGAAGATGAATGGCGATCTACAGACGAATTACGCATGATACTACCTCCTTCCAAACCATCTTTTCGCTGTGTTTTTCAGTCTGATACCCAGCTTTACGAGCGACTCTGGAGTCTTCCAGCGCGCTTTAAGCGGACCGATCAGCCATAGGATCGGCTTCCAAACCGGCATCAGGATGTATATCAGCATCCTTCCCAGGAACACAATAAGTGCACATGTCCATCCGACCAGCTTGCGTAACAGCCGATACAGCGCTAACACCGGAAGAACAATCAGGATGCGCAGTATGCTGTTCACGATCAACGTCAGTCTGCGAACTATCTCTAATAACATTACCACAAAACGTTGGGTTGTAACACTAAAGGCCCAAAAATAGAGCCAAACCCCCAAAAGTAGTCCTAAAAAGACATAAAACCGCAGCTCACCGCGATTACTCGCGTATAGCACACGGAAAATAAACAAAGCCGAGGCCACCCAGTACAGCACGTCCAACATATGAACGCTCCAGCGGGCAAAATGAAAGCGGATGGACAGCACCCGGTAGCTGTCAAACACCACTCCCATGGCTATGCCCGACAACAGCATCCATGTCAATGTCAGCCATTGTGTGTAAGGGTTCATTTGAAGAGCTTGCCGAATAGGCTTTTTCCGTTTTTGGCCGGGGCCCCGGGCTCCAGGTAGACGAGGGAAGTAATCAAACCTTCAATGGACAACAGCCCCTCTTCTAGACTGAGGTTTTTGATATGTAAATGTTGTCCGCGAATGGTGAGATGGCCCAGCTCGGTCTGAAGCAAAAATTCTTCACTGTCAAAGCTCTCCACATTGCTGACGCCTGAAATATCGAGTTGCTTGCGGCTTTGCATGCGCAGATCATGGTGCTTGGACTTCCCTTGTTCAATCATGGCATGTACCCCTCCTTCTGTTCTTAGCTTATGAAGGGGGCCGTATGATTTAGAACCGCTTTTGCTGTTAATCAGCATATGATGGACGAAACCTCGTCATCTAAAGAAAAAAAAGCACTCCTTCATAAAATAATGAAGGAATGCTTTCATGTACAGTTGTGAGAAAATCAGATGTCTGCTTACCAGTTCAAACCATTGTCCCTGGCAATAGGCTCTTCCTTTACCAAAGTGTACATACTTGCAGCCTCGTCCTTGCGTGTAGTGTCGGCGAGCCGTTCCACTCGCACGGTCACCAGCTTCTGGCCAAACTGGACGGTAATTTCATCGCCTACTTTGACCGCACTGCTCGGCTTGGCTTCGCGTCCGTTCACCAGCACTCTCCCTTGTTCGGAGACGTCCTTGGCTACCGTACGCCGCTTAATCAGCCGCGAGACTTTCAAGAATTTATCAAGACGCATTAGTTAACGGCTTCTTTAAGCTTATTACCGGCTTTAAAAGCAGGAACGGTCGATTCTGGAATTTCAATCGTGTTACCGGTTTGTGGATTGCGGCCTGTACGGCTGGAACGCTTGCGTGTTTCGAAAGTACCAAAGCCGATCAGTTGCACTTTGTCACCGCTAGCAAGTGCATCTGTAATTTCACCAAGAACGCCATTCAATACAGCTTCAACGTCACGTTTGCTCAAACCGCTTTTGCTGGAAATATTGTTGATCAGATCTGTCTTGTTCATAAGATAAAAGCCTCCCAAATGTCAAAAAATAATCATCACGCTGCATGTCCATTTATGGAGCAGACGTGAGGTCCAACTGTGGCCGAAGCCCTCCTGAATGTCACTGTAACACGCTTAACTATAAGCTACAGTTATTTTCAGAATTACTACAAGTTATTCTGGCTTGTCCGTAAAAATCCTGCAATGACAGGCGTTTTTTTATTCGACCCCAGTTAAGCCAACATCCTACTACAAAACTCTGCCCATTGGCAAGTCTTCACAAACTGGGCCTTCTTTCAACCCTGCATATGTCTCATTTTACTGTTCTGTGCAGCCAAAAGCGAATATGTGGAATCACGCTTTGCCAAGGAGCTTTTTCGCTTCCTGCCAGTAAGTCTCCATTTCATCTACGCTGCTGTCTTCGGGACGGCGTCCCTGCTCGCGTAATTTCTGCTCAATATACTGGAAACGGTCGACAAATTTGCGATTGGTGGCGGACAATGCCTCTTCCGGATCTACTCCCATGAACCGAGCTGCATTCACTGCAACAAATAATACATCGCCTAACTCCAGCAACTGGGCTTCCACGGCATGCCCTTCACGAACCGCTTCCTTCAGCTCAGCCACTTCTTCGTCCAATTTATCGAATACGCCCTCAATGCTATCCCAGTTAAAGCCTACTTTAGCTGCTTTCTTCTGGAGCTTGTACGATTTCATAAGAGCAGGCAGATCACGTGGAACCCCATCCAGTACGGAAGGGTCTGCTGCCGTCGTGCCTTTAAGCCGTTTTTCCTCAGCCTTCATCTGCTCCCAGTTTTGCAGTGCCTCTTCCGCATCATTCGCTTGATTGTCACCAAATACATGTGGATGACGGAAAATAAGCTTATCATTCAGCCCCTGGATAACATCATACACATTGAAGGTTCCGACTTCCTCTTCCATTTGGGCATGCAGTAAAATTTGCAACAACAGATCGCCCAGCTCTTCCTTCATATGCTCAGGGTCGTCCTCATCTATCGTTTCAATGACTTCATACGTTTCTTCGATCAGATTTTTGCGGATCGACTGATGTGTCTGTTCACGATCCCATGGACAGCCTTCCGGACTGCGTAAAATATCGACAATCTCGTGTAAACGGTCAAAAGAACGCCGTTTCAGCGCCTCATCTTCACTGCGAGGTATGTATACCAAGGATAGGTTCCCGTAGCCCTCTACTCGATCTAGCTCGTACAGCGGCACCTTGTGCACCGCTTCCTCGCCTTCCACCCCAAGAGCGTGACCGACGTACACCTCATAATCGTCAGGATACCGCTCCATCAGGCACAGCTTCACATCAGAAGCCGTGAAGGTGTCATACACCTGTCCGATCAGCGTATGCAGCTGAGGCTGGAGCCAGCCGGCATCCAGTGTACCTGCGTCCAACAGTTGGAAACCCTCGATCGGATCAAAACCAAGACGCACAAAAGCCTCATCCAGGAAACTTTCGCCACCCAGAATGTTCAGTTCAATCCCTTGCGCAGGACAACGCTCCTTAAGCAACTGCACCGCTGCTTCTGCCACCATCGGGTGACCGGGAACCGCATAGACGATTTCGCTTCCGTCTGCCGCCTTAGCAGCTGTCGTAATTAATTGGCTGGTAATTTCCTCGTATACCTCTGGAAAGGACTCCTTTGTCTCATATACCTTGTCAAACGACTCAAAAGCCACTTCAAACTCAATCAGCACTTGAACCGCAGGATGCTCCTTGGTCCGCAGATAGAGCGCTGAGGCGCCCCGCATTTTGTTCAATATCCCTATCGTAAGCTGATCCGGATCTCCCGAGCCCAAACCTACGACCGTTAATGTTACGCTCATATCCAATCCTCCGTTTCGCAGAAACAAGGTTCATGCTCGAAAAAATATACGGCCTACCCCCGCTTCCGCTTCCTTTGCTTTGGGACTTACTATACCACAAAGTTGTATAGGCTCATAAAATGGCTGTGCCACTTTCGCGCCCTAAGCCCTATGCCTGGGCTAAGCCAGTACACGCAGCCTGCGCAGCACGGCTGCCAGCGGGCGTCCGAGCTTGGGCACCGCCACAAGCTCGGCTTCCGTGATCAGCCTCAAGCGTGCGAGGCCGATCACGAACACAACGGCGCCTGCTGCTACGCCCAGCAGGCTCTCCGCGGCTGCCGTGGCGCGACCTCCGGCAGCCCATCCCAAGGCACCCAGCACAGCGCTGGTGCCCCACATCGCCGCCCCGGCCGCACCAGCCAGGGCGATAAGCAGTGCCGCCGGCTTGAGCACGCTGGCGGACCAGCTCCCACGCAGGCCTACCAAGCGAGCCAGCAGCACGATGTTGATCACCGCCGCCAGCAGATAGGCGACAGCCCCCGCAATGGCGGCTCCAGCCGTGCCTAGCTGCGGCACGAGCAGCCAGTTTAGCAGCGCCTTGGCTACTGCGGCCGCGAGCATCGCCAGAGCTGGCGCGCGAACCGCACCAAGCCCTTGCAGCAGCGCAGCCGAGATGATGCTGAGCGTGCCGCCTACGGCGGTTAGCGCCATCCAGCGCATGACCTCGCTGCCGGTGTCGTCCGCATACAGCATCACATTGACGGGCACAGCCAGCACGATCAAGCCTGTCGCAGCGGCTAGTCCCAGCAACCAAAACCAGCGCAGCGATTGCTCGCACTGGCGACGTGCCAGCTCCGTACCGCCGGTCACCCGCGCCTCAGCCAGCGATGGAATGAATAATGCCGACAGTGTGGTAGCAAACATCATGACTAGCTGTACCAGCGGCAGACCTCGGTTATACACGCCAAAGGCCACCATAACCGCAGTATCGTCCAAACCCTCCTGCTTTAACAAGCGAGGTACGGTAAAAGTGTCTACCAGGCTAATTAACGGAACGGCTAGCGCTCCAAGGCAAACAGGCAAGGCATAACGCAGCAGCGCCTTTAGCAAGGCACCGTTGCTTTCCGCCGGGTATAGCTCTCCAGTTTGTGCTTGCACTGTCGCCATGACCGTCCCTTGCCTTCTAAGCCTCTTCCTGTGATTTCGCCAATATAGCAACATGACGACCAATCCCGCTGCTCCACCTGCTGCTGAACCAAACACTGCTCCGGCGGCAATCATATCCGCCCCCGCTCCTTGCGACAGCATGAGCAGCAACAGCATAATCATCACGCTTACCCGTATCGCCTGCTCCGTCACTTGGGAGATAGCAGTCGGAAGCATATTTTGCAAACCTTGAAAATATCCTCTCAATCCCGCCATAACCGGTACGAACAAAAAGGCAAACGCCGCCGCCCTCACCGACGGAATAACGTGAACATTGTCGATCCATTGACCAATGAGCGGCGCGCACGTATACATCAGCACGCCCAAGATCAATCCAAAGACACCCAAGACAAGCGAAGATAGCCGAGCAACACGTTGCCCCGCTGCCCGGTTTCCCACTGCCTCAAACTCAGCTACAAATTTGGATATTGCAGCCGGAAATCCAGCAGCTGCAATGGTAATGAACAGCGTATAAAAAGGATAAACCGTATTATAAATGCCAAACACGCCGTCGCCGCCGATATTCTGCAGCGGGATTTTTTGCACTGTGCCGATCAGCTTGCTCGCTACTGCTGCCAGTGTCAAAATGACAGCACCTCGTAGCAGCCGCGAAGCGGCGCGATTTTCCTGCATTCTCCGTCTCCACTCCCACCTGAAATATGCATCTTTCACGAGTCCTATTATACCGCCTCTTCTCCCGGAAAGAAAAAAAAAACCTGTACAACGCAGGACGGCTTTCGCCATTCTGTACGTCATACAGGGGTGAAACGGGATGTTACTGTTCCATTTGTTTGCCCAGGAAGCCAGCGGCTGTTTCAGCCATTTTGATCTCCATTTCGGACATTTTTACATTTTCGTCCTTGTTCAACAATACAACGGAACCAATGGGATCACCACCGGAAACAATGGGAGCCGCCACAAAGGACGAGAGTGTTTCTTCGTGGTCTCGCGTTAGCTCATAGGAGCCGCTGGCTGTCTCCAGCACAGTTTTGCGATTATCCATACTACCTTCGATAATGCTACCGATTGGCTTGTCCAGAAACTCTTTTTTAGAGCCTCCAGCCACCGTAATAATGGTGTCCCGATCGGTAATCATTGTAATATGGCCCGTGCTTTCAAACAGGGACTCAGCATATTCTTTGGCGAAATCACCAAGTTCACCAATAGGTGAATACTTTTTCAAAATGACTTCTCCGTCACGATCCACAAAAATCTCAAGCGGATCTCCTTCACGAATTCTCAAGGTGCGGCGAATTTCCTTTGGAATAACTACCCGCCCAAGGTCATCAATACGGCGAACTATACCAGTAGCTTTCATTTCACATGTTGCCCCACTTTCTCAAGAAGAATTTAGTAAACTACTGACGGTATCGAAAGACGCTTCCACTCCCCCAGAAGCGGTCACGAAGAACGTCACGGTCATGGTGTTTATGGTGATATCTGACCATAGTATTCATCTGTTCCCAATTCCTTATGCATGTTCAGTTATTTACCTTCGTTTGTAGCTCCATCTTTGGCTGTTCCTGCATTGGTATCGCTCGTACCGTTTGTTGCTGCGCCCGGTGTAGTTGTGCTACCGGCACCGGAAGTTGCACCGCTTTTCTCTTGCGTAGCTGGTACCTTCGGCAGATTGATTTTCAAATCAAGCTTCGTCAAATCATTTTCGGTAAAGTTTTGGATACTTTCCCCGGCCAATTTATTTTTCAGGGCAGCCTTTTCGTTGTCTTTCAATTTATCAAACGTTGGCTCATTGCGGGACTCCACTTTGATCACGTGATATCCGTATTCCGTTTCCACTGGCTCACCGATTTTGTTAATCGGCTGAGTCTCAGCGGCCTCTTTAAATGCAGGTACCCATTGCGCTACGGATGCATTCTCATACAGACCTCCGTTAGACGCAGAACCTGGGTCTTCTGAATACTTCTTGGCAATCGTCGCAAAATCCGCTCCTCCGTCCAGCTTCGCCTTCACTTCTTTAGCCAGCTTGAGGGTATCCTCTTTTTTGCGCTGTTTCTTCGTTTTAGGATCTTCGAAGTTAATCAATACATGACGCACGGTTGCTGTTGTGAATTGATCTTTATTTTTCTCAAATTCCTGTTTTAGCTGATCATCTGTTACTTTGTTGGTTTCGCTGTTGATTACCGTCATTACACGCGTGAAGTAATCTTTCACACCTTGTTCGGTCAGTTTTTTATCACTCAGAAATGTCTTGAACTTATCTTCTCCGACTGACTTTTTATACTGCTCCAGCTGTTCGTTCCCTTCTTTGGCACCCTGCTCCTTGGCTTTGTCGTCCGCTTTGGCCGCCAGAAGCTTGTACACCACTTCCTGCTTTACAATTTGCTCCCGTACCTGATCCGAAGCTAACGCAGCCTCATATTCCGGGTAAAGGAATTTCATCATGCTGATTTCTTGGTTGAACTCATTTTCGGTAATGGTTCCACCCTTATAGGTCACGACAACCTTGCTGTTGTCCTTCGGTTCATCCTTGACCTTGTTCTCATCCGCTTGCTTCGTACATGCTGCCAGCACGGATATAGCTAGCAGCGCTGCCATTCCCAAGGAGAGCATTCTCCAAGGTTTTCTTTTATTTAGTTGTGGCATTTTGCAGTTCCTCCTTCAATGTGAATGCTTCTTTCAATGCACTCAAAAATTGTTCCAGCAGTTCTAGCAACTGTGGATCATTTAGACCTTTGCCCTTTATGCGTGCGCTCATAGAAGTGCCCTGTTCAAATTGTACACGTCTTTCAAAGCGATTGCCAATCTCGGCAAGTTTGGCGGTCTGTACCGCCTGCTGGCGCCCTTCATGGAATTTCAGCACTATATTGTCATCCCGTTGCACCATGGACTCGATGCCATACATGCGTCCATATACCTTGAGGCGAGCCACGGCTAGCAAATGACGCACAGCCTCTGGCAGATCGCCAAATCGGTCGACCAGTTCATCCTCCAGTTCGGAAGCCTCGTCAAAGGTGCTGACCGCTGCAACCTTTTTATAAATCTCAATCTTCTGGATGCTGTCATAAATATAGTCTCCCGGCAAGTAAGCATCGACGCCTAAATCAATCGACGTACTCCAATTCCGATTGGACTGATCCTCTTCTCCAAGTACGCTGACTTTACGTTTATTAATTTCCTCAGCCAGCATCTGCGAGTAAAGATCAAAACCGACGGATGCGATGAATCCATGCTGCTCAGCGCCAAGCAAGTTACCCGCTCCACGGATGGACAAATCGCGCATTGCAATCTTGAACCCGGAGCCCAGCTCCGTAAATTCTTTAATCGACTGAAGGCGCTTCTCTGCCACTTCCGTGAGCACCTTATCCCGCTGGTACGTGAAGTAAGCATAGGCAATCCGATTGGAACGACCTACACGCCCACGTAGCTGATAAAGCTGGGATAGCCCCATTTTATCGGCATCATGCACAATGAGTGTATTCACATTTGGAATATCCACACCGGTTTCGATTATGCTGGTGCTGACCAGTACATCATATTCGCCATCCAGGAAATCCAAAATAGTTTTCTCCAGTTCGGTTTCGGACATCTGTCCGTGACCCACGCCCACCTTGGCCTCCGGTACGAGCGCATTGATCTCTGCAGCCATCTCCTGAATGCCCTGCACGCGATTATACAGATAGTACACCTGCCCTCCGCGTGCCATCTCGCGTTCAATGGCCTCACGAACTAGAGTCTGGCTGTGCTCAACCACATAGGTTTGCACTGGAAAACGGTTTTCCGGTGGCGTCTCAATGACTGACAAGTCACGCACACCCAGCATGGACATATGCAACGTACGCGGAATAGGTGTTGCCGTTAACGTCAGCACATCTACGTTCGTTTTCAGCTTCTTCAGCTTTTCCTTATGGGTTACGCCAAATCGCTGTTCTTCATCGACAATCAGCATTCCCAAGTCCTTAAACACCAGATCCTGCGACAACAGACGATGGGTACCAATGACAATATCGACCGTGCCTTGCCGGACCCCTTTAATCGTCTCATTCTGCTCTTTGCGCGAGCGGAAACGGCTCAATACCTGAATATTGAACGGATACCCTGAAAAACGTTCACGGAACGTCTCATAGTGTTGTTGTGCCAAAATTGTCGTCGGTACCAGCACCGCTACTTGTTTACCTTCAATAGCAGACTTAAAAGCAGCACGAATAGCAACTTCAGTTTTGCCGTAACCTACATCACCGCATAGCAAACGATCCATCGGGCGACTCTGCTCCATGTCCTTCTTAATCTCTTCAATGGCCCGAATCTGGTCACGTGTCTCATCATACGGGAACATATCTTCAAACTCTTGTTGCTCAGGTGAATCCTTTTCAAAAGCAAACCCTGGTGCCGACTGTCGTTCTGCATATAGCTTGATCAAGTCATCCGCAATATCCTGAACCGAGCTGCGCACCTTACTTTTAACCCGTGTCCACTCATTGCCACCCAGTTTATAAATCTTGGGTTCCTTGTCCTCTGAGCCGACATATTTCTGAATCAGATCAATTTGTTCAATCGGCACAGACAGCTTATCTCCACCCGCATAGAGGACATGCATGTAATCCTTATGGATACCGCCAACCTCCAGCGTGCCGATTCCCATGTACTTCCCGATCCCGTGATTTTGGTGTACGACGTAGTCGCCCACCTTCAGCTCGCTATAGCTCTTAATCCGTTCTGCATTGTCCACATGCCGACCCTGCTTACGAGCTTTCCGCTGCTTCTGGGAAAACATTTCACCCTCGGTAATGACTGCCAGATGAATAGACGGCATTTCAAAACCGCTTTGCAGATTGCCTATAGCCATCGTCGGCTCATCAATACCGTAATCTTCAAGCACTCTGCGCATCCGGTCCAGACGTTCATCTCCACTCGCCAGCATCATAACCTGTGTGCCTGCTTTGCGCCAACGATCCATCTCCGCCTTGAGCACATTCATTTGGCCATGGAAATCCTGCATGCCTCGGCAGATGAAGTTCAAAATATTTTGTGGCTGGGTATGAGGAACCTGACGGAGGAAAATCGACAGAAACAACGTCTGAAATCTCCGGTTGTACAGCAGATTGTCCGCGTCATCTGACAGTTCTAGCTGCGGTAACGTTTTACCGTTTTGAAGCAAATGCAGATTCCATTCTGACTCATCTCGTTCCAGTTGCTTGGCTGTTTCCAGCATACGTGCCGGTTCATCAATAATCAGAATCGTATCTTCCGGCATATAGTCTGCTAGGGTTTTACGTTCAGGATACAGCAGGGAGATATATTTATAGATTTCGTCAAAATACACATGCTCTCGCAGCAATTCAATTTCACGATGGATCTCTTCTTTCAGATGCTGCTTAGCTTGACGATCCGTCATTTTGCCCAGCTGCTCCTCCAACAAAATAGCAGCGGCATCCGCCGCCTGGTCCATACGCTGGTTATTCGCAATAACTTCCTTACACGGTGTTACGGTAACGTCCTGAACCTTTTCCACCGAACGCTGATCTTGCGGATCAAACTTACGGATCGAATCAATTTCATCGTCAAACAGCTCCACACGATAGCCCCAACGGGTTGTCATGGGATAAAAATCAATAATTCCTCCGCGTACGCTCATCTCTCCACGTGATTCCACACGCTCTACACGCTGGTATCCCATCTCGACCATATGTAGCAAAAACGCTTCCAGCTGAATCGTTTCGCCTTCTTTCAGCTCAATACGAGCCTCACGCCATGTTTCCGGGATTGGCAGTAAACGTCGGACACCAGAAAACGGCACGACAACAATCCCACGAAAACCCTGGGCGCAGCGT
This sequence comes from Paenibacillus sp. LRG-1, assembly GCF_057220305.1. Taxonomy (NCBI): domain Bacteria; kingdom Bacillati; phylum Bacillota; class Bacilli; order Caryophanales; family Paenibacillaceae; genus Paenibacillus; species Paenibacillus sp. LRG-1. Next base: position 41,996 of record NZ_CM170126.1, on the reverse strand, counting down.
ATCAATACATCAATTCGTTGGGACAATGTCTCTGGACTGGATATTGCTGCTTCAGCAGCCACCAGCTCATTAGCAGGATACAATAAAACCTGATCAGGAGAAAGCGCTTCCTGTAAGTCATCTGCTATTTTTTGAGCGGCAAACATATTGTGCGTCATGACCATTAACGGTCGTCCGGTATCTTCGGCAAGCGCGGCCATCAGTACCTGTCGGGAAGAGCCTGATAAACCTGATATCAGTTGTTCCTTCATCCCTGATGATATGCCTGCTGCAATGGATGCATAATCAGCATCCTTCGTAAAAGCCTGAATAAGTGCTTGTAACAAAAAAGGCACCCCTTTATGCTTATAAATAGTTACATGTAAACCGAAAAAGAAGCCTCAGCAATGCTGCCAAGGCTCCATAAGCGGAATTGCCGCTTCACCTCTCAAGCTGGTACATCCTACCAGTTGAATACCTGTTATTGGAGCGGATTAACGAGCAGACTCAGCTCAGGATTATTCTCCAATGCCTGACTGCAATGCTCGCAAATGACTTTGACGGTCACTTCACCACCCGAATTATACGCTATTATATCTCTACGTTCGGCAGGGGTCAAGGAATGGAAGCCCAACCTTTCTTCGGTTATTGCCGCGGAATCAATTCGTCCCAAGAAAGTTCGACAATGTCTGCATACATAATTAACAATCATGTAATGTATATGCCTCCTGAAAGTTTTCTATACCTTTCAGTATGTCCAACAATCTTCCATTTAAGCCCGTCTGCCTGCGTCTGAACTTACTTGTTGAATTCAGCCATCGTCCGTTCAAACGGATGACTCAAGCTATGCTCTAAGGCGTTGCACGTGTCCTCGATCATTCCGGCCAGTAATTCTTTTTCCTTCTTGGGAAAGGTACCCAGAACATAATCGACAATAGCATGTCCAGGTTCCGGGCGGGAAATGCCCATACGTATCCGATTGAAGGACTGCGTGCCGGTATGCTGAATGATCGATTTAATGCCGTTATGACCGCCTGCGCTACCTTGATAACGCAATCTTATTTTACCGACTTCAGTATCCAGATCATCGTACACGACAACCAGATCTTCCATATCGGCCTTATAGTAGTCCATATAAGCACGTAGAGACTCGCCTGATAGATTCATATAGGTCATTGGCTTAATCAGTACGGTTTTCACGCCACCAATGTGGCCCTCTCCAATCAACGCCTTGCATTTGCTTTGGTTAATCTGGATGTTATGACGTGAGGCAAGAGCATCCAATGCCATAAATCCGACATTATGTCTCGTTTTCTCGTATTGGGGACCGGGGTTGCCCAATCCTACAATCCACTTCATAACCTTGACACCCTCTTTCGCAGTCTGTATTTTTTGGTAAAATAGTTGTATTGAATAGGAAGGTGCGTGCCGGTATGCTCAATCAAGGTGATATCCTCTTATATGACAGCCATTTTCTATATCATTTAAAACATTCCGTTCCTGTCCAGATATATGACGGGAATGTACATATTCAGATTGGCATCGTTGCGCGTTTTAATGAGCATTTCGTCGAAATAGAGGACACACTATACAATCGTCAACGCTTCACATTCATATCTCGCCCAGGCTTTTAGCCTGACATGCTGATAGGGGTTACCTTTTCCATATGGAAAAGGCAACCCCTTTTTAATGAGCCAGCGCTTATTCGATTTCAAACAGTTTGCTGATCGACAATTCTTCATGCACACGGATGATAGCTTCTCCCATTAATGGAGCCACAGACAATACCTTCAGCTTGCTTGTCGGATTCGGGTGAACGATCGGGATCGTATCCGTCACAACCACCTCTTTTAATGGCGAATTCTCCAGTCTTTCCATAGCAGGACCAGAAAGCACAGCATGTGTACAACATGCATACACATCTTTTACGCCGCCTTCTTTAAGCGCATTTGCACCTAATACAATCGTTCCGGCTGTATCAATGATATCATCAATTAAAATAGCCGTTTTACCCTCAATGTTCCCGATGATATTCATCACTTCACTGACATTTGGCTCTGGACGACGCTTATCAATAATAGCGAGCGGCGCACTCAGGAAGTCCGCCAGCTTACGCGCACGAACAACCCCGCCATGATCGGGTGAGACGACAATCGGGTTCTCAATTTGCTTGGAACGGAAATATTGGGCCAGAATTGGCGCTCCCAGCATATGATCCACTGGAATATCAAAGAATCCCTGAATCTGCATCGCATGCAAATCCATACTGATTACGCGGTGAGCCCCCGCCTTTTCAATCAAGTTAGCGACAAGTTTCGCTGTAATCGGATCGCGTGAACGAGCTTTACGATCCTGACGAGCGTAACCGTAATATGGCATAACGACATTGATACTTTTGGCAGAAGCGCGTTTAAGTGCATCAATCATAACCAATAACTCCATCAAGTTGTCGTTAACCGGCAGACAAGTTGACTGCACAATATACACATGGCAGCCGCGTACGCTTTCCGACAGCTTAACCTGGATTTCACCGTCACTAAACGATGTGGTATGGGATTCCCCCATTGGGATGCCGATGTAGTCCGCAATCTGGTGGGCTAACTTCGGATTGGAGTTACAAGTAAATATTTTGAGTTTGGAATCGCAATAAGTCATTAATAGAAACCCTCCGTGCTGGTTCATTCATTACAGATTCAACAGCTTGCTGATTAAGATCATTCCGATCTTTTCTTCTTCGCTTTGGCACGTGCGCGGATTTTGTCCGCATATCCGGCTTTGTTCTCTTGACGTGGTCTGGCAATGGCCAGATCGTTATCAGGGACAGCATGTGTTACAGTGGAGCCTGCTACAACATAAGCACCTTTTCCAATCTTAATCGGGGCGATCAGATTCACGTTGCTGCCAATAAAGGCATCGTCTTCAATTTCTGTAATAGATTTATTATATCCATCATAATTGACCGTTATTGCCCCGCAGCCAATATTTACGTTTGTACCCACCTTGGCATCACCGACATAGCTCAAATGAGACACCTTGGAATGATCTCCAATGGTCGCATTTTTCACCTCAACAAAATCACCAATTTTCACATGTTCGCCAAGCTTCGCGCCTGGACGCAGATAAGCAAACGGCCCCACAGATGTACTGCTTCCCACTTCCGCTTCGTTCAACACCGAATGTTTTACCGTTGCGCCTGAATGGATAATCGTATTCTGAATCTCAGCCTGTGGACCAATCACACAATCTTCTCCGATTTGTGTTTGACCATGCAGCCATGTGTTCGGGTACAGTACCGTATCGGAACCAATAACAACCTCGCTCCCGATATAGGTAGAAGACGGATCAATGACAGTGACACCATTCAGCATATGCTTGCGGACGATGCGCTCACGCATATAGCCCTCAGCTACCGACAAAGCGACTCTGTCGTTAACACCGATGGATTCAGACACATCATCTGTCAAATACGCTTCAACCTGCTCACCTTCACCATGCAAAATACCAATGACATCTGTCAGATAATATTCCTGCTGTGCATTGGTGTTCGTTACCTTGTCCAGCGCTGCAAACAGCTTGGCATTGTCAAAGCAGTACGTTCCCGTATTGATCTCCCGGACAGCATCTTCCTCAGGTGAACAATCTTTCTGTTCCACGATCTTGAGCACGGCCCCGGAAGCATCACGGATAACTCGTCCATATCCTTTCGGGTCGTCCAACTCAGCGGTCAGAATCGTCGCAGCCGCCCCACGGCTCTCGTGCAGTTGCACCAAGCCCTCTAGCGTTTCCGCTGTGATCAAAGGAGTATCCCCACAAATGACAATGGTTGTACCTTTTTCCTGACCGAGCAAGTCCTTGGCTTGCTTGACAGCATGGCCCGTTCCCAACTGCTCTGCCTGAAGCGCATATTCTGCCGACGGTCCCAAATAAGACTGTACCGCCTCTGCTCCATGACCCACGACGACTACACTTCGGGACACACCGATTTCACGAACCGTGTCGAGCACATGCCCGACCATCGGTTTTCCGCACACCGGATGCAGAACTTTATATAATTTGGATTTCATACGTTTTCCCTGCCCTGCGGCAAGAATGACTGCCAACCTTTCCAACAAGTCCAACCTCCTATCCTGAAAATAACAGTTACCCCTTGGCTAAAACGTTAATTCCCAGATCAGATTTTGCTTAACTTTTCACAATCCTCCTGAAAAATAACGGCGAACCTTTGGTTAATGGCTATTTTTTCAGGCCAGCTTGTGCTGGACATTCATCCCCGGGACGCATCGCTGCCTAGTCCCTGTCTTATGAAAAAGCCGCTTCGGCAGCCCGGATGGCTCCAAGTTGCCTTAAAACTGACTGTTAACTCACTAAAGAATATATCTCATTCCAGACAAAAAGAAAAGAGAGCCACAGTTAGTGGCTCTCTTTTTCTTTTGTACCCCAATCCTGCTTTAGGCGAATTAAGCGCCTTCTTCAATAGCAACTTCTTCATCCACAGCTGCACGTTCGTACTCAGTCAATACAGCAGCTTGGATCTTCTCACGGGTTCCTGAAGATATCGGGTGAGCGATATCGCGAAACTCTCCGTCTGGAGTTCGTTTGCTTGGCATAGCTACGAACATCCCGTTATTACCGTCGATAACTCGGATGTCATGAACAACAAACTCGTTATCAATCGTAATGGATGCAATCGCCTTCATTCTTCCTTCTGAGTTCACTCGGCGGAGTCTAACATCCGTAATCTGCATGTGTGTTTCACCACCTTTTTCCAAATAGGACTTGGTGTATACATTCCACACAGCAGTTCGAAATCCTTCTTTTTTTCGGCAATTCGTATCCTAAATTCAGGTAATTTTTTTGAAAAGATTTCTTTTCGACATATTTAGGTATTTTATGATGGATTGTGACAATTTACTGCCCTGTTCACTCATCAAAATAATTGCCCAGCTTGACTGTAATTTGCTTGCTTCGAGAATCGACTGCGGTCAGATTCGCCAGTGAAATATAATCGTGCAGCAGGCGCTCTTCGTTCTCCACCTCGCCTGATTCTACCAGCACACCTACACCGGCCACCTCAGCATCGAACTCAGCCAACAAGTCGACCATCCCCTGAATCGTGCCACCGGCCTTCATAAAATCATCTACAATGAGCACACGCGATTTCTCACGCATTGCACGTCTGGATAAAGACATCGTATGCAGGCTCTTTTGTGATCCTGAAACATAATTAATACTTACAGCCGAGCCTTCTGTCACCTGATGATCACGCCGTACGAGAACGACTGGCAAATTCAGCTGTGCTCCGGTTGCATAGGCAAGTGGAATACCCTTGGTCTCCACCGTCATAACCACATCAATCTGACGATTGGCAAAAGCGGTCGCGAATATTTTACCAGCTTCGTTCATCATCGCAGGTTGGCCCAGCAAATCGGACAAATACAGGTATCCTCCTGGTAATATGCGGTCAGGCTGCTCCAGTTGCGCACACAGGTCGTTCGCAAACGCAAGCGCATGCTGCTTGGAAAGCCTTGGGATCAGTTTGACGCCCCCTGCCGCTCCCGCCAGCGTCAGAAGCTCGCCAGTGCCCTCATCCTCAAATACTTCCTTGATGATGGCCAGATCCTCGCTTATGGACGACTTAGCTGCCCCGTAGCGATCCGCAAAATGAGTAAGAGGCACCAGCGTATGCGGCCGTGACAACAAAAATTGCGTCATTTCCACCAATCGTGAGCTTCTTTTAAGTTTTTTCACAACAATTCCTCGCGATCTATTCTCCTGCCGCCCGCTTTGTACAGTAAAGCACCGGCGGACTGGCCGGTTGCTGGCGGAATGTAAGTGGTATAGTAAAATCCGAATATTTAATAGTAAATATATCATCTTCGTACGTATTTGTACAACAATTACCACTATAATAAGAAAAAAATATCTAAAATCAGGTCAAAAGTCGTACTGCATACACATCTTTACAAAACCCTCTTAGTCCGTTGTAAATCCGTGGCACTTTGGCTTCCTTCGATACCAGTCCGAACACTGTAGGTCCACTACCTGACATCAGCACACCATCTGCTCCTAAGCGGATCATGGAGCTTTTAAGATGCTCTACCTCTGGATACAGCTTTAGTGTTACATCCTCCAGTACATTCCCCAGCGCGTTGCATACATCGGTAAAAGAGGCGTTACGGATCGCATGCTCCATCTGGCGGGCAGACGGGTGGTGCGTAATCTGGTCTGCTTTGACACGACCATACACTTCAGCCGTCGACACATTAATCGGCGGCTTCGCAAGGATCACCCAGCATTGTGGCGGATTCGGAAGTGGCTTGAGCAGTTCTCCGCGTCCGCTCGCTAAAGCTGTACCCCCTGTAATACAGAAAGGTACATCTGAGCCCAGCTCAGCACCCAGCACCCTTAATTCTGCATCCGAGATGCCAAGCTTCCATAGCTTGTTCAGTCCACGCAGCGCTGCGGCAGCATCACTACTTCCACCCGCCAACCCTGCCGCCACTGGGATATGCTTATCCAGATGGATGTGGACGCCCGTAGACACGTTATAACGTTCTTTGATCAGACGCGCAGCCTGAAAAGCCAAGTTCTTTTCATCCAATGGTATGTACCCGGCTTGACTTGAAATAATAATGGTATCACGCGGTAACTCGGACATCGTCAATCGGTCAGATAGATCGACCATGGTCATAATCATTTCGACCTCGTGATAACCATCGTCCCGCTTACGTAGAACATCAAGCATTAAATTGATTTTCGCCGGTGCTTTTTCATATATTTTCAAGGCGTTCACCCACCTTCAACTTTTCCCTCAAGACAGCTTAACATATTATATCAGACTCAGCGTGTCAAGTCATGAGGTTCAAAAAAGCGGAGATGACCCGGTCTAATCCCGGATATCCCCGCTTTTCATCAGCACCACCGATAGCTACGATTTGCGGGAAGCTGCCTGCTCGGCAAGTTGGATAGCCCGCTTGACCATATTGCCCGCATCCTTGGCTTTAATGCCTCCCCAACCTTCTTCCTTGACCGTGTCGTAAAACCCAAGATCTTTGGCCAGCTCGTACTTTAGCTCCTCCGACATGACACTCCGTCTTCTTCGGCTCATACATACGCCTCCTTCGGCAATGGAATAAGGAAGATCATTCCCGGCTTAGTATGTGCAGAGATGTCATGCTTCATCCTGCTCTGTATATACAAAACGGCCCCGTCATTTGAAATGACGAAGCCGTCGTTAAACCTGCGAAGCTGGTATAAATCACGAAATTAATTAAGGTGTTTCAAAATATTCGACTACACTTGTATGGGAGTCGGGATCATATACGCTGACTTCCACCGACTCGGTAAGAATGTCAGCATAGCTGTAGGAGACACGTTTAAACGTCTGTTGCTCCTGATCCAGCTTGACGATAAAAACAGAAGGGTACGTTTCTTCCAAGACACCAGTTCGTTCGACGGTCTTACGGCGTCCGCCGTTAGCCCGCAGCAAAATTTTTTGCCCTACATGTGCGTCGAGACTGCGTTTGATTTCCAACAGCGTATTTTTAGCCATTGCCTAACGACCACCTCTTTCCTTGTCCATTATAACGAATTTTAGAGGGATTGTCAAATCAAGCTAAATATTATAACAACACGAAAAATAAGTTGTCAATTTAATTTTTTGCGAACAGGAATAATTTATATAAAAAATGACAAAAAGCCTCTGAAAGCAGAGGCTTTTTGTTCAGATTAATCCTATTGGCACATTTGAATCCTAGATTGCGGAAGGCGTTACTTTAAGCGTAGACAAATTTTCAAGCTTCGGCAGGCCGATGCGATAGCTTCCCCTAGTTTCAATTCCACCCACTCCGCGGCTGCCACTGATTGTCTGGTGAAACAGGTCCCCCATGTTGACCGTATCACGGATCGAAGTAAAGGCCGCCTTGGCAGCCACGTAAACGGGGTCCAGCGCGTGAATCAGGATACGCCCTGGTGAGCTGGCGAAGTTCGCTCCCGCACGTAGCAGCGCCTCAAAATGGGACTGGCACGCCCCCGCTACAATCGTCAGCGAATCCAGATGACGTTCATATTGTCTTGCTACCTGAATCGCCGCCACAAAATTTTGCGAATTTTTATAACTTTTCAAGCTGTACAAATCGTAAGGCTGTGGCTGCTTCAGCACACCGTCATGTCCGGTAATGACTACGATATCCGGACGGATACGGGGAAGCAGTCGGTACAACGTGTCCGCCATTGCCGATTCGTGAACGTGATGTCCCTCTGCAGGAACACGGAGCTGTTCATATAAACTGAGACATTTTTTCAAATAGCCGGGATCTCCATCCAGATGAAGAACCTTTCCCGGCATTTCAAAATACGTTGACTCGACCGGATCACTCCAGTCCCCAACCAGAGCTGCCTGACTACGAGCAGCTTGCTGCTGGCGTGCCCGTTGCAACAGATTAAGAGACTCACCAGCCTTAATATGGGCCTGCTGAGTCTTACCGCTAATCTGGTCTGCAGGCACTCTGACCAGATCGTTCACTGGGGAATCGGCCAGCAGCCGAAATTCTATTCCCTTAATGATCGCTTTATCCCGCTGGATGTCCTCAACACGAAACGTGACATCTCCGCCGTACGATTTCCGAACGACCAAGTCTCCTAAACTCATCACACTGTATCACCCCTCCTATATCGTATGGGTGAATGCACAGTTTGGTTCCAGCTTAGGATATACCTGCCTCCAACAGCACAGCGCTGAGACGCGCAAATTCCTCAATACTTAGCGTTTCTCCTCGACGGGAGGGTTCAATACCGGCTTGTTGCAACAACGGCTCCAGCGTGTCCCTGTTCTCTTTGGTGAAGAAACGGCTTTTTAAGTTATTGGAAATGGTTTTACGACGCTGGGCAAAAGCAGCATGAACCACTTCAAAAAAATGCTTCTCATCCACCACTTCCACTGGAGGGGCTTCCCGTACACGCAACCGGATGACTGCAGACTCCACATTCGGCTGGGGAATAAATACTGTATTCGGCACAATACAGACTAATTCAGGTTCGCTGTAATATTGCACCGCAATGCTCAGGCTGCCGTAATCCTTCGTTCCAGGAGACGCAGCCATACGCTCAGCCACTTCTTTTTGGATCATAACGACGATATTCTCCAAAGGGAGCTTGTCCTCCAGCAGCCTCATCAGAATCGGTGTAGTAACGTAGTACGGCAGATTAGCCACGACACTTACTTTGCTCACGTCTGCAAAATCGGTTGCGAACACCTCGCGCAAATCCAGCTTCAACACATCTCCATGACGTACCTTCACATGCTCGTAAGGGGCCAACACTTCTTCGAGAATTGGCAGTAGCCGCTGGTCAATCTCGACAGCGGTAACTGCCTTGGCCGATTGGGCTAGCTTCTCGGTCAAAGCACCAATCCCAGGACCGATCTCAAGTGCGCCCTTCGTCTCATCCAATCCGGCAGCATTTACAATCTTATTGAGAATATTCTGATCAATCAGGAAATTTTGTCCCAAACTCTTTTTGAACGAAAAACCGTGCCGTTGAATAATGTCCTTCGTACGCCGCGGTGTTGCTATATCTTGAATCCCTGTCATACGGATATCACAATCCTTCACTTTCAATTTGTGCCAGCGCCCCGGCAAATTCCTCGCGGCTGATCTGAAATACAGAGAGCCGTTTATGTAGCTGCTTTCCGTTACAATAACCAATACCCAGCACATTCCCTAAGGCCATACGGCGTGCAGCAGCATTGGGATGGGTGATGAGTCCAGCATCAATCAGGTCCGCCCACTCAATCAGCGGGTCGGCGCCTTCCACTGTCGTATGGACCCGTGCAAGAGCGTGTCTGATCGCTTCTGGTGAGGCATTCTCCACGCCAATATCTCCTTTACGCGTCGCTTCTGCCTCGGGTATAAAGGCCTGCTTGCAGCCGGGTACCTTGGAAGCGATAATCTTACGGATGCGCTCCCCTGCATGATCGGGATCGGTTAAAATGATGACCCCCCGCCGCTCCTGCGCCAATGCAATTTTACGCAGCGTCATTTTATTAATGGCTGAGCCGCCAGTTTCTATCGTATCCGCTTCAACAGCGCGGCGAATGGCCACCGTATCATCCCGGCCCTCTACCACGATCACTTCCTTGATCATTTGCGTTTCCCTCCACTGCTACACAGCAAGCTATATTTATCTTTCCCTGCTTTTGAAAACAAAATAAGAAGAGGATATCCTCTTCTTAGCATGGCATAACTATGTTATTAATACTATCGCATTGCCCTCAACATACACAACCTGTTTTAGTTGATTTCAGGCTTTATCGGTCCGATAACATAAACGGTTTTACCGTGCTTACGACCAAATTGGTTGGCTCGGCTCAAACTCTCATAATACACATCGATTTTGTGGCCTTTAATCGCGCCACCGGTATCCTCCGCACGGCGGAAGCCCACCCCTTCGATATACACCCACCAGCCGATTGGAATTACACTCGGATCGACCGCGATGGTGCGTCCTTCCGTGACACGTGCGCCGGATGCAGTACGTGTACCGATACCTGGCTCCTGTGAGGAATACGCCGTCATGGAGACATTTTGTAAAACTTTGCTATATTTAAAATTGACGCCTGCTTTACGGACAGCACTGCCCGAACTAACCGTTGTTGCCTTAACCGCATCATTGGGACCGACGGAAGCAGCCAGAACGACCGGTTTTTTCTTCGTTCCTACTGCAATGACTTTATCCACACGGTTCTGTGCAACTTCCTTGTTAACCAGCTGTTTGGATACCAACTTTCCATCATGATATACCTTTTGAACGTGCTGGACGACCACACCCGATTTGCCGCTTTGAATGACCCGATTATCGCCTTTATAAAGACTCGGATCGGCCGTTTTGATGACCTGATAAGGCACCTGTTTTTTCTGTTCGACCTGCTGTTTCTTCACACGGACGATTTTTATGTCCATGTTAGACGAAACAGAGGCATCCAACGCAGGATAAACTTTATCCGTTGATGATAATTTATAGCCCGAGGTACGAATGGCACCTTCTACTGTATTTTCTGTTGTGTACAGCTTTTTCGTCTCATTGCCTGAAGATACTTTGACTTGATTGGCACGTTTAATGACTACGCGATCGCCATCCTGTATTGCTCCATTTAGCGGCATGGAAACTGTATCATGCGGCTGAAGTGAAATGGAATGCTCGCTCAGCAAATCTTGAAGCTTGGATTCCCGGGTTTCTACCGCAGACGCCTTGCCATCGATGACAAAAAAGACTTGTTTTTTAGATTGCGTGTACATCAGAATTGAAATCATAATCGTTAGCGCGATTAGAAAAATAGCAACCAAAGCAGCCTGGCGCACATTCTCTTGCTTCCAACGCAATACGTAAGACATGCTGGATGAGCGTGACTCATGGGTATCCTTTTTTTGGAAAATGCCCATTTCCTCCGTCCTCCTTACATAGCCCGCCGTCTGGAGTAAGACATAGTTGAGATTTGACGTGACTATAACAGATTTTCTACAAGACAAGCCCAAACTGCGACTGTCCTGCACCATGTACCCGTCTTCGCGGCATGCTGTCCTCCCCTGTTTAACCACAGTATGATGACAGATTTTCTTTTATTCACAACAAAAAAAGCCAGAGAAAGAGACTAGAGAGCTCTTTCGTGGCTTCCGGCATGTGTGAATATGCGGGAAAACTCATGCACGAGATGGCTTCTCTCTTGTTACGCTTACGGGGTTAGCTGTCGGGTTCGGACGTAGAGAGTCGCCCTAGCTTGGGTCAACCGCTCATGGCGGTCGCCTTCACATTCACCCCGAAGACCCAGAAAGAAATCGAAATACGGCTCCTCCACCTGTTCAATCCCATCCGGGAAAAGAATTTAGGTCGAGCCGGCTGGCGGAAGAGACGTTCCCTTCTTGCACATACGCCGGACGTACTGTAAGCCATATCGGTTCCCCCGTTCCCTGTAAAAGGGACTCAGCGAGACTGGTTCATGAAATGACTTGTTGATGTTTACATTCAAACAACAATTCACTGAAAAGATGATATCCTGTTTCTATGCATGTTGTAAAGCAGGTTTCAAGTACATTTTTTAAAATATTCGGTTAAAATATTGTAATATTCTCGAGTTTCCTGCAACAAATTCATGATTAGCTTCGTCTATCTCTTTATTTTGATCGATTTCTTCACTTTTTCATTGAATGTCAAATCGTTCCAGGGCATTTTGGGTCGTTATTGACACTAATTCCTCCACTGTAATCCCTTTGATTTGGGCTGCAGCCTCTGCTACCAGTCTCACATGTGCAGACTCATTTCGCTTCCCACGAAACGGATGAGGCGTCAGATAGGGAGCATCAGTTTCAATGAGCAGACGGTCCAGCGGCACCTGTGCGAGCACCTCTTTTGGCTGCTTGGCATTTTTGAACGTTATTGGACCACCGAAGGAAAGGTGAAATCCCATATCCAGCACCATTTTGGCAGTTTCCCAGCTACCCGAAAAGGAGTGCATGACTCCGCCAATCTCACTCGCTTTTTCCTCGCGCAAAATCTTAACAATATCTTCATGTGCATCCCGGTTATGGATAACAATGGGCATTTTGAGCTCACGAGCCAGACCAATTTGATTTCGAAACACCCGATGCTGCACATCCTTCGGTGATGTATCCCAATAATAATCCAGACCGATCTCTCCGATGGCTACAACCTTTTTATGACTGCATAACGATGCAATCCATTCTAGATCGCCCTCCTGCATTGTAATAGCATCCTGCGGATGCCATCCAACTGCCGCATAAATAAAATCATACGTCTCGGCCAATTTCATAGTGGATGGAATGGTCTCACGATTAAATCCGATATTGATCATCCGTGTTACTCCTGATTCGACAGCACGTGCTATAACTTCTTCACGATCTTCGTCAAATTGTGGCGCATCCAAGTGAGTATGAGTGTCGAATAAATCCAAGGTTTACATCTCCTTTTTTTACTTACATTTCTATATAGTTGTCTATTCTTTGACAAAATAATTCCTTATTTCGGCAGGAAGCCTGTCTTTTACCGCGTTCAATTTATTCTGGGGAAAATACATATGATATTTTCCTCGGTGAATACCACTTATTGAGCGCACAATTTCCGAAACTTCGGATATTTCACTCACCTCGCCCTGACGTCCAAGCAGTAAAATCTGGTTGTCCGTCGAGCCACCCTGCCGAAACACATCATAAGGAAGATCTGTCGGAAAATCAATTTCAAAATCATATTCAGGGTGCAAACCAGCCTCTTTCAAAGCTTCTCTAATACTGTCAATGGTATCTGTATCCATATTTTCAATCTCTACATATTTATACAATCTACGGTCCATAAAACGGCTGCTCAAATCACTTAAAATCTCGTCCTTTTCTCGTTTCCACTGGCTAAATACGGTCTGGATTAATGACTCGTCGAGCATCAGATATTGCTCTACTGTAAGCTCTCCTTTCAACAGATCCGGCAGCGGGTCCAGCAGAAAACCAAACTCATATCCGTTTTTAAACAATTCCTTTGCTCGCTTGAAAATTTTACGTAAAAGGATTTCCGAGCTGCGTGTTACAGGATGAAAATAAATTTGCCAATACATCTGGTAGCGTGACATTAAATAATCTTCTACTGCATGCATGCCTGATTCCTTCACAACAATTCTCCCATTATGAGGACGTAGCAGTCGTAAAATACGATCCAAATCAATTGTGCCGTAGTTGACACCTGTCGAATGAGCATCCCGCAACAAATAATCCATACGGTCAGCATCTAGCGGACTGGTTACCAAGTTGACAACGATTGGCTTATCATACGTTTTGGCTATAACCGCAGCCACCTTTTGTGGAAGCTTGTCGTCGACTTGCCGTAGCACAGCGTTGATCTTCGTGTCTCCCAGTACAATGCGGCATGTCCAATCCTCATGGTTCATATGAAAGGCTTCCTCAATTGAATGAGAAAATGGGCCATGCCCCACATCATGCAATAGGGCTGCACACAGAGCAACCAGCCTTTCCTCCTTCGGCCAATCTGGGAAATCTCCACGTTCAAATTGAGAAATAATACGTCTCGTAATCTCATATACGCCCAATGAATGTGAAAAACGGCTATGCTCCGCTCCATGAAACGTAAGATACGATGTGCCTAACTGCCGTATGCGCCGTAAACGTTGGAACTCTGGCGTGTTGATCAACCGCCATATCACAGTATCCTGAACATGGATGTAATTATGTACCGGGTCTTTAAAAACTTTTTCTTCACTGAGTGGCTGGTGCAAGATATCAGCTCCTTTAATATTCGGAATAATGGATTAAAATACAATAAAATCCTAAATGATTTCCCTCATTCGACATTCTTTGTCGTAATATGTCGAATTATAGTTTTTCGACATTTCCAAATCGACAAACTGAATAAATCATCAATAAGATAAGGCAATACACATGAGTAAAGGTCTTTAATCTAAATACTTTTGCATAATCAGACTGTTACTACATTTTTAAGGTTGACTGTTTTGGGAATCGTTGGTATAGTAAATATCAGAAAAGAGAAAATTTTGTCGAATCATGACACTTATATTATTTTAAACGGCGAGAGGAGCCTGATTTATTATGATGAAATCCACTGGTATTGTAAGAAAAGTTGACGAGCTCGGACGTGTTGTTATTCCAATCGAATTGCGTCGTACCCTGGGAATCGGAGAGAAAGACGCTTTGGAAATTTATGTTGATGGCGAACGCATCATGCTTAAAAAATACGAGCCTGCTTGTATCTTCTGCGGCAATGCTGAGAACGTAATTTACTTCAAAGGGAAAATTGTTTGCCAAGATTGCATTTCTGAAATCCCAACACCTGTGACAAACTGAGAATTTTAGTATATAATAGACTTATCAGATATTGTTAATTCTAACCTTTTTCATATATACTCCTTGTTGCCTTCCACGGTTTGAACCCAACCGTTGGAAGGCCCTTTTTTGTTCAGACAGATATTCATAAGAGTGCGTTGTAAACATCTCTCTTGGAGATTGAACGATCTGTGGCTGTACGCTTCATTGCATCCTTGCGTGTAAGTCCCTCTGCCTCGTAATGTGCGACGTGGGACTCCAAAGATAAGGACTGCCACCACGCCTGACGTTCCTGTTCCTCTTCCTCTTCGTCTTTTCCTTCAACCACCAGGCAATATTCACCAATCGGTGGATTTCCCTCTAGTCTAGCAAGGCATTGCTCCACGGTTCCCCGAACCCATTCCTCATGCAGCTTGGTCAGCTCACGCGCAAGCACCACTTTGCGTGAACCTAATGTTTCCTTCAACACCATCAATGTCTTCACAATGCGATGAGGCGATTCATAAAAAATAATTGTGCCGTGAGATACCTGAAACGATAGCAACAGCTTCTCTAGATCCTTTTTCTCCCGTGGTGGAAAGCCAGCGAAGGTGAACCTTTCTGTATCCAGTCCTGAGGCAATTAAAGCCGATAGTGCCGCATTTGCTCCTGGGATAGGAATGACGCTAATTTCCGCTTCCAGTGCCAGCTTGACCAGATCCGAACCAGGGTCAGAAATGGCCGGTAGACCTGCATCGCTAACCAGTGCCAAATTTTTTCCTTCTATTATATAACGTATCAGTTCAGGCCCACTGGCAGCCTTATTATGTTCATGATAACTGAAGAGCATATCCGGTGTAATTTCGAAATGGGTGAGCAGTTTGCGTGTCTGCCGCGTATCTTCGGCAGCGATAATACTACATGATTTTAAGGTGTTAATCGCCCTAAAGGTCATATCGTCCAGATTCCCAATGGGTGTTGCAACAAGATACAACTTTCCCCGTTCTTCTTCGCTGGTACTAAAGCTTTTTTGTACAGCTGCTTTCACACAGAATCCCCCTTGCTTACTTCTCCATAGATATCTCTTATTTCCTGAGTATAATTCCCATTTTCCTGATATACAATGAGCGGAGGCAACAGACGAACCTCCGGTTTGCCGTCACGTAATGCTTCAACCAGTACCATATTGGCTTCCATATGAACTCGTGGGTGAACAAAACGTATTCGTTTGGGTTCCAAACTATGATTACGCATCAAGGTTATAATCTCACCCAATCGCTGCGGGCGATGAACCATGGATACTTTGCCCCCATTACGGACGAGCCGGGTGGATGCCTGAATGACTTCTTCCAGTGTACAGTTCACTTCATGACGGGCAATTGCCTGGTGAGGATTCAGCTTGATATCGCTACCATTTAGCGGCATATAGGGGGGATTCACGGTAATCGCATCATAAACACCATGTCCCGTGATTTGAACCAGCTCACGCAGGTCCCCTTCCCGAATCTCAATTGCTGCTTCTAATCCATTCAAGCTGACACTGCGTCTAGCCATATCTGCCAAGCGTGGTTGAATCTCAATTCCTTCAATAGACGCTTTTGTTCGTGTCGTTAGCAACAGCGGGACAACCCCATTGCCAGTACACAGATCCAGGATCTTTCCACGCTGTGGAATACCAGCAAAACGTGCCAGCAAGACCGCGTCCATCGAGAAGCTGAATACTTCATCACTTTGGATAATGCGCAAATTATGTGAAAGTAAATCATCAATTCGTTCAGACTTCTTTTCATTTTCGTCCATAATGCTCTCCCATCTTTTATAACCAAAATCGCTTTTCACTCATACTTCCTTACAAAAAAGCCGTAGGCATCTTGCTCCTACGGCTTGTTTTTATTTATTCAAAAATGACAGACAGAAGAGGCAATCGCCTTCCGTTCGCAAATGTCCGTAATACACGTTGCATATATGAAATCCTTCATGATACAGCCTTGCTAGATTGTCGTAGCCTTCGCCCACGACCTCACCCGTTTGCCCTTCATCCTTAATGACGATCGGAGGAGGAAGCTTCGGCTTGTTTGCCGTCTTTTCTTCTCCAGAGGTTTCACGTTTGAGCATCTTGCGCACCTGTTCGTTTTCAATCGTTAGTCGTTGATTTTCCTCCAGCAGCTCTTTTACTGCCAGTTTCAATTCACCCAGATCGCTATGCAACTGTCCCATTTGGGTTTCCATTTCGTGAATACGCGCAAAAACATTTAATTTATCCAAGTTTCCACCCCGAAGCAACCTAATGGTTTACTTGACGACTACATCGTCCATTGGAAGTTCCTTGACCTTACTGATCTCAAACAGTTGAACATGCACCGTGCGATGACCTGCATTCACACCTACGACTTTACCTTCTCCCAAAGAGGTGATAACCATCTTACCCACCTGAGGTAGCTCTTCTCGCATGCTTTCGTAGTTATCATGTTCAAACTTGAGGCAGCACATCAATCTCCCGCACAACCCGGAAATCTTCGTCGGATTCAGCGACAAACTCTGATCCTTCGCCATCTTAATAGATACCGGCTCAAAATCCCCCAGCCATGAGGAGCAACACAGAATACGTCCACAAGGTCCGATTCCGCCAAGCATTTTAGCCTCATCCCGTACGCCGATCTGCCGCAGCTCGATCCGTGTACGAAAAATACTGGCCAAGTCCTTTACAAGCTCTCGAAAATCCACCCGACCCTCTGCCGTAAAATAAAAAATGATCTTATTGCGGTCAAATGTAAATTCTACATCTACCAGCTTCATTTTAAGGCCATGGTCTTTAATTTTATTTAAACACGTGCCGAATGCATCCTTGGCCGCCAATTTATTCTCTTCTACAACAAGAGCATCATCATCCCCAGCAATACGAATGACTTTTTTTAAGGGCAGGACAACATCCGAATCATTTACCTCTTTTTTGCCCACTACAACCTTGCCATATTCAATACCGCGTGCGGTCTCTACAATGACGCAGTTTTCTTTCTCCACTGGAAGGTCCAGCGGATCAAAATAATAAGTCTTGCCCGCCTTCTTGAAACGGACACCCACTACACTATACAAAAATTAACCCCCTTGTATGCCACTAAACCTCATTTGAAGCCGACATTGTACGAATGGCCGCAATTGAAGTCTCACTGTCGCACAAACCGGGAACCTGGCGTCGCGGATTGTGCAGAGTGGAACAAGCGCGCCTTCCTGTTAGCCGGTGATAGAACCGCTTGTATCGGACAACCCAATCAGAAGCTGCTCCACGCATAATTGCCCGTTGACGTGAAAACGGAGCTTCTTCCTGCAATTCGCGGCCAAATCCATATAAGAGACCCATTGTTCCGTGCTGCGGGTGATTGCCAATTTGGAGACGGACTCCAAATGATCTATGAAAACAATGCTTTCGTGCCTTCCGTAACGGAAATGAAGCATATCCTTAAACCACAAATGAAACAGATGAAACAGAATATCCAGGTGTTCAGAAAGTCCAGTTTTAAAAATCTTCTGTTGAGCCAGAATAATAGACGAGCTCCCCCGACTCATGGACTCCTTCACTAATTGTAACACTACGTTTCTAATTTCTGCAAACCAATTCTGCTGGAGAATTTCTCTACATGATTCCAGTCCTGAAGCAATATGAACGACCGACCGGACAAGCCCTGCCGTATAGCCTTCCCCAATTAACGCCTGCATCATCACTTCTGGCTGTAAAGCGTGGAAAGGAACCTGCTGCGTCCGTGATTGAATCGTAGGTAGCAACGCCTGTCCATTTTCAGAAATGAGTATACCGACCACTGGAATCTGGGGCTCCTCCAAAAATTTAAGTAGGCTATTAGCAGCTTGCACTGTCATGGTATCCGCCTGTCGAATAATATATACCTTCGGATTGGAGCTTTCAGATTTGTAAGAAAATATACGTTGAAGCCCGCGAATCTGATCAATTTTAATCGTAGCTCCATCCGGCTCTACAATGTGCAAATCTGGATGATTCCCGTGCTCTACCTTACGGCACGACAAGCACTCCCCACATGCATCATCCGTCTGTCGCTCACAAAATAAAGCCTTAGCAAAGATCTGCGCCATGTTCATCTGCCCGCTTCCCGGCGGCCCGCTAAAAACATAGGCATGGTTGACCGTATGATTCCGTAGTGCACTTTGCAGCATTTTTTTGGCTACATCCTGGCCCATTATATGTTGAAAAGACATATTTCCTCACTTTCTCCACTGAAAACAACTGTGATCCCTCAGCAAACCGTTGTTCTTCCGGGCAAACTTTGTTGCTATTTTCATGATTCCAACTTCAAATCCTCGTTTTTCGGGGCAACTGCTGCTATTTCCGTATCACGTCTGCCCACATATACATAGTCAAAAATAATCTGCCAGCATGATCAGCAAGCAGATTATTTCTTCGTGGCAACAGCCCGTCTGTATTCATTTATAACATAAGTCTGCATTAAAATGAGAGATTAATCAGCAATCCTCTGATCTCACCGACCCCTTGCAAAAGCTCAATCTTGCCTTGTTCAGTTTCAAGCAGCTCATCCGCCATTTTGAGCAACAGCTCATCCACTTCATCAATCAGCTTATAACGTTTGCTGCGTCCCCGGCGATCCCAACCCTTTGTGTCCTTCATGGACACGCCTCGCCGAACTGTATCTTCCAAAAACCGTTTAACCAGCATCTTATAAGCCTTCAACTCACGAATCGTCATTGAACGTGCAAGACGATCTCCCTGCATTTGTATTTCCTTAAAGCGCCGATTCAATTCCTCCTGCGAAGCCTGCTCCCCATTTTGCTGCATAACGTCGGAGAAGCTCTTGGGCTGAATTGGCTTTGCACTCATTTCATTTGTAGACAATGTACTTTGTAAAGGGCGATAGCCCGGATTTATTTTCATATAAACCTGCTTTCTCCCCGGATGCTTCCACTTTCCCCCTTCATGAACAGTTCAAACTAGAACTCGGGGTTTCTTCGGCTTTCCGGGGACTACGCTGTAGCGCTGCCGTTTTAGTGGATCTGCCCTCACTCCCATCATGTGAGAAGATACAGGCGATTCCCCTATCATATCGGCAGAATAGGCCCTATTGTGTAGATTCAGAAATGCTCGAAACGGTCTACAGGCATCACGAATACCGTCGCTCCACCCACCTGCACTTCAACAGGTAACGGTAAATAGGAATCCGTCGTCCCGCTCATAGGGGTAACGGGTGTGACCAGCTGTTCACGAACCTTGCAACTGCTGCGAATGACGTTCATTAATGAGTCCACCTGATTGTCATCAACACCGATCATAAATGTCGTATTACCTGCACGCAGAAATCCTCCTGTGCTCGCCAATTTGGTAGCACGGAAATTAGCTTTCACCAGTCCGCTGGATAATCTATTACTGTCCTTATCCTGTACAATCGCAATAATCAGCTTCATCCTGTATTCCTCCTTCAAGTCATATTAGAGACAACCTTGTCCCTAGCTCAATTTTACCGTATATCCTTCGACAATTATATGCTAAAATTCTGAACAAACCGCTTTTTCAGCAAATCCCTCAATACTTGCTCCACCTGCTCTGGCGCCGGAGATGCATCAACAATTGTAATTCGCTCCGGAAATTTGCGAGCCAACTCCAAATATGCCTCTCGCACCTTATGGTGAAACGATATACTCTCCATGTCGAGGCGGTCCATTTCTGCTCCTCGTGACGCATTAATTCTTGCCAATCCCAATTCGGGCTCAATATCCAGATAAAATGTGGCATCCGGCTCCCAATCATCCACCGCGAAGCGATTAATTGAAGCTACCTCTTCAATTCCGATCCCTCTTGCAAATCCTTGATAGACCAAGCTACTATCCACAAAACGATCACATAATACGATAGCTCCCTGTTCAATAGCCGGCTTTACCTTCTCCACCAAATGCTGACGCCGCGCCGCCGCGTATAAAAGTGCCTCTGTTCGAGCATCCATACTGGTATGAGCAGGGTCCAAAATGATAGAGCGAATCTTTTCGGAAATTTCGATGCCACCCGGCTCCCTCGTCGTGATGACTGGATAGCCTTCTTCCTCCATAAACTTCGCCAGCCGTTGAATCATAGTTGTTTTACCGGAGCCGTCTCCCCCCTCCAGTGTGATAAAAATGCCTTTGCGATTCATGTTATTCCCTGCTTTCCTGCCTGAAAAATAAAAGTCACCCACAGGCTACGTATGCTTCTTTTATTCAGTCTTCTGTATTTGTTAAGTCTCTAGTATCTAATCTTTATTGTAAACGGAATACCCGAATTGTAAGCATACTTTCATCTGCTATCCCATGCCACTTGGCTCCCAGCTCACGTAGACGACTCATCCGCAGTGCAATCGCTTCTGTGATTGTTTCTCCTGTATATAACAGCGGAATACCTGGAGGATACGGGATAATCATTTCAGCCGCTACCCTGCCAGCGGAATCCTCTACAGACACGTTCTCTATCTGATCCGGGCTAATCGGTCGAAGTCCAAACGGCACCGGACTAGAGTATCCCTTCATTCTATCATTGTTCCACGTGGAAAAATCTAATTCGAGTCTTTGCAGCTCTTTTTCCGTTGCCCCCGGCTCACCAGCCGTCTCCTTAAATCTTATATCATTATCTATATGCACAAGAGCCTGCAACAGGTGACTCGCATCCTTAGGCGTAGAGCCTAACGTAAACAATAAAACAACATGTTTTTCGTCGCTCATCTCTGGAGTACATCCATAAGTCTCCAACTCATGCTTGAGTCCAAACCCATCCAGTATCCCCCATGTATCATACAGCACCAATTTAAAAGGGTCCTGGGTTGAATATCCGCTTATTCCCTCCTCAGCCCTTTCTAGGACCTCAGAGATTCCCCTGTGAGCGCCTTTCCCCTCTAGTACCTGCTGTGTAGGTTCTAGCAAGCGAAAGCGTGGGAGCTGCTCCAGGCCCTTTCTAAAAGCATCTGCCGACGCTAAGCCCACTGTAAAAGCATCCGCTCCATACGCCTCTATATACCATCTTGCCAAATCCAGTGAAGCCATTAACGGATAAGAAGGGCTAGAGCTCTGCACCATCGCCAACCGCTGACGAAGCAGTTCCCGATGGATTCTCTCTCCCTGCACATGTAACATGGCCCCCATGGTCATGGCTGGAAGCATTTTATGTGTCGACTGGACGACTACATCAGCCCCGCAGGATAGCGCAGAGGCTGGCAAACGAGGATGCAGCCCATAATGGGCACCGTGTGCCTCATCTACCAATAGCGGCACATGGGCTGCATGACAGGCCTTAGCCGTTGCCGTCAGGTCATGCCCCATTCCATAGTAATTAGGTAGTGTAAGTAACACCCCTTTAGCCGAAGGATAGGCCTTCAGTGCAGCCTTTATTGTATCCGTCGTTGGGGCAACCGTCAGTCCGCTTAGTGTGTCTATTTCCGGATCCAGGAATACCGCGTTAGCCCCTGACAGCATGAGACCGTTCAGGACAGATTTGTGTACATTCCTCTGTACCAGCAGTAGATCTCCCGGCTCCGTACATACAGTTAAAATCATAGCCAAATTACCGACCGTGCTTCCTCCAATTAGCCAAAAGCTCTCCTCAGCACCAAAGCACTTTGCAGCCAGTCCCTGCCCTTCACGAATCACATCTTCTGGGTGATGCAAATCATCCAGTCCAGAAATTTCTGTCGCATCAATAGACATCACTTCTTGCAACAGAGACGCAATATTTTCATGCTCATATACTTGTCCATTTTTATGACCGGGTACATGGAAAGAAGCATTGCCCTGAGTCCGGTAACGTATTAGAGCTTCCATTAATGGTGCATGTACCGCCTTTTTCCCCATCATTCTGCAATCCTTCCAAACAAAGCTTTATATCTACCTTATTTTATCGTAAAATCAAGCGGAATCCTACTTTTACTCACAGAAAAAAAGGCCCGTATCGACAGACCTTGGAATGCCAATCCTTCAAAGACTAATTAGCAAAGGATATTATGCATTTTTCTGTACCCAGATTTGCTTTAATTGATCAATAAAAAAATGATATTTGGCATCAGTTGCATCCGTGTGCACCATTTCAGCTTCACACGTATCACAGATAAACTCGGAAACGATAAAAATGCCTTCATGCTTGTGCTGCCCGCATATAATGCAGCGGTGGCCGCCTTGATCATGCATATCCATCCCACCTTGTTTCTTTTACTATTAGTATGGGGCACTTTCTACTATTTTAAACCTTTTCATAGCCCAGTTCGACGATATACTCTATATATATTCCTTCTGGGCCATTATGGTGTTTGTACCCCGTATGTTTAAAAAACAGCCGTCTATGCCGATATAATAAGAAAAGCTCTTATGTATGGATACCCTTTCATCGGAGCTCTTGAACACTTCATCAGTGATAGCTTTTCCAGTAATTATAGAGTAGGCTAGCTAACACTGGATGTTGATCATTCTGTATTTCTACAAAAACGATTAAATGCTTATTTAAAGCGGCATGAGCGAAGTACCGTCCCTTTTTCCGGCTGTGGACGGGAAGCCACTTGTGATGCAGTAGATTAATGAAAGGACTGTTCGCATGACAGAGGAAACCGGAACCAAAGCTACCTACTATCACTACAAGCTCATTAAAAAAATCAGTATACCGCGTCAACTAATATGGAGTCACATCACATTACCTATTATTATGCTTCTCTTTCTGCTTCTTGCCTTTTCCTGGACTAGCGTGTTTTTGTTTGCTCTTGCCTTTTTCCTAACCTTATGGGTACACTTCGTAATCTCACGATCTGTCCTATACATCGGTGGCGGAACATCCTTCCGCAAACGCTGGGCATTCCATCGTAAATTACCTTGGCTAGGCTATATGACAGACCAGTATATAGGCTATAGCATCTTTCGTCGTGTGCACATACATACCCTCTGGATCGGTATCTGCTTATCAGCCGTATTCATTCTCTGGTCTCCACCAGCCTTTACTGTATCCTTACTCTTCTGGCATCTATGGCTTATTGCACCGCGTCTATACATCCTCAGTCGGCTTACAGGCGAGAGAAAAGACGGCATGTTGAAGTTTACCGATGAAGATGCCTCATATTATCAACAGTAAATCTAACCACTCATTATCCGTACAGATAGAAAATTCAGGTCTGAACTAACCTACACCCATATAGACCGAAGCAATAAAAAAGGAGCAACCTCAACCGGTTACTCCTTTTTTTGTGACTTAACAACTGTAATCGTTATATTCGCTTATCAAGTAAACTTTTCCTCATCATTATCCTCGTTATTCATGTAGAGCATTTGATCAACATGCAAATATATAAAAGGAAGCCACCCCCTACTCAACTGCAGTTCTGAGTGCTTCCCCATATCCGATCTCTTCATTCATCATTATACACAGCATACAATACGCTATGAGTTTACTAAAAATATGATCTACAATAAATCCTATGCTGCTTACTCGGTTGAAAACCGTGTCCCTAATTAAGATCCACGCTTTTGCTCTTCACAACAGCCTTTCTGTCTTTTGGAACCAATACAGTAAAAGAACCATCATGCACAGATAAATGCACCATGTGTTTATTTTTCTGAAACACCTTCTGATTCGAGGTGGATAAATTCGGTTCCTCAGTCCAGCCCCAAGCTGCAATCTCCTCTAGATAAGGGGCAGGTAGACTATCACTTTCCTTCAATGCTGGCAGTGCATAGCGAACATAGTCCATGTCCGAATTACTGCTGGCCCGATCGGTTTTACTAGCTTCTTTGGGAACCGGAAACGTCTTCTCATTGGCAGCACCCTCAAACGATGTCCAAGAAGGCTCCTCCTCCACGCACCCGGTAAGAATCGCGACAGCGACACTGAATAGCACCAATAGAGCAAGCCATTTATTTCGCCGCATGATCTTCCCTCCTTACCAGCCTGATTGACTATACAAAATCCTATGATGGAGTTTGCATAATTCTGCAATAATGCAGCGTGTGTGTATGGGATTCAATACCTATATTATACAGGGTTTACTCTTACATTCCGTAACAAAAATGTTACCTTCCTTTTGTAAGGATATTTCTAAAGTATACGTATATGCAAAAAAGAACCATAATCTCAATGAGATCATGGTCCTCTTTACTTGTTGCTTGGCGACGTCCTACTCTCCCAGGACCCTGCGGTCCAAGTACCATCGGCGCTGGAGGGCTTAACGGTCGTGTTCGGGATGGGTACGTGTGGAACCCCTCCGCTATCGCCACCAAACATGAATTTGCTGTGCAAATTCTACCGTGTGGTTATTCGGTTCATCACTTTTGTGTGAATGAATAGCCACGCGCTTGTATGTATGTATTTCTACACACCTTCAAGGTTACACCCTGAAAACTGGATCCGAAACTTATTTGCGTTTTATTCTTAGGATAAGCCCTCGACCGATTAGTATTGGTCAGCTCCATGCATTACTGCACTTCCACCCCCAACCTATCTACCTCGTCGTCTTCAAGGGGTCTTACTAATTGGGAAATCTCATCTTGAGGGGGGCTTCACGCTTAGATGCTTTCAGCGCTTATCCCTTCCGTACATAGCTACCCAGCGGTGCTCCTGGCGGAACAACTGGTACACCAGCGGTACGTCCATCCCGGTCCTCTCGTACTAAGGACAGCTCCTCTCAAATTTCCTACGCCCACGACAGATAGGGACCGAACTGTCTCACGACGTTCTGAACCCAGCTCGCGTACCGCTTTAATGGGCGAACAGCCCAACCCTTGGGACCTACTTCAGCCCCAGGATGCGATGAGCCGACATCGAGGTGCCAAACCTCCCCGTCGATGTGGACTCTTGGGGGAGATAAGCCTGTTATCCCCAGGGTAGCTTTTATCCGTTGAGCGATGGCCCTTCCATGCGGTACCACCGGATCACTAAGCCCGACTTTCGTCCCTGCTCGACTTGTAGGTCTCGCAGTCAAGCTCCCTTCTGCCTTTGCACTCTTCGAATGATTTCCAACCATTCTGAGGGAACCTTGGGGCGCCTCCGTTACTCTTTAGGAGGCGACCGCCCCAGTCAAACTGCCCACCTGACACTGTCCTCGCACCGGATCACGGTACCAAGTTAGAACCTAGATACGATCAGGGTGGTATCCCAAGGATGCCTCCCTTCAAGCTGGCGCTCAAAGTTCTACGGCTCCCACCTATCCTGTACAGATCGTACCCAAATTCAATATCAAGCTGCAGTAAAGCTCCATGGGGTCTTTCCGTCTTGTCGCGGGTAACCTGCATCTTCACAGGTATTAAAATTTCACCGGATCTCTCGTTGAGACAGCGCCCAAGTCGTTACGCCATTCGTGCGGGTCAGAATTTACCTGACAAGGAATTTCGCTACCTTAGGACCGTTATAGTTACGGCCGCCGTTTACTGGGGCTTCGGTTCATAGCTTCGCCCGAAGGCTTACCACTCCCCTTAACCTTCCAGCACCGGGCAGGCGTCAGCCCGTATACTTCGCCTTGCGGCTTCGCACAGACCTGTGTTTTTGCTAAACAGTCGCTTGGGCCTTTTCACTGCGGCCCCCTCGGGCTATTCA
The DNA here is from genome assembly GCF_057220305.1 of Paenibacillus sp. LRG-1. Lineage (NCBI taxonomy): Bacteria > Bacillati > Bacillota > Bacilli > Caryophanales > Paenibacillaceae > Paenibacillus > Paenibacillus sp. LRG-1. The sequence goes on along the minus strand of NZ_CM170126.1, from coordinate 15,617 downwards.
CCCTACCGAGGCACCCCTTCTCCCGAAGTTACGGGGTCATTTTGCCGAGTTCCTTAACGAGAGTTCTTCCGCGCGCCTTAGAATTCTCTTCTCGCCTACCTGTGTCGGTTTGCGGTACGGGCACCTTCTCCTGGCTAGAGGCTTTTCTTGGCAGTCTGAGATCATGACCTTCGCTACTACAATTTTCGCTCCCCATCACAGCCCAGCCTTACGATGTGCGGATTTGCCTACACACCAGCCTCACTGCTTAGACGGACATCCATCAGTCCGCGTCACTACCCTACTGCGTCACCCCATCGCTCATAACGGATTACGGTGGTACAGGAATTTCGACCTGTTGTCCTTCGACTACGCCTATCGGCCTCGCCTTAGGTCCCGACTTACCCTGAGCGGACGAACCTTCCTCAGGAACCCTTAGGCTTTCGGCGGATCTGATTCTCACAGATCTTTTCGTTACTCATACCGGCATTCTCACTTGAATGCAGTCCAGCGCTCCTTACGGTACACCTTCAACCCGCATTCAACGCTCCCCTACCCCTGATGCAAGCATCAAGCCATAGCTTCGGTGGTGTGTTTAGCCCCGTTACATTTTCGGCGCAGAGTCACTCGACCAGTGAGCTATTACGCACTCTTTCAATGGTGGCTGCTTCTAAGCCAACATCCTGGTTGTCTGTGCAACTCCACATCCTTTCCCACTTAACACACACTTGGGGACCTTAGCTGATGGTCTGGGCTGTTTCCCTTTCGACAATGGATCTTAGCACTCACTGTCTGACTCCCGGAACTAAATCTATGGCATTCGGAGTTTGACTGAGCTTGGTAACCCTTGCGGGCCCCGCACCCAATCAGTGCTCTACCTCCACGATTCTTTTTTCCGAGGCTAGCCCTAAAGCTATTTCGGGGAGAACCAGCTATCTCCGGGTTCGATTGGAATTTCTCCGCTACCCCCACCTCATCCCCGCATTTTTCAACATGCGTGGGTTCGGGCCTCCAGTGCGTGTTACCGCACCTTCACCCTGGACAGGGGTAGATCACCCGGTTTCGGGTCTACGTCCACGTACTCATTCGCCCTATTCAGACTCGCTTTCGCTGCGGCTTCAGCTCTTCACCTTAACCTTGCACGGGAACGTAACTCGCCGGTTCATTCTACAAAAGGCACGCCATCACCCATAGATCGGGCTCTGACTTCTTGTAAGCACACGGTTTCAGGATCTATTTCACTCCCCTTCCGGGGTGCTTTTCACCTTTCCCTCACGGTACTGCTTCACTATCGGTCGCCAGGGAGTATTTAGCCTTGGCAGATGGTCCTGCCGGATTCATACGGGGTTTCACGTGCCCCGCACTACTCGGGATCCGTCTCGGAGAGAACAAGTTTTGAACTACAGGGCTTTTACCTTCTCTGGCGGGCCTTTCCAGACCTCTTCATCTAACCGGTTCCTTTGTAACTCCATGTGAGACGTCCCACAACCCCAAGGAGCAAGCTCCTTGGTTTGGGCTAATCCGCGTTCGCTCGCCGCTACTGACGGAATCACTATTGTTTTCTCTTCCTCAGGGTACTTAGATGTTTCAGTTCCCCTGGTCTGCCTCTATTCTGCCTATGTATTCAGCAGAAAGTGACTGTCGATGAAGACAGCCGGGTTTCCCCATTCGGACATCCCCGGATCAAAGCTTGCTTACAGCTCCCCGAGGCTTTATCGTTGTTCGCCACGTCCTTCGTCGGCTCCTGGCGCCTAGGCATCCTCCGTGTGCTCTTTGTAGCTTAACCTAGTATTTACATGGTAAATACGATTTGCTTTGAATTTCGGTTCAACACAAATGTGTGAATAAAATTCAAGGCAGCTACCTTTATTTCACTTGTTTACACAAGATCAGCTTAAAGGAATATTCTAAAACGCAATTTCGTTTCGGTATCCAGTTTTCAAGGTGCAATTCGCTTCATTGAAGCGAAACCCGATGAATATTTCGGTTCCACACAGATGTGTGAATGAAACATTCGTCGAAGCTTGAGAGTTTGAGCTCTCAAAACTGAGCAACGAGTGAGTAACAGGCCTAAACCTGAGTTTTGAAGCTTACGCTTCATATTTGAATGTTTCCGTTGCAGGAAACGATTCTCCATAGAAAGGAGGTGATCCAGCCGCACCTTCCGATACGGCTACCTTGTTACGACTTCACCCCAATCATCTACCCCACCTTCGGCGGCTGGCTCCCTTGCGGGTTACCCCACCGACTTCGGGTGTTGTAAACTCTCGTGGTGTGACGGGCGGTGTGTACAAGACCCGGGAACGTATTCACCGCGGCATGCTGATCCGCGATTACTAGCAATTCCGACTTCATGTAGGCGAGTTGCAGCCTACAATCCGAACTGAGACCGGCTTTTCTAGGATTGGCTCCACCTCGCGATTTCGCTTCCCGTTGTACCGGCCATTGTAGTACGTGTGTAGCCCAGGTCATAAGGGGCATGATGATTTGACGTCATCCCCACCTTCCTCCGGTTTGTCACCGGCAGTCTGCTTAGAGTGCCCAGCTTGACCTGCTGGCAACTAAGCATAAGGGTTGCGCTCGTTGCGGGACTTAACCCAACATCTCACGACACGAGCTGACGACAACCATGCACCACCTGTCTCCTCTGTCCCGAAGGAAAGGTCTATCTCTAGACCGGTCAGAGGGATGTCAAGACCTGGTAAGGTTCTTCGCGTTGCTTCGAATTAAACCACATACTCCACTGCTTGTGCGGGTCCCCGTCAATTCCTTTGAGTTTCAGTCTTGCGACCGTACTCCCCAGGCGGAATGCTTAATGTGTTAACTTCGGCACCAAGGGTATCGAAACCCCTAACACCTAGCATTCATCGTTTACGGCGTGGACTACCAGGGTATCTAATCCTGTTTGCTCCCCACGCTTTCGCGCCTCAGCGTCAGTTACAGCCCAGAGAGTCGCCTTCGCCACTGGTGTTCCTCCACATATCTACGCATTTCACCGCTACACGTGGAATTCCACTCTCCTCTTCTGCACTCAAGCTCCCCAGTTTCCAGTGCGACCCGAAGTTGAGCCTCGGGATTAAACACCAGACTTAAAGAGCCGCCTGCGCGCGCTTTACGCCCAATAATTCCGGACAACGCTTGCCCCCTACGTATTACCGCGGCTGCTGGCACGTAGTTAGCCGGGGCTTTCTTCTCAGGTACCGTCACTCTTGTAGCAGTTACTCTACAAGACGTTCTTCCCTGGCAACAGAGCTTTACGATCCGAAAACCTTCATCACTCACGCGGCGTTGCTCCGTCAGGCTTTCGCCCATTGCGGAAGATTCCCTACTGCTGCCTCCCGTAGGAGTCTGGGCCGTGTCTCAGTCCCAGTGTGGCCGATCACCCTCTCAGGTCGGCTACGCATCGTCGCCTTGGTAGGCCTTTACCCCACCAACTAGCTAATGCGCCGCAGGCCCATCCACAAGTGACAGATTGCTCCGTCTTTCCTCCTTCTCCCATGCAGGAAAAGGATGTATCGGGTATTAGCTACCGTTTCCGGTAGTTATCCCTGTCTTGTGGGCAGGTTGCCTACGTGTTACTCACCCGTCCGCCGCTAGGTTGATTAGAAGCAAGCTTCTAATCAACCCCGCTCGACTTGCATGTATTAGGCACGCCGCCAGCGTTCGTCCTGAGCCAGGATCAAACTCTCCATTAAAGACCAACCGAAGTTGGTTTATAGAAAGAGCGATAAGCTCATTTTGAAACTGACGAGATAAAATATCTCTTGTTTGATTTTGCGAACAAAATCGTTTTACTCACTCGTTGTTCAGTTTTCAAAGATCAAACATTCAATGTCCGCATCGGCGTTTCTTTCAACCCCTCAGCAACTTTTATAGTGTATCATATTTTCTAGAGTTATGTCAACACTTTTTTCAAAAGTGTTTTCCGCTCTTCTTGATAACACTTGAAGCGACAAGAAATAATATATCATACTTTCTTTATATTGTGCAACTGTTATTTTAAAAATACTTAGTTAAGTAACAATACACTCGATATAAAGCTCTCTTTGCAGCATTAAGTTAATGATTTCCCCATCTACTTGAATCAACGGCCGAGTCGGATGATCTCGATCAGCGAAAATAATTTCCCCTGTACGGTTATCATTGAGGCGCACCTTGGTTCCATTATTGAATTGGGTTAACTTATGAATAAAAACTTGTACGACACTTGGGTCCAGCTTTCCAAATGATTCTGACTTGATTTGCTCTAGAACCAGATACGGTGATTGGGCAGGTCGGTATGTTTTCTCTAGAGTCATAGCATGGAATACATCAGCCACTCCAACGATTTTAGCGTAGATGTGGATTTGTTCCCCTTTAAGACGCAGTGGATATCCAGTACCGTCCACTTTCTCATGATGCTGAAGAGCTGCCAAACGCACACCTTCGTTAATAGCTTTCACATTTTTAAGCAACTGGTATCCTAGTGATGTATGGCGACGTATTTCTTCTTGCTCTTCCCACGTTAGTTTGGAGGGCTTATACAGAATGACCGGGTCCATTTTAGCGTTCCCTATGTCATGAAGCAATCCAGCAAAAGCCACTTGCATCCAATCCTTTTGAGGTAATCCGATCCATTGTGCAATGGAATAGGAAGTAAGGGAGGTTAGCACGGCGTTGTGAAAAATATAGTCCACTTCGATCATGGCGGGCGGAGTATAGGTCATTACATTATAGCGCTGAATGTGCACCAGTAAGGACTCCAATTGTCCTCGCAGTTCATATATAGATAAATTAGAGACGAGCACCGATTGAAATGCATTCTTAACGAGCATCACCATTTTGTCATACTCATCCTGAAATTGTTCAGATTCATCTCGTCCATCTAACGAAGGTCCTTGCGATTCAGATGTTCCAGATCGAACAGTCGTAGACTCGCTACTGGATTTTGTAAGATCATCCGTCCCTACCTCAACTTGCTGGATCAGGAACGCCTGTAAAATCTCCAAGTCACGCGGTAGCAGAATGCGCCCTTTCGGTAGCAGCAAGCTGCCCATTTCTGTAAATACATCGCTTTGCAATCTAAGTCCTGCTTTTAATTCGGATACGGGTACAGTTGTCATGGTCAACCTCTCTGTTCTCACAACAGCTGCTCCAGCTGCCAGTTATGATGTCATTATATTACTTGGGAATGATCCTGTACATTCATTTTATGCCATTTAAAGCATACTTGTCTGAATTCGTTAGCCAGAAAAAGAAAAAGACTCCCCGACCAAATAGTCAGAGAGTCTGTTCCATCTGAAATTTAATAACTACTGTTGTTTCCATATTCAGGCTCTTATTCGCCCTCAGAAGATTCTGGGTCGTTACCTTCCGCACCTTCTGTATTCGTTTCGAGAGTTGGTTCAACAAATGATAGAGATGAGCCCTCTCCAGCTTCCCCACCCTCTAATAATTCTTCAAGCAGTTCATCCTGCTCCTCATTCTTGTTCGCTCGACAAACAGTTGCAACCGAATCATCATCGCGAATATTAATCAGCCTTACCCCTTGTGTATTCCGACCCATCGTGGAGATTTCCCCCATGCTAGTCCGAATCAAGGTGCCACTAGCTGTAATGATCATCAGATCCTCTTCGGTTTTTACAACCTTGAGACCGACAACCGGACCATTTTTATCCGTAACATTAATCGTCTTGATCCCCTTACCTCCACGGCTTTGGATACGATAATCCACAACAGGGGTACGCTTGCCATAACCTTTGGCCGTTACAATCAGGATATCCAGGCTGGTATCTACGATGTCCATACCAATTACAGCATCACTCTCATCAAGGTTGATCCCTTTAACCCCTGTAGCGCTACGGCCCATAGACCGTACATCACTTTCAGGGAAACGGATAGACATGCCTTGTGCTGTACCAATAATCATTTCCTGTTGTCCGTCCGTCAGCTTCACTTCGATCAGGGCGTCATCTTCACGCAAGTTAATGGCAATCAAGCCACCTTTGCGGATATTTGCATAGTCGTCAAGTGGTGTCTTCTTTATGATTCCATGCTGGGTCGCAAAGAATAGATAGCTATCCTCCACAAATTCCTCGATTGGAATTACCGCATTGATCGACTCACCCTGTTCAATCTGAATCAGGTTAATAATCGGTGTTCCCCGGGCTGTCCGGCTAAGGTCAGGAATCTCATAGGCCTTAATCCGATATACCTTGCCCTTGTCGGTAAAGAATAACAAATGATGATGTGAATTCGTAATGAACAGATGCTCTACGAAATCCTCATCTTTGGTATCCATACCCACTACACCACGACCACCGCGTTTTTGACTGCGATAGGTAGTAACAGGAAGGCGTTTGATATATCCCGTATGGGTTACAGTAATAATAACATCTTCACGCGGAATGAGATCCTCATCCAGAATACTCTCTTCACCCACTGTAATTTCAGTGCGACGGTCATCAGCGAAGCGTTCCTTAAGTTCATTCAGCTCTTCGCTAATGATGTTGAGTACCAGATGCTCGTTCGCCAAAATCTCACGGTATTCCGCAATCTTTTGTATTAGCTCGTTATATTCGTTCTCGATCTTCTCACGTTCCAAACCGGTTAAGCGTTGCAGACGCATATCGAGAATAGCCTGAGACTGCTCAAGAGTGAGCGAGAAACGCTCAATCAGTCCTTCACGAGCTGCTTCTGCAGTTTGGGAAGAACGAATCAAAGCAATAACTTCGTCCAGATGGTCAAGGGCAATGCGCAAGCCTTCCAGAATGTGTGCTCTGGCTTCGGCTTTTTTCAGATCAAATTCTGTCCGGCGACGAATAACCTCGACCTGATGTTTGAGATAATGATACAAGACATCCTTCAGGTTCAAAATCTTCGGTTCGTTGTTTACAATGGCAAGCATATTAATACCGAAATTCGACTGCATAGCCGTATGTTTAAACAAATTATTCAGAACGACGTTCGGGTTCACGTCCCTACGCAACTCGATAACGACACGCATACCTGTACGGTCCGATTCATCCCGAAGATCCGTAATGCCTTCAATACGTTTGTCACGTACTAATTCGGCAATTTTCTCAACCAGACGAGCCTTATTCACTTGGTAAGGCAACTCATGCACGATAATCCGTGCTTTATTGCCAATCTCTTCTATGGTGGTCTTCGCACGCATGGTCACAGATCCGCGGCCAGTCTGGTACGCCTGACGGATACCAGAGCGTCCTAAAATATAACCTGCTGTCGGGAAATCGGGCCCTTGAATATAATCCATAAGTTCCATCGGCGTAATGTCGGGGTTTTCGATCAATGCTTGTACACCATCGATAACCTCTCCCAAGTTATGCGGAGGAATATTGGTAGCCATTCCGACTGCAATTCCGCCGACACCATTCACCAGCAAGTTAGGATAACGTGCAGGTAATACGACGGGCTCGCTCTCTTCACCATCGTAGTTCGGCATAAAATCAACGGTCTCTTTGTTCAAATCACGTAGCATTTCCATGGCAATCTTGGACAACCGTGCTTCGGTGTAACGCATCGCAGCCGCCATATCTCCATCCACGGAGCCAAAGTTACCGTGTCCATCCACCAACATATAACGCAAAGAAAAATCCTGCGCCATCCGCACCATCGTATCATATACAGCCGTATCACCATGAGGGTGATATTTACCGATAACTTCGCCGACGATTCTTGCCGATTTTTTGTAAGGCTTATCTGGCGACATGCCCAGCTCGGACATCGCGTACAAAATACGACGGTGTACCGGCTTCAGTCCGTCCCGCACATCAGGCAAGGCACGGCTAACAATAATACTCATGGCATAATCCATAAAGGATTCGCGCATTTCCACTCCGATATCCCTATTGATGATTTGCGAGTTATTTTGATCCGCCATGCTGGTCCTCCTTCTTATCCTTCAATACAATGCTCTCTATGTGAAAAGCCTAACAAGATACTGCCTATACACTCCGCTCTCTGCGCAGGATTTTGGCTGAAATCCTCATCTGTATAATTATATTACTTTCACAAAAAGAGCACAATTAAACACATCTGTCCTCTTTACAGCGTAAATCCCTCGTCATTCTCTCTCTGCCTGTAGCAGATCGCTATTCTCTTGTACAACTCACAAGCCCTGATTATAACAAATTCCCCAGAGCTGGGGATTAGCCCCCACCCTAAGGGCCTTTTCCACATACAATACGTATACGGTCAGGGTTCACTTAGCAAAATTCCGAAAAACGCCGTATTTCTCTATTATATCATTGTTTTACGCACTTGTCCTTTAGTTTCCCTTGTTTTGTCAAAGTGTTGCGGATTCCAAGTACATGACTCATATTTCGAAAAGAAAGGGATGAGATTACTTGTCTATTCAGCGAGTATCCAGTAAGTGGACCAAAACAAATGCCATTCTCCCCAATCCGACATTGGCCGCTTATGTACCGGAAACACGGTTGTACACATTTGATCACTTGAACGAAATGTTGGCCGTGTATGGTACTGTCTATATTAAGCCTGATAACGGTACTTATGGAAAAGGGGTTATGCGGGCAGAGAGGCTGACAGAACCGCTTCCGCCGACAGAAGAAGGAATCATCGAAGAGAGAACTTGGTATGTGCTTCGCTATGAAGTAGATACCTTCACCTTCGAAAGTCTAGAAGATCTGCATAGAGTGGTTTCTTCCCGCATACGAAAACGTCCATATCTGATCCAGCGTGGAATTCCACTTCTTCAGCATGAAGCACGCCCTTTCGATCTGAGGGTATTAACCCAGATGAACTTAAGACACCAATGGGAAACAACGCTTATTGTAGGACGCGTAGCTGCTCCTGACAAAGTCGTCACCAATCATCACAGCGGTGGGACAACGCGCTTTTTCAATGAGCTGGTCGCTCCATACATGGATGTAAAGGAATCTGTACGACTGGAGCAAAAATTATCAAAAATGGGCGAACGGGTAGCCTGGCAGTTGCAAAAAAGATACCCACGTTTAAGGGAAATAGGATTAGATGTGGGACTGGATCAGCAAAATTATCCGTGGATTCTGGAGGTTAACACGAGACCAGCAATCAAGGTGTTCTCTTCCCTTCCAAACAAAAGCCTCTATCATAAAATATTCAGATATGCAGTAGGCTACGGACGGTACTCTCCATCCACGGGTAAAGCCGTACGCTCTAAGAAAAAAGCCTAAAACAATGAGATTAAATATTCAAATACACCCGGGCTGGTTAATGACAAGAAAAGGGACGCCCCTTTGGGCGCCCCTTGTGAACTCCTACAAAATACTACCTAATGAGCACGTAATACAGCCACTAGGAAAGAACATCACACATTAAAAATCGAGATTTTTCACGTACTTCGCATGTTCTTGGATAAAGTCACGACGAGGTTCTACATTATCACCCATCAAGGTATTGAACAGTGTATCAGCCAGCATCGCGTCACTGACAGTTACCTGAAGCATGGTACGACTCTCAGGGTCCATCGTAGTTTCCCAAAGTTGGGTCGCATTCATCTCACCCAAACCTTTATAGCGCTGTACATTGTACTTCGCGTTTTCTCCAAATTCCCTGATGATCTCATCACGTTCCGCCTCGGAGTTCGCATAACGTACAACTTTGTTACGCTCTACTTTGAATAGTGGTGGCTGAGCAATATAAATATAGCCTGCATCAATGATTTTACGCATGTACCGATAGAAGAACGTCAGCAACAACGTACGAATATGGGCACCATCGACATCCGCATCTGTCATGATAATGACCTTGTGATAACGGGCTTTGGCGATGTCAAAGTCGTCTCCGATCCCTGTGCCCATTGCTGTTACCATCGACCGGATTTCATCACTGGACAAAATACGGTCCAAGCGTGCCTTTTCGACATTCAGGATTTTACCGCGAATCGGCAAAATAGCTTGAAAGTGACGATCACGACCCTGCTTGGCCGAACCCCCTGCTGAGTCACCTTCGACGATGTACAGTTCACTAATCGAAGCATCCTTAGAGGAGCAATCTGCCAGCTTGCCTGGGAGCGAACTGATTTCCAGCGCACTTTTACGACGTGTAAGCTCACGCGCTTTACGCGCTGCTTCCCGGGCACGTGCTGCTTGTAATGATTTATCAACCACACGGCGGGAAACAGACGGATTTTCCTCTAGGAACTCCTGGAGTTTCTCTGCGAATAGGGATTCGACAATCCCTCGCACCTCACTGTTCCCCAGCTTTGTCTTGGTCTGACCCTCAAACTGTGGTTCTGGAATTTTGACGGAGATAATCGCCGTCAATCCTTCACGCACATCATCACCGGTCAAGTTGGCATTGTTGTCCTTAATCAAGCCATTTTTACGTGCATAATCGTTAATAATCCGGGTTAATGCACTCTTGAAGCCTGATTCGTGAGTTCCGCCCTCATGGGTATTGATGTTGTTAGCAAAAGAATAAATATTCTCGGTATAGCTGTCGTTATATTGCAAAGCAACTTCGACTTGAATCATATCACGCGAGCCTTCGACATAAATCGGCTGTTCATGTAACGCTTCTCTTTTTTGATTCAAGAATTGCACATATTCACTGATTCCGCCCTCGTAATGGAATGTATCGCTGGCTCCCGTCCGTTCATCAGTCAAGCTGATTGCAATGCCTTTGTTCAGGAAAGCCAACTCACGAATCCGCGTTTGGAGCGTATCATAATCATATACGGTCGTTTCTGTAAAGATTTGATCGTCCGGATAGAAGGTCGTTTGGGTACCCGTCTCGTCTGTATCACCGATGACTCTGACATCATACTGCGGAGCACCACGGTGATATTCCTGCTCATACAGATGTCCGTCCCGTTTAACATGAACGATCATTTTGCTGGAGAGAGCGTTCACTACCGATACACCAACCCCGTGCAGACCACCGGATACCTTGTACCCTCCGCCTCCGAATTTACCACCTGCGTGAAGTACAGTCATAACGACTTCCAGCGCAGATTTTTTCATTTTGGCGTGTTCGCTTACCGGAATACCGCGTCCGTTATCTGTAACGGTAACGCTGTTATCTTCGTGAACCACAACTTGAATGCTGTCACAATAACCCGCCAGCGCTTCGTCAATGCTGTTGTCCACAACTTCCCAGACCAGATGATGGAGACCTTTGGCGCTCGTGGAGCCAATATACATCCCGGGACGTTTCCGAACCGCTTCCAGGCCCTCGAGGACCTGAATCTCGCCCGCATCATAAGACGGTTGATTCATAGACATGCCTTTCACCTACTTCTATAGATTCTATGGTTAAGCATTGGCAACAAACTGGTTTGCCCGCTTTTTGAGTGTTGTTGAGGAGATGGGGGAATAATACACCGTATTCTGAGTCACTACGATGGACTTGGCTTCCTCTTCGCCAATCATCTCGACATGCTTTTGCTGTTGGGCGTGGTTCACATATTGCTTGGAGATTTTAGAGGATTTTTCAATCGAGATATCGAAAATAGCCACAAGCTCTGACGAGCGGATGATTTTTTCTCCACCCAGATGAATATACATAGCGGTCACTCACTCCTTAGTGTTCCACATGCCCGTCGTGGACGTGATAAATATTGGCATCCTTGAGTCGTTCTGCGTTCAAAGTCTCAACCCCGGTTGCCGTGATAAAGGTCTGTACCTTGCTTTGGAAAGTCTCGATCAGCTGGGTCTGACGATAGGGGTCCAGCTCGGACAAAACATCATCCAGCAGCAAGACAGGATATTCACCAATTTCCTCATGAATTAACTCTATTTCGGCCAACTTCAAGGACAGGGCCGTCGTCCGCTGCTGCCCCTGAGAGCCATACGTATGCACTTCTCTGCCGTTAATGGCAAAGGCCAAATCGTCACGATGGGGTCCCGCCAAAGTCATGCCACGGCGGATTTCCTGTTCCCTCATTTGGGATAACTTTATCATAAATCGCTCCAATAAGACAGCTTCATCTTCTTCCTCTGGCTCACTGAAGGAGGGAACATAGGTTAATTTTAACTCTTCTGTCCCACCTGCGATCCCTTCATGAATGGCCTGAGCCCACTTTTGTAGCTTTGTTATAAATTGTTTCCGCTTTTTAACAATTTTAACACCATGCTCAACAAGTTGCTCATTCCATACCTCCAGCATCAGCTGCACTGACGCCATATCCTTACCCCAAGCTTGCTTGAGCAGGTTGTTTCGCTGAACCAATACTTTCTGATATTGCTGCAAATGATACAGATATCCTGGCGCAACCTGTCCGATTTCCATGTCAAGAAACCGGCGGCGAACCCCCGGTGTTCCTTTCACAATTTCCAGATCCTCAGGTGCAAACATGACCACATTTAACGAACCGATAAAATCGCTCAGTTTGCGCTGCTCCAGTCCGTTGATCTTTGCTTTTTTGCCTTGTGTGGATAACGCGAGATCCAGTCTGATTTTCCCGTATTTTTTATCCACATCCGCAGCTAGGTGAGTGGAAGTAGCCCCGAAAGAGATTAACTCCTTGTCGCGGGACGTTCGATGACTTTTGGTTAAAGCCAGTACAAAAATCGCCTCTACCAGATTCGTTTTGCCCTGCGCATTTTGTCCGATCAGCAAATTAACGGGCCCAAATTCATTCAGCTCCAGCTGTTCATAGTTCCGGTACTGCTGCAAAACAATGTTGTTCACAAACACATAGGGTCCCCCTTGTTACTCCGTACCTAAAAGGAGTCCTTGCCACCCAGGCGATCATGCTCCTGCTGTAACTTCGAAACTTCCGTTGTCCTCTACTTCTACGGTATCACCCGGGTACAGTTTTCTTCCACGACGTTCTTCCGGTTCACCATTCACACGGACTTGTCCCTCTTGCAGCAGGGCTTTAGCCATGCCTCCTGTGGATACACAATCGGCTAATTTTAAAAATTGATCGAGCTTAATGTATTCGGTTTGTATAGATATCTGTTTCAAGGCTTGTTCATCCTTTCGCTTGTCCTCGGGTGGGTTAACGCTAAACGTCAGTTGGTTGTGCGATATGGCAGGATGATATACAGCGCATTGCTGGAATCAGCCGGTTTTAAAATAATGGGGCTCATAATGCCGGTAAAAGCAATCGTCAGCTGCTCGCTGTCAATCACCTTCAGCACGTCGAGCATGTATTTAGAGTTGAACGAAATTTTGAGCGGCTCTCCCTCAAATTTGGACACAGTTACTTCCTCACGCACTTTGCCAAGCTCAGAGGAACTAGAGGAAATCTCCAAACCGCCATTTTCCAGCGACTGCATTTTTACAATATTCGTTTTTTCCTCACGGGACAGCAAATAAGCACGGTCAATTGACTCACTTAAACTTTTTGTATCCACAATCAGTTCTGTTTTGTAGGAGGTCGGAATAATTCTAGAAGTATCAGGATAGGTGCCGTCCAAGATGCGGGAATAAAATAGCACCCGATCTACTTTGAATAATACCTGATTGTCCGCTACTACGATATCCACAAGCATATTTTGATCTGGAATAATTCTGCTCAGCTCATTCAGCGTTTTGCCCGCAATGACAACATTGCTAAAACGCAAGCCTTCAGACGTCTCCAAATGAGCGCTACGGGTGGCAAGGCGGTGGCGGTCCGTTGCCACAAACTTCAATTCACCCTCAGCCAGATTCCACAACACGCCAGTTAAAATCGGTGTCGTTTCGTGGGTGGAGATGGAGAATACCGTCTGTTTAATCATATTTTTAAGTAAATCTCCTGGTACAGAGATGACTTGATTTTCTTCAATGTTGGGAAGCACCGGGAATTCTTCAGGGTCCAAGCCAACAATCTGAATTTCAGTTGCGCCGGACGAGATAAAGGTTTGGAATTGGTCTTTTACCTCCATATGGATCTCCTGCGACGGCAACTTTTTGATAATTTCGACAAAGAATTTGGCAGGCAGCACAACACTGCCGGGTTGTTCGACCTGAACAACAGTTTGGTCACCATCCTCCATCGGAATAAAGGATTGAATGGAGATGTCTGTATCGCTGGCGGTCAGCGTTACTCCCTGGTGATTCACATCCAACTTAATACCACTCAGAATTGGAATCGTAGTCCGACTTGATATCGCTTTGGATACATGTTGTATAGCCTCGTTCAAAACGTTTTTCAGAATGCTGATCTTCATAAGTTCCTCCTACGGGTTTTAATCCTTCAAGCACGCGTTGACGCGGGCCTTATTTAGGTGATGTATATCTTTAAAATATATTAGTAATAGTAATAGGCGCACTGAATATGTGGATAAGTCACTGTAACCCTAATAAAATCAAGCCTATCCACATGTGTATAAATTGTGTATAGGCTCTGAACTTATTCAGGTTGGATTTTTGATTTTTTCTATTAGGCTGTTGATAACTTTAAACAGATCCTGATCCACTTGAATGGATTTGGAGATTTTTTCGTGCGCATGAATGACAGTCGTATGATCACGCCCACCGAAGGCTTCGCCGATTTTTGGCAAAGAATAGTCGGTTAGCTCACGAGACAGGTACATGGCAATCTGTCGTGGAAAAGCTACAGCCTTCGTCCGCTTACGCGCTTTAAAATCCTCCAGCCGTAGATTGTAAAATTCCCCGACTTGATGCTGTATATCCTGAATCGTGATCATTTTTGGACGACTGGACGGGATAATATCTTTCAACGCCTCAGCCGCGAGATGACTTGTGACATCCTGATTGGTTAAGGAGGAATAAGCGACAACGCGAATAAGCGCCCCTTCCAGCTCACGGATGTTTGTATCAATTTGATTAGCGATATACATCATGGCCTCATTAGGAATATCCAGGTTCTCCGCCCGCGCCTTTTTCCGAAGAATAGCAATTCTCGTCTCCAGATCCGGCGGTTGAATATCCGTAATAAGTCCCCACTCAAAGCGAGAGCGCAGCCGTTCTTCCAGCGTTGGAATTTCTTTAGGCGGCCGATCGCTTGAGATTATAATCTGCTTGCGTTCCTCATGAAGGGCGTTGAACGTGTGGAAAAATTCCTCCTGCGTCGATTCCTTGCCCGCAATGAATTGAATATCATCAATGAGCAAAATATCAATGTTGCGATATTTATTCCGGAAACTTTCCCCGCGGTTGTCCCGAATGGCATTAATGAATTCATTCGTAAACTTCTCCGACGATAAATAAACGACCTTGCTGGTCGGATTGTGCTCCAAAATATAGTGTCCGATAGCGTGCATCAGATGCGTTTTCCCCAGCCCCACACCACCGTATAAAAACAGCGGATTGTAAGCTTTTGCCGGCGCCTCGGCGACGGCCAGCGATGCCGCATGGGCAAAACGGTTCCCCGATCCGATGACGAATGTATCGAATGTATATTTGGGATTCAGCATATGGGACACAGCTTCTTCATGAACGACCGGCTGCTGCTGAGGTTGTTGCTGAAGGTCGACCTCGGCGGGCTTGTTCTCTTCAATAACGAACTTGACCTCTAGTTGTTTGCCCAAAATTTCATAAACCGTTGCTCCGACTAGCTTGGTATAGCGGCTTTCAAGCCATTCCACGGCAAAAGTTGTCGGTGCAGAAATCACAATGGAGTGGTCATTTAGTTTCGCTGCCTTGGTAGCCTTAAACCAAGTGTCGTAACTCGGCTTACTCAGCTTGGTTTGTATGATGGATAGAATTTGCTGCCATAGTTCAGAGGTATGGCTGTCCAC